>CAVSOU010000001.1:0-59107 GCA_963729625.1 uncultured bacterium
GAGCGACGCTACCCCTGAAATCGCAGCGCCATGATCGGCGTGACGACAGAAACCTCCGCGCGACCGACTTGCACCAGGGCTGCCGCCCGAAGATGCATCGCGCGGAGGACCACTCTCTGTTGACCGCGCAGAATGGCATTGGGAAGAAGGGAATATGGCGGCGGGCGACTGCAGCCCCCGTCGCGTTTCGGGGGCAGGATACCGCCAAGTGGGTACACGACCTCGCCATGATCCCCGATCACCTGGACAACAGGGTTATCAACTGTGCAGTAGATCGGAATCTGCACCGGCAGCGAAGCAGTGTTTTGCAGCGTCACCGTGACGGCCAAGCGGCTCATGCGCGTGCTGATCAACGTCGCCACAGCCATGGTCAGGACTACGCCGTGCGAGTGGGCCGTGACTTGATAGACCTTTGCAGAGCTTCCCGCTGCTGGAGGTGATGGAGCGGCCATCGCCGCCAATGCAACGAGCAACGCAAGCACGCCCGACGCCACGCCTAGTCGCGAGCACATAACACCCCCTCAGCCAAGGATGGAAGCACGATAACCGCCCCAGATTCACTCCACGACGGCCATCGTGCGTCGCAGCCTTCTCTTGTCAGAACAGTGGGTTCGCGCTGCAGGTAGCGCCTCCATTTCCGTCCCACCAGAAGCGAGCGTCACCCGATAGTTTCAGTGCCGCACCGTAGGGTCCTGGGCACACACTCGCCGGCGACACGAAAAGGTAGTTGCTACCTGCCCGCGAGGTGGCCGGCCAATCGTGAAAGCCTTGGCCCGACACCATGTACTGGGGATGCCAAAAGTAGTACGACATGGTAAGAAATGGATCGGTTGCGGCCGCGTACCCTTCCTCTCCCACCACCGAAGCCCGGTAGATCTTCAGGCTGGTGGACATGATCTTCGCTACATCGTGACCCACGCTGTTTTGATCGTATACGCGAGCGATCCAGAAGCCCTGGCCGTACGTGACCAACTCCACTTTAGTCCAGTTGCCCCTCGTCACCAGATCATTGTAGGCGCCCACACAGCCACGAACGGCAGCGGGAGTGCCGCCTACCCAGGCTTGCGTGCCGCGCAGGCACTGCACACCCGGCTCAGCGTAGACAAACCAGTAAATGCCTCCTTGGTTGTCGGTCATCAGCCCGACCTGGGAGAACTGACCGCTATACACAGTACCGTTGTACTGCCCGAGGAACGCACTGAGCCATCCGGTGCTGAAGCAGCACGGGGAATTGACGGCCGGACCATTTGTAGCCGCCACGAGGGCGCTGTAATCGTGTGCTTGGTTCACGCTCTGCTGGTCCACTCGCAGCTCTGTGTCGACAAAATCGTTTCCTGCTTTTGCTGCCGGTGGAAAAAGACACAGCAGGACCACCAGGATCATCAACACTTGAGCCGGCAGAATCCAAAATGACTTTCGGGTTTCCATACCAGCTTCCCTCCCTTATCGGACAGGCGTAGGCGGCGGGATCAGGCTGGGGCCTGCCCCTGAAGATGTATTGGCCGAGACCGCTCCGTTCGGCACGCTGCCGCCTTGACCCAACGCCATCAGGGACAGAGGCGGAGCCATCGCGACGAGCCTCGCAGCGCCCAAGCCCCTGACATACGTGGTGACCTGCCCGGGAGGAAGCAGGATTCGCTCCGATGTGCCATCTGAACGCTGTACAACCAGCATTGACTTGTCGCTCGGAGAAAGCTGTGGGGCCAGATCGGTTTCGTGAGACGGAACCACGAGGCCAACGCCAATGTCCGCATGAGCCAAGCCTGGTGCGCTAGGCAGCCCCAACGCAGCCGGTGTTGGGGTTGGGTCGATCGACACCTGCGAAGAGGCGCCTTGTATCCGAGGCCGGAACGTTGACATCATGAGCAGCACAGTGCCCATGAAAAGGGCACCCCGAAACAGCGTTCGCCCATTCATTTCCTTGCGCTTTCTCCCTTTCTCAGCAAACCATCGAACGACCTTAGCGCCCCGAATACCTAACAGGCGCCTTCGGACCCGTGTGCTGCACCTCCTTTCCGCTGCGGAGACGCGTGCAGACGCAGCATCTATTCGACCCCGCCAATTCGTAGCCGAAGCGGATTCTCTCGACAGCACCAAGCGCACGCTCGCGCCCGGGCGCTGGAACAGTTGCGGTCAACGTCGATACGTGGCCGACGAGTACGTGCTGGGACCAGTCACGCCATCAGCAAGCAGCCAAGATCGTCCCGTGAGCCATGCCGTATCGGAGCACGGCACTATCGATATGCTACGAGCGCGTTATGTCGCGAATCCGCTCCAGCAGGCGCTCCAGTGCTATGAAGGGCCTGCTGCCAGGGCTCGCAACAGTCAGCACCACAAAGCCACAAATAGGGCACCAAGCAATCAGAGCAATTATAGCACGGCACGTGAGAAGCTCTTGCATCCGTGACCGGCTCGGTCGCCCGTGCTGCAACTGATGTGCGCCGGAGCCTGTGGAGGCGCTGTTGCGGCGTGGGCTGGCGAGGACGGGTCAGCCACGCGTCCTTTGACTCTGCCATAGTGTTGGATAGGACGATGCCCATAGCTGGGCAACGCCGCGCTGACGGGGTGCACACCAGGAGTTTGATTGTCGCACAGCGCGCCGGTGATGTCAGCCCTCCTGCTCGTGGCGTCACCGGGCTTTGCGAAAGCGCTGCTTCTGATCCGCTGTCATTTTCTCCGTAGCGTACTGGAAGATCACGCGCGGCGACACATCTTTCCATTCCAGCAGGAAGGCTTCCACCGGATCAGGATCGCGCTTCCACGCTTCGCGCATGAACCAGCCGACGCCCTGCTGAACCACCTTCTCCTGGTCCAGCATCATCGGTCGCAGGAAGTCCAGCAATGGCGGCACATCGCGCGTCGTTTTCAGCAGGGCGAGCATGGTGACCGGCACGGCCCGCCGCTGGTACCTGAGAGGCGATCGCAGCCAGGGTTCAAACGCCTCGAGGGGCACGATATCGCGGCTGAGGAATTCGGAGAGGAGGCTTCCGCAGAGCGTGTCGGCATGCGCCCAGTTACGGACTCCGTGCGCGAACCATGCGGCAAAGCGGTCCAGCGTGCGAGGCTGAAACTGCTTCTTGAAGCTGCCGGCAAAGTAGATCGCCAGAAAGCCCTCTTCGTATTTGCCGCTCGGCCAGAGGAGATCGCCGAGGTCGAGGAAGCCGTCCATGCCGAGCTCGTCGCGGTGACAATCGAGCCATCGCGCACGTTCCGCGTCGTACTCGGCGCCGGCAACGCCAAAAGCGTCGTACCCTTCGGTGAAGTACTTCGCGTACTTGGCGACGAGAGCTGGGTCGCCGCGAGAGCTCAGGTAGTGCCGAATCTCGGCGAGCAGTGATTCCATGGAGGCAGCCCGCTGCCCGCCGCCGTCAGCCTGTGCGACATCCATCTGAGGCGTCCTCCGGACTATGCGTGCCGTTACGGCCGCCTCGATCCGCGCGGCCTCGCGGTTATTCTAGCACCCGTGACCAGGCCATCTCGGGGGACTGCTCCAGCCACGTGGCCGGTGACTCTGCCATAATGTTGGATAGGACGATGCCCATAGCTGTGGCAACGCCGCGCTGACGGGGTGCACACCGGGAGTTTGAGCATGACTACAGCCGAACTGCCTGACGCGTCGGATTCTTCTCAGGGACCTGCCTCCTGTCCATTCTGTGGTGCACCGGTCTCCGCCGAGCAGGCATTCTGCACTGTCTGTGGCCAACCCGGTACTCCGCTCCACGAGGGCGTGCTGCTCAATGGCGCGTACCGCATTGCTTCGACGTTAAGCGTCAGCAGCACCGGCGCCGTGTACAAAGCAGTGGACCAGCGGCACAAGCGGAGCGTCACGATCAAGGAATTGTTGGCGCCACCGGGAGGCACGGCGGCCGATCGGGAGGCGCTGAGAGAGCGCTTCGCGCGCGAAGCAAGGATTATCGAACACCTCAAGCACCCATGCCTGCCTGAGGTGTATTCCGGTTTCTCCGCGGGCGGCCGCCACTATATCGTGATGGCGCTGCTGCCCGGCAGGAACCTCGAAGCGGTGCTGGTCGACCGCGGCAAGGGCTTTCCGGAACGCCAGGTGCGTGACTGGGCTGGCCAATTCGTGAGCCTGCTCGAGTACTTCGAAGAACGGCATCCTCCGTTTGTCCACGGCGAGATCCAGCCGTCACATGTGATGACGCGGGACGACGGCACGCCGTGTGTGGTCGGCTTCGGGACGGCTCCGCGGCTCGGCCTTCGATCCTATCTGGAGCTTCCGGGCCAGCCGAGCACGCGAGCGCCGGCCGCTCGCTCGGAAAAGGATGGCAAGCGTGGCAAGAGCGGCCGTCTCGGCCTGGTGGGCGTCCGCGACGATATCTACGGCGTGGGCGCAATCCTCCATGCCGCGCTTACCGGTCGCGATGTATTTGTCGGCGTGGACGAGCTGGAACGGCCGTTTCCGCCGGTGCGCGAGTGGGCGCCACGCGCCAGCGTGGGCATCGCTGAGTTCGTGAATAGAGCTGCGTCTACCGATCCGGCGCTGAGCTACCCGTCCGCCGTGGCGATGCGTGCCGCGCTAACGGCATTGATGCGCACCACAGCGCATACTTCTGCGCACGCTGAGGCGAGCACGCCTTCACCCAGAGCATTCCGCTGGTGGCCGGTCGCCGGCATCGGCATTGTCGCGGTGGTTGCTATCGTCGCACTGCTCTATGTCTTCTTGACATCGTCATCGAACACGGCGAAGGAACCACTGGTGACCGTCACGCCCCACAACACGCCGGTGCCCACCGCGAGTCCCACGGCAGCCCCGCCGCTGCAAACTACACCAGTTGCCGACACGTTCATTCCGCAGACGACCGCCTGGGACAGCTCGAGCACGATATCCAGACACGGCGGAGAGCTGTGGATGGACAACACCCGCGGCGCGACCACGATGAAGGCTATCCGCAAGGGCTACACCACCGGCGACAGCGGTTTTACCGTGAGAGGAGTCGTCCGCCTTGTCAAGGGACCAAGTACCGTCGGCTACGGCATCGTGGCGGCTGATCGGACAGGCACATCGCCAGGCAATGTCGCACTGCTGGTGCGGGGCACCGGGGCCTGGGCGCTGCAAAGGACACTCGCTGGACACAAGTCGATGCTGATTGATTGGCGTCAATCTCTCGCGATCCGGCTCGGACACAACACGGTGAATCAGCTCCAGCTCAGCCTTGCGCCGGGCCGTGGGCAGAAGCCCGGGACGTTTTCAGTAGTGATTAACGGCCAGCCCACATTTGTCTCTGTTCAGGCGTGGAGCGCGACGCCAACAGGAGGCGTGGGCATCATTGCCGATCCGGGCGCCGAAGTGGTTTGCGACGGCCTCAGCGTCAATCCGTCTCAGGCTGGAAATGCCCAGGTCGACGCATACTTTCTGGACAATAGGCTCGGCTGGACGGGCGGAGCCGCGCCTCTGGTCGCCAACGACCTGATGGTGCTGCGTCCAGCCACGAATAACCTGTGGGCCGAGGCAAGCTCACCGCAGTACGCGACCCTCACCGGAGCGAAACCATTCTCAGAGGATGTCATGCTCGCGCTATCCAGCAAGACCGCCACGCCGCCCATGGGCGGCGTGGTGTTCGCGCGCGCGAACACCACCATAAAGGTCCACGGGCGGAAGCAAACCACCAGCACGGCATTGGCGGCGGTGGTCAACACGATCGGTCAGGTCGTGGTCGTGGAGCTGACTGCAGGCCATAGCAAAGCCGTGTTGGGCCCGCTCGGTAACAAGAGCGTCCGCAGAGGCTCCGGCCTGAATCTCGTGGGCGTCGGCGTGACCGTGGAGCCGAATGGAGTGCAGGCGCGGATAAGCATCAATGGAAGCAAGCCACTGCTCTATGCGGTCAAGATCCCTGGTCTGAAGCCCGCGACCGGCATCGTCGCCGTCGGCAAAGGCGCGATCGTGACGGCGAATGAGTATCGCCTGTTCCGTCAGTGACCGCGGGTCACCCGACATTCGGGGGCGCGGAATGCTGAGAGTGGGTCGTCCAGGGCGGCGTCCGGAGCGACTGTGGTGGCTGGCGCTGCGCACATTTGTGGTTGACGGGGACTCCTATGGTGGCGTGTCAGCCCGCCCCGTTTGCGCCCCTTGGCAGCGCGGTGCCTCTGCACTTCCCTTGTATGCCGCAGCTTCAGGCCGGATGCACTCCGCAACGGGTAACTGGCGACAAACTACTAAACCTGTTCGGGACATACTTCCCGGCCCTCCACGGCCGCGCGGTAGACGGCAAGGACAACAGCCAGAACGTTGCGGCCGTCACGGCCGGTAATCGCAGGCGGGCGGCCCTCCACGACCGCCTCGACGAAATCCGCGATCTGGTCGGTGTGCCTGCCGCCATATGGAGGAGCGTGCGAAGCCGCGCGCGTCGCTGGGGGGCGTTCGCCGGACCAAGGCGCGCCGTGATCCCCGACTGCCTCGAGCTCGCGCCGGGTAGCGGCGAAGATGAGCTCGCCGTCCTCGAGGATGGCAGTTCCCTCAGTGCCGCTGATTTCCAGCCGTTCCGGTAGCCCCGGAAAGACAGCCGTACTGCCGAGAATAGTGCCGATGGCGCCGGAGGCGAACCGCAGTACCGCTGCCGCGACGTCCTCCACTTCAATCGTGTGACAGGCTGTGGCGAGAAGGGCTGAAACGCCGGCTACCGGCCCGCACAGAGCCAGCAGCAAGTCGACATAATGAATGGACTGATTGATCAGCGCGCCTCCTCCATCCATAGCTCTCGTGCCGCGCCACGCGGCGCTGTCGTAGTACGCCTGAGCGCGATACCACTTGGTGCGCGCCTCGCCGAGCACGAGGCGGCCAAGCCTGCCCTCCTCAACCATCGACCTCAGATCGACAAACCCAGGGTCGAAGCGATGCTGCGAGACGACCCCGAGCTGGACGCCTGCGTTCCGGCACGCATCGATGAGCTCGTCGGCGCGTGCGAGCGACACGTCGATAGGCTTCTCGACCAGAACATGCCGACCTGCCCGCGCTGCCTGCACGCCGATTTCCGCGTGCAGCCCGCTCGGCGTGCATACGTGAACCATATCGGCGTCGGGCCAGTGCAAGGCTTCGTGAAGAGATGTGGTGAAGCGGACGTCCCACCTTGTCCCGTACGCACGGGCACGTTCGCCGTCAATATCGACAACACCCACCAGACGCGCCCGCCCATGCTGTGCCAGGTCTGCCAGGGCGTTCGCATGCACGTCGCCCACGACACCGCATCCTACGAGCACGCTGCCTGGAATACGCGCACCGGCGCTCATCGAGAGCTCACAGTCATCAATGCAGCCTCATTCCATTGCGCGCGCAGCGCGGCGATCGCGGGGCCGGCCTCCGTCGCGAAGTCCTGCCATGCGCATTCGAGTGAGATCCGGCCATCGTACCCCATCTTGTGGAGCACGGAGAGCCAGGGTCGAAAGTCCTCGCCGTAGCGTCCGGGAGCAGAGCGGTCCCGCATCTCGGCGACATGTACGTGCGACAGGATCGACGGGAACGGTAGCACGCTCTCCGGCGCTTCGCCGTTGCAGGCCGCGTGATACAGATCGACCAGCAAACCGACACCAGGACGCGCAACCGATTGCACCAGCCGGCCCCCTTCCCCGATAGTGTTGACGATGTTCGTCTCCTCGCAGCGTAGCGGCTCCAGAGCCAGGACGATTCCAGCGTCTTCTGCCCAGACGGACCACGCGGCGAGATGTTCGCCAAGCTGCGCCAGCGCCTCTTCCCGGGAGACACCGTCCGGGCGCGCCCGCGCAGCGCCGCTTCCGAACACGATCACGAGAATGCCGGCACGACCGGCGCGCTCGATCGCCGTACGCGCGTAGCGCTGGACGCGCGTTCCATCGATGGGGAGGCCCGGCCCGGCCACGAGGCGCAGATCGGATGGAAACATGGCGTTGGCTGCTTCGACTTGAATCGGCAGCTGCTGAGCACGTGCAAGATTGGACTCGAACTCCGCGTCAGATCGCTCGGGGCAGAGAAATCGCTGGACATTCTCTTCGACGAAATCCAACGGCAGGCCGGGACAGGTCACTGCTACATGCACTGAAACACAAGCACCCAGCCTCATCGTCACCCCCGTCCAGAACTCCCAACCACGGCGCCACGACCCTGTCGCATCTCTGAAGGATAACGCTGGAATCACGGATGGTGCGCGCCCTGCTGAGTACATAGGCCCACGTTCCTCACGCTTCGTAACGAAGAAACCACGTCTGGCGTGCGCTGTGCCACACTGAAGGCAGTCGGCTGGCCGGCTCAGGAATGGCCGCGAAGCGCTTGTCGGCTCAATACTACTGCGACAACATCGTGAGTGAGGAGCAGTACCTATGATGCACGTCCGCATTTACACCGGAGACGGCCGGTCTCTGGTCGATCCATCGCCCGTCGAAGTCGAGCAGTATCATCGCGACCTGCAATCAAATGTGTGGGTCGATCTCGAAGCGGCGACAAGCGAAGAAATGGACTTCGTGGCCAAAGCTTTTGGTCTCATGGATCTGACGGTCGAGGATCTGCTGCATCGCGGCCAACGCGCCAAGCTTGAAGCCTTTGATGGGTACAACGTTCTGATCATGCACGGCATGGCTTTCGAGCCCAAGACGATGGAAGCAACGGTACCGGAGCTGGATATCGTCCTCGGCAAGTCCTTCATTATCACGAATCACGACGGCTCCATGCCGGAAATCCTGCAGGACCCGCAGGGACCCGAGCACGCCTGCGCACAGCTTGGAAAGAGCACAACAGTCACCCTCTATGAGGTGGTCGACCGGCTGGTCGATGCATACTATCCGGTTCTGGACATCATCGACGACGCGATCGACGCACTGGAGCTGAGCATCCTCAATAACCCTTCCCCCGCCGAGCTACAGCAGATCTTCACGCTAAAGCATTCGCTCGGCACGCTTCGCAAGGTCATCAGTCCGCAGCTCGAGGTCTTCAACCGGCTGATTGCCCGTCAGGATGAGATGATCGATCCGCAGTACGCCGTCTACTTCCGCGATATCTACGATCACCTTGTTCGCACCTTCGAAGTGATCGATTCATATCGGGACCTGATGAGCAATGCCATGGATGCCTATCTGTCCATGGTCTCCAACCGGCAGAACGAGGTAATGAAGCGCTTGACGATCTTTGCGTCGATCTTCTTTCCGATCACCTTTCTCACCGGCTTGTTTGGCCAGAACTTCCGCGACATGCCTCAGGTGCAACACGACACCGGCTACCTGTGGTGGTTCGTGCTGTCCATCATGATTCTGCTGAGCCTGTCACAGCTCGTCTATTATCGTCGCCGAGGTTGGCTCTAGCAGGGTTGTACGCGCGCGACCTCCTCTGCCGGTCGCACCGGGTACACGGGGCGGCATGAAGCTGCTCCGCTTCGTGATGTGCCTGCCGCGCGGATGAATTCAGGGCACCTGGTAGTCTGAAGAAGACGCCGGATGGGAGTATCGCGCTCGATCTCGCCGCTTCCAGGCAGGATAATGAGCGCCTGAGCAGAGTTGTCAGGAAGGAGTGCATGGTATGGGTGGGTCGTTTCGCGCGGGATTGCCGATCTTGAGGAGCTTCGCCGCGCTGGCAATGATAGTGTTCTCCACTGCAAACACGGCGAGCGCTCTGGCCTCGACGCCTGCCGCGCGCGCTGGAGCCCGATCCGCACTCGCGGCGCCGGTCTTCCCGGGTCCGCTGCTGGGCACGCCGAGTGGGGCAGCGCTCACGCCCGCGAGTTTCGTCCACAACTGCAACGTAGCGCCGAATACTGGTCCTGAGAAGGCGGCGGGCACGACACTGGCGACGGGCACGGCCATCCAGGATATCGGTGGCTGCGGCCAGGCCTTGCTGTATCTGAACGATCCGGCGAGCGGCCACTTCCAGGCAACATTCGCCATATCCGACACGGCATCGGGCACGTCGTCCATGCTGCGGCTCTTTCTGCTTGCGTCGGGCGGCCTTCTCCTGCGCACGATGGATGTGAACGCGACGAAGGGCACGGCTGCCCACGTCGACTTCGACGTGTCGGGCGGCATCACGCTCGCTCTCGTCTTCCCCACGCAGACTGACAGTTTCGTGTATGGGCTCACGCTCACCGGCTTGGCGCGCTCGCTAGCGGCGACACCCTTGGCGAATGGGGGCCTTCCAGCGGGCGGCACGCCTGTGCCTACCAGCTCAATACAGCTCGCTTGCAACGCCACGGCGGCGACCGCACCGGGCACGGTCAGCGCGGTGGTAGTCAAGTCGACCGGCTCGCTGCAGATGGAAGGCTGCGGCAAGATCACCGTGAAGATACCTGCGCCGGCAAAAGGCACGCTGGCTCTACGCTACGGCGTCAACGATATTTCGAGCTACAGCAGCCTCCCCACTCAGGTAGGGCTGCGCGTTCTGGACTCTACCGGCCATCTCCTGCGCAAGTCTATCGGTCTCACCTACCTAGGCGGCGGCTTTCAGCCGATATGGGTCAACCTGCAGGGTGGCGGCACGGCGACGTTCACCATGGATGGCGGGAACACCGATGTTCAGCTCGTCGTCGCCGGGCTCAGCTTTCTGCCGTCCGCGGTCGCGCCGCACCACAATCCGGACCACCAGGAATTCGGCAGCCCCAGCGGCGGATCGGTTCCTATTGCCCCCGATGCCGTGGTCGGTATCTGCAACGCAGGCTTGGGTACGTCTGACACGTCGGTGGATCACCAGCCGGTGCTGCGTGATAACTATGTGGCCGTCGAGGGCTGCGGCGTTGCGGAGCTGATCATGACCGACGCGACCGGCTCCTTCTCGGCGAAAATCGGCGTGGCGGATAGCAGCGGCGGCAAGACGATGGCCGCTCACCTGGTGGTTCTCGACCAGAACAGCAAGCCTCTCACCACCAAGACCGTGACCGCCAGTCGCGGCGAACCCGGGGTCGTGATCGGCGCCAGCATAACCGGCGCCAGCATTGTACAGATCACGTTCACCAGCAACGCGAACGGCATTCTCTATGACTTGCGGCTGACCGGGCACGCCACGCTTTACGACCGCGTGTTTCCGCCCAGCGAGCCGCCGGTCAGCACGACAGGCGGCACCGCCATCGATCCGCGCGGCTTCACGGTGTCCTGCAACGTCGGCGTCGCGACGCAGGATTACGAGCTGATCCATCAGGTGGCGCTCGAACAGTGGTCGCTGTACGTCAACGGGTGCGGCGCCGCGACCATCAGTATTGCCTCGCTGCACGGCCCGCACGGCACGTTCAGCGCGCTCTACGGTATCCCCCTCCTGGACGCAAGCGTTCTGATCGCGCACTTGCAGCTCGCGGTGCTGGATGCCAAGGGGAAGACGGTGCGCCAGGCGACGTTCGTCGCCCGCGCGGGCTACGGCCCTCGCCGCGCGGCCATCAGCCTGGCAGGCGGGTTGAAGCTGCAGATCACCAGTCCGGACAACAAGCAGTTGGTCGTCTTTGCGCTGACGGCTGCCTGAGCACTTCCGGCAGCTGCCGTCGATCGAATATCCTCGGGCCGCACATCGCCGCTATGCCGAGGAACACCCGCCGGTGTTCCGCGCTCGTAGCGGTACCCGGCAGGGGACCCCGCGATCACCACTCGACCGTGTACCGCACGCCCTCGGGACGATTCTCGTAGCGAAGCACGGCCGTGCCGCTGGCTGCGTCCCAGGACAGGCCCACGGAATCGGCGCCGGCTGTAGCGGACCGCGGGGCCGCGGGAAGCAGCAGACGTGCGACCGCGCGCGTGTTGGTCGGACCACTCAGATGGAAACTCAGGCTTCCCGGCGCGATGGCGACGTCGCGCACGCGCGCTGATGCGGCCAGCACAGCCACTTGCTCGGGTCGGCGGAGCTCGACGTCGAGAAGGAAGGCGTGCTCGCCCGGCCGGAGATCGAGGGCCCGAAGCACCGGCAAGCTGCCGTCAAGCATGTTGACAAAGCATCCTCGCAGCGTGACGGCGGGGCCACCACTTCTCTCCCCGCCGTCGAGCGCCGCCGCGAGCACATAGGCGCCGCGCCGCAGGACCATGTGACGCTGCTCTCGATAGGCCGTTGCGTCCCCTGCCAGCGCGGCGACCACCTCGCGCAGGCGCGCCCGCACTATGCCGGCGCCTTCGGGGCTGCGCGCCAGGGCGACCGGACCCTCTGGCTCGACCAACACCACTCCTCGGCCGGCGTCTTGCAGCCCTGCCCGCGCCTGTATGCCCAGCTCGCCGAACAGATGGGGCCATGGACCGCGCCCGCCGGCGCCAGCGTTCCACCAGGCAGGCAGCCGCTCGTACGGTCCCTCTCCAGCGCCGAAGAGAATCAGAGCGTGGCCGTCCCGCACCCACGCCGCCAGCTGCTCGTGCGCTGCCGCACCGGGCGGCGTCATGCCGTCATAACTGAGCAACAGCACCCGCAGGTCATCCGGCACGCCGAGTATCGCGACTGCTTCCAGGCTCACCGGCTGCACGGGCATGCCTGCACACAGCGGTGGGAGTGCCAGGCCGAAGAATGCCGACATCTCGGGATCGTCCTGCGCGGGTCCGCGGCGTCGAAACATCAAGCTGTCGGCCACGAGGACACCTACGCCCTGAAATCCGCAGTCCCAGGTCGCCGGCTCAGACGGCATGCCGCTCAGCGCGTTGGCGACTGCCAGCAGCTCGGAAGCGTAAACCTGGGGGATGGGGTCGCCGGGCGGACCGTCCGCGCGGCGCGGGTAGAGGCCGGTGAAGACGCGCATCGGCCAGGGCATCACCTCGAAGGCGCCGACGCTCGGGTGGAACAGCGAGGCGATGATCGTGGCGTGGTAGTCGGCACGATAGCGATCCCAGCCGTAGTCCGGCCTGTCCTCGACGGGATCCGCGAGGAACCAAAGCTGCCGATCAGTGCCGCGCACGAGCTCGAGGCCCGAGGCATATTCGAGGAACGCCACTTCAAAGAGCTTCTCGCCGCGCCGCCCCTCGTACATGACCTGGCTGCGCGCGGTATGACTCCAGACCTGCAAGACGACACCACCGCAGTCCTCGATCTCGCGAAGGGCCGAGAGCGGGCTGACGATCGTGTTGTACGCATAGCTCAGCAGGCTATGCGTGGCGACGTAGCATGGGATCGGCCCGCCATCGCGTCCGGCGCTCAAGTGTTTCACCGCCGTGCACAGGCGAGAGATCAGATCGCGGTACAGCGCAAGCTTGAGCTCGGCGGCGAGGGTCCATGCGTGCGGATCCGTGCCCGGATCGCGATAGGCAATCCCGTAGCGCGCTTGCCACGCCCGCTCAAATGTGGGCCCATACCCGGTAGATGCCCAGAATTCCGGCTCCTCGAGAAACACTGCTTCCACTCCGGCCACGATCGCCACACGCAACAGCGATTCGAGATAGGCGCCATAGGCGTGGCTCGGCACCATATAGGGGATATCGGGGCCGTGCAGCTTGGGCCTGCCATCAGCCTGGCGCTGTGCGTCGTCCCAGTGATCGCTGCCGTCCCATCGCCCGAGCACGTAGTCCTGGTACTTGCCCCAAGCCAGACCGGTCATCACGTGAGCGCGATAGCCGTGCTCACGCCAGGCAGCTACCCTGGCCGGCAGCGTCGCATCTATCCCGTATGCGATGGCGGCATCGGTTTGGAGATCGTAGCGGGCATCGTACGGATCGCCCTCCTGGAAGAGCGTACGGTCGCGGGGCCACGCTGAGGGCACGGAAGTCCTTCCTGCTGAAGTTGATTGCGTCCTGTTTGCTTTCACCATGCAGCAAGCAGCGGTCGGTGTCAAAACCCAAGGCGATGCTCCATATGATCCTCCGGGTCAGGCGCGCTCATCGCCGTCTGCCGCGGATATCCCGCTCTCAAAGGCAGCGCATCGGGGGGCTATACTGGATCTAGACCCGCGAACGACCACCGGAGGTGTGCAAATGACCGCTCAGCCTGTCACGGAAGACATCTGGCTGCACGACGACCAGGAGGAGGACCTCGTGGGGACGGACTGGCACCAGCGTGCGATCAACTGTGTGTTCGACGCGCTGCAGGACGTGGCGGAAGCGGCAGATCTGCCCTGGCATGTGGGGAACCAGCATACGTTGGTAGCGCGCATGCGGGACGGTCGAATATGGCGGCCGTGCCCGGACATCATGGTACACCCGCGAGCGGGCAACGAGGCGCGGGCGGAGATGGTGACCGCGGTCGATGGTCCGCCGGCGCTGGTCATAGAGGTGGTGAGCCCGGCAACCTGGCACTACGACGTGGATGACGTGCAGGGCAAAGGCGCCGGATACCTGGCGCTGGGAGTGCAGGAGTATCTGCTGTTCGATCCCACGGAGGCGTATCTTCACGAGCCGTGCCGGGGCTGGCGCCAGCGCGAGGGTGAGGTAGAACGCTGGCTGCCGGAGTCCGGCGGCCGCTACGAGTCCAGGGAGCTGGGAGTCGCGTTCCGCCCGGAAGGCGCGTTTCTGCGCACCTACGACCGGTCCGGCCTGCTTGTGCCCACGCGGGAGGAGCGCCGCTGGGCGTACGCTCGAATGCAGGCGGAGCAGGAACGGCAGGCCCAGCAGATCGCGCTTCTGCGCGCCGAGCTTGATCGGCTGCGGAAGCGCGTCGAGGGGTAGGGTCCTGTGTATCCTCCGGCGGCGCCGATCGAGTCGCCGCACTGGAAGAGCGCGCTATCGCGGCGCAGGGTCCGGGTGCCGGAGCAGGCGCGCGCTGCCGGGGCAGACAGGCCTCGATTGCGCCTGCCCCGCGAGCGTGTCACGGGCTGCACGGCGCGCGTGTGAAATACGCAACAATCCGCCTGGATGTCCTTGACGCTCGGTCTGATGCCTGCTAGAGTCACCTGTGCGCGCCCGCGGTCCGTGGTGGTGAGACGGCTGTGTGACCCCATTGCTCGTTCAATTCTCCCGTAACCATGATTGCGCGCACGCGTACTTTCACCATGCGGTAGGGAGCATTGCGTGTCGAAACGCGAGTTCACCGTCCCCGGCGCGCACACGTACGATCAGACGAGTTCGGTCCGATGGATCGCCTCCCATCTGGGCCGTTATAAGTGGCTGGCTGTGGCATATGCTGTTTCCAGCACCCTGTGCAATGCCTTCTGGAGCACCGTGCCACTGGTCACGGGTAGCGCCTTCAACGACGTGCTGCACGGCAAGACGCCCCGCGCCGACCTCGGGCATGCCGCGCTGCTCATGCTGGCCCTGATCCTCTGCACGTTCAGTTTCGACATTTCCGCGCGCTCCTTGATCCAGGTGCTGGGCAAGCGCTTGGCGCGCGACACGCGAGACGAGCTGTATCTCAGCCTTCTTGGCAAGAGCCAGACCTTCCACTCTCGCCAGCGGGTAGGGGATGTCATGGCGCGCGTCGCGAATGACGTCGGCCTCCTGGGCGACATGGTCGTGCCCGGCTTCGATACAGTCTTCGACTCCTCGGTGGTGCTGATCATTCCAACTGTATTCATCGGCCTTTTGCAGTGGCGACTGCTCCTCGTGCCCCTCATCTTTCTCTGCGTTCACGTGCTTGCGCTTCGCCACTACATGAAGCAGCTCAAACCTGTCTCCAGCGCGATGCGCGACCAGTTTGGGCGGCTCAATGCGGATCTCGCGGAGACCGTGAACGGCATAGAACTGGTGAAGGCCACCGCGCAGGAGTATCAGGAACGCTCCAAATTTGAGCGGCAGGCGCGAGCATACCGCGACCTCTTCGTGCGAAACGGCCTGATACAAAGCCGCTACCTGCCGCCGCTCTTCCTGGCGGCGACCACCGCTTTCGCGCTGCTCGACGGCCTCTACTTGGTCTCCGTGGGTGATCTCACCGTAGGCGGCCTAGTCAGCTTTCTCGGCCTGTTGGGGAACTTCGGCTATCCCGTGTTTATGGGCACGTTCGCCTTCAACGTAGTACAGCTTGGCTTCGCCGGCGCCGATCGCATCCTCGCGTTGATGCGGGAAGAGACCGATCTGGACGAGAATGAGGCCGGCTATCAGGCGCCAATGCGCGGGGAGCTGCGATTTGAGGACGTCAGCTTCGGTTACGAGAACGGCATGGTGCTCAAGCACGTCTCGTTCACGGTAGAGCCTGGCCAGACGGTGGCGATAGTCGGCCAGACCGGCAGCGGGAAGTCGTCGCTTACGCGTCTGATCAATCGCCTATATGACGCCGGCCGTGGCCACGTGCGCATCGATGGCGTCGACGTACGAGACTGGCAGCTGGACGCTCTTCGTTCGCAGATCGCCACAATAGAGCAGGATGTCTTCCTGTTCTCACGCACGATCGCCGAGAACATCGCCTTCGGCCTGGGTAGCGACGTCGATCGCGGTGCGATCGAAGCTGCCGCGCGCGACGCGCAAGCGCACGACTTCATCATGACGTTCACCGATGGCTACGACACGGTACTGGGCGAGCGCGGAGTCACGCTGTCAGGCGGGCAACGACAGCGCATCGCCATCGCGCGCGCCTTGCTCACAGACCCGCGCATCCTGATCCTTGACGACTCGACCAGCGCCGTCGACAGCGCCACCGAAGACGAGATCCAGAAGGCCATGCGTCGACTGGAGAGCGGCCGAACGACGCTGCTGATCACGCATCGCCTGTCGCAGATACGAACGGCCGATTGGGTGCTGGTCCTTCGCAAGGGTGAGCTGGTTGACCAGGGAACGCATCGCGAGCTGCTGCGCCGCTGCGACATGTATCGGCGCATCTTCAGTCACTACGATCCGGCCATACCGGCACTGGTGGGCGCCGGCCAGGCAGGCTAGCTGGAAGGAACAGACAGATGATCTTCGGTGGTCTGGACGCGGAGAAATACGATCGCGTCTACGGGGATCGCGTGCTGCTTGGCCGCATCTTGCGCTATTTCGGTCCGGCCAGGCGGCTGATGCTGGTCGTGGCCGGCCTGGTCGTGGGCAGCTCACTGCTCGACGCCACGATACCGCTCGCCGTTGCCCACGGCGTCGACGAGCTGACCAAGTCGCGCACGCTGTCTGGCGCCGGCCTGTTGGTCGGCATTATTCTCGCCGCAGGCGTGCTGTCCTGGATCTGCAACTTCGTCCGGCAGTGGTTCACTGCCCGCGCCGTCGGAGACGTCGTCATGCAGCTTCGGGTCGATGCGTTTGACGCCGTGCTGCGCCACGATCTCTCGTTCTACGACGAGTATGCTTCGGGCCGCATAGTCAGCCGCGTGACCTCCGACAGCCAGGATTTCTCCAATGTGGTCACGCTTACCGTGCAGCTGATGAGCCAGGTGCTGCTGATGCTGATCTTCGTCGGCGTGCTCCTGCGCATCGATGCTCGCCTGACGTTGCTGGCGTTGACGATAACTCCGTTCGTGGCGACGACCACGCTTATCTTCAGGCACTTCGCGCGCATCATGTCGCAACGAGCGCAGCGCGCGCTGGCGAAGGTCAACAGCACCATTCAGGAGGTCATCACGGGCATCACCGTGGCCAAGAACTTCCGCAAGGAAGGAGCGCTCTACGACGAGTTTCGGGCCACGAACGAGCAGCGTTACCAGGTGACGCTGCGTGAAGGCCTGCTCTACAACGGCATTTTCCCGGTGCTGGTATTTTTCGCCGGCCTTGGCACCATTATCGTGGTCTTCGTAGGTGGCAACGCTGTGCTCGATCGCGCGATAGACGCCGGGTCCTGGTACCTCTTCATTCAGGCCATCTGGATCTTCTGGAACCCGATGATCGGCATTGCCTCCTTCTGGAGCCAATTCCAGCTGGGCCTGGCCGCGAGCGAGCGAGTGTTTGCGCTCATCGATGCGGAACCGCGCGTGCGACAGTACGCTGGCCTGCCTGTCGACCAGGTCGCCGGCAGGATCGAGTTCAAGCATCTCAGCTTCCGCTACTCCGAGCAGGAGCAGGTACTGGACGACTTCAGCCTGACGATCAAACCTGGGGAAATGGTGGCAATCGTTGGGCATACGGGCGCCGGGAAGTCCACGCTGGGGAAACTGGTCGCGCGCTTCTACGAGTACCAGTCGGGCGACCTGCTCATCGACGGTCGGGACATCCGCAGCTTCGACCTGTCGTCCTATCGTCGGCGTCTTGGCGTGGTTGGACAGGTACCGTTCCTGTTTGCCGGGACCGTTTTGGACAACATCCGGTATTCGCGCCCCGAGGCGAGCGACGACGAGGTGCGCATGGCGGCTATGCGCGTGGGCGGAGGAGACTGGATTGATGCCCTGCCGGACGGCCTGGGCACAGATTGCGGCGAGATGGGACGTTCGCTCTCTCTCGGCCAGCGCCAGCTGGTAGCTCTGGCTCGCCTGCTGCTGCAGCACCCGTCGATCATCATCCTGGATGAGGCCACCGCCAGTGTCGACCCGCTCACCGAAGCGCAGATTCAGGAAGGCATGGACCTGGTGCTGCGTGGCAGCACGGCCATCGTGATCGCGCATCGGCTCTCGACCGTGCGCGAGGCCGACCGGATCATCGTGCTCGACCGCGGAAGTGTGGTCGAAGAGGGCACGCACGATTCCCTGTTGCGACGCGGCGGCCACTACGGGCACCTTTACAACACGTACTTCCGTCACCAGTCCCCTGACTACCAGCCCGGAGGCGGCTTCGTGCCCGTCGCAGCCGGGGCCTGACCACGCCGTTAGTACTCCTTCGTTGATTCCTTCGCGGGCGAAAGGTCTTGATGCGGTTTGTGGTGATCAGCCAGAGGACCACGCCCTGAAGCGCCGACCTTGGTAGTCGTCCAGGCCGCACTCGCCCTTGGCATCTTCATAGAACTGCTCGATCACCCAGCGCTGGTGAGCGAGGACGATCAGCCGCTCCCAGGGCGTGTCTGCGGGCAGGGTGCTGAAGACAGATTCAGCGGTCAGATCTGTTCAACAGCCGCTCCAGCTCAAGTCGGAGGCGCGCCGTCTCCTTTTCGGCTGCCTCGCGCGCGCGAGCCTCCTCGGCAAGTGTCCGAAGTGGCTCGCCTTTGGCCGTCCACGCGCGCAGCAGGCCGTCTTGCACGATCAAGCGTAGCCCCAACACGTCGCTCCACAGGCTGCCGTCCGCGTCACTCGGCCATGGCTGCATGCGCCCCACACCATCGCACCGATAGCCGGCAAGTCGGCCAGGTGCTCTGTCGGACGGCGTGAACAGCACATACTCCTGCACGCCCAGTCGCCCATAGGCCCTCAGCTTGTCCTTGCTGTCGCGCTCCACGCTCGAGGGCGAGACCACCTCCAACACGAATGCCGGAAACACTTCCTCCTCGCGCAGATCATAGGAAGTGCGTGCGTGGTCAGGTACGAAGGAGACAAAGCAGTCAGGCGCCAGCTGATGCAGCGTGGGTGGCGTGCCGGCCTCGAAGCGGATGGGCAGCATACAGGCCACAAACCAGGGAAGCCGATGGTCGCGCGCGTACTGTTCCAGTGTGTGGGCGAAGGTGCTGGCAGACCAGAACTGCGCCGTGCCCATCACCATCCAGGGTGCATCCTCCGTGTCGTCTGCCAGGGCGGCCAGGAAAAGCTCATCCGCTGTTGGTGCAGGTTCTCTCCAGAGTGCCATGCCGGTGTACCTCCCAGAACCGGGGCTCGCTTCCCCAAGTGTATCGCGTTCGACCTTCCCGGTACACCCCCACAGACCCAAGGCAGATCTCCGGTGTGGCCAGGTTTTGCCCGACACGTGGAAGGCCGCGGGGTGCTACATTAATCCTGTGTTTCGCCGGCTGGGAGGGAGAACGGCTATTCGCGCGCCTGAAGACGCGGCCAAGACCAGCCCAGAGTCGCCCGGTCGCCATCTGCACCTGGCTCCGGATGTTGACGCCCAGACCATGGCGATACAGACCATGCTGGATGAGTTTGAGGAAACCCTGCTGGGCGGTGACGAACCTCAGCTTGCGGCCATAAGCAAGCAGCTGTGGAAGTATCGGCGCCTGCTCCCGGACATGATCGTAGAGCGATTTCACGCCGATCGTGTCAAGGTGCCGCGCGTCGCGTTCGAGCTCATCGGCGGCATGGCAGGCAGACGCGCGCCGGCGCTCTTGAAGCGGATCGCCGCGGACGGCGCCGTCGCCGATATCGTGCGGTGGGGCGCGCGCCGGCGAGCAGGCTGGGCAGCGCGGGGGCAGCCCAAGGCGCGCCGGGCGTTCCTTGCGTCGCTGCTGGATCCCGATGATACGCTGGTCGAAGCGCTGCTACAGGCCGGCGACCGGAACCTCGCCGACGGTGAGATTTTGCAGGAAGTCCTGGCGTTCCTCCAAGTTCTCGGACCCGACCAGCGCCACGCGTTCGTGCGAGATGCACTTGAGCAACAGGTGCCCGCGCTGCCGTGGATTCTTCGCTGCTTGATACACCTGGACGTCGATCCTGATCTGCAGATGCTTTGTATCTCGGCTCTGATCAATCTCTCGGATACCCGCGCGGTTGGGGCGTTGGATCGGGTAGCACGCTCCTCCCGCAACGTGGCTGTTCGACAAGAGGCAGAAGCGGCGGCACGGCGCCTGCGGTTCCAGGTCCTGCGGCCCGATTCCGCGGCGACTGTCTCGACTGAGCGTCCGTTGCCGGACCTTGAGCGCGTGATGTTGAGCTCGGTTGATGGGGATGGATCGCAGCTGCTCGCGCTGACGCGCCAATGGGCAACGCGCCAGTTCCTCATCGTCATGGTGTATTTGAACGACAGGGACGGCATCCGCGACATCCTGGGGGCGTCTCAGCGACCTTCACCTGAGGTTGGCGAGGCGCCGATTGAAGAGTTGGTTGAGCCGCCAATGGTCGAAATTGACGTGCAGGCAGCCCGTGGCGCTCTGGCAGCGGCCTACGAGACCGGCGTAGCAAAGGGACGCAAGCCGCCGCTGCACTACGAGCTCTGGGAACCGTATTTTCATGATCAGTTACCGCCGGCTGCGGATGAACAAGCGACCTCTGTCGAGATGGACGACACTCCCTTTGCACACCGTCACGATCTCGTGCTCAGATCGGGTCAGCTGCTCGATCATCCGGCTTTTGCGTCGTGGCTCGTGGATTCGGAGCCAATCGCGGAATCGATAGGTCCGGAGTTCTTTGCCGGAAAGCGCGACATCCCGAAGTCACGATATGCCCAGCTCGTGAACACCCTGTTTGGAGGGGATACACGGGCTACGTTACGTGGACGACTGCAGAGGCAGGCGTGGCTGCTCGATCGACAGCACGAGGGCACGCTGCGAGACATAGCGCTGGCCGCGGCCGCCGCACTGGCCGAGTCTGCCCCGGACTCTCTGGTCGCGCATCCACTCCTGCGCGGGATCATTGGCCGCTCGTTGGATCAGTACATGGCAGCGCCGTTTATCGGGCTGTTCTGAGCACCTGCATGGAACGCGCCGCGGACCACTGGCCGAAGCGCCTCGAGGGATCGGGATCAGGTGTCGGTACGGTCTGTACGCCCGGGCGTGGCGCCGCGCCGGCCGGCTCATGAGCGCCGGCCTCCTGCGCCGCGCCGTGCGCGTGGCGGTAGTCGTGCAAACTCTGATCGGCATCGCGGCCGGCGATCAGGATCGCCAGGCTTCCGCGGGCCGTGCCGGCAGCCATCCAGCGGTAGGTGCACGCCTGAACGCCACCCTCGGTCCCGTTCAGTACCAGTATCGCGCGCGACGTAGTTCGGCCGGCGACGTTGTGGAGTACTCGACCGACGGAGGCGCTCTATGGTCGACGTTGCTCGTTCCTGTCCCGGCGCTGTCGGGGCAAAGCAACGCCGGTGCCGCGGTATCGACGATCGGCTGCACACCCAGCTCCTACAGCAGCGTGCGCATACTCGCCGCGACCGGTACGAGTGGCAATAGCCCATTGTACATTGGTACGGCGGGCGCGGCCGGCGACTACCTCGATCAGGGGTGCTCCAGCGCCGTCGGCGGAATCTTCATGAGCGCAGGTGGCAGCGCTCCGCCTGTCAGGCTCGGCGCTGATGGGCTTCCCTTCGCGCAGGACCCTGCTGGACGCACCATCCGCGCTTATGACGTCGACGCGGTGGTGCCGGCACTCGCCGCGGGAGTGATCTACGTGCATGCTTCCGACGGCACTGGACCGGCATCGCCACCGGCCGGGCTGTACAAGACGATTGACGACGGGCTGCACTGGAGCGAGATCGACACCGGCTTGATGCCGAGCTCGATTATCACCAACACCGCAGGCATGGCCGTTCCCATGTATGACAGCGGCCGGCTCACGGTTGACCCGGAGAATCCGAATCAGCTGAGCTTCGTCAACGACACCGGCAGCTACCAGAGCAATGACGGCGGCGCTACCTGGCGAGTGCCGGGCGCGTCCGCTCCCCTTGTGCCCACGGCCACGGAGACCCCGCAAGCCTCTCCTACTGCCGCGTCAGCCTCCGCGCTGCCCGGATCGGCAGGTCAGACCGCCGGGGCCTTGCCGGCAGGCTGGAGCTGGCAGCAGCTGGTCGCCGCCGGTCCGCCGGCCAGCCGCCAGGACGCGGCAATGGCCTGGGACCCAGCCGGGCATCTGCTGTTCGTTTTCGGCGGCACCAACCCGGACACTCCGCAGGTATTTAGCGATCTGTGGTCGTATTCGCCGGCCTCGAACATCTGGACGCAGTATCCGATAGCCGGCCCGGCCGCGCGATCCGGTGCGGGGATGGTGTGGGACCCCAATGATAGCGAGCTGATCGTGTTCGGCGGGCAGAACGGCACTACGTACATGAATGATGTCTGGGCCTTCAGGCCGTCGTCCGGCAGCTGGGTACAGCTCTCGGCGCCCGGAGCGCTGGGCGCGCCGTCAGCGCGATCGCACGCGGTTGTCGCCTGGGAAAGTGGGACGTACAGCCGGCTGCTCGTCTTCGCCGGCCAGACGACTCCCGGCTTCGTGAACGATCTCTGGGCGTTTGCGCCTGGCGCGAGCACAGGCGTATGGACGCAGATTTCGCCCGATGACTCCACCTGCACGACCACCTGTCCCATGCGGCGCTCCTCCGCGCTGGGGACCTGGGACGACGTGGTGCAGCGCCTGGTCGTGTTCGGCGGCCGGGACACGGCGAACAGTGTGGTCAGCGATTCCTGGGTCTGGACGCCCAACGGTCCGTCCGCGGGCACATGGGCGAATACGAATCTTGGGCCGCAGCCTGCCGGCCGGGCAGAAACGCAGATGGCGATGGACGACACGCACGGCATTGTAGTGATTGGTCCCGGAATCGGCATGGTCAATCCCGCCGGCTCTTCTGCCACCGACAACGTGAACGACGTGTGGGAAGGCGTCGGCGATCTGACGGGCTGGCAGCCACTGCCCGTCGCTGCCTCGCCGCAGCCGCTGCAGCGGCGGCTTACCACCTGGGCGTGGGACGGTACCGATGGCGCCTTCTTCATGTTCGGCGGCAGGGCCATCAACGGGGTCGCCGCGTCCAACGACTTGTGGCGGCTCGCGCCGTCGGGTCCGGTGGCGACATACACGCCGACGCCGTCGGCGCAGGTCACGCCCGGGTTGGACGAAGGCTGGGCCGTGGACAACAACGGCAACGTGATCCAGACCGACCAGCAAATCGCTCTCACCGGTAGCGCCGGCGCCCGTTTCGTGCGGGTGAACTTCAGACTGGGAAATGCAAGCGACTGGACGAACGCCACATATCTGGCTGCCTATGACACGGTGGTGAACAACTACGCGAAAGCGGGCATCCAGGTGCTGGGCCTGATCAATCAGGAAGCGACCAAGGACTCCAACCAGGTCGACTGGACCGCGGGCAACGTGGAAAATGGGCAGGGAACAGGAAGTAACCCCTTCATTCAAACGACATATGTTCAGGGTGCGGTCGTGCCGCTGTTGGCCCATTTCGGGGATCGCGTGAAGTACTGGGAGCTGTGGAACGAGCCGAACAGCTATTCGTCATGCAACGGCACCGTGTGCACAGGCGGCACGTTCATCTATCCGTCCAACTTCGCGGCGCTCCTGGTCGACTCGTACACCGCGGTCAAGGATGCGTCCGGCCTGGGCCGGAGCGACGTGACGCTCATCTCGGGCGGCCTGTTCGGCCACAGCATCGGCGGCACGTTCAGTCTTGACAACGCAGGCGCCACCTACTTGAGCAATACATTCAAGACAGGCGTCACCAACGGAACCTGGTCCGCGTTTGCTGCCGCGCATTCCGGGAGGTACCCGCTTGACGGGATCGGGCAACACCTCTACGTCGACCAGAACCTGATCACCACCGCTTCGGATTTGACTACCTACTATGCCGCCGTGAAGGACGCCGTTGCTGCCTACGAGACGCCGCCGCAGACATACCTCACCGAGGGCGCTTGGCCGGCCCCGGGCCTGACCCAAGACGTTCAGGCCGAGAACCTCGACATCCTCTTCGGCGCCACGAGGTCGACCGGCTTCGTGCCTCGCCTCACCTGGTTTGAGCTGCAGGACGTGCCGTCGTCGGGCCTCTACTTCGGCCTGGCCCAATCCGCTCCGACGCCGAAGGTCTCGTACTTCCACTATCAGGTTCAGGCTCTGTCTGGACAGGCGACCGCCACGACGACGCCAACCATGACGGCCACCCGTACCGGCACGCCCACGGCGTCGAGCACGCCCACCGTGACGCGAACGCCGACGCAAACTCCGATCCCGACGCCGACCATCGTCACGTTGCAGATCGACGCGGGCTGGAACGCGATCGCGCTTCCGCTCAGGCCAACCGTGCCGCTCTGGGCCGATGCGCTGCTCTCGAGCCTGCTGCAACGATCGGGCGGGAGCTACGCGGAGGTCGCGGGATTCACTGGCGGCCAGTGGAGTCAATTCGAATATCGCGATACCACGATTCAGGGTAACGTTGGTGGTACCGGTGATTTTCAGCTGCAGCTAGGCGTCGGCTACGCCGTGTACAGTGACAAAGTGGGAAGTGTCGAGGTCGACGGTGTGCCGTCCGGTATGGTCAACTTCTCGGTCTCACCCGGCTGGAATCTGGTAGGGTTCCCGGACGCGACTGTGCAGGCGTCCGACGCGTACGGGCTTCTGGACACGCTGCTCCTCCTGAGCGGGGGACGCTATGCGGAGATCAGCGGCTATCGCGGCGGCCGTTGGGTGCCCTTCGCGTACGACGACCATTCTACTGGCGGGCTTGGCAAGGGTCCACGCGACTTCACGCTACGGGCTGGCCAGGGGTACGCCCTGCTCATGGACGCGGCTGCCACTGCCACGTTGTAGTCGACTCGGCGACGCCCTGCTGTGCCGGCATTCCGCCGCGAGCTTCGCCGTAATCCGCCGTGCTCCGGGCTGGCCCGCCTGGCCCGTTAGGCGACCTCGCGAGGCAACGGTTGGCTGCCCAGGAATCGAGCTCGTCGCGATTGTGGAGAGCTTGCGATGCCTCCCGATGCGGAATGGGCGTCGTCCTACCAGGTCTCCCGGTGCAGGTAGTCTTCGAGCCGATCAGGCTCGCGGTGCTCCGCGGGCGCCGCGGGCACGCCGATTGGAATGACGACGAGCGGGATCGCGTCTTCAGGAATCGAAAGGATCTCGCGGACCGCGCGGACGAGCTCTTCGACGGGGTATACCGCGGTCCATACCGCGCCCAGGCCGAGGCTGTTTACCGCTACGAGCATGTTCTCGGTCGAAGCGGCGCAGTCGACGGTCCAGAAACGCGGCGCAGTGTCCAGGTTTTTCTTGGGCAGCCCACAGACCACAAACGCGGCAGCCGCTGTCGACAGCATCTTGGCGTACGGCAGTGCGTCGCACAGGCGGTCGAGCAGGTCTCGGCGCCGTACAAGGATCAGGGCGCGGGGACGCCCGTTATTGGCCGAAGGCGCGGCAACACCGGCTTCCGCGATGGCTAGCAGCGCTTCCTCGTCCACCGGCTCGCCGGTGAATAACCTGATGCTGCGCCTGCTGAGGATACACTCGATGACCGGATTCTGGATCTTCATACGCTTCATCTGCCCCCGGCTTTACATAGAGTGACGCTAGTTGGACCACTCTTCCATATCCGCTAGTCTACGACCTCCGCTCGTCCCTCGACAATGGCACGCTGATTCCAGCGCCGTCGCGCCGTGCTTCAGCCGGGCATGCCTGACAGTCTTCGCTCAACCGGCGCACCGCGGCACCCCATGCACGAAGAAAACGCCGAAATCGCCGGCTGATCGTCATGCACGTGAGCGGCCGCGGCATCGCCATGTCAGGAGGGACTGTCGCGGGCTACCCGCTCCGCAGCACGCTCAACCCAACCAGGCCGGGATCGGGCCAACGGGACGCAAACGCTCCAACCCGGACGCGCTTCGGCGGATATGAGTCGATCCAGCCTTTCATGTCCGGCGCCCAGCTATCCGCGTCAGCGGTCACCAACTCCGCTTGGTCCCGCCCCATCCCGTCTCTTTCGTGCTGCCGGAGGACCTCGCCGTAGGCTGCGGCGTCAATCACAATGTGCGTGCCGTCGCTCTGTTTCCCGTGATAGCGGCCATCGCGGCTGTCGAAGCGAAGCGGCTGTTTCGGCCTCAGGTCCGGCTCCGATGGAGGGGCGTGGCGGTCAAGCCACTCATAAATGGCGGCAACGGCGGCGTCCGCGGCGGTCAGCCCTTCGTCCCTGGCGACGGTACGAAGTTGATCAAGCAGAGAGGGCGGCACGGCAATTGCCGCTTCACGTAGGTCGTCTGTCATCGAATGGAGTCTCCGTGTACGGTAACCCGCGAACGCGCGTGCGGGACGCACGTGCGGGGTGTCGAACTGGTTCATGATGATCGTTCCTCGCAACTTTAAGCGAGCTCCTGCGATAGCGCAGCGGTGAGCCTCCCGGAAGGAGGCGTTCACGCACTTGGATCGCGTGGCGTTGATTGGGGGTGCATGCCGGTCAGCATCGACCCTTCAATCGTCGTAAGTATTGACCACCGTCCGGCAGAGTTTCAGGGCCCTTACTGCCAGCAGTGCTTCAGTTCAGCCAGGCCACCTGATGCGCGGCCGAGGCGTGGTGCCCGGTGGACTTGCCGGTCCGCCGGCGACGTCGTTTTGTGACCGCCGATCGGTCTGTCCAACTCCACCATAGCAGGTCCCCACCTATACTGTCGCAACGACTCATTGCATATGGAGTCGGTGCGTGTGCCGTCCAGAGCGCTAACGTGACAGGTGCTACAATTTTCGCTGCATGCCGTCATGCTGCCCCGCGGTCTGGCGCTCGCGGAGTCGGTCAGGTGGAGTACCCCACGCTGGTAGATGACCACTGCGGCGTCGCACCAGGGGAGGCGACACTGCAAAGTACGCGAGCAACGCCGGGTAGCAGAGGCAAAGATACCGCACGGCACGAACCCAGTCGAGGGTTTCACAGGATAGAAGAGAGGCTGGTCTGATGACTCCTGCATCGACTTCGGAAGAACGTGGGGCGCCCTTGATTGCATGCGGTCGCTCGGTGGCGAGCCTTCCGCCAGGGCTGGAGGACGACCTGGCCCAGGTGGTGGCCGCCGGTTACACTGCCGCGGAGCTCTCGGTCGAGAAGCTGCACTGCATCATAGGTGGGCGTCTGATCGAGCGAAACGTGGCGCGCGTGGCGGAAATCTGCGCCGGCTTTTCCTCCTCCCTCGCGTTCAGTGTCCACTCTCCTGCCGTGCTCGATCTGCGTCACCAGAAGTACCCCGATCTCCACCGGGATATCTTGTTGTGCGCGGTGCGTTTTTCCGGGGCGGTAGGAGCCAGAGTGCTCGTAGTCCATTATGAAGCACGGAGCGACGATCCTGCGGTGGAAGGGCAATTCCGGTCCGCGATCGAGGCGGCCGCGGAGCTGGCGGGCCGGCACGGCCTCGTGTTGGGCATCGAGAACATCGAGGTCGAGCGCACCGAGCGAGTGATCGAGTTTGTTGAACATCTGGCGCACCCGTTCGTGCGCATGACCTATGACTTCGCGCACGATTACCTGGCGTCCGACCTGTTCGGTTACGACCACCTGCAATCGGCCCGCGCCTGCGTGCCGTACGCCGCGCACTTGCATCTCACCGATAATTTCGGTCGCTTCAACATGGCCCGATTGGGTGATTGGACTCAGTATCAAGCCACTCCCTTCGCCGACATCAATGTCACCGGCCTCGGCGATACGCATCTGCCGTTAGGCTGGGGCACATTGCCGGCCCATGCCATATTCAGCCTGTTCGCCGAGCATGGCTATCGGGGCCTGCTGATCAGTGAGCACAGGAGGAATGCGTTCGCCGACTATGACGCGGAGGTGTGCCGGGCAATGCAGGCACTTGCTGCCACGGCCAAGTAGCATGCGCTGCGGCTTCGATCACAGCACGGCGCTGGGCCAATGTACCTATGGCCGCCAGGAAGAGCGGGATCGCCCACCCATCGCAGGCGGCCCGCCGCCGGTGGACCGGTTGCTGTCCTGGGTAGGAGCTCGGGGTTGCGCTCTAAGCGTGAGCCTGCTAGCGTAGACGTTAGCTGGGCGGGCTCCGGTCTGCTGCTGCCGTCGAAGAATGCCTGAGATTGCGGTCCAGATTTCGGGCTTTGAACGCTCCGACCGGAGTCCGCTTGGGGTAACCTGGGGAAGGTGACTAGTTGGGGAGGAGTTGCAGCGATGCTTTCTCGGTCAAACCCGATCATTCGATGCCTGGGAGCACTGGCGCTGACCTCTGCCATGCTGCTGGGAGCCGGCTACTCGCACCCGGCCCGTGCGGCCAGCAGTTCGAACATCTACATCGTGACCCTTGCCGACACGAACGTGGAATCGCTCTTCCGTGACACGTACATTGCCGATTTCTCCAAGGCCTATCCGCAATACAACGTGACCTACACCAACATCCTGCACGGCACTAACGCGCAGCAGCTGGTCGTCGACAACCTCACCGCGGCGATAGCAACGCACCAGAAGAGTGTGCCCTACGACATCTTTGAGGATACCCCGCTCAACTACACGTATCCCGTGGGGAAGACCTTCAAAGACTATTTCCAGCCGGTGAACGCGACCAACGTGCCGGCCGCCGCGAAGGTCGATCCAGCTGTGCTTGCCCAAGCGTTCGGCTACGGCATCCCCTACCGAGGCTCCTCGGTGGTGCTTGCGTACAATAGCCTGAAGGTCAAGAATCCGCCCACGACCTTCGCGGACTTGCTCGCTTGGATTCAGGCCAATCCGGGCAAGTTCACGTACTGCGACCCCAATGACGGCGGATCGGGAGCGCTCTTTGTCGCCGGCGCCATACGCTCGGTCATGGATCCCACCGTATACGCCAAGCTGGACTCGACTCCCTATAACAAGGCCAACGAGGTGGACTGGCCGAAGGCATGGGCACTGCTCAAGTCAATCGACGGCGACATGTTCCAGCACGGTTTCCACCCAACCGGCAATCTGCCCGTGCTGAACCTGCTGGCCAGGGGTACGATCACCGTGGCGACCGTGTGGTCCGACCAGAGCCTCTCAGCGCAGAGCGCGGGGACGCTGCCCAAGTACATCAAGCTCACGGAGATCAATCCTCCCCTCCCCGGTAGCGATACGTTCCTTGCGGTGCCGAAGCTGGCACAGAATCCGGCCGGGGCCAGAGCGTTTATAAACTTCATTCTGTCGCCTGCCGAGCAGGCGAAAATGGTGGTCGCGCTCTCAGGCTTCCCGGCCATCCAGGTGAAGTACATGTCTAGCTCGATCGTCAAGACCATCGGCGCGATCGATACGGGCTACGATACGCATTTCGAACCTGGCGGTCTCTACTACAAGGACATGCAGAAATTGTGGTCGAGGAACGTGCCTTCAGGAAGCTAGAGCAGTGCTACTCGGTCCACGACATCGAATGCCTTGCGCTTGGCGGCAGGCGCCGGAGCGTTCGCAGCGGGGCCTTTAGATGGCAGCGTCAATTGACCTGACGCCCGACGGACCGGCGGCGGGGAACCGCCGCCGGTCCTCTAATGCGCGTGCTGCTGTGCGTGAGCACATCATCGCCTACGTGATGGTGGCGCCCGCGGTGCTGTTTCTCGGTATTATCATTGTCTATCCGGCGATCAAGGCGATCTGGGACACCCTGGCGGTGGAACACCTCGTCGTGCAAAACGGCGTGCAGTCCGTACAGCGCACGTTCACGTTCGACACCTATTCCGCGATCTGGAATGACAGCTACTCCCGGAAGTCGGTGATCTACAGCCTGCGCGTGACCACCACGTCAGTAATCGCCCTGTTCGCGCTGTGCTATCCGCTCGCAATCTATCTGCGCTTTAGCCGTGGATTCATCGCCTCGCTGTTCCGCACGCTCACCCTGATCCCGCTGTTTATTCCCACGATTATCTGCGCCTATGCATTCATCTCCTTTTACCAGCAGGGCAACTTCCTTGACGTTCTGCTGCAGCAGACCGGCATCGAGGGCAGCGTCTTTGGCGGGAATTACCCGCAGCTGATCGACAACACCACCGGCATCGTGCTGGCTCAGGTGTGGAAGAATATACCGATTACGGTCCTGCTCATTGGCGCCGGACTGGGAGAGATAGATAACGCGCTGATTGAGAGCGCACGTGACGTGGGCGCGGGCTGGCTGCGTATCTTCCTCCGTATCCTGTTTCCGCTGACCTTGCGCCAGTCGCTGATCGCCTTTGCCCTGGCCTTTATTGGCGTGCTCGGGAGCTACAATATCCCCGTGCTGATCGGCCCCACTGCGCCGCCAATGGTCGGGGTTTTGATGGATCATGATGTTAATGAGGGGGATCTGCTGACCGCTCAGGGACTGGCCGTGATCACGTTTGCAATCGCGGTCATAGTTGGTGTGTTCTACGTTTTGGCGGTCTCGCGCCAGCGCTGGCGATGAGTGGCGATGAATGACGTAATTGCCGGATCGGATGCTGCGCGGCCTGGAACGGTGCGTCGCGCGTTTGGCCCGCGAAGAGCCTGGCGCGACGTGCTGGGCCCCCAGGTGCCGTTCACGATCCTGAAGTGGATTGCCCTCGTCGCTATGGCGATCTTCATTCTCGGGCCCCTGCTGGTGATGACACTGTGGGCCTTTGAAAATGACTGGACGGGGGACAGCCTCTTCCCCACGAGCTGGACCTTCCGTTGGTGGCCGGACGTCTGGAACCTCACCGGCATCACGGACGCCGTGACGCTGAGCCTGGAAACGGCGGCGGTGGTGATGATTTGCTCCACTGTGCTCTGTTTGCCCGCGGCATATGCCTTCGCCCGCTACAAGTTTTTTGGCCGCGAGGCGCTGCTTCTGGCGTTCCTGGCCTCCAACGCGTTTCCCAAATTCGGTCTGTACATTACCATTCTGACGCTCTTCTACCAGATTAACTTCATGCAGTCGGTCCAGGGTATCGTGGCCATCCAGATGGTGGAGACGCTGCTGTTCATGATCTGGATACCGGCCACCGCATTTCAGAACATCGACCGTAGTCTTGAAGAAGCAGCACAGGACGCCGGCTGCTCGAAATTCGGCACGTTCATCCGAATCACCTTGCCACTGGCGGCGCCGGCGATTGCCGTGGCGATGCTGCTCGCCTTTGTTGCCGCGCTCGACGAATCGCAAGGCACGCTGCTGGTCGGCCTGCCACGTTACAAGACGATGCCGTTGATCATGTACGATGCCGTGAACAGCTACTCGCAGCCGGAAGGCGCGGTTTTCGCCCTGCTGCTCTCGATACCCTCGCTGCTTTTGCTTGCCGCGGCCCAGTTTGTAGCGCGTGGAAAAGGCATTCGCCTCACGGGAACGACTTGAGATGGCAGAGCTAGCAATCAAGAACATCGTGAAGTACTACGGGAACGTCCTGGCGGTAAACGACATCTCGATCACCGTCAACAGTGGCGAATTGCTCTGCATCCTGGGTCCGTCAGGCTGCGGAAAGTCGACGACGCTGCGGATGATTGGCGGCTTTGAAGCCGTCGACGGTGGCGACATCGCGATCGACGGGCGGTCGATCCTGCGCCTGCCGCCGAACAAGCGACCGACGGCAATGGTCTTCCAGAAGTACACCCTCTGGCCACATATGCGCGTCCACGATAACGTGGCCTTCGGCCTTAAGCTGAGACGACAACCTGCCGCGACGATTGAGCGCAAGGTCCGCGATGCGCTGGAGATGGTGGGGCTGCCGGACGCCGGCAAGCGGTATCCGAATCAGCTCTCCGGCGGCGAGCAGCAGCGCATCGCGCTGGCGCGTGCGCTGGTGCTGGAACCGGCCGTACTCTTGCTCGACGAGCCGCTGTCCAACCTGGACGCGCGGCTGCGCGTGCGCATGCGCGAGGAGATCAAGCGGATCCAGCGGCGCACCGGAATCACTTCCGTGTTCGTAACACACGACCAGGAGGAAGCGCTTTCGATCGCCGACCGCATCGCGGTCATGAGCAAAGGGCGTCTCGAACAGCTGGATACACCTTCGCACGTCTACTCCTTGCCACAATCGGTCTTCGTGGCCGACTTCATCGGTACCATGACCATGCTGGCCGGTGTCTACCATCGATCCACAGGCAGCCTGGAGGTAGCGGGCGTCCGGTTGCCGGCACCGGGCGCAAGCTGGGCGGACGGCCAGCAGGTGCGCATCGCGTTTCGGCCGGAGGACCTCGAGCCGGTGCAAACACGGAACGGCGCCACGCTGAACGGCCGTGTGGACGTGGTAATGGACCTTGGGCACTTCCGGCACCTGGAAGTGCAACTTGAAAGCGGACCATCGGTCAAGGTCTTTGTCTCCAAGGACCTGGTGCTGAATTCTGGCGATCCTGTTCGCCTTGCGCCCAGCCGGTGCCTGGTGTTCGTCGGTGACGCGGATCCGGTGGAGATCACGCTCCGCCGCGAGCCGGCGCCGGCACCTTCCATCTAGTCCACCGGTGCGCTACGATGCGCACACTGGAGGGTGCATCATGCGCGCGCGGTTGCTCGTGGTCGGATTGGCGGTATTGGGCGTGTGCGGCGGCCGGCAGCAGATGGCCGATCCGTGGGCATGGGTCCCGGGCGGGATCCGGCAGCGCCTGCCCTTCTCGACCGGCGGCCCGGCTACACGCGTGGAACCAGGCCGTGTATTCGTCCTGGACCTCAAACGCCTGTAAGTTAGTGCTTGGCGCTTTCGATCTTCGTGGCGACCTTGAGAGCGAGCGAGCGATCGAGTGTATCGATGCTGGGTACAGGCAGGTTCGTGCCCGATTCGCACACAAAAACACTGACGACATAGTTCCGAAGCCGGAACTGGATATCTGCCACTGGTGACTTGTAGAACATTGCCGTCGTGTACAGACAGACCTCGCCGAAGTGGCATGCTTGAACCTTCGTGTGCGCGTCGGCCGGCAATTTGGCCACCTCGGCTTTGGCCGTTGCCAGGGCCCCGGCAGGCATAAACGACACTGCCTCGGCATTCGTCCGGTAATACTCTATCGTCGTGGACACTTCGGTGCTATGATCGCCGCCGGCGTTCTTCCAGTAATAGTCCCTGTCGTCGGCGGAAGCCGCCTTATTGTGCGCGGCGGTGCCGTCATCATGTTGCTCGATGCCATTGACGCCGGCCACGAACATGACTGCTCCATGCGGCCCGCGCGGCAGGTCGGAGATCTGGAGATTGACCTTCTGTGCAAGGTTAAGTCCGGTCGTCCCAACTGCCGCCACGGCTGAGCCGGCAGGCGCAATAAAGGACGCGGCCACAAAGAGGCCAACGACTACTCGCGCGATTCCCCGCATGATGCATGCCTTTCGTTCTATGGCCTGGCCGCCGCAAGGCGCAGCCTTCAAGAAATAGTATAGCTCCGGGATGCCCGCTGGCGCCGCGCTTGCCGGAGGCGTCGTCTAGCCCGATCGCGCCGATCCGCGCAACTCGAAGATGACCGCATCGCGGTAGCGCCACACCGGCCGATAGCGCCTGCGCAGCAGGGCGTCGAGCGATCCGGATGCCGGCAGCTCGGGCTCGATCGCTACCACGTACGGCGGCGAATCCGCGCGCAGACTTGTCATAACCTGGTTCATGCCATCGGGAATGGGCGGGCGGTAGTAGGCCGAGAAGTAGCGCGTTGCGTGCTCGTAGCCTGAAAGATAATAGATCCAGGGCGCATTGCCCCACACGTAGAGGCGGTCAGGCTGCACTGGATGCGAGCGCAGGTAGCCGGCCACGGCGACATTGCGCTCTACTCGCGCGTCCATGCGATCGCCAAACTCCTGGTCGCTGAGCGCTCCCGTGAGGTGCTGCCAGATATAACCGTAGTAGCCGTACAGGTGGTTGCCCGGAGGATCGGTGGCACGGGTCGCGCTCACCGCCTGCAGGGAAGCGACGGGGACGGCGACAGTCCATGCTATGAGCAATCCCGCAAGGAGCCGGCGGGCAACGCGCTGCCGGCTTTCGCCCAAACCTCCGGCGAGCAGCGCCAGGCAAATCGCGCCCGGCGGCACGGCCTGCAAATAGTAGTGGAGGTACGAGCGGCCGCTGGCCAGGGCGCCAAGCAGCGCCAGGCCAAGCCACCACAGGGACCCGGCGGCGAATACGGCTGCAGGAATCGCGCTGGAATACATGGCAGAATCGCTGGTGCGCGGTGCCGATCCTCGCAGGATGCGGACGCCAAGGAGCAGAAGAAGGGCCGGCAGAGTCAGCAAGCCGATGCTGAGCAGCGGTGCGTGCATGCCCTGGCCCGTGGAGACGTAGCTTTCGTTGTAGCCGACGGTGGCGTACAGCGCGTCGCCGAACAGTCCTCGCGTGGCCAGCCACACCGAGACCGCGGAAATAGGCAGGGCAGCGCCCGTGAGCAGCGCACTGGCCAGGTGCCATCGCCGCCTGGGAGAGGCAATCGCGAGTATGGCCAGTGCGGCGACGAGATCCGCTCCCGCGACGAGCTTGAACAGGATGGCGACCCCCAACGCGGCGCCAGTAGCGACAATCGGGACCAGATCGCCCTTGTGTGCCGCCGACTTGCGTACGCGGGCAACGATGCGCCAGATCGCCGCCATGGCCGGCGTGGTGGCCGCGACCAAGAATATCTCGGCGTTGGCAGTCGTGCCGTCCAGCAGCGGCAGATCGAAGGCTGCTCCCGCGATGGCGGCGCCGAGCAAGGCAGACCAGTACGTGGCGTGCCCGCGCAGCAGTCGGAAGACCGCGATCTGCGCGATCAGCGCCGCGACAAGCGCGAAGATGCGAGCAGTGACGAGAACGTGCGCGGATCCGGCCACGGTCTCAGCAAGAGCATAGAGCAGATAGATTGCGGGCGGCTTGTTCTCCCACACCTGGCGATACAGGGCCTCGTGACGGAGGATCGCCTGGCCCACGTTGGCGTACACGCCCTCGTCGTTCAGCCAGGGCGGATCGCCCAGAGTCGGCAGTCGCCAGGTAAGGCAGAAGATGACGACGGCGATGGGCAGTGCCTGTCGCGGACCGGCCACCGTTTCGGCCGCGCGCCGTAACCGATTCATGCCGCGTGGCGTCCTCACGTTCGCCCTCCACACATCGGCGCGCGTGCCGGCGGACAGAGCTGCGCCAGCGCGAAATGATTGCTGCCGGCCTGTGTGCAACACATCAAGCAGGGCACTTCCACTGCAACTTGAAGCTGCTGTGATGCATGACTCTCACTGTCCTTTGAACCGTGGCGATAGACGTCTCGCATCAAATAGTAGTTGGTTGGCATTCAGGATAGCCAGCGGTAACGACTGGAGCATTCGGGCCTCCCTGGTATACTCCGGGACGTGCTCGAGATCGCCAAAGCCATGGGGAAATCCCAGCAATGCAGCAGCCTGGCGCAAGAGAGACCGCATCAACCGACGATGGCTCGCGATCACTGGGGCTGCCGCTGGTGGGCGCGTTCGCGCTGACCGCTGCCTGGTGGCTGCTGTGGATCGGCCGCTCGACCTTGTTCTTCGACGAGGCCTACTACTGGGACTGGTCTCGACGGCTCGACCTTGGCTACTTCGACCACCCGCCGCTGGTCGCCGTGCTGATCCGGCTTGCCACCAGTCTCGCCGGTTCGAGCGAGTTCGGCGTTCGCGTGTCGATGGTCGCCTGCGGGCTGGGAACGGTGGCGCTGGCGGCCAGGGCAGGTTACGTGTTGGGCGGCGCGCGTGCCGGCTGGCTGTGCTTGCTGCTGGCGGCCACGTGCCCGCTGTTCGGCCTCCTCTTCGACTTCGCCGGTCCGGATGCCCCGTTGCTTCTTGCCTGGGCCGGTGTTGTGTACGCGATGGTGTTGGTAGCTCGCGGCGGGGATGGTCGCTACTGGTATGTTGCGGGTGCGCTCGTGGGCGTGGCATTGCTGTCGAAGTACACGGCCGGCTTCCTGGTCGTGTCGCTCGCGCTGTACGCTGCCCTCTCCAGCCGGAGCTGGCTTGCGAGGCGCGAGCCGTACCTTACCGTCGTGCCGGCGCTGCTCGTATTCAGCCCCAATCTCTGGTGGAATGCCCGTCACGCGTGGACCAGCATTGAGTTCCAGACCACGCACGGCGCCTGTGTCATTGGCGCACGCGGGTCAAACTATCTGTATCAGACATGGCTCTACGGCCAGAATCAGGTGACCCTGGTAGGCCCTCTCCTCGCGCTGATGGTGGCAGCCGGCACGCTCGGAGCGCTCGTGCGGGGTCTGCGCGGCGACGATCCGATGCTCTTGCTGGCATGCTGCACGCTTGTAATCACGGGGTTCTTCTTCGCCTCGCATGGCGTCCGCCAGTGGGCGGCTCCCGGCTACTTCTCAGGTATCGTCTCCGCGGGCGTGCTGGCGGCACGGCATCCCTGGTGGCAGCGGACCTCGCCGTGGCGGCCCCGCATCATGGCGGCCGTGGCAATCATGGCCGGCGCGATCGAATTTGCCGGCATTCAGACCGGCTACGTTGAGCGCGCCACGTCCGGGGGCGGCGTGTTTGTAGAGAGCGCCGCGCGAGTAGACACCTCGCTCTTGCGCCCGCAGCCACGCTGGCCCGAAGCGGCAAGGCTTGTAGCGTCCTTCACGGCGACGCTAAGCCCCTCCGAGCGTGGTTCCATGGTTCTCGTCGCCGATTCCTATGGTACGGCGGCGGAGTTGGCCTTTTACCTGCCGGGGCATCCGCACGTCTACAGCGACGCCGATCAATACAAGCTCTGGCCGCCGCCGAGCCAGGTTGCCACCATCGTATTCGTGTCGACTGACCCGCCTATCGGCGCCCCGGTGCCGGACCCCCCGGGCGCGCGCGTGTTTGCCGCACTGCCAATCCTGTCCGGTTCGCGCGTGGTTGGGCACTTCACCGCGGCAATCGCGCTCAACCGGCATCTGGCTTCGGGGGCGTCCACGCTGGACGATCTCCTGGCGCGGACCGAAATCGTGCAGCAGCACTGCCAGTAGACCGTTTGTCAGAGGTCGTGGACGCTAATGCGAAGCCACGAGGAGATCTCTACTGGCGCGCGCGATCCTGGAGGCGCGGGCGTCCTCGTCCGCCAGGGACGCGCCGGCCATACACTGCATCGCCAGGACGTGACCACCCTGCGGACTCCGGCGTGGCACCACTCTAGGTGACGATTCTATAGGAGCTGCGCGCGCGGGAGGCGTGGTCGGACCGCACCAGAGGCCCGATAGCAGCGCCGACTACCCGTGGTGTCGTCGTAACAAGAGCGGCGACGGCCAGAACCGGCAGGAACATGAAATACGTGTGCAGACTCCGCCAGGCAAAGAACATCGGAACCAGCGGCAGCAAGAGGGCGAGGGCCGGCGCGTTTGCACAGCGACGCACGTAGAAGACGAAGGCGCCAATGTACGCCGAGACCTCGAGCAGCACGTACACGACCGCCGGGAACAGCGGCAGAGCCTTGGCGATCGAGAGGTCGATCAGTCCGACGCCGAGCGCGAACATGGGATCGCGCATCGGACCAAGCACACCGGAAATCCAGTCACTCGGCGACGCCACAATGAACTGCAGGTTGAAGCCGAGGAACACAAGCGCTATCAAGACGACGCGCTTCCAGAGATCGCGCGTGCCGCATTCACGCCAGGCGAGGAACAGCAGGAAGGGCACGAAGAACCAGGCTTGTTGCCGGCTGGCGATGGCCACCCCGAGTAGCAGTCCAGCCGGCAAGGCGCGCTTGCGGTTGAACCAGTACAGCACGAGGAAGAGCGCATACGAGGCGTCCGTCAGCCCACCTGCACCGTCGATCACGAGCGGCGCGTTTCCGAGCAGAAGAAGCGCGACGGCGGGGCGAATCCTGGGACTGGCGCGTCGATAGATCAGGACGCAGGCAAGGATGGTGAAGCAGAGGTACAGGGGAATGAGGTCGCGCACGCCGAGCAGCAAGGCGGGAATGGCAATAGAGATCGCGGCGCCCGGATAGTTGAAGCGGTTCTCGAAATCGGGCGTCATGTATGCAGGATTCCGGCGCTCCTGCAAGAGATCGTTGACGAACGTGTGGTACTGGATCCACTTGTATGTCACCGAAGCAGGGGACGGATAGCTGCGGAATTGCTTGAACGCTCCCGCCGTCTTGGGCGTCGTCGATCCTGACCCCAGGCCGTGATCGGACAGGCACGTCAGCATGTGGATGTTCGCGTATGGGTTAGCGCCATGCATGACCATTTGCGCGGCGCAGTCCGTCACCGCGACGGCATCGTTCGTGTAGCGCTGAACCAGCATCAGGTGGGGAATAGCGATGAACGTCTGCGCGACCGTGATGCCGACCAGGACGAGCATGAGCAGTGTCGTCTTGGGACGCTCGCCGACGGCGAGAAGGCGTGTGGGCGGCCGCGCCAGCGCACAATAGAGCGCAGCGAGCAGGACCACGATCGAGCCTGTCAGCACCAAGGCGAGGGGAATCTGTACGCGAAAGACACCATGGTCGAGACAAATCGCCACGTACATTGCCAGGCTCGCGATAGCGACCGGCGTTGCCCACGCGGGGATCGGCACGCTCGCGACGGCAGATCTCGCACGCTGGAAGCGCGAAAGGGGGCGCATCGACCGCTCCTCATCGTCCTTGTCAGGCGAGAACCGGCTATCGCGCATCGCGCTCGCTCGTTCTCCCGCAACGGGAGGGATCGCCTCGACTGGGCGCGGGGCCAACCGGACACGCGGCAGACTGCTCATCGGCTGGTTCTTCACTCCCTATGCGTCGAGGTCGAGCGAAAAGAGTCGTTCAGAGTACGTCCTGGGCCGTGCGGTCCGTCGACGTATGCGGTCGCCGGCATGGCACGCCCGTGCGAAGGCAATTCATCCGTGGTTCATGTAGCCCTGTGATGAGCGTACAGTGGCGCCGGACAGCCGTCAAAGCACCGAGCTAATTGCCGCTAACAGGCGTCACCTGGCCACGGTGGCCAAGGAATAGTAAGTTTCGTCCGCGGCCAGACTATGCTCTGTCACGTAGAGTGCCTACCAGCTCGCATAACTAGGCACATCGACACGCTGGGGTTCGCGCGACTCGCAGGCCGACTACAGGCAAAACTGTGGCATCGCGAGCGCGAGTGCCACGGGCGCAAGTGTGCAATCCTTGGAGCGCCGAGCCCCTCCATCGCCCGTGGGGCACGCCGAACAGGCCGGCTGATCTGCATCTCGCGGCGCGCATGCTTTCTCCAGCTGCAACCCACGGTAGCTTGAGGATTCGCCAGCAATAATAACGGTGTCAGCGTCGGCTCCTTCGTCAATTGGGGACGTCGTGCAAGGCATGATCGCTCGCGAGGTACACTGAGCAGAGGCGATTGCCGATACGGTGCAGTGTGCAGGGGAAGCGCGATGAGTGAACTGGCTTTCGATCAGGTGCGGCGATTGGCCCTCCAGCTGCCACGTGCCGAGCGGGCCCGACTCGCATCATGGCTTGCCGCGACGGTAGACAGCGGGCCAAACGCTCCAGCCCCATCACCAGCGCGCTCCTTGTACGGCTTGTGGGCCGACCTCGGCGCGGCGCCCTCGGCTGCCGACATCGATGAGGCGCGGCGCGAGCTGTGGCAGGACTTCCCGCGTGAGGATATCGCCTGATGCTGGTGGGGGTGGCCGACACCCACGCGCTGATCTGGTATCTCCACGCCGATACGCGCCTTTCGCCAGCCGCCAGGGCGCTCTTCGAGACGGCCGCGACAACTGGTGACCAGATCGGGCTCTCATCGATCACGCTGATCGAGATGGTCTATCTCATTGAGAAGGGTCGGATCGCGTCTGAGAGTTTCAGCCGGTTGGCAGCGGCCCTTGAAGCACCGGGTAGCCTGCTGGTCGAACTAGTGCCCGACCTAAGGATTGCGCGAACGTTGGCCCGTGTCGACCCGGCATCGGTGCCGGACATGCCTGACCGCATCATCGCTGCGACCGCCCTCGCAGCGCAAGTGCCGTTGATCAGCAGGGACGGCAGGATCCGGCTTTCAGGTCTGCCGACCGTCTGGTAGGCTCGTGCTGGCGCGCCCGGCAGGGAGTGAAGCCTGAGCATGCACGTGCATCGATGCGGGTGCAGACTGCTCGCATGCAGCGGACGCCGTACAGTGATTGTATGAACGTGACAGATGGGCAGGAGGTGCCGGCGGTGCCCAAACGCCGTTCCCGGAAGCCACGGCGACTCGGCAAGCTGCCGCCGCGTTTCAAGTTCTTGCTCAATCCGTATACGGACGTGCGATTCACCACGTGCCCGAACTGCGGTGGCCGCACGCGGCAGCGCAAGTTGCCGCTCGTCATTCACGTCGACCCGCAGAGCCCGTTCTCGCTCAACATGACGTGCCGCTACTGCCCCTTCTGTGATCTGCTCATCGCGCATCAGGATGTGCTGGAATCCCTGATGGCCAGGATCTTTGGCACGCTCAGGCCCGAGGTGGTAGGCAACGAGTACCTGGTCCTCGGGACTATGGAGCGAGCCGACTGGAAACGGGGCCTCACCGACCCGATCAGCAGCAAAGACCTGCTTGCCACCCTGCACGACTTCAAGGACTACGTGCGCGTTGAGCCTGGCGGCTGGCGGCGATAGGGCTGCTGCCACACGCTGAGCACAAATGATCGAGGCTAAGCGTATAGTTATGTCTGAGCACGCCGGCTTCCATAGCCTATCGTGCCGAATCCGCGCCACATGCAGCGGCGACAGCAGTGAAGGCTGGCATGGGCGCAATGATCGCACTGAGCATGCAAGAGTATCTAGCTCACCCAGGACTCTGCGCGCAGGGTCGGCACATGCGTGAAGTCGCCGTCGGGCGTCAGGAGCGTGAGGTCGTGCCGCAGCGCCGCCGTGGCGATCAAGGCGTCGACCGTGGCAAGCTGCCGGCCGCGCCGGCGGAGCGCCACCTGCAGGCGAGCGGCATGGACGGCATCGACTTCGTCCAGGTCCAGCAGCACAAACGACGGTCGCAGGACCTGCCACTCGACCCAGTTCCGGATAGCACGCGGCAGGATGCCGAAGCCGGCCACCGTCTCCGTGGTACACGGACTGCGGGCAACAACAGCACAGGGTGGCAACGCTCTCCACCAGATCGTTGGCCATGATCTTCGCCAACTTATCCTTGAGAAGACGTGCAGGGCAGAGCCACTTTGTGTTGCTATCACTGTCGCTGTCATGCTAGCATTGACTACATGTAGAGAGGAGTGCTGTCACGTGGCCGTTGTCACCGTTCGCAACGTACCGGAAGAGACTCATCGCGCACTGAAGCTTCGCGCTGCCCAGCACGGGCGCAGCACTGAAGCAGAAATCCGTGAGATCCTCGAAGACGCCGTGCGCCCTGCAGCACGCGTCAAAATCGGATCACAACTGGCCGCCTTCGGGCAGCGGTTCGGGGGTCTCGATCTCGACATCGCGAGAGAGCAAGCGCCAACCGAGCCTGCCATATTCGAATGATCGTACTCCATACGAATGTTGTCTCAGAGCCGATGCGACTCGCCGGGAATCCCAATGTGCGGGCCTGGCTCGATCGACAGGTGGCCGAGACGCTGTATCTGACGGCGACCAGCCTCGCAGAGCTATTGCTCGGTATCGAGCTGCTGCCGGAAGGCAAGCGCAAGGAAGGGCTCGCTACAGCCTTAGCCGACCTCATGGCCACGATCTTCGGCTCTCGCGTGCTGCCGTTTGACCGGCATGCTGCAGAAGTCTATGCCCCTATCGTCAGCCGCGCTCGCGCAAGCGGCACAAGCATCTCCGTCGCGGACGGCCAGATTGCAGCAATCGCGTCGGTGTGGGGATTCACCGTTGCCACGCGCGATACCGCACCCTTCTTGGCGGCAGGCGTGCCAGTCATCAACCCGTGGGAGGCCAACGCTTGATCCGTCTCAGCCCAGCCGCTAAAGCTCCACCACCTTCGTCACCGCCCTGTCCACGTCGCTGTAGAACACCACGTCGAGCTTCTCCACCACCTCCTCCGGCAGGCTGGCAAACTGCAGCTTGTTGCCGGTCGGCAGCAGCACCCGGAGGGCGCCGTTGTCCAGGGCGAGCTGGAGCACTTCGCCGATCGATGACAGTGGTTTGACGTTGCCCTGAATGGTCAGGTCGCCGAGCACCACAGTGCCGGCCTGCACACGGCGGCTGCCGATCGCTGAGAGGATCGCAGCGAAGAACGCCACGCCGCAGGCGCATTCCACCCGACCGCCGGAGAGGTCGATCGCTTCGGCCACCACATCCTTTTGCGCCAGGGCCTCAGACAGGCCCATTCGGTCGCGCACCGACCCGAGGTACGCCCAGGCGCGATTCAATGACTCCTTGAGCCCGTGTTCGAGGCCGGTCGGGGTGCGCAGCTTTCCCGTACCCGCCGTCAGTGTCACTTCCAGCCGATACAGGGACATCCGCGCTTCGTCGTCGATCGCCGCGGTGTAGACCGTGCCTGGCGGCAAGGGATCGGCGGAGATTACGCCGCGGCCTCCCTGCTCGGGCACCCCAACGGCGCGTTCGACGCCGTCATCCAGGTCGAAGTACGAGAAGCTGGTTTTGTAGAACTCGAAGGAGCCGCGCTTCTTCAGCTGTTCCTTCACCCTTCGGCGGCCTTCAATGGCCAGCTCGAGATACTCGCGCAGCTCATCGCGGCTGACTTCGCCGTCCGGATGCAAGAGCTTGAGAAACCCACTGACCGTGCGCCGCACCGCGCTGGCGTCACGCCCTTCCAGATGCGAGCCCAGGCGGAAGTGCGCGTCGATGGCGTCGAAGCGGTTCTGCTTGCGCAAGGCTCTGAAAGCCTCCGACATGTAGTCGGTCACGAATCCATAGTGGTCCGTGAGCAGATCCTTCGACGTCTTGGGTATCTCCCAGCCCGGCAGATAGAAGTGCAGACGGTCCAGGACCGCCAGGTCGAATTCCTTGGCCAGCGGCTGGAACAGGTCGGTGCCCGCATTCTGCACCAGGGTCTCGACGCTCTGGTTGAGGTTCCCGACGAAGGCCAGGGACGCGTCCGCCATCACCTGCGTCACGCCGCGGCTGAAGCGGCCATTCGCCATGTAGTCTTTCATGATCTGGATGGTGTCGGAGTCCGTCACCTTCATGCCGGCGACCTCGTCGAAGGCCACCGTGTCCCAGTGCCCGACCAGGCCCACAGTCCGGCGCGCGTTGTTGTAGAAGAGGTTGGCGCTGCTGGCCTTGCCGCCGGAGATCAGGATGCAGTATGGGGACATCTCGCTGAACACGTAGCTCTTGCCTGTGCCGCGCGGGCCCAGCTCGATGAAGTTGAAGTTCTTCTCCACGAAGGGGATAAAGCGGCTGATGAAGAGCAGCTTGAGTCGCCTCTCCATCCGGTCGGGCTCCATGCCCGAGCTGCGGACCAGCACATCCATCCACTGCTCGGTCGAAAAGGCGTGGCGGCCTTCGCAATACTCCGCGAAGTCGAAGCGCGCGAGCTGAATAGGCCGCAGATCGCCGATATGGAACGGACTGCCGTGCTTCTTCGCATTGCCGTCGTCGTCAGGCTCCGGACGGTACTCCACGTCGATCAACGCCCAGATACCGCCCTCCAGTAGCCGGTCGTATTGGCGATAGAACCGCTCGTTGACGTGGATGCGGTTGAAGCTGAAGTTATCCATCGCCGCCCAGTACTTCATCTCACTGGGCAGGAAGCGCACCTCAATGCGATCGATGAAGCGATGGCTGCCGCGCCGTTCTACTTCCGATTGCGCCCTGTTGGCCTGGTCGTGGCGGAAGTAGTTGTCGCCGAGGGTCGTCTTGACCGCTTCGATGCCAAGACGGATCTCCTCCGGGTCATCGGAGGCGCAGTAGCGGCCGAGCAGATACTCCAGCACGTAGCTGGGCACGTTCTCGCCGCCTTTGATCAGGTGAAGCAGATCCTTGCGCACCACCTTGCCGGGATAGGTGCGCAGCAGGAGCTGGTCCAGGGCGTCGGTGTCGCTCACTCCATCCTTCCATTCTTGAGGGATAGCTTCGCAAAGATGGCACCGGTGCGCGGGTCTGTAGCGCGAATCTCGATTCTCGAGCCGGTGAAGTTGCTATCGATCACAAGCGGCACGGCTGTCTCGACGCCGGCCTGGAGCGTGATCTCGCCGGTGTCGGCGTTGCGGGCATCGCATTCCGCGGCCACTCCAACCATGCGCGCTTTTGGGCCGACTCCATCATAGGCCTCGACGCGCACGTCCACCGACTGGCTGACGAGACTGGCGTTTACAAGCTTTGCTTTCAGGCTGATCACCGTGGTGGTGAAGCGGTCCTTGCTATAGGTGAGCGCGATCTGTTCGCCGCCGCCCAATGGCTGCGCCTTCTGCAGACGGACGACAACTGCCGGCACAATGCACTCCTGCAGCGACAGGCCCTCATGAAAATAGCCGGCGCCGGCATTGAACGTCTTGAAGCCCATAGCAGTGACATAGTCCTCGATCGAACCGACGATGCCCACATCGCGTGCGGGAAGGCGCAGAATACCGGCTGCAGTGCTGTGCGCTCTGCCAAGCAACGAACGCCGCGTCTTCAGTAACCACTCGCCCGCGGGCGCGGACAGCGCGTCGCCCGCCGCGACTTCGGGCAGGATCATGTGCCCGTGGTCCGCTGCGAAGACCAGTGTCTGGAAGCCGAGATTGGCCAGGCGAGTGGCAGCGCCGCGAAGCTCGCCGAGCACCTCGGTCATAGAGCGGCGCGCACGATGCAAGCTGATACCTTCACCCAGATCGTCGATGTCCTGCGTGCGAACCACCAGGAGGTCGGCCACGCCGATCTGTTTAGCCAGTGCTTTCTGGGAGACGGCGCGCAGGTCCTCGAGCGTGATATCGACGACCCGGTCCCGGTAACGCGTCTGTAGCAGGGCCTGGCGTTCAGCAAGGCCGGGTAGAGGCGTACCGCCCACGGCAGGGACGGCGTCCCCCTTGTGCTCCACTGCGGTGAAAGCACCGTCGGCACCCGGCAGCAGCGCGGCCATGCCGAACGCCGTCTTGGTGGGCAGGACCGCAGTGATCGGATCGAGCTTGACCTCTCCGAGGCCGGCGAGTGTGGTCACAAGGTCACGGCCCATCTCGTAGCGCAAACTATCGACCAGAATATACGCGGTGCGGCGCCGCTCGTTCAGCTCGGGGGCCACGTACGTATCGAAGATCTGGGTCTGCCTGCGGATGCCGTCTGGAGGCCAGCCGCCTGCCTTTACATTCTCCTGGAAGACGACTTGAGTGCGCTCTACCACCGCGCGATACCTGGCCCGGCAGAGGCCCAGCAACTCTTCTACCTCGTCGTCATGCTCGCACTGCGCATGGGCATACTCATACAGCCGCTGGGCGCGATCGAGCCCCCAAAGCCCCTCAGACCCGCTGTACAGATCGACCAGGACGTGGAGTGACCGCGGGAGACTGATTCCGTCGAGTTCGGCGGCGACGGCCAGGAAGCCAAGTGAACGCTCGACCGCGCTCCAGAGCAACGCGCGGTCGGGCTGGCGTCGCCAGATTGACGTCACGCCGCCGCACAGTGCCTCGGCGGTGGCCAGTCTACCCTGAACCGCGGCGGCCACCACACGCTGCAGACGCAGGCGATCCTGTATGGCAAAGGTGTCACGCGAGCCAAGCCGGGAACTCGAGCCAAGCGCTCCAGGTATGCGCAAGTCGCGTTCGGCTTCGCCGGCCAATGCAATGTAGGCGTCGCGCCCGGCCTCGGTGTCCCGCAACCGCGCGCAGACGGCGAGAACATCCTGCCGGTGAGGATCATCGGCATGTGGCACGCCGCTCAGTGCCGCGGGCAGGCCCTCTGGTAAATCAAAGGCCAGCTCGCTGGCAAGCAGATACCGCGCCAGGCGGCTGCGCAGGGCAGGCCATTTCTCATCCTCATGCTGAGGAAAGCCGATCTTCGACCCGGCCAGTCTGGCAAGCTCACCGGAAGCGCCGGGTACAGCGCCGAGTCGCGCGGCGGCTTCCGGGTCGCTCAGTGCCATGCTCAAGACTTCGACGGTGCTGTCGCTCCCGAACGCCTGAGCCACAAGCGGGTACCGGCTCCCGGCCTGCAGACTGTCGAGGAGTACCAGCGTGGGCTTGCTCTCGCGAAATAGCCGGGCGATCTCCGTGGCCTGATCGGGGAGCGCCTGGACAGCCAATGCCTGCAGCTGCTCACCTTCGTGGCTGCCGAACGTCGTCCCACAGGACGCGAACGCGGCGAAAGGATCCTGCCGTCGAGCCTCGGCGGTCATTTCGAAGCCGCCGGGAACGTAGATCAGGAGGTTCGCGCTTGCGCCGTCACCGCCGTTGCTCTCATTCAACTGGCGGTACGCCGCTTCGGCGGTGCGCCTGGCCCGCAGCGCCGACCCACTGGCAGAAACCACGATCGTATCGGGAGATTCAAATCCCTTTAGCAGGCCCTCGAAGTCGCACTGCGAGTCATACCAGACCACTACTCGGCGCTCACGCAGAATGGCGTTGACGCGGTCACGCACGTGATCGGACACAGGCTGAAGCGTTGCCGGCTTCACAGCACGCGCCCCTGTTGAGGCCCGAACCCGAGCTGGACGCCCGAACCCTTGACCCGCACGGGGTACGGCCTGCCCCGGAAGCTCACCCTCTTCTTTAGTAGCCGTTCAAAATTGGCCGAGTGGACGCCCCCACTGTGCACAACCACCGGCATAAGCACCTCTCTAGCCCTCCCACGCGGTTTGACCTGGAACCTTGCGTCGCTCTCGATCGCTCGCGCGCCAGCCTGTAGCTGGGCCACTATGTCGCTCACACCCTGTAGCCGGCTCTTCATCTCCAAGACCATCCAGGTAAGGCCGGAGTTGTCCGCAGCGCAGAGCACGATGAAATCCGGTTTCTTCCCAACTATCGCGTTAAATGCGCTACATAGGTCGCAGGAGACGCAGCAGCACTGATCGGCATTCACCATTGCGAACGATTTTCCGGCCCGAGGCTGAGCGACCAGGCAGCCACAGTCGTGGAGCGCTTTCAACAACAGAAGGCGCTCGGCGCTCATTACTCGCCGGCCTCCGAGCTGCCTTCCTCGCGAGCTGCGGAGATGCGGTACGTCTCATCGCCGATGGCCTCGAGGACCGGCAGGAAGTCTTCCTCTGATATGCCGAACTCCTCGTCTATCGGCACCTCTCGCACCACAGTCCCATCGGTTTGACAATCAAACAGGTAGACACCGATATCCTCCTTGTTCAAGATGTCGGCCCCAGCATAACCCAGAGCCGAGCGCTCGTCCGGAGGCAGATTGGAGGCAAGGAGAAGATTGCTCAGTTGATGCAGTATGAGCGAGCTATGCGTAGGGCACACTACACGCACTCCGGCGCGGATCAGTCTTACCAACACTCGTGCGATCTTGCGCTGGTTCTCCGGATGCAGGTGGGCCTCCGGCTCATCGATGATCAGAAGGTCGCCGGGCTCGACCACGTGCTTTATCCATAGGTCCAGTGGCGCAAGCTCAGCCACCATGGACGAAGCACGCTCAATCGGAATGCTGCCGGCGCCAGACCTGTAGAGTAGCTGGGCATCCGTCGGGCCCGATGTTTTCATTGACACGTTCCCGCGAAAGATATCCTCCTCTAGCGCGGAGAGCGCCGCCCTCATGGAGTCACCGGTTTCTCTTGGCCGCTGGGCCGTCAGTCCAAGCAGTATCTGCATGAAATCACGAGCGACCTCAGAGATGACTGGTACCGCTATCCGCCCCCTGCCCGCGAAGCGTCCAACTGTCTGCACAGCCACGGATGCAACCATCTGCCAGCCCTGAAGGACCCCCGAACGTGCAGCCGGCAGATAGAATGCACAGCTCTCTGGGACACCGTGCTCCTGCCCCCACGTTTGAAAGATGTCCCCAGCCGCTATCTGCAGCAACTCAAATGGGGGCGGTTCACTTCCAACCCTGCTCACGGTCTTGAGTGGTATTCGATAACCGGTGAGGCTGGGGCCGGTGATGGTAATCTCCTCCTTCATAGCGCCAACACCCTGCGTGATTTCGAGAAACGGCGGACTAGTCTGCCCAACTGAGAGACTCACACTTGTTCCACTGCCGCCGTTTGGCGCGTGAGCAAGCTCTGAGAAGCTCGCAATGTTGAAGTAGTTCCTGACAGACCTGACGCATTCTCCGCGTACGTCGGCAATGTGCGACTCTATCGCGTCCTGGAACGCCTGCTGGACCCTCGAAGGTGCGCCGGAGAGCAGTGGATCGGTACGGGTACGCTGCACTGCCGCCAGGTAGTCTTGCATGTCCTCACGGTACTTATTGAACAGCTCAGGATCATACAGACTGGACCCCACATCGTATCCCGCGCTACTTCTGTACAGAGGAGCCCCAGTAATCGCCCGTGTCAATGCGTAGATGAGCAATGCCAAATAGGACTTGCCGCTGTTGTTCGGGCCGATCAGCAGGGTAAGGGGCCTCAGCTCAACCTGCCCTCTCACGATCGGGCCGACATTCTGAACGCTAATGCTCAGGTTCTTGTGATCGGCCATGGTCCCTTCCCTTCAAATCGTTGGAAAACGCGGACTGGCGAGTCGCCTGCTGCAGCTGCCGCACGAGCACCAGCTGTCGCTCCATGTTGGCGATGCGCGCGGCCGGGGTTTGCGCAAGCGCATTCTCTACCAACGACAGGTCCACACCCCAGCGCTGCAGCTCGCGCAGGCGCGCGTGCCGTCCAGCCGCTTGGGCAGCGTGAGGTCCGGGCAGAATAGGTGTTGCACGCAGGCGTTCGCCCTGCACGAAGCGGCGCACCAGCTCAGGCAGGCTGTCGGTGCTGCCGCGATCCTCCTCCTGCACGATGAAGGCGGGCAGCAGTTGGATGTCGCGCATCAGCTTCTCGCGTGCCGGCGTATCCGCGGGACCACCACCCACGTCCGCCTCCGCCTGTGCGGCGAGCAGGGCCAGCACCAGCGCTTTGCTGCCGGCGGCATCTGGCGGTAGCTCGGACCTCAGCATCGGCTGCAACCGGGCATTGAAGGATTGCACGCGCGTCTCATTCATCGTCGTCTGCCTCTGCGTCCAGCGTGGCCACGGCGGAGGGCGCGCGTACGCGCCGCTTCTTTACCGCGGTGCCGGCCGGCTCCACGTACAAATCCTCCAGGCCGTGTGCAATGGCCAGCGACTTATCCGTGCGGCACTTCTCACGCACCCGATCGGGCCAGATCGCGTACGCCAGGTGCGCCCAATCGTAGTCGCCGCGCTCCAGCTTGTTCCAGCACTCCTTCGTGTCCTTGGCCCATTTAGGCAGACGGAACAGGCGGTGCAGTGGCGCGGCGTTGATGATCGCGCCGTCGTTCAGATCGGGACGGTAGGGCAGTGCGGCTACCCGCAGCAGCTCATCGCGGAAAGCGGCCAGCTCCTCGCGGAACGTCTGCCGGCCTTCAATCTCCTCCCTCAGCCGCGTCGCCTCACGCCCGCTGGCGGCTTCCAGCCGTGCACCCAGCTCGGCCACGTCGCGCTCGACCGATGACACCTTCGGCAGCACGTACCGGTTCACCGCAGTGAACAGCGTGTCGGAGGTGAGCCGGTGGTAGGAGATCCACAGTGTGTACGAGCAGGATGGCGTGGAGAGCGGCCAGTAGATAGGAGCCTGCCGACGGCTCTTCGAATACTGCGACAGATGGTGAGCGAAGAATGAGGCGGGACGCCGGACGTACTCGCGCAATCCTTTCACTTGCAGGATCTCGCATGCCTCGGCTTCGATCGCTTCAGCGCGCTCCTCAAACAGGTATGCCAGCACGGCCTGTACACTCCGCACGATGTCATCCTCAGGCAACTCTGAATCATCCACCAGGATGCCGGACCACTGGATGGCAATCGGGTAGTTGGTGGGCACATGCTCTGGCCGTGCGGGGATCCGCCCAGGGCGGAAGGGGAGAGGCCCCGCTACCCCCACAAGCGTGGCGTCCTCGGTCAGCATGCCGGGCGGACAGCTAGCGAGCGGACCAAAGGCGTCGCCTGGCGTGGCCGCCCACTCGGGATGTTTGCCTATGCGGGCGTCCCAGCGACCAAAGACTACACCTAGAGCGTACCCCACTACATTGCTTGAAACAGCTGAAGCATCCTCTTCTTCGAACTCAGCTCCAAAGTAAAGTCGCCAACGCCCCGCCGCGGGAGGGATTCGCGCTCGAAAGTTACGATCCATTTCCTCTATGTCGCCAGATGAAAGGCCAAGGAGCTGACATGCAATCTCGTCAATGCGACCCCTGACGCCGAGTAAATCACGAATTGTCGTCGTCTCTTCCTGGTGCCATGCGCGTGCCGATGCGGCCAAGCCATCGCTGTTCACCCCAGCAGGAGAAATGAAGTCATGGGCGGTCTCCTCGATCTGGTACAGGCTCCTGACCAGCTGTACCGCATTCGTGGCATGGGTGGTGAGCAAGCACTCGTCATGAGCCGGCACGTGCGGCCAGATCAACCTCTGGATGACACCAACTTCATAATGATTGGGATGAGAACCGGCCTCACCTTGAAGAGATCCGACGAAGAAGCTCAGGACATATTCCGCCGGCCTACTTGACATATACGCCAACAGCGCTGCAGGGGATACATCCTTGGCGAACGCAACCGAACCGGTATGGGAAAACCCCGACCCATGCGGATGGACTCTAGCATTAAACCCCAGGACCGACCGAGATGGAAATGTGACCCCCGGTAGACCAAAGCACTCCGTTCCCTGAACACGAGATCTTCCAGTTGCCTGGATCTCAGCGCCTGCAGCGCCATACTTAACGACCCAGCTAGGGTCGTCCCAAAATGGGCTGTATTCACTCGACTTTGTGTACGGAAGCCATCCGGCCGAGGGGACAACCTCCCACCATGCGTATGAAAAGCGGAACTCGTCAGCAGTCACCATTCCCTGCCGAACGGACGCCCCACTTCCTTCAAGAGGTGGAAGAGTTGAGAGTCGCGAACGGAACTCATCCGAAACCCAGTATGCGAGAGGGGATCCGGGAATGGAAGTCACGGCCCTTAAATCGAAGAGAAACAGGTCACCAGGCCAATTGCCTGCAGACGTGCAGTCTATTGCCTGCTCAAGTTCCATTTGCTTATCAGCATCGAGTTGAACACGGAATATCGCAGCTGCGTCAGATGCCTGGGGCGAAATAACCATGGCAGACGCGCTAACGGTAGCGCCGTCGAGCACGTCCCCTCCCAACTGCGCTCCAAATGCCAACGCTCTAGTAGGGCTGGCCAGATTTGCCAGCCGCCAGCGCCTGAATGCAGGCTGGAACCAAGGCCGTGTTGACAGGAGGACACCGACCAAGCCAGTTGGCGCCCAGCGCTCTCCAGCTGCTGTAACAAAGGCGCTCCCAATGTCCCTGCCGCTCTCCGCAAGCTGGCGTTCAAGTACCGCAGCGGAAGCAGTCGAGGCATCGCCAAATGGCGGATTCATCAGCACAACGCCATAACGCTGTCGCAGAAGGTCAACGAACCTGAACCCCTGGGTCCCGTCGGCCGCGAAGAGGCGACGCGTGGCGGCATCGCCGTTCTCCGCCATCTCGCTATACGCTCGCAGCACATCCAGGATGCGCACTTCCGCGGCATTCCAGAAGCCGTCGTCAGTCACGTCGGAGAAGTCCAGCGCTTGCTGCGTTGGCGGCGAGTACCCGGCGAATAACGCGTGCTGTACGCCGCCGGATTGCGCGCGGTAGCGTACGTGCTCTTCCTTCACGATCTCCCGCAGCCGTTCCTCGGGCTTGAGCAGGCTGCCTGCCACACCCGCTAGTGCTAACTCGTCCCACATAGCCTCCGCCAAGCGCGCCAACGTCGGCGAGTCCAGAGCAGTGAGGAAGCGGGTGAAGTGGTTGCGTTCGCCCGGCATCGGCGCTGCGCAGACAATGTTGCCGCGGCTGATCGCCGGTCGCTCCGCCGCCTTCAGGCCGACGTCCTGGTAGGCCCGCTGGGCACGCAGCCACAGCGCCAGCGCCGCGATCTGGCAGGCACGCGGGTCGATGTCGATTCCATGCAGGTTGTGTCGCAGGATCAGTGAGGGCGTGGCGCGCCGCAATACCTCGAAATCGGGGTAGTCGTCGCGCAAAGTGGTGCCGGTGGCCTCGCTCGGCACGGCACGGCTCCAGGTCCATCCTTCCTCGTAGATGGCGGCGAGGAGATCGAAGGCGTAGAGCAGGAAGTGCCCGCTGCCGCACGCCGGGTCGAGAATCTTGATGTCCCTCGGGTCTTTCGCTACGCGGTAGGGGATGTGCTCGGTCTCCAGATCCCATTGGCGGCAGATCGCGGCGTTGAGCGAGCGTAGCAACGCCAGGTCCTCCTCGGATGGTCCACCGTCGGCATGCGCCCATCGGCGCTGGCAAACAAAGAGAGTAATGCGCAGTTCCTCAAAGCTGCCCTGCCATTTGGCTGATTGTCTGTAGGCATCCTGGCAGCGGTTCGCCACCTCGAAGAAGGCCTCCGAGGCATCCTGAACCCCCTGCACTTGATGGGCGTAGCCGTAGTCAATAGTCATGCCGTAGTGCAGGATGTCCCAGAACTCCGTCAAATCTGGATTGGGACGCGTCCACATCTCACCTGCGATATCGGGATCCGTGTATCCATCCTCCGGCTTCCACGGCGCCGGCGCTTCCTCCAACAGACCAAGGAATACCGGTCGCTTCCGCCGCACCATGTACCGGCATTGCTCGACCAGACGCGTATCGCCCTGCCGCATCTCGTACCAGGTGCGGCCGAGGGTGTTGTCCGTCAGGAACTCCACCACGTAGCGCGGCGTGAAGAACTGGTTGCGTACCGCCAGCTCGCGGCTGGTGCGCGGCGCCTGCGACTCACGCATCTTCTTGCGCTCGTCCGGGTCGTTGTAATACTGGTACACCCAGCCGATCGTCTCGTCTTCCGCCCACAGGTGCGCCAGCTCGGCTCGATTCAGTAGGGCAAGCACGTCGTCCAGGCAGCGCTCGCCTGGGAAGATCAACGAATGGGGATCGGTGCGATCGAATAGCGCCGGCAGGTCGCGGGCGATCTCGTCGTAGAGGCACTCCAGGTACGTGCGATAGGTTTCATGGCGGCTACCCAGCGCCCCGCCTGCCAGCCGCTCAAAAACCTGGAAGCCGCTCGAGGCCGGCCCGGCCCCGGCGCTCTGCACGATCAGCCCTCGCTCCTCCGCCATGCGCAGGGCCACCAGACGGTTGAGTGTCGTGAAGCCGATCTCCCGCGCCATACGGTCGTACGCGTCGCGTGCAATATCCCGTGTGCCCCTGCCCCCGGCGCCTGTCTCGCCCGCGCCACGTTCCGCTGCAATCAGATGCTCCAGCAGCGCCCGTAACTCCGCACCGGCGGCACGCTCCGCCTCGGTGAGGTCGCCAATGGCGGCAAGATCCAGCACGGTGCCGTCATCCTGAAAGCCCAGACGCCGCAACTCGTCCATCACGTCGGTCTTGAGTCGCTCGCGGATCTTGCCGACCGCGTTGGCGAGCAGGTTGCGCGTGTCGCGATCGAAGCTCATCAACGCACGTCGATTCTGATCGGTGCGCCCGCGGCCATGCTGTTGCGGATGCGGGCTTCAACATCGGCCAGCCACGTCGAAAGTTCTTCTTCGTTATGGATCACAGCCGACCGCGCCACCGCGCCAATGGGCAGGCTGACCGGCGCCGGATCCGATCCCGGCTCCGCGATGACGAGCGAAGGTACTCGCCGTGCCACTTCCGTTTCCAGCTTCTGGCGCAGTCGCGGCACGTCACTCTGCCGGAACAACAGCAGCTTGAGGCCGGACAGCTCTCTTTCTTCCACCGGCAACTCCGGAAGATCCGACTCCGTTTCTTCCGCTATTTCGGCGCGGTCATCGTCGCCGATTTTCAGCCAGTCCAACAGACCTTCGAGATCCGTGCGAACCTGCTGCAGGGCATCGGCATACCCTGCCATTTGCTCCCGGTACGCCGCGGCAGCACGTTCGCGCACCCTGCGCACAAGGGTGCGAAGGTCGGGCAGTCGCTCGTAGAATTGTTCGGAAGCCAGCGAACCCTGCAGTATCTCTCGTTCCGCCGACTCGAGCACAGCCGGCAGCCAGGGGAAGAGCTGTGCCAGCTCGTCCGCGTCGCGGAGCACCGCTCGAGCTGCCTGGATATCGTCTTCTGCACCACCATCAAGGGCTTTCACTACCGCTCCCGCCCAGGCCAGATCGGCCGGGAATGCGCAATCCTTGGCACCCAGGATATCGATAGCCGCCGCGCCGTCCTGGCCCTGCACGTCTTGACCCGTGGCCAGGAACGCCAGCGCCCGTGCTTCGCCGGACAGGCCGAGCAAGCGTAGTTGCTCGGGCACCGGTGCGAACGGGGAAAGCAAACGAGGGAGGTGCTCGCGCACGGCCTTACCGATCTGGTCTTCGTGCGGCAGTATCTCCCTGCCGATCATCTCCTGGAGCCGGCTTGACGCGCGATCGAGTGCCTCCAGAGGTGGGCGGCTATCGCGCAAACCGACTCCCACTTTGTTGAAGCTTTGCGTGTTTCGCAGCGCGTCCTCGGCGGTGGGGCCCCTCATAGTCACGGGCCCAGAAGCAGGATAGAGGACCAGCTCGCCCGCCACGAGCAGGGCAGCGAAAACATAACGCGTGGCATCCTTAGACCATCCGTACGGCGCCACGGCAAATCGGTCCTGAATGGCATTGCCCTGGATTCGGCCAGTTTGAGCATCGTGCAACATCTCCCGAAGCAGCCTGAGTGCCTCTGCGAGGGCAGGATGCTGGATATTTACACGCGACTTGCCACCGATCTTGCTCACGAAGCCCAGCGGATCGCTGACCGAAGGCATGCGGTCCAGGCCGTCCACTTCTAGGAACTTCACGGCCAGATCTGTGGACGGGCGGATGTTGACCAGATGGAACTGCGGATAGATACGCGCCGCGGCATCGGACAGCACTTTTCGAGCCGCCGCATCCAGCGTGGCGCCGGCGGTTGCAGCAGGCGTCGGCGTGCCTCGAAAGATGAGCGTGCCTTGCAGCAAGGCCGTCTGATACAGGGAACGGGCCCGCGCAATGTGTCTCTGCTCGGCCACGCGCTCGGTCCGTACATACGCCGCGACGTCCTTAGACACCTCGGACGCCGACACCTTGCGCTGAATGTACTGGGAGCGAATTGCCTGTGCGAGCGCGTCCTCGACAGTATCCTCGGGGCGCATCAGCCAGGCGATGGCGTTCTTCCACTCCGCGTGGCCGGTGCTCTCTGCGAGCAACGTGGTACGACGATCGTCCCACATGGCGCCGGAGACGGCTTCCAGCCGAAACTGCACTTCCTCGTCGTCACCCACGATGGCCGTCCTGCCGTACTGCACGCCGGCTTTGACGGTCTTTGCACCCTCAATTGTGACTGCGGGCAGCGTGTCGAATAGCTCCTTCAAGATCGTGTTGCGCAGCGTGGTCACCTCGGCGGCGGTGGGGACATGGCTGTCGCGGTCCCGCACGATCGGCTTGAGGCTGTCGCTGAGGAAACTCACCCCGCCGGCCTGTGGATCATCCACCAGGCCCAGCTCTTTGCTGTCCAGCAACGTGCGCAGGGCGGCGCGTACAGCATCCAGGTGCGGCGCATCGCCGATCTGGGGGTACAGCAGGGCGGCAATATTCTCCGCGTTGCGCGGGAAGTTGTCGATCGGCTGCAACGCGGCGATGGCCTTGGCCACCCGAAGCGGCGTGACGTCGCCTGGAAAGGCCTGCGCCACGCGGTCCACGCCGGTCACCACGTGCGGCAGCACTTTCAGGATGTCGGCGCGAAGCGTGTCGAAGAACGCGTCGACCGTGGCCAAACGACCAACGGCGGCGTCGGCCAACAGCGGGGCGCCAGCGGGAAGCACCTTGCTGGTATCCACGAGCACGTCCTGAATCACCCTGATCGCCGAGCGCAAGCCAAGGCCGCTGAATTGATCGCGCTTGGCGAGCGCTCGTACCAGTTCCATGAGCAGGTCGAAGTGCTGCGGCAGGAACGGGTAGAGGTGCACGAAGCTCTGCTCGTCGATCTCGCTCTTGACCATTGACGTGCCGGCCAGACGGGTGTTCATGGCCAGGGACTGCCCATGCTGGCGATACAGCGCGCCAAGCTGTGCAGTGCCCTCGGCGCTCTTGGTCAGCAGGCGTTTCCAGGTGATCTCGCGGATGTCCCTGGCATCCAGCTCGAGCCCAATGGGGAAGCGATCGCGCAGCTTGTTCAGATCCACCGAATTGTAGGCGGCCCCGTCCACGATCTCGCTGAGCGTCTGCTGGCCGGTCGCCACAATCCAGGCCTGGCCCCGTCCCAGTTCTTTGATGTTGCGCGCCAGTCCATCCAGATTGAGGATCAGCTCGCGGCGGGGCGCCACATACTGGCCTGCCTCGTCTATCAGGAACAGCACGTTGCGGTGCCCGCTGCGCCGGCGGATCACGTCCAGCATGTCCCGCACCTGGTCTCGCATGTCGAGGGCGAGCGAAAAGCGCAGTTTGTTGAAGACGCCGGGCTGAGGGTACTCCTTGGGATAGAACCGCGTGACCAGCTGGTCGGCACGTGGCACGCCAACCAGGGGATCGTCGTGTACTGCTTCCCAGGCCTCATGAAACTGCGCCTGATGCGCAGCCTTGAATTCCTCCAGCCTGCCGTCGCCCTCGAGCTTCAGCTCCAGCTCTGCGAGCTTCTTCTCCTTTGAGAAGCCCGCCCACTGCAGCACCTTCCAATACAGCACCGTGGAGACACTGTCGCTTGCCGACTCCGCAAGCTGCTCCGAACCGAGGTCCAGCATGATCACCGCTGCCGGCTGCTGGGTGGCCAGCGTGCGCAGATCGCCCTTCACCACGGGGCTGTTGATACGCTCCAGCAGCAATTCCAGGAACGGACGCCCGTTGACTTGCCGCGCGGGATCGAGGCCGAAGCCCAGGTATTTGGTGAAGGAGCTTTTGCCCGAGCCGTAGAAGCCTGACACCCAGATGCCGACCTGGGTCACCTGGCCGGTGCGCACGCCCTGGCCGAAATGGTCGAGAAATCGCTCGAAGTTCCGCTCCACATTATCGGTCACCTCGTACTCCTCTATCTCCGCCAGCAGCCGGTGCTCGTCGGTGGCATAGTAGTCGATGACCTTCTCGATCGGTCTGTCGATGCGACGCTGCTTGGAGAAGAGGTCGCGGATGGTGCCGGCTCCGGTAGTAATCACGCGAGACCTCCAATCGGGGTGGCGCGGTAGTTATTGTCCTCCGGGTAGAAACCGAGGAATTGTAGGCCGAAGTGGCCCTTACGCAGGCCGGGATAGAAGACGACCGTCGGCCTCTTTGTCCGGTCGTGGAGAGCACTTTCGAGAGCGCGTACTCGGAAATAGGGATGCAGCATCTCCGTCTCGGTCAGGAACACCACGCTGTTTGGGCGCGGCTGCTCGACGATCTGGGCAACGCGCCGCACCAGGACGTCGTCTCGCAGGATGCTGCGTATAGAGGCGTTGACCTCCTCCGGTTCGAAATCTGCTTCCGCTGCCAGCCAGCCGTCCCATCGGCCCGTTGCGTCGACAAGCTCCCACAGCAGATCCGAGAAGGACACACGCTCCACATCCAGACCCGCCTGCCGAAGCTGAGCGGTCCACACCGGCAGGAGATGCTTGACCGTCAACGCCTCAGCCGGTGGATAGACAAAGTAGAAGAAGGGATCGCTACCTGCCGCGCTCAGGGAGCCGCGCTCGACCAGCCGCTGCCGCAGCGTCGCGAAGTCATCGTCCAACGAGGACATCCAGCACCTCCTCAACGCTGCCGTAAGTCCAGCTGATACGGACCACATCACCCGCGCGTTGGACGATCAGCCAGCCGGCGGCGACCAACCCCTCTAGCCGGTCCAGCACGTCGCCGGGACCGAGTCCGAAAAGAGCCCACCCCGGCTGGGAGGCCAGCGACGCGTCGGTCACCCCGCGATCATGGAGGAGATAGGCGATGTAGATGATGGTGCCGTCGGCTGGCGTGTAGCGAAGTACGGACCGCCTTCCAGGCGCATCCTGGCGGACCAGACCGAAGCCGGTCAGTGCCGCGAGAAGTATCCTCGCCATCTTCTCGCGCACACCGCGAGACCATGGCACGGCGATTCGCCCAGCCGAATGAGCTTCCGCGATAAAGTGCCATGCGTCTTCGGTCCTCAGCTCTGCAGCGCCTGCACGTACCCTCGGCCAGTATGACTCCGAGATAAAGTCCCGCAGCATGGCGTCCTGGCGGGCAGTGTAGTACATGACGAGATCAGTAAACATCTGGCGCGGCGCACTTGGCGCAGCCAGCCGTTTCAGATGCCGCGCCGCTATATCGTCTGGGCGGAGGAAGCGCAAAGAGAAGACCTGCACGATGTTCTGCGCTCGCGCGGCTGTTGCACGACCAAGCACGTCATCGTTGAGCACGCGCCGGCCCAAATCGCCTGCGGACTCACCAGGATGCCAGGTCTGGAGCAGCGCACGCACTTCGGGAAGCAGTGCCCCGCCCTTGGCGAGCATTTGCGTGTAGCGAACTTGCGGCTGCAACTACAACACCGTCATAGCGTCACTGGCTCTAGCAGGAACGGAAAGGCGGTCCGACCGCTCGTGAACGCGCCGAGATATGCAGCGCACAGTCGTTGCAGAGTCTTGCCGCGCCGAAGTCCAGAAGCGCTCCCGACGTGCATCGGCCCATAGGCGTCCGCCACAAGGTCGCCGGACGCGAGCGACGCTAAGGCGTCCAATCGAGCCTGCCTATCACCTAGATCCGCAACGCTCTGGATCAGCGGCTCACCCGCAGGTGAGCGCAGCAGCTCTGCCAAGGCAATCTCTTCTGCGGTCGGCAGACGGAAAAGATGGTATGCGCCGAGCCGGCCGATCTGCTGGTCATGCACGATGGCAGCGGCGCGACTGACCGTTTCCAGGCTGGCGCTGAGAACAGTGCGTGGAAACAACCGAGCCAGCATGCGCCTGCCCACGGGGCTGGTCACCGACGTGCCCCACCACGGCGTGGCCGCGTCTTCGCCGAGGCTACCGACAAGGTAGCGAGCCTGGATGATCGACTCCGCCCACTGTGCCAACTTGCCGCTTCCTCATCCAACGACTGCGTCAACATCGTCGGGTCGATTGAACAGGGTAACCGTACCACTTTTCGCTCGGCCCGGCTGTCCAGTCTCCTGGCGCCGGCAGGGCCGTAGTTCGCACATGTTCAACCCTTCATTCCTTGCCGTGGTGCTGAGGAA
>CAVSOU010000002.1:0-16672 GCA_963729625.1 uncultured bacterium
GATAGGTGCGGAATTTGTTGCCAAGGCGCGATGCCGGTGCTAGAGTAGACGGGATCAGCCACATAGGGAGGTGCAGAACCAGGTTAGAGGCAACGAGGAGTAGGTTTCCGTTATTGTCCCTTTTGGCATTCATTCCGGAGTGGTGTGTTAGCTGTGCTCGTCGCGCACGAGCAGTAGGGGGCTTCGATGATCAGCTCGCGACTCAAGCATCTTCTACCTGCGTTGCTCCTGCTTCTTCCCGTCGTTGTTCGTCCTCAATCGCCGATGGTTGCTACAGCGCACTCAAGTGCCAGCGCAACTGTCACAGTGACCTACTATTGGTGGGCCGAAAGCGACGTCCCTGGCGCCGACAAGTGGATGCGCCAGACGATCGCGCTCTTCGAGAAGGCTCATCCGAATATTCAGATCAAGCTCGAAATCCAAAGCACCGACGCTCTGATCAGCAATTTCCAGGCCGCTGCCGCGGCGCACCGCGGCCCTGACATCGCAACGCAATGGGCGACGATTCCAGTCGTATCCCAGGCCTGGGCAGGCGCCATCGCGCCGCTGAGCGGTCTTATCCCGGCGTCCGAGATCAAGCATTGGGTCGGCACCTCGGAGAACCTCTATGGCGGAAAAGTGTGGGGTATGCCGCTCTATCTGATGGGCATCCCGGTAGTCTACAACAAGGCACTGTTCCGCAAGGCGGGCCTCGATCCAAACAACCCCCCGACGACCTGGGCACAGTTCCTGAGCGCCTGCGCCAAGCTCAAGGCCCAAGGGATCACACCGTTTACCATGGGCAATAAGGATGGGTATGGCGGCGCCTGGTTCTGGGGTACTTTCGGCAAGGGGAGCTTGAACTCGATCGACGACTTGAAGCGTGCGGTCGTTGGGCAGACACACTTTACCGACTCGAAGTTCACCGACTGGCTTACCGCCCTGCAGACGATGCGAACCTCGGGCTACCTCAACGACGACGTGGCTTCGCTTCAGTTGAACGACGGCACGACGCCGTTCGCGAAGGGACAGGCTGCCATGACCTTCACCACCGACGCCACCGTCGTCAGTTTCGCCAAGGTGCTCGGCGAGGCTAACGTAGGGGTCTTCCGCGAGCCTCCAATCGGCAACGGCAAGCTCAGCTCGTGGTACGACGTGACGCAGTCGTCCAGTGAGATGATCACTTCGTGGTCGTCGCACAAAACCGAGGCCGCGATGTTCCTCATGTTCATGCACACGCCTGAACGCCTCGCCGCGCTCAACCAAACTACCGGCGCTTTCCCTGCCGACGACAGATTCAACACCAAATCGATCACGGATCCTCTGCAGCGACAAATGCTGGCATGGGACCTTGGCATGAAGAGTGTCTGGCTCGAGAACTTCGTGCCTACTCAGATCGACCTTAATGGCGATCAGGTCGCCGGCGAGACCGTCACCAGCGGCGGCACTCCGGCGGCGGCTGCCCAGCTGTGGGAGCGCACGGCGCGGCAGTGGCGCGCATCCAACCCGACGGAGATGAAGCAGTTTACCGCCTGGATCGGATCCGGCTCCTAGCTGTGCCCCGGGCTGCAGCGCACGTGGGTCCGGCTTCGGACCGTGCGATCTCGGTCAATGCCCCGCGCAGGCGAGGGCGGGGCGTACGCGCCGCCCTCTTCCCGTACCTCTACATCCTGCCGGCCGCGAGTGTAGTGGGGCTGGTCCTGGGATACCCTCTGGTTGTCATCTTCCAGGAAAGCACCCAGACGGGCGGTGTCGGAGAGTCGCAGTACGTGGGCTCCGCCAACTTTAACCTGGTGTTCACGGACCCTGTCTTCTGGCAGGCCATCGGCGACAACGCAAAGCTGCTTCTGGCCATCCCGTTCTTGGTTGTGCTGTCGCTGCTCTTTGCGATCCTGCTCTTCGAGCGGGTGCGCGGCTGGCGCCTGTATCGCACGCTGATCTTTGTGCCGTACATCATTGCGATCACGGTCGGCGGGACGGTTTTCGGCCTCTTGTACGAATACAATGGTCCGATCAACCAGGCACTTCGAACTTTGGGCCTGGGGGCCCTGGCGCTGGATTGGCTTGGCAGGGCCGACCTGGCGATCCCGTCGGTGATGAGTGTCATTATTTGGCACGAGCTGGGCTTCGGCACGGTTCTGTTCTTGGCGCGCCTGATGTCAGTCCGGGAAGAGCTTTTCGAGGCGGCGCGCATCGACGGCGCGAACTGGTGGCGCATCCACTGGCATGTCACTCTTCCTCAGCTGCGTGGTGTGATCCAGTTCTTCGTGGTCGTCGAGGTCATCAACATGATGAGCGGTGTCTTCAATTACATCTATGTGATGACCAACGGCGGCCCCGGATTCGCATCGCAGGTCATGGAGTACTACATCTGGCAGAACGCGTTCGCCTTCCGGCAGCAGGGCATCGCCGCGGCGGCCGCAGTGCTGCTGCTTGGCGTGACCGTGGTTTTCGTGGGGCTGCAATTCACGGTCCGGCGCGGGGAGGCAATCGGCGATGAGTAGCACGCTGGCGCCACGTCGCCGCTCTCCATTCGGCACTCTCTTCACCACGGCCGGCACGCTCAGACAGGCGGTGCTCCTGGTCGCCTGCGTCGGCGCCGCCATGCCGCTCTATTTTCTTATCGTGACCAGCTTGAAGAGCAAGGACGAGTACCTCGTCAACATGTGGGGGTTGCCGCGGCATCCGACGCTCGGCAATTTCTCCACGGCCTTTTCCGACGGGCGGTTGATGGGCTGGATGTGGAATAGCGTGCTCGTCACCGTGCTCTCGGTAGGGCTTTGCACGGCGCTCAGTGCCATCGCCGCCTATCCCCTGGCCCGAATGCGTTTCCCCGGACGTGATACCGTGCTCAACATCTTTATCGCTCTCATGGTGATCCCGCCAGTAATCCTGATCATCCCGCTGTTCGTCATGATGGTGAATATCAACATGGTGAACACCTACTGGAGCGCGATCGCCATATATTCCGGCCTGATGATTCCATTTTCCGTCTATCTGTTGACGAACTTCTTTCGGACCGTCCCCGCGGAGATTATCGATGCGTCTACGATTGATGGGTGTTCGCAGTTTCGCACCTTCACGGCAATAATCCTTCCGCTCTCCATGCCGGCGCTGATCACACTGGTGATCGTGAACGCGCTCTTTGTCTGGAACGAGTTACTGATCGCGCTGACCTTCTTGCAAGATGATTCGGTGCGGACCTTGATGGCTGGACTGACCGAGTTCAAGGGGCGTTACTTTCTCAATCAGCCGCTCATCATGACCGGCGCGCTCATCGCCACGGTCCCCATGTTGCTTGTCTATATCGTCGGCCAGCGTTTCTTCGTGCGTGGGCTGGTAGCTGGTGCGGTCAAGTAGCTGTTGGCGGGGTCCGTGCGCAAGTCGAGTCGCCGTACCGGCGCTCGCCAGCTTTCGAGAGGAGGTTTGTCGGTGCCAGGCAGTAGCACGTCAGAACCAACAGCGTCACGTCCTAATGGATCGCCGGTGCGGCGAACGCGCCTTGTCGAGGCGCTGGCACACCGGGAACCCGATCGCATACCGGTCCTGTTTGGTGGGCCTTCGTGCTCGATCCACAGGCTGGCACACGCGAACTTACTCGCGCATCTGGGCTGTACACCCGTTTCCGACGCACCAATCATGGATAGCATCTTGCAAATCGTGGAACCGGATGCGCAGCTCACAGACGCGCTGGACGTCGATGCGCGGTTTCTCGTTCCGCGAGAGGGCCCACTGGCGTGGGACAGCGATCGTGGGGCCTTTGTTGACCAGTTCGGGCGGCGCTTCCAAGCGGGTGGCGGGTTCTACAATCAGGTGGACCAGCCGCTGCATGAGGGGTCGTATTCCGAGCTGCGTGCCTACACATTCCCCGCGGTCTCGCGCTACGCCAGCGTCGAAGGGTTGCGTGAGCGGGCGAGAGCGCTCTACGGGGAAGGTTACGGGCTTGTCGCCGACGGAGCCTGGGGTATCTACGAAATCGCAAGCAGCCTTCGCGGCACCGAAGCGTACTTCACCGACCTCGCACTCAGTCCGGACTATGCGGCTAATCTCGCCGAACGCGTTCTTGAGGAGCATTTGAAGCCCTACTATCAATTGCTCCTGGCGGAAGTGGGGCCGTACGTGCAGTTGGTGATCATCAGCGACGACTACGGCAGCCAGCAGGGCCTCCTCTTCTCCCCGGATATGTTCAGGAGGATTTTCAAGCCCCGCCTTCGTCGCCTGGTAGACTTCATTCACTCCTTGGTTGATGCACGCGTCTACATCCACTCCGATGGCGCTATCTACCGTATCATTCCCGACCTGATCGATGCTGGAATCGATGGCATCAATCCGGTGCAATACACTGCCCGCGGCATGGACGCCGATCGTCTGAAACACGAATTTGGTCAGCATTTGGGCTTTTTCGGCGGAGGCATCGACAACGCGATCTTGACCGGCAACTCCGTGGAGGCTGTCCGGCGCGATGCCGCCCGACAGATCCGAGCGCTTGCTGTCGGAGGGGGCTATCTCTACGCGAGCATTCACAACATTCCTCCGGAAGCTCCGCCCGGCAATGTGGTCGCCTTCTTCCGGGCCGCGGAAGATTTCGGACGGTACCCACTCTGATCTTGCTTCAGTGGGCGTGAAGGCGCCGGAGCCTCGGTGCCGCGGACCGGTTCCGCGGGTCGGCAACTGAGACACCCCGCCAGGGCTTCAGGCGCCAGCAAGCTCAGTCCCGAGAGCCCGAAGAGCTTGGCACTCGCAGCCTGGATCCACAGGCCAAGCGGAGATTTGTCGAGCGTGACGAAGCCACCGCTGTCGAAGGAGACATAGAAGAAGTTGTGCCAGCTGGTAAGCATGCTCTTGACGCCGGCTGCGTAGTACGTGTTCGCATAGCCCTCCTGGTCGAGTCCGATAAACTCCAGGCATGCGGACAGGACGAGAATCAGGCCGTAAGCGACCCAGCGGAGATACAGCACGGTGCGTGCCGGAATTGGAGGAGAAGCGCTCGCATGTGGTGTGAGCAGCCGGACGGTTCGGGCAGGTAGAACGCCGGCGGTGCCATGGTCAGGCAGATCGGGCGACACGGGCGCGGCATATGCTGCGCCCCTGACCGCCTGGTTCAGGCTGGACGATGTGGCCCCCCCTCCACCCATCTTTCTCCACTCGGACCCCACGTTTCCACACTAAGGCAGCGAGTTAAGAGCCCAAAGAGCGCAAGCCAAGAGGATGCAAAGAGGACAGCGAGCATTCGCTAAGTCCGACGTCGCCGGCGACGCCGGCGTGACGCCAGGCCCGCGTCACCGTCGATGCGGAGGGAGCCTATCGTGAGGCTCATGGAGGATATCTATGCGGAGTGCCGTGAAGATCCTGCGCGCCGATGCGCCGGCTTGTCGATGCAGCGCATGTTAGCAAGGCTGTGAAGCGGCCGCAGAGCAATCATGCTCGCTTGCATACGAGTCCAGAACAAGCACACTCTGAACTACCTGGACCGACCCGTGGCACGGCGATGCCCCGCTGCCGGCCCAGGACCTCCACGTGTCGAGCAAGCAGTTGCGGTCGTCGGGCGGAGGCTACCCCCCGTAGCCGAGAGCGGCGAATCGCGATGCCTGGCGATGCGCCTGCCAATCGCAGATCGCCCAAAGATCCGCTACAGGCATGGCTGTGTAGGGCAGGGTATGCATGTATCCCGGCGGCCCAAACTCGGGCGTGAGCGTGCTGCTGGCAACCTCATGCGCTGCTTGCGCCGCCCATACCCACTCCCACCAGCGCTCGTGAGCTTCCACGTGCGCCCGGTACTCCGGAGCACGGGGATCTGGCACTTGCGGGCCCTCTTCATAGCCGACGCGCGCATGGATATGCAGCGTACGAGCAGCACAGAGGCGGATAGCGTCCGCCTGATCGTCCAGCAGCCGCTCGCCGACCAGAACCCAGTGACTGAAGTCGGCACACAGACGCATGCTCGGGAAATGTTCCAGCAAGCGCTTCGTGACCCAGGGGTTGTAGAGAATGCGGCCGCGATGTGTCTCGTGGGCGACCCCTATGCCAGATTCCTCCTCGAGGCGCAGTGCTTGCGCGAAGAACGCGTGCGATTCCTCTTCGCTGAAGGAGTCCTGGCCGCTATGGGCATTGACAAACAGTGGGTTGAGTGTCTTTGCCTGTTGAAGGTGACCGGCGAATGACTTGAGATGTTCATCGACAGAATTGCCGGACGTCACGATCTGAGCAATGTAGGCAAACCCATGCTCCTGCATGAGCGTCATGAATCTGTGCTCGTCGGCAGGGGCCGGCAACCCTGTCTCGATGCCTTCGTAGCCGGCTGCCTTGATCTGCGGGAAGACTTCTTCCCATGGTCGCCCTATTCCCCATAGGTGCCGAAACAGCCGTAGCTTCACGAGCGCCCCTTCCGTGATCACAGCAATAGTGGTCGATGGTCACTATCAATCGTACAGTGTAGCGTGCATAGTTGTCGGCCAACGTGACGAGCATGCGTGCGAAATCGGGTCAAGCCAATGGAGGGCCGGCAACTCAATCCCGCGCCGCACCTGGACGTAGCCAAGCCGCGACGAGCCTTGCCGGCGAGCGAGAGAGAGAAACCGTGCCTTCCGGCGGTATGATGATGTATCGAGGGTGCCGGACGATGCGGAGGTCTTGCCGGCATTTGATCTCGAGCGCGAAAGGGATAACAATGCTTGCCGCCGTCCTGCACGATTTTGATGACCTGCGTTTGGAAGAAGTCCCGGTGCCCCAGCCAACCGCGACGGGATCGGTCGTGGTAAAGATCAAGTCGTGTGGCATTTGCGCCACCGATTACAAGGCGATCAAGGGAATTCGCCGGAATGTGAACTTCCCGTTCATCCCAGGCCACGAGCCCTCCGGTGTCGTCTCCGAGGTCGGCCCAGGGGTCAGCCATTTTAAGGCCGGGGACGAAGTCATTTGCATGCCCTCGGGGTCCTGCGGCTTCTGCCGGCACTGCCGGATGGGCACGCCTCACTACTGCGAGCAGTCCTTCACCACCGGCGGGGACGGTCCCCCGGACGTCTGGCCAGGCGCCTTCGCCGAGTACATGCTGACCAGGGAGAGCAGCCTGTTCCACAAGCCGACGAATCTATCGTTTGACCAGGCCGCGGAGACCGAGCCGCTCTCAGGCGCCTGGAAGGGTGTGATTCAGTACAGCGGGATGCAGGTGGGCGACGACGTGGTGGTGATTGGCGTGGGAGGCATCGGGCTGCTGTGCCTGATGGTGGCCAGGGCAGCGGGCGCTGGGCGGCTGATTGCCGTGGATACCAGCCCTCATGCCTGTGCGCAAGCCCTGAAACTAGGCGCCACGCACGCAGTCGATGCGCGTGACCCGGAGGCCAAGAGGCGCGTGTACGAGATCATCCCCCATGGGCCGGACCTGGTGGTCGAGGCGGCCGGGCCCATCGAAGCCGTCAACTTGATGGTCGAGTTGCTGCGGCGCGGCACCCGCTGGAATGTGTTCGGCATCACGACGCATGAGAAGTTCGAGCTGGATGGGGGCCGGACACACTTTCTGGAGGCCCGCATGGACGCCAGCTTCGGCACGACACCGCTGGCCATGCAGAGCGCCATACGGCTCATGGAGACCGGACTGGTGGATATCGGGCAGATTATCACTCATCGGTTCCCGCTCAAGGACATCCACAAGGCTCTGGAGGTGATGGCCAGTCCCGATCGCAACAAAGTGATCATCAACCCGTAGACCTGTAGACCCGCCATTGGCGTGCGCGGCCTGTGCAAGCCGATGGCGGCGCCGCCGTACTCAACAGGGCAGCCGGAGGCACCGACGGTTCAACGCGTCGTTTCTTTGCAGAGGATCTTGCGAAGTAGGGACCAATGATGGAGAGTTACTTTCACGTTGAGCGTGAGCCGGGCAACCGCCCCGGAACGAAAGGCACGGAGGCACAATGGTCAAGCAAGCGTCTCCCGGAGTGGGGCCGGCGCGCCCCGGCTCGAGCTTCGCACCTCGTCAACCAGTGCCGCCAGGTCGCTCTCGGTCAGATCGCTGAGCATCACCAGCTTGGCAATCGGCATATCCGTCAAGAAGGTCTCCTCCAGCTCCGGCGTTGCTTTGCCGGCAGCTGCTCCGGCATTGGCGCCAAACAGCTGGTGGCTCACCTTGGTGGCTAACGGCAGTAGCCGTGCCCGGCCGACCGGATGCCGTAGCCAGTCGCGAAGCGGACTCAGCATATCCAGCCTAACCGGCAGTGGATGCGTGGACTCCACGCGCAATGACACATGAAGGCGAATATCGCGCGAGGAGGCTCCGACCAAGATGTCGAACATCTCGCTGGTGATGGTCCACGCCCCGGCCAGCGGATCGTAGACGGCGAAATCCCGCCACTCCAGCTGGAACGTCACCGCTGCTTCCACTCCCGGCTCCAGGGCAACCTTGGCGAATGCTCGCAATTCTCGGTCCGGTCGCGGCAGGCGGGGGTGCTGCTCGTGCACATAGAGCTGGGCCACTTCGCTGCCGGCGCGCCGACCCGTGTTGCGTATGCGGACCGACACCTGAATCGGTTCGTCGTCGCACATGACTGGCTTGTCGAGCGTGAGCTCCTCGTAGCTGAACGTCGTGTATGAGAGGCCGTGGCCAAACGGGAACAGCGGAGCCACGTGACGGGCATCGTACCAGCGGTAGCCGGTGAACAAGCCTTCTCCGAAGACCACGCTTCGGCTGCCATCGTGCGGAAAGCTCAGCAAGGCCGGTGTGTCCTCGATCCGTACTGGGAACGTTTCCGCAAGCTTTCCTGAAGGATTGACATGGCCGATAAGCACTGCCGCGACGCCGGCGCCGCCAGCCTGGCCGCCCAAGTACGCCTCGAGAATGGCAGGAACGCGCGCCGCCCACGGGAGGGCTACCGGCGCTCCGTTGGTCAGCACCACCACGGTACGGGGTTGCACGGCGCGCACTGCTTCCACGAGCGCGTCGTGTGCCGGCGGCAGACTCAAGTCAGCACGGTCTGCGCCCTCTAGCTCGTAGGGTGGAGGCAACCCGACCATCACGACTGCAACGCGCGCGTGTGCCGCCGCGGCTCGGGCCTCGTCCAGCAGGGCCGCGTTGGAGGTCTCCCCGGTCTCGTCGTATCCTGCGGCGTATGTCACATGTCCCGAGGAGCCGATCAGCGCGATAAGCTGTTCATGCACGGTGTCCACGGCGCGCGAAGGCACCACTTGCGAACTGCCCGCCCCCTGGTAGCGCGGCACCCGCGCAAAGGCGCCGATCAGCGCGACCTCGGCCAGTGACTCACCTGCCAGCGGCAACAGATTCCCGTCGTTCTTCAGCAGCACAACGCTCGCCGCGGCCGCGCGGCGTGCCAGGGCGTGATCGGCAGCCATGTCGACCCTGATGCCGGGTCGGCGGGCAGCGTCTGCCCTGAGAATCATTCTGAGCAACGCACGGGCGATCTGGTCGAGACGGGTTTCCGCCAACCGGCCCTCGCGAACGGCCTGGACCACGGCCCCGACAGTTGGGCTGCCGGGCATTTGCAGGTGCATTCCCGCGTCCACCGCAGTCGCGCGGTTATTGACGGCATACCAGTCGGATACAATGCAGCCGCGATAGCCCCAGTCCTGCTCGACGATCTCATGCAGCAGATGCGGATTCTCCGTGCAGTAGGCACCATTGAGTCGGTTGTACGCCGCCATCATCGTCCATGGCTGGCTTTCGGCAACGGCAATCTCGAACGGCCGCAGGTAGAGTTCGCGCAATACACGCTCCTCGACCCGCGAGTCGGTGATCATACGATCGGTCTCACACTCGTTGGCGACCAGGTGCTTGACCGAAGCGCCGACGCCATGTTCTTGCAGGCCGCCGACGAACGCCGCGGCCAACTTGCCGGTGAGCACGGGGTCCTCGGAGAAGTACTCGAAGTTGCGGCCGCACAGGGGAGAGCGCTTGAGGTTCACGCCGGGGCCGAGCACGATCTGCACGTCGTTAGCCTGAGCTTCGAGAGCAATAGCCGCGCCCACATCGTGAACAAGTGCAGTGTCCCAGGTCGCGCCCAGTGCCGACTCCGTAGGAAAGCAGGTCGCGGGAATGTTATGCCCGAGGCTCATGTCCATGCCGCCGCGTGCCTTGCGCAGTCCGGTCGGACCATCGGACAGCCAGATGGAAGGGACGCCGAGCCGCTCGATAGGCCGCGTTGTCCAGGCATCACGCCCTACGGTCAGTGACGCTTTCTCCTCCAGAGTCATCTGTACGAGCAGCGCTTCGACACGGTTGTTGAGTTCATCCGTACCTGTGGTCCGTTGGTCTGCCACGTCGTCCGCTCCTTCCCGATTCCGGTGGTCGTCACTTGTTGCTGTCACGCTCCGCAAATAGGCGTCGGCAGCAAACCTGCAACGGGCCGCGCGTAACGATGGCCGGCGTTGGCCGCTAGCGCTCAGTCTACCTCGTGGACGGCGGAGCAGATCGGCACAAGAGGTGTGGGCTCGGCCTCGAGTTGCAGCACGCTGGCTGAGCTTGTTCCTGCGGCGCGGGCAGGGGGAAACGCCGCCCTTGCCGAGGCGGCCTTTACCGAACGGATTGGCATCGTAGAGCAGATCGGCTCCGAACTTCATGGCTTGGGTTGGCGTTGGACCTTTGCGGAGGGATACGCTAGCAGAGCCGAAAGCTCCATGGCGCGCGGGATAAGCCGGCGCATCACTTACGGCGAAGGGTCGTGCTTGTCCGGGTCGCCATAGAGCGCCGCCAGGCCAAACGTGTGGCGAGACATTCGTGGACCCGGATCTCTGCCCCGCATCGCTGCGTTCTGAGCCACGGCATTGCTACGACCGGCGCCCTGGGCTTGCCTCGTGCCGCGTACAGCTGGAAGAAATCCCATACATCGACTTTTCTGTTCGGCACGCGAAACCGGCCCCACCGCGATCCGCTGGGCACGCAGGCCAACGCCACGACTGCGAAGGCAACTCGCCCCGCGTCGACACTACCGAACAGCCGCACGACTGCGTCGCGTGATGACGGCCTTCGATCCTCTCAGGCGAGTCGTGGCCGCAGGAGCGTCAGCCGGCGACGTTCATCCGGAGCGGTCCCCCGAGTCCAATCGCTTATCAGCTTTTCAAGAGCACCGGCCACCAAGGCGTAAGGCGGCCTCCGGTACTCATCGGCAATCTCCTGCAACAGAACTCGGTGGGCTGACGGTAGCGATTCGATGTAGCGGATTGTCGCTTGCCGCAGCTCCCGTTGCTCGATGGATTCATTAAATGCTGGCAAGGTGTCTCCAAGGTGATCCTATGTCCGTCCCATTCGGCCATCAGTTTCATGAACGGTGTGATTCTAGCACACGAATTGCGGCTTTCGCAAGGGCATTCGGTGCGATTTGTACGATCCGAAACGATCATGGCACAACCTTTGAGTGAGAATGACTCCGACGGATGGCGATCGCGCTGGGGCGACATACCCCAAGCTAGGCTGCTCTCAGCTATGTTAATACCAGCACGGGAATTGAGCGCCGACCCGAGGACACGGTACGTGCGAGCGCAAACGTCCGGCTGTGACAACCGACTGAGCGGGGCGCCGCACGAAGCCAGAAACGTATTGCGCGTGGCAGGGGTGCGGCGTTGTGTTTGAGGCTGCAGGCTGGGGCTGGTTCATGCCAGCTGAATCGAAGGAGAGAGCAACTATGATACGCCGTCCGGGTCGCGCTGCTCTCGCCAGCAGCGTGCTTCTGTTCCTGCTACAAGTCCCGCCGATCCAGGATACGGCACGCGCGATCGCGGCGCAGCAGGCCATGGCCTCGTTCCTCCCTACGCTCAGCCCTGCCGTGGCTCAGGCTCTTTCGGGTCCGGCCACCGATCACGTCATCGTCACGCTGCGCGATCAGTATCCCGCCACGAGCTCCTCGTTGCGAAGCGAGCGGATTCCGGCGTCCCGCGCGGCTTTGTTGCGCGAGCTCAACGCGGTCGGGGCCAAGTCCTTGCATTCCTACAGGGTCGTTAATGCGGTAAGTGCCACGATTTCGATCGCAGAGGAGGCGCGGCTGCGCGGCGATCCGGCCGTGCTCAGCGTGGCGGCGGATCGCGTGATTCGTCTGCTTGCACCTGCGCCAATTGGGCACATCCCGGTGCCGGGTATCGGTAGCAACGACGCCTCTTCGCAGGCATCCGACCCGCTGACTCCTGCCTGCACAACGAGCAGGACGCCTTCTCTGGAGCCCGAAGCGCTTCAACTGACCGATACGGCCTTCTCCAACCCGAGCGTGGCGCAGGCGCAACGGCTCCGCTCCGGCACGGGCGCCCTGATCAACGGCCAGGGTGTGAAGGTTGCGTACATTGCCGACGGCGTCGATGTCCACAATCCGGACTTCATACGCAATGGCAAGTCGGTTTTCGTGGACTACCAGGACTTCAGCGGGGACGGACCGAACGCGCCTACCGGAGGTGGGGAGGCATTTCTTGACGCGAGCTCCGTCGCGGCGCAGGGTCATCAGGTGTATGACGTCAATGCGTGGCTCGTCAATAAGCTAGCCAAGCCGTGCCCGATCCGCATCCTCGGCATGGCGCCAGGCGCCGAGCTGGTCGGGCTCAAGGTGTTCGGGAGGACAGACGCGACGACCGAGTCGGCGTTCGTGCAGGCCATCGATTATGCTGTCTCCGTGGACAAAGTTGACGTACTCAATGAGTCGTTCGGGGGCAACCCGTACCCCGATCTCGCGAATGACCCGATTAGCATGGCCAACAGCAACGCGGTGTCCGCCGGAGTGACCGTCACGGTGTCCAGCGGCGACGCGGGCGCGGCCAGCACTATTGGCTCACCGGGCACCGACCCGGGGGTGATTGCGGTGGGCGCCAGCACGCAGTTTCGTGCTTATACGGAGGCCGGAAACGACGGGATCACCCTTGGCACCGGATACGTCGACAACAATATATCCTCGCTCAGCTCGGGCGGTTTCGCACAAACCGGACCCCGGACGGTCGACGTAGTGGCTCCGGGCGATCTCGGTTGGGCCCTCTGTACAGCTACGCTGAAGGGGCCATCGCGCTACTCCGATTGCACCAACGCCAACCAAAAGAAGTCGTCGCCGATCCAATTGAGCGGGGGCACCAGTGAGGCGGCGCCACTAACCGCCGGCGAGGCGGCCCTGGTCATCCAAGCGTATCGCAGCACGCATCACCACGCCTCACCCACTCCCGATCTGGTGAAGCAAATCATCATGAGCACGGCGACAGACCTCGGCATATCCGCCACGCAGCAGGGTGCAGGGCTCATTGACAGCTACCGTGCAGTGCAAGCCGCGCTTTCGTACCGAGACTCGGTTGCAACGCCGTCGCCGCGCGCCGGGCGACTGCTGGTCAACGACACGACGGCATTTACGGCGACGGACAAGCCCAACACGACTGAACGCCTCGCGTTCGACATTAGGAACGCGGGCAGCCAGGCGCAGCGCATCGCTCCGAAGCTGCTCGCGCTTGACAAGACGGTGTTCCACGCGGACTATGGTCTCCACCTCGACCCGCTTAGCGATCCGCTCACATTCGTCAATCAAGACGGCACGGATCGCGCGTTCGTTGCGCAAACGTTCAAGGTTCCGCCCGGCGTGCAGAGACTGAACGCATCCATCGCCTGGCTAGCACTGCAGGAGTCCTCGTCCGTAGTCGTTCTCAACTTGTTCGATCCCAGCGGCCGTCTGACTGCAGTGTCCGACCCACAGAACGCTGCGCCGGGGACCAGCAGTGGGTTCGGCCAGGTCGACGTGAGGACTCCCCGGGCCGGCATGTGGACCGCACTTATCTGGACGCGCGCCAGAGCGGTCAGTACGTCGTACTACGGTGCCGTGCTGCTCTCAGTTAGTGGTTTTCGCTACGCGAGCGCCGGCACGGTGACTCCCGCCGAAGTAACGCTTCCGGCTGGCCATACCGCGACCTTCACCGCCATCACACGCTTGCCAGGCTCTCCCGGCGACCGCGTCGAAGAGATCGTCTTCCCGTCGCCGAGCGGATCGACGACGCTGATGGGCGCCATACCGGTGACCGAGCGCGCGCTGGTGCCGCTGACGCGCTCAGGCGGCTCATTCTCGGGCACGATTACCGGCGGGAATGGCCGCGGCGGATCGCCAGGACAGACGCTCAGCTACCAGTTCGACCTGCCGGCGGGGTTGCACAACCTCGGCCTGGGACTGCGCGTCGCCGATCCGAACAATAATCTCGAGGCGGTTCTCGTGGATCCGACCGGACAGCCCGTGGACGTGCAGACGACGGCCGGGGCCATAGGCAATTCCGGCCTGCCAACGTACTACACCGGGGCGATGCAATTCTTCCGCCTCAACCCGATGGCGGGCCGATGGTTGTTCGTGCTGTTTGTCAACGACGCGGTGGGAGCCCTGGCCACGGCGCAGCCGTTCGAGGCGGTTATCGCCTTCACTGGCGTCCGCATGCTCACTCGCGGCATACCCGATAACGTGCACACGCTGCTTCGAGCGGGAAAGGCGGTGAACGCGGCGATCTTGGTCGAGAACACCGGGGTAACGGCGAAGGATGTGTTTCTCGACCCACGGCTGGCCGGTACGGCGCGCGTGCCGTTGCAGGCGCCCGATTCGTTCAGCTTGACGCTTCCGATCACAGGCAGCCAGTTGCCGGCATTCATCATCCCGCCAGAGGTGAGCAGCGTGACGTTCAACGCTCAGTCACCGACACCGATGGCCTTTGCCGTTACGCCATTCAGCGGCACGCCGCCCTTCGGGGGTACGGGCAGCCCGGACATCTACCAATCCAGCGGCCCCAGCATCGATCGCGCCACCGGCGATTACGTCGCGTCCCTCACCGTGCAGGCGCCGGAGTTGGCGTCCGGAGCCTGGCAAGCGGAGCCGGAGCAGGTAGGACCCTTCGGCAACGGCGGCGTAGGGCCGAGCACCTTTGACGTCTCGGCCACGGCTATAGGACAGCCGTTCGATCGCCAGGTGACCACCACAACGACGGACGACATCTGGTCGCCGTTCGCAACGCGTTTCCGCACGGTGGTGATTGGGCCGCTTCACATTCGCGAGCTCGACCTGCGGATCACCCCGGCGGGGCCGCCGGGCCACGTGGTGCGCGGGTATATCTACCTGGACACGTTCAATCCCAACAGCATAAGTGGAGACGAGCTCGCGGCGATTCCATACGCCTATACGATAGGACGGTAGGGAAGGGTGCTCGGCGTGGCCGTTGGGCTTAGCGCCGCCACGCTCGGGCTCGGTCGCGATAGTTGTTCAGCAGCAGATGGAGCAGATGCGCTGCTTGCCGGTGCCCGCCGCAGGCTGAAGCAACCCAGCTCGCGGCAGTTAGGTGCTGTTGCGCCGCATGGCTGACCATGACAGTTCGGAATGCACGGTGTCATCAAGCGGGCCTCCTATACAATGAGGAGCAGTGCCGCGCCCCTGCACGCGGCGGTGCTTGCCGCTTGGAGATTGGACGAAGATGCCGTGCTCGCACGTGTGCTCTGATCCGGACCTGGATGCGTGTCTGGTGTCACCCGAGATCATGCTCGACCCGTACCCGATCTATCGCCGGCTGCGCGAGGAGGCGCCAATCTTCTGGAGCCAGAAGTGGAACGCCTGGGTTCTCAGCCGCTACGATGACGTGGCCGCCTCGTTACGGGATAAAGAGAATCTGTCCAACGAGAACCGGCAGGCCCTGCTATTCAGCGAGCTGACTGAGAGCGAACGGCAGGACCTTGCGCGTCTGCAGCACTACTTTGCGCAGAAAGACGTGATTGGATCGGACCCGCCGGATCACACACGAATGCGCGGGCTGGTACAAAAAGCATTCACGCCAAAAGTGATCGCTTCGCTCGAGCCGCGGATCCGCAGCCTGGCCCAAGACTTGCTGGAGCAAGCGATGCGGTCGGGGCCGAGTTTCGACTTCGTCGCACAGATCGCCCATCCAATGCCCGTCATTCTCATAGCCGAGCTTCTCGGCGCCCCGGCACAGGATCGCCCGTTATTCAAGCGTTGGTCGGCCGACATTCTTGGGTTCCAGGGCACTGGCCGGACGACCTACGCCGCGGCCGTGACGTCGCAGGCCAGCCTGCTAGCCATGTTCGCGTACATGAATCGACTGATCGATCGGCGGCGCGTCCAGCCGCAAGATGACCTGATCAGTGCGCTTGCACAGGCGGAGGTAGGTGGCCAGCAGTTCACGCGCGACGAGTTGCTGGCCACCTGCAATACTATCCTGACGGCTGGACACGAGACGACCACAAACCTTCTTGGCAATCTCTTGCACCTGCTGATGGCACATTCGGCGCAGTGGGAACACCTGCGTGCCGGCCACAGCCTCCTGCCCGGCGCAATCGAAGAAGCATTGCGTTTTGACGCGCCAAAGCAGCGGAACTTTCGCAGAGTGCGCCAGACACACGTCGTGGGTGGTGTTACCTTCAGCGAGAACGAGATGGTGTTCCAATTGATCGGCGCGGCGAATCGCGATCCGCTGCAGTTCTCGCTCGCCGATACGTTCGATATTACTCGCGGCCGGCAAAACAGCCATCTCTCATTCGGTGCGGGGATTCACTTTTGCTTGGGAGCGCCCCTAGCGCGAACCGAAGCAACGGCGGTGCTTGAGGCCGTCCTCCAGCGCGCGCCCAGGGCGCGGCTGGGGCCTGGGCCGGTGCGCTGGCAGGCGCGCGTACAATTCCGGGGACCGGCGGAACTGTGGATTGCGACCGGCGCGTGACTTGCGCAACGGGAGACCACGGCAGTCAGGTTGAAACCGCTGC
>CAVSOU010000003.1:0-20515 GCA_963729625.1 uncultured bacterium
ATCGGCATATCCGTCAAGAAGGTCTCCTCCAATTCCGGCGTTGCTTTGCCGGCAGCGGCTCCGGCATTGGCGCCAAAACAGCTGGTGACTCACCTTGGTGGCTAACGGCAGTAGCCGTGCCCGGCCAACCGGATGCCGTAACCAGTCGCGGAGCGGACTCAGCATATCCAGCCTACCCGGCAGTGGATGCGTGGACTCCACGCGCAATGACACCTGAAGGCGAATATCGCGCGAGGACGCGCCGACCAGGATGTCGAACATCTCGCTGGTGATGGTCCACGCCCCGGCCAGCGGATCGTAGACGGCGAAATCCCGCCACTCCAGCTGGAACGACACCGCTGCTTCCACTCCCGGCTCCAGGGCAACCTTGGCGAATGCTCGCGATCTCGGTCGGGCGGCAGGCGGGGGTGCTGCTCGTGCACATAGAGAGGGCCACTTCGCTGTCAGCGCGCCGACCCGTGTTGCGTATGCGCACCGACACCTGATTCGGTTCGTCGTCGCTCATGACTGGCTTGTCGAGCGTGAGCTCCTCGTAGCTGAACGTCGTGTATGAGAGGCCGTGGCCAAACGAGAACAGCGGAGCCACGTGACGGGCATCGTACCAGCGGTAGCCAGTCAACAAGCCTTCTCCAAAGACGACGCTTCGGCTGCCGTCATGCGGAAAGCTCAGCAAGGCCGGAGTGTCCTCGATCCGTATAGGGAACGTTTCCGCAAGCTTGCCGGAAGGATTGACATGGCCGATCAGCACTGCCGCGACGCCGGCGCCGCCAGCCTGGCCACCCAGGTATGCCTCGAGAATGGCAGGAACGCGCGCCGCCCAGGGGAGGGCTACCGGCGCTCCGTTGGTCAGCACCACCACGGTACGCGGTTGCACGGCGCGCACTGCTTCCACGAGCGCGTCGTGTGCCGGCGGCAGACGCAAGTCAGCGCGGTCTGCGCCCTCTAGCTCGTAGGATGGAGGCAACCAGACCATCACGACTGCCACGCGCGCGTGTGCCGCCGCGGCTCGGGCTTCGTCCAGCAGGGCCGCGTTGGAGGTCTCCCCGGTCTCGTCGTATCCTGCGGCGTATGTAACATGTCCCGAGGAGCCGATCAGCGCGATAAGCTGTTCATGCACGGTGTCCACGGCGCGTGAAGGCACCACTTGCGAACTGCCCGCGCCCTGGTAGCGCGGCACCCGCGCAAAGGCGCCAATCAGCGCGACCTCGGCCAATGACTCACCTGCCAGCGGCAACAGATTCCCCTCGTTCTTCAGCAGCACAACGCTCGCCGCGGCCGCGCGGCGTGCCAGGGCGTGATGGGCAGCCATGTCGACCCTGATGCCGGGTCGGCGGGCAGCGTCTGCCCTGAGAATCATTCTGAGCAACGCACGGGCGATCTGGTCGAGACGAGTTTCTGCCAGCCGACCCTCGCGAACGGCCTGGACCACCGCCCCGACAGTTGGGCTGCCGGGCATTTGCAGGTGCATTCCCGCGTCCACCGCAGTCGCGCGGTTATTGACGGCATACCAGTCGGATACAATGCAGCCGCGATAGCCCCAGTCCTGCTCGACGATCTCATGCAGCAGATGCGGATTCTCCGTGCAGTAGGCACCATTGAGTCGGTTGTACGCCGCCATCATCGTCCATGGCTGGCTTTCGGCAACGGCAATCTCGAACGGCCGCAGGTAGAGTTCGCGCAATACACGCTCCTCGACCCGCGAGTCGGTGATCATACGATTGGTCTCACACTCGTTGGCGACCAGGTGCTTGACCGAAGCGCCGACGCCATGTTCTTGCAGGCCGCCGACGAACGCCGCGGCCAACTTGCCGGTGAGCACGGGGTCCTCGGAGAAGTACTCGAAGTTGCGGCCGCACAGGGGAGAGCGCTTGAGGTTCACGCCGGGGCCGAGCACGATCTGCACGTCGTTAGCCTGAGCCTCGAGAGCAATGGCCGCGCCCACATCGTGAACAAGTGCAGTGTCCCAGGTCGCGCCCAGCGCCGACTCCGTAGGAAAGCAGGTCGCGGGGATGTTATGCCCGAGGCTCATGTCCATGCCGCCGCGTGCTTTGCGCAGTCCGGTCGGACCATCCGACAACCAGATGGAAGGGATGCCGAGCCGCTCGATAGGCTGCGTCGTCCAGACGTCGCGCCCTACGGTCAGGGACGCCTTCTCCTCCAGGGTCATCTGTACGAGCAGCGCTTCAACACGTTTGTTGAGTTCGTCCGACTAGTACTCCGTTGGTCTGCCACGTCGTCCGCTCCTTCCCGATTCCGGTGGTCGTCACTTGTTGCTGTCACGCTCCGCAAATAGGCGTCGGCAGCAAACCTGCAACGGGCCGCGCGTAACGATGGCCGGCGTTGGCCGCTAGCGCTCAGTCTACCTCGTGGACGGCGGAGCAGATTGGCACAAGAGGTGTGGGCTCGGCCTCGAGTTGCAGCACGCTGGCTGAGCTTGTTCCTGCGGCGCGGGCAGGGGGAAACGCCGCCCTTGCCGAGGCGGCCTTTACCGAACGGATTGGCATCGTAGAGCAGATCGGCCCCGAACTTCATGGCTTGGGTTGGCGTTGGACCTTTCCGGAGGGATACGCCAACAGAACCGAAAGCTCCATGGCGCGCGGGATAGGCCGACGCATCACTCACGATGAAGGGTCGTGCTTGTCCGGGCGCCTAGCCGCCGCCAGGCCAAACGTGTGGCGAGACATTCGTGGACCTGGATCTGGTCGCGCATCGCTGCGTTCTGAGCCACGGCATTGCTACGACCGGCGCCCTGGGCTTGCCGCGTGCCGCGTACAGCCGGAAGAAATCCCATCCATCGAATTTTCTGTTCGGCACGCGAAACGGCCCCACCGCGATCCGCTGGGCACGCAGGCCAACGCCACGACTGCGAAGGCAACTCGCCCCGCGTCGACACTACCGAACAGCCGCACGACTGCGTCGCGTGATGACGGCCTTCGATCCTCTCAGGCGAGTCGTGGCCGCAGGAGCGTCAGCCGGCGACGTTCATCCGGAGCGGTCCCCCGAGTCCAATCGCTTATCAGCTTTTCAAGAGCACCGGCCACCAAGGCGTAAGGCGGCCTCCGGTACTCATCGGCAATCTCCTGCAACAGAACTCGGTGGGCTGACGGTAGCGATTCGATGTAGCGGATTGTCGCTTGCCGCAGCTCCCGTTGCTCGATGGATTCATTAAATGCTGGCAAGGTGTCTCCAAGGTGATCCTATGTCCGTCCCATTCGGCCATCAGTTTCATGAACGGTGTGATTCTAGCACACGAATTGCGGCTTTCGCAAGGGCATTCGGTGCGATTTGTACGATCCGAAACGATCATGGCACAACCTTTGAGTGAGAATGACTCCGACGGATGGCGATCGCGCTGGGGCGACATACCCCAAGCTAGGCTGCTCTCAGCTATGTTAATACCAGCACGGGAATTGAGCGCCGACCCGAGCACACGGTACGTGCGAGCGCAAACGTCCGGCTGTGACAACCGACTGAGCGGGGCGCCGCACGAAGCCAGAAACGTATTGCGCGTGGCAGGGGTGCGGCGTTGTGTTTGAGGCTGCAGGCTGGGGCTGGTTCATGCCAGCTGAATCGAAGGAGAGAGCAACTATGATACGCCGTCCGGGTCGCGCTGCTCTCGCCAGCAGCGTGCTTTTGTTCCTGCTGCAAGTCCCGCCGATTCAGGATACGGCACGCGCGATCGCGGCGCAGCAGGCCATGGCCTCGTTCCTCCCTACGCTCAGCCCTGCCGTGGCTCAGGCTCTTTCGGGTCCGGCCACCGATCACGTCATCGTCACGCTGCGCGATCAGTATCCCGCCACGAACTCCTCGTTGCGAAGCGAGCGGATTCCGGCGTCCCGGGCGGCTTTGTTGCGCGAGCTCAACGCGGTCGGGGCCAAGTCCTTGCATTCCTACAGGGTCGTTAATGCGGTAAGTGCCACGATTTCGATCGCAGAGGAGGCGCGGCTGCGCGGCGATCCGGCCGTGCTCAGCGTGGCGGCGGATCGCGTGATTCGTCTGCTTGCACCTGCGCCAATTGGGCACATCCCGGTGCCGGGTATCGGTAGCAACGACGCCTCTTCGCAGGCATCCGACCCGCTGACTCCTGCCTGCACGACGAGCAGGACGCCTTCTCTGGAGCCCGAAGCGCTTCAACTGACCGATACGGCCTTCTCCAACCCGAGCGTGGCGCAGGCGCAACGGCTCCGCTCCGGCACGGGCGCCCTGATCAACGGCCAGGGTGTGAAGGTTGCGTACATTGCCGACGGCGTCGATGTCCACAATCCGGACTTCATACGCAATGGCAAGTCGGTTTTCGTGGACTACCAGGACTTCAGCGGGGACGGACCGAACGCGCCTACCGGAGGTGGGGAGGCATTTCTTGACGCGAGCTCCGTCGCGGCGCAGGGTCATCAGGTGTATGACGTCAATGCGTGGCTCGTCAATAAGCTAGCCAAGCCGTGCCCGATCCGCATCCTCGGCATGGCGCCAGGCGCCGAGCTGGTCGGGCTCAAGGTGTTCGGGAGGACAGACGCGACGACCGAGTCGGCGTTCGTGCAGGCCATCGATTATGCTGTCTCCGTGGACAAAGTTGACGTACTCAATGAGTCGTTCGGGGGCAACCCGTACCCCGATCTCGCGAATGACCCGATTAGCATGGCCAACAGCAACGCGGTGTCCGCCGGAGTGACCGTCACGGTGTCCAGCGGCGACGCGGGCGCGGCCAGCACTATTGGCTCACCGGGCACCGACCCGGGGGTGATTGCGGTGGGCGCCAGTACGCAGTTTCGTGCTTATACGGAGGCCGGAAACGACGGGATCACCCTTGGCACCGGATACGTCGACAACAATATATCCTCGCTCAGCTCGGGCGGTTTCGCACAAACCGGACCCCGGACGGTCGACGTAGTGGCTCCGGGCGATCTCGGTTGGGCCCTCTGTACAGCTACGCTGAAGGGGCCATCGCGCTACTCCGATTGCACCAACGCCAACCAAAAGAAGTCGTCGCCGATCCAATTGAGCGGGGGCACAAGTGAGGCGGCGCCGCTAACCGCAGGCGAGGCGGCCCTGGTCATCCAAGCGTATCGCAGCACGCATCACCACGCCTCACCCACTCCCGATCTGGTGAAGCAAATCATCATGAGCACGGCGACAGACCTCGGCATATCCGCCACGCAGCAGGGTGCAGGGCTCATTGACAGCTACCGTGCAGTGCAAGCCGCGCTTTCGTACCGAGACTCGGTTGCAACGCCGTCGCCGCGCGCCGGGCGACTGCTGGTCAACGACACGACGGCATTTACGGCGACGGACAAGCCCAACACGACTGAACGCCTCGCGTTCGACATTAGGAACGCGGGCAGCCAGGCGCAGCGCATCGCTCCGAAGCTGCTCGCGCTTGACAAGACGGTGTTCCGCGCGGACTATGGTCTCCACCTCGACCCGCTTAGCGATCCGCTCACATTCGTCAATCAAGACGGCACGGATCGCGCGTTCGTTGCGCAAACGTTCAAGGTTCCGCCCGGCGTGCAGAGACTGAACGCATCCATCGCCTGGCTAGCACTGCAGGAGTCCTCGTCCGTAGTCGTTCTCAACTTGTTCGATCCCAGCGGCCGTCTGACTGCAGTGTCCGACCCACAGAACGCTGCGCCGGGGACCAGCAGTGGGTTCGGCCAGGTCGACGTGAGGACTCCCCGGGCCGGCATGTGGACCGCACTTATCTGGACGCGAGCCAGAGCGGTCAGTACGTCGTACTACGGTGCCGTGCTGCTCTCAGTTAGTGGTTTTCGCTACGCGAGCGCCGGCACGGTGACTCCCGCCGAAGTAACGCTTCCGGCTGGCCATACCGCGACCTTCACCGCCATCACACGCTTGCCAGGCTCTCCCGGCGACCGCGTCGAAGAGATCGTCTTCCCGTCGCCGAGCGGATCGACGACGCTGATGGGCGCCATACCGGTGACCGAGCGCGCGCTGGTGCCGTTGACGCGCTCAGGCGGCTCATTCTCGGGCACGATTACCGGCGGGAATGGCCGCGGCGGATCGCCAGGACAGACGCTCAGCTACCAGTTCGACCTGCCGGCGGGGTTGCACAACCTCGGCCTGGGACTGCGCGTCGCCGATCCGAACAATAATCTCGAGGCGGTTCTCGTGGATCCGACCGGACAGCCCGTGGACGTGCAGACGACGGCCGGGGCCATAGGCAATTCCGGCCTGCCAACGTACTACACAGGGGCGATGCAATTCTACCGCCTCAACCCGATGGCGGGCCGATGGTTGTTCGTGCTGTTTGTCAACGACGCGGTGGGAGCCCTGGCCACGGCGCAGCCGTTCGAGGCGGTTATCGCCTTCACTGGCGTCCGCATGCTCACTCGCGGCATACCCGATAACGTGCACACACTGCTTCGAGCGGGAAAGGCGGTGAACGCGGCGGTTTTGGTCGAGAACACCGGGGTAACGGCGAAGGATGTGTTTCTCGACCCACGGCTGGCCGGTACGGCGCGCGTGCCGTTGCAGGCGCCCGATTCGTTCAGCTTGACGCTTCCGATCACAGGCAGCCAGTTGCCGGCATTCATCATCCCGCCAGAGGTGGGCAGCGTGACGTTCAACGCTCAGTCACCGACACCGATGGCCTTTGCCGTTACGCCATTCAGCGGCACGCCGCCCTTCGGGGGTACGGGCAGCCCGGACACTTACCAATCCAGCGGCCCCAGCATCGATCGGGCCACCGGCAATTACGTCGCGTCCCTTACCGTGCAGGCGCCGGAGTTGGCGTCCGGAGCCTGGCAAGCGGAGCCGGAGCAGGTAGGACCCTTCGGCAACGGCGGCGTAGGGCCGAGCACCTTTGACGTCTCGGCCACGGCTATAGGACAGCCGTTCGATCGCCAGGTGACTACCACAACGACGGACGACATCTGGTCGCCGTTCGCAACACGTTTCCGTACGATGGTGATTGGGCCGCTTCACGTTCGCGAGCTCGACCTGCGGATTACCCCGGCGGGGCCACCGGGCCACGTGGTGCGCGGATATATCTACCTGGACACGTTCAACCCTAACAGCATCAGTGGAGACGAGCTCGCGGCGATTCCATACGCCTATACGATAGGACGGTAGGGCAGGGTGCTCGGCGTGGCCGTTGGGCTTAGCCCCGCCACGCTGGGGCTCGGTCGCGATAGTTGTTCACAGCAGATGGAGCAGATGCGCTGGTTGCCGCTGCCCGCCTCAGGCTGAAGCCACCCAGCTCGCGGCAGTTAGGTGCTGTTGCGCCGCGTGGCTGACCATGACAGTTCGGAATTCGCGGTGTCATCAAGCGGGCCTCCTATACAATGAGAAGCAGTGCCGCGCCCCTGCACGCGGCGGTGCTTGCCGCTTGGAGATTCGACGAAGATGCCGTGCTCGCACATTTGCTCTGATCCGGACCTGGATGCGTGTCTGGTGTCGCCCGAGATCATGCTCGACCCGTACCCGATCTATCGCCGTCTGCGCGAGGAGGCGCCAATCTTCTGGAGCCAGAAGTGGAACGCCTGGGTTCTCAGCCGCTACGATGACGTGGCCGCCTCGTTACGGGACAATGAGAATCTGTCCAACGAAAACCGGCAGGCCCTGCTATTCAGCGAGTTGACTGAGAGCGAACGGCAGGACCTTGCGCCTCTGCAGCACTACTTTGCGCAGAAAGACGTGATTGGATCGGACCCGCCGGATCACACGCGAATGCGCGGGCTGGTGCAAAAAGCATTCACGCCAAAAGTGATCGCGTCGCTCGAGCCGCGGATCCGCAACCTGGCCCAAGACTTGTTGGAGCAAGCGATGCGGTCGGGGCCGAGTTTCGACTTCGTCGCACAGATCGCCCATCCAATGCCCGTCATTCTCATAGCCGAGCTTCTCGGCGCCCCGGCACAGGATCGCCCGTTGTTCAAGCGTTGGTCAGCCGACATTCTTGGGTTCCAGGGCACTGGCCGGACGACCTACACCGCGGCCGTGACGTCGCAGGCCAGCCTGCTAGCCATGTTCGCGTACATGAATCGACTGATCGATCGGCGGCGCGTCCAGCCGCAAGATGACCTGATCACTGCGCTTGCACAAGCGGAGGTCGGTGGCCAGCAGTTCACGCGCGCCGAGTTGCTGGCCACCTGCAATACCATCCTGACGGCAGGACACGAGACGACCACAAACCTTCTTGGTAATCTCTTTCACCTGCTGATGGCACATTCGGCGCAGTGGGAGCACCTGCGTGCCGATCGCAGCCTCCTGCCCGGCGCAATCGAAGAAGCATTGCGTTTTGACGCGCCAAAGCAGCGGAACTTTCGCAGAGTGCGCCAGACACACGTCGTGGATGGAGTTACCTTCAGCGAGAACGAGATGGTGTTCCAATTGATCGGCGCCGCGAATCGCGATCCGCTGCAGTTCGCCCACGCCGATACGTTTGATATTACTCGCGGCCGGCAAAACAGCCATCTCTCATTCGGTGCAGGGATTCACTTCTGCTTGGGAGCACCCCTAGCGCGAACCGAAGCAACGGCGGTGCTTGAGGCCGTCCTCGAGCGCGTGCCCAGGGCCCGGCTGGGGCCCGGGTCGGTGCGCTGGCAGGCGCGCGTACAATTCCGGGGACCGGCGGAACTGTGGCTTGCGACCGGCGCGTGACCTGCGCAACTGGAGACCACGGCGGCCAGGTTGAAACCGCTGCCATGTTTCACAGTGGAACTCGGCGATGCAGACACGCCGGCGCGTAAGCCGGTACAGAGAAGACGGTGGTCTGCAAGGCCAGGAGCCAGGAGGGACTGGCGTTATTCCGGCGGCGCCAGCGGCACGTCAGTGCGACGGTACAGAGTCGCCACGGCAAGGCGCACGCCGAGACTCTCTAACTCCAGCTCGTGTTCCGGGCCGTAGAAACGGAATAGGCCCCAGCCGCTGGCCGTACGGCGGTATACCTCGACGCGCTGATATCTCGTGCCTACGAGAACATACTCCTGCAGCGACGGGCACGTTCGATAGTCATCCCACTTACGACCGCGGTCCTTGTACTCCGTGCTGTCTGAGAGAACCTCGAAGACCACGCCGGGCTCAACGACTTCCATGTCGTGCCTGGTAGCCTGATCGCGTGCCGAACAAGTCACTACAACGTCGGCATAGGTGTAGCGGCTTTCCGAGACACGCGTGGCGAGATCGGAACCATAGGCAATGCATGGTCCGTCGCCGAAGGCAGCGTTTAGCGTGCCGATGACATTGGCGGCTATGAGCGAGTGCGCCCGCGATCCTCCGGCCATGGCATAGATGCAGCCGTCGACGTACTCATGCTTCACGTCGCTTGCGCGCTCCAAGTCGCGCCACTCCTGGACTGATATCCGCTTTGGTTTGTGGCTGGCAATCATGGCGCGGCCTCCTCGTCCTCTATCGTACCGCGTTGCGGACATGCATCATGTGTCGGCGAGCATAGAGCTCTCGTCGTCAACGAAGCCGGTCGGCATAAGGAGCTCGTAGCATGATCGAGCTGATGGGCAACATTGTGTTTACCAACGGCGCTCTGGCGGAGCCGGACGGCACACTCAAGCTCTACTATGGAGGCGCCGACACCTGCATGAATGTCGCCACCGCGAGGATCGACGATCTGATCGATCTGGCTCTGGACGACGGCCCGGATGCCACAGTAAGGTACACGGGAGCAGTTGAGTAGTTACCCGGCGCTCGACCGGGCATGACGTTCGCATGCGATTATATCGGCGGAGAAGCGTATGAATCACCTGCGGGTCGGCATCATCGGCACGGGCCGGAAGAAAGCACGACCGGACATCGAGGGCTACTTCATGGCCTATGCGCACGGGCGCGGCTACCAGGCGCTGGCTGACCGCTGCGAACTGGTTGCCTGTGCAGACATCGTGCCCGAGCACGCCCAGGCATTCGCGGCGGCCTTTGGCATCAAAGCGGATGGCGTGTACACCGATCACCGCGCTATGCTGCGTCAGGCCAAGCTGGACATGGTGAGCATCTGCACGTGGCCGCATCTGCATGCAGCGATGGCCGTGGACTGTGCGCTGGCAGGCGCGCGGGCGGTGCACTGCGAGAAGCCGATGGCGACGACCTGGGGCGCGGCGCGACTGATGGCACAGGAGTGCGCGCGCCGCGACGCGCAGCTGACCTTCAACCATATGCGGCGCTTCGGCAAGCCGTTCACCATGGCACGCGACCTGCTCGGCGGCGGCGCGATCGGCGATCTGGAGCGTATCGAGCTGGGATTTCCAGGCGACGTGTACGACATTGGCTCGCACTGGATCGACCTGTGCGGCATGTTTGTGGGCGAGCAGCCGGCGGAATGGGTGATCGGGCAGGTCGACTACCGGTTCGAGCGGCGCGTCTTCGGCGTGCCCTCCGAGGGCCAGGTGCTGGCGCACTGGCAGTACCCGAGCGGCATTACAGCCACGCTGCTGTCCGGCTTTGGTCACGACACGACGCGGTTCTGGCACCGGTTGGTGGGGACGGCCGGCACCGTCGAGATCGGCGTGCCCGACGAGCACAGCCTGCGGATCCGGCGTGACGGCGATGCCTGGGAGACGCTCGATACACAGGGCGAGACGGTGCACGGCACGAGCGATGCCAACGGCACCGGCTATCATGAGCGGGCGGTTGCCGATGCAGTCGGCGCGCTGCTCGCGGGCCGCGAGCCCGAGCTGAGCGCGCGCGCGCGCGCTCAATGCTACCGAAATCGTTTTTGCGATTTACGAGAGCAGCCGACGGCGCGGCCGCGTGGATCTGCCGCTGACCATCGAGGACCACCCGCTGGTAAGCATGGTCGAGAACGGCGATCTCAGCCCGGTGACGAACAGCGCGTGAGCGCGCGCCGCGAGACACAAAGAATTGAAGGGAACGTCAGCGCAGATGTTTGGCCAATGGAGGCTCAGCGACTTCGCTCCCGGAGAGGGAACTCAGGCCGGCGCGCATTCTGAATCGTTTGACGATGCTGCCTGGATGCCCGTCGACGTACCCGGCGACGTGCAACCGCGCTGGTTGCCGCCGGGCGCCTGCCCGAGCACACACTCACAAATCACTCCCTGGTAGCGGTGACGGTCGAGGCGGAGCAGTTCACCGGACACGACCTCCGTACGGCGCACGTACGACTGTGCGCCCCGGGAAATCCCTCCGCCTCGCCATCCGTGGTTGAACAGACTGTAGGGATGCACGGATTCGGCGCGGACTTGCGGGGCACAACGTACATTCGGGTGGAGAGCCCAAGGTTTTGGTGGACGCACGACCCTGGTGAACCCGCCCTCTAATCGCTGGAAGTCAGCTTGCGGCAACGCGGCAACGAGCTGGGTAAGGCGAACCAACCAATCGTCAGTCTGAAGACCAGTGAGGGTGATAAGGCAATCGATCTACCCCTTTTCCGCTCCGCTTAGGGTGCCTGCAATGACGAAGCGTTGCGCGAACACGAAGATGAGAGCGACGGGCAGCACCACGAAGAGCCCGGCGAGAGCAATCTCCGGCCGGTAGATGTTCAGCCCGGTTCCGGAGCCGACGGCAGGATTGAGAGCCGGGGTCGATTGGATCAACGACATCAACCCCACGGTCAACGGGTACTTGGTGTCGTCGGCCAGCATCACGTACGGCAGGTAGAAGTTCTGCCAGTTGAACGTGAAGGAGAAGAACGCCACCATCGAGACTATGGGCTTGGCCAGGGGCAGGGCGATCGACCAGAAGAGCCGCGCCTCGGAGCAGCCGTCGATGCGGCCTGAGGCCAGCAGCTCGGACGGCAGCTGCGTGGAGAAGTAGATGTAGGCGAGATAGACGCCGAAGGGATAGAAGGCCGACGGCAGGATCACGGACCACGCCGTGTTTTGCAGGTGGGCCGCGTTGATCTCCAGGAACACGGGCAGCACCAACGCCGCGGCCGGCATGATCATGGCGACCAAGGTAAGAAGGAGGAGCGTTGACCGGCCCCGGAACTTCACCGTACCGAGGGCGTAGCCCGCAGTCAGGCAGAGCGCCACCACCAATACCAGCGCACTGGCCGAGTAGACGAACGAGTTCTTCAGCCAGGTCAGCAACTCCCGGTCGTTGTAGCCCATCAGGTTCGACCAGGCCGTGCCGATATTGCTGAAGGAACCAAAGGAGATCGGGATCCAGTTGACAACCTGCGCGTCGGTCTTGGTGGGGGCCAGCAGCAACCAGAGCAACGGCAGCCCAAACATCACGGCAAAGGCCAGCAGAATCACAGCCCAGATCCCAGTCACCAGGACCGACACTGGTGCCACACGGCGGCGCCGCCTCATCACGGCAGGCACAGACACGATCGGCGTACGGTGCAGCATCGGTTCAGCTCCCTTCGGCGTCGATGCGATAGAAGCTGGTCTTGAAGATCACCAGTAGCGCGGCAACCAGGCCGACCACGAGCAGACCGACGGAGACTGCTGCCGACTTGCCGAAGTTGTCGTCGTTGAAGGCGTACGAGTACGCGAGCTGGTTGAGCGACCAGACCGGGCTGACCTGCTGCTGCGTGGCGCCCCACAGAATCTGCGGCTCGGCGAAGAGCTGGGTGCCGCCGGCAAAACTCAGGATGAAGATGAAGACGATGTAGCGGGCGAGATTAGGGAGCTTGATGAACAGGGCGACCTGGATCCGGTTGCACCCGTCGACCGTGGCGGCCTCGAGCATCTCGGTCGAGATACTATTGAGCCCGCCGTACATGATCACGACCCATCCGCCCACGGCAGCCATGAGCACCATGACCGCTATGGCCTGCGGCAGGTAGTTCGTCAGCACCGCGTCGCGCGTGGAGAGACCCAGCCCTCTGAGCAGCCAGGAGAACGGGCTTACGTCCGGAGAGAGCATGAACAGCCAGACAAGCGCGGCCGCGGCGCCCGTGACCGCCCCCGGCAGGTAGTAGATCATGCGCATCGCGGCGGAGTAACGGCCCGGGTGCGCGTGTAGCATCAAGGCCAGAAACAGCACCAGCACGATGAGCGTAGGCAAGCAGTACGCCATGTACGTCAGCACGTCCATGGCAGCGTCGCCCAGCCGGAAGTCGTTCCAAATGGCAGAGTAGTTGGCGCCGCCGGTGATCCTCACTCCGGGCGCGGTGGTATCAGTCACGCTGAGCCAGACGGCGTAGAGCGCAGGTCCCAGCCCGAAGGCGAGCAGGAACAACACGTACGGCGCGACGAAGGCATAGGCATGCCACGGCCAACGTCGGACAGGGGTCCGACGTGTTTGGCCCGCGTGCCTCTGGTCAAATCTCGTGATCCCCATGCGCTCCCTCGCGATCCACGTGCGGCGCCTACATGTTCACGGCGGCACGCCAAGAGCGGATGGCCCTGGCGTGCCGCCGAACCATCGGTGCTTACTGGACGACGGTGTAGCCGTCGATCTTCGCTAGCTGCGTAAGCTTGCTCTGCAGCGCGGGGAACGTGGACTCGATGGTCTTGCCGGATTTAATCGGCGGGATCACAGTGTTGTCGAACGTCGTCTCGGTGTCGTACCGCACGTAGCCCCAGGTGGGCCCGATCTGACTGGCGGCAGCCGTCAACACGGGAACTGGGTTGGAGGCAAAGAACGGATCCTTGGCCACCGCGGCCAGCCAGAGCGGCTCGTCTGGCACGTAGGCCGGCAGGCCCGGGTCGATGGTGCTGTTGCCCTGGTATGCAGTGCTAGTAGACATCCAGACGGCCACGTCGACGGCAGCCGCCATATTCTGGGAGTGGGACGACACGAAGTAGGCGCCACCGCCCTCGGCACCGGTGACCGCCACTTTGTCCGCGGCCCACTTGAGCGGCGCCGCGGCGGCCAACTCGCCCTTAGGCGTGTTGTAGTTGGCCTTGGAATTGAACATGCCCTCGCCGAACCAGGCGGCGCCCACGAACATCAGGATCTTGTCCGCCGCGCCAAGCTTGACGAACGCCGGATCAAACGGCTGCAGCTTCGACATGCTGCCGTCGGCGACCAGCGGATCGATCAGTTGGGCCATTTTCGTACAGGCCGGCAGCGAGGTGTTGATACGCACGGTATCCAGGGCGGTAATCTGGTTGAGCGGGCAACCGGCAGGCCACAGATAGGCCCACATGCCGAACTTGTCGCCAAAGGAGCCAATAATGTAGCCCGGGTGTTCCTTGGCCACCTTCTGGCCGATCGCCTGGTACTGCTCCCAGGTCGTGGGCACCGCATAGCCGAACTGCTTCATCAGCTTGGCGTTATACCAGAGGACATTGGGTGCAATGTCGTTGCGCAGGCAGTAGAGCTTACCGCCGAAGACGCACTGGTTCAGCGGCGTTTGCGCGAAGTTCTTGAGCGTGGTCTTGGGGATCAGATTGGTGAGATCCGCGGTGAAGTGCAGCTGCGTGGTGCTCAAGTTGGCGACTTCCTGCGGATTCTGGTCGAAGACGACGTCAGGCCAGCCGCTGCCGGCGCGGTTCCACAGCGCCACGTTGGTCATAAGGTTATTGCCGATATAGCTATGGATGACGACGTTCACGTTCGGGTGGGTCTTTTGATAGAGCTGGAAGCCGGGCAGGCGGACGGCATCCGTCCAGACTGTCACGGTCGGCTTGTCGTTGGACCGGGTGGCATGCATGGGCTGTGGCGTCACATTGGCGCCCAACAGGATCAGTGCCGCGGCAATCGTGGCTCGGCCAGCCAGCCGCCGGAAACTACCCATCATCGGTACCTTTCATCCTACGTCGAGCAAATCTGCGATCCGTGTGTAGCGTGCGGGCGAAACTATTACCAGTAGCGATGGACGAACTCGTGGACTTGGGCCTGGCCGGCCACCTCCCTTCCGGCCGCGAACTGCGCATCGCTTTGATCCCGATCGTGCGTCATCGATGCGCCATGGCCGCGCCGCAGGATGCGCGCACCACCAGCTTGGTGGGCACGAGCTGAAGGATGGGCGCCAGGTCGGGGTTGTGAATGCGCTCGATCAGTCTGCGCACCGCCAGCGCGCCAAGCAGCTCTTTCGGGACGCCGATGGTTGTGAGGGCGGGGTCGAGATCGCGGGCGAACGGATCGTCGTTGAAGCCCGCGATAGCCAGATCGTCTGGCAGTCTGAGGCCCAGCGCCTTTGCCGCCCGGATCACGGCGATGGCCACCTGATCGCAGCCGCAGGCGACGGCGTCGAGGTCACGACCATGCTCGTGCAGCAGATCCAGGGCCACCGGATAGGCCTCGTCGAGCGTCCACGGGGTAGGCGGGCGCTTTTCGGCGGGTACCTCGATGCCGTGAAAGGCCAGGCGTTGAAAGTACGCATCAGCCCGTTGATTGCTCTCCGGGGTTGGTCCCAGGTACGCGAAGCGGCGACGGCCGAGGTTGATAAGGTGATCGACGAGGTCGTACGTGGCACGGCGCTCTTCCATGCCGATGTAGTCGTAGCGGAGGTCGCCGTTAGCCCAGACCGTTGAGCCTGAATCTATGGCCACTATCCTGCCGGCGCAGATGTCGTTCTCGAACGGCTGCGGGCGGCCGGCGAAGATGAGCCCGTCGACATACTTGCTGCTCACCAGTCGCCGCTTGTGATCGTGCCGCAGGTCTCCGGGTATGAAGGAAAAGAGCAGGTGGTAACGATGCTGAATCAGTTCCTGTTCGATCCCCGCAAGAACCCGGATCCAGAACGGCGAGGCGTAGAGGTCGTGAGCGTCGTCGAGGATCAGACCCACGCACTGGTCCCGGTCCGGCTGCGGATCGCCGTCGCTTATCGCGCTGCGCGGCTCAGTCGTCACTTTGTAGCCGAGCAGCCGGACCGCGCCCCAGATACGTTCGCGGGTGTCCTGCGCTACCTGATAGGCGACGCGGCCGTTAAGCGCCCGCGACGCCGTAGCGAGCGAAACGCCGGCCGATTCCGCGACATCGCGCAACGTCACTGCCATCTGTTTCACAGTTCTTTCTGCAAGACTGCAAGAGCCTAGCTGATTCTACGCCGGATTTTCACTCGTGTCAACAGGAGTTGCACATCAGCGGCGTGCGGTTCGGTCAAACACCGCCCCGTGGCCATGGCCTCCTGGCAATGCTTATAATGACACGCATCTACAATCGAAGATCGGCGTACTGTTTTCATTTGTTTTCTGCAAGAAGTAAGCGATGGAGCGGAGCAACGTCAGGTGTTTCCCAACGTCGTGCTGAGCGTCGCGGCATAACGCCGCCCGTCAACTCGACCATCCTGGAGACCTCGTGGGAGCAGGCAGACCGACTGGCAGGACGCACAGAGCCGGACCCCTCGCTGGCCTGGGTGTAACTGTCGACACTGGCGGAGAGAGCGTTCCCTGCACGGGTGCAACCTTGGTCACTCGGGCCATCCTGAACACGTACGCATAGCTGCGACGTGTGAAAGAACCCCGATTCCGGGCAACACGTCGAGGCTTCGAGGGTGTAGTACGAGCCCAATACCTTATGACGAGCGCGGCGTTCGATCAGGCCCGGGTACCTGCTCGCCCGCCTGGGAGCACGAAACAATATGTGGCCACTGGCCGCCAGATGGTGCTCCACGTGGGAACCGATGAAAGCCGATTCGCCGGTCACCAAGACCCGCATTTGCCTTCCTGCCCGTCGTTCCTATGGTCCCCATCCAGCATGTCGCCAGTCCTGCGGCCAGGCGCTGGCACCTGCATGCCTTCCGTCATCTGCCCGAGCCCCAGAAGCTCGGGGTCGTGATCCGGTGACATGCAGTCCCGGTGACGCGCGCCATCGGATTCGGTCAGCTTGTACCAGGGCAATCGCTCGAGAGGAGCGTCGATCGCGACCTCGTTGGGACCCACCAAGACGGAGCCATCGTCGCCCTCCCACATGCCGGCCGGGACCCTGATAGTACGTGTGACCGCTCCCTTCGTGAGCACCGGGGCTACAAGATAGCGGTCGCCAAGCATGTGCTGGTCGAGCACTGTTTCCATTCCGGCGTCAGGGAAGACGTAGGCCATGTGGCGAATAATCGGTTCTCCTGTCATGGCGGCATGCCGTGCCAAAGCGAGGATCGTGGGTCCCAGGCGGATTCTCAGCCTCACCATGATCATGCACAGCGCAAGGTGCTTCGCATCGAGCACGCGCACGGGAAGCAGCGAATACTGGATGATGGGAAAGAACGTAGCCGCTTGCGCCCAGCGCACGAACAACTCCTGGTCGATCAGGCCCATCTCCGTCTCTTCGCCGCCGCCCACCATGTCCGGGCACGTATACGGATAGCCAACCAGACCCTGGGCCAACGCCGTCGGTACGACATCGGCAAGCCCGCCGCCGCCCCACTTGTGCCCTTCGTCACGCGCACGCTGGAGCAGATGCTGGCCGCCCAGCTTCCAGCACGCTCGATACTCTGCGATCGAGTACTTGAGCCCGACTCGCGCAAAGTCATCGCAATGTCCAACGGGCGTGCGGGCGCAGTACGATCGATCGGTTGCCAAATAGCGGAAGGGATCGCCGCCGTCGAACTTGAAGCCGTCGATACCGTAGTCGTCGACCAGGCGATCGAGCTCTCCTTGAAGCCAGGCCAAGGCCCCGGGATGCGGCGGGTGAGCAGCCTGACGGCGAAACGGTGCTTTTCCCCGGACTCCCCTGGGCAATCGATACCGATCGTCAGTGAGCTCAAATGGCTAAGAGCTCTTGGCGGGGTGCAGCCGGCACTGACTGCACATAGTCGATAGATCTGAGCGCTCCACCCCCAACCATCCCCAGGCGCAGCATACCGGGCACCCTGACCAGCCACGGCGGAGATCTCGTTGTGCGCACAGGAGGCGCATCTGGTCGTTGTCGGCGATCACCACGGCCAGGGACGCTCTATGTCGGACACGTGCCGATCTCCGGCCTCTCCGCCAGCGCACCCCCAACTGCATGAAGCTAAGCGAGGCGTGGTCATGAGTGAGGAGGAATGAGCGGGATGACCACGCCACAGTGATCCGCTAACCTTGGGCTGCCGGGACCTGGATTGGCGCCGTCTGCGATTACCAGCGACATGCTTCACAGAGCACACGAGCAGAGCCAGCCGCATGTTGACATGAGGATTATGATCGAGGTGTAGTGGATGCGATGACCTGCCGTCCTAGAAAGGGTCCGACGCTAGCAACGAGAGTGACAAGATCACTCCCCTCCTACTGACGCCCGCTCTTGCCTGGCCACCCCTGGACTGCAGCGAGCAACTGGTGAACCCGGCCACGACGGCATGGTCGTGCGCCGGGTTCCGTGTGCCTGGCGCCGTGCAGGAAAGGAAGCGAGCGATGTCAGGTCATTCACTCTGGTGGCAGTCAGCGGCTGCGGCCCTAGGCCTCACCGGACATGGGGCGCGGAAAGCGCAAGACAAGCACGGGGCCACGGCCAGGCTAGGCAGACGCGCGCTGCTTCTGATGGCGCTGTTGCTCCTACTGATAGGGTCCGGCGCGGTGCAGGCGAGAGCTGCCGGTGCCGGCGGGCGGGCCCAGCACCCCGTGCTGGTGATCATCGGCGATTCGTTGAGCGACGGGAACGGGCTGGACCACCCGGAGACGCAATCATGGCCCGCAGTGCTCGTCCGCACGCACCCACGGCTCGGCCGCCTCGTCAATCTGTCAGAAGACGGGTATGCGTTTTTCCTGGAAGGTTTGACGTCGCCCGGCGGTCCGAGTCATGGCAGCCAGACGACGCAGGCTATCGCTGCTCACCCCACCCTCATCATCATCTGGCTGGGTGTCAACGATGTTTTTGGGGGTAATCGGTCTGCCCGCGACACGGCCCACGATCTGGACCTGATGCTTGGCTACCTGGCGGCCACGCATGCGCGGATCTTCGTGATGAACTACTTCGATGCCACGGCGTACGGCGTGCCTTACCTCGTCCCGCTTAATCGGGCGATAGTGCCCATCCTGGCCCGGCACCACGCACAGTTGATTGACCTCTACCCCAGCACGTACGCCATTTGGGACAATCCCGCTGACGTCCAGTCTGTACATATTGACCCCCACCCGACGGCCAAGGGCAGCGTGGCCATCGCCCAGGTCGTCTACGCCACACTGCACCGCGACGGGGTGTTGTAGTGCTCGCCGCTACGCAGCGTGTTTCTGGCGCTGCCGGCAGACCGCCCCAGAGCCTCGCTGCACCGCCTGCCGGTGCCGGGCCCTGGGGCGGGTCAGCCGGGAGAGTGCAAGCGATCATAGCGATGGCGGCCTTTTCGCTGTACAACGGTCAAGGCAGCCCGGCTACGGACGGTGCGTGCCCGGCAGCACGTCACCACAGGCGGGCGCTTCTCGCGCAGGTTGCCGGCTCAATCCGCGCAAAGGGCATCCGAATACCTGCCATCCGCTCCTGGAGCCGAGCCAACAGTGCCCTGCTAGCGGCCCCATGCACACGTCGGCTGCACGGGCTCGGCATTCTCGGTCAAGAATGCACCGCACGCGCTTCGGCTCTGCCATCTGCCTTGGTTGCTCTCCACTCTTCTACCCGGTCCAGCCAGTCACCGGCCAGCGCCAGGCAGAGCTTCTGCCGTTCTCCCCACACCATGTGGCCCGCGGTGTCGAGTACGGCGAAGGTGGCACGCGGATACTCCTCCACGATCTGCCACGCGCCCCGGTAGCCCACCCAGTGATCCTGCCGCCCCAGCACGAAGAGCGTGGGAGCTGGAAACGGCTCGGACAGCCGGTCCACATCGAACGAGAATCGGCCAGCGATCCGGCCGAGAAACGCCTCGTCCGCGACCGTGCCCTGCGCCACCCGAGCGTAGGCGAGCACGCCGGCATGCTCAACTACCGCGACCTCCTCCAGCCACGCCATGCCCTCTGCCCGCGCCTCTTCGATGATGGCCGGGTTCCGCACAAGCACCGCCCGCTGCGGAAGGTCGGTCGCCGAATCCGTGCCCATGCTTGAATGCGAGGGAGACACGTTCAGGAGCAGCCCATCGATCTGTCCACCGCGGCGGTACACCAGCCCTCTGGCCAGATACGCACCATACGACGACCCCGCGAGAAGAAAGCGCTCGCCCGGCAGGATGGCATCGATGAACGCCTCCAAGACGTCCAGCACCTGATCCTTCCCGGTCATCCAGTCGGCTCCTGGCGTCTTTCCGTGGCCGGGCAGGTCGACATAGATCCGCCTCCAGCCTTCTCGGCCGGCGAAAAGTGGTTCCAGTTCATAGATCGTCACCGTGTGGTCCAGGGGCGAGCCATGCAGCATGACAATCGGCACCCCGGCACCCATCGCCTCATAATAGACGGTGATCCCGTCGAGTTCGCATTCCATGGCTACTTCTCCACGCTACAACACACGTACTGTGCAAGCGCGGCAACGTCTGGCCTCGGCCTTGTGTACTACACTCCGATCATTGATTCGCGCGGGACCGCGCCCTGCCAAGAAGAGTCCCGCTGCCTAGCGCATGAGATCTGCGCCCCGACCTTGCGTGATGGTTCATGATATCGCGGACGCCCAGTGCCGGTACGCACGTAGTGCAGATCACGTCAAGCAGGTCGTTGCCCTGAGCCGCAGGACTTTGCCACAGCCAGTTGCGAAGCTCGCGCGCTTGAAGGACCCGCTGATCGATGGCGATGTCGATCAGGTCACCTCCCGAGCCAAGAACGCCGAATTGGAGACTGCCCCGGCGGCGATACCCGCAGAGCCGGCT
>CAVSOU010000004.1:0-80549 GCA_963729625.1 uncultured bacterium
TATGAAGGTGTTTGTCGCGCTGCTCCTGCTTCGTGCTGAGCGAGACTGCGTCGAGGCGCAATGTCACTGCAATAGATCCGGCATGCCTCCATGGCATACGGTCTCCTTGCATCTGGGCACACACCGGTGACCGAGACCAGCCATGGCCGCCTGCGAGGCGCATCCCATGGCGCATGCTCATGACTGCTGAGTCCTCGCTCGCCGCAGGGCATGTGCCCACCAGGCGAGGTCGTTGACAAGCAGGTCGGCTCGCTGGTCCAGGGACGCAAAGATCGCCGGATCTATGGGTGCTGCCGCGGCCATTGCCGGCCGCATCACGTCGGGCAGAATGTGCTCCGCGTGACGCAGCGGCGCCATCTCGAGTTCGACCGCCACCATCCGCAGCTGCTCGATCGCGCGCGCACCGCCGACATTACCGTAGCCGACGAAGGCCACCGGCTTATGCTGCCACTCCACGAAAGCGTGGTCGAGGGCATTCTTCAGCGCCGCCGGGTAACCGTGGTTGTATTCGGCCGTGACGATCACGTAGCCGTCCGCTTCGTCGATCGTCGTGGCCCAGCGGGCCACTTCCGGCGTGCGATACGTTCTCCCGGCACGGGCAGGCGGTGTCGGCTCCTCGTAGAACGGGAGGGGGTGGTCGCGCAGATCGACGACGGTGACCTCGAGATCATCGCGAGCGGCAAGGCGATCGGCAATCCAGCTGGCGGGCTTGTCGCCGAAGCGGCCCGGACGCGTGCTGCCGATGATCACGGCGATACGGACCATCAAGAGCCGCCCGAAATGGCATTGTAGAGTTCCTTTCCGGCTAATAGTCCGGCAGCCGGCGTGCCGAGCTGCGATCAGTAAGTGGAGATAGACTTCCACTTGACCGCAGCATACCACAGTGAGTCACAACCGGATAGCAGTCTCCACTTCTGCTATGCTTGAGCCATGTCGTCACCGACCGATCCCCTGCCGGCGCCCGATGCGTCGGCTTCCGCCGAGCGCCACACGCTGCGGGTAGATGCGGCGCGGAATCGCGAGTGCCTGGTGGAGGCTGCACGCGCCGTCTTCGCCGAGCGCGGTCTGCAGGCGCCGCTTGAGGAGGTCGCGCACCACGCAGGGGTGGGTATCGCCACACTCTACCGCCGCTTCCCCACGCGTGAGGACCTCATCGCCGCGAGTTTCGAGCGCACGATGACGGAGTACGCCGATGCGATCGACGAAGCACTGCGAGCGCCGACCGCCTGGGCGGGATTCTGTGGCTACGTGGAACAGGTCTGTGCGATGCAGGCCGCCGATCGCGGACTGCGCGATGTGCTTACGCTCACGTTTCCCAGGGCCGGCCTATTCGAAGCGCAGCGACTGCGCGCCTATGCTGGCTTTACCGAACTCGTCCGGCGCGCACAGGCCGAGGGCGCCCTGCGGAGCGACTTCGTCCCCGAAGACCTACTGTTGCTGTTGCTGGCCAATGCCGGCATTGTGCAGGGCACGAGCGAGGTCGCGCCCGCAGCGTGGAAGAGGTTTGTTGCCTTCATGGTCGAAGCGTGGCGCGCCGATCGGGCCCACTCTCTTCCACCGCCACCCACGCCTGCTCAACTGTACCGCGCGCTCTGCCGGCACAGACGCGGCAGATCTGGTCAGGACGGATAGGTCCTGCCACTGGCCGCGCCCTTCCCGACCGGGGCGATGGCGCCACTCACGCCACAGCGCCGTTGTTTATGGCTGCTTGACGCACTTGCAGTGCTGTCACCTTTATCAGCCGTCGGCTTGTCGTTAGCGACCTGTGCGTTCCCTCTCGGCTTGGGGATAGCGGTCCCCCTGCACGTTGATCTTCGAGAAGGCGTCCTCGATATGCCGGAGATCGTCGGCCGTGAGCTCGATCGCCACAGCACCGATGTTCTCGTCCAGGCGCTCGAGCTTGGTGGTGCCGGGGATCGGCACGATCCATGGCTTCTGCGCCAGCAGCCAGGCGAGCGCGATCTGTGCCGGCGTCGCGCCTTTCTCACGCCCGATCTCGTCCAGCAGGCGGACCACCGGCTGGTTCGCCTTCAGCGCTTCCGGCATGAACCGCGGCAAGCTGGTGCGGTTGTCATTGCCGCCGAACGTCGTGGTCTCGTCCATCTTGCCGGTGAGAAAACCTCTGCCCAGCGGGCTGTAGGGCACAAAACCGATCCCCAGTTCCTCGCAGGTTGGCAACACGGCCGCTTCAGGTTGGCGCCACCCCAGCGAGTACTCGCTCTGGACAGCCGCGACCGGCTGCACCGCGTGGGCGCGGCGGATGGTGGCGGCACTGGCCTCGCTCAGTCCAAAGTGCTTGACCTTGCCCTGCGCGATCAACTCCTGCACCGCCCCTGCGACATCCTCAATAGGCACATCGGGATCGACCCGGTGCTGGTAGAAGAGATCGAGAGCCTCAACCCGCAACCGCTTCAGGGAATCCTCGGCTACCTGCCTGATGCGATCGGGGCGGCTGTTGGGCTCACCCGACCCGCCCGGACCGAGGTCGAAGCCGAACTTGGTGGCGATGACGACGTCTTCTCTGAAGGGTTCCAGGCCTTCGCCAACCAGCTCTTCGTTCGTGAACGGGCCGTAGACCTCGGCAGTGTCGAAGAATGTGATCCCTCGCTCAACCGCCGTCCGGAGAAGCGCGATCATCGAGTTCCGGTCAGGGGCGGGTCCGCGATGATGATTCATTCCCATGCAGCCGAGACCGATGGCCGAGACGCCGAGCCCACTCTTCCCAAGTTTCCGTGTCTGCATTGTCACACTCCTGACTTGTCACCTATGTGCCGAGCGACCGATGTTGCGGTATTCGCCGTGGGCCCGCGCAGCTTGCCGTGCTCCCGATGACAGGCGCCTCCGCAACGTCTCCCTGGCGCGCAGAGATCGCTCGCCCGTTCGACCTTTCCACGCGACGCGTGCCGCTTGAAATGTTGTTCCGCCTACAGGCCAGTCATGCGCTCCAGGTGCTCGGGATACCGTGCGCCCTGCACGATGATCTGTCCGGTTGCGACGTCGGTCTCCTCCAGGTCGTCGGCGGAAAGCTCAAGCGCCGTCGCCCCCAGGTTCTCGTCTAATCGCTCCAGCCGCCGCGTGCCGGGTATCGGCACAATCCACGGCTTCCGGGCGAGCAGCCATGCCAACGCGATCTGGAGTTGCCCTTCCCCCTGTCGCCTGCACTATCGTGAGTCTACCTCGCGCGAGCAGGCTCGACCGTCTCCCGCTCGGAGGTACGCACGAGTGCCCCCTGCCGCCGTGCCAGGGTGCGCAGGGTGGTGCGAGACAGGATCTGCTTCTCTCATGTCTGCCAGCCGAGGAGACGGGCGGCGGTGGCGAAGGGCAGTTCCAGCAATGTGCGAGACACCCGAACACCGTGAACTCGCGTTGGTCGTGGGGTTGCGGTCATCCAGTCTGCTGGAGGGGTAAATGGATCTGCGGTGCACCCAACATGTGCGAGACCAGATGGCCCTGTGATCGGTGCGCGTGCCGAGATCGAGCAGATCATCGCCATTCCTGGTATCACGTATCCAGACCAGTACGGCAATCCCTGCTATGTCCGCTGGGTGGCTGGGCGGCGTCTTCAGGTCGCACAGTTCATGGTGCCTATCCTGCTGATATTTGCCTTCGCGCAGCGGCTTAACCTGGAAGGTGTCACGTTCTCCGGCGGTGCCGTCGGGTGAGAGGAGGTATGGGCAGCATGCGCATCGGTCTCTTCGGCGATGTCCACGCAAATCTGGTAGCACTTGACACTGTGCTGCAACAGCTCGCAGGCGATCGGCCGGACCAGCTTGTGTGTCTCGGGGACGTGGCGATCACCGGTCCGCATCCGCATGAGGTGGTTGAGCGTATACAGGCATTGGGCTGTCCCGTGGTGCGCGGGAACTGGGAGGACTGGGCGCTGGACATGCGCGCAGGCCGCTGCTCGTACGACGGCTGCCGGCCCGTCGACCGCTGGTGCGCGGAACGGCTGACCGGCGCGGATCTAGAGTTTCTCGCCGCCTCCACGTCTACGGTAGAGCTGGAGCTTCCCGGCGGCGAGATGCTCCTTTGCTACCACGGCTCGCCCCGCGACTACAATGAGGTGATCAGCGCCACCACCTCGCACGAGGAGCTCGATCAGATGCTTGGCGGACGGCAGACCGGGATCCTGGTGGGCGGACACACCCACCTGGCAATGCTGCGCCGCCACGGCGAAGCGCTGATCATCAACCCGGGCAGCGTCAGTGAGAACTGGAACTTCACGGTATGGCCGGAGCGGAGCCTCTTCAATGCCCACGCCGAGTACGCCCTGATCGATTATCAGCAAGGCGACGCGCGTGTGACGTTCCGGCGGCTGGCCATCGACGCAGAGACCGTGATCTCGGCTGCCTACGAGCGCGGCATGCCCGGCGCAAACGAATGGGGCGCGTCGTGGCGACGTGGAGCATCGCCCATATGCCCCTAACAAAGCTCGTGGCGCTGCACGGTGGCGTGATCGGGCGATTGCAGGCGCTCGGACTCCGCGAAAGCTGGCGGCAACGGAATCCTTCACCTGAGACCGCTTCCGGCACGCTTGACGATAGCGCACATCCGCGCGTCGACTGCATCTGGGCAAGCCCGGATCTGGCGGCACAGATCGTGGAGTCCTCGATCCTGCGCTTCCCGCGGGTGAGGGCCGCGTCTACCATTGCCCCGTACCGACGTTCTTCGAGCTGGAGGGGTATTCTACATATGCGGGTTCTATGTGGAGGTGCTCATGGACCAGGGTCTGCTAACGGTCGAGGAGACAGTCACTCACGAGGACGGCAACAGCGATAGGCTGTATCCATTCACCGTGCCGGAAGGGGCGACGGCCCTGCGCCTCAGCTTCACAGTAGACCCGCAGGGCTCAGGACCCTACGACCATTGCATCGGCGTGCACCTGCACGATCCCCATGGCTCACGAGGCACGCCGGGCTACGCCGCTACGGTGCCGCCGCGGATCGGACCTAGCGGTGCCACGCCTGGACTCGTCCCCGGACCGCTGCCGCCCGGCACGTGGAACGCGGAGGTGGGCATAACGTACGTGGTGGAGGGGCCGCCCTGCAACTTCCGCTTGAGTATCTGGCTGGAGGACGCGGTAGATGCCGAACCGCCACCGTCGCCGAAGGCGCTGCCGGCAGTCGTAGCAGGCACCAGGCCCGGCTGGTATGCCGGCGACCTGCACCTGCACTCGCAGCACTCGGACGGGCGATGGTCGATCCCCGATCTCTGGCGCGCCGTCCAGGCACGCCAACTGGATTTCTTCGTGCTCACCGACCACAATTCGGTTACCGGCCATGCCGATCTGGCTTCGCTAGAGATGGGCAAGGTACTGCCCATCCCCGGTATCGAGGTGAGCATGCGCAGCGGCCACCTCCTGGCGCTCGGCACCGAGACGTTGATCGACTGGCGGGTCGGGCAGAACGGGCGGACGATCCATGACGTGCTACAAGACGTGCATGCCGCGGGCGGACTGGCCATCATCGCTCATCCAGGCGCGGATCCTAGCCCGATCTGTCATGGCTGCCGATGGGACTTGCCGGACGTCGATCCGCGCGAGATCGACGCCGTCGAAGTGTGGAACAGCAGATGGCTGCTAGATGAGGACAATGAAAGGAGTCTCTTGTTCTACGACCGGTGGCTGACTGCGGGCTTTCGCGTGCCGATCAGCGGCGGCAGTGACGAGCATGGGCATAAGCCCCTGTTCGGGCACGACGTACCCACCACCCACGTGTATGCGAGAGAGCTGAGTCGCGAGGCGATACTCGACGGCATCCGTGCCGGGCATACGGTGGTGAGCAGCGGGCCGCTGCTGCGAGTCAATGTGACGTCCGGCGACGTAACCGCGATGCCCGGTGATGCGGTTGCCGCAATCGGGCCCCTGGTCATCGAGGCCACGGTGTCCGCCGTGCCTGAAGGAGGTCGCCTGACCATTCTGCGCAACGGCGCGGTTCTGGCCGAAACGATCGTGCAGGCGGAGGGAGCCTGCCGGTACGCGAGCAATCAGGCTGAGCCCGGATGGTATCGGGCGGATCTCCGGTCCCTCGACGGGAGTGAGATGCTTGCCATCGCCAGCCCGTTCTTCGTCGGAGACTCCCAACACAATTCGCAAGCGATTCCCTAGCAGTGACCGCAACGGTCGAACGCACACATGCCGCCGTCAAGTGCCGGGCGCTTCATCGCGATGCGGCGGCAAAGCACCCGTGGCCGCCTCGCGTCGGCGGAGCATACTTGGTCTTAACACGAGCTTAACGAGCACTTTGCCCCGTTTGCCGAGCGCGAGCATATAATGGGTGTGTCGGGGTGGAAGCTGCCGAGCACTGTGTTGCACGCATTCGTCCGATGTGGAAACGTTTTCTATCGCCAGCCGGAGCCACGCGGCGCCGTGTGGCGGCCCCGATTGCGCGAATATGACCCGCATTTGCTTCAGCGAGCGCGAAAGCCTGCGTTGACCTCCGTATGCGTTCGGCGCGCAGATAAGCTCAAACGGGAAAGGTGAGGCAAATTGCGCCGGCACCGGTTCTATAAGGGGATATGCTGACAAGCCACCGAGAGCACGTTAACGGCGTGCGGCCTATGCTACCAGTAACGGGGTGCGATACATCACCTGTTGGGCGATAGGATAAGCGAGAGGAGGGGCGCAGCAAGCACCGGGTCGGAAGGACGTTTGAGCCACTTCACGTGCATGGTGACCACGACAGACAACTATTGACTGTGCTGATCGCTCATCGCTTCACCTGGAGGAGATAGCATATGGCCACCCACATGCGTGCCCCTAAGCGGGCGACGCTCGCCCTCGTGCTCGTGGCATGCCTTACGCTGCCAACCACCGGCATCGTTCAAGGCCAACGCGTAACGGCGCCGATAACAATCCAAGTCGACGGCTGCTGGACCAACAAGGATCAGGATGCCGCGTTGCAGAAGATTGTTGCCGCATTCAATGCATCGCAAGCAGGTATCGTCGTCAAAGCAGGCGAGCAAGGCACTGCAGCCAAGATTGTCACCGAGGTGAGCGCGGGAAACCCTCCGGACATCTACTTCGACTGCTCGAGTGCCGACGTGGGCGAATGGGCCGCAAACGGATACATCCTGAATCTGGATCCCTATATACAATCCAGCCATTTCGATCTGAGCAAGCTCAATCGCGGCGCCCACCAGATCGGCACCTATCAGGGCCATACCTATGCGCTGCCGTTCCTCGAAGACACCTTCATGCTGCTTTACAACAAAGCGCTCTTCAAAGCAGCGGGGCTCGACCCAAACAATCCGCCGACCACCGCCGAGGCCGTTGCCGCCGATTCGGACAAATTGACCAAGAAGGACGGCAACGGTAACATCACGCAGCTTGGTTTCAACCCAACGTTTAGCGCAGGCGACTTCGACGGCACGTGGCTCTCGGTGCTCGCCATCACCTTCGGCGGTAGCCTGGCCGATGCCACCGGCACCAAGATTACTGCCAATTGCGCGGCATGCATCGCCGCGTTGACGTGGGAGACTGGATTCTATACACGTTACGGAGCGGCGGCGGTCGACAAGTTCCTTGCTTCCGGTGGCACGGGAAATCTGTTCTACTCTGGCAAGCTCGCGATGGACATTTCCGGCGAGTGGACCCCGTTCTTCACACCCAAATCTCTCGACTACGGCGTGGCGCCGCTGCCTCATCCGGCCAACCGGCCTGACCTGGCCAACTACGGCATGGTCGGCGGCAACCCCGGCACAATCATGAAAGGCAGCAAGAATCCCGGCGCTGCCTGGACGTTCCTGAGCTACGTCGAGGGGCTTGGGCCAACCATGAGTTTTGCCTACGCCATGGATAACGTGCCGCAGCTCATTGCCGGAGAGAACTCGCCGAAACTCAACCCCGATCCGCACTACCGCGTGTTCGTGAAATACGCGCAGGGCCCGCACATCGCGGCCTTCCCCGTTTCGCCGGTCTCGTCTGCGTACGCTGCTGCCCTGGCTTCCACCGAACAACTGGTGCTTCATGGAAAGATGACCGCCAAGGCCGGCCTGGATAAGGTAACCAGCGACCTTCAAGGCCAGCTCAATTCGGGTATCTAGCTGGCGAAGGGTGGGCGCGCCGATCGGCGCGCCCACCCATCATCTACAGGCATGACGAAAGGCTGGTGCTCTGATGGTCAGAGGACGAGCGGTAGGTTTGAGCCGTTCGGAACGGCGGAATATCGTCGTGGGACTGATCGTTCGCATCGCCGTTCATCCTCGGCTTCCTGGCATTCACGCTGTACCCCGTGGCCATGTCCTTGTACTACAGCTTCAATCACTACGGCGGCATCGAGCCACCGCGCTGGATCGGGCTGAATAACTACCGATACATGCTCCAGCAGGACGACCAGTTTCGCCAGGCCCTTGGGAACACGATCTATATGGTCGTCTTCGACGTCCCTGCCGAGTTGATCACGGCATTCCTGATGGCCATCCTGCTCAACGCGAAGATCCGCGGCCAGACGATCTACCGCTCCTTCTATATCCTGCCGGCGTTCATGCCCCTTGTCCCTGTAGCCGTGCTCTGGATGTGGCTGTTCGACCCCAATTTCGGCGCAGTCGACGGTGTTACTGGGATTTCTGCATCTCCCCCAGCCGCTCTGGTTGGCCGACCCCGGTTGGAGCAAGCCCACGCTCATTCTGATGAACATGTGGACGGTGGGAACCACCACGATTATCTATTTGGCGGCTCTGCAAGGCGTGCCCGAGACGCTGTATGAGGCGGCGGCGCTCGATGGCGCGGGACGAGTTCGGCAGCTCTGGCACGTGACCGTGCCCATGATCTCCGCCGCTACATTCTTCAACCTGATCACTACGATGATCGCCGTGTTCCAGACTTTCACAGAGGCCTATCTGCTGGGAGGAACCAGTAACAACACGAGCTCTACCCCTATTGGAAATCCTCAAGGTTCAATGCTCTTTTTCGTGCTGTACCTGTGGAGTTCCGCCTTTAGCTACCTCCGCTTCGGATACGCCTCGGCGCTCGCCTGGCTCTTGTTCATGATCATCCTGGGCTGCACCGCGGTAATGCTGTATGGATCGCGCCGCTGGGTCTACTACGAGTCGGAGGCAGCCTGATGGTTACCGCTTCGGACAGCGCGTGGCTGTCGACAAACGCACAATCAGCGCGTCGCCGCTGGGTGGGCCAGGCGCTTGCCCACCTGCTGGTCGGCGGAGTCGGGCTGTTGTTCGTGTTTCCATTTGTCTGGATGGTGATCTGCTCGTTTAAGTCCACCCGTGAGATCATGGATATTCCGCCGACCGTGCTGCCGCAGCAGTGGGTGCTTGGCAACTACCACGAGGCAGTGACGGCGATTCCCTTTTTCCGCTATACCCTGAACACGGTGCTGATTTCCGGCGGGTGCGTGGCAGGCACGGTATTCTCGTGCTCCCTGGTGGCGTTCTCATTCTCACGCGTGCGTTGGCGCGGGCGCGAGGTGCTATTCGTGCTCGTGCTGAGCACCATGCTGCTGCCGTCCGAGATCACGCTCATCCCTTTGTATATTGTATTCAAGACCCTGGGCTGGGTAGGCACCTACGCGCCATTAATGGTGCCATCGCTCTTTGGCAGTGCCTTCTACATCTTCCTGCTCCGTCAGTTCTTCAGGACGATCCCACCGGAGCTGGACGAGGCGGCGCGCATCGACGGCGCCGGCTATCTGACCATCTTCGTTCGCATAATCTTGCCGCTGGCCCGCCCGGCCTTGGCGGTAGTGGTGGTCCTGACCTTTTTGCAGAAATGGACCGATTTCCTTGGCCCACTCATCTATCTCAACGATCCGGATACCTATACCTTGTCACTCGGGCTGCAGCAATTCCAGTCCGCGCATTCGACGGAATGGGGACCGCTGATGGCGGCCTCGACCTTGTTCATGCTGCCGGTAATCCTGCTGTTCGCGCTGGCCCAGAAGACATTCATCAGCGGCATCACGCTCGGCGGTTTGAAAGGATAACTATGATAGCCAAACCAGACCCTGGCATACCGGTCGCGCTGCAACTGTACACTGTGCGCGAGGAAGCTGCTCGCGACTTCACCGGCACGTTGAAAGCCGTCGCTGCCGTCGGCTACAAAGCGGTTGAACTGGGTGACTTCGGGGATTTCTCGGCTGCTGCCCTGCGGGACGTGCTGGACGGCCTCGGGCTCGTTGCGCTCGCCAACCACGTAGGGCTGCCTGACCTGCGCTCGGCATTGGACAGCGCGATCGACGACTGCCTGGCCTTGGGCTGTCGATATCTTCTCTGCCCCTCGCAGCCGGAGGAGGAGCGCGGCAACGCCGATGCCTATCGCCGGCTGGCAGCCGAGCTCACGACCATAGGCCAGCGTTGCCGAGATCGCGGACTGGGCTTTGCTTATCACAACCACGATTTCGAGTTTGACCGATTCGACGGACGCTACGGGTTGGATGTACTGCTGGAAGCTGCGGACGCCCAAGCCGTGAAGTCGGAGCTCGATGTGTACTGGACATGCTATGCCGGCGTGGAACCGGCGTCCTTCCTTCGCCACTTGGGATCACGCTGCGCGATCTTGCATCTCAAGGACATGACCAAAGACGATTCGCGCACGTTCGCAGAAGTCGGCGAGGGGCGGCTCGACTTCCCATCCATCTTCACCGCTGCCAGGGAAGCCGGCGTCGAGTTCTACGTGGTGGAGCAGGACCAGTGCCAGCGTCCTCCCCTCGAGAGCATCGCTATCAGCCTGAAGAATCTACGCTCGTGGGGCATCGCGTGAGAGGAGACGATGCATAACTGCTTCGGTCTCCGCCATGCCGAATGGCTGTGGAGGCTATCAACCATGAGGTGCATATGAAGCGGTTGCGAGTGGGTGTGATCGGCACCGGCAGTCAGCGCAAGCCCAAAGATGCGCAGGGTTCCGCCATGGCCTACCTACATGCGGCAGGGTACCAGGCACTTCCTGACCGCTGTGAGCTGGTGGCCTGCGCCGACATTGTTCCTGCACATGCTGAGGATTTCGCTCAGGCGACGGGCGTTCCCGCAACTGGGGTGTTCACCGACCACAAACGCATGCTGGCCGAAGCCATGCTTGATGTGGTGAGCATCTGTACCTGGCCGCATCTCCATGCCCCGCTCACCATTGATTGCGCGATCGCCGGTGTGCGTGCCGTCCACTGTGAGAAGCCAATGGCCGATAGCTGGGGCGCAGCACAACAGATGGTCGAAATCTGCGCGCAGCGCGGGGTGCAGCTCACTTTCAATCACCAGCGCCGCTTCGCGACGCCGTTCAGGAGGGCACGCGCACTGCTCAAGGACGGTGCAATCGGGGATCTCCTGCGCGTGGAGGTGAGCTGCGACAACATTTTCGATTGGGGCACCCACTACATCGATATGTGCGGCTTCTACGTGGGTGATGAGCCGGCCGCGTGGGTACTGGGTCAGGTGGACACCCACGCTCCCAGCCGCATCTTCGGCGTGCCGGTAGAGCGTCAGGCGCTGGGGCACTGGCGCTATCCCTCAGGTGTGTTCGGGCTGATCGCCGCGGGCAGCAGTGCTTCAATGGTCGAGGTGGACAACCGGCTGATCGGCACAGCGGGTGTGATTGAGCTGGGTGTCCCAGAGGGACCGTACGTGCGTATCCTTCGCGATGGCGCGGCCACGTGGGAGGAAATCGACACCGGGGGCGAGGGCCTGCATGACGATGTGTCCGTTGAGCGAGGCATCGCCGACCTGATCGATGCGCTGCTGCAGGAACGGGAGCCGGAGCTGAGTGCCAGGCGCGCCCTCCAGGCAACGGAGATCATCTTCGCACTCTATGAGAGCAGCCGGCGGCGCAGCGTCGTACCGCTGCCTTTGACTATCCTGGATCATCCGCTGCTCAGCATGGTTCAAGGGACACTCACATGAGCAATCTCAAGATCGTCCTCGTCGGCGGCGGTAGCGCCCAATGGACACCGGTGATCGTGCGGGACTTGATGCTGACCGCGTCGCTGAGCGACGCCGAGTTCGTGCTCTACGACATCAACAAGGGGGCGAGCGACCTCACAGCCGCGTTCTGCGTCAAGCTGGCAGCTCGGTTGGGCGTGCGGGCACGCTTCCTCTCGACCGACCAGCGCGAGCGAGCCTTTGAAGGCGCCCACTACATCATCATCACGATCACCACCGGTGGCCTCAATGCCATGGCACATGACCTCGCGATTCCTGAGGATTATGGCATCTACCACACCGTCGGTGACACGTGCGGGCCCGCCGGCTGGGCCCGCTTGATCCGCAACTTTGAGGTGTTCGCGTCCCTGGCCCAGGCTATCAATCGCCACGCTCCTGGCGCGGTTGTTCTCAACTACACCAACCCACTATCCATGCTGACGGACGTGCTGGCACGACACCTTGAAGGGCAAGTAGTTGGGCTGTGCCACGGGCTCTTTGAAAACCTCGAGTTCATCAAGAACCTGTATGGGCTGGTGCGTGAAGATGATATCGCCGTGCACTATGGGGGATTGAACCACTTCTTCTGGATGACACGGGCCCGCGCCCACACCGCGGATGTTGTCGCCGACCTCACCAAGCGGCTCGAAACGCAGAGTTTCACCGAGCTCATGAGGCCATATGCCGACGACGCAGGGCCTGGGTCGGACAGGGAGGTCGCCACGGACCTCTTTCGTCTGACCGGCGTGCTGCCATACCTGGGCGACAGGCATACCTGCGAGTTCTTTTCCTGGTACATCACCAGTCCCGACAACATGCGGAAATACAAGCTCGTGCGCACATCGATCTCCGAGCGCACCGCGAACGCCGCACAACAGGCAGCTGACCTGAGAAACATGATCGAGCGAGAGATTCCTGATGACTTCATGACGCGCAGCAGGGAAACGGCGGCAGACATCATCGACGCCCACTCCCAGGGCCGGACGTTTATCGATGTGGGGAATCTGCCCAATGTGGGACAGATCACAAACCTCGCCCACGGGGTAGTGGTGGAGACGGCCGTTCGGGTAGATGGGAACGGCTTGACGCCGCTTACATTTGGCCCGTTGCCGCGAATTGTCCAGGGCTTCGTCGAACAATGGGCGATGATCTACACGATGACTGTCGATGCGTGCTTCGCCAAAGACAAGGCGCTCGCGCTGCAGGCCTTGCGGCTTGATCCAGTCTGCTCGCACCTCAATACGGCGCAGGTCAACGAGATGGGGGAGCGCCTGCTCGCCGCTCATAGCGCCTACATCACGGCGTTCTGAACGATGCGAAAGCAGCGCTCCTCGATCTCATGACTGAACTTACCGACCTCAGTCGGGTCTTCATCTGGAGTCCCGGTGACGTGACGCTCCAACCGGCACTCAACGACCGGCGTGTATCCGAGGTGCGGCGGCTGGATAGTCACAACATGGTGCCAAAATACGGCTCCCTCGAAGAGTGGCAGGCTCGCGCGGTTGCGCTGCGGCGCCACATCCTCCTCAGCACTGGTCTTTGGCCGCTGCCCGAGCGGACGGCGCTCAATCCCGTCATCTTCGGGCGTGTTGAACGCGAGGACTACACGATCGAGAAAGTCTATTTCGAAAGCTACCCCGGATATTTCGTGACCGGCAACCTCTATCGGCCCCTCGGCCGGGTGGGGCCATTTCCAGGAGTGCTCAATCCCCACGGCCACTGGGAGGAAGGTCGCCTCGTACACCATGAGCTTGGCTCACTTCCAGCCAGCGGCATTAGCTTTGCCCGTCAGGGGTGCGTTGCTTTTCTTTACGACATGGTGGGCTATGTCGATAGCAGGCAAGTGAGCCACACCTTCGCAGGCCCGGTGGAGGAGCTTTGGGGCATCAGCGTAATGGGCCTGCAACTTTGGAATAGCCTGCGGGCCGTCGATTTCCTGGCCGCGCTCCCCGACGTCGACCCCCGGCATCTGGCTTGCACCGGGGCATCAGGCGGGGGCACGCAAACCATCATGCTGACGGCTGTTGACGACCGGATCGCGGCATCGGCGCCGGTCAATATGGTCTCGGCCCATTTTCAGGGTGGTTGCGTCTGTGAGAACGCACCAAATCTCCGCCTCGCGACCAACAATGTCGAGATCGCCGCGCTCATGGCACCCCGTCCGATGCTCCTTGTCGCCTGTACCGGAGATTGGACATGCAACACGCCTGCGGTTGAGTACCCGGCGATTAGAGAGATCTACGCGCTGTACCAGGCAGAAGATCGGTTCCGCTACGTCCTCGTCGACGCCGAGCACAACTGCAATCTGGCCAGCCGGGAAGCCGTTTATGCGTTCTTCGGACAATGGCTGATGCAGGCACCGGCAGCAACCGATTGGCACGAAAAGCCCTTCACCATCGAGGCCGAGGATGCCGTACGGGTCTTCCCGGGCGCTGGACCGTTGCCTGAGAGCATGAGCGCTCGCGACCTGGTCCGGCAACTGGTCAAGCGCGCCGGCGACGTGCTGGCACAGCACTGGCCCAAGCGGGCAGAGGACCTCACAACGTTCCGCGCGGTATTCGGTCCTGCTCTGGCGCACGTCCTGCCCGTCGAGTGGCCCGACGCTGTTGCGGCAGAAAGCATCGGCTCGACCGAGCAGGACCAATTTGTCGTGGAGCGGTTGCTGCTGGGGCGCCCGGGCCAGGGTGATCAGCTCCCCGCCCTGCTATTCCGTCCTAATGGTTGGAACGGCGGCTCGGCGATCCTGATCGTTCATGCCGCGGGCAAGGCGGCCTTGATCGATGCACGGTTGCGTCGCCCGGGCACCTTGATCCGCGAACTGCTCGCCCACGACCAGGCAGTGTTGGTTGCAGACGTGTTCCTGACCGGCGAGCATCGTATGCCCGCGGGCCGGGCCCGACGCGATCACGGCATCCCGTTCTTCACCACCTACAATCGCACAGATACCGCCCTGCGCGTGCACGATGTCGTAACCGCCCTAGCCTACCTCACTGAACGGGTATCGCGATCCAGGCTGGCATTGGTTGGAATCGGCGAGGCCGGGCTGTGGTGCCTGCTGGCGCGCGCTCTGACACCCATGCCGGTGCCATCGGTCATCGATGTAGCCGGTTTCTCCATCGGCGATGACCAAAGCTACGTCGAGAGGTTGTACGTCCCTGGCCTGCGCGCAGTGGGTGGACTCCTGACGGCGCTGGCCCTTGCGGCGCCGGCGCCGACGTTCATCCATAACGCTGGCGGGAACTTCCCAATTGCGGATATCTCAAGATTGTATGATACGTTGGGCTGTCCCGATGCCCTGGTAATCCAGGAGGGCGAAGTGGCGAGCGAAGCGATCGTGGAGCGGTTGTTTGACGTCTCATCGTATCGATCACTTCACTCCCCAAGTACCGGCTGACCACCCATATAGCATTGCAGGATGAACCGGTAGCGCGCATCCTCGTCGTACCACATTCGAAAATTCGTCCCCCAGACGTTGTTGCACAGATTGAAGTGCATGCCATTGCGTACTGGGGGCTGTCGGTTATTGAAGTTGAGCAGGGAAGGAGCGCCCGGCGCAACCAGAGGCGCGTCCAGAGTCTCGATCCTTAGGCCACCTGCCTGATCGCTATAGGTCACGTCACTGCCCACCGCGTGCAGCGTCCGGTTGCCATTGCGCACCACGCGAAGCGGTGAGATGCGCTCGCCCATCATGTCCATGTGCCACCCGGAGCGCTCAGGCGCAATCGGCTTGAACGAGAGCCAATGTGCCTCGGGCAAGCGGCAGGCCGGTTTCTCGAACCACTGCAGGTCGAGGTAAACCGCGGGGACGTCGTTAGGCAGGATCAGCTGCAACGCGAGGGCCCGCGGCGCGCCGAAGCTTGTCCAGCTATCCTCCGGCATGGATAACATGGCCGTGAGCTCCAAGCCGAATTCGTGCTCGCGCCGATACAGCCCGTCGAGCCGAGGACACCAGGTGCGGGCAACGGCTCCCGCCTGGGCGATGCCGGGCTTTGTCTGGTCAGGCCAGGACCAGACGCGCGTCGATCGTTTATTGATCACATACTGCCGCCAGAAGCGGTCGTAGTCCGCCTGCGCGAATGTCTGATACCAGTAGCTGGCCAACTGATTGCTCTCTGCCGCCCAGACGCGCCCGGTCTGTTTCTCCTGCAGATAGGCGATGGCGCCGGACTCTGGATTGATCCGTAGGATGAAGTGCGCGGTCTCGATGGCAGCTGAGGGGTCGCGCACGGGCTCCGAAGCGTCGAGGGAGGGTCGTGCCGGTACAATCCGTTGCAGCGCATCCACCGCCTCGCCACCTAGAGGTGAGCCCGCCAGGGCCGCGATCGCCTCACGCACGTAGGCGCGCTGCTCTTCCCACGAAGCCTCGAACCGCCGATAGCGCTCGCTCGTCCTTGCCGCCTGAAACTCCTGCGCGGCATAGTGGCTGTAGTCCGCCAGAAAGACCTTTTCGTCCAGGCCCCAGCTGTGCTCGGGGATCGGGAGCAAGGAACGGCTGAAGCGGACGAGGCGCGGATCGCTCGCTGCCACAGCGCCCGAGGCTAACCACCGCCGCCGCAGACGGCACAGCTCGCGATACTGCGCTACCTTGCCCGGATCGGAGCCGATGCCGTGAATCCAGGTGTCCCCGATCTCGTCCGATACCCGTGGGAGCTGGGCTGTGCTCTGAAGCACTGCCTGGGCGAAGCGATCCATGGTGGAGGCGACGATCTCCGTCTCAGGAAAGCGCCGTCGTGTCTGCTCGAAGGTGGCCACAACCTGGTCGGTCGACGGTGGGCCGAGGTTATCGTCGGTGTGCGCGAACAGGATCGCTTCGTCAAGTCCCGGCACCATCATCAGGTCACCGTACGTCCCCTCCTGGTACATGACGACGAGCTCAGCGCCGCGAGGATCCTGCCAAACGAACACCGGCGGCACTGCGGGTGCCCGGCACGCCGGGTTAACGCCGATATGCAGGAACCGAATCCCCGCTTGCGCAAGCAGCGGCACGATGCCACGGGTGTGGCCGGGCACGTCCGTCATCTTGGCAGCTATCGTCTGCTTGCCGAAGCGGCGATCCAACTCCTGCGAAAGGCTCAGGCCAAACTCGAACAGCGACGGATCGACCAGCTCGCTGTGTGTGGTGAATGGCAGGCCGTGCCAGACGATATCGCCGGCCCGAATCGCCGCCTCAAGTCGTGCGCTCTCAAAGGGAGATGCCTGCTCCAGATACTCGTAGATGAGCCACGAGCCGGTTGTCCAGACAAAGCGATCGCCACCGCCCGCAGTCCGCAGATCATGAGCGAGGGCTATAGCCTGTGGTATATACTCTTCGAAATAGCGCGACGTCACCTCGCTGGCAAGCGCAGTGAACCCGATGTCAAGATGCGTCTTGAATACCACGTGCAATGTCCTCAGGGTACGTCCGGTCACCCCGGGGTCGGCGGGTTGCGCGCGCACTGATCTTGACTCCTTTGCTCACGAGAACGGTCCAAGCTGTCTTGCCTGACTGGTGCTCCAGCCTGCTCACCACGGCCCCGTGTCTCCCGTGGCTACTCTGCAACTCTGCAAAAGGCCATACCGCTCCATCTGGTGCCGATAGTGGTGGAGTGCTGGCACACGTGCCAGACGACGACGTACATAGGAAGAGTATCGCATCATGATGATCGCCTGGCGCATGGTATCGATATCCTGGCATGGACTGTGTAGACTGCACTCAGGAACGAACAAGTACCTTGACTCTCCGCCGGTGCGCTCCCGGCAGGGAGGCGCTGCCGAAGGATCCCGTATCGACGGCCTCTCAGTGGCAGCGATCTTCTCACATCGGCCGGCGAGTGGCGCGGCTCATGGCTATCGCCATAGAGAATGGATGCCTTGAGTGCTCGAGTGAGCAGGAGGTCGATTGCATGATGGCCGGCACTGCGTCCGTTAAGGAGCCTCGTGCAGCTGAAGGCTACCAGCGCAGAGGGTTCATATGATAAAGCTCCTGGCGGTGGACATAGACGATACACTTACGCACTCGGACGGGCATGTAAGCACAGCAGCCATCACGGCCCTCCAACGCGCGCAAGCAGGTGGAATGCTGGTTGCCTTGGTATCCGCCCGCCCGCCAGCCGGGGTTGATGTGGTGGCAGACCTCTTGGGCGGGGACGTATTTCGGGTGAGCTACCTGGGAGCTGTGATTCGAGATCCGAACAGGAAGGAGGTACAGCGATTGTCCATGAGAATGGACGCCGCCAGGGCGATCGCCAAGCTTGCAGATGATGCTGGGATCAGCCTCACCATGATGATCGACGATATCGAATATCATAGCCAGCATCTCGTCACCCCAGCCCTAACAACGAGTACAAGCGTAGCTCTAGCAGACGATGTGTTGATAGGAGGTAAGCCTCCTGCGCTGATTAGCACTGAAGGTTATGAGGGAGCTCGCTACATTTACAGTTTCTGCGCCGAGAGGTTCGACGGTGCCCTCCATATGTCGCGCCACTTGATCGCTGATGGTACATACTCTTCTGTCACGATCGTGCATTCTACGGCCGAGAAAGGTAATGCTCTAGCCGCTATCTGCAAGCTGCTGGCCATCACCAAGAGCGAGGTTTTGGCTATTGGTGATAACGAGGGCGATGCCAGCATGTTCCGATCAGCAGGAATCAGCGTGTCCGTGGGCGGTGCAGATGCGGCGGTGAACGAAACTGCAACCCACGTAGCCCCGTTTCTTGACGGGCAGGGGGTAGTCTGGGCACTCGAACGCTTCCTCTAGCGATCTGAGCCATGCCGCTTCGGTGATCTCGAGAGCACATATGACGGTCGCGTTCACCACGATTGCTGACGATCCTCAAGACTGTCGCTGCGTGCACTGCACGAAGTGCTACGATCTATTAGGCAAAAGCCGCAGGCTCTGGGATCGACAGAGGGTAACCTGCACGCTGAACGGCATAGTAGCTCATCGAGAATGGACGTGAAATGGCAATTCCGCTCGGTCTACGCCTGACTGATGCACTCCGATGTCTGCCAATTGAAGATGTGGTGGCATTCGCGCAGCAAGCAGGTCTCGATGTGCTGGACCTCCCTGCAGATTTCACGGCGGCTGCAGCGGCGTGTCGATCACGAGGTCTGGGTATTGGGTCGGTGGATTGTATGGTGGCGGGCGAGCTGATCAGCGCTCAGGACGCGGTGCGCGAAGGCGCGGTTACGGCGCTCTGCGATCAAGTCGCCGCGATGGCCGGACAAGGTCTAGACACGCTATTTGTCTGCCTGGTACCACAGGAGAGTGATCAGTCGATCGCTCACTCCCTCGAGTACTTCAAGGATAGCTTTCCAGCAGTCGCCCGGGCTTGTGAAGCTTCGGGCGTGCGCATCGCCTTCGAAGGCTATCCAGGACCGCCGCCGCACTATAACACGCTTGGTTACACCCCAGAAGTGTGGCGAGCTATGTTTGCGGCAGTTCCTTCGGCGGCCCTGGGGCTCTGCTACGATCCCTCGCACCTGGTGCGCTTAGGGATTGACTATGTTCGAGTGCTCGAGGAATTCCGTGACCGCCTGTATCATTGCCATGGCAAAGATACTGCACTGCTCCCTGAGCAACGGTATCTCTACGGCAATGCCTCTCCGGCCCTGAGTGAGGCGCCCGCGTGCTCCGGAGGGGCATGGCGCTATTGCGTGCCGGGTGCCGGAACAGTGGACTGGGCGGCGGTAGCGGAAGCACTCGAGCGTTCGGGATACGCTGGGTGTGTCTGCATTGAGCTAGAGGACGCCCGCTACGACGGCTCGGATGAGGCCGAGCGGCGCGGCGTGCTCAAGGCGATGGAGCACCTGGCGCGCTTCTTCCGGTGAAAACCGCCAGGCGTCGTATGACCGGAGTCGTGCGTCAAGAGCTCGGGCCATGCAGTGTATCGGCACGTCATGGGAGGCGCGTTCGTATCTCATTTCCGGCTGTACCCGTTCCAATCGAACCCTGAAAGGATGGAAGGACATGCTGCGAATTGGCGTGATCGGCTGTGGTGGCATCGCGGGCGCGCACATCTCCGGCTATCTGGCACTGGCAGATCGTGTGCGCGTTACCGCAGTGTGCGACGTGGATGACCGCCGCGCCGGTGCTGCTGCGGCAACGGTTGGTGAGGCGCGGGTTTGCAGCAGTATCGAGGACCTGCTCCGCAATCCCGATGTCGATGCCGTTGACATCTGCCTGCCGCACCATCTGCATGCGTCCACGATCGTGGCGGCAGCGCGGCACGGAAAGCACGTGCTCTGCGAGAAGCCGTTGTGCACATCGCACACGGAGGCCGCAGCAATTGAGACTGCGGTCCGATCGGCCGGAATAACCCTGATGTGTGCCCACAACCAGCTGTTCGAACCGGCCATCGCGCGGGCGCGGGAACTGCTGCGGGCCGGCGCTCTTGGCGACATCTATCTTGCACGTACCTGCGATTGTTTCATAGCCGACAACACACTCGAAGGATGGGGCTGGCGCCGTGAATTGCGCACAATGGGCGGTGGCGAGCTCATCGATACGGGCTATCATCCTACGTACACCATGCTCTATCTGCTCGGCCTGGCCAATCAACGCCCAGTCGACGTAACGTCGTTGCTAGGCAGGCACCGGCAGGTTGTGCTTGAGGGCGAGGACACGGCGCATGTGCTGGTGCGATTCTCAGGGGGTGCCATCGGTCAGATACTCACCAGCTGGGCCTTTGAGTTTCCGCACGGATCGTACAGCTTCCACCTGATTGGCGACCGGGGGGAGCTCTTTGGGCGGGACAATGTCGCGACCTTCCTGCCGCGTGATGGCGAACAGCAGATCACAACATTTGAGGAAGTGAACAGCTATCACGCGCAGCTTCCGCAGTTCGTGGATAGTATTGAGAACCGCACGCGGCCGCTTCAGAACGAGGAAGACGGCATCGCCGTACTGAATGTGATTCTCGCGGCATATGAGAGCGATGCCTCGAAGCGTACCGTATCTATCTAGGCAGAAAGCCACAGTCATGTACAGTCACGCACGGCACGCGGATAATGAAGCAGGATGGCTCGGCCCGAACGCCACTGAGGTTGCCTTTCCCCTTGGCGGTATCGGCACCGGCACTATCTCGATCGGCGCGCGCGGCAATCTACGCGATTTCGAGATCTGGAATGAGCCGCGCAAAGGCCTGGTTCTCCCATACAGCCATTTTAGCCTTTCGGCCCAGGCAGGTCAGGGGCCAAGGGTCACACGGATACTCGAAGGACACATTCCGCCGCCCTACTCTGCCTCGCACGGCATCCACCCGAATCTGGGCGGCGGCTTACCGCGATTTGCGACAAGCCGCTTCCGCGGACAGTACCCCATTGCCGAGCTTGAGCTTCGCGATCCCGAGGTGCCGGTGGAAGCCAGGCTACTTGCGTTTACACCATTCGTTCCCCTCGATGCGGATGAGTCTGGCCTTCCGTGCGCCGTTTTCCTGTGGACGTTGACCAATACCAGTGCCGAGATCGTGCAGGCTACGGTCGTGGGCTCCTTGCTGAACCCAGCCACCTATCCCGGCGTTGACGAGTTTGGCAATCTGCTTAGCTATCCAAATGGGGAAGCACACAACGCCATGTATGAAGCGGAGCGCCTGCAAGGTGTATGCTTCGAAGGCCCGGGTGTTTCATCCGCGGATTTAGCCTACGGCAACGCGGTGCTGGCGACTACAGCCCCGCGTACCACCGCCAAGCCCGAATGGTTCCGCGGCGGTTGGTTCGATACGCTCCGCGAGTTTTGGGACGACCTGTCGTCCGACGGTCAGCTGACGGCGCTGACATCAAATCACGGCGTGGAGCAGGGTATGATTGGCCCGGCCCACTCAAATGTCGTCGCCGGTTCGGTTGGCGCGCGACTTGAGCTTGCGCCTGGCGCCAGCTCGACCGTCACCTTCATTCTAAGCTGGTATTTTCCGAATCGCGTAAACGGTTGGGATCGTGCCTCGCCATCCCAGCCACCGACGGCGCGGGTGCACTACGCTGGCCGCTTTGGCGGTGCCCGGGACGTCGCCGAGTACGTGGCGGGGAATCTTGAACGGTTGCAGACGGCAACGCTTCAGTTCAGGGACGCGCTGTTCGAGAGCAGCCTGCCACCAGCCGTGGTCGATGCGCTGTCTGGCACGATGGTCGTGATCCGCAGCAACACGTGCTTCTGGCTGGAGAATGGGAGGTTCTATGGCTGGGAAGGCTGTTTCGACCACGGCGGATCGTGTCACGGGAACTGTACTCACGTCTGGAACTATGCCCAGATCCTAGCCTTCCTGTTCCCGAGCCTCGAGATGAGCATGGTCCGTACCGCATTCCTCGACGAGGTCGAAGAGTCGGGGAAGATGCACTTTCGCACGGGTGCGCATTTCGAGCAGGTGTTCGAGAAACACCCGGCGGCGGTCGACGGACAACTCGGCACGATCATCCGTCTATGGCGCACGTTCCTGCTAACAGGCGATCGCGAGTTTCTCCAGGAGCTGTGGCCCAACGCTCGAGCCTGCCTGAAGTACGCGTTGCAGACGTGGGATACGGATGGTGACGAGGTTCTGGACGGTGAGCAGCACAATACCTATGACATTGAGTTCTGGGGACCAAACCCACTCTCGGGTGTACTACTCCTGGGCGCAGTACGGGCCATGGAGGAGATAGCACTGCGACTGGGCCATGCCGATGAGGCGCGCCGTTATCGTGCCAGCTTCGACCGCAGCAAGATGCAGCTGGATGAAATGCTCTGGAACGGTGAGTATTACGTCCAGCGGTTGGACGACGTCGATCGCCATCCTTACCAGCACGGAGTGGGCTGTCTATCCGACCAAATGCTCGGCCAAATGCTGGCCCACGTTGCGCAGCTCGGCTATCTGCTGCCGGCTGAGCATGTGAGGACTGCGCTGGACAGCATACATCGCTACAATTTCCTCCGACCGCTTGGCAATCACGTCAACGTCCAGCGCGCCTATGCCTTTGCCGACGAAGCTGGCCTGATCCTCTGCACTTGGCCGCACGGTGGGAGACCCAGACTTCCCTTCGTATACTCCGACGAAGTGTGGACCGGCGTTGAATATCAGGTGGCCAGTCACCTGATCTACGAAGGGCGCGTTTCGGAGGGCCTGTCGATTGTTGCAGCGCTGCGAAGCCGCCACGACGGATACCGGCGGAATCCGTGGGACGAGGTAGAGTGCGGCCATCATTACGCCCGATCGTTGGCCAGTTGGTCCTTGGTACCGGCTCTGACCGGCTTCACGTCTGACGTGGACGCACGGATCATTCGCTTCGATCCGGTGCTGCCCGAACTTAACGGTAGCTTCCGCACGTTGTTCACGTGCGGTGCCGGTTGGGGAGTGTATACCCAGCAGCGATTCGACAATCACATACAGCCCGGCTTGGTAGTGCTCGGCGGCAATCTGGATGGCTTCCGCCTGGAAGTCGACGGCGGCCAGTGGCAAATCAAGGAAGGCGAGCTGCTGCAAGACGCGGCAGATCGAGCAGCGGTGGAAAGCCGAACTGATGTGAAGGCCTGGACGGGGCCATGACAATGTCGGGCGTGCCCGTCCGCCCGAGCCGGCACGCAAGCAGCGCCAGAAGACGCGCACGGCGGGCGATGGTAAAGCGTGTTGTGGTCACGGCGAACCGCGAGAAGAAGCTTGTTGAGGAACTCTTGCTGGTCAGTCGCATGGACGCGGGCGCCTTGGTGGTCGACTGCCAAGCGGTCGACCCGGTCGCCCAGATCCGGCAGGCCAGGGCGAGGTCCAGGGCAGCTACGCCGGCCGGGACATCGAGGTGCAGGGTGTGGCAGGCCTCATCGTGCAGGGCGAGGCAGGTCGTATCGTCAGGATACTGGTGAACGTTCTTGATGATGCGGCCAAGTACTCGCCGGAGGGCACGCCGATCGGGGTGGCCTGGGAGGCGACGAATGCAATCGCCCGGATTCGGCTGTTGGGCGTGGACGTGCGGAGCACGGCGCGGTGATGAGGTCAAGGCAGCATCCGGGGTGGACCTTGGCGACGGAGCGCCAGGAGCACGCGCCCGCGGCACGGCACTCGTCAGCCCTCGCGGCTGGTCCCGAGTCAGTGAGGCTGCCGCCGAAGCGGTACTGGTGGTGCACGCCGGTAACGACGGCGCCGACGCCACGATCATCAGGTCCCGAGTTATCACTTCGTGGCGCACATGCCGGGCCGGCGAGTGACCGGCCATGCCGGACGTGCCAGTGCGACCGGCGTGCTCGACTGACTAGGTATCCAGATCGCAGATCTGGGGATATACTGACTACTGCGGAATGCCTGGGTAGGGAGTTGTCCTCATGCCAGACGACTGGTAACAGGATGATGTCCGCAACGAGCGTATGGCAGGAACAGGCTGATCTGTCAGTTCGTGAGTCCGTGCGCCGGGTACTGATCTGCCTGCTCGGTCCCTTTTGCATCTTCACCCAGGCGCGCCTGGTGACCGCGCGTGGCGCCACGAAGACCGCGGCGTTCTTCTGTGCCCTGGCGATCAGGCCCAGCTACTCCGCATCGCGCGACGCGCTGCTGCACACACTTTGGCCGGATGTCGAGGCGGAGCTGGCACGCCAGTCACTCAACAGCCTCGTCTATTGTCTCCATAAGTCACTTCGAGATGCACTCGACGGTGCCACGCCGGTTCTCTACGATGGCGAGAACTACTCGCTCAACACCGAAGCCGGAATCGACCTGGATGTGGCCAGGTTCGACGAGCTCTTCACAGCTGCCAACCGTAAAGCTCAGGCCGGTAGTCCGGCGGCAGCAGCCGCCCTCTACAATCAAGCCGTCGCCCTCTATCGCGGCGACCTGTGCATTGGCTTCGACATTCAGACCGTCATCGAGCGCGAACGGCTACGCGCCCAGTATCTGAGCCTGCTTGCACAGCTGGCGGATTACCACTACAGCGCGGCCAGCTATGATGCGTGCCTTCAGTACGCGCATCGCCTTCTTGCCAACGATCCGTGCCGGGAAGATGCTCACAGGCTGGTCATGCGCTGTTATGTCCGTCGCGGCGAGCGCTCCCAAGCACTGCATCAGTACCTCATCTGCGAGCAGATCCTGCGCTCCCAGTTCGATGCTGCGCCAGAGCCTGCCAGCAAGGCGCTATACGATCAAGCGCGCCTTACTCCGGAGTCGGTGTGAGTTCGTCGACCCGGCGCTCCAGCTCAGATCGCGGCTGAGCCTCTCGCGCGGCTGTCTACCAGGGTCACGCTGGAATCTACGGGCGCTGGCGAATAGGCGCGAACTGGCGAGTCCAGTCCCTGCGTGCCCGTCCGTCGCGCCGCGGATCGTCACTTGGCCGCACTGTTAGGCGTCCTGCCGAGCTGCGGCTGGAGGAAACCTCACCCGATCCTCATTGACACCTCATCGAGAACTCAGGCTCATCTTCAGCAGCCATTGAGCGGGAACTCAGTGGCTACTGCTGGAATAGGTGTGGGATCGGCACGCATGATGCCGCCGCAGGCCCGACGCTGTGTTGTACAGTCCGACAAGAGCAGTGGCTGGCAACGGAGTGATACGGCCGGCGGCACTCTGGGTGCGGACCGATGAGATTGGACGGCCGGCTCACGACAACCTGCTCGGCAAGAGAAGCAGCGGGGGATGGGCGGTGCGTCTGCCGGTAGGGTGTGCTAGGCAAACTGCGCGATTCGCTGGAGCGGTGGTGGGGAGGCTCCGCCGCCGCGTTCCGTAACCCGGCGCCCCGGAAGAAGGGCCGGCAGGACGACTGGATAGCGAGCCGCGCACCACGAGACACGTGCTTGGCGCCGACGACCCCGATTGACCGCGCGCCGCCACATCATGCCTGCCACCTCCGTGCAATCGATGCCCTCCACAAGAGCGTCGGCGCGGTCCCAGCACTGTGAGGTGGTCACGTGGCAACACAGCTTAACCTCGCGGAAATCCAGCGGTCACGACATCAGGCGAATGAGCGGGACCGCAGTCATACGTCTCCGTTGCACTCGCGGTGGTCCCGCCGCGGCTTCCTGGCAGCCTCTGGCGTTCTTGCAGCCAGCACTCTCTCGGGTGTGAGTGGAGTCCTGGCCGCCAGGACTGGAAGTGTCGTGGCCCGGCGCCAGCGAAATGGAATCGTGCTCGAGCGCGACGGCCAAGTTCTCTGGACGCTCGACCCTACGCAGTTCGAGCCCGGCGCCCGGGCGACGATTATCGCCAGTGGCCGCGACGGCAAGGCCGCGGCAGTTGAGCTGCTCAATGCGCGGTATGCCGGTCTTGCCCTGTCGCTGACCGTGCGGCTCACGGTCACGCAGGGCGATCATCGGCTGCAGGTGTCCTGCCTGGTCGACGGGCTCAGTGCCGTGACCTGGAGTGCCGAGGTGCCGCTGTTCGACTGGCTGGACGGGCGAGCTGTCCCCCAGGCGACGCTTACGACGGCACAAGCACGCGAGGTGCTGAGCACAGTACATACGTATGGGCTCGGCGTGGTCCAGCAAGGAGCCGCACCCGTGCATGTGGCGCTCGAGCCTTCGCTCGGTCTTCGACTGATCGGACCGCTGGAACTGCAGGGAGTGTTCGGCGCCGTGCTGCCGACGCGGTGCATTGGTCTCGCACCCCTTCCCGGAGACGCGCCGTCGCTGCTGGCGCGCCCCGCATCCCGCCGCACGCTCCTCACGGCCGACCGCGGCGCCGCCAAGTGGCAGATCGACGTACAGAAGGCACACGCTGACGGCTGGGAAATTCGCGGCCAGGGATCAAGGCTCTTCGATAGTGTTCGAGCCGAGCTATCCCGGCAAGGCGCGGCCATTCAGCTTCTTCCCTCCGGCCAGCCAAAGGGGCGCCTGCGCTTCCACCCGATTGCCGGACAGTCGGGCATGCTGCTTGATCAACCCTCGGTGGTGATAGCGCGGATCGGCGAAGAGGAATCGTATGCCGTGGTCGCCGGCTTTGCCGCCCAAGCGGGCTGGATAGCAGCCGGAACCGGCCGCGTGCAACTCGGGGCCGATCCCGAGACTGAGCCGCTCCAGGTCGCCTTCACGCAGCACGGTACGCAGACGCTGATCTGTTGTCCTGCGGTGCGAACCCTCGTCCTCCCGTTGCCTGGGGCATCCACGCTGCCGATCAACCTGCAGGGGCAGGGCCTCTCCGCCCAGCTTCGCTACGAGCAACTGTCGGAGCACGCTCATGCGCTCGTGCGGCCCACACCCACGCGGGAACCACTCGCAATCGTGATTCCACCTAACCGGCGCCCTACTGTGAGCACTCCCTTCGACTTCACGGTGGACATCCTTCGGCATGATGATCTACTGGCGCTGAACATCGGGTTCGCGAATGCCCGACTCACGAGCGATACTCGCGGCACGAGGGTGGTTGCCAAGGATACCACGAAGCCGATGACCATGATCGTAACGTTCCCACCGCAGCACGTGGCCGAGCATGCCTACCCCGAGCACCATACCCCGTTCGACGAGCCCGGCCGGTGGTCCAAGCCGACAGAGTCGGTCTTTGCCAACACCTCGCGATTGGCCTTCCGGCTCCCGACCTCGGTCACCTCCCTCGACTACACCACTGCATCGCTGCTCGATTGGTCGCGCTTCACCCTGATCGTAGCCCCCACTGCTGCCCTGTCAGCGCCTCGCGGAGCACAGATTGCCGCGCCTTCGGCCACAGAGACTGCGTTGGAAATCCCCGAACGGCTGATCCTGTCGCCAAACGAGAAGGCCGGCTGGGTGCACGCATTCTCACCGGTCGTCCACAACAACCGGACCGAGCTGTGGCACACACGCCTGGCAGTCCGGCTGGACGACGGCCATGGCGGCACGCTGCTTGACGAGACGACTACCAGCTACCGCACGCTGCGCGCCATCTGGTCGCCCGACGTCGCGTCCGCCGCGGCGGACATATCCCCTTTGTCGCTGGCTCCGAGCGATCGTGTGCAGCTTGTCAAGCTCATGGCCACGCGCTACAGCCTCTTTCGTTCCCTGACCACGGCGTATGATTCCTCGGCTGTGGTGCCGGCTGAAACGGTCACGCGTCCCGACGATAGCAGCCCAGCCACCGTCAACAAGCTGATGCTGACCGCGCTGGGCGCCTGGATGGACGTACACGGGCATTGGGATCCCACGGCCTTCCCGTATGGATCGACCCCCGGTCTCAGCGTGGAGGACTGGACGCATATCGTGGGCATGGGACGCGACGCCTATGTGCGTGTCATGTACGGCGGCTGCCTCCTGCCGTTCGGCCACCGGGCGACGTTGATAAAAGTGGTGGAGCGGCAGTACTTCCCCGACAGCGTCGTCGCCAGTGCGTACCGCGCCCTCCCTGGTCCGGGCACTTCCGTGGGCCCTGGTGTGACCGCCTACCTGGTGGAGCGCGTGTATGTCGTGGTGCGCGAGCAGGAACGCGATTATGGCGATCCCACTGCGCAGACTCCCCAAGGCCGGGCGATGCCCTTCCAGATCGTGCGCATTCTCACCAAGACGACGCCGGACCTCGCGCTCGACGCGACTGCCAATCCGCCGATCCCGATTCCCGCGCTGGGCAGCACGGCGGGTGAAGCGTTCTGGCCTTCCATCGACCTTGGCGGTGGGCAAATTCAGCCGTTCCTGTTCCAGCTGACCGGCACCGACCGTGCCGGCAACACCGTGACATGGACACAGCAGCTGGCGTTCCTGGACGAAGGTTTCCAGGCCAATCCGAACGACATCATCTCGGCTTACAACAGGCTTGACCCGCTCGGCGATCGCCGCCTGATCCAGATGAACGGACAGAAGATTGCCTACGCGGTGCCGTCTGCCACCGAGCCTCACGCCACCACGTTCCCGACGGAGAGTATCAGCTTCGGTATCGCGCCCCAACCCTTCAGCGATCCGCATAGAGCGCACCTGCTGCCGACTATTGCGTACGATAATCCGATCACGGACCCGCAGACACTGGCTTACAGCATGCCGGTTCGAAGGCTGCAGGTGACGGACGTGGCGCTGCGCAGCCTCAGCCCCAGCCCGGACCCGCTCTACAACACGCAGGCGCAGGCGCTCATTCAGTGCGAGGCGCTCAGCCAGATCGCGGGTCAGGACGCGGGGACCGCGTTGACCTATACGGAAACGTACATCACGCACGGCTTCGACCCCGCCTACAACAACGGCGAGGTGTTCCTGGGAGCCATTCCCGGAGCGTCATGTCCTGCCATCCACTTCAGTGCCGACCAGGTGGGCGGCGTGGCCGCTCCCAACTTCACGCTGGTCGGTCACTCGCGCCTGCTGGGACCGGTAACGGGCGATCCCAAGAACCCCGACGGGTCGCTCAAGACCCAGACGACGGGCGGGTTCGACCCGACCCAGTGCCTCAAGGATGCAGTCTTGCTCGGCGGACTGGTGCTTTCGGAGATCGTGCAAGCACTTGCTCCCGGCGGTCTCGGCAGCGACCCCAGCCACGCGCCCGTTTTCAAGTCGCAAAAGAAGTATAAGAATCCCTGTTGGACGGACCCCAAGGACGCCACGTCAAAACCCGACGGGCGCTGTGATCTGAGCAAAGACAACACGAAAGACAGCGAGCTGACGAGCCCGCCGAGCTTTGATCCCTCCGCCCAGCCAGTGGCGCTAGAAACCTTCCTCCAGTGGTCACCAAAGCTGAACGGCAGCAACCCGCCAAGCACGACACCAATACCGCCCTTCTTCGGTATTCTCATCCCCTCCTACAAGGGGGTGGGCGTCAGCCTCTCGCTCAAGGCGTCGGTGCGGACCGAGCTGATCACCAAGGTCGATGCCAAAATCACCAAGGGCGGCACTCCCAGCGACCCGAACAAGCTCAAGGTCGAGGGAGCGCTGAACAATTTCTCCATCGTGCTGCTGGCGGTGCACCCGCTTATCCAGGTCGACTTCAACTCGTTCACGTTCTCCTATTCCATGGATAAGGGCTTCGAACCGAAGCCCGACATCGACGGCGTACAGTTCCTGAACGAGCTGAGCTTCATCTCGAAGCTCAAGGACTACCTGGCGGGCCTGTTTACCAAGAAAGGAGGCAGCGGCTCCAGCGGCTCCAAGGGCAGCAGTTTCGGCGTGTCGCCCATATTCGACCTCGGCACCGATCACATCACTGTGGGAGCTAATCTGGCGCTGCCCAGTGTCTCGGTGGGGGTCTTCGCGCTGAAGAATCTCAAGCTCGGGGCGGCCATGAAGATCCCGTTCAGCAGCCCCGTAGAGTTCGACTTCAACTTCTGCAAGCGCGAGGACCCATTCTCGCTTTCCGTGTACGGCATCGGAGGAGGCGGCTTCTTCGCACTGGGCATCGCGGCCGCCAGCGATGACAAGCACCACGGAGGGCTCAAGTCAATCGAGGCCGCCTTCGAGTTCGGCGCCAATATCTCGATCGATCTGGGCGTGGCCAGCGGCGGTGTCTTCATCAAAGCCGGCATCTACTACAGCTACGATTCCGACCCGAAGAAGGGGACGCAGCTGCAGGGCTACCTCAAGATGGGAGGCTGCCTTTCCGTACTCGGCCTGATCACGGCCTCCCTCGAGTTTGATCTGACTCTCACCTACAAGTCGGTGAACGACAGTGTGGCTGGCGACGCGTCACTGAAGATCGAGATCGATATCTTCTTCTTCAGCGCGTCGGTGACACTTAGTGTGCACAAGGAATTCGCCGGCGGCGGGGCAAGTGGCCAACCGGCCGCCATGTCTGCGCGGCTGCCCGGCATGGCGGCAGCACTGCCGGCCGCCGGTTCCGAGCATACCTTTGCCGACATCATGTCGTCGCAGCAGTGGGGCGCATATGCTGAGGCATTTGCCTAGAGAGGAGCATGGGCCATGGCATCCCAGACATTGATGTGGACGGTCTGCCCCAACGGAATCTCGAACGGCAAGCTTCGGCTCGCGGCCGTCGTGAGCCCGCGCCTCGAAGGCGACAGCGCGCATCCCACACTGCAGAGCTTCCCCGACATGCTCAACTGGCCGGAAAAAGCGGTGACATTCAAAGTAATGCTCGAGTATTCCAAATTGGGTGCCGGCACGCGCGGCGCGGTGACGCGCGAGACCCTGGAAGCGACTGCGATTGGCCCGACGGCGGACCCGTCGATGTGGAGGGCCATATTCGGCGACGGCTCAGGCGTGCGTGTCGACTCCTACACGTTCACCGATGTCTCCTCGCATCCCTTTCGCACCTTCTCGGTCGCGGCCATGCGGAATCTCGTCCTGCAAAGCCATCTCAACCTGATCGCCGCGTCACCGCAATCGCCCCCGTCCGTCAAGCAGGTGCTTGCCTCGGACGCGTTCGGTCCATTGGCGACTGTCCTGCCGGTAGCCGATGCCCTGCTGGGGAAACCGGTCGTCCTCACGGCGGAACAGAAGCAGCTCATCAAACAGCTGCCGCCGTTTGTGCGAGCCTGGCGCGTACCGACCAGGAAGGGTTCGACGGTCGTGCCGGCGCAGATCACCGGACTCCGGTTCAGCATGCGTCCATCCAGGGGTATAGAGCTTCAGGCGCAGCGCGCCTTCGTGTTGGAAGGCCTGCAGTACCGCCGTCGCAGGCCGGGCCCGCATCTGTCCGCGCCGCCGCCTCCCAAGCCCGACTTCCACAACGTGGTTGCATCGCTGGGGCAATACTCCGAGGTCGCCTCGAGAGTGGGTCTGACGTTCCAGCTGGAGGCGCCCCTGCCCGCCTCGCTGCCGCGCCTCGGGCTTGGTCGGGTCCGCATCTGGGTTGTCCCGACCTGGCACGCGACGGCGCCGCAGGCGGTCAACGTCACGCCAAAGACCGTCGCCCGCCTGACAGCCAGCAGCTTCGAGGCGGTCCCGCGTGACCCGGCGAGCTCGGGCCTCGCCGGCGGCTGGCTCACACTGGGCGACACCAGCGCCTTCACCATTGTCGAGCTTGACGTGGACGGCGCCTCGATGTCGCAGGCTGCCTATATGTCGACGCTCCAGGTGGACCCATCGGGGAATCCTTTTCCGCCTCCGCTGCGCAGTGCCGGCATCGGCGTCGCGCGCGCCAATCGCTCGATCGGGCTGCTCACCGGCGCGCAGAACAGTGCCGGCAACAACGCCGCTCTCAACACAAACAAGAGCGATCCCACCCGCGGCATTCTCCTCTACGCCGAGGACCTCACGCGGGGCTATCGCATTGACGTGTATCACCAGCCGGCCGGTCAGCAATTCGGGCAGTGGTATTCGCTGTTCCAGCGCCTGGGTACCTACTCGTTCCTGACCATGGGCCAGAAACAGCAGTTCGCCGACGAAGGGTGGGTGGGCTTCGCGGCGACGCAGGACGCCGGCACGAACGATCTGAACGTGCATGAGATGCTCTTCCGCTGGATGGGCTGGAGTCTCGCCGCGCCGCGTCCAGGGGGGGCGATGGCCGACGACGGCACGGTGCCTGCGGCGGCCGACGGCACGCCGCAGGACTCCACGCGGACAACGCCGCCCGCCGCATCGCCCTACCAGGTCCAGGTGTCCTTCAAGCCGAAGCCCGGCAGTCTTCCGCGCCTACGCTATGGCGATACCTATCGGCTCCGCGCGCGAGTCGTCGACCTGGCCGGGAACAGCCTCCCGCCAGATGCCAGCTCGGCGGGTGTGAAGAACTCCGAGACGGCGGCGATCATGTATGGCCGGTTCGACCCGATCGTGTCGCCGGTGGTGATCCCGCGCACGACACTGGGCCCAGGGGAGACCCCGACGCGCCTGGTGATGCGCAGCGCATATGATACAACGACTGATACGTACGCTACGCCAACGTCTGTGGAGCGGCATCTGCTGCCGCCACATGCGGCGCCGAGCGTAGCGGAGCTACACGGCAGGTTCGACGCCGTGAATGGGTCGGGAAAGTCTATCGTAGACGTCGGTGCCTATGGCACTATCCTCTCGCATGAAGGGGTGCCGCCGGATGGCGAGCCAGGGGCAACGCTCGTCGCACCGTACCTGCCCGAACCGCTGGCACGCGGGGCCACGTTCTACGGCCTGCCGCAGAGTCCCAGGACCTTCCAGCCGGTGCTGTACAGCGGCACTTGGCCCTCTATCAGCAGTGCGCGGCTGATTCTCGGCCCGACCTCGAAGCGGCAGGCAGGGCCGGCACTGCGCACGGTAACGCTTCCCAACTCGCCGCCGCTCTCGTTGCTGCCGCCAGTCACAACCGGTGCACTGACGGTACTATTGCGTCCGGGCGAGCAGGTGACCATGTTCGTGAGCTCAACACTCGACCTGACGAGCCTGCCGCTGTTGGCCATCTGGAACCAGCTGAGTCCGCGTCTCATCTCGAATGCCGATTTCGATCTCGCGCGCCAGCTGGTGGCGGCAGGGGCGTTCTGGGCCGTCACGCCGTACAGCCCGGTAACGCTCACGTACGCCGTGCAAGTACCGCTGGTGCCGGGCGGCAGGAAGCAGCTTCACTACAAGAGCCTGCAGGCCACGCGCTACGTGCCGGGTGAGACGGTCGTCAGGCTCGTCGGGTCGCTGGCCATCGACGGCCCCAGCACCGGCACTTTCCAGGTGGTGGCAGACTGGACAGATCCCCTCGATGACCCGACGACGCAGGCGCCGGGTACGGTCGCGCACAGCACCAACGCGCTTTTGAAGCATGTCTTGCCCAACCAAATGGAGCTTCTTCTCAAGGGTCGGACCGGCGATCTCCATGAAGTTGGAGATACGAAGGCCCACACCATCACCTACAGCGGCGTCGCGACTACCCGCTACGCCGACTGTTTTGATCCGGAGACATCACCGCTCACGCGCCCATGCACGGCCATCACGGCGAGCGTGCCAAGCTCCGCGCGACCCGCTCCGCCGGCGGTACGCTACGCGATTCCCTCCGTCGGCTGGAGCGCGCGGCCGCGTGCCGGCTCCGAGAACGGCAGGCCGATCACAAGTCGGCGCACCGGGGGCAGCCTGAGGATCTATCTCGACCGGCCCTGGTATTCATCGGGTGAGGGTGAGCTGCTGGGAGTGGTGTATTACCCGCCGCAACCGCCGGCAGGCCAGGCCTCGGGAACGCACGCGCTCGGAGGGCAGCGCATAGTTCCGCCCGACCAATTGCGGCCTTACGTCACCCAGTGGGGAGTCGATCCCGTCCATGGCGGGGTTCCCACATTCGCGCCGAGCCAGCAGCCCGACGAATATATCGCGTCAAACATCAGCAAGCCCTCCAACTGGCCGGTTGCCGTGGCATTCACGAGCCAGTCTGTGGTTATAGCACAGAATGGAACCTGCTTTGATGGCACGGCGGAAGTTCCGGCCGGGGCGAGCCTGGCCGGCCTCAAGCTGGATGAGATGACGGGCCGGACCGATAGCGCCGGCAGCCTGAATGTCTCAGTAGCGCCGTACGCGGTGACGTTCGACGCGGACCGCCGCCTCTGGTACGCCGACATCCAGCTCAATATCGGCCTGGCGCACATGCCGATCGTACGGCTCGCCCTGGTCCGCTACCAGCCCAACTCGATCGCGGGGGTGGAGCTGAGCCGAGTGATGCTTGCCGACATTATCCAGCTCCTGCCCGACCGGACGGCCACCCTCACTGTTTCCGGCGCCTCCGCGACCGTGAGTGTCACGGGACATAGCTACGCGACGCTCGATACGTACCGGCGCGAGGAGAGCACGTTGCCGCTGCACACGGGTACTTTGCTCACGGACTACTATCGCTTCCAGTGGCCGCGCTTCACGGCCACGTTGGAAGAGGCAGCGCACGTCTCCAGCGACCTGCAGGCCTGGAGAGCCGTCTCCGAACCGCTTGTCATGCAGTTTGACCAGGGAACGCAGTACGCCGAGTCGTTCGTCGTGCGGGCAGCGTTCAACAATCTCGAGCGCGGCACGCAGTACCGGATCGTGGTTCGCGAGTACGAAGGGGCGATGACCGATGCCAACCGCTCAGATCGACAAGACGTCTCTAGCCGTCTGGTGTACGCCGATGCGCTCGACTTGCCGCGTCTATAAGGCCGCGTCCCGGGTGATGCGGGGACTGCTCTGCACCGTGCTCCTCGCCGCGGGCGCCGTCGCTTCTTCGCCATCGCCAGTTCGGGCAAGCCCGGATCGCGAAGCAAGCAGGCTCGTCCCGATCGTGGTCGTCGTCGGCGATCTTGGAGCCGTGACGGAAGGCAAGGCGGTGAGCGGGATCATCGCCACGTTTCCTCTTGCTTCCGGGTGCGGTGCCGCGGAATGCTTCCGCGCGAGCATCGGCTGGGGGGACGAAAGCACAGGTCTTGGCGTCGTGCAGGTGGCGTCCGACAACTCCGCGTACACGGTGACCGGCGCGCACACCTGGCCGGCGGCAGGTCAGTACACGCTCGTCGTTCAGGTGTTCGGCATCGACGGATCCATTGGTGTCGGCGCCAGGACCATAGCCGTCGATGACGCACCGCTGACCGCGTGGGGCATGACGCTCACCGGCATGACCAGCGTGCCCATCAGCGGGTTTATCGCCACGTTAATCGACGCGAACGCGTACGCCACGGCGGCGAGCTTCGACGCGAGCATCGACTGGGGAGACGGAAGCACAACTGGTGGCCAGGTCGTCGCATGGGGCGGCGTGGGAGGCAACTCGGGCCTGGCAGTAACCGGCACGCACACCTATGCGACCCCGTCGACGTATGCCGTCACCGTTCACATCGTCGATCATGGCGGCGCGACGGTGCTGGCGAACTCGACAGTGACGATTGCCGGGCCGCCTACCGAGACACCGACGGCGACACCTTCGCCCACACTCATGCCAACCGCAACATGGACCGCGACGGCGACACCCACGCCTTCGCCGACGTCGACTCCCTCCTACACGCCGTTACCGACGTCGACGCCTTCACCCTCCTACACGCCCTCGCCGACGCTCACAAGCACCATGTTGCTGATTCCCAAGCGATCCAGCACGGCCACACCCTCCCGCCTCGCCGTCGTTGCCACCCCGACGCGACTTCCCGGCGGCTGCAAGGTGACCACCGTGCTGTCAGCGTACTCGTGCCGCGGCAGCAGTGTGTACTTCATCGACGTCCATGTCGGCTCAAGTGCCCGGCGAGCGACGGGTATCTTCGTCTCTCGCGGGCCACATGGGTCGTACCTGATCACCACGAGCGACACGGTGCGTGGTGCCAAGCCGAAGGACGTGCGTGCCAAGGTGGCCTACACCTATACCAGTCAGATTGGCTACGACGTCGTGTATCACGTGCTCCCAAGTAAGGTGAGTACGACCGGCCGAGGGGTGCTGGCGATCGTACATGTGTGGACTATCGGCCCACCAGCCGTGCCATGGGGAGATTCCGGTGCAATGCATGCGGGGCAACAGGCGGTCGCGCTCGCCTTCGTGTCGCCCCAGACGCACAAGCTGCAGGGTGCGACCGGCAAGATCACGGCGACAAAACTGGACCTGCATGACGGCAGCGGCCGCTTCTGGCTCGGTTTCAGCGCGACCTACAAGCCGTTCCTGGAGGGAGCAGCTCTTCTGAGTTCTGACGGTCTCCTGCTTGGTATCGTAGTCGGTGCGGGTCCGCGCGGCACGACACTGGTCTTTCCTGCCAACCAAGCGAAGCAGGTGGCGGCGGCCACGATCGCCGCGGCTGGGCTTCGGTCACCATAACCGGCTATCCAACCTGTTTGTTTCCGGACTGCGACGCCGGTCCGGACGATTGGAGCGGGCTGTGACGTCGTTGGCATACGCAGTGCCCTTGAAATGACGGATGCTCAGGGGGCATACATGGCAGCGAGAGTCTCAAGCACCAACTGCTGCGTGGCCGCATCGAGCACACCGAGTTCGCGCACGAGACGTGACTTGTTCACCACGCGCATCTGGTCCAGCGCAATCTCGCCGTGCCTGCCCTGAAACTCGCAGGCCACACGCGTCGGATAGGCCCGGCCGCGTGTGGTCATCGGAGCGATGATCACCGTGGCGATGGACTTATTCATCTCGTCGGGTGACACCGCGAGGGCCGGTCGGGACTTCTGCATCTCGGAACCAACGGTGGGGTCGAGCGAGACCAAGTAGATGGCAAAGCGGCGGACTACCACTGCCATTCAGTCAGACCCCAGCTGGTCGGCGCCAGGTCCTTGGCGTCGAGCAACGCGTCGTCGTGCTGGGCGGCCATGACCTGGAAAGCCTCCTCCCACCCACTGCGGGGGTGCTGGACCGCCGAGATCACCAGGCGGCTCTCTTCGAGACGTATCTCGACGGTATCCCGCAAGCCGGCCTGCTCGACCAGGGCCTTCGGGATGCGGATGCCCTGCGAGTTGCCGATGCGGATCAGGCGGGTGCGGACAGCGTTGGCCATGGGCAATCTCCAGGTATCGGGGCTTTCGACGGAAGTAATTACATTGTAGGTCCACCCACCGGTGAGATCAACCCGGATGACACGGTTCCAAGCGAGATTACCAAGCGCCGGGGAACCGCACGGTGCATAGCGATACACCTGACGGCACCTGGGACAGAGGCGTTACTTCGACGGCATCAACCGGCAGAAGCCCGTGGCCGACGAGCACCTGACCGTGGACGACAACCTCGAGGAGTTCGGGCCGATCTCAGATCGGGATCTTGCCTTCCTGGATGCGGAGTCAGCGCGGCTGGCTGGCGATGCTTGACGACATCGTAGACGCCGGCTTCGATATCATCAATCCGGTGCAGACGTCGGCCGCGGGAATGGATCCAGTCGCGCTCAAGCAGAAGTACGGCGACCGGGTAACGTTCTGGGGCGGCGGCATCGACACGCAACGAGTGCACAATTCTCTAAGATGTATGTCGCGTGTCTGGAAGTGCCTTGCTAGAGACAAATGTGCGTGTCAGCGTTATTATGGCCGATCCGACGTGCAGCCCAGCATTGCCGACCATCCATCATCGCCAGGGTCCAGGAGCCGCGTCGGGTCTGCCATGGTGAGGCACTCTAGACGCTCGAAAGGGGGCGCCTCATGAAGGTGACAAAGGATCGGCTCGACATTCAGACGAACGTGGTTGACGCGCGCGGCCCTTCAGTGGGCGAGTGGTTGTTGCTCGGCCTCAGCGTGGCAGGCGCGCCGCTCTCCCGCTATGTGCGGCGGCGCCTCGGCCGGAGAGGTGGCTACCTGCTGCTGGGCGGTTGCGGCACACTGTTTGCGCGCGACGCCGCGATGATAGCCGGCGGAGCGCCGCACAGGCTGCAACGCGTGCCGCGCTTTCTGCTCTTCCTTGAGCTGGCGCTGAACGGAATGGCCGTGATCGCTGGCTGTTGGGCGTGGACGTGCGGCGCACGGCGCGGTGATGAGGTCAAGGCAGCATCCGGGGTGGACCTTGGCGACGGAGCGCCAGGAGCACTCGCCCGCGGCACGGCACTCGTCAGCCCTCGCGGCTGGTCCCGAGTCAGTGAGGCTGCCGCCGAAGCGGCACTGGTGGTGCACGCCGGCAGGATGGCCATCTACGTCGTCAGCCCAAGTCGCGGGCGCAGCAGGCGGGCAATCAGCACGGTGACCAGCTCGCGGCCGGCGCCCAGTCTGTAGGTCCTTGCCAACAGCGTATTCTCCTCTGCCGCGATGGACTGTCTAGCTAGGCATCGCCGGTGCCTCGCTCGTGCAGTGTACGCGCATTGTGCCTCGACGTGGGCCGCGGCACGAGTCTACAATGAGCACGGGAAAGGAGACCGCCATGGCAGCGTCGATTCTCGTGGCATATGCTACCCGCTACGGCTCGACACGGGAAGTGGCCGAGGCAGTCGCGGCGACGCTGCGCGAACGGGGCCTTGCGGTAGATATGGAGCCTGTCCGGCAGGCGCGGGCACTCGATCACTATGAAGCGATCGTGCTGGGAGCGCCCTTGTACATGTTCCACTGGCATAAGGATGCGCGCCGGTTCCTGGCGCGGCACCGCAGAGCTCTCACCGGCCACCCCGTGGCCATTTTCGCACTCGGCCCATTTCATGCGGATGAGCAGGAGTTTCAGGGCGCCCGCAACCAGCTCGACAAAGAGTTGGCGAAGTTCCCCTGGCTGACCCCGGCACGGATTGGCATCTTTGGCGGCGCATTCGACCCGCAGAAGCTTACCTTCCCGCACAGTGTGATTCCCGCCCTCAAGAAAATGCCCGCTAGCGATGTGCGGGACTGGTCGGCGATCCGCACCTGGACGGGCGAACTGGCGGCGCAATTGCAGGAGGCGCGGGCCTGAGCGAGCCTGGGGATGGATGTGCGGCAGGCACGGCGCTGGAGCGGTGCGTATGGCGTAGCCGGCATCGTAGCATGCATTGTGCCGACGCAGCGTTGGAACCGACGTGCCGTGTCTACAATACGATACATCGCGATCGCCACGGCCGTTATCCTGCGTGCGCGGAAGCCAGCCCTCCGTATCAACAGCGCCAGCGTGATGGTCCCTCGACGGCCGAGCAACACCTCAACGAGACCCTCGTGCAGGAGTACGAGCGCGCCTTGCTGGTACGCGCAGAGGCGCTGGCGCGACTGCAGGCACGCGGGCGCGATATCGCGCCCCTCCCCGCCCCCGCCACAGGGTGAGCACGACCCCTATCCCTGCCGCACTCCGTGCATGCGTGGCGGAGCTGGCCGGCTACCGCTGTGGCTACTGCCTCACCGCCGAGGAGGTCGTCGGCTCGCCCTTGGAAATCGACCACCTCATGCCCAAGGCGCATGGCAGCCGTACCCGTCGAGAACAACCTGTGGCTCGCCCGCTCGGCGTGCAACAGCCACAAGTGCGACAGTACCACGGGCCTAGATCCGCTCTCCGGCGAGATCGTTCCTCTGTTCAATCCGCGATCCCAGTCCTGGTACGAGCACTTCACCTGGACAACCGGCCACGACTACGTGATCGGCCGCACGGCGATCGGACGCGCCACCGTCGCCTCCCTCAAGCTCAATCGTCCGCTCTTAGTGCGGGCTCGCCGCCTCTGGGTGCGCCCTGGTGTCCGTGCTCCTCAGGGTGTGGGCCCCAATCCACCACACCCTTGAGCGCGCTCCGGTTCACACTGCATGCAGAGCCGAGAGGCGCGCCAAGCAGTTGCACCACTGTGCGGTCGGCGGGAACTCGGGAGGGTCACAAACGGCACAGCTCAGCGCATACCGCGCGCTGCTACCCGTACCGTACGCGCGTACAGGCAACGAGCAGGCCGTCGCCTGTCAATACACTTCAGGTGGTCTCCATCGTGCAACGGGTAGATCTGCTCTGTATTCCGGAGCAAGTACGACGAATGCGCCTGTGGAGTGGCGTGGCGAGCGGTCTATCGCCGAGCCACGGCACAGCCGGACCAGCTGTCGCCGATACTTGAGCAATCTTCTCGGCGGCGAGCCCAGCCAGCGTAAGCCGGGAGCGTACTTCTGTTTTCCCCCGCCAGGTTGGCGGCGTCGCTGCCGTCACGGCGCTCTGCATGTATGGATGGCACGCGCCGCGCAACGGGCAGCGGCTTACGCCCAACAGCTCGGCGAGCGTAGTCGCCGATCCTGCCAGGGAGTCTTGGTCAGGCGGAAGGTTCAGACGGATTTGCGTGCGTCGCCGACGAGGATGCGGTGTATTTCTGCGCACTCCCGCGCGCAAGCTTAAGGGGATACTTCGCGCCATTCGCAGCGAGCTTGGCGACAACGGCACAGGCAATGTCGACTTCCATGCAATCAGCCATGCTGCTGCAGAGTACCAGTACGTCGGCCAGCTCCCCAACGACGCTCTGCCCAACCAGTCCATCCGCAGTCGCTGCCTCCGATTCCTGAGCCGTCACCCACAGCAGCGGTTCCGGCAGCTTGGCGGCCTCGATGAAGATAGCCACGGCCGATTCCTTGGGGCAATGAGACTACCCCCAATCTCGCTCGCGCGAATGCTCGCACGCGTTCCCTCAGGTCGCCAACAGTCGTCGTCGCATTCTGCATCTGGTTGCACTCATCTACTCAGCTCAACCTCGATCGTGCACAGTATCAGCAGCCTGTCGGAGACACGCGGCGACACGCCGGGCATCGGGTAGCCCAACTTGGGTTCCGGCCTCGCTCCGGATGACGAAACCGTCGGCTCCCTGATAGCGTATCCGAGCATGGGCCGCCAGGAACCAAGCGCGGCCGGCGGGAGCATCCGGATCGGAGAGTCGCGCAGGCGAGGCTCGGACCTGAAACTCCATCCCCGCCGCGCGAAGCTCCTCATACAGCCGCCACTCTTCTTCTGTCTCGAGGAGGAGCTCGCTCAGCGTTGTGGCGCGTTCCAGCGCCAGGACCGACGACCAACGTGAGCGTGAGAATCGCGCTGCGCGACCTGCGACATCGACATTCACGATCGGCGCCGGCAATGCGGTCGCGTTCTCCAGCCGGTAGACGACCTGAAGCTCGTGCGGATCGCGTGCCGGCGGCCAGGGCGTGCGAATGTCGCCGCGCTCCAGCACCTCGATAGCGCGCACCATCGCCACGTGTGTCACGGCGCCTGGCTCGCGCAGCACCGCCGGCGAGTACACAGCGAGCCGCCGCACCGCAAATTGCCGGCTCTGATACCTGGTCAACCGGGCGTAGTAGGTCTGTGCCGAGACGATCCAAGCCAGATGCTCGCGTTCGAAGCCACCTCTCAAGACACCCACAAGGACCGGCTCCGCCGCATTCCGGCGCCAAGCTACGGCCGCGTCGCCTGCCTGGCTCGAGATCGCCCGGTCCGCCAGATGCCAGCCACCCTGATGCAGCGCGCTCCGGAGCCACTCGGTGAGATACTCGGTGCTGTCCGGAAGCAATGGGATGGCACCAACACCCAGCCGTTGCAGCCCCTTCCACAGCCGTCCCTTGGCGAACGCGCCCGGCTGCTGCTCACGGTATGGAAACGCCGCGGCTGCTTGCAGCACCACGCGCTTGGGCAAGTTCGACACCTCTGCCTGCGACTCCTGTTCGAGAATGGCGTCGCGATAACGATGCAAGGAGTTGATAGCATCTTGCGGTGGTCCAGGACTGTCAAACTGGTCCACGTACTCTGGAGAGGCATCGACCCGGTACTTCGCGTCGAGGATGAGCTGCATGGCTGGCCATGCTGCCCGATGCAGCGTGATCAGGATGTCGGGTTTCTGCGCGCCGAGGAACAGATCCCCACGGAATTCCCTGTTGTATGTCACAGACGCGATACGCCCCTGCGCATCACGGAACCGCGCCGTCTGCTCCTTGCCCTTCTTGAGGAGGACATGCAAGCTATCGCGCTCCAGAGTGATGAGGTCTTTGGCGGGAAGAGCGTTGCCGGTCTCCTCCGCCACTAGCTGCACGGTCTTGAGATAGCACCAGTACTCATACAGGACGTTCAGGTCCTTGAGCGAGACCTCCACTGGTGCACCGCTCAGAACAAGACCGAGCGAAAGCAGCAAGCAGGCACGATAGGCCTCACGATACCCAGGCTGTGTTAGAAGCTGGAGCGAAGCGAATCCGGACGGGGGCAGTCCAGAAGCTTCGCCCAGGGGGCTCAGGCGCCCCAAGCGAGAGACACGACGCTCGAGGGCCTCGATCTCCAGCACAATGCGGTCGCGGCGTGCGCTCTGCTCTCGTTCCTGTTCAGAGTGAAGCAGCGACGCTAGGCGTCTTCTGATACCGGCCAATTGCGTCGCCAGCCAGCGGTGCTCCGGTGTGTCGAGGGTCGGGCGGGCTCGGCGTTCCTGCAGTCGCTGGTGCACCGGGATGCCGCTCTGCGTAGTCACGCGCGGACCGCTTCCCGCTCCTCGTGCGATGGCACGTCGCAGGGCGGCGTCCGTGCGGCGGATATGATCGGATCGCACGTCGAAAGGCGCACGCGTGAGCGCCCACTGTGGCTGCTGCGCGACTCGCTCCAGCGCCTGTTCGAGGTCGCCAATCACATGCCGTAGCAGCGTGAGCCACTCGATGATTGTGGCCTTTCCCGTCGGCATCGCGCTGCCCAGTCGGTAGGTGCTGCGCAGATACTCCCACACCATGCCAGCCAGGATCTCGCGCACATCGGCCAGCAGACGATCATAGTCTGCCTTATAGTCGAGCTTGGAGGGAAAGACCTCGATCTCGAACGTGAGCTCTGGCCGGCCGCTTACGTCGACTCGGAACGTGCTGCGCCCGACTTGGGCGCCGAAATTGACTGTCCCATGCAGCACACAACCGGACTTGAGTGCGTGGAGGTCACGCAAGGCCTGGGGATCCCGGTGTAACAGCGACGCGGCATCACCGGTGAGACTCTCCAGGTAGACCGTATAGTCTGTCTGTTCGAAGAGCACCGGGCCGTCCTCGAGATCGAGCCGCGTCGCGGCAACTCCTGGTACAACTGCTCGCCAGCATTCGGGACCGAAGGCCAGGCCGGGCCGTAGCGGTCGTATGGCCAGCCGCCCCTGCACCGGCATGGTCGTGGAAAGCGGTGACGGTTCCTTGCTGGCCGCACCCCACACCAGGAGCATGCGATCGGTCTGAATGCGAAAGAGGTCGCTCACAGAGGCACTCTAGAGCCAGTACGACGTGAAGCCCTCGAGGGAGAACCTGTCCCACATCAGGCACAGGCGTGCCACGGTGAAAGGATAGAGCGCACTCGCGAGCGCCGCCGGGCGACCGGCGTCTTCCCAGAGCTTGAGCACGTCGTCAGCGTTGTCCAGCTCATCGCGAGGTTTGCCGTCGAAGGACCATCCGAGCAGCTGCAACAGCGCGCGCTTGAGTGCGCCACTGCCTCCGACCAGGCGGGGCAAGACTTTCATATTCAGCGCGAGGTCGACCGGATCCACGTGCACTCCCGCTCGTGTCACAAACGCGTCGGCAATCTCGTGGGCGTGCACGACGTAAAGAGCGACCTCGTCGCGCGTGCGATACCCCACCTGCAGCTGTGCCTGTGTCAGGTATCTGTTGACCACGGTGAGCACATTGATGACCTCCTGGACCATCGAACGCTCCGCCTCGTTCAAGTCCTGGAGGTTGGCGAGCCTGATAGCCCGTGGTCGCCAAGCGCTGGCCGGCCACGGTGCAAGCTCATGCAATTCAGCTCCCGGTAGCTCTAAGGCACCCCACTGCGCAAGATCAATGTCCGAAAGCTCGAAAGTGAATGCACGATCGAGGACCTTCCGGCTGAATCCGTGCGTGCTCTCGTCCATATTGACGGTGCCTACCAAGGCAAGGTTGGGCGGAAGGCCAATCGATGCATACTCCTTGGCCTGTGCCGCCAAAGTCTCCTCGAGCAGCGACGAACTGGCATAGCCGCCGGAGGGATGCGGTGATCGGTCCTCGATCTTGCTCAGCACCTCGGCAAAGTACTGCTCAACCCGCGCCAGGTTCATCTCATCAAGAATGCAGACGAAGTGGCAGTCCGGGTGCTGCGTGGCTTCCTTCGCGAACTCAAGCACCATACCAGGTCTGAAGCTGTTGTTGAGATCCGTGTAGCCCAACACATCGGCGCTGTCCGTCCAGTCCGGCCGAACCGGGACCAGCTTGTGCCGCCCACCTGTGGCCTCGGCCACCAGCTTTGGAAGCTTCGATTTACCGGTACCCGTGATGCCGGCCAGCAACACAAACGGCTTGGTGCGTAACGCAGTGACGTACGAAGCTATTTGCCACGGCTCGAAGACAAAGCCGCGATGGCGGATAGCGTCTATCAGCGTTCGAGTTGCCGAAAGGCGCTCAAATCCGGGCGCCGGCGGGATGCTGATATGGCTATTCGTCACGTCGGGGTCATTGGGCGCCGCAGCGTAGTCGGGAAGCCGATCCCGGAATCGGTTGGCGATGGACTGCACGAATGGGAGGGCGACCGGAAACAGATACCCCTGCTTCACGCCACCCTGGCTATCGAAGGGGCCTGCATCAGCGCCGCGCCACTCGGTCGGGAGGTCCGTCAGCAGTATAGGTTGGTTGAGCTGATGATACGTGGTTCGGACCAGATTGCCCTCCTGCTCCCATGAGTCACTCGGCAACGCCTCCGGCCGCGACGCGGGCTCCGGAGCACCGGCCGCAAGGCTCACCGCCTTGATGCTGCCATTTGCGTAGTGAAAGATCACATCACCAGGCTTGACCAGCGTGACGTTGAGGTGGTGCTGCACCGAGCGACCGGACTTCGTCCGGGCCGGTGCCCAGAGATACCCGCCCGTCATTTCCTGATGATATGTCGAGCCTTGGTTCACCCACCACCATCGGTGGGTTGTGCTTGCATCGGCCTCAGAATCGACACCGACGTCCGATCTCAAAGCCACAATCCTAAAGCCGCGCTGGGCAAGATAGCGATTTGCCTGCTCACCACCGGAGAAGTCAGCAGCGCCGGTAGCGGTACGAATGATCTGTTTAGGCGGGTAGAGCTTGCCATTGTACTCGATGGCATACTTCTGAGATTCCTTCTTCTCCCAGTCCGCCCACTCCGGGAGTCCCCGAAGCTCACTATCAAAGCGCGCAATTGCCTGAGTCAAGACCTCTCTCCCTACAGGAGGAATTGCTGCCACAGCATGCTTCCAATCTCTTGTGCGCTAAGGCATGCGTTCGAACCAGCAAACCTGTGTGTGGCCGACTCTCCGGAAGATCACCAGACGCGAGTATAGCACTGAATCGGCCCACAACCGTGCCTATCTGCTCGAAGATGGCGCGATTCCTATCACTCGGGACACGTGCGCGCCGTCAGGCACTATTCCTTGGCCCTCACGCATTGGTGGAGCGCCTCGTTGTTGATGCCGAAGCTTCGCGCCACATGAGCTTTCTGCTCACCGGCGGCGATGGCCCGACGCAGGGCCTCAGCATCGCCGGCTGAGAGCGACTTCTTTGCACACTGGCGGGACCGATCTCAAAGTGATCAGCGAAATGATGCGACACAGCACTGTGGGCATCACCGGCGACATCTACGTCCACCGTGACATCGCATTGCAGCGTAAGGCAGTTGAGCGGCTTGCCGCCTCACTGCGCCCACCACGGCAGAGGAAGGCACGTGCTAAAAAACGTGCTAAAAACGGCGAGAACCCCCAGTCAAACTGAGGGCCCGCCAGAGGAGCGGGTGACCGGGCTCGAACCGGCGACATTCTGCTTGGGAAGCGCGCTCTGCCGTTCAACGGCTAGCACTATTTCGAACAAAGTAGGAGTGACAAGCACGGACGACAGCGAGTTACTAGAACACATTTGGCCCGTCCAGCCCGCCCGGACCGCCAAGAGCAGGTGCGTGGCAGGCATTTGGCAGGCATGATAAGCGCCAGGTCGGCTCCATGTATCACCGACCTGGTGCCCGGCCAACGCCCCTCGGACTCGCAACATTGGCTCTGACCTTCTGAACCCCCTTGCGTTCGACCGCCCGGTCGGAGCTGCCATGCGTCTGCGATGCGCGTAATGTCTTGTTGCCTCTCTTCAGGACCGCGGCGATCGAAGCTGCGCACGTCACGATCCTGGCCTTGGCACCGCTTGAATACCCTCCTCGTCCAGCCACTGCAGGATGCGCCTGCGCAAGCACTCGCGTTTGAAGGCGAACCAGCGCTCGCCCTCGTCTTCGTGCTCGGCCAGCACGTCCCGGAACCGCCTGAAGGCACCTTTTCCGCGGAGGGCATCATTCAATCGGTCTTGGAGCCGTGGGTTCTTGAGCGTGGCGATGAAGTCCTCCATGTCGCTGTAGGCGTCGTCCGACTCATCGCGCGGCACGCGGAAGTAGCGGGTCCCGTAGCCAATCTCCACACGGCACGCCACCTGGAGGGTGCTGGCCATCCATTCCGGCCAGCCATGCTCTTTGCAGACCTTCGGCCAGTCGAGCGCCTCGAAGTCCGTATCTTCCGGCAGTTCCTCAAAGAGCTTCTCCAGGTAAGAGCGTTCCTCGTCAGTTGTCGCCTCCACCTCACCGGTTTGTAGATCGAGGTAGTAACTGATCTCGTACCCATAGGTCTCGAACGCGATCTCAAGCTCGAGCAGATCAACAGGTAGCACGCGCTTCAGCATCGGCGGATGTCCCTGGGTGCACCTCGTTAGGCTCTTGTACAGCTGACTGATCGGCAGCCCGGGCGGCCAGACTCAAGAACCATGGCCTCTAGAGTACGACGCTTCATCTGCTTTAATCATACGCCCAGCCCCCACGGACCGGTCGAGAAACGCATCGATAGACAGGTGCGCGCAGGCGCAGGCCGGGCGTTGATGGTAGCCCAGCGCTGCGAGTAACCGTCGATTCGACACTTGCGCGATGGGCGCAAGTGTCGAACGCTCATTAGCTTCCTGGGTGAGCTGCGCGATCGTCGCTTCCTTCACCCCGTGCTACATGAAGACGGCTCGTCCGGCTGCAAGCAGCCCCTGCGGGATCTCTTGCTGTCGCCGTGCCCGCCGCGCGGGCAATAGAGTCGGCACATATTCCGCGCGAGAGAGTAGGCGGGCCGCGGGCCGGCGCGATCACGTGCATGATTGGAGTGGCGGGCCGCACGGAGGACCCGCGGGCGGACCGGATGGCGCGATCAGCTATGGAAGCGGAGATGCACGATGGCGAACGATAGGCAGACCAGCCCACAGCCCGGCAACTCTCAGGGCGCACGCGCCACCGGCTCGGGAGCGGTGCCGGGGACACGATTGCCGGTCGTCGAGGCCGATGTCGAGATTCAGACGCCCGACGGCCTGTGCGACGCCGCCTTCCTCTACCCCACGACCGGCACGCACCCCGGCGTCCTGGTCTGGGCGGATGCATTCGGCCTCCGTCCGGCCCTGCGCGACCTGGGCACACGGCTTGCCGCGGAAGGCTACGCCGTGCTGGTGCCGAATCCGTTCTATCGGTCGGCGAAGCCGCCCGTGCTGGAGGGTCCGTTCAGCTTTCAGAATCCTGCCGATCGCGCGAAGCTGCAACAGCTTGTCCCGCCGCTGCACGCGCCCGGTGCTGTGGCGCGGGATGCCGTCGCCTACGTCGCCTTCCTGGATGCTCAACCGCAAGTTGACAAGGCGAGGCCGGTGGGCACCCAGGGGTACTGCATGGGCGGCGCGTTGGCGCTCAGGACCGCGGCGGCAGTGCCGGGGCGGGTGGGGGCCGGTGCGTCATTCCACGGTGGTGGCCTGGTGACTGATGCGCCTGACAGTCCCCATCTGCTTGCCGCCGGCATCAAAGCGCGCCTGTACGTTGCCGTCGCCTCCAACGACGACGCGCGGCAGCCCGAGGCGAAAGATACGCTGCGCGAGGCATTCGCGGCCGCGAGCGTGCCTGCTGAGGTCGAGGTGTATGCGGGAACGCTCCATGGCTGGTGCATCCCGGATATGCCGGTCGAAAACGGCGTGCAGATCTACGACGAGCCGGCTGCCGAGCGGGCCTGGGGCAAGCTCCTGGCGCTGTACCGGCAGGCGCTCGCCTGAGCCGTCTTTCCGCATAAGGACGTTCATCTCAGGCAAGTCCACGATGGCCTAGCTGCATCAGGAGCGCCATCACGGCGGATAAAGCTCGTCTGCGCCGCGCCGCCGCCGATGAGTCCGTCGGCGGGCCAACGGCCACGTAGCAGCTGTTCATCGGCCTGCTGGCGGACTTGACGGCGAGGAGGCGTCCGTCGCGCAGGTGGTGAGATGCGGCGATCAAGGGAAGCTCCGGCTGGACCAGTATGGCCTGAATTGAGGTCGGAGCTAACAACTGACCTCAGTCGCTGATGGCGATTGACGCTACCGTGCTGTCGAGCAGGGCAAATCCCGGCGTGCTGGCCTGCGCGGCGGCGGGCGTATCCAGACGCGCCGCCAGGGTGGCGATGTACCGCGCGTAGCCCTTCGCGAACGCGTTGTAGTCGAAGTTGCCGGGGATGCTGCCGGGCAACAGGCTGAGGTGCACGGGGAAGATGGCCGCCACATAGTACTGCGCGTCCGCCGTCAGCCCTTGGCAGGTGTAGATGAGGCGATTCGCGGTCACGGGGGAGACATCCGAGGCGTAGTACGCCAGGTAGCACAGGGCCTGTCCGCCCTTGAACGAGAGGTACGTCCCCTCCGCGTGGAAGATCTGCCCCGCCGGCTGCGGGGGCAGCAGCGGCAGCACCGTGACCTTCTTGAGGTTGGGATGCGCGTGGAGGATGGCGAGCAGGCGACGCTCGACCTGCTCCCACTGGTACTCGCCGAACGAGGCGGTGCTGTACACGGCGATCGTGGGCACGGCGACGGTGCCCGTGGGCAGCACATGGGGATAGTAGTGCGAGAAGCGGAACTCCAGGTGTGCCGGCGCCATGCCTGCCGGCATAATGTTGGGCTGGTAGGGCACCTTGGCAACGTCGACCGCTCGCACTTGCGTGCCTGCCAGCGCATTCACGAGGCTGACGTTCCCATGGCTGACCCGCGCGGGCGCCGACGAGACCAACGCGTGTGGCCGCGCAGCGGGCAGCCCATATGGACCCAGAGTGGACAAGAACGCGACGCCAGATGCCACCACAGCGGTCAGCACTGAACGCTTCATTGCACCCCCCTTCCCCCGCGCTACTCGACGATGTCGCTTGTGCGAGTATACATCAGCGCCTCGCCCGCCGAGCGGCCGTGCTCTCCGGCTGGATCTGGCGCTGGCTGCGCTGGCGATACGCTGGTCGCCGGTTCGGGCTCGGCCGCGGATAGCCGACGCGAAGCAGGGCAGCGACCCGCCATGGTGAGGGGCCATGACCGGCTCCGGTCTCCGTGCAGCCCGTGCCCGTGTCGGCTCACTCCGTTGGCGCGAGAGGGTACGGGTGCACCGCCGCCGAGAGCACCTCCTCCGCCCGCCGGTCCGCCTCCTGCACCATCCCTGCCGGCACCCGGGCCAGCAGCAGCAAGACCACCAGCGACGCCTGGATGGCGGCGACGCTGCCGGGATCGCCGTGCGCCCGCAACTGCGCGCGCACCCCGCACAGCGCGGCCCGCCGCTCGATCCGCGTCAGCGGGTCGGCGCCCAAGGCGTCAAGCAGTCGGCGGAACGCCGGGTTGCCATCGGTCCACCGTTCCCACATCGGCAGCAAGTGCTCCTGGCAGCGCAGAACCGTGACAGGCTCACCGGGACGGTCCTCGCCGTGCGCCGTCGTCGGGTAGAGTGGCTCACCCCACACTGGCGTATCGCCTCCCACCCTGAGCCTACCACGCTCTTCACATCGGCGCAGCCCGCACCCGAATACCGACTCGGGCGCAGGCCTTGCATCCGTGCCCAAGCGCGCGCAGCATGCCCGTCATCGGCCTCCGGCTGACGACCACCACGGCGAAGCAAAGCGCCGCTAGAACCGCTAGGTGAATTGCGGGACGACCTCGCGCGCAAACCGCGTCTGGGGCTCCTGGTCGTAGGCATTGCGCGGAATGGTCACGATGAAATAGTCCGCACCAGCGTCCACGTACTGCTCAAGCCGCTCCCGCACACGGTCGGGAGTGCCAACGATGGTTTGCCGCGCGTACTCCTCGTAGGCCTGGCTGCCCCGGACGCGCGCAGTTTCCTGCTCGGCGGTGGCCATGTTCTCCACCAGGTGCACCGTCACCCCAGTCGATTTAATGATCGTGTCGTAGTCGCGACCGAGGGTCTCGCAATGTTGCTTGAGAACCGCCAGCTTATGGCGCACAGTTTCCGGGTCGGGGCCGACGTTACAGGCATCACCCCAGCGGGCGACGAGCTTGAGCGTGACTTTTTCCCCACCGCCTCCGATCCACAAAGGCAGGTGCGGCTTCTGTACCCCTCTCGGCTCGTTGATGGGGCGGTCGATGGCATAGTACCGGCCCTGAAATACTGGGTAGGCTTCCGTCCACATGCGGTGAATGATCTCGCACGCTTCGGCCAGTCGGGCCAGGCGCTCGCGCGTCTCGGGAAAGCCATAGCCGTAGGCACGCCACTCGTGCTCGTACCACCCGGCGCCGATGCCGGCATAGAGTCGGCCATGGCTGGCCACATCGACGGTTGAGGCCAGCTTGGCGTAGAGAGCTGGACTGCGGTAGCCGTTGCAGGTGACCATCTGGCCGATCTTCACGCGGCTGGTATCACGCGATAGGGTCGCGGTGATCGTCCAGCACTCGAACGTCGTCTCAATCTCGGGTGCGGGTACGGTATGGAAATGGTCGAACACCCAGATGGAGTCCCAGCCAGCTTCGCGGTCAGCAGCTTGAGCGACGCGGGTCAGCGCTTGACAACGCCCTGGCAGTGTCTCGCCGTGCGCACTCGTACTACAGCCCAACGCTGCGACGAATATGTATGCACCTGACGCGACCAGCAAACATGGCAGAAACACTGCTCTTCGAGGCGACTGATCAGGAACTCCAGCGAGCCCGATACGGGCGCAGGTGTTGCAATGCGCGTGAGTGAGGCTCGTTCGACAAGTCGGACACGCTTCGGCGGGCCGCAAGCACTGAGCAGCGGGGCTGATAGCCGCGCGGTACCATTGAGGCAGCCCGGCCGGGAACGAGCATCGGGCCGGGGATTCCATCGTGGGGACACCGCCCGTGAGAACGCACGCGCAGGACCGAGCGCCAGACGAGCCGCCGCCCGGGCTGCGGCAGGCCCTGTTAACGGAGCCGGCAGGCCTGGATGGCGGGGTTCGTTGCCGGCAGTGCCAGCGGCTATGCTCCCTGCCACCTGGCAAGATTGGCTACTGCCGCACCAAGGTCAACCTCGACGGCACAGTCTACGACGGCATCTACGGCGTTGTCGCGGCAGCCGCCGCCGATCCCATCGAGAAAAAGCCGGTCTACCACTACCGGCCCGGGACGCGCGTCTTCTCGGTCGGCTCGCCGGGCTGCAACTTCCGCTGCCGGTTCTGCCAGAACTGGGAGCTGGCCTACGCCGATCCGTGCCAGCAAGGCAGGTGGCCTGCGCCCAATTTGGCCCCGGCAGCGTTAGTTGAAGCTGCGTTAGCGCAGAGCTGCCAAGGGGTGGCGTGGACGTACAGTGAGCCGTCGATCTGGCTTACCTACACGCTGGAGTGTGCGCAACTGGCCAAGGCGGCCGGGCTGTACACGGTGTACGTGACCAACGGCTACGCGACGCGGGAGCACCTGGACCTCATCGCACCCTACCTGGACGTGTACCGGGTCGACATCAAGAGCACGGGCGACCGATTCTACCAGGCCCTGGCGCACACGCGTCCGAAGGACCTGCTGGCGGTGACGGCGCGGGCTCGGGCCCGGTGGGGGCTGCACGTCGAGTGCGTAACCAACGTAGTGCCAGGTTGGAACGACAGCGACGTCGAGCTGCGGCAGACGGCGGCGTGGATCGCGGCGAACCTGGGTGGGCTGACGCCCTGGCACCTGACGCGGTTCTTCCCGGCGGCGCAGATGCTCGAGACGCCAGCGACGCCGGTGGCGACGCTGCTGCGCGGTCGCTGCCTGGGACAGGCGGAGGGCTTGCGGTACGTCTACCTCGGCAACGTGGCGGACATCGCCGGCGACACGAAATGTCCTGGCTGCGGGCTGGTGCTCATCCGGCGGGCGGGGTACCGGGTGCAAGTCATCGGTACGATCAGGGGCGGTCGGTGCGGCCGCTGTGGCGCGAGTGTCAACATCACACTGTAAGCAGTAGCAGCGTTGCCCTGATCGACTGTCCGGCAGGATCTGGCGCCTCGCCTATCCGGCAGCGAAGGGCTCGAGCCGACGTCGACGGGCGCCGCTGCGGGAGTTGACGTCGCCTGCTGAGCGCGGCATACTGGGCGCGGCGCATGGCGCGCGGCGGCGCCCGTTCGCGAGGCGTGAGGAGGGAACACGGCGGCATGTTGGTCGGCGCGGCATTCCTGCCCCATCCAGCGATTCTCTTGCCGGCGTTCGCCGCCCAACGTGGGGATGCGGTAGACGAGACCATAGTAGCGGTGCGCCGGGCGTGCCGGTGGATGGCGGATGACTTGCGCCCGGCGCGCCTCATTATCGCCTCGCCCCACCGCGGTCACGGCTTTGACGTGCCCATGTACTTCCTCCGCGAGTCGCTCGGCCGGCTGCCTGCGGTTGAGCAGATCCTGACGGTGTGGGAGGAGCCCTTGGCCGCGTACGGTGCGCTGGGGGAGGCCATCGCGGCACGCGAACGTGCGAATGAGACGCGGGTGGCCGTCGTGGCATCCGGTGACTGCTCGCACGTCCTCTTGGCCAGTGGACCCTACGGCTACCATCCCGCAGGGCCCCTGCTCGATGCGGCAATCGTGAAGGCCGTCCGCTCCGGCGACCCGGCGAATCTGCTCGGCATCGATGAGGCGATCGTGGAGGCTGGCAAGGCGTGCGGCCTGCGATCCTTCCTCCTCGCACTGGCGGCGGTGCGTCCGTCGTGGTGCGAGGTGCTTTCCTACCAGGCCCCCTATGGGGTTGGCTACCTTGTCGCGACAGCTGACTCGACGGCTGCGGTGGGCGCGCTGGAGCATGCGGTGGGGAAGGGGTGAGACCGGGTAGACAGATGCCTGTTGGCTAATGCCGGCTAGTGTCCGTGTGCATGCTTATCCAGCTTGTGCCAGGCCTTGACAGGTGACCGGCTGCACGGTCTGGACGCGATCTTGCTCGCCTGCGTTGGGCGCAAGTGTCGTGTCGTGGAGAGGCGCCAGGGTCGTCGTGAGCCGCGCGCGCGGCGCCCAGCCAACTGGAATCGCGCGCTGGAGGCCCAAGACCGCCCTTCCCCTTCCCCGGCCTCGGCACAATCCCGGAGGGAGAGGAGTCAGCACGCCAGGTCAGGTCTCCAGCCGCGCCAGGGCAGCCAGATCCTCCGCACGCTGCTTGGCCCGCCGCTCGTAGCTGGCCTGGTTCTTGGTGCAGACCAGGGTGTAGGGGCGCCCTTTGCGCTCCGTGGTCACGTCCAGGTCGGCGTTGGCGGCCCGGATTGTCCCTTCCACGTGCTGCCGGTCAAGCTCGGCAGCCTTGAGGCTCCACGTCTTGCGGGCGGGATCGGCCAGAAACTGGCCGAGCGAGCTGCAGTTGGCGCAGTGGCAGGTGAGCGTGCTCTCCCTTCTCCAGTCAGGTGGCGGTGCCAGCGGCTGGGCGATACGCGCCCGGAGGTGCTCCAGACAGATGTCGCGCAAGCGGCGCACGGCCGGCACGTTCCGGCTCGCCGACTGGTCGTGCAGGCGGAGCAGCGCGGGTACGAGCACCGCGTCCGTGTCAAAGGTCTTGGGCCAGGCCAGCACGTAGTCCGCCATGGCATCCGCAAGATTGGCGTCGATGCTGCCCAAGGCAGTGAGCGCGTCCGCGACCACGGCCCAGTCGACCGTCCGAGGTCCCCACATCGTGGCTGCTGACTGTCTGCGTGCCGGGTCGCCCGGCAGTGCCGCCAACAGGGCGGCCGCGGCGGGCCGTAGGTCCCAGCCGCTGCCTGCGGCGGCGGCTCGGGCCAGCAGGTCGGCGCAGGCGCCGAGCGCTCCTGCCGCATTGGCGGCGATGACCCGCGCGATCAGCGCGGCCGCCCGCTCCGGAGCCAGCAGTTCTGCGGCCAGCAGCAGAGCGTCGTTGTCACCCTGCATATGCATACCTGTGGCTGTAATCTCGGCCAGAAAGGCGTCAATGTTCGCCACATCGTGCAGCCGGATCAGCAAGCGCAGCATGGTCGTGGTATCGCCCGGCGCTTGGCCTAGGCCCGGGTACCCTGACCCTTCGCCCGGCCAGTGGTGCAGCATGTGCCCGGCGAGTTCGTGGGCCTGCTGCCAGAGATCCGCCGTTTCCCCTGCGCCGCTTTCCTCCCACTGCCTGGCCAGCTCCGCCAGGTAGGGCAGGGTCGCCCGCGTGCCGGCCTGCGCGAGCACGGCGAGGCGCCGCCGCTGCGGCCAGAGCACCAATGCCGCGCGATGGTAGGTACGCTCGAAGGAGCCGCCCTCGTTGCCGGTCGCCTCCTGGAAGTACTGCTCGTCGGGCTGCAGCGCTTCCAGGGCGTCCGGCGGGCACAGCTCCTCCGATTCCTCCTCGAGCGGCAGCTCAGGCAATTCCGCCTGGCCGCCATCCGGGCGCTGCCAGTGGGAGAGGGTGGCCACGCGGTCGGACACCTCGACGACCTCGTAGTCCTCCTCATCTTCCTCCTCCTCCTCGTCCGATCGCCACCGACGGTGCGGCGCGTAGTCACCGATGTACTCGGCGGGACCGCTCTCCCGGATGGAGAGCAGGGCCAGGTGTAGGTCGCACCTCGCCTGCTGCGCTGCCGACGTCAGCACTGCCGCCACCGCGGCATCGGCCCCTTTGAGGGCAGCGAACGACAGCGCCGCCGGCGTATAGGCGTGTTCCAGCGGGCAGATCAGCTTCTCGGGCGACTCGTCGTCTGGCAAGCCGGCGCGTTCTGCCCACTGCCGCAGCACCGTCGCGCTGCTGGCCTGCTCATGTTCATAGCTGGGCGGCTGGGGCAGGTGCTCCGCATGCTTCCGGTCGCCGTCTCGCCGTAGCAGGTTGTAGACAAGTGTCAGGCGGTAGCCTGCGGTGACCGGCAGCACCGCGTGCACGCAGTCCGCATAGAAGGCCGCGAAGGCTACCTCCGAGGGATCGCTACACTGCAGAGCGAGCTGCACCTCGCGGTCTTTGTGCTGCAGCACGAGTTCGCCGCCCGCGTAGACCGAAGGCAGGACGATGACCAGGGTGGCGAACATGCCCGGCGCTTTCTCGGTGTCGCGATGGCCGACGAAGAAGCTGCCCTCGTCGTAGACGAGGAGCTTGTACAGCGCTGCCTCGACCGGCTCGCTAACGCCCAGACCCTCAGAGACGCGCGCCACGATGGCCGCCAGGTTTTCGGCCCAGTGTCGACCCTGAAAGCGGACCCGATCCGCGCTGATCTGCCACACCCGCCGCACCTCAGTATCGAGGAGGGTCTCCTCGCCGCGGCCGTAGGGAGCGCGCTCGGCCACGGCAACAAGCTGTGTGGCCTGGGCCGGCAGGAGCGGCAAGGCGACGACGCCGGCGCCGTCCACCGCCAGGCCCGGCGCGTAGACCTCGGCCGTTCCCGCAGCATAGAAGTCGCCAGGCCGGACAATTGTGCGCAGGATCGCGGCCAGCTCAGTGGAAAGCGTGGACATTGCTGCTCCTCTTGCACCTGCACGCCAGCCACAGCCGATTTCGTTGTGGCAGCGGCAGCCGGTCGTGCATGGCTCCGGCTCCGGCCATGCGGTCTGCCACCGATTCCACCATAGCACCTGTAGCGCTAGGGCCTCTGTTGCGCGCGTCGTCCACAGCAGTGGCGAGGGCGTCGAGCCACTGTCGCCATCGTGCATACCCATACGCCGCCACACAAGGTCCCACGACGGCTCGGGCGAGAAACATAGAGCTTCAGCCACGAAACGGTACGCTCACGGCGTGGGCGCATCGCTCTCATTGCCCCATCTGATCAGGTACTGCGGCCAGAGAAGGTTGCTACGATGGAGCTGTGGTAGGTGTGCTGGTGCGGACGAGGCGGGAGTGAATAGGCCAATGCACGAGGATCGCCTGCGGGACGTGTGGGCCAGTGGTGCCAGCTACGAACCATTCATTGGGCGCTGGAGTCGCCTCGTCGCCCGCGAGTTCCTGGGCTGGCTGGCCGTGCCGCCAGCGAGTCGCTGGCTCGACGTGGCGTGTGGAACTGGCGCGCTGAGCCAGACGATCGTGCAGTGCGCGGCGCCTGGAGCCGTGACTGGCGTGGATGCCTCGCCTGCCTACATTGCGTATGCTGCACAGTCGACCAGCGATACACGCCTGCGCTACGTGGTGGGGGAGGCGCAGGCCCTGCCGGTCGAGACGGCCGAGTATGATGCCGCGGTAGCTGGCCTTGCCCTCAACTTCCTGCCGAATCCGGGAGGAGCCGTGGCCGAGATGGTGCGGGCAACGCGGGCAGGTGGTCAGGTTGCGGCCTACGTCTGGGACTACGCCGCCGGCATGGAGATTCTTCGCCGGTTCTGGGACGTGGCCGTCGCGCTCGACCCGGACGCCGAACAGCTCGACGAAGGCCGTCGCTTCCCGCTGTGCGCGCCTGGACCGCTCACCACCCTCTTCCATGCCGCGCCGCTGGCGGACGTCACCGTGCAGGCGATCGAGGTGGCAACGCCGTTCCGTGACTTCGATGCGTACTGGGTGCCGTTCCTTGGCGGCCAAGGTCCGGCGCCGGCGTATGTCATGGCGCTCGATGCCAGGCGCCGCACTGCGTTGCGCGACCGGCTGCGTGCGACCCTCCCTGTCCGCGACGAGGGCACGATTGCGTTGACGGCCCGCGCGTGGGCGGTGCGCGGCAGGCGGCTGTGACTGGCATATTCTTGCAGTGGATCCCTGGCGGGCCACCGTCGTGGACTCACCCCTCACTGCCCGGAGCTGCCGCGCGATCGGGGCGCATGCCTCACGCCCGGATATCGGAGACAGAAGAGGCGCGTTGTCTCCTTACGGCACAGCGGGCGCAACAAGTGCCTGCTCGACCTCCTGCGCGTGCCCACTGGGGTGTTTGCCCACGATCATGAGCAGGAGATCGGCCATCGGCATTTGCCGGTCCGACGACAACGCGACCACGTTCGCCAACAGGTCGTCGGAGAGGGCCTGCACCTTCGCCGCCAGCGCAGTCTGTCCGGCTTGGAATGCGGCCAGCAAGTCGTCCTTGTCCTTCTCGACGTAGGCCGCGACCATCTGGTGGTTGCGATCGTGCAGACTGCCCACCTCGCCGAATAGCGGCTGACCGTCGACCAGGCGCTGCAGTATGCGCTCGTACGTCACCCCGCCGGCTGCGAGATGCGCCAACACCTCCTTCGCCGTCCAGCCTCCCTCTTCCTGGTGCACCCGGCAATCCAGTTGAGTTGCGGTGAGCGGGCCGAACGTGCGCAGCACGTCCGCGGTCGCCTGCCGCATTGCGTCAAGTATTTCGACTTTGCTGGTCATCGACGTCACTCCCTCGCCTTGCCTCGCCCAGTCGCAGGATCCACACGTCACCCGTCACCGACACTGAGCAGGCGTGCTCGCAAGTACTACTGTACCGATCTCGGCTGGGGGCGTGGTACTGAGTGCGGCCCGCGGAGAACCGGAGAACTACCGCCATCTCGGCGCATCCCTTCGTAGCTGGCACCGCCAGCACCGTCTGTTGTCCTCGCACAGGTCCGCAGCGGCGCCGCCGCTGAGCAACTCGTGGCACCAAGTGCAGGAGCAGACATGCAGGAGCAAGAGAGTGGAGACCTTGCAAAGGCAGAACCAGGCACTTGGCCATATACATCAGGAATCGGTGTCACGCCCCCGGCTTCTTGAGGAATCTCAAGTAGAAGGCCCAGAACACTGTGACAATGGCGATGTTCACGAGCAGCCGTTCCCAGAAGTGATGCCTGAAGAACAGTACATCCACACTCACGACAACGGCAATCAACACCACGACATACAGCGCAACAGGCATCTGCCTTGTCATTTCAATCTCCCGTCAAGTTACATCACAAGCTCAGCACAGGCTCACGTTCTGGGCGATGCGGAGCGGGCGATGGTCAGCTCCCAGTAGCCGGCCGCGAATGCCACCGCCGCCGCCGCGAGGAACAGCGCTGCCCACCCGTACGTCTTCCAATCGGCACCACCGAAGGAGAGCGTCAGGACGCCACAGACGGCCAAGACGATACCACCGTCAATGCGCGCGCCTGCAACGGCACGGAGGTGGCGGTACTCCCATGGCGGGATCAAACGTCGCATGCCGGTGCGCGGGGGAATGGTGTTGTCATGCCGTGCGTCCATGGACTGTCTCCTCTGACCTGCGGTGTCCGGCCAGTCCGTTCGCCTAGCAAGGCGGTAGCACGGTGAGAGGTGGGTCGTCAAGAGCGACCATCGCGAGGGTCCGACCGGGCGGGTACGTGTGCTCGCCGCGCGCGGCCGGTCTGGGAGCATCGCGCACCCGACGCACGGCTCTGGCAGTTCGGCATCACCTGGTACCCGGCCGTCGCGGAATGCAGGCGTGGTCGGCCCCGTGATCGCGACGGGTTAGGCGGAAGGCGTCTCGTGAGATAGCGGCACCGACCGAGCCCGACCGTATGAAGATACAGTTCCAGCTGCGACTTCGTGTTGCTAGAGCGGTTCAGTTCGGGGCTCGCGGAGTGCGTAATGCTCGGGCGCATGGCTTCGATCTCGTGTCTAGTGGCGGCAGCGGTGTAAGCAGCGCATCACGCGGACACTGCCCAGCTGACCCGCCCAGCACGGTCAGTGGCACAGCCATGAAGGAAGCACTGCGTCGTCGCGCGGTTCCGGCGATACGGCTGGGTGAGAGCGGGTCCCCAGTACTGGTCGGCAAAGTAGTGGTCAAACCATGCGTTGGTAATAAGCGTGTGCCAGCGCGGCCTGCGAGTAGCCCCCGCGTGGCGTGGCAAGTGACGCACTGAGGTCACGACGCGCGGCAGCTATGATGTTATGCCACAAGTGGCTGTTGTACGAAGCTTTCGTTGCCTTACCCCACGTAGGGCCTGCACGGTTCGGGCGTGGTCGGCCTCTCCGGCCGGCTCCAGCGCTAGCGGAAGAGGCGGCTCAACAGCGGGACCTCACCATGGTGATCGGCCAGCTGGAAGCCTTCGCCGCTACCGTCTGCCAGCGCTTGGTCACGTTGGACTGGACCACGCAGCGATCCGTGATCCGGGCACTCATCAAGCGGGTCGAGATCGATCGTAATGACGTGAAGGTGATCTTCCGCATCAACCCGATGACCTTGCTACCGCCCGCCAACACCCCAAGTTCGCACTATTGTTGGGGGGCGTGGCCACCACACCTTGGGGCGTGCCTTCGTCGGTCTCGAAGAACGCGCCCATATCCACGTACCTCGCTTTCAGCCACTGTTTGATGAAACGTCGGCAGTTTACACACGCTGGCCGACCTCATTTCATTGCTCGAATCCACGCATTTGGTGCATGACCCGTCTGTCGCAGGCGAGTTCTTGCCTGGGGTACCATAGTGACCGTCTGGGCTAAGCCGGAGCTGGCTGCGTGTTCCCCACGTCAACCTGAGCGCGTGCGCGCACAGCCTAATTGCGCGGCCAGGTTTGGCTCAACGCCGAGCGCGGCGCAGCAATGGGGCTGAGTGCGGTGAAGCAGCGGCCAGAGAGGCTCGAGGTGGTAAAGGACCGGCCGGTGCACGGACGTGCCCAGGTTGCCTATGCGGCGCGCGCGATGCGCGGTTTCTTTACCCTGAACTTGCCCGTATCAGCCACGGTGCGGCGCGATTTCCGACTCGACCTGGCCGGCGGGCTGCTCTACGGGGTGTTCAACGGCTCGGCCGTCGGCTACATCTACGTCGTGGCGCGGACCATTGGCGTGAGCCAATTCGGCATCAGTCTCCTCGTGTCCATGAGTGCCATCGGTGCGATGTTGTGCTTGCCTGCGTCACTTGCCGTCAAACCCGAGAGCAGCCGAACCTTTCTCTTCGCCTCCCTCACTCTTGGGCGCGGTGTTCTGCTGCTGATTCTTGTGCTCCGTGGGCCAGTGCCTTATGTGGTCATCGTCTCCGTCTTCCTCATAACCGGCGGCATTATCGCGCCGTTTTACGCGGAGGTCATGCAGCATATCTACCCCCGCGAGTTCCGCGGCCAATTGATGAGCTTGGTGCGCATCGGCACCGGTACGGTGACGACCGTTGTATCGCTGCTTACGGCCTGGATATTTGGGTCGGGCTACATCGGATACCAGGTGCTGTTCGGTCTGGGTGCGCTGCCTGCTCTCGCCAACGTACTGACGTTCGCCAGGATTACGCCGGTCCGGCCGTCGCCCAGACCACGCCACACCGTGCGCGACCTGCTGCCGATCTTGCGGCGAAACCGCGAGTTCGCACGATACGAGACCTGGGTCTCTACGATGGCCTCTGGCGCAGTCATCGCCGGGACACTGTATCCCCTCGTGATTGTCGACAAGCTCCACGCGGGTTATGGCTCATTCGGCGTGCTGACCGTGATTACGTCCTTGGGGTATCTGACTTCTTGGGTTTGGTGGGGTCGAGTCTTCGACCACATGGGTCCGGTATTTACCATGCTCGTGGTCGGGCTCTGCACGCTGGCGCTTCCGGCCGCGATGCTGGTCGCGCCGGGTGTCTATTGGCTGGTGTTGGGCGTGTTCCTCAACGGCGTATCCAGTGCCGGCTTTGAAGTAGGCCCTGTCGCGGCGGTGATTCACTTTTCGCGCGCCGTGCCGCACGATGTTCCGCAATACATGGCTATACACTCGATACTGATAGGGGTGCGCGGCATAATCTTCCCGTTTGTTGCCATACTCATCCTGGCCGGGCACCACTACGCGCTGTCGTTGAGTGCCGCGCTTTTGCTATCGGCATACGGCACTTGTATGCTGTGGCGCATGCATATGCAAGAGCCTTACCAAGTCCATGACGGTCGCGACGATTGACGGCTGATCGTCTCGCCCGCCAGCTCCTGGCACACCGCGCGGCAGCCTACAGCCGAACAGGGGAAGGCGGCTGAAACCAGCCAAGACGGTGTTTGCACGCACGTCGTCGTGCGGGAGTACTGCGACACGAAGACGGGACAGGAAGGATCATAGCCAAGACGGTCCCCGCTCCCAGTGTGCATACTGAAGGCGACGGGTAGTGAGCGCATGAAGGGGAGAGAGTACATGCAGTACGTACAACTCGGACGTTCGGGGCTCAAAGTCAGCCGGCTGTGCCTGGGCACGATGAACTTTGGTCCTTTGACGACCGAAGAGGACAGCCATGCGATCATGGATCGCGCCCACGAGCTAGGCATCAACTTCTTCGATACGGCCAACGTGTATGGCCGGAAGAAGGGTGAGGGCATCACCGAGAACATTGTTGGGCGGTGGTTTAGCCAGGGAGGCGGACGGCGGGAGCGTACGGTGATTGCCACCAAGCTGTACGGAGAGATGGGCGACTGGCCAAACGAATCGCGCCTCTCCGCCCTCAATATTCGCCGCGCCTGTGAGGCTAGCCTCCAGCGCATGCAGACGGACTACATCGACATCTACCAGATGCACCACGTGGACCGTTGACGCCGTGGGAGGAGATCTGGCAAGCCATGGAGGTGCTCGCGCAGCAGGGCAAGATCCTGTACGTGGGCAGCTCGAACCACGCCGGCTGGCACATTGCCCGAGCCAACGAGGTCGCCAAGAGCCGGCACTTCTTCGGCCTGGTCTCCGAGCAGAGTCTGTACAACCTCGCCGCGCGGACCGTCGAGCTGGAGGTACTCCCGGCCTGCGAGACGTACGGGATGGGTGTGATTCCCTGGAGCCCGCTGGGAGGCGGATTGCTTGGCGGCGCCCTGCAGAAAGCGAAAGAGGGCCGCCGAGCCTCCGAGGAGCAACAGAAGCGCATCCGGGATCTCTTGCCGAAGCTGGAAGCCTGGGAGAGCTTATGTAGCGAACTGGGCGAGCAGCCAGCCGACATGGCCCTGGCTTGGCTGCTCCACAACGCGGTGGTAACGGCGCCGATCATCGGCCCGCGCACGGCGGCGCAGCTCGACGGCTTGCTTCGCGCCCTGGAGATCTCTCTGAGCGCCGAGGTTCTGACCAAGCTGGACGAGATCTTCCCGGGACCCGGTGGCGCCGCCCCGGAAGCCTACGCCTGGTAGTGGACAGCAGGACCCACGTCGCGTGCACAGGTGCTGGGCCGGCTGTCGAATCAGCGCGTGCGCCGCGCCCTCCGGCAGGACCTGCCCAGTCGCCCACACGTCCGCTTCCAGGGCCTCCACCGCGTCCGCTACCGGACAGCGGCGCTGGATCGATCGCTTCGATGGAGACGTCCGTGGCGGGAGGGCCGAACATGGTCGGCTTGCTCGCCCAGTGGGGCAGCGCACAGTTGCTCGAAGCGCCGGCGATCTGGCCCGTCCTGCTGCGCTATCGCGGCCTCGTCCACCTGATGCTGGGCGTCGTGACCCTCGAGCAAGGGCTGCGCGTGGCCGCCGGCCGGTCCAAGCTGCTTGTCACTGCGCACACGCCGCCCGGTACGCTGAGCCGGGGGCTGCTGCCGCTTGCCGCGCTGGTATTCGCGCGCTCCCTGACTGAGCCGGATGAGGCCACCAGCAAGACGCCGTGAGGTAACCGAATGTCCCGACCGCTAGACCGCGACCACGTGCGGTGCGGTGCAAGCCGATGGGAACCCAACCAAGGAGGGTGACATGCCTACGATGCGCGCGGTGCAGGTCCCGGCACCTCGTGCCGATTTCGAGTTGGTAGAAAAGGCCGTCCCGGAACCTGGGGATGGCGAGGTACTGGTCAAAGTCGAAGCCTGCGGTATTTGTCATGGAGATGCGATCACCAAGGACGGACGCTATCCCGGCATCGCCTATCCCCGTATCCCGGGCCACGAGGTCATCGGCATCATCGACGCGTGCGGAGCGAATACCGCGCCCTGGCAGGCAGGCCAGCGCGTGGGCGTCGGGTGGCATGGGGGCCCGTGTCACACGTGCGAGGCCTGTCGGGGCGGGAACCTTGAGGGCTGCCAGCGCATCTTGACGCCCGGCATCTCGTTTGACGGGGGCTACGCAGAATACCTGACGGTCTCCGCGCGCGCCCTGGCCTCCATCCCGGCGAGCTTTGATGCTCTGACGGCCGCGCCCCTCCTGTGCGCGGGTAGAACGACCTTCTCGGCTCTACGGAGCAGCGGCGCCAGGGGTGGTGACCTCGTGGCGATTCAGGGTATAGGCGGGCTGGGACACCTCGCAGTGCAGTTCGCCCGCAAGCTGGGCTTTCACACCGTGGCGCTCTCCCGCGGCAGCGAGAAGGCTACACTGGCCTACCAGCTCGGCGCTCACGTCTTCATCGACACCGAGGCCACAGATGCCGCGGACGAGCTGAGGAAGCTGGGTGGGGCTAGGCTCATTCTGGCCACGGCACCCAACAGCGCGGCGATCGCGGCCCTGGTTAACGGCCTGGGGTACGATGGGCAGCTCGTGATCGTCGCCGCGCCGGCTGAACCGCTGCAGATCGGGGTCGGCCAACTGTTCCAGGGACGGCGGTCCGTCCGCGGCTGGGTGGGCAGCCGCGCCGAAGCCGCCCCTACTCTACCGTTCAGCGAGATGGCCGGCATCACCCCTATGGTCGAAGTGTTTCCCCTGGAGCAGGCGGCCCTGGCCTACGTGCGCATGCTCACGGCCAAGGTACGCTTTCGTTGCGTGCTCACGCCCAACGCGTGAGGCGCGGACCGGTTGGAGTCTGTTCCTTGTACCATCAGGTCGAGGCTGGTCAATCTCTCGACAGTACCGAGCAGCGCGGCCGTGCATCGCGTGCAAAGGAGAGCACCATGTCCGATATCCTGGCCCTGATTCAGGAGCGGCGGTCCGTCCGCGGGCCCTTCGATCCCGACCGCCCCATCGCCGCAGCCGACCTGCGGCAGATCCTGGAGGCGGCGCGCTGGGCGCCCACCGCGCACAACATGCAGAACTTCGATATCGTGGTCATCGACGACAAGGACCTGCTGGCCCAGGTGGGCGCCATCTCCTCCCCCGCCTCCGAGGTGTTCATCCGGGAGAACTATGCGCAGCTCTCCTTCTCGGAAGACGAATTGCGACGGAAGAAGGTCGGCATCCTGGCCGCCATGTTCCCTGAAGCCTGGCGTACGCCAGACGCCGATTTCGCTGCGGTGGCACGACAGAGTGAGCCATCCTCGCTCAGCGACACGATGAAGGGCAGTCCCCTGGTCCTGGTCGTGGTGTACGACGCACGCAAGCGGGCGCCTGCGTCGGAAGGGGATATCCTGGGGTTCATGAGCCTGGGCTGCGCCATGGAGAACATGTGGTTGGTGGCCCAGTCCCTGGGCATCGGCATGCAGATCATGAGTGTCTTTGGCGGCGAGCACGTGGGGCAGGAGCTGCTGGCGCTGCTGGCGCTGCCCACCTTCATGAAGGTCGCGTATGCCGTCCGTCTCGGCTACCCAATCGCGCCCGTGTTCACTCCCGTGAGGGTCCGCCGCGATCTGGACGATTTTACCTACCGGAACCAGTTTGGCGCCAGGCTGCGTTAGGCACACGCCGCCAGTCTCACTGCCGTCGCCTTAGAGCCGATGTTGCATGCGAGGCCCGGCTCCGCCGTGGCGCCAAGCACCCTGTGAAACAGCGCGGCAATAGTCACTGCAGCGACAATCTGGCACGCATCGCCGACTTTCGGCGCGTACCCTTGTCCCCGGCGCAATGGTGAGCACTCCGCTGAGTGGGGCATGTCCGCTCACCGCGAGGCGGGCAAACGGGCCACGACGCGACGGTTTCCGCGGGTTAGCCAGCCCCCTGCCGGCCGTGCCGAGCACACAACCTGGTCTATGCAGCGCCAGACTCCTCTTCCATCCCATGGATGTAGCGCTGGCCGCGCAAGACGGAGGCGATGGCCGCCACGACCGAGACCACCGCCGAGACGGCGAAGGCGATGTGCAGACCGTCCATGAAGGCCGGCAGGATCAGGTGCGGGAAGAAGGTCTTGCCGAACAGCGTGGCCTGCGCCTGGCCGGCCAAATGGGCCGCCACGGACGGCGGCACCAGCGAGCGCATCGGGTTGTAGCCCAGGAAGGCGGCGAACAGCACGCTGATCGGCGGCAGGCCGGCGATCCGATGCGCGACCGCTGCGGGAAGACCCTGTTGCGTCAGGCCGCTAGCCATCACGCCGGGCAGTGACGACGCCAGGCCGGCGGTCAGGATACTGAAGAAGACGCCCATGCTCACCATCATGCCGACGTTCTGGAAGGTGCCCCGCATGCCAGAAGCTACCCCGCGCACATCCGCGGGCACCGAATTCATGATGCTCGTGGTATTGGGCGCGGCGAAGAGGCCCATGCCACAGCCCATGAGCAGCAAGATGGCGAAGAACAGCAATCGGTTGAAGTCGCCCGGCAACAGATTCAAGAACACGAAGCCGACGGCGGTGATGGCCATGCCGCCCGTGGCGAAGGCGCGGGCGCCATAGCGGTCGGACAGCCAGCCGGAGACCGGCCCCAAGCCGATGAAGCCGAGCATCATCGGCATGGTGTAGATGCCCGCCCAGAGCGGCGTGTCCTGGTAGGAATAGCCGTGCAGGGGCAGCCAGATGCCCTGCAGCCAGATCATCAGCATGAACTGCAGGCCGCCGCGGGCCAGAGAGCTGAGAAAGCCGCTCAGATTGCCGGCAGCGAACATGCGGATTTTGAACAGCGCCAGATGGAACAGGGGGTCGGGCACGCGGGTCTCGACCCAGAGAAAGGCGGCCAACAACACGACCCCGGAGGCGATACCTGCGATAACCCAGGGATTGCCCCAGCCCATGGAGCTGTTGCCGTAGGGCTCGATGCCGTAGGTGACGCCGGCGAGCAGCGCCGTCAGGCCCACCAGGAAGGTAAGATTGCCCGGGATGTCCAGGTGCTGGCCCCTGTTGATGGAGGCGATCTCATGCAGCCGGAGGTACGCCCACACGGTTCCGAACAGGCCGAACGGCACGCTGACCAGAAACACCAGCCGCCAGTCGACGCTGGCAAGCCAGCCTCCGACCAGCAAACCTCCGAGCCCTCCGGAGATACCGGCAATCTGGTTGATGCCCATGGCCATGCCGCGCTCATGTGGTCCAAAGGCGTCGGTGATTAAAGCAGGGCTGTTGGCGAACAGGAAGGCGCCGCCGATGCCCTGCACCACGCGAAAGCCAAGCAGCTCAAAGCCTGCCTGCGCGCCGGTGCCGGGCGTGAACACGAGCAAGAGCGAGCCAAGCGTGAAGACGGCGAAGCCCAGATTGTACATGCGTACGCGCCCGACCATGTCCGAGATGCGGCCGAAGCTGACGAGGAGGGTGGCGGTGACCATCATGTAGCCCATCAAAATCCAGAGCAGGAACCCGGAGTTGCCGGGCGCCATCGGATTGAGGGCGATACCGCGAAAGATCGCCGGCAACGAGATCATCATGATGCTGCCGTTGATGCTGGCCACCAGCATGCCGATGGTGGTGTTGGAGAGCACAATCCATTTGTAGCCGTCGCTCTGGCGTGCGGCAACACCCGTGGGACTGGCTCTCAGCGCCTTCTCGTCTTCAAGCTCAGTCGTCGCACCGGCGCACGGAACCTCCGTGCGCTGCTCGACGGGTGTTAGCACTCTCATCACCCGGCTACCCTTCTAGTGCCGTGGGCGCGTCTGTCCCCGCGGCGCACTTGTGTTCATGTCCCAGGCCGCCCTGCACTGTGTGCAGCCGGGTGCCGGCTCGCGTGCCCGTGCGCAGGAGCAGCACGGCTGCGATCTGCTGGTGGACCACGCGCTCCGCTACCGAGCTGGGGAGCCAGTGCAGGGGCGAGCTATGGGCGTGTGTGGCCATAACGACCAGCTGTTCCGTGCTCGCCAACTCTCCTATGGCCACCTCCGGGCAGCCCACGACGACGCGCCGTTCCACGACCTTCAGGCCCTGCCGCGCCAGCCGTTCCGCGATCTCGGCCAGGTAGGACTCACCCGCGGAGCGCTGAGCCTCGTCCTGCACGACGCGCAGGAGGCTGACCCGTTGCACCACAGAAGGTACCAGGGTTAGCAGCGTGCCGAGCACGGCTTCGTGCTCGGCCGAGCCATCCAGTGGTACCACGGCATGCGCCAGGCACGCCGGATCCGCGAAGCCACCTACGAGCAGCAACGGAGCGGATCCATGGCGCAGCAGGTAGGACGCTACCGGCCAGAGGGTGAGCCGCGCAGGGCCAGCGTGATGGTGCAGACCCAATACCACCAGGTCGATTCTCTGCGCCCGCTCGTAGAACTGCAACTGAGGCGCGGCTTCCCCGAGGAGCGATGCCGTTGAGACGCTGATGCCGCCGGCCGTCAGGCGTGCGCGCGCGGCTGCGAGCGCGGCCAAGGCCGCGCGCTCGTCGGCCTGCAGCGCTAGATCGTCGGCGGACTGTGGCAAGTACGTGCCCATCGCCGCCCAGGGCAGCGGCGGCGCCGGGATGACGCGCACAAGGTGGACGGTCGCCTGAGTCGCCTGGGCGAGCCTGCGCGCCACCGGCAGCGCCTGCTCGGCTGCAGACGAGCCATCAAGTGGCACCAGCAACTGACGGAGCATCGCGCTCACCCCCTGACGAACGCGCGCCAAACATGCCAACCCCCGAAATCCGGCCAAGTTTGATGTACTATACATCTATATGGGTGTACCATGCAAGTGCTGTGATCGGTGCAGCGGCGTGCCTTGGATCGCGGCGTCGAGCAGCACCTGGTGTTGGGGGGGGCGTCATGGCAACTGGTGGCACACCAGGCGATGCGGATGGGATCGATCTTGTAGCGCACGAGACGGCGGTGCTGCTCCGCCGCGCGGAGTCCGCGCACCAGCGGGAGCAGGCCCTGGATCGGTCTGCCTATCTGCTGCTGGATGCCATTGCGACGCAGGACGCCCTGGCCCTCTACACCCTGGCGGAGCACTTCCAGCTGGATGCCTCCACGGTGAGCCGGCAGGTGGCTGTGCTGCTGGCCAAGGGCCTGGTCGTGCGCAGTGCCAACCAGGCCGATGGCAGGGTCTGCTTGCTGACGATCACCGCGCTGGGCGCCGCCGAGTTGCGGGCTGCCCGGGCGGCGCGGCACGCCTTCTTCGCCGACCTGCTGGCGGACTGGAGTGCGGAGGAGCGCCGTGCCCTGGGTGTCGCTCTGCACCGACTCAATCAGGCCATTGTCAGACGCGATCGCGGCACGCGAGTGCGCATGGCTACCCAGTCGCCCGTCACAGTGGACCAGGAGGAGAGTCAGGCTGAGCGCCGCGGGGAGCACGGTAAGTGCCGCGGAGAATGAGGTCAATGCCGGCGAGGCGGTGACGGTACCCGGTCGCACGGCGCCGAACCGGGTCTGGTCGGATCGCATTGGACCCGGGTGATGTGACAGGTGTACGGACCCCGCGCCGCAGCCGCGCGACGAAGGCGGAGCCCGAGATTGGTGGTTATCCATGTCCGCAGAACCGCTGCCACACGACACGACAGGGCAGCCAACGCAGCCTGCGGCAGTCACTGTCGGTGCCGCGGGCTGGCGCGACTGGCTGTCCTTCCTGCTCCAGGCAGTCCTGGTGGTGGGCGTGGAGGTGGGCGATGACGCCGTCCGCGGTTTGCTGCTACCCAGCGACCGATGGACAGCTGTAGCCGATGCCCTGCGGCTCGTGCGCGTCGAATCGGCGCTCGGCCTCTGGATCGAGCCCGGCCTGCAGAGCTTCTTCCAGCAGCCCCACCGCCTCTGGCATGCATGTTCATGCGCGCCGAAGGTTGTGGAAAATGCTGCTCAAACGCGCCGGCTGCCTGTAGTACGGTCATGTCAGGTGCATGCGATCAGGGCGCATGTCTGGTGCGAGGCCAGTACCAGCAGTGACACGATGGCGTCAATGCGTGCCCGGCCAGTGGTGACTCCCTAGCGCAGCTCCGGACTCTTGCTACGCACGCGCTCGTAGATCTCTTCCATCACGCCAATGAACGACGTGTCCTTGGGCCAGAACGACGGAAAGTCGCCCTGCTTCTTCACCTGCAACGCTGCCACCCCGGTGCGCCCGGCCGGCTCGGGGGCGGGCAAGCGTTTGGCGCCCGCCCAGAACTCCTTGAGCGTGGTCTCGGGCGCCGGGCGGAGCGTCGGGCGCGTGTAGTAGGACGGCGACGCCGCCACGGGCACTTGCACCGGCTCCAGGGCAGAGGCCAGAATCTGACCCAGGGCTGAATGCTCCAATTCTTCGCGCAAGCGCTGCCGAGAGAGTCCCCGCAGCTCGAAGAGCAAGAAGGGGTCGGCGTCCAGCTCACCTGCGAGCACGTAGTAAACACCGGCGATGTGCTTGCAGGGGTTGTAGTAGTCCGGGCGCGTGCACGACGTGGTGAATTCCTGCTGGCTGTGCGGCAGCAGATGCAGGTCGAGATCCTCGAACACGTGCTCGATGGTGTCCGGGATCTCGCCCATCAGTAGCTGGGTCACCTGGCGCGCGTTGGCCACGATGCGCGCGATGATCTTGCTCCAGTCCGCGGCGCTGAACTGCTTGAGAGCGATCTTCGTGGTGTAGGTTGGCTCTTTGTAGACGCCGAAGTAGGGGTTGATCGACCCCCGCACCTTGGCCGTGACCTTGCCGTCCTTGACCGTGTGCTCCTTCACCCTGCCGGTCCGGGCATACGACGCGCCGCGGCCAAGCCGAGCAGAGTCGGTAAAGACTGCCAGGGCCAGCAGGAACCGCTTACCCCACCAGGTGCGAGAAAACTCGGCCATCGTCGCTACTCCACGATCGCACGCTGTTGCAGTGCAATCAGATTCTTGAAAGTCTCGTTGTCGAGGTCGGCCAGCCAGGACTCGTCAGCGCCCACGATCGCGGACGAGATCCGCTTCTTGTCCTCGATCAGCGCGTCGATCTTCTCTTCGACCGTGCCCATGACGACGAATTTGTGTACGAAGACCGACTTCCGCTGGCCGATGCGGAAAGCGCGGTCTGTCGCCTGGTCCTCCACCGCGGGGTTCCACCAGCGATCGAAATGGAACACATGCGAAGCCTTGGTCAAGTTCAGTCCGATGCCGCCTGCGCGCAGCGACAAGATGAAGATGGCGGGCTCGGTCTCAGGGTCCTGGAATTCGGCGACCATCTGATCGCGCCGCGCAGCGCTGGTGGCGCCGTGCAGGTAGTAGCTGTTGTAGTGCAACGTATGGCGCACGTACCGCTCGATGGCGGCGCAGACTTCGGTGAATTGCGAGAAGATCAGCAGGCTGTCACCGCTTTCGATGACTTCCTCCATCATCTCGGCAAGCCGTCTGAGTTTGTGCGATCGCTCGGGCAGATAGGCGCTGCTGTCCGCCAGGAACTGGGCCGGGTGATTGCAGACCTGCTTCAGGCGCAGCAATGTGGAAAGGATAAGTCCTTTCCGGTGGATGCCATCCACCTCGTCGATGTGTTTGGAGACGTCTCGCACCACCGCCTCGTAGAGGGATGCCTGCTTCGGCGTCAGCGTGCAATACATCTTCTGCTCGATCTTGTCCGGCAGATCGTCGATCACGCGCTTGTCGGTCTTGAGCCGCCGGAGGATGAACGGCTCGACCAGCTTCTTGAGCGAGGCCGAGCGTCCGGCATCTCCGTTCTTCTGGATCGGCAGCTCAAAGGATCGGCGGAACTGCGCCTCCTTGCCCAGGTAACCCGGGTTGAGCAAGTTGAAGATCGACCAGAGATCGCGCAGCCGGTTCTCGACTGGCGTGCCGGTCAGGGCAACGCGATGCGTCGCGTGCAGCTTGAGAATGGATCGGGTCTGCGCCGCCTGAGGGTTCTTGATATTCTGCGCCTCGTCCACTACCACGCGGCGCCATGGCACGCTGTGTAGCAGCTTGTCGTCCATGCGGGCCAGAGTGAAGGAGGTGATCACCACGTCATGTTCGCCGCACGCCTCCCTGAACTGCTGCTCGTCTTTCAGGCGCTGGCTACCTTGGTGCACCAGAGCGCGCAGATCAGGGGCGAAGCGCTCGATCTCCTTGCGCCAGTTGCCGAGCACCGAGGTCGGCGCAATCAGCAGCGTCGGCGCGCGTGAGGCAGACGCGGCGCGCTCGTCGAGCAGGCGGGCGATCACCTGTACGGTCTTGCCCAGTCCCATGTCGTCGGCCAGGCAGGGGTTGAGTCCCAGGCGCTCGAGATAGCGCAGCCAGGCTACGCCGCGCTTCTGGTAGTCGCGGAGCGTGCCCCGGAGGTCGGGCAGATCCTCGATGGGGGCGAAGGCGCTCTTGTCGTGCAGCAGCGCGAGCATCTCGCTCACGGCGTCGTCGTGGTCCCACTCGAGATCGGCTTCAGCTTCAGTGGCCAGCCTGAGCAAGTCCGGCAGGCTCAGCTCCGGCATTTCTTGGGAGCGCGTGCGCCAGAAGTCCAGCATTTGCTGCATCTTCTCGCGATCCAGCTCCATCCACTGCCCGCGGAACCGCACCAACGGCGTCTTGGCGTCTACCAGCTCCAGCCATTCTGCCTCGGTGATAGGCTGGCCGTCGATCGCCAGCTGGTACTGGTACTGAATCAGACTGTCGAAGCTCGATAGCCCTGAGGTCGCCGCGGTGTCGCCGTTGCCCGAGCGCGCAGCGGTCTTGAGGCGGATCTTGGCGCGGCGCCGGCCCTCGGGTGTCCACCAGGCGGGCACGAGCACGGTGAAGCCGGCGTCTTCCAGGACCCAAGCGGTCTCTTGGAGGAAGGCAAACGCCTCTTCCAGCGAGAGGGTGAAGCCTGCCGGCTGGTCGGTCTCCAGCCCGTCCCAGATGCGGGGATAGATCCGCGCGGCCGATCCCAGCGAGAGGAGCACCTGCTTCTCGAAGTCTTCCCCAAACTGGCGGCGAATCTCGATCTTCGCGGCGCGGTTGAGCTGCCAGTAGTCCGCCAGGCTCAGCTTGAGCGAGGGATCGCGTGCGGGGGATACCAGGATGTCGACGCGCCAGCGATCGCCGTCGTCGGGCGGCGCCTCGTCCAGCCGGAAGCACAGCGCGAAGGCGCCCGCGCTCTGGGTACCGGCAAGCTTCCGGCGCCAGTCCTGCCATTGCGGATAGATGTCGGCAGTCACAGGCTGGTAGAGATTCGCGACGGGCGAGGCAGGGCTGTAGCTCTGCTCGAGAGCCACCCACGGATGCAGGCACGCATAGACCAGAGTACGGCCGACCTCGTTATCGATCTTGGCAGTCATCGGCGTGCCGGTCACCGCTCGATGCAGCAGGTGCTCCGCGCAGTGGCGGAGGAGGGACGCCGCGTCAAGTATGCTCGACGGCTCGTCCTCGCGCGCATGTGCAGCGCAGATCAGCGGCATGGCCGCGGCGTACCGTTCTATGGCCGCCTCATAGCGGTCCGACTTCCACTCCCAGGCGTGAACAAACTCCAGCGCGGCACCGGCGCCGTCCTGCGTGCGCGTGCCGCCGGCTGCCTCCCGTGCGTGTGCCTTGAGGGCCGGAATGTACTGGTCTCGGAAGATGAAGGTCTTGAGCGTCTGCGTGAACGAATGCCAGAACTGGAAATCGGCACCGAGCTGCCAGGCCTCGGCGCCGGCCACAGCGCGGAAGTGAATCTCGTTTAGCGTGCTGATGACGCGCGGCAACCGGCAGCACCAGATCTGCCATGGCTGGAGTGCGAATTCTGCGGGCGTCTCCGCGTCGACGTAGGGAAGCAGCTCGAAGGAGGGCAACGGCGTGCCATCGGCACTCGGCAGCAAGAACTGCCGGATAGCGGTCAGGTGGGTGAGCGGCTCGCCGAGGTCGTTGCGCACGCCAAGGCTCGTCGCCAGCCACTCGGCCAGGGCGCCGGCAGCCAGGTGCCACGGATGCAGATTCGCCGCGACCTTACGCCTCCCGGCTGAGACGGGCGTGTCGGTCTCCACCCAGACGTAGAACGCGCCTTCCTGCCGGTAGGCGTCGCCTGTGTCGGGAATCCAGGTTCCGTGGAGGATATACATCGCGTGGGCCCCTTAAACGGATAGTACCAGGAGGAGCGCACAGCGCCGTGTTCTCCCGTCCTGCAGCTCCCTGGTCCACAGCAAAGCTACGGCGACACGCGTGGATGCGGTGCGTTCAGCGCGGAGGGTAGCATCAAGCGGATCCACGGCGGCATCGATCAGTCTCGGCTTGTGCGGATCCGCACCAGGGCGTGCCGGATGGGATGTCTGCCCGCCGAGGCGAAGGGCGGGGATCTGGAAGCCACCGGCCCGGCTGGCACCACGTGTCGCGCGACGCAGGAGGATGGCTGGGTATCGACCAACCGAAAGTCTCGCTGCTGATGAACGCGCGACTCCGTGGCTTTTCGTGCGCTTGTGCCATGGGGGGCTGGACTCCAGGACCCTGCGGTCAGAGACGCTGCGGCACCTCCGGAAACTGATCGCGATCGATTCATTTTGGTTCGCGACCGTGGACCCAGCAACGCTGCTCTTCACCGGCTCAGTGGTCGAGGGCATTCCCGAGCACCTGACCTCCCGTTTCGTCGACAATGAGTTTCTCCAGGATGACGTCAACAAGTGGGTGCAGCTGACCCGTGCCGCCCGACCGGCCAACGGTCTGTACGCGGCAACGCAGGGTCATCCCAACGAGAGCGCGCGCTACCGCGAGATCTTGGCGCCCCACCACTTCGGCGATGAGCTGCGCGCGGCCGTGATTGACGGCTCGTCGTGCTGGGGCTTTCTGTGCCTGCACCGAGAGCAGTCGAGCCCGGCCTTCACACCGGAGGAGATCACGTTCGTCAGCCGGCTCACTCCTCATCTGGCAGCGGGCTTGCGCACCGCCCTGCTGATAGACAACGCGGCCGTTCACCCTGAGCCCGCCGGGCCGGGGCTGCTGGTGCTGGCGGACGACCTCTCAGTCCACGCCATGACGCCAAACGCGGAACGATGGCTGACAGAGATCGCCGACTGGCCGCGGCGCAGCGAGCTGCCTCAGGCCATCTACGGGATCGCTGCTCAAGTTCGTGTGCGCGAGCGCGACGGCGCCGCGCGGCACGACCAGACGCCGCGCGCACGGATACAGACACCGTCTGGACAGTGGTTAATCCTGCACGCGTCACGGCTATCGGGCTCGAGCGATGTCGGCCAGACGGCGGTGATTTTGGAGGTAGCGCGCCCCACTGAGGTCGCTCCGTTGGTATTGCACGCCTAGAACCTGACGAAGCGCGAGGAACACGTCAGCCAGCTTGTCCTGAAGGGGCTATCGACGGGTGAGATCGCCGCTGCCCTCTCGCTGTCAGCACTGACCGTGCAGCAGCACCTGAAAGCGGTGTTCAACAAGATTGGTGTGCGCAGTCGCCGAGAACTGACTGCCCTTCTCTTCTCGGAGCAGTACCTGCCGCGTATTCTGACTGGGTCCCGTATCGGCGTCGATGGATGGTTCGTGCCGCCCAAGCTATGAACGTCAGCTGCAGTGGGCGACAGCGGAGAGCTATCCATTGCGGGGAGTCGCCGGCGACACTCCGGATCTTGGGACGCGCACCTCGTGCCGTAGGCGACATCCTCGCTGCTCAAGCGTCTGCAAGCGCCACCTGCACGAAGGAGACACGCTCGAGCGGGGGCGGGAACGTGACGAGTACGTGTCGCCAGGCATGGCCCGCAGCCGCACGGCTCGCCGTCAAATTTCGAGCGGGAGGACTGCGTGCATCCAAGCCCCGCGCTTGGGCGTCTACGGTGGCCCGGCCGTCTCAGCCGTGTTCGCGACCATATGGCGCAAGGCTTGGACGCTCTTCCGCACTGCCAGCTCTTCCTTGTTCTCGTAGGCCGGATGCACGCAGTCAATCTCCACAGCAAGTAGGCCAGTGTAGCCAGCCTGTGCCAGCAACCGGAGCAACCGCTCTATGTCGACCAGGCCTTCACCGACCGCGGTACTGGAGAGGAAGGACCACTTAGAGGGTGGGAGTCCTTTTCGCACCCTCACGTCCACGGCGGGGTCCGTGATATGCGTGGCGAACGTGTGCCGCGCCAGCTTTTCCATCGCCTGCACCGGGTCATCCCCCACGAAGAGGAAATTGCCGGTGTCGAAGGTCACACCGAAGTATGGCGAACCGACGGCCTCGACCATCCAGAGCATCTCGTCTGATGTATAGTCGCCATGATTCTCCGCAGCCAACCGTATGCCATTGCGCCGCGCCACCTCGACTGCTTCCCCGTACCAGTGGGCCAGCACCTCGAGCCGGGGCTGGCGGGGCACCCTGCGAAAGTCGCCGGGCCCAGGACCGGGCGTCACGCGCATGACGCTGGCCCCGATCAGCGCGGCATTGCCAATCTGGCGCACCATGTCGTCGAATGCCTCGCGATTGGTGCCATCTTCCAAGCCAAATGGATGGCCCCAGGCATAGACACGGTCCAGGCCATAGCTGTCGAGCTTGGCGCCCAGTGCCTGCAACCATGAGGCTTCCATCGTGGGTAGGAAGCACGACTCCAGTGACACCCCGTCGACGGCCAACTCCTTGGCAAAGGCCAGGAAGTCGTCGAGCGTCATGGGCGTGGCTGGTCGCGTCGTTCCCTCGTAGACCTCACCAAAAACCGATGGAAGCAATAGCTGTCGATACCGATTCTCATACTACTCTCCTTCGCTGATAGCTGCTCCGCCTGATGTTGCGCGCTCAAGTTCGCGGTGCTGGGATGGAGGATCAGTTCGGCGCGTGGACCTTTGTGCAGCTTGACGATGTATACAGCGTCTGCTCCCCGCCCTTCCCCGACGTGCCGCAGGTGGCCAGTCCGGATGGCTTCTTCAGTTGCCGGCAACATTTCGGCAAGTACAGCTGGCACATGCACGAACCTCTCCGCGCCCATGAACACTGGCGTGTCACGATGTAGGTTTTGGGCTGGCGGGCTAGCCAGGGTGGACGGCAGCGCTCTCCGGCCGGGTCCGCAGCACTGGCTGCGGCGAGAAGAGGCGACAGCCGACAGACCTGGCAGAAGGGGCGGTCGTGCAGGCCGCATAAGCGTGCGCTCTCGTCCAGGTGGAGGGGTCTAGCCGATAGTCATCACCCCATCCCCGTCGGAAAGAGTGAAGCCCTTCAAATCGCCACCGAGCACTGCGACGTGTCTGCGCACGCGGCCGGCGTCGTCCAGCGAGCGGGTGTAGACGCCCCAACCGGCCGCACAAGTGAACAGCACCCCGAAACTGCTCGGTTCGAGAGCCGGCTTGAACCGCAGCGTCCTCTGCTCGACATCGCATGTGAAGCCGCTGAGCGCCGGCAACAGGGCCCAGCTTGCCATGGAGCGCGCATACTAATGCCCACATTCGACCTCATCCCAGGGATTCCGCCGGCGACCGTCGTACCGATCCCGGACCGCCTTGACCAGCTCAATGCCCGCTTGGACAGCGCCCTCGTAAATGAGGTGCGAGGCAACCTGATATTCCGTGCCGCTCCACACTTCGTCCGAGTAGACGAAGGGTAAGCGCGGCTGGCCGCGAGGCGGCCAGCTGCAGAGCAAGAGCCCGGACTCGTCAGGCATGACATAGGTGCGCTGCAGGTTGACGTAGCTGCCCATTGGCTGCCGGAAGTTGTGGCGCCAGACAGAGTCGAGCGCGGCGCGCACGTGCTCCGGTGCTACCAGGTGCCCAAGCCCCGAGATATGCGCGAGCTGCTGTCCCAGCAGCTGATCGGACAGACAGCCGTCACCAAATTGGTAGGGATGTGCATCCACATCGTCGAGCACCTGATGAAAGTACTCGCCGTTCCAGAGCACTTCCTCCACACGTGCCGCAGACTTCCTGGCCAGCTTCGCGTACCGCTCTGCGGCTTCGCCGTCGCAGAGCCGCTCGGCCATGGCGGCCGCCGCCTTGAGCGCGCCCACTATCATGAAGGCTGTCAGGGGATTCGGACCGAAGAACTCGATGTCATAGGTGTTGTGCTGTTGTCCGTCAGGAAGGCCGTCTTCATCCGTGTCCCAGGTTCTTGACGCATAGGCAAGAGTCTTTTGCACGTTGGGCCAGAGATCACTCAGTAGCTGCCGGTCACCGGTCAACAGAAACGCGCGCCACAGCCGGATCACCATGCCTAGCTGGCTATCGGCCGCAGCTTGAGAGAGTGGGAAGGCGCCGCCAAAGGCGGCCTCGGTGCGAAATCGCATCATGCCGCGCGCATCGACCTCATCGAGGAAGGCGGTCCCACCGCAGCGCTCCCAGGCGTCGCGCGCCCCGAGGATGTGGTGGGTCTCGACGAACGCATGGCCATCCCATACCTCAAGCCAGGCAGCGTCGTGATTGCTGCGCAGGAAGATACAATGGCACGTTTCTGCCAACTGACGCAGCGCGAGCACCGTACCGACCGAATCCTCGCCCCGATCGACGTAGTCACCCGTGAACACCAACGTGTCCGCCGGTGTCGGTTGGAGCGCGGTCAGCAGCTTGGCCAGAAGGCGTGTCTCACCGTGCAAGTCTCCCACTGCATAAGTGTAGGCGCGGTGGTATGGCGAGGTCTCTGTCATCGCTAACCGCTTCCCACACAGCGGGGCTGCACCGCCGCCGAGAGCACCTCCTCCGCCCGCCGGTCCGCCTCCTGCACCATCCCTGCCGGCACCCGAGCCAGCACAAGCAAGAGCACCAGCGATGCCTGGATGGCGGCGACGCTGCCGGGATCGCCGTGCACCCGCAACAGGTGGCGCACCCGGCACAACTCGGCCCGCCGCTCGATCCGCGTCAGCGCATCGACGCCGAGAGCGTCGAGCAGCCGGCGGAACGCCGGGTTGCCATGAATGGGTGGGCGAACGGCGTTGCCGCCGTCCGCCTCCCTGCAAAACCGGACGTAACGCTTTCACGTTATCCGGCTCCTCGGTAGTGCGGTCCTCGTCAGGGATACCTGCCGTCCCAGCGTCACTCCTCAAGAGCGTCGGACACGGCGGTCCTTGCCCTTCCAGGGTCTTCCTGGGCGGTCTTCTGGTCGTGGCAATGATTGTGGAGTGCCTGTTTGTTCTCGAGCCCATCGTGGCCGTTAGCTGCCTTGGCTACGATGTGGTCGATGTCGATGTGGTCCTCCATGCAGAAGGTGAGTCCGCAGCGCGGGCATTTGCCACTCTGAGCGACGAGTAGGCTCGCGAGCGCACTCCTCGTGAGAGGGTGATTCTTGAGTCTCATCGCCCAGTAGGGGAGGTTGCCGTCGAAGGGTGAGGATTTCCCTTGTACGACGTGATACGGCTGCCACGGCCCAGCCCTGCAGTGGGCACCGAGTCGGCTGCTGTTGTCCAATGCCAGAGCTTCGGTGTGGCTTCGCCATGCGTCATCGTGGCCTCGGGCCGTCCATCCGCCACCACCATCTCACACGCAAAGAAGCGGACAGAGTCTGAACGACTCTGTCCGCTTCGACCGCTACGGGTCGGCCCGGTGTGGCTAGGCGCTGGATCCGGGCGTCGCCGTTGGGCTCGGGATCGCAGGGGCTCCGGCGGCCGGTGCCTTGCGCCCTGGGAAGTGCCCGCTTCGTCCACGGTTATTGGAACCGGCCGGGACGACGGTGATGCGCAGTGCGCCCAAGGTCTTGCCGTCGGCACTCAGCGTGCCTTCAGCGGTGATGTAGGTTCCCGTGGTGATGGTCGATGGCTGCACGGCAGCGCCCGAGGCATCGACGTAGGCCGTGCTGGAGGACGTGGTAACCGTTTCGGCGCCGGATCCTACCCGGCCCGTGATGGTATAGGTGCCGCTCTGCACTAGCGTCACCTGGCCCATCAGGCGGGGTGTCTGGATAGTGACGAGCAGCGCGCTGAGAGAACCGTCCGCATTGGTGGTACCCTCGGCCTGGATGGCGGTGCCGCTAGCCACATTCGACAGGGATGCAGTCTGGCCAGCCTCCTGGTAGCGGGTGCTGCCGCTCACCGTCACGACCTGCGAGCGTCCGTCAAACCCGGTGAGGTTCAGCGTGGCGCCGTTGACCGCGGTGACCACACCGCACTCCGAAGGCAGGATGACCTCAATGCTGGTAGCGGTGATCGCGGTGCGCGTTGCACCCGTGCCGCGTACGGCGATCTGAGAGCCCTGCTGAATGTCAGCCAGTGTGGCCGGCGCGCCTGCCATGGTGTACACGGTAGTGCTGGTCGCGGTGATGGTGATGGTCTGTGTGCCGCGGACCGTCGCGGTCATCGTGTCCCCGCTCACGCCGGAGACCGTGAATCCCCCACCAAACCGGCCTGCCATGGGACCGAATCCCTGGCCGGGCCTACCCATACCACCAGGTCCTCCGCTGCCACCAGGTCCCTGGTCTCCCCTAAATCCCTGCTTCGCGCCGGGCACTGGCGCCGTCTGGGCGATGCTTGACACCTGCATCGCGGCCACGCCACTGCTCGAACGCGCATTGGCAACAGAGCCTTGCCCACCCCGGGCAACGGTCAGGCCGCCGGCGACGAGTCCGCCGACGAGCAGAGACGCTCCCGCCAGACGCCACATGGGTCGTTTGGATTTGCTGGGAGGCGCTATTAGCGCTTCCGGCTGTACCTGTGTGTCGTCACGAGGCTCCATGCTGATTCTGTCCTTCTCTGTACTTCGCGCGCGGTCCACGCCGGCTTCGATGCCTTCTCAGACACAATTGGATAGTAGAGTGTCAGGATGCGCGCCCCGTGACAGGAACGTGACGCGGATGTGACCGCTACCTAAGAGTTAGGTAAGCAAGGAAGCGGACGCGGCCGGCTGACGAGCTTGCGCTCCAGTCCCATGGAGCGGATCCCGACCTGTGTCACTGCGAGACTGGCCAGCCGCGCGCCAGGTGGCTGTCTCGGGTCACCGCTAGGCCCGAAGATCGTCGTCGCGGGCAGCCGCGGCCGGGTGCGCGTGCGCACGGTCCTCACCGGGAGCTGCGCTCTTCTTCAGCCGGTATATCCCTGTCGTCCCACCGGCCGCCACGCGTGAGTCGGCGACGTGGAGGCGCGCAGCCTCAAACAGCGGGAGCAGGCCGCGATGGGCGAGAAAATGCCGGTAGTTCGCGAAGTGCTGGCGACCGCCAATGATTAGCTCGAGCGCCAGGATGAGGCCCTCGTAGAGCCACCCGGTCGGGAAGGCATACGGTGGGCAGCCGAAGTCGGCGACGACGATCGCGCCGTCTTCACGGACGACGCGGCTGCACTCCACGAGCACGGGCCGGCGCAACCGTGCGGGCAGCTCGTGCAGGACAAGGACGACGTTGACCAGGTCGAAGGTGTCGTCGGCAAAGCTGGTCTGCGCCGCGCCCTCCAGGCGCAGATCCGCCGCCGGGCCCAGCTTCCGCCTGGCCGCCGCGAGCATGGTGGACGACGTGTCCACTCCGCAGACGTCGCAGCCGGCCTGCTGGTAGACGGCCAGCTGGGTGCCCGTGCCACAGCCCATGTCGAGGACACGCAGCCCCGGTCGGGGTGGATACAGCGCATAACCGATCTGTCGGTTCCTGCCGGCAGCGGGTTCGACGAGCCGGTCGTACCAGCGTCCCACCTTCCTGTACGCATCGCGCTCTGATGCGGACGGAGGCCGGGATGCTGGCGGTGTTGCGGCAGCCGTCGGACGTGACCTTCTCACGGCGTTTCTCCCGAGTCTGTCCGCAAGGCTGTGCGCTCTCGCCGGCTGCAAGACGTGCACCGGATCGCGAGCGCCGCGTGCGTGCCTGACTCTGTGACTACTGTAGGTCTCCGACCTCAGCAGTGCAACAGCGGCCAGGAGCACGCCGGCCACAGCGCGTGGTGGCAGCTCGGTACGCGCGCATGACCTGCCCTATCCGCAGTTCACGACTGCATGGACATGCGCTCCGTTTGCTCTGTTTGGGTGACCAAGAAGCTCGTACTAGGTGCTCTTGCTGGCGAACTATCCTTGCGTGGCCGGGGC
>CAVSOU010000005.1:0-121466 GCA_963729625.1 uncultured bacterium
GGTTCGGCATGTGAGTTAACTTAACTTGTCTTGTCTTGAGCCGGCCTTACCAGCTATAGCGCACACGATAATGCACGAGGCCGTGGCCATCCGCGGCGAGCTTCACAGGAAAGACAACCCGCCGCGCATCAAGTTTCTGCCAATCGCCGCTGGCGCTCACAATGCTCCACCCCGCCCAGCGGAACAGGCCCTCCTGGACCTGCACCTGCACGGCCTCGCTCTTGTGGTTGCGCAGCTCCACCTCGATCTCCTCCTCCATCCAGTGCGCGTTGCTATCCACCGTGAAGGCCACCTGACGCCGCTCGGCCACGATGTCGAAGGCCGAGCCCAGCTTCACCGTCACCGTCTCGTCGCGCGGCGTGTGATCCACGACGTCCTCGCCGATGAACTCCAGCGAACCGTCGGCAGGGTCCAGGCGCGAGACGCGGATACGGCCGGCCGGAAGCGGTAGGCCGAGGCCGGAGGCCTTGTCGTTGCGGAAGCTCAGCAGGCTCTGCACCTTCGCGGCCACCCCTCGGCCCATCGCCCTGTCGGTGAGCGGGCTGTCGGCGGCATAACCCTGCGGGGCCCCCGCATACACATAGAGGCGCTGGGCCGGCACGCGGCGCGCCGGGTCAAACAGCTCGATCTGCTGCGTGGCGTTGTTGGGCAGTGTCGTCGCGCGACCCAGCGTGTACAGGTGGTACTCATCGAGGGCCTGCTCTGCAAAGCCCGCGCCCTCGCGGCGCGCCTTGTCCAGGGCCATCGTGCCGAACGCCTGCGGCGCGGGCTGCGCACGGTGCACGTCGCCGGCGACAAGTTTCAGGCGTGCATCAACAAAGCTCGCACCGGACTGGTTGATGACACTGACCCAGGCCGTCAGATCCACCGTGCCTGCGGCGGAGCTCGCGCCAGGGGTGAAGGTCAGGTTGTAGTCGGCCCACCAGGTCATTCCACCCGTCTGGTAGGTGACGCGCGCGCGCTGCTCGCCGCCCTTGGCGACGTTCAGCTCCCACACCAGCGTGGGCCGCGTGATGAGCCCGCCGGGCAGGTCCGCGAAGTGCAGCAGGGTGTAGTCACGCAGCGCCGTGATACCGCCGTCGCTTGCGCGCAGAACCAGACCGTCCGCCGAGGACAGCAGCGTGCCGCTGACGCTTGCGCCATTGGCGCGCTCGGCCGTGACCACGTGGTCCACGTATTTCTGCAGCAGCTTGTCGGTGCTTACGAGGTCGAACTGAAAGTTCTGCGCCAGCACCCGCGTGGCCGGATCCGTCAGGGCCGTAAACGTCACCGTGGTCGGATCGATGAGCGCCGCAACGTCCGTGAAGTGCAGCGTCGAGCGTCCTGTCTCAAGCTTAAGGCTTCGTTCCTGCTGCACGACCGCGTAGCCGGGAATCGTGCCCGCACTGGCCCCGCTGCGGCCGGGCAGCGGGCGGTACAGCTCGGGGGAGATCGCACCGGGCCGGGCGGAACTGTAGATCGTGACGGCCGTCTCATCCGCAGCCCGTGCAGCGCCCGCCACGGCCGCTAGCGCCGCCAGGACAGGGTAAATCCTGCAACGCGTCAGCCGAAATGACTTATTCAGCGCTCTGTGCATCGACATGCAAGGGTCTCCGCCGCGAAGCTGTGGGAATTGTGAGCCACTGCCCGCGCCTGTGCGGGCAGCGATGCACGATACCGCAATGGTGATGCCCCCATGAATGCCCCCAGCAATGCCCACAGGGTCACGTCATTAAGCGAGCCTGCGGAAGGCCCGCTGATGGATCTGGACTTCATCGCGCGCCACCAGATCGTCGAGCGCTACCTGGCGGGCAGATTGCCGCTGCGCGGCGCGCAGGACTTCGAGCAGTTCTGCCGACGCCACCCGGAGCTGCTGGATGCGATCGGCCTGAGCAAGCAGGTCAACGCCGCGCTGCGCCTCATGGAGGCCGGGGGCAAGCCGGAGCCCTGGGCGAAGTCCAGGCCCCGCTTCTACACCCGGCCGCTGCCGTTCTTCGTGGCCAGCGTCGCAGCCCTGCTGCTGGCGATCGCGGCGATCGCCCTGTCGATCAACCAGTCGCGCGACCAGCGGGAGCTTGCGGATCTTAAGAAACAGCTCGCCGACCAGCCGCTTCAGCCGACCACCAGTACGCGGGAAATCCCGATCGAGCCCAACCGTACGGCGCCGTCGCGCCGCTCGATGGCAACGCTGTTCACGCGCGCCGCGGAGCTGGATGAGCTCAATGTGGATGTCTCCTGGTCGCGCTACAGTAACTTCCGCGTGCTGATCGACCGCGTGGACCAGGGCCGCTTTGCTGTGCTGGGCAACCTGCAGCGTGACTCCAACGGAGTGCTGCGCATCGCCTTCAACAGCACGGCGCTGGGACCGGGCGACTACCAGCTCACCGTCGAGGGCCTGGACTGGAAAGGCAACGCCGAGCCCCAGGGCTGGGTCACGCTGACCGTCGCACACTAGCGGCCACTGCCCTATCCCTGGCGCAGGATTCCCAGCGGCGCCTGGCGTATCGCGCTGCGTGTTGCCAGGTAGCCTGCGGCACACACCAGCCCAAGCCCGGTGCCCACGCCCTCAAGCCACAGCAGCGGATCCGGCCGGTAAGGCACGTCCAGCAGGCGCGAGGCCACCAGGTACCCGCAGCCGGATGCGATCAGCGCCGCAATCAACCCTGAGAGCAGCCCGATCGCTGCGAACTCCACCAGCACGCCCTGCAGGACTACCGCGCCGCGCGCCCCCAGCGTGCGCAGCATCGCGCTCTCGTAGCGGCGTTCCTCGCGGCTGGCCTGCACCGCCGCGAGGAGCACCGTAAGACCCGCCAGCAGCGTGAAGACGAACACGCTCTGCACCGCCAGCACCGCCTTGTCGATGATCGAGCGGACCTGCGCGAGCAGGTCCTCCATGTCAAACACCGAGACACTGGGGAAGCGGCGCACCAGATCCGCCACGGCACTGGCCTCCCGGGGCTTGTACTGCGCGCTGGTCATGTAGGTGCCCGCGGTCGCATCCAGCAGCCCCGGCGGGAACATCAGGAAGAAGTTCGGCTGCAGGCTGTCCCACTTCACGCTGCGAAAGCTCGCGATGCGCACTTCGTGGGTTTCCCCTGCGATGTCGAAGGTCAGACTGTCGCCCAGCTTAAGGCCCAGCGAGGTCTGGAAGTCCGTCGCCACCGACACCAGCGGCTTGCCGGCATCCGCCGCCGTGAACCAGCGCCCCGCGGTGATCGTGTTGCCCTCACCCAGCTCCGCCGACCAGCTCAGGTTCTGCTCCCGCTGCGCGAAGCCCTCCCCGCGCGGCCCCTCGAAGTGGCGCGTGAGCACACTCTGCCCGTTGATCGCGGTCAATCGCGCGCGAATCATGGGCAGCATGCGGGTGATGTGCCCGCCGTGCTGGGTAAGAAAGTCCGTAAAGGCCGCGCGCTCATCAGGCGGGATGTTGACGAAGAAGTAGTTCGGCGCGGAGAGCGGCAGGCTTGCGCGCCAGCTCGTGATCAGATCGCCGCGGATCACTGCCAGCAGCAGCAGCGCCGTCAGCCCCAGGCCAAAGGCGATGATCTGCACGACGCTCTCGATGCGCCGGCGGGCAAGGTTCGCAAGGCCGTAGCGCCAGGCGACGCCGACGCGACCCCTGAGGGCGCCCGTAAGCCGCACCAGCAGAAGTCCCGCGCCGCCCAGCACGACAATGATCATCGAGAGCGCAAGAGAAAACCACAGCGCCAGCCACACGTCGTCGGTGACCCACAGGATCAGCAGCACGATCGAGACCACTGCGGGCCCGAAGGCCAGGATCACCGCCAGCCGCGGCGGACCGGTGTCACGCCTCAAGATCCGGATCGCCGGCACCTGCGAGAGCTGCAGGATCGGCGGCAGCGCAAAGCCGATGAGCAGCAGCAACGCGGTCGCAAAGCCCACGCCCAGCGGCGCAAGACCCGGTGGCGGCAGGTCCGAAGCCAGCAGGCCCTTGAGCGCCCCCAACAGAAAATGTTGCGCCACGTAGCCCAGTACCGAGCCTGCAAGGGTCGCCAGGATCGCAATGGCCGCCAACTGCGAGAGGCTCATCACCAGAGCAAAGCCCTCCGTGGCGCCCAGCGTCTTCAGCAGCGCCACGATATCCAGATGCCGCTGCACGTAGCGCCGCGCGGTCATCGCCACCGCCACCGCGCACAGGAGCACCGCTGCAAGGCTCGCCAGCTGCAGGAATTTGGCCGCGCGGGTACTGGCATTGCCGACCTCCGGACTGGCCTCGTGAAGGTCCCGCAGCCGCTCGCCGGCCTGCTTGTGCTCGGTAAGCCACTGCGCAAAGCTCACGCTCTGGGCAGCCGCCCCGGCAAACAGCGCTGCGTAGCTGACCCGGCTGCCGGGCTGGATCAGCTGCGTTCCCGGCAGGTCCGCCTCGTTCATCAGCAGCGACGGCGCGAGGTCCACGAAACCGGAACCCTGGTCCGGGCGCGCGGCGAGCACGCGGGTGACCCTCACCTGCAGCGCGCCGATCGTGATCTCATCCCCCACGCGTGCACCCAGTGCCGCCAGCAGCCGCGAGTCCGGCCACGCCTCGCCGCGCGCGGGGATGCCCTGAATGGGCTGCGGCGTACCGAACGGGGCGTCCGTGACCGTGACCCGGCCACGCAGCGGATAGCCCTCGGCCACGGCGTAGAGGTTCGCCAGCTGCGTGGCATCGCCGTGCAAGACCACCGACAGCAGCGCGCTCGCGCGCGCTCGCCTAAGACCCCGCGCCGCGGCCTCCTGCGCGTAACGCTCCGGCAGCGGACGCGGCGGACTGCAGGCGGAGATCGGCGCCCAGAACCTCGCTGGCCTGAAGCGCATCGCGCGGTTGACCCGGTCGACGAGGAAGCCGACCCCGGTCAGCGCCGAGACGGCCACCACCAGCGCCAGCAGCAGCACCCCAAGCTCCCCGGATCGCCACTCACGGCGCGAGGATGCGAAGCCCCAGTGCGAGCGCGCGCACGCGGCCTGACCAGCCGGCCGGCGGCCATCGACAGCACCGCCCGCAGCGCCCGGCAAGGCTCGCGTCGTGCGTGACCAGCACCAGCGTCGTGCCGGCCTCGGCATTGAGCTCAAAGAGCAGGTCCGGCAGATGCGCTCGCCGGTGGCCGTGTCCAGGTTGCCCGTCGGCTCATCGGCAAACAGCACGGCCGGGCGCTCGACCGAGGCGCGCGCCAGGGCGACGCGCTGCTGCTCGCCGCCCGAGAGCTGGCGCGGGTAGTGGCCCAGGCGTTCGCCCAGGCCCACGCGCCGAGACATCGCGAGTGCCGCCTGCGCGCGCATCCGCGCGACCCGCCAGCTCCAGCGGCAGCATCACGTTCTCCAGCGCCGTGAGCGAGGGCACGCAGATGGAAGGCCTGGAACACGAAGCCCACGCGCTCGGCACGCAGCGCGCGCGCGGCCGTCCTCGTCGAGAGCGGTGAGCTCCACGCCCGCGAGCCAGATGCGCCCGCTGGTCGGGGCGATCAAGGCCCGCCAGCAGCGCCAGCAGCGTCGACTTGCCCGCGCCGGAGGCGCCGACGATCGCCACGGTTTCACCGGCCGCGATCTGAAGCGATACCGACTCCACAATGGTCAGCGTGCCCTCGGGACTGCTAACCTTGCGCGTCAGATCCGCCGCCTTGAGCACAATGTTGCGATCTCATCTGGATCCTGGTCCTTGGACTCTTGCTGCGCGTGTTCCGCGCGCCCTCGCTGCCGGGCTGCGCGCCCGCGCCCATCTCTCGTGTTCGGGGACAGCCTCAGCGCAGGCTATGGACTGCAGGCCGGCCAGGGCTGGGTCAGCCTGCTTGAGGAGACTGAAAGAGGAAGGTTACGGGTAGCGCGTGGTGAACGCCAGCGTCAGCGGCGAGACCACCGCCGGTGGCGCGGGCCGCCTCCCGCGCGCCCTGGCGCAGCACCACCCTGACATCCTGATCCTGGAGCTGGGCGCCAATGACGGCCTGCGCGGCCTGCCGCTTGGCAGCGCACGCGGCAACCTCTCCGCCATGATCGCGGCATCCCAGAAAACCAGGGCAAGTGTCCTGCTGGTGGGCGTCAGCTGCCGCCCAACTACGGCCCGACCTATACACAGGGTTTTCGTGAACTTTTCGGGCAGCTCGCCCGCGACCACGGGACCGCGCTCGTGCCGTTCCTGATGGAGGGCGTGGCGCTCAGGGATCATCGCTGATGCAGGCCGATGGCCTGCATCCCAACGCGGCGGGTCAACCGCTGCTGCTCGACAACGTCTGGCGCGCACTGAAGCCATTGCTCTCGGCAGTGAGGCGAGCTGCCAGCCCGGGGAACGCGCATGGATAAGATCTGGCTCAAGGAATATCCGCCGGGAATGCCCGCCGAGATCGACCCCGATCAGTATTCCTCGCTCAAGGCGCTGGCCGAGGACTGCATGTCCCGTAACGCCACGCGCAATGCCTACGTGCAGATGGGCACGTCGATCACCTACGGGGAGCTGGACGAGCCTCTCGGCGCGCTTTGGGGCCTGGCTGCAGCAACAGGGGCTTGAGAAGGGCGAGCGGCTCGCGATCATGCTGCCGAACCTGCTGCAGTACCCGATCGCCATGTTCGGCGCGCTGCGCGCTGGGCTTGTGGTGGTCAACACCAACCCGCTCTATACCGCGGACGAGCTACGCCACCAGCTCATCGACTCCGGCGCCACAGCGATCGTCGATCCTGGAGAACTTCTGCACACGTGTCTGGCGACGTGGTCGATGACAACGGTCAAGCACGTCATCGTGACCGGCGTTGGGGACATGCTGGGCTTCCCGAAGAGCCTGCTGGTCAACTGCGTACTCCGCTACATCGCAACCAGGTGCCCCGCTGGCGCATCCCCGGCGCCGTGTCCCTGCGCTCGATCCTCGCGGACGGCGCAGCCGCGCCGCTCACGGAAATCGAGCTCGAGGGTGAGGACCTGGCGTTCCTGCAATACACCGGCGGCACCACCGGCATCTCCAAGGGCGCGATGCTCAGCCATCGCAACATGGTCGCCAACGTGCTGCAGTGCCGCGCCTGGCAGAGCAGGTAAGGATCGAGCATGCCACCTACATCATCGCGCTGCCGCTGTATCACATCTTCTCGCTCACGGCGAACTGCCTGCTGTACATGCTCGGTTGGCGGCTACGGCGTTCTGATACCGAACCCGCGCGACTTCCCCGCCTTCGTCAAAGAGCTCATCCGCCATCCACCCAATACCCTCGAACGGCGTCAACACGCTATTCAACGCTCTCATGAACGCCCGGGTTTTGACAAGATCGATTTCAGCCACCTGGTGGCCACGGTCGGCGGCGGCATGGCGGTAAAGGCCAGTGTCGCCGAGCGCTGGAAAGCTCACCGGCTACCCGCTCACGCAGGGCTGGGGGCTCACCGAAACGTCCCCTGTGGCCGCCGTTGAGAAACTCAACGTCGCGGAGTGCTCAGGTGCCATCGGCCTTCCGCTGCCCTCCACCGAGATATCCATCCGCGGCGATGACGGGGCAGACCTTGGCATCGACAGCCTCAGGAGAAATCTGCGTGCGCGGACCTCAGGTCATGCGCGGGTACTGGCGACGCGACGATGAGACCGCCAAGGTCATGCTACCGGACGGCTGGCTGCGAACCGGTGACATCGGCCGCATGGATAGCCGCGGCTACGTGTTCCTGGAAGATCGCAAGAAGGACATGATCAGCGTGTCCGGCTTCAAGGTCTATCCGAACGAGGTCGAGAGCGTGGCGGTCCGCTGCCCCGGCGTGTTCGAGGCAGCGGCAGTGGGCGAGCCCAACGAGCACTCCGGCGAAGTCGTCACCCTGTATGTCGTAAGGAAGGATCCGTCCGTCACCGCGGAGGCGATCATCGCGTTCATGCGTCAATCGCTCACCTCTTACAAGGTCCCCCGCAAGATCTACTTCCGCACGGAACTCCCAAAGACCAACGTTGGCAAGATACTCAGGCGGGCTTTGCGAGACGGCGACGTTTCCTAGCGACATTTAGCTCGCGGAATGCGTCCCGTGACGCGTAGCCTCCCTTCTGGCGGCGCTCCTTCAACGGTGGGGAGATCGGCGCAAATATGTACGCGCCAACCCCGACGTGCACCGCCTTTGCACGTCGTTGAGGATTAACAGCATGCGCAGCCACCCACTCATCGACGGTCGAAAGTAGGGCCGCGGCGCGTTCCCTAAACTCCTTCAAGAATAACGGAAGAAGCGTTGGGTCTAGGGATACCACGTCTGCGCCCGTGTATAGAGCGGCCTTCCCGCTCAGCGTGGATTCGTGCACGCTATTCCCAAATTCGGCGATTTGTCGACTAAACGCGCGCAACGCGCGCTCGCGTGAGCCGGCGTCGAGATTGCGACTGGATAACAGCTTGTACCTGCCGTCCCTAGTTTTCGAGATTGCGCCCATGCGAAGCAATTCCCGCGCTATGGCGGTCGGCGTGATATCCGCTGCGCATTCATGCACGAGTGCGGAAAATGAATCGTCGGCTCCATCCAATGGAAGATCCCTTGGAAGACCGTTGCGTTTCCTAAATCTAGCATCTTGACGCCAAGCCGAAATTACGCGAAAGGTGGGCTGTTGTTTGGCGTCGCGCGAATATTTCTTCTTTTTTTCGACTTTGCCCGTCAGTACGCTTGCCAAATCCTTGCGACTTAGACCGGTTGCTGCAGCAATGCGGGAAAGCGTGGGACGATTCCCCTCCAAAGATATTGCGCTCGCGGCAGCCCGTGCGAACTCCGTTTTAGCAAGGAGCAGGAACTGCTCCACTCCGACTCCACTGTGGAATACTGACCTGGCGACGGGTGACAGCGCTATTGCGCAATCGGTTGAAAACTTGGCTGACAGATCTTCGCTAGCCCGTGACGAAACTCTATTTTTCATTGGCTAGTGCGACTCGACTGTCTACATCTCGTCATTAGTGGAACATATTGAGAAAAACCCAGCTCCCGCACGAATCCCTTTCTCCTTCTTCTTGCCATTGGGTGCCCTGGCCTGCAACCAGTCGTCAACTTCCTTCAAGTGAACAAGACTTCGAGCCCGAAGGAACTCCAAGAAAGGATCCACCTCACTCGCGGGCAAATTTCGTCTCTCTGCTATTCTCCAAAATTGGACTGTGGGCGAGCCGTCCAATTGCACCTTGCTGATAATTGAATTGATAGTAGAAGAGGCGTCCGCCAGAAATCTTAAACTGGGCTCAAACGCGAGCGTCGTTGAGGTACCAACGTGCAGGAATTTCTTCAGGAGCTTTATCCTATTCCCCGGAAGGCGGCGCACGTTTCCGTATTTCCGGAGTTGATCTGCAACGTCAGCGTAATCCAGATGTGAATCCACGCTCGCGACAAGCGATGCGAATGATCTTTTCCCACTGATAGGCAGCACTCGCGGATTACCTTCATCGTCGAGATAGTCAGGGTACTTCGTCCAGTTCGCGACTATTTCGCTCAGTGCCTGTGTCGCGCTAAGAGCCGTGATCTTTACTCGCAAGTCTGCCGTGGCCGCATCCGCCCACTCTGCCGTAAGAATGCTTTTTGCCGTGCGTTCATCAACGCCTGAGGCCGCCAGAAACTTCGCTATTGGCGCTAACAAACTGCGCGCAAGCTCCGTCTTCGTTGCGGGAGGTATTAGGCGGGTCCTGGATTTGGTACTTGCCATGCGTTTCCGACCTTTCTGTTGGTGCGGCCTCGGAAGGCTAGATTGAAGCTCTGTGGGAGGAATAGAGCAAACGGACAAATTTGGCTGAATCTGATGGAAAGCCAGCTAGGTATTTGAGTATCAACTGCCCAATAGAAAACGGCCGCTCAAGGCGGCCGTTCTAAGGTCTGGTCGAAGTACGGTGACTTCGATCCGCTATTGATGCTACCGAGCCTTAAGGCCCGTTCCTATGCTGCCGGCGGCATGCACACCCGTGCCGATGCTGCCCTGCGCTTTGATTCCGGTGCCGATACTGCCAGCGGCGTGCACACCCGTGCCGATACTGCCCTGCGCTTTGATTCCGGTACCGATACTGCCAGCGGCATGCACACCCGTGCCGATACTGCCCTGCGCTTTGATTCCGGTGCCGATACTGCCAGCGGCATGCACACCCGTGCCGATACTGCCCTGTGCTTTGATTCCGGTGCCGATACTGCCGGCCGCCTTGGACCCAGTCCCAATGCTGCCTTGCGCCTTAGCGCCAGTTCCGATACTCCCGGCAATTACCGCGTCATGAACGGAAGTTGCACCCGAGACGATGTCTGTGGTCTGGAGATCCGTGCTGTTCTTAGCATAAGCGGTTGCGGAGATCGCAACTGTCGCAAGCAAGCCGATGGTCAAGTGTTTGAAAACAAAAGCATTCTTCATCTCGCTCCCCTTGACGCTAGTCGAGACATGCACCCTTTTTGGGTCTGCATGCCGGCACGAATATGTTCAAGACATATGTAATGTACCAACGCGGGGATGAATAAGTCAAAGCCCAAACACCTCATCGGCTTCGAGCCACGCAGCTAAGGGGGGGGGGATGGTCGTCGGCGCAACGACCAGTTCAGTCCGTCAGGTCCTTCAGCGGCTTATGCTGCTCCGCAGCATTGACGTAATGAAAGATTCCAATGCCTGTGGCCAAGACTGCTGGGCTCTTCGGATCTAACGGACAACGTTTCGCCAGCCAGTCGTCGATATCCGCGATCAAATGCCGCACGCGCTCTCGTGCATAGCGATCAAATTCCGCAACCTGCGCCGGGTCCAATCCATTGTCTGCAAAGACCGCACGTTCAAGGCGTTTGGAGACTCCTGATTCTATCGGCGCCCCAGCTGCCGGCATTCCAGTTGTTTCGGCCGCCGCTGTTGGTGTGGCGCCGGCTAATGCTCTAAGAACCTGTGCAGCCTCTAGCGCCCCGGTGTTACTGAGATTGTATTCCAGGGTATTTGCCAGGTTCGCCAGGGTGTTGCCGAAGTACTCAAGACTTACAGGAGACATTGGTTCGGGTGTGACGTAAGTACGCGACGTCACTTTTAGGAATTTCTCCCCAGACTGAACCACTACACCAGCCCTAGTTAGGTCTTCTAGCAGTAGCACGGGGTTTACGCTCGGATCTGCACGCCTTACCAAATCAGTGAAGCACCTGCCGGATGTTGCATCGTAGTCGATCTCTAACGGCACACCATAGGGCCCTAGATACCGAGGATCCGTATTCCAGAGGTGCAATACTTCGGCCAATGCATGCGCATGAGTAGGCGGCGGCGGGGTAAGCAGATCCTCATTATCGACATATCGGTCGACATCACGGCGCGGCACGCCGGTCGCAAGGGACACGCGGCTTCGGGTCAGCGGCCCGGGCCGAGCAATGCCATCACGAATGGCGCTCTCGACGTAGACACCCTTGATGACCTCGACAAACTCATCGTGCCGTACGCCGGCGCGAATGAGGATCTTCACCAAGGGTCTCAGCACCTTGCGGAAGGCGTGGATCAGGTGGCTGCGCGGATCTTCGCTCATGGATAGTCCTCAGCTTCGCTCGCCGGGCACGAACATGCGCTCGTGCTCCCGGATAGCGTAACGATCTGTCATGCCGGCCACGTAGTCCGCCACCGCGCGGGCCCGTCCAGCCTCGCCCTCCCGCTCCTGCAGCACCAATGCTGCGGCATGGTGCTCCTCGGGCATGAGATTCACGTCATCAAAGAAAGCCTGAAAAAGCGCCTGCACAACGCGGCGTGCCTTCAGCGTCATGCGCTGCACACGGTAGTGCCGGTAGAGGTTCTCGCGCAGGAACTGCTTGAGCTCAAGGTGCTGGGCTCGGGTCTGCTCGCTCATGCCCACGAGGTGGCCGGGCTGTGCGCGCACGTCGTCAATGGACTTCGGATCCGCATCGTCAATACGCGCCGTGGTGGAGCGCACGACATCCACGACCAGGTGGTTGATCATGCGCCGCACCGTCTCGTGCACGAGGCGCCGGCCCTGCAGCGCGGGATATTTCTCCTGCACCACTTCCAGCTGCATGCGCACCAGCGAGAGCTCGCGCAGCTGCTCCAGCGTCAGCAGGCCGGCCCGCAGGCCGTCATCCACGTCGTGGTTGTTGTAGGCGATCTCGTCGGCAAGGTTAGCAAGCTGTGCCTCAAGGCTGGGCTGGCGACGCTCGATGAAGCGAAGGCCGACGTCCCCGAGCTTGCGGGCGCTGTTGAGCGAGCAGTGTTTGAGGATCCCCTCGCGGCACTCGAACGTAAGGTTCAGGCCGTTGAACTCCGCGTACCGCTCCTCCAGCTCATCGACGATGCGCAAGGACTGCAGGTTGTGCTCAAACCCACCATAGTCGCGCAGGCACTCATTCAGCGCGTCCTGTCCGGCGTGCCCGAACGGCGTATGCCCCAGGTCGTGCGCCAGGCAGATCGCCTCGGTCAGTGCCTCGTTGAGGTTCAGCGCCCGGGCGATCGAGCGGGCGATCTGCGCGACCTCCATCGAGTGCGTCAGGCGCGTGCGATACAGGTCGCCCTCGTGGTTGACGAACACCTGCGTCTTGTAGACCAGGCGCCGGAAGGCGTTGGAGTGCACGATGCGGTCGCGGTCGCGCTGGAACTCATCGCGGTACTGCGGCGGCGGCTCCGGATGGCGGCGACCGCGGGAGAGTTCACTCCGGGCGGCGTACGGCGCGAGGTTTGCGCTGTCGGTAGCCGCGTCATGGCCTACCCGAAGTGCGCAGCAAGTGTGGCGGCCAGTACGTCGTCAGGATAGTCCGCGGTAAAGCGGGCCCGGCCGAGCGCCTCAAGCAGCACGAGCCTGATCCGGCCACCCTTCACCTTCTTGTCCACACTCATGTACTGGCGGGCGCGCTCGGCGCCGATCCGCGGCGGCGGCGTCGCAAGCCCCGCACGATCCAGTAGCTCCGCCACCCGTTTGACGTCTGCGGCCGCGATCAGACCCAGGCGCGCCGACATGTCGGCAGCGATGACCATGCCGGCCGCGACCGCCTCGCCGTGGAGCCACTGCGTATAGCCGGTGGCGGCTTCTATCGCGTGGCCGAAGGTATGGCCGAAGTTCAGCAGTGCCCGCTCGCCCTGCTCGTGCTCATCACGCAGCACGACCTGGGCCTTGAGCTCGCAGGAGCGGTGGATCGCATGGGCGAGCGCCGCGCGCATCCAGGCGCAGCAGCGCATCCAGGTTCTGCTCCAGCCACGCCAGGAAGTCCGCATCCAGACACGAGCCGTACTTGATGACCTCGGCAAGGCCCGCCCGCAGTTCGCGGATCGGCAGGGTCGCCAGGGTCGAGTGTCGGAGATCACCGCACGGGGCTGGTGGAAGGCGCCGATGAGATTCTTGCCGCCCGGGTGGTTGACGCCGGTCTTGCCGCCGACCGAGGAGTCCACCTGCGCCAGAAGCGTGGTGGGAACCTGCGCAAAGCCGACGCCGCGCTGGTAGCAGGCGGCGGAGAAGCCCGCGAGGTCTCCAACCACGCCGCCTCCCAGGGCCAGCACGATGCTGTCGCGCCCGAAGCGGTTGGCCACCAGCACGTCGAGGACGCGCGAGACATTGTCCAGCGTCTTGTACTGCTCGCCATCGGGCAAACGCAGGTCAACGATGCGGCGGTCCTTGAGCGAGGCGGTCACCTGATCGGCGTACAGCGGACCCACGGTCGTGTTGGTAACCAGCAGGATGTCCTGTGCGCTCACGTAGGCAGGCACCGCGTGGCCTTCGGCCAGCAGCGATTGCCCGATCAGGATCGGATAGGCGCGTTCACCCAGGGCGACATCCAGCTTCAGCACGGTGATCAGACTGCCTCTTAAGCCTTAAGCCACGAACAGGGCCCCAAGTATACGGCCGGACCGCGCGATCGCGGGGACTCAGGTCTCCTCGAACTCGGGGATCGGACCCTCGTGGCCGCGGACTTCCCGCAGAATGTGTTCGGCCACCTTCTGCACGCGGCGGTGATCGGTGGGCACGATGTAGTCGGCCATCTGCCGGTAGAACGGCTCGCGGTCAATCCTAAGCTTGCGCAGCCGCTCCCCCAGGTCCCCGTCACGCAGCAGGGGCCGCCCGCGGCCGCTGCCCACGCGCTGCATCTGCTGTCCCAGGGAGGTCTCAAGGTAGATGACCGTACCGTGCTGGGTCAGCTGTTCCCGGTTCGCCGCCATGAGAATGGCCCCGCCGCCGGTGGCCATGACGATCGGCTCCAGCAGCACCAGCGCCTCGATCGCCTCGCGCTCGCGCCGCCTGAAGCCCGCCTCCCCCTCACGCTCGAAGATCAGCGGGATGTCGACGCCCGTACGGCGCTCCACCTCTGCGTCACTGTCGTAGAAGGGCACCTCCAGCAGACGTGCAAGCTGGCGTCCCACGGCGGTCTTGCCCGAGCCCATGGGTCCAATGAGGTAGATGTTGCGCTTGCCGATCATGCTCATGAGGAACGAAAACGGCCGCCCTTTCGGCGGCCGTTCTCAGTCTAACCCGTTCTGCTGCGGTTTTAGTTCAGGTCGGTGCAGAGCACATCCTGTCCGTAGGGGCTGAACTCGCCCGGCAGCGCCGAGGTGGTCGTCGTGATGTAAGTGGCGAGCTGCGGCAGGTAGAAGGTTGCCGTAACCGTCGACACCGAGCCCGCCACCTGCGTCGTGGCCGTCAGCAGCACCTCCGACCAGATGGCGTGGTCTTCCGGATACACGACGTTGAAGGTCGCGGCGCCGGTGCTGTCGGTCGTTACCGTGCCGGGGCTTACGACCGCTACATTGGGTACCGTCACCGCACCGCCCAGGCCCTCGAAGCAGGTGGCGGTGACATCGGGTGGAAGTGGGGCTGGAGGGTCAATTGACCAGACCTGGCTGCCGCCAACGTTCTGGATAGTCCATTGGCCCTTGCGGAAGCCAATGGTCTGGACGTTCAGCGTCACGACGGCGCCGGCGACCGGGTTACCGGCGGCGTCCACCGCGAGCACCGAATACGGCAGCAGGAACTGCGTCTGGGGGGCGTTTTCAGCCAGCTTGATGCCCGTTCCCAGCGACAGGTTCACCGACTGTCCACCGACGGTGAACTGCAGCGAACTGCTGAGTGCGGTGCCACGCACCGTGGCAGCGACCATGACGCCCAGATAGGTGCTGCTGGTGCCCGTCGCGGTGTAGACGGTCTGCGCCACGCCCTGCGCATTGGTCACCGCCGAGGCGGCCGAGAGGCTGCCACCGGTGCTGTCCGTCAGCTGGAAGTCCACCGTCTGGTTGGCCACCAGGTTGTTCTGGGCGTCGGTCACGACAGCACTGATCGTGGTGGTGCCTTGCGTCTGCACAGTCGCCGGCGCCGCCTGCAGGACCAGCTTGGTCGGGTTGGTCGCAACGAAATTCAAGGGCAGCTGCGCGGAAACCGGCGAGCCGCCGGAGGTCGCGCTGGCGATAATGGTGCCGGGTCCTGCGGTCGTCGCATACACGTACACCGTGGCCATACCGGTTCCGTCCGTGGTCGCCGTCGCCGACGAGGAGAACGTATAGGGATTGGTAACCGCGGACACGGAGCCGCGCGTCGTCGTGAAGGTCACGGGCGTGTTGGCAACCGGGCCGCTCGTGGTGGTCCAGAGCACGGACACCGCGGTAAGTCCGGTAGTCGAGGGCGCCACAGGCGCCGCCGTCACGATCGGCAGCGGCGTGGCCGCCGTGGTGGTCGACGCCGCGGTAAACCCGAAACTCTGATTGCTGACGGCAACCGTCTGCTTGGCGCTGGCCCCAAGACCGGCGACCGTGATCGTGTCGGAGCTCGCGGCGTTCACGGCCTTCAGCGTGAAGGTCCCCTGGCCACCGGCGTTGGTCGTAACCGTCGCGGGCGTGATCGTGTTGCCTGCAGAAGACGTGACGGTGACTACGCCCGCCGAGATCGGCGTGCCGCCGGAATCCACCAGCGCGATGTTGTAGGTGCCGGCAGCGCCGGCCTGGATGAGGCTGGAGGGGCCACTGAGCGTGATGGCCGTGCCCGCCACATTGACGTTGATGTTCGCGGTGCTGCTGCCGGAGGTAGCCGTCACCGTGATCGCACGGTTGGTCGGGTCTCCGGCCGTGTTCAACACGATGGTCGCGGTGCCATTGGCGCCGGTGACGGTCGGATTCGAGCCCTGCAGGCCACCGGAGGTCGCCGTGAACGTGACCGGCACGCCGGAGAGGAGCTGGTTGGTGGCGCTGCGCACGTAGGCCGTGATCGTCACCGGCGAGGAACCGTTGGAGGCGGTCTGCGGGGAGCTGGTGGAAATCGTGACCGTCTGGCCGGCGCTGACCACCGATACCTGTGTGGTGCCCTTCACCGCACCGATCGCGGCGGTGACGGTAATCGTGCTGCCTGCCGCTGCGCCGTTAGAGACCAGGGTCGCGGTTGCGACGCCGCTGGCACTGGTGGTCCCGGAGGTCACCGTCAGGGCACCGCCCGTGGTGGACGTGAAGGTCACGGTCGCGCCCGATACCGCAACGTTGCTGGCGCTCAGCGCCGTGGCCGTGATGGTCACCTTGCCGGAACCGTCGGCCGGGAGCGAGGTTGCGCTGGTAGTGACCGACACGGTGGCTACCGTTGAACTCGCCGCGCTCGACGCGCTCGTGTTGGAGAAGGAGCCGTTGGAACCGCCGCCGCAGGCGCTAAGCAGCGTGCCCGCCAGGAAAGCGGCCACCAACCAGGACGTGACCGACCGCAGTCGCGCGCTCAAGGCCACATTCCATGTAGATATACGCATCATATAAGTCACCTAAAAAACCTTAGTGCCAACGTTCGGGTCACCAGTGGGGTCATCCGTCTTCGCGCCGTCCGGGCGCGTCTAGTAAACGTTCACGCCTTCACGCAGGATCTTCGGCGTGATGAAGATCAGCAGCTCGGTCTTGTTGTTGATCTTGGTCGTTGTCTTGAACAGGTTGCCGAGCACCGGGATATCGCCGAGCAGCGGCACCTTGTTCGAGTTGTCGGTACGCGTGGTCTCGAGGATGCCGCCGAGCACCACGGTCTGGCCGTCGCTGACCAGCACCTGGTGGTGATCTCGCGGGTGTCGATCGACGGCACGTTCACGCCGCCGGAGGTCACGACCGACCGTGCCGACGCTGTCCTTCTTCACGTCGAGGTCCAGGATCACGCGGTTATCCGGCGTGATCAGCGGCGTCACCTTGCAGCGACAGCACGGCCTTCTTGAACTGCATCGTCGTGGCGCCGCTGGAGGCCGACTGCCTGGTACGGGATTTCGATGCCCTGCATGATGGTCGCCTGCTTCTGGTTCGCGGTGATGACGCGCGGCGAGGAGATGACCTCGCCGCGGCCTTCCGTCTGCGCGGCCGAGAGTTCCAGGTCGACGATGTAGCTCCGACCCAGCAGCGATCAGCGCGAGGCTGCCGGCGGGGTTCGGCCACGGGCAGGTTCACCTTGTAGCGGTTGGCCGCGCTCGCGCCGGTGGCCACGCTCACCGGGTAGGGCGACCGTTGGATGTCGAGGTTGTTCAGCGCCGAGCTCAGGATCGTGTCGGTGCCCGCCGCCGGTGCCGGAGATGGAGAGCAGGCCGTTGTTGCCGTTGGTCTGCGTCGCCGGTGATGCCGGCGCGCGCGCCGAGATCGCGCTCGAAGGTGTCGCTGACGATGACGATGCGCGCCTCGATCAGCACCTGGCGCACCGGCACGTCCAGCGTCGCACGAGCCGGCGGACGTTGCCGAGCTGTCGGCGGTGTCCTGGACCAGCAGCGTGTTGGTGCGTTCGTCGATCGACACGCTGCCGCGCGAGCGACAGCATCGAGTCCTTGCCGCCCCACTGCCGCCGCCTGCCCGCCAGCCTTGACTGAGCTATCAGCGAGGCGAGTCGGTGACCTTGGCGTAGTTGACCTGCAGGAACTCGGTGCGCAGCGGCGACAGCTCCTGGATGTCCTTGCGGGCGGCCAGGTCCGCCTTCTCGCGCGTGCCGCCAGCTCCTCGGTCGGCGCCGATGATGATCACGTTGTCCTGGCGCCGCTTGTCGAGGCCCTTGGTGCGCAGCACGATGTCGAGCGCCTGGTCCCAGGGCACGTTCTGCAGGCGCAGCGTGAGGTTGCCGGTGACCGAGTCGCTGACGACGATGTTCTGGCCGCTGGTGTCGGCCAGCAGCTGCAGCACGGCGCGCGACGTCGATGTCCTGGAAGTTCAGCGTCAGGCGCTCGCCCGTGTATTCCGTCTTGTCCGCCTCGGCCTGACGCCTTGCGGCGCGCGGCTTGATCTCGACGGTGTACTGGTTGTCGGACTGGTAGGCGAGCTGCTCGAAATCGCCCTGCGCGCTGATCACCAGGCGCGAGCTGCCCTCGACGCGCAGCGCATCGACAGGTCTGCACCGGCGTCGCGAAGTCCATGACGTCGTAGCGGCGCATGCAGGTTCTTCGGCAGTCGCGTGCCGGCGAAATCGACGACGACCTGGTTGCCCTCCTGGCGCACGTTGACCGGCGTGCGCGGATCGGTGAGCTGCACGATCACGCGGCCGGTGCCGTCGGAGCCGCGGCGGAAGTCGATGGTGCGGATCGCCGCGCTCGCGGTCGCGGCCGCACGGCGCCGGCGCAGCGGCGCAGCCGCGGCGGCCGCCGGCGCAGCGCCCGCGGCGCTTCGCCGAGCGTGACGATGATGTTGTTGCCGTCGACCCGGGTCTTGTAGGGCAGCAGCGTGGTCGACGTTCACCACCAGGCGGGTGCGGCCGTTGGCCTCGGCGGCGAGCACCGTGTCGACGCCGCCGTTGCGCACGTCGATGCGGCGGGAGGCCAGCGCCAGCGCCGTGTTCGGCAGGTCGAGCGCGATGCGCGCCGGCTTGTCGATCGTGAACGGCAGCGGCTGGGGCGCCGGGCCGCTTAAGCTGCAGCTGCAGCTCAGACTGCTGACCCGGCAGGGTCTGCACGTCGATGGCTTCCAGCTTGTTGGCAGGGGCATCCGCCGCGCGGGCCGTCTGGACCGCGACCAATCCACCGAGAGGCGGCCGTGGCCACGAGGACCAGCGCCTGGAGGAATTTGTTAACGGCGATATAAGGCTTCATTCGCATTGTCTCCCTGCCGATCATTCGTTCAGAGCCAACGAGGCGGGTCGCTCGATGTAGCCGCCGAGACCGTCCGGGACGATTTCGATGAGATTGATTTTGCTGGCCGTGATCGCGAGCACGTTGCCGTCGTTCTGTCCCAGGTAATTGCCCGGCTGCACCTGGTGCACGCAGGCCGTCCCTCGACTGCACCAGACCGTAGATCTGGCCTCCCAGACTTGAGCGTGCCGACCATCTTCAGCGTGTCCAGCGAAAACTGCTCGAGGAACTCGCGGTTGCGGTGCGAGTCCGGGCGCAGGCTACCGGTTCGCCGCCGGACCCGCGCCGCCCGGCAGGAACGGCGAACGCAGTCGACTGATCCGCGTAGATGAAGGTCTCGTAGGGCTTGACCTCGGGCAGCGGCTCGACGCGCCGGCCTGTTCCTTCTTGGTCTGCTTGATGCACTTCTCCAGATCCTGGCTCGCGGCTGGAGCAGCCGGCGAGCGTCGCGGCGGCCAGCACCGCTGCGAGCAGGCAGCAGCGCTTGCGTGTTCTGGTAGCGTCATGGCGCACCCGGTCGCTTGTGCTTCTCGCTCTTGTCGCCGCTCGGCCTCGGCGCCTGGCAGCTCTTCCTCGTCGAGGTAGCGATAGGTCTTGGCGGTCACGTCCAGCTGCAGCTGGTCGTAGGCCGGCCTTGCCGCGACCGGCTTGATCTCGATGTCGTGCAGCGTGACGATGCGCGGCAGCGCCGCGATGCCGCTGACGAAGTCGCCGAACTGGTGGTAGCTGCCGGCCAGCCGGATCTTGATCGGCAGCTCCGCGTAGAAGTCGCTGCTCTGCTCGTGGCCGGCTGGAACAGCTTCTCCTGCAGGCCCGCGGCGAGGCCGGTCTGCGAGATGTCGACCAGCAGGTTCGGCACCTCGGTCTTGCCGGGCAGCTGGCGCAGCATCGCGCCGAAGGAGCGCTCGATGTCCGCCAGCTGCTGCTTGTAGAGCTCCAGATTCACGGCCTTGCTGCTTGTCCTCGAACTCGCTGCGCAGCTCCTGCTCTTCGGCCTGGCGGCGGTCGAGCTCCGGCCGCTGGTTCGCTCCACACGAAGAAATAGCCGCAGCGCGGCAAACACCACGAAAACCAGGCGCCGAGGCGCCCAGCGCGCACGGGCAGCGGCCAGCGGCCCGGATCGCGCGGATCCAGAGATCTTCAGTTCATCGAGAGGTTCATGGCTTGGCCCCCTTCTTGACCGCGGCCTTGCCGCTGTCTTCGCGGCTCTCGCCTCGTCATCGGTGAGCGTCGTCGCCTGATCCGCGTAGAGCGTGAAGTCGCTGCCGACGGCGTTGTCCTTGCTTGCTCTCGACCACCTGCAGCTCCGGGTTCTCCATCCACTGGGAGGCGTCGATGTTGCGCATGAAGGTCGAGACGCGGTTGCTGGACTGCGCGACGCCGTGCGAGCTTGACGCTTGTTGGTCTGCTTGATCGCCGTGAGATACGCGCCGTCGGGCATGGTCTTCACGAGCTCGTCGAACAGGTGCACGATCTCCGGGCGCGTGCGCTGCAGCTTCTCGATGATCTCCATGCGCGCGATGAACCGCTGCTTTGCGTTCTCCAGATCGTTGATCTCCTCGATCTGCGCGTCGAGCTTGACGATCTCGTTCCGCAGCAGCTCGTTGCGCTGCTGCTGCGTCGTCGATCGAGCTCGAACATCAGGTATGCCGCGAAGGCGAGCCACCAGCGGCGGCCAGCGTCGCGCCACCGAGGGCGACGATGAAGCGCGAGCCTGCGATCTTTGCGCTGTTGCTCGCGCCAGGGAAGTAGGTTTATGCGTGGCATGTCAGTCGAAGCTTCGCAGCGCAAGGCCGCAGGCGGTGAGCAGGGCCGTGGCGTCGCGCTGCACCGCCTGGGCCTTGGCGCGGGAGGAGAGCTTCATCTGGCCGAGCGGATCGCCCTTCTCGGCGGCGACGCCGACGCGGCTGGAGATCACGTCGGCGACGCCCGGAATGTTGGCGCAGCCGCCGCAGATCAGGATCTTCTCGGGCTGCGTCGCGGCCGGCTGCCGGAGGCCAGGTAGAACTGCAGCGAGCGGCTGACCTGCTGGGTCATGTCGTCGATGAACGGGTCGAGCACTTCGGACTGGTAGTTGCCCGGCAGGCCGCCTTCCTTCTTGGCGCGCCCGGCTTCCTCCATCGACAGGCCGTAGGTGCGCATGATTTCTTCGGTCAGCTGCTGGCCGCCGAAGGCGAAGTCGCGCGTGTAGACGACCTTCAGGTTGCGCAGCACGCTGAAGGTGGTGCTGCTGGCGCCGAAGTCGACGACCGCGATCGGTGCGGTCGATGCCGCCGTCGGGCATCTGGTGGCGTCATCAGGCGCAGGCGTTCTCGAGCGCGAAGGCCTCGACGTCGACGATGCTGCGCGGTCAGGCCCGGCGGCGTGCACCGCGGCCTGGCGCTGCTCGACGTTCTCGGTGCGGGTCGCGACCAGCAGCACGTCCTTGGTCTCGGGATCCTTCTCGGACGGCCCCAGGACCTCGAAGTCGTAGCTGACCTCGTCCATCGGGAACGGGATGTACTGGTCGGCCTGCATTTCGACCTGGGCCTCGAGCTCGCTCTCGCGCAGGCTCGCGCGGCATCTGGATGACTTTGGTGATGGCGGCGTCGCCGCTGATCGCGATGGCGGCCTCGCGGCTCTTGGCGCCGGAGCGCTTGACCGCACGGCTGATCGCCTCGCCGACGGCTTCGGCATCGACGATGGCCTTCTCGTTGATCGCGTTCTGCGGCGTGGGCTCGGCCGCATAGGACTCGACGCGGTATTGCCCGCCCGACATCGACAGCTCGATCAGCTTCACCGAGGAGGTGGTGATGTCAAGACCCAGCAAGGGGCGGTACTTACGCGGAAATAGAAACATTGTTTTTCCTTTCCGTGTTCAGCTGACGTCCGGCGCCGTAAATCGCTGGTTCCACTATATACATAAGTTACGCAGAATATAGCTCAGGCAACGACGTTAAATTGAAAGTGAGCATTCAAATGCCTTCGGCGTGACACTTGCGCCACATGTCGCGCCAACATTTCGGTCCTATGGTCCATCAGCTCTGGGTGGCACCCATGGCACACTGCTGCCCGCCTCGACCACCATCGCTGGCCATGGCCGGATCGAGCGCGCAACGCACTTGTCAGTCAAATCCGTAGACCGGAAGCTTTCGTCCACCTTTCAGTGAGTTTGCTAAGTCGCAGTACTGCTCGCTGCTGATCAGCGGATGCCGTTGGCGCTGTTCCCTGTGCTGGGCGTCTTCGCCAATTCTGCCTGCGCCTAGTGCTATACATCTGGCCCGTCGCTGCCCAGTGCCGTTGATCGCATGCGCAACGTGGAGATGCAGGTGCCCCTGCGCGTCTACACCCGCGACGGCGGCCTGATCGCCCAGATCGGCGAGCAGCGGCGCATCCCGGTGACCTTCGACAGATCCCCGCCGCTGGTCCAGCACGCCTTCCTGGCGGCCGAGGACGACCGCTTCTTCCAGCACCACGGCATCGACTGACCGGGCGTGCTGCGCGCCATGGCGGTGGACCTGATCTCCGGCGACCGCGCCCAGGGCGCCAGCACCATCACCATGCAGGCCGCGCGCAACATGTTCCTCACGCTCGACAAGACCTGACGCCGCAAGCTCCAGGAAGTCTTCGTCACCTACCGCATGGAAAGCGAGTTCACCAAGCAGGAGATCCTGGCGACCTACCTGAACGTGATCTTCTTCGGGCAGCGCGCCTACGGCGTCGCGGCAGCCGCCGAGACCTACTTCGGCAAGAGCCCTCGACCAGCTGACGGTGTCGGAGGCCGCGACCCTCGCCGGCATCATCCAGGCGCCCTCGCGCTACAACCCCATCGATCAACCCCCAGCTGGCCAATGCCCGCCGCACCTACGTGCTGCGGCGCATGCTGGAGCTGGGCTACATCGACGCCGAGGCCGCACGGCGGCCAACGCCGAGCCGATCGACGCCCGCGGCTACGCCCCCCTGTTCGACGTGGAGGCCCCGTACGTGGCGGAAATGGCCCGCCAGGAGCTGGTGCGCCGGCGTATGGCCCCGACGGCCGTGAACTGCCGGCTACAAGGTCTACACGACCATCGACGGGCGCCTGCAGACCGCCGCCAACCGCGCGCTGCGATCGGCCTGATCGAATACGACCGCCGCCACGGCTATCGCGGGGCGAGTCGAGCACGCGACCCTGCCACCGAATCTCGAGCCGGCTCGCCCTGGACCAGCTGCTCTCCAAGCACGAGCCGGTCGGGCATCCTGCAGCCGGCCGTGGTCGCTCTCGGTGGCACCGACCGTCCGCGCGGGTCTACATCCGCGGCATCGGGCACCGCCCAGATCGACTGGGACGGCATGGCCTGGGCCCGCACCGCTGGTCAACGGGCGCCTGGGCGGCTGCCGAAGAAGGCCGGTGACGTGCTCGCCCGCGGCGACGTCGTCTACGTGGTCACCGACCGGCACGGCAATGCCCAGCTTGCCCAGATCCCGGAGGCGCAGGTCGGCGCTGGTGGCGATGGACCCCGACGACGGCGCCGTGGTCGCCCTGGTCGGCGGCTTCGACTACTACAGCAACCAGTTCAACCGCGTGACGCAGGCCAAACGCCAGCCGGGCTCCGGCTTCAAGCCCTTCCTGTACTCCGCGGCGCTCGACAACGGCTTCACACCCGCCTCGATCATCCTGGACACGCCGATCGTGATCGAAGGCAACGGGATCGAGGGCGCCTGGCGCCCGCAGGACTTCGAACGGGAATTCGGCGGCCCGACCCGGATGCGCGAGGCGCTGGTGGAGTCGCTGAACCTGGTGTCGATCCGCATCCTGCGCGACCTGGGCACCGCGACCGCGATCGACTACATGACGCGCTTTGGCTTTGAGAAGGCGGCACTGCCCGACAACCTGACGCTGGCCCTCGGCACGACGCAGGCGACGCCGCTGCAGATGGTTACCGGCTACGCGACCTTCGCCAACGGTGGCTACAAGGTCGACGCCCTACCTGATCGAGCGGATCGAGAACTCCGCCGGCAAGGTGCTCTTCCAGGCCGCACCCGCCGTGGTCTGCCGCGAGTGCGAGAGCGCCGCAAGCTCCGCTGCGGTGCTGGAGGCCGCAGCGGCCCCTGCAACCGACCGGGGGAGGCCGCGCCGCTCACGCTGCCGCCGCTGCCGCCGACCCCCTCGCCTGAGCTCATCGCCGCGCGCAACGCCGATGCTCCGGCGGGACTTCAGGCCCTGGCGGCACGCTCTGCGTCGGCATCGCTCCTCAGGCCTGAGCGCATCGCGCCGCGGGTGATCACGCCGCAGAACGACTATCTCATGGTCGACATGATGGCCGACGTGATTCGCCGCGGTACCGGCCACGGCGCCATGGTGCTGGGACGCAAGGATCTGGCCGGCAAGACCGGCACGACAAACCAGGTTCGCGACACCTGGTTCAATGGCTTCAACACCAGCCTCGTCAGCACCGTGTGGGTCGGCTATGACATCGAGCAGCCGCTGGGTGAGACCGAGCAGGGCGCGCGTACGGCGCTGCCGATCTGGGTACACTTCATGCGCGAGGCCTTGAAGGGCGTGCCCGAGAAGGTGCGACCGATGCCGCCGGGCATCGTGCAGCTGCACGTCTCCTCCCGCACCGGGGCGATTGCCAACGCCAGTGACCCCGACGCGATCACTGAAGTCTTCATGATCACGCATCTGCCTGCAGGGGTCCGTGCCGGATCGGCAGATTCGCCCACGCCGCCCCCGCCGCAGCAAGGCACGGGCGAGGGCATCTTCTAGAGACCAGAGACATGGGCAAGAAGCCTCCGACGCGCGCGGGACCATCTGCGCGCCGCCATCGCGCAGGAGTCCGCGCGGCTCATGGCCGAGCACGGTATCCGCGACTTCGGCGTGGCCAAGCGCAAGGCCGCCGAGCGTTTCGGCGTTACCGACGGCCCGCTGCTGCCCCGTAACACCGAGATCGAGGCGGCGCTGCAGTCCTACCAACGTCTGTTTGGCCGGGGTAGCCACGGGCAGAACCTGGAACGCCTGCGCCGCGCCGCGATCAAGGCGATGAAGCTGCTCGCAGCCTTCGAGCCGCGACTCGTGGGCCCGGTCCTGTCCGGTACCGCGACCGAGCATACGGACGTGCAGCTGCACCTGTTCTCCGACAGCCCGGAAGCCGTCTACATCAGCCTCATGGACCGCCAGCTGCCGCACGAGGTGATCGACCGGCGCGTGAAGATGCAGGCCGACCGGCAGATCACCGTGCCGGGCCTGCGATTCGCGCTCGGCGACGCGACGGTGGAGGCCCTGGTGTTCCCGAGCGACGGCATCCGCCAGGCCCCCATCAGCCCGGTGGATGGGAAACCGATGCGCCGCGCCAGCGCCGCTGAAATCGACGCCTTGCTGGATAGGGCGGGTGATGTGAATTACGCCTCATGACGCCCCCAAATGGACCGAAGCCCGCACGGGGTAGTGGCGGCTGCGCGTTTGTTCACATTTTGCGCGGCAGCATAGGGGGTTAGGCAGGTCATTGAAGTACCATATTTGCAGCGGTCGCTGACCTGCCTGTCGCATCTTAATTTGGCCTGGGTCCTCCAATGATTTCGAAAGAACAACGCGGCGTGGTAGTGGATCTTTGGAAAGAGATTCTCAGTCTCACCGAGATTGATCTGGACCATGCATTCGCGGATCTAGGGGGTACCTCCCCTGGCGGCCAATCAGTTCGTTGCCCAGTTGGCGAGCCGCACTGGGATCACCATTCCGGTCATCCGGGTCTTCGAATACCCAACGCTACGATCACTGCTGCACTACCTCAGCGAGGGTGCGACCGCAGCAACGGCCACACCCACACCACGTCGCCGTCACAAGACTTCTCCCGCGGGAGAGGTTCGCACGGATCACGACATCGCGATCGTCGGCATGGCCTGTCGGTTTCCCGGCGCGCAGAACCTCACCGAATTCTGGCAAAACCTTCTCGAAGGCCGCGACACCATCCGCGCTCTGTCGGACCAGGAACTCAGTCCCGAAGTGCCCCAGGAAGTGCGCAACGACCCGCGCTACGTGCGCGCCGCCGGACTGATCGACCAACCGTATGCGATGGATGCCGCCTTCTTCGACATCAAGCCGATGGAGGCGCGGCTGACCGACCCGCAGCAGCGCGTGCTGCTTGAGACAAGCTGGGACGCGCTCGAAAACGCCGGGCACGGGCCAGGCAGCTACGCCGGTCGCACCGCCGTCTTCGCAGGTACCGAAGACAATACCTATTACAAGACTGAAATCAGCCCCTTTCCAGAAGCCGAAGCACGCGCCGGCCGTTTTTCGGTTATGACCGGCAACGAGAAGGACTTCTCGGCGATGCGCGTTGCGCACAAGCTCGACCTTCGCGGTCCAGCGGTGAGCGTCAACACGGCGTGTTCGACTTCGCTCGTAGCGGTCGTCATGGCCTGCAAGAGCCTGCGCAGCGGCGAGTGCGACCTTGCCCTGGCCGGAGGGGCCGCTGTCCACTTTCCAACCCCCGAGGGTTACTACTTCCAGGAAGGCGGGGTGTTCAGTTCCGACGGCCACTGCCGACCGTTTGACCAGGACGCACAGGGAACTGTCTTCACCGACGGCGTGGGCGTTGTCGTGCTCAAGCGCGTCGAGGACGCAATTCGCGACCGCAACACGATCTTTGCGGTGATTCGTGGCGGAGCCGTCAATAGCGATGGCGCCAACAGGGCCTCGTTTTCGGCCCCGAGTGTGAGCGGGCAGGCCAGTTGCATCGCTGAGGCCCTGCGTGATGCAGGCGTCGATCCGGCGACGATCGGCTACGTGGAAGCACACGGCACGGCAACGCCGGTGGGCGACCCCATCGAGCTCGAAGGGTTACGGCAAGCCTTTGGCAAGCAGTCCGGGCGACGGCAGTACTGCGGGCTGGGTTCGGTCAAGAGCAATATCGGTCACACCACGACGGCAGCTGGCGTCGCCGGCTTGATCAAAGCCGCCCTGGCATTGAAGAACGGCGTGATTCCGCCCTCGCTGCACTACCGACGCCCCAATCCGGCGCTCGATATCGAGAATTCGCCGTTTTACGTTGTCGATCGCAAAACCGATTGGCCTCCCGGGCCAGCGCCGCGCCGCGCCGGCGTCAGTTCCTTTGGTATCGGTGGAACCAACTCGCACGTCGTGCTTCAGGAGCCGCCGGCGATGTCGCCAGCACCCAGCCCGGCCATCGATCGGCCGTTTGAGATCCTGCCGGTTTCCGCGCGCACCGCCACGCAGCGTGACGCGCTGCTACAGTCGCTCTCGAGCCGAGATCCAACTCCTTGCGCGGGATCTGGCCTACACATTGCAGCATGGTCGCTCACGTTTCCCGCGCCGGGGTGCGGCGATCCGCCTGCCGCGATGGCCCGGCGTTGACACGCAAATTAAGGCGACCCAGGCCGCACTGGACGAACCCAGCCTCGTTCTTCTGTTCCCTGGCCAAGGATCGCAATACATCAAGATGGGACACAGCCTGTATGGCGAGTTTCCCGAATTCCGTCAGACATTCGACCCATGCTGCGACTGCTGAGTCAGGAGACTTGGTTTTGACTTCAAGGCCTTTATTTTCGACGAGGCGAACAAGGAAACGCTCGAAAACACGCGCTATACGCAGCCGGCGCTGTTCGCGATCGAAATTTCGATCGGCCGCATGCTGCTCGACTGGGGCTTGCGGCCGCAATTGATGGTTGGCCACAGCATCGGCGAATTCGCCGCGGCGCACCTGGCCGGCGTCTTCTGCGCTGGAGGACGGGATCAAGATGATCGCGGCGCGCGGCAGACTGATGGCCGATTGCCGCAAGGACGCATGCTTTCGGCGCGAGGCCCCCAGGACACCATGCTCGCCGCGGCCGGCGAGACGGTAGACGTTGCGTCGGTAAACGGTCCGGTCCACAGCGTGCTTGCCGGTGCCGACGAGCTGATCGCGCGGGTGCAAGAGCGCCTGGAGTCCGCGGGCATCTCGTGTCGGCCGCTGCATACCTCGCATGCGTTTCACTCGGCGATGATGACGCCGGTCATCGAGCCTTTCCTCGAAATTGTGCGCAGCGTGGAACTGCACGCACCGGACCGGACCATCGTGTCCACGGTTACCGGCGAGGTGCTCACGGCAGCCAACGCCACGGATCCGATGTACTGGGCCAATCACCTGCGGTCGACCGTGAACTTCAGCGGCGCCGTGTTCAAGGCCCTGGACCTGGGCGGTAACATCTTCCTGGAATGCGGCCCGCGCACAACCCTAACGACGCTCGCCGTACAGCACTTTGCCAAGTCCCAGAACGCATCGGCGTCGCACGTTGCCATTTCCATGCTCGGCGACAATCCCGAGATGCAGACGGAACTGGGCGGCATTGGCAGTGCCTTGGCACGACTGTGGTGTGCCGGCGTGGTGCTGCAGTGGGACAGAATCTGGTCGCCGGGCCGCAAGGTTCCGCTGGTTACCGGCTACCCTTTCAATCGCAAGAACTTCCTATTCTCGGAAGGCAGGCAGCCGGAGCTGCGCTCTGCCCCAATACCGCATAACGCCCCTGCTCATGCACCGAGCCTGCAACGGATGGCCACCGCGCCAGCTGCCACCGGAACGGCGGAGGCAGCCCTGTCTGCCGCGCCTGTCATGGAACAGCGCGCGCTATTGCTTGCGCAGCTTGAGGCGCTGTTTAGCGGGTACGCTGGCGTTTCGGTATCCGCCAGCCAGGCGACCTTCGTTGAGCTGGGATTCGACTCACTGGTGTTGGTGCAGATCGGCGTGGAGATCAGCAAGACTTTCGGTGTTTCCATCGCGTTGCGCGACCTGATGGAACGCCTGAATACGCTACCGCTACTCGCAGGCCACCTCCTTGAAACGTCTTCGCCCGACAGGCTGCCGCGGGAGCTGCGCGCCCCTTCCGCCCCGATTGCTCCTGCTTACCAGCCGTCTCCCGCGCCACATTCGCCGGCCTACGGTGCTGCGCCGGTGCCCATTACTGCCGAGCCCGTGCCCGGCACCGCCACCCAGGTTCGCGAGCTACTCCTTGCCGGCCTGGAAAGGCTTTTTGCCGCGCACTCCGGACTTGATATCCAGGCCAGTCCGTCAACATTTCTGGAGCTCGGACTCGATTCCCTGGTCTTGGTGCAGATTGGCGTGGAGATCAGCAAGACTTTCGGTGTTTCCATTGCCTTGCGTGACTTGATGGCGCGTCTCAACAGCCTGCCGGCCCTGGCGGACCACATCCTCTCCTCTGCGCCACCTGACCGACTGCCACGCGTGGCCCGGCCGATGCCGATATCCGCAATGGCGCCGCCCTCTCCTGTTCCTGCAATGCCTGCATCCATTGCCGCGGCACCGACCCTTAGCTCGCAGGCGGTGGCTGCGGCACTGGCGGCGGCGCCCGCCGATGCTTTGCAGGTCATGCAGCAGCAACTTCGGGCCATGCAGGCTTCCATTGCCGAGCAGCTGACGCAGCTTGAAAAGATGACTCCCCTGTTGCAGGACGCCGCCCGAGCAGCCCGGAAGCCCGATGCGCCTGCCCCGTCAGCGCCCGCGCTGATTCGTGCACGGCATGCACAGCCTCCACAGGAGGGAGCCTTCAGGGCGGCAGACAACGCGGGTGACAAGTGGGTCGCCTATGACGTGAATCGTCGCCGCTACGAACTGATCACACGGTAGCGCAACCATCGTGCCAGATGAGTCCCGTGCGAATGCGGCCGAAGGTATGGATTTAGCGGCGAAACACTTCGGCGCAGAGATCCGTGTCGCATCCTCAGCCGCGCAGCGAGAGATATTCAGTGCATCCTGCTGCAGCCCCGATGCCTCGCTCGCCTACAACCAGTCCATCTCGCTGTTCTTCAGCGATCGGCCGGATCCGGATGCCCTGTATTCAGCGCTGCTGAATCTGCTGCATCGCCATGAAGCGTTGCGGGGCCACTTCAGCACCGACGGCATGTCATTCATCATCCGCGAACGCATAGCGTTCGAGTTGCCGCTGATCGAGCTGGCGGGCGAAACGGCGCTGGAGCGCAAGGCCAGCTACGACCGAGCCGTGCAGGATGAGCTGGGACATGTATTCAACCTGACAGAAGGTCCGCTGTTTCGCGCCCTTCTCTTCAGTCGCGCCCCCCAGGGATGGGTTCTGCTCTTCAACTGCCATCATGCCGTGGTCGACGGCTGGTCGTTGAACATCATCCTGCGCGAGCTGCCGGCGCTGTACAGCGACCTTGTGAGCGATCGTAGCGTTGCCAGCCTCCCTTCGCCGGACTCCTTCGCGGCACATCTGGCCTATGCCGTAGCGCAGGAACGCAAGCTTGGCCCGGCCGCATACCGCTATTGGCGGCAGACCTTTGCGGATGGGGTTCCGGTACTGGATTTGCCACTGGATCGAATTCGGCCCAACACACGCACCTACCAGTCGAGGCGGGAAGACTACAAAGTTGAGCGCTCGGTTTACGAGAACCTCAAGCGCGCCGGTGCCAAGGGGGGAACCACTCAATTCGGCACCTTGATGGCCGTATACGCGCTGTATCTGGCGCGGATCTCCGGTCAGCAGGACTTTGTCATCGGGGTACCTGCGTTCGGACAGGTCACCGCCGGCAAGGGAAATCTCCTGGGACACGACGCGCGGCTTATCCCTGTTCGCTGCGTGATCGAGGAACAGGACAACTTCACGGATTTTGCGGCGCGGTTGCGGCGGCGCTTTCTGGAGGCCTACGACCATCAGTGGGTGAGCATACCTGGCCTGATCCGAGAACTCGGCGTGGATGTAGATCGTGCCCGCGCGCCCCTGGTATCGGCGATCTTCGGCTTCGACCCCGGTATGGAGACGCCATTTCGGTTTGGCGATCTGACCGCCAGGCACCATTACAACGAGCGGCTTGGCGAGACCTTTGAGATTCAGCTCAACGCCGTCGTGGAAGATGGTGAGTTGATTCTGGAGTGGAGTTATAACGCCGCGCTGTTCGACCGTGAGCAAATGCATGCGCGCCTCATGCAGTTTGAACATCTCATGCGCGCCATCGCTGAGCAGCCCGATTGCAAGGTGCTCAGTCTGCCGCTGCTGCCTGGACCTCAAGTCCGGGAAATGGAGATGCTGCTCAATCAGACCGCCTTTCCTTTCGAACGGGAGTTGTGTGTCGACCAATTGGTTGAGCGCAGCGTCGACGCGCATCCGCAGGCCATTGCTGTGGAGTTCGGGGACCAGCGGCTCAGTTACCGGCAGCTGTGGGACAGATCAGGCCAGGTCGCCAATGCGCTGGCCTCCGCAGGTGCGGGTGCCCGTTCGCTGGTTGGCGTGATGCTGGAGCGATCCGCGGATCTAGTAGCCGTTCTTCTGGGCGTGTGGCGCGCTGGCGCGGCCTTTGTTCCGCTGGATCCGGCCTATCCCGCGGATCGCCTGGACTACATGGTCGAGCATTCCGGAATGCGCGTGCTTCTCACCGAACGTGCGCTGGAACGCCCCGAGGATGCCCAGCGGCTTAAGTGCATCTACGCCAGTGAGATTGCGCCTGAGACCCCGTCGACCTTCCCGTGGCGCGCCGGACGCAACTCGGAAGATCGCGCCTACGTAATCTACACCTCAGGATCCACGGGGAAGCCGAAGGGTGTACAGGTACCGCATCGCTCGCTCAACAACTTCCTGACTTCCATGCGTACTCGGGAGCCTGGATTTGCGCCCGCAGGACGCCTGTTGGCGGTTACAACACTCTCGTTCGATATTGCGGAGCTTGAGCTGTGGCTGCCGCTGGTGTCTGGGGGTACGACAGTCATCGCTGACCGCGCCACTGCCTTTGACGGCGCGGCTCTGATTCGATTGCTCAGTTCGGCGCGAATCACCGTACTGCAAGCCACGCCCGCAACCTGGCGTCTGCTCCTCTATTCAGGCTGGGCAGGCGATCGTGATCTAACCGCACTGTGCGGGGGCGAAGCGCTTCCGCGCGACCTTGCTGACGCGTTGCTTGAGCGCGTAGGCATACTTTGGAACGTCTACGGACCTACGGAAACAACCGTGTGGTCCACCATTGATCGCGTCGGACCTGGGGCCATCGCCGTTGGGAAGCCCATTGGCAACACGCAGACGTACATTCTCAACGGCAACAATGAGTGGGTGCCGCGGGGAAGCGTCGGTGAACTGTGGATCGGCGGGGACGGCGTTACCGCAGGCTACCTCGGGCGCGAGGATTTGACGCGTGAGCGCTTCCTGCCCAATGTGTTTACCGGCCACGGCCTGATGTACCGAACTGGCGATTTGGTGCGGTTGCGTCTTGACGGCCGGTTGGAATACATCGGCCGAAATGACTTCCAGGTGAAGGTCCGTGGTTACCGGATCGAGCTCGGCGAGGTCCAACACACCCTCGCGCGCCTACCAAAGATCAGACAGTGCATAGTCGTGGTAAAGGAACGTGAGCCTGGCGACAGCCATCTTGTCGCCTACTACACGCTGCACAGCGGCCGACAGACTGACGCCACAGAGCTGAAGGATGAACTGCGCCAGAGCCTGCCGGACTACATGATCCCTGGCTGGTTCGTAGAGCTTGAGAGCCTTCCCCTTACGGATAATGGCAAGATCAACGTCAAGGCTTTACCGGATCCGTTCGCATCGGCCCCAGATAACTCAGCCGAATCTGACAAAGGGCTTCACCTCGTCGAGGACATTCTTAGGGGAACCCCCACAATCACCGAATGTGCGCTACTAGCCAGCTCTCCAAACGAGCCTGATCGTCGGCCAGTGGCCTTCCTCGTGCGGCACGGACCCCATCAGCCGACAGTCATAGCTGTTCGCAAAATGCTGGTCGGCAAAGTTCCCGAGGCATTGATTCCAGATACCGTAATCTCGCTGGCGGAACTTCCACTTAGCAAGTCACGGCAGGTGGATCGCTCTCGCCTGGGTCGGCTTATCCCGAGCCAAGGCATCGAACCCACTACGGACACGGAAAGACTGCTCATGTCGACGTGGCGGACGCTTCTAAACATCAAGGCAGTCCATCGGGACGACAGGTTTTTTGACCTGGGCGGTGACTCCTTGCTGGCTGTCCAACTAGTTCAAAGAATTTTGGAGATCACAGGTTTCGGTCTGGAGCCTCGCGACATCGCCACCGAGAGTCTGTGGAAGTTGGCGCAGAACATTTTGCCTACCCGTGCGGTCGGGGAAGGACAATGACCCCTTTCTTCTTTGGTGCTCGCGCAAATCCCCTATACGGCGTCTATCACGCCCCCAGAGCTTCCGTCGCCAAGAACTCTGCTGTACTTCTATGCGCCCCGGTTGGCATGGATTACATGTGCTGTCATCGCAGCCTTGTGTCGCTCGCATCGTCACTATCGGCTCTCGGCCATCATGTTTTGCGATTCGACTATCAGGGCACCGGAAATTCCGCTGGCACGATTTCTTCTGGACAATTCCTGCGCTGGATGCGCGACATAGACAGTGCCATCCTGGAATTGTTGGACCTGTCCGGCCCGGCGCGTATATCGGCTGTTGGCCTGGGTCTCGGCGCGCTTTTGGCAACTACCGCCTTGGCGACAGGTACTGCCTCCGTCGATCATCTCGTGTTGTGGAATCCCGCGGTGTCTGGCGCAGCGTACCTGGCCGAGATTTCGGCACAAGACAGGGAGTTCTTTGGCCGGTCGAGGGATTCTCGCGCTCATCACGACGACCTGATTGGCTTCCCGTTTCCCTCCGACCTGCGTCACAGCCTAGAACTGCTGGACTTGCGCCGAAACCTCCTTCCGCAACCCCCGACTGCAATCTCACTGGTCGCGTCGGAGAGAACTTCGGACTATCTGGAATTGGAGGCCGCGCTTTTTGCCAGATCGCCGCCTTCAACCATCGAGTTTGCTGCAGATCCAGCAGCTGCCGCCGCCGCAGAAGGGTTGAGCATTGAGAGCCTCGCAGATGCGGCTTTCGCCGCCGTGGTTTCCGTGGTGGACAGACAATGAGCGAAGTGGTCATTCGCTTCGGCAGAAGTCTTCATCTTTCTGGAATTCTCACGGAACCAGAAGGGGCCGATCAATCACTGCCGACCGTGGTTATTGTCAGTTGCGGGCGCACGCACCACGTGGGTCCGTACCGCCTGTATGTGAACCTGTCGCGTGCGCTTGCCGAGCGGGGGATACGAACGCTGCGTTTTGACGTGGGGAACACTGGAGACAGCCAGTGCGCATTGCCAGCCGAGCCGGATTCAGGCGGCCTCGGATACGACATCCAGGACGCCTTGGACCACTTGAGTCGAGGTGCACCTGAAGCCCGGTACATTCTTTTCGGTCTACTTTCGGCCGCGGATCTGGCCTTTGCCGCTGCCACGCGCGACAAGCGCGTCATTGGCGCGATCCTGGTGGACCCGAGCGGATACAGGACTTTCGGATACCACCTGCGTCGCAGCCTGCAGTGGGCGGTCGCGGCATCTTTCTTACGCCCAATCTTAACTCGGAAACCGAAGTCGACCTGGCAGCGCACCCACATTGGCAGCCTGGATTCACAAAGGCCGGTACCGCACGAGCGCGACGCGACACAACGACAGATTCAAGAACTCATTAAACGCGGCGTTCGCCTCCTATATGTGTATGCCGGCCAGGGCCCTGAGGCAACGGTAAATCACGCCAGCCAGTTCTGGCGGATGTATCCGCAATTGCCGCGCGTTGGCGCCATCACTGTTTCCTGTTTTCCACGAGCTGACAACGGTTTCTCTAATAGAGAGGATAGAACCCAATTGAGTTTGCTGTGCGAACACTGGGTGCTGGTGACATTCGATAGTTATCGCGCTCATGTAATTCGCCCATCTGCCTAGATGCTCGAATAGATTTCTTGCCTTGCGCTTAGCGTCTTTAAGCCAAATGGTGTATTTAGCCAAATCATGAATTCAGGTTTTCGGCCATCCCGCCTATCAGATCTGCTGCAGATCAAGTTGCTTGGCATCAACGCGTTCAATGCGAGCGGAAACTCGCCGTTTATCGGCGATGATGCGCTGCAATGGAAATATTGGCAGCATCGAGCTGATTTCGAGGCGCCCAGGAGTTTTGTAATTGAGCACCGGGGCCGCGTGGTCGCACATGCCGGCGTATGGCCAATAACTCTCAACGGCGAGCGCGGCGCACACATCATCGACTGGATGGCGGCGATAGATGCCCCGGCGCCGGCGTCTCTTTGCATCAGGCCATACAGAGCCGTTTTGATTTTCTGTATTCCATCGGCGGCGCTCAAGAGGCTCTTGATATTTTGCCGGCGCTTGGCTTTTCCGCCGTCGGCACCGCCTATACATGGGCCCGTCCATTGCGTCCGCTCCGGCAAATGTTCCACCACCAACGGCGCAATTGGCGACTTGCACCCAGATATCTTCGCAATCTCTGGCTTGCGAATATTCCTCCCAGAGCGGCTGTCACAAACTGGTCGACATCGCTTGCGACTGAATACGCGACCCCTCAACGGGAAGCTGGCTTCTTTGCTTACCTTGGTGTTTGCAGTGAAGCCAAGGTTCTTACCTTTAGGATTCTAAACAAGGGTCGTGACGAAGGCTGCATCACCTTGGCCACAGCGTCACTTCAAGCAAGGATTGCCGGAATTTGGCTTAGGGACCCATCGGTTCAAAATTGGAGCGTAGCTCTGGCTCTGGCAGAGACAATGGCAGTCGAGCACACGAACGCCTGCGAGATACTTTTTCGAGGTTCGTGCGAGAACAGTGTACTGGCGGCAAAGTCAGCGGGGATGCTTCTGGTCCGGAAAGAAGAAGTTGCCGTTCGCCGAAGCAACGGCTCTGTGCATCCAGTTCCAATTAGTGATCAGCTGTGGGACAACGACGCGTTCTTCCTGTCAGCAGGAAGGCGGCCGGAATTTGCCACTTAATGCGCCACCCCTTTTGCCAGAAAAGGGATTACGGCCGCCGGAAATCCCCGCGAAATTCCAGACCAGTCATTAAGCCGCAGTCAGAGTCTTACCCATAAGCAGCTCGGCGCCAAACTGGTGTGGGTCACAATGCCATTCTGCGATTCCGATTCGTCGAATCTCGTATCGATCGTGTCATTGGTATTTGTGCCTCCGTGGCAGGACGCACAACACACAAAGCCGGCCTCGCGAACCAGCTGTCGGGAGACGGCATTGATGTTTCTTCGCCCCCCAAACGGATACGCAAACAGATCTATCGGCTTACCCACGACTCTCTCAAGAACCTCTCGCGAGGACTTAAGCTCCGCCTGAATGAGCTCTGGGGATGCCACGCCCATATCGAGATGTGAAGCTGTGTGACAGCCGATTTCAAAGCCCTGCCGGGACAGTTCCTGCACTTGATTCCAAGTCATCCAACTCTGCGGCTTCAGTAGCCCTCGATCCCAAGGAGGAACAACTGCCCCCCCAACGAAACCCGTCGTAAGAAAAAAGGTAGCGGGCGGACCGTGCTGCGAAGAATTGGAGCAGCCACCTCGAAATTATCCAGGTAGCCGTCATCAAACGTAATTGAAAGCGTACCCCCCATGTCCTGGCCGTCTCGTAGTCCTCTCACCTGCTCCGAGAAAGGCAGAACGCGGAAGTGCTTACGAAAAAACAGGCAGAACGCATCGAACTTTTCAGACGAACACGTCAGACCATCTTCCGGAATGGAATCGTTGACTCGGTGGAAAGCCGTAACGGTCACGAGCGACCCGAAGCCACGCTCATACAGGCCGGTGACCGAAGCCACCTTTCCCACTGCCGTCTTTATGCTTTTGTTGAACTTCAACATCTCTGAGCAATGCCCGGGAGACAAAGGATGAGTCTACAGGATGAACTCCGAAAGCCCAGCGCAAATACCGCCCGCTAACGACCCAATTGGGGCTAATGCCTCGCAAATTTCATCATTTTAGGTCGGCGAGAACCGACGGCACGCAGGCAATACCCTACCGGCCGATGACGACAATGTCCATATGCGAGCTCTGGTGGTGCTTTGGCCCACCATTCACATGGTCTTCTATGAAAGGACTTGAGGCAAGAGACAGTATATGTCCAGCGCCAATCGAGTCCAGCTTGTGATCCGTCCACGGAGGTTACTACCCACAATCGATAGGTGCCGTCCCTACTGCCTAGACCATTCAACTTAAACGGGGGCTCGACGCCCAAGCACCCACCCACATTTACCGGTGCCCCAAAGTCTGTCCGTACAGCTCGGTGACCCCGGAATATGAAATGCCCGAAATCGTTGTATCTTGTAATTAATGCAACGTTACCCGATACACCACACATTGGGTCCGTCCACAGCCCAAACCATGAACGCTGTCCTTCCAAACCGGACGGACGACCACTTCCGACATAATCTTGCTGCCAGATACCAGGGCTCTTGAGGTCTTCGAACCATTGCCCACGCAGCCCCTTTTTTCGATTGCATATAGCGATACCAGCAGGGTACATGACGCTTTTGATGCGTGCACAGCTGCGCACTTAATGGTGTTGGGCCGAAGCCGATCTTTGCGGCGCCGCATTGCCTCTTTCCCGACGTGTAGCTTGCCTTGCGTGCGACCCTCCACGACTGAAATCCAATGACTAAATCCGCAGCGCGCTCCCGCACGGGCCAACTCAAGACATTTCGTTGCAAGCAGAGCATTCGACCTGAAGTCATCGCGCCAGATGCTGCGTGGCTAGCGCCTTTCCCACCCAGGCCACTTGGGGCCACCAATAGCTCCTCAGCCTGATCGAGATATCGCTATCACCAGTGCCCTCAAACAGAGAACTGGCACGGGTAACGTCAGGAATCCCATCCTCCACAATGAGGCGCCATATTGCGAACACGCACGAGTCCGCATCGATGTGACGCGGGCCGCCGCGCGACCGCGAGAGGCGACTTGCGTGCCGCTATGAAATGACCAAATGTATATACTCCATGGTTCCCATCTGTAATGGAACTCTTTGAGTTTCGCCATGCAAAGCTCTCCACGCCCCCGTCTCCTAGAAGTGCTTTACTCTTTCAATGTCGGTGGTTCCGAGCTTCTCGGCTTAGAGCTGGCCAGCCAGCTTCAAGAGAGCGGAATTGATGTTCTCTGCACGGCGCTGCAGGGCATTTCCGGCCCGCTTGCTCATAGGTGCATCGCTCGCGGCATCGAAATCGTTGACCTAGGACTACCAAAACACGGGTTGTTCACTCGCAATGGGCTTAGTTTAGATTTAATTCGGCGCCTGAGAGAGCTGGAATTGGATGCCATCCACCTGCAGCACTTCCTCGGCCTCAACAAGATGGGACTTGCAGCAAACATTGCCGGAATACCTCGAGTTGTTGTTACGGAGCATTCATTGCTCGACGTGAGCCAGTCATTCGCGGGGAAGCTTCGCATTCGCCTAAACTGGCGTTTGGCTGACACGATAACGACCATTCACCCGCAGATAACCGACTATCTAATATCCAAGCTAGGCGTGAAGTCCGAGCGGGTGATCACCGTGCCGGTCGGCATAGAAGTGCAACGGTGGCACCGTACAGACCGGGCAGAACGACGTTTGGACTTCGGTTATGGCGCCGAGGACTTTGTATTTGCGTTCGTCGGCCGATTCGCTGCTGTAAAGAATGTCCCCGGCCTCGTCGAGGCATTTCTGAATATCAGTCGCGTACTCCGTTGCCGTCTCGTCTCGTGCTGGTTGGCGACGGCGCCGACATGCAACCTGTTTTAGAATTGCGGACCGTCATCCAGCAGGTTCACGCATACGATTTGCCGGTGAGCTTGACGATGCGCGTCCGGTGTTGGCTGCCGCAGATGCATTCGTGATGAATTCAATTCCGGAAGGCACGCCCCGCTCGTTATTGGAGGCCATGGCCATGGGTCTGCCCTGCGTCTGCCCCGCGGTCGGCGGCATCCCTTCAATACTGGCGTCTCGCGGCTGGTTATTTCCGAGCCAAGATTCTGTAGCGTTAATCGATGCCCTCTTGGCAGTTTCGCGAAATCCAGCCGAGTCGCGTCTAATCCGGGGAACGTGGCCGTGATTTCGTTGTAGATAACTCGACTCCCGGAGGATTTGTGATCAATATCGTTCGCTGCTCTTCCCCGGTATCTCTAATGATTTTGCACAACGACGTGGGGATGTCTAAATGGTATCGAGCGACCTAAAAACCTGCCTCCATATCATTAGCACTGGCGGCTTCTACGGCGCGGAGCGCGCCGTGATAGAGATTTCCGCGTACATGGCCGAGCACGGGTGGCGGCCACACATCGTGGCGCTTGAGGGTAGAGGCGCCTCGGTGCTCGTCGAGCGCGCGCACGCAATGGGTCTGTTGGCAGACTCGTTTGGCGCGGATCGCATTGGGCTTTTCGAAATGCGTCGGCGACTCGCTGCCATCGCCGGACGCTATTCTGAGCGGGATCATTCATTCACACGGCTACAAACCGGACATTCTCTTAGCACTCTCGTCCTTCTCACGTCAGTGGGTCCGATTTTCCACTTGTCACACCTGGTATAGCGATACTTGGCGCATGGAACTTTGGGATACATCGACAAACGTGTGCTTCGAACGTTTGATTGTGTGGTGCCCGTCTCGGGTTTCTTGGAGCGGGAGTTGCTTGAGAGTGGCGTTTCTGCGGACCGAATTGTCCGCATTGATAATGGCATTGATGCTCCGCCCAGGAGCCCGGCCGATGGCATTGCCATACGTCAGGAGCTCGGACTGTCGGCGGACGATGCCCTAATTGTCCAGATTGGGCGGCTCGCCAAGTCTAAACGAAATGATCTATTGATTGAGGCGCTCACCCATCTGCCCAATTTTCCACGCCTTCATATCGCGCTCGTAGGAGACGGGGAGCAACGTGGACTTCACAAATGGTTCATCACGAACGTCTCGATGGTCGCGTGCACTTTATGGGTTATCCGCCGCATGCCAATAGGTTTTTGAGTGCTGCCGATATATTGGCGATCACGTCAGATCACGAAGGACTTCCGATTGTTCTACTCGAAGCTATGGCAGCCCATTGTCCGGTAGTTTCGACCGATGTTGGTGCGATCGGTGATGTGCTTAAGAACGGGGAAAGCGCTTGGCTAGTACCGCCCAACAACGTTGAAAGCCTGGCGGCGTCACTTTCTGAGGCACTAGCAAGTCCCGCAGAGGCGATACGTCGCGCAACGCGGGCTCGAGCAGTGTTCGAGCTCAAGAACTCACGAACGTCCATGGGTTCTCACGTATCTTTCTCTATATGAGCAGGCTTGGAATCTTCGCTATAAAGATGCGGGGAAGCACTAACGGGCTCTCGCTTCGCGCGCCTTCGCGAACCAAACGTTCCTCCTGTCAATTCAATGTTGAATACACCAGTTTTCGCGATTGGTGGAGGGCGAGCCTTGCAGATCAATAAATTCTTATCGGTTTGCGGTCGTGAACAACCGATGGATCAATAACGGAGCAATCCGCCAACTAGAGCAGGTCAATTGTAAACGCTCGATCTTGTTTCCCCGACTTCCTTGGGCCAAGACGGCCCAGAATTTCGAGGCGTTTCCACCTAGGAACATGAAGGCAGCCCCGTCGACTGCGCATCGCAATTGGCAGGGACACCAGGGCCCCAGCGCTGCGACTGACCTAGGATTCTCATGGCGAACGCCTTGATTGACCCTTAACCAACCCCTGACACCGGCCGATCTAGTCCCGATATGCCCAGCCTCGCCCAGATGCTGGCCCAGCACTCTGCCAGCATCGCCGACGATCGTCCCGTCAACACAGACGAGCAGCAGACTGCCCGCTGTCGCTGCCACCTAGGCCATCGGCGCTGCACCGGCCCTGTCATGTCCTATCGCGCCAGCGATTCCGCAGACACATCCGTTGGTACTGCTATGTATGCGATGGGCGCGGTCTCATCCGCGGGTGGAACAGGACGCTCCAGGACGGCTACGCGCCAACCAGGCAGATCGCTTAACACTGCGTAAATCACGCGGTTACCCTGATTACCGACCTATCGGCTGCGGGTAACCGCGGCGTGCAGCACGTGATGACCGATAACCGCGTCCCGCACCGTTCCAAGGCGTTCAAATGCCTCCTTCGCGGACCGCGACATCCGCGCCCTGCGAGCCGCCGTACACGCCCAATACCACGGCGATGCCGGGCGCTCTCCGGACCTACCTGATGAGTGGGCCAGTACCGCGGCCTACCGGCGCTCAGAGCGGCGGAGCCAGGCACAGAAGGCCTGGACCCGACACTGCAACCGCGACCGTCCGCACTCCACGCTAGCCCCAGCCACCCGCCGTAAAATTCGGTCTGGATGGGAAAACCTACTAAACATCACAACTAGGTCACCTGCAACAGGGCGGGCGGCAGAGGCGCCACAGACGCAAAATTGCAGCCAATCCGCGTTGGCGGAGAAGCACCGCCCCATGCGCCCATGTCGCAAGCAGCGCCGCTGCTCACGCCGCCAACTCTCCCAGGACTGGAACTAGTTGCGCTACCTGCCGTACCTGCTACCAATGCGTAGCCAGCGGGATTAAGCGACGTGGCACTCAATGTGGGCTTCACGAAAGTTGGTTCGAGGGCCACTGAATGCGTGTCAAACCCGAGTGCGCTCTGGGCTTGAGATAGCGTGTAGGAGCTAGACGGTGTGCCAATATTGCTGGTCGGCGCCAGGGTCAAGTACTTGCCGTTTGCCGCAACCACACCGTAGAGGTTGTAGTCCGATTGCAGGATGGAATTCGCCACCAACCCCAAGATACCCTGATACCCCAGCGACCCACTGCTTAGGTGATATACATTGTTGTAGTTCGTGACCATCGCGCCGGGCGAGGTCACGTACCTGCGGCAGGATAGTAGATTCCTTGACCACCAGGACCGAAAACGAATGTGTTGTTGTAGAAGACGAGATTCTGCGACGAGAGCGTGTTCGACAAACTCCCATCCCATCCATTCGCGTTGGGGCAGAGCATGACGTTATTGTGGACGGTCAGCGTATCGCCCGCCATCTTGCCACCAGAAGCCCCGTGGACTGCGTTCTGCGGATACAAACCCGCTGACTCGATATAGTTATATCGCCAAGTGTGGTTTCCGTTCGGATAGTACTTGTCGAAGATCCCATTATTGCAATCGTAGATCGTATTGTATTCATATACATTCGAACGGCAATAATATGAAAAGATGCCCGCGACATCATCCGGGTTCTGGCCATTAGTCGGTGGCTGAACGCCATGAAACCTGTTGTTGTGAATCCAGGCACCGGTGTAGCCCTGCATGAAGATAGCGGCCACGTTGTCATTGTCGGTGCCGCCGATGTCGTAGACCTCGCAGTTACGTACTTCAAGTCCCGTCGCGCCGCCTTCGACCCCCGCGCCACCACTCACCCCGCTTGGGCCAGCGAGATAGAACGCGAAGCCGTACTGATAGGCTCGGGTTATATATAGCCCATCGATAATGACGTTCCCCAAGTTAGGTGGACTTTTCGTATATTGCCCCTGCCCAATGATTCCACACTCGGTCGTTGGATACCCTCCTCCCGAAGGATTCGCAGCGGTCAAAATGGCGGCACGCGGAGTCGTAGATTGGATGAGTGTGGGGGAGGCCGATGTCCCGCCATTAACCGACAACGCAGGCTGATTAAATGAACCCGCTTGGCACAACGAATAAACGTTGTATGTGCCCGGAAGAATGCCTACCGCCTTCCCGGCATATGTGCTCCACTTTGAGTTTATCGCCGTGATCGACCAGGGACTAGCAAGCGTTCCCGGGTTGGAATCCGAACCTGTAGGCGAAATATAGAAATCGTAGCTCGTAGACTGAGCAGAAGCTGTACGAATAAGTCCTGGTACTGCCGTGGCCAGAATGGCGCAACCGCCTTGTTTCAGCAGCGTTCGTCGTGTGAACATGCGTGTAATTCCTCGCTAGAGCAAGTGCCCGTGTCCGGCAAATTCGTCCCGGGCGGTGGGGCCTGTGATTGAAGACAGCGTACCCTATGGACCATGATTGTCACCCGATGGCAAGATTCAGCTCCATTGCGCCGTCGGGATGGTTCGTTCCTGGCGTCTCGTGGACGCCGAGGAGTGATTGCCTAATGTACCGTCGGTACGAGTGGATTGGGAGTCGCCCCGGTCGGTCCCGAGCATCAGCCCGGGCGAGCTGGCGAGCGTGATTCACCACCAACTGTGCGCCACAATTACGTCGCATACCAACGCCTGGAAAACGATAAGCGCGGCCCCACCAGGGCGCAAGCTGTCTCCCGATCACGACAGCGATTACCTTGTACGCGCTAAACACGGCGTGGAATGGCCGGATTGTGTTGCCGCGCATCGTCGACCGATAGCGAATGTCATAAGTGAAATTGGGACGCGTTTCTCGTCTGCCCGGCTACGAGAAGCCCCTATGGGCGATTCGCTCGGAGTTTACGGCATGTGGCGCTTCCGCCGGCCAACTGGACTCCTTGTCCTGGTTGCTTTTGGAGGGCCGCTAGCGCCGCGGTCGCTGCAGGCGATCCGGCGTCAATGCAGTCAGACGTCCCAACGCCCTCCGCTACGGTGTTCTTTGGAGGCTGGGCTCGTCTGGCTGGCCTTCGGCAGGACCGGGCTAGGCCTTGCGGGTAGTTTTCCATGTGAACGCAGTCGTCATGGCGTAATTGAATACGGCGCCGACCACTACACCGGCGACGGCCGAGGGAATCCACCCAAATCTCGTCTGGAATAAGTACGATGCAATGCCGACGTTTGCTAGAGCGCCGACACTGCACGCCAGCGCAAAGGTCACGAGGCCTCGCATCCATTTCCACCCTCGCAAACGCATGTCGCGATAAGTGAGGACGTTATTAACGGCGAAGTTGAACGTCATCGCCACAAGAGCGGCGACGGCCTGCGCTTCAATGAAGGAGGTCCCGAGGACCTCAAACAACAGCGTCAGCACCAAGAAATGCACGGCGACACCCGCACCGCCGACGATAGAGAAGGCAACAAATCGTGCGGGTACGATGTGCCCAAACCGCTTATCCAGTAGCAGCATGACGTATTCCCAAGCGGCGGCTGGTCGAGCTTGCTCTCACCGGCATGCCGTGTTCTGAACTCGTAGGGCAACTCAGCGAAACGCAGGGTACGCGGGGACGACGCGAACACATCCAACAAGATCTTGAATCCGATCCCCGATAGCTTGCGTACACTCGCGTTCAGTACTTCCCGCCGCAACATGAAGAAGCCACTCATCGGGTCTGTGAGCTCTGCAGGAACGACCGCGCGGCTCAATCGGGTTGCCAGTCTGCTAATAGACGCACGTGAAGAATCCCAATTGCCGATTCCACCGCCACTCACGTAGCGACTACCGACCACGATATCCGCCTTGTCATCGCGCAACAGCTGCAGCATCCGTGGCAACAGCGTCTCGTCGTGCTGCAGATCGGCGTCGATCACCGCGAGGTATGGGGCGGAGCTTGCGAGCATGCCCTCCACGCATGCGGAGGAGAGCCCACGGCGCCCAATCCTTTGAATGCATCGCACGCGCGTGTCAACGCAGGCGACGGCTCGCACAGCATCTGCCGTCGTATCGGGAGAATCGTCGTCCACGAATATAATTTCCCACGCGTACCCCGCGAGGGATTGCCTTAACCTTTCGATCAGCTCCAGAACGTTTTCACATTCATTAAACGTTGGCGCGATGATCGATAGTTCCGGCCCCACACGTGACTGCATCTCGCGCCCCTTGACGCTCGACTCGCGGGTGAGCGGCTCGAGGATCGCACCGGGTACTGGAGAAGCTTCTGTCATGTGTTCTGTCTTCAAAGTCGCCGCCGTGTCTGCGCCGACGGGCCCACTATGCCTTTGGCCTACATTGTGTTGGGAGCGGCGGGGAGCTGAGATAGACCTCTACCTTAAACTCCGCCTCATCGAATCGCCGGCCGCCGACCGAGAGCTTGTGGACCGCGCAATCGAATAGCCAGCGCTGTGTCAGCGGCTCAAGACCCCAGCGGGTATTCTCCAGAACAATCCAAAGCCGCCCGCTCTCTGCGCCGAGGCGCTCAAGCTGGGGAACTGCGGTTGTGCTCAGCGGGATCTGCGGCTCGCAGCAGCCACGACTGTAGAATCGAAATAATCCAATCGCATAACCAGTCACGCGGTCGCCGGGCGACCAGTGCTCGCGTACATAAGCCGCCGCGCTACGCTCATCCCGGCGGGAACCGTCGACATAGTGGCTAGCGAGACCTGGCAGATTCGCCAGACAGATCAAGCCAACCCAGGCCCACGCTGCCACCACGCTCCGAGTGACCAGCAGCTCGTAGATGACCGAGATCGCATAGCCGGCGACCACGATGCCGCCAAGCACCAGAGGGAACACGTATTCATCATGGTAGACGACTACGAGTGGCAGCATCAGGCTGGCACCGCCCCACCCCAGACAACAAGTCAGCCAGTACCAGTTCTGCGCCGTGCGGTCCCGCAGCATTAGCGCCAAGCCGACCAACGCCAGCAATGCAATCGGCCAACCGATCATTGCAATCGAGCCGACAAGCGCATGAAGGGGCGAGTAACCCCAGGTTTCGCCCTGGTTCCAGCCATGCACCAGCGGCCTAACGTACAGCGCCAAGAATGCGGCCGCTACCGCCGTGGCTATAAGGAAGGGAAGCCAAATGGCACGCAGAATCGGTCGCTTCTCCGCGTAGGCGCCGGCGCACACGGCCACGAAGACGAGCGGGAGCAGGATGACCAGCAACGTATGGGTGAGAACCGCTACCAAGGCGAGGCAACACGCCAGTGTCGCGAACAAGTTGCTTCGACGATTCCAGAGGATTCGGGCCCCGACGAGAAGACAAGCAAAGGAGAAGAACGCCGCCACCATGTAGAAGCGGGTCTCCTGGCTGTGCGCCACATGCTGCGGCATGAGCGCGACGAGCAGCGCCGATGCGATTGCTGCCGGACGCGGCATCGGTCCGTCCAACAGCACAAACACCAGCACTGCGCTTAAGGTGCCAAGCGCCGCGATCAATACACGCGTGCCCCACTCGTCGAGTCCAAAAATAGTATGACTGATGTGCAGCACAAGATAGCTGGCGGGAATCAAATGCGGCAGACGATATGCCTGGCTATCGTGAGAAACATCTTGCCCGTGAAAGAGCACGCGCTCTTCCTCAAGCGACGCCGGTTCATCGCCGGAAAACGGCCATGCGCCTAGACTATGGAAGCGCAATGCGGCAGCGAGAATCGTCAGGCCGAGCACGATGGCGACGGTAATGAGCCGAATGTTTCTTTCTTTTGCCAAAAAGGGGCCGCCTTATTCGAGCCTGTCTACCGCCAGACCCATAGTGCATCACACTGTTGTCGCAGGCAAGTCGACTGCGTGTCCTGCGTAATTTCAGCTGGAATCTCTGCGATGTCCGACATTGGTCGGAATACCTCGCTTTAGGTGTTTTACCTGATGTCGAAGATGCGTTCTCTATTTGGTCTCGATTTGTACGTGGGGCGGGCACGCGTACCGTGACCGTGGTTACCGCCGGTGGGTCGATGCATTATGACCAACCAACCTGAACCGGCCTGCGATTGCATTCGTTCCAGCTGCCCCAGAGCCATGCCTGTTCCAGCGCCCTATTCTTGGGAATTGAGAAGTGGACGTTACGCCGCCGTGGCCAGTCTCTGTTTGGGTTGTATACCGCCCAAGGTCATGTTTGGGCGTTCGCAAGTATAGGTCCAGAGCCACTTCTTGGCGCATTCCTGGACTTCACTCAAGCTGTCGAACGAAGTCTGGTCCAACCAGTCATAGAGCTGGCTTTGGATTTCCGGACAGGGGTGTAAGTGGATTTCTGCCGGGGCAATATAGCAACCGGAGGGCAGAGATTCATGAGGAAGCCAAGACGTAACCACTCAGCGGCATTCAAGGCGCGGGTGGCCCTGGAGGCGATCCGGGGTGAGAAGACGGTGGCGCGAGATTGCGGCCCACCACGAGGTCCATGCGACCCAGGTGAGCGGCCTGGAAGACGGAGCTGCTGGAGAACGCTGGCGGCGGTCTTTGGCGGGGATGTGCTGGCTGCGGACGGCAAGGAGCGGATCCGGGAGCTGCAGGCGAAGATCGGGCAGCTGACGATGGAGAATGATTTTTTAGAAAGCGCGCTCGGGAAATTCCCCGGCCTGAGCGGCAAGCGATGATTGAGCGGGACGGTGAGGTCCCGGTGAAGCGCCAGGCACAGATGCTGGATCTGAGCCGCTCGAGCGTTTACTACGTGGCGCGGGGCTTGCCGGAGCGGGATCTGAAGCTGATGCGGATCCTGGACGAGCTGCATCTGAAGTGGCCCTTCTACGGGTCTCGCAAGCTGACCCGAGAGCTGCAGAACCAGGGGCACGAGGTCGGCCGCCGGCATGTGACACGCTGATGCGGCGCATGGGCATGGAGACGATCTACCGCAAGCCGCGCACGAGCATCCCGGCGCCATTATCGGCGATCTACCCCTACCTGCTCGCGGGCCTGAAGATCGAGCGGCCTAATCACGTCTGGGCGGCCGACCTGACGTACCTGCCGATGGCGCATGGGTTCCAGTACCTGGTGGCCATCATCGACGTGGGCAGCCGCAAGACGCTGTCCTGGAGGGTGTCGAACACGATGACGCCGGACTTCTGCGTCGAGGCGCTGCAGGAGGCACTGGAGAAATACGGGAAGCCGGAGATCTTCAACACGGACCAGGGATCTCAGTTCACCAGCGAGGAATGGATCGAAACGCTCAAGGCGGCGGGCGTCCAGATCAGCATGGACGGCAAGGGACGATGGATCGACAACGTGTTCATCGAGCGACTGTGGCGCAGCGTCAAGTACGAGAACATTTACCTGCGCGCCTACGAGAACGGAACGCAGCTACGGCAGGGGCTGACCGAGTACTTCGCCTTTTACAACGCCACGCGCCCGCACCAGGCGTTGGACTACCGGACCCGGAGGAGGTCTACTACGGTCGTGCAGAGCTCAGGCTTGCGGCATGATGAACGTAACGGAACACGGGATTCGAGAGCTTCTGACGCTGCGCGTCAGACTGCGTGTGTTGGGAAGCGTTGAGAAGAGACCGAGAGAAGAGACCATCAAAAAGGTCGGCAGATCCACTTATCCCAGTAAGAAATCTGTCCTAAGAACCGAAGCCACCCGTGTCATCGGGCACTGTAGCCGCGTTCGCCATCTGCGTATTATATCGCAACGATACGCACGAAGTACCGTAAATACCGGCACTTCGTCACGCGACCACGTGTGGCGCATCGGTTGCTCTCTTGGGCGCTCGCCAGTCGATCCCCTCCAGCAGCATCGAGAGCTGTGCAGCGGAGAGTGCGACGCTACCGTGCGTGGCCTGCGGCCAAACGAAGCGCCCGCGCTCTAGCCGCTTGGCGAAGAGGCACATCCCATCGCCGCTCCACCAGAGGATCTTCACCCGGTCCCCGGCCCGCCCCCGGAACACGAACCGCTACGCCACCCGGAAACTCGACGACAACATGGCCGGCAGGATCAGGATGCGTGATGCGTGTCCGCGGTGCCGGGCGACTGGCCGGATCGGGAAGAACCGTTGCCATCGTGACCTTCACCGGCAGCAGCGGCGCCGGCGCCGTGCTCTTCTCCAGCAGCCCCGCCCTGCGCAGGCGAAGCCAGCCAAACACCAGGTTGGCGTTCACCCCGTGCTTGCGGGCTACCGCTGCAATGGAGACACCGGGCGCCGTCGCGTCGGCGAGGATCTGCTGCTTCTCCTGCGCCGTTTAATGCCGACGCTTAACAGTCGTATGAGTGGACGTGTCCATCCGCGCTCCAGGCGCACACATACATTTTGCCACCACAACACCGATAATCAGGTCAACTCAATGCGCAAGCTAGGGTGCCCAGACCGGACGCCTGCGTGGAAGTCGGGCAAGTACGAAGAGCTCTGCCTGCACGCCCACGAGAGCGTCCGGGCCGCTCAGGCGAGCATTTGCCGATACTTGGTGCTGTACAACGCTGCCGATCCCGCACGCCCTTGACCACCAAACGCCGATCACGTCTATTTCACATCGGGCGCACCGCTGTCCCTCGCCGCGACGGCCTAAGAGTTGCTGGCTACCACATATCCAGACCGCGTTAACTGCCCAAGCCAGGCAGTCCGCTCATTCTTCTTTATGGCGAGCGCATGTCTCCCACACACTCAACGCCCGTCTCTGAAATGCGACGGTGTACTACAATTAATGTTGAGACTCAGCGGCCAGAGTGCCCCCGCGATATTGCAAGCGTGAGTTCCTCCCTTGACGTATTGGTTGAGCCAGCGAAGACCAATTCCGTGAGATGCCGGCTCGCCCGTTCATACCGCAAAAATATTCCTGTTAGCACCGTTGGCGGGTCCACCATGCCGCACGGGTAAGTGACGTAAGTTATTGGATCATCGGGAAAATCATGCTAAAAGCATAGCGCGCGATCGGTCTGGAACACTTCGAACGATCACGACAAAATCGAGGATAAGTGACGGACACAATGACATCGACCATTAGGCAAGATCTACAGCGGCCCTATCTAGTGCTTCTAAAGGAAGGACCATCCCACTTCCTGGACGACATACAGCCGCACTGTGCTGTATTGGCTCAGCGCTTTAGGGGTGAGCTATGGACGTACGGAGGATATAACGCTGACCTCTCCATAGGAGACATGCAGCTGCACGTCGTTGGGCCACCGTCCAGAAACAAGTTTCTTCAATATTTCGCATTGTGGCGTACGTTAATGAGGCGAGCAAAGACCATTAAGCGAGATGCGCAGGGCCCGATAATTGTGGTGTCGTATGATCCATTCAAAACCGGCTTATTGGCCCAGCATTTTGCCCGAGCGGTCGGCGGGCTCTTTGTCTCTGAAGTGAATGGTGCATACGGGGACCCCGATACGTTTGCAGACATCAAGTCCAAGCTCTGGAGGAGTGCGAGGCTTCTGCAGATGCGAATGCTTGGAACATATGTCCTTCGTCGTGCGGATGGCATAAAGCTACTTTTTGACGAACAACTTGAGCAGTTTGTCACGCCGCCCAAGTCTGCGCTGATCCGTCGTTTCTATGATATTGCGTACGTTGATCGCTTCCACGTTGGGGCAGAGCAACCCATTATTCTCTTGGCGGGGTACCCCTTTCGTCGCAAGGGTGCGGATATGCTTTTTGAGGCATTCGTCGCAATTGCCCCTCGGCACCCAAAGTGGAGGCTGGTCATGATTGGCCACCAGCTAAAGGAGAATTTTGACGCGGCTGGATTGCGGCATCCACAGGTCGAGATCTACGCGGGCATGCCACAAACCGCACTAGTAGAATGGGTGGCTCGCTCGAGCATTGTCGCGCAGCCATCCCGCTCGGAAGCGATGGGCCGGATCTTAATGGAGGCCGCCGCGGCCGGGAAATGCCGCGTCGGAAGCTCAGTCAACGGCATACCCACCGTAATTGCCAACAATGTAGACGGCATACTTGTTCCGAAGAACGATGTCCAAGCGCTCGCCGTAATTCTTGAGAAACTCATTACTGACCCTGCACTTCGTGCACGCCTAGCAACCGAAGCCAAGGCCAGAGCGGCACGTGAGTTCACTGCCGAAGCCTGATGCTTGATCACTACTCCGAGTTCTTCGAAGCGTTATGTCGGTCTCCGCCGACCTAGACCAGAAGATTGCGGCAGGTCTAGGCAGAAGGTACCAAACTTCATCCCGCTAGTGCCCGACTGAAGTAGCATCAGGTGTCCTGGCAATCACCTACAAGAGGATAAGTATTCCGTGCAGCGTTTACGATTGCTCTGGGTCTCTCATCTAGTTCCTTATCCCCCGAAGTCTGGGGTTCATTTGCGGGCCTTTAATCTCTTGAAGGCCACTGCCGAGAGTCAGGATGTCGACTTGGTGGCATTCATCCAACCGCAATGGATGAAGATGTTCTTCGCAGACGTAGAGACAGGCCTGCAGGAGTGCCATGAGCAATTGATGAAGTATTGCAAGAGCGTAGCATTTCTGCCAATTGAGTCGCAGGACAGATCATACGGCAAACTGCGCACTGCGATTGAAAGCCTTCTGCCCGGGCCTTGCTACTCTGTTCGATGGCTGCAGGGGCGCAAAGCCGCGGCAATAATCAGCTCAATCTACCAGCGCGAGGAACATGACCTTGCCCACTTCGACACCATCGGACTTGCGCCATATAGAGCGCTGATGCCACGCGCGCCAGCTACCCTCGGTCACCACAACATCGAATCCCACATGCTCCTGCGCCGCGCTGGAAATGAATCAAATCTCCTTAAGAAAGCCTACTTCCTTCAAGAGGGATACCGACTGAGGGAATTCGAACGGAAGGTGGCCGACCAGTTCACGCGCCATATAACATGTTCGGATCTCGATTCCCAGAGACTGCGAATGATAGCGCCAGCGTGTCACGCCGTGACGGTGCCAAACGGCGTGGACACCAAATACTTCCAAGCCTCCGGCGCGGCAGTTGTTGAAAACTCCGCGATATTTGTCGGTAGCTTTAATTGGTACCCGAACGCAGCTGCTGCTGAATATTTGCTCACCGCCATATGGCCGCTTGTTCTGGCTGCCGCACCGGAAGCGCGACTGGATCTCGTGGGTTCGGGACCTAGCGAACGCCTTCGCGCACTCGCCGGCGGTTTGCGGGGCGTTAAAGTGCACGGCTTTGTTGACGACGTGCGTCCATTTATCGATGCAGCCGCCGTTTACGTGTGTCCGATACGAGACGGTGGTGGACTAAGCTAAAGATCCTGGACGCATTCTCTATGGGGAAATGCGTTGTAGCCGATCCGATTGCCTGCGAGGGAATAGACGTGGTCGCCAATCGCAACGTCATTCTGGCCTCGACGCCGGAAGAGTTTGCCGGTGCCATCAGCCAGGCAATGGCCGACCCCTCAAAGCGGTCAAGCATCGGTGCGGCGGCTCGCGAATTGGTTACCGAGAGGTATACTTTTGAATCAATTGGCAAGGCATTACAAGACGTATTCCATGCATGTGTTAACTCTCGGTTGAGCTCAGAGGGCGAATGATAAGGCGAAAACTTTCGCAGTCCGCAACTAGCGGCGAATCGTCTACCAAGGTCGGCGGTGGCCAAGCAACACCGATATCGAAGATCATGTCGCTCTATATTGTTGTAGCTGCAGGGCGCGTGGGAGAGCTATTTCCTTTTCTAAAGGGCGTCCCGCTAGCAAAGCTTCTTATCGCAATGGCGATAATGTCACTCTTTCTTTATCCGAAGAAAGTTGCGTCAACGCGTCTTTGGTCTGTCGGACTTGCGCGGGCGTCCATCCTCTTCTTCGCGCTAATAGTAATTAGCTTGAGCTTCTCATTCCTGCGCAGCATGACATACGAAGTGATAGTGGGCAGTGCCGCCGCCTCGCTCGTTGCATTGGTGCTCATATTTAAGGGCGCAAGTAATTGGCCATCCGTGCGCGTGATGCTGGCGGGTTGTGCTCTGTCTACCGCCGTTCTGGTCATACATACGGTGTCTGGTTATGCTGGACGGCCTACAGATGTCGGGGGGTACGATCCCAACGATCTGGCATTTGTGCTAGTGGCACTGCTTCCAGTCACGATAGTATTCGCGATAGTTAGCTCGGGCTGGCGGCGTTTATTTTTTGCAGTTCTGTCGATGTCCTCACTGCTCGTTGTGCTCCTAACGGAATCACGGGGAGGATTGCTGGGGCTCTTGTTGGTACTCTTCGCCTTCGCGCTAAGATACCCCGCGTCCAGCGATGGCAAGCTCAGGAGCGTGACCCGGATTGGACTGAAGACTAGGCTTGCGGCCCTAACTGTCTTATTTGTTGTCGCTTGGGTTTCCGTCCCGCAGACGGCGCGAGACCGTCTCTCGACGCTGCTCTCCCCCCACATCGGACTACAACATCACCTCTAAAGAAGAGGGGCGGTTCCTGATTTGGGGACGAAATCTGCCGCTTGTTCTCAAGCGACCTTGGGGCTATGGGGCCGGCTCGTCAGAAGCGGTGGATGGAATATTGGCTGGTGGGCGTTACCGCGTGCTCCACAATATGTATCTACAGGTGCTCGTCGAGCTAGGTGTGTTGGGTTTGACCCTATTCCTGACGACGTTTGTGCTGGCGTGGCGAACCTTGCTAGATAGGAAGCCGTTGGAAACCAAGACAGCTCCTCCGGAGTCGGCATCGCGGGAAGTTGTTCTATTTTCCTGGGCACTAGCCGTTGGCTTGGCCGCCGCAGCCGTGTCTGGGTTCTTTCTTTCACTATGTTACTCAAACGCCCTTTGGATCCTGTTCTCACTGGCGTGCGTAACGGCTCCGGCGGCAAATGCTAGGCTCTGGATGACACGCGAGGCCATAGCGACTTCAAATCGTAAATAGCGCGGCACCAACGTCACCTCACAGGTTTCCAGGTCACCATTCGTTCGCCCCGAACATAACGCACTGTGGCGAGCAACGATGCCAAGTTGGTCAGAACGAAATAGTATGGCTTTCCCAATAGCTTCGCGCGCCCACCGCTGCGCTGAGCGCGAAATCCGGCGGCACCAAGTGCTAGGAATAACAACTGGCCGGCGAAGAATACCTGGTATAGCCACGTTTCTAAAATGAAGAGATTTGCGCAGAGCATCACTAGCCAAATGAAAGGGGAAGCGTAGCGCAGCGCCTTGTGCGACCAGAGTTCCCATGCAAACACACGGAAGCGGAGAGGGTTCAGGAATCGCCGCTCTGTTACCAGTGCATTGATGCTTCGTATGCCAACACGGACCCGCATAGCCAATTCACTTCCCGGGCGCTCCAGCGTATCTTCAAAACATACTGCTTTGGGCTCAAGGACTGTACGAAGGCCGATTTCCCGCATGTGAAGGGCGATAACGAAATCACTTATGAGTTCTGGAGGTATTGGTCGGTACGCACGCCGCCTTACCGCGTAGAGACAACCACTTACGCCAACTAAGGAGCCCATCGCACTTTCTGCACGTCTAAGTCCGAGTTCATATTGCCAATACTGTGTTCCTCCCTCACCCGTGAGGCTGTCGCCACGTGCCTCGTAAACCAGAGCCCCGGCGACACAACCTATGGCCTCATCCGCAAAATTCTCTACGAGCGCAATCAATGCATCGTGTGCTAACCGAGTGGTCGCATCCGTAAAGATGACGACTTCGCCCGTCGCCGCTCGGACCGCCTCATTTTGGCAGGCAGTCTTACCCCGCCTTCCTTCCACGCGAAGCAGTCGCACTTGTTCCTGTCCATAACCAGAAACTATGGCATCAGTCCCATCGATGGAGCCGTCGGACGCAACGATAATTTCAAGTAGAGATTTTGGGTATTCGAGACTCGTGATGTTATCCAGCTTGGATCGAATCCCGACTTCCTCATTGTAGGCAGTGATTACCACCGAGATACGCGGGCGTATCGGCGCCTTTCGTACGGGTATGTTCTTTAGGCTTGCTACGCAGCGCGCCAAAAGTGGGTACCCCACGTAGACGTAAACCAAGAGAAACCCAGACAACCAAAATGTAATAGTCGGCATCATCATTCCGTACAATTTTCACCAATCCGGAAAGCATCTAGGGGGCACGGCCAAAACCTATGGCAGCCCAATCAGGCAGCCTTGCGAGCAACCAATAGCACAACGTGCTTGCCAGCCAGCGGCGCCTCCGGAGATGACAGCCGCGTTATCGTCTGTATGACAAGGAACCCGGCTCTTTTTAGGCAGTCCTGAGCACTAGCTATTGTATAGCTCCGTCTCATCGGCTGGCGAATGGGCTTGTGGATCTTCTTCCAAGCCCATCTTGCGAACGCAACGGGCCTGAATTTTGGGAAGAAATACTCTCGTAGCTTTAGTTGCAAACGGTCGGCTAGCCCCATGTCAGTGTGTATAAGCGCCACGTAAGCACCGCCCTTCTTTAGGACACGAAAGATCTCACGTGTCGCCAGATCAGGATCGGAAAAGTGCTCCATGACACCAACGGACGTGACGGCAGCAAAATATCCATCAGCGAAGGGCAGAAATTCCGCTTGGGCAGCGGCACACTGAGCGCCCGACAATTGGCGAGCCCGCTGAAGGGCTTGAATCGAGGGGTCAACACCGAACCGCTCATCGCTACTCATGGCGGCCAACAACAACCCCTCGCCGCAGCCAACTTCCAGCAGGCGGCCGGGAGCGAGTGCACCTACTAGGGCTGAAAAATATTTCCGGAAGCCTTCCTCCCGGCCCTGATCTTCCCAGACATTTGAATGTTCCGTGTAGATGGCGTCATAAACTGCACCAACTGCAGACTTCGCGCCCGTCCCCTTTGGGGTCAAGAAGTAGGGAACCTCCCCAAACACTTCGTACTCGACGTTGCACGATCGACATGCAAATGAATCCAACGTTCCCTTACACCGCGGGCAGACATACATAGCTCACCTATTCAACATGCCAATTGGTACTCAGAGATAACAGCTCCCGCCCCAAGGGACGGACTGATTGACACAATCGTCGCGTTCCGCGACGAGCACCCGTTCTAGAGTGGCAACCTACAAGGCTAAGAATACACCGGACGATCAAGAACTTGCGAGAATCCCTGCTCAGTTAGGATCCGTCCGGTAAGGCGGAACTCCTTTCTCCCCCAGCCACGGGCTGGATTGCCCCGCGATGGACGAGGTACATATGGCATGTGCAATAGCAATCCTCGCAGCGATGCCTAGCGAATCGCAACGACCCCCAACACCGGCCAAGTATTGCCTTCCAGGAGCGAGCTCAGTTGTGCACGCTAAACGAACATGGCGTTAAGCAACCATAATATCCACGCTTATCTCATGCGCTTTCGTGAAGTTGATTGAGCAACTCGGCGTGTTATGAATAATTTAGACAAGATCTCTGATCACAGACGGACGTCTTGCGCCGCGGCTCCGGCAGCCCGAGAGCAGGCCCCCGTCGAATGCAACCATGAACTTGCTGTACTGGGCGGCAGGATTCTATGCCGATAACCGGACCACCAACGCTGCCGCCCGCGGACGTGGAAATTGATACGAGCCACGACGCCCGCAATATCAACTGCCCCGCAAGACGTTAAGCCAGACCTAGCACTCTTGCCGCAATCCCGATAAGCATAAGCAGACGGGCTCGGCAGAACAGCCACAAACCAGCAATGTAGACGACCCCGCCAAGCAATACTTCTAAAGGTGCCAGCACCAGCAGCGGCAGGCGACCCTCACACGCAGACGCAAATCCATTGATTAGAAGCCACATCGCGGCAGCGACTAACGCAGGCACCGCCGGGGGACCTAGGATATCCAGCCAGCCAATTTGTAATTTTCTTGCTATACGCCAGGTGGACGCGAGGTACACCAGCGGGAAACCAACTGCCCAAGCGCCCGCCATAGCGACAACGCTTATCTGTGATGCGATATAGAGCAGTGGACCTACAACTAGCGCCCACACGAGCACATTTCCGAAGGACAAGCCGGTGTAGCCGCTACCCACGAGGACCGCATCGCTGATCGAGTAGCTGACACGCAACGGCATAATTAGGCAAAAGAGCGAGAATGGTATTGCCGCATTCGCCCAGCGCTGACCTAGAAGCAGCGGGAGGATAGTCGGACCTATCGCCGCGAGCCCCCAGAACACCGGGAAGGTAACGCACGCAGCAAGCGCCAGCATCTGCTTGAATCCGCTGAGCCATGCGCCACGGTCTGCGACCTTTGCAGAAAACGTAGGCATTGAAACCTGATTCACTATCTCAGCAATTCGATCCAAGAGCGTATGCGAGAGTGTCTTCGCAGTCGAGTAAACGCCAAGCGGCGCGGCTCCCAGGGTCCGTCCAATCAGAAATGTGTCGAACTCCTGTATCGCAAACCACGTTATCTTTTGTGGAATCAAGTGGCGGGATGTCGCCATGTAGGGTCGTAGCAGAGAGTACGAAGTACACATCGCCATCGGCGGCCTAGCGTACCAGTGCAACAGCGCAGCGCGACCAACAAGACCAAGCAAGGTCGACACGACCAGCGCCCAGTAGCCGAAGCCCTGCCACGCCATGACCACCGTAACCAGCCCCTGAGTAATACCAATAGATGCTTGAGTGATCGCGAGCTCCCGGAAGCGCAGCCCCATAAGAAGCATTGCGTTCGGCACGATGCACAAGGCCGTTAATGGCAGCTGCAAAGATGATGCCCGCAGCACCTCGGTCAGTCTCGGCTGGTGAAAGAAGTGAGCCATAGTCGGCGCGATAAAACATAGCCCCACTGCAGTAACCGAAGATGCGATCAGCAGAAAGGTTGCTACCGTTGCCAACACTTCCCGTGAGTCCGGCCTTTTGTGCACGAGCGCCGCGGTCATACCGCCTTCGAGAATTAGCGTAGTAAGCACTGTCACCAATCCCGAAAGCGCGACAAGGCCATAGTCGGCAGGCAGGAGAAATCTCACCGACAGGATTGTTAGCAGCCACGTGGAAGCTTGGAGAACAATCCGAGATAGCCCAATCCAGCGCAAGCCCAGCACGGCTTGGTGCAGGTGGCCCGACTTGGGTGAAGTTTCCTTTGATGTCAATTCAACTGATTCCTAGTGGTCGCCCGCGCCGGGCACCGCAACGATTACGCCCTTCCAGCGGTTCTTGTGTCTTTACTGAGCCATCTTTCGATAACGTTCCTGAAGCGACTCTCAAGACATCAGGCGCGGAAATAGGCCAAGGCGTTTGGCATCAAAGATAGCGATGCCTGCCCGCGGCCACTGCGTAAGTTCATGCAGAACTCGATATACGGCCTTACCGATCATATTGTGGAACCGATATAGCAAACTTTTCAGCGCACCCAACCGGTACAGTATGATGCAGTACGGCAACTGATTGGGGCGCAGTCCTGTGGCCAGCAATATCGCATAGAACCAAATAGCAATGCCCGCGACTACCAGAGACTCTGCTACCTGGGGGCATTCGTGAACCGGAGGCGGCCCGGCATGGCGACGAATATTAACGCTACTAGGCAGGCAAACAGCATCGCAGCACGTGACCAAATACATCCCCGAGCCCGTCCCAGATAGCAGGCGCCACTCCAACAAAGAATAGATCATGTGGCATGAGAGCGAGCGACTTCAGGATTGGTGAGGTTGAGCAGGCAACCGCCGCCAGCAGAGGTAATAGCCAACTCACAAGAACTGCTCGGCATTTCGCATCCGCTCAACAAGGATTGTGACAAACACGGGCAGGCAGAACTTCATTTCCATGGCTAGTGTCCAAAATACGCTGTCGACGTTGCCACACCGAGGTACGCCCGCACCAGTGTCTAGTTTGCCAATAACGTGCTTGCGTACGGCAAAGCATTACCCTGAAAAGACGGGATTGTCGTTGCAAACGCGCACGTCACGCCTATCCCATGCATTGGGTATTGCCGAAGGAATCTATATGATACGAACGCGCGTCCCGCACGCTCTTCAGCGCTCCACAAAATGACAAATCCGCTAACAGGGAAGACCAGGCGCATGCTCAAGTGGTCGTATCAGGGCGCCTCCTGTAGGTCCCTGTACGCCCAAACTTGTGGGCGGCGTCCGGCCGTCGCTGAGCGGCAGGTAAGCGGTACAGGACAACGCGGGTGGCTGCTACAAACCTCAGTAGATCCAATACGGGAACTCGCTCATGTTTGTCGCGGGCAACGCTCCCCACCCGCACCCCCAGTTCCGCCGGAACTTTTTTAAGTCACACCATGGCGCATGGCAACAGCAGGCCATGCCACAGAACCTCCGGCACCGTGCTATCTAGCGTTTATTGCTTGGGGGTGGTGGAGCCATCGTAGCGAAGCTTCGCCCAAATTCGGGTCTCGCTCATGCTCGTAGCCGATATCGGCGTCGCGTAGCTGTAGTGTGCCGCCGAAATATCTGCAAAGAGATGCCTTCCAAGTCGCCAGGAAACGCCTGCCTCGAGGTCCCTTTCCTTACTATCATTCAATGACAGGTCGTAGTCAGCGCGTGTATAGGAATAAGAAGCCCGGGCACGGAGGAGTTCCGTAAATGATCGTTCGAGCCTTATCGAGCCTATGTATCGCTTGCGATCATTGGTCGTGCTGACCTTGTAGGTCTCGTCGTACCACCCAGCGCCAATCGCCAGCAGGGTGCGCCGTCCAGTTATTGTCCAGTCAAGCCGGGCGTATTGGCTGAGAAATGCGTCGGTGGTTTGCGTTAGGCTTTGAATATCATGCGCCGCCACCGGCAGCGGTTCGCCACCGCTCCAACCCATGGCAACTTCGCTGGATCGGCACAATTGTGTCCCGCTCGCAGACTAATCGTAGAGAGGTCACCGATCTTGCGGCTGATCTCGAGCCTCAGGAGGGGGCTAGACTCGGCGACGGCGGAGCCCGTAATTCGATTCACGCCGATATCGAGACTGCCCTTCGTGTGAGCGCCGTCGAGCGCGTACTCCAGATGTGCTTCCTGTCGGTCGTAGGCACTGAATAGCGACTCGCTTTGCGGCTCCACTCGCTCCGTCCTACGCCTAGCGAGACTCTGCTCGTGTTCGACAGGTTTCGCTCCAGAGCCAGTTCTCCACTGTAGCGCTGGCTGTCCAGCGGACTCCACCTGATAGTCGACACGACCATACCGTGCATTCGCCAGAATGCGCATTTGGCTATCGAGTTCAAATCGAAAATCAGGTCCGGTAGACAGGGAATTAATGTTCTCGCGATTTAGGGGCGAATCTACGGTAAACAGATCGCGCCGGGTCTGGCCAAAGCTATCGTCCAGAGACCAATGTATCCGGTCCTGCCAGAGTTCCAACTTCAGAGCCGCGCCAGCGTTGCCAAGCAATTCGGAACCGTAGGTGCTATTCGCGTAGTTCAGATACGCCAGATCACCACGCACGTCGGTTGAGAGTAGACGGGACTGGTCGATATACAAGAAGCTTGCGCCCAGCTCACTTATCGTGTCGCGTTGCTCGTTCGTTGCCGTTCGCCCAATATTATTCGACGTTCCTACACCTGCATCGCCAGACAACGAAAAGTCCGCGGCGTTCACCAATGGACTGGCCAACAGTGACAGACCAAGAATGGTTGTTTTAGTTATTTTGATTCGCACTTACGTCACCATTACCCGAGGAGTAATCGCCATATGCCCCATAGCCGTAGGGCCCTTCGGCCAATCCTAACGCCCTTGGTTCAGAACCAAGCCAATAGACTTGCCATTACCCAGGCTCGTGATGGAATCGAGCACAGCCTGACGTGGCGTCCTGCCCGCCCTCACGACCAGCACTACCTGTCCGACCACGGCCGCAAGGGCCCTGGACTCGCTGGAAGCCAGCAGGGGCGATGAGTCGAACAACGCGATACGCGAGCGGTCGCGCGAGATTATGCGGGTTACAATTTCCGTCATTCGCCCGCTAGACATGAGCTCCGTGGCATTTTCGTTTGGCCTGCCCGATAACAGTATTGACAGGCCGCGGACGTCCGTTGGCAAAATCAGCGATTCCACGTCGATCGTGGAATCGCCAGCGCCTCTAAGCAACCCCATTTCCTTATCTACGCCGAAGATTCGGCTGATGTGCGGCTCTGTGATGCTGGCGTCGATCAACAACCGAGGTATCGCGCTCGCGCGCCATACTGAGTGCCAGGTTAATGCTCGTAAACGTCTTTCCGTCACCCGGCAACGCACTCGCCATCATAATTAGACGAGGATTAGCAGCCAGCGCCGCACCAGATGGTCTCGCCGAGTATGCAGCAGCAATTAGCGGTCGCTTAATTTGACGGTACTGATCTGCAAATCGCCGGTCTTGCTGTGTTTCCGGCAAGTAGCCCGCGGCGCGCAGCGCAGCTCTGTCGATGAGTACACGTTGAGCATTTGTGGGTACCGCAGTGCCTGAGGCCCCGACTTCTTCCGATTTATAGGGTGCAAGTGCTCCAATATTTTCAGGGGGCGCTACGCCCCCCGTGGGTGACGCAGGAGCGATGGCACCGGCACTGCGGCGCAGCTTGTCAATGGTTCGTTACGACACTCATGGGTCACCCTTAGCCTGCACTTGATATTGGTAAGGCAATCCGCAGGTTTGCCCAGTTGAGAACAAGCACGGCCAAGAAGATACCCGCGAGGCCCGCTGCCGCCATGATTAAGCGCGTCAACTCCCCTTTTGCTGCGGCCTCCTGCTCTTGTGGGAAGGCAGGACTCACAACGCCCAATACGGGCAAGTCGGTTAATTCGCTCAAGCTTCTAACCGACGACACGACCGGCGCAAGTAGATTCAGCAGGTACGTCAGGCCAGCACCTGCGGCCAGCGCGACAAGCAATACGGCTGACAGGAGCACAAGTCGTCGGGGAAAGACCGGAGCGTAGGGCGCAGTCGTCGGTTGGATTACCTCGAAGCGCACTGAGCCGGCATTGTCAGCCTGCTCTCCTAGCCTAGCCTTCTCATAGTTCCCGAGCAGCGCGGTGTACTGCGCCTTGTTGGTATCGTAGTCGCGGTTTAACTGCGCAAATTCGGCCTCGACCTTCGGAGCAGTGTCCAGGCGCTGCCTTAATTCTGCTGCCTTGCCGCGGTGCTGCGATAACTCGCCCCGAAGGGACGCTATGTCTACGTCAGCCTGGTTTAGCTGTAACTGGATACTTTGGTACACGGGGTTGCTGCTAACGCCGCTTGCTGCGACTGCTCCCACGTCACCACGACGAAGACTTTCAATCTCCGCTTCACGTCGGACCTTTAGTTCCGCGAGCGTTGCACGCGCCGCCATGACGTCGGGATGCTTGTCCGTATAGCGCAGGAGCAACTCGTCCAGACGGGCCTGGGTTTCCTTAATGCGGGACAGCGTGTCGCCTCCTCCAGCCGCAGCTCCCCTAATAGCCACGGTGCCTGTTGATGCTGACACTACCGATTCGCCATGCAACTGACGTGCCAACTCCGCGCGTCTCGAGACCGCAACATTCAGGTCATTCTCGGTCTTCTTCGCCGCATCTATTTCAGTCTGAAGCTGTGAAAAATAGCCGCCCTGCTCGGTTGGCATCAAACCAATATTGTTCTTCTTGAAGTCGGCCAGCCGACTCTCCGCGTCCTTTAGGCGCCGCTCATAGAGGCTGATCTCGGTCTCAAGAAATTTCTGAGCGCTCTGGGAGCCGGCCCGCTTTCCCCCGAGCGTCTGCTCTACGAACGCATTGAGCACAGTATCGGTAACTTTCAGGCTTCGTGCGCGATTCCTGTCTTGGTAGGTAAAGGTATAGACGCTTCCGCCTGTGTCGCGGTCGCTGTCATGACCGCTGGCGCGACGCACAGCGATATTGAGGCGTTCAGCTAGGGCGCTAAGAATTTCCGCCTTCCGGCGCGGGTCCTGTAGTGGTCGGCTTTAGAATGCCGCTTTCGATTGCAAGCTTCTCGAGCTGATCACCCGATAAGAGAGACTGGCGCACATAGTTGAGCTGGACACTGACGTCCTGCTCCATGGTCAGCCCCGAAGCACGGGTTTGAGCGCTGTGCGTGTGTCGACAAATATACTCGCGGTCGCCTCATACCGGTCCGGCAGGGCAAAGACCACGACCCAACCAACGATTGCCAGCGCAGCCGCGGCCGCCATACCAAGCCAGCGGAAGCGCCAGCAACTCCTGACTTCATCTATCACTTGACTGAGGATTTGGTGCATCGGATCAGAACCTTGACTCGGGTATGAGCAGCACGTCGCCTGGCAAGAGTGGGATGTTTTGACTCATGTCGCCATCGTCCAGAAGCCTACTGATCTTCAGATGAATCTCGGTCTGCTTGCCATTGATGTTGCGTATGACTTTTGCTCGGTTGGCTGCCGCATACTGGGCAAGACCGCCTGTTGCCAATACGGCGTCGAGGACGGTCATGCCATCCCGGGACGCCAGGGCCTGAGGCCTTAAGAACCTGCCCCATCACTTTCGACTTGATTTATGGCGCCAATAGGTTGTGTAACAATGACATTGACCTGTGGTGACTTTACGTACTCGCTCAGGACGCGCTCGATATCGCGCGCTAGGGCCGTTGGGTTCTTTCCACGGCCACCATGTCTTCAACGAGTGGCGTGGAGATCTTGCCATCCGGGCGGACCGGCACGGTGCTTGTCAGCTCCGGGTTCCTCCATACGAACACCTGCAGAATGTCGCCCGGCCCTATGATGTAGTCGGGTGACACGGATGGCGCAGCGGGCTCCGCTGCGGAACCTAGCGTTACCATTCCGAGGCCAAGCAAACACAGAATAAGTCGCTTCATAGGCTGGCTATCTATTTACGGGCTGGCCGTTCAGTGTAACAGAGGGGGCTTTCAGTTCGCCGCCGAGGTGCTCGGCGCATATGGGGTTGCCAAGGGGAGTCTGGGCCGGGGTCGGTTTCGTCACCTGCTGTAATACCTGCAGGAGGTCGCCGGGTCGCAACCAAGACAGCAACCAGATGAGCACGCGACCTGATAGCCGCAGGCTCGACCTGGCCGGTGGTCCTGAGCGTGGGCAGCGACGGCACTGTCGAGCTGCCCTCAGCAAGGGGCCAACCGTACGGGATGGAATGGGTGCCGACCTGGGTACTCTGTGACGAGCTTGCTTGGCCGCTATGGGCACCGGCGTTGCCGGTGCGGCTCGCATTTCCACGCGGGGTCGTCCGTTGCGGCGCGCCCGTACGTGAGAATTTCGCTGCCTTTTTGATCTCTGCGGCGTCGAGCCGTCCCAACAACCCGCCGATTTGAGGAGTGTCGCGATTTTTCGGTGTGCGAGCGCCGCACACGTGCCTTCGGCCTCTGACACATCGCCCTGCCGCAAAGCACCAAGATCCCCCCAGCGCGGTCGCCCTGAACTGCTTTTCCGGCAGTTGCCGCCACGATATGGCCGCGTCGCGATAAAGCCCCGGCGCCATCAGGACCGCGGCGATCGGGGCCAGAACCACCGAGTTCGGCGCACGGCAAGACTCAGAAATTCCAAGGGACGTTTCGACACAGCCTGACTCATAACCCACCCTGTGAATGCTCGCACGCGAGGTTTACGTTCAGGCGCGCGGCGGGAGCAGGACCCGGCAGTGCGCCGGGGCCCACGTTACGTTCGCAGACTAGCGCCCATTGATATTTTAAGGCGCTAGCCGGAGGAGCTCTGTGCACTGGCGCTCAGTTGGGCCACTTGCTGGCCTTTCCGGACCCTTGGTCGGGACTTCCGCGTTCACCACCAAAGCACCTTGAACGAGGACGCATCCACAGCCTCGTCGCTCCTTCCCGTGTCCTGCCGGGCGTACAGGCCCTCGCACAACCGCGCCACTGCTCCGTCGCCGCCCGATACAGCGGCAGTTGTACTGCGCCCCTTCGCATCGAATGGCATTCATCAGTCTGGCTAGGGTTGAGCAGGATGCGCTGGACACCACCAGTGCCAATTGCGCGCATCGGGCAGGCATTGAAGGGGAAAGTAATGGATCTGCGGCACATCGTCGGCCTGATCCATTTTAGGGCTCCCGGGGATCGGGGCCAGATGTCGTCGCCACAGAGAGCCATCTGGCGCGCTGACGTATCAGCGCGCCAGACGCAAAATCATCGCTTGTTGACGTCCGTGTAGTCGCGCTTCGCCGAGCCCGTGTAGAGCTGCCGCGGGCGACCGATGCGCATGGCGGGATCGGAGATCATCTCCTGCCAGTGCGCGACCCAACCGACGGTACGTGCGATAGCGAACATCACCGTGAACATCGAGCGGGGGATGCCCAGCGCGCTGTAGATCACGCCGCTGTAGAAGTCCACGTTCGGGTAGAGCTTGCGCTGGATGAAGTACTCATCCTGCAGGGCAATCTCCTCCAGTCGCAGCGCCAGCTCGAAGAGCGGGTTGTCCGTACGCCCAAGCTTCGCCAGCACCTTGTGACAGGCACCGCGGATGATCTTGGCGCGCGGGTCGAAGTTCTTGTACACGCGGTGACCGAAGCCCATGAGCCTGAAGTGGCTGGACTTGTCCTTGGCCATCGCCAGGTACTTGGGAATGTTCTCCACGGTGCCGATCTGCTCGAGCATCGCCAGGACCGCCTCGTTCGCACCGCCGTGCGCCGGGCCCCAGAGGGCGGCAACGCCTGCCGAGATCGCGGCATAGGGGTTCGCGCCGGTGCTGCCGGCCAGGCGCACGGTGGAGGTGCTCGCGTTCTGCTCGTGGTCCGCATGCAGGATGAACAGCAGGTCCAGCGCCTGGGCGGCAACCGGATCCACGACATAGTCCTCGCAGGGCACCGAGAAGAACATGTTCAGCATGTTCGAGGTGTAGTCGAGGTCATTGCGCGGGTAGACGAACGGCTGGCCCAGCGAATGCTTGTGCGCGGCCGCTGCGATGGTCGGTAGCTTCGCGATGATGCGGTGGGCGAAGATCTCGCGGTGCCGCGGGTTATTGATGTCCATCGAGTCGTGGTAGAAGGCCGACATCGAGGCCACCACCGCCGACACCATCGCCATCGGGTGGGCGTTGTGGTGGAAGCCGTTGGTGAACCGCAGCAGCGATTCGTTGATCATCGTGTGGCGGCGGATGCTGCTCGTGAAGTCCACGAGCTCTTCCTGCTTGGGCAGCTCGCCATTCAGAAGCAGGTAGGCGACCTCCATGAAGGAGCTCTTCTCGGCCAGCTGCTCGACGGGGTAGCCCCGGTGCAGCAGGATGCCGGCGTCCCCATCGATGTAGGTGATCTTGCTCTCGGTGGCGGCGGTGACACCGAATCCGGGATCAAAGGTGAATACGCCGTGGTCCTTGTAGAGGGACGCGATGTCGAGGACATCGGGGCCGATGGAACCGGACAGGACGGGCAGGAGGGATTTCTTGCCGGAGCTCAGGTCGGTGAGCTCGAACTTCTTGTCTGACATTCGCCGCAAACCTTATAAAAATGCCATGCCGCAGGACGCAACATACCTGTCACGAGCCTACACGGTCCGGCATCCAAATCAAGGCAAGGCGGCGTGCATGCTGCACGTTCCTTGAAAGTTGCAGGCACCCATCGCTTCGGTGCCTGCAAGCCAACCTTCCGTATTTAGGAAGCCTTGGCGCCCACAGCCACCGCGGCAGCGGCGTACTTCTTGCGGAACTTGTCGACGCGGCCCGCGGTGTCGACGATCTTCTGCTTGCCCGTATAGAACGGATGGCAGGCGGAGCACACGTCCAGGTCCAGGTTCTGGCCCAGCGTGGAGCGGGTCTTGAAGACGCTACCGCAGTTGCAGGTCACCGTGATCTCGGCGTACTCGGGATGGGTATCGGCCTTCATGTCGCTCTCCAGTAGTCAGGGTGGTTCTGGCGAATCGGTGCGCGGGCCTAGCTTCAAGGCCTTGTCGAACCGCCGCCAAAGGGCCGGGGAGTCTAGCCCCAGCGTGCGGGACTCACAACCCCCTGTTTTTACGGGGTCGCCTTATCCACATTTTCTGTGGATAACTCTGTGAGTAGTCCTGCTGCCGGATTTCCAAAACGCTGGCAAAACAGCATTTCTGTGGCATTGATCAAATTATGACCATTGCATTTCCATCTGGTATATCAATGGGTTACAGATACTTCATGCCGCAGTGGGGGCGATGTGAGTCGTAATGCCTTAATAGTCAGGAGATCGGATTTTCGCTGTGGATAGAAACGCCAGACGCTGCGGGAGAATGTCCTAAGCCCTCGCCGCAGCTTGCGATTTTTCGCCATCCAGAAAGCTTCCCACCACGTCGTTGAGGAAGGAAAAGCCCCGCTCGGTCGCCTGCCAGCGCCCGTCCCGCTCCTCCAGGAGCCCCCGCCGGGCCAGCCCTTCAAGCCGCGGCATGAGGTCCGCTGCGGCAAGCCCGGTGCGCTCCGCGTAGCTCGCCAGCTCAAAACCCGCCTTGAGCCGGAGCGCGTTCATCGCGAACTCGAACGGCAGTTCCGCTGCGGGCACCGTGCGACGCGCAAGGCTCGCCAGCGGGTCCGCCTGATAGCGGCGCGGCTCGCGCTGGTGGGTCGTGCGCTCGATGAGCCCAGTCTCGGGGAAGCTGAGCTTGCCATGGGCCCCGGCGCCCACGCCCAGGTAATCGCCAAAGCCCCAGTAGTTGAGATTGTGGCGGCACTGGCGGCCGGTGCGTGCGAAAGCGGACACTTCGTACTGCTCAAAGCCCTGCTCGGCCAGCACGGCGTGGCAGTCAGTCTGCATGTCCCAGGCCATATCCTCATCCGGGATGCCGGTCGGCGGCCGCGCGGCGAACACCGTTCCCGGCTCCAAGGTGAGCTGGTAATGGGAAAGATGCGCGGGCTGGAGCTTCAGCGCCTCGCGAAGGTCCCGCAACGCCCCATCGCGCCCCTGCGTCGGCAGGGCGTACATCAGGTCCAGGTTGAAGTTCTCAAGGCCCGAGGCGTGCAGCTCCTCGGCCGAGCGGTACACGTCGGCCGGTACATGGATGCGGCCCAGAATCTTGAGGATCGCCGGATCAAAGCTCTGCGCACCCAGGGACACGCGGTTCACCCCGGCCGCGCGGTACTCGGCAAAACGCCCGCGCTCAACGGTGGCCGGGTTGGCCTCCAGGGTCACCTCCGCATCCGGCGCCAGGGGCAGATGGGCACCCAGGTACTCAAGCACCCGCTCGATGGCCGCCGGCGCGAACAGGCTCGGCGTGCCGCCACCCAGGAACACGCTGGATACGATCCGCCCGGCAAGCCCGGGGGCCTGCGCGGCGATATCGGCCTTAAGCGCCGCAAGGTAGCGCTGCTCCGGCAGCGGTTCGCTCAAGGTGAAGGAGTTGAAATCGCAGTACGGGCATTTCTGCACGCACCACGGAAAGTGCAGGTAGACCGCAAGCGGCGGCGTGATCACCGGCTTCCCGGCAGCTGTTCCAGAAGGAGGCCCAGCGCGATCGCGCGGTGACTGATCGCGTTCTTCTCCCCGTCCGTCATCTGGGCGGCCGTAAGAGGCGACCCTGCCGGCACGAATACGGGGTCGTAGCCAAACCCACCCTGCCCCCTGGGCGAATGGGCGATGTGCCCCTCCCAGTCACCGTGGGCGATTACAGGCTCGGTATCGTAGGCATCGCGCACGAACGCGATCACACAGCGGTAGCGTGCGCTGCGGCGTGCCTCCGGTACGTCCACCAGCTCGCGCAGCAGCAGCTGCAGGTTCTCAAGGTCCGTCGCTTCCTCCCCGGCATAGCGCGCCGAACGCACGCCCGGGCGGCCGCCCAGCGCGTCGACCTCAAGGCCGGAGTCATCGGCGAGCGCGGGCAGTCCCGTGACCTTCGCCGCGTGACGGGCCTTTAACAGCGCGTTGGCCTCAAAGCTCTCGCCGGTCTCCTCGACGCTGGCCACGCCCAGCTGCGTCTGCAGCAGCAGCTCAAAGCCGCGCGGCGCCAGCAGCGCCGCGAGTTCGCGCTGCTTGCCGGCATTGCCCGTGGCGAGCACGACGCGCATGGGTAGCTCCCTTATCCGGCCAGTGGAAGCGGTAGCGAGAGCGCCTGCGTCTGAAGCTCAAACAGCCTCGAAGTTCCCTGGGAGGCCAGCTCCAGCAGCTCATCCAGCTCGCTGCGGCGCAGCGGATGGCCCTCAGCCGTGCCCTGCACCTCGATGAAGCCGCCGCCGGAGTTCATGACGACATTCATGTCCGTCTCGGCGCCGGAGTCCTCGACGTAGTCCAGGTCCAGCACCGGGCGGCCGCCTACGATCCCCACGGACACCGCGGCGATCTGCCCGTGCAGCGGGCTCTTGATGCCCCGCTTGGCCACCAGCTGGGCGCAGGCATCGGCGAGCGCCACATAGGCGCCGGTCACCGAGGCGGTACGCGTGCCGCCATCGGCCTGCAGCACATCACAGTCCAGCGTCACGGTGCGCTCGCCTAGGGCGGTCAAGTCCAGGGCCGCGCGCAGCGAACGGCCGATCAGTCTCTGGATCTCCTGCGTCCGTCCCGACTGCTTGCCGCGGGCGGCCTCGCGGGCACCACGCGTGTGCGTGGCCCGGGGCAGCATGCCGTATTCGGCCGTGACCCAGCCCTGACCCTTGCCGCGCAGGAAGGACGGCACCCCCTCCTCGATGCTCGCCGTGCACAGCACGCGGGTGTTGCCGAATTCCACCAGCACCGAGCCTTCGGCGTAGCGCGTGAAACCGCGGGTGAAACGCACGGCGCGCAGCGCATCGAAAGCGCGGCCGTCATGGCGCAGCGCAGGGGCAGTATCGGTCATGGGGTGAAGTCTATTCCTTGATCCGCAGCAGCGCCGCGGTGGTGTTGTCGCTGCCCAGGCCGCCGCGTTGCACCGCGAGCCGGGCCAGCATTTCCAGCGACGGCGTCAACGGTCCATCCGTCGACAGCGCGCTGGTGATGTCCTCGTCAGTCAGGTTCGCCCAGAAACCATCTGTGCAGACCAGCAGGATGTCGCCGGGCTGCACGCGCTGCAGCCGCCCGATGCTCATCTCCGGCAGCATCGGGTCACCGCCGATGCAGACCTCGACGAAGTTGCGCAGCGGATGGGTCAGCGCCTGCTCGGCGCTGATGAGCCCTTCCTGCAGTAACAGCTCCACGTGGCTGTGGTCGCGCGTGCGCCGGTGCACCCGGCCGCCACGCAGCAGGTAGATGCGCGAGTCACCCATGTGCCCGAACCACGCCGTGCCCTCCTGCACCAGGCAGACGGCAACCGTGGCCCGCGGCCGCCGCTCGATCGCAACGCCTGCGCCCAGCAGGGTGACCTCCTCGTGCGCCCGGCCCAGCGCCAGGTGCAGGAAGCCCATCGGATCCAGCAGCGGCTGCAGCGGCTGGCCGAAACGCTCGACCAGGACCTTGGCGCCCAGCTCCGCGGCGCGCTCCCCGTGCGCATGCCCGCCCATGCCATCCAGCACCACCAGCAGCGCGGCGTGCGGCGACACGACCGCGGTCGCGCGGTCCTGATTGTCCTCGCGCGCTCCCAGCAGGCTGACTTCGGCGTAATCGACGCGCAACATCCTTCTCCCGCGCGACCTGATCCGCGCGATGGGCAACAGCCTTGGGGGCCGGTGCGATTGGGCTAAACTGGCCGCGCTTTATAACACCCGGGCACCAGTACCGGAAATTCCTACATTCACGACCAGACTTAACCACACCCATGATCGCCAGCATGACGGGCTTTGCCCGCCGCGAAGCAGCCCTTGCCCAGGGCACCCTGGTCTGCGAGCTGCGCAGCGTCAACCACCGCTACCTTGAGGCCGGCCTGCGGCTCCCGGAGGAGCTGAGGAGCCTGGAGGGGGAGTTCCGCGCCCAGCTGCAACGCGACCTGCGCCGTGGCAAGGTCGACTGCACCTTCACCTACCGCAGCGCAGGCCCGTCGGACCGCAAGCTGGAGCTCGACCCCGCCCTGCTGGCCCAGCTCACCGAGCGGCTGGCCCAGGTCGCCGCGGCGGTCCCTGCGGGCGGCGCCCAGACGAGCGTGGACCTGGTGGAGCTGCTGCGCTTCCCCGGGGTGCTGCGCGAGGCGGCCAGCGACAATGAGCCCCTGCTCAAGGCCGCCCGCACGCTCTTTGGCGAGGCGATCCGGGACTTGTCGGCGATGCGCTCGAGCGAGGGCGGCCGCCTGGCCGAACTGATCCTCACCCGCTGCACGCAGCTGGAGGAGCTGGTCGGGCGCGTGCGCACGCGTCTGCCTGAGGTGCACGCGCTGATCCGCGCCCGCTTCAACGAGCGCCTGGGGGAGCTGCGCAAGGAGCTGGATCCGGATCGCCTGGAGCAGGAGGTCGCCTTGAGCCTGCAGCGCCTGGACGTGGCGGAGGAGATGGATCGCCTCGCCGGCCACCTGACCGAGACGCGCAAGATCATCGCAAGTCCCGAGGCCGCCGGGCGCAGGCTGGATTTCCTCATGCAGGAGTTCAACCGCGAGGCCAACACGCTCTCCTCCAAGTCCCAGGACCTGGAGACCACGCGCGCCGCGGTCGACATGAAGGTGCTGATCGAACAGATGCGCGAGCAGGTGCAAAATTTGGAGTGATCTGCGGCGGAAACCGCCCGCAGACGCCTGCGGTGGTGGCGCACGGACAGGGGCGTCACGATATTGCCCAGAGCACCAACGGCTGGTCGATCGCGTATTTACGCAACTCGCGCCTGAGTAAAAGTGCTGAACGGGTAGCTACGCTGCCATCGCTGGCTGCGCCGCGCTGAACTAGGATCAAGCGGGGTTGACGGGGGCGCAGCGACTATGGACAGACTCAGGGTCGGTATCCTGATCTTCGACGGCGTCGAGGTGCTGGATTTTTGTGGCCCGTTTGAAGTGCTATCCGTGACTCGTCTCGATGAGGCCACCCGACGCGAGCAACCCTCACCCTTCGAAGTCTCGCTGCTTGCCGAGACGGATCAACCGGTGGTGGCCACTGGCGGACTGCGCGTGCTGGCCGACTACCAGCTCGCCAACTGCCCGCCCTTGGACGTGCTGCTGGTGCCCGGCGGCTGGGGGACCCGCAGGGAAATGAACAAACACCGTCTGCTCGAGTGGATCGCGCAGCGTGGCGCACAGGCCCGACTGCTGACCTCGGTGTGCACCGGCGCCCTGTTGCTCGGCTAGGCTGGCCTCTTGGACGGCAAGCGCGCGACGACGCATTGGCAGGCCCTGAGCCTGAAGCAGAAGCGGTTTCCCAATACCTGCGTCGAGCACAATCTGCACGTGGTCGAGGACGGTAATCTATTAACGTCGGCGGGCATTTCGGCCGGCATCGATATGGCGCTGCGTGTCGTCTGGCGCTACTGCGGTGAGTCCGTGGCTCGGGCGACCGCGCGCTATATGGAGTATCCGTTCCCGGAGAACAATGCGCGCCGCATCGCGCTGGACGAGTGAACTGTTCCTGACCACCGGCCCGTTCCAAGGGGCTTCCAAGCGGTCACGAGCCGAACAAGTTCCGGGGCCTACCGTGACCGCAATTCCTGGCGCAACACGTCACGCAGCCTACGCACCGTAAGCGGGGCGTCGTCCGCATTCATGGCAGCGCGCAGCGTGTCGTTGATGAGCGTCTGGTAGTTGCCGCCGCCCTTCACTTGGGCACGGAACCACGCCAAGACATCCGCGTCGATGCGGATCGTGATGCGCTCCTTGCTCTCGTTCTCCTTCTGGATGCGGGCAAGGTGGGGAACATCCTTCGCCCGCTTTGCACGGCTGAAATCAAGCTCGGGCATTTCCGTCTTCATGGCAGCTCCTCGTATTGACGCGCTGCGCCTGCGCTCGCCTTGCGGGCCGAAATGATGCGCGTAACATCCGGGCCGCGTTCCGTCCACACCACATACAGCAGCCGATCAGAGAAGGCTCTGCCCAGCGTGACAAACCGGGCTTAATCTTCGGCCGTCGGGTCATCACGTGTCAGACCGAGCGGGTCTTCGAGCGCACCCACAGCATCCGCGAAATCCACCTCGTGCTTGCAAATGTTCTCCTGCCGCTTGGCTTCGTCCCACTCGTTGCGCATAGTCTATTGTATGCACGTCGTGCATACAGTCAATACCGCTACGCTTCACCGGGAGATGTATAGCTGGCCCTAAAACGCGTCAAAGTTTTTATCATTATCAACGCGATACGAGCACCGTAAATTGCAGGTGCAAAATTTGGAGTCAATTTGAGGTAACAGCTGGAGAGCCAACATCCGGTTACTCCGGATGGTCCTGTACGGTAAAATGCCGTATCTTCTGGAGGCGCCCATGCCCACCACCACCGCCCGTTTCGATCTCAAACTGGATTCCGGCGAAAAGGAAATCATCGCGCGGGCAGCTGCCCTCATGGGAACAACCATGGCCGGCTTTGTGCGAGCGGCAGCCAAGGAGAAAGCGCAGACATTGCTCGAACGTGAAACCCGCGTTGTACTCAGCGAACGCGATTTCGCGCGTTTTGCAGCGGCCGTCAGCGGACCTTTCGAACCAAACGCGCACTTGTCGCGGGCGCTGAAGGAGGCACGGCGGAAAGTGCGTCGTGCTTGAGGAACGCGCATTCGATATCGGTGTACATGACCGCGGCGGTTTCGATTGCGGTGTTCCCGAACTCAACAATTACTTGAGACGCTTCGCGGAGCAGCATCGCCGCAAAGGTATCAGCACACCGTTCGTGCTGGTGGATGTCGATACGCCGCACGAGATCTTGGGCTACTACTGCCTTAGCGCAGCACAAGTAGACGCGACAGAATTGGGGGAAAGTGCCCGCAGGAAACTGCCACGTTATCCGGTGCCGTGCTTTCGTCTCGGTCGGCTGGCGGTGCACAAGCGCCTGCGCGGGCAGGGCATAGGGAAACTGCTGCTAGCCTGCGCCATCGATCGCTGCCTGAAGGCACGGAGCGACGTGGCAGCCTACGCGCTGATTGTCGATGCCAAGGATGAAAACGCCAAGCAGTTCTACGAGCGCTACGGATTCGCCGTGCTTGTCAGCGCGCCGATGACACTCTACCTGGGGCTTGGCCGATGATGGACGTGGACGGGCTCATCGCCTCGATCATCCGCGACGAGGATCGCGTGCCACGTGAAGTTATCGAAGAGTGCGCACGTTGGGGACCCGCGATGGTCGAAGCCTTGGACCGAATCGTCGGTCCCGCAGCGGACTGGAGTTCCTGTGCCAGTGATGGCCACTGGTGGCTGCGGCTGCACGCGGCGTTCATTCTCGGCCTGATGGACGATACAGAGTCAGGCCGCCTGCTCGCACACCTGATGCGACGGCTTGCGGCCAATGAAGACGAGAACATCGAAGACTGGCTGGCCGGCTACTGGCCTGCCCTGTTCCGCAACAAGCCCGAGGAAGTTCTTCCGGACATCGAAGCCATTGCATGGACTGACTTCGCACAACCCTACTTCCGTGTGCATGTGCTGGAAGTTTTGCTGGCAGCGGCTCTGCGACGAGGCCCCGGGGAACTCGATGCACTCCTTGCACACATAGCGGAGTGGATCGCGGCCGCACCGGATCAGGAGGAGCGCGCGCTGACTGCCAACATCCTGCTGGATTTTCCGCGCTCCGCCCACCGAGCCTTGCTGAGTGATATGGCGGCACGGCAGAAGGGCATGTTCGGCTTGTTTGACGAATCCGATGTCGAATGCTCGTATGCCAAGGGCGACCAACCCGGCTGGTTGCGCTTCGAGGATCCCTGGAGGTTTTATTCACCTGATCAGATCGACGCCCGACAAAAACGCTGGGCCGAGGAGGATGAGAGGCGCTCGCGGAACGCTGTCGCCGAAGCCGCAGGGATCGACGAATCCCTTTACGAGCAGGAGCCGTATCTGCGCAATACGCTCAAAGTGGGTCGCAACGATCCGTGCCCGTGTGGCAGTGGCAAGAAATACAAAAAATGCTTGAGCGGCGTGTAGCTGGCGGTGCAGCTATTATCGGATGCCGACCATTTCCGTAAATTTATCAATGCGCTACGCGCACCAGAAATTCCAGGTGCAAAATTTGGAGTAGTTAGCATAGCGAACTACTTCCAGCACCCTGACCTGCCGTCTCTTTACCGCACTGAATTCATGCGGAGAATGGGCTCGTCGTCGCAACAATCGTCTGCTCAAGGCGCCCTGCAGACAACACGAGTATCAGGGCGATCCACCCCGAAACACTCTGGTCGCATTGTCGACGTTGAGTCCGGAGCTGACTGTGCGCTAGGTCAACCCACACTCAACTAATATTTGTATAAGAAGGAAAGGTGTGTTTGCGCCGATTGACTCTCCGGCGTGGCGACTGCGACGGCGACTTCGGAGCGTGGTGAGTCGCCCGCAAGAAGAATGGAGGTGGCCCCATGGACATCCCTTCGTCCTCTTGCCGGGGCCTTGTGCCGGCCCCGTGCAACCCCCTGATGGCCAAGCCCCGGGCGGGGCAGGCTCTGCGCCTCAGCCCTTGCAGGGGTGCGGCGCCCACTTGGAGCCGTCGGGCTCCTTGCGAAAATGCGAGCTGGTCATGAACTGGCGCTGCAGGTATTGCGGGTCGTCGACCAGCGTCGTGACCACGAACCACTGACTGCCATCGGCGACCGGGAACGTGTCGTAGTACTCGGTGATCTTCGCGTTCTCGCTGTAGGGCACGCCATTACGTCGCAGCCAGCCTGCCGTGTGGTTATCGGTCACCACGTGCAGCGAACCGTTCGGTGGGAGCCTGCTCGGGTCGGCGGCCGGGCCAGCCAACAAGTCGGTTGGGTCGACGGAGTATTCCCAGTTCGCAAGCGAGTTGCCCTGCAGCGTGCGCGGACCGGCCTTGATGTCGGCCTTGTCAAAGTTCAGCACGCGCGTCTGCTGGCCCCAGTCGGACTCGATCTTCAGCGTCTGGTCGTCGACCCAGGTGATGTGCAGGCGCGTGGGCATGCGCAGCAGGTTGCCGACGCCGTAGGCCTTGCACGAGCCGTCGTTGGCGTCCGTCCAGGTGTCGGCCTGCTTCTTGCCCTCGGGGTTGAGCGGCACGCTCTGGTAGTCGCCCTTGGCCGGCGTGACCATGCGGTAACGCCAGTCCTCGTTGACGATCGAGACCCAGTAGCCGGCCAGGTCGATCGGGGCTGCAACCTTCGGGGCCGGCGGCGGGCCGGTCGGACCGCGCGGGGCCTGCTGCGCAGTGGCCATCTGCCCCAGCGTAAGCAGTGCCACCGCGAGGGTGATGCTCTTAACGGCGCTGATCTTCATGAGATGCTTTCTCCAGGACTGTTCGTTCAGCCGTGCGCTGCCTGGGCCCGGGCCCCGCGGCGGCGCCGGGTGCTTACTTCTTGCCCTTCGGGGCAGGCCTGAGCGAGTTGTAGATGGCTTCGATGAACTTGTCGGTCGTCCAGAAGCCCGTGGTCGCGCCGAATCGACCGTCGTAGTCGGACGAAGGCTTGGCGGCCTTGACCTGGTCGAGGGTCTTGCCGGCCTTGATGAGCACCGCGACGCGGTCACGGATGATCGTGAGCATATCGCGGTATTCGACCAGGTCGGACTGGTCGCCGATGCGGCCGTGGCCCGGGATGATCAGCGTGCCGCCTTCCTGCTGGTGGTCGGGAACCGCGTAGTCGATGATGTCGTTCACCGCAGCCAGCACGCCATTGATGTTGCCGCCATTGGCGGTGTCGATCACCGGGTACATGTCGGTGAAGTAGAGGTCGCCGGTCGCCACCACGTCGGAGCGCCGGAAGCTGACCCAGTAGTCGCCATCGGTGTGCGCGTTCTTCGGGTGCACCATCTGCACGGCCTCGCCGTTGAAGTGCAGGCTGTAGATGGGCTCGAGGTGCGTCTCGGAAGGCCACAACTCGCGGTCGGCCTTGAAGCCGCCCGGGCCCTTCGCGTCGGGCTCGGTCATGTAGATCATCACCGTCTCGTGCGCCATGACAGTCGCGCCGGTCGGGATATTGCCGCGATCGCGCACCACGTTGCCGTCGAGGATGGTGTCACCGGCCTTGCGGATCACCTCGTTGCCGCCGGTGTGGTCGGCATGCAGGTGGGTGTTGATCACGTAACGGATCGGCTTGTCGCCGGCGAGCTTCTTGATCGCCGCGAGCAGCTGCTCGGCGAGCGGGCGGATGCCGGTGTCGACCACCAACACGCCTTCATCACCGAGCTGCACGACCACGTTCGAGGGCTCGCCCGTCATCGGCCAGACGTTGCCGGCGACGTGGTAGGGCACGATCTCGACGGCCGGGCGGGCCGCAGGCGCGGCGCCCGCGGGAGTGGCGGGCTCGGCCGCGAGGGCCGTGCCACCGGCCAGGGCCGCGACGAGGCCAAGGAGGCTCAGCGCCGAAGCCTTGCGATTGCCGTGCATGCTGCACTCCATACCAGTATTGATTGCGTTGGATCGGGTCATGGCGTTGCCTGCTTACTTCTTCTTCGCCGGCTTCTTGGCCGAGGCTTGCTGCGCGCGCCAGGCGGCGATGCGATCCTGCGTCTCGGGCAGCGCGGTCTCGGGGCCGCCCTCGGTCTCGGCGAACGGCAGGTTGAAGCGGTTCGCGTATTCGTGGTCCATGTCGTCGGTGCCCGGCAGGTGCGCCGGCACCATGCCGCGCTCGCGCGGGATCTCGGTGGCCGGGCGGCACGGGTAGGCGCCGATCGCCACATTGTCAGCCCTGGCGGTAGCCGGTGGTCTTGATCATCGGCTCGGCGAGGTACACCGGGTCGTAGACCATCAGCACGTGCGTGAGCACGTCTCCGTGGCGGATGAAGCGCTCGTCGGAGCTGGCGCGGTCGGAGAGCGCCAGGCCGTTGCGGCGGATCCAGCCCACCTTGAGGTGGTCGGTGTGCACGACCAGCTGGTCGCCTTCCCAGCGGCCGAGCGAGAAGCCCTGCCAGGTGTGCGGAGAGGCGGCGACCGGGTGCGGGCGGCCGTCCATGTAGATGTGGCGGTGCTGCGCTTCCCAGACGATGTAGGTCTCGATCTCGGTCTGCTTCTGCGTGACCGGGTCGAGGTCTTCCCAGATACGCAGGGTACCAACGCCGCGGATACCGTAGGTCGAGGGGTGCGGGATGCATTGGTGCTCGGGCTCGGTAAGGATCGACGGATCCCACGCGTGGCCGCGCTCGCGCATCGCCTGGTTGATGGGAGCCGCCGTACTCGTGCTGGTCGGGGCCTGGGATTCGCTCGTCGAAGTCCTCGTCGAACACGGGGCCCCAGTAGCCGAGCAGCAGACTCTGGGAGTGGGCCGGTGCATCGCCAGCAACCCAAGTGCCGCCAGCATCACGCAAGCGAGAGCCGTACGCGCATTAAATGTCGACATTTTCATAACTTCGCCTCGGACGGGACTGGAACGAGATTAATGCTTACCGGCCGGTCGTAGTGCGCAGACAGAAAGCACTGCCAGCGCTGTGGCGCTGGGCGAGGCAGCATCCGGACACTGGTCATTTCGTGCCTTCAGAATGCATCGCAACGTGTAGTAAAGCCCTGGTCTCCGGCTACGGTGAAGGACGAGCCGCAGCAATAGTGCCCGCAGTATTCGCCGGTGGCCGATAGGCAGGTGCGATGCGCTGCGCGAACTCCGCATACATCGTGTCTCGCCCCCCATCGCTGCCTCATGCGGGATGTTGTACTGGGTTGTCATCGACATGAAGTTCGGGTTGTCGGCCGGCGTCAGATAGCTCGGCACGTGGCCGTTCAGCACGCTCGGCACCTCTTCCGCGGACATGCAACTGTTCGGGTTGGTCGCCCCGACCACGGCATCCAGCGGCTTGCTGTGGTCTGACGCGAACACATTGGTGATCACAAAGGGGGCCGTCAAGTTGACCGGATCCTGGATGACGCCGGTGATCACAAGATTGGAGCCCTGCCGCGTCAGGAGACATGGTCAGGACCTCCTGATCGCTCGTCGGCACGCCATTGCGGGTCAAGTAGCCATCCTGCAAATGCGTGGTGACGGTCTTGAGCGTGTCGCCTTTCCAGCTTCCTATTGTGAACCCAGCGGGTGTTGAGAGCGCCTGGGCAGAGGGCGGCTTACGCCCATCCATCCATATGGTCGTGGGCTCCCGATCGATGGTGCCGTTCAGATTCCAGGCAATCACCGCACCGGTCTCCGGATCGACGGTGGGCCACAGACGGAAACCCCAAGCTGCCTCAAGCAAGTAGTGCAGCGAATAGGGTTGGCGCTGTTCCCCACTTCGCTGATGGTCTCGGGCGTGTGGCTCAGTGCGGCCGCGCGCGCCTGCTCATTGATAGGAATGCCGGCATAATCTTCGTAGTTCGGTCCTTCGAAAAGCAACTGGACATCCTGGTCCACGGCCCCCACGTAGGTACCGGAGAGATCTACCTGTGCCGTGGCGAGGCTCGTCTGCAGCAACAACGCGAAGCCGGCGAGCGCCCCAAGGCAGTTGAGCTGACGCCGGATCGGCCGGAACGTGGTGCGGCTTTTCACGATGCGGACCTCAGCGTGCAGGGTGTGGGATGCCATTTGGAGCCGTCCGGCTCGCATGAAGATCGGCGTGGTCGTATAGGTTGGCGCGCTCAGTACACCGGATCACTGACGACGGAGACAACGCTCAAGTAATCGAGGCCCTCGGACACATGCAACACCTTCAGTACTCTTGCAGTGTCGTCCGATCGCTGTAAGGCACGCCGTTCTTGCGCAATAGCCCCGGCTGCAGGTTGCTGGTCACGATGCTGAGCGTGCCGCTGGCGGGCCGCGGCGCGCCTGGCCCGAAGGCTGGCGTCGGAAGCCGCCACCGCGCTTGCGAGTAGCCCTGCAGACTGCGCTCACCCGGCGCGGACGATGTATCAAAGCGCAACAGCCGAGTCTGCATCCCCGAGTCGGTGTCAATCCGCAATGTATTCCCATCCTGCCAACTAATGTGCAGGCGTTCGGGAATACGCATCAATGCCGGGGCCCCATAAGCTTCGCACGCCTTACCCGCCGCCGTATCGACCTCCGCATCAAATTTGTCCGAGAACTGCTTGGCGTCGAGGTTCAACGGGATGCCGGCAAATTCGCCCTTGCCAGGCACGACCATGCGAAAGCGCCAATCCTGCGTAACGACTGCAACCCAGTAGCCGTCGAGACCCATCGGTGCCTGGTCACGCGCGCTTGGTGGCGTCGCCACCAGGGGTAGCGGCTCTGCGGCCCACGCCAACGGACTGAGCAGCCCAAGCAGCAGCGCTCCAACCGATCGCCGCGTACAGTGAGCGTCCTCGCGACGAGGGCCCGATCGCACTATCTGCCGAAAGAGCCATTTGCTCATATCTATTACCTACTCCTTCCTGTGCTGTCCGATCTCAGCCCTTGTTGCCCGCTCGCCGCTCTGCCTGCAGGCTCTTGTAAACCGCCGCGACAAAGTCGCGCGTCGTCCATGATCCGCTGCTGGCACCAAAACGCGCGGCATCGCACGCGTTGGATCGGCCGCTTGCACCTGGGCAAGGCTCATTTTCTGGTCCGATCAGCGCGGCAATGCGATCGCGGACGATCGTAAGCATATCCCGATAGTTTAAAACGTCTGCCTGATCGCACAGATGCCCGCGTCCTGGGATGATCAAGGTCCCATACCAGCCCTGCCACCGCGGCGCTGGCGGTATCGTCAGTTGCTCGACCAGGAGGTTCAAGGCGTTGATCTCGCCCTGTATGCTGCCACCGTGCTCGACGTCGATGACCGGAAAGCGGGTAACGTCGAAGATGTTGCCAGTGACGATCACGTCGGCCTGGCGCAGCATGACGATGGCGTCGCCATCCGAGTGCGCCGCCGGCATCCAGAGCGCCTGAATTCCCTGACCATTGACGGCAAAACTTGCGGCCGGACGCGTGAATGCATCGGTCGGCGTGCTATCCGCCCCGGACCCCTGCGAGAGTCGCAGCAACACATTCTGATGCGCGATTACCGGCGCCTTACCGTCGCTGTGTACGGCTCTGTCCATATAGCCAAACTGGCGGCTGACCGCAACGATCGCGCCAATGCAGGCTACCCGGTCGGCATCGGCACTGGTCTCGATCACGTAACGGATCGGCCCTTGAATAACCTGTTGAACCGCCATCACCACGGCCGGACAGTCGCTGCCCCCACTGTCGACAACCACCGTTCCCTGCGGGCCCGTCAACAATGCAAAATTGGCACCGCCAGCCGTGAGCATGTAGACGTTCGGACGCACCTGTAACGCGCTGACCGGGCCTACGGTCAGCGACTGGTTTGCCGGCAGCAGAGTGCTCGCGTGAGCCGCGGTATCAGGCTGAATAACCGATGGGGCCGCGGCATCGTTGGGCCCCAAGCCCGGGTTGAGGTCAACCGCCAGAGAGCCGAGCGTTTGCGTCGTTATGTCTTGACCAATCGCCACAGCCGACAGCCCTACGCATGCGCCGAGCAGTGCCGTGGCCAAACCGTTCAACCCACCAAACAGAGAAGGTCTTCGCATGGATCGCCCCTAGACCGCTGTTAGCCTGATCATTTTGCCGCTCCGTCTCCGGGCATCGATCTGACACTTGTCCATCATCTACGCCGTCCAACTTCGTTGAACGCTATTGCCCCACGCACGTAACTTGTACATCGACGTTTTTGTCGGCGCATGGTTTTATCGCCTAACCCTCCAGCACGGCGCTCCGGCTGCTGCATCGAATCAACACTTGCGTTCTGAGCCAAGCTGACCATCGGTGGCTCCCGTGCAACACATGGATGACCGCCCTGCACCTTCGCGTCAGTCCGCTTGGACGGGATGGACAAGAATGAATGGGGCTGTCCAAGCTGCGTATCGGGTCAGCATAAGAATAGGGCCTTTGCTTCGTGAGTACATCAAGAATGCCAGGGCGTCGACTTGCAAGTAGAGCTCGGCCATGTTCGCCAACAGCTTCCGGTGGGAACAACCATCCGCCATTTCTACAGGAAAGAAGGGAGGCCCGATGCGCTGGCGATGCCGTTTCTGCTGCGTTGGGACCGCTAGGCCACTTAATGGCGGGCCGTGCGCAGCGCCTAGTTCGCCTTCTTGCCCGGGGCCAGCGCGCCCTGCTTCTTCGGCAGTTCTGAAAGCGGCTTGAGCAGGAATTCCGGCAGCTTGCTGGGAATTTCCGCCGCATCCCAATGCTCCATCAGCTTACCGTCCTTCACGCGCCAGGCGTCAAACCAGAACGCTTCGTAATACTTCCCCTTGTACTGCGGGTCGGGAAGGTAGCGCTGCTGCAGCACAACGATCATGTCGCAATCGGCCATGACCTTATAAAGCGGGTTGCCCTTGGGTGCGTCGGGCGGAGGGGGCGCAAACGGGCCATCACCGCTCAGCATCATGGGCATCAGCGCGTTGAATTCCTCAATACCATGGAGATGATTGATCTCCCCGAAGCGCTTGAATTCGGGATTGTGCTGCACATAGCCCTTGTCCATGATGGCATTCACCTTCCCGATGTCTTCGGGCTTCGGCGATGCCTGGAACCACGGTTGGAACATGGTGGGCGCAAGCTTCTTGTTCGCCTCGATCGTGGCTTGATCCGGGCACACCGATTCACCCTTGCCACTGCCGGTCGCCGCCTGCACCGCTACTGCCGGCAGCATATTCGCCAATACTATCGCTCCGAATAGCAAGTAACGCATTTCAATGTCTCCGGGAAGGTCTGGTTGCAAAGGGTCCGCAGGGATTCACGGTCCGGTCTTGCACATCAGCGTTTTCACCGCGTATTCGACGTCCGCACTGCCACCACAGCAATAGTGCGTGCACTGACCCGCCGGGGGGCGGCGATAACGGCCAGCTTAGTGGTCGACTCCTCTTGCTCCTCGCGACAATCATGCCGGCAGCGCCACGCATGGCGCTGCCGGCTCTTCCTGCGCTACGGTTGATCAGAAACTCTTTCGGACCCTGAGGCCGATCTGCCTTGGCGCCCCGTAGTACTCGGTGTTGTTGAAGTAGCCGGACACATACGTCGCGTTCGCCAGGTTCTTGACGTAAACCTGCGTCAGCCACGAAGCATCTTCGTAACTGACCGATGCGTCCCATATGTTACGAGCAGGCATCAGATAGAAATTGTCATTCTGGAAAAGGGAGGCGAACTGCTTGTCCGTATGGGTGAAGCTGACCACCGGGCGGATCGTCGCCGACCCCACCCGGATCGCATAGTCCACGCTCGCGTTGGCAGTGAGCTTCGGAGAGTAGGGGTTCTGCTCGCCGCTGATGTGCTCAGCGTAAGCTGCGTAGGGAAAGCCGCTGGCCGGAAACAACGCCGGCACGGCTTGCACCACGGCCGGGAGCAGGTATCCAGCAACCACCCCGCCGCTGATCAAGGCGTCCGGGCTGGTGACAGCCCCGAGTTTCGAGTTGTTATAGGCAGCGCTTAGGTTCACCCCCAACCCACCGAAATTCGACTGGATCGACGCCTCGAGGCCCTTGATGGTCGAGTTCCCGAGATTGACTACCTCGTCTGAGTACCCGGCATGCGCGTTGAAGATGTCTTCCTGCATGCCTTTGTAGAGCATGTAGTAGGCGCCCAAGCGGGTCTGCACGTGGCCATCAAAGAACCGGCTGTTTATGCCGACCTCGTAGTCGTCAACGTGCTCGTCCTCAAATGGCGCCCCCGTCGCAACGTTCACGCCTCCGGATTTGTATCCCCTTGACCAGAATCCATAGATGAACTGGTCCTCGACCGGCGACCAATTGAGCCCGACTTTGGCCGTCGGTGTGTTGGACTTGAACTGCCCGGTGTTCGGGAGCACCGCAATCGGCGGGCCAACCGGTCCGTTGACGGTGATCGAGCCGCCGTTGAAGTTGTTGTCCCAGTTCTCCCGGACGCCCACCTGCAGCTGCAACGTATCAAGGAACTTGTAACTGAGCTGGCCGAACACGCCAACACTGCGAGTCACCGTCAAGATGTCGAGCGCGGTCTCGGGGCTGGGGCCAGAGTTCAACGGCCCGGCGGGCGGCAGGGAAAGGCGGTTAGAGCTTAGGTAGACGGGCGTGTTCCTGTAGAACGACGCGGCGCCGGCCACCCAAGTGAGCCTGCCGGTATCAGGTGATATCGCATTGATCTCCTGGTAATAATTGCGGTCGCTCGGGCCTATCTGCGTGTAGGTGATGCCGTCGTTGAACTTGTCGCTGCTGTTTTCCAAGGTCGTACGGAAATAGTGGCTCTGGTAGCCCGTCTGCGACCGCAGCACCACTCCGTTCGGTAGCGTGTAACGCAGCTCCAGACCGTATCGGTCCATCTGGCTGTCGTTGATCAGGCCCGTGGTCTCGTAGTTGAGCACTAACGGCTGGTGCGTCGAATAGGCGTACGAGGAGACATACTGCGTCTGCCCGGGAACGAGCGGGTTCGGGAACGGATTCTGGTTGGGCTGGCCGGCAACGCCGTCGGTGTTGCTCTGGTTGAGCTCGACCTTCAAGAGGGCCTGGAAGTCTGCACTGGGCTTCCAGAGCCCGCTGATGCGGATATTGAGGTCATTAACCTGGCCTGGATCGCTGATCGGTTCGCCGGCTGGCGTGAGATTCTGCGAGCCGATGTCCCGGTAAAAACTCCCGCGGTGCTCTGCGTTGAACCCGACCCGGAAAGCCAGCTCATCGTTGACCGGCATGTTAACGGCACCGTCGAAGCGACGATCCGTGTAGGTACCGAGGATGCCCTCAAAGTAGCCTTGAACTCCGGCAAGGCTAGGATCGGCGGAGTTGATCAGCAGTGCCCCACCGGTTGAACTGGCGCCGACAAACGTACCCTGGGGACCCCGGAGCACCTCTAGACCGCGCAGGTCGTAAAACGGCTCGCCGAGGGCATTGGTCTCGACATCGGGCAGGCCATCCCTGATCACGGCCACGCCGGTGGTGACCGCGGGATTGAACGAGGAATTGCCCACGCCGCGGATGTTGATGTTCTGGAACGTGCCTGCCGTACCGTTCACCGTGAAGCTTGGCACGACAGACTGAAGATCCTCGAGCGATGTGTTGGGCTGCACGCTCTCGAGCTGGCTTGCCGGGATCGCGGTTATCTGTATGGGTATCGCCAGGATGTCGACGGACCGACGCTCAGCGGTGACCATGATTTCTTTCAGCTGGCCCACATCTTCGGCCTCCTGCTGGGACGTGCCCATGGCCTGTTGCGCATACGCAACAGGACCAACAAGAGACAGGCTGATGGCTACGGCAACGCTCTGTCGGATCTGCATTGAACGCATGGTGTCTAAATCCCCCCTTCTTCTTAACTTAGAGTTGGCCTGACTGTAATACCCAGTCGACTATCCCCTCAGGTGCCAAATACCCAGCACCTCCCATTCGTTGGGTGTGCCAGGGATACACTGGGGGCTGAGTAGCCGTCTTCACCCTGGCCGCGTAGGCCCGTGGCACAATTTTGACGGGTGGTATTCTTCGATTAGTCCCATTCGCTCGGGTCAGCACAAACCACAATGATTGCCGGTAGCCGCGGATTCCTGGAGATGACCCGTGCCAGGCTTGGGCGCCAAGCCAAGAACCTGGAATCAGAGCCTTACGTGCTGGTGAGAGCCCCAGCCGGCTATGGAAAGTCGGTACTACTCCGTCACTGGCTCGCGGAATCCAAGGCACGTCGCCAGCCATTTGCGCAGCGCCATCTCACTGGCTGCACCCGGCCACTATCTGCGCTCTATCCTCGACGGTGGCCGGCAACTCGGAGCCTTGCTGCTCGACCACCCGAGCCTCGGCGCAAGCCTGTCGGACGATGGCAACTCTTTCGGCGCTACGCTTGTCAGTGCCTTTGAAAAGGTACCGAGTCGCACTTCTTCGGGCCTCTCGAGGCCATGCAAGGATTCTGCCCCACCCAATCTGCTCGCTACGCTGAACAGCCGCGACCGTGAATTGCTGCAACTCATCGCATCCGGGCTAACCAACCGCGAGGTCACAGTACGCATTGCGAGCAGTGAGGGTACCGTGAAGTGGTACCTACATCACTTGTATTCAAAGCTGGGCGTCAATCGCCGCACCTTGGCGGTCATGCGTGCGCGCGAACTCGGCATAGCTTAAGCGGGAGACCCCGGAATTGGCTTCGCCATCGCGCGCCTGGAATCCCCCGGACTACTGCTGGTCCGGCAGTCGCCGAAGTGCGAATTCGACTCCGCAGGCGCTCATCCAGAGTGCATTCCACGGCTGTGACCAATGACTTGGCCGCGGGCAGCGTGCCCGCGGCCAAGTGAAGCCGGCCAGATTAATGCCTGCGGGGAGCGCGAGACGTCCAGCGCATGCCGCCCCAACCCGCACCGGTGACCTAGCGCACAGTCCCGGAAGACGCATTGGCCCGGTCCGCCGTCACGCAGATGTAGTCCACGGGCGCCTCCACAAGTTCGCTAGTCGCCTGCGCCACAAGCGGCCAGGCGCAGACCGAACGTATACCGAACACAGGCTCGAACACAAAGCCCACCGGCGGCGGCACAGGAGTGTTGCGCCGCCGGGGCGTGATCGACAAGCAACACGTCCGGTGCGCGTCCACGCTGCACCCACTCGTCGAGCGCCGCAACCCAGTGGCCCCGAAACGTGTCGCCCTTCTGCCCGGAAGGCACGACGAACAGGCGATAGAATTGACGCGCCGGTTCGATGCCACCTGCGCGCGCGCCCACGGCCTCATAGCCCTTGATCGCGTTGTCGGCCACCAGGGGCTGCGTGCCGCCACCGTGGTATTCAATAATCTTGCCGCCGCGCGCCGCGAAGGCCGAGAGATCGGGTGCGGCCGAGCCCATCGAAGCCGGCGCGCCGTCGGCTGAGCCGACCACGAGGCCATCGAAGTCCGCCGGGTTCGCCTGCACCTCGGCCAGAACCTGCGCCACGTCAGCCGAGCGGCTGTCGCGGTACGAGTAGCGGGGCGCTGCGCCGTAGAATGCCCCTATGAGCGCCTTGGCGATGACCGCGCCATCGCGCGCGCTGCCGCTCGCATCGCCAGCAGCCACCGCATAACCCTGCGCCAGCGCGTCGGTCATCGCCGCTGCGTCGGCGTTACCGAGCAACAGGAAACTGGCATTCCAACCAGCCGTCGGCAGCCACACCTGCACGCTGCCCACGCCCTTTCGACTCGATCCACGCTGCGCCGTGGCTTCGCAATGCGCTGGCACCTCCTGCCGGAAAGCCTGCCGGTCCAAGGCCGTTGACGCAGGCACGTCGATGGCACCCGCCGGCGCATCCTTGGCGCCTTGCACGCGGCCTTGTGCCAGTTTCACCGAGGCCAGCTGTGCACAGCCGATGACCGGAGCTTGCTCGGGCCGCGCCACCTGGGCCGTCAGCGCACCGACGCCGTTGGCGATGACCGCGCCAGCCAGTGCTTCCAGCGGGGCGCGCCCGGAGCGTTTGTCGACCACGACTTTGCCATCCTTGAGCACGACCACGGTGTTGAGCAGCGCATGGAAATCGTCGAAGGGATTGCCCTGCACCAGCACGATGTCGGCGCGCTTCCCGGGCTCGATTGTGCCGATCTGGTCCTGTAAGCCGAGGAACGTGGCGGTGTTGATCGTCAGGATACGGATCACATCCTGCATCGAGAACATCACCATCAGCGACTTGAGCTCGTGCTCGAGCACATCGCGCACCGGATAGTTCTGGTCGCTGCCGAAACCGAGTCCCCTGCCATGCGACGCATCCCAGAGGCGACGCGCATTGATCAGCGTGTAGGCACCCTCGGTGCCGGTCGCGCGGCCTTTCGGATCGCGGTTCGGGTCCACGATCGACTCTGGCCAGCGCAGCCCCGAACGAAAGCGCGGCGTGTCATCCTGCGCGAACACGTCGATAATCGGCGCGCCGAAACTGATCAGGTCGAGCACGATCGTGCCACTGTCGGCAATGTGCGCCGCGTCGTCGAAGCTCATGAAATCCTTGTTGGGCAGGTGTACCTGGTGGCGCACGCCGGCATCGGTTGCAGCGACCATGGCTGGCGTCGAGACCGCATGCACCAGGATCTCAACGCCCAGCTTCTTGCCCTCATCAACCAGTGCGCTGAGCATTGCCACCTCCTGCGGCGTGAGGCCCGGCGCCGGCATCATCGGCAGCTCGCCGGTGTACTTGATGCCCTGGGCGGCCATAGTCCGGAGTGCCTCGCGGCCCTTTTCCGGTGGCTGGTCCAGACCGAAGATGCCGGCCGATGCCAACACGTGCGGGCCGTTGATCAAGCCGAAATCAATGTGCCGCGCGAGCGCGAGCGTACCTTCGGCAGGGCCACCGCCCGCAAGCACGGTCGTGAAGCCGTTCTCGATCAGGTCAGCCAACTGCTCTTTTTCGTAGGGTCCGGTGTTGATGTGCTTGTGGCCATCGACCAGGCCGGGCACTGCGGTCATGCCGCGCGCGTCGACGACGGTGCCCACAGGCTGGGCCGGGCGACCCGGGCCGACCGCAACGATGCGGCCATCATGGACGGCTATGTACCCGCTCTGAATGACCGGACCATTGCCGACCGCGATGCGTGCGCCCACGATGGTGGCGTCCTGCGCCCAACCCGCTTGAGCGGCCGCGAGCATCAGCCCGGCGACCAGTGCCTGACCTACTGGATTCACGTCATACCTCCACTCATGTTGCAGTCATTTTCTTCAGACACACGGGCCTGTTTCTAACTTAGCGCAGCACACCGTCCTTGAATAGCCGCCTTGCCTGCAGTTCGATCGTGCCGCCAACCAGGTCCGCGGGCACTCATGGTGCTACTTGGACCGGGGCTCCTACGCAGGAAGCCGCCAGCGCAACGTCACCCACTCGTACGCATGCTCATCCAGATCAGGAAAGAATGGGTTGGGTGGCATCTCCGCCCTGAGGAAGGGATCGTGTCCCAGCGAGTGGTGTATGAGTCGTGAGTTCTGGTCAGGTTGGACTCATGCTCAGTTGACGACGGCCGACAACCGAACGGCTTGATTGTTGCTCAAGGACTGCAGGCCCTCAAGCTGCATGTAGCGGCGCTGCAGTTGCCACTCGTCGTTTTGCTCCAGCAGCAGCGCCCCGACGAGGCGTATCACAGCGTTTTCGTTGGGGAAGATGCCGACGACGTCGGTCCGGCGCTTGATCTCGGCGTTGACCCGCTCCAGCGGGTTGGTGCTGTGGATCTGGGTCCGGTGGGCCTTCGGGAAGCTCATGTACGCCAGCACATCGGCCTCGGCGGTGTCCATCAGGTCCGCGAGCTTGGGGAACTTCGCGCGCAGCTGATCGGCGACGACACGCCACTGCTGCGCTTGCCGAGTCGAACGAGTCCTGCGCGAACGCGGTGTTGATCGCCGCCAGCACCATCTGCCGCTGGCCCTTGCCGGCGTGCGCCAGGGCGTTCCGCAGGAAGTGCACCTTGCAGCGCTGCCACGTGGCGGCCAGCACCTTGGCGGCGGCGGCCTTGAGGCCTTCGTGGGCGTCGGAGATCACAAGCTTTACGCCCCGCAGACCGCGGCGGGTGAGGGAGCGCAGGAACTCGGTCCAGAAGGGCTCTGCTTCGCTCGGCCCGACCGCCATGCCGAGCACTTCGCGCACGCCGTCGGTGTTGACCGCTACGGCGATTATTACGGCCTTGGAGACGATCCGGCCGGCCTCCCGTGCCTTCACGTAGGTCGCATCGATCCACAGGTATGGCCAGTCCCCTTCGATGCGGGCGATCGAGGAACGCATGAACGCGTTCGTCGATCTCCCCGCAGAGCCTGCGACCTGGCTCTTGGAGATCCCGGTCATGCCCATGGCCTTGACCAGCTCGTCGACCGAGCGGGTGGAGACGCCCTGGATGTAGGCCTCCTGGATCACCGCCGCCAGCGCCTTCTCCCCCGTGCGGCGCGGCTCCAGGAACCCCGGGAAGTAGCTGCCCTGAGCGCAGCTTGGGGATCTTCAGATCGACCGAGCCGGCGCGGGTCTCCCAGAGCCGCTCCCGGTAGCCGTTGCGGCTGTTGGCCCGGTCCGGACTGCGCTCGCCGTAGGCGGCGGCGCAGAGGCCCTCGGCGTCCATCTCCATCATCCGCTGGGCGACGTACTGGATCATCTGCCGCAGCAGATCCGTGTCTGCCCCCTTCTCGATGAGCTCGGACAGTGCAATGCTTGGCTTGGTGGTCATCGTGGTGTTCTCCGGTTGAAGTCCGGTGTGGTAACCAAACCTTAAACCAGGACCCACGATGGCCGCCTTCCCGTCGCCTGCGGCGACGTCGGCGCTACCTCTCCGAGCTAAAAGCTCAGATCAGCAAATCCCTCATACACCACGGGATGGGACGTCAGCAGAAGTGTTGCCCGGCCGCTATCGCCGCGTGCACATCTTCGAAGCCAATGCCACGCTCAGCCCAGAGCAGCCTGTTCTTGGCCTCGCTCCAGCGATAAGTCTTCGCTGGACAAGACCATTACAATGTGTGCCGTTTGTCATCGGCTGCTCCAGCGCTGGTGTAGTTCGTCACCTCAGAAAGAGCGCGCCGGCGCACTGACATGTGTACCCGCGCATCTAGACGGAAAAGGCTGGAAATCTTCGTTTTGTCCGGAGTAGCCCAGGCCAATCCTCGAGGCGCCACGGACATCCAGCCAAATCCACCCATCTCGTTGTAGCTAGATCAGTAGCTTACTTGGCGCAGCACTTCTTTTCGCAGCTGTGTCAATTGGTTAGGGAGGTGGGGAGAAGCGGGTGCAGAATCTGGAGCAGTTTGCGCAGCAAACTACTCCAGATCGCTCACAAGGCCGGGCATATGTCAGCAACGGCGCGTGGTGGCCGCCCTGTTGTGGCCCTGATTGTTATCACGAGCGGCCAGTGCGCATCCTGAGTATCGTGGCGATTCGCACCGAAACACGACGCTCGGAAATGGCTCAGCAGGGGCGTTCACACGTGAACTCGCGGCGCGGCATCAACCATGATGTGCGGCTGTCAAGCAAAGCTGATCAACACAACTACGCCGGTACGATCTGCTGTCCGCTGATAGGCATCCACAGTCTGCTCAAGCGAATACGTATGCGTGATCATCGATTTCACGTCGTAAGCGCCGGTCTCGATGTAGCGCACGAAGCGCGGTATGTCCCTGAGGGGTACGGCACCGCCGAAAGTCGAAGGGTGGTGCGTCCTGTTCATAACAGCCCACATGCCGGGGTTTGAAAAGACCAGATCGCCATGCTGCCCTGCACCCAGTGTGATGAAGTCTCCCCCGGGAACACATGCCTCCCACGCCTGGCGTAACGAGGTAACGCCAGAAGGATCAGGCCCAGCTGGCACCTTGGGCGGGAGTCGATCGCCCCCCACTGCTTCGATGACAAGCTCGCCGCCGGCGGTCGCAAACGACGGACCTCCTCCGGCAAAGGTTCTCGACGAATAACCGGTACAAATCGACTTGATGCTGGCAATGAGGTTATTTCCCTCTGAGTTTGGATCCAGCACATGTGTAGCACCCAGTTTCAATGCCAGATCCCGGCGGTGTTTCGCGGGTTCCACAACCACAATTCTGGAGGCACCGCGAATCCTCGCTCCCTGTACTGCACTGAGCCCCACCAGCCCTGCGCCCAAGACGACGATGTTTGAACCCGGAAGCACCGGCACGAAACAAGCTGCCGCTGCAAGTCCAACCGTGCCGCCACTGATAAGTACCGCAAGCTCTTGGGATGAAACGCTGGAACTTACCGGGTGCACAGAATACTCATAGGGCACCATAATCTCTGAGGTGCCGCCAACGTTCGCTGTCTGATAAATCTTCTCGCCACTCCTTGTCTCTGCAATCGGTACAAGTGGTTCAAAGAACGCATTGCAAAAGTCTGCTCGCCCCTTTACGCAGGCGCTACACACGCCGCAATGCGGGTTGAACGCGACGATGACACGATCGCCAACCTTCGCGCGCGTGACAGCCGATCCCACGGCCTCGACAATACCAACGCCGCCGTGCCCGACGATCGTTGGCAGCTCAGGAAAATCCGGGGGCTCCAGCCCAAGCATGACCCCGGCGAGCGTATACGTACAGAGCGTCGCCTCCGTTCTAACAACTAATTGCTTCTCAGCGATGGGTCGCAGCGTCAGTTCTTCTATTGAGCTGCGCGTACCACGATGAACCTGTGCTCGGAATTTTCGGGCGGGAGTGGAGGCCGCTCGTGGTTCGGCCGCAGATGCCGTTGCTCCTAGGGCAGCGCCGCCAATCATTGCCCCTGCGCCAACCAACGCATTTCGCCTTGAATAGATTGGCTTTGATGAGTCGTCGCTGTCGATCATCCCCGGCGTGCTATCGGAGGTGTTCATAATCCCCACTACCTTGGTACTTGGTACCCACTTCTCGCCCTAACGAAATCATGTAGCTCCCAATGCCCGTCTATGGCACAGGAATAGGCGGATAGTACTTTCAGTCGGCCATGATTGGCCACGATTGCGCGACAGACCGCCTCGCGAGCACCTCGCGCGTGCCGGCCGGACGCCCGATCAGGATATCGCCAGCGCAGCCGCCAGCCTCTGATCAGCCTGTCAGCCCCAGCTGGGCTGGGCCAGTTGACCTATGACTGCCTCTCCACTCCGGCCCCCGTCAGCCCGTCACCGGGCGCAGCCCGTCCCGACCCGCTGCCGTGATGGCGCAGGATCGGCTCTCGATCCGATTGCCGAAGCCCCACCCTGGCCGCACAGCAACGCCCACGGCAGCGGCGGCGCCCGCGCTGCTTGGGGCGCCAGTTCCGGCTCCTGGGCACCGGTGGTGCGATCCGGACGCACCAGGATGCCAGCGATGACCGCCGGCTCTACCTTCGCGCCGGGCCTGTCATATACCGCGTGCACCACAAGTTCGCACACACCGATGTGGCGGTGTCGGCCGGCGTGCAGTACAGGGTGCGCAGTGACCTGGGCGCCAGCGGCGTGATGTTCACGCTCGACACCGACTCGGACTTCCGCGACGTGGTGTTCATCGCCAGTTCGTACGGCCTCGGCGAGACCGTCGTGCAGGGCGCGGTGAACCCGGACGAGTACTACTTGCACAAAGCCGGCCTCGCGGCCGACCAGCGCTGTGTGCTGCAGCGGAACCTCGGCGCCAAGGCCATCAAGATGATCTATGCCGAGGGTGGCAGCGACAACGGGGCAGCGGCACGCGGGTCCGTCCATCCTACAAGAACGTTGCCGCATCGCATGCAATGGCCGCACCCCATAGTCGGTACCGTGTATCCCATGGCTCACAGTACCCCATGCGTCAGATCATCCGGTCTGGAACGTTTGGTCTCTGGTTAGCCGGTCTTCGTGATCGCAATGCTAGAACGCGGGTCATGGTGCGCGTGGACTGGCTGGCCGGCGGCAATGCGGGCGACGTGAAGCCGGTAGGCGCTGGTGTCAGCGAACTGCGCATCGACTGCGGCCCAGGTTACCGCGCGTATTTCTTCCAGAGGGGCGACGTGCTTGTGGTGCTGCTTTGCGGTGGCGACAAGCGCACCCAGGTGGCCGATATCAAGCAGGGGCGATCCAGTTGGCCGCACAGTGGCAGGAGCAGAATCATGGCAAAAGCCAAGCGCGAGAAGTACGCTTCTTACGACAGCGCGGACTGCCTTCGCGCCAAGTAAGGACGTTGCCGCTTATCTCAGGGTCTGCATGGAAGATGCGGGCGATGATCCCGCCTTCATCGTCCAGGCACTTGGTACGGTGGCACGCGCCAAAGGCATGCCGAGCCTTGCCAAGAAGACGGGACTCACGCGAGAGGGCCTGTACAAGGCGCTAAGCAAAGGCGGCAATCCAAGCTTCGGCACCGCGTTTCGAGTCATCCACGCCAAGGGCCTGAGGATGGAATTGGCACGCTAGATTCGGGTCATTAATTCGGCCGACAACGACGGAACTCTCGCACTTCGTCCGGAGTAGTCCGACATGGCCCGGCAAGCGGCAACGACGTCCAACCAAATCTAGCCCTTTCGTTGTAGCTGGATCAATAGCTAGATTGGAGCAGCCCTACTTTTCGCAGCCACTTCAATTGGTTAGGAAGGCGGGGAGGAGTTGGTGCAGAACATCGAATGACTTCCGCAGTCATCCGAGAGCTTCCAGAGAAGTTGCCGTAAACCCCATGAGTTTCTGTCTGTTTTGACCAGATTCATCCACTAGGGCCCAACCCCCTCTGGGCTACATTCGCAGCGAGGCAGGTAGCCGACCTGTAGCTAATTCTGTAGCTACCATTCGACGAGAAGGGGGCGCAATGGCACGCGCGAAACTCACGGCGCTGAGCGTCGAGCGGGCTCACCGGTCCGGCGAGCCGCTGCTGCTCAGCGACGGTGATGGCCTCTACCTGCGTAAGCAGACCCGCGATGGCGCCTCGTGGACGCTCCGCTATCACTACGCGGGCAAGGAGCATTGGCTCACGCTCGGCAACTATCCCGACATGCCGCTTTGCACAGGCGCGCATAGGCGCGCCAGGCGCGCGTGCTGCTCGCCAAGCAGCAGAATCCACTGGCCGTCCGGCGCAGCGCTCTGACTAAGGAACGCCAGAAAGGGTCGTTCAAGACGCTCTGCGAGGATTGGTATCGCGCCGAAGTCCAGGCGCGCGGCCTCAAGCACCCCACCGTCCCGCGCCGCTATCTCGACAGGTACCTGCTGCCGAAGTTCGGTCGATTCCCTGCCAGCGACATCACGCCCGCGGATGTCGCCTGCCTGTTGGACGAGATCAAGGAGCGCGCCCCGACCGCTGCGAATGATCTCCTGCGCTTCACTCGGCGGATTTTCGCGTTCGGCGTGCGTCTTCGTTTCGTGCCGAGCAGCCCTGCGACCGATTTCTCGCCTCGACTGGATGCCGGCGGCACGGAACGGCCGCGCAGCCGCGCGTTGAGCACCGAAGAACTCGCACGACTCTTCAAAAAGATCCGCGAGACCCCGAGCTTCGGCGAGGACAACTTGCTCGCGATCAAGCTGCTGCTGGCACTGTGTGTACGCAAGGGCGAACTGCTGGGCGCAGGTGGACTGAGTTCGATCTCAACGGCAAAACTCCCCTCGGCGCTGTCTGGCACTTGCGTGGCCCGCGGACCAAAACGGGTGAGAGTCTCGACATACCGTTGACGCCGGCGGTGATCGAATGGGTCACCGCCTTGCACACGCTCACGGCGGGCAGCGACTACACCTTCCCGAAGCGCTGCCGTGGTCCGCGGGAGCGGGTACCGCACGTCGGTATCGATACCCTGAACGTGGCGTTGCAGCGCGTGAAGCACGAATTACCGCACTTCACACTCCACGATCTCCGGCGTACAGCGCGCACGCACCTCGCAGCATTGGGCGTGCGGCGCGAAGTTGCAGAGCGCTGTCTCGGCCACAAGCTCCGCGGGGTTGAGCGGACCTACGATCGTCACGATTACTTCAAGGAGCACCGCGTGGCGCTGGAGCAGTGATCCACGCTGATCCGCCAGGCTGAGAGCGGCGAACGGAAGGTCGTGCCCCTTCGCGCCAAGAACATTCGGGAAAATTAAGGTCGTTGCATCCGTCGAAACTGTTCAACCAGCAAAGGCATGTCTGTGTCCGGAGCGATGCCGCCGCTGGCCCTCAATTCCGCTTTCAACTGCTGCACTCTCTGGCACGAAAGATCGAGTTGCGCTGCCGTCTTGCAGAAAATGTCGCGATCGCTCTTTCGATAGTCGGGCAGATGGGCGCGGAGCGCTTGCTGCACCTCGGCCGCGTTCTGGAACGGACGCGCCGAGTACTCGAAGTGGAGCAGCAGCCAGAACTCAATACTCGGGCAACTGGCGATGATCTGCACTTGCGTGGTGGTACCGGCGGCGTTTCGCAGCGGGCGAGCGGCCAGCGCCCGCGCGGCGACCAGATGATGCGAGTCGCCATCGCAGACCACGTAGACCAGATCGTAGTCGCGGTCGCTCTTGAATAGCTTTTGCGCTTTGCGAACGAGTCCGACCGGATCGGTCACCGAGTCACCGGCCTCGATGTGAACGGCGGCGGCGTTGATTCGCAGGTGATCGCGCAATCCGTCGATATAATTCGGCTCCGTTTCGCGGCCTTCGCAGACTACCAATATCGCGGGCAACCCACGGCGCGACGCTTTCTGACGCGCAAGGCGACGCTGCTCCTTGCGCATCTGCCGGTGCTTGGGCTGATTGTCGCGCATCGCTTCAATGCAGGTGGGTTCGCGAGATGAAGGGCACGCCGCCGTACCGCGCGCGCAGGTACCCCTTCTCGAGCGCCTCGCCCTTGCGCGGACTGAAGGCGGTCAGAGGATAGAGTCGGCTTGCCTGGCGTTCGTCCTTGTCCACGAACCACACCTGATCACGCCGCAGCAGGTCCGTGTCCAGCAGCGACGTGTCATGAGTCGTCATCCACAGCTGCGCACCGTGCTTCGAAACCTCCGGATTGTGGAACAGGCTCAGCACGAATCGGACGACCATCGGATGCAGGCTCGAGTCGAATTCATCGACGACCAGGAGCTTGCCGCTTTCCAGAACATCGAGGATCGGGCCGATGTAGGACAGCAGCCGCTGGGTACCCGCCGATTCGAATCGACCATCGAATGCGACTGCGTCCTCGCCTTCGAGCTTGTGAACAAACTTCACGATGGGGAGCTCCTGTGCGCTTGTCGATAGTTCAGGCGCCTTGCCGGGCTCCAGCTTGAAGGCCACCTGATGACCCGGAACATTCTCCACTTGGATGTCCGCGATGTGCAGATCTGCCGAGCGCAATAGACTCAGGGCCCGGGCCTTGAAGGCTGGGTCATCCATGCGCTGCAGTGTCTGGCCGAATGCCCAGCGCGCCAGCCCAGTTCACGATGACGAGGCCATCCATAAACCAGTTCCAAAGCGGCTTGAGCTGCTCGTTGTTGAGCTGAATGGCTGTGGTCAGGAACAGTGCGCCCGGCCTCGTGGCCTGCCGCCAGGTTTCCTTCGACCCGGTGAAGTAACTCGAGAAGGGGGCCCACTCGTGCTCGCCCTTCGCATCATTCCAGCGGCGCTCGAACCAGGACTGACCCTTCCCGGTCTTGTAGACGATCAGCCACTCGTCACGAATCCGCTGCGCGTCATAGGAGAAGCCGTACTGGTAACGCGTGCCGTCGAGCAGAACCACGATCTCGAACTCCGTGGGATCCCCCGCGCTGCTGCGCTCAAGGCGATAGGGGGTGTACTGCTCGGCACGCGCGGCATCGAGCATCGACGTGGAATGCAGCACGAGGTTGCGCATGGTCACGAGGGCAAAGATCAGGTTGCTCTTGCCGCTGGCATTGGCGCCATAAACGACACCCGCCCGGTTCAGCCTTGGCACGCTTCGAACGCCGGTCTCAATGGTGTGCGTCGCAAGGTGTGAGCGGTCCGTACTCGACACCATGCTCAGCGTCTGCTCATCGCGCAGGGAGCGGAAATTCTTTGCGCCGAATTCGACAAACATTTTCGCTCCTAGAACAAAATAACGGCCATATGTGCGTATGATACGCAATAATCGCGTTATTTTTGTAATAAAAACGTGAAATTGGTTCCGAATTCCCTGCCGCACAACGCTATCGTGCGCCGCAGTCACGTCGATTCCGCACGATGCCTATAAGATATTGATTTATATAAACCCCAGCCTTCCCGGGATGATGACCCAGTGTCGCCAGCCGTCGCCCATGTCGTAGCGATTATCGTTCTACGGTGTGCTTGGCCTCCGGCGCGACGCAAGTGCAAGCATCGGCTGTTTGCAGGTTTAGGCGGCCGCTATCTGCAGGGTTAGGGCGCGCCCGGCACGAAAACGTGCCGATCACCCGGCGCGAGCACGGCCGCGAGCGACCGGGCCAGGTTTTCGAGTGCGGCCTCGCTGGGCAGCGTCACGGTGAGGCGCGGACGACCCTGCTCATCGCGATCGACGCACTCATCGAGGCGGGCCTTGAACTCGCTGGTGAGTATCGCGGCGCCATCGGTCGGCTCCCGTCGCGGGAGCATCTCGCCGAGGAAGCTGAAGGCCGCGGCAACCAGTTGACCGCCCGCCTCGGCGACGCGTTGACGGCGGGCAATCCGCTCCGCCTCCTGCTGCACCCGCTGTTTCTCGCTCTCATCCGTCGGGGCGTGGACGTTGGCGCCGAGCAGCACCTCGAGCCGCTGCCGGAGCTCTTCGACGCCCGAAGTCAGGGCGACCTCCCGGACTTCCGACTCCATGTCGAGAGCGGCGAGCGCGAGGTCCCGTTTCGCGGCCAGGGTTGCGAGCAGCTTCTCCTCGATCGTCGCTTCTGTCACAAACAGGTAAACCTGCACCGGGTTCTTCTGCCCCATCCGGTGCGCCCGCGCGATGCGTTGTTCGAGAACGGCCGGGTTCCAAGGCAGATCGACATTGATGACAGTGTTCGCGGCCTGCAGGTTGAGTCCGGTCGAGCCCGCGTTGCTCGTCAGGAAGACGCGGCACGCGGCTCACGCTGGAACCGGTGCACCAGCTGCTGGCGCTTCTTCTGCGGGACCGAGCCGTCCAGCCGCACGTAGCCGAGCTTGAGGCGCTGCGATCTTGCGCTCGATCAAGGTCAGCATCGTCGTCCATTCGGAGAAGAGCACGACCTTGCGGTCCTCTTCCAGCGCCAGCTCCTCCAGAAGCTCCACCAGGCGCTCAAGCTTGCTCGAGAAGCCAGGCGCCTGTTTGTCCACGAGAAAGGTGCTGTCGGCGGCCATGCGTGCACAGCAGCAGCGCCTTCTGCAATCGCAGCAGATCCATCTCGGAGAGGTACTTCTTGCGCACGATGCTGCTCACGATCTGCATCTGTGCCTGTTCATGCCGGCCTGCTCGTCCGTGGGTGCCACGCGGACGATCTCCGTCGTGCGTGGCGGCAGGTCCTTCATCACGGCGCTGCGCGTCCGGCGCAGCAAGACGGGCTTGAGCCGCTCGCGCAGAAGTCGTCCAGGTCCTTGTAACCCATGACCTTGCCTCGGTCGTCGATGACACGATGGCGGTTAAAGAAGCGGAAGCGCGGGCCCGAGCTGGCGCGCATCGATGAATTCGCACGACGGAAAACAGATCGTCCAGGCGGTTTTCCAGCGGCGTGCCCGTGAGCACGAGCGCGAATGGGGAGCGCAGGCTTTGATGATCCGTGACGGTCTTCGCCTCCCAGTTCTTGATGCGCTGGCCCTCGTCGAGAATGATCAGATCCCACCGGATATTTTCGATGGCCAGGATGTCGCGCAGGACCTGCTCGTAGTTGCAGATCGTGAAGAAGCACGCATTCCCATACTGTGCGCCGCGCTCTGCGGCGCTGCCCAGCACGACCTGGCAATCACGAGCGGAGAACCGCTGGATCTCGCTGCGCCACTGCGACTTTGACCGATGCGGGGCAGACGACGAGAACCTTGCGTATGTCGGCCTCGCGCGCGAGCAACTCGGCGACGCCGATCCCCTGCATGCGTCTTGCCGAGCCCCATGTCGTCCGCGAGGATCGCGCGTCCGGTGCCAGCGGCGAAGGCGATCCATCAAGCTGGTACGGCAGGAGTCTCGGCTTTCAGCAGCTCGGTCCGGAGCGGGTGCGTCTTCGGGTTGCGACGGATCTCGGCGGCTCGGGTGGCGATGCGCTGCTGCAGGAGCCGGGTCTGGATGTATTCCTCGGCGTCGGGATAGACGGTGACTGGGGTGCCTTGTGCTTCGAGTCGCCGCATGCGCTGTAGGAGCGCCGGCAGATCGGTGATCGGCCTGTCCCGCAGCGGACGGACGATGGTGGCCGCCGCCTGATCGAGCTTGTCCGGGGCCAGCAGGCGAAGCTCCAGGTCCTTCCCGTAGGCCAGATGTACGCACAGCTCGCGCAGCCGGTACGGTCGGACGTGCGCGGCGCCCGGAAAGCGTCGCCGCGCTTTCTCGATCGTATGCAGGATGTGCTTGCACGTGCCGAGCGTATTCTTGCGAAAGTCCGGGCAGGAGCAGTAGGACTCACCCCGTTCCCAGCCCCGCAGCGCCACCCGGTAGGACTTCCCCGACGCCGCGTTGGTCAGCGTGTAGTCGGTCCAGAGCTGCCGGGGGATCCTGGGCGAGCAGCCGCATGCGCTCCGTTCGCGCGCGCTCGCCACGCTCCGCGATCGCCTGAGCGACGAGTTGCTCCTCGCTGAGGGCCGCGACGCTCGCTGTCACAGGCGGGGTACCCGCCAGACCGAGGGCAAGCTTTTCCTCGAGGATCAGCGAGAACGCGGCGCCGGCATGCTCGCACGGCACGTTGCAGCGATCGCAGCGCCAGTAGAGGCGATCGCGGGCGGCGGGGTCCAGCGCGAGCGTGACCGTCGAGCCCTCAAGAGTCAGGCGAAACTGACGCTGATCGAAGCGCACCTGGGTGGCAACGTCGATGTCATGGCGGCCACCGGCGGCGATGAGTCGGCTGCCCTGCGCGCCGAGCAGCTTCGCCGCTCGGGTGAAGGTCAGGCGCGAGAGCGTGTCATACAGTGTCAGTTCGGCGCTCGATTTTGTCAGCATGGGATCAACGGTCCTTGGGGTTCAGGGTTCCATCGGGGGAATGAATTGCACTTCACATCCGAACCTCTGCAAATCGAGGATGCGGCTCGGGTCGACGATTCTGACCTCCGACTCGCCCGCGAAGAACGTGGTGATGCGGAGGTTGTTCAACGTCGTTTTCACTTGCACAAAATGCGGCCCGAATTTATCGCGGCCGATTTCCGGGTTGAGAGATACGATTGCTGGGCGCTCGCCCACAGGTCCTGGGCGAAACCCGGCGCGTCAATCTCGAACCCCGCGCGCCGGGCGAGCGTGTCGGCGAGCCAGGTGCCGTCGAGCAGGCCCGCGGTCTCGGAGCGCTTGACGCGATCGTGAATCGTGTTGAATGACAGGACCGAGTCGGACAGCATCTCAGCCTGCAGGGCGAGGTACCGTCGCCAGGTCCCGCGATTCGGCGCGGAGAGATCCGCTGCGCGAAACCGCAGCTGGCGGAACACGGGGGCATCGCCGATACCGCGATAGAGGAGAACCTCGCCCTCTCCAAGATGGGGCTGATCCTCCGCCGGAACCCACTGGTAGCTCCCGTGCTGCATCAGCACCGCGCCGGCGATGCGAAAGGGCTTGCGAATGTGGTGGTAGGCAGCCAGGGGCGTGCGCAGCTCATCGGCCGCGATAAGTCCAGGCTCGCCATAGAGAGGCGCCGCTGCGCCCGGCCCGCGGCGCGCGTCGGTCCAGAAATCGAACAGGAAGCGCGCGCTGTCCTTGAGCGGACTGCCAAAATAGCGGGGCTGACGCCGATTGACCTCGGAATTGAAGATGCCGGGCAGAATCAAGGTATATTGGAAAAAATAATCCCTGGGAGGCGGACCTGCCGGGCTGTACGCCAGCGGACCCGCCGCCGCCAGCCATGGCACGAGCCCGTTCGGGTCTATCACGGTGGACGTGGAGAAGCGCGCGGGAGTTCCCATCGCAGTCAGCGTGCGTCCAGCCGGGTGGCAACGGCATTACGTGTGTCCGGACTCGGGCGGGAGAACTCCTCTTTGGTCAACAGGCCTTCTGCGTGCAGACCGGCGAGCATCATCAATGCCGTCGAACGCCGCGGGTCGCTGAAGAGTCGGGCGATCTCGCGATCACGCGTCTGGACGAGTTCGAAGAGACCTTGGTAGCGCTCGTGGGTACCCTTGGAGCTGTCCTGCACGACTTGTTCGACCTCGCGCAGCACTCGATCGCAGTAGCGCTCCAGGGCGAGCGGATGCACGGTGCGCAGCAGTTTCCAGTCGGCTTCCTGTATCGCGTGCTGCATGACATTCATTCCTGTAATCGTCTGGCCTCGAACAAACGCGCTGAACACCCGTTTGTAGTTCGCCTGATTGCAACCCGTCCTCTCGTCACAGTGCAATAACGTCAGAAAGTCGGGCGAGGACAGTTGCGACTCGCTCGGCATGCAGGTCGTCCGGGGTGATCAGCCCGGGCAACGTGTTCCGGAACCTCTCGTCGGCATGGATGGCTGTGAGCCGCTGCACCACGTGAGCCCGCAGGGACGGCGAGGCCGCGCGGATGTCCGCGACCAATGTCGAGCGCCCCTCGATGATATTGATGATGTCTTCGAAATCGTGGCTCGCCACCATGTCGCCACGGCCGCGCGTGTCGAACGCTTCGAACTTCGTTGCGAGAAACGAGGGCGTCGAAATCAGGTTGATCGCGACACCGCTGGGCAGGATGCAGCGCGTCGCCGAGCGCATGGCTTCCGCGTACCACCGGTTGGAAAATCCCAGGACCAACTCTTCTCGAAGATCACCCAGGGCGTTCGCCACTACCTCGACCCGTTGAACATTCGGGTCACCGGGAGTCACAGGCGCTCCTCGAGCAATTTTCGCGCGAGCGTGCGTTCGCGCGCATTGCCGGCGCGGATTGCGTCGAACAGGGCGAGGCCCTCGTACAAGGATCGGTTCCGCAACGCCGCCGCCGGAGCCGAAGGGTACAGTGGCGTCAGTGCCAGCCCGCGTACCTTACCGGCGACCGACGGCCACACGGGAGGGGGATCCGAGGACGGGGCAATATGGGCGCTCAAGGGTTCCGTCGCGTGGGCGGTCGGCAGACCCGCCACCATGCCGCCCCGTAGGGGCGGGAACGCGTACTTGGCACCGTGAAACAGGAACTCTTTGAACGCTTCCAGGAGGATGCGCGGCCGCTTCGCGTCGAAGTGCAGCAGCCGCGCGGCCTCGGCGCGTTTGAGCGCGGCGTGCACTTCGGACATCGAGAGCCCTGAGGATTCCGCGAGCTCCGGATAGGTCGTGCCTCGGTCACGGCCAGAGGCTAGCACCAGCAACAGGTAGAGATCCTGCGGCTTGAGAACGGGCTGGCGGTTGCTCAGTCGGGCCATGGTCGATCACGGAGTTTCGTGTTTCGCGAAACACGAAAGTATCTCCAAATCAACGACTTGTCAACGACCCAGGAGGTCGATGCATGCGAGGGCTACCGAGCCTAAAACAGGGGCAGGCCTTATTTTAGGTCCTGATTAGCAATGAACGTCAGCCGACCGAATCGAGCGCAGTGGCTGTGGCGTGCAGGCGGCGGCGGCGATCAGCAGTCGCTGAGGCAGAGTACGCAGGTCGAAGCGATAGCAGAATTCGGCAAGGTAGCGGGCGGCGTACTTGCGGAAATCAAACGAATGGTAGCAACCCGACAGGCTGGTCTTGAGATTTCCGAGAATGGTGTTGATCCATTTGAACTGGGGGACATCCTTCGGCTTGCGCCCGACCATAACCGTAGGCCGGTGCTCACAGCCGGCCGTGGTGACGGCGCCAAAGCAGGCCAGGCCGTCGCAAAACACGGTGCTTTGCGGGGGCGAGATTCTCGTGCGCCCAGGTGCCGATCAACTGCAGCGTGAAGCTGGGCAGCGCAGTCAGCCGGACCCGCAGTGGGCGGTTGTCCTGGGTGAGGGAGACCGCGGCGATAAAGGGAACCTTGTTCTCCGACCCGCGCCCGGCCATGGCCTGCATGAGCTTGTGGTGCGTCAACCACGCAGTGGGATAACTCACGCCCACTGCCGGTTCAAAGCCAACGCCGACAGCCCGGTCTTGGCTTGGCTGATCAGGTAGAGGGCCAGGAACCAGATCCGCAAGGGAAGCTTGGTGCCCTGAAATACCGTCCCGGCTATCTGCGAGGCTTGGTGGCGGCAGGCGTTGCACTGGAAAACCTTGCGCGCACCGTCCCGCAGGACGTAATGGGCAGCCTGAGCGCACCGCGGACAGACAAAACCGTTCGGCCAGCGGACGCCCTCCAGGGCGTGCTCGCACTGCTCCTCGGTTGCGTAATCCTGCAGAAACTCTGGCATCGACAGCCAGGTTGAAACTGAACGCGGTTCATGGCCATCACTTACCCCCTGCGATTGCACTGCAGAGGTCACTCTAAGGCCCGCCAGCCTCACCAATTGAGCCTGGCTGACGTTCGTTGCTAATCAGGTAACTTTTTACGTCCCGGCCTGCAATATGTCGTTCAATGGTGACAGCCAGGGCGGGGGACCGGATGCGCGCTACCGCGCGGCAATGCAGGCAGCGGACGCCGCAAGCCGCCAAAACATCCAGACCTCATGCGTCGCTGCAGTTGCGGACCACGGCCGGTTGCCCCGATGGGGCGGGCGTATCATGTGTCAGTGCTGAATTAGCCTCATCGAAAGGGAAATACCGTGTCCGCGATTCCGGAAGAAACCATACAAGCCTTCGCGCGGACCATCTCGCAAGAGGCCAAGAAGTATGGCTTCGGGGAGCTCGACGTGGTCCGCCTGATCAATGCCCTCATGGACTTGACCAGCAATGAAGGCGCAACGACGGCAGGGCATGCGCAGGACCGGATCATCGATCCCCAGAGCCTGCGGGTCGATGAGTTTCCGCTGACCTCGGCGCGCCTGCGGATTCGGCTCGCAGACTCCAGCGTCGACCGCGAGATGATCGAGCACTGGATTGACGGCAAGTACGGCCAGTACTTCCTGCTCAGTTGCGCGACGGCCCAGCGCCACGAAGTCTCCAACCTGCTGGATGATCCGCGCAACCAGATCGGCATCATCAACCTGGCAAGCGGCAAGCCCATTGGTGCCGTGGCCTTCCTCGATATCGATATCCTGCAGCGCCGCGCTGAATTGCGCAAACTGATCGGCGACGACAGCGAGCGTGGCAAGGGCTACGCGGAGGAGGCAACCGCGCTCTGGGTGGCCTACGGCCACGAGCAGCTGGGTCTGGAGAAGATCTACCTGAGCACGCTACAGACCCATCTGCGCAACATCAGGCTCAACGAATCCATCGGATTCAGGACAGAAGGCGTGCTGCGCAACGAAATCCTCCTCGGCAACGAGCGCCACGATGTGCTGAGAATGGGCCTGAGCTTCACCCCGTCGGTCAGCGAGAAGTAGTACACGGACAGGGGCTGGTGCACACGAGGCGCCGCGCGGGACGGCCGCGGCGGGGACGCAACGCGGGCCCTACGGAACGCTCTTGCTGCCGACATTGCTCTGCGCGCTCTCCGCGCCTGCGCTGTTGTAGGCCGTGACCGCGAAGTAATACGTGCCACTTGCCAGGTTGCCGAGCGTGTATGCGGTCAGCCCCGAATTGCTCAGTGCGACTTTCGTCGTCAGCGCCGCGCTGCTCGTCCCGTAATACACGTTGTAGCCGGCCAGGTCGGTCAATGCACTGCCATTCACGTTCTGCGTCGGCGGGGTCCAGCTCAAGGCGGCCGAGCCCAGCACAACCGCATTGACCGTGATGGTGAAGGAGCGCAGGTAGGTGATTGCCTTGCCGTCACTGACGCCGATGACGATGCCTGCGTAGCTGCCGATCTGGGCCGACGTGGGCGAGCCGCTCAAGCGGCCCGTGACTGCATCGAAACTCGCCCACGCCGGCAAACCGGCGATCGTAAACGTCAGCGCATAGCCATTGGCGTCCGTGGCCGCCGGTGTGAACGCATAGCTGCTGCCCGCCAGCACGCTGGTGGCAGGCGTACCGCTGATCGCCGGCGCAACGCTTGCGGGCGTAGCGGCCGCAACGGCCGCAACCGTGAGGGTAAATGGAGCCAGCGAGGCGCTGGTGCCGCCGTTGCTCGCCTTGATCGTGATGTTGCTGTAGGTACCGACATTCGTCGCAGCGGGCGTTCCCGAGAGCGTGCCAGTGGCGATACTGAAGCCCGCCCACGCCGGTTTGTTGCTGATCGAGAAACTGTAGGCTGCGCTGGATACGACGGCCGGCGTGAAGCTGTAGGAGCTTCCGGCGGTGCCGTGCGTTACAGGGGTGCCAGCAATACTGATCGTATTTCTCGAATAGCGGTGGTGGCTCGCCCACGCAGCCGGGGCCGCAGCAAGGCCAAGCAGCGCAGCGAGGGCCGCAAGCACTACGGGCAGGAACCGACGGGTGGTTTGAAATCCTTTCATGACCTCTTCTCCGCTTAAAGTGGCGAAGCCGGCCGATGAAAAGGCGATGACTCAACTGCACAACGATGTGTTGACGACGGCGTCGGGCTTGCGGCTGACGCTTTGCCGGCAACCCCGCTATCAGTAGGTCTCATCGACCCTTAGACCGGAGGCTTTGCGTCCCCGCCTTTCGGCGGGTTTGCCAAGTAACGGTCGTGACGTTACAACCTAATCTGCGCGCTGGAAAGCGCGGCCTTTACGTAGACCAGAACGCTTGAGCGACGGGGGATTCGTGCCATGAGACGCATTGATGTTTTGCAACGGCGTGGAGTTGTGATCGGCTTGGCACTATGCAGCGCGCTTTGCACTGCGCTTGCTGCGCAGAGCGCCGCGGCGGACACGACGGTGGCCGATACGATCGCGCGCTACCGAGTGGAGGAGGCACCGCGAGCGCAGCGCGACAATCCAAAATGGCATACTGCATCCAAGGTCTTGCTGCTGGGCACCAGCAATCCGGCACTCGCAGGGCAGGCCGAGGCTTTCGCTGCGGCCGCGCCCGGCGCACGCATCGTCGTGGCCAGTGATCGCACGGCCGCGGTGGCCGAAGCGGTGGACGCCGACGTCATCATTGGCAACAACCCCGACATCTGCGATGCGCGCATCCTCAGCACCGCGCGCAAGCTGCGCTGGATCGCCTCGCTTTCGGCCGGTGTGGAGAACTGCATGGGCGTACCCGCCGTGCACGACCCGGATCTGCTGGTGACCAACATGCGCGGCGTGGATGCGCCGGCGATCGCAGAACATGCGATTGCGCTGCTGCTCGCGCTCGCACATGGCCTGGATGCCTTCGCCGCGGACACCGCGCGGGGCCAGTGGAGCCCGCGCGGCGCGGGTGTCGTGACCATGCAGATGCTGGATGGCAAGACGCTGCTGGTCGTGGGCCTGGGCGGCATCGGGACCGAAGTTGCGCAGCGCGCCCATGGCCTGGGAATGAAGGTCATCGCCACCCGCGAGGGCGGCGGCGGAAAGCCCGATTTCGTCGACTACGTGGGTCAGCCGGGTGAGCTTTTGACCCTCGCCGCCAAGGCCGATGCGATCGTAAGTTCCGTGCCGCTCACGCCCCAGACCACGGGCCTCTATGACGCGAAGTTCTTCGCGGTGCTCAAGCCTTCCGCGCTGTTCGTGAACGTTGCACGCGGCGGCAGCGTCGTGACGGCAGAGCTGGTCAAGGCGCTCACAGAGCACCGCCTGGGCGGCGCAGGCCTTGATGTGGTGGATCCGGAGCCGCTGCCGCCGGATCACCCGCTGTGGCATGCGCCGCGCGTGCTCATCACGCCGCACATCTCCTCGCGCTCGGACCTGCCAGGTGAGGCGCGCTGGATCCTGGCGACCGAGAACCTGCGCCGCTACGTGAAGGGGGAGAAGATGCTGCTGGTCGTCGACCCCAAGCGCGGGTACTGAATGAACATCCGCGGCCTCGCGGCCCTGCTGATCGCCGCGACGCTGTGGGGCAGCGCGGCCAGCGCCGCGCCCTGCCCGCGCGAGTGCCTCATCGCAACGATCCAGGGCTACCTCGATGCGCTCGTCCGCCACGACCCCTCCACCGTGCGCTGGGCAGCCAGCGCAAGACTGACGGAGAACGGCGCAGTGGTGCACGCCGGAGGCGGCCTGTGGAGCACGGCCGACCGCATAGGCGACTACCGGCTGCTGCTGGCTGACGTCGACTCGCAGCAGGCCGCGTTCGTCGGCGTGATCCACCGCGGCAAGGCGGCATCCCTCGTGTCGATCCGCGTGCTTCGCAAGCCCGATGGGATCAAGCAGGTGGAGACGATCGTGGGCCCCGACCGCTTCCCCGGCTCCCTGGGGCGTGACCCGCACAGCCTTGAAGGATTCCGGACCTCGTTCGACACCCTGTTGCCCAGGGCGCAGCGCCGCAGCCCCGCGGAGCTTCGCGCTATAGCCGCCTCCTACTACGCGGGGGTAAACGGCGCCGAGCCCCAGACGGTGCCGTTCACCACGACCGGCAACCGCGTGGAAGTCGGTACGCAGATCACCGGCAATCCGCAGTTCCGCTTTGAGTTTTACGCGCAGCGCGAGGGACAGAGCCTGCCCAATTTCGCCGCGTGGAGCCCCGGCGAGCAATTCCAGCGCGGGCTGTGGAACTCCGACACGGTGACCCACGTGCGCCCCGCACTCATCGACGCCGCTCGCGGGCTCGTGCTCGCCTATGCGGTGTACAACCCCTGGGGCAAGCGCGAGTGCACGAGCGTGCGTGACGTGGGCGAGGTGTGTCCGGCACAGCGTGGCACGCGCTCGAGCCTGCACATGATGGAGCTGTTCAAGATCATCGATGGGCGGATCGACGACATGGAGTCGGTGTGGACGGTCCAGCCCCCGGGCGGCACGATGGGTTGGTGACGACCCGGCGCGCAGCGGACGGTGGGTCGCGGCTGTGCCGCTCGCTCAGCCTAGGGCGGGGGCTGCGGCCGTCTTGGCGTGCGCGCGCCGCTCGCATACGCCAGCTCCAGCATCTCGACGAGCCACTCCAGGCGCTGTTCGGGCGTGCGCTGCAGGAACGACCACTCGCGAAGCCGCTGGGCGTCCTCATAGCTGCCCCAGCCCTGCGGAGGATCCGGATACGGCGGCTCTCTCACGCGGGTCGATGCCGCTGCGCAAGCTGCGTAAGACGCGTGATGTCTGCAAGATCCTGCGGGCGACCGGCGTGTCGCTTCAAGCGGATCAGATGCTCGATGCTCGCCACCGCAACCGTCGTACCGCGAAGAGTCATCGCCACTGAATCGGCGAGAAGCTCCTCGAACGGCACGATACCTTCAAGCAGGATGTCCACCGTGGGGCGGCGATTTTCGCCGTCCCATAGGCTAAACACTTGCATCCCGTGTTCTTGCTGCCAGCGCTGGCGCACGACCGGATCGGCCAGGTGCGCGGGATCCACGGGCGCCATGGGCCGATAACCCGTCCCCACCAGCGCCGCGATGGTCGACCGCACCGAATCGGCCGCCAGATCCACGACCAGATCAACGTCGGCGGTAGTCCGATCCACACCGTGCAGGATGCACGCAAGGCCGCCAGCGGCGGCCAGTGTCGCGAATAGGCTCGTGAAATCGGTCGGCATCCGCCATTCTGGCCACACTGGACCGGGCACGGCAACGTCCCTCGCAACAGCTGCGGTCGGCGTTGTAGTCTCGGGCCCGTTGGACCTTTTCCAAGAACACCATCCGGGGGATCCTGCTCATGAAGATTCGCGCTGCCATCGCCAGCCTCGCCCTGTTTGTCGCCGCCTCAAGCTTCGCGCAGGCCCCGCCGCCGGTCGCGCCGCCGGGCCCGCCCCCGTCGCCGGAAATGATGGCCGCCCGCCAGAACGTGGCCAAGGCCTGCGCGGAAGACGTCAAGAGCCTCTGCCCCGGCAAGGAAGGACACGAGTCGATGGTGTGCCTGCGGGCAGCCCCGGAGAAGGTCAGCACGCCCTGCAAGGACGCGATGGCCAAGCTCCACCCGCCCGCCGCGCACTAAGGGTCACTTCGTTCGTCAGCGGCGTGGGGCCGGCGGACGTCATGCGTCCGCGGGGTAAGCGAATGCGCTACCCTTGCGCCCCTCGCCCCTGACCACTTAACGACGCCCCGTGACGCAACACCAGATCGGCCGCCTGTTGGTGATCGCCGCCCCGTCCGGGGCCGGCAAGACCAGTCTCGTTAAAGCGTTGCTAGCGGTGGAGCCACGTCTGGCCGCCTCCGTCTCCCACACCACGCGCGCGCCCCGCCCGAACGAGCAGAACGGGCGCGAGTACCATTTCGTGAGCCGCGAACAGTTTGCCGAGCTCGTGCTGGCCGCCGGCTTCCTGGAGCACGCCCAGGTCTTCGACAACCAGTACGGCACGGGACGGGAGCAGCTGGAGGCCCAGTTGGCCGCCGGCCGCGACGTGATTCTGGAGATCGACTGGCAGGGGGCGCGGCAGGTGCGCACCGCCCGGCCGGTGACGCAGAGCGTCTTCATCCTTCCCCCCTCGCTCAAGGCGCTGGAGGAGCGGCTCTACGCCCGCCAGACCGACAGCGCCGAGGTCATCGCCCGGCGCCTGGCCGAGGCCCGCGGCGACATGTCCCACTACCGGGAATTCGACTACGTCGTGGTCAACGACGACTTCGAACACACCCTGTCGGAGCTTCGCCAGATCGTGGCCGGCCACGGCGAGGCCTTCCGGAGCGACCGGCCGCAGTTAGCGCCGATACTGGCGAATCTGCTGGCGTGAAAGGCCCTGTTTCGATTACACTTTCAGGTCCATTCTCGTTGTTAATCAGAAGCGAACCGCCATGGCCCGTGTCACTGTTGAAGACTGCCTGAACAACGTCGATAACCTCTTCGAGCTGGTGCTGCTGGCGTCCGCCCGCGCCCGCCGGCTGGCCAACGGGGCCCAGGCGACGGTGCCCCTGGACAACGACAAGGTCACGGTCATCGCGCTGCGCGAGATCGCCGAAGGCAACATCACCCCCGAGATGCTGATTGAGCCGGAGCCGGCGCCCGTCATCGAGCAGGTCGAGAACGACATCGACGCCCAGCTGGCGAACTTCCGCGCCCCGCAGTTCGGTCTCGGAGACTGACGCACCGCCGCCCCCATGGATTACGCGTCTTCGCTGCTCGGGCTATTGCCCGGATCAGGAGCAAGGCGCACGCCGGGGCTTAAGGAACTGCTCGCGAAGGTAGAAACCTACCTCCCCCCCGACCAGGTTGAGCGCGTGCGCGAGGCGGCCGAATTTGGCGCCATTGCCCACCAGGGCCAGAAACGCCTCTCCGGCGAACCGTATATCGCCCATCCGGTAGCCGCCGCCGAGATCTTGGCCGACCTGCACCTGGATGCCGACACCATTGTCGGGGCGATCCTGCACGACGTCATCGAAGACACGCCGATCGCCAAGGAGGAGATCGCCGAGCGCTTCGGCAAGGATGTCGCCGAGATCGTCGATGGCGTCACCAAGCTCGACCAGATCAAGTTCAAGAGCCGCGAGGAAGCCCAGGCCGAGAGCTTCAGGAAAATGCTCCTGGCGATGGTGCGGGACCTTCGCGTGATCATGGTGAAATTGGCCGACCGCACGCACAACATGCGCACGATCGGCATCATGTCGATCCCCAAGCGGCGGCAGATCGCGCGCGAGACGCTCGATATCTACGCCCCGGTGGCCGAGCGACTGGGCCTCTACAGCATGAAGCTGGAGCTGGAGGACCTGGGGTTCCAGACCCTCTACCCGCAGCGCTACCGCGTCATCGAGCGGGCCCTAAAGCGCGCCCGCGGCAACCAGAAGGAATTCCTCTCCAAGATAGAGGCGCAGCTTAACGCGGCGCTCGCGAAGGCCGGCATTGCGGCCAAGGTCGCCTCGCGCGAGAAGCACCTCTACAGCATCTACCGCAAGATGCGCCGCAAGAGCTCCATGCTCGCCGAGATCGTCGACGTCTACGGACTGCGTATCGTCGTCGACAGCCCGGATACCTGCTACCGCGCGCTGGGCGTGGTGCACAGCGTCTACCGGCCGATGCCGGGACGCTTCAAGGACTACATCGCGATCCCGCGCGTCAACGGCTACCAGTCGCTGCACACGACACTGTTCGGGCCCAACGCCGTGCCGATCGAGGTGCAGATCCGCACGCAGGACATGCACAACATCGCCGAGTCCGGCATCGCCGCGCACTGGAAGTACAAGTCCGGCACCCAGAGCACGGACTCCGCACAGCAGGAGCGTGCCCGCGCCTGGCTCTCTCACCTGGTGGAGATGCAGGAGAGTGGCAACCCGGAAGAGTTCATCGAGAGCGTCAAGGTCGACCTCTTCCCCGACAAGGTCTACGTGTTCACCCCGAAGGGAGCGATCCTGCGCCTGCCGCGCGGCGCCACCGTCGTGGACTTCGCCTACGCCGTGCACACGGATATCGGCAATCGCTGCGTTGCGGCGAAGACCGACCGGCGCTTGACGCCGCTGCGCACGGTGCTGCGAAACGGCCAGACCGTGCAGATCATCACCGCCAAGGGCGCGCAGCCCAATCCTTCGTGGGTGAACTTCGTCGTCACCGCCAAGGCGCGCAGCGCGATCCGCCACTACCTGAAGACCTTGAAGCGCTCCGAGGCAATCGAGCTGGGGCGCCAGCTCCTGAACGCCTCGCTGGCCGAATTCGCGCTGGACCTGGAGAAGGTGGACCCGGCCGCGCTCGCCGTAACCCTTGCCGAGTTCGGCCTGAAGGAGCGCGATGAGCTCCTGGAGAAGGTGGGCCTGGGCGAGCGCCTGGCGCCGCTGACCGCAAGACTGCTGCTGCCCAGCGGCACGGACGCGAGCCACGCGCACACGCCGCTTGCGGTCGCCGGCACCGAGGGCCTGCTGGTCACCTACGCGCGCTGCTGCCACCCGATCCCCAATGACCCGATCATCGCGTTCATGAGCACCGGCCGCGGCATCGTCATCCACCGTGACGCCTGCGCGAACGTGGAGGGCTACGACAAGCATCCGGAGAAATGGCAGCCCGTATCCTGGCAGCAGGACCTCACGCGCTACTTCAGCTCCGAGGTGCGTGTGGAGACGTTGAACCGCGTCGGCATGCTGGCGGCGGTCTCGGCTTCCATTGCCGGCATGCAGACCAACATCGGCCATGCGACGGTGGAGCAGCGCGACGGTGACGTCTCCCTCATCACGCTGGAGATCGAGGTGCGCGACCGCAGGCACCTGGCACGCGTGGTGCGGACCATACGCCGGATGCCGGAAGTGCTGCACGTCGGGCGCACCCTCGCCCGCCACCAGGGTCGCGAGAAGCGCGGGCCGACGGCCAAGTAGCGCGGGCCCGCACGGCAGGATCCGGCACCCTCAAGCCAACGGTGCACACGCCGGCCGGGGGCGATACAGTGCACCCGAACTGTTCGCCCGCCCCTTGGGCGGGCCCTTTGAGGAGACCCGTCTTTACCATGAGCCGCAGCATCATCCAGACCGTCGAGGCACCGGCCGCCATCGGCACCTACTCGCAGGCCGTGCGCGTTGGCAGCACCGTTTACGTCTCCGGCCAGATCCCGCTGGATCCGCACACCGGTGCGCTGGTCAGCGGCGACATCGACGCGGAGATCCGCCGCGTGTTCGACAATCTGCTGGCGATCACGCGCGCCGCCGGCGGCAGCTTCGCCGACGTCGCCAAGCTCACCGTGTACCTTGTGGACCTTACGCACTTCGCGCGCGTCAACGAGATCATGGCGACCTACTTCGCGCAGCCCTACCCTGCCCGCGCGGCCGTGGGCGTGGCGGCATTGCCCAAGGGCGCGCGCGTGGAGATGGAGTGCATCCTGAGCTTCTGACGCGACTGGGCCTTGAGTCGGCGGAGGACGCGCTGTTCATCCTGCCCTCGCGCTACGAGGACAGGACGCGCGTCACGCCGATCGGCGCCCTGCTGCCCGGCCACCGTGCAGTGGTCGAGGGGGAAGTGCAGCTCTCCGAGGTCGTGTTCCGGCGCCGCCGCGCGCTCCTGGTGCGCCTCTCGGACGGCACCGGCTTTCTGAACCTGCGCTTCTTCTACTTCAGCCGCGCCCAGGCCGAGGGACTCGCGCGCGGCACGCAGGTCCGCTGCTTCGGGGAAGTACGGCGCGGCCCATTGGGGCTTGAGATCGTCCACCCCGAGTACCGGCGCGTCGCTGCGACGCCCGAGCCACTGGAGGCCGCGCTGACGCCCATCTACCCGCTGACCGAAGGCGTGACGCAGGGCCGGGTGCGACAGCTGGTGGACCGCGCGCTGAACAAGCTTGCCGCAAGCGGTGCCACGGACCTGCTGCCCCGCCGCATCGTGGAGGGGCTCCATCTCCCCACGCTCATGGAGGCGCTGCGCTTCATGCACCACCCACCCGTGGGCACGAGCCTTGAGGAACTGGCGGCCGGCACCCACCCGGCGCAGCGTCGCCTGGCGTTCGAGGAACTGCTCGCCCACCAGCTCTCGCTGCAGCTGCTCAAGCGCACGATCCAGAGCGATCCGGCCGAGCCACTTGCAGATGCTGCCGGGCTTGCGCCACGCTTCATCGCCGCGCTGCCGTTCCCGCTGACCGGCGCGCAGCGGCGGGTACTGGCCGAGATTGATGCGGACCTGACGCGAAACCGCCCGATGGTGCGCCTGATCCAGGGCGACGTCGGCTGCGGCAAGACGGTGGTCGCCGCGGCAGCGGCCGCGCGCGCGATCGGCAGCGGCGGACAGGCGGCGCTGATGGCGCCGACCGAGCTACTGGCCGAACAGCATTTCCGCTCGCTAAGCGCCTGGTTCAAGCCGCTGGGGGTAAGCGTTGCGCTACTGACCGGTTCGCTGCCCGCGCGTACCCGGCGCAGCACGCTTGCCGCCACGGCCTCAGGCGAGGTGCAGCTGCTCGTCGGCACGCACGCACTGTTTCAGGAAGGCGTGGCATTTGCCCGGCTGCGCCTTGCGATCGTCGACGAGCAGCACCGCTTCGGCGTGCAGCAGCGACTGATGCTGAAGGAGAAGGGTCGGCACGAAGCGCTGGTACCGCACCAGCTGATCATGACGGCCACGCCGATCCCGCGGACGCTTGCGATGACGGCGCATGCGGACCTGGATGTCTCGGTGATCGATGAGCTGCCGCCGGGGCGCACGCCGGTGCGCACCGTGGTCATCGCCGAGGAGAAGCGCGCCAGCGTCGTCGCGCGCATCCACGCCGCCTGCCGGGAGGGGCGGCAGGTCTACTGGGTCTGCCCGCTGATCGATGAGTCGGAGGAACTGCGCTGCCAGGCCGCCGAGGAGACGGCCGCGACGCTCGCCGCGGCGCTGCCGGAGGTGCGCGTGGATATCGTGCACGGCCGCATGACGCCGAAGGCGAAGGAACGCGCGATGGCCGCGTTCAAGGCCGGCAAGACGCAGCTGCTGGTGGCAACCACGGTGATAGAGGTCGGCGTCGACGTGCCCAATGCAAGTCTTATGGTGATCGAGAATGCCGAGCGCATGGGCCTTGCCCAGCTGCACCAGCTTCGAGGCCGCGTCGGTCGCGGCGCGCAGGAGAGCAGCTGCGTGCTCTTGTACCGCGGCCCGCTCTCCCCGATGGCCCGCTCGCGCCTGGCAACGATCCGCGACAGCAACGATGGCTTTGAGATCGCCCGGCGGGATCTGGAGCTACGCGGGCCGGGCGAGCTCATGGGCACGCGCCAGACCGGTCTTGCCGACCTTCGCGTCGCAGACCTCATCCGCGACGCAGACCTGCTCCCGCAGGTGCGCGATACAGCCGAGCAGCTGCTGCGCGAGGACGCGCCCTGCATCGGCCCCCTAAAGCAGCGCTGGGTCGGTGGCGCGGAGGCCTACGGCCGTGTCGGTTAAGTCCATCAAGCGGCGCATCATCGACGGCGCGCTCCTGATGCGCCTGGACAAGCCCATTGGCATTTTTCTGCTGCTCTGGCCGCTCCTGTGGGCGCTGTGGATCGCCAGCCAGGGTCATCCGGACCTTGCAACGCTTGCGATCTTCCTGGCAGGCACCGTGGTCATGCGCTCGGCGGGCTGCGTCATCAACGACTTCGCGGACCGCGACATCGACCCGCACGTCAGGCGCACCCGTGCGCGGCCGTTGGCCGCGCGCCGGCTCTCTCCGCAGGAGGCCCTGGGTCTCTTTGCGGTGCTGATCGCGTTGGCCCTGTACCTGGTGACGCGCCTTACGCCGCTGACCGTGCGCTACGCGTTCATCGGCGCGGCGCTCACGGTGAGCTACCCGTTCATGAAACGTTTCTTCCCGATGCCGCAGCTGTACCTGGGCGCGGCCTTCGGGTGGGCGATCCCGATGGCGTTCATCGCAACCTTGGGCCATGTCCCGCGCGTCGGCTGGATCCTGTTCTGCACCACCGTCGTGTGGGCGGGCGTCTACGACACGATCTACGCGATGGTCGACCGGGATGATGACGTAAAGCTGGACGTGAAGTCCTCGGCGATCCTGTTCGGCGACATGGACCGGCTGCTGATCGGCGCAATGCAGGCGATGGTGCTGCTGGGCCTGGTGTCGGCCGGTCATCTGCTGGGGCTTGGCGGGTGGTATTTCGCGGGGCTTGCCTGCGGCGCCGGACTCTTCGCCTACCAGCAGTGGCTGATCCGCAACCGCGAGCGCGATGCGTGCTTTAGGGCTTTCCTCAACAACAACCTGTTCGGACTTGTTGTGTTCGCAGGGCTTGTGCTGGATCTGGCGCTCAGGACGCGCGGCCAGGCAGGCCTGGCACCCACACCCTAAGGCAGCGCAGGAAAAGGGCACCGACCCCGCGCACCCTCAGCTGCCCCGTCAGCACTGACTTCAGGATCGCCTGTACGGCCTCAAGACGAGGACCGCGCGTGCAGGTGAGCAACTGGTACGGGGCGGCGATCGCAAGGTCGCAGTCATCGGCATCCCCTTCCACGCAGCGCGCGCCCTCGCTCGAGAGCGTCAGCTGGCAGGGCGCAAAGCCTGCGATGCGAAGCTGGATCCGTAGCGGGCCCTCCCGCAGTAGCCGCAGGCATGGCGCGCGGGAGGCAAGGGCTTGCCCGCTCTTCTCCAGGCTCTGGCACAGCTGCCGTGCGCTGACGATCTTGCGGTAGCGGGTCGTACCGTCGGCGACCGCCGTATGCCCAAAGGCCTTGCGGTACACGCGCTCGTGCATGCTGCGTACGGCAAAACCGATGCCCAGCACCGCGCCTCCGGCGCTGATCCGCTCCTTGGCATCATCGCGCGCGCGCAGCATGAGGCCGCCGCGCCGGTACTGCGGGTGCACCGCGAGGTCCCCCTCTATGCAGTAGGGCACCACAAGTCCGGGCTCTAGGGTCAGGTTCTGGAACGCCAGATGCACACAGCCGACCACGCGGTCGCCGTCCGTATAGAGCAGGATGTCACTGGGCTTGAAACCGGGGCGCTGCAGATGCTTCCAGCGCCAGTCCGCCTGGTTTCCCCAGTCCCCGAACGCATCGTTCAGCAGGCCGGCCACGGCCGCATCGCTTCCGGCGCGATAGGGCTGCGCGTCGATGCTCAGAGCCTTTCTTGCAAGCTCAGCCATGCTGCCTCCGCTGCTTAAAACACGTCCGAGGTGGGTACCTGCCACGGGGCCTGGATGCTCAGCAGCTCCAGCAGTCTTAGCGCCTCGCTGAACTTAGCCGCCGGCACCACGCGTATCTGTCCGTTGGCCAGACAGCGGCGCGCCGGAACCGACCCGAACAGCACGTCCGTGAGGGTGGTCAAATCCGTGCTCAGCCGGCACTGCGGGGGATCGCAGCCCTGCAGCGAACGGTCCTCCACCACGAGCTCCTCGCTGATGTCGATCGACAGCCTTGTCTGCGGCAGCTCGCGGTAGGACCCGGGCGTGAGCTCCAGCAGGAAGGTCTGGTGCCAGCCGAGGAAATGGGCCCTGCGGTGATACAGAATCCGGCGGATCACCTCCAGCGGATTAATCATCGCGAGGCTTGCAAACACACCCTCGTCCGTGTGGTAACCCGCCTTGCGCATCTGCTTTGCGATGAAGCGGTCTGCAACCGGCGCGGCGCAGCTCACGAAATCGTAGTTGCGCTCTCTGGCCTGCCGCTCCAGGGCACGCAGCAACAGTTCAAATGCCAGCGCACGCTTGCGAGGCTTGAGGAGCGGCTCAACGGCAAACTCCAGGATCGCGCCGCCAGGACCGATCGCCCCGTAGGCGATGATTTCTCCATCCGATACGATGAGCCGGATGTCGGCGCAGGTCATGCCCGGCCGCTGCAGCACAGCCCACAGCCAGTGCGCCGGCGTGCGGGGGATGAACCCGCCGAGGTGGGCATAAGTTCGCTGCCACAGATCCACCAACCGGACCTCGTCACCCGCCAGGTACTGTCTGGCCGTAAAGATCATGGGTTTACGCCGCGGGTCGCGGATGGCGAATTGCGGTCCAGTGTGGGGCTCTGTGTTCGCGATCAGGTTCAAGGGCTGCATCCTACTCAACAGCCACCGACACCCAGAATGGGCGGGCAGGTTGACAAGCTACGGGATGAGAATTAAGTGAGCCTGACACTGCGTCCGTGCCGTACCGCACTCAGGCGGCGGACCGGCGAGCGGCCGTTGGAGCCCCGCAGGGCGCGCGGCTCGGGCCTTGGCGATCGACCGCGGCGCCGCAGGTCTCAACCCAGTGGACTCGCCTACGCGCAATGGCTGATCCGGGGTCACGGGCCGCACGCGTGCTTGCGCTCGTTCGTGAACGATAATCTCTTCGGACTGGCCGTATCCTTAGGTGGTGACGCGCCACCACCTATGCCACTAGAGTCTCTCAGCGGTCTTTCATGTCACCCGAAGACTTCCTGGGTACCAGGCGAACCTCCTCGACCAGTACAACACGTGCAATGTCCGTGGCCTGCCTGAACAGCTCCAGGTTTGCGATCTGTCGTAGATTCATGAGCCTGCCCTTGGGGGCGTGCTCTATGGCGGAGATCGGCACGCTCAGCGTCTGCCGAGACTGGGGTGGTATCTCGAACTCTGCGTTATAGCGATCCGCAAATGCATAGTTGTGCTGCCGATCATTCACCCGCAGCGAGATACGCACGGCAGCGGCGTCCAGATTTCGAACCGTGACCCGCAATTCATCGGCCTGGCTCCAGTCCGGCCACGGCTCATCGAACGTCACGCCCGGATAATCCGGTCCATTGGTGCTGACGAAGTAGCTATCAAGCAGATCGCCTGCACGCCAGAGAACAGGCAGCTGAAGCGTGCGGTGCGCGTAGGCAGCCCCGGCCCAGACGAGGGGCAGACCTATGAGTACCGCGCACAGCGCGGCAGCGATCAGCAAGGCCTTGCGGACCAGCTCTTTCTGCGGTCGGCCGCGCAAATGCCACCACGCGTGCAGTGTCGCCGTGAAGCTCGCGCCCAACAGATCGTTGACCAGATCCTCGAGGGAGCAGTCCCGGCCGATAAAGCGTTGAATCGTCTCGGTTGTCGCACCGAGCAGAAGTGCGACGCCCAAGACGAGCAAATAGGCCTGCCACGGTGGCCGGACGCTGCGCCCGGACCAGGGGCTCAGTCTTCCCAGCGCGATCAGTGCGATCACCGCAAAAATCAGCGGATGCGCGCAATTCTCGACCACCCCGTACAGGTGCGGATAGGGCACCAAGAACGGCACCGACGGCGGCGGCAGCAGAATCAGTGTCGCCAGCGCCAGAACGGCAAGTATTGACCACATTGGGAAGTTCCGAGGCTTAGGAACGAAGCTGTCCTGCACATTATCCACTATGGGCGCCCTGCCGCCCGGTCCCATGGCAACGCAAGACTCCACCGCGCTGCGAAGATTTGTCGTGGTCCGTCACGCCACCGGGCGCTTGTGCCCACCGCGCGCTCGGTTAGGGCCGCCATTCCTCGCCTGGGCCACGCCCCAGCGCTTGATCGCGATGCCGTGGATCTCGGAACCGTCGACACGTTTAGCACCACTGTAACGGTGCCTCGCCCCCGCCTACGAAGGGATGATGCTCGAGCGGCTGGCTCGTCTCAATGGCTGGCTCCAAGGCGCGCCTCCTGGAACCGGTCCGAGGTTGGCGCCTCGCCAGGTGTGCGCACCTCGGCGCTTCCGGCAGCCCGGGTGCGTCGCCGGCCGCATCGACCGGCCGCACACGCACGGCCCACAACCCATACGGGACGGAACGCGCGCCGTATACGCCCCGGTGGCCATGGGCCCGATGCCACCGTGCGGGCGGCAAGTTCTCCTGGTCGGTTCGAGCGTCCGCGGCGGCGGCTACCCTTGGGGCGCGACGCAGCATGACTGCATTGATACAGCGCTCCATGGCGCCGAACACCGCGGTTTGCCGGTACAGCCGTGCGGGCCGGCTGCGCCTGACGCTGTTGAGCGGGTTGGGTCGAAAGGCGCTAGGCTCTGAATCAAACATCAGGGGCGCAAAGCGCCAAAGAGGGGGGCACATGAACATCCGCAGCATCACGGGCGTCTGGGCATTGCTTGCGCTCGGCGCAAGCTCGCTCGCGCAGGCCCACTTCGTCTGGCTTGAACGCGATGGTACCGGCCCCGTCCGCGGCTATTTCGGCGAGTGGAACAACGAGCTCATCGAGAAGAGTGGTGGTGCGCTGGACCACATCGCCTCACCCCACGCCTTTACGCTCGATGCGTCGCAGACGCTGCCGTTGTCGCGGGGGACAGACCACTTTGACATCAACGTCAAAGGTCACGGCGACGTACGGCTCACCGACAGCATCGTCAGCGCGAAGGGCATCCATACCAGCTACTACGCGAAGGTCGGCCGCAGCGAGACCACGCCGGTGATGGACCTGGAGATCGTGCCGAGCACCGGAGACAGCAACACCCTTGCAGTGATCTGGAAGGGCGCGCCGCTGAAGAAACAGGAGGTGGAGGTCTACGGTCCACCCCGCTGGCAGAAGACCCTCACGACAGATGAAAACGGGCAGGTGAGGATCACGACTCCGTGGAGGGGCCGCTATATCGTGGAGGCGATCCACCCGGAGGAGCTGCCGGCAGGCGCAGCCGCCGGCACCGCACCCGCGCGGCATGTCGCGACCTTAAGCTTCACGGTGGCGCGGGGCGCCGCGGCGCCCGCGCCTTAGGCTTTAGCGCCTGACCCCCAGGCCGTAGACCTCGACCCAGTCAACGCGGGAGGAACCCGCGGCACCCCCGCTGCCATGGCCGCTGCCGGGGGCCAGGTCCGTCCAGCCGATCTCATCGACCCGGCCGAGGTCCGGCTGGTCGACCCAGGCGCCATCGTTCATCACCTTGGCGTCAAGGGTTCGCCAGTGGACATCAGCAATCGCGATTTCCGACTCGCGCCAGTCACTGCTTGAGCCCTCGTAGCGATCGCTGACGAGCAGCGTGCCGTCCGCGAGCTTGATCAGGAGCCGCAGCTGATGAAACCCCGTCTGCTTGGTGCGCCAGCGGATCCTGGCAAGGCCCGTGAGATCCACGTACGCGTCCCGGTGCCTTAACGTGAAGCCGCAGACCTGTGTGCAGGAACCCGTCCAGATGTAGGACGGGTCATCCTTCGGGGAGTCATGGTGGCTCTTGGCGACCAGGTCCTTGCCCGGCCCGTAGCTTGCGATCAGCAGGGCCTTATTTAGGATGCTCGCCTGCGTCACCGGCGTCTCGTTCGGCTGGTCGCTGAAGTCCTCGCGAAAGAACAGCGGCGGACGATGGTCCTCGGGTACGAAGCGCGGCGCGGCGGCGGCGGCAGCCGCGCCCGGCGCCGCGGCGGACGGCGCCTGGGCGTTGCAGACGCAGGCGAGCGTGGCAGCGAGCAGCAGCGCGAGCGCCAGTGGACCCTTGTTCATGGACTCCCCCCTTGCATTTGGTTATGGGCCAAAGAATAGGCGTCCATAGGCCCAAAAGCGAAGGAGGAGCGTCCGCGTTTCTCCCTACGTGCCCTTCTTCTCGCTCGCGAGGCGTTCGGCAAGCTTCGCGCGTGCGGCCTGCGCATAGCGCTTGCACCCACCCTCCTCCTTAAGGGACTCCGGCTTGTCGGCGTCGCGCTTGGCGATGCGCTCGAAGAAATCCGAGACCTCCGGATGCGGCGTGATCAGCACGTCGCAGGGCATCGTCTCAAGCCGCGTGAACGACTGCTCGAAGTCACCGAGCACTTCAGGATAGCTCTTGCTCGCCGAGAACTTGAACTTCTCCGCCGAGACCGGCGTAAGGCTGTCGGCATAGACCACCTTCAGGCACTTGTCCTTGTCGCAGGCATCCCAGGCCCAGGTGGTGCCGCCGGGCGTGTGGCCTGCCGTTGCAAAGGCCTGCAGGCGGTTGGACCCGATCCCCAGCAACTGCTCGTCGCTGACAATCCAGATCGTCTTGGCTGGCGGAATCGCCGGCGCCTTCATTCCGAACTGCGGATCATCGGGTGCAAGCTTGCCGGTGCGCAGCGCCTGTTCGCTGGGACGGCGCAGATAGACCGGCGCACCGGTGAGCTGCTGAAGCTCCGCGATGCCGCCCATGTGATCCCAGTGGGCATGGCTGTTCAGGATCGCCTTCACATCCGTGAGCTTGAAGCCCAGGGACTCGATGTTCTTTGCGATGAGCTTGGCGTTCTCGGGCGGGCCGCCATCGATGAGCACGTGGCCGAATTCCGACGTGATGAGCAGCGAGGTAATGCCCTTGCTGCCGACATAATAGGTGTTGCCGTAGATCTTGAACGGCGCCTGCGCCGCGGTCCAATCAGGATGGGTCGCGGGCGGCGGCGCCGCGAATACGGCGCCGGCCATAAGGCCCGCGAGCAGCAGCAGGACGGATCTAGCCTTGTTCTCCATGGTATCGGGCTCCGCGTGTGGTCATGATTTTCTTAAGCTGCGGTTCAACATCAACGTGGCCAGCAGCAGCAGCGCAGCGCCTGCGTTATGGGCCGTGGCCAGAAACAGCGGGAAGCCGCGCAGCACCATGAAGCTGCCGATGCACAGCTGAAGGATGAGGGCAGCCAGCACCGCCCAGGCCGCCGTGCGGGCGCCGGCAATGCGGCTGCGCAGCGTCGCCCAGACCGCAAACGCGAGCGCGAGCGTCGCGACGATTGCGCCCAGCCGGTGCGTGAAATGGATCGCCACGCGGGCCGGCAGATCCAGCACACCGCCCTCGTAGTTCACACCCAGGCCCCGCCACAGCACGAACGCGTCGTGGAAGTCGGCGCTGGGCCACCAGTGGTTCTGGCAGGTCGGCAGGTCCGGACAGGCCACTGCCGCATAGTTTGTGCTGGTCCAGCCGCCGAGCAGGATCTGGACAACCAGCGCAACCAGACCCAGCGTCGCCGCCCGCACGGCAAGCCGGGCCAGGGGCGCCTTTAGCACCAGCGAGGCTCTGCCCGTGCTCTGGCCCCAGGCAGTGCCACTTCCCAGGCCCCTGAGCGACAACCACAGCCACCACAGCACCGACACCGTCAGCAGCCCGAACACCAGGTGCGAGGTTACGATCAGGGGCTTTACCTTCCAGGTCACCGTGAGCATCCCCAGGAGCCCCTGGAAGAGCACCAGCGCCACCAGGCCAATCGGCAGCGCGCGCGGCATGTGCCGTTCGCGGCG
>CAVSOU010000006.1:0-13626 GCA_963729625.1 uncultured bacterium
CGTTGCACACAAATTGGCGCGCGGGCCACTTGCCGGTCGTCTGCCGGACCGTGCCCCGCACTCTGCGGCCGATCGTTGGACAGCGCCGCGCATGGCAAGTGGGCGCTCCGAGCCAACGTGCGCCAGGGGGACGTGGCCATAACCTGAAGTCGGTCGAGATCTTGTCACCGAAGCTGGGACACTGCCTACAACCTGCCGGCGGCCTTCAGCACGTACAACGCGTTGACGGACACGAAAGGGTTTTGCTGCGTCCTGCCGCCCGGTCCCCAGTCTGCGAAGCTGCCACGGCTCGTTATCATTGGCGAATGCGCGCAGGTCCTGATCTCCAGCGGGAAGCCCCCATCCGGCAACTGCTTTGCGGCAAGCAGGTCGAGGGCGGCACCACATCGCGGATCGCCGAGCATGCCGCATTCCGCCATGACCGTGAGCGCGAAGAGGACGTCGTAGAACTGGATCGGGTACTGAATGGCAGCTATCTCCCTGCCCCAGTCTGGGCGAATGAGGGCGCCGTCGTGCACGCGATACAGGAGCCGTCTGCGCAAGAGATACTCTGCGGCCCGTTCCGCACAGGCCAAAGCCGGGCCACTTCCATAAATGCGGCCATAGTGCCAGAGTGCGCGCAGAGGGATGAGGGTCTCCTGCACCGAGGAGGTGCGCGCCTGCGGCCGCTTATCACAGTTCCAGCCGCCATCAGGCCACTGCCAAGCCACCAACCGCCGGGCGAGGTCGTGGATCCGCTCATCGGCGAGTCCCAGCTTCATCGTGTACCAGAGCGCATTGCCCTCCTGGGACGCGCACCGACGCACTCGGTCCTGCTGGCCAGCAAGAACGAGGGTGCTGGGGAAACGCAGGTGCGCGGGCGCAAACAGCCAGGCCCATATCTGGTCGTGCAGAGGCACCAACGCCTCGTTGTCACTCTCCGGATAGGCGATCAGAGCCAGGCTGTACAGGGTCCAGTGCGGACCCTGCCACTTCTTGTACGGATGGGTACGGATGGTGCCGTCCGCCTGCCGGTGGCCGAGCAACCGGCGCGCCATCTCGCAGGTCCGGATTGCCTCGCGCAGCCGCACCATCGGTGGAGAGGCAGGCGGCTCGTCGAGGAGCAGATATCGCGTGCGGAAGGCCACAACTGGATTGGCGGATGCGCCCAGTTGGGATATCAGCCGTTCTATCGTCGCGCTGCGCATACCGGTCCACTTCCCACCTGGGGGTCACAGGGCGCTCGCCACTCCCCCGATTGCGTCTTCACCGACTATCTTCCTCAGGCGGACGCGTCAAGAAGAGGGGCGCCGTGGATATGCGTGGTGTCCCATCAGGCGGCACCCTTCCGCACAAGATATACGCCCGTCGTCCCGCCCGCAGCGACCCTGGCGTCGGCGACGCGGAGGTGCGCGGCGTCAAAGAGCGGCGGTAGCCCGCGCTGGGCGATGAAGTGCCGGTAGTGCGCGAAATGCTGGCGGCCGCCGATGATCAGCTCCAGGGCCAGGATGAGGCCTTCGTAAATCCACCCGGTGGGGAGCGCGTACGGGCCGGCACGGAAGTCGGCGACGACGATCGCGCCGTCCTCGCGCACCACGCGCGCGCACTCGTCGAGCACGGCCCCGCGCAGCCTGGCCGGCAGCTCATGGAGGACCAGCACGACGTTGACCAGATCGAAGGTGCCGCTGGCGAAGCTGGTCTGCGCCGCGCTCTCCCGGCGGAGATCGGCATCTTGGCCCAGCTTCCTCCTGGCGAGTGCGAGCATGGCGGGCGACGTGTCCACGCCGGCGACCGGGCAGCCGGCCCGCTGGTAGACGGCCAGTTGGGTGCCGGTGCCGCAGCCCATGTCTAGGACACGCAGCCCAGGTCGGGGCGGACACAGGGCATAGCCGATGGCTCTATTCCTTCCGGCGGCGGGTTCGACGAGCCGATCGTACCACCGGCCCACCTTCCTGTACGGGTCACGGTCCAGTGCGGCAGTCGGCTGGGATCCGGCAGGCACGGCCTCGGCGCGTCGGCGTGAGTGACTCACGGAATCTCTCCCGAATCGGGCGGCGTTACTGCGCACGCTCTCGGGTTGCTGGACGCTGGCTGGTTCAAGAGCGCCGCGTTCGCGCCTGACTCTAGGAGTACTGTAAGGCACCGGCCTCAACCGTGCAACAGAGTCGCCCGCGGCTACGGTGACGTGCGGCACCCGGCTGCCGAACTGCTCCAGCGCCGCATAGCCGCCTGTCACAAAGCGGGGCTTCCAATAATTGAACGTGCGCCGACCCACGTGGGCCACCTGACAGGCCTGCGCCACGCTGCCCGTCGCCTGCCTGGTCTCGAACAACAACCGCCGTTGGGACGGCGTGGTGAGCGGGAAATAGGTGCGTGCCATGGCGTCCGCCTTGCGCTACGCCAGGAACAATCGTGGGTGCTCCGCCTGGCCCGGTCAGCACGGCACAGAAGCCCCCGCGATGCAACCTGTTTCTGCCCAAAACACACTACATCCATAAGGGAGTCAGCGCTCGGCTCTGGGCAGCTTCATCCGGCTCCGCTTTGGCAGAGGCCATCCACAAACACGCTCGTGACGTTGGGCCGTGCAGGAACTCGCGTCTCGCACATTATCCACCGACGTGCTAGGGTAGAGTCTGGTCTCGCGCTCCCCGGCTTCGGGTATGGACCATCAACCCGGGGTGGGGTAGAGCCATCGTTCCCGCAGCAGGCAGAGTGTACCAGAAGGAGGAAGACAGGCGATGTCCTTGATCATGACCCGTGACGAGCGGGAAGCGTTTCTGGCAGCGCTGCATGTCGGCGTGATCAGTATCGAGCAGCAAGACCGTGCGCCGCTCGCAGTGCCGGTCTGGTACAGCTACATTCCGGGCGGCGAGCTGCACCTGACCACGTTTGGGGACTCACGCAAGGCGCAGGCGCTGCGTGCTGCAGGCAGGTTCAGCCTTTGCGCGCAAGCCGAGGCGTTTCCCTACGCGTACGTGTCGGTGGAGGGCGAGGTGTTGGCGATAGAGGCAGTGGATGTCGAGCGCGATCTGCGCCCACTTGCACGGCGCTACCTGGGGACTGAGGGTGGTGACAAGTATGTAGCCGAGAATGGAGGCAGCGACGCGGGCAAGGGCCTTATTCTCGTGCGTATGCGTCCACAGCACTGGTTGTCGACAGACTACGCGAAGGCTGTTTGAGGAAACACGATCGCTATCTTTGTCGCGGCAAACGAGTACGCGGATGCGGCTCATGGCGGTCCCCGTGGCGCAGATGCGCCGTGAAGTCAGGGATGATCGAGCAGGGGAGGGGATGATGGCAGAGAACGGCACGGTGACGGTCATTGGTCTTGGACTGATGGGTTCGGCTGTGGCACATGCCTTCTTGCGCGCCGGGCACGACCTCACGGTGTGGAACCGAACGCCGGAACGAGCGGCGCGGTTCCAGGGTCTCGCACGGATCGCAACCGACGTGCGGGAGGCGTGTGCCGCGAGCGACACCATCGTGGTCTGCGTGCGCGATTATGAAGTGAGCAACGCCCTCCTGCACACCGCTGCCGTCGAGGAAGTCACGAGTGGCAAGGCACTGGTGCAGTTGACCACCGGGACGGCCGCCGACGCCCGTGCCAGTGCAGCTTGGGCCAGGCAGCACGGTCTTGCCTACCTCGATGGGGCGATCTTGGCCGGTCCTGGCGACATCGGCGGGGAAACGTCCTCGATCCTCTGTGCTGGCGAGGCGACTGTATACGAAGAGCACCGAACGCTACTGGGCGCCCTTGGGCAGACGACCCATTGCGGCGAGGAGATCGGCGCGGCAGCGACACTGGACATGGCATTCTGCGAGGTGGGGATGCCCAGATCGCGGCGCTCCTTCATGGCGCCGCACTCTGCGCAGCTGAGTTGGTCCCGTTGGATCTTTACTTTGGCATTGTCAACCCCTCTGCAGAATTGCTCGCCTCGTGCACGCTCGATGGTCCAGCCGACGAGCGCCCGCCAGCTACGGCAGCGTCGGCCGCGCAGGCCATGGCGCGGCCGCGCAAATATCGTGAAGCCGTTGATGCCAGCATGAACATCTGGGCAGCGGGAGCCGAGCACCTCGTCCAGGCAAGTCGAGAAGCAGGTATAGATAGCCGGATCCAGGAGGCGACGCTCGCGTGCTTCAGGAAGGCTGTTGACCGCGGACATGGCTTGCACGATTTGCCGGCGCTCTACGAGGCGTTCGTGCGCGAGTGAATCGAGGACCATCGTTGGAGTCTGAGCGTCCATCGCGGGTCCTTTTTCACTGATGAAACGGAGTTTGCGCTTGCTCGCGCGAAGCCGGCGCAGCAAAAGAGGTGCAGCATGAAGGTGGTGATCCTGGGCGGAACCGGGGGCGTGGGTCAGGCGGCTGCGCGCCTGCTCGTGGCAAGCCCCGACGTGGACGAGGTGCAGGTTGCCGGCCGCACCCAGGCGAGAGCGGACGACGTGGCAGCTGGGCTGGGTCCCAAGGCTTCCGGTGTGGCCGTTGATGTGCGGCACCACGACCGTCTGGTGGAGATTGCATCCCGTGCCGATGTGCTGGTCAATACGGCGGGACCCGACTTTGAGATGCAGCTTCCCGCCGTCAAGGCAGCGATCGCGGCCGGCGTCAATTACGCCGACATCGCCGCGGACGGCCGTGCGACCGATGAGGTGCTTGCCCTCGACGGCGAGATGCGTGTCAAGCGTAGAACGGCGCTGATTGGAGTGGGAGCCGCTCCCGGGTTGACGAACCTGCTCGCGATACAGGCTCTGCGGCGACTCGACGTGGTCAGCGACATCCACTTCGGGTACCTGTGGGGAAGCTTGGCTGGTTGGCGTGATGCCGGGGCCACGGCGGCTGCATGGCGCGTCTCCGGCAGCGTGAACGCTTCATGGCAGACGGTGATGGCGTTTGTGCGGGGTCCGGTGCGGATCTATCGCGACGGGCAGCCCCAGACGGTCGACCCATTCACCCATGGAGTGACGGTTACCTGGCCGACCGGCGAGTCGCTGGTCGCCTATCCGGTGGACAGCGCCGAGACCCGCACGCTGCCGTTGCATCTTCCCGGAGCGCTGTCGTTCACCAGCCTGGTGTCGTTGTGGCCCCGCGGCTCAATGAGTTGTGGAGGGAGCAGAGCAGTCACATGCTGGTTGGGATCATGGGCCCGGCAGAAGCGGCACAGGCACTGTACGAGGCTGTCGCCGCGCGGCCGGGGCACTGGCTTGCCAATGCCGGCCAGGAGCCGGAGCAGCTCGTGTGGTTGATTGCTCGCGGCCAGTCCGGCGGACGGCCCGCCCGCTATGCCTGCTGGCCACGGCGCTGGTTCTATTCGACGACAGAAAGTCTCCTCGCGGTGGCCACTCTGGCGATGGTGCGTGGTGAAGTGCGAGCCAGAGGGGTGGTGCCGCCGGAGGTCGCCTTCGAACCGTCAGATGCCCTGTTTGCTACGTTGGCGGGCTTCGCAGGGACAGACGCGTCGCAAGAACCCCTGTTTGACGAGTCGATTGTGTATGAGGACAGCGTGAGCGGGTGAGCGGGCGGAAAAGCGGCGTGCTGACCTGCCAGGGCGTGAGTCTCATTGGCGAGGAGGTCAGAATGACTACGCGAAGTGCGCGGTTCGATGTGCATGCGCCACAGGTGGTGCCCTGGGCACCCATGCTCGACAACGTGCGGTATCTGGAGACGCTGAGTATCGGAACTGTCTGGCTTGGCGACCACTACGCCTGGGTGCCCAGTCCAAGCGATCCCGCGCTGGAAGCCTGGACTACCCTCGCGGCCCTCGCTGCCGAGACCACGCGGGTGCGTCTGGGCACGTTGATCACCAACGTGGCTCTGCGGCACCCGGCCATGCTGGCCAAGCAGGCGGCAACAGTGGACTGCATCTCGGGGGGAAGGCTCGATCTCGGCCTTGGGCCTGGCTACTTTGAGGAGGGGACTTGGGCAAGCCGTGATTCCCTTGAAGCGTTCGCTGCTCAGGAGATAGATGACATGCAGGACACGGAGGGTAGCCTATTAACATTGCGAACTGGGAGCCGCCTTCTATCTTGCTGTGGCGGCGTGTGCGGGCTACACTTCACGCGTCGACTACCAGCGAATGAGTCTTGGCGGTAGGCGACCGAAGAGTAGCCCCGCGTGCCGCCGGCGAATCGCTGGAGGGTAGCAGTTGAACGGGCGCATTGTGGCAGTTGGTCGCATCCGAGGCGTGACCCTCCTGTGCTTCGCGGCAGCATCGGTCGCCATCGGTCTGGCAGGCTGTGGCAGCAGCTCGACCAGCGGACCACGGACAACGGTCGCTCCCAGCGCGACTGCCGGTACCGTGAACCTCGCAGGCTGTGTTCCGGCGTCGACGGATGGGAATGGCGGCCCCTACCCAGCCGCCACCTCAAGCGATTGCACGCGGCAGAAGACCGTGGAGATCGACGTCGTGAACGATCCAAAGACGATTGGCGGATTCTCGCCCAGTAACGTCCGGGTGTCTCGCGGGACCACGGTGACGTTCGTCTGGAAGTCTTCGGGCCACAATCTCAGCCCGTTCCATACCGATATTGAAGACACAGGCTACGTGTTCCGCAAGACTTTCGATCGCGCCGGAGAGTACGACTACAATTGCCAGGTCCACCCGGGCCAGAACGGCGTGATATTCGTCCGGTAGCGGCAAGCGATGCAGTATTGTATGCTAACGACAGGGGCAGCTCGATCGGTCCCCGGATTCGACGACGGTGCGTGAACTATGCTCGTTCATTAGAAGGCCGCGAGGAGAGACAGTGTCCGCGGTGTTGCCATCGGTGTGCGCGGACAAGCCACGGCGTGTTTTGACACCTGTGCCTGCCAGTGCGGGAGGTTATCCAATACTATGACTCAGACATGCGCCCGCTGCGGCCTCTTCCATCCGCAGAATGTGCCGTGCGTCTCGCAGGCATTGGCACTGGTCGAACAACCCGATGAGCTGGTCGTCGATTCTCTCCTGGCGGGTCGCTACCGTATGCTGCGGACGCTGCATCACGGCGGCATGAGCGTCGTGTATCTGGCCGAAGATATTCTGCTTGGGAACCGCCACGTGGCTATCAAGGAGCTGCGGGTGCCGGCCTCTTCCGGGCCTGAGGAGCGGCGTGAAGCCGAGGCATGGTTTGCCCGCGAGGCATACATTCTCAGCGCCTTGAATCATCCTCTCGTCCCGGAGTTCTACAGCTCGTTCCCGGAAGGCGGCACAAGCTATATCGTCCAGGAGTACGCCGACGGCGAGAACTTGAATGACGTGGTGCGCGCGCGCGGACCGCTGCCCGAAGCCACCGTGCTGGAGTGGGCAATATCGCTCTGCGGACTCCTGAGTCACCTGCACGGGCTGGACGAACCGGTTCTGTTCCGTGATTTGAAACCCGCGAACATCGTGCTTCGGAACGCTGCGTCGACGAATCCAGACCGGGCGTGCCCGCTCAAGGTCGTGGACTTCGGCATCGCCAGGCACTATGAGCCGAAGACGGTTGGCACGGTCATAGGCACTCCGGGTTACGCACCCCAGAGCAATACCAGGGCCTCGCCACACCGCAGAGCGACATCTACGCGCTGGGTGCGACGCTGCACAGGTTGCTCACCGGCTACGATCCCGAGCACGGCACCACATTCTGCTACCCGAGCATTCGCTCGCTGAATCCGTTGGTCTCAAGTGAGCTTGCCGATATCGTCGAGAGAGCTATCCGCCTGGACCCGGCCCAGCGCTATGCCACGGCCGGTGAGTTTGGCGATGCCCTGCTTGACCTTGCCTGGGACCGTGGCCAGATCGGCGTTTCCGACGTGGCATCGCCGGGCGGTCACTGGTACCACGGACCGTCGACCAGGTCGCGACAGGCGTTCCGTTGGACGGCCCTCGTAGTATGCCTGATGATGGTTGCGCCCGGCGTGTTCTCAGTGCTTGCCGGCATGAGCGTGAGCTCCCCGAGCGCGACGATCGGCTTGGGAGACTACGCGTGTCCTCCAGCCTACTCTGATGGGGCCGGGGGTCCTTATCCTGCCCAGTCCCGATCGTCGTGCCTCGGTCAATCCCGGGTCTGGATTCAGGTCGTGCCGGACGCCAACCAAGGCGTCGGCTTCGCGCCGAGTAACGTCAGCGTCAGCGTGGGAACCACGGTAGAGTTTTGGAGCAGTAGTATCGGCTGCAAGGTCGCATGGTCGCCGAATACGGTCGGCGTGCGGACTCTGTCCGGAATCCAGTTCACGCGCACGGGTGACTATATGTACTCCTGCCAGGAAATGCCAAACGTGTTTGGGGTTGTGCATGTCGAGTAGGAGTCGGCACGGCAGGTTCTCCAGCAGTGCAGCTGATTTTCTGGGAGTGACGGCAACTGGGTGACTGAGCCAAGGCGAGACGGCGACACCTCGGCGCCCGCACCGGCCGTGGACACGCTCCTCTCCAAGAGCGTGATAGTCGTGCCCACGTACTGGAGTCGGTCGCACGGATTTCGTCGCCCGGGAGACAGCACGGAGGATCATCCGACTCCCGCCAACGAGTCGGGCACTATGGCCCGTCTGCTTGCCAGTCTGCAGCGGCTGGCGGAGAAACCCAGTCTGGTTCTGATACTCATCTCCAGCTCCGCGCCGGACGTGGCAACCAGTGCGTCGTGGCAGGCAGACACTATTCGAGACAGATACCCCGATCTCCCGATCGCGCTTTGGCTGCCGACGCATGTGCAGATTCTGCATGGCCGGCTCCGTTCGCTGGGTCACGACGCGTGGATCTCCTGGTTTGATTCTCGCGGCTACCCGCTCATCCGGAATATGCAGCTTCTGGTGCCTTTCGTGCTTGGCATGGAGCTGGTCGTGGCGCTCGATGACGACGAGATCGTCGAGGACCCCCATTTCTTGCGGCGTTCCGCCGAGGCAATCGCGTGGGGTGACGCCCGCGGCGAACGCGTGTTCGGTGCCGGCGGGCACTACCTCGATGATGCCGGCCGGCGTTGGCACGAGGTCGGGGAGTCGGAGAAGACGCAAACCAACCCGTTCGAGAAGAAGCCCCACCTCATGAATGGGATCCTCGAACGTATTGCCGCGATGCCCGGAGAGATCGTGCCGAGCGCGTTCGCGCTCGGCGGAAACATGAGCTTCAGCCGTGAGCTCATGTGCCGGGTGGGGTTCGACCCTTCGATCGCACGGGGAGAAGATATCGACTACGTGCTCAACGCAGCGCTCGCTGGCATTCCCTATCACTTTGACAAGGAGCGACCAATCCGGCACCTTCCGCCCCAAGGACGGTCCTACAAGGACTTCGATTATGCAAAACTGCAGCAGGACGTGAGACGCTTCCTTTACGAGCGCGAGAAGCTACGCGCCGCGGCGGAGGCCGGTGGCTTTGCAGCAGTGCGGCCGAGGATCTTGATCCATACCCGGGCGCCTTCTTGCATGACGACCTGGAGGTCGACGCGGTCGATTCGCTGACGCTGCACAGACCGAAGCTCTTCGACGTGAGCATCCAACAGCCCGACGTGTTCGTCCAGAACGCGCTGCATTTCGCGCGCGCCGCCGCCGAACGCTACATCACGTTTGCCCGAGCATGGCCTCAGGCGAGGATCGGCTTGCCGACAATCGCGTGCTCCGGCATGTCATCCGGGGCATTCTTCCCGGGTAGTCTGTCCTGAAGGGCCTCAGCCCGGCGATCGCTACAAGCCTTGAGGCGCGGACGCGCGTCTCCACCTCAGGTCTGGCTTCCGTGCCGCGAGAGCTTCGTCGATGCGCGATACCGGCGCATGGTGCGGCGCGCCGCGGACCTGGTCGCTTCCCGCTTCGACTTCCCGGGCAACCGCCAGCAGCGCCTCGGCAAAGCCCTCGAGAGTGGCTCGATCTTCCGTCTCAGTCGGCTCGATCATCAGGCACTCGTCGACGATGTGCGGGAAATAGATGGTCGGCGGATGGTAGCCGAAGTCGATCAGGCGCTTCACCATGTCTATCGTCTTCACGCCTTGTTGCTTCTGCCGCGTGCCCGACACCACGGATTCATACATGCGGCTGCCCGGGAAGGGCGCCTCGAACGCGCTGATCAGCAAGGAACGCAGGTAGTTGGCATCGAGCACGGCGTCGCGGCTTGCCAGCGTCAGGCCGTCGGGACCCATGGAGCGAACGTACACGTATGCTCGAATGAGCAGGCCAACGTTGCCGAAGAAGCTGCGCACACGGCCGATGCTGAGCGGCCGGTCGCTCGTGAGCGTGTAGAGCTCCGTGCCATCGGCACCGGTTCCCCGCTCGATCTGCGGTACGGGCAGGAAGGGCGCCAGCGCGGCCTTCACCCCGACGGGACCCGTGCCCGGTCCGCCGCCGATGGGCGTGGTCATCGTCTTGTGCAGGTTGAAGTGCACTACGTCGAAGCCCATGTCGCCGGGACGCGCGGTGCCCATGATCGCATTGAGGTTCGCTCCGTCATAGTAGAGACGTCCACCGGCATCGTGTACGATGCCGGCTATCTCCACGATGTCCTTCTCGAAAAGACCGCACGTATTCGGATTGGTGAGCATCAACGCCGCGGTTCGCGGTCCGGTTAACCGGCGTAAATCGTTGACGTCGACCTGGCCCGAGCATTGGATTCACTTGCACGACGCTGTATCCTGCGGCAGCCGCACTCGCCGGGTTGGTTCCGTGGGCCGTGTCCGGCACCAGGACCTCGCTCCGGTGATCGCCGCGACTCTCATGGAAGGCGCGAATAATCATCAGACCCGTGAGCTCGCCATGCGCCCCCGCTGCCGGCTGCAGCGTGAAGGCGTCCATGCCGCCTATCTCACAGAGATACTCCTGCAAGCGGAAGAGAAGCGCGAGCACGCCCTGGACTGTGGAGTCGGGCTGGTGTGGATGGAGACCGGACCAGCGTGGATCGGCGACTAGGTCCTCGTGCAGTTTTGGATTGTACTTCATGGTGCACGAGCCAAGTGGGTAGAATCCGCCGTCGATGCTGTAATTCAGCTGCGAGAGCCTGGTGAAGTGCCTCACGACCTGCAGTTCACTCATTTCGGGCAGCTCAGCAGTTGTAGATCGCTGGAGTTGCGATGGGATGAGTGCCGCGATCGGTTGCTCAGGCACGTCACAGGCCGGAAGGGAGAAAGCCGATCGACCGGGAGACGATAGCTCAAACACGGTCGGCTCGAGGACCTTGCGGTCGGCGGTTGTCGCGGCGGAGCTTGGCCGTGCTGGCGCCGCGTCCTGCATATCTTTCAAGGGCTGGCCTATCGCCATCATGCGCGCACCTCTCCCAGTGCCTGAGCCAGGGCATCGATATCTTCTCTGCCGTTCAGTCCGTGCAACACACGAGCAGTCCTTGCGGAATGCCCGCCTGTCCATCCAGCGGGATTCCGGCGAGGATGCCACGCGTGACCAGGGCGTCGCGAATCTCCGCTCCCGGCAGAGGCGTGCGGACCGCGAACTCATGGAAGAAGGGCCGGTGAAAAGCCAGTTCATAGCCGGCGACCCTGCCGATCTGGTCGGCCGCGTAGTGCGCCTTCTGCACGCACAGATTGGCTACGTGGCGCAGACCCTGCTTGCCCATGTAGCTGAGGTACATGGTGGCCGTCGTGGCGCAGAGCGCATGGTTGGAGCAAATATTGCTGGTAGCCTTCTCCCGTCGAATGTCTTGTTCGCGCGTGCGCAGCGTCATGACGTAGGCACGGCGCCCCCGCGAGTCGACGCTGGCGCCCACGATGCGTCCCGGCAAGCGACGCACGAGCGATTCCTTGCAGGCGATGAACCCTGCGTACGGTCCGCCATACGCGAGCGGCATGCCAAACGGCTGGGCATCACCCACCGCGATGTCCGCGCCCACTTCACCGGGCGTGCTCAACAGTGCCAGCGACAGCGGGTTTACACACGCGACATACAGTGCGCCGGCCCCGTGCGCGGCTTCGGCCAGAACCGCCTGGTCTTCGACAATCCCGAAATAGTTCGGCGACTGAGCGATCACGACCGCGCTGCGATCGTCGAGGGCCGCGGCCACCCGCGCGGCGTCCACGCTGCCATTCAGGGCCGGCACTTCAGTCAATGTAAGGCCCTGGCTCCAGCAGTACGTCCGGAGCACCTGCAGATAGTCGGGATTGAGTGTGCCGGGCACAATCACCCCACGACGCCCCGTGGCGTTCACGGCCATCATCGCCGCTTCCGCACATGCCGTGGCGGCGTCATAGAGCGAGGCGTTGGAGACGTCGAGCCCGGTTAGCTCGCAGATCATGCTCTGCCACTCGTAGGTCACTTGCAGCGTGCCCTGGCTAACCTCCGGCTGGTACGGCGTGTACGCTGTGACAAACTCGCCACGGGACGCCAATGCCGAGACAACGGCCGGAATGTGGTGATGGTAAGCGCCGCCCCCAAGGAAGGAGCGTGGCCCGGCACGCAGGCTATTGCGGTCGGCCAGTCTCTCCATCTCCTGGATGATCCCGGGTTCCGAGACCGCAACTGGCAGGTCGAGCGGACCAGAGCGCAGTCCTGATGGATGTCGGCGAGCAGGTCCTCCATGCTGGAGACGCCAAGCGAATCGAGCATCGCGCCGCGATCGGCATCGGTGTGAGGGAGATATGGTGTGGGCATTCTGCGGTGATCCTTTGAACTCGTCAATCTCGATGTGTCCCCGCGCTGCCCTGATGCCGCAGCTTCAGGCCCACGGGCGCCATATCTCGTAGCCGCCGCAGCCGCGGGGTACGCATACAGTGGGTCGCCTTCCATTCTGCTGCAGCTGGAGGTCAATCAAGTGGAAGCCCCCCGTGCGCTCCCCTGATGCCGCAGCTTCAGGCTTGGAACACATCGCGACGACTCCCCCCTTCACGTATCAGCCTCAGTGCGCGGCGGTCTCCTGGTACGTGGCCCGATCCATCAACAGTTCCCGATCGGCGACATTCCCTGAGATCTTTAGTAGCCAGCCGTCGCCGAACGGGCTGTTGTTCACGAGCTCGGGCTTGTCCACCAGCGCGGTGTTCACCTCCACCACGGTGAAATCGATGGGTGCGTACAGATCTGAAGCAGTCTTCACCGACTCGATGGTCCCGAAAGTCTCGCCGGCCTTGAACGCCTTGCCGACCGGCGGAAGCTCGACGTACACGACGTCGCCCAGCTGTTCCTGCGCGAAGTCGCTGATGCCAATGGTCATGGGGTCGCCATCGCTTGTCCACTCGTGGCTGCTCGCATAGCGGAGAAGATCCGGATTCACGTCTGTCCCTCCTATGTGCTTCATCGGTGTACGGTCAACTGGCGAAACGATCGTCGACTCGGGCGCGCCCGGGAATCGCGATCTGTGCTGATGAGTCAAATGTCCTGCCTGTGGCCTTTCCAGTGGCCGGGCCTCGGCCCGCGCGTCTGATACTCCCGCCTTCAGGCCGCCTCTGCTGTTGTGCCCTGGGAAACGTTACGAACGTGACAAGTGCCCCTCTAGGTTTGCTTTTGGCGTCGATAGAACGGTGTCTTGACTACCGTGGCTCGGTGCGGCTGGTCGCGCACCCGCACGGCAACCGTGGTGCCGATTGGCGACTCCGCGACCGGCAGATAGGCAAGGGCGATTCCCTTGCCGAGCGTGGGCGAGAAGCCGCCGCTCGTCACCTCGCCAAGCTGATTGCCTGCGCTATCGACGACAGCGTAGTGGGCGCGCGGCACAGCCCGATCATCCATGGCGAGCCCGGCAAGCACGCGTGTGAGACCTTCTCGCTGCTGCGC
>CAVSOU010000007.1:0-681704 GCA_963729625.1 uncultured bacterium
CCAGCGAGATGTTCGACATCTTGGTCGGAGCCTCCTCGCGCGATATTCGCCTTCATGTGTCATTGCGCGTGGAGTCCGCGCATCCACTGCCGGTTAGGCTGGATATGCTGAGTCCGCTTCGCGACTGGCTACGGCATCCGGTCGGCCGGGCACGGCTACTGCCGTTAGCCACCAAGGTGAGCCACCAGCTGTTTGGCGCCAATGCCGGAGCAGCTGCCGGCAAAGCAACGCCGGAGCTGGAGGAGACCTTCTTGACGGATATGCCGATTGCCAAGCTGGTGATGCTCAGCGATCTGACCGAGAGCGACCTGGCGGCACTGGTTGACGAGGTGCGAAGCTCGAGCCGGGGCGCGCCGGCCCCACTCCGGGAGACGCTTGCTTGACCATTGTGCCTCCGTGCCTTTCGTTCCGGGGCGGTTGCCCGGCTCACGCTCAACGTGAAAGTAACTCTCCATCATTGGTCCCTACTTCGCAAGATCCTCTGCAAAGAAACGACGCGTTGAACCGTCGGTGCCTCCGGCTGCCCTGTTGAGTACGGCGGCGCCGCCATCGGCTTGCACAGGCCGCGCACGCCAATGGCAGCTACAGGTCTACGGGTTGATGATCACTTGTTGCGATCTGGACTGTCCATCACCTCGAGGGCCTCGTGGATGTCCTTGAGCGGGAAACGGTGGAGATGATTTTCTCCGATATCCACCAGTCCGTCTCCATCAGCATGTCGCCCTGCATCGCCAGCGGCGTGGTGCCGAAGCTGGCGTCCATGCGGCCTTCGAGAAAGTGCGTCGTGCCGCCGTCCAACTCGAACTTCTCGTGCGTCGTGATCCCGAACACATTCCAGCGGGTTCCGCGGCGGAGCAGGTCGACCATGAGGTTGACGGCTTGGATGGGACCGGCGGCCTCGACAACCAGGTCCGGGCCATTGGGGATGATGTCGTAGATCTGCCGCTTGGCGTCCGGGACGGGATCTACGGCGTGCGTGGCGCCGAGCTACAGGGCTTCCGGCGCGCATGGGGACTGGGGTCCACGGCGATCAGCCGGCCGGCGCCCGCGGCCCTGGCCACCATCAGGCACAGAAGCCCGATGCTGCCGACGCCGATGACCACGACGTCTTCGCCCACCTGCATCTGGCTGTACTGGATGACGCCTTTCCACGCGCCGGACAACGGCTCGGTCAGCGCGGCTTGATCGAAGGTGACGGACGGCGGTTTCCGGAACAGGCAGCTCTCCTTGGTCAGCATGTACTCGGCGAAGGCGCCGGACCGGACGTCCTCCGGGCCGTCGCCGCCGGTCGTGAAGGCTGCCCGCAGTAATGGGGATTGCCCGTGCGGCAGTGCTCGCAGAAGCCGCAGAAGCCGGAAGGCTTGCAGATGACTTCGTCGCCGACCTTGAAGTGGGTCACGCCCGGGCCGACCTCGGCCACCACGCCGCTGGGCTCATGGCCGGGAATGAAGGGGAACTTCACGTTGCGGCGCATGCCCTTGATGGCCTTGAAATCGGTGGCGCAGATGCCGCACGACTTGATCCTCACCACGCCGATCCCGTCGCGGTCGGCTGGGGCAGCGGGACCTGTTCCAGGCGAAGATCATCAAAATCGTGCAACACGGCGGCAAGCATTGTTATCCCTTTCACGCTCGAGGTCAAATGCCGGCAAGACCTCCGCGTCGTCCGGCACCCTCGATACATCATCATACCGCCGGACGGCACGGTTTCTCTCTCTCGCTCGCCTGCCATGCTCGTTGCGAATCGGCTACGTCCAGGTGCGGCGCGGGATTGAGTTAGCTGGCCCTCCATTGGCTTGACCCGATTTCGCACGCATGCTGGTCACTTTGGCCGACAACTATGCACGCTACACGATACGATTGATAGTGACCATCGACCAGTATTGCTGTGATCAGGGAAGGGGCGCTCGTGAAGCTGCGGCTGTTTCGGCATCTCTGGGGCATAGGGCGACCATGGGAAGAAGTATTTCCGCGGATCAAGGCCGCCGGCTACGAAGGCATCGAGACAGGGTTGCAGGCCCCTGCCGACGAGCGCAGATTCATGACGCTCATGCGGGAGTATGGGTTTGCCTACATTGCTCAGATCGTGACGTCCGGCAATTCTGTCGATGAACATCTCAAGTCATTCGCCGGTCACCTTCAACAGGCAACGACACTCAACCCACTGTTTGTCAATGCCCATAGCGGTCAGGACTCCTTCAGCGAAGAGGAATCGCACTCGTTCTTCGCGCAAGCACTGCGCCTCGAGGAGGAACCGGTATAGGTGCGCGAGACACATCGCGGCCGCATTCTCTATAACCCCTGGGTCACGAAGCGGTTGCTGGAACATTTCCCGAGCATGCGTCTGTGTGCCGAATTCAGCCACTGGGTTCTGGTCGGCGAGCGGCTGCTGGACGATCAGGCGGACGTTATCCGCCTCTGTGCTGCTCGTACGCTGCATATCCATGCGCGCGTCGGGTATGAAGAGGGCCCGCAAGTGCCAGATCCGCGCGCTCCGGAGTACCGGGCGCACCTGAATCACGAGCGCTGGTGGGAGTGGGTATGGGCGGCGCAAACAGCGCATGAGGTTGCCAGCAGCACGCTCACGCCCGAGTTTGGGCCGCCGGGATACATGCATACCCTGCCCTACACAGCCATGCCTGTAGCGGATCTTTGGGCGATCTGCGATTGGCAGGCGCATCGCCAGGCATCGCGATTCGCCCTCTCGGCTACGCGGGGTAGCCTCCGCCCGACGACCGCAACTGCTTGCTCAACACGTGCAGGTCCTGGGCCGGCAGCCGGGCATCGCCGTGCCACGGGTCGGTCCAGGTAGTTCAGAGCGTATTGTTCTGGACTCGTATGCAAGCGAGCATGATTGCTCTGCGGCCGCTTCACAGCCTTGCTAACATGCGCCGCATCGGCAAGTCGGCGCATCGGCGCGCAGGACCTCACGGCACTCCGCATAGCGATCCTCCATGAGCCTCACGATAGGCTCCCTCCGCACCGACGGTGACGTGGGCCTGGCGTCACGCCGGCGTCGCCGGCGATGTCGCACTTAGCGAATGCTCGATGTCCTCTTTGCATCCTCTTGGCTTGCGCTCTTTGGGCTCTTAACTCGCTGCCTTAGTGTGGAAACGTGGGGTCCGAGCCACATCGTTCAGCCTGAACCAAGCGGTCGGGCGCGGCATACGCCGCGCCCGTGTCGCCCGATCTGTCTGACCATGGCACCGCCGGCGTTCTACCGGCCCGAATCGTCCGGCTGCTCACACCACATGCGAGCGCTTCTCCTCCAATTCCGGCACGCACCTTGCTGTATCTCCGCTTGGTCGTTTACGGCCTGATTCTCGTCCTGTCCGCATGCCTGGAGTTTATCGGACTCGACCAGGAAGGATATGCGAACACGCACTACGCAGCCGGCGTCAAGAGCATACTTACCAGCTGGCACAACTTCTTCTATGTCTCCTTCGACAGCGGCGGCTTCGTCACGCTCGACAAATCTCCGCTTGGCCTGTGGATCCAGGCTGCGAGTGCCAAGCTCTTCGGGCTCTCGGACTGAGCTTGCTCGTGCCTGAAGCCCTGGCTCTCCGTTGCTTCCCTCCCCTCCTTTTCCCCCCCGCGACCCCCGGAAGACGGACCGCGGCACCGGCGCCGGCGCCTTCACGTCCACTGCAAGCAAGAATCAGAGTGGGTACCGTCCGAAATCTTCCGCGGCCCGGAAGAAGGCGACCACATTGCCGGGCGGAGCTTCCGGAGGAATGTTGTGAATGCTCGCGTAGAGATAGCCCCCTCCGACAGCAAGCGCTCGGATCTGTCGGGCGGCATCGCGCCGGACAGCCTCCACGGAGTTGCCGGTCAAGATCGCGTTGTCGATGCCTCCGCCGAAAAAGCCCAAATGCTGACCAAATTCGTGTTTCAGACGATCGGCGTCCATGCCGCGGGCAGTGTATTGCACCGGATTGATGCCATCGATTCCAGCATCGATCAGGTCGGGAATGATACGGTAGATAGCGCCATCGGAGTGGATGTAGACGCGTGCATCAACCAAGGAGTGAATGAAGTCTACCAGGCGACGAAGGCGGGGCTTGAAAATCCTCCTGAACATATCCGGGGAGAAGAGGAGGCCCTGCTGGCTGCCGTAGTCGTCGCTGATGATCACCAACTGCACGTACGGCCCCACTTCCGCCAGGAGCAATTGATAGTAGGGCTTCAAATGCTCCTCAAGAACGCGTTCGGCGAGATTAGCCGCATAGTCCGGACTGAGTGCGAGGTCGGTGAAGTACGCTTCGGTGCCGCGAAGGCTGCTTGCGATTTCGTAGATACCCCAGGCTCCGTCGGCGACAAGCCCGTAACCTTCCCCGTAGAGCGCTCTCGCCCGCTCACGCAACCCTTCGACGCTGGCGTAGCGCGAGACCGCGGGGAATGTGTAGGCACGCAGCTCGGAATACGACCCCTCATGCAGCGGCTGGTCCACCTGATTGTAGAACCCGCCACCCGCTTGGAAGCGCCGCCCGAACTGGTCAACAAAGGCCCCACGATCGCTGTCCCACGCCAGTGGGCCCTCTCGCGGAACGAGAAACCGCGCATCGACGTCCAGCGCGTCTGTGAGCTGCGCATCCGGTTCCACGATTTGCAAGATGCTATCCATGATTGGTGCGTCGGAAACGGGTGTACAGCCCAGATGCGCGAGTAAGTTCGCGTGTGCCAGCCTGTGGATCGAGCACGAAGGCCCACCAAACAGGACCGGTATGCGATCGGGTTCCCGGTGTGCCAGCGCCTCGACAAGGCGCGTTCGCCGCACCGGCGATCCATTAGGACGTGACGCTGTTGGTTCTGACGTGCTACTGCCTGGCACCGACAAACCTCCTCTCGAAAGCTGGCGAGCGCCGGTACGGCGACTCGACTTGCGCACGGACCCGCCAACAGCTACTTGACCGCACCAGCTACCAGCCCACGCACGAAGAAACGCTGGCCGACGATATAGACAAGCAACATGGGGACCGTGGCGATGAGCGCGCCGGTCATGATGAGCGGCTGATTGAGAAAGTAACGCCCCTTGAACTCGGTCAGTCCAGCCATCAAGGTCCGCACCGAATCATCTTGCAAGAAGGTCAGCGCGATCAGTAACTCGTTCCAGACAAAGAGCGCGTTCACGATCACCAGTGTGATCAGCGCCGGCATGGAGAGCGGAAGGATTATTGCCGTGAAGGTGCGAAACTGCGAACACCCATCAATCGTAGACGCATCGATAATCTCCGCGGGGACGGTCCGAAAGAAGTTCGTCAACAGATAGACGGAAAATGGAATCATCAGGCCGGAATATATGGCGATCGCGCTCCAGTAGGTGTTCACCATGTTGATATTCACCATCATGACGAACAGCGGGATGATCAGGATTACTGGCGGGATCACCATGAGAGCGATAAAGATGTTGAGCACGGTATCACGTCCGGGGAAACGCATTCGGGCCAGGGGATAGGCGGCGATGGCACTGAGCGCCGTGCAAAGCCCTACCGAGAGCACGGTGACGAGCACGCTATTCCACATCCAGCCCATCAACCGCCCGTCGGAAAAGGCCGTGGAGAAATTGCCGAGCGTTGGATGCCGCGGCAACCCCCACATGTTGACGAGGTACTCGTCCTTGCTCTTCAAGCTGGTCACGATAAGAAAATAGAGCGGCATGGCGGCGCCGACGCAGGCGACCAGGAGCACCGCCTGTCTGAGCGTGCCGGCCGTGGTGAAGAGAGTGCCGAATGGAGAGCGGCGACGTGGCGCCAGCGTGCTACTCATCGCCGATTGCCTCCCCGCGCCGGACCGTGAATTGCAGCCCCACGAAAACCACGGTCACGCCAAGCAGCAGCACTGCGGCCGCCGCGGCGATGCCCTGCTGCCGGAAGGCGAACGCGTTCTGCCAGATGTAGTACTCCATGACCTGCGATGCGAATCCGGGGCCGCCGTTGGTCATCACATAGATGTAATTGAAGACACCGCTCATCATGTTGATGACCTCGACGACCACGAAGAACTGGATCACACCACGCAGCTGAGGAAGAGTGACATGCCAGTGGATGCGCCACCAGCTCGCGCCGTCGATGCGCGCCGCCTCGAAAAGCTCTTCCCGGACTGACATCAGGCGCGCCAAGAACAGAACCGTGCCGAAGCCCAGCTCGTGCCAAATAATGACACTCATCACCGACGGGATCGCCAGGTCGGCCCTGCCAAGCCAATCCAGCGCCAGGGCCCCGAGGCCCAAAGTTCGAAGTGCCTGGTTGATCGGACCATTGTATTCGTACAAGAGGCCGAAAACCGTCCCGCCGACCGTGATCGCAATGATGTACGGCACAAAGATCAGCGTGCGATACAGGCGCCAGCCGCGCACCCGCTCGAAGAGCAGGATCGCAAAGAGCAGCGACAGCACAACCAAGAACGGGATGGCCAGAAGCAGCTTTGCGTTGTCGCCGATGGCCTGCCAGAAGACAGGGTCCGTGAACACCAGGTTAAAGTTGGCGGAGCCCACGTACTGCGACTCTCCGACACCGCCCGTCTGGGTGCTTTCCTGGAAGATGACAACCAGAGGGTATCCCAGGACCAGCCCCACTACACTCGCGGCCGGCAGGATGTAGAGGTACGGGAAGAGGGCGGCGCGTACGCCCCGCCCTCGCCTGCGCGGGGCATTGACCGAGATCGCACGGTCCGAAGCCGGACCCACGTGCGCTGCAGCCCGGGGCACAGCTAGGAGCCGGATCCGATCCAGGCGGTAAACTGCTTCATCTCCGTCGGGTTGGATGCGCGCCACTGCCGCGCCGTGCGCTCCCACAGCTGGGCAGCCGCCGCCGGAGTGCCGCCGCTGGTGACGGTCTCGCCGGCGACCTGATCGCCATTAAGGTCGATCTGAGTAGGCACGAAGTTCTCGAGCCAGACACTCTTCATGCCAAGGTCCCATGCCAGCATTTGTCGCTGCAGAGGATCCGTGATCGATTTGGTGTTGAATCTGTCGTCGGCAGGGAAAGCGCCGGTAGTTTGGTTGAGCGCGGCGAGGCGTTCAGGCGTGTGCATGAACATGAGGAACATCGCGGCCTCGGTTTTGTGCGACGACCACGAAGTGATCATCTCACTGGACGACTGCGTCACGTCGTACCACGAGCTGAGCTTGCCGTTGCCGATTGGAGGCTCGCGGAAGACCCCTACGTTAGCCTCGCCGAGCACCTTGGCGAAACTGACGACGGTGGCGTCGGTGGTGAAGGTCATGGCAGCCTGTCCCTTCGCGAACGGCGTCGTGCCGTCGTTCAACTGAAGCGAAGCCACGTCGTCGTTGAGGTAGCCCGAGGTTCGCATCGTCTGCAGGGCGGTAAGCCAGTCGGTGAACTTCGAGTCGGTAAAGTGTGTCTGCCCAACGACCGCACGCTTCAAGTCGTCGATCGAGTTCAAGCTCCCCTTGCCGAAAGTACCCCAGAACCAGGCGCCGCCATACCCATCCTTATTGCCCATGGTAAACGGTGTGATCCCTTGGGCCTTGAGCTTGGCGCAGGCGCTCAGGAACTGTGCCCAGGTCGTCGGGGGGTTGTTTGGATCGAGGCCCGCCTTGCGGAACAGTGCCTTGTTGTAGACTACCGGGATGCCCATCAGATAGAGCGGCATACCCCACACTTTTCCGCCATAGAGGTTCTCCGAGGTGCCGACCCAATGCTTGATCTCGGACGCCGGGATAAGACCGCTCAGCGGCGCGATGGCGCCTGCCCAGGCCTGGGATACGACTGGAATCGTGGCCCATTGCGTTGCGATGTCAGGGCCGCGGTGCGCCGCGGCAGCGGCCTGGAAATTGCTGATCAGAGCGTCGGTGCTTTGGATTTCGAGCTTGATCTGAATATTCGGATGAGCCTTCTCGAAGAGCGCGATCGTCTGGCGCATCCACTTGTCGGCGCCAGGGACGTCGCTTTCGGCCCACCAATAGTAGGTCACTGTGACAGTTGCGCTGGCACTTGAGTGCGCTGTAGCAACCATCGGCGATTGAGGACGAACAACGACGGGAAGAAGCAGGAGCAACGCAGGTAGAAGATGCTTGAGTCGCGAGCTGATCATCGAAGCCCCCTACTGCTCGTGCGCGACGAGCACAGCTAACACACCACTCCGGAATGAATGCCAAAAGGGACAATAACGGAAACCTACTCCTCGTTGCCTCAAACCTGGTTCTGCACCTCCCTATGTGGCTGATCCCGTCTACTCTAGCACCGGCATCGCGCCTTGGCAACAAATTCCGCACCTATCAATGCAGCGAATCGATCCGTGCCGCCCACGCTCGCCACGGTGGCAGCGACTTGTGCCAGGTCGTGCTAACGAGCCGGTACTCTTCGATTGTGCCAACGCCCTCACAGCGCGAGTGCAGTGATACCGGTGAGCTCGCAGAACGCCAGCAACTCTTCGTAGAGGTGCGCCCCGTAGCCTAGAACGGCATATTCGCTGGTCCAGTGCTCGATCAGTGACTCTATGTCGCAACGGGCGGTGACAAAAGCGTGGGGCCAGTGAGGGATGCCGCATTCTCGCCGGCGCTGCTCCACGTGCTCGGCAGCGGGCTCAAACACCGTGCAGCGCGCGAACAGCAGCTCGAACGCGCCGTCCGTCCGGCCCAGGTGAGCGAGCACTCCCTCGCCCGCCTTGCAGACAAGGTCGACAGACAGGCCGCCGGCCCCACCCTCGGTCGGGATGCCGTGGACGCCGAACCTGGCCGGCGCAGTCTTGCCGGCCAGCGAAGGCGGGCAGGCCCCGTCGCCGATGATCTTGATCTCGTTGTTGCTTTTGTCAATGTGCTGGAGGTCGCCGTAATACACAGGTTCATCGCCCAGGTCATTCAGCAGCTTGACCGTCATCAGCGTGTTAAAGTCGCTCAATGTGGAGGTCGCCACGCGCCGGTCCAGCATCATGCTCTGGGCAAAACACGTGGCGCTGTAGTTGTCGCCCAGCCCGGGCATGGACTGAATGGTATAGGAATCCCAGCCTTCCTCAGCCATCTCTTTCTGCAGCGCCAGAAGAAGGCGTATGGAGCGGTCCGCCACGTCGTCCTCTGGGATAGGCACTGAGAACAGAGGCTGTATCTCGTTCCGCGCGCGCCGCAGCTCATCTTGAGATATATGCTTTGCAGTCTCCAGCAGCCGCGTCGTATCGCGCGAATCGATGTCCACGCCGAATACCTTCAACCACTGGGAGGGATCGGCCACGCCGCAGGTCTGTCCCATGCCGCGCCCGCCGAACACACCCACCGTGCTCATGTTCAGAGAATTCTTCACATGACTGGCCCGGCAATAGGCCAGGACGCGCTCGAGTGTGTGAGGGTCATCGTAGCCGCCGTAGACAAAGCGGTGCGGGATACCCACTTCCTTCAGCCCGCCGTGCATGACCAGGCCGCCCACCGGTCGCCAGCCCTGCGAGCCTGGGTTGGTCCAGAGCACGAGGCCCTTGCCGCTGAGCGCGAAATCGCGCAATGCCGAAACGAGATGGGCCGCCCACACCCAGGTGCCGGAGAAGAGGACCAGAGCGTCCAGGTCGTCAACCTTCTTGAAGCGGGCCAGGCACGCCCGGGCCTCCTGCTTGGAAGCGATGACCAGGTCCTCCACGACAAGCTCGGCTCCGGCGGCCTGGAGAGCCGCCTTGGCGTGCGCAACAATGGCGTCGTCGATGAACGGCTGGCCCATTGTATCCGGGAGTCCGTCCTTGTGGACGCCGTAAACAACAAATCCAATCTTGGGTCGAACCATCGTATCTCCTCCTCGTTTGCTTCGTCTCACCGCCCGCGGCCGGCGACGGTTTGGCGTCGCACGTTCTGGCCATCATCCTGCCTGGAACGGTGCACCGCCACGCTCGGTCAACTACTGCAGGGCCGGCCCGTCGCCAAGGCCCTCATCCGGCGATAGCGCCCACCGTCCACGAGGCACGTCCCGCTGGGTAACCTGGAAGCCTGCAGAACCCCGTCTACACTAGCACCGGCCTTTCGCATTGTCAAGCAAGGCATGGTACCGGTAACGAGGTGCGCGACACACCATTGCAACGGGGAAATCGAGGTGCTAGACTCTGCAGAAGCGGTACCGATACCGTGCGAAGTGAATCGCGGAGCGTGGCCGCGCATAGCCGCGCACCGGTGAGCGTAGACACAAGAGGTATGACATGTCCGCCGTGACGCCACAGGATCTCTACAATTGGTGCAGCATTCCGGTTGAGCAGTTAATGCAGCACAATGACCGGCGTGTTCCGTTTCGCCTTGTGCAGGATTCGGCTGAGATGGGTCGCGTCATGGCCCAGGACTTCGTCGACCTTATCGCGCGCAACGTTGCCCAGGGAGCGCCAACCACGGCAATCGTGCCGTGCGGGCCAAATGCGTGGTACGAGCCATTCACAGACATGGTGAATGCGCGTGGGCTGTCGCTGCAGGATCTCCATGTGTTCCATATGGACGAATGCCTGGATTGGCAAGGGCAGGAGCTTCCCAAACGGCACCCGCAGAACTTTCGTTCTTTCATGGAAGTGCACTTCTACGGCGGGATCCGGCCGGATCTCACCGTTCCGGAGGCACAACGCCACTGGTTGCTGCCTTCCACGGCCGACAGCGTGCGCGCCGCCATCGCGGCGGCTCACGTCGACATCACTCTGGGCGGTTGGGGCCAGGATGGTCACTTCGCCTACAATCAGGCGAGAAGGCATCCGTACAGTCAGGTGACGCTCGAGCAGGTCGCTGCTAGCACGGTGCGCATCCAGGAGAATAATCTCGATACGGTTCTGGCTCTTGCACATCGCAATTTCGGTGCTGCGTATCAGTTCGTGCCGCCGATGTCGATAACCCTGGGCATGCGTGAATGCCTTTCGGCCCGGCAGATTCGCATCTTTAGCGATACCGGCGCATGGAAGCAGACCGCGCTGCGCGTGGCCTTGTTCTCTGCTCCGACGCCCGAGTATCCGATGACTCTCCTGCAGCGCCATCCTGACGCGCTGATCACCGCCACGCTCGAAACGGCGCGGCATCCGATCAGTGAGCATCCGGAATGGCAACTGTTCCCGTGAACGCCCTGAATGTCGGGCCAGACGCGCGAACACTGCCGCTTAACCAGTCCTCGCCCTATCGACGAGCCATTGGCGTGGGGGGGATTGGCACGGGGCTGTTCTTCGCTCTCGACGGTGACCACACGCTGGGACGGAACGAAAGCCGTTCGGCACGACTGCTCGACGTCCGCGACTACTGCAAGCTGCACATCGTCATGCACTATCTCGCCGTCCTGCTCGGGGCACAGCCGGGTGGCGCACCGTTTCATGCGCTACCGATTGGAAAAGTAGGTGATGATGAGCCTGGGCGCCGTCTCATTGCTGAAATGTCGGCTGTCGGCATCGATACGCGGTGGGTGGCTAGACTCGGCGAGCGACCGACGCTGACGAGCGCCTGCCTGCAGTATCCGGACGGGACCGGTGGCAACATCACCGCGCGCGATTCCGCAGCCGACAGCCTGACCGGCACCGACGTTGAACGCTGCGAGCCTATCCTTGCCCGCGATGGAGCTCGGTCGATCATCCTGGCACTGCCGGAAGTACCGCTGGCGGCCCGCGACCACTTGCTGACACTCGCGACCAAGCATGGTGCGCTGCGCGTTGCCGCCTTCACGTCCTCGGAGATCGGGCCTGCCGGCGACCTGGGGTTGTTCTCGCGGATCGACTTGATCGCAATGAATGAAGATGAGGCCGCGGTTCTTGCCGGCGAATACTTTGATAGTCTCAGACCAGCCCGATTTCTCAACTCATGCGCGACCGCGCTGCGCATGCATCAGCCTCGCATTCGTGTAGTGGTCAGCGTGGGTAAGCACGGCGCGTACGCTGGCGAAGGTGGCGACTGGACATACTGTCCGGCTCCTGCGGTTCGAGCCGCAGGAACCGCAGGGGCGGGGGACGCGTTGTTAGCCGGTATTGTCTCGGCATTGGCGACCGGCATGCCCTTTCTCGCGCCGAACGAGCCTGGCCGCCAATGGGACATCGCATCAGCAGTTGAGCTCGGCGTGATGCTGGCTGCCTATTCGGTTACCTCCCCCCACACCATCCACCCACGGGCAAATCTACCGTCTCTCCTGGCGTTTGCGCGCAGCCTGGAGATCGGCACACCCAATTTCATGTCGCGGCGCATGATCGAGGCGGTGGGTGGCGCGCCGGCTTCAGCTGATTTGCAGGAACCGCGTCCGTAAAGGTCGCTCATGGATTATGTCGGAGAGGAGCGCGCAAGCGCTCAGCAGCAAATGACGTACAGAAAGAAGATCGGCGTCCGCGAGATCGCCAGGCTTGCTCATGTGTCTCCGGGGACTGTGGACCGCGCTCTTCACGGCCGCAGAGGCATCACGGAAGATACGCGCGCGCGGATCCTTGCCATCGCGCAAAGCGTGGGATACAGTCCGGATCTGGCCGCTCGTGCGCTGTCGATTGGCCGGGCACCGGTACAGATCGGCATTTGTATCCCTCGCGAGATTCATCAGTACTTTGACCATTTACTCCAGGGGATGCTGCTTGAGGCAGGGCGCTTCGAACGCCTGGGCGTGCAGGTCATTCATCACCCCACGGAGCGGTTTCGTGCCGACGAGGTGCTCAAGGTCAAGGAATTGCTGTCAGCCCAGCCCGATGCGCTGATCATTGCACCGGGAAGTCCGGAGGCGCTTGCGCCCGTGATCGATGAGGCGGAGAGCAAGGGCATTCGCGTCATCTGTGTCGACACCGACGCGCCGTCCAGCAAGCGGTCGACCTTGGTAGCGGTCGATGCAGGTCTCTGCGGCCGGCTGGCCGCGGAGCTTATGGCCGGCTTGCCCGATCGGAACGCCGAGGTGGTGGTTATTACCGGCATGATGGATGTAGAGAATCACGCGCGAAGCGCTGGCAGCTTCGCCGCATCCTACGCCGAGTTCCAGCCCGGCAGCCCGGCAGTTGAGACCATTGAGGCGTTCGACGACGAGGACGAGTCGTTCCGGAAATGTTATGCGCTGCTGAACGAGCACCCTGCGATCGCCGGCATCTACGTGAATACGGCTAACAGCTTGCCGGTCTGTCGTGCCATAAGTGTGTGCGGACGTTCAGGATCAGTGCGCCTGATCGCGAGCGACATGTTTCAGGACCTGATTCCGTATTTCGACAAGGGCACGGTATTCGCTTCCATACATGGTCGCCCGTTTGCAGTGGGTGAGACTGCCATGCGCCTCGTAGTGGATCACCTTCTGAACGGCGCGCCGCTGCCTCCGACGTACCGCCTCATGCCGCACATCGTGCTGCGGTCGAATTGCCGTCACTTTCGCGAAGCTCGCCAACGCAAGGTGGAATTCCCGTCTCTGGAGCGCTCAATTGTTGCAAATAGCGACAATGGTCTTCGCCGCGCACTGTCGAATGCTGTCTATCGACGCCTCAGCGATCAGGATGAGTACTGAATGCGGTGACTGGGCTTCGCGGCACATCGCGCCGATGCAGGGCGCTGGCTGGAGGCACAGATTGCCCATTGCGCCACGCCCGGTTGCTCAGATCGAGTGCCGGCTACGCCGAACGACTATCATGTTCGACCACCGGTGCTTCGAATGCCCCGGCGAGCCACGCAAAGAGCTCGTCGTTGCAGCTTTCGGGTAGCTCGAACACCCCTGTCTTGAGGTCGCCGCGCAGGCCCGAGGCCGCGGGAAAGGCCCGATAGAGAGCGAGCTGACACGCTCGCCAGCTGGCAGCGTCAGCGGCGAAGAACTCGACCTGCACCCAGCCGCAGCCCATTCGATATGGGTAGCGCGCAGCGTGGCCCAATCCGCGACGATGCACCTCCGCCCTCGCTATATGCGCGGCAAACGGTTGGGTTTCCATGGTCGACGATAGTGCGGTCAGCAGGTATGGTCGCACCGTTGGACTCCTTTCACTTGACCGGATGGAGCGCGGTCACCAGTGGATACGGGCTCGAACTGTCCTCGGCAGCGGCCAGGGATCATTACTCGCTTAGCATGCGCTTCGATGCGCTCACTATACACGCGCCAGGCACCTGTGACTATCCCCTAGGTGGCGGGCTCGTCAGGCGTTCACTCTCGCCTGGCGCCTTCACGGGCGACCCTGCCGGTGCGGAGCCTGCGGAACGACATCGGCGGGCTTTTCCCGTCACGCCCACGCTCCCACGTGCCGGGCTCGAATCGCGGCTCGATCGAGCCCCGTGCAATACACGGTCGATCGGCACTTGACGATGCACGCGGTTGAATCCACTGGACAGTCGGCGCTCCAGGCCCTAGCATGGACGTACTGGTAGGCGGTCCGTGCGGCTTCGCGCCAATTCAGACCGCATGTTCGATGACTGGTCGGAACACGTTATGCGATTGCTCCTCCCCGCGCGATGTCGGGCCCAATGAGCGTCGGTGCAACTGTGGCCGTGCAAGATTGGGTCCAGGCACCAGGACATCCGCCTAGGGTGGGCTTGAGCGACCGGTCAAGCTAAGCCACATGCGGTTTCAGGATCTTTTTGCGGCCGTGCATCGGTCGCTCGACGCATCCCTGCAGTTGGGGCAACGTGGTTCGCGGCTACGAGCCATCGTAGCGTCGATCCTTGTCGTGATCGTGGTGGCAATCATTGCGGTTGTCTTCATGCTCAGCGGCGGGCACAGGGCCGCCAATCCACTTCCCACGCGGACCCCGCTGTCAAGCCCAGCGCGGACTGCAATTTCGAGCCCAACGCGGACGCTGACGACGGAGACTGTCACTCTTCCGACGCCCAGCATCACCCGCGCTGCGACAGTGGTCAGCACGAGGATACCGACGGGCACACGGCTTCCCGTGTCGACGAAGCCCGCCCGGTTGACGCCAGTACGGCAAGTCACTCCCACCCCCGCCCGTTACGGCCCGCACCGGACTCCTACGCTCATTCCGCGCCGGCCGACGCCCACTCAAACATCCACGCCGAGCCCCACAGCCACAATGCACCCGTCATTCGTCCCCGGTCCATTGAATGGGGAAAAGACGGCGTGGGCAATCGCTCATCGCCGGCCGATGGCGATCATGGTGGAAAACTACAGCCCGGACTCTCGGCCGCAGACTGGATTGAGCTCAGCCAGTTTGGTGTTCGAGACGGTGGCGGAGAGTGGAATCACGCGTTTCATGCCCGTTTATCTCGAAGATATTCCCAAGGAAGTTGGCCCTGTTCGCAGTGCCAGAGTATACTTCAACGCCTGGGCAAACGGTCTGCACGCCATTCTCGTGCACGCCGGGGGGAACGACGACGCCCTCGCACAGCTGTTCACACTGCACAACATTGTGGACGTCAATGAAGTGGCATGGGAGGACGCCAACTACAATCCCACGGTGCCCTTCTTTGCCCGATCGCCGGACAGAGTGATTCCTCACAACATGTACACGTTCCCATATAGGGTCCTCCAGTATGAGCGGGGCAAGCATGTCCAGCTCACGGGCAACTTTCCGGATGTGCTGCCTCACCACACGCCGAACAACCCCATGCACAATCCGCCCTCCGGCGTGCTGAGTATCAACTTCTCCTGGCCGGAGTATGCGGTCCAGTACCAGTACGACCACCATACTGATCGCTATCCCCGCTACATGGGTGGAGCCCCGCACATCGAAGCAAGCTCTGGACACCAGCTTGCCCCGAGCAACGTCGTGGTCCTTCTGGCATCAATCAAACCCGATCCGTACGGGGGCGTCTCGAATCCCGGCGCGGTATATGTGCAATCCACCGGGAAGAACATTGCCTATCTGTTCCGCGACGGCAGGGAGTTCAAGGGCACGTGGCACAAACCGCATGGCAGCAGCCACCTCCTCCTGCTCGACGACCACAACCGGCCGTTCTCCTTCAACCCGGGCCAGACATGGATAGAGGTTCTCCCGGCGACCGGCACCATGAGCTGGACACCGGGGAAGTAGCGGTCAGCAAACGTCGTGATTCGGATGGAAACAGCCGCGCGTCATTCTCCACGCGACGGACGATCCCTTGCGGCAGTGCTTGCCTGAGCCGACCCGGCCCACCTTCACATGCATGCGCTCGCGTTCCGCGCCGTCTCCATGGCGCCGTGCTCTGGGAACCTTCCAGACACTAGAATGGACGTACGAGCCAGCATTCGGTTAGTGAAGGACTTACATCATGGCGATTAGCAAAGTGCAGCTCTTCTCCGTCCCGGTGGCCGACCAAACGCGCGCGAGAGACTTCTACGTCGACGTTCTCGGATTCGATCTCGTCGCGGATACGCCGATGGGACCGGATCAGCGCTGGGTGCAGGTCGCGCCCCACGGCGGCGCCACCTCAATTACGCTGGTTACGTGGTTCACGACGATGCCGCCAGGGTCCATGCAGGGCATCGTGCTGGAGACCGATAGCCTGGCCGCCGACGTAGAGCGATTCTCCGGGCGAGGCGTGAAGTTCGACGGCGCCATCCAGGAACAACCGTGGGGCCGCTTCGTGACATTCAGCGATCCAGACGGTAATGGCTATGTCCTTCAAGCTTCTAGCAGTGCCAGAGGCTAAGCGTTAGGCGGCAGTACGGCTACCCGGAGCGATCCTCACCGGAGTCCTCGAGCAGACGCATACCTTCGAAGGTGCCGGGACCCAGCAACCCGGAATCTCTGTAGACCAACAGCTTATCTCTGCTGTCTGTTATGTCGAGATTCCGCATAGTCAACTGTCCGATGCGGTCCAGCGGTGTGAAAGCGCCCGCACCGCTCTCCATCGTCAGACGTTCGGGCTTGTACGTGAGATTCGGGCTCTTGGTCTCCAGAATCGAGTAGTCGTTTCCCCGGCGCAGCTCGATCGTAACCTGGCCGGTAATCGGCCTGGCAACCCAGCGCTGCAGCGTCTCGCGTAACATCATGGATTGCGGATCGAACCATCGACCTTCATACAGCAGGCGGCCAAGGCGCCGCCCAAGCGAGTGATACTGTTCGATCGTGCCTTCATTGTGGATGCCCGTTATGAGCCGCTCGTAGGCGATGAAGAATAGTGCCATGCCAGGGGCTTCGTAGATGCCCCGGCTCTTCGCTTCAATAATCCGATTCTCAATCTGGTCGCTCATGCCGAGGCCGTGCCGGCCACCGACGCGATTGGCCTCAGACAGCATCGCCACAGGGTCATCGAAGTTGGATCCATTCAGCCCTACCGGCATGCCTTCCACGAACGCAACAGTCACGACCTCGGGGTCGATTGTGACGCTCTCCTTCCAGAAGGCAACCCCCATGATCGGATCGACGATCTTGACACTGGCGCTCAGGAATTCCAGATCCTTCGCCTCGTGCGTGGCGCCCCAAATATTCGCATCGGTTGAGTAGGCCTTCTCCTTGGGCATCTTGTACCCGAGACCGGCCTTCTCCAGCAGTTCCGACATCTCTTTCCGGCCGCCCAGTTCGTCGATGAAGGCCTGGTCGAGCCACGGCTTGTAGATCTTCAGGTGCGGATTCGCCATCAGTCCATAGCGGTAGAAGCGCTCGATATCATTGCCCTTGTACGTGCTGCCGTCGCCCCAGATATGCACGGCGTCGTCCTTCATAGCGCCAACCAGCATCGTGCCCGTTACCGCACGGCCGAGTGGCGTCGTATTGAAGTAAGGAACACCAGCCGTCGAAATGTGGAACGCACCACACTGCAGGGCTGCGAGGCCCTCGCGCACGAGTTGGGGCCTGCAATCGATCAGCCGCGCTTGTTCCGCGCCGCAGGCCATGGCTCGCCGAGGAATCTCAGCGTCATCGAGTTCGTCGGGCTGCCCGAGGTTCGCGGTGTAGCAATAGGGAATGGCGCCGTTGCGTCGCATCCAGTAGACGGCGGCGCTCGTATCCAACCCACCAGAGAAGGCGATCCCTATTCGTTCGCCAACCGGCAGGGTCTGCAAGATCGTGCTCATGGTGACAGTGTAGCGCGCGAACCGGCAAATGCGCAGATAGCGTGCGTGGTGTGCCTTCGTCGCCAACAGGTGAAGGACCGGGTACCGTTGCCGGGCGACGAGCTCAACAAACCACTCGTTGCAGTAACGGCGTCAAGCGACTGTCGGTCAAAGGCGAGGCAGCTTGACGGCGAATGCCTGCTCCGCTAGACTCGGCTCGAATCTGCTCGTACAACGCTGTATACTCAGAGCGAAAGGGTGGGTGCGTTGGCAAGAGGAACCGGGCGACCCGCCACAATTCGTGACGTCGCCGCGCGCGCAGGGGTCTCATTCAAGAGCGTTTCCAACGTTGTTAACGATAGGCCGTACGTGTCCGCTGCGCTCAAAGCCAAGGTGCAGATGGCCATTGACGAACTGGCCTATCGTCCGCACTCAATCGCTCGGAGCCTCGCAAGCAGCCGCAGCAATATTGTAGGTGTCGTGCTCCGCGCGGCGCCCGTCGACGCGCGCGCCGACCCGTTCTTCTCCCAGTTCCTGCTTGGCGTGTGTGCCACCGCAGGTCCGCAGGGATTTGGCGTGCTCGTACAAATCCTTGACAGCGAAGAGCCCGTCTTGCGCTACGCAGATCTGTTCGATCACAGGCAGGTTGACGGCCTTATCATGCATTCTCCCCGAGTGGACGACGATCTTGGCGGCGAACCTACCGATAATGATCTGCCGACTGTGCGGGTCGGTCGCGCCCCGCCAGGCACGGATGCGCTGGCGGTCGATGGAGATGACGAACAGGGTGCGTTCTCAGCCGTGCAGCACCTCATCCGGCTTGGGCACAGGCGCATCGGTATGATCGCCAACGCGAGTCCCGCGTTTACGGTTTCCGTCACGCGAACGCAAGGATACAGGCAAGCCCTGGCGGCGAATGGGTTGCCGTTCGACGCAAACCTTCTGATATCCGGGCACTTCACCATGCAAAGCGGGCGCGAGGCCATGGCAAGGCTGCTTGATCTGCGCGACCGCCCAACGGCCTGCTTTGTCAGCAGCGATCGCATGGCACTTGGTGCGATGCAGGAGGCACAGCAGCGTGGCCTCAACATTCCAAATGACGTGGCGATCGTCGGCTACGACGACCTCTTTGTGGCCGGACATACGTGCCCACGTCTGACCTCGGTGAGGGCTCCAATCGACGCAATCAGTACGCTCGCGGCACAGATGCTTGTCGACACGATCCGGGGCGCTAAGGTCGAGCCGCGACAGGTCATTCTGCCAACGGAATTGGTCATCCGCGAGTCCTGTGGCGGCTTGCAGCGCGAATCGGCTCACACCGCGCTGACGCCGAGCGGAACTGCGGAGCGTCGCTGATTCTCGCCTTCGGTTGCCATAGAAGTGACCATGTCACTGTCGGACTCGTACACGGTCTCGGTAGAGTGACCTGGAATCTCCTCCCACGCATGCATCCGCGACGGGGTTCTGAGGAACGCGAATAGCACATCTGTGTCTAGCGCGAACGCGACCATCTGGCGTAGGATTGGAACACAACTGGGCGCGAGACCTTCATGACCGCACAGAGGCAGATGACCTGATGATCGATGACTCCACACAGCCATCGCCGGCAGAAGTTCGCCCAACCCACAGTGCCCCAGACCTCGAGCGCCAGGTGTCCCTGCCCGAAGAGGACGACAGCGAAGTTGGCGACGACGAGCCAGCGCCGGCAGCACGTCCAGGGGCACGGAATGCCACTGGCCGGCCAGCTCAGTATGGCGAGACCTCCGGCGACCAGGTGAGGCGCGCTCGCAGGCGGGCAGACTTTGGGCGTTGCATGGCAAAGATACTCGATCAGCTTCCACCTGGCACGCTGCTGACGGAAAAAGGAGCAACATTCTTTGCCGAGATAGCCGCGGATGCCTGCGGAGCGCCTTCAGCCGGCGTGTTTCGGCTCGTCCACGGGTCCGGCGAAGTCCACCGCATCGACTCGGGCCAGATTCGACTGCTTTCACCGGTTAGTGCGCCGCTTCTCGAGAGAGCGCGGAAGCGGTCGGACGTGTTTAGCACGACGAGGCTGCTGGTCGCGCGAATATGGCCATGGGATCCTGACGATGTGGCGCGAAGCGCCTTCTTCGTCGTGGTGTCGGCGCCCGCAGACTCGCCGGATATGACAGGCTTCAATTTCACGCAGGTGGATCGACGCCGGATCACGACGCTGACAACCCTGATCGGCCTGCGGGAAGCCGCGAACGAGCAGAAGCGGGCCGAACAACTCCTGCGCAAGGGCACCCGTGTCATGGCCGCCACATCGCGCGTCGAGAAACGCCTTGCCGACCTCGCGGCCATGATGTCGGAAGCCGCTGGGGCGGAGCACATGGCCATTTGGCTCGCCTCACAAGGTAACAACAACATCTTCCGCCTGCGCGCCATCGCGGGAGGACCGGCACTCGCCGATCGGAAGGATGATCTCTCGGCGAGCCCAGCAATGCAGCGCGATATGCTGCGACTTGCGCAGGCGCGACCAGTGGCCGTGGCGACCTCGGCGGTAGACTGGCTGCCACGTATTTTCGACGTGGCCCCCGAGCAACTCGGCGATTCTGCTTTGGTCATACCTGTTCGTCGAGCCGGCGACCTCATCGGCGTCGCTACTGGAATCCCATCTGCAGAGAATGCGGACGGATTGGCGGATATTGGGCGCGAAACGATCGTCAGCCTGCTTGAGGCGCTGGCTGATCAAGTCGCTCTCGCGACCGAGTTTGCTCGGTCTGCGCGTGACGCGCAACTGAACGCCCGCCGCTTCGCGCTGCTTGCGTCGATTGCCGAGATTGCACTGGCAAAGATGGGAGCCGCTGAAATGGTCGATGCGATCCTTGCGCGCGTGCGCGAGCACTTTGATGCGCACAAGGCGAGCCTGTTTTTGCTGCACGGAGACCGCGGTTCGCTCGGCACCCGATCCGTGCAGCGGCAGGACCAGACGGCTTCACGTCTGCATACGGCACGGATCGCTGTTGCGTGGGAAGATCAGCTTATTGGCAGTCTGGTCCTCAGGCGCGCGGACCAGCCGTTTGAAGACGGCGAAGAGGAAACGCTTGTTCAGGTGGCGGACCAAATTGCGCTGGCACTCAGCGCGTCGGGACGCTTTGAATTCCAGGCGGCGATGGCCATTCTCGATATGCTGACGGACCTTCCCAATCGCAGGTCGGCTGAGACGACGCTGGACAGCGAGCTTGGACGTACCGCGTGCGACGCCGATTCCTCCTTGATCGTCTGTTTGCTTGACATTGACCTCTTCAAGGCGATCAACGACCAGTATGGTCACGAGTGCGGCGACGTGGTGCTCAAGCAGATCGCCGCCATGTTCAGGGCGCAGCTGCGAGGCACGGACTATTTGGCGCGGTGGGGCGGGGAGGAGTTTCTTCTGCTGTTCAGGACCAACGATCTTGCTCGCGCGCGACAGGTGGCCGAGCGCGTCCGGAGGGCGGCGGGCATGATCAGTCCCAAGACGCCTCAAGGCAAGAAGATCGTCGTGTCGATGTCACTAGGGGGTGCCGTATGCCCTTTGAACGGTACAACCCGCGACCAGGTTATTGCTGCCGCCGACACGGCGCTGTATTACGCGAAAGCAGCCGGACGCGACCAATCCGCATGGGCGCCGATCGAGGGAGCCTCGATCGAGGTAGCCCATCTCGAGCTCGGGTAGCCACAAGCTAATCGACGTCAAGCAGCTCCAGCTCAATTCGATGTGGCTCGCGCGCCAGTACCTTGAAGGACCGCTCGTACGCCGCGGAAAGACTGCGGAGCAATCCCCCTGCGCTACGGCATTGCACACTCACCTGGAGCTTGCCCTGGTGCAATTGGCGGACCCGAATGTTCCCGGCCTCGGGGATGCTGGCCAGTGCTCGTTGGAAGCCACCAACCTCGCGAAATGATTTGAATGTGGACACAACCAGATCGACAAAGGCATTGTCTGCCGTCGCGCCCGAAACCGCCGATTGCCGCACGGCGCTCGCTTCGCCGTAGGCGCCGGCTTCGACGAAGTTTGCCAGATCCCTGATTCGCGCAGCCGGGTGCCACGAGGCAAATGCAGTGATGTTCGTTGCAGCACGGTCGCCGACAGTCTCCACAGCGCTCAGCCCTCCTGGAAGAGCGCGGTCAGGTGCTGCCGCCAGAGCGCCCGATCTCTGCCCCACGGGAAATGAAGGCTGTCCTCGTTCCTTATCCACTCCGCTTGTCAGGTCATTCATTTCGTACCTCAAAACTGGTCATGCCGTGTGTTGGCTAGGTCGGAACGAGCGCCCCTCCATCTACGGTAGCTGGTGGACGCCGCCGACTAGAACATCCAAACGGATAGAGATAGCCGCTCAGGCCATGTCCGACTAGGATATGCCTTACCGGCGGCCGATCTGGCCCGGATCCTGTTCGCGGCTCTAGGCCATCTCCTCGACCGAAGCCAGCGAACCCAGGACGACACGGGCGTGGTCGCCGTCGCGACCCGTATCTAGGGTTAACTCGACTGGTCCAACTTGCCCAGTCCTCGGGGATCGGCTGAGTCCCGCACGCCCACTGCCACCGGTAGTCGCTAGGGTGCTCGCACTGACGCTCGACGCGGGCGTAAAGACGAACCGGTTAGCGATGAAGAAGTTACAGGCAAATGCGGCTACGATTCCACCGGCATCAGCTTCCAGGTAGCGCAATCCGGAGCTCAGCAAGAGCGCAAACACCAGCGCGTTTATGGCGACTCCTGATATTGAGCTGAGTTGCGCTCGCAACGATCTCCAGACCCATTCGACGCCCCGGACGTGTGTCTGGTCACGGTACGTAAACCGTTGATTTGCATAAAAGTTGATCAGCGCGCTGCACTCGAACGCCATGAGCCACGCGAGCAGTGTATGCACGTGGAGCCCACTATGAAAGAGCCAAAGGAAGCCCACGTTGATAGGGATCCCAACCGCGCCTACAAGTGCGAAGCGAACCACTCGGCGAGCCAGGATCGCATGTACTCTGGCAAGAATGTGAGACGATGGCACAAGAGGCTCCTTTGTAGAGGTCAATCCGTAACGAGTCTGTCCACTATGCACTGAGGATCACTTCACTGGGCTCAACCGTCCGCGATGACACCTGTGAGTTTCCCAGCAGAGCTTGAAGGCGGAGCGCTATACTGCCTCAACTTGCTGTGCCAAGGGAGATGGTACGTTCAACACTGACGTCGATGGCGCTCGGTTGGTAACGTGATACAGGCCGTGAATGGTCTTCTCCCAGTAGAAAGGGTTCGACCACAACTGCAGGAAACCCTTCCAGGCCGCCAGGCTCATCAGCGCCCAATACAGCGGCGAAAGCAGGGCGAATTTGACTTTGTCGTACATGCCCGGCCGCAGGCAGCCCGCCACATTCAGGTACACGAAAGCTGTGTTGCCGATGACGAGGCTTAGGCCTCCAAGATAGAACACCGGAGCCGGGAACAGCTCGCGTATGAGATGCGCGTGCGACGAGTACCAAAGCGCGGTGAGACACCAAAGGATCGGGTTCACTAGCAGGCCGAAAACTGTGCCGCCGATTACCAGGTTGAAGCTGAGAAACGCCTTGAAGCCCATCGTCCTGCACAGTTCAACAGGATGTCGCATGTGCACGAGGTATGTTTGGATGTATCCCTTCACCCACCGCGAGCGCTGCCGAATCCAGTTGTACACCTCGCTTGTGGCTTCTTCGTACGTCGTGCTCTCGATCACGGCCGTGCGCCATCCACGGCGATAGAGCCGCACGCCGAGGTCCGCGTCTTCCGTGACGTTATACGGATCCCAGGCTCCAAGCTCTAGCAAGTTCGAGACTTTGAAGTGATTTGACGTACCTCCCAGCGGAACCGGCGCTCCACTTGCGTCGAGGCCTGGAAGAAACAGATTAAACCACATGGAGTACTCAATTGCGAACCACCGGGTCAGCAGATTCTGATCAGCGTTGTAATAGCTGAGTTTTGCCTGCAAGCACACAACGTCGGCAGGTACCTTGCGAAAGCCAAGCACTGCCTTCTTCAGCTGGTCCGGCTCTGCCACGTCCTCGGCGTCGTAGATAACCACGAACTCACCGCGAGCATGAATGAGGCCATAGTTGCACGCCTTTGGCTTGCCGCGAGGTTGGCCCGTCGGCACTACAACAGGGTGCACGTATGCCGGCAGTTGTAGTGATGCTACAGCAGCGAGCGTTTCGCGGTCGTCTTCTTCGAGCAACAACTTCACGTCGAGCTTTGTCGAGGGATAATCGAGCTGGGCGAGGCCGGCAACCAGACCCGGCAGAACCGATGCCTCGCGATACAGGGGAACCAATACTGTATATACCGGGAGGCTGGCCTCATCCAGGCCGGCAAGCTCCTCGGCGCTGACCGGTATCTCGAGGTCATGGGAGAGCGATTGGTAGATGAGATACACGCGGTAGAATGAGAACGCGGCGTAGAGCAGCGTGCTGGCCGCGGCGATCCCGATTCCGTATACGAGCGGCAGTCGCCAGAGCAGTGCGAGCGACATGATCCCCACAGCAGCAAATGCCGCGACCTGTGCCCTGGTGATCACCCGCGAGGCGGATTCCTCGGGAGATCGGGTCGCTAGCTCGGCACTGCTGCGCTCGAGATAGAGATCACGATAGAGCGACTCCAGAGCGGCCTCGAAGTCTTCCTCGGTACAGATCATAGGCTGGATTGTCCGCCCCAACTGAGCCTCGGCTTCTTCTCGAGCCACAACATCCAGTGGGTCGGGCATGACTGCTACCAGGATGGCGCCAGCCTCATAAAGCGGCAGGACCCCCAGCCGGCGCTCATCGTGCTCCGGAATGCGCCGCGCCAGTTCCTCGTCAATCCGAATGCCTCTCAGGCCCACAAACGGAAGGTCGAGCTGCTCCGCTAGAAAGTAGGCCAGCTGTTCCTGAGAGATCAAGTCGAGGTGAATCAGCGCCTGACCGAGACGCACGCCCGACCTCGTGTGAAGTGCCACAGCCCGCTCGAGGTCGGCGTCGGAAACCACCCCGCTCAACACCAACCGTTCACCCAACTGGGTGCTGCCGCCTGCCCGTGCAATTGCCGCGAGGATGTCCGGACGAGGCGCTATGAGTAGCCTGCTCATCACGGAGCCGAGCGAAGCGACGGTTGTACGGACGTCGGGCGAGCAGGGATCGGCAACCGCGATTACCACGCACGAGCCTGAAACGCTGAGGGACGTTCTGTTAGCGGACAGGCGATCAACGTCCGAGGACGCGTGCTCTCGACGAATGGGAAGAATACCGTACGCGCGAGCATCGGCAACCGGTATCATCGAGGCCGTCAAGGGATCGACCGACTCGTGCGGCAGGTCGACGCGAACACGACTTTCGCTCTCAAAGTAGATTTCCTCGAGCCGCCCAGTATGGCGAAGGTTGACCCGAGGAATGTTGCATTGGCGCGACGCCAGTTCCGCGAACTCCTCGAAATCGAGCACTCCCGCCTTAACCAGAGCCTCGTCGACTGCCGCGCCTGGAGCGTCTAGCTGCTGGAGCAGGTTAGCCCCGACCAGGCGTCCCTGCTGCTGCAGAAAATCGATAACAGGATGAGCTCGGTACATGTCCAGCGCTCGCGCCGACACGGCGCACGCGCGCAGGCGATCGCGTATTGCTTCCTCGGGCGCTGCGACCGCCCTGATCGCCATCCCAGACGCTGACGCCAGAGCCCGGCAAGCACCACCAGTCGGAGCAGCCATCGCTACCCACAGCACGTGGCCTTCACGCCGAAGCGGAACGGCACAGAAGGCCTCGAGCTGATTGCGCGGAATCAGCTGTATCACATCAGGTTTGATCGCGTAGTGTTCGAGTCGAATGGACGGCACGGTGTGCCACGACTGAGCCTGGTCGCGCACTCGGTAGCCCTGTACGCTTTCGTCGTTACGACCGGAGCTTAATTCAACCTCGGCGCCAATTCCGCCGAGCCGGAGCGAGCTCAGCCGCCCCTCATCCGTGTCGCCATAGTGGCGCGCCAGCGCGCCTCGAAGCCGCTCCTCGCTCATCTCGTGCAAACGGACGCGGCGGGACGTAAGCTGCGCGATTGCCCGGCGAATCGCCTCGGCCTTTGGATTGCCGGTCACGATACCAAGCGTCAGTACGTCACGACTGGACATGATGGGAACGATCGACAGGGATCGCGCCAGCGCCAATGGAATTGCCACCATCGGTGCCTGACCCGCGACCGGTTCGGAATCGGCGGCGGGTCGCACGCGAAACGCAGCGGCGTCCCACCGATTCTGGTTGCGGGTTGATGCGGAAGCGTTGACCGGTGCCTCACCTTGGAAAGCACCCCGAGGCCGTGAGCGTGGATCGCCCAGAACAGCGCGTGCCGTTTCGCGCATGCGTCCAAAGGGCAAGCTGGCTTCACGTGGGCCTTCGGGTTTCAGCCGGCCAGACGTGTATGCGTTGACAACGGCGTGCAGCTCCGTCGCGTCACAAAGTATGCAACGTGCTGGCATCCCAGTCCACGATACGATTGCACGGATTGTGGCTTCATCAGGCCTGTGGACACAACCGACGACGATGTGCCCCTCTTCGAAACCCCATGGAACGACGGGATCGTCATCCCACCTCAACCTGATCGAAGGAGGCGCAAGTACACACAACGCGGGATCGAAGTCCATTTCGTGCGGGAGCAGATGCGGCAACCCTTCCAGCAAGCCCAATAGCTCGGGCCCCCATCCGTCGGCGAGGCCGGCTATCGCCGCGGCGACTGTCTTCGCCGCGCTCCGGTCGGCGCTGCCAGCTGCGGCAGAGGGGTCACTCAGCACGTACCTGAGTCCACAATCGTCGATCAGCGCGCGCAAGCGGAATGCCCGCATCAACTCCGCTCTGGGATCTCCGCGGCTTTCCGCAAGCGCCAGCGCGGCTTCTCCAGGCCCAACCACCTGTAGCTTCACCGGGCGACCTGTTGCGTTGGACAGTGCCCTGCGGCGCACTTCCCACCCATCGAGGAGCTCCTCACGAGCGCTGATCGCCGCGGCTTTGCCGCCAACTTGCTCCTGAGTCCCTGGACCAGTTGACACCTTCAGCGATACATCGACCTCGATCTCGCTCGGGTCAGGTGTGGCGATCAACAGACAGTCGCCATCCTCTCCGACCACCACCGCCGATTGCTCGCGCGCAAGCGATTCCGGCAAGGTGCGCTGGAGGCTCGGGGTCGCGTGGCAGATGTTCCAGCCACTTTCAAGCATGACCTAACCTCATAGTGCTCGGGAAACCGTGCATTAGGATCGAGTGCGCCGAACGCTCCGGGCAAAGAACACCACGAAGATGAAGGCACCTACGACCAGCGCGGGAAATGTAAACAGGCCGAAAATTAGCAGCGAAAATATTCCGCTCCACACGGCGACACGCGCCATGACCCCGATCGCCTGGGGTAGCAGAATCCAGCCCCCTGGCGACCGAGATCCGGCGTCGAGGCTTCCCTTCGCGGCGTCGCCCATCGTGGTCGCCACTGCGGACAGTACCGGAAGCCGCATGCGACGGCCTCTGGGGGAACTGGAGAACGTCACCGAGTCGAGACTCCTTGACTGGAAATGTGATTGACAACAGCTCAGTCGACCGCGTGGGCAGCACCGTTTGCGGTCTCGACCTGCAATGGCATGCCGCCGATCGGCAGCTTTCCGGCATAGCCGTATCCACCCGCGGCGGTCCTGATGCGAATAAGCAGCAGGTCACCTACCATATTGAGCGTGTCGCGCCCGGCGCGAACTCGGGAGTTGGCATCGAAATACCAGTCGATGGCTATCTCCTCGACGCGATATTCGCGCTTTCGCGCCAGGTAGAGGATTTCGACATCAAAGCTGAAGCCGTCGAGTGTTTGTCGTGCGAATAAGTCGTGCGCCACACTGCGCCGGAATGCCTTGAAACCGCATTGCGTGTCTTTGAGCCCGCCGATGACAAGGCTGCACACGAGAAAATTGAACACCCTGCTCATAATCCGTCGCTTAAGTGGGTCCTCATAGAGATGCGAGTCGGGCATTGCCCGAGATCCGACTGCCACATCGCAGCCCCGGTCAAGCGCATCGAGCAACCGGTCAAATTGGTTGACGGGCATCGAGAGGTCCGCATCGCACAGCACGACGCGCTCGAAACGCGCCTGCAGCATACCAGCGCGCACCGCGGAGCCTTTGCCACGGTGGGGGCGCTCAACCAGCGTAAGCCACTGCATCGTGGTTGCGAGTCTTCGTACCAGGTCTGCCGTGCCATCAACTGAACCATCGTCCACGACGAGGACTTCAAAATCGCGATCGAATTTCGCGCCATACCGTTGGAGTTCGCTTAGAGTGCGAGGCAGGCGCTGCTCCTCGTTGTAGGCCGGGATAACAATGCTAACGCCTGAGCGCCGTTCAGTACTCATCAGTCGTGCCCTGGCGACCACCACACGTGAATCGCCATCTCCTTTCCAATGCCCTCGGCAGCTCAATGTCTCGAAGCGCCTATCACTGCCGACCTCGCCGCACCATGCGCCGGGTCAGCCAGACGGGCCAAGTATCCAGTTTGAAGCAGAGCCAGCATCGTCGCCCTGAGAAACAGAGTTGCTGCTTGGAGCGTCATCGCTCATCCGTGCCCCAATTTGAATCCTAGCCGCACGACCGCATTGCCAGTAACATCCAGGCTGTATAGCCAATCGGTCCATTCGGATGCAGTTTGGTACTGCCGAGCCGGGCAAACGGTCGCAATATCGCGACAGAGGGGCGCGCGGATTACGATGGCTTTCGATTCGAAGCCCGGCAAGAGACTCAGCTGATCAGCCCCAACTGAACGGCGATCGCCGCTGCGTGCGTACGGTTAGCGGTTCGCAGGGAACTGACCAGCGCCTGGAACTCCTAGTTTTGCCGCCGGCTCTGGAAGGCCGCGGACCGCGGCGATTTCCCGATTCGTTCGTCCCTCCGCAAGGAGCTCCGGTAGCCCCGCGTCAGGATCGCTGATCTGGGAACACGCCCAGTCAGTCATGAGCTGTCCGGATGATCGATGGCTTGTCAGTGCGCCGGACGCCAACGCTTGCCTGAGCACCGCGGCGTCAACCAACAGGCCTCCCGCGGCGACGGCATGGATCGAGTGTGACAGCAAATCGCGAGTAACATCCTTCAGCAGGAAGCCACTCGCGCCGACTCGGATCGTATCGATCATCAGCGTCTCGTCCTCGTAGTTCGTCATGATTATGACGGAAACGTTAGGCGCTTCAGCTTTGATTTGGCTTGTGACTTCAAGGCCGCTCGCTCCCGGCATGCGGATGTCCATGAGCACCACATCTGGGTGAAACTGCGCCACCAATTCAAGCGCATTTCGCCCATCGCTGGTGTCCCCGACAACGCTGATACCCTTGCACTGCTCAAGCACGCAGCGCAGCCCCTCACGGGCAACTGGGTGATCGTCGACGACAAGTACGTTGATCATCGGTCAGAATTCGCCTTGCCGGTGCATCGTTGGCCACCATATCTGCACGCGATTATCAGTCCAGGAGGGCTCTCTGGCGAAAGGAAAAACGCCACCGACGGCTGTTCGCGCGATCCAGCCTTCGCGATTGAACTTCCCGCAGGCAGCGGATTGACCGTTGTCAACCTGATCGCGTTCGGTTATTCAGGCCCACCCCGAACTGAATATCGAACCCAGTGACACCACGAAGATTGCTCCAGATCCGGCTCAGTGTGGACAGTCCCCCTGAGCCCTGTGCCACATGCCCTGTTTGTGAGCAGTCGCTCTGAACAAACAGGCGGGCATAGTGCTCACGCTATATGCTAGGCCGCCAACGGTAACCAGGAAACACCCGACTGGCATACGAATATCGGTCTACCAGGATAAAAGGTAGGGAAGCGGATCCCTGGAGGCTGATCCTGGGAACGCTTACAGAAGTCACATATCAATCTATGACACCCAAGCGCATCGCGGTTACAGCGGCGTGTGTTCGGTCAGAGGCATAGAGCTTGGCTATGATCTCCTGCACGTGCTTCTTCACCGTAACTTCGGCAAAGCCGAGTTTGGCGGCAATCGCCTTGTTCGTCTTTCCCTCCGCCATCAGACGGAGGATGCTCTCCTCCCGAGCAGTCAATGTCTCTATAGGCGGCATCTCGGAGGGAGCGCGCTTCGAGTCTTTCCTTCCGGCGACCGCTGGATCCAACTGCAGCGCGCGCTTCAATAGGGATGCCTTGATCAAGATGCCTCCGCTCGCCACTGCCATCACCGTGTGGAGCAGTAGCTCGCGAGAGCTGTCCTTCACCAAATATCCGCCGGCCCCCGCCTGAATCGCGTCAAGCACGATCGCCTCGTCCTCGTACGAGGTCATCATCACTACAGAGACCGTAGGGTGCTCGGCCTTGATGCGGCGCGTTGCCTCGAGGCCATCGATGCCGGGCATCTTATAGTCCATGAGAACAAGGTTAGGGTTAAGGCGGGCGACCATCTCGATGGCTTGCCCGCCGTCGGCGGCCTCACCGACCAGCTTGACGAGCGGACTGCTCTCAAGCATGGACCGAAGGCCTTCCCGCGCTATCATGTGATCGTCGGCAATCATGACGGTCACTTGCCCTCCCGGGTAGTCCGGGGACGCTCCGGGCACACTACCGACCTGTACCTGCTGGCTCTGCAAAGATGTCATCAGTGGACTTTCAGGGCTCAATTGCTAGAAGTGCTAGCGGCAACATAATACGAACCATAGTGCCCCGACCGGGACTGCTCAGCACATCAAAGCGACCATGCAACAGTTCCGTCCTGCGCCTCATGCTGATCAGACCTACCCCACCTTCCAGGGCATTGGTACGTGCTGGAATCGACGGGAAACCGACACCGTCATCCTCAACGGACACGACGATACGCTCATTCTCGCGGCGAATTGCAACGCGAACCGTTGTGGCCTGCGCGTGCTTCACGACATTGTTCAGGGCTTCTTGAATCACCCTGTAGAGTGCCGTCTCCACCGACCCGCTCAGGCACAGTGGATCGGCATCGAACGAGGTCAGCAATCCGGTGCGCTCTCCCAAGTCTCTCACGTCGTACCGCAGCGCCGCGACTAGTCCCAACGCGTCGAGGCGAGCCGGGCGCAGAGACGCCACGATTTCGCGTGCCTGGCGGATCCCCTGGCGCACCAACTCCCTGCCGCGCTCAAGTCGATCGACCTGCTCACTTCCTCTGCCGGCGCCAAGCTCAACCATGTCGAGGAACTGGTATGCAGTCGCCAGAGTCTGGCAAATACCGTCGTGAAGGTCAAGGCAGATTCGCTCGCGCTCTTCTTCTTGTCCGTTGAGAGTCGCTTCGAGGAGGAGGCGCGTCTGCCGCTCCCTGAGGGCCACCAGGTCAGTGACATCCTTCGCTGAGATCAGCATTCCTGTTGCGTATTCCGCATCCGGAAGCGTGCTTATCGAAGCTTCAAGGTAACGCCACGAGCCATCGTAGTGCAGAGCCTGGAACTCGAGAGGCGAGGCGTCCCCGCCGGCATCTCCTTTGCGAAGCCACTCGCGCGCCTTCGCCTCATCGCGCTCATGTACCAACGACAGCCATGGACGACCAAACAGGTCGGCTGGCACATAGCCCAGCATCGTCTGCACTGCCGGATTGGCATAGCTGATGTTCAGGCCTCCATCGACAATCACGACAAGGTCCGACACGCGGCGCACGACTGCACTGAGGTGCTCTTTGCTGAGCCTGGCTTCCTGCTCGGTACGTATTAGGTCACCGACATCTTGCAGGATGCACACGACGGACGTGAGGAGGCCGTTTTCACGGACCGGGAACAGCTGAATCCGCGCCCATATAGGTCTGTTATTCTTGTTGCTCAGCAGGATGGAGACCGAGGTTGGATACCCTTCGGCAATGGCAGCGTTGAGCTCGGCGCGCGCCTCCGGGGCGGAGGGATCGGACGCGAGCATGCTTATGCTTCTCCCGATCGCTTCCTCGGCCGTGAATCCCGACAGCCTCTCGAACGCGGTGTTGACCATCACGATCGGCCGTTCAGGAAGCAAGGCGTCAAGGACGACCACGCTAACTCCCGCGGACGTGATTGCATGCTCGAGAGTCTGCAGAAGTGAAGGTCGAAATTGCCTGCCGGAAAACGTGGCGAAATGATCGGCCAAACGCCCACGAGGAACAGTGCCCGAAGGCAAAAAACCAAAATCCTGCTTCGCCGAATGGCGCTGTTTGTAGAAGCCTGACACTCCAGTATCCAACGGAAGCGATGTGTCGCTCTTAGGCTCGTTGAGCGTCTCTGAAGAGCGAGAGGCGGAAGGATCCTGGTACACTGCGATGCTCCAATGTCAACGTCGATGCAGCCCATCCCACAATAGCCCCATGGGTGGCGCATGGGAATCCGCGCCAAGGTCTAGCTGAGAACACCTGGAACGATCTTCCGCAAGCCTAGCGCCGCCGCAGCGGTCCGCCGCCATCCACGCGCCTGGGCCGCCACGCTAGAATGCCCCACTATCGCACGATGTCGTTCCAATACGATAGTAGCAGATACCAGCATCGTCGCCGCGTCCGTCAGACTACATTGTCGCATCGCACCTGACCCGCAGATCTTCAGCGACCTCCCGCAACTGCCTGCATCGAGACACCCGGATAACTTCGGTCATGCAGAGGTTTCACGCCCGGAATCTATCCTGGACCGGAGCAACTGGCCTTAAGTTGACTATACGCTACGGATCGATAGTTCGCAAGCCGAAGGCCATTCACCGTTGTACAAAATGCGGGCCCCGACCGCCAGTCCGCGGTCATGTCGTGCTGGTGCGCGCTTCACGAGAATGAACGTGCGCCGCACTACCCGGGCTTGCTGGGCCGTTCTCTAGAGAAGCGTGCGGATAAAGTACACCATCGACAGGGCCACGAGTCGCCTTCGCTTCGAACAACCTGAGGCCGTCAGGCCCGCACCGATCGCCATCGCGCTTGCCCTGACCATGAACCTGTTGACTGCGTGGCAACCGCTTTCGGCGTGGGCGAATCACGTAGAGTTTGGATCGTGCCCCTTGTCGGTGAGGAACCAAACATCGACGCTTGGTCCAGGGTAGGCTCGAAGACTGGGGTGCACGCCATCGTACGGCGCGGCAATAGTGCCGCGCACGATGAGGTCGTCACCCACGTTGATAGTAGTCAAATCGAACGACGATGGCACGGACAGAATGATCTCTCCCTCTCCAGTTTGACCGTCGTACTGGCCGACATATTCCCAGCATCCTATTACGTTCTTGCCGCTGCCCAAAGCCTGGCCCAAGAGGTTAGCAACGTTGCACGTCCACGTTACGGCCTGGCCCAGGTAGCGCTTCGGGAGCCTGTTCACCTCGGTGTAGGTGTCATTCGTCGCCTGGCTATCCCACTGATCGATGGTGACCGTGGGTGTCGGCGGCGCGACAGTGCCCGAGCCACTTCGGCTCTCCATGGACAGCAGCACCAGAACGGCAAGGATTGCGATGACTATGCCTCCGATAAGCACCATACGCACCTTACCCATATACCGCTCCCTGAGTGCCCAACATCTCAGCACTCAATGGCCATACGGCGGACGCATATCTCCATCCACCGGCGGGGACGAGAGCCGCGAGCCTCAGATGCCATGCAGAGCACGTGGCGCGGGGTTCCACACAAACATGGAGTCCCGACAAGCCGGTATGCTTCGAACTGCCACCTTCGCGGCCACCTACCCCAGAGCAATCGCCCGTGTCGCTGGGGCCGGGCGAGCACGCGCGTGCACCACTGTGCACCTGCAGCATAGCCTCTCAGTGTGCTCGTGCGAAAGCAAGTTGTGGGCACAGTGCAGGCGCTCATGTGGGTGACATGTGGGCTAGCTGGGCATCGATTCGCCCACGCTATGCGGTCACATCCTTCCGAGGATTTCCACGAGTGCCGTCGCCAACTCGCGCCGAGTTACCGTCGCCGCGCCGAAGTGCCGGACGACGAGGGCGGCGGCCGCGTTGCCTATCACGGCTGCATCCGCGAGGGAACCGCCGGCGCAGAGAGTCAGGGTCGCGGTTGAGGCGACCGTGTCACCCGCACCTGTGGCATCGCGCACCTCCATCAGATTGTATGCCGGCAAAATTGTGAACTCGTCTTGATCATCCAGCGCGACCAGCCCCTGCGCACCGCGAGTGATCAGTATGCCGGAAGCATCCATCCCTTCGAGAAGCTCCTTGCACGCAGCCCGGAGGTCCGCGGCATCCGCGAGCCTCCTCCCCACGGCCACTTCAGCCTCCGGCTGGTTCGGCGTAGCAAGCGCGACGCCCTTGAAACGAAACAGATCGCCATGGGCATCCACGGTGCTGACAAGTCCCCGCCGTGCCGAATCTTCGAGACAAAGAGCACAGACGTCTGGGTCGAGAACGCCATGCTCGTAATCCGAAAGAATCGTGCCGGTCATTGTTGGCAGAGTTCGCTCGAGAGCTCGCAGGAGCTCGTCCTTGGCTTCCCCAACAACCGGCGCGGAAACGATGCGATCGACGCGGACAATTTGCTGCTGTACGACCTGAACGCCGCCACCAACAATCCTGGTCGCCGTCGAGGTTGGGCGACCTGGGTCGACAATCAAGCCACTCGTATTAATGCCGAGAGCGTCAAGCGCGCGACGAAGCTCCGCGCCGGCATCGTCGGCGCCGATGACGCCGACGACCGACACGTGCGCCCCGAGCGCGCTGAGATTCACGGCTACGTTCGTCGCGCCACCAGGGACCATAACGCGGTGCGAGAACTCGAGAATCACCACGGGCGCCTCGCGAGAGATGCGCTGCGGCGAGCCGAAGACGTATTCGTCAGCGACCATATCTCCCACGACCAGGATGCGTTGCTCTGAGAATCCGGCGAGAAGTGCCTCGAAGCGGTCAGCTTCAGGCACGGCATGCTTCTTCAACCAGTTCATTCCCTCAAACGATCGTGCGTCGGCCTCAGCCACGTCCTGCGTTCTGAAACTCGTTGGGATCCGCAGTCGAAGTCCTCGTCCGTTGCCCCGCCGCCAGCCTAGACTGTACCGTGGCGTATGCCCGCAGAGCAATAGTTGCAAGACGTATGCGCTGTCTCCGCCTCGTGCCGGCCGAACCTCCCGCGGTCGAGGCACCTTCATAAGCCTGGAGAGCCACATTGGTTGCGTCGTTCTCTTGCGTAGGAACGTGTGCTACCATGGGCCATGATCCTCTCCGGGGTAAGGCGGTAGCCAGTGAGCCTGGATCGCCGTCAGGACTGATGTCCAGAATATCTGAATGCCTCTCCCGGACAGGTCAGGCTCGGAGGTCTGTTCAACGCTGTTCGATACAGGGAGCGAGCAGCGGGCTGCAATGCACGCTGCGCTTGTGCGCGATGTCGCCAAGATCCAACAGATCGAGCCCTCGGATCGCTGTTCTGGGGATGCTGCAAGAATGATGGATGTCGGTCTTCTTCCTGGCGGCCAAAAGCGATATGGCTACTTCCTGGGACCTATCGGAGCATACCTCGATCTTCTCGTGGCACGAAACGCCACGATCGCCGAGATCGAAGACGGCTTCTTCTGGCACTGCTACAAGCGAGACGCCCCGCTGAAGCCGGTCACGGGCGTGTTCGCGTTTTCGGAAGTCAAGGACCTCATCGAGTCGATCACGCGCAGCAAAGAGACTATCGCGCGGAATAAGGAAGCGGAGCGACTGTCGCGCCGTTCCGGCTGGCTGTTCCGGCGCCATGACAACGAGCCCAAGGAAGAGCCCCCACACCCGCTATTTCCTCTCGGCTATGAAGTTACGCTTCGGGCCATGGGAAGCAAGCTCGAGGACCAGCGTGCGTATTGCCCGCTCCTTGCCGAGCGAGAAGAGTCCCTTCTTGTCATATACTCACTGCCTCTGCCGAACTACATCAAGTTGGATGTGTCGAAGATGGAGACGTTCACTGGCCAGCACGAGGTTGAGTATTCCCGAGATGACCTCGCCGAGATCATCGACATGTACGGCAATCGACGCGGGGGCTCGCGCTCTCTGGGCTAGATGGCCGTATGGTTACCTGAGATTCTCCTTGAGGGTCGCGAGCGACCGGACGGCGTAGATCCGGACGGCTAGTCCCTGGGCGCTTGGCCGAACCGGTCCACCAGATCCTGCCGAAGAACGGTGGCGCCGCGAAGGTATACGTGATGAACGGCCGACTGCGGCAGATCGGTATTGTAATGCAGCAGCACGCGAACAACGCGTTTCAGTGCATTGGGAACTGGGATCTCGGTCGTACAAACAAGCGGCACATCTATCCATCCCAGTGCGCGCGCGGCGTAGGCCGGAAAGGCGGCGTCAAGGTCCGGGGTTGTCGTGAACCACGCCGAGGCGATTTCCTGCGGGTTCAAATTGTTCCGCACCACCATGCTTCTGAGAAGTTCGCTTGTAGCGTCACCAATAGCATCAGGTGTGTTCGCGTCTGCGGTGATGGCTCCGCGGATGCCTCGTACCGGCATCTGTTCCCCCCTACATCTGTGCTCCGTCCATGCGACACGGGCCCGATTCGCATAGAGCGTCTAGAGCTTCTCCAGCTTTGCGAAGTTCGTATCGAGAGTCTTGTCGACGATCTTTCCGTGGGTATCGGTGAACCGCACGACGACGACGTCATGACGTCCCTCGACCTCACCCGAGACCACGGTCCCGACTCCGAAGATCTTGTGCCGCACTCGTTCGCCGGACACATAGGTCGTTATCGCCGCGCTGTCGGCTTCCTCCCCTTCGGTCCACGACGCAGTCCGGGCCATGGCGGCGACCGGACGGAGACCGATACGCGGAGGGGAAGACTCGTGCCCTGCCTTGCCATCCGTCTTTACAAGACCGACTGGAATGTCCTGGATGAATCGTGAGGGCAGGTTCGTCTGCACGTTCCCAAACACTGTGCGCCTCCGCGCGTTCACGAGATAGAGGTGCCGCTTGGCACGAGTGATGCCGACGTACGCCAAACGACGCTCTTCCTCCATTTGGCGGGGATCGTCGAGGCTTCGGCTGTGAGGGAACAGCCCTTCCTCGAGTCCTGTGATGAAGACCACCGGGAATTCGAGGCCCTTCGCGGCGTGCAGGGTGATCAGCGTCACCCTATCCTGCGCATCCTCTTGGTCCCGCAGGTCGGCCGAAGCCGGGAGACGATCCGTGTCCGCCACAAGCGCAATGTTCTCGAGCAGGGCGGCGAGCCCGTCAGGCGCAGGCATGGCCGCATATTCAAGAGCGAGCGAGCGCAGCTCCTTTACGTTTTGCCAACGGTCGTCGCCCTCGTTTGTGCCATCGCGCAGCCATTGCGCGTAGCCTGACGATTCCAGCAGGTCGTCAAGCAGGTCGAGCACATTCGTACAACCGGCCTTTTCCTGAAGCCGTGAGACGAGAGCATCAAACTCGACTAAAGCGCGCTGCCCCGCGGGCGGAACGTCCACGAGATCCGCCGCTCTCCCCATAGCTTGGCGCAGCGTAACGTGCTCGGCGGCCGCGAGGTTCTGCAACGCGCTCAAGACCTTAGGACCAATCTTGCGCGAAGGCACGTTGATGATCCTGGAAAGTGATACCGCATCGTGTGGATTCGCAATCAGTCGTAAGTAGGCGATGACGTCCTTGATCTCGCGGCGCTCGTAGAAACGAACTCCTCCGATCAATACGTACGGGATGCCCTCTCGTACAAAGGCGTCTTCAATGGCCCGCGACTGCGCATTGGTGCGATACATGATCGCGCAGTCTTGCAGGCGCGCGTCACCACGTCCTCGCAGGCGCAGAATCTCGTGCGCCACCCATGTGCCTTCCTGCATCTCGTCGAGGGCAACGTACCGATGGATTGGCAGACCACCGGAGTTTTCAGTCCATAAGCGCTTTGGCTTCCGCCCGAGGTTGAGTGACACTACCGCGTGCGCGGCGTCCAGGATCGTCTGCGTTGAGCGATAATTCTGCTCGAGCTTCACGACGGTGGCATTTGGGTAATCCTTCTCAAAATTGAGGATATTCCGAATGTCTGCCCCCCGCCAGCCGTAGATTGACTGATCATCATCGCCCACGACGCAAAGGTTGTGGTGCTCGCTTGCGAGTAACCGGACCAGCATGTACTGCGCGTGATTCGTGTCCTGGTACTCATCCACCGAGATGTATTTGTAGCGGCGGCTGATCTCCCGTCGGCGGTCGTCAAGCTTCTGGAGATGCAGAACGGTCTGCATAATAAGATCGTCAAAGTCCAGAGCATTGTTCTCACGCAGCTTTCGCTGGTAGCTATCGTAGATGCGCCGGACGAACTCGTCGATATAGGTCTTCGGCTCGTAACGCTCGGGCGGTATCAGGTCGTTCTTCGCCTGCGATAGTGCATTTCGAACCGCACCAGGGCTCACCTGCTTCTCCGGTATATGCAACGACGCCATGACTGCCTTGATCACGCCATTTTGGTCGTCGTCATCGTAGATCGTGAAGTTGTCGCGCCCTGCAGCCCTCCATTCGCGCCGAAGCAGGCGAACGCAAACGCTGTGAAACGTGCCGACTGTCACGTCGCGCCCAGACGGGCCTGCCACCTGGGCCAGCCGCTCCTTGAGCTCCCCCGCCGCCTTGTTTGTGAACGTGACCGCGAGCAATTCCCAGGGCCGTGCGTGGCCGTTTTGCAGAAGGCAGCCGATCCGCTGCGTCAGCACACGAGTCTTTCCTGAGCCAGCACCGGCCAGGATAAGCAGCGGGCCGTCGACGTGCTCGACAGCTGCCCGCTGTGCCGGGTTGAGACTTTCAAGGCCGAGCATAGACACGATCAATCCACATGAGCAGAGACGATTGCCGAGTCTTCAGTGTAGCCGATAGTAGAACAGCCATCCAAAATACGCCAGACGTTCTGGCGAATGGGTCGACAGCTGCAGCCAGCCGGCTTCTGCAACGACAAGCCATCGAGTCCAAACCGTCGTCAGGTGATCTGGGGCCCGCCGCCGAACGTGGCGGAAACACTGATGTGACCTGAAGCGCCGAGGCTGTAAGATGTAAAGACAGAAGGCTGGTGGACCAGAGTGAATGCAGATCGCCGGCTCCTAGGCGGGCTGGGTAGAGTGGTTGGGCGCCAAAGTGCTGACGATCGCTCAAATGTGCTCGGAATTCCTATCGACGCCCTGACCATGCGCCAGACGGTCGAGCAGTTGCTGGCCTGGATCACGCAGGGCCAGTCACGACACGTTGTCACTGTCAATCCAGAGTTCATCATGCTCGCACGCAGGAACATGACGTTCCGACACGTGCTGCGAAACGCGGATCTGGTGGTGCCTGATGGAATCGGCACGGTGGTGGCCGCGCGCATTCTCGGCAGGGCCCTTCCCGAACGAGTTGGCGGCGTCGACCTCGTCGAGCAACTCGCCGTCGCCGCGCCACCCGGCACCCGACTATTCCTGCTGGGCGCAAGACCGGGTGTTGCCAGGAAGGCGGCCGCTGTGCTGTCGGCTCGCAATAGCGGCCTACGCGTGTCCGGCGTCTTCGCGGGCTCGCCGTGTTTGGAGCATGAGGACGAGATAGCCCGCAGGATCATCGCCGCGCGTCCAGACGTGCTGCTGGTTGCCTTTGGCGCCCCGGCGCAGGAGTTCTGGATCGCGCGCAACCGAGAGCACTTGCGTGTGCCCGTGTGCATCGGTGTCGGGGGTGCCTTCGACTTCATTTCCGGTCGCACCGCGCGAGCACCGCGACTGCTGCGGCGAGCCGGTCTGGAGTGGGCACACCGGCTCATGCGGGAGCCATGGCGATGGCGGCGCATGCTTGCACTACCGCAATTCGCATTGCTCGTGCTTCTAGAGCGCGCGCGTTTCGCTGTGTCTGCGCGGCGGTGGAAGAGGGCCGACACGAAGTCATGAGTCGACCGGCCCGAATCGCAATCGTCCACGACTACCTGCTGCAGATTGGCGGTGCGGAACGCGTGCTGGAGGCACTTCACACCCTGTGGCCGGCCGCGCCGATATTCACGACATTCTACGACCGGAAGAAGCTGGCGGCACGCGGCTTCGGCATCTCACCCGAGACCGTGCGACATCTGATGCCTGATTGGCTTCCGCGCAGACGACTACTTGCCAAAGCCTGTACGTTTGTCTATCCCTACGTCTGGCGAAGCCTTGATCTCAGTCGCTTCGACCTCGTGATCAGCTCGTCCTCATTCGCGGCGCACCAGATCGCAGTTGGGCCAGACGCGAAACATGTCTGCTATTGCCATTCACCGCCGCACTTCCTCTACGGCCTGCACACCGAGCTCGACCACGACAGGATCCGCCGAGTGATGCCATTCCTGCGTCCGGAGTATGACCACCTGAGAAGGCTTGACCAAGAAGCTGCCGCCAGGGTCACCCAGTTTGTGGCAAACTCAGAGGTAGTGCGCGGTCGCATCTTCAGGGCCTATGCTCGGCAAAGCCGTGTCATACATCCTCCCGTCAACACTGATGCCTTCACCCCGGCCAGAGCACCCCTCGACCGCACGTATTTCTTGTCATACGGGCGACTGGTGCCTTCGAAGCGCGTTGAGATTGCCATACAGGCAGCAAACATCGCGCGCGTTGCGTTGGTCGTCGCCGGCACGGGTCCCGATGCTCCGCGCCTCAGGAAGCTGGCCGGTGCGACGGTCACGTTCGCGGGTTGGCAACGTCCCTCCGACCTGTCCAGGCTCGTCGCGGGTGCGCGGGCCGTGCTTTTTCCTCCCGAGGAAGACTTCGGCATAGTTCCAGTAGAGGCCATGGCCGCTGGTACTCCGGTACTCGCGTATCGGCACGGCGGTGCGCTCGAGACCGTCGTCGAAGGCGCCACCGGCGAATTCTTCGCGCCGCAGACCGGTGCGGCGCTCGCCGAACTGCTCGTTCACTTTGACGACCAGCGCTACGATGCGCGCGCGTGCCGCGATCGCGCTGCCCTCTTCGACACAGCGGTATTCGTCACGCGAATGCGCCGCCTGGCGAGCGCAGTGCTCGATGGAACCATTGCATCTGAAGCCATGTTCGGGTAGCATAGTGAAAGCCATTGGGGGATCGTCTAGCGGTAGGACAGCTGACTCTGGATCAGCCAGCCGGGGTTCGAATCCCTGTCCCCCAGCCCAGAGAAAAGGCCCTCCGAAGTACGTACTTCGGAGGGCCTTTTTGCTGCCGATTACTATGAAATTGCTAAGGCGCACAGGAAACGGCCCGTTTGCGGGTCGCCAGCGCGCCTGAAAGCAGGTCGAGTGCATGCGCCCGCTGGTCGCGGTAGGTCTTCGGGTACACGTCGCGCATGATCTGGACGTTGGCATGTCCCACCAACTCGCTCATGGCTTTGAGGTCTGCGCCCCCTGCCAGAAATAGCGAGACACAGGAGTGCTGCAGATCGTAGCTCGACGCCGCCCGGACGCCGTATTATGATGGTGCCGGTTGATGTTCCGGCACCTGAGGGCATGGTACGGATGGCCAGCGAGACGCCGCTCTTCGTGCTCCACGTGATTGGCCTCGCCGGGTTCCTTTGGCTGGGCCTGTATGTCGTAGCGCGCGGGCAACGCAGCACTGTGTCTGTGCTCACCGGCAGCACGGCGCTTGCCACGGCCCTGTTCTTCCTCTATGGGAGCGTGGAAGAGGCGCTACACGATGGACCTGCCAGCGTATGGCTGACACTGGACCGGTTTGGCTGGTTCTGCGATGTGCTTCCCATCACGCTCTGGCTCCACTTGAGTCTCTGTCTGAATCCGCACGCCGTGTCAGGGCGCTGGCGGCAACCCCTCCTCTGGGCCAACTATAGCGCTGCGGCATTGATCGTGATCCTGGGCACGGGTACCAACCTGGTGCGCGACTATATCGCAATCCACCACGATCCGGCTGGACCCCTCTATGGGCTGTACACCGGCTACCTGCTGATTTGCACCGGCCTCGCGGCAATCAACTTGGTTGCCCTACTGCGCGTCACCGCGACCCACCACCAGGAGACCGCAGCGCCGTCACTGACGCCTGTATCTGCCCTGGAGGCACGGCTGCTGGTGGGAGGCGCGCTCTGCTTTCTGGTCGGCAGCGGCTATGAGTCGCTGCGCGAACTGCAACACGCTGCCTGGCCCGAGTTTGTTACCTACCTGCTGTTGCTGACCGGTCTGGGGGCAGTCCTGGCGACCGTGGCAGTGCGCAGTGCCCTGCTGCTGGGGATAGATGTGCGCCGCGATTTCCTCTACAGTGCCACGGTGCTGGTTGCCCTCCTGGCGGCATTGCTGGGCCTTGCCGGAGGCCTGATTGGCTTCGACGACGCACGCGGCCGCTGGCTCATCATCGGGCTGCTCGCGGTGATCACGCCGTTCAATCCGCTCTCCGACCGCGTGCGCGAATGGCTGGACAGAGTGTTCTTCACCGACGCTGTGCGCGAGGAGCGCGCGGCAGCACGCGCCTACATCGGGGCCTTGGCCACGCCGCCGGCTGGGCCCAGCCCGGAGCTGGCCACCTGCAAGCAGTTCAACGACGCCGTGCGCCGTGCGCTGACCCACCTGACCGATCCGACCAGAATGGCTACCAGTTCGCTGCTCAACCTCACGAGCGTCGCACGCGCCGTGCAGGACCACGCGCTGGAGGACAATCGACTTAATCGCGCGGCAATGCTCGCGGAGACCTTAAAGGACCTCCTTGAGACGCTCAAGCCCGCCGACGAAAGGCACGGCGTCGTGGCCGAGGCTGCCCGTTTCTATAACTGCCTGTACTACCCATACGTGCGGGGTATCGGCCGCCGCCGCTGGCCAGGAGTGCTGCGCCAGCTCCAGGAACGGCGGCAACGAGAAGGCGGGCCGCGAACCGACCTGGAGCGGGTAGTGGAGTGGCTGCTGCAACTGGATGAGGCCACCTTCCACAAGTGGCAGCGGCGTGCCTCGGATACTCTCGCGGCGGCCCTGCGGGAGCGTGAGCGCGCGGCAGGGGGCCGGGCGCCGGCAGAGTCCCTGTCCGAGGCCCCCGTATCCCGACAGTAGTGCCGGCCTGACAACCCGGGCGCGCAGGCTAGCGCGTATACCCCTGAAGCTGGCGGCTACCTCCAGCAGGACTATGTACCATACGCGCCTTCGGCAGTACGGGTATCGCGCTGAACGTGACGCAGGCCGAGTAGGCAGACGATACCGGCGGCCAGTATCACTGGCGGCAGGGTGAACCCCAACGCATCGGTCAGATGGTGGCCGAGTGTATCCGCGTGCCCCGCGCCGATCAGATCGGAGAGGCCGCCCACCAGCGATGGGGAGAAGGCATCACCCAGCACATGCGCGGTGACGAGCGAGACGGCTACCGCGACAGCGCGCAATTCTGGCCGCACCACGTCCTGCATCAAGGCGCTCATCGGCCCGTTGTAGGCCTGCAGGCAAGTGCCGGCGAGGAAGAACAGCGGCAACAAGACGGCAAGGCTGCCGGCAAGGAGTGAGAAGACCAGCAGGGGGGCGCTGAGCAGGAAGGCCCAGGCAGTGACCAGGAGACGCGCGGAGGGGAAACGCGGTAGCAGCCGATCGGCGAGCCAGCCGCCGCCGAGTGTGCCGGCAATCCCGGCCAAGACCAGCACGCCGCCGCTGATCAACCCCGCTGTTCCCGAGGACATCTGGAACCGCCGCTGGAGCAAGGTGGGAAACCACAGCACCGCCGCACCGAGCACGAAGAAATTCAAAGTCTGCGCGGCCACCGCAAAGCGCATAGAGCGCACCTCGAGGACGCGACGCACGGCCGTCAAGTATGGCGGAGCGGTCATTGCGGGCGTGCGCGCAGGTTCAACTGTCTCGCCGCCGCGTCGAGGCTCGCGGATGCGAAAAGCCAGCAGGGTGCAAACGGCTCCGGGGATTACGGTGAAGTAGAATGCCCAACGCCAGCCCCAGTGGTCGGCGATCACGCCTCCGGCGGCAAACCCGACTGCTACGCCCAGGCTGGCGCCCACGTTCCACACGCCAAGCATCCAGGCCCGTTTCTCCTTGGGAAAGAAGTCGACCAACAGCGAGGTGCCGGCCGGATAGTAGCCTGCCTCACCGACGCCGACGGCCGCACGGGCCGCGAACAGCGCGAGGAAGTTGGCCGCGGCACCGGTCAGGAGCGTGGCCAAGCTCCACAAGCCAACACCGACAGCCACCACATTCTTCCGGATACCGCGATCCGCCCAGAGGCCAAATGGCAGTGCCGCAACGGCGTAGACAAGGGTAAAGGCCGTGGCGAGCAATCCTGACTGAAAGTCACTGTTATGGAACTCTTTCTGAATGTTGGAAAGGGCAGAGGGCAGGATGAAGCGGTCCATGTAGTTGAGAAAGTTGATGGCAAACATAATCCACAACACATGCGATGCATAGGAGCGAGCATGTGATGGCGCGGCGTGCCGGGCTCGAAAGGCAATGTCCACGGGACGACCCTCCTCGATCACTCCAAGTTGCTTCCGTGTTACACCCGCATACTGGCACGGAATGGCTGTCAGACACAGAGCGAACACTGTAAAAAACTGTCAACGAGCGTTGGCTGCCACCATCACGCGGGCGCTACGTACCCTTGTAATCCGGCAAGCTGGCCGGCTTGTCTTTCTCTGTGCCTGACACCGCTCGCGCGAAGTCGTCTCGGAGCGGTGGCCCTTGCACGTATGCTCGTTCTGTCTGTACTGAGTGTCTGCGAGAGGTTAGGCGTCGTCACGACGAACGAAGGAACCTGGCAACCTGCACCAGGCTCTCCTGACGACACATTCCCGTGGGAGCATCCAAAGGAAAGGAAGCAACCTGAAACGCAGTGGCCGGACGGCGGCGAATCGCCCGAGGTCTCCTCTCCCGACAGCCCGGCAGAGGCGACGGGAACGGCGTACGACAGCTGGCTCGGCGAGTGGGTGCCAGTCGCGCCTTGTCGACGCAGGGCAAGGAAACGAGCGCAAACTCAGCCTTTGAGTGCTCGGCAAAAACCCGCTCCCGGTTCCAGGACTGTCCTGCCTGTGGCGTTGTTATCCCGCAGGCCGACGGCACGTGCCCAGGATGCCGCAGATCCATTGCATCACCACCTGCCGCAGAGGCCGCGCCTCGCCTGACTACGTGACAGGGTGCGACATTTTCGAGTCCGGCAAGGGCCTGGACATGCTGCAGCCCCACCATATCGACGCCACCCGAACACGTAGAGGTGATAGGCGCTTATGGGTCGTCCGACTGTCAGTCGCCGTCGTCGAGGACTCGCAGGATGGCCCTTACGTCGTCGCGCCCGCTGCGCCGGCCCTCCACCATAGCTTCCGATGCTGGCGGGAAGGCGCCTCCTTCTGCGCCGCGTGAGAACTGGCGGCGGTGCCGGGTACATGAATCACCTCCGTCTGGGCGACGCGGCAGCAAATCGGCAAGAAACTCGCCTAGGTCGCTGCGAGGCGCCAGACTATGACCCGCAATTCTCGTGCTTGAGGCAGCAGAGATTGCCGCGACTGCGTTCCATGGGTGCAGGATGCGCCGGCCAAGGCACACATAAGAATATGGCCCGCCGTTACGGCGGGCCATAGCACCTTCTGGAAACGACTCGAAGCGGCGCGCTACTTGCTCGCATCCTTTCGGCCAAAGCGAGCAACCAATTCCTCGGCCGTTGTCGGAGCGGGCTCCTCCTCAGAATCCTCAGAGTAGCTGTAGTAATTGCGCGGATCTCCACGTACGGCACGCCACTCCTCATCCGCGCTGTCGCGGCCACGACGAGTCCGCTCGCCGACCCTTTTGGGGCGATCCTCGTTCTTCGCCGTGAAGTTGCGATCGCCGCCCCGGAAACGCCGGTCAGGACGCTGCTCGGGAGTAGTCTCAGGCGTCCAGGAAGTCGTTTGTCCGGTGCTGCCGACAGGTCTCGGCGACCTGGGCGTGGTCAGAGCCGGTCGATCGCGCTGCAGCGGAGTTGCAGGACGCGGCTCACGCATGCTCAAGCTCACCCGTCCCCGATCCATGTCGACTTCAGCTACGCGGACGCGAACTACCTGACCGACCTGTACGACGTCCTCGACGCGTTCAACATAGCCGCCTGTACCCAATTGCGATACGTGAACGAGGCCGTCGACGCCACCAAGGTCTACGAATGCGCCAAAACCTGCTATTCCCGTGACTTTCCCCTCGCGCCACTCTCCGATGACGAGACCGGAAAGCGCTTCACGGCGCCGGCGCTCTCGTTCCTCTCGCGAGACGTATGGAGCACGCGGCAAAGGAGCACTGCGGTGCAGCGCCTGCGCTACCTGGGCCTGGTCACTTGAAGTTGCTTCCGATGGGGGGGTTGTGGTTTCCGCTGATACTGTAGGGTCGGACCCGGTCGCCTCGGGATTGTCACCTGGCTGATTGTTCATTTCCGGATTGGACAAGTTCTTCCTTCTTTGCGCTGCCGCCTCAACACTCGACAAACGTCACTATCGACGAAAGGGGTGTATCATGCCCGCGCTTCAAGTAACGACACCAAGCGGTGATCCACACCCCACCGAATCAAGGGACCACTTTCACGATTATACCACAGGAGTAGGCTCAAATGTCGAGATCCCGCTCCTGATTCGCGAAGGCCGACTGCTGCACAAGTTTGCGCTCCTGACCCCTGTCAGCCGACCCCGCCTGAGGGCGATTGCGATCCACACGGCGCGCAATGCGCCGGGTAGGCGGTCGCACATGCCACGTGCCGCGCAGACCGCCTTCGTCGCGTGCCGGCGCCGCCAAACGTACTAGTACGTGCCCTCAGGAATCTTGCCGAAAGTACGCTATCGGAATAGCTGCCGGATCCAGTACTCTATGGACTGAAATGCGGTTGGGCTAGGCGATTTGTAGCGGGTGAAGCGGCGACCGGAGCCGTTACAATGGAACCGTGGCGTTTTAGCATAGGACTTTGAGGCTCTACAGTGGTTGAGACATCTCAGGTCGGTTCGTTGGCTGCGCTGCCGGCGCCAATCGAACGACTGTCAGTTTTAGCGCGAAATCTCTGGTGGTGTTGGAACCCGAAAGCCGAGCTGCTGTTTAGCTCGCTCGACGCCCAAGCGTGGGACGCCATGGCACACAATCCCATCAGAGTGCTGCGATCGATGACCGCGCAACGACTAGAAGCGCTCGCCGGCGACCCCATCTTTATGTCGCTCTACAACGGTGTCATGGTCGATTTCGACAAGTACATGCAGTCGCTGCCGAATGCGTGGTTTCCGAGACGATATCGGCGATCCAAGCTGCTCGTCGCGTACTTCTGCGCCGAGTTTGGATTTCACGAGTCGATGCCGGTCTACTCTGGAGGACTCGGCATTCTGGCCGGAGACCACTGCAAGACCGCCAGCGACATCGGATTGCCTTTCGTCGGTGTCGGCCTCTGGTACACCCAGGGATACTTCCGACAGATCATCGATGCAACTGGTCAGCAAATAGCTGCGCCCGACCACGCGGGTCAGGACGACGTCCCGCTTCAATTCGCAGGGCCGAATGGCGAAGATATCGTAATCGAAGTCCCTTGCGCCGAGAGGTCGGTCTTCGCCCGTGTCTGGCGATTGCAGGTCGGGCGTATCGCGGTGTATCTCCTTGACACCGATGTGACGCAGAATTCTCCAGCGGATCGGGTGCTGTGCTCGCGCCTTTACGGCGGGGACAAAGAAACGCGCATCGCCCAGGAGGTCATACTCGGCGTGGGTGGTGTGCTCGCCCTGCGAGCACTCGGCATCGAGCCGACCCGCTGGCATATGAACGAGGGCCACGCCGGATTCATGGCACTGGAGAGGATCCGCGAAATGGTGCGCGATGGTGTGGCGCCCCAGGAGGCATTGCGCCTCGAAACCGCGTCCACCCTGTTCACAACCCACACGCCCGTTCCCGCCGGGAATGAAGTGTTCACCACAAACCTCGTTCTCCAGTACCTTCCGGGCCTGCCCGAAGCCATGGGGCTAACCACGGAGCAGTTTCTTGCCCTGGCAGAGGAGGCGGGCGCCCCGCCTGGCCAGTTCGCAATGACCCCGCTGGCAATCCGGCTCTCGCAACACGCAAACGGCGTCAGCAAGCTGCATGGCGCGGTTGCTCGTTCGATGTGGGCAAAGCAGTTCCCTGCCCTGGCGATCGACGACGTACCGATCACATCGGTGACAAACGGCGTGCACGTAGGCACGTGGTTGGCGTCCGAATTGCGAGACCTTTTCACGCGCCACTTCGGCGCGGATTGGATGCGCGACGTCGACGACCCCGCCGTGTGGGCGAAGCTTGCGACCGTGGCAGACGACGAGCTGTGGTCGGTCCATGTTGCTCTCAAGCAGCGCCTGATTGCAGCTGCCACTGCGCTTCAACCCACGTTACGCCCTCTCAATCCTGCCGCGCTAACCATCGGCTTTGCCAGGCGCTTCGCGACATACAAGCGGGCCACATTGTTCTTTCACGATAACGCGCGCGCGACTAAGATTCTGAATCACGCCGATCGTCCGGTTCAGCTCGTGTTCGCCGGCAAAGCTCACCCCGCGGATGGAGGCGGCCAGTGGCTGATCAAGACGCTTTCCGGCTTGTCCCATTCCGAGGACCTGGCCAGTAAAGTCGTATTGCTACCAGGCTACGACATGGGCCTTGCCCGCGTCCTGGTGCAAGGCGTGGATGTCTGGCTGAACAACCCTGAGCGCCCGCAGGAAGCAAGCGGCACAAGTGGCCAGAAGGCGGCACTAAACGGCATTCCAAACTGCAGCATCCGCGACGGATGGTGGGACGAGGGATACAACGGGAAGAACGGCTGGGCATTCGGCGGCGAAGTCGGCAACGACGATGTGGACAGCTCTGAGCTCTACGACGTGCTGGAGAACCAGGTTATCCCCGCGTTCTATGACAGAAGGCGCACCGGCCTTCCGAAGCGATGGATCGCGATCATGAAGGAATCAATCAGAACCTGTGCACCAGCATTCAGTTCGCAGCGGATGCTGAAGGAGTACACCGAGCGCCTGTATTTGTAGCAGCACCGCCATAGTGGCGTTGCCGGTATGCCGAAGGCCTGCACCCAAGCGGAGCAGGCCTTCGCGGAATCGTCCCTGGCGGACACGATAGTCGACGTATCTACATGCTGGGCGAAACCGCCTCGACCTGCGGACTGGAGGTCTCGCTATGAGCGGCTGCCACTGCCGGCTTGGGCTTCTTGACCGCCAGGGCGCTTGGCGCAAGCACAAGAGTCATCTGGCGACCTTCTGCCAAAACGTCGCGCTCAATCCGCCCCACGTCGCCAATCTTCGACGCCATCTCGACCAGAACCTTACGCCCCCAATCGGGATGGGCCTGCTCACGCCCTCGCATGCGCAGTGTTAATTGCACGCGGTCCCCTTCTTGGAGCCACTTGGTAATCGCGCGTAACTTCGTCTCAAGGTCGTGCGGATCGGTCTTGGGGCGAACCCGCACTTCCTTGATCACGACTTTGGTTTGGTTCTTGCGAGCCTCGCGCTCTTTGCGAGACTGCTCGTACTGCTGCCGGCCGTAGTCGAGGATCCTGCAGACAGGGGGCTGTGCGAGGGGCGAGACCTCCACGAGGTCCAGATTGTGCTCACGAGCGATCCGCAGGGCGTCCACCACCGGCATCTGCCCGAGCTGGCTACCATCAGAGTCGATGACCAGCACCACCCGAGCGCGGATCTGTTCATTGATGCGGACCTGATTCCGTGGTCCGCGACGATCTTCGCTCGGCCTCACCGGCTACCGCTGAAAGACCCCGCCCTGATCTGGGCGAAGCAATCGCTGCAGTACACAGGCCGGTCGCCACGAGGAACAAAAGGTACCTGAGTGGGATTTCCACACTGGGCACACGTCGCCTCAGTCATCTGCCGAGGTCCGCGCTCGCGCTCATAACCGCCGCCATATCCACCACCCGAGTTACCATAGCTCGACCGCCCACCCTCGAGCCGACCAGACTTATAAATCCGCCGGCACTCTGGGCACCTACGCGGCGTATTCTCCAGCCCCTTGCTGGCATAGAACTCCTGCTCGCCAACTGTGAACGTGAACGTGTTTCCACAGTCACGGCAGGTGAGTTCGCGGTCTTGAAACATGCAATGCTCCTCGTGCTTCCGACTTGGCTACCGCCTACTGAGCCTGGGCGTACCTCGAAATCGTCGATGCTGTCATCTACACCGGCTGGTGGAGGCCGGCAAAATGACAAACACTCCCCATTATTTCAGTCCCCAACTCACTAACCATTATACCACACTAGATTTGGCTTCCAAGAGTACTTCGAGTGAAAGAGGGGGCTCAAGCTGTGAAATCCGCTACTCACACCTGACCATGCAGCGCCGTGGCGATCTCTTCGCTGCTCATCGGCCCGAGATGCACCGTTGCAACTCGACCCGCCGGATCGATAACCAACGAAGTGGGAAGCGCCCCAATGTGGTATCGAGTCATAACTGTCAGGTTCGAGTCAATCAATATCGGATACGATATATTCAAACGCTCCGCATAGTGGTTCACCACACTGGTCTGATCCAGATCGCCGTCGACACCCAACACCATTGGCGCCGATCCTGCAGCTGGACCGCCCCGAGACTGCGCGGCAAACGCCCGTTCCAGCGCGGGCACTTCAGACTGGCAGGGAGGGCAGGTGACGCCCCAAAAGTTCAGCAGAATCCATCGGCCACGAAGTCCGGACAACTTGACGGGACTGCCCCGAAGGTCATTCAGCACGAAGTCCGGCGCGGGCGCTCCAAGCGCGATGCCGGGGATTGACGATGTGTTGGGGGTATCCGACGTCGCTGGCCTCAGGAGCAACAGTGCCACGCCAAGCAGTCCAACCGCCGCGCACAGGCCGTACAGGTAACGCCGCACTGTGCGCGGCACCACCCTCCTGACCCCGTGCAACAGCGGCTCGCCGGCCGCGGTCGTGCTGTGCATGAGCAATCGCCCCACTATCGCTCAGGACAACGCCACGAGCCTATCAGCCACCATCGCAGCAAAAAGCAGGGCAAGGTACATGTTGGAATACACGAACAGGCTCTTGGCACGCAGCTGCGATCGGTCGCGAAGCAAAAGCGCAGCTTGAATGACGAACGCCGCGCCAAGAACGATGGCCACGCAAAGGTACAACGGACCCATGGCGCCTGTGGGAAAGAGGGCCAGCGTGCCAGCCATGAGCAGAACGCTGTAGGCCAGAATGTTCACGCACGTCTTGTCCAGACCCTTGACCACCGGCAGCATTGGAATTGAGGCACGTGAATAGTCGCGCCGGGTCAACAGGGACAACGACCAAAAGTGTGGTGGAGTCCACAGCGTGATGATCAGGAATAGCAGAAGCGCCGGCAGCTCGATGTCGTTGCGCACCGCGGCCCAGCCAACCAGAGGCGGCACCGCTCCGGCCAAGCCGCCGATAACGATATTCTGTGGGGTGGCCCGCTTGAGCCAGCACGTGTAGACGAGCACGTAAAACAGATTGCCTGACACGGCAAGTCCGGCGCTGAGGTAGTTCACGCCTAGACCGAACACCAGCACGGACGAGGCTGTCAGGGTCAGCCCGAAGATCAGCGCGGACTGCGGCCTAAGCCTGCCCGCAGGCAACGGTCGGTTCTTCGTGCGGGCCATCAGGGCGTCGATATCGCGGTCCAGGTATTGATTGAGGGCACTGGCGCCGCCGGCAGCCAGCGTACCTCCAAGCAGGGTCAACGACACGAGGCGCATCAGCTCGACGCCTCCAAACGGGCGGCTTCCCGCGGCGATGAGAAATGCCGCCAGCGTGGTTATCAGCAGCAAGACGAGAATGCGCGGCTTGACGAGCGAGATGTAATCCGACAAGACGGATGTTCGTACTCTCCGTGACCTGGTCGCTTCCTCCGTCATCAGCTCGGGCCCGCGAGGGATAGCCAGCGAATCGAGTGCTGGCCCCGTGTTTGTCATGACGCTGCTGCTTTTCACGACTTTTCCTTCAAACAAGTAGCCACCCCATCATCTCCCCAGGTACGTCGAAGCGACCGGCGGCCAGCCTCACGGCACCGTCAGGTAGAACAAGGCGAAGAGCACGACCCAAACTGCATCGACGAAGTGCCAGTACAGGGTCGCCGCGTGCGGCACCATCGTGTTTCGCTGGTGGTACTTCCCTTTTAGGGTGCCAGTAAGCAGCACCAGGAGGAAGATGATTCCCCCGGTCACGTGCGCACCGTGAAGGCCCGTCAGCGTGAAGAATGTCGCCCCATAGGTGTTGCCGCTCATCGTCAAAGCGTTATTGCCGGTGAGTAGGTTGTGATACTCGTAAGCCTGCCCACCAATAAAGATCGCGCCGAGAATGATCGTTGTCACCAACAGGGTGTACATGGCGCGCATGTTCGCGCGCCGCAGCGCCTGAAAAGCAAAATGCATGGTGACACCGCTGCTGAGAAGGATGACGGTATTTACCGTGGGGAGTTGCCATTCAAAGGGCTTGACTCCCGGGAAGTTCGTGGGCGGCCAGTGCGGAGCAGCGCGGCGTTCATACAGATACATGAAGATCAGGCTGCCGAATAGCGCCATCTCGGAGCTGAGAAAACACATGACGCCCAGAAGTCCGTTACTGAATCCGGTATTGGTCCTGACCGCGTGGTGCTTCGAGATTTCCGTGCTGGTCGTACTCATCCGTTTTCCTTCATCACGTGAGCAACGCAGACTGAGTTCACCTACGAATGGTGCCGAGCCGTTGTATCGGATTCCGACGGGCCGAACCATTGGGCCGGCTGCGCGAACTCGTACGGTCCGCAGGAGACTATCGGTGGAGTGGCAAAGTTCCCGTGGCCTGGGGGGGATGGAACGGTCCACTCAAGGGTTCGTCCACCCCATGGATTGGCAGGCGCCTTTTCCCCGCGCGCCAGGCTTACCGCTGCGTTGTAGAAGAAGATAAGGAACGATGCACCCAACACCATGGCCGAGAGGCTGATGAAAAGGTTGAGACCCGAGAACTGTGGATCGTAGTCCGCTACTCTCCTGGGCATTCCGAGCAATCCAACGATGTGCATGGGGAAGAACGTGGCATTGAAGCTGACGTACATGAACCAGAAGTGCACTTTTGCCAGGCGCTCGTTGAGCATCCTGCCGGTCATCTTCGGCCACCACATGTAGAGGCCGGCAAAGATGGCGAACACACTGCCGCCAAACAAGACATAGTGGAGGTGTGCTACCAGAAAGTACGTTCCGTGCTCGTGCAAGTCGACAGGGACCGATGCCAAGAATATGCCCGTAATGCCGCCCAACGTGAAGGTGGAAACGAAACCGAGAGCAAAAAGGAGCGGCGACTCGAGCCGGAGCTTGCCCTCAAAAAGTGTCGCCACCCAGCTAAATACCTTGATGCCGGTCGGTACCGCAATGATCATCGTGGCTATCATGAAGTACGTTTCCAGCCACGGCTGGATCCCGCTTGTAAACATATGGTGGGCCCAGACAATGAACGCAAGCAACCCAATCGCCGCGCTGGAATAGGCAATCGCCTTGTACCCAAAGATGGGTTTGCGCGAGAACACCGGAATCACTTCAGAAATGATTCCCATCCCGGGCAGGATCATGATGTAGACGGCCGGGTGCGAGTAGAACCAGAACATGTGCTGCCAGAGCAACACATTGCCGCCCTTGGCCGGATTGAAGAACGGAATGCCGAAAACACTAGCCAGCAGCTGGATGCTGAGCGCGCCTGCCAGAGCAGGTGTGACCACGAGCGTCAACACCACAGTAACAAGCAGCGCCCACACAAAGAGTGGCATCCGGTGCAGCGTCATGCCTTTGGCACGCATATTGATGATCGTGACCAGGAAGTTGATAGCCGTGATGGTCGACGACATGCCGACCATGATCGTGCTGATGAGCCAGCAGATCTGGCCATAGTTGTGGGCGAGGCCGACGGGCGCCTGCAGGCTGAGCGGCGCGTACGATGTCCATCCCGCCTGAGCCGCCGCGCCGGACAGGAAGCCGGCGAACATGATGATGCCGGCTGGAGGGAAGAGCAGGTAGCTGATCAGATTGAGTTTTGGGAACGCCACGTCACCCGCACCGATCATGAGCGGCATCAGGAAGTTGCCGAATCCACCCACGAGCATCGGTATCGTGAACAAGAAAATCATCGCGGAGCCGTGCAGCGTGGTGAGCTGGTCGAATACGTCCGGCGCCACAACCTTGCTGCCCGGCTGAGCCAGATTCAGTCGAATAACCTCCGCGAAGAGACCGGCCACTATGAAGAACACGATAGACGTGTACATGTAGTTCAGGCCGATGACCTTGTGGTCGGTGCTGAAGATATAGCGCTTGACCCACGCCTGCCAGCCGCTTTGAGCGTGCGGGTAGAAGTGGGCATCACCCCCTACGGCTGCCGTTGACATCCAGTGCCTCCCGCTCTCAAGCTGCTGAGTAGTCGACTGCCAGCCATGTCAGTTGTTCTTCGCACCTTGATCTATCCACTTGGTGATAGTGTCGATCTCATTCGAGGATAAGTACGGCCCGCCCAACGGCATGCGCGCCCCACCGGGCTGCGCCGTGCCCGGCTGGATGATCTTCCACAGGACGCTGTCCTTGTGGTCTCCCGCCTTAAAGACCGGGCCTGGAACAATACTGCCTCCGGCCATGAGCCCGCTGTACGAGGCGAGGCTGAGCCCGCCTAGCTTCTGACTGATATGGCAGGCAATGCAATGGTTCTGGAAGATCGACTCCACATTCTTCTTGAAGGAGATAGTGCCGACAGGCCCGACAGCCGCTGCCTGCTGCTGCTTGACCCAGGTCTGGAACTGCGCCGCAGGGAGCACATACAGGTTCTCCCGCATGTAGGCGTGTCCAGGACCGCACAATTCCGCGCAGATCAGGTGGTAGCTTCCTGCCCGCGTGGGCTTGAAGTGCATAGACGTGGGGTACCCCGGAACGGCGTCCTGCTTCACCCGAAACTCCGGTACCCAGAAGGAGTGAATCACATCGTTTGAGTGCAAGTTGATCGTAACGTCCTGATTGAGGGGCAAGTGGCAACTGTTGCCTTCGACGATGTTGTATTTAGGATGCTGGCACGTCCACTGGTATTGCGCCGCGGTCACGTTCACAACATACGCGTCCTTGTGGTTGGCAATAATATCCGAGTAGACTTTGTAGCTCATGCCGGTCAGCACAATGAGGAAGATCGCGGGGATTATGGACCAGACGACTTCGAGACGGGTGTTGCCGTGGATGTCTGACCCCAGGGCGTCAGGCTCATCCCCAGGCCGGCGTCGATACCTGAGCACCAGGTAAAGGAGAAAGCCCTCGACAATCAGGAAGACCGCTACCGCCGCTATGGACATGAACTTGAAAATGAAGTCCACCTCTTGCGCATGGTCGGTCGCCTCGGGCAGAATGCCCGATATCGGCGTTACGATAATCCACCAGCTCACGGCGATGAAGATGACGAAAAGAATGGCAGAAACTCGAGCTAAGCTCATAGTCGTGACGTGACCTCTCTCCGACACGGGACCACGCGCAGCAAACTGCAAATAGACAGCCCAATCGCAGGCAACCGAGCACCGGCGGCATACGCGGCGGTCCGCGGCTGGGGCAACCACGTACCAAGCTCGTCTGCCGGCGGCACATACCGCTTGCCGCCAGCCAGGCCTCGCACACGGGGATTTTGCCCCTGCACCTGCTCAGTCGGCACGGGTCGCATGCTTACGGCCCGATCCCGCAGCGCGCACAACCCTCCACCCCGCGTAACCAGAAGCCAGGGTGTAGCTACACCCCTGTGCTGCCTGCGAATATCCTACATGTGGACCTCCATTTAGTCAAATTATAGACAGCGCAATCTATTTATTCCATGGAATACGCGCTCGACAGTAGGTCGTGTACGCCGTGCTTGCGGAACGATCCGCGGAAGCGTAGCATTGCCACATGAATCGTATGGATCGACTGTTTGCGCTGTTGTTGCAGCTACAGGCGCGCGGCATGGCTCGATCGCAGGACTTGGCACAGATCTTCGAAGTGAGTCAGCGCACGATCTACCGTGATATTCAGGCCCTCTGCGAAGCAGGCGTACCGGTTGTGTCCCTCCCTGGCCAGGGCTACGCGTTGACCGCCGGATACTTTCTGCCACCGCTCATGTTCACCGGCCTGGAAGGGGCGGCCCTGGCGTTCGGCGCAGAGTACGCTGCGCGAGTGGTAGACGAACCATTCAGGGCGGCAGCCCAATCGGCTCAGGCGAAGCTCGGCAATGCCCTCACTGCCGAGTCTTCTAGAGCGCTTCGAGAAGTGCAGGAATCCGTAGCGTGTGTCTACCCAGACGCTGCGCCGGCTCATCACCAGCTTCGCGAACTACGTAATGCCATTTTCGCGCGCTGCGTTCTCAGAATCACCTACCACGCTTATGGTCGGCCGCTCGCGGAAGATCGCGATGTCGAGCCCTATGCCCTGCTGCACTTCAGCCAGGCCTGGCAGCTTCTAGCGTATTGCAGGGATCGTCGCGCACCCCGCATGTTTCGGCTGGACCGCATCGACCAGGTAGTAGCGCTCGACGAGCACTTCGGCCACAGCCATCATGTGCGTCAGCACGTCGCGGCGTGTGGCTCCCTCGGCGTTGCCGACGTCGTCGAGGTGCGCGTCGACTCGCGAGCCCTGCGCTGGATTCTCGAGGAGATACCGGACGGTCTGGTCGAAAAGCGCGATGAAGGACGGTTCACGATGTTGAGATTCAACGTGTGCGACCCCGCCTCCACCGTGCGTTGGCTGATGCAGTGGGCCGGTGATGTCGAGATCATCGCGCCTCCCGCCTATCGGCGGCGCATTGCTGAACTGGGCGAGCGGATCGTCGCAAGCCACGCCGGAGATTGCTCGGGCGCCGGCAGGAGCCTGCTCGACAACGGATGACTAGCGACATGCACGTCTCATGATTCAGGGCGCGGTTGTCCAGCACGCGATAGCCACACCTGTCCTGGCTATTATGGTGGCGTTCATCGTCGCGATAGCCGCGCTCGCCGTGTGGTACGGACGCACGCGCTGAGCGACTGTCGTCCCGGGCGGGATGTCGGGCCGCGCTCGGCCAAGCACATGGCCGCCAGATCGGTCACCTCAACCAAGCATGTAAGCCGAGTTCTGTACTCTGGTCGAGACCAGAGTGACGACCATCTCTCTAGGGCGCCGGTTGCCCGGCGTCTCAAGCAACCAACCCGGGAGACCGGGGGGGAGCCACCCCCGAGCAGCAAGAGTGCCGCTCTGCCCCCTGTTCGGTCTTGCTCCAGATGGGGTTTGCCGCGGCCAGACGGTCACCCGCCTGCCGGTGAGCTCTTACCTCACCATTTCACCCTTGCCCGGCCCGAAAGCCGTCGGCGGTATGTTTCTGTGGCACTTTCCTTAAGGTCACCCTCACTGGGCGTTACCCAGCATCTTGGCTCGCTGGAGCTCGGACTTTCCTCACGCGGCGGAGCCGCCCGCGGCCGTCCTGCTTGGTTGAGGCACAGTACAGCCTAGCACCGTGGGTTCTCGCGGTCAACCGGTCCAACTTGGTCGGGCACGGTCTGCAAATAGTCGGTTGCCGGTTCAACTCCCGACGGCGGTGCTCGCGTCTGACCATGTATGGTCGCGCTTCTGCTATGACCATGTATGGTCAGGTCTGGCGACCATTTTCAGACCGTGCTTGGTCGGGCGCACCAGGAAAATGTGACGGCCGTCGAAACCCCGGCGTTCACGCCGGGGAGCCTCACTGATGGCCTAGCAGTGGCCTTCAGGCCGCCCAAACTCTCGCGCTCCGGGAAAGGCCATAAACGTGACAAGTGACCCACTAAAGGTCGGCGCGCGGCAGGCTGAAGCTGAACTCACTACCCTGGCCTACGACACTGCTGACCGAAATCGATCCGCCCATCTGCTCGACAAGCTGCTTGGATATGAACAGCCCCAATCCCGTGCCGACGTGTCCGGCCCGAATCACCTGGTCGATCTTGCCAAAGCGAGTGAACAGTCGTGGTAGGTCCTGCGACCTGATGCCTTGTCCGCGATCCAGCACGGTGAACTTTACGGAATCTGGCAGTACGGTGCAGCGAAGCGCTATCTCCATGCCTTCGGGCGAATACTTGACCCCGTTGTCCATCAGATTTACGAGCACCTGTTGCACGCGGTCCGCATCCGCCAGCACCTCAGGCAGTGGCTCGGGTATATCGAGGTCGACGCGCTGGCCTCTGTATTTCTGTCTGATTTCCTGTACCGCGGGACCGATCAGGTCGTCGAGATGCACGCGCCGGATGGTCAGCGGCAGCATCCCTCCCTCAACGCGCGAGACAAATAGGAGATCCTGCACCAGTCGCTGGAGCCGCTTGCTGGCACCTAGAACACGCTCTAGATAGCGTTGTTTCCGCTCATCGTCCAACTGGTCCCAATACGTGAGCAGTGTTTCAGTGAATCCCTTGATGCCGGTTAGGGGTGTGCGAAGCTCATGCGATACAGTAGACACAAAATCCGTGCGCAGCTGGTCGAGCTCTTCCAGGCGTTTCTTCGCCTCGTGCTCACGCGCATATATACGTGCGTTGCGCACGGCGAAGCTCACTTGCCTGGCGAATTGCGAGACTGAATCAGCTTCTTGCATGGTGTATGCGCCCGCGTCGACGCTAAACAGGTCCATGAAAACTATGTAGTCACCATCGATCAGCAGCGGTACCGCTATCCACGATTGAATCGCCTCGTAACCGTGAATGGCTCGCCATAACGGCTCACGATTGGTGTCGTTGACCACGATCGCAGTATCGGAGTCGACCATCTGGCTGTACAGGGGCTCCGTAAGGATCGTCGCCTGATGAAGTGGCTCGTAGACCTCGATGCCGCCCTTCGAGAGCGTGACGGCCGCCTCGACCACACCCTGATTCACCACGTGCACCGCGGACACATCGCTATCGATCATGGACTCGGCGTAGCGCAGAACCTGGCGCATCACATCCCGAAGCTCGAGAGTGGAGCCAAGTGAGTGCGTCATGGTCTGTTGTAGCTCCGCAAACTCCCGGCGCCTCAGCTCGAGGGCATAAAGGCGGCCACGCTCGATGGCTACCGCTGCCTGATTGGCGAACGCTTGCAAGAGCTCCTGGTGCTCGGACTTGTAGTAGCGAGCAACGTCAACGGCAGTCGCCAACACGCCGATTACCTCACCGCTCGCGATAAGGGGCAGCAGTAGAGCGGACTTGGCATGCGTGGATCGGATCAGTTCTGGAACGGCCGGCTGGCCGCGCGCATCGAGATCGTCAATCAGCTCAGGTTTGCCCAGAAGCGCGCACCGCCCGAGCAAGCCCTCTCCAGGCCTGATCGAGGATGGCTGCGCATCCCCATTCGAGAGGCCCGCGCCGGCGACGAACTCAAGCAGGCCAGACTTCTGATCGATCAGGTAGATGAGGCACAGCTTGCTCCTGGTAAGCTGAACCGCGGCAGCAGTGATCGTGCGCAGCGTCCCACCGAGATCAAGTGACGAGCTCATCATCTGACCGGTTCGGTACAGCGTCGTGAGCTGCTCCGCCCGGGCAGTCGCGTCGGCCAGAGATTTCGCATTTGCCAGCGCGACGCTGACCAACTCGCTCACGCCGACTGCCACGTCGAAATCCCGCTTCCGAAAGTGGTGGCTGTTCGCGGTCCAGAACACCGCAAACGCATCGCCCGGCCGGTTGGCGATGTTCAGTGGAATAATCATGGCCGAACGGAACCCTCGAGCCTGGACAAGTCGGTCCGGCAGTACGCGCGCGATGGCGACTTCTTCGAGGCTGGTGGGCGTCGATCCGCGCAGCGTCGGTTCCAGCTCTTCAACTCTGCTCGGCGACAGCTTGACCTCGGTCAGCGTTGTGAGCTTACCATCCAGTGCGGCAGGCTCGAGCATACGGAGCTCAACCCGCTTGACGTCCAAATAGAGCAAGCCCGCGCACTGTCCGCCGAAGAGGCCTGGCAACACCTGTAGGGTGCGCTCCACCAACTGATCGATGTCTGAAGTGCCTACAACGCTCGCGACGGTCAGCAGTGACGACGATACGGCCATTGCCTCGCGCTGCATCCAGAACAACTGAATATTCTCGATGAAGGTCGAACCCTGGCGAGCGAGCAATTCCAAAGCCTGGCGCGTGGAAGCGCGAAGCCTTGAGGTCGTCGCAAGCTTTCCGGCTACGCAAAAGCCTATCGTGCCTTGGCCTGGAGCCTCGAGAGCGGTCACATAGAGCCTGCGCTTCTCCCGCCATACTTGCGCAGATCCGTTCGAAAGCGGCACGACTCTTGGCGAGGGTGGGAGGCACGCGAAAAGCGGCGCAAAGCAGGCCGCTACGTCTTGATCCTCCAGGAGCTTCTCGCCTTCGGCGAAAACCACCTCACCGCCGCTGTGGAATGCCCTGCCCAGCACGTTATCGTAGACTCGCTTCGGGATCGCTACGGCAAGGACCTCTTGCCACGCGTCCACGGACACGCCCGACATTGCCTCCGCGTAGAAAGCTTCGTCGGACGAATCAAAGAAGTAGACCACCGCAAAGCTGAAGACACCAACGTCCGCGTATATGTCCGCAAGCTTGCGCGAAAAACCATCAAGGCTCGTCTCCGGACCGACAGTCTGGCTGAGCGCGAGGATTCGTTGCAGAACGCGAGCGGCCACACCGACCTGGCGCCCGCTGTCTTCCACCGGCGCTCGAGGAATGGGCGGAACGGCGTTATCGGGCCGATTATGCGTCGTTGTCGCGGCGGTCGCAGTATGCACGATCGTCATGGCCTCGCTACGCGCAACATGCCACGATCACCGCGGCAACGCACCACTGTCGGCGCCCGCGCGCCGATCCAACCATCATAAGCCGGTCTTTAGAACTCCTAGCACAGCTTCCCACTCGCGTCTGCCGCTCCGGCCTGGATTCACACCAGGGAACCCCGTCTACCGAGTCGTAACCCGGCTTGCAACCGATACACTGGCAGAAGGGCTCACGCACCGTACGTCCTTACGCCTCAGTGCGTAGTTGCCGTTCGCTCAAGCATATCACAGGTAAGCGGGCACTTCGGCCGGACTGGTGTATCGCTGGCACTTCCACAGCGAGCCTGGTACGGCGGCGTCATCGATGCTCAGTGCGACTCTCGAGTGCAGAGACATAGGCTTTGAGGTTGTCAATCGATCGCAGGCCTTCGACATAGACCACGAGCGCGTCCGCGCCAAGGTATTCACAAGCTGCGGCGGCGTCCGGCGGCACTCCCGGTCCAGCGCGCAACAGCAACGGTTTCTTGAGAACCTCACTGAGGGCACGCAGGCGCAGCGCGTCGGCATACGTGTACTCGGACCGTTCGCTCTCGGCTTCATCGACGAGCACCGCATCAATTGCCAGGCCGTTCAGCCCGTGAGCGATCTGGAGATCGAGCTCGAATGGAACAGTCAGCACCCGTGCTGGCATATCCCACGCCATGGTAGAGATATGGCCTGTGATTGGTAGCCGAACCCAATCAGCATGCGCCTCTTCTGCGCTGGCCGCGGCAGCGGCGTTGGCATCCGGCGGCAGAGAGATGCCGTAAGGCACCTTGAGACGCTCCGACAGCTGAAACAGCCGCTGCAGATCCTTGTTGGTCACGGAGCGGATCTCGACAGCGTCCGCGCCGGCGTCCGCAGCGGCCATGATGGCGTCAAGATCGGCTTCTGAGAACGACGCGACCAGGGCCGTCGTCCGCCTCGACGCACCAGCCGCCACCTTGAACCCGAAACCCGGACCACCGTGCGACCCCGAGAAAGACCGCATGATCTCCACCAACCGGCTCTGTTTTCGAGTTGACCCGGACGCGGAAAACGTGTTCATGGCACACCCTCGATTCTTGCGTTAGCCTGCCTCCCACGCTCAGCGTATGCTGAAGGGGCCGGGCACAGTAGCGGAAGCCTCACACGCCTGAAGGTACATGATACGCCCGAACACTGGCAGCTCAATTCGTTCCGGCGCGACGTGGCTCAGGCAGTCACGGATCCATTCCCCATAGCCTTGCTTCGGGCTTTCGAGCTTTGGTGCGGCGATTCACAGGAACCATCAACGCCTAGACAAGAGTAGGCACCTCCAGCTCGGACAGCGGTACAGCGGTCTTGCATTTTGGGTAACCAGTGCAGCCAAGAAATGGCTTGCCCGCGTTCGAGCCTTTTCGCGCCAGACGGACAGCCATCGGTTTGCCGCAGTTTGGGCACGTACGTCCAGCCGCGAGGGCACCTAACTCCGTCGGCACGGAGGGCGCCTCCGATGCAGTACCATCGATAGCGACAATACCTTTGCACGACGGGTACTTAGCGCAGCCCCAGAACTTGTTCCCGCGGCCACGACCCTTGAAGGCCTGGCGAAGCACCATCGGGCCTCCGCACTGCGGACAGGGCGGCGCTTCCTTGCCATCGGGCGCTTCAGGCTGCGCCTTCGGAGGCTTGTACTTGCATTCCGGGTAGTTGCTGCACGATACGAATGTACCGAACTGCCCCGCTCGCTTAACGAGATCGCCACCGCATTGAGGGCACGTATCGCCAGTCGGCTCGGGCGCAGGCCCTGCAACCCGCTTGCGTCCTGCCTCCACTGCCTCCGCTACCGCCGGTAGGAAAACGTCGGCGAAACGACGAAGCATCGCGCGTGAGTTCTGCTGCCGATCGGCGATGCGGTCTAAGTCCTCTTCGACCCGGGCAGTGAACGCCGGATCGACGAGATCCGGAATCCGCTCCCGCGCCCAGTCGGTCACCGTGAGCGCAAGAGGAGTCGCCTTAAGTGCGCGACCTTCCCTGACCACGTAACCACGCTCAAGAATGACGTCGATTGTCGGAGCAAACGTACTCGGCCGCCCGACACCGCGGTCCTCCAGCGCTTTGACAAGTGAGGCTTCGGTATATCGCGGCGGCGGCTTTGTCTCGTGACGCTCTATCGATCCATCCACCGCAACAACGCTCTCACCGTTTGTCAGTTCCGGGAGTTCCTGTCCGCCGTCATCCTCGTCGTCGTCTCGCATGCCTGCGACGTCAAGCCAGCCCGCGAAGACAATACGCGAAGACCGCGCTCGCGCGCTGCACTCGCATCCCGCGGCTTCAACATCGGCCCCACGCCTGTCATACACCGCGTCCACAGCCTGGCAAGCAAGAAAGCGCAGGCGAATGAGGCGGTAAAGACGCCGTGAATCCTCGTCGAGGTCGCTGCCAACCGACTCGATTGCCGGATCTGTGGGCCGTATACACTCGTGCGCCCCCTGGGCGCCGGCTTTGTTTGCATACTGTCGTGGCTCAGACGGTACATACTGCGCTCCCCAGCTTGCCGCCAAGACCGCGCGCGCAGCCGTAACCGCATCTGCTGCAATGGCGACGCTGTCGGTCCTCATATAGGTGATCTGGCCGCGCTCGTACAAGCTCTGGGCGGCAGCCATCGCTCGCTTTGGACTGAATCCCAGGCTTGAGCCGGCAGCCTGTTGCAACGTGCTTGTAATGAACGGCGGATTCGGTCTTCGCCTGTATTGCGTACGCTCAACCTTGTCGACGGACCACATGCTGCCAAGCACGTGCTGCAAGGCACGGCGAGCGGCCCCCTCGTCGGCCAGAACTGGCGGCGTACCCTCAGTGATCTTCAGGTCCGCGCCGTCGAGTTGGCGCAGATCGGCGACGAATCGGATTCCGTCGCGCTTCTCGAACGTCGCTTGGACGGTCCAGTACTCGCGAATATCGAACGCGGAAATCTCGCGCTCGCGGTCGGCCACCAAAGCCATGGCAACGCTCTGCACACGGCCCGCGGACAGACCACGACGCACAGTCCTCCAGAGTGCCGGCGAGGCCTTGTACCCCACCATGCGGTCGAGGACCCGGCGCGCCTCCTGCGCCTCCACAAGGCCGTCGTCGATGTGTCGCGGATGTGCCAGTGCCTCCCGAATAGCCTTTGGCGTGATTTCATGAAACTCAAGGCGATCGGGGTTCGTGGCTTGGAGGAGACGCGCCACATGCCAGCCAATGGCCTCACCTTCCCGGTCCGGGTCAGTCGCGATCACGATACGCTGCGCGTCGCGCGCCGCGGACTTCAGGGCAGCAAGATCCTTTGCCTTGCGCGAAGGAACCTCATACACCGGCTCAAAGGTGTCTTCGTTGTAGCCGAGACCTTTCTCGGGTAGGTCGGCAACGTGACCCCTGCTCGCGATGACTCGAAAGGACGAGCCAAGTATCGTGCTGATCGTCCGCGCCTTCGTCGGCGACTCGACGATCACCAGGGTGGTGCCTCCACTGTCGCTTCCCTGCCCGGACGAACGGGTGGAGCGCGATCTCGCCACAGGTGGAGCTTCCTGGACGCCCTGGCGCACTCCTTTGGCGCCGGTGCCGCCCGCTACTGGCGGATCATCTTCAACGACTGCCGATCGCGGGCGGCGCGCCTGCCCACTGCTTGTCTTGGCCAACGAGTCACCTCTATACATGAAACATGAAGCTGATGGCTCACCGCGCGACCCGCCTCGGCGGGTGCCCCGGTCGCCCAGCCAGGTTACTTTACCGTACTCCAGAACACTTACACAATCCCTGAGCCGCAACTGCTGCCATGCTGTATGTGCATGGTCCATTGTGCGCACTCGAACTCCATAGCGCAAGAGCCACACTGGGGTGATCGACGGGAACCCAGCGGATGTTGGCTGGCCCTGCTCCAGGATAAGCATGACAAGGGCATGACTCCAAAGTAGTACGCTCAAGTGATGGACGAAGAAACCGCGGCCCTGCTAAGTATCCTTCGGACAAGCCGCCGGCCCTCCCTGCGACTTGAGGTCGTACGGCAGATCGCCGAGCGCAACGCGTCTGAGGCGATTCCAGCCCTCCTGGAAGTCCTTGACGAAGCCGGCGATCCACGCGCGGTAGCTCTGGTCACGGCTGCTGTCTCCGCTATACAGCGCATGGGCGCCGCGGCAGCCCCGTACGTCCTGGCTGCACTTGACGACCGAGGTGGCAAGCGCCGGCAGTTCGTTCCGCTCCTGCTCGCGTCGTCCCTTGGTAACGATTCGCTGTGGAGATTGCTTGATGCGCTGCGCGACAGTGACGTCGAAGTGGCGGTGAACGCCGCGACACAACTTGGCCAGTTGCGTGTGCCCGAAGCATTCGACCGACTCCTCGACCTCGTGCGTGACACCACTGAACCAGCCGCGCTCCGCGGCGCCGCCGCAGCCTCACTTGGCGCCTTGCGAGACCGGAGGGCACTGCCAATCCTCGTGGACCTGTTGTCCGCGCCGGAACGCGATCTGCTCGCGGGGGCTATCGATGGATTGGCCGATCTGCGCGATCCGGACGGGATACCGCATCTGGAGGCCCTGTTGGAGCAAACAGATCTCGACCCATCTACAGAGCGCGCCATTCGCCTTGGGCTGCTGGCCATGGAGCGATATCGGTCTCACTAGATCGCCTGGACGAACGACGCGACGATTGTTGCAAGATGCTCAACCCGGCACACAAAGGCACGCACCGTATTCCTCACCGAACGTCATGGTCAAAACCGGGAGGTCTGCCACCCCGCCGCCATCGAGACGTCTGCCACAACGTGTGGGATGCCGCGGGCTGTGCACAGATCGATGTGGGGCGCCCGGCGGGCGCCCCACATCTTGTTTCCTCGCAGCCGATCAGCCGAGGTATTCGCGGAGGCTTTCTATTTCCTGCAGGCCGCGGATGCGATTGAGTGCCTGGGCCTCAATCTGGCGAATCCGCTCGCGCGTCAGGCCAAACTCGCGACTAACTTCCATGAGCGTGCGGCTGCGTCCATCCGTGATGCCATACCGCAGCTCAAGTACTTGCCGCTCGCGATCCGGCAGCCGATTCAGCAGCGTGCTGACGTCATGCCGCATCGTGCTTTCGACAGCACTCTCGACTGGAGATGCGGCGCCGGTGTCCTCGGTGAAATCCCCCAGTGTGTGCTCATCGTCGCTACCCAAAGTTGTTTCCAGAGAAATGGGCTGCTGCACGACATGCATCAGTCCGGCAACCTTTTCGGGTGTCATTCCGACTTCTTCGCTGATGCTCTCGGCCGTGGGATCCTCACCGAGCTCCTGCCGGAGATAGTCCACGGCAGCGCTCAATTTGCTCATCTCCTCGTACACGTGTACAGGCACGCGAATGGTGCGGCCACGATCGGAGAGAGCGCGAGTCACAGCCTGGCGGATCCACCACACGGCATACGTGCTGAACCTGTAACCCTTCCGGTAATCGAACTTCTCTACGGCCCGGATCAGGCCGATATTGCCCTCCTGGATGAGGTCGAGGAGAGGAAAGCCCTGATTCAGGTAATGCTTCGCAACGCTGACTACAAGGCGCAAGTTTGCCTCGATCATACGTCGCTTGGCGCCCTCATCGCCTTCTTCGATGCGCTTCGCCAGCTCAATTTCTTGTTTTGGCGTGACGCGCGGAATCTTGGCGATTTCCCTCAAGTAGTTCGCGACACTGTCAACGACGACGCTATGCTCGGCAACCTCCTCCGGCTGCTCCGCCTGCTCACCCGTCAGCTCAGGCAGATCCTCGCGGGGTGCTTTGCGTCGCAGCGGCAGGATTCGTTTCACACGGACAGGCGCGCGATCGTCGCTGGTCTCCTGCCGTTCCTGCACGCGCGTCTCCAATTCAATCATTCGTACACATCTCCATCATGGGCTCACCGCGCGACCGATAGAATAGAACGGGTCCTTCCCGCGGCGTGTTGTAGAAGGCCCCACGAAATGACATGCGAAAGTCGCTGAAAGTACAGTATTTTGGTCCGACCTAATAATACGCCAGGGAAAAGAACCTGTCAACAGTTGATCCCCGATATGTTGTGGTCTTCGTGACACTTTATGCTACGTGACACCAACTGTTCATTTCCTATAGAATGGATTCCACGATAACAGGGCAACGCGCTCCGGCCGCCGCCCCGCGCGCACGGCTGTTCTGCCGGTCCGTTCGCAATCGGCAGGGCGGGCCACCTGACATGGAGGCACGTCCCTCTCGCCGCGTGCTCCTCGGTCGAACCGTGCGGCACCGCCTCGCGAACAGGTTCAGCCCGGGCGAGGCCGGATGACTCACTCTTTGCCTTAGGATCAAGGCGGGCAAGAGAAGGGCTGCGTCCTGACATGAAAAAGTGCAGAGCCCCCGCTCTGCCCAGGAATTCCTCTCATTGCTCCTTGAAATAGCTGTTTCGAGCCGTTGAAAGAATACAGCGCTATGGCTCGAAGACTAGGATGATCATTACTTCAGCCTCGTGCTCGTCATTGCCCTTTCTGTTTTTGTACATACGGCTTGCGGCTGTTTGGAAGCGAATCTTTACCCCTTCCTCCTTGGCAATTGTGCGATAGCGAGCCTTAATTGTCTCGTCGCGCTCGTCCGGGCCCAGAGTGAGCTCAAGAGCGCGTCCCTCATCCTTGGCCTGATGCAACCATTGGCGCGCGTCTTCGCGCTCCTTCTGAGCGTGTTCCCCCGCACGTCGCCGCGTAGCTCTTTGTACCTCATGCCTTTCAATTAGCCGAACTTTTGGCACTTGAGCACCTACCTTACATCTTGCACATGAATTGCGTTCTTTGAGAACAATATAGCATACAACGATTTGCACATTGAGCCTCCGTTTCTTGACAGGCGGCCCACTGCGGCCTACCATCAGCGTGAACGGCGCGCTGCCGGCGCTGCACAGGGTCACCCATCGACGTAGTAGGGCAGAGCGATGAGTCAGAGCGTTCTCCATTTCGCGAATCTGCGCTTGGGTGCCGCGTTCGCATCTCTCGGAATCCGCGGACGCGACGTCCGCGCGGAGCTGGTGGCAACGCTCGCACATATCGGTGATATCGCGACGAGCCGTCAGATCACAGCGGTGGTCGTGTCCGGTGATCTATTTGGGTGTGCGGTGCCTGCAGCCGTGACTCTCAAAGCCGTACAAGCCTTCTTCACAGGACTGAAGGACGCGCATATTCCGGCAGTCATTCTTCCCGGAGCCCGCGACCCTGAGGGCGCGTTCGATAGGACCTTCCAGCCCGACAGCCAGGACTACTGTCCCGGTGCATTTGTACTGGGACCGGACACGGCGTGCGTGAGCCTTCCCACCGAAGAAATCGACGTCTATTCAGTTTTGCTGACTTCCGGCGCGTCCGGAGTGGTCACTACCCGCGTTCCCGTGCTGACAGCGGCGCCCCGCCTGGCAATCGGCGTCGGCTACTGGTCAGGCAGATCCGCGCCCGACCTGGCGGCTATGGCCGAGGCCGCGGCGGCAATCGGCATTCGCTACGTCGGTGTTGGTGGGTCTTCACCGTTCGATTTCGGCACTGGCAACGGCTCAGTCGCCTGTTCTCCGGGAGTTCCTGAACCTGTGGACTGGGATCACGCCGATGGGACTGTAGCACTGGTCCAGTTTGACGACGAAGGTAATTGCCGGGTCGAGCGTTTGCCGACTGGCACGCTTCGCTTCGTGCGGCGCGAGCTCAACATGTCGACCGGGTCGAAGAGTGGGGTTGACGAGCTGCTGACCGACATGAGTGATGCGCGCCTGGGACTGGAGCTCGTGCTTACTGGCGCGTGCCCGCCGGGCGCCTCCATCAATCCCGCGGCAATTGAGACAGAATTCGGTGATAGGTTCTTCAACTTGCGTGTAGTGGACCGCACTGAGTTGCAGACCGGCGCAGGCGGTGCCGTCTCAGCCCCGCAGGGCACCGTCCTCGGTAACTTCGCGCAAATAATGGAAGGGCGAATCAGTGCCTCAGCGGATGCGGAAGAGGCTGATCTTCAGCGTGAAGCGTGTCGTCTCGCAATACACCTTCTGCAGGGAACTCAAACGTGACCGTTAACTTCTCCTCGCTGTCGATCGACAATTTCAAGGCGTTCGAGCGAGCTGTGGTTCCGTTCTCTCCTGGGTTCAACGTCATAAAGGGCCCCAATGAAGCGGGAAAAAGCAGTATCCAGGCGGCCATCCTGATGGCGTTGTTCGCCGATCCGCGAACAATGGACACGCAGCTCGAAGAGTTTATCCGCTGGGGGCAGGAAGAGCGGCCGAAAGTCAGGCTCGAGTTCGACACTGACACCGCAAAGTACGTGATCGAGAAGGACTTCCAGCAAGGCACGGCATTGCTTTCCTGGGTGAGCGACACCGACGATTCCTCGACAAGCGACCCGTCAGAAGCGCTTCGAATTGTCGGCGATCTGCTTGGCTCTGCGTCTCTGGAAACCTACGTCAATACGGCTTGCATTCGCAGCGAAGAGGTGAGCAAGCTTCCGTCGGCGGCAGCGCCTGTCAGCCAGCGCCTGCAATCGAAGATGACGTCAGGGCGCCAGGCCGAGGCGGCGGATGTGCTTGCCCTGATCGAGCACGAGATTGCATCGCTGTCACCTGGCGGTCTACGGAAGATAAGCGATCCCACCCCGCTGCGTGCATCGCGCGAACGAATCGAGGCTCTGCAACGAAAGGCGAAGGCCAGTGCGGAGAAGCTCGCAACGTACGTGTCTAGCACCAGAGTACTGGTGCGCCTGCGGCGCGACCTCGCGGCGGTCGAGCAAGATATTGCCGAGTGGTCTCGCAGACTCGAGCTGAGTGACCAAGCCCAGACGTTGGCCGAAGATATCGCGTTGCTCGAGGAGCATGAGTCGGAGCTCAAAGGCGTGGAACAATTGCACGAGAGTGTGGGCCAAGCCGCGGAGCAACTGAGCGATCTCGATTATGACACCGTCTCGCGCACCTTCGAGCATGTTCAGGCCCTGGAACGGGACCTGCAGAAGCAAAGAGTGCGCGAGGCCGATATCAACCACCAGCTGGCCTTACTTGTGCTGGATCGGCTGCAGGACCTGCCGGCGATCTCGCCGGGCACGCTTGTCGCAGGAGGCGCGCTGACGTCGATTGGCTTCGCCGGGCTGGCCGCGGCGACACATATTATGGCACTGTTCGCAGGAATACTCGTCGGATTCGCTATCGCCGCTGGCTCTTTCTTTGCGCGGCGAAATGTCCGCGTCGACAATTCGCGAGAATACGCGGACGAGCTGACAACTTGCGTGGCGCAGATTGAGCAGATCCAGCGTGAGATCAGCCGGCTGCTCTCGATCTACGGGCTGCGGTCTGTGGGCGAGATGGGCATCGCACTTCGCGCCATACGGCCGGGCACCGACGCACGCGCGATTCGGCAAGAGCGCATTGAGAAGCTGCTCGGTGACGAACGAATTGGCAACCTCCAGGTTGGGTTATCGGATGTCGCCGCGCAGATTGCCGCGAGGCGGGCCGAGCTGGACCAGCTCGCGGCGTCTCGTCTGTCTGGCTCAGCGTACGAGCAGGTCGACGGCATGGTCCATTCGCTGAACGAGAAGAAGGAGTCGCTGCAGCGCGAGCTCTACCGCCTCGAAGGCGAGCTCATAGCCAACACGGTAACAAGCGAGTCACTCGCCGAAGTGGAAGAAGAATTAGCCACGGAGCAAGTTCACTTGGCCCGACTCGAACGACGCTACAAGGGTCTTGACCGCGCCCGGAGCGGCGTGCGCGAGGCGATATCCGCTACGCTCGGACAGGTGAGCGGCGCCTTCCGCGAGGGCATCTCCAGACATATTGCGCAAATGACAGACGGCCGCTACAGCGAAGTGGACGCACAGATCGATGAAAGTGGGCTGCGCCTCATGGTCCAGACTTCCGACCGCAGGCACGCAGTACGGGCGGACAGTCTCAGCCGCGCAACACAGGACCAGATTTACCTGGCTGCAAGGATGGCGTTACTCGAAGTCGTGTCCGATGGACGTAAGCCCCCGCTGCTCCTCGACGATCCCTTCGTCAACTACGATGAGAGCAGAATGGGCAATACGCTCGGACTCTTGCTCGACTTGTACCGGAATTACCAGGTGATCCTGTTTACCTGCGTCGACCGATACGACCGATTTGCCGGCAGTGTGTTCAGCCTTCCGGATCCGACGGCAACACTCGAAGCTCCGACTCAGGCGGCTACGTCGTAGAGGTCCCATAGCCCGGACGTATGTGCATGCTTCCTCCTGGCTTGCCGCAGACACGTCCCTCGCGCGCAACGATCTTTCCGCGAAGTAACGTCATGTCAGGCGCTCCCGTAGCCGCCACGCCGTCAAACGGTGTCAGCTTGTTGGGAGACAGCATATCCGCATTGCGAATCACGGATTGAACTGCAGGGTCGACGACGACAAAATCGGCGTCGGAACCGATGGCGATGCATCCCTTTCGTGGGCCCAAGCCGTACAGTCGCGCCGGTACCGTACACATCACCTCCACGAGCCTGTCAAGACCGATATTCCCCTCGTGCACGGCGCTCAACATCAGCGGCAATGATGTCTGCACGCCAATTGCACCCGGACTTGCCTGCCACACGTCGCGCATCTTCTCTTCTAGAGTATGTGGCGCGTGATCCGTTGCAATGCAGTCGATAGTGCCGTCAAGCAGTGCGCCCCACAGCGCCATCCTGTCCCGCTCGTGCTTCACGGCCGGATGAATCTTCATCGCAGTACCCAGGCGAGCATAGTCCCGCGAATCCAGAAACAGGAACGGCGGGATAGTCTCCGCCGTGACGGGAAGCCCGTCGCGCTTCGCCTGCCGCACCAGCTCGACTCCAGCGGCAGAGCTGAGATGATGGACGTGCACCCGGGCGCCGGACCGGCGGCACAGATCAATGGCGTGGCGAAGAGCCAACGTTTCAGCCTCGATCGGCCGTGCCTCGACATGTGCCGCGGCGTCCATGCGCCCTGCGGTGCGAAGTCTGCCCGTACAATCGAGCACGAGCTGACGATCTTCGGCATGCACGCCGATGATCGCGCCGGCACGAGCGACGCATTCGAAGTAGGGAAGCGCCTCGCCTGGCAACGGAAGGCGGACTCCAGGTGCAACTTCGATACCGGCGAGCGACATGTCCCACTTGAATCCGGCAACGCCCGCCGCGACAAGTGCTGACACCTGGCCTGAATCGGCCGAGCACAGGTAGGCATAAGCGCCAAAGTCGACAAACGACGACCGTCGTGCCACTTCCAGCTTTGCCAGGAAGCGATCGACGCTGACGACCGCCTTGCTACCGTTGTTCGGCATGTCGAGTATCGTTGTGACGCCGCCTGCCGCCGCGGCGGCCGACTCGCTCTGGTATGTTGCCTTATACTCCAGTCCTGGCTCGCGAAAATGAACGTGAACGTCCACGACGCCGGGCAGCAGGTACTTCCCGCGTGCGTCGAGCGAGGGACCCATGTCCGGTGGCGCGCCACCTGCGTAGATGCCGCTCACGCGACCGCCGTACACGCCTACCGCGCCGTCGACCAAGCCGTGGGACGTCACGATCCTGGCGTTTACGACGAGAAGATCGAGTGTCATTGCACATCAAAGGATACCCGTTTCCGGCTTGCCGGCGGCAAGGCTGCGTGTGCCCCATCGCCACGTGGTACCTTGGAGCTCTACAGAGGTGGTGCCGGTGGTTCAATGCCCAGCCTCAGCGACGTTCGTAACACCCACAGGACGAAAGACGGCAAATGGTCAAGAATGCCGTGAGCGGAAGCGCGGATCTCTATGCACGCATCAGGGCCGCCTGGGATGAGGACGCGGCCGAATACGACCAGAGGCCGGGCCACGGCATGCTCTCCGATCTCGAGCGGCGGGCCTGGACTTCTGTCCTTGCCAGGATGCTGGCGGCGGTGCAGCCTAACGACAGCCTTCGTATCCTTGACGTGGGCACCGGAACGGGGACGCTCGCCCTCGTTCTCGCCGCGATGGGACACAGGGTGACCGGCGTAGATTTCTCAGAGGCGATGCTCAATCATGCTCGCGACAAGGCTCAACGCGCTAAGCTCAGCATCGACTTTGTGCTAGCCAACGCCGCACGCCTCCCGCTCGAAGACAACGCGGTAGACGTCATTTTCTCGCGTCACGTGTTCTGGACGCTTCCACAGCCGATCCGGACCGTGCGCGAGTGGAGGCGGTGCGTGCGCCCGGGCGGCATCGTCGCCATCGCCGATGGTTGGTGGGGTGAGCCCTCGGCAGCCATGCGACGGCGCAGAGCAGTTGGCACGTGTATTCGGCGGATTCTGGGCCAGCCACATCGAGAGCACGTGGGCTACGCGGAGCTTCGAGGTAAGCTACCGGTAGCCGATGGAGTCTCTCCGTACAGCATCCGCTATTACCTCGACCAAGCCGGTCTCGATCGCTTGAAGGTTACTGACTTGGGGACAATCCGCGCGGCGGAGCGACGTTCCGTACCACCGTGGTACTGGGTTGACCGCGCGCGCTACACATGGCTCGCGACGGGTCACAAGCCGGTATGATCGGGCTGTGCCGCGATCGATGCCCGGAGTGCGCACTGCCCGGGGAGCAACACCAGGGGGGCGCGTGGGAAGCGAGTGCGTGACCCGCACTTCGCCGTTGCCGTGCGTTGGCTGCGTCAGTGACCGAATGAACGGTGGATTCGGTCGCGCACCTTATCACGCGGTGCGGTAAACCGGAATCGGTGTCGTCAGGGAAGCAGGAGCAGCCGCGAGCAGGCAGGGCAAGACGGCACGCCTACTCCCATGCGGAGCATCTGCATCGCCTCACCCGGAACCGAGCGGTGACAATGAGAACACTCGCCACCGGCAGCGGTGGCGAACGGATGACCGCCCGTGGTCGGATACAGTACGCGATATCTTTCGCGAAGAGCCGGCGGGAGCTTTCGCGCGGCCTCCCGGCGCAACACATCTACTGCCGCCAATCGCTCCTCTGCGTCGTGAACTTCACTCTCTGCCCGGGCCCGCCGCACCTGTGCATCTCGCTCTTCGATCAGCAACGCCGCGCGTGCCGGTGCCAGGGCCGCCAGCGCGGCCTCTTCACGCTCAGACGTCTCCATCCAGGCGTTTTCGTTATCCGCAATCAGGTGCTGGAGCGTGGAAATCTCGTGTTGCGCCGCCTCGATTTCGCGTGCCGCCTGCAGCCTTCCTGAGGCAAGGCGCTCCTCGGTCCGCTGGTTCTTTGCTTTTGCGTCCTCGACTGTTGCCTCGAGTTGCCGGCGATACGTTTGCAGCTCGGCAAACGTCCTTTCAGCCAAAACATACTTAGTATGTGCACGCTGCAGACGATCATCGTGCTCGAGCTGCTGCTTCGCATGAGCGATTGCGGATAGTATCCCCGCCCGTTCCCTGTCGCCGTATGCCAGTTGGCGAAGTGCCTCCCAAAGTGCAGCGGGCAGCGCAGTATCAGGCATCATGCAACAAACGACCGCGGAGCCCGGACCTGCGGCGCCCGACCAAGCTTGAAACCTGGCGATGAGCAGCGATGGAGCATGCTACTCGGCAGATTCGCTTGCCGGTTCCTTCACACGGCTCTGAATCACCGGCGCAACTTTCTCCTTCTTCTTGTTCACGGCGGTCTTTGGCTTGCGGGTTTCTTTGCGGCCCTTGTCCTTTGAGCCCATAGTAAGTCTCCCTTCACGTGATCCATCCCCGAGATAGAAGTGTACGCGCTTTGCCGGGTTCGATGCGAGTATGTTATAGAACTGTCGGGACTTCTGGCCGACTTTGTCGAGTACAGGCAGACTAAAGGAAGGCGCCGGGCCCAGGACGCCCGAGGCGTTTCGGCTCGGGTGTCTCGCAACCCAACGACGTGAGACGCAGGGTAGTATTGGTGCGATTTCCCACGCGGTTCAGGCGGTCAGCGGATCGAGACACGCGTTCGCATCGCGGCCCAGTGCACCGCGATACCTGACCAGACAAGGAGGGACGACAGGGCAATGCGGATGGTCGGTCTGTCGTGGCGGCCTGGCTCCATCAAATCCCTGCTCAACCGCGACGGCGGCGCCGGCCGGTCAATGTGGCGGGCGTTGCGATGGCTGGCAGTTATCGCATCAATCGGCATGTGTCTGGTGCTGCAGCAGGGCACCCTCGTCACGAATTCAGGCTCCGCCGCGGGCTGCGGAAACACCTGGCCGCTATGCCATGGCAAGATTCTGCCGGAGTTCAGTGGTGTGGGTGGAGCGGCGACCGCGATTGAGTTCAGTCATCGCGTTGCCGTTCCCGTTGAGAGCACGCTGGTAATCGCGCTCGCCGCCGGCATGCTTTGGTTCTGGCGAGGCCGGCGTGAGGCGATGGTCCTGGCTCCAGCGATGATATTCTTCCTGTTCCTTCAGGCCGTGCTTGGCGCAATGGCCGTCGCCTGGCCGACCTCGGCCGAAGTCCTGGCCGCGCACTTCGGCATATCGCTCCTGGCGTTTGCGAGCATCGTGCTGTCCGCTGCGTTCGTCTGGGAAGCAGGCGGGGCCGAAGCGCTCCGAGATCGAACGCTCTCCTTTCGAATTCGCTGGGCCATCCGGGGTACCCTTGTCTACACGTACGTCGTCGTCTATCTCGGCGCCTATGTCCGGCACGTTGGAGCGAGCCTCTCATGTCTGGATTGGCCACTCTGCAACGGACGGGTGATACCGAGGTTTGTCGGAGGCGTGGCAACACAGTTTACGCATCGCGTTGGCGCGGGACTCCTTGTGCTCTCGATCGCGGGCTTGTTTGCCGCTATCTGGACCATCAGGGACCAGCGACCCGACCTCTTCCGAGCGAGTGCAGCGTGCGTCGTGCTGGTTTGTCTGCAAGCTCTGAGCGGCGCCTTGGTCGTGGAAACCCGCATCTCGGTTATAAGCACGCTGGTCCACGCCTTCTTTGTCAGCCTGCTCTTTGTCGTCGAAGCGTATATGTGGCTGCACACCGTCGAGCGTCCAGCCGGCGCGTTCGAACAGGCGTCCGGAACCGCCCGCCTGGCTTCTCGCCGGTTACCGCGGCCGGTTCGTGCATAGTGACGGCTCCAACCCAGGGACCTATGTCGCGTGCGGCAATGCCGGCGTCAGTCGTCGGTCTCGATTCGGCCCGAGGCCGTTTGCGCGCGGAACCGCCACTGTCGTTCAAACACGAAGACGTGGGGCGATGGCCTCCTTCGCGCCATGCAGATGCTCGGCAAGCACTCAAATTTCATCCATGGGTTCCGCCATTTCGTCGATTTGCTGGCTTCCGGCGGTGGAGGCAATGTGCTACCTTGTATGAGATTATTCGTTGGCCGGGCGGGGAGCCGGGTCATGACAAACCTTTTGACAGAGTTCTTGTCGTGGAGGCGCTTCGTAGGGGCGCCTCTTCTCTTATGCACGGGAGAGAGCCGGCGAGCCGTGGGAGAAGCGCGTGGAAGTCACTTTCTTGGGACACAGCAGTTTTCGGCTTCGGGGAAAGGACGTATCGGTTGTAACCGACCCATACGGCAACCCTCATGGCCAGGCGACAAAGGTGCATGCCGATGTCGTTACGATCAGTCACGAGCAAGAAGGCCATAACAACCTGGAGGCGGTGGCCGGCGATCCCAAGGTGATTCGAGGCCCGGGCGAGTACGAGATTCGCGGCGTGCTCATCACCGGCGTTGCCACCTATCTCGACGCGGTATCGGGCCAGAAAAAGGGGCGAAACACGGTCTATGTGCTGCAGATGGACGACCTCCGGCTCTGTCATCTCGGCGACCTAGGCCATGTGTTGAGCACGGAACAGGTCGACGAGATTGGTCCGATCGACGTCCTCTTCGTGCCGGGACAAAGCCAAATCCTGGATATCGCAAAGACCGCCGAAGTGATCAGTCAGATCGAGCCAACCCTTGTCGTGCCGATGCACGTTCCTTCAACTGACGAAGCCGACATGTCGGCTATAGAGAAGTTCTGCCATGAAATGGGTTTGCGCCAGATCGTGCCGCAGCAAAAGCTCACGGTGACGCGCACCTCATTGCCCCAGGAGACACAGGTGGTGGTGCTCGATGCGCGACAGTAAGGAGGCAGCAATGACACCCAAGTTCATCTTCGTGACCGGTGGCGTCGTCTCATCAGTGGGCAAGGGTATCACGGTCGCCTCTATCGGTCGCTTGCTCAAGTCGCGAGACCTGAGCGTGTCAATTCAGAAGTTGGATCCCTACATCAACGTGGATCCGGGCACGATGAGCCCCTACCAGCACGGCGAAGTGTTTGTTACCGATGACGGCGCTGAGACCGACCTCGATCTCGGCCACTATGAGCGCTTCATCGACGAGAATCTCACCAAGGCCTGCAACGTCACGACCGGCCAGATCTACTCCAGCGTGATCGCCAAAGAGCGGAGAGGCGACTACCTAGGCGGGACGATCCAGGTGATTCCGCATATCACCAACGAAATCAAGGAGCGTATCCAGCGCGTTGGCAAACAGTCGTCGGCTCAGGTAGTCATTGTCGAGGTTGGCGGGACCGTAGGCGACATTGAGAGCCTCCCTTTCCTCGAGGCGATCAGGCAAATGCGCAAGGATATCGGCCGCCACAACGTTCTCTACATTCACGTAGCGCTTTTGCCGTTCATCGGGTCAACCGGCGAGTTGAAAACCAAACCGATTCAGCACAGCGTCAAAGAGCTGCGCAGCATCGGCATCCAGCCTGACGTCATCGTGTGTCGCTCTGACTACCCAATGACCCAGGAACTGAAGGAAAAGATCGCGCTGTTCTGCGACGTGAGTGAGGAAGCCGTCGTCCCTTTGATCACGGCTGAGACCATCTACGAGGTCCCGTTGGTGCTGGAGGACGCCGGCCTGGGTGACTTCCTGGTGGAGGAGCTCAGGCTTGAGCGCTCGCCCGCGCGGCTGGAGGCATGGCGCGCCATGGTTGAGGAGATCAAGCGCCCTAAACCATCGTTGAAGATCGGGATCGTCGGCAAGTACGTTGGCATGGCCGACGCGTATCTTAGCGTCTCCGAGGCAATCAGGCACGCCGCGCTCTACCACGGTCGTTCGGTGGAGGTCTGCTGGATCGATTCCGGCGATCTCGAGCACGGGCAGGTAGCGAGCAAATTTGATGGCTTGCACGGTATCGTGGTGCCCGGCGGATTTGGCCACAGGGGCGTGGAAGGCAAGGTGCATGCGTCGCGATTCGCTCGCGAGCAACATATACCGTACCTCGGGCTCTGCCTCGGTATGCAGGTCGCGGTCATCGACATCGCGCGCGAGGTGCTGCACACTAATCTCCCCAACAGTACCGAATTCAACGCATTCACGAAATATCCCGTGATTGACCTCATGCCCGAGCAGCGCGACGTGGCCGACAAGGGTGGCACGATGCGGCTTGGCGTCTGGCCGTGCAGGCTCACGCCCGGTACCGTGGCCGCGAGAGCGTACGGTCAACCGATCATCTACGAGCGCCATCGACATCGATTCGAATTCAACAATGAGTTCCGCGAGTTGATTTCTAACGCCGGGGTTGTCTTCAGTGGACTCTCCCCCGACGGCAAGCTGGTCGAGATAATGGAACTGGAAAACCATCCATTCTTCGTGGGCACGCAGTTCCACCCTGAGTTCAAGTCGCGGCCCGACCGGCCGCATCCCTTGTTCCGAGACTTCATCGAGGCGTGCATCACAGTTTCAAAGGCGAGTCCCGCGGCAGACGAGCAGGCATCCGTGGGCGAGGAGCTGCATGTCGGAGCCCATGCCTGATGGAGAGGCGAGTGATACCGGTGGTCGGTCCCTCGCGGAACACGGTTCTCAGGCCGCTGCGGCCGGCCTCCAGACGCGCGAGCATGTTGCCGATATCGTGCTTCTCGGGAGAGTGGGCTCTCGTGACGTTTACAGTTATCGGGTGCCCGACCGCCTAGGCAGTCGGATGGGACCTGGGCACCTCGTCCAGGTCCCTTTTGGTCCTCGTATGCTCCAGGGCATCGTGCTCTCCACGGAACGCCTGGATCCCGGCAGCATCCGCCTGCGAGACATCGCCGATATCCTCGACCCTCTACCGTGCCTGACGGAAGCGCAGCTACGGCTCGCGCGCTGGATGGCCGAGTACTATGTCTGCTCTCTATCTAGCGCCGTCACCGTCATGCTTCCCGATGGGCTCGATCGCGCGTCCGAGACATTGTATGGCCCGATCCAGCCTCCGGCTCATCCTGTCCGTTTGACGCCGGCGCAGCGCGCGTTTCTGTTGACTATGCAGGAGATAGGGGCCTGTACCGCGAGGAGACTCGCCGGCGAGTTGAGCCTGCAGGATACGGTGAAGCAGCTCCAGACCCTGGTCCGAAGAGGTTTGGTGTCGCGCGCGGCGCGCCTTGGTCGCCCAGCCGTAAGCGAGGTTGCCGAGCTGCACGTAGAGCTGCGGCCGGCGGCAACCGCTGAAAGGCTGAGTGGCAGCCAGCGAGCCGTTTTGGACTACGTCGCCGCGGCGGGCGGCCAGGTTCTATTCGATGATTTGCGTGACGAAATGGGCGTCGATCGGGCCGCTATCGCAAGGCTCGAAAAGCGCGGAATTGTCGTAATGACGCAACGCCCTGCCCGACGTGATCCCCTTGCGCATCGGACAATAACTCCCAGTTCGCCCCTTATGCTCACGTGCGAGCAGCGGGCTGTTTTCCAGCCGATTGAGGAGTCACTCACCAAGCGCGACGGTGCGATATTCCTGCTGCATGGAATAACAGGCAGCGGGAAGACCGAGGTCTATCTGCAAGCAGTCGCAAGCACCTTGGCGTCCGGCAGGCAGGCAATAGTGCTTGTACCTGAGATCGGACTTACACCACAGGCGGTCGCGCGGTTCGCAGGAAGATTCCCGGGACAGGTCGCCCTGATCCATAGCAGGCTGACGAGCGGCCAACGTTTCGACGAGTGGCAGCGGGTCAGGCACGGCGAATGCGCGGTCGCTGTCGGCCCCAGATCGGCGATCTTTAGCCCTTTCGGCAGGCTCGGCCTGATCGTCCTGGACGAAGAGCACGACGCTTCGTACAAGCAGGACAGCACGCCGCGCTACCACACGCGAGATGTCGCCGAGCAACTTGCTCGAAGAACCGGCGCCACGGTCGTGCTTGGCAGTGCGACGCCGGACGTGTGCAGTTTCTACGATGCCGAGCGCGGCAGATTCCGCTTGCTCTCTCTTGTTAGCCGTGTTGCCACGCAGCACGTCGACGTGACGGGCCGGAACCTGTCCGTGGCAGCACATGGTTCTTCGGTGACGCCAGGCGAGAAGCACCGTCATCCCCACGCGGCGCATGCTATAACCGGCCTTCCATCTGTGCAAGTCGTGGACATGAGGCTCGAACTGAAGGCTGGCAACCGATCGATGTTTAGCCGAGCGTTGACCAGGGCTCTCGAGGTGACCCTGAGCCGCCACGAACAAGCCATTCTCTTCCTCAATCGGCGCGGCAACGCGACGTTCATTAACTGCCGTGATTGCGGCCACGTGGTGAAGTGCCATCGCTGCGACATCCCAATGACCTACCATTCACAAGGCGAACGCCTCCTCTGCCACCGGTGCAACGCGCGCGGCATGCTGCCGAACATCTGCGGCGCCTGCGGAAGCTGGCGAATTCGCTACTTTGGTCTCGGCACACAGAAGGTCGAGCAGGAAGTACGAAGACGCTTCCCCGGAGCGCGCGTGCAGCGGTATGATCGCGATGTGACGAGCGGCAGGCTTGGGCATGAGACGATTCTCGACAGCTTCGCGGCCGGAGAAATCGACGTGCTAATCGGAACCCAAATCGTCGCCAAGGGTCTCGACTTCCCGCGTGTAACCTTGGTTGGTGCCGTAGCTGCCGATACGAGCCTCAACCTGCCCGACTTCCGTGCGGCCGAGCGGACCTTCTCGCTCCTCACGCAGGTCAGTGGCCGAGCCGGCAGGGCAGAGCTTCCAGGTACAGTCGTCGTGCAAACCTACACGCCCGGTCACTTCGCCATCGTGGCCGCGGCGGATCACGATTATCTCGCGTTCTACCGGGCGGAGGTCCGCTACCGCAAGGAAAGCCTGTACCCCCCGTTCAGCCGCTTGGTCCGGCTGGTGAAGAGTGGGTCATCTGACGCGGCTTGCTATGATGACGCGCATGCTCTGGTTGGGCAACTCCAGCACTGGCTGGAGAGCCACGCCCCGCGCCAGGCCGCAATTGAGATCATCGGGCCGGCGCCGTGCTTCGTCGCCAAGTCTCATGATCGTTTCTTCTGGCAAATCCTCCTTCGGGGCGGCGATATCCACCCGATGCTGCCTCAAGTGCCTCGCGGCTGGGCAGTCGACGTCGATCCGATGAACCTGCTGTAGGCATATGGCGTCCAACCCCCGGCAACGATCGAGTGGCACCCAGTCCTCCCTCGATATTCGCCAAAGAATGACATCGGTTGCAGCATTGCTTCTCCACGCCGTAAAATGGCGGGACTATGGCAACACGAGAAATGTCCACGGCGCCAAAACAGAAGCCACCCGATCTGACGGTCGCAGGAAACCGGCGCGCGTATCATGATTACTTCATCGACGAGACCATGGAGGCCGGCCTCGTACTGACCGGCACCGAAGTAAAGTCGGTGCGTATGGGCCGCGTGAACCTACGAGAAGCCTACGCGCGGATTGAGAACGGTGAAGCCTGGCTCTGGAACGCGCATATCTCGCCATACGACCACGGCAATCGCTTCAACCATGATCCACAGCGCACGAGAAAGCTTCTGCTACATCGATCCGAGATTTCGCGTCTCAATACGAGTATCAAGAAGAAAGGCTACACGCTCGTGCCGCTTCGCATGTATTTTCGCCACAACGTTGCCAAGGTCGAGCTTGGGCTGGCCCGTGGCAAAAAGCTGTACGACAAGCGCGACTCCATCGCTGAGCGCGATGCGAAGCGGGAAATGGAGCGTGCCTTGCGGGGAAGAACGCGTGATTACAACGCATAGTGCTTGAACGGTACGCCGATGGAAGTAACCGGCATCGACCATGCGATCATCACCGTACGCGATCTAGAAGCCGCGGCAGCGCTATTCTCAGATGGCCTTGGATTCCACGTGAGCGGCGGTGGAACCCATCCCCAGTTCGGGACTGCAAACCGGATCATCGTGCTCGACGACGAGTATATTGAGCTTCTGGCGCCGCAATCGGAAGCACTACCGCGCGGCCTCGTCGGCAACCTCCTCGCGAACGGCGAGGGGAATCTGGCCTGCGTCCTGGGATTGCGCGATCCGGCGGCGTTCGCCACCGGCACCCGCGCTCGAGGGTTACCCGTCGACGGACCGCATCCGGGACGGCTCGACGCCGCCGAGGGCTTCAGCCGCGGGTGGCAAACCGTCACGTTCGTGGATACGCATGTACCCGGCTTGCCCTTCTTCATCAAGCATGACAGCACAGGCGATGAGCGGCGGCGCCTGCTTGGCGGGCCGGCGGGACTCGCACCGCATCCAAATGGGGCCGGGCGCATAGCCGGAGTCATCCTGGCCGTCGTGGATTGCCGCGCATCCATCGGTGTATTGCAACGAGTGCTTGGGCTCACGGCGGATGCAGAAGGGCGAGATGCGATGCTGGAAGCCGAAACGGTGACGACGACACTGGTGTCCGGCGCCAAGATCGTGCTTGCCTCTCCGGCCGAACCTGGCCGAGGCCCGCTTGCGGCCGCGCTTGCTCAACGCGGTGAATCGATGTTTGCGGTCACCATTGCGGTGGATCACCTCGCGGAGACCGTGGCGATGCTCCGCGGGCGAGGCATAGGCGTGCGCGTGGACGAGCCCGGAGGAGTGCTCGTCGCGGCGCAGATACACCACCGCAACGCGCTCGGCGTGCGACTTGGACTGGTCAGAATCTGAGACCGGTGCAACGTGTGCAGTAGTCGGCCATGCTCGGGCCTGGCACGGGACGAGGCCCTATGCGCCAGGATCCGCGTGTAGTATCGCGCCAGAGCCGAACTGCCGCCCAGAGGTTACTGGATCATCAGCGCAGCCCGAGCGTGCGCCTTGCTCCTCATTCCCGCGGCCTCGACCGTGGTCGCGCCATGCGCAGCGGTGGCCGGCACCGTGAACGTAGCTTTGAAAGCGCCATGCGCGTCCGAATTGGCAGCGGCGAGGACAGCACCATGCACGCTTATCACGACGATCTCGTTGGCGCCAAACGCGGTGCCCATGATCGCTATCGACTGACCAGCATGAACCGTGACCGGCTTCACCACAATTGCCGAAACAGGCACGAGGCTCACCTGCACTGTCGTCGACGCCGCGCGGCCAGTTCGAGCCCCGGTCACTTTGAGCGCGTAGCGGCCCGCCTTCAGCTTCCTGGAAAGATGGAAGGTCGCCTTCGTGAAGCTTCCGTTATTGCCGGCCACGGAATTCTCAACCACCGCACCGTTGAACCGGATCAGCACGATTTCACCCGGCTGAAAACCCCCTCCGGATACTATCACAGCATCGCCGGGATGGAGTTTGGACGACGCCAGCCTCACCGTGGCAGGCCTGGGCGCCACGACATGCAGGGTCGCGGCAGCCGATAGTTCGCTCTGAGTCCCAAGGGCCATGATCCCGTGATCCCCTACCTTGACCTCCGGGCCTAGGTGAGTTGAGAATCCGCCGGAGGCATCGCATATGACCGTTGCCTGAAGGACGGTGTCTACGCGAATAAGCACCTGCTCTTTGGGCTCGAAGCCCAGGCCGGATACTTCGACGGATCCGCCTGCCACCACGGTGCCGGGGTTCAACGTGAGTTGGGCCACCGGAGCCTGAGCTACCGTAAGTGTCGCGGTCGCCGTTCGCCCGCTGGTTCCCTGCACTGATACCACGTAGTCTCCCGGAGCCAGGCCGGCCGGAACTGCAAAGGCCACGCCGTCAAAGGAGCCGCTTGCACTGACAACAGCGTGCTGCACGATGGCGCCCTTGACAGCAACGCTGATGGTCTCCCCACCCACAAACCCCGACCCGGCGACTACCACCCTGCCACCAGGGGCGGCGGTCGCTGGACTGATTGTAATGCCGGCTTGAGCAGCCTGGAGCGTGAGAGCAGCCGACGCGACACGCCCACTGGACTGACCGGTCACGGTAAGCGCGTACGTACCAGGGCTCATTGACGTCGCGACCGTGAAGACGTAGCCGCTAAAGCTGCCGTCCGGCCCAACGAGGGTCGTTGCCCCTGGGCTGTCTCCAAGCTTCACCACGATCTGTTCCCCAGGTGCGAAGCCCGCGCCAGCCACCGACACCTGGCCTCCCACCACGACCGTACCCGGTGTAAGCGTAAGCGCCATGGGCACAGCTGTCGGGCTTGGCGTCGCGGCCTGGAGGCCAATGCTCAGTGGCTGCGAGGCATACTGACCGCTCGACTGCCCTTGCGCCAGAACGGTGTAGTCGCCAAGCGGGGTGGACGGAGACAGGAGTTCGTGCAAAGGCCCGAACGAGCCTGTGGAGCTTGCGGTCACTTGCATCGCCATCAAACGGGAGAGGAAGACATTTACCTGCTCACCGCCCTGAAAGCCCGACCCGGAGATATCGACATACGCATTCGGCTGCACCGGCGATGGAGAAGCAGTCACCTGCGCCGTCGCGGATGAAACCACGTGGACGATTTCGAGGCCGAAATCGTTGGATTGCCCGATCACAAAGATGCGCGCCGGACCGGGAGCCCATGACGCGGGCACTGCCAGCGCCGTCGAGAATCCGCCGTGCATATCCGCTGCCAGTGGATAGGGATACGGAAGCCAGGGAAGGATCAGTCCAATGGACTCTCCGGGATGCAACCCCGCGCCGGTAAGCTGCACGCTCTGGCCGGCAACGACGCTGGCCTGCCCAAACGTCAGCGTGATGTTTGGATTGGCGATCGGCGAGAGCGGGAACGGCAGGCCGTTTCCTACTGTGTCCAGGCCGAGTGTGCTGCCCTGTGGAGACGCGGCAAGGTTCTGTGCAACGATCATCACCGCGTTAGGGTCAAGGTATCCAAGCGCAAACCACGCCTGTGGATTGAGTACCGGGTGCAGCTCGCCGTCCCAATAGAAGTAGATGTTAGTGTCGACAGAATCTTTGACCAGTTGTCCGTTGGTGAACGCGAGGCCGGCCGGCGCTCCGTGGGCTGAACTCGAACACGCCGGCAGGTTCAGCGCACCCACCAGGAATGCGAAAGCGACGAAGATGGCTGCCAGCCTGCGATACCGCTGCGAAACGCGCGCGCGTGATGCATCCATCGAGCCCTCCGAGCCTAGTTCTACCACCTATGCGTAACGCAATCTGCCGCTGCCGGTGCTTCGCGACCGATGACTGCTATCCGGATTATGGAAGGACTGCCGGTCGAACGTCAACTCTGAGGCCTGAGACTGCCCAAGTACCGCAAAATGGTCTGCTTCAGCCCATTATTTGAGAAGACTCCGTACCACCCAGCCGTCAATCCGCGACGCGGGCAGGGCCACCCTGGCCCAGTGTGGCGTGACCCCGAGCACGAGTACTCGGGTCAAACGAGAGATGTGCGCAATCACCCTGTAGCGAGTGCCGGGGCCCTGGCGAAGCTCGGCAGTTCCCCGCAACACGCGCGCGCTTACCGGCGCAACGGTCTTTTGAGGGCTGGAACGTTGTCTCGACGATGAGCTGCTGGGCTTCAGATTGGTGTACGGCCTCGCGACCCACCCCGCGGTCCCGCCTGGAAGGATAACTGCAGCCCAATGAGGGCTCACCTTGACCAGCTGCATGGAGGTGCCGCGGAACACGGACCCGACCACGGGATACTTCAAGCCCGGACCGGAGCGCACATGAAGCACGTCTGCTTCGGCAAGAATACTCACACCGCCGCCAATCGGTTGCTTTTCGCCCGGTCTCACGAGATAGCGTGACAGGACCCAGCCAATCGTGCCTTCGCGCGTAGTCACCTGCGTCCAGTGTGCCGTGCGGCTATGCACCGCCACGATCTCGCCCTCGAAACATGTTCCGAGAACAAGGTTGCCCTGACCGGGTTTGACATGAATGTTCAGGCCGTCCGAGCCCACGCCTGCCAGAGGGCCTCGCGGCGGCCACGGCGTATCCCAGAATCCATATCCGGAAACCCAATCCTGGCTGACCCAACCCTGGACGTTCTGCGGCAGCGCGACGTTGAGCCACTGCCCGCGCGCCTTGACAAATCCAAGCTTGGCGCCGCGCAGAGCGACGCCGAGCGTGCGATAGCCGATGCCCGGGCCTGCGCGGACGTTCAGCCCGTTATCTACGTTGACCACGACGTAGTGCGTGTATTGTTTCAGGAACGCGTGTATCACGGAGTCGGCCTCGGCCGGCCACTCGGGGATCGCCTGCCCGCTCGGGGTGATCAGAACCTGAGGGCTGATCGAGTGCGCGGCGACAAACGCCAATGGGTCATAGAACGAGGCGATCAGCGACGCGTTGCCGAAGGTGTATCCCGGGCCGCCTCCGTCAAAGTCCTTGATCTCAAAATGCAAGTGGGTGCCGCTTGCGAAGCCCGTGGCGCCGACGAGCCCCAGCACTTGACCCTGGCTGACCACCTCTCCCACGTACACCTGAAGGCTACCGTACTGCATGTGCTCATATTGCGAATACACATATGCTCCAGTTGGAAGCATGTGCCGTAACCTGACAGTCACTCCGTAGCCACTGTCGTACTGCGCCTCGGTCACCACGCCTGCCGCGGTCGCGTGCACGTTCGCATCCGAGCCGTCACTTGCTAAATCAATGCCCGTATGTCCGCAGTAGTACAGCCCATATGCGTAGTAGCCTTGTCCCAGGCTCGGGTCGCAGGAGTCGTTGAACCCCTGGGTGATGTAGTATCCGTTCGCGTTGGCCTTGTCCCATGTTGGCGCGACCGAGGGATTCCCGACCGGATAGATGAATGTCGTCGCCACTGGGTCGGCCTGGATTGGACGAGCGTCGGCTTGCACGTCGCCCCAGCTCACGACCAGGAACAGCGAAGCGGCAAGCCTTAGAACTCGACGAAACATTCTCTATCCTGTTACCGCTACAAGCATGTCCAGAGCGCGATGCCGGAAAAGTCCCCCGCAACTTTACCAGCAGCCTGAGCGGGCGTCAACCAGGATACTCACCACCGGCGCTCCCACACGTGCGTTGCCTCTCACCGCCGAAGGTGGCCACCCGCGCCCGCGTCGCGCGACAGAGCATGGGTTCAGACTGAAAATTGACAACGCAGCAGCCCGTTGATAGGTTTGGTGTATTGCCGGAACCCATTGTTGGTGCAGCGAGTGTCCACGGCCGGGCTCGGAAAGGAGTGAGCATGAGTGCATTCGATGGAATTCGACTTCCATCGTCCACGTTCAAGCTCGACACGGAGCGCCTCCGCACCGGCTGGTATTCCGACAAGTACTTCTTGAACATCGCTAACTTGCTTCGAGATCTCGCCGCCACTGGCTATTCGTTCGAAGGCGACGGGGTCCCGCACGATATCGATCGCGCCGCAATCTGCACGGGAGATATCGAAGTTGAGATGCAGTGGTTCACGCGTCGAGAGCCGTTCAGCGTGATCGCAGGTGTCGATGAGGCTCTGGCAATACTGCGTGAAAACACCGGCTACATCCACGACGGCCAATTCATCAACACGTTCGGCCGCGTGAAGGTCGAGGCCGTGCAGGACGGCGTCATTCTGCCGTACGACGGCAACCCCATGAACGTCCTGCCCGTGATCCGCGTTCGAGGTCGATACCGCGATTTCGCCGTCCTGGAAACTCCGACGCTTGGAGCCTTAACCGAGGCTTCGAGGGTGGCAACGAACGTCTACAATGTGCTGCGCGCCGCCAACGGAAAGGACGTCCAGTTCTTTCCGGCGCGTTTTGCTCACTACAAGCTCCAGGCGTTGCACGGATACGCGTACTCGCTCGCAGTGAAAGCCTATAACCGCGAGGCCGGCGGCCATACGGGCCTTTTCATCTCCACCGACGAACAGGGCTCATGGTGGGGAGGGCGGGGCGGGGGCACCGTAGCCCATGCTGCGATCGCCGCGTTTCTCGGCGACATGGCGGAGGCGATGGTGCAGTTTGCTCGGCACGGACCGATCGAGACGCCACGGATAGCCCTGGTCGATTTTCACAACGATTGCGTCGGCGATACGTTGAAGGTCATGGGCAAGATGTTCGATTGCTATCGCACTGAGGTCGATGCCGGCCGGTGCGACGAGGCGCGCCGGTACAGGTTGTTTGGGGTCCGGGCGGATACCGCGGGGTCGCTGCGCGATGTCAGCGTTCCCCCGATCGGCGACGCAAGGCTCGATCTGGGCGTGACACCACGACTCGTGTACATCCTGCGAGACGCTATCAACTCAGCGTGGAAGAATTGGGATCTGCCATCCGCATGGGAAGCGCGAGCACAAGAGTGGTGCAGCGACGTGCGTATCGTAGCCACAGGCGGGTTCGATCCCGACAAGATTCGCCGATTCGAGCGTCTGAAAGTACCCGTGGACATCTACGGCGTGGGAACCGCGCTGCTGAACAACTGCGCCAGCTGCGGAACCAACACCGACTTCACCGCGGATGTGGTCCGCGTGAAACTCGGTGAGCGCTGGGTCGATATGGCGAAGGTTGGACGCCAGTCTCGGGAGAACCCGATGCTTGAAGCCATCAACACGGGCTGGGAAGGTTGAGCAGTACACCAATGGTGCTCTGCTGCGATGGCTCTCGGGTCAAGGGCCGTTCCCGCGGGCCGGGACGTGTTCACCGGCGCTCACCCAGGAGGCCGCAGCAATGCATGGCGAAAGCGCAACCGATCCTATTGACAAGGTGGCACCCCGGACATACGATCGCGGGGCCGATTGCCCCAATGGAGCTCACGTAGTAGGCTTACCGGCTTTAAGCGGACGGTCTGGCAACAACTGGAGTCCTCAAGCATAGTGAACGCTCTGATTACGTTCTTCGCGTCGTTTAACCCGTTTATCATTGGGACCGCGTTTTCGCTGGGGTTTATCATCCTGGTGCGAACGCCAGATAGACTGTTCAGGGCTGCGTCGGCACTACCCAAGTCGCATGCCATCAGGTCGGTGTTTCGGCGGAACACGTAGTATCAGATGAAGTTGAGAGTGTCGGAAACGTGAGTCAAAAACCATTTCGCGTCCTAGTCGTCGATGACGAGCCAGACCTTGTCGTTCTTCTGGAAGAACACTTGACCCATGAGGGCTACGAAGTGGTGAGTGCCACCAGCGGCATGCAAGCGATATCCAGAGCTCGGGAAGATCGTCCCGACGTCATCTTGCTCGACGTCATGATGCCCGGTGTCAGTGGCTTCGACGTATGCAATATCCTTCAGGATTTCCCTGAGACCGCGAGCATTCCTGTTATCTTCCTCACTGCCGTGGCAGAGACGAAGCGCAAGGTGATGGGCCTGAACCTGGGAGCGGATGACTATATCACCAAGCCGTTCGACCTGCACGAGCTGGCGGCGAGAGTTCAGGCCGCGCTTCGCCCGCGAATGCAAAGCCCGGAACAGGAAGCATAACGTAGCTTGACATTGTGCGGGAGCGTCCAAGCGGCGTCAAGTCTGCTCTCCCGCGGCAACTGAGGGCGCATTGGCGCGCCGGATGACATCCCCTCCGCAAAAAGCTCGTTGCGCATGAACGTGGCCATGGCGGTGCAATAACCGTGCTGACACCGTTGCATCCTTCTGCTACAGTACATCTCGCTATGCTGACAGCCGACCGACGTACTGTGAACCAGAGAGCCATGGCGTGGCGTGCCACTGCGGCAGCCACACCTCGACGACGTGCCTACTTTGAAGAGCTTTCTCTCTTCGCTCTGATACTCCCCCTGTTCGTTGGGACAGTCATCGTGCTTGCGCTTCAGCGTGAGCACGAGGCGACATCTCCGGACTTACTGCTTCTCGGGATGGCCGTCGCGTGCGCGGCGGGACTGATCTATCGCATCGATAGCCGCCGACGCGAGCGGCCGGCAGTAGGGATCGCCCGCGTGGCGTGCACGGTACGCCCAGGTCTGCCGGTGCTCATAGCCGTTGCCCTCTCTTCAGTCGCCGCGATCCTGACCGCCCGATCGACGGGTCCCGTCTATGCAACGATCGCCTGGTTAGCGGGAATGTCGCTCCTTCTCGCCTATGCCGTGCTGCTCGAACGGCCAAGGCTGCACTGGCCAACGCCCATTGATGCAGTCTGCCTCGGCGGACTGGTAGTGCTGGCCCTCGCGCTTCGCTTGCCGGACCTGGCGACGTTGCCCTCATTCATCCACTCCGACGAGGCGCAGATGGGCTTGAAGACACGCGTCGCCTTCGAAGGTGGAATGCCGTCGATATTTGGCACCACGGATTGGTGGAGCGTGCCGTGGCTTGGCCCGGCCTTGCAGGCGCCGATCATGCTGGTCCTCGGAAATGGTCTGACCGCCGTCCGTGCGGCCTCGGTGATCTCGGGCGTGCTCGCCATGGCCGGTATCTGGTTTCTGGGGTCGGAAATGTGGTCGCGGCGTGCCGGGTTTGTTGCTGCGCTGCTGTTTGCGTTCATGGCGCCAAGCGTGCAGTTCAGCCGCGACGGCGTCCACTACATGCAGAGCATCGCAGCGCTCGTCTGGACTATCCTTTGTTACACGCGCGCGACCAAGCGCTACTCGGGCGCCTATGCCGTGCTTACCGGCATCCTCCTCGGAGTCGACGTTCAGCTGTATTACGCGGCGAGGCTGGCGGTGCCGCTTGTCCTTGCGCATGCGGCCATTCGCGCGCTTATCGAGCGAGGGCTGCTCAAGAACTGGATCAAGCTCATGCTGTGGACGGGGATCGGCGTCGTCGTAACCTTTCTGCCCATGGCCCTATTCTACGCCATGCATCCGGCAGCGTTCGGCCAGCGCACTGATGCGGTCTTCATTTTCTCGTCCGCCGCGCTGGCCAAGGGAGCCGTGCTCGGGGAGTACGGCCACGACGGGTGGCTCGAGATTCTCTGGCTCCAGGCGCAGCGGGTCGTGCTTGGCTTCCTCTCGATAGGCGACCGAAGCGAACAATACGGTGCGCATTCGGCGTTGCTCGACCCGGTGACGGCGGCAATGGTGCCCGCTGCCTTCGCACTTGCACTCGCGCGAGCCAAGCAGTCTCCCTGGTTGCTTTGCCTGGCTTGGGCCGCCATCACGCTGGTGCTGGGCGGCGTGCTGACAACCTACCAACCTGACGCGCCGCGATTGCTGCCTGCGCTCCCCGCCATATGCCTGCTCGTGGGTGGGCTGGCCCACACGGTGTTGGATACTGCCGGCCAAACCCGCCTCCGCGATGCGAAACCGCTGCTGGCTCTGGCGCTGGCCGGCTCACTCGTCGGCGCCGGCGCGTTGAATGCCGCGAGCTATATTCAGGACTATCCCGCACAAGTGGCTGACCAGCAGGTCACGCTGATTACGGACATCGGCCGCTACCTCAGCTCGATGCCGGCAAGCCGGCCTGTTGTCCTCTACGATCATCGGGAGTTCTACCTGGCCCATTGGACGATTCAGCTACTTGCGCCTCAGGTGTCCGGCACGACTGTCTGGACTGACAAGCAGCTGGAAGCGGTTCTGGCCCGACAACGAGGCGGATTCCTGGTCATTTCAGTAGATGAAGCAGCTGCCGATCTCGCTCGGGTGCGCACCGAATACCCCGGAGGCGTTACACAAACCCCAGCGGTGCACAATCGCCAAAACTCTGTGACCGCCTATTTGTACCAGGGCGACGGAATCTCGTGACCCGCACCCGCCTCTCCTGTTGCGCCCCGCGTATTGTGCGACACCACGATCGTGACAGGTGACCCGCCTGAACGCCGCGTCGGAGCATAAGCCTCAGTCAGGCTGGGTCAGCATCTCCTGGTACACGTAGGTAGGTCCCGCGGGATTGCGCGCGTCTATCGCGATGCCTACATCACTTTGACCGGACGAGTACTCCGTGTAGAAGTAGTTCGCTGCAAACGCATCGTGCGGGTCGCCAATGGCAAACACTGGAGGCATCTTCTGCAATGCTTCAGGCGCTCTTGCCGGAAGAATAGTATCGGCCTGCTCAAGAAACCCGCCGACCTGGTGCGCGTAGCCACCGAGAGCAGTGCGGTAATAGTGGATCAGTTGAACGGGCGTGTCCGTCGATCTGTACAGCGCCGTCTGAGTGACAAAGTTGCCTTGCAGCATATCAGTCTCGGTCTTTTGTGCGAGCACCGTGGCGTGCGGCGGCGCCACCGGCAAAGGTGGCGTGTTACCAGTAGTATTCGTTAGCCAAATAGAATACCCTGCGCCGGCAAGGATGACCAGAATGGCAATACTGCCCATCAGTATGCCGGCCGTCCGGTTGCGGCTGCGCACCGCGGACACGTCCAACGAGCCTATCACCTATTGACCTCGGACCCTTTTCACAATCAAGACCGGCGCGCCAGCAACTGTGTCGCGGGTCGCATCCACCAATTCTGCTCGCCACTTCGAATATGCCTGAAGAAGCAGCAACCATTTGCAGTCGTGCACGTCTATAGCGGCGCCAGCTCAAGCGTCGGATCCGTAGACGTGCAGCGTGCCTGGCCCATTCGACGAATGGCAACGGCTCGATCGACTCCCCGACAAGGAGCGCAGCCCCAGCGCCGGGGAGCGATAGGGCTGCTTTGGTGGAGATGGGGGCGAATCGAACGCCCCGTCCAGAAAAGGACCAACAAGCGCGTCTACGATGCATATCCGGTAATTGTATCTTGCGTCCAGGCGACTCTACCGGCAGGGGTCCCGAGCGCCAGCCCGTGAGCTCACTCCGGTCTTACAGGCATGGGACCGGCAGCCTCCCTGACTAAGTCACGCCCTGCACCGGCCCGTCAAGGAGAGGCCGGCCGGACGGCTCTACTGACTATGCAGCGAGAGCGTAGCTTGTGTTTGTGTTGCCGTTTATTGGCGTGCCACCTGATTAACGAGGCGATGGCACCTCGGCACGCAGCGCTAGCCTTTCCTCCCCTGTCGACACCTAACATCCCCGTGTTGCGCGGCGCAAATCTGCACCCAGCAACCATTACTGTACCACCACTGCGACTTCAGTCCAACCGGCTGATCCCCATGCCGCTCTATGCCATCGATCGGCGATCGACACCGGCAGCGGGCAGCGTCGCCTGGGGGCAGCTCTGCGTGCCGGCCGCATTCGCGTTCGTGGGTCGCTCAGGTATCCTCGAGCGACCTTGATCACGCAAGGCTACGCTACAATGCGTGCCGCTTGATAGGCAAAGCTCGTCGCGAAGCCGAGCAGGACAAGCCCTGACAGCGCGCCGACGAAGTCGAGCATGATCGGTAGGCGCGTCGCGGCAGCCCTGGCCATCCACACCAGGCCGGCAAGAATCGTGAACCACGCGGCGCTGCCAGCTCCGATACCGAGCAGAATAACAACGGCTACCGGGACAGCGACCGAGCCGAGATTCACGGCCACAAACGCGCCACCAAGAGTGAGCCACGACGTTATAGTCGCCGGATTCACTACCGTGATGGACAGACCAAGGGCGAACGCGGCACGCCAACCGGGCGCAAGGTCGCGTCTGTTCTTGGGCCCAGACGCGGCCGCTGGGCCGGATGCAGATTGACGACGGCGAACGATCACGTCACGGAGCGCGCCGAACGCCATCTTGCCCAGCACCAGGGCCCCCACGACGTACAACACAAGCGGTAGCCAGCTCAGGTGCGCGATTGCGGGCCCAAGCCCTGCATACGTAACCATGACATAGACGTAGTCCGTAACGGCCGCCCCCATGCCGATCCAAAACGCCGTCGCCGCGCCTCGGTCGAGTCCCAGCCGGATAGCCGTGATTCCGGTCGGGCCAACCGGCGCGGCGACCGCGAACCCAAGAGCCATGGCACCACCGAATCGAGCCACCATCGTCACCACGCCGGACTCCTATTCCTGAAGTGGCAAGTGGGCAAGGGGCGTGAACGTCGATTCTTTGATCGTTCTCAACACAACTGTCGTGTGCGTCCGGGCCACGCCCGGAGAGGATTTGAGCTCGTCACTTACGACTCTGTCCAGGTCGTCGGTGCCTGCGCAGCGCACCTTCAACAGGTAGTCGTGCTCACCGGCTACGTGGTGGCACTCTTGCACGTCATCCAGGCGTGCGACTCGCTCAAGGAACTCCGCACGATAGCCGGGACCCGCCAAAGTGACTTGCACGAACGCCGTAAGCCCACATCCAACCGCGGATGGAGTCACCAGGGCGACATAGCCCCGAATCGTCCCCGCGTCCTCAAGTCGCCGAACTCTTTCGGCAACTGCCGGAGCCGACAAGCCAAGACGCTGGGACAGATCGGCCCATGTTGTTCTGCCGTTTCGCATCAACGTCTCGAGAATAGTCCGGGTAATGTCCTCTTTGGGCACTTCCCTCTTCCCTCTCACGTGGGGCGATGCGTAGTTCGTTCACTCCCGCAGGCCAGTTCGCCCGTCTATAATGAGTATGAGAGGTTATGATTACGAATACAAGGAAATATGTCGGAAAGGCTTTGATAACCTCGGAACATGCGGAGGATGTGCCTCGAGCAACACGAGTATGCGGGATTGTTTGGGCGTATCCGGCGGCGCGTGAAAACCGCATGGGACGGCTTTGCCAATAGTACAGATGCAACGGCTATGGTAGATTTGTGTAACATCGGGATGCCGGGACCCTGGGCGGAATTGCCTTGACCGGCATTGGGTTAGTGAATGGAACGCAGATGGCTGAAACACCAGCGCGCGCTGAGCCATTGTCCCCGCAGCAGCTTCTCGATCTCCGGGAGCGCCTGGAGCGCGAACTCGAGCGCCTGAAAGGCAAGATCGCTCTGGCAACAAGTGCTCGGACCGCGCAGGGGATGCAGGATCCATTGCTGAGCGACCCGGAAGACTTCGCCGAAATGGCCCAGGATATCACCCAGGAAGAGACAGAGGCAGCGCTGTCCGCCAACGATGTTCAGCTCCTCGCCAGGGTGCAGCACGCGCTCCAACGCGTTTACGGAGGCACCTACGGCCACAGCGAAGTCACCGGGGAACCCATTCCCTTTGAGCGCCTGGATGCTCTGCCGTGGGCCACGACGAACGTTGGCGATGCTGGTCAGCACAGTTGAGATCGGATCGGTCTGGCGGTCCGCCGGCGAACGCGCTTTCGCCCTGGTAAGTTATCCCGGCCGGCGCGAGCGTCGGGCTGAATCCTCTTGGAGAGGGCGCGGGCTCACCTGAGCTCTGCCCGTAGTGATGCGGAGCTGCACGAGAATGCCAGAGAGTCGAACGGCAATCCTTGGAGCCGGCATGCTCGGGCTGACCTTGGCCTATAGGTTGTCTCGTCAGGGTCAGCGTGTCACGGTCATCGAGCGCGAGCCGCAGGCAGGTGGGCTGGCAGCAGGCTTCAAAGTGGCATCCAATGCGGATGGCTCGCCGGTCTACCTGGACAAGTTCTATCATCACCTGTTCCGTGCCGATCACGCAGTCATCGGTCTCATCGACGAATTGGGCCTCACCGAGCGCCTGGTTTGGCCCTCGCCCACATCATGCATCTTGCGCGATGGCAAGATCTATCGGATGGACGGCCCCCTGCCCCTTCTGTCCCTCAAGCCGCTACCGTTTGTCGACCGTGTGCGGCTGGGCATGGTCCTGGCATATCTCAAAGTGGAGAAGGCGTATCAGCGATTTGAGCGCTATACCGCCGAGGAGTGGCTCACGACTTGGGCAGGAAGGAATGTCTACAATGTGTTTGCCGAGCCCCTTCTACGCCAGAAATTCGGCGAATTCAGCGGCCAGATCGCCATGCCCTGGTTCTGGTCTCGCGTCCACCTGCGCAGCACGTCACTTGGTTACCTGCTGGGAGGCTTCCAGCAGCTCTACGATGCGCTCGTGCAAGCGGTGGCGGCTCGGGGTGGCGACGTGCGTCTGGGCGCTGCGGTGACCGGAATCGATCCTCAGCCTGACGGTTCCTTGCGCGTGTCGACGTCGGACGGGTCTGAGCGCTTCGATCGCGTCATCTCCACGTTGCCCGCGCGGGTGACCATCGGCCTCACTTCGAACATGCCCGCGGACTTCAAGGTGCGGTATGGCGGCGGCGAGGCGTTGGGCGCTCACTGCTTGATCCTGGAGCTCGATCGGCAGGTCACCCAGCACTACTGGATCGCGATCAACGACCCTGGCTATCCCTTCCTGGCCGTTGTCGAGCACACGAACTACATACCGCCGGAGCACTACGAGGGCAAACACTTGATCTACGTCGGCAATTACTTACCGATGATCCATCCCCTCTACAAGAAATCAGGCGAACAGCTGCTTGAGGAGTTCCTGCCTTACCTCAAGCACATCAACCCGGACATGCGTGCCTCGTGGGTTACTCGCGTGCATTCGTTCGCTGCTCCATATGCTCAGCCGGTGGTCACGACGCGCTTTAAGGAATCCATCGCACCCCATGTGACAGCTGTACCGAACCTGTTCATGGCCAACATGTTCCAGATCTATCCCCAGGACCGCGGCCAGAATTACAGCGTGACCATGGCAGAGCGTATGGTGCGCTTGCTCGACAGATGCAAGAACGCCGGCTAGCGCAGCCCGTCGTCTACCACCGCACTGTCGTTCCCATCGCCCTCGGAGCCGGCGCGCACGATGATGTCGAGTATCTCACCCGGACTGTCGGTCACGCGCAGCAGCCGAAGATCGTCCTCCGCGATGTTCTTCTCTACGAGCAGCGTGCCGCGGATCCAGTCGAACAAGCCCTTCCAGTAGGAAGAGTCGAACAGCACCACAGGAAAATTGCGGACCTTGCGCGTTTGGATGAGCACGAGAGCCTCGAAGAGCTCGTCAAGCGTGCCGAAGCCGCCGGGGAAGATCACGAATGCCTGAGCATACTTCACGAACATCGTCTTACGCACCATGAAGTAGCGAAAGTTTATCGGCACTGTGACATAGTGGTTGATACCCTGCTCGAATGGAAGCTCGATGTTGCAGCCCACGCTTGTCGCGTTCGCCTCGAACGCGCCGCGGTTTGCCGCCTCCATGACGCCCGGCCCGCCACCACTGATGATCGCGAAGCCCGCTTCGCCAAGCAGATATGCAGTCTCACGCGCTGCCTCATAGTGCGGGCTACCTTCCGGCGTGCGCGCGGAGCCAAAGAACGTGACTGCGGGCCCTATGTGCGCAAGAGTGTCGAACCCTTCGACAAACTCGCCGGTAATCCGGAGCACCCTCCACGGGTCCGTGTGCGTGAAATCAACCTCGTGCGCCAGGCCGGCAGGACTCGCGAGAAGCCGCTCGTCTTCGGTGACCAATCCGAGGTGCGCGGCTCTGTTCAGCGTAGGATTCGGTTTCATGCGATTGATAGGTCCGGACATCGTCATCTCGTTTCTCACCACGACTGCAAGAGCCGCTTCCGGCCGGCGCCTTACAGGCAGTCACGGCCATCTCTACGCTCCAAAGAATACGTGAAGTGATGGATTCCCTGGTATCACACGTTTGTCAGCCAGAGAACGAAGCTTCATTGTAGTCGGGCTGGGAAGACGCCACGGCGACGGTCACGAACTGATCGCCTTTATGAAAGCTGCCATGATGGCGCAAACCTGCGCCGGCAATTCGCAGCACCGTGCGGTCCGGCGTCCCTGCGGGAATGCGAAGCTTCTTCGGTCCTCGCAGCGTCGGGACCTCAACAGTACAGCCTGCCTCTGCGTCATGCGGGCTCAAAGGCAAGTTCATCAGAATGTCGATGCCACTGCGCATCAGCACGTCGTCGGGTCGCACAGCTATGCGCAAAAGGAGGTCGCCGCGTGGCCCATTCCGCGGTCCCGAATCGCCTTCGCCCTTCAAGATGAGCTGTTGACCGTCGTCGACAGCAGGAGGGATCGTCACCGTAAGCGGCGTGTTGCCACGCTTCCTGCCATAGCCAAGGCAGTTGGGACAAGGAGGGTCACCCTTCACGCCGCTTCCCTGGCAGCTCGAGCATTCACCTCCGCCGCTTCGCGTTCCGCCGGTGCCGTTACAGACGCCGCATCGAGCGCTGGTTCCTCCTTCGGCGACACCTCGACCCCGGCACGGGGCACATACCTCGCGCCTGGGCACATGGACACGTACAGCAGTGCCAAACGCTGCCTCGCGCAAGGACAAAGTAATGGACAGCTCAACATCCGCGCCTCGAAGTACGCCGCGGCCGACGACAGCCGGTCTGCCCACAAGCGGGCTCCGCACGGGAACGCCGGGCGGGGGCCTGCGAGAAGCGTCGTATGCGCGACGTCGCTCGGGGTCGCTCAGCACGGCGTATGCCTGCGCCACGGTGACAAAACGCTGGACCGCGTCCTGCGAGGGATTGAAATCAGGATGGAGAATTCGCGCAAGAGAACGGAAAGCGCTTCGAACCTCTTCAGGGTCGGCGTTCGGTGCCACGCCGAGCACATCGTAGAGGTTGAGGCCGCCCAATGCCGCGTCCACGCTCATAGTCATCTTCCAGTGTACCGGCCGAGTGACGATTAGGGCACGGATCGCGTCTTGTCCCGGGAAACCGCCCCGGGTTCGAGAATCAACATTCGGCGAGACGTAGAACACGCGTCCTACTTACAGCTGCGGACTTGCGTCCCGAGCAAAATGGCGCTATTCTAGCTGCGGGTTGCGAGGCACGCGGAGTGGCTGACTCCGGGCGCGATGCTGATTGGCGTGTTCATCGTAGAAGCTGCGGAGGCAAGATGGCGGGAACTGCGGGATGGAAACGTTTCGTTCAGAGCGCACTTCTCGTAGCACCGTTCCTCGCTTTCACCAGCTCACCTGCGACAGCGTCCGCAGCCATGTCCGGCGCGCGCACGAGGAGCCTGTGTCCTACCACTCCATGGTCCGGGTCTCCATCGGTCCAGGCCGGACACCCATATCTTTCTTTGGCGTTTGATGCCTTGGCGCGCGATCGGCAGCGGTATGCCGGCCTGGGAGCAATGCGACGGAGCCTCACGCTGAGTGCCGTCGCGGAAGCCCATTCGGCCTATATGGCGTCGATCGGGGGTTGGTCCGACGGCGACCCCAATGGGTACATCCTGACGAGGGTCCAGGCCGCGGGCATCAATGCAACGTACGCCGGCCAGAACGTCGTGACCGTAAACGGCGACACCGTTGCGCATGCCGTGCAGAACGGCGAAGCTTTCTTCGCCCGCGAGGCCGGCACGACCGGACCGCACTGGGACAACATGACTAATCCTGATCACCGATACGTCGGCATGGGAATCGCCCTCCTTGGCGAGTCTGGCGACTATACCATCTATCTAACTCAGGTCTTCGCGGATGCAGGCGGCTGCGCCCCTGCCTCCGGCTCCGATACGATTGTCCAGGCGGGCTCGGTGAGCGGGCCTCCTCGCATCGGCAGCGTGGTGCGCACGGGCACGGACTACCTGAGCCTTCGATCTGAGCCGGCAGGTAAGCTCATCCAGACGTTGCGTGCTGACCAAACGCTGAAGGTCGTCGCCGTCCGGGACGAGTGGGCGCAGGTCGAGGTTCTCGCTATCCATATCTACGGCTGGGTGTATATTCCGCTGCTGGGACCACCGGCGTAGCCTGAAGTTGAGCGTGCGCTGCCGACTAGCGCTCGCAGATCTGCAGTGAGACTGCCGGCCTCCGACACGTGCGCGCATCCGACAGCGCCTGCGCTCCACGACCGACCCGCCGAACCCCATCATGCGAGGGTGCGTCGTTGGACTGCGCCGCCGTGGACGACCGTTGCCAGACCGCTAGGAGTCCAGTATACGCAACGTCAGACCCGTCGCAGGCTTGGGATAGAAGTACGTCGACTTCTGCGGCATCACCGCGCCCGCCCGTGCAACGTTAAGCAGTTGGCTGACCGGCGTGGCCGCGAGCAGCACGGCGACCTGTTCCTCGCCGTGAGCAACTGCAAGGCCTGCCCTGCGAATGTCGCGCGTGTAGGTCAGGAACGTCTGCCGCTCCAACTGAATGGACGTAATTCCCAGGCACTTCTCCAGGATCAATGATTGGACCAGCCAAGCGTCGAGAGCCGCCAGTTCAGGCGCCGGCGGAGTTCCTGCCAACGCGAGGTCGCGTGGTGTAATAACCAGAATGCGCCCAGCCTCGACACCCACCAGCGCGAAACGGTTTGCAGGCTCGCCCACACTCGGCGGGGCCAGCAGCGGCTCGACAACCGCCGCCAAGTCGTCCAGGGCGGGCGGAGCATCAATCCTTGTGATGGTGAAGTAGCGTTCCAGTATCGACGGAAGTTGCTCCAGCTGACTGGGTGTCAACCCATGGATGAGGCGATGCGTTGGAAGAATCACCAGCCCAGGGTCATCGACAGCCGTCAACACCATCATCACGAAATCACGCGGCCCGACGTCGCGCGGCCCGGTGCCTAGCAACGCCTCGTCTCGATAGGCCAGCGCCGTCTCATACCGGTGATGGCCGTCCGCAATGAACAATGGATGTTCCACGAGCGCGCGGCGGATCGCATCGACCGCCGAACGCGCGCTTATCGGGGCTACGGCGTGAGTTACGCCCTCGTCATCTTCTGCCAGATCTTCGGTGAGCAGCTCGGCCGAAATTGCCGCTTGCACGGCATGATCCACGTGGCGGCCATAGTCTTCGTACAACGCCCAAATAGGGCTGACATTGGCGTTCAGGGCGCGAAGCAGCGCAAGTCGCTCGGCACGTGGCGCGGCGAGCGTCCGCTCGTGCGGGAGAATGCTGCCGCTGCTCCATGAGGACAGGCGAACATTCGCAAGCAAACTCTTGCGCTCGTAGCTCTGCCCCCCGTAACGGAATGACTGGCGGTAGAGGTAAAATGCTGGCTCTGAATCCTTCTGCAGAATGGCCTCATCCTTCCACTGCTGCAAGATGGTGTGAGCTCGTGCATGGCGAACCGACTCACCGGCGCGACCTTCAGGGTCGCCTGGCTCGGAGGCCGTCAATTCCAGTCGCACGACATTGAACGGGCTTCGCTCATAAAGCGATCGTTGTTGTTCAGGCGAAATCACGTCGTACGGCGGCGCAATCAGCGTCGCAATGGGCCCCGCACGCTCGGTATCGTAGCGCCAAGCCCGAAATGGTCGGATTTCCGGCATAGTCCCCCCGCGGCCCGAACATCGCATAGATTACATTCAGCCAGTACGGCATTACTGTACCAGTGCGGAGGACGATCTGGCGAGGGAAGCCCCTCGAGCATCGCTATGAGGCGAGCAGGTCGCTTACAACCTTCACGAAGCTCTGAATATGGAACGGCTTCACGACCAGTGCAGTCAGCGGATCGCCGCTTAAGTCCCGGCGCGCGCCCAGCTCGAATACCGCGGCCGTACACACGACAATCGGCGTGCTCGTGGAGCCCGGCTCAGATCGCACCGCATCGAGTACCTGCAATCCGTCGCCGTCCGAAAGCATGACGTCAAGAACGATCAGGCGAAGCGGCTGTGATCGCACTACCCGCAGCGCGCTCTCCACTGAATCCGCAACAATCGTGTTGAACCCGATGTCGCGCAGTACATCGCCGAGGAGGTCGACGCACCCCTGGTCGTCCTCGACGATCAGGATGTCCAATGGAACCCCATCGCTCATGAATCCTCCTGGGCCTTGTGCATGGCCCTTAGCTAACCTCATCCTAGTGCATGTCGCCGCGGCGCGCATTCCCGGAAGGCGTAAGGCCCGATAGAGTGACTTCCTCGGTGCATGCCTTCCTATCGACAGCGCATAGGACGGGCGAAGCACCGGAACACCTAATCATCGCGACGGCTACGATCAAGATTGAAATTGAGCGTAAAGGGGCCATGCGAAGATGACGGCGGAATACGAACGGCTCAACTCAGGTGGTGATGGCTGGAAGCGCTGGGGACCGTACCTGAGCGAGCGCGCATGGGGCACGGTTCGAGAAGATTATAGCGCCGACGGTGAAGCGTGGACCTATTTGCCTCACGATGCCGCAAGATCTCGCACGTACCGGTGGAATGAAGACGGTCTTGCCGGGGTCTGTGATGACTGTCAGCGTCTATGCCTTGCCATCGCCCTCTGGAACACGCGCGATCCCATCCTCAAGGAGCGCCTGTTCGGACTTGCCGGCCCGGAGGGAAACCATGGTGAGGATGTTAAGGAAGTCTATTACTACCTCGACAGCACGCCGACCCACAGTTACATGCGCATGTTGTACCGATACCCGCAGAGCGCATTCCCCTACGCAATGCTTGTCGATGAGAATCGCCGCCGGACCCGAGACGATCCCGAGTTCGAGCTGATCGATACCGGCGTATTCGAGGACAACCGCTATTTCGATGTGCTAGTCGAGTACGCCAAGGCGGCACCGGAAGACGTGCTCCTCCGCATCACAATCGTCAACCAGGGCGCCGAAACAGCGCCGATTGTCGTACTGCCCACGCTCTGGTTCCGGAATACGTGGTCGTGGCGGGACACGCAGCGACCAGCGTTGCGCGCGGCCGACGAGCGAGGTACCCCGATCATCTGCGTCGATCACCCGGACCTCGGCCCGCTGGTCCTCTGGACGGAGGGTAGTGGTGAGCTCATCTTCACAGAGAACGATACTAACCATGCTCGCCTCGACGGCACGCCCAACACCGCGCCGTTCGTCAAGGACGCGTTTCATGCGTATGTCGTCGACGGGCGGGAGGACGCAGCCAACCCGTCGCGAATCGGAACAAAGGCCGCAGCCGTCTACAAGGACACCATCGCACCTGGTGCGTCGATGACCCTGCGGTTGAGACTCTCCCGACGCGACATCGAGCCGTTCTCCGGCTTCGACGATCTCATGGCTCTTCGAAAGCGGGAAGCCGACGAGTTTTACGCGGACCTGTTGCGCGACGTCCAGGATGCCGAGCTCCGAGGGATCGCCCGCCAAGCATATGGCGGCATGCTGTGGAGCAAGCAATACTACCACTACGATGTCAAGGTCTGGCTCGACGGCGATCCCGCGCAGCCTTCGCCACCGCCCGAGCGAGCGAACGGAAGGAACCACAAGTGGCTTCACCTGGCGAATGCCAATGTCTTATCGATGCCCGATACCTGGGAGTACCCATGGTATGCCGCTTGGGACCTCGCCTTCAATTGCGTCGCGCTGGCGCGAATCGATCCGGACTTTGCCAAGGCGCAGGTAGAGCTACTTACGCGCGAGTGGTTTCAGCATCCGAATGGTCAGCTACCTGCGTATGAGTGGTCATTCGACGACGTAAATCCGCCAGTCCTCGCCTGGGCAGCACTCCGCGTCTATGATATCGAGCGGCAGCTTCGCGGTAGCGCGGACCACGCATTCCTCAAGCGCGTGTTCCACAAACTGCTGTTGGATTTCACGTGGTGGGTCAACCGTGAAGATTCCGAAGGCAACAACATCTTCCAGGGCGGCTTCCTCGGACTTGACAATATCGGCGTCTTTGACCGAAGCAAGCCGCTGCCGACCGGCGGTTTCATTGAGCAGAGCGACGGAACGAGCTGGATGGGGATGTACTGCTTGAACATGCTGTCGATTTGTCTCGCGCTTGCTCGCGAAGATTCCACGTACGAGGATATCGCCGGCAAGTTCTTCGATCACTTCCTGTTCATTGCTGGCGCGATGCACAACATCGGTGGACGGGGCATTCAATTATGGGACGAAGACGATGGGTTCTACTACGACATGCTGCATCTTCCAGACGGCAGCCATATCCCCCTGAAAGTGAGGTCGTGTGTTGGCCTTATTCCCCTCTTTGCCGTCGTACTGATCGATCCTCCTACGCTTGCCGCCCTGCCCCGATTCGCCGAGCGTATCCAGTGGTTTCTTTCGCTCCGGCCTGAGCTCGCGGCATTGATATCCCGATGGCAAGTGCCGGGAGAAGGCGACCTACGCCAATTGGCGCTCGTGCGCGGGCATCGCCTGAAATGTCTGCTCAAGTATGCGCTGGACCCGGAAGAGTTTCTGAGCGACCACGGCGTGCGAAGCTTGAGCAGATTCCATCTGCAACACCCATTCAGCGTGCCTGTCGAAGGATCGACGTACACAGTCGCCTACGAGCCGGCGGAGTCGCGCAGCGGGACGTTTGGCGGCAACTCGAACTGGCGCGGCCCCGTGTGGTTTCCCATCAATTACTTGCTCATCGACGCGTTGCGTCGATTTCATGGCTACTATGGCGACGAGTTTCTCGTGGAATGCCCGACCGGCTCTGGTAAGAACATGACGCTGCTACAGGTCGCCGACTTCCTCGCGGACCGAGTGATCGCGCTCTTTCGACGAGATAGTACGGGAAACCGTCCTTTCAACGGGAGCAGACTCCTCCTGCAGCAAGACGAGCGCTGGCGCGATCTCCTGCTTTTTCACGAGTACTTTCATGCTGAGACCGGTCAGGGCCTGGGCGCCAGCCACCAGACGGGCTGGACCGGCCTGGTTGCCAACATCATTCTGTCTATGGCCTCGGGCTCATGGCTCTAAATGCATCCCGATGCTGCCTGTGGGGCTAGTGGGGACCGACGTGCGCTTGCTGTCGGGGCTGTGTCAAGCCTCTTGTGGCCACTTCGTACCAGGACGCGAGCATGGCGGACTGGATCGCGATCCAGCACCTTGCCTGTCGCAAGCCAGTCCGGGCCGTCAACTGCGTGCAGGCTGTCCGTCGATGGCCGGGTTTGCGTGCTCGCCTGCGATGCGCGATACATTGAATGAGCACCCACGGCCGAAGGGGTAGCGCTCCGCGCCGCGCAGAACACGCCGGCCGCGCGCCACAGGAGAGATCGGAATCGCCCTTGCTGACGCAGCATCTCTTGCTTGAGCTTGCCGTCATTCTGGTCGTGGTGCAGGTCTGCGGCTATTTGTGCGGACTGATCGGGCAGCCATGGGTGATCGGCGAGGTGATCGCGGGCATTGTTCTCGGCCCGAGCGTGTTCGGAGCCCTGTGTTCCAGCCTCAGCGCACAGGTGTTTCCTCGTGATGTTTTGCCAACGTTGCAATCGCTAGGCGACCTGGGTCTGGTGCTCTACATGTTCACGGTCGGCGTGAGTTTGGATAGAGATCATCTCCTTCGTCAGAGCCGGCGAGCAGCCGTGCTATCCGCGTGCAGTATCGGGATGCCGATGGCCGTTGGCGCGACGCTAGCCTTCGTGCTCTACGCGCGGGCTGGTTACGCAGGCCCACATGCCACCAACCGGGGAACCTTCATGCTGCTGGTGGGTACGGCAATGGCGATAACCGCCTTCCCGGTCCTGACGCGCATCCTGGTCGATAGAGGGATGACGGGCTCCAGGATCGGCATGCTGGCGCTGACATGCGCCGCTGCCGGAGACGTTCTGGCCTGGTGTCTGCTGGCGTTGGTCGTCGCACTGGCGAACTCCGTGGGCGTCCCCACGGCAGGCATGCAAGTCCTGGAAACGCTCGTCTTCCTTGGAGTACTGGTTGTCGCCGTTCGCCCCTTGGGGGCATGGGCAGTACAGCAATTGTCCTCCCCGCGTCTGCAGCTGGTGCTGATCGTCACCTTGCTCTGGCTGGCGGCGGAGACCACCTCGGTTATCGGGATACACCCGGTCTTCGGCGCCTTCCTGATGGGCGTGGTGACGCCACGGTCGACGGCGATAACCGAATTCGCCCGGAACATCGACTCCGTCAACTCGGTCATCTTCCTGCCCTTGTTCTTCATCTTCAGTGGGTTGCAGACAAGTATCGGGCTGATCGATTCACCGGAGTTGTGGATAGTCTGCTTGACGGTACTCTGTGCAGCGGTGGCGGGCAAATTGCTGTGCTGTGCTCTGGCTATGCGCGCAACCGGCGCGAATTGGCGAGACTCTATGACGCTTGGCGTGCTGATGAACACACGCGGCCTGGTCGAGCTGATCGTGCTGAACATCGGCTTGGCCGACGGCATTATCTCGCCGCGTTTCTTCAGCATGTTGGTGATCATGGCTCTGGGCACGACCATGATGACGTCGCCACTCTTGGATCTCCTTGGACACAGGGCCGTGAGCGAGCGGGCAGCGTGATGGTCACCCGCACCCGCGAAGGGATCGCCGGCGATGGCTCGAGCGCTGCAAGCTCGATACCTCGCGGTAGTCACTTCCTTTCTGCGCTCGCGGGCGTTGGTCGGGCCGTGGCGAAGCGACCAGTCGCTCGCGACAAGCCAACTCGGGACACCGCCTCTGGGATCGCCCGAATTCGTGCGACCTCGATGCTTGCCCGCGACACGTGCCAACGCAGAGCAGGCTGCATGGGACGCGTGGTCGGAGCGTCAACGATTTACTACGGCGGGCGTTACACCAAACGGCCAAGAATGGTTCTGTAACCTCGTCCGTAGTGAACTCTGTTGCCGCCGATGTGACTTCGCCGGCAGGAAGGTAACAGTTAGCAATTGAGGAGGTTCGCCTGCATGTCTCGAATACTTGGCTTGATTACCACCGTGGCAACTCTGGGCGCTCTCGCGATCAGCGTCGCGGCCTACCAGGGAGCCCTGGCTGCCACGCCGTCGGCCACCGCGCACGCTGCTGCTAGCGTTGCCATACAGGGCTTCGCCTTTGACCCGGTGACGTTGAAAGTGCCAGTGGGCACGACGGTAACCTGGACCAACAAGGATAGCGTCGCGCACACGGTCGTCAGCGACACCGGAGCTTGGCCAGATTCAAGTCCGATCGACACCAACAAGACATTCTCGTTCACGTTTACCAAGCCAGGGACGTACAACTATCACTGCTCCATCCATCCATCTATGACGGCTGCGATCGTCGTGAGCGCGTCCGGCGTCGCGCCAACGGGCACCGGCCAGCAGCCGTCCGCCACGATGATGGCGATGGGCAAGGCAACCATGAGGTCGCTCAATACGTGGACAGGCTATTATGATGGAAAGGCCTCAACCTACGTCGTGACCGACACGTCGAGCAAGGCGGAAGCCGCTCAAGACCACATCAACTACTCGGCCAGCCTCGGCAAGACGCTCGCGGACAGCAGCCTGATCTATTTCGCCACGAACGGGACCTTCGCCGGCTATGGCGCTGTGTTCGGCACGGCCCCGGGGGAAAGCGACTACACGCCGATCTTTCAGAAGGTTTTGGTCACCTGGAAGGATCCCGCTAAAGCCGCAGCCCTGACCTCTGACAATCAGATCAACAGCCTAGCGTCCAAAGGACTGGTCTCACTGAACAGGACCGGCATCGTGCTCGACGCGCCGTACGTGTTCCCGGCGCACTGAGCGAGCATCTGCGGTCGTCCTTGAGGGGCGCCGACGCCGGCGCCCTTCGCAGGCCGTCACATGCCGGCAGCACCACGGGACGGCCGGTTACTCCGGCCCACTGGGTGTACGGGATACGTCGACGAATTCTGGCACGACACTTTCGGAGGGGTCCATGGGGTGGGAGGCGCCGGAACAGCAGCGCGTATCGCTGGATGGCGATGCCTTATACCGCGCGAACGTTCGGCCAGTCTATGGGTTCGTATACAGTAAGGTCGGAAACCGCGAGGCCGCGGAGGACCTCACGAGCGAGGTATTCGTGCGTGCTCTGGCCCACGTCGATCCGGACCGAGATGAACGCAGCGTCGTCGCCTGGCTGTTCCGGGTGGCACGAAACCTGGTCAATGACTATTGGCGAGCAGGGTACTCTGCACACGTCATCGATATCGACCAGATGCGCAATCTGCGAAGCCCGACCGTGTCTCCGGACATGGGCCGACAGGCTCAGGCTGCGCGGCGAGCTACCAGACTGCTGGAGATGCTGCCTGACAACTATCGAGCAGTATTGCAATATCGACTGCTCGAGGGTCTCAGCGTCGCGGAGACCGCCGAGAAGATGGCAACGTCCCCTGCCAACGTCAAAGTGCTGCAACACCGCGCGCTGAAGCGGGCTGCTGAGCTTCGAGAGAGCGATGATTCCAATGGAAGATGAAGTGGACCGGCTGTCAAGCGTCATCGACGATTTGGTGGCTGAGCACGATCCCTCCGCTCGCAAAGAACTCTCTGTGCAAGAGGCGGAGCTCGCCGCAACTGCGGCCATGCTGCGCGCGGCGGTCGAGAATCGGCTTGAGCCGACCGAGGAGTTTGTCGATTCGCTGGCGCGGCGGTTAGCGTCCGGCGAGGAGAACGCGCTCGCGCGGGGGGAATCTCGTGGGCGGACCGGCATCTCCCGGAGGTCGGCGCTCCGGCGCGTGGCAGCAGCCGTGGCCGGCCTTGCCGCGGGCGGCGTCGGCATTGGCGCCCTCTATGAGAAGGGGAAATCCGACGGTGGCCACGAGGAAGTAGCTAGCGCGCTCACGGCCCCGATGGTGCCGCAGGACCGCGGAACCTGGCAGACTGTCGGTTACACGATCTCGAGTGTTCCTGCCGGATCCGCGGTGCGGTTCAGAGCGGGCGCTCTGGAAGGATTTGTGGTCAACCCAGGTCAAGGCGGGCCGCCCTATGCCCTATCGGCGGTGTGCACGCATATGGGTTGTATGCTCAGTTGGTTGAAAGATGCGGGCACGTTCCTCTGTCCATGCCATGGCGCGCAGTACGATGGCAATGGGGCGGTACTCTCCGGCATCGCTCGCCACCCCTTGCCGCGACTGCAGATCAACGTAGATGACGGTGGCGAAATATACGTCTGGACCGTGGGGGAGCTCCCCGCGAACACTACGATCGCCCCATATAGCCACGCGTAATCGCCGCGATCTGCAGGATGGGACGGCCCGGTCCACCGGCCGGCCGGCCGGATCCGCCTCATCGTGCTATTGAGCGGGACCCGCTGGGCGACGACAATAGTGTCTCGGCGCCGATTGCCGGCGACCACCGCCGCGCTGGAGCAGTCGATGCGCGGTATTCTCCGCCTGGCCATGGCAAGGGGGATGTAGATGCCCAGACGCATGGCTGCCATCACGTTCGTCCTGCTCGCACTCTCAGCCGTGCCATTCAACCAACACGCGATTCCAACGGCCGATGCGGGCGCTGCAACGGTGCTCCCGGACGCTCCGAACTGCCCTGTCTTTCCGGAGAACAACGTCTGGAACGCAGACATCTCCCGACTGCCTGTCGCCGCGAACTCCGCGGCAATGATCCAGTCCATCGGCCCCGCCACCGGATTGCACCCCGACTTCGGCTCCTACCTGGGCTACGGCATCCCATACAACGTTGTGAGCGAAAACCAGGTCAAGGTGCCGGTGACCTTCGACTACGCGAGCGAATCGGATCCCGGACCATACCCGATTCCCGCTGATCCAAAGGTCGAAGGGGGCGGCGACCGCCACATCCTGATCGTCGACAAGGACCGTTGCGTGCTCTATGAACTGTACGACGCACGACAGAATGGCGGCGCGTGGTCGGCGGGGTCCGGGGCCATCTGGAAGCTGCGATCGAACGCCCTTAGGCCCGATAGCTGGACAAGCGCCGACGCGGCTGGATTGCCTATCCTGCCGGGACTCGTCCGCTACGACGAGATCGCCGCCGGGTCAATCAACCACGCGCTCCGCTTCACGGCTGCCCACACCGCCAAGATGCACATCTACCCGGCACGGCACGACGCCGGAGTAAACAGCCCAGGCTATCCGCCGATGGGCCTGCGCGTGCGGCTCAAAGCATCGGTGGACATCGGCCACTTCAGTCCACGCGTGCAGGTGTTGCTCAGCGCGCTGAAGAAGTACGGCATGATCCTGGCCGACAACGGATCGAACTGGTACATCTCCGGCACATCCGACCCCCGCTTTAACGACGACGAGTTCCACACCCTCAACCAGATCACCGGCGCCGACTTCGAGGTTGTGGACACCAGCGGCCTGATCAACGGACCTGACAAGGGCGGGGCCCCGCAGCCCAGCGCGGGCGCAACCGCCGCCGAGCCCACGCCGACAACGACCCACCAGCCCTCGGTCGAGCGTGCAACGGCAGCAGTGCAGCACGTCGTCGTTCTGACACCGGTCGCCGATGCCTCGGTGCGAGACGGCGCGTATGCCACCACGCACTACGGCGCGGCAGGATCCTTGCTCGCCGTGTGGTCGCCCGCGGCAGGATATCAGCGCCACATCTACGCGCGCTTCAGCCTCCAGAGCGTCGCTGGCGCCGTCAACACGGCAACTCTGCGCCTGTACGGACAACACCTGGCAATCGGCCCCGGTGCCGACAAGGTGAGCCTGTTCCCGGCAGCCCCCACCGCGTGGACGGATGCGGGACCGAGCGGCATCACCTGGGCCACGCGGCCGGGAGCGGGAACGACCCCGCTGTCCACCGCCCAGATTGGCGAAAGGCTCCAGTACTACACGTGGAACACGGGCGCGTACGTGACCGCGCAAGGTGCACGCGCGTCACAGGTCAGCTTCATGCTCGCCGTGCAGCCACCGCGCAGCTCGAATGGCATAGACGTCTTCAACTCCCGAGAGGACGGCACGAATCCGCCGCAGTTGGTCTTGGTCCTGCAGTAGCATCGCCGGCGGCGCTCGCGCACATGAGGGCGGGGCACTTGGCCGGCCACGGCGCCACTTGGTTTGACGGCGTTGGCGAAAGCCTTGGGTAGACCTGGTCCGCGGACCGCCACCGCGCATGAAACCGCCGTACACCCGGCCGCAGCCGGCGGGACCACACCGCTGTGGCGATCTCCTTCCACCCGGATGCATCCGGAGGCCGGTTTCACCGCGGCTAACTTGACGGACGTGTTCTCCTGTGCCGGGCCGGAAACGCAGTGACTCGACACCGCCCCGGAAAAGTGGGTGTGGGCTATCATGTGGGTGGACGTCCGTCTTGAAATCAGCCAGCGGACACGGGAGTACGTGAAAGTGATTGAGACCACGGAAGACATACAGGCTCGTGAGGCCGACAGTCTGGACAATTTGTGCGTCAACGCGATTCGTACGCTGTCTATTGATGGCGTGACCAATGCTAACTCCGGCCACCCCGGCATGCCGCTCGGCGCCGCCCCGATGGCCTACGTGCTGTGGACACGCTTTCGAAAACACTCGCCGGCCAAGCCAAACTGGATAGATCGGGACCGCTTCGTACTGTCAGCGGGTCATGCCTCAATGCTTCTCTACAGCCTCCTCCACCTCACCGGCTACGACCTTTCACTGGACGACATCAAGGCCTTTCGCCAGTGGAACAGCAAGACGCCCGGACATCCGGAGCATCATCTCACGCCCGGCGTCGACACGACGACCGGCCCTCTGGGTCAGGGCTTTGGCAACGCGGTCGGCATGGCCATGGCGGAGGCGTATCTCGCGGCACACTTCAACCGGCCTGGGCACGAGATCGTCGACCACTACACCTATGTGATGTGCTCGGACGGCGACTTGATGGAGGGCATCTCTTCCGAGGCGGCATCCATGGCCGGGCACATGCGCCTCCACAAGCTCATCGTGCTATACGACGACAACACTGTGTCGCTGGACGGACCGACGTCGTTGACCTTCGATAACGAGGACGTCACGCTGCGTTTTGAGGCGCATGGCTGGAACGTGCTCTACGTCGAAGACGGAAACGATCTCGAGGCGATCGACGGCGCCATTCGCTCCGCGCACGATGAGCATGAAAAGCCGACACTGATTCGAGTGAGAACCCACATCGGGTTCGGCAGTCCGAAACAGGACTCGAGCAAAGCCCACGGCAGCCCGCTAACTCCGGATGAGGTGCTGGCGACCAAGCGGAACCTTGGCTGGCCGAGCGAAGAGCCTTTCTGGCTGCCGCCGGAAGCCATCGCGCACTTCCGCGAAGAGATCGAGAAAGGCGCCAGGGCCGAGCACGACTGGCAGGAGAGGCTTGCTGCCTACGCCCGGGCATTCCCGGACCTCGCCGAGCAGTGGGACGTGGCCACGACCGGCAGGTTGCCTGCAGGCTGGGATTCCGACGTGCCAGTCTTTGGTCTGGAGGACGCTCAGGCCACGCGCCAGGCCAGCGGCAAGGTGCTGAACGCGATCGCTCCCAAGCTGCCTACGCTGATCGGTGGGTCTGCCGACCTGTCCTCGTCCACGGAAACGGACCTCAAGGGCTACGGCGTGTTTGGCCCGGGTAAGTATGCCGGACGCAACATCTACTTTGGCGTGCGCGAGCACGCCATGGCCGCCGCGGTGAACGGAATGTCGCTGCATTGCGGCGTCCGGCCGTTTGGTGGCACGTTCCTGATGTTCTACTCGTACATGGCAAATCCGGTGCGCATGGCAGCACTGATGGCCACTCCATCGATCTTCGTGTACACGCATGACTCCATAGGCCTCGGCGAGGACGGCCCAACCCATCAGCAGGTCGAAGTGCTGGCCGCACTGCGCGCGATCCCCAATCTGGTCACGCTCAGGCCGGCTGACGCCAATGAAACGGCCGAAGCCTGGCGGATAGCCATCGCTCGACAGGATGGGCCGACGGCGCTGTGCTTCTCGCGCCAGAAGCTGCCCATTCTGGATCACTCCGAAGGGGATCCGCTGGGCGCGACAAACAAGGGAGGCTACATCCTGGCACGTGAAACGGGCAAGGCCTCACCGGACATCATCCTGATCGGCGCCGGATCTGAGGTGCACTTGCTGGTCGGCGCGCGCAAGGCACTGCAGCTGGAAGGCCTCGCCGTACGTGTTGTCAGTATGCCTTCGCATGAGCTATTCCTGGCTCAGCCCAAAGCGTATCAGGATGCGGTGCTGCCACCGACAGTTCGGGTGCGACTGGCCTGCGAGTCGGCGGCAAGCCAGCCGTGGTATCGCTTTGTCGGTCTGGACGGAGAGGTACTCGGACTCGATCGCTTCGGCGCCTCCGCGCCGGCCAATGTCGTCTTTAAGCAGCTTGGTTTCACCGCCGAGAACGCGGCGGAGCGAGCTCGAGCCCTGCTAGGCAGATAGTGAGGTGTGGTAATGGCTGCGAACGCATTGGGAATACTGCAGGAGCACGGGCAGAGCCCGTGGATCGACAACATCACTCGTGGCATGCTAACCGGAGGCGAGCTTCAGCGGCTCATTGACCTCGGCGTGGTTGGACTCACCTCGAATCCGACTATCTTCCAGAAAGCGATCGGCGGAGGTGCGGATTACGACCAGGCCCTGGCGGATCTCGTCAAGCAGGGGAAGGACCTCGACGGTGTCTTTGAAGGCCTCGTCTTGTCCGATATTGCGGAGGCCGCGCGGATACTTCGCCCTGTCTACGACAAGACCGGTGGCCGCGATGGGTACGTGAGCATCGAAGTGTCACCGGAGCTGGCATTCGAAACCGAGAAGACGATCGCGGACGCACGGCGATACTTCGGTTTTCTCGCACAACCCAATATCATGGTGAAGGTTCCCGGCACCGTGGAAGGCGTCGCGGCGTTCAGGACGCTCATCGGCCTCGGGATCAACATCAACGTGACGCTGCTCTTCTCGCTTGAAAGCTACCGTGCGGTCGCGGAGGCGTACGTCGACGGCCTAGAGGCGCTCGAACGCAGCGGCAAGCAACTGTCCGGGGTGTCGTCGGTGGCCTCGTTCTTCGTCAGCCGTGTCGACACCGCCGTGGATGCAATCCTGGTGCAAAAGGCCAAGAGTGATCCTGGTCAGGCGGATCGCTGTAACGCGCTGCTGGGCAAGGCGGCTATCGCGAACGCCAAGCTAGCCTACTCGGACATCTACAAGCAGGTCTTCAATGGAGACCGCTGGAAGGCGCTTTCCGCAAAAGGAGCAAAGAGACAACGACCGTTGTGGGCAAGCACGAGCACCAAGAATCCTGCTTACCGGGACGTCGTGTACGTTGAGGAGTTGATCGGCCCTGACACCGTTAACACCATGCCGCCTGCAACTGTCCACGATTTCCTCGACCACGGACGTGTGCGGAACTCCCTGGAGGACGATATCGACGGCGCGCGCAAGGTAATGCGGGGGCTGAGCGACGTCGGCGTCGACCTGACCCTGGTCACAGAGAAGCTTCAGCAGGACGGGGTCGCATCGTTCGCCAAGTCGTATCGCGACCTGCTGAGTACCATCGAGGCTCGCCGGAAGGAAATGGCCGCGAAGGTAGGCTGATGCGACGGTGGCGGCCGTCCACCCGTATCGACTGCTGGCTCGAGGCAAGCGCGCTACCATTATCGATGCGCGAAGGTCCTGCGAAGGGCTGCTTTGGTAAAGGAGAAGGAAGCAACGGAACCGAGAAGCGTTGATCCGGCGGGCCGCCATGCGTCTGTGCCCTATACAGGGGTCGATGCGGCGGAAATTCATCGAATCGCGCGCGCGGTCGAGCGTTGGGGCCAAAGATTCCTCGATCGCGTGTATACGCCCGCGGAGCAAAGTTATTGCGGATCCCGCATGCAGCGCCTCGCCGGGCGCTTCGCGGCGAAGGAGGCAATCAGCAAGGTGCTCGGTACGGGCGTGCGATACATTCGCTGGCGGGAGATGGAGATCCTGCCCGATCCCAGAGGCAAGCCTGTGGTTAGCCTTTACGGCAGGGCTCAGACGGTGGCCGCCGCTCTGCGCCTCGGCGAGATCAGCGTCAGTATCACGCATACCGGCGACCTCGCTCTTGCCTTCGCCATGGCTCTGGGAAGCGACGGATAGACCGATGAAGGCACTGGTCACGTCGGATGAAATGCGCGCGGCGGAGGCTGCCGCCGTTCTACGAGGCCTGACACTTCCCGCGCTCATGCAGCTGGCCGCGCACGGGGCCGCGGAAAGACTGCTGGCCGCGCAGCAGCCTGGTCGTGACCGCTACCTGATCCTTGCCGGTCCTGGCAATAACGGCGGCGACGCTCTGGTCGTCGCTGGCCTCATCCGTGACAGGGGGGCTCATGTTCGATTGTTTACCTACCGTCGCAACGCGCCTTCCCCTGTCGATCCCCCTGGCTTGACCAGCACCGTCCTCGGCGCGCCCGGCGCAGCGTTCGTCGAGGCATTGGCGTGGTGCGACGTCGTCGTCGACGGCTTGCTCGGGATCGGGCGCGCCCGGCCGATCGAAGCGGACCTGGCAGGCGTGCTGGCGGCGGTCAACGAGGCGCCGCACCGACCCCGCGTCGTCGCGCTCGACGTGCCGACCGGCGTAGACGCAGATTCCGGACGCGTGGACGAGGCGGCCCTACGCGCCGGCGAGACGATCACCTTCGGCTACATCAAGCGCGGCTTGCTGCTCTATCCGGCCCGCGCGCTCTGCGGCACGATTTCCCTGGTGGATGTCGGGCTGCCTTTGGCCCCGGCTGTTCCCGTGGCTGCTCGGCAGCCCGAGCCGAGCGATATCGCCGCGATCTTGCCGCGCCGAGAACCAACCACGCACAAGTATCGCGCTGGAGCGGTGCTTGCCCTGGCCGGCTCACCCCAGTACGTGGGTGCGCCGATCCTGGCAACGACAGCCGCACTGCGCGCCGGGGCGGGGTACGTGACCTTGGCAGCACGTCAGAGCGTCATCGACAGACTGGCGGCGCGATTGCTTGAAACGACCATGGTCCTCTTGCCTGCCGATCACGACGGTGCGATGGCTGCTCTCAGCGACGCGGCTACGCGCTACGACGCACTGCTGATTGGTCCAGGGTTGGGACGGAGTGAGGAAGCCGGACGTCTCGTCCTGGGCGTGCTTGCTCGCCCGCCTCATGGCCCGCGCGCGGCGGTGGTCGATGCCGACGCACTCTATGCATTGAGCGCCTCGCCCGACTGGTGGTCGTCGGTGGCGCTACCTGTCGTGCTCACTCCACATGCTGGAGAAATGGCGCGCTTAACCGGACTTGCCGGTGCGGACGTCGAGCATCGCAGACTGGACATCGCCGCCGCGTACGCAGCGAAATGGGGCCAGGTCGTGCTTCTGAAAGGCGCGCCGACGATCGTTGCGTCGCCGGACGGCCGCTTGGCGATCAATCCGACCGGTAATCCCCTCCTTGCCACGGCTGGAAGCGGAGATGTCTTGACCGGAGCAATTGCCGCGCTCTTGGCGGGAGGCGTGGCGCCATTCGAGGCCGCGACGGCCGGCGCCTATCTGCATGGGCTCGCCGCGGACCTCGCTCTGCCGGTTTTTGGCGACCGCGGAATGCTGGCCGGCGATTTGTTCGAGTATCTTCCCAAAGCAATCCAGTGTGTGCTTCGAGAGGGCCGAACTTGGGCCGAGCTCTCTTGAATACACCCGGGCGTCGGAAATCGGCAAGTGCAAAGGACGTTGTATGAAAGTGCGCGCGATCATGGCGACTCCCCCGGTAACCGTTGATGCCGACACACCTGTGATGCAAGTGGCTAGAGTGATGCTCGAACACCGGCTGCCCGGCGTTCCCGTGGTCGACGAACACGGAACCCTCCTGGGCGTCGTCACCGAAGCGGACCTCATTGTGCGAAACGCCAACCTTCATCTACCCCGGTTTCTGACCTTTGTCGATGCTTTGGCTCCGACAAGCGGCGTGCGCGAGTTCGAGGCGGAGTTGCGACGCATGCTTGCTACCTCCGCTCGGGAGGTTATGAGCGACAAGCTCCATGCGGTGTCCCAGGACGCCGACGTGGCCGATGCGGCCACTACGATGTTTGAGAACCACGCAAATCCATTGCCGGTCACGGACGACGGCAGGCTTGTGGGCACCGTCAGCCGGACCGATATTATCCGGCTCATGCTGCTCGAGGAGGATCAATCCGCCGGCGGATTGGCGCCCGCGGAATGAGCCCATCGCCCTGGACAGCCTCACGCGGCGGCGCATCTCGCCGTGCTACTCGTGCTACGGTGTTTCTTGACCGCATAGCGTCCAATGTGCGGGCTATCAGAGGCGTGGCCGGTCCCGGTGTCCAGGTGATGGCAGTTGTCAAAGCAAACGCATACGGGCACGGGGCGGTGCCGGTCGCGGCAGTGGCGCTCGAGGAGGGCGCGGGCTGGCTTGGCGCCGCGTGTGTCGACGAGGGACTGCAACTCCGCGAAGCGGGCATATCCGCGCCAATCCTGATTCTTGGCTACGTGGCGCCAGATGAGCTCGCGACTGCGGTGGAGGGCAATCTCTCTGTTGCCCTGGGGACCACCAAGCAGGGCGCCGCCATCGCAGCCGCCGCGCGCGGATTACGTGGCCGTGCGCGGGTCCATGTCAAGATAGATAGCGGCATGGGTCGCTATGGCATTCTGCCAGAGCAAACTGAAGGTGTTGCGCTCGTGTTGGCGAAGACGCCTGAGATTCACGTGGAAGGCTGCTTCACCCATCTCGCGCGTGGCGAAGAGAACCCCGCTATCGCGACAGATTGCCAGCTTGCGCGCTTTGAGGATGCGCTCCAGGCGCTGGCCCGCCATGGCGTAAGGCCGGAGTTCGTTCACGCGTCAAACAGCGGCGCCACGCTTGCCGCGCCCCAGGCGCGTCTGAACATGATCCGTACCGGTCTGCTGCTGTACGGCTATCGGCCTGAGAGCTCTCTCGCGCCCGACGTGACGTTCAGACCGGCACTTGAGGTCGTCTCGCGTCTGGCACGCGTCCAGATGCTGCCCGCCGGCGCAGGTATCGGCTACGGACACACGCATGTCTTGCCGGAGGCAGCTATCGCGGGCCTGGTTCCGATGGGCTACGCCGACGGGCTGCAACGCGCCCTGTCCGGCAGGGGTTACCTGGTTGCCGGCGGCAAGCGGGTGCCGATCATCGGCCGTGTGAGCATGGACCAATGTATCGTCGACTTGTCGGATGCTGGGCCCGTGGTCGAAGGCGATCCCGTCGTGGTGATCGGCGCGCAGGGACTCGCCAGTGTGTGGGCAGACGACCTCGCACGGTGGGCAGGCACCATTTCCTACGAAATCCTCTGCGGTATCAGTTCCCGCGTGCCACGCAGCTATTATTGAGGGCGCAAGCCTCTAAGCAAACTGCCGATCTCGTGCTATACTGGCGCCATCCCGGATTGGGTTGAGAGCGGTAGCGTGGATCGCGGCTCTCTGAACGCCGGCCCGCGGACGAAGCAGAAGGTCGAGAGGATCGCTCCATGGTGTCGGTTGTTTTGAACATGCCGGATGGCCTGACGCATCTCAATTGGGTTGACTATTTGTTCCTGGTTGTGCTGGTGTACTCTGTGCTGTCAGGTGCGTGGATCGGGTTCTTCGCCGAGTGCCTGTCGCTTGCCGGGGTCGCAGGTGGCACGTTTGTCGCCGGACTCACCTATCATGACGCCGGCAAACTGCTGGCGCACGTGAACGTTCCTGAAGACGCCCGCGATTGGGCTGGGTTTGTCGCAGTATTTGTCGCGATCTCTCTCGTGTGCCGTCTGTTTTCCATCAAGGCGCACAAACTGTCAAGCGTCCTGGTCGCAGGCAGGGCGAACCAGTTGGCCGGCGGACTCATGGGGGTCATCGTCGGCTCTATAATCTGCCTGTTCGCCCTCGTTACCGTCTCCTACTTCCAGGTGGGCAAGGTTGTCGACCCGCTGTACAACTCGCAGATTGCCCTGAATTCGAAGGGCCTGGTGCAGGAGTATGTAACATTGCTTCCTGTCAAGATGCATAAGGTGCCGTGGCCGTGCCCGACAACCAGCGACAAGACCTATTACGGAACTTGCTACGTCGTTAGTAGCTGAGCCACGTTCCTTGGACAGTCGCAAGAGGGCGGAAATCCACGTGTGCGGTCCATCCCCTAGACAGGCTACCTGAGGAAGTGTAAACTGGCTCCAGCCTTTGGGAATTGTCAACCATGGGAGGACGAGATGGCATTCGCGTACACGAACAAGAAAGGCCAGACGTACTACCTGCACGAGCAGCTCGTCACGCTCAGGGGTAACAATCGCCGGCAGCCAATATTCTTCTTCGCACGGCAGGCAAGAGATGGCGTGTTGGAGGCCGTTCCGGATGGGTGGGAAGTGAAGGAGACCCCAAGTTCCGGGATGCCAGTCCTGAAACGAGTCGCCTCACACTAGTTCGGGCAATGGTGGGCGCGTCCTTTGTGATTGGAGGGTTGTTGCGGCTGAACGGCGCGACAACCCTCCTTCGCTGCATGGCAGCCCAATCTGCGCGGAAGCTCTCCGCTATTGCGGCTCGCCGGTTTGTTCGTCGCGCATGAGCCGCGACAGTAGAGCTTCCATTGCCGCGCGCGGTTCCTTGCCGTCGAACAGCACGTCGCACACCTCGTTGGTAATCGGCATCTCGACTCCGTGGCGAGCGGCCAGTACCTGGGCAGCCCTCGCGGTATGCACCCCTTCGGCAACCATGGTCATGCTCGCCAGAATATCGTCAAGATTGCCACCGCGACCGAGGAGTTCGCCGACGTAGTGATTGCGACTCAATGGGCTCACGCACGTGGCAAACAGGTCCCCGTACCCGCTGAGACCGGCGAACGTATGCGGATCCGCGCCACAAGCCTGGCCGAGTCGGACGATCTCGGCCATTCCTCTGGTCACGATCCCGGCCTTGCCGTTCGTACCCATGCCAAGTCCGTCGCAGATCCCGGCCGCCAGGGCCACCACGTTCTTCAGCGATCCGCCTAGCTCCACGCCGATCACGTCTTCCGATGTATAGAGCCGGAAGTGGCGGGTTCCGATAAGGGCCGCACAGTCGACCGCGACCGCGCGGTCGGCACAGGCAAGGACAGCGGCAGCGGGCAATCCGGACGCGATCTCGCGCGCCAGATTCGGGCCTGAGAGAACGCAAAGGTTTGGCAGCTGGCCGAGCTCCGCCCGCATGACCTCGGAAACGCGCAGGCCGGTACCAGTCTCAAGACCTTTGACAGCACTCACTACCGGCTGGTGTTGACTCAGGTGCCGGACCAAGCCGGAGCACGTCGAGCGCACGTGCTCGCTCGGCACCACCACGAGTACGCAGTCGGCCAGCGCCGCGGGTTCGTAGCCGTTCACCACGGAGAGCGTGGAGGGGATCGGCACGCCCGGCAGCGAAGCCGTGTTCTCGCCATCCGTAAGAATCCGATGCGCTCGCGCCGGATCGCGCGTGCACAACACCGTGCGACGCCCGCTAGTTGCTTCGAGGATGGCAAGGGTAGTTCCCCAGTTGCCGGAGCCTATCACGCATATGTCGAACCGACTCAGTCGCGTAGACGCACGCACCAGTAACCCCAATCGACGGCGTTCAAGCCCTCGGGCGGTCAGCCGACGTGCTGGGCAGGCTGTCCTATTTTGCGCTCGGTCCCCGCCAGCAACCGCTGAATATTGTCGGAGTGTCGGAAGATTATGAGCAGCGCTCCGGCGACGGTGTAGATCAGTACCCAGGGCGAATAGAGTCCAAGTACGACGAGCGGAATTGCCGCGACCATGGCGATGATCGCTCCGATGAGAACGCCAAACGATACCATCCTGCTGACGACAATCAGCGTAACCCCGATGCAGGTGGCAACCAACGCCGCAGGCCAGCACAGCACAAAGAAGATTGCGAAGCTCACCAGGACTCCCCTGCCGCCTCGGAAACCCGCGTACACCGGCCAGTTGTGGCCAACCGCGGCGGCGAATCCGGCGAGCGCCGCCGCGGAGGCTGTATCGGCCAGTACGTGAGCGATGAGAATCGCCAGCAACCCTTTTCCAGCATCGCACAGCACCACGAGTACCGCAGGACCGTAACCCAACGTCCGCAGCGCGTTCGTCGCACCTGTTTTCCCGCTGCCAAATTCGCGCAAGTCGACACCCTTGACGATCTTGCCCACGATCAGCCCGCTCGGAAAGGCGCCGAGCATATAGCCTATGCCGATCGACAGCACGTACGCGGCTATTGCGCTCACTGTGTCACCTCCCGTTCCCAGCAGAGGCTGCTCGGAGAGCTATGCCTTGGGCGCCGGTCGCTTCACACGTACCAGAGTTCTGGACCCCAAACGCTTGCCTCTTTCGCCTTTCGCCCTTCCGCCGGCCTTCGCGGGGCCTCGCTTCTCAACCGCCGCCCTCATGGTGCGCGGCGGGCTGACTCTCGGTATTGCCACCGCATCGGCGGGCACTTCTCGCGACGATCTGAAATAGAGCCGTAGCGCGGTTCCTGCGAGCTTGAAGCTCGCGCGAAGCTGATTCTCTAGAAACCGCCGATACGAAAAGTGCACAATCTCTGGATCGTTAACAAAGAAGACGAACGTAGGCGGGTCCGCCCTGACCTGGGTCACATAGCGAAGCTTGAGCATCTTGCCGCTGTGACTCATAGGTTGGTGCTTGCTCAGCGCATCCTGTATCACTCGGTTCAGCTCACCCGTAGGAACGCGCAGGCTTCGGACATCCTTCACATCGAGTGCGAGGTCTAGTATGCGGCGGACACGCTGCCTGGTCAATGCGGATGTGAAAAGTATGGGCACGTCGTGTACAAAGTGCAGTTGACGGTGGATCTTCTTCGTATAATCTGCCACGGAGTGGTCGTCCTTGGGCACGACAAGATCCCACTTGTTGACGACGACAACCAGGCCCTTGCCAGCCTCCCACACGTATCCGGCGATGTGGGCATCCTGCGAAGCGATCGGCTCAGTTGCGTCGATCACGAGCACTGCTACATCCGAGCGGCTGATCGCCCGCATTGCGCGCATCACGCTGTAGCGCTCGACCCCGCCTTCGATGTGACCCCGCTTTCGAATGCCGGCGGTGTCGACGAGAATAAGCTGTCGATCGGCATGCGCCACCAACGTATCGGTCGAATCTCGCGTGGTACCTGGAATGTCGGATACCAGTGCGCGATCTTCTTGCAGAATGGCGTTCAGGAGACTCGACTTGCCCACGTTCGGCCTGCCGACAAGCGTGATTCGCGGCACGTGGTCCGGCTCGGGCTCTTCAACCTTCGGCAGGTGGCCGGCGATTGCATCCAGCAAGTCACCCGTGTTGAGGCCGTTGAGTCCGGAAATCGCTATCGGCTCGCCCAGTCCGAGCGCATAGAACTCCGCGGCGTCCAGGCGCCGCGTTTCATTCTCCGCCTTGCTCGCGGCCACGATGACCGGCTGCTTGGACAAGCGTAATTGATCGGCAACGTCATGGTCCATGGCGGTCAGACCGGAGCGCGCATCGACCATCAGAACGATCACGTCGGCCTCCTCTATGGCCATTTCGGCCTGTCGGCGGATGTCGCGTGCCATATCGCTGGCGGCAGAGAAGTCTATCCCGCCCGTGTCGACCACCATGAATGGTTTGTCGTTCCACACGGCCGCACCGTAGACGCGATCTCTGGTGGTTCCAGGCTCATCCTCGACAATCGCCTGTGGGCGCCCCACGAGGCGGTTGAAGAGCGTAGACTTGCCCACATTCGGCCGGCCCACGAGGGCTACGATCGGCAGTCCACTCATGCAACCAACCTTTCGACATCTTGCACGCCCCGCGCGAGGCGCACCGGACGGTGCAGGAGATTCTCGAGCATGCTGACACTCATGTCGTCGAGCGTCACCTCGCCGGCTAGATCGAACATCACGCGCGGCAGTACCACTGTGTCGCCCAAACGCTCCCGCGCGAGGCGCTCGATCAGATCTCCCCCAGTGATCAGGCCAGACACCGTCACCTCCGCGCCGAACACCCGGTTCTCGATCGGAACGAGATCTACTCTCAAATTCTCTACCTCGTTGAGTCTTCGCGCAACCCCAAGCAGCACCGGGGCAATCAATTGCCCGCACGCGAGAGTTAAGTGGCGAGGCGCAGGGAGCGCCGGAGGCAGACGGCGCTTCAGTCCGTGCCAGTCATCGACCAGAACGCGGACCATGCCCACCCCGTTTTCAAGCTGCGACAGATCCATGTAGTGCGCGCGTCCAGGTACCCGCATGCCCGCCAGGAGGTAGAATTCGTCCGCGAGATAGACTACCGGCTCTCCAAGCACGTCCTTGTTGCGTCGCTGATACGGCTGCACGGCGCGGACGACGCCGCGAGCCTCACCGGCGCTGAAGCGTCGCAACGGGTTCTTCGACGATGCCGTTCGCTCCGTCCGCACCCGTGTCAGGCCGACGGGAACCACCGCTACTGACCGCACGTGCGGATAGCGGTCAAGCAACTCCTCCACGCTTGCATGCAGGTCCTGGCCGTCGTTAATTCCCGGACACAGCACTATTTGCGTATGCACGACGATGCCGAGCGCCGCGAGTCTGTCGAGCTGTTCGCGTATATCGGGAGCATGGCGGTTCCCCAGCAGCTTGCGGCGCAGCTCCGGATTCGTGCTATGCACAGAGACATAGAGCGGCGAAAGGCGCTGTTCCGCGATGCGCGACCAGTCATCTTCAGACAAGTTGGTCAGTGTGACGAAGCTCGCGTTCAAGAAAGAGAAGCGATAGTCGTCGTCCTTGATGTGCAGAGAGGAGCGCATTCCCTTCGGAAGTTGGGTCACGAAGCAGAATGGGCAGTGGTTATTGCACTCAGAGATGTCTTCGAGTGTCAGCTCGGGCAGCTCAATGCCAAGATCGACATCCGGGTGCTTGCGAAGCCGCACGTCCTGGAGCGCACCCTCACGCCTGATTCGCAGGACGAGGCGATCCTCGGAGCTATAGAAGCGATAGTCGATGGGATCGCGCAAGGGGTGGCCGTTTATCGAGAGCACGACGTCACCCACCAGTAGCCCGGCCTCAGCCGCGAGGCTGTTCGACGAAACTGCCAGAATCGTGCCCGGATGCTCCGCCCGCCGCGCGAGCGAGTTGACGAGAGGTACCAGAGACATGCTTACACCCGGCCCGCGATCATGATATGCTGAGATCAGACGAAAACGCGCCTGCGAGGGCACGGTTCGAGCCCCAACACCAGGCGCCAGTAGCTAGTATACCAGTCGCCGCGTGCATGTCGAAACATGATGCTGCGCGCCTTGTGGGTGTCCTTCGAGGAGGATGAAGCGGTGCTGAAGGGGTTCTTGGGACAGGCAGTCGGGGTCATCTCCATACCGCTATGGCTGGGCGGCTCCGTATACTTCATGTCACGCGCGGCGGACCCCACTGCCACCGATACCGGCAACTGGTTTGCCTGCTTCATCGTTGCTACCGTCGTGTTCCTCGGCATCATGGCATTCTGGAACCGGGTGTTCCGCGAGGAAAGCTGAGGGTTAGTGCAACCCTCGGTTCATGCGTCAGACGCATAGACGCCATGGTAGGCGGGCGGCAACAGGGCGATGATCTTCCGCATTACCATATCCGCGGCCAGCTTCTTGGCCGCCCCGTGACTGCGCTCGCCCAAATAGATAGGCTCCCCCACATTCACGTGAAATTCCGGACGGGAGGCCAGCCGTCGCAGGAATCTGGGCAAGGGCTGCTTCAGGCGCAGATTCTCTGTGCCTGAGATACCCACTGGCAGGATCGGGGAGTTGGTGCGGGTCGCGAGAAGCACCGCCCCGGCGCGTGCAGCCTGAGCGCCCCCGTAGTCGCTCCGGTGCCCTTCCGGGAAGACCATCACGACCTTGCCTTCAAGCAACAGCGACTCAGCACGCTTGATCGCGGTGCGGTCGACCTCCCCGCGGCGTACTGGGAACGTGCCGGCCTGGGTCAAATACCAGCCGAGCGGCGTGATCTTGAACAGCTCCTCTTTGGCCATGAAATGCAGTTGCCGGGGAAATAGCACGCCAAGAAGCCAGGGATCGAGCATACTGAGGTGGTTGCAGGCGAGGACGACGCCTCCCGTTGCCGGCATCCTGCCTGTTCCCGTTGCCTGTGTGCGCGAGATCGTTGTGAACAGGATGCGCAAAGGCAGGCGGTGTCCATCGTAAAAGGAATTGACTTCGGCCGTCACGATACCTTCTCCGCCAGACGCTCTCGAACAATGCCGAGCACCAGGGCCACGGCCCGCCCCAAATCGTATCCCGTCGTGTCTACCAGTATGGCATCCTCCGCCGGACGGAGGGGCGACAGCGTCCTCTCGGTATCCAGCTTGTCCCGGCGCTTCAGATCGGCAAGAGTCGCCTCGAACGATGCCTCAAGGCCCATTGCCAGGCGCTCCTCAAAGCGCCGCCGAGCGCGATCCTCGACGCTGGCCGAGAGATAGATCTTGACGTCGGCGTCGGGCGCAACCACGGTACCGATGTCGCGCCCGACCATCACGGTAGAACGCTCCTGCCGGATTTGGCGCTGCTGCGCCACCATGATCTCCCGAACTTCACCGTAACTCGAGATGAGAGAGACCATTTTATCGACAATCGGCGTCCGCAGCCGATCGGTTATATCGGCGCCGTCGGCCAGGAGCGGCGGGTTCACCGCCTGCGCCGTCGCCAGGGTCGGGAAGCTGAACGTAACCGATCGTGCTATCTCCGTCACGCCAGGCACGTCTGCCGGATCTATGCCCAGATCAAGAACGAGACTGGTCACGCCGCGGTACATCGCCCCTGTGTCCAGATACAGGTATCCCAATGTCGCCGCCAGGTGCTTCCCTATCGTCGATTTGCCCGACGCCACGGGCCCGTCGATAGCGATGCATACGCTCCGTGTCACTCGCCGCTGCCTCCAAGTCCCTGTCTTCTCCCATTTGCCTGTGTCCGATGGGCCAAGCTGAGGCGGCACGATGCCTGCGCCCCCGATTCGAAACGAGTGACTTGACCTCCTGAACGTCGAGATTTCTCCAGTGCCCGAGCGCCAACCAGCCCAATAGCACGGGTCCGATCCTGCGCCGTACCAGGTGCTTCACGCGCATTCCGGCCGACGCGCAGAGCATCCGCACTTCACGCTTTCGCCCTTCGAGCATCACGATTGTCATGGTGGCGGTCAAACCCGTCTGGTCGGTCAGTAGCACTGTGAGCGGTCGAGCCGGCTTGCCCTCCAGCATGATACCGTCGCGCAGCGCCGCCAGATCCTCGGGCCAGACAGGACCGGCCACTTGAACTTCGTATTCCCGCTCGACCTCATATCGCGGGTGCGCAACCTGCTCCGCCCACGAGCCATCGGTCGTCAGCAACAGGATGCCTTCAGTCTCGCGATCGAGCCGCCCTACGGTGAAGAGTCCGGGAATCTCCGGAACCAGCTCATAGACAGTCGGGCGACCCTCTGGGTCGTGACGTGTCGTCACGTACCCCGCGGGCTTGTGCAACATGATGTACGTATGCGTTGCTGCCCTGACGATCGGCCGGCCATCGACGGCGACAACCGCCGAATCCGGATCCGCTCGTGTGCCGAGCTCGGTTACTACCACGCCGTCGACGCTCACGCGACCCGAGAGAATCAGCCACTCCGACGCTCGACGCGAGGCAACACCACCTCGTGCAAGTATCTTCTGCAGTCGCTCTTCCACGTATTCCGGTCCACCTTTTCCGCGAACCACGCATGCCGCGCGGATTGCCTACGCCGTGGCGAGATCCAGGGCAAATTGTACCAGCGTTCGCACGGGATGGCCCGTTGCAAGGCCCTTGGCGTAGTAGTCGCTCTCGGTGTCCGCGAATGCCGTGGGAGCAATATCAAGATGCGCCCAAGGGCGGTCACCGGCAAACTCCGCGAGGAACATGGCCGCGGTGATCGCTCCGCCTTCGCGACCGCCGACGTTGCGCATATCAGCACAACTGGTATCGAGCAACGTGCGGAAGTCGGGATCCATCGGCAGTGGCCACAGGCGTTCACCTGTGAGCTTCGACGCCGCGAGCAGGCCGTCACGAGTCCGATCGTCGCTGGAGAAGAGACCGGAGTAATAGGGGCCCAGTGCGATACCGCACGCGCCCGTCAGAGTGGCAGCATCGACAATCGGCGACAGTCCAAGCTCGACCGCGTAGCTCAGCGCGTCGGCAAGCACGATGCGTCCCTCAGCGTCGGTATTCTGGATTTCGATTGTCTTGCCGTTCATCGCGCGCAGGATATCACCCGGGCGATAGGCTGCGCCGTCCGGCATGTTCTCGGCGGTCGCAACCAAAACGGTCACGTTGAGCACGGGCTCGATGTCGGCAATCGCGTGCATCGCACCCAGCATCGCTCCCGCGCCTGCCATGTCTGTTTTCATAATGTGCATGTCCGCCCCGGGCTTCAGGGAGATGCCTCCGGTATCGAATGTGATACCCTTCCCCACCAGCCCAAGAGTGGGATGCTTTCCCTCGGGATCGCCCCTGTAATGCAACGCGATAAGCCGCGGTGGGGTTGCACTGCCCGAGCCCACGGCGAGGAGCGCGTTCATGCCGCGGCGCCGCAGTTCTTCGGGTTCAAATACCTCAATCTGCAGACCCTTATCAGCCGCAAGGATCCCTGCCCTGTGCGCAAGTACTGCAGGATTGAGTACGTTGGGCGGTTCATTGACGAGGTCTCGTGCGTAGTTGGTACCGGCCATCATCGCCTCCGCAACACGGATCACCGGTCCAAGGTCGGTCTCGGCGGGGCCGAACAGCGTGACCTGCTCGAGGCGAAGGAGCGGCCGTTCTGAGCTGAAGTATGAATCAAAGCTATATGCCGCAAGCAGCAGGCCCTCCGTCGCAGCCCGGGCTGCTTCCTCGGCCGTCACCGTGCCGTTTGCCGCGATTTCTATTCCGACGGATGAATGGCCCGCATGTCGCAGCAGCTTCGTCGCCTTGCCCATTGCTCGGCGGACGGTCTCCGCACTGCATCGCGCCCGCTTGCCAAGTCCTGCAATGACGACGCGCTCCGTGGGCAGTGTGCCAAGGGTCAGTATCGAAGTGACCTCACCCGCCGAGCCCTTAAGCTCTTTTCGCCCGACCATTGCCGAGATCGCGCCGCGAAGCGCCGCGTCAAGTTGAGCCACTGGCGCGGACAGCGGCTCATCTTCGAAGTGAAACACTACTATTGCGTCGAGCGCGGCATGCACGATGGCGCCGCCTTGCTGAGTGTCAATGCGCACGGATTACGCCTCCCATCCTGAATCTTCGTGGATCGGCAGTCAAATGCACCTGGAATCGGCCCGGAAGGCCCCGCCACGAGACGCTCCCGCGACCATCCCCGTGCGATCACCGGACTCACTCGCCGGCCGGTACATGAGGATCCTGCCACGTTCACGGAATCCGGTGCGGGCAAGCCTCGGTACACGTACCTGCCAGGGTAACACATCGCCCAACCCGGTGTCGGGCTGGCGGGCGGCCGGCGAACGTGCATCACACGGCCGGCGGGGATTGAGGACAGTGTGTCCTCCCCTACCGACTGCGCTCGTGTCGAACCAGCAGGCACCCGGTGTCCACGCCGATTGTAGCGTGCGTGTCGACGAGTTCGTTGCTGATGCCGCGTGTACTGCCTTGCATCAAGGTGTCCCCAGCTAGAGAGTACTTGAGCCCTGCCGTGACCACACCCGTCACGCAAGATGTCAGCGGCATGAGCGACACGTAGTCTCCCGCCATGCCGTCGATGGTACGTCGACTCCATACCGCAAGAGCCTCGCCTGACCGGTCCAGCATGCGCACGTCAATCGCCTTCAGAGACGGGAGGGCTAGCAGCATCACGTTCCCAAGCGTGTGATCGAGCCTGGCGCCACCCAGAGCCCCCAGGACCGTTATCCGCTGAGCGTCGAGCGTCAAGGCGAAGTCAAGAGCAAGCTCAAGGTCCGTCTTGTCCTTGTCGGGCGGATACTCGAGTATTCGCACGCGGCTGGCGTCAAGCCGCGCCCCGGCTGCAAGGGAAATCGAATCCATGTCCCCGATCACGGCCACGGGAACGATATGCGCGGAAAGCACGACATCCGCCCCACCGTCCGCGCAAACAACCAGGTCCGCCGCTCTTGCGGCCCTTGTGAGGTCGCTGAGGTCAACGGGCGCGCTTCCGACAATCAGTATGTGTGGCACCATCACGGCTGTCCGGCGCCATCCGCATCTTCGCGGGGCGCCGTCGCATCTTCCGGCGCCGGCGGCGACTCGGCGCTCTCCGACGCCAACTGCGCGGGCCGCACTCGCCCCGGCAAGCGCAATCTGCTTCCGATGGCGGCAGCGGCAATTGCCGCGCTTTGACCGGCGCCGACGACAAGCATCTTGCCGGCTCTGCGAGTGTGCGAGAGCACCGACGGGCTGGCATGACTCCCGCGAAAGGCTCTTCCGGCCAAAGCGCCCGCAAGTAATGTGCTGGATGCACTCAGGGCGGGCCGCGCTACATACGCTGCCAACTGACCGTAGAGTTTCCCGTATTTGCGACCGTCTCCTCCAGTCGCCAATCGTGATATTCCCGCCTCTGCACCGTCCAGGAGCAGCGTTGGTACGAGGGTAGACGCCGCGCGCTTGAAAATGGCGGTCTTATCGTCCAGGGATGATCCGGATATCGCCGCGACCGCTACGATCAGCGCCGCCTGGTGCATGAGAAGCTGAGCAGTGGCCGCGGTCGGGGCCCCCGTCCTGCCTGCTCCCGCGCCCGCGACCGATCCGAGCAGCACGCGAGGATCCTTGGACGCAGCTTGGGTCAAACGCCAACCAACGTGACGTCGCGTAGCGGGAAGGCCGCGCCCGAGCGCAAGCCGTCGTTCCCAGAGGGCGGTCGTGATCCGCGGCACGAGCAGCCGTCGAAGCAACGCCCGCTCGAGAGAGGGCATGACAATCGCACCTGGTACTTCGCCATCGCGAATACCGCCCGCGCTGACGATCGCGACGAGCGGAACTCCCGAGAACGCAGTTCTCGCCGCAGCAAGGAGCTCTTCGGTCGCGTGGATCGCGAGTATCAGCTCGGGCTTGGCCGCATCCGCCGGACCCGGTTGACCGGGCACATGCCGCCAAATGTGGAGCCTGGAGTCGGCTGGCACGTCGCCGCCGCCGCGCAGAAAGTCTACGATGCGCTCGGCGGATTCCGAATCGCCCACGACCACAATGCTCAGCTGCCGGCGCGCATCCTCCACCATCTTCTTGAAATCAAGGGTCGGAAGCGCGTCAAGGAACGCTTTGGCAACTGCCCCGGGTGCGTCACTCACGGCTCACCATCCGGCGACTGCGTGCGCCGCGACCACACTGCCAAACGGCGTGCACGGCGTGGAAAACAACCATGCGTGTATCGCGATAGGTAACGCCACGGAGAAGTTGTTCATGATTGGATCGTAGCACGCCCGCCGGTTCCCGACCGCAAGCAGGCGACCAGACCACAAAATCGGAGTTGCGCTCGCTAGCGGGTTCGGCGCCGCCGAGCCTCCACAACACGCACCTTTACGGGCACCGGAGCAGGCCGCTGTCGGATCCGGGAAACGACGATGACTCCCACGAGGCCCACGACAATGGTCGTAATCATGCTTGTGTCTCCATACCACACGAACAGGTCATCGCCGACCCGCCACTTCAGTGTACAGTTCCACTTGCGCAGCGGAATCACCCAAATGGCACAATATCTCCCTGCCAAATGGCCCGACTTCGCGTGACTCGCAGAGAACCAGAACGATCACCTTCGGCCCCCACTGCGTGATGGTCGATCACGGGACTGCACGCCTCTTGACGGTGGTCTTGCCATGCAGCTACAAGAGCAGCTTCGCTCCCTGAGCAAGCGTGAGCACCCCGGATGGCCACACACCTAGCACGATTGTACCGACAAAACCCACGCAGACTACTGTCCAAATTGATGCCGGAACCACAAGCTGACGGCTGTGAAACGCCACATCACGGAAATACATGGCGAAAATGACTCGCAAATAATAGTATACGGACACGAGGCTCCCGAGTACCCCGATTACAGCCAGCTCGCCGTGCCCATCTTGGAGCGCGGTTTGAAACACGTAGAATTTCGCCCAGAAGCCTCCGGTGAGCGGAAAACTGGCCAGGGAAAGCATGAAAAGCGCCATCGAGCCGCCGAGCCAGGGATGGCTGAAACCCAGGCCGGCGAAATCGTCTAGAGTTGTGCGATCCTCGTCTGTACGCGCGAGCGCCGCCACGACCGCGAAAGCGCCGATGTTCATGAAGGCATAAATCGCAAAGTAGAAGAGCAAGCTCGGAACGCCATCACCTGTCTTCCCATCGCCGTGCGCGGTATACAGGGCGATCATCATGTAGCCGGCCTGCGCGATACTCGAATATGCCAGCATTCGCTTCACGTTCGTCTGCACCACAGCGGCGATGTTCCCAACCGACATCGTGAATACGGCGAGCATCCAGATCAGCGCCAGCCAATGCGGATGCACTGATGGAAGCGCCATGACGAACAGCCGCACAAAGGCAGCGAAAGCGGCCAGCTTGGTACCAACCGACATCAGGGCCGTGATCGGCGTGGGAGCGCCTTCGTAGACATCGGGGGTCCAGGAGTGGAACGGCACGGCCGACATCTTGAACGTCAGGCCGACCACCAGCAACGCGGCGCCGGCAAGCAGGATCGGGTCGTTGCCGGGGTTGCCTTTCTTCAAAGCATCGGCGATACCTGTGAACAGGGTCGAATTGGTCGCCCCATACACCAGGGCCATCCCGTAAAGCAAGAACGCCGAGGCAAACGCGCTGAGCAAGAAGTACTTGAGCGCGGACTCCTGAGCCTTGGCGCGGGTTCGCTCAAATCCGGCCAGCACATACAGGCAGATCGAGAACGTCTCAAGGGCCAGAAAGAGCACGATCAGGCTGTTCGCCGCTGCCATCAGCATCATCCCGCTCGTAGTCCCGAGCACGAGCACGTAGTACTCGCCGAGGTTGACATGCTGGAGACCCAGGTAGTCGACTGAAAGCACGATTGTGAGGAACGCGGCGACCAGGAAGATTCCGTCGCAGAACAAGGAGAATCCATCCAGAGCAACGCTGCCGGAAAAGCCGAGCTTGTTCGTGGAGTGCTGCACGATAACGTCGATCCCGGCGATGGTCACGCCGGCAAGACTCAGAGCAGGAAGCAGCCATCGGAGCCGCTTTGTGACATATAGGTCAGCTACGAGCACGATAATGGCGGAAAAGGCCACTATCAGCTCGGGGAGAACCACCGTAAAATCAACGGTCACGGATGACCTCCGACCACTGTCACTACGTACTGGACCGACTGCCACGCCGGATCGAGCCAGCCACTGGGGACCACTCCAATCCAAACGATCAGCGCAATGAGCGGTAACAGAGCCACATACTGTCCAAGCGACATCTCGGACCACCATGCGGCGACAGTGCCCGACTGCGCCGCCGAAGGCCCTGCGAGCCCTGCCTCGCCGATCGGACCATGCATCACACCCTGGAAAAGACGCAGCATGTATGCGGCCGCCAGAACGACGCCGATCGTGCCGACGACGGCATCGGCGGCGTTGGCCTGAAAGGTACCCGCCAGAATGAGAAACTCGCCAACGAAACCATTCAGGCCGGGCAATCCCAGGGATGACAACGTAACCACCATGAATGCGGCAGCGATGATCGGCGCCTTGGTCGCCAAGCCACCGAGCTTAGCGATATCCGTGGTGCCCCAGCGAGCGGCGATAATGCCGACTATCGCGAACAAGGCCCCGATGGTGATGCCGTGGTTGAGCGCCTGCAGCGTAGCGCCCTGAATTCCCAGCGTCGTAAGGCTGAAGATGCCCAGCGTGATAAAGCCCAGGTGAGCAATGCTGCTGCACGCCACCAGACGCCGAATGTCTGTCTGCGCCAGCGCAAGCAGCGCACCGTAGATGATGCCTATTACCGCCAGCACCATGATAGTCGGTGCAAAGTAGCGTGATGCCGTGGGAAACAGCGGCAGGCAGAAGCGCAGGAATCCATAGATTCCCATCTTGCTGAGCACGCCGGCGACGATCACGGCGGTCGGAGGCGCCGACTCCGCATAGACGTCAGGCACCCAGCTATGGAACGGAAACACCGCCGCCTTGATGCCAAACGCGAGTGCGAAGACGAGAAATACTGCCTTTTCCATATCGCCGGTCAGCGGGTGCGCCGACAGAGCCAGCAGATCGAAGCTATGAACCGAGCTCTCGACATAGAGCATGAGGATGCCGACAAGCATCAACAGGCTGCCGGCCATCGTATAGATCACATACTTAAACGCAGCGTATACACGGCGATCGCCGCCCCATGCGCCAATCATGAAGTATGCCGGGATAAGCACCGCCTCCCAGTAGAGGTAGAACACAACCAGGTCGAGCGCGAGGAAGACGCCGATCAGCGCGCCCTCCAGTAGCAGAACCAATCCAAGGTACGTGCTGAGGCGCTCGTGGATGGTGAAGGCGGCCACGAGAATGGTCACCGGAGTGAGAATCGATGTCAGCAGGACGAACAGCAGGCTTGTTCCGTCATAGCCAAAGTGGAGATTGATATTGAACTGCGAGATCCACGACCCGTCCACTTCGTTGGCTCGCGACGTTATGGCGTCGCTGTGATAGCGAACGAACGCCGCGATGGCCACGCCGAGGGAAATCGCGGAGAAGCTCAGAGCGCCGCCGAGCGCGATTCGCGGAGTCACGCCCAGCAACAGGACTGCGAGCGCTCCCAGAATTGGTAGGAACAGTAAGAACTGAATCACAGCGACTCCTCTACCGCTGCCCAACGGCGAGCAACACTACGAGCACGACCCCGACGACGATCGAGAGTGCGTACGCCCGAACGTAGCCGGACTCCGCCGGTCGAAGGTCATCGCTCACGTTGCGGACGCCACGCCCTACGCCATTGACCAGGCCGTCGATCACGCCGCGATCCAGCCACTGCCACGATGCGCTCGCCAACCAGTAACATGGACGCTCGAAAACCAGCTCGTAGAGTCGATCGAAATACCACTTTTCAGTGAGGAACGTGTACAGTGGCGCCACGGAGCGCGCGGGGCTGGGGAGCGGGCCTCGCGCGTACAGCGCACGGGCAAGAAGGTACCCGATTGCAATAAGGCACAGCAGAATCACGAAAGCTCCCCACTGGAAGTTGACCTCCGCGTTCCGCGGATCGGGGAGGAAGTAGCGGCCCTTGAACGTGCCAAACACGGGATCTAGCCACTCGTGGAATGAGCCGTTGAACGGCATCTGAATGAACCCGCCGGCAAACGAAAGCGCTCCAAGCACGATCATCGGCGTCATCATGGTCGCGGGCGCCTCATGTACGTGGTCCAGCAGACGCTTCTCGACGCGTGAGCTTCCATGGAACGCGAGGTACCACAAGCGGAACATGTAAAACACCGTGAGCCCGGCAGTCACCACGCCCATTGCCCAGGGAATCACATGCCAGTCTCCCCACGCCCAGGCATGAGCGAGAATCTCGTCCTTGCTCCAGAATCCCGAAAATGGCGGAATCCCGGCAATCGCCAATACCCCGATCGTGAACAGGACATACGTGCCGGGCATCCGGCTTCTCAGGTCGCCCATCTTGCGCAGGTCCTGCTCGCCGCCGAGCGCATGAATGATGCTTCCGGCTCCCATGAAGAGCAGGGCCTTGAAAAACGCGTGTGTCATCAAGTGGAACATGCCCGAGGCATAGGCGCCTGCGCCGACAGCCAGGAACATGTAGCCAATCTGGCTCATCGTCGAATAGGCAAGAACACGCTTGATGTCGTTCTGCACGAGCGCGATCGTCGCCGCGACAAGGGCGGTGGAAGCGCCGATGCCCGTCACGATGCCGGCAGCGACCGGCGAAAGGTCGTACAGTGCGTGGCAGCGCGCGATAAGGTAGACGCCCGCCGTCACCATTGTTGCCGCGTGGATGAGCGCGCTCACCGGCGTCGGTCCTTCCATGGCGTCGGGCAGCCAGGTGTGAAGCGGTAACTGCGCCGACTTGGCGATCGCGCCCACCAGCAGCAGCAGGCAGAGAGCCGTGACCACGTGGTCACCGCTGCCATGGGTCGCTGCTTTGGCGAAGACCCCGGCGTATGAGATGGTGCCGTACTCGCGAATCATCAGGAAGATCGCCAGCATGATGCCCACGTCGCCGATGACATTCATCACCAACGCCTTGCGAGCGGCAAGAACAGCAGTCATTCTCGTATACCAGAAACCGATCAGAAGGTAGGACGAGAGTCCCACGAGGCCCCAGCCGATGAGGAGCAGAACGAAATTATTGGCGACCACGAGCAAGACCATGGAGAAGATGAAGAGGTTCATATAGGCAAAGAATCGCGAGAGGTCCGGATCTTCGCGCATGTAGCCGACAGAGTAGACGTGAATCAAGAATCCGACGCCGGTGACGATCAGCAGCATGACGGCTGTCAGCGGGTCGACGAGCATGCCGAAATCAATGGTCAGGTGGCCCGACGTCACCCACGTGTAATAGGACACGTTGCCTTTGGCGAGCATCTCCTGCGGTGTATAGCTCAATAGCTGCAAGTACGCGTAGAGCGACACGAGAAAAGCCGCACCCACCGATCCGCAGCCAACCCAGGCTACGCCAACTCTGGTGAAGCGCCGTCCGGCCGCGCCGTTGATCACAAAACCGGCCAGGGGCAGCGCAAGCAACGACCACGCGTAGCTGTGCATACTATCCCTTCATCGAATTGACAGAATCGACGTTAATGTCCTCACGCGTGCGGAAAATCGACACGATGATCGCCAGGCCGATCACGACCTCCGCCGCTGCGACCGTCATGACAAAGAAGACAAAGATCTGACCGTCCATCGAGTGCAGGTGCCGGGACAACGCGACGAAAGTCAGGTTGACGGCATTGAGCATCATCTCGATGGACATGAAGATGATCAGCGGATCGCGCCGGATAAGCACTCCCAGCGCGCCGAGTGAGAACAATATGGCACCTACTACCAGATAGGCCGAAGTCGACACCAAGCTACCGACCCCCAATCATGCCCGATCTTCCCGTTCAGATATGCGACGACACACCCTGCCGATGCCAGATGTGACCGCTATCAGCTGACTTTGCGCTTAGCCAGAACCACGGCTCCCAGCATTGCCAGAAGCAGGAGGAACGATGTTACCTCAAAGGGAAACAAATATGTGCTGAACAACTGATCCGCGATCGTTTGGACGCAGCCGAGACCTCCGCCGGTGTGACCGGGGTTCGGCGCCGGGCAGGATCCGTCTACCGTTTGCCCTGTCGTGTTGATCACGCCGTGAAGCACGTTCCGCCCAAGGTCGAGCGCGAGAATCGCGGCCACGGCGACCGCGAGCACGAACGCCGGGATGCGGTACCTGACAAGGGGATCGTCTCCCGGTTCATCCCTGCCAGGCGACAGCAGAGTCAAAACGAAGAGGAACAGCACCATAATTGCGCCGGCATAGACGATGATCTGCACCGCGGCGAGGAACTGCGCATCGAGCAGGATATAGTACACAGCCAGGCATGCGAAGTTGGCAACCAAAAACAGCGCACAGTATATCGGGTTGCGCTGCAGTATCACGTTAAGTCCTGAGAAGACCGCGACAATGGTTGTTATCCAAAACGCGACTGTCACTTTCCTCCACCTGCCAACACTTGAGCCTTGCCAAGCTTCTCCTTCACCACGCTCGGATCAGGAACAAGCATCATCTCTTTCGTGTAGATCATGTGCGGGATATCATAGTCCGACAGCTCGTAGTCGTGCTTGAGCACGATGGCGCCGGTCGGACAGGCTTCCTCACAGAGACCGCAGAAAATGCACCTGGCCATGTTGATTTCGTACCGTTCTGCATACCGCTCGCCCGGTGAGACCCGATGCGCGTCCGTGTTCTCGGCGGCTTCAACCAAGATGCATTCCGCCGGACATGCGCCCGCGCACAGCTCGCAGCCGATACACTTCTCCAGCCCATTGTCGTAGCGTTCAAGCACGTGCCGGCCGCGATAGCGCGGCTTGACTCCAGGCCGCTCCTCGGGCCACTGGACCGTTACCTTCTTCTTGAACATCGTGGAGAAGGTCAGCGACATGCCTCGCGCTATCGCTAGAGTTCCCTCGATGAATGCGTTTCTGGCCAAGATTCGACTCCCTGTTGCGCGTCTCCACACCGGAACCTCGGGAGACTGTGTCAAGCGGTCAGCGCGACTACGGCCCCTGTCCCAATAATGTTGAGCAACGCCAGCGGCAACAACCACCGCCACCCAAGCGTCATCAATCGATCGTACCGAACGCGCGGTAGTGTTGCGCGAATCCAAATGAACGTGAACAGAAGAATCGCGACCTTAATCGAGAACCAGATAAGCCCCGACAGCCACGACGTGACGATCGTGAATGGGCCCAACGGGCCACCCAGGAACAGAGTCGTCGCGAAGGAACTGACCGTGATCATGTTGATGTATTCGGCCATGAAAAACATGGCGAATCGAAAGCTGCTGTACTCTATGTGGTAGCCGGCGACCAGTTCTTGCTCAGCCTCCGCGAGATCGAATGGCGACCGATTGACCTCCGCAATCGCGGCTATGCAATACAGCACGAAGCCCAACGGCTGCCAGAAGATGTTCGGAATATGCCTGGCCTGAAAACTGACGACGTCTGACAGACTCAACGAGCCCGTGATCACGATGACGCCGACTACCGCCATGCTCAGCGCAATCTCGTAGGAGATTACCTGAGCCGAGGATCGTATCCCTCCAAGCAGCGAGTACTTGTTGTTCGACGCCCACCCGCCCAGAATGATGCCATAGACTCCAAGCGAGGTCGCCGCCAGCACGTACAGGATGCCGATGTTGATGTTTGCCAGAGCACCCGATGCCGAGATGGTCGCGCCATGAATGGTGAACGAGAAAGCCGCGGTGAATGGAATGACTGCGAACGCCACCAGCGCAACGAACAAGGAGAGCATCGGCGCCAGGGTGAATACCGGCCGGTCGGCCTGCGCCGGCACGATATCCTCCTTGAACAGTAGCTTGACACCATCCGCCAGTGGCTGAAGCAGCCCGAACGGACCGACGCGGTTGGGGCCGAGGCGAACCTGCATGAGCGCTACCACCCGACGCTCAGCGTAGGTCATGTACGCAAATCCAGTCAGCAGCGCCAAGATGATCAGAGCGGCGAGGATCAGGTCAAAGATTCCCTGCTCCCAGGTCATCGCACTCCCCCAACGGCTGCCTTCTGAACCGCTTGTTCAATCAGACCAGCCCATGACTCCAGCCCGGTCACTCTGGCGATCTCTTGCGTGACTTCCTCACTCCTAACGTAACGGAAATCTCCACCGAGCGCGCGCGCGACCTCGCACACGACACGCCAGCCTTCCCGCACATCGTCGGGCAGGGTCAGGGCGCTGTGTACGCGTTGAACTCGACCCTCGGTGTTGGTCAGCGTGCCAGGCTCCTCTCCATACGTCGCGCAAGGAAGCACGACATCGGCGCTCGCCGTTGCCGCCGACGTGCGCGATGCCTGCACGACTTTGAAGGCCTTGCTTCCAATCGCAGCCATCGCCTCGGGCACGGCATCGGCGAGCGGGTCCAGATCCAGGATGTAGAGCGCCTGGATGCCGCCTTGCGCTATTGCCGCATACAGATCGCTCTCGGTATGTCCGATCGCCGCAACCGGTTGAGAACCCCAGGCCTGACCCAGCTTGGCGGCGGAAGCGGAGTCCGACGGTGTCGCGCCACCCGCAAGCCACTCGCCGTGCGCACCCATTTCAGTGGCGCCCCGTGTGTTTGCACCAGCGGCCAGGGCCAGAGGCAGCGCGGCGCCGCCGCCCTCAAGCAAAGGCGCGATCCGGCTGGACAATGCTTGCAGTGTCGCCAGCAGGTCCCTATCGTTTCGTCCTTGCATCAGCCGCTCGTCATACAGCACGACACCATTCCTGGCGTGTCGAAGCACAGCAACCGCCTGGTCAAAGGGATTGGGCGTTTCCGCGGCAGGTAGCGAGGCTGCGCTCTTGGCCGCGCCGATCGATGCAGCCTCCGAGTTCGGCGGGGTTATCTGGACACCACCGACCATGTCGCCCGCCGCCGCCGCAGCCGGAGGAGCACCCGGAGGATCACCGGGGTCGGCGTCCGCCTCGTGGAGCAGTGACAGCAGCGTGTATATGCTCTCAGCCGGATTCCCCGCGTTAAGAGGAGCTTTCGCAGTGCAAAGATAATCCAGACCGGTTTTCTCGGCGGAAAGGATAACCAGCGGCACTTCGCGGCGTTTGCCCTGCTTCTTGATCCGAAGGTCCAGAACGTGCTGTCGAGCGACAGGATCCGCATCTACCAGTACAATCGCGTCGGCAGTCTCTAGGCTCGCAATGGCGCCACCGCCAAGAACCGCGGTCGGGGCCGGTGAACACCGCGGCACAAGCATGTTCGCCGAGCGCAGTACCGACCGGAAGAGCCGACCAAGCAGGTAGTACTCCTCGTTGGTCGCTCTTGGGCCGGCAAGAGCCGCCACGCCGGCAGGTCCGGCCTGACGCAGGCCCTGGGCAGCGGCCCGCAGCGCCTCCTCCCAAGAAGCTTCAACAAGCCTGCCGTTCCTGCGAATCAGCGGCGATGTGATGCGCTCGCCAAGACGCAGCCTCTCCAGCGTGCCGTACCGGCCCACATCGCACAACCAGCCGTCATCGACGTCCAGGTTCTCGCGAATCATCAGGCGCATCAGCGCATTTCGGCGTGTGTCGAGCCGCACATTGCAGCCGACCGCGCACCCAGGGCAGACGCTTGGCGTGTGCTCGAGGTCCCAGGGGCGAGCGCGGAAGCGGTATTCGCGGCTGGTCAGCGCGCCGACAGGGCACAGCTCCGTGGTGTTTCCTGCAAAGATGGAGTCGAACGGGCGGTCTGGGAAGACATTCACTTCCGTCTTCCCGCCTCGATTCATGAGCACAAGCTGCGGATCGTCGGCAACGTCTTCCATGTACCGCACGCAAAGCTGGCAGACAATGCAACGCTCGCGGTCGAGCACGATTCGTGGCCCAATCGCCAGGTGCTTCTCGAAGTGTCGTTTCTCCTCGGTATATCTGCTCTTCCCGGGTCCGTACTTGAACGTCAAATTCTGCAGAGGGCACTCACCGCCCTTGTCGCAAATCGGGCAATCGAGGGGGTGATTGATCAGCAGGAACTCAAGGATACCCTGCTGCGTTTTCACCACCTCTGGCGTTACCGTATGCACGACCATTCCTGGCGCAACCGGCGTCGCGCACGCAGGAGGAAAACCCTTCGTTCGCTCCACGGCCACCAGGCACATCCGGCACGCTCCCAGTGGCGCCATCTTCTTGCTGTAACAGAATGTCGGAATCTCTATTCCAAGTTTCTCGGCAGCATGCAGAATCGTCGTTCCGGGCGGGACAGAAACCTCGCGGCCGTCGATTGTCAGCGTGACAGGGTTCTGCTGTTGCATGCTCTACACTCCAACCGCGGCGAGGACTTCGGGCCGCCGGCAAACATATCCCGCAACATGTCTCTCATAATCATCGCGGAAGTACTTCACACTGCTGGCGACAGGCCCGGTTGCGAACTCGCCGAGAGCGCAGAGGCTCTTGCCGGCGATGTTTTCGCATATGTTGAGTAGCAGGTCAAGGTCGGCCATTGTGCCCAAACCTGTTTCCATTCGCTCGAGAATCCTGGCCATCCAGGGGCAGCCTTCGCGGCACGGAGTGCACTTGCCACATGATTCGTGCGCGAAGAATTGGGTCGCTCGCAGCGTGAAGTCGATGATGCACTGGCGATCGTCGAGCACAATCATGGCGCCGGCCCCGAGCGCGCTGCCGATCTTGGCGACCGCGTCGATGTCGGCGGGAGTGTCCTGCTGCGACGCCGGGATGATCGGCGGTTCCGCCCCGAGCATCAGCGCCTTGAGCGGGTGAGTCGGATCCTCCATGCCTCCGGCCATCTCGATCAGTTCGCGGAATGGTGTGCCCATCGGGGCTTCGTAGTTCTCGGGATTCTTAACATTTCCCGATATGGAGAACACTTTCGTGCCGGGGCAGGTCGGGGACCCGATACCGAGGAACCACTCGGCGCCATTCAGCACGATGTGCGGCACGTTGCACAGGGTCTCCACGTTGTTGACCACCGTGGGCTTCTGGTACAGACCCTTGATGGCGGGAAACGGCGGGCGCTGCCGCGGCTGACCACGACTGCCCTCCATGCACTCGATGAGCGCGGTCTCCTCGCCCACCTCGTATGATCCGGCGCCGCGCTGGACGATCACGTCCAGGTCGTAGCCGCTCCCCAAGATGTTCCTGCCCAGATAGCCAATCCTGTATGCCTCGGCAACCGCGGTTTCGAGGCGCTGCCTGGCGTGCAGATATTCGCCGCGGATCAAGATGAAGGCAAGGCGAGCCCCTATCGCGAAGGACGTGATCATGCATCCCTCGAGCAGCTGATGCGGGCTGAACTCCATCAGCAGCCGGTTGTTGAAGGCGCCGGGCGTGCCCTCATCGGCATTGCACAAAAGGTATTTCTCAATTGCGGGGTCTTTAGGCAAAAAGCTCCACTTCCGGCCGGCCGGAAAGCCGGCTCCGCCACGCCCACGCAGATTCGCCTTGATCACCATCTCGGTGATCTCTCTCGGCTGCATGTCCTTCAGTGCCCGGCGCAGCGCGGTGTAGCCGCCGTGTTGCTCATAGACGTCGATGCGTTCGATGCCAGGCACGCCTCGGTGCTTGGTCAGGATAAGATCCGGCATCCAACCCTCCGGCCCCGCCCTCAGGCAATGGGAGCTGACTTATGAGAATCGTTCCAGCACAGCGTCGATGGACTCCGGTGTATCGAGCGGTCCGAAGGGCTCCAGATCGATCTCGAGCATCGGCGCTCGCTCGCACTGCCCCAGACACTCAACCGCCTGGACGTAAAACCGGCCATCGGTGGTCGAGTTGCCAATCTCGACGTCGAGCTTCTTCAGCACGTACGCCACAACCTTGTCACACCCGCGCGCTTTACATGAGAGGTTCGTGCAAATATCGATCGTGTGCCGGCCAATCGGTTTCTTGAAGAACATGGTGTAGTAGCTGGCAACGGACTTGACGTCCGCGGGCGTTAGCCGCAACAAGTCGCCCACTTCCGCCATCGACTCTTCGCTCACGTAGCCTGCCTCATCTTGAACCAGGTAAAGTGAGGGCAACAGCGCCGATCGTCGGTGTGGGTAGCGATCGATCAGCTCAACTATGCGATTGCGGGTCGCCTCTGAAAGCATTTCTTCTTACCTATACCTGCGCCGCCCCACTGGACGGCCCCCAACCCCAGCCCCTCGAACTTGTTGCCTTCGCCGTTTGGCAAGAAGTCCTGCTATCGATCGATTTCTCCCAGAATAATGTCGATGCTCCCGATGATCGCTACGACATCCGCCACGAAATGGCCCTTGCAAAGAATCGGCAGCGCCTGCAAGTTCGCAAACGACGGGGCGCGAACGTGACATCTCCGCGGCTTATTTGTCCCGTCGCTCACGACGTACACGCCGAGTTCACCTCTGGGCGACTCTGCTGATGCGTATGCCTCTCCAATCGGAGGATGGAGCCCCTCGGTAAGCAGCTTGAAATGATGGATCACTGCTTCCATGCTGGACGCAAGCTCCTCCTTCGGAGGCGGAATCACCTTTCGATTGTCCGACCGAATGGGACCTTCGGGCATCATGTTCAAGCACTGGGCCACGATGCGCTGCGACTCGCGGAGCTCGGCTACCCGGCACAGATAGCGGGCGTAGCAATCCCCTTCCGTCCGTACTGGCACGTCGAAGCTCAGTTGATCGTACACGAGGTACGGTTCCTTCTTGCGGATGTCCCAATCAATTCCGGACGCCCGGAGGGCGGGGCCAGTAACGCCGAATTGCAGCGCCTGTTCGATGCTGAGTTTCCCCACGCCCTGCAGGCGCTCTTTCCAGATTCCATTGCGCGTCAACAAGCGCTCGTATTCGTCTACCCGCGCCGGAAACGCATCGTTGAAGGCGCGAACGCGCTCAAACCATCCGTCCGGCGCCTCCTGCTCGACACCGCCAAAGCGGATGTAGCTGGTCATCATGCGCTGGCCGGTCAGCTCCTCGAATAGGTCGAGCAGCTGCTCGCGCTCGCGGAAACAGTACAGGAACACCGTCATGGCGCCGAGATCCAACGCGTGCGTGCCCAGCCACACGAGATGACTGGTAATCCGAGTCATCTCGACGAGGAGCGTACGCAACCACTGCGCCCTCGCCGGAACATCGAGCCCAAGCAACTTCTCCACCGCCATGCAGTACACCAGGTTGTTGCCGAGGGGGTTGAGATAGTCCATCCGATCCGTGCATGTGAGCGCGGCTTCATAGCGCTTGCACTGAATCGTCTTCTCGATGCCTGTGTGAAGGTATCCGATCTCCGGTTCGGCGTTGACGACGGTCTCCCCGTCGAGCGTGAGAATGACCCGCAGAACTCCGTGCGTGCTAGGGTGTTGCGGACCCATGTTGACGGTCATGTAGTCGGAACCATCGCGCACTTCCGGGCGCTCGACGATCGCCGTACGGCCATCCTCGCTCTCGACAATGCGTGTTTCAGTTGCCACGGGTGTCGTCCAATTCACTGTGAGCACGCACAAGACATGCGCGCGGCTACGATGTAAACCCGACCTCTTCGCCGCCCATGGGATGGTCAAACCGAAGCGGATAGCCCTGCCAGTCCTCCGGCAACAGCAGCCGCCGCAAGTTGGGATGCTCGCTGAACCGAATGCCAAGAAGGTCGAAAACCTCTCGCTCGAACCAGTTCGCCCCCGCGTGGACCGACGTCACTGATGGCAGCTCCGGATTCGGAACGTCCTCGACCTCCACTTTGAGCCGAAATCGCGCCACGCGTGACGGAGAGAGCAGGTTGTAGACAACCTCCCATCGCGGCGAACGCGGAAGCAGGTCTACGGCAGTCACGTCCAGCAGCACGTCGAGCTTCGTTGCCGGGTCGTCTCGAAGAGTCCTGCATGCGTCGACAATCAGGCCGGCAGGAACTATCGCCCAGTCCGCGCCAAACGCGCTCGCCGTCCGTATTGATGCCTCAGGGAACGCGGCGCGCAGAGCCTTTACGGCCACATTCTGCTCTGCCGCGCTGACCGTCACAGCCTGGTTGGATGCATTCTCGAGTTGCGCCGCGCTGACTCCCATGCTTTAGCTCGCCCGCCGCGTGACCAAACGCTCGCGCGAGATCTTCTGCTGAAGCTTCAGCACCGCGTCCATCAGCGCTTCGGGCCTCGGAGGACAGCCGGGGACGTAGACGTCAACCGGCACAATCTTGTCGACACCCTGAATCACCGCGTAGTTGTTGAAGATTCCGCCCGATGTGGCACATGCGCCCATCGAGATAACCCACTTCGGTTCTGGCATCTGATCGTAGATCTGTCGCAGCACCGGCGCCATCTTCTGGCACACGCGGCCAGAGACGATCATCAGGTCCGACTGCCGGGGTGAGGCACGAAACAACTCAGAGCCAAATCGCGCGAGATCGTACTTGCTCGCACCTGTCGACATCATTTCGATGGCACAACAGGCCAGACCGAACAGCGCCGGCCACAATGACGATTTGCGCCCCCAATCGGCCACTTGCTCAATTGTAGAGGTAATAATGCTGTCGCCAAAGGCGGTCTCTAGTCCCACTCCAGCACTCCTTTTCGCCAGATATAGAGCAGGCCAAGGAAAAGAACGGCCATGAACACCACCATCTCCTCGAACCCGAACACCTTGAGATGCTTGAGCCACACCGCCCACGGGTAGAGGAAAATGGCTTCGATATCGAACACGATGAACAGCATGGCCATCAGGAAGAACTTCACGGGAAAGCGCTGCCGGGCCGGGGTCACCGGAACGATCCCACACTCGTACGGCGCCAGTTTTGCGGGCGTGGGCCGGCTTGGTCCAAAGAAGATGGAGACCCCGGTCAACGTCACTGCCAGCGCCACAGCCAAGCCCATGATGATCAGAATGGGCGCATACGCCGTAAGACCGGTGGTCATGACGACCCCCTCTCCCGAGCCGTGTCCCGTGAATGGTCGATTTCATGCCTGCGCAACGGGCCATCCGCTGGATTAGGCGCAGCACCTTCTGAGTATACCAAAAGCCTTGTGCTTCGTGGTTTCTTAAAAGAAGCGTATGCTTGAGCCGTTGCCTTGCGCAACTGACTTGCCTCAATTGACTGCGCGGTCGTATAGTTTCGAATGTCGGAGGTGGTACCTGGCTCTCGTGCGAGTTGGGACATTCGGTAGCGTCGACTGCGACCAAGAAACTGAGGAGAGCATGCGACCATTCGCGATAGACTGGGGGTTGGCGAGCCTGGCCCTTGGTCCGCTCACTGGCCGGCCTGTCATGGCGTACTACTATGTGACGTACAAGTGTACGGCGCGTTGTACGTTCTGCAACATCCCCGATGGGCCGATGGACGTCATCCCTGTGTCGAAGTATGCAACGACGGCGCAGAGCATCGAGCATTTCCGCATCCTCAAGAGCGTCGGCGTGCGAATAGTCGACTTCACCGGTGGGGAGCCGCTGCTCAAGAAGAATCTGCCTGTGCTGCTGAAGGCGGCAAAGGACATGGGGCTCGCTACGCAGCTGACGACGAACTGCACGCTGTATCCGCGTCGGGCGCGCGAGCTTCAGGGACTCGTCGACATTCTGAACTTCTCGCTGGTTGGCCCCACTGCATCGCTGCACAATCCTATCCGAAGGGACTGCAGCTTCGATGATGTTATCCGCAGCATGGGTATCGCGCGCGAGCTCGGTGAGCCATACCAGCTCATCTTTGTGCTCACTAACGGCAATATCGATCAGCTTGAGCCCATGATCGAGCTAACGCGCGAGCACCAGGCGATCCTCAAGATACAGCCCGAATTCGACCTCTTCGGCAACGGTAACGTGGACCTCAGCAACGTGCGCGCGGCCGAGAAGTTGGCGCGACAGAACAACGTCTATGTCAATATGGCGGAAACTCGGATCTTTGAGACAGGCAACCTCAAGGAAAAGCCGCGTTGCCGTGCGGCGAATGCTGTGGTCGTGGTCTCGCCAGACGGCTATGTCCTCTACCCGTGCTATCACATGGTAACGACCAAAATACCTCTGGACGGCAACTTTCCCAGGTTGATCCGCTCCAACAAGTGGAAGCAGATGCAGGATGAGGTGGGGACATTCAGCTTCTGCGACGGCTGTCGAAACCTCTGCTACCTGCACCCATCGTTTACGTACAGGTACGACCGTCTCTTTGTGCTCAACGCGTTGTCGGACTACCGTTACCTGCGCGAGCGCAAGAGGATTGAGACGGAACGTGCGGCGACGTTAGCCCGACAGACTGCCGAGGATGCCGCGGAGGCAAGCGAAACCGCTCACGCGACCATAGCGATGGCCGCCGGCAGGTAGACCTGGGTGTTCTCCCGTCTGCCGGGCTATGCGTCTCGTCGGCTGTGCCCTGCGGTGCTGCGCGCTTGTGCTTGCGAATTACGCTGCCCGCGTGCTACACCGTCCTGTGAAGGGGCGTAGGCCCCGGCCCATGGCGCGGTGACCTCAACCAAGTAAAGGCGCTCGGTGAAGATCGCGATCGCGACCGATTTCCATAGTCCGTGGGTTGGCGGTCCCGCGACGTTTATAGACAACTTCTCGGCGTTTCTCGTAAGTCGCGGCCACCAAGTGGACATCCTGGCGCCGAGTGCGACGGGAAGGGCGTCGGTTGAGCGCGGACCGGGCAAGACCGTTCATCGCTTCCAGAGTGCAGCCCTTCCGTTTGGCTATGGCGTGCGAGCGGTGTGGCGGGTAGACCGCGTCGGCGCGGCGCTACGCCGGATCGAGCCTGAAGTCGTTCAGATCCATCACCCATTTCCTCTGGGATCCGCGGCAATGATCGCCTCCCGCCGCCTCGGAATCCCGATCGTGGCAGTGAACCATACGATCCCCGAGTGCTCGCTCTATGGGATGCGACTCAGCCGCGCTTACCCGATCGCGCTCAACGCATTTCAATGCTACCTGGCCTGGCTGCTGGCTCACGCGACGGCGATATGCACACCCACGAGAACCGCTGCAAGCCTTCTGAGTGCCATGGGGATCAGCGCCGGCGTCGAGGTGATTTCTAACGGCGTCGACACCAGCCGTTTCAGGCCTGGTGCAGACAAGTCGGTCGCTCGCCGGAAGCTCGGACTCCCAGACAAGCCAATGGTGCTGTACACCGGCAGACTGGACGCCGAGAAAGACATGGAGACTTGGCTGAGGGCCGGAGCCAAGCTGCTGGCGGCGGTGGACGCCCATCTCGTGGTCGGCGGAGAAGGCGCGGATAAGCCCAGGCTCCAGGACATCGTGCGCCAATTGGGCCTTCGGAGCAGAGTCACGTTTCCTGGTTACCTCCCGGTCGAGCAGCTCCCCTGCCTCTACCAGGCCGCCGATATCTATTTCATTACGAGCGCCGTGGAGCTGCAGAGCATTACGACGCTCGAGGCGTTGGCGTCCGGGCTCCCGGTCGTGGCTGCCGACGCGGCCGCGCTGCCTGAGCTCGTCATTCCTGGCGTCAACGGTTTCCTGGCAAAGCCGCGTGATGCCGCAACGTTTGGCGCAGCCCTGATCGATGTCTTGCGGTCGAGCGAAACCATCGCGCGAATGGGTGCCGCGGGCCGATTGATTGCAGAGCAGCACAGCCTGCAGACCGCGGCAGCTCGACATGAGCAACTACTCGAGCGTGTGGCCGCGCGGACGTACGCCGCGAAAGTCGCGACCGCATGAACAGGAAGCTGCGCCGGGTCGATCCTACGCCTCTCACGCGCCTCGACACGCGCACAGGCCCTCTGAGTCCGCGCCAACCTGATACGCAGACTGCGAACGGGTTCATGGGCGTCCTGCGCAATCCTGCCTTTCTCAGGCTCTGGACCGCACAGGCTCTGTCGCAGACCGCCCAGAACATGGTGTGGTACGCTCTCTTCCTGCAGATCGCTCGCCTCTCGAACGGCGCTCCTGCCGCCGTGGGCGCAATGATCATGATGGTGCAGCTACCGACAATTCTGTTCGCGGGTCTCTCCGGCATCCTCGTCGATCGGTTCAGCAAGCACCACATTCTCGTCTTCAGCAATGTGATGCGCACGCTCGGCTGTGTCGGCTACGTCGTATTTCTCAATCACGTGTCTGCCCTGTACGCGATTACCTTCTTCGTGGCCGTCGTGAACCAGCCGTTCCAGCCGGCCGAAAGCGCGACAATCCCACTGCTCGTAAGCGATCGCCTTCTGCTGCCGGCCAACGCGCTATTCCAGATTACCTTCATGTGCTCGCAGGTCCTGGGCTATGTTGCCGGACCGATTCTCGCCGGCTTTCCCGCCGTCGGCGTGCAGAAGACGATGATCATCAGCGCGGTTTTCCTCGCGATTTCCGCGCTCGTACTGGTCGGGCTGCCGGAGATAACGCGCAAAAGGCGGAAGATTGCCGGCAGCGAGAGCGCCCGGCACGCGGTCCTGCAAATGTGGCTTGAACTCGTGGAAGTCGCCAGAGTCGTGGCAAAGGACTCGCGCCTCGCCGTGGCCCTCATCCAGCTCAGTCTCGCTCCGGCCGTTCTGCTGGTGCTCAGCGAGCTGGGACCCAAGTATGTCAAGGATCTCATGGCCACGAGCCAGTACAACGCTATGATCTGGCTCATCGCACCAGCGGGGGCCGGCCTCGGAGTCGGCATGTATCTCATCGACCGCATCGGCCACCGTATGCCCAAGGGACGCGTGGCATCCGCCGCGATGATCGCCACTGGGGTCGCGCTCGGTGCGCTGGCCATTGTGCCGAACGTCACGGGAGTCCTGCTCAGCTACGTCCACGTAAGCAGGACCCTCGGCGCGGCAAGCATGACCGTACCAATCAGCTTCGTGCTGGGCATCGCCACGTCACTCCTGGTTGCTCCCGCTCAGACAATCGTCCAGGAGCGCGCGGATGGCAACTTGCGAGGCCGTGTACTGGCCGTCCAGCAAGCGCTTGCCGCGGCCGTAACGATTCCGCCTTTGATCGCCGTGGCGGCTGTCGGCCAGCTGCTCAGCACGTCCGAGACCATGGGTATTCTCGCAGTCGTCGTCGTGCTCGCCGGTCTCCTAAGCCGGCGAGCCGTCTTCTAGCTTCCACGCTACCCGCTGCGTCCGCCGGCCAAGCCTCACATCGCCAATGCCATGCGATTTTTCATGGCCGGCAGAGGCAATGCTGACTCTCAGGGCTCTGCGAGCGACCTCGCATTTCAGTCGAGGAGACCCTGTTCCCGTAACAGCTCGGCGTTGAGCACTGAACCACCTGCAGCGCCGCGCATGGTGTTGCTGCCAAGCGCGACAAACTTGACGCCGAGGATCGCGCAGTCGCGGACTCGCCCGACGCTGACAGACATGCCGTTTCCGGCGTCGCGGTCGAGCCTCGTCTGCGGGCGATTTGGCTCCGAGCGAACAATCACCGGCTGCGCGGGCGCGGTCGGAAGACCGAGTTCCTGAGGCAGACTGGTATAGCTTCGGAACGCCTCCACCACGTCGTCCAGCGAGGCCGGGGTGCTCAGGGCCGCGGAGACGCATTCCAGGTGGCCATCGCGCGTCGCCACGCGGTTGCAGTGAGCACTCATCGTGATCTTGGCAAACTCGATGGCGCCGTCCGCGTAACGGCCCAGCATCTTCAGAGGCTCCTCCTCGAGCTTGGGTTCCTCTCCGCCGATATACGGAATCGCATTGTCGAGGATGTCGAGCGACGGCAAGCCTGGATAGCCGGCGCCGGACACCGCCTGAAGCGTGGTCACTAACACCTTGTCCAGTCCGAATGTCCTCTGAAGTGGATGCAGAGCGGTCACCAATACGGCGGCACAGCAATTTGGATTGGTGACGATGTAGCCGGGCCATCCTTTGCGACGTCGCTGCTCACGCAGGATTGCCGAATGTTCGTGGTTGACCTCGGGCACGAGCAGGGGAACGAGTGGATCCATCCGGTGGTTCGAAGCATTACTGAAGACGTAGTGGCCTCGCCGAGCGTAATCAGCCTCCACATCTCCCGCCACGTCCGATGGAAGCGCGGAAAACACGACACGTGCCTCGAGTTCGGCCCCGAGCGGGAGCACCTCGAGATCGCGAGCAGCGTGGGGAATCCCGGCGCCAAGGAGCCACCGACAGGCGTCTGCGTAGCGCTTGCCTGCCGAGCGATCCGACGCGACGACAGCCTTCAGCTCAAACCATGGATGATCGGCTGTCAGGCCCACAAAATACTGGCCAACCATGCCGGTAGCGCCAAGGACGGCGACGGAAATGCGCTTGCTCACTGGATATCCTCCACGAACTCACGATGCGCGGCACGCACGGCTGCCAGCGCCTGGTCGTCGGACACAACCAGAGAAATGTTGTACTCGTTGGAGCCCTGGGCGATCGCCATGATGTTGATGCCGATCACCCCGAGGCAAGAGAATAGCCGGCCGGCGATGCCCGGCGTGCCCGCCATTCCGGCGCCGACCACGGTGACGATCGCCACCGGACGCTGGGCGGTCACGGAGTCTACTGCATGCGTCCGCAGCTCGTCGGCAAGGTGCAGCTTGAGCGCCTCCTGAGTCTTCTCGACCTGTGACTCGGGAATAACGAAGCAGATGTTGCTCTCGGATGATGCCTGCGAAATCATCAATACATTGGTGTTCGCCTGCGCGACAGCGCCGAACACCCGCGCCGCCGCGCCGATAACGCCCGACAGGCCAACGCCCTGGACTGTGACCAGCGCTTGATTCCTGATCGCCGTCACAGCTTTGACCGCGTGCGGAGTGATCTCGATCGTGTTGGTCAGCACAGTGCCCGGTTGATCGGGATTGAAACTGTTGACGATGCGATACGGCACGCCGGCCTCGACTGCCGGAAGGATGGAGGCCGGGTGGAGCACTTTGCTGCCAAAGTATGCGAGCTCCGCGGCCTCGGCGTACGAAAGGGCTGGCAAGGTCCGTGCCTCCGGCACGGCGCGCGGATCGGCGCTCATGATGCCGTCAGAGTCCGTCCATTTCCACACTTCGTCCGCGCCAAGCAACGCACCCAACACGGCCGCCGAGTAGTCCGACGCATTCCGTCCAAACGTCGTGGTAGCGCCATCCTCGGTGGCTCCGATGAAGCCGGTCACCACGGGGATGATGCCGTCCTCGATCATTGGGAGGAGGCGGTCGCGGGTGCGGATTCGACTGGCAGGGGCAAGCACCCTGGCATTGCCGTGGTTGGCGTCTGTAAGGAGTAGCTCTTCAGCGCTCACCGGCGCGCTCCTATGTCCGCGTGCGTCGATCGCGGCAGCAACGATTGGCGCCGACAGCTTCTCGCCATAGCCACTTACTGCGTCGATCGACCGAACGGAAAGCTCACCCAGCAGGGCAATGCCCGTACATATCTCATGAAGCTCAACGAACGCCTCCTCAAGCCCGCGCTTCACTTCGGGCGCAGCGTTCGGTGCAACGTGAGCCAGGGCCTCGAGATGGCGTTCACGGAGCGCGCCGAGGTGTGCTTCCACCGACGACAGCACCTTGCGCCCCTGCAGGGCCAGACGGGCCACACCGAGCAAGCCGTCGGTGACTCCACCCATGGCCGACACCACGACAACCGGCGCCCTGTCACGATAGCGCAGGACGAGGTCCGCCGCATAGTGTATTCGTTCTCCGGTGGCCAGAGATGAGCCACCGAACTTCATTACGATCATGCATTCTCCTGATTCTCTCGGTGCGACCGACGCTGCCTCGTGCCGTCGCGAATCGTGAAACCATGCGTAGGATTGGCGTTGGCCTGCAGCGACCGCGGCACGGCTCCCTGTAGTCGATGCTTACTGGGTCGCATTGCAGGCCTCGGCCGGCGAAACGTGCTGAGAACCGGCCGCGGGGCGAGCCGCTACCATTGTGAGGCGAACTCTGGTTCGCCCCTGCCAGGCGTCGACCGCCATTGTATATGCTATATCGTATCGTCCAGTCCCACGCCAGTCGGGATTGTGCCGCCACCACTTGAGTGCACGTTCAACGCCTCGGCGGTCGGCAAACACCAGGTCCGCGTGCACGCCTTCCCTGCCGAACTGTCGTCGTGCCACAAGAACTACATCTCGCGTCGCAAGCACCGGAGTTGCATTGCCCTCCGAGAAAGGCTCGAGCAGAGCTACCTGGCCGTACACCGTCTCGACGCCCACTTCGCCAGAGTCCTGCGACCAGTCGACCTCTCCGTCGACGTGGAGCTCGCCTTCACTAGCGCAACACTGCCGGCTCGCTACGGAGCCGGCAAACGCGGTTCGCAGAAGGTGGACATCTTCCGCCCGGAGCGTAAAGCCTGCCGCCCCGGCATGTCCGCCCCACTCGATCAACAAGTGCGAGTGCTCCGCCAGAACCGCGAGAATGTCGCACGAACCATTGCTTCGGACGGAGCCGCGCGCGAGCGACGCGCCGGGAAGCCGGCTGATGAGCATCGCCGGCCGACTGAGAAGCGCGGCATAGTGGCTCGCGGCTGGGCCAAGCAGACCCAGGTGCCAGTCATCTCCAACTGCGAATACGATCGGCTCCTCTGTGCTGCTATTGGCCGCAAGCTGTGTGTCGACTTCGTTCTCGAGCAGCTCCGCAAGGCGCCGGCGCTCCGCGTTAAGCGCGTACAGTCGCTGGGCAAGGGTCCGGGCGCTGTCACTGTCCGTCGCCAGTAGCAGTTCGACGGCGAGGCTGGCATCTGCCAGGCGACCAGACGCGTTCAGGAGCGGCGCCAATTTGTAGCTGATCTTGGTCGAATCCAGGGCGCCGGCCGGGGTGCCGATTAGCTCGAGCAGCGCCACGAGGCCAGCACGGTGACTGTTCCAGAGCCGAGGCAGCCCACGGGCAAGAAAGGCGCGGTTAGCTATGGACAGGGGAGCCAGATCTGCGATCGTACCAAGCGCAACCAGGTCGAGATCACTCAGAACCTGGCTCGGGATCCCGCGGCGCGCATACAGGTCTCGTACCACGAGATACGCCATCGCCACGCCCGAAACACCCCAGATCGGATCGCTGCGATCGACGTGCGAGGAATTACATATCGCCACTGCCGCCGGCGCCCGGCCCGTTTGCAAGTGATGATCGGTGACGATTACGTCGAGTGCAAGGGAGCGCGCGTAATCAATCATTGCGATGTCGTTGGTACCACAGTCGCAGGTGATGACCAGCGAGCAGCCTACAGAGGCAATCCGCTCGAGACCCTTGCTGTTGAGACCATGTGACTCGGTGATCCGGTTGGGGATGTAGTAGTCCACGTTGCCGCCGACTCTCCGCAGCGCCCCGACCAGCAAAGCTGTCGCGGTCTGACCATCCACGTCGAAGTCGCCCCAGACATGTGTCTTTTCGTCACCGGCGAGCGCCGCGTCGATTCGGTCTACTGCCGCGGACACCGAAGGATAGGATCCCGGTGGTGGCAACCTGAAGTCCAGCGGGTGCAGGAATCGGTGAGCTTCCGCCTGCGTTCTGAAGCCTCTGCGCCACACGAGCTCACGCGTCAAGCGCGCGCAATCCGCGAGGTAATCGACCGGCAGCTCCGCCGAGTCCGGCATCTGCCATCGCTGTGGACCTATCCCAAGAACCTGCACGTCACCGTTTGCCAAATAACTCACGAGCAATCCGGCGGACACTCCCAGCCCGCAGGCCCGTCCGCGCTCTGCTTGTGCGTGCGAGAAGCCGCCGCGCATGCGCTGGAATCCGACGAGGGCAGTCCGGCGGTCAGGCAAACGGCAAAGCAATGCTCGTATGGTAACGGATGGCGGCCGACCTTTGCGCGGGTCCGGTTGCCAATCGCATCGACACGGCCCCGATCAGGGCCACCATCCTGTCCACGGCACGCGACGACGCTCGAATCCGGGGTCTGGGTAGACGCGCCCCCTCAACAAGCGAGACACTCGCGCCAGTACGGCGTCGATCTCGTTCTCGGACACGAGCGACCGTAGTTTGGCATAGAGCTCACCACGCCGGCCCAGCTCATGGTAGAGCGCCGCGAGATCTGTCAACAAGTCGGCGGGAATCGGATCGCCGGCGAAATCCCAGATAACCGTGCGCAGCTTGGGTTCAGGATGGAATGTAAGTCCATGGTCGATCGCCCAGGTCCTCCCGGTGAGGTCCTGTATGCAGTGTTCCGCCTTCCGATCTGCGTTGTTCAGCACCCAGTCCAGTAGCGCAATCTGCTCGGAGGCATCACGATCCCGTTCCGCCGGAGAATCGAAGTAGTTGTTTGGGTCATGTTCGATGAACAACTGCACTGAACCCACCCCGTACGGACCGTTCCGCGCGACCGTGGGCGGCACCAGGGACCAGCCGATGCCCTCGCTCACGATGTACGTAGCTACCTCACGTCGATAGAGAGAGCCAAGCGGGAAGTCCCAGAGCGGCGATTCGCCCCGTCGAGGCTTGTACACCGCGTGGCTTCTGCCCGAGCAGGAGTGTTCGAGGGTCACCAGAAAGGTGCTGTTGCTGCCCCACATGATCGGTCTGGCCTGCAGGACCTTCGCGGTGCTGAGGCAATCAAGAACGTCCGGCATCTCAGGTGACCAACTCGTCCCAGCCGGTTGACGGGTCTCGTCCTTGCTATCCGCCGGCTTCCGTCTTCGTTGGCGCGCCACTAATCACTCCCCTCAGGTTAGAACGTACCGGAAGAGCGAGGAAGGTGCGACCCACATCGCCAAGGAATCAGCTACTTTCGTGCCGTCACCTGTTATACTGCCTCGCGAGCTTGGAGACACGCAGCCAGCGTGAGAGACGCGAGCATTCCCATCGGCGAAAGGCAGGATCCGCGGTGAAGGCTGTGCTGCAGCGCGTTTCTCGGGCGGCCGTGCGCATCATTGATTCTGCCGGCGGATACAATCATTCAGCCGAGCGCATTATCGACGCAGGGCTTGTGGTGCTGCTGGGCGTGGCGGCTGATGATGATCTGACTGACGCCAATCGACTCGTCGATAAGGTCGTCGGACTCCGTGTGTTTTCCGACGAGCATGGCAAGATGAATCTCAGCGTCGAGCAGGTCCGTGGCCAATTACTCGTCGTGTCCCAGTTCACGTTGATGGCTGACACTCGAAGGGGCAGGCGCCCAAGCTTCGCCGGCGCCGCGAACCCAGTTCTCGGCCGAACCATGTACGAATATGTCGTCGACCGGCTGCAAGTGCGAGGTCTCAGCGTGGTGACCGGAGACTTTGGCGCCACAATGCAGGTGGAGCTTGTCAACGATGGACCCGTTACTATCGTGCTCGACACCCGAGAAGCCTGAACTAGCTGGCAGGTGGAAGGCGACCGGCCCATAGCGCGCTCGCGGCGTCGCGGAGTTGCTGCGCCGTCGTGCGCGCTCCCGCGGGAACGGATGCATCCAGCTGGAGCGCCAGCCCAAGGCCGAGCGCGATCAACCGCTGATCCACGTCGTCAAGCTCAGATCGATCGTCATAGAATGGGTGGTCGGTGGCCCAATCGGTGAGGTCTTCCGCCGACAGGCGCTGCTCGAGGAAATCTGCGATGCGTTCCGCGATCTCGGCTCGCCAGAGCTCTCCTTTGCGTGACATGGCGCGGTCTCCAGTGTTCCGGCTGAGCCGCTGTCGTCAATCAAGATAGTCTTTGAGCTTGCGGCTACGTGACGGGTGCCGGAGCTTTCGGAGGGCTTTCGCCTCGATCTGGCGGATCCGCTCGCGCGTCACACCGAATTCCTTGCCGACCTCCTCAAGCGTTCGCGTCCGGCCGTCCTCGAGGCCAAACCGAAGCTGGAGCACCTTTCGCTCGCGCAGCGTCAGCGACGCAAGCACATCCTCGACTTGCTCCTTCAGAAGTTGATGCGAGGCTGCATCCTGAGGCGCGGTCGCGCCCGCGTCCTCTATGAAGTCGCCGAGATGGCTGTCCTCTTCTTCGCCGATAGGTGTCTCCAATGACACCGGCTCCTGGGACACCTTCATGATCTCTCGCACCTTCTCAGGCGCGATGTCCATCTTCAGGGCGATTTCCTCGGAGGTCGGCTCGCGACCGAGCTCCTGCAACAGTTTTCGCGACTCGCGAATGAGCTTGTTGATGGTCTCGACCATGTGCACCGGTATGCGAATCGTGCGAGCCTGGTCGGCAATCGCGCGCGTGATCGCCTGGCGAATCCACCAGGTGGCATACGTGCTGAACTTGTATCCCTTGGTATGGTCAAACTTCTCCACAGCCCGAATGAGACCGATATTGCCTTCCTGGATGAGGTCGAGGAGGTTCATGCCGCGGCCAATGTACTTCTTGGCCACACTTACGACCAATCTGAGATTGGCTTCGGTTAAGCGTCGTCGCGCATCTAGGCCGCGATCGATGACGTCTTGGTTGAACTCCCAAGCCTGTATCATTGCGCGCGCCTGGTCAATGTCGATCTTCACGCGTCTCTCGAGCATCGTCGCGAGATCTTCATCGGTGACACTCGGACGCGATCGTTCATCCCAAATATCTGCGGCCTCCCGGTGACCGAGCCTCAGGAGCCGAACGAGCTCGCGCACGGCGCTCGATCGCTCAACCTCCTCGCCGCTCAAGCGCACCACCCAGTAGGTATCTTCCTCGACCACCGATATGATCTCGTCGCCGTCGACCAGAGCCAGGTCGGGGTCGATCAGTACGTCGAGGTCGTCTGCCGCCTCGGGATCCACCGGGACCAATGGCTCGGCGGGAGCCGAAACGCGCAGTGTTACTGGGACGTCCGCGTCCTCCTCGTCAACGTCTACTGGAACGTCCTCCAGAGCCTCCAGGATCGCAGGCCGTTCACGCTGCTCGACTTCGATCAGCCCGCGCAGGCGAGCAAGCGCCGCGTCGACGATCGAATCGCCCAAATCGCAGACACTCGCCAGAGAAGCGAGCGCGTGCGCGAGCGAGCCGTCTTCTGGTTTGTCTTCTTCCTGCTTCAACAGCCGCAGGGAATCGCTGCAGGCACGGTCGGCGCCCTGCTCGGTGAGACGGACCAGGGCATCAAGCTCGGCGCACGACGCGAGCGCGACCGGATCGTCGGCGCGAAGCAATGTGGCTAGCCGCCGAATCGCGGACTCAATGCTCACGTCATCGAGGCCCAGAACCCTGGCCCAGACGGCTGCGGCACGCGTCGCCTCTCGGCAGTCCGGCGACGTGAGCCGGAAGAGCTTGATGCCTCGTGCGAGACTGGCTTGAGCTCGATCGACCTCGCGGTCGCCGGCTTTCATCGCGATCGCGTACTCGACCTCTTCCCTCCCTTTCAGAAGCTTGACGCGGCCAATTTCACGAAGGTACATGCGTACCGGGTCGTCGATATTGCCGCCTTCGTCATCGACCGGCTGATCCGCGTCGTCATCGATACTTGCCTCGAATTCGGGACGAGGATGCAGATCCGCCTCGGCGCGAGTCGTCCCTGGCCGGAACAGTGAATCGGTGTGCTCGCCGTCGTGAATCACGCGGATTCCTTCCTCTACGAACTCGGGAACGGTCTTGACGGGTCGACCATGCAACCACCCATGGAGAACATACGCTTGGGAGTTCGGGCTTCACATGTGTACATCACCTGGAACGGAGTGCTGGTAGCTTGCGTTCAGTCTGGAAGCAACATCGTGCTCCAACAACCCAATGCTGGCCCCGAAGCCATGCACTACACCTGCCCTGATGCCGCTCGAGGCCGGCACTCGAGTGTGCCGCGACCGAGGAACTGCGTCCCGGCCTGTGCTAGTGGTGATAGCACATCTCACAACATTTAGACAATTACCGGGAAACGCGTGGGCGGGAGCGCCCTTACGGACTCCCCCGCCCACATGCCATTGTTAGCTACTCGCCGCTTACCTGTCGCGCTCTCCGCCGACGATCGCTGCTTGCGCCGCCGCCAACCGGGCGACCGGCACGCGGAACGGCGAACAGCTGACGTAGGTGAGCCCGACCTGATGACAGAATTCTATTGAGCTTGGGTCGCCGCCATGCTCGCCGCAGATACCAAGCGTGATTTCGGGCCGCACGGACCGGCCCTTTTCGACCGCCATCTTGACAAGCGCGCCGACGCCGTCGCGATCGAGCACCTGGAACGGATTCTCGGGCAGGATCTTTTCTTCTACGTACCGCAGCAGGAACTTGCCTTCGGCGTCGTCGCGCGAAAAGCCGAACGTCGTCTGGGTAAGGTCGTTCGTGCCGAAGCTGAAGAACTCGGCGTGCCGGGCGATAGCGTCGGCGGTCAGCGCGGCGCGCGGAAGCTCGATCATAGTGCCAATCTTGAAGCTCACCTTCACACCTTGGCGCTCCTGCTCTTCGGCCGCTACACGCTCAAGCTGCTTCCTGGTGATTTCCAGCTCGTTCACATGGCTGACGAGCGGCACCATGATTTCCGGATGGACGTCAACACCTTCCTTCTTCAGCTCGCATGCCGCACCGATGATGGCCCGGCACTGCATCGTGGTGATGCCCGGGAATGTCAAGCCCAGGCGAATGCCGCGAAGTCCAAGCATAGGATTCTGCTCGCGCATGCCCTCGATTGCGCGCAAGAGCTTCTCCTGCTTGGCAAGCTCGTCGGGGTTGTCCCCGCGCGTGCGCAGCTCGACGACCCTTGTCAGCGTCTCCTCGAACGAGGGAAGGAACTCGTGCAAGGGCGGATCGATCAACCGGATGACTACAGGGAGGCCCTGCATGGCCTTGAGAATCCCACGGAAGTCCGCTTGTTGCACCGGCAGCAGTATGTCGAGCGCCTTCTGCCGCTCCTCTTCAGTCTCGGCCAGGATCATCTGCTGCACTACGGGCAACCGCTCTTCTTCGAAGAACATGTGCTCCGTCCGGCAGAGACCGATGCCCTGGGCTCCGAACTCTCGAGCCTTCTGCGCATCGCGAGGGTAGTCGCCATTCGCCCACACCTGCAGCCGGCGATACTCATCAGCCCAGCTGAGCAGGGTTTGCAGATCCTTCTCCTCCGAGAAGTTTGCCGCCTTCGTCTTGATGTCTCCGGCGAATACCTCGCCCGTCGTGCCGTCGATCGAGATGAAGTCGCCTTCCTTGACTACCCGGTCACCGGCTTGCATGGTCGATGTGCGCTCGTCAATCCGGAGGTCGCCGGCGCCGGCAACACAGGGCTTGCCCATGGAGCGAGCGACAACTGCGGCGTGGCTGGTCGCGCCGCCGCGAGCCGTCAAGACTCCGCGAGACGCGATCATGCCATGGACGTCATCAGGTGAGGTCTCCTGGCGAACCAGTATCACCGCTTCGCCCTTGGATCCAAGCTCCTCAGCCCGATCGGCGGTGAACATCGCTTTGCCGGACGCGGCGCCCGGCGAAGCGTTCAGGCCCTTGGCCAGTAAGCGATTGTTTGCGGTTGCCTTCGCCTTGTCCTCTGAATCGAAACGGGGCAGCAGCAACTGCGAGATATCGTTGGCCGGCACGTACTTCTCGGTCAGGGCCGTCTTCCGGTCGATGATGCCCTCATTGGCCAGATCAACAGCGATCTTGACCGCAGCGGGGCCGGTGCGCTTGCCGGAGCGCGTCTGGAGCATGTAGAGCGTACCGCGCTCGATAGTGAACTCCATGTCCTGGATGTCCTTGTAGTGACGCTCCAGCCGTGTGGCGATCTCCTCGAACTGCTTGTATACCGCAGGCATGTCCCGCTCGAGTGTGGCAATAGCGGCAGGGGTGCGGATGCCGGCAACTACGTCTTCGCCCTGAGCATTGAGCAGGTACTCGCCGTACAGCTTCTTCTCGCCAGTGGAAGGATTCCGCGTGAATGCGACGCCGGTGCCGGAGTCGGCGCCCATGTTGCCGAACACCATGGTCTGCACGTTGACTGCCGTCCCGAGCGCATGTGAAATACGGTTGAAATTCCGGTAGTCGATGGCGCGCTTGCCGTTCCAGGACATGAATACCGCCATCACCGCGCGCTCCAGCTGGGCAAGTGGCTCGGTCGGGAAATCCTCGCCGGTCTCGCGCCTGACGATTGCCTTGAACTTGCCGACGAGCTCTTTGAGACCATCGATGGTCAGATCCGCGTCGGTCTTCGCGCCAGACTTTGCCTTGGCCGCGTCGAGGTCGTGCTCGAACACTTCTCCCTTGATGCCCAGCACAATCTTGCCGAACAACTGAATGAAGCGTCTGTATGCGTCGAACGCGAAGCGCTCATTATTGGTCAGCTTCGCCAGACCGCCGGCTACCTCATCGTTGAGGCCGAGGTTCAGCACGGTGTCCATCATCCCAGGCATCGAGAACTTCGCGCCGGAACGCACGGATACGAGCAACGGGTTGCTGGGGTCCCCGAACTTCTTGCCCGTCTTTTCCTCGACGACCTTGAGGTCGGTCAGGACCTGGTCCCAGAGCCCTTCCGGCAGCTTCTGTCCGCCCGCGTAGTACGCGTTACATGCCTCAGTGGTGATTGTGAAGCCCGGCGGAACAGGTAGCCCGGCGTTTGTCATCTCCGCGCATCCCGCGCCCTTGCCGCCAAGCAAGTCTCGCATGGTCGCGTTGCCTTCGCTGAAGAGATAGACCCACTTCTTAGTGCCTGTCACGTTACCTGCCTTTTCATAAATCATCCGATATGCCACCCTGGCGGCGGCAGCTATGCCACGAAAAAGGGCTCTGGCTACTGTGATTTCATCGCGACGCTGGAAGTCGCGGTCCCGATCAGCAGGCAGGCCCGCCGCGTAAGCTGGAACCCAAGGTAGGCCCAGTTCGTAGTGTACTGATTTGACACGGTCGCCGGGGTCCCTCCAGAGCCGCGTCCGCAACCCCAAAGGTCACCAATTCTCAGGGCCGGTCGTCACAAGCGCCACGTCGGCTACCATGCGCTTCCCGCAGCCGCTGCGCGCAAGCTGCGCACCGCATCGAGGAAGCCCGTAGATCGAAGGCGTAGATCCAGCAGGTATTGGATGTACCCGAGCATTACGTGCTCTGCTTCGCTGAGCGCCTCCGCAGTGGGCTGAAGTCTCGCAAGTGCTGCATCTGGTCGAACCTGCAAATTGCGCAGTATTCGCAGCGGCTCAACGCCAATGGGAAATGCACTGGCGCTCTTTGCCGCGCAGTTCGGGCAGAGCACGCCTCCGTCTCTGGCGGAAAAGCAATTTGCCACAGGCCGTATCTCGGACGCGCAGGACGCGCAGCGAAACAGCTCTGGACGATACCCCGCGAGACTCAGGAGATCAAGCTCGAAGGCACGCGCAGCAAGATCGACTTCAAGTCGCGGCTGATTCAAGCGGTTAAGGTGCAGGAGCAGTGAAGCAGCTATTCCGGGCACGCTGTGCTGCTCCTCCGTGAACCGATCGACCAGTTCCGCGGCGTAAAACGCGTGGGACACGCGCCACAGGTCCGTATGCAGCAGGGGGAACTGCTGGATAGTCGCACCTTGCGTCACGAGGTCGAACGTGCGCCCGTGCACCAGAAATAGGTTGCTGTACGTGAATACCCCGACATGACCCGCGAGCCGACTCGACGTTCGCCGTACACCCTTGGCAAGCACGCGCAGCTTTCCGTATGCCGGCGTGAACAGCAGGAGCATACGATCCCGTTCGGCAAAGATAGAGCTCTTGAGTACGATGGCATCGGTTCGATAGGTGCGTGACGCGACCATATGCTCCGCCAGTCAGAACCACGAAAGCACGCTCCAGTGTAGCATTGCTCGCGGATCTGTCCTCCAGCCCACGGACGGCAAAGGACCGCGCCGTCACCGGCGCGGTCCCCGCGACACTCAACAGGGTGGCAAGACTTACAGGCTGGCGGAAACAGTATTCAGAGTATTGGAGATCGACGGCTGCAAGAACTTGAGAGCGACGATCACCAAGATGGCGATGAGCGCCAGGATGAGAGCGTACTCTACCAAGCCCTGTCCTTCTTCGCGGCGAAGGTGACGTTTGATCCAGGCTTTCAGCTCGAGGGTACGGGCGACGATGTACTCATTCACGGGTGGAACCTCCCTAAGTTGAGTGAGCTTGTTAGGCGATTCCAGTTACCGCCCAACTACCGACACGAGTGTATATCACGCAGAGTGGCGGCCACAACGGCTTTACTGGCACCTTTTCGGTGTCCATATAGCTACTTTTCGCACGGGGTCGCGGGTAAAGTAGGACGACAGTGGCATTGCGGAGGCCGCGCGCTCGTGTTAGCCTCAGGTCAAGCCACACGCACGATGTTATGTCCTGCGCGACAAGAGAGCGCTCTGAGAGCAGCGACTTCGCCGGCCCGCATACTCGTGGCTCGTTGCGGCACCGTGAGCCAGGCTCCGGACGGAGAATCATGACCCAAAGCATGGCGACGGGCAGTACACTCGAGCGGAACGGACCCGGCGCTCCGACGGCGGTTTTGCCCCGACATCGCCATCGTTGGGCCAGTGAGCCGCGAACCCAACGACACACCTGGCATCGATTCCGCAGGCCGCTGATCCTCGAGCGCCTCGATGTTCTCTTGTATTCTCATTCGCGTATCGAGGCGAGAATTGTTGGCCTTCAATGGATGGCGATGCTCCTGGTCGGGATAGGGGCGACTCTTCCGAGTCCGCTTGGTCCTGGGATCAGGCCGCTCACCGTGGCCCTGGTGGAGGCCGCGCTAGTACTCAATCCGATCGCCTATATCGTCGTCGCCTGCGCCGGGTACCCTTGGCTGCGCCGCGACGCACCGGCGCGCATGGCCGTGCTCACGGCCATTGACGTCACCACTGCCGTGAGCGTCCTGGGCTTGACGGTGAACACGCCCGGCTACACTCAGGCACTGCCGTTTTGTGTCGTGCTGCTGGCCGCGACGCGGTACAGCCGTGTCCAGGCGCTTGGGATCACGTCGCTGCTGTCCGTTCTTCAGTTCTTCTCCTTCCTTGCCGCGAGCCGCGACGGCATACAGGTGACAAGCTTGAGCAGCGTAGTCGTGGCGATGTTCGCGCTCACGTACGGCGTCAACTTCCTGAGCGAGGCCGAGCGGAAGGAGGCCGCGATCGCACTCGAGAACGCCAAGCTCTACAGAGCTGTGCTTCAACGCAATCGCGAGCTCGCGACGATCAACTCGCTCAGTCAGACCGCCACGCAAGATTCGGACCCTGGCCGGCTGCTGGAAAGTGGCCTCGAGTTGATTCTCGCGTCTCTACCGGCGACATGGGGACAGGCGTACCGTTACGATCACGTACTTGGCGACCTCGAGCTCCTGTTCATGCAGTGCGCCGATGTGCATGGCGGAAACGTGTCCGACGCCGACCTCAGACGGGAAGCCATGCGCGCAGCGCAGACTCGTTCCATCGTCATCGTAAGCAGCATGTCGCCGGACGGTGAGCCGGCAAATCGCATCAGTGCTCCCGTGGTCGTGCAAGGCGACACGGCCGGCGTATTCCAGGCCCTGGTCCCATTCGTGGAGAGCGAGGCAGGTGGGAGCCCACCCGCGCAGAGTGTGGCCGTGGTCTGCCAGGAACTTGGCACATGGATAGAGCGAGCCGTGCTTCGTGACGCCGCGCAGCGCAGCCTGGTACTGGAAGAGAAGGGCCGTATCGCTCGTGAGCTGCACGATACCGTGCTCCAGATCCTGTTCAGCATCGGGCTTGGCGTCGAATGGTGCATGCTCCGAGCCGACAACGACTTTCAGCTAACCAGCCGCCTGCAAGATATGCACAAGTTGACCGCGACGGCAAGCAGTGACCTGCGAAGCGCGATCTTCACACTGTCTTCAGATATTGCCGAGGTTGGCCTGATGCCGGCCCTGGAGAGACTTGCATACGACTTCACCAAGCAACAGAACCTCCCGGTGTCCCTGAGCTCTTCGGGCGAGCATCCTGAGGTACCCCTGCTCAGCCAAAACGCGATACATCGGGTGGTGCGCGAATCTCTGATGAACGCCTACAAGCATGCTCAGGCGACGCACGTCTCAGTCCGCGTGATCTTCGACCCTGGGTTCGTAACCGTCGTGATTCAGGACGACGGCGTGGGCTTGCCTCGCGAGCTCATTGAGCGCTACGCGCTGGATCCCACGCACTTCGGACTGAGAACGATTGCAAAGCAGGTAGAGCAATTACATGGGTCGTTTGAAATCATGAATGGTGACGAGTCAGGTGCCATCGTCCGCGCCGTCGTGCCCATTCAGCGTGCGTCGGAGGAAACCGCATATGCCAGTACAGACGCGTATTAGGCTGCTTATCGTGGACGATCATGACATCGTCCGCGAGGGCCTGACGTCGATATTGAGTGAAGAGCCTGACTTCGAGGTTGTTGGCGATGCTGCAGACGGGCATGCAGCCCTCAACGCTGTAGACCGCCTGAAACCCGCCGTTGTCTTGCTGGACATGCGCATGCCGGGCTTCGACGGCATCGAAGTCTGCCGCGAGCTCAGCGCGCGGCACCCCGAGGTTCGGGTGATCATTCTCACCGCGTTCCTCGACAGCGACACAATTAACCGCTGCATCCAGGCCGGTGCAAGAGGGTACGTGCTCAAGGATGTCGAGCGAACAGACCTGAAACGCTCGATTCGTGATGTTGCTCGTGGCGACGCGTTCCTCGATCGTAAAGTTCATGCCGTCGTCGTCGAACGTCTCAAGCGCGAAAGCGACCGCAATAGGCCTGTCCTAACCGATCGAGAAATCAGTATCCTGAAGCTGATGGCAGAAGGCTTCACGAATCGGCATATCGCCACGAAGCTCTACGTGAGCGAAGGCACCATCAAGGATCAGCTGCAGAAGATCATGGATAAGCTTGGCGCCTCGAACCGAGTGTCGGCGCTCTACGTGGCCGCCAAAGAGGGTCTCATCTGACGCCACCGCCAGGCCGCCGTATCTATGAGGAACAATGACTGACACGACCACGTCGCGCCATGGCGGCTGGGCTTCCATTCTCGATGATATCGATGCCGCGGAGGGTGATGCGCGCGCGCTCGACGAGATTGGCTTTCGCCTTGCGGCCAGTCTGCATGAGCTCCCTGCAGTGCTCGCATCGTTACCTGCCAGTGAGCACCTGCAGCATCAAAGCGCATCACTTGCCCGCGGTTACCTGCGCGGGATGGCGAGTCACAACACCGCGGACAACACGAGCGTTCGAGTGGAGCTCGAGCGGCGGCGCGCTGAACTGGGAGCTCTGCAGCGCGTAAACGCGGTTGCCACAGGCAGCCTCGACGAGAACACGGTGCTGAACAATGTCGTCGCTGCCGTGGCTGATGTGATGGGCGTGGATGTGTGTTCGATATACCTCCGACAGGGACAGAATCAATTGGTATTGCGGGCGACGTACGGCCTGAGCCAAGACGCTGTCGGTCACGCCAGGCTGCACCTCGGAGAAGGCCTTACGGGGCTGGCGGCAGAGCAGGGACGGCCAGTTTCGGTGCCGGACATCTGGGCGGACAGTCGCGCCAAGTACCTGCCCGAGACCAAGGAAGATGAGTATCACTCAATTCTGTCGGTCCCGATTAAGTCGGCGTCCGCCGAGCACGTTCAAGGTGTCCTGAATGTCCAGACGAGGGAAGTCCGCGAGTTCACGAACGACGACATCGGTTTTCTCGAGATGATTGCCGGGCAGCTTGGCCTTTCGATCGAAAACGCGCGGTCGTACGGCCAGACCGATGCGCAACTGCGTCAGAAGGTGAACGCGTTGACCACGCTGCACCAGGTTGTGCTCGCGGTGTCCAGCAGTCTCGATCTCCGTCGCGTGCTCAACACTATTGCCAGGCAGGCCCTGACACTGTGCCAGGGAGATAGCAGCGCTATCCTGGCGCGCAAGGGCCAGCAACTTCGTGTGGAGGCATTCTGTGGAGACGGCGATCTCGAGCACACGGAGTTCGTCCGGGAGGTCGCTCTCGCCGCAATACAGCAGGGCGCTCACCAGATCCAACTCTCTCCACCCGGCGAAGACAATATGCAGCGCGCCCTCTTATGTGTGCCGCTTCGAGGGCACGGCTCGACGTACGGTGCGCTCGCGGTCTTCGGAAAGGCCGAACAGGGATTCGACGGCGAGACGAGCGATTTGCTTACTGACTTTGCCAGCGAAGCCGCGATGGCCATCGAGAATGCACAGCTGCACCAGGCGACACAGCAGAGCCTCGAGGCCAAGTCGGTGCTCTTGTCCGAGCTGCATCATAGAGTCAAGAACAACTTACAGACTGTCGGCTCCCTGCTCTCACTTGCCCTCCGCCACACAAAGTCAGAGGAAGCTGCGGAGACCCTGCGCGACAGCTATAATCGCGTTCAGAGCATTGCTGCGGCACACGATCTGCTGTCCAGACAGACAATTGGCGTGACCACGATTGGCGAGGTTGCCAATAAGGTCATCGGCCTGCTGGAACCCACCGTCCAGGCCCGCGGAGCGATCAAGTTCATTGTCGAGGGCGATCTCATCGAAGTGGAAACGCGCGAAGCCACAACCCTGGCCATTCTGCTGAACGAGCTTCTCACGAATGCGATGCGACATGGGTTGCGCGGCCGGGAACGCGGCGCCATCCGCGTGCTCTTCGGGCGCCAGGGTTCGGAAGCCTGGGTCTCGGTCGCCGACGACGGCAACGGCCTGCCGCCCGATTTCACTCTGAACAAGAACAGGGGACTCGGCCTCTCGATCGTGCGCACGCTGGTCGAAGCGGATCTGCACGGCCAGGTGAGTTGGGCAAGCGATCAAGGCGGCGCGCGCTTTACTCTGCTGTTCGCTCCGACCGGAGGCGCCGGAGCGCGCGCGTCCTCTGCTGCGCGCGCGTGAGCAGCGCCAAATCACGTGTTGGGTTGCTGCTTCCATGAGGACCCCAGGTGCCGCCAGTGCAGGCAATCGACTGAGACTCGATCAACTCCTGGTCGAGAAGGGCCTCGCAGGCGGGCGTGGCGAGGCGCGACGGCTGATCGAAGACGGGCACGTTACCGTGGCCGGAAGTGTGGCCTCCCGACCGGGATCGGCTGTCGGCCAGGACGCAGATATCATCGTCGCGCGACCTGAAACCCGCTTCGCCAGCCGCGGGGGCCTCAAGCTCGACGCGGCGCTCGCGCGTTTCCCGCTTATAGTCGCTGGCACTGTTGCACTTGACACCGGTGCGTCGACCGGTGGCTTTACCGATGTCTTGCTTCGCCGTGGAGCAGCGCGCGTCTACGCGGTTGACGTGGGCTACGGCCAGCTCGCATGGACACTGCGCACCGATTCGCGTGTCGTCGTGATCGAGCGGACGAACATACGCTACCTGACCGAGTTGCCCGAGCGACCTGGCATCGCTACAATCGACGTATCGTTCATCTCCCTTGACCTGGTTCTTCCGGCGGTACGCAGGCTGCTCCTGAGCGACGGCCAGGCCGTTTGCCTGATCAAGCCTCAATTCGAAGTAGGCAGGCGCCTCGTGGGCAAGGGTGGCGTCGTTAGGAGCGCCGAGGCTCGGATGGCGGCGGTCGGCCGCGTATTGGCCAACGCGCAATCAGACGGCTGGATTCTTGGCGGACTGATGGAGTCCCCAATTCTCGGCCCTGCTGGCAACCGCGAGTTCCTCGCGTGGCTGCATCGCGACCCGTCGCTCGGCAGCGTCGACCTCGATTGTGAAGTTCAGAGGGTAGTGCGTGACGCAGAGGTCGCCGGCGATAACCAGATCTGAGTTGCAGCCGTGGGTGCAGCGCGCTGCTATCTTGCTGCATCCTCGGGTGCCTGCTGCCCAGGATCTGCTCGACGGAGTCCTGGATGTGCTGCACGAACATGGCGTGGAGACCGTAACCGGATCGGTCTGGGGCTCGGCGGACGTCCAGGTAATCTTGGGCAATGTTGACGTTTGTTTCGTGCTCGGCGGCGACGGAAGCTTGCTTCGCGCCGCGAGGTTGGCAGCACCCTGCGGCACTCCGTTGGTGGGGATCAATCTGGGGAAGCTTGGCTTTCTGGCAGAGATCAATCCGCGCGAGGTCCGCGAGAGGGTCGCGCTCGTGGCCAGCGGGCAGTACTGGATTGAAGAGCGTATCATGCTGGTCGCATCTGTCGAGCGAGAGGGCCAGAAGGACTGTTCGTTCGACTGCCTGAATGAGGTTGTCGTTGCGCGCCGGCACTTATCCAGGGTTGTGAAAGTTGAGGCACACATCGACGGCCACTACCTCACGACGTACACTGCCGATGGAGTGCTCGTCGCCACGCCCACGGGATCGTCCGCCTACTCTCTGGCAGCCGGCGGCCCAATTCTCCATCCCGAGGTGCACAACCTGGTACTCACACCTATCAGCGCGCACCTTTCTCTCCGCAGTCCGCTCGTGCTTCCCGACACAACTGACGTACGCCTCATCGTGCACACCGACCACGAGGCCAGTGCCAGCTTCGACGGCCAGAGCGACATCGAGATGCGCTCGAATGACGCCATCTCGGTCCGAGTCGGGCCGCATGTCGCCCGGTTCGCACGGACGCACGAGCGCGCATACTTCTACCACACATTGGTGGAAAAGCTCGGCATCGTCTATTAGCTCACAGCCGCGGGAGCCCGTCGTGGGGATCCACGCCATACATGAATGCGCCGCGGTTCGAGCTACCTGAGCACGGCGCCGAACATGGCAGCTTGGCCAGGCATGAGCATATGACTCCGGCATGCGCGCACCACCTCGCGCTACCGGCGGCGGCGGCGAGGATCGAGTGCAACACGCAACGCCTGGCGACTCCCCTGCGTTCCCGGCCATCGTATCGCGGGCTCGGGAAGCGACTCCGGATGCGAGAAGTAGCGTCGAACACAGATCGCCAGGTGCTTCAGCAGCATGCGGTCTTCGGGTGACAGAACGTCGCCAAGGCGCTGAAACCAGGCATCCGAAAGCTCGACGATCAGCACCTCGTCATTGCCCCTGCGCACCACCACGAGACGCAGCTTGCCGTCGATCGCCCCTTCTTCGTCCGCGACGCTGAACCCGCGGCCCAGAAGGCTACGCACGTACCCTGCGAGCTCGAGCCGGTTCATGCGGACGAGTTCACGGTCGTATACGTCGGCGGCGCGTCATCTCTCACCATCACTGCCCAAGAACTGCAGGGCATACGTGCGGCGCCGTGGTGTAGCTCCCCAGCGCCCGTAGCCAGCCTGCCATCAACTATACACTGGCTGCCGTCGCTTCGTTCAATCGCCGGCCTCGCTGGGGGCGCGCCAGGAAGATGTGACGGCCGTCGAAACTCTGGCGGCCTTCGGGCCGCCTTCGCCTGGCTGCGTATCCACGGCGACCCACGCCGACGCAGTCTCGCTCCCGCACTGCCCGGCGGGTCGTCTCGAAGGCGGCGGCTCGTCTGGTTGGGCGATGGTACTCTGGCAGTCTGCAGCCTGAAGGCGCGACCCTCGACGACCCGCAAGGGTACGCGGGCCAACAGGCCATGGTCTCGCCGCTGCGGAGTGCTACCGCCAGGGTCGATCCGCCCTCCGCCCGCGGATCGGCGCCCGATGGAGAGTCGGGGGCAGGCGCGGTGGGGCATCCGCTTGGCGGATCCGAACCTGCGCCCGTATGCTATGGTGCATGGAAGCAAACGATCGTTTTTCGGTAACGCCACTCGGTGAGCTCCCGCTGCCGGGTGAACGGCGAGCCCAGATCGTTCGAGCGGCGACCGATATCTTTTGGGAAAAGGGGTATCACGGAGCGTCGATGCGGGACATCGGCGATCGCGTCGGCTTGCTCAAGGGAAGCCTCTACGCGCATGTCTCAAACAAGGAGGAGATTCTGCTTGAGATCGTGAGCACGACATTCCGGCGCCTGATGGACGCGCTCTCGCCGCTGCTGCTGGACACGACCACGGCCGAGGAACGCCTTCGACAGGCGATTGCTGCTCACGCCGCGATCGTGCTTGGCGATCCAGCCGCCGCGTCCATGTTCTTCCACGAGAGCCGTCACCTCGAAGGAGAGCCCGGTGCCTGGATCCGAGACGCCCAACGCCGATACCAGACCGTCTGGGAAAAGCTTCTGCAGGCCGGCGTCGATTCAGGTGAATTCCGCGCAGATCTCGACGTGCCGGTCGCGGCGCACGTGGCACTATCGATTGGCGACTGGGCTGAACGAGGGCCGTGCGGAATCGGCCCCGAGCTACGGAGTTTGACTGAGCGTTTTTGTGCCGTGCTGCTCGAGGGATGTCTCGCTTAGGATTCCCGCTCCTGCGGGCGCGCGATGATCTTCATCTTCTCAGAATCCGTCGAGCTTATCCATCTCTTCCCAGGCTAATCGAAGCATGGTCGCCAGAACCTCATCTCCGGGGTAGGGTCCAATTGAGCGCAGATCGGCCATCGCCGCCCCGGCCCTCGTGTCCCCCTGCAGCACTGGAGGCTCCATCGAGATACATGCAGGTCTGGCGCTGTCGGGGCAGCACCACACGAGCAGGGCGGGCGGGATTGTCACGATGCCGCGTTCCTCGCCGTCGGCGCCAAGGAAGCAAGCCGCATCTCCCACGCGGGCCGTCGCAGGCACGCCGTCCACAAAGACCAACTCGCCGTCCGGGCGCCGAACGCCCGCCGTTCCCACCGTGTCTCCATCAAGCATTCGCGCCATTCCCGGCCAGCGGCATTGCGCTGAGCAAACCGTCGAGAGCGAGGCGGGGCATAACGTTTGCCTGCACCTGATAGGTTGCCACCTGAATCCTCGTCAGAAACGGGATGATGTCCCGAACACCGACGCCCTGCACCGACACGCCGACAAGCTGATGACGCGCAAGTTCCAGCGCCTCCGAGCTCGCCACGTCAAGGAGTGCGTCGCGCCACCACACCTCCAAGCGCGCAAGGAGTCCCAAGGCGCGCTCGCGCACCTCGACGAAGGCGCCTCTACCCAGCCAGGATTCCACGGCCTGCATCCTCGAGTACGGGCCGGCGAAAGCTAGTCCCCCGATGAGCGCAAGGGCAGCACGCTCGCGCTCGACCTGCGCCGGCTCCGTCAGCGCTGTGACCGCCCAACCGGGCCGGCCGCGGGCGAGACCGGCGAGACTCGCCGCCGTGTCGCGGTCGGCCCCGAAATCGGTGGCGAGCGCGTCGGCGATTACTCGCGACGGCACAGGCTCGAGGGTAAGTGTCTGGCAACGCGATCGCACCGTTGCTGGCAGTGCCATGGGATCTTCGGCGGTGAGGACGACCGTAGCGTTCGGCGGCGGCTCCTCGAGAGTCTTGAGCAACGCACTTGCAGCGGAGTCGTTCATGCGATCCGCACCGGCAATGCAAAACAGCTTCTGGGAAGCCTCGTACGGCCTCAACGATATGTCCTGCTCGACCTGTCGAATCTGCTCGATGGTGATGTCGCGCCGCTCGGCGTCTCGACGTACGATCACAACATCAGGATGCAAGCCGCGGATAAGGCGCCGGCACCCGCGACAATCACCACACGGCCGACAACCCGCTCCAGTACAGACGAGCAGGCCGCCAAGATGCAGCGCCAGCGACGTCTTGCCGACAGACTCCGGGCCAACCAGCAGGTAGGAGTGGCCAAGCCGGTTCCGCTCCGCGGCCCTGGCAAGGAGGTCTCGCGCCCACGTATGTCCGATCATGCATTGAGGATGCCGTTCGTGCCGCTCGGCAGGCAAGTCGGTCGTACCGGCAATCAGATATCATTCCTCACGCGAGCGCTCAACAGGTTGCCGGCACCGGGTACACGGTAGGCTCAATGGCTTCCTGGACAGGGCCTTGGGACCAGACTGCTGAGGCGAGGGAGCAGGATGCGAGTCGCGCTGGTACACGACTACCTGAACCAACAGGGCGGCGCCGAGAAAGTCGCGGAAGTCTTCTGCTCCATATTCCCGGGCGCACCAATGTACACCTCGGTCTTTGATTCGAAGGCGATGGCCGCGGCGTGGCAGTCGGTCGAGATCCACACCAGTTTCATGCAGAAGCTATCACCTCGACTGAAGATTGCCAAAGCTCTGCTACCCCTGTATCCGGCGGCCTTTGAGTCATTTGACCTGACCGGTTTCGACCTCGTCCTCAGCAGCTGCAGCACGTTCTCCAAGGGAGTGCTTACACCGCCGGGCACTCTGCACGTGTGTTATTGCCACAATACCACGCGCCCTCTCTGGATGTACCACGAGTATGTGGCGCGCGAGAATTTGGGGCGCGGGCAACGCGCGATGCTCGCGCCACTCGTGGGCGCGCTACGTATGTGGGATTATGCGGCCGCGCAACGAGTCGACCACTTCATCGCTAACTCGCAGACTACCGCGGCGAGAATCCGCAAGTTCTATCGCCGCGAGGCTATAGTGATTGAGCCACCCGTGCAGGTGGCTGAGTTCGGCGGTGACTTCGTGGAGCCGGATCCATACTATCTGGTGATGGCACGTCTGCAATCCTACAAGCGTATAGACCTGGCAATTGAGGCAGCCAACCGGCTCCGTACACCGCTGAAGATCGCGGGCAGCGGTCCCGACGAGGCTCGGCTCCGCGAGATTGCGGGTCCTACCGTGCAATTCCTTGGGCGGGTATCGAATCCACAGAGAGTGCAGCTGTTTCGCCGGTGTCGCGCGCTCTTGATCCCTGGTGCAGAGGACTTTGGCCTGAACGCGCTTGAAGCGCAGGCCGCCGGCCGTCCGGTCATTGCCTACGCCGCAGGTGGCTCGCTCGAGACTGTCGTCCACGGAGTTACCGGTGTGCTGTATGCCGACCAGACCGTCGAAGCTCTCACGGAGATTCTCCAAGCATTCGATCCGGCTTCCTACGATCCGGCTGCCTGCAGGTCCCAGGCAAGCCGTTTCGATGAACCAGTTTTCAAGCAGCGACTGCTGTCTTACCTGCGCTTCGTCGGTGCGCAGGTCGATTCGACAAAGGGCATTCAATGATCATCGAAGGCGTCCAGCTAAAGCAGCTCGCGACCCATCCCGACGAGCGCGGATACTTTCGTGAGATCCTGCGCGTCACTGATCCAATTCTCGCCGAAGGCTTCGCGCAGCTCAGTCATTCGCTCATGCACTGCGGCGTGGTCAAGGCATGGCACGTGCACCCCACGCAGATCGATTGGTGGTACGTGCCGATTGGCGCCCTCAAGGTCGCACTTCACGATCTGCGCGATGACTCCCCCACCCGGGGAGTGACCTCAGAGCTATTGCTCGGCGAAGTCTATGGCGCACAGGTCCTGAAGATTCCGTCGGGCGTCGCACACGGGTGCTCGGCGCTCGTGGGTCCGACGCACCTCTTCTACGTTACGTCGCGAACGTACGACTCGCGCGAAGAAGGCCGCATCGCGCACGATGACCCTGACATCGGCTACGATTGGCTCGCCGGACCGACGATAAAGTAGCGCGCCATCGGGCTCAATTGAGGCTGCGTACCGGCCAGGTTGGGGCCCTTCCCTTGTCAGCGCCGCAATCCATCGAGCGGCACAATCAAATCTGGGCCGTCATTGCGAAGCGAAGACACGCGCGTCGACACCGAATACGCATCCATCTTGTCGGCATCGTAGGGTCTGAGAAACGAGACGACCACACCGGGATCGGTCAGGTCCCGATCGAGCCAGCCCGCTTCGGCCTGCCGCTCGAGGATGGCGGGCATGCGGTTGTGGATCTCCGCCATAAGCTCGTTCGGCGACGTCGTGATAATCGCGCATGACTGCATGGTATGGCCCTGGTCGTCTTGCGCCTCAGCGTACAGCCCCGCAAACGCAAACAAGCCGCGATCCTTGAGACGGATGAAGTAGGGCTGCTTCGCCGGAGTTCCAGGTTGTGCCTTCCATTCGTAGAACCCGTCCGCCGGAATCAAGCAGCGCTTTCGCGCTACTGACGAGCGAAACATCGGTCGCTCCAGCAGCGTCTCGGCACGCGCGTTTATCGGGTCGGGTCCACGGTTCTCGCCTTGCTTCCAGGGCGGTCGAAAGCCCCATCGCATCATACGAATGACTTTGAAGCCGTCCTCGTCCACGATCGCCGGGATAGCCTGCGTCGGTGCGATGTTGTAACGTGGAATGAGCGCGTGCTCGTCACCAGGAGCGACGTCGAAGCGAAGCGACAACTGTTGCGTATCAGACAGCGCAAAACGACCACACATGGCCACTTCCCCTCGAAGACCACCCTTGAAACGCCGGCATGAAGGCTAGCGGACGCACTATCAAGCGCCCGGTTCAGGTCAATCAGCAGACCAAGCCGGAACCGACACCGCAGCCTCGATATGGAGCGTTTGCCTGCGGAACATCACCCAGGAGATGGCCAGCATGATCATCCCTGACGGCAATGTTAGCGCCAGTGCAACCCGCGCATCGGCGAACTGGACGAGTACTCCACCTAGCCATGGTATCACCGCCCCAAACAGAGATGCGCCGGCGATAAGCAAACCGGCAATACTCCCGGCCACCTCCGGGTACACTTCACCGGCCACCGCCATAACCAGTGGAAAAATCGCCGCGTAGCCGAGACCGCTGGCCACAAGCGCGGCGAGCGCAACCGGGGCATTCGGAGCGAACACGAGAGCACAGCACGCCACGAGCGAGAATGTGCACGTCAGGACCAGAAGGACGCGACCACTGAACCAGCGCGTCGCGAACGCGGACAGCAGTCTGCCGAAGGCTAACCCTCCCCAGTACAGACTGACGGACGTCGCGGCCGCTACGCTGCTGAAGTGGTGGATATCTTGCAGATAGGCCGCGGACCAATCGCCCAGCAGCAGTTCGCCGCCCACGTAGACCCCCATCATCAGGCCGAGAGCGAGCACCAGTGGCGTGAGCGCAAGCTTCAAGACGCTGCGCGCACCGACCTTCTGCTCGCGCTTGCGGTGCCCCGGCATGGGCGCTCGAGCGAACATGAAGATGAGCACTGCAGCGGCAAGTGAATCCACGCCGTACGCGGCGCGCCAACTGATGTGCAGGGCTAGAAAACCGCCAATCAGGAGCGGGCCAACCAGAGCGCCAAATCCGAAGAACGCGTGCAGCAGGCTCTGCTCGCGAGCGTGTCCTTCCGGCGGCGCAATATCGATCATCAAGGCGTTGGAGCCGCTGTCGACGACACCGCCGCCAATACTGACAACGCAGAGGCTCGCGGCAACGAGCGCCCACGCCGGCGCGACCGCAGCGAGTGCAAGCCCCGCGCACAGCACGAAAGCGCCCATGCGAAGCAGAAGGCCTCGGCTCCATCGGTCACCGGCAGGACCGCCAATCAAGACCGCACAGATGTAGCCGAAGCTCGAAGCCAGGAAAAGAGCACCGGACTGTGATGGGGTCATATGAAATTCAGACAGTATAGGCAACAGCGCAGGCCCAAGAAGCGTGCCGGCAATACCCAGGACGATGAAGCCCCAATAAGCAGATGGGCGCACCAGGCCTGGCTTACTCTCTTGCATGGCTCCATTCAGCGGGTGGACCCGCGCGCTGCGAACTAGGCGGTCTGGGCTTTCACGCGCGCGATGACGGCGTCCGTGAATTCCGTGGTAAGCAATTGACCGCCGAGGTCGGCGGTCCGCTGCCCTTCCTCCAGGATCTCAAACACAGACCGCGCAATCAGGCCGGCCATGCGCCGAAATCCGTCCCCAGGAATGTACGACAACAACGAGGCGCCGGCCAAGATCATCGCCATTGGGTTTGCGACGTTCTTGCCGAATAGACTTGGGGCGGTGCCGTGAGGCGCCTCCGCCATGACCGTTTTCGGACGGAAGCTCGCGTCAAAGCTGAACAGGAGTGACTCAGAGCCCGCGATAGAGCCGAACATCTGCAGAACCAGGTCCGACAAGCAATCGCCGTCTCGGTTGAGGGCCGGAATCACCATCGACGAGCCGGAGCTCGACAACAACAGCGCGTACGTCGCATCAATCAGCTGTGGCTCGTACCGTATATCGGCGTTTCTCGCTGCCGCAGCATCCAGCTCCTCCTTGAGCATCCCTTCATAGATGGGACTGACGGTGTACTTCGGTCCGCCAAATACCTTCGCGCCGAGACGACGCGCTTGCATGAAGCTGAACTCGGCCACGGAATGGCACACCGATCGGCTGATGCGCTCCGTTCGATACGCGACCTCGTCGTCTGCGTCCGCCACACGCCACTCCGGCGCCCCGTAGGCGTCTCCTACAGCCATGCGCACGACAGAAATTGGCGCGTGAACGCCGGCGACAGGTCGCACACCCGGGATTCGCCGGCCAGTTCGGATGATCACTTTGCCGTCGATAGCCTGCCGAAGCAGCGCGTTCGGGCTGCCTACGTCACCGGCAAGCTCGGGTGTAATGGTCGCTGCTTTCAGCCCGTATCCTGCGGACACCATCGCGGATGCAGCCTGAAACACGACCTCGTTGCGCGTGGCGCGTCGATTGCCGAGGGAGAGATCGAATGTCTGAAAGCGCAGATCGAGGCCTGTTACCGAAGGATCGAGGACGCGCAATGCCTCGTCAAGCAACTCCTGACCTGTCTGGTCTCCCTGCAGTACTACGATGCTATTGCTCATACGTCAACGCCTCAACTCTGTCATACCCCCGCTGCCCTCAGGCTCCTCGCCAATGCAGGGAGATCCGAGAGTCGGTGGATGATCGCGTCTGGAGTCGGCGAGCCCGGCTCCTGCGCTTCCAGGCGAAACTCGCGTGTTAGCACGCCTCGCATACCTGCGGCCTGCGGACCTGCGATGTCCTCTCGTAGCCGATCGCCCACAAAGACGGCGGCGCTCGCCGGAACGCGCAAGGACGTGAGTACAGCCTCGTAGATGCGAGCGTGCGGCTTCCGCACGCCTAGCTCCGACGATAGGACCACGGCCTGAAACAGATCCAGGAGTCCAAGGCGATCCAGATCACAGCGGACAAAGTCACCATAGAGCGTAATGTTGGAAACAAGTCCAAGCAGAAAGCCATCTGTCCGAAGCGTTTGCAGAGCAGCCAGGTTCGCTGGTGAAACGTGCAGCTCAGCGGTGAGCGCGGTGTGCTCGAGCTCGACAATACGCCGGATCAGGTCGGGAGGTAGTTGCAGATCGAGGTCGGCGAAAAGATCCGCGAATTCCACAAGCACGTCAAGCTCTTCGAGCTCCTGTCGAAGATAGCTGTCGTTGATCTTGGTCGCGAGCCGCATCGAAACCGCCTCGACGAGCGCCGATGCGGTCGGGAGCTCTCCCGCTGCGTAGTCGACGAGCATGTCATGCACCTGCTCGTATGTCGCTAGCAACGCGCGCTCGTTCAGTGCGAAGTCCACGATGGTATGTCCGAAATCGAGCACTATCGCTTCGAGCACGAGAACCCCTCCTTGACCGCTTCAGACTGTCGACCGCTCTATAGTCGCTCCGGTCGCCACGATCTCCTCGTGGAAGCGCGGCAGCGTAAAGCAGAAGGTGCTGCCGACACCTTCGGCACTCTCGGCCCAAATCCGGCCGCCGTTTGCTTCGACCCAGTTGCGTGCGATGAACAAACCTAACCCGGTTCCTCCGGCCTCGACTGTTCGAGGGTTCTCCAGGCGGGTGAACTTGGTGAAGAGCTGGCCAAGTTGGTCGGGCGAGATGCCAACGCCGGAGTCGCGAACGCCGATGGTAATCTGCTCGTCGTCTTGCTGAACGAACACACGCACACTTCCTCCGTCATAGGAGTACTTGAGTGCGTTGCTTACGAGATTCACGAAGACTTGCTCGGCATGCTGCGAGTCGGCATACGCGACCGATGGATCCGCACGCTCAAGGGAGATCACAATACTCCGTCCTTCGGCGGTGACTGCAAACGTCCGGAGCACCCGGGAAATCATCGGCACGACATCGAGCCGCTCGCGTTGCAGGCGCACCCGCCCGGATTCGATGCGAGAGGCGCTCAGCATGTCGTCGACGAGGCTGGTGAGCGCGTTCACCTGCGCGTCAATCAACTGGAGGTATTCCTCCTCCGTAAGTCTGTCGAACCCAAAATCGTCCCGGCGCAGCAACAGGTTCGTGAAGCCTTTGATGATCGAGAGTGGTGTCCGGAGCTCGTGCGACGCCGTGGCAATAAACTGGCTCTTGAGGCTATCCAGCTCGGTCAGGCGCCTCACCATGGCTTTCTCGGCCTCGTGCAGGCGGGCCAGCTCTTCGGTTCGCTGCTGCAGCTTATCCTCGGTCGCCTTGATACGCAACATCACGCGTACCTTTGCGACAAGCTCGTCCATGTCGAACGGCTTGGTGATATAGTCGTCCACGCCCTTGGCGAGGCCGACGAGCTTGTCGTCGCGATGCGCGGCGGCAGTCACCATGATCACCGGGAGGAAGCGGGCTGGGTCAACGGCCTTTATCCGCTCGCAGACTTCGAGTCCGTCGAAGTCCGGCAACGCCCGGTCGAGCAGCACCAACACCGGATGATGCTCGGTCATGGCGTCAACTGCATCCTGCCCACTGAAGGCAGGGACGGGATCATACCCCTCGAGGCTCAGAACGGCCGATAGCATCTCGACCAGGTCTTCGTTGTCGTCGACGACGAGTATTCGACTGCCGGACATGTCCTCAGAGGGGCGCGAACGTGAATCCATGTTGTGGCTAGTGTACACTGGCATACGACCCTTCGTCATAAATCTGCCACAAATGGAGCTTTATGGCCGCGCTGAATTGGCGCCGAATCCTGTCCGCGGCGACCACTCCCCTCATAGGGTTGGGCGTCGTGTGTGTGTACGGATCGCTGTACGAGCGGCATCACTTGCGCGATCGCGTGGTCGAAATCGACGTTCCTGGGCTGCCACCTGCGTTCGACGCATACCGGATCGTCCAGCTATCCGATTTCCACATCGGTGGGAACGGTTGGTCGGCCGATACCGTCGCACGCGCGGTCGCGCTCGCAATGACGAAGGCAGCGAACATCATCGTTCTGTCAGGTGATTTTGTCGAAACGACGCCGGGCATCAGTGCCTGCCAGGAACTGCTCAGGCCGCTTAGAGCGTCGGACGGCATCGTGGCCACCCTTGGCAACCACGACTACTCCCACCACGCAATTCGCGTGCAGGCGTTGCTCCAGGCGCTGGGCAACCTCGGCGTGCATGTGTTGCGCAACGAGTCGATGCGTGTTCGCCGCGGGGACTCGGACCTCTGGCTCGTAGGTATCGACGACGGATATTCGGGGCATGATAATCTTCCGAAAGCGCTCGCCGGCGTGCCAATGGAGGCGCGACCGATCGTGATTTCCCACTACCCTGACTCCGCCTGGCGACTGGGGCCGGGACGATGGGCAGTCGTGTTGTGTGGGCACACCCACGGCTCACAGGTGCGGTTACCCTTTGTCGCCCGCTTCGCTCGTGAGCGCATCGCGAAGACACGTTTTTCGCACGGGCTCTATCGCGTGAACCGCACGCCCGTATTCGTGACAACCGGAGTGGGCACCTCAGGGCGCCCATTGCGCGTGTTCTCGCGACCCGAGGTGGCAACAATCGTGCTGCGCGCCTTGCCGGCGACCATCGCGTCCTAAACGTACGCTGCGAGTTGCCCCTGGGTCGCCGGCGCGAGACATCGGTCGAGGGAGATGGCAGTTCAGAACCAACTGAGTAAGAGAGACGGCGCCGTGGACGAACCCGGCCGGGTGAGGGAGCCTGTTCGGGAACGACCTTCGGCGGCGAAGGCGTTGTTCCTGCTCATTCTCGTCGCCTATGCCTATTTCATCCCGCGCGGATCTCTTGCCAATGCGGACAGCCACCTTGCTTTGACGTATTCCATCGTCGAGCTTGGAACCCTGAGAATCGACCACTTTGCCCTGAATCCCGACTTGATCGACAAGTCGGCCTATTGCGGCAGCACGACGTCGTCCTGCACGCACTACTATACCGACAAGGCGCCGGGGATCAGTTTGCTCGTGGCGGTGGTGTATCTTCCCCTGCACTACGTGTTACCTCAGTCGATGATGCCGGCATCCCCCACAGGTGATCGGTTTCTCCTGCGCTACCTGCTGACGCTTCTTGCGATTTCCGTGCCGTGCAGCCTGTTCGCCGCGATCTTCTGGCGTTTCATGACGCGGTTCGTGGACTCGGGCTGGGCGATGACGCTTGCGCTGGGCTATGCCTGCGGCACCATCGCCATGCCGTTCGCCATGCTGCTGTTCAGCCATGCGCTGACTGCAGCCTTCATGTTCTCCGCTTTCATCCTCCTTTTCGTGGCGACGAGGCCAGGTGCGACTGAGCCTCGAGCCGACCGGCTGTCTGGGCTCGCGGGCATTCTCGCTGGCCTGGCTGTCAGTGGCGAGTACCCCGCGGCCATTATCGCGGCACTCCTGGGAATATACGCCGCGGTTGCGAGCCTCCAAGCGCGCGGCACGCTGTGGACGGCGACGGCCTATGCAGTGGGCGGCATCATTGGCTTCTGCCCGGCCCTTTTCTACAACCTCGCCGTCTATGGATCGCCGTTCGCCTTCGGATACGCCCACCTTACCGACCCGTACTACGCGGCCGGGATGTCGCGCGGCGTGCTCGGCGTGTCGACGCCAAGCCTCGAGGCACTCTGGGGTACGACATTCAGTCCGTTCAGGGGATTGTTTGTGCTCTCCCCGTGGCTGCTTCTTGCCGGACCGGGTCTGCTGGAGATGAGGCGGCGCGGTATGCGCTTGGAGGCCTTCCTGTGCGCAGGTGTCGCCCTGGCATACTTTGTCTTTCAGATCAGCTACGCGTTCTGGAACGGCGGCGCAAGCGTTGGTCCCAGGCACTTTCTGCCCGCGCTTCCCTTTCTCGTGTTTCCCATCGCCTTCGTCGAAAGGACCGGCGCGCTCCGCCGCATTGGCGCCGTGCTGATCGGCTACTCCATCGTCGTGCTCGTTGCCGTTGTCGCCACGAACCCCTTGTTCGGAGATCCACATTACGTCCGCGGCGCGTACAACCCGCTGATCGACCAGACGTGGCACGACGTCGTCACCGGTCACTGGCAGAACACGTGGGCCATGCTGTTTGGGCTGCGCGGCCCCCTGGCGCTCGCGCCACTGGCGGTATTTGCAGTGTTGCAGGGGCGACTGATCAGGCGAGGAATAATGGGGCCTATCGGTCAGGAATGACGTGGACTGGACTGGGTGGCGGAACGTGAAAACAGTGCCTGATGCTACCCTCCAGCACCCGAGGCCTCCCTCGCTGCTCCGTTCTACGCTGTCCGCGTGCCGTGTCCCCTACCCCGGTGGACCGAGTCGGGTGCCTCCGTCGGTCTCGTCCTCGCCCGTGCAACCTTCCCCAACTGCGGGATGGGTCGGCGTCCGCGTCTGCCCTTTCGAGGCCTGCTCAGACTTGTGTCGCGGACGACGCCGATCTCGGCATCCGCCTGGTGCGGAAAGTCTTCCGCATGGCCATCTTTGAGTCGGTGACATGAGCTGACCTGTGGCCGATGGGTGCCCAGGCCCGCCGCCGGAGTGGTGGGCAAGACATACGCGGCCATGGCAGGGCCTGTTCGGCGCTGACAACGAATGAGAGACACGCGTTTGACGGCCCGGTGACGCGGGACTGCCAGGTCTCCGAACCGCCGAGGGAGGAGACCGCGGATGCTACATGTGAGCCTGAGGACCTTGGGCCGCGGCAAAGTATGCGGACAGCGCGATGGCGGCCGGCCGCGGAGTCCAGGTGCCATGTCCGCCGCTGAAGAGATGCGTGAAACCTCCCGATGCGTCAGTGCCGGCGCCCACCCAGTAGTTGACCCCGGCCAGATACGGTACCGCGGAGAGGGCGCCTAACTCGGCACTTAGCACGCGTTCCTGCGTGGAGTTGTCGACTGGCATCGATCGACTAAACCCCATCTCGCCGATGACCACGGGCATGCCACGAACCTGCTCGATGCGCGCAAGCTCGCTCAGCCGGGCCGCAGCGGCAGTTGGAGGATCGGTGGTTGTGGCGTCCGGGTACGCGTCGAAGGTAACGCGACCGAGCGCCACAACTGTTGCCTGGTCGAGCACTCGGGGTTGCGCGGCGAAGAACCCGTTTACGGAGCGTACGCTGGTGATCACGCCTCCAACTCCCACTTGGCGAAGCGCGGCGCCGGCGATGGTCGAGGTGTCGAGCAGGAAGTCGCTGTACTCGCGCGTGGCCGCGTTGGGAGCGTTGGCGGTCCAGCCGCTGCCATACGTAGCCTTCCAGTACACGCCGTTCTCCGGTTCCGGGCAGGGATCGAGAATGTCGCCTGGTCGGAACAGCGAGGCATTGCCGAGAATGAAAGCACGTTCAGCCGCCCCGTAGGCCGTGGGAGTCATGACGCCGGTCGTGCCGTTGCTGTCACTCCACTGGTTCGGGTGGATGCGAAACCACACGTGCTTGCCGGCCGAGCGCACCGCATTCACCCAGCGGCGCATGTAGTCCGGATAGTCCCAGTGCGTATCGACCGTGATGTACGCTGCGCCGAGGCGGGCCGATAATTGCACGTCCTGCACGATCTCCGCGACGGACAGCGGTCGCGTCTCGGTGTCGCGGCTTTCCTTCATCGTGTCGACCGAGGTGATTTGCAGGCCTGGCTGCGCTGCGTGGGCGATGGGAACGCGTGCTGCCACGCCTGCCAGCGGAATCAGCGACAGCACGAGCAGGATAGCGGATGTCTTTGTGGCCGACCCCATGCGAGCTCCGCGCAACAGGCGGTTCATGAGAATGGTGAGGCGTGTTCGGCGATAGTACGTCACTGGCATGCTCCAGGGCGTTTACACATGAGAAAAGCCATGGACAACCGATCATTTCGACCGATATCCATGGCCTTCGCATTCTGTCATGCTTCGGCAGCCGGGCTGACTCCAGGAGTCCCCAAGCTTTGCGTCTCCGGCTCGCGCCGGATTTGCCTTTGTCGGTCACTGCGCCGTATTCACTTGAGCCTTGCCGGGGATGCGGCGTCGCGCCTGATAGATCGCGATCCCTGCAAGTACATACTATGCCTCGCAGACATCGGAGAGATCACCCAAACGAGTAAGACCGAGGCGACCTCTGTTATGGAAATGTAACAGCCGGGCTTGTTACGATTGGGTCGCGCACGTAAGGCGCTTTGACCGGTCTGCGACGCGTCCGGCACTATCGGAGCATGGCATATCCTATCATACATAACAATATGTCTGTTGCGACGGTGTCCGGCAGCCATTCTCTGTGCCAAGCGCGGCCCCAGTGCGGGCGGCGCATCCTCAGTCAACCCAATTCACACGCCCAGCCGACAACGGCGGTCGAAAGCAGCCCTGAATGGAGCATGTGATGTACCTCTGCCACTTCAAGATGCCGGCCGTGCGCGCCATGCTTGTGTTCGCGGCTATCGTGCCCGCTATGGCGGCGCCGGCAGCGAGGTTCCCGTCGGGCGTAGCCCGGGCGGCGACATCGCCAGGCGGATGGCTACCTGGAACGCAGCCCGCGGGCTGGCCGGTTCGCGCGATCGACATGACCGCGATCACCCATGATGGCGTGTGCAGCCAGTACGACCAGGCGACAATGAACCGCCTGGTCGGCTACATCCCGCAACTGCACGCCAACTTCGCGTCCGATGACGTGCCCTTCGACAACAGCTCGGGCTTCAGCTGCACGCCCCAGCCACTGCAACCGTACGCGTACATGAAGGCATGGGCCGATACCATCCATGCCGCCGGTCTGCACGTCATGTTCCGCGGCAACTGGAACCACTGGGCCGGCGACTACGGTATGAGCAAGCTGTCCTTCAGCACGAGCCCTGTCATCGCGTACGAGAGTAGCGGCGGGCTTCAGGCGGTCCTCTCCGGACAGGACACCAGCTCGTACATCGGCATGACCTACCAGTGGATTCTGCGGCACCCTGACATCTTCCAGGACGGCGACATCTTCGAGCCCTTCGGCGAGCCGCAGAACAACGGTGTTGCCGATGGGCCACAGGGCACCTCAGCCGCCAACTGTCCGAAAGGCGTCTGCCAGTTCCCCTCCACCGATGCCTTCAACCAATGGCTCGGCGACTTCGAGCAGGCCGATCAGGCAGCCTTCCGTCAGATTGGCAGAAAGGTGGAGTCAGGCTGGTTTGGCCTTGCCGGTGATTCCTATACGTACGTGACCCAGCAGGCTATGGCCTACGCCGACACGTACAACATGGATCATTTCACGCATGATTTCGGCAACTTTACGTCACTCATTCAAGCCAGCTACAACACATTCGGAAAGCCGATTGTCGTGGAGTGGGGCGACTTCCAGGATGGGGGTGCCGAACCGGAGACGGCAAACACCACGGACCAGTACCTCGGCTGGCTGGCCCAGCAGCAAGGCATCGTCGGCGAGGAGTACTGGCAGCTCACCGGCCACGGCACGGGTAGTTCCGAGGCAGCGGTAGACTTCGCATCGGGACAAATGACGCCGGCCGGCCAGGTGGTTGCCAAGTGGTTCGGAGCTATGACCGCGGACGCGCTGTCATTGCCGTCGACGGCCACGCCATCCAGCACTGACACCACTACAGCGACCGTCACGGGCACAACCGCACAGGAGCAGGACTCGGCGACCGCCACCGGCACGGCCACGCCGACCGTCACGGGTTCCAATACCGCTAGCAGCACCGCGACCGCGAGCGCAACAGGCACGGCCACGCCGACAGCGACGAGCACCGGTACGCCAGAGCCGCCAACCTCGACGACGGTGGCCACGACGGCTCCGCAGATCGTGGTCCCCAGCGCTACGCCCACGCTCAGCGGACCGGCGCAGCTCGAATTTGTCCAGGGAAGTGCGCGAATGGGCACGGGCTCGAGCCTCAGGTCGGCATTTCCGCGGCCTATTGGAGGCGGCGACCTGCTTGTCGGTGTCTTTCGAGCGCAGCGGGGCGCCAGGGTTGTCGACGACAGGAACGGTGCCTGGAAGGAGGCAGTCTCCTGCGGCGTGCTGTCGATCTGGTACTCTGCCGGCGCTCAGAATGGGGCGACCACTGTACGTCTCAGCGCTGCTACATCTGGCCAGATGCGCATGGCTCTCGCAGAGTATTCCGGCGTCGCCACGCCGGACCCGCTCGTCGCCAAACGCTGCAACCAGGGATCTCGCGCCGATGTCACGAGCGCGTGGACGGCGGAGGCCGGGGCCGGTAGCCTCGCGTTTGCCGGATTGGGAAACGGCAGCCACCCCGTCGCCGTGAGACCGGGCAGCATTGACGGTCTGCCAGCCGTACTCCGCGATCAGCTGACCGGAATACCGGGCACGATCGCCGACGAGGACGTGACCCATACTGTTGCCGGCCGCCAATATGCCAGCATGACCGTGAGCGGCGGCCGAAGCTGGACCGCGGCAATCGCCGTCTTCAGGCACGGGTGAGCGAGCTGGATGACGTGCACATGCCGGCAATCCCGCGCGACGTGATCGAATCGCGTCTGGCGCAACAGGAAAGGCAGGCGCGCGAGCCGTTTCGTGTTGCCGCGATAATCGGCCCTCGGGTCCCGTTCGAGCTTTGCCGGACGGTAATGGCGGTGACCGGCGAGACGCTGCTGTGGTCGATCGAGCCGGCCGTCGAGTCCCGGCTGGCGCGCGCTTGGGCCGAGGACCAGTCGATGACGCCGGAGTCGGCGATTAATCGTTACCCGTTTCCGGCCCCGACAACGGATAGGCTGCTCAACCTGCAGCTATCGGCGTCATGGCTGGCGACCCACTCCAGCACGCTTGCGGAGGGCATCGGCCGGCTGAAGTAGTATCCTTGAGCCACAGTACAGCCGAGGCGCCGCAGCGTGTACATCGCTTGCTGATGCTCGACGCTTTCTGCCACCACCTCGCGGTCCAGAGCGTGTGCCATCGCGATGACAGACCGCACGATGGCCTCGTCCCTCTCGTCGGAATGCGTCCCGAGTCCCAGTACGAACGACTTGTCGAGCTTTATCTCATGGACTGGCAGCCGCTTGAGATAGCCAAGCGACGAATAGCCAGTACCAAAATCGTCGATCGCTACCCGCACGCCGCTGTCGCCAAGCAGCGTGATCACATCGTGGGCGCGCTTCGTGTCAGCCATCACAGCGCTTTCGGTGATCTCAAGCGTGAGCAAGCCGGGTTCGACCGCGTGGGAGTGCAGCAGCGCGGACACCTTGGCCGGCAGGCTATGGTCATGCAGCGTGCAGGCGGATAGGTTCACCGAGACTCCCAGCCGCAGCCCATCGCGCTGCCAGTGGCTAAGCTGACCAATGGCAGCGGCAAGCACCCAGTCCGTGAGCGGTCCGATAAGCCCGGTATGTTCGGCCAGCTGGATGAACTGATCGGGCATGATTATGCCGCCCCCCGGCTGGGGCCATCGCACCAGCGCCTCGACGCCGACTACAGCTCCGGTGGTCATGTTGATCTGCGGTTGGTAGTACAGCGCCAGCTCGCCGCGCTCGATCGCCAGTCTCAGCTCGCTCATCAAGACGAGGCGGCGTGGCGAGTGGGTATCGTCGGCCGCCACATAGACGGCCGACCCACTGTGGGACTTCTTGGCAACATACATTGCTACATCGGCCTGACGCATCAAAGTAGCGGCATCGTCACCGTGCGCGGGGTAGGTGGCAATGCCAATGCTCAGGCCGACATCCAGACTGACGCCGCCGATCTCGAACCGGGCACCCATCGCCTGAGTGATTGCTCCTGCGACGACGTCCGCCGCCGCTATGTCGCACTCGGGCAGCATGACGGCAAACTCGTCGCCACCCAGCCGTGCCACAGTGTCGGAGGCGCGGAGAGCCGCGGCAAGGCGCTCACCTACCGCGCATAGAATCTGGTCGCCACAGTCGTGACCGAGGGTGTCGTTAATTTCTTTGAAGCGGTCAAGGTCCAGCAGCAGCAGGCTGACGACGCCGCCGCTACGGCGCGCCAGCCGTAGCGCTACCTCAAGCCGGTCATACAGGACGACGCGATTGGGAAGTCCGGTCAGGCTGTCTGTCGTCGCGAGTATCTCCAGTTGGCTGTTGGCCGCGACAAGTTCATCGTTCTTCTGCCGGTCGGCGTCAAGCCGGGCCTTCTGCGCGGCGATCGTCTGAGCCAGAGCCACGTCGCCCTGGATGGCTGCCTGCACAGCCTGCGCCGTACTGGATGCCACTGCCACCGTTTGTCCGTTGACATACACCCGTGCCGCATCGCCGATCACCTGGATCAGGAATAGCCCCAGCACCAAGAGCACGGCCGAGAGCACTACCCCTACCAAAATGATCATGCCCTGCTCGCCGGGCCGCGCCAGTCTCACGCGTTCCCCCAGCTCATGCTGTTCAGGCCGGCCACTGCCTGAACCTGAACCGCCGTCGGGATCGGTGCGTAGTTGAGCCGCGCGGCGAAGGTCTGGCCGTCATCCGAAACGAGCCACCGGAAGAGCTTCTGCAGGGCCTGGCCGCGCGCTCGGTCGGCCTGGTGCTGGCGCAGCAACACCCATGAGTAGCCGGCGATGGGATAGCTCTGGGCGTCCGGAGCGTTCACGATCGAGAAGCTCGCGGCGCTGACCCGCGGGAAGCGCGTTGCCGCCGCCGTGACGCTCAGGAGGCTCGGAGCCACGAATTCGCCAGCCTGGTTCCTGATGCGCAGGTACGGCACGTACCTGTACTGGCCACCTCAACATAATTATCGGCAGCGGTAGCGGCGCACCATAGAGGACGCGAGGCGCCAAAGTGGAGATTTAACCAACATTTAACACGCCACCCGCTCGCTTGCCGGGATTGATTCAGTACTCCAGCTACACCTTCTGCATCCGCAGGCAGGATGTCACGGTGTGCAACTCTCTGGGCTGATGGCGTGCGTGGAATAGGGCCATGCCGCGCCATTGATGCCAGGGACAGGATATTGTGCAGTTCATCGAATACGGTACGCACGGAGAGCCGTGAACGATCACGGCGTCTGCGGCGACTGTCACGCGAGTCTGGGATGGTACCACGGCCTGCACACTTCTGACCGGAACGCAGCCGGGGCCTTCGGCAAGAAGGTGACGCACGCCCGGCCCGGTCAGCGCAACCTCGGTGCCAGGCACGATCGCGACGCATCTCGTGCACAGGATCCAGCCGGGACTTGCGCAAAGGCGGGCACCGCGTCGGCGGGCGACCTCATGCCGGGATCCACCTGCCGAGTTATGGATTTGTTACGGCCGGCGTTGGTAGAGTCTGGCTAGCCGCACAAAGGCCAGCCTTCCGGGTCAACGTCCGCGGCGGGGAACAACGCGCAAGGGCAGGTCACGGGAGAGGTTGTCGAGTCATGGAACGAACGCCTCGTCGCGTGCTATGGCTACTCCTGGTTGTCGCCGTCGTGACCGGTAACTCTTCGCTCGCGCAGCCCCTGCAGACGCATGCAACTGCCACGAGGGCCGCTATTCCGATCATCGGCGGCATGCCGGGCACGAGCTCGACGCCGATAGTGGAGAGCTCGACGCTCGCTCTTTCCAGCGACTCCGTGGCTATGGGCAATCATGTCTCCGCCGCAGTCACCTTCCAGAACCGGAGCACCGGCAGCATCGACCTCAGCGGCCTTGTGATTGCTGCGCGCACACCCAGCGGCGGAAATGCCGACTTCGGTGGCATTTGGGATGTCACGACACTCTCGCCAGGCGAGGCCATGACGCTGCACACGAGCAGGAGCTTCGACCAGTCCGATCCCGGCGGTAGCTGGATGCTCTTTGCCAGCTACAGAACGATCGACGGCGTGTGGCACCCGCTCGCGCCCTTTCTTTCGCTCCAAGTGATCGAATCGCCCACGGGCCCACGGATTGGCGAGAGCACGGTTCTCAGCGTATCCTCCCCCGCGACTGCGGGCGGGCGGATCACTGCGGCGGTCACGCTGCAGAACCAGGGTACCGCCTCGATCGTGCTGACCGGCGTCGTGATCGGGAAGTACGACAGCTATATCCGACAATTTGCAACCGACGCGAAGACGTGGGGTCACCCACTCTACCTGCGCTTCGCCCATGAGATGAACGGCAACTGGTATCCCTGGGGCACTGGGAACGGCAATCCGAACGGCAACAGCCCCGGCGATTTCGTCGCCACGTGGCGGCACGTACACGACATTTTTACAAATGTCGGCGCCACCAACGTGCGCTGGGTGTGGTGCGTCAACGTGTCCGGCGGTGGGCTGACGCCCTACTCCCAGCTCTATCCCGGCGACGGTTATGTCGACTGGGTGGCCCTGGACGGTTACAACTGGGGCGGCAATCCGGGCCACACCTGGCAATCCCTGCATGACGTGTTCAGCGCTTCTTATCAGGAGGTCACGGCTCTCACCAGCAAGCCTGTGATGATCGCTGAAACAGGGTCGGCCGAAGAGGGCGGGAACAAAGCTGACTGGATATCGCAGGGACTCCTCAACACAATGCCGCAGTCGTTCCCGCGAATCCAGGCCGTACTCTGGTTTGACTGGAACCTGGAGCACGATTGGCGTGTCAACTCCTCGCCAGCGTCATTGGCCGCCTTCCGGTCGATAGCGAGTTCGCCGTTATACCAGCGCACGTTCTCGTGACGATGAGCGCCGAGCGTGTTGCCATAGCCCGACGGCTTCACGGCGCTGGGAGCAACATCCATCGGGACATACCGGCGTCGATCGCGAGCCCTCGCCAAGCGGTGGATATACAAGCCGCCAGCTCGTACGCGATCATAGAGCAGGGCCAACACTACGCTGCAACCCCGGAAATGCTCGCCAGGACAAATCCACGTTCGAGCCAGAGTTCTCAGACGCGCATATGCAACTCGCCGCCTAGCAGAAAGGCTATAGGCCATGCAGCGCCTAAAGCGGCTACCGTTGTCGGCATTCAGCGTGCTGGCCGCCGGCGTCCGGCGCCAGCCTGTCGTCTTGGCCACTGCCTCCATCGCGGTACTGCTGGCAGTACACTGGAGGACAGCAACCACGAGCCTGGGCGCGCAAGCTGCAGACTCATTCAAGCACCTGCAGCCAGCGACCGTTGTGGCCGCGCTGATGCTCAGCAGCACGGCAGCCCTGCTTAGCGGTATGGCATGGCAACGGCTCATTACGCAACTCGGCTACCGTTGCTCGCTCCACACCGGCCTCACCACGTACCTGAGCGCGGGACTAGGCGGCTACGTGCTAAACGGCATCGGTCCCGCCGTTGGCTGCGCCGCGAGTCTGCAAAGCCGAGGCGTCCCGGTGCGACGTTCGGCGCTGATCACCATCATTGCCAATGTCCTCGGTCTCCTCGGCGTACTGATCTGGACGCCTCTCGGCCTCGTCGTTCTCTTGCGATCGTCTCGCTCTCGCACGTTGCTGCCGCTTGGTCCGATGCAAATCGCCGCCGAAGCGCTTGCCCTCCTTCTGCTAGCCATAGCTCTCGTGTTCGTGCTCTACGCCCTTGCACGTGCGACCCGCACGCACAGTCGCGTAGCACACTTCATCGTTGGGCCGATACCGCTCACCGATCGCCGGAACGGCGAAGACGTGCGCTGCCGGAGGCTTCTCACCCTGCTGCCGTTCAACGCCGCATCCTGGATCGTCGGTTCCTGCGCGCTCTATCTCATTCTCGTCGCCATGTGCAGTGGCGCCACACCCAACGTGTTGACTGTAATCGGCTGTGCGGCAGCGGCCTCCGCGTTGGGCTCACTCGCCTGCTTTGCGCCTGAAGGTATCGGCGTCAGCGATAGCGCTCTGGTCATCCTGTTGGTCCATACGACCGCGGTTTCGCCCGCGATCTGCATTTCGGCAGCGCTGGCCGTTCGCACGCTCGACCCGTTGACCAAGCTGAGTCTCCTCGCGCTCCTTGCGCTGACCTCGAACCCGCGCCGCGTTCAGGCCTTTGCCAAAGCCGCTGATCGTATTATCCACCTCGGCTGGCAATTCGGCCCCGGGCGCAACCGTGTCCCCGCGCCCGCGCTCGCGACGACTTTGCCGATAGCGACCCAAGCCGTCTCGCGCATGCTCCGATCCTTTGTTGAACCCCGATTGCGCCATCCGCATCACGGCGCCGATCGGCGCGCCGAGGCTGCCGCACTGTTCCTTGAGTTGGATGAGCTTGACGATCACCTTCTTGCATCCTGACGCAGCCCACTCTTATCGACGGCAATCGCTGCCCATCCTGGAATTGCCGACCATTAGAGGCTGGGGTGTCTTCTGCAAGCCGCTGCCATGCACTGCCCGCAAATCGCAAGAGTCCGCACCGGCTGCTCGATGTCTATCGACGTCGGCCGGCGAGATGTCCTTGGGTATGGCGGACCCCGTGCGGCTACCTTACCGCTATCCCACCTTCATCCTGCGTGCCCAGCCCAGGCGACCGATCTGTGATCTCCGTGAGCGGCGCCACATTGCCGCTCGCGTTACTGGCAAAGACCAGGACGGTATCGTTAGGCTGAGCGACAAAGAGCCTGCCATCACCCGCCACAGCGATCTTGTTGGTTCCAAGAACGCCGGTTCCCACAATCTTGGTCAGTGGCCCGAGAATCACGCGCTCAGGAGGCACATCGCCACTGGCCCAGCGCGAAAACACGCTCACCTCGCTCTTGGTGCTCGAGCTGAAGACGAATAGCTCGCCCGTCACGGGATTGACGGCGATACTGAGCGTCTCGCTATCGAACATGTTGGTGCTGCCCGGCAATAGCCCGGTCCGCGCGCCCACCAAAGAGCGAATGAGCTTGGTGCTGGTGCCGAGTGTCGTGCCGGTATTGTACGTATCGACGCGCGCTTGGCCATCAGCCTGATAGCCCGCGATGAGCAGGTTGTCGTCGGGGTCTACAGCGATACCTGCTACGACGGCGAGAGCCGGGTCAGTGATCACGGCCTCGCTTGGCTGCTGGCCGGAAGCACCACCTCGGTACACCAACACGCGTGGCCCACCGCGAATACTGAGCACGTAGTCGTGGAGGTGTGAGTCGAGTGCGATGCCTGTCAGGTCATTCGTGTCGGTGAATACGGTGCGCGTAGGCGCAGTGTTACCCGTAGCATCGCTCTGGAAGACGCTGAAACTCCCGTTTGTCAGGAACTGCACCACGTGCAGCAATCCATTGACGCTCAGCGCTAAGGATCGAGCACTCGACAGCGTAGTCAGCGGTCCACCCAGCACCTGACAGGGGAGAGTTGGCCCTTGCGCATCAGCTGAATAGCCCCGCACCTGGTCCTCGAGTGCCAGGAAGACTGCAGCATGGGGGCATACGGACGCTTCGGCGGACGATACGCCCTGCATAGCCACGATCGTCGCGTTTGCTGTGTCGTACCGACCCTGGACAGTGCTGATAGTGCCTGAGCCAAACACCAGCGCCGCGGCGAGCACGATGCTGACGAACTCGTGATCCGTGAGTCCGCCGGCGCGCACGAGGTCACCGCAGCGGTAGCTCAAGGCCCCAACCGTATGATCGCTACTGCGCTGTGGCGTTCAGCGCTGCAGCGGCAATCTGTGGCATGCGCCCCGGCCGTGTGTGCTGCAGTGCTCTCTGCGAGAGGGCCGACGCGGGCCGGCAACGGCTGCCGGAAGTGGCGAGCTGATGTATATCGATGTAAGGGAGCGTGCCAGTCATGCATGCCGAAGGGCGCCGACCATGTCCGCAGTAGTGGGGTGACCGAAAGCGCGCTCACTTTGATCACCGCGGCCGTCTCCTGCCATCCGTGACCGCCCCGAGTCGCTGACACCTTGCGTGGATCCAGCCCATCGTGCAGGCCGTCTTCCACCGGGGAGCGCGGGAGCCGGAGTCATCCCTTGTTCAGCCTGCCTGTTCGCTGCTCGACCGCGTACGCAGACGGCCTCCAGTGGCGAGCCAGCAGACGCCCAAGGCGGCGACGCCGATCGAGATAGAGAACTGCTTGATCGTGGCCAGGGTGCCGGACGCAACGCCGGCGTGCTGCGCCGGCACGCCGACGAGCACCGCGCCTATCATGGAGGGCATCATCAGGCCATTGCCGATGCTTCTGAGTATGAGACATGCGCCCCGATCGTGAATGCTTGCGTCCGATCTCGTTGGCGAGAGCAGAGTGCGACTCGGCCCACAGTCCCAGTATGTCCATCGGCGAGCGCGGTGATCCGGGAGACCACGTTCCTCGGAAATCCAGTGCGCTCGCGTCCAGTGCGCAGTCTGCTGTGCAGCGTCTTCCAGTTGGGCTCGGCTTCTAGCGATGATCGCGGCGGCCACATCAGGAAGCACAGATCGGACGCGCGCTCACGTGCAGCTTGAGCTCGTCCGAAACGAGCACAAGACGATAGCGTGTTGTATAGGCTATGCAAACTCGAGATGCGCGTGCTTGCTCGCCCGTCGATGGCGAGCCTCGTGAGAGAGTTTTTGAGAGTGTTCGTGGTGGTCGTGGGAGCGCCATCATCTGTAGTGTGATAGGCAGGAGCACAGGTGGAGAGGTTGGGCTCCCGCTACAACGGCGGGGATGCGCCCACGCCGGAGCGGAGGCCGACCGTGGACGAGATCGACTACCGTGCGTGTCCAGTCTGCCGCGCATCGATGCCGCGATACGGCACTTGCCCAGTGTGCAGCCACGTCTTGCCCGCGCATTTGGCCTCCCAATACGATGCACGTGCGGCCGCGGCGCTGGCCGACTGGTCGCGGCGCTGGCCCCTGCCCGCCGCGTACACTGAGCCGGCACGGGCGGCGCTGGTCACGCTGCTGGGGGGTGCCCTCGCCGTGGTCGTCTGGCTCTGGGTTGCAGGCAACCGCTGGGATGCAGCCATTGCCCCCTCCACCTTCACCCTCTGTGAGCCGGGCACTGCGGTCGGCTCCGCCTGCGTTAGCCCAGCCGTTGTCCCGCTGCACGCCACGCCCGGCCAGGCCTACGCCGAGGCCCACGGCCTCGCCGCCGTCTTTGTGCCCATGCTCCTGCTGATCATGGCGTGGCTCTATCGGCTCGCATTGCTCCGGTTGCGGCGAGCCGGGCCACTGCGGACCTACCTGGAACTGGCCGCCCTCGGCCTGGTCGCAAGCCTCACCCTGCCCGTCCTGCTTCTAGCTGGTGGTGACGCGTTCCATGCCCTTGGCCTCTACACGACAGGGCAGGTGCCGCTCAACGCGTATGGGGGGCCATCCTCTGGGTGGTTTCCCCTTGCCGGCACCTACCTCACGCGCCTCGCGGCCATCTGGCCGCAGGTCGTGCTCTGGGCGCTTCAAATGGCTGCGCTCATGAGCGCGCTGCACCTGGGCTGCGCGGTCCTGTTCGCCGACTGGGGAGCGGTGCGCGCCGAGGCACCTGCCGGTGGGCTCGACGAGACGTGGCGCCTGGCCGGCCAGGCTACACGAGAAGGGTCGCCCATGGCCGACCGCGCGACGCGGAGGCGGGAGGCGTGGCTGCTGGTGGGCGTCCCGCTGCTGCTCCTGGCCTCGCCCATTCTGGTGAGTACCGGCCCGCGCGCCCCAGTCTGTGTGCTGCTGCTTGCCTTCGCGGACTGGGCCGTGGCGCGCGTCACCCAGGTTGCCCATCCTGAGCGCGACCGTTGGGACGTGCTGCACCTGCTCAGGCTCGTGCTCGCTGCAGCGGTCCTGGCTGGACTGTGTGCCATGTGGGCTGCACATGCTGGAGTCAACTGGGGACAGGTGGACAGTTGGTGGCAGTATGTCGTCGTCCTCTTCGCGTCCAGCGCGAGCTTGAGCGCGGCCGGTGCCTGGGGGATGTACCGCAGGCTCCACCCGCCGGTCTGGGTCCACGCCGTCGTCTCTATGAGGGACGCGGCCTGTGTTGTCCAGTCTGTCTGCTCCGGCCGTGGTCTGTATGGCGCCTATCGTTTTGGCGACGACGGCCGTGCAGCGTTCGTGGCCGCCTTCCCTACTGCTGAGAAGGCGCGCGAAGCGCTTGAGCGAGCGCCACGGTGTGCCACGCAGGCCGTGAATGAGAGCGGCTGATGCTGCGGAGGAGCCACGCGACCCATCTGCGGGCGGCCGGAACCTGCCTGGCCCCAGCCACGCTGGCGTGCGGCGAGGGATTCACGGGCGTACTCGCCGAGCAGCCGCGCAGCCGCATAGCGCAAATCCCTTGCTGTCGAACCAGAAGGAGAAGGACATGAACGCGTCAAGAAAGCTCGCAGTCGTGCTGGTGATCGCGCTTACCGCCCTCGCCGTCGGATCCGCGCCGCCAGCGCGTGCGGGAAGCGCGCCGCCTCAGGTCTTCCCGCCCCAGGCACGCCCCTACGGCCGTACCTACGGTGACTGGGGAGTCCGGTTCATACAGTGGATGCTGGCCATACCTGCAGCGGAAAGCCCCATGCTGGATACCTCCGGTGCGCGCTGCGCCAAAGGCCAGTCCGGGCCGGTCTGGTACCTGTTCGGCAGCAGTACCAGCCCCGTGATACGCACCTGCACCGTGCCGGCCGGCACGGCGCTCTTCATCGCGCCGTTCACTGGGGAGTGTTCGACCGTGCAGGGCAACGGCCACACCTTCGTGGCTCTAGGCAGTTGCGCCACACGCATGACCGATTCGTTGACTCGCGCGGATGTGACGGTGGACGGGCGCGTCACGCACCTGCTCCCCCACTACCGGTTTAAGACCTCCATGTTCAGCGTCACATATCCTGTCGGCAACCTACTCGGTGTGCCCGGGCCTGGGACCAGCAAGATGGTCGCTGACGGCTTCGCCGTCATGGTGGCGCCGCTGGCAACGGGGCGGCACACGGTCGGCCTGCGCGGCGGCACTGCCTCAGGCGCGGGAGAAGTCACGTACCATCTGACGATCGGCCGCTGACCGGCACGGTCCGTTAGCACTGCACCGCTCGCCCCGGAGCAGGGTGCCGGATCGCGCGACGCGAATGGCAGCCCCCTTTGCCTTACCGCGCCGTTTCACGTACCTTAAGCCATCGCGGCGAGTCCAACCGCTAGTATGGTGCTCACCCGCGGCTCTGGCAGGTCTCGTGCTCAGGTCGAGGACCGCTTCGACACCGACAGAAAGGACGACTGGCCGTGGCACCTAAGCAGCTCCTCCGCATAGCAAGTATCTGCGTGTTCCTGACCGCTTTGCCCCTGGCTGACCGTGCGCCTGCCGGCGCTGCACCTTCACTGTTCAACCGCAACCACCTCGTCAATGGCGATGCGGAGGCCGGACCCGCTCCCCTCATGCTGCCAGGCGCTGCCTGGGCTGCAACCCGGTCGGCGGCTCCAATCGGTGCGGCCGGCGCCGCTTCCTCGGCGGTGAAGGTGACTGCGGTCGCCGGCGGCTTGTACCATGGCCTGGCGCTGAGCTCGAGCGGCGCGGTGTTCGCCTGGGGCTGGAACATTACCGGCCAGCTATGCAACGGGAGCACCGATGGCAGCGACATGCCGGTGAAAGCGAGGCTGCCCGGCGGTACGAAGGTGACCGGGTTAGCCGCCGGCTTCGCCCACAGCCTGGCGGTGACCTCGACCGGCGCGGTGCTCGCCTGTGGCAAGAACTATAACGGCGACCTCGGCGACGGGACCGCGACGGACAGCGAAGTGCCGGTGCGGGTGCGTCTGCCCGCGGGCACGAAGGTGTCCGCCGTCGCCGCCGGCGCCGACCACAATCTGGCGGTGACCTCGACTGGGACGGTGCTCGCCTGGGGCCTGGGCAACGAGGGCCAGCTCGGCAACGGCGGCACGGGCTCCAGCGCTGTCCCGGTGAGCGTGAGCTTACCTGCGGACACGAAGGCGACCGCCGTCGCCGCCGGCAGTCAATTCAGCCTGGCGCTGACCTCGAGTGGCACGGTTTTTGCCTGGGGCTACAACGTAGACGGCGAGCTCGGCGACGGGACCAAGACAAACAGCGACGTGCCGGTGCAGGTGAAGCTGCCCACCGGTACCAGGGTGATCGCGGTCGCGGCTGGTGGCTACGACAGCCTGGCGCTGACGTCGACTGGCGCGGTGCTTGCCTGGGGCTACAACACAGACGGCGAGCTCGGTGACGGCGGCACGGCAAACAGCGACGTGCCGGTGAAGGTAAAGCTGCCCGCGGGCACCAAGGTGTCCGCCGTCGCCGCCGGCGGCCCCCTCACCGGAGTGGGCGTGACCACCGCCGGCCCCGGCCATAGCCTGGCAGTGACCTCCACCGGCGCGGTGCTCGCCTGGGGCTACAACACAGACGGCGAGCTGGGTGACGGCGGCACGGCAAACAGCGACGTGCCGGTGAAGGCGAAGCTGCCCGCGGGCACGAAGGTGTCCGCCGTCGCCGCCGGCGAACTGCACAGCCTGGCGGTGACCTTGACCGGCGCGGTGCTTGCCTGGGGTGGCAACAACTTCGGCCAGCTCGGCGACGGGAGCTACGCGGGGAGCGATGGGTCGGTGAAAGTGAAGCTGCCGGGGTTCGCCGCAGGGCCAGCGGCAACGCTCAGGCTCACGCAGCCCGCGCTCGCTGCGACGGCGCGTGCAACCACTACGCAGAGCACCACGTTAGCGGGCTACACGTTCGCCAACTATATCGCGGTGCCGGGGGCTGTGAGCGCTATCATCGTCGTGCCCAAGCTCAACTGCAAGGCCACGCCGACAGCGGGGAGCGCGATGTACGCCGGCGTCGGCATCCAGTCCGTGAGCTCGTACGCCCGTCTGTATCTGGCTTGCACGCCGCAAAGGGTGGCCAGCTCATACCCATCGCTCGTGGTCAATGGCAGCACCAGGAACATCGCGAGCGACGTGGCCCGGACTGGAGACACGATCGAGCTCGCGGTGTCCCAGAGCGCCTCGCACGTGACGGTTTCGGTCATTGACATCACGCACGGGTTCATCGCCACCGGCAACGGCGCCGGCAGCGGCACAGGCGAGGGCATCACGGTCGGCGACTTTCCGGTGGTTTCTGGCGCGGCGACGTCTGGGATGCCCAACTTTGGCACCCTGGACTTCTCCAGCGCGCTGATCAATGGATACCCGTTCGGCTCCGCGAATCCCGGGCTCCAGGCCGACGATCTCTACGCGAGCTCGACGGGTCCGCGCGAGATCAAGAGCACCTACTCCGCCACTAATAAGGAGGCGTTCGCGACCGTCTTCGAGCATTCCTGACAGCGGGGTCCGCGCCGGGTGGCACTTCACTGCACTGGCGTGAGCCACTGAGCGCTGGGCGGCCCAGAGCGTGCTCCGCACGGCTGGTCGGGCCGGCTCCAGCAGCCGACGCTCATAAGCTGGAACTCCGGCCTTGACGTGAGGAAGGCTGGACACTACCGCTGCCACTTTGACGCCGCTGGGAGCGGAAAGCGCCGCAAGGCGCCGCGGTCGCCAAGAACAGCCTGCCGGCGCGCGCGTAGGTCTCCAGGTCACTCCACACGTCAGTGAACGAGCCCCCCTGACCTTTGCCAGCCTTGGCATGCGCAACAGCTACCGTAACCGGCCGACGCTCGGATCGGGAAGCCGGGGCCGCGCCAGGTCCGCCGGCCGTGAGTCGACCGAAAGTGCCCCACGAGATTACAAAAACTTTACACCTCCGCAACGACCCGGTAACCTCCGTCTCCTAGCATGAACTTCAGGAGGCGCGAAGCAAATGGACCGGATGGGTCCGGCACGCGCGGTATGTTAGGACAGGGGTTGCCCTGAGCATCGCCGGTGTGACGGGTCCGACGAACGGCCCGCATGTTTGATTCGCTACCTCCAACACAGGCAGGGACCCTACGTCGTATGTTGTGGCGTTGGCCGACACTGCAAGATCGAATTGGGATACGCCTCGCCTGAGCCACACAGCTGTGGCGGACGAAATGTGAGGAGGGACGGACGGGCGGCCGGCCCGTACCTCTCGACTCAGGACTACGTGCGAATGTCCGGGCGGCCGGACCGCGTGTTCCTCGTTCGCCGGTGAAAACGGAAAAGCTCCCCTGATGAAGTGAGGGTCACCAGGGGAGTTTTTCTGCGCGCATGGCGCCACCGTGGTGGCAGTCGCCCGCAACCGGAAAAGAATCCCTATAATAGGGGAGCGTACTTGCGTGCGGTCGCGACACGTCCGGATAGAAGGACCTTTGAGCACACAACCACTGAGCAGAACAATTCGGGAATCTATTGCCAGGATGGTGGCCACGGGCGCCCCTCCGGTGCTGGACGCGCCGTTCAGCCCGGCAGGCTTTCGTATCGTGCTGGCTCGCAACCGTATTCGTGGCACTGACGATGCTCTCAGCATGTTCTCGATGCGCGCTCCCACGAGCGTGACACACTACATTTGGTCGAGCCAGGTCATATGTCCGGGCCTCTCCGACGAGGACTCTGCCGTGTTCCGCGACGAGATTGAAGCGATCCTGTTTCGTTACCTCAATCCGCTCGACGTAGTGCATGGGCGCGAGAGAACTGTGTGGCTCCTCAGCGAGACGGAGCAAAGCCAGCTGGCACGCGTCATGGCACTGCCTCCGGAGGATGAGCTGGACTACATTTACATGGCCGGCCCCAGCGCTCAGTGGGCAGGGCCGGTGCGTGGACTTCACAAGACGATGGCAACACTCGTTCAGCTCCTGAGCAGGCATCCAGATTTTGTCACTGGCAAGGCGGTGTGCAGAATTCCTGTCAGTTTCATCTTTCTGGGCGATGCGCAAAGCCTCGAGCGCGTTCCTTCGGCAGGTATTAGCGTCGACGGGCGGACCGCGCCGATCCGCGGGGTCTTCGCGATCGACACAAGTAGCTACATGGATGCGCTTGTGCAGCTTGGCGAAGAAGAAGCACGCGACCTGGTGGCCGTGGAGTTCGCATTTTCCGGCACGTGCATCCGCGCGCAAGGCCCCCTGGGCATTCCTATGTATCGCATCCCGCATGCAATCCACGCAGACGCCGTGCGCAGCATTACCATAGTAAATGGAAACCGCGTTACCTTTGAGGCGCCGGCCAGCCCGCCGGCGTGACGGGGTGCTGTGGTCGCCGCGCGGGACAAGCGGCGCGCATCTGGGAAGCGCGGTGGCTCATGCTGGGGCAATGTGCGATATGTGCCGGCATGACCCTGCTGAAACAAATGCTTCTAGCCGATAGATCAGCTGTGGAAGCTGAAGCGATGCAGTGAAGTGGCCGGCGTTGGGGCTTTTGGAGGGCGGCTGGTGGTTTGCGAGGCGGATCGTAGTCAGATGACAAGCGATCCCGGCAGCCGACTTACTGCGTTAAGCAGAATTGCGCTACGCATTTGCGAACATCCAGATCTGCATGAGCTCTGTAGATTCGTGTACAGCCGAGTGCGCGATCAGATGCTGGTGGATTCGTTCTATGTCGCGCTGGCCGAACGGGAGTCCGAGGGTTTGCATGGGCTGCTGATCATAGACGATGGCAGAGAGTACCCTCCGCAGAGCCTGCATGTGCCGGCGCACGAGCGTGCCGCGGGGCCTGCCCCGGCGCTTCTGAGCCAGCTTCAACTCGAGCAACAAGTGACCTCAGGAGGCGGTAAACCCGCACGGAGCGGGATAAAGTGCGCAATGCGCGCCGGAGGCCGACCGCTTGGGCAGATCGCCGTTTTGTGCCGAGAGCCTGAGGCGTATACGCTCGACGATGCGCAGTTTCTTCAGGCTGTAGCCGATCAGCTCAGCACGGCGGTCGAGCGTGACCGGTACCAGGCAGAAGCCGAGACTCGTGAGGCAGAGCTGCAGAGGATATTGGACAGTGAGCATCGTACCCAGGACTCCATGTCCATCGACTTCGCTCTTCGCGAGCTGGCTCGCGGGCTGCTGCGCGTGTCGGGCGCGGATGGAGTAATTGTCACGCTCTGGGATGACGCAACGGATGAAGGTATCCCCGCTGCCTATGCTGCTGCGCCCGGTGTGACGCTCCAGGGCTTGCTAAACGCGGTGCCGCGCCAGGCGATCCGGCTGACGATGGAGGAGCTTGATGCCGCTCCAGCTGTGATGCACGTCGCCGGAGGCGCCTCGACTTCACGATGGTCGTCCTCGGATGGCTGGTGCTCAGTGCTAACACTACCGCTGGTGGTCGAAAGCGACTGGCTCGGCATCGTGGAAGCAGGGAGCAAAGACCCTGGCTTCGAATTCACAGCGCAGGCGATTGCCACGTGCCGCGTCGTCCTCCAGCAGGCAGCCGTGGGCGTTTACCACGCAAGGGTTTCCGAGCACGCTGTCGAGCGCACCACGTCTCTGTCCGGCCTGACGAGCTTCGCGGAAGCATTGAGCAATGCTCCGGATGACCTGGATGTCGTACTCCAGATCATCTGTGATGAGGCGCGCAAACTCCTTTCGATGAGCCACTCGTCGTTGTTTCTTCTCAGCGCGTCCGAGCAGATGCTCACACTCTGTGCTCGCAGCGGTGTCCCCGGCCCGCAGAATATCGGAGATCAGATACCCCTCGATCACGTGAACTCCGTCGCCGCCCGCGCCATCACGGAACGCCACATGATCGTTGAGACAGAGCTCAACAGGGACGCAACAGGAGCCGACCAGCCGCCACTCCCGGTCGCGCTTGACATAGGCCGAGCGAAGAGTGTGATTGTTGTGCCGCTTCGGCACAATGGGGTGAGTCTCGGCGCACTGCTGCTGTCCGATCGACGGCATCGTAACGGATTCCAGTCCGAGGAGATTCGCCTTGCAACGGGGGTGGGGAGTCAGGCCGCCGCAGCTCTGGCACGGTCCCAGATCCGCGCCGCGGAGCAAGAGCGGCTCCAGATCGCCTCTGCGCTCGGACGAATCAGTGCCAGTATCGGAGCCGAGGACGACCCGACGGCAACATTCAATCTGATACTTCGCGAAGCGGACTCGCTGATTGGGTACGACCAGGCAGGGATCTATGTCTTCGACGAGTCGCATCTGACCGTGGCCGCGGCAGTGGGTACAACCCTGTCGAGAGTGCCGCAGAACGCTGCAACCTTGCGCCTGTGGAGAGAGCCGAACAACCTCGACCTCGCGGCGTGTATGCGCGATCCTGCCCTGATCCGTGCGTTCGGACCGGCCCGCTTCGCCGACCTGCTCAGCGTACCACTCCTGGTGGACGGCGCGGTCGCCGGGCGAGTGACGTTCGCGTCCACCCGCGCCGGCAGGTACGACGCGCACCAGATGCAGTTGGCCACGCTGCTTGCCGAAAGAACCGCACACCTCGTGACCGTCTTGCGGCTACGCGCGGCCCAAAAGGAGACAATGGCCAAGCTTGTTGAGCTCGACGACATGCGGCGCGATTTTGTGGCCACGGTCTCACACGAGCTCCGCACGCCACTTACAGGCATCCTGGGTTATGTCGAGCTCATGCTGAGCCGCTGGAACAGTCTTGATGACAGCCGGCGAAAGGAGATGCTGCTGCGTACGCAGAGCTCCGCGACCCGCCTCGAGCATCTCGTGAAGGACCTTCTGCTGTTCTCGAACGTCGAGCATCAGGCGCTCAGGCTAGAAATAGCCGGCTACGCGGTGGACACGTTGATCGAGCAGGCAGCTGACGTGGTGCGCACCAAATTCCGTGGCCAGGAGCTTGATATCAAGCATCCGGACGAAAGCGCATTGGTGCTGGTCGACGCGCAACGAGCAGTCCAGGTGGCAACGAACGTACTGGACAATGCGGTCAAGTACTCACCCGTAGGGAGCGTGGTCCACGTCCGCTGGAAGATTCACAGACATGCCGTCGAGATCGTTGTTCGCGACCACGGCCCGGGCATTAGCGTCGAGAGCATGGATCGACTGTTCACTCGCTTCGGCACTCTCGGCCACCAGCCACGTCCCGGCCAGGTTGGCTCTGGTATCGGCCTTTACATCTGCAAGAAACTGGTTGAGGCGATGAACGGCAGGATTTGGGCCGTCAGCCAGCCTGGCCACGGCAGCTCGTTCCACTTCACTCTGCCGCGATTCTTCGACACCTAGCCGCCGCCTCAGCTACGCTGGGAAAGGAACGCCCAGTTCCTTGCTCAGCGTGCGCAACCCCTCCACTGTCTTGGTATCGAGCGGCACGCCGACGATTTTGTGGCGCTCCGTCGCTTCATCCTCGGGTTGACCCGCCACGAGCACACGATCGGCGCCAACCGCGGGTGGCGTTTCCTTGAGCTCATGAATGAGGTGATCCATCCGCTCTCGGAATTCGCTGGTCGGTAGTACCAGATCGGGTCTGAACGCCATGAAGAAATGTCCGATGTTAGACGCCTGTTCCGTTCCCCAAAATCCCGCCAAATGCGGGCCGTAGCCGGCGCCCGACAGTATTCCGGACAGCACGTCGACGAGTATCGCCAGGTCATAGCCTTTGTGCCCGCCAAGGTCCCGGGTGCCGCCGAGCGGCATGGGCGCGCCACCGTCCAGCGCGGCTTTCGGATCGGTTGTGGGCTGCCCCTCTTTGTCCACTGCCCAACCGACCGGCATCGTCTTGCCCTGACGCGCGGCAACCTCTAGCTTGCCGCGAGGGACAACGCTCGTCGCCATGTCGAGCACCCAAGGTCGCTCATCCTTGGCCGGCACGGCAACCGCGATCGGGTTCGTTCCGGTCATAATCTTCTTGCCGAAGGTCGGCATCACCAGTGGCGTCGTGTTGGTGAAGGCCCAGCCGACCATGTGGTATTTCAATGCCATCATCGCGTAATAGCCGGCAATACCAAAGTGATTGCTGTGGAATACCGTGGCGAGGCCGATGCCGGATTGTTGTGCCTTCTCAATTACCTTGGTCATGGTGAAAGAGCTCGCCACCTGGCCAAGGCCATTTCCGGCGTCGACGCGAAGGCTAACCGGCGTCTCGTGCACAACCTCGACCTTCGGATGCACCTCAATCAAGCCGCCCCGGATGCGCTTAACGTACTGGTACAGACGCGCTACGCCATGCGAGTCGACGCCGCGGAGATCGGCCGCCACCAGCACGTCGGCCGTCGTCCAGGCGTCCTGCGGAGGCACGTCGAGCGCGGTGAGCAGTTCGGCCACGAACGCGCGCAAGCGGTCAGCGTCGACGTACAGGGCCCCGCTGGTGTCGGCCACGCGCGCCGGAACTTGCAGGTCCGCGAGAAACGCGCGCAGCTTGGCGTCGTCCAACCGCCCCAGCACGTCATCCGGCTCTGAGACTTCCAGGCCGTTCAGGAGGTTTCCCACAGCTTTCCTGAGCTGTTCGGCGCCTATGAGACCGTCGCCCTGCAGTTCCGCGCCGGCGGCATCCGTTGACATATCACGCGCACCTCTCACTGACACTTCAATTCCATCACCTGAAGCGTACCAGAAGCCCGAGCCACTACCGCCGGCTAAACTGTCGCTCCAGCGCTGACGTGCTCAGCAAAATCATCGTTGGTCTTCCGTGCGGGCAGGTCCGCGGATGCGACGTAGTTTCCAGGCGCTGAACCAGGTAGCGCATCTCCTCCAGGGACAGCGGCTGGCCGGCTTTGACGGCTGCTTTGCAGGCCATTGTCGCCAAAAGACGATCTTGCTGTGCGCTTCGCTCCTTTCCGGACTCCAGATCGTCCAGCAACGCCGTGAGTGTCTCGGCCAGCGGAGCACCCTGCAGCATGGCCGGTACCGCACGCACAAGGCACGTTGTGTCTCCGAACGGCTCGACATGAAAGCCGAACGACAGTAGCGTGTCTCCGCAAGCGAGAAGCGCGCCCATGCCTTGTGGCGTGAGGTCGATGAGAGCCGGATCCAGAAGCGGCTGCACGGCGATGCTTTGAGCTTCCATCTGACCGCTGAGCTCGTCGTAGAGAACGCGCTCGTGTGCCGCGTGCTGATCGACCATGTAGACGCCGTCGGGGCCTTCGGCAATGATGAACAAGGCTCCGGCCTGGCCGAGTACTCGCAACGCGGGAAGAGTTCTCGACACGGGAGATAGCGTTTGGCCGGCCGGTGCGGCACTATCAGGCATTTCGAGCAAGGGAAGCTGTTCCGCATCGAGCCCCCCTTCCGATGCGTCCGCTGCCTTCAGGTTGCGCGGATCCGCGAATTCGGACATGATTGCGGAGTTGACCGTATGCCGGATTGCACCGAACACTTCGCGCTCATTCAGAAAGCGTACTTCAGCCTTGGCGGGATGGACGTTCACGTCGATCTGGGCTGGAGGGATCGTCAACATCACGACACACACCGGATGGCGACCGATCATGAGCATCGAATGGTACGCCTCTTCAAATGCAACATTGAGGACCCGGTTTCGTACCCACCGGCCGTTGACAAAGAATGCCTGTTGGCCACGCGTCCCTCTGGTGTATCCGATCCTGCTCGCCAGTCCACGAACCCGAATCCCGTGCCTATCGCCGTCGAGATCCTTGAGCTGCTCGGCAAGGTCGACGTCGAAGATGCAGGACAGCACGTCGCGTACCGTGGCAGAGCCGGATGTCGAAAACACGGTGCGGCCGTCAACCGCGAGCGTCATTGCCACATGTGGGCTGGCAATGGCGTAGTGCGAGACAACCTGCTGCGCCGAACCTGCTTCGGCCTGCCGACCTTTGAGAAATTTGCGTCTCACGGGGAGGTTCGCGAACAGATCGCTCACCTCGACCGTTGTGCCCACAGGCAACCCGACCGCTCGCCTATCGACGACGACCCCACCCGTCACCACAATCTGCGAGCCTGCCGGTTCGTCCGCGGCGCGAGTGCGCACACGCACGGTGGAGACTGCAGCTATGCTGGGAAGCGCCTCGCCACGAAAGCCCAAAGTCGCAATCGCCTCCAGATCCTCGATCGTGCTAAGCTTGCTCGTTGCGTGGCGCTGAAAGGCCAGCTCGAGATCGGCCGCACGTATGCCACAGCCATTGTCTTGGATGCGAACGCGGTCCAGCCCACCGCCATCAAGGTCCACGCGCACGAACGATGCCCCGGCGTCCAGGGCGTTTTCCAGCAGCTCCTTGACAACAGAAGCGGGACGCTCGATCACTTCTCCGGCCGCAATCCGCGCAGCCACCTCAGGATCGAGCGTTCGAATACGTGGTTGAGACGGAATTTGCTCGTTCATGCCACTAGCGATGAATCGCTCCATCGACGGCCGCTAGCGTCGCGCCTGCAGCACGCTCCGCGCGGGCGAGAAGGTCCTGCAGAGCCGCGGCAGTAGCCGACGTATAGGCGGCATCCTTGATTGCCGCCAGATTGATCCTGACGTTCAGAGAAGATGCGATGGCTCCCGCCTGTGCCGAAAGCGCGGCCGCGCCTGCGTCACTGATCACATTCCGGTTAGCCTCAGACGCGATGCGCTCGGCGAGCTCGAGCACGTCAACACCGACCTCAGTCGTGCGGAGCGGCACGGAGGTAGCGGTCCTGAGTGCCGCCTGGATCCGCGTTGCACGAGTCGCTTTTTCCTCTTCACTGGCCTTAGGCAGGCCGTAGGCCGCGGCAACCTGCTCGAAGGCTGTGGTGTCTTCGTCACGAAGCCTGTCGGCGTCGTGACGAAGCCTGCCGGCCGCATCGCGGACCGCGATCATCAAGGGCTCGACAGACTTGTATTTTTCGCGGCCGATTGTCAGGTTGCAAACCATCTCCACCAATGCCGCGCCAGTCGAGACCAGCAGGGCCGCCGCGGCGCCGCCGCCGGGGGCAGGGGCCTCGGAAGCCAAGGCCTCCAGCCATTCGTTCACCGTTTCGCTCATCTTACCCTCGCTATCCAATCCATTTAGTGGTGCATCCCCGAAGTCTGCGCCGCACGTGATGCTCCGGGGCACCCGTCGCAACGGGCCGCCGCCAGGTGTGGGCTTTAGCCCGCTTTCCGCGCCCGATGATTGGCGGAAGATTTGCCGGACGTACCATCAAGACCCCACGTTGCCGCTTATCAGTATGCACGGTGGGCTGTCTGAATGGTAGCGAGGAACAATCCGCGCGGCGCAAGAACCCCTGCGGTGCGACGATCGCCGCGGCGACTCTTGCATATCCCGTGCGATCCAGTTCGCTATTGTTCCCGTCATGCCAGTTGCAAAGCACCCGGCCTCAATGGCCGAGGGTCAGCACGCTGTTGGCGCGCTCGTGCCAGTGAAATGTGACCAGGGCAAATTGCGAGGCGAGGGCCTTTACCTGCCCGTTGAGCGCGAGCATACCTTCATGCCGAACCTTGTATTCGTCGTTCAGCTGCCTGATCACGAGTTGGCTGTCGCCGAGCACCCGGACGCGGTACGCGCTCGGATCCTTTCCGGCATTGTGGAGCGTCTTCAGAATATCAGCGAGGCCGTCAATCAGGGCACGATATTCCGCTTCATTGTTCGTAACGCCATCGCCGTATTCGCGCCTCTCGACGCGATAGCGATTATCGCAGGTTCGTATCTCGTAACTTCCGTATCCGAGCCCCGGATTCCCCTTCGAGCCGCCGTCAAACGTCAGTGTATAGTGGGATGTCGCGAACTGCATCGCTCTCCTCTGGCTGGCCCTCATCGCCTGTTCCCTAGACAGGGTACAATTCCTGGTGCACCGATGTCGCAGGCCATCGCGAATGACCCTTGCAGCGGTTGACTTTTCGAAGGGGCACCTGTACGTTGACGGCGCCATGACACAGAACCGATATGGTGTGCTGCTGAGCGTTATCCTGCTTGGGTTGCTTACAGCGGGCTTTTTCGTGGCTGCCAGGGCAGCGGTGAATAAGCTCAATACGAGCGTGGCAAGCGCAAATCCCACCACCACTTCAACTCCGATGGTGCTCGTGGCGGCTACATCCACGACGTCCAGCGGCCGCCCTAACGTGAAGGCGTCCGCGACACCAGCTCACTCCGGCGCTTCGCCGACCGTCACTGCGCTGCCACAGAGCGCGAATGTGGTCATCAATAGCTCGTCAACGGACACGACGCATTCCAAGACGAGCTTGCCGTCGAGCACCTACCAGGTGTGGTGCCACGTGCTCGTTCCCGGGGTGGCCGCGGGGACGCCGATCAAGTTCCGCTTCCAGCGAGTTGGCACTCCGGGTGATTATTGGGTGCAGCCGGAGTCGGTCGTATCGTCGGGCAATGAATCATATATCCTTGGTCCTCTGCAGACCGGCCAGTGGCGGTGCTTGGTCGAAATCGCACCGAGCGGCAAGTTGATCGGATCCACATCGTTTGCCATCAACCCGTAGCGCGTGCTTTGGTCGGCTTGCTTGATCGCGCGCGTGATGCCCGTGCAGGGCGCATCGTCCAAGTGCGCCGGTAACGCCCGAGTGGGTCATCGCAGTACAGTTCCCGGCCTCCGACACTCGATCAGGCGAATAACCGTGGAAGCCGCTTCTTCCAGGCGGTGGGCAGGATTATGTCAATTGCGTCGTCCACGGTGACAATGCCCTTCAAATGCCCACCATCATCGACAACTGGGACGGCGAACAGGTTGTACTTGGCGATCAGCTTCGCGGCGCGATCTTCATCATCTTCGACGTGCACGACGACAACCTCCCGCTGCATGAACTCGGTAACCACCTGCGTAGGCGCGGCGACGATAATGTCGCGCAACGTGACTACGCCAGTGAGCGTCTCGCTCGCAAGATCCGTCACCACAAAGACATAGTGGATCACGTCGATTTCCGCCGCTGTCGCGCGAAGGTGGTCCATGATCTCGGCGGCGGTCCAGGTCTCCGGCACCGCCACGTACTCAGTCGTCATGAGTCCTCCTGCCGAGTCCTCGCGATAGCTGAGAAGCTCCTTGACGTCTTCTGACTCCTCATGCTCCATGAGAGCAAGCAGCTCGCTCGCCTTTTCATCGGACATGTCACCCAGGACGTCGGCCGCCGCAGATGGGTCCATCTCCTCAAGAATGTCAGCTGCCTTCTCGCTCCCCATCCCTTCAAGCAGGGAGAGCTGTCGTTCCGGAGCCACCTCTTCGAGCGCTTCGGCGGCCGTCTCGTCGTCCATTCCTTCGAACAGTGCGACGCCCTCTTTGACGCTGAGCTGATCGACGATCTCGGCAAGATCGGCAGGGTGAAGCCTTGCAAGGTTGTCGTTGGAAACTCGCAGCTTCAGCCCACCGGATTCGCTGCCAAGGGTGTCGACATCCTCCCACCGAATAAAGTCTTCCCGAGGGCGTATGCCAAGCTTGCTGGCGACCTGTTGGATGCCCAGGCGTCGAAGCAATGCGCGGCCACTGATGTCGACGCCAATGAGCCGGTAGTTCCCATTCGTGCGAGCAAGCTGAAGATCATTGACTCGCACCACCTTGTGCCCCTCGACGTCCACAATCTGCCGGTCCAGAATCTGAGTGCCAACGAAGATGTCGTCACCTGACGCCAGGTAGGGCGTGATCTGGTCACGCTGCTGACGCAGCACGACGGTGGTGTCGAAGCTGAGGATCTGATCCCAGGGCACGAGTGTACTGTCGCGGTTGCGGCCGTCGCGGATGGCAACTGCCCTGATGATCGGATAATTGGCGTCCGAAGATACCACAAGATCGGCGACCTTGCCGTGGGGCTGGCCGCGCGAATCGAGAACAGGCCGCCCGGCAATCTGGCTGAAGAAGGGCATAGCAAAACCTCGTTTCAGGTCCGTCGGGAACGTCGGCCGTCGACGCTCCACGCTTTGTCATCGATAGGATGAGGACCAGACGAGGTTGAAGTTACCTCAGCGGGCTGCGGTCACGCTGCGCAGAAGCGCCTCCCTGCTGGCGATGATCAACGCTCGTCGGTCCTTTCGTATGTGTTCTGTAGTCATATGCCTTTGCAATACTTGCGGAGTGTATACGCCCATAGCGGACACGTTACTTTCACCAGGACCGGCGTCCACGCGGATCATCACCTCCCCTTGCTCGATGGTCGGCCAGCGACGACACGCTGGAACGATACGGTGCTGCGAGCGCGCCAAGCACTGCAGCGCAGGTATCGAGCATAGCCGGCCAGAGCCGCGACAAGCAGGATCTCATTTGCGCAGGCTCACATGCCAGGCAATCATTGTGCTGTGAGGGCCCGCGCTGTAACTAACGGTAACATATGAGCCGACCTTGAACAAGAATCTCGATATCGCCTTACCGCCCTTCAGGAACTTGGTTTGGCCGTTGACGACAAACTGGTACCTCGTATTGTGGGTCTTCGAGAAGATCACAAGTGCGGATGCTGAAACCGCGGTGATCGTACCGATGTACATGCGATGGCGCGTTGCGCCGCGCGCCGGAGACGCCTGGATCGCCGTAAGGAGAACTCCCAGCGCGAGGATGACGGGAAGACATCGTGATACGCGCACAGTTCAAATCCTTTCTCAATCAAGGGGCACCACCGTTCGAATATGATACAGTTCTGCGGCGTGCGCGTGCGTCTTAGCTGCCTCTATCCGGCTATACTGTAGGACTGTAGGCGCCGAGGCGCGAGGCGTCACGTCGTCGCGCTGTGATGGCGCCGAAGCTGGAGATATGCCTGTGAACGACGGAGCTATCGAGCTTGATAGGAGACCCGGCAAGATCGAAGTGTCTCCTCTGGCGATCGCCACGGCCGCCAGCCGCGTCGTCCTGGAGTGCTACGGTGTCGTTGGCATCGCCGACAGAAAGCTGCGACACGGCAAAGCCGAGTTGCTGGACGACAGCGCTTACTCGCGCGGAGTGATTGTCTCCATTGAGGGCGGCGAAGTTGTCGTTGACGTGTACATCGTCGTCGAGTATGGCACGCGCATCTCAGAAGTCGCCAACAACGTGATCAGCGCCATTCGTGACGCCCTGCAGCGCATGCTTGGTCAGGCCGCAATCCGCGTCAAAGTCAACATCCAGGGGCTGCGCATCAGCAGCTAACTTGAGGGGGCTGGTTTGGGAGCCGTCACTGAGAGACCGCGGCGCGTGCACAACCGATGCGATGGGCGCCAATTGCTCGACGTATTCTCGACGGCGACTGCGTGGCTCGCGAGGCACGCCGCGGAAGTAGACGCACTCAATGTCTATCCGGTACCCGACGGCGATACCGGCTCAAATATGTCCCAGACGATGCATGCCGCCCTCGCCGAGGCTGAGGCCGAGCTCGAGGCCGAGGCCGGCAAGATCGCGGCCAAGCTCGCGCATGGGGCGCTCATGGGCGCTCGCGGCAATTCAGGCGTTATTCTGTCTCAGCTGCTGCGTGGTTTCGCCCGGGCACTGGATGGAAAACGCACCTTCAGTCCATCCGATGTGGCCATCGCACTGCAGGAGGGCAGTGCAACAGCGTATCGCGCGGTTGTGAAACCGGTTGAAGGCACGGTGCTGACAGTGTCACGTATTGCCGGCGACCACGCGATTCAAGCGGCAGCCGATCGACCGGATTTTCAACATGTGCTGGGGAACGTGGTCAGCGCCGCACGCATCGCCGTTAAGGAAACCCGCAATCAGTTGCCGGCGCTCACACAGGCGGGAGTTGTCGACGCGGGAGGGCAGGGATACTTGTATCTGATCGAGGGCGCGCTGCGACACTTGCAGGGCCATCGCGATCGGGCCGCCGGCAGTCATTTCGAGGCGGTGGCGACACGCGCCGCTGCTCCAGGGCACGCCAGCCTTCGATACCATGAGTCCGCTTTCGGCTATTGCACCGAGTTCATCATTCTCGGCAGCGGGCTGTCGGAGTGGAGCTTGCGCACCGAGCTGGAGCCGATTGGTGACTCCTTGCTTGTCGTCGGCGACGGCAGTATTCTGCGCATCCACGTGCACACCGACGATCCTGGGCGCGTCCTCACCGCAGGCGCGAGACTCGGCCGGATTCGCCAGGTGAAAGTGCAGGACATGCAGGCACAGCACGACGAGTTTGCTCGTGAGGTGGCGCCGGTTCTCGCTTCTCCGCCAGAGCGGGCGGTATCGTCCAGCCGTGTCGAGCTGCCGATCGGAAGCGTTGCGGTTGCCAACGGCGACGGCTTCAAGGCGATTTTCGAGAGCCTGGGCGCGGAGGTCGTGTTGGGAGGCCAGACCATGAATCCGAGCACGCAGCAGATCCTGGAAGCTGTCGACCGCTGTCCGCAGCACACTGTGATCATTCTTCCGAACAACACGAACGTCGTGAGCACTGCGCACCAGGCGGCAAGTCTCAGCAAGAAACGCGTGGAAGTCATCCCGACTCACAGTATGCCCCAGGGTATTGCGGCGCTCATCGCCGTGCAGTATGACGAGGAAGTCGACCAGATTCTCGATGCGATGCGTGGCGCGGCCGGGTCCATCCGTACGATCGAGGTGACTCGCGCGGTTCGCGATGCGGAGCTGGACGGCCTGCAGGTTCGTAAAGGTGAGATCTTGGGAATCCTTGACGATAAGCTCGCCGTGGCCGGCGCCGACGTCGAGTCGGTAGTGACAGACATGTTCGAGACACTGTCCATCGATCGCAATAGCGTCGTGACGGTCTATGCGGGAGACGATACGTCGGAAGAATCGGCGCTCCAACTTCACGAAACGCTTGAGAGGCGCTACCCTCAGATCACGATTGAGTCCTCGCCTGGGGGCCAACCCTACTACCAGTTCATTGTGTCGGTCGAATGAACGGCCATGTTCGCAAACCTGCGCGCGTGCGCGTCGTCACCGACAGCGCGGCCGATATCGCGCCGGACGTCGCTAAGGCCCTGAACATCTGCGTCGTGCCCTTTACGATTCGCTTCGGCGACAAAGTGTTCACCGACGGCGTGGACATGGGCGCCAAAGAGTTCTACGACATGCTTCGGAACAGTGCTGATTTTCCTCAAACGTCGCAGCCGGCGGTAGGCCTCTTTGAAGAGGCCTTCCGGGACGCCTCTACGCAGGGATATGCTATTGTCTCGATTCATATTTCGGCCCGCCTCAGCGGCACATTTGGCGGTGCCTCTCTAGCCGCGCGGAACGTTCCGGAGGCGTGCATCCATCTGGTCGATTCACGGCTCGCGGCCATGGCTCAAGGAACCCTCGTGATCACCGCGGCAAGGATGGCTGCCGAAGGCGCGGCGGCCGAGAACATTGTCGCCGCCGTTGAGTCAATGGCCAACCGAACACAAATTGCGATCATGATTGACAGTCCTACCTACCTGTATCGGGGAGGGAGGATCGGTCGCGCGCAAAGCCTGCTGGGCAGCATGTTGAGCATCAAGCCGATCATCGGCATCGAGGATGGAGTCGTCGCGCCCAGACTGCGCGCGCGAACTGCGATGAGGGCCGTGCAGGCGATGTACGAGCTCGCTCGCTCGCTCGATCCGCTGCAGGAGGTGCTGGTATTGCATTCAAACGCACCGGACCTCGTCGACGAGTTCTGCCGTTTGCTGAAACCCAGCTATGGTATTCCCACCGTCGGCGTGCTCGGACCCGTAGTCGGTACTCACGTCGGCGACGGCTGCATTGGGATTGCAATGGTTCAGTCCGACCGGCGCTGACCGAATACGGGAGACGGGTTCATGCTCAAGATCACCATACTTGGCAGCGGGACGAGCCATGGCGTACCAATGATTGGCTGCCACTGCGCTGTCTGCACGTCGCAGGATCCGCGCGACAATCGAATGCGGCCTTCTGCCATGGTCGGCATTGACGGCTACAACGTACTCGTCGATGCGGCGCCCGAGCTTCGTCTGCAGATGATCGCGGCGGGAATTGACGTTGCCGAGGCCGTGCTGCTCACGCACGGGCATGCCGACCACCTCCACGGAATCGACGACGTGCGGAGGTTCAACGAACAGCTGGGCAGTGCGGTGCCCGTCTACGGTCCACCTGCATTGCTGGCCGACATCCGCGTCAGGTTTCCCTACATTTTCTCGCAGACCATGCAGGGTGGGGGTATTCCGTCGATTGACCTTCGACCTGTCGAGGGACCGTTTCAACTCAACGGCCGCACCATTGTCCCTGTCCCAGTGTGGCACGGCGAGACCCTTGTGACCGCATACCGAGTGGACGGCTTCGCCTATGTCACCGACACCAACTTCGTTCCTCAGGCATCATGCGCGCTGCTCGAGGGCCTGGATGTCCTTGTGCTCGATGCGTTGCGCCGTGAGCCGCACCCGACACACTTCAACTTCGAGCAAGCGCTCGCGATGGTGGATCGGTTGAAACCGAAGCAGACGTATTTCACCCATCTTACGCACACGACGTTGCACGCAACCGTGGAGGCCGAATTGCCGCCCCACGTTCGGTTGGCCTACGACGGCCTAACACTGGAGCTGCCCTGATGCCGATCACGCATCTTGACGACGAAGGCCGTGCACGCATGGTCGACGTATCATCGAAGCGGGTATCCATACGACAAGCTACGGCCCAGGCCACGGTGAAGCTCGGCGCGGTCGCGGCGAAAGCCGTGCGTGATGGCGCGGTAGTGAAGGGAGACGTGCTCGCGGTGGCGCAAGTCGCGGGAGTGATGGGCGCGAAGGCGACGCCGTCGCTCATCCCGCTCTGCCATCCGCTTCCGCTGTCAGGTGTGTCGATGACGTTTGGTTGGGACGGCGACGATCTTCGCATACGGGCAACGGCGCGTACAACAGCACAGACCGGTGTAGAGATGGAAGCGCTCACCGCCGTCTCGGTCGCTGCGCTGACCGTCTACGACATGGTCAAGGCAATTGAGCGCGGCGTACGTATCTCCGACATCTTGCTGCTGCACAAGAGCGGGGGGAAGAGTGGAGAATGGCGCTCGGGCCAGTCCGAGGCAACCCCCGAGGCGACCGCGGAACCGTAATTCCCAGCGCAGGCGCGGATCGGCCTAGAGCTCGTCGACCGTCTTCTCAAGTCGCTTAAGCCCGTCCTTCAGAACGGTCTTGAGCTCCTTGAGCGCTTGTTCGGCAACGTTATCCAACAGGCCTTCGATCAGACTCTGGCTCCGCGCGGCGACTTCCACGCCAGCCTTTGCCGCGCCTTCCGAAGCGGCCCCAGGCACGGCCGTCAGCTCGGCCTGCACGCTCTTGAGCTTGCCGGCCCGACTGCGACGATACACGATAATCGCGGCTACCAGTCCGCCAAACAGTGCCATTCTGGGTAGCAAGTCCTCAGTATCCATCACGCTGACTCCTAATCGCCTTCGCATCCGGCAGCTCGTCTCTTGAAATAGGCTTACATCATGCCGATTCGATACCTGGTATGTGTTCAGTGTAGCACGGGTCTTCCTACACTACTGTGAGAAGGAGACATGCATCAATGGACGCTCAAACCGAATGGGAACGTCTCAACGCGGTCATCCGAGACCGCGCACTACGCTACGGCGATTTCGTCTTGCGCTCAGGCGCGCGCAGCTCGTTTTACCTCGACTGTCGTCAGGTGACACTCGACTCCGAAGGCGCTTACCTGGTTGCGTCGCTGATGCTCAATCGGATGGAAGGGCTCGTGGCACAGGCTGTGGGCGGTCCCGCGCTCGGCGCGGTGCCGATCGTGGGCGCTATGTGCGCGCTCGCACATGTACGGGGCCGTCCCCTTTCCGGCTTCATCGTCCGCAAGGAGGCCAAGGATCATGGAATGGGGAGTCTCATCGAAGGCACGCTCCGTCCTGGATCGCGGGTAGTGTTGGTCGAAGACACCGTGACAACAGGCGGTGAGCTTCTGCGCGCAACAGAGGCCCTTCGCGAACGCGAGTGTGAGATTGCGCTGGCGATGTGGATCGTCGACCGCGGCGCCGGCGCTCTCCAGCTGATGCGCGACCAGGGGATTCCGGCCGAGGCGCTCTACACCTTGGATGACCTTGGGGTAGAGCGGGACTAAAGCTCGCTGGCCCCGTCCCGGCCGGATTCCGGCGTGACTACTGCCATACACCTTCGAGTTGAGGATGCAGCCTCATCTGCCCGCATCGCGGCGGACCCATCTGCCGCATCTGTGCCATCTGCGTTTCTGGACCACCTCCCAACGCACCGGCTCTCCCGGCATGGGCGGCCGGACCGTTCCGCCCACCCCGATGCAACTCGGTAATGCGAGTACCGTGCGGCCGGGAGCCAACGGCCGCGTCCTCACCGCTTCAACTTTGACCGCGCGCACCCGCGTTCATTGCCCGGCATTTTGAGCACAGGTACACTGAGTCATGCCGGCCCGTCCGACCGCGGATGGGCCTTGGTCTCATTCCGCGGGCGAAGAGTTGTCGTCATCGCCGCGGTGTTTCGTGAGCTGTATCGTCGCGTGGCCATCTGCGGCCGCGCCTTCCGCGTGAGTCCTCTCAGGAGCAGAGCATGAGCCAGCCCCGTACTATCGGTGAATTGCGTGCCAGCGGCTACAAGGTTCAGCCAATCAAACAGGAGATGCGCCGCAACCTGATCGCCAAGATCAAGGCCGGTGAAGAGCTGTTCCCCGGCGTCGTCGGATACGACTCGACAGTCATTCCACAGATCGAGAATGCGATACTTTCAGGCCAGGACATTGTCCTCCTGGGGGAGCGCGGGCAAGCAAAAACGCGAATCGCGCGCAGCCTGATCAATCTGCTTGACGAAAGCGTGCCGGCGATTAGCGGGTGTGAGATAAACGACAACCCGTTCGAACCGGTTTGCGCGGCATGTCGGCTGCGCGTGGCTGAGCAAGGGGAAGATGTACCTGTCGTGTGGGTCTCACGCGAAGCACGCTACGGCGAGAAGCTTGCAACGCCTGACATCACCATTGCAGACCTTATCGGCGAAATAGATCCGATCAAAGTTGCAGAAGGTCGCTATCTGTCAGACGAAATGACGATCGCCTACGGCCTGGTGCCCCGAACAAATCGTGGCATCTTCTGCATCAACGAGCTGCCCGATCTGGCAGAGCGCATTCAAGTGGGTCTGCTGAACATCATGGAGGAACGTGATGTTCAGATCCGTGGCTACAAAGTGCGACTCCCGTTGGACGTCTACGTGGTCGCGAGCGCCAACCCCGAAGACTACACCAATCGTGGACGCATCATCACGCCGCTTAAGGACAGGATCGGCTCGGAGATCCGCACACATTACCCGCGCACGATCGAGCATGAGATCGCCATCATGGAGCAAGAAGCCTCGCCGGCCTTTGCCGAGGATATGGACGTGGCGTTCCCACGCTATATGAAAGAGATAATCGCCGAGATCACGCATATGGCGCGGAAGCACAGCGAAATATCGAAACGCTCGGGCGTGAGCGTCCGCGTATCAATCTGCAATTACGAGAATGTACTCAGCAACGCCATCCGGCGCGCTGTCCGCCTCAGCGAGAGGCAGGCCGCGCCCCGTATCAGCGACCTTCCGGCGGTGATCGCGTCGACCGCGGGAAAGATCGAGCTCGAGACCGTTGGCGAGGCAAGCGAGGAACGCATCATCGAACGGATCATCCAGGGCGCAATCGTGAACGTCTTCAACCGCTACTTCCTGATCCAGGAGTTCGACGAGCTCCTGGCGAACTTCGACCGCGGCTTCGGCGTGGACACCAGTGACGGCATGCCCGCCATGCAGTACGTCCAGCAGGTATCGGAGGTGCGCGGTCTGCGTTCAGCCGTCGGAAAGCTGAACGCCCAGGGCAACCCCGCAAGCGCGGCATCCGCGGTGGAGTTCGTGCTCGAGGGAATTCACTTGAACCGCAAGCTTAATAAAGATCGCAAACCGGGGGGAATCCGCTATAGCAAGTAACGGAACCCTGGGAGGGACTGTGACATCGTTACGGAGGCGAAGCACGATGCCTCCTTCACGCGGGCTAACAGGCACGAGGTCGCCATGAACCTGAACAGTGACTACCGTTACTCAGAGTGGGACAACAGCCAGCAGATCGATCCGTTTGACGCGAACGAGCTGATCAACGCGTTGTCGGATGAGCTGCTTGACGACGGTGACCTGCAGCGCGCGCTGCAGCGGCTTTATCGCCTTGGCGACCAGGGCCGGCTCGGCGACCGGCTCGATGGCATGAAACAGCTCATCGAGCGGCTTCGACAACAGCGGCAAGCTACGCTCAGCCGCCATAACCTGAGCTCGATAATGGACGACCTGAAGGCTCAGCTGAACGACATCGTCGACACCGAGCGGCGCGGGATCGAGCGGCGCGTGGTCGAAAGCAAGCAGCCACCTCCAGCAGGGAGCGAGCAAACCTCGGCGGACGATAACGAGGCACTGCGCAAAATGCTCGACAGTATGGCCGCCAGGAAGCGCGACTACCTCGACGCGCTGCCGGAAAGCGTGCCACAGCGGTTTCAGTCGCTCTCGCAGTACGACTTCATGGACAACGAGGCGCGCGACAAGTTCAATGCTCTCCGCCAGAAACTCCAGCAGCAGGTAATGCAATCCTACTTCAAGGGCATGCAGCAGGCCATACAGAGCATCACGCCGGAAGACCTTCAGCGAACCCGCCAAATGGTGCAAGACCTGAACCAGATGCTCGAGGATCGTCTCCAGGGCCGCGAGCCGAAGTTCGATGAGTTCATGGAGAAGTATGGCGACATGTTCCCAGGCGTCAACAACCTGGATGAGCTCCTCGAGCAGATGCAGCAGCGCATGGCCGCCATGCAGGCGCTGATGGACAGCATGTCGCCGGAAATGCGCGACCAGCTCCAGCAGATGATGGATAGCCTGATCGGCGACGACCGGCTGCGGGCCGATCTTGCTCGCCTTGCCCTCAATCTGAATCAGATGTTCCCCAATCAACAGGGACGCCGCGGATATCCCTTCCGGGGAGACGAGCCGCTGTCCATGGTTGAGGCCATGGCCATGATGGAGCGTCTCCAGGCGATGGACGATCTCGAGGCCCAGATGCGTGCCGCGCAGACAGGGGATGGGATCGACGATATCGATCCGAACAAGGTGCGCGGCGTACTGGGCGAGGAGGAGGCGCGCCAGCTGGAGCAGCTTCAGCAGCTAACCAAGATGCTCGAAGAAGCCGGGTTCGTCAAGAAGACTGAAAAAGGGTACGAGCTTACAGCGCATGGCATCCGCAAGATCGGACAGAAGGCCCTTCGCGATGTCTTCGGCCGGCTCAAGCGTGACAGCTTCGGCAGCCATGCCACGCAATTCCGCGGCGGAGGTGGCGAGCAGATTGACGAGACCAAGCGCTATGTATTCGGCGATCCGTTCCTGCTTGATATCCAGAAAACCGCCATGAACGCGGTCGAACGGCAGGGACGAGGCACTCCTGTGAGGCTCGCGCCTGAGGACTTCGAAGTATATCGAACTGAGCTTCTCACGCAGTCGGCGACCGTGTTGATGCTGGATATGAGTCGATCGATGTTTCTTAACGGGTGCTTCTCAGCGGCCAAGAAAGTCGCCATCGCACTGCACAGCCTTATCAAAGGGCAGTATCCACGCGACTCCCTGCAGATCATCGGCTTCTCGTACCTGGCTCAGCCAATCAAGCCGGAAGACCTGCCCGGGATAAGCTGGGACGATCACAATTATGGAACGAATCTCCAGCATGCCTTGATTCTTGGCAGGCAGTACCTCGCGCGAAGCAAGGCGCGCAACCGGCAGATCATCGTGATCACAGACGGGGAGCCGACGACTCATCTCGAGGGCGGGCATCCGATGTTCAATTATCCGCCCACATATCGGACAATTCAGGAAACGCTTCGCGAGGTCGTTCGCTGCACCCGCGACCAGATAGTGATCAACACCTTCATGCTCGAGAGCGGATACTATTTGACCGATTTCGTCGGCCAGATGACCAAGTTGAACCGCGGTCGCGCGTTCTTTGCTACCCCGGAAAACCTTGGCGAGTATATCCTGGTCGACTACGTCGCGAACAAGCAGAAGAAGGTGAGCTAAAGTCAGCCACCGCCTGACCAGCTGGCCGCTTGGTGCACGGCAGGCGGTTCGTCTCCGCGCGGCACATGGCATGTTGGATCGAGAACGCCGATGTGCCGCGCGACATCGCCGCTTCAGGAGTCCTGCTGGTACAGGAAGGTGGATAGGTAGCGCTCTCCGCTGTCGGGCAACAGCACGACAATCGTCTTGCCGGCGTTCTCCGGACGCTTCGCCACCTCGAGCGCGGCATGAGCGGCCGCGCCGCTCGAGATTCCCGTAAGGATGCCCTCCTCGACCGCAAGGCGCCTTGCCGCCGCCGTCGCCTCGGCAACGCTGACCGGAAGCACCTCATCGATGACGGAACGGTTGAGAATTTCTGGGACAAACGGTACGCCTATGCCCTGTATCTTGTGTGGACCCGGCGTGCCCCCGGAGAGAAGAGGTGATTCGGCCGGCTCCACCGCCACGATTCTCAGGTCAGGTTTTCGCGGCTTGAGCACTTCTCCCACGCCGGTGATCGTGCCTCCGGTACCGATGCCTGCGACGAAGATGTCTACCGCGCCCTCAGTATCGTTCCAGATCTCCTCGGCCGTCGTCTCGCGGTGGATCTTCGGGTTGGCCGGATTCTCGAATTGCATCGGGATGAAGGAGTTGGGGGTCGACTCTGCCAGCTCCGCCGCTTTCGCTATCGCGCCAGGCATGCCGTTGGCGCCTGGAGTCAGCACGAGCTCCGCGCCTCGCGCCTTCAGCAACTGGCGACGCTCGACGCTCATCGTTTCAGGCATCGTGAGGATCAGCCTGTAGCCCTTCGCCGCTGCCACGAACGACAGCGCAATGCCCGTGTTACCGCTGGTTGGCTCGATAATCGTCGTCTTGCCGGGACTGATGAGGCCCTGGCGCTCGGCCTCGGCGATCATGCTCACTCCAATGCGGTCCTTGACACTTCCACCCGGACCGAAATACTCCAGCTTCGCGAGCACCCGCGCCTGTGATCCATCCGTTACACGGTTCAGCCGCACCAGCGGGGTTTGTCCCACCGTCTCCGACAGATCGTTGTAAATCCTGCCCATTTCGCGTCCCCTGATTATAAAGGCTATCGAGTTACTTGACATTATCTCGATCAAGAAGAGGTTAACACACGACAATCTGTGCGTCAAAACATGAAGCGATCGCGCGTTTCAGGTGCGCTCGAGCCCGCTGTTTCGTTTGACAACGTGGACGATGATCCGTACGCTGACTGAGTGCTTTCGGCACGGCCCGGTCGTCTAGCGGCCTAGGACATCGCCCTTTCAAGGCGGAGATCACGGGTTCGAATCCCGTCCGGGCTACCTCGCCCCGCCTACCATTCAGCCAGGAGCGCCTCGAGACCCGTTCGCAGCGACTGCAGTTGCTCGCCCGAGAGCTTTGTCAGCCGCTCGTGGATCCGCGCAGCTCGACCTTCATACAGGGAGGCCAGGGTCGCTTCGCCCTTCGGCGTGAGCCGGCTGACGACAAGCCTTCGATCGCCCGCATCGTCTTCTCTGCAAACGAAGCCGGCCTCAACCAACCGGTCGAGGATGCCCGTTACATTCGATACGTGGATGCCGAGGTTCTCGGCCAGTACACCCATGCGAGCACGGCCCACTTGCCACAAGAAGAGCATCGCCTTGAACTGCGCCATCGTAATGTCCAGACTCATCCACGCCTGCAGTTCCACCAACGAGAACAGCCGGACCAACGTGGCAAACTGCTCCCGGACCTGCTCGGCAAGGTCAGGCGCCCCGACGACCACCGATGATTGATCCGCGCTCTGAGTCACTGCGACCTCAAGAGACCAATGCGCTGCTTTCTGGCAGGATGATACGTGCCAAGTTTCTCGTGCGTCAAGCCTGCGGCCGGCGCAAGGCTTACATGTTCGCTGGCTTGCCACGTGCTATAACGTGCCCCGCGGCCAGGTGCACTGCGAGTCGGCTGCCATACTGGCAGTGCCCGCCCGCTCGTCCGCCGCGGCCAATCGTCTCCCCCCATTTGTCCCGGTAGCCCTGTCTAAGGACTGCTGCGAAGCGCTACCTTTTCGAGTAGACTTGCTCACATGGGAACCCTACGAACCGTCGATGCCGCGTGCCGCACAAGCTGGAATCCTCGATGTCGTAATTCTTCATGAGCTTGGAACCCAGAAGAGTGGCCTTGACCGGTTCTGCAGCTTCGCCTTCGAACCCTGCTCTGGCGGCCGGGCTGTTCGCCAGGTATCGCGTGCATGTCTGTGCGGCGTCCGTGGCGCTGTTCGTTCTCGCGCTGCACCTCGTGCTGACGCACATGAGCGCGTATTCGGCAACCCCGCTGTGGGGCGCCGAGCTCCTGTTCAACATCCTGCTCAATGTGGCCTTCCTGGCAATTTCCCTGGCATTTGGCCAACGACTGGCTGGGCCCCTAACCCACTGCGCGAGCTCACCGATCGTCGATACGTTGTCGGTACTCGCGCTCGGCTTCGGAGCGCTCAGCTTGAGCATTCTCGCGATCGGACTCCTGCACGTGCTCTACTGGCCGGTCATCGCGGCGGCGGCGCTCGCGCTCGTCGCGTGGCTACGAAGCGAATTGCTGTCACTGTGGTGCGCAGTCGCGCGCGGGACCTGGCTATGCCGGCTACGAGCCCAAGCTCAATCAGCGCTCAGCCCCGGCATGAAGATCCCGGCAATCATTGTTGCCGGGGCGATCCTCTTCGCGTTTCTCCGCAACGCCGTGCCCCTGGTCGGGGATGAGCAGGATTACGACGGCGTCAGTTATCACGTGGTCGCTCCAAAATTGTATCTTGCCGCCCACCACATCTTTCCCGTTCCCGACATCCCGCTTGCCAATGCTCCATCGGCGACAGAGATGTTCTCGATCCTGGGACTTCTGGCCGGCACCGACATGCAGATGAAGGTCTTGAATCTCTGCTTTTCGCTGCTGCTCGGCATCGCCGTATTCGACTTCACGAGACGGCACCTGCGGGCAGACGCGGCGGCGCTCGCCGTCATCCTGCTGTACTTGCCGCTCTGGATCGTGAACTTGATGTCGTGCACGCTGCCGGACTTCGCTGCGGCGTTCTTTGCCGTGCTCTCCCTTGACTCCATGGCCACGTGGCTCGAACGCGCTTCCGGCGAGACGTCGGCTCGCGAAAACAGTCCTCGAACGGTGTGGAGCGGCGGCCGGCGAGAGTGGTTGCTGCCGCGCGCCGGATTGTTGGCCGGATTCGCGGTCAGTTGCAAGCTTACAACAGCGCCGTTGCTGCCTTCCGCGGTGCTGGCGCTGGGCGGCGCCTGCCTGACCCTTGAGTGTCCTGGCATGCTCCAGCGTCTGCGGTACGCCATCGGGGCGTGCCTCCAGGTGTGTGTATTCGCGGTCCTTCCGCTCGCGCCCTGGTTTCTCAAGAATGTCGCCTTCTTCGGCAGCCCGTTGTATCCAGTCGGCCAGCTCGTCAATGGAGCCGACTGCACCGGCGGCGTGGAAGTGTGCGCCCCGGCTGCTGCTGTCGCCAGTAGCCCATTGCCGTCAATCGTGCAGAGCGTATGGCATCCGCTCTTCAACGTAGTGAGCACGTACTGGAACTATAGCGGACCGCTCAGTGCCTGCATCCTCATCGCGGCATGTGTGTTCCGGAGTGCGCCGGCGCGATTCTGCGTCATGTTCCTGCTCTTCGGCGCCGTCATCTGGTTGAAAGTCGAGCCGCTCTTCAACCCGCCGAGGTACTGGCTGCCGATGCTCTGCATCAGCTTCTGCCTCTCGAGCGCGGCCATAAACTGGACGCTCGAGCAGCTTGGCTCAAGGCTGCGATGGACCCTGCGCCTGTTCGGAGAGCCGCATGGCATTGGCGAAGTGGTTCTCGTTATGTACCTGGCGATTGCCTCGCTCTGGCTTCTCATCATCTCTATCGGTTTGGCCCAGCGCGCGAGCGCCTTCGATCTGCTCTCGGGCGGGCTTTCGCGCCACGAGTTTCTGGTGCAGAGGGTCCGCCCATATAGCGCTATGGACTGGGTCAACGCGCATGTCGGGTCGACGACCGAGGTCGTGACTGTCAACACAAGCCTCGGATATTACCTTCAGGAACCATACCTGAGCGACTGGTTCGGTACGAGATCGGCCCGGCTGCAGGCAGGAGGGACGCAACGTAAGGCCGAGTTCTCTGAATGGTGCGCCGCGAACGTCCGTGCTGTGGTCTTGAACCGCGGCCTGCACGAGTACAACTCAGACTCGGCGGCGGAGATACAGCCTCGCGCATCTATTGCCTGGCTCCGAACCCCAGGTCTTGGCGCCCGCCTGCTGTTCACGTGGCGCGGCGTCGACGTCATTGCGGTTCATCCGTGCGACACGCTCTCGCGCCCAAGGTGAGCGTCACCGGTGTTCATGTGCCCGCGGCACGTGCACAGTCGGTGAGCTGGAATGGGTTCTCGATTACCCTGGCGGTAGTCGTGGCGGCTGCAGTGGCGCTCCACCTGCTCGTCCTGTCTGAAGGTCCGCACTGGACGTCGCCCCTGCTGGCGGGCGAATGGTTGTTCAACGCCGTACTGGCTGGCTGCCTGCTTTTGTTCAGCCTCGTCCTGGGTCGACGCCTGGGTGGACCGCTACGCCTGCTCGCACACCAGCCACTCGACGATGGACTGGCCATGCTGGGACTCGGCTTCGGTGCTCTTTCTGCCGGCATGCTCTGCGTCGGCTTGGTGCAGCTGTACTACCGGCCCTTGCTGCTCCTGGGTTTCGCGTTGGCCACCGTCGTGCTTCGCCGGGACCTGCTCTATCTCCTGGCATATGCACGGCAAAGCATCCATGCGTGGCGGCGGGCAGGCCTGCCGACGGCGCCCGAGGGAGGCCAGCGCCTGATTCTCGCGCTACTGGCGTTTACCTCGCTGTACGTACTGTTGCGGTCAATGCTCCCGCTTACCGACTGGGACGCCGTCGTCTACCATCTAGCCTCGGTAAAGCTTTACCTCGCGCATCACGGAGTGTTTCCCCTGCCCGATATTCCGCTCGCCAATGGCCCAGCGGCCGAAGAGATGCTGTTTCTCCTGGGCCTCGCCACCGGCACTGACGGTCTGGGCAAGGTGCTGAACATTGGCTTCGCCGTGCTGCTCTGCATAGCCATCTATATCCTCGGTCGTCGCCTGAGCGGACGCACGGCCGGCTGGCAGGCCGTACTGCTGTTTGGCAGTACCTTCTGGATGATCGCGGTTCTGCCGCTTGCGATCGTCGATTTCGCCTCGGCGTTCCTGCTGGTGGCCGGAGTCAACGACGGAGTAGCCTGGGCCGATCGATTGTCGACCGCAGCGCGCCGTGGAGTGAGCCACGGCCGAGCAGATCCGCTGTTGATACGCAGCGGGCTCCTGATAGGCTTCGCGGCCTCCACGAAGCTGTCCATGTTGGTCGCGCTGCCGGTAGCCGGTGCCACGGTGATCGCTATTGCGTTCCTGTACGGAGGTCGCGCCTGGGCTCCGCGCGTACGTGGAGCGGTCCGCGCCGGCGCAGTGATAACGGTGAGCGCGGCGATCCCGCTGGCCCCCTGGTTCCTGAAGAATTGGGCGTATTTCGGCAATCCGCTTTACCCGTATGCAACCGTAGCCGTGAGCAATCCGTCACACGGCATTTCCATCGACACCGCGCCTACGCTGCCTGCGGCGCATATCACCTGGATCTTCACATCTCTCGGTGACTTCCTCTGGAATCACGTAGGCGCGCTCTCCCTTGCGCTCGCCGTCGCCATAGTCCTGTTGCGGCGACCCGGGCAGCGGTTCGCGCTGTTGTTTCTGGCCACCGGGCTCGTCGCCTGGTTCCTGTTCGTGCCGTACTTCGATCCTCCGCGCTATTACCTGGGACTTGCGGCGCTCGCGCAGGCGCTCAGCGTGAGCGCGCTCTACGCAATCTTGCCGCTCAACAGGCGCGCAAACATGCTACGAAGTATCGGTGTGTTCTGCTATCTCATCACGCGTACGTGGCCAAACGTGCTGATTGGGCTCGGCGTGATGCAGCAGAGCCTGATCGGCCAGGTCGCCCGTGGCGACATCTCGCGTTACGACTACCTTGCCGGACAGGTACGCGGCTACGTTTCCGCGCAGTGGGTCAACTCCCACACGCCGGCAGGAACGGTGATTGCGACGGCGGGCGTGCTCTCGGGGTACTACCTCGACCGCCCCTACCTGAATGACTGGTACGGAACACGCCTCAGTCGATTAGAGGCAGGCGGGGCCAGCCGAGAAATGGAGCTGACCGCCTGGTGCAAGGCGGGGGTGCACTTCGTCATCTTCGACCGCGGCGACGGGAACATGGGATTCGACGGCATCAACGGGGTGAGGCCGCCAATGTCGTTCCCCTGGCTGCGCACGCCGGGTCTCAATGCCCGCCTTCGTTTCAGTGCCAACGGCGTCGACGTGCTCTCCGTCGATCCATGCTCGACTTTGAAACGCGGCGGGGAATGAGACTGTGACTGTTAGGCTGTCCGGTCGGTGGAGTCTCATTCCGGCCGATGCTCGGCGGCGCGTGGTGCTGGTCGCGTGCGCCGCGTGCATCCTTGCCGCCTCCACGGTGCTGCATCTTGTCGTCCTGGCGGAGGGACCGCACTGGCGATCGCCGCTTCTTGCCGGCGAATGGCTCTTCAACGTGGTGCTCGCGGTGACGATATTGGCGTACGCGTCGGCGCTCGGACGGCGCGTGTTCGGAGCTCTGGCGCGTCTCGACGGAGACGGATTGGCGGATCGACTCGCCACATTGGGCCTCGGCCTTGGAATCATGTCCTCTCTCGTGCTTCTGGTCGGCTTCGCGCGGCTCTATTACGGCGCGGTGTTTCTTGCCGCGTTCCTCGGGCTGACAGCCTTACTTCGGGACCAGCTCGTCGACATGCTCGACGGAGTGGCGCGAGCAGTAGCTTCCTGGCGCAGAGAACGGGCGTTCTCCATTCCGGACAGGCGTCACGCCGTCGTACTGCTGCTCCTCGGCGTCACACTCGTGCATGTTGCCGCGCGTTCTATGCGGCCACTCGACGACTGGGATGCTCTCGCCTATCACATGTCGTCGGTGAAGATTTACCTCGCCCACCATTCCATCGTCCCCTTGCCCGACATACCGCTGGCCAATGCACCATCATCCGAAGAAATGCTGTTTCTGCCCGGACTGATGGCCGGATCGGACGGCCTTGGGAAGGTACTGAACATCGCCTTCGGCGTGCTTCTCGCCCTTAGCGTGTTCGCCCTGGCTCGCCGACTGCGGGGACGGATCGAGGCGTGGCAGGCCGCGCTGTTTCTGGCAACATCCATCTGGATTATCCAGGTGCTCCCGGATACGTTCACCGATTTCTCGTCGGCGTTCTTTCTCGTCACTGCCGTATACGACGTTTCCGTCTGGACGGACAATCTCGCTCACCGCGGCCGGCAGCCTGCCCGTGGACTCGGCGCCAGCAGGTTACTTCTCAGGGCAGGATTGTTCACCGGCTTGAGCGCATCCTGCAAGCTTTCCACGCTCCCAGCGCTTCCTGCGCTGTGTTGCGCCGTTGCGATTTGCGGCGCGTTGTACGCGGGCCCCGCGCTCGGCCGGAAGATACGGGTAGCGATCCAGGCAGGGTCGATCATGGGAACCGCCGCATTGGTGCCGCTGAGCCCGTGGCTACTCAAGAATCTGTACTTTTTCCGGGCGCCGCTGTATCCATATGAAGGCGTTTCGGTCAGCAATCCCACGTCGTCGAACGGGCTTTTCGTTCAGTCGACTGCTGCCTCCCCGTTAGCGCACGCGCACTGGATTATCACCTCGCTGGCGGACTTTCTGATCAACGACGTCGGGCTGTTGTCAGTGTTATTGCTCGTGTCGATTTTTGTCCTGAAACGGCCGGTACAACGCGCAGCGCTCGTCTCGGCGGCGGCATTGATTGCGCTCTGGTTCCTCTTTGTGCCGTACTTCGCGCCGCCGCGTTACTATCTGGGGGTCGCCGGCGTCACACAGGCACTGTCCGTTACCGTTGCATATGAGTTGTGGGAGGTACTGAAGTTCTCGCGCAGCAGTCTGCAGATGCTGCTTCTGCTCTACCTGCTCCTCAGAGCGGTCTACCTTGCAGTAGCCGAGTACAGCCTGCTCAGCAGCCCGATGCTGGGACAGGTCGCGACCGGGCAAATATCGCGATACGACTATCTTTCGCTCCAGGTCAGGGGCTACCAGGCAGAAATGTGGATCAATGCGCACACGCCGGAGGACGCGCGCATTGCCGTAGTGAACGTGATCACGGGCTATTATCTGGACAGGTCCTATTTGAATGATTGGTACGGATCTCGCCGCGCGCAGCTGATGTCCGGAGAGGCGCCACTTCGGGAGCAGCTGGCACTGTGGTGCCGCCACGGCGTGCGATACGTCGTATTTGACCGTGGAGATGGCCGGCCCGAACAGGAGGGACTCGATAACGGTGCCCGTCAGCTGGACTCCTTCGCGTGGACGCGTACGCCGCACCTCGACGTCCAGGGCCTGTTCAGCGCCCGAGGAGTCGACGTGCTTGCCGTTCGTCCGTGTGACATCGGGCCATAGCCGGGCCGGCGTTCGCCGCTGCCCGATGACGCCTCCGCCGTCAAGTGTGCAGGCCAGGGAAGCCCAGGGACTTCATTACTACGTACTTTTGGAACTACCCCCGGCCACCCCAGCAAAACAGTCACCCTGCCTGATCGAAAGGATAGAGTGCTCAAGGGTCGGCCATCGCCGGTGGCTACACGCTGTCATCAGCACCGCCGATGAGCGAGGCCTGTCCAGATACCGCTGAGCACGTTACCAGGTGTACAGTTCTGCACCGCCATGTAACGTCCCCGTCACCCGTGGTTGCGGTTTAGCGGAGCAGTGGACTCGCGAACCACGAGGCGGGTCGAGAGCTCGACGCGGCTGACCTCGAGCGGTAACGCGTCGATCAAGCGGTACAGAAGCGTGACCGCGTGCCGGCCCAGCTCTTGCAGGGGTTGCGCGACGGTCGTCAGCGCGGGAGTGGTGACAGACGCGAGGTCGATGTCGTCGAACCCAACCACCGAAAGATCTTCGGGTAGTCGAAGCCCGCGTTCTCGGGCCGCCCGCATCACGCCGATCGCCATATTGTCGCTCTGGGCAAATATGGCCGTTGGACGCGAGGGCAACGACAGCAGTGCATGGCCGGCGGCCACGCCGCCATCGTACTTGAAGTCGGACTCCACCACGTATTCGGGTCTGAGTGGAAGCCCGGCCGATATCATCGCCGACTGATACCCGGCCAGGCGATCCTCGCTGGCGCACCAGCCTGGATAGCCTGTCACCAGGCCGACACGTGTATGGCCGAGGGAGATCAGATGCTCGGTGGCCTGGCGTCCTCCTGCCCAGTTGGTGGACGATACGACCGGGATGCCTTCCGGCAAGAGCAGACTCGGATCGATCACCACAAACGGTGAACCGTGCTGACGCAGGTGCTGCAGCTCGACCCTCGTCTCGGTCGGGGTTACCAGCATCGTGCCGTCAGTTGTGCCGTGTATCAGGCGCTCCAGGACTGAAAGCTCCCGATCGTGACGATGCTGCGTGGGACAAAGTACGGGCCGCGCGTCGCGCTCGAATAGCGCCTCACTCGCCCCCTCGATAATGCCGGAAAAGAACCCATTTTGAGTGAATGGCACGACCACGCCGATCAATCCAGTCCGCCCGCTCGCAAGGCCTCGCGCGGTCCGACTGCCGACATAGCCGGCGGCACGCACGCGTTGCAGCACAAGCTCGCGCGTGGCCTGGGAGACGTCTGGACGGCCGTTCAGCACGCGCGAGACCGTCGCAATCGAGACACCTGCCTGCTCGGCTATGTCGCGGATCATCGCGCGCTTTCCCGTCCCGGTTGGAATGTCTGTGACCTCAGCCACGGTGCACCACCATGCGAGCATTCGGAACTAACCGTAAACGCTTCCGGTTCTACGCCAAAATGCCGAGTTTGTCAAGCCTCTGACCCGCCAAACAGGCCTGCGAGGACTCGGATCGAGTTCATGGGACGAAGTCCACGGCGATGCGCTGGCACAACACGCCATAGCATTTTGTGTAATAGAAGAGCCATTAGACGTGGTTTTCGTCCACTATTGTCACCGCCGTGCTGACTGATTCGCTGCCACGCATCATGACGACCCATATTGACATCGGGAGCATCCCATGCTATTCTCCGGGCTGTTGATGCGTTTCCGTAAACGCTCCCGATAACCCGGTGACACACAGCGGGTATTGCGGAAAGAGGCCGACGGTGCTACGCTTCTGCCGTCTCCGTGGTGGAATCGATCTGGTTATCGGCCACGCAGGCGTGGACGAGGTGCAGGATCCGAGTGTCGGCCAGTCAAACGCCGATCGCGAAGGGAGGTACGTCGCGGTACGATAGAGACCCGTTCGCGGCCTTCTCAGGCATCCCAACGTAACCAGCCGCATATGGTGTAGCGGTGCATTGCGTGACGACGAGGCACGCCAATTGAGCTCGCAAGGAGCGGAATAGATGGCCCTAACGCCAACATTGAAGACGTTCGGCAAAGTGGTCCTGGGCATGGGTTTGATCGCCAGCATGGTGATGCCTAACCATATCGCCACCCGGGTCGCGCACGCGGCCTACAGTGGACCGCTCGTGATCGCCGACCAGACAACCGGCACCTGGGTGCGTGATTTCAACCCCTATGACATCGCAAACCAAAACAGCCCGACCCTTAGCGGTATCTACGAAACCCTGTATATCACCAGCACCCACAACGGCAACAAGCAAACTCCCTTGCTGGCAACGGGATACTCATGGTCCAAGGACCTCAAGAGCCTCACGTTCACTATTCGCCAGGGCGTCAAGTGGTCCGACGGCTCCCCGTTCAGCGCAGACGATGTCGTGTTTAGTGCCCAGCTTGGCCAAACTTGCGGCGTGGCCAATACAGTCGGCTGGTGGGACGTAAAAGACAAGTCGGGCAAGGTCATCAGCCCAGGCAGCCTTGCCAGTGTGACGGAATCCGCCGACAAGTCGACGGTGACGTTCACCTACAAGACCGTCGACACGACAGTATTTGTGCCCAACTTCAACAATTTCTACGTCGTGCCCAAAGCAGTCTGGTCGGCTCACGCGAAAGACTCGGCGCAGGGGGGCGACTGCGATACCTGGAAGAACCCTGACCCGGTGGGCACCGGTCCCTTCACTCAGGTGCAGTCATACTCAGCTCAGACCTACGTTCTGGGCAAGAACCCCAACTACTACCTGCCGGGCGAGCCCAAGGTTTCCTCTATCGAGTTCCTCGACCACACCGGCAACGATACATCTACGAACGACTTCATCAATGGAAAGGTCGACTGGTCCGGAAACGCGCTCGGCGTGAACGCGGTCAACAGCGGGACCCGGCATTTCCAGTATTCCGCTCCCAACGTTCCGGTGCAGCTGATCTTCATCAATAAGTACCCGTACAACATTCCGGCATTCCGCCAGGCCGTCAGCATGGCTCTCGACCGAAAGACCATTGTGGGCACCGCCGAGGCCGGTTTTGGCTTCCAGCCTGCCGACGCACTCGGTCTCGCCTCCCAGTGGCCGGACTGGATCGCTCCGTCGGTCAAGGCGCAGGACACCGCGCTGTCCACCTACAACCTGACCGCGGCCAAGGCACTGCTCGCGAAGGCCGGGTTCACAGTCAATAAAGACGGTACCCTGCTCGATCCCAAGGGGAAACCTGTCGACTTCGATATCCAGACAGTTACCGGCTGGACCGACTGGTATACCGCGGTTGGGTTGATTGCATCCGAGCTAGGCGGACTTGGCATCAACGCAGGCGTGCACCAAACCCAGTTCGGGGCTTGGCAAAACACCCGCTTGACCGGAACATTCGATTGCCTGATTTTCTGGCAGCTCACCGTCGACTCGCCGATTTCGCTGTACGGCCAGTTCATGGCTGCCAACGACTATTATCCCGTGGGCACCTTGATCGGCAACGGCAACGACCTCGGGCGGTACCAGAGCGCGGCAGCTGATGCGGCTCTCAAGGCAGCTCGAGCTACGGCCGACGTCTCAACTCAGAAGGCCAAGGTTGCCGCTCTCGAGAAGATCTGGTTGAACGATCTCCCCACAATCCCGCTGTGGATCGCCGGGCTCTGGGAGAATTACAACACGCAGCATTTCACCGGCTTCCCGGTAGCGGGCAACTACTATGCCTCCGGCCAGCCCGGCGACCGGCCCGACCGCGAGCTGGTGTTGCTCAATGTCAAGCCCGTGTGATTTAATAAAGTCTGTTTAGTGCTTGCGGGCACGGCCGGCACAATCCGGCCGTGCCCGTTTGAACGCCCGGCCGGAATCCGCGTCGGCCGGCTTGAGAAACGCTAGGCAAGTCGGTGAGCGGAGTGCTGGACCGGCCACAGGACGGATCATATGAGGTATCTGGGGAGGCGACTGTTCTTCTACCTTCTCGCTCTGTGGGCGTCGATCACTCTCAATTTCGCCCTTCCACGAGCGATGCCGGGTGACCCGGCGATGGCCATTCTGGCAAAACTGGGGCCCTCGCTGGCTTCCCAGCCAAATGCCCTGCGGGTGGTGGAGACAGAGCTGGGCGTGTCAACCGATCCGTTGCCGCTGCAGTACTGGCACTACCTCGTGAACCTCGTGCACGGTGATCTCGGCACATCGTATGGCATGCACGAGCCGGTCGCACAGGTCATTCGCGATACCCTTCCCTGGACGTTGTTCCTTGTCGGCGTGGCGTCGTTCATTGCCTTCATTTTCGGCACGCTGCTTGGCATTTATTGTGCCTGGCGACGCGGCGGCTTCGCAGACAGTGTCCTGGTGCCTGCGACTGCCGTTTTCGCCGCATTCCCGCCCTTCTTTCTCGCCCTCCTGCTTGCCTATTACGTTGCCACGCTAGGGGGCTGGTTCCCGAACGGCGGCAGCTATGCCTCGTTGACCGGCCCCAACCTGGATTTCGGCTTCATCGGGGATATGCTGCAACATGCGGTGCTGCCGGCCTTTGCGCTTGTCATTGCCTCCGTAGGCAGCTGGCTGATCGGCATGCGCAACGCCATGATCAACACACTGTCCGAAGACTACGTCACGATGGCCACGGCGAAGGGCCTGGCGGATCGGCGCGTGATGATCTGGTACGCCGCACGCAATGCTTTCCTGCCACAGGTAACAAGTTTTGCCATGGTTCTTGGCTTCGCCGTCGGCGGCCAGGTGATCATCGAGTACGTGTTCAATTACCAGGGTGTCGGCTTCCAGCTGGTCAATGCAGTAAGCTCGCAGGATTATCCGCTTATCCAGGGAATACTGCTGGTCGTGACGGTAGCCGTGTTGTTTGCCAACTTCGCAGCAGACGTGTTGTACGCACGCCTTGATCCGCGCGTGCGCCGCCGCTAGCGCCCGGAGGACGCTGAAACATGCAGGCTGAACCGAACGGAACTGGCGCCGCGTCAAAGGCACCCATGACAGCAACGACTAGGTCTGCTGGCCGTCGGGCCTGGCGTCCCGGTGTGCCGCGCTGGCTCTCGCTGCTTCTCTCCGATGGCAAGGCGACGGTTGGGCTGGGAATCCTGGCTTTCTTCCTGGTCGTGGTGATCCTGGCGCCCTTCATCTGGACCGGAGACCCCATGGCGACCGACAAGTCGTTCATCGATCGGGGAATGGGAGTGCTCAATCCCCCCTCGGCGAACCACTGGTTCGGTACTGACGTCGCGAATCGGGATATTTTCTTGCAGGTCATCAACGGCGGCCGTCAGACGCTGTTCCTCGGCTTCTCGGTCGGCGTGATCGCCACCATCCTCAGCGTGCTCGTGGGCGTCAGTGCCGGCTTTTTTGGCGGGATGGTGGACGAGGTCTTGAGCACCATCACTAATGTCTTCCTGGTCCTGCCGCCACTACCCGTGTGCATCGTGATCGCCTCGTATATAACCGTGAAGAGTGAGTGGCCAATCATCGGCGTCATTTCCTTCATTGCCTGGGCCTGGAGCGCTCGTGTCTATCGGTCCCAAGCCATGAGCATAAGGTCCAAAGACTTCGTGGAAGCTGCGATTGTGTCCGGTGAATCGGGATTCAAGATCGTGTGGAGCGAGATCTTACCAAACATGATTAGCATCGTGGTGAGCGGATTCATCGGTGTAACCACATTTGCAATCCTGTTCTCCGTGGCTCTTGACTTCCTGGGCTTTGCCAACAATGCGCCCATGAGCTGGGGCAGGATCCTCTTCTTTGCCCAGACCAGCGGCGCCGTCCAGGCCGGCAGATGGTGGACGTATGTTTTCGCCGGAATGGCGGTCACGCTCGTGAGCTTGGGGCTTATCCTGATCAACTTCGGCGTCGACGTGATCAGTAACCCGCGCCTGCGTGTCGAAGAGTTGAAGACTCAGCCCAGGCCCAGGATGACGCCATCGCCCGATGGCGTGAACGTCGCCCGCGCTCGCTGACATCTCGGCCGCACGTGACACGCGCGCGTGTCCTGCTCGCCCCGTTGCAGGTGAGACGGCACTGTGTGGGCGCAATGTCCAGCCGCAAAGAGTCGATCTCTTCCAATTCTGCCTCGAGTTTGATACCCTCCGCATGTCGTGCCCGCATTGGTCGAGCAAGCGAGCGCTGCGCCGTACTGCTTGGCGCATGTCGAACGGCGAGATGCCGGGTCAGCAGAAGATGGAGATGGCGTGTGGGAGAATCCAGGCTGTTTCAGGATAAGGCAATTGAGCGGATGGTCCTCGACTCCTTTGATGAAATGTGCGAGGACGCGGGCATAGAAGGCGCGTTTGCCGACGAAGGGCCGATGACGCTTGCGCTGGTACCGGATCCACTGCGGTTGGGTGCCGTCGTCGACCTATGGATGCGGATAGAGAGCCGCGAGGAAACCGCACGCCAGGCAATCGCCGAACACACGACTATTCTCGGCAGCCACTTCGTCGATGTTGCCAACGACGACGATCTCGAAGAGGAATACGACGAGGAAGAGGGTGAGTCAGTCGACGATGCGGAGCAGGAGAGCGAAGCTGACGACGATGGAGATGAGGAAGATGACGAGGAGACCGTCGAGCCCCTGCTCGACGAGCTCGAGCTTCGCGGGCGGCTTCTCGTCGACGTCATCAATGCCGTCGGGCAGCAGCTCTCCGAGCGGCGCGGCGCCCTGGAATTGGGCGAGGAGTTGCCGAGCTTAGCGTCGGTTCGTGAGGCGATTCTCGAGGCCCTCAACATCACGTTTGAAGACGAGCGCCTGGCCGACCTCTGGGAACACGGGGTGCTCGTCACCGCCGAAGAACAGTAAGGATTGCGCCGCCTCCCGCCTGCCCGAGCGCCGTATGAAGTGCACTGCACGGCGCTCTGAACACCTGGCCGGCGCGGCTTGGCGGCCACCTGCGCACGGACCTTCTGCCGCGGCCGGAGGCCTTTGCCCAATCGCGGTTGCTTGCGGCGCGACCGACTGCAGTGAAGCCAGGACGAGGTCACCATTGACGCACACGAACCCGGGCGCACGGGCGTCCCGCCGGCCCTCGTTTGCTGGCCGGCACACCTGCGGATCCCACTACGGCTTTAGTCTAGTATGCCTTGGCGAATACGAGGCGCCGGCCGATTCCGGGTGCGCCGCAACGCACGCACGCTCCGGCCTCGGGTGGCGCATCGAATGGGATGCAGCGAGCCGTCGCTTTTGTGTCCTCCTTGATTGCGGCCTCGCACGCTGGGTCGCCACAGTGATGGGCGTTGAGGAAGACATTCCGTTCGGCAAGCTCGCGCACGAACGTCTCGTAATCGTCGACGTTCTCCGTCAATGATTGCCGAAGTCGAAGCGCACGTTCAAACATGCTTGCCTGGATGTCGGCGAGCACGGCCGGGACTCGAGCGGCAAGGTCGGCTATCGCGACGGACTCCTTTGTGCGGAGATCGCGGCGAGCCAGCACCACTTGGCCGTTGGCGATATCACGCGGTCCGATCTCCATGCGCAGCGGTACACCCTTGAGCTCCCACTCGTTGTACTTGAAGCCCGGGGTTAACTCTTCACGCTTGTCAACCTTGAGCCGAACCTTGCCCTCGAGAACATGCTGAATCCCTGCAATCGCGGTCAGCACGGCGTCGCGCTCGGCTGCTTTGCGCGCGATGGGAACGACAACCAGCTGAATCGGCGCCACGCGCGGAGGCAACACCAGGCCGGCCTCGTCGCCATGGGTCATGATGATCGCCCCGATGATGCGGGTCGAGAGTCCCCAGCTCGTCTGGTACGGATGCAGACGGACACCCTGGTCTTTGGCCTGATACTCGATCTCGTACGCACGCGTGAAATTCTGACCGAGGTTGTGCGACGTTCCTGCCTGCAGGGCTCGGCCATCGGACATCATCGCTTCAATTGCGATAGTGTAGTCCGCGCCGGCGAACTTCTCGCTCGCCGTCTTGCGTCCGGAAATCACAGGTATGGAAAGCCAGTCTTCTGCCAACGACCGGTAGACGCCCAGCATCTTGTCCGTTTCTTCCGCGCCTTCCTCCGGGGTGGCGTGAAAGGTGTGACCCTCTTGCCACAGGAATTCGGTGGTGCGCAGGAAGAAGCGGGTCCGCATCTCCCACCGCATCACGTTTGCCCACTGGTTGATGAGCACCGGGAGGTCGCGCCATGACTGGATGTATCGCTTGTAGGTCGAGCAGATGATTGTCTCAGACGTGGGCCGGATCGCGAGGCGCTCCTCGAGTTCCGCGCCGCCCGCATGAGTGACCCAGGCAACCTCAGGTGCGAACCCCTCCACATGCTCGGCTTCCTTGACGAGAAAACTCTCAGGGATAAGGAGCGGAAAATACATATTCTCATGGCCGGTCGCCTTGATCATGTCGTCAAGCGCGCGCTGAACGTTTTCCCACAGCGCGTAGCCATAAGGCCGAATGATCATGCAGCCGCGCACGGCGGAATAGTCGGCCAGCTCGGCACGCCGCACGACGTCGGTGTACCACTGGCTGAAGTTCTCGCTCTTCCGAGCAATCTGATCGGGCAGCGTCGTAATCTCGTCATTCATTGTGACAGAATCTCCAGCGCAATCGATGGGGACCTCAAGATTGAAGCTAGGGTAGTGTAGCATGACGTCAGTTGCCGCGGCGCGAACCTTGACCTTGGTCGGGCACCACCTGACAAGAGTGATCGACGGTGCGCCGGTGCCACTGCCTGCCGCGCTCGGAATCAGCCAGACTGCGGCCGGTTCGGCAGCGCGGTGCCGATCAGCTCGCCTACGTTCTGCACGCCATGAGCCGACATCCAGGCTGCCACACCGACCACCAAGCGTTCGGTGGCGACCGGATCGGCGAACGACGCGGTACCGACCTGAACGGCGGAGGCACCGGCCATCAAGAACTCGATCACGTCATCAACTGTTATGACACCGCCCGCGCCCACGATTGGGATGTGCACTATCTGGGCAACCTGGTACACGCAGCGCACTGCAATCGGTCGAATCGCCGGGCCGGAGAGCCCGCCTGTGATGTTGCCCAGGTACGGCCTGCGTCGCGCAACGTCGATTCGCATGCCCAAGACCGTGTTGATGAGCGTCAGAGCATCCGCGCCGGCGTCCTCCACAGCCAACGCGATTGGCCGGATATCGGTCACGTTTGGCGTGAGCTTCACCAGCAGAGGCAGTGAGCACGCCGCGCGCACTTCCCGCGTGACTTCAGCCGCGAGATCGGGGTCCGAACCAAAAAGCATACCGCCGGCAGACACGTTCGGACAGGAAACGTTCAATTCGAGCGCGGCAATGCCGGGAACATCGTCGAGGGTCTCCGCGACTGCCACGTAGTCGTCCACAGACTCACCGGCCACATTCACAATGACCGGTACTCGCCACTTTGCCCATATTGGCGCCTTTTCGCGTGCCACCGCGGCGACACCGGGATTCTGAAGACCCACGGCGTTCAGCATTCCCGCCGGCGTTTCGCAAACGCGGGGTGGGGGAGCACCCCGCCTGGGACGAATCGTCGTGCCTTTCGTGAAGATGGCGCCCAGTCGCTCCACGTCCATCAGGCGCGCATACTCGATGCCGTAGCCAAACGTGCCGGCAGCAGCGGCGATCACGTTCTGCAAGACGAGTCCGGAGGGATGCGACGGCGCCAGATCCACGGCAAGGCCCAAAGCGTGCTGTCGTATTCGGGATGCGACGTCTTGCGATGCAGCAGCGTCGCCTGTCGTCACCGGAACTGAACCGCCCTCATCGCCCATAGAGGCGTTTGCGCCGCGAGCGCGCCCAAAATACGAGCGCCGCGATGACCAGGAGAGGCAGGGCAAGTGCGAGCACGAATCGGACTATCTCTCCGACAACAAGAACGACAATCAGCGCCGCTACGGTATACGCAAGCACACGAATGCCTGGTTCCCCAACCAGGTCGATGACCCCCCGTGGACGCGCGGGCTCGACCGAGTACCCACGGGCGCCGGGCAGAATCGCTCCACAGGCAGCACACCAGGCGTCTTCATCCCGTGTAGCGGCACCACAATGCGGGCAAAACATCCGACACCTCTCTTCCTTGGGTCTCTGCAATTCTACCCCAAGAAGTGGCGATCGGCTACGTTGGCTCGCGAACTCCGAGCACGCTGAATCCTGGGGACCAGCCTTCACGACCCTTTGTGCGGAGCGTGCCGATGGACTGCACGTCGAAGAACTCCGCGATTGCTTCATACGTTTGCTGCGTCACCAGTATCTGCCCGGGCCCTGCATTTTGTTCAAAGCGAGCCGCAAGATTGACGGCGTCCCCGACGGCCGTATAGTCCATTCGCTGCTCGGAGCCAATGTGGCCCACGACGACGTCTCCGCTATTGATGCCGATACCCATCCGCAAGGCGACATCTTGAAAGCCGTCAATCCGCACCCGGCCCACGAGACTCTGCATCGTGAGACCGGCGAGCACGGCGCGTTTCGCATGGTCGGAGTAGGCGATCGGCGCGCCAAATAGGGCCATGACGCCATCGCCCAGGATCTGATTTACCGTGCCGCCATGCAGGTAGACGGCCGAGATTATCTCGCCAAGATACGCGTTGAGCACCTTCATCGCCTCCTGCGGCGGAAGCTCCTCCGCAAGACTCGTGTAGCCACGCAGATCCCCAAACAGGATTGAGACTGTCCTGCGCTCGCCACCCGGCCGCAGATACCGATCCGGGTCCCTCAGTATTTGGTCTGCTACTCCGGGAGACACTGCTCGCTGCAACGCGTCGAGCAACAGGTCGTTCCGCTGCTCCAGCTGATCTCGGAGCGCTTTGAGCCTGAGAAGCGACCGCGCGCGAGCGCGCACCTCCACCTCATTGAATGGCTTTGAGATGAAGTCGTCGGCCCCGGCCTCGATGCCCTCCACGCGATCGGCCGTATCGGTGAGCGCGGTTACCAGGATGACGGGGAGAGCCTGCGTCTTGGGATTCCGTCGCAGGGCGCGGCACACGTCGAATCCCGACATCCCCGGCATCATCACGTCGAGGATAACGAGGTCAATTGCCGTCTCGTCAAGCACGCGCAGTGCATCCGATCCGTTGGTCGCGACCGTCGTCTGGTAGCCTTCAGATCTGAGCACGATCTGCATGAGCCGCGCGTTCCTCTGCTCGTCGTCGACCACCATGACGTGCGGGACACGCGGCGTATCGCAACCGTCAGCTTGGCCGTCTAGCACGACTTCCCCAGGCATCTCTCAATCACCCTGATTAACTCGGCGTCATCAATCGGCTTGCTCAGGTATGCGTCACAACCGGCTGAAAGAACGCGCTCCGCGTCGCCAATCATCGCGTACGCCGTGGTGGCGACGAGTGGAATTGCTCGAGTCTGCGCATCGCTTTTGAGCATGGCGGCCAGCGTAAACCCATCGAGGCCAGGGAGCTGCATGTCGAGCAAGATGAGTGCCGGTAGGCACTCTCGCAGCTTGCTCAGCGCTTCGTAGCCGCTGCCGGCTTCCTCCACGATATAGCCCTGCGTGCGCAGGATCAGCCGCACGAGCCGCATGTTAACCGGGTTGTCTTCTATAACCAGGATGCGGGGCCGTGTTGCCTGTGGCATCGCTTCACACCGTTCACTGCTGGGTCGTTCGGCCCAAGCGCACACTCTTCTCCGAACAGTGTACGCGACGAGAGCCCATTCCCGCTCATAGCGGTGGTCGGACCCGCACCCCAACAGCAGGCAGACAGGTCGACCCTTAATGCACGGGACGCAAATGGGAAGGATCGCTGCCAGCCTGGTGTGCTGACCCTTGGCGGATACCCGTCTCCGTCTCGACACCGCGACCCTGAACGACCAGAAGCGGAACCTCGACATGGCGCAGTAAGTCGAGCGCCACGCTGCCGTAGAGCACCTTGTCGAGGCCCTGACGCCCGTGCGTGGCAACGACGATCAAGTCGACATTGTCCCCCGCAGTAACGTCGAGGATCTCGGCGCATGGGCTGCCAACCGGGACTACGCTGTGCCACACTCTTCCGGCAAGGCGCGCGCTTCCCACTTTATCGAGGTACAAGCTGGCCTCATGTACGTAGCGGTCTGTTTCGCGCCCGGTATCGTCGTGGAGCGGCACCGACATCTCACCGGCGAATCCCGGCATCGAAAGTGGCGCGTGCCGAGGCACGACGCGGATCAACTCGATTTCCGCGTTCTTGGCCACCGATTCACGCTCCAGCACGTCGAGGGATATCTCAGACAGGCGTGATCCGTCGAGCGCGACGAGAACTCTTGCGAACCCTGAATCATCGGAACCCTGGCGGGACTGTTTGCCAGCCCTCGTCAGCACGACGGGCGTATCGCACTTTCGCAGGACTGCCTCGGCGACCGAACCGAGAAGTGCATGGCTCAGCCCTGTGCGCCCATGCGTGCTCATGCTGATGAGCCCGGCGCTTTGCGACTCAGCGGCAAATAGTATGCCTCGCACCGGGTCACACGGCAGAACATCGCTGACTACGTCGAAGCCACGACTATGGAGATCGAGCTCAAGCGCGGCAAGATAGTCCTTCGCCTCGTGCAGGGTGCGACGCTCCTCTGCATAGGTGCTTCGATCGCCTGCGAAGAACATCGTCGTCCGAAGCAGGTAGATCGTCGCGCCTGAATCGCGTGCCAGCTTGCACGCCGACCGAAGGCCGGATTCGGCTGCGGGTGAGCCATCAAGAGGCACCAAGATTTTGTTTTTCATGGCAGCCTTCCCCCAAGTCAGCGCTGGGAGCGAGTCGGAACAATCAACCAACTTCACCATACCGCCGCAAGACGGCACCCGAATATGGCCTGATGTCCTCATGAAGGTGGGACAATCGGCACCGACGGCGTGGCCATATCGCGACCTCAAGCAGGGTCACGTGGGGTGACGGCATCCGCTGCGCAGGCCTTATCGGGCTCCGGGATCAACAGCGAGGCAAAGTGAACGTGAACGTGCTGCCGGCGCCGACTTCGCTTTCAACCCAAACCGTACCGCCGAGAAGCTCGACGAGCTTCTTCACCAAGGCAAGCCCGAGCCCGGTCCCGGGGAACTCGCGGGACGCCGAGCTGTCTATCTGCTGAAATTCCTCGAAAATGCGCTCGGTGTCGGCAGCATCGATCCCGATGCCTGTATCCTGCACCGAGGTCACCACGAGACCACCCTCTTCGCGAGCACGAATGGTCACCGCGCCATCATCCGGAGTGAACTTTACGGCATTGGACACCAGATTATAGAGTATCTGTCGCACGCGGCCCGGATCGTTGGTGATGCAATCCAGCGGCGGCTCTACGGACGCGTTGACGTGCAAGAACTTGTTCTGCTGCGAAGCCAGCGTCTCGCCGACGGTACGCACGCTCTCCATCATGGCAACCAGCGAGAAGTCCTCTGAGACGACGACCATCCGGCCCGCTTCCACCTTGGAAAGGTCGAGAATGTCGTTGATCAACGCCAGCAGATGGTGGCCGCTGTCGCGAATGTCGGCCAGTGACTGAATCCGCTCGTCTTCGCTCAGGTCGGCGGCCAGTGCCGGATCGAGCAGGATGCGCGAGAATCCGATCACGGCATTGAGCGGCGTGCGCAGCTCGTGGCTCATGTTTGCCAGGAACTCACTCTTCGCGCGGCTCGCCGCCGAAAGCCGTTCATTCGCCGCCCGCAGTTGATCCGTGCGCCGCTGGAGCATTGTCGCGCGCTCCCAGGTCTCAATGGCGATTGCCGCTTCCGCGGCGAGCGCGCGAACCCAATCATCATCCTCATCGGTGAATGCATACGAGCGCACGTGCCAGAATACGAGCACACCACGAATATTATCCCCCATGAAAATGGGCGCGGCGAGTACTGAGTTCGCCGGATCCGGCAGCTTGAACAGGCGTCTGAACTTTGGTCCCCTGCGCAGTGCAGTGCCGCCTTCCTGGCGAACGGTACGCAATGCCGCATCGGCAATCTCGCGATCGGGTGGCGATGAGCAGACGCGCAATCCGCGGTCGCTGCTGAACAGCGCAGGCTTGACGGGATCGAGTACGCCCTGCCCGAGCACGATGTAGCCCGTGCCGTCGCCGGGTGATGAGAGGTTAATACCGTCTACTACCTTCGAGAAAACCGGGCTGAGCAACTTTCCGGCCCCGATAGCCTGGTCGATCGAATGGAGAGCCCGCATCTGCTCGCGCTGGCGCAGCTTCTCTATCGCCACCGCGGCAAGGCCGGCCACTGCTGCGAGCAGTTCCGACTCGTTCTGGCCGGGCGTCGGGCGCCGCGGAGAGGTCAGGCGGAGCACGCAAAGGAGGCCACGAGTGCGGGACCGGCCGTACAACGGAGCCAACACGGCATCGCATTCCGGAAGTATGCCGGCGCCACGGGATTCTTCGGGAAGCCGCAGCACCCAGGCGTGCTCCGCTCCTGCGTCTGCGAAGCTCGCAGCGGCGCGGTCGAGGGCTTCCCTGCCCGACCCGTACTCATGAAGCCACCGGGGATTGGATCCGCGTCGCGCGAGGTGGGCACTCATCGCAAGCGAGCCCTCGCGCAGCAAGTACAGGCATGCCCCGTCCCCTGCCGCGCGATCCAGGCATAGCGATATGACCTCGTTGAGGATATCGTTCAGGCGTTCGGTTCTCATCAAGCGCCGCGAGAGTTCCTGCTGCACTTCCTGCCGGGCACGGCGCTGCTGATCCTCCTCCAGGATGCGCTTGTAAAAGTCCGCATTAGACATGCCCAGATCGGCCACACCAGGGAGACCAAATCGGTCAATTGCATGCGCCCGCAGGCCAGAATTCTTGATCGCGACAGCAGTCTGGTTGGCCAGAGCGTCAAGAAAGCCGATCACCTCCTCGTCTTCCTCCCGGAACCGATCCGACTCCACTGACATGACGCTCAGGACGCCGAGCACTTCTTCCTCGTCGTAGATGATGGGAACCGCGAGCATCGAGCGGACGCGGTCGTTGAACGACACGTATGCCGGCTCACGCGCGATGTTTGGGACCGACATCGCCTTTCTTGTGGCCGCGACCATGCCGGCCACCCCAACACCAGGACGGAGCTGCCGGGGAGCATCCGGACCTGCGCCGTGCTGCGCGACCACGTTCAGCATGCCACCGTCGTCAAGAAGCAACACCGCACCAGCATCCACATGCAACGCACTCAACGCGCAGCTGAGCGTATTGGCGCAGACATGATCGACCGGCATCGGACGTGTGGTCAGGCGGCCGAGGTCCTTGATCGCCTGCAGCTGGCGCTCGCTCTGGTAGTAAAGGTCACTGCGATATATGGTCACGGAGAGAAGCCGCGCTAGTCTCTCTATAACCCTGGATAGCCCGCGCCCCGAATCGAATGCGCCGGGGCGTACAGCGGCGAGTCGGAGAACGCCAAGCATCTGGCCACCAAACGTGAGCGGCCAGAGCAGTTGCGATCCCTCGGGCGGCAGTATGTCGCCGTGCGGGCCAAGCGCGGTGACACTGGAAACGCACAGTGACGACGGATCGCCGCGCATCAGGTGCCATTCGCTACCCGCATATCGCACTGCATGCGCCGGTTGGCCAAGTGGATTTGTTGCCAAACAGAACTCTGGGTCGAGGTTCAGTGACGTGCCGAGTCGAGGAGAGTCCGTGAGCGACTCCGACCCAGCTTTGGGCGTGACGACCTTCTCCACGCGCACGACGAGCTGATGGAGCTCTCGAGTCGCAGTCATAATCGAAGCGCTGTGATCGTACCGGATGAACTTCCGTAGCTCACGCAACGCATGCGTGTAGACGTCAATGGGCTTGGTCTTGCGCAGAAGCGCATCGAGCACATCGTCGAGCGCCTGGTCGCGCCGCCGGTCGATTTCAACACCGACCCGCTGCGCCACGCTGCGGAGCGCCTGGCGCTCCAACCGATCGAATGGGGTCTCGCGCTCGAGGCCCAAGACGCCGCACGGCACCTCCTGGCATACAAAGGGGACCGCGATGACGCCGTCAGCCTGTACTGGGTGCCCCTCGGCCAGCGCACGTGCAAAAAGGGGCACCGGCCAATCGGCTCGGCCTCGCGTGTGCAAGGTGACGTCAAAGCGCCCGGCGATCGGTTCGTAGACGGCGAAGCAGCCAGCCCTCGCAAAGAGCGCCGCGACAAGTCGATGCACCACGGCCGAAGAAACCGCGGCTTCATCCAGACACCGGATCAGAACGTTCTGCAGCTCTTCCCCGAAGCGAAGCAGATCCAGCTGTCGCTGCAGGTTATCACCGCCGATTGGTGTCATGGCATATGCCATTGCGTCTCGTCCCAGTCATGTGACTTTGAGACAACTATAGGGTCTCTCATCGCTGCGAAGCAAGCACTCCATGGTACAGTCGGATGCCGAACGCGCCCATCCTGGCAACTCGATCGTAGCACGCGGGGCCGTTTGCATAATGTTCTGGTTGCACGAGTTGCAGGGCAGAAGGTAACCTCAGCTTTGCGGGAACCCAGTTCTTGGGGGCGCGCCGGGTCCAACTAGGGATTCTGGACGGGAGCGGCTCGTGCGTCAACGTGGCGCGGTCGCCTATGCTGCCCGCGCCTTGCACGGGTACTTCGCGATCAATCTACCAGTCAGCGCTGCGGTCCAGCGTGACTTCCGCCTCGACCTGACGGGCGCTGTTCTGTATGGCCTGTTCAACGGGAGCGCGGTCGGCTATATCTATGTCGTCGCGCGGACGATCGGCGTCAGCCAGACCGGCATCAGCGTACTGATGGCGATGGGCGCGGTTGGCGCCATTCTCTCGCTGCCTGTCTCACTCATCCCGAGAGGCGGCAACGGTGGCCGCGCCCTCATGTTTGCTGCGTGGTCGGTAGGCCGAGCGGTGCTTGTCCTGCTGCTGTTCTTTAGCTCACCGGCGCCCTACATGCTCTTCGCATCGATCTTCTTGATCAGCAGCAGCATCGCCATGCCGTTCTACGCGGAGATTCTGCAGCACATTTACCCCCGCGAGTTTCGTGGCCAGCTCATGAGTCTGGTTCGAGTGGGCAGTGGCGCCGCGACGACGATCGCATCGCTCGCCACGGCGTGGCTGCTCGGATCGAGGCATGTCGCCTTTCAAGCGGTCTTTGCCGGCGGCGCGCTCTTGGCCGTAATGTCCGTCTATACATTCTCGAAGGTCACGCCTGTGCGACCGCCGCCGCGCCCCAGACCTTCGCTTGGCGACACATTCGGTATTCTGCGGCGCAATACAGCCTTTGCCGGATATCAAATGTGGGTGTTCCTTATGGGTGCCGGAAACATCATGACTGCCACGCTGTACCCTCTGGTGATAGTCGACAAGCTGCATGCCGGCTACGGCCCGTTCGGCGTGCTTACTGTCATCACGGCGATGGGCTACCTATCCTCTTTCTTTGTATGGGGGCGCATAGTCGACCGGAAGGGGCCGGTTTTCACCATCATGCTTGTCGGGATGTGCCTTCTTACCACGCCGGTGGGCATGCTTACGGTACCCGGAGTGTACTGGCTGGCGCCCTTCATGTTCGTCAACGGCATTGCGAATGCCGGTTTCGAGATTGGGCCTTTCTCGGCCGTGATGCATTACAGCCTGAGCTCTCCCCGGGACGTACCGCGCTATATGGCGCTGCACTCCATCTTCTCAGGCCTGCGAGGACTGGTCTTCCCATTCGTCGCCACGCTTGTCCTGGCCGGGCACCACTATTCGCTTGCGCTCTCAACTGCATTCTCGATCTCCATTGCCGGCACCTTCATGCTGTGGAGGCTCGCGCGCCGAGAAGCGGCGATAGCGCGCCTTCCGAACCGGGTAATATAGAGAGAGACGCCGGGACTGCCGCGCTTTTGGCGAGAGTCACCGTGCCGGGCGAGCAATGAGTGACGCGTTCCGCGCTTCTCCGGCAGGAAGCGGTACCTCTGGTTCTACCGCTGTAATCGAGGACGGAGTATGATTGCTTCGGTAGAACCCGCTAGCATTCGTGGTCGCCGCCATCGTCGCAGCGCCATACACTGGAGCACCGCGTGAAGATATTCTGCCCGTTTTGTGGCATCGCCAATGCACCTGAATTGTCGACCTGCCGGGCGTGCGGAACCGCGTTACCCGAGTCATTGGATGCCGCTACGTTCGGGATGCCCAATCGCTCCAAACCGCATGACGCGCAGGCGTTCGGCACCATCGCACCGTACGATACACAAGAGTCCGCGACGGCGACTGGCGGCTATCCGACTCCCGTGCAACCGGAGATGGCATCCCGAGGGGCTTCCTCTTATCCGTCAGGATATCCAGACCTACCGGCGCAGGTTCCCTATGGCTACCAGCCCCAGCCTGTGCACGGCCAGACGGGCATGCCTGCTCCAGGCGCTCAGCCCGGAGGCTTGGCGCCAGTCGGGCCATTCAATGGAGCATACCCGGCCCACTACGTGCCGTCGCCACCCGGAAACGTGTATCTTCCTGGCGATCCCCGCGCGTATCGGCAGGCGTCGCCGGGCCCCTACAGCGTGGGGAGAAGCTCTGGCGGTCACCAACCGGCGCTTTTCACGCCGGCGCCCGCTTATCTCCAGAACGGTCAGCTCGAGCTCGCGGACTCCGGCACCAGGCTCGGAGCCTTTATGCTTGACGCGATGGCGTTGACGGTCCCGTGGTTCGTCCTGACGGGCCTTGCGGCTGCGACGGCTTCGACGTTGCTGACGGCGATGTCGCTTATGGTGATGTTCTTTGGGCCTGCTCTCTATTTCATCGCATGCTGGGCCAGCGGTGGCCAGACGCTCGGCTACCGCGCCCTGGGGCTGAAGCTCGTTCGTACCGACGGCTCTCAGCCGGGAGTGGGATCGGCCATTGCTCGCTGCCTGGGAATCATGATTTGTCTATTCATGCTGGTTCCTGGCGCCCTGGGCCTCCTCTGGATGCTGTGGGACGATCGCAGGCAGGCGTTGCACGACAAGATGGCCGATACGCTGGTTGTGAAGACGTGACAGTCTTTCGCCACGCCGGCGCTTCCCATACCCGGTCGCGACGGCCGAACTCCGCGCAATAGCCCCGGGCTCGGTCGCCGTCAGGCCGCGAGTTGTCCCGGTCCGTTTGACTACCAGCTCACCTCGGTTGTGCTGTCGAGCGCGGTCGCCACACTCCAGACAACTCTGCTGCCCACCGCGCGCGTTACCCTGTCGATGGTGCGCAAGAAGGTCTTTCCAGAGTTCTTTGCAGCGATCAGCCCCGCTAGGATTCAGTCGCCACGGATCGGCACGCTGTTCCTGGACAGGCTCGCGGTCATTGGCCTCGCCGTGGGCGGGCGGGCGCCGAGCGTCAAAACCTTCCTCGTGAACAGCGTGTCGCAGGTCGGACACGGCGTACGAGTTGGGAGCGCGGGGACGGCCAGCACGAGCCTGCGAATCTGGTGCAGTCAGTACTGGTCGGGAGACAGCATTTCACCGTTTCGTGTGCCACGACGTGGTTGGAAATGGGCGTTCGCGCACGTGCGGTGATTTGACTGTCGACTCCGGCTAACCCTATGATTCTGTGTAAGAAAGGAGGTGAGTATGCCCAACTCGGCAACGCGAATCGTGATCGCGGACGACGAGCCGCTTATCCGAATTGACTTGCGCGAGAACCTGGAAGGCCTTGGCTACGAGGTCGTGGGAGAGGCGGCGGACGGCAAACATGCCGTGGAACTTGCGCGGAAGCTTCGCCCCGACATCGTGATCATGGACATCAAGATGCCGGAAATGAGCGGCATCGAAGCACTTCGCGTGCTCACGGAAGAGAACGTCGCCCCGGTGTTGTTGCTGACAGCGTACGGCGAAGGAGATCTTGTGCAGCAGGCGAGCGACGCTGGAGCAGTCGCGTACCTGGTCAAGCCATACCGGCAGTCGGATCTCCAGCCACATATCGAAGTTGCACTCGCACGATTTAGCGAGTTGCGAACGCTGCGGACCGAGTTGGAAGATGTTAGGGAAGCCCTGAGCGTGCGAAAGCTCGTTGAGCGGGCCAAAGGCCTGCTTATGGAAACGCAAGGCCTCAAGGAAGCAGAAGCGTTTCGGCGCATCCAGAAGCTGAGCATGGACACGCGAAAGTCCATGAAGGAAGTGGCCGAAGCCATCTTGCTTGCCCATCAGGCAACGAAGTCCTGAGATCCGGCGGGCCTGCCCGGCCCCCTGGCGCCGCCCGGTCCCTTGGGCTGCGACCGAACCGTCTATTTCGTGGGGCGTGCTGCCGGTGGTAGCAAGACGCCCAGATCCGCAGAGTCGCGCAGAGTAGCGCGCCCTCCGCCAACGCAGGCAAATCCACGACGAGCAATGTTGCCCAGTGTTTTGATTTGCGCAGTAATTGGTGGAGGAGACTGAATGACACCCAGCGAAGTGCTGAAATACGCAGAGGATAACGGCGTACGATTCGTGGACTTCAAGTTCACTGATCTGCCGGGCACGTGGCAGCACTTTACAACCCCGCTCAGCGAGCTTGAGGTATCGACGTTTACCGAAGGCCTTGGCTTTGACGGGTCAAGCATCCGAGGTTTTCAGGAGATCAATGAGAGCGACATGCTCGTGGTCCCGGACGCCTCAACCGCCCACCTCGATCCGTTCACGGCCGTACCCACCCTGAGTCTCATCTGCGATATCGCCGATCCGCTCAACAAAGAACCGTATTCGCGCGACCCACGCTTCATCGCGAAGAAAGCCGAGGCTGTTGTCAAGAAACTCGGCTTCGCCGACGCCGCGTACTTCGGTCCTGAAGCCGAGTTCTTCATCTTCGACGACGTGCGGTATTCAACCGCACCCGACTATTCGTTCTTCGCGGTCGATGCCGAGGAGTCTCACTGGAACTCAGCACGTGACGAAGGACCCAATCTCTCCAACAAGATTCGTCCGAAGGAAGGCTACTTCCCTGTTGCGCCACAGGACAAGCTGAATGACGTTCGAGGCGACATGGTACTCACCATGATGGACTCGTTCGGAATCAACATCGAAACGCACCATCACGAGGTTGCGGCTGCTGGTCAGGCCGAGATCGACATGCGCTTCGACACGCTGCTCAAGATGGCTGACAATCTTATGACCTACAAGTACGTGGTGAAGAATGTCGCGAAACGCCACGGCAAGGTCGCCACATTCATGCCGAAGCCGCTGTATGGCGACAACGGCTCGGGTATGCATGTGCACCAGAGCCTGTGGAAGGATGGGAAACCGCTATTCTCCGATCCCGCTGGTTACGCAGGGCTGAGCCAGATTGCGCTCCAGTACATCGGCGGACTCTTGTTGCACGCGCCGGCGATACTGGCGTTTGCCGCTCCCACCACGAACTCGTATCGCAGGCTTGTGCCGGGCTTTGAAGCACCGGTGAATCTCGTATTCTCCGCGCGGAACCGCAGCGCTGCCGTGCGCATTCCGATGTACTCCAACAATCCCAAGGCGAAGCGCATTGAGTTCCGGCCCCCGGATCCTGCCGCGAACCCATACCTCACATTTGCCGCTCTCCTGTGTGCGGGTGTCGACGGCATTCGGAAAGGTATCGATCCGACAAAAGCGGGTTTTGGCCCGCTGGATCGGAACATCTACGAACTCTCCCCAGAGGAATACGAGGGCATCCGCTCGGTGCCAGGCAGTCTTGACGACGCGCTCGCGGCGCTTGAGGCCGATCACGAATTCCTTCTCGTGGACGGCGTGTTTACGCAGGACGTCATCGACACCTGGGTGAACTACAAGCGGACAGCGGAAGCGGACGAAGTTCGGTTGCGGCCCACACCACACGAGTACTACCTGTACTTCGACGTCTGATTACTCCATCCAGCGCTGGCGGGAATATCGTCAGTTCCCGGCAGCCGCCTGGAACCGCGCGTATCACAAATGCCCGCCGCAACTCTTGCGGCGGGCATTTCCTGTCGTCGGAGAGTCCCGCGAGCCGGCGCATGGAGTCCGACACGAGCGTGAAGCACCAGACTTAATGGTCGGTTGCGCGTGCGTCCAGCTCCTGCTGCGAGGGCGTTGACTCGGACTCCGCGGGTCCTGAGCTAGCCGCCTGTGGAGCCTGGTCGGTGCGGGCAGGACCGGTCCCGCCTTCATCGTGCTTCACTTCGATCCAGTTCTCTTCGCCAAAATCCTCGTCGTCCTCTCCTCCGCGCTGCGTGAAGTAGGCGACCAACGCACCGACGATCAAGCCGACGAGGACGAATCGCCAGAATCCTCCACCGGATTGCTCTTCCATCGGTGGCTCCTTGCCTTCCGGCTCGGCATCCGATTTGCTTGCAATCGCCGGAGCGGGCTTTGCGGTCTCCTGGGCGCTCTTGCCGTCCCGTGCCGCCGATGAATTACTGCCCGCAAAGTGGCCCGCGGCTGCATGTGACGCTGCCACGGTTTCGGCCGAATGTTTGGCTCCCACCACGGCCTGTTCAGCCAGCGTCTTCGCGGTCTCTATCAACTGCAGCAACGATTGCTGCACCAGTTGTTGAACGGCATCCCTTGTGGCATCGGTGATTTGTTGCGCCGCGTCCTTCACCGTGTCCTTCACCGTCTCCCGAATCTCTTCTAAGTCTGGCACCCGATCTTTCCTCTCTGCTAGACCTGCTGCACGCACGACACATGCTGACTGTATCGCAAAACCGACAACTCAGAAAGAACAGCGCCACGGTCTCTGACCAGAATCGATGGCGCGACACTCCAATCCCGGCATCAGGCGCCTCCGGAGTGCAGGTCGTTAAGGCACAGCTCCCGGATCTGATCCTATTGTACTATGACATAGGCGGTGCACTGCCAATCCACGTATTTGCGGACTGTGACGTACGAGACTTGCAGCGATGCAGCAAGTGGGCGATCATGAGCATGCTGGCCAGATAGCCCGTTCCCGCCTACTGGCCCACCAGCAAAGGGGAAACAGGTATGAATAGGGTCGTGCTGGGAATAGTCGGCGCCCTTGTCGCGGTGTGGCTGATATTCGCTGTATTCAACGCGGTGAAGGGCCTCATCCATCTTGCGCTCGTGATCGCCATACTTCTGGTTGCCTATAACCTGCTGATGAGTCTCCGGCATCGCATGGACGGGCCGGACTAGTCACGTGCCTGGTCCTGTTAAAGGCTTGACGCGCGCGGCCAGCGCCGGCAGCCTCCGGCCGGTGCCGCAATGCATGGGCTGTTCGCTGATTGCTGTGCCGCTATGGCAGTGGGAAGATTTCCGCCGGTGCATGGCCAAGGCGTCTGAGTCTCAGGTGGTGCCTGAAGCTACATGGCGAGTCCGCGGGGCTAATGCCCCTCAGGCGCCGCCAGTTTGGCCGTGACCGTTCGCGGCCAGGTCCGCCGCGTGAACTGCGCCGCTTGAGGATGGCCCCTGGCGGACGTGCACCGCTATACTCAACCGCTATACTCAGATGTGTCCCGCCGTTCGACGCTGCATTCTGGGGCGTCGTCCTGAGTCACCACAGGCCAGCGAAATGAACCGGAGTCGACGTGGTTGACGCGAGATCAGCAGGCAAGCAGTTCGCCCCAGCAACCATGACCACCGGCGTCTTCTGCACCGATGACTGACTTTGTCCACTCGGTATTGTCCGGGGGGGTCCCACGTGAGGCATGCGGCGTATTTGGGATCTTTGCTCCCGGCGTCGATGTGGCCCGCGCAACCTACTATGGCTTGTACACGTTGCAGCATCGTGGACAGGAGAGCGCGGGAATCGCCGTGGCCGATGGCAAGGCGATCCGCGTGCGCCGCGATATGGGTCTCGTCTCGCAAGTCTTCAATGACGCGGACTTGAGCGACCTTCGCGGCGACGTCGCGATAGGGCACTGCCGCTATTCGACCACGGGCGCGAGCTATCTGGCCAACGCGCAGCCGATCATCGTTACCGACGCCGTGGGTTCGCCTCAAGAGGGGGAGCCGCTTGCCATCGCCCACAATGGCAATTTGGTCAACGTTCAGCTTCTGCGCGCACAACTCCTGGAGATGGGAACGAAGTTCCTGTCTACGAGCGATAGCGAGGTGATCATTCAGCTTATCAGGCTCACCAATGGCCGTTCCTGGCTCGAGCGGATCGCTCGTGCGCTGACATCGCTGTCGGGCGCGTTCAGCCTGGCGTTTGCGTCGGCAACCGATCTCTTTGCCGCGCGCGATCCCTGGGGCATTCGCCCGCTCTGTCTGGGCAGGCTGCTGGATGGCTGGGTTGTGGCGTCGGAATCCTGTGCACTGGACGCCGTAGGCGCGCAACTTGAGCGTGAGATTGAGCCAGGCGAAGTCATTCAGATTTCGCGCGCGGGTGTCAGGTCCGTGCGCTATGCAAAGGCCAAGCCGCGACTATGCTCCTTTGAATTCATCTACTTTGCCCGCCCCGATAGCGTGATCGAGGGACGCAGCGTCCACAGCGCACGCGTCGCTCTCGGCCGGCAATTGGCGATCGAGCACCCGGTAAATGCCGACATGGTCATGCCCGTGCCCGAGTCCGGCATCCCGATGGCTGTGGGCTACGCGAGAGAGTCACGCACCCCGTACGGAGACGGCCTGGTGAAGAATCGGTACATAGGCCGCACATTCATCTCACCCACGCAGTTGGAGCGGGACCGCGGAATCCAGCTCAAATTCAATCCATTATCCGGCGAGCTTAAGGACAAGCGACTGGTCGTGATCGAAGATTCGCTGATACGAGGCACGACGAGCCGGCCGCTGGTCGCCATGCTTCGGCGAGCAGGAGCGCGCGAGGTTCACCTCCGCATTGCATCACCCCCGTATCGCTATCCATGCCATCTCGGGATGGATACAAGTCGTCGATCCGAGCTCATCGCCGCCAACAACTCACTGCACGAGATCCTGCTGTACACGGGCGCTGACTCGCTGGAATATCTGAGCATCCAAGGATTGATCAAGGCTGTCGGCCGCCTGGAGGCGCATTCATGCCGCGCGTGCCTCGATGGGCGGTATCCTATGCCCGTGCAGGCTGAACTGGAGGCCGCGACGAGTTCATAGCTTCTAATGCTCGAAGCCACAAGGAGGATTCATGGATCTAGCGAAGATACTCGCAAACATGGTCACGGATGAAGGTCTTTCAGTAGCGCTGATAGTTGGAGACGACGGCTTGCTGGTTGACGGACAATGCCGAGGAACCGTCGACCTACCAGCAATCGGCGCACTGGCGAGCAGTACGATGAGCGATTTGCACCACCTGGGCCGCACCCTGGAGGCGGGCGCTGCCGTCCGACTGCGCCTGCGCTTCGAACACTACGAGCTGCTGGTTGAGTCGCTCACGGACACGGATTTACTCGTAGCCGGAGTTCCGAGCGCGGCCGAAGGGGAAAGGTTGCTCAACGCCTCGGCGCGCTATCGGAGCGAGCTCCGCAACCTTCTGGGCGAGCTATAGATGTCGGAGTCCAAGCCACGCTGTGTGCACCGTGGCGACGCCCTGCATGATCCCGCTGGCACAACCGCACGAGCACATTCCTATGTCGAGGCAGGAGTCGACATCGCGGCCGGCGAACTAGCGGTCGAGTTAATGCGCCCTGCGATAGCAACCGGTCCCGGGATTCTCAATCGGTTTGGATCGTTTGGCGCCGCCGTGCCCTCTCCCGGCGGCGACATGCTTCTGGTCAGCAGCGCAGACGGAGTAGGAACGAAGCTATGCCTTGCCCGCACCGACCAAGAGTGCGCGGGTCTGGGACGCGACCTGGTTCACCATTGCATTGACGACATCTTGACCTGCGGAGCGCGCCCGGTCTTCTTCCTCGATTACCTGGCCTTCGACAAGCTCAGGCCTGAGCGGGCTGCTGCCATAGTGACCGGCATGGCCGGGGCGTGCAAGAGTCACGGGGCCGCGCTGGTCGGAGGGGAAACGGCGGAGCTGCCCGACATTTATCGAGAAGATGCCTTCGACGTAGCCGGCTTCATCGTCGGCACGGTTGCACGAGATAGACTGATCGACGGCTCGAGCATCCAGGTGGGGGATTCGCTCATCGGCCTGCCATCCGCCGGCCTCCACACAAACGGCTACAGCCTGGCGCGAGCGCTGCTTTTCGACAGACTCGACGAGGAGTTACCGGCCAGCACGGATTTCCGGTCGCACGGAAGCATTAGGGATGCCCTGCTTGCCGAACACGCGTGCTACCTCAGTGCTCTGGTGCCGCTCCTCGACGCCAACCTGGTGCTGGGTCTTGCCCACATCACCGGAGGCGGGCTCCCCGGCAATGTGCCGCGAATGCTGCCTACCGGACTCGCGGCCCGACTCGATCCGAGTTCGTGGTCGCCGCCGCCGATATTCTCCATTCTGAGCCAGTACGACCTCACGGCGAGTGAGATGTACAGAACGTTCAACATGGGCTTGGGCATGATTCTGGCCTGCAAAGCCGCGGATTCGGCGGACGTGCTCAGTGCGCTCCCGGGCGCCTCTATCGTGGGCACAATCGAGGCAGGCAGCTCTCGTGGCCGCGTCACGGGATTATTCTGATGCGCGTTGGTGTGCTGATATCGGGCCGAGGCAGCAATCTGCGCGCGCTGCTTGAAGCATTCCCGGCCGGGCATGAATCGGTCGACATCTGTTGCGTTGCGACCAACCGGCAGGCTTGCGGCGGCCTGCGGTATGCTCGATCCTGCGGCATACCCACCTATGTATTCCCCCGCGCCAGTTACCCAAGCAGACACGCGCAGCAGTCGGCGGTTGCTGACGCGTTGTTGACCCAGGGTGTACAACTTGTCGTTCTGGCCGGATTCGACCAGATTGCGACGGAGGCCATCTTGAAGCCGTTTGGCGGGCGCATTGTCAACATTCATCCGTCCCTGCTGCCGGCCTTCGGGGGCACGCTGCACGCTCAGGCCGAGGCACTGGCATATGGTGTGAAGGTGACCGGCTGCACTGTACACTACGTCAACGAGGAGATCGATGCGGGCCCAATCATCGCTCAGGCAGCGGTGCGGGTTCTGGCATCAGACACGGTGGAGGTCCTGGCAGGGCGCATACTGGAGCAGGAGCACAGACTGTTGCCAGCGGTGGTGAAATCGATTGCCGAAGGGCGCGTGAGCGTCGAGGGGCGGCGGGTGCTAGTTTCGGAAGGGGCTGCCAATGAGAGCGTTGCTGAGTGTCTATGACAAGTCCGGCCTGGTAGATTTCGCCAAGCAGCTTCTAGCCCTTGGCGTCGAACTGTTCTCGACAGGCAAGACATTCCAGACACTGGCGGATGACGGAGTCGCCGTCGCGACCGTCGCCGAACTCACCGGCGCCCCAGAAATCCTCGACGGGCGAGTCAAGACACTCCATCCTGCGATACATGCCGGTCTCCTGGCTGATCGGGATAATCCCGAGCATGTTGCCACCCTCGCTGATCTCGGCGTCATACCAATAGACCTGATCGTCGTCAACCTGTACCCGTTCGTGCAAACGGTCAGCGAGAAACCCGTCGGCCTGTCTGCGGCGATGGAACAAGTCGACATTGGTGGTGTCGCGCTGATCAGGGCGGCGGCCAAGAACCACAAGCATGTGCTTGTGGTCACGGATCCAGGCGACTACGATGCGGTGCTTTCGGAACTCAAGCATCGGGTTTCGCCCGAGGATCCCGAAGACCTCGATGGTGCGCCGCCGCTAGGATTGCGTCTGGCGGCCAAAGCCTTCAGCTACACTGCGGCGTATGACTCGTATATCGCAGCCTACCTGTGCGACCAGCTCGGGGCCGACTTCCCCGACAATCTCAGCCTCCCGATGCGGAAAGTCAAGGACCTCAGGTACGGCGAGAACCCGCACCAGAATGCAGCGTTCTACACTACCGTGCCTACTACCAGCGAGATTGGATTGCGTACGTTGGCAACCGCGCGGCAGCTGCACGGCCGCGAGCTATCCTTCAATAATCTCCTGGATATCGACGCAGCATGGACTGTGGTGCGCGACTTCCAGCAGGCGCCGTGCGTGGTGATTATCAAGCACACGAACCCTTGCGGACTTGCCTGTCACACCGACCTGAGCGAAGCGTATCGGCGAGCGCACACCGGCGATCCCCAGGCCGCGTATGGAGGCATAATCGGCGTTAACCGGATCGTGGACGGTGCGACGGCTCAAGAGATTAGCGCCGTGTTCTATGAGGCGATCGTGGCCCCGGATTACAGCGATGAAGCCCTCGAGATCCTGCAGAAGAAGCGCGACCTGCGCTTGATCGCCATGGGCGAACGGTCCGCGCCGCGCAAGGGTGAATTCGGCTGGCTACCGGACGACAGGCTTGACTTCAAGCGGGTCACTGGTGGATTCGTCGTCCAGGACCGACAACCGACGACCGAAGACCTGGAACTCAAGCTGCTCGTGGTGACGAAGCGCCAACCGACGCTCGAGGAAATCACCGACCTGCGCTTTGCCTGGCGTGCTGTCAAACACGTGAAATCCAATGCGATTGTCCTGGCACGTCACCTCACCGTGATTGGCGTGGGCGCAGGCCAAATGAAGCGAGTGGACAGTGTTGAGCTGGCAGTACGCCATGCCAAGGAACGTGCAAGGAACAGCGTTTTGGCGTCGGACGCGTATTTCCCGTTCGCCGACGGCGTCCAGCGGGCAATCGAGGCAGGCGTGACTGCGATCATTCAACCGGGCGGGTCGATCCGGGATGAGGAATCGATAAAGGTTGCCGACAACCACGGCGTCGCGATGGTGTTTACCAAGGTTCGTCATTTCCGGCACTGAGCAGATCGTCCTTGCGCGGAACTGCGACGCGTCATGGCGCTCTTTCGCTCGGCATACTGAATGGGGACCTTGTGCTCACGCGAGTCGCGCCGTCACGCGATTGCAGCAAAGGAAATTGAGCAAGATGGCCTGTGCACACCTTCACCCGGGCTCCAACGACCCCGTGTCCGGTATCACGCGGGGACTCAATCAGTGTGACAAGTACAATAACAATCCGCTTCGTCCTATTCCACCGGGCGGAGAAGTTCATTGCCAGGATCCAGGAGCCAGCGGCGTCAACTGCTGGCTCGACCTGCGCGCGTGTCGGAAGGCGGAGATAGCGCGGCGATTCTATGCGTATACGACGGGCGATCCCTACGCAATCTCCATTCCGCACGTCGCCCAGGTCGACAAAGATCGTTTTGGGCGGGCGTTCGTATGCCTCGAGCAAGAAGGCAAATGGGTGCACGATGGTGACCACGAGTTCCCCATGAGCCTCGCGAAAGACTAGTGTCTTCAAGAGCTTGACGCGTGCGAAGTCAGACCCCTATACTTGTGTGCGCAAGGCAAAGGACCGGCATGTGTTCTTGCGCCCAACGCCGACGTAGCTCAATTGGCAGAGCAACGGTTTTGTAAACCGTGGGTTGCGGGTTCGAGTCCCATCGTCGGCTCCGTGCGTGTGCGTTCCAGGCCAGGAACGAGGTCGTTCGTCGCGGGCAGATACCCAAGTGGCCAACGGGGGCTGACTGTAAATCAGCTGGCGTACGCCTTCGGGAGTTCGAATCTCTCTCTGCCCACTCTGCGCTGGTTGGCGGTGCAGGTAAACTCTGTAGAGCGCCCTAGTAGCTCAGTGGTAGAGCGCGCCCTTGGTAAGGGCGAGGTCGTGGGTCCGATTCCCACCTGGGGCTCATCAGACTCGGTCCGCTATTCGCGGTGAGCGGCGGCCCACCACAAAGAGGGGCGGCAACTCACCGCGATTCGCTGATCAACCGGCTTCTGTCGAGGTGGTAGCCGAGGCGTACGGGAAAGGGTAAATCGTTCACAATGGCGAAGCAGAAGTTTGAGCGGACCAAGCCGCACGTAAACGTGGGGACGATTGGGCACGTAGACCATGGCAAGACGACGCTGACGGCGGCGATCACGAAGACGCTGGCGGCGGCGGGCAAGGCCAAGTACGTGGCGTACGACCAGATTGACAATGCGCCGGAGGAGCGGGAGCGGGGGATCACGATCGCCATTCGGCACGTGGAGTACGAGACGGACGCGCGGCACTACGCGCACGTGGACTGTCCGGGGCACGCCGACTACATCAAGAACATGATCACGGGGGCGGCGCAGATGGACGGGGCCATTCTGGTGGTGAGCGCGGCGGACGGGCCGATGCCGCAGACGCGGGAGCACATTTTGCTGGCGCGGCAGGTCGAGGTGCCGAGCATCGTGGTGTTCATGAACAAGACGGACATGGTGGACGACCCGGAGCTGATCGAGCTGGTGGAGTTAGAGGTACGCGAGTTGCTGAGCCGGCAGCAGTTCCCGGGGGACGAGATCCCGGTGGTGAAGGGGAGTGCGCTGGAGACGCTGGAGAAAGGGACGACGCTGCTGCGGGACGACCCCTACGCGCGGTGCATCTGGGAGTTGATGGACGCGGTGGACGCGTACATTCCGACGCCGCAGCGCGCGATTGACAAGCCGTTCCTGATGCCGGTGGAGGACGTCTTCGGGATCAAGGGGCGGGGCACGGTGGCCACGGGGCGCATCGAGCGCGGGGTGGTCAAGACGGGGGATGAGATCGAGATCATCGGCATGGGGGCGGCGACGCGCAAGGTCGTCGTCACGGGCGTGGAGATGTTCCAGAAGACGCTGGACCAAGGGGAAGCGGGGGACAACGTGGGCTGCCTGCTGCGCGGGGTGGAGCGGGACGAGATCGAGCGGGGCCAGGTGCTGGCCAAACCGGGCTCGATCACCCCGCACACCACGTTCAAGGCCCAGGTGTACGTGCTGGCCAAGGAGGAGGGCGGGCGCCACACCCCCTTCTTCAAGGGCTACCGGCCGCAGTTCTACATTCGCACCACGGACGTGACGGGCTCCATCAGCCTGCCGGAGGGCCAGGAGATGGTGATGCCCGGGGACAATGTGGAGATGGGCGTGGAGCTGATCGTGCCGGTGGCGCTGGAGCAGGGCCTGCGCTTCGCCATCCGTGAAGGCGGCCGCACCGTCGGCGCCGGCGCCGTCACCAAGATCGAGAAGTAGGAGGGCTGAGCTGCCGCGCATTGGAGTTGGGCTGAAGGCCCGAGCCGGGCATGGTGGCTTTCTCTCGGGAGAGGGCAATGGCAAGCGCCAAGAAAGAGAACAGAATCTTCATCGTCCTGGCTTGTACCGAATGCAAGCGCCGCAATTACACCACAACGAAGAACCGCCGGAACGATCCTGACCGGATGGAGCTGAGCAAGTACTGTAGGTGGTGCAGGTGCCACCGTTCGCATCGGGAAACGAAGTAAATGGCAGGTACTACGGTCAAACCAACGACCGGTACGCCGGCAACCACGCGCCAGGCCAGCTTGCTGCGCTACCTTCGCGAGTCGCGAAGTGAGCTCCGCAAGGTGAACTGGCCGACGCGCGAGCAGACAACGAATCTCACAATTGTGGTCGTCGTGGTCTGCCTGGTAATCGCGTTCTTTATGTTCGGGTTTGATACCCTATTCGCAAAGATCATTACGTCGATTGACTAGATCTTCGCGAGCGCAAGTCCGTGATGTGTAGTCAACGGCTATCGCAGGCGGCGTGCCACGTCGGGCCGGAGTCGAGGCCTGACAGCGTAAGCGAGGCAATCGCATCGGAGAAAGGGCTGTCGTGACCACCGAAGCATCGGTTGACGCCCGGCAATGGTTCGTGATCCACACCTACGCGGGCTATGAGAATAAGGTGAAACAGAATCTCTTGCACCGCATCCAGTCAATGGGGGTGGAAGATCGCATTTTCCGCGTCGAGATCCCGGTCGAAGATGAGATCGAGATCAAGAACGGAAAGCGCAACACGGTCCAGCGGAAACTGTACCCAGGCTATGTGCTGGTCGAGATGCTGATGGACGACAATTCCTGGTCGGTCGTACGGAATACCCCGGGCGTGACCGGGTTCGTCAGCTCCGGTACCAAAGCCGTGCCGCTGCAGGACAGCGAGGTCAAGCAGATCCTGAAGCAAATGGGTGAGGAAGCGCCGAAAGTCAAGGCGACCTTCACCAAGGGTCAGAGCGTCAAGATCATCGACGGGCCGTTCCTCGAGTTTATCGGCGTGATCGATGAAGTGAGCCCCGACCGCAACAAGCTCAAGGTTCTTGTAAGCATGTTTGGCCGGGAAACGCCGGTCGAGTTGGATTTCCTTCAGGTCGAGAAGCTGTAAGTAGAGGAGGATGGGGGAAGCGAGCCCGGTCGAGGCCGGCTGGTCGCTACCCCGGTACCATGGCAAAACGCGTACGAGCAATTGTGAAGCTGCAACTCCCTGCCGGCAAGGCGACCCCGGCGCCGCCGGTGGGTCCGGCGCTAGGGCAGCACGGCGTCAATATCATGGGCTTCGTTAAGGAATACAACGAGAAGACCGCCGCAAAAGCCGGCAGCATCGTACCGGTCGAGATCACTGTCTACGAGGACCGATCGTTTACCTTCATTACGAAGACACCGCCGGCCTCGGAACTGTTGAAGAAGGCTGCCGGCATTACGTCGGGTGCCAAGAATCCACTCAAGGACCGGGTCGGCACCATCTCCCGAGAAAAACTTCGCGAGATCGCCGAGACCAAGATGCCCGATCTCAACGCGAACGACGTCGAGATGGCCATGCGTACGATTGCCGGCACCGCGCGGAGCATGGGCATCGAGATCACAGAGTAGCAGCCGGCCGGCTGTAACGCGCTGGCCTGCGTGGGAGGACCGTTCGCGGTCCGCTAGCGACCACAGGAGTAAGCACACATGGCAAAGCATGGCAAGAATTATGTAGCTGCCGCGAAGCTCGTCGATCCGACCACTCTCTACCTACCTAAAGACGCTGTCTCACTCCTCAAGCGAACTTCGTACGTGAAGTTTGACCCCACTGTGGAACTACATTTCCGGCTTGGTGTAGATCCTCGCCATGCCGACCAAATGGTGCGCGGCACAGCCGTCCTACCCCACGGAACCGGCAAGGTCGTCCGCATCCTGGTATTCGCCCAGGGCGACAAGGCTCGAGAGGCGGAACAGGCGGGCGCGGACTTTGTCGGCGCCGCCGATCTGGTCAAGCAGATCACCGAAGGATGGATCGGCTTCGATGTCGCAATCGCCACGCCGGATATGATGCAGGCGGTCGGCCGCCTCGGCAAGATCCTGGGACGCCGCGGCCTGATGCCAAATCCCAAGGCCGGCACCGTTACGTTCGACATCGAGCGCACGATCCGAGAGGTACGAAGCGGGCGAGTCGAATTCCGTGTCGATCGGTCTGCCCTCGTCCACGTCCCCGTCGGCAAGCTATCCTTTGAAGAGCCGGCGATCCTCGACAATGTCGCGGCGATGATCGACGCGCTTGTGGCTGCCAAGCCGAGCGGTGCAAAAGGACAGTACATCAAGACGATTACCCTGGCGTCGAGCATGGGCCCTGGCATCCATCTCGACCTGAGCGCGTCCCAGTCGCTCAAGGCTAGCTAGGACCTGACGCATCTTCAGCTCACACTCAATAGAGGAAGCGGTGAGGCGCCTCACCGCTTCCTCTCACCTTGTAATGCGGACGACCAGTTGACGAATGTCGCCCGCCCGGCTACTATTACTTCCGGCATCAACGCCGGTACTGTCGCTGTAGACCGCGGGCGCGCCCTTGAGGCGCTTAAACGAGCAGCCTGCCGAGGCGATGGGCGCACTGATATGGGTCGCGCGACTCCTGTCACCTCGTCCGTCTTTCTCGGCCTCAGTGATTCGCTGGGGTCTTTTTTTGCCTACTGATCTTGATGGAAAGGAGGATTGAGAGCGTGCCGACAGCGAAGAAGATAGCCGAAGTTGCTGACTTAACCAAACGGTTTCAAGGCGCGAATGCCGCGGTGCTTTTGCACTACCGCGAGCTGAAGGTTAGCGAGCTCTCCGACCTGCGGAGAAAGCTTCGACCCAGCAACATCGAAGTGAAGATCACGAAGAACACGCTGCTGCGGATAGCTACGGCCAATGCCGGCAAACCCGGCCTGGACAAGCTCTTCACCGGGCCAACTGCCATCGCCTTCATATACGGAAGCGAGCCGCAGGGCGCGAAGGCCGTGAGCGACGCCGTGAAAGCGCTTCGCAAGGAAAACGTGAAGGTCACGGGCGGCATTCTGGGTGACGTAGGACTTGACGCCGCGGGCGTCGAACGTCTCACCACGATGCGGCCACGCGAAGAACAGATCGCCACCTTGCTCGGGGCACTGCAGGCATCGGCCGGAAACCTTGCGGCGACACTCAACGGTGGCATCCAGAACCTGCTCTACGCACTTTCCGCATACGAGGACAAACTCAAGGAACAGCAATAGTCAGTCAAGAAAGGGGTTGCACCCAATGGCCAAGTTGAGCACCGAGGAGTTGGTTGACGCCATCTCCGGCCTCACCCTCCTGGAAGTGTCAGACCTGGTAAAGGCTATCGAAGACAAGTTCGGCGTCAAAGCCGCCGCTCCCGTGGCTGCCTTTGGCATGGCGCCGGTGGCCGCCGCGCCCGTAGCCGCCGAACCCGAGGCAGAGCCGACCGAGTTCACCGCCAGCCTCACAGTCGTTGGCCCGAACAAGATCAACGTGATTAAGGCCGTGCGCGAGCTCGTGCCCAGCCTCGGCCTGAAAGAGGCCAAGGATCTCGTGGACAACGCCCCCAAGCCGATTAAGGAAAACGTGAGCAAGGACGAAGCTGAGGCGGTAAAGACGAAGCTAACTGATGTCGGCGCCACAGTCACAATCGTCGCCGTAGGCTAGGCTCCGTTCCACATCGCCGAATGTCGATGCTACACGAGAAGAGCGGTGAGGCGCCGACATGGCGCCTCACCGCTCTTCTCCTGTCCATCAGGTATGCTGAAGGGCGAACACGGGACACGATTGGGAGCACGAGACACTATGTCGACTGAGAGCGCGACCCAGAGCATAGCATCTCGCCTGGCGCGGCCGGCCGTCCTGGGTATCGAGCCTTACATCTGGGAGATGTCGAACCTGGAGGTCGCGGCGCGCTACGGACTCGACGCCGCGCACGTCGTACGTTTCGATACGAACACGTCGCCGCTGCCGCCGGTTTCGTTCTCGAGTGCAATTCGCGACATAGAAGCGGTACCGTCCGTCAACGAGTACTTCGATAGCAGCTATGCCACCCTGGTGCGCGCGATAGGCCGCTACGCGGGCCTTCCAGGCGAGAATCTCGTCGTCGGCGCCGGTGCGGACGAGATTCTGCACATCATTTCCCGGACTTTCGTCGATCCGGCTGATCATGTTGTCATCCCTCAACCTACGTATGCGATGTACCGGGTTGGCGCCCAGGAGAGTGGCGCACGCATAACATCCGTGCCGATGAACCCTGACCTCAGTCTCGACGTGGACGCGCTAATCGAGGCAAGCGCTGGCGCAAAGCTTGTCTTTCTCTGCAACCCGAATAACCCGACGGGCCTTCGCCTACCGACCGCCGAGGTCGAGCGCTTGGCTCGCGAGGCAGACGGCATCGTCGTCGTCGACGAGGCATACGCCGAGTTCTCAGGCGAGTCAGTGCTTCCCGCGCTGCACCGGTATCCACGTTTGGTCGTGGTGCGCACGTTCTCCAAGGCGTTCTGCCTGGCCGGGGCGCGCGTCGGCTATGCCGCGTGCTCGGCCGAGATCGCTGGACTGCTGAATCGCGTACGACCACCGCAAAGCGTGAGCTACATGAGCGTCGTAGTCGCCGAGAAAGCAGTAGGTGACGTGGCCGCGATGCGCGCGAACGTAGACGGCGTGCTTCGAGAGCGGACGATGCTCGCTGCGGCGCTAGAGGACCTCGGCCTGGCCCCCTACCCTTCGCATGCGAATTTCGTGCTTGCACGAGCATCCTCGGCGCAAATCGTGGCGCGCATGCGAGCTGCCTGCCTGCAGCACGGGCTGGTGCTGCGCACATTCGCTCCCGGCTCTCCCCTTGAGAGCTGCGTGCGCATTACCGTCCGCGCGCGTCAGGACAACGAGCGCCTTCTGGAGACCCTGCAGACGGTGCTGACAGGCCCTGCCCGGGCGTGATACTTCTTTGAAAGCTCGCTAGGCCGGGCGACCGATGACCTCCATGCCGAGGTACGGCTGAAGCGCCTTGGGCACGTGAATCGAGCCATCCGCCTGCTGATGATTTTCAAGCAGCGGCACCATGATGCGTGGTGAAGCGAGAGCGGTGTTATTCAGCGTGTGCACGTGGCGAACCTTGGCCGCGTCATCCCGATATCGCAGATTTGCCCGTCGCGCCTGCCAATCGAAAAGAGCGGAGTCCGAGTGCGTTTCTCGATACCGGTTCTCGCTTGGCACCCAGCATTCAATATCGTAGCTCTTCACCTTGCCGTCGCCCATATCTCCGGTGCACACGAGCATGACACGATAGGGTAGCTCGAGGGCCTGCACGATCTCCTCCGCGTTCTGCAGCAAGCGCTCCAGCCACTCAAGCGACGTGGACGGATCGTTCTCGCAGATCACATATTGCTCGACCTTGGTGAACTGATGTACACGCATGACGCCCCGAACATCGCGCCCGAAACTGCCCGCTTCGCGTCTGAAACACGGAGAGAACGCCACCATTCTGATCGGTAGATCCGTGTAGCTGAGGATCTCGCCGGCATACATGCCGGTCATGCTCACCTCCGCGGTGCCGACCAGGTAGAGATCGTCCTTTGGGATCTCGTAGATTTGCTCGCGGCCGGTTGGGAATTGCCCAGTGCCCACCAGAGCGGCTTCGCGCGTGAGCGCGGGCACGATCAGAGGCGTAAACCCTTTGGCAGTGATCCTGTCGAGGGCAAAACGAATCAGCGCGAACTCGAGCAATGCCCCGGCATTGCGCAGAACGTAGCTGCGACTCCCCGCGATGCGGGTGCCGCGCGCAACATCCAGCATGTCGAGTTGCTCCATCAGCGCAACGTGGTCCTTTGGCTCGAACTCGAAATGCGTCGGCTCGCCCCAGTGTCGAATCGCAACATTCTCGTCCTCGCCGCCTCCCTCCGGGACGGATTCGTCCGGTATGTTGGGTACCCGCAGCAGCAGCGCCTGCAGCCTGTCGTCCACTACTTTCAGCTCGTTCTCGCGGCGAGATATCTCGTCGCCAAGCGCGCGGCCCTGCGCGACCATCTCCTGCTTCTGATCCGGCGTGCGCGCGTCGCGAACGCTCTTTGAGACGCGGTTCTGTTGCTCGCGTAGGTCCTGAATGGCCTGGCGCTCCGCCATGACCTCGCTATCCAATTCGAGGAGCTCATCGAGTGGGAGATCGCTGCGCTTCTTTCTTGCTGCTTCGCGAACGACCTCAGGATTCTCACGGATAAACTTCAGGTCGAGCATCTCTCTCTCTTCCTGGTTCTTACGGCGCACTTCGGCGATGCAGGAGCGCTCAAGATCATCGTGCCCACATGGCATGTATCGCTTACGACCCGGCGCCGTATATCGATCCAGCCGCCGGTTTCAGTGTGGTTAAGTATAGCGGAAGCGGCCACCGTCCCCGCTAAATCATCGGTTACATGCCGTGCTGCTCAACTCATCCGCTTGGCGCGGTCAGCTCCGGTAGAGACGGTGGGTGCACACCTGGAAGCCGCGATTCCGCCAGAATGTCAGAGCGCGCGGATTATCCTCCACGACCGAGGCCGAGAGCGTCTGGGCGCCACGCCGGCGCAGCCATTGCATGCCCGAAGCAATCATATGGCTCGCGATGCCGCGACACCGGTATTCCGCCCGCACGTACACTTCCTCAAAGTGCCCGACGAGCAGCCTGGGGCGGTACCATTGCGCCTCGATTCGAAGTATCGCGAACCCGATGGGGCAGCCATCCTCTTCGGCCAGCAGCACCTTCAGCGTGCCGGCCGCCTCGGATGCAAGGCACGCGACATAGTAGTGGTCATCCCATATCTCCGCTGGATCGCAAGACGGATCGGATTCCAGCAGATACTCGTTCATCAAACGGCGCAGGATGGGAAGGTCATCCGGCAGTGCCGCGTCTCTCATTACCACCTTGCGCGCCCCCAATCCGGACCAGCCGTCGCCGCGACGCGACCACTACCTAGTTTATACGGTGTCGAGGTGCCTGATTAATTGACACATCCCCTGAGCGTCACTATAATTCCTTGCGCGGGACTCTGTTCCGCTCCGTCTTGCGCCGACGTAGCTCAGTTGGTAGAGCAGCTGTTTCGTAAACCGCAGGTCCGGGGTTCGAGTCCCCGCGTCGGCTCCAGCGTGGACCGGCCCCGGCAACAGGCGATAAGGGCCTGTTGCCGGGGCCGGCCGCTATCTTGCTCCTGTTATCGATGTGTAATGCCGTAATTCTGACCTTGTTCGCACTCTCACTCGATGATCGCACTGTCCTGCTGCCGGCACCGCCTCTGTCGTCGGCAATGCTCGCCACCGCGACGGCCGTATGTTGATCCCCACACAGTTGGCGAGTCCTGGGTTGTTCTTCTCCAGGAAGCGGACTGGGTACTCCCCATTCCCTCTTGTCGCGAGGTGCGCGCGACCGTGATACATCGGGCCTAACGCATGTGTCGTCAATCTGTTGCCAAGCGATCACATGTTTATCACTGACTTATCACAGAAGAGTCATCATCCGATTCTACGATCAGAGTGTGCTTGGCGAGACTACGAAGGTCAGCCCGGCGCGGACGACCGCAGAACGTGCGTACGCAACTACAGAGGCGAAGAATCGCAGACCGTGCGCGCGCAAGCCAAGGAAAGGATCACTCTTCTATGGAGACCCAACAGACAACGGAGGGCGCTCAGATCACTGAGTCTCCCAGGACACGCGTAACACGACGTCGGTTGAGACCAGTGGCGGCGGTGGTGCTGGCAGTCGGCCTGGCAACGAGCGGCGTTGCGCTCGCGCACGGCAGCCAGTCTTCCGCGGCAACCCCTGACGCCGCTAGAAGCGTTTCGGCGGCGGCGGTGTCCAACGAATGGCAGGCCTCGTCTGCGCCGTCGTCATCGGCGAACGGCCGCTTCTCAGGCCCGATGAACGGCGGAGTTCGCGCCGGACGCTTCGGACGCGGACTGACCGTTTCGCGAATTAGCGGCAGTACGATCACCGCGACGGTACGCGGAAGCCAGACCATTACGATCACTGTCACGAGCAGCACGAAGTACACCAGGGCGGGCGCGACTATCGCGCTGGGAGACCTCCGGCAAGGCGACCAAATTGCCGTTCAGGGCACTCGCTCCGCGCAGGGCACCGTCACGGCTACCGCAGTCGACGTGATACTCCCGCGCGAGTCGGGGGTCGTGACCGGTGTGAGCGGCTCGAATGTGACCATCACCAGTTTTGACGGAAGTATGCACACGGTGGTCTTGAGTCCAAGCACAACGTACAAGCGAGCAGGCCACAGCGGGTCGCAATCGGATGTGACTGCAAACACGTCCATTGACGTCGTGGGCACTGCGAACGCCGATGGCTCGCTCAACGCATTGCTCGTAAACATCCAGACGCCGCGTGTGTCGGGCCAGGTATCGACAGTGGCCGGCGGGTCGTACACGATCGCGAATCGCGCCGGAACGAGCTCCAAGACGGTAGTCACGACGTCGAGCACTCTCTTCGTCGACATGTCGGGCGCTACGGTCAATGCCTCAACTATCGTGAAGGGCTCGGAGATCGTGGCGGAAGGCACGCTCAGTGCCGACGGCAAGACACTGACTGCTCTGCGCATCACGGTCTTCGGTACCGCCCAGTCAGGCAGGCCTGGGCCGGGATTTGGATTCTTCGGGCGGAACGGTGGACGGTTCGGCTCAGGCAGTGGACAGCACGGCGCGTCGCCTAATGCCACTCCGGCCGCGACCGCCGGAACCGGGGTTTGACCATACGGTGAGCCGTGCTATGAACGGCCGTTTTCCCTAAATCCGGCAGTCATCCCAGCAGATCGGCCTGGCACAACGCGAATTCGGCTGTAGCCTCCCTCGTCTTGAATGGATTTCTCGCATGAATCCGAAAAGGCGGGGGAGGCTTCGTCGTGCGTTGAGCGGGCGCAGCTGCAGGTCATGCACGCCGGCCTGCTGGGATAGCGGATTTCGTCGCTCGCATGGTCAAGGTTCGCCCGCGGGGCATCCGTTGGGCGCCATGCCCATCGCTTTTTGTGTATGCTCCATGCTGGGTCCGCATGACTGCGCCGAGACGAGCGAGTTCCGCTTTCTACCTGTCGGCCGCAACAGATGACTCTCGCAGCGGAGATGAAGGCATGCAATTTGGACATTTTGATGATCAGCAGCACGAGTATGTGATCACGCTGCCAGACACTCCACTACCCTGGATGAATTATCTTGGTTGCGAGACGTATTTCGGCTTGATCTCAAACACAGCCGGCGGCTACTCTTTCTATCGGGATGCACGACTTCGGCGCCTGACTCGCTATCGATACAACAATGTGCCGCTTGATTCCGGCGGCCGCTACATCTATCTCCGCGATAACGCCAGCAGTGAGTACTGGTCGCCCTCATGGCAGCCTACACGGACGCCGCTGATCGACTACTCGTGCCGGCACGGCCTGGGCTATACGATTATCGCTTCGACCCGAACCGGTATTCGTGCTGAGACGACCTATTTCGTCCCCTTGGGCGAAAACCTCGAAGTCTGGCGGCTCCGCATAACGAACCTGCGCACCGATACGGCATCGCTTTCGCTGTTCTCTTGCGTGGAGTTCTGCCTCTGGGAAGCGCAGGACGACATGACGAACTTCCAGAGGAACTTCAGCACGGGTGAGGTCGAAGTCGTCGATGGCATCATCTATCACAAGACCGAGTACCGGGAACGCCGCGATCATTTCGCATTCTTCGCATGTTCCGAGCCGCTGGCCGGTTTCGATACGCAGCGAGACACGTTTCTCGGCCCGTATCGAGACTGGGATCGCCCGGTTGCCGTGGAGCGCGGCGAGGCGTTTAATTCTCAGGCGCACGGCTGGGCGCCGATGGGCTCGCACCATGTGAAAGTGACACTTCAGCCGGGCGAAACCAAGCAAGTGCTGTTTGTCCTTGGTTACCACGAGAACGCCAGAGACGCCAAGTTCGACCCTCCGCGGTCGCAGGTGATCAACAAACGGACAGTTCGCCCAAGAATCAACCGCTACCTCGACGCCGGCACTGTGGCGGAATCTCTTGTATCTCTCCAGCACTATTGGGATGGCGCGTTGGCCAACTTGCAGGTCAACACGCCGGACGTGCATACGAATCGGATGGTCAACATCTGGAACGCGTACCAGTGCATGGCCACCTTCAATATGTCGCGCTCTGCTTCGTTCTTCGAGTCGGGTATCGGCCGCGGTCTGGGCTTCCGCGACTCGAACCAGGACCTGCTCGGTTTCGTCCACATTGATGCGGCGCGCGCGCGCGACCGAATTCTGGACCTCGCGGCTACTCAGATGGAGACCGGGGCTGCTTTTCACCAGTACCAGCCGCTGACCAAGCGGGGAAACGACGCCGTCGGTACGAACTTCAACGACGACCCACTGTGGCTGATAGTAGGTGTCTCGGCCTACATCAAGGAGACCGGTGATTGGGCGATACTCGACGAGCCTGTGCAGTATACGAATCGGCCAGGCACGGAGCAACCGCTTTTCGAGCACCTGCAGCGGAGCTTGCGCTATACACAAGACAACCTGGGCCCGCACGGACTTCCACTCATCGGCCGCGCGGACTGGAATGATTGCCTGAACCTGAACTGCTTCTCGGAAACGCCTGGTGAGTCATTTCAGACTACCACGAGCCAGGACGGAAAGGTGGCCGAGTCGGTTTTCATCGCCGCATTGTTCGTGCTTGCGGCAGGCGAGATGGCTGATATTGCCGCGCGTACGGTGCGAACGTATGAGGCTGCCGTGTATCGCGACAAGGCAGCCGAAATGGACCGCGCCGTTCATAACCACGGATGGGATGGCGAGTGGTTTCTCCGGGCCTATGATGCGTTCGGCCACAAGGTCGGCTCTCGTGAATGCGAGGAAGGCCAGATCTACATCGAGCCGCAAGGTTTCTGTGTGGTGGCCGGCATCGGCCTCGACGACAACCTGGCTCAAACCGCTCTCAACGCTGTCCACGCCAGACTTGCCTCGCCCACGGCATTATGCTGTTGCAGCCGGCCTATTCGCGGTACTACCTGCACCTGGGCGAGGTCTCGTCGTATCCGCCCGGCTACAAGGAGAACGCGGGCATATTCTGCCACAATAATCCGTGGGTGATCATCGCCGAGGCGCGTGTCGGCAACGGAGACCGTGCTCACGACTACTATCTCCGCATCAACCCCTCCGCGCGGGAGGCAATCAGTGACGTGCACCGGTGTGAGCCATATGTGTACGCACAGATGATCGCCGGACGGGACGCGCCATCACACGGGGAGGCGAAGAACTCGTGGCTGACTGGGACCGCGGCCTGGAACTACGCTGCAATCACGCAGTGGATCCTCGGTATTCGGCCCACGCTAGACGGGTTGAGTATTGCTCCCACTATACCTACGAACTGGAACGGGTTCACAGCTACGCGCAAGTTCCGAGGTGTAACGTATCGCATCTCGGTGACGCGTGCGGGAAGCGGCAACTGCCTCACGATGGTGGTGGACGGCCGCCCCGTCGAAGGGAACATTATCCAGCCGCCTCGTGACGCGCGCGAGGTCGACGTGCAGGTTACGCTGACGTAGGTCACCCGCGGTCAGGGAGGTGTGCGTTGTTCGATCGCCTTGGCCGTGCCATGTATCGATGGCGCAAGGTAGTGCTTGTCGTTTGGTCCGTGGTGCTCCTGGTGAGCGTCCCGTTCGCGCCACGCGTTGAGACCGTGCTCAAGGGAGGCGGATTCGCCAATGGCGCAAGCGAAGCCGATCGCACTACCAATCTCCTGGTTCACAATCTGGGCTTCTTTCCAAGCAACCTGACAGTCGTCTTCACAAGCCCGACCCTCGTGGTTACGGATCCTCGCTTTCGGCAGGCCATGGAGGCCGCTCTCGCGCCGGTAGCCCGGCTGCCCAAGATCGCCCGTATCGACACCTTCTATCACCAACCACCTGGCCTGCAGAACCAGCGCATGGTATCTGTCGACGGGCATGCCGCGCTGGCCGTACTCCAGTACTCGGTCAGTTTCGACCAGGTGCAGTCGCTGGTGCCGGCGGTGCACGCCGCGTTGCGGAGCGCTGCGCTGCAGATCTATGTGACCGGAGACGGCGCGGTCTTCGGCGATTTGCAGACGCTCTCCGGCCGGGATCTGCAGCAAGTTGAAAAGTTCACACTGCCGATCGCTCTGCTCCTGCTCGTTCTGGTGTTCGGCACGCTCGTCGCAGCTGGTGTTCCGATCATCACTGGATTGTTCTCGGTGACGCCTACACTGGCCCTCCTCTTCGCGCTGGGTCACGTGATCGATTTGTCGATATTCAGCCTGAACGTGACTACCATGATCGGGCTGGGCGTGGGCATCGACTACGCTCTGTTCGTGACCAGCCGTTTTCGCGAGGAAGTGCATCGCCGTCCCGTAGAGGATGCCGTGGCCATCGCGACGGCCAGTGCCGGCCGCGCGGTGATGTTCTCCGGTCTGACAGTGATGATTGGCCTCTCGGGCCTGCTTATTTTCCATTCCATGGCCTTGCGCTCCATTGGGCTCGGCGGCAGCCTGGTCGTCTTCGTGTCCGTGCTCTCGGCGCTCACACTCCTCCCAGCAGTGCTCGGCCTGCTCGGTCCTCGCATCGATTCGCTCCCGGTTGTTCCATGGCGGCAGGCGGGGCGCAATCGTTTCTGGCACGGACTCGCGACTGCCGTCATGCGGCACCCCTGGTGGGTTATCGGCTCTGTTCTGGTCGCAATAGCGATTATCGCCTCCCCGTTTCGCGCGCTGCAGTTGAACGTGCCCGACGCTACCATGCTCCCCAAGAACGTGTCCTCGCGCGCCGGTTTCGACATCCTCGACCAGCGCTTCGAGCAGCGCCAGAACAACCCCGTCGTGATTGTCGTGCAGTCGTCGACAGATCTGCTTGCCCCGGCGGCGATGGGCGCGCTCTACGATTACGTCCATAGGCTCTTGCGCGACCCGAATGTCGACGCTACGCAATCAAGGAGTCTTGTCACCCTGATGCCGTTCGGGCGCTCCCTGTACCAGCAAATCGAAAAGTACATGGGCAACCCTCAGGTCGCAACAGCTGTGAAGGAGTACGTGGGGGACAACAGCACGGTCATCTCGCTGCAACTGCGACGCGGCCTCAGCACAGGTCAGATCGACCAGACGATTAAGCGCGCACGCGCCCTGCCAATCGGCGCCAAGCTGCGGCATTCTGTCGGCGGATTCGACGCAGGAGTGATGGATTACCTGAACAATCTCTATTCGCAATTCCCCATCTGTATCTTGTTCGTCGTGGTCGTGACGTACTTCGTGCTTTTGGTCTTGCTCCGGTCGGCTGTCCTCCCTTTGAAGGCTGTGCTGATGAACGCGCTGAGCCTGCTCGGAGCCTACGGAGCGGTAGTGTGGATCTTCCAGCAGGGGCACCTCAGCACGATCTTCAACTTCAGCCCTACCGGGTATGTCGACGAGATCACGCCGATCATTACCTTCTGCACGCTCTTCGGACTCTCGATGGACTACGAGGTGTTCCTCCTGAGCCGCATCCGCGAACACTACCTGCAAACAGGCGACAACGCGGCCGGCATCGCGACCGGCTTGGAGCGTACGGGCAGGATTATCACAAGTGCGGCGCTTATCCTGGTCATCATAGCCGGGAGCTTTGCCTTCACAGACATCGTCCTTATCAAAGCCGTGGGATTGGGGCTCGCAATCGCAATCCTGCTCGACGCCACGCTGATCAGATGCCTGCTGGTGCCGGCGACGATGCGGGTGCTCGGCCAGTGGAACTGGTGGCTGCCTGCATGGCTGGGCCGCGTCCTCGGCGGTAACATGCCCCACAGCGAGCATGCAGACGTCAGCACCGCCGGGCAATGATGCCGTAATCTGTCGCCCTCAGCCGTTCGGAGGCTCCACATGTATGTCGTGATGAATCGGCTCACCTGCCCTGCGTCGTACGCCGAGAATCTGGAGCGCGCCTTTCGGCACGCCGGCGCCATGAAGGGCGTACCCGGTTTCGCGAGCTTCAGGTTCCTGCGACTGGATTCGGACGAGCCGGAGCACAAACACTACGTGGCAGTCACCGAATGGGAGAACAAGCAGAGCTACGATTCGTGGCTCAAGAGCGAGGCTTTCGACCGCATGCACGCCGGCTCCGAGGCAAGCCCAGTCATGTCGGAGTTGGAATGCTTTACAGATCCTTAACCTGCTTAACGGGCCGTTAACGATATCCCGCTGCCGGAGTAACCAAGCCCCCCGTGGACAGAAGCTCGGTCGTGAGCTCGACCCTGGCGGGGTCTCTGTGGCCTGATGGCGTGCGGAATGCGCGGGATCTGTCTTTGAGAGGGAACACCGTGTCCGCAATGCTATGCTTGCTGAAGGCATTCACGCCAGTCGGTTCGATAGATTAGGAAGGCACGAGAAGCATGAGAGCTCTTTGTCTTGGGGGCGCCGGTAGGATTTGCCGGGAGTCAGTGCTCGATCTGCTAGAGTTTTCCGCCTTTGAGCAGATCACGATCGCCGACACCAATGAGCGGGAAGGGCGATCGCTGGTCGCGCAATGCGGCGATTCCAGGGTTGATTTCCAGCCAATCAACATATACGATGCCGAGGCGGCCATCGACCTGATGCGCGGCTACACGATCGTGCTGGATGGTACGACGATCGCGCTTAACGGGCGGTCCACTGCTCTCATCGCGGCCGCCGGGTGTCATGGCATCAACCTCAACGGCTTTGGCGAAGAAGATGCCGCCGATCCTGTGTTCAGGCGTTATGGTCGCACCTGCGTGCCCGGCTTCGGGATGACACCCGGTGTGACCCAGATGATGGCCATGTTCGCTGCCAACCAATGCGAATCAGTCAATACCGTGCGTGTCAGTCATGGCGCGTACCGGCCGATCGCCTTCTCGCGCTCGATTGCCGAGACCACTACCTACGAGTACGACCCGGCCCTCTCCGACCGCGTCGTGTTCGAGGCCGGTCGGTTTGTGCAGGTGCCGCCGTTTGCCCGGCCACGCGAGGTTCGGTTGCCTAAACCGTACGGCCTCACGACCCAATACATCATTCCGCATGCTGAAACGAAAACTCTGGCGAAGGCGCTGGCGCCAAAAGGGGTGCAGCTGATCGAAGTGCGCGGCACGTGGCCCGAGAGGAACATGCAGTTGGTACGCGCTCTCTTCGATTGGGGCTTCATGCGCAACGATCCGATCGCCATCGGCGGAGTGACAGTAGGTGTGTTGGACTGCATCGCGGAGTATTTGCTGCATTCGCGCGAAGGCACCGAGACCGAGCTCTACGGCTATGCGTTGCACGTGGAGGTAACTGGGATCCGGAATGGACGTCGGTGGCAGCACACGCTGACCCACCACCACCCGCCGTCCGACGGGTCGGTGCTCGGGTGGGAGCAGCTGCGTGCATACACGCGCAACGTTGGTATTCCCATGTCCATCGGCGCGCAGATCATTGCCGAGGGTAAGGTCGGGCGCGCAGGGGTGATCACGCCGGAAGAAGCCTTTGAGCCGGAGGCAATATTCGCGCAATTGGCGCGTCGCGGCATCCTGATACATGAGCAGATCGTCGAGGTTGCCGTCTGATCCTTCGTAACGCCATTCGGGATCTCCATCGAACCGCACGATTTTCGGGGCGGACGTCCTCGTCCGCCGTGGACGCGCCGGCCATCCACGCCATCGCCAAGACGTGACCACCCCGCGGCTCCAGCGTGGGCACCCCTGCAGGATACGACGGGTCGGCGATCGCCGTGTCGGTGCAGTGCGCACTCGCAGCCAGCCGCGAATGGCGGAACTCGGTTGCACGACCTGACGGTTACACCGCCTGCGGGCATGGAAAGGCCGGCGCGATCATGCTTAACACACTCTTAACACAGATTTAACACCCCCTTAGGGACCGCTTAACAGCGTCACACGATGATGAGATGGACTGCTAAGTCCCGGGCGAGCACGCATAAGCGCGTGCGACTGCGTCCGTCGAGTGTTTTTTCTGGAGGGTGTAAGGACACATGGGTGACCGTCAGTTGAACCGGCGTGAACTTCTCAAGCGGGGCGCGGCAGGTGGACTGGGCTTGGCAGGCATTGGCTTGCTGAGCGGCCATGGTGTTTCCAGCGTATTTGCTGCGGCGTCCGAAGCATCGACCGGGTTCGACCCGATGCTCGTGGCGGCGGCAAAGAAGGAAGGGCACATCAACCTGATCACGCTGCCACGCACCTGGGCGGATTACGGCGAGATCATGGATACCTTCAAGGCGAAGTTCGGCATCAGCATTACGGATGACATCCCGGAAGGCAGCTCCTCGCAAGAAATCCAGGCGATCCAGAATTTCAAGGGCCAGAGCCGGGGTCCCGACGCCCTCGACGTTTCACTTGCCTGGGCCATCAACGGCGCGCAGTCAAATCTCCTCGCCCCGTACAAGGTTTCCACGTGGGATACCATCCCGAGCAATTTTAAGGAGCCGACCGGTCTCTATGTCGGCGATTACTACGGCGTCGTAGCCTTCCTGGCGGTCGACAGCCTCGTGAAGCAGGCACCGAAGGATTGGTCGGACCTGACCAGCCCCAAGCTCAAGGGCATGATCGCTCTGGGCGACGATCCGCGCAAGGCAGGCGAGGCATTCGCAGCGGTGTTCGCTGCTTCTCTGGCAAACGGCGGCTCGCTCGATAACATCGAGCCGGGCATCAATTTCTTCTCCAAGCTCAAGGCTTCGGGCAACTTCATCCTCTCGCAGGCCCTCAACGGGAACATTGCAAAAGGTGTGACACCCATAGCAATCCGTTGGGACTACCTGTTGCTTGCCGCTCGCGATGAATACAAGGCCAACCAGCCCATGACGGTCAACATCCCGAAGACCGGACGCTACGCGGGACCGTACTATCAGGCAATCAGCAAGTACGCGCCCAATCCGAACGCGGCTAAACTCTGGGAAGAATATCTTTACAGCGACGCCGGACAGCTGATGTGGCTGAAGGGCTATACGCATCCGGCTCGGTTTGCCGACCTCGCGAAACGGAACGTCATTCCGCAGACGTTGCTCGACAAGCTACCGCCCCCAGACGCGTACAAGAATCTGCATTTCGCCAACGCAAAGCAAATCGCTGCGGCGCAGGCAGTTCTTACCGCGCAGTGGGGTCCCAAGGTCGCCGGCAGCTAAACAGCAGCTTCAGCATCGGTGAAGCCAGTGGCGGGCGAAGCATACGCCCGCCACTGGCTATGCTTTCGAGTGGAGGTGCCATGGCCCAGGCAGTCCGCCAAGAGCCGCAGGCAGCGAGCGGTGCCGCGAGCCAAAGCCGCGGAGGCGAATCTCTGGCGCGCCGAAAAGCCCGGACTGCCTGGCTCCCGGTTCTGCCGTTCTTCCTCTTCGTCGGCATCTTTCTTCTCCTGCCGTCCGTGTGGCTGATCATCGGCGCCTTTCAGTCCGACTCCGGAAGCCTCACGGGCAGCAATGTGCGGGCGCTCTTCGACAGCGATATTCTCGATGCGTACAAGACGAGCCTCGAGGTGAGCTTTGTCAGCGCCCTGGTCGGCGGGGTGTTCGGATTCTTTGTCGCCTACGCCATGATCAAGGGTAATCCGCCGCGTTGGCTCCGCCCGGTGCTTTCGACGTTCGCGGGAGTGGCCGCCAATTTTGCCGGCATTCCGCTCGCATTTGCCTTCGCCGCCACGCTTGGGCTCAATGGCGTGCTCACCGTCTTCCTCAAGAGCCACGGTATAGACATCTACCAGAACGGCTTCACCCTCTATTCATTCACCGGACTCATCGTCGTCTATACGTATTTCCAGATGCCCCTGATGCTGTTAGTGATCAGTCCTTCCATCGATGGGCTACGCCGTGAATGGAAGGAAGCCGCGACAAGTCTAGGCGCCGACGCCTCGCAGTACTGGCGCTGGGTTGGCCTCCCGGTACTGTGGCCGGCAATCCTGGGAGCGACGGTCCTGCTCTTCGGGAGCGCGTTTGCCGCCTATGCCACGGCCTACGCGCTGGTCGGATCGCAGTTCAACCTTGTGCCTCTGCTCATCGGTCGCAATGTCGAGAGCGACTTCGTCGGCAATCCGCACCAAGCCAACGCGCTCGCCTTCGGCATGATCGCGATCATCACCGTGGTTATGCTGATCTACATTCTTCTGCAGCGCCGGTCGAGCAGGTGGATGCAATGAAGAAGCGACTATTGGTCAACCCATGGAACCTCATCTGGCTCATTCTCGCCGCACTCTACTTCTTGGTTCCGCTGTACGGAACGGCAGAGTTCAGCCTGGAGACGACGCCGGGGCATCATGGATTCGACGCGTACCAGGCCGTGCTTCAGCAGTCGCAATTCTGGAGCATGTTTTCGCTGTCGCTGGAGATTGCCGTCGGCACGGTGGTCATCAGCCTCCTGCTGATGCTTCCAACGGTCTTCTGGGTACATCTCAGATTACCGCGCCTCCGGCCCGTCCTTGATTTCATCGCCGTGCTGCCCTTCGTGGTGCCGCCGGTCACGCTTGCGGTCGGCATCCTGCGACTTTTCGGCGCCGGCAGCCAGCAGACATCCGGGTTGGGAAATGTGTTCATCGGTCAGCCATCCTCCTGGCTGCTCTCGGGAACGATCTTTGGCTTGCCTTCGGGCATTCAGCTATTGGCGCTGGCGTATGTGATTCTCGCACTGCCGTTCACTTATCGCTCGCTCGACGCGGGCGTGCGGGCCATCGATTTGCGCACGCTGTCCGAGGCAGCTCAAAGCCTCGGGGCAGGTTGGGTGAGGGTTCTGGTGTGGATCATCTTGCCGAACATGCGCTCGGCCATGCTTTCTGCCGCGTTCCTGACGCTCACGTTGGTGATGGGCGAGTATACCATGGCCAGTCTCATGCTCCTCAATACCTTTCCCATCTACATGTTCCAGATCGGAAACGAACAGGCATACCAGGCCGCCGCCCTGGCCGTGATCAGCCTGCTATTGACATGGGTCGCGCTGCTTGGCGTGCTCGTGCTCGGCAGGGGCGCAAATCAGCGAGAAGTTCAGATCGGAGGCGCGCGCTAGATATGGCTGTACTAGAGCTTCAGTCATTGCACAAGAGGTTCGGAGACGTGGTCGCCCTTAACAACGTGGATTTGGCGATTGAGTCCGGCGAGTTCGTCGCTTTCCTCGGCCCCAGCGGGTGCGGAAAAACTACCGCCCTGCGAATCGTGGCCGGCTTTGAGCATCCGGATTCGGGCCGCGTCGTCGTGCAGGGAAAGGACATCACGGCCGTGCCGGCAAGCCGGCGCGACATGGGAATGGTGTTTCAAGCATACAGCCTATTCCCGAATCTTTCCGCGTTGGACAATGTCGCCTTCGGACTCCGAGTGCGCGGCGTGCATCACGCGCAGCGCACGAAGCGGGCGTCTGACTTGCTCGACCTGGTAGGCCTGGGCAGCGCGGCCAGACGGTTCCCTCATCAGCTCTCCGGTGGCCAGCAGCAGCGGGTTGCCCTGGCGCGCGCATTGGCAATCGAGCCGCGTGTACTGCTACTCGACGAGCCCCTATCCGCGCTCGACGCAAAGGTGCGCGTCCAGTTGCGAGAAGAGATACGCCGCATCCAGATGAAACTTGGCATCACGGCCCTCTTTGTGACGCACGACCAGGAGGAGGCACTCTCGATCTCCGATCGGGTAGTCATTCTCTCACAGGGTCAGATCGAGCAGGTCGGCACGCCGGCCGAAATCTACGGCAATCCGGCGACAGTGTTCGTTGCGGAGTTCGTCGGCACAATGAACCGCATCACCGGAACCGTGGCGGCGGACTCGACTGGCTTCATCGACACCGAGGCGGGGCTGCTTCGCGCGGAGGCCGCCAGAGGCCGGACCGCTTCCGAGCGAGTCGTGCTACTGGTGCGGCCGGAGACGATCGAGATTGCTCCGCTGAATGGAGCGGGCGCCCCTGCAGGAGGTCTCGCCGGGCGTGTCATATCACACACGTTCCTGGGCGCAGTCACCCGCTTGGCAATCGCCAGCTCTGTCGGCGACATCAAGGTCGACGTCGGCAGCGCGCAGGCATTCTCGCTCGCGACTGGCACGCCTGTTGCGCTGTCCTGGGATCCCGCGGCGCCGCGACTGATCGGCCTGGCAGCGGCGGAAGGCGGCATCACACATGCCCACCTTGACGGAGAAGATGGGCTGGACAACACGCCAACCGCCGCGTCCGCCCATCAGCGGGCTGGATAGCCAGCTGAATCAAACCTGACCTTGCCGATCAAGCGGCGGCGGCGTTCGGCGCTCATCAGCGGTCGCGCCTGGGCCTTTCGACCTGACTCATGGTCGAGCTAGTCCCACGGCAGCGTGTACAACTTGGTGAAGGTCATGGCGCGCATGGCTTCGATCACGCCCTCTTTCACGCCCAGTCCGCTATCCTTCGTCCCGCCGAAGGGCGTGAGCTCGGTCCTGTAACCCGGCACTTCGCGAATGTTCACGGAGCCGCAGCGAAGCTCGCGTATGCAACGATTGATCGCTCGCAGGTCGTTGGTCACAACGCCACAGGAAAGGCCGAAAGCCGTCGAGTTGGCAGTGCCTATCGCCTCGTCAAGGTCGCGCACCCGGATGACGGGCGCGTACGGCCCAAACGTCTCGCTGGCCACGAGCTCGCTTGACGGCGACACCCGATCGAGTACCGCGGGTGTGATCTGCGCTCCCCGTCGCTCACCTCCACACAGCAGCACGGCGCCATCGTCGCAGGCGGCACGCATGCGGCGCTCGAAGCTCTCGGCGTCGCGCTCGCTGATCACTGTACCCACGTCGGTTGCCGGATCCATCGGATCGCCTGCAACGAGCCTGCTCGCCGAGTCAGCCAGCTTCCGCGCAAACTGGTCCGCAATGGCGTTTAGTCACGATGATTCGCTTCACCGCCGTGCAGCGTTGACCCGAGTTCTTGAACGCGCCGTAGGCGGCCAGGCGAACCGCCTCGTCGATGTCCGCATCGTCCAGCACGATCAGTGGATCGTTGCCTCCTAACTCAAGTATGGCCCGCTTGTAGCCCATCTCAGAAGCGATGCGCTTTCCGACCTGCGTGCTTCCCGTAAAGCTGATCAGATCTACATCCGGATGCCGCCAAAGCAAGGGGCCGATCTCTTCGGTATCGGCGGGGGCGAGCGTGGCGATCGTAACCATGGCGTCAGGCAATCCAGCCATCCGCATCATCTGGGCAAGCGCGAGTGCGGCCAGCGGCGTGCGCCACGACGGCTTCAGCACCATCGTGTTATTCGTGGCAATGGACGGCGCCACTTTGTGCGCAACCTGGTTCAGCGGGTGATTGAACGGCGTGATCGCCGTGACAAGGCGCAATGGCTCGCGCAGGGTGTACGCACGACGGCGCTTGCCGTTCGCCGACGTGTCGCAGGCGAAGACCTGACCATCGTCCCGAAGAGCTTCCATCCCAGCGAAACGAAACACATCCTGGGCGCGCCGCAGCTCATACGTCGTGTCCTTCATGCAGAGCCCCGACTCCCACGTAATGAGCTTTGCAAAAGCCGTTTCCTCAGCCTGGAGCTTGTCGGCGATGCGGAGGAGAATCTGCGAGCGCTCGTATCGCGTCAGATCGATGGTAGTCTCCCGCGCGTGCTCGAGGGCAGCCACTACGTCACTTTGAGTCAGCCGGGGTGCCGACCCGACGACTTCGCCGGTGTATGGATAGCGGACCTCCACATCGCCGCTACCCCAGGTCTCTTTCCCGGATACATAGGCGGGCAGACGATATGGCGGGGCGGATTCGATGATATTCATTGGTCAACCACTCCGTTCAACAGAAGATCGTAGATGTCGGAGTTGCTCACGCCCTGCGCGTGCCGGGCAGCGTACTTGGGTGCAAGTGCATGGCTGACGATGACCGGGATAATCTGCTCGTGCCGGCCACCGTGCGAACGCAAGCCGCCGGCAATCGCCGCCAGGTCGTGTTTGGACGCCGACTTGCCCAGCGCGGTTCTCGCATCCGCCGCGACAGAGAGGTCGCCAATGCGGTCGATTGGGTGCTTGTATATCACTGCCGCTTCCTCGCGACTGAACACCTCTTCCACTCCTTCGAGGGCGGCAAGGACGTCGCGCGCGCGATCGCGTTGTGCGGCGGGCACATGCACCCATGCAAACGAGCCAAGAGCGCCGTGATGTACCACGTACGGGTCGGTGATCGGAAGCACGACACGGTAGTCCCGCAATCCCGCGCCGTCGAACACGTCCTCGAGGTAATGCACCCGGGGCGAGCCGTCCGGGAGCTGTTTGGCGTTCATGCCGTGGTCCGCGACGATCCCGACGACATATCCGAGGTCCAGGTACTCGCCCAGCAGCCCGTCAAAGCGCTGGTAAAACGCGTCGGCCATGGTGCCGCCGGGAGCTTGCTTGTGCTGGACGAAGTCCGTCAGCGAGACGTACATGAGATCGATCGGACCGACCTTTCGCGACACGGCCAGCCCGATCTCCATTGCATAGTGGCTCATATCCCACTCATATGGTCCCGGGTTTCTGCGGCCAACGAGCCCCACGACGTCGTCGACGCCGAAGGCTGGAAGGGCGTGCTCATGCGCCTTCTCGGCACTCATCGCCGGGACGCCGCCGGCTGCAAGCAGTCTGCGAAGTTTATCCTTGGCAGTCACACATAGTACCCGAACTCCTGCTCGATGCATCTCGGCGTGAATTGATGGCGCGCGCAGAAACTTCGGATCGGTGAGTTGCACTTCCTCGCCGGAAGGGTCCAAATAGTGATTGCCCGCGATGCCGTGGACGCTGGGAGGAACGCCCGTAACGATGGAGAGGTTGTTTGGATTCGTGAAGGATGGCATCTGGCTCAGGCCGAGATGATAGGCGCCACCGCCCGTCACCATTGCCTTTAGGCGCGGCATCAGGCCGCGGGACAGGCCATCGTCGATGTACTCCGGCGAACAGCCATCAATCGTGATGGCAACAGTGGGGCGCGTCGGAATGCGATAGTCCCGCGCATTGACTACGATACTCTCAGTCGGCATTTCAACAACCTCAAGCGCTAGCTGCCGCGAAACTGCCCGTCAGGGCGCGCTCCAGCGCCGCCACAAAACCGTGGAGTGCTTCGATCTTCAGCGCGCCGAGTGCACAGACCCGGAAACTGGTCTTTGCAGCCTCGCCCAGCCCGCCATAGATGATGTAGCCCTCTTTCTTCACCGCGTCATGCAGATAGTCGTACGTGACGCCCTGTGGCAACGGCAGTGAGCGCACGCTGCGTGAACGATGCTCGCGCGCGACGCGCGGCTCAAGCCCGAGCCTGCTGAACTCGCGATCGAGGTACTCGACCCGCGCCTGGTAGTAGGCCTGTCGCGCACCGAGGCCCTCGTCAAGCAATTCGTCCAGCGCTGCCTCGAGCCCGTAGATCGCCGGAATGGCGGGCGTGTACGGGACCGTCCGCTTTGCCTGCGCCCGGAGATACGCGCCGAGGTCGAAGTAGAGCGAGCGAGGAGGCACGGCATTGATCCTCTCCTGTCCCAGGGGCGACACGAGCAGGAACGCCGCGCCCGGCAAGCCGTGAAGACACTTGTTCGAGGTGCAGGCTAGGAAGTCGATGCCCGAGTCGTCAAGCTGCAGGTCTTCGGCTCCAAACGAGCTTATGGCGTCCACCAGCGTGCGAACGCCACGCTTCCGCGCTTCCGCCGCAATCGCAGCCACCGGATTCATCAGGCCCGTCGTGGTCTCGTGATGGATAACGGCAACCGCGTCGATCCCATCGTCCGCGTCCAGAGCGGCGGCCACCCCGCCGGCATCGATAGGCTCGAGGTCTGGCGCGTCGACGATCACCACTTCAATGCCGGAACGCCGCGCTATCGTCGCGATGCGCTCGCCGTAGATGCCATTACGACAGACGAGTAGTTTGCGTCCGGGCCTGGTGGAGCCGCACGTCATCGCCTCCATGGCCGACGTGCCACTCCCGGCGATCATGACCATCGCCCAGTCATCACCCACGCCGGCAAGCGCCAGAAGCTTACCGCGCACGCGCTCCAGCATGGTCGAATACTCGGGCTCGCGATGGCAGAGGTCGGGACCGCCCACCGCTCGGTGCACACGGTCACTGACCACGGCCGGTCCTGGATTGAGGAGCACCCGTTGCCTGTGGGCCCTGGTGCTGGAGAATCGCTCGGCATCGAGCCCGCCGAATGTCGAAACCTCGACGATGAAGTCGGGCTGAGACTCCAGCAGCGACCTGCGTGCATCCCGCCCCGGGACGGCAAGGGCAATAACCGCCCCCACACCGGCGCGATGGCCGGCTGCCATCGCGGCCGAGCTGCTCCCAACTACGCCCACACGCCGGACGTCGTCGATGTGCGCTGCCTGGAGGGCTTCGAACACGCCAAACGGCGAAGGAGCCGGCGCCCCCTGCACTATCAGGTCGGCGAGAGCGCGATCCGTTCTGTTGATCACGTCGTCCTTTGTGGCAACGAGTGCGATCCGGCCTCCGTCGGCGCGAATCGCCAAGACAGACGGCTCGAGAGCTTCCGCGTCTGCACGCGGCAGATCACCGGCAAAGAACACCCAGAGCAGGATTGACCGCTCTGTCGCCCATTCGTGGGCCGTGACAGCTGAAACGGCGAAAGGCATAGAATGGTCCCCTTTCAGGCCATGTGGCGTGATACCCCGGGTTTCGACGCGCTGTTCTCGACCGCGAAGTCGACCTGGTCCGCCAGGTACCGATCTTCAGACCATTCCAGAGCGACGCCGGTCTGGGAGAATGCGTGACGGCGAATACGCAGAAGGGGGGTGTGTGCCGGCACGCCGAGGAGTTCCGCGTCGATCATCGACGCCTCCATGGCGCCGATGACGTGCCGCGCCGACGCGAAAACGACTCCTTGCCGCGCAAGCTCAGCGTAGATTGACGCGCTGTCGAGATCGACACCGATGAGCAATGCGCCGACACCGGACGGAAACGTCGCGCGCTCGACCATGAGCGGCCGACCGTCCGCTAGGCGCAGGCGCAGCAGGCGGTACACGGCGCTTCCAGGCGCGACCGCAAATGCGGCTGCCTCCTCCTCGTCGGCTTCACCGGTGGCATAGTCGACAACTCGGGCCGACGGATGCCCACCCAGTGCCTCGATCCAGGCCGAGAAGCTGATTAGCTCGCTCAGCGGCTGCGTCATGTGCGGGCCCCGCACCGAAAGCTGCCTGCCGCGCGAACCGGAGATGGTCCCATCCGCGCGCAGGGCCGACAAGGCCTGGCGAACGGTGCCGCGGGCAACGCCGTACCGGCCGACCAGGTCGTGCTCGGACGGCAAGAGCTGTCCGGGAAGCAGGTCGCCCGTCGCGATCTGCTGCCGTATGTCCGCCGCGATCCGGCGATGGAGCGGCCGAGGCAAGGGTCCCGCAACCTGTGGTCCTGCGCTGACTGGATCAGACTTGCGCACGAGGTTCCCCTCTCCAGCAACTTGTCTATACAAGTCATTGTGCAGCCACGTACATTGGTTGTCAAGCAGAATGCACCAACGCCAGGGTGATTGCGCGCGTGCATGAACCGGCGTAGACTAGCCGCACAACTGCGTGCAGCCCAAGTGGTGAAGATGAACGCCGAAGAGATATTCGCCGGCCTGGCCGACAATGTGTTGCACGTCGTCGCCACCCTTGTGCCCGGCTGCTCGGCTGCCGCCGGCATCATGGTCGCAAGTACTCGGGCCATGCAGCGGGTCGGTGCGGTCGGCGCGCATGCGAGTCTGCTCCTGGAAGGAGCATCCCTCCTAAGCGCCTATCGTGCCATGAGCGAGCACGCTATGCTGACCACGTCCTTCGACACGGCCGAGACACCCTCCGGATGCCTCGCGTCGGTGCCGATCTGGGGCAGAAACCGCATTCCACTGGGCGCCCTTCAGGTGCTGGTCGATAGTGGCAGTTTCGATGCTCGCCTGCGAGGCACACTTGAGGCGCTCACTGAGCTGATATCCGATGCCGTGTATCACCACAAACTCAATCTGGACCTCCAGCACAGCCTCAATCAACTCTTCCTCGTCTACGAAGTCGGCCGGCAGTTCAATCTGGTCAGCAGCATGGACGACGTGTTGCACGAGGTTCGGGTCCGACTTTCCGGCACGATGAACTTCCACCATTGCTGCATCATGCTGCTCAACGCCGAGCAGTATCTCGTGCCGGAAGCCGGCATTGGCATCGATCCGCAGTGGATGGCGGAAGCCAGACCAAAGCTCGAGCGCAGCGTCGCGGCGCTCGTTCTCGAGAGTGGGGTAGCCGAGCAGGTGACCGACCCCATCGAGCTGGCCGGACTGGATGCGCCGACGCTGGACACCGGGTTGCCGCCCGAAAGCGTTTTGTGCGCGCCCATGCGGGCAAGAATGGGGGTGATCGGCGTCCTCGAGCTGTACACGTCCGAACCGTACGCTTTCAGCCGAGACGAGAAGTTCCTGCTGTCGGTGCTCGCATCCGAGCTGGCTACCGCACTGGAAAACTCGCAACTTTACGCCAGCCTCCGGGAAAAGGAAGGCAGACTGACGGTACTGGCGCACAAGCTCATTCACTCGCAGGAGCAGGAGCGAAAGCGAATTGCGCGCGATATGCACGACGGCCTCGCGCAGATGCTTGTCAGCGCCTACCAGTATCTGCAGGCCCATGCCTACAGTGTTCCTTCCGGCAAGAGCCGCGAGTCGCTTGACGAAGGACTTTCCACGCTCGCGGAGTGCATCGACGAGTCTCGAAACGTGATCTTCGATCTCAGGCCTTCCACGCTCGATGATTTCGGGCTCGTGCATGCGCTACGCCAGTTCCTGCAGCGTACGGAAGTCGAGGCAGGTTGGAACGCACAGCTGGATATCAAGGGTGACATTGGGCCAATGCCCCCAGCAACGGAGACGGCGATCTACCGACTCGTCAAGGAAGCGGTGAGCAACGCCCGAAAGCACGCCCAGTCGCCGAGAATTCAGGTCCGGCTGGCGTCGCGCGCAGGAAACCAGGTCATTCTCGTGCGCGACTGGGGCAAAGGCTTCGACCCGAAGGCGGCACAGTCGCTCGGCAGCGGTCAGTTCGGGATCATGGGCATGCGCGAGCGAGTATCATTGTTAAGCGGTTCATTCCGCCTGAGAAGCAGGACTGGCGCAGGCACCGTCGTTCGAATCGTTCTGCCGCTGGAGTAACGGCGAAGCAATAAGGAGTCCAACCATGCAGCCGCCACAGCCCGATGCGCCATTGATTCTTGTGACCGAGGACAATCCCCTCCACATGAAGATATTTGCGCTCAACTTGACCTTCAAAGGATATCGCGTGCTCGAGGCTGAGAATGGGCTGAAGGGCCTTGAGCTCGCAAAGAAAGAAGTACCGGACTTGATGCTGGTCGATCTTACCCTTCCCAAGATGGAGGGATGGGAGATGGTGCGCAGGATAAAGGCGGACCCGCAGACAGCCCACGTGCCGGTTATCGTCGTGTCCGCGCGGCGGCCGCAGGACGAAGAGCACGAAGCCCGCGAGCTAAAGATCGACCACTACGTCTCCAAGCCATTCAATCCGGAACATCTGATGGACCTGGTCGATCAGACGGTGCGGAAATCTCGCGCCAATCGAGCGGACCAGCACAAACACGAGCCCGCGGAGTCCTGACCTGCGGCCGTGCCAGGTTGCCCGACACACTCCAATACGCCGCGTGCGTAGTATCGCGCATCCACAACGCGCTGGAAGGCGGTGCGAGAGAAAATGGGGATGTGATTCATATCACGCCGTTTGGGTCAGGCGGCGATGCACTTTCTGAAGCGGGTTCACAACCAACGCCTTCCCACTTTGCCGCACGTAGTCGCCTACTGGAACGCGGGGATGAGGCAGCGGTAGCTCGCCGGCGACCGTGCTCTTGGCTGCCAGGCTCGCTCGAAAGTCGGCACTGCTCGTGCCGTCGTACTCGGTGTAGGCAGTGCCGATGCGGCAGAGAAAATGCGCGTCACTGCCGCCTACCTCGGCAAGGCCCCACGCAGCGTTGAGATGCAGAAGCTTGGCACGCGAAAATCGTCCAGCGGGAGAGGGATTGAGCGTCTCAACCGCGGCAAGCGGGAATCCTCTGGCCAGCAGGCGCTCGATCTGGCGGCGGCCCATGCTCGGCGTCAGCGGACTGAGCGGGTGCGGCGCGATGACGATTCCGCCTTTGCGCAGTATCTCGTCGCACGTATGCTCTAGCGATCTGAGAGCAGGGATTCGCTCTTCGATGAACAATGCAAGCACGTGAACGCCAAACGCGGTAGTCACCTCCGTGCCGACAATAAGATCGAAATCGTAGTGCCCACGCGCATGCAACTCTCGCGCCGCGTGAGCCCCAGCCACACTGTCGTGATCGGTTATGGCGATGAGATCAAGCCCGTGGTTCTGAGCGAAATCCAGCACTTGCCGCGGAGTCGAAAGCCCGTCGCTGAACGTCGTGTGCACGTGGATATCGCCGCGGCTTCGTCGCGCCACGGGAGGCGCGCCGATTTCCGAATCGCTCATCAAGCCATGCCTCTCTCACCACTCACCGCGCACAGAGGTTCGAGGGTCAGCTTTCGAGCATGATCGACAGCGGATCTTCGAGCAGCTCCTTGACCCGAACCAGAAATCTTACCGCCTCATTGCCGTCCACAATGCGGTGATCGTACGACAGCGCCACGTACATCATTGGGCGAATCACAACCTGACCGCTTACGGCGATTGGGCGCTCCTCGATCTTGTGCATACCCAGAATGCCGACTTGCGGCGTATTCAAGATAGGTGTCGAGAGCAACGAGCCAAATACACCTCCATTGGTAATCGTGAAGGTGCCGCCGACCAAATCAGCCAGGCTGAGCTCATTGTTGCGCGCCCGCGTCGCCAGGTCAACAATTTCGCGCTCGATCTGACCGAAACCCTTGAGTTCCGCGTCACGAAGGACCGGTACGACCAATCCCTCGGCAACCCCAACCGCAATGCCGATATCGTAGTACGACTTGAGCACGATTTCGTCACCCTGAATCTCGGCATTCAGGTTTGGAAAGGCCTTCAGCGCCGCGACTACCGCCTTTGTGAAGAAACTCATGAAGCCCAGGTTCACGCCGTGCAAGGCCTTGAATGAGTCTTTCCTCTTGGATCGCGCCTCGATGATTGCGGACATATCGACTTCATTGAACGTCGTCAGCATGGCGGCTGCATGCTGCGCCTCGAGCAACCGCCTGGCGATCGTCTGCCGGCGACGAGACATGCGGACCCGCTTCTCACGCGCCCCACGATCTGCTGTCGTCGGCCCAGCCACGGTGGGTTGCGCCGGCGCCGCACCCGCCACGACACCTGCAAGCGTCTCAGTCGCCTTCGGCGGTGATGCTGGCGTGGACTGCCCCGAGCTCGCCAAACGCGGCGCCGCTGACGCGGGGGCAGGCGCCTGGTCGCCGTTCATGGCAGTGGCGACGTCAGACTTCGTGACGCGGCCGGAGATGCCTGTACCGCGGATCGCGGCGATATCGACATTGCCTTCCTGCGCAATTCGTCTGGCCACAGGCGTGGCCGACACATGTGCGCCTACCGCATCAGGGAGCCCAGCCTCAGCGGCGCCGGCCTCCCGAACCCGCGGAGAAGTGCCTTCGGCATCCCTCACGGCGGGATCGACCGGGCGGATGACGGCAGCCGCGCCTTGCGGTACGTCAGATGTCGCATCCATCGTCCCCAAAACCGTTCCGACACCGACCGTTTCACCGGCAGTCCTGAGAATCTCCCCCAGTACACCGCCCTGCTCGGCCGGAACTTCGAGATTGACTTTCTCAGTCTCGAGCTCCACAATCGCTTCGCCCGGTGTGATCGTGTCACCGATACTCTTCAGCCACTTGCCGACGACTGCTTCCATCACGGATTCGCCCAGCACCGGCACCACGATCTCAACAGCCATATTGCAGCACTCCCTATGACACTCCCAGTTGGGAAGCCGGGTCTTGCAGTCCGCTGAAGGCTTCGCTCACGATTCGCGCCTGCTCGAGCTGATGGACGATTGGAGAACCTTCCGCTGGGCTGGCCCGCTCAGATCTTCCGATGTAGTCGACGTGTACGTCGCGATTGACGATCTCGCGCAGCTGCGGCTGCATATAGCCCCAGGCGCCCATGTTTCGCGGCTCTTCCTGCAGCCAGATCACTTCGCGCGCCCGCGGATAGCTGGCGAGAACGTGGTGCAGCTCGGCGCGCGGGAACGGGTACAAGAGCTCGACTCTCACCACCGCTGCACGCTCGGCTTCAGCCTTCGCCTGGCTGCCGGCTAAATCCGCGTAGACCTTCCCCGCACAAAGAATGACTCGAGTCACGTCGCCCGCCCGGTGTCGCGCACGCTCGTCGTCGATCACTGGCTGGAACGAACCCTCTGCCAGGTCTCGCAGCGCGCTCGATGCGATCGGGTGGCGAAGCAAGCTCTTGGGCGCCATCAGAATCAGAGGCCGAGGATCGACTTCACGTAGGGCAACCTGCAGACGCAGCAGATGGAAATACTGTGCAGCGGTCGTGCAATTGGCAACGCGCAGATTGTCGCTTGCGGAGAGCTGGAGGAAGCGTTCCAGACGGCCGCTGGAGTGCTCGGGCCCCATGCCCTCGTAGCCGTGCGGCAGCAACATGACCATCCATGGGAATTGGCGCCACTTCGCCCGTGCCGCGCTTATGAATTGGTCGATGATCACCTGTGCGGCGTTGGCGAAATCGCCGTATTGCGCCTCCCACAGCAAGAGTGCCCCTGTCGCCTGGCCGACGTATCCGTATTCGAAACCAAGCGCCGCCGCCTCCGAAAGAGCACTGTTGTAAATGGCAAAGGACGCGCGTGCTTCCTTCAGCGAGTGCATTGGGATGTACGGCGATCCGGTCATCGCATCGTACCAGACCATGTGGCGCTGACTGAAGGTTCCACGCTCGGAATCCTGACCAACCAGCCGAATTGGCGTGCCATCGGCAAGCAGCGAGGCAAACGCAAGCGACTCCGCATGCGCCCAATCAATTCCCCCGTCGCCCGTGACCGCATCGCGCCGCGTTTGCAGCAGTCTCTCCAACCGGGGATGCAGCATGAAGCCTAGCGGACGGTCCAGCAATTGCGTGTTGTACTGCACAAGATGGTCAGCCGGCACCGGCAGCACCGTCACTTCCGCCCGCACGCGCACTGTGCCCTCTTCACGCACGACCGGCTCTTCAGCAGTAGATAGGAGCGCCTGGAGCTCCGCCAGTGCCGACTGGAATAGCTGCTCGGAGTCCTCGAGAGGCACGATGCCGTCACGGGCGAGCGCCTTCACCCAGAGCTGCCGCACCGATGGATGTTGCCGGATGCGCTCGTACATGAGCGGCTGGGTGAACGCCGGCTCATCGCCCTCGTTGTGTCCCCAGCGCCGATAGCCGACAAGATCGATCAAGAAATCCTTCTTGAATCTTCTTCGATACGCGCAGGCAAGACTCGCGGCGGCCAAGCAGGCTTCTGGGTCGTCTGCATTGACGTGAACGATCGGGATCTCGAAGCCTTTCGCAAGGTCGCTCGCGTACAACGTCGAGCGTGCGTCCTTTGAGCCTGTCGTGAACCCGAGCTGATTGTTGGCGATGATATGTATAGTGCCTCCCGTGCGATACCCGGCCAGTCCCGACAGATTGAGCGTCTCACCGACAATCCCTTCGCCCGGGAACGCGGCGTCTCCATGAATGACGATGGATAGCGCGGCATCGAAGTCCTGCGTTGGGAAACCGGGCGCACTCCGCCGCTCCTGTAGCGCTCGCGTCATGCCTTGAATGACGGGATTCACAAACTCCAGGTGACTCGGGTTGGGTGCGAGAGTCACTCGCACGTGCACCGATTCGCCGTCCGTTACTGTCGTCTGGTGCCCGAGGTGATAGCGCACGTCGCCAGTCCAGCCATAGTGAGCAAAGTGCTCGGTGGGCGAGGTCGTGGCACTGCCGGTGACGCGATGGAACTCCGAAAGGATCCGCGCGTATGGCTTGCCCAGCACATGCGCGAGCACGTTCAAACGTCCGCGATGCGCCATGCCCATGACGACCTCGGTCGTGCCGCCGGCAGCGGCGTTGCGGACAATGGAGTCGAGCATCGGCACCAGCATATCGGCACCCTCGATCGAGAAGCGTTTCTGGCCCGGCAGCGCCCGATGCAGAAAAGCCTCAAAGGCCTCGATCTCCGTGAGCCTGTGCAGCAACTCTATTCGAGCCTCCGCATTGAGCGGCTGGCGGAATCGTCCGGACTCGATAGCGTCGCGAATCCAGGTCCGTTCCGCGTGAACCTGAATGTGGGCAATGTCGTAACCGGTGGTGCCGCAGTATATCTCGCGCAACGCAGTGATGACGTCCCCCGCGTTACGAGCCGAAAACGACACTGGGCCCTTGATCACCGAAGCTGGCATCTCGACCAGGTCGGCAGGCTCCACGCCGGAACCTTCGAGGTCCATGGTGGGATCGCCGGGCGGCTCGCTGCCGAGTGGATCGAGGTGAGCGGCAAGGTGCCCGCGGCTGCGAATCGTGCGCGCAATATGCGAGAGTCGGGTAATCCGGGCGATATCCCGTGGATCGGCGATCGACAGCGCGTGCCCGTTTGTTGCGGCATGGCCGTTGCCACTTGCTTGCTCGGTTGGCGCGTCGAGTGGGCTCCAATGGGCGAAGAGACTGCGATCGGCACTGTCTACCGACGAAGGATCCGCGAGATAGCGATCGTAGAGCTCGAGCACATAGCCGGCATTTGGGCCGTGGAAGGATTCAAGTTTGTCCATGCATTATCTACCGATCTCGGCAGCGAGACTGGAACCATCGCGGCATCTCCGTACGCCGTCGAACTGCATCCATTCTACCAAGCATCATGCCACACAACCTGCGCGTTTGGGGCAGGAGTTGCCGAGCGCCCGCCAAATGCTGCATCATGTCGTGTGGAGCCGGGAAGTCTGTCTGTGCGCACTACATACGCGGAGCTCTCACAAGCCGGCGAGGGAGATCCGTGGCGCTGAGCGCCGCGGACTCACCGAGAATTGTTCTGTTTTTGCGGAGACGTTTTAGAAGGAGCAGTGTATCATGTCGACTCGCATTGGTATTAACGGATTTGGCCGCATCGGGCGTCAGACGCTTCGCGCGGTTCTCGAGCGTCACCCAGAAGAGCTCGAGATCGTTGCGCTCAACGACCTGACCGACACCAAGACCAACGCGCATCTTTTCAAGTATGACACCACGTACGGAACGTTCCCTGGCCATGTCGCCGCCGAGGAAAGCTCCATCAGCGTCGACGGCAAGAGCATCGCGGTGTTGGCTCATCGCGATCCGGCTGAGATCCCGTGGAGCAAGTACGGGGTGGAGATCGTCGTCGAGTCCACTGGCCTGTTTACCGCTGCCGACAAGGCCAGGGCGCACTTGCATGATGGCGTCAAGAAGGTGATCATCTCGGCGCCCGCCAAGGGCGAGGACCTCACCGTCGTGCTCGGCGTCAACGAAAACACCTATGATCCGGCGAAGCACAACATCATCTCCAACGCCAGCTGCACCACGAATTGCCTCGCGCCCGCCGCCAAGGTAGTGAACGACAACTTCACGATCGTTCGCGGCCTGATGAACACGATCCACTCGTACACGAACGACCAGAAGATTCTCGATCAGGTGCACCGCGATCTTCGCCGTGCCCGCGCGGCGGCCGCCAACATTATTCCCACGTCGACTGGAGCCGCGAAGGCTCTGGCCCTGGTGATTCCGGAGCTGAAAGGCAAGTTCGACGGCTTCTCGCTGCGCGTTCCTACGCTGACCGTGTCGGTTGTCGACTTCACCGCTGAGATCGAGAAGAGCGCGACGGTCGCGGATCTCAACGCCGCCTTCAAGGCAGCTGCCGAGGGCTCCCTCAAGGGTTATCTCGGCTACAGCGACGAGCCGCTTGTGTCTTCCGACTTCCGTGGCGACTCGCGCAGCTCGATCATCGACGCCCTGTCGACCATGTCTCTCGGCGGCAATTTCATCAAGGTCATCGCCTGGTACGACAACGAGTGGGGCTATGCCTGCCGCGTCAGCGACCTCGCTTCGTTCATAGCCGGCAAGGGACTCTAGGCATACCCTTCGAGTGAATTCAGTTCAGAAGGGATCCTGATCATGGCAAAGAAGAGCGTTCGCGATGTGGACGTGAGCGGCAAGCGTGTTCTCGTGCGCGCCGACCTCAATGCTCCCCAGCGCGAAGATGGCTCGGTATCAGACGATACCCGGCTGCGCGCCACGAGGCCCACGCTGCAGTACCTCCGCACGCACGGCGCGCGTATAGTTCTCATGTCCCATCTTGGCCGGCCGAAGGGCAAGGTAGACGAAAGATTCCGTATGGCGCCGATTGCCGCCAGGCTTTCCGAGATTCTCGGACAGGCAGTTATCACCGCGCCAGACTGTGTTGGACCTGAGGTCGAAGCTCTTGCCGCAAAGCTAGAGCCGGGCCAGGTGCTGCTACTGGAGAACCTGCGCTTCCATAAGGAAGAAGAGGCCAACGATCCTGAGTTCGCCAGGTCCCTTGCCAGGCTGGGCGACATCTATGTCAACGACGCGTTTGGCACCGCGCATCGCGCCCATGCGTCGACCGAAGGCGTGACGCACTATTTACCCTCCGTAGCAGGGCTGCTCATGCAGAAGGAGCTCGACGCGCTCGGCAATCTTGTCGAGAATCCTGCTCGACCGTTCGCGGCGGTCATCGGAGGCGCGAAGGTATCCTCGAAGCTGGCCGTCCTGAAGAATCTCCTCCAAAAGGTCGATATCTTGATCATCGGCGGCGGCATGGCCGGCACGTTCCTGAAGGCGAGGGGCCTCGAGATCGGCAACTCACTGCTCGAATCCGATCTCGTCGAGGAAGCAAGAGCCATTGAAGCGGCGGCGGCGGCGCGGGGAGTGAAGTTCTTGCTTCCGGTGGACACCGTGATTGGCAACAAGTTCGCTGCCGATGCTGAGTCGAAAGTTGTCCCCGCCGGTGAGGTGCCCGCGGGCTGGCAACAGCTCGACATCGGACCTGAGACGATCCGGCTGTTCGAAGAAGCCCTTGCCGGGTGCAAGACCATTCTGTGGAACGGGCCGCTAGGTGTCTTCGAGTTTGCGCCGTTCGCCGTCGGCACCAACGCCATCGCGGCCTTTCTGGCACGGAGCAGCGCCGTGACGGTCGTTGGCGGTGGCGATTCGGTAGCAGCTCTGGAAGGTCAGGGGCTTGCCTCCAAGATGACGCATGTCTCCACGGGGGGCGGCGCCAGCCTGGAGTTCCTGGAAGGCCGGGTGCTGCCCGGCGTGGCGGCATTGGAGGACCACTCATGAGTGCTTCCACGCGGCGGCCGATCGTGGCTGCAAACTGGAAGATGAATACGTCACCGGCAGACGCGGGTGACCTCGCGAAGAAAATCGTGGAGGCAACCGCGGCTACCCGGCAGGTCGAGGTAGTCATCTGCCCGCCCGCCATCTCGCTTGTCGCCGTTCGCGACGCCGTCAATGGCGCCGTCGGGGTCGGCGCGCAGAACATACATTGGAAGGATTCTGGCGCCTTCACGGGCGAGATCTCCGCTCCGATGCTCAAGGGAGTAGCGACCTATACGATCATCGGCCACTCCGAGCGGCGACAGTACTTTGGAGAGACAGACGAGACCGTGCACGACAAAGTGCGCGCCGCACTCACACACGGGATCAAGCCCATCGTGTGCGTCGGCGAAACTCTCAAGCAGCGCGAGGCCGGGATCACTGCCGACCTGGTCGCCTTGCAGGTGCGCAGCGCACTCCATGGCGTAACTTCTGAGGAGCTCGTAAGTATCGTCGTCGCCTACGAGCCCGTATGGGCCATCGGCACGGGCCTCGCGGCCACCAGTACCGATGCGAATGCTGTGGCCATGGTCATCCGCAACGTCCTTGCCGACCTCGGGGGAAGTGCGGCTGCCGCGGCTGTCCGCATTCAGTATGGCGGCAGTGTGACTGCCGCTAATGGCCCGGATTACTTGCAGACGTCTGACATCGACGGCGCCTTGGTCGGTGGCGCCAGCCTCAAACCCCTCGACTTCGCTGGCATTGTGAAGTCGGCCGCTCGCTAGGACCTCAGAGTATCACGCATGCGGAGCGTGGGCTCCGCATGCGTGATGGCCATTCACCGGTGAGACGCATGACACCCAATTCAGGCCATGTCTCCGGCCGTCCTGGAGACGTTTCGGCGCAACCATGGCAGGCGCCCATGCTTGCCGACGCTCAAATCAGGCAGTCGTTAGCGGCCGGCGCCGTGCCGCGTACGTCTGGGGCCGCAGTACAGGGACGACCGGCTTCCCGCGATCTGGGCGTGATCTGGGACCTCGACGGCACGCTCGCGGATACCGAATATACTCATTTCCTGGCCTGGCAGGCGATATGCCGCAAGTACGGCCAGGTCCTGACCTGGGAGACCTTCAAGCCGACATTTGGTCTGGGCAATCCGGATGCCCTGCGCCTGCTGATCGCCGGAGATCTGACGGACGACGACGTGCAGCGTCTGAGCGACGAGAAGGAAGCATTGTTCAGGGACAATGCCGGTGCCCTCGGGTCGATGCCGGGAGCCCTCGAATTGGCGCGACACCTGCACGCTCTCTCGATCCCTCAGGCCATCGGTTCGTCGGCCCCGCCCGAGAACATCCCGCACGTGTTGGGGATTCTCGAGGTTTCCGATCTCTTTGAGGCAACTGTCTCGCGCTGGGACGTTGAGAGAGGCAAGCCGGCGCCGGACATCTTTCTAGCTGCGGCCGATAAGATCGGCGTGCCGCCGATGGGATGCATCGTACTGGAGGATGCTCCGGCCGGTATAGCAGCAGCCCGCGCCGGCGGCATGCACTCTATTGCACTTGTAGGCACGTGGCCGGAAGACGCGCTGCACGCCGCCGACTACATGGTTCGTACGCTTGCGGATGTACTCTGGGACCGCGAGATGTACGCCAGGTTTGCAGCGGGGACCTGGAAGCCGTCGTAACCCCAAACCTGAAGCTGCAGTAGGGAGTCGCAGGCTCGACTGCTTCCAGATCGCGTGAGCGCTGACCGGCTGCTCGTGACGGACGCGACTACTTCAAGCCCGCATAGCTGGGCTGATGCATGAGCGTTATGTCCGGCAACGGCCAGTACGAAAGCCATGCTCGGCCAATCACATTGCCGATCGGGAGAAGGCCCCACTCGTGCGAGTCGCTGGAGTTATTGCGATTATCGCCCATCACGTAGAGGTCGCCCTTGGGCACCTGAACGTCGCAGTAATTGCACTCCGACATCGAGTAGTCGGGCTCGGCCGCGACATACGGTTCGCTCAGCTGCACGTTGTTCACGTAGACATGTGCGTTGCGGATCACCACATGATCTCCGGCGACGCCTATCACTCGCTTTATGTAGTCGAGGCTGGGGTCCCGCGGATACTCAAATACCACGACGTCGCCGCGTTCCGGAGAGTGGAATCGGTAGGTCACCTTGTCGACGAGAATGTATTCACCATTGTGAAAGGTCGGCTCCATGCTCTGTCCTTCAACCGTGAAGGGCTGCAGCGAGAAGCGGGCGGCGAGAAACAAAGCCACCGTGATAAGCACGGTCTCGAGAAGTTCCACCACGATCTTCCGTCTTGGGGCACGCGAAGGAGGCGTGGCGGCGGGCTGGCTGGGGTAGGCGGGTGGCACGGGTACTATCGTCAATCTCCTCGCAGCGTCAATCGGGCAGCTTGCGCGCTACCGTACGTTCGGGCCGGGCGCCAGCACAAGATCGATCCAGGCGGTGCTCCGGAAGGGACTCGAACCCCTGGCACACGGTTCCGAAGACCGTTGCTCTATCCACTGAGCTACCGGAGCATGATGGAAGTATACTTGGCAAAAGGCCCACGGTCCACCACGCTCGTCTCTCCCTCAACGCTCCTCCGGAGGCCGAAGGGCACGTAGTCGACTCTTAATCATTCAAACGCTACCTGTGCGAACCCCATCGTTTCGGCGATTCGGCCCTCTGCCGCATACACCAGGTTGTATTGGTAGTCTGTCTCATAGAGTGCCGGGATCGGTCACACCTGAGACCGCGGCCCCGTGGCAGCCGCTGTGGCACTGCGGTGCCGGGCGTGGAGGCCGACCGCAGCCGCGGATTGAGGTCAATTCTTTGGACGTCCGGAGCAGTCACCGCAGAGTGCCGGCGTTGCCATCCGCGAGCCGCTGGTGCAGGTTCCCCAATCGGGTGGCTGCCAAACAATCATAGCACCGACCACGGATACCTAGTGCAGAAGTGTGACGTCTGGCACGGGCCAGTATGCGAACATCGCCCGTCCCTCGACGTTGCTTATAGGCACGAAACCCCAGACGTGGGAATCACTCGAGTTGTCACGGTTGTCGCCGAGGACATACAGATAACCCTTGGGCACGCGAACGTCGCAGAAGCTGCACTGCGACTGCGCGTAGTCAGGTGGGTTGGCGATATACGTTTCGGAAAGCTGTCGCCCGTTGACGTACACGTGGCCTCCGGAGACCACGACGTGGTCGCCGGCAATGCCAATCACGCGCTTGATATAATCCTGACTGGGATCCTTGGGGAACTTGAAGACGATGATGTCGCCGCGCTGCGGACTGTGCAGCATGTAGGAGACCTTGTCGAGCATGACCCACTCGTTGTTATGCAGCGTTGGCTCCATACTCTGGCCGTCCACGATTCGGGGCGATATCGTGGAATGAACTCCCAGGTAGATCAGCGTCGTGACAATCGCGATTTGCACAAGCTCTTTGATCGCCTTTGCGGATAATCTCATCGGTGTCAGCCCTCGTTTCGGTTTCGCGCCACCGTCAGACGCGATAGTACCGCACCTTCCACTCTCAGACCGTAGCCCAATCGTCCGCATGCATCAAGCCGCGCAGGTTACCGTCTTGTTAAGCTTTGGCAATCTCAGGCCGCCACCTGGTTGCGAGCGGCACAGGCAAGAAGGCCGAACACCACAAACCGAGCTGTCCAACCGATGATGCCGAGCCACCCCAACTGTGCTGTACACTCCATAGAGGCTAATAGCCGACCGCGGGCGTCGCCACGCGCACGGTTATCGAGATCGTCGAGCTGCCGGTTCTTCAGGCAAATACGGAGCACGCCTAGATGGCTCAGCGCATTTATCGCGTCCTCATTGCAGATGATTCCGCCGTGATGCGGCGCCTCTTGCTGACCACGCTCGAGGTCGAGCCGGACTTGCGTGTGGTCGGCGCCGCGCGTGATGGGGCGGAAGCTGTCCGCTTGTGTCTGTCGCTTCGCCCCGATGTGGTGATCATGGACATCAACATGCCTATCATGGACGGGCTGCAGGCCACGCAGAAGATCATGGAGACAGTGGCTGTACCGATTGTCGTTCTCAGTGGCTATGTCGGAGATCCGTCCTCGCAAATGGCATTCGAAGCGATACGCGCGGGAGCGCTCGCCGTGGTCGCAAAACCGACAGGCCCGGACGAGCCGGAGTATCGCCGCATGCACGATGAGCTGGTGCAGGCAGTGCGCAGCATGGCCGGGGTCAAAGTCGTTCAGCGCAAACCTGCGTCGACAAGCCCTATTGCCCCAATGGCGGCACACAGCACGCCAACTCACGTCCGAGCCGTCGGCGTCGTGGCTGCCACTGGAGGTCCTGCAGCCCTGCATTTCTTGCTTCGGAGGCTGCCGCACAATTTTCCGGCACCGATTCTCATCGTGCAGCACATCACCCTTGGGTTTGTACCCGGCCTCGTGGAGTGGCTTGGCAACGACACCAAGATGCAGGTGCGCCTGGGGCAAGCGGGAGTAGTTCCGCAACCCGGCCAGGTGCTGTTCGCACCCGACGACACGCACATGATTGTGGATAGTGGTGGGGTGCTCGCGTTTTCGGATGAGGGCCCGGTTGACGGGCACCGGCCTTCCGGGACAGTCTTGTTGCGCTCGCTGGCGCGTACCTACGGTGCGCAGGCGGTCGGTGTCGTACTTACGGGCATGGGCACCGATGGCGCCGACGGCTTGAACAGCATTCGCATTGCGGGCGGCCAGACTATTGCCCAGGATGAAGCTACCAGCGTAGTCTATGGCATGCCGCGTGAGGCCGTTGCGATTGGAGCGGCGCAGGAGATTCTGTCGCTCGAAAGAATTGTGGCACATCTGCTCTCCGTTGTTCCGTAACACGATTCTAAAGATTACAATGTATTCTCTAGCGAACGTGTCTAGGTCGTAGTCCCTATGTCCCAACAGATCAGACGTCGCGAGATGGGCGCGGCAAGGCGTACTATGAGAGACTGCGGCTGCGCGCTCGCGCTGGTCATGTGCGGTGCGACGAACCGCAGCACGACGGGCGCGGCAACCTGCCACGCTTGAGCCGCATGAGGGGGAGGATACAAGATTGCAGCACGGCTCACTAATCTGGCAGCGGGTACTTGCCGAACTGCAGAGCTTCATCACCCCAGAGAACTTCAAACAGTGGCTACAGAATACACGTTGCGTCTCGTACGAGGGCTCGGTGATTACGGTCGGTGTCCCCAACGCTTTCAACAAACTCTATCTGGAACAGCGGCTCGCCAAACATATCGACAAGGCGATGCAAACCCTCGATTTTGGCCACATCAAATTGCAGTACTCAATTGTCGCAGACGAGGCCGTTGCGCAGGATGCACTGAACGGACACAGACAGCGCGCCGGTGGCCTGCGGGGAGACTATGGCACCCCTGCCCGAGTTAGCCGGGCCGCTCGTGGTGAGCCCTCTCCCGGCGCCCCGATGCTGGCGCCGTTCTTCACCAATCAGGCCTCACAGCTTAATCCTCGCTACGTGTTTGAAACGTTCATTCAGGGCAGTACCAATCGGTTCGCGTACGCGGCAAGCATGAGCGTTGCCGAAAATCCCGCGCATCGCTACAACCCACTGTTCATCTGGGGAAGTGTCGGCCTCGGCAAGACTCACCTGCTACACGCCATCGGCCACGAGGCCCTGAGAACACATGGACACCTTGAAGTGCTGTACACCTCGTCCGAACAGTTCATGAATGAAATGATCGCGGCAATTCAGAAGAGCAGAACGGAAGAGTTCCGCAGCCGTTATCGATACGTAGACATTCTGCTCATCGACGACATCCAATTCATCGCCGGAAAGGAAAGCACGCAGGAGGAATTCTTTCATACCTTCAATGCGCTGCATGAAGCCCAGAAGCAGATCGTGATGACCAGTGACCGGCATCCGAAGGCAATGACGACGCTCGAGGATCGGCTGCGGTCTCGCTTTGAATGGGGGCTGATCGCCGACGTACAACCACCCGACCTCGAGCACCGCATCGCAATTCTGCAGGCAAAGGCCGAGCTGCAGTCGGTCCCAATCCCGAAGAGCGTCATCGACTACATCGCGAAGCGTGTGCAGAACAATGTGCGAGAACTCGAGGGTACGCTCACACGAATCACGCATATGGCAAGTGTCCAGGACGTGCCCGTGACGCTCGAGCTGGCCTCCAGCGCGCTGGAAGCCGCGTCTGGCGGTGTCCGCCGGTCGGCCCCCACCCTCGACGAAGTGATGGACGCCGTCCTCAACTACTACAAGGTCGACCGTCAGAGCATGCTCGGCGCGTCTCGAGAGCGAGCGATCGCGCTGCCGAGGCAAGTTGCAATGTTCCTGATGCGCGAAGAATCCAATTGCTCGTTGCCGAGAATCGGCGCGTACCTGGGTAATCGCGACCATAGTACAGTTGTGCATGGCTGTGACAAAGTAGCAATTGAGCTGAAGAATGAAAATGTGCAGATCCGCAAGGATGTCGCCGCCATTCGCGGCCTGCTCTACGAGTCGCGCGAACGCTGACGGTTATGCCAGGCGAAATCGATGACCCGTATCGAGTTCTCGGCCTTTCGCGCACGGCAACGCCCGATGAGCTCAAGCGGGCTTATCGCCGTCTCGTTAAGGCATGGCATCCTGATCGTCACGCAAGTAGCCCCGACACGCAGCGCCGGGAAGCCGATCGCCGCTTCAAGCTAATCAACGCGGCCTATGTGGCTGTCGGGGAGATACTGCGCGAAAAGGCTCTTGTCGAGACTGCGGCCAGCCAAGAGGTGGCGGACCGATCGGATGTTCGGATCGAGGCTATCCGGTCGGTCGTAGCCAGCGCCGCGCTCCGCATTATCCCTAACGTGCCGCGACATACGTACCGTCGCATTGTCAGCGCTGTCGAAGCCCTGCTCATCGACACACTTGCAGTCGGTGACCGTGCGTTCGCCCAGGGTTTCGATCTCGCGGTTGCTGAGGCCATGGACTTCGTGGCGCTCGGCAGGCCTTCTCGCGACGAGGTGCTTCGCGTGCTCGACGCAGCCGCGGACGACCTGCAGTGGCGGGGGAAAGGCGCCGACCCACAGACATGGCAGAGGTTGCTCCGGCCTCTCGAAGCGGCAATGCGGCCGCAAGCGTCTCGCTCCACGGACGCTCAGGCGCCTGTCCCGACCGCATCGCCACCCGCGCATCTGGTTCGATCTGAGCCACAGCTACGAACGGCGCAGGCCGGACTGCTGGTCCTCTTCATTCTGTGCATGATACCAGCGCTGCCACTGGGTGGACTGGAGCGCGGCATCGCGCTTGTTGTGGATCTTATCGCGCTTGGGTACGTCACCTTCGGCGTGAGTGTACCGTGAGCCAGTGCAACGTATGCGTCGATGCGCATGGCAACGGACCGGAACGACGAAGACTCAGTCCAGGGAGGCGGCGGCTAGCGTAGACGCGCGCTGTTCCAGCAGCCCACTCGCGAGCTCAGCCGCACCTCGAAGATCATCGCCGAGATAGGTAGCAATGCCCTCGAGAGGATCGCGCAACTGGTGATCCGTTTTGAAGGGCAAGCCGCCGTAGGTCAGTATGACGGAGCCCGCTTCCGGCAAACAGCGTACCTGCAAGAGCACGTCGACCAGTCCCGACACTGAGCCTGCAACACTAGCTGACAGGCACACCAGCTGAGGACGCTTTCGCACGATAGCATCGGAAAGATCATCGAACGGCATGCCGGTGCCAAGGAACACAACGTGCCAACCGCGCCTCCGCAGCAGCATTGTCAGCGCGAGCGGCGGAATCTCGTGCTGGTCGTCAGGCGCCGCTCCCACCAGCGCAACTATTCTCGGGTCACTCTTGGTCGCGCTTTCAAGCAACGAAACGAGCCATGCCCGGATCATACCGCTGGCAAAGTGTTCGGCCGCGACCGACGCCCGCCCCTCTTCCCAAGCGGTGCCGATCTCGGCGAGTGCAGGCAGCAACACATCCACGAGGGCCACTTCCGGGCCTAGTAGTTGCGTCACCTCGGCAAGAATGCGCCCAGCGCTATCCTCATTCAGTTCGGTGAAGGCCCGGACGAGCGCCCCACAGAGCTCACAGCCACGGTCTGGCGCGGGCGGCGACTCGACCTCGACGGCAGCCTGAGCTTCCATGTCTTCGGCCATCACGTACGCACATGCTCTGCCTGGTGTGAGACCGCTCATGGTCAACTCTTGGACGCGCCGGATCGTAGCGATGTCGCTCGCATCGTAGAGGCGATGCGTGCCCGCCGAACGCGACGGCCGCGGCACTCCGTACCGCCGCTCCCACGCCCGCAGCGTATGCACGTTGATTCCCGTCATCTTGGATACTACCCGGATAGGGTACAAGCCAAGCTTACCGTAACCGTCTATGCAACCGTCGGCCAGAGTACGCTCGTTTACCATGCTGTTAAACAGATACCTGAGGGACGATCGTGAGTCAACCTTGTGGCGTTCGGCAGAGGCAGCACGTCGCATCCAGGACAAGATCGTGCGGGTGCCGCTTGGCAACAGCGGCTCAGTCGAGCGCTACCCGAGCGTCGTTAGCGCGGCTTCGAGCGCCTTCGAGTCCTGCGCACGGCTATCCTCGTCGGAATCCTCCGCGAGGACGACCAGGTTGTCTCGATGGATGACTTCGTCCCCATTATGGCGGCCGAGTATCGCTTGGATACATTCTGAATGGTTGCCTCTGATCTTGTGAGCGTCAAGCGACGAGTAGTTCGTCAAGCCGTAGGCAACCGTCTGCCCCTGTCGATCTCGTACTGCCACCGGATCGCCCTGGTCGAACTTTCCCAGCACCTGTGTCACGCCGATTGGCAGAAGGCTCCGTCCCAGGTATCGCAGAGCTCGCGATGCACCGTCGTCTACTACGACCGCACCTTTTCCACCCAGGTGGGCGCGCAGCCATCGCCGTCTCGCGTCCAGCCGATCAGCACTTGCCTGAAAGTACGTACCGATCTCTCGGGCAATCGCCCGCTGGATGGCTTGGACTTCTCTACCGTCGGCAATGACCGTGGGAATTCCGGCCGACGTTGCAAGGCGAGCAGCGCGCAGCTTGGTCACCATGCCACCGGTGCCGTGCCGCGAGCCGCTGCCACCGGCTTGGCGCTCCAGACGGGTCGTGAGGATGGGCACCTCGCGGACCAGGGTCGCAGTGGGATCGCGTCTCGGGTCGGCGGTGTAAAGGCCGGCTATGTCGGTGAGTATCAGCAGAAGCTCCGCATCCACCAATCCAGCAACCACCGCGGAGAGCGTATCGTTGTCGCCGAATCTGAGTTCATCGGTAGCCACCACATCATTCTCGTTGATGATCGGTACAACGCGATTTCGGAGCAGTCCAAGGAGGGTGCTTCGGGCATTCAGGTATCCGTGGCGCCTACCCAGGTCCCCAGGAGACAGAAGAGCCTGTGCCACGGGAATGCGGTGATCGTTGAAAAATCGGTCGTACAGCTGCATGAGCCGGACCTGACCTATGGCCGCCAGCATCTGCCTCGCCGGAAGGTCGGGCCGATGGCGCAGGTCGGGGAATCTGGCCCGCGCCGCAGCTACGGCTCCAGACGAGACCACGACCACCTCGCTACCGGATCGATGCAGCTCAGCAAGCTGTTCCACGAGCTGGCGCATCGCTGAATGCACCAGCTCGCCCCGTTCGTTCGCCAGCAGGTTGCTGCCAAGCTTGACGACGAGGCGCTGGACGTTAATGTCCGATGCCACCGCGAGCAACCTTTAGCAAGACTCGCGCAACCAAACCAATCACTATGAGATTCCAGGCCACATTGAAAGGTACGTCCAACATGCCGACCCAGCGAACAGAGCCAGGGCTAGAATACCCACGGTGAAGCATAGCACGGCGACGTTGCCAAGCGGAACAAAGAACCGCTGCAGCGTCAGAGTATCCTGGTCGCGCACCGTCAGACTGACGGGCACGCTCCAGGTATTGCCGCCACCATGGACGCGCACCGCACCGTGATGGACCCCCGGCGGCGGGCTCTGCCACATCAGGCCAACGGTAAGGTCGAGCCTATCTCGCGGCTCTAGCCAGGCTGCCGGCCGATCCGGCCGAAGCCAGGGTACGTCGGCATCGAACGTGCAAAGCAGGCGCGTGGTGGTCCGGTTCTTTATGCGAACCGTGCGCCGATCGATGCTCGTGCGCACGACGTTATTCGAGCAGGCAATCACCAGGTCGCTTGGTCGCAGTCTGATGCTTCGATAGCCAACATGCACTGCGCTGCCGTCCGCCGAATTCACGACCGCAGGCATCTGGCCCCTGAACGCGTGTCCAGCCATCACACCTGAACCGGTATGTGACCGCGCAAGCGAACCGGAGATGGTCAGCGGCGACGTATCGGCAATTGGGGTCGCGTGGAGCACTCGACGCATGTCGGCGGCAGTGCCATGGCGACCTCGTGGGTCCAGCACCAGCGACCGGTCGATGGCGGATGCGACCATAGGACTGATAGCAGGCGCGAGCGTACCCACTGGAGGAAAGTCGAAGGGGCGGTTCTTTCGCGGATCGCGACCGGTAAGCAAGTGGTGCATCGTGGCGCCCAGGGCGTACAAGTCGCTCGCCGGCTCGGCGAGACCCTGGTACTGCTCAGGAGGAGCGTAACCGGGAGTACCTATTGCCGTCCCTTGCGATTGCTGAGTGAATACGCGCGCGATACCAAAGTCAATAAGCCGGACCTGTCCCTGAGGCGTGAGCATAAGGTTCGCCGGTTTGAGGTCGCGAAAGATCAGCGGATCGGTTCGACCATGCAAGTAGCTCAGCACCTCGAGCACCTGATCCGCCCATCCGACGACCTGGCGTTCGGGCAGGCCGGGAGTGCCTTCATCCAGCATGACCTGTTCGAGTGAGCGTCCTTCGACGTAGTCCATCACCAGGTAGTGCCGCATACCTTCGCTAAAGGTATCGTGTATCTGCGGAATCGCCGGGTGCTGCAGGCTCATGAGAGTCTCGCCCTCGCGCTGAAACCACGTCTCTGCCTCGACGCGCTCCCGCGGCGTGCCCCAGTTCTGAAGAAGCTCCTTGAGCGCTCGCGGGCGTCCGCCGATCCGCATATCCTCGGCACGGTACACCGCGCCCATCGACCCGGCTGCAAGGGCTTCGACAATGCGATAGCGGCCACTGAGCACGGTCCCTGGCGGTAGGGGCACGAAACTTGGCGCGAGTGTCGCGCCTGGGGCCGGCGGCGGAACAGGTTGCTCGCGCACGAGGCGCATGCCGCAGTTGCCGCAAAACATCGCGGTAGCGGCCACGCTGCCACAGGAGGGGCACCGAATAGTGCTCATGTGACCGCCCTAGCCCAAGCACACCCGGTAACTGGAGTTACGCACATACCAAAGTAGCCCCACCAGTCCGTCAGATACCGTTTCCGATGAAATGCAGCCCAGGGCGCCCCGCGTCATTACCTGTCTGGTCTGTGCGATATGCTACGAATACCCTGATTGCTTCTCCTGTTCTCTGATGGTACGACATCCACGCCTTCGTGCGAAGTACCCTCTAACCTCCCGTTACGGACGTCTTGCCTTGAGCGCGCGACTGATACAGACATGAACCTGCCGTCCACTTGGCGGCACGGAGACGCGTGGCCCGGTCGCCCGGTCCTTCGGCAGACGCGGATCCGTACGACGCCGTATGCTAGCATGATCAGGGAAGCGTTGCACGGGGCCGCCTGTAGTCTGGGCGCGGCGCCACAAGCTGGGCTTCAGGTCCATGTGCAGGCATGCGCGTCACCTGAAACGGTCATCGTACGTTCACACTGATGGTTCCCGGTTACTCGCGTGGTGCTTTCGCGCCACGCAGCGAGGAGAACGAATTGCGGCGATCCGCCTCAACGCTCCTGGCGGCAATCGCCGCTGCGTCCGTCATTGCCTGCTCCGCGCTACCCGGCCGATGGGTACGCGGAGCCGACGCGGCGAACGACGGCGTGCCGGTCTACGGCGCGATCGGCGAGCCGCTCAAGCTGCCGGTAGTCTTGCCGAATCGTGTGCTCGGCATCCCCATCTTGATGTATCACCATGTGAGCTCTGCTCCCGCGGCTACGGCACTCAATTATGGGCTGACGGTCACCGACGGAGATTTTGAGGCGCAGCTGGCGTATCTCCGCGCTCATGGGTTCCACACCATTTCGTTGGCTCAAGTGTTTGGCGCGCTCTATCGCGACCAGCGCCTCCCGAGCAGGCCGATCGTGCTTTCGTTTGACGATGGCTATCGCGATAACTACACGGATGCGTTGCCCCTAATGCAGAAGTTTGGCGCCCGCGGGGAGTTCAACATCATCAGCAGCTACGTCGGGCTGACGCTCGGCGTGAACAGCTACATGGATTGGAGCCAGCTCAAAGCACTTGTCGCCGCCGGGATGGAGATCGGCTCCCATACGGTCGACCATCAAGATCTCGGTCTGCTGCCGATCGTCAAGGTCCGGTTTGAGCTTCGCGACTCCCGCAATGTCCTGCAGCAGATGTTGTCAGTGCCTGTACAGTTCCTTGCGTACCCGTCCGGCCAGCCGTTCGCACGTGGCGATCGCGCTCAAGAACAGGTTGTGCTGTCCCTCCTGCCTCAATACGGCTACGTTGGGGCACTCCTGGACGGGCCGCTAGACACAGGCAGACAGGACGCGCGCCAGCCTTTCCAACTCCAGCGAATCAGAGTAGCGGGTGGCGAGGGCCTCGCCGCTTTCGTCGCCTCCTTGCGGAGCTAGCGACAAGCTGCCGCGGGATTTCCAGGTTATCAGCAAGAATTACGCCCGCTGGGCCGGCTCGAGCACGAGTCGTCCTCCCAGTTCACGCCGCACGTCCCCAGGAGCAAGCGACATTGGGTGGTATCGACCTGCCTTCCACGCCACGAGCATATCGTCGTAGTGCTCGCTTGCTACGTGCCCAGATTGCCCGGTTGCGTGCATCGAGATGCACCGCGGAAGGTCGCCCATGTCGACGATCTGCCTGTACGATGAGGCCCAGCCGTTGCTGTCGAACGGGCTGTGCAGGGGAAGACACGCGGCCGCGACCGTGTTGTCGTCCCCTCCCATCTCCACGGGACCCAGATTAAGCCAGCGAGCGAGCAGCGGCCGTGTGCCGAGTACATGGGCGAAACCTAGCTGATTGAGGCGTCCCCATCGCCAGCCGGATATGTCCGGTCCCAAGCGCCTGGTCAGGAATGCAAGCGTACCGGTAAAAGATCGACGGATGACGGCGTCCCATGAGCAATCTTGCGCGCCAAGTCGTTTGAACCAGCCGTCTTCGTGTCTTCGCGCCAGGTCATAGACGAATGGGATCGCTCTCGTGAAGAACCCGTTGCGGGGGGTTTGCGGTGATGACCCCGAGCCAAGATAGGTTTCAGTAAGGTCGCCAAGTACAGGCTCGAACACCGCCCGCAGCAGGTGATGCTGAAACGCGAGTGCAATACACCCTCCAACGGAGTCGGCAGTGAGATAGCCGTCCCATTCTCGTACCCTGGCAAGCGCACTGATTTCCAGGACAGTGCCTGGAGTTATGGCTCCAAGAAGTTCGGTCGCGTCCCGACCGGGCAATGAATAGAGGTCGAGCTGGATCTGCTGGAAATCTTCCACCGTCAGGCCGGTCCGGCTGCCGAGCAAATCGGTGATGCGCCGGGCCCGATAGCCGGGTAGCCACTCGTAACCGAGGTGGTATGGATAATTGGCCCCGACCAGGCGGTTGTTGGCGGTGACTACCTGGTGGGTATTGGGATTATGCGAATGCGGCAGGGTGTCGAATGGCACGTACCCCGTCCATTCGTATTCGCCGGTCCAGCCCGGCACCGGAAGCGTCCCATCACCCTTAGATCGAATTGGAACAGTGCCCGCGGCATGGTAACCGATATCACCGTCGACGTGCGCGCAGATGAAGTTCATGCACGGAGCGGTCCACAGGCGTAGGGCGTCTACGAAGGCGTTCCAGGTCTCGGCCCGGTTTATAGCAAGCGCTGCATCCGCGACGTTCCCTGGCTCAAGCGCTGTCCAGCGCAGCGCTATACCGCGGTGGCCAGGGTCGATCACAGGACTAATGATCGGACCGTGGTGCGTGACAAGCACGTTCTCGACAACTGGGAACGACCTCCCCTGCACCTCGATTCTCTCGCGGACTACTGTTCCATCGCGCCAGCCGCCCTCGAAAAGGTATTGTCCAGCGTGGTCCGGGTTGACCTGCTCGATAACAAGATCCTGGGTGTCGATGAATGACGCCGTGATACCCCAGCTGATGTGTTCATTGTGGCCGATGAGCACGCCAGGCGTACCAGCGAGTCCGGCACCTGTGACAACCATGCCCGGACCGGTCAGCTCGACCTCATACCAGACTGAGGGCACTTGAATGCCGAGATGCGGATCGTTCGCTAGCATCGGCTTGCCGGAGGCAGTCCTGGTACCGTCGACCACCCAACTATTACTGAATCCGCCAAGACCGATACCGGTGCCGGCTAGAAACGGCTCCAGCTCGGCATAGGCGTCAAACAGTCCCGAGGTTAGCAACGGCGATGCGAGCTCCCCAGGAACCACCAGCGGATGCTTCGTGCCAGCCCATGGTTCCAGAGCCGCGGCTCGCACCGGCCCAACCTTTTCCACGAGTGACGCACGCACTACTTCGCTGGTCCAGTTTGAGCTGAGGCCGAAGGCCAGCACCTTTCCGATCACCAGCGTGTCGACGACGTCCCAGGGCTCGGGTCGCCAGCGGAACAGTGCAGGCCGCAGGAGGCGTAACAGCTCAAACTCGACAGGCGACTTTCCTCGAGCATGCGACATGTGGAAATTTACCCCGCGCGTGTAGGCTTCAAGTGCGCCGCGGACGGCTGGCGCGAGAAGCGCGACCTCACGCTCGGCCACGCGACGCAACCCGATGCGACGCATGAACCTGTCGGCCCGGACCGTGGTCTCTCCAAATAGCTCGGAGAGCCTCCCCGAGCCGACGCGACGAAAGAGCTCCATCTGCCACAAGCGGTCCTGGGCATGCACGAATCCATTTCCGAAAATGAGGTCATCCGCCTGCGATGCGACGATATGTGGAATGCCCCAAGCGTCGCGATCGATCGTGACGACACTTTGTAGGCCCGGTACAGAGACCGTACCCGCGGTGTCGGGCAGGGAGCCGGCAACCATTCGCTTGATACCTGCCGTGCCTAAGCCTGCCACCGTCGCCGCCGTGACAGCCACGGAACCCGCTGCTCGCACCCACGATGCCATGTGGACCTCCTTCTTCCCTTCCACGCTAATCGTTCATCCTGCCGTCAGTCAAGAGAGACACGCCACAAGGCTGTGTTACACTGAAGATGTGAGCACAGTCACCACGACCGTCCCGATTCGAGAACGGCTCGATGCGGTTCAGCGGCGAATCGATCGCGCGGCAAGTATCGCGGGCCGTAGTTCCGCCGGAGTGACGCTGATTGCGGTGACCAAGACGGTCGCTCTTGAAGGAGTCCGCGAAGCAATCCTGGCTGGAGTACACGACTTCGGGGAGAATCGAGTACAGGACCTGGTGCATCGGATGGCTGGCGCGCAGGACCTCGGGCCCTGCCGGTGGCATCTCATCGGGCATCTGCAGCGTAACAAGGCAAAGAAGGCAGTACGCGTGGGCAGCATCATTCACTCGGTCGACTCGTTGGAACTGGCCCGCCTGGTCGGTTCGGAGGCAGCGCTCGTAGGGCGAACCGTCGACGTGTTCGCTCAGATAAACATCAGCGGTGAGCGGTCGAAGTTCGGGTTCAGTTCGAGTGAACTGATCGAGCACGCGGGCGATCTGGCGATGATTCCTTTCCTGCGCTGGCGAGGCCTGATGACGATCGCGCCGGAGCGTGCCGAGCAGCGCGAACTGCATTCGATGTTCGCGGACCTGCGTGTACTGCGGAACACATTGACAACGAAGTTCGACCCCGCGACATGGGACTCGCTGTCAATGGGCATGAGCAACGATTTCGAGATCGCCGTCGAAGAGGGCGCAACACACGTACGAGTCGGACGCGCGATCTTCGGCGACCGGCCCGCAGTACCGACTGGCGGATACCTATGAGCACCGTAACTATCGGGCAGTTCATTGGGCAGTTTGTTCTCGTCACAAGCCAGATCCTGTTTTGGGCCATTCTTCTTCGAGCGTGCCTGAGCTGGTTTGCCGTGGACACGCGCGCGTCGGGTGCGGGCCGCTTGCTGGACGATGTCACCGAGCCGATTATGGCTCCCCTGCGGCGCATTATTCCGCCCATAGGCAGTATCGACGTGTCGCCGCTGGTCGCGATGCTGCTGATCCAATTTGCCGGGAACATCATCGCCGGCCAGCTTCATTAACTCCTGTCAGGGTGTCATTTGTGAGCTTTCAGACCCTCAAGGGTATGCGGGACCTTCTGCCGGAAGCCTGGCCGGTCTGGGACAAGGTTCTGGACAACGCCCGGCATATTGCCGAGATCTACGGGTATCGCCGAGTCAGCACGCCAATCCTCGAGCCAACCGCGCTATTCGCGCGCGGGGTAGGCGAAATCACTGACATCGTACAAAAGGAGATGTACACCTTCGAGGATCGAGATCGGTCATCCGTGACGATGAAGCCGGAAGGCACTGCCGGTGTCGTGCGAGCCTACCTCGAGCACGGGATGTTCACCGCTCCCCAGCCCGTGAAGCTGTACTATCTCGCGGAGCCGACGTTCCGGCACGAGAAACCGCAAGAGGGGAGGTTGCGCCAGCACCACCAATTCGGCTGCGAGGCGCTGGGTGAGATGAGCCCGCAGGTCGACGCCGAGCTCATCGCCATGGCATCGCAGTTCTACCAGACAATCGGGCTCGGCCACCTCTCATTGCAGTTGAACAGCATCGGCGACCGCGACTGCCGCCCGGCGTACCTTGACCGCCTGCGCTCGTACTATCATCCGCTACACGACGAGCTTTGCGACGAGTGCAGGCAGCGCCTGGCACGCAACCCGATGCGCCTCCTGGACTGCAAGAAGCCGCGCTGCCAGGAGCTGGCTGCCCAAGCGCCGCATATGGTTGACTTCCTCTGCGACGCCTGTCGCGACCATTGGCAAACGTTGCTGGTCACGCTTGACTCCATCGCCGAGCCATATGCCATCAACTACACCCTGGTGCGTGGATTCGACTACTATACCAAAACCGTCTTTGAGTTCTGGCCAGCCGTACAAGGTAGCCAGAGCACTGTCGGGGGCGGGGGACGCTACGATCTTCTCGCCGAGATGATCGGCGGCCGCGCTACCCCAGGTATAGGCTTTGCCACGGGCATCGAACGCATTATCAAGACCATGCAGAACGAGGGCGTGGCGCAGCCTGCCCAATACACGTGCCAGGCATATGTGGTCGGGCTGGGCGATCAAGGGCATCGCGCTGCGTTTCTCCTGGCGCAACGTCTCCGCACCGCGGGCGTTGTCACCGGAGTGGGTACGCCTGGACGCAGTCTGAAGGCCCAGATGCGATCGGCAAACGAGAGCGGATCTCGCTTTGCCCTGATCGTCGGCGAGAATGAGATTGCAGCGGGCACCATACAGACCAAGGACCTCCTGAGCCACACGGAGGAGCCGGTGGCCGACTCTGCCATTGTCTCCTATATGGCCAGACTGCTCGAGACAAAGTAGCCTGCCAGTGCTTGCCATCGTCGACTACGACGCAGGAAACCTTCGCAGCGTGGTGCGGGCGGTCGAGCACGCCGGCGGCGTGCCAACCATAGCTGTCGATCCGCGCGAGGTTCTGCGTGCCACAGCGGTCATCTTGCCTGGTGTGGGCTCGGCGCAGCAGGCCATGGGGCGGCTCGCGCACCTCGGCATGGACGATGCCCTGAAGACAATCGCCGATCGCGGCGTGCCGCTGCTCGGCGTGTGCCTCGGACTGCAGGTTCTGCTCGGCCACAGCGATGAAGGCGGCCCGGACGGCACGCGGTGTCTGGACATCGTGCCAGGCACCGTGCAGCGCTTTCCCGAGGGCCGCAAGGTACCGCACATGGGCTGGAATACTGTCGAGTTTCGCCGCCAATCGGCGCTGTTCGATGGAATCAGCGATGGCAGCTACTTCTACTTCGTGCACTCCTATTACGCCGTTCCCCCCGCCGACACGATCTATGGCGTGACCGAGTTCTTCGGCTCCTTCTGCTCCGTGCTTGCCCACAAGAACGTCGTCGCCACACAGTTTCATCCTGAAAAGAGCGGCGTGGATGGTCTGCGGATATACGCGAATTTTCTTCGCATGGCCGGCCAATGCTCCTGATACCGGCAATCGATCTTCGAGGCGGCAGCTGCGTCCGCCTGGAGCAGGGCGACTTTGAGCGGGATACGCTGTACTCCGCGGATCCCCTGGAGGTAGCGCGGCGTTTTGAGGCGAGCGGAGCAACCTGGCTGCACCTGGTCGACCTTGACGGTGCGCGCGAAGGCGAGCCGCGCCACATCGAGTCTCTGGAGTGGATTACAGCAGGCACCGCGTTGAAAGTCGAGTATGGCGGAGGTCTCCGCACGCTCGCTTCCATACACCGGGCCTTTTCCGCGGGCGCCGCACGCGTCGTGCTGGGAACCGCGGCGCTGGAGAGTCGCGACGTGCTAGAGCACGCGTTCGAGATGTTCGGTGAGACGATCGCCATTGGGATCGACGCGAAGAACGGGCTTGCGGCCGTCAGAGGATGGGTTGAGACGAGTTCAAGGCGTGCAGTCGACGTCGCGGTGGATGTTGTGCGCGCCGGCGCTCGCCGAGTCATCTACACCGATATCGCCACGGACGGGATGCTAAGAGGGCCGAATGTCGGCGGGCTGCAGGACGTGATCGCCGCGGCGAATGTCCCCGTCGTTGCCTCTGGAGGCATCGCGAACGAATGCCACCTCGAAGCAGTAGCCGCCGCTGGAGCCGAAGCGGCTATCGTCGGCAGGGCGCTCTATACGGGCGCTCTCCCCTTGAGCGCGATGGCGCGATGGAGATGATGCAATGCTGACGAAGCGAGTCATCCCCTGTCTGGACGTGACCGGTGGCCGCGTCGTCAAAGGCACGAATTTCGTCGGTCTTCGAGATGCAGGCGATCCGGTCGAACTGGCAAGGATGTATGACGTACAGGGGGCTGACGAGCTAGCCTTCCTCGACATTACCGCGTCGAGTGATGGGCGGGAGACGATGATCGACGTCGTAGCGCGAACGGCAGACCAGGTGTTCATGCCGCTCACGGTAGGTGGGGGCATCCGGTCTGTCGGCGACATGCGACGGATGCTGCGCGCTGGGGCGGACAAGATCGCGATCAATACCGCGGCGCTCTCCAATCCCATTCTCGTCGTGGAGGGAGCATATGCTTTTGGCAACCAGTGCATTGTCGTCGCCATCGACGCGCGTCGCCGGCAGGATGGATCCTACGAGGTCTATTCCCACGGCGGCAGACGAGCGACCGGGCGTGACGCGGTCGAGTGGGCCCGGGAAGTCGTCGAGCGCGGCGCTGGGGAGATTCTTCTCACCTCGATGGATGCGGATGGCACTAAAGATGGCTTCGAACTCGTGCTCACAGCGGCAGTCGCGGAAGCCGTGTCAGTGCCGGTGATTGCCTCCGGCGGAGCCGGAAATGCCGGCCACATGGCCGACGCCGTGTCCCAAGGTAAAGCCGATGCCGTGCTGGCCGCGAGCATCTTCCACTATGGCGAGCTCACGATTGGCGACGTGAAGCTCGAAATGAGCAGGCGCGGCATACCGGTGCGACTACCGAAGCACGGCGGTTCGTCATGACGGCTGAAAGCCGGATTGAGGGGCTGAGATTTGACGACCGGGGACTGGTCCCGGCAATCGTGCAAGATGCGACTGACGGAACGGTGCTCATGCTCGGCTACATGAACGCAGACGCCGTCGAGCTCACGCTGTCCAGCGGAGACGTGTGGTTTTGGAGCCGAAGCCGAGCTGAGCTTTGGCACAAGGGCGACACTTCCGGCAACGTTCTTCGTGTCGTCGAGGTCAGGGCGGACTGCGATCGTGATGCGGTGTTGGTGCGCGCCGCGCCGGAAGGGCCAACTTGCCACACTGGAGCGCGTTCCTGCTTTTCGGCTGCGCTTCCAGCGAGCAACGTGCACCCAGCAGGCGATCGCAGCGGTGGGGTTGTGCTATCCGACCTGTTCGAGACCATCGAGGGACGGAGACATAACCCGGAACAGGGCTCGTACACGAATCATCTCCTGACACAGGGTGTTGACCGAATCGCGCGAAAGCTCGGCGAGGAGACCGCAGAAGTAATCATCGCCGCCAAGAACGGACATCCGGAAGAGCTTTCAGCTGAGGTGGCCGATCTGTTCTACCATGTGCTGGTGCTGCTCAGTGCGCAGGGCGTGTCACTGGACGATGTAGGCCGAGTGCTGCGGCTGCGCGAAGGTGCGCCGCGCCGCCACAAGGAGCCGGACGCCGGTTGACAATCTCCGCTGTTCGGCGAGTGCATAGCACGCACCGTGCCGCGATGGGAAGCGCTGCGGCAACCGAGCTATTGCCTCAGAAAGTACTCGCGCACCTTGATTCGCAACGCTGGCCACACCGTGTCGTACCGAGCAAGCTCCTCGTCACTCAAGTCGCGGTAGAGCTTGCCGGCCAGCGGCTGTATGCGAATGCTTTCAGTCCAGAACTCGTCGTCCGCTTCGCCCGCGACATACCGCTCCACGATCGCTCCGCCATTGCCTGATGACATCCACGTGCGAAGCAGCGTTCCGCCACACGCCAGCGCCAGAGCTTCGCACCAAACGGTGGATCGCTGTTCGCCGGACAACCCATCCATGAGGGCGAGGAGATGGCTGATTCGCTGTGGCGCACCGACGCCCTCGCCAGCGTTTCGTTTCGTCAAGAGCTCGCTCCACTTCTGCCCCAGCGCAGGAATACGCAGCCCCCCATCGCTGGCAAGCACGAGAATGCCTGGGGCCAGGTCGGACCAAGCAATTGCCTTTGCGGCTGCGTTCTCCACGAAGCTGGTGCCGCGTTCGTGTACGTCCGGCGATCGAAGGCCCAAGTCGACTGGTACGAGGCAGGTGAGGGGCAGGCCCGCTACAAGCCAGGCCAATCTCTCCGCCTTAGCGGCATTCGTCGTCGCAAGAAGGATAGTCCTGACCTTTATCACCTCTTACTACCTGGTATCGTCACGATCCGCCGAATCGTTCTCCATGTCGATGTACAGTTCAAGCGCATGATAATCGACCCCGAGCCGCTCGCGCCACCAACCGGTCTCGCCATGCATCTGCAGCTCGTGCATTTCCCATATCCATCGCGCGTACGCCCCGCGCTGGCGAAAGAGTTGGCAAAGCGCATGGCCGTCCACTCGCCACCACGGGCGCGCCGATGGCAACGACGGCATGTAGAGGCCGAATGTCTCCAACCTCCAACGCGCCAGCCCCTTGAAGAGCAGCAGATAGCCGTGCCGAACAAGGACGGCAGTGCGACAAAGGGCACGCGCGCGGACTGCGCGGGCGAGAGTCGCGGAGCGGCGGCGACGGCTCATCCGCGATAGTAGCGGTAATTTCGATTGCGCCTGGCTGCCTCGACCATGTCCACAAGCTGCTTGTGGCCAAACGCATCCTGCGCCATGTCGTGCGATTGGGCAAGCCGGAACAGATCTCGGCGAAGGTAGCCAGGGACCGGATACTGGTAGTTGATAATGAGGGTGTCGTCACGCTCAACCACAAGCACGGCCCGCGCCTTCATACGATCAAGGCGCGCTCCGATCGTGCGGAACGTTTCCTGATATCCATACGCACACACCGGGCGCCGCGGCGCGGACTTGGCTGGACGGGCCGCGCGGGTCGCGTGGCTCGGCAGGCGGTTCCGGCCTGTTCGCTCCGCTCTCAGTCGGCTTGACAGTCCGGCCAGATCCGCGTGCGATATCGTGTCACTCACCGGCCTGGTCAGATCGCCTCTGGCAAAGCAGTGCCAGATGTATCCCTCGTCTATCTCGCACAGAGTCACGTACGCGGCATGAATCGAGTCAAGGTGCCAACCAATCGTGCGGAGCACTTCTCTGTATCGAGGCTCATCCTGTGTCATGAAGCCGATCGCCGTGCTAGCCACTCAAGCATCCCTCGACCACCGATGAAGCGCAGGCCATGCGTACCAGTCCAGCATCGACCAAGCCGTGTCAGGGAAAATGCCCCAGCACAACAGCAGTGCGCGCGAACTCGGTCCCTCCCGCGTTCGTGACGGAACCAGAACAGCCTGCAGAAGATAGGTCAGGCCGCTCGCCAACGGCCCGATCCGCCGAGCAAACACCACAATCCCACAATGGCTGGCGAGCGCACCTATAGACTTCGACGGGCTCTCAACGGTAGAATTTCGTGCCACGGAAACTACGGACATGGCGGACCAGTGCAATGATGTCGTCCTGGTTCAATACATCCTCATGGAAGTAGGTGCTCGAGACGAACCGCTCCGGCTCCATTTGCACGTAGACAGGAACGGTCAGCGTAAACCTGATCAGAATCGAGTTGTCGTCTTCGTGGAGCACGAACGACGTTGCCGCTTCGCGATCGAGCCTGAAGCTCAGGGCCCGCAGCAACTCTTCATAGCCGAACGGACACACAGCGTCGCTGCGCACCTCGGGCGGAAGGGACGACTGAGTCGGACGCGATTGAAGAGCGCGGCCCAGCAGCCCTTGCCGCTCTACGACGGGCTCGTCAATAACCAGGTCCGGCACGCGGCCGATACGACTTGCTTTGATCGACTCGATCATCTGCGGTATCTCGTCGTGGCCAATGACACCGTAGAGCAGCTGGGAGGGGTTTTCGCGTGCGAAGCACCGCCAGATGAAGCCCTGCTCGGTCTCGGCAAGCGTCAGGTTCCGCACGTTCAGGCTGTCAAGATATGCACCGATCGGACGAAGCAACGGTCGATATTTCGAATCTGTAGTCATACTCGTGGCGCTCACTTGCTGCAGTCTAGTGATCACAGTCAACCTCACGAGGCTGTCAACCGCTGTCCGAGTCACACGCAGTATAGTCGACCATAGCAGAGTCGGCAAGAGAGATTGCTGGGCCAGAGCCGTAAGATTCGCGCATCCGAGATCGGGCAGCTCATGGCGAGCCTGGCTTGCGTGCGCCGGTGGCCAGCCTGACTTCAGGCGCTGAACGGCTCAGCCGCACCTGCCAACACGCCGGCTCGCAGAAGATGACCTTAGGGAAGAACCTGGAGGTCGAATTCGAACAACCGATGGTATTCGCGCACGGCTGCGCGGTCCGTCATCTCCGCAAGATAGTCACAGATTGCACGTCGCATGCTGCAATCCGATCCTACACGCTTCTGTACCGCGGGCGGAAGTTGAGCGGGGTTCGACACGTATGAGTCGAACAGCGCGCGAATCAGCCGCTGAGCCTTGACCCACATTGTTTCCACGAGATGGTGCCGGTACAGCGCGACGGTCAAGTAGTCGTGCAGCGAATCTCTCAGAGCTTGCATCCGCGGCGAAAACGCGACGACCGCCGACTCCTGTCTGCGAATCTCGTCCGGACAGGCAGGAGCCAGTTCGTCCAAATTCGCGGCAGTGATAGCCACGGCGTCGTTCACCAGGACGTTGACGAGGTAGCGTTTGAGGCTGCGGCGCGCGAGGTCTTGAGGGAGACCTGACGTGCGCCGCAGGATCTCATCCCGCACCGCCAGCCACCACGCAGGGCGCAACTCATCGAACGTCTCCCGGCGTATCAGGCCCGCGGCCAGCCCGTCGTCGATGTCGTGGCAACCATAGGCGATTCCGTCCGCCATATCGCTGATCTGCGCCTCGAGGCTTGGCTGACTGAACTCGATGAACTCTCGCTCAGGTCCGGCGAGACGGTGGCTGCCGTGTTTGGCGATACCTTCACGGACCTCCCAAGTCAGGTTCAGTCCAGCTATGTCGGGATACTCCTCCTCGAGCAGATCAACGGTGCGCAGTGTCTGGGCGTTATGTTCGAAACCGCCCTCCTCGGCCATACACTCGGCCAGCACAGTCTCGCCGGCGTGCCCGAATGGCGCGTGGCCGAGATCGTGCGCTCGGCAAATTGCTTCCGTCAGGTCCAGATTCAATCCGAGCGTCTTGGCCATGGTCAGCGCTATTTGCGTCGCTTCCTCAGTGTGGGTCAGACGTGTTCGAAAGTACTCGCCCTCCAGCGTAATGAAGACCTGCGTCTTGTTTCCCAACCGCCGGTAGGCAGACGAATGGACAATCCTGTCCCTGTCGCGACTGAAGTCGGTGCGAAGCGGATCGTTCGACTCGCGATTGCGGCGACCCCGCGAAGCAGCGGAGCGCTCAGCATAACGCGCCAGACTCCGATCTTCGGATCCTTCAAGGTCCTCACGGCGCAACAGCATTGGGGACGGAAGCACCCTCTTCGCTAGGACATCCGCGCGAACCGCGGAATCGCCATTGCGAAAGGTAGCAGGTTACTGTGTATAGCTGCGCAGAACCCAACCATCTATGCTTGACGCCGGCAGCGCCACTTGCGCCCAGTGCGATGTCAGGGCGATGACCTGCAGCGTTGTACCCTGCTTTACCCGCGCGATCACGTCATGTTCCCGGCCAGGACCGTTCCGGATGTTCAGGATCGATGCTCCGACCGTGACGAATTGGGCATGCACGATGAGCGCGGTACCATCAGCCGTCAATTGCGCCCCGCCGTGTGGTTTCTGCACCGCACTGGCAACCTGAGCCTGCGACGCCGTCAGCGGCCTTGCAACCCAGCCCGTCGTGCCTCCGGGCAACACTACCGCAAACCAATGCGGCGTACTGCGCACCAGTTGCATCCGCGTCCCGCTATACACCGACCCGCTGACGGGATACTGCAGACCCGGACCGCTTCTGACATGAAGGAGAGGCACGGTCGGCACCACATACGCCGCCTTCGGCTTGAGGACACTCCCAGCCACAGTAATGTACTCAAGCAATACCCACCCCTCCGATCCGTCGCGCGCCCTGATCCGCGCCCAGTGCGTCGTGAGGGACAGAACCTGTACTTTGTCGTGCTGGTAGACGGACGTGACTACCGAGTGATTCTGCCCTGGCCCGGATCGCACGTTTAGACCGAGCACATCCACCGTGCCGATCGTCGAGCCCTTTGGTGGCCAGGCTGCACGGCCGGAAGTCGTGTTGCTGGTGGCGCCCCAGTCCTGGTAACCGGTCACATATTTCGTGTCGACCCAGCCCATGACGTTCTGCGGCAACGCGACGTTGATCCATGTCCCCTGCGTCTTGACGTAACCAAGCTTGGCGCCACGCAGGACGGTGCCGAGAATATGAGCCTGCAACCCCGGGCCTGAACGCACGTGCAGTCCGTCGCTCACCGAAACCACGACGTAGTGTGCATAGCTCTGCAGGAAGCGGCGCAGTATCGCGTCGGACTCGAGGGAGAAGACCGGGCCCTGCGTGCCCGAGCTGGAGATGTAGCTCGCGGGCTGCAGTTGGTGAGCAGCGACAAATGCGAGGGGATCGAGATAGCCAACTATGAGGCTGTTGTTTCCAAACGTGTACCCCCAACCGTCCTCGTCGACGCTCTTGATCTCAAAATGGAGATGCACGCCGGTAGCAAAGCCCGTAGCGCCAACGAGCCCCAGCTCTTGACCCTGGGCCACCGCCTCTCCCGCATAGACGGCAAGGCTGCCATACGCCAGGTGCTCGTACTGTGAATACATGACACTTCCATCGGGCATGAAGTGCCGAATTCGCACCATGACACCATAGCTGCCGTTGTAGCCTGCCACCACAACAATGCCACTTGCCGTGGCATGCACCACCTCGCTGGCGGTCGCAGTGGCGAGGTCCACGCCAGTATGTCCGCAGTAGTAGAGGCCGTACATGTAGTACCCTTGGCCTGCCGATGGGTCGCATGAGGTGTTGAAGCCTTGAGCAATATAGTAGCCGTTGCCGTTGTCCTGGCTCCACGTCGGTTGGATGGAGCCGACTCCCACCGGATAGATGAACGAGGTAGCTTGAGATGCTCCGCCTGTGCTAGTATTGTCAAGCGACGGGGATGCCAGGGAAGTCAGCGGACCAAACGGTAGTGCCGTTGCGCACGACAGTACAAGCACTGCGGAGAGGCTTCTCAATCGCGATCGCGAGATCTGAAGTTCTATGGTGTCACCTCGCTCTGCCGTCGGAACGGGACGCTTTTTGCAAACCGTAACAGGCGGGGCCAGCAGTGTCAATGGGTGGTGGTTAACAACCCGCCGCATACAAGATGGAGGGATGGGGTGGCAAAAAAGGATCCCGGGGCGGTGCAGAGGTGCAAAGCATGTGGTTCGCAGATGATCGTCGACGAGACCTTGGTCGCCGCACCTGGGAACAGGACGATCAAGCGACTGTTCTTCCACTGCGTGAATGGGCAGTGCGGCCACATAGAGCGGATACAAGACGTGCTGGTCCAGCAGACCGTCCCGTAGCGGGTGTATTCGATCTCCGCGGCCACACGTAGGTCCGGCGCGAGGTCAAGCGGACCGGCGAGAGCAGTGTTGACCCGGTGTCAGGCAATCAGGTCGGGTTCTCTGTTCAGGGGCGGCGTCACTGGAAGCACGAAGCCGAATGTACTGCCCCCGCTCTCACTGCTACGAACCCACATCTGCCCGCCGTGCTCTCGCACGATCGTGTGGCTGATGTATAGCCCGACGCCAAGGCCAGAGAACCGATGCGCGCGCGCGCGACCTCGGTAGAATCGCTGGAACAACTGGCCTTGTTCATCGTATGGAATGCCGACGCCACTGTCGGTCACGGTAACCGCGACCTCTGTGGTCGTGCTTTCGACGGTCACTGTCACCGGCCCCCCGTCAGGTGAGTACTTGACCGCGTTGTCGAGGAGGTTCGTGAGTACCTGTTCCAAACGCTCCGCATCGCCGAGAATCACGGTTGCGCAGCCACGATAGTCGAGGATGAAGCATCTTTCAGGATGCACGGCCCGCTGATAGTCAACAGCGTCGCGCACGAGGTCTCCAGTCTGCACGGGCGCCACGCGAAGGCTCATGCGACCGGCATGAATGCGAGAGACGTCAAGCAAATCGTTCACAAGATGTGACAACCTGTCAGCCTGGCGCACGATCTTCTCCGCGTTAGCGACGACTTCGGCTGGATTCATCCGGTCGGCGTTGGTCTGGGACAACTGTGCATAGCCCCGAATCGTGCTGATCGGCGACTTGAGCTCGTGGGTCGCCATTGAGACAAACTCGTCTTTCTGGCGTTCGCGATCTCGGAGCATCGTCACATCCCGAAAGATGATCAGACCTCCGGCAACGACGTCCTGGCGTATCAACTTGGCCGCAGTGAACATGCAATGCACTTCGCACGTGTCCTCGCCCAACTGCATGATCATCTCACCGGCGAGGGTATAGGGACCGCCAAGCGGCCAACCAGCTGGAATGGGCTCTGCAGACTGAGGCCGCCCCGCCACGAGATGGACGTTGAGTCCGCTCGCGAGGTCAGACCAGGGCCTGCCGGCATACAGATGTATGGCCGAACCGAGTAGCTTGGCCGCGCCAGGATTGATCTCCACGATTCGTCCGTTGATGTCGAGCGTGAAGACAGCCTCGGGAAGCGAACGCAACATTTCCTGAAGCGAACAGAGACCGGCCTCCGCCATGGCAACCGCCGCGCGCGCTCGTACCGCAACGGTTTCCTGCGTGCGCAAGCGCGCGCGATCCCGCTCGCGTATCTGCAGTTGCTGTATGACCACGACTGCGGCAAGTCCCTGAGCCATGAGCGCCAGAACTCGGTTGGCAAGGGCCGCCGTCGCATCCGTCGGCGGCGCGCCGAAACCGGCAATTGCCACCGTCGCCACCGACGTGACTACAAACACGAAATACGTCGCGCGGGGCGTGCCAAGCGCCAGCGTCAGCACGATCGGAACCACATAGAGTGCTGAGAAGACGATATCAGCCGGATGCCAGGCGTCACACGCAAACACCAGCGCGACAAGGACTGCTGGCGTGTAGGCGAGAACCGCAGTCCCAAGACTACCGCCTGCCGACGCAAGTACTTTCGTGCGCACCGCGTTCTGCTGCATTTCCCTGTCTGCGTTCGGTTCCGGGCATAGGACTCGCGCGATCAGCGTACTTCGTCCGCTGACAATCAGATATAGGCATCTTTGGCTAGCTAAGCTCACCGCGAAGGTAGAGCAACGGAGGAACAGGCGTTGCAGAGGCCACGTAGAGGGCGTGGCCGATAAACAGCGTGTGGTCGCCTGCCGGATGTATGTCGACGATGCGACAATCGATATACGCAAGTGCTCCATGCAAGAGCGGAGCCCCAGTGCGTGCTCGACGACAAGGGAAATGCAGGAATGCTCGTGCGTCATGCGGCGTGGAAGGGTCCGCGAAGTACTCCGCTACGTCCTTCTGCGTCGCCGAGAGCACGCTCAGAGCGAAGTTGTCACTGTTCTTCAGTGCCGCATCCATTCGCGAGCCTGCCTGAATGCTCAACGCAACGAGTGCCGGCTGAAGCGACACCGACATGACCGCGTTCGCGGTTACCCCATGCACTCCGCGTGGAGACGCGGTCGTTGCGACCGTCACGCCCGTAGCGAAGCACCCAAGAGCCAGCTTGAAATCCGCGACCGCGACGTCGGTATCGACGAATTCATCTGTATCCATCGACTCCGGTCAACCCGCCATCGTAGCCGGTGTGACCTTGCGAATGACGAACTCCTTTGTACGATCCAATCGTTCGACCTCGCGTCCCGCAAACAGGGTGTCATACCAGGCAATCAGCTCTCGCAGGCACGCGTCGAACACGTCGTCAGGAAGACGCCACGTCTGCGACCATAGCCGCCTCCGAATCGAATCAAGCTCCTCCGCCAGCGAGACTGTCGACTGCCACGATACCGGCCTGAGCTCTTGAACAGAAAGGTTCGGCATAGTCGATTGTAGACCGTCGATAAGGCGTGCTACGGCCTGAGACGAGTTCGGCACGGCGAAACCCCGGCGGTTGACAATCTCACTCCATTTCTCCGTGACCGACGGCGTAGCGGCACCGTCAACCATGTCTCCACAGATCAGCAGTGTCCCACCCGGGCGAAGCACGCGAAAGGCTTCCTGAGCAGCACGCACAGGATCCGCCACAAGGTGAAAGACCTGAACGGCGATGACCGCATCGAATTCCGCGTCATGAAACGGCATGTCGTGTATGTCGGCTTCCTCAGCGCGAATTCGTATGGAACGGCCCGCGCGGGCGAGCGCGGTCACCTTCTCATGGAGCCGTGCAAGCATCTCGCGAGAAATGTCGACACCTGTCACGTCGTATCCAAGCTCGGCCAGTGGAAGTGCAATTCGGCCTGTCCCGATGCCGATCTCGAGAAATCGCGTGTTCGGGTTGGCGTCAACGGCCGCTGCCAGACTCCGGCCGATTGCCGAGGCGACCTCGCCGTCATAGCCGCGCGTCGCATCATAATAGTCCGCGGCGCGGTCGAAGTTGATCGACATGACACTTGCTTTCACTTGCGGAGGCGGCGAAGAGGCTGCACGGAACGGCATCCAGGTGCGGACTGCGATCGAGCGTCGTGCCCGCTGCAGCAACTGATCTTCATCGTACCCGAATTCGCTTCGCGGCCGGATAGAGTTGGCAACCCACGAGGGGCCCGCTCGCTCGGCGATCGATGGTGCGGTCGCGTGCTGACCTGCGCACCAGGGGACTTTGCGTTGCGAGCGGCGCAAATCAGCTCAGCAGACTCAGCCAGGCAGGGGACAAACAAGGGCCTGCCGCGCCGCCGCTCGAACGAGTCGATCCATCCTGCAATCCAGGCAGTCAGGAGCGGGATGGCTTCAATCGAGCAGCTTCAAGCTTGGCGTCGAGCAGGGAGACGTGACTCCAGGCCAACAGGCTGAGTCACCCGAAACGTCGAGATCGTGCGGAGGTGGATGCCACGCACGGCACGCTAAGAAAGCGTGGAGCAGACCTACAGCCCGGTGCTGCCAAACCCACCGCGACTCGGTGCGTCCATAGTCTGGACTTCGTCCCACTCGGCTCGGTCGACGCGGACGAAGATGCCCTGGGCGACACGCTCGCCTCGGCGAACGCTTACAGGAGCCTGAGTAAAGTTGTAGACCTGACACAGAATCTCATCGCCATCACCGCAGTAATCCTGGTCGATAACACCGATTCCGTGCGGCACTGAGAGGCCTTTTCGGCGAGCCGTCGAGCTTCGGGCGGTCACCACGAGCATGTAGCCAACCGGCGTGGCTACAGCCACGCCCGTCGGGAGCAGAGCAACCTGTCCGGACCCGACAACCACATCCTCACGGCAATAAAGGTCGAAACCAACCGACCCTGGTGACGAGTATGCGGGCAGGGGCAGGTCAGGATCGAATCCGGCGGATGCGAACGACCAGGTTCTCAGCCATGGGGCAGTATGATGCCACCGGAGCTAACGGGACCGCTGGATTGAGAGAGAGGACGGCCATAAGGATCGACGAGGCCGGATGGGCGCTGAACCGGCGGCGGCGGCGAATCTTCCGCTTGAGCACCAAGGCGCGTGGCGATCTCGATGAACCGCTCCGTAATTGCCTTCGCAGGGACGCCATACATTTCCGAAAGCTCATCGAGGTCCGGCTCAAGGCCGTCCAGAGCCAACACCGACATGTGCACGGCGGCGGCCCAGATCCGCACATCGCCTGCGAGGACCTGGTCTTCGCGAAGCGCTCTCCAGAAGCGGATACCTTGCTCGAGCATGTGCAAGCCAAGATGGTCGGACTGCAGACCACCGATGAGCAGCTTGTCCCCCGCTTCCAGCTGCTCAGGATGCAGGATATCGAGCTGAGCCTCGCCGTTATAGAACATCACTGTTGGCTCAAGAATGACGTCAACACTGAAATCGAGGTCCGCAGGCACGGGCCAGATATCGTCGATCTTCCAAGTGCCGCGCTCGGACGTCAAGACGACCGTGCTGACGGACACGTCGTCGCCATTCTCGTTACGACCACGAACCTCGGCGACGGCCAAATCGTCCCCTATCTCCGCCATTGAGAGGCCAACTTGCTGGGGATTCGCAGCAAGGCCCAGGGGAATGCCGATAGCGCTCATGCCGAACAGCGAGAGCCCTTCACGTTTGAGGCTCTTCGCAGACAACAATTGGAGCACCGCGGGTACGTCGTCGTGCAGCACCGCGTCGATCAGGGCCGTAACCGGCGCAACGACCGGCGCGACTTGCGCCTCTTCCTGGCGTGAAGACATTTCAGCTGGTCCCTTCGCTCACGTGCCAGGCGCTCAGCGGTGGTTGCAGGCAGGCACTCGACCGATCCTAGCATCCTTGGGCCGTAGCACACAAATTGCGGTCGGCTGTCACGACAGGTCGTGCCACGCCCATTCGCACAGTTCAGCCAGCTTCCCGGTCTGCGAGCGAAGCGGGCCACGGCAGCTCGCTTCGCTCGCGTGCGGCTACTTCGGACGGACCATCTTCTCCGGCCGCACCCAGCTGTCGAAGTCTTCAGGGCTAACCAGGGCAAGAGCGACGGCCGCTTCCTTCAACGTGCTGCCGTCATGATGTGCCTTCTTGGCAACCCGTGCGGCATTGTCGTATCCGATGTGCGGGTTCAGAGCAGTCACCAGCATCAGGCTGTCCGACACGTACGCAGCAATGCGCTTCGCGTCTGGCTCGATCCCCACAACACAGTGCAGGCGAAAACTCCTCGCCGAATCGGCCAGCAGTCGGACGGAATGCAAGAAGTTGTGAATGATCACTGTCTTGAATACATTCAGCTCGAAATTGCCGCTGGCTCCGCCTATATTGATCGCAACGTCGTTCCCGAGCACCTGCGCGCACACCATGGTCACGGCTTCACTCTGCGTGGGATTCACCTTCCCCGGCATGATCGAGCTTCCCGGCTCGTTCTCGGGAATGACCAGCTCTCCAATACCGCACCTCGGGCCACTGGCCAACCAGCGAATGTCGTTGGCAATCTTATTCATCGCGCATGCCAACGTCTTCAATGCGCCATGCGCTTCGACAATGGCATCATGGCTGGCCAGCGCCTCGAACTTGTTCTCGGCTGTGACAAAGGGGAGCCCGGTCAACTCGGCAATTCTGGCTGCGCTACGAGCGGCATACTCGCGGTGCGCGTTAAGGCCGGTGCCGACGGCCGTCCCTCCCAGCGCCAGCTCATAAAGATGCGGCAAGGAATGGTCGATGGCCCGAAGCGCGTGATCGAGCTGAGACGCGTATCCGGAGAATTCCTGGCCAAGGGTCAGCGGCGTCGCATCTTGCAGGTGCGTTCGACCGATTTTCACCACGTCCTTGAACGCCTCGGCCTTATCACTCAACGCATCCCGCAACGCTGCGACCTCGGGCTTGAGCAGATGCTCAATCTGCTCGACGGCAGCAATGTGCATTGCCGTCGGAAACGTGTCGTTCGATGACTGGCTCTTGTTGACGTCGTCATTCGGATGGATGGGCTTCTTTGACCCGAGGACCCCGCCCGCGATCTCGATTGCTCGATTCGAGATCACTTCATTTGCGTTCATGTTCGTCTGGGTGCCGCTCCCCGTCTGCCACACGTGCAACGGAAAGTGTTCGTCCAGATTGCCCGCTATCACCTCGTCCGCCGCTCGTACGATCAGGTCCAGCTTCTCCTGTGACAAGAGCCCGAGATCGCCATTGGTGAGCGCTGCCGCCTTCTTGAGTATCCCCAGCGCCCAGATGACGGGGCGTGTAAATCGGTCCTCGCCAATGTCGAAATAGCGGAGGGAGCGCTGCGTTTGAGCACCCCAATATCGATCGGACTTGGACCTGGATCTCACCCATGCTGTCCGATTCAATGCGTGTCTTCTCCGCGCCAGTCTCCAAGGTCGTGGTCATCGCTTCCTCCCATTGGTGGTGAGTAGCGCCAGGTGCTATCTCCTCTGAGGTACACGAAGCGACACCGGCATGTTGGCAGCCGCCGAAGAGATAGCCTGAGCGTGAACAGGATCATGGTTCAGTATAGCTGGGCAGCTGCGCTTCTCGAATACCTCGCCGCGAAGCAGCGCCCCGCCCGTTTTGCCTCGCGGGCCGAACGATCGAAAGCCGCAGGGTGAAGATCCTAGCAGCCTATCTCGATGTCTCGTAAGACCATCAGCAGGAAGGCATGTGAGGGAGCGAACTGGCGCCCGACAGTCACCCTGAGCTCGGCAATAGCTTCGTCGGGATCTCGAGGCTCACGGTAGGGGCGGCCCGATCGAATTGCTTCATACGCGTCGGCAAGGCCGATCAGTTGAGCATGCAGCGGGATAGCGCCGCCGGAAAGGCGGTCAGGATATCCCGTGCCGTCCCATCGCTCGTGATGATGGCGGATGGCCGGGGCGAGGTGGGCAAGGCTCGCTACCCGCCGAATTATGCGATCTCCGGCGGCCGGATGGATCCGCATGGAAGTCCACTCTCCGTCGGACAGGGCCGCGCGTTTGCGAAGCAACTGGTTGGATACACCTATCTTGCCTATGTCATGCAGCATTGCCGCCGTCTCGAGCGCAAGCAGAGCAGGGGGTTGAAGGTCCATGGCGCCGCCAAGACTCGTGACGAGCCGCCGTACAGTGTAGCTGTGTCTGGCTGTGGCCGGCTCGTGAATTTCGAGCATTTGCATCATCGCGTCAGCCGCTTGCTGGACGCTTTCGAGACGCCCGAATGAAGCGAGCAGCAGCGCGCGCACATGCGCAGCGTACGCTCTCGCCAGCGACACGTACTCGTGCTGGCTGGCCACGTATCCATGGTCATACAACAGAACCAGCGCTCCGCGAACACCGTACACGGGTCCAATTGGTGACGCTGCCAACCCGGGCTGGCTCACGCACTCACCGCGCTCGAGCGCGTGCAAGGCATGCGCCCGCCAAGCGCTCAGGTGACCGCGCCCAGCAGTCAGATCCGCGAGATCGCCCTCCTGGGAAGCGATCAGGACGCGTGCTCCTATCCCGGCATCCGATGCGTCATCAAGGATCGCTTGGAGAGCAGGCCGCAGCAGCGGGTCGCACTCCCAGAGCGATCTGCTTTCGTGTGTCGCCCGTCTAGCCGGCGACAGCCTCGCGACATGTGGCATTGGTCGAAGCCCTCCCGTAAAGACGCGGCAACAAGATGGTTGCAAACGTGCGCAGATCGCGAGCCTGGATGTCAGCCACCATCGCTGCATCCTTGGGCGAGAGACCAAACTTCAGTGCCGTGGCACGGGGGTTGCCGAGCAGGTCTGCGCCAAAAGAATGATCGACCGCAGCGGTTCCAATGAGACGCTCAAACCCTGCGTGCAATGTTGGATGAGGAGCCATGTGTCAATGCCCTTTCAGTTCTCGCCGATTACTGGTGCGCCACGTGAAGAGGCCGGCCGGTGATGCCGCTGGCGCTGCTGAGTTTGGCGTGCAGAGGTCGCCCGGTGATGCCGCTGGCGCTGCTGAGCTTGGCGTGCAGTGGGCCGCCGGTGAGGCCGCTGGCGTTGTTGAGCTTGACGCGCAGTGGGCCGCTGGTGATGCCGCTGGCGCTGTTGAGCTTGACGTGCAGTGGGCCGCTGGTGATGCCGCTGGCGGTCGCGTGGACCTGCGAATCGGCGTTGACGGCAACGGTACAGCCCGCGGCGAGAACGATCGCGACGGCAAGACCTCGCATTGCGCGAATCATGGCAAGATACTCCTCTAGGACTAATGTTCCAAACCAAAGCAAAGTTCACTGCCTGAACATGGTCTGACAGACACGCCGTACCCACATCGGCTCACGTGTGACCGCCGCTAGCTGCAGCCACGGCCGGATAGCAAAACCAACCCGGAATGATACCAGGACACTACTCGTCTGTTCGCGCCCACAGACCCGCAATATCGGCGGCCAAGTGACATATAATAGCTGTGGCCGTAACCGCGCCCTCGAAACCTGGTCTGGCCACTTGCCGCCGTAGGCAGGTTAGCACAGGGACCCTGAGCGCACCCTGAGACGGTTTCAGGAGAGAGTAGCCCGTGGCAGTCGGCGACGTACCCGGCAATCCACCCTGGTCCACGGCAAAAACGCGCGTCCCCATGCCGCGAATCCTCGTGTCGCGGCCGCGGCTGATCCATCCGCTGAACCTCGCCGCGACGTCCGGACGCGTCACGCTGATCGTCGCCCCCGGCGGCTCCGGGAAGAGCTCCCTGGTGGCAGACTGGACGCGACAGGCGTCGATGCCGGTTGCATGGTATACGGTGGATGCCGCGGACCGCGACATACGCCGGCTGGCCGCGGGACTCTGCGGCGCCATCGCCCGCGTGTTGCCGGGGGTCGCAGATGCCGCGTTTCGCGCGATCGACAGCGGAGCGACTGAAGTCGCCGCAATCGGCCTGCTTCTGGACCGGCTCGAAGATCACTCGATAACCCTCGTACTGGACGACTTCCACCATCTTGACGGCTTACCAGAGGCCACGGCCCTGTGGGAACATTTCTTCCGCTTCAGGCCGCCGACCATGGCGCTCACCATTCTCTCGCGCACGGTGCCGATCTTGGGCTTTGCCATGCTCGCCGCGATGGACGCCCTGCTGGGCTTGGGACGCACGGACCTGAGCTTCGCGCTTGACGAAGCAGCTGAGTTACTTGCTAAGCATGGATTGGATCCGGCGCCGGCCGCTCAGTTCGTGGCGCGCACCGACGGTTGGGCGACCGGTCTGCTCATGCTTGCGCGGTCCGCTCCGAGCGGGGTTCGCCAGCTCCACGTGAGTGTGGACACGCTCATGGATCAGCTCGGAGCCGAGCTCCTCAGCTCGTTGTCGCCCGACCTTCGCACGTTCCTGCTCGAAAGCGCGTCGCTGGGGCCTGTGACAGCCGATGAGGCAGACGAGATTATCCAACACACTCGCAGCCAGGCCCTGTTCGCGGACATATTGCAACGCGGGCTCTTCCTCACCAGGGACGGTACGACATATCGCTACCACGACCTCTTCGCCGATTACTTCATCGCAGTCCTGCGCGCCGAGGCGCCTACCAAGCTGCGTGCCATCCGCGAGCGCGCCTCCGCGTACTGGTGCGCTCAGGGAGACTTGCCTCGCGCGCTAGGCCTGCTGGCCGACGACGGCAACTGGCGGGCGCTTGCTTCCCTGCTCGAATCGCAGAGAGGTGCGCTGTGGGATCAGGCAATGTGGGGAACAGCCATAGACATGGTCGATCGCTTGCCGGAGAGCCAGCGAACGCCGCGCGTATTGGCGTTAAGTGCAGCGTGTCATGCCTCACGCGGTGAATATGCCCTCGCCCTGTCACGTGCCGACGCCGGAATGGCGGCCGCAAGAGACGAAAGCGAGTGGCTTAGCTGTGCCGTAACGCACGCAGATACGTTGCACGGCGAAGGCAGGCTCGAGGAATGTTCGCGGAGCGCCGAAGCCGCTCTTGCCGTCGCACGGCAGATTGGGCATGCTGCGGCGATAACCCGTCTCCTTAGCTTGCGGGGCCGCGCTCGGCTGGGTCTCGGTATGACGGAGGCAGGTATGGTTGACATGGCGGCGGCGCTGGACGCCCACGCTGCCGATCGAGACGTGGATGCGGAGGCCATCACGCTCTACAACCTGGCTTTGAGCCTAACCGAAGCCGGTCGCTGCACGGGATGCGACGAGTATTTTGCACGTGCTGCGGCAATCTGGAGCCGGAAGGGTGACATGCAGCGGCTCGCGGCAGTGCTTAACCTTCGCGCAATCCATCAGTGGCAAACCGGCAACCTGCGGGCAGCCGAGGAGGATGCTCGCGCGGCGTTGTCGACACTCGGCGAGGCCGGTTCCCCACTCCGGGCCTGCGAGATCATGGCTACTTTGTGCATCGTCTGCGCCGAGAAGTCAGACATCACCGAGGCCGAGAATCTCGCTCCTAGAACCATCGAGCTGTGCGAGCGCGTCTATGCAGTTGCAGCCGCGAATGAAGCGAGGCGGTCGCTCATTTGGTGCGCGCTGGTGCGACGCAATCGCTCCGGTACCAGGCAACTGATTGAGGACGCCCGACAACAACCCCTCACACCCACGGACTCGGCGTTGCTTGACGTGCTCGAAGGTACGCTCGCGATCCGTGCGGGCGCTTATGCGCGAGCGGCCGACGTGCTTGGCGACGCCGCCCACAGACTCGAGGGGCTGCAGCGGCCTCAGTACGCGGCCCGTGCGCTGATACTTCGCGCCGAGGCGCTCTTGGCAGGTGGCTCGGTCAGTCGCGCCGAGGAGGCGTTGAATCACCTGGCGACGCTGGTCCTGCCATTGGGGTGCGACGGCTTCCTACGACCCGTAACGCGCATGACGCGCCAGGTCCTCGCCGAGCGGCAGATCTTGCGAAAGCTGCGGAGAGATACGCGGGATTTGCTGGAGCAGCTAGCCGCCGGGACACCAACGCTGACCGTTGTGACGCAGTCACGCAAGTCGGAAAGCGCGCCGCCGCTTCTACGTGTCTCACCATTTGGCCCGGGTAAGCTGTACTTCGACGGACGCACCATCGACGCAACCGCCTTGCCGCCGCGCGCACGTGAGGTACTATGCTTTGTCACACACCAGAAGGGTTCGGCCGAGCGCAACACGCTCGTGGAGACCATCTGGGAGGGCGACGTGCGCGCGGCTCAGTCGCTCTGGGATGCGAGCCGGCACATTCGACGGCTGCTCGGGGAGCGGTACTGGACGACTCGCGGCGGGACGTATCGCTTGAACCTCGTGGTGAATGACGACGCGATCCAGGTTGACGCAGACGTGGCTGCCATTCAGGGAACTGGTACCGACATCGAGAAGCTCGCCGCAGGCGAGCGTGTACTCGAGTTGATACAACCGGGCGCTTTCATGGAGTGGTGTGGAAGCCTCTGGGCAACGGCACTCCGCGCGCACTACGGTCAGCTTGCGCTATCGGCGGCCCTAGCGACCGCGGCGCTGTACGATCGGTTGGGGCGCGCGATGGAGGGTACCTCGACGCTGCGCCAGGCCATCGCTATCGACCCCCTTGACGAGCGTCCACGCGAAGCCCTGGTTCGCTGCCTGAGCGCCCAGGGGTTAGTGCAGCAGGCTGTCGATGAGTACCGTGCGTACCGCGCCCTGGTCCAGCAAGAGCTCGATGAAGAGCCTTCGCCGCAATTGCGGCGTTTGGTAGCGCGCCTGGGCAAGGCCATCGGGCAGGATGGCGACCCCGCGTCGGGCCCGCCTCGCCGGAGCCCATGAAGGGTGCAGGTCCACCCTTCCGAAAGTACTTTGGAGTGTGGGAGTACTGGGTGATTCCATGCAACGCGTAGGTCGAGTAACGTAGGTAGTAGAACGATGGCACGGCCGCGTCTTCGCACGTTTCGGCGAGCCGAACATGAGGTATTGTGGTCGATTCAGGTTCAGGGTAGACTCGCGGGGGGCACACCATGAAGCAGATCTCGGTATTGCTGGCGTTCTCCTCGCCTGCGCTTCACGCGAGGATCCGATCGGAAGTGCTACTGCAGCCTGAGCTGGCCCTCCTGTACGATGCGAAAACCCCGGGAGAGGCTGTCGCCCAGACTGCGCACCACCAGCCCCAGGTCGTCTTGTGCGATCGCGGCATGCTTGCCGATGGCCAGATGAACGCGATCGCGCAACAGGCACGTGTCGTCTCGCTTCTTATTCTCGTGACCATGGGTGTGGAAAGTGCTCCGGTGCGGGTACCTGTTCCGGTCGCAGGGGTCATCCCGTCGAATCATCAACCCGGTTCCCTGGCAGAGAAGCTCCAGGCAATCATGGACGCGCCATCGTCGTTCATCGAACCGTCTGTTCGCCTATCCAAGCACCTTGCACCGCCATCCGAGCGCATCAAGCTTGAGCCAATGAGTTACGATCCCGGTCGAATCCCCAGTCTGCCGCGCTCGGGCCGGCTTACGTGGCTCAGCGACCAGCAGCGTGCTTCGTCGCCTCCAGGGCCGACAGATGCTCAGGAGCTTGCGAAGAAGCCGTTCATGAAGTCCATCTTCGATCCGCCGACCGGCTCCCAAGATTAGGGGAGTGCATCCTCAACCTCAACGCGGAACCAAGTCGCGCCCCACTGTGTGGCCGTCGATACGGCCGCTCCTGTATGTTGTCCCTTGAGGCACGTCGGCCGCGACTCACCTGTCGCAAGGCACCGCCACCAGGAGTTGGGAATACTTGCGCGGTCGCAGACCACGCTCGGGCGAAATGGCAGCGTCTATGGTTCTGGGACACCCTGACAAGCCGGCCGAACCTGCAGCAAGTCGACCCAGCGAGATTCGGGTGGTGCGCAGCGAACGACGGCGACGCACGGCCACGGTTCGCGAGAAGGACGGTTACTACGAGGTATTGGCACCGGCGCACTGGCCGGATGATGTCTTGCAGCCGATTATCGTCCGACTGGTTCGCCGCCTTGAGAGACGGCGAACGAAAGACGCGCTTGACGATAGTGCTCTGCAGCGACGGGCGGCAACCCTGCATGAGCGTTACTTCGAGGGACGGCCTCGATTGAGCTCTATTATCTGGGTCTCCAACCAGGATCAGCGATGGGGAAGCTGCTCACCGCGCGAAGGCGCGGTCCGTGTGTCGCACCGTTTGGCCGGCTTCCCTTCGTGGGTGCTCGATTATGTCATCGTCCATGAATTGGCGCACCTCGTGGTCGCAGCGCACAACAGACGCTTCTGGAACCTTGTCGCGAGGTATCCGCTCGCGGAGAGGGCACGGGGCTATCTCATAGCAAAGGCCAGCGAAAGCCTGGAAGACGAGATGTGAAACCCTGGAAGGAGCGGCCCGCCGCCTCACTTCGTCATGAGACAGCGGGCCATGGCCAGACCAGGCCAGCGCCGCCGGCTATCCTTCGCGGCTAAGGCGGATGCGTGCGTCGATGGCGACGACACCACTTCCGGCCGCGCGAACGACCACCGGATTCAGATCCAACTCAACAATCTCGGGTACATCTTCCACTAGGTGCGAAATACGCAGAAGCAAGTCTCTGACAGCCGGTATGTCGGATGGCGGGGCGCCGCGGTAACCCTTGAGCAGCGTTGCGACCTTGCGGTGCGCAATCAGCTCGTCAGCGTCGACGTCCGTGAGCGGATGGATGCGGAACGACACGTCGCCGAGCACCTCGGCAGTGACTCCACCGGAGCCAAAGGCGATGAGCGGGCCGAAGATCGGGTCGCGCACGACGCCGACCAGGCATTCTATGCCACCGGTCAGCATGGGTTGCACAAGCGCACCTTCCATCCCCTTTTCCAACCCGCGCTCGGCCAGAGCCGTGGCGATGGCGGCATACGCCTCTGATGCCGCCTCAGGCGACTCTATGTTCAGGCGCACGCCACCCACGTCGGACTTGTGGAGAATCGTGCTGGAGACTAGCTTCACCACGACCGGCGCGCCGATCTCCCGGCAAGCGTCGGCCGCCTCCGCGGCTGATCGCACGATCTTGCCGGTTGGCAGCGAGATGCCATAGTTGGTGAGCAGCTTCTCGATCTCTACCGCCGTCAGCCAGGGCCGCTCTTCCCGCGACAGCGCTCCAGCGACGATGCTTTGCGCGACACCGCGGTCGATCTCGGCGTACTCCGGAATCGTGCCGGCAGGCCTGCGCAGCCAGGTCGCCCTGGCGGCGGCCTGGCCGAGCGCGCGGGCTGCGGACTCGGGGAATGGGTACGCAGGTATCATGGTCTTGCTCTTGCTCAGCGCCTCGGGTACCGGGCAACCGACGAAACAGGCCAGGACCGGCTTGTCCGGCTGCGGATCGCAGACCTTCACGAGCTCTGCCGCGATATCTTCCGGGCTCGTGACCATCACCGGAATGTAGAGCGCGATCACCGAGTCGATTCCAGGGTCGTCCAGCAGCGTCTTGACTACCGCGGCGTATGTAGGAGCGGGAATGGACGCGATCATATCAATTGGATTGTTGACCGACGCCTCCGGAGGCAGCATGGAACGAAGCGTCGCCTTCGTTTCGTCGCGCAGCTGCGGGACTTCAAGTCCATTTGCTTCGCAAGCGTCGGCGCAGAGGATGCCCAGACCACCGGCGTTCGTCAGAACCGCGACACGCTTGCCCTTCGGGAGCGGCTGGTTCGCGAACAGCGTCGAGATCTCGAACAACTCCTCGAGCGTCTCGGCGCGAATGACGCCGGCCTGCTTGAACAACGCGTCGACCGCGACGTCCGATCCAGCGAGAGCGGCTGTGTGGGAGGCGGCGGCGCGGCGTCCAGAGGTGGTGCGTCCACCCTTCACGGCCAAAATCGGTTTGCGCGCGCCAACACGTCGAGCGATGCGGGCGAATCGGCGCGGATTACCGAACGACTCGAGGTAGAGCACGATCACCTTGGTCGCCGGATCCTCCTCCCAGTATTCGATCAAGTCATTGGAAGACAGGTCAGCCTTGTTGCCGATCGAGACAAACGTTGAGACTCCCAGGCCCAGCGAGCGTGCAGTCTGCAGGATCGCGATACCGAGAGCGCCGGATTGCGATGAGATCGCGATGGAGCCACTGGGCGGCAACGTGGGGGTAAAGGTCGCGTTGATCGCCCCATGCTCGCTGCTGACCAGAACGCCAAGGCAGTTTGGTCCCACCATGCGAGCTCCGTACGTGCGGCAAAGATACAGCAATTCGTCTTGGTGCGCACGCCCTTCGGCGCCAACCTCGGCGAACCCTGCTGAAATCACTACGAGAGCCTTCACGCCTGCTTCGAGACAATCGCGCGCTGCGTCGAGGACTCGGGATGAGGGCACGACGATAATCGCCAGATCCACAGTGTCCGTAATCGACTTGACGTTCGGAAACGCCTTGACTGAAGAGACGGAAGTGGCCAACGGGTTGACTGGATACACAGCGCCTTCATAACCGCCCTGGAGCAGGTTGCTGAACACGGCCTGGCCAATCGATCCTGGCCGTCGGGAAGCGCCGACAACCGCGATCGCCCGCGGGTGGAAGAGTGGATCGAGGGACTTGACGGCTGCCACGTGCCTGCGTTCATCTGCGCGAGCATAATACCCTTGGTCCGTGTGCAGATCGACTTCTACCTGCACGGTGCCTTGCTCGTATACGCGCTTCTGCTTGAAGCCCAGGTCACCTAGCAAGGTGAGCATCTCGCTGTTTTGGGCGCTCACCTCGGCAATAATCCGGGTGATGCCCGCGTGGCGCGCGTCGTTCGAAAGATACTCGAACATCACCGTACCAATACCGTTGCCCTGCTCGGGATCGTCGACTACAATCGCCATTTCAGCCGCGGTCGGGTCGACGAGGCGGTTGAACGATGCAACTGCAATCACGCGGTTCTCGCGTTCGGCGACCAGAGCGTGCCCTGCGACGACGCTCTGAACTAGATCGTCACTGATGCGAACGCCGGCGGAGTGAAATCGTTGAGCTCGGCTCTCTGGGGACATACGATTGAGCAGGGCGGCGACGGCAGCATTGTCAGCCGGCAGGAACTCGCGAATCAGCGCCTGACTCCCGTCGCGGAGCAGGGCGAATTCGCCGGCGGGCATGGTTATCATGGTTGAACTTACCTCCTGGTATCAGACTACGGTACGGGTCGCACGCCGGGGGAGAGTCATCTCACCCATGGGGCCTCACCAAACGGCCCAGATCGGGCGGGACTAGCCGGCCATGAAAAGAGCTTCAACCGCATAGAGGTCATGCATGCACGCACCACGTGAGAAGTGTGGCGCCTGGCCCGGCCCGGATCGCATCGCAACTGGGTCCTCAGGGCAGATAGGACCTACCCGTGCGCAGCTTCCAGAGCACATAGTGATTCAGCCAGCTCTTCAGCCAATGAGCAAAGCGACCGCGAAGGTGGAACGCGAAACGGCGCAGATGCGCGCGCCCAACGCCAACAAGCAAGAGTCCGAAATCGCCCCCGTCAACCAAGCGCATGTCCATCAGGCGAGGCACTTCAGGCGTCCGAGGCTCGCGTCGATTGAACGCTGCCACGATACTTCGGGCTGCCGCTTTCGCCATTAACGTGGCGACGTAGCCCGTCTTTGGCACAGCCGCCTGCGCCGAACTGGAAGATTCGAGATCCGCGGCCATGCCCGCGGCGAAGATCTCAGGATACCCGCGGTGGCGGTAGCGTTCATCGACCGGCACGTACCCACGATCATCGGCAAGCCCGGATGTCTTCCAAATACCGGCAGTCCCGCGGAACCCAGGAACGATCACGGTCAAGCGTGACGGATAGCGCGTTCCGCCTTGCAGTTCCACATAGTCACCGCCCACCCGAGCTATCTCGGCACCGGCATGCACGCCGATGCGTCTGGCACGAAAGGCGGCTTCGAGTATCTCTCGCGCGCGTGCCGTTCCAGCGTCCAACTCACCGAGATACGGTTCGGGTGTGACGAAGAGCAGCGTTGCTCGTTCACGGCTGCCGCGCTTCCGGAGCGCACAATCGAGCTGCAAAACGAACTCATATGCTGGGCTCAGATAGCTGGCCCCTGGGGCCAGGCCTACGACGGCGGGGCCCGGATCGCCAAGATATCGCTCGACTGCTTCCGACATTTCCAGCGCGCCGACCTCCGTGTGGAGGAGGTGCGCGGCACTGAACTCCCCGCCAAGCCCGGGTACGGTCGTGTCGATATCTGGGCCAGTGGCAATCAGCAGGAAGTCATACGGCACTTCATCACCCTGCGCGATCACAACCTGCCGAACCGGATCGACAAGGTCGACACGACCGACCCTGAAACCGATGCCCTTCCGCGTAAGCGTGGGACCGATGGTGAAACCGATTTCGTCAGGCCGCCTGCTGAATGGAACCGAAAGCAGACCCATAGGCAGCACGAACTGCCCGCGGTCGGAAAGCACCAGTACGTCCGCTCGTCGGCCGAGATGCCTTCGAAGCTCATGCGCCGCCGTAAGGCCTACAACACCTCCGCCGATGACGACGATGCGACGAGGCGCGCTGTCACCGGATCCCATAGCCGCATCCGCCGTATTCGTCGTACCGTTCCCCACTGCCTGTTGCCTGCATCACGTACAGGGCACCCAAAGCGCGCTGAGTCGCCGCGCACGAGTTGTAGTCAGCCTCGGATTCACTCGTGACCAAGGGCGCGTTGCTCCGCCAGGAACGCAGCCGCCTGAGCACGCCGCTCCATACCCAGCTTGCTGAGAATGGTGCTCACGTAGTTCTTCACCGTCTTCTCGGACAAGTAGACGATAGTGGCGATCTCACGATTCGTTTTCCCCTCCGCGATCAAGCCAAGAATGCGCCTCTCTTGTTCGGAGAGCTCAGACAGCTTGTCCTTGTGTCCACCACTTGCCATCTCGCGCATCCTCGTGAGCACCTTACCCATCACGCTCGGGTCTAGAAGAGATTCACCGCGCGCGACTGCCTCGATGGCACTTACAAGCTCGCGCCCTCGCGTCTGCTTGAGCAGATAGCCGGCCGCACCCGCGATGATCGCGGCGTAGACGGCCTCGTCGTCTGCGTAGCTCGTGAGCATGAGGACCTGGATCTCGGGATGGTCGGCCCGAATTTCCCTGCATGCCTCGATGCCCGTCCCGTCCGGCAAGCGCACGTCCATGACGATAACGTTTGGCAGTTCGCGCCCCGCTGCCTCGACGGCCTCCGCGACCGTCGCTGCCTCGGCAACCACGCGAATGTTCTCTCTCCGCTCCAGCAGCGACTTCAACCCTTGCCGCACGACCTCGTGATCGTCGACAAGCATCACACGGATGTCAGCCACGGCCCTCCTCCAGTCCACCCACGGCCACGGGCACGCGTGCGCTTACCGTGGCGCCTCCGCCCGGCTCTGACTGGATCGTCAGGCAACCGCCAAGAGCGAGCGCGCGGTCGCTCATGTTGCGTAACCCCTGATGCTCAGGGGCATGCGCTGCGTTTGTGTCGAAGCCTGCACCGTTGTCCGTGATCTTCAGCTCAACGAATCCAGCCGCTCCTTGTAGTGTAATCCAGATGCACCCAGCGCGCGCGTGGCGCACAACGTTTGTCACTGCCTCGCGCGCGATCTGGAGCAGCTCATCCGCTGCTGCCTGGGGAAGACGGGCCATGGCCGGTCCACGAACGTCGAGCTCAGTCTCGAGCAGAGAATGAGCGTGCGTCCGTGCAAGCAGCGCAGCTAATGCCTCCGGAAGTGAATCGGCGTCATCCTCCGCCTTGAGGCCGAGCACATAGCTGCGCAACTCCTTGATGACCTGTTCGAGCCGCTCAATCGCGCCGGAAATGCGCGCTCGAGCATCGCCTGGTTTCGCCTCCAGATCGTCGTGCGCACATTCCAGCTCAAGGTTGACACCGAAGATCGCCTGGATCACGCTGTCGTGCAAGTCCATGCGAATGCGTTCGCGTTCTGACGCCACCGCCAGCATACGGATACGCTCGGACATGCGCGCGTGCTCGATTACCACGGCCGCATAGCTTGCCAGCATGCTCAGCAGGCCCTCATCGTCTTCCGCGAACTCCGCCGCCCCAACTTTGTCTGCAAGATAGAGGTTGCCGACAATGTTGCCACCCTGAGAAACCGGCACGCCCAGCAACGTGCGCATTTCCGGATGGCCGGCGGGGAAACCGGAACGTCGCGGGTCAGTCGACAAATCGGCGATTCGGACCGGCGCACCTTGATGCAGCATGACGCCCAGGACACCATGGCCCGACGGGGGAGCCCCTATGCTTGTCCGATCCTCCCGAGAGATGCCGGAGGTGTAGAAGGCGTCGATCTCGCTGCCGATGCCCACTACCCCAAGCGCGGCGTACTTGGCGCCAATAAGGTCGCGTGCCAGATCGACCAGACGCTGCAATGTCTCATCCGTGTTTCGGGCAGCAGCGATTGCCAGCGAGGCCTGATGCAGTGCCTCCATCTGCGCGCGCAGCCGTCGCTCGGTGGCAAGACGCTGCTCGAGCTCAGCATACTGGCTCGCCAGATTTCGATCCTGACGGGCGATGATCCGGAACATGCCGGTCGAAAAACTCACCACGCCTACAGCGGTCACCCCGATCGCGAGAGCGCCCGTGGCGTAGCTTGGCCAATCCGAAAGCAGCCTGGTGATGAAGAGGTAGAAAAGACAAAGCAAGATGAGCGGCACGACAATGCTGAACAAGCGCAGACCTCTGCGCCGACTGCGCAATTCATTCCCATGCATTGCAGCGTAGTGCCCTCGTTGCCGCACACCCACCAACTCGTGATCTTACGCTAGCAACGAGTGAGCGTAATGCCGTAGGGCCATGGGTCATAACATATGCGGCACTTTGGCCCTGACAGACATACGAGACGCCGGGAAACGGCAATGCCCTGACGTTTCGGCATCACTCAGGCGCAGTTGGTGCTGCACCGGGGTCCCCTGAATGCAAGGTTCGGGCGAACGCTACTCACCGAACGGCACAAACGCCGTGACGGTCGTACCGGCGTCGATCTTGCTCTGTAACGAAAGCGTTCCGCCTACCTCGTCGGTGCGCACCCGCATATTGCGGATGCCACGGTGCTCGTAGCCCCGAGCGGCCCTTGGATCGAAGCCTCGGCCGTCGTCCTGCACCACGAGCGTCGCGCCCGCTCCCTCATAGGTCAAGCGGACTTCGACGGTCGACGCGGCCGCGTACTTCACTACATTGGAGAGCGCCTCACGTGCTATCAGCATCAGGGTGTTGGCCTGGTCGTCGGGAAACTCATATGGCTGCCCTTCCAGGATGAAGCGCGCTCGAAGACCGCATTGTCCATCGCTGTCGCGAGTGATAGCCGAGATACCGTCGGCCAAGAGGTGGCCGTCGAGAGGGCGCGCGCGGAGGCCCTGAATGTAGGTCCGAATATCGGTAATCGTGCCTGAAAGCCTGTCCGTCACTCCAGTCAACCGATCGCGAAGCGGTTGCACCTCAACGTCCTCGGAAATGTCTTCGAGTTGCAGAGTTGCCGCGTAGATGTCCTGAATGATACCGTCATGCAGATCTCGACCGATACGCTCTCGCTCGTGCAGCAATGTCAGCTCACCCAGCTGTGTGTACAGCCGCGCGTTTTCTATCGCGATACCCGCGTGAGCTGCCAGCAGCTCGATCTGCCGTTGATCCTCTTCCAGGAATTCTGGGCCGCCGATCTTGTCGGTCAAGTAGAGATCGCCGACGACCTGGCCGTGTACGCGGATCGGGACACCCAACAAGCTTGTCATGTTTGGGTGTTGCGGTGGAAAGCCCACGCGACGGGGATCCTTGCTAATGTTGGCAACGCGTAATGAACGGCCGAGGCGAATCAGCACGCCCAGAAGTCCGTGGCCGCGGGGAACGCTGCCGATCTTCTCGCGTTCATCCTGCGTTATGCCGGTGGTGATGAACTCGCTCAGGTAGCCGTCAGACCCGACGACTCCCAGGGCTCCATACTGCGCACCCGCAATACTGGCGGCAGCCGACACGATGCGCTGCAAAACCTGATCGAGTGAGAGTTCCGAGGCCAGGCCCTTGCTGGCGTCGTCGAGCGCGAGCATGCGCTCACGCATAGCCTTGTCCTGTTGATGCACGAGCGCATTCGCCAGCCCCTGACCGGCGAGCTTGCCGAGCGCGCGAAGTGACTCGGTCTCCGAGGAAGATGGTCGATTCGCATAAAGCAGCACCAACGCCGCGACCAGCATGTCGTCGCCGTAGAGCGCGAGGACGCGAATCGTGCCTGGACGTCGCTTTCCTCTTAGCAACGGCGGGTCCAGGTCGGGATTCGAACCAGTATCAAATTCCAGGAGATCCGCAGTCTCCGCAGCCCTCTTCGCTACTGCTTGAATGCTCTCGTAGCCTTGGCGCTGCAGCCATCGCTCGTCGAGATCTCCGCTTGTGCCGGCGCCCGCTGGCAAAAAGTCACCTGCGTCGCGCTCGTACAGGAGGACCAGAGAGGCGTCTGCACCGCCAATCACCATCGCATGGGATGCAAGCCGGCCAACGAGGGTTGTTACATCGCGTGTCGCACACAGATCCTCCGCGATGTGCCACGCGTGAAACGTCATGCCAGCCCGGCTGTCAATATCTTGTGTCCGCACGTGCGTATACGGCCCGCCTGCCCAACGATTGTCGCATCACTCCGGTGTCTCAAGCTAGCTGCCCGAGGGCAAGCGTAGAGCGAAGACCTCGACTTCAGCATACAGGGCCTTGGCGTGCCGATCAACGCTTGCCGTCCGGGTTGCCGGGGGCGTTGCGGATCCCGTTGCGCGCCTCCTGTAAGATGGAGTAATGCAGACAGGTTATGCCGCCATCTACCCGCCATTGCGCCTCGATCACCTTGAACGGCTCACCGACGACACGGGAATCATGCAGCACGCCATATACGCAGTGCCCGATCGCCGGCATGGCTACTCGATCGACGATCAGGCACGCGCGCTGATCGTCGTTCTCGCTCATGCGAACCTGGCCGGCTGCAAGCGCGCTCCAGAGCGTGCGTACGTTTACGCAGCCTATCTTCAACACGCGGCGAGTCCTTCCGGCGGATTTCACAATTTTCTCTCGTTCGGTCGCACCTGGCTTGACGAGCGTGGATCGGATGACTGCTATGGACGTGCTATCTGGGCGCTCGGCTACGCCCAACGATTCGGGATGGATCGAGGGCTTACCGAACTTGCCGCGGAACTGTTCGCTTCCCAGGCAGACCAGCTCGAGGGGCTGTCGTATCCGAGATCGCAAGCATTCGCCCTGTTTGGACTCTACCACAGGCTCAAAGTCGAGCCGAATAGGTTCCTCCTGGCGACGGCACGCCGGCTAGCGGACCGGATCGTACAACGATTCAATGCGACATCGTCACCCGACTGGCTATGGTTTGAAGACTCGCTCACCTACTGCAACGCAAAGCTCCCGGCAGCCCTGCTCCTGGCCTTTGAGCTTACTGGATATGCGGGCTATTTGAGCATCGCCACGACGGCTCTTCGCTGGCTCTTCAGCGTCGTGTTCAATGGTGATGGCGAACTGCGACTGGTCGGACAAGACGGATGGTATCCGCGCAATGGAGTGAAGGCTGCATTTGACGAGCAGTGCGTCGATGCGCAAGGAATCGTGGAGGCGGCGACCATAGCTGAGCGAATCACGGGAGAGGCTCATTGGCGGCGAGATGCCATGGCTGCCTTTGGCTGGTTCCTCGGCCGAAACGTGCGCCGCATTCCCCTGGTCGACACTATCACCTGGGGTTGCTACGACGGGATTATGTCGGACCGCCTCAACGATAATATGGGCGCTGAGTCGACAGTGTGCTATCTCCTGGCCTACCTGTCACTTGTCGAAGCGGGCGCTCTCACGCTTGAGGGCACGATGCCACACGACGCGCCCTCGCCCACGTGACGCGAGGCAAATGTCAGCGTGCCCAACCTGGAAATGCAAGCGACTACAGGACTGTGGGCACCCATGCGATCTGGCGGTTGGTGCTTGGGTCGCCAAGGCTGCCGTTCAGGTCGATCCGTGCTGCTCCAATGCACGTATCGGCCATGCCGTAATACACGTCGAGGCAGTTGTCGCGCCGATCCAGCGCGGTTGGGAACACCACGTCACGAACAACGCCGGAAATCTCCTCCGGGAGGTCAGGGACGAGCGTCGGCTCGGGAGAGCGATAGACGATGCGCCGCGGGTCGGCCGCATCGAGAACGAGCGCGGCCGACACGTATCGGAACCCGGGATGCAAACCCACTCGCGAGCCGGGACCAATACCATGATAGATGGTGAACCATCCCTCGGGCAGCCTGACCGGGGGCGTCCCACCGCCAATGCGGATTGACTCCCACGGTTGTTCCGGCAGCAGCAGTTCATGATGATGTGAAAATGTCGGCGCGTGAACCGCGCCGTTCGCCGATGGCGAAGCCCAGTCGGCCTCATCCAGCGGACAATACGAGAGCCACACCGTCCAGAAATCCCGAACGACGTATGGAGGCAGCGGCGCCGGCTGCGGACGCTCGAGCGTATTGCCGACCCAGACCTCGAACATCGGTCGGTGCATCAGCACGAGTGAAAGGCGCCCGTCCGGCCCGGTTATTGGCTCCGGAAAAAGCATCGCGTCCTTGTTGCCGTACTGAGTCATGTCGGAATCGTGATGTGGCGTCAACTTGATCAGCCCAACGCGCTTCCACTCATAGAGGTCTTTCGAGATTGCCAGGGCCGCGCGTGGCCCGGATGAGCTGTATGCGACGTAGACCATGACGTAGATGCCCAGCGCTGCTATGTAGGTGACCCGTGCATCCTCACAGCCACCACCCGACCGCAAGTTCTTCTCGTATGGCTCGGTCGGCGCCAGGGCGATTCCCTGGCGCTCGACTCCAACGGGAATGCCGCTCCGATCGTACTGGACCTGCGCGATGCCAATGCGCGAGTAATTGCCGGGCGCAACTAGCCGCGGAAACAACAGGAAATCGCCGTTCTTCGACCGCGCGCCCCCTGGGTTCAGGACGCCGCCTGCCTCGAGCGCGTTGCCTGGCTCCGCGCGCATCACGATAGCTAACCGCCGGAGCACATAGGCTTGGCTGGCGGACAAATGCATGACGATACCTTCCGTCGCTTGCTGCATGGGTCTGACTGTTTCTGCTGATCGACCGAGAGTCGCGTTCGCTGCACTACCCATGGTACGGGCAAATCGCTCACAGCAACACCCCCCAAATATGCGCCCTGCGGCTCCGGCAAGGTACCGGCGATGCAGGGCGAACGACAGCCAGGAACGCGCTCGCAATCATGCGAGGGGCCGCGCGGCGCCTGCAAATGGCTTGGGCGTGCCGAACGCGCTCCATGCCCGTAGCTAGCTCCGCGCCCCGCTGCGCACGACGACGAAGTGGCGCACGATTCGCAGGCAGGGCCCCGAAGGACCGGGGCACGCTGGCCCGTCCGGGTGAGCCGGCTAGAGTGAAGCCCCGAAGGGATCTCCATCGAGCCGCACGATTCTGGGGGAGCGGACGTCCTCGCCCGCTGTGGCGCGCCGGCTATTCACTCCATCGCCAAGACGTGACCACCCTGCGGGTTCCGGAGTGGCATCACTGTAGCTCACGACGGAGAGCCTTTCTGATCCCGGTAGCGGCGAATAAGCGCGTTCGTGGAGCCGTCGTGCCCGAGAGCTGTCGAGCCAGAAGCCTCCAGCTCGGGCGCGATGCGAAGCGCAAGCGCCTTGCCCAGCTCGACACCCCATTGGTCGAAGGAATTGATATGCCATATAGCGCCCTGAACAAAGATCTTGTGCTCGTAGAGCGCGATGAGAGAACCGAGAATGCCAGGTGTGAGCTGTTCCGCCAGAATCGTGTTGGTGGGCCGGTTGCCCTGGAACACGCGGTGAGGCACCTGGTACTCCGGAACACCGGCTGCTTCGACCTCCTCACGGTTCTTCCCGAAGGCAAGTGCTTCGGTCTGCGCGAGGAAGTTTGCCATAAGCAAATCGTGGTGCGTGCCGATCGGGTTCAGAGACCGAGTAAAAGCTATGAAGTCGCACGGAATAAGCTTCGTTCCCTGGTGGATAAGCTGGTAGTATGCGTGCTGGCCGTTGGTGCCGGGCGTGCCCCAGAGTATCGGTCCCGTCTGGAAATCAACAGGTCTGCCCGAGAGGTCGACATGCTTCCCATTGCTCTCCATGTCGAGTTGCTGCAAATATGCGCTGAACGAGCCGAGGTAGTGGTCATACGGAAGTACGGCAATTGATTCGGCGCCGAAGAAATCGACGTACCAGATGCCGATCAACGCCAGGAGCACCGGCAGATTGCGCTCGAACGGCGTGGTACGGAAGTGCACGTCCATTGCGCGAAAGCCGGCCAGAAACTCGCGGAAACGCTCGGGGCCAATCGCCACCATGAGCGAAAGACCGATTGCCGAATCCACCGAGTAGCGGCCGCCAATCCAATCCCAGAATCCAAACATGTTTTGCGTGTCGATGCCGAAACTTGCCACCTCCGTCGCATTCGTGGAGACTGCCACGAAGTGTCTGGCGATGGAAGATTCGTCCTTGAGCCCACGCAGGAGCCATTCACGCGCCGAACGCGCATTGGTGAGCGTTTCCAAGGTCGTGAACGTCTTAGAACAAACGATGAACAGCGTCTCGGCGGGATCCAGATCTCGCAGGGCCTCGGCAAGATCTGTTGCATCGATATTTGACACGAAGCGCAGCACCAGACGCCTATCGCTATAGAAGCGCAACGCCTGGTAGCACATAGCAGGGCCGAGGTCGGAACCCCCAATGCCGATGTTCACGACATTGCGTATACGCTTTCCCGTGTGACCGGTCCATTCGCCGGACCGAACTTGCGCCGCGAACCGCGCCATCTTGTCGAGCACAGCGTGCACGCCCGGCACGATGTCCACTCCGTCGACCACGATTCTCGCGTCGCGAGGCGCGCGAAGCGCTGTATGCAGGACCGCGCGTCTTTCCGTCACGTTGATCTTCTCGCCGCTGAACATTGCCTCGATGCGCTCTCGCACACCGGCGTGTTCTGCTAAACGCAGCAGCAGTTCGAGCGTCTCATCCACGACTCGATTCTTCGAGTAGTCCAGGAACAGGCCGGCGCCCTCGGCTGTATACCGCATGCCGCGCTCAAGGTCACCAGCAAATATGGAACGCAAATGCAGATCGCGGACAGCTTCATAGTGCGCGGCTAGCGCCCGCCAGGCGTCGGTCTCCGAACGTGGAGTTGCATCGGCGGCCATAGGTGTCGTCTCCCTCTCTTAACCGTGCGAAACGATGACAACACGCGTGGTTGTCCCCAGCACGATCAAGCATAGCGCCATAGGTACTGTGGATGTCACGGCTTGAGGGCATCGGCACGCGACGCCGTCCTCAGCGCCGAATCTCAGACCTACCTATCGACGACGTAAGGCGCCTAGGGCCATCAACCGCCGTACTTCGTCGTCGTCAACCTGCTCGAAATCCACGTACCAATCGCCCACGGCGACGAACGGATCCGGAGTGTAGGCGCATATCACTTCGTCGGCATATTGCTCCATTTGTTTGCACCCGGTCGGCGAGCCAACCGGGGCCGCCACTACGACGCGCGCCGGGTGCCGTGCTCGTAGCGCAACAGCCGCGGCACGCATCGAGGCCCCGGTGGCAAGGCCATCGTCCACCAGAATAGCGATATGCCGGCTCACCAGCATGGCCGGACCGCCACGCCGATATGCCTCTTCTTTCCGCGCAAGCTCCGCACGCGCGCGACCGACGGCTGCCGAGAGCTTTTCCTGGGACACGTGAAGGTCTTCCAGGAGCAGGTCGTTCCACACGACAACCCCACCAGAGGCAATCGCGCCAAGAGCGAGCTCAGGGTTCCAGGGAGCTCCGATCTTGCGGACGAGGCAAATATCGAGCGGCGCAGCAAGCTCGCGAGCCACCGTTGCGGCCACCGGCACGCCTCCGCGCGGCAGTCCGAGAATAACAACGTCAGGGCGACGGGCATAATGCCCAAGCTTCTCTGAGAGAGCCCTACCAGCGGCCTCCCGATTGGCAAACGGCAGCGAATCGCCTCTGTGCGCCATCCATCAACCCCGCCTGGCGCCGTTGTCGCCGTGCAAGCCGTCAGTCGCCGCCCGGAAACCCTCTGCTGGCCGGCGCCAGCGTCAGTCCTTCCTTCAAAATAGCATCGATCCAACTCGTCCTGGCAGCGATCGACAGCGGTGCTGCAGGCTTGCCGCATGGGCGGGCCCGTGGATGCCGAGACGCGCACGCCGTATGTCGAGCGAGGCGCGTGACGGCGGGGCCGAAGCTCGAAATCGTGGGCGTCCTCAGGCCATGGGCGCTAAGGGGTGCCTGGAGCCCGCAACGCTGGTCCGCCCGTACGTGGCGATCTAGTTGAGGTTCCTGGACTTCCGGACCACGAGATGCGCCCACTCGTCTGCCTTCAGCTCTTCGCCAACGTCGATCGGACCTTCTGGGCTCGAGACGACGAAGCTCATGGGACCGGCGACGAGAACCGCGCCCAAGCCTCGCACACGGCGTGCGACGCGATGCGCGGCCGAGCCGGTTCCCAGCCACGATCCGTGTTCGCGCGTGTCGAACACGGCTACGTGTTTCCCCAGCAGGCCGCTGGGCGGCACGTTGTCGAGGAATTCCCTGATTGCCGGCGTTAGGCCATGATCGTCTGGGGGCGCCCCAAGTACGAGCAGATCCGCTCTGGCTATGTCGCCGAGGGTGAGTGAACGGATAGGGATCATCTCGGCGTCCCCATGCTCCTTCAGCTTTTCCACAATCTCCTTTGCCAGATGTTCAGTCTGGCTATAATGCGCGTCGAACAGAACCAGCGTGTTCATCGTTGAACCTCCAAGGCGGTGGCGACATCATTGTCCCGCCTATCACATCCGCAGCTGACCTCGGGCAACTGCCTTCGCTACTATTCTCCTCCGAGCTAAGAATGCTAGCAAGAGCCAAATGTACGCTCATCCCACCCAAATGTCTGCCCGATCTGGCTAGCCGAGCAAAGCGCGCGCACAGTGCAATCGTGACTGGACGCGAGCCAGCTGCCATGGCACACTGTCCACGAATACGCTAGAGACCTGCAACAGTTGTTGCAATCAAGGATTTGCCATGGGTGGCCCGATTCCTGTATCGGTCGAGGTGGATGCGCTGCGATTGGCCGGCGGTCTACTGCAGTTTGTGCGGATCCTGGACCAGCAGGTTCGTCTTGCCAGGCCTGAAGACGGCCTGAATCTCGCGGAGCTCAGCGTCCTGGGTGCAGTTGAGCGCGGCGCTGACACGCCGTCGGCGGTCGCGCGCGCAGTGCACCTCGACCCGGCAAGAATAACGCACATTACCGACCACCTGGTGTTGCTCGGTTACCTTTGCCGAGAGCTCGATCAGATCGACCGTCGCCGGTGGCGGATTCAATTGACTCCCTCGGGCACAGTGCGAGTCGAGAGCGGGCGTCTCGACATCGACCGCTGCATGCATCACCTGCTCGCGGGGCTCACGCCAGACGAAATGGACGGCATGTTGCGGGCTCTTGAGGGCATCCGCAGGGTGGTAGCCGCGCGCGAATCAACCTAAACGTGGCCCGGTCCGCGTCCGCGGCTATCCGGCCGTGAGCGGGCCGCGGCATTGCTACAATGCTTACTGCGGTGGCAACGTGTCGACCGGACGCGGCCCTGATCTGCCCATCGATACGCAGGGCGGACAACATGGTAGGAGAGTAGAGAATGGCAGCGCCTGGGATGGACCTCACGGCGTACTCTTGGCTCAAAGACCTGACTCCGGCGCAGCAACGGCTGCTATCGGTGGGAAGCGCACTGGTAGAATTCCCGGCTGGACACACGATCACGCGCGCAGGCGAGCCGGCAACACGTTTCTTCCTCATCAATCAGGGTGCCGTGAAACTTGAAGTGTTCGTCTCGGAACGCGGTCCTGTGGCCATTGCCGTCGTGTCCACCGGTGAGCCGCTTGGTTGGTCGTCACTTGTGCCGCCGTTCCGTTCGCACTACGATGCCACCGCTCTTGATCCCGTGAAAGCAGTCGCGTTCGAAGCGTCGCGAATCCGTGAGTTATGCAACGCGGACCACGATCTCGGTTTCAAGCTTTTCGACAGACTGGCCGTACTGATCACGGAGAGGCTGAATGCAACGCGCCTGCAGCTGACAGGGTTATTCGTCGGCAATCAAGAAGGCACAGGCTGGGTATAGAGGGTCGAGACGACCTCAGTGCGCGGCGGCGCGCCAGATTCACGATGCTGGGAGAGTCACTGTGAATACGGCGCCATGCGGCGCAGCATTCGCGACTTTGATCTGGCCGCCGTGAGCCTGGGCAATCCATCGTCCAATTGCCAGACCCAGACCACCCCCCTCGACCTTCCTGTCCCGTGCGCCGCGGTAGAATCGGTCGAACACCTGAGGCAGATCCTTTGCGTCGATTCCCGGACCAGAATCCTCGACCTGAAGTGTCACGCGGTTGCCATGGCGGGCCAAGCGCACGACGATCGTGCCACGTGGAGGTGTGTGCTTCAGGGCATTGTCGAGCAGTATGAGGAGCAGCTGGCGCAAACGGATCCAGTCGCCTGCAAGCCACAGCGTCTCCGGCGCGTCGACGGTGAGCCGCACGTCGCGTTCATCAGCCAGCAATTCGATTGCCGACACCGCGGCTCGGGCGAGCTCCGCCACGTCCAGAGGCTGCGTCTCGAGGCTCATGACACCGCTATCTGCGTGTGCCAGCAGAGCAAGATCGTCGACCAATCTCGCCAGATGCACACTTTCGGCCAGGGCCTGCTCGAGCGAGGACTGCTGCTCGGCGCTGTCCGCGCTTTCGAGGCCAAGCTCTGCCGCTGTGCGCAAAATGGCGACAGGTGTACGCAGCTCATGCGCCGCATCGGCTACGAAATCGCGCTGGCGGCGAATGGCGCGCCGTATCGGTTGCATTGCCCTCCTGACCACGATGAGTGTGATCGCCGCCGAGGCGAGAAGGCCCGCGGCACTGGCGATCAGTAGTTGGCGCAGAACGTCATTCACACTCTCGTCGTATTGTCGCATCGAGACGCCGAACTCCGCGACCCCAACCGTCGATCGCTCATCCACGAGCGGCTCGGTGAGGATAAGGAAATGGTCACCGCCTGGGCCCAGGCGGGTCGTGAAGCGGTCCCTATGGCTGGCAAGCACCGATCGCGCAGCCTCCGCGTCCGGTAATTTTCCGCCGAACACCGTGATCGCGCCGCCCCGTACGTGAAGATTGGTATCGGCCACTGTGATGATCACGCCGCCGAGCGTCAGCTCGCTCTCCGTCGTATCCCTGATGCGCTCGTGCGTATCGATATCAGGCCTGATGGCTTCGACCAGTTGTGGCAGATTGATCGCCGCCCGGGCCGTCAACGTGTCTCGAAGCGACTGCTCCATCGCCGAGCGTGTGGTGATGAACACGACGGTCAGCATCGCCACGACCAGCAGAACCAGAGAACCGACGGTCAGGAGAGCCAAGCGCCGGCTGACGCCACCAACTATGGCCCGATCTGGATCGGCGACAAGGTGACCCGACGGTGGCCGCTGAGGATCGGCGCGCTTTCCCACCCTTCCGTCATCCCTTGATCATATAACCAACGCCGCGGACCGTGTGGATGAGCTGCTGCTCGAATCCCTGGTCAACTTCCTTGCGCAGCCGCAATATCGCGGCATCAACGACGTTCGTGAACGCTTCATAGCCGTAGTCCCAGACGCGCTCGAGAATCATCGTCCTGCTACGCACGCGGCCAGGGTTTCGCATGAGGTACTCGAGAAGAGCGTACTCGCGAGGTGCAAGCGTCAGCTCTCGGCCGCCGCGAGCAACCTGATGCGATACTCGATCGAGCACCAGGTCGGCAACCACAAGTTTGTCCTCTTCCAGCAGAGCTCCGCGGCGAGTGATGGCTCGAAGACGCGCAAGCAGTTCTGCGAACGCGAAGGGCTTCGCTAGGAAATCGTCTGCCCCGGCGTTGAAGCCCTCCAGACGCTGGTGAAGTGCGTTCCTTGCAGTAAGCATAAGCACGGGGATCGTGGAGCCGTGCTCGCGCAGCCTCCGAGAGATTTCCAAACCATCCAGGCCCGGCAACGTGAGGTCCAGGATTATTGCGTCGTAGGCGTCGCCTTCCGCGTACTCCAGCCCTTGCACGCCATCTGCCACGTGGTCGACTACGTGGCCCTCCCCCTTCAAGCCCTTACGCAGCAGACCCGCCAAACGTTCGTCGTCTTCGACTATCAAGAGGTGCAACGGATGCCATCCTCTCCCTGGCTCATAGGCGCAGGTATTCATTGACTTGATACAAAGCCTTCGAATACACCCGGATGGTAACGGCGATTGGGGGATCGACGCTAGCAGATACGCGGGAGTTGCTCGCCGATCTGCATGGTCACCACTCGTGTAGCACCGATACCGGTCGTAGCGACCACCATCCCGGGATGGCGATCAACAACCGTGCCTATCGCCACGGCGCGCGCGCCGAGCGGATGCGCGCGCATGCGCGCCAGCACTCTATCGGCGTCGGCAGGCGCTACGAAGGCCAGCAGTTTTCCCTCGTTCGCTACGTGAAGAGGATCCATTCCTAGTAACTCGCAGGCTGAGGCGACCGGCGGATTGACGGGAATGTCTTGCTCCCGAATGACGATACCGACGTGCGAGGCCGACGCGATTTCGTTTAGCACCGCGGATACTCCGCCTCGTGTGGCATCACGAAGCACATGCACGGAAGGGCTCTCCGACAGCATCTCAGCCACCAGTCCGTTCAGCGGCGCGCAGTCCGATACGATGCGCGATTCGAACTCCAGCCCCTCGCGCACACTCATGATCGCCATCCCGTGGTCGCCGATGGTACCGCTGACCATCACTACGTCTCCTGGTCGCGCGCGGCTGGGGCCGATCGTCACGCCATCGGGCACGATGCCGATTCCACTCGTGTTGATGAAGATCCCGTCGCCGTGGCCTCGTTCCACTACCTTGGTATCGCCCGTCACAAGACGCACTCCGGCAGCCAAGGCGGCAGCTGCCATCCGATCGATCACCTTTCCAAGGACCGAGATCGGGAGACCCTCTTCGAGAATGAACCCAACGCTCAAGTAGAGCGGCTGCGCGCCGCTCATTGCAATGTCGTTAACCGTGCCGTTGACGGCAAGCTCGCCTATGCTGCCCCCAGGGAAGAAGAGCGGCCGCACGACGAACGAGTCCGTGGAAAAGGCAAGTCGCCCTCCCAGCGCAGGCAGCACCGCCGTGTCGCCGAGATCCTCGAGGATCTCGTTGCGAAACGCAGGCAAGAACAGGTGCTCGATCAACTCCGCCGTGAGCTTCCCACCGCCGCCGTGGCCCAGAATGATATTCGGGTGGTCACGCAACGGCAGGGGGCAAGTCCAGCCCTCGACGTTCAACGGCTCAGTCATGCCCCGGCATTCTCCTGTTCCACGAAGCGCCCGTATTGATAGTACGCGGCGCACGCACCTTCGCTCGATACCATCGTGGCGCCAAGCGGTCTGCGCGGCGTGCACTCTTTACCAAACGCGGCACACTGGTTGGGCTTGATGAGGCCCTGCAGAACTTCGCCGCTCCGGCACAGGCCCGATTCCTTGGTGGCGATAGCCGCGACGCCATAGCGCTGCTCCGCGTCGAAGGTCGCGAATTCGGGGCGCAGCCGCCAGCCGCTGCGCGGAATCACACCGATGCCGCGCCATGCGCGGTCGGTGACCTCGAACACCTGCCGCAGGATCCGCTGAGCTGGAATGTTCCCCTCCTCCGTCACCGCGCGCTGATATGCATTCTCCACTTCGCCGCGGCTCTGCTCGAGCTGCAGCACGGCTCGACGAATGCCTTCCAGCACATCGAGCGGCTCAAAGCCGGTCACGACAATGGGAACCTTATGGCGCTCCGCGATGCCGATGTACTCCCTGTATCCCATAACCGCGCACACATGCCCGGCGGCAAGGAATCCTTGAACCCTGTGAGCCGGCGAAGCAAGTATAGCTTCGATCGCCGGTGGCACGAGCACATGCGACACCAGCATCGAAAAGTTCGAAAGGCTTTGCTGGCGTGCTTGCAAAACAGCCATCGCATTTGCAGGAGCGGTCGTCTCGAAGCCAATTCCGAAGAACACGACACCTTTCGTGGGATTGTCGCGAGCGATCTTGAGTGCATCGAGCGGTGAGTAGACAATGCGAACGTCTCCGCCCTCGCTCTTCACAGAAAAGAGATCCTTACCACTACCGGGAACGCGCAACATGTCGCCAAACGAACAGAAGATAACGCCAGGCATCGCGGCAATCGCCAAGGCCTTGTCGATCACATCCAGCGGAGTGACGCAGACCGGGCAGCCGGGACCGTGGATAAGCTCAATCCTGGAAGGCAGCAACTGGTCGATCCCGTTTCGGATGATCGAGTGTGTCTGCCCTCCGCACACTTCCATGAGCGCCCAATCCCTGGTCGTCACACGGGCGATGTCGTCCAGAAGCGTCTTCGCCAGCTTGCCGTCGCGGAACTCAGCAAGGTACTTCATGCTCGTGACCCCTCAGACCGCGTGCTACGCCGATTCAGCCGCAAGATTCTCTTCGAGCACGCCCATCTCCCGGAACAGGGCAAGCGTTTCCTGAGCGGACTGTTCGTCGAGCCTCGTGATGGCGAAGCCAACATGAACGATCGTGTAGTCACCGATCTCGGCCTCTGGCACGTAGGCCAAACATATGTCCTTCACAATGCCGCCAAAGTCGGCGCGTCCCATGCGCACGCCATTTTCCTCATGAATCTCAATGATCTGTCCCGGAATCCCAAGGCACATGCCGGCCGCCTCTCGTATCTGTGGTCATACCAAAAGTCTGAGTTTCCCAACCCTTCGGGGCTGCACGCCTCCCTGCTAGTCTACTGCACGACGGCTTCCGACAATTGCCTGGCCCAGCGCGAGCCCGCCGTCGTTAGGCGGCACGACTCGATGCGTCAACACGGTGAACCCGCTGGTCGTGCACGCCTGCACGGCATCGGACAGCAAATGGACGTTCTGAAACACGCCGCCGCTGAGCGCAACCGTACTCAGGCCTTCGTTGTCGCGGATTTGCTGGCAGATGGCAAGCACTACAGTGGCAACAGCCCGGTGGAACCCTGCCGCGATTACCGCGGGCGGGGTGCGGCGGCGCAGGTCCGCGACAATTGCCGCAAGCACCGGAGCCGGATCGATCAGGGCCGGCGCGGATGAATGCGGCGCGGCCAGAAGACCGAACGCGTAGGCTCCCGCTGGCCCGTCCGAGGCCTGCCCGCTTCGGTGCTCATCGTCGTACGCGTGCGGACCAGAAGAAAGCAGTGCCTCCATCTCGATCGCCGCCTGAGCCTCGTACGAGACAGAGTGCTTGATTCCGATCAGGGAAGCCACCGCGTCGAACAAGCGGCCCATACTGCTGCAGGGAACGCAGTTCAAGCCGTTCTCCAGCTGGCGACGGAGGACCTGGCGCTCCCATGGCCTGGCGGCTTGCACCGGCGCCAGGTCATCATCCCAGGGAATGCCAGCGGACCACAGGTGCGCGAATGCCGCACGATAGGGGTGCTTCACCGCTCCATCACCGCCCGGCATGGGAACGTACTTCAGGTGCGCAGCGCGACGGAAGTTATCGTAGTCGGCGATCAATACTTCGCCCCCCCAAATGGCGCCGTCCAGCCCATAGCCGGTGCCATCGAAGCTACAGCCGATCACGGGCCGGCCGCCATCGTGCTGGTGCTCGGCCATCACCGCGGCTATGTGCGCGTGATGGTGCTGCACACTGACCAGCGGAATGCCTCGCTTCGCCGCTTCGCGTATCGACCACTCGCGCGAGAAGTAACCTGGGTGCATGTCGCAGACAATGCGGCCGGGCGCCACGCGAAACAGCAATTGGAGATGTTCGGTGATTTTGCCGAACGCATCAAGCGTCTCCAGGTTCTCCATGTCGCCGATATGCTGGCTCAAGATCGCGTGCGTGCCTTCAGCCACACACACCGTGCTCTTCAGCTCGCCTCCCACTGCCAGCAACGGAGGCACCTTGAATGGCAGTCGCACGGGAAACGGCGCATAACCCCGCGATCGACGAAATGGCAGCTCGGCGCCCTGGAACACGCGCACGACACTGTCATCGCACGGCACGTGGATGCCACGGTCGTGGAGGAGCATGGCATCCGCAAGTGGACCCAGCCGCGCCCGGGCGCCTTCGTTGTCGATCTCGATCGGGGTGCCGCTCAGATTGCCGGACGTCATCACCAGGGGAGTTTCGCCGACCAGCAAGTAGTGCAGAGGCGTGTACGGCAGCATAATCCCGACGGTGTCGTTGCCTGGGGACACTGAGGCCGCCAACCTGTGACCCAATTTCGAGACGATGACGACTGGGCGTTCTGGGCTCTCCAGCCGGGCGGCCTCGCAGCCATCTATCGCAGCGATCGTGCGAGCATGGTCCAGATCGCGCGCCATAATTGCGAACGGTTTGCCCTCGCGGCCTTTTCGCAGTCGAAGGCGCGCCACGACGTCCTCATTGGTTGCGTCGCACGCCAGGTGAAAACCACCCAAGCCCTTGACGGCAACGATCGATCCCGCCGCCAGCGCTAGCCTGGCCGCAGCCAGGACTGTGTCGGCTTCACCGATCGTCGTGTCTCCGCTGCGCCACTCCAACCACACCCGCGGGCCGCAGCGTGGGCAAGCGATCGGCTGGGCGTGATAGCGGCGATTGGTGGGATCACGATACTCTCGCGCGCAATCGACGCACATGGAAAAGCTGGACATCGTGGTGCGCGGCCGATCGTAGGGGATGTCCCGGATGATTGTGAATCGCGGACCACAATTCGTGCAGTTGATGAAGGGATAGTGGTAGCGACGATCCGCGGGGTCGAAGAGCTCTCGAAGGCAATCGCCACACGTGAACAGATCGGCGGAGATCAGCGTCCGCGCGTTCTCTTGCTCTTCTGAGGCTACGATCACGAAATCGCCGCTGCCCTGCACGGGCATCGTGCGAGTCTCCACGCCTTCAATGTGCGCCAGGGGCGGTGTATCGGCGACGAGACCAGCCAGAAAGGCATCCAGGTTGGCTGCGGATCCCTCGACTTCGACGAATACGCCGTCGCTGTCGTTGCCCACGAATCCGGCAAGCGAAAATCGATGCGCCAGCCCATAGACAAACGGCCTGAAGCCGACGCCTTGCACAATGCCGCGCACCCTCAGCCGTCGACGGGTAGTCGGGGCCGTGATCGCATGGCCATCAGGTCGGTTTGTCTCAGGGATCATGGAGGCTGGAAGGCCGCAACTCTCTAGGTACCGGAAGCGCGGATCACGTGATTTAGTGTCCGAGTGGACCGAACCTGGGGAGGCACGGCCTTCTCTTTCAGGTCATTCGGCCCTACCCGCTGGCTTCGCTTTCTCCGCGGGTGGCACAGCTCCCGGGTACTCCGTGCCTGCGAGACCTTGCGGGTAGGGCGCCCAGTTGGGTGAGAACACGAGCGTGGGCTTGCCCGCCCGCACTGCCTCGCGGATGGTATACATGGTTCGCGGTGAACCGCCGGAACGAAAAACGACAACGCGATCGGCACGCTCAACCATCTCGCAGCTTCGGGAGTAGTACGCGCGCGTCCCGCTGGTCCAGTCCGGTGGTGTGCGTTCAACCTGGAGGCCGCGTCGCTCGGCTGCTCGGCCGGCGCGCTGGTCTACGCCACGCGCATCGCACCCAATCAGAATAGTGTCAGCCGGTAACGAGGCCACATACTCTTCCACATGGTCCATGTTCGGATAATCGCCAGTCCCGCAAATCAAGATACGTTCGGCCATGCTGTTCTGCTCTCCTAAATCTTCTCCACATGATTGGCTCGCAACTACGTCTGGCGCCGCGGTGCGAATGAAGAGTCACGCGGCCCTCTCGTAAACTGCGTGACCTCCGGTCCTGCCGGCACGCCAAGGAGATCGGCTTCCTGCCACCGAGATGATACCAGGTCCCTGAAGGGAGCACGTCGGCTGGGGCACCAAGTGTGGAGTGTGCCATCGCCTCCAAGTTGACGGCTGAACAGTCCGCCCGGATTCCGCGATCCAGCGGCAGCCCTCGCTCCTGCCGCCGTGGCGATGCCCGGGCTGCTTCGCGTGAACGGCAGGTGACAAGTCCGCGCAATCGGTCGATGGGCTTGTCGCAACCGCCAATCGGTGAACACGCTGGGTGACGTGGACCAGCTATTTTTCGGGCCATTCGGCCCTACCCCAGGATCGCGGTGTGGTGTATTCCGATGCCAGAGGTACTGTGTCCTGAGCGCAAGGGCACGGTCAGTCCGGCTAAGGCTGCCCGGCGCAAAGCGCGGCTACCGGTTAGCAACTGGAGGGGAGGACTTCTGTTTTAGCCGGTTTCGCGGCTATGGAATCACCTGGGTTCTGGGTAGACCATATCGTTGAGCTCTCCTTTTCCGAGGAAGCAGAGTCATGAACTATTCGCACGTAGCCAAGCATCAGGAAGATCTCGATCTGGATTTTGGACGACAGATAGATTCCCAGATAGGCGGTGAAGACCTCTACCGTTGCATTCAGTGCGGCACCTGCAGCGGTATCTGTCCGCTCAGCATCTTCATGGACCACACACCACGACAGATCATGGCCATGACGCGCGCGGGCTTCAAGGACGATGTCTTGTCCAGCAACACGCCCTGGCTATGCGCGTCGTGCTATGCGTGCACGGTCGAGTGCCCAAAAGAGATCAAGATCACTGACGTGATGTACGCAATAAAACGCGAGGCAATCCGTCGGAAGGTCTACCCCAAGCGCTTTCCGGTTCCCGTGCTGGCAAAGGAATTCTTTCAGTCCGTGCGAGACACCGGCCGCAGCAATGAGGGGCTTATCGTCACCAAGATGTTCTTGAAGACCGACCCCCGTAAGCTCGTTGGCAATGCCTTCCTCGGCCTTCGCCTGCTGAGGCACGGGCGGATGGCGCTGCGTAAAGAATCGATGGCCAAAGAGGGAATTCGGGAGCTCCAAGCCATTCTGGCGGCTGTCGAGCCCGTGGATGTCGAGGCTGGTGAGACCCAGCCCACAGCAGCAGGACACTGACTATGAAATACCTCTACTTCCCCGGCTGCTCGCTCAAGAGTTCCGGCAAACCGTACGAGGAATCCGTATTGGCGGTCTTTGCCAGGCTTGGTGTGGAAATGCCTGAATTGCCTGGTTGGAACTGCTGCGGCGCCACGTACTACATGGGCGTGGATGAGGTCAAGGGCCTGGCGTTGGCGGCACGCAACTTGTGCCTGGCTGAACAGATCGATGGCCAGGAGGGAGCGCATCTGGTCACGCCGTGCAGCGCCTGTTACCTGGCACATACCAAGGCACAGCACTACATGCAGACCTATGGCAAGGTGGGACAAACGATCCAGCAGGGGCTCGCCGCCGTGGGCATGAAGTATGGCGGGCGGGTCGAAGTGCGTCATCCGCTCGATGTCCTGGTCAATGACATTGGTCTCGATCGGATCAGGGAGAAGGTTACCCAGCCGCTCAAGGGTTTGAAGGTCGCCTGCTATTACGGCTGTCAGGTCGTGCGTCCCTACGCTACGTTCGATGACAGGCGCGATCCGGTGACGATGGACCAGATCCTCCGTACGGCGGGTGCCGACACGGTCGACTGGCCGCTCAAGGTCCGCTGTTGCGGCGCTTCTCTGACCGGTACCGTCGAAGCGGCAGGTCAGTCGCTTGCGCAGGTACTGCTCAGCGAGGCTCTGAAGCAAGGCGCCAACGCAATCGCCACCGCTTGTCCCCTGTGCCAGTTCAATCTCGAATGCTACCAGGACCAGATCAAACGTCGCTTTGGCAAGCCCGTCGAAATCCCTGTGGCCTACTTCACGCAGATCCTCGGCCGCGCCTTGGGGATTTCCGACAAGCAACTAGGCCTTCAACGCTTGTTCGTCCCTATGCTGCCGCAGGCTGCCAGCGTGTAAGGAGCCGCCTCAATGATCAGGCTAGTGAACCAAGAGCCCCGCATCGGCGTCTACGTCTGCCACTGCGGTATGAACATCGCTTCCAAGGTGGACGTAGCGGCTGTTGCGGAGTCTGCCGGATCCCTTCGCCATGTCGTCATCTCGCGGACCAATAAGTTCATGTGCTCTGACCCCGGCCAGGAGGTGATCGAGAAGGACATCAAGGAGCTCAAGCTCACCGGTGTGGTGGTGGCCTCGTGCTCGCCGCTGCTCCATGAGCCCACCTTTCGGCGCGCCTGCACCAAGGCCGGTCTCAACCCATTTCAGCTGCAGATGGCGAACATTCGTGAGCACGTGAGCTGGGTTACCGCCGATCGTGGCGCGGCGACCGCCAAAGCGCGTGCGCTGGTCAGCGCGGCCGTGCGGCGCGTGGCGCATCACGTTCCGCTGGAAAAGCAGCGCATGTCCGTCCATCCCGACATCCTCGTTGTGGGAGGTGGCATCGCAGGTATCCACGCCGCTCTGCTGCTGGCCAATGCCGGAAAGAAGGTATACCTGGTAGAGCGGGAGCCCACTATCGGCGGGCACATGGCTCAATTCGACAAGACATTCCCCACCCTCGATTGCGCCGCGTGCATTCTCACTCCCAAGATGTCTGAGGTGAAGAACCACCCCAACATCACGCTCTGGACGTACTCGGAAGTGGAAGAAGTGTCGGGATTTGCCGGCAACTTCAAGGCGAAGGTCCTCCGCCGGCCCCGCTACGTCAATGAAGAGCTCTGCGTCGGCTGCAACGAGTGCATTACTGCGTGCGTGTTCAAGCGCGGCCGCGTCGACGATGAGTTCAACGTTGGTCTTTCCAAACGAAAGCCCGTCTACTCACCATTCGCCCAGGGTGTCCCGAACTGTGTGGTCATTGACCCGGAGTCCTGCCTGAAGCTCAAGAACGGCAAGTGCGCCCTGACGTGCGTGGATGTGTGCGAGCGCAAGGCCATCGACTTCGACCAGAAACCAGAGCACATCGAGATCGATGTGGGAGCGATCATTTTGGCCACCGGGTACAAGCCCTTTGACCCAAGCAGAGTGCTCGAGTATGGCTACGGCAAGTACCCTAACGTGTACACGACGCTGGAGGTCGAGCGGCTGGTCAATGCCTCAGGTCCCACGTCAGGCGAAGTCGTTCTCCGCGACGGCACCACGCCCAAGAGCGTGGCCATCATCCACTGCGTGGGCTCACGTGACAGGCGATACCACCTCTACTGCTCCAATGTCTGCTGCATGTCGGCCCTCAAGATGGCCCACTTGATGAAGGAGCGCACTGGGTCCGAGGTCTTCAATTTCTACGTGGACATGCGCACCGCCTTCAAGGGCTATGAGGAGTTCTACGACCAGGTACAAACGGAGGGAGTCCAGTTCGTACGTGGGCGCGTCGCCGAAGTCACCGACTGGGCGACCAGTCCTGGAGAGGAAGGGAAGCTCGTCGTCTGCTGCGAGGACACGCTCATCGGCGTGGCCCGGCGCATCCCGGTCGACATGGTGATTCTGGCGGTAGGCTTGGAGCCGCAGATTGACACCCAAGAGGTGCAGCGCACGTTCAACATCTCATGTTCGAGGGAAGGGTTCTTCTTGGAGCGCCATCCCAAGTTGGGTCCGGTCACGACGTTCTCCGATGGGATCTTCCTTGCCGGCGCCTGCCAGGGACCCAAAGACATCCCTGAGTCGGTCGCCCAGGCCGGCGCGGCCGCGGCCGAGGCTCTGTGCCTTACCGACAAGGGCTATATCGAGCTCGAGCCGAATACCGCCTGGATTGACGAGTCTTTCTGCAGCGGTTGCCGAACGTGCATCCCCCTGTGTCCATTCCAGGCTATCGTGCGCGACAACGCAAAAGGTGTCGCCGTCATTAACCAGGCCCTGTGCAAGGGCTGTGGAACGTGCGTGGCGGCCTGTCCCTCTGGCGCTGCCCAGCAGAACCTATTTACGGACGAGCAGATCTACGAGGAGATCGAAGGGGTGCTGGCGTATGTCTGAGCGTATTGACCTTCCTGTCGTGCAGACCTTCGAGCCGAACATCGTGGCCTTCTTCTGCAACTGGTGCACGTACACCGCCAGCGACCTCGCGGGGACGTCACGCCTCACGTATGCGCCGAACACGTACGTGATTCGCATGATGTGCTGCGGTCGCCTGGATCCGGAATTCGTCTTTGCCGCCCTGCGCCAGGGAGCCGATGGCGTGCTCATCGGCGGCTGCCATCCCGGTGACTGCCATTACCGCGAGGGGAACTACAAATGCCTCCGGCGCTTCAGGCTGATCCGCCGCTATCTGGCCCAGATGGGCATCGAAGATGAGCGTGTCAGGCTTGCCTGGATCGCGGCATCCGAGGGCGACCGCGTGCAGAAGGTGACCAACGAGATGGTCGCCCAGATTAAGCGGCTCGGCCCGCTGAAGCTGACGAGAATGCCAAAGGTACAAGACTGCGCGCAACCTCAGGTGTCCGAGCAAGCAGTTGCAGATGCCGAAGCTGTAGGAGTCAGCACATGAGCAAACCTAAAGTCGGTTTCTACTGGTGCGCTTCGTGCGGCGGCTGCGAGGAGTCAGTTGTCGACCTCGCAGAGGGACTGCTCGACGTCGTCGCAGCAGTGGATTTCGTGTTCTTTCCCGTGGCCATGGATTTCAAACGCTCCGATGTCGACGCCATGGCCGACGGAGAGATGGCAGTGTGCTTTGTCAACGGCGCCGTCCGCACCTCGGAGCAGCGCGAAATGGCGCACCTGCTGCGCCAGAAGTCCCAGATTCTGATCGCCTATGGCGCCTGCTCCTACCAGGGTGGGGTCCCCGGTCTGTCGAACCAATTTGACCCCGAGTCCCTCTTTCAGTATGTCTACCAGGATTCTCCCAGTACGGTGAACGCCGAAGGCACCCGCCCGATGGCGCTCGCGGTGTGCCCAGAAGGGGATCTGGAACTGCCGACAATCGATGACCAAGTCAAAGCGCTGGATCAGGTGGTCCTCGTCGACTACTACGTTCCCGGTTGCGCTCCGCCCGTCAAATTGCTCAAGGGTGCTCTCACCGCTATTCTGGAGGGCAATCTGCCGCCAAAGGGTTCGGTGCTCGCTCCCGACACAGCCCTGTGTGATGGGTGCCCTCGGAGTGCCAGCAAGCCTGACAAGCCGCTCGTCGATCGGTTCCGGCGACCACAATCGAGCCTCATCGATCCTGAGAAATGTCTCCTGGCGCAGGGTTTCCTATGTCTCGGGGTCGCTACGCGTGCCGGCTGCGACTGGGCCTGCATCAACGCCAACATGCCGTGCACCGGCTGCCTCGGCCCGGTCTCTCGTACGCACGACTTTGGCGCCGCCGCCATGTCGGCCCTGGCTTCGCTCGTCAACTCGAACGAGGAGGCCTCGATCGAATCGGCCCTTGACGCCATCCCCGACCCCGTTGGCACGTTCTATCGTTATGGCCTGCCGGCTTCCATGCTTTTTGCCAAGGCCGGCACCAGCGCTCGGACCTGAGGTTTAGCGATGATGCGACAGATCACCATCGATCCGATTACCCGCCTGGAAGGGCACGGTCGGATTGACGTTATGCTCGATGAGCAGGGCGAGGTCCAGAGGGCCTACCTGCGGATTCCAGAACTGCGCGGCTTCGAGAAATTCGCCCAGGGCCGGCCTGCGGAAGAGATGCCGCAGATTACCTCTCGCATCTGTGGTGTTTGTCCGATGGCGCACCATATGGCGGCTACGAAAGCGCTCGACGATCTCTATCACGTCGAGCCCACGCCAGCCGCTCGCACGATCCGAGAATTGGCCTATAACTCCTTCGTTTTCGAGGATCACGCGCTGCACTTCTACCTGCTGGGCGGGCCCGATTTTATCGTCGGCCCGGACGCTCCCAAGGCCGACCGCAACATACTGGGCGTAATAGCCAAGGTTGGGGTCGAAGTCGGCAAGCAGGTCATCGCCATGCGCCGAGAGGTCCGCGACCTCATCTCGCTCCTCAGCGGCAAAGTGATCCACCCCGTGTTCGGTCTGCCAGGCGGTGTGTCTCGAGCAGTGTCAGCCGACGAGCAACAGCAGGCGATCGCTGTCGCTCGCAAGGCCGTCGAGTTCGGCGAGTTCACGCTCGGCATCTTCAACGACGTGGTGCTCAAGAACAAGCAATACGTAGATATGATCGCCTCCGCCGGCTACACACACAAGACGTACTACATGGGCCTGGTCGACGAGAACAACAAGGTGAACTTTTACGACGGCATGCTCCGCGTCGTGACACCCGAAGGTAAGGAGTTCCTCAAGTTCCACACTCGCGACTACCTCAAGCACATCGCCGAGCACGTGGAGCCGTGGAGCTACGTCAAGTTTTGCTACCTCAAGGACGTCGGCTGGCACGGGTTCGAAGAGGGCGCCGACAGCGGCGTCTATGCCGTGGCTCCCCTGGCCCGGCTCAATGCCTCAGACGGCATGTCCACGCCCAAGGCGCAGGCGGCCTACGAGCAGTTCTTCGAGACGCTTGGCGGCAAGCCTGTCCACTACACGCTTGCCAATCACTGGGCGCGCGTCATCGAGCTGCTCAGCGCCGCGGAAATGATGGTCGAGTCTGCCAAGTCTCCGCTGCTGATTGACCCTAACATCCGCAACATACCGACGGCAACACCAACCGAAGGCATCGGCGTCGTCGAAGCCCCGCGCGGCACGCTATTCCACCACTTCACTACCGACGAGCGAGGCATAATCCGGACCGCCAACCTGATCGTCGCTACCCAGAACAATGCCGCGCGCATCGGCATGTCCGTCGACCGCGCCGCCAAGACCCTTATTCATAAAGGCAAGGCGGATGATGGTCTGCTGAACATGATCGAAATGGCCTTCCGCGCTTACGATCCCTGCAACGGCTGCGCCACGCATTCGTTACCCGGCGAAATGCCGCTGCTCGTCTCGATCTATGATAGCCGGCATCAGCTGGTCGAAGAGGTTCGTCGCTGACAGTTTTCACGGCCAGGAGCGCTCGCCGTTCCTGGCCGTGTCGCGCGCTATGACAAGGAATGGTTCTAGGTGACCGCTCGCCAGGCCGCTGGGAAGGTCCTGGTTCTCGGCCTCGGAAACGACCTGATGGCCGACGACGCGGTGGGCCTGCTCGCTTCCCGGAGGCTTCGCACCATGCTGGACGGCCGAGCGGACGTCCGCGAGTCGTCACTGCACGGTTTGGCGCTACTCGAATCGTTTCTGGATTACGATTGCGCCGTGATCATCGACGCGATGCAGACCGGCCGCTATCCCCCGGGCACGATCGTGGAGCTTGGTCCTGATGACTTGCGCCCTATCGACGTGCCATCTCCACATTTCGCCGGGCTGCCGGAGCTCATGGAGCTAGCCCGCGCCCTGGAGTTGTCGTTCCCCTCGCGGATACGGATCCTGGCTGTGGAAGTGCTCGACACCATCGGCGTCGGTGGGCCAATGACCGCGGCCGTGCGAGAAGCGATCGCCGAGGTTTGCGAACGAGCATGCGGAATCGTTGACTCATTTTGACTTGGCGCACGGTTTGCCCAGGCCCGACCCATAAGGACCGCGGCGGGTGCGACGAACGACACAGTCGAGGCGCCGGATCGCCCCTATCCGCGATCTATCGTGGCGCACATGGCCCCCGGAGCAGCCGGCCGCGCCCGGTGTGCTGTACACCCCATACGAGTAGGGAGGCCTACTCTCCCGCCGCTGCTGGAGGTCTACCATTTCCCTGGGTCGGCGATGACTGCCGGAGCTCGTCAACTACGGCCGCGACCACGAGAGGCAGTGCAGTTTCTACTCTCGGCGATAGTCCCTGGCCGAACGTGAAGGCGCTTCCCTCGACTCCATGGATGATCAAGCGCGCCGGGAGCCGGCCGAGCAATCGCGACAGTTCCACCGCTTCCGCCAGGCCAAATGCGTGGCTCGAACAACGGAAACGCCCGGGCGGAATCGCCGTCGCGGTTGCGTCCAGCCGCACGAGGGTTCCTGGCTCGCCGTTGCTCCGAATCGCGTCGATCACCACGACGAAGTGCCTGCCGGCCCAGAGCTCCATCAAGTCGGCGCCCTCTCCGTCCATTTCACACGCGGTGCACAGACCCGCTGCAGCCTCGACTACGAGGCGCGCTGCCAGCGGGCCGAGCGCGTCGTCGCGACGAAAGACGTTGCCTATGCCGATGACGAGCGGAAGCGTAGAACTCATAGTTGTGGCAATCGTATCACCCCACGCGCCCATCTCCAGATCCTGACGGAACTGCGTTCGCGGGACCGATCACATCTACTCGCGCAACCGATGGAGAATCCAGGCGACAACCTGTGGCACCGCATCGGAGACAACGGGGGAAAGCGACTCGCCGAGCGCGAATGATTCGGCCCCGACAGCGCACAGCCACGCGGGTGGGGCGTGCCCGAACAGCGAACGCGCGGATTGCATCAACACCTGTGGTGTGCAGTGGTGCGTGAAAGCCGGCAACTCCCCGGCGAAAGGTGAGCAGTCGAGCATCGCGCACTGCACGGATCCGGCGGGAAGCTCGGCGCTTGCGTCGACGAAGATAACGCCGGTAGCACGGCTGATCGGGTCGGCTAGCTCTGGTGTGAGCTGGTTTGTCGCGAGGACATCGACCGTACCCTCATCCGTGTGCTCGAGCACCTGGTCAACCACTTCCTGGCCGAACCGGTCGTCGGAATGGAGCAGGCTGCCGTATCCGATCACCAACCACATATCTGCCCCCGGAACACATGTATCGCATGTCAGAGCGCGCCTCCGGATACAGGCGCGGCCGGGTACGGGCGTGTGCCCGATCACCCGGCCGCGACCGTCAGTGACGCTCCGTGGCGATGCACGGTGAATGCAACGTCAGCGTCTTAGTTCCTGCACCACCACGCCGTCCGGCGCCACGAGCTGCACCTGCATCGGCATGTGGCCGACGGCATGAGTTGAGCAGCTCAAGCACGGGTCATACGCTCGAATCACCGCCTCGACACGGTTCAGTATGCCTTCGCTCGCGTGGCCCCCCTTGATATAGTGTTGGGCGACTTGCTTCACGCCCGCGTTCATCGCCAGGTTGTTGTGGCCCGTGGCTATGACCAGGTCGACGTAGGTGATCAGGCCGTTATCGTCGATCTTGTAGTGGTGCATGAGCGTGCCGCGCGGGGCCTCCGACACGCCGATCCCCTCGAGCGAGTTTGGCGCGGCGTAGGCGCGGATATGCTTGCTGAGAATGTCAGGATCTTCCAAGAGCTGCTGAATCTTCTCGTATGCGTAGAGCAGTTCGATCAGACGCGCGTAATGATAGTTGAACGACGCGCGATGATCGAGCTGCTTGAATATCGCATGCCACTTGTCGGCACGAGGCGTACCGCACCGGGTAGCAATGTGCAGGCGAGCCAGCGGGCCCACCCGATACATGCCGTCGGGAAAGCCGAGCGGCTTGTAGTACGGCGACTTCAGGTAGCTGTGCGGCGTATCGACCTCGCCGATGATGGTCTTGAACTTATGGGGGTCGAGCCGCTCGACCACTGCAACGTTGCGATCGTCGACCACTCGGAGCCAGCCGTCATAGGTCTCGAGCTCACCCTCGTCCCCGACCAGAGCAAGATACAGGCCGGGAAAATGGGCGAAGACGGAGATCTCCTCGCGGAAGCGTTCAAGCTCCGGCGTGAACCATTCCAGTGTGGCCTCGGCCCTGGCGATGGCATCCGGCATCATGGCAAGAATCCTGTCTCGATCCGTGATCGAGAGCTGCTTGTTGACGCCTCCGGCAACGCACCACCCGGGGTGGATGCGCTTGCCGCCCAAGATCTCGATGATCGTCTGCCCGATCTGCCGCAGCCGAATACCGTCCTTGGCCAGGTTCGGATGCTTCTGGGCAACACCGACGATGTTTCGAATGGTCGGATCCGCGTCCATGCCCAGAAGCAAGTCGGGCGATGACAGGTAGAAGAAGCTGAGGGCATGCGACTGGGCAATCTGCGCCAGATTCATGACCCTGCGCAGGTTCGCCGCGGTGGTCGGGATGCTCACGGACAGCAGGTGGTCGCAGGCCTTTGCCGATGCCATAAGATGGCTCACGGGGCAGATGCCGCAAATACGAGCCATGAGCGACGGCATTTCGTGGAAGGGCCGGCCCTCCGCGAACTTCTCGAAGCCGCGCAGCTGAGTAACGTGGAACAAGGCGTCCGTCACGTCGCCCGCATCGTCAAGTTGAATCGTGATTTTTGAGTGACCCTCGATTCGCGTTACGGGGTCGATTACAATCTCTCTGCTCATCGGTCCCTCCTCAGGCCCCGAACCAGGAAAGCGCATTGACGTCTGGCTGGCGGCCTGCCAGGAGGTCCTGAAGGACCGCGAAGATGGTGTCGGCGGACGGCGGGCAACCAGGCACGAACACGTCCACCTTCACCGCGGTGTGGACGGGCTGGGCGAACGGCAGCAGCAAGGGAACGTGAGTCGGCTGGAAGCCCTTGCTGACACGTTCCATGATGTTCTTCACGCCTACCGGGTTGCGCATCGACGGCACGTTCGCTGTTACCGCGCAGTCGCCCAGCGAGACCAGCACCTTCGTGCGCTCACGGATCATGCGAATCTTGTGCAGATCCTCCACGCTGCTCACCGCGCCTTCGACGAAGGTAATGTCCACGTCGTTCGGGAATACTTTGGGATCCACTAGCGGGCTGTACACGATATCGACAAGGCCGACAATGTCGAGCAACCGCTCGTCCATGTCGAGGAACGACATGTGACATCCCGAACATCCGTCGAGCCAGACCGTTGCGAACTTCTTCCGGTCGCTCATTCTCTCACCCCTCGCATCTCGGCCAGGTACACGAGGAAGTCAGCTTGCTTGACCTGCTCGCCCGCGGCCATGCCCTTGTGGAACAGTGCCCCTGTTGGACACGCCTGCACGCACTTGCCGCAGCTGGTGCAGGTGGGGGACTCGCCCCATGGCTGGCCGAGGTCGGCCATGACCACCGACTCGATACCGCGACCCATCACTTCCCAGGTGCGCGCGCCTTCGACTTCCTCGCATGTGCGAACACAGCGTGTACAGAGAATGCAGCGATTGGCATCGAAGGCAAACCGCTCATGAGAGGCATCAACGGGGCGCTTGGGGAAGCGATATGGAAGCGTGATGTGGTCGATTCCCAGTCTGTTCGCCATCGACTGCAGGCTGCAATGGCCGTTTGAGACACACACCGAACAGACGTGGTTCCCTTCCGAGTACAGCATCTCCACGATCACGCGCCGGTAGTTACTGAGCCGTTCCGACTCGGTCACCACCACCATGCCTTCGTGAACCAGCGTGACGCAGGCCGGCAAGAGCTTGGTCGTGCCTTGAACCTCGGTTACGCAGAGACGGCAGGCCCCGATATTGGCGATGCCGTTCTTGTGACAGAGCGTGGGTATGTACATGTGGTGAGCGCGAGCGACCTGAAGAATTGTCTCGTCATCGCGGCCACTCACTTCCTGTCCGTCAATTGTTAGGGTAACGACGCGCATCAGGGCCTACCTTCCGGTCTTTTGGTCGCCGATGGTGCAAACGCCCGCCGGGCAAGTCTTGTCGACAATGTGCGCCATGTATTCGTCGCGGAAGAAGCGCAGCGTGCTGAGAATCGGGTTCGGGGCGCCCTGGCCCAGGCCGCACAGGCTCGTGTTCTTGACCATGTCGGACAGATCCTCGAGCAAGGCGAGATCGTCGAGCGTCGCCTCGAACCTCGAGATCTTCTCCAGCAGCCCGTAGAGTTGAGCAGTGCCGACGCGGCAAGGAATGCACTTGCCGCATGACTCGCTCATACAGAATTCCATGAAGTACCTGGCGATATCGACCATGCACGAGGTATCGTCCATGACGATCATGCCACCTGATCCCATGAAGGAGCCAAGCTTGACCAGCGACTCGTAGTCGACAGCCATGTCGAGGTGCTCGGCGGGAATACAGCCGCCGGCTGGTCCGCCCGTCTGCACCGCCTTGAATTCGTGCCCCTCGGGCACACCGCCCCCGATCTCGAAGATGATTTGGCGGAGGGTCGTGCCCAGTGGCACCTCTATGAGGCCCGTGTTCTTAATGCGCCCGCTCAATGCGAAGGTCTTTGTGCCTTTGCTCTTCTGCGTGCCGATGGCAGAGAACCAACCCGCTCCCTCGCGCATGATCGGCACGATGTTCGTATAGGTCTCGACGTTGTTGATCAGCGTCGGAAAGCCCCAGAGACCGGACGCCGCCGGGAAAGGCGGGCGCGGACGAGGTTGCCCCCGCTTGCCCTCGATGGAAGCGATGAGGGCCGTTTCCTCGCCGCACACAAACGCTCCGGCGCCGAGGCGCACCTCGACTTTGAGGTCGAACTGGGTGCCGCCGATACCGGACCCAAGCAGGCCGTATCGCTCTGCCAGGCGAATGGCATTCTGGACGCGCTTCACCGCCAGCGGGTATTCAGCGCGCACGTACACGTAGCCCTGATCGGCCCCCACCGCGTAGGCGGCAATTGTCATGCCTTCAAGGACCCTGAACGGATAATCCTCCAGCACGCTGCGGTTCATGAACGCGCCAGGGTCGCCCTCATCGGCGTTGCAGACCACGTACTTGTGTTGGCCCTCCGCCTTCGCGACCGTGCCCCACTTCAAGCCGGTGGGGTAGCCCGCGCCGCCGCGCCCGCGCAGGCCGCTCTTCATGATCCTCTCGACGACGTCCTCTGGCTGCAACTGCATCAGCGTGTTGAGCAGCGCTGAGTAACCTCCCACGGCAATGTAGTCTTCGATGCGCTCTGGGTTGAGCAAACCCCGCAACTCCGTTACCACGCGCTTCTGGCCTGTGAAGAACGAAGATTGTGCGTCGCAACGGAGTCTCTCGACGGGTTTGTCGGACAGACTGTCCACGACGGCTGCGGCATCCTCCGGTGCAACGAGACGGTACATCTCGCCGTCAGGCTGGATGGTTACCAGCGGTGCTTCGGCGCAGTTACCCTGGCAGCCGCCGGCCGTGACGACGTATTCCTGTCCTAGCCCGCGAGCCTTGACTTCCGCGCTCAAGGCCGCGAGGACCTTGTCGCTCTGGCATGACTGGCAGGCCGTGCCCATGCACACGAAGACCCGCTTCTTTGCCTCGGCTTGCTTCGCTAGCTCCTGCTCCGCCAGATCCTGCAGTTCCTCGGTGCTGGTGACAGGTCCGGGCCTTGCCCCTATTCCGCCACCGGCGCGTCTTTCAGTTACCATCGCCCGTCCATTCCGCTAGACGTGCCTTGGCCTGATCGGGACTCACATTGCCGGACACCTGGCCATCGAAAATCACCGCCGGAGCGATGCCGCAGGCGCCCAGGCAACGCGCCGTGAGCACCGACACCTTCTTGTCCTCGGTGGTCTCGCCCGGGCTGGCCCCGGTGGCATCCTTGACGGCTGAAATGAGCTTCGGCGCGCCCTTGATGTAGCATGCAGTTCCCATACACACGATGCAGGTGTGCTCGCCTTCAGGTTTCATCCGGAAGAGGCTGTAGAACGTCGCCACACCGTAGGCTTTGCTCAGGGGGATTCTCAGGCTCCGAGCGACGTAGCGCAATGTCGGTTCATCCAAATAGCCGAAGGCTTCCTGCGCGCTGTGCAGGGTCTCGATCAGCGCGCTCGCCGCAAACCCGTGGCGCCGCATCGTGGTGCCCACGATTCGCCACCTCTTGTCGTCCGATGGAGCCGGAATGAACTTCGGCTCTGCGGGCAGTGCTATCAAACCAGGCATTTCCTTTGTCAACCATCCATTTCCGCACAAACTCAGCCAATAATCCGTGCGAGGGTAATCTGGAGAGGCAAACTGCTGGAATCATTCCAATTCGGAGGCTGCAGGCGTGCGACGACTGCGCTCCACGGGGTTTACGAGCCGCGTTCCGATGCCGGCTTGTCTTGTCTCTTGCGTCTTACCCTCTGTCGTGCCGTTCGGTCTTCTCCGTCCGACGTCTGGCGCTTGTCAGTTGCGTGCCATATCCATGGCTCCCCTGTCGGGCCGAGAACCCAATCATGAGTGTAGCCCGGCCGAATGCCCCACGGAATAGGGTCCTTCGGTGAACGACGCTGCGCCGAACGTCACTAAGAGAAGATACAACCGGCGTGATGATAGCACGACTAGCGCCTGTCACGCCGGACTCGCCTGACTGGCTCTATAACGGTTCCCATTCGGACGGCGTTAAGGCGTCGACGAGTCTCAGGGACTCACCTCCAAGGGCCCCCTCTATTTCTCGACGTACGCCCAGGGCAGGTATGATTGAATTGAAGCGAGCGGATGCCGACGCCGCGGAGACTGCCCTGAAGTGTAGCCACTGTTCTGGCAGTACGTGACCGCGTGGTTATCCGAGTCCTGGCCCGTTACAATGGCTAGTCAGTCACGCGTGGCCTCCGGAGAGTTGCCGCACGCGCACATGTGGAGTCGAATATGTCAACCGCGCATGACCGAGCGCACTCGCTGCGTATTGCGATAATCGGTTCCGGTCCGTCCGGCCTTTACGCTGCCGAAGCGCTTACCCGGCAGCAGGACATCCCGGTGAGCATAGATGTCATCGATCGGCTGCCCACGCCGTATGGTCTCGTCCGCTATGGAGTTGCTCCCGATCACCAGAAGATAAAGGATGTGACGAAGGCTCTGCAACGTATCCTCGAGCACCCAAGCGTGCGCTTTCTCGGGAACGTGATGTGTGGGCGTGACCTCACGCACGGCGATCTTCGCCGGTTTTACGACGCGGTGATTTATGCGGTGGGAGCCTCCACGGATCGTGCGCTAAACATACCGGGCGAGCATCTGGACGGAAGCGTGTCCGCCACGAAGTTCGTTTCCTGGTACAACAGTCACCCGGACTGGTCGGCGATCTCCATGGAAGTGAATGCCAGGGGCGTCGCGGTGATCGGGGTCGGCAACGTTGCGGTTGACGTGGCTCGCGTGCTGGCCAAGACATACGATGAGCTCAGGGCGACTGATATTGCACCGTACGCGCTCGACGTGCTCAAAGATAGCCCCGTAACCGACATCTATCTGCTCGGCCGGCGCGGCCCCGTCCAGGCAAAGTTCACTACCAAGGAGCTAAAAGACCTTGGCCAGCTGGAGGCAGCGGACATCGTGGTACGGCCCGAGGAAGTTGATGTGTCTCCCGACGAACTGGCGGCACTAGCGGACGGCACCGTGCGGCGCAACATTGAAGTCCTTCGCGAATTCGCATGCCGGCCGCTCAGCGGAAAACCTCGACGCATCCACCTGCGTTTCTTTGTATCACCGATCGAGATCGTTGGAGAGGGCAGTGTCGAGGCGCTGCGCATAGAACGAAACCGTCTCGATGAACGGAAACGGGCGATTGGTACCGGAGTCTTCGAGACGTTGCCGGTGCAGATGGTTCTGCGCTCGGTCGGCTATAAGGGCGAACCTCTATCCGGGGTCCCGTTCGACCACCGATTGGGCGTAATTCCGAACGACGGCAGCCATGTGCTTCGACACGGCGAGATCGTTCCGGGAGAATATGTGACCGGTTGGATCAAGAGCGGGCCTGTCGGCGTCATCGGAACGAATAAGCCATTCTCGGCCGAGACAGTCCGGCAGTTGTTGCTGGACGCTCCGACTCTTCCACGCGCTCCCATGCCCGACCCTGAAGCAGTGACCACGTTGCTGGACGAGCACCACGTGGCGTACGTCACGATGGAACAGTGGCTCACCCTCGACCGGCACGAGCGGGAGCTCGGTGTAGCCCAGGGACGCGCACGTGTCAAAGTCCACAATGTGGGCTCGATGCTGGACGTCTCACGCCGCGATGCCGTCACGACCTGACCGTTGTGCCACGCCCGCCGCACGGTCTGCGAATAGTCGCGGAGCCTCCGCCTGAAGAGGGTGGGAGGGTGCTCGATGGATGACTGCGGATGCGGTGATGGCCGCCCCGTCCACGTGCATCCGCAGGCTGCGCGGGACTATTCGCAGACAGCGTAGCGCTGCGTTCCGCGGTGCTCTCGCACGGTAGGGGGACAAAGTATCGCAGGGTAGTGACGTTTGGCCCATGTTGACGACCCTTTCTCCCCTGCCTGTGGGGTCCCCTGCATTTGTACCCTCAATCATGGAGACACCGCGGTTGCAGAGGTCTGGCAGTCGCGGCCGATGATATATCGTCTCTCGGCTTGTTCGCCTGTGTTGAGCCCCCATTCGAGGCCGGGCATGAAGACGGATGAGGAGAGGCACCACGGGCCAGCGAAGTGACGGAGAAGGAACTAATGAAGGGGCACGTCGTACCTCTTGACGGAAATGAAGCGGTCGCCGCAGTCGCGTACCAGCTCAGTGACGTTATCGCCATCTACCCGATCACGCCATCGTCGAACATGGGTGAATGGGCGGACGAGTGGGCGGCAAAGGGCAAGAAGAATCTCTGGGGGACGGTTCCTACGGTTGTCGAGATGCAGAGCGAAGGCGGCGCAGCAGGCGCGATCCACGGCGCCCTGCAGACCGGGGCCCTAGCCACCACCTTCACGGCCTCGCAGGGGCTGCTCCTGATGATTCCAAACATGTACAAGATTGCCGGTGAGCTGACCCCGGCGGCGTTCCATGTTTCTGCACGTTCTCTGGCCGCCCAGGCACTTTCGATCTTCGGCGATCACAGCGACGTGATGGCAACACGGCAAACCGGTTGGGCCCTTCTCGCGTCTGCCTCAGTGCAGGAAGCCCATGATCTTGCGTTGATTGCCCACCGCTCGACCCTAGAATCGCGCATCCCGTTCCTCCATTTCTTCGACGGCTTCCGCACGTCCCATGAGGTGGCAACAATCACGCTGCTCGAAAACGAGCAGATTCGCGCGCTCATCGACGACAAGCTTGTGCTGTCTCACCGCGCCCGCGGACTCTCACCGGATCATCCCGTGCTGCGGGGTTCGGCCCAGAATCCAGACGTCTATTTCCAGGCTCGCGAGACTGTGAACTCGTATTATGCCGAGTGCCCGGACATCGTCGCGCACGCCATGGACAAGTTCGCACGCGTTACCGGACGCCGGTATAACCTGTTCGACTACGAAGGTGCTCCCGACGCCGAGCGCGTCATCGTGCTCATGGGCTCCGGCGCCGAAGCGGCGCACGAGGCTGTAGACTACCTGGCCGAGCGGGGAGAGAAAGTCGGCGTCGTCAAAGTCCGACTGTACCGCCCCTTCGACGTCAAGCGCTTCGCAGAGGCGCTACCGGCCACGACCAAGGTGTTGGGCATTCTTGACCGCACAAAGGAGCCTGGATCCGCGGGTGAGCCGCTGTACATGGATGTCATCACCGCCCTGCATGAGGCGCAGGAGCTTGGCTGGGGCAAGCTTACGGCCGTGCCGGTGATCGTTGGAGGTCGCTACGGTCTCTCCTCCAAGGACTTCAACCCGGCGATGATCAAGGGCGTGTTCGATAACCTGGCACAGGCTAAACCTAAGAATCATTTTACCATCGGCATCGTCGACGACGTGACCCATACAAGCCTGCCCTACGATCCCAACTTCTCGGTCGAGCCCGACAGCGTCGTTCGCGCGCTCTTCTACGGCCTCGGTTCGGACGGCACGGTGGGGGCGAACAAGAACTCCATCAAGATTATCGGCGAAGACACCGACAACTATGCGCAGGGCTACTTTGTCTACGATTCCAAGAAATCCGGCACGCTCACCGTCTCGCACATGCGATTCGGGAAGAATCCGATCAGGTCGACATATCTTGTCGACAAAGCACAGTTCGTGGCCTGCCACCAGCCGGTGTTCCTCGAGCGCTATGAAGTGCTCCGCTACATCACCGAGGGCGGCACGTTTCTCCTGAACACCTCCTATCCCGCGGACGAGGTCTGGCCGCATCTTCCACGCTCCATCCAGCAGGCAATCGTCGAGAAGAAGCTGTCTTTCTACGTGATCGACGGCACGACGGTTGCGCATGCCGCCGGCATGGCGGGTCGCGTGAACACGATCATGCAGACCTGCTTCTTTGCAATCTCCAACGTCATGCCGCGCGAGGAGGCAATCGACGCCATCAAGAAATCTGTCGTGAAGACATACGGCAGAAAGGGCGAAAACATCGTCCAGATGAACATGCGCGCTATCGACAGCACGCTGGAGAATCTGCACAAAGTGACTGTTCCCGCCCAGGCAGATAGCACGTTCGACCTTATACCCCCGGTCCCGGCCAATGCGCCGCGTTTTGTACGCGACGTTCTTGGCACCATGATCGCCTACCGCGGGGACGATGTGCCTGTAAGCAAGATGCCGGTGGACGGAACCTTCCCAACCGGCACGACCAGGTATGAGAAGCGCAACCTCGCGCTGGAAATCCCTGTTTGGGAGACCGACATCTGCATCCAGTGCGGTAAATGCGCTATAGTCTGCCCGCACGCCGTGATCCGTATCAAGACATTTCCTGTGGAATGTCTGCAGGGTGCTCCCGAGACGTTCAAAGCCGTCAACACTCGCGACAAGGAGTTCGCCGGGCAGAAATACTCTATTCAGGTGGCTCCCGAGGACTGCACCGGCTGCGCTCTCTGCGTCGACGTCTGCCCGGCCAAGAGCAAGACCGAAACGAAGCTGAAGGCGCTGAACATGCGACCCCAGCCGCCGCTTCGGGAGCAAGAAAACAAGAACTGGGAGTTCTTTGAAGCCATCCCGGAGGTGGACCGCCGCCTGATCAAGGTCTCTAACATCCGTCAGCAGCAGTTCCAGCAACCATTGTTTGAGTTCTCCGGCGCCTGCTCGGGCTGCGGGGAGACACCGTACCTGAAACTGATTTCGCAGTTGTTCGGCGACAGGATGGTCGTCGCCAACGCTACCGGGTGCTCCTCCATCTATGGCGGCAACCTTCCTACGACGCCGTGGGCGGCAAATAAGGAGGGCCGCGGCCCGGCCTGGTCGAACTCACTGTTCGAGGACAATGCCGAGTTCGGCATGGGATACCGGCTCTCGATCGACAAGCAGCATGATTTCGCAAAAGAACTACTCGCCAAAATGGCTGACATCGTCGGTCGGGATCTCGCAGCTGGACTCCTCGATGCCAGGCAGACCGATGAAGCCGAGATCTACGCACAACGCGAGCGAGTGGCGCTCCTCAAGCAGCGCCTCACCGGCCTGGAGGACCCAGAAGCCCGGCATCTCCTGCAGCTCTCGGACATGCTCGTTCGCCGGAGCGTCTGGATCATCGGCGGCGACGGCTGGGCGTATGATATCGGCTATGGCGGCCTGGACCACGTACTTGCCAGCGGCGCGAATGTGAATGTCCTGGTTCTGGACACCGAGGTGTACTCCAATACGGGTGGCCAACGCTCGAAAGCTACTCCGCGCGGCGCCGTGGCGAAGTTCGCTGCCGGCGGCAAGCCGGGTGTCAAGAAGGACCTCGGCATGATCGCGATGACGTACGGCAATATCTACGTTGCCAGCGTGGCACTTGGCGCCAAGGACGAGCACACTCTCAAGGCATTCATTGAAGCCGAGGCCTATGACGGCCCGTCGCTGATCATCGCCTATTCGCACTGCATCCAGCAGGGCATCCTCGACATGTCGGAGGGCTTGCAGCACCAGAAGGCAGCCGTGGATTCCGGCCAGTGGCTTCTTTACCGTTTCAACCCCGATCTTGCCAAGGCCGGCCAGAATCCGCTCATTCTGGACTCTCGAACGCCAAAGCTGCCGCTCGAACAGTACATGTACTCGGAAAACCGCTTCAAGATGCTGACGACAATAGACCCCGACATGGCCAAGAAGCTGCTCGGCGAGGCACAGCAGGACGTAAAGACTCGCTTTGCCTATTACCAGTTCCTTGCCTCTCGGCCAGGCAGTAACGGCAACGGCGTCAAAAGCGCAATGGAATCCGGAGTGTGACGAGGTAGGCCGGGTTGCCGGCGGAACGGCTTGCAGCGTACCAACCTGCCAACCTTACGCCGGCATCTCGGAATGCGGCTCGACGACAATGACACCACGCGGCGGGCGCTTGGAGCCGAGTCGTAGAGAGCCAGGACACGGGGTTGTTCACTGGGGTTTGGGCGATGTCCAGGCCAACTGACGAAGAGCAAGGGGGTCAAGAATGGACCTGTCCACGGAGTATCTCGGGCTGAATCTACGCACGCCGCTCGTGCCGTCCGCATCACCGCTGTCTGAGGATGTCTCCACGATCAAGCGCCTCGAGGACGCTGGCGCCTCCGCGGTAGTGCTGTTCTCGCTATTTGAAGAAGAGTTGCTTCGCGACCAGCTTTCAATTGATGCCACGCTGGCCATGACCGAGAATGTCTCGGCCGAGGCCGTGACGGGCTTCGCGGGACTGGAGAAGATCTATCTGGTTGGCCCCGAACGGTATCTGAATCATATTCGGAAGGCAAAGGAGTCGGTCGGCATCCCGATCATCGCCAGCCTAAACGGCCGATCGGTGGGAGGCTGGACCGAGTATGCCAAGCAAATCCAGCAAGCCGGCGCCGATGCGCTCGAGCTGAATATCTACAATATTCCGACCGATCCGTCTGTTTCGAGTGAAGCAGTTGAGCAGACGTACCTCAATATCTTGAAGGCAGTCAAGAGCGCGGTGAGCATTCCCGTCGCTGTGAAGCTCAGCCCGTTCTTCAGCAACATGGCTTCCATGGCAAAGATCCTGGACGATGCAGGCGCAAACTCGCTGGTGCTGTTCAACCGATTCTATCAGCCCGACATCGATCTGGAAGAGCTCGAAGTGAAGCCGAATCTGCTGCTCAGCACGCCGCAGGCAATGCGCCTACCGCTTACTTGGGTTGGTATCCTGTACGGGCGAATAAGGGCAGATCTGGCTGCCACGGGCGGCATCCATACTGCCCATGATGTGCTCAAGATGCTCATGGCCGGCTCCAAGGTCACAATGATGTGCTCCGCGCTTCTCCAGAACGGCATCAACTATCTCAGCACGGTCGAGAAGGGCGTGGTCTTGTGGATGGAAGAGCATGAGTACGAGTCAGTCAAGCAGATGCAGGGCAGCATAAGCCAGCTCAAGGCCGCGGATCCCTCGGCGTTCGAGCGTGCTCAGTACATCAAGACTATCAAGGGATTCAAGAACTTCGCACTCTAGGTCGCACACTGAACGCCGAGGATTTGCACCCCACTCGCTCAGCTTCGTCCGCAGTTTGTAGATTGCTTCTGGAAGTGTCCGGCCGGTCGGCGTCGGCCGGGCACTCCTGTGCCCGGTGGCCTGACGAGAAGTCTACTTGAGCGACCTGGCGAGACCGAGCGCAAGCTCCTGCTTCTCAGCCGTGCTGAGCGCAGCGTCCTGGTGCATCCACACGTAGTACGAGGGGGGCATGTCGCCGCCGAGTACTGCCTGAGGAATCTCCCCCACGGCAGTGCCCGCCGCGAGAGAACTGCTCGTCCAGGCGTCGAAATTCAGCCTGTTGCGCGCGGCAACGACGTCGTAGGTGGCAAGCCAGGACGGCGGCGCAATCCGGCTGTACCACGGCCACACCGTGGCATTGCTATGGCAATCGAAACATGCTCGATGCACCAGCGTCTGGGTCAGGGCGCTGTCCCAATGAGGTTCCGACCGCGCCGCCGGATTGGTCTGCAAAAGCCACACTGGGATAAGCTGTATGGCCAACACGAGGCCAATGAGCCCCAACGCCATGTGCTTGGGCTTGAGCCACCAGTGAAACCATGGAACTTCGTCGTCACGATCATCCTCGACGCCACGCGAAGAAGCTCGCGGCGCCGGCGCCTCATCCATCATGCCTTCCCTCGGTTATGCCAAGCCTACCGGTGGGGCCGCACCGGCGGCCACTGCTATTGGTCCCAAGATCAGCCCACGAACGGCCCTGCTTGCCGCCGGGCCCGCGGCATCCGCCATAATAAGGCTCGCGTGTCTGGGCGGGCGGTGGATCTGGGAGGCCACGGGATGTGTTCGGGCGTGGCTCACGGTGGGCTCGCGTGCAGATCATCCCGTGGGACGCTCAGAATCGGCGCAAGCAGGATGGAGGGCTAATGACCGCGCTTGGCGGTATAATGAGAATCCCTGGGCTGAAGCCGGGGCATCACGGCCGGGCCCGACGCCGCATGACCGGCCTTTGGGTCGCATAGCCGGGCTCAGGACGTTACGAGTGGGCCGAGGCATCGCGGCCAGGCCCGGGTTGGTAGCGCGTATCACGTCGCTCGGTGAACGCTCGGCAGGGATCGCGGCGCGAGGCAAATGGCCGCGCGTCTGATGGGCTAGCGGCACTGCCCGCCAAGCGGGACGCCAAAGGAGGAAGGTCGATGACAGTCGGGTACCTTACTCATGTGCTAGTCGCAACCGACGGATCAGACCAATCAGGGGAGGCTGCGCGTTTTCTGCACACGCTTGTACCGCCTCGATCGCTTGGGCGGATCACGGTCCTCGCCGTCATCCGTTCCCTCGAGAGCACGCCGTTCTTCGCCGAGGCAGGGGCGTCCGGCGTCTTTCCAATACCCGGTGAAGCGCTGGAGGATATCGAGGAGTTGGCCACGAAGGCGGCTCAACTTGCGGCCCAGCGTGTCCTGGACGAGATCGCCGACCTCGCGCACGAGTCTCAAATCATGATTCGCCGGGGCTCCGCGGCCGAGGAAATAGTGCATGCGGCCGAGGAGTTGCGCGCTAACCTCATCGTCATGGGCAGCCGAGGTTGGGGCGCCATGCGCTCCGTGTTTCTCGGCAGCGTCTCCGAGCGCGTGCTGCACTCAGCACGTTGTGCAGTCCTGGTAGTGCGTCCGGCACACTGAGAACTGTCCACGTGAGTCGTCACAATGCGTCGTTGCGATGATCCGCGTCGCGCCGAGCCGGCCCTGCGACCGGTACCATGACAGTCGCGGACTGCCGTTGGTGAAGGCAATTGCACGCGCGGTCGTCCAATGTCGAGGCACATCCGAGCCTTTGCATCGCTGGCCTAACTGGGGATGCCGCAACCCGTCGAGGCCGCCTTTCAGGCATGGCCATGGGCCCAGCCAATATGACCAAGCCATCGTCGATTGAGGTACATTGAGTCCATGTGACGTTCGGCACGCCCCGAGCGCTTGCCCAGCCGGATGGTGTCGACGGCGCGGCCGGTGTGGCGCGGCGAGCATGGCGGTAGGTGGCGCGGCCGGCGATGGGCCGAGCCCGTGCCCTGTACGCGCGCTGTAGCCAAACCAGGCTAGATGCTCGCGCCGCGGCGTGGAGGCACTTGGCTTTCCACTCGACCTCTGAGCCTGCGCGGATCCGAGGCGACCAGGCGCCAATTGAGCTGTAATCAGCTGCAAGGGGCGGTGCAGGCGAGGGAGCGGATGGGACGCGCAAGAGAGCAGGAGGCCGCTCGACTGGCAAGGTATGCGGCAGCGATGCACGTGTACGCGCGTATCCTGGGATTGCTGCGCCCATACAGAGTCAAGACCTGGGTGATGATAGCCTGCGTTGTGCTGTCTACCGGTTTTGCACTCGTGCTCCCGTGGCTTCTCGCATGGGTCGTCGACGTGGGCGTGCGCCACGGCAACGGCGGAGAGCTCGCGCTCGCGGCCGGGACAATTCTCGTGACCAGCTCGCTGCGAGGTCTGTTCGCATACGGCCAGGGCTACTACTCCCAGGCGGTGTCTCAGCTCATGTCGTACGACCTGCGCAATCGCATATACGATCACCTGCAGCAGCTCAGCTTCTCGTTCCACGACGAGTCCGAAACGGGCCAGCTGATGTCGCGTATGACGGTCGATATCGAGGCGGTGCGCAATTTCGTCGTGCTGGGCCTGACGCGGGCGGTGCTGGCGATAGTGACCTTCTGTACGGTCACGGTTATTCTTCTACGCCTGGACTGGAGATTGGCGCTCGTCACTTTGGGCTGCGTGCCGATCCTCGCCTTTCTCTCGATAAGCGTGGCGCGGCGACTCCATCCTCTCTGGACGTCCGTGCAGCAGGAAACGGGCGCGCTTGGAACCGTCATGCAGGAAAGCTTGTCCGGCGTGCGCGTGGTGAAGGCATTCGCGCGCGAGCAGTTCGAAATCGAGAGATTCGACGCAAAGAATCGAGAGGTGCGCGCGCTGAGCCTTGAGGCAATGCGAGTGTCCGCCTGGAACCAGCCGCTCATGGTGTTCGTGCTGAATGTGATCACCGTCGCCGTGGTGTGGCTCGGCGGAGCAGGCGTCATCGGACATCGTCTGAGCCTTGGCACGCTCGTAGCCGTCACGCAATACGTGCTATTGCTCGGCGGGCCGGTACGCACGTTCGGTTTCATGATGAACTGGTTCGCGCGAGGGCTCTCAAGCGGCGAGCGGCTCTTTGAGGTCCTCGACACCGTGCCTGCCATCGCCGATGCATCACGCGCTGTCGCACTGCGGAGCGTTCGAGGACACGTGCGGTTTGAGAACGTCACATTCGCATATGGCGACAGAGGGCCGGTGCTTCAGAATGTGACTATCGACGCGCCTCCCGGTTCGATGGTCGCCTTGCTCGGAGCGACCGGCAGCGGGAAGACCACCATTCTTCATCTCTTGCCGCGCTTTTACGACGTGACGTCAGGCCGCATCACCATCGACGGCCATGATGTGAGGGACGTGACGCTGGCTTCACTCAGAGGAATGGTCGGTCTGGTCCTCCAGGACGTGTTTCTGTTCAACGCCACGCTATGGGAGAACATCGCGTACGGAGTCGCGCACGCGACCGACGAACAAGTCCAGGCAGCCGCGCGCGCGGCGCGTGTTGACGAATTCGTGCAGACTCTGCCGGAGGGCTATGACACGATTGTAGGGGAGCGCGGCGTCACGCTCTCCGGTGGCCAGAAACAACGCGTGGCAATCGCACGCACACTGGTGCGCGATCCTCGTATCCTGGTGCTCGACGACGCGACCTCCAGCGTGGACATGGAGACCGAATACCTGATCCAGCAAGCTCTGGAAGTGCTTATGCGTGGACGCACGACATTCGTCGTTGCATCCCGCCTGCGCACGGTGAAGAGCGCCGATCAGATCATTGTGCTCGACGGGGGGCACATTGAAGAACGCGGCACACACGAAAGCTTGCTGCAGCATGGCGGTCTCTATTCTCGGCTCTACGATGTGCAGTTGCGCGAGCAGGAGGACTTCGAGGTCAAGGCCTTGACAGGCAATGGCAGGGCGCGGGAGAAGACCGGATGAGCGTCGAGGGCGCCCTGGATCGCCGTCGTGCAATCGGTCGCTACAATCTGCTTGCACACCTCGACGAAGAGGAATCCGGTCGGCTCAGCTGGAGCCTGGTGCGGAACTTCGGCAAGTATGCCATGCCGTACCGGGCCGCCGCCATCGGCAGCGCGCTCCTCATGCTCCTGTTCACCGCCGCTAACCTGGCAAACCCGTATCTCATCGGCCTTGCTATCGATCGCTATATCGATCGTGGCGACCTTGGCGGCCTCAGCGTCATATGCATCTGCCTGCTTGTTGTCAGTGTCGTGCAGTGGCTGGCCCAGTATTGGCAGGTGTGGACAATGTCCTGGGCCGGCCAGGGCATGCTGTACAGCCTCAGCGCCGAAATGTTCGCGCACCTGCAACGGCTATCGCTGAGCTTCTATGATCGGACCGAAGTCGGTCGCGTCATGTCGAGGCTGCAGAGCGATATCGCCGTCCTTGAGACGATGCTGAGCTCGGGGCTGCTCTCCATTCTGGGATCTTTGGTCGCGCTCGTCGGGATCGTCGGCATCATGATCAGCATGAGCCCTCTGTTGGCGCTCCTCAGCTTCGCGGTTCTCCCAGTCATGTTTGCAATCGCCGCGTTCTGGCAGCGTTTCGCCCAGCGATCATTCCGGCGGACACGTGCGGCGATCTCGCTAGTCAACTCTACTTTGCAGGAAAACATCTCCGGCATGCGCGTGATCCAGAGTCTGGCGCGTGAGGAGCGGAATAGGGCCGAATTCGACGACCTCAACAGGTACAATCTGGACACAAACCTTGAGGCCAGCCGCGTGTCCGCGTTGATCCTTCCCCTCGTGGAAGTGGTCGCTGCGGTGGCGATCGCCTTGGTGGTCGTCTATGGTGGCATCCTGGTCTCGGACGGGCGGCTGGAAGTGGGTGTCCTGGTAGCGTTCACGCTCTATATCAATCGCTTCTTCGATCCGATCCGCGATCTGAGCCAGCAGTACACGCAGCTTCAGCGCTCCGGCGTGGCACTGGAGCGCATTAATCAGATCCTGGACATGAAAGTCGAGGTGACCGATAAGCCGGGCGCCCTCGACCTGCCAAGCGTCGCGGGCATGGTCGAGTTCCGGCACGTAGCGTTCGGGTACGAGCCGGACGTTCCGGTCCTGCGCGACTTCGACCTGCGCATCGAGGCAGGTCGAACGGTGGCGATCGTGGGTCCTACCGGCGCCGGCAAGAGCACCATCGCCGGTCTGCTGCAGCGCTTCTATGACATTCAGGGCGGTCAGATCACGATCGATGGAATCGATGTGCGCGATGTCACGCAGCATTCGTTGCGCAGCCAGATCGGCATGGTGCTGCAAGAGCCGTTTCTGTTCTTCGGCAGCATACGCGACAATATCCGCTATGGGAGACTCGAGGCGACCGACGTCGAGGTCGAGGAAGCGGCGCGCGCGGTGGGCGCGCATGAGCTGATACTGCATCTTCCCGCGGGCTATGACACGCCAATCCGCGAGCGCGGGCAGAACCTCAGCGTGGGGCAGCGGCAACTGATCTCATTCGCTCGAGCGCTCCTTGCCGACCCGCGTGTGCTGATACTCGACGAAGCTACCGCCAGCATCGACACGCTCACAGAGCTTCTGGTCCAGCAAGGACTGCGGCGCCTGCTGCATGGCCGCACGGCATTGGTCATCGCGCACCGCCTCTCCACGATCAAGAACGCCGACGTGATCGTCGTGCTGCAGGCCGGGAGAATCGTGGAGATGGGTACCCACGCGGAGTTGCTCGCGCGCGGCGGCGCCTATGCCTCGCTGTACGCGATGGGTTTCCGCCACGCCTCCCTGGTATGAGGCTACGTGCCGTTGTCACCAACCGTGAAGCACGAATCCGCCACGACGCTCGAACAGGTGCACGTCGGTTCAACGTGAGGAACGCCCAGCCGATCCACGCACTTTGTAACATTTGTTGTTCACAAGTATACTGGAGGTGTTTGGCGTTTCCCCTTCCTCACCTACCTGGAGACCCGTGTTTCGCGAGACGACACGTTGAGACCTATTGCACCTTCGTCACCACACGACGCCGGGGCGCGTGCGGCAGGGCCGACCGTGCATGCAAGCGGCCGCGCGCAGAGTGCGACGGCTCCGGCTGGTACGCATCCAGACCGCTACAAGTGGGTGGTGCTGTCCAACACAACGGTTGGGACACTTGTTGCCACGATCAATAGCAGCATCCTGCTGATATCGCTTCCGGCGATATTCCGCGGCATTAAGATCGATCCGCTGTCTCCAGGGAATTCGGGCTTCTTGCTTTGGATCCTGATGGGCTACATGGTGGTCACCGCCACTTTGTTGGTTACTTTTGGCCGCATATCGGACATGTTCGGCCGGGTGCGGATGTACAATCTCGGCTTCGCCATCTTCACTGTCGGTTCCATGCTGCTGGTAATTACGCCCGGAAGCGGCGCCCAGGCCGCGATGGAGATATTGATCTTCCGATTCATTCAAGGCGTTGGTGGAGCATTCCTTTTCGCCAACAGCGCGGCACTGCTTACCGATGCGTTCCCCCCGCACGAGCGGGGCCTGGCCATGGGCATCAATCAGATTGCCGCGATCGCCGGCTCCCTGGGAGGGCTATTGCTCGGCGGCTGGCTCTCGGCGGTGGACTGGCATCTCGTCTTCTTCGTCAACGTGCCATTTGGGTTGCTTGGCACTGCCTGGGCCGTTCTCAAGCTTCACGAGACGGCCACGCCGCGACGAGGCCAAAAGCTCGACGTTGCCGGCAATCTCACATTTGGGGTCGGTCTCACGGTCCTGCTGATCGGCCTCACGTACGGGATCGAGCCATACGGCAGCAACGCGATGGGCTGGGCAAATCCATTCGTGATTGTCTGCATTGCATCGGGGATTGTCCTGCTCGCGGCTTTTGTTGGCGCCGAACTCCGCGCGCAAGATCCGCTGTTCGACCTGGACCTCTTCAAGATCCGCATGTTCTCCGCCGGCAACCTCAGTGGGTTCCTCAGCGCTCTGGCACGCGGGGGACTACAGTTCATGCTGATCATCTGGCTTCAAGGCATCTGGCTTCCGCTGCACGGCTATTCATTCGAGGTTACGCCTTTGTGGGCGGGAATCTACACGATGCCGTTGCTCATCGGGTTTGTCGTGTGCGGCCCTGTCTCCGGATGGCTGTCGGATCGTTATGGATCCCGCGCGTTCGCGACTGGCGGCATGGCAATCTCGGCGATAGGCTTCGTCCTGATGACGTTCCTGCCGGGCGACTTCGATCCCTGGATTTTCTTCACGCTACTGCTGTTCATGGGCGCGGGGATGGGGCTGTTCGCCGCGCCTAACACCACCAGCATCATGAATTCGGTGCCACCGGAGTCGCGAGGCGTGGCTTCCGGCATGCGGGGCACATTCCTCAACGCCGGCAATATGGTGAGCATGGCCTTCTTCTTTTCGATTCTGACGGCTGGTCTGGCCTCGTCGCTACCCAGCGTCATGTATAACGGGCTCGCGCAGAACGGCCTTCCGTCCGGGCTCGCACATCGAATTGCCGGCCTTCCACCAATCAGCGTACTGTTCGCGGCATTTCTTGGCGTTAACCCGATGCGCTCGCTCATTCCGCACGCGACCGTGGCGCACTTGAGCACGCATACGCAGACCATGCTATTTGGAAATGCATTCTTCCCCCACCTGATTCTGCCCGCGTTCATGGACGGCCTGCGCATCGCCTTCTATGTCTCGGCCGTGCTCTCGGTCATCGCGGCGGTTGCCTCGCTGCTACGCGGCAAGCACTATGTGCACGGCATTCACAACATAAGCGATCCTGCACAAGATCCTGCCGCGTCCCGCGCCTCCTGACGGTCGGCGGACGGCGCTGGAGCAGGCAGATTCCTCTCACGCAGCCGGTGTACCCGCAGCTGCGCGAGTGCTGGTCGCCGTCGGCGTCATCGTGACCGTGTAGATGCTTGTGGGCGTCCTGGTTGCGGTCGCGGTGGCCGTGCTTGTGCGCGTCGGCGTGCTGGTTGGCGTGCTCGTTGCGGTGCGAGTGCTGGTCGCCGTCGGCGTCGTCGTGACCGTGTAGGTGCTTGTGGGCGTCCTGGTTGCGGTCGCGGTGGCCGTGCTTGTGCGCGTCGGCGTGCTGGTTGGCGTGCTCGTTGCGGTGCGAGTACTGGTCGCCGTCGGCGTCTTCGTCAACGTGTAGGTGCTTGTGGGCGTCCTGGTTGCGGTCGCGGTGGCCGTGCTTGTGCGCGTCGGCGTGCTGGTTGGTGTGCTCGTTGCGGTGCGAGTACTGGTCGCCGTCGGCGTCTTCGTGACCGTGTAGGTACTTGTCGGCGTCCTGGTTGCGGTCGCGGTGGCCGTGCTTGTGCGCGTCGGCGTGCCGGTTGGCGTGCTCGTGGAGGTGGCTGTCGGGGACGCAACAGGCCCGCTCGAGCCAACGTTCATCGTGTACGCTTCATCAGAGGCGTTGGCGACGTAATTCCAGGAGAGCTCGGCCCAGCCGTTCAGTCCCCACCATGTATCCCACGAGTTCTCGATCCACACGCCTGCGGCGTCGTACTTGGCGGCAAAGATGCCGTGGTAGCCGTATAATGGGCCGCTCGTAGAATCGACCAGGTGATTGGTCGCGCTCGCATAGTAGAAGCTATTGTAGACGGCGATGCCCAGGACGACGGGGAAGCCGGCGGCCATGGCTGCCTCTATCGCCTGCTGGTCGGAAGCAAGACTGCCGGTTCCGACGTAAAGCACGTTGTAGCCGAGAATCTTGTTCTGGGCCGCGTTGGCCTTCTCCGACGCAGTTGGTTGGTCCAGGTAGTCGAAATCGCCCTGGCGGTAGTCGGCGCGGCTATCGATTCCCTGCTGCGTCAGTATCGAGAAGTTGCCGTAGAAGGATGAGCCGTTGTCCGAACCGCCATTGATCTGGCTGTACAGGTATTCCGGTTCGAAGCCGACCGGTGACACCTGTGGGAACGTACCGCTCTTTCTTGCGTACCAGCCACGCAAGTAGTAACCGGTGGCCCACGACGCGCAGGAACCAACCTGGCCCTGGTTGCCCACGGGCGGCGCGTATTGGGAAAGGTCCACGCTGGCAGGTAGATTGACGGACGCGCCGACGGACATACCTGCGCTGTATTGCCGCTTCGGACCCGTGGCCCTCTGCAGGCCGTTTGCGTTGAAATGGCCAGGGCCAAGGGCTTGGCCGGTCACCGCCGGAAGGTACTGGATTGCCGCCGGAAGCGTTCCGCCTGCCGCGGCACGTACCGTGCGTACCGGGGCGCTCCAGGCACCGGATACGACGAGGAGTCCGCACAGCGCCACGGCCGCCGCAGCGTTCCGGCCCAACCCGCACCAGGATCTTCCACCAGTAGCATGTACGTCGCGTGCGGCCATCAGGTTCCCTCCTCGTGCGTCTGGTGCAAATAAGTTCTCTTGGATAGATGCACGTGTGCGTCACTGCGCAAAACGTAGAAGGCCGCGTACACTGACCATCGCTGGTTCATGTTCGCGGCCTTTACCACAGTGTTCACCATTTCGGTAGCCGGGCTAACTCGGTGAGTCCCCAGGCTTTGCGTCCCCAGCTCGCGCTGGGTTTGCCATTATCGTTGATTTCGCGATATTCACTTGTATACAGGGGCTCCTATCAAGATTGCCCCCGACGTCACACTAGCCTATTTCTCCCTCATGTGCACTACTCGATCGGGCACCTTCCTCCAGGAAACCGAGTTTCCCGTGCTCTTGCGTGCCGGGAAGCGCCACGCACACTCTAGCTCCAGGTCCAGTTCCTGATTTCCGGCAGATCCTCCATATGTTCTCGCGAGTACGCTACCGACTTGTTGATCTGGGACTGCAATTCCGTGAGCAGGCCGGATGCCTGAGGCCGGAGGCGGCTTGCGCGCTTGAGCGACTCCATCGCCAGGTGGAACCGGCTCATGTGATTGAGGATCACCATGTCGAACGGCGTGGTGGTCGTGCCCTGCTCATTGAAGCCCCGAACGTGAAATCGCTCTGCATTCACGCGGCCGTGAACGATTTCGTGTACGGCGCGCTGGTACCCGTGGAATGCGAAGATTACGGGCTTGTCAGCGGTAAAGAGGTCCACGAACGCGGTCTCCGTCATTCCGTGCGGATGGTCGTTCTGCGGAAAAAGGCACATCAGATCGACGACATTCACGACGCGAACCTTGAGCTCCGGAATATGGTCGCGTAGCCAGTGCGCCGCTGCCAGCGTCTCCTGAGTCGGGATGTCGCCTGCGGCCGCGAGCACGACGTCGGGCTCGACGCCGTGGTCGTTGCCGGCCCAATGCCAGATCGACGCGCCACGGCGGCAGTGCTCGATTGCATCTTCGATGTTCAAGTATTGCAGCTGCGGCTGCTTGTCGATGACGATGAGATTGACGTAGTTGCGGCTTCGCAGGCAGTGATCCGCCACGGACAGGAGGCAGTTTGCGTCCGGCGGGAGGTAGATGCGCGTCACGGTACCCTTCTTGGACAGCATGACGTCGATCAGGCCCGGGCCCTGGTGGCTGAAGCCGTTGTGATCGTTGCGCCAGCACGTCGACGTGAGAAGCGTGTTGAGAGAGGCGATCGGCTCGCGCCAGGGCAGCTCCATCGCCTCCTGCATCCATTTTGAGTGCTGAACGAGCATGGATGCAGATACCATGGCAAACGATTCGTACGTTGCAAACACCCCATGTCGTCCGGTCAACGTGTAACCCTCGAGCCAGCCCTCGCAGTTGTGCTCGCTCAATACCTCCATCACGCGTCCGTCAGGAGACACGTGATCGTCGATGGAGACTGTGGGGCCGACAAAGCACCGATTCTCGACCTCGAACACGCTTCCAAGGCGGTTGGAATTGGTCTCATCCGGACAGAACAGCCTGAAGTTGGCCTGCTCCTTGTTCCGGACATAGATGTCGCGTAACAGCTGGCCAAACTGTCTGGGTGACTCGTGGAACGTCGCGCCCGGCCGCTTGATCTCCAGAGCGTATTCCTTGAAGTCCGGAATGTCCAGGTTGACCAACAGTTTGCCGCCGTTGGCGTGCGGGTTAGCGCCCATGCGGAGATCGCCCTTGGGCGAGAGCTCGGCCAGCTCGGGAGTCAACCGTCCATTCCGGTCGAACAACTCATCCGGTTTGTATGACGTGAGCCACTCTTCAAGAAGCCTCAGGTGCTCTGGATTTGTCCGAACCTCGCTCAACGGCACCTGGTGCGACCTGAACGTACCTTCGGTAGGCAATCCGTCGACGGACTTTGGGCCGGTCCAGCCCTTCGGCGTGCGAAGCACGATTGCCGGCCAGCGCGGCCGGGATGTGAAGCCGTTCAACCGTGCAGCTTGCTGAATCGCGCGAATCTCCGCGTAGCAGGCATCCAGAGTCGCCGCGAACAGCTGGTGCGCTTCAGCCGGATCGGCGCTCTCGACGAAATGCACGTCGTAGCCGTGACCGCCGATGATAGACCGAATATCCTCGTCGCTTGACCGTCCAAGCACGGTCGGACCGCCGATCTTGTACCCGTTGAGGTGCAGAACGGGCAGCACCGCGCCGTCTCGAACCGGGTTGATGAAGCTTGGGCCCTTCCAACCGCCCGCGAGTGGGCCGGTTTCGGCCTCGCCGTCGCCGACGACCGCGATCGCGATCAGATCCGGGTTGTCGAACACCGACCCAAACGCATGCATCAGTACGTAGCCCAGCTCGCCACCCTCGTGGATTGAGCCGGGCGTGGTGACGCTTACATGGCTCGGGATGCCGCCCGGCGTGGAAAACTGCCGGAAGAGGTGGCGCATACCTTCTACGTCCTCAGACACCTGCGGATAGATCTCCGAGTAGGTTCCCTCGAGGTAGACGGCCGCGACCAGCGCAGGACCTCCGTGACCGGGGCCTGCCAGGTAAATGCAGTTGGCCCCCTGCTCGCTGATCAGCCGGTTGACATGCACGTAGATGAACGAGAGGCCTGGTGATGTGCCCCAATGCCCAAGCAGCCGGGGCTTGATATGTTCGGGTCGCAACGGATACCGCAGCAGTGGATTGTCCTGGAGGTAGATCTGGCCTACGGTCAGGTAGTTGATCGCCTGCCAATAACGATGCATTCGCTGCAACAGGTCTTCGGACAATGGTCCCGCGACGGGTTCGCGAGGAACCGGGATAGCCGTCTCGCCCTCAACCGTGGTCGACAGGGCAACGTCAAATTCATACACAGCCTTCTCCTGTCAATGGGGCAGTCAAACCCACTTCAATAGCTTTGGTGCTCCCGAGGCCCGTCAAGGCGGCGGCGGACGCAGTCCAAACGGAGCGCTCCCCACTCCCTGCTCTGTTCCACCTCCCACATAGCGGCTCGTCATCACGAGGGGCACCAGACGTATGGTATCAGCCCGAGTGCATGGACCTTCAAGGGTAGGGCTCGCCCTCCGGCCGCGGCCGGCGTTCAAGCATGCACCGGTGCACGGAGCGCCGCACACCTCGCGAGGCTTCACCGCCGCGCAGCCGGCGTCATGCGGACTGCCGGCACTGTGCGACGCCCGGCACGTTCAGGTCTGGCGACCGCGCTGCTGCCACCAGGCATCGAAGTCGATGGCATCCTGCGCCGGCGTTCGGCCTGACGCTCCTCGCCTAACGTGGTCGCCGCCGGGCCGCACCGCGTGCTCTTCGGAGATCTGGTTGCAAAGCAGCACCACGACACTATGCGCCCGGACGAGGTACGAAAGCTCCTCGAAGGGCTCCTCGTGGCCCGCCTCCAGGATGTCGTTCGGCGAGGGTCGGGATGTGTCCAACACGATGTACCATCGGCGCGCACCGTCGAGTGGTGAGGGCAGCTCAAAGTTCGCGTCGACCGCGGCCATGTTGAGCATCACGTGCAGCGCGGGATCGCTCAGCGACTCGGTGAGAGTGAAGGCCAGATAACGGCTTTCGGAATCGCTCCACGCCGGATCATGCAGGTAGCGACCGTGCCAGGAGATGTCTCTCAGACCATGCAGGCCCACCTCTCCCGTGAAGAAGCGCCCGCGCAGCAGGCTGGGATTAAGCTTGCGGAAGGCGATCGCAAGCTTGACGAAGCGATACATATCCCGGTTCTGCTCAAGCTGCCCCCAGTCGAACCAGCCAATCTCGTTGTCCTGGCAGTAGGCGTTGTTGTTACCGCCTTGTGAACGTCGGACCTCGTCGCCTGCAAGGAGCATCGGCACTCCCTGAGACAACAGCAAAAGCGCGATGAAGTTCTTCATCTGCTGCGTGCGTAGCGTGAGTATCTCGGTCTCACGGGTGGGACCTTCAAACCCGCAATTCCAGCTCATGTTGTCATTAGCGCCATCCCGGTTGTCCTCGCCGTTCGCAATGTTATGCTTCTCGTCATAGGAGACCAGGTCGTACAGGGTAAACCCGTCATGGCATGTGATGAAGTTGACGCTATTGATCGGTACGGATCCCGCACGACTGAACACGTCGGCGCTGCCGCAAATGCGCGAAGCTAGCGAGCCGATCATGCCCGGATCTCCGCGCACAAACCGGCGGACGTCGTCCCGAAAGTGGCCGTTCCATACCGCCCAGCGATGGCCGGGAAAGCGCCCAACCTCATAGAGACCGGCTGCGTCCCATGCCTCCGCGATTACCTTGGTGTTCGCAAGCACCTCGGACAGTTCGATAGCCCAGATCACCGGTGGATGCACCAGCGGGACGCCGTCCTCGCCACGCGACATGATGGAAGCTTCGTCGAAGCGGAAGCCATCGACGTGCATCTCGCGCACCCAGAACTCCAACGAGTCAAGAATCAGCTTCATGACGATCGGGTGGTTGCAGTTGACTGTGTTGCCACAACCCGAGAAGTCGAGATATAACTCCTTGTTCTCCGGCCTGAGCATGTAGTACGACGCATTGTCCAGCCCTCGGAAGCTGATGATCGGGCCCTTCTCGTTTCCTTCTCCGGTGTGGTTGAACACAACGTCCAGAATGACCTCAATACCTGCTCGATGCAGCGACTTGACCATTTCTCTGAACTCGCGGATGTGATCGGTATAGCTCGGCGAGACACAGTAGCCGGGATGCGGGCAGAAGAATCCAATAGTGCTGTAGCCCCAGTAGTTTGAGAGGCGCTGGTTGGTAAGCGGATTGACCCGCGAGTCTTCGTTTGGGTCGAATTGGAAGGTGGGCAGCAACTCGACCGCGGTCACCCCCAGGTCCTGCAGATATGGGATCTTTTCAGTAACGCCAAGGAACGTGCCAGGGTGTTTAGCGGCGGCCGAAGGAGATCTCGTGAATCCGCCTACGTGCATTTCGTAGATAATGCTCTTGTTCATGGGATGGTTCAGCGGAGCATCGCCTTCCCAGTCGTAGCCGCTGGTATCAACCACAACGCTTCTGATGCAAGTTGCCGCGTTGTACGGCGGCATCGTCGCGGCAACCCGATCCCAGTGGCCCATATCGTTTGCCCGCGCATAGGGATCGGCCAAACCCTTGTTCCAGTCGTATCGGTTTCCCTGGCCGTGAAGATCTCGCGGGCCATGAACGCGAAAGGCATACTCCGCCCCGGGTCGCAAGTCCTTCACATAGATGTGCCAGAACAGAAATGTGCGATTCTCGACTGGATCGAGCTGAATCTGCCGTATCGACTCCGTGTCGCCTGACCGCTCATAGAGGAGTAGCGCCACTGCCGTTGCCGACCCGCAGTAAATACAGAAATTCACCCCATTCCCGTCGTACACCGCGCCAAGGGGATGGGGCGAGCCGGGAGACAACGCCAAGGCAGATGGGAGCGGTTCCGGAACTGCCACAGGGTCCGCCATGCGTTCGTCCTGCTTTCTTGCGCGCGAACTGTCTTTCGTCGCGCCTCGGTCACGGCGACGAGCTGGGGCGTCCGCCCATCGCACCGCACATGCCTAGGCCGTCAACGCTTGTCCAGTACGGCACCTGTATTCAGGGTAGCTACGCCGGCGCAGAGCGCCGAAAGTTTGTGGACACGACACCCGTCGTAGGCGAGGGATTCTGCGCCGTGCAGTCGCAAACAGCCGCCCGCCACGCCTCTCTCATGACGGCCACGAGAGCGCAGCCCAGCCAGGCCATGGCCTGGCTGGGCTGCCACACCGTCGCACCGGGAGTTCTCGAACGTCTAGATCTCCTTGAGCGCGCCGATAATCTTCAGAATGGAGGCACGAGCGTCGCCGAACAGCATCATGCTCTTTGGGTTGTAGAACAGCGGATTGTCGATGCCCGCGAAACCTGGATTCATGCTGCGTTTCAGCACGATAATCGACCGAGCATGATCGACGTTCAAGATCGGCATGCCGTAAATCTCGCTCGTCGGATCGTTGCGAGCGGCGGGGTTGGTGACATCGTTCGCTCCCACCACCAGCGCGACGTCGGCATGTTCAAACTCGCCGTTAATCGCGTCCATCTCATAGAGCTGCGAATACGGCACGTTTGCTTCCGCAAGGAGCACGTTCATGTGGCCAGGCATGCGGCCGGCTACCGGGTGAATAGCGAACTTCACCGTGACGCCCCGCTGCTCGAGCATGGTGGCCATCTCGCGCACCTCCTGTTGGGCACGCGCAACGGCCAAACCGTATCCGGGGACGACGATCACCAGGTGCGCATAGGCGAGCGACGCGGCGAGGTCATCTGCCGTGATGCTCTTGACGACCTTCGCCTGGCCCGCAGCGCCCGCACCCGGGCCGGTCGCCAAGGTCCCGAAAGCGCCAAACACCACATTGAATAGCGACCGGTTCATGGCCCTGCACATCAAGATTGTGAGGATCGTACCCGACGCGCCGACAAGCGTGCCTCCAACGATCAGGGCCGGAATGTCCCGGTCAAATCCGGTGGCTGCGGCGGCAATGCCGGTAAACGAGTTGAGCAGTGAAATGACGACCGGCATGTCACCACCGCCGATCGGTATCACCATCAGCACACCAAGAACGAGCGCGCCGATGGCGATGAACGCCAGCACCGGGCCTAAAGCATGGTGGAAGATGAAGAAGAGCGAGGCAAGCACCAGCACTGCAAGGATTGCGATATTGAAATAGTTCTGGCCTTTGAACGTGATCGGCCGGCTGCCCATGATTTCCTGCAGCTTGGCGAAGGCAATGAGGCTGCCCGTAAAACTGATGGAGCCGATAATCACGCTGACCGCAGCCCACGACGTGGCTCCAGTGTCCGCGAGCGTTCCGCTCGTAGGCAGGTGAGGAACGAGCGCCCCTCCGGCCACCAGCGCAGCTGCACCTGCTCCCATGCCGTTGAAGAGGGCGACCATTTGCGGCATCGCCGTCATGCGAACCAGGCGGCCACCCGCCGTGCCGATAATCGTGCCGACGATTACCGCGGCCACCACCAGCGGCACATTGTTCGCGTGCTCATTGACCAGCATAGTGACGATAGCAATCAGCATGCCGACCGCGGCAATCGCGTTACCCGAACGCGCCGTCACAGGCGAGCGAAGTCGCATGATGCCGAAAATGAAGAAGACCGACGTGACCAAGTATGCAATCTGCGTTTGCTGATCAGTCATTGGCGGCAGCCTTCTCAGACTCTTGCTTCCGGTTTGCCGACCCCCGGAACATCTCAAGGATTCGGTCAGTCACCACGAAGCCGCCGACGACGTTGATCGCGCCAAGCGCGACCGCACCAGTGCCAATGGTCACGCTGATCCATCCGTGCGCCGTCGTGGCGATGTCGATACCGCCGATCAGAATGACGCCGTGAATCGCGTTGGTGCCGGACATCAATGGGGTATGGAGAATTGATGGCACTTTCGAGATCAGCACGAATCCAATAAACGCGGCAAGCACAAAGATGTACGCATCGAACACAAGACTAGTCATGGACTGCAACTACTCCTTCTGCCGCGTTGAGCCGTTCTAGCGTGGCACGGTGCACTATCTTGCCCCCGCAGGCGATGCATGTGGACCGGACGATCTCGTCGTCAAGATCGACCTCAAGTGCGCCACCGCCTTCTCCGAGCTTGAGTCCATTCGCCAGAAGGTGCTCTACGTACGTGCTGAGATTGCGTCCGAACAACTGGCTTGCATGGATGGACATCGACGCCGGCAAGTTGATCGGCGCATCGATTGTGACGCCATGCGCAACGATCTGCATTCCGGGCTCAGTGAGCGCACAGTTCCCACCTGTAATGGCGGATAGATCGACTATCACGGAGCCTGGACGCATGCTCGCGACCATCTCCCTCGTGATCAGGATAGGCGCGCGCGCTCCCGGTATCGCCGCCGTGGTGATTACGACGTCGGCCGTGCGAACAGGATCGGCAAGCAGTTCTTGTTCCCTTCTGTAGGCAGACTCGTCCAGCTGTCGCGCGTACCCGCCGGCATCCTGGGCGTGCTCTACCTCCAGCGGCAGGGTGAGGAATGTGGCGCCAAGGCTCTCCACCTGCTCTCGCACCACGGGCCGGGTGTCGAATGCCTGGACGACTGCGCCAAGACGTCGCGCGGTGGCGATTGCCTGCAGGCCGGCCACGCCCGCGCCGAGTACCAGCACCTTCGCCGGCGTCACGGTTCCGGCAGCGGTCATCAGCAGCGGGAAGAATTTGGCGAGGTGCGACGCGCCCAACAGGGCCGCGCGATAACCGGCTACGGTTGCCATCGAGGAGAGCACGTCCATGCTTTGCGCGCGTGTGATGCGCGGCATCGATTCCAGGCTGAAGCACGCAATATTCCGGCTCGCCAGGGCGTTCATGCGACTGGGCGAGGTCAGAGGCTCAAGCAGCGCCACGAGCGCTGATCCCTCCCGCAGAAGGATTAGCTCGTCAACGCCGTCGACCGGGCTTACGCCTGGTGCTCGCACCTTGAGCACGAGATCGGCCCGCGCGTACAGATCTTTGGCGTCGGCGGCGATCTGAGCGCCAGCCTGCGTGTATGCGCCGTCGTCGGCATAGGCCCCACTCCCGGCGCCGGATTGGACGAGTAAGGTGTGACCCTTCTTTACCAGGTAGCCGACCCGCTCGGGAAGCAGGGCCACCCGACGCTCCTCCGCCAAAATCTCCCTCGGAATCCCGATCACCATGCCGTTTTGCCCCCTCAAGCAGAATTGTGCAATTGCCGGACAGACCCGTTCCTGCCCCCGAGTACGGGGCCGTGTTCATTTTGCGTGTAACACGGAGGCGGCGGCAAGGGTAAGGTGGCACCGCCTCCCCCGCCATCGGTCATATTCGGGGCTGAGAGCCGGGCCGGGCCGAGCTCCTCTTCCAGCCTCGGCGCTGAACAGCACGCATGCGCGGCGACGCGCGTTCACCCGGAACGCGGCGAGCCGATCGACTGGTTGCGATTCCTGCGAGCGGCGACGCGCCGGTGTGCCGAGGAGCAGCGTGTGCAGCCTTTCGCTAGCAGACCGCTACACCCGAACCGCGAGCATGCGCTCGATGGCCGTCCTCGCGCGATCAGCAATCGACTGCGCCACCTCGACGCGCGCGACCATGTGCCGCAGGCTATCCCGCAGCTTGGGCAGCGTGATCTGCTTCATGTAGCGGCAGACAGCCTGGTCATCGGCGGGAACGTACGTTTTTCCGGGCGCCTCTTTGGCAAGGCGATGCAACAGGCCGTTTTCCGTGGCCACGATCATGGTGCTCGCACCCGTGGCCCGCGCGTGCGTGACCATGCCCTCGGTGGAGAGCACGAATGTGCGTTCGGAGTTGAGCTGACCGCGTTGACTCGCGTAGACGAACCTGCTTGTGCAGCCGCACTCAGGATGGATGAGCATCTCCGCGCCCGGATGCGCTTCCAGCCGCCGGCGCATCTCGGCCGTACGGATGCCGGCATGCACGTGACACTCTCCAGGCCAGATGAGCATGTTCGACCGCCCAGTACGCTCCTTTAGCCAGCTGCCGAGATAGAGGTCCGGCAGAAAGAGAATCTGGCTCTCCTCGGGAATCGAGCGGATCACTGCCTCCGCGTTGCCGCTGGTAACGCAGTAATCCGATTCCGCTTTGATTGCCGCCGTCGTGTTGACGTAGCTCACCACCGTGCCGTGCGGGTGCTCTGCCTTCCATTGCCTCAGTTGCTGCAGTGTGATCGAATCCGCCAACGAGCAGCCGGCGGAAGGATCCGGTATCAGAACGGTTCGCCCCATGTTCAGGATCTTGGCTGTCTCCGCCATGAAGTAGACGCCGCACATCACGATCACTGGTTTCGGCGTACGCGAGGCCTCGATAGCCAGCCCGAGCGAATCGCCCACGAAGTCCGCCACATCCTGAACTTCCGGCACCTGGTAGTTGTGCGCCAGGATCACGGCATCACGCGCGCGCGCCAACCTCCGCACCTCCGCCTGCAGCGCCGCGACATCAGTCGTCACGTCAGACGCAACCTCGACCAACTCATCTGTTGCAATAGCAGCCATCTTGCCGCTCCTCTCTAAAGGATTTCGAGCGAGAAATCTATCGCGGGCGCGGAGTGAGTCAACGCGCCAAGCGAAATGTAGTCGACGCCGGTCAGCGCGATCTCGGCTAGGTTGTCGAGGGTTATGCCCCCGCTGGCCTCGATCCGAGCTCGACCACCAGCGCGCGCGACGGCTGCACGCAGGACATCGGGGCCTGCGTTATCGACGAGAATTGCCACGGCGCCTGTGGTAAGGGCCTCATCCAGCTCGTCAAGCGTAGTCACTTCTATCTCGACGCCGCCCATCGGCGGTACCGAGGCGAGCGCCCGCCGCACGGCGACAGTTATGCCTCCGGCCGCGCGAATGTGGTTCTCCTTGATCAGCACGCCGTCGTCCAGTCCAGCGCGGTGATTCCGGCAGCCTCCCACGCGGACAGCGTACTTCTCGAGCACGCGGTGGCCGGGCGTCGTCTTCCGCGTGTCCAGCACGTGGGCATGAGTGCCCGCAACTATCTCGGCCGCGCGCCGGCTAACGGTGGCCACCCCTGAAAGCCGCTGTATGAAATTGAGAGCAGTGCGCTCGGCCGTGAGAATCGACCGGGCTGGTCCTTCAATCCTCGCGACCACGCGGCGCTCGCCCCAGGATCCTTCCGCCGCTATCGCCAGCACCGACACGTTCGGGTCGAGCATGGCAAACGTCAGCTGGGCAACCGGCAAGCCGCAGAGCACTCCGGGCTGCTTCTGCCAGATTTCGGCCACGGCTTCGGCCGAAGCGGGCACAGTAGCCTCAGTTGTTCCGTCGCCGCGGCCGACATCTTCCTGAAGGGCCAGTCGCACGATAGATCGCACTGCCTCGGTAATTGTCAGATGTGGAATTTCCGTCCGGACGCTCGGGACTGCCATTACTGAGTCCTCTCGAACCGCGCCGCCGCCCCGCGCTGCCAGAGAACACGACCCTGGAACGCGGGCGAAATGTCGGGAAAGTCGGTGCGGTAATGTGCTCCGCGGCTTTCCTGCCGGATCAGCGCCGCGCGCGCAATAAGAGCAGGTACCAGCATGTCGCGCCGCGGCCGCGGCCCGAGGGCCCCCGCCAGGCCCTGCAAGCCTTCGGCGTCCCGCTCCACGCCCACGAATGCATCGAGGTCTGCGCCGGAAGCGACTTGTTGCTCGCCCGCATCCAGCTCGTCGCCCACGCCGGCAGACGAAGCAAGCCCGCCGGGCAGTACGTCCGCCTCCCAGGATGCCGTTGCGCTGCCGCTGTCACTGAGCGCGGCCTGGGCGGCCAGCCGACCAAAGACCAGGCATTCAAGCAGCGAATTCGATGCAAGCCTGTTGGCGCCCTGAGCGCCGGTGCAGGCTGCCTCACCCGCGGCGTAGAGACCCGGCACATCGCTCCGCCCCATCTCGTCGGTGCGTATGCCACCCATGCAGTAGTGGGCAGCCGGGGACACGGGAATGGGATCGCGCGCGAGGTCGAGATTCCACTCCGCCAGACGCGCAGCCAGGTTCGAAAAGCGCAACGGTACGATGCCGGGATCGAGGTGCCGGAGCGTCAAGTAGACCGGTCCGTGCTCGCGCCAATGCCGATAGATAGCGCGGGCTACCCGATCGCGCGGAAGCAGCGGATTCACGACCGGGCGCCCCTCGCCGTCCACGAGCAAAGCCCCTTCGCCGCGTAACGCCTCGCTCAACAGGAACGCAGGATGTCCGGGCACGGCCGTGGCGGTAGGATGGAACTGCACGAACTCGAGGTCGGCCAGTGTTGCTCCGACCTCCCACGCCATCGTCAGACCTTGCCCGCGACTCTCAGGCGCATTCGTCGTGCGCGCGAATAGCGCGGCATATCCGCCCGTAGCCAGCACTACGCCCCGGCCGCGGAACACTGCCTCACCGCTTCGGACGCCGGTTACGCGCGATCCCTGCCTTAGCAAGCCCTCGGCCGGTACGTGCGCAAACACCGCGATCTTCGGGTGTGATGTCGCTCGCGCGAGAAGAGCGCTGGTGACTGCACGGCCGGTCGCGGTGCCGTTAGCGTGTACGATGCGTCGCCGCCGGTGACCTGCTTCCAGTCCGAGGGCGGGGTGCATGGGACTGCCGTCGAACGGCACTCCCGCGGCGATCAGGTCCTCGACCTCGACTTTTCCAGCGGTGACCATGACCTCTACCGCTCTGCGGTCGTTCAAGCCGGCGCCAACCGCGCGGGTGTCTTCGGCGTGCAACATCGGGGTGTCGTCGTCGCCCAAAGCGGCCGCGATGCCGCCCTGCGCATTCGGACTGGAGCCTGAGAGCGCATCTCCCGCCGTAAGCAGCACGACATCGGCTCCCGCATCGGCGGCGGCCAAGGCCGCCGACAGGCCGGCCACGCCCGAACCAACGACGACAAGATCGGTATACGCGGTGGTCGGCTCAGGACGCATTGACCATTCCTCCTTCGTGCCAGGGCAGCTCACGGCTCCACGTCCCGATGAGCGGACCCTGGAACCGATACAGCTCGCCGGGCCGCCCGACACGTCCGCGCACGGCGCGCTTGCCGACCGGCACGAGCGCTCCAGAAGCGAAGAGAGCGGAAAACGCCTTTTTGAAGTTTCCTGTATTGAGGCGAGCCAACGCGGGATCGAGGATCGCGGCGTACACCTGGCGAAGCTCGGGCAGTGTGAACGTCTCGGGCAGGAGCTGGAACGCCAACCATGAATAGCGCAGCTTGGATTGCACGCGGTTCGCCGCGACCCGCAGCATGTCCGCATGGTCAAAAGCCAGTGATTCCGCCGGTACACTGCGGACGGGCGCCCAGGCGGCGTGTGTAACACTGCTCCCGGGAACAAGGGTCAAATCATCCGACCGCTCGAGGGCGAGATGCCCGACCGAGACCACGCGGCCACGTGTGTCTCGGTCGGGCTTGCCGAACGTGCCGATCTGCTCAAGGTACCAGTCAGCCGCGTTGAGTCCGGCCTTCGTATGCAGGGCCCGTCGTGCCGCGGCGTCAAACGTCTCCTCGCTCCGGAGCAGGACGCCGGGCAGCGACCACTTGCCTGCAAAGGCCGCGTCGTCGCGCTGAACGAGCAACACCTGCCACGCATCGCCGATTTGCTCTGCCTGCCGCACGGTAAATAGCACCATATCCACGGCCACGACTGCATTGAGCTCGAGCCGATTCGGTGTTACCGGCCTGTTCATTTGACTCCCCTTGATTCAAATCCTCCAGATTTGAATCTACCATAGTTGAAAAGGTTTGGGAAGTCCCGTAGGCGGGGGTCAGGTGGCTCGTTTGAATATGGCGACCGCGGCCGACCAGCCACCGCCGGCGCTCAGGTGAAGGCTGGCGCTCTGCGGTCCAAGCGCCGTCGCCACTACGTCTTCCACGACGATCGTGCCGGGCTTGCCGGTGGCCAGCGCGCGAAGCACTGCCTCGCGCCCGCCAATCCTGCCCACGATCGCACCCAGCGGATACGTGCCGCTCCCAAGACCGGCAAAGGCCATCTCGCCAGAGCCCACGGAGGCAGTGCTTCCCGTGCGCACTGCGGAGTCCGATCCCTGACCACAGGCTGTGCGGTCTAGTGGCCGTGCGCGACTAATGCCGGAGTACTCCGCAAGCGCCATGCGTAGCTGACCGCCGATCGTACTGTTCAGCAGCACGGTCGTCGCTCCCGATCGTGCGTTCGCCATGTACCAGATCGACACAACACCGCACTGAACCGCTTCGACCCAATTCCGGCCAACGCTGTCGTGCACCCAGGGCTTTCCTTCCGTCCGGAACACCCCGACCAGCAGGTCGCCCGCTCGCACCGGCTTCGCGTACGCGCCCTGCAGCTTCAGTCCGAAAGCAAGCTCCGTGTGTCCTTGCACGAACGTCACGTGTCCCGGCGACTGCGGCCGCGATGCCGCAGCTCGAGCGGCCGTTGGAACCGCCGTTGGAGGTTGCAACGTGCTCGTAGGCACGGCTGTAGGAGGAACGGGCGTGTTCACTGGAGTGGGCGTCGGCGTCGCGACATTGGCCATGACACCGAACCACTTGGCAACTTCCTGGCCGGCCGGTGTCATCTGACCTGTACCGAAATCGACGGCAGCTTCCGGGCCATTGCTTCCGCTCCCGGTCAACTGCCAGTACTCCTCTCCAATCACATACGGCTGCTGCGCCAGCCAGCCGAGGAACTCATCCGTCGTGTTGGCAGTCGCGGGCTCCGCGCCATTGTCCTGGAAGTCACCCCACTCGACCACCATGCGCTTACCAAAGGCGTTGTAGCTGGCCCGGATGTCTGATGTGAAGGTCGTGAAGTTCGTTGTGAAGTGGTCGACGTTGTAGGTATCAGTGTACGAAAGGGCGCTCGGCGTCACGTAGGGATAGAAATTGCCGGCCAGGCCGAACCACCCCGATGCGACATTCTTGCCGATAGTTCTGAAAGCTGCCTGGTCGGCCTGCCCGAAGTCGCTGAGCCACTGGTTGAAGGCCGCGGTTGACGGAAACTGGCATAGGTTCTGCGGGCAATGGGCCGCGGACGTACCGGCCGGACCGTTGGCAATGCCGTTGTTCTGGGGCTCGCCAAAGGGCTCAAAGATATCGCCGTCCTGAAAGACGTCTGCGTGATGAAGAATCCACTGGTACGTCAGGCCAATGTACGAGCTCGTGTCCTGGCCAGACAGCACGGCTTGCAGCCCGCCGCCGCTCTCAAAGGGAATCGCGGGATTGGTGCTGTACGACAGCTTGGCCTGGCCGTAGTCGCCTGCCCAATGGTTCCAGTTTCCGCGAAAGAGCACGTGCAGGCCCGCGGCATGGATGGTGTCGGCCCACGCCTTGAGATAGTCGGCAGGAGACAAAGGCCCTGGCGCGCAGTCGAACCCGGAGGCATCGTCGTAAGGGACGTCGTCCGAGGCAAAGTTGGCGTGGAGCTGCGGGATGTAACCGACCAGACGTGTCATGCTCGACTGGTCGTACTGGTGGCACACCGTATCGTGTGTTAGCGCGGTCATGCCGACGTCGCGAACCGACCAGGCTGAGGATGCCGTCGCGAGCGAGGCCGACAGACTGGGGGCGGCCTCCAGTGACAGCATCACCGCTGACGCGGTGATGGTCGCGACTACCAAGAGATACGCGGTCACACGTCGAGTCACAATGTATTCGCTCCTTGAAGCCGCGCAAACCGACGCCTAATTCGGTACGAACGTGCGCGACCGCACCGCTTCCGAGTGCCGGCGCGCTCCCCAGTCCCTATGTTTGGTCCGGAGGTGAACGAACCATCGTCACGTATAGTCTGCCACATGATCCCGTTAGGTCATACCCGCCACCCTGCCTCCCTCTTTGGGCCCGCCACGCACGCAACAACAGCCTCGAGCTCACACGGGTCGGCGCGCAAACATGGGCCTAAGTACCCGATGCCTTGGTGACGTTCGCCTTCGACGGCTGCCCTACCAATAATGCTAAGATCGCTTGTGGTGGCGTAGCGATCGCCCACTCTCGCCGACAGACTCACGGGTGGTCTCCTCTCATCACGCCTCCTCTGTCGAATTGGTACTCGTTGAGCAAGTGGAGAGACCAAACGTGAGCATCAAGCCCGTACTCCTGACCGCCGAGGGCCGCGCAGAGATGGAAACCGAGTACAACCGCCTCGTGACAGTTCGAAGGGTAGAAATCGCGGAGCAACTCGGATCTGCAGCGGACGACGGCGACCTCTCGGAGAACGCCGCCTACGACCATGCCAAGGACGAACAAGCTCTCCTGGAAGGACGAATCGCCCGGCTGGAGCACTCGCTCAGGCATGCAGAAGTGATCCAGAATAGCGCGATCGGAGTGGTACAGGTGGGGTCGAGGGTCACTGTTGACGACGAAGGCCATCAGTCCACCTATGTGATCCTTGGCCCGCTCGAGTCGGCTCCTGCAAAGGGGCGCATCTCAAATGAGTCGCCCATGGGTCGAGCTCTCATGAATCACCGAGAAGGCGACGTAGTTGAGGTTCATGCGCCGGTTGGCGTGCTGAAGATCCGGATCGTATCGATAGTAGCCCGCTAGCCCGCTAGCCCGCCCGTGGGTTGCCCAGGCGAGTGGGCGGCACGCATTTTGTAACGCTTGCGTCGTGAAGCGATGCTTGCATCGATGCGCCTATCCGGCCAGTTCGATCCGCGGGGCACGCACCGAGAAGTAGCGTGCCTGCGGATGGTGGGCGATAATCGCCACCGTGGATTGCTCTGGAACGAGTTGAAAAGCCGTGGTAAGGCTGACACCGACATCTGCCGCGGGCAGCAGGCCAAACACTTTCGTGTGGTCAGCCAGATCGGGACAGGCCGGGTAGCCCCACGAGTACCGTTTGCCCTGGTTCGGCTTCAGTCCAAGCTCGCTTCGGATATGGCGGTGCACATACTCCGCCAGTGCCTCTGCCGTCTCCACGCTCAGGCCATGCGTGTAATAGGCGTCCGCGTAGTCACCGGCGGCGCGCAGCACATCCCCGAAGTCGGTCGCCTCTTCGCCAACCGTCACCAGCTGGAACGCCACGACGTCGGGTAGCAATGGATCGGAGCCAAAGTAGTCGCTGATGCAAAGGTGCTGCTCGTCACTCTGCCGAGGGAACGAGAAACGCTCGATCACGGTCGCCCGATCAGTCGGGGAGAGCACTACCAGGTCGTCTCCGGCACGGTAGCACGGGAAATAGCCATAGACGGCGCGCGCGCGCATCCACCCTTTCTCCACAGCTTCGCGTTCCATACGGCGCAGCCGCGGCATAAAGTCGTCCTTAAGCAGGCGGGTCCATTCCGGACCATTCGTGTTCTTGGCGCCCCATGAGAGCCTGAAGAGCGAGCGCAGCGCCAGGTGCTTGTACACGCGCGTGAGATCGATGTCGTGAAGGCATCTGCATCCCCAGAATGGCGGCGCAGGCGCAGGAACCGAATTCACAGCCGGCATCACCGCGGCTGCGGCGGTTGGTCGTGGGGTAATTGGGCGGTTGATGGACTGCGGAGGTTGCTGCGCGTCGGCGTGAACACGCGCCACTATCGCCGCGCGGCGCACCGGATCCTGCAGTGCATCCATCACCTCGAGCCCCTCGAAGGCATCCTTACAGTAGAACACGCCCGGGCCGTACGGCGTCTTTCCGTCCGGAATCGCCACCCTGCGGCCAAACTCCCGGTTGATTGCGGCTCCGCCAATCAGCACCGGATAGCGCAGTCCGCGGTGGACAAGCTCTTGGACACAGAGCGCCATCTGCTTCGAGGTAGATACAAGCAGTGCCGAGAGGCCGATCGCGCCGGCGCCAACCTCTTCGGCTTTGTCCAGGATCACATTAACCGGCACTTGCTTGCCAAGATCGTGCACGACGTAGCCGTTATTCGCGAGGATTGTGCCGACCAGATTCTTGCCGATGTCGTGCACGTCGCCGAACACGGTGGCGAGCACGACCGACCCCTTGCTGTAGCCTTCCTTCTTTTCGAGGAAGTTCTCCAGGTAGGCCACGGCGCGCTTCATTACTTCTGCGCTTTGCAGGACAAACGGCAGAATCAACTCGCCGGCCCCGAATTTGTCGCCGACGTCCTTCATTGCCGGAAGGAGCACCCCGTTCAGAACCTCGACGGGACCGTGGCGTGTCAACGCTTCGTCGATAAGCGATTCGATGCCATCCTTCTTCCGATGCAAGATCTGGAAGTGAATGCGCTGCTCCGCGCCCATTCCTTCAACGGGATCGCTGGCCTGCTCCTGTTGCGACGGGGCCGCACTCTGGAAATACTCGATCAGGCGCGAGAGCGCGTCTGGCCGCCGATCGAACACGAGATCGTCGGCAAGTTGCCGCTGCTCACCCGGGATCTCGGCGTACGGAAGCACGTCTTTGGGATTGACGATCGCGAGGTCAAGGCCCGCCTCAACGGCATGAAAGAGGAATACGCTGTTCAGCACGGCCCTTGCGTGGGGCATGAGCCCGAAGGAGACGTTGCTCACGCCAAGGATGGTGAGCACTCCGGGCAGTGCTGCCTTGATCATTCGAATGCCTTCGAGCGTCTCGATGGCGGAACGCTTCCACTCATCCTCGCCCGTAGACAGCACGAACGTCAGTGCGTCAAAGACCAGGTCCTCCGCGCGGAGGCCGAATTCTTCGACAGCGATCTGGTAGATACGTCGTGCAACGTCGAGCTTTCGTTTGGACGTTCTTGCCATGCCGGTTTCGTCGATGGTCAGCGCCACCACCGCGGCGCCGTGCGCTCTGGCCAGCGGCAACACAGTCTCGATCCGCTGGCGACCGTTCTCCATGTTGATGGAGTTGATCAGCGCACGACCGGGATACTGCTCCAACGCAGCGTGAATCACGCTCGCCTCGGTGCTGTCGATCACCAATGGCGCCTCGACACCGGTTGACAATCGCTTCACCAGCTTCCGCATCACGACGGCCTCGTCGGCACGCTCCGTCACCGCGACCTGCACGTCCAGCGTATGAGCGCCGCCCTCCACCTGCTGCCGCGCGATAGCCAGAAGGCCCTCGTAGTCCTCGGCCAGCACCAGTCGCTTGACTGCCCGGCTACCCTGAGCATTCACCCGCTCGCCGATTATCAGGGGAGGCGGCACCTGATGCAACTCTACGGCCCGGATAGCGCCGGCCAGCATCGGCACGTGCCGGCGCGGCAGAGCCTTTGGCGGGCGATTGCCCACGCGCTCCACGACCAGCCGTAAGTGTTCGGGTGTAGTACCGCAGCAACCGCCGACGACGTTAACGCCAAACTCCTCGACAAACTCCACGAGCGCGGCAGCCATCGGCTCCGGCTTCATTGGATACACGGCTTTGCCGCCAACGTTGAGTGGCAAGCCGGCGTTGGGAATCACTGAGATCGGCTTGGTGCAGTATTCCGTGAGATAGCGGACCGGTTCGCGCATGTGGTCTGGACCGGTGCTGCAGTTCAGCCCGATCACATCCGCGTCCATAGCTTCCATGATCACCATGGAGGCGCCGACGTCAGTGCCCATCAGCATGCGGCCGCTCGTGTCCAGCGTCACCTGCGTCTGAATCGCCACCGCACGTCCGGACGCCTGTATGGCGGCGCGAGCGCCGGCAACCGCCGCCTTCAGCTCGAGGATGTCCTGAGAGGTTTCGACGATCAGGAGGTCGACGCCGCCTTCGACAAGTGCTGAGGCCTGCTCGCGATAGATCTCGGCCAGGTCGCCAAACGTCATGATGCCAAGCATCGGATCATCGCTGGACGGCAGCATACCCGTCGGACCCATGGATCCGGCGACGAACCGCGGCCTCTCGGGCGTAGAAAACTCGTCCGCCACCGACCGCGCCAGCCGGGCCGCGGCCAGATTTATCTCGTGCGTTCTGTCGCCCAGGCCATACTCGTTTAACCGAAGGCGCGTGGCGTTGAATGTGTCGGTCTCAATAACGTCACATCCGACGGCCAGGAAGGACGCGTGGATAGTCCGGATTACGTCAGGCCGCGTGACCACGAGAACATCATTACAGCCCTCTTTACCGCCAAAATCGTCGGCGTTAAGGTCGAGAGACTGGATCGAGGTGCCCATTGCCCCATCGAAGACCAGAACGCGCGCGTCGAGAGCCAAGAGATACGGTGGCCTTTGGCCCATCAGCTATCCTCTGAGTGATTGAACCGGAAGCTCAACACTGTCGCGGAGCTTTCGCGATAGCGCTGCATGCACCGTTCGCGGGCCCGAGACCGGAAGTCTCCTGCAATCGCTTCGCACGTTCGATCATACCAGCTTGTGCTGGCAGCGATACGCACCCTTGCAGGGCAAACACGCCGCACGAGGCGGCTCCGCCCGTAGACATGCCTCCGGCCGGGATGATCGGACAGGCGATTCTCCGATTCAATGCCATGATCGGTTATGCCCGCAAGCATGGTGAGCGCTACGACGATTTGCTCCGAGCGGCGCGAGAGTGGATGATTCACTTGCCGGATTCCGAACTTTCGCGTACATCGGATTGCGGACCGACGCCGGCCAGGAAGATAGGCTCACGACGCGATGCTGGCTTGCCCGCGTAGACTGAAGAAGGCGATTCATGAATAGCCGCGGAAGAACAGGGGTTATCAGGTGGAATATCGCAGAGCAGGAGCGTCAGGCCTGAAGGTCTCCGCAGTTGGACTTGGCACGAACAACTTTGGCGGGCGCACAGACGAGGTGCGTTCGATTTGCGTGATCGAGCGGGCGCTCGACGCCGGAATCACGACAATCGACACGGCTGACATTTACAGTCAGGGTCGTTCAGAAGAGATCGTCGGGCGTGCGTTGCGTGGCAAGCGTCACCGTGCTGAGATTCTGACCAAGGTGCACGGCGCAATGGGCCCGGGACCCCACGACCAGGGATCCAGCCGGGCGCACATCATGCTGGCCTGCGACGATAGCCTTCGCCGCCTGCAGACCGACTACATCGACCTGTATCAACTCCACAGCTGGGACCCTGACACGCCGATCGAGGAGACGATGCGAGCTCTGGACGATCTTGTGCGAGCTGGAAAGGTTCGCTACATCGGCTGCTCGAACTTCGCCGCATGGCAGATGATGTGGGGCATGTGGACAAGCGATCGCAGGGGCTACGCGTCCTTCGTAACCGTGCAGCCGCACTACAACCTTTTTGAACGCTCAGTCGAGGCCGAGCTCCTGCCCGCCTGTATGGCCTTCGGAATCGGTGTCATACCGTATTTCCCTCTTGCGGGCGGCCTTCTCACAGGCAAGTACAGCTCTGCATCCGACGTGCCCGCGGGTACCCGCTACCACGGGAACGAACGCTGGATGAAGGAGCTCACAGACGAGAAACTGCACGTAGTGGCAGGATTGAGACAACTTGCCGCGAGCCAGGGCAAGACGGTCGGCCAGCTGGCGATCGCCTGGCTGTTGGCTCAGGCTTCAGTGTGCACGGTAATCGCTGGAGCCACCGGACCGGAGCAGATCGACGAGAATGCCGGCGCAGCGGGCTGGACGCTCGACGCGTCAGTCCTCGCGCAGGTCGCTGAAATCGCATGCCAGTCTGCGTAGCGAACTCCAGGGCCGCGCTTCGCCCGGAGCTCTTCAGCTTTGCGTGCCTGCTCCTTCGCATCCGCCAAACGACCGACTTGCAAGTACAGGATGCTTAGGTCTCGGCGCAGCTTGGAGTTGGTCGGGTCTCGGGCTATGTCGAATTCGAGCTCACCGATCTGGTTGGCCTGTGTTCGCGGTAGTGCGATCTGTCCAAAGCTCCTCGTGGGACCTGGGAGCGATTCGAAGTCGCTGGCGGCGAAGGAACCCGCTTGCGACGGAGCGTCCGCGTAACCGACATCGCCGGAACCATTTGAGACCTGCGCCGCTTCCTGATCTCGGCTCAGCTTTTCGAGCACCTTGCCGCGAAGCACGGAGAACGACCCGTCGTGTGGACTGAGCTGTATCGCAGCGTCTATTTCTTTCAAGGCATCGTCGAACTCGCCCAGGTGCGTCAACACCATGCACAGCTGGGCCCTCAGGGATGCACTCTCAGTCGCCAGGCCGACCGCCATCTTGAGATCGACCTTAGCTAATCGAAACTCGTTCCTTTGCATATGCTCGGCAGCAGATTGCTCGAGCTCGCGGGCCTTGTCAAGGCGATCTGAGGTTTCGACCGCTGGTCGAAACCGGCTGAAGACGCCCATACTACAACCTCTCCACTGGAACGAGCAATGCGCGTCCAATTTCAGTTTGGTCTAGTAGAGATCTCCTCACATGTCTCACTCGCGGTCAAGTACCCATTCAGCGTACAAACGACCTTAATTCGCTCTCCGACTGCCTGGCTCACGTGGGTCTTCCAGCCTCGTCGCAGGCCCGCGCGGGACAGTTTGCTTCCATCTTCTATTCGGCAAAGCGATCGTAGCACTGCTGTCGAGCAGTTAGAGCCGGAGCTCGAGCGTGCTATGATCCCCCAAACGGACAGCGTTGCTCCGCGCCAGAGGAATGCCGTGCGAGAGCACGTAGACGCGCGTGCCAGAACAACGCTAGGCGACGGCTTCGTGACAACGCCGCGCCGATACTGTGTGCCGTTCATCGACTGTGATGCGCGGCGAAACTAGATGCGGATCGGACCGCCCGTGGCAGAGCACACGTCATTCGGAAAGATGCTCCTATGCTCGCTCGCTCAGAGTCGCGTGCTCGAAGTGAGAATGCTGCGCGCCGCGGCACTGTGCAGCGTCCTCGCGGCGGCATGCGCTCCGCACTCCTCCAGCAGCTTGCGCCTTCCACGTCGTAACGCCATCAATATGGTAGAACTCCAATGAAAGGTACGGCCATGCAGCACACAGAACGCACTTCTATCAGCCAACATGCGGAGCGCGCGGCCCATGACACCGACACGATCTTCAGCATCCTGGATGCCGGGGTCGTGTGCCACGTCGGATTCATTCACGACGGGCTTCCGTTTGTCCTTCCCATGAACTACGGCCGCTCGAACGACACGATCTACCTGCATGGTTCGCCTCAGAGCCGGATGATGCGCGTCCTCGCCGGCGGCGCACCGGTGTGCATCACCGCTACCCACCTCGACGGCCTGGTGCTTGCGAGGTCAACATGTAGTCACTCGGCCAATTTTCGATCGGTCGTTATCCTCGGACGCGGAAGGCTGGTAACCGGCAAGGACGAAAAGGAAGAGGCCCTGCGCGTCATCGTTGAGCAGGTTATACCGGGACGATCGGCTGAGGCGCGCAGCCCGAGTGCGAAAGAGTTGCAGGGCACTATGGTCATCGCCGTGAAGATTGAAGAGGCCTCCGCAAAAATACGGAGCGGAGGCCCAAAGGATTCGCCGGCGGACCGCGCACTTGAAGTATGGGCCGGAGTCCTGCCGCTCTCAATCGTGCCAGGTGTGCCCGTGCCCGACTCTGACCTTGCGTCGCATCTCGCGTTGCCGGAGTACGTCGCAAACTACCGTCGCGCACCACAGTAACGCGTCAGGACGCCCCCGAACGCTCCGCCCGTCGTTGCAACGTGGCGATTCGGAAGCCCTGCGACGCGCATTCGCGGGCTTCGGCCGCGCTGTGTCCGCCCTGCCGGACCGCGCGACGCGGCAGGGCTGACATAATTGTTGGCCGGAGCCGCCTAGCGAGCTCCATGTGCCCTAAAGTTCGCACGAGTGTTGCCGATACTACTGCTGGTAGACTCGTTCACTCTAGTTGGCCAACGCGAGGCTCGTGGGCTGGGGATTGGCGTCTGGTTGCCAGACGCGGGCTTTCGATGCGTGCCTTGCACGATATCGTACTGCGGATAGTGCAATCACCTGGTCGAGAAGGCGGCGGCGGCAGGGTTACATGTGAAGCTTGCCGCACGTCGAGCGAGCAGAAAGGAAGTCCGGACCATGGGTTGGCTCGAGAACCTCAGGCTCACGCCAAAGCTGCTGGGTAGCTTCGTTGTGATGGCGCTGCTGACAGTATCCGTGGGCGCCGCCGGCTTCCTCGGGATCACCAGCGTGAACAATCAAACGCAGAGCATCAGGGATTCTGCGGCGCCGGCGCTCATCGACCTGCTGTCCATACACGACAATATCAACTGGGAGATGCGCGCAACGCGCGGTGAGATTCTGGCATCGACGCCTGCCAAGATCGCCGACGTCAGCGGCGACGCCGAGGCCGCGCGCGCGAACATACGCAGCTACTTGAGCAAATACAAGACGCTGGCCATCGGGAGTGCGGCAGATGCCGCCGCCCTGGCGCGCATGGACAAGAATCTCACTGCCTTCCTTACCCGCAGCGAAGACGTGCAGCGCATCGCAGCCGCGAACACGCCTGCCGGAGACGCGGCCGCTACCACGTTGACGCTTGGGCCCCAAGCAGACGCCATAGACGCGATCGATCCGGACATGCAGTCCCTTTTGGCAAGTGCGCAGCAGGCGCTCGATTCCGCTGGTGCGGGCGCGAACTCCACCTACCACCTTTCGCTGCTGCTGTTAGTTCTGGCGATTCTCGCCTCGGTGATTCTGTCAGTAGGAGCGGGCTTGCTACTGTCACGGTCGATCGCGCGTGGCGTTCGCGCCGTACAGTCCGTTCTCGGCTCGCTGACCGACCGGTACGCGACGGCGCTCGACGAGGCGATGGAAGCGTTGGCGAATAACGACCTGACTGTCGCGATCGAACCCAGCACCAAGCCGATTCCACGCTACGGGCGGGACGAGATAGGTCAGACCGCGGAGATCACCAATATCCTGCTCAAGAAGGTTCAATCGGTGGTAACGAGCTACGAGTCCGCTCGGACAGGGCTGCAGCAGACCATTCGGGAAGTAGCACAATCGTCGGATCACGTCACGTCCGGCGCGGCCCGCCTGGCGCAAGCTACGGAGCAGGTCGGGCAGGCCAGCACGCAGATTGCACGCGCGATCGAGGAAGTGGCCCGCGGTACCGGTGAGCAGAGCAGAGAGGGCGGTCAGGTGATCGCCAGGATGGGCGGTCTCACGGCGCAAGTGCAGCAGGTTGCATCTGGCGCCGAGGCACAACGGCAGGCGATTGCCGAGGCAGTCGAGGCAATTGCACGCTTACGCGACGCACTGGCCGACACGACGCGGAGCGTGGAAGCAGTCAGCGACGCCGCGGGCCGGGCGTCCAACACGGCAAAAGACGGCGGTGACGCCGTCGCTCAGACGATCAGCAGCATCCATGGAGTACGTGCAGCGGTGGACAAGAGTTCCCAGCAAGTCACGGCCCTGGGCAAGCGCAGCCAGGAGATCAGCGAAATCGTGGAAGCAATCGACGACATCGCTTCGCAGACTAACCTTCTGGCGTTGAACGCCGCCATAGAGGCGGCTCGGGCCGGCGAACATGGCCGGGGGTTCACGGTAGTGGCGGCCGAGGTGCGAAAGTTGGCGGAGCGCGCCAGTAGCGAGACCCGCCAGATCACGCAGCGCATCACGGCGATTCAGCAACAGGTGGCGGACGTTGTCCAGGCCATGGAGATCGGAAGGGACGAAGTTGAGAAGAGCGAAACCCTTGGCAGGCGCGCGGAAGACGCCCTGCACAGCATCCTCGCAGTAGTCGAAGAAACGCATGCGCAGGCCGATGCCATCGCCGACACGGTGAAGCGGATGAGTACCGGTGTCGCCGCCGTCAGCGCGACATCGGACCGCGTTGCCGTGATCGCCGGGGAGACCGCGCAAGCCGCCAACCAGATGCGCCAGGGGGCCGAGCAGGTTCAGGGCGCCGTAGAGAGCATCAGTGCGGTAAGCGAAGAGACGGCCGCGGGCGCGGAAGAAGTCAGCGCGTCGACCGAGGAGCAGACTGAGGGCGTGCAGGCAATTAGCAGGGAAGCGCAAGAGCTCGCCGCACTCGCTCTGGGGCTCAAAGAGGTTGTTGGCCGATTCAACCTGAAGAACGAGGAACCCGCTCGCCGCGATCAGGCTCCGTCCCGACTGCGCATCGCGCGCATCGTCTGACCGGACGCGCTGCCCAAGAATCGTGACCGCCGCGCCTACAGTAGAAAGCAGACGCGGCAAGCGCGCGACTCCTGGCGCTCAACGAGCGTTGATCCTTGCTCGTGGTCTGTGACACCCAGGACGTGCTATCTATTTGACTTGTCAACTACTGACGTGTAAGTTAATTGTGAGGGAACCGGATCGCGAAGTATCGGGCGACAGACTCAAGCACGGAGACAGCTCATGGGAAATCAAGCACAGACCGCAGCAAGCGCATCTATCGATTCGCGCACCAGCGTGGGCCAGGTCACTCTGGCCGTCGCCGATCTCGACCGCAGCATAGCGTTCTATAGCGCGGGATTCGGCTTCGCCGTTCAGTCGCGGGCAGGCAATCAGGCATCACTTGGCGCCGGAGACGCAACGTTGCTCCACTTGATCGAGGAGCAGAGTGCGCGACCTTGGCCGGGACGCTACACCGGACTCTACCATTTTGCGGTGCTTGTGCCCACTCGTGCCGACCTCGGTCGCTGGCTGCGGCACTGGTTGGAGGCAGGCCATCCACTTCCGGGCCAAGGAGATCACCTCGTAAGCGAGGCTCTGTATCTCTCGGACCCCGATGACAACGGCATCGAGATCTACCGCGATCGCCCGCGAAGCGACTGGACATGGCAGAACGGACGGGTACGCATGGCGACCGACCCTGTGGACATTCGGGCAGTGCTTGCCGCCGGCGACGCGATCGATCTGCCGTGGAGTGGCTTGCCAAACGGAACTCGAGTCGGCCACATGCATCTCCAGGTAGGAGACATTTCGCAGGCCGCGGATTTCTACCACGACGTGCTCGGGTTCGACATCGTTGCGCGAATCCCCAGCGCGCTCTTCGTCTCAGCAGGCGGCTACCACCACCATATTGGTATGAACACGTGGCACACCCAGGGTGCATCGGCCGCTCCGGCCGGCTTCGCCGGCCTGCGACAGTTCACCATCGACTTTGCCGACGACGCGACGCGGTCAGCAGTAATCGAGCGGTTGCAGGCCGCGGGCCATGCGGCATCGATACAGGACGGAGAGGCAATTATCCAGGACCCGTGGCACAACACAATCCGCCTGCGACTTGACCCGCGGCCGGCATGACGCTATGTGGCGCTCGACCTCGCCCAGAGATTGATGTGGCCTTCTGCCGCATATCGGTCGATTTCGGTCAATTCGCCGTGCGTGAACTCGAGCTTCTTGATTGCGCCGAGTGAGTCTTCAAGCTGGGCGACGCTGCTGACACCGATCAGCGCTGACGTCACCCGGGCATCGCGCAACGTCCAGGCCAGGGCCATCTGGGCCAGTGTCTGTCCTCGTTTCTTGGCGATCTCGTTCAGGGCCTTGATACGCGCCATATTGTCGTCGGTCAGAAGGTCGGGAGAGAGCGAGGCATTTGCGCTGGCGCGTGAGCCTGCGGGAATGCCACGCAAGTATTTGTCGCTGAGCATGCCCTGTGCAAGTGGCGAGAAGGCAATGCAGCCGACGCCTTCCTCGCCCAGTGCGTCAAGCAGGTCTCCTTCGATCCACCGGTTCAACATCGAGTATGACGGCTGGTGGATCAGGAGCGGCGTCCCCAAGCGGCGCAAGATTGCCGAGGCCTCTCGCGTTTTGACCGCCGAGTAAGAGGAGATACCGGCATAAAGCGCCTTTCCCGTGCGTACGGCACTGTCCAGCGCGCCCATCGTCTCCTCCAGCGGCGTCTCAGGATCGAAGCGATGCGAATAGAAGATGTCGACGTACTCAAGGCCCATCCGCTTGAGCGACTGATCCAGGCTAGCCAGAAGGTACTTTCGCGATCCCCATTCGCCGTATGGACCCGGCCACATGTCGTAGCCGGCCTTGGTAGAAATGACGAGCTCGTCGCGGTACGGCCGGAAGTCCGCGGCGAAAATACGGCCAAAGTTGGCCTCGGCCGATCCGTATGGCGGCCCGTAGTTGTTAGCCAGGTCAAAATGCGTGACGCCGAGATCGAATGCTCGCCGGAGGACGGCTCGCTGCGTCTCCAGTGGTCGTCCATCGCCAAAATTGTGCCATAGCCCGAGCGACACTGCCGGCAGTCGCAACCCGCTGCGACCGCTACGGCGATAGACCATGTTGCCATATCGGTCAAGTGATGCTTCGTATGCCACCACTACCTCCTTGTTTGAAACTGTGCAACCGCCTTGAAGTCACAATCCAATTGATAGCTTAGCGCACGGAGGGCCAGCCCGGTGCGCCATCATAGCCGCGAGCGCGCTGAACTGAGCCGGGTCAGAACCGCCATGCAAGGTGAGCGCGGCCTCCTCGGCAGGCGCAAACCCAACGGCTTCGGGCCGAGCGATGTCATGAGCACCCTTCGAGCTGGCCACGCCCGGCTGACTGGCGACATCGAAATGATCTCGCATGGTCAGGCCCCCCGGTGAAACGGCGAGCCTCCCTTCCCATCACGACGAGGAACCGGTCCGGCCATGTCGTCTGCGCAGGGCGGAGCGGAGTCGCTGCCAGGCGTCGCGGGCACGCTCCACCTGAGTACTATCGACGCGTCCGGGCCCGTAGCGCGCGGCCACGAAAGCTTGTGTAAGGCCGGATGCCGCGTCGTGAGCTTCAGGCACCCGGCTTCCGAGATCCGCGGCGTACTCCGCGGGTGTTTGCCCAGCCCGTCGCGCGTATCCGCGGCGTGCGGCGTGTTCGAGCGCCGCGAGATAGAGGGTGACGACGGCCTTTCGAGCCGGCAGCCCATCGAGAGCCGGACCATGCATGCGGCGAATTCGCGCGCTCACGCGGTCCGGACCTCGTGCCGCGAACACGCGCGCACGTGCGGCAAGTCGTCTGGCAGGCGCAGGCAACAGTGCCGCGAGCAGGCGCACGTAGCGGCTCAGCGTCGCGACAAGTGATCGCCAGCCGCGCCGTCCGGATCGGCCTTGCCCGCCGGACAGAGAGGCGTACGCCAATGCAAGCACCGCTACGACGCCGAGCAGCACCGGCCATTGCCCTGCCACCTCCTGCACGGCGTGAGTGAACGCCCGCCAGAGATAGTCGAGCAGGCGCCAGATACCTGCCTCCGACTGAGAGGGCAGCATCGGAACATGGCGCGCCGGAGTCGGCAGTCCTGGGCCGCCACTGTGCGCGCACGCGCCGGTCGGGCACGGCGTCGGAGCAGGCGCACTGAACCAGCCCCACGGAAGAAGCCGGAGCAGCGGCAGGAGCACCGCGTCCCCCAACCACGCGGCAAGGACCCGCACGATATCCAGGAGGTGTGAGGCCAGGAGCAGCGCGGCAACGATCAGCGTCAACAAAACACTATCCGAGCCAGCCCGGCGCCATTCTCCCGTGACGCGCGCTGGAACGTCGCAGCCGGCGAGCTGCCACTGCGCCATCTTGCGCCTATGCGCGGAGTAGCAAGCTAAGACGAGCGCGACGACGAGATACGTGCCGAACGCCGCCAGCCCCAGTGTGCCTTCCAGCACCCTGTTCGGCGCAGCGCGGCCGTGCAGCAGCAGCGCGAGCGCCAGAACCAGAGTCACGCCGCCCAAGCTCAGCCAGGTCTGACCCAGCAGCTCGCTTCTGGATGCCCCGCCGGCTCGCGAACGTTTGCCGTCGTCCGCTTCCCACGGCTGGACTTCCAGCAGGGTCCAGGCTCGCGTCCGAGACGCCGCATGACTGACGGTCACCCCACAAAGAACCAGGGCGAGAAACGCGGACCAGCGGTAGTCCCACGAAGACACGTCGCCGCCGATGCCGCGGGCCCGCGACTCGACCGCGGGGAACGCCAGGCAGAGCAGGCTTGAGGCCGCTAGCTGGGCGATCAGTACATTGCGCCGGAACGTTCGTCCGGCAAGTATTCCCATTCCGGCCAGTCGCATGGTCGTCGACACGGACGTTACCGCCAGGCCGACCAGGCACGCTATCACCGCCGCCTCCTGAGCGGCCAGCCAGTGGAGCGGCAGTGCGCCGGAGCAAGCCAACAGGCCCAAGGGAAAGGCGACAGATAGAAGGACCAGGCAGATCGTTGCCAACTCGTTCTCGCGGACTGCTGCAGGTGCGCCGAAGTATGGCGTCGTCATGCCGATACTCCCAGGGACGGCGCGTCCGACCAAACGCCGCGTGCGTGAACGCCCAGCGAGCGAGCGCGGCTCTCGATGCCGGCGTCGACTCCCTGCTGGCCAATGACCAGCAGTACTACAAGCAGGCCTGTCTTGCGCAGACCGTGAAGGACCATCAGTAGCGCATCGTCGACGAACCCGGTGACAACAATCAGCGTCGAGCCCCACGGCAGAGATACCTGCCTGGACTGCAGATCGTGCAGAAGGGGCCGGTCCGCCGCACGTTCAAGGCGAGCTAGGACTTCGAGGACACGTGTCAGCTGGGTGCGACCCTTTGATGGCGGGAGCGCCGGCGGGACGACACCCGTCTCGTCCGCCATCGCAGTCGATTGAGATGCGGCTTCGCCCGCGTATGTCTCAACCAGGACGCTCGGTATCGCGTCCGGCCCACTCTCCATCGGAGTTAGCCGTCCATTTGTCACCAGGCCAACCGCTTGTCGCATGTCGGTAAGGCGCTGGGCAACAGTTGCGGCAACGCTGATCGCCAACTCGCACGCTACGAAGTGATTTGCACCTGGGTAACCCGACCGATCGAGATCGAGGTAGATCATGGTTTGTACGGTCGTGGCAGGGTCGAACAGCTTCACTTGCAGAGTGCCCGAGGCGGCTGTTGCACGCCAGTGAATGTCGTGCAGTGGATCGCCTGCGCGGTAGTCTCGCACCCCGCACGCGCGAGCGGGGTCGCCGAGGATTGGCCGCCGGCTACGAAGATCGCCAAACAACGCGACCGCCGGTAGGTCAAGCTCGTGCACCGCGAGGATACGTGGATAAACCAGCACGTACTGCTTAGTCGGCAGAAGCAGGTCGCGCTGGATGATGCCGAATACGTCCCCCAGTGACAGAGCCAGCGGGCCGGAGCAGTGAAGCCCGCGCTGCCTGCCGACGAGCTCATAGCTCAGCACTTCCTGCCGCCCGCTGGCGACGGCGAGCACGCGGTGGCATCGATCCGCAACACGCAATCCGACCGGCGTCGACTCGGTTAGCTCGAGCCAGGGGATAGAAAACACGCTGTGATTCTCGATCGCGATGGTGACAGTCGTCTTCTCGCCAAAGAACAAGCGCGGCTCCATTATGCGATTGACCCTGAGATCGGCGGTAGCGCCGCGCAGCCACACGTGCGCTCCAACACGCACCACAAGCACCACGGCAAAGGCGAAGAACAGCGGGCCGCATTGGAAGTAGACGGATACCGCCAGCCAACTCAGCATGGCAAGGGTTCTCATCGCTCCTGTTGCCCGCTTCCTCCAGGCGTGCCCACCGCGATAGTCGATCCGGCTTCACTCGCTTCCGCTACCGGCACGGGGATCGAGTCAAGCAGCGATCGCACGATGCCGGCAGCAGTACGGCCGCGCAATTCGCTCTCCGGCTTCACGGTCACTCGATGCGCGAGCGCGACCTCCGCCAGATCTTTGATGTCGTCGGGAATGGCGTAGGCACGTCCGCGCAGCCCTGCCAGAGCCTGAGCACTGCGATACAGTGCCAGGCTGCCACGCGTGCTCGCGCCCACAGCGAGATCCGGATGGCTCCTCGTCGCCAGCACGATCCTGCCAATATAGTCCACCAGCGATGGTTCAACGTAGATATCCCAGACCGCCCTCTGCAAAGCCACCACCTGCTCTCGTGCGGCGACCTGCCGCAGATGGCCAATTGGATGCTCGCGCGCCAGGCCCGTGAGGATACGCCTCTCTTCATCAAGCGTCGGATGACCCATTCGCAGCCGCATCAGGAAACGGTCCATCTGTGCTTCGGGCAGCGGGAAGGTGCCTTCGTATTCAATGGGGTTCTGGGTAGCAATGACCATGAATGGACTGGGCAAGACACGCGTAACGCCGTCGCTGGTCACCTGGTGCTCACCCATTGCCTCGAGCAGCGCGGACTGCGTGCGCGGGGTCGCGCGATTGACCTCGTCGGCAAGTAGGATGTTGACGAACGCAGGGCCTTCGCGAAACTCGAAGTCCCCGTTCTTCTGATTGTAGATCGACACGCCGGTCACATCGTTCGGCAACAGATCCGGCGTGCACTGCAGCCTTTTGAACGTGCAGCCGATAGAGCCGCTGATCGCACGCGCAAGCATGGTCTTACCTGTCCCGGGTACGTCCTCCAGCAGGACGTGGCCGTCGCAGAGTAGCGCCACGATCATCAAGAGCACTGTCTGATCCTTGCCCACGATGACCCTGGAAACGTTCGTCTTGACCAGCGACCCAAACTCGGCGAGGGCCGAGGCGCTGGCGCTTTCGATCTCCATTGAGTCAGACCTTCACTTCCGGCCGAACTTCCGCTGCGTTTCCTGGTGCACCGGACTCTCTAGGAGCGTACCCCATCAGCGGTGTCTCCTGACCAGGCTTCGCCGGAGCTTCGCACCCAGGCGACACAGCGGATCGGCGTTCCAGGGCGTGCAGCCGCCAAAGCGTGACAGCGTCACGCAGAGCGCCACTCGGGAGGGGACAGCGGCATTGCCGATGCAGTCGCTCCGACGATGCGATCCGATTACTACCATAACGCTTTCTGACCGCGCCCTGGGAGACAGAAAGATGTCGTGGCTTTTCGGTACGCGGTGGCGACGCGTGGGATCTTCGATCCGCGGCCGCACAGTCGCCTAGCGGCCGCTCCGCCTCAAGAGCATGGTGCGATCGGCCTCAGACAGGTACTTGAGCGCCTCACGAAGGGTCACCCCGGAAGCACGGTGAGCGCGCGGCAGCAGCCAGGAGACCACGACCTCGGGCGAGACCTTAGAGACTTCGCGCAGCACCCAGCCTATCGCCTTGCGTATGAAGAACTCCCGTTCGTCAAGCATCGCGTCCGCATATGCCGCAAAGCGCGCGAATACTTGCTGATCGGCAGTCTTGCGCAGGGGAAGGAGGTACGCAAGCAACGAGGATCTGCGGACCCAAAAGTCTCGATCGGTCGACCAGCGGTCGAGGTCGGCGGCCAGCGCCGGGTAGCGGTGCACAAGTCCGCCCGTGATGTTGGCGGCCAGGGGATCCACGAGAGCCCATGTCCGCGATTGGCGAATCATCCGCTCGACCAGAGGAAGATCTTCCCCCATCAGATCATCTAATCGCAGGATCAGCAGCTCGACCGCTGCCATTCTGCATTCGTGGACCGGTCTGGACCAGAGAGACTCGACCGCGGCACATACCGGATCATGGCCAAGCAGCGGGTGCGCGCGCGCCGCCGACTTGACCGCCGCCCGTGTGGCCGGCATGCCGGCGCCGAGAAACTCGAGATCGCTTTTCAGATAAGCCTTCTCCGCGACGGCTCGCTCGGGCGAGCCAGCCTCGCGCAGCGCCTTGTCGAGTCTCTCGGCGAAGGTCGTCGCGCTGACTGACTCACTCATCACTGCCTCCTCGTGGCGGTTCGGGGAATTCCGCGAGATGCCGTGTTTCGTCACGAAGAGTCGTCAAGTTGCGCATCTCCGGCCATTTCCACGCAACGCACAGCACCACGACAAGTGTACCGATCCCGCCGGCGACCACGGCGGAGACGGGCCCGAACAGTTGCGCCACGAGGCCGGACTCAAAGCCGCCCAGCTGATTGGATGTGCCGATGAACAGCGAGTTGACGGCGCCGACCCGGCCGCGCATCTCGTCCGGTGTACGAACGAGCACCAGGGTGCTGCGAATTACCACGCTGATATTGTCGAACGCACCGAGCAAGAACAGCATCGCTATCGACAGCGCAAACGAGCGCGAGAGGCCGAAAGCTACCGTTGCGACGCCGAAGGCCGCCACAGCCAGCAGCAGCGTGCGGCCCGCCCTGGTGAATTGCGGGCGATGGGCCATGGCTAGGGCCATGGACACAGCGCCGACGGAGGAAGCAGCTTGTAGCCAACCGAGGCCTTGAGGGCCGGCGTGCAGTATGTCCTTGGCGTATATCGGCAACAACGTAGTGGCCCCGCCGAGCAGAACCGCAAACATGTCCAGCGTGATTGCCGCCAGCATTTCTGGAGTTCTCCTGAGAAATACGACTCCATCCAAGAGCGAGCGCAGCGTATTGCCCCGTTTGATATACGTTTCTTGACGCGTGACGCGAACACCGGCGAGCAGCAGCATGAATGCGATGCTGGCGAGCGCGCTCAGCACGAACACCCAGGCGGCCTGCCGGAACAGGCCGACGAGGAAGCCGCCGGCTGCCGGACCAAGAACGGCGGAGAGCTGGAAGGTGCTGCTACGCCAGGTCATGGCACTCTCATATGCATCTACCGGTAGTAGCTGCGCCACGATAGCGGAAGTGGCTGGGCCGCCGAACGCCTGCGAGCAGCCAAGCAGCGCCAAGCAGCCGTAGATCAGCGCCAGGGCCCCGTTTGCCGCCAAAAGGCCTGCCAACGCCAGCGAGCCGATCGCCGTAGCCGCCTGCGCGGCAAGCACAACGCGTTTGCGGCTATAGCGATCGACGATGTGGCCAGCCGGAAGGGACAGCAGGATAACTGGGATGATCTGTGCGAGGCCAACTCCCCCCAGAACGAGCGCCGACCCGGTGCGGCTGTACAGTTCCCAGCCCAGAGCGACGGCCGCCATCTGCTGCCCAAACGACGACAGGAACAGACCAAGCTGAAACAGGCTGAAACTACGATAGCGGAGAGCGCGATAGGGATCGTGTGCAATGGACATGACAAACTCACATGACCGTCGAGATTGTCAGTACCACGCACTGCTCACCGCCCGACGCGGCAAACACATTATCGTATGGCTTGCCCCGGCTCAATTCGAGACAGGAGTGGCACGACAGTTCTCACTGTATTCGCCTGGATACAAGAGGGTCAAGCGAGCCTTAGCCGATCGGCTGGACGCTGATCGCGGTCGCAGCAACGTCGCGCTGACTGTAGTGCGCTATCTCACCGTCGAGCACGACGGTCCCCGGAATCCTCGCGCTGGCGATTCCCGGCTCCCCGGGGTGACTGTTTGAGCGATCGGGGACCACAGTACGAAGTTCGGTTGACAACTCCCTGGTAAGTCGCCCATGGTCATGGGGACTATGACTCAGATGTGACGCGCACGCCCGCGCGCATTCGGCGAGTCGAGGCGCGCGGTCGGGAAGCACTCTGTTCCCACACAGCCGGAGACCGGCGCTTGCCGGCCAGCAGGGGGCACGGATGACGGACACGCCGGAGAGGTCCGAGCTCGCCACTAACGCCGGCGAGCAGCTTGGCGCTCGGGAAAGCGCAAGAGTCGCAGCCGAGCTCGACCAACTGATCCAGCTGAGGTTGAGCCCGGATAGCATGGCGCTTGAGCTCTATGTCCTGCCCGGCGCCTCCCGACATCCGATGCAAGCACGCCTCGATGCCACGTGCCGGCGAGCCGCCGCTCTGGGCGTCACGGCCGCGATCGGCGAAGATGTAGTGCGGCGTGTGCTCGCGTCCGGAGCGGAGAAACAGTGGGCTATTATCGCACGCGGAACAGCCCCAGTGCCTCCAGTCAACGGGAGCATCCAGGTGCTCGTACCGTCCGTGCCGCCACTTGGAAAAGACCGCTTCACCGAGCGGCCTTTCGTACGCCGGGGTGATGCCCTGGTGTCGGTCACGCGCGCCACCGACGGCGTAGCGGGCGTCGACCTCAAAGGAAAGTTGCTCCCGACGACCGCTGCGCATCGGCCGGCGATTCCCAATGGCGAGAATACTGCCCTGCTCCAGGATGGCGAGACGCGGAAGGTCGTAGCCGACTGCGATGGCCTTGTTTACTTCGATCGCATGCAGTTTGGCGTGTATCCGATGCAACGCGTACAGTCGAGCGCACTCCGATACGGTGCGAAAGTCGAATCCTCCCACTCTATCATTGTCCTCGAGAACGTGCCCGCTGGAGCAAGAATCGTGTCTCACGGAGACATCTACATTGCCGGCGACGCCGACGACAGCACGCTCATCAGCACTGCCGGATCGATTACCGTGCTTGGCTGTGTCACGGGCCACTACCAGCGCCACTGCGAGGTACGCGCAAAAGGAGACATCATGGTCGCGTCCGCGCTGCACGTAGACCTCACGAGCGGACAGGATGTCTATATTCAAACACAGGCTCGAAATGCCACGATTACCGCCGCGCGTAACCTCATCCTGCTGGCTCGGTTGCGAAGCGCCCTCTATGACATCGATCTTCGGGTAGAGGGTGCCGTCATGCCGTTCGATACTGCGGCTGCGCCGGCCGACGTCACCCCGGCCGAGCGAATGGCCTTTGACGTAGAATGTGAGCTCCGCGGTCAGCTCGGTATGCTCGAGGGACAGGTCGTCGCCTTCAAAGACTGCATGATTCATGAGTTGAGCGTAGCCGTCGCGCGTATGACGTTCCTGGACAGCCCACCGCTCTCGGCCAACAAGACCGTCCACCTCAAGCTCATGCTTCCGAACACGCCCACCATACAGATTCTCGGCCGTACGCTTGTGCCGTCGCACGATGGCCGGACGCTGGTGGCTTTCCGGCAGATGACACATCAGGATGAGATGGCCATCACTGCGTACTGTCTGGCCATCGCTCGCTTGCGCATCGGCGAGGCCGAAGAGGCTGCGGAGGCCGAGAACACCGAGCAACACACTTGAGCGAGTCAACGGACCGCGTGGCCAGCGGCGCCCCAGAATGGCACCGGCGGCTGGCGAGGCGGATAGGCGCAGGGCCATCACTCTATGTATGATCCGATGTGGCTTCCCCGCATGCACGAGCGAGGCGTGACAGGCGCCAGACCTGCGTGAGGCTTGCGCCGCCGCGAGCCGGGACCGCGATCGAGTTCCGGCTCGCGGCGGCGGTCATGTCGCCGCCTTGCGGCGCTCGGCGGTCAGTGGGAGGGACTACTGTGAACGTGTTGGTAGCTGTCGCAAGCCGGCATGGTAGCACGCGCGAAATTGCTCATGCTGTCGCAGACGAGTTGCGCCACGCCGGACATTCGGTCGACGTGAGGGACGCCCGGCACGTGGACAACGTCGGGACCTACGACGCCGCGGTCATCGGAAGCGCGATCTACATGGGAAACTGGCTCTCCGAGGGATCGCAGCTGCTGGATCGTGCGCGGTCCCAGTTGGCAGCGATGCCTGTTTGGCTGTTTAGCAGCGGCCCAATCGGCGACACCGATCCGAAGCCAGAAGGCGACCCCGCTCGAACCGACGAGCTCAAACAGTCGATACAGGCCCGCGGCTATCGCAACTTTGTCGGCAAGCTAGACAAGCGTGGCTTGGGCGTTGGCGAACGACTGCTGGTTAGCGTCGTACGCACACCGTTGGGCGATTTCCGCGACTGGGAGGCGATACGCAGCTGGGCGCACGACATCGCTGCTGCGTTGCAGTCGGCAACTGGCATTGGGGACTGACCGCCCTACCAAGCGGAGCTTCGTTACTGGGTGCGCATGCCAATGGCCATATCACGGAATTCCCGCGGCCAAACCGATACCTGCACCCGCCACTTCCCTCGGGGATCGAACTAGGCACCATAGGCCGCGGCTGCGGCTCGACCTCAACCCCGGTAGGCGCAGCGCATACGCATCCACACCCCCGGCCGCGCAAGTCTTCGGCCGACGGCGGGTCGGTTCAGCGGCGCATCAGCCAGGTCCCGGCGCAAGCGTGCGCAATCGGCCGCTACACAGCGGCGTAAACAGGGGAGCTCAGTACTCTCTGGCCGTGGAACTTCGGCGCCTTGTGTTCATCATAGTAGCGAGAAACACGTGTCGATCCGTAGTCATACTCGATGACAAACAGCTCGTATGGGTACTTCTCGCTTCGCATCAATAGCTCGGCATCGTGAAGTGTTGTCGTTCCGCCAATATACCCGCACTCGAGCGTCCGTACAGGGCCCTGCGAATAGGCTGTATAGTAACCGAACACTCTGCATATGCCTTCGCTGTCACCATCGTTCTGCTGATGATCGGCGTTCACAACAGTCACCCCCTAATTCTGGTCTTTCCTCGAGCTTCCTGCGTTGTAGCTGCCTTGCACCTCCCGCAACTTCACCAGCTCGCGCGCCTATTGGTATCCTTTCCAGTGTCCATAGTCTATACGAACAACGCCGTGCCCACCAGTGCAGAATGGCACGTTCTTTTCCGCCCACCAGCCTGCTCTTGGGGGAACGCGCGAACCCCGCGAGGTATGGCTTTCGCCGCCAGGCTTGTGTAGCGGCACATTGGCTCCAGGGAGCAAGGCGATCGCGGTCGCATGCGGCCGGACGGGCGCTCGAGGCATGGCTTTCTCTGCGATCGCCTGCAACGGGCGTTGCTTAGGGGTTATACTATGCCGCGGGGTTTCCCTGCCGCCGGACGCGACGAAGCTCGCTGGGCCCTGTTGACTGGATGCCCGAGATCCGGTCAGGACGGTATGCCGCGTCTATTGGTCTACAATGACCCACATTGCGAGGATCACCGTGCCGCACTTGGACCGTCCGGCTTCCCCCGAGCGGGTTGATCGAGGAGGTTAAGCACGCAGTGACTCTAGTTACAAACCGGCAAGAGGCTCAGGAGTACACGCAGCAGTTTCGGCGTTGCCATGCATGCATGGCAATCTTCTGCACGGCGGCGCACTGGAACACCGAAGCGATCCTTCTGGCAGGTCAGCGCATCTCCGAGAAACACAACCTGGCGCAGGTGCCGCTTGCCGTAGCCATGACCTACACCTACCCGTATATGCCACAGGCCAAGCGCATAACGTACAGCGGCAACGCTCAAGCAGGCTTCATTTCGCAGATGGAACATCTCAGGGCCCTCTGCGGTGGACCTCACACGCCATATGCCAACGTCGTGGTTCTGCCGCATCTCGACCACGCGGATCCGACTAGAGATCGTTGGGCGCTGACCGACGGGTTGCCGTACCTTGCGACAGTCATGTTCGACGCACAGAAGTACCCGCTCGACGACAATCTGGCATGGACGCGCGACTACGTAGCAACCTATGGGACCCAGGTCCTTGTCGAGGGCATTCTCGAGGAACTGAGCGTGGCCGGCCAGAAGCATGCCGTGCAGCGTGATGCCTACATCGAAAAGGCCGTGCGCTATGTAGCCGAGACGGGCGTCGACTTCCTGGTGGCCGATCTGGGGACCGAGCAGCAGTCCGCTCGAGTCGGCGGAGTGCGCTACCTGAAAGAGCGGGCCGTGGAGTTGACGGGTCGCCTGAATGAAGCACGCCTCGTGCTCCACGGCACATCCTGCCTCAGCAATGATGACATACACAATCTGGCTACCGATGGGGTCATTCGCGTCAACATGTGGACTCGAATCGTGCGCGAAGCAGGTCAGGCCGCGGCGAAGAGTCTCGTCGCGCGCTGGGAGGCAATCGAGGCGGGAGAGTTCGAGGCGACCGAGTCCCATCAGTACCTGCACGACTCGACCGAAGCCGCGGCGTCGATCATGGTCGAGGTGATGGAAGCGATCGGATACCCTCGGCTGAGTTTCTGAGGAATACTGGGGCAATGAGCCTTCTTGGCATTGACATCGGCACGACCGGCTGCAAGGCGATCGTCCTTTCCGACGAGGGGAGCCTTCTGGCGATTGCCCAGAGGGAATACGACGTCATCCGTCCGCGGCCGGGTTGGGCCGAGCTCGACAGCCAGGCCGTTTGGAAGCAAGTCCAGAGCATGATCCGTGAGGTGTCCACCAAGACGGCCTCGGATCCGATCGCGGCCCTGAGCGTCTCTTCGATGGGTGAGGCGCTTACGCCTGTCTCCCGCGACCGCACCATACTGGGAAACTGTCTGCTCGGCTTCGACAGCCGCGGTGCCGAGACAACCGCACGCCTCGGCGCACTGGATCCCGTGATGTTTTTCGAACGCAGCGGCAACCTGGCGGGCCCGACCTACGGCGGTCAGAAACTGATCTGGCTGCGCGACAATCGTCAAGATCTGTTTAGGCGCACGTACAAGTTTCTGGGGTGGGCCGACCTGGTCGGCTACATGCTTGGAGGCGAGCCGTACACCGACTACTCGCTTGCGAATCGCAGCCTGTTCTTCGACGTGCAACAGGCACGCTGGTCCGAAGAAACGCTCGAGTACGTGGGGCTACCGCTGCATAAGCTGCCGGACGTCGCTCAGGCCGGTACGGCGGTCGGAGCCGTGTCACGCGAGGCGGCCGACGAACTTGGGCTGCCGGCCGGGGCACGAATCGTGCTTGGCGCGCACGATCAGTGCATGAGTGCCACCGGGGCAGGCGTGATCCGGCATGGGCAGGCCGCCTACGGCCTCGGCACATACATCTGCATCACTCCGGCGTATGCCACGATTCCACCCACCGCGGGTCTTCTCGTTCCAAAACTGAACGTAGAGCATCATACAATCCCCGGTCTGTTTGTGAGCTTCTACTATAATTTGTCGGGCGGCGCGGTCCTCAAGTGGTTCCGCGATACATTCGCGCAGGCCGAGAAGCGAGAAGCCGTTGCCAGCCGGCGTGACGTCTATGACCAGCTGCTGGCTGAAATGCCCGAGAGTCCTACGAACATGCTCGTCCTGCCCCATTTCGCGCCCACCGGCCCACCCGATTTCGACCAGCGTCCATACGGCCTGATCGCGGGAGTGACGCTCGAGACGACCCGCGGCGACTTTATCAAGGCGCTGCTGGAGGGCGTCACGTACTACTTCAGGCAGGGCCTGGAGCAGATGGCGAACGCGGGCATTGCAATCGGGGAGTTTCGCGTCACGGGTGGCGGCGCGCGATCCAACGCCTGGTTGCAGATCAGCGCGGATATCCTGGGCCGTCCGCTGCTTCGTCCGCGTGTGACTGAGGCAAGCGCCCTCGGAGCCATCATCCTGGCTGGCGCAGGCAGTGGCGTGTATACGTCAGTTGAGCAAGCTGTCAGCATTTTGGTCAGCATCGATCGTACATTCACGCCCGATCCACACAAGCGGGCCGCATACGATGCGTCCTTTGCCCGCTATCTGTTGCTGTACCCGTTCTGCCAGTCGGTGCGCCCAGAGTAGATGCCCGTGTCCAACCACGGCGCGATAGAGTCCCTGGCGGAAGGTCGTCTGTGCGCTGAGGTTTCCAGGCAGCCGGTGCCGAGACCCTGGAAGTACTATCCGTGCTCGCCCAGGACCCGGGCGAGCATTGTCGAAACGTCAAGAAAGCCGAATGGCTTCCTGAGCAGGTAGCAACCGGGCCTGACGCTCGCATTGCGCTTGGTACGGCGCCGGTCCGCGTCGGCAGTCAGAAGGATCACCGGTAGAGCGGACGTCGACGGATCGCGCCTGACCTCGTCGAGCAGGACCCACCCCGGGTCTCTATCCTTGAGTCGCACGTCGAGGATCAGCACGTCGGGCATCAGCGTCTTGAGTTGCTCAAGAGCATGATCAGTTGGGCACAGGACCGTGGGTTCATGGCCGTTCTGCTCGATCATTTCGCGAAACAGCGTGCGGAGCACTTCGTCGTCGATCATGACCGCTACGCGCCTTGCCATGCCGCCCAACTCCACGTGCTTTCGACTCGGGCCACCAGCAGAACATTGGACGCCCGCCACGCCCTGAGATACGCAGCTCGAATGTCGAGCGGGATGACCATCTTGGAGGCTGCGAGCTAGCGGAACTTGGGGCGTGAAAACGCCATGTGCGCGCCCCGGCTCCGCGCGGATTGCTGCCCATCACGGCCCTCATTATACCGCATTTCGTCTCGGACACGCCGGCCTCGTGCGTCGCCGCAGAAAGGTCAGCACTCCAGGGCGAAATCGGATCAGTACCAACTATGCTCGAGCCACCGCCGATACCCAGTATCTCGACGAGCGACGTGCCTCAACGCACCTCGTCTGGATTCATGGCTCCGAGGATAGTGCTGGATGTGTCGAGCCGCGCTTGAGCGTTGGCAGCGCCAGTCGGAGCAACTCGTATCCCATTGGCGGCACCGCGTATACCAGCCGGGTGTATCTCGCGTCGTCTTGCCCAACTAGGATCATGGTAGTACCTGATATGGAGTCGTCCATATATCCGGATCGGTCCCTTGCGAATGCCCCAGCCGCGTCAGGACGGCTTGACCTGGCGCCTCGAGTCGATCGGGTTGTGCAGGGAGGCGTATTCGACGCCGGAAGCAGGTAAGTGCTGACGTCGGTCGGCGTGGGCGAAGGCGGCCTTGAAGGCACGCTTTGCATGGAGTCAGCGCGCAATAGTCGGGTCCGTGCATTCGAGTACCCAAGATTGGTCACAATAATGTGGAGCAGCGGTGTTGGCAGCAGCAAGCCCGATGTCGACGCGGGCACCTTTCTCGACCCGGCAATCGACCCCAAGCTCGATGTCCCGTCGAAAGCGACAGTCACCGGAATGAAGGTGGCGCTGTTCGAGACCGAAAAGGGCCGCGACATCGTTCCGGCCGTGGCTCAAACGGGCGACTATCACGTTGCCATGCCTGACCGGGCTCGAGTGCCGGCCACGCTTGCGGCAAAATCCCATGCTTGGCCCCGGATTAGCGTGATCATCCCGGCGAGGAATGAAGCGCTGAACCTGCCACATGTGCTCGCACAGCTACCCAAAGATCTGCACGAAGTCATTCTCGTTGATGGGCACTCCACTGACGACACGGTTGAGGTTGCTCAAAGGCATTGGCCAGGCATCCGTGTTGTTCAAGACACGCGTCGCGGGAAAGGGAATGCTCTCGCCTGCGGCTTCGCGGCCGCGCGCGGGGACATCATCGTGATGATTGATGCCGACGGATCTGCCGATGGAGCTGAGATACCGAGGTTTGTCCGCGCGCTTCTCGACGGAGCGGATATTGCCAAGGGCTCGCGATTTCTGCAAGGCGGCGGAAGCAGCGACATCACACACGTGCGCCGCGCGGGCAACTGGGTGCTCACCAATATCGTAAACATGCTCTATCGTACGACCTATACCGATCTGTGCTACGGCTACAACGCCTTCTGGACCCGACACTTGCCGGTGCTTCACGTGGACTGCGATGGATTCGAAGTCGAGACTCTGATCAATATACGGATCGCAAAGGCCGGACTGCGCGTGACGGAAGTTCCGAGCTTCGAAGCGAGCCGACTGAGCGGCGCGAGCAACCTGCACGCGCTGCGCGATGGCTTCCGTGTGCTGAAGACCATAGTGCGGGAGCGCCAGACCGGGGGGACGCAACGCAGGGAAGCCCTTGCCGAGGGTCAGGCTACCGTTGACGTAGGCGCCTAAAGCCAGGCTTTGCGGAGATCTTCGGAACTACCGCCCGCCGGTATCACCTACCGGCACGACAGCGGCCCCGTCGGGCTTCACCGAGAGCTTGGACTGCGACGCGAGCTTGGTCGAGGATTTCACCAGCCACGCGGCGATAAAGGCTGGCAAGCCAATGATCGCCACGACGAGGTACGTGTCGTGATAGGCGGTAGCCTGCGCATTCAGGATCGCCGGGGAGAGGTGTGAAGCCGCTCCAGTGGCTCCGTACGTACGCGCCAGACCGCGAGCCGCGCCGTGCGCTGCCAGTCCAAGATTCGCAATATAGGTTGTCGCGCGCCCTTGAAGGTAGTTCGTCAATACCGCGATACCCAGCGAGCCCATCACATTGCGGCCGACTACGTTGAGCGTCGTCGCCTCAGGCAACAGCGGACCGTTGATACCTTCAAGCAAGACAGTGTTGGTGGACTGCATGGTGAGCGGTAACCCGATGCCTCGGAGGAACAAAATCACAGGCAATACGAGGAGGTTGGCGGTCGCCGTGGTCCAGAAGGCGAGCCAGAAGCTGGTCAGGGTCACGATGATGAGGCCGGCGAAGATAAGGCGCCGCGGTCCAACGCGATTGTATACCTGACCACTCGTGATGGTTCCAATGACCGAGCCGATCCCCTGCCACAAGAGCAACATACCGGCGGCAAACGGCGTTTCTTGACGCAATACCTGGAGGTATTGTGGAAGCAGAAAGGCAGGTCCCAGTAATCCGACGACGCCGACGACGACTATCAAGGTGCCAAGCAGGAATGTGCGTCGCACATACAGCCGCAGTTGCAGCAGCGGTTGTCGCGCACGTAGCTCGACGGGAACGAACGTACCGAGCAGGAGCAAAGACACCAAGATTGGCCCGCTCACGGTGCCGGTGCTCTGCCAACCGTCGTACGCAAGATTGGAGAGGCCGAACAGAAGCAGTCCAAGCCCAACCGCGGCCAGCAGAAAGCCCGGAGCGTCGAACCGCCGGCTTGCCTCCGGCCGCTGCTCGCGCAAGACGCGAGCCGCCATGACCACGCCGATAATGCCAACAGGCAGATTGACGTAGAACACCCATCGCCAGTCGACATACTGTGTGAGGTACCCGCCCAGGCTCGGCCCAAGCGCGGGCGCAACCAAAACGGGAATGCCGAAGATGCCATTCGCGCGCCCGCGGTCTTTGCCGGTGAACACCGAGAAGAGCATGGCAAACGACAAGGGGAACAGTGCCGCGCCGCCTGCGCCTTGCAAGACACGGAAAGCGATCAGCAGACCGATGTTCGGCGCGACACCGCAGAGCGCCGATCCGAACGTGAATACCACGAGCGACGCAATATACACTCGTTTGCTGCCGAAACGGTTAGCCAGAAAGCCGGTGGCCGGGACAAGCACGCCCGCCGCAAGAATATATGCCGTGGCGACGTACGAAGCCAGGTGGAGATCGGCGCCGAAGTCGCGCTGAATGCGGGGCAGCGCCGTGTTCACGATGGTCGCATCGAGGATGCTAGCGAAGGCGCCAAACACGACGGTGACGAGCACCCACCACCTGTACGTGTCGGAGGCCGCACCGCCTTTGCGCTGCATGGCTAGCCTGGATTATGCGGGAACGAGCAGCTGAGCCGCAGGGAGGCAGGTTTCAGGCTACGAACCGTTGAGCGTGGTTGATTGCTAGGGTTCGCTCCCTTATGGTCAAGTTCTTAGACGACGACCAACGAGCGGAGCGAACCCTATGGCTACTCAGTCTGCCACACAGCGCTATCACTTTGCCACCCAGACCGGGTTGGCGCTCGAGGCCCTCTTTGATGGTGGCCGCCTGACCAGCGATGGCGGCCTGCCCTGGCTCGCCAAGGCCGACGCGGTGTTGGGACTGTGTGCCGGGCTGGCAGCGAGCCTGCCGGAGCGCCGCCAGCGGCACATCCGCTACTCCCTGGAGGGTCTGGTCCGCCAGCGCGTGTTCCAGATTGCCTGCGGGTACGAGGACCAGAACGATGCCAACACCCTGCGCCACGACCCCCTGCTCAAGATGGTCTGCGGGCGTCTGCCGGAGAGTGGTCCTGCGCTGGCCGGCCAGTCCACCTGCAGCCGCCTGGAGAACAGCGTGGACCGGCAAGCCTGTCGCCACCTGGCCCACGCCCTCCTGGAGGTGTACCTGGTGGCGAGGGAACAGGACGGCGTGCCTCGGCACATTCTGCTGGACATCGACAGCACGGATGACCCCACGCACGGGCACCAGGAAGGGGCGGCGTACCACGGGTACTACCGCCAGCACCAGTACTACCCGCTGCTCGTCTTCGATGGCGAGACCGACCAGCTGATCACCGCCATCCTGCGCCCGGGCACGGTGCACGGCAGCCGCGGGGTGATTACGGTGCTGCGCGTGCTAGTCCGGGCCTTTCGGCAGCGCTGGCCCGGCGTGCAGATCGAGATCCGCGCTGACGCAGCGGGCGCCACGCCCCGAATCTACCAGTTCTGCGAGCGCCACCATATCACCTACACCCTGGGTCTGGGCACCAATGCCCGCCTGGCAGCCCTGGCCGCGCCCCTGCTGGCGCAGGCCCAGGCCCAGCGCGAGGCCACCGCCGCGGAGAAGGTCCGCCTGTGCGGCGAGACCACCTACCAGGCCGAGAGTTGGGACCGCGCACGGCGCGTGGTCTACAAGACCGAAGCCCTGGCCAAGGGGCCCAATGTCCGCTTCGTCGTCACCAGCCGCACCGACGCGCCGACAGACCTCTACGATTGGTATGTCGATCGGGGCACCCCGGAACTGTGGATCAAGGACATCAAGCTCGCCTGCTTCGCCGACCGCCTGAGCGACCATCGCTTCTGGGCCAACCAGTGCCGCCTCATCCTGCACGCCGCCGCCTATTGGCTCCTCGATACCCTCCGACGCTGGCTGACTGCCCGCGGCCTGCCCCGTCTGCAGCTCGATACCCTGCGGCTCCAGCTCATCAAGATCGGCGGCCGGGTGCGGGAAGGGCTGCACCGCATCCGCCTGCACCTGGCCAGCAGCCATCCTGGTCAGGCCCTCTGGAGCCTGCTCGGTGCGCAGCCGCCCGGCCACGCGCCGCCGTTCCTCCGCTAATCCGTCCCGCTGCTGCCGATCGCTGCCGACACCGCGACTGTCCCTGTCGCGGTACGACCCCTCACGCCGTCCTCCCCGCGCCAACTGCCCCACCAGCGAGCCCAGCCACGCACCGCTGGATGCACGCTGGATCCTGCCGCCGCACCAGGCCCCCTCTGCATGCCGGCGCACATTACCTCGACGCGATGCGGGCCGCGACGAGCATCCCCTCAACCTTGCTTAGCTCGCTTCCTTCAGGGGTCCCGCATAATCCAGGCTAGCAGTGTCTCCATTCCGTGTGCACGCTGGGCGACCCGCCACGCGGATCTTGTCCCTTAAGAAGCGGTCGTCCGCGAGCAGGCAGTGCGCTGAATGGCCGTGCGCGAACGGAGCAAAATACAGTGTAATTTGCCCTCATGGGTGTGTCAAAGCTCGCAGGAGCGGGGTGCCCCTGGGGGACGGGGATATCGTATCCGCGGTGCTCGCAGAGCGCAACGTGCCGCGTGCGGGTGCCGCATCGAGGGCGGCGGGTCCGGGCCACGTCCGTGTGCGGGGTTCGGGGCTGACACAAGACCGCGAGCGGTACCTCGCGAGCCCAGACGAACAGCAATCACAAGCTTGAGCAGGGCCAGGGTCCGCGCGTTACAGTTGCGAGTCCCGCCGACAGCGCGCCACCATGCGATCGACCCGTCATGCACGCGCGCTCGGCGCCAGCAGCCGGTGCAGCGTGCGCTGCGCGCGATAGAGCGACGCCTTTACCGCCCCTTCGCTTCGGCCCAGCACCAACGCTATGTCCTTCACGGCCAGATCCTCTCCGTATCGTAGCAGCACGACCTGACGCTGCACTAGAGGCAGAGCGGAGACTACGGCCATGAGGGCCCTGTCGCGCTCACCGCGCAACAGCGCGTCCTCTGGACCTGGAGCGTCGTCCGCCCGCTCGGGGGCATCGTCAAGCGCGACGGTCGTCGCGTGGCGCGCCCTGCCTGCGATAGCGTTGCCTGCGATGCGGTAGAGCCAGGCGCGAAACGGTAGGCCACGCCATTCGTAGCGCGGCAAGTACGTAATTGCGCGCTCGAAGGTCTCCGAGACGACGTCTTCAGCTGCCATGCGATCGTGCAGGCAACGCATTGCATAGGCGTAGAGGCGGTTCACATGGAGTTCGTACAACTCGACAAATGCTGTCGCATCCGTGCGCGCGCGCTCGACGAGCGCATGTTCATCGTCGACGGACCGCCGAGGACGATCCTGTACGTCGCACTCAACTCGAACGACTGCGTTCGTTCCCAGCTTGCGCCTCTACGCTGAAATAGCCTGAGGCCAGCTCAGGCGTTCTATCCGGTCGAATAGCTCCTTATGATCGACGCGACCAGTCAGATAGGCGTCGGTTCCCGCCTCGAATCCGTCAAGCAGGTCCTCGAGACTTCCCTCCGGATCGAGCATCATGATCGCGGATTCGACCTTGATCGAACGGAGGGCGCGGCATAACCCGAGCCCATCGAACGTTCGATCGGCCATGTCGAGAACGATCACGTTCGGCTCGTCGCCGGCATTCACCGCCGCCATCACCTCATCAGTGCTGGCAACGCGGACTGAAAAGTGCCCACGCAACAGGACTGCGCGCCAATGGCTCGCGAACATGCCATTGGCGGAAACAAACAACACGCGAGCGCGCACCGTGGGTCGCGCGGGAGTGCGAATGACTCGTGTGTTCACAATACTGAGTCGTGCGGAAGACACTGTCTGCCCCCTCTGCTAGATCGCCGCTTCTCTCCAGGTGCATCCAGCACCTGATTCAAGCATAGGTAGTCACTATGAGAGGGAGATGATAGCAACGTTACAGGATTATGACAGCTTGAGGAGGCTCAAACCAGCGCGGGACTCGCGTAGGCCAGGGTCGTGCCATACCTGCACATCAGACGGACAGAACAGGTGTCGCATCGGGGATGCAGCGCCTTACATGTCAGTCGCCCGTGGCGGATCATGTTGACGTGCAAAGGAAATACTCGCTCCGGCAACAGGCTTGCCTCGACGGCCTCCTGGATGGCAACTTGGCCGGCAGTAGGCGGCGCGAAGCCGATTCTGCGGCTCAGCCGCAGTACATGTGTGTCAACGGGGAATGCGGGAAATCCGAGATTGAACAACAAGACGCACGATGCAGTCTTTGGGCCGACGCCGTGCAGCGACGTCAAGGCATCTCGAGCCTCCTGGAGACTGAGCCCACGCAGTACGTCTAGGTCGAGCGATCCGTATCGCTCCGCGACGGAGTCCAGGATCTCCAGGATACGCTCCGCCTTTACTGTTGCCAGTCCGCCCACGCGAATAGCACCGGCAATCGTGTCAAGCGGCGCCCGGCGCACCTGTTCCCAGGTTGCAAGTCGGCTTCGGAGACTCGTGTAGGCGCGCTTGGAGTTGATGTCGGAAGTGTGCTGTGACAGCACTGTCTCGATTAATCCTTCCAGTGGCCGGCCATCTGGATCGAGCCGAGGCGTGCCGTACAGCGTGCTGAGCGCGCGGTCGGCGTGAAGTATGTGCCGCGGGGGATCGGCCAGCAGATCTTCGAGCGCGGGCAGTTCGTCCCCGCGCCTGAAGTCGCCTTCGCCTCGGGCCGACGCTTCCTGAGCGTCACGTTCAGTTTCCATGTCGCGAGGTTATCAGAATGTCCTTATGCATGCCAGTGAGTACGCTGCTGCCCCTCAGTGGCGCACCGTATCCCGAGCCTGGCCTTGTCATGGCACGCTTGTAGGCTTCAGGTGCAGTTGCACGCTCTGGGATCGCCGGGTACCGCTCGCGGGTGCCGTGTGCGCTCCCACCCTTCATACGGACAAAGCCCGGCGCAGCAGTCCGCGTGCGGGCCCCCCGCTCGCGGCGAACCACGTCCAAGTGAGCCAGACGGACGCGATGTTCGAGTGCTCCTCCAAAATGCGCCCACATCGTCGATCACCTTGTCAGGGTGCGCCCGGCCGGCAGGGTGTATTTGGCAACAGGAGCGCGTTTGCGGCATATTGGAGACCGTTTGAGATGCGGCGAGCGCAAGGCGTTCGCAGGGGAGAGGGAGCGTCGAATGCCTGGCAGCGCCGCCGCCGGAAACCCACGGGCGTGACGAGCACCGGCGCCCGGAGTCCTGGAGGCCGCCGCCACCGCGTCAGAGGGCGTACAGTCGCCGTTCTGACCGCTGCGTACTGGGCGTACTTCGTCAATGGCCTGGTCAACAGCATTATCGGGCCGTCGCTGCTCAGCATGGTCCACACGTTCCATATCGATCTCGCGGCCGCCGGGGCAATTGTCACTGCCCAGTTCATCGGCTACCTGCCGGGCGCGCTGGGAAGCGGCATGATCGCCGAGCGCTGGGGATATCGACGCGCGATCTTCCCCGCGCTGCTGCTGCTCGCGATTGGTACGATCGGCACCGGACTGGTCGGATCCTGGCTGCTCGCCATCTTCCTGACGGGAGCGGCCGGAGTCGGCTTCGGCGTGACCGATTCCGTGTGCAATGCCGTGGTAGCGGACGAGACACCTGGCGCGCACGGCACGACGATGAACCTGCTGCACACGTTCTTTGGTGTCGGCGCTCTCGCGGGGCCGTTGCTTGCAGGAGCACTGCTGTCGAGTCGCGTCGGGTGGCAAGGCCTCTTCTGCCTGGCAGGCTCGATGGCGGCTGGATGTATGGTGCTGTTCCTCTTGATCCCGCTGCCTGTGCCCGCCCACCGCGCGATCGGCGGTGACGGGCACTCCGGCAGCCCGCGTGCGCAACGGTCTGGGCAAGATAGTGCCATTTGGCGCAGCTCGCACCTTTGGCTCCTGGCAGCGATGCTGCTGCTCTTCGTGGGAATGGAGCAGCTGGTCGGCGCCTGGAGCTCAGCCTTCCTGACCCGTGTCCAGGGCGCGGACGTGGACACGGCTGCGCGGTCCGCCTCTGTCTATTGGGCGGCTGTGACCATCGGTCGGCTGCTGGCCAGCGCGGTAGCCTTGCGCCTGACCAGCGAGCGGTTGCTCGGCGGAGCGGCTCTTTTGTCGCTTTGCGCAATCGCGACCCTTGCCCTTGCACACGGGGTGAGTCAGGCACTCATCGCCCTGGCCGTTACTGGGTTGGGCTTCGCCGCGATCTATCCCACGATCATGGCCATCACCGCCCGCGCCTACTCGCGCCGTTTCGCCACGATCGCGGGGTTCATGGCCGCGGCCGGGGGCATCGGCGGCGCGATCTATCCCTGGGTAGGCGGAATCGTGGGCCAGGCTTGGGGATTGCGCGCCACGATGTGGCTGGCGGCTGCACTCGCGGCCGTTCTCCTCGTCACGTTCACGTTCTTGAACGCCGCGAGCCGCCCACCTGCCGACAGAACTTGACGTTGTTCCCCGGACACTTTTGTCACGGCCGACCACTAATCGGATCCAAGCGACAAGTTTGACGTGCAGACACCGGAACGGCAGATCCGAACCACGGGTCTCGCGGAGCTCTGGAACAGGGTCCAGCAGCCCAGGCGACGTGGCTCGCGGACCCGCGCTAGGCCGACGGGAAGCCCATGGTTGAGAGCACGGTTCCGTCTGCGCGAATCGTCATCGCCTCATAGCCCGCGAGCCGCGCAGTCCAGGCAGGACCCGCGATGCCCATGGCATATGCAGCGGTAGCATAGGCATCGGCCGTGGCAATGTCCGGCCCGGTGATCGTCACCGACAGGATGCCGTCTGGTGGACGGCCGGTAGACGGGTCGACGATATGCTGGCCCCGCTCGTAGGCCCCGGAGGTGGCAATCGCCTGGTTGCTCACGGCAACGACCGCGGCCAGGCTGTCACGTTGGAGCGGATGCTGAATTCCAATGCGCCAGTTCAGCGCCGGGAATGGGCAGCCCCGCGCGATGATATCGCCGCCGGCATTGATCGTGTAGTTTCGGGCCCCCGCCGCATCTAGGATTCGCGCCGCTCGTCCGACGGACCAGCCCTTCACCAGCCCTGAGGGGTCGACGGCCGCAGGGGCCAGATCGGCGGGCAACACAGTGTCCAGTGACCGAGCCGGAGCGTGAATATCGAAATAGCCATCGGTTTCGTCGCGCAGTTCCTCACAGCGCGCAAGCACCTCGAGCACGTCAGGATGGGCATCCGCGAGGGCCAGCTCGCCGCGATTGAGTCTGGATATCTCACTGTCCGCCTTATAGGTGCTAAACCGCGCGTCCACGCAGCGGAACCACTCGAATGCCCGATCGAGCGCGCTGGGTTCGATATCCGTGTCACGCACGTCGATGATGATCGGCATCCCCATGATCTGCTCGACGCGAAGGAACGCCGGATTGGACTGAGGACCAGCCGTGTCCATGCAGCTATGCCAAGTGTGCGGTGTGCAACGCCGCGAGCAGTGAGTGGTAAAACGCTACGCTGGTCATCGTCGCGCCCGAAATGCCATAGATGTTCTTGACGCTGGCGGCCGTCTTGGCTTGCAGTACCTCCTGGCGCAGCATCGGAACGGCCTGATTATTGATGAACGCCGATCGCGCGCGCTCAGTGGGCGCCGTGGCGGAAACAGCCGTGACGGCACTTCCCTTGACCACGATGGTCACCTGCACCGGTCCCCACTGCATGGGTACGCTGGGTCCCGCATACGTAAAGGTGGCAGCGAGTTTCGCCTTGTTCCGCGCGATAGGTGTAGGCTTGGCGTGTGCCGCCGGCGTCTTCGTTGCAGTGCTTGAGACCGACGATGAAGTGGCCTGACCTGAGTTGGCGGTTCGCGCGTTAATCGCAAAGCCCACGGGGGCAGCTATAGCGGCTGTAGTCAGCATCGATACGGTGAGGGCCTTGCGCATCAGCATCTCCTTGGACCGTCAATGTATCCACGATACGACACAGTCATGACAAACAGATGATGGCGCAGATGACAACACCGTGATAGGAACGCTCCGCGAGGGTCAAGATATGCATGCCCGGCGCCACGGCGCATAGCCTGACGCTCCGCGGGGCACTTGCCTGCAGGTCGCAGAAATCAGGCAAATTGAGTCAAATCCGTACGCAATGCCTTGAATCAGAAACGCAACGCGGCAATTTGCGGTTGACCTTTACGGGTCCTGCCAGTACTGTGAGAAAGGTCCGCGACAAAGGGCAGAGAGCGCCGAGTTACGTTATACGGCGTGGTACACCAAGATGGCGATAGGGTACGTGGTGGTCGTCACGTCCTGATTCGCCGAGCAGCACCCGGTAGTGACGCACCGCGGACGCCGGTGTGGACCGACTCGCACGGCCAATACAATCACCTGGGTGTTTTGCCGTTCCGCGGCGCCCTTCGGTCGCCCGCCCGCGCACACTGTGGCATTGCCGGCTGGAGCACGCCAAGGGTCTGCGCGACGGGCGGCCTTCACGGTGCGCAGTCGAAACCTTTCCTTGCCCGGCAGGCACTGCGTCCGTGACCGACGAGCGCGCCATCACGAGCGATCTGGAGGAAGGCGGTTCCAATGGTATACTTGAGGCCCCGTAGTGTAGCCCCTATCTGTCTGGCGGCAGTCATCGTCGTGAACGTCTGTCTCGCGCTGCACGGTGCGGCGTTCGCCGCCTCGGCGCGCGACAACGTGCCACCAGTACCGAGCACGTCCAGCCAGGTATCCGGGCAGATCGTGGCCAGTTCGCCACTCTCGCTCTCCACCACGATAATAGTCGGTGGTGGTCCGGTGAGCGCCGCCGTGACGCTGCAGAATCAGGGGAGCAGCAGCATCAGCCTGAACGGCATCGTGATCGCGGCACGGGCGCCAACCGGCGCCAATGCGGACTTCGGCGGGATTTGGGGTGTAACGCTTGCTCCCGGTCAAACAGTGGCACTGCAGCGAAACCGGACCTTTACCGTTAACGATCCCGCCGGTGCCTGGACCATCTTTGCCAGTTACCAGACCAGCGACGCCGTGTGGCACCCACTCGCGCCGGCCCTCTCCCTCATGGTCGCCGGCACATCGCCACCAGCGGGCGGATCGCTCGCCCTTGGCGCCACCATCAGAGACAACGGCACTTCCATATACCCCACGTCCGGCCTGCTTGCATGGTACGCCAACCTCGTGGGCAGGATGCCGGCCATCGTGAACGTCGGGTCGGATTTCGTCCACAACGCGAGCTTCGATCCCGTCATGATGAGCTACCTGCAATCGAACGGCACCATGCCGATGTGGACCTGGATGCCGGAAGACGACACGCAGGGTGCGTACCAATCCAGTTACACCGACAGGGCGGTTGCGAACGGGGCTTACGACGGCTATATCCGGCAGTTCGCCCTCGCCGCCAAACAGTGGGGACGTCCGTTCCTGCTGCGCCTCGCGCACGAGATGAACGGGACATGGTTCCCGTGGAGCACCGGCGCCGGTAACCCAAACAGGAACAACCCGGCTGACTACGTCGCGATGTGGGAGCATGTGCACGACATCTTTACGAGCGTGGGCGCGACCAACGCCCGTTGGGTTTGGTGCGCCAACACCTCTCAACGGGCTTTACCGCATTGGCGCAGGACTATCCGGGTGATTCGTACGTGGACTGGGTGGCGCTGGACGGCTATAACTGGGGCGGCAACCCCGGCCATACGTGGCAGCCTCTGTCGACTGTCTTCGGCCCCTCGTACCAGGAAGCCGCCGCGTTGGGTAGCAGGCCGATGATGCTCGCTGAAGTGTCCTCCGCCGAACAAGGTGGCAGCAAGGCTGACTGGATCACGCAGGGCATGCTCAATACGATTCCCCAGGCGTTCCCACGCATTCACGCCGTGGTCTGGTTTGACTGGAATCTCGAATATGATTGGCGTGTAAACTCCTCGTCTTCGTCACTTGCGGCTTTTCGCGCGGTAGTTGCTTCGCCCCTCTACCAGGGGATGGTGCAGTAGGCGAGCGTTGGGGATCCGCGATATGCTCAGCCGGGATCCCCATATTGCGCAAGGACTCGAGGCAGTACCGGCCGCCTCAGTGAGCGTATGCATGCTTCGTCCGGGATCGCGCCAGCTTCTCGCGGAGTGAGACACGTTCATTTCAGTGAGATAGCAGTCGAAGCTCGGATGCCGGCCGAGCACGTCTGAGATTCCGGCGACTGGCCAACACTTTGACCTCCGCAGAACTCCGCTCGGAGCATCAAAGTCTTAATTCACGCAGCAGTAACATGGTAGAGTTGCGACGTGCTGCTTTGTCTCTGTCCGCGGCAGTGCGAACACGCGGGAGGCTCGGGTCGCAAGGAGGTCAAAGACGGCAACAGACCGGCGCGGTTGCGATGCCGCGCGACGTTCACCGATTAGCGGACCGGAGGCACGAAGAAGTGGCGAAAGTGTTGTGCGTCCTATACGACGATCCTGTCACAGGCTATCCACGGTCTTACGCCCGCGACACCATTCCAGCCGTAGAGCGTTATCCGGGTGGGCAAACGGTTCCGAGTCCCGCGCACGTCGACTTCCGGCCTGGGGAGCTCCTGGGCAGTGTTTCCGGTGAGCTCGGACTGCGCCGCTTTCTTGAAGCTGAAGGTCACTCGCTTGTCGTGACATCTGACAAAGATGGGCCCGACTCGGTATTCGAACGCGAGCTCGTCGACGCGGACATCGTTATCTCGCAGCCGTTTTGGCCGGCGTACCTGACACGAGAACGGATCGCCAAAGCGCCCAAACTCAAGCTGGCGATCACCGCCGGAATCGGCTCGGACCACGTCGATCTGCGAGCCGCGATCGAGCGCGGCATCACTGTGACGGAAGTCACGTACAGCAACAGTATCAGCGTGGCCGAGCATGTGGTGATGCTGATCCTTTCCCTGGTGCGGAACTACTTGCCGTCCCATCAGTGGGTCCTCGATAAAGGATGGAACATTGCCGACTGCGTGTCGCGATCATACGATCTCGAGGCCATGGATGTTGGCAGCGTCGCAGCCGGACGCATCGGCACCGCAGTGCTACGGCGCCTGAAACCGTTCGACGTCAAGCTACACTATACCGATCGGCATCGACTGCCTGCGGAGACCGAACGCGAGCTCAACGTGACGTATCATCCCAGCGTGGAGTCGCTCGTGAAGGTCTGCGACGTCGTGACGATCAATTGTCCGCTGCACCCCGAGACCGAACACATGTTCGACGCTGCGCTGTTGGCCAAGATGAAGCGCGGCGCGTACATCGTGAATACGGCGCGCGGTAAGATATGCGACCGCGACGCGATCGTGCGGGCACTCGAAAGCGGGCAGCTCGCCGGATACGCGGGTGACGTCTGGTTCCCACAGCCCGCGCCGCAAGATCATCCGTGGCGCACGATGCCGCACCACGGCATGACACCGCATGTCTCAGGATCCTCACTGTCCGCGCAGGCGCGCTACGCCGCAGGTACACGCGAGATTCTGGAGTGCTGGTTTAGCTCTCGCCCCATCCGCGAAGAGTACCTCATCGTAGACGGCGGCAAGCTCGCCGGCGCAGGGGCCCACGCCTATAGTGAGGGAAATGCGACCGGTGGTTCGGACGAAGCGGCACGGTTCAAGCAGGCAGACGCCACGCGCTGAGGGCCAGTCAAGACCGTCGCGGGCATCCGTCTGAATAACTGCCTGTTTGGTATATACTCGCGCAGCTAAACTGAAGAAGGACAAGCTGCCGGCCGGCGCGGGATGCCGGATGCTCAGAAAGGACGGCGAGGTGAGCGGAGTACGGGTACTGATTGGTACGCGCAAGGGCGCGTTCGTGTTGACCTCAGACGAGAAGCGCAAGAAGTGGAACGTCGGCGGCCCCCACTTCGCGGGCTGGGAGATCTACCATCTCAAGGGATCGCCCGCTGACCCCAGCCGGCTCTATGTGTCGCAATCCAACGGCTGGTTCGGCCAGCAGATTCAACGCTCCAACGACGGTGGCTCGACGTGGGAGCCGATGGGTAATGCGTTCACGTACGACGGCGTTCCCGGAACACACCAGTGGTACGACGGTACACAGCACCCATGGGAGTTCAAGCGAGTGTGGCATCTTGAACCGTCGTTGACGGATCCAGACACCGTCTACGCCGGTGTGGAGGATGCTGCGTTGTTCCGGTCGACCGACGGCGGGCGGACGTGGGAGGAGCTTGCGGGGCTGCGTGGCCACGCCTCGGGGCCCTCCTGGCAGCCGGGCGCAGGCGGCATGTGCCTGCATACAATCCTTCTGGACCCCAGCAATCCGGATCGAATCTTCATTGCGATCTCGGCGGCAGGCGCATTCCGGAGTGACGACGCGGGCAAGTCCTGGCGCCCGATTAACCGCGGCCTGCGGTCCGAGGGCATACCCGACCCGGAGGCCGAGGTAGGCCACTGCGTCCACCGTATTGCCATGCACCCGTCGCGCCCGGGCGTGCTGTTTATGCAGAAGCATTGGGACGTCATGCGCAGTGACGATGCCGGAGAGTCGTGGCACGAAGTGAGCGGTGATCTGCCGACCGACTTCGGCTTTCCGATCGACATACATGCGCATGAGCCGGAAACCGTGTACGTCGTGCCAATCAAGAGCGACTACGAACACTATCCGCCCGATGGGAAGCTGCGCGTCTACCGCAGCCGCACAGGAGGGAACGAGTGGGAAGCGCTCACAAATGGCCTTCCCCAGCACGACTGCTACGTGAACGTGTTGCGCGACGCGATGGCGGTCGACTCGCTCGAGTCATGCGGAGTGTACTTCGGTACCACCGGCGGGCAGGTTTATGTATCGGCCAACGCAGGCGACTCATGGGCTCCCATCGTCCGAGATTTGCCGGCCGTGCTGTCTGTCGAGGTCCAGACACTGCAATGATCCGCGTGCTGCTACCCGCGCATCTGCGGAACCTGGCGCGCGTCACCGGCTCGGTAGAGCTCCAGGTTGAGGGTCCTGTCACGCTCAGGTCGGTGCTCGACGCGCTCGAAGCCCGCTATCCGGTGCTGCGCGGGACGATCCGCGACCACGGCACGCTGCAGCGCCGGCCGTTCGTGCGGTTCTTCGGCTGCCAGGAAGACCTGTCCCATGAATCGCCGGATGCTCCCTTGCCGGACGTGATCGCGACGGGTGCAGAGCCTTTGCTGGTCGTGGGAGCGATGGCCGGGGGTTAGGAGCCGGCACGCCAGCTCGCGCATTGCCCATCAGACGGGCCGGGTTGATCCATAGTGCTTGCTCAGGTGGCCTGGCCCGCACGATTGGCCTGGCCGAATCAACCGTGCACAAACGGCTCCAGGTGGCGAGCAAAGTGCCGAGCCAGTGTCTCGGCGTAAGCCGTCTCGTGAGCGCGGAGCAGATCGAGTATCGGCGTCCTGAAGGCGACGATCACGGACCCGAAGGTCACATGCAGTACCTGTCGCGCGTCGAAGCTGTCGAGCAGTGCCAGCAGCTGACTGTCGGTCAACGCGTCGGGCTCCGGCACGCGATTGAGGTCGGCAGACACATGGAACGTGACACGGTCGCGCTCGTAATGCGCGCGCGCGAACGACACGATACGCCGGAAGAACGGCGGATCTATCTGGGCCACCACGCGCAGCGCCTCGAGGTAGCTCGTGCCGGCCGTCTTGAGATGAACCTGGCCGCGCGCCACGTCGCCGACCAACGGGTAGACACTGAACTTATCGGAACCTGAGTGCAGGCTCAGCTTATATGGGCCGAGCGCGCGTGCGATCGCCGCGTGGCCGGCCAGGTCCGCGCGAAGCGCGTCGAGGCTGCCGATATAGTCGACTCCCTTCTCGAAGCGCCCAATGTAGCGAGGAGCCAGGCTTATCCAGCGCACGCCAAGCCGTCGAAGCTCGGCAGCTATGTAGACATGCTCCGCGTGCGAAGTCGGTGTTTCGGTCTCGTCGACTGAGACCTCCAGCTCGAACGGCACGCCGGTGCCGGTCAAATGACGGTACATACGAGACACGTGGGCAACCGCTGCGCCATACTTGGCCGCGGCGCGCAGGATCGCGCCCTCTTCCAGGAGGATTGTGCGATCCTCCAGCTCGAACGCCTCACCCGCATAGCGCTGCAGCAGGTCATTCACGCTGCTCTGCAGATCGGACCAAGGGAGCCCGTCAACCTTGCGCCGCACGACCGCAGGCGCGGCGTCATCGGCCTCGTTATCGACGTATTGGCCAGGATCGATCGTGAAGAAGCTGAAGCCCGCAGCAGCGGTGGCCTCGATGTCCTCCGGCGTCTTGAGATGATCGGCATCGGCGCCCACGGGCTCCCGCCAGCCTGACTGGAAGGCTCCCCAGGTGGCGTCGCTCAGCACGTCAGTCGGGCTGCGGCCGGTGCGAGTCATCTCGCGGATCGATTGCTGGGCGAAGATCGGGGCCAGTGAGTGCACAGACGAGCCGGGCTCCGTGCGGCGCAGCGCAAGCACGTGGCCGGGTGTGGCAAGTCCGAGCCTGTCGCCGAAGCCTGCCGAAGTCTTGAGGCCCAGCACCGTTGGCCGGAGCCAGGGGAGCAGGTCGCGCAGAACTTCCGCATGAGCGGCATCCGCCGGGCAGGATACGACGGCGTAGCCATCGATGGCCGTGCTGTCGATGGGGCTGACGCGATGCAGCAACGGATCGTCGGGACGTGCCAGGATCGCGAGTCGCTTGAACGTGGTTGCCGATTCGAGCCATAGCGCGACGGTCGGCAGCGCGACGAACGATTCCGGATAATCGCGGGCCAGGCCGGTTCGCGACCGCAGCTCAGCGAGACCAATGCCTGTCGAGCCGGCAGTAGAGTCTGTCTCATCCAGTCTCACGTTCGATCTCCCCCTGTTATTGCCGTTCCAGCCGCCGAGGTTGCTTGGTTCCCATCTGATTGTCAAGGTTGCAGCAGGAAAGCGCCAGGGCCACGGCTGTGGCCGGCAAGCACGTGCGACCTGGGCAATCAGCCTCCGGCTGGCTGATAGGCAAGATGCATCATGTGGACCACCATCCCTTCGGTCTGGTTCGCCAAGGCCGCCACGAACCCCTCGCAGGTCACGCGGCCCAGCAGCAGGATGTCCCCGGCGTCGATGAGCGATGCGATGGTTTGCCCAATTTCCTCGTTGTGGTGGGACCCGGCCGATGTCTCCGGCGACACCACGACGCCATCCAGCGAGAAAAGTAGCGCGGCCACGAACTTCCTCACCGTGATCTCCATATTAAGGTTGGCACGCAATCCAGCACAGCGCAGCCCAACGATCATACGCCATGGACTCGTGGAGTGCCTGCGTCACCAGCTCCGAGGAGCCCGCGTTCGGGCTTGAGACACATTATCCCAAACTCACTGGGGGCTGCTGGGCACGTCGTTCCTCTGGCCGTCGAATTAGCCTGCCCAGCATGGGCAGGGGGGCTATACAACAGTACTTGCTTTGTATAGTATGTAAAACACTACAGCCCAATTCGCGGAAGGACCACGGTAATGAGCACAGGGTACACAGCGGTTCGTTGGCTGAAACTGCATGTAGCGAGCGCGCTTGTCACGAGGTCGGCGACGCCGCTCATCCTGGTGGGCACTTTGGCCGTCGCCAGCTTCGGCGCGGCGGCCCTGAATCCCGCGACGGCCCAGCACATACAAAGCCCGGTCGTGCAGACACCCGGTCTGCTCCTGGACTCTCCGCATACATTCTGCTACGCAGACCCCGATGGCGACGGCCACACCATATGCCATATCCTCGCCAGCCAGGTGTCCACGATTCCGAACCTCGGCTGCTCCGCTGATCCGGATGGAGACGGCACGTTCATCTGCTATTACGGCACGGATCCGCGGACGTCGAGCTGAGCTGTATGGCGCGCATTGCGTCGCGCTCGCCGAGACGATACCGGCAGTTCGGCATCTGAAACACGGGTGCCGGACTGCGGCGTCTCATACGAGCGCAAGGTTCACATCCTCATTGCCGCGCAGCCAGGCGGGGCCCGCGTCTGCCGTGCCATTCTGCCGGGGCCCGAAACCAGCAAACACGTCAGGCTGGGCAAGCACTAGAAGATTCGCTTTCCCAGCGCACTCCAGGCCAGCTCCGCCGCCAGCTTCGCGGTAGAGTTCCCACGATCGAGTATGGGGTTCACTTCGACGATGTCGAGTCCTACAAGGCAGCTCGCTTCGGCCAGTAGCTCCATGGTCAGGTGCGCCTCGCGATAGTTCATGCCACCCGCCACAGGCGTGCCGACTCCGGGCGCCTCACGCGGGTCGAGCGCGTCCATGTCCAGGCTGGCGAGGACCCCGTCGGTACCGTGCGTTACGACTTCCAGCGCGGCCGAGACCACGCGATCCATTCCCTGCCTGTCGATCTGCTGCATCGTGAACACCGCCACGCCATTTTCGCGCAGCAGAGCACGCTCGCCGTCGTCGAGGTCTCGGACGCCTACCAGTGCGACGTTGCGAGGGTCGACCTTCCGCCCCGGGTAGACCAGGTTCACCAGGCGCTGATCGCCCACCCCGCATGAAGCGGCAAGCGGCATACCGTGGATGTTGCCGGTCGGAGTCGTGTCCGCGCTATTGAAGTCGCCGTGCGCGTCGATCCATATCAGTCCCAGGCGTCGATCCCGCGCTGACGCCGCGATCGAGCCCAGGGCGACGCTATGGTCGCCGCCCAGGACCACCGGGAAGCGTCCTTGCTCTCGCGCCTGCCACACGGCCAAGGCCAGTGCCTCGGCCATGACCACGATCTGGTCGAGATGCTTGAGCCGCGTGTCAACGATCTCGCCCTGCTCGGCCAGAGTGACCGGAATGTTGCCCATGTCCACGACGTCGTGTCCCAGACGGGTCAAGCCAGCACGCAGGCCGGCATAGCGAATGGCGCTGCATCCCATGTCCACGCCGCGCCGCTCCGCGCCAAAATCGATCGGTGCGCCAAGTACTGCCACGCGCATGCTCGTATCTCCTACCTCCTCCCAATAGCGCGGCTAGCCTCCTATCCGGTTCAGCGCGTCGAATGCCGCGACTTTGTAGCACTCGGCCAGCGTCGGATAGTTGAACACTGTGTTCACGAAGTACTCCGCAGTGCCGCCGAAGGCGATGACAGCCTGGCCGATATGCACGAGCTCACTCGCAGCCTCGCCGATGATGTGCACGCCCAGCAACTTGCGCGAGTCTGAGTGGAAGATCAGCTTCAGCATGCCCAACTGGTCGCCGATAATCTGGCCGCGCGCGATCTCCTTGTAGTTGGCCTTCCCAACCTCGTACGGGGTATTCTCGTTCGTGAGCTCCGCCTCTGTCTTTCCCACCATCGATATCTCAGGGATCGTGTAGATGCCGTAGGGGAAGTGCGCGGGCACACTGCTCACAGTCAGACCGAATGCGTGCGACGCGGCGACTCTGCCTTGCTCCATAGAGGTCGAGGCAAGAGCAGGAAAGCCGATAACGTCACCCACGGCGTAGATGTGCGGAACCGCGCTCTGATAGTGCTCGTTGACCACGACGCGGCCGCGGTCGTCGGGCACGATGCCGGCGGCAGCCAGGTTAAGCGACGCGGTGGCGCCAACGCGCCCTACGCTGTACAGAGCCTTGTCTGTGGTCAATCGCTTGCCGCTCTTCAGATGGGTGACAACCTTGCCTTGGTCGTTGAGCTCGAGACGCTCCACCGTCTCGCCGAGGCGAAGCACCACGTTGTTCTCGCGAAGGTGAAAGGCAAGAGCATCGGCGATTTCTCCGTCGACAAATGGGAGCAAGTCAGGTCGCGAATCGACCACGGTCACACGCGTGCCCAGCGCGGCGAACATCGACGCATACTCACATCCGATCACGCCGGCCCCGACTACCGCGAGCGTGCGCGGCAACTGTTCGAGCCGGAGAATAGCGTCGCTCGTAAAGATGGCCTGATCGTCGACGGCGACGTCGCGCGGCTGCGCGGCATCCGTGCCCGTGGCGACAACCACGAACGCCGCCGACACCTGCCGCGTGCCCGTACCGTCCAGCAGATCAAGATTTACGGTGTGTTCGTCGGCAAACGAGGCAGACGCGCGGATGAGATCGACATTGTTTCGATACATTTGATGCTGGATGACGTCTAGCTCGTGCTGGATGACGTAGGTCGTGCGGATCAGCAGGTCGTTGATCGTGATGTCGTGCTTCACGGCGTAGCTCTCGCCGTAAAAGGCGTGCTCTCGCCAGCCCGACAGATAGAGGACAGCCTCGCGCAGTGTCTTGCTTGGGATGGTGCCGGTGTTGATACAGGTGCCGCCGACCACCGCCTTCTTCTCTACGATAGCGACGCGCTTCCCTGCCTTTGTCGCCGCGATGGCCGCTTTCTGGCCAGCCGGCCCGGTGCCAAGCACGACCAGGTCGTACTCGTGTGCCATGATACTCATGATCGGTCGTCGCCTCCAGGTCGCCGGGTCTGAACCGGCGATCCGTGCCTCACAGTCCTGACCCATGCTAGCAGAGAATCAGCTAGTCGATCGTCCAGGTCCCCTCCCGCCGAATTCGGCGATGTCCAGACCGGTGTCACGGGGCATGATGGAATAGCAGTAGCGGCATCGAGCCGCTCAAAAGAGGGAGCATACAATGAGCGGACAAACACAAGCGCAGCCCGGCGTACTGGCCGGAATCTCGGACGAGCTGGCCGGCGCGGTCGAGCGGGCCGGGCTGAGTACCGTCGCGGTGCGGGCACGGCGGCACATCGCCGCGGGCGGCGTGCTTTGGGCGCCGGGCGTGGTCGTCACAGCCGATCACGTTGTGGAGAACGACGAGGACATCAAGGTCGTGCTGCCATCCGGTGAGGAAGTTCGCGCTACTCTGGCAGGTCGCGACGGCGGAACGGACCTCGCGGTGCTGCGGATCGACAACAGCACCGCCGTGCCGGCCCAGATCGGTGACTCAGCCGGGCTGCGTGTTGGTCAGCTGGCGCTTGCCGTGGCGAGGCCAGGTGGAGAGGGGCTCGCAGCGAGCATCGGCATCATCAGCGCGATAAGTGGCAGTTGGCGCACGTGGCGCGGCGGGACGATCGACGCGCTCGTACGGACCGACCTCACCCTCTACCCTGGCTTCTCCGGCGGTCCGCTTGTGGACGTGCAAGGGCGAGTCGTGGGCATCAACACGTCGGGCCTTTCGCGCGGTCATTCGCTGATAATCCCGTCGCAAACCGTCAAGCGAGTCTCCGACACGCTGCTAGCACGCGGACGCGTCAGCCAGGGATACCTTGGCGTGGGCCTGCAACCCGTCCAGCTGCCCGGTGACCTGGCGCAGAAGCTTGGCCTGCCGCACACAAGCGGCGTGATCCTGGTCACCGTCGATGCCGGTGGGCCGGCAGCGACCGCAGGGCTCATGCTTGGCGACATCATCATCGCCCTGGGTGATCAAGCAACCGCGGACACGAACGACGTGCAGGCACAGCTCGGCCCCGACAGCGTGGGCAAGACGCTCTCGACCAGGCTGATTCGTGGCGGCGAGCTGAAGACGGTCTCGGTTACAGTAGGCGAGCGGCAATAAGCACACCTCAGTTTCGATCGGAACTCACACATGACAGCAATACTGCAGGAACAAGTCGCTCGGGCGCCGGGTATGAACGCGGCCGCAACCCATCTCGCCGCCACGCTGCGAGCGTCGACTGTGGAGATCAGGGTCGACGGCCACGGCAACGGATCTGGCGTGATCTGGCGTAGCGACGGGTTGATCGTCACCAACGCTCACGTCGTGCGCGGAGACCAGGTGAATGTTGTGCTGGCGGACGCCCGCCAGCTACGCGGTCACGTGATAGATCGCAGCGCCGAGTACGACCTTGCGGCCGTGCGCGTGACCGCAGATAATCTTCAACAGGCAGAGATCGGGGATTCGTCAAGGCTTCGCGCCGGTCAGCTCGTGATGGCGATGGGCCATCCCCTTGGTGTAAAGGACGCGCTGAGCATGGGGATCGTGCACATGGCCCCGTCCAGCCGGACGGACGGACCGGGGGAGCGCTGGATCCAGGCAGATCTGAGTCTGCTGCCCGGCAATTCCGGTGGCCCGCTCGTCAATGCAGATGGGCGCGTCATCGGAGTCAACAGCATGGTGGCGGGGGGTCTTGCGCTGGCGGTGCCCAGCAACGTGGTAGAACGTTTTGTATCGGGAACGCTGCGGCCCGCCTTCCTTGGAGTGCAGACTCAGGTCGTCAATCTGGTGGGAAGCGGCGCCGCGCAACTGGGAGTCCAGCAGGAGAGCGGTCTCATGGTGCTGTCGGCGGTGGAGGGCGGTCCGGCCGCGCGCAACGGCCTGCTCCCGGGCGACATTCTCGTAGCGGCCGCGAAGTGGCCGCTCACCGACCATGAGGTGCTGCTTGGGGTGCTCCGGCAGTGTTCCGCCGGCACGCCGCTGCCGCTATCGATCATCCGCGCGGGCGCGCTGATGGAGGTCACGGCAATCCTCGGAGAGCGCGAGGCCGAGCCTTCAGGCCCGAACAGTGGGCGTTCGGCGGGAACCGGTGGGCCCGAACACGGCTCAGCCAGGCAGCCGTGATCAGAGTGCTGGTGGCCGCGGCATTTCCCACCGTGCGCGCCGGGCTCGCCGCCGTCCTGCGCGGCGAGCCCGGCGTCGAAGTGGTTGGGGACGCGGCCGGCGCCGGAAAGCTCGCGGAGCTGGTCGCCACTCTGGAGCCGAATGCGGTGCTCGCGGAACTGGAGAGCGCGGACGACGAGATGGCCGACGCCGTGTGGCAGATCGCCGGCCGCAGCCTGGGCCCCGGTGTCGTGGTGGTATGCGACGCGACAGAGCGCTGGGCTCTCGACGCGTTAAGGGCCGGGGTGCGCGGCGTGCTGCCGCGCGATGCCTCCGGCGGCGAGATGGCTGCTGCCGTGCTCGCCGCCGCCCATGGCCTCGTCGTGCTCGATGCTGCCTCGGTGCGGCCTCTCCTGCCGCGCGAATCCAGTCCCGTGGGCTCGGCGACCATGCCGGCCTTGAGCGAGGCGCTGACACCGCGTGAGCTGGAAGTGTTGCGCCTGCTGAGCGAGGGTCTCGGGAACAAGATGATCTCGCGCCGCCTGGGTATCAGCGAGCACACGGTAAAGTTTCACGTCGGAGCAGTCATGGCCAAGCTCAATGCCGGCAGCAGGACTGAGGCCGTAACGGTCGCGGCGCGGCGCGGGCTGATCTGGCTCTAAGCGCTCGGGACACGATCGCAAAGCCATCGTCCTGCGGCAGCCGCCACCAGGCGCAACCGGTAGGTACAATGGGCGTGTGAGCATCTCGATCCGCGAATACCCGTCCTCCGACGCTGAAGCCGTGGCAAAGCGTACCTCATGCAAGGGACCGCGAGGCATGGTGTGGTAGCTGGAGTGCAGTTTGCGCGTATGGGTCCTCACCTGTTCGGCACGCTGCGCGCATCGGTGGCGCCGTGCGACGAACAGTGCGCTGCGTCGTCCTCGCGCATTCCGTACGTGAGGCGTTGGATTGTGGCGTGCTGGCCGGCCCGGGAGAACTTCCCTGAGCACGCATGAAACGAAAACGCCTACGGTACGCGTGCAGAAGCGGGATTGGCGCGGCAATGTTCGTCACGTCTGGCAGGGAGTCGTGCTCGCTCAGGACGCCGAAAGCCTGTTGCTTGAAGCAGTCTGGGAGGGGCCCGGCGAACCGGCGGTTGGCGAGCTCAGATTCGAGCGCGGCGATCGGTTTCTCGAATACTACTTCGTTGGGAAGAGCTATGCAATCTGGCGGATTGAGCGGCCGACCGGTGCACTGAAGGGCTGGTACTGCAATATCAGCAGGCCACTGCGAATGGAAGAGGGAATGCTCAGCTTTGACGACCTGCTTCTGGACGTGCTCGTCTATCCGGACGGCCGTTGCGTCGTCCTCGACCGGGACGAGCTGGAGCAGGCACGGCACAGCGGTCTGTCGGAAGCGGACACGCGTGTAGCCGAGTCGGCCCTGGATGCCGTGCTGGATCTCATACTCCACCAGCATCCGCCATTCGCGTTCTCCCATGCGCCGCGTGCGGTCGAGGACGACCGATGAGATCGATCGCGACGCGATCTTCCGCTCGCGATAAGGTCATCGTCTGGCTGTGGCGTCGCCTGCCGTTCCCCGGGCCCGTGAAGGGCGCGGTCGCCTGGCTGGCCAACGTGCGCTTTGCCGTCGGCGTGGCCGCCATCATTCCTGATAAGGACGGCAGGGTCATGATGGTGAAGCACACATATCGGCGCGCTACCAGGGAGTGGGGGTTGCCCGGCGGATGGGCCAAGGGTGCGGGAGAGGTTGGAGCAGGCCCTGACGCGCGAGCTGCGCGAAGAGACAGGGCTGGAGATCGTGGTCGAAAGGGTCGTGGCCGTACACAGTGGGTTCGTGGTACCGCGCATGACCGTCTTTTACCTCGCCCGCATTGCCGGCGGGACATTCCAGCCCAGCGCCGAGGTATCGACCTACGAGTTTCGCTTTCCCCGAGAGATGTCCGGTTGGCTGGATGGGGAAAGGGAAGCAGCGATGCAGGCACTTGGTCCCACAACCGCCCGCGACGACCACAGGGACTGACCGCCGTTCGCGCTACGACCGCTCATCGTGCCGATCGCCCAGATCGCCCAGCGCCTCCGCCTCGCCTCCGGGCACGCTGCTGCCATCCCCGGGCAGCTCGCAAGGTATCGGCGGTGCGTAGAGGGTGCGCACGGCTACGTCCAGCGGAAACAGTAGCAGCGCCAGCAGCGCTATGGTGGGCCAGATGTCGTCACGCGTCGAGTAGCGGGCGAGCCCAGCAGGGTCAAACGCTCCGGACGGCCTGTCGATCGTCGCCGCGCCACCGGCCGCGGCAATCGCGGCAAGCAGGTCCAGGTCCGGCTGCATGCCCCTGTACTCCACCGGGTAAGGCACGACGACTGCCGCGCTGGTCTGCCGGATGAGTGCTGAATTATCATACTGATCCAGGTTCACCTTGTACACGCCTTGCGGCAGGCTTGGCGCCGTGCCCGCGTAGTGGCCTGGAGCATCCTGGCTCAGCGTGAGCGTGCTCGAGTAGCCCGAAGCGCTCGTAATGGCCGCGCGAGTGGTTAGCAAGTTGGCGAAGCCGCCGTGCGGGGTCAGAGAGTCCACTCCTATCTGGAGACCCTGTCCAGTCACCTCCAGGGTCGGGTTGAGTGCCTGCGCGCTTACGTCCGGTAGCAGGCCATGCACGAGATCCGACCAGAACGGAGTCTCCTTCAGCCAGGTTTGCGCCCAGCCGGCCGTGGTACCGCCAGTCCACACGCTCACCTGGCCCAGGCCGAAGTGCCATTGCGCCAGCACGGGATCGCCGAGAAGCGATTGCAGGAGCACCTGCGCATTGACCTTGGGCGTGACGATATTGTACGCGTGGAGGTTCGGCAGCTTCGTGCCGACGAGCGACCGCAGCGCCGGGTCGTCCGCTGCCTGACGCACGCCGAGGTCGCCCTGGACGAGGGTGGGCCCGCTGCTGATGCGCGTCTCCAGCACCACGAATCGCGGGATATCGTGCGGATCGGAGGTTGCATAGAAGCGACCATCGCCAAGGGTTGCCCAGTTCTGCAATTCGTCCACTTCGGCGTCGCTGCCGACGGCAATCGTGGAGAGCGTAATGCCGTTGGCCTTCATCTGCGCTATGAGCGTGGTGAACGGCGCGTCGGTCTCCCCTTGTCCGTCAGTGATCAGGACGACATGTTTAAATGGCGCGTTGCTGTTGAAGAGATAGCGAGCAGCCCGACGCAGTGCGGGGTAGATCACCGTGTTGCCGAAGGCCTCCACCTTCTGAATCGCTTTCTTCGCCGTGCTCTGCTTTGCTGCGTTGCCGACGGTGCCGAATGGCACGACCACATGCGTCGTGTCGTCGAACGAGATCACGCCGAAGCTGTCGTTCGGTTGCAGATGATCGATCGCCTCGATCGCTGCGGTTTGCGCCATGCTCTCCTTCGAGACGCCCTTCATGAGCTCGCTCATGCTGCCCGATTGGTCGATGACCAGAATCAACCCAACGCCGCCGTGGCCGGCATGAGCTTCGGCAGTGCTGTCTACCGGGAGCATCTGTTCGAGGGGGGTGCCGGAGTAGCCGCCAATGGCGAAACTCTCCGGCCCGCCTGCCACCAACATGCCGGCGCCCTGGTCCTGCACCGCTGCATGGAGCGCGGTCACCGCTGACGGCGCCAGCGCTGAAGCCGGAATATCCGCCAGCACGACCGCCGCGTATGGAGCCAGGCTCAGTGCGGTGCGCGGAGCGTCGGCGGCTCGCTCGAGCGTGACCTGAAAACCGGCGCTCTCGAGCGTGTGAACCAGGGCAGAGGGTTCCGTCAGATCACGGGCCAGCACCAGGATGTCCGGCGCCGTCTTCGTCGTGGTAACTGCGTCGAGCGCATTGTTCTGCGGCACCGGGTCTCCCTGAGCCTGTGCCTCTACGTGGAACACGTGGGTGCCCGGGCTGCCCACCGTCTGCGCGAAGAAGAAGGTGTTGAGGCCGGCGTTGAGGGAGAGTGTTCGCTGACCGAGCGCGGCGCCATCCAGGGAAAGCCGCACGGTCGTGCTCATTGCCCGGTCGGCCTGGAGCCCGATCCGCAGAGTAATGTGCTCGCCCGTCTTGGTCGACGATGGAACGGAGGCATCGACGACCGAGACGTCGCCGCGCGGGATGGAGACTACCGGCACTACCGAGATGGGCACGCGCTGACCGGCGGCCTCCTGCGCGGCAAGCAGGGCGTCTCCCTCGGTTTGACGCCCATCACTCAACAGGACAATTCTGGCCGATCGACTGGCAGGCAAGCTGTCAAGCGCCAACCGCAGCGCTGCCTCGATGTTGGTGCCGCTGGGGTCTGCCGCCGGGAGCGGCGGCATCGTCTTCCCCGCGATCTGCCCCGACCAGGCGGGCTCCTTTCCAACAGAGACGATCGACGCGTCGTCGTCCGAAGTGCGCGCCGCGAGCGCCGAGCGCACCCATGTGGCTGCTGCGTCCTGGGCGGCTGGACTCAGCGTGCCGGACCGGTCGACGACAAAGACGACATCAACACCGGCTGCAGCCCGGCTGACACGCGGTCCGGCCAGGGCAAGAACCAGCAGCAACGCGATGAGCACGCGAATCAGAAGCGCGACCATCGCGCGGAGCCACGGCAAGCGCTGGAGCCGCTCGCGACTCATTCGGTGCATGAGCAAGGCGATCGGCACAAGTACGAGCAGCACGAGCGGATGGGTTATCTCCATCGATCGCCCTCACGTTCTCCTGGCATAGAACCACCACTCAGCGCTCAGTGCCAGCAGCGCCAGCAACAGCGCGAGCGGCCACGCGTCGGCCTGGATTTCGCCGGGACCGTTTGATCGCGCCCACCGCTCGCCGCCGGCCGCCACGATCGCCGCTCCAGGACTTGATGCGTTCGCGGCAAACAGCGCCTGTCCGCTAGTCCTTCCTCCGGTGCCCGCGGCAACCGCATAGATGCCCGGCATGGCAGCATGCACGGATTGACCGGTCTGCACGGCGCCTGACGGATCGATCACCGACGCGACGTCGCTGGGCAAGGATACCGAGTCGCCCACAGCCACGTCTGACGGTGGTTGCGGGAGGAGCCACTGCACGAGCCTGGTCATCAGCAGAGGAAAAGCGACGTTTTGCGCGAACGGGCTGTGACCGGCGTCGAACGGAAGCAGCACCGTACGCGCGCCGGACCAGCTTCCGGCTGCCAGGATCGGGCCGTTCTTGCTCCCGATCACCACGTGCGCCCAGGATGGCGTGCTGATCGAATCGCCGGTCACCGCCAGGCCGTACAGGTCCAGTCCCCGCACCAGCGGATCAGCCGTATCGATGGTGCTTGCAGCCAGAAACGCATTCGCGGACTTGACCGTGACGGAGGTCGAGGAGGGAGGTGGGTTGACGATCAGGAGCGGCATTGGCGGCATGCTGTCGGGTGGGAAGCCGTCAAGCACGAGGAGGTCGTAGCGCTGGTAACCGGAGTACCGGAAGTTGCTCGTGGGCATGAGCTGCACGGAAAGGCCCGGTATCGCGCGCAGCGCCACGAGCAGCCGGCCTGGGTCATCCGCGACAAGGAGAACCTTGAGCGGTGCGGGAGCCGGTACGAGCGCCCAAGCCGTATTGTCCGGCTCCAGTGCGTCCAACCGAAGGAGAGAAGCCTTCAGCACGCGCGCACCCGGTGGGATGGAAAATGTCAGATCGAGCGAGCCATATGCCGGAATAGAAAGGGCCTGCTGGCCCAGCGAGTGGCCATCTGCCCACGCCGCGAAGTCGTCTCGCCGCACCGACGCGGCGCTGCTGCGGACGCGGGCAAATGCCTGGCATTGGGCGTCCTTGGCCAGGCAGCGGACGGACAGCGCGTCGATGCTCTGATCGTTCAGGGAAGGGGCGCCGATCCTCTCAACTTCCAGTGGAAGGCCGCTACTCGCAAAAGAGGGGGTCTCTGGTGCGGCGACGTAGGTGAACCGTGGCGAGCCCTTTTCGGTCACGAGTCCGCGGGCAATGGCTGTGGCCCCGGCAAGGTCGGCGACGCCCTGCGACACGCTCAGCTGGCTGACCGCCCTGGCAAGGTCGATATTGCCCGGGATCTCGCCCACAAGCCGTGCATGCGGGCCCGCGAGGATCACGCTCATACTGTCGGACGATCCAAGTCGCGCGATCATGTCTTCGATGCGCCGCTGTCCTGCAGCGAACCGCGTCTCGGCCACATCTGTTGCCGCCATCGCTACGGAGCCATCCAGCACGACGATCTCGTGCACGTGGGCCGGCTCTGAGAGACGTGGCCCGGCGAAGAGGAACGTCAGCAGCAGGACCGCAATCAACTGGAAGAGCAGCAGCGGCTCGCGAAATGGCAAGTGCCGGTGCGGCGTGTGGCTGATCGTTGCCAGGGCCTCGCTCCACAACCACGTGCTGGAAACGGCCTGGCGGCGGTGCCGTGCCCTCCACATGTAGAAGGAAATGAGCAAAGGGGCCAGGAGCAATCCCAGAAGTGCAAATGGCTGGGTGAAGCTCATTGCACTAACCGCCCGCGGACTGCGGTGAACAGCACTTCTTCCAGAGGCTGGTCCGTGAGCAGGCGGACGAACGGCGCATGCTGAACCAGGCTGGCTGCCTCCAGCTCGGCCGTCCAGTTGGCGAACCTCGCTGAATACGCCTTGAGCGCCGGCGCGTTCACATCGGCGAGCAAGGTGCCTCCCGTTTCGCAATCCACCAGATTCAACGCGCCCTCGATTCTCGGCCGCACCTCCTCGGGCGCCAGTACTTGAATGACAGCGGGCTCCAGCCCAATATGTCGCAGTGAGCCCAGGATCCCCTCAAGGCTCGAGGGCGATATCAGATCCGAGATCAGCACGCACAGGCCGCGACGAGGCTTGGAGCAGTATGAGCGGATGGCTGCTGCAAGATCCAGGGCACCCTGGGGCTTGAGATCCTCAAGCACAGTGAGCAGACGGCCGGTCTCGTTCTTCGCACGCAGGCGCGGCAAAACATGCGCGCTTTCCGCGCGAAGGAGCGTGATCATCACGCTATCGTAGCGGGCAAGCGCCAGGCAACCGAGTGCCGCCGCGATGCGCTGCGCGGTGCGGAACTTGGTCGGGGCGCCAAAGGCCATCGATGCGCTGCAGTCCACGAGGAGATGCAATGTCGTCGCCTCGGCTGCTTCGGTGAGCCGGAGCGTCAGCTGGCCGAGGCGCGCATACACATTCCAGTCGATGAGGCGGATATCGTCCCCGGGGCGGTAGTCGCGATAGTCGGCAAACTCAACCGAATGCGCTTTCCGGACGCTGGAGTGCTCCCCCACGAAACCGGTCGTGCTGCGCCGGCCGACGCTCAGGCTGAGCCCTTCGATCCGCTTGAGAAACGCGCTGCTGAGCAACGGCCCGCCGAGATCGGGGGTCGCCGTATCTGCCCAGCCACGCCACGCTTCACGACGAAGACGAGAAAGCCAATTCACCGGACACCTCAGCCGCTGTCAGTGCGGCACTTCGGGCACAGCGCCGACGATCTGATCCAGGATCGAGTCGACGGTGAGTCCGCGCGCTTCCGCCTCGAAATTGAGGCAAATGCGATGCCGGAGCGCCGGATGCACCGCTGCCCGCACGTCGTCATATGAGAGGTTGAAGCGGCCGTCCATCAGGCTGAAGATGCGGCCTGCCAGTGTGATGGCCTGTGCACCTCGGGGGCTGGCGCCTATGCGGATGTATTTGCGCGTCACTTCCGGCGCACCGGGAAGATCAGGCTGAGTAGCAAGCACGACGCGCACCGCGTAGTCCAGGACGTGGGAGGCCATAGGCACTTCGCACACCAGCCGGTTCATGGCGATGAGCGTGTCTCCCCCCGCGACGGGCCGCGAGATCGCAACGTCCGCGGCAGACGTGCGGCGCACGATCGTGGCGAGCTCGCCGCGGAACGGGTACGTCACGAGAAGCTTGAAGAAGAAGCGGTCGAGCTGCGCTTCGGGCAGCGGGTAGGTCCCTTCCATCTCGATGGGATTCTGCGTGGCCAGCACGAAGAAGGGCTCAGGTAGAGCGTGCGAGACGGTGCCCGCCGTTACGGTCCGTTCCTGCATTGCCTCCAGCAAGGCGCTCTGCGTCTTGGGCGTAGCACGGTTGATCTCGTCCGCGAGCACCAGGTTCGCGAACACAGGCCCTCCTTGGAATGTGAGACTGCGACGTCCCATCTCGTCCTCGGAGACGATATTCGTCCCGGTGATATCGGCAGGCATGAGGTCGGGTGTGAACTGAATGCGGCCGAACTGAAGACCCAGCGCACCGGCAAAGGCGCGAACAAGGCTCGTCTTTCCCAGGCCCGGCACTCCCTCGAGCAGGACGTGGCCGTTTCCGAGCATTGCCGTGAGCACGCCGCGGGTCACCGCCTCCTGCCCGACGATCACCGTGGAGATCTCCTGGAGGATGCGACGCACGCTCTCCTGGAATTCCTCAGGCGTGATCATGAGCCGGTGCCATTGCCGAAATACGCCTGCACCAGGGCCTGCTCATCGGGCGACAACATGAAAGTCTGTTCCGGCACGTACCCCTCCACAGTACCTGATCCGCCGCCACTGGGTCCTTGCAGTGCCTCGCCCGGCTCGGCGCCATAAGGCATGACGCGCACGAGGTCCGGACCTTGACCTCCTCCGCTGCCGATAGTCGCCTTTCCTTGCACTTCTATCGTGGTCGTGTGAGTGGGTCCCGACGACTTGCCGCCGCCTGTCTGCGGACTGTTGGGTGAAGATGGAAGCGATGAGCCCGACCGATTGTACGGCCGGCCGTCAGGCGAGTTATCGGCGCTGTTGCCGCCGCCAGTCCCTTGCTGCGCCCCGGCTGAGCCACGCTGTCCTGGAGACGTCCCGGAACCTCCGGGCTTAACGGTCTTCGTGCTGTTGCCGGGAGGAGTTTGGCCGGACTTGTTCTTCGGCGCAGAGGGATCGACGCCAAACGGGTTGGCTTGGGAGCTGCCGCGTTGTTGGCCGGATGCCTGCGAAGATTGCCGTCCGGAATGGCTCTGCGTCTGATTCTGACCCTGAGAAATTTGCGATCCTGCGGGCGAGCGGGGTGGCGCCTGGCTGGGTGATCCCTGAGCACCGTTGTCTAGCTGTTGCTGAACGCCCTGCTGCGGCTGATTGCTGTTGGCATTGGGGCCATGCTGGCCCTGGCCGGTGCCGCTATTGCCGCCCTTCTGGGACGAGCCCTGTGGACTTGCAGGGCTCGACTGGCTCGATCCAGCCGGCCGTTGAGATTTGCCGGAGTTGCCGGACGCGGGCGGCTGCCTGGCGGCCTTTGTGCTCTTCGACGACGCGGCTCCATTCAAATGCGCCACTTGCAACGCAGCGCCGGTAGTGTCTTGCGTCGCGGCATTGCCCGAGCTGGGACCTAGCCGAATCTGCAGCGACGACGACAGCAAGGGCTGGCTCGTGGCGACCGCGTGAATTCCCGTGCGCGCGCCCCCGTGCGGCAGCGCCGGCGCAACCTTCAAGGGTGCACGCACCGCGAGCCGCTGGCCGGACGTGGCTCGAGCCACGGGACCGGGCGACCTTATAGAAGTGTTTTGACTCGGGACGGCAGAAGATGCTGATTCGACGCCCGACGTTGTTTGCCCGGGAATCACAACGCTGAGCACGCCGACAAGCGCGACCGCGACTGCGAGGGCCCAAGGACCCTGTTGTCGCACGTCCATCGGTCGAGCCGGCAGCCTGCCGGCCAGATCCATGGCCCTGGCCACCTGGCGCCCAGCGAGAGAATGCTCGTTCGCGTTCGGGTCCTGCTCCAGGGCGGTGCCGAGCTGCTCGTGCAGCTCAAAACGGTGGTCGAGCCAGTACGCCGTCTCCTGGATACTGGGCTTGTTTGCGATGCACAGCCAGATTCCGGCAAACAGGAAGAAGAGCGCGGGCGCCCAAACGGCAAGATCTGGCGCGGACGGCAGCAGGCGCGCCAGGAGAAAATGCGCTACCACGACATACGATGAGGCAGCGAGCACGCCTCGAGCCAGCAGAACGAGCGAGCGTTGCCGCCACAGCCAGCGGCGATGTGGGTGAAGCGCGTCGGCCAGCGATCCGTGCATGGCGCGACTGGCGGCGGATGGCCGCAATCGCGGGATGCTGAGCAGGAGCTCCTGGAAATCCGAGTGATCGAGCGCGCCGGCAAGAACATGCCGCAGTCGAACGCCGAGCGTGTCTGCAAGTCGTCGCCAAGCCAAAGCACTCACCGCCTACCCAGCCGATATGCTTCATTCCTGCGGTACGGCACAACGTACCCCGTGCTCGAGCATGGAGCAATCTCCACCGCAAGAATGCCGACTCTCCCTTACGAGTCCAATATAGGTCGATTCCGGACACCTGCGCAGCTTCGCTGCGCGCAAACGGCATCGCGAGTGCAATCGGATATACACTACTCGAAACACCACCATACCATGGTATGGTGGTGTCTACTGCCTGTCAATGGGTCCGACTGGTCTGATATCATCGGGTAGAGAAACGCGCGTTGATGTGAGGATACGACTTTGGTGCTAGGGCTCGCCGAACGCATGCCGGAGGGTGTGGCGTTGATCGAGGAGTTCGTCAATACCGCATGTTTTGCCTATGACAGGGAAGAGTTGAGCAGCCCACTGCAAACTCAGGCATGGTTGGTTCGGAGGGGCCTGTTGGCCTTTGGAACGACGGTCTCGGCCGACGACCACGCGTGGGTCCTGACCGTTCGAGAGGCGCTTCGCGCTCACCTGCTGAGCCATAACGGCTGCCCGGCGCCCGACGAGGCGACGCGAGCGATCGATCGCGCGCTGGCGGCATCCGGCCTGGTCGTGCGGCTCGCCGCGCCGGACGAGTTGCAGGTGACACCGGTTGCCGGCGGCGTGGCGGGCGCGCTTGGACAGATCCTGGCTGTTATGGTCAGCGCAATTGTCGCGGGCGGTTGGTTGCAGCTCAAGGCCTGCCGAGACGAAACGTGCCAGTGGGCCTACTTCGATCGCTCGCGCAATCAATCCCGGGTGTGGTGCACGATGGCCGAGTGCGGGAACCGCAGCAAGACCAGGAGTTATCGGCGCCGACTGAGCGTCGCCCGGCAGACCTGAACTTCTTGCACAGGGTCCGATCGCCCCGCGTGGCTTGCCTGTTGCACGACGCGTCAGGCTACGCGCCGAGCGAGCGCACCACCTCCAACACTTCGTCGGCGTGCTGATCGACTTTCACTCGCGGGAAGATCTTCCGGATAACGCCCTGCCGATCTATGACGAAGGTCGTGCGGAGGATCCCCATGGACGTCTTGCCGTAATTCGTCTTTTCGCCCCACGCCCCGTACGCCTTTGCCACTGTCGCGTCTGCGTCCGCCAGCAGAGGAAAGTTCAGCGAAAACTTGCCGGCAAACCTGGCATGGGAATCGACCGGATCGGGACTGACGCCCAGTACCACGGCCCCCGCGTCCGCGAATTGGCTGCCCAGATCGCGGAAGGCGCAGGCCTCCTTGGTGCAGCCCGGCGTGTCGTCCTTGGGGTAGAAGTACAACACCACCACTTGCTTGCCCTTGTAGTCGTCGAGAGAGATGGACTGGTCGTCCGCAGTGGGCAGCGTGAACTTCGGTGCGGCCTGGCCAGCGGCCGGAGTAGTTGCTGAGGCCATCGACAACCCCTTTCCGAGAACGTGATAGCGGCGACGATGATTTCGCGCCCCTTATTGGCATCGCGCGTCATGCGAATCGAGCCGGACAAGCCGGGCGCGGAAAAGCCCACCTGTCCCATCCTCTCCCCGCACATATGGTCACATGTTGCCGGATGCACGATTCACGGCTGTTGATTCCCATTCCACACTCCTCGCGCCACCCTGATCGTCGCGGTCCACTCCATGCGAGCCATACTGGTAGCGTACCGCTGCCGCGGTTTGCGGGTTGACTGGCCGCGAAACTCGAGACTTCGCATCCGGAGGGCCGAGATGAGCAGCTGGTGAAGCATCATGGAAGCCGGCAACCAGAGGAGCGCGAGGGACCGATCGGTCGCCGCGGCCGGCAGGAGGCGCCGGAATGCGTTACGGCGCGGCGCCTGGCGCTGGGCGCCGCATCTCATGGATCGGAGCCCGGCAATCCGGCGGGGACCCATGCGGGCATGCGGGCTGGCGTGCGATTCGGGCGACTCACGTATACTGACGCTGCGGATCGTTGGTTGAGGAGATGTTTGACTGTCTCCGGCTGAGAGGGATTGTGATGGCCGCGGAAGGATACTTTCGATTCCCGCATATCTGGCGGGATAGCATCGTCTTCGTCAGCGAGGACGATTTGTGGCGAGTTTCGGCCAATGGAGGCATCGCTGAACGGCTAACTGCCAATGTCGGGGAGGCCACGTTACCTCGGTTCTCGCCCGACGGCGCCCACATCGCCTTCGTGGGCCGAGAGGAAGGTCCGGCCGAAGTCCATGTCATGCCGGCCGAGGGCGGACCGAGCCGCCGCCTGACCTTCCAGGGCGCCACTCCGATAGTCGTGGGCTGGACGGCCGACAGCGCCGAGATAGTGTACGCCAGCGAGGCGGAGCGGCCATTCCGGCGGGATCGCGTGCTCTTCGCCGTCGCCCTCGCCGGGAGCCAGCCTCGGCAATTGCCGTACGGCCCGGCGCTGGCCATCGCCCACGGCGCTCGCGGCGGCACGGTACTCGGACGAAACACGGCAGATCCGGCGCGATGGAAGCGATATCGCGGCGGTACTGCCGGCACGCTGTGGATCGATCCCGAGGACACCGGCACTTTCCACCCTCTTCTGCACCTCGACGGCAATCTCGCCGGCCCATGCTGGGTCGGCGATCGCATCTTCTTCCTCTCCGATCATGAAGGGATGGGAAACGTCTACTCCTGTCTGCCCTCCGGTAAGGACGTTCGCAGGCACACGGACCACGACGACTTCTATGCGCGCAATCTCAGCTCCGACGGCCGCCGCCTGGTGTATCACTGCGGAGCAGAGCTTTACATCCTGAGTGCCGATGGGGATACCGCTCGACGAGTGCCGATTACGTATGCTGGCTCGCGCACGCAGCGAAGCCGCAAGTTTGTCTCCGCCGCGCGGTATCTCGATAGCTGGTCGCTCCATCCCGAAGGGCATAGCGTGGCGCTCACGACGCGAGGAAAGGCCTACAGCATGCCGAACTGGGAAGGAGCGGTCTCCCAGCACGGTGAGCCCGACGGCACTCGGTACCGATTGCTGACCTGGCTACACGATGGGAAACGCCTCGTGGGGTTGCGCGACAATGGCGACCACGAGATGATCGAAGTCCTCGCATCCGATGGCAACGCCGCGCCCCATGCATTTCCGGGTCTCGATATTGGCCGCGCAATCTCGCTCCAGGCCTCGCCCACGGCCGAACATGTCGCGCTGAGCAATCATCGCAATGAACTGGTGCTCGTCAATCTGGCAGATGCTGGAGTCCGCGTGTTGGATCGCAGCATGTATGAGCGCATCCATGGCATGGACTGGTCGCCCGACGGCAAGTGGATAGCCTACAGCCTCTTCCAGACTGCTCAGACAGCCTGCATCAAGCTTTGCAACATTGAGAGCGGCGAAAGCTGGCCTGTCACCAGGCCCGTCCGTTTCGACCTGCGGCCCTCTTTCGACCCAGAGGGACGATACTTGTATTTTCTCGGGTACCGCACCTACGATCCGGTCCGCGATAGCCTGCAGTTCGAAATGAGCTTCCCATCCGGCGCGCGCCCCTATGCTGTCACGCTTCGGAAGGACCTGCGCTCACCATTTGCACGTGACGCGCAGCCGCTGTGGAGCAAGGACGAAGCGAGCATTGAACGGGCGAAGCAGGACCTCGAGCAGTCCGAGCAGCCGGCTGCGCTCGCGATCGACCTGGACGGAATCGATAATCGCATCGTGCCGTTTCCAGTCCCCGAAGGCCGATACGGACGCGTGCAGGGCACGAAGCGAACGGCCATCTTCTCATCGTTTCCCATCGAAGGTACACGGAACAGGGAACGCATGCAGGCCGAGCCGGACGCGAAGGGATCGTTGGAGAAATACGATCTTGACGAGCAGCGCCAGGAGACACTGGTGTCCGGGATCACCGATTTCGCGATCGGCCCCGACCACAAGACGCTCATCTATCGGGCTGGAAACCGCCTGCGCGTGCTTCGCGCCGGCGAACGTCCGACGGAGCCTGAGAAGAACGAACGCGATAGGCCGGGCCGCAGGACTGGCTGGCTCGATCTCGATCGTGTCCGTGTGTCGGTCGTGCCCGCGATGGAATGGCGGCAGATGTATCGAGAGGCGTGGCGGCTGCAGCGAGAGCAGTTCTGGAATGCAGACATGTCGCAGGTGGCTTGGAACGCGGTATACGATCGGTACCTTCCGCTGCTCGATCGCGTGAACAGTCGTGGCGAAGTCTCGGACCTGCTCTGGGAGATGCAAGGCGAGCTTGGCACATCGCATGCCTATGAGATGGGGGGAGAGTATCGCAAAGGACCTCAATACGAGCAGGGGTACTTGGGAGCGGAGTGGGTGTTCGACCGTGAGGCCAGGGCATTTCGCATCACACGCCTGATTGCCGGAGACATCGGCGATCCCAGCGCGTCCTCGCCGCTGCTTGCCCCTGGGGTGAACGTCAACGTCGGCGACCGGATCCTGGCAATCAACGGCCAGCCGGTCGGCATCGCATGCAGCCCACAGCAACTGCTGGTAAACCAGGCGGACGCCGAGGTAGTGCTTTCTGTCGCCTCGGGCGAGAGCGCTGAGCCGCGCTTGGTCACCGTCAAGGCACTGCATGACGAGAAGCCCGCGCGCTATCGCGAATGGGTTGACGCGAACCAGCGGTTGGTCCATGACGCCTCTGGTGGACGCGTCGGTTACGTGCACATTCCGGACATGGGACCGAACGGGTACGCGGAATTTCACCGAACGTACCTGCAGGAATACGACCGGGAGGGGCTGATCGTCGACGTGCGTAACAACGGCGGCGGCAACGTATCAGCACTCATCCTAGAGAAGCTTGGTCGCCGGCGTGCCGGATACGATTTCTCGCGCTGGGGTGCGCCTGAGCCCTATCCGGGGGAGTCGCCACGGGGACCGCTTGTCGCGCTTACCGACGAACTGGCCGGCTCGGATGGCGACATCTTCTGCCACACGTTCAAGCTGCTCGGGCTCGGGCCGCTCATCGGCAAGCGGACGTGGGGAGGTGTTATTGGCATCTACCCGCGCCACGCGCTGGTCGACGGCACGATCACCACGCAGCCCGAGTTCTCGTTCTGGTTCCTCGACGTCGGCTGGCAGGTCGAGAATTACGGCACCGACCCGGATATTGAAGTAGACAACACGCCGCAAGATTGCGCGGCAGGGCGCGACGCGCAATTGGAGCGGGCCATACGCGAGGCGCTGGCGAGACTGGAGCAGAAGCCGAGCATGGTGCCCAACCCGCCCCAGCGACCGAGTCGCGCTCGACCGCCGTTGCCGGCTCGTCCAAATGCGGACGGCACGAAAAGACCGTGACGGCTGAGCGGCGCATCTCTTGAACGGCTGACTCAGTCCAATCGCACGCGAGGGTCGAGAACCGCGTAGAGAATATCGACCACAAGGTTGGCCACGACCACCGCGACCGCGCCGAATAGCACGGCGCCCATGATCAAGTTGGGATCGTCGTTACCGATGGCAATGGCCGCTACCTGGCCGATGCCCGGCCACGCGAACACGTTCTCCACTACAATCACGCCACCCAGGAAGAAGGCCATGTCCAGTCCAATCTGGGTGAGGATTGGCGTCAGGGCGTTGCGTAGCGCATGCTTGCGTACCACCATCGGCCAGGGCAGTCCCTTGGCGCGCGCCGTGCGTATGTAGTCGCTGCTGAGCACGTCCAGCATGCTGGAACGGATCAGCCGCGTGTACCACGCCGCACCCGACAGGCCCAGCGTGACCGCCGGCAGCACGAGCGCCATGGCGCTGTCGGCACCCCCAGCCGGGAGGAGCGTCCAATGCACGGCGAATATCGAGAGGAGCACCGGACCGAGCCAGAACGTCGGCGTGGACAGCCCGCAGAGCGCGAACAGGACGGCCATTCTGTCCGCGATCGAGCCATGGCGCAGGGCGGACAGCACGCCGATCGGAATGCCTACCAGGAGTTCCACGAGCAAACCGGCAACAGCCAGCTCGAGTGTGTAGGGGGCGCGGTCGAGTAGCACCGAGGTGACACCGGAACCCAGCGAGAGCGACGGCCCGAGATCGCCGCGAAGCAGGTTGCCGACATAGTGCACGAATTGCAAAGGCAGCGGTTGGTCAAAGCCATACTGGTGGCGGATGCCGGCCAGTGCCTGAGGCGTCGCGTGCAGTCCCCCGATAATGCGCGCCGGATCGGCGGGAACGAGGTAGCGAAGGACGAAGGTAATCGCGACCACCCCGAACAACACGCCCACGCCCCAGATCAGGCGCCGGACCACATACACGATCACGGGATGCGCATTGTTGGGTCGAGGGCGTCGCGCAGCCCATCCCCTAGCAGATTGAAAGACAGCACGGTCAAGAACACGGCCGCCCCGGGGAACAACAGCAGCCAGGGATAGGCGAAACCGCTGCCCTGGCTGGCGCCTTCGGCGACCATCTTGCCCCAACTCGCGTCGGGAGGCTGAACGCCTATGCCCAGGTAGCTCAGGCTGGCCTCGAACAGCACTGCGGTGGCCACGCCCAGCGAACTGTAGACGATGATCGGCGACACAAGGTGCGGGAGAATGTGCCGAACGATGATGCCGGCGCCGCTCGCTCCGCTCGCTCGAGCAGCTTCGACGAACTCGCGCTCGCGCAGCGAGACAACCTGACCATGGATGATACGAGCCATGCTCGTCCAGCTCACCAGGCCGATTACCATAATGATCACCGGGATGCCCGGCGACAGAATGGACACTAGCGCCACGCCCAGCAAGAGGACGGGAAAGGCCAGCATCACGTCCGTAAACCGCATGACCACCGTGCCGACAAAGCCGCGGTAGAACCCTGCCACGGCGCCCAGGGTCACGCCGATGCCGACGGCCACGGCGTTGGCGACGATGCCCACGAGCAGCGAGACGCGAGCGCCCCAGATCAGCCGGCTGAGCAGGTCGCGGCCGTTGGCATCAGTGCCCAACAGGTATCCATTGGTGCCGGGTGAGAGCGGCGCTCCATCCAGGCTGATTCCATTGTAGAAACGCTGGTTGGGATCGTGTGGTGAAAGGTGCGGGGCGGCGACCGCCATAGCCACCAGAGCAAGTATGATGGCCGCGCCCGCCAGCGCCAGCCGGTCCTTGCGCAGTTGCCGCCAGAACAGCCACCAGAATCCGCGCGCGGGCGGCAGATCCCCTGACTCACCTGAGCCCACGCCGTCGTCGTCGCCGATATCGTACGTATGCATGTATGGGTCTTCAGCTAGTGCATGAAGTCTTTCCGGGTCACGTGATCACGGCCTGTTTGACCAGAAACCGAGTCATCTCAACGCACAGAGCGGCTGTGCCGGGACGACGCCGGAAGGAGCGCGCCCCGCCTCAAGCACCGACTCGAGTCGGACCTCGCTTACCAGAACATGGCCCCGTGGATTCACGCCTCCCGCAGGCCTAGCCACCAACCGCATAGTCCGCGTAGTTGAACGGCCACACTGGCGGGATGTAAAACCCGAGCAAACGCGAGCCATGGAAATCGTAGAGCACATTGTCGTAGAGCGGGACCCACGGCGCGTCGGCCATAACCAGCGACTCCATCTGGCGGTAGACCGTGAAACGCTTCGATGAATCCATCATCCCGCGCGCCCTATTCGCTAGAGTGTCGACGCTGTGGTTGCAGTAGAATGCCGCGTTGCTGCCGCCGTTGCAGCTGAGAATCGGATCGAAGAAATCAGACGGATCGGGATAGTCCTGGCCCCATGGCGCAAGCACGAAGGGCCCTTCCTTCTGGGTATAGGCGATGGTGCTGTACCAGCTATCCGCGGACACGGGCTTCAGCTGAATCTTGATGCCGATCGCACCCAGCTCGGCCTGGATCTCTTGCGCCACCTTGTCGAAGTCACCGCTCTGCTGATATGTCAACGGGATGGTGAGGTCTCCCGGCTTGTAGCCGGCCTGCTTCAGGAGCGCGGCGGCCTTGCCGGGGTCGTAGCTGTAGTAGGTGAAGCTCGCATCGGCGCCCGGCATTGTCGGCGGCAGAATGCCGTTCATGGCAATGCCGCGGCCGTTGAGCAGCCGGAGGATGAAGGGCTTGTTGATTGCCATGTTGATCGCTTGGCGAAGCTTGAGATTGTCCTTGAACGGCTTCTGACTCATGTTAAAGGCGAGATACGTGACCTCGATGTCCGGCTCGGAGGCGAGGCCCTTCGACCATTTGCTGTCGTTCTTCAGGCTCAGGAAGTCGTTTGCGGTCACGAGATTGCCGGCAAGGTCGAGAGCACCTGCCTCAATACGCTGGATTTGCAGATGGTCGGACACATTGAAATCGATCACGACTTTGTCCACGAGAGGCACGCCCGTGCGAAAGTAGTTGGGATTGCGCGCCAACACCATTTGGCGGCCATGGGTCCAGCTTTGAAGTACGAATGGGCCCGTTCCCAGCGCGTGATCGCTGAACTTTGCCCCCCACTTCTCAACCCACTCGCGTGGAACAACCGAGCTGAACGGCAATGTCAGCACGTCGAGAAACGCCTGGTCCGGCTGTGAAAGTCGAAAACTGATCCCGTACTTGCCCTTGACCGTGATCCCGGAGATGTGGTCGGACTTCTTGGTCCAAAATGCATCGGTGCCCTGAAGCGCGGACCAGAATGGACTTCCGTTCATGGCCGCGCTGGGCGTCCGTGGCGAAAGCGCGCGTTCAATTGAATAGCGCACGTCCTCGGCAGTGACTTCGCGATTTACCGGAGCCTGAAAATGCACGCCCTGCCGCAGCGTGAAGGTATACTGCAGGCCATCTGCCGAAACGACTGGCAAACTGGCGGCAAGCCGCGGCACGAGCTTCGTGCCGGCGCTGCCAGGTGCGGAGGCGAAGTCCAGCAGCCCTTCGAAAATCGCGTGTTCGCCGGTCCAGGCGAACGGGTCATAACCGACCGCTGGGTCAAGCGTGGAGAAGTCGGCATCAAATGCCGTGTGCAGCGTGCCGCCTCTTGGAAGACCGGCAGCCGCGGAGTGCGCGGGCGGGTGCACGCTGCCACCCAGCAGCGCCGACGCGACAGTTATCGACAAGAGAGCTCGCAGGCCGCGCGATCCCGGGATGCCGCGCATCTCCATTTCCCTCCAAGTACCATAAGAAGACAAGAATACTAGCAATGATACAGACGCCACTGCTCCGGTCTGGAGCGGCGAACACCTCCAACTGCACTCCATGATAAGGGATTGGCGGTCGATTCCGTGTTCTGGCCGGCTCTCAGGCATTGTTGGCCCGCTTTGCAGGTCCGTTTGCCGCCGGCCTACCGAGCGCGCCAATCCCAGGCGCCCCTGATCACACGCGGCTCGCCGGCAGCATTCCGCCGGGCAGTTCGCGCGGACCGAGGCGCGGAGCTCGCCAAGAGTTGGGTAGAATGGTGGTGTAGCTCGAGAAGTATGGTGGAATTGTCACAGGACTCATCTGTCATCGTGTATGGCACCGCTTGGTGCGGTGATTGTCATCGGTCGCGGCGGTGCCTCGATCGCCACGGCGTGCAGTACCAGTATGTCGATATTGAAGATCGGGCGGAGCTGCAAGGACTGGTCGAGCAGCTAAATGGTGGTATTCGCAGGCTACCGACCATCGTCTTTTCAGATGGATCGGTGCTGGCTGAGCCATCAGATCGCCTATTGGAAGACAAGATCGCAATCCTGGGATTGACGGCGTACAACTGACTGCCGCGGCGTGCTCGGTGCCCATGAGCAACTGGCACGGCCGCCAGGTGAGGCGTGTCCGCGAACGCCAAGCGGTTCATAGTACCGCAATCTGCCGTATGGTAGCGTAGGTACTCGATACGTGAAGACGCCGCGCGCAGGCGGTGCGGCTGTGCTTGTACAAACGCAGGAGGGATGTAAATTAGGGCTTTCGGAGTTTCTACCCGGGTTTCAACTGCTACGGTTCTCATCCGGCCTGTCATCGTCTCGAATCTCTGGTTGCCCCAGGACTCATTATGCACGTTCGTTTGCTGCAGTTAGCTCTCGTTATGCTCACTTCCCTGCTGTGCGCTCAAGGCTATTGCCCGAACGCGCGCACAGCATTCGCCGCTGTCGCCTGCTCGACACGGCAAGTCACATTCGCGGGCGCTGGCGATGCCGCTGTTGAGAGCAGCATCACAGCCATAGCGTGCGCCACATCGCGCATCCGGTCGCTCCAACCCAAGTCGCCAGTCACGGTACGCTTTCTGGCGGCAGCCGCCCTGCGGACTGCCATCTCCCAGACCGCGCAAACGGAGCTCGCCTCCGAGTCCGTCGCCGGCGGCGCCGCGGCGTTGCACTTGCTCGGCGCGTTGACGACGCAACAGGATCTCGCGGCGCTCGATCGCGGCCAGTATTCCATTGCCAGCTCCGCCGACTATGATATGCGCACGAGAAGCCTGTATGTGCGCGCGTCCAAAACCCCCCTCACTCCTCTCGAGCGCGCCGTGATCGCACATGAATACACGAAAGCGCTGCAGGATCAGTTCTTTGGACTGAGTGGGCTCCTCTCGAACGCCGAAAGCGCTGGCGGCTACAACACCGACTCCCTGCTGGCGCGGGAAGCAGTCGTGGAGGGCGATGCGTTTACCACGATGCTCAGCTATGCGGCGTCTTTCAGCCGGCCGGATCAGGTCACGTTCAACCAACAGATGCAGAACTCGGGAACCACGATTTCGGACTTTGCGCACGATCGCATCAGTTTCCCCACGCAGCAGGGCACCGTGTTCGTCAGGTACCTGATGACCACCGCGGAAAAAGGGAAGTCGGGGCAGGCGGCGACTGCCGCTGCGGTTGCCGCGGTCAACCACGCGCTCACCAGTCCGCCAAGCAGCACGCGGCAAGTGCTCAACCCCTCTCTGTACCTGAAGCACGTGCAGGTGGGCGCGCTGCTGTCGGTTCCCACGATCTCGCTGGGTGCTCAGTGGAAGCGCACCAGCAGTGATGTGCTGGGCGCCTTCGCGGTCGCCGACCTACTCGGCCAACACCAGGCATCCGGGGCGAACGCGCAGACTGCGAATCTTGCTGCCGCAACGCTGCAAAGCGATCGCTGGTCGATGTATCAGCGTGCAAGCGATAGCGTGCTCGTGTGGCGTGCCCGCTTCGACTCGACGGCCGGCACTCATGCATTCGAGAAGGCGTTTCTCTCGTATACCGGTGCGCGGTTCCATGCCACGCTGGCGGCGGCCGCTCCCGTCGACTGGCATGCCGCCGGGTACGCGATGTCGCTCCGAGTACACGGCGCGAATGTCGCCCTGGCGATCGGATCGTCACCGGACCTTCAGGTTGAGTGCGAGCAGGCCATTTCGCAGCTGGGACTCAGCTGAGGCGTGCCGCGGAGCGCACTTCGTACAGCGGGCGCGGGTGCCGTGCGAGCGCCGGTTTACACCATATCTCGTGGGGCTGGGAGTGCAGGCGGCACAGCGCTCACGCTCCCGGCTTATGTGGGTCCACGGCGATCCGGACACGCGGCAGCTATGCCGGCTGTCCTGGAGGCAAGAGTCTATCCCTCCCGCCTCCAGCGCTGGGGCGACGCGTCCGGTCGCGGACTACTTGCTCGATAGAATACGATTCAGGGTCGTGCCGCAGACAGGGCACTTGCCCTGCAGTGCAGGTCGCCCGTTCTTCATCGTCACCTGTTTGGCATCGACAATTGCGCGTTTGGCCTTGCACTTCACGCAGTACGCTTCGGGATTCTCGCCTGCCATGCCAGATTCTCCCCCTATCGCCTCGTAGCGATCAAGACTAAGAATAGATGGACGGCTGCCGTCCTAGGTGCACCGGGACGCACGCGTCCCGGCCAGGGGAAACGCCAGCGGGAAGCCTGCCCCCCGCGCAGTGCCTGTTCCCTGTCCAAAGTGAATATAGCGAGGAAGCGTGTGCAGCGCACAGCGCGGCAGCAGGAAATAGGCGAGAAAAGCAAGATCTCCGGCTTGGCGTGTGCCGGAACCTGCGGTCTCGATGTTGACACCGCTTCGACCTGGGGCTCGAGGATGTCGTGTCGCCGGCTCTGGCTTGGCCTCGGTGTGGTGTAACGGATTGAGATGGCCAAACGTTATTCCTGTACAGTAGGACATTGGGTGCAGGGCCTTTGCCAGGGGGCGCGACCGCAAGGCTGTAACGAGGACAGGCACGTGGAGCCGGATGACGTGACATCGCCGCAGGAGCCCACGCCAGTGACTCGTCGCGTCCGCAAACGCCTGTGGCGTGCGATTCGCTGGCTGCTGGCGATAGTAGCGATGCTCCTCGTTCTGCTGGCGGCGGGCGTGCTCGCGCTGTTCTGGGTGTATCCCCTGCCCGACAACCTGAACGCCTACCTGCCGGCTCCCAGCACTCGGATCATGGATCGCACCGGCAAGGTGCTGTTTGAAGTCGTAGGGCCCGGCGGCCGCAGGGTGACAGTAGCGCTGGATCACATCCCGGCCGCGTTGCGCCAGGCGACAATCGCGGCCGAGGACGCGTCGTTCTACCACAACCCCGGGATCGACGCCGGGGGCATCGTGCGGTCGTTGCTGCTTGACGCACGCCTGCAGACGCCTGCCTATGGCGGGAGCACGATCACACAGCAGCTTGTCCGCACCATTCTGCTCAGCCCCTCCGAACGCGACCAGCGCACGCTGAGCCGGAAGCTGCACGAGGCCTCGCTGGCGCTGCAACTATCCCTGCGGATGTCGAAGGACGATGTGCTCGCGCTGTATCTGAACAACGTCTACTATGGGAATCTCGCCTATGGCGTGGAAGCGGCGGCGGAAGCGTACTTCGCGCGGCCGGTTTCGACATTGGATCTGGCCCAATGCGCCCTGCTGGCAGGTATTCCCCGCGCGCCCACGTACTATAATCCGCTGATCTCGCCGGAAGCGGCGAGAGCCCGTCGCCGAGCGGTGCTTCGCCTGATGCTCAAGGACCGCTACATAACCGCCACGCAGGACCGGCTAGCCGAGGAGGAGCCGTTGGCATTGGCCGCGAACGGCGCCGTCCTGCAGGCCCCGCACTTCGTGTACTACGTGGTATCGCAGATCGAACAGACGTACGGTCACGAGGCCCTCGAGCAAGGAGGGTTGCAGGTGATCACCAGCCTCGACCTCAATCTGCAGCGGCAAGCCGAGGCGATTGTCCAGCAACACGTGGCCGCGCTGGGCAAGAACAACAACGTGCACGACGGGGCCCTGGTCGCGATCGACCCGAGCACCGGGCAGGTCCTGGCGATGGTCGGCAGTGCCGGCTTCTCCGATCAGAGCATTGACGGCGCAGTAAACGTCGCGCTCGCGCTCCGGCAGCCGGGGTCGGCGATCAAGCCGTTCACCTACGCGGCCGCGTTCGCGCGGGACTACACGCCGGCAACCGTCGTCGACGATGCGCCGACCGCGTTTCGGACAAAAGAAGGGCTGCCATACGTGCCACAGAACTACGATCTGCTGTTTCACGGCCCGGTAACGCTGCGGACGGCCCTGGCGAACTCGTATAACGTGCCGGCGGTCAAGGTCCTCGCTCACGTCGGCATGGCGGCCATGCTGGATGTCGCGCACGCCGCCGGCATAACTACAATGAACGACGTGCATCGCTACGGGCTGGCTTTGACGCTGGGGGGTGGAGAAGTGCGGCTACTGGACCTCGCCGACGCCTACGCCACTTTCGCGACCGGCGGCACGCACCACGATCCGGTCTCCATTCTGCGCGTTACAGATGGCAGCGGACGAGTCCTCTACCATTGGCAACCAACCACCGGGCGCAGGGCAATCAGCCCACAGGTCGCGTATCTGATCACGAGCATTCTCTCCGATAACCTTGCCAGGATGCCGGAATTTGGAGACGGCAGCCCGCTCCTGCTCGACCGCCCGGCCGCTGCCAAGACCGGCACGACAAGCGACTTTCATGACAACTGGACCGTGGGATATAGCCCAGACCTCACGGTAGGCGTGTGGGTGGGGAATGCCGATAATACTGCCATGCGTGACGTCTCGGGCATCAGCGGGGCGGCACCAATCTGGCACGACTTCATGGAGACGGCGCTTCGCGGCATACCGTGGCGCGAGTTCGCCGTGCCGCCAGGAATCGTACACGAGACGATCTGCCCAGCCACGGGTCGGCCGCCCGACGCTTCGTGCACGAACCGGAGGGACGAGGTGTTCGTCGCCGGAACCCAGCCGCGCCGCGCGGCTCGCGCGACTGCAACGCAAGCGGTCGTGGCATTGGGCGCTCCGCCGAATGGCGCTCAATACCAGATCAGCCTGTCCATTCCGTTGCAGTACCAGGCGATACCAGTCGATGTGCAGTCAACTGCCATCGTGGCAGGAAGTTTGGAGATTCTCGTCGATGGGCGCCCGGCAGCACGACTGCCGGGGGAGAATGGGGAATGGTACTGGCATCTGCAGGCAGGCTCGCATCGCATCCTGGCAACCGGTCGCGATGCATCTGGGCGTCTCGTGCGAAGCGGCGTGGTAACAGTGCAGGTGGAGAAGCCGCAACCGCCCCCCTAGCGGACGGACCGTCACGGGTGTCATTATAGAAACAGCATCGAAAGGATGGTGGTGTTCAATGCGTAACCCGCTTCTTGCCCACTGCTCTCGCGCCGTCGTTCGACTCTCCGTCGCCGTCGTCTTGCTTGCCGGCACGCTCGGACAAGCCGGAACATCAGCAGTTGCTGCGCCATCGCTGCGTGTGACGAACAGCACGCCAGGCGCGGGCGCGGTGGATGTGCCGACGACGAGCTTCGTGTCCCTGACCTTCGACCACACGATGGTCGCCCTGGGGGATGTCGGTGTGGCGGGAGCTCATGCGCCGGCTACGATCTCTCCGGCGACGTCGGGACAAGGCAGGTGGGTCAATACGAACATCTGGTCCTATCAGTTGCCTGCCGGCCTGGCGCCCGCTACGCGATATCACGTGGCAACCGCGCGCAACCTCGCGGCTCTTGACGGTTCGACGCTGGCCGTGCCGTATGCGTTTTCATTTGACACGCTGCGGCCGAACGTACAAACGACGGCGCCGGTGAACAACACGCTCCACGTGCGTCCTGTCGATAGCGTGCAGGTTGTCTTCAACGAGCCGGTGCGCCCGGCCACGGCAGAAGCGGCCTTCTTGCTACGGGTCAACGGGCACGCAGTGACAGGGAGATTCTCGTGGAATGGTCCCCTGTTGGCCACGCAATCGAACGGCAGCACCGCGGCGGTGCCGGCTTCCGACTCGGGCGCGCCCGCGCCAGCCAAGAACACCGTGATGACGTTCCACCCGACCAAGGCGTTCCCGCTGGGAGCCAAAGTCGATGCTTCCGTCGGTTCGGGGGTGCGTTCACTCGGCGGGCCGCTACCCATGGCGTCGGCAGTTCGGTGGCACTTCGGCGTCACCGGGTCGCTTGTCGTGACGGGCAGCACGCCGGTCAGCGGTGAAACAAACGTCAACACGGCCAACGGGATCACGGTGCAACTCTCCGCACCGGCTGATCAGAATCGCATGCAGAAGGCCATACACATCAGCCCGACAGTTGACTACTCCTATGTGTATCTCGACGACTCCGGCACGAAGGTCACGATCAACGGCGACTTCCTGCCATCTACCAGGTACATCGTCAGTATCGCGCGAGGCGCAATTGGAACGGCCCGACAGTCGCTGTCCAGCCCATATGACCTGGCGTTTACCACGCAGCAGGCATCGCCGAGCGTTTCGCTGGTGAGCCAGGGACCGGGCGCCATGTACAACGCATATATCGGGGCCAGGGTCTATGCGCGCGCCGTGAACGTGCCAAGCTTCACGCTCAATCTCTACAGGCTGACGGCTTCCGAGTTTCAGCGATTGCTCGCCAACCCACCCTCCCGATGGGATGGATCTGCCCCAAACGGCGCACCGATGCTTGCAACGTGGCAGATCGGCTCGCAGGCAGCGCCCAACAAGTCGCTGCTGGTATCCCAGTCGTTGACTGCCAATGGCGCTCCGGTGCCGCCGGGTTACTACCTGGTCAACGCATGGACGGAGTTGAACGGCGCCGTACCTGCCGACCATCTGCTGATCCTGGTGACGCGCACGTCGGCCACGTTCAAGGTCGGCCAGAATCAGGTTTTCGTCTGGGCTACCGATCTCAAGTCGGGAAAGCCCGTGGCTGGCGAGTCGGTTCGCGTGATTGACTCCAACACGTCGCGGGTATGGGCATCGGGCGTCACGAACCACGACGGCATCTTCCAGCAGACGGTGCGAAGTGTGGCGGGCACTGACTCCCTGCTCCAACATTCCATGATGGCACAGCTGAGCGATGGCTCCGACGTGTCGGCTTGCTCGCTCGATTGGAACAGCGGGATCGGGCCATGGGACTACCAGCTGCCGTTCAGCAGCTATCTCCAGCCCATTCGCGTGCAACTGACGACCGAGCGACCGATCTACCGGCCGGGCCAGACCGTCTACTTCAAGGGAATTGCTCGTCTCGACGCTGACGGCCGCTACTCCATGCCCGCGGCAGGTACCTCGGCCACTGTGACGATTCAGGATCCTCGCCAGGGGACGGTCTACCAGCAACGCCTCCCGCTGGATAGTTTCGGTGGGTTCAGCGGCAAGCTCGCGCTCAGCCCGGCCGCGTCCACGGGGTACTTCGATTTGAGCGCGAAGATCGGAGTGAGCAGCGCTGACGTCAGTTTCCAGGTTGCGGCATATGCAAAGCCAAACTACGCCGTGACCGTGATCAGCGACCGAGGCGAAAACGCCAACTACACACAGGGCGAGAAGGTCGGTGTGCAGGTTCGCGCGCACTACTACTTCGGCGCGCCGCTCTCGAATGCGCCGGTCACCTGGGATTTGACGGAGAACGACTTTACGTTCTCCAGCGTTCAGTTCCCCGACTACAGTTTCGGGGACAACGATTATGTGGACCTCATGAACTACCAGGGATCGAACGGGCAGGAGGTGACGCAGGGGAGCGGCAAGACCGATAGTCACGGTGACTTCCACTTCGTGGTCCCCGCGAACATCAAGGCGACCTCGAGGAGCCAGCAATTCACGCTGGAAGCAATTCTCACCGGCCCAGACAATCAGCAGGTGGCACAGAGCACGCAAGTCGTGGTGCACAAGTCGTCCGTCTATATCGGGCTAAAGCCGGCAGGCTACCTGCAGATCGCGGGCAAGCCGAACGTGATCGGGGTGATAAGCGTCTCGGACGATGACAAGCACGTGGCGGCAGGCACGCCAGTCACGCTCAAGCTCTACAAGCGTGTCTGGCTCAGCAGCTTCGTGCGTGACAGTAGCGGCAACTACTACTGGCAGGACAGCCACAAGGACACGCTTGTGCGCGTCTCCTCACTGCACACCAATGGCCAGGGCAAGGCCGACGCGCTGATCACGCCGGCCGACGGTGGCGAGTACATCGTGGAGGCGATTGCTAGCGACCCAGCCGGACGAACGTCGAGCAGCAAGTTGTCACTCTGGGTACTCGGGACCGGCGAGACGTACGTGCCGTGGCAGCCACAGAACAACGATCGGATCCGCCTGGTAGCGGACAAGCAAAACTACAAGCCAGGCGACGTGGCCCACATTCTGGTGACCGCGCCGCTGGCAGGCATGACGGCGCTGGTCACCGTGGAGCGCGGCACCGTGCTGTCTCACATGCTGCTCACCCTGCCCTCCAACAGCTCGACGATTAGCCTGCCGATCACAGGGCTCTACGCACCCAACATTTTCGTCTCGGTCACGCTGGTCAAGGGTCCCGGCAAGGACACCAGTATTCCCGTCTGGAGAATGGGCTACGTCGCCCTTCCGGTGGACGTGTCAGCCCATACTCTTCACGTGACGGTTCACGCCTCCGCTAGCAAGGCCGCGCCCGGGCAACGGGTGACCTTTACGGTTCACACAGCGGACAGTCAGGGACGCCCGGTACAGGCCCAGCTGGCCGTGAGCCTGGTCGACAAGGCCGTGCTGGCCCTGGCCGCGAGCCAGAACACGAGCCTGATGGATACGTATTACTCGCAACGCGATCTGGGCGTGGAGAGCGCGGCAACGCTCAACCTGTATATCGATCGTCTGAATCTGAATCAGACGGTTGGGTCGAAAGGCGGCAGCGGCGGCGGGGGCGGCCCTGCCGGCCCAACTCGAGTCAAGTTTCCCGATACCGCGTATTGGAACCCCTCGTTGGTGACGAACGCGGCCGGTAACGCATCGATCACGGTCACACTGCCGGACAATCTGACTACCTGGACCTTCAGCGCAGCCGGCGGCACGCAATCGACGCTTGTTGGCGAGTCGACCATGGACCTGATCAGCACGAAGGACCTTTTGCTCGAGGCGGCTTTGCCGCGATTCCTCACGGTCGGCGACTCGACCATGGGCGGCGCCGTCGTAGACAACCTGACCGGCTCGACGCAGAAGGTGGCAGTGACCTTGCATGCCAGCGGGTCAAGCTCAGGCACCGACCTCCACGCCGCCGTCAGCGTCCCCGCGGGCGGCTCACAGCTCGTCCAGTGGCCGATCGCGGCGTCCGCGATAGGACCGAGGACATTTCTCATCTCCGCGCAGGCGGAAAGCAGCGCAGGCCTCGGTGACAGGCTCCAGGTAACCGTGCCGGTACACGCAAACAGCATTCCGGTCACCGCGGCGACCAGCGGCCTCTTCAGGACATCGGTCAATCAGCGTGTCGTCGTGCCGGCCGACGCGGTGCCGGGAGAAGGTGCGCTCACGGTCACCCTGTATCCAACGCTCGTGTCCAGCCTGGGGCCGGCTACGAGCTTCCTGGCTCAATACCCTTATGGCTGCAACGAGCAGATCACCAGCCAGGTCTACGGGCTGGCCGAGGCCAACCGGCTGCCACGGTCCGTGAGCGGTGTGAATCCGAGTCTCGCCCAGAGCCTGGCGTCAAACGCGCGCGTGACCTTGCAAACGCTCTACAACGACCAGAACGGCGACGGAGGGTGGGGGTGGTGGCCTGAGGGCATGAGCGACCCCTTCGTCAGCGCGTGGGTGGTCGACGGCATGTTGACACTCCACAGCCTTGGCTATCCCGTGGATACCAAGATCTTGAAGCGCGGTACGGCCTTCCTTGCAAGCTGGGCGCTTAAGCCAAGCTCATCGCCGACCTTCAACTACCTCGAGGCATCCACCTACACGTACGACCTGCAGTCGTACGTGGTCTACCTGCTCGGTCGTGCCGGCACGCCTGATCCTGGCCTTGCCTCGACGCTTTTCTCATCGAGGCAGAACATCCTGCCATTCGCGCGGGCCTACCTGGCCCTGGCCATCGCCCAGATGTCGGGTACTGGCGACCCGCGTGTGAAAGCGCTCATCGACGAAATAGGGGGCGCGGCGCAGCAGTTCGACAACCAGGCTCATTGGTCGGACAAATCACCGGACTGGCTGATGATGGAGGAGAGCGTCTCAGCTACGTCGGCCATCCTGGACGCGCTGATTCGTCTCGACCCGAAGAATCCGCTGGTGGTGGCCGCCACGAGATGGCTGATGGTCCAGCAGCAGCACCAGGGCTGGTGGGGCTCGACCTTCAGCACCTCGTTGTCTATTCGTGCACTGGTAGATTATGCCGTGCGCAACCAGCCCTCCGGCGGGCCCAGCGCATTCAGCGTGCAGGTCGACGGCAAGACGATCGGTTCGGGTTCCATCTCGGATGCCAATCGGGGCATGCCGCGCACCTTCTCCGTGCCGCTGGCAGCGCTGAAGGCCGGTGGCAGCACGGTGACCCTGCAGCAGCGGGGCGGAGGCGGACAGCTCGCCTATATCGTCTCGCTCGACACCTACCAGCAGGTCACCAAGGTGGCGCCGGTCGAGCACGGCATCATCGTGGGCCGGCAATACCAGGCCATAGCGGGAAGCCACAGCCAGGCCGGATCGGATGTGCGGGTGGTGCTGACCGTGACGGCGCCCGAGGATCTGTACTATGTCCAGGTCGAGGACCCGCTGCCGGCGGGCGCGGAGGCGGTCGATCCGTCGCTGCGCACTACGAGCATCCTGAGCAGCCTCACGTCGCAGACGAAGATCCCGGCCGGCACGTCAGACCTGAGCTGGTACGTCTCCCACGCGGAGCAGCGTGACGATCGCGTGGCCTTGTTCGCCGACTTCCTTCCCGCGGGCACGTATCAGTACAGTTATCAGCTGCACCTCACCAGCGCCGGCACGTATCACGACCTGCCGACGCAAGCGCAGCTGCTCTACTTCCCCGATGTTTACGGGCACGGCAGCGGAAAGCTGTACACAATCACGGCTCACTAGCGAACGGGCAGAATGCAGGCCTCCGCGAAATCCCGTCTCCCACCCACCCGCGCTGGGAGACGGGATTGCGCGCCATTGGAGTCCTGGCGTCTCAGCTGCCCAGGTCGGGGGGTAGGGTCACGTTGCAGGCGGCACGGTGGTCATGGCCTCCCTGCTTGATGCATGCGCCGAGGCCGTCACGAGCCGCCCCTGAGCAGCTGAACACCGGCCGCTGCGAGGCGGACCGTGGAGCACCAGAAGATCGGGGTGCGGTTAACCAGCCTTGACCCGCCATGGCTGAGCTTGCCGTACAATACTCTCGTGGTCAGCTTGTCATTCTCCCATCCATGACCATGAGACAGCGCCACATCGGATGTATCCGGCAAATCCTCAAGGAGTATCCGCCCAGTGACTGGACACGATGCGAAGCCGCACCTCAGTGACGACGGCGCCACAGAGCGCACCGATCCGCTGACCGGCGCCCTGCCTCGCGAAGCGCTCGCATCGGTGTTCGACACCGCCCAGCACGTCGCTACCTCAATCGGCCTGCTGATGATCGACCTGGATAACTTCAAAAGCATCAATGATGCATTTGGCCATGCAACCGGTGATGTCGTGCTCCAGACGTTTGCGGCGGATGCTCGCTCGGTGCTCCGTACGAATGATACGCTGATTCGCTACGGCGGCGACGAGTTTGTTGTCGTGCTGCCCAGTGCGTCGCTGGCCGCGGCACATGAGGTGGCCGAGCGCGTGCGGATCTCCGTTGCCGGTCACGCCATGCCGACCACGCCGCCCCTCACAGTGACCATCAGTGTCGGCTGCAGCTGCACGGACGCCACCACACCGCAGCTCTCGCTCACCGACCTGCTGGCACAGGCTGACGGTCGTCTCTATCAGGCGAAACGGCGCGGGCGCAATCAGGTCGTTTCGGTCGAGGACGTACCGTCGGCTGCCGAAGCGGCGGAGGTGGCCGCCGACACGCAGGGGCGCTTGATCGAGCGCGACGGTGCGTTCACTCAGGCGCTGACCTGGCTTGACGCAGTGTTGGCCGGAGAACGGGGACTCCTGCGCGTCGTAGGCGCGCCCGGCGTCGGAATGTCCCGCTTCCTGGAGGCGGTGGCGCGCATGGCGCACTTACGTGGCTACCAGGTGCTGACGCTCACCGGCAGCCCGGCACTGCGCTTTCGGCAGTATGGGGCGCTTTCGGACGCGTTGAGCAGCGCGCCGAGTGGCGAGCAGCATGACGCGCACGAGCTGTTGGAGGTTCCGGCGCCAGGCGAGGCCAGGGGATTCCTGGTGATCCTCGACCGCGTGAGCGACATTGACGCGTCAACACTGGAGCTTGTCTGGCAATTGGTCGCGCATCCAGGCGCTGGGCGCATTGGAGTGGTCGTGGGCCACAACCCGGCGGCAGCGGAGGTAGGCCGGCTGCCGGACCTACCCGTCAGGGCTGAAGTGCTGTTGCAGCCCTTCAGCGTATCCGGATTGCAGGTGTGGCTGCGCACGGCGCTTCGCTGGGAGGCGCCAACCGATTTCAGCACCTGGCTGTATGCCCAGACCGACGGCTATCCCGCGCTCCTGCAGGCAGCGCTGCAGCACGTGCGTGCTGATGGCCTGCTCATGCGCCAGTCCAATGGTTCCGGGTGGGACGTCAGTCCCCTGTTCCGGGAATACGACCTCCGAGGCCTGCTGCAGCGCGAGCGCGCGCGTGCCGAGGAGGCGAGCGAGCTCGTGCGGCCCTACGGGCTGCTGGTCGGGCGGACCGACGAGCTCCGCACGATCAAGCAATCGATCGCCGGGGAGCAGCTGGTTGTGCTGGCTGGGCACGGTGGCGTGGGAAAGACGCACTTGGCCCTGCAAGCGGCAGCCGAGGTGGGCCCGCTATTCGCCGACGGTGTGGTCGTCGTGCCGCTAGCAGCAACCACCACGGTCGAGTTCGTCGCCCTGGCGCTGGTGCATGCACTTGCGCTGGCCGTCGTCGGTCAGCAGGAGCCGTATGCCGTCGCCGTCGAGTACCTGACTGCCCGTGACATGCTGGTGGTGTTCGATGGTGCCGAAGATCTGGCCGGTATTGGCGTGCTTGTCCACGGGCTGCTCGCGGCAGCGCCGAAGTTGCGGGTTCTGGCCACGACGCGCGACGCGGCAGTCATACACGCGAGATCCATCCTTACGCTGGGCGGACTGCACGATCACGACGAGATCGTCCGTGCCGATGCCGGGGTGGCGAGCGGCGCCGCGCTCCTCGCCGCGCTCGCTGAGTGCGCGCGCGCGACGCCGGCAAGCAACCTCTACCTACTGGCGTCGGGTCATGGTGTGCCAGGGACTCTGCCGGACGTGGCCACTGTAACGGCGATACGACGGCTCTGCCGCCTCGTGCACGGCTATCCACTGGCGATCAAGATGCTGGCCGGCTGGACGACCTTTTTTGGGTATGAGGAACTCGTTGAGCGCGTCACAGAGCAGTTTCAAACAGCTCCCATAGGCGAGGTGCTAGATGACGATGAGCCCGAGAACTCTCCCTTGCCGACAGTGTTTGGCTTCTTCTGGACCTTGCTGGCAGAGCACGATCGGCGCTGCATTAGCGGCCTTGCGCTGTTTCGTGGCGGTTTCACTGCCGAAGCAGCGCGTGAGGTCGCCGGGGCCACACCGTTTCTGCTGGCTGCGCTGGGCGATCGCGCGTTCATTCAGAGCGATCGCGCAGGCCGCTATCACCTGCACCAGTTGCTGCGCCAGTATGCCTCCACCTGGCTGCAGCAAGATGCGGCAGCGACTGCAGAGCTCAAGCGACGCCACGCGCTCTGGTACCTTCGCCTGGCCGAGGCAGCAGCCGAGGACATGCGGGGTCCGCACTTCGGTGACTGGGTTGAGCGGCTGGAAGCCGAACTTGACAATTTGCGCAGCGCGCTGACCTGGGCCCTGCAGCACGCGCCGGGGGCGGGACTGCAAGCGGCCGTGGGGCTGATCGAGTTTTGGCTGGCCGGATTCAACGCACGCGAAGGCCAGTCGTGGCTGGAACTGACGATTGCGTGCGCGGAAGATAGTGCTGAGGGATTGGCTCCCACGCTGCGCATGACAGCGCTGGGGAGGCTGGGGCGTTTGGAACGGCATTGCGGTGACACAGATGCTGCCCGCCTCCATTTAGTCGCCGCGGTGGACATGGCTGATGGCGACCAAGCCGGGAGCGATCGCGAGCTCGCCTACAGCCTGAGCACGCTGGCCAACATCGAATCGGATTTGGCCGCGCATGGGAAAGCTGTCGACCTGGCGCGGGAAGCTATGAACCATGTGCGGCGGATCAGCTCGCCGAAGGAGGTCGCCTTCACTGCAAACATGATCGTCTGGCCCTTGATTTTTGCTGGCGCCCTCGATCAGGCAAGCCGCGTTGCGGACGAGGGCCTGCAGGCGAGCGCTGCATCTGGTGATCGCCGCTCGACCGCCAACCTGACGAATGCCCGGGCCACTATCGCCTACGCCGATCCCGCCAAGCATGACCAGGCCATCGCGCTCCGCCAGCACGCCATCGACCTCTACCGCGAGCTCCATGACTGGAGCGGACTCTTGCTCGCGGTCAACGATCTGGCCAGAGCCTACACCGATGACAACCGGCTCGACCTTGCCGCTCAGACCTTCGGAGAGGCCCGCCGCATTGGACAGCGGCTGAAGCAGCATCGTGCGATGGCCGGCGTGCTGAGCGGCAGCGGCACGGTCGCCAGCCTCCGAGGCGACACTGCCACGGCATGGGCGTTCTGGCATGAAGCTATGGAACTTGCCCTCGCGGCCGGCAACGTCGCGATCCTCGAGGAGTGTGAGATCGGCCTCGCGGACGTCTGGGCACGAGCCGGTTTCACCGAGCAGGCCGCCGTAGTGCTTGGCATGATTGGCCTGCAGCCCAGCGGCAAGCCATGGCTGCCGCTTCCGATTGAAAGGGTCAGTGCCTTGGTGCGGGCGGCGCTACCCGCGCCACGATGGGAGGCACTGCTGCGCCACGGCGCCGGCCTGGCGGCCACGGACGTGGCGCGCCTGCTGCTGTCACGCACCGGTCCACTCGACCTGCCCGGAACTATCTCGCTTGAGGCTGCGGGGTCCGAGCCCCCAGCCTGATCGCGTGGTGGCCAGTGCCAACGCCTGCGTCTGCTACTCTGGCTTCTCGTCGTGGCTCATGCGGGCGCTGTGGCTCGCCGGCTCGAGGCGCGCAGGCACCAGGATTCGAAGGCCCGGAACTCGGGTCCGTGTCCCCAGCCGCAAGGTAATGCGGGTGGTCGTGCAGGTACTCTCCATACTGGTCCGACGGAGATGTGGCACGGAATCGCTGGCCGATGGCCAAGCACGCTCGCTCCGATTGCCCAGGAGGACGCCACGGAGCGAAGCCGGACCACCGCGAAGCGAGGCGCTGCCGGACGTCCGCGCGTCAGGCGACTTCCAGGCGTTCGCGCGCGTACCGCCGCAGCGTCTCCAGCAGGCAGTAGCGCGGCTGATCGCGCAGGTCCGCCTGCACTACGGAGGCTTCGACCAGGCGCGCCAGCAGATCCGGGACCTCACCCGGCGCGAGCGGCGGTTCGGCGCAGACGGCTTCCGCCGATTCGAGCGTAAACCAGCCGGGAAACGCGGCGAGACGCAACCACAAGATGCGCTCAGGCTCCGTGAGCAGCTCGTAGTCCCAGTCCAGCATCGCACGCAGCGTCTGATGGTGCCCGGGCGAGCTCGGGCCTGTCGCATGGAGAAAATCGGACCTATCTGGTAACCGGTCGGCCACGACACGCACCCCCAGGCTGGCTACTCTCGCCGCCGCCAGCTCCAGGGCGTGCGGCAATCCGTCCAGGTGGGCGCAGATACGACTGACGGCCTCGGCGTTGTCCTGGGAGAGCACGAAATCAACCTGCGCGGCCCTGGCCCTCTCCACGAAGAAGTGAATGGCGTCGACCGCGGCCAGGTCCTCCACACGTGGAAGAGGGTCGAGCGAGGGGACGGCAAGCGGTGCGAGACGGAACAGCCGCTCGCCGGGCAAGCCGAGGACGCGGCGGCTTGTCGCGAGGATCTGCAGCGTGGGGCATGCGCCTAGGAGCGTGCCGGCGAGCCGAGTGCACTCGTCCCGCACGTGCTCGCAGTTGTCAAGCACGAGCAGGAGCGTCCGGGGGCGCAGCGCCTCGACAAGCGCCTCGAGCAGTCCCCGGTCCGCGGGTGGGAGAATGCCGAGCATCTCGGCCAGCGCCTGGGGCAGCACGGCCGGCTCGCTCAGTGAAGCAAGCTCCAGGAGCCATACACCATCGCCGTAGCGGCCGCGCACGCCGGCCGCGACTTCAAGGGCAAGGCGCGTCTTGCCCACCCCACCAGGGCCTGTAATCGTGACCAGCCGGCCCTGCTGGAGCAGGGCCGCGGCCTGCGCGATGACCGGAAGGCCGATGTAGTCGTCGAGAGGTGACACCAGATTGCCTCGGGCGGGAGCCCGTTTCGCGGCCGGCCGCGCCTTCTGCACGCAGTCGCCTTCGCCGTAGAGCGCCGATGCCGGCCGGGGCTGGGTCACGCGCGCAAGTATCAGTAAGGCCGCGCGATCCGTCTCCGTGAGGTCGAGGGCCAGTGCCAGTCGGCCGGCGGTGTCTCGGTAGGGTTGGTGCACGCCTCTCTCGAGGGCGCGGACGGTCCGCTTGCTGACTCCGGCTCGTGCTGCCAACGTCTCCTGCGTCATTCCGCGGGCCAGCCGGTGGCGGCGCAAGACCAGCCCAAATGGTTCGACAACAACTTCACCCATGTGGCACCTCGCGGAGTGATGGAAGATGCCGATCGCCCAGACCTCGGTTGCGGTCGAGGATGGGCCTGCTTCCGCACGCAAGCAGCCCCTGCCGCATCTATGGTGCCATATCTCGCGCCGGCGTGGTGTTGACCTCACGTGCAACCTGGCTTGCACGCGCCGCTCCGACTGAATCAGCCACGGAATGCAGGGGCCGTGCCGAGAAGTGTTCGATGGCTTCGACAAGCGAAGGCGCTTGATTCAGCTCCGGTTGATGCCATGGACAGACAGTATTCGTGTGCGACGGCTCATTGGTGTCCGGCACTCTCCCGCAGTACGTGGGACGCGGGACAAGGGGCGATCGGACTTAACCGGCGGCGTGTGCCAGGAGACGAGATCCGTGGCGCAGCGACTCCACGCCTGCGGCAATCGGCGTCTCCGCGATCTTCTCACTGGGCCGGCCAAGATAGTAGCCCTGAACGCCCTGCACGCCGCGCGGGAGCGTAACCCCTCCCGGGCCGCACTGCCGAACGAAGTCGAGCATCTCCCGTGTCTCGATGCCCTCGGCAATCACGTAGGCGCCCATTCCGCTCGCGATGGAGATGATGCCCGCGAGCACGGCCCTCGCGGTCCTGTTCGTGAGTGCTCCATGTACCACGCCGCTATCCACCTTGATGAAGTCCATCGGAAGCTGGCTCAGCATCTCCAGCCCCGCGTTGCCGGCTCCCGTGTCGTCAAGCGCCAGCCTGAAGCCCGACCCGCGCAATCGCTTGGCATCACGCACGACCATGGCCAGACGCGCCATCGAGCGCTCCGTCAGCTCGAGCACGACACGCTCCGGTGCCAGCCCCGCTGCGCGCACGGCGCGCTCGAGGCTATCGTGCGCCAGCAGTCCGTGGTCGAGCGTTTGTGGCGAGATATTGATGAACAACAGCGCGTCGGGCGGAAGCTCCGCGGCCCTGCCCAGGATGGCGCGCCTGCAGACTGCGTCCAGGTCCTGCGCCCGCCCCATCTTTTCGGCGATATCGAATGCTTCCAGTGGACCGGCCAGGCCGAGCTCCGCGGGAGGCCTGGCCAGCGCCTCGTACGCAAACACGGTGCCCCGGGCCACGTCCCAGATCGGCTGGAACGCCACGCCCATGATCTGCTCGCTGATCAGTCTGTGTACGATCTGGCGCTGCGAGGAGGAGCTGATTGACGCACTGTCCTTCACCTCGTCGTACGTCGCGACTCTGTTGCGGCCACGCCGCTTTACGTCCTCTAGAGCCGCGCGTGCCTGTTGCTGCAAGGTGTCCGAGTCCGTATCTCCCATCGCGAGCGCGGCGACGCCGACACTCACGGTCGCTCCGGCCAGCCTCAGCTCGACTTCCCGGCGAAGGTGTTCCATGCTGGTGCGCGCCTCCGCGGGCCCGGTATGCGGCAGAATCAGGGCAAACTCGTCGCCGTGCACCCGGAAGGCGCGTGCCTGCCGGCAGGTATCCCGCAACATGCCGGCGACCTGCGTCAGGATGCGATCGCCGTGCGCCTGACCGCGCCGGTCGTTGATCAGCTTGAACTCGTCGACGTTTATCAGGGCCAAGGCGACTTGCTCTCCGTGGCGTGCGGCACGCTCGAGCTCTCGCTGCAGCTCTTCGCGGAACCAGCGATGGTTCCCCAGGCCGGTCAGGCCGTCGGTGAGGGCCGCGCGGGAGAGCTGGCGGTTCACACGCTGCAACGCAGCCATGCTCTCCTTGGTCTGCCTGACATATTGGCGCTGCACCCGGTGCATCATGAACGCCGGCAAGGTGAACACGAGGGCGCCCAGATACCCTGTCTCGGCATAGGCGACGCCCAACAGGAGACCCACACCGCAGAGGGCCACGTAGTGCCCGGCGAGCCAGCGGTACTGGGCCAGCCAGGTTGAGCGTGCCTGCTCCCCCTCGCTCAGACTGAGCGCAGCGGCAACCAATCCCGTGTCGATCAAGAAGTATGCCGCCGCCGCCATCGCCCCCGGTGCGGCCAGTCCCGGCAAGGACCGCGCTGTGAGCGGGACGCCGGCGACTTGAATCAGCAACGCGGGCGCGAAGCCCGCCAGCACATGGGTGGCCCAGTTGTACGCCGCCCGGTGCAGGTGCTCGATATGCCGGCCACAACGGAAATGATGGGCGAGTGCGACCGCGGCGCTGACGCACGCGACGCCCGGAATGCCGCTCAGCAACGCGGCCGCAAACACGAGGCTGACGGACACGGAGACCGTGCCTCGCCCGTAGAGGTCGACCTGCGCCACTTCGGCGAGCACGGCCAGGGCCATAAAGAGCCAGATTGCCCCCGGCGCTACCTGTACACCTTGCCGCAGGCCGATCGCGGAGACGGCTGCCCCAGCGACGATCACGGTGGCGACGAACACCCATTGCAGCCAGGAGCGCTCGGCAGGCTCGCCGGGCAGCTGCGGCGGAGCGGGCGGGTTGGAGAGCTCGGGCTCCGCGCTCGCTTCGCCCGCTACATGGTCCGCCGGCATCCCCCGGCCCAGCGTTGCCGGAAGCGCGTTTGGCGCCTGAAGCGTTTCTGCGGAGGTGCGGCCCGGGTCGTGGGGCCCTGGCTTCGCTTCAATCCGTCCGCCAGGCACATCGGCCGCACAGACCACACAGTTCCGTCCTCTTGCCTTCGCCGCATAGCACGCCAGGTCGGCAGCTTGCACGAGGTCCCTGGCGTTCTCGCCGTCTTGCGGATAGCCCGCCACGCCCAGGCTCATGGTCACGCCTATGGGCTCGGCGCTGGTGGCCACCGTGAATCTCGCCGCCGCCACCGCCTGCCGCAGGCGTTCCGCCAGGGCCTCGGCCTCGGCAGGCTCGCGCTCGGGGGCGACCACGGCAAATTCTTCGCCGCCGAAGCGGCCGGCCACATCATATTCACTCGCGGTCTCCCGGATGACCCTGCCGATTCCTGCCAGCACCACGTCTCCTGCGAGGTGGCCGTACGTGTTGTTGATGTCGCGCAGCAAGTCGAGATCGGCCATGATCAGGGCCAGAGGCCTGCCGAAACGGCGGGCTCGTTCCAGTTCGGCGTCGAGCTGCAGGTTGAAGTGTCGCGCGTTGTCGAGTCCGGTCTTGCCGTCGATGTTTGCTTCATGTTTCAGCTGGGGAACCATCAGCGCTTGATAGATCAACACCAGCGGTGAGAGTGCCGCCACGGTGTACCAGGGCTCCACCTGCCAGAGCGCGGCAAGCACGAGGCCCATGAGGGCCATGACCAGGTCGAGGGTGACGCTCGTACTCTCCATCACGCCGGATTCGCGCCAGGACACTCCCCGCGCCAGGACCAGGGCGAGGCCCAGCAGCAGGTGGTTGAGGATCACATAGGCTATCGCCGTGAGCAGTCCGGCAGCCACGCGCGGCGGCACAATGCCGCCGGGGACGTCCACGTCGATCTGCAGGTCGAGCCATCCGGCTCCCAGGCCGCCAAGGCTGTACATGGAGAAGTTGAACGGCTGCAGGTACCAGCTGCGTAGGTGAGGGCTATCGACCCATCGCTCCCTGATCCACTCGATCGCGTGCGGCACGGCGACGAGGAGGATCACCAGGAGCGGCGGCAGGAGGAGGGCGCCGGCGAAGAAGAAAATGGGGCTGGCATAGAAGAGTATGTGATTCGGCGCTTCGGCCTTGAAGAGCTGCGCGAGGGTGGCGAACACGGCGAGCGCGGCGAACGTCTCCCAGGTCACCGGCGTCGCGCTGAACGAGTGCAGCGCCGCCGCGGACAGACCAATAGCCAGCAGCATTACGGAGCCCACGTAGGTCCAGGCCGGCTTCGACATGTCCGTCCTTTCCCAGCTTGCACCAATGCGGGCCGGGAGCGCAACCCGGCCGCTTCAACAGGAGTTATCGGCAGAAGGTGACCCCTTCAGCAGCCGGAAGCGGCTGAGTAAGCGGCAGAGTTTAGGGCAGAGTTGGAGCGCTGCCCTCATCCGTTGCCCGCCTGCAACGGGCGCCGCTAGCGCACGAGACCGGGGCAGGGTGTGCCTGCCCCGGCCAAGAGACGAAACGCGGGATCGCGTAGCCGTTGCTTCGACTCGGCTAGCCCCAGTAGTCGCTGCCCCAGCTTGCTGAACCCCAACTGGCCGAACCCCAGCTGGCTGAACCCCAGCTGGCTGAACCCCAACTGGCCGAACCCCAACTGGCCGAACCCCAACTGGCCGAACCCCAACTGGCCGAACCCCAACTGGCCGAACCCCAGCTGGCCGCCGGATTGCCGGTCTGAATCGAGGCTGCCGGGGCCACACCGACGTTGGCGCTTGCCGTGCTGGGGTTCGCTACAGCCGCCGCCACATTGACCTCACCGGCACCCACCCCGCTGGTCGAGGCCACCGGCGAGGCCGTGGCCGTCAGGCGGTACTTCACCTGATTCGGGGTCAAGCCGGGTTGGGCCTGCAGCAGCAGGGCCACCGCCCCGGAGACCATCGGCGCCGCCATCGACGTGCCGGACATGCGGAAGTAGTTACTGTTGACGATGTTCGCGGGATGAGCGGTCGCCAGCGTATCGGAGGGACTGGCCAGGACGCTGACGATGTTGACTCCTGGCGCCACCAGATCCGGCTTGTTCATTAGGGACGTAAGCCCCGCCGTCGTGGAGATCGGGATGGTGCCAAATGAGGAGAACGATGCCAGGGTGTCGTCGCTCTGGTTTACCGTACCCTGGTCGTTCACCGCGCCCACGGTGATCGCGAAGGGGTCGTTGGCCGGGGCGAACAGCACCCCGGCGTTGGTGTTCCCGTTGTTGCCGGCTGAAACTACCACTACGATCCCGGCATTCCAGAGCGTTTCCACCGCGGCATCCAGCGGATCCACCTGGTAGCTGTCGGCCACGGTGCTGTTCAGCGACAGGTTGACCACCCGGATGTTGCCGGTCGTCCGGTTGTTATACACCCACTGCAGACCGTTGACCACGTCGGACACGGAGGCCATGCCCTGATCGTCACTGATCTTGACGTCGATGAGATTGGCCTGGGGAGCGACGCCGATATAGGCCCCGGCAGAGTTGGCACCGTTTCCGCCGATGATCCCGGCTACATGGGTGCCATGGCCGTAGGGATCACCGCCGAAAGTCGTCCTGCTATTGATAATCTTCATGGCGACCATGTGCTCTTCGATAGCCGACGCCATGCCGCTGTCCACCACCGCGACGCCAACTCCCTGCCCCTGATACTGGGACCAGAGGGAGCCGGCGCCAATGGACTGCGGATAGACGTCATTGAGCGTCGCCGCGTTGCAGCAGCTGTAGCTCGACTTGACCACCGGCGCGTCCAGCGACACCCAGCGCACGCCGGGCATGGCGGCCAGACGGGGCACCGACCGGGCCGGCAGCCGCACGGCCAGGGCGTGGATGATCGGAAGCCGGCGCGTCACACGAGCGCCCAGACCGTCCAGCCCCCAGTTGACGCTCTGCCCGGCGTCCCGCAGCTGCACGATCACGCCGACCTGGGCGTCGGGGTGCGCCGCAGCCAGCTGCAGTAGGGCGGGCTGGGCGCGCAGCGGTGCCGCCGCCTGCACCGGAGAGCGTCCTTGCAAGGGCAGGCAGGCCGCTAGGCCCAGCAGCAGGGCGACACACAATCTGGGCAGGCTAACCGACCGGTTCACTGTTCCATCTCGCGCACTCAATGGGTCCTCCTTTGCGCTCTACACCTGGATTGCGCGTGTGCAGGACGGCTCCCAGATTCATTTCCCAGGAGATACCATTCCTGCTCCACACGATTGTACTTTGGAGGCAAGGGCTCGAACACCCCTAAACGAGGGGGCACACTCTTGCTAGCCCGTCTGGGTCGTCGGTTGCATGGCGACGCCGATACGCGCGCGAGCGCGGCCAGCGAGGCGCGACTGGTGAAGCCGCAATCGGCGACGATGCCGGCCAGTCGACGCGCACCCACGACCTGCCGCACGCGGCGCGCGAGCACGGCAGCCAGGGCGGCTTCTCGGTGCCGGCCGCGCCCGAGCACGTAGGTGATCACCTGGCCCGTGCCGGTATCCACGGCCAGGTAGAGGCGATAGCCGCGTAGCCGCCGACTGCGTCCACCCGCCCACCCTTTGAGGAAGCGCGTCAGCTTGCCCCGGCCCCAGTACGGCAGCTGGTGGGCATCCAGGGCCACCCACACCCGCCCGGAGCGGCTCGTCAGACTGGCCTAGTAGGCGGTTTCGACCGACCGCCGCACATCGTGGGCGGAGAATGCGCGCACACTCCGCGCCAGCGTGCGCGCACAGGGCAGGCGGCGCAGACCCAGCAGCACCGGCAGTAAGGGTTCCGCCAGCAGCCGCAAATGAAACGGCCGCCCGCTGCCCCGCCAGGCCAGCACCAACCAGAGCAACGCCAGGCTCAGACTGGAGAGGCCGCGCTTCGTCCGGGCCAAAAAGCGCTCCAACCCCAGCCCTTGCGCATACACCAAGAGCGCGGGCAGCGGCACGACGTTCGTTGGTCCGCTCGCCGACATCCGGCCGCTTGGTACACTTGCCATGAGGGATCGCCTTCCTGGTTCCGGCTTTGATACTACCTTCCAGGATGCGCGATCCCTCCGTATTGCGAGGCTCAACTGTCCAATCTACGCTAGCACTTTGGCGCGGCCTATCGCATCGGACGCCAGGCGGATGGGCACCGGCGTTATGACCAGGCCTCAGGCAGTTGGTTGCATTTAGGAGCCCCAGTTGGCGTTTGCATGCACCGCTTGCGCGACGACGGTCGGAACCACCACCGTGGTGATGGCCTGGCCGCTCAGGCCCGACACCGTCGACGCCTGGTACAGCACGGTTACCATATCGGTTGACAGCACCCTCGCCGTCACAGAAACGGCCACGGCCGGGCCGCTCACGCTCGCCGTGGTCACGACGGTGTATGTTCCGGGGCTGCCGTCGGCTACATAGGTGTACGATTCGTTCGCGCCGGTAAGCAGCTCACCCGTCACGGCGCCACCCTTAGGACCGTGGATAGCGTATGTGACGCACTGCACCTGCGAGCTTGCCGCCGATATCGTGGCGACGACCTGGATCAGTGTGGTGGACGAGCCGGACGCCGTGGGCGCGGAAACGAGCAGAATCGGGTCACGCCGGCTGGCCACGGCGGCGTGCGCGCCCTGGGTCTGCGGGAGGATCCCGCCCACGGTGCCCGCCGCTATCGCCAGACCAGCCAGGATGCGTGTGATGCCTGTCAGCTTTGTCACGTATAACCTCCATTACCGCCGCGGCACGAATGCATCCGTCTTGCCTTAACAACCCAGCCCGGGAGCGGCAGGCGGGGGCTAGCTGAATCCCGTCGCACGGTGCCGGCCCTCCACGAGAACCCCCCGCCACGCGCGGGTGCCCCGTCCAGGACTGGCGCACGCATGCCGGGCTTCTGCCTGGTCCGGCTTCCAGCCGGTGTTGCTAAGGCGAGCGGCGGCTCCCACGGCTGCGGCGAGCCCGTGGTCACCACCTCGGCGCAGCCGGCAGGCCGCCCTCCCCGCGGGAAAGGGACGGTGTCCGTCCCTCGCGCCAAGGCCCCTTCCGCAGCACGCTCCCTGACCCCAGCACCCCGGGTTCCGGTCCGATGCACGATCTCGCACCAGGAGCCGCGGACAATACGGTCGCGCAGCGCACTGCTTCGCTAGCGTAAGCCAGTATGGGCTCGGCGCACATCCTCGTTCGAGTAAGGCCGCACCTGGCCTGTTCAGGGGGGGTAGCTGGAGGCTGCGCCACAGTACCACGCACTCTCACCAGCCGCCGAAACCTTGAGCCATGCTACAAGTGGGCGGTGCGGCGGTGGCGGGCCGGGGTGAATGGCGTGAGTGGCACGCCATACGTGCCATTGTGAGCCGTTACTTCCCATAGTACATTGGGCCGTGACAGGCCATGTGCACAGTCATCGCGCTAGCACGGCTTGCGTGCCCCTTGCGAGGACGCGAAGCCTGGCGACGCTTGGCGTTTTTTGCATGCCGGACGGGCGTTCCAGCCATACGGGATCGGTCGTCGGCAACGAGCTGGAAGGATTGTGTCGTGAGCAGCCTGGCACGGTTTGTCAGTGCGTGCCATCTGAGAAGCTCTGAGTGCCGATCGTGGCGACCAAGGCCGGCCATTCCGCTGGCCGTGCTCATGGTGGTGATGCAAACGCTGGTGCCGCTCGCGGCGACAGCGCCACAAACCGCGCACGCCGACGACACGCCCTGTGTCGTGTCCAGCCCTGCCGATGACGGCAGTATCGGGACCCTGCGCACGATCGTCGGCCTGGGCGTGTGTCCCGAGATTACCTTCGACACCGCGCAGATGGGTGCCGCCACGATCACGCTTACCTCCGGCCCGATCCAAATTGGCACGGGCGACAGCTCAAATCTGCAGACGGTGGCGATAGACGGCGGCAGCGGCGTGACCATCCAGGGAGATGACGTAGACTCGATCTTTACCGTCACGACCGGCGGTATTCTGACACTCAATAACCTGACTATTAGTGGCTCCGGCGATAGCGCCATCTGCAACAATGGCACGCTAAACGTCGAAGGCTCCGTCCTCTCTGGCAACAGCGGTTTGAATGGCGGCGGCGCCATCTTCAACGACGGGTCCCTCGGCGCCGTCGCCACGCTCACCGATACGGCCATCACGAGCAACGCGGCGCCCATGGGCGGCGCCATTTACAATTATGGCGACGGGGGTACGGTCACGCTGACAATTGCCAACAGCACGCTGAGCGGCAACAGCACGTTCGGCGGCTCCGGCGGCGCTATCTCCGACGTCGGCGGTCCCGGCGGCGCCATCTACAACGATGGCGGCGCAGGCGCTGTGACTGTGGCAATTGCCAACAGCACGCTGAGCGGCAACAGCGCGAACTCCGGCGGCGGCATCTACAACGACGGCGACGGAGGCACGGTGAGTGTGACGATCGCCAACAGCACGCTGAGCGGCAACAGCGCGCTCGTGGTCAGGCGGCACAGGATTCCGATTGTCGGCGCCGGCGACGGGCTCTACAACACGGCGGATGGTGGCGACGCGTCCCTGGCCGTGCACAGCAGCATCCTCGCCGACGGCGCGACCAACGAGTGCGCGGGCGACAGCTCGATCACCGACGACGGCTACGACCTCGCGCTTGGGACGACGGACGGCAACGGCTGCGCCCTGGACTCCGGCGACGAGGACGTGTCCACGGACGACCCGAGCTTCAGCGGCGGCGAACCCACGAATGGCGAGCTGGCCGATAATGGCGGAGCGACCCAGACCATCGCACTCGGTCCTGGGAGCATCGCCATCGGCAACGGCGACTGTCAGGCGTACACGGACTCGACGAGCGAAGATGTGTATGCGGCCGTCACCACGGATCAGCGAGGGGCCGGATACCCGCGCAAGGATCCTTGCGACATCGGCGCCTTCGAGGCCGCCGGCGATGCGGTAACGGCAACGGACACCCCGACGGCCACGGGCACAGCCACCTTGACTGATACCTACACACCGAGTGACACGGCTACGCTCACCGAGCCACCGAGCGACACCCCGACGGACACGGCCACGGACACGGCCACCACGATCGATACCTCTACACCGAGTGACACGGCGACGGACACAGCCACGGTCACCGAGCCAGCGAGCGACACACCGACCGCGGCCGATACATCCACGAACACGTACACGCCGAGTGACACGCCGACGGGCACGGCCACGGCGACCGATACCTCTACACCGAGTGACACCCCGGCGGACACGGCCACGGTCACCGAGCTACCGAGCGATACCAGTACGGCTTCCAATACACCGGCTCCCACCAACACAGCAAGCGACACCCCGACTGTCATCGGCACGGCAGGCTATACCCCAGCAGCTACGGACACGCCAAGCAACACAGCGACGGATACCTACACGGCCAGTGCCACACCGAGCAACACGCCGACCGTCACCAATACGCAGACAGATACGCCCACCAGCACGTACTCGCCAACAGCCATGCCGACCGATACCCACCCCCCAGCGGATACCTCGACGGGCACAGATACGGCGAGCGTGACCGCGGTCGCCACAGGCACAGCCAGTAGTACGCCGGTCCCGACAGACACGGCCACCGACACGCCCGCTGACACCAGCACAGCCAGCGACACGCCAACCCCTACGGACACGGCGAGCGGTACGCCTTCGGCGACTCACGCGCCCACGAGCACGGTCACCGGCACGCCGACGGATACGGCTACGAGCACGCCGACGGCTACGGCTACCAGCACGAGGACGGAGATGGCGGTCGATCCGCCGGTCAATCTGCCCACGAGCGCGCCGTACGTGCTGTCATCGCCAACCGCGACTGGGGCGGCCGTGACCTCGAGCACGGCTACACCAGCCGACACCGGCTCCGCCCTTCCGCAGTTCACCAGTACGGCGATGCCAACGGCCACTGGCAGCAGCGCCTCCGCGGACGCGGCCACCGCCGTGCCACCCGTCCCCACCCCGGCAGGGCACGCCTCGGCGCTGGCAACGAACGGGACCATGCCCGCAACGTTCCAGGGTGGTCCGGCGATGGCCGCGGTACTGAGCGGCTCCACGCAGATCGCCCTGCGCGTCGCCTCGGATGCCGTGGCCCGCGGACAGACCCTCACCTTGAACGCATCGCTTGAGTCGTATGGCGGCTCATTGACAGGCAGCGTGACCTTCAAGGAGGGCAAGCTGGTGCTGGGCACCGCCAGCGTGCACGACGGAGTGGCCTTCCTGACGGTGACCATGCAGGCTGTCGGCCCCCACCATATCGTGGCCGTATATGACGGCCCGCACGGCTTGGTGGTAAGCACGACACCCCTCTCCATCACGGTCGGGCGCGCACCGAGTGCGCTGAGCGTCTGGAACCAGAAGCACACGGTAGTGGGCGGGCGCAAGAACGCCTGCCAAGCGCTCATGAGTGCCGGTATCCCCTCGCAGTCGGGCTGCGAGGCCGTCTTCAGCACCTGGCTGCCCGGGGCCAGGGTCACCGATACGCTCAGCTATGCCGACGGCACGCGCCAGACCTACACCGGCACCGCCGATGGCACGGGGCATCTACAGCACGCATTCGTGGTGAAGTACGAGCCCTCGCTCCACGCGAGGCACGGGGAGCCCGCTACCAGGGCCTGGATCAGTGTGGTGGCTACGAGCAAGGATGGTACCGAGACCAAGTCGGCCTGCCTGCGCTTCGCCGTGCTACCCAAGTTCTGACGGCGGCGACTGCCTCCACTGTGACGTGCCGCAGCCCGACGCATGCTTCTTTGCGCGGAGAACGGTTTCACAACGGATGTCGCACTGCTTGCCGTCAAGGCGGAGGGCGTGACGGCGGCCGCACCCGAGATTCGCCCGTGCCGCATAGTTGTCTTCTGCATTGCTCATGCATCGACTTCATCTCTCTACTGCTTTGGAAGGCGCAATCTTCGTGGCTGTCGCCGGCCCGGTCAACGCACGCCTGGCAGGCTCCGTGCAAACGGCAGTCAGGCGAGCCGCTTGTAAAGCTGCTCACACGCCTCGTTGAAGCTCGTCCATACATCCACAATGAACTGCGGTGAACCAACATCCTGGCACGAAGGCGGAGGGGTGGAGATCGCGATGCGGATGCGTAGCACGGTAATCGTCAGCCAGTAGCCCGGCTGCCTAGCCGCCAAGTACATTACCCGTACGCGGCAGCGGCCTCACCTACAGCCAGCACCGCAACACAGAGCGGGCGGCGCTCCGGCTCGGCAGTGTAGAATTGCCGCAGCGGCGGCGTTCCGGCCGGTGCCCGGCCAGAGACCGGACGCCGAAAAGAATAGCCTGGACACGTATCCTATACGATGGAGTAGTAGTTCGCGGTAGACTCGACAGTGACGGGGCTGGTAGGTGCGCCCTGGGCGGTCGGCGACGCACGTGCCGTCTGACCGTAGCAACTCTCAGTCTGCGGGAATGGTGCAAGGATGTCGCGACAGATAGCAATCGCAGAAGTTGACGAGATGCTCCGCGCGCTGTTTCGCGAGTTCATCATCCTTGACGGATATGACCCACAGGTCGTGCAGCCGACCACGGATGCTGTGGCGGGGCTCGCCGCGATGGGCCCAGCCGTGCTGGTCCCGGGTGCGCGCCTGCAGGATACGGATCCCGGCTTGCGGCTGCTCCGGGCTATTTGGCGAGAGCCAGCGCTGGCTCACCTGCCGGTCATCCTGTGCACGACCGACGCGGACCGCCGACGATTGCCGCGCGAACACGGGGAGCAGCCTTGCTGCCAGCTGCTGCGCGAGCCGTTCAGTTTGGCCGAGTTCGAAACAGCATTCACGGCCGCGTTGGCTGCGGCGTCACCATAGGAGGAATCGCGCTGCCAGGTGCCGCGCCCCCGGTCGCGGCGCCTACTCCCTGCCCGCTGGAGCGTTGGCGTGAAGCGGGAGGGCGTCAGGGCACCAGACAAGATTGCCACCATGACCATGCGAGGCAGCCTCAGCTACCCTCGGGCCGGAGCTCAACCGTCGGCCGGCTGAGCCACTCGACGAGCTGCTCCGCCGGTAGCGGAACAGACAGGTAGAAGCCCTGGGCGCTGTCTGCCCCCAGGCCGCAGAGCTGGGAGTAGGTGTCACCATCCTCCACCCCCTCGGTAACCACATCCATTCCCAGCGAGCGCGCCAATCCAATGGTGGAGGCGACAATCGTCTGGTCGCCCACATGCCCTTTCATCCGCTGCACAAACGTGCGGTCGATCTTCAGCTCTGTCAGCGGCAAAACCGACAGGTAGGCCAGCGACGAGTATCCCGTGCCGAAGTCGTCGATTGCCAGCCGCACGCCCATGCCGGCGAGTCGTTCCAGGCTCGCTTTCGTGCCCTCCACGTCGGCCATCACCACGGTCTCCGTTACCTCCAGGGTCAGGCGTTGCGCCGGGACACCATGCTGTGCAAGCAGTCGCTCTACGGTCGCGCACAGGTCGGGGTCACGCACGTCACAAATCGACAGGTTGACGGCAACTTGCAGGTGCCACCCCTTGGCCGCCCACACTGCCCACTGCCGCAGCGCCGTATCGAGCACCCACTTCGTCAATGGGATGATCACGCCCGTCTGCTCGGCCAGAGGGATGAACTCTTCAGGCAGCAGCAGGCCGAGGTGAGGGTGCTGCCAGCGCACGAGGGCTTCGACGCCGTAGACCTGTCCGGACGCGAAGTCCGTCGTCGGCTGGTAATACAGGCGCAGCTCACCGTGCTCGACTGCGACCCGCAAGTCAGACGCCAGACCGTGACGCCCCCGATCGTGCCCGTTGAAACTGGGGTCGTAGAGCGCATAGCCAAGCTGCCCGCGTTTGGCCGCGTACATGGCCACATCCGCACATCCGAGCAGCGTAGCGGCATCCCGGCCGTGTTCGGGATATACGGCAAGGCCCACGCTGGCGCCAATGGACAGCGGATGGCCTTCCACCACAAAGGGCGCCTGCATAGCGGCGTGGATCTGCTGGGCCACCACCTGCGCGCCCGCTCCGTCCGCCCGTGGCAGCACGATGGCGAACTCATCTCCGCCCAGCCGCGCCACAAAATCGCTCGCGCGTACGCTACCGCGCAGGCGGTCGGCAACCTGCCGCAGCAAGGCATCACCCATCTGGTGACCAAGAGTATCGTTGACCTCCTTGAAGCGGTCGAGGTCGAGACTGAGCATGCTCGCGCACCCGGCATCCTGGTCCGCGCCTACCATGGCGTGTTCCAGGCGATCGAGGAACGCGATGCGGTTCGGCAGACCGGTCAATGCATCGTGCTGCGCCATATGGGCCAACCGCGTCTCCAGCTGCTGCTGGGCCGAAATGTCGGTCTGCGATCCCGCGATCCGCACGGGCTCTGATCCCTCGCGCACCACGGCCCCGCGGCACAGCATCCACCGGTAGCTGCCATCGCGGTGTAGCAACCGGTACCGGTACTCGACTCGGTCGGAGCCTACCGCGATCTGCTGGGCGATGCCGCGTTCGAGCGCGCCACGGTCATCAGGATGGACCAGCTCAAACCAGCTGCCGGGTACGGCTTCGACCTCATCATCGGCAAACCCCGCCATCTCTTTCCACCGCGCCGAGTAGTAGACGCGGTTATCGCGCAAGTCCCAATCCCACAGGCCGTCGTTCGTCCCTTTTGTGGCCACCGCGTACCGCTCCTCGCTCACACGGAACGACTGGAGCAGCTCGCGCTCCAGTGCCGCCATCAGCAGCACGGACCACTGCCAGACGGCGGCGGCGTCCGAAATCGTATGGCTCTCCACCGGGCTCAGAAGGGCCAGGGCGCCCCAGTCGCGGTCGGCCGTCTGCAGCGGCAGCACCATGGGCACATAGAGTGTGGCGTTCGGCGCGGTTCGCTCGACGACGTCAAGCGGAGGGAACGACTCCGGGGGACAGCACGCGCCGGCCTGTACAGTCGACCCGAGGTCATGCGGGTAGACACCGGCGATGGTCAGCTCGCCCCCGGGGGTGTCGTGCTGCCAGAGCCCTAGGCATCCAGCCACGGCAGGCGTGTCGCGCAGCCACGCCAGATCACGCACGCTCGCTTTGCCCGGTTGCAGCATGGCGAGGCTGGTGTGGTAGTTCTGGTTCGAGCTGACCTGCGCGTCAACCATGCTCTCTACGAAGGGTAGGCGCGCGGCATACAGCAATTCGGTGCGCAGCTCGTACAGAACATCGTTGACGCGATCCGTCACATTGCTCGGATGGTTGCCGGCGCCCAGCACGGCCAGTACCGCCCGTTCGAGCAGAAAAATGGCACGATTCGCCGCCTCGACGCCGTGCGCGCAGGCGCACAGGTGCCGGCACGCCCCATTGAGTTCCCCTGGTAACGGCAGCGGCCCGCCATGCAGGGCAACCTCCAGGGCGGCAATGCAGCGGTCGATAGCCGCGGATGCCGCGCGAACACCCTTGGCGAACGCCTCGGGCGCGTCGCCGCACACTTCTCGTGCCAGGGCCTGCCGAAGCACCGTTGCCCAAGCCCCCTCTGTAGCGCTATCCGGCTGCCACGTTCGCTGCCTGACGCCGAACGAGGAGCACCCGCACGATTGCCGATAGACCGGCTCCGACGGCACAAACACACGCTCCGACGGTACGTGCTGGCCCGCCAGCATGGTCAATACCAACCTGGCGGCCTCCGCGCCGAGTGCCTCGTTGTCCTGGTGGACGGTGGTCAAGGCCGGTGCTGCCATGGCGTTGAGCGCCAGGTCGTCGAAGCCGGTTATCGCGAGGTCGCCGGGTATCCGGTACCCCGCGTCCTGCATGCGCGCCATCAGGCCCAGCGCGTTCTGATCTGTGGCCGCGCAGACGGCTGTGCAGGTCATGCCGGTAGCGAGGAGTGCCTCCGCGGCAGCAAGACCGCCGGGCTCGTTCATGTCCGGTGCGTCGAAGCATAGCCCTGGATCGGGCTCGATGCCCACTTCCCGCAGCGCGCCCACGTACGCCGCAAAGCGGTCGCGGGTATCCTCAAACGCGAGGCACCCCACGAAACCGATACGCCGGTGCCCATGGTCCACCAGGTGCCGCACTATTGCCGCCATTCCCGTCCGGTTGTCAGGGAACACGGCAGGTATACCGAGGTCCTCGTAGCCGGCGCAAACGCTGACCAGCGGCTTGCCGGACTGTTTGAGACGCTGCAGCGTGCCGCGACCCACGGCGTCGAGCACCACGACATACCCGTCCACGAGGTCGCGCGCGTAGGGCACGTACGCTCTCGCGTCGCCCGCCACGGGGACCTCGCGCCACTGAGGGAGCGCCTGGATGCCGATGACGCGTCCCCCTGCGTGTTTCGCGGCCCGATGCAGGCCGGCAATAACGTTGCCGAAGAACTCATCGCCGAGGGCAGTGGCGATGATCCCGATGGTCGGTTGCCGGCGATCAGCGCGACCGCGCGTCACACGCGTGGTCGACGGTCGCACGGCTTCTGCCGATGCGGCCGCGGGTTCCGGGCTGTCGCGCCGGCTTCGTAGCGTCCCGCGAACCGGACGCGTGCTCACCGGCGACTCTCGCCGCGTAGTCCCAGCCCTACGATGGCGGTGTCTTGCCACTCGGCGCCGCCGACCCGCAGAGCTCGCGCAGGTCCATAGCGGCTTCCGGCAGGAGGCCGTAACATGCCTCTCATCCCCTTAATTCGCGAAGACTCCTGATCGCGTCTACTTCTTGCAGCCTACACCAACAGGGTAGCCATGATCACTCCCCCAACAGGGTTGGCAGGTGGAGCGGCGTTATTGCGGACGCGATTGGTCGCCGCTGTGCCACGCGGGAGTTGAACCAACCACTCGCCGCGCTCTGGCCGATGTCCGGATCGCCTGCGTCTGACGGAGCCACAAGGTTGTGGAGGCATGCGCTGACGGTGGACCGTGCTGTGCGCCTTCACGCCACGTGGACGTCTGATCGGCCATTGGCCAAGAGGCCCTACGCCGGCAGCGAGGCTGCGGCTCCATGTCGCACGTTTGCAGACCCGCGAGGCGTCGCCAGACTGGCTAGCAAGAGCGGGCCACCTCGTTCGGGTGATGTGTCGGTCAGGCGTCACGCCTACTATTGGGTTGGAGCGCGGACGTATCGCTAAGGAAGTGCTCACAACGCCGGCGTGATGGCCATGCAGACGGTGGCTGCGTTCGCCGCGCTCGTCCGAGGAGGGATACAGGTAGAAAGCCAGAGAGGGAACACTGTCCCGGTCGCGATTTGTGTCAAGAGCAGGCCAACTGGGGCTCCGCCAACTGGGGCTCGGTAAATTGGGGTAGCGACTACTGAGGGAACTAACCCCGGATCTCGATGAAAGGGAATGCATGTATGAAGAAGACAATCTCGGGCCTCGTCCGCGGCACGGCATGTGCGGTAATCGTGGCAAGTGGCCTGGCGGGGTTGTGGCAGCACACGCCCGGCGCCCATGCCGCCGTGGCCAGCCGGCGTGACCCCATTCTGTTGATTTCCACGCCTACGGCGTCTGGTGCCACGCTGACTCTGGTTCAGGTCGTGGCCTCCATCTCCGCGAACAGCACGCAGGTGAAAGGTGTCAGCTTCGCCATCCACGGTCCAGTCGGTAGCTCGCTGACGAAAGAACTCTTGACCGGCGCGGGCGAAACTTACACGTACACGGCGGACCGCGTGGACACCTCCTACTCGACCGTGACCACCGTTACCGTGAGTGGGGCGGCCGTGCCGGTGACCGTGACCTCCAGTGTCCTGGCAACCGATATGCAGACGGTGCTGTACCAGTCGACTGCCGTGGCTGGCATGAGTGGCAAGGGTATCACCACGACGGTATGCCCGGTCGCCCTGGCCAATACCAATGCCGGCTGGGGGTCGTAGGCAGCCCTCACAGCGGCCGTGCAATAGCAGGTAGTGAAGGTAATGAACGGAGAAACAATCGTGAGTGGACAGAGGAAGAATCGATCGTTGCCGGTGCTCTGGCGCCGGATCGCCGTGTTGGCCCTGGTAATTCTTGGCACAGGCCTCTTCATCAGCCAGCCGGCACATGGCCTGGGCGGCACGAATACGGCAGCATGTGCGACATGTCACGTCGACAAGCCGTCCGCCGGCTGGGGGTCGTAGGGGCCACAGCGAGCAGCTGCAATGGTTGGGTGCGCGGCTCCCGGCCGAAGCTGCGCTCGTGTACTGGACAGGCAACGCTCGGGGTGCGGCCTAGGCCGCACCCCGAGCGTTTGGGCTCGTGGTCAGACCGGCCGGCCGTGGCGCATCCGCTCTGGCCAGGGCCCGCGCAAATCCTGAACGCCTGGCAGATGGCTCGCCGACATCCTGTGAGCACATGGGCCACCGGTACCGGATACTTCCGGGGCGTTTCGCACTCGAGGGTAGTAGTTGCTTTGCACGAGCTTGGTGGCAACTGCAGCGACCGGGTAACTCTCGGAGCCATCGGCTCACTGGGTGGTCGTAGGCGCCACACCGCGCGGCTGCGCCGGTTGGGGGAGCGACTGCCGGTCGCAGCAGTGCTAGTGTACTGAATAGGAAATGCTCGGATCGCGGTGTACGCCGCGTCCCAGCCATGAGTTCTCCCGGGTGTTCGGAACGAGGTCGGACGAGCAGCCATGTCACTACGTGCCCGGGCCTATGTCGGCAGCGTGCTTGGCGCCAGTGTCGCGCTGAGCGTGCTCGCGCTGCTTCGCTTCGCCCCAACGCTCGCGCTGTGTGAGACCTTTGCCGCCTTGACCGTCCTGGCCAGCGTGGCCCAGCTGTTCAAGGCCGAAGCCCCCAACCACGTGCTGCTCTACGCCAGCCCCATCTTCTTCTTTGCCGGTGTCCTGCTGCTGCCGCCCTTCCTGTTCGTTCTGTTGGTGGCTGTTCCGCACATGGTCGAGTGGGGTGTCGAGCGATTGCGGCACAGTCCTCACCTCCGTGCCTGGTACTTGCAGCCGTTCAATATCGCAATGAACTGGATATCCGGGCTGAGCGCGTACTGGCTGTACGCGCAGGTCAGTGGTGAGAACACCGCCAGCGTGCTTTCGACCACCGTGCTCGCGGGTCTGGCCGCCGTTGCCTGCTTCGTCGTCCTCAACCACATCCTGCTGGGGCTGGCCCTCGCCCTCGCGCGTGGCGTGAGCTGGCGCGAGTCGGGCATGTTCGAGCTGTGGAGCCTGCTCACCGACCTGGTGCTGGCCTGCATGGGCCTGGTCGTGGCGGAACTCTGGCGGATACATCCCGCGTTCGTCGTGCCGGCCCTCGCTCCCCTGGTATTGATGTACCAGTCCCTGATGATCCCACGGTTGAAGCAGCAAGCCGAGATCGACGCCAAGACCGGTCTGTTCAACTCCGGGCATTTCAAGACCATGTTTGGCGCCGAGCTGGCCCGGGCCACGCGGTTTGATCGGCCGCTCACGGTGATCATGGCCGACCTGGACCTGCTGCGTAACGTCAACAATCAGTACGGCCATCTCGCCGGTGACGTTGTTCTCGCCGGGATCGGCAAAATCATCCGTCAGACGATGCGCGAGTACGATATCAGCGGCCGATTCGGCGGTGAAGAATTCGTCCTGGTTGCCCCTGAAGCAGGTCTTACAACGGGCGAAAGCCTGGCAGAGCGACTGCGGCAGGCGGTAGCCGATGCTCGTTTTCCGATCGGGGCAGACGCCGCGCCGATCGGCGTGACGATGAGCCTGGGAGTAGCGTGCCACCCCCTGGACGGGAACACCGCGGAAACGTTGATCTATGCAGCGGATATGGCGGTCCTCGAAGCCAAGACCAGGGGACGCAACTGCGTGGTGCGCGCCGCGGACCTGTCATGGGACCGCCGCGTCGCTCAGCCGGCCCCGCCTGAGCCCGATGCGGCCTCCGCCGGCGCCGTGACGCCGCAGCGATCGTCGCTGCAAGCAGAGGGGCCTCAGATACCGCCCGTCAGGCTCCTTGCGCCTGAAAGCCTGCGGAGCGCCTCTCCTCCCGAGACAGCCGAGCCAGCGTATCCAGGGACAAAGGCTCTGCCCCTGCGCGCAGGCTGGCTCGGCCAGGGCGCGGAACGCGATGGCGCGGATCGCGATCTGCCGGTGAGCAGCCAACGCGCGACGCAGGCGCCACCGCGTCTCGCGCGAATGCTTCCCCAGCCTGGGGTGGCCGTGGCCACGATGCTGCTGGCCATTGGCACAGTGCTTGCGGGGGTGCGGTACGAGGACATCTCGCTGGGATTGCAGCCCTTCGGCGAGATCCTCACGGCCGTACTCCTGGCCGCCACACTCGTTCTGACTTACCGGTATCCGATTCATATCCGCCTGCACCTCAAGGTGCAGGTGTCTACGATGGTCTACTACCTGGTGGCCGCGCTGCTGCCCCTATCGTTGGGCATGGGTGTTGCGGCGCTGGGCACCCTGCTGGGCGAAGTATCCGTGCGCCGGCAGCGCAAGCTCTACCCGAGCGATATTGCCACGGCCGTCGGCCGATGGACGGTGTTGGTGTTTCTGGGCACCTTGGTAGCACATGTGCCCGCACAAGGAGATGTCGCCCTGGCGCCGTTGGCGGCCTGCGCGGTGGTGCTGGCAATGGGCGACCTCCTCACGTTGCCGCTGATCATCGCATCGATAACCGGTGAGCGCCCGCTTCGCGTGCTGCGCGCGCTGGCCACGGACACCGCCGTGCCAGATGGCATCCAGTACTTGCTTGGCTTCCTGGCGATTCTCGCATCCCAGCGCGCGGCGTGGGTACTGGTTCTCTGTGCGGTGCCTGCCGTTCTCGTTTACCAGGCCACGAAAGCCATGCATGAGGTGCAGGACTCCACGCACCATCTCCTGGAGGGCATGGCCGACACGGTAGACCTCCGCGATTCCTACACCGGGGGTCATTCGCGGCGCGTGGCGGACTTCTGCCGCCGCATCCTGGATGAACTGGATCTCATGGGCCCCGATGCCGAGATGATCGTCTCGGCCGCGCGCGTGCATGATATCGGCAAAATCGCCATTCCCGACGCGATCCTCATGAAGCCGGGGCCCCTGACGGGCGAGGAGCGCGCCCAGATGCAGACGCACGCGGAGCGTGGCGCCGAGGTGCTGGCCCGCCATCGAGATTTCCGGCATGGCGTGGCTGTTGTGCTGCACCACCACGAGGCGTGGGACGGCAGTGGGTATCCGCGCGGGCTCAAAGGGCTCGCAATCCCGTTCGGAGCACGGTTGATGGCCGTAGCGGACGCCTTCGACGCTATGACAAGCGACCGGCCGTATCGCGGCGCGATGTCAGCAGCAAAGGCGGCAAGTATCTTGCGGCAGGGACGGGGTCTGCAGTGGGATCCTCAAATGGTCGATGCGCTGTTGCGCTGCATCGATGTTCAAACCGTGCTGGCCGAGCTCGCGGTGCTGCCGAGCCCCGACTGCACGACAGCCCAACGCCCCTCCAGCACGTCCGCGGCAGGCGCTTGAGACACCAGGCGGTAACAGTGCCGCTGCCAGCGCGCGCCGCGTGCTGCTCGAGTCCAAAGTCATACCCAATTGGGCATTGCGCTGCGCGGCAGGTCCGCTATGATGCGGTGGACAGCGGAGTCATCTCTACTATTCGCGGGAAATCGACTTTGAACGCAGCACATGGCGACTGAATCGCCCTTCCGCGAGCGTAGCCAACCTCAAGCCGGCGGCACGTCCGTGCCCGCAAACGGGCGCGACGCGGCGCGACGCACCGCGCGAAGCCGCCGTGCCGAATCGTTCCGCGCTGAACCGGCGACGGACACGTCGCGCGTCGCCAGCAGCAAGCTTGGCGAGCTGCTGGTCGCGAACGGGAGTGCCACGAGCGACGGCGTGGAAGCGGGCCTGGACGAGCAGCGTCGCACCGGCGTGCGCCTCGGCGAGGCACTGGTGAGCCTCGGCTACGCCCGTGCCGATCGGGTGGCCCAGGCACTTGCCGCGCAATACGGTCTCGAGGCGCTCAGTTCACTCGAGTCATCCAGCGAGCGACCCACGTGCTGCACCACCGACGACACCTGGTACCAAACGCACCGCCTCGTTCCACTGTCTGTCAGCAATGGCATATTGCGCGTGGCTACCGCGGATCCGACGAATACCGCCTTGCTGGCTGAGGCCGCGCGCATTGCCGGGATGCCAGTTCAACCGATCGTGGCCACGAACCGCGACATCGAGCGGGCGCTTAACTCGCTGTTCGGTCTGCCGGACCTGTATAAGAGCGCCAACGACCTGCTTGAGCGCATGCCGGAAGACAGCGCGTATCAGGTGCTCAGCCGCGCCCAGAAGACCGCCATCCTCGGCGCACTCGTCGTCTGTCTGGCGGCGCTCCTGCTGGATACAACGGCCACCCTGATCGTGCTCATTACCCTGTTGACCCTTCTGCACCTGGCTTCCTGTTTCTACAAGCTGTACCTGCTCAGCCAGGGCGTGAAAGCGGGGGAGACGATCTATTCCGCACCCGAAACCGCGCATCTGGACGATCGCACGCTTCCTGTCTACACGATCCTCGTCCCGCTGTACCGTGAAGCGGTCATGTTGCCGCAATTGCTCCAGGCACTGCAAGCCCTCGACTGGCCGAAAGCAAAGCTGGATGTGCGCTTGCTCCTGGAGCAAGATGACGTCCCCACCATCGACGCGGCATTCGCCGCGCGATTACCGGCCTATTTCACGTTTGTCATCGTGCCGCCCGGATTGCCGCGGGGCAAGCCCAAAGCATGCAATTTTGGCCTTGCCCACGCAAGGGGCAAGTACGTCGTGATTTTCGACGCGGAGGATATTCCGGAGCCCGACCAGCTCAAGAAGGTTTACGCGGCGTTCCAGCAGGCGCCGGCAGACCTCGGCTGCATTCAGTGCCATTTGAACTTCTACAACGCCGACCAGAATCTGCTCACCCGGTGGTTCACGGCCGAGTATTCGGTGTGGTTCGACATCCTCCTGCCCAGTGTGCAGGCCGCGCGGGTGCCGGTGCCTCTCGGAGGAACATCGAACCATTTCAAACGCGATGTGCTCGAGCAGCTCGGGGCGTGGGATCCCTATAACGTGACCGAGGACGCCGACCTGGGAGTGCGCCTCTTCAAGCGAGGTTACCGCACCGCCGTCTTGACGTCGACGACCTACGAAGAGGCGAATCCGCGCGTCGGCAACTGGCTGCGGCAGCGTTCGCGCTGGATCAAGGGCTATCTTCAGACCTGGCTGGTGCACATGCGTCACCCGATTGTTCTGTGGCGGGAGCTTGGCCCGCGCGGTTTCCTGGGCATTCAGTTTCTCCTTGGCGGTACTGTGCTGGTGCTTCTGCTCAATCCACTCTTCTGGGCCCTGGTGCCTCTATGGTTCACCACGCGATCGGCGCTGCTGCTGCAGCTCTTCCCTGGTCCCGTCTTTTACCTGGGCGCCGCCGCCCTCTACGTCGGCAATATCCTGTTCATTTATCTTGCCATGGCGGGGTCGCTCGGACGCGGATACCATTCCCTCACCAAGTACGCGCTCCTCAGCCCGGTCTATTGGGTGCTCATGAGCATCGCAGCCTGGAAAGGCGCCCTGCAGCTGCTGAGCCGGCCACACTACTGGGAGAAGACGAAGCATGGCCTTGCGCGCTACGCGGTGGTGCCAGCGGCCCTTCCGCCAGACGCGGCAGTGATACACAAGAAGTCGGGGACCCCGTGATGGGTGCTCGGCCCGATCGTCGAGTGCGGGACGCGAAGGGCAAATCCAGTCGATCGTCTGGCCCGGCCCCGCTTCGAACCTCGGGTTTCGCAGGCAGAACCGTGCCATTTTCGCTTTGGCGTTCGTGTTCTACCTCTTGGTCGCCCTCTATCTTCGCCGGCTAGACCTGTACATGCAAGACGCGGTTGCTCGCACGGCCCAGGCCTTCTCCGTCCTCTACTCGCGCGACCCGCACCTTGGCGCGCTGGGCTTCGTGTGGAACCCGCTGCCGGCCTTGCTGCAACTGCCCTTAATCACCGTTCTGCATACGGTTCGCCTCGACCCGTTGCTGGCGAGCAATATACTGACCGCGGGCTGCGGTGCGGCGGCCCTGTGCGTGTTGAACGCTTTCATGCTCCGCGCAGGACTCTCCTCCCGCCTGCGTTTGCTGCTCCTCGCTCTCTATGGCCTCAATCCAGTCATCGTGCTGTATAGCGCCAACGGGGAGAGCGAGGCGCTCTTCATCCTGCTGATCGTGAGTCTGGTCACGAATTTCGTCGAATGGGCGGATACACGGTCCCTGCGCGCCCTGCTGTCCATGACGCTCATCTCCGCGCTGGCAGTGCAGGCCCGCTACGAATCGCTCGCACTGATCGCAGCGGTCGCAGCGGCGATCATCCTCACCTGTATGCCCCTCACCCGGCACATCGGCGTCTCGGCTGCCGCCCGGCGGATGGAGAGCTACTCGATTGCGTACCTGGCCGCCCCAGTTTATTCCTGCGCGATCTGGGTCTTCTTCAACTGGATGATCGAGGGGGACGCCCTGTTCTTCCTGCGCAGCGCGTACAGCAATATCGCGGATACCGCTCAGTTCAGGTCGAATGCTGGAAGCTACCTCCATGGAGTGGTCTACTCCTGGCCGGGCGCATTCCGGTACGGCGCCCGCGAAATGCTCTGCATCTTCCCCGCGTTTGCCGTGATCCTGCTGCTCGCGTTGTTCCTGGCCATGGCACGGCGTGAGCGAGGGATTTCGTTGTTCGGTGTTCTACTGATTTCCCTGGCAATCCCTGGGTTCGAGATCGCGATGATCGAGCGGGGCGCTTCTTACGGCTGGCTCCGTTTCTTCATATATGTGATTCCTTTCTCGTTCCTGCTGCTCACCGTGCTCTGCCGGACAGTTCCCAGCTTGATTGGGGGGCGAGGCGCCAAACTCGTCTGGGTGCTGATTGTTTTCGCGCTGCTCAGCTCGGACGTTGCGAGCTGGATCGCCATGAATACGCCCTCCCTCGGTCGCGAAGAACGATACGTCACCTGCAAGATCTTGCACCCAGGCCGGATATCCAGCCACGACACGATTCGCGACCCCAAGGCGATCGATGCCGTGGTCCAATCTCTGCCGCCGGGCCGCGTCCTGCTCGATACCTACCAGGGTTTCGCCATCCCACTCGTTTCTCCCAATCCGACACGCTACGTGATAACCTCGGACCTTGACTTCTCGGCAATACTGCACCATCCCGCGGGTATGGTGCGCTATATCCTCGTCCCTTACCCCGACGCGGTTGGCCTTGACGATAGTATCAACCAGCAGTATCCCAATCTGTGGGAACGCGGCAGCCCCTGGACGCGCTTGCTCCGCGACTTTCCGCAGACCTTCAATCATTGGAGACTCTACGCGGTGGTCGGCGTCCCTCCCACGGGGGCGCGCGACCGGCAACCTGCCCGTACGCAACCCCTGCCCGCCAGGAATACAACACCAGAACAGTGTGAGAATGGGTAGCGGCCACCGAGCGTACGACGCTCCGTGGTGGAGAGTCTTGATCCTTTCCCATCGGGGGATTGCTCGGCAGTTGGTTGCCGCAGCAGAATAGTGCGGAGGTCGACCGGTAGTCTCGGGGATGCAGAACACTATGCATGCAGCCAATTCGCCCCGCCAGCCACGCATCGGCGTGCTCAGTCCCTTCTTGGGCGACGAGTTCTTCGGCAATACACTGCTGGGCATTAACCGTGCCGCGCGGCAGGAGGGTAGTTGCGCGCTCGGGATCCAGACTCGGCCCCAATGGTGGCGCAATCATGAAACGACAGGCGCTGACTGCGGCCCCTTCATCCCCTATGCCATTGACCACGTCGACGCGGTCATCAGCATCACGGATGCTGCAACCGCCGACGACTTGCGGCAGCTACAGCTTTCTGGAAAACCGATAGTCACGATCTGCACCTTCTTGCCCGAGCTTGGCATTCCGGCAGTCTTCCCCGACAACCACTCCGGCATCTCCGCGGTCGTTCGTCACCTCATCGAACATGGCCATACGCGCATCGGTTTTGTCGGGTACATGCCCAATGATGACGTGCGGGAACGGTGGGAAGCCTATGTGGCCACACTGCGGAAGGCCGGTATTGAGCCCGATCCAAATCTTTGCTTTGAGGCTTCCGACTTGATTGAATCAGGTGGGGTCGTCGCCGCGAAAGCCCTGCTCGCCGCTGGGGTGCCCTGCACCGCACTCTGCGTCAGCACCGACCAGAATGCCCTCACGATCATCTCGTGCATGCAGGAAGCGGGCTACAGGGTGCCGGAGGATCTGGCGGTTGTGGCGTTCGATGACGTGCAGGTCAGCGCGACCAGCGTGCCGTCGCTTACCACCGTACATCAGTCCAATATTGAGATCGGTGCAGTGGCAGCCAGAATGGCGCTGGCACGACTGGCCGGTACGGATATCCCGCCTCGGAAGTATCTCGTTTCCTCCCAACCGGTTTTCAGGCAGTCGTGCGGCTGCTGGACTTTTGCCAGCGCGACGTCTCTCGCAATCGACAACAGCGATCGCATCCGCCACCGCATCGAAGCGCTGCAGCATGCCCTGGTCGCCGAAGCGCTCCCGATCGCGGGCGAAGAGACAGTTGGCTATCCAGATGCGCCGCGTGCAGCTGCTGCGAGAATCGGGAGGGCACTTGCCAGAGTGGTGGCTGGCGGGCCTCTGCCCGCGCCGGGAGCGCTGAACAAGGCCTGGCGCGATATCTGCGCTGCCGGCACAAGCATTGAAGCTGTAAGCCGCGCGTTCGGTGTCTTGCAACGCGGTACCCAGGCTGTTCTCGAAACCGAACCCCACGACGCCTCCGCGCCGCTTCGGGTCCGGGAGTTCCTGGATGAGATGCGGACAGAGCTCCTGTACGCCGCGCGCCATCAATTTGTCGGGCGCGCCCTCGATCTAGAAACGATAAACGATCGAAACCACCAAACAAGCCTGCGACTGCTCGCGCCCGGCGACGGCAGCGCGCGCGACCTTGCCTGGCTCGCGGAAACGCTGGCTTCCGCGGGGTGCCTCGGCATCTGGCGCGACGACGTGGTCGGCTCCGAGCTGATCATCTCCGGCATATTTCGACAAGGCAAAAGTGGGCTTGAGCGAATTGGCGATATCTGTAGCCCGACGGCATTTCCCCCTCTCGACGTGCTCGAGCCTGCGATGCGGGACAACCCGAACCAGATGATCATGATCGTGCCACTGCAAACCACCGACCACGATTGGGGCGCCCTGGCACTGCTGAGTCCGCCTGAGATTCAGGTGCTAACGGCCGACTCCGGGGTGTGGCAATGGACAGCTCCACTGATGGCCGCGCTCGCTCGCGAACGGCTGACACGGGAGCGTGAGCGCCTCATGCAACTCCTCGAGGAAAGCGAACGGCGGCGCACGCGCATGGAGCTCGAGCGCGAGCGTACAGAGAAGGACGTATACAGGTCGGCCGCGCTCCGCCTGGAGGACCTGAACCACCAGCTTGCGGAAACGAATCGTTTGAAATCAGAGCTGCTGGAACAATCCCAGACACAGGCCGCGGCAGCGCAGGATCTGGCCAGACTTCGCAGCGACTTCGTGGCCACGGTGAGTCACGAGCTCCGCACGCCACTTACGGCGATCGTCGGCTACGCGGAGCTGCTGCAGTCCCATTGGGCGCAGCTTACGGACGAGGAGCGGCTTGAGCGGATCGATCGCATAGTCGCGTCGGCAAATCGCCAGCAACGACTGGTCGAAGACCTGTTGATCCTGAGTCGACTGGAGATCGGAGCCCTGGCGCCCAAAGTCAGGACTATACTGCTTGGCAGTCTGATCGAGCGCGCTGCGGACGAAGTGCGCTCAAGTTACCATGGCCAGCAGATAGCCGTCGAAGGTCCCTCCTGGCTCCAGGTGCAGGCCGATCCTGACCGCTCCGTGCAGGTGCTCGTAAATATCATGGACAACGCCGCAAAGTACTCGCCGGAAGGCTCGCCCGTCCACATTCGCTTCGTGAAAGAAGGGGACACGGCCATTGTCCTCGTTCGGGACGAGGGCGCAGGTATTTCCGTCGAAGGGCGTGAACTCTTGTTCACTCGATTCGGCCGTGCAAGTGGCAGCCGGACGCGCGCCGGGCGTGTCGGCACCGGATTGGGCCTGCACCTCAGCCGGAGCCTTGCTCAAGCCATGGGCGGAGACCTCCGGCTCGAGTCGACCGGCCCCTCGGGGAGCGTGTTTCGCCTGACGCTGCCCCTGGCAGAGGACCGCCAGCCTGAGTAATCGCGCTCCGTGGCGCGTACCCAAGTCGCACCTCGCCGGGCAGGGTACCTGCGGGCGCCGATGCCATATGGGTCAGTCGGCTGCAAGCAGTCCGCGGCCTGTCGAGCTAACGTAGCTCCCGTCGTGCCATCGCACGTGCCAGCGTTCACCCCATGCTTCCGCTGCGCGCGCGCAATCCTTGCAGTACTCGCCATTGCCCGACGGATCAGCCTGAGTGCCGCCGCACCGCTCGCAGACCCGCGCACCGCAGAAATCGCACCGACGCACATCACAGCACGAGCTTTCGGCATGACAATACCTGCACCGCGCCCGATCAACCAGGCGGGTGGTTGGGGAGTTGGAGGGCCGTGTCCGCGGCGTACATCCTGCAGCCGGTCCTATACCCTGAGTTACCGCTTGCCCGCTTGACCTGTTTTCGGCCCGCTCCAAGAACCCGGTCTTGCGTCTGATCACATTGCTGCTCACAAACCCGGTGCTCTTCCGCCGAGAAGCGTATTTGCGGTCCCACATCTACGGCGCTGCCATGGCACCGATGCGCAGCGACGCGGCGGCAGCCAATGCGCTGCCCTACCACGTCGTCCTTCTGGAAGACTGCCACGACGAACCTTAGGATCCTGAGGAACGGCTGTCAAGTAGGTTATGAAGAAACTCTACTCCAGGCTGCGCTTCCCAGTCTCTTCGTTCCCGCGGTTCCTGTGGTCAGGCGAGAATTACGTCTCGGTCTTGCGGCGTGTTGCACGCGATCAAGTCTTCGTCCAGGCTGGCGACGTGCGCCAGGGCGTCGATAGGCGAGGACGGGAGCGCTCCACCGAAACGACGTTGTGCCAGGGCGCGTTGAAGCAGCGGCCTCATTGCGTCCGGTGCGAGCACTGACAGGCCCACGCGGACGCGTCCCCGAGCTCGGTCCGGCACGGCATACCGAACCGCCACCTCAGTCCGGTTGACCTCGTGCAGCATCAGGACCTCCACTTCGGCGCTGGTCGCCGCAAGGAGATACTGGCGATCGCTTTCCACACCAGCAGGCTCAGTGGCGATCACCATGGACAGCCCTCCCTCGCTGACGTCCACCACCTCGGCCCGCCAGACCTTGCCGCCGGCGTAGAGCCGGGCCGCGGCAGTGACGTGCCAGCGCTCGCTGGCACGCATGGACACCTCCAGGGCTGCGTCGGTTGGTCGCGTGAGCGCCCGCAGAGCGTCCAGGACATCGTCTCGCAAGGCGCAGGCCTCGCGCCGCGCGCGCCAGCGCTCCAGCACACCGTCGAGCTGCGAAGCCCTGGCGGCAAACTGGCCGCTGACCCAAACGGCCGTGCCTGGGCGCTCGCGCGCCTCCCCTGCGTAGGCGGCAAAGCGCAGCCGCAGCACGGCGAGCGGCCCATCCTCTAGTGTGAGCAACACGGCGTGGGCATCACCAATGCGGCGCGACGTCCATCGATGCCGGCGGCCAACGCTGGACGAGAAGCGCAGCAGCATCACCAATACAGATTCCGGCTCTGCCGCAATCGGCAGCACGATCGGAGTCAGCTCCTGCAGATGCCCGATGCCGGGCCTACCAGTCGTCATAGGGATCCTCGCTCGTCTTCCATGGCCTTTCTACTATATGCGAGGAACATCATGTTGCCAGTACCTATTTGGGCCATATGCAGTGCCCCCCCGCGCGGGGAATCGGCCGCGTCAGAAAGCCGATGGCGGGCGTCGCCAGCAGCCGCCGCGCGACAATTCCTTGACAGCCGTGGTCGCCCTGCTATTCCCAGGCGAGCCTGGCCAGGTCCCCGGCAAACATGGCCGCCAGTGGGAAGACCTAGACAACGACGTTGCGGCGCCGGACCCGGCACCTTTCGGCTCGGATAATGCAGTCAATCTGGTCCACCGCCCGGTCGAGCTCATCGTGCTTGTTCACCACCACGTAGTCGTAGCTCTCTACAGCGTCCATCTCGACGTAGGCGGTGAGCATCCGCTCCGCGATCTGCTGTTCGGTTTCCGTGTTTCTCTGCTTGAGGCGCTCGAGCAAATCATCGATGGATGGGGGCGCTAGGAAGATGAACACGGCTTCCGGCACCCGGCTCTTGACTTGCCGCGCCCCCTGAACGTCGATCTTGAGAAGCACGTCCGCGCCTTCTTCCAGTTGGGCGCGTACCTGAGTCCGCGGCGTACCGTAGCGATTTCCCGCTACGACTGCCGACTCGAGCAGTTCGTTCCGCTTGAACATCTCCGCGAACTCATCGGGAGAGAAGAAGAAGTAGTCCACCCCATGCTGTTCGTTCGGACGCCGCTGGCGTGTCGTCGCGGTAATCACGTGGTATATGTCCGTGCCGAGAGCCTTGAGGCGCTCGATTGCCGCATCTTTTCCCACGCCCGACGGGCCGGACAGGACGAAGAGCAGCCCGCCGGCTGCGGGTTCACTCATCAGGGTCGCTTTCCTCCAACGTGGCTGCCGGGTCTCCGAAACGTCGCACAACAGTTGTGGTCGGCAAGAAGCTCGCGACCATGTGCCCATCGTCAAGCACGACGACAGAACGCAGCTCGCGATGCTGGCTCACGTCGAGCAGCTTGCCAGAATCCTTGCCTTCTCGGATCACGCGCCGAATAGGCGCCGTGTTGCTCGCAAGGATCGCCACGACGCGGTGTGCCACCACGTAGTTCTGTGCGCCGACGTTCACCATTTCATTCTTGCCCATTGCAGCCTCGCCTTCCTGCTTCGCCATCTTCAGGATCCTCCACTCGGCCCGCTGGAAACCACACGCATACGTCCATTATTGGCCGCTGAACCTGAATAATGCAATCAGTGCCGTTTTGGCTCGACCACGGTACCGAAACCCTTCAATGGTGCAGTGTGCCCTGGTCACACGCCGTCAATCGAGTGCTCTCCCGAATGCACGCCTCAAGAGGAAGATTGGACGCCGACCTCGATGAAGACACGTGATTTCGTCGAAGCGCTCGAGATTTGCCGGCACAGAATGCGCGCGCGTCTCGCGCGTGATGGTCGGACGGGGAGAGCATGCCACGCTCCGTACGAATAGGTGAAGCGTCTATACTTGGAAATATGCCATACGATTCGATCGTGACTCGGGCCGTCGCGGAAGATCTGCGACTCCATCTTGTCGGTGGCAGGGTCGACAAGGTCGTGCAGCCTGAGGAGCTCTCCGTCGCCTTGTTGCTGCGCGCCGAACATGCCAACCAGTGGCTGCTCATGTCTGCCCATGCGCAGCGCGCCACGGTGCGCCGAACGTTGTCTCGACAGGCGGCAGCATTCAGCGAGCCCACGCCTTTTGTCATGCTGCTGCGAAAGCACCTGGAAGGCGCAAGGCTGAGCGCGGTCTCGCAGGTTGGCGTCGACCGCGTGTTGCGCCATGTCTTCGTGCGCGGAGCGGATGAGACGGTGTTGATCGCCGAGATAATCGGTCGGTACAGCAACGTAATCCTCACTGCGTCCGACTCGACGGTGCTTGGCGCCTTGAAGGTGGTGCGGTCCACCGAGAACCGTGTGCGCGTGATCGTGCCGCGAAAGCCATATGTTCCGCCGCCTGCGCCGATGCAGGCCCCTCCGTACCAAGAACGCGCGAAGCTAGATCCCATTCATGGTCTTGCCGGGGATCTTGCCGCCGCACTCAGCGGCATTGACCCAACAGCTTGCCTGTGGAAGTCGCTGCTCGACATCGTCGATGGATTGAGCCCCACGGTTGCACGCGAAACAGTGTTCCAGGTAACTGGCGCCGTCGACGCGCCCGTTGCACAGGCAGCCGGTCTTGCTCAGGCCTCCGCGCTGCTTGACATGACACGGATGCTGTACTCGCCTGCACGCGGTCTCCCCTGCGCCGTTCGACAGGGCGAGAAGCTGCTGGACTTTGCCGCGTTCCCTCTGCACCATCGGGGCATCGCGCCGACGACCTATCCTGACATCACGACCCTGCTGGACGACGTTCAGTTTGCTCCTGACACAGGAGATGCCATGGCGGCGCGGCGGGGGCCGGTTGTGGCCACGGTCGAGATTTTGCGCAAGAATGCTCGGCGCAAGATTGCCTCGCTGCAGGGATCGCTTGTCGGCGAGTCCGTACTCGCGGACATGCGCGCGCGTGGCGAAATGGTGCTCGCCTACCAGCACGCGATCGAGGTCGGCGCGAAGGAGCTTGTGGTGCCTGACACGGCGATGAGATTCGCGCTCGACCCAGAGCTGACGCCAGTGGAGAATGCTCAGCGCTTCTTCAAACAGTATGGAAAGGCGCGCGATGCTGCCCGCGTGGTGCCCGCGCTGTTGGATGCCGCACGTCAAGAGCTCGAGTATCTCGACCAGCTGGCGGTGCACGCGACGGCTGCTGACGACCCCCAGTCTCTCGCCGCCGTGCGCGAGGACTTGCGCGAGCTCACTGCCACCCCGGAAGAGACCGCACAGCGCGCCAAGAAAGAGGCACAGCGCGCCAAGCGGGGTAAAGCGCGGAGGGGTACGCCTGCGATAAATCCGCTTCGGGTGCGAGCTTCCGACGGGAGCGAGATCCTGGTGGGGCGGAGCGCCAAGCAAAACGATGCCGTAACGTTTGACATGGCCGGCTCGCAGGACATATGGCTGCACGCGCGGCGCATCCCCGGCGCGCACGTGATCCTGCGCGCGGTCGGGCACCCGCCCGATCCCGCCGCCCTGCTGATGGCGGCGACCCTGGCCGCGGCCCACAGCCAGGCGCGGGGTGCTACCACTGTGCCGGTCGACTACACCCTGGTGCGCAATGTGCACCGTATCAAGGGAGCCAAGCCCGGACTCGTCTACTATTCGGGTGAGACGACGCTCAACGTCCGGCCGGACACAGCGGATTGATGCGGCGGGCGCGGGGCACACCCCACAGCTAGCTCGCACGCCGAAACTCCTCTGCGTGAACGTCTAGATCTCCATCAATGACGTTCAACGTGCGGCCGGACTCAGTGGATTACGCCACACCGGCTGCCAAGGCACGCTACTTCGTCATCGCAGCGATCCACTCGCGCAGTTGCTTGTCCCACAGCGGCTCGTCGCGGAAGAACGCGCGCAACCATTCGCGCATCCTGGCAGTGTCGCGAGAAGTCGGGTCGAGCACGCGCGCGAAGTATTCGGCCAGCTTTCGGGAATTGTCCGAATGCCCGCGCACGACCGCATCCAGGAAGGCGGCAAACTTGTCGCGGTGTTTCGCGGTCTCGTACGGCCGCTTGAAGTAGTTGCTGGCGGTGCGCTCAACGCGCCTGCTGCGTCGGTCTTCAAGCCACTTGCCAAGCGGTGTGGCCGGCAACTTCTGAATCTGCTCACGGCGGATTGCGTCCACGGTTGTGTCCTCGAGCGGATCGACAGCCAGCGCATCCTGTTCGACGTCCAACACCTGGTGAACTTGCCGCCGAAACTTGCGGTTCGCCTGCTCCTTGACCGGGGTTGCATGCGGTGAAGGCTTCTTGCGTTGCTCCGCACGGATCACGTGATCGCGCGTGTACGAGAGTGCCTTCTTCTCCTGGGGCGCTTTGCGCTCAGACATTCGTGCCTCCCCTGTACGAACTCAACTGCGAAACCCCTGTCGATGCCTATTCCTCGCAACCCTCCCCCTCTATCTTCCATCGTTCCGGCGATAAAGCATAGGACATCGCTTATCTCCGACGAGCAGCTAACAATCAATGCCGCTTATCTTCACGCCACGCTATTGGTTTCGGCAAGGGCGGCCTCACCTGATGGGCTCGCGGGATGAAGCTTCTGGGCCGCGGGCCTGAACACGAAGCGTTTCGAGACCACGAAGTTCATTGAGAACGCAGCGATGATGCCGGCCGCGTCCGCCGGCAGGTAGTGCAGGCCGGCATGCATGAGCAACGAGAACGCGTAAATGTTCACGATGAGGCCTGCCAGCGAGCTTATCTGCGCCTTCACCGCGCGAATCGGCCAGTCCCAGCCCCGGAGATGTGTCTGCTCATGATAGGTAAACTTCTGGTTGCCGTAGAAGTTGATCAGGGTGCTGCAGATGAACGCCAGGGTCCAGGACAGCTTCATCGGAGCGCCTAGTAGCGCGTAGAAGAACCACAGGAAGCCCATGTTGATCGGGATGCCGACACCGCCGACAAGAGCAAACCGGATCGCTCGGGCTGCGAGCAGTCTCCGCGCTATGGCCGGCCATCCACGACGTAGCAAGCCCACCAACACCTCCTGTATTGCGCCGGAGTCCGTTGTGGGAGCACCGTACCACAGGGATGAACCCTTCACAATCCCCGTTTTGTACTCAGGGCCATGCCGAGCCTCAAGGTAATGCGGGAATGCGCGCCGGGGAGATTCCGGTACGCGCCGTGAGCGGGGGGGGTCTCACGCGTGGAGTCGGTTTGCCGTTTGCACGACCTAGAACGGAAGCGTTGGCTGCCCCTGAGCGCGCGCGAGCAAATCGCCGGCGGCACGGAGCGTGCTGTCGGTGACGGGGGTGCCTCCGAGCATGGCGGCAATCTCGCGAACACGCTCATTGCCGCGCAGCGTGGTCACGACTGCGCGCGTCCGGTCGGCCACGATCTGCTTTTCCACCCGGAGATGCGCGTTGCCCAGCGCTGCGACCTGCGGCAGATGTGTGATGCAGAGTACCTGGTGATCGTGTGCCAGGTCGCGCAGCTTCTCTCCGACGACCTGGCCACCGCGGCCGCCCACACCCGTGTCAACTTCGTCGAATATGAGCGTCGGCGTGCGATCGGCAGTCGACAGAATTGTCTTCAACGCGAGCATCAGGCGTGAGGTCTCGCCACCGGAGGCGATGCGGGCAAGCGGCTTGAGGTCTTCGCCCACGTTTGGCGATACGCGGAACTCCACGCGGTCCAGCCCGGTGTCGTCGCAGGCAAAGCGAGTGTCTACGCCCGGCACGGGAACGCCTTCGGCGCTCGACCGACGCTCCAGCGCGACGTCGAACCGCGCGCGCTGCATGTTCAGGTCGCCCAACTGGGCTTCTACGCGCCGTGCCAGGTCCTGGGCTGCCTGCTGTCGGGCGGTGGACAACGCGGCCGCCTCTCTACCGATCTCGACACGAACCTGCTCGACCTGGGCCGCGAGCTCTTCGAGCCGATCCTCCGTGTTGAGCAGCTCCGCGCGTTCCGCCGCGGCGTTCCGGCCAAACTCGATGACGTCCGCCACGGTGGCGCCGCCGTACTTGCGTTTCAGCAACTGGAGCAGCATCGCCCGCTCTTCGAGGATGCTGAGTCGACCGGGGTCAGCTTCGATCGAGGCACGGTAACGAGCTAGGTCGTGGGCCACCTCGTCAACCGCGATGAGCGCGTTCCGCAGGGCCTCCACAAGGGCCAACTGGCTAGCGTCCACGCGCGCGAGTTCGCTCAGCATCTGCGTTGCCCGAGTAAGGAGGTCCACGGCGCTATCGTCGCCCCTTGCACTTTCGCTGAGGAGTGCCTGCGCGCTCGCGCCAAGACCCGCCAGGCGGTCGGCATTCGCCAATATCACTCGTTCTGCCTCCAGGGCTGCCTCCTCGCCTGCTGCGAGCTGCGCCGCGTCAATCTCCGCGATCTGATAGCGCAGCGCGTCGAGGCGCCGCTCCGCATCCAGACGGGACGAGCGCAACCGGGTTTCATCGGCCTCAATGGCATGCAGCCGGTGAACGAGCGCGGCGACAATGCTGCGCTGCTCGAGGGTGCCGGCAAAGCGGTCAAGCAAGTCCACGTGGCCCGCCACCCGAAAGAGTGAGAGATGCTCGCCCTGACCGTGTATGTCCACGAGCAGCTCGCCAACGGCGGCCAATACCGAGATTGGTACCGCGCGGGCATTGATTCGCGCCGTGCTGCGGCCTGCCACGCTGATCTCGCGGGACATGATGAGCGTGTTGTCGGCCTGGTCAAACAGGTCAAAGCCCTCGAGTGCAAGAACGACGGCGTCCACTATGTCCGGCGAATCGAGGGTGAAAATCGCTTCCACGCGGGCCGTTCGCGCGCCGGTGCGGACCATCTCCCCGTTGGTTCTTCCGCCAAGCACTGCTTCGACGGCGTCGATAATGATCGACTTGCCGGCACCCGTCTCGCCGGTCAGCACGCAGAAACCTGAGTCGAACGCCACGACCAGGTTATCGATAATCGCGAAATCGGTGATCGCCAGTTCCTGGAGCATGCATTCATTCTACCGGGCGCTACGCACGGCTATCGCGATCTCCTCAAGCGCGTAGACAGCAGAGCGGGCTCCATCGCTGTGGCACAGCAGCTCGACACTACACGTAGAATAGAACGAACGGTCGTTCTTGATCAGGGGGGTCCGTACTCACTATGATGAAGCTGCAAAAGAACGGGCATTCGTTTTGGGAGACATGATGGCCAATCGAGCGCAACTGCGGCTGCTTGCCGTTCCCTTGTTGGTGCCTTTGCTGGTGGCCTTCGCCTTGACCATGTTCGCCTGGCCGAGCGCGAACCTTCAGCCACGCGACTTGCCCCTCGGCCTGGTTGGGCAGACCCGGGCCACGGCGGCGATCGCGGCCCACCTGCAGGCGGCGACCGACTCGGGCTTCGACTTGCAGTATTACACCGACGAGCCGAGTGCGCGCGCCGCGATCACCAGACGCGACGTCTATGGGGCCATCGTCATCAGCCGGACCGTTACCACGCTGCTCATCGCTTCAGCTGCAGGTCCAATGGTGGCACAGCTTCTGACTCAAGCCCTGACTGCCGGCGCTTCCGAGGCGCCGACGCGTGTCGTCGACGTCGTGCCGACTCCGGCCAATGACCCGCGCGGCGCGGCGTTCGGTTCTTCCGTGCTGCCATTCGTGCTCAGCGGCGTGATTGCCGCGATCCTCATCGCCCTTCTGGGATCAGTCGTCACGTTCCAGGCCATGGCACTGGTGGTTACTGCCTGCCTCGCGGGACTCGTGGCCGACGGGATCGCACAGGGTTGGCTCGGCGTCTTGCGCGGCAGCTGGGCCGCGAACTCTGGCGTGTTTATGCTGAGCCTGCTGGCTATCTCCGCCACCATCGTGGGGCTCAAGAGCTTGCTCGGCTATCCGGGCATGGGCGCCGGCGCGTTTCTGATGATGTTCGTGGGCAACCCGCTCTCCGGCGCCACGTCCGCGCCAGAGCTCCTGCCCAGACCCTGGGGCTCTCTGGGGCAACTGCTACCCCCCGGCGCCGGGGCAAACTTGCTGCGCTCCACGGCGTTCTTTGGTGGGGCAGGCGCAAGCACCCATCTTGCCGTCCTCATCGCCTGGATACTGGTTGGCTTTGCGGCGCTTCTAGCCTCGGGTTTGACGGCGACCCCATCACCGGCGTCATGAAACCCGCCGGCCGGCGCCTTGTTCGCAGCAGGCCCGAGTGCGCGAGCAGCGGATCCACGCCTTGCAGGAGAGCGACGGATGATGCCAGGCAGCCGCTCGCCAATCATGATTCGTCGTCCACCTGCGCAACCCGCACCCAAGCTGCCAGCGCGGTATCCAGATGTTCGGCAGCCGGTTGCCGATCGACCTGAATTTCTATGTGCCTGCCGAAGCGGGCGCGCAGCTGCAGGATGGCCGATGGTCGCAGGCCGAGCGCGCCGTATATGCGCATCCATTCCGCGCGATGCTCGGCCATCTCGGACAGCGCGACCACCCTGAGCTTCACGGAAACTGGAGCGCTCGCCAGGGCAAAGGCATGCTGGTCGTGGAAGTATGCTGAGGCGTCGAAACCGGGGCGCGGAATGGGATTGCCGTGCGGACAAACGCTCGGCCTTGACAGGCGCAGATCGATGTGCTCCTCGACCAGCGGCGTGAGTCCGCGCTCAAACTGGCGCGCATGGTCGTGGACGTCTGTCCAATCCACGCCAAGAACGTCGACGAGGAACCTCTCCGTCAGGCAATGCCGGCGCACACCCTCTTCGGCGCGGCCGCGGCCAGCAGCGGTAAGGGACACGGTCCGGTGCACGTGCGTGACCAATCCGTCGCGCTCAAGTCGCGTCAGAGTGGCGCCGGCGGCCGCGCGCGACACGGCGAACAGACCAGCCAAGGTGACTGCATGCACGTCATGACCTTCAGCCTGAAGCGAGTAGATTGCTTCGAGGTAGTCGCCCACTACTGAACGCACGCCTCCTGCCCCCTTTCCGCCTCAGTATGGCCCTCAATGCGCCATGGGCGCAAGCGACGCCCGTCTTCAGCGCAGTGATGTCTCATTGCGATTGCGGGCGCGCTTTGCTACGTTGAGGACGGCTGGGGTTGGCGGGCACCCGGTGAGCCCTGGTTCCGTGCGTTTGGCGGCAAGCGGCTGCCTCTCGCGAACTGTGGTCAGGCGCTCCGCAGACAGGGCCGAGACAGCGACGATGCGCTACCTGTTTCAGATATACGGTATGCGCCTCCGCGCGGTGCGCAACAACATCACGCGCCGCGGGCTACGTCATGGCACTGGATGGATTTTCGTCGTCCTGGCAGTGAGTCTCGTCGACATCGTGGTGTTCAAGGCGGCCCCGCGGAGCCTGAACCTTGTAGGAGCGGCGCACTCTGAGGTCGCGGGCGGCGTGGATCTGGATCGGCTGTTTGGCTCACTCATACCGTTTTTCAATGTCAGCTTCGCAATGTTGTTCCTTGCCTCCTTTCCACTCACGATCGGTACGTTTACGTACCGAAGCGACCTGGCGATTCTGCTTGCCACGCCGGTGAGCCCCCGCATTGTGTTTGCCGAGAAGCTGCTAACCGGTATTCTCCGCCAGTACATACTCGTGCTGCCGCTCATGGGCCCGTACCTGCTTGGCCTTGGCACCGGCCTGCACCTGCCACCAGGCTACTTCGTGTTCGCAGCGCTGATGCTGCTCCTGATGCCGGTCGCACCCACGTGCTTGGGAGGAATCCTCACGTTCGCGTGCCTCAGGTTACTTCCGCCTGCACGAGCGAAGACCCTGGTGACGGTGGGCGGTGCACTTATCGGTTCCGCGTTCTACCTTTCTCAGGAGATCATCTGGTCGAACAGGACCACATTGAGCCTTGGACAAGCGACCGTATTCGTGCGAGGGCTTAAGGGGCAGTGGCTCTCACAACTTCCGCCGTCGTGGCCGGCATCCGGATTGACGCTCGCCGCCCATCACCAATTCGGGATATCGCTGGGCTACGGCCTTTGTATTGGCACGGTAGGCATGTTCACGTTCGCCGCTGGGGTTTCCACGGCGATGCACACGTTCAGCAGCGGCTGGGCAAACTTCCAGGAAGCCTCGCATATGGCGGAGCCGTTGTACATAGGCAGCGCTACTCCCGGCGTGCAGCTGATGCGCCGACCGCCGTTTGGCACGACGGCGCTTCTGCCCAAGGAGTGGCTGCTCTTCGCCCGCGATCCTCAACAGTGGGCCGCGCTGATCATGCCTCTTGGCGTTTCGGTCTACTTCAGTTATGTGCTGATCTTTCGCTTTGGATCGTCTCAACTCTCAGCCGGCCTGCGGTTCATGCTGGTCATCGCGGGCCTCAACTTCCTTATTGCGTCTATCGTGGCGCCGCTCAGTTTGACTATCATCAATCGCGAGGCACGCACCTTCATGCTTCTGCGGACCTGGCCGCTCAGCGCCAACACGATCGTTCGCGACAAGTTTCTTGCCGTGTATACTCCACTCCTCGCAGTGTTCGAAATGCTCGTCGTCGTGATCGCGATCGGCGATCATCTGCCGCTGCACCTTGCCGTGCTCGCAGCCGTAGGCGTGTTCCTTTGCACCGGCACGTTGATCGGCTGGAGCATGGTGCTCAGTCTTGCGTTTCCACGCCTGGACTGGACGAACATCACCCAGATCTCGACATGGCAGGCCTGGCTCCTCTCGTTCATCGGCGGCAGCGCCATAGGGATGATCGAGGCAGCTCTACTCGCCGTGGGTCCCCTGGCCGGCACGACATGGGCGACGCTTGCTGGCCTTGAGCCAGTGCTAACGGCGATTGGACTGGTCCTAGTCACGGTCATCAGTGGCTGCGTGGCGATAACCCTGTTCGTCTGGGGTCCGCAGCGCCTGGCGTCGATCGAGATGCACTAGCCTGACCGTATTCGGTCATAGAGGTCAGCCTTCCAGGGCCGTGCATCTGTCGCGGCATTGACGCGCTCTACGTCGCGCCCTATCCTAGATGAGCAACCCCTGCCCATGCCGAAGTGGCGGAACGGTAGACGCGGCGGTCTCAAAAACCGTTGAGGACAACCTCGTGTGGGTTCGAATCCCACCTTCGGCACCGCGGCTCGCGAGCGGACTCCGCTACGAATTGAGCTGCACGATAGCGATCATCAGCGGGATTCCGATGGCCACGAGCAGGACGCCAAAGGCTATGGTCACGAAAGCGGTCTGGCGCTGTGCGACCTCGAGCCGCCGGCCGAGAGTCGAGTCCTCGTGCGGTCCCATGGATTGCCGCAGATAAAAACCGCCGATAGCCACAAACAGGATGCCGGGCAGCAGCATGACGAACGGGAAACGATCGATCATTTTGCGTGCTCCAGGACCTCGAGCGCAGCGAGCACAACCTGATTCACCGTAAGGTCTATCATACACGACGGCTGACCGTGCGGGCACTCGGCTATTGCACGAAGCGTATAGCATGGGCTGCATTTCAGGCCTTTGCGGATAACCATGGCAGGCTGGCCGGGCCTGGGCGCTGGGCCATAGAGAGCCGGGTCAGTAGGTCCGTAGATCGACACGGTCGGACGCCCAAGCGCGACCGCCAGGTGCAGGGGACCGCTGTCTCCGCTGATCACCAGGTCGCAGCGCGCGAGCACCGCCAGCAGCTCGTCGACCGTGGTCTCGCCGGTCAACACGACCGGCCGATGTTCCATGCGGGCGACGATCGTATCGCTGATGCACCGCTCGCTCTCCGAGCCCGTCAGTATCACCTTGAAACCATGGCGCTCGATCATGGTATCCGCCAGCGCCGCCCAGTGCGACCCGGGCCATCGCTTGGCGTTGCCGTTGACCGCTCCGCCGTGAATGCCGATCACGACGTCGGCTGAATGCACGCCAAGCGTCGCCAGGCGCGTCTCCATGCAGGCGATGGCGTCGTCTCCGGCTCGAAGCACGGCCGTCCGCAAGCTGCCCTTCGCGCCCGCGGCTGCTACCAGCTCGAGGTTCCAGCGTATCTCGTGCCGGCGTCGGTCGAATCGCCCTCCCTGCACAGGGTCAGTGAACATGAACGGATATGCTTCCTGCCGGTACCCGATGCGCCGATGGGCGCCGCTCGCGAAGGCAAAGAGACTTGCCATCCTGCCGTACAGACTCACGCACAGATCGAATCGCTCACGGCGCAAGTGACCGATCGTGCACAGGAATGCAGTGACGGTTTTCGGGCGAAGTAGATTCCTGACGCTGCGAATGCTGTTAGTGTCCAGCTCCAGAACTTGATCGACGCAGTCGAAGCGGCGCGGAATCGTGGCTGTATATGGCAGGGTGAGCATGGTGATGCGCGCGGAGGGGTAGCGCTCTCGCAGCGCCTCGACGGCCGGCATGGAGTTGAGCACATCGCCAAGCAGATCGAGCCTGATGACGAGGATACGATGAACGGCCGAAGCATCAATCGCCGGCCGTGGCCGCGCCAGCCGGCGCAGGGCGGCGCCCAGTCCCAGAGCGCCGAACAGGACGTAGAGCACGGCCTCCACGAGGTGCTTGACCTGATGCTTCAGGAACCGCATCACCTCACTCTCCCTTTGCAGCGAGGACCGCATCGCAGGCGGCGCGAACGCTCGCAACCTCGATCGCCCGCATACAGGGCGGCGGTCCGTCCGTTTCGGGCTCCAGGCGACAGTAATCGAGGCGACAGCACGGCCTGCACGGGAGATCAGCGGCTACTACGGCGTGCCGGACCGGGTCGCTCCACGGTCCGAACTGTGCCGGATCGGCCGGCCCAAACAATGCGACGCTAGGCGTCTGGGCTACGACGGCGAGGTGAAGCGGTCCGCTGTCGACGCCGACGACCAGACTCGCATGGCGGAGCACTGTCTCGAGCTCTCCCCAGCTCAGCCTTCCTGCCAGGTTGAGCGCGCCGTTGGGAAGACGCTCACATAGCTCCGCTGCCATATCGGCCTCGCCGGCGCTCCCCGTTACCACCAGACGCCGTGCCGGTGCGCCGCGCGCCAACGCAGCGCCAAGCTCCGCGAAACGCTCGATCGGCCAGCTCTTGATCCGCGATCCCGATCCGGAATGGAGCACGACGTACGGCTGCGTTTCGAGACCGGTCTCGCGCAGCAGCAGAATGGCCGACACGTCATCCGAGAATGTCGTCGCCGATGCCAGCTGGGGTAATGCAGGCGCTTCCACGCGCTCGTGGACAGGGAGCCGAGCGAGGTATGCGTCGACAAGATCGAGCGATTCCTGCGCCGCATGCTTTCCGTGGGTGTACGCAAGCTCAACGGTCAGGAACGGCGACGTCTCGGGCGTGGCGTATCCGACGCGCACCGGGATTCCCGCCAGCGCGGCAAGCCACGCTCCCCACCAGTGATCCGGGCGCAGTATCAGCGCCGCGTCGAAGGATTGCTGCCGGCGCATGCGCAGTGCGTAGGTAAGTAGCATTCGATACGGCCGCATGTGCTTGTCGGACGCACGCGCGAAGCCGGGAAATGGGCACGTGAGCACGTCGAAACGCGAGTGCGTGCCCAGCGCGGCCCGGCTCCAGGGCCCGACCGCCACGACGACGCGGGCGCCGGGAAGTGACTGTACCATGCGGTCGATCGCCGGGCGGCTCAGCAGTACGTCTCCAAGATGATCCGGCCGAATAATCAGGATCGAGCGCGGACTCTGGGATGCTCGGCGCCCGGCCCGTCCCTGCGGACGCAGCACTCTTCCACAGATGCGCAGGCCAATCAGGCGAAGGCGCTGCCTTAACACCGGCGAAGCTCCGCGAGCAACTCGCGGCAAGCGCCGGCGACCTCGCTCACAGGCAGCCCGCGCATGCATGCGTGATGGTTGGGGCACGGCGGGAAACGGCCGTGGATGAAGCACGGGCTGCACGGTATGTCGCGGCGCACGACACGCGCGGACGTACTGTACGGGCGATACAGGTGAACAGGCGAAGGTCCAAACACAGCCACCACAGGGCAACCGACGGCCACCGCAAGGTGCATTGGCCCCGAGTCGTTGCCTACATAGAGCGCACAGCGCTGGAGGAACGCGGCCCGCTCGCCAAGGGGGATGGAGCCTGTGAGGTCGATGGGCGGCGCGCGCATGGCCGTTCGCATCGCGCTGCACGCCATCCCATCCGCAGGGGTACCGACAATCGCGATCTGGACCCCCTCCTCGTCGCGCAGAAGATCCGCGAGGTGTGCAAAACTCTCGGGCGGCCAGCGCTTTTCGGGCAAATCCATGCCGGGATTTGTGCCGCCACCCGGAGCGATTGCCACTACCATCGGGCCGAGATCGTGCGTCCGCCACAGCGCTTCGGTCGCTTCGGTCGCGCGCGCATCGGGCACAAAGCGAAGCCGCCCGTGCTCCACTGAGCAACCGAGCGCACCGGCCACGCTGAGATATAAGTCCGCCTCGTGCAGCGACTCATCCCACGGCACGGCGGCATTGAGCGTGAAGCCGCGCCCCGCGCTATCAATACCGGCACGACTGCGGATACCCGCAAGCAGCGGCAGAATGGCAAACACCGGCGACCGCTCCAGCACAAGGCAGAGATCGTAGTGTCCGGCGCGCATGCGCTGAAGAAGTCGCATCACCGAGCGCAGGTCGCGACCGGCGCCCGGCCCGGCGTCCACGATGGCGGCAACCTCCGGGTGGCCTTCGATCGCCGGCATGGCATGGCGTGCCACGGCAAAATCGATCGTGCTATCGGGGAACCGTTCGCGCAGCGCGGCGATCACGGGTGTGGCCAACAGCACATCGCCCAGGCAACACGGCTTGACGATCAGGATGCGGCACGCGGAGGGCGGCAGCCGCGGCGTGGACATGAACGGCCGGAACAGCGCGCGGAGAAGCACGAAGCATGCAGTGACAATGCGTTCCCGCCAGGGGCGGCCGGCAGCAGGCCGCACGATCAGTGGGTGGTTCACGTCCATACGTGTTGACGAGTGTACCGCACTGAACGCCTGACCGATCCCGGCGTTTGAGCGTTGCGACGCCTCAGGGCGCGCCCGGCGGAACTGCACGGCCACCGTCCGCCGCCGACAGGCGAACTGTTCATTCAGGTCATGTGCCGGGGAGTGTGAGCGCGCGATCAGACGCCGCTGCAGTCTTTCGCCGGGGTCGGCGTGCCTGAACGCACTGGCGTACCGCCGTTGCGCCATTCTTTCGCCAGGCGGAAGGGAGAACCCCTCCGCGATCTTGAGCCGGCCTTACAGCGCTATTCCTGTGGGAAGACTGGATATGAGCTCGTGGTTGGCGTTGAGCTGCAGATCCTGATACCCCAACACAAAAGCTCTGTCGGCGCCGTCGGTGACCGCCCCGCGAACGTTTCGCACCTTCTTGACGTCGCCAATCTTGGTCACCAGGAGCCCTGCCACGAGATACTCTTCGAACAGGCTGTCGTCCGCTACTACCTGCCCAAGAACTACCGTGTCCACGTTGACTGTGCTGCGCTCAAACTCTCCGTTTACAAGGATGACGTCACCGCTGTCCCCAATCTCAAGTACCGAGGAATCGGTAATGATTGTCGCGGGGTGCGCGAAGGTCTTGCTACTGAGCGCCTCGCCCTGCCCGCCCTTGAGCCTCTTGACGAGGATGTCCCGGTGGCTGGGTTCCATCCAGGAAGCGAATTCCTTGTTCTTGGTGACGATGTAGACCTTCTTACCGTCGACGCCGAGCTTCTCGGCCACGTCGGCGGCGCCGAAATGGTCTCCCCAGACCAGGACCGTCTGACCGACCTCGGCCGGCGCAGGCTTGCCGCCCTTGGGCCAGTACTCGCACGCCGTGCTCTTGCACCGGAGGACGTCTTCAAAGGTCACCACGCGCGTCGAGTCGATACCAGGAATCGAAGGGCGCTCGACCGCGGCGCCGGTCGCCACGAACACGGCGTCGTACATCCTTAGCTCCTCAGGCTTTGGGACTGTTTCCAGTCTCACATCGATCGCGAGCTTGGCGACTTGCTCCCGCTGCCAGTCGGCGAACCACCGTATCTTGCTCTTCGCGTGGACCGTGCAGCAGCAGAGGATAGCACCCCCAAGCTCGTTTGTCTTCTCGAAGATCGTTACCTTGTGCCCCCGTAGGGTAGCGATGCGCGCGGCCTCGAGGCCTGCGGGACCGCCTCCGACAATCGCCAGAGCTTGCGGCCTCGGAGCAGGGCCGAAGTTGACGAAGCGCTCGTCCCCGATTGCGGGGTTGATCGTGCAGCGCATGTGGCGCTTTATCATCAGGGATTCCTGCCAGCAACCAACGAGGCAGGAGATGCATCTTCGAATCTCGTCTTTCCTCCCAGCCCTCGCTTTGTTCGCCCAGTAGGGATCCGCGATCAGCTGTCGCGACAGGCCGACCATATCGGCTTTCCCCTGCGCCAGTATCTTGTCGCAGTACTCAGGATTCCGAAGCGAGTGGCTGGTGATCACCGGGATGCGTACGTGCTTCTTGATCTCCTCCGCCGCGTATGTATTCCAGCCCTCGTGATAGTACATGGGGTCGCACGCTGGGCCGGGGACGTCGAAGATTCCGGCACTGATATCCAGGAACGCCAGTCCGGATTCCTCCATGAGCTGCGCGATCTTGACGCTCTCGTCAAGGCAGCGTCCCCCGTCGATCCACTCCTCGCCGGAGTACCGGATGCCAATTGGGAAGTCGGGGCCGCACTTCTGTTTGATCCGCGCGATGATCTCCAGGGGGAAGCGCATGCGGGACTGGAAGTTGCCGCCGAAACGGTCGTTGCGCTTATTGACATAGGGACTCATAAACTGGGCGATAAGGTAGCCGTGCGCGCCATGCAGCTCGACGGCATCGAAGCCGGCTTGCTGAACACGCCATGCGCCTTCGGCGAACTTCTCGATCAGGTCGTAGACTTCTTCCACGGTCATCGCGCGAATGGACTTGCCGTGAGCCTCGGAGCCGGCGTACACGACCTCGTGGCCGGCGGAACCGGGGAGGTGCACGACCATGTCGGTGGCGGAGATCATATCCGTGCGAGGCCATGCCGATTGCCGGCCGGGGTGCTGTATCTGCACGGCGCACTTCGCCCCGTGGCGGTGCATCGCTTCGGCAAGCTCGGCGAGGCCTGGGATCAGCGGGTCTTCGTCCACAGCAAGGCAGGTGACGGTCGGCCGTCCAGACTTCTTGTCGGGAGTGGACGCGCCGACGATGATGAAGCCGGTTCCTCCCTTTGCGACCTCTTCATGATAGGTGATCACTCGCTGGTTGACGGATCCGTCGGCATTACCGGAAGAGATATCAGTGGGAACGTGACAAATCCTGTTTGAAACCTCGAAATTCCCGATCTTGAGAGGCCTGAACATCGAGGGAAATCTGCCGTCGCTCATGCTCATTTTCTGCCTTTTCGTTGGCTACCCCAGCTACTTTGCTGTGACCACATTACCACCACCGGCACACTGTTCAGCGTGTGCCATAGGGCACCGGTTGTCTTCCCATAAGTCACGTCCTGCGGCTACTCCGCGACCGTTCTGGACCAGAGTGAGCAGCGCGGCGCGATCGTAGTCCGGATCGCCCGGACGGCTTGGACGACGTGTCGCGTCTCTTGACGTTTCCGCCTTGGGCGAGTACCACGAATTGGCGTGGGAGTCCCTTGATCTGGATTGCCTTCGCGCCGGCAGGGTGCGAGGAATAGACATTCATTTGTTGTTTTGAGCCTCGAAGGCGATCGGAGATCTCGTGCGTTCCGACTCTGCGATTGAGTTAACTATCGACGAGGCACGCGCCTTAGCGGTGGCGGCCCAGAGTCTGGATGCTTTGCCCGACGCGTCGCCGGACGAGACGTCGATCCTCGATGCCCTTGAGCGCGTCGGCGTGCTCCAGGTCGACACCATCAACGTGGTGGAGCGGTCTCAGTACCTTGTGCTCTGGAGCAGGTTGGCCGCATACGATCCTGCGTTGCTCGACGCGCTACTTTACCCGCGGCGCCTGATCTTCGAATGCATGGCTCCCGTGGCCTTGATAGCCCCGATGAAGAACTATCGCTTCTATCGTCCCGCCATGCTCTCCTCCGCGCACGAGAGTCGGCTGCGGTCAAGCGAGTGGTTGGCCGAGCATCCCGATGCGATACCCGACACGCTCGGCGCAATACGCGAGCGCGGCCCGCTCGCTTCCGCGGACTTCGCGAGGCCGGAGGGCGCCACGCGATCCGGCCCATGGGATTGGCACGGACCCAAGCCGAGCCGCCGCGCACTCGAGATACTGTACAATTCCGGCGATCTCATGGTGCACAGCCGGCGAGGGGGCCAGAAGCTTTACGATGTGCGTGACCGAGTGCTGGCCGAGGCATTCGGCGCGGAAGTCCCGGGTGACGACGGGCTGCCTGATGCAGCCGAACGGCAGGCGTTCTTCACCGGGCACGCCGCTGAAGCACTTGGCATCATCGTGCCGGCCTGGCTCTGGAGGTACCACGCGCAGCGGCCTCAGCGCAGCGCCCGCGCCAACCATCGCGATGCAGCACTGGAGGCGCTTGAGCGCATGGCATCAACCGGTCAATGTGTGCGGGCTGTCATAGATGGCCTCGACGAGCCGGCATTCGTGGTGTCATCGCTGCTCGGCAAACTAGACCGCTGGCGTCGTGGGCCGGCGCCTGCACGCACGACACTGCTCTCGCCTTTCGACAGTCTGATCTGGGATCGCGCGAGGACGCGCGCTCTGTTTGGTTTCGACGTGTGCTTTGAGGCATATGTCTCGCCCCCGAGGCGCAAGTACGGCTATTATTGCCTCTCGATCCTCCATAGGAACAACCTGGTCGGCCGAGTGGATCCCAAGATGGATCGTGCCAAGCGCCGCCTTCAAGTGCGTGCAGCGTACCTCGAGCCGGGGGTGGCGTTGGACGACGCACTGGTGGATGGACTTGCCATAGCCCTCGCCGATCTGTCACGGTTTCTCGGCGGAACGGGCGTCGACGTCGCGAGCTGTGGATGCGTTGATCTGGTGGCGGCACTTTCGGAGCGCCTCAGGGATTAAGCATTATCTGGTTATGGAATCTTTTTTCTCGCGCCGCCGCAGACGGTGCTGCCGGGAATCCAGCGGACAACCGAGGGCCGAACGTTGCCCAACAGCGAACCTGGGCGGCGGCGGGATCGGGGCCGCGCCGATCGTCTGAGGCACCGTAGCGCCGCTGCGCGAAGAAGGGCGAGCGTCTTCACGCTTGCGTTCGCCGTGAGAGTATTTGCAAGCGTTTGGCCTGTTGTTGAAAGTTCGGCGCGGCTTATGGTTTGCTCATCGGGTCTGGCTCGGATCGCAAACTCTCAGCCCGACGACGCTGATACGGCCCAGAGGCTGAGCATTGGAGCCGGCAAAGAGGAGGTGGAAGGAACCACCGGCATTCCCGCCGAGGACAGACCCGCCGACACAAGCCGCTGGTCATGGCGGCCGTGCCGTGAGGAATATGGCGCGAGCGCGTGGTTGTCCGATCGCTCACCGTGGTGGCGAGCGTCACCGGTACCAGTAGACATGATCACTGTGCACACGCCGCTCCGTCTCCTGGCATCAGGTCAACGCAGACGTCTGGCAACACTAACGTCGACATACTGATTCTCGAGGAGAAAGCTCAATGGGAAGGAAGTCTGTAGTTGGAGCCCTGGTCACCGGTATAGCCCTGGCCCTATCCCTGCTGCCCGTGAATGCCGTTCACGCGGCCGCGCCTGCCGCGCGGCACGGGGTGTACTACCTGGCGTTGGGCGACTCACTGTCCGACGGGTACCAACCCGACAAGACGGTCTTGCGGACGCATGGGTGGGTCTATCAGTTTCGCGACATGCTGGCCAAGCAATCGCCTATCGAACTCACCAATCTCGCGCTCGGCGGCGAATGCACCGGCACTTTCATCAAAGGTGGTCTGAGCCCGACCTGCGCAACCAAGACGATCGACTCGCCGTCCCAACTTGGGGCTGGTGTCGCGTACCTGAAGGCACATGCGGGCATGGTGAATCCGATCACGGTCGAGATCGGCGGAGACAATCTCTACAGCGTTCTGCCTGCCTTCCTCAAGGCGACACCGGCGGAGCGGCAGGCGCTGGCACAGAAGGCTCTCGCGCCGCTGGCGCAGGATTGGACTACGATCTTCACAGGCTTGCGGACCGCGTGCCCGACCTGCACCATCATCGCGGTCGACCAATACAACCCGTACGGATCCGGCGACATGTCCGCCGCCGTCGCACAGGTGATGGAGACCTACAGCGGCGTGCTGCAGAAGGTTGCCAAGCCTCTCGGCGTGCGAGTGGCGACGGTGTATGGCGCGTTCGCCGGCCATGAGGTCGAATACACCTGGATCGCAAAGAACGACATCCATGCCAACACGACCGGGTACCAGGTCATGGCGGCGATCGTGGCGAAAGCATCCGGCATGGTCCAGTAGTCAGCGTTTCTGCGACCCCTCCGTGTTTTGTGAAGACGAATGCCGTTAACGTTGGTCCGCCGCTGGCAGAGTCGAACTTCCTCTGCCAGCGGCAGTAGCCTGACTCACGCCCTCGCCCGGACCTGAATCGCTACATTCAAGGTAGAGATACGTGGGAGGGCCGGTTGAATCGTCGCGTAATAGGCCTGCTGAGCCTTGGCCATCTTACAGTGGACGTATACGCGGGATCCCTGCCGGCCCTCCTATACGTGCTTCGCCCGAGCCTTCACCTTTCGTATTTCCTGATTGGCCTGGCATCCCTCGCCTTCACGATCACATCATCGGTCGTGCAGCCTCTCTTCGGCTATCTCTCGGACCGAAAGCACATGGCGGAGTTGCTTCCGGTTGGCTGCCTGCTCTGCGCTGTTGGGCTGTCCCTCGCCAGCAGGGCACCAGGCTATCTCGCGCTACTCGCGCTCATCAGCCTGGGCGGTTTCGGATCCGCGCTCTACCATCCCGAGGCAGCCAAGACCACGGCGTTCTTCAGCGGAGACCGGCGTGCAAGTGCGATGGCCTTGTTCTCGGTCGGCGGCAGTATCGGCTATGCTCTTGGTCCAGGAGTATTTCTGGTACTCAACGATCGCGTTCACGCCGCGGCGCCCATTGCATTCTTCGCCTTCGGGCTCGCGATGACACTTCGCCTAACGGCAGCCTGCTCGCCGCTGCGCCGGGGCGTCGCCCTGCAGCTTGCCAAGCGCGGAGACGCGGAAGAGAAAGTCGCGTGGGCGGTCCTCGCCAGCGTGCTCAGTATCGTCGCCCTCCGGGCATGGGTGCAGATGGGCCTCGTACTGTACTTGCCGTACTGGGCACAGAACGCCGGTGACGGGATTGCCCCAGGCGTGTTTGTTTCAGCCTTTCTCTTTGCCGGAGTCGCAGGGACACTGTTGGTTGGCCCGATTGCCGACCGCCTTGGACCCCGGCGTGTCTTGGTGGTGACGATGGTACCGCTGACGCCTGTTCTGCTGCTATTTCTGCCGATGAGGGGGTTCATTGCGCTGGCGACGATTACCGCGTTCGGCGCACTGCTTCTATCGACGTTCTCGCTGACCGTCGTGATGGCGCAGGAGCTGATTAGCCGGCGCCAAGGGATGGCGGCCGGATTGAGCAACGGATTTGCCTCTGGGATCGGGGCTCTTGGGTCGCTCGCTACCGGCGCCGTAGGAGATCGGTTCGGTCTCACCGCGTCCTTTGTGCTATTGTCGATGCTGCCGCTCCTTGCGCTCTGGCGGTCATTGTTGCTGCCCGTCAGGTGAAGGCATGTTCGCGGATGCAAGCAGAGAGCGTCGTCGTGTACCCTGTGGACAAGGCGTCGAATAGCCCGGACTCTGGCTTGATGATGGCGAGGAGCTACGGACAGATGTGCCCGCGGCGCACCGTACGAGGAGATGTACATGGCAACGACCACGACACGGCAGATGCGTTCGGACACCATCAAGAAGGGTTTCGAGCGCGCGCCGCACCGCGCTCTGCTCCGGGCAACGGGCGTCATTCAGGACGAGAGGGACTTCCGTAAGCCGTTCATCGCGGTGATAAACAGCTATGTGGATATCATTCCGGGCCACGCTCATCTGCAAGAGGTCGCCAAGACCGTGAAGGCCGCCATTCGCGCGGCCGGTGGCGTTCCCTTTGAGTTCAACACCATCGGCGTGGACGACGGTATCGCCATGGGCCACATCGGGATGAAGTACTCGCTGCCTAGCCGCGAGCTCATCGCGGACTGCGTGGAGACAGTGGTAGCAGCGCACGCCTTCGACGGCATGATCTGCATCCCCAACTGTGACAAGATCGTGCCCGGGATGCTGATGGCCGCGATGCGTCTGAACATTCCAACCATCTTTTGCTCCGGCGGTCCGATGCGTGCTGGACGTCTGGCCAGCGGAGCCAAGGCCGATCTGATCACCGTGTTTGAGGCAGTGGGCGCCTATGCGCAGGGCAAGGTCAGCGACGAGGCGCTGCTGGAGCTGGAGATGAAGGCCTGCCCGTCGTGCGGATCATGTTCGGGCATGTTTACTGCCAATTCCATGAACTGCCTGTGTGAGGCGCTTGGCATCGCCCTCCCGGGCAACGGAACGATCCTGGCCCGTACGGAGGAGCGCGACGACCACTATCGTCGCTCGGCGCAGCGGCTGATGCAGCTCGTCGAGGAGAACGTTCGCCCACTGGACATCATCACACCGGCCGCAATCGACAATGCCTTTGCGCTGGACATGGCGATGGGCGGCTCGACCAATACGGTGTTGCACACACTTGCCCTCTGCAACGAGGGCGGCGTCGAATACCCGCTGGCGCGCCTCAACGATGTGGCTGCCCGCGTGCCGTATATCTGCAAAGTGTCGCCGGCCACGGCAAACGTCCATATCGAGGACGTCCATCGCGCTGGCGGGATCAGCGCTATTCTGCACGAGCTGGGTCGACGAGCAGGAATCCTGCATCTGGACGTGCCCACTGTGACCGGGAAGACCCTGGGCGAGAACATCGCCGAGACCGTGGTCGTCGACTCCTCGGTCATTCGACCGCTGGAGGAACCGTTCCAGGACCGTGGGGGCTTGACCGTGCTGTTCGGCAATCTGGCGCCCGACGGCGCTGTCGTCAAGTCGGGAGCAATAGATACGACGGCGTGGAAGTTCCGCGGACCGTGCCGTATCTACGAGAGCGAGGAAGAGGCTCAGGCGGCAATCCTGCGCGGCGATATCGTCGCCGGCAACGCGGTAATCATTCGATACGAGGGGCCAAAGGGCGGGCCCGGCATGCAGGAAATGCTGGCGCCGACCGGGGCACTGTCGGGCATGGGGCTGGGCACATCGGTCGCGTTGCTTACCGACGGCCGCTTCAGCGGCGGCAGCCGCGGCCTGGCCATAGGGCACATCTCGCCTGAAGCTGCCTCCGGCGGGCCGCTCGCTGCGTTGCGCGACGGCGACATGATTTTGGTGGACATTCAGGCGCGACGGCTCGATGTTGAGCTGAGTGAGGTTGAGATTCGCCGGCGTCTCGAGGATGCGCGGCCTCCTGATCGGGTGCTGCCCGGCCGCTGGCTCCGGCGCTATCGGAGCCTGGTTACGTCGGCAAACACCGGGGCTGTCTTGCGCGATCCAGACGCGGCGCAATAGCCGACCGAGGATCCGCGGGCAAAGCGAGTCCAGTCGTCGAAAGCCTTGAAGGCGATAAGTAGCGATGTTGCCTGTACCAGTCCCCTACGCCAGCAAAGCGAGATGCTCGTCTTTGCTCATGGGCTGGGCCGCGGTCCGCCCTCCAACCTACTCACGATCCGCGCGCTTGAGCAGGCGCCTACTGCTCCGCAGCCAAAGGAGCGGTCCTGGCGAGCGTTCACGCACTCGCTGGCCGCTTGGGTTAGCATAGCGCGGCGACGTCTTTCGGAACGGTGAAGTCAGGGGTAAGTTGCCATCCATGGCTGAAACGCCCGGGTCGGACCCGGGCGTTTCAGCCATGGTATTGCAGTCAGGCGAGATTCAGGCCGTGGCCAGGGTTGGCTCGCCGGCTTTCCAGCCGCAAGCCGTGAGCTCACCGGTCTGGATGGCCTTCAGCGAGCGCAGCACCTCGTCGACACTGCGCCCGGTGTCGAGGTCGTTCACGGCCACGAAGCGGATGATGCAATCCGGATCGACGATGAATGTTGCGCGGAGGGCGACTCCCTCACCGGGGTCGAGAATGCCCAGAGACGAGCACAGCTCGCGCTTCAGATCCGCCGCCATCGGGAATGGAAGCCGGCGGAGGAGCGGATTCTGCTCGCGCCAAGCAAGGTGAACGTACTCATTATCCACGCTGACGCCGAGGATGTCCGCGCCTACCGCGTTGAACGAGGGCTGCATCGAACCGAATGCAGCGATCTCGGTCGGGCAGACGAACGTAAAGTCTTTGGGCCAGAAGAACGCTACCAACCAGCGGCCTTTATACTCTGATAACGATACGCGCGTGATGGTCGGGTCTTCACTACCGTCGACGGCTGCCAGATTGAAGTCGGGAAAGCGGTCGCCAACCGTGAGCATGCTGAACTCCTTGCGATTCCATGAAGGCACCTACAATGACATGTTCCTCCGCGAGCGTAGCGGGCGGCGCTATCGTCCGTCTAGAGGCGAACCGACTACGTACCCGGGGCCAAACGTACTGCAGAGCCGCATCCGCCTATGGGAGAGTCGACGGGATCACTCTCGAACCGCACGATTTTGGGAGCGCTCGGACGTCCTACAGTGAGGCCAGAGTGAGATCTACATGCATCTATGCCGCCTCTTTCACAAGTTGAAGAGTGGGCGTGCGAGTGTTATTTTCGCCGGTCCGCCGTGCTCCTCAGGTGCTCGAGCGCTTCGTTTACCAGCGCATTCATACTTCTTCGCTCATAAAAGGCGGTAGTGCGAAGCCATTCATACAGGTCAGTGGATAGCCGCACCTGAAGAATGGACTGATGCTTATCCGCGCGCTCCTCGTCCGCAGGCAGGTTCGACTGTGCCTTCATTTCTGACCCTTTACTAGCACGATGCGCGGCCAATGAACGCCGTGTACGCCATTATGCTAGCACCATACTAAGTTCGCGCGCTGCTGTCAAAACATTCCCCCGCGGCACGGTCTTTCCCTACGGAGGGCCTCCGCACCATGCGAGCACAACGCCGGGCGCCGTCGGGTTCTTAGCGTTCGTCGACAGGGACGTATGGGCGCGCGGCGGGCCCGATGTAGTCGGCGCGGGGGCGCATGAGGCGATTGTTGGCGTACTGCTCCAGGACGTGCGCCGTCCACCCCGCGATGCGGCTGCAGGCAAAGATGGGCGTGAAGAGGTCCGTATGGATGCCAAGGGCCCGATAAGTCGACGCCGAATAGAAGTCGACGTTCGCATGGAGGCCCTTTGTCTCCCGTACAACCTGCTCCACCAGCTCCGACATCTGGAACCAGTAGGGATTGCCGGACCGTTCGCCAACTTCCTTCGCCAGGCTGCGCAAGGCAGTCGCACGCGGATCCTCGGTGCGGTATACCGCGTGCCCGAATCCCATGATGCGGTCGCCGCGATCGAGAGCCGCGCGTACCCATTCCTGGGCGCCCCCGGGCGAGTCAATCGCCTCGAGCATACGCATGACGCGCTCGTTTGCACCGCCATGCGAGGGGCCGGCTAGCGCGGCGATGGCCGCGGTAACGGCTCCGTAGATATCCGCCAGCGTCGACGCCACTTCACGGGCCGCGAACGTGGAGGCGTTTAGCTCATGGTCGGCGTGCAGAATGAGCGCGACGTCGAACACGTGCGCGTCGCGCTTATCGGGTTCCTTGCCGCGCAGCATATAGAGGAAGTTGGCGGCAAGAGGCAGATCTGGGCGGGGCGTTATCGGCGAATGGCCGTATCGCAGCTTGTCGAACGCTGCAACGATTGTGGGGATGCGCGCGGTCAGCCGCACGGCCTTGCGCACCATCGCGGGACGGGAGCTATCGAACAGCTCGCGGTCGTACATGGCCATTGCCGAGACCGCGGTGCGCAACGCCGACATCGGCGAGCCGCTACTCGGCAGAGACCCAAGTAGATCGATGATTTCCGCCGGTAGCTCCGCTTCCGACTTGATGACTTCGGCAAGCTGCTCCAGTTGCAGGAGTGTCGGTAGCTCGCCGTGCCACAACAGATAGATCACTTCTTCGAACGTCGAGTAGCGCGCAAGCTCGGCTATGTCGTACCCACGGTAGGAGAGTTTCCCTTGTTCGCCGTCGACGTTGCAAATAGCAGACGACGCAGCAATCACATCACGTAGACCGGCGGTCGGACTAGCCATTGCCTTTCCTTTCTCTACCCGCAACACAGCGGGCCTTCATGCCAGAGTCGAGCAGCGCTCTCGTCGTTGGACGGCGCTAAGTCAGGGCTACTGTGAGTAGTTTCAGTATCGCTGTACTCCACGACACGGTCAACAGAAGTACAGAGCCTCAGGCGCTCGGTCACGGCGCCGTACCCGCGGCCGGGGCATCCGATGGGTCCGCGAGCGTGCTTTCGCCGTCGGCAGGCTGGCCCTGCCGATCGAGCAGCCGAGGCAAAGTGACCACGAATCGAGTCCACCCATCGTCGCCGCTGCGGGCCTCGACAGTGCCGCCGTGCGCCACCACGATCTCGCGGACGATGGCCAACCCCAGGCCGGTACCGCCGGTCTGCGCCGCCCGCGAATGGTCGGTCCGGTAGAAACGCTGAAAGACGCGGGTTAGGTCCTCGGCGGCGATGCCCGCTCCCGTGTTCGAGATGGTCAACGAGGTCGTGCTGCCGGACCCGACGCTGTGCAGCGCCACCGTTCCAGCCGAATCGCAGAACTTCACCGCGTTGTCCAGGAGATTCACGAGCATCTGTGTAAGTCGATCTGCGTCGCAGAAGACCATGAGGCTCCCGGCTGCGCGCTCGTCGCGGAAATGCAGCGCTGCGTGCGCCGGCAGCGTGGCGTAGCGCTCGAGAATCTTCCCGGCGAGCTGATTCACATCCAGCGTTTCGCGTCGCAGCGTGAGCTGGCCGGCCTCCAACTTCGACAGGTCTAGGAGATCCTGAGTCAACCGCTGAAGCCGTCGCGCCTCTTCGTTGATCACCTGCACCGCGCGCCGCTGCGTCGGGTCGGCGGCCACGCCGTCGCTGTCCGCTAGGATCTGGCTGAAGCCGACGAGGGACGTCAGCGGGGTCTTCAGGTCGTGCGAGACATTGGCAATGAACTGTCGCTGCATCTCGCGGGCAGAGCTCACCTCGCTGGCCATCTTATTGAAACTCTGCGCGAGGTGCCCGATCTCGTCGTCGCGCTCCTCATGCACGCGCTGGTTGTAGTCGCCCCGCGCCATCTTCTCCGAGGCCTGAGCGATGGACTGAATGGGCCGGGTGATGGCGCGCACGATGAGCAGCACGACCAGCATGGTCACCAGGAGCGCGAAGCCGACCGCCCTGGCCAGCTCAGGCACGAGGCTGCCGAACGCGCGCTGGTCGACTCCGCCCGGCGACTTGGCAACGACGATCGCGCGCACGAGGAGCGGCGGAGTGTAGCTTTGCATGAACGATGTACCCATGAGCGCCGCATATGAGGCAGAGAAGGACGCAGAGCACGCAGCGTAGTAGTAAGCGCCTCCGCCCGGCAGGCTACTCGCGTGCTGTACTTGTTTGCAGCTGTTAGGCAAGCTGAGCACGACAGGCTGGGGCGATTCGCGGGTGACGTCGTCAAGTGTGCGGCAGTCCGTCTGCGGGTACAGACTGACCAACGGCGAGGCCGAATCGGTATCGATAGCCACCTGGTCGCAATAGTCGGTGAGCAGGATCCGGAAGTCGTTCGCATGCGCCAGGGTGGTAAGCTGGCTGCGAAGGGCAGTGAGTGCCGCCAGCTCGCGTTGCGCGGAGTCCAGCGCCCCCTGTGATTGGGCGAAGCGGTTCAGGTCCCTCTTGACTTGCGCGAAGACTGACGGCGCTGAGGTCAGGAGGTCAGACTGCACTTGCCTGGCATCGGATGCGCTGATTTGCCGCCAAAAGGCGGCGCCGGTGAGAATCGAACTGAGCAGCAGTACGCCAACGAATGCTACGAAGAGTCTGCTGCGCAGACTCACGAAGCGCGGGTGGGAGAAACGGCCGCTCATCGTATCAATCGGGCTGCGGCGCCTCGAACTTGTAGCCCACGCCCCAAACCGTACTGATCCACCCCGGCCCGCCGCCTGCAGCCTGCAATTTGTCGCGCACGTGCTGGACATGCACGTCTACGGTCCGGCTGAAGCCCTCGAAATCGTACCCCCACACAGTATTCAGCAGCTGCTCTCGGGTGAACACCTGGCCGGGGTACCGCGCCAAAGCCAACAGCAGGTCGAACTCCTTTGGCCTGAGCTCGACCGGCCGGCTTTCGACGCGCACTTCCCTTCGGTCGGGGTCCACGCGCAAGGCACCAAAGTCCAGAGCGCCTGACGGCCGTTCGGCGGTGGCCTGCACACGGCGCAACAGCGCCTTGACCCGCGCAACCAGCTCTTTTGGCTCGAACGGCTTGGTAAGGTAGTCGTCCGCGCCGAGCTCAAATCCGACCACCTTGTCCACGATGTCGTCGCGCGCGGTGAGCATCAGGATCGGCACCATGCTGGTCTTGCGGATGGCGCGGCACACATCGGTGCCGGATATCCCCGGAAGCATGATATCAAGCACGACGAGCGCCGGCTTCACCCGGCCACACATTTCCAACGCTTGAGGTCCAGTTGCGGCGTGCTCGACCGAGTAGCCTTCGCGTGTCAGATAGTGGGCCACCAGCTCGCGAATATGGTCTTCGTCGTCGACGATCAGTACTGGTCCTGCCATGCGCCTATCGTACCACGCCTCAGATCAATGCGAAACGACGTCATCGACGCTCAGCTCCACGAGTCATCTCCGGTGGCCGACATGCCATCACACGTCAGCTCCGTTTGTTGCGATACGTTCTGGACGCCCCCTGCGATCGTGGTATCATTCCGGCTCCCCGTTGGGGATGCCTTCTGAAGGCCAGCAAGGTTGACACCTTCAGCATCCGGGCAGGGGCGGCGCGATACGGCAACTCCCCTGGCTAGGTCATCGTGTCATCCGCGCGCATCCAGGCCATCTGATTTCTGGATCGCCGTGTGCGCGGCATGACGAGCAGCATGCCGAACACCACCAGAGCCAGGCCGAGGAGCTTCTTTGCCGTTATCGGCTCGCCGAGTTGCGGCGCGGCCAGCAACACCGTGATTACCGGCGTCAGCAGGGCATTGTAGCCGGTGCGCACCGTGCCCATGTGCCGCACCAGCCAGTTCGTGAGACCATATGCCACGCAACTGCAGAAGATCACGAGGAACGCGAAAGCGCTGAGGGTCTCCGGCGTCGGTTGCGACGGCATCCGATGCTCGAAGATGAGGCTCAGCACGAAGTTCAGGACGCCGGCGAGGAAGAGCTGCCACGCCGTGAGCACGAGCAGGTCGCCGGTGGCCACGCTGCGGCGCACCTGCTGGAAGCCAAGCGAATAGAGGAGCGCCGAGGCGGCGACGGCAAGCTCCGCCGCGAGCGCCGCGCCGCTCATCCGCACGCCGCTACCGCCCAGGATTACCAGCGTCACCCCGGCGAAACCGGCTACCATGCCGGCTGCCGTCAAGGGGCTCTGTCCCTCGGACTCGTTGCCGATATTCAGCAGACTCAGGAATATCGGCTGCACACTCCAGACCAGGGTGAGCACGCTGACTTGCGCGTACTGGGCGCCCAGGAAGAAGGCGGTTGCCGGGATGCCGACGATTGTCATCGAGATGAACGTTACAATCGGGATGTCGCCGCGCTCCAGCCAGACACGCCCACCGCGCGCGCGGATGATCGCACCCAGCAGCAGGCCGGCAAGCGTGAACCGCATTCCCACGACCAGCATCGGCGGCTGGTTTGTTATGCCTACTTTTGTGGCCACCGGAAACTCGCCCCATATCGCGCACAACGCAGCGAAACCGAGCGCGAGGGCCAGCGGGGACGACCCGCCGCCCAGATGGAGCGGCGATTCCGCACGCGATTCTCGCGATCTTCTCCGCCTGGGCAGCGCCGTCTCAGCGTCTCGCAGCGGGCGATCGGCCATACGCTGTTCTGCCGATCCTGGCGACTTCGCGTCCTGGCGCAGTGGTTCGAGCGTCCGGCTGGTTGCAGTTCGCGGTTCCTGGGCCGCCGCGTCGCGGACGTGTGGCTCTTGCTGCTCGGCCGGGTTCTGGGCCGGCGCGTCTGTCACAGGGCGTGGGTCGACGTGGGTGCCGGCCGCCGCGTGCGGCGCGGTCTGTCCCCCAGCCACCGGATAGGTCGCGCACCGTATGTCTGGCGCTGGCGGAGATGGTACCTGCGTTTCAGCCATGCGCTGTCAGCCGTGGCTCGCGCGGCTGATCAGTGCGACGGCTATGGCCGCGATACCTTCTTCACGGCCGACGAAACCCATGCGCTCGTTGGTTGTAGCCTTGACGCCCACCTGTTCCACCTCTATGCCGAGGGCCGCGGCGATGTTTGCCCGCATCGATTCCGCCACCGGGGCGATCGCAGGGCGCTCCGCGATAAGCGTGCTGTCCACGTTGCTTACGTGCCAGCCCTTCGCGTGCAACATACCGGCGACCCGCGCCAGCAACAGGGTGCTGGAGATGTCCTCGAACTGCGGATCGGTGGGAGGAAAGTGCCTGCCAATGTCGCCCAAGCTCGCCGCGCCTAGCAGCGCGTCGGCAATGGCGTGCAACAGTACGTCGGCGTCTGAGTGGCCGAGCAGACCGCGATGGTGCGCGAATTCTACGCCTCCGAGCACGAGCCGACGATCCTCGGCAAACGGGTGAACGTCGTACCCGAGACCCACGCGGAGGACTGGCACGTCGCTCATGACGCTGTACCCCGATGCGTGTCCCAGAGCGCGCGGACGACGGCAACATCGTCGACGGTCGTCACCTTCACGTTGGTGCGGTCGCCGAGATAGGTGTACACGGGGTAACCGGCAAGCTCGAACACTTCCGCGTCGTCCGTGCAGGTCGAGCGCGCCTGTCCCACGCGCGCGTACGCTTCGACGAGCGGTTCCCAGGCGAAGATCTGCGGAGTTTGCGCGGCGTGAAGCGACGATCGCGCTGGGGTTGCCTCTACCTGTCCCGTTCCATCCACCACCTTGATCGTGTCGGTCACCGGCACGGCGGCCAGGGCTGCGCCGCGCTCGCGGGCCACCGCGATCCCTCGCGCAATCATGCTCTTGTCTATAAGGGGGCGCGCTCCGTCGTGGACAAGCACGATCTCGCAAGGCTCAAGCACTTGCAGCCCACAATAGACTGAGTCCTGCCTTGTATCTCCGCCGCGAACCCAACGGTTGACGCGACACCACGGTGGAAACGCGCGAAGAGGCGCCGCGCGCGCGATGGTTTCCGGTCCGGCCACCACGACCAACTGGCCGAGCCCTTCACAGCCGGCCGCGATCGCCGCGATCGTGCGGGCCAGAAGGGGTTCGCCGCCGAGGTCAAGCCAGAGCTTGTCGGCGCCGGCCATACGCCGACTTGAACCGGCGGCGACGATGATCGCGCCGATATCTGGCGGCACCGCTAGCGACCGTTCCCGAAAGCTTTTGGATGCGCGAAGATCATCCTGCCCGCAACGGTTTGCAGCACGCGCGTGACCACGATCTCCACATCGCGATTAAGGTAGCGATGGCCATCCTCGACAACGATCATCGTGCCATCGTCGAGATAGCCGACCCCCTGGTTGACTTCCTTGCCCTGTTGGATGATGTGCACGGCCATCTCTTCGCCCGGCAGCACCACCGGCTTCACCGCGTTGGCAAGCTGATTGATATTGAGCACGGTAACTCCCTGCAGCTCGGCCACGCGGTTCAGGTTAAAGTCGTTGGTGATGATCGGCGCCGAAAGCCGCTTGGCAACCTGCACCAGCTTGCCGTCAACTTCAGGCACGTCCCTAGCATCCACATCCAGCACGCTGACCGGTGTCTCGGAGTCCTTGCTCATGCGATTGAGCATGTCCAGTCCACGACGGCCCCGGTTTCGGCGAAGAACGTCGGGTGAATCGGCGATCCGCTGCAGCTCATCGAGGATAAAACGCGGCACGATCAGCTCGCCCGAGATGAAGCCCGTTGTGCTGATATCCGCGATCCGCCCGTCGATGATCGCACTGGTGTCCAACAGCACGCGCTGACGGGGAGGCGCTGCGACAACGTCAGGCGTCGCGGAGGGACGAGGGCGCCGCGCGATGGCGCTACGAATGTCGGCGCCACGCTCAAGCACGACCTGCGTGAACAGGGTCGTTATGACCATGAAGGCAAGGAGCGGCAGCCACACGCCGGCGGGATACTGCAAGCGAGAGAGAGGATACGCCACGACGACGGACATGACGAGACCCAAAGCCAAGCCCAGTGCGCCGGTGAGCAAATCCTCGATTGGAGCATCGCTCAGATAGCTGTTGAAGCGCGAGTAGGGCGACCGGAGTACGATTGGCCCGGCAACGAATCCGGCCAGGAACACGAGGGCGCCGGCAATGACGTCTACGTTGTCCGCGTGATGCGGCAGGGCATCGACGGACACCCAGGCGATTGAGCCGAGGACCGCGCCTCCAAGCAATCTTACTGAGAATCGAGACGTCATTGCACGTTACCTTGCCGGCGTTCCGGCGCAACGCGCAGGGACCACCAGTAGCCGGTGGCTGGCTGACGCCGACCACCATGTTGTTCATACGCTTTACACGCGGTTGACGAGGCCATGAGCTAGGGACTACCGCTCTGCTATCGGGTGGGGCACTCAAGGCACGCGAACTGCCCCACTCGGAGGCAGTCATCTCCCATTCATGCGCCGGTGGCATCAGTGTAGCACGCCCGAAAAAACCGCGTAAAGCGCGATAGCGGCTGCGGACGTCCTCCGTAAACGTTTCCAGGAACGTCGCGGCCCTTTCTACCGGGAATCATTCCATCCCCGGCAGGTGTTGCGCGCGAAGGGCATGAGATTCCCATTGCCATCAACCGGGAAGGCCGGTACTTTCATGGTAGGTCGCCCGGGCGACTCGCTGAGTCAGGGTCGAAGGAGGACCCGCGGTGAGCAGAGACGAAGTGCACATTCGGCATCTCTATGCCGGTCGTGAAATCGATCCCGTTGAAGCAGCGAGCATCCACATCGCCCTCCAGGAGCTTCAGGAGCGGTTCAACTCCTACCTGGAAATCGAGGTGGCCGAGGACGATACGGCTGACCGCATCGAGGGCAACTGCCGCGCGATCGCGGAGGAGCTGCGCATGCATCTGCTGTTCACGGTCGTCGCGACGCGGGCCGTCCGCAACCCGGCGGGCCGCCTGGAGACAGAGCCGTCACTCCTCCAGGTCAGCCTCGATCGCAATCACAACTGAACACTCCGCCTCGGTTCATCCAGCGCCGGCTTGCGCATCCGCAGCTTGCGGAGAGAGACTGAAAACCGCCTCCTGCCCACCTCCTCGCCCCGGACGACAGCCAGGGAAAAACGGTGCAGGGCGCCGTTACTGGCGAGAACATCCCTCCGTTCGAGTCGATGCGGTTGCCCGTCAAAGTCGCTGACCTTGCCACCGGCTTCCAGCACGATCAGCGCCGCGGCGGCCACGTCCCAGGGCGCGAGCGCCGGTCCGCAGAACAGCTCGAAACGACCGCATGCGACATAGCAGAGATCGAGCGCGCCCGCTCCTGTGGTGCGACACCCTTGTGTCAGACGCGTGAAGGCTTGGCCGGCTGCGACGCGCCTGCCCTTGTAGCGATGGCTGTTCATGCCACACCCGGCGAGTGCCGCCTCGGGCCGCTCGATCCGGCTGACGACGATCGGCGTACCATTCAGGGTGGCCCCGCCACCCCGACTAGCCGCGAACATCTCGCCGGTGGCGGGATTGTAGACGACGCCGGCCATCAGCTCGCCCGCATACTCGACGCCGATCGAAACGGCGAAGGCGGGAACGCCGTGCGCGAAGTTGGTGGTGCCGTCGACGGGATCGATAATCCAGCGATAGAGCGAGGCTTCGGCCCCAGTCGTGCCTTCTTCAGCCAGGATGCGATGGTCGGGGTACGCGGCTCTGATCCTGCCAGTCACGATCGCTTCCGATGCCTTGTCGCCATCGGTGACCAGGTCAGATGGGCCATTCTTGAACTGGATCTCGCGCGGCGTCCCCAGCTTCTCGCGCAGCATCGCGCCTGCTTCGAGCGCGGCCTGCTCGGCCAGGCCGCGCAGATCTGTCGCTGTCACCGGGCCGGCTAGCTGGTCACATCCCGTCACCAACATGTCGCCAGCGCCGGTCAACGGCAGACACTCGCGGAAATCCAACCAAGGCTCATGGACGTATGGTAGCACAGGCCTGGATTGCACTCCCTTGCTCTGTGTTACGCCAGCTACGCCATCTGGACGTTCCACTCGTTTTGCGCGGAATTGGGTAGCCTGAGATGTGCGTCCTTCGGGATGCAGATCTGCTACGCTCCCCATATGTCGGCAGTGAAACCGTGAGTCCCATGGCTATTCGACAGTCGCAGCGCGTTGCCGCTCCCTGTACTATCTGTGGCTTGTACCATACGTCAGGCACGATCTGCCCAGTGGCCTCGCCGCTTGCCGTGCGCGCCGAGGGGCGTGCTCTGGCGCCGGGAATCGTCCTGGGTGGCCGCTTCCGGATCGACGCCATAACACATCGCTCGGGCATGAGCACGCTCTATCGTGCCACCGACCTCCGCGACCAGCTCGGCACCGTTGCCGTGAAACGACTGTCCGTGGCCGGGCTTTCAGCCGAAGAGCAGCAGGAGTCGCGCAAATGGCTTGCCAGAGAGGCCGGATTACTCTCATCACTCAAGAATCCACACCTGCCGGAGCTGCTTGCGGCTTTCAGCGAGGGAGACGAGCACTTCGTGGTCATGCCGTACCTGGAGGGACGGACCATCAGGGAGCTGGTGGAAGCCGAGGGGCCTCTGCGCGAGGACTACGTCGTGCGCTGGGCGTGCATCCTGGCCGATGTCCTGGCCTACCTGCATGGTCAAGATCCGCCGATAATACACCGCGACCTCAAGCCGGGCAACATCCTGATACTACCGGACATGAAGCTCGTGCTGCTCGACCTGGGCGTCGCGCGCGCCGTGCTGCGCGGCGTGCCCGGAACCGCCATCGGCACGCCCGGGTACGCTCCGCCGGAGCAGTACCAGGGACTTGCCGATGAGCGCAGCGATATCTATGCCTTGGGAGCGACGGTCCACTATATGCTGACCGGGTATGACGCGGAGCACGAGCTTCCGTTTCGCCACCCGCCCGTGCGACAACTTGAGCCCGAGATCAGCCCGGCGCTCGAGCAATTGGTCGGTGCGCTGTTGCAGGTCGGGCCAGAGCAACGGCCGCAGGATGCGTCGGCCGTGAGCAAGCAGTTTGCCCTTGTCGATTTGGTGGAGCTGGGCGTCGCGAGCGGACTCTACAGGCGCGCTCTGCGGAGCTATCTAATCGCTGCAGCATGCTTGTCCGGCTTCCTGGGTTTCATCTCGTTGCCGTCATTCGCCGGAATGTCGACTGTTTGGACCCTCCTGCCGTGGATCACCTTCTCCGCAACAGCATTCGCTCGCCGACCGGAACGCCGGCGCGAAGTTGAGGTGTCGAAGACAGAGAACACAGTCATACAGATGCACGTTCAGCGCGTCGAGTGGATGCTGCTGCCCGCCACGTTTGCCTTCCTGTTCGCGTTCGGTTTCATTCCCGGCAGCCAGTATCTGGCCCTGTTTGTAGGCTTGCTCACGATCGCGCTGCTCGTAACAGGCTGGAAGACAGCCGATCGGGCCGTCCAACAAGAGATCCTTAGCCTGAATTGCGTGACAGGCAACACAGCGCCTCGATTGAGGCTCTGAAGCAGCTGTACTTAAGCTCCAGGGAGGCTAGCATGGCTGATCCGGTATCCACCCACGCGGTGGACGCCCTCAAAGCGGAGCTGCGTGAGCTGTCCGACATTCGGCGTGCACTGTCCGCTCTGGGATGGGACGAGCTCACACATATGCCTCCGGGCGGGGCGCCAGGGCGCGCGGAATCGACGGCAACGCTGGAGAGAATCGCGCACACGCGACTCACCTCGGCACGCATGGGCGACCTGATCGAAGCGGCGGAAGATGACGTATCGGGACTGGATACCGACTCCGACGACTTCAATCTGGTGCGCGTAATCGGTCGGGACTATCGGCGATCGGCACGGATGCCGCACGACCTCGTCGCGGAACGGGCCAGAGCGCGTACCCTCGCCAATTCTGCCTGGGAAGTGGCGAAACGTAACGACGACTACGCGCTCTTCGCGCCGTGGCTTCAGAAGAATATCGAGCTGGACCGGCAGCTGGCTGAGGCCGTCGGCTATCAGGAGCATCCATTCGACGCGCTGATCGAAGCGGACGACCCGGGCGTGACCGCGTCTTCCATGCGGGCGATATTTGCCGCTCTGCGACCATCGCTCGTCGATCTGGTGCAGCGTGTCGCGCGCAATGACGATGTCGGTGACGACCTGCCGACACGCGGGCTATTCGACGAAGCCGCCCAGGAGCGCGTGTGCCGGGATGTAGCAGAGCGGATCGGCTACGACTTCAGCAGAGGCGACCTGGATCGGACAGTGCACCCGTTCATGACCAGTTTCGGTCGCGACGATGTCCGTATCACCACGCGGTACGACGCCCAGAACTTGCCCGTTGCCCTTCTGGGGACCGTGCACGAGGCCGGCCATGCCCTGTACGAGCAAGGCATCGACGTGTCGCTGGACCGCACGATGCTGGACATTGACCTTCCTTCAGGCATGCACGAGAGCCAGTCGCGGCTATGGGAAAACTTCGTCGGCCGCGGGCTTCCGTTCTGGCAATACTATTACCCGACGGTCCAGGCCGCCTTTCCCGATGCGCTGGCCGCCGTCGACATTACCGCCTTCCACCGCGCGATCAACCGCGTGCAGCCGTCGTGCATTCGCATGGAAGCCGACGAGGTGACCTACAGCCTGCACATCATGCTGCGTTTCGAGCTCGAGCTGGCGCTCTTCGAAGGGGAAATCGCCGTGGCCGACGCGCCGGAAGCCTGGAACGCCGCGATGCGTACCTACCTCGGCATCACGCCGCCGAACAATCGCGAGGGAATCCTGCAGGACGTCCACTGGACGGCCGGATTCGGTCACTTCCAGGGCTACGCGCTTGGCAATATCATCGCGGCACAGCTCTGGGAAGCCGTCGATAAAGCTCATCCCGACCTGCCGGACCTCATAAGGAACGGCCAGTTCAGGCCGCTTCTGGACTGGCTGCGTGTCAACATTCACAGGCATGGCCGGAAGTATGATTCCGCCGATCTCGTGCAACGGGCAACCGGTGTGCCGCTATCGACTGAGCCCTACATTCGCTACCTGAGCGGGAAATTCGGCGCGATTGCTGCGCCGGCATAGGTGATGCATCTGGTATGTTCGCGCCACGCGGGAGACCGTGGCGCCATGGAGGGCAGGACAATATGCACAGCCAACCGTCACGAGTGACGTTCCGGCGATGAGTCGCGACGCGATGATCGGATCGAAGGAGCTATCTCTCCAGGCGCTGCTGGGCAAGCAAATCCGGTCCGCCCGGCGGCGCGCCGCGGCGGTTACCGTGTTTCGGGACGTGCTGGACGACGCGGTCAGCCATGCCTTCTTGCAACTTCTGGAACACCTTGACGAACGGCCGACGGTAGAGGGCGCCGTGGAGGCCGCTCGATCCGCCCCTGCCCGCGGCAGCGTCGTCGCCGCGGCGTATGCGCGAGTGTTCGCGCGGCTTGCCGAGTCAGCCGCGCCCGCCGTCTCAGGCGCGGATGCGTGGCAATCGCACCTTCTCTGGCGCGTCATCGACTGCAGGAATCCGTTCAGCGAACTGGTCGAGCGTGCCGGAGTCGAATCCGCGCCCTCGTCGCTGCTGGACCAGGCACGTCGGGATCTGCGTGGCCTGCAATGGCTCTACTCGCTGGGAACGGATGCGATCCGGGATTCGGTAGTGCATCTTGCGGGCGTCGATCTCGCCGAAGCGCTGGCGCCGTGGCGCGAGCTTGGTGGAGCCGCCTCCGATGACGGGCCGCGACTTGCCATGGCCGCCCGACTCGGCACCGCGCTGGACTGGGGTGCACTCGTCGAGGATCTGGGGAACCACTGGCATGCACACGGGCTTGGGCTGTTCTCGCGCCATCATGCCGCCCAGTGGACCACTGATGAAGGCGGAGTGCTGGTAGCCCAGAGCCATGTGGACCCAATTCGGCTGGAAGACCTGGTGGCGTATGAGGCCGAGCGAGCGCCGCTCATCCGCAACACCGAGCGATTCGTAGCCGGCCTACCCGCGCAGCACTGCCTGATCTACGGCGAACGTGGCACCGGCAAGTCCTCAACGGTGAAAGCGCTCTTGCATGCCTTCGCGGGCAGAGGCCTGCGCCTGGTAGAGCTAAACAAGGATCACTTGAGCGACCTTCGCAGAGCCCTGTCACTGCTGCGCGATCACCCGCAGCGCTTCATCCTCTTTGTCGACGATCTTTCATTTGAAGAACAGGAGACCCAGTACAAGGCGCTCAAGTCCGCGCTTGAAGGACGGATCGAAGCCTGGCCGCCGAACGTCGTCCTCTATGTGACGACGAACCGCCGCCATCTCGTGAAGGAGCGTTTCTCCGACCGCGAGGCGGTGGTGGAGGGTGAGGTGCGACCTCGCGACACCATGGAGGAGAAGCTCTCGCTGGCCGACCGATTCGGCCTTCAGGTCGCTTTCCCATCGCCCGACCAGGAACGCTACGTGACCATCGCCACATCCCTGGCGCGAGCTCACGGTGTCGCATTGGCCGACGACGAGATACGGCGCCGAGCCATTCAGTGGGCGTTGTGGCACAACGGGCGATCCTGCAGATCCGCCCGGCAATTTGTCGACGACCTGATAGGAGAATGCTCATGATGATCCCTGTCCTGATCGGCTGGATTATCGGCGTGCCGCTGGATATATGGTGGCCACGCAAAGTCGCGCCCGAGCACCCTGGGCTGGCCCGCGCCTATTCCCTGATCCGCCTGATCTCAGTGCTCCTCGCCGCAAGCTATCTCTTCTACTTCGTGGTACTGCTGCAGATGGGACTGCTTGGGCCTATTGGCTGGCTAGACGCGCTCGGATTCGGCGTCGGCGGCTGCGCGTTCATGCTGTCGCCGCTGGCCACGTGCGCGACCGCCCTGGACGCGCAGCGCCGCTGGCTGGCGATTAGCGGCAGTTATTGGGCTGGTCTCCTCACGGCCGGTCAAGCGTGGTTCAGCCTCTCGATATTTCTCACTCTGATCACGCAGGCCCCCTGGGCGCCCTTCTGGTACAGAGCGGCTTCGCTGATCAGCACGATCCTGGCGGCAGCGGCCTTCATGCTCGTGCTCGAGCTGTACAGCATGGTGAGGCGGCCCACGGATCAGGCGTAGCCCCGTCGGATGGCGCGTTGGGCACGCTGTCTCGCGCTACGGGTGCTTGCCCGCCGCTGCGGCGGTCACTGGGCGATCGGGTTGAGCCAGCGCAAGCCGGGGAAGCGAGCGAAATCGCTATCCGTGGAACACAGCGTCAGCCCGTGCTCTATCGCTAATGCGGCCAGATGCGCATCGGGCACCAGGTTGGCGTGCACACCGGGCAGCGCGAGGAACCGGCCGAGTACTTCCGCGTGGCGCGCTGTCGGCGCTGGTGTCCACGCTGTCTCGCAGTCAAGCCAGGCGCGCGCCTGTCGCCAGGCATCGGCGATCGGCTCAGGCCGTTCGAATACCCGCGGGTTCGTCACCAATCGCAAGAATGCGAGCACGCTTACCCACGGTAGACCGACGAGGCCGTCGCCGTTCAGTTGGCGGTCGAGCCATTGGCGCGCGGCATCATGCTGGGGAAATGTGCTAACGTGGGCGTAAATGAGTATGTTCGCGTCGATCGCGATCACTTGAAGCCCTCGCCCTCGGAGATGGCAAGGGCATCTCCAATATCGTCGACCTCGCTTATCCGCACGGCGCCAAGCACGACCGACTGCGTGCGAAAAGGTTCTCGCTGCTTCGGTTTGCTGGACATGTCCTTAAGACCTCGTCGCAACGCCTCATTGACGAGTTCTTTCAGACTCTCGCTTCGCACCGTTCGCATGCGATTGAGTGCGGCTGCGACGTCGTCCTCGATGGTCAAGGTTGTTCTCATACATCAAATCATAGGGCGGCTGATGTCTTGATGTCAATTGCCGCCTTCAACCCTGCGTTGGTCCGCCTTGTGGGTAGTTTCTTGACCAGAACTCCAGGAGTGGGTGTTACACTATGCGTGGTGGACAGCCCCATTGCACCGTGCTCAGGTTGCGGACTTCTGGCGCTTTTCGAACAGCGGGAGAGGATTTGCTCAGCATGTCGCGTGTATTGCGTTGGGTGCTGCTAGTGATCGTGCTGTTCTGGGCGGCGCCACTTGTCCCCGCCGGCGCCACCGGCAGATCCGCAAGCAGCGCGGTGCTGGCGTTGCAGGTTACACCGCTGCGGCAGACGGTGATGGAGGGCAGTCATTTCGGCTTATTCGTGCATTCAGGGGCGTTCGTATCGCTAACTCTTACGGTGCAATATGCGTCGGGCCTTACAAGTGCGTACCGCGCGGCGACGGATTCGAAAGGCCGATACGTCTTTTCCTGGACAGTGCCCGAGGGCGTGAAGCTCGCGGGTGTCGCGGACATGCGCCTCACTGCCGTGCGGGGGGCCCTTGCCGCGCTCTGGCGTGGCGCTCTCACGATCACCGCGCCGCCGTTGCCTCCGCTATTCGTGCAGCCACTGCACCGGCGCTTCGAGGCGGGTACGGCCATTGACTTCTTCGTGGGCACCGCGCCGAACACGAGCTTCTCGTATACGCTCAGCACGGATGCCGGCGATGTCATCGGCGCGGGCTCCGGCACGGCAGACGCGCACGGCCGGCGGGTGGTCGACGTGCTGGATACCGTCTTGCCAAAGATCGCCACTGCAGCCTCCGTCGCGGTGACGGTAACTGCTCCCACTGGGTCGCGCACGCGCACGTCAGGTTTCGCGCTCACACCTCGACCTCCGCTCGCGCTATTCGTTTCCACGACGGCCAAGTCGGTGCGGGCAGGGGACGGCATCCGCGTGTTTGTCTCCACCAGGCCGGGCGCTGCGGTCAACGTCACTATGGCCATAACCAGCACCTCGGTGCTGACGGCGACGGGAGTGACGGACAGGTATGGCCGTTGGGTCTACTACACGCCGCTGCTCATCGTGCTAGGTCATCAACACGTGACGAAGGTCATCGTGCAGGCCCATAGCGGGTTGGACGAGCGCACAGCCCACACCAGCTTTGTGTTACGGCCCGGTCCGCTCGGCCTCACCGCCGGAGGATACGATCGACTGGCGACGCCGGCCGACCCGCCTCTCGATCTGAGCAAGTATTTCAGCTCCATCCCCGATAAGGTCGTCGCGGTCTCCACGGAGGGCCAGGTGCTCCGCGAGTTCGACCATGGCGTGCTCGTGCACGAGAACTTTGTGACCACCGGGCGTCCCGAGTTGCCTACCGTCCATGGTATCTTTCACGTGTATCTCAAGCAGAGTCCGTTCACGTTCATCTCCGCGTGGCCTCCGGGATCTCCATTCTACTTTCCGCCCAGTCCTGTCCGCTACTGGATGCCGTTCTATCTGGGCTACGGCCTGCACGATTCGCCCTGGCGGAGCGTGTATGGGCCTGGTACGAACCTTCCGCACTACTCAACCGATCCGGGTGAACCGGTCGGCAGTCACGGTTGTGTCAACATCCCGCTGGCCGATACGGTGTGGCTGTGGAACTGGGCGCCGGTTGGCACGACGGTGCTGGTCTACTGAGATGGAGCGCGTGGCGGCGTAGATCCGGGAGATACGTGGTTGCGGCGACTTGCAATAGTGTTCGCGGTGCTACTCCTTATGATTCAGCCTCGGGCGGCCACTGCGCCTCGCGGAGCGATCGGCCTGCTGGGCGAACGCGTCGACTCGACCGCCAAATCCGTATCCACGCCTGCTCCCGTGCGAACGCCCGCGCGTGCCTCCCAGGTCGTGAAGCTACCGGAGGTCTCGCTAAGCAGCATTTTCGCGGCGCGGCCTCCGTCACTTGCCGGTCTGGATAGGCGCAAGATTGTCACCATTATGGCGACGGGTGACGTCATCCCGGCGCGCATGGTCAACGAGGTGATGACACAGCGGGACGATTTCACGTATCCATTCCTGAAGACCTACAAGTACACGCGTTCGGCGGATCTGACGCTGATAAACCTCGAGTCCCCGCTTATTGCGGGATGCCAGGCGACCGAAACAGGCATGACGTTCTGCGGCGACCAGCGAGCGGTTGCGGGAATAAAGCTCGCGGGCGTCGATATCGCAAACCTGCCGAACAACCATATCGGCAACTACGGTGCCGACGGTATCCGTGCGACTGAGAAGCTTCTGGCGGCGAACAACATCGCCTGGGATGGTTTCGGCCACACGGTGTACAAGAACGTCAAAGGTGTGGTATTTGCGTTCCTGGGCTTCAACGCCGTGGAGCAGAACCTCGACACCAAGGAAATGGTCCGTGAAATCAAGGGCGCGAGCAGGCGCGCAAACGTGGTGATCGTATCGATGCACTGGGGCCTGGAATACAGCCCAATCCCGATGGTAGCTCCGGGGGTGGCAGACCAGGATCCCCGCGTGCTGGCACACCTGGCCGTGGAGGCCGGCGCGGACCTGATCGTCGGTAACCACCCACACGTGGTCCAGGGTGTCGAGATCTACAAGGGCAAGTACATATCCTATGCGTCCGGCAATTTCGTGTTCGACCAGATCAGCCTGGGTCGCTTGGATACACAGCAGGGCGTGGTCGGAACGTACACGTTCTACGGGGCAAAGCTCGTCTCAGTGCGGTACCGCCCAGTACAGATCGACGATTGGGCGCAGCCGCACTTCATCTCCTCCAAGGCGGAGGCCCCGATCTTGCAGCGAATGCTGGACGCTTCGCTGAAGATCAAGAAGGGTTACTGAACGTCCTGCTCGAGCAGATTCGGTGCATTGTCGGATGAGGTCTCCTCACTTGGCGAGGGCGGTGGGCCCTCGCGATGGTGAATGTGATGAATGGAGGGCGGACATGTCTGGTCGAGCTGACATGCTGGGACCACGCGCACGGCATTTCACCTCGCCGGTGACGTTCAGCATCGGCAAGGCGAAGCCAATCGTCAGAGACTTCCTGCCTGTGATTGTGATCACGACGATCGCCGTGCGTGAGGGGTGAGGATGGCCATGCGTCATGTGGTAGAGAGCCAGCAGTTCGATCGGCCGCTCTTGGAGCAGGTGTTCAGCTCCGCCAATAGAATGAGAGAGGTCGCCGGAAGCGGCGGCAGCGACCTTCTGGCAGGCAGGATCATGGCAACCCTGTTCTACGAGCCGAGCACGCGTACCCGCCTGTCGTTCGAGACGGCGATGCTTCGCCTTGGCGGCCAGGTAATCACGACCGAGAACGCGCGTGAATTCTCTTCAGCGCTCAAGGGCGAAACGATCGAGGATACGGTGCGTATCGTCGGCAGCTACGCCGACGTACTGGTGATCCGGCACTTCGAAAGTGGTGCGGCCAAGCGGGCGGCCGCCTTCTCACCCGTACCGGTGATCAACGCCGGCGACGGGCCGGGCCAGCATCCCACGCAAGCGCTGCTCGACCTCTACACCATTCAAGCTGAGCTCGGCCACATCGACGGCATCCGCGTGGCTATGGTCGGAGACCTGGCAAACGGCCGGACGGTGCGGTCGTTGAGCTATCTCCTCGCTCTGTACCAGGACATCGAGATCACGTTCGTGGCCCCGCCAGCCGTGAGCATGCGCGAAGACATCAAGGAGTTCTTGCGTGGGCGTGGGGTGCCATTCCGAGAGGAGGAGGACCTGCGAGCCGTGCTGCCGGAATGCGACGTGGTGTACCAGACCCGCATCCAGAAGGAGCGGTTCGCGGACCGACCGGCAGATTATGAAGCGGTGCGCGGCATCTACGTGATAGATCAGGAAGCGATGGAACTATTGCCGCGTAACGCCGTCGTCATGCATCCGCTGCCGCGCGTGGACGAGATTCGCCCGGAGGTGGACGACGATCTGAGGGCCGCGTACTTCCGGCAGGCAGCGAACGGCGTGTTCGTGCGTATGGCCCTGCTCAAGCTGCTGCTGGCGCCCGACGTGTAGCAAGCATACTCAGAGGCAAGCGACCGCAACCAGTCAGAGGACAGATGCGTATGTCACTGGATGAATTGTACGCGGATGTCGATCTGGAGCGGAGCTAAGGGACCTCATAAGGGCCAAGCTAGTAGCTGAGAAAACAGCAATCCAGCACAGAATGAGAGGGCGATGAATTCGTACGAGCGAATGACGGCTCGCATGCGCGGAGCAGCAGTCGACCGCGCACCGAACTTCAATATCATGATGGCCTATGCCGCCCGCCACATCGGCCGACCTCTGTCCCGCTTCTATCTGGATTACCGGGTGCTGTGCGAGGCAAACCTGGCTGTGTTTCACGACTTCTCGCTCGACCTGGTAGGCACAATGTCCGACCCTTACGGAGAGACGGCGGATTGGGGCGCGGCGATCGAGTTTCCCGACGACGCCTTGCCCGCGTGCAAAGTGCCGCTTCTGCAGAACCTGGCGGACATTCGGAAGCTGGCTTCGCCCGATCCTGCATCGAGCCGGAGGATGAGCAACCGCCTGAGCGCGTTGCAGTTCTACCGCGCCCAGGTGGGAGGCGAGGTACCGATCCTGGGCTGGGTAGAAGGGGCGCTGGCAGAGACGGCGGACCTGCGCGGCGTCTCGCAGCTGATGATGGACCTTCATGACGATCCCGAGTCGCTGGAAGAAGTGCTTGAACGCTGCACGCAGGTGGCCATTGCCTTCGCGCGCGCGCAGGTTCGTGCCGGCGCGGACATTATCGGACTCGGCGACGCCGTGGCCTCCCAGGTGTCACCCAGAATGTACGAGCGGTTTGCGCTGCCCTATGAACAGCGGATTTTCGCGGCAGTCCATGAGATGGGTGCCCTGGGCAGGCTCCACATCTGCGGCAATACGACCAAGATACTCGCGCTCATGGCTCGAAGCGGCGCCGACATCATCGACGTCGACTGGATGGTCGACATGGCAGCCGCGCGCGATGCTTGCGAGGGCAAGACCGTCTGCGGAAACTTCGATCCGGTGGCCGTCATGCTGCGCGGAACGCCGGAGCTGGTGCGCCAGTCGGTGCGGCAGAGCCTGGAATTGGGCGGACCACGCTGCTTCAGCATGGCCGGATGCGAGATTCCCCAGGGGACGCCAAGCGCTAACCTGCTCGCTCACGCTCGGGCTCTCGTGGAGTATGGAGCGGGCTAAATGCGTCCACCTACACGTTGCGGGGCGTACCGGCATTCCGTGATCGTCGGCGTCCTTGGGCGCAGACATCGTATCCGCCGCGTCCATCGCCGGCGACTGGGGGCGGGCATCGTGTCGGCCCGGTTCGCGGCAAACCGTGCCCCCGGCGCGCAAGGGCCGCTCCGCGTACGGCCACCGGGTATTCCCCACGTGTGCACGGTGACGGCGGACACGACATCCGCGCTCACAGGACACGATCGCTCACCGGCCGGCGCATTTTTCGGTCACGCCCCACGTCGAGGGCGAACACATGACCGGCATTGGCACGAGGTATACTGGCGATACATGAGAAAAGAAGCGAAATGACTCGCCGTGACCGGCTACAACGCACTCTTGCCGGCAAGTCGGTGGATCGCCCGGCGTTCAATTTCTACGAAATCGACGGGCTGAATCAGGATCCCACGGACACGTCGCCGTTCAACATATTCGCGGATCCGTCGTGGCAACCACTGCTCGAGCTCGCTCGTGACAGATCTGATCGCATGCCTATCCGGAATCTGCCCCTCGTTCCTGCGGAAGACTGTCCGCTGGAAGCGCTCACGGAGCGCGAAGCGACGCTTGAAAACGGCTCGCTTCTGACCACGACCAGGATTCGCTGCCCCGGACGCGTGCTCACGTCGCGCACGCGGCGCGATCGGGACGTGGACACGATCTGGACTCTCGAGCACCTGCTGAAGGATGCGGATGACCTCAAGGCCTACCTGGACCTGCCATTGCCCCGCTACCGGGCCCTCGATATGGGGCCGATCGTTGCGGCCGAACAGGCCCTGGGTGAGACAGGCCTGGTGCTGATCAACCTGGACGATCCGCTTTGCCGCAGTGCCGAGCTCTTCAGCATGGCCGATTACCTGGTCATCGCCTTCTGGGAGTCGAGCTTGTTCCTGAGACTGCTCGATCGATTCGCACAGATCCTCTATCCGCAGGTCGAAGTCGCCTCCTCAGCACTGCCGGGCCGACCCTGGCGCGTGGTGGGCGCTGAATACGCGGGCGCGCCCTACCTGCCGCCCAGGCTCTTCAAGCAGTACCTGACGGAGCACACCGGGCCCATCGTGTCGCTGATTCAACGACAGGGTGGATTTGCCCGCATTCACTGCCACGGAAGATTGCGCGGCATCCTTGACCACATCGCGGCGACCGGCTGCACCGGGCTCGATCCGATCGAACCGCCGCCCCAGGGGGACATGGCGCTGGCAGACGTGCGGGCGCGCTATGGCGAGCAGATGGTGCTCTACGGGAATCTGGAAGCCAATGACATCGAGATGCTGAGCCCGCATGACTTCGCGGAGAAAGTCAGGCGAGCGCTCGACGAAGGGACGCGTGGTACGGGCCGCGGCTTCGTGCTCATGCCCTCCGCCAGCCCCTACGGACGCCACCTTACGCCGCGCGCGCTGCGCAATTACGAGACCATGGTCGAGGTGGTGGAAGCGATGTGACCATGGTGGGCGCGGAAGCGCTCGGCCGAGACGTTCGTTAGCGAAACTGAGGCGCCACCTGAGCGGCGAACTGCTCCAGCCCTTCCAGATCGAACGGCGCTCCAGCACCCATGATGAAGCCACTGATGCCGAGAGCGCCGTATCTGCGAATCTTCTCGCAGATCTCTTCCGGCGTGCCGACGAGCCAGGCAGCTTGCTCCGCGGCGAGGTCCATGCCCAGCCCATCGGTGAGTGACCGGGCCTTGGCCTGCGCAGCCTCGTGGGTCGTGCCGATCACCAGCTGCGCGTGCACCGTCAGCCCGATCTCGGCCGGATCGCGTTCTATCGCCGCACATGATGCGCGCAGGCTGTCGACGGCGACGGCGATTTCCTCAGGCGAGCCTATGCCGTTCCAGGCGGCGGCCTTCCGCGCCGCGAGGCGCAGTGTGCGGCGTCCGGTCCCGCCGATCATGATCGGTGGATACGGACGCTGCAGCGGTTTGGGCTCGCATGGCGCATCGTCGATCGTGTAGAAGGCGCCGTGATAGGTGACTCGCGGCTGCGTCCAGAGCGCCGTGACGATGTCCACGGCTTCCTCGAGCCGACTCAGTCGTTCGCCCACGGCAGGGAACGGCAGCCCATAGGCACGAAACTCGCGCTCGGCCCAGGATGCGCCGAGGGCGAACCGCAGCCGGCCGCCACTGACGTGGTCGACCATGGCCGCGCTCTTGGCCAATGTAGCCGGATCACGATAGAGCACGCCGTTGACCAGCGTTCCGACCCCGATCCGGTGAGTGACGCTGGCCATAGCCGCCAGCGTGGTCATGGTCTCGAAGCACGCGCCCGCGGGATCGCCGGCCGGGGCGAGCAGGTGATCGAAGTTCCAGACGCTCTCGTAATCCAGGTCTTCGACGGCACGCACGGCCTCAAGGTAGGCGGGCCATGTCGTGTGCCGTGGCTGCAGTTGTATGCCAAACTGTATGGGTCGCATCAGCTGCACCAGCGTGAGATGAAGCGCGCGCAGATCTTTGCCAGGTCAATCAGGTCGGCAATGAGCACGTATTCGTCGGGCGCATGGGCGGCCCCGCCTCCGGGCCCGAGAATGAGCGCCGGAGTTGGGCTGTAGAGATTGAAGACATAGGCATCACAGGCAAATGGCGCCCCACGCTGCCTGTACTGCCGAAAGCCAAGGCTCTCGTAGCTGTCCCGCAACGCGCTCAGGGCCGGATGGTCGAGCGGCATGCTACTCCCGGGCAGATAGCGGGTCGTGGCAATCAACTCCGGACGACGTCCTGACGTGCTGGGATCCGCGTCCAGTTCCTGCGCTACGCGGCTCAGCAATGTCTCGTCGAATTCGTCGATGGTCGTTCCCTCGTAGATTTCGGCCCAGAAGTGTAGTCTGGTCTCGGCAGGAATGTCCAGCGATTCCAGAAAGGTGGCGCCGCCACTGCCGATCTGCGTGAGGTGGAAGGGGATATCGGGGTTGTCCCGGTAGAGCGGCGGGATGTCGCTCCGGCGTTGGCGTTCGTCGTTGAACCGCTTGATCGCGATTGCCGCTCGCGCCAGGGCCAGAATCGGATCGGCCAGGTGCTCGCCGCCGTAGGCTCTGCCCGGTTCGCCGCGAAAGCTCAGATATGCGCCCTGCCCGCCGCGATGCGCGGGACAGACGTCCAGGTGCGTCGGCTCGCTGTTGATGGCGATATCCGCGTTGTAGCCGCGCAGGCGAGCAGCCAGCACGCCATGTGAGCCGCCATACTCTTCGTCGACGACGGTCTCGACGATCACGTCGCCGCGCCGTCTCACGCCAAGCTCGCGCAGGCAGCGAATCGCAAACAGGTGGCTGGCCAGCGCGCACTTGGTGTCGTAGCTGCCGCGCCCGTAGAGCTTTCCGTCGATGATCTCGGCGCCAAACGGCGTGCCGGTGACCCACGGTATAGTGCCGGCCGGCATTGTATCGATATGCGTAGAGAAGAGTGCCGACCGGCCTTCGCCGGTCCCGCGGAACACACCGACCACATCGGGGCGGTCGGAGAATTCTCGTGGCCGCCCGTCGACCGACGGCGAAAACGCAGGGTGCTCGCGCAATCCAGGCACGTCGTCGGGCGTAAACCAATCCACATCGGCGCCCAGCTCCAGCAGCCGATCGCGCACGAAGCGCTGAGCGTCCTTCTCGTTCCCGGTAGGAGGGTGGCTTTCGCTCGGGATACGGACGAGCGCACGAGCCGTCTCAACCAGCTCGTCACTGTGAGCGTCCACCCAACTATCGATCGCGCGATCCGTTGTGTCTGTGCTCGTGGACATTCTCGTCCAGCTCCTCCCATTCAGACGGCAAGCCGCCCGGTATCCAGGACGGCATTTGCGCCAGCCACGGATGCGACGTTGCCCATTGCCAGAAAGGTCTGGACGTCAGAGCCTCGTCACTGGCGAAGTGCGCCCTCCATCAAGCCCTTCATGAACCACTTTTGCAGAGCGACGAACATGACGATCGGCGGGATGATCATGACGGAGTACACGGCGGCGATGCGCGGCCATTCCCAGACGCCCGTCCCAGCCGTGGCTCCCGCCATGCCCACCGTCAACGTGCGGGCGTTCGGCGTGGAGGTCAGCGTGAACGCCAGCAGGAATTCGCCCCACATGGAGATAAACGACAGCATGCCCACCACGATCAGGCCGTTGCCGCACAGCGGCAACACGATCTGCACGAACGTCCGCAGGATCGAGCAGCCGTCGGCGCGCGCTGCCTCCATTAGCTCCTTGGGAATGGCGCGAAACACGCCCGACATGATGAAGGTGCTCACCACCAGGTTGATCGCGATATAGGGAAGAATCAAACCGACGAGATTATCGAGCAGATTCAGGTCAGCGCTGAGCTGATAGATGCCGATCACAGAGGTGATCTGGCTGGGAAAGAACAGCGATGCCACCATCACGGTCAGGACCACACGCCGGCCCGGGAATTTCAGCCAGACCAGCGCATAACCGCCGAGGCTGGAGACAATCAGCACGCCGATCAGGCCGCCGGTCGTCACGATCACGCTGTTGACGAAGTAGCGAGGCAGATCCGGGATGTGACTGAAGGCGTAGCCGTAGGCATCGAATGTGGGATGGGTCGGGAAGAACGTAATCGTGGAGTAGGCCTCGGTCAGCGACTTGAAGGACATGCTGAATACCCAGATGACCGGGATCATGGCCACAGCACAGAACAGGATCAGGACGGCATGCCGGACGAGGGCTCCCCAAGTAAACGGCAAGCGGCGACGACCTTTCCTGGGTGCACCGCCTGCAGCCGCCGGCTCACGGATCATCACTAACTCTCCGAATCTGGGCGCAAGACGACATACAGCCCCACAGCGACGGCCAGCATGATCGCCGCGCCGACCCAGCCGATCGCGGCGGCGTAGCCCATGGGCTCCGCATTGAGGAAGGCGAGGTTATACATATAGACCGTCCAAGGGTGCTGGGTGTCCTGGGACCGCATGACCAGGTACTCGACCAGCACGCCCATTGCAGTGCTCAGGCGAAGCACCAGGATGATCATCAGCATTGGTTTGAGCAGAGGGATGCTGATCCGCCATGCTATCCGCCACTCTCTGGCCCCATCGATGCGGGCCGCCTCGTACAGCTCCGAGGGGATAGCCGCCAGCCCCACCATGAAGAAGACCGTGTGGTAGCCGATCCCCCACCACCATTCCATGAAGGCGATGCAGGGGATTGCCCAGGTATCGCTGCCAAGCCAGAGCGGCGGATGCGACCAGCTGGCCACATGCAGGCCGTCGACCAGGATCCAATTGAGCAGCCCCTGATCGGGGCCGTAGATCCAGCTCCAGAGGATGAAGACCAGGGGTCCCGGAATCAGAGCCGGAATGTACAGGAGCGTGCGGTAGACGCTGGAAACCAGCCTGTTCCGCACCCGATCGAGGAGAATGGCCAGGAAGAGCGGGAACAGCACGCCGCCGGGGATAAATATCGCGGTGAACTCTGCCGCCTGCCCGATGCCCTGCCAGAACACCTGGTCGTGCAGGGCGTTGTCGTAGTTGCGCAATCCCACCCAGTGCGTGTCCGCAGGGAAGAGATTGCGGTAGTTTGTGAAGCTCAGCCAGAGCACGCGCAGAATCGGCCAGCCCTGGTAGAGCACCAGGAATCCGACCAGCGGCAGGATGAAGAGGTAGCCGACCGCATAACGCCGGGCAGCGCGGATCATTGTCGACCCCATGCCTACTGTGGGACGGCTTCAAATTAGTTCAGGGCCCATTATCGCATCTGACGCGTAGCGGCCACAAATCGCGCCTGACCTCCCAGGCCGCTACGCACCACGCACATGCCGAATTGACTTCAGACGGTTCCAGGCAAGTGCCTGCACGTGTGGCACGTTGGCGTAGAGGTGCATGTCGTACATCCGCCTGGAGCGCACGGGCGCGCGCACGCGACCTGCATCGTAGGTGCCCCGCCTACGCAAACGCACCACACCTACCAGGCGGAGACGGCAGCCGAAGCGCTGCCATCTCCGCCCACTGCGATCAGCCGCCAGTCTGCACCTTGAGCTGCGACTGGAACTGGGACGCCGTCTTCTGCATGGCCTGCTCGGGGCTGACCTTGCCTTTGAGGGCGTCGGTGAAGTTCGTGACCAACGCTCCGTTGAGACCCAGGGAGAACCCGTAGATACTGTTCTCGACGGCCTTGCTGGCCGCCAACTGGGAGTAGGCAGCGAAGACCCAATCCGGCGCCTTGCCCTTGAGCTTGGGGTACATGGAGTTGAACGGCGGGATCTGGCCCGAGGTGATCACTTCCTGCGTCCAGAAGCGCGGGTCGGAGAGCAGCCAGGTCAGCCAGTTTGCCCCCGCTTGCTTGTTGCTGCCGTACTGGAAGAGGCCTGCGCCGGTGTCCCAGAAGACCGAGCCGCCGGCTCCGCCGGCCGCCGGTTTGGGCAGCCTGGCCACGCCTACGTCCTTCATGCCTCCGGTGCTCTTGGGCCAGAGCAGCGCATCGTGCACGATCGAATTGGGGTACTTGAAGATCATCGCCACGCGGCTGGCCTTCAACGCCACGTCGTCGATGGTAGCGGCCTCGACCGCGGTGCCAGTAGCAAAGAAGTCGGGCGGCGTGTACGGGATGATGCCCTTGCAAATCTTGATCGCCTGCACGAAGGCCGGGTTGGTAAAGTCCGGATTGCCGTCCTTGTCGTACACGTCCAGGCTGATGCTGTGCACCACGGGCATCAGGGAACGCCAGGGGTGCCAGTCGAACGTGGCGCCGGCCACCGTGAACGCGCCGCTCTTCAGATGCTTGCTGTTGATTTGCTTGGCGGTAGCCGTGAACTCCTCCCAGGTAGACGGGATCGCCGTGACTCCCACCGCCTTGAACATGCTCTTGCGCCATTGCAGGCTGGAGATGTCGAGCAGGATCGGCCAGTCGTACATCTTGCCGTTGATCATGCCCTCGTCCTGCACGGACTTCGGCATGTCGTTCTTCACGCTGGCGGGCATGTAGGCGTCCCACGGCTCCAGAGTACCCGCCGCCTGTAGCTGCGACATCTCCACGAACGGCGTCATGCCCACGTAGACATCCCACGACGAGGTCTTGTTGCGCGCTTCCAGCAGGAACTTCTGCGTGCTGAAGTTGCTCTCAGGAGCGACCTGGATCTGTACCTGGGCGTCCGGATTCTTCTTGTTGTACTCGTTCGTGAGCGGCTGGATCTGCGGGTTGAAGTTGAGGATCCACTGGTAAAAGCCCAGTTTGGTTACGCCAGAGGCGCCGGCACGCTGCGTCGCCGCGGCAGCTTCGATATCGGCGCGAGCGGTGGCCGGATTGTAGGCCTTGACGAAAGCCCCAATTGCCGCGGCCGACAGGCCGAGCTGGCCGGCGCGCTTCAGGAACTTGGCACGCGTGGTCTTCCCGGCGCACAAGCGGTAGAACTCTTCATATACTGGCTCGTAGTCGAAATCCCCGTGCATCGATATACTCCTTCAAGATCTTGCAGCAGTCCATGGCAACCTGACACGACTTGCGGCCTGCCGTACGCAGTAACACACGATCTCAGCCCGTCTAGCTGCCATGTCCAGAGCGTCCAGGTTAACCTGGTATAGCACGTTCGCGAATGGCCAGACTGCGACGACGACGATGCATGCCGATTGATACCTCAGACTGGTGAGCATCCAGCAGCGGATTGACCTCGCCCGAGACCCCCCTTCCCTTGGGCAGACCGTAGCGCACATTGCGCATCCACCATGCTATGGTAACTAGTGCCACAAGAATCGGGAAGGACCGCCAACAACGCGGCGGAGCGGCGCCGGGCACTGAGCGACCGATCGGCCGCGGCTGGCACTACGAAGGAGGGGTAGGATGCGAAGACCAAGCAAGGTTGCCGACGGCTGGTGGGACTACACGACGCTCGACGACGAGCTCCTCGCCGATGCCGCCGGCCTTTCCGCCGCGGACATCGAGCAGCTGTCACGGCCCGGATTCCAGGTCACGATGTATGACACGCTGGAGTCCTTCTATCTGGCCGAAGCCCTCGAATACGTATCTGCTTGGCGGCACGCGACGTCGGATTCGCCTGCCGGCATCTGCGGCCCGGTCGGTCCAACCGAGCAGTTGCCGCTCGTCGCGCAGATCGTGAACGAGCTGGAGATCGACGTGCGAAACGGGCACTTCTGGGCCATGGACGAGTGGTACCAGGACGGGAAAGAGGTCGCGATCACGCACCCCCTGAGCTTCGGGCGCGCCGACCTCGAGCTGTGCTTCAATCGCATCGACGCAAGGTTGCGCATGCCCGAGGAGAACCTGCATTTCATCACTGCCGCCAATCTGGCCGACTACACGAGGTCATTCGACACGGCGCGCTGTCTTGTGATGCAGGGCGGCCAGGGAGAAGTGAAGCACTGGGCGTTCAACGATCCGGTCCAGCGGCAGGGGCGCTGGAAGGACGAGCCCCCGTCCCCGGCGGAGTACCGGACGCTCTCTGCCCGCGTGGTGACCCTCCATCCCATGACAATCATCCAGAACGCGCGCACGTCCGGCGGCGGCGTTGTCTCTAACGTGCCTTCCCAGGCACTCTCCGTCGGTCCGGTGGAAACCTGGAAGTCGGAAAACGTCTCGATCTGGCAGGCCGGCCTGCACGACAATCCCTTCGGCATGCGACTGACCGCGCTGATGATCTCGAAGCACTTGCCCGACTCGGCAGTGCCGATGTCGCTGCTCGCCGATCATCCCAACGTGCGATTCAACTACTATCGGCCGGGAATAGGGACGTGCGCGGCGGAAATGCACTGAAACGCGGCCGACGGTATGTCTCTTGGGCAAGCTCAACGGTCCCTTATTGGCGATTGCGCGCGTGACTGTACGTTGCACATAGGCCATCTGCAGACGACATGGCCGGTGTGGTGCCACGAGGATGACATGGTAGGATAACCGCTGAACCTTACTTGAGAGGTATGAACGCGAAAGAGGAGTGAGTCCATGGCAATTGAGATCATCGCGGGCGAGAAGGCTCCAAAGCCGGCCGGGCCATATTCCCCGGCTGTGCGCTGGGATCACCTGGTTTTCACGGCCGGCCAGGTTGGCGTGGATCCTCGCGTGGGAAAGCCTGTTGAGGGCGGTATTCGCGAGCAGACTCGACAGGTGCTCACCAATCTCCGCAACGTGCTCGAGGCCGCGGGAACCGATCTCCAGCATGTAGTGAAGACGACGTGCTTTCTGCAGGACATCGGAGACTTCGCGGCCTTCAATGAGGTGTACCGGGAGTTCTTCCCGGCGAATCCGCCTGCGCGAAGCACCATACAGGCATCGCTGGTGCTCCCCTACATCGTCGAGGTTGAAGCGATTGCAGTGCGCGAATGAGCGTGCGACGTGCGTGCGCGCACAAATGACGGAGAGACGTCAACCTGCCCGCCGGGAATAACCAAACGCAGTAGCCAGGGAGGGCACCTGGGCCGCTCAGCCGCCAAACTGCTGTTGCAGCGCCAGGACATTGGCGACGTAACTCTGCGTCTCGGGTAGTATGCCAAGATTGTCGACGCTCGCCATGCCCTGGTGGTAGGCCGCGATCGCGTGCTGGGCGTCGGGATATACCTTCAAGTAGTACTGCAGCATGGCGACACCGGCGCGGACATTGTCGACCGGACTATACGGATTTATGGTGGTGCCCAGGAGCGTGTTGCCCGCCCAGGTGACGGAATCGGGCATCAACTGCATGATGCCCATGCCGCCATCCGAGGCGGTGATCATCTGCCAGCCACTCTCCTGCCACGCGATCGCCTTGATCAGGGATGGAGCGATGCCTGCGCGCTGCGCTTCGCTGACGAGTATGGTTTCCACCTCACCTTTGGTCACAAACGGCTCGTGGCCGCCCGGTACGACAAGACCCTGACCGACCTGCAGCAATGATTCGATACTGATACCGTTCCTTGCCGCCAGCGCTCCGGCAGATGTGCCGAATCGCCAGCCGATTCCCGAGAGCGTGTCGCCGGCCTGAACGACGTAGACGCTGGTCTGTTGCGGAGGTGCTGCCGGTTGCGGTGTCACGGCGGCGGGCGCCGGCTGTACCGCGGGAATCGACAACACCTGGCCAATGATGAGGTACGCGGTCGGGCTGATCCTGTTCGCCGACGCGATGGCTGAAGCAGTAACGCCGAAGCGCTCCGCCAACGCGGTAAGTGTGTCACCCGACACAACCGTATACACCACTCCGCCCAGCGAGGCGGAGGCGGGAGCAAGGATGCTGGCCGTGGCGGTAGCTTGAGGCTGTGCCGTGCTGCTCGGCGTTGCGGGCGGGGTTGGACTGGCGGCAGGCACGTTGACCGGTGGGTTTGGGATAACGAGCTGCTGACCGACCCGGATCATGAACGGCGAGCCAAGGGCGTTAATCTGCGAGAGCTTTTGGAACTCGACACCATACCGTTGACCGATCGCGGTGAGCGTGTCGCCCGGGCGCACGACATACGTGGTACCGTTCAATGGCCTGATCGCCGGACCCAGCGGCGAACCGGGCATGGCAATGGTCAAGGTCTTGCCGGGCCGTATGAGATTGGGATTGGCGATGTGATTGGCTTCTGCCAGCGCCTGGACGGTGGTGCCGTAGCGTTGGGCAATGGCAGTCAGCGTGTCGTAATGTTGCGTTACATAGGTGATGCGATCGGCTCGCGCATCATGCACGAGGCAGGTGGTGACGATGACTGCACTGAGCGAAGCCGTGCCTAACAGGCTGCGGAAGGGTCGTTGGTGTGACATGTATGCCCCCGATGCTTTTGGCCCAAGGGCCTTACCATACTAGGTGGGGCAACATTCCGCCAGTGCGTTGTCAACCCTGGAAGCAGAGATTCTCCGTGCCTAGCGACCCTCAAGCAGTCGCCGAAGGCGCGCGATCTCGGCGTCTCTGCGCGCGATCTCTTCCTCGACCTCGTCTTCTTGGTGCATGCGTCGCCCGTCTGCCAGGTAGACCTCGACCATCGCGCCCACCACTGCGAGTTCGAGCGGGACCTGCTCGCTCCGGTAGCGTCCGTCTGCGGCGGGCTCCCAGGGACGATACGCCCCTTCGCGCAGGCGCCACCCACGTATCCGCTCGCGCAAATAGAGGCCGGAAGGATCCAGCGCCACATACTCCTGCACGCCGGCCCGGGCATAGCTGTAGCCTTTGCCGCGGACCATGTCGATATCGGCCTCGCACGTTGTCTCGCTGAGCACCTCCACGATCAGGACCGGCGGCCCGTCCACTTCGATCATGTGCGATCCGCGATTGGGGTCGATAGCGCGTGGATAGACGAAGACGTCGGGGTAGGTGCGAACATACGAGCCGTCAGGTCGCCTGCAGCCCAGAAGCAGCTCCTGCGTCAGAGCCTGCCAGCGAACGGGCGCCCCTGGCTCCCTGCTGATCCGCGCGGCGCCATTGATGCCCAGTCGCAGATTCGTGATCGCCGCCTGGTGCAGGTCGGTTCCCAAGATACTCTCCTCGGTATCGTCCGGTGGCCAGGGCTGGACCGGATACGGGGGCCAGGCTGGGGTCTGCGGTTCGGTTGCCATCGTCTCGCCTCCTGGCTCTACTGTACCACGCCAACTCCCGGTTCAGGCTCGACTTCCCATCAGGTTGACGTGTCTGCCTCCGCCAGAATGGCTATGCCGCGCGACTGCAGCTCGAGCATGCCATCGTCGTGCAGACAGCCGGTGAGCAAATCGCGGAACGCCCGGGGCAGCGCAATACGTGCAGGCTGTTCAGTATGGTTGAGCACCGTAATGTAGGCGCCGTCCTGGCCCTCCCGGCAGGTCACCTCCACTCCGGCCGGCGCCTCCAGAGGCGCTTCGATGCCGGCGTCGCGGATCAGCATTCGGATCAGTGCCGCGACGAATGCCGGCTCGGGCCGCGTGCCGACATAGACGCCGCGGCCACGTCCAACTCTGTTTTCAGTTACCGCGGGGCGACCACTGTAGAAGTCATCCCCGTAGCCGGCCAGCGCCGTCGCGCCCTCCAGGTGTAGCAAGTCGCACCACAGATCGCAGGTGTAGGTCCCTTCTGGCATAGGGCTTCCGCCCTGCACGACGAGCCGATTGGACATATCCGGCTCCAGCGGATCGAACTCCTCTACCCAGATTCCGAGCGTCTTCCGAAGCGGTCCGGGGTAGCCGCCCAACCAGGCCCGGTTGTCGTCGTCGACGATGCCGCTGAAGAAAGTGGTCAGAAATGTGCCGCCTTCCTCTACAAAGCGCCCAACTGACTGAGCCTGGCCTTCGGTGACCATGTGGAGCAGCGGCGCAATTACCAGGTCATAGGCTGACAGATCGTGGTCAGGCGCAATAATGTCGACCGGAACATTCTGGTCCCACAGCGCGCGATAGTAGGTCAGTACTTGCTCCACGTAGTCCAATGAGGAGCTCGGACCAGGTTTGAACTCCACGCTCCACCAATTGGGCCAGGAGAACACCAATGCCACCCGTGCCCGGATGCGCGTGCCAAGCATGGTGGCGCCAAGATTGCGCAGCTCGGCTCCCAGGGCCGCGACGTCGCGAAAGACCCGGGTGTCCTCGCGGCCCGCATGGCTGATCACGGCGCCATGGAACATTTCGGCCGCGCCGCGAGACTGCCGCCATTGAAAGAACATCACGCCATCTGCGCCGTGAGCGATGGCCTGGTACGAGAGCAAGCGCATCGCACCGGGGCGCTTGAGGGGGTTGTGCGGCGTCCATTGCACCTGGCTGGGAGTCTGTTCGATCAGTACCCACGGCGCTCCTGCCTTGAGGCCGCGCATCAGGTCGTGCCGAAAGGCAACGGACGCCGGATGGTCGCCGAGCCGAGGATAGGAGTCCCAGGACACGATGTCCAGGTGCGGCGCCCAGGCGAAATAGTCGAGCGGCTCAAACGTGCCCATAAGGTTTGTGGTGACGGGGATATCGGGAGTTTGCTCACGCAGGATCTCCACTTCGCCGCGATAGCACTCGAGGTTCATCTCGGACATGAAGCGACGATAGTCGAGAACGAGTCCCTGCATGCTCTGCTCGCCGCGAGCAGTCGGGGGTGCGATCTGCTCCCAGTCGGTATAGGTGTGGCCCCAGAACGAGCCTACCCACCGGCGGTTAACCTCACTCAGGCTGCCGTAGCGCGCGCGCAGCCAGTCCCGAAAGCGTGTGGCGCAGCGAGGGCAATAGCAATATGGGCCGTATTCGTTGCTGATGTGCCACAGGAGCAGTGCTGGGTGCCGGCGATAGCGTTCCGCGAGGCGGCTCACAATACCCCTGCCAAGGCGGCGAAAATCAGGGCTGGTCGGGCAATAGTTCTGCCGTCCTCCGTGCGCACGCTGGAGTCCGGACTCGTCCACCGGAAGTACATCCGGGTAGGCTGCCGACAGCCACGCCGGCTGAGCGGCAGTCGGCGTGGCCAAACACGCGCGCACGCCGTTCTCGGCCAGCAGAGCCAGGATCCGGTCGAGCCAGTCAAATGTGAACGTAAACTCGCTCGGTTGCAATGATGACCAGCTGAAGATCCCGACTGACAGGGTATTCACACCGGCACGGCGCATCAAGCGCATGTCGTCTTGCCAGATGGTCTCGTTCTCGTAGCCTTGGGCCGCATCCCACTGCTCCGGATTGTAGTCCCCGCCATACAAAGATGCGCCGACCTCGGTGCCGAAATAGGATTCCGCGTTGCGCCGGCCAGGCGCACGCGAAAAGGTCTCAAACATGGAGATATCCTTCCTCAAGGTTCAGGGAAACCGGTGACGTATAGTATAGGTGTCGCCAGATCCCCGGGTAAATGCCGATCGCGGCCATGAAATTGCACAAAATCGCTACGACCTTCGAATCCGGCGCGTCGCCGCCGCCGCAGCTCCTGGTCACCGGGCACTTCAGAGCAGGTCCGGGGTATCACGTGGTGCGCCCGCAAGGCTCGCCAAACTGGTATGCGTCGCTGACTTTGCGCGGCCATGGCATCTATCGCAAAGGCGGAGTCGAGCGACTGGCAGAGCCCGGCGACCTCGTGCTCTTGAGCCCGCGTACCCCGCACGACTACGGCGTTCCTCCGCCGGGCGGCGCCTGGGAGCTTATCTGGGCGCATTTCAACCTTCGTCCGGCCTGGCTCACATGGCTGCACTTGCCCGAGCTGTCCGATGGCCTCTTCGCCCTGACCTTTCGCACTCCCGGTGCGTTCCAACGCGCGCGCCGGGCCATGTTGCGGTTGCACGGCGACGTGTGCGGCGCGCTTGGCCTGCCGGAAGATTTCGTCCGAAAGGCGCCCGAACCGGATCCATATCACGAGTACCTGCCTGAACTGGACGCGATTCAGCTCGATCTGGCGCTGTCAGGCCTGGAGGAATTGCTTCTACTCGCCACGCGAGAGAGCAAGCTGCAGAGCCCGCGATCGCTCGATTCTCGCGTTCAGCAGGTTCTGGACATCATGTCAAACGACCTGAATGGGAGGCATGACATCAACGAGCTCGCGCAATCGGTTCGGCTGTCGCCTTCGCGTCTCGCGCACCTGTTCAAGCAGCAGACTGGCGAGACAATAGGCTACACACTGCTCAGCCTGCGCATGCGCCGCGCGGCGCTCCTCCTGGAAGCCACGGGCGTGTCGATCGGCGTGGTAGCGGAGCAGCTTGGATACTCATCGCTGTACTATTTCAGTCGCCAGTTCCACCAGCACTTCGGCGTGAGCCCGCGGGCATTTCGCGAGGCGCTGGAGAGCTCGGCTGCTCGCCCGCGCCGTTAACCTCAGCGATTTTGTGCAACTTGGTAGCCGTGGGGGCCATTTACTGCCTCTTCGGCTGCCGCCTATACTTTACGGCACTTGATGACGAGGACTCTTTATGCGATCCTTGGTGATCAGCCATGCAGGTTCCTCAGTATCAGTTGGGCGGTGCGCTGGCCGCCAGGGAGAAAGGAGTGTAAGGCAGAATATCACACCGGGGCTGCGAGCGCGCGCGATGCGGTGCCTCGAATGCCACGCGCTAACCCGAAGCAGCACGGACTGGTAGGAACTGGCCTTATCGGGTGCCTTCGACTCGCCATGGATTGACCGGGAAACCGGCGGATTTCGCCATCGCTCACCGATTTGAGCGAGGGCACGTTCCTAGCTCAGCGAGGAGTTACAGATGAAACGAACCCTGTTAGCAGTAGCCGCGGCGGCCCTCATGACGTTGCCGTCCATCGGCCTCGGCAATGTTCAGGCCGCTCACCCAAAGGCGGGCGGCATAACCCTCACGGTGTGGGAGGACTTCTCTAAAGACCAAGAAGCGCAATTCATCACGCTCGCCAACAAGTGGGCCGCGACAAACGGCGACAAAGTGAACTGGGTGAATACATCCCAGCCCGGCATGGGCGGCGGCTCGACGGACGTCGCCGGTTTGCTGCGCCTCAAAGCCAAGAGCAAGGATGCGGCCGACCTGGCCTATTCGACCGAGGATCAGTCCGGCAACCTGGCGGCCTCGGGCATCCTGGCCCAGCGGCCCGCGGGTCTCCTCAGTGCCGCCGACCTGGCGAAGTACCAGCCGGCTGCCCTTGGCGCAAGCTCGGTGAACGGCGTTGCCTACTCTATTCCGCAGGCAGTCGACGGGACTTTCCTCTACTTCAACAAGAAGTTCGTGCCCACGGCGCCGGCGAACTGGACCGACCTGATCGCCACGGCCAAGAAGCTGAACCTCGGTAACCGCCGGTACGGCCTGCTCTACAACATTACAGGCGGCCTGTACTACAACTATTGGGCCTTCAGCGGCTATGGCGCCTACGTGTTCGGAACCAAGAACGGCAAATTCGATACGACCGATATCGGCATGGATAGCGCGGGCGCCGTGCAGGCGCTGACCTTCCTCAAGTCCCTGACCACGGTCATGCCCAAGACCACGGACTACAATGCCTCGGACAGCAACTTCATCGCCGGCAAGGCGGCAATGACGATCAACGGCCCGTGGCAGATGGCAGCCTACCAGAAGGCACTGGGCAATAACCTGGGCGCGGCGCCGATACCCAATCTGCCGAACGGAAAGACGGCACACACGTTCATCGGCGTACGGGTCTGGGAGGTCAACAACTTCAGCAAGAATCAGGCCGCGGCCTGGGATCTCGGCAAGTACCTGAGCATGAACGGGCAGGGGATCAGCGGGACCTATGAAGGCCGCCTCCCCGCGTTCAAGTCCGTCCCAGACTGGACACCCAACGCGATTCAGGCTGCCGCCTCCCAGGCGTTCAGCGTCGGCGTCCCGATGCCGAATATCCCGGAGTTCAACAACAACACGGCGTGGGCCCCCCTGCAAAGCGCGATCACCCTGGCGATTCAAGGTCGCGCCAGCCCGGCAGTCGCCCTGAGCACCGCCGTGCAGCAGATGAAGGCTGCCCTGGCGAAGGAGGCCGCGGGCAGCTAGACTCGTCCATATGAACCCGAGCGCGGGTGAGCAAGGCAACTCTTGCTCACCCGCGCCAATATCGCCAACGAAAGGGGGGACATGGCCTTGAGTACGGTGCCGACCGCGCGAATCCCACAAGCCAAACCCAGACGCAAGTTGTTTCCCTTCATATGGATGGCACCGGCCCTGCTGTTCCTGACCGTTGGCATCATCATCCCGCTGATATTCACCGTCTATATCTCCGGCACCAATTACAATCAGCAGCACCTCTACAACTACCACTGGGTCGGCCTGCGCAACTACAGCTACGCCTTCAGCACGGATCCGTACACCGGTTACGCACACGGCTACCTGTGGCTGTTCGCCTGGACCTTTGCCTTTGCGGCCGGGTGCACGGTCGTCAATATCTGCCTGGGCGGCGCCATAGCCCTGCTGGTGAACAATCCGCGGCTGCCGGGCCGGATCATCTTTCGCGCGCTGCTGATCCTGCCCTGGGCACTGCCGTTCACCATCTCCGTGGTGACCTGGCGCGGCGTGCTGAATACCGACTTCGGCGCCGTGAACAGCATCCTGTCGTCGATAGGCCTGGGGCGACCGGACTGGCTCAACGATCCGAACCTGGCCAAGCTCTGCTTGATTGGGGTCAACGGCTGGTTTTCCTTCCCGTATTTCATGGTGCTGATTCTCAGCATCCTGCAGGCTATCCCCGGGGATCTGTACGAGGTGGCCGAGATCGACGGCGCCGGTGTTTGGTCGCGTTTCAGGCACATCACGATCCCCTCGATCCGGCCGGCCCTGGCGCCGTTGATCGTCGTGCAATTCGCGTTCCAGTTCAACAATGCGACGTTTGTCTTCGCGCTCACCGGCGGCGCGCCGCCCTCACTGGATATCACCCAGCGAGGCGAGACGGATATCCTGGGCAGCTACCTGTATAACCAGGTCATTGGATTCCAGGCCTATGGCCAGATGGCGGCGCTCGGTATCCTGGTCTTCCTGGTGATCATCATCCTGAGTTTGATCAACGTACGGCTCACCGGCGCGTTCAAGGAGGCACGGTAAATGGCACTGCAAGGCCCCACCGCGCGCGCTGGCCGTGAGCAGCGCACCAGGACAATCTTTCACAAGGGTCGCCGCTTGCGGCCCGATCAGAAGCGCAACATCGCCATCTCCTGGGTCACGATGCTGCTCGTGACGGTGTTGACACTCTTTCCCATTGCCTGGATCGTGCTGACCTCCCTGAACGTGGGCGATAGCTTCGCCAGCGGCTTACTGCCCGATAAGTACACCTTCAGCCACTATGCCGACGTCTGGCAGCATACCGACTTCTTGATCTGGATTCGGAATACGCTCATCGTCGGCATTATCGCGGCGGCACTCCAGGTACTGGTGATCATTCTGATCGCCTACTCGCTCAGTCGCTTCCGCTTCGCGGGCAGGCGAACCGCGATCATGGTGCTGATGGCGTTCCAGCTGTTTCCCACGATCATGGCGCTCACGGCCTATTACTACCTGGTGAACTGGGTGACGGAGAACTGGGTACCGATCAGCGACAACTGGATCGGGTTGATTGCTATCTACGTGGGTACGAGCATCCCGTTCAATGCCTGGCTGTTCAAGGGCTACATCGATACGCTGCCCTATGACCTCGAGGAGTCAGCCTATATCGATGGTGCCAGCCGGTTCGTAGCCTTCTGGAGGGTGATCATGCCGCTCTGCCGGCCGATGATGGCCTTCATCTTCATCTCGGGCTTCCTTGGTGTGGCAAATGAGTTCCTGATCGTCAGCATCCTGGTCACCGATCCGAGCCGCAAGACGTTCAGCATGGGCCTGCTGACCTTCGCGCTTGGCCAATTCACGACGAACTGGACGGACTTCGCCGCAGCAGCCGTGATGGGATCGGTTCCCTGGGTGATAATCTTCCTGATCGCGCAGCGGTGGTTCGTCAGCGGTCTGGCCGGAGGGGCTGTCAAGGGTTAGCGCGCGCTATCGGATACAGTTGATTCGATATGCTCTACCTTGTCTCGACCCCGATTGGCAATCTGGCTGACATAACCGTGCGCGCGCTCGAGACGCTGCGGACCGTCGACCTGGTAGCCAGCGAGGATACGCGCAAGACCGGCCTTCTGCTCAAGCACTTCGAGATCAAGAAGCCGCAGGTCTCCTTCCACGAGCACAACGAGGATCGCGCCGGCGACCACATCGAGAAGCTTCTCAAGGAGGGGAAGTCGGTCGCCGTGGTGACCAATGCCGGAACGCCGGGCATCGCAGATCCTGGATTTACTCTGGTACGGCGCGCGATTCAGGCAGGGCTCGGCGTGACCATGATTCCCGGACCCACCGCCCTGATCATGGCCCTCGTCCTCTCGGGACTGCCCGTGCACAGCTTCACGTTTCGCGGGTTCCCGCCGCGCAAGTCCGGCGCTCGGCGCGCGTTCATGCAGGTCGATGCTACATCGCCGCACACGCTGGTGTTCTACGAGAGCCCGCACCGGCTGCATGCCTTCCTCGCCGACGCCATCGCCGTCTACGGCGACCGCCTCGCGGCGATTGCAAACGATCTGACCAAGATGTTCGAGACCGTCGAGCGGGGCCCCCTCTCGGTGGTAGCAGAGTCGGTTAGCAAGAACCCCCTCCGCGGCGAATACGTCGTGGTGATCGCGGGCGCGCCGTAGGCAGGCGGCGGGGCCGTCTGGCCTCAGATCGGTATGCCGCGCGCCGCGTTATGCGGTAGCATTGCACGTACCGGTCGGGGGTCCGGAGGACATGGGACGGGACATTGGCCGCTACGTGGAACGGCTGCGCTCGAGTGGGTGGGTCGGCACGGCGATCTTCCTTGCCGTTGCCGTGGTCACGCTCGCCGTGCTCTCCTATCTCTTCAAGAAAAGCGATCCGACGCACTTGACGAAGGGCGCGGGGTTCGTCATGCTACTCTACCTGACGGTTGGCGGCTTCATGGTCCTGGCCTCGCGCATTTTCCCCCGCAGGCGCGGCGATTCTCAGTAGCCTGGCAATTGACGCGGGGGTAGAAAGAAGCGATCGTCGGGGATCTCGAGGTCGAGCGCCAGCCTACGCGCGTAGTCGATGGCGCCTATTGCTTCGGCCCGGTGACTGTCGCTGGCTACTGCAAATCGCGCGCCGGCGGCGAGCGCGGTGCGAACCGTCTCTTCGGATGGCACTCGGTAGCGCGTGCTCAGCTCGAGTGCGACACCCGATTCGACCGCTGCCGCGATGAAGCGGTCCCGGAGTTCCGCCGTCCACAATTCTTCCTGACCATCTCGCGGAAGGTCAGGGAGGAACATCGGGTGCCCGATCATCGCGTAGATGCCCGCACACATCGCACGCTCGCACTGGACGACGACGCACTCCATGTAGTGTCGCAGGGAGCTGGGCGAGTGGCGATCGGGCTGCACACGCTTGCCATCTCCATCGAGCACAAGGTGCAGCGAGCCAATGCAGTAGTCGAGCTTGGCCAGATTCTCCGGCGTGATCGGATGCTCGGCCCCCAGGTCGAGCTCGATCGCTCGGTAAACAGGGAACTGCTCGATCGCGTCGAGGTAACGGGCGAGCGCCCGATCACCCTCCATTCCGAAGAATCTCGAGTAGTGGTCGCTTATTCCGAGGTCGAAGCCGATCTGCCTTGCCGCTGCCAGCGCCGCAGCCACGTCCACGCGTCCATCCGAGAATGTCGTGTGTGTATGCAGATCGGTCCTGAGATGGCGTGGCGGGGCAGAGCCTGGCGTGTCGGGCATCGATCTCTCCGGGCTGATTCTGAGCATGGGCCTCGTGAACATCGGCGGCGCGGTGCCGAGCGACGCCGCTCGCGCGGCCAGCCAGAATTGCTGATTTGCGCCCAAACAGGGTGCGGGCTCATCTGAGATGGAGTGTCCCGGAGCAACACGGCCAGTGACAGTATACCATCGCCTTCTGTCGCGTTATGGGTGCCGGACGACCATCCGTCGCGCGCCTCCGACCTTGGCCGTCGAACCTGCGGACGCTTGAGCAAACGGATTCGGTAGTACTTGGCAGTCTGCCGAGCACATGGCTAGAATCGGATAGCCGCTGAGGAATGGGCCGCGGGTGTAGACCGTATGGAGGCGGGGGTGCATCATTGTCGGGGAGGCTGCGACCATGGCGCCGATCGTCGTCGGCATTGCACTGATCGCCGCGGCTGCGATCTTCTCCTTCATGTCGCGGGCATATGCTCGCCTGGCGTTGGCCGCGCTGTCGACTGAACTGTCGACTATTGGCGACCTTCGAGCGCTCTATCAGAAGGTTTCCGGGGAGATCGGGGCGGGCGTATTCAACCAGCAGGTCGGCCTGTGGGGCCGGATTGCGTGCGAACAGCCTTTGAAGTCGGAGCTGAGCGGCACTGCCTGTGTTGCCTACCGATTTCGGGTCGAGCGCCGATGGGAACAGGACTACAAGGAGCGCGACTCCGACGGCATCATCAGGCGCAAGACGCGCGACGGTAGAGACACAGTGTCGAGCAACGATCGGCGCGTGCCATTCTTGCTGAACGATGGAAGCGATTGCATTCCAGTCTCACCCGAGGGCGCGCTGATTGATATGGACAAGATAGTGGACCGCTTTGAGCCGGGAAACCCAGGCGGACTGTTGCGATTTGGCGCCTTTCAGCTTGCCCTGAGCGACGGGGGTCCTGGGGGGCGGCGCACGCTGGGCTACCACTACAAGGAGGAAGTGCTGCCTGTAGACAGGTCCGTCTACGTGCTGGGAGCCGCGAACGACCACGGCGGCACACTGAGAATCGCCAAGAACCAGGAAGCGAGAGCGCCATTCCTGATCAGCCTCAAGAGCCGCGAGCAGGTGGTCGGCTCGGCGAGGCGGACCGCTGCATACGCGTTCCACGCCGCCTACGTATGCGCATTGTTGGGGATTGCGCTGGTAATCTTCGCCCTCCTTCGCCATTGATGATCAAGCCGGTTGCCGCGCCATGGCGATACCCTCCCGTACCCGGACGCTTTGGTGGTCGATGGAAGTGTCCCGGCGCAACACGGCCAGTGACAGTATACCATTCGAGCGCCGCGTGCCATACTAAAGTGAAGCCACGATGAGTCATTGACGCGCACGATCCTGGGGGCGCGGGCGTCTCGCCCGCCCCTGTCTGGTGGCCGGCACACCTGGGATCCCGCTACGGTTTGAGTGTAGGACCATGAACATACGCGTTCGCTACTTTGCCTACTTCCGCGAGCAATTGGGTCGGTCACACGATCAGCTGGATGTGCCCGACGAATGCACCGCGCACGAGCTGTGGTTGCGGTGCACCGAGGGACACGAAAGATTGCCTGGCATGTGGGGTTCGGTCCTGGTTGCCGTGAATGGCGAGTTCGCCGGCCGGGACACGGTGCTTCGCGCGGGCGACGAGGTCACGTTCTTGCCGCCGGTGAGCGGAGGATCGGCTCGTTGCCGGCTGGTCCGCGAGTGGATCGACACGCGCGCCCTTGAAGCCGAGGTTACCGCTGCCCGTCACGGTGCGGTCGTTACGTTCGTCGGCGTGGTGCGCGAGTTGTCTGATTCCGGCAAGCTGGTTCGCTGCCTCGAGTATGAAGCGTACGATGAGATGGCACTGCGCGAGATGGAAGCCATCGCCCGACAGGTCGAGGAGCGATGGCCGGGCAGCGCAATCGCGATCGAGCACCGTGTGGGACGGCTGGAGATTGGCGACGCCAGCGTCGCTATCGCCGTCGCAACCGCTCACCGCGCTGCCGCGTTCGAGGCCTGCCGTTTCGCCATCGATCGCCTCAAGGAGACCGTCCCAATCTGGAAGAAGGAGGTCTTCTTGGACGGTGAAGAATGGGTGGGACTGGGAGCCTGAGCCCGAGGTCTCCGCTACCTAGCGGGTCGCCTATCACGTTTGTGGCCGTTCAGATGCGGCCTGAAGGCCACAGTTAGGTGACCGGGTGAGGCTCTCCGGCCTGAAGGCCGGAGTCTCACACGAAGCGGCAATGGCTATGAGCAACGCACTTGACCCACTAGCCTGGATTATGCGGGAACGAGCAGCTGAGCCGCAGGGAGGCAGGTTTCAGGCTACGAACCGTTGAGCGTGGTTGATTGCTAGGGTTCGCTCCCTTATGGTCAAGTTCTTAGACGACGACCAACGAGCGGAGCGAACCCTATGGCTACTCAGTCTGCCACACAGCGCTATCACTTTGCCACCCAGACCGGGTTGGCGCTCGAGGCCCTCTTTGATGGTGGCCGCCTGACCAGCGATGGCGGCCTGCCCTGGCTCGCCAAGGCCGACGCGGTGTTGGGACTGTGTGCCGGGCTGGCAGCGAGCCTGCCGGAGCGCCGCCAGCGGCACATCCGCTACTCCCTGGAGGGTCTGGTCCGCCAGCGCGTGTTCCAGATTGCCTGCGGGTACGAGGACCAGAACGATGCCAACACCCTGCGCCACGACCCCCTGCTCAAGATGGTCTGCGGGCGTCTGCCGGAGAGTGGTCCTGCGCTGGCCGGCCAGTCCACCTTCAGCCGCCTGGAGAACAGCGTGGACCGGCAAGCCTGTCGCCACCTGGCCCACGCCCTCCTGGAGGTGTACCTGGTGGCGAGGGAACAGGACGGCGTGCCTCGGCACATTCTGCTGGACATCGACAGCACGGATGACCCCACGCACGGGCACCAGGAAGGGGCGGCGTACCACGGGTACTACCGCCAGCACCAGTACTACCCGCTGCTCGTCTTCGATGGCGAGACCGACCAGCTGATCACCGCCATCCTGCGCCCGGGCACGGTGCACGGCAGCCGCGGGGTGATTACGGTGCTGCGCGTGCTAGTCCGGGCCTTTCGGCAGCGCTGGCCCGGCGTGCAGATCGAGATCCGCGCTGACGCAGCGGGCGCCACGCCCCGAATCTACCAGTTCTGCGAGCGCCACCATATCACCTACACCCTGGGTCTGGGCACCAATGCCCGCCTGGCAGCCCTGGCCGCGCCCCTGCTGGCGCAGGCCCAGGCCCAGCGCGAGGCCACCGCCGCGGAGAAGGTCCGCCTGTGCGGCGAGACCACCTACCAGGCCGAGAGTTGGGACCGCGCACGGCGCGTGGTCTACAAGACCGAAGCCCTGGCCAAGGGGCCCAATGTCCGCTTCGTCGTCACCAGCCGCACCGACGCGCCGACAGACCTCTACGATTGGTATGTCGATCGGGGCACCCCGGAACTGTGGATCAAGGACATCAAGCTCGCCTGCTTCGCCGACCGCCTGAGCGACCATCGCTTCTGGGCCAACCAGTGCCGCCTCATCCTGCACGCCGCCGCCTATTGGCTCCTCGATACCCTCCGACGCTGGCTGACTGCCCGCGGCCTGCCCCGTCTGCAGCTCGATACCCTGCGGCTCCAGCTCATCAAGATCGGCGGCCGGGTGCGGGAAGGGCTGCACCGCATCCGCCTGCACCTGGCCAGCAGCCATCCTGGTCAGGCCCTCTGGAGCCTGCTCGGTGCGCAGCCGCCCGGCCACGCGCCGCCGTTCCTCCGCTAATCCGTCCCGCTGCTGCCGATCGCTGCCGACACCGCGACTGTCCCTGTCGCGGTACGACCCCTCACGCCGTCCTCCCCGCGCCAACTGCCCCACCAGCGAGCCCAGCCACGCACCGCTGGACGCACGCTGGATCCTGCCGCCGCACCAGGCCCCCTCTGCATGCCGGCGCACATTACCTCGACGCGATGCGGGCCGCGACGAGCCTCCCCTCAACCTTGCTTAGCTCGCTTCCTTCAGGGGTCCCGCATAATCCAGGCTAGCGCTCCAGATTTCGCTCCAGCGTCTCGAGGGCAGCCTGCAGGGTCGCTGCAGCCAGGGATGCGCGCTGCACGGAGTGGCTCGCGTCGGTGGTCCCAGCGTCGATATCGGCGCGGAGCGCAGCTTGCCGCGCGGCGAGGGGCGCCCAGCTTGCCTCGCGATTTTCCGTCAGCCGTTTGTGTTCGCGCTCAGCCTCTGCCAGCGCTTCCTCGAGCTCGCGGCGGCGAGCCTGCCATGCCGGGCCAGTGAAGCGCCGCCACTCTCGCCATGCCTCCTGCATGTAGAAGGCCAGGAGGGCGTCGCGGCCGATGCGCAGACCCGGAGCGACGCTGATTCTCAGGTAGCCCTCGGGCCGAGGCATTACCTGAGGGTGCACCTCTCGAATGGCCTGGATCAGGGCATCGCGTAACCAACTGCGCGCTTTCTGCCAGATCCAGGGAAGGTTCTCGTGCTTGAACCGGTCCTGCAGGTCGGCAGACAGCATCGCCCATCGGCTGTCGAACAACGCGTCGTAGTCGGCAATACGCTTGCGCCTCATGGCAGTGTCGTGTGCAGTGGCAAGGTCTCCGTCGGCGTAGATGCGCTGTGCCTTCTGCAGACGATGGGCAATGCTATCGAATTCGGCCTGCGCTTGCTGAACCGCGACCTGTTGCCTCAGTGCCTCGACGCCGGCCTCTTCCTCCGCGCTATCGAGTCGATCCAACACCTGGCGAAGGCGCGATACCCGCCATATCGTGGCGGCCTGGCCCAGCACATGCGTTCGAATATAGGCCTTGAGACCGGCCAGACCCGTCACCTCAGGAGCCTGCTCGCCCGCGAGCTGCGCGCGCAGCGCCCGGCGAGCGCTGAGGAGCAGTATGTTGCCGGCCAGGCTACCGCCGAATGGCCGCAACATCGTGGCACAGCGTTCACGCACCGTGCGAATCTCATAGTCTTCGAGGCCGTCGACGAAGTTGACTGCAAACGTGAGCGCGCGGTGCCCTTGCGACCACAGCGTCTCGATGAACTGCAACTCATTCTCGGATAGCAGCTGCGTAGCGGAGAGGACAATGATAATGGCGTCGGACCTGCGCAGTACTTCGCGCGCCGTCTCGGCCCGATCGAAATCCTCATTGAGACCGGGAAGGTCGACAAGCATCGTGTCTGGTGGAAGTCCGGTCTCGAGCTCGATCTCGATTCGCTCGACCCCTGCGCGAAAGGCAAGCCGATCCTCATCGTCACTCGGCAGCACAATACACGCGTACCGCTCGAGATCCTCGATCGGCACTTTCTCGGCATCTCGGGCGTCACTATAGAAGACGCGTGCGCTCGTACTGGGGCCGGCGCGCAGCAGACATGGCACAGCCGTTGCAGGCGCCACTCGCGTGGGCAAGACGCGCTTGCCGAGCAACGCGTTGATCAGAGTGGACTTTCCTCGCTTGAAGTCGCCTGCCACCGCCACGACAAGCTCCGACTCGTCCAGCGTTCGTCGAAGGCCGGCATCATCGCCCAGCGCCGGGAGCGCGCGCAAGGCTGCCAGGGCGTTGTCGAGCTGTTCGTCGGATACCGGCAGCAAGGTTTCCACGAGAGGCCCGCGCAGCGCCAGGCTGGCGTCCCGCAGATCGTCCCACAGACGGGCCGCCTCCGGCGATTGCACCTCGATCAGTCTGGCGCGGACAGACGCCAGCGATGCCAGAATCGCACTGATGGAAGGTCGGCTATGTGCCGCGGCTTCCCCTAGCAGGGCGAGCAATGCCTCGCTCTCCAGAGGAGCATAGGCAGCAGCCTCGACGACCGGCCGCTGAAGAATGTCGAAGGCGTGTTCTATAGGGAATGCCGCAGTACTCACCAGAAAATTGTACCCCAAGGCGAATCTCCGGGCTTGAGCCCTCTTCGCGCTGGGCGACCTGGATTCTGTGATCGGGCGCCGATCCGCGGGCGGAGGGGGATCGACCGTGGCGGCGTCGCTCGGCAGCGGCGAGACTCGGGCCTGACGGCCCGGGTACCCTTGCGGGTCGTCGAGGGTCGCAACTTCAGGCTGCAGACTGCCAGACTACCCTCGCCCAACCGCACGAGCCGCCATGGGAACTGGGCTAGGTCTCTATTTCCAAGCACTCATGGCGGCTATTCTTACGCTGAGGCGCTGGCGCTCGTTCAGGAGGCAGTCAGGTTGCACATCGAGGCCCGCCAGGTACAATCGGTATTCAGGAGGTCCCGATGCTCTCGGTTGAGGAAGCACAAGAGCAGGTATTGGCAGCCGTAGCGCGGTTGGCGGTGGAGGAGAGGCCTCTCGTCGAAGCGCTAGGCGCCATCCTGGCTGTCGATGCCTTCGCGGACATCGACCTGCCGCCATTCGCCAACTCGGCAATGGATGGCTTTGCCGTGCATGCTGCCGACACCGCCGGCGCCTCGCCGGAGCGGCCCCACGTGCTCACGGTTGTTGGCGAAATCGCAGCCGGTGACGCGGCGACGATCGCCGTGCCACCCGGCTCGGCCACGCGCATCATGACCGGCGCCCCCATGCCTGCCGGGGCCGATGCAGTGATACCGGTCGAGGTCACCGGAAGCGACCCTCGCGGCATGCGTGCCCTTGTACAGGTGGCGATAGGCGCAAACGTTCGCCATGCCGGCGAGGACTTCCGACAGGGCAACAGGGTGCTCGTCGAGGGTACGCTGCTACGTCCCGGTGAGATCGGCCTGCTTGCCTCGTGCGGTTACGACCGGGTACCCGTGTACAGGCGACCAGTTGTCGCCGTTCTCTCGACGGGAAACGAGTTAGTGGCCGTCGATCAGAAGCCGCGAGCGGGTCAAATCCGCAACAGCAACGCGCCGATGCTGGCTGCCCAAGTTCTGAGCGCCGGTGCCGTGCCCAGGATCCTGCCCGTAGCCCGGGATACGCGTGAAGACGTTCTTGCCGCTCTTGAAGGTGGCCGGACTGCCGACTTGATCGTGAGTTCCGGTGGGGTGTCCGTCGGCGACTACGATGTAGTCCGCGAAGTCATACAGGGCCTGGGCGGGATCGACTTCTGGCGCGTGCGGATGCGCCCTGGAAAGCCCATCGCATTTGGACACGCGGGTCACACACCCTTCTTGGGACTGCCGGGCAATCCCTTATCCTCCTTCGTGACGTTCGAGCTATTCGCTCGTCCGATGCTGCGCAAGATGGCCGGCCACCGTGCGCTGGTTCGGCAGCCGATTGCGATGCATGCCGACAGTGCGGTGCCGGGTGCCCGCGATCGGCGGCATTTCGTGCGGGCATTGGCACGATGGGAGGATGATGGCTGGCACGCGACGGTTGCCGGCTCGCAAGAGTCGCACCTGCTGCAGTCGGCAATTGCCGTCAACGCCCTGATCGTGGTACCCGAAGGACACCCGGACTTCGCTCCAGGCAACACTGTGCAGGCAATTCTTCTGGATTGGCCCGAGCAATCGTGGCGTTGAGGGTGATCATATGCGACACTCTCCCGTATGAAAACTCGCTTGTCTTCGGTGATTCCAGGCCGAAACCTGGTGATGGTGCTATGCCTGTCGATAATGCTGGCATCGCTGAGCGGCTGCTCGTCATCTTCGATTTCGCTCATTCCCGCTCCGATCGGCACGTCTGTGGTCACACCGACTCCGGAGCCGACACAACCGCCACAAGTGGTATCCACAGGTTTCGACAAATTCGCGGGCAACTGCCTGGATGCCGCGAACGCGGATATGGACCTGATAAGCTACGCGCAGTCGCAGAACTACAATTTCGATATGCAGCTTCAGGTCGCGCCGACCACCGGGTGCAGTGCGGATCTGGGCACAGCTGCCTACCACACGTTTGTGACGCAGGTAGGCCAGGTAACCCTGAACATGAATGAACTGGACTCGCAGTGGGTATACGGGTACGCACCCACCCGTCAGGCGTTTATCGACAGCGTGTTCTCCAAGATTCTGGCGCGGTATCCCAGCGCGTCCAAGGTGACGATCAACGTGACGTACGCAGGCCGGGTTCGGGCGATCCTGACCTACGACGGCCGCGGGCAGCCTGCGTACCAGGACTTTGGTGCTTAGCTCTCGGCACGTACGTGGAGCGGCGCGCCAAGATAAGACCCGACACTGATGGAAGCCGCGGGCTTATGAAGATTGAATAGTAAACCGGACAGAACTCAACGTCCATAAGTCCACGCTGGTCGCAGTTGCCGGTTGCACCATCTAGGGAGGAACGGGGTGGCGAGGCAGTACGTGCTGGCACTGGATCAGGGTACGACGAGCTCGCGGGCTATCCTTTTCGACGAGCGCGGCCAGCCGGTCGCGAGTGTGGCGCGCGAGTTTCCGCAATCGTATCCGAATCCCGGTTGGGTGGAGCACAACCCGGACGACATCTGGTTGAGCCAGCTCGGCGTGGCGCAGCAGCTTCTGCGCGATCACCAGATCGAAGCGGAGGCAGTCGCGGCCATTGGCGTCACGAACCAGCGCGAAACGACGATCGTGTGGGATCGCGCCAGCGGATACCCCATTCACAATGCCATCGTCTGGCAGGATCGCCGCACTGCGCCACTGTGCACCCGACTTCGCGATGAGGGCCTCACGGGACACGTGCGCGAAAGAACCGGGCTGGTTATCGATCCCTACTTCTCCGCCACCAAGCTGCACTGGCTGCTCGAGCACGTGCCGGGCGCGCGGGAGCGGGCCGCACGCGGCGAACTGGCCTTCGGCACGGTCGACTCCTTTCTGCTCTGGCGCCTGACAGGAGGGCGCCTGCATATCACCGACGTTTCCAATGCGTCGCGCACCATGCTCTTCGATATTCGCAAGCAGGACTGGGATCCCACGTTGCTGCAACGGCTGCGCATACCGCGCGAGGTATTGCCGCGGGTCGTCTCCTCGAGCGACGTGTATGGCGAGACAGAGCCGGGACTTTTCGGAAGACCGATCCGTGTGGCGGGCATCGCCGGGGACCAACAGGCGGCAACGTTTGGCCAGGCGTGTTGGACACCCGGTCTGGCCAAGAATACGTACGGCACGGGATGCTTTCTCCTGCTCAACACCGGAGCTGCGCCGGCAACCTCACGCCACAACTTGATCACAACCATCGGCTGGCGCCGCGATGGCGCCACGACCTATGCGCTAGAAGGAAGCGTGTTCATCGGCGGCTCAGTCGTGAAGTGGCTGCGAGACGGGCTACGCGTGATAGGGAGCGCGGCGGAGGTTGAGTCTCTGGCCGCCAGCGTGGACGACGCCGGCGGCGTGTCATTCGTCCCTGCATTCGTGGGTTTAGGGGCGCCGTACTGGGATCCGGATGCTCGCGGCATCATTGCCGGGCTCACACAGGAAACCACCGCGGGCCATATCGCGCGCGCCGCCCTTGAAGCAATCTGTTTCCAGACGATCGACGTTGTCCGCTGTATGGAGCAAGATACCGGGCAACATCTCAATGCGCTCCGCGTGGACGGAGGCGCCGTGGTGAACGATCTGCTCATGCAGATGCAAGCGGATTACCTGGGAATTCCGGTAGAGCGACCCCGCATCAGTGAGACCACCGCACTGGGCGCGGCCTACCTTGCCGGCCTCGCCGCCGGTGTATGGTCGAGCCTGGACGAATTGGGTGCGCATCGTACTGTCGACAGGGTCTTCGAGCCACGGATCGGCGAGGACGAGCGTGCCAGTCGCTACGCTGCGTGGAGCAAGGCCGTGGAGCGGGCACGTGTCTGATCGAGAGGAGGATCGGAAGAACCTCGTCAGTGCGGCGGGACGTACCGCGTTCGCGATCCTGCGTACGACCGGCCGTCGTGCCAAGCTCGGCGGCTTGCACCTGCCAATCGCGCTGCATCCGCATCGGCACGAGGCGATCGCGCTGCCGGAACAAACCGCGCGCGAGGAAGCGCGACCGCCGGTTGGGGAGGCTGATGCAGCACTGCCGGCGTCTACGCCCCTGTTCACCGCCGAGGTGCGAGCCCTGCGCAGCAAGCTCGCGGCGGCCGAACGGCGCAACTCCCGCCTGCGCTACGCACTCCGGCAGCAGCGCCTGGCCATAGCTCGCGCCGAGGAAGCTCGGCGTCAGCCGCGGGCTCTGATCGATCACCTCGTCTCGGATCTGGCCGGTCTGGGCTCGGCAGACACAGACGAGATACGCCGCGCCGTGACCTCGGTGCTTGCGGCCTATGGCTTTGACATCCCCACGACCGAAGAGCAGCCCGTGGTCGCGGTGCAGGCAAGCATCGCGGGCTACGACCGACGGCAATTGGCTACCCTGATCGAACAGGTGCTGGCGTCGCAGCCCGAGATCGGTGGAGCGCGCTACGTCCAGCTGACACTCGAGGCGCTGGGACGGCACGGCGCACTCAGCTTACAGCAGCTCGGCACGACCACCGGTCTGACCTCGCCGATGGCGCGCCGGAGGCTGCGCCTGACGGTCGAGGCCTTATGCGGTGCCGGAGCGGCTCAGCTGCAAGGCTCGCGCTATTGCCTCGTTCCCAACCCGCCACGATCGGCCAAGCAGTAGCGGGTCCCGTGCGTTACTCGTCGCCGTCGCCCCACAGTCGGAGACTCCACCCTTCAGGCCCGAGCAACCGCCTTGCGCGAGTCTTTTCCTGCTCGCCCTGGAGCGCCTGCTCGTGGATCGTCGTGGGTCATGCCCGCAGACGCCCTCGGCTGCGGCCTGGTACAAGCGGCCGTGGAGATAATCAGCGTTCCGGGAGCGCGCGCGCGACGGCGTCCACGTATACTGGGAGGCAGCGAAACAACCGCGGCGAAGTCGCCCATAAGGACAATGGCCTTGACCGACGATGAGAGCTATGAGAGAATGATTCGTGACGAACTATTCGTCACGAACAATCGGGAGGCATCCCCGGAGATTCGCGCAGTGGCCATGGAGGTTGCTCGCTTGTATCCGGCCGTCTACCATCGCTTTCATGCATCGCGACAAACGCTGCCTGGATCCGACATCACGGCGCATATGCTGCGTGTGCTGCGGCATCTCGCAGCCGGAGGACCGTTGACCGTCGGCGAACAGGCCGCGCATCTGGGGCTCAGCAAGGCCACGATGACCGAAATGGTCAACCGGTTGGAGGAAAAAGACTTGGTTGCTCGGTTGCGCGACGACCGCGATCGGCGGCGTGTCTTCGTCTGGCTCACCGAGGCCGGACGCCGGCGGGTCACCGAGTACCCCGAGGTACTGGAAAACGAGTTGCTGATACAGGCCGTAGCGGACATGCGCCCCGCGGATCGCACGCACCTCGTGGAGGGCCTGCGTGCGCTGCTCGATGCCGCTCAGGAACCTGGAGAGGAGTAAGAGACATGGCCAACGCAACTATCTGTGAGAGCTGTGGCATGCCGATGGAGACGGTCGAGGATCACGCGCCAGCCAATCCTGCCAGCGTCTGGTGCCGTTACTGCACCACGCCTGAGGGAAAGCTGCAGCCTTTCGAGGAGCGCTTCGAGCGCATGTCGCAATGGATGATGCGTAAGGAAGGCATGGAGCGCCAGGCAGCGGAGTTGGCTACCCGCGCCTACCTGCGCAATATGCCTGCCTGGAAGAACCATCCCGCGCTGCAGTAGCGCGCCAGGCTCTCCGCCGTCGACCGGCGGGGCTCGAACATGAGCGGCAACGCGGTCGGAGACCGACCTTCGCCGGACTCAGTTGAGTCGCGCCAAGCGCTACCTCGACAGCTGCAGCGCCATCAGAGCGGCGCCGATAACACCCGCGTGGTTGCCGAGCGCGGCCCTGGCCACAGGCAGACTTTCACTGCAGAAAGGCGTGCCGGTTTGGCGCATGGATGCGACTGCGCTCTGAAGCCACGCGTCGCCGGCCTGAGAAACCGCACCGCCGAGCACGATCATGTCGGGGGCGTACACGCACGCCAGGCTTGCCAGGCCCACGCCCAGCCATTCCCCGGCGCGCGTCAGAATGCCCTGCGCTGCGACATCGCCGCTCGCTGCCGCCCGCGAGACGTCGAGCCCCGCGATCGCGTGGCCGGCGGCGAGGATCCCCGCCAGGAACGCCGAGGAGCCGTCCTGGGCAGCACGTGTCCCAGCGCGCTCTATTGCCCGTGCCGATGCCACGGTCTCCAGGCACCCGCGGCAACCGTACGGACAGCGGACCGTACTGCCGTGGTCGACAATCAAGTGGCTCGAGTCACCGGTGATGCCCTTCATCACGCGTACGATGGCGCCGTCGACCACCAGCACCGTGCCGATGCCCGATCCCACGGTCACGAACAGGACACGGCGTTTTCCCGGCACGTCCAGGCGACGCACCTCGGCAAACGCGGCCACGCACGCGTCGTTGTCCACGGTTACCGGCAGCCTGCAGCGCGCGGCCAGCCATTTCCCCAGAGCGAACCCATTCAGGGCAGCGGTATTGTTCATCTCGACGAGCGTGCCCGTGTCATCGAGGTAGCCGGAGAAGCCGCAGCCGAGCGCCTGGACGGGCCGGCCGTCGACCGACTGGAGCTCCAATAGCCGGTCGATCGCCGTCGCTACCGGGTTGAGCACGGCGACAGGGTCCGACTCGGCGGAGATCGGCACGACGTCATTCGCTACGATCGTGCCGGTGTCCGAGACGATCGCCAGCTTGGCGCTGCTCCCTCCCAGGTCGAGCCCGATGGCATGCCGCATGGCTCTTCGCATTCGACTCCCTGCTGTGCAAACGCTGGTTGGCTCAAGACATATGCATAGTATATGCGTCCCAGTTGCGGCTTCCTCGGGCGCGGCACCGCACGTCCGAGTCGGCGACCGCACGCGAGGCCTGCCTCGTGGAGGACTGGATCTCCGAATGGCGGTTGCACGCTCCTTGGGCGTGTCCATCGCCAGTCATTGGCATGTCTACTTCAGCCCAGTTGTGGCAATGCCCTGGATGAACGCTTTCTGAGCAAAGAAGAAGAGCAGTATCACCGGAATCGTGAATAGCACGGACGCGGCCATCAATGCTCCCCATTCGCTGGAGTGGGCGCCGATGTAGTTCAGAAGTCCCAAGGATAAGGTCCACTTGTCGCTGTCTTGCAGGAAGATGAGCGGACCCTGGAAATCGGTGTAGGTCCACAGAAAGCTGAAGATGGCAACCGTCGTCAGCGCCGGCCTGGCCAACGGCAGGATAACTCGCGCGAAAATGACCAGTTCCCCTGCCCCGTCGATGTGCGCCGCATCGGAGAGATCAAAGGGAATCGTGCGTAGAAACTGACGCATAAGGAAGATGAAGAATGCATCGCCAAAGAAGGCAGGTACGGTCAGGGGTGCGAAGCTGTTGATCCAGTGGAGCTTGCTGAAGATGATGTACAACGGCACGATCGTCACCTGAAACGGCAACATCATGGTTGCCAGCACAACCAGGAAGACGGCACCCTGGCCCTTCCAGCTCAGGCGCGCAAATCCATAGCCGGCCATCGAGCAAGAGAGAAGCTTACCGGCTACCACAAGGCCACAGATGACCAGCGTGTTCCTCAGGTAGAGGAAGAACGGCGCATTTGTGACAGCATCCTGATAGTTGGACCACGTGAACGTGTGCGGGATCCAGGTGGGTTGCGAGGCGAAGATCTCGTCTGTCGGCTTGAATGAGGTGGAGATGAGCCAAGCCCACGGCAGGAGAAACAGCGCGCTGACGAGCAGCAGACTGCCGTACTGGAAGACCAGGCGCGCCACCTTTCGCATCCTCGAGCGGGTGCGCTGCGCCCTGGCTGCGCGATGCCGGCTGGTGTGCGGGTTAGCGTGCTCTGTCACGGCGGGCTCCCTTTCCGCGGGCCGGCGTGCCGAAGCAAAGCCGCGCACGGCGCATCGGCACGTTGCGGTCGACCCGAACGCTGCTCACCGAGTGTCTTCATAGTAGACCCACCTCTTCGAGAGACCCAGCAGCGCCATGGTGAGGACCATGATGATCAGGAAGAGAATCCATGCCATTGCCGACGCATAGCCCATCCTGAGATAGCCAAAGGCGTTGGAGAAGAGGTACACGGCGTAGAAGAGCAGTGACCCTTCAGGTGCGCCCGACGCCGCGGAGCCACCGCCCCCGCCGCCGACAATGTAGGCCTGGGCGAAAAACTGGAAAGCCCAGATCACGCCCGTCACCAGATTAAACAGGGTGACCCCAGACACCAGCGGAATCGTAACGTACCGAAGCTTTCCCCACCCGGACGCGCCGTCCAGCTCGGCCACCTCGTACAGATCCTCGGGGATGCCTTGTAGCCCGGCGAGATAGATGATCGTCACGGCGCCGATGCCCCACACTTGCATCAGAATCATGCTTGGCTTGCTCCAGGAGGGGTCGCCAAGCCAGTCGGGGCCGGTAATGCCGACACTCTGAAGCAGCAAGTTGACGGCCCCAAGGTTGGGGTTCAGTATCCAGATAAATAGGATAGTCAGGGCGACCGTCGGCATGATAGATGGCAGCACGAAAATGGTGCGAAACAACGCCTGGCCGCGCACCTTGAAGTTGAGAAGAAGCGCCGTCCCGAAGCCCACCAACAACTGTGCGGGAACGCCGAAGCCGACGAGGTACACGGTGTTGAGAAGAGAATTCCGGAAGTACTCGTCGTTTGTCAGGAGCTGCGTGTAGTTTTGCAGGCCGACGAACGTCGGCGGTGAGATGATGTTGTAGTCGGTCAAGCTGTAATACAGCGACGCGCCCATCGGGTACAGGATGAAGGCAAGAAAGCCGACAATCCATGGTGAGATAAAGAACATACCCCACAGGAACCGGCGAAGGGACGGCGAGATGCGCCGCGCGCTTCTCTGGTCCATGGAGATTGGCGCCGACAAGGCCATGCGTCCTCTGCTCTTGTTGTTGCCGCGTACCGTGCAGGAATAGAGGGCCGCTGGTGAGGGGGCAGCGGTATTCCCTCACCAGCGGCTCAATCCTCTACTTCTTGCCGGGGTGCATCTTGAGGAACTGGTCCAGCTCAGGCTGGATGATCTTCTTCACGTGCTGCATGCCGGCAAGGGCAGTTTCCTTGCCGTGCAATATGAGGGCGAGGTCGGCAGCGAAAACGTCCGAGTAATGCTGGCTGACCGGTGTTACCGGGAACACCAGCAAGTTAGGGCTATGCCGCATCACGTTCACGTCCAGCCGGTAGAAGTCCAGCTTGGCGATCCGTTGGTCGTCCAGGATGCGTCTGCTGGTCGGCATATCGGAGTTGGCGATTGCCGACACCACTCCGGCATTGCCCGTGATCATGTAGGTGAGGAAAGCAAACGCCTCTTGAGGATGACTCGACTGGGCCATGACGCTCATGTCGTCGCAATTCAGGGAACTCGAAAGCTTGCGCTCGGGGTGCCCATCGGGGTACGGCACGGTGAAGGAGCCCCAGTCGCGCCCAAACTTCATCGACGGCTTGTAGATGCCGAAGTTGAATGCCTGCCAGTCGCCGTCGAGGCGCATCGCCGTCAGGCCGTTGAAGAGCGGGTCGTTGGGTGAGAATGCCTGGCCCAAGCTGCTCGAGAAGCGGTCGATATTCGCAGGTCCATACGCTTTGTATTGCGCTGCAAGGTCGTTGAGCGCTGCGACCACGCCTGGATTGTCCGGAGTTACCTGGTGCGTCGCGGCATTGTAGAGGGAGCCGCCAAAGTCCTCAATCCACGCATATGCCGGCCAGTTCGAGTTCGGGGGAACCTGTCCGAGGCGGGTTATCTTGTTGCTACTGCCGTAGACGGTGAGCTTATGCGAATCGCTCCAGAGCTGGCTGAGCGTCACCGGCGGAGTCGTTATACCGGCAGCGCTGAAGTCCTGCTTGTTATAGAAGAAGTTGTATGAGCCGCAGTTCCATGGCAGACCGTATACGTTATTGTCATACGTTACAGATTGCATCGTGGCCGGCAGCAGGTCGGCAAGGTCGAAGTGACTGGACTTGATCAGACTGTCGAGCTGCAATAAAGCGCCGTTCCCGGCAAGGCTGCCCAAGGGCTCCGGGCCGTCCCAGAACTGGTAGATATCCGGCCCGCTGCCCGAGGCAACAGCGGTGAGCAGTTTCTGCACGCTCTCGCCGTGCACGACCTTCACGGTGACGTTCGGATTCATCTTGTTGAACGCCTGCATGAGGGGGTCAAGCTGCTTCTGGTAGACGCCGAAGTTGTCGTCATCCCAGTACGTGAGTGTGATCCCACTGGCCGCCGTTCGCGCCTTCACGCCGACCGGCGCCAGCGCACAGAGGGCCAGACCGGCGGCCAGCAACACCCGTCCAACGCAGATCGATACCTGGCGGATGTGCCGCCGTCTCGCTGTCATGCCGTCCCTATCAACGTGCCCTATCATTGCGTACCCCCTGAATGGCATTTATGACCTCAGTTCGGTGGGTGCATCAGGCGTAGGGTCGTATGCTCGAAGCATCACCTCCTTCTCTTTTTCGAGGCAGAAGCCGCGCTGCGGCAAAGCCTCGGCCCGCGACGGGAATCTCGGCCATGCCGGCGACGACAGGGAGCGCCTGTTTGTCTCGCTCGAGCAAGTCTGTTTGCCGCGCTTCTTCGATGTCCGCCAGGCCTGAGACGTCGACGGAGGCCGACGTCCCTTGCTCATCGCAATTCCATAGCCGAACGAGTAACCCGTCTTCTTCCGCGACCTTCAGGCAGGAGAGAATGGCCGAATCCGGTGCTGCCTGCGCGAAGCTATGTTTGTGGGCCGGCAGGCCGGTCCCCTGGCGGCCGGGCAGGGGTACGGCGAGCAGCTCGTTGTTATCCTGCCAGCCGAAGCGCACGGCGGCGGCGGGATCGAATCCGCCGCCATGACCGCGCAGGCTGAAGCGAAAACAGAAATGGGTGGAGCCTCCTTGATCACGCGTGATCTCGCGCCAGTCCAGACAGTTGTGCATGACCAGCGCCAGAACTGTGCTGTTGCTGGGATCGGGCCCCAGCGGATCCTCCAACGAGGTACGGTGGCCGAACTCGACGAGACCCGAATCGGCCTGCGTCAGTGTCACGCCGGCCTCGTCGTTGAAGATATCGACGAAGTGGCGAACGGCGGTCACGGCCTGGCCGGCGCCGGGCCGCTGCTCCTTGCCAGGCGAGATGATGGCGCCGGGCGCCTCAAATCGGTACCGTCGGTCAGGCACAAGAAACGGGAATGCGAAGTCGAGCTGGTATCGTTCGTCTGTCGGGAATCGTTCCACCTCGTTGCGCAGGTCAACGCGATCGAGGCTCGCATAGAGCGTTACCGTGGTGGTCACGGTCGTGTTCTTCAAGGACGCTTTCACGATGAGCCGGCCGAACACGGAGCCGCAGGATCCGATTGTTATGTCTGCCCTCCTGGGCGTATGTTCGGTTCCATCTCCGAAGCAGAGGCACTGGTTAAGGTGATAGGGGCTGTTTGGATCCACCAGCTCCCGACCACGGAGTTTGTCGACCAGGCTCACGATGCCACCGGTGATCGGGCTCACGGTCACCGCGTAGAACGGGCCCTCGAGCCGGCAGTCTCCGGCCGCCCACAGGTCGGAGCTGGACCGAGCAGCTGGGGCAGCGGGCTGTACGCCGAACACGCGGTAGCCGATCGACGGAACGTCGCGCGCTTCAACATAGAGCACGTGCTGTCCATCCTCCTCTGCCGCCTGTTGAGCCATCGGGTCACCCGTAGCAAGGTCGACGAACCGGCAATCTCCGAGCCCGTCAGGCGCCGCGAGACGCGCGACGCCGGAGCGGGGCCAAGCGAGTGCATTGAATACGGCGATGCGGTAATCTGGTGCGCCCGTGATATGCCGGCTCAAGGCCGCGAGGCCTTCGTCGACGAACGCGTCGAATGCCTGGTTGGCGGTAGTCTGCCAGCGGCGGCGCATCGAAGCATTCAGGGCGCGATTGGCGTCATCGGCTCCGTTCCACGCGTGATCCGACAGGTACAGGAGGTTCATCCAACCTTCGGCGAGCTGTGGGCGTCTTGCCGCATACCATTCGGGATCCAAGCGCGAGAGAACAGCCGCCAGCTTATCGGCCGTGCCCGCGCGTTCCTGCGCCCGGCGCCAGCCGGCGAAATCGTACGCCAGGCTGGCCTGCCAGGCGTCCCAGGCAGTGCCGTAGTCCCCTCGGAAGACGGGCGCATCGCAGTTTCTCGCGGCGATTTGTTCCTCGACGTCGTCCCAGAATTGTCTGTGCGAGGCGTTCACCAGCCTTGGATACTCCCATCCCTGCGCGTTATACGCCGCGATCGTCGCGGACTTCTTTGCCGGCAGCGTGCTGCTCGAGGGAGACAGATCCCCGTAGCAACCGACGAGCGCAATAGCGTTGTAGGGATACTCGTCACCCCGCCGCTCGTAGCCGGGAATGATGACTTCATGCAGGGCCACGGTTGTGGTGCGGAGATCGCGGGTAACGAAGCTCCCCTCGACGTAGTCTTCATTGCGCCGGCGCACCAGGACGCGAAGCCCATCCGGGCCTTCCCACTTGAAGATGGGCGGCTCCTCGAGCCGCTGCGCCCATGGACACTCGTATGGCAGAATCGATTTCACGAGGTGGCGAATGCCGCACCCGGCAAGGATGCTGGCAAGGGCCCAGGTGATGGTGGGCGTTTCCTGGTGATTGGCGTAGCCAAGCGGGAGATTGTGCGCTAGTGCCCACGCCCGCGCGGGGTAGAACTGTCGAATAAGCTCCTCCAGGCTCATATCACAGGTGGCAGCCATCGTGAAGAAGGGGTTCAGGGTGATCGTGCCGCCGCGGATGTGATCGAAGAGCCGCTCAGCCTGGTGGGGATAGCGATCGAGGAAGAACTCGACCTCGCGCGCCTGCACGAGATTATAGTGATTGCGATTAGCCTCAGGTTCGTGCCGCGTGGCCTCCGCTTGGGCGAGCTCCGCCTCCAAGAGAGCCGCGTCGTCGGCACGATTAGCTTCTTCGGTGGCATAGTTCCATGCATAGTCGGTGCACACATCGCTCAACAGGTAGACTATCCACGGCCGATGGGTACCGACAGTTACCGGCGACGACAGCAGCTGATCACCGACGGCGAGCCGCACTACCGCGCCCGCGACCGGCGGCCGGCGCGGCCAGACGACGGGCGCATGGCACCGATACTCGCGCACGCCGGGGAGGATCTCCAGGCTCGTACTTGCCACGTCCCCACAGACTTCGATCGTGGCGTGGCCGGAAGCGACGGAGTCCAGCGAGCTGTCGATGGTCAAGAGGATCCACTGGCGGAGTGTTCCCTGCCAGTGACTGAAGAAGATCGTCTCGCGGGTTTCCACGATAGCGATGTCAGACATCACTCGACTCATCTCGCCCAGCTCGGAAGGGTTTACCGCCACACTATAGGAGAAATCCTGCTCAGTGTCAATACACAGAAAATAAACTCCTTCCGAGCAGCAACGAGCTCACCGCAGCGTCGGGGGCCAACGCGACTGAGGTCTGAAGATTGTTTCTTCCTGAAGATTGACATTTGGCAAATATTCTCCTATAGTGATGCGCGTAGCGGTTGCCGCTCAGAGTGAGGGGAATGGAGCATGTCCAGTTTGGCTCGTGGTTCGCGTTTGCGGTGGCGAATGCCGCGTTTCACCGTGGCAATGCTGCTCTGTGGACTGATGGTCCTGCCGACTGCCGGCAGCGTTGCCCGCGCCAGCAGCCCAGGCGACAGCAAAGTCACGCTGGTGTTCTACAACCAATGGATAGGCGTACAGGAAAAGGATCTGCAGGAGATCATTCGACGGTTCGAAAAGATTCATCCGAACATCGTGATCAAGGAGTCGGTGGTTGCGGACACGACCAAGATCATCGCCGCCATGCAGGGCGGCCAACCGCCCGACATCGTCGATTTCGGGCTGGGTCAATTCCTTCCCGAAATGGCCTCTAAGGGCGCCCTCACTAACCTCGATCCGTATATCAAGGCCGCGCACGTCAATCTTGGCGTGTTCGTACCCAAGAGTCTCGAGGTCGACACGTATAACGGGCACGTCTACGGCCTGCCGTTCATGGACTTCAACCACGCGCTCATCTACAACACGGATCTGTTCAAGAAAGCAGGCATCAGCCATCCACCGACAACCCTGGAGGAGCTCACCGCCGATGCCTACAAGCTCACCAAGCAGGACAGCAACGGCAAGATAGAGCAGATGGGCTTCATCCCCGATTGGCCGGGCGGCGCCAATGGTCAGGCCGTTAATCTGGTGGACTATGGCTGGTTGTTTGGCGGTGACTGGTACAACGCCAAGACGCAGCAGCCCACCGCCGACCTACCACAGAACATCAAGGCACTGACCTGGGAGACGCAGATCTATCAGAAGTACGGCGCCAAGAACATCGACAATTTCGTCAAGAGCGCCGGCGCCTATCTCAGCAACGACATATTCGCTTCGGGCAAATTGGCCATGGCCTACGACGGTGAGTGGTGGCTTGACTTCGCCCCGCCGGCGTTCGAGCCGAAGATCGGCGTCGCGCCGTTCCCGGCTCCGCAGGGCCTGTCGAAGTACACCGGGACTTCCTTCCTGGACAACGACCCGCAGGTCATTCCGAGCGGCTCTAAGCACAAGCAGGAAGCGTTCGAGTTCTTGCAGTATCAATCCACGGACCCCAGCGTCACACTGTACATGGCGCCGCGCGTCTTCAACCTGTCGCAACTGAAGGATATTCCTGCATCGGCCATCAGCAAGGATCCGCGCTTCAAGACGTTCGTCGACATCGCGAACGGCCCCAACGCGCACGTCTTCCCCCGGGTTGGGTACGCGGGTGAGATGGACACCGATATTCAGAACGCGGAGGCAGCCGCGCTGCACGGCCAGGGCACTCCAGCCAGCGTGCTTCACAGTCTGCAGAGCACGCTGCTCAACAGTGCAGGGGGCCAGTAGGCTCCACGTCGGGGCCGTGCCGAGCCCGGTGCTCGGCACGGCCCCGCACAACGGCCAGGCTGCGGTGGGCTTGGGTGAGCAGCACGGGCTCGTCATCCGATTGGGTTCGCGGATTCTTGGGCCGTACTACCCATTTGAACGTCGCCGCATAACGGCCTGCAAATGGCCCGGAGCACGTGAAAGGTTGACCGATGCCGGCAAGCGCACCTGCTGAGAACGCCCTGCGCCAGGGCAGGGTCGAGTGCTTGAAGCGAATCGAACAGGCCTACAATGGCTTGGCTGAGACTGCGCGCCGCGTCGCCGACACCATATTGCAGCAACCAGCCGTCGCCGTCGGCCTGTCGATCACGGACCTGGCTCACCGCAGCAACGTCAGTGACACCACAGTTCTCCGCTTCGTTCGCGCCATCGGGTACCAGGGCTACCGGCAGTTTGCCCTGGCCCTGGCGGCGTCGGTCGCCGACCATGAAGACCGTGCACTGGACGTGCGCATCGACGATGAAGACGACCTCGCCGCGGTCGTCCAGAAAGTCTTTATCGCCGAGGCTCAGGCGTTGATGAAGGCGCCCCAGACCATCGACGCGCAGGCCCTGCAGCGGGCGGTGGATGCGCTCTCCCGCGCGCGTCGTGTGCATTGCTACGCCGTGGGTGGCTCCGGCTTGCTCGTCATCGAGGCGGTGTACCGTCTCGTGCACCTCGGGCTCGACTGTGTCGCCGTCTACGACCCCATCCAGATTGCCATTCAAGCCAGTCAGCTGACGGCTGAGGACGTGGCGATTGGCTTCAGCCAGGCCGGCCGTACTCATAGCACCGTGATGGGACTGGCGATCGCGCGCGCGGCAGGCGCCACTACCATTTGCGTGACCAGCCGCCCGCAGTCACCGCTCGTGGCGCAGAGCGACATCGCGCTCGTCTTGCTTGAATTGCAGGCGGCGTTTCGCGGCGCCCACCTGGACTCGAAAATAGCGGAACTGACCATGATTGATGCGCTCGCGACGTGCCTGACGCGCCTGCTTCCTCCGCGGCCGCCACAAATGGTCGAGCGCCTTGAACAGAATATTGAGCGGATGTTCATCTAGTGTGCGGCGACCTGTGATTGCGCTGGTGATCGCGCGGTAAGCACGCCGTCACACCTGCGACATTGTCGTTCACATCCTTAAGGAGGCGGGAACATGGCCGACACGCTGATCATGCGGGACATCAGGGATACTCCGCTGACTCTACGTGCTACGCTGGCGGGTATCGGCGATGAAGGCGACAGACTGGCGTCCGCGTTGCTGGAGCAGGGCGCGCACCGCTTCGTGGCAATTGGCAATGGGACATCGTATTATGCCTCGCTGGCATCGGCCTATCTTCATAATGCACTGATTGGTTCCGACCAAACCCTGGTGTTGGCGGCGCCTACCGGCGACTTCAGCCGGTACCCGCCGCCGCTGTCGCAGCACGATGTTGTCGTCGGCGTCTCTGTCTCGGGCGAGGTTGTGGACCTGCTCGATCTGTTCGAGCAGATTCGTGGGCACCATCGCCTGGTAGGCATCACCAATGAGCCCGCCTCGTCGCTCACTCGGCTGGCCGACGACCTGCTGGTGACACGCGCCAGTCCCAGCGTCGTTCCGACCTCCACCAAGACGTTCGTAGCCAGCCTCGCCGCGCTCTACCTGCTCTGGCTCGGCGTGCTGAAGCGGCAGAACGTGCCCCAGGTTGAAAGCCTTCGCAAGGAGCTGCACGACCTGCCGGACCTGGCCGAGCAGGGCATCGCCATGGCAGAGCGGCAGGTGAAGGCCGTGGCTGAGCGGCTGGCGCCGTGCCGGCGCGTTTTCGTCATGGGAGCCGGACCCGCTTGGGCGGTCGCCCAGGAGGCTGCGCTGGTCCTTAAGGAAGTCTCAAACGTTCCTGCCGAACCGCTCCAGCAACGTGAGATGGCGCAGGGCACGACCTCGGTGGTAGACGAGACGGTCGGCGTCATAGCCGTGAATCCCCCAGGCCCCGGTCAGGATATGGGCCGGACACTGTTGGCGCAATGTGAGGCGTTGGGCGCCGTCACGCTTGAGCTGGGCGACGCGCCGGCCGGCCTGACAGTCGCGGCGCCATGCCACGATCTGTTGACCCCCATCCTCTATTGCGGCCCCCTGTTTGTTCTGGCGAACGAGCTCGCCGTGCAGCGCGGAGTCGATGCGGATCATCCACACTGGGAAGAGGGCCACCTTCGCATGACCAGACGACAGGCCGGGGGCCGCTAGAGTCTCTCGGGCAAGAATCCGCGGTCATGATGCCCCGGCGATCATGTCCCGCGTTTCGCATGGCGCAATGCCGATTATCCACTTTCGTAGAGTCGACCGAGGAGCAATCGTATATGGCGACAGTCTACCGAACTCGCCCCGTGCACACCTTTCCGTGGCTCGACATCCACACAGGCTTCGATGCGCTTGCCGCCGACCTCGAGGCTCGGGTAGCAGGCGAGACTGCGGCGCCCCTCATCATTGTGGATGGCTTCGTCGGTATCCGCTGGGACGTTTTCGTCGCGGGGTTGCGGTCCGCCCTGGAAAGGCGCGGCGTGCGGGCGTCGTGGCGGTCCACGGACGCTTGCTTCCTGGAAGAAGACCGAATCGCATCGCTGCTGCACTCCGACCTGACGGACGACCCTTACTTCGGTCGCGTACACCGTGGGCACCTTGAAGAGCTTTGGGACGGCGACGCCGTCTCCAGGTTGCAGGAGACGATCCAAGGCCGGGCCAGTCTGACAATTCTCTATGGTTTCGGCGCCTCGTTGATTGCTGTCGGCGATACGCACGTCTACGTCGACGTGCCGAAAGATCGCGGTCAGGAACTGGCGGCAAGTGGCGAAGTCACGAACGTCGGCGCCACCTCTCACACTGATTTTGGCGTGACGTACAAGCGGTTCTACGTGGTCGATTGGCCGATGTTGAACCGTGTAAAACGGGGCATGTTGCCGAGGCTCGACCTGTACATAGACGCGACCGATTCGGCCACGCCGGCCATCGTTTCAGGCGATCACTTCCGGCGCGCGCTGGCGGAACTGGCTCATCAACCCTTCCGGCTCAAGCCCTGGTTCACTCCTGGGCCCTGGGGCGGCCATTGGATGAAGGATCATTTCGACCTCCCGGACGGGCCGGCCAACTACGCATGGTCGTTTGAGATAATTGCACAGGAGAACGGTATCCTGCTAGGCGACGGTGCGCACGAGCTGGAGTGCTCCTTCGACTATCTGCTCTGGTCCCACACCGACGAGGTGATGGGCCCGACTATGGCAGCGCGATACGGCAGCTACTTTCCGCTGCGGTTCGACTACCTGGACACCGTTGGCGGCGGCAACCTCTCGCTGCAAGTTCACTCGAGCCCGGACTTCATGCGAGAGGAACACGGCGAGCCGATGTCCGAAGATGAGACATACTACATTCTCGACAGCAAGCCGGGAGCCAGAGTGTACCTGGGATTGCAAGATGACGTCGATGTGAAGCAGTTCCAGGCGGATGCCACGGCCGCCCGGGATCATGGCATTCCATTTGATTACGATCGGCACGTCGCGAGCTTCCCGAGTGCTCCCCACGATCTGTTCCTCATCCCAAACGGGACGGTGCACGCCAGTGGCACGGATAACCTGGTGCTCGAGATCAGCGCGGCGCCCTATATGCACACGTACAAGTTCTATGACTACCTGCGAAAGGATCTCCGGGGCCGTCTGCGCCACATGCATCTCGATCAGGCATTCGCGAACCTGGACATCACGCGCACGAAGGCATGGGTCGCCGAGCACCTGATCCCACGACCGGTACTGATTCGGCAGGGATCCGGATGGGCTGAATACAGCATTGGGGACATCGACAAGCTGTTCTTCGCGATCACCCGTTTGGAATTCTCGGACACGGCCGAGGACCGCACGGACAACAAAGTTCTTGCGATCAACCTGGTTGCGGGCGAATCCTGCGACATCATTGTTCCTGGCGCTGCTGCCGTCGAGCTGCGCTATGCCGAAAGCATGATCATTCCGGCGTGCGTCGGGGCCTTCACGGTGCGCAATACAGGGACGACCACGTGCAAGCTCGTCAAGCTGTTTGTCAAGGGGTAGAGTGCGGACGGCAGTCCGCGACGTTCTTTTGATGAGGGCGTGAAGCATGGCGAAGATCCTGCGGCGAGAGGTCCTTGGCATCCTCTTCATCAGTCCGTGGCTGCTGGGCTTCGTGGCTTTCGGCCTGTATCCAGCCCTGATCTCGCTCTACTACAGCTTCACCAGATACAGCGGATTCGGCACGCCGGTGTTCACCGGGTGGACGAACCTCAACCTGATCATTAACGATCCGGTCTTCTGGAAGAGCGTAGGAAACACGCTCTATGTGGCAGGGTTGGGAGTGCCCCTGTCGCTGGTCCTCGGTCTTCTGATCGCTCTGCCGCTCAACGCGCGCATTCGTGGGCAGGCCGTGTACCGCACGATGGTCTACCTGCCGACAATCGTGCCTTCCGTGGTGATGGCACTCATCTGGCTCTGGATCTTTAACCCCGACTACGGATTGTTGAACAGTATTCTGACCGGCCTGCACTTGCCGACCGGGAGCTGGCTGGCCTCGCCCGACCAATCGAAGATCGCACTCTTGATCATGGTCTTGTGGGGCATGACCGGGTCGGTCATGGTTATTACTCTGGCCGGGCTTCAGGATGTGCCCGAGACCCTGCTGGAGGCGGCAAAAATCGACGGCGCCAACGCTATCCGGCGATTCTGGCATGTGGTGCTGCCGGCGCTTGGCCCGGTAATCTTCTACAATCTGATTACCGGCGTGGTGTACTTCTTGCAGCTCTTCGACCAGGCCTACGTGGTTTCTTCCAGCAACGGCGCCGGCGGCACCACCGATCTCGGCGCACCGGTCCAGAGCACCTTGTTTTACTCGCTGTATACGTTTCAGCAAGCGTTCCAGTTCCAGCATATTGGCCGCGCCTCGGCAATGTCGTGGATGCTCCTTATCGTGACAGGCTTGCTGACCTTTGCGCTGTTCCGAGGCGCCAGGCGCTACCTGTACTACGAAGGGCTCTGAGCGGTGGCTGTTCTGCAAGACGTCCACGCGTCCACCGCGCGAACCTCGCCGCGCCGGCGACGCGCACTGCGAAACGCCGCTCGCGCGGTGAGCATTCACGGGCTTCTGATCGTCGTGAGCCTGGTGTTTGTTGCTCCCTTCTTGTGGATGCTGTCGAGCTCACTGAAGAGCAATCTCGACATCTTCCGGTTCCCGCCCCAGCTGATTCCCCAACCGGCCGTCTGGAGCAACTATCCCAATGCTCTCGACTACATCCCATTCTGGCGATACGCGTGGAACACGTTCGTGATCAGCGGCGCGTCCGTGGTCGGCACGCTGGTGTCGTGTCCCATCGCGGCCTACGGCTTCGCCCGATTGAAATGGCGGTTACGCGGGTTCTTCTTCGCGGTCTGCCTCACGACCTTGATGCTGCCGTTCCTGGCGACGATGGTGCCGCTCTTCGTGATCTTCCGACAGCTCAATATGATCAACACCTACTGGCCATTGATACTGCCGGCCTTCGGCGGCAGTCCCCTCTACATCTTCTTGCTGCGCCAGTTCTTCCTCGGTATCCCGCGTGAGCTGTCGGAGGCCGCCGTCATCGACGGTTGTTCGGAGCTGGGCATCTTCATGCGCGTCATCCTGCCGCTGTCGAAGCCCGTGCTCGCCACGGTGTCGCTCTTCACGTTTCTCGCCAACTGGCGCGACTTCCTTGCCCCGCTTATCTTCCTGCAGAGCAACGACCTCTACACACTGTCGTTGGGGTTGCAACAGTACCAGTCGCTGCACCAGACGGCCTGGGCGTATCTGATGGCAGCCAGCGTCGTGTTCATCCTGCCGGTGACGGTCGTATTCCTCCTGGCACAGCGGTTCTTCATCCAGGGCATCGCACTGAGCGGAATGAAGGTCTGACGACCCGCGAAACTGACGCTGCTCGCGGAGCGGAAGCCGACTCTCGGTATGTTGCCACTCTGTACTCCGCACTATGCGCTGACAAGTGCGTGGCAGGTAGGCCGAGCTCAGCAGGCCGCCGTCTTCATCAGGCATAATAGTCAATAGACCAAGAAGATAGTTGCGAATCCCTGCGGACCGGCTATAGTTGCGGTTGACCGCGCCAAATGATCCTGCTGCCGGCCGCTTGGCCGGTGCGTCGCCCGCCTCGCCGCAGCGCGCTGCGGAAAGTGGTGGTTCATGGCAAGCCTTTCCTTGAGCAACTATTCGACCCTGCGAGCGCGCGCACAAGCCTGGCTGTCCGCCAATACGTGGATTGCGCCATGGCAACCCACCGCTCTGCGCCACCTGGCCGCCAGCTACATATGGGCGGTTGCCGCTATCGTGGTGTCTGCCGGAGCGACCTCCATTTTGGAGCACGCCCTCTCAACGTACAGTTTCCACGGCATGGTGGGATTTCTGGCAATCCTGTGCGTGTCCATCACCTGGGGCCTGGGGCCGGCCCTGCTGGGCGCGGTCTGCAATGCGTTTGTGCTCAACTTTGTCGTGGAGATGCCCAAAGTTGCCACGACACACAGCAGTGTGTCGCACCTGGTGAGCTTTGTGCTCTCCATGGGCTTCGGGCTTGCCATCGGCGTGCTGGGCAATCTCGGAGAGGCGCGACGGCGGCAGCTGATCGGCGCGCACGCGGAGGCAGAGCGATTACATGTATCCGCGCAACACGCACAGGTGGAGGCTCGCGCCGAGCGCGATCACTTGCAAAAGATACTGAGTGTGCTACCGGAGGCCGTCCTCATCTATGACACTGAGATGCGGCTCACCTATATGAACCGCACCGCGGAAGCGTTGCTCGGCGCGAATCTGATGGGCCGAACGCGGAGAGAGATCGACCTGGCGGCCAGGCGGCTGGATGGGACGCCGCTTCCCTGGAGTGAGATACCATCGGTGCGCGCGCTTGAGAGGGGCGAGTCCTCGCAAGGACTGCAGATGCTCGTGCGCACTGCCGTTGGGGACATTCCTATCCTGACCAGCGCCGCGCCACTACAGGATCCAGACGGGACGCCCACCGGCGTTGTGTCGGTGTTTCAGGACATCTCCGCGATCAGAAACCTCGAACAGCAGCGCGATCGCGTGCTTACCACGGTCACGCACGACCTCAGGAATCCGCTGACGAGCATCAGCGGTATGAGCCAGCTCTTGCAGCTTCGCATCAGCCAGGTAGAAGAGCCAGGGCGCGAGCGCTTTGCTCATTGCCTGAAGACGATCGAGGCGTCCGCGCAACGCATGACAGCACAGATTGGCGAGCTGCTCGACTACGCTCAAACACAGACTGGACGCTCGCCCGACCTCACACTCGAGCCTACCGACATCGTCAGCTTGTTGCAGCGAGTGCTTGGGGAACATCGGCACGCGACCGACCGGCATACGCTGGAGCTACGCACCACGGAAGAGGCAATCGTGGCAGTCGTGGATCCGCTGCGTGTGGAGCGCGCTATCGCCAATCTCCTGGTCAATGCGATCAAGTACAGCCCGCAGGGAGGTCCTGTCGTCGTGGCCGTGGAGCGTGCCGTGGGACCCGAGGGCCACTGGCTGAGCATCGAGATCTCCGACAGCGGTCTCGGCATTCCCAGCGCCGATCTGCCGCACATTTTCGAGCAATACTATCGCGCCAGCAACGTGGCGTCCACGATTCCCGGCTCCGGCATCGGGCTGGCAGGTGTCCGACACATGATTCAGAAGCACGGTGGCACGGTGACCCTGGCAAGCAATGAGGGAATAGGAACGACGGTAACGGTTCGGCTCCCCATGCTTCAGAATGCCACTCGTCGGAGCGGCGACCGGCAATCCAATTCGTAGGCCACCTGTCGTCATGGTTCGGGGCGCCTTCCGCACTCAACTGGCGCCCTCGTACACGCTGAGCCTTGGACCAAGTGTGTCGATCATGGCGTGCAGCTTTTCGTGTGTGCCTTTTCCCATAACCTCGTCCTCGAAGCGATCAAACGAGGTCACGATCGTCGCGTCCTCGGCCTCTCCGATGACTCTTCCAGCCTGGACGAGCACCCGTTCGTTCTCCACGTGGATGTGGTTCCTCAGAAATTCGGCATACGCGCGCCCAGCGGCGATCAGCGCAGGGGCGCTTGCCAGGCCGGCGGCAGCGTAGGACTGCCGCGCCGCGTTGTAGGCGTCTACGAGCGTCCCTCCTTCAAGGTGTTCGGCCTCGAGCGCCTCGATGGCCGGGAGCAGCTCCTTCGCGCGCCGCAACTTTGGGAAGAGCAGCTGCTCTTCCTTGCCGTGATGGCACTTTCCGACGAACAGACTGAAAAAGAGGTAGAGGTCGGCAAAGATGCCGGCGTCGACTGCCACGCCGCGTTCGAGCGCACTCAGAGCGCCGTCCTGGAGGTCCAGTACGATCGCAATCGCATCGTGCTCGTGCATGAGAATGCCGCTGCTCGTTTCTTGACCCGCCATCTGTTTCTTCCTCCGCCGTCGATTTGTAGACTGGATGCCCACGTGCGCCATCGCTTCGAAGCCCCGCGCGGGCAGTGCTCGCCGTGGACTTTAGCCGCCGTCAATCACCGACCGACGAGCTGCCTTACTTTCGATGATCTCAGCGTAGATCCGGCACGAGTAGCAGGCGGTGACTTTGGTCACACGGCCGAGCGGTGCGCAGACCGCCGGCCGCGTCACACAGCGGCCAGAGCCCAAGGCCGGCCATCGGCCATCATACCGCAGCCCGCGGTCGTGTTTTCACCAGGCGGTCTGCATCCTTCCGAGCACCCTTGCCAGCCTGCTCACGTGAGTTTGGCAACAGGCTGGCAGGAAGCATTTAGCGCGAAAACAGGCGTCCAGCTGCGGCAAGAAGGCAGGGTTCTAAGTTCCTGGAAGGCGGAGTGTCGCGCGGTCGCGCCGCGTTGTGACACAGGTCACAGACGGCGTCCGCGAGTCGGCATAGTGTGGATGCAGATTGGGGCCCTCGGCCATCGCATTGAGCAAGTCGTTGGGCCGGTCCCTAACCGCGGTCGCGGCGTCTTCGTCCTGCTCGCAGTCTTCGTGGTTGTCGCCTGCCTCATCGATCAGCTAATATTTCGCCAGGAGAGGTTCATGGCGGCGAGATCCAGCCGGCATAGTCGTAGTGTTGACAGCAAGCCGCGACAGACGTCGACGTGGCTAAGCAGCAGCCGATTCTTTGAACGCGGCGAGCGCGCGCTCGACAAGTGGAACGAGCTGACGTCCGGAGGTCGCGAGTGGGAATCGTTCTATCGCCGGCGCTGGCAGCACGACAAGATCGTGCGGTCCACCCACGGAGTCAACTGCACCGGATCGTGCTCGTGGAAGATCTACGTCAAGGACGGGATCATCACCTGGGAGACACAGCAGACTGACTACCCCTCAAATGGGCCTGACGTACCGGAATATGAGCCGCGAGGCTGCCCGCGGGGCGCGTCGTTTTCCTGGTATACGTACTCTCCGCTGCGGGTGAAGTACCCATATGTGCGAGGCACCCTGATCGGTCTGTATCGCGAAGCGCTTGCCGAGGCCGGCGATCCTGTGGCTGCCTGGGCGTCGATCGTAGAAGACCCCGCCAAGGCTCGTGCGTACAAGTCGCAACGCGGAAAGGGCGGCTTCGTGCGCGCCGACTGGGCTGAGGTAGCCGAGCTGGTGGCGGCCGCGCATGTCTACACCATCAAGCGCTATGGGCCCGACCGCGTTGCCGGCTTCTCGCCCATACCGGCCATGTCCATGGTCTCGTACGCGGCGGGTACACGCTTCTATTCGCTTATCGGTGGGCTGGTAATGAGCTTCTATGACTGGTACGCGGATCTACCTCCTGCCTCACCCCAGATGTGGGGCGACCAAACCGACGTGCCGGAGTCGGCGGATTGGTGGAACTGCAGCTACCTGATGCTGTGGGGCTCCAACGTGCCCATCACCCGCACGCCCGACGCCCACTTCATGACCGAAGCCAGGTACAAGGGCCAGAAAGTGATCGTTGTCTCGCCCGACTACGCGGCGCATGTGAAGTTCGCCGACCACTGGCTGGCGGCGCACCCCGGTACGGACGGCGCTCTGGCCATGGCCATGGGGCACGTCATTCTGAAAGAGTTCTTCGTCGACCGCGAGACGCCGTACTTCAATCGGTACGTGCGGAAGTACACCGACCTTCCTTGCCTGGTGATACTCCGTCGTCGCGGTGAAGCCTGGGTCGCCGATCGGTTCCTGCGCGCGTCTGATCTTGGCGAGACCGGCGAGAATGCCGAATGGAAGACCGTAGTCTGGGATGAGCCGCGGAACGTGCCCGCTGTTCCGAACGGTTCAATTGGCTTTCGTTGGGGCGACGATGGCAAGGGTAAGTGGAACCTCGAGCTGGGGAACGTGGATCCCGTTCTTACGTTCTACGGTCGTCACTCCGAGCTTGTGGCCCTGGACCTGCCGCGGTTCGACCAGGGCAGGACCGAGGGCGGAGAGGTGCATCGCCGCGGCATCCCCGCCAGGCGCGTCGGGGAACACCTGGTGGCCACGGTCTACGATCTGTTGCTGGCCCAATATGGGATCGGACGTCCAGGCCTGCCCGGCGACTGGCCGCGCGGCTATGACGATCCGGAGCCCTACACCCCCGCCTGGCAAGAAGAGATCACGGGCGTCGACGCTGGGCTCGTCTCCCGGATCGCACGCGAGTTTGCCCGGAACGCCGAGCGAACCAACGGCCGGTCCATGATCATCATGGGCGCCGGAACCAACCACTGGTACCACTCGGATCAGATCTATCGAGCCATGCTCAGCCTCGTGGCGCTGTGCGGCTGCCAGGGCGTGAACGGCGGTGGCTGGGCCCACTACGTTGGCCAAGAAAAGGTACGGCCGGTGACCGGGTGGGCGCAGGTCGCCTTCGCCGCCGACTGGTGCCGGCCAACGCGCCACCAGGCGACGACGCCGTTCTGGTATCTCGCGACAGACCAGTGGCGGTACGAACATTTCGATGCCGCCGAGCTCGCGTCACCTCTGGGGCGCGGCACGTTCGAGGGGATGCACTTCGCGGACTGCAATGCCCAGGCCGCACGCCTTGGCTGGCTGCCCTCATACCCGACGTTCAATCGGAACCCGCTCGATCTAGCCGACGCGGCCGAAAAGGCCGGCATGAGCGCGCAAGCGTACGTAGTATCCGAGCTCCAGTCTGGGAGCCTGCGCTTTGCCGCAGAGGATCCCGATGCGCCGGAGAACTTCCCACGAATCCTGACACTCTGGCGCGGGAATCTGCTCGGCTCATCCAGCAAGGGACATGAGTACTTTCTCAAGCACCTGCTGGGTGTGGAGAACGCCGCGATACGTGGGGAAGAGCAGCCACCGGAGTCCCGGCCGCGCGATGTGGTGTGGCGCGAGGCGGCTCCAGAAGGGAAGCTCGACCTCCTGACGACGCTCGACTTTCGCATGACTGGATCGTGCCTGTATTCCGATGTTGTCCTGCCGGCGGCGACCTGGTACGAGAAGCACGATATATCCTCGACCGATATGCATCCGTTCATCCATTCGTTCAATCCGGCCATCTCTCCGCCGTGGGAGACGCGCACCGACTGGGACATCTTCAACACGATCGCGGGCGCCTTCTCTCGACTGGCCAGGCATCCGCTCGGCGTGCGCAAGGATCTGATCGCGGCGCCGCTTCTGCATGACTCGCCGGACGAGCTCGCACAGCCGCTTGGTCACGTGCCTGATTGGAAGCTCGAGGGTGTCGCGCCCGTTCCCGGGAAGACCATGCCCAGGCTTGTGGTGGTGGAGCGGGATTACGGCGCGGTGGCGGAAAAGATGAACGCGATCGGACCGCTCGTAGATCAACTGGGATGTGGCGCCAAAGGAATCACCTGGAACGTCGCCCCGGAGATCGAGTATCTGCGCCTGCGCAACGGAACGATAGCCAACGGAGCCGGCGCCGGTCGCCCCGCACTGGAGCGGGCCGAGCACGTCTGCGAGGCCATCCTCGCCTTGTCCGGCACCAGCAACGGCCGCATCGCCGTCGCCGGTTTCACGGCCCTGGAAGCCCGCACCGGTACCCGGCTCACCGATCTGGCGGAGGATCGCGGACACGAACAGCTGAGCTTTGCCGACGTGCAGATACAGCCGCGCAAGGCCATCACGTCGCCTGAATGGTCCGGAATCGAGCGCGCGGATCGGCGCTATTCACCCTTCACTGTCAATGTCGAGCGCTCGGTGCCCTGGCGCACCTTGACCGGCCGGCAACAATTCTATGTCGATCACGAGTGGATGCTGGAATACGGCGAGGGGTTGCCGGTGTACCGGCCGCCGCTCAACCTGGCTCGACATCTGGGGCCGCTGGGAACCGGCGATGCGGGCCGGGCCGAGGTCACGGTCCGCTATCTGACACCGCACTCCAAATGGTCGATCCACTCCGAGTACCAGGACAACCTGCACATGCTCACGCTCTTCCGTGGCGGTCCGGTCATCTGGATCAGCCCCGTGGATGCCAGCGTGATCGGGGTCGTGGACAACGACTGGATCGAGGCGTTCAACCTGAACGGGGTGGTCAGCTGCCGGGCCGTGGTCTCCCACCGGATACCGATGGGCACGTCGATCATGTACCACGCTCAGGACCGGCATGTGAACGTGCCGAGAACCGAACTGACCGGTACGAGAGGCGGCACAGACAACTCGTTGACCAAGATCTACATGAAGCCGACACATATGATCGGCGGCTACGCGCAGCTGGCATATGGCTTCAACTACTATGGTCCAACCGGCACGCAGCGCGACGAGATTACGATACTGCGCAAGCGTGTTCAGGAGGTGATCTACTGATGCGCGTCAAAGCCCAGATCGCCATGGTCATGAACCTGGACAAGTGCATCGGGTGCCATACCTGTAGCGTCACCTGCAAGAATGTGTGGACAAACCGCCCGGGCGCCGAATACATGTGGTTCAACGACGTCGAAACCAAGCCCGGCATCGGTTATCCCAAACGCTGGGAGGATCAGCAGCGCTGGAAAGGCGGCTGGAAGCTCGGCCGCAACGGCAAGCTGCAGCTGCGGTCCGGCGGGCGGTTCAAGAAACTGCTCACGATATTTCATAACCCCGACATGCCCGAGCTCGACGACTACTACGAGCCGTGGACCTACGACTACGCCCATCTCACTACCGCCGGCCTCTCGAGCCATCAGCCGGTAGCCCAACCAATATCGCAGATCACGGGCAAGCCGGCGCAAGTCGAGTGGGGACCGAACTGGGAGGACGACCTGGCCGGCGCACCCAGCACCGCGCAACTGGACCCGAATCTGCGCGATGAGCTGGAGGCCAAGGTGCGCATGGAGTACGAGCAGGTCTTCATGATGTACCTTCCGCGCATCTGTGAACACTGCTTGAATCCAGCTTGCGTCGCCGCTTGCCCGTCCGGCGCCATGTACAAGCGCGACGAGGACGGCATCGTGCTGGTGGACCAGCAGCAATGCCGCGGCTGGCGCATGTGCGTGTCCAACTGTCCCTACAAGAAAGTGTATTTCAACTGGCAGACCGGGAAGGCCGAGAAATGCACGCTCTGTTATCCGCGGCTTGAGGCAGGCCTGCCCACCATCTGCTCCGAGACCTGCGTGGGCCGCATTCGCTACGTCGGGCTACTGCTCTACGACGCCGACCGGGTGCGTGCCGCCGCATCGGTCGCCGATGATAAGCACCTGCTGCAGTCCCAGCTCGACGTGTTCCTGGATCCTGAGGATTCACAGGTGCAGGCGCAAGCGCGAGCCGCCGGCATGCCGGAGGACTGGCTGGACGCGGCACGGCGCTCCCCCGTCTATGCGCTTGCCTGCCGGCACAAGATTGCGCTGCCGCTCCATCCTGAATACCGCACGATGCCTATGGTCTGGTATGTGCCGCCACTGTCCCCCGTGATGAGCCTGGTCGAAGGGCGAGGCAGCAGCGCGGACGCGGATGATGTGTTTCCCGCCGTCGACACCTTGCGCATTCCCGTGCAATACCTGGCAAATCTATTGAGCGCGGGAGACGAGCAGGTCATTCGCCGTGTCTTGAAGCAGCTGGCGGCGATGCGTCGCTTCATGCGCGAGCGCCAGCTTGGGGGAGACGTGGACGAGTCGATCGCATCGGGCGTCGGCATGTCGGCACAATCCATGGATGCGATGTACCGGCTTCTGGCTCTCGCGAGGTATGAGGACCGGTTCGTCATTCCGATAGCGCATGCCGAGCTGGCACAGGACTTGGCCGGCCGGCAGGGGACATGCGGTCTGAACTTCCCCGGCGGGCCAGGAGCATGCGGCGGAGACTCCGAGCCCGGGAGGCGTTTTGACGGTGCGGCCTTCCACATGCAGCGCGAGAGCACCGCCGCCACGGGGGCGAGACAGCCGGCAGCACGAGCGCGCCGCCTGCCGATGTTCGATGCCGGCACGCCGCGATGCATGTCATGAAGAAGCTCGCCGGCATCGGACCGGGCACGGAAGAGCACGCGCCTGAGTCGCCAGGCGCGGACGGCGCGGACACGCGGACTGCGAGCGTCAAATTGCTTTCGGTACTGCTCCAGTATCCCACGGCGGAGCTGGCCGCGCACTCCGATGAGGTCGCCTTCCTGGTCGAAGCCATGGACTCGGGCGCCCGGGAGCCGCTCGCCGAGTTTCTCGAGCAGTGGCGACGCCGCGATCTCCTCTGGCTGCAACAGGAGTACGTGCGCTCCTTTGACTTCAGAAAGCGGGTTAGCCTGAACCTCACGTACTATCAATATGGAGGCAAACGGCAGCGCGGACTCGCGCTCGTGCGCTTGAAACACGCCTACGCAGCGGCAGGGCTGCCGCTACGAGATGGCGAGATTCCTGACTCACTTCCAGTACTGCTGGAGTTCGCAGCGCTCGCGCCGGATGGCTGGGGCCTTCGACTCCTGGTCGAATTCCGCGCCGCGATCGAAATGGTAGCGCTCGCCGTCGACGGCGACTCGCCCTATGCGGGAGTCATGCGTGCCGTCCGCGCACTGTTGCCGGCGCTCACGCCCGACGATCGGGCCGCGATGCAATCCCTTGCCGCCGGCGGCCCGCCTACCGAGCTCGTAGGATTGGAGCCACACGCCCCACCTGAGGCGGTGCGGGAGCCGGCACAAGGTTGTGCCCGATGAGCGCTGCCGCGCTCTTTTTGTGGGTGTTCGTACCCTACGCGAGCATGGCCGTGTGCGTGGTCGGGCATATCTGGCGCTATAGCCGGGATCAGTTCACGTGGACCTCGCGATCGACCCAATTGTTCGAGCGCACGCTGCTGAAATGGGGGAGCAATCTCTTTCACTTCGGCGCGCTGGCGGCGATCGGCGGCCACGTGCTCGGTTTGCTGGTACCGGAAACGTTGACCGCGGACCTTGGGGTCAGCGAAGACCACTATCACTTTATCTCCGTCAGCGCAGGCAGCGCCGCCGGCGTTGCCTGCGTCGCCGGGTTGCTCATCCTGGCCTACAGACGGGTGACCAATGCCCGAGTCAGGGCGACGACCACCAGGACCGACGTTGCCGTGTACGTACTGGTGCTGCTGATGATCGGCCTGGGGATGGGCGAAACGGTTGGTGTCAACCTGCTGGGCTCCGGCTATGACTATCGCGCAACGGTGGGACTCTGGTTCAGGGGCCTCTTCACCTTCGATCCGCACGCGGACCTGATGGCCTCCGCCCCGCTCCTGTATAAGCTACATGCGCTGGGCGCATGGCTGCTCGTGGCGATCTGGCCGTTCAGTCGGCTCGTACACGCCTGGAGCATCCCATTCACCTATCTTGCTCGCGCGCAGATTCTCTATCGATCGCGCGGCAAGGCGTCTCGGCACAGGCAGCCATGGCAGATCACGCGGTGAACTCGGAGCGGCTAGCCATGGCCCCCGAACGCCCATCCTAAGAAAGATACCCTGCTCAGCCCACGTTTGTAGCAGCGGGACAATCGTGCGCTGATCCCACGTGACAAGAGTCCAACGCGCCTTGAGAAGTATCTTGTCCCGGGCCTAATCGGAGTTTAGTGGCCAAAGATCAGCAGCGCTCTTGAGCAGGTCGCTACGCGGCCTCTCTAGGGGTTTGGAGGCTTTGCTGAAGGGGGGAAGGTATCCATAATAACTTTGGCGAGTTCTTCGGCCACCTGGTCATTAAAGGCTTCGTAGCCCCTGACCAAAGCGTGCGAGGGGTCATCTGGTTCAACATCATGAACGATACTGACGGGGGTGTACGTGGCAGCGGCGGCTTTCGCCGCACCAACGTTCAACAGCGCAAACTTGGACTCACCGCCTATTCTGCGGCCGCGCGGCGGTGGCTTGGCTTCAAGTATGGCGACCAGCGGACCGATGGCTTCCTGAGGTGTTGCCGTTTGGAAGTGCTCGACCCAGTTTACCGATAGCCCGTGCTCCCATTGGCCGCTTTCGTCTCGCCTGAGGCGGAAGGAAGCTGGATCTATGAAATCACCTTGCATCCAACTTTTCTTAATGTGACGGAAGAAGTGGTGAGACAGGTCAAGGTCGGGCATGCTATGCAAACAAAGCGCCAAGTGCAATGGCGGTTGAGACCACATACTGAGGAGTATCGCTACTGAAGTGTCGGGACGTTTCACCATCCCTGGGTACCTCGGCAACCAGCTTGACGAGGGGATGTCCCGTGAACTCAATAGCGACAAAGCTGCCAGGCCCCTGAATCCATCGAGCCCGTAGTGTGCTGTCCGGGGTGAGAGTGATTTTGGGCATGCCCTGCTCAGGATAATCGAGAAAGAAGCGCCTGAACTGCTGTAGAGAAGCGGCCGAGATGCTTTCATCTTCTGCGAGAGCGTCTCGATAGAGTTGGATTAGCCGCTCAGCGATTTGCCGATCACGTGGCACATTGACGCTGAGGTGGAGTGCCAGGATCGTCTCATAGACCAACTCGGCGCTGGAAGGCTCATCACGGATGACTGGGGACAGCAGGTAAACTGTGCGTCGGGGCGTAATGGATGGCTCCTCGTGAAAATGTGGAGACCCCAAATAGAGACGCGGTGAGGCTGCTTTCGCGAAGGCGATATGCCGTACCACAGCGCGCTGTATGTCGCTTCCTTCAGATTCGAGTAGTTCTTCAGGAAGTGCTGTCCCGGTGAAGCTGTCTCTGGCGAATGGCCTTTGGAAAGGCTTGACGAAAGTAGTAGGAGCGGTCATCGCGGCTTCCATATTTCTTGCTGCACATGTTTGTCTGCTGCGTCAAGGAACAGCTGGTAGATAGCATCGTGGGCTGACTCATACCAAGCACGCGCTGCCTCCAGAGAGAGATCGCTTGGAGCGCCGTGCGCTTTCAATTCCAGGACAGCAATCGCCTCCTGTGTATCTACCCGCTTGCCGGTTCGGGTGGAGAGATCAATTACGAGGGTCGGATTCAGCCGATAGGTGGCGGTTGCATTTAGTCCTACCAGGGTTCTGCCATCTGTCTGAGCCCCGTACAGGCTTGTTACGAGCGGCAATACGCTACCGAGCCTGTCCAGCGTTGTGAAACCTTGGGCGGAGCCTATGAGATTCACGTAGGTCACCTCACAGCGCTGGATAAGGTCAAGCTTCCCCAAGCCCGACCCTTCAAGGAAGCTCTTGTACTCGTCAAGCTCCTTCCAGAAATCTTCCACCACCCTCTCGTAGTGGGGGTAGTCTCCCGGACCGTCAGTTAGGCTGCGCCGCCAATTGAGCATGAATGCGTTGCGCTGTACCTGGATTAGCGTCTGGTGAAGTTCGCTGAAAAACCAGAAGCGAGGCAGAGGGAAGACATCGCCGGGAGCCTCAATCATTGCCGTAGGCTGTTGCTGGTCATCAGGAGCGACAATCGGAATTTGCTGGGTGCAGCTTGGGTATCTGTCGCGGATGCGGTTCCAATAGAGGCCGATGTGCTGGGCCCTTAGCTCCAGTATCGGAAGATGATGCAGAGCAATCACCAGTTCGTTGATCGGGGGGTTCTCGAACTTAATGCGCGCTTTGCTTGCTTTCGGCGATGGTGTCCCCATTCAGCCTCCTAGTGGTTTCCTAAGGAATATCATAAATGTATCCAAACTTCTACCCCACGTTCATTATGTTCTCATTAAGTATCGATGCACCTCTTGGCTAGGAGCGCGTTCAGAAAAGAGCTTGCCGCCTAATGGCACCGCCTATGCGACTGCCTGAGTTTCGACCACGGTGGTCGACCTCGGTGCCGGCATCGGATGGTTCTCGCTTGCGGCCGCGCGGCGGTTTGGGCAGGTTACCGCCGGGGACATCTCGCCGGCCATGATCGAGCGCCTTCGTGCACGCGCAGACGAAGCGGGCCTGGCGAACCTCCGCTCCGTGCAGCCGGTCTCCTCACCTATGTACACACCGACCCGCCGGCTGCGGGCGTCTACACGCGGAACGTGCTGCACCATCTGCCCGACTTCTGGAAGGCCATGGCGCTCTCGCGGATCGCCCGCATGCTGCAGCCAGGCGGCATCCTGCGCCTTAAGGATCTGATCTATGACTTCGAGCCGTCACAGGCCGAGGCCGTCTTCGGCCTGTGGCTCGACGGTGCCGCCCAGGACCCGGCAAGCCTGAATACGCGACCGCGTCGATTCTAGCCCAGGATGGTTGCCAGGTCCGCGGCGGCAGTAGTGATGGGCTTGATCGCGTAGGCATCAACCAGGACCTGCAGCACGGCCGGAGTGACGAAGGCGGGCAGCTTGGGACCGACTCGGATGTTCTTGATGCCGAGTGAGAGCAACGAGAGCAAGATCGCGACGGCCTTCTGTTCATACCAGGACAGCACCAGCGAGAGCGGCAGCTCGTTCACGGAGCAGTTGAAGGCGCCGGCCAGGGCCACGGCGATCTGTACGGCTGAATATGCATCGTTGCACTGGCCCACATCGAGCAGACGGGGTAGGCCCGCGACGGTGCCGAAGTCGTGCTTGTTGAAGCGATACTTGCCGCAGGCGAGGGTCAGCAGCATGGTGTCGGAGGGCAGCAGCTCGGCCAGCTCGGTGTAGTAGTTGCGGCCGGACTCCGCGCCGTCGCAGCCGCCGATCAGGAAGAAGTGGCGGATGGCGCCGCTCTTCACCGCGTCCACCACCTGACCGGCCACGCCAAGCACCGCCTCGTGGCCAAAGCCAACCAGGATCGTCCGCGCCGGCTCGTCGGCGACAAAGCCGGGCGCGGCCAGCGCAGCCTCGATCAGCGGTGCGAACTGGCGATCGCCGATGTGGCGCACCGAGGGCCAGGCGACCAGGCCGGAGGTGAAGATTCGGTGCAGATACGTTGGTCTGGGCTCCTGGATGCAGTTGGTGGTTACCAGGATGGCACCCGGGAAAGCCTCGAACTCGCGTGCCTGATCCTGCCAGGCACCTCCATAATTGCCCACCAGGTGCGGGTAGGCGTGCAGCGCGGGATAGCCATGAGCCGGAAGCATCTCGCCGTGCGTATAGACGTTGATGCCTGTACCCACAGTCTGCTTGAGGACGTCTTCCAGATCCCTCAGATCGTGCCCGGAGACCAGAATTGCCTTTCCGGTCACCGGCGTGACACGCACCGGCGTGGGCGTTGGGTGACCAAAGGCGCCGGTGTTCGCGGCGTCGAGCAAAGCCATTACCTTCAAGTTCAGCTCGCCAACCGCCAGGCAGCGGCGAGTCAGCTCCGCGACAGTCGGCTCGGGACGGGTCAGGTAGTCGAGGTGTTCGTGGAAGGCGGCGTAGATCTCGTCATCCTCACGTCCCAGTACGCGGGCATGCTCCGCGTAGGCAGCCGTCCCCTTCAGGCCATAGGTCAGCAGCTCTTGCAGGCCGGTGATGTCCGGGCCGTGCGCTGCCAGACGGGCGAGCAGGGTGACGGCGCGGCCTTGATCCACAAGCTCGGCCAGGCCGGCGGCCGGTCGCCAGGACGCCGCACCGGCCAGGATCTCTGCAGGCATGGCCGCCTGTTCGCAGGCACGCTGGTAGAGGGCCCGCGCGCGCGCCTGCATCGCGGCCGCGCGGTCCAGCCATTCTGCCATGCGCTCCGGATCAAAGTCCACGTTGGTCATGGTGGTGAACAGCGCTTCGACGATGAAGACATTCACCTCGCGATCCACCGCGCCCAGCCGCTGCGCCCGATGCGCGTACATGGCCACGCCCTTGCAAGCATGGACGAGCAGGTCTTGCAGGGCGGCTATTTCGGGCGTCTTGCCACATACGCCCAGCACATCGCAACCCTTGCCTCTGGCTGTCTGCTCGCATTGATAACAGAACATGGTGCTTCTCCTTCTCACAATAGGCGGCAAGGATTCGTCTCCGTCCCTCGCCTCGACGTCATCCACGGTGCGCCGGTCGAGCGGATTCCCTGATAGTGACCCGGCGGTCTCCGCCGGTCGGATCCTGGCCGATAGCGGCCTCGTTCTTGCTCACGTGCACGCACCAAAGAGGCAGTGATCCGCGCGCGTACATGTCACGCGTCGTCCTGTACGAGTATCGTGCCCTTCCACGGCGCGGCGCTGTGACTTGCATCACAATTCAGCCCTATCCGCCCGCCGATTTGTCGAGGGAGCCACCTGCCGCCGCGACCGCTCCAGGCGCGTAGTCAGACTCTCTGACACATACAGAACGGCAGAAGTCCCGAGCATGTGCTATTCTGGCATTCTATTGGAGTGACAGTGGCCGACCAGTGCACGATATCCGCGCATAGTACGGGCAATGCCCAATGGAAAGCACATGCCATGACCCCGAAGTCAACCAACGATCTCCGGCTGCGCTACCTGCGCGCCGTGCCCTACTTCGCGGGACTCACTGGGCCTGAGCTCCGGGCACTGGCGGCGCAGTGCAGCTCGCGGACGTTCGATGCGGGTGAATCCATCTTGCTGGAAGGGGAGGCCACGGAGGGGCTTTACGTCGTTCTCTCAGGAAAAGTGCGCGTGTTCAAGAGCTCGCCGGAGGGGCGCGAGCAAGTCCTGATCGTGGTGGCGCCAGGCGAGACATTTAACGATGTTCCAGTGTTTGACGACGGACCCAGCCCTGCCAGTGCCGACGCCCTGGGATCGGGCACCGGAGTGTGCCTGGTGCCCAGATCGGTAGTAGCGCACCTGCTGGCGACAAATTCGGTAGTTGCTGTGAGCGTCGCCAAGGCACTTGCCTCGCGGCTGCGCCATCTGACCGTGTTGGTTGAGGATCTCTCGCTGCGGCAAATCATTCAGCGCGTTGCGCGGCTGCTGCTGGAGGAATCGGCGAGCGGATCGGGCTCGATTCAACTCACACATCAAGAAATGGCCGCGCGCGTCGGCACCGCGCGCGAGGTCGTCAGCCGCGCCCTGCGCGAGCTCGAGAGTCGCGGCGCCATTTCACGCGACGATTCCCGTGCCATCCGGGTCAATTCTCCCAGATTGGAGGCTCTCCTCCATCAAGTCCCGGAAAGGGAAGATGACCAGCTACCGGCGGGCCAGCGAGATTACACAACACGCTCGCTATAATCCTGCTCGATCTTGTTGAGCAGGCCTCGGACACGCGGGCTGCCCAGGTACATGTACACGTAGCTAAGCAGTTGCTCCGTCTCAATCGGCTTTGTGAGGTACTCGTTGGCGTGAGCCAGCCTCGCCTTGACCCTGGGAATGAGCCCCTTGGACGTGGTAAGCACGATAATCGGCGTGCCCTTGAGAATGCTCGTCTTCAGCTGCCGGCATACTTGCAAGCCACTGATCTTCCTGCCGAGCTTTGGCTTGCCGTGCTTATCCACGTCGCCGGTCGGCGGCCGCTCAAGGTTGACCTCCAGCAGGATCAACTTCGGCCGCTTGGTGAAGGCCACGGCAAGCGCGTCCCGAGCGTTAATCGCCCAGTACAGTTCATATTCATCTGCCAGGGCAAGGCGGAGATGGCGGCGGTGTGTCTTCGACGCTTCAACGACAAGGATGCTCGGTCGCTCGAGGTCTGTTCCAGCCATGTTCGTCATTCTCGATGCCTCCCAGAGCCTGAAGGAATAGGGATTATGCCGCGCTCACACGATGCATTATGTGTGGCTTGCCACCTCCTTCCACCATAGCACAGTTCAGGTGAATGGCGCGCACCCGCCTTCACGCGGAATTGCCTCGGGCGAGGCGCGCGTCGCGGCCCTGGGGGGTACGAGAACGCCGTGCAATCGGGCCCTGGTAGCCGCCAGATGGGCAATCTACTATGATGCAAGCCGAAGTACTATGTGCGCCGATCCAGCTCTCGACGCAGGCGCTCGATCTCGACCTCAGCCCGCCGGAGCGCCTCCGCTTCAGCTCGGTGCGCCTGCGCCTCCTGCTCAGGTGTCAGCAGCAGCCGGCCGTCTGCCGTCTGAGCCTGCAACATGTTGTCGAGAACCGCCAGACGGAGACCCAGGACACCGCTCCACAAGCTGCCGTCCTCCGCGACTTGCCAGGGCACAAACCGCCCGCCCTCGCCGCGCTGAAAGCCGGCAATGGACGAGACGCCCCTGGTCCGTGGCGTGAACAGCAGATACTCGCGAGCGCCAAGCAAGTCGTACGCTCGCACTTTCTCTTCCCTGTCCCGCCTGATGCTCGAGGGCGAGACCACCTCCAGCACGAACGCGGGAAAAACGCCTTCCCTGGTCACGTCGAAGGATGCGCGCGTGCGCTCCGGTACGAAAGCCACGAAGGTGTCGGGAGCCAGTTGCTTCTTGCGCTTGGACGTACCCCACGTGTAGCGAATCGGCAGCATAGCGGCCACGTACCAGGGCAGGTGGTGCGCGTGCGCGTGTGTTCGCAAGCTGTGCGCAAAACTGCTGGCCGACCAAAACTGCGTGTCACCCATTATCATCCAGGGTGCATCCTCGGTGTCGTCCTCCAGCAGAAGCATGAACAGCTCATCTTCTTGTGCCTTCGTCAGAGGTGGCTCCCGCCACGGTGCCGCCGACATCGCAACTCCTCCCAGGATATGGTCCGTCGAATCGAGTATACCATTGTCATCATTCTGTCATTTCAGTGTATTAGCATGGACGTGTGGCGGGCGCTCAGGCTCCGGCCGGTGCTTTGATCTGCTGGGCAGTGCGCGCGTTTTCAGGGAATTCCGTCGATCTCATCGGCGCGATCGCCGGGCAGGCAAGGGAGGGATTGGTTACGTGCAACAGTTGGCTTCATTTGCGTCGTCCCTTTTCACTCGAATCACGCACTGGCTCGTAATTCGGAACGGTGCGCGTTATGTCCTTGCCGGTACGGTTGGCCTGGCCGCTCTGGGCGCGGTTGTCTCCAGCCAGGCCGCGCCCAGCCCGACGTCCACACCGTCCGCCTTGCACGTGAGCGGTGTCAGCAACAATCATGACGGTTGGTATGGCGGGCATCACCGCCACCACTTCGGCGGATACTATTTCGGACGGCACCACGGTTTTGACAGCACGTGGCCCAACGCGTCCGGCAGCGGGGGGAACGGCTACGTGTATCAGGGCCGGTACGGCTACACGTACCAGGGCCAGAACGGCTATGTGTACCAGGGCCAGGGCGGCAACTTCGCTCAAGGTGGCAGTGGCTACTGATCAGGCCAGCGAATCGGCGTTGGCAGCCCGGTCGACTCTGCTCGCACTATCGACCTGATCCCGTCTTGACTGCTTTGCTCGTTACGCGGCGGTATCCCGTGGCGTGCCGGTTCCTTGCCGCGGCGGTAGCCATTCGCGAGCAGTTCACGTCCGAACCGAGGATAGCGGGCGCGCGGTTTTAGAGGGTACTCGAGCGCGCATATCGGCGACGATGGGGTCTGCTCGCCGAGCTGTCGCTCGCACGGGCTCAACGCGGGGTACTGGTCAAGCGAGATGGTGACGCCGAGGCGCCGACTAGGCGATCGCGTGTTCCGGCGCCGCGAAGCGCGTCAACAGCGGGCGATGATCGGAAGCGGTCACCGCCGCGGGCAGATCCACGACCTCGCACGATAGCAGCCACGTGCGCAGAACGGCAGGGGCAAACACGTAGTCGATGCGAATTGCCGGATCCGGCGCAGGAAAGGTATGACCAGGCTCATCGGGATGCAGGTAACGGAAGCAATCGATATATCCCGCGTCGAGCACTTGCCGGACCAAGTGCCGTGGCAGCAGCGTTTCACCGGTGAACAGACCGCTCCGCGCGCCGCGATCCAGCAGAGCGCCGATTGTCATTTGCCGCACTCTGCGCGGCGCGCCAATCTCGGCCCCGGCCATGCGATTGGCGTAGTGTGCCGTCAGGTTCTTGAATATGATGGTATCGCCCGGCGCCAGCGAATTGCAGTCGCCAAACATGAGGTGCGGGGTGGTCGCGCGGGGACCAATGCTCTGAAGAATGGCATCCATCTCTCGCAGCCGTCGCCGCTCGCCGCCGATTGTGGCCGTGGCATTGAGGTGAATGACGAACAGCGTGAAATCAGTTTGGCCGGGTAGACGCACCTGCACCTCGAGCAAGGTCTTGCGCAGGATCCCCGGATGCGGGTGGTTGCGGCTGCGGACGATCGGGAAGCGGCTGAGAAACGCCACGTGGTGAATTGTGTTCGCCACCCCGAACACGTAGCCCATGCCAAGTGCGTCGGCCAGGCGCGCGACCGCAAGCTCGTCGTCGGCTTCCTGTATGCCCAGGAGATCCGGGCGTACGTCTCGCACCACGCTGGTGATCGGCTCCATGCGCCCCGCGCCGCCCAAAAAGATGTTGTAAGACATCAGCGAGAAGCTGGCCGGCCGATCTGCGAGGTTTGTCACGGACTACCTAGAGGCGTTGCGCCCGGCGAGAGGCATGGCCAAGCGAAGAAGAAAATGGGGCAGGGGCGGCAGGATTCGAACCCGCAACCGACGGTTTTGGAGACCGTTGCACTGCCAATTGTGCTACACCCCTGTGCGGTGGAGCTGAGGGGACTCGAACCCCTGACCCCTGCGATGCGAACGCAATGCTCTCCCAACTGAGCTACAGCCCCGCGCCACAGTAGTATACCGCACCTCGCCAAACCGTCAATGGCGTGCTTCTAAGGGCCGGCGCGCCGCACCACATCGCCCGAGCCATTCAATTAATACATTAACTCTATTGAATTACTAGACAAGAATGGAGTACCCTGGAGTTGCACCACCTGACTGTGGGTGGAGGTCATGAATGGAAGCAGCTGAGAGGACGTAGAAGCGATGAGTGTTGCCGACGAGCTGGTGCATGCCAACAATGCGTATGCCGCCTCATTCACCAAAGGCAACCTGCCGATACCACCGGGAAAACACGTGGCTATCGTCGCCTGCATGGACGCCAGGCTCGATCCCGCGCGGGCCCTCGGACTGCAAGAGGGCGACGCCCACGTCATTCGCAATGCCGGCGGATGCGCGGCCGACGCTATCCGCTCGCTCGTTATCTCGCAGCAGTTGCTGGGCACCCGCGAGGTCATGATCGTGCATCATACAGACTGCGGCATGCTCACCTTTACCGACGAGCAGTTGAAGAATCAGGTAGAAAAGAACCTGGGCGCGCGCCCTTCGACACCGTTTCACGCGTTTGCTGACCTGGATCAGAGCGTTCGTGACGACGTGGAAGAGGTCAGGTCATCGCCATACTTGATCAAGGACATTACCGTACGCGGCTTCATCTACGATGTGAAGACGGGTCGCGTGCGCGAGGTGGTGTAAAACCAGAATGCTCGCTTTCCCGACGAGCACCGCCGACTGCCCTGGCTCGGCGGGCTCGCGGGCGCGGTTCGCCAAGCACCGTCCTCTACACGTGGCCCGGCGGCCATGTCCCCATCACCTGGCGAAGCAGGCCGAACTCGCCCAAGTGGTAAGCGTTGTGGTCCGCCACCAGCAGAAACTCGCGCAGCTGCGTCTGCCCCGTACCCCAAGCGATCCGCTGCGCGAGATCCAGGGCAGGGTCCTGAACCATCGTCTCCAACGTCGCGCGGTCGGCGCGGAAGAGGTCGATCGTCTGCTGCCACTGCTCCGGCGTGGCCGTAGCACCCAGCGCCGGCCAGTAGTCCTGCGGCCAGCGGCGCTCGCGGTATCCAGCGTTGGTCATGAAGTCCAGAATGTCCAGCTGCGACAGCCGGATGTGCTCCAGCAGATGCCAGGGGCTATAGGCGCCATTGGGAATGCTCGTATTGATGCTCTCCATGGGAAACTCGGCCACCGCTTGCTCGAACGTCATGTAGGCACTGCCGCCGCGCAGGAGCTCCAGCACTCGTCCTCTCACCGCTTGGTCGTCGATCATCATGTCTTCCGCTCCCTTGTCACACGATCCCAAACATGCGCTGCTGCTCCAACCACCTTCACGCCGATAGCCAGCTCCTTGCCACGGGGCTTCGAGCCGGCCGTGCCAGGCGCCGTGTTGCCTGTTGCCTCTGATGATGCCGCGCCCAACGAACTCATGCAAACGATCGCCTTACTCGAGGATCCCGCAGACTACCGGCAGATCCGCAGCCAGCACGGCGCCCTGCGAACGCCGGTGACCCGCTAGAGGAGCCCCTGCGCCCGACGATGATGTGAGGCGAGTGCCGATGATGCCGCAAGCGGTGGACAAGCCCGCTGCATCGGACTACAATTGGGGCCGCCGGGCGAGGAGGCGATAGCCCACGCCAGGCGCCAAGCGCGATTCCAGGCCTGTTTGAGAGTTTCATCCAGTGGTTTGCCTGGAGTTGATAGCGCCTCGACCGCTAGTCTGTGTGTGCGGATGGGATGAGTGTCTTCAACGACTACTGCCTAGGTCCGCAGATTCTGGAGGTCGATATGTCGGCCGAACAGCACAGCGTAAGCTGGAACAAGGCGACTGTAGTCTACGTTCTCTTGATTCTTGCCGGCTGCGCGATGGTCGCGGCTCACGTCCTTGATGACCATATCCCCCTGGCAGCAGCGCCTCAATCCGGGGGTCTGGCTTTCGACATGACGCCGCCCTATTGGCTGATCGTCGGTTGGGGGCTGTTCCTCCTGTTCTTCTTCGCCGTTTCGACGTATGAGACGGACTTCGAGAGCGGTGGTGGTAGCCGGGCATTCTTCCGACTGGCCGGCGGCGCCACGCTGCTCTATACCGTGCTCTTGGCACTGGGTGATTGGAGTGCGATTGGCAGGGTATGTGCCCGCGGAGAGAGCCCAGACGACCTGGGCTTCGGACCTTCGTGCTATCCAGCCGATTGGGTGCATTGGACGGAGCTGCAGCTCCTGTTACACGTGGCGGTCTGTGTGCTGCTCATCATCGCCTTCCACTACGCTGCTCTGACCTGGAGGCAATTGCGAGTCCGCACCGTCGAAGATCGAACCCTGCAGCCCCCACCAAGCCCTGCTGACAGCGCAGTCCAACTCCTCGATGCGATGCACTGGCGACCTGAAACGCAGTGGCCGAATGGCAGCGACTCGCTTGAGGTCTCCCATCCCGACAGCCCCGCAGAGGCGCCAGGAACGACGCGCGACAGCTGGCTCGGGGAGTGGGCGCCATTTGCGCCCCTGCCGGCGGAATGCAGGGAAGCGAGCGCGAACTCAGCCATTGAGTGCACTACACAACAGCGCCCCCGGTTCCAGGACTGTCCTATCTGTGGAGAGTACGTTTTCCTGCAGGACGATGGCACGTGCCCGGCATGCCACGGATCTTCTGCATACCATATTCCTTAGAACCCCGCCACCGGCAAGAGCGTGCAGCCCACCAGACTCCTTCGCCTGAGACTGCCCCAAGTGTAGAATGAGCATTGACGCGGCTAATCCGCCTTGTGGCGATCCCGCGGGACCGCGCTGGGCAGCGAGGGCGTTCGAGAGGCCGCCAACATTCAGGGGTGGGCGACCCGACCATCGACGTGCATATGTGAAGGGGCGTGTGAGATGACCGCGATGACCAAACGCGAGCGTGTGATGGCCGCGCTCAGAGGCGGCGAGTTCGACCGGCCGCCGATCGCCTTCTGGCACCACTTCCGTCCGCGCGGCTCCGCGCGTGCCCTGGCCGAGGCAACGCTCGACTTCTTCGGTGGCTTCGACCTGGATATCTTCAAGGTGATGCCCGACCTCCCCTACCCGTTCCCCCGTGACAGCATCCACTCGGCGGACCAATGGCATTTGCTGGCGCCCCTGGCGTTGGACGCGGGCAACTTCGGACGACAGATCGAGACCGTGCGCCGTGTGCGCGCCGCGGCCGGTCCAGACGTGCCGGTAATCAGCACGCTATTCTCTCCGCTGACAGAGGCGGTGGCGTTCGCCGGAATCGAGAACGTGCGCGCGCACATCCAGGAGGAACCTGCCACCTTGCATGGCGCTCTCGCGGTGATCGCGGACAACCTGGCGCGTCTTGGCCGCGCCCTGCTGGATGCCGGAGCCGACGGCATCTTCCTCTCGGTCCAGGGGATGGGGAACGGCCTCTTCACGCCGAGTCAATTCGCCGAGTTCGGCCGGCCCTACGACCTGATGCTGCTGAGCGCCTGGCGTGAGGGATGGCTCAACGTGCTTCATGCGCACGCCGAGTACGACCTGTTGATCGACGAGCTCTTGCAGTATCCAGTGGCCGTGTGGAGCTGGAGCGACCGCTACACCGGCGTCTCGCTGCGGCATGTTCGTGGGCTGCTGCCACGAATGACGCTCATGGGCGGCTTGCACGAGCGCGGCGCGATTGCTACGGGGCCGGTAGAGGCGATCGCGGCGGAGATGCGCGACGCGCTGGTACAGGCCGATCACGCGCGGCTGATCCTGGCTCCCGGCTGCTCCGTGCCCGACGATTGCCCGGACGAGTGGCTGCGGGCCGCGCGCGCCGCGGTGGATCCCGACTGATGCGCGCGCACTGCGGCGCCTGGAGATGTCAGCTTTTCGGAGGCTTAGCGTAACCTTTACACAACGTTTACAGATCTGCAACACGGCAGCAACGCACGGTGCATACTATAGTGCATAGAAGACTCACGATCTTCTATCGCCGTCTACCCAACGACCGGCGCGGTGCCGGAAGAAATGCGTGCACGCCATGACCCATCGCATCGTTGCCCTCGCCTCCGCCGCGGTACTTGTGTCGTCGAGTCTCGGTCTGATTCCTGCCGGCACGCACGCCGGCATGGCCCTGGACAGCATCGCCGTATCTGCGTGCGCGGCTCCCAGCAATCCCGTCCGCTACGACAGCGGCACCACCGACGTGCTGGTATGCACGTCCACCATCCAGTCCGGCGAGACGCTCCACATTGTCATTGCTACCCGGAAGCTCGCGTCCGTCCAGGTGCGGCTGAAGTTCCCTGACGGAACGACCGCGCCGCAGTCGGGCATGTTGACGGTCGTCGCCGACAAGAAGGGCGTAGCTCGGGCCAACCTGGCCATTCGCTACAACCCCATTACCAGTTACGCGCAGGCGGAGCTGACGGTCACCGTCCTCAACAAGGCTCACCCCGACGTGATAAGCGGGTACGTCAGGATAGCGGAGACGGCGCCGCTCGCCTCCACTGTCCTGCGCGCTCGCCCGCGCTACCTGGCCAATTGGTGTCCAGAGGATCAGGCTGCGTGCTCCATACGCAACGGCGCCGCGCTGATCATCCAGATCGTCAGCGATCCGGGTGCTCAGGTGACGGTCAGGCTCGTCTACCCGGACAGTACGTCGATCAGCTGCTATCGCAATGATCTCACCGCCACGTCCCTGACGAACGCTGCCGGTATGTATCGCTGCCAACTGCCCGTCGTCTATCAACCGAAAAGCAGCGTTCAGGGCACCACCCTGACGGTCGTGGCGGAACTGAGTCTTGGCGGCTACACGGGACCGCAGCTCTCGCTCGCTCTTAACCTGCTCGGGCGCTGATGCGGCGGCAACACCTCGTTGCGCTTGCACTTCTCACGGCACTGCTCCTGATCTCCGGGCTCCTGCTGCTATCGATCTTCGGCGTGACCCTCCTGCCGCGCCAATCGGTGAGCCTGCCCACGCTGCCTCCAGATGCTCTCAACGTGGGGCAGCCCTCGGGCTCTCCTGCCGGGATCGACCTGGGGCTGGGCATCGGCCTGGGCGACGTGCCGACCAACTCCATGGTTGAGTCAGTGCAAACCGCGCATGTCACGGTGCTTCGCTTTGGCGACACGCATGCCGACGACTACGACTGGCAGCTGGGATGCCTCTACGACCCCACGCGGCCGCACCCCGATTGTTACAGCCAGGCTGGACGGGGTAGTCCACTTGACCAGTTCCTCGCGTTTACCGGCCAGGTAGGCGCGCAACCGCTGATCGTGGTGAACGGAGAACTCGACGATCCGCAGCAGGCCGCGCAGCTCGTAAGCTTCTACTGGCAGCATTGCGCGCACGCGCCGGGACGCGACTGCCCCGACCCATATTGGGAGATCGGCGACTCGCCCGCCACCTGGTCGCACTTCGCCATACCCCTCAAGCAGCGCCGGCCGAGCGACTCTTCCATGGCTACTCCGGACCAGTATGCGGCGTTGGTGACCTCGTATCGGGCGGCGATGGCCAACGCCGCGCCATACTACCAGCGCCATCCGATCAAGATTGTAGCCGACGAGTTCATCACCGGCGCCACCGACGAGAGCTGGATCGACGCCCTGAGCTACGGCGGTGTCGACACGCACTACGCACCGTTGATCTACACGCGCGGAAGCCGGACGCCAAGCGTGCAGGACGTCATTCAGGCCGTGGAGCACGGTTATCAAGACCGGCCCGGCGTGGACGCGTGGCTGCAGGGCCTTCGCGAAGGTCTGCAACAGTTCGACCAATCCAGCTCACTCAAGATCTTCATCGGCCGCTGGTCGATCGACGCGAACACGGGAGTGGGAGAGCCCAGTGTCTATGGAGGCTACACGCAAGCGTTGTTCACCGCCGCGCTGCTCGCGAGCGTGTGGCAGGACACGGGAGGCGCCAACCCGATTGCCATGGCCATCCAGGCGCCGATGAGCGGCCCCGCACAGGAGCCATTCGACATCGCCACCTCCTTGCCGCGTTCGGCTGTCGACGTCTATGCACTGGTCGGCCGCTACTTCGGGAGGCATCCCGTGCCGGCGGATCTGGGAAGCGGCGCCACGGCGGCCGGAATGCTCGCCGCCGGATCGTCCGTAGACCCCGGAGACCTGCGCATTCTGCTCGTGAATCTGGACCAGAAGAAGTCCCACACGGTAGAGCTACAAGGTGTGTCGCGAGGTGTCGCCGAGATGTGGTGGATCGTGCCGGACAGCGGGCAGGCTGACGGCGCGAGCGCGGTGAGGCACGCCGCGGCATCCGGGTCGCGAGTCACGGTACCGCCCTGGGGCATTGCCGTCGTGCGTTTGCGACCGCCATCACGATAATCGTGTTGCGCACGTGAAGATCGCCTGGCGCGAGATCAACGGCGCGCGCACGGAATCGCGACTCATGGACATGGACGTGCGTTGTCGAGGCGGACATGATGTCCGCGGCCCCAAGAAGCCAGCAATCGCACTATTCCAGGGCAATCTGATGGCTGGAAAGGATAGCGTTGCGGACCATCTTGTGGCAAACTTGCAGTGACATCGTGACATCCTGGCCTTTCAGGGGGCAAACGACTTCTTGCAGGCGGCGCCCACGTTGTCCAGGAGGGTTCACAGGAGCACCTGTTTAGCCTAGGATAGGGGTAGCGCTCGTCATGGTTCGGCGGCATGCCAGATGGCCAAGCAAGGGCACGGAACCAGGGGCCTCGTTCATTCCCGCGGGTGACCAAGCGCCAGTGATCGGATTGCCCAGAGCCGGTGGCGGAGAGCGCGGTGCTCCGCCCGGCAGGTAGTGGTGTAGACAAGACCTGATCGAGGAGGGGCCAGATGAATCAGCAGCGCATCCCGGAAACCTCGAATCGCGGCCGAAGCGCGCCTCGTCTCACGGCTATGTGGCATCGAGCCCTGGCGGTTGTCGCCGTGCTCGCGCTCCTCGCGTCCTCATTCGCCATCTGGGATGCGCGGCATCCGGTGACCGCGGCAGCAATTCCCCCAACTCCAACCTTCGCCGTGTCTCCGACCAGTGGGGCAGCGGGCAGCGCTGTATCGCTGAGCGCGACGAACATCCAGCGCATCTACGACACGGGCACGCTCAGCCTCACCTTCGACAAGGTGCCGATCTCCCCCGCACCCGGCCTCGTTGCATGTACGAGCAGCGCCCTCTTCGGCTTTGGCCCCGACTGCAGCGCCAACTCGCCCTACTCCTACGTCATTCCGGCGGGCACGCTTCCCGGAATCCACACCTTCGAGTTCACCGCTTCGACTGCCAACGCCCCGGCGCCCCTGGACCTCACGGCCACGTTCACCGTACCCAACCCTCCTGCCCTGATTGTGGTTCCGACCTCTGGACCGGCCGGAAGCGCCGTGTCGGTAAGCGCCATCAACATTCCGGCAATCGCCCTTCAGTACGGCCCGGGCGCCGTCAGTCTGACATTTGACAAGGTTGTTATCTCGCCCGTGCCGGCGCTCACCCAGTGCTCAGTCAGCGGCGTTGGCTTCGGCCTCCAGTGCAGCCCCCTCGCCGCGTTCCCCTACACGATCCCGGCCTCCGCGCTTCCCGGCGTCCACACCTTTGAATTCGTCGTTCAGGCATTGTCCGCCGTTGCCGTCACTGGGCCGCTGGTAGACGTGACGGCGCCGTTCCTGGTGGTAGCCCAGGCAACCGAGACGCCCACCACGAGCGTTACGGCCACGCCCACCACGAGCGCCAGCGCGACACCCACCGCTACCAGCGTGCCGCCGACAGCCACACCCACCAGCACCGCCGTACCGCCGACCGCGACCTCCACCCTGGTGCCGACGCACACGGCGACTGCCACGGTGACTGCCACCCCGAAGCCCAAGCTCGGCGCCCTGGTGAGTATCGTGCGCCCAGAATTCGATTCCAATCGGGTAACGTTCTTCGCCAAGGGCAGCCCGGGAACCATGGTGCACGTGGACTTCACGATCGTGGCGCCCAACGGCCACGGCGGCACGACCAAGACCTTCTCCTATAGCGTCGACCAGAAGATGGGGCCAGCGGGAACCGTCGCCCTCAACATCAAGGTCAACCCCATCGCGCAGACGCCCGGCCTGGCCACGATGATGCTCAAGGCTACAACGCCCAGCGGCGCCGTGATGGCGTCCAAGCGCTACTTCCACTACGCCGTGTACAACACCAAGCAGTAACGCGAGGGCGCAATCCTGACGATCACACGCGGCGCCTGAATCTCAATCACTCGCCCGCGGTCCCGCTCGTCGCACGTGACGGTAGCGTGACCGACCCGCGGGCGCCTATTCCACGACCGGAATAGTGAACCAGAACGTCGATCCGGCGCCCTCGGTGCTCTCAACGCCAACCTCACCACCGTGCTGTTCGACGATGGTCTTGCTGATGAAGAGTCCAAGGCCCAGCCCCGCGCGCGTGCCGGACTGCTGCGCGATACTTTCGACGCGATAGAACCGCTCCCAGACGTGAGGCTGCTCCTCAAGCGGTATGCCTGCGCCACGATCACTCACCCAGACGCGCGCCACGCCGTCCACGCGTTGCACGCCGACCTCCACGGGGCTCGGCTCCGGCGCATACTTGAGCGCGTTGGTCAGGTAGTTGTGCACTACCTGGCTGATGCGCACCGCGTCCGCGTCACAGGCTATGGGCGCCGCCGCTATGTTCAACCGCACCTCGCGCGACGCCGTCTCGGGCAATTCCTCCACTGCTTCCCGCACCACGGCGGTCAGGTCGCAATGCGCTCGATGCAACACGAGCTGGTCGCTCTGCAGCCGCGAGATGTCCAGCAGATCGTTGATCAGGAGATTCATGCGGTTGAGCGCGCGCAGCGCCCGCGACAGTGCGATGCGCAAATCGGCCGGTACCGGGGTTCCGCGCGCTGCCTCCTGGTCGATGCGACGGAGTCCAACCTGAATGTTGCCGCTCGACGTCGTCAGCGGCGTGCGCAGCTCGTGCGTGACCAGGCCCAGGAACGCGTCCATGCGCCGGTTGGTCTCGCGCATCACAAGTTCTTCGGCCGCCGCTGCGGCACGTTCACGAGTCAGCCGGTCACGCTCGATGGCCAGCGCCACCAGCGAGGCCACCGCCCGTGCCAGCATGGAGTCCTCCGCCGCGAGCCGGCGCCGCGCGTGGCTGAGATCCAAGGCCAGCACGCCGACCAGTCGCGAGCCGGCCGTCAGCGCGATATAGAGCGCGACTCGCCACTCGTAGGGAAAGAGGCGGTCCGGGTACTCGCTCCTGTCGAGCAGCAACAGTCCCTCCTTGAATAGCGTGTCCAGCTCCTCCGCGGTCATGAACTCCCGCAAACCAGTGCCGGACCGCCCCGATCGCCACTGTTGCTCGATCTCGGGAGCAAGGCCCGAGCTGGCGCCAGCGTGCCAGGCTCCTGCGGCGTCGACCAGGGTGACGGCCACCGACTGCGCGTCGAGCGCCTCGCGCGCCAGGCACAGAATCGACTCCGCCAGACTCAGCTGGGCGTCGGGCGAGGCCTCCTCATCGGAACTGTCTCCGGCTTGCACCAGGGCGCCGGCCATGCCCATGAGCGTGGCCAGCGATGTTCGTATGTGCTTCAGCAGGGTCAGGTGCTCCTCTTCTGCCCGAGCGTGTTCCGTGATGTCGCGGGCGGTGACCACCATGCCGCGCACGACCGGATCGCTGAGGCGGCTTTGCCACGTCAACTCCAGCACGCGGTACGAGCCGCCGGCATGACGGCAGCGAGCCGTGGCGCTAACGGGCGCGCCCTCCGCGGCGATGGCCCGCGAGAGCGCGTCCCGCATGGCCGCCGCGTCGTCGGGATGCACGTGCGCGAGTGCGTCGACGCCGGAACTCGTCGCCGGCGAGCGGCCCAGCACGCGTTCGCATGCCGATCCCGCATAGCGCACTGTGCCGTCGGCATTCAGCACGCACACGATGTCCGTAGCCCAGGCGAGCAGCTCTTGATAGAACCGCGCATCAAACGGTTGCGGCGCGTCTGAAGAATTCACCGAACCAGTGCCCACGGGAGCCCTCCTCCGGCTGCTGCGCCTGGGACGAATCAGCACACAGATAGCCCTATTATGCCCACCATAGGCCGATCGACCGGCGGGAGCAACTAGCCCGTTCGGGCTAGTCCTACATGACCGGCAACGTCCCGATGTGGTACCACACACGGTACGAAGCAAGGTTCGTGTGGATCTTCTCGTAGCGCCATGGGTTAGCTCCCAGGAGGAACGATGATGCCGTACCGCAGTCTCGGGCGAACCGGCGTGCAGGTCTCGCCGCTCTGTCTCGGCGCCATGAACTTTGGCGGCCCCACGCCGGAAGATGAAGCGCTCCGCATCGTCGACGCGGCGCTGGAGGGCGGCATCAACTTCATCGATACGGCCAACGTCTACAATGCGGGCGAAAGCGAGCGCATCGTCGGGCGTGCCTTGCGCCAGAATGGCGGGCGCGACCGGGTCGTTTTGGCCACCAAGGTCCACGGCGACATGGGACCCGGCCCGAACGAGCGCGGCAACAGCCGTTATCACATCATCAAGGCCTGCGACGATTCGCTCCAACGCCTGCAGACCGACCACATCGACCTCTATCAGCTGCACAGGCCCGCACTGGAGATCCCGCAGGACGAAACGCTCCGTGCCCTGGACGACCTCGTCCGGGCCGGCAAGGTGCGCTACATCGGCTGTTCGACCTTCCCGGCATGGATGGTCATGGAGGGTCTGGCGACCAGCGAGCACTACAATCTTGCCCGTTTCGTCTCCGAGCAGCCACCATACAACCTCCTGGATCGGCGGATCGAAAACGAGCTTGTCCCCCTCGCTCTGCGCTACGGCCTGGCAATTCTACCCTGGTCGCCGCTGGCCGGCGGCATCCTGGCCGGTCGCTACGCGGATAAGGCCGAGACGCCGGCGACTTCGCGGCAGGCGCGCATGGGCGCCGACAGCCTTTTCGGCCAGCGCGTCACGCTCCGCGCTATCGCCATCGCCGCCGAGCTGAGCGCGATCGCCCGCGAGCGCGGCCTCACCGGCAGCCAGCTCGCGCTCCTGTGGTGCAAGGACCAGCCGGGCATCACCGCGCCAATCGTCGGCCCTCGCACTGTGGAGCACCTGCGCGACCACCTGGGCGTGCTCGACATGCAGCTTGAAGCCGAGGATGCGGCGCGCATCGACGCGCTCAACGGGCCCGGCAATGCCGTCAGCGATTTCCACAATTCCAACCCCTGGATGAAGACGCGAATTAAGGACAATGTTTGAGATCTGGGCGAGGGTCAGGAACAACTGGAACACGACGGCCCCGCCGGATCCGCCTGTGACGGTCGCCACGTGGGCCGACGAGCTGCGCGCCATGGCCGCAGTCGGCTTGCAATTCGCCCAGAACAGTTACGATCGGGGGCGCTACGCCCGCCTCCAGCAAATTGCCGAGGAGATGTTCGGCTTCCTCATCGACGCCGGGGCGGCCGAGATCCATGCGCGGCTTGGCGCTGAGGTTGGCTATGTGACGCCCAAGGTCGGCGTGGCCGCGGCGGTATTCGACGAGCATCAGCGGATCCTGCTGGTGCGGCGGCGCGATAATGCGCTCTGGGCCATGCCGGGTGGCTGGGCCGACGTTGGCGAATCGGCCGCCGAGATGACCGCGCGCGAGGCACGCGAAGAAACCGGGCTCACTGTCACTGTCGATCGGCTGCTCGGCCTGTACGACAGCTACAAGCGCGGGTTCCGGCACCCGCACCAGATCTATCACGTGGTGTTCCAGTGCTCCGTGGTGTCCGGTACACCGGCGCAGACAGAGGAGACTCTCGGCGTGGACTGGTTCTGGGCCGGCGACCTGCCCGACCTCTCGCCCGGCCACCTCGACCCGGTACACGATGCGTTCCGCGCCCTGGTCGACCCCGGCATGCCGGCTGTGTTTGATTGAGCGTACTGCTACGAGCGACACGTCTCAGCCAATGACTGACCATGGCCGGGCGTCCGCGCGCAAGGAGGCTTGATACGTCGTACCGCGAAACATGTACGATATCTGCGTCCATGCGCGCGAAGGTTCGCCCGTCTACCAGTGGTATTTTGGCAACACGATCGAACCGAGCGTTCACTACGGTACGATATACCTCGACCTGACCAAGCAGCTCGCTGCGGAGTGACGCAGCAGCCGGTAGCGCAGAGCCGCGAAGGAGCACGCTATGGGTTCCGACAGCGCCCTGTTTATCGTGCATGTAGCCGGCTATGGCGTGTTCCTCTGGCACGGACTCTATGTGTTGACCCGGGGCGATCGCGGTCCGATCGCGCGCTTGACCGGGTGTACGGCCCTGGTCACTGCGGCGCTTTTCGGGTTCGGCGGCCTCCTGGAGGCATTGAGCTCCAATCCAGTGAGCTTGCAGCTCGCCGTGGACCGCGCGCAGTGGTGGGCCTCCGTGCTGCCGGCCGTTCTCTGGTTGCATCTCAGCTTTCGCCTGCAGGGCGGCGCGCTTGTCAATCGCGGGCAGCGCGGCCTGATCCAGGCCGCCTACGTGGCGGCGGCGGCGCTGATCGTGCTGGGCACGTTTACGGATCTGATCCGAAACTATTCGGACAAAGGCTCCGGATCCCTGGATTCAGCCGGCTCCCTCTATGTCGTATACGTCGCCTTTCTCTTTGTCTGTGCCGGCCTGGCCCTGGTCAAGCTCACTTGGAGACGCCAGCTTTTCCGCGGTGAGGCCGCCTCAAGCGTGGAAAACCTCATGCTGATCGTCGGCGCCGCGTGCTTTCTGGCCGGCGTGGCCGACTTCACGCTGCACAAAATGCTCGGCAACAACTGGGACGAGGTGCCGGCCTGGCTATTGCTGGTAATAGGACTGGGAGCCGTCGGCGGCACCGTCGGCGTGCGCAGCAATCTCCTTCTCGGCACCGATGTTCGGCGCGACTTCCTCTACAGCGCTACAAGCCTGGCGGCGTTGGTCGTGCCCTACCTGCTGGCGAGCGCGATACTGGTCGGATTCGACACCGGGCGGTCGCGCCTGCTCGCTCTGTTCGTGCTCACGCTCATCGTGCTCAGCCACTCACTCAGCGATGAGGCGGGAGAGTGGCTCGACGCTGCCTTCTTCTCGCCTCCCGTCCGTGAGGAGCGCGCATTGGCTCGCGCGTACGTGGGCGCGCTGGCGACGCAGCCCGTCGGACTCAGCCCAGAGCTGGGGACGGTCAAATCGTTTGACGACGCAGTTCGCCGGGCTATTACTCACCTCTCCGATCCCACGAAGCTGGCTACGTCGCCGCTCTTGAGCCTGAGGACAGTCGAGCGCGGCATCGAGGAGCAGAGCCAGGAGGACAACCGTCTGAACCGCGCCGCGGCGCTCAAGGAAATCTTGCTCGACCTGCTCGGCGGCCTGCGTCCGGCGGATGGCGGCAGCGTGACCGGCGATGCCAATCGCTACTACAACTGCCTTTACTACCCCTATGTGCGAGGGTTCAGCCGGAAGCGTGCGCCACGTATCCTGCGCCAGCTGGAGGAGCGCCGGCAGCGCGACGGCGGCGCGCCGACCGACGGCGAGCGCATCGTCCACTGGATCCTGCAGGTCGACGAAGCAACCTTCTATCGATGGCAGCGGCGTGCATCGGACACGATCGCCGCGGCGTTGCGCGAGCGGGAGATACTGGCAGGCGGCATCGTGACAGTCGACAGCGGTGCCGCGCCGGCAGAGGTCGCCACATAGATCGGGCTACAGCTGTACATAGGCTGTGATGTGGCCGGTGAGAGTCCTGGAGAGCGATCGCGCTGTTCGTGAGAGCGTCCTTCGACGTACGGTATGTCCGTTAACGGGGGAAGGGGGTTTGTCCAATGGCAAACATTGCTGTCACGCAGGCACCCGCGGCACACGATCGAAGCAAGCGCGGAAGCCGGCGCCGCTATCTGATCTGGCTTTTCGCCGCCATTCTCGTGCTGGCAGTCGTATTCGTCGGCCTTCCAGGCTATGTCGGATGGCAGATGACCCACCCCAGCCGCGACTACGCCACGCGGACGCCTGCCGCCGCCGGCCTATCCTATGTCGACGTGTCGTTTCCCAGCCGCATCGGCGACGTGCGGCTCTCCGGCTGGTTCATGCCCTCCAGGCACAGCGCGCGCACCGTGATTATCGCCCATGGATACCCGCACCATCGCCTGAACGAAGTGCCGTCGGTGCCCATGGCCCAGGTGCTGGTACATCACGGCTTCAACGTGCTGGCCTTTGACTTCCGCGGCTGCGGAAAGTCCGGGGGCGATACGGTCACGCTTGGCCAGGACGAGCCCGGCGATATGCTCGGCGCCGTCGACTACCTGAAAGGTCGGTTTGCCGGGCAACAGGTGCGGATCGGTCTGCTCGGCTTCTCACTGGGCGCAACCACCAGTCTCGAGACCGGCAGCCAGGATACGCGCGACATTCGCGCGATCGTCAGCGACAGCGCCTTTGCCGATCTGTATCCCTACATCGTCGATCACGCGGACACATGGACCCATCTGCCCCCGTTCCCGTTCAACCGCCTGATCGCCTGGATCACGCCGCCGCTCACCGGGCTGGATCCGCACAAGGTCAATGCCATAACGGCCGTGCAGCACTTGCCGAAGACGCCGATCTTCTTCATCGCAGGCACCGCGGACAAGACCATCTCGGATGATAATTCACTCGATCTCTACAGGGCAGCGACCACGACATCGAAGCAAATCTGGCTCGTGCCCGGCGGCGGCCACACCACCTCGTATGAGCAGCAACCACGCGTGTACGAGCAGCGCGTGCTGGCATTCTTTCAGCAGTACCTCAGGGCATGACCGGTTCGTGCAGCAGCAGGCAGCCCGGTTTGCGGCCTGCGCCTGCAGGCGCCCGCCGCCGTCGGTGCCCGACGAATCCGCGGTCTACTGGAAGCGGCCCAGAATCCGGTCCGGATGTGTATGGCCCAACGTATCCATATGCATGACCAATAGCGCCTTGTCGATTGGGTCGCCGATGCCCAGGGCATTGACATCGGACGGCGACGGAGGCGTCTCGTTGAAATGTATCTGGCCGGCAACACCCTGATACTTGATGCCGGCGATCGCATCGCGAAGGCTGGATCGCGTGACGGACGCCCCGACCTGCCCAATAGCCTGGCTGGTCAGCTTCACTGCGTCATAGAAGAGCGCTGCCTCGGACGGGACGCGGGCGTAGCCGTAGCCGTTCGGCTTGCCGGGAGCGCGGAAGTTCGCGGCGTAGTCGCTCTTCATCGCCTGGCTTACTTTCGCGGCGCTACTGCCACGTGGGAACAAGCTGTCCTCGTCCGGATAGAAGTAGCCGGTGAAGCGATAGCGGCCCTTGAACACATTGCCATAAGCGATGAACTCTGCCGGGTCGTAGAAGGCGTCGTCACTCACGACGGGCGTGGTGCGATTGCCCATCGTGTCGAGCGCCTGGCCCATGCGTAGCCCGTCGCTGGCGTAGCCGGTAAAGACGATGAGGTCCGGAACCCGGTTGAGCTGCTCGAGAATCGTCTGGTACTGCTGGGGAGACGTGCCGGCCGCGGAAGCGCTCTGCACGGTGTAGTTCTCCTGCACGAGCGTGCCCTTGCCGGCCATGTCCGCGGTGAAGATCGTGGCCAGGCCATTGCTGTAGGAATCGTTCGGATCGCGGAACACCACTATTGTGGGACTTGAGCGCTTTGCGAGAAGGGTCTGAGCATAGTTGGCCAGATCCTGGCCCTGCACGGTATCGCTTGGGCATACGCGGAAGAAGTAGGCGCTGCCGTTGAGACTGGGGTTGCTCGACGTCGGCGTGATCATCGGAATGCCCGCATCCGCCAGGTACTGGATACCGGCATTGGTGCGGCTGCTGGAGGAGTAGCCGAGGAAGGCGAGCACGTTGCTATCGGCCGCCGCCGCCTTCGCCGCTTCCACGGCGCCGCTGGCGCCGCTGGCGTCGTTCGCCAGCTCCAGCACGAGCTTATGGCCGTTGATACCGCCATTGAGATTGATCTCGTGCTGCGCGGTAAACGCTCCCTGCAGGGCGAAGCGACCGGTGGTGATCTTGGGACCACTGAATGAGCTGCCGACGGCGATCACGTAGTAGGGCTGGCCGCTGAGGAGGATGCCGGCGTTCTCGCTATAGATCTGGCTCTCGGCATCAGTCTTATCGTTCGTATACGCCTGCTGGTAGAGCGCCTGGGCTCGGCTGAGATTGCCATCTTTCCATTGCACGGAGGCGTCACGCTTGTCCTGCGCCCATGCCTGCGCGTCCGACGCGCTGCCGATGTTGTTATTGGAGGCGGTTGGTATACGCCCGCTCGTGTCGACGTCGAACGCCACCTTCCCGGTGCTGATGGCCCCGGTTGCCGGCAGTGTCGCCTGCTGCTGCTCGTAGACCATCACGCCGCCGCCCACGCCAACAAGCGCCAGCAGAACGATCGCCACGGCGATCGCCTTGGCCCGGAAGGTCGAGAGAATTCCCTTTGGCGCCAGCAGGGCGTCGACCTCGGCCTTCATCCTAGCGGCAGACTGGTAGCGATACTTGAGATCATTCTGGAGCGCTTTTTCGACGATGTGCACCGTGACGTCGGAGACGTTCGGATTGAGTGTCTTGATCGGCGGGTACGAGAACAGCGGCTCGACTCCTTGCGGATTCCGGCCCGTGAGAAGCTGGTGCGTGGTGGCTCCCAGGGCGTAGAGATCGGAGAGGGTCGACTCTTTGCCTTCGAACTGTTCGCGCGGCGCGTAGCCGGGCGTGCCCATGGCTGTCGAGGCCTTGTTCAGGCCTGCTCCCTTAGCGCCGACGCGGAAGTGGTGGGAAGCCACGCCGAAGTCGACGACGCGCACGCGGTTCGTGGCGTCGACCACGATATTCGCGGGCTTGATATCGCGATGAATCACCTGCGGATCGAGGTTCTCGAGATAGACAAGGACCGAGAGCACCTGCGATACCCAGCCAAGCACCTGTTTCTCGGGCAGTCCCTTCCCGCCGGCTGCATCCAGCCTCTTCTGGAGATCCTCGCCGTCGATGAACTCCTGCACGATGAAGTGATAATTGTTCTGGGTAAAGAAGTCGCTGATCGCGGGAATGTTCGGGTGGCTCATCGCCGCGAGCGTTTTCATCTCCTCCTGGAATGCCTCTTCCGCTTCGACGCGTTCGGCTTCCGTAGAGTAGTTGGGGAGCATCTGTTTGATCACGACCGGCTTATCATTCACACGCGTGTCGTGCGCGAGGAAAATGCTCCCCATGCCGCCCTTGCCGAGCGGCTTCACGATGACATAGCGTCCGCCGTCGCCCAGCGCGATACCGGCCGAGAGGGCCATGCCGGTCTTGATCGCGCCTGACGCCGCGATCTGGCCTCCGAGCGGCGCCGACGTGCCGGCGGTTGGAGCCGCGGCTGCCGGCGAGCTGCCTGTAGCGGATGGCGCCGGCGCTGCGTCGGCCGGCGTGATATGGTGCGTGGGCACCTGCAACCGTTGCGTCAGGCTAATGCCGCAGCTGTCGCAGAACTTGCTCGACGCCGGGTTGACAGCTCCGCACTGTGGGCACGTATTCGTCGCCATGAGAGAACGCCATCCCTTCGGCGGACCGGGCGGCCGCCACGCTCACTGTCACCACGCTACTCGCCATATTACAGCGTGAACGATTGCCGAGATTCCGCCCCAACTCGCTGCCGGCGAGCCGGCAGCAAGACCGGCGTCCCGGCAAGCAAATCCGGCGTGGACGTTACCGACAATAGTAGATTGACTCCGACCTGCTGTCCAGAGCAGATCACCGCTCCGTATGCAGCATGCGCGGATCGAAGGCTTCGCGCAGGCCGTCGCCGACAAAGGAAAAGCAGAGCACCATCGCCGTGAGTGCCAGGCCGGGGAAGAGCGACTCCGTCCAGCTGATGTTGAGTACCTGAATGGCGTTGCTGATCATCAGGCCGATGCTGGCGCTCGGCGGTTGCACGCCGAGGCCCAGAAGGCTGAGGGTCGCTTCGTTCACGACTTGCGACGCCATATCCAGCGTGGTCACCGTCAGCACCAGGCCGAGTACATTGGGCGCGATGTGGACGAGGACGATCCGCGCGGCGGACGATCCGCTGGCGCGGGCTGCCTCGATATAGTCGCGCTCCCGCAACGAGAGCACTTCGGCGCGCACATAGCGCGCCATGAGCGGCCAGCTAACGAGCGCCAGAGCGCCGCTGACCAGGGCCAGGCGTCCCAACCCACCGGCAGCATCGCCCACGCTCGGCCCGAACACGCCGGCAACGAGGATGGCCAGAAGCAGGCCGGGAAAGGCGAAGAGCGCGTCGGCGATGCGCGATAGCGCGAAGTCGACGGCGCCACCGTAGTAGCCTGCCGCCAGTCCGATCGGGACGCCGAGGAGCACGTCGAGGAATTCCACACCCAGGGCCACGCCCAGCGAGACGCGGAGCCCAGCCATCAGGCGCGCGAGGATATCGATACCGTCCTTGTCGGTGCCAAGCAGATGATCCGCGCCTGGCGCGACATTGGGATTGAGATTGAAGATATCCGCGGACGTCGCGCTCTGCCCGTAGACCTGCGGTCCAATGATTGCCACCAGTACCAGCGCGATCAGCGCGCACAGCGCGGCGAGCGAGATACGATTGGCGACGAACGCCGACATGGTGCGTCGCCAGAGCGGCCGCTCGCCTCCCAGCAGCAGCCCCGCCGCGCCGCTCTTGGGATCGGGCGGCCCGGACCCCGGCACTCTGCTATCCTCGATCAAACTACCCATAGCACCTGACGGCGGATCGAGCCGACTATACACAACTACTCCGTGATCCGCGGATCGAGCATACGATAGAGGGTGTCGGCAAGGAGATTCATCAACACCACCACGACTGCCACGACGATGGTCGCGCCCTCCACGACCGGATAGTCCCGCGCCTCGATGCTGTTGACGGCGGCGAAACCCACGCCGGGCAGGTTGAAGATGTTCTCCACCACAAACGTGCCGGTGACCAGGCCCCCGATCGCCGGACCGAGGAATGTGATCACCGGCAGCAATGACGGACGAAGCGCGTGGTAATAGACCAGCCGGCGACGCGAGATGCCCTTCGCGCGTGCCGCGCGAATGAACTCCTCGCGCAGCGTGCCGATCATAGTAGTGCGCGTCAGGCGCGCCAGATACGCCGCATTGCCTGCCGCGAGCACGCCGATCGGCAGGATCGCCTGTTGAATCGTGCCCCAGTTGGCAACCGGAAGCGACGGATAGCCGTGCTGCTGCAGCCAGATGTCCACGGCCAGCAGTAAGGGGATGAGCACGAAGCTGGGCACCGAATAGAGGATCAGCACCGCGGCCATGCTCAGCCGGTCGCCTATGCGATTGTGGCGTGCCGCCGCGAAGACGCCGACAGGCACGCCGACGGCCGTGGCAAGCAGCAGCGCCGCGATCCCGATCGTGAACGTCACCGGCAGGGCGTCCCCCAGGATGGTGGATACCGGCCGGCCGTCGTACTGGTATGAGTACCCGAAATCGCCAAAGCGGACGATACGCCATACGTAGTTGCCGTACTGCTCGAGCACCGGCTGGTCCAGGTGGTAGAAATGAACCAGCCGGTGGTAGGTGGCAGGGTCGTACCGCAGTCCCAGGATGACCTTGATCGGATCGCCAGGCGCGGCGTGGGCGATGAGGAAGGTCATCAAGGTGACCGCGAACAGGACGAAGACCAGTCCGAACAGACGCCGGACCAGGAACGCGAGCATCAGGCGTCTATTGGACCGTGACGTCGGCCCAATTCGGCGGGATGATCAGCGATCCGCCGCCCAGCGCCGTGATCGCCAGTCCCTTCACTTTCGGATTGATCAGGACGTTCGATTTGCCCCAGTCGATCACGATGCAGCCCGCGTCATTCATCAGTACCTGCTCCGCCTGCTGATACTTCTGGTAGCGCGCCGAACTGTCATGCGGCATGATGTCTGCCGTTTCAGTCAGCGCATCGAATTGCTTGTTGCTGTAATAGCCGTTATTGAAGGCGACGCCGCTCTGAAACTCCAGGCTCAGGAAGTCCTGCGGATCGGGGTAGTCGGCGCCCCACTGCACGGCCGAGAGATCGAAATTGTGGTCGGTCAGGGCGTTTGTGTACGCGCCGTGCTCGAGCTGATTCAGGTGCACGGTGATACCCAGCACCTGCTTCCAGAACTCCTGCAGCGCTACGGCTTTGGTCTGGCCGTCATTGTCGCCGCCGTCCACATTCAGCGTGATGCTGGGGAAACCTTTCCCGCCCGGGTAGCCGGCCCTGGCCAGAAGCTGCCGCGCCCTGGTTGGATTGAACGTCTCGCCTACGAGCTTCATGTTGTAACCGGGCATGCCGGGCGGCAGCATCCCCGTGGCCGGCAGGAAGCGGTTGTCAAGCAACTTGACGATCGTGGCGCGGTTGACGGCATACGAGAGCGCCTGCCGCACCAGCGGATTTCCGAGCGGGCCATGATGCTCGTTGACGACGAGGAACTCGGTGAACAGTTGTGGAGTCGTGTGGAAGTCGGGCGTTCCCTGCACGTCCTTGAGGTGGTTGCCGGGGAAGTTGATCATGCCCATGATATCCAGGGCGCCGGTCTTATAGAGGTTGTACGCCGTCTCCGTGTCTTTGATAAACTCGACGACCACGCCCGCCAACTTCGGCGTGCCGCGCCAGTAGTATGGATTCGGGGCCAGATCGATCTCCTGATTGTGCTTCCACTGCTTGACGATGAATGGGCCCGTGGCCGCCGCGTGCTCCGTCCAGTTGTTTCCGTACTTCTCAACCTGGTCGCGCGGGACCAGGAAGGCGACGGAGTAGGCAAGCTCGTCGAGGAATACGGCCGCGGGCTGATCGAGCGTGATCCGCACCTTGTCGGAGCCGATCGCCATGAGACCTTTCACCGTTTTGGCTTTTCCATTCGCCACGTCGAGACCGCCGACGACATGGCTGAGGTAGAAGCTCACGCCACCGGCAGCGTAGGCAGGACTAAAGGCACGATTTAGCGACCACACGACGTCCTGCGCCGTGACAGGCGTGCCGTCACCCCACTTCAGGCCTGGGCGAAGCGTGAACGTGTAGACCTTTCCGTCATTCGATACAGTCCACGACGATGCCGCGTCAGGCTGCACCTTCAGGTTCTGATCCAGCCGCACAAGGCTGCCGAAGAGAAGGTTCTCCACGACATCGCTCTGCGCATCCCCTGCGCGCGGCGAGGGCGGATCGATGGACGCGAGGTCGCTTTCCCCTTCGTCCGAGATGCGCAGCACGGCGCCGGCCGCCTGCGTGTTGGCAGCACCGGCCGTCGTGATACCGCCGTGTCCCACAATAGGGCTCGTTATACCCGAGCATGAGGCCGAGCGCGGCAAGAAGGCGCAGTGCATGCGGTCGCGTAGTCATCGATGATCCTCCATTCTCACGTCTGAATCCTGTCGATGTAACCAATCGGATTAGTACAACCCGCTGAGATTACTGTACCTGACACCCGATCGAAGCTGCCACATATATATGGAAATGGCAGCTTCGTGGGGACACACCAAGATCGCATCCGGCTCGGCGGCAGCAGCGCTTTCACCTGCCGGCAGCGATCCCGGCCGAGAGTTTGACCGTTCCCTGTCCACCCGATACTATGCGCGCATGAGTGAGCCGGACGGTCCCGCGGAGCATGTCCTGCGCAATCGCGCCGCGTGGGATGTCATGGCGCGCGACTACGCGGCGCCGGGGCGCCGCAACTGGCAGGCAGATCCGCACTGGGGTATCTGGGGCATTCCCGAAGCGGACGCGCGGATCTTGCCCGAGGTCGCTGGGCTCGACGTGATCGAGCTGGGCTGCGGCACCGCCTACATCTCCGCTTGGCTGTCCAGGCGCGGAGCGCGCGTGACGGGCATCGATAACTCGCCCGAACAGCTCAAGACCGCTCGCGCCCTGCAAGCCGAATTCGGGCATTCTTTCCCGCTCATCTTCGGCGACGCCGAGCATGTCCCGCTGCCCGATGCCGGCTTCGATCTGGCCATCAGCGAGTATGGCGCCAGCATCTGGTGCGACCCGTTTCGCTGGATCCCGGAAGCGGCGCGCCTGCTGCGGCCGGGTGGCCGGCTGATCTTTCTGGTCAATGGCACGATCCTCATGCTCTGTTCGCCGGATGAGGATGGCGTTCCGGCGGAGGAGCGACTGCTGCGCGACTATTTCGGCATGCATCGCTTCGAGTGGCCGGACGACGAATCGGTGGAGTTTCATCTCGGTCACGGCGATTGGATCCGGCTCCTGCGCGCAAACGACTTCGAGGTGGAGAATCTCGTCGAGCTGCAGGCGCCCGAAGGCGCCACCACCCGCTATCCCTATGTCACGCCCGAGTGGGCACGACGCTGGCCGTCCGAGGAAGTCTGGATCGCGCGCAAGCGCTTGAGGGACGATCCGGAGCGGCCGGCCACGCCAGAGTGAGGCGGCCGCTGCCTGGGATCGCGGCACGCATTCATTGCTCACGATGGATTCGGATTCGGTTCTCGTTACGTGGGGATGCCTGAGCGCCGAGCAGTTCGGCGTCGGCGTGGGCGAGCCGGGGCGTGAGATATAATCGGAAACGATGTTTTGAGAGGAGACTGGTTACGTGGGCAAGATGATGAGGCTCTGGCTTGCGGCAGTCATGGCGATCGCGATCGCGGGATCCGCGATGCTCCCGACGGTGGCGGCGTACGGCACACAGGCGGGCAACCCCAGCGCAGTGACGGTGATCAGGCGTTATGGCGCCGCTCTCCGCGTGGCGCCGTCCAGCGATGCGCGCGTGAAGACCATGTTGGGGTGCGGCGCTTACCTGCAGGTGATTGGAGGCAATGCCGGCTGGTACCTGGTGCGCTATGTCGACGCCGTCACTCCTTTGGAGACAGGCTGGGTAGGCAAGGCACGTGTAGGAGACAAGAACACGCCGTTGACGGTGATTTGCGCCAACGCCGTCAAATTCAATATCGGGCAGCACGTCTACACCAAGGTGGCAAGCGGCTGCCTGAGTCTGCGCGTGATAGCTTCTCGATCGGCGCTCTACCACTACTGCGTGGCGAACTACCATGACTACGTGATCGTGAATGGACCTGTCGGTGTGGGTGCCGATGACTGGTTCCAGGTAACCAGCCGATCCACCGGTACGGGGTGGGCTCTGGCGCAGTATCTCAGGCCATATAGCTCGTAGGCCAGGTGGTCGGCACCTACCTTCACGGGCTCGTCGAGAACGCTGCCGCCCGTCGGGCTCTCATCGGCTGGCTTGGCGCTCGCCGCAGGCCTGCGCCTGCGGACCGGCCAGGTGCCGGCCCGGGAGCAGGAATACGATCGCCTGGCGTCGGCCGTGCGCGCGGAGCTGGACATGGCGCAGGTCTATGGCCTGCTGGAAAGAGGCGCCTGAGGTCGAGCGTGTGTTGTGGTCACGATGCATGCCGCAGTGACTTGCGGGAAACAACTACAGTCTGTTCAGTTCCGGTGAGGTGAAGGAAACGACAACATGCCACAGGATAGCTTGAGCGCGCGCGACCTGCAGGTTCGGCTCGCCGTCTACCACTATATGCTCGACCATGAGCACGCGCCTGCGTGCGCCGATCTGGCCGCGGTGCTGGCAATGCCCGTAGAGGAGGCGCGGCTCTGCCTGCATCGCCTGCACGCGAATCACCTGCTCGTTCTCGAGCCCGGCACGGACACCATCCGCATGGCCCATCCCTTCTCGGCCATCCCCACCGCCTATCCGGTGCAGACCGAAGGCAAACGGCTATGGGCCAATTGTGCCTGGGACTCGCTCGGCATCCCTGCCATGCTCAGGTGTGACTCACGCACAGATACTGCGTTCACGTTCTCAGGTGAATCGACCACCTATGCCATCGAAGCCGGAAAGCTCCATGCGCCGGATGGGGGCGTCGTGCACTTTCCTCTCCCATTTGGCCGCTGGTACGACGATCTGATCCACACGTGCGCCACCATGCTCCTGTTCCGCTCTGACGCGGTCGTAGACGACTGGTGCGCTGCCACCGGCGAGCCTCGCGGCGAGACGGTGCCGTTGGCGCAGGTCTGGGCTCTCTCGCAGGCATGGTATGCCAATCGCATGGACCCGACGTATCGGGGCCGGACAGCAGAGCAAGCCGTCGCCGTCTTCGAACAGGTAGGCTTGCGCTCCGCCTTCTGGCGCACGTAGCAGGCAGTCGACACCGATACAGCTATACTGGGCCCCAGTAGCAGCAAACGAACATGCCGCCAGGACCGCGCACAGGCAGCTGTAGTTGGTGCCGGAGGGTCAGTTGTCGTTGCCAGAGCTACAGCCGCGACCCAGGCCGATGGTCAGTCTGCCCCTCGCGGGAAACACGCACACGGGGCCATCCTTGGACAGCACAGTGCCCAGCTCTTGTTCATAGAGTTCTATCGCCAAGCTCCTTTCGGCTCGCACGCGAGGCACCCGGCGGGCTGTGCCCGGGGGACCTAATGTTGGGATCATCGCTAATGGTGCGGTATATCTCCAATTGCTTCCTGTAATCGAAAGGCAGCCCTCGTCGATAGAGGATTGAAACCCTGGTTGTACCACGCCGAGAACGCCTGAGCCACAACGCGTCTAAAGGCAGCCCTCGTCGATAGAAGGATTGAAACCTCTTCCAGTGCTGCCTTGACGCGCGCATGGCCATCCACCGTCGAAAGGCGGTCAAGGCAAATCGAGCTGTACCCGGATTGCCCGTTCTACTGCGAGCATGTCGCGCGGGTTCAGCGTGTCGATGCGGTTGGTCAGTCGTTCCTTGGCTACCGTGCGAATCTGATCGGCTAGCGCTTTGCTGGCTGTACCACCGACCTGCACCAGGGCTTCCCAACGATGTACGGTTGCCGTATTGCTCGTTAGGGGAACGACCTGCACTCGGTCCTGCGCTCGTGTTGCGGCGTTATTGCTCACGATCACGGCGGGACGACGCTTCTCGATTTCGCCGCCTCGTGCAGGGTCGAAGTCAACCCAGTAGACGTCGCCGCGGCGCATCAGTCGAGTGCCTCATCGACCGACGCTTCGATCCAGGACAGGGCCTCGTGCTCGGCCTGCGTGTCTTCGGCCGCGGCGCGATATTCGGCTTCGAGCGCATCCGTGCTTAAGACATGAGGTCGCACCAATCCCTCGATGAAGCGACTGATCTCGCCACGCCCGATCTGCTGGTGCAGGCCTCGATAGACCTCGTCGGCAAGAGTGATGGTGAGTTTGCGTTGCATGATGATTCTCCGGTGTCAGCCATAGACGCCTTACACGTATATACGTATTATATCAGGCAGACGACCAGGTGCGGCACGATAACCTGATTGTGAAGATGGCCGCTGTACGTGCGACACCAGGCGCGAATCATGCCTTCCGTGGGCCGAACCCAGAAATCGCGGGCCAGGCGATCGGGCACGCGCCGGAAGGTCAGCCCATCCACGAACACGGCCTGGATCGCTTTGGCGACAATCCGGTTGGTATCGGGGCATATTGCTCGGCGTCGACGTCCATTACCTGCACGAGCGCTTCGATGACCTCATTACCCTGCCACGCCTGCCCCTGCAGTGGAACACCACGTGGGTGGGAGAACCCGAGGTGTTCTTCCGCTGGATCGACGATATGCCACGAAGAACAGTCGACGTGGAACGGCGACTCAAAGCGCAGCCGGAGCTGCGCGCCCTTGTGTCCAACTCCGCGGACGGGACCACTCCACGTGGAGCATCTCGTGCACCGATTCGTAGCCCGCAGCCACCAGAAAGCACACCGCACTCCCCAACAACAGCCGTTCCTCCAACGGGGACACCGGCGCCTGGGTCGGCGGAGCAGCAATATCTTGGGACGGCCGAGTGCCGCGCGTGAAGGCAACTAGATTGAACGCGGCGAATGCCATGCAGATCAGCAAGTAGCTTGTATACAGCCAAAAGAGCGGCCCGGTTGGGTCGTGCAGAAAGCCGATGTGATCGCGTACCAAATTGGTGCCGCTGCCGAGGACGGTGATGACCGCCGCGGCGACGTAATTGGCCCAGAGCACCGGGCGCCGCCAGGGCACGGCTGCCGCGCGCGGATTGAGGCACAGTGTCAGATGGAGCCAGAGCGTGATGGGCAGCACATCGCAGATCCAGCCAAACCGATCGAACGCCAGCCACACGCCGACAGGTCCATCGTGCAGCGCTTCCTCCATACAGCCATAGAGAAAGAAGAGGGCGGCGGAAAGCACTGCAGCGCCGGTAAGCACTGATACCGCGGCGCGCTGTCCGCGCGCGAGGACATAGAAGCCCAACCAGAGGACTCCGGCGAGGCCAATCACGTGGAGCACGAAGAGAGGCGTCTCGCTCGCCATCGTCACGATGCCCCCATGGCATCCCTGCAGTAGCAGGCGCATCAATCACCAGCATCATAGCACTGCGTGACGGCGGCGTCATCCGTGGAATCCGTACTCCAGGGTTGTGAAAACAACTGTTACCTGGCCACAATGGCCAGGGAGAATCTGTAGTGGCAGACAGCCCCGTCGACTGCGTGCCCCTGGGCGGTTACAATCGGGGTGGCAAGGCCGGCGGCCGGCAACAATCTCTGCGTAACATGTTCGGCGCTTCAATGGGGCTGGACAGCGAGTGACCGGTGACGGCCAGCGAACGACGGTCTGTGCCGCATCCCGGGAGGGGCGCGACGCTATGCGCGGGACGCTTGACGAACGGATCGTGACACTGGGCGGGGGCACGGGTTCATTCACGATGCTCTCCGAGCTCAAGAAAGTGGCCAGGCACCTGTGGGCCATCGTGACCATGATGGACTCGGGGGGCTCGTCCCGCCGGCTGATCGACGAATTTGGCCGGCCGCTCCCTCTTGGCGACCTCCGTCAGGCGCTGGTGGCCCTTTCCCGATCCCGCAAACTCTGGGGTGACATCTTCAGCTACCGCTTTCCAGATGTGCCATCCGGCCTGGTCGGCGGCCATTCCTTGGGTAATCTGATCCTGCATGCCCTGCAAGATCAGAATGACGGAGACCTCCTCGGGGCACTGGAGGACGCCGAAGAGATGCTCAATGCCGCCGGCCACGTCCTCCCGGTGACACTCGAAAACGCGACGCTGTGTGCTGAGCTCAGCGATGGCACCATCGTTCGTGGCGAGACAGCTATCGACCACCCGGAAGGGCGCACCCTGTTGCCGATCCGGCGTGTGTTTCTCGACCCCATCGTGCCGGTCACGGCCCGTGCCCGCAAGGCTCTCGAGCGAGCGGACAAGGTGCTTATCGGTCCCGGCGACCTGTTCACGAGCGTTGTGCCGTGCTTGTTGGCCGCGGGCGTTGCCGATGTGATCCGCTCGTGCGACGGTGAAGTAGTCTACATCTGCAACGTGATGACCAAACGGGGCGAAACCGATGGCTTCGCGGCAGCAGACTTTGTGCGGGTGATCCATCGCTATCTGGGCCGGCGAGTCGACACAGTGGTGGTGAACACGGGCGAATTCCCCGCTGATCTCGTGGCTCACTACGCCCGGGAAGGCGCTCATCCGGTCCCTGCCGATCTGGAGACGCTGCGCGCGCTGGTGCCCCACGTGGTGGCTGGGCCGTTCGCGATCACGGAGCAGCTGATTCGCCACGACGCCGAACGCGTGATCCTGGCTCTGTGGCCAGCACTAGCAGGTTGATGAAGGGGAGTCCCACCAATGATGACACACCGACAACGAACCCAGGCTGTCTTGAACTATCAACCCTACGATCGGTTGCCTCTCGTGCACTTCGGATTCTGGAGGGAGACACTCGAGAAGTGGCGGGCAGAGGGCCACGTCACCGCCGAGGAGGCAGCCGGCTGGGAGGACGGCAACCGATTCGACCGGAGCATCTCGGCCAAGCTCGGCTTCGACTTCAATTGGCTGAACTCCATCTATCCATGGGGCGACCGCTTCGGAATTGCACTGGAGCCTCCCTTCGAGAAGCGCGTTGTGGAGGAGCGCGCAGACGGCACCCAGCTCCTGCAAAACGTCGACGGCGTCATTGTGCTCCAGAAGGCCGGCGCAACCTCTATCCCCGCCGAGGTTGATCACCTGCTGAAAGATCGAACCAGCTGGGAAACCCACTACTTGCCGAGGCTCCAGTACTCTTCGGCAAGGGTCGACGTGAAGGAACTGGCAGAGGTGCAGGCAGCCGCGAGCGAAGAGGATCTCCCGATCGGCATCTACTGCGGCAGCCTGATCGGGCGCGTGCGCGAGTGGTGTGGCTTGGTCGGCCTGAGCTATATTACCGCGGACGATGAAGGTCTTCTCGACGAGATGATCGATACCTATGCCAGTCTCTGCTATAGAGTAACGGAGCAGGTTCTGGCCACGGGCGCCCACTTCGACTTTGGGCACTTTTGGGAAGATATCTGTTACAAGAGCGGCCCACTGGTGAATCCAGGTATGTTCGATCGCAAGGTTGGTCCCCACTACGCCCGCATTGTAAAGCTGCTGAACGACCATGGCATCAACATCGTGTCGCTCGACTGTGACGGAAAAATCGACAGGCTGATTCCCACCTGGCTGCACGCCGGAGTGAACACGATGTGCCCTATCGAGGTCGGTACATGGGGTGGCAGCATAGGGCCGTGGCGCGCGCTATACGGACTCGGAAATTCGTGGGGTCGGCGGCGTGAATAAGCGGGTCTTCTCGCAGGATCGTGCCGCGATCGACGCGGAGGTCAGGCGATTGAAGCCGCTGATTGAACTTGGCGGCTACATACCCTGTCCCGACCATAGACTGGCCCCAGATGCCAAATGGGAAAACGTGCAGTACTACTGCGATCGCATGCGCATGGTGTTTGGCTAATCACGCAACCGCAGCCGCCACCTGGAGCCATGCCGCGCCGGCGACCGGGTCAACCATCGGCACGCGCATGCATTCCCAGCAGTCGGATCCTGCCTGGCAGCGCCAGCGGCGGACCGCGTCAGGCTGGAGCACTGAAGGTCCCCGGGCTGGAGGCGGTGGCGCGAAACTCCGGCTTGCGATCTGGACGCGCCTCCGCGAGCGCGCGCCGCACGCCCGCAGCGTCCAGGTCGGCTGCATAGACCGGCGTGCCCGGCTGTTGCCTCCACGACTCGTCCAGCCGGCCCGCGTCGACCGCATCGAACCCGAGGTCGTCGACGAGGCGCAGCACGAGCGCCTTGGCAGCCGGGTCGTCGCCCGCAACGGGCAGAGCGATGCGCCCAGGCGACCCCGCGGGCAGGCCGCGCTCGAGCAGGTGGCGCGCGTAGATGTTGTTGAAGGCTTTGATCACGGGCCGGCCGAGCTGCTGTGCGACCCACGCACTTTCCGTCATTCCCGCCTCGATGGCCTCGATGCGGCCATCTCGCTGCCGAGGATAGTAGTTGCCCGTATCCACGACAACCACGCCCTCTGCTGCCTCGGCGAACAGTCCGGGCGGCAGCTGGAGGATCTTCTTCTCAGGGATCGTCACGATGACGAGTTGGGCGCCCCGCGCCACCTCCGTGACCGGCGCTGCTTTCGCGCCGGTTTCCGCGGCAAGATCGGCGAGCGTATCAGGCTCGCGGGAGTTCGCCAAGGACACCTCGTGCCCGAGTCCGGTAAGCCGCCGCGTGAGGGTGCCGCCGATGTTTCCTGCGCCGATGATGCCGATCTTCATGCCTTCTCCTCGTGTCTCTGGTGTCACAGGGCTACCGGTACCGATGACTCTTCCGACGTGAACCGCCCCTTGCCATCAGGTCGCCTGTGTCTTCAGCATACCTCTCCACGCGGCAAGTGCTGGACCACGGGCGGGCGTTCCGCTACACGATCTTGCCCTCGTGCCACGATGGCGCGGGCTTCATGAGCCGCGCCGGTGCTAGAATGGCGATGTGTTTGCCGCGTTATGCCTGCACACCGGGAGGTGCCAACCATGCAAGCTGCCGACTATTCGCCGCTCGACCTGTCGTCCCTTTGCAACGCCGGCGCGGACTGCGTGCCGGGGGAGGAGCGATTGGCGACAGGCCTCCAGCAGTTCCACGGCATACCGTTTCAGATCGGGTCCCCCACGGGCGACGGGCCTGCCTGCCTGGTCCGGCTGGCCGGCCAGGATCACCCTGTGTCGATCGACCTGGGTGATGTCACGGCGTATCATATCCTTTTTGCGCATCGGCAGTTAGCATCGCGCCTCCTCGAGGGCGGGCCGCTGGGTGAGGTCGTGGCGCAGTACGTGGTTCAGTATGCCGGCGGCGACAGCCTGCGGCTGCCCATCCGCGAGCGTTTCGAGATCGCCACGGTGCCGACGCGGTGGGGCCAGATGCCGTTCCTGGCGATAGCCGACCAGACCGATAGCTTGCTCCCACGCCACCAGGGTCCTTGGGGCGAGGCTGGATTCCGGCTTGCCGAGGTCGTGCAGGGGCGGCCTCGCTCCTACTATCTCTGGGCCTGGACCAATCCGCATCCCGACCGCCCGATCCGGCGCATCGTGGTCGAGCCGGCTGGTCCGGACTTCGTGCTGGCAGCAGTGACCCTTGGTCATCTGGAGGAGGAGCCATTCTGTCGCACCGGCGCGACCACGGTTGCAATCAGGCTGCCGCAGGCCGGCGACGCCGCGCAGCCCTTCGCGCTCGGCGTACAGGTCGACCGCGGGATCGCGGGCCCGCCGTACCCGCTGCCGGTCGAGTCCGCGACGGGCTTTCTCGAAGCGACGATGCCCGGCTACGGCGCCGCCGCGAACGAGAGCAGCAGTCCCGCATATGTACAGGTGGCTGCCACGCCTTCGGCCACACTGCGCGTCACCCTGGGCGACGAAGAACTGGGCGCGGTACGCTGGGGCAATTTGCAGCGCGACGGCAGCAGCGCGCCGTCTCCTCGCCTGCGGGTGGAGATCGCGGATAGCGGTCGCAACTGGGTGCGCACCGAGGTGCTCGACGATGCGACTGGCGCGCCGATCCCCTGTCGCATCCACTTCCGCTCAGCGGGCGGAGTGCCCTTCGCGCCGCACGGTCACCACGCGCACCTCAACGGCGGCATGGACACCTGGCACATAGACGTGGGAGGCGACGTGCGGCTCGGCCAGGTCACGTATGCCTATATCGACGGTCGCTGCGAGGGTTGGCTGCCACGTGGCGAGGTGTTGGTTGATGTGGCCCGCGGTTTTGAGTATGAACCGCTGCGTACGACAGTGCGCATCGAGCCCGGCCAGCAGCACCTGACTTTGCGCCTGCGCCGATGGTGCGATATGAACGCGCGCGGCTATTACAGCGGCGACACGCACGTGCACTTCCTTTCGACTATCGGCGCCCAGACCGAAGCACGCGGCGAGGACCTCAACGTGGTCAACCTGCTGCAATCGCAATGGGGCCATCTGTTCACCAATACGGAAGAGTTCATCGGACAGCCGCATCGCTCCTCCGATGGGCGGACCATTGTCTACGCCTCGCAAGAGAATCGTCAGCACATGTTGGGACACGTCTCGCTGCTGGGACTGAAGCAGCCTGTCATGCCCTGGTGCTCGGACGGGCCGGAGGAGGCCGAGTTGGGCGGTACCCTTGAGACCACCCTTTCGCACTGGGCCGACCTGTGCCACGAGCAAGGTGGAACGGTGGTGATTCCGCACTTCCCCGAGCCCAACGGCGAGCCGGCCGCGCTGATCGCCACCGGCCGCGCCGATGCCATGGAGATGACCAAGTACGGGATGTACGAGCATCTCGAGTACTACCGCTACCTGAACTGCGGCTACCGGCTTCCCCTGGTGGGCGGCACAGACAAGATGGATGCCGCCGTGCCGGTCGGCCTGTATCGCACCTACGTGCGAATTCCCGATGAAGAGTTCAGCTACGACAGCTGGTGCCGTCACCTGCGCGCCGGGCGCACCTTCCACAGCGGCGGCCCGCTGATCGACTTCACAGTCGACGGGCGCCAAATCGGCGACGTCATCACCCTGCCGGGGAACGGCGGCACGGTGGAAGTCGAGGCCAGCGCCGACTCGATCCTGCCGATTTACCGCCTGGAGATCGTGCAGCAAGGCCGGGTGGTGGCGACCACCGAGGAGGCAGGTGGCGCGCGGCGGCTGCGGCTACGGGCGCGCCTCACCATTGGCAGTCACACGTGGCTAGCGGCGCGCGTTGGTGGGATCGCCCACGCCGACGCGATGCACCACCACGATGTTTGGCAACGTGGGGTCATGGCCCATACATCGCCTATCTATGTCGCGGTCGGTGGGGAGTGGTGGCTCTACGACGCCCGGGAGGCAACCTACATGTTGACCCTGCTCGAGGGAAGCCTGGCCTATATCCGCACGCGCAGCCGCCAGGATGCATCGCACCGCGTGACACACGCGCACAATGAAGCGGACCATCAGGCATTCCTCGAGCGACCCGTGCAGGAGGCAGTGGCCGCGATTCATGCCCGCATGCACAGGCAAGGGATACCGCATTAGGTCAGGCCGCCAACTGCTTGCTGATGGAGGTCACGCCGAGGCCAACGTGGAACCGGCGACGGCGGACTACAGTCCACACCGGGCGAGAAGTGAGTCTCCCCGGAATCAATTCCGGGGTATCCTGTCAGCGGCGCGGCCTGTAGTTCCCGATGTGGCTTGCGCCTACACAGCTTGTGCGAGGCCGCCGGCGAGAGCAGAGCGACGGAGGGCGTCGACTGCGCGCATGTTGGCCACGGCGTCTTCGGCCGGATACCGTAGCGGTCTGCCTTCCAGCAGGCAAGCGGCGAACTCCTCTGCCTCCAGCGCGTACTGATCGACACCAGGGATGCGTTCCTCATGTCTACCCTGAGCGTCGCTGAGGATCACCAGGGTGTCGACCTTCCCCGGCACAAAGGCAGACGGCACCTCGATTGTGCCGGTACTCCCCACCACCATGTAGCAACCTCGCCCGGCCGCGCAGAATCCGCAATCAAATGTGGCCGTACGCGCATCGGACAGCCGAAGCACGCCGGCAAGCGCGATCTCCACACCGATACTCCGGCCGGTAATCCCAGATGGCCGAGGCCAGGTTGGGCTCCTCGCCGAAGATCAGCCGGGTCGCGTTGACGCAATAGCAGCCGACGTCCATCAAGGCGCCTCCAGCCAGGTCGCCCTGTAGCCGCACGTTGGCCGGGTTCAACGGAGTCATGTTGAAGGTGAAACCGGCGCGCAGCGCGCGTACTTCGCCGATGGCGCCATCGTCGATCAAGGCGCGGACACGTGCATGCTGTGGGTGAAAGCGATACATGAACGCTTCCATCAGCAACGCGCCGCGCTGCTTGACGGCATCGACCAGACCGGCAGCTTCCTTGCGCATCCCGAGCGAGAGGCTTCTCGCAGAGGATCGGCTTGCCGGCCTCGGCTGCCCGCAAAGTCCACTCGGCGTGCATCGAGTTGGGCAACGGGTTATAGATGGCGTCGACTTCCGGATCCGCCAGCAGCTCCTCGTAGGAGCCATAGCGCGCGCGGGATGCCGAGCGTGGCGGCAGCCTTCGCCGCGCGAGCCATGTCGCGGCTGGCGATAGCCGTCACCACACCGTTCCTGGAAGCGATGGCGCCGGGGATGAAGGCCTTCAGGGCGATATTGGCGGTGCCCAGGATACCCCATCGAATACGGTCTCGTGCTGTCATCACGGTGCTCCTTGCTGCTCACGTCTGAACATCGTGCCATGCTGCAATCGTTCTAGTCGGAAACGCGCGGTGCGGGCTCTCGCTATCGTGGCAGCGGCATCGCGGCAAGGTGGGCATCCAGGGCGGCGTTGAGCATGTCGGGCATTGCCAGACCAGGAGGGCGCACGCCTGCCTCCGCGATGATGCCGCGCCTCCGCAGAGATCTCCTTGCGTATAGCCAGGCTCAGCTTATCCTGCGCCTCGCAGAGAAGCAAGGGCAGCCATGGGAGCAGTGGCTTCTCGCGCCGCCCTGTAACCGCCGCGCTGCCAGGCACTCACGGCAGCAATCAGCGCCTCGGGCACCGCGAACCCGGTCATGGTACCTGCCGACCCCGCCAGCAGCTCCTCGAGGAGACTGGCGCCGCCCAGACCGCCGAAGATGGGCACGTCGAGATCCGCGGCCAGGGCCGCGATCGCCGGCGCCGTCGGCGGCGCTTCTTCTTTCACGGCCACCACGACCCCGGCCTCGCGCACGGACTGGGCCAACGCGCGTGCGGCAATGCTGATGCCCGAAGCAGCCGGATTATCTTGCAGCACGACGCCAAGTCCGGAGGCGGCTGAGATGCGCCGCAAGTGGTGTGCTACGACCGCGGGATCATTTGTCGGGGCAGGAACCATGACGGCGGTCGCGCCGGCTTCGGCCGCGGCTCGCGCCTCTTCAATGGCGGGCGCGGTGGCCGTGGCCGCCATTCCGGCCACAACCGGCAACTCGCCCGCCACTGCCAGGGCAGTATTGAGAACGAGCCGGCGCTCCGCCGTGTCAAGGCGCGCCGCCTCACCGAGCACGCCCAGCACGATCACCCCGCTGGCGCCGGCATTACGGTACAGCTCGACCAGGCGCGTCAGAGACTGCGTGTCGACTGCGAGGGCTTCCCCCTTGAACGGGGTGGCGAGGATCCCCCATACGCCTCGCTTGAGCGGCTCATATTGTCCTGCCATTGGACATCCTCCCAACACCTGTTTGGTACGCATCATCTTTCGCCGGCGGCAGGGCATCGCCCCGCAACCGCGCCGGCTCTCTCATCTATTATGTAAACATGCCTACACTCGAGGTGGAGTGCATCCTGCCGTAGAGAAAGCGCAAGAACTCGTTTCTCCTGGCCCGACGGCACGCTGTCCCACGCCGACTCGACCGATGGCTCACCCGCCCAGTATGACCAGATGAGCGCGCTGCGTTGCGGCGCGGCAATGAACTGCATGCGGTTCTGCACCCAGCCTTCGCCGCCTACCAGGGTGTTGGCTCGCAGCCAGTCGACCACCTGCCCTGGCGCCCATCCCAGGGCGTGCAATCGCCACGCGGCGCCGGTCCCAATACCGGCGCGATAGCGGCCCATATAGGCGTTGAGCCGATCGTCGTCGTCCTTAATCCATTGGATCAAGCGAAGCCCGTGATCCGCGATCCCTTCGAATACGGAGGAGCTGGCCGAGTTGACGATCGAGAGCAGCCCATCGGCGCCGGCCGTTCCCTCCCTATACCAGTGCTCGCGCAACTTGAACTGCACGTAGTGGCCGGGATAGCACTCGTGGACGACCAGGTGTTTCAACGCCGGCCCGGTGAGCACCGGGTCAATATTCAGCTCGACGGTGCGGGCCATGTAGTCGCAGCGCGCATTGAAGTGCGTGCCGCGCACGGCAAGCACGCGCATGCCGTCCGACCTGGGCGCCGGGATCGGCAGCACGGCCTCGGTTCGATCCCAGGCTTCGTCGAGCAGCGCCCCCACCGTCGCTTGCACCTCGTCAGGCGGCACGCGATGACGCTGCTCCCACGAGGCGCACTGTGTTGCCAGGTCGCCGGAGTAGCCGAGGCCGCTCAAGAGATCGCGCATAGCCGTGCGAAGACGATCCAGATCCGCCTCGCCGGCGGGCTGGGCGGGCAGGTGCAGGAAGCGGCCGACCTGCTCTTCGAACGGCAGGCCGCGCTCACGCCAGTCCAGCAACGCGATTGTCGAGTCGCAGACCTGCCGGTAGTAGACGCGGCGATCCTGCTCCGGCAATGCCTGAGCACGCTCTCGCAGCTCCACGAACTGCGCCCGTGCCTCGGCGTAATCTGCCATCGGCAGCGCGTGGTGCACGTGCGACATGTTTACCGCCACGAGACCATCGTCGTCTTCGCCCCCAGAGATCCGGCAGATGGCGTCCACGCTGAGCAAGGCCGGGGTCAACGACTCGGCGTAGGCGAGCGTGGCATCACTGAGCACGAGGATCCTCCCCCCGCATCGCGGCTGCTATAAGCGCGACGGGTACGGATCCGAACGAGAGCAGCCGATCGTGAAAGTCGCGCAGGTTGAAGCTGCTGCCCTCACGTGCTGCCAGGTCGTGCCGCAGATCACGGATCAGGTCCGTTCCAACCAGGTACATGACTGCCGCGCCGGGGAACATGCTGTTCTTCACCGCCTCTGCTTCGGCAGCCTCGGGCGACATGCCAACTGCGTCGCGGTAGAAGGCGGCAGCGTCCGCCAGGGAGAGCTCGCCACGATGCAGCCGAACGTCCACAATCGCGCGCGCCGCCATGCGCAGCCGGCTGTGCTGCTCGGCATAGAGCTCGAGCGGCGTCAGGCAGCCGATCTCGCCAACCAGCTCGGTCGCGTAGCAGGCCCATCCCTCTGCCATCGTGCCGCCGCAAAACATGGCGATCCTCGACGCGCAATCCACCGCCGCCACGCGACCGATACGCGAGGCAGCACGGTTCGCGTGATAGTTCTGCTGATGGTGTCCGGGACCGCCATGATGCACGACGTGGTTCAAAGTAATGACGCTGTCGTTGGTCGCTCGCAGCCGGCGTCGCTGTTCCGCCTCCGGCAAGTCGGCCTCGATTGGCGGGACCAGGTACTCTACCGGCGTGACGGCGTCAAATGGCGCCGGCGCGCGGTAGGGCAGGAAATAGAGCGACGGCGCCGCGTCGCGCGCCCAGGCAGGCTGCGGCACATACCGAATTGGGTAGTCCTGCCAGGTGAGCACGTCGCCGGCACTGACGGCAGCACGAATCCTCTCCCAGGTCTCCTCGAATCGAGCGTAGTAGCGGTCGGCCGCGGGGTGCAGATCGGCCAGCGATGCCAGCGCTTCAGCCGGGCCGGCGGCGCCGAAATCGACGGCATGCGCCGCGAGATGAGCTGAGCACTGCTGGAGCTGGTCGACGGCGTACGCCTCGATGGCGCCGGCGCCCTGGTCCAGGCAGTGGCCGCGCCGCAGCAGCAGGTCGAACGCCTCATCACCGCAGGCGCAGGCCTCCGATCCTCGCGACAGCAGCTCGCGCTCCAGGTATTCGCGATGGCGGGAAAATGCCACGGCCGCCACATCCGCGGCGGCGCGCAAGCGGCTGCCATCCAACCCGGACGCGCCGATCAGCGCGTCTACGCCACCGTTCAGGAACGCGATCGCTCCCGTGCATTCACGCATCGCGCGCGCGGTCCAGGCACGTGGCGCACTGCGCACGTTGGCCTCTGCCTGCCGGAGCAATGTGGGTACGGCGTGCAGGCGCCCGATCGCGGACTCGACGCGCTCGGCAAAGGGAGCGAACGGCCGCAAGAACAGGGACAGCACGCCGAAGACGGCCTCGCCCGTGTACAGACTGGGATTGCCATGCTCGAAGTGACTTGAGGCCGCCTCCCAGAGCGCGATCTCCAGAAATCCTTCGGCCAGGCGGCGGTCGATGGCCTCAGCTTGCGTGAGCGGTTCGTCCGGCAGGGAACGGAGATGGCGCAGCTGGGCACGCATCTCCTCCACCGCACCGGCCATCGCCTCCTCCGAGAAGTCCGGCAGCAGGTGGTCGTGGGCATGGACGCCGATGAACGTGGCGTTTACCGGACGGCGGCGGTAGTAGGCGGCGAAGAAGCCGTCCAGCCATCGCGAGAACTCCATTGCACGCGATTCCATGCCTAGCGCTCCAGCGGAAGGTCGACCCAGCGGCGCTCGTGGAACGAGCGCTCCACGGCATTGATCGCCTCCTGCACCCATGCTCCGTCCCGAAAATTGCCCTGGTTCACCGTTCCGCCAGCCCGAATCTCGTCGATGAAGTCCTTGATCAGGTTGGCGTAAAACAGCGATCGCCATGATTCGGTGGGAGCGCCCCCGGCGGGGAAGAACTGTTGCGGAACGTCCAACTGACGGAACTCCACCGCATCGGGCGTCGCCACGCGAATCGTCTCGGCGATTCCACTCTCCTCGACCAGGCGACAGATGATCGCGCCACGATCGCCGTACATGCGAGCCTCGATGCCCGGGTAGTTGCCCACCGTGACAAAGCTTGTCTGGATGGAGCCGATTGCTCCATTGGCATATTCGCACAGGTAGATATCGCCGTCGTCGATATTCATACGCATCATCCGGCCCGTGGCACGCACTACTCGCTCCGGAATGAAATTGCGCATGGTGCCGACGACGCGCGTGTAGTCCGCCCCCACCCACCAATGACCGATGTCGATGATCGGTGCCCCGTAGCCTTCCAACGAGGACGTCTGCAGCACCGACTGGTCTGCTTCGTGATCGACCTGGCGGAGCGGGGTCTGTGGATCGAGCCATTGCGAGTTCTGTTCGAAGCCGTTGAAGATGAACGGCTTGCCCACGAAGCCCTGGTCGATGAGCGACTTGGCGTACAGCACGCCTGGGCTATAGCGAAACGTGAAGCCGAGCTTGGTCTTCAAGCGCTTGCGGTCCGCGAGATCCGCGGCGCCCAGCGTCTGGCGATAGTCGAAGGCGACAGGCTTTTCGCAGAGCACGTGCTTGCCGGCTTCGAGCGCGGCCATGGCCAGTTCGTAGTGCGTATGCGACGGCGTGCACACGTCTACCACGTCGACGTCTGCCCGAGCGATCGTTGCCTGCCAGTCATCGGACACGGAATCGATGGCCAACTCCGCGGCGAGAGCACGAGCACTGTCGGCGACGACGTCGCACAGGGCGACGATCCGGCATCGCGGATCCCGTTGCCAGCCTGGAATGTGGGCGAACCGCGCCCAGGCGCCCGCGCCAAGCACGGCCACGCGCAAGATGCTGTCGGTCATCAGCTTCCTCCCGCATACATGATCATTGAGTCCATTCGCGCTGGCATCACGGCGACGTTGGCCGCGCGAGCACAACCTCCTCGTGATAGCCCTGGCGGCGCGACACGGCGGCGGCGGCAGATGTAACTGCATGGATAAGCGGCGGCAGTAGCTCGGTTGTGACGCGGAACGCCGGTCCGGACACGCTGATCGCGGCTACCACTCTTCCGGTCAGGTCGCGGACGGGGGCCGCCACGCACTTCACACCGTAGGCCCGCTCCTCATTGTCGATCGCGTAGCCCCGTTGGCGTACCCCAGCGAGCTCAGCCAGAATGGCCGCGGCCGATGTAATGGTGTTTTCGGTGAGGGAGGCCATGCCGGTGCGATCGAGCAGCCCGATCACCTCCTGGTCGGGTAGGCCCGCGAGCAGCACTTTGCCCAGCGCGGTGCAGTGCGCAGGATGCCGTGTGCCAACCTGTGATTGAATGCCGATCTCGCGCTGCGCGCGCTCGATGGCGATGTAGACAACCTCGCCGTGGTTCAGCACGCCCAGGCTCGCGGTCTCGCGACATGCCGCGGCCAACTCCTCCAGACTGTGCCGCGCGCTTTGCGGAAAACCAAGCTGTGCAAGGAATGCGGACCCGACCTCGAACGCCTTCACGCCCAACACGTACCTGCCTGGCTCATCCTGCTCGAGGAACTCTGCCGCGCAAAGGGTCTCCAGCAGCCGGAACAGGGTGGTCTTGGGCACGCGCACCTGCTTGCTCAGGCCTGCCAGGGTGTGGCGGGGCTCCTGAGGGGAAAAGCAGGCGAGCACGGCCAGGCCCCGGCGCAACGCCCGCACCTGATAGTTGCCTTCGGCATCGTTGCCCACTCAGTCCTCCTCTCAGTGAGGGTCGCGGCGGTGAAGCGATTCGGATGCTTCGAGCGATGCTGAAGAATCAGTATCCACTCTTCCTCGCGTCAATACAGCAACGTGTAGTTCAGCACGTTCCGTAGCGGTCGATCGCTCAGATACCGGCTCAAATTGTCGCAGAACAGATCTACCAGCTTGGCATTCTCGCTTCGGGCCGTGCTAGCCGAGTGCGGGCAGATCAACACGTTAGGCATGTCCCAGAGTGGGCTCGCCGGGGGGAGCGGCTCACGCTCGAACACGTCGAGCGCCGCGCCTCGCAACTTGCCCGCGCGCAGCGCCTCGATCAGCGCGGACTCGTCCACGACCGCGCCACGGGCAACATTGATCAGCACGGCATCGCGCTTCATGCGTGCCAGGCGAGCCGCGTCGAGAAGGCCTTCAGTCTCCGGCGTGTGCGGGCAACACAATACCAGGAAATCCACACTGGAAACCAGCTCATCCACGCGCTGCGCCGGTAGCAGCACATCCAGGAGCAGATCCTCCGCCCGCCGTCGATTGGGCTCGCGCACGGTGCCGATCACGCGCGCATCCAGCGCGCGCACGGTACGAGCGATCTCGCGACCGATTCGGCCCACGCCGACGATGCCGACGCTCTTGCCGGCAATCTCGTCGCTCGCATAGCGCTCCCATCGGTGGGCCCTCTGGTCGGCGGCGAGGCGCTGCGCGTCTTTACAGAACATCAGCACGGCCATCAGGACGAACTCCGCGATTGGCCGGGCATGGATACCACTGGCGGTGGCTACGATGATGCTGCTCTTGGCGAGACCAACTCGGGCGGCGAACTGTCCTACCCCGGCACTGCTGGCCTGAATCAAGCGCAGTGACGGCAGCCCTGCCAGCTCTTCCGTCATGCTCGCGGGACCGAAATCGAACAGAACCTCCGCCGACGCCAGCAGTTCGCGCCACCGCTCCCTCAGCTCCAGTGTACCGGCCTTCGGCGACGTGTGGTCGGCCGGATAACGGGGCGCAGCGATCAGATCCGCGGGATAGATAACCTCGAGGCGGGCGTCGACGTCTGCGATGCGCCGCACCAAGTCAGTCGGAAGCCACGTGGTGATCAGTACCCGCACCCGGCCCTGGCTCATTCGTATTCCCCCGTTTCGATCACGGCACAAGCAGGCCTGACTGGCCGCCCATCAGGACTCAAGGGCACGTCGACTCAACGCGCGGTTCCCGGCGCATTGATCGCGTCATCAGAGCTCATGGCGCCTGGAATCGCCAGGTACGGTCGCTGTAGGTCGTCAAATGCACGATCTTGCCGTCCCGGATGCGGTAGACGTGGCAGGTCGAGAGCGTGACCGGCTTGCCCTCACCAGTCGGTGTCGCGGCGGCCGCGCCCTTGGCGTTCGGATCGCCGTAGGCCGTGCCCTTGATACGGATCTCCAGGACCACCTGATCGCCGCCGACGATCGCATTGGCGACTTCCATATGCGTCCCGGCAACGGAGCCGGTGGTCTTCCGCAGAGCGGCGATGATCTCTTCCGGTCCGCGCTCAAGATACTGGGCGGAATGCGACCAGGCTTCGACGTCGGGCGCCAGTATCTCGTTGCGGAGGCGGTCCCAGTCCTGTGCATTGGTAGCTTCGCTGTATGAGCGCGCGATGGCGAGCGGATCGCTTGCGTTCGTCATGTTTCGTCTTCTCCTGCTTCATTTGAAGTACTCGTCCGGCAGCGTCCGTCCGAGGTCGCGGCCGGCATTACCCCCGTCTCAATCTACCGCGCGCACGGGTGCCTCGGGGCACGGCAGGGCGCCGGACAAGAGCGGCGTCCCACCGTGCTGGGGGCGTCAGGTCACTTCGCGATATAGAGATCCTGGAATAGCGGCCAGAGCGCGGTCACATCCGTGTGAAAGCCCATGATATTCTTGCGGACGCCGAACACGACCTCCGGGATCCACAACGGATCGGTCAGCACGTTCTGCAGGATGTAGCGTTGCGCGGCCGAGTAGGCGCTCATCGCCTGCTTGCCGTCCAGGGTGCTCCGTCCTTGCACGAGCAGGTTGTCCAGCCCTGCGTTCTTGTAGAACGTGAAGTTGAGACCGCCGCTGGTCTCTTGCGTGGAGTCGTACGAGGTGTAGAGCACGTCCGCGTCAGGCGAGTAGAAGTTGTCCAACAGCAGATCGAAGCTGCCCTTCTGCGCGAGAGAAATGTAGTCCGCGGTCGGCTTGCTGACAATCGTCACGTTGACCCCTACGGCGCCAAGCTCCGCCTGGATCAGCTCGTCGGCAGCGGTGATTGCCGGCAAGTTGCTGGACAGCAGGGTAAACGGGCCGGTGACATGGTGGGCACTCAGCACGGTCTGAGCGGCAGTCGGATTGTACTGGGGTGCGAGGCTCTTCGAGGCAGGATCGTAGTACGGAATGTTCGAGCCCACCGGGCTATATGCCGGGACACCCAGTCCATTGAGCGCCACCTTGATCAGGGCATTGCGGTCCACCGCCTCGGAGATCGCACGACGCACGTCGACGCTATCAAACGGGGCCTCATTGGTCCTGAATCCGAGCTGGACCAAGAACTGGCCTAGCTCACGATATTGCTTGATGCTGGTGTTTCCCTGCAGCCGGCCGATCTGGCTGCCGGCAACCAGCGAGACATCCACGCCGCCCGAGAGCAGGTCGCTCATGGCGGTCGAATCGCTCACGATCGGCTGAAGCACGATCTTATCGAGGTAGGCAGCACCCTTGTTGATAGCCCAGTCCGTCTCCCAGTTGTGCAGGGGATTCTTGGCCAGCGTGATCTGGCTTCCGCCTGGCGCATAGTTCTGGATCATGAACGGGCCGGTGCCAATTGGATACTGGCAGAATTTGGTCTTGCCTTCCTTCTGCAGGGCGATTGGGTCGACGATGCCAAGCGAGTCATTGGCCAGATTCGGCAATGCCGGACGGAAGGGCGTGGCAAAGACCAGCGTGACCTGATACTTGCTGTCCACGTTGACCGCCTTCAAAGGACCAAGGAAGGTCGACATGCCGGCGGCTTGACCAACTGGACCGAGGACACGCAGCATATTGAACTTGACGACGCTGGCATCGAAGGGATCGCCGTTCGAGAACACGACCCCCTGGCGCAGCTTAAACGTCATCCATGCGCCACCGTGGCTGAACGTCCACGACGTTGCCAGATCCGGGCGTGGGTTCCCATTGCCATCAAGAAGGACAAGGTTATCGAACGTCGGGAAGTCGGCCAGCCCCTCGGCTGAGGTAGGAGCGATCAACGGGTCCACACAGGTCGGAAGATTGATGTCGCGATAGGTGATCGTACCGCCGCTGGTCGGCGCGGATGACGCCGCCATCTGATGCCCTGCGAGGGCCGATGGCGCGACGGTCATAGGCAGCAAGGCCAGGATGACGGTCGCGGCAGCAATTCTGCAACTGTGCTTTCCATACTTTCGGACGCTGTGCATGATCATGTCCTTTACCTGCGCTTGCACTGGTTACTCGAGGGATACCTTTGTCTGGCTTTCCTCTTACCTCTACCCTCCTCTTTATGTGCAAATCATCGAGCCCACTGCCGCGGATCGATAGCGCTGCTCAGTGCATCTCCAAGGAGATTGATGCCGAGCACTGAGATGATGATGGCGATGCCGGGGAAGGTAACCTCTCCCCAAGACTGGAACATATGCTCGTAGCCGTTGCTCAAGAGCGTGCCCCAATCTGAGGTTGGGAGCTGGGTGCCGAGTCCAAGGAAGCTCAACGCCGCCGTGGCCAGAATCGCCGATCCAAGGTTCAGCGTCGCGAGCACGATAATAGGGTCGATGATATTCGGCAGGATGTGATGCATCAGGATGTAAAGGCTTCCGGCGCCCTGCGCTCGGCTCGCCTCCACGAAGTCCAGCTCGCGTGCCCGCAGCGTCGATCCCCGTGCCAGTCGCGCGAAGCTCGGGATCAAGGCAACACCCACGGCAATCACCGATGAGGTGAGACTGGGCCCCAATATAGCCACAATGCCGATAGCCAGCAGGATGGCCGGGAAAGCCAACAGGCAATCCATGCAGCGCATGATCACGTCGTCGAGGAGCCCGCCGGAAAATCCCGCGATAACGCCAAAGGGCAGGCCGACGCCCAGGCCTATGAGCACCACGCCAAGACCGGCCGGAAGCGACGTGCGCCCGCCAAAGATTACGCGGGACCACATATCCCGGCCAAGATAGTCGGTACCGAACCAGTGTGCGGACGACGGCGCCTGATTCAGGCTGTTGAGATCGTACGCATTTGGCGCGTAACGCGAGATGAGCGGCGCCAGGATGGCCAGAACTATCATGAGGGCAAGCAGCAGCGCGCCGACAAGCGCGTTCGGATCCGACAGCAACCGCTGCAGGATCTGGCGCCAGAACGTGCTCTGGCGCGCGGATACCGGCTCACCGCCGGTGGGTTCCAGGCTTTCTGCTACCTGCATGTCGATGCCTCATCAGCGCCTCGGCGGGCGCAGGCGCCGGCGATCACGAGTAATGAATCCGGGGATCGAGAAAGGCGTACGAGAGGTCGACCAACATGTTCGCACCGATCAGAATAACGGCGAAGAAGAACGTAGTGCCCTGGATCAGCGGGAAGTCTCGGTTGGTCACCGCGCCCACGGCCAATGTGCCGAGACCAGGCCAGGCGAAGACATTCTCCAGGATCACGGCGCCGCCGAGGAGCCCGCCCAGGTTGAGACCAAATATGGTCACGACGGGGATCAGGGCATTGCGCATGATGTGCTTGTACAGGACCATACGTCCCGGCAGTCCCTTTGCGCGGGCCGTGCGCACGTACTCGCGGCTCAGGATTTCCACGATCGAGGCGCGGACCAGCCGCGTCATAGTTGCTGTAACGACTATTGCCAGCGTGACCGACGGCAGCACCAGATTGGTCACGCCGCCGGTTCCGGCAACCGGGAGCCAACCAAGCTCAACGCCGAAGATGACGGCCAGCATCGTTCCCAGCCAGAAGTCGGGAATGGAGATGCCCAGGACGGCAAGGCTCGTGACAGCCGTGCCCGAGAGCCGTCGATCGTGCGTCGCGGCGAATATGCCGCTGATCAGTCCCAGGGTAGTGGCCAGCACCATGGCGCTGACTGCCAGCTCGGCAGTATAGGGGAAGCGGTCCCAAATCTCCTGCATGACCGGCTGGTGAGAGATGATGGACGTACCAAAATCCAGCCGGCAGGCATGTGTCAGAAAGTCCCAGTACTGGGCAAGAATGGGCCTGTCCAGTCCAAGCTGATGGCGCAGAGCGGCAATATCCGCCGGGTGGCCGCGACCGGAGAGCATGACTTCAGCCGGATCCCCAGGAATGAGGTGTATTGACGCGAAGACCAGCGTCAGGACACCCCAGAGAACCGGGAGTGAAACGAGGATTCGTCGGACAATGTAGGTGAGCACCGGCTACCCCTCGTCGCCATCCACTTCGCGGCAATCAGATGTGTGATCTTGCCTGCCTGGAGCCGGCCTCAACGTGCGCTACGTCGCGCTCCGTCGGGTGCGTACGCGATGATGGGATGCCGAGCGACTGATGGGTCACGACGCCGGCCCATCTTTCGTCGGACTCTGAGTGGATTGAGTTCAACCGAACACGGCAAAAACGTGAACTGCCGTTGCACGATATTGAGGCAATTCTAGGGCCTGAGGCCATGCGAGTCAAGTCCAGGGCCAGGCAATCAGGCAAGCCGGCTTAGTCTACAATGTGTATGCGAAGAACTCCGATGCCGGTGGTAGCTACTGAGTGTGAGGTAGAGAGATGCAACTGTCGGGCAAGATTACGCTGGTCACGGGGGCGGGCGCCGGTCTCGGACGCGCCGTCACTCTGCGCTATGCGGCGGAGGGAGCGGAAGTCGTGGCCGTCTCGCTCTACCGGCACGAGCTCGACGAGGTGCGACGCGCGGCAGGAGAGCACGCGAATCTCATTACCTCCGTCGTGAGTGATGTGGGCGATGCGGCGGCGGTTGACGCGGTCGCGCGCCTGGTGCTTGAGCGCTTTGGGCGCATCGACGTGCTGTTTAACAATGCCGGCATCATCATTGTCAAGCCGATCGAGGAGACGACCGTCGAGGAGTGGGATCGCCTCATGGCGACCAACCTGCGTGGCCCGTTTCTCTATTGCAGAGCATTCGTGCCGGCTATGAAGGCGCGGCGCGACGGCGTGATTCTGAACATGTCCTCCGGATCGGGCATCAAGGGTTTTGTCGGCGAGAGCGGATACTGCCCTTCCAAACACGGTATTGAAGGTCTGACGAAAACGCTGGCGCTGGAGCTCGAGCCGTACAACATTCGGGTCATCTCGCTCACGCCTGGAGTACTGATCAATACGCCCATGTCCGAGAGCCACTATACCGAGGACCAGCGCAAAGAATGGCAAGACCCAGCCGTCCTTGCGCCGGCTTTTGTCTACCTGGCGCAAGAGCGGAATCCCGCTTTCTCCGGCAGGAGACTCAACGCGTACGAGATCTCGCAGAAGGTCGGGCGCGGCGAGGCGATCGAGCCGTGAAACGGCGTCGCGAGTCAGTGACGCGATCGTGCCTGCACCTCGGATCCGTCCTCGGTCTGACGGGTCGTACCTAGCGAACGCGGGCGGCGGGTCAAAGCGCCGAGAGCATCCCACCATCCACGAGCATGCTCTGGCCAGTCACATAGCCCGCCTCTTCCGAGGCGAGAAAGGCTACCAGGGCGCCGATCTCAGCCGGAGTGCCGTAGCGCTGAGCAGGGATAGCGCGCTCACTGTCGGCACGATACCGATCGTAGCCGACACCCAACGCCTTGGCGCGCGCCTCGTCGAGCGCGCGCACGCGGTCGGTGTCGATGCGCCCAGGAGATACCATGTTCACCGTGATCCCCATGGCCGCCACTTCCTGCGCCAGCGTTTTCACCACGCCGAGCAGCGCCGGGCGGAAGGCATTCGAGACCACCAGGCCGGGAATCGGCTGTTTCACCGACGACGATCCGATGACCACGATGCGTCCGTAGCTCCTTGCCTCCATGCGCTGCACGGCCAGTCGCATTGCGCGCACGGCACTCATGAGGGTCAGCTCGAACGCAGTCTGCCATTGCGCGTCTACCGCATTCAAGAAGGCACTGGGCGGCGGACCGCCGGCATTCGCCACGAGGACGTCGAGCCGGTCGAAGCTCTCGTCGAGCGCGCGGAACACTGCCTCGATATCCGCGGCCCGCGCCACGTCGGCGGGAACGCCAATGACCTTGCCGCCGAACGAGCGCAGCGCCGCGACGGTCTCCTCGAGCTCTTTCCCTTCTCGCGCGCAGATCACCAGGTGACACCCCGCGCGCGCCAACGCCTGGGCGCAGCCTCGCCCGATGCCTTTCGTCGCCGCCATCACGACCGCGACGCGTTCGTTAGCCCGGCCCACTCCGTCCACTGTCTTCCTCCTGATCCCTTGGCATGCACACGGCACATGTACGCCGGCAACTCGCCCCCCTCCACACTGTGCCAGACCTTACCGTAGCACGGCACGACACCCAGTGCTACGGTACAGCCCCGCGCAGGTTGCCGAGGTCGGGCTTGGGAGAGGGAGGGCTGGTCTGCGGTCTCGTGCGCTGCCTACCCACGGCGGAAGGCCTCAGCGTCGGGCCGGCGCTCCTGCACGAGCCGCGCCAGCGGCCCGTCCGGATCTATGCCGCACACTGTCTCGAACACATAGGCTGGTCCCTGGGTGCGCAGCATCTCCTGCAGCCGGACGGCGGACGGATCCTGCGCATTCTCATAGCTCAATGCCGCTGCAATGGCCAGGGCCAGATTTCGGGGTTCGCCGCCGTACTGCAGCACCAGCGAGGCAGGTCCAACCAGGCGATCGTTGCGGCCGAGCTTGCGCAATGGGTCGCGTATCTGGCGCTCCAAGGGGTCCACAATTGTGGGATCCTGAAACTTGTGCAACGCCTTGGCGGCAAACTCCTCCTGGTCCTCGGCCGTGTATCCATATTTCGCGCATAACGCCATGCCCGCCTCCGCCTGCACACCCGCGGCAACCTCTAGAACCATCCGATCCTGGGCCGCTTCGCTCAGCAGAGTGTGCCCTCGCAACCAGCCAAGATAGGAGATCGTCGCGTTCGTGGCGTTGTATGTGAACAGCTTCCGCTCCAGCGCCCCATAGAATCCTGTGATCGGGGTGAGCCCGAGAACGTCGGGAAGACCCGCCACCAGAGCATCCGCGTCGATCTGCAGCTGCCAGTAGTCCTGAGCCTGCACCGAGAGCGGATCGGCCGCGCGTTGCTCAGGCGTGGGGTCGATAGCCGAGCGCAGCACCGTAGCTTCGGCGATACCTACGTGTGTGTCGAGATAGGCGCGATCTTCGCCGGTTAGCAGTCCTTGCAGTGCGTTGCGGATGATCTCTGCCGGCCGATGGTAGTTCTCGCAGACGACCAGGTTGAGGGGAGCGCCCGTGCCGGTCCGGCGGGCGCGCAGGCCGCCGGCCAGATCAGCCGCCACGGCGCCCAGATTAGCGCCGCCGACGGATATGAACGCGATCGGCGACCCGGCCAACACCGGCGCCAGATCGGCATCGCCGGCCTGCAGAGCCTTGATATGTCTGACCAACGAGCTTTTCGACGGGTTGCCCAGGATGTGCACCATATACTCGCCGCGCTCGTTGATCAGTCGCACCACCTCAGGATTGACATCGACGAAGCAGATGGGGAAGCCGGAGAGCGAGAGCAGGTGGCCGATATAGCCGCGAGCGATCTTTCCGGCGCCCATCACCACCACTGGAGGTCTGTCAGTTACGGTCATTGCGTGTATCCTTCCATGCTTCTCAGCTTGGCCAGTTCGGCGAACTGGTCCTTCAACCGCGGGTAGAGGCTCACGTAGATGGCGAAAAGCTCGTCGTAGAGCGCCACGTCCCGTTCCTCCGGATCGACCTGGTGGTCAGTATGGACCATCGCCGCGGCGGCGTCGAGCGGAGAGGCGTACCAGCCGGCGCCGACTCCGGCGAGGATGGCAGCGCCCAGGCAGCCCGCATCCAAAACACGCGGCACGAGCAGGGGACGCCTGAGCACACTCGCTTTGATGCGGTTCCAGAGCGGGGATCCAATCGGTCCGCCGGACGCGCGAAGTGAGTCGATCGGCAAGCCCGTTGCTGCCTCGACGGTCTCGAGCACGTGACGAAGGCTGAACGCGACTCCTTCGAGCATTGCCCGCATGACGTGCGCGTGCCGATGCGCACCGTGCAGCCCGAACAGCACGCCGCGCGCTGACGAGTCCCAGATCGGCGCGCGCTCACCGTGTATATACGGCAGGAAGATCAGTCCCGACGAACCAGCCGGCACCGAGCCCGCCAGGCGCTCTTGCACGCCGCGAATATCTGCCGGCACGCCGAATCCATAGGCGGCCAAGGAGTCAGGCACGAACTGTCTGGCATACCAGTCCAGCGACCCGCCCCCGGCGGTTGTCACCCCATATACGACGCGCGGCGGGCCCTCAGTCCCTGCCGGCATGTAGGGCGCGAACATCAGGCGGTCGATGCCGTGAGAAGGAAGCTGCTCGTCCCACGTCATGCCGAGATGGTCGGACGTGCCGCTGATGGAGAAGCCGCTGCCCTTGGCGGCCAGTCCGCTACCGAGCAGAGCGCAGTTGAAGTCATTCCAGCCGGTGACGACCGGCGTGCCTGGCAGCAGGCCCATCGTCGTGGCGGCGCCCGGTGTCACGGAGCCCATAACATCCCAGGGCTTGCGCACCCTCGCCAGGAGGTCGAGCGGCAGTTCAAGGGCCTGGAGAATCTCGGTCGCAGGCAGTTCCGTGCCGGTGTGCACGAGCCCACGCCAGCTCGACGCATCGATTGCCAGCTCTCCCGTTAGCCGGTATGCAACATAGTCCTTGGCCAGGAGAAACCGCCACGCCCGTGCCAGCGTCGCGGGCTCCTCCTTCTGAAGCCACAACAGGCGTGGCAGAGGCCAGGCGGGCCCTTGAGGAAGGTCGATGCCCAGCGCATCGGCAAGTTCCATGCGTCCGAACCGGCTGTCCAGCGCCGGCCATGCTTGACCGGATCGCACGTCCTGCCAGGTGACCGCGGGGCGCAACGGCCGCCCCTGCCGATCGACCAGCACGTGCGTGGGGATTTGCCCGCCAATGCCAACCGCATGGATGCGGGCAGGGGAGACCGCGGCAACGCCCACGACTCGCCGGCACGCCTCACTCGTGGAGCGCCACCAATCCTCTGGATCCTGTTCGGCCCGTCCGTCCGCCCCGCGCACAGTGGGATACCTGGACCGTTCGCAGGCAATCAGCGATCCATCGCCGGAGAAGAGGCCGCACTTGCAGCCCGAGGTTCCCAAGTCGATGCCAAGGACCAAAGGCTGAGCGTGCATCTCCTGGTCCACGACTTCTCCCGTCAGCTTTCTGTTCCGATCCGGGGCGCGCGGCGCAGCGCATCATGATTCAGCGCCAGTGTCGGGTGCCGATACGAAACCAACATTCGGCACGTCACATTCAGATTCGCGCCACCCGGTGAGGACCACTGTGATCAGGGCAAGTGCTATGATCACACGCTATGATACATACGGTGACACGGAGCGTGTCGCCTGGCGGGTTGCGACGCGAGTGACGGCAGGATCTTCGATGAGCAGGCTTGAACAGGTGCAAAAGGCGATGCGACTGGCAGGTCCCGACTATGTGCCGATACTCTTCTACAATGCCGACAGAGAGCAGTCGGACATCATCGTGATCGAGGTTGAGCGCCACTTCATGGGCGAGGGCAAGGATCAATCGGAGTGGGGCTTCACCTGGGATCGTCGCGATGAGACCATGGGCAAGGTGCAGCAGCCTCTCGTCATGAGCTGGGATCGGCTCGGGGATCTCGTGGTACCGTCGGCGAGCGACACGACAAGGTTTCAGCAGGTGGCGGCCACGATGAGCCACTTCGGAGATCGCTACTATGTCGCCAGTCTCGCGTTGACCGGCTTCACGATCATGTCGTTCTTGCGTGGCTTCGAGAACCTGCTGGTTGACCTGTACGAGAATCCCGAGCAGGTCGGACGCCTGGCCGACATCGTCTTCGGGTTTGAAGAAGCGATCATTCGCCAGGCAAAAGCCTATGGATTCCATGCGGTGGCGTTCTACGACGATTGGGGCACGCAACGCAACCTGATCATTTCGCCCAAAACATGGCGGGAAGTCTTCAAGCCCCGCTACAGGCAGCAATTTGATCTGGCGCATCGCCATGGTCTCGACGTCTACTTCCATTCGTGCGGGTACGTCTACGAGCTCGTGCCGGACTTCATAGAGATCGGAGTCGACCTCCTGAACATCAGCCAGCCCAATCTCTACGACATAGAGCGGCTGGGCCGGGAGTTCGGGGGCAAAGTCTGCTTCGTCTGCCCGGTCAGCTACCAGACGACCGGGATATCCGGCACCACGCAGGAGATTTATCGGGAGGTCGGCAGACTGATCGAGAACCTGGGTCGTTTCAGCGGAGGCCTCGTGGGCTACGTCGAGGAGTACCACAGCATTGGAATGTCCGACGAGAACTACCGCGCATGCATTCGGGCCTTTCAGGAACTGGGACGGTACAGGTAGGCGTTGGAGTATCCAGGTGGATAGCGCAGCCAGAGAGAACCCGAAGGCTCGTCCTCGCGGCGCGACCCGGACAAGCCAGACTGTCGATGCAATCACGGCTCTGATCGCGCGGGAGGGCTACGGGACGGGCGCCTTGCTGCCGACGGAGCGAGAGTTGCGAGCCCGTCTCGCAGTGAGCCACACCGTGGTGCGCGAGGCACTGCAAATCCTGGCGGCGCGAGGGATTGTCAGCATCAAGCGCGGCACGGGCGTGACCGTCGGCAGCCTCACGGCCAGACCGGTGCAGGATTACCTGAGCGTGCTGCTTCAGCACGACCGAGGAACGCTTGCCGAGCTGTTCGAGCTGCGTCGCATTCTGGAGGTCGAGACAGCCGCGCTGGCTGCACAGCGCGCCACGCCACAGGATCATGCGGCCATGGCACAGGCCATTCATGCCATGCGGGCGCATAGCACGTCCCCTGAGGGATACGTCGACGCCGATCTCGAATTCCATCGCCTTCTGGTGGCCGCCACTCACAACCGCATGTTTGCCACCGTGCTCCAGCCGATCAGCGGACTGTTGGCTGCCAGCCGCGTTGCCAGCTTCGGTGGCCATCCAGACGCCACACGCACGGTCAACGAGCACGAGGCCATCCTCAACCATGTGATCAACGGCAACGCCCAAGGTGCGCGGGCGGCGATGACGATGCACCTGGATTCTACCGAGCACGACATCGAGTCCGCGGTGGCACAAGACGTCTAGGCAGCTTGCGGTCTATACTCTCCACGGCACCGGCTCTCGGGCGCGAGAGGCACGGACCGTGTGGCCAGAACCGACAGCGCATAGCAAGAGGGAGCATGTATGATACCGCGGACGATGCGCGCGATAGTGATAGAGGCGCCTCACCAGGTCGGCTTTCAAACGGTTCCTGTCCCGTCCATCGGCAAAGGCGAGGCGCTGATCCGCACGGCGTATACGGGCATCTGCGCCACCGACTTCGAGATCGTCGAGGGCCGTATTTTGCGCGTCCAGTATCCCCATATTCCGGGCCACGAGTGGAGTGGCACGGTGGCAGCAGTGGGAAGTGCGGACGACGCAGCGCTGGTTGGACAGCGCGTCGTGGGCGAGAATTTCATTACCTGCGGTAGCTGTCTGGCCTGCCGTCAGGGCAAGTGGAACGAATGCCCGCAGTCCCGGGAAGTGGGATTCCAATTGCCTGGGGGCTACGGGGAGTACTTCGTCACCCGTGCCAGTCACCTGCGCGTGCTGCCTGCCACGGTGTCTTTCCACGCGGCTTGCCTGCTCGAGCCAACCGCCGTGAGCGTCTATGCCGCCGAACGCACCGGGTTCCGGCTTGGCGACGGCGTGGTGATCGTCGGCGATGGGCCGGTTGGTCTCATTTTAGTGCAGCTCGCGCTCATGAAAGGTGCAAGCAGCGTCATCGTGGTCGGCGGCCGAGAGGGGCGACTGGCTCTGGCAAAGACGTTAGGCGCCGTCGCCACGATCAACTATCACAGGGAGCACGACCTTGTGAGCGCCGTCCGGCGTCTCCAGGCACAGACGGACGTGGCGATCGAAGCCTCGGGCAGCCCGAGGGCCTTCGAAGCCGCCTTCGCGATCCTCGCGCCGAGCGGGCGGTTGGGTGTCGTCGGCGCCTACGGCGGCCAGACCGTAACTCTTGACCCCTCGGTGATCATTCATCGCAATCTGACTATTGTCGGCTCCAACGCCAGCCCAGGCAGCTGGGATGCCGCGCTGGCGCTTGTCGCGTCAGGGCGCGTCCAGCTGGAGCCCTTGATATCCGGGACCTACAGCCTGGAAGAGTGGGAGCCGGCGCTCGAGGCCGCTCGATCGCACCGCGACGACGTGATCAAAGTGGTGCTTCGGGTCGGTAGCGAGGAACACGAGTAGAGCGGCCGCCGGGCGAGGCGGCGCGCCCTGGGCGCGTGTCTCTCACATTGACGCCCGTACGAGCGTGCGGCGCGGATTGCGGTCCGGAAACGAGGAATCTGCCTGATGGGGTCGCGCGCCCCTGTGGCGGGCAGCCGCGGACCCTACTTGACACGCACTACGGCAAGCATATACTGCAGAGTACGGTCGGTAACGGACCGGTCTGGACGTACTTGTGGCGCGTCCTCGGGCGACGCAGCGAGGCGGTGTGTCCTATGCCAGACTCCGCGATCTATCTCGACAATGCGTCGGCGACGGTCTCCACGCCATTGGACGGTTGAGCAATGCCAGACCAATGTCCGAGGTGTGGAGCGCAGAGTGCTGCCGGCGCAAGATTCTGCCAGCAATGCGGGACTCCGGTGCAGGAGCCGCAAGCGGAACCGACCCCTACGGCAACATCGACGGTGGCTGGTTCGGCGTCGCCAGTCGCGGATATGCGGGCGCCAAACACGACACCATGGCCAGGCGGGTCCGTGCCCACGAGCTATCGCAGCCCCTACTACATGCCGGCGAGCGTTCCCGTCCCGCCTGCTCGGCGGCTACAGCTCTTTGCCATCGTCGGATTGACCGCCGGCGTGCTTGGCATCCTCGTCGGCTGTGCCGTTCTTCTACTTAACCATAAGCCGATCGTGCCGCCGGTCGTTCCGGCTTTGCCGACCGCCACCCTGATGCCGGCGTACGTCCCGAGCCCAACGATTCCCGCGGCGCCCACGCTGCCGCCGAACCCAACCGCGACGGTTGCTCCGATTCAGCCGTCTCCGCCCGTCAGCACGCCCGGGACACAAGCTACGGTCGTGCCGACCTCGGTGCTCCCCGGGCCTACCACGGTACCGCCCGTGCCCATCGCCACCTGCCGCCAGACCGGAACAAGCGTCGTATCAACCACCACGTTCTGTCTTGTGATGCAGTCCGGCTGGAGCGTCATAGACAAAGACAGCACCACCCTAAGACTCAAAGACCAGGTCAGCACCGGAAACTCGGGCGGGCTCGTCATCTATGCCGCACCGGTAGATGCTCCCACCACCGTTCAAGCGGTGCAGCAGACACTCCTCAGCGCGGCCGTCAAGACCTATCCCGATATCAAGGCGTGCGGCAATCCCAGCCAGGTCACGGTGGACGGCATCACCCAGACTGCCGAGGTGTACTGTCTGACGTCCACACCTCAGAGCGGCTCGGCGTTCCCGGCAGTTGCGGTATTCTGGGCAGCGACAAACGCTAGCGGCAGGATCGTCTACATCGTGCAGGTCTTTGCCCCGCTCAGTATCCCACAGGTGACAACCAACGCCGCTCACCTCCTGCAGGGCCTGCAGTGGCTGATCCGATGACAGCGTGTTCTGCGCACCAAACTGGTGACGCGGGCAGTAGATCTCTCTACAAGCAGCACTTGTGCGTCCTTCATTGCGCTGGGGTTCCACGGCTGTAGAATGAGCCACCTGCCCGGGCAAGCTGCCAGGCATGTTCTTCGGTGCATCCCCAACGCTGCACGATTCCGCCGTCTGGGCCTGGATGTACGGCGTGACCACGGGCCACCGCGGCACAATCCACCGCGCTCAACACGTTGTCGAGGACCCCGTCACAGAGTGCCATGAGCGCGCGGACGGCCGCTGCTGCCGCCAAAGCGGCGCCGGTTACACTGCTGCCGCGAACTTCCAGGTCCCGGCGCCACGGCGCGGCATGGGCGCGCTGCTCAATCGCCTGGGCTTCCCGATCGGCCTCCAGGGCAGCAGACACCACCGCTCTCGCGGCAGCGACCGCCGTGTCGGGCGAAAGCCCCCCGGCTGTCATGGCCCTGGCAACGACGATCGCGTCGCGCACCCGTGCATCGCCGGGAAAGCAATCCTCGTACAGCGCCAGCACGTGCTCCGCACAGTCCACGGCGAACTGGCACAGCTGAGGGTCATCCATTCGCAGCATCCAGATTGCCAGCTGGCTACGGAGTTGCACTCGGAGCTGCTGCTCCTCGGCTACGGACAGGTATTGATAGTCTGACACAGCCACGACCTCTGTGTGGAACGGATGCGCCCACCCGCCAATGTCGCTCGCCTGCTCGGCGAGTGGCTGGACAGTCAAGTGTCCTTAGGATTGTCGTACGCCCATCCCTACGACCGGCCTAGGGCCGAGCGTCACCAGCGCAGCGACGAACGTCACGTGCTGCCCGGCACCGGAAGTCGTCCGTCAATTTACTGCTGTGCCCAGAAGAGAATTCGCTTGAAGGGATAGAAGAACGGTGTTGCATCCTCCAGGCACGTCATCAAATGCTCACGATAGCGCTGCAGGAACAAGATGAAGAGGTCAGGAGACAAGCGCGCTTCGTAGTCGGTGAGGAGCGTGCCCTTGACCCACTCCACCACGGCGTCTCGAGAGGAGAGAACGTGCCCGTAGACCTGCAGGCGCACGTGCTGCGTACGGAAACCAAGGCGATGCAGCGCCGTGGCGTACTGTTCCGGCGCCAGCACGGGTGAATGGCGCACGTAGCCGCCCAGAGCTTCGCGGAACGGTGGCTCGCCGGCCACGGCCGCGGCAACGGTGTGCGAGGGATGGTCATGGTTGGCAGGCACCTGGATCGCCAGCTGGCCGCCCTCCGCCAGCGATGCCGCCAGACGGCCCAGCAAGACCTCGTGATCGGGCGCCCAATGAATGGCTGCGTTGGAGAATACGAGATCGAAGCACCGGTGCATGGAGAATGCAGCAATGTCGCCCTTCTCAAAGCGCAGTCCGGCGCCGGCATAGGCTGTGCTCTTGGCCAGCATCGCATCGGAGCTGTCCAGACCGAGGGTCTCGCGCGCCTGCAGGTGGTCATGCAGCAGGCGGGTCACCTCGCCCGTGCCGCAGCCAAGATCGGCCACTCGCATGGCCGGGCGCGGCCGCACCATAGCCATCAGGTCAAAGAACGGCGCATTCCGCTCCGCTTGAAACTTCACGTATTGAGCGGGATTCCAGGTGTCCGACCGAGCGGCCATGCTGTTCTCGCGTCCTTTCGTCGGACTTGTGTGATAACCGAGAGGATAGTTGTAGTCTAGCAGGGTCTCTCGGCCAACAGCCCATGCAACCACCTCACCACGAGAGTCGCGATGCGGCTTGCTCTGCCCATTCAGCAAGGGTCGCATCGCCGCTCGCGAAGAGCGCGCCGGTCGGCAGAGGGCGCGGGGACGCGCTAACCAACGCCCTAATCGCTTCACGCATCACGTCGGCTTCTGAGCGGCCAGACGCAGCCGCGAGGCGGGCGAGGTCCCGCTTGAGGTCGTCGGGCAGGTAGACAGTGGTCTTAGTCATGGGTCGGTGGCACCATATATGGCAACACTTTGAGCGGAAGCACGTTGTGCCCGCCCGCCGCCGCTACTTCCAGTGCCCGCTTGACGTGCTCCTGCCCGCGCACGGCGGCAAAGTCAGAGGCGACGGCAGGCTCGACGTCAAGGTCGAGCGCCAGCGGCTGGGCCGCCGCGATCGGCCGGTCGCCCCACAGGTGCCCCACCAGCGCCGCCGGGCTCTCTTCCGGGATGGTGGTCACGCCCTATCCACAGGAGCAGCCTCAACACAGCCGCGTACCTGTGTAGCCTGAAAGGGAAAGTATGATGGCCAGGCACCCGAATCCTGGATGGACGAAAGCGGCTACAATGCCAAGGAAAGTGCGGGAACTGAAAGCGGACCTGAAACAGGCCGGGTACTGCCAGGTTCAGCGACGCGGGAAGGGCAGCCATACGGTGTGGAAGCATCCATTGGTAGCTGGCTCACTGCCGCTCAGCGGTGCCGATGGCGATGATGCAAAGCCGTACCAGGAAGAGGACGTGCGAGCATGGCTTGGGAAGGCTCGGATCGCCGAGCAAGAAGCACGGGGGAGCAATGAGCGCGCATGACGACCGCGTAGATTTGTACGCTATAGTCATTGAGTGGAGCGACCGCGACGGTGCGTTCATGGCCACGATTCCCGACCTTGGTATCCGCACGCACGGCGCCACTTGCGAGCAAGCTGCCTCACAGGGACGCGATGCTATCGATGCCTGGATCGACGCTGCAGAGCAGTGTGGTGATCCTATTCCCCCGCCACAATGGCGATTAGAGGTTGCTCGAGCCAGCTGACGCGTCTGCCGCGCGACGGTCAGACGCGCCTCGGCATGCGCCGAAAACTCGATCCACCTCTACAGAGCGCTCAATGCCTGCACCTGCTTGCGGGCCCTCCACCAGCGCTGCTTTCCACGCGTCCACAGCCGGCACGCACGCGGTAGTGATACCGCGCGCGCGCCGGCGCCACCTTGGGCGGGATGCGGTTGGTGTGGGGCAGAGCACCGTCCAGATGCGCAGCCGTGTCGGCGCGGGGGCTGCCGGGTTACTCGGCCGGCAGCAGTGTGAACGGCTTTCCGGCAAGAGTGCGAATCACACGAAAATGACGACGATCCAGCGTCAGCATGCGATTGGTGCCGAAATGTGCCGCCAGAACGACGAGGGACGCGTCAGCCAGGCCGATGTTCTGATCTTGATACCGGTCGACGAGCTCGTGTGCGCGTCGGACAGCCGCGGCGTCACAGCCGGGCAGCTCCCAAGCACCGCTCGCGAGCTCTGCCAGAACGGCTAGCTCTGCCTGCACGCCTCGCCGAGTAGCCAGGAGGTAGTCGAGCTCGGCCAGCACGTACGGAGAGACGATGAATGGCCCGATATCGGCTTCGACGACCGCTTGCACCGCCGCGTGGTGGGCGTCGCTGGCATCGAAGAAGGCGATGAGTCCGCTCGTGTCGCAGATGAGCACGTTCAGCGGTCCCCAAATCCGGTCAGCGCTTGCTCTGCCCGCTCAGCAAGGGTCGCATCGCCGCTCGCGAAGAGCGCGCCGGTCGGCAGAGGGCGCGGGGACGCGCTAACCAATGCCCTAATCGCTTCACGCATCACGTCGGCTTCTGAGCGGCCAGACGCAGCCGCGAGGCGGGCGAGGTCCCGCTTGAGGTCGTCGGGCAGGTAGACAGTGGTCTTGGTCATGGGTCGATGGTACCATATATGGCAACACTTTGAGCGGAAGCACGTTGTGCCCGCCCGCCGCCGCTACTTCCAGTGCCCGCTTGATGTGCTCCTGCCCCCCGCACGGCGGCAGGGTTGTTTTGTGTGGACGTGTCGTTTCCCATTCGATAGTCGGCGGCGAACGGGGGCTCGACTATGACGGCAATGATCGGCAGACTGCGCGCTGCCATGCTGGCGCTGGCACTTGTGACGTGTGCGGGGACGACAGGGTCGACCGCGGCACACGCCGCGCCGTCGTTGCCCGCTCCGCTGCGGGCGACCCTGTTTGCCCTGGTCGCCAGCGAGTCGTATGCCTGGTCCGCGACGGATGCACTCAACGGCACCGGATGGAGAAACGCCCAGTACGATGTGGAGTGGAAGGCCACTATCCGATCCAGCAGATTACCGCCCGCCTGCGCGACCACGCGCAAGACGCCGCCCCTACCCTCGCCCTGGTCGTCACCCCCCTCCCACCTCAACTCACGCATAAGCCCTGATTCAACAGTTAAACAGTTCTCTACTAGTTAATTGCGTCGATCTATGCTATCGTTTTGTTATGGCCAAGTCTGATTCCTTTTGTTGGCCCTTCGCGTTCCGGTTTTGGCTGCGACTGCGCCCATAGCTACCTCCGACTCTCAC
>CAVSOU010000008.1:0-520000 GCA_963729625.1 uncultured bacterium
TGTGTTCGCCTGGATTTCGCAGGGCTGCCCTACCGGATCCCCGGCTTTCCCATGCAATATGGCAGGTATTCACAAAACTCAAGCTCGTGCCTTAGCAACGGAGGCGGATTCGGTGTCGCGGGCAAAAGCAACGGTGGTCTCGGCCTGTATGGCGAGAGCGCCAACAATTGCGGCGTCTATGGCGTTAGCCATGACGGGAGTACTGCACGTGTTTTCGGGACCAATGATGGCGGAGGTTCCGCTGGTGCGTTTCAAGGCGATGTTGAGTCCTTGTGCCCGTCCATTGGACCGTGGTAAGACCCAGATGCAACGAAGGAGACAAACGAGATGAGGGCTGCTCAATGAAGAAGATCCGCACAGATCACGTGGTGGCATCGCTGGTTCTCGTCGGGACTTTGGTCGCCAGTGCCGGCATTACGGGCTCGAGCGTGGCGGCGCCCAATACCGGCATGCCGCCGGGAACCGACGTCTTCCCCTCCTCGGCCTACGTTGCCCCCACGGCGGCGGGGACCAAGCTCGGCGCGTACAACATCTCCCGCTTCGAGGAGATCGTCATCCTGGGCCTCAACGAGGGTGACCTGTCGGTCATCGATACGCACGTGTCGCCGACGGTCGTCGACCACCAGTTCTACGGGCCCGGGTACCCGAGGAGCCGCGCAGGGATCAAGGCCCTCACAGCCGCGCTGCGTACTGGCTTTCCCGACCTCCACGCCGTGCCCACCACACTCGTGGCCTCCAACGACGGCACCCAGACGTTCGCCATCATCGAGACGACCGGCACCAACACCGGCAGCTACCTCGGCGTCCCTCCGACCCACCGCAAGGTCACCATCAACATTGAAGAGTCGGCGCTGTGGAAGGACGGCGTGATGGTGGAGCACTGGGGCGTGGTCGACAACATCGGCCTCCTGGCACAGATGGGGCTCTTCCCGCTCTCACTGTTCCCGAAATTCTCCGTCAAGTTGCTGGCCCCGCAGTACCAGCAGCAGTTGGCCCACCCGCCGACGCTCAACTATATCACCGCCACCACGCCGCAGGCCATGCTGGCGGCGGCCACGCGGTCGGTCAAGGCGGTGGCCCAGGGTGACATGTTCGCCGATTCGGAGATCGTGGCCCCCAACTACGTCGACTACGAGTACTACGGGGAGGGGTATCCGTCGAAACCGTCCGTCGACAAGCACAAGTTGGCCATCGGCGTCAACAAGACCGCCATCCCGAACCTGCATACGGCGATCCACGAGCTGCAGGCGATCGGCCCGCAGGTCTTCGGCATCTGCGAGGCTACGGGCACCAACACCGGGAATTTCATCACCGCACCAGCGACCGGCAAGACGATCGACTTCAACCTGTTCGAGTATTGGCACTTCAACGCGAAAGGTCAGGTCGACTGGCACAACGGCGTCGCCGACCTCTTCACTCTGATCTACGAGCTGGGCTTTGTGAACCCCGCCCAAGTCCCGACCTATAGCCCGAGCAAGGTCGACAAGCAGTACCTGCCGGAGTTGGCAAAGGGCTAAGCGAGCGCGGCTTCGGCTCCCTCAGCACCAGTGTTGCCCCTCCCACTATGGCGGTAGCGTGGCCTCCATAGTGGGAGGGTCGGAATTCGTCCACTGAAACCGTCTCGTTTAAGAACAAGATGGTATCCAGTCGGGCCTGTCGGCTGGCAGAGGACCAGCAGGCGCGGGCGGAGTTGGCCGCCAGGTCACGCTTGCGTGCGGCCGGCGTCCGTGTGCCCGCCGAGGGATTTGCAAATCCCGCACGGGTTGCGCAGAGCGCTCTTTCTGCCGGCATCTTACGCGCCGCGCAGCGTCGAGGCGCTCCTGCCGATCTGCGGTGGGCAGAGCAGGCGTCCCGAGGCGCTGTTGCGAGCGACCAGTACGCGTGCCGCGCCGTTCCCTGACAGCGCGAGCATGGAGGGTGCGTAGTTCGACCCATGTGCTGGCCTGATTGCTACGCGCATCAGGCTGTAGACTCGACTCTCCTCAGCGACCCACGTGAGGCCAGCATTCAGCCAATCGCGTGCTGGAGTTGAGGGTGTGGAGCGGATGGCACCAGTTCGACCATGCAACCCGTTCTTGGGAAAGCTGAGTACTCGCGACCCGGCACCTGCTGCTCGCGTGCGGCGTACATAGGCGATGTCGTCCTCGTCTCGCGACCAACGGCTGCGCCAGCGGCGTTCAAGGCCGTCGCGGCGTCTCTGCCATGATACCACCCGGCGTGGGCACGTACGCCGCAGCACATAGGGCCAGCGATACGCTCCTCTCCGCTCCTCCGCATCCAGCTCCGGCAAGGTCACCTTGGCAGAGCGACTTCTTCCTGCACGAGCGCGCCTCCACGGCCGACCACCGCGCACGACAGCACCAATGCCAGCAGCAGGCCTTCCTTCCTGCTGCGCGATGGGGTGTAGCATAGGGAGGGGACTTCTTCGTCTTGGCGCGATGCAGAAGCCCGGGCGGACACAGACGGATTGAGATGCGCCCTCGGCCGTCAGCATTTACGCGAGACGTTCTCTATGTCTGTCGTTGTGCAGTTGCCCAGAAGGTGCAAAATCACTTTGGGCGGAGAGCCGTGACCACGCTTATGTCGCTGAAATCGGAGTCTTTGGTGACGATGGTTAAGTCATGCATCTGGGCGTACGACCACACCTCGAGATCCGTCACCCTGTCGAGAGCAATCACTTCGGTGTGGGTGGCCTCAGGGTAGAGATCCACCAATCGGCTCGCCAGTCTTGCCGACAGGTTGTGGTCGAACAGCAGTCTCATGCGCGAACGATGAGGTGGTGCGCCTCGCGATCTGCCGCATAGCTCAGGCAATCTGTAGCACGCCATGCGTTCGGCAATGCCGCCTGCGCTCCAGCGGAACTCGATTTGGCCCATTTTCGTTCACAGACCTATCCGCGAACAGCCCCAGTGGTTCTCAGCGCTCTCCCCAATTCGCTTAGCATCAATAGACGCATGCGTGTGCCTCATCCGAAAACGCACGCAACAACTGCGGCTCGGCCTCGAAGAAGTGGTCCGAGGGAGAAAGGATATACCCTCCATTGCCTCCCGCGGCCTCGAAGCATCGTCGTACCTCGGCTCTTGTGGCCTCGGGCGTACATCCCACAAAGAAATGGAACTGATCGAACCCTCCGATCATGCACACCTTGTCGCCGATGCGGCGCTTAGCCTCGGCCAGATCGACGTCGGCCCCCATGCCTTCAGGCGTGAAGGTCTCCATGGCATCAGGCCGCATGGCAGCCACACGGTCCAGGAGCGGCATCATGCCGCCGCACGTGTGGTACACGACCCGTTGGCCGGCGCGGTGGAATTCACAGATAAGTTCGCTGTCGTAGGGTGCGACGAAGTCATCGAACAACTTGGGCGAGATAACGGTGGATGAAGCCGCGCCGCCACCAAGCTCGATCAGGTCGTAGCGCGCCCCCTTAAGAGACTCAATGTAGGTCTTCTTCTTGGCTCGCAAGATCCCCAGCAACGCGTGCACCCATGCCGGATCGTCATACGTGGCAAGGATGAGGCCTTGTATATCGAACACGCACGCGGCATCTTGCCAGCAACCCGCCTGGCCATACGAGATATCAAAGCCAGCGCCCGAGCCCCGTACCATGCCCCGCTCGCCGTAAGTGTCGGCTGTCTTGTTCACGGACTCGACGTCGCATGCCGGCACAGGCATGAACTCGGCAATGAGATCGATGTCTTCCTTGCGCTTGATCAAATACTCGGTCACCCACGTCGTATGCTCATTTGACTGCAGTACGGTGGTGAGCGTGCCCTTTGGTGTTACGTAGCGGTAGCGCGTGGTCGTGTGTTCGTGGCCGGGAATGTCTTCACTGTAGACGCGCCACTGGTCGCTCACAATACGTCGGACGGGGCCCAGCAAGGTCGCAATAGGTTCTGGATGCTCTGGATCGTGGTACTGGCCATCGGCCGGCTTGGTCGGCGCCGCCCAAATGATCGGATCAAGATCAAAATGGTCGAAGAAGTCCTGGGTCGACATGCCGCGCATCGTTGTGTCCAGGAACGACGTCATGACATGATGGGTAGTGACCGGCAGCCGGTCAAGCGTCTTCATATCCAGCGCCGACAAGAATCGCTGCTTCGATGTCAGTTGCATTCGTGTCCTCCCCTCGGTTCGGCAAATGACGTGTGGATATCCTAGCTCAGCCGCGTCGCGCGCCCATCGCGCAACCAGATCACCCAACACTACTCACGCGCGATCGCGATGCAGCCGATGCCGCGCACCTTCGCGCTGCTCGGTGGTATTCCATACTGCAAAGCTTGAGGGCAGAGGCCGTCTCTTGCCTAAGTGCTCGACCATGGTCTTGGATCCTCCGTCATTGCTCGAGCAGAACTGTTGGCCCACGTCGCGGGTCGTCTAGAACGGACGTTTGCGTACGATCTTGAAGGTGTAGGCGTCGTCACACGGTCGCACGCCGGGACAGGAGATCGTCAGCCCGTCGGGCGTCTGCCGCCAGTCAAGATGTCCTTCGTTGCCTAGCATCGACACCGAGTCGATTTCCGAACCATACAGAGCGCGGCGCCCCGTCAGCCTGGTGCCCGCCGACGTGATTGTAAGCTCACACGCGCCGGAGAGGCAACCTAACCGCGCAGGAAATCGAAAGGTTGGCTTGTCGTGCGCTTCTCGCTTTACTCGCCTATCGCGAAGCTTGCCAGCTACGTCCTCCTGATCCTGCTGGCGGCGGCGGTCATATTTCCGGCGCTATGGCTCTCGATCAGTGCCTTCAAGGACTCGTCCGAGATCTTCGCTCACCCATTCTCACTTATTGTGCATCCGGACGCGGATAACCTCGTGCAAGCGTGGCAGATGGCGCATTACGACCAGCTCTTTGTGAACAGTATTATCATCACCAGTTTGTCGGTGTGTGGCATTCTGGCGTTCGAGGGGGCGGCAGCTTACGCGTTTGCTCGTCTCGACTTTCCAGGCCGGAACGTGCTCTTCATCATCTTCATGATTGGACAGATGGTCCCCGCGCAAATGATCCTTCTCCCATCGTTCGTTGAGATCTCCTGGATAGGGTTGACCGACACGAAGCTAGGACTGATTCTCCAATACCTGAGCTGGGCTCCCTTTGCTATCCTGTTCCTGCGTGCCAGCTTCGTGGCGGTGCCGGTGGAGATCGAGGAAGCCGCGATAATCGATGGGGCCGGGCGACTGGTCATCTTGGTCAGGATCATGCTGCCCATGACTAAGGCGGCTTTCGCCACCATCGCCACGGTCTACACGCTGTGGATCTGGAACGACTTCCTCTTCCCGTTGACCTACCTGCGGTCCGCCTCGAACTTCACCGTTCCCCTAGGACTGGCGACATTCCAGGGCATGTTCACCACCTACTGGGGACAGCTGGTCGGAGCGATCTGCATAGCCATCTGGCCGCCTATGATTCTATACATTTTGCTGAGCAAGCCGATCCAGTCCAGCCTTGCCAGCGGCGGCGTCAAACTCTAGCGCGTGGAGCATTGGCCGGCGCCTGTCAGGCGCTCTGGGGGAGATTGCGATGAATGGGCGAGACCGCGTGCTCGCGGCGCTGAACCACGAAGAAACTGAACGAGTTCCTCTCGACCTTGGGGCGCACCGGTCATCCGGAATAGCTGCTATCGCCTATCCTAAGCTGCGAGCGTATCTTGGCCTGCCCCAAAAGCCCGTCCGCGTCTACGACTTCGTCCAGCAACTCGCCGTAATCGACGACGATGTCTTGGATCTCTTTGGCGCCGACGCCATCGAGATGGGGCGCGGTTTCGCCTTGGAGGAGAAGGACTGGAAGGAGTGGACGTTGCCCGATGGGACGCCCTGCCAGATTCCGGCCTGGACCAACCCCGTGCGCGACGGCAAGAGATGGGTGGTACGCTCCAAGACCGGCAGATTGATCGGCCAGATGCCCGACGGAGCATTGTACTTTGAGTCGTGCTATTACCCGTTCGCCGGTGAGAAGCCTGATCTCGATCATCTCGGCAGCGTCGAGGCAATCCTGTGGTCAACTCCGAGTCCGCCTGGCCCTCTGGGCGATGGCGCGGCCGGCGACGCGGCGCTCGTGGAGGGTGCCCGACTACTGCGCCAGCGAACCGACCGGGCCATTGTAGGGCTGTTTGGCGGGAATTTGCTGGAGTCTGGCCAGCTTTCGTTTCGACACGACATATTCATGACCATGCTGGCAGCCGAGCCCGAATACGTGCACTCCTATCTCGAGCGCTTGACCGAGCCGCACCTCGCCAACCTGGAGAAGTACCTCGGACTTGTTGGTCGCTACATCGACGTGATCCTGTTCGGCGACGATCTGGGCATGCAGACCGGACCGCAGATCTCACCCAAGATGTACAGGGAGTTCTTCAAGCCCCGCCATACGCGGATGTGGAAGCGAGCGAAGGAGCTGGCCAACGTCAAGGTGCTGTTGCACTGTTCCGGCGGCGTTCGGCCGCTGCTTCCCGATCTCATCGAGGCAGGGCTGGACGCCATGAACCCCGTGCAGATCAGCTGTGCCGGCATGGATGCCGCCGAGCTCAAGCGCGACTTCGGGAATGATCTCACGTTTTGGGGTGGTGGCTGCGACACGCGGTGGATCCTCGCGCATGGCACGCCCGCGGAGATTCGTAATCACGTAGGAATGCAGGTCGAGACCCTTCGTCCATGCGGTGGATTCGTGTTTCAGCAAGTGCACAATATTCTCGCGGACGTGCCGCCCGAGAATATCGTGGCCATGCTCGAAGCGGTCAACTAGATGACCCGTGCCGAAGGATCTCGCCGGACCACTTCTGCCGCCCGCCTCACGATCGACGCTCGAGGCCGCTCGCTGCGTAGCCCTGATTGGTCATACCCAGGTCATTAGGTGGGGTTCTATCTGCCGTGCTTCGACCACCGCCGGGAACGGACCCGGCAGCGCTCCGGCCGGGTGTTCCAGCCTACGGACCGCCTTCTACAAGCAGTCGGTAGCTATCGGAAATCGGGAGTATTCGTATGCAACAACCCTACGAACCCAACTGGCGATCCCTGCGCGAACATCACACGCCCCAATGGCTCAAGGATGGGAAGTTCGGTATCTACACGCACTGGGGCGTCTACTCCGTACCGGCCTGCGGACCAAACGGCACGTGGTACCCCTACAACATGTACCACAAGAACAAGGCGCTCGGACACCCTTCCGGCGTGGCCGGAAACCCGCAGTATGACTTTCACGTTGCGCAGTATGGCGGGCCCGAGGTATTCGGCTACAAGGACTTCATCCCCATGTTCACCGCCGAGAAGTTCGACCCGGATGAGTGGGCGGAACTGTTCAAGCAGGCAGGCGCCCGCTTCGCCGGCCCAGTCGGCGAGCACCACGACGGCTTCACCATGTGGGATACCAAACTGTCCGAGTGGAGCGCGGTCAGGATGGGGCCAAAGCGCGACGTGGTGGGCCAGCTCGAGAGGGCCATCCGCGGCCTGGGGATGCGGTTCATGGTCGCCCTTCATCACGCGGAGAATTGGTGGTTCTACCCGCACTGGGTGAAGGAGTATGACACCGCCGACCCGCGGTATGCCGGCCTATACGGGCCGCCGCACAACGCGGCTGGCCCGATCGGGCCAGCCGCGTCGCGACCCCAGGAGCGCGGCGCCGTATTCACCCATGTCTGGCCATTCGAGGACCAGGATAAGCCGAGCGAGGAGTTCCTCGACCAGTGGAAAGCCAAGACCCTCGAGGTGATCGATAGATACCGTCCTGACCTGATGTGGTGGGATTTTGCCCTGGAACGCGTTCAGGAGCGTTACAAGCTGGAGTACCTAGCCTACTACTACAACAGGGCCGCCGAATGGGGCAAGGAAGTGGTAGTCACCTACAAGTGGAACCATCTCGTCCCAGGCTCCGCAGTCATCGACCTTGAGCTGGGCCGGTTCAAGGATCAGACCTACCATGACTGGATTACCGATACCTCGGTCGACAACCAGGGCGCCTGGTCCTTCGTGCAGGACGCTGCCTACAAGCCGGTGAGCGCGCTGATCCACCATTTGGTGGACAACGTGAGTAAGAACGGCTATCTGCTGCTCAACGTGGGTCCGCGCGCCGACGGCACGATCCCGGACGAGGCGAAGGAACGCCTGCGCGGGCTGGGCAGTGGCTGGCGGTCAACGGCGAAGCGATCTACGAGACGGCACCCTGGATGGTCTACGGCGAGGGGCCGACCCAGATGACCGCCGAAGGTGCGTTCAGCGAGGAGCAGGAGGTGGAGTACTCGGGCCAGGACATCCGCTTCACCACAAAGGATGGCGCGCTGTACGCGATCTGCCTCGGCTGGCCTGGCAGGCGGGTGACCCTGGCATCCGTGGCACCGTTGCTGTACGAGTCGGAGATCCGCTCAGTGACCCTGCTGGGACACGAGGGCGCGCTTGCCTGGAGCCTGAGCCCGGAAGGGTTGACTATTGAGACACCGAACCAGCGGCCCTGCGACCATGCCTATGTGTTCAAGATCTCTCGCGGGAAGCCATTCTGAGTGAGATATGGTCGCGTTCCGGCTCCTCCGGCCGGGCTATTCCTGCCGGAGGAGTATCGGTGGCAGGCGTGTATTCCTTCCCGCAGGTGCCCCACCAGCGCCGCCAGGTGCTCCACCGGGATGATCGTCACACCCTCCACCAGGGCCGCTTCCTGCGCGTCCACCGCCGGCACGAACACGGTGGTGATGCCGTGCTCGCGCGCCAGGGCGACCATCGGCAGGATGCCGTTGGTGTGGCACAGCGTGCCGTCCAGTCCCAGCTCGCCCAGGAAGAGGCAGCGATCCACCCGCGCTACGCGCGTCCGTCACGCGTCGGGAATGTAACAATGGTGCCGAAGTCACCGAAGTACGGGGCCTGGCCGGCACTTTGACGCGCGCCGGGCGCCCTACCGCGGCTATACTCGAATTCAAAGCTGAGAATGCGGCGTGGGACTCGCGGAGTTAGATCAGCTGCATAGTGCTTGGCAGTTCTCGAAAGGAGACCTTGCCATGGAATCTCGTGAGCGAGTCATCCGCGCAATAGGTTTCTCCAAGCCGGATCGACCGCCAATCCAGCACGCCATCCTGCCCGCCGCCCAATATCATTACGGAGCCGCGCTGAAGCAAATCACCGACGCCGTGCCAGAGGACTTCGGCTGGGGGTTGTTGCCTGATCTGCCTGCCGAGAAGCTTCCACCGCTGTACAAAGAAGGAGAACAGCGAGACGAGTTCGGTACGCTCTGGAAGGTCACACATCAGGGTAGGTGCGGCATCCCCATCGACTATCCGATTGCTGCGGACTGGAGCAACTACGCAGACTATCGGTGGCCGACGTTCGGGGCCGGCGTGCCCAAGTATCGCCTCTATAGCGGGCACATGGAGGGAACGAGCGATTCATACTACGCGCGAGGCGCCTGGATCACTTTCTTCGAGCAACTTCAACAACTGCACGGGTTCGAGGCGACCCTCGTGGATCTTGCAACGGATCGCCCTGAGATCTACCGTCTGCGCGACGACCTGCTGCGGTTCAACCTGGACTGGCTTGATCGATGGCTTGCACATGACTACCAGGGGCTGTATTTTGCGGACGATTGGGGTTCCCAGACAAGTCTGCTGATCTCACCGCGCATGTGGCGCACATTCTTCAAGCCTGTCTACGCAGCCATGTTTTCCAAGGTCAAAAGAGCGGGCCTGCATGTCTGGTTTCACAGCGACGGCTACATTACCCCGATCTTGCCGGATCTGCTCGAGCTCGGGGTCGACGTGCTAAACTGCGAGCATTCGGTGATGGGTCTCGAGAGCTTGAAGCCTTTTGTAGGCAAGATCTGCTTCCGCACGGACCTTGACCGGCAGCACGTCCTGCCTTTCTTCAAGCCTGGCGACATAAAGCCATACATCTGGCATTTGTTCGAAAGTCTTGGCACCCCGGCTGGGGGGATCGTCGCATCCGGCGACGTCGACGAAGATGTGCCGCTCGCGAATATTGAGGCTATGTACCAGGCATTCCTCGATTTCCGCTATTGACTTACGCGGAGATCGCAACGATTGAAGCACGACCAGCGCGAAGAGTGAGAAGCAGCTGTGTCGCGGGACCGCATCTCCTGTACTAGCAGCGTGACAGAGCAAGGAGGACCGCCCACGCGATCCGATGCTGTGCTTGCCGCGGCCCCATGTGTTCGGTTACGATGGCGCCAAGGCCAATTGCGGCCCGGCGACTGAAAGGACGTGACACGATGGAGGCGAAACGGGCTCTCTGGAAGCGACGGTGTTTTCTGGCGGCTGCAGGCCTGCTGGTGGCAGGTCAAATCGCAACGAGTGTCGGTGTCGCTAGCGCCGGCGTGGCCAAATCTGTGAGCCCGCCGCTGACGGCGACGAAGGCCCTATGTATGGGGAAGACCTACAAGATCGGCTACGATGTCTTCTCGTCGACCCAGCCATTCGCGAACCTTGTCACCAAGGGGTTAAAGGATGCGGCGAAGCGCATCGGCTGCGTGACTGTGATCACGACGGTGGATAACCTGAACGGCCCCGTCGCTATTGCCAACATCAAGACGATGCTGAACGAAGGAGCGAACGCGATCGTCGACTTCCAGGTCCTGGCCCCCTACCAGCCTGCGATCGCCCGGGTCCTCAAGGACGCGAAGGTTCCCGGCGTTGCAGTCGTGGGAGCGGACCTGCCAGGCTATCCTTCCGTCGGCGCCGACAACTACGCCGCGGCGGTGAAGGACGGACAGGCACTTGCGGCGGCAGCAAAGAAGAAGTATCCAGGTGTCGTCCCGTACCTGGCGGTCGCTGCTGAGCCGACCTCTGGTGCGATCATCATGCAGCGCTACTACGGCGCCGTGGCTGGCGCCAAGATGGTGTACCCGACCCTGCCAAACAGCCACATCATCGAGGTCGTCAGTGATGGGACGGAGTCTGGCACGTACAACAATGCCGTGTCCGCCTTCTCCCGGGTTCCCTCGGGCGGCGTCGTGCTGACTACAGGCGTGAACGACGAGGTCTCGCACGGCATGTACAGCGCAGCCGTTGCGAGGAAGCTGACCTTCCTGGTCAACTCGTTCGGTGGAGATCCGTTCGGTCTGGACCAGGTCTGCAGGGACCGCACCCACTATGTCGGGGCGCTCTATCTTGAGCCGGAGAAGTGGGGCGAGTCCTCGCTCGTGATCGTTCTGCGCATGGCTAACAAGCAGCCGTACCCGAGCGCGGTCGGCATCCAGGGGACCGAGGTAACGGCGAGCAATCCAATCGCTGGTTGCAAGTAGGCGTGGCCTGCGACGAAGAGCAACGGGCGATACGCTCCCCTGCTCTCGGCTGTCGCATCAGGCAGTTGGGCCGAGATCGTCCGAGTTGGAGAGCCACCCCCGGCGGTCTCGGCCTGCCCACGTCCCGGCATGGTCCCTGAGGTCCCGGCCGCGGGATCCCGGGAAGCCGCATCGCACCGTTCTGCGGCGTCTGCTGGCGGGTGATGCGGTCAGCCCTGCTGGACGGGGTGCCGCGTGACAGCGGCACTTCAATACATCATGTGCTCGCGATAGGCCGCGAGTATGAACTGGTACGTGTCGTAGGTGACACTCGGCGGGATGGAGTGGTCCGAGGCGAAGATCAGCCGCGCGCCGCGTGCCTTCATGCCTTCGATGTACGCGGCTATCTCGCGCCGGATGACCACTCGATCATTGGTCTCGAAGATCCGTGCGTCCAGGCCGCCGACGAAGGCCAGCTTATCGCCGTACTGCTCGGCGAAGGCAAACGGATCGTTGCCTTTCGCCTTGCGCTCCATTGGATTCAAGGCGTCGAAGCCCGCTTCCACGATCAGCGGCAGAGCCTGCACCTGACTGCCGCAACTGTGGAGCACGACCGGCACGTCGTAGCTGTGGATGAACGCCACGAGCTCGTGATAATAGGGAAAGATGAGCTCGCCCAACACTTTAGGTGAGGCGAACAGGCCGTTCTTGTAGCCCAAATCCTCGGACATCCAGTAGCCATCGGGCTTGCCCACTTCCTCGAACAGGTAGCCGATATAACGCTTGTAGAAATCCGTGTACACACGGCAGTAATCATGGATCCAGTCCGGGTCAGTGAGGAGGCTGGTGTAGAGTGTCACGTCGCCCATGCTCTGGCGCATGTTCTCCCAGACGAACTCCTGGCCGTAGAAGCACCACTTCTGATCTGCCCTGGCCTCGGCCAGTGCCTTGCGCGTCTGGTTCAGGTTGCCATACCGGCGCACATCCCACGCTTCCAGGTGAGGCCGGTAGTCGCGATCCCAGATCTCGCGCGAGGTCATGCGGAAGTCGATGTGCTCGGGCGTGCCCGATCGATGCTTCCAATACTTGAGTGCTGCCCCCGAGCCATTCCGCCTGATGTCCCAGTCCCCATGATCCTCGACAAGCTCCTCGTAGTCGCGGAGTGGATGCCAATCGAAGCGGCCGCCAACGTTGGCAAGGTCCCACCCTAGGTGCTGCCAGTACGGTACCAGTTCGTCGAACCAGCCAGCCTGCTCGACGTCGTCGTAGAAACCGTCATCGGGCCGCCAGTACTGCTCTTTGACCTCTCGAAACGCGCTGCGCACTGGGTAGCCCTGCGCAACCCAGGCTACGGTTGTTTCCGGCCAGGGGATGTCCCACACAGGCACACGTTCCGCTTGCTTGCCACGGATTAGCCGATCCGTAACGACCTGCGACGAGTCCATGCTCAACTGCCTTCCGCGCCGTGGGCGCAATCGCTGTCTGTGTTTGGCCTTGCGTGCACCCGTCGCTCGAGGATGCAACGCTCCCACGTGGAGTCTCCCTGGCTCGCCCGTAACAGGCGCCGCCGCCCAGTACGCTCCTCAACAAGGCCGAGTCGAACGCCCGTGCCGTATCCATAACCGCCCGCTGCCTAATGGCTCCCCTGTTCGATGGGCTCAGCGATATCGCGCTCAACCGCGACGCCAGTGATCCATCGCACGAGCTCCTCGGGGGTGCTGTCCTCCCGCCGAAGGTTGCCGACCATCCTTCCACGCAGCAGTACGAGGATCCGGTCGGAAAGCTTGTGCACCTCCGGGAGGTTGTGGCTGACCAGAATAATGGCGACGTTCTTCTTCTTGACTTCGTTGATCAGGGCCTCGATTTTCCGCTGCTCGACAACGGCCAGCGCGGCGGTGGGCTCGTCGAGCAGCAAGACCTTTGATCCCCACCTCACCGCCCGGGCAACAGCCACCGCCTGACGTTGGCCACCGGACAGCAAGCCGCAACGAACGTTCACATCGTCGATCTCAATGCCAAGAGAGGCGAGGGTGGTCTCCGCCTCCGCCGCCATCCTTGCCCTATCGAGCACGCGCAAACGGCCGAGCACACCTGCCCGGCGCGGCTCCCGTCCAAGGAAGATGTTCTCGGCGATGGTAAGCTCCGTCGCCAGCGCGAGGTCCTGGTAGACGACCTCGATGCCCCGCCGCCGCGACTCGCGCGGCGAATGGAATGCCACCTCATCTCCGTCAAGGAAGATGGCCCCTTCCATCGGTTGCAACGCTCCGCAGAGGATCTTCAACAGTGTTGACTTGCCGGCGCCGTTATCACCGACAAGACCAACGACCTCGCCGCCGCTTACCTCGATATTGACCGCCTGCAAGGCAGCAAGGCTCCCGTAGTAGTGGGAGATGTCGCGTGCCTCCAGAATAGCCTCGCTCCGGCCCATGACAGTCGTCATCTCTCCGCCCTACGGGCAAGCTGGTCGGTGAGCACGGCAAAGACGAGAAGGCTCCCAAGCACGATGTACTGCGTATAAACCGAGAGCGAGAGGAGGGCGAACCCATTCTGCACTATACCCAGGATTGCGACCGCGATCAGCGTGCCGACCAACGTTCCTCGCCCGCCATCGAGGCTAGCGCCGCCGAGAATGGCCGCCGTAATCACAGACAGAAGATACGGGTCGCCGATCTGAGGTGCCGACGAGGAGAGCTCGGAGGTCACGATAATGCCGGCGACCGCCGCGCTCAGCGATATCGTGACGAAGAGCACGATCCGCAAAGCATCCGCGCGGATGCCTGCGCGCACCGCGGCTTCGAGGTTGTTGCCGACCGCGTAGATGTGCCTGCCGAGAGCCGTCAGCCTGAGGACGGCGTACCCGGCGGCCCAAATCCCGAGAAAAATGAACACCGGCACTGGAACGGGCCCGACGGTGCCTGATCCGAGTGTGCCGAACCCACTTCCGCCGATGTAGACGGTCGAGCTGTTCGAGAGCACATACGCAATTCCCAGCGCCACCGAGTACATGCCCAGCGTCACGACCAGCGAGTTGACCTTGAAATAGACGACGAGTGTGCCGTTCACAAGGCCGACGATGGCCGCCGCGAGCAGCGCGACCACGGACGCATACCACGGGTTCAGGCCCTGCCCGACTAGCTGGCCGATCATGACGGACGTCAAGGCCATAACGCTCCCGATCGACACGTCGATCTCGCCCATAATGATGACCGCCGTCTCGGCGACCGCCATTATGCCGAGCACGCTGACGACCCCGCCTGCAGTGGAGAGATTGTCCACGGTCAGGAAATAGGGCGAAGACATCCACATCGCGACGAAGACCCCGGCGAGCACGATCAAGAGGCCTTGTCCCCGAATGCGCTGCACGAGCGTGCGCCGCCTTGCAAGCTGCGCTTCGCGGCGGCGAGCCTCGTCGGCCTGCACCACGGCGACGGGCTTCACCGCCGCACTACTACGATTGTGGGCCGCCATTTATGGGGACAACCCCCTCTCTAACCATTACCGTTTGCCGGATCATCATCGTCCACTTCTCGAAGCGGCGCTCTCGCCCAAAGCCCGGGAAGCCACGCAGCAGGAAACACATCGGGACAAATATGGGCGCCATCGCCCGGGCTGACTCGTCAACCCGGGCGATCGAGGCCCTTCGACCTGACGGGACGGCCCTCCGGCCAGGGAGCGAACAGCGCGATGCTCCCGGTCTCAGATCACTTGCAACCCGCGACCTTGCTGCTCGCCGTCACCTCATAGCCGGTGATGTTCGTCACATCCGGCACCGTCTGGCCGTTCATCTGCTCCATGATCAGCGTGAGCAGCACAGGGCCCCATCCGTACGGATTGAGGTACCAGGCGCCGACGTAGTGCGTCGGGTAGCGGCAGACCTGGCTCAGCCCGAAGGAGTCCCCGCCATAGGAGTTGACGAGGAGGTTGGTGACGCCACGACCCAGCCCGGCTTTGAACATCCCTCCGAGATCCTCGTCGTTGACCGCCTGCATCAGGACGACGGCGCCGTGGGGCACCCGGGACAGTGCCGACAGCGTGTTGTTGTACGCCATCGTGGCAGTCCCATCCTCGTTCACCTGGATGATGTGACTGGCAGGGATAAGCGGATAGATCGCCTTGATCCCTGCGACAGCCCCGTAGTAGCGGGCTAGGACCGCTGCCCCGGACGTCGGCTCGGCTCCGCCCACGAAGTACGGGACCATGCCGGGGAACCGCTTCTTCGCAACCCCAGCCATGTACATGGCGGCTTTCTTCTGGGTCTGGAACGGGTCCAGCCCGACCTGCGGGAAGCCTGGGAGCGTTGCGCCGACCACCGTCACCGCCGGGAGCTTCGCTTGCTTCAGGATCCTTGACATGGCCGGCTGGTAGGCCGCAAGAACCTGGAAGTCGACGAAACCATTGATCCCTTCATTGATCAGCGTGTGCAGGTTGGCGATCGCGGTCGGACCGCTCAGGTTGTCGACGGTCTTGAGCACAGTTGCGCAGCCGATACTCTTTGCCGAGTCGATGAGCCCGGTGCTCACGCTGACGGCGAAGGGCTGGCTTTCCGAGAACACGTCGTAGCCGATCTTGTAGTGTGCCTTCTTGCACAAAGCCTTCGTCGGCAAGGGCACATCCAGCGGCTCCACTGCGAGCTTCGAGAATACCGCTTGCTCCCTGAATGTGGGTGTGTACGGTGTATACGTCTTGTGCACCGATTGCGCCTGTACATGGCTGACCGCCGACGCAGGTACGGCAAGCGTGCTTCCGATTAGAATGCCCAGAGCCAGCGTCCGCAGAATCGTGAGTCGCTTCATTATGCTACCCCCAGGTAATCAAAGAAAAGCCTATTATCGTACGACAAGGCAACACAGTTGAACTCGGGTTGGCGCCTCCCTTCTCCGCGCAACTTGACGATGGCGCACCCCTATGAAGTGAAAAGCCCCGCAGGAGCCGATCTCGTCCCTGTGCCGGAGCAGACCGCGCCACCCGCAGAGCGTGACCACATATCGGCGGAAAGCTTACCACAAACTCGCCACCAACTCTACTACCGGTCAGGATCGCTGTCAATACGGAGCCCATAAGTTTCCCCGGGTCGCTCGCGGACACGGCCGCGTTGACAGGCCGCGACGCCGTGCCGTAGAGTGGTGGCGCATGGCACAATTGTGACGGTGCACAGGAAGATGGGCATTCTCGAGCGGATTCCGAGCCGGCGCAAGGTCTCGGTGAGTCGGTGGATCAACGTGCATGGGGCCGTCGCCAACGTGCGTGGGAGCTATGTCTTCTCCTACAAGCCCAGACCCGCTGTCTTTGCCGAAGTCAACTGGCACCGGGAGAGCCCGGCACGGTCTCGAAGCCGTGCTGGCCACGGCAAAGGCGCACGGCTGTAGTGTCGAACTGATCATGAGGGATATCAGTACCGTGCAGTACCAACCCCAGCGGCTGTGGGAGTGGGCGGCCACGGCGGCGGACGTGACCGAGGCGCCCGCCTGAAAGGAATGATCATGACCATCGTAGCCTGGCCAGTAGTCGAAGTACGGGGCAAGTCGTGAATCCCCGCGATCGGGTCCTGGCGGCCTTCGCGCACGAGGAACCGGACCGGGTGCCCGCCTGGTGCGGCGCCTCGCCGGAGTTCATCGAGAAAGCCATGCGTGGGCTGATGCTCGACGAGACCGAGGCGTTGCTCGTGCGCTTCGGCGACGATTTCCGTCGCGTCTACGCCCGCTACGCTGGCCCGGACTACCCTCTTTCGCCGAACGCCACGCGGCGCACGGAGTTCGGCGTGGAGCGCGCCGGACTTCATGTTGGGCAACCGCTCAGCCATCCGCTGGCGCACGCCGACTTGCAAGCAATTCATGATTATCCCTGGCCGGACCCGTGGTGGATGGACGTGTCGTCGATCCGCGCCGACGCCTGCACCTGGAACAGGCAGTACGCTATCCTCGGCGGCGAATGGTCTCCGTTCTGGCACGACGCCATCGACCTGATGGGCATGGAGAATCTCCTGCTAGAGATGTACGACCGGCCAGAAGTGGTCGACGCGCTGCTCGGGCACATCGTGGACTACTATGTGTGCGTCAACCAGCACATCCTTGACACCGCGCACGATGTGATCGACATCCTCTTCATCGGCAATGACTTTGGCTCGCAGATCGGACCGCTTATCGGCGAGGCCGCGTTCCGCCGCTTCATGGTTCCACACTTGCGGCGGCTCGCACGGCTCGGACATGATTATGGCCTGAAGGTGCTGATGCACTGCTGCGGCAACTTCGCGCCGTTGATTCCGGCCATGATCGAGCTGGGCCTGGATGGCCTGCAGGCGCTCCAGCCCTGCGGCCGCGGCATGGAGCCAGCCCGGCTCAAAGACGCGTATGGCCAGCAGCTGGTCTTCATGGGTTGCATCGATTCGCAGCACGTCTTGATTGAGGGAACGCCGGCGTCGGTCTCGGCCAGGACCCGCGAGATCATGGCGATCATGAAGCCGGGCGGCGGGTACGTCCTCTCGGCGAGCCACGACTACATCCTGGAGGAGACTCCAGTCGAGAACGTGCTGGCGATGTTCGACGTGGCTCGCGAATACGCACCCTGAACCCTGGTCGAGCCCAGATCCTCGGGAATCGGCTCACCAATGGACTGACGGGCCTCGATACACAGCCAGATCGCATCCTGGACAAGCGCCAGTGCTTCGGCTTCGGAATCGCCGGCCGCGTGTCACTCGGGAAGTGCCAGTAGGTCGCAATCCGGCGCAAGCGATCGCAGACATGCGCCCATCTCAGACAAGGCGATCCGTCAGAGTCCGTTGCTTCGGCATCGGTGTGCGCTACCGCTCTGCCAACAACAGCAGCGAATTGCCATGCACATGAAGGCATACTCATGCGGTACTGAAAGCGTGAAGGCTAATCCTGTCCGATGGGCGATTGTGTTCACAACATCAGCACGTTGTGACCGCCCGCCGCCGCCACCTCCAGCGCCCGCTTGACGTGCTCCTGCCCCCGCTCGGCAGCAAGGTCGGAGGCCACCGCAGGCTCCACGTCGAGGTCGAGTGCCAGCGGCTGGGCCGGCGCGATCGGAGCCTCGCCCCGCAGGTGCCCCACCAGTGCCGCCAGGTGCTCCACCGGGATGATCGTCACCCCCTCCACCAGGGCCGCGTGCTGCGCGTCCACCGCCGGCACGAACACGGTGGTGATGCCGTGCTCCCGCGCTGGGAACAGGCGCAGCCCGACGGTGATCGCCCGCGGCACGTGCTGGTCCATGTACAGGGCATGCGGCACTAGCGCCCGACCCGTCCACGAAGACGGGCGTGCAGCGCGGGGGACGATAGCTGCTTCTGAAGATCCTCCGCCATGGCTTGGCGACGAGCGATATCCTGGTCCAACACACCCTGATGATCCCAGTAGTACGCCAGCGACGAGTAGATCTGGCCCAACGAGAGATAGGGGAACTGAAAATGTCGCTCCTCGGGGCTCCAACCATGGGCCGTCTGCGCCGTGACGAGTTCCACCACCTTCATCGTGGTGCCGGCGATGTGCGGCACGCCGTTTTCATCCATGACAATATGCTCGTAGCGCGATTCGACGAACGACATGGTTACGCTCCTTGGGAAGGAAACCGGATGCTTGGCTGGAGCAGCAGTGCGACACAAGGCTTGTAGTACCAGGTACAGCATACCAGGGCACTTGGCGCCCTGTGATAGCTCTACACCTGCTTGCGGGCCCGGTACTGCAGCGCTTCCGCCGCATGGATGGCCCTGATCTGCTCCGCTCCCGCCAGGTCGGCGATCGTCCGCGCCAGCTTCAGCGTGCGATGGTAGGCCCGTGCGCTCAGGTGCAGCTGCTGCATCGCCGACTTCAGCAGCCCCTGCGCCGCCTGGTCCGTCGTGCAGTACTTCCGTACCTCGCTCGGCCCCATGTCCGCATTGCTGACCATGGCCGTGCCCGCAAACCGCGCCTGCTGCCGCTCCCGCGCTCCCTGCACCCGCGCCCGAACCGCCCGAGACGGCTCGCTCTCCCCTTGCCCCGTCAGCTTGTCGTACTGCACCCGCGGTACCTCGACGTGAATGTCGATGCGGTCCAGCAGCGGCCCGGACAGCCGGTGCTGGTACTTGGCGATGGTCGCCGGCGAACACGTGCACTCCCGCACGCTGTCCCCCGCGTACCCGCACGGGCACGGGTTCATCGCGCCTACCAGCATGAACTTGGCCGGAAAGGTGACCGATCCGTTGACCCGGCTGATGGTCACGGTGCCGTCCTCCAGCGGCTGGCGCAGCACCTCCAGCCCGGCCTGGCCGAACTCCGGCAGCTCGTCCAGAAACAGCACCCCGCGGTGCGCCAGCGAGATCTCGCCCGGCCGCGGCCAGCGCCCGCCCCCCACCAGCCCGGCGTTGCTGATCGTGTAGTGCGGTGCCCGAAACGGCCGCTCCCGCACCATCGGCTGGTCCGAGGAGAGCATCCCGGCCACCGAGAAGATCTTCGTCGCCTCCAGACTCTCCTCCGCCGTCATCCGCGGCAGAATACCCGGCAGCGCCCGCGCCAATAGCGTCTTGCCTGCTCCGGGCGCGCCGAACATCAGCACGTTGTGCCCGCCCGCCGCCGCTACTTCCAGCGCCCGCTTCACGTGCTCCTGCCCCCGCACAGCGGCGAAGTCGGAGGCCACCGCAGGCTCCACGTCCAGGTCGAGCGCCAGCGGCTCCGCCGCCGCGATCGGCCGGTCGCCCCGCAGGTGCCCCACCAGCGCCGCCAGATGCTCCACCGGGATGATCGTCACCCCCTCCACCAGCGCCGCTTCCTGCGCGTCCACCGCCGGCACGAACACGGTGGTGATGCCGTGCTCGCGCGCCAGGGCGACCATCGGCAGGATGCCATTGGTGTGGCGCAGTGCCCCATCCAGTCCCAGCTCGCCCAGGAACAGGCAGCCCGTGTCGTCGAAGACGATCTGCTCCATGGCCCGCAGCACGCCCACGGCCATCGGCAGGTCATAGGAGGGGCCTTCCTTCCGGATGTCTGCCGGGGCCAGATTGACCGTGATACGCTTGAGCGGAAACGCCAGGCCCGAATTCCTGATTGCAGCCCGCACCCGCTCCTTGGCCTCGTTTACCGCCGCGTCGGGCAGGCCGACGATGGTGAAGGCCGGTAAGCCGTTGGCGAGATCGACTTCCACCTGCACAAGCGCGCCGTCCAGGCCGACCACCGCGCACGACAGCACCATCGCCAGCATCAGGTCGCTTCCTCCCTGCTACGCGACGGAGTGTAGCACACCCTATTCCCGGCTGCGGAGGATCGTAGCGAGCACCCTCGGGTCGCGTCGGCCATGGAGCACGGCGACCACCCACAGCGGCTTCTCATCAGGCGCGTAGGCGATGAGATAGTCGTACAGCCGCACGAAGCGCAAGGACTGCGACATCAGATCTGGACGTCGATGCCCCTGATGCGGAAAGGGGACGAGGTTCCGTATTCGCTCGAAGATCTCGTCCACCACCCGGTCCGCGGCGTCGGGGCCATCCGGTGCGATATAGGCGTGAATCTCGCGCAGATCCTGCAACACTCCAGGATGGAGCCCGTACCGCATCTTCATGCTGTGCGTGTACGCTTTGCCGCGAATTCACCTTTCAAGAGGGCATGGGCTTCTTCGCCATCAATGGGTTGGACTCTTCCACTCTTGAGGTCGTCGTAGCGGCGATCCAGCAGCTGGCGCACATCCGAAAGGGCCGCGAAGTACCCGGTCATGGCTTCCGCGAAGAGCTCGTCTAGCGGGCGTCCGGTGTCGGTGACCCAGCGATCGATCTTGGCTTGCAGGTCGGCAGTGAGGTGTATTTCCATATCCTGGTACCTCCACTCCACATCAATTTCTCTCCATCGTATTCTCTCCATCGTAGCACGGCACGTGCGGCTACGGCCTCTCGACGGTCCACAGGTACACTGCGCCCGCCCGCCGCCGCCACCTCCAGCGCCCGCTTCACGTGCTCCTGCCCCCGCTCGGCAGCAAGGTCGGAGGCCACCGCAGGCTCCACGTCGAGGTCGAGTGCCAGCGGCTGGGCCGGCGCGATCGGCGCCTCGCCCCGCAGGTGCCCCACCAGTGCCGCCAGGTGCTCCACCGGGATGATCGTCACCCCCTCCACCAGGGCCGCGTGCTGCGCGTCCACCGCCGGCACGAACACGGTGGTGATGCCGTGCTCCCGCGCCAGCGCTACCATCGGCAGGATGCCGTTGGTGTGGCGCAATGTGCCGTCCAGACCCAATTCACCCAGGAACAGGCTGCCCGTGTCGTCGAAGACGATCTGCTCCATGGCCCGCAGCACCCCCACGGCCATCGGCAGGTCGTAGGACGGGCCCTACGTCCAGAATTACCCATACCTGCTGCAACGGTCCGCAAATGATGGTCGGTGGGGGCGCGGCCCTGCACGAGTTGCAGTTATGTCGGATAGTTCCTATGGTCGCTGTCATCAGCGAAAATGGGTATCGAGACCGGTTCGGCTCACCCGGCAGCGAGTTGATTGCGCAGGGCACCCTAACGCCTGCTCACCACTATCAAGCGCGTGCACCGTGCGTCTCCTAACCCCATTCGGTCAGCAATCGGCCCTCAGGAGAGAACTTCTGGATGTGATCCTTTGTGGCTACGTAGACGACGCCCTGCTGGTCAACGGCGATACCCGTGGCAGCATTCTCGTCGCCGAATGGTCCGCTCTTCCATGCTATCAGCTGGCGCCCATCCGCTGATAGCTTGACTACCCGACTTGCACCGGTGTCGGTAACGTACACGTTGCCGTGGCTGTCGACCGCGACGTCAATAGGTCTGCGGAATCGGCCTTCACCTCCCCACTGAGCGAGCAGGTGCCCGGAGGCAGAGTACACCAGAACGCGGTTGCCACGCTAAGGCAAACTGTAGCGGGTGTACGCTACATGCCTCATATCGTACTTGAGAATGTGGTGCTACATTCGGTACGGTTCACAGTGGTGCCTAGGCGAAAACCAAAGGAGGGGTTGGACTCGACGGTAGGCTTTCCTGCGGAACCCGCCGTCGCCAGCGCCGGTCCCAGACACGACGGAGGTTGACTCGTATGCGGGGAACAACGGCACGTCGGCTATTGACTGTATCGGTGTTGGCAATCCCCCTGTCGCTTGCTGGTCAGAGTCACGCTCGTAGCTCAGTCGCGAGTCACCTGCGGTCGCCGATTGTTGCGAAGCGCGTCCACTCAACCGTGACGGGCGTGCAGAACATCTTCAATAATATGAACATCGGAGGCGTGGGCAACGGCCCGACCTCTCCCACCGTCTTCACCATAGCTCGGCCATTTATGATCACGCTGATCATGGACTACCACTGGAACAATGGGCGTGGCCAGCCGGGCGGCACCATTGCCCTGCGATCGGCGGGCGGCAGGGTCTACGGCCCTTGGAAGGTACTCACCAGTGGCGGTCAAGGCGGCGCACCGAACGTCACCTGGACTGCCCGGCCGTACGTGGTCATTCCGGCGGGGACCTATATGGTGATCGACTCGGCCCCAGCTACCTGGTCTCAGAACGCCGAGTCCGGGGGCAGGGGGTTCTCCATGGTCCAGGGGGCACCGGCCAATACGCCCAGGGTGAAGCCGACCGCCACACCTGCCGCCCCGCCGACCGCGATTCCGGCCCAGCGGTTGCATTTCTCTGCATCGGTATCGAAAAGCGTGGCCGAGAGCAACGCCGCCGTCCTCCGCATCGCCGGTTATCTCGATTCCGGGAAGCTGCAAGCCTTCGTCGACGCACTCTCGCTGCACGATCGCGCGCTCTTGGGGCATACGGTCCGCATGTCGGTCGAGACCGCCGCCAGGGTTGGTCGTGCCATGAGGATCGCGCGAGTAACCGCAGCGTCGGTGGATTTCGTCTTCTACAGTCTGATCGTCGACGGGACGACATACACCTTTGATACGATCAAGGAGGCAGGTTCGTGGAAACTAAACGAGTTCTAGTCCTGTCCCCGTTCATCGCCCTGGTGCTTCTGCTGCCGGGACGGGCAGCCGCCTACGACGACGCGCTTGAGGGCGCCCCGCACGGCACGATCAACTCGCTGGCGATCAAGATGTTTGAAACGCATATCATGCCTGCCGACAAGTACCTCAAGACCGCCTCGCTCAACGGTTTTTCTACGGCAGGTATCGCTTGGGACGCTTCCGACGGCAGCAGACTGACCCCTCCGGAAATCGCCGTGCAAAGGAGAAAACACCTGAAGGACTGGATAATTGACGGGGGTTATTCGGCAGATGAGCCGGAAGCAACGATGGCTCTCGCCCACTTCTATGATCCCAAGGCTCCCGCAGGGCAGCACTACCTCACCGATCAACAGTTTCTCGTAAACTTCGTGAGCCACTATAACAGCGAGTACGCTAATCCGGGCATCGATGCCGTGCAATGGGCGTTCCATGGCGAGAACTGGGGCACGGCCTTCGATCAGAAGTATTCCTGGGCAGACGGGAAGGACTACCTCACACAAGCCCTCGCGAGTCCGGACGCGGGAAATGTGAACTATGGCCAGGCATGGCGCTCCCTGGGAGAGACGATGCACCTGATGGCGGACATGACCGTACCCGCGCATGTGCGGAATGACGGCCATGCCAAAGCATTGGGCGATCCAGATCCCTACGAGAGCAGCACGACGGGTAAGTTGGTCGCCGCCAATGCCGGGTACACGCCCGCGCCACTCGATTATGGCCAGAGTCCCGAGCAGCTGATGATCAGCGTAGCGGCCTACGTGAACACCAACTTTCTCTCACAGGACACAATCCCGCTCCCGCCCGGCATCAGCAGCCCCTGGCACAAATACGCTCTGCCTTCCATCGACGGGCTGACTCCGGATAGCAAAGGCTACCTGCACCGCACGATCAATGGCCGGGATATTCGCATAGCGAAAACCAGATCCCTTTGGTCGAAGCTGTTCGCTACCGGCCAGCAGTTGTATATGGTCGACAGCAACGTCGTCGACGACCAGCGGACAATCCTTGTACCGACCGCGATCAAGGCGGACGAGATGCTGGTGAGCAAGTTCCTGCCGCGCTTCAAGGTGACCGCTACGGTGGTTCCAGCCGAGAACGAGTACACCATGGTGGGTGGTATACGCGGCGTCTTTAGCGGCGAATGGCCGGCGATAGACACGGCGAAGGTGCGCAACGGCGCCAGGATCATGATCACCGACGGCAAGACAGGTGGGATTACCAAGATCCAGGTCCAGCTCATCGATCCGTCAAAGGACTTCAACTCGTTCAGCTATGGCTTCAAGGCGAAGCCCGGCGACAGCGTGAGGCTGGAATACGATCTCGGCGGTTATGTCGTGCGATCGAGCACGATCAAGCTTGCCGCAACCGACTGCCCCGACAACCTCGATCCCACGAGCCCGATGTACATACTTTGCCATCACAACCCGGGAACACCGGTCATCGAACCACCACCGGGGTCTATAGCCTCCCCGGTGCCGACGTCAAACCCTGGGTAGGTGCGCCAGGTTGCGGTGCAGCGGCCTAGCCGGGGAGGCGCCCGGCGGTGTATGCTGCTCACCGTGTCAACGCTGAAGCGCACCATCGATGACGGCGCGGATCACGGGACATGACGTGGTTGCAAGACCGAACTCCGGCGCGCGTAGCGCTCCCCCCATGAAGACATTTTCACGGCGAAACCGCATGTTGCTTTCCGAGGGCATGAGCGCCGCAAAATGAATCTCCGAAGCGCCACTTTCGCGCACGATCCGGGCCACGTTGCGCGGCGTAATTCCCCCACCCGGCATCACGATCAGGCGTGACCCGGCCCGACCAACAAGTTCGGTAATGACCGAGAGTCCTTCAAGCACGCTGTCTTCCTGTCCGGAGGTGAGAACGCGCTCCACGCCGAGGTCGACGAGCGTTTCGAGCGATTCGAAGGGATCTTTCGCCATATCAAACGCACGATGGAATGTGACGGCAAGCGGCCGCGCAGCATCGATCAGCAGCCTGCTTCGTGCCGCGTCGATCCGTCCATCCTCCGTCAGCAAACCGATCACCACGCCATCAGCGCCCTCGGCGCGCGCCGTCTGCACGTCGGTACGCATCACGGCAAATTCATCGTCGGAGTAGAGAAAATCGCCACCGCGAGGGCGTATCATCACATGCAGCCCGATGCCGTCAACCGAGCGCGCGCGCCGAATCAGGCCGACGCTCGGCGTCGTCCCACCCTCAAGCAGATTCGCACAGAGTTCAACCCGATGTGCTCCGGCTTCACGTGCGGCGCGAACACCTTCGGTAGAGTCGACACAGATCTCAAAACGCATGGGGACACCTCTCTTCGCTTTTCAATGGCGGCACACTATCCGCCCGATACACGCTGGACGGCGAGAATGATCAGCAGCAGACCGGCGAATGCGACGGCTAGCACGGCGCGAGGGACAGTTCCCCCGGAGTGGACGACGGCGAACACGGCGATCGCTAACAGCAGCACGCCTCATGGAGAGCCTGAGACCTCCACGGCGGCCGTGCCGGACTCTGCTCCTTCAATCTGGACCGGCCTCGTCAGCACGACCTGCTCTGTATACTGGCGCTGGCGCACTTGAATAGGCGCTCCAGGCTGGGCAACTTCAAGTGCCGCGCCAATAGTCGTGAGATCACCGGTGCCTGATGGGCAGACCACGATGCACTTTCCCGCGTGCCTGCCATCCGCCACAGAATTGCTCATGACCAAACTCGCTGACACTTCACCGAGCCGCGACCACCATCACGTGCCGGCATGCAGATAGAGGACGCTCCGTCATCCAGTATGAACGAACTGGTGCCCGCCTGCTGTGTCCTTGCGTACATTTCATCGCATGTTCGTGCGCTCGACTCGGAGTTGCTGCAATACCTGCGCCCATGTCCGAGCAGGTGATCCGTCGGTATCCGCAGTCTCGGCAGCCCCGTGCGCTGCCATTTTGCCAACAACAGCAGCGAATCACAATGCACTTGAAAGCATACTCATGTGATGCTGAAAGCTCACCGACAATACCGCCAATCCCAGCAATCCGAACGGTACGCATGTCAGGCCTCCACCTCCGTCGCCGCACCACCTTATAGAAAGGAGCCCCGGGCGTCCTCATCGATGCTCGCCTGCTTCGCCCAGCAAGGGCACGACGCCACGCTTGTCCTGCTGACCCAGCCGTTGAACCGAGTCCTCGCCCACCACATCCTGCACGTCCGCGACCACTGCCTGCGTGCGCCGACGCGTCACACGAGCAAGCACCTTGATGGAATCTGGACGCTGATACTCCGCGTATGGCGCGCGCAGAGCTGCCAGCACCTGATCTCTTATGGACTCAACGGGCGCCGGACTGGCACCATCCAGCGTGAAGGCTCGTCCTGTCCGATGCGTGATTGTATTCACAACATCAGCACATTGTGCCCGCCCGCCGCCGCTACTTCCAGCGCCCGCTTCACGTGCTCCTGCCCCCGCACAGCGGCGAAGTCGGAGGCCACCGCGGGCTCCACGTCCAGGTCGAGTGCCAGCGGCTGGGCCGGCGCGATCGGCCTTTCGCCCCGCAGGTGCCCCACCAGTGCCGCCAGGTGCTCCACTGGAATGATCGTCACCCCCTCCACCAGGGCCGCCTCCTGCGCGTCCACCGCCGGCACGAATACCGTGGTGATGCCGTGCTCGCGCGCCAGGGCGACCATCGGCAGAATGCCATTGGTGTGGCGCAGTGCCCCATCCAGTCCCAGCTCGCCCAGGAACAGGCTCCGGGGACCCTCGGGATGATCGTCGAAGACGACCTGCTCGCCGGCCCGCAACACCCCCACCGCCATCGGCAGGTCATAGGACGGGCCTTCCTTCCGGATGTCTGCCGGGGCCAGATTGACCGTGATGCGCTTGAGCGGAAACGCCAGGCCCGAATTCCTGATTGCAGCCCGCACCCGCTCCTTGGCCTCGTTGACCGCTGCATCGGGCAGGCCGACGATGGTGAAGGCAGGGAGACCGTTGGCCAGGTCTACCTCGACCTGCACGAGCGCGCCGTCCAGGCCGACCACCGCGCACGACAGCACCATCGCCAGTATCGGGTCGCTACCTCACTGCTGCGCGATGGGGTGTAGCACAGGGCTGCTGCCCAGAGTGGGGGACTATACGGGCTTGACGGCCTTGGCAGCGCGATTGGGCGCAGGAACGTTGGGGGCATCTCGGTCAGATCCAGAGGCGCTCTGCCCGACAGCAAGACGCAGAATTGCAGCTCCCCGCCCAACGCCGCGACGTAGGTGGCCACGGTGGCGACGCGAATGTCCGGATTGCTCTCGGTCTGGCGCACTCAGTCCGCGCTGACGCCTAGCCGCTCGGCCATCTGAGTCTCGCTCAGGCCAGCTGCGCGCCGCTGGCCGTCCCAATTCTCAGCCATCACGGCCGCGCGCCCGGCCCAGCACGGCCGCCATGCGCAAGAATCTCGGCCAAATCCCGCGCTAGTCCTGCGTAGGGCACCCAAACGGGCGATAGACGATCCCGGTGGACCACCCTAGAGTAGTGCCGATATGGGCCACCGCGCATGATGAACTTGAGCTTGTCAGGAGGATCTGACCATGATGACCAGCGCGAAGACTACCTACGGCATCAGGATGACGGTCTCGGGGTTTGTCCGGCCTGAAGAAATGGTGACCGGATATGCTGCGCTTAAGCGGCTGGCCCGATCGGTCAGAAGCTATGCATTGCTCGTCGACAAACGTGAAGCGAAGCCATATTCTCCACAGACAGCCGCGATCGTGGAAGAGAACATGGCGTGGCTGGCATACAATGGCATGGGTCGGTGGGCGGTACTATGCCCCGACCAGATTACAGCAATGCAGACCTCCCGCCTCACGAGGAAGTCTGGAATCGCGGCTGCCGGCCGCTATTTTGGCGCCGATGATCCTGACTGGGAACGAAAAGCGTTGCAGTGGCTGGGGCATGGCACTGAGTCGGAGGACATGACGGCGTAAGACGCCAGCGCCGCACACGAGGGCAGGACAGGGGACGCAGTCTGAAATGGAGCTGGGCCATGAGGATCCATCACGCTGAGTCCGAGAAGCAACTCGGCCTGCTTGCGGCGGCTGACGCCGCTGCCTCCATACGTCGCGCGCTGACCGAAAGGCACGTCGGACGCATCGTGCTTGCCACCGGTGCCTCGCAGTTCACCATGCTCTCGGCGCTGGTCGCACAGCCGGATATCGACTGGTCGAACGTGACTATGTTTCACCTTGACGAGTATCTCGGCTTGCCGCCAGGCCACCCCGCGAGCTTTCGACACTACTTGCAGCAGCGCTTCATCGGCAAGGCGCATCCTGGCAACGCCGTCCTGATCGATGCCGAGGCCGACCCAGCCGACGAATGCCGGCGCCTCGGCATGCTGGTTCGAGAGGCGCCAATCGATGCTGCCTTTGTCGGCATCGGGGAGAATGGCCATCTGGCCTTCAACGATCCTCCTGCCGATTTCCAGATCGACGACCCCTTCATCGTCGTGGATCTGGATGTGACATGCCGCACACAGCAGGTGGCAGAAGGGTGGTTCCCGACGCTTGCGGACGTGCCCGTGCGGGCCATTTCCATGTCCATTCAGCAGATCCTCCGCGCACGGCAGATCTTCTGCGCGGTACCGGGCCCACGAAAGGCGGAAGCCGTGCGAGCCTGCGTGGAGGAAGAGGTATCACCCTGGCATCCGGCATCCATTCTGCGCCGGCATGCCAGTGTCGATCTGTACCTGGACCAGGCGAGCGCCGCGCTGCTCGGACGGTAGCTGGGGCGGCGCGCATCCACCTGGACTGCGCGGCGGTTGCCGCCAATTCCTTATCGCTTCAACCAGAGTGCCGTGTACTGAGACAAACATCCTATTCACCTGTGGTACGCAATCTGCTATAGTGACTGTAGTGAAGCAAATATGAGTTCACTCTGAGTGTATTCCCGGTGTGAAATCGCGCGGGGGCTTGCCGAGGGGCTGGGGCCATCCGCCGTCGCTCGCGACCGCGATCGGGCGAGAGAAAGGAGGTACGAGGATGTACCTCGTAAGCAGATTCCGCCGCGTTGGACTCGGTGGCGGTTCGTTTCAGCGCACGGCGTTCTCCCTCAGGGCTGGGAGCTCTCCGTCTATCAATCGTCCGCCGGAGCCGCAGCAAGAGAGCGCGGCATCCCCTCAGCTGCTGTGCCGCTGGGAAACGGAAGAGGGGCCGGCCGGAGATAGCGGCATGCAGACTCTCCGTGATCGGCTGTTCATGCACTGGATGCCTGTACACTGAGGACGGGTGTGCCTCGCACGACCAGGCGTGCAGCGCGGCGCCGGCACACCGTTGAAACTCCTGCGCCCCACGATCACCGCGCCGATTCGGTCGAATGAGTCGCCCGCGACGTCATGGGAGCGTTCCCGATGCGCGCGGGCCAAGCCAGGAGCCTTGCCAATCGCCCACTGGCATCGGGCCGTCCGTCGATGAGCGAGGGCAAGCTGCCCATGGACAGGATCGGCCCGCCGGCCGCGGTGAAGGGACGATGCCCACACGATGATAGGCTGGCCGGTTTCCACCAGTTCTCGCAGAGGAACGGCGTGATGACGAGGGCCTGTTTTCGGCTCAGAGAGCACGAGGTCCGGCTTGAGGCTGTGCAGGAGCGGCACGGCGCTGGGCACATCGACGATCGCGGCAAGCACCATGACGTCGGGCCGGTGTCGCAATCGCTGGGCAAGTGCGCCTCGCACTTGGTCGTGAGCCTCGATAATCAGCACGGGTAGAACCATGATCGATCCTTCGGCGTCCCTGCAGCAGCTTCATGGCTTGTGGCCGCCCCTATGGAGCAGGTTGACGGCGGCGCCTTCGCCCGGAGTAGCCCGCTGTCGCGTAGGGAATGGCGTCGGCCCACATGCGCAGCAGACTCTGGCTTCCGCACCGTCCGCAGGTGAGCACAGCGCGTCGCGGCAACTCGAATGCCTCCTGTTGGCTCACGGGCCTGCTGGCTCGATCAGCGTGATGCATGAAGCTCCGACTGTTCGAGCAACTCAAGCACTCGAGCTGCGCTTTGTACATGCTCACCTGCTCCTCCTCATCCACTCGCTTGCTCGCACAGCCATGTCGCCGTGCACTATCCTTCGGAGATGGCCGCGCCGAGAATCCGCATTCTCTGCGGAAATACTCGCCCCGTCCGGGCGTCACCATGTCTGCCGGGTGCTGTCTCGCAGTATGCACGCGCCCGCTCCTCGTGTCAAGAATATGTGGATGGGGCTTCGCTCATGTCGGGCTTCGCTGGCGCTGGACCGCCATTATAGGTGAGGATCCTCAGGGCAATTGTGGCCCAGATGCCACAGGCGGTTTGGTTGGGCGGGACTGGGGCCTGGCATCCTCCTGGCTGAAGGAGAGGGTGATGGGATGCCGTGTCAGCGCTGTCGGGCCGAGCGGTGCACCGAGGAGGGACACGACCGCGCGGGGCGTCAGGGCTTGCTGTACTGGCTGTAATTGCGGACGCCTGGAGCGGAGCGCCGCAGCCGAACCGGCGACTTGACGGAGGCGAGCATGACGGGGCTGTAGCCACAGCCACTGCGAACACGCCGCTGCTGCGCGCCATCTTCTTCCATCTCGTCGGCAACGCGAGCAGGTTGCCCACAACGCTCAGACGGCCCGTCCGGGCCGCAATCGTCAGCGGCACTTCCCGGTGCCCGCCATCGTGACGATCACGCCGCTGTCCGCGAATACCTCACGGACCGTGGCACACTTGCGGTCCACGATGAACAGGTTTCCGTTGGGATCCACGGCGAAGCCAACCGGCCGGTTCAGGCAGGCAGAGAAGACCCGGACTCCGTTCCCGACGCGGCCAAGCGCGCCCTGCGTGGTGCCCGCGACACGCCCGGCCTACTCCGCGGAACGTGGCCACAGCCTCCGACGACTGCCGACCGGGTTACCGCAGCAACGTTCGTCCAACTCGGCGGTTGCGGTGTCAAATGGGTCATGCGCCTCCGACCAACCATTCGCGCGCCTGCGGGACAGTGTCGGCGTAAACGCCGACGACACCCCTGATATCGCCGGACTGCTTCGCGGCCCACGTCGGCCAACGGGAAGATCGTGGTGGACCGCTGCCTGTAGGCCAGGCTGGGGTTTGGCAGCAGTGGGGTTTGGTGCCCGACTCGGACGCAGGACCACTACGAGCCTCGCCTCTCCGACGTGCGTGCAGGCAGGCGCTCGCCGACGGCAGCGCTGTGGAGTTCGAGGCGTGCTCCCAGCAGCGGCAACGCAGGTTGAGCGTGCGCGTGCGTCCGATGGGAGATCGCCTTGCGGCGTTTTGTCAGGACGTGAGATCCCAGCGGCGACGACAGCTGTGGCCCCGGGTTTAGAGAGATAAATCAGGTTATATTTGACTCAGGAAGGATAACGGCGCATACTGAATACGCGTGATCAACTCCTCGGGCGTTCCACGCTGAGCAACGCAGTGCGGGTTCCCGCCGGCACTGTCCACCCAACGGTCACAACCGGTACCGGCAGCTACAGTCGTTGGGATGACGCCTCGCTCCGTATTGCCGCGATCCCAGCCTCGTACCCGTCCGCCATGGCCGCCCATGGCTCGCTTCACCCGACACGGAGCTTCCTGGATTCGCCCTTCCTTCTTGAGGAAATGGCCAATGCGGGAAGCAGCAGGCCTCCGGAAGGCTGCTCCTCGACGAGCTGGACGTCGGGTCAGTGTTGGGAAACTGGTTCCGACCCACGAGCATGTTCCGTGAGCGGTACGGACTGCTGCGGCCACTGAGACTGTGCCGCAACGGAAGGGATGGACGAGGGCGTCGATCAAGGGAAGGTAGCGCGCGAGCTAGCACGCCGCCCGGCGAGGGCCGGGGGCAGCAAGCACGATCAGTGGAAGGACTAGAAAATCATGGCCATGTTAGTTGTTCATCACCGGGTCAGAGACTATCGCGCCTGGCGAAAGGTATACGACGAGGTCGGACCGTTGCAGAAGGCAGCCGGGGTGACTGCCGAGAGCGTCTACCAGGCCAAGGACGACCCGAACAGCGTGCTGGTTCTGCACAGCTTCGCCACGATGGCCGCCGCTGAGGCGTTCGCCGCCAATCCGGCCTTGCGCGAGGCCATGCAGCATGGCGGGGTGGAAGGTGCACCGCGGGTGGAGTTCTTCGAGGCGGCTCCCTGAACGTCGCACATGCTGTTTGACGTGCAGGAGTAGCCAGCCGTGTACTACTCGAGCCCAGAGCTCGGTTCGTGAGATGAGTCGCGGGTTCACCGTGACGGCACATGAGGAGGTCATTCCATGGCAGCAGAAGACGAGGTCCGGCAAGCATCAAATCGATTCTACGCGGCGCTGAACAGTGGGACCTCTGGCGACGCCGGCCCGATGATGGCAATTTGGTCGCATGGCCCAGACGTGACCACCATGCACCCGATCGGGAAGCGTGAGGTGGGCTGGGAACAGGTGCGGCCGGTGTGGGAGATGGCAGCCAACGCCTTCAGCGGGGGCAGGATTCGGTTGAGCGACCAGCTGATCCGCGTGGGGACGGATTTGGCCTACGAGGTCGGTGTGGAGGAAGGTGAGGCTACGCTGGCCGGCGAGCACGTCTCGATCAGCCAGCGAGTGACCAACATCTACCGCCGTGAGGGTGGGGACTGGAAGATAGTTCACCACCATAGCGATGCCTCGCCGGCGATGAACGAACTGCTCAGCCGGCTCCAGCCGCCGCCACAGTAGGAAACAGCTCGCCCAGACAAACCTAGTTGGTCAAGTGCGTTGCTCATAGCCATTGCCGCGGCGCTTGAGACCCAGGTCTTCAGGCTGCGGGTACCCACAAGAGTGGGTGTCCTCCGCGTGGACGATGACAACGAGACTGGCGGGCCCACCGAGGTCCCCAAACAAGAAAGGACGACACGACATGCGATTCTCGCGATATTCATTCACGTTGGTGACAAAGTGAACTGGGTGTCCGGCGGGGTGCTCTTTCACACGGTCAGCTTCGGCATCGATCCGCGCAAGACGCCGCTACTTATCCCGGTAGCGACCGGCCCCACCGGCCCGACTCTGGCGCTCAACCCGGTGATCAGCACGCCGGTCATGCCGGCCGGCGGCATGTACACCGGAGGCGTGGCCAGCTCCGGCCTCGACCTGCAGGGTAATTACCTGAATCTGCCCGGCCAGAAATACGTGAAGGCTGCGTTTTCCCTGACCTTCGCCAAGGCCGGTACGTACACCTACAATTGCCTGGTTCATCCGGGCATGATAGGAACGATCACCGTGCTGCCGACAGGCCAGTAGCACGCGATAGAGCGAGCAGCGCACAGCCCTGCCGTTGAGCAGGGAGCAGTGTCGTGGGGCGCGGGCAACATGCCCGCGCCCCACGGAACACACAGGGGGATAACTGGTGAGCCTTCCACACCACCTGGATCGAAGTACGCGGCACCTTCGACCATCAAGCCACCTTCAGGCACCGATCGCGCCAGCCAGGGCTGCCCCATCGGGTCGCGCGCTACGCCGAGCGGCCGTGGCATGCCTCGTGCTCCTGGTGGCGCTCGGCCTTGTGGGCATTGGCGTCAGCGTCCATGGTCGGGCAGCAGCAAAGCCGGACCTTGGCGGCAAGCCGACGGCAACGACCGTTGATCCGGGCCTGATCCTGCGGCCCCAAACCGTTACCCAGTCGAAGCGGATCGGCGGCCTCTATCTTGAGATGACCATGTCACCCCTCATACCAGGTATGAACCACTTCGCACTGCGGATCGATAACGGCAGTCAGCCCCTCGGTCAGGCAGCAGTTACCGCGACCGCAACCATGCTGGGCATGGTCATGAGCCCCCTCCACGTTACGTTCACGGCAGGCGCCGGTGGTCGTTACGCGGCCGTAGGCACGCTGCCGATGTTCGGCAACTGGCAAATCGCACTCACGGTCCGGCAGCCGCACGGCGGCACTGTAACTACACTCTTCTCTCTTTCGCTTAACCTTCCGCCGGGGCTTTTCGCGTCACCACAAACGAAGCGGAAATAGTCCATAACGACAGATTGTCTAACCCTATCGACTGCGCCGTTGCGCGGTCAGCCTGCGAAGCGCGCAGAGGTGCCGCTGCATCGCACCCGCTCAACTCGTCGCACGTTCCACGGGGAGCCACGCAGTACCGGCTTGCCGCGGGCACTTGCGCGATCTTCGAGAAGCACAACACGAAGCCTCCTGGGCCCGGCGCTATCACCTGATTGAGCAGCGTTCGCGGTTGCAGCCGCAGGCGAGCCTGCTGTGCGCAGCGGGTAGGCGCAACCCGGTGCATGGGTCTATCGCGCATCAGAGACAGCTGGCCCCAGCTCGTTGGGCAGGAATGCACGATATGCACCCAGGCATGACGAGCCGAGCCAGCCAGATCACCTGCCACATCACGACGCCATCGCTCCACGACGGCGAACGTGAGGTTGCATCTTCATGCATGAGCGGTTGTGGCGCTCCACAGTCGCGTCAGCCAGGAGGCAACTCTATGTGCCGTTGCGTCGTTACAGATCAGATGCTTACACACGCCGATCGGACACCCGAGCAACTCACGAGGCTCATCATCGGGGTGACTCGGGTGTTGACGGGCGGGTTGAGCGCAGAGTCTGCCAGCCGCCACTCGATGAGCTAGCGCCGGCTCAACCGATCTATACTGGCGCTGATAGTGGAAGCTTGTCGAGACCCGAGCCGGTGAGCTGGGTCTCGCCGGTCCAGTTGCGGGGAGGTTAACCATGGCGCGGCGACTTGCTCTTCTGGTGAGTATCGTAGTTGGACTGCTCCCCGTGTTCGCCCTTCCCTCGCCGCGCGCAGCCGCGGAAGGCCGGAGTGGCGAGTCCGTGCCCACACTCCTCATCGGGAGTTGGTCGGCCGGGAGCGTCAGCGGGATCACCTTCCAGAATCCATTGACCGGCGAGTACGCGCCTCCTACCGGTGCCGGAGAGCGCTACACGTTCGCTGCCGACGGGCACTACGTCTATGGCGGCCTGTTGCAGACGTCGTTCTATGGCTGCACCAGCGCTGTCTTCCTCTACGCTACAGGCCGCCTCGTCGCCGACAAGAACACTCTGACTCTCACACCGGACCAGAGCGCCGTGGTCAGCAAGGATACGTGCAACAAGAAGAACAACTACACCAAACCGGGCTCGCTGGCGAAAGAGACGTACCGCTGGGCGCTCGATCAGTACCAGCGGGGCACGAAGCTGTGCTTGCAGCAGCGTGCCCCGAAGGCCGCGGCGCAGCCGAATTGTGAATTCTGGCTCGAGGGCTCGCCGCGGAGCAAGGCGACGGCAGTCAACGCGGGTACGGGGACGGCATTCTGGCACAACCGGTCGTCCGGCACCAGCCTCGATCTCTTCGGAGTCGGCTGCGGGAACACGCAAGACTGCGTGGCGGTAGGTTGGAAGCTGAACGCACAATTGGACGACGACACGGTTGCCCTGCACAGCGTAGACGGAGGCACTTCGTGGCTGCGCCAGTTGCGACTAGGAGGCGGCATCAAGCTGCGCGGCGCGAGCTGCGCGCAGGCTGGCACCTGTCTGGTAGTCGGCGACAGCGCTAGTTCGGGTGGGGTTGCCTTGCCGGTTGGTCATGGGACCGTGGTCTGGACCGCGAATGCCCTGGGCGCCAATTCCGGGGCAATCCACGGCATCGGCTGTGCCGGCATGCGCGTGTGTGTTGCTGTTGGCCTCGACGGCGCCATGCTCACCAGCGTGAACGGCGGAGCGAGTTGGACAGGCAGAAGGTCCAGTACCACCAAGACGCTTGCCGCGGTCAGCTGCCCAAGCGTGAGCTTGTGCGTGGTCGTGGGCGAGGCCGGCACCGTGCTCACCAGCACCGATGCTGGAAGCACTTGGACCAACCGTGTATCCGGTACCAGCGATGACCTTGACGGCGTGACCTGCCTGAGCAACAGCGTGTGCCTGGCCGTGGGCGGCGGTCGCATCCTGGCCAGCACCAACGCCGGAGCCAGCTGGAGCCCGCATAGCATGCCGCCCGGCACGTACGACGCCCTGCAGACAGTCACCTGTTTCACCAGCAGCGGGTGTGTAGCGGTGGGCGAGAGCGGCGCCATCCTGGCCAGCGCCGACGGCGGCGCCACGTGGGCTACTCGCGCGTCGGGCACCAACAACAATTTGTACGGCGTGGCCTGTCCGAGCAGTACCAGATGCGTAGCGGTGGGTATGAACGGCACGGTCCTCGCCAGCGCCGACGGCGGCGCCACCTGGCATGCGGGGTCCTCAGGTACGACTCAGAGCCTGCGTGGTGTGAGCTGCGCAGGGCCAACCCGCTGTCTGGCCGTGGGCGACGACGGCGCCATTCGATCCAGTATCGACGGCGGCGGCAGCTGGAGTAGCAGCTCCGCGGGTACCGACGACGCCTTCACTGCCGTCGCCTGCCCGAGCACGACCGACTGCCTGGCAGCGACGCCACGCGGCGTGCTGACCACCACGGACGGCGGTGTCCGCTGGTCGATCTGGACGCCGGCCGCAAGCACGGCGCTCAACGGGGTGAGCTGCCCGAGCACGACGAGCTGCGTGGCCGTAGGGTATTCCGGCGCGGAGGCGGCTGGGATCCTGACCAGCGTGGATAGCGGTCGCAGCTGGTCGAACCGGGCCACGAGCAGCGCGAGCACCCTGGAAGCCGTGAGCTGTCCCAGCGCACGAATTTGCGTGGCCGTGGGCAATGACGGCCTGGACCTTACCAGCGCCGATGGCGGCGTCACCTGGACGAGCCGGCATTCCGGGATCAAAGACACCTCACTGTATGGAGTGAGCTGCCCAAGCACGCGCGTCTGCATCGCGGTGGGCGGTGAGCTGAACGGTATCGTGCTGAGCAGCCACGACGGCGGAGTGACGTGGTCGACGTACGAGTCGTTTGACGACATCACACACGGGAGCGTCCTGTACGGTGTCGGCTGCGCCAATCTGACTTTCTGCGTCGCGGTCGGCCAGTACGGCACCATCCTCACCACCGCGGACGGTGGCGAGCACTGGACCAGCCAGGTAGCGTCGGGCGGCAGCAAGACCACGACACTGAACGGCGTCACCTGCAGTCGTGGTGGCACCTGCCTTGCGGTCGGCACTGGTGGCGCGATCCTTCGCTTGAGCTGAGTCACTCGTTCGGGGCTACGTGGACGGACGAGCAACGGGTTGAGTCACGGGAAGCGCGCCGCCCATGGGCTGCGGTGCACGAGCGCTGTTCGTGCAGGCAGCTGAGTTGGCCCGCGGTATGGGCGATCGCGGATTGCTGGCCGACCTGCACGCCATGCTGCAAGCACATGGGGACTGGATGGAGTTGAGACAATCGGATGGGAGCGCCGCCATAGCGCACGACGGCCGCGCGTCCCGCGCGCACGAGCCCGGGTGACGCAGCTCTCGCAGTGAGAGAGATCAGACGGCGGTATGCCGGGCAGTGGTATGCTCGGGGTCATGGCAGGTAGAACGCATGAGGACAGGAAACTCCTATCCATCCCCCTATTGGCGAAACAAAGGAGCGGAGAGAAGATGGCGTCGACAAGCCGTCCGAATGGCGGGGCCGATTCAGCGAACATCACGAAGCGGATCCAAGAGCTGGGGGATTGGAGAGGAGAGACCCTCGCCCATGTCCGTCAGCTCATCCACGATGCCGACCCCGACATCCAGGAGGAGTGGAAATGGGTTAAAGAAAGCTCGCCGGGTACCCCCGTCTGGTCCCATGACGGAGGCATCTGCACGGGGGAAACGTACAAGCAGGCGGTGAAGCTCACCTTCTTCCGCGGAGCCTCTCTCGAGGACCCGAACAAGATCTTCAATTCCAGCTTGGAAGGGAACGTGCGGCGAGCGATCGACTTCCACGAAGGAGAGAAGATCGACGAAGCTGCCTTCAAGCAGCTCATCCGCGCCGCGGTGGCAGCCAACTCCGCAGCGCTTGCTCAACGGGCAGCGAAGAAGAAGTGAGCCCTTGGGCTCGCCCGTTAACAGGCAGATCATGCCTTCTCGCACACGCGATATTTAGCCTGTTTAGGTGCTTGAAACCTAGAATTCTATTCTTTATCCTGAAGTATGAGTGGGTGAATGTTGTCGGCATGGTTGCCTTGAGTGCGCGCCTCTACTATCGGTTCGATCGGGGGATCAGGGATGGCAGACCAGGCTCAGGCCGTGGCGATGGGCATCGGCATTGACGCGCGGCCACGTTCGACCATCCAGATCGTGCCGGTCAAGGGACTTCCTATCGTCGTGGCAATCATCATCGGGCTGATAGCGTCCATCGCGACCGATTCGCGGTGGGCGCTCACGTTCTATCACGTGGCGGGCGGGGGCCTGTGGACGGGGATCGACCTCTTTGTCGGGCTCGTCATCGGGCCGATCATCGGCCGCATGTCCATACCGTCCCGGGCCGAGTTCTCGGCGCGGTTCATGCCGATGATGGTGCTGATCATGCCGACACTCGTGATCATGACCCTCGCGTCAGGTTTCCAGCTGGCTATCGATCTCGGCAACCTCGCCTCTTCAAGCCCGAACCACGGTTGGTTGATCGGGTCGTTCGTCGTGGTCGGCGTCATGGCCACAATCGCCCTTGGACTTCTGGAGCCGGCTAATATCGCCGTGCTGTTCGAGATGAACAAACCGCATCCCAACGGCAGGATCATCGGCACGCTCATGCGCCGGTTCATCTACACTGCCGGCGTCACCGGCACCATGCAGGTAGCGACGCTCGTGATCATGACGCGCGTGGCATCGCAATGAGCGCGGTCTCCCAGAGTCCTGTCGCTCCGCCGGTTGCCCAGCTGGCCGGCGCTTCCCTGGCCCTGGTGGTCGTCGGGGGCATCATCATGGCGTCCTCGTTTCCGGGCCAACCTTCGCTCGCTGCTCCCATCGGGCTTCTCGTGCTGAGCGCCCTGCTACTGGCCACCAGTATCGCCCTCCTCGCCCGGCATCGTGGATTTGCCTGGCACACATTCTTCCTCGTGGCAAAGTGGGCGCTGCTCGCCTACGCGGTGTCCGCGGGGATGATCGAGTATTCCTTCGTGCATAACCACACCAGTGGCGCGCCGCTGTTGGTACTCACGCTGATGCTGATCCTGTTCGCGGCCAACGTGCCGTTGCTCATCAGCTTCACGGTTGCGCGGTACCAGACGGGACTGGACGCGGATCGCTAGGGCGCCGTCGAGACCAATTGACGCACTGCCGGAACCGCCACGTGGTCGTCACCGGCGTGTGAACTCCCGTGCAGTGTGCCGGTCGAGCCCGCTCTATCGCGGCCGAGCCATGGGCTGCCGGATTACCGTCTTGAGTTTCGAGGGTTCCGTGCGGCGAGGATCGCCAAGGTAGATCTCGTGGTGCTTGCCCGTCAGGACATAGCCGCGGTCGTGAATGAAATCGTGCAACCGCCGGATCGTGGGCCCTTCGTCCTTATACGGTCCGTAGTACAGGATCTGGGCGCACAGGCCCTCATGGAATGCTTCAAAGCGCATGCGCGGCAGCGCGGGCAGCGGCTTCTTCTTTCCAGCTGCCTGCATCGCGGCCGTGACGGCCTCGCGCGTCACCACTGGCGGCTGCATGATCATCGCGGTCCACCGCCACTGGTCGGGCCGAGCGGCCGTGAAGTCAGGGTTGTCCGCGCCCCACCAGAGTGCCTCCAGCGGCAGGACGCTGTAGTCCGAGGAGGCGTCGGTCTTCTTGATCTCGAACTTGAGTGTGTAGGCCACGGCATACAGGGCGCCAATTGCATCGGCAAAGGCCTGCGACGTGTCTGGATATCCCTCCCCGTCGATCATGAGGTAGTTCATGGGCGGAAGATCCACAATGGAGAAGTCCTTGGCCGATGGTTGGTAGAGATCCTTGAGCTCGCGCTTGAAATCGGTCGCCGGCATACTCTACTCCTTTTCTCGCCTAGTCAAGCAGGGAACTGCTCTTCGCCAACCCTGAACATGGCTGCCACGCTCGGTTCTGGGCATCAGTACAGCTCTTCGCACCTACCCTACTCCATCCCGTGAGGGGAAAGTCAAGAGCCCTGGTGGAATCAACGCTGCAACATCACCCGGCGGCTAGCCCTGCGGAATATCGCTCATCGCCTGGTCGATGAGCGGATCGACGCCGGCAGAAAGCTGCTTGGCCGTGGCGGTAGCCTGCTGATCCGGAGCAACACCGATCTTGTCGATCAGCTCTCCGTTCGCTCCGAGCACGTGAAGCGCCGTGATTTCCAGCGCGCTTCCGTCGCTCAGACTGTAAAAGTATGCTCCGGCCAGATCGCCGCTCGTACGACTGCCGACCAGCGTGCCCAATCGCAAGTCGCGGACGGCAGCCGCCACGAGTTCAGACGAAGAAGCGGACTCATTATCGGTCAGCACGACCAACGGCACACGCAAGAAGGGAACTGTGCTGCCTGTGCGCAGGGCAACGCGCTTGCCATTGCCATCCACTTCGTAGCCGACGACGGCATTGTGGGCAAAGGCGCCGAGAATCTGGACTGCCTGATCCTCCGCGCCACCGAGGTTACCGCGTTCGTCGAGCACCACGCCACGCAGCCCCGAACCCAGGTGCAGACCTTTGATCGCCGCGAAGGCACGTGCCGCGGCATCCGCACTGAACTCAAGAAGCCGGACATAGGCTATTCTGCTTCCCACCACGCGAGCAGAAACCGGCTGCGTCACCATCAGCTTCGGATGCAATGAAACCGTGAAATGCGCCCGGGTGGAAGGGCGGAACACCGACAAGGAAACTGTATCACCCATGTGCGGAACCTCCACCGAACCCAGCGCGGCCGTCTGCTGGCCATCTGTGATCGCAGGCTGACCATCCACCTGTTCGATAGTGTCGCCGGGTCGCAGGCCGGCGCCGGCCGCCGGAGTACTCGGCAGCACGTCGGTGATGAAGGTCGACGTGACCGTCGGCGTGACCGGCGAGGTGACGATCCCCAATGTCGGCGCAGGCGTGCCCGGGCTCAGCTCGCTGAGATAGATCTTCGTCTCGTCCGTGGACCAGTACGCAAGGTGACCGTCGTGCAGGCTCATGGCCATGCCGAATAGCGCCAGCTCGGCCAGCGCCTGTTGGACACTCGCGGTCGACGGCAGGAGCGCGGCGATGGCCTCGTACTCATCGGCGAAGAGCTGCCAGTCGACGTCGCGATCGCCCAGCAGCGAGGGCAGGGCATATCCCTCCGTGCCGGAGGGTAGGGAGCCGGAAATCTCGTTCCACGCGCCTTGCAGAAGTGTGCGGTCATCCACGCTCTTGCCCGTGATGTAGTGCCTCAAGATACAGCGATAGCCCTGCTCGACCACGGCGATGTCACTGCGGTGGCCGGTGAGCAGATCCTTCGGCGCGTCTAGCCGCTTGCACAGGGCAAGGGAAGCAGGCGCGGCACTGGCCGGCAGCGCCGACCCAGTACAGCAGAAGACAAGTGTCCAGACCAGCGCGCACATCAGGGACGCGCGTGACCGCGTGAGGCTCGTGCGTCCGGTGCGCCCAGCCATTACCATGGAGCTCTCCTGCATCGCGGCGATCGGTCTTCCTGATCGTAGAGTACTGCGTCCGCCGGCATAGAGCTTGCCGGCCCGTTCGCGCCGGCGTATCTGAATAGCGTGACCCCGTTGAAACCCGGGGCGGGCACTCCGGGGAGGCTCAGTGGCTGCCTAGCGGCGGTCATGTCGTGACTTCTGCGCACGCCAAGATGTGGGCAAAAATCAGGCCTTCAGGCCGGAATTTCCCTGTCGCTACGGGATGCCGCCAAGCTCGATCCGCCTGCGGCGCCCGGTCACCAAATGTAAGTGCGGCCCGTTGGCGCCGGCGTTTCTACACGTGCGCGGCTGGCTCCAGACCGCGGCGGTTGCTTCCTGGTCACTCGGGGGGACAGAGTCCCTGCATGAGGGTGGCGACAATATCTTTGGCGAAGCGGCCGTCTGCCTCGACGTCCGGCGCCTGGTCGAGAAACCGCATATTCATGGCCCGCTGCCGGCAGGCGCCCAGCAGCAGCGCCGCCGCGGCCTCCACGCTCGCGCCGGCACGGATGCGCCCCAGTCGCTGCTCGATACGCAGGTAGGTCGCCAGTGTCTGCCTGGGCCATCGCGGAATCTCGCGACGAGCGGGCCTCGCGCTCGATAGACTTCTTCGGCCCGATCACCAGCGCCGTGTGCGTCTTCTCTCTGGTTCTGGCACTGGTGCAGGGCAATGATGCCGACAAGGGTTGGACATTACCATTCTAGAGCTCGCGCAGCGTTGGCGAGAGCGTGGCCAGGGCCAGCGCATACACCAGGCACGTCGCGCCGCCCAGCGCGACCGTCATCTGGGCGCCAATCCTGCTTGCCAGAGCGCCGGCCCAAAGGCTGCCCACCGGCGAGACGCCCCACGAGGCGATGGTCCAGAGCGCCATCACTCGTCCGCGAACCTCCTCGTCGCTGAGCACTTGCAGAGCGGTATTCGCGACCGCGAAGAAGCTGACCATCCAGAATCCCACCACCGCCAGGGCCCCCATCGCCGGGAGGCGGGCCGGAATCAGGGCGAACACAATCAACGACAACGCGAAGGCCACCTCAGTGCCGAGGATAATCATGCCTTTGCGCGGCACATTGCCGAGGCGCGCCGTCAGCAGTGCCCCGACAACCGCGCCACCCCCCATCGCCGCCAACAGCGCGCCGAGGTCGCCGGCGCTTCCGTGGTAGACGTTCTTGGCGAATACGGGCATCAGCATCAGGAATGGCATGCCGAAGACCGTATGCACGGTGGCCAGCACCAGGGTGGATCTCGTTTCGGCTTGCCCGGCCGCGAACCGCATGCCGTCGGCTATGCTGCGCCATACGGCAACCTTGGCGGCCGAGAGAATGGCTTTGGGCCGGTTCATCAGCTGCCAGCGCCCCCACTACCGCCAGGAAACTGAGGCCGTTCAGCGTGAAGCAGCCCGCGATTCCGATCAGCGCGATCAGTGCGCCGGCCACGGCAGGCCCGACCACGCGGGCAACGTTGAATTGGGCGGAGTTCAGCGCGATGGCATTCATCAGGCTGGATTTCGGTACCAGATCGCCGACGAACGACTGCCAGGCCGGAGAGCTGAGGGCGGAGGCAATGCCGATGAGCAGCACAAGGATTAACAACCAGCCGGTGTTGATGGCGTGAATCGCCGTCAAGAACGCCATGATCAGGGTGAGGATCATCAACACCGACTGTGCCGCCATCAGCAATGTGCGACGGTCGAATCGATCGGCCATAACGCCGCCGAAGATCGACAGCGTCAGCACCGGCAGGTTTCCCACGGCGTTGACCATGCCCAGCAGAAAGGCCGAGTTCGTGATCTGGAGGATCAGCCAGCCCTGGGCAACGGCCTGCAGCCAGGTGCCCATATTGGAGACCAGGGCGCCGGACCACAGCAGCCGGAAGTCGCGCGACTCCAGGGCAATCAGTCCGGCAGGCCACCTACGGCTCCGCACGACTTATCCCGGCCCCGGTGCAAGACGCTTCATGACAGCTCCGGTAGTCCACGGACATCAGGTGCCATCGTCGCTGGTAGGCCTTATGTTCTCAGTGTATAGATCTCGCCGCGGCAATTGGGGCAGCACAAGCTTCAACTGCTCGAGAAGTCCTCGATGCCCAGGCTTCGTCGCAGTGCCGGGTAGTCTACTTTGGCGTTATGCCGTCGGTCGACGGGCAGAGTCCGGACGATCCGCACGTCGTCGACGTGCGCCCACGGCACGCATCGCACGATGGTATCCGACTCCGGCGCCCGGGCGTGCAAACGCGGCTCGATTACGAGAATGCGCCTGTCGAGGTGAGACACCAGCGCGCAGCGGTGTACGCCGGGCATTCGCGCGACGGCGCACTCGACAGTGAAGGGGTCGAGCGTGCCGCGCGTATCCTGGATGCGGGCGGCGCAGCGGCCGGCCAGCCAGAGCCGGCCCGTGCCGTCCAGGTACCCGGCGTCGCCGGTTCGATGCCAGACCACGCCCTCAACCCGGAACTTGGTTTCCTCATCGCCCATGCCGTGCAGATAGCCCGGCAGGACGTGCCTGCCGCTCACGACGATCTCGCCTATGCCGAGGGGCGGCAGGCACCGGTCGGCGAATGCGGCCGCCGTGTACGCGGAGATGGGCCTGCCCCAGGTATCGGGGAGAATGCGCAACGCGATCTCCGGGACCGGGCATCCGGCAGGCAACCCCTTGCCCGCGTAGACTGCCGCGATGTCCTGCGCGCTCATGTCCGCACAGGACACCGTGCTGATGGGCTCGGCTTCAGTCGACCCATAGACCGCGATTGCCCTGCCGTTCGGGGTTATCGCCTGCATCCCCGCGAGCACGTTCGGCAGAACCGGGCCGCCGCCGGCGAAAGCAGCCCGCACCCGCGGCAGCGAAATGCGGTGTTCGCCGCAGTATTCAATCAACCGCTCCCAGAGCGCGGGCGAGGCGCCGATACGGGTTGTCCCGTGTTTCAGGAGAAGGGCAATCAAGGGCGCGGCGTGGGCACGGCCCGGATACCGCAAGTCCACATTCGGGATCAAGCACGTGGCGCCGGAAGCCAGCTCTGCCAGGACGAAGACGGGCATGGTCATCAGACTGATATCGCCCGGTGCCGCGCCCAGGTTCCGGGCCAGCGCCTCGTGCTGCGCCAGAAGCATTCCGTGGGTGCGCACCGTCCCCTTCGCCTGACCAGTGCTGCCGCTTGTGAACGTGATCAGTGCCGGTGTGTCGTGCTCAGCCGGCTCGATCGTCGCCTGGGGTGGAAGGCTGGCCGCCGCCGACCAGCGAGCCGCGCCGGGCAGCCATGGTCCGGTGACGAAGCAGTGAGGGATACGCCGTACAGAAGGCACGGCGAGCCTCAGCACGTGCGCCTTCGCGCAGGCGATCAGCCCTCGGGGGCGCGCCAGCGCACAACATCGCTCGATATGGCCGCGACCCGCCGAGGGGTCCAGCACCATTGCCACCAGGCCGAGGCGGAAGATGGCAAGAAACGCGACATAGAGCTCAGCAGACATCGGCTGCAACACGAGTATTGTGTCGCCACGCCGCAGGCCGGATCGCGCCAGCATCGTCGCCGCCCGTGCCGCGGCGTCTTCGAGCTCTCGATAGGTGGTTACGCGTTCCCGGCCGCGCCGCCTGTCGACGAGAGCGGGCGCATCCGGCCTGGCCCGAGCTTGAAGCTGCAGCAATGTGGCGACGTTCATGAGGGCGCCTCCAGACGACGCGCAAACAGGGCATATTGCCGGATGATCCGTGTCTGGTAGCGGCTGCTGCTGCGAAGCGACCCGTTCCGCTCGTGCAGGAGCGCGTGCACCACTCGGGTGTAGCCGAGCTGACGCACATGCTCCAGAGTGACTGAGCCGAGCAGGGCGCCGAGACCGCGCAAGCGAGCGTCCGGCAGCACGGCAAGAGTCTTGACCACGACGGTATCGACACGCTCGCCTCGTCGGGCCTGGCAGAGATCCGGAACGGCAAAGATGAAACCGGCGGTGCGGTCCTCGTGCTCGGCGATCAGCGCCAGCTCGGGCCGAATGTACGGCTTGATCGGCATGTACTGATCTGCGAACTCCTGTTCGTCGATCGGGCTGTAGAGGAAGTTGCCGGCAAAGCTCGCCTTGACCACCTGATAGATTTGTCCAAGCTCGGCGGCGAAGCGCTCAATATCCAACATGCGGATGCGCACGCCTCGCGCGGCGAGCGAGCGCGCGATGGCTGGTAGCCGGGGGTCGCCTTCGCCCATCCGCGTGTCCAGAAGCGAGTAGTACCGCGCCAGCGGCGTGAAGCCGGCATCCGCGAAATAGCATGGGTATGTGTCCGGAGTGTCCGGCTCGAGGAAGAATGGCGGCTCGACGCCGCGTTCGGTGACCAGGCGGTACTTTCTGTGCGTGCTGCCGTCCATCGGGCCCACGGCAAGAGCGCAGCCCTCGGCGGCAAGCCTGTTGCTCGCCGCCAGCAAGAGCGCCCGCGAAGCGCCGGCGTCATTTGCTTCGTAATGGCCGATGAGCCCCACGCGGACTGCCCGATTCTGTTCCCGGCGCTACCGCGGGGTACCGAGGCGTGTCGGTCCACCACAGCGAGCAGCGGGCCGCGGCCGAGATGACACCCGTGACAAGAAGGTGTGCATCGGCGCCGTCACGCGCAGTGGACGTTCGATCCATCTGGGGCAAACCGGCGACAGCGCAGAAACGGGCCGTCTCGACCGAGCTTTCTAGAGCAAGGGTGGCGTGCATGGCATCCTCCTGCTGGAAACCAGGCGGCCAGGAGTCTGTACTGGCCGCCACATCCTGCCCTGGCGCCGGCATGTTGCAGGCTCCAGAGATCTGCCGGATCGCGTACCCAGTTTGGGCGCGCGAATCATCCGCGGCCATTGCTTCCGTTCGTGGCGGCATGGCATGGTCAGCAGCCGGTAGCTGATTATCGAAAGCAGCAGCGCGCCCAGCAGCATGGCCGCGTCGCCCTCGACGCTCAAAGCGAGACCGGCTCGCAGAACCGGGTAGCCGATCAGCGGCACGGTGATGTTGTCCAGGCCGTACGGCGAGAGCGCCTCGACAGGCGTCAGCAGCAGCGCCAGAATCAACGCGAGCAGCACTGCCGCGCTTGGGTTGCAGGCGGGGGCAAGCAGCAGGGGGATCAGGGCGCTGAGAGCGGCGACGGCGAAGAAGGCCAGCGACCCTTCCAGGCTCTTTTCCGAAGCAATGCGCCGGAAGCGCCGGCGACCATGCTCCGTTCCTACGATGGCCGCCGCGCTGTCCGCGAAGGTGAGAATCAAGAGCGGGACGCAGTACAGCAGCGTGCACCGTGCCGAGAGCGTGAAGAGCACGAGCGCGGCAACAGGGAGGCACACTTCGCCGAGCGAGCCCCGGTTTACCGCGAAGAGGACGGTCCCCAGTCCGGCGCGCAAGGCACGCATGTGTTTGAGCGCGATCAGCGCTGGAATGGTGACTCCTGCCAGTACCAGGACAGGCCAGAGCTCGCCGAACAACCAGGGGAAGCCCAGCACAATCAGGCCAGCTCCCACGTGGAAGAGTTTTCGCGCCGGTTCCGGCTGCAGAGCACGGCTGTGCTGCGCCAGTCGCACGCCGCCGAGCAGCCCGCCAAGAAGGAGCAGCACTGCGACCATGCCTACCAGGGGATGAACGGCGACATGCAGGCCCATCAAGCCACCTCCTCGATCACGAATCGGCGGTAGAAGAACACTTTGTCCTGGCCGTGCAGCCGCTCGGCAAGCTCGTCCAGGGACAAGAGTTGCTCGGCCAGGCGACAGGGGCGGCTGCGCGGGACGAGCATGTTCCAGTACGCGAGCCGCGCACCGCCACGCGCCGCTCGTACAAGCCGATCCAGCACCACGCCATGCTCCTGCTCCGACATGTATTCAAACACGTCGCTCAGGTTGAAGCGGTCAATACTCGCCGGCTCGGCCGCGCTCAGGAACTCCTCCAGAGACTGGCAACGCCATTCAAGGCGGTCGAGATTGGCGCGAATAGCGTCGAAGTTCTCAGGGCGCAGCGCGTATGGGAGCGTGGTGCCGTGCATGCCGGTGAGAATCCAGTGAAGGTAGGGATTCGTGGCCGGGTCCTGCTCGACCAACGCGTGCCGCACCTGTGCCAGCAGGTGCGTGGACACGCGGTCCGTGGCATGACGGAAGAACTCGGGGTCGCGGCCCAGCCGAGCCATGACGGGCTGCGAAAAGAACAGGCGGAAGAAGAGGCGCCAGCGGGCTGTATCCCATCCCCGCGCATAGGATTCCCGCCGTTCTGTCGCGGTACCGCCGCGCAGCAGGCGCTCGACGCAGGCTCGATCGTGCACGAGCGGCAAGATCAGGCGTCGAAACAGCGTCAGGTAGCGCTCGAATCGTCCCGCCGATCCGATGCCGCTGGCGATCAGCGCCGGAGTCGCATCCCAGAAGGCGCGCGTGCCGGGAGACAGCGCGGCACGGCATCGCCGGTACAGATCGGCGCGGCGTCCACTGGCAACCGAGCCGACGAGCTCAAGCAATTCCGCGTGCCGGAGCGTGCGGTACGCCGCGACGCGCAATTCCAGACAGGCAAGCTGCGGCCTGCTGACGTCCAGCGCGATCACGTGGGCCGGGCTTTTGCTCAGGAGGGCGAGCGTGTTGTCGCCGGCAGAGGCGATGGACAGGCACACCTGGCCTGGTCGTACGCTGAGCGCGGACAGCAGTACATCTGCATCTTCCCAGCACTGCGCATAGCGGATCTGGCTGAAGTCCACGAGCTGCACGGCAGCGCTCGGCGATGAAGTACCTGCGGCGGAGCGGGTCCTGGATGTGCTACACATGGGCAGTCTCCATCGACTCATCGACCATGGGGGACGAGGTTCGCGTGACCAGGAGCGTTACTCGGCCGGAGGTACCATCCATCTCCACCCAGTCGCCGTCATGGATCCAGCTTGTCGCGGCACGAAGCCCAACCACGGTCGGAACGCCTAGCTCACGGGCGACGATCGCCGCATGTGAGAGCAGCCCGCCATGTTCCACCACGACGCCCGCGCTGGCTGGAAACAGGATAATCCAACCGGGATCGGTGTGCCTGGCCACCAGGATGTCGCCCAGCTGCACCGAGGCCTGCACGGGATCGAGGATCACGCGCGCTCGCCCTCGCACGATGCCTGGACAGCAACCGGTTCCTGTGCGGGAATCGCCCGCGGGCTCCGGCACCGGCGCCGAGCCCAGAAACGTATTGCCGCTGTGTACACAGCCCCGCGTCTCAAACCTGTCGGCGGGCGGGTCTTCCTGGCGATAGCGCCCGAACTCCGCTTTGCGCAGCGCCACAAGCCCGCGGAGATCGGTGGTGGTCGCTGTCCCCGCGATGGTGCCCAGAACCTCGGACAGCTCGAGATAGAAGACGTCTCGAGCATTGTCGAGCAGTCCGTCCGCCTGGAATCGCCGGCCGATCTCGACGAAGAGGAGGCGTGCCCGGCCAAAGACACGCGTGCGCTCAAATCGCAGATTCTCGCGGTCGCGGATCCGACCTCGGGCGTTCTTGAGCACCCAGGTGAAGATCGCGCGACGCATTGGGTGCCATCGCAGGGCACTTCGCGCTGCCTGTTCGGCGGCGCCACGGGTCCCATTTCGCATAGGGTCGATCTGTCTGCTCGCGGCAAGGCGTCCGACCGATCGCAGCAGGATGAGCGGGTCGTCGGTCAGCGTGGGGCTTTCCAGCTTCAGCTCGTCAAGGCAGCGATCGGCGAAGCGCTCCAGGTAGGCCTGATACTGGACGCGGAACTCAGGCGCATCGTCCGTTGCGGCCTTGATTGCGGGGAGCGATCCGGCGCACAAAGCCTCGGCCAGCCCGGGTTGCCGGGTGGCGGTTCGCGCCATGTCCCGCATACGCCTGGCCGGTTCGGTGGAGATCGTGCCACTTTCGCCGCACAGCAGATCGTTCTGTAGAGTGCCGGTCTCATCGTGGCACCAATGCGCCGCAAGACTGCGGAGCAGGCCGAAGAAGATCATCGTGAACAGATCGTTGAGCAGCGGCGTGTCCCAGCGGCGAATCAGGCTCCGTTCCAGCTCGCGGTAGCATCCGGCAAGCTCATCCGCACGGAGGCAGCGCGGATCGGGCTGATCGTTCAGTGTCCGTTCGATATGCCTGTGAAAATGCCGGATGCGGCGAGGGAGAAGGGCATACCCTGCCAGCAGACTGCCGAGAGCCACCGGCAGCCGCAGCCCATCGCGCACGCGACGGCCGAAGGAGGCCGTCTCAAGCTCGGCCACGATCTCAGGCGGCAGGCCTTCGCGCACGCCCATCATGCCTTCCATGAAGCGGCGGTTGACCGCGAACCCAGGCAAGAGTGCCAGCAGGCGATACCAGCTCAGCAGGTTGTAGTAGATGCGGCCGCGAACCAGGCCGAGCATGTGCCCGAATGTATTGTCGTGGCCGTCGATAGCGGCCGGCGCCGCGTGCAGCACCTGGCAGAGCCGGCGATAGACGTGCTCGTAGGCATGCAGCGCGAACGTGAAGGTCAGCGGCGTGGTCACGCCGCTGTAGCTCTCGGCGATATTGCTGTTGTCCCAGAGTATGCGCTCGCCGTCTGGATCGGCCAGGCCTGCCAGGGACGTGATTGGTCGCGCCTGGAGCAGCCAGAGCCGGCCGCTCTCGATTGCCCATTCGATATCCTGAGGCCGGCCGGCGACGTCTGCCGCCCGGCGCGCGAGCATCGCCACGGCACGAGCCTGGTCATCGGACAACGCGGGCGAATGCGCCTGTGCCGGGTTGACAGGTACAGCGCCTACCTCCGTCTATCGTGCAGTGTGCTGGATCGGGCGCGATGCTCGTCACACGGGACGACTGAGCGACAATGCGACCATGGCGATCGATAGATAAGCGGTCGGCGTCGCTCGAGCCCGTAGCCAACGCAGCGCCCAGACCCGACACGGCTTCGACTATCGCAATACCCCGCCGCCCGCTGACCGGATCGGCGCTGAAGGCTACGCCGGCGAATTCTGCATCGACCATGCGTTGAATCAAGACCGCCGGCATGCGCCCCGGCCCGTCGAGGCTGCACTCAGCACGGTAACGCCGTACGCGCTCGCTCATGCCCGACTGCCACACTCCGGCAACGCAACTGGGAACGTCAGATGCTGACACCGAGAGGAAGCTGTCATACTGTCCGGCAAAGGAATGCTGTGCGCCATCCTCGTCTGTCGCGGACGAGCGGACCGCGACCGGCTCGCCTTGCGGACTGAGTGTGGCGAGTGCGCCGCGCAGTTCTTCGAGAACTTCGTCACACGGCAGCACGGCGAGTTCGGCTGTGTTGGCGGCACGATCTGGCGTTTGGACGGCCACCCACGATACGCTGAACGCCTCGGGCACCAGCACAAACCAGCTCGGCACGGGGAGACCATGCACCTGCATGACCGCCAGCGCGGCCGCTTTCGCGCCAAGTTGATGCTCTCCCGTTGCTTCACCCGGTCGAACGATGTACTTCATCGGTGTCTCCCCCAATGTGGTTCGCGACGCCGTCAAAACCTGTCGAAACGAATCCCCGTACTGATGGCGCTAGAGACGCCAGAGCATGGGAACGGTACCGAGACCGAGATAGATGAGCAGGGCCCAGAACCCGGACAGTGTGGACAGCTGGGTGGCCGCTCTGGTGATCGGCCGGCGCATGAAGTGCACGGCGCGCAGCGCGGCGCCAGGAACGAATACTGCGCAGACGACAGCGGCTGGCAAGGGAAAACCGACCTGAAAGCCTGCAGCAATGGCAGCCGCCGCAGTGACCACGAGCGTGGCTAGCCAGATGTAGGCCGCGCGGGCGCTTCCCCATAGGGCGGTGTAGGTCTGAACGCCGCGCTCCTCGTCCTGCGGGGCACGAATCTTGCGCCCTATCTCCAGCACAAAGCCGTTGCAAAAACTCATCAGCAGCAGAAATAGCAGGCCGCGCGCCGGCGCGGCGCCCGCCACGCGCCAATCGCACGCGCTGCAGTAGAGGTCGACCAGCGGCAGAATCAGCATGTGCGTCCACATGTAGGTGACGGGGCGTGCCTTGAGCCATGCGCGGGCGAAGAACTCGCAGCTCATCAATGTGAGATAGAGCCAGACGATGGCGAGCAGCGGCAGCAATGCCGGGGAGAGCCAGAACGCGAGCGCAGCCTGCGCAATCGCGGCTGCAAACGCCAGGCAGCCCAGCTCACGCAGACTGATGAGCCCGCGCGGCACTGGACGATACGGCCGGTAGAGTGCGTCCTCCTCACGATCCTTGAACTCATCGGCGATGCGCAGCTGTAGGAAGAACAGAAAGGCAGTGGCGAATGCCACGAATAGCGCCCTGGCACCGGGTAGCTGGACGTGATCGGGGGTTCGCAGCTGGACAGAGAACCCGACCGTGGCGCTGCTGAAAGCGGCGATCAGCAGGCCGTGGCTTACCAGCGGAAAGCGCTCCCGCTGATAGGTCCACCAGCGTGAGGCCCACGCACGAGCGTTCGCGGGGTACACATGCGCGGCGATCGCCTTTTCCTCCCTGCCCGAACAACTGGTCCTGCGAAACGCGGTGCCGGGACATCCGCCCCACGCAAAGGGGGATCGCGTCCGGCTCTGAGCCCATACTAGAACCGCCAACGCTCTACGAGACAGGCCAGGAGCTCTACAGAACTCTCGAACGAGCTCAACAAAACTCTCAGGCTGGCCTGACCGAGCCGTTCGACGAGGGCGCCGCGCTGGCGCAGTACAGCGAGCGCGCCGAGCTTGTGCTTGCCGGAGGCAAAGTAGAGCCGACTCGAACAGCTGCGGGCGACTGTGCTTCACGGGAACCGCTGCGCCGCATGCGCAGCGCATTGTTGCGCGCTACGCGCCCGTGGGCGGTTGCAGCGCCGGTACGACGTCGGTGGCGGCGAAGTCCGTGCCCTTATAGAGAAGCGGTTCATCCGCGTCTTTGGCCAAGGCATACGCGAAGCAATCGCCGAAGTTCAGTTGCGCGGGGTGCCCGCTGCCCTTACCGAAATCGCGGTAGGCTTGACGTGCCAGGCGCGCCTGTATTTCCGTGACCGGTTCCAGGGTAATGCCTGCTTCCCGGAGCAGATCATCGTAGCGGCGACTGGCAATCGGATCGCGACTGCCGTCGATGACCGCGGCGGCCTCCACGAAGTTGGCTGTCGACAGGCGGGAATGCTCCGCAGCCGCAAGGGCCGTGGCCAGAATCAGGGCGTCGGGCTCGGCGCGAAGTATGGCAATAAGGGCGGATGTATCGACGATCATCTGGGCAGGCCGTGCTCGTCATACAGCAAGTCGGAATGATCCACGGTGCGATAGGCCTCGGTCAGGTGACTTGCGCAGTCGTTGCCGATAGCGACGAGGCGCGCGGCGCGATCGCTCAGCCTTCCGCGGCGAACGCGATCGAGACGCTCGCGAAGGGCAATCGTGACCGCGGTCGTTTGGCTCTCGCCGGTGAGCTCGGCAAGAGTGCGCGCCAATCGATGCGCCTCTTCATTCTTGATATTCATGCTCATGATGCTAGATACCTACCTCTCTTCTCTACCATTCTACCATAGCTGCATCGCCTCTTGGGCCCTTGGCGTTGAGCGAGATGACTTGAGACATGACGTTGTAGCGCGTGCGAGCGTTTTCTGCCCGCCTTGCGGGACAGGAGGCCGTGGAAGGCGATAGCATGAGTGGCAATAGCGGATGGCGCGCTGGCCGACACCCGGCGACGATCGCCCGCCGATTTCGGTACTCGTGGAGGAGATCGACATGACAGCACAGCGCCCGCCCCGCCGCTCCTGGGCCGAGCCGTTCAAGATCAAGGTTGTCGAGCCGCTACGCGTCACGTCGCGGGATGAACGGCAGCGTGCCTTGATCGAGGCAGGCTACAATACCTTCCTGCTTCGCTCCACGGACGTCTATATCGATCTGCTCACCGACAGCGGCACGTCGGCGATGAGTGACTACCAATGGGCGGGCATGATGCTCGGCGACGAATCGTATGCCGGCAGCCGCAATTACTACCACCTCGAGGACGCCATCCGGCGGTACTACGGCTACAGGTACGTCGTGCCCACGCACCAGGGGCGGGGCGCCGAGCATCTCCTCTCTCAGATGCTGGTGAAGCCGGGCATGATCGTGCCGGGCAACATGTACTTCACGACCACTCGCCTGCACCAGGAGTTGGCCGGCGGCACCTTCGCCGACGTGATCATCAGCGAGGCGCACGATCCCATCAGCACTCATCCGTTCAAGGGAAACGTCGACCTGGAGAAGCTGCAGGGACTTATCGATCGCTACGGACACGAGATGATCCCGTACGTCTGCCTTGCCGCCACGGTCAATATGGCCGGTGGCCAGCCCATCTCCATGGCCAATCTGCGCGCCGCTCACGACCTTTGCAGCGGGGCTGCCATACCAATCTACCTTGACGCCACGCGTGCCGTGGAAAACGCGTACTTCATCCAGCAGCGGGAAGAGGGATATGGCAGCGTGCCGGTCGCCGGCATCCTGGCCGAGCTGTGCTCTCTTACGGACGGATGCACGATGAGCGGCAAGAAGGACTCGCTGGTGAACATCGGCGGCTGGCTCGCCCTGAACGACGACGCACTCTTCGAGGAAGCCCGGAACCTGGTGGTGGTCTACGAGGGCTTGCATACCTATGGCGGAATGGCCGGGCGCGACCTGGAAGCCATGGCGCGCGGCATCGAGGAGTCCGTCAGCGACGATCACATGCGAGCGCGGGTCGGGCAGGTAGAGTACCTGGGCCAGAAATTGCTCGATTGGGGCATTCCGATCGTGGTGCCCATCGGCGGCCACGCGGTCTATCTCGACGCCAAGCGCTTCCTGCCCCACCTGCCGCAGGAGCACTTCCCCGCGCAGGCACTGGCCGCGGAGCTCTATCTTGAATCAGGCATCCGCTCCATGGAGCGCGGCATCGTGTCGGCCGGGCGGGATCCAGAGACCGGCGAGCATCACCACCCCGCTCTCGAGCTCGTCCGTCTGACCATCCCGCGGCGCGTCTATACGCAGGCGCACATGGACGTCACTGCCGAGGCCGTGGATGCCGTCCATGAGCGACGCGCCGCGGTGCGCGGTCTCCGCATGGTCTACGAGCCGAAGTACCTTCGCTTCTTCCAGGCACGCTTTGAGCCGATTGGAGTATAGTGCCGTATTACACGGCGTGGTAGGGTGAGCCCGGCAAGCGCAAGCCGTGCAAACGGCGCACAATAGCGCCGAGCGATTCGTCGCCCTGTCGCCACCAGGTGTACAGGGTGACGAGCGCCCCGGATGCCAGTACGACACCAACGGCGCCCAGTACATCCAAGATGTAGTGGTTGCCGGTGATAATGACCACCAAGATCATGACAATAGGATAGGCCAGGGCTGCTAGTCGAAGCAGGAGCGGCCTGACGGCCCATGCCAGCGTCAATCCGACGATCAACGCCCATGCCACGTGCACACTCGGCATCGCCGCGTATTCGTTGAAACCGACCTTCAGCCCCCTGGCCCCGCCAAATACGGCATCCAGAAAGTGATACGGATGGCCGTCGTAGCGTAAGCCACTGGCCAGGCGCGGCGGAGCCAAAGGAAAGCTTTCGTACAGCAACACCGCGAACGTGTTGGTCACCAAGAAGATGTTGCGGAGGAACGAGAACAGCGCACGCCGGCGCAGGAAGACCCAAACGGCAAATGCGAGGGTGAACAACACGTGGCCCTGGCCGTAGACCATATCCACTACCATCGTCACCTGCGTCCAGCCGATGGTGACGCCAAAGAGCGAGTGGCTATGCGCGAAGAAGGACTGGATTCCAGGCTCGATCCAAAGGTCGTGGTTGGCCTCGAAGTTCGCCACGTGCAGGGCGTTCGCCAGCCCGATGTTGGCATTGGTACGAGGGACCAGCGCGTGCGCGAAATCGTCGGTCAGCTCGACAGCAGTAACCAACAGAAGGTTGGCGAGGAGATACATCCAATCTCGCCACGTCGTTCGCATGCTGCGAAACGGACCACGGACTTGGTCACGGCGGTTCCGCTGACGAATATAGCTACTTGTGCTTTGGCAGCGTGTCGCCACTGGCCGGCCTCTTCCACCTGAGCCTCATAGCGTCGAGTACCTGGATAGTAAAGGTATCCGAAACTGCGGTCAATACCTTCACATCGGCGTTCGCGTTCATCTGTAGTTCATGATGCCTTGAAAAGTGCCTTCTTGGGAAGACCACAGACCCGATCGTCGGCTAATTGTTCCCAATTTGTCACTCGCGCCCACCGCTGCTCTATGCACCCGGCAGCCTCACCCGGTCGCACGCAGCCGCTAGCCGCTCAAGCATGCTGATGAATGACACGAGCGCGGCGTCGAGACGTGCCGACTGGCGTCAGCTGGAGGCGCGACCCGGCCCAGGATGCCGAAGCGCCGTCCGGCGCAACGGCGGCCTGGTCGGCGAGAATACTGCTGATCCTGAACTGGGTCGACAGTCTGCCGTGGCCGAGCGGCGCTGCTCGGGCTGCGCAGGCAATTGACAGACGCAGATAAGTCCTATAATATCATAATGTCTTGCGAGGAGTTCCTGGAGTGTTCGGCCCGGCGCAAGCGGAATCGTCATCTTGACGGAACTCCGGCGGGTGGTGGGCGGTGCCAATCACGGCGAGCAGCAAGGCGGGGCAGAAGGTAGATGCCTCGGACGCGTACCGGCAGATGCGGTAGGATGCACGTACAGGTTGGCAGAGGCCAACCGCACAAGCAGGTCGCGAACACTCTCCACGAGGGTGCTGGTAGCATGGTATGGTGACGTATTGTCCTTCATGTCGCGCCTCGGTGCATATGGGCGCGCTCTTTTGTTCAGCCTGCGGGTCCGGGTTGGCATGTGCCAATAGGCCGGCACAACCGCAGACACGCAACAGGCGCCGGACAGATCACGCCTTGCTTCCCGGGATGTTGCTTGGCACGCGCTACCGTATCGAGGCGCCCCTGGCTTGCGGCGCGATGGGCGCCGTCTGGCGTGCGCGTGACGAGCGCCTGCATGGACGGCTCTGCGCGGTGAAGAGCCTGCTGCTCGAGCCCTCCACCCCGGAGGATGAGCGCGAGCACCTTGCCTGGTTTCAGCGCGAAATGGCCGTGCTCTCGCAACTCAGCCACCCCTCGATCTGCAACATCCTCGACGTGGTGTCCGAACGTGGAACCACGCACCACATGGTGATGGAATTCGTCGAAGGAAAGACCCTTGCCCAGGAAGTGGCGGAGCATGGCAGTCCCGGCATGAACGAATCCACCGTGTTGCCGTGGGCCCGCGAGCTTGCCGATGCGCTTGCCTATCTCCACGCGCACGTGCCACAAGTGATCTTCCGTGATCTCAAGCCGGCGAATGTGATGCTGCGGCCGGATGGCCATCTGACACTGATCGACTTCGGGATCGCGCGGTTCAGGCAGGCGGTGACGGGGACTGCCATCGGCACCGGCGGCTATGCGGCACCGGAACAGTACCAGGGCCTCGCGTTGCCGCAGTCTGATATCTACGGGCTGTCCGCCACGCTGCACCATGTGCTCACCGGTCGAAACCCACAGCTCTACCCGCCTTTTACCTTCCCGCTCGTGCGAAACCTGGCGCCGGCGGTCAGCGCCACGGTTGAAGCGGCGATCGCGCGTGCTCTCTGCATGCGGCCCGCCGATCGCTTCACATCTGTCACGGAGTTCTGGCGCGCTCTCGACAGCGGTGTCCAGGCGCCCGTCTCTGCGCGCCATGCAGGGCAGCATCTGGCGGCCGCTTCCGCGAGCGCTCCATCGTACGAAGATCCCGCCGCGCAGCGTGTGCTGCAGCGCCGCTCATCGCGCGCAGGCGGGCGGAGCTCGTCTATCTATAGTGTCCAGTGGGCGCCGCTGCCGCCCTCGACCTGATCGGACTATCCCCTAATTCCGGGAGCCACGTGGTGCTGTTAGGTGAGGAACACCTCCTCTTGCGCCTTCAGCATCGCCCGGTATAGCCCATCGCGCGCGCTGAGCTGAGCATGAGTGCCGCGCTCCACCACGCGCCCGCGATCGAGCACCACGATCTCCGCCATGCGCTCCATGGCGATCAGCCGGTGTGTGATCACCAGCACGGCGCGGTCCTGCGTCCGAGCGTGAATGGCTGCCAGCAGTTGCTCCTCCGTGTCGGGGTCGAGATTCGCCGTCGCTTCATCGAGGATGAGGATAGGCGCCTCTTTGAGCACCGCGCGCGCCACGGCAAGTCGTTGCCGCTCGCCGCCCGACAGCGTGAGGCCCTGCTCGCCCACCCAACCGTCGAGGCCGCCTGCCAGCGACGCTGGGAGATCGCCGAGCTGCGCGACGGCCAGCGCGTCGATGAGCTGGTCGTTCGAGGCGTCGGACCGACCGACAAGGAGATTGTTGCGCAGGGTGTCGGTGAACAGCACCGTGTCCTGACTGACCACCGCGAAGGCGCCACGCAGATCTTCGAGCCGGTAGGAGCTTACTGGTGAGCCGCCGGCAAACACGGTGCCGGCATCAGCCTCCCAGAATCGAAGCGCCAGACCGGCGAGCGTGCTCTTCCCGGCGCCGCTCTGGCCGACGACCGCGGTCCACCGGCCCGGCTCAACCCGGAGACTGACATCGTCGAGCACTAGGCCCTCCGCTCGGTCGTAGGAGAAGCAAACATGTTCGAAGCTCAGCGACGGCTTGCCGGGCATTGCCGCCGGCTGCCGCGGGTCGCGAATCACGGGCTCGGCATTGGCTACGTCGAGCAGGCGATGCGCGGCGGTGAGCCCTCGCCCCAACGTGGCGAAGGCGACGCCCAATGGCTGTACCGCCTCGAAGCCGGCCAGCATGAGCAGGATGAGGAATCCGAGATACACGCCGCCAATGCGGCCGGCATCGACCTGTGGAATGGCAAGCGCGAGGACCGTCACCACCGACAGGGTAGTCAGAGCCGCTCCGAGCGCGCCCTGGAAACCACCGATGCGCGCCTGCCGCAACTGCAGCCGTCCGGCCTTCTGTTCTATCTTGGCGAGACGCTCCGCGTGGTCGGCGCCGCGGCCGCAGTTGAGCAGATCGGGCATTCCCTGGATCCCCTCGATCGTGCGGTCGTACAGGGCGCTGCGCGTCGCCAGGTGCTGCTCCCCCAGTCCGCGAGCGCACCAAAGGGCCAGAGCGGGAACGCCCACGCCCGCGGCCAGCAGGAACAGTGCCGCGCTGAGCGCCAGGACCGGGCTGAAGAGCGCGAACACGGCAGTGATGGCGCAAAAGGAGCAGGCGGCGACCGCTACCGGCGAGAAGATGCGCAGGTAGAGATGCTGCAGCTCGTCCAGATCGGCGGTCAGGCGGACAAGCAGATCGCCGCTGCCATGCCCCACGATCGCTGCAGGCACCAAAGGCGCGAGACGGCTGAAGAGCCAAACCCGCAGATCGGCCAGGAGGCTCAGCGCGGTACGGTGGGAGACCAGTCGCTCACCGTAGCGGAGCAACGCTCTGCCAACGCCCAATACGCGCACCGCGTACATCGGAAAGGCCAAAGTCTCCAGCAGCGGCCTCAACGATGCGGCCGCCACAAGATACCCGGCGATTGCCAGCAGGCCCACGTTGGCGGCCAATGCCGCGCAGCTGAGGGCGAGCGCCAGCGCTATCTGTCGTCCGTGCGGCCGGATCGCGCGCGCAAGTCTCTCCGACACGCTCATACCGCAACCCCACCGCGAGGAGAGACCAGCCGACTATAGAGCCCGCCGCACGCCAGCAACGATGCGTGCGTGCCGCTCTCGGCAATGCGGCCGCCGTCGAGCACCACGATCTTTTCCGCCGTATAGACGGTGTTGAGACGGTGGGCCACGATCAGAACCGTGCGATTCTGCATCAGTCGCGCCAGAGCCGAGCGAATCAGTGTCTCACTGAGCGGATCGAGACTCGACGTTGGCTCGTCGAGCACCAGGATCGGAGCATCCTGGAGGAACGCGCGAGCAATGGCAATGCGCTGCATTTCACCGCCCGAGAGGCGCGATCCGCGTTCGCCGACCGGCGTGTCGTACCCGCATGGCAGCCGGGCTATGAACTCCGCGGCCCCCGCGAGGTCAGCCGCCTGTTCGACCTCCTCCCGAGACGCTCGCGGCCTGCCGAGACAAATGTTGTCTCGAAGGGTACCGGCGAAGAGGTACGGGCGCTGCGGCACCACAGCGAGCTGCTTGCGCCAACTGCCGACAGAGAGCGAATCGATCGGCGTGTCTTCGACCGTGATCCGGCCTGAGTCGGGATTCTGGTAGCGCAGAAGAAGGTTGACGAGCGTGGTCTTACCCGAGCCACTTTTGCCGACGAGGGCCGTGCGCGCGCCGGCCGGCAGGGTGAGATCGACACCCGACAGCGCGGGCTTCTCACCACCGGGGTAGGTATAGTGAATGCTCTCGAAGGAGATCGCCGGCGGTCGCGTGGCAGGCACGACCCCTGGCACGACAGGCGCCTGATTCGGCTCGCGCACGGCCAGGATCGCTTGTACGCGCGCGGCGGCCGCGGCGCCCTCCATCGCCGCGTGGCGATGCAGGCCAAGCTCGCGCAATGGGCGGTAGAACTCCGGCGTGAGCATCAGCACAAAGAAGGCGCGCTCGAAGGAGATGCCGCCCGAGATCAGTCGGATGCCGAGCGTCACAGCGATCAGCGCGATGGCGCCGGCAGTGATGAACTCCAGCACCAGGCTGGAGAGAAACGCATAGCGCAGCGTCTGCAGCGTCTTGTCTCGATAGTCGCGCCCAATGCGTTGAAGGCGGGCACGCTCCCCGGCTGTCCGGCCGAAGGTAATCAGCGTCGCCAGGCCCTGCAACGCCTCGAGCATGTGGGCGTGCATGCGCGCGAGCGCCGTCCACTGGGCCCGCACATGGCTCTCCGCATAGCTGCCGACAAGGATCATAAGAAAGGGCAGGATGGGTGCGGTTGCCAGCAGCACCACTCCGCTGATCCAATCCTGCGTCCATACGGCTGTGGCAATGAGCAGCGGCGCGATCACGCTCAGCAGCATCTGCGGCATATATCGGCCAACATAGGGCTCGATACGCTCGATGCCCTCCGTGGCCGTAGCCACCAGGTTGCCGGTTCGCTCACCGCGCAGGTAACTCGGCCCAAGCCGGAGAAGATGGCCGAACAATCGCGCGCGAAGGGCTGCTTTGCTCCGCAGGGCCGCGTGTTGGGCGGCGATCTCTCGCCCGAAGACCGCGCCCGCCTGCAGGACCGCGAGGGCAGCCACAAGCGCAAGCGTGGCCCCGGCTGCCTGCAGGCGCTCGTGATGCTGGAACACGTCGCCGGCAACACGGGCGATGAGAGCCATCTGGGCAATAGTAACGGCAGTCGCCAGTATCGAAAACGCGACGGCAAGAGCAAGCGTACGGAGGGGCACCTCCAGTAGAGCAAGGCGCACGCGCGGCATCGCCTAAAGGCCCTTCCTGTTCAGTCGACGTGCACGGGTCGCCTTTGCAAGCGGTGCGCCCCTGCATAGTGCTCCAGCCGTTGCACCACGGTACTCGCACTGAGCGTGCCGCGCAACCTCCTCCGATCGCCGGCGGCATAGGGCAACAGGCATGGCCCCACATGACGGGTCTTGCTCGTCACGCAACGGACAGCGCACCCAGAAGCTATCTAGGCTCCGATGTACAGTGTAGCGCAGGGCTGAAGTCCGTCGTAGACAGGCTCGATGTGACCGGCAGAAGCTAGATGAGAGCCGCCGCTCCGGTTCCGGTTTTGGCCAAGCAGGAGGATGTCGCCCACCGGCTCCATGCGTTCCGATCACCGCAGGATGTGGGGCGGCCAACCTTCCGCCGGCGACCTTCGCGCCGCTGCTTTTACTCGCTTGCCAACCCAACTCGCGGCGATCACGTCACCTTGTGACCCTAAATCTGGCGCCCTGGCAAGGACAGAACCGGGCCCTGCGCGTACCGACGCAGCACCTCCTCGTCGAGTGTGACACCAAGTCCGGGTATCTCGGGTACGCGTACCGTACCGTCCGATTCCAGCCTAAACGGATCGGCGATCAGATCGCGAGCAAGGGGCGAATCACTTACCGTGAATTCTGCCAGCTGTCCGTGCGGCATGGCGGCGACGAAGTGCAGGGAGGCAGCAGTGAGAATGCCGGTGGAGAAGGCATGCGGCACGCACATGAGATTGCGTCCAAAGGCATATTGAGCGACCCTCATAGCCTGCGTCAGTCCGCCGGCGCGGGAGACATCGGGTTGCAGGACACCGACATGCCCCTCTTCAGCGAGAGTGACCAAACCGGAGTAGGTCGTCTCCTGTTCGCCGGCGGCGATACGCATGTCCACGGCATCAGCCAGCCTAGCATATCCGACCAGGTCGTCGGGCGGGAGCGGCTCTTCGAGCCAGAACAGATCGTAGGGCTCGAACTGGCGCGCCATCTTGATGGCGTGCGGAGCATCCCACACGAGGCCGATATCGATCATCAAATCCTTGTCTCCGGCCGCCTCGCGTGCGGCCTGCACGAGCTCCAGGTCGAGCCGCTCAGACACGCGCCCTAGAGGGCCCCAGCCAAGCTTGACAGCCGAGTAGCCTTGCTGGACATGCAGCGTGACGAGTTCACGTGTCTCCGCCAACGTATGCGGCATGATCGCGCTTGCGTATACTCGTACGCGGTTGCGGTATGAGCCGCCAAGGAGTCTGTGCACTGGCTGACCGACGGCCTGGCCCATAATATCCCACAGAGCCATGTCGACACCGGCAATTGCCTGAAACGCGGCGCCGGAGCGGCCAAAATATATCGTGCCTTCCACCATCGCCTGCCATAACATTTGCACGTCCAGGGGGTCCCTCCCGAGGAGAATGGAGCGCAGCCCACGTGCCTGCAGGTGGCTTGGGGGTGCCTCAACTATCGCTTTTGCTACCAACGGCGACGAGTCAACCTCACCCAGGCCGACCAGCCCTTCGTCGGTATGTACGCGGATGATCAGCGCGTCTTGGGTGCCATCAGAGCGTTCTGTGTCTACTTCGGGCAATCGCAATGCGATTGCTTCCACCTCGGTTATCCGCATCATGATCCTCCTCACGCTAGTAGCGCCGAATGAGATACCGCATGGCAGCACGACGCAGAGTGGCAGGTGCTGCCGAGCGCTCCGCCAGGAGAGTCGCGCCTATCGGGTCAGGATTGCCCGGAGGAACTCCTGTGTTCGCGGCTGTTGCGGCATCGTGAACAAAGCATCCGGCAACCCCTCCTCGACGATAAGTCCAGAATCCATAAAGACGACTCTATCAGCCACTTGGCGCGCGAAATTCATCTCATGTGTAACAACAATCATTGTCATACCTCGGTCGGCCAACTGACGCATGACATCCAGCACCTCGTGCACCAACTCAGGATCGAGCGCGCTCGTAACTTCGTCAAAAAGCATCGCTTTCGGATGCATGGCCAGGGCCCGCGCAATGGCGACTCGCTGTTGCTGGCCACCCGAAAGTTGCTCAGGATATTGATCGGCCTGTTCGGACAACCCTACTTGCTTCAAGAGGTCCCTGGCTATCTGCTCGGCCTCCTGTCGTGCAAGACCCTTCACATGAACCGGCGCTTCCATTACGTTCTTGAGCGCGGTGAGGTGTGGAAACAGGTTGAAGTGCTGAAACACCATACCTACTTTTTCACGCATCGCCACGATCCGCTTGGCGGAATACTGCTTCAAACGCCCGTTGACCTCATCGCGATAGGCAAGTTCTCCCTCTATGAAGATGCGACCGCGCTCCGGTATCTCCAGGTAGTTGATGCAGCGCAGCAGGGTTGACTTGCCGCTGCCGGAAGGCCCGATCACACAGACGACTTCCCCCTGGCCGACTTCCATCGAAACTCCTCTGAGCACGTGGTTCGCCTTAAAGGACTTATGGATTTCTTCTAGCCGGATCATGTGTTCCCCGCTTCGAACTTCAGCCACACTTCGGCGATCACGGCACAATCGCCTTCCGGAAACTCAATCCTGACCGACAGTCCACCTGCTTGGCCCGCCAGAAGGCCGCACAGAAAACACTGCTGCCGCACTAGGCCGGCCCGGCGGCTGGGCGCGTCGCAATAGGCCGCTTCCTAGTCCTGCTATATCCGCTCTTGGAGATCCGCTCCAAGTAGCGCACGAACAGGCTTGCCGGATAGCCGCAAGCAAAGTACAGAACGAGAACCATCGTGTAGATAGTGAAGTAGTTGTATGTGTGAGCGGCGATGATTTGGCCGCTGAACAACAACTCCTGGATGGTAATCACAGAGGCGATCGACGTGTCTTTGAACAAGGAAATGAAGTAGTTTCCCAGGGCGGGGATCACAATGCGGATCGCCTGTGGAAGCACGATGCGGCGCATCGCCAGCGATGACCGCATGCCCAAAGCAGCAGCCGCATCGGTTTGCCCCTTTGGCACTGCCTGTATACCGGCCCGGTACACTTCCGACATATAGGCTGAGTAGTTAAGTGTTAGTCCTACAACCCCGGCGACGAAGGGAGTGAATTGCACACCAAAATAGGGCAGGACGTAGTAGATGTAGATGAGTTGCACCAGAAGTGGCGTGCCACGAATGATCTCGACGTACGCACCAATGACGAAGCGTAACGCCTTGTGTCCTGAGAGCCTTGCAAGGGCAACGAGGACCCCAAGGACGAGGCTCAGAGCAATGACGATGAACGTCAGCTCAACGGTGAGCTCAAGTCCCTCAAGAAGCGTTCCAATTGAATCCCGTGCCAGTGAAGGGTCGAAGAACACCATGGACGTTACCTCCAAATAAAGGAGAACAGCAGAGTGGCAACGGTACCAGACTGCTGTCCCCCATCATCAACGGACCTATGAGTATTCAGACCCCCGGCAAGTAGAGATCCCGAAGCGGCAGACTCCACTTCTGAAGAATGGCGCCTATCGTACCGTCATCTCGTAACTCGCTCAGGGCACGGGAGTAGGCAAAGTTCAGCGTACAGTCTGCCATACGCAGTCCGAACCTTGCGTAGCTGTAGCCGTATGTCTGGATCAAGTCGCTCGGTGGCGGAATGTTAAGCTCCTGTATATTCGCCCCTGGGTTTTGCTTGAGGAATGCAGAGTACTTGGGATCGTCTTCCAGAATGACTGTGACCTTTCCCTGAATGACGCTGAGAAATTCACCGGTATTCTCTGCAAACTCAATCGGCTTTATTCCGAGGTGAGTCATATACTCATCGGAGGCGCTCCCCGTATTCACGCCCACGACCACGCCGGACCGCTTCAGGTCTGCGTATGATGTAATCTTTCCCGGGTTCCCTTTTTGCACAATGAGTGATGGTCCGTACCACCAACCGGGGCCGCTGAAGCTAATTACCTTGTTGCGCTCGGGAGTCTCGTGGATGTCATCCGCTATGACGTCAATTCGTCGCGAGAGCAAGGCTGGAATTAACGATGGGAACGGCATTATCTGGTAGTGTATGGTCTTGATTCCGGCCCACTGTAAGGCGGCTACGTTGATATCCCAGTCAATTCCCGTTGGCTGCTTCGATTTAGGGTCGAGATAGGTCGTCGGGTTGTCGGGTGATATTCCAAGTGTGATGCCGTTCTTGGCCGCCTGCTGGTAGGAATTGTCCGTGCATGCGAAGTTGGGAGCGATACTGGGGAACTGGGAATTGGCGCGTGTGGCGTGGGCTGGGACAGCCATGGAAAATACTAGGAACAGTCCTAGCGGGACGATACTGATCCTACGCATAAGTCTCTCCTTGTAAGTTGCGGCTAGGGTCCCATGTCAAATAGCGTCGCGCGTTCGGCCGTTACAGCCGGGCTTGACCGCGCGTACCTAAGGGCCGCGCGACTTCGCTTCGTTCAATCGGGTGCGGCACGCGTGGGTCGAGTGGTGCGCGGAACACAACTTAGCGGCGCGACCTAGAAGGCTTCTTCGCGACGATATGTCTGCTTGAACACGCGCGTTGCCCACATCCACACTCGTTTGTCGCTAAACTGTCCGGCCCATTACGACGCGACTTGCCGAGACAGCGACTGACCGAGGCTTGACACAGACCGCGAATTACGGCCAAACTGCTCGCATAGCACACTAAGATGGCGATTTGTTTCGCGTTACGCGCATACTAGCATCCAGTCTGAGGGCTGTCAAGCCCGCATCAACTCGGCCCAGGGTCATGTCATTGTCGCCAACAGCCGATCAGAGGGGAGATTGTCACGGGGGGCGGTGCGCCTGGTCGACGGGCAGAAGCTTGTGTCCTCATGACGGGCGACCACCTAGCGGGAGGGTGGCGAGGCAACGGACGCGCGGGCGATCCATGCAGACACGTCCAAACCGGGATCCGTTGACACCCCTTAACGATTCGCGTAGAATCTACAATCATTTGCTATGCGATCGTCGTTGGCATAGTTTGTTCGACAAATGTGCACAATTAGGGCACGCAATCCGAATGGTGGCGAGAAGCCGTGACAGTTTGGTCCGATCCGGGATTGACTTTCGTGAGCGAGCCGGCCAGCGGATAATGTCCGCAAACACCGAGAGATGCCGTCAGGGAAATCACGGGCTACGCCCAGTCTGAAGGATGATGTTGTTTCGGCAGCTGCATATTGCCCGAGCAGGTTTGAACAGTGCTGCTGTAGGTTGAAGAACCTGCAAAGACGAGGTGATGGATGGCCGACATCGAACTGGCCCCGCGCAGCGGTCTGAAGACGGTGGAGAAGAGTCTTCGCATTCTCGAGCTGTTACTCACCGAGAAGGGCGGCATGAGTATCGCCCAGATCGCGCGACGCACCGGCATGCACAGGGCCAGCGTGCACCGCCTGCTGACGTCGTTGCATGCTCTGGGCTGGATTGAGCGGCCTGCCGCTCGGCCCCATTTCCGCATCAGCCTGCGTTTATATGCGCTGGCCCGGGTCTTCGTAGAGAGCTATAACCCGGTGGAGCGCCTGGATCCGTTGCTGACAGAGCTGTGCATGCGCTCGCGCGAAACCGTGCACCTTGGTATCCTGGACCGCTTCGAGGTGGTGCACATCGGCCGGCAGGAGAGTCCTGAGCGAGTCGGCGTGTCGTCGCGGATCGGCGGCCGCGGCTGGGCACATACGAGCAGCATGGGGAAGGCCCTTCTCGCCGAGCAGTCGGACGACTTCCTGCGCAGCTACATTCAGGAGACCGGCCTTCCCCGCATGACGGAAAACACCATCGTGACCGCCGAGGCGTTCTGGAAGGAGATGGCCATCGTCCGCCAGCGCGGCTTCGCGCTCGACGACGAGGAGGACGCCATCGGTGTGCGCTGCTTGGGCACCAGAGTCCCGTCTACCCACGGTCCCGCGGTGCTCGGCGTCAGCATCACGGGACCTTCACCGCGATTTACTCGCGAGGCGGCATGCCAGTTCGCGCCGATTCTGCTTGACTCGGTGCGGCGCGTCGCCGCTTCCGGCATTATCCCTGAGGAGGCTGCGAGCTCATCATGATCGACATCCACTCGCATGTCTGGGAATACCCGGGTCACATCGGCCAGCATTTTGCGGACGATTGCCACGCCGCGTGGGGCGACAGCGTGCCGCCCGGCACGACGCTCGAGGCACACTGGGAGGCGATGCGCCCCGTACAACGCGCCGTTGTCTTCGGCCTACAAGCCCGTGCCTCCGACGTGTGGGTGCCGAACGAGTATGTCGCCGGCTACGTGGCCCAGCACCCCGAGAAGCTAATCGGCTTCGCCAGCGTCGATCCCAGCGATCGCACGGCGCCGGCGGAGCTCGAAGGCGCTGTCAAAGAGCTCGGACTCCGCGGGCTCAAGCTCGGACCGATCTATCAGCACGTGGATCCCAATGGCGCCAACTGCTATGCGGTGCTGAAAGTCGCGCAGCGGCTGCGCCTGCCGGTTATCTGGCACCAGGGCACGACCTTCGTGCGTCAGGCGCCGCTGAAGTACGCCCGGCCATTCCTGCTCGACGAAGTCGCCTCGAGCTTCCCGGACCTCACGATCGTGGTGGCGCACCTTGGACATCCGTGGATCGACGAGGCCATCGCCGTGGCGCGAAAGCACCAGCGTGTCTTTCTGGACGTCTCGGCGCTGGTCACGCGGCCCTGGCAGCTCTTCAACGGGCTGATCAGCGCCCGGGAGTACGCAATCAGCGGGAAGCTGCTCTTTGGGTCCGACTTCCCGTTCTTCACGCCGCAGCAGACAGCCCAGGCCCTGCGGGCCCAGGCCGCTACCGAAGGTTCAGGTCCGGTGCCACATATCGAGGCTGAATGGATCGAGGCGCTGATCGAGCGTGACTCGCTGAGTCTGATCGGCCTCATGTAGCCGGCTGAGACAGGCGCAGCCGGTAATGTCCCTGCCGGTCCGGATACCCCGGCGACGGCACCCGACCGCAGGCACGCAGTTCTACGGCGCGATCACGAAAGGGGAGAGCGAGTGCGCGTGACCGATGTGGAAGCGATGGTGCTCGACACGGGAAAGGACTACGCCAATCCAGCTGAGGCGGTGGAGGCGCATGGCGTCCGCTTCGTCTCGCTTCTCAAGATCACCACTGATGAAGGCATCACCGGCTGGTCCGATATTGAGACCCAACCCCATGTTGGGAAGGCCGTCGTCGACGCGCCATCGGGCGGCGCGATTGGGTTCGAAGGACTGCGGGCGGCGCTGCTCGGCGAGAATCCGCTCGAGCATGAGCGGATCTGGCAGAAGATGTACCGGTATCTCGCCTACTATGGGCGCCAAGGAGCCGGCATGCAGATGCTCTCGGGGGCCGACATCGCACTCTGGGACATCGCCGGGAAAGCGCTCAACCAGCCGGTCTGCTGCTTGCTCGGCGCCCGATATCGCGAGAAGGTGAAAGCCTATGCCTCTACGCTGTTTCGCCCAACTGCCGACGCTATGCGGGCGGCGGTCGTCGGCTATCTGGCGCAAGGTTTCCGGGCTATCAAGTTCGGATGGGGCGTCTTCGGCCAGGATCTGGCCCAGGACATCGCCCTGGTCAAGGCGGCGCGCGAAGAAGCCGGGCCCGACGTGGACCTGATGGTCGACGCCGGCTGGTACGGGACGGCTGCCCACGATCCGTACCGGCCGCGTTCGCTCAAGGACTGGCTCCGGCTAATCACGGCGCTCGAAAATCTCAATGTCTTCTGGCTCGAGGACTGCCTGCATCCCGAGCATGTCTCTGGCTATGCCGCCCTGGCTGCCCGGACGACGAGCCTGCGCCTGGCGGCGGGCGAGCAGTGCGCCGGTCTGACGGAGTTCGAACGGCTCGCAGACGAGGGTCGGATCGACGTCCTGCAGCCGGACCTGTCGCGCTGTGGCGGCCTGACAGCGGGGCGGCAGATCGCGGACCTGGCGATGCGACGCCTGATCGACTGCGTGCCGCACGCTTGGCTGACGGATCTCCTCACGGCAGCGTCGCTGCATCTGAATGCGTACCTCATGCACTCGCTCTACCTCGAGTACAACGTCGCCTCGGCGTCGCTACTCAGGCGCTTGTGCGCGCCGCCATTTGCGATGGTCGACGGGTACCTTGCGGTCCCGGCCGGTCCCGGTCTTGGCGTCCAGGTCGATGAAGATATCGTGGAGCGTTTTCGAGTGCTGTAGCTCCAACATATGACGAGAGAGATTGTATATCGCGGACTTGCGTGAAAAAGAGAGGATGCTCCAATGGTCGAGACCGATCGAGAGATTCGTGAGTTTGTCGAACAGCACCTTTACGTCGCAGCGGTGTGCGACATCCTGGACTTGCTCGGTTACCGCTGCCAGGCCATGCACCAGCGGCTGCGCCCGCTGCTGCCGGACCGCAAGAAGTGTGGATTTGTCGGTCGCGCGCGCACCGTACGCTGGATGGAGACTGATTATGTTGACCAGGACGACCCCTATGGGCTGGAGATCGCGGCTGTGGATTCTCTGCGCGCGGGCGACGTCGTCGTGCATTCCACCGACCACAGCGGTTCGAACGCGCCCTGGGGCGAATTGATGTCGACCGCCGCGAAAGTGCGGGGCGCGGTTGGCTGCATCTGTGATAGCCAGGTTCGGGATTGTGTGCAGATCATTGAGATGGGCTTCCCGGTGTACTGCGCCGGTATCCGGCCGCTCGACTCGAAGGGCCGAGGCAAAGTGATGGCCTACGACGTGCCCGTCCGCTGTGCTGAGGTCCTCGTTCAACCAGGCGAGCTCATCCTCGCGGATTACGACGGCATCGTGGTAGTGCCGACCATGGTCGAGCAGGAGGTACTGCGCCTGGCCAAAGACCGCGTGGGCAAAGAGTCGCTCACCAGGGCCGCACTGCTGCGAGGCGACACGTTGCGCGACGTGTATGACCGGTACGGCGTGCTTTGACGTGACTCACGCGGCGGGCCGCGCCGCGGTCTCGCGTGCGCTCAGCCGCGACGGGCGAGCACGATGCGCTCCACGGTGGACATGAGTAGAAAGATGACGATACCGGTCATCGTGGCGACTATCACGACGGCCATCATCAGGGCGGTGTCGTACGATTGGTGGGCTCGATTCAGCAGGTTGCCCAGATTGTTGCCGCCACCAGCCACGTAGTCACCGACGACCGCGCCGACCAAACTCAGCGTGCTGGTGATCCGCAGCGAAGCAAGAAGCGAGGGAATGGATGCCGGCCAGCGCAGCTTGAGAAAGATCTGCAGCCGAGAGGCATTGAGTACCCGGAAGAGATCGAGATGAATTGCGTCGACCATGCGCAGACCCTGGGTCATGTTGACGAGTGCTGGGAAGAAGGTAATCAGGAACGAGATGATGACCTGCGGCCAGATGCTATCGTTCGGCATAATGATCACCAGAATGGGCGACCACACGATGATTGGAATGGTCTGGATGAGCACCGCCAGAGGAAACATCGAGCGCTCCGCCAGTCGAGAGTGCACGAAAATCGTGGCGCCCGCAATAGCCAGCACGTTAGCCATCAAGAAACCCATGCCGGCTTCCTCGAGGGTGGTCAGTAAGCTCGACCCGAGGTCTGCCTTGTTGGTCCACAGGCTGTTGAGGGTGTCGTCGAGCCGCGGAAACAGGAATGGTGGAACCTTCTGCCACACCACGAAGAATTGCCAGAAGCCCAGCACCGCGGAAACGGCCACTACCGGCAGCAGCACGTCCAGGACACGGTCTGCTACCAGCTTCCAGCGTATGTCGTGCCGGTGAGTGTCCCGCGCCACTCGCGTTCGCCCGCTCACACCTTCGAGCGTCTGTTCAATTTGACTCATCTTTCAGACTCCATTCAAACTAAACAGGCGCCGCGATTGGCTCTCCAGACGCGAGCGTCTTGCTCCGCGCCCAGGCATCGTCGAGATCCACCGGCCTGCCATCCAGCGCGGAGAGCACGTGCGTTTCCAGCTTGAAGAACTGTCCGGACCGACGCACGGACGGATCGCGGGGACGTGGGATCGGTACCGAAATGGTGTGGTAGAGATAGCCAGGTCTGGGCGTGAACACTGCTACCTGGTCACTGAGATAGACCGCCTCCGAGATGCTGTGCGTGACGAAGAGCACGGTGATGCCGGTCGACTCCCAGACTTGAAGGAGGGCCGCGTTCATCTCGTCGCGTGTAATCTGGTCGAGCGCGCCGAAAGGCTCATCCATGAGCAGCACTTCGGGCTCTTGCAGCAGCGCGCGCGCCAGGGCAACGCGCTGGCGCTGCCCGCCCGACAACTGCGCCGGAAGCCTTCCGATGCAATCTCCCAGGCCGACCCGTTCCAGCATGTCCAGGGCGCGCTTGCGGCCGTCTTTGTCGAGCTTCCCCCCAAGCTCGAGGGGAAGCTCGACGTTTCGCGAGGAGCGGCGCCACTTGAGCAGCGCCGGCTCCTGGAAGACCATGCCAATCTTGCGCGCGGTGCGTGCCGCGCGCGGGGAGACACCGGCAATAGTAATCCGGCCTGCCTCCGGCTCCAGCAGGTCTGCCACGAGCCTGAGCAGGGTGGACTTGCCACAGCCGGACGGGCCGATCAGCGAGACGAACTGTCCCGCCTCGACCGACAGATTGATGTCCCGCAGGGCACAGACGCCGTTGGGATAGCTGAACCGCACGCCCTGGCAGGAAATGGCGCCCATGTCAGTGCGCGGCTCCCAGGAACTGCGTGGTGAAGACGTCGCCGGCGGCAATAGGCGCCTTGATCTGCTTGTATTTGAGCAACAGGCCGATACCTGCCTGCCAGCGGGCGGCGGTCATCGTGCCGGTTGGCGCGTTCGGTTGAGAAGCGAGCTTGGCGAGCGCTTTCATCTCCTCCATCTGCTGCGAGACCGAGTCCTGGGGGTCAAGCTTGGGCACGACGAACTTGGCAATCTCGTCCGGGTGGGTCAAGGCATACTTCCAGCCCTTATCCATGATCGAGACGACCTTCTGCACCAGGGCGGGATTCGACGTGATCGTGCTGTCCGTGGTGAACAGCACGTCGCTGTAGAAGTTGTAGCCGTAGGCGCTGGCAGGGATGATGTTCACATTGACGTGGTACTTCTGGGCAAGCTCGATCGGCTCATTCGTCAGATAGGCCAGGTAGGCGTCGACCTTGCCGGCCAGGAGCACCGTAGGATCGTACTGAACGACTACCGGCGATACGTCGCTCTCTTGCAGGCCGACCGCGTTGAGCATCGCGTCGAGCACGTATTTCTCGTGGCTTTGGTACCCGATACGTTTGCCCTTGAAGTCCTTCGGCGACTTGATGCCGCTCTTGGGCATGGTGATGAAGGCAAACGGTGACGACTCGCCCGATGCCCAGATGGCCTTCACCGGGATCTTGGCCGCGCGGCCGAGGATGAGGGAGGCACCGTCCTGGAAGCCGAACTGGTATTTGCCGGCGCCGACCAACACCACCGGATCCTGATAGCCGTCGTCATAGCTGCGCACCGAAACCTGCAGACCGGCCTGGGACCACCAGCCCTTTTCCTGGGCTGCCCAGATACCGCCGAATTCGACGTTCTTGATCCAGTTCAAAGCAATGGACACGTTGGTCGAGCTTGCGGCGTGGACCGCGGGCCCGGGAAGTGGATTGATGATGGCTGCCCCAACAAGGACTGCAAGAACTGCAGACCGAGACACACAGCGCCGAATATTCACGGGAGTCGTCCATCCTTTTCTCTACCGCACGAGCAATTCCGAGCCCGTCCGGATCGTCGCGGACAAAACGATAAGCCCGACTGGCAGTCCCACAGAAGTTGAGTGGAACCTGCCATCCGGGCTTTTGTCCCCGTGGTGTAGCAAGGAGAACATCTCCTTGCCAGCATCGCTCGGTCCAGGCCACCCTGCGGCCGCTGCCAAAGCGCAGCGAACGCGACCGCACGGCACGGAACCCTAGATGCACTTCCCTCGTAGCCAGGCGGTTTACGGCCGCCGATAGAAACGCCGAGCCAATCCTCGAGCTTATACGAGTGTTTCGCTTACAGCAACTATACCATCTTCCTCGGCCGGTCAACCAGGCCCAGGCGCTTCCTGCTGTTCTCCCGACGCCGCGACTTGCCGCGGATCTCGGTCGTGATGCAGGCCCTCAATGTAGAGATCGACCAGCCGCCGAAAGCTCTCCTCGATATCAAGCGGGAGGCCGAAGCCGCCGCCTGCTTCCAGGGAAACGAACCCGTGAACGAGGCTGCGGAAGTGGCGTACGGCGTGCAGAGCCTCCACGCCATGCAGGTCGTATCCGGCAAGGATCGCGAGAGGCACGAGAACGACATCGCGCTCCGCAGTCTCCAGTTCGGGATCCGGCGCGCGATTGGCGGGTGCGACGCGCAGCATGATCTCGTAGACTCCCGGGTGCTGGTGCACGAACGCGCGGTAGGCGCCGGCCAGTGCCCTCACGGCGTCATCGCGCGAGCGCCCGACCGTGGCCCTGGTGAGGGCGCGTTCCAGCTCACGGTCGCCCAGGAGGGCGAGATCGCGATGCAGGCCGGGCAAGCCGGCGATGTGATTATAGAGCGATGGAGTGCGGATACACAATGTCGTGGCCAGCGCGGCGAGAGTCAACGCAGCCGGCCCGGAGCTGTCGACGAGCGTGTATGCCGCGCGTACTACGGTATCGTGGTCGATTCCCGGCCTAGCTGCCGTGTTGAACCTCCTTGCCCGGCCGACGCTGCGCGACGGCAATGGCGCGGTCCATGGCGGGAAGCGGCGCCTCCAGCACGCTGCCATGTCCTGTCGCCAACCGCTTTGGCTCGAGATTCCGGAGGGAGATGGCGCTGTCCAGAGAGGCAGGGCGAGACCAGGTCGCCATCGCAGGGAAGGGGAACAGCGGCTGCACGGTACCGGCGACCGCGATGCCAGCGCGAGTCTGGTAGGCGTCGCCGGCGATCAGCGTTCCATCGCGCGTATCGAACAGGGCCATGTGCCCAGGCGTGTGGCCCGGGGCAGCCACCACGAGCAACGACCCGACGCGATCGCCGGGCCGCAGGAACCCGGTCGGGCGCGTGCTGCAGGTCTTCCAACTGCCGCGGAGCTTGGCCGGCGATTCGCCTGGCTCCATCCGCATATCTCCGGCAAGCATGCGTGCGTCGCGCTCGGAGATAAGCACTTCCGCGTCCGGCAACCCTTCGTGCAGAACGTCGAGAGAGCCGACGTGATCCATGTGCGCGTGCGTGAGCACGATGCGACTGATCTGCAGGCCTTGCGCGCGAGCGGCGGCGCGAATGGCAGGGGCACTGCCGGGCAGAGCGGCGTCGACGAGCGTAAGGCCGTCGTCTTCGCGCACCAGGTAGCAGTTCACCGGAAAGACGCGCGGCAGGCGCGTGAGCTGCGTGAGATACGTTCCATGAGTTGTGACGCGCATTGCCTGTCCCCTTCACGTGCAGAACCGGGCAACCAACCCGGTCTATTGCTAACACTATTAGTATTTCAACTAATACCGTTAGTGTCAAGAGTGTGCGGTGATCTGGGTGTGTCTGCATTCTGTGACCGGGCGCCGATCCGCGTGCCGCAGGCAAATCGTTCGTGGCGGCGTCCCGCCGCGACGAGGAGACCCCGGCCTTCAGTATGACGGATAGGCTTCTCGGCGTGACCGCCAGGGTTTCAACCGGGGTCACTCTATCCAGGTATGCCCCGGTCATGTCGCGGGACGCACCGGAATGCGCAGGACCCACGCCTCGACCGCGCGAGAGTCGAAGGACGGCGTGAGGGTGGTACTGGTGGCTTCAGGGTAGTGGCTCAGCAGATCGCGCCAGAGGGTGCGGTGCTCCGGCAGAATTATCAGTGCCAGCTTCCGCTGGTTGTTATGCGTCGGCATAGGCCGGGCCAGGTCAAGGAGTGTGACATCTCCGCCGGCGTCATAGCGCAGCGTCGGATAGTCCAGCCCGGAGATACCGGCCACCAGCGCCGGATCCACAAGCACGGTGTAGCCCTGGCGCCGAAGCGTGGTCACCTGGCGGCCGGCGAGCACGCGTGCTCCGCCATTGGCCTCCCAGGCAGCCAGATTCGCCGCTTGTTGGTTAAAGTACCGGTCGACGTTCAGCCAGCCTGCCAGGGCCAGCACGGCACACAGCGCGGCCGCCGAGATAGCACGTGGACGGAGCACGCGGCGCCATCCCGGCACCTTGCCGCGCGCAGCCGTGGCAGCTTCTTGCGACATCCCAGCCTGCCAGAGCAGCAGGAGCGGAAGCGCGGCGATCAGGACGGTCGGGATCAGCGCGGCGAGCGAGCGCAGGCTCTGCGGCGCTTCGCCGTCAAGCGTCAGGATACCGCCGGAGAGTGCAGCGGCAAGCCAGAGCAGAAGCAACTGATAGACCCAGCGCGACGAGTACCGCACGGCCACGCCCACGCCCAGGACAAAACACGTGCCGGTGACCGGATCGAGCATAGGCGCGCCCGGCAGGTTCTGGCGCCCGTTCTGGTCGCCGGAGGCCGTGAACATGAGCAGGTGTCGCCCCGTGTTGCGCAGCAGCGCAGGGATGAAGTGCGCCCAGTCGGCATACTCGTGGCTGAGCGCCACGCTGCTCATGCGGGCGGAATAGAATGCCGGATCGAGGTGCGCGGCAACCAACAGCGGCAGCGCCGCCAGCACGAAGCCGGCAGGCAGAAGCGCGGCCGCCGGCCAGGCTGCCCGGCGATAGGTTCGGTCGCTGTAGAGCCTGAAGGCGGCAAAGACGATGGCCGCGGCAATGGTTGCGACCGATCCTACATACGTCATCATCGCCAGCCCGAGAAAGATTCCGCTCAGCAGGAACCAGCTAGCGGCCGGAGAGACGAGGGCCGAGCAGAGCGCCCACGCGCCGAGGCCGAGGAGCGCCGGGGCGGCGATGTTCGACATGCCCAGGCGAGAGATGGTAATCGACCAGGCAGATACGGCCAGCAGCACGGCGGCGATCAATCCATAGGCGTATTCCGCGTATGCCTTCCCAACGGCGAACGCGGCCGCCACGCCCAGGACGCCGAAGAGTGCCGAGACCAGGCGGAGCGAAACGATGCCCGTGCCCAGGAAATGCACGACAGCGGCCTGCGTGTACGCATAGAGGCTTGGCGTGTGTCCGTAGTTGCCGGGAGCATAGGGCTGAAACGGCAAATGCGACAGCGCCTGGGCATTGGCGAGGCTGTCGACCTCATCGATCCAGACGCCGAATGGGAGTATGTCGAGACGCCAAAGGCGCAGCACAAGGGCCGCCACAAGCGTCGCCGCCAGCAGGGAAATCGGCATGGCCCGGCGCCAAGGCTCGGCCGCAATCCGATCGCTCGTCTGCGCGCCAGGCACCGGAAGGCCCAGCAGGCGATCCGCGCGCCAGGCCATGATGAGCGAGGCGAGCAGTGCGGCAATCCACAGCGCCGCGGCAAACGACGATCCGGCATCGGGAAAGAGATGCGCGGCCGTGAAGGGCTCGGCGTTCCATATCAGCGCGGCCGGCAGTCCAAGTCCCAGCATCGGCAGCAACGGGACAAGTGCCCGCGACGTGCGCGGCGCAGGCCGCGCGGCCCGCGCTTCCGGGATCCGGCGGGAGGCTCTACCGCACTCCGGCTCGGTGCCCGGCAGAGGATCGGGAAGCACGAGAGCGGCAAGGACTATGGCCAGAAGCGTGGCAGCGATCACCCAGGCCGGCACATGGTCGCGTGGTGACTGATGCTGGCAGGCAATCGCAAGCGCAAGGGCGGTCAGGCCCGCGGTGACCTTGGGGCCCCGGCCGTTCAGCCTACGAGGCCGGTGAGCACTCACATATAGGTGAGGCCAGGCAGCGGGACCACGGCGGTTCAACGCAAGGCCAGACCTGACCCTAAACGGTCATGGCAGGACTCCGCCTTAAAGGGCCAAGCGGCTACGGCCATTACTTTTGCACGATGAGGCCCAGCTCCGGCCCAGGATGCCCACTGCAGCCGGTAGCCCACACCGTGACCCCTTACTGTACGGTGTGTGGTGTGCGGTCCGAGTCGCTTGAGCGCCCGTTCCTGACCATTCATGGTCCGTGTCCCTTCTATGAGGTTTCAGCCTCAGGTCGACTCAGGCTTGAGCACAGTCCTCCGGGGTTCGGCGTTTCTGCTCCAAAGTCCAGGCCGGAACTGAGAGTTCGTGGCAGTGCGAATGGTACTGGATGGCGGTGAGGCACTACCATGGTGAGCGAATGATTATTGTGGTTAGGAGAGGTTCATGCAGTCGTCTCAAACAGCACTTCTGCCCGTTGCCGAGCAAGTCGTGCTCGACCGGCGCTATCTCCACGCGCACCCTGAGCTTGGCTTTGAGGAAGCCGAGACCGCCAGGTTCGTGGCTGAGCGGTTGCGCGCGCTTGGGCTGGAGGTGCAGACCGGCGTGGCGCGCACGGGCGTGGTCGGGCTTATCCGGGGCGGGAAGCCCGGCAGGACGGTGCTGCTCCGAGCGGACATGGATGCGCTGCCCATTCAGGAAGAGAACGAGGTCCCGTACCGATCGCAGAACCCGGGCGTGATGCACGCCTGCGGCCACGACTGCCACACCGCCATACTGCTCAACGCGGCCCGCATTCTCGTGCAGCATCGCGGCCGGCTTTCCGGTACGGTCAAGCTCGTCTTTCAGCCGTGCGAGGAGCAAGCTCCGGGTGGTGCCGTCGCCATGATCGGCGAGGGAGTGCTGGAAGACCCCAAGGTCGACGCCGCCTTCGCTCTCCATGTATCGCAGGACGGCCCCGCGGGATCGGTTTCGACGCGCACCGGACCAGTTATGGCGGCCGCCGACACGTTTACGATCAAACTTACCGGCATTGGCGGGCACGGCGCTTATCCGCACCAGTGCGTCGATTCCGTGGTCGCCGCCGCCCAGATCACGCTCGCGCTGCAGACGATCGTGTCGCGTGAGATCGATCCCATGCACAGCGCGGTCATCACGGTAGGAGCGATCCATGCCGGCGATGCCTCCAACATCATTCCCCAGAATTGCACGATGACGGGGACCGTGCGCTCATTCGACAACAATGTCCGGCTCCATCTGGCCAAGCGCATTGAGTCGGTGGCAACCGGCCTGGCGCACGCGTTGCGCGTGGAGTGTGCCTGCCACTATACGTTCGGCAATCCGGCAGTGGTCAACGACGCTGCGATGACCGATCTCGTCTTTGAAGTGGCGCGCAAGGTGGTGGCCGCGGATAAGGTGTTGATCGAGGAGCCGAGCATGGGAGCGGAAGACTTCTCGTCGTTCTTGGAGAGAGTGCCGGGCAACTACTTCTTCGTGGGCACGCGCAACCCCGAGAAGAATCTGACCTACAGCCATCACCACCCCAGGTTCGACGTGGACGAGTCGGCCCTGCCAACGGCAGTCGACCTGATGGTCGCTGTGGCCGAACGCTATCTGCACGGCTGACCGGGGGGCCGGCCTATGCGCCGTCTTGCCCGCGCATCACCGAGATACGCGGCTCGGGCAGCCGGCCGGCGGGCCGCTACGCTTCCAGCCCCAGCCCTTCGTCCCGGCCCAGCAGGATGTTCATGCACTGAACGGCGGCTCCCGAGGCGCCCTTGCCGAGGTTATCGAGGCGAGCGCTCAGGAGGATGTGATCCTCGCCGCCGAAGGCGAACAGGTCGACGCGGTTGGTTCCGTTGCAGGCCTGAGCATCCAGGAATCCGCCGTCGAGCACCGGCTCCGCTTCGTAGGGCATGACCGCCACGAACCGCTCACCGGCGTAGTACGCGCCAAGAATGTCGCGCACATCCGCGGCAGTGACCTTCTTGCGCAGCAGGCTGGGGAAGATCGGCACGGAGACGACCATGCCCTGGTAGAAGTCCCCTACGATGGGCGAGAAAAGGGGGGCGTGCTCCAGGCCACTGCGGACCCGCATCTCCGGCAGATGCTTGTGTCTCAGGCCGAGCGCATACATGCGCGGGCTGCGCAGCTTCCGGCGATCCGCATCCGGCCCTTCGTGCTGGGCAATCAGCTTCTTGCCCCCACCGCTGTACCCGCTGATCGAGTGGCAGGTAAGAAGACTGTCCGCCGGGATAATGCCGGCTTTCACCAGGGGATACACGTTCATCACGAAGCCGGTCGCATGGCAGCCGGGAATAGAGACGCGGGTTGCCGTTCGGATCGTGCCGCGGGCGCCGGCGTCAAGCTCGGGAATACCATAGGCCCAGTCCGCTGCGGTACGGTGCGCGGTGCTGGTGTCGACCACTCTGGTCCTCGGGCTGGTGACAAGCGAAACGGACTCCCGTGCCGCGGCATCGGGCAGGCACAGGAATGCGACGTCGGCCTCATTCAGCAGGGCACGACGCGCGGCTGGGTCTTTGCGCCGCTCGGAATCGATCCGCAGGACCTCGACATCGGGCCGGCTGGCCAAACGATCGAAGATCTGCAGGCCGGTCGTTCCTTCCTCGCCATCCACAAATACCAGAGGCTTCGTACTCACCGGCAGTCTCCTGAGTCGGTATGCCCAATGTACGTGCCCGCCAGCCGGTCGGCTGCCGCCCTGACCGTGAATCCCGATAATTCCCCTCTGCCCCGAGAGTGCAGTATACCGCAAGCAGGCTGCCATTCCGTTTCAGCGCCCGTTCGCCGCTGCAATCCTCGGGCAGCCGGGACCGAAGCGGGACCTGCATGAAAGTGTCTCGTGCATGTTCAGGCGGCACGGACGTCCTCGTCCGCCGTGGACGCGCTGGCTATCCACTCCATCGCCAAGACGTGACCACCCTGCCGGTTCCGGCGTGGCACGATTCTAGTGGTTAGTTGGTCAGCCACCTTCGAGGAAGTTGAACTTGGACGTACCCCAGACGCGCACGATACCGAGATCTGCGGCACTGACACCGGCGTCGACACGATCGGTGCCCTGCTTATTGGTGAGCGCAAAATAGCCGCCGCGTGCATTCGTCGACAACACGGCCAACGGGCTGCCATTCTGCTGTTGCAGTTGCAGGAATCCGCCTTCGGGTCCCGCTGCCAGATAGGTGGAGGGACTGGCGGCGCCGACCATATAGAGCGCGGTCGCGCCTCCCGTGGCGGTCGAGCCAACGAAGGCCGCCTCCTTCTTATCTTTGTACGCACGAAGTCCTACGTCGCCGTCCCCTGCGCCGCCAACGGTCACATAGTCGCCGCTTCCCGCCTGTGCAACCTTCAGCTGGCTGCCGCCGTCCTCCATGCCGCAGATGCACCCATTCGCTTTTCCAGTGGGATCGAACGTCCATAACGACCCGCCGTAATTGTTTGTGGTAATCTGTGCCGCGGGCTGTCCGCCGCGCTCAATGAGGATGCCATTACTGGCGACCAGCAGTACGACCTCCCCCTTGGCGTTCACCACCTTGAAGGGCGCTTTCACGGTGGTGGGTTGCGGTATGACGGTCGCGGACGCATTGCCCAGGCTCAGTGCGCCGGTCAGCAGGGCCAGCGTGGCGCAGCCGACCAGCCAGCCATGCCACCCGGTTCGTCGTGTCCGTCGTTCGGCTGTAGCAAGTGCGTGCTCTAGCCGAGAGATGCGCTCTTCCAGGCCGGTAATGAGGTCGTTATCCATCTGTTTGCTCCTCTTTCGCTGATCGGGGGCGCCTTGTCGCGCCGTCACTTGACCAACCTCGCTGCATCGCACGAGGAGAGTCCACGCCGGTTCTACCGCCATGTACTCTTGTGAATACTGGTGCTCTACTCTCGAGCGCGGCCTTCGGCCAAGCTCGTATGGTGCTGCTAGGGACGGATTTACGATCCGAACTAGTAGTTCGTGAGGGCATAGATGACAAGCGGCTTGTTGTCCGACTCGGTCATAACCAGGCGTGAGCCCCCAGCCAGGCTGATAGCTGCTCGGCGTGGACCGTAGCCGGCGCGCGCCACGAACATCGCTTGGCGAACGGTCTTGCCCTGCGCGCCGAGCACGACGAGCTGCAGGTGCGCAATCAACACCGTCTGGTCCTGCAAGGCAATGCCATAGAGCGCGCTGAACGTCTGATGCGGGCCTCTGAGCGCGACGATGTTCAGAGTCGCGGAGCCACAGCCATTGGCATAGAGCGACCACTGTTCCAGCGCCACTTGGTGAATCATGGACATGTCCAGGGTGGTGGGGTGCACATTGCAGGACACCGTCAGCGCGCGCAGGTCAACGGCCGTGCCACCGACGGTACTGACCGGAGGCTCGCTGGGAGCGAACACGCGATCGTAAAGCGTGGCGTGTCCGGACAGCTGCATGTCGTAGAGGACGCCATTGGCGTTTCCGGTGAAGCTGATTTGCACGATGCTGGCGCCGCTGATGCTGGCGCTGATCGGCACGCCGGGCTGACCCTGATTGGCCGTCACGCTCACGGTCGAGAACGGCTTGCTGTTCTGATCCAGGACGACGAGGTGCGCGGTGATCGTCTTGTTGTCGGAGTCGTCGGATACGCCGATCCTTGCGCTGAAAGTCCCGGTTGCGTCGGTCATGATCAGCTCCGCGATGCCGCACGTATCGACGGCCAGGTAGGTGTCGCGCGACACGAGCTTGTGGGCGACAGTCAGATCCGCCGTGCCGAGATTGGCATTGCACAGGCCGACGACCGCGTCGGGAGAAACGGGGACGGGCGCGCCATTGGGGCTGCCGAAGTCCTGACGATCCGGATTGTGATGCGGCGCCACAGCAGTGGGAAGGAAGCTGAGGCCGGCCACCAGCAGGTTGACGTTGGTATTCCCGGCATCCATGGTGAACGTCACGGTACGCCCGCCCGCCAGGTTGACCCAGAGTGGCTGAAGCCCACTGCCGAGGTAGGTCAGACCAATCGCCTTGCGCAGCAAGTGGCCGTCAGCATCGAGCACGCGCAGGCCCACCTGTGTAGGCAGGCTGCTGTAGTCGGAGGAATCGATCTGTCCGTAGCGGAGGGCCAGCGCGCCCGTTGCGCCAGGTGGGATCTGCACCGTGACTTTACTGCAACCGCCCAGCAGTTGCAGTGCCATAGTCGGGGAGATCACGATCGAGCTGACCGTGCTCGCCTGTGCGAGTGCGGCAGCGTTGCAGTCGAAATGCAGGGCGCTCGCCGGCACCGGTGTACCACCCAGCGGCACTCCGTTGCCGGTTAACGGCGTGGCTGCGAGCGCCCGCGCCGTGCCGGTCAGCCTAAAGTCGTACAGGTAGCTGTCGGCCGGCGTTGGAAACGTCAGCGCAAGGCTCACCCCGCCGGCCACGTCGATGTCCACGGCCTGGGCGACGCCCTTTGCAGCCTTCACGTCCATGGTGCGTAGCAGCGCACCGCCGGGAGCGAGCAGGAAGAGACGCACCACGGTCGACGCGCTCGTGTCAGCATCAGACACTGCAAGCGAGGCCTGAAAGTGACCACTTGCCGCATCATTCAGATAGAGCACCGCCTGACCGCAGCCGCCGTCGTCATGAATTGCCGTGCCCGGTGCCAGAGTCGTTCCCGCGGCCTTGGCGGGGTCGCTGTTCAGGTGCACGTTGCAGCTGACGGCGAAATCTGCCGGTGTCGGTGTCGTGATGGCCGCGTTGCCGAGTAACGGACCACGAAACACCGGCGGCGCAGGAGCAGCCAGACTAGATGCATGGACGATGGATAGCGCTGTCAGCGCGTTGCTCGCAAGGGGAGCCATCGCGATCAATGCCGCCAGGGCCGCCATATACCTCAAAGTTCGCGATATAGCACGGGGTTCGATAGTCATACTCTTCATCTCCTTGAATACCTGCTCAGACCCAGGCGGTGTTGCGCCCGACTCTCGGACAGCACGCGACCACGTCTCTGGGTTCTACCAATTGGCTTCAAACAGTGGGCTCCGAGGATGGCTGTCTCCAGCAGAATCCTCGGGGTTCCGCATACGGCGCCCTGCCGGCAGGCACCCGCCCGCTGACTTCGGGGAGGCACTCCCTGTGACCTGGCAGTACGTTGCCTGAACATCTCAGCGTGCCGGACAGCATCCCAGCATGCTTAGGTAGCGGTGAAGACGCTACAGCCGGGATAGTGCCTTACGTGCGATTGCACGTGCGATCCGTGTCGAGCGAGTGCCGAACGTCACTTCGATGGTGATCGTGAGGCGGCCCTTGGCCACGACCAGGATTGCATCGCCGCTGGCGTCTGGCAGAAAGAGGTGCGCCTGGTCGCCCAATCCGCCAATAGCCTTGCCGGGCCCCAGGTACTTTGTGCCGCTCCGTTGCTGGACGCCGATAGCCACGGCACCGCTGTCACTCCCGGGTGCCTTGAGGCCCATGGCCACGACGATATGCTCGCATACCAGCGCGCTCCGATTGCCATGGGGACCCATCGTCTGATAGACATATTGCGGGTTGCGGCCGAGGATCTGCTGCACGTCGCTCATCGTCACCAGGTGGCAGGGGTTGGGCAGTGGGCCGCCAGGACGATAGACTATGCGCGTGGGCATTCGCGTACAGAAGTCGGCGAGCGAGATACCGACCAGGTGCAGTCGCGTGCCGCTGCCGTCCGAGCCGCCGGTGACGGCGAGGTCCGCCGGTGTCGTCAACGGCGTCAGCGTTGGTCCTTGGTAGGCACTACCCGGCGGGCATGTGCAGCCGCCGACCCGGGTGCAGAAGGTGGTTTCTCCCGCCAACACGTGGTCGAAGTTCCCCGCATCAGACAGCCGTGCGTTCCCGCGGAGCCCCATCGTCACGACGTCCGCGTGCGAAGTGAACTCGTAGATGCCGTTCGTGTACAGGTCCGCGGATACCGGGATCTCCTGGCCATTTGCGAGCGCGATCACCTTCACTTGTGGTGCTGCGGCGCCCGTGCCTCCGGCCGGAATGGCCGGGCCGGTGGTATCCCACGCGGAGCCGCGGTCCGGTTCGCGGAAGTAGCCGGAGGCCCACGAGTCTAGGAAGCTTGCGCCACAGCCGGCGGTGACTACCCCGTAAGCAGCCCGGTTATCCGGTACCTTGTCCAGCATCCCCTGCAGCTTGCGCCAGACATGTGACGGGCCGCCGCAGCGCTCGGCGACGTGCGCGTAGAAGCCGATGGCGTCGTAGGTGCGCGTGAAGAGAGGCGTCTGCGGCTGGGACAGATACGTATCCCACCAGCCCGCATCTTCGCTCGGATCCGGCGCTGCTACCATCTCGCCCACCCAGTCCGCTTGACCTTCGATAATCCATTTTGTTTGTGCGCCGGTGGCGAGCCGACTAAACCGCGGCAGCCCGAGGATCACGCCTTGAAAGCAATGGAAGATCTCATGGGCCAGGGTGACGGACCAGTCCGGACCCTGCAACCGGTCTCCCGAAGGGTTGACCCAGATGTTGCAACTCGCGGGTGTACCGGCATGGCCACCCTGGGCATCGAAAACGTCGGTATACATCAAGGCCGGCGCCTCGAGTTCCGAGCTATTCTTCGTGATGACCTCCCGAAGGCCTAGGTGCCGGCCGAGGCCGCTGGCGATCTTCGCGGAAAGCGACTGAAACGCTCGCGTGTAGTCTTTGTCACTATGTCCATCACTCGTCGCCTGTACATCTGCTGCCACTGCAATGGGTGCAACCGCGGCGGTGGCGGTGGCATGCGATGTCGGGGTCAGGCCAAGGAGTAGCGCAATTCCCAATGCGAACGCGGCGATGATACGCTTCGTGATGGTGCCCATACTCGTGTACCTTCCATTCCGTGCGCTCAGGTCTCCGTGCTGGCTGGGCTTGCGCCGCTCCTCGCCAACGCCAGTCCTACGCCACTGGCAGGCCTGTACTGACCTTTATGGTTCCCCGGAGCCGCTTCAGGTTGTATTTGGTCTTCAGCTCTGGAATCCACTCCGTGTTCGTGAACGCGAGGGCGTTGCGCGCCGCCAGGTCACCGATGGCCTGCTGATCCGGCAGACCGCTGCCGGCAGCCGCATAGATATCGGCCAGTCGATCGAAGAAGTGCTCGAAGCCGGCTGGCGAGATCATCTCGATAGCCGCGCCGGTTCCGGCCCGGCGTTCCAGAAGGTGTGCGGAATCGCCCGCGGCTTGAAGACGTAGGAGCCGGGTCCTGCGCTGGTCTCGAAGTCGCCAATTCTGACCCCGAACTCGCCCTGCAGCACGTAGGAGTACTCGTCTTCGTTGGCGTGCACGTGGTTGAGCGCGCGCGATCATCGCCTGCACCGTGAGCAGGTTATAGACGCACTGTGGCCGGAGGAAGAACTTCCCGTGGCCAAGCGCGAGCTGCATCGAGCTTTGCACGCGCTGCGCGCGATCGTGGACCGGGCGGGTGACGTGCCCAGTGCGCTGCGATTTGACGGTGAGATGCTGGTCCTGACGCCGGCAGGGGCCGCCGGGATGGCGCCGGAGTGGCTGGATGCCGATAGCTTTGAACGGACGGCCACCGCAGCGCTCACGGGTCGTGACCTCGCCGCATGCCGCACGACGCTGGCCCTGTATCAAGGAGACTTCCTGCCGGATGATCCCTATTCCGAGTGGGTCTCGGCGCGGCGCGCTGAGCTGCAGAATCAGTACATGGCGCTTTTGCTCCACCTGGGGCGGCTCAGCGGGTCTGCAGGCAATCTCGAGGAGGCGGAGCAGTGCCTGCGACTGGTGCTTCAGCAAGATGCCTGCCGAGAGGATGCCGCGGCTACGCTGATGGGCTTGCTGGCATCGGCGGGCCGCCGGATAGAGGCGTTGCGGATCTACCAGGTGCTTGCCGCTGCACTGGAATCGACCATGGACCTGGCGCCGAATGGCGAGATCGAAGCGCTGCGCGCCCGGTTGCAGGTCCAGGAGGCGGGGCCGGTAGCCGCCGCTCTTCCAGCGCAGGGAATCTGGCCCCAAGCACTGGGGAATCTTCCGGCACCACTGACCAGCTTTGTTGGGCGCGCCTGGGAGCAAGGTGAGATCCTGGCCCTGTTACCAGGGAGCCGGCTCGTCACCTTAACAGGTCCAGGCGGCTGCGGCAAGACTCGCCTGGCGCTGGAAGTGGCCGGCCGGCTCTATGAGCGATACCCAGACGGCATCTGGCTGGTCGAGCTGGCAGCCCTGCAGGATGCTGTGTTGGTGCCCAAGGCAGTTGCGGCCGCCCTGGGGACGCTGGAGGAGATGAAGGGACTCGCGGATGCCGCGCTCGTGTCGGCGTTGGGTGCCTTTCTCCGCCAGCGCCGTACGCTGCTAGTGCTGGACAACTGCGAACATCTCCTGGGCCCCAGTGCCGCGCTTGCCACGGCACTGCTACGTGCAAGCCCTGGGTTGGCCATAGTGGCTACCAGTCGCGAGGCCTTGGGCATAGATGGTGAGACCGCCTGGCACTTACCGCCACTGGCGGTACCCGAGAATGACGATACGCCGATCGCTGCACTGCTGGACAACGAAGCGGTACACCTCTTCCTCGACCGCGCCCGAGCCAGCAGCCCGGGCTTTGCGCTCGTGCCAGCAAATGCGGCTGCGGTGCTCCAGATTTGCCGCCGACTCGATGGCTTGCCCCTGGCGCTGGAGCTTGCCGCTGCACGCTTGGGCACGATGTCGGTGGGCACCGTAGCCGAGCGCCTGCATGACTGCTTCGCGTTGCTCACCGGCGGTAACCGCACGGCCCTGCCACGGCAACAGGCGCTGCGCGCGACCATGGATTGGAGCTACGGTCTGCTCGAGACCAAGGAGCGCGCGCTGCTGCGGCGGCTCGCCGTCTTCTCCGGCGGATGGACCCTGGCGGCGGCTGCCGCGATCTGCGTCGACGAGGATGCCGAGGATCAGACCGCCGTGACGCACGATCTTGCTGAGCGAGCTTGCTGCCCGCTCGCTCGTCTCAATAGCCGACCAGCACGGCTCGTCCAGATACAGCCTGCTGGAAACCACGCGCCAATATGCGCACGGCCGCCTGTCTGACTCCGGGGAGCTGCACGAGATGGAGGCCCGTCACCGCGCCTGGTATCTGGATCAGTTGGCACATGCTGGTGCGGCAGCGCGAACCGAAGCACGTGCACTCTGGCTCGACCATCTGGAGCTGGATCTGGCGAATCTCCGCGTCGCCCTCGCCTCAAGCTGTCGGCAGCCGATGGATTCCGAGGCAGTGCTGCTGCGGGCCGAATCGATCGCCCACCTGGGCCTTGTCCGTGGCCATATTGAGGAAGGTAAGCAGTGGATCCTGGCGGCGCTCGCTGGCAACGCAGGTACGCCGGGAGCACGAGCCCTGGCGCTCAACGCTGCCGGTTCGCTTGCCAGTGCGCAGGGCGAGTATCGCCAGGCCGCCTCCATGTACGAGGAGGGCTATGGCCTGTACACGGCCCTCGGAGACACGCACGGCGCGGCACGCGTGCTGATCAATCATGGCATCGTCAAGAAGTATCAAGGGGAGCCGGATCGGGCTCGATACCTGTGCGAAGCGGGCTGCCAACTCGCCCGTTCAGACGGCGATCCGATCTTGCTCGCCGTAGCACTCAATAACCTCGGCACGCTGGCCATCGAGCGTGGCGACACGGCCACGGCCACGACGGTGCTGGAGGAGGGCCTGGCGCTCAAGCGCCGGTCCGGAAGCCAAACCGGCGTCATTCAAGTGCTCGTCAATCTCGGCGAGGTGGCGCGCGCGCTGCCCGATCTCCCGCTGGCGACGAGCCGCTACGAAGAAGCCCTCTTCCTTGCCCGGCTGCAGGGCGACCGGCTGCACACTGGTCTCGTGCAGTACAACCTGGGATTGGTCGCCGAAGCGCAAAACGAGACCGAGAGGGCCGCGACCGCGTTCAGGACAGCCCTCAAGCAAGAACAGGACCTGGGCAACGCGCAGCAGATCGCGGCAAATCTGGAAGGGTTGGCGAGAGCAGCCCTCAGACGGGCGCGACCGGACCAATGCGGTCGACTGCTGGGCGCGGCGGAGCACTTGCGCGAGCAGATCGGTGCACCGGTCCCGGAAGTCGACCGCCCTGCGCAGCAGCAGGGCCTGGCCGGGGTGCGCGAGGCACTCGGCGACGCCGGGACCAGGGCTGCGTGGTCGGAAGGTCGCGCGATGGGCGTCGACGCTGCCATCGCCGAAGCCCTGATCGACGGCGACGAAGCTGAACTCGTCTTGCCAAGACCTCATCGGCGCAGCGTTTGACGGCCATTTCCCGCTATCGCCGGCCGGTGGCATTGCCGCTCCTACGGTGGAGGTCGTTATCGTGCCGTTCTGCCAGTTGCTGCCGGGTCCTCCCGGACCGGCGAAGGTGACGTGGGAATCGGCACTGGGTGCCGGCGACGGGCCCTGCACGCTGTCGAGCACCGGCACGTCCGGTCTACGCGTGACGACCACCTCTGCACGAAGTGCGGTCGCCACCCTGCTCAGGGCAACCGTCACCAGATCGTCCGTCTGAAAGAGGCTGCTGGTTGCGGACACGATCGTGCCGGTAAGCACCTCCTGCCCGTCTGGTGTGCCTGGATCGGTACAGGCGACCTTGTCCACATGGGCGCTAAAGCTGGACGCATGGTAGGCGAAGGTGAGTGCAGCTCGTCATGTCCAAGGCCGCTGCCACTGCGCGTATACTTGACGTATGGGTACGGCGCACGTGAAGCGGTAGCGCGGGAGTTTCGCAGTATGGCGAGTCCAGTGAACGAAGTTGCTGAGTTCTTCGCGCAGGCGCCGACGCGAGAGCAGATCGCGGCATTCCACCTCTCGGCGGAGGCTGAGCTTCGGGTGCGGGACCTGCTCGCGGCCAATGCCGCCGGGACGCTGGGCGCGGGCGAGCAACGCGAGTTGGATCAGCTGGTGCTCCTAGATGACATTGTCTCCCTCATCCGGGCCCGTGTGAGGCGCGACACTAGTTCCGCAGCCTAGCGCGTGACCATACTCTCGGCTGTGATGCGCCGCGCCGTTGTCCGACGTGCTGGCGGGAGCTGTGAGTACTGCGGTATAGGCGATGACGCCGTCCTAGCCCCCCATGAGCCCGATCACGTCATCGGTGAGCAGCATGGCGGAGAGACGACGCTCGATAATCTCGCCTATGCCTGCTTTCGCTGTAACCGCTTCAAGGGTCCCAACATTGCGACTCACGATCCGGTGACAGGCGGACTTGTACCCCTGTTCGACCCACGCCAGGACCGCTGGCTGGACCATTTCCGCCTGGATGGCGTCGAGATCGTGCCCCTGACGCCCGTCGGCCGTGGTACCGCTTGGCTGCTGCGTTTCAACGATGAACAGCGGCTGCTCCTCCGCACCGAATTGCTCCGACAAGGCCGGTACGAGCCGCCACACTCACCATAAAGCGGCTGTGCCCGGCGTTGACGCCAGCAGGCGCCCACACGCTTCCTGCTATTCGCGCCGCATGACCCATGCATGGCGCTCGCGGTGCTCAAGGGCGTGTTGTCCGCGAGAGCCCGCGTTTGGTTGCCGCAGTTCTCGCGTCTGCCGCGGGCGCAGATCTTCGATCTGGACGGCGCGCGCTGGCGCCATGCAGCCGCAGCTGGTCACATCGGGGGTGGACTGATGGCGGCTGGCCGGCGGCCGTATCCGTGCCACGCCGCGCCTACCGCCCAAGCCCGACGCATCATAGCCCCAACACGGCGCGGACGAGTTCTGTCGTGTCGGTATCTCGACATAACGAGTATCGCGCTGCTCTGCCGGCGCCTGCTAACCGTGGCGCTGCGCAGGGTGCGCGGATGTGTGACACTGGTGATGGCGCAGGCATACAGTATCCGGCGTGGTGGCATGCCGGTGCGGAGGCGCTGGGACAAGGAAGGGATGGCGTGCCTCATGGCGCTGGGACCGCTCAACCGGCAGGTGCTGGCGCGCCTGCGAACGATGCCTGGCTCTTCGGCAGTGACCTCATGCCGGGGATCGTCTCGGTCTGGGCAAACCGCGACGGCCGCGCGCTCGTCTGGCAACGCTCCGGCGACGGCGTGCGGTGCATCGAAGACCGGTTCAGACCCTGGCTGTACGCGGCCGGCCTCGACGACCTGCGGCACCTCGACGTCGCTTTGGTCGAGGACGCGGCGGGGAAAAACGAGAACGCGCCGTTCAAGTACCGCGAGCTGGATGGGCCGCCCGACTCATTCCGCTTCGTCATTTCGGCCCGCGACGGGCGCGCCCTGAACCGTGCGCTCCTGTCCGGCGCGCGGCGGCGCCTGGGGCGAGCGATACGGCGGCTTGCCGATCTGCCGGGTGAGTATTACCAGGTCGGAGTCGTGGAGCAATACCTGATGCTTACCGGTAGGGTGTGTTTCCGCGGCATGGCTTACAGCGATCTGCATCGGCTGCAATTCGACCTGGAGACGACGGCGCTTTCGCCCCGCCATGGGCGGATTTTCCTGGTAGCCGTGCGCGACAGCTGCGGGCTGAAGACAATCCTGGAAGCGCCGGATGCGGGCGACGAAGCGGGCCTGATTGGCGATCTCTGCTCCCTCGTCCGCGAGCGCGATCCGGACGTGATTGAGAACCACAACCTGTTCGGCTTCGACCTGCCGTTCCTGGCGGAGCGTGCTTCCGCGCTGGGCGTGCCCCTGCACCTGGGCCGGCGCGAGGCACCGCCCCTGCTCGAGCGGTACGACGCGCCGGCGGGGTGGGGACGTGGCAGGCGCACGCGATACAGCGTGGCGGGCCGCGAGCTGATCGATACGCTCGACGCGGTGCGACGGTATGCCTTCACCGATCGGGCCCTGCAGAGTCACGGCCTCAAAGCCGCGGCCCGCTATTTCGGCCTGGCGGCGCCAGACCGCACCTATATCGCCGGTCCGGAGATCTTTCGTACCTACCAGCGCGACGCGGAAATGGTGCGGCGCTACGCTCTGGACGACGTGACGGAGGTCGACGGGCTCTCGCAACGCCTGCTGGGCGCCGCGTTCGCGCTGGCGGGGATGGCCCCGCGCCGCTACGAGCGCGTTGCGTCTGCCGGTCCGGCAACCGGCATCCTGGAGCCCATCATGGTGCGCGCCTACCTCCACGCCGGCGCAGGCCTTCCGCGCAACGCGGCGCTGGGTGATGCGCTTCTGGACCCACATCAGGGCGGCGCCACCATCCTCTATGCCGGCGGTCTGGCAACGCACGTGGTCAAAGCCGACGTTGCTTCCATGTATCCCTCCATCATGCGCACGTTCAGTATCGGACCGGAGTGCGATCGTCTGGGCGCGTTGCTCTACGTGGTGGATCGTCTCACCGAGCTGCGGCTGCAGCACAAGCGCCAGGCGTTGCTCGCGGAGCCCAATTCTCCCACCGCGCACCAGCACCACGCATTGCAGTCCGCGATGAAGATCGTGGTCAACTCCGCCTACGGCTACATGGGGGCCGGACAGATGGCGCTGTTCGCCGATCGCCGCGCGGCCGACGAGGTGACGCGCCGCGGGCGAGAACTGCTCGGGCAGGTCGCCGATCAGTTGCGTGCCCGGGGCGTGGTGCTGCTCGAAGCAGATACAGACGGCGTGTTCTTCGGCGTGCCGGATCACTGGAGCGAGGACGACGAGCGGGCCTGCGTGGCTGCGGTTGCAGCCACCCTGCCGGCGGGCATTCAACTGGACTACGAAGGGCGCTACCGGTCGATGCTCGCACACGAGGTGAAGAACTACGCCCTGCTGACCTACGACGGCCGGCTTATCGTGCGCGGGGCAGCGTTCCGTTCCAGTCGCACGGAGCCGTTTGGAGAGCGATTCCTGCTGGCCGCGCTTCCCTGCTTGCTCTCCGGCGACGTCGAGTCAGTGCGAGCGGTGTACGTGGACACCGTGGGCGCGCTGCGGGAGCGGCACTTGGCGCCTGCCGACGTCGCCACCGTGGCGCGGTTGAGCAAGACAGCCGGCCAATACGCGCGCTCAAGGATCCGCGCGCGAGAAGCCGTGTACGAAGCCCTGCTGGCTGCCGGCCGCACGACCTGGCGAGCGGGCGAGCGCGTGCGATTCTACCGCGCGGCAGACGGTACTCCCGTATGGCTGCCCGACGTGCTGGAGAATGACACATCCCGAGCGGATGAGCAGGGCGCCACGGAAGGGTCGGCAATTGCAACGCCGGACTACGACGTGGCGCACTACCTGGGCGTGCTGCAGGCGTCGTACGTCTCGCGTCTACGGAAGGCCTTTTCGGCGGACGACTTCGAGCAGCTTTTTCGCCAGTCTGGCCAGGTCGGCCTGTTCGACCGTCCTCTTGCGGACATAGAGCCGCGGTGGATTCGAGCCTGACGGGCGAGGCGTCGATCAGGTGAGCCTCCGCTCCTCACGCGGATGACGAACTTCGACGGTGTACGGGTGCAGTCGTTCCGCCAGGTTATCCAAGCGGTACTCTATGAGGTCGAGCCTGTGCTCGACTGCGTGCTGAGCGTCACCTCGCGCCAGCGCGCTGCTGGCGTAGTGATTCAAGCTCACGCCTTCCCGCGCAGCTTGATCGAGTAACCGGCGGTGCAGTGACTTCGGCACGCGCAGTAGAATCTTCCCACCGCACTCCTCCGGCACCGAGGGCAGCGGAATATCGACGCCCTGGTCGTACGCGGTCCGCAGCCAGAGTTTGCGCGCTGCGGCTACCATTGCCGGAAGTTCTTCGAGCGTGTCAGCCTCGGTGTAGCAGCCGGGCAGATCTGGAAACAGCACCGCGTAGCCGCCTTCCGGATCGACGTGCACCTCAAACGGATACTCAAGTGCCAGGTACTCGTCGAGAGTCCTGCGTCGTGCCGATGTCATGTGCGTCCCCCCTTGCGGCCTTCATGATTCTGCGGTCGCGTGCCTGCGTCAGTCTTCATCCAGTCCGAGGCGCCCACACAGCCTGTCGAGGTAGATGCGTTTGACCTTCCTCCCATGTCTCTTCGGGATCACGATCGGCAGTTCCCCAGCTTTCGTAAACGAGACGTGGCTTCCTTCTTCCCGCGCGGCCGCCCAACCAAAGTGATAGAGCACGCGGGCAACGTCATCGAACTCGGCCTCGACCGGTCGCTTCTTGATCAGCGCGATGAGCTTCTCAATCTGCGACATTGTAGTGCCGTCGACACTCGCACGATAGCACTGGCGATATCATTTTGCAACACGGTTCGGTCATATTTCACCGCGAGCCACGCTCGCAGATCGCGTCGCGCTTAGCCGGCGATCGGTACGCGCGCCCCCTCGCGCAGGTATACCGGAATCCGCGTGAGGGGCGCATCCGCCGTGACGTGCTCCCCTCCGGAAAGCTTCTGGCCGGTCCAGGCGTCCGTCCAGGCGGTGCCGGCGGGAAGGTAGACGTCTCGGCTTCGCGCGCCCGCATGGAGTATCGGAGCAACCAGGATGTCCGGCCCAAACAGGAACTGATCGTCGACGGCTGCACATGCGGCGTCGGATGGATAGTCGAAGAACAGTGGACGCATCGGAGGAATGCCCTTCTCCTGCGCGAGTTTCATCTGCGCCATCACATACGGGCGGAGCCGCTCCCGCAGGAACAATTGGTCCTTGACGATCGCATAGGCTTCTTCGCCATACGACCAAACCTCATTTGGTCCGCCTGAAAAGAGCATCGTGGTGTCGTCGAATACCACGTTGCGGAATCCGTGGAGGCGGAACAGCGGGCAGAACACGCCAAACTCGAACCAGCGAATGAGCAGCTCGCGGAAGGCGGGTGAATCCGGATCGCCGCCGTAGAAGCCGCCGATGTCGGTCGTCCACCATGGGATACCGCTCAGGCCGATGTTCAGGCCCTCGCGCACCTGCGCCTGAAGCGCTTCGAATGTGCTGTCGATATCGCCCGACCAGACGGCCGCGCCGACGCGCTGGCTGCCGGCCCATGCCGAGCGACAGAGGTTCAGGATTGCGGCCTGCCCCTCCTCGCGCATGCCCTCAAAGACACCCTGTTCATGCAGCATTGGATAGGCGTTCGCGGCGACGAGGCCGGTTCCCGTATGGAAACGCACATTGTCGACGTCCATGGGGTGCATCTCGGGCTCGCAGGCGTCAAGCCAGAAGACCTTGATACCGATCCGGTAGTAGTGCTCGCGAATCTTCTCCCACATGAACTTCCGAGCCTCGGGGTTCGTCGCATCATAGTAGTACGTGAAGGCGGGGCCTTCAGGGCGGTTGTCACGGAAGTTGTGGAGCACTGGAATGCCTCGCTCCGTGCGAAGAAGCAGGCCGCGTGCCTGCAGCGCCTCGAAGTTCTCGCTGAGCGCATTGACCGACGGCCAGATGGACACCATCAGCTGGACGCCCATCTCGGCCAGCTCGCGCACCATCGCCGCCGGATCTGGCCACAGCGCGGGATCGAATTTCCAGTCGCCCTGCAGTGTCCAGTGAAAGAAGTCGGCCACGATGACCGACATCGGCAGTCCACGCCGCTTGTGCTCGCGCGCCACCGACATGAGCTCTTCCTGGGTGCGGTAGCGCAGCTTGCACTGCCAGAAGCCCGCCGCCCACTCCGGGAAATCGGGCGTGTGCCCGGTCGCATCGGCGTAGTGCTCCATGATCTCGGCGGCGGCGGCGCCCGTGGTAACCCAGTAATCGAGCTGTGGCGTGGCCTCCGCTACCCACCGCGTCTCATTAGTGCCGAGCTCTACCCGGCCGACCGCGGGATTGTTCCAGAGAAATCCGTACATGCGGCTGGACAGCAGAAATGGAATGCTCACTTCCGTGTTGCGCTGGATCAGCTCGACAGTGGCGCCCTTCTGGTCCAGCAAGCCGTGCTGGTGCTGGCCCAAACCATAGAAGCGCTCGCCTTCGTGGGCGACGAAGCGTGCCTCGAGGTGATAGGTATCCCCGCCTCGTGCCTTGAAGGAGCGAGGCTGGAATGCGAGTCGCTCGCACCGGGCGCTGTTCCGCCACCAGATCGGTGTGCGACACCGCGTTGACGAACCTCAGGCAGCCGTCAGCCGCGACATGAGCAACGATCGCGCCACTCTGGATCGTGGCGGAGCCGTCGGTGATTTCGATCCGCGCGCTCGTGTGCTCGGGCGGGAGAAGTGCGCTCACCAGGTCGTCACGAATCTCGGCGTCCAGCGTCGCGCGCACGCGCAAGCTGTCGGCGCCCCAGGGCTCGATGCGCACTGTTTCATGATTCCGCTTCCACACCAGGGCATTACCGTGTTGCGAGAAATCCGTCATCGTGACCTACCCTTCCACTGCATGGAGCCCGTGGCTCAATACTCCAGCGTGACCGTGCCACGGGCAGCGTTCAACCGAACAAATGTAAAGTGCTGTCCATCGTGCCAGAAACAGGATTCCCAGTCAGTGGCATCGCCGCGCGAACGCAGCAAATCCCCGTTTGCCATGCGCACCCGCCGCGGCATTTCCGCCCTGAGCTGAAGGATGTACGTGCGATTGCGCGGCACTACCGCGGCGTCGCCCACGGCCTCGCCAATCCGCACGGTAATGGTGCTCCGGGACGCCTCGCAGTCGATGGGTGTCACCGCATAGTGTCCCTGTCGATAGCGATTGGTCAGCCCGTCGTCCTCGTACAGCTCAAAGCGTGAGCGACCTTCCGGGTAGATGAGTACGGTGATCGTGTCCCACCCAAGTTCACCATCGAACTGCGCCACGGGCGCGAGGGGAAGGACAGCCCCGGCCCGCACGAAGAGCGGCATCCGGTCGAGCGCTGCCTCAACCGTGACGCCCATGGCGCCGTCGTAGCGCTGATGGCTCCAGAAATCATACCAGCCACCCTCGGGCAGATAGACCGGCCAGGAGGTTGCCCCGGCGCGGGTGACCGGCGCGACGAGCAGATCGTCACCCCACAAGTACTCGGTCCCCAGATCCCAGACCCGAGGGTCGTGCGGATAGTTCAGAACCAACGGGCGCATGAACGGGAGGCCGAGCGTGTGCGCTTGCCAGGCGAGGCTGTAGGTGTAGGGCATGAGCCGATATCGGAGCTCCGCGTACCGGCGACAGATTTCCTCGACCTGGGGCCCGTGAGCCCAGGGTACGTGATCGCGCCAGACCCAGCCATGAGAGCGGAAGACCGGACAAAAGGCGCCAAACTGGAACCAGCGCGCGTAGAGCTCGGCGCTCTCGGGCAGGGGGTGGAAGAAGCCTCCGATGTCCGTGCCCCAGTAGGGGACGCCCGACATGCCGGTGTTGAGCCCGAGCGGAATCTGCGCTTCGAGCTCCGCGAACGTGTTGTTGATGTCACCCGACCAGCAGGCAGCGCCGAATCGCTGCATTCCTGCTGCCCCAGAACGGCACAGGAGGAATGTCCGTCGATCCGGACAGTCCCGCGATTCGCCGTCCGCGAATGCCTGCTGGCGGCGCCAATCGAAGATGTTGTGCATCGGCAGCCCGCCACACCCCAGAACTTCAGCCACTCGTGACGGCCCTTCACCACCGTCGAGCCACCAGCCTTCGACCCCGGCTTGCGTGAGCGCTCGATGCTGCGCCCACCACCAGGCGCTCGCATCGGGATTGGAAAAGTCGATGTAGCGCTGGCCTTCGCGAAACTCGGTGTTTGGACGCCTCTCGGGCGCGCACCGATCGTAGCCCTCGGCAAGGAGGAAACCACGCCGCTGGGCCTCCGGATATAGCGGCGATTGCTCGTGCAATACCGGGTATTCGTGCGTGATGACCCTGAAGCCCTGGGCTGCAAACGTGGCGATGACGGCAGCAGGGTCGGGAAAGAGATCCGGCTGGAAGAGGAGGTGCCCAACGCCACGGTTCCATCCCAGCGCGTCGCCATAGGAGGACAGGAAGATGATGCCGTCGCAGGGAATACGCTTCTCGCGCAGGGTCTGCGGTAGCCGCCGGAGTTCCGCTGCATCCTCGAAATGGCGCGTCGACTGCAGGTACCCTAACGCCCAGCGCGGCGGCATCGGAGCGCTGCCAAGCAGTTCGGCCACGGCTTTCACGGTGCCACGTAAATCTCCGCCTTCTATGAAGTACCAGTCGAGCTGCTCCCCTGATCCGGAAAAGGTAAGCTGCGTATCCCGGTCGCAGCTGCCGAGCGACAGGCTCGCATCGCCGATACTGTCGAAGAACAGCCCGTAGCCGCGGCTGGACAAGAGAATCGGCATGCCTATGTCCGAACCGGGCCCGTGGCCTATGTGGTTGTTCCACAGCCGGCGGTTGTCGCCAAGCCGGTCAAACTGCTTGCCGCCTTGGCCCAGACCATAGCAGTGCTGCTCGCCGGTCAGCTCAAGCACCGTGGTGATGCGTGTGTGAGCCGGCGGCCGGCAGCCGGTCGAATCTGCCGCCACAGCGCGCTCGACCGCGCCGTCGACAATCGTTTCGACCCTCACTCCGTCCGCCAGATTAGCCCCGAGTGCGACGACACCGTGCCTATCAGCGAACGTCAGACCCAGCGGATCCGTTTGAATCTTGAGGGACATAATTCCAGTGTCCACCACGAATGTCGAGAAAGGCACGGTTCCTTCGTGCGGCGCCTGCGCCTCGCCGGCTGAAGCGGGCGCCTCACCAGCCGCGGAGCTCACGCGAAGATCCGGCTGTGGCCATGAGTCCGACGAGCGTGCGGTGCAGGTGGGACTGATGGCGCCATCCGCGCTCAGCAGTCGAACGCAGACAATGCTCGGCGTGCAGAAGGTAATCGCGATGCGCCACGTGGACGTGGCAATCTCAAACCGCGCCCCGTCGCGCGTCGTGCGCACGCCATTCCCCTTGGTCACCGCGGCGACCTTTCTTGCCCCTTTCGATTGCACATCCCGGCGTCGAGGTGGCAGGCGCGCCGGAGCGTCCGGGTTGGTCGGCATTACCGGAAGACGCTACAGTCGTGCTGCTCGGCCGAACGCTACATCCTTTCCGACATGCTCCCCGCGCGTACGGGGAAGTACACCGTGTAGCGTTCGTCGACTATCTCGTGCAGCGGGATGAAGCGGAAGTCGAGTCGCTGATTGATGGTCCTGTAGCCCGCCTTCCAGTTCGCCCACTCGCGCTCATTGTGCGGCGCCAGCATGGTCTCCGCATCATGCGGATCGCCTCGCAAGGCACGTGCGTCGTCACAGAGCCCGGCCAGAACGACCGGGCCGTCCATGAATGCCACGCGCGAAGGATCGTCCGGTAGCGGATCGCACGTCAGGCCTTTCGGCAGCGTGATCGAGATGCGCGCCTCATCCCAGGTGCGCCGGATCGAGTACAAGCTCGAGGGAGCAAATGGACCTCGTTCGGGCACGCCGTTCACCGTGATCTCCGGAGTACCTCGCAGCCACCACGGCAGGCGGACCTTCAGGGTGAAGTCAGCCGGCTGCGTACAGGAAATCGCCAGATCGAAGGCCAGTGACCGCGGCCTGTTGGCCTCTCCACGTTGCTCGTTTGCGGTTTGGCGGATTCTCGCCGTGACGCCGTCGCGTCGCCAGGTGAGCTCACTCGGCGTGAGCTGGCTGATTATCAGGCCGTCGTCGTCCTCGAAGTACAGGCTGCGCTCGTTGACGGTATGCGCCTCCAGCATGGTTCCGTGGCAACACCAGAAGTCCTCGGTGGGCGAACCCCACTGCTTCGCGGACCCGGCCTGCAGCGGCAGCCAGTAGGCGATCATGCCCGTCTGCGAGTTCTGCTGGGCTACGATGCCATTCCAGAGATTGCGTTCCCAGTAGTCGGCATAGGAGATGTCACCCGTCCATCGCAAGAGCCAGTCGGCCAGGCGCATCATGTTATAGACGGTGCAATGCTCCTGCGTCTTCTCGCCAAGCCGCGCCGCCAGTGCGTGAGGCGCGCGACCAGATCTCGCCGTTCGTCTGGCCGCCGGTGCAGTAGTATCCACGCGCCTCGACGGCGCAATGCCAGTACGCCTCCACGATGGCGCGCCAGCGTTCGTCGCCAGTGACCTCCCAGGCCCGCGCGGCGCCATGTGCCTCGGGAATAGTCGTATTGGCATGCATGTTGGTAAGCGGATCTTCGCCGTCAAGCAAGCGATTGAACAATCGCGGTCGGTCGTAGCGCTGCAACAGGTCCAGGTGCTCCTGTTTCCCGGTGACGCCGTAGAGATTCGCCCATACCTCGAGCATGCCGCCTGTCTCGACGTCCAGTATGGTATCCATCTCCTCACGCGAGAACTGCCCGGTCCAGCGATGAAACCACTTTGCCCACTTCGCGACAATCGCCAGGGCCTGATCGCTGCCGGCAAGTGCATGCATTTCCTGAAGTCCCATGAGCGTCTTGTGCAGGGTATAGTGCGGCGCCCACACCTCCTTGCCCCGCGCGACCCAATCCAGGTACGTGGCAGGAATCGAGCCGACCCACTCGCCGCCGTTTTCTCGCTGGCAGCGGTCGAGCTCGGCGACGATGTGGTCTGCTTTCCCCTTGATCTCGAGATCGCCGGTCGCGGCATAGCGCTTGGCCGCGGCGGACAGCCAGTGTCCAAGGAAGTGCCCGCGCAACTGGCACGTCGGAGACTCCCAGCCACCGTGGCAGTCGAGTGGCTTGAGGCGCGGGGCCCACAGGCCTGCCTCCATGTAGTGATTCTGGAGCAAGTTCTCGCTCTTCAGGCCGACCATGTAAGCGCGGCTCAGATCGGCCCTTCGCCGAAGCTCGCCTGGTAAGAGCCGCACGCTGCCCCAAGGCATCGGACGAAAGGTGTCCTGCCTCATCATTCACTCCTCCTGCGGCTCAGCCCTTGAGCGAGCCTGACGTCAAGCCTTGCACGATAAGCCGCTGGAACATCAGCACGAGTGCCACGATAGGCAGCGACGTCACTTCAGACGCAGCAGTCAATTCGCCCCACGGGACGTTGTGGATGCCGCCGAAGTAGTAGATGGCCACGGGCACCGTGTACATGTTCGGTTGGCTCATGAACGTAAAGGCGAACAGGAACTCGTTCCAGCCGCCGATAAAGATGAGCAGGCCGGCGGTGACGAGAGCCGGCGCCGAGAGCGGCAGGATCACGCGCACGAGCGACTGCAGCGCCGTGCACCCATCCACCTCAGCCTGTTCGGAAAGCTCCGCGGGAATTTCTCTGAAGAAGTTGGTCAGCACCCAGATCGCGAACGGCAGTGAGAATGTGACGTAGGGGATGAAATACCCCCAATAGGTATCGGTGAGGTGCAGGTCTCGCTCGAAGATGAAGAGCGAGGATACCAGGGCGATGGCCGGGAACGTGACCATGACGATGACGAGAACCAGGATTGTCCGCTTCGCCGGCAAGGGCAGTCGGGCCAGTGAATAGGCGGCAAGCGTCCCCAGCAGCATGGCGATGAACGTGGAGGTGGTCGCGACGATCACGCTGTTGATGATGGCCTGCCCAAAGTGGTACAGGGGAGTAAAGACGTTGTAGTAGTGGCTAAAATCAAGCCGGCTGGGAGCCCACATGATCGGGCTGTGCTCGATCTCAGAATCCGGCTTCAGGGAGGTGACAGTCTGCCAGTAGAAAGGGAACAGGAAGAAAAGCAGAAAGAACAGATTGAGGATCCAGAGCAGTGTGAGCCGCACGACCCTGCGTCTGTTCGAGCGCCTGCTTCCGGTCGGTAGATCTGTGCCGCTGGCGGCGTGTCCGGCAAGTGTGGCCATCTCTTCCCTCCCCTCAGGCTTGCTCGATAGTCAACTGGCGAGCGTAGACCGCGGCCATGACGAAACAGATCAGTGCGAGTATCACTGCCAGCGCGCTGCCTCGCCCGAAGTTGACATAGGAGAAGAGTGTGCGATAGGCGTGCAGCGACAGGAGCTCGGTATCGGTCCCGGGTCCGCCGTGGGTCAGGACATAGGCAAGGTCGAACGTCTGGAACGCGGTAATGGTGCGGAAGAGGAGCGCGATGACAATGCTGCCTCGCAGGAGGGGTAGCGTGATATGTATGAAGCGCTGCGGGGCATTCGCCCCGTCGACGCGCGCCGACTCGTAGAGGTCCGAGGGGATGCTCTGCAGGCCGGCCAGCAGGAGTAAGGCGATGAATGGAGTGTTCTTCCAAACATCGGTGATGATCAACGCCGGCATGGCCCAGGTGTCGCTGGCCAGTACGTCGAATGTCGGACCGATGAGGTGGAGGCCCCTGAGCAGCGCTGTGATCGGACCATACTCGACGTCATACATGAATTGAAAGAGGCGGGCCGTGATCACCACCGGAATTGCCCAGGGAACGAGCATGGCCGCGCGCATCAGGCCCCTGCCGCGGAACGATTCGTTCACGACCAGGGCCACAATCAGGCCTAGGATGAGCTCGGAAACGACGCTGCCCACGGTGAAATACGCGGACACGCCCAGGGAGCTCCAGAAATCCTGCTGTTGTAGCAAGAAGGTGAAGTTCTTCAAGCCGATAAACGGCTGACCGAGGAAAGGCATGTCCAGCCGGTCCGTAGTCATGCTGATATAGACCGTTCGCCCGGCCGGATAGCCCAGGACGCCGACCAGCGCAACGACCGACGGCAGGAACAGCAGCCAGGCGAGCTGGCGGCGGCTGAGACCGTAACTGCGCGTGCGTCTCCACCAGCTCAGCTGGGTGCCGCGCGCATGCGTGTCCGTCACTCTGGCTGGTGGTGCTCCATTGTCAGCCATGCACTCCTCCTCCGCGCAGTCTCCGCAGGGGCATTCTGCGGTGATGATGGCGGTCGACCGCCATCATCACCGCGTGCTGGTCCACTCAAGAACAGGACGACGCTGCCGTCCTGTGGGGATTACGCTCCGGCCAGGATAGCCTCGATCTTGCCCTGGGCGTCCTTGAGCGCCTGCTGAGCCGACTTCTTGCCGATCAGGGCGTTGGTGATTTCCTGCTCAGCCACGGTGGACATGTTTGTCCAGAACGGCGTCTTGGGCCGCGATCGCTCCGTCTTGGCCTGCTCGGCCAGAATCGGGAACGAGGGATACTTGGCAACGACAGCCGGATCGCTGTTCGCCGCAATGATCGCCGGGCTCCAGCTGCTATGGAGGGTCTTGAAGACCTCCATCTTGTAGCTGCCAAGGAAGGTGGCGAGCTCCATAGCCTCTTTGACGTGGTTGCTGTAGGCGTTGACCACGTACTGCCAGCCACCGGCGCAGGTGGCGGAAGTGCCGCCCGCGAAGTGCGGCGTGGTTGACACGCCGGTCTTGCCCTTCAGGGCCGGGTTCGACTCGGCGAACCCATACGCATAGTTCCAGTTGCGGTGGTAGATTGCCTTGCCGGTACTGTACAGGGCTCGGCCGGCGTCAAGCTCCATGGTGACGATACCCGGTTGCGTCACCTTGTCGTTCTTGAGGCTCATCATCATCTCAAGGGCCTGGAGGTTCTGCGGGCTGTTCAACACCACGGCGCCGGTCTTGTCGTCGAGGAAGTTGCCTCCGGCGCTCCAGGAGTACTCCATGAAGTTGCAGATCAGCTGCTGGCCCTGCTGATAGCAGCCCACGAACGGGATCATCGAGGGGTATTTCTTGGCGAGCATCACGCCCTGGTCGTGCAGCTCCTGCCAGGTGACGGCCGGCTTGAGGCCCTCGGCGTCCAGGATGTCCTTGCGGTAGAACAGGTGCCCGGTGTCGAGCATCCAGGGAACACCGTAGATGTGCGATCCGATGGTATCGGCCCAGATCATACCCGGGGCATAGGCCTTCTGCGCTGAGACCGGGAAGACGCTGTCGAGCGGCGCGGCCCAGCCGGCGGGCGCCCATTGGGCCTGCCAGATCACGTCGGAATCGAAGATGTCGACCGAGCCGTCGTGCGCGGACATGACCGTGACCATCTTGTCATGGCCGAGATTCGCTTCACCCGAAGGCTGGGAGATGTACTTGGCAGTGATGCCGGGGTGCGTCGCGTTGAACTGGGCCAGGCACTGCTGCTGCGCAGTCGCGAACGGGGCGGGATTATTGTTCAGGCCCATGTAGGTGAGGGTGATGCCGCCGGCCGCCTCGGTTTTGCGAGGAGAGAAGTCGAGGGCTGCTCCGGCGAGCGCCGCGCCCGCACCGATCTTTGCACCGGTGGCGAGGAAATCGCGCCGGGACATGCCGCCAGTTTGGCTCTTGCTCATTCGATTGTTCTCCTGTCTTCAACCCGTCAGACTTGCCAAAAATGACAGTGACTCGAGTACTGTTCCACCATGACTATGGACACACACCACCTCGCCAGGCGGCTGGAAGTACGGACTAACGTTCGTCAGCGCCCGGGCATCTTGTCACCCGCTTACAGATCGCCTCCTTTCATGGTCTGGTGGCGAGGCTGAGGTACGGCCTGGCGCCTCGAGTGGTATGGCTGAGGGCAATGACGGCCGCGCACCGAGTCGCCAACACAATCCGCTCGACCGGTCGTGCCCGCAAGGCAGTGAACGATCGATTCGACACAAGGCAACTGCGGCATGCGTCCCTTTGCCCTCATTGACCGTCGACAGAGACGGTGTCTGTCGCCACGAGAGAGTAACCGTGCCACGAGCCTTACGGCTGGGGCTGGCGGTAGTATATGCCTATCTACACGTGTTGTCAACACGTGTAGATGAGCGTATACTTGGATTTGCGCATGGTGCCGGCGACCCCAGGGGTCGGAACCGACGTGCTGCATGCAGGGCTACTGGTGCTCGGATCCTGAGTAAAGGCGCGCGGCTGGCACGATAGAGTCTCTGCCGCGCCCCGCATGCACGAAGCAGGATGCTGCCATTCAACGGCCGGGGCCCGGTCACTGCGAAAAGTGCCTGGGCCATCACTCCAGCGGAGCCGGCCAGGCAGCGCACTGTAACGGTGGGACTCTGGTGGAACGTCATCCGGCACGGCGCCGCGGAGAGCAGGCCATCAATGGTAGCCGCGAAACCGTGCGATACGCGGGACAATCGGTTCCGAGATCGGATACGCGTCCGGACCCGGGAATCGTCGGTGCAGCAGCGACAGTAATGGAGCGGCCAATGCCTGGGAAGAAACGTGCTACCCGGCTGGATGTGGCGAAGCTCGCGTGCGTATCTCCAGCTGTGGTCTCGTATGTGATCAACAGCGGTCCTCGAGCCACGTCTCCAGAGGCGCGCCAACGGGTGCTGGCAGCAATCGAAGCGCTGTCGTATCATCCCAGCGCTTCGGCGCGCGATCTGCGCATGCAGCGCACGCGCACGATAGCGTTCATCTACTACGACTATCATCCGCGCTACTCCTTTGTCTCGCCCTATATCGCAGGGTTGCTCACCGGCCTGAGCTCGGCGCTGCAAGAGCAACACCACTATATGCTCCCGTACTGGGTGGGGACGGGAGAGGACCTTGGCGGCTTTCACGAGCTGCTCCATAGCGGACGAGTAGACGGTATCGTGCTCCGCCTGGCGCAGGATCCACCGGTTACGGACGACGTGCTGGAGACTGTGGCGTCCGCCGGCATCCCGTGTGTGATCATCGAGCGTCCGGGCGCGGAGCGTTTCGGCGTGAGTGCCGTGACCTACGATGACGAAAGTGCGGCATTCGAGGCCACTTCGTACCTGATCGAGAAAGGACACCGTCGCATAGCGCACCTGCGTGGGGACTCCCATCAGGTGTCGTCTACGCACCGCGCCAGTGGCTATAAGCGTGCCCTCGCAGTGGCATCGTTGCCTATATGCGACACACTCATCCAGGGCGGCGGCTGGACCTCATCGTGTGGCATCGAGGGGATGCGCTCACTGCTTGCGCTTGACTGCCCTCCAACGGCGGTTTTCGCGGCCAACGACCAATTGGCGCTTGGCGCAATCGACCTGCTGCGCGACAGGGGCCGGCGTATTCCGGATGATGTCGCCGTGGTCGGATTTGACGACATACCACTTGCCCAGGAACTGCTGCTGCCGCTCACGACGGTGCGGATCCCGTTAGCCGAGCTGGGCCGCCGCGCCGCGGCGCTCATCCTGCGTACGGTGCAGGCGAACGGCGGCGAGTGCATCATCGAGACCGTACCGGTCGAGCTCATACGGAGAGCGACCGCTTAGCGCCGGATCAGTCCTACGAAGTCACCCGGGAAGGCACTAGCACGCCGAAATCGTCAGGCCAACCGCAGGCAAGCAGGGATAGGCTACTCATCGGGGTCTGCCGCCTCCAGGACAGGCAGCTGGCGCGTGGTGCAACGTCAGTGATCACAGCTGGCGCGGGACCGGCGTGGCGTCCAGCCATTGCGCCTCGTAGCAGGGCCGGTGCTCGCCACAGGCAGAGGCGGGCTCCCCAAGTAGCCGCACGCGGAAACGCGCCGGCACCAACAGGGGCACGGCCGGAGGTCGCGGCAGGAGCTGGCCGATGACCGGCAGATCGCTCAGGAAACCCACGGGCTGCTGTGATGCGCTGCGCACGAGAGGAAGCGGCGCGGCACCGGCGTCTGCTGGGCCGGGAGCCAGCACAAGGGGGCGATCGGCACAGTACCACGCCTGCCCGGTCCCACCCCACCAGGGACAGGGTTCGGCCAGGCCCTGTACCACGACCGTTCGGCCCTCCCACTCCGCCGGACGCGCGTTCAAGCGATCACGCACCTGTGCTACGGTATACACTTGGCTTGCGCGGGCATGCGATCCCATCAACACGACACCGGCGCCCGCGATCCCAAATAGACTGCCGGCAGCGGCCAGACACAATACGATCTTGTTCGTGCGCATTGGAGCCTCCGTACCATCAACTCTAGCAGCGACGATGTATTTAGCAACATAGTGGTTGGTTTATTGACGTCAACCGTCACTTCGAAAGGGTTGTTCGCCATGAGGTTCACAGACGGCGTCTGGCAGGCGCGCAGCGGTGTCCGACTACATCAGGCAGTAGAAGCTCGCGAGTGGCGCGTTCAGCCGAAGTCGTTGACTCTTGTTGCCTCGACGCAGCACCTCATCCCGCGCGCCACTATCGATGACGTGCCGCAGCTCACCGTACGCATTTCCTCACCGCTTCCGGATGTCATCCGCGTGCAGTTCACCCACTTCAGCGGGCAGCGACATCGCGGGCCATCGTTTCGGATCGCCGACGACGACGCCACGGTGGAGACGAGCGAGACCGCCGAGACGCTCGGGCTTCGGAGCGGGAAGCTGGAGGCGGTAGTCGGCAAGCAGCCGTGGCGTATCAGCTTTCGCTATGATGGCCGGCTTCTTACGGAGAGCGAGCCCGGCAACGAGGCATATATTGTCACGGGAGATGGCGGAGCATTCGTTCGCGAGCAGCTCGAGCTGGGCGTGGGCGAGTGCGTCTACGGCCTGGGCGAGCACTTCACGTCTTTCGTCAAGAACGGTCAGTCCGTCGAGACCTGGAATCGCGATGGCGGCACCGGTTCAGACCAAGCCTACAAGAGCGTCCCCATGTACGTGACCAATCGTGGCTATGGCGTCCTCGTCAATCATCCGGAGAACGTCTCCTTCGAGGTCGCCACGGAGCGCGTCGCGAAGGTGCAATTCAGCGTTCCGGGAGAGAGCCTGGACTACTTCGTGATCGGCGGCTCCGGGCTCAAGGAGGTGCTTGCGAACTACACTGCCCTGACCGGCCGCCCCGCGCTGCCGCCGGCATGGAGTTTCGGTCTGTGGCTCTCGACCTCATTCACCACCGATTACGACGAGGCCACCGTGTCTCACTTTGTCGACGGCATGAGGGAGCGCGACATCCCGCTGAGCGTCTTCCACTTCGACCCGTTCTGGATGAAGGCCTTCCAGTGGTGCGATCTGGCATGGGATCGCCAGGCGTTCCCCGATCCCGAAGGCATGATCCGGCGGCTCAAGGAGCGCGGACTGCACGTCTGCCTGTGGATCAATCCCTATATCGCACAGCAGTCACCGCTCTTCGACGAGGGGATGGAGCATGGCTACTTGCTCAAGACGTCGAGCGGCGACGTATGGCAGACCGACCTCTGGCAGCCGGGCATGGGCATCGTCGATTTCACGAATCCCTCGGCATGTACCTGGTATGCCGATAAGCTGAGTCGACTGGTGGAGATGGGAGTCGACTGTTTCAAGACTGATTTCGGCGAGCGTATTCCCACCGACGTCGTGTACCACGACGGGTCCGACCCGGTAAAGATGCACAACTACTACACATTCCTCTATAACCAACTGGTGTTCTCGGTACTCGAGCGGGCGCACGGCCCGGGCGGAGCCGTGATCTTCGGCCGCTCAGCCACCGTGGGTAGCCAGCGCTTCCCCACGCAATGGGGCGGCGACAATACGTCTCGGTATGGCTCGATGGCCGAGACCCTGCGTGGCGGTCTCTCATTCGGCCTTTCCGGCTTCGGCTTCTGGAGCCACGATATCGGCGGCTTCGACGGCACGGCCACGCCGGACCTCTACAAGCGCTGGACTGCCTTTGGCCTCACCTCGAGTCACAGCCGTCTGCACGGCATGCATTCCTATCGCGTGCCATGGCTCTTCGATGAGGAGTGCGTGGACGTGCTTCGCCATTTCGCCAAGCTCAAGTGCCGGCTGATGCCGTATCTCTATGCCGCTGCGGTGGAGGCCTCTCAGTGCGGCCTGCCGGTGTTGCGCGCGATGATCCTCGAGTTCGAGCACGATCCGGCCTGCGACTATCTCGACCGCCAATACATGCTGGGAGGCTCGTTGCTCGTGGCTCCGGTCTTCGCGCCCGACGGCACCGTATCGTTCTACCTTCCGAACGGCGACTGGACGAACATCTTCACCGGCGAGCGCGTGCAGGGAGACTCCTGGCGACACGAGCAGCATGGCTACCGCAGCCTCCCGCTCTACGCGCGCCCCGGCAGTATCGTGGCCCTCGGCAATGTCGACGACTCGCCTGACTACGATTTCGCGTCGGGTGTCGAGATGCACCTGTTCGCCCTGGGAGAAGGCGCCGAGGCAGTTTCTACCGTGTACAGTCCCGCGGGCGCGAGGGAACTGCACGTGACCTGCATGCGTGCCGGGGACAGAATCACGGTCGAGGCGACAGGGGCTGGAAAGCCGTGGACGCTCATCTTGCACGGCGCGCCTCCGGTTGTCGCCGTCCAGGGTGCCGAACATGAACCGCACGCGGGCGAGGTGAGGATCCTGCCACACGTCGGAGCGAGTCGCATCGAGGTTGAAGTCGCCGCACAGTAGCCTTGACAGCCGAACGCATTCAGCCTAAACTATGAGTTAGTTAAGGCTAACTTAGGATCTGGTGACCTACTTGTGAGGCCACGAGCGGCTGATAGGCGGATTTTGTGCACGAGAAGTTGACTCCGGCGATGGAGGACTACCTGCGGGAGGCCTATCGTCTGCGCGAGCGCGGCGAGGAGATCACGGTGCAGGCGCTCGCACAGGCGCTTGCCGTGACGCCGCCAAGTGTGACCGGGATGGTGAAGCGACTCGCGGGCTTGGGCCTGCTCGCCCACCAGCGCTATCAAGCGCTTGTGTTGACGGCCGGCGGCGAGGCAGTCGCGTTGGAGGTAGTGCGTCACCATCGCCTGCTCGAGCTCTACCTGGCGGAGTTTCTGGACATGCCCTGGGAGGACGTGCATGCGGAGGCGGATCGTCTGGAACATCACATCAGTGAAAGCCTCGAGGAACGTATCGCGGAGCGACTCGGCCAGCCATCGTTCGACCCGCACGGCGATCCGATTCCCAGCCGGGATCTGGTGATGCCGAGTCGGGAGCTGACCCGGCTAACGGACGTTGTTCGCGGCACCGCGGGCCGCGTCGCGCGCGTCGAGCAGCAGGAACCGGCCGTCCTGCACTACTTGAATACGCTGGGATTGGTACCGGGCGCGATCGTGACCCCAATCGCCGTCAGTCCTGACGGCGTGGTAACCGTGCGTGTCGGGCCGCCCGCTGCGAGCGGTGGTACGACTCACGCCCTGGGCGAGAAGCTCGCGACCCACATCATGGTGTCGCGAGTGGGGGCGACAGCGGAGGTGGCCGTATGAGCCGCGCGACCGGTGACGCCGGCCTGGTGCAAGCCGGTCTGCCCACCACGGTATCCCGGCGAAACCGGGCAGCTTGTGGTCTCAGGCTGCGCGAGCCATGCGGGCGTCACGGGCATGTGGTTTGGAGCGCCCGTCTATGAGAGACTATCGGACCGGACCGGCCGCGGACGTCCCGGTCGAGGGACGTGCGGCGGACGCCGGCCTCCACACCGCTGGGCGCGCCGCCCTGGAGGGGCGCCTGCGCGGACTGGCGGCGATCCTGCCATTCTTCGGACCGGCCTTCGTCGCCTGCGTGGCCTACATCGATCCGGGCAATTTCGCCACCAATATCCAGGGCGGAAGCCAGTTTGGCTACAACCTGCTGTGGGTCGTCCTGCTGGCGAATCTGATGGCCATGCTCATACAGACTCTGTCGGCCAAGCTCGGCATTGCTACCGGGCAAAATCTGGCGGAGGTCTGCCGCAGGCACTTCCCCGCGCCGATCGTGTACGGCATGTGGCTGCTCTCCGAAGTGGCGGCCATGGCCACCGATCTGGCGGAATTTCTGGGCGCCAGCCTCGGCCTCAACCTCTTGCTCCACATCCCGCTGCTGCCTGCCACTATCCTGACGGGCTTCGCCACGTTTGGCATCTTGCTGCTCCAGCGGTATGGCGTGCGGCCGCTTGAGGCCGTGATCGCCGGTTTGGTCGGCATCATTGCCGTCAGCTACGTGATTGAGACCCTGATCTCGCGACCAGACTGGGGCCAGGTCGCCAAGCATTCTGTCGTTCCCTGGATAGGCCACGGCAGCATGCTGGTGTCGGTCGGCATCATCGGCGCCACGATCATGCCCCACGTCGTCTACCTGCACTCGGCGCTCATGCAGAATCGTATCGTGCCGCGCAGCGAGGCCGAAGCCAAGCGCCTGTTCCGCTTCACCATTCCCGATATCGTAGTGGCAATGAGCCTGGCGGGCATTATCAACATGGCGATGCTCTACATGGCTGCGTCAACCTTCCATGCGCACGGCTTCACGACTATCGCGGACATCCCAAGTGCGTACAAGACCCTCACCCCCCTGCTTGGCAGCGGAGCCAGCTTCATCTTCGCCATCTCCCTGCTCGCCGCGGGGCTCTCCAGCTCAACCGTGGGCACGATGGCCGGTCAGGTGATTATGCAGGGATTCGTCGGCTTCACGATTCCCGTGTGGATACGTCGTCTGGTCACGATGTGCCCGGCTGTCGTGATCGTGGCGCTCGGCATCAACCCCACGCAGTCGCTGGTGATCAGCCAGGTGGTGTTGAGCCTGGTGTTGCCTTTGCCGGTCGTCGCGCTCGTCTACTTCACGCGGCGGCGTGACGTCATGGGCACGCTGGTCAATCGGCGTCATACGACAATTCTGGCAGGCGTCTGCGCTACGGTAATCCTGCTGCTGAACATCTTGCTGCTTTACCAAACGGCAGGCGGATCGATTCCCGGCCTGAGCTAGCTTCGGAGGAGCACCGACATGTTTACTCGCCTCTTGGTCCCGCTGGATGGCTCTCGGATGGCCGAGACCGCGTTGCCTATCGTCGAGCGGCTTGCGACTATCGACGACGCTTCGGTCACCCTGCTCCACGTCATCGAACGCGGCGCGCCGGCCACCGTGCACGGAGACCGCCACCTAAAGGCGATCGACGAGGCCAACGCGTATCTCGACGGTATTGCCGCCGGCCTGAGGGCGCACGGCATTCAGGTAGCCCAGCACACGCACGAAGTGCCCCAGGGTAACGTCGCGCGAAGTATTGCGGACCACTCCGAAGAAGGGCACGCCGACCTGATCGTGCTCTGCACGCACGGCCACAGTCGCATGAAGGAACTCGTATACGGCTCGATCGCCCAGCAGGTCCTGCGCTGCGGCAGCACACCCGTTCTGCTGGCACGCCCGGCGGAGAGTGGCCTGCCGCCGCCCTTTGCTCCACATACGGTGCTCGTGCCGCTCGACGCGACCGCCGCGGCCGAGGCTGCCCTGGCGCCCGCGCAGTACCTTGCGCAGGCCCTGCACGCGTGCATGCACCTGGTGCTGGTCGTCTCGACACAGGATCGCGAGCGACGTCCGGCGGCTACCCTGCTGCCGAGGACGAGTCAGGCGATCCTGGACATGGAGCAACACGAAGCCGCCGAGTATCTCGAGCGACTGGCAACGACGCTGCGCGCGCTGGATCTGCCGGTCACGACGGAGGTGCGACGGGGGTCCGCGGCGAGCGCGCTGGCGGACGAGGCAGGAGAGCCGGGTGTGGGCCTGGTCGTGGCGGCCACACATGGCCGCAGCGGCCTGCAAGCAGTCTGGGCCGCCAGCGTGACAGCGCGCCTCCTGGCCCGGACGCATGCGCCGATCTTGCTCCTGCGCAGAATCGACGCGTGACACCCACCGACCTCCCCGAGCCCACCTAAGTGAGGCACGACGAAGGCCCGTCCGTGACCGCTGACGGCATGCCGATGTTCTACGCGCCCGACCGCCGGACGTGGCGTACATGGCTGGACGATCAGCACGCGTCTGCGCGAGGCGTCTGGCTCGTGTGCTACAAGAAGGGCACCGCCGGGCCGTGTGTGGACTACGCGGACGCGGTGGAGGAGGCGCTTTGCTTTGGTTGGATCGATAGTTATAGTAGATCCGGTGTGTCTCGGCAAAGGCAAGCGACCGCCGGCTGAGCGTGCCCGGGCCGCCCTGCCTCAGTCGACGATTGGACGTGATCGCGCACTGGCCGCGTGACTGTGCTAAGGAAAGTGGGTCGATGGTTTTCCAAGAGAGTACGATCCTGGTCATCGGCAGCCTCAATCTGGATCTCTCCATTCGCTGTCCCCATCTGCCGGCCCCAGGTGAGACGATACTTGGCGGTCCGCTCATAGAATCGCCGGGCGGGAAGGGCGGCAATCAGGCAGTCGCCGCCGGTCGCTTGGGCGGCAAGGTAGCCATGATCGGCTGCCTTGGCGCGGACGATTACGGGCGCGGCTTGCGAAACAAGCTCATCGCCTCCAACGTGGCCGTTGAGTGTGTACTGGAGCGTGGGCCACGCAGCGGCGTTGCTCTTATCCAGGTGGGTGACGATGGCGAGAACAGCATCGTCGTGGTGCCCGGCGCCAACGCGCTTGTCGAACCCGCGGATGTACTGCGCGCGGTGGACCGCGCCCCCGGAGCGCGGCTGATGCTCTTGCAGCTCGAGATCCCTCTCGGCACGGTGGAGGAAGCTGCCAGACTCGGTAGGGCACGCGGTATCACCGTGCTCCTGGATCCCGCACCGGCACAACCCTTGTCCGACTCGCTGCTGGCACATATCGACGTGCTCCTGCCAAATGAGCACGAGGCAGCAGTGCTCGCCGGCCTGACCAACGATGGCCCGGATCAAGCCCTCGAGGCCGCGCGGCGCCTGCAGGCGCGTGGACCGCGGACGGTGCTCGTCAAGCTGGGATCCCGCGGCGTGCTGCTCGTCGACGGCGCCGAGGCGCAGCATTTTGCCGGCCGGAAGGTCACCGCCGTTGACACTACCGCTGCCGGAGACAGCCTCGCCGGCGCGCTTGCCGTCGCTCTGGACGAAGGCATGCCGCTGCCCAAAGCGGTAGCATTCGCCAACGTGGCCGCTGCACTATCCACGACCAGGCCTGGCGCGCAGGACTCAATGCCCGATCGGTCCGAAGTGGATCGGGCAATGCAAAGGTAGCGTCATTTATTGCTCGTCGAGGATCGGACCGCCGTCCGTACCTGCCGGTCAGCGCCGTAGTCTGCTGACGAATCCGCACGCCGATCATCCCGTATGTTGCCTGCTGCATCGGGCTCCCGAGCCGGGCAGCCTGCGGCTCGGCAATCAGGACAATCGCTTCTCGAACCAGTGGTGAGCATAGGGCTCGTCGTTGAACGCCTCGACCTCGCGGTAGCCACTGCTGCCGTAGAGTGCGATGGCCTCGCTCAAGACCCGATTCGTCTCGAGGCGCAGCACTTCCACGCCGGTGTCCCGCGCGTGACGCTCCAACTCCTGCAGGAGCCGCCGGCCGAGACCGAGACCACGTGCCTCCGGCGCCACCCACATCCGCTTCAGCTCGGCGGGCGCCCCAGGGTGAAACTTAAGTGCCCCGCAGCCGACCGGCCGCGCGTGCAGGCGGGCGACGAGCAACGCGCCGGCGGGCGGCGTCAGGTCGCGCTCGTCGGCGGAAATGCTGAGCGATGGGTCGAAGCCGGCTTCGAAGCGCGCGTTGAGCTCGGAGAAGTACTGTGCGATGCACCAGAGGGCATCGGGCGACGTCGGCTTCTCGATCGCGAAGCACACCTGCTGTATCGATAGATCGTCCATTTATTCGATCATAGTCATGGAAATCCGTGAGGGCCAGCGTCATCCCACGCCGCGGCGGCTTTCGCGCGGTAGACAACCGTGAGCCACCTTCCGAACCCGGAAGGTGGCTCACGCCCTGCGTATCAGCTTGCCGCCCACAAGCATCCGGCCTGGCGGACGCCGCCGACGCGGTGCTTACTTAGCCCAGGATTCGCTCTTCCATTGCGGGTTCTGCTGAATTTGGTAGTTCGCGGCCTGGACCCAGGCAGTCTGCAGGGCGTCCAGGGTCTTGCTCAGGCTGGATGAGCCAAGCAGGTAGCCGGGAACGACTTGCATGAACTGCGCCAGCTCCGTTGGCGACATGTTGAACAGATTGAGCGGACCTGTGATCGCCTGCACCCCCCACTGGCCAGTGGCAAAGGCGGCAATAGCCGGGATCGGCTTGACCGTCTCGACCGACGGCTGGGCGGACGTCGCGGCGATCCAGGGCTGGGCATACTTCGGCGCCGTGACGAACTGCAAGAACTTTATCGCGTAGGCCAGCTTGTCGCCGGTGGTGGTCGCCGGGATCATGTAGCTCGTCCCGCCTGCCGAAACGCCGTACTGGGACGGAAAGTTCGTGGACAGTGGAGTCGTCGCCTTGGTGATGGTTGGGAAGGCCATGCTGCCGACCTGGAAGGGCACGTGCGCGGCCTGGATAGCGCTGTACCCGAAGTCGCCGCCCCACATCATCGCCGCCTTACCGGCGGTAAAGTCGGGGATATCCACGCCCAGGCCGGAGAGTCCCTTGACGCCCGACCAACCGGGAGTTACCGACGTATCGAAGAGTTCCTTGAGCAACGTCATCGACTCCGAAAATTCCGGCAGGTGCGCGATATCCACGCCCATCTTGAGCACGCGAACGTAGTCTTCAAGTGTCAGAATCTGGGCCTTTCCACGCTGCCCGGATTGCAGGTACACATTCCAGGAGTCGAAGTGCTTGGCCAGCATGCTGTTGACGATCACCAGCCACGTCCAGCCGTAGCCGAGAACGGATCCGTCCATGGCCAGCGGCACATACCCGGCGGCCTTGAGCTTCTTGGCGGCGACGCGCCAGTCCTCCCAGGTGCGGAGCGGCGCCTGCACCCCTGCCTTGGCGAACGCTTGCTTGTTGTAGTACAGGCCCAGGTCAAAGAAGTTGAAAGGAACGTATTCCCAGTTACCCAGGGTATCTTGCTGGGCCGCGTTGAAGGCGCGATGGTCGAACCAGTCATACCAGGTAGCACGGCCCGGCGCATATGGATTGGGCGCCATCAGGTACTTGTTCAAGGGAACTATCTGGGCCGGCTTGGAGCTCGTCTGCTGGAAGATCAGCTCGGGGGCGCTGCCGGCCTGCAGCAGAGTCGCTTCCGTTTGAGCGAAGGACGAGAGCGGCAGCACATTAGTCTTGAGCGTCACGCCGGGATTGGCCGCCTCGAATGCGGCCACCAGTTGTTCCCACGGCGGTCCAAAGCTCGTCCCACTCGTAGTCCACTGGTTAGGCCCCGCCAGAGTAATGGTCACGCTCACCTTGGGAGCGGCGGCACGCGTTCGCGGTGCCTGCCATGCGGGAACCGCGGACATGCCGAGAGCAAGGAGACATAGCACGGTCAAGGAGCGGGCACGCGGGCGGAGTGGCAACCGCCATATTGGACTACTGATCATCGCCTTGAAGCCCTTTCTGAGGTGTGGTGTCTGCACCGTTGCATCCACGTTGAGCCGATGGGAAGGCAGCGCGAGCGGGTCCGGGTCCAACCTCCTTTCAGCGCCCCAAACGCTCGATCTCTGATCGGGCGGAGCAGCGACAGTCTCTGATCTGACGCCGCACCGCGGAGCGCGCCAGCCGGCTTGCAGAAGCTGGTTTCCAGAGCCCCAGCGTTATGGCCGGCAGTTGCCTACGGCAGGATCTTCGAGGCATCCTACTGTGCCAGCCAGGCTGCGTCGTCTCGCGAGCCCAGAGCCGCGTCTGTGCCCGCGAACGGTCCTGGCATCGGTCGAATATAGAAGGAGGGAGGCGTCATCCACGGCATCACCGCGTCGGCCGTGCGAACGGACGACGTACACGCTGCGGCCCGTGCCTGGGTGGGGGTGACTTGGAATCGCTTGCGGAACACGTGCACGAAGTGCTGCGTGTCGGCGAATCCGCAATAGCGCGCGATCTCGGAGACACTCAGGTCGACGTTCTGCAATAGCAACTGCGAATGCTGCAGGCGCAGGAACAGCAAACGTTGATGCGGTGTCTGATTCCATTGCTGCCGGCACAATCGGGTCAGGTGGGGCACTGAGAAGCCCACTTGCTTCGCCATGGTCTGAACGCTGATCTGGTCCTCCAAATGGTGGCGAAGAAACCCGTCGAGATGCTGCAGTGTTGTTGGCATCCGGGGCGTGACCGGCTCATCGGCAAGATGCGCGCGCATGATCGTGACAAAGAGACCGGCCAACAGAGCATGTGCCTCCATGCGGTTGAACGACGTGCCTGATTGCCACAAACCAATGCAGGTCACAAGCTGATCATGGAATGCCAGCGGATCCGGCGGTTCGACGATCGAAGGCATTGGCGTGTGCAGCAGGTCGTCGAGCCGCGGCTGCACGAGGTGTCGATAGGGCGACAGATCAAGGAAGCCTGGTCCCGGGGAGAACCTTTCCTCACGCCCGGGCTGACGCACGATGTCGCAATGTACGTAGGGCGTTGTTGTGTCGGTCACGCCCTCCAGGGTTATTCGGTCACCGGGCTGCGCCAGGAAGACCTGCCCTGGCCCGAGCAGATATGGACGGTCCTCGACCACGAATCGGCACGTACCACGTTCAACCACGAGCAGCAGGTAGTCCAGGAGGCGCCGATCAGGCAGGACCACTGGGGGTCGGATGGCATAGCTTGCTTCGCGAATGAATGGGCACAGCGGTAGGTCAAACATCATTCCCACGCCACAGCGTCACGAGAATAAATTGCACTGTTCTAATAGAAGATTGTGGCGTTCAGGAATATCGGCGTCAACTTACCAGATTGTTCATTTCGGTGTCTGAAATTATCATCCTTGTCGCGCTTTCGCTCGCCGGTTCACGGCATTGCGTATGGCGCACCACGCGGGCAAAGCGCGGACAGCGCGGCTTTCCGCCCTATACCTTGGTCGCATCAGGTTCGCTGGGAAGTGGTGGTATGAACGCGGTTCGCATGGGTAGAGGGGCGCCAGTCAATGCGCGCGAGCGGGCCGGTCACAGGCAAATGCGGCACGGCACGATGCTAATTTTAGACACCGACATGCAATTCCAGTGCGTTGACCCTAGCCCAACCTCGCTGCGACAATTTGGTTTATGCCGAAGATCCAGCACCTGGGGACCAAGCGCCGCCCACTCTATGCGCGCATGGCCGCGTCCTGGCGCCTGTACCTGGCACTGTTCCCAACCCTCGCGCTAATCGGGATCTTTGCCTACTGGCCGACGATCAACGGCGTTATTCAATCCTTCTACAATTCCACGGCGACTGAAACCAACATCTTCGTCGGCCTGGACAATTACCGCCAGCTGATGAGCGACACAGTCTATTGGAACGCGTTCCTGACCTCGCTCAAGTACACGATTTTCGGCATCACGATTGGATGGGTGCTGCCGTTTATCACGGTACAGCTGCTAGTCTCGCTGTCAAGCCGGCGATGGCAGTACATACTCCGCACGGCGCTTATTCTGCCCATGGCATTCCCGGCGACAGTATTCGGATTCGTGTGGCAATTCCTCTATGACCCTCGAGCCGGCGTGTTCAACGCATTTCTGGATGCTATCGGCCTTGGCAGGCTGCAGCAGAATTGGCTGGGCGATCCATCCACCGCCCTTGGCTCGCTGATGATGATCGGCTTTCCCATCACATTCATCGGCAGCGGCCTGATCGGCGGCGGCGGTCTGCCGTTCCTTCTGATGCTCAGCGGCATCCAAAACATCCCATCGGAAATAATGGAAGCCGCTGAGATCGACGGGTGCGGGAGGTTCCGGCGCGTGTTCGCGATCGATCTCCCGTTGCTGGGATCGCAGTTCAGTCTGCTGTTCCTGATGGCCCTGATCGGGTTCACGCAGGCGGGGAGTATCACGCTGCTGCTCGTAACCAACGGTGGACCGGCATATGCCACGATGACGCCTATTGTGTGGATGATCCAGACCGGTGTCAGCGTGGGCAACTTCGGTTACGGCGCCGCGATGGGCGAAGTGCTGTTCGTGTCCTCTGTCACGCTCAGCGCACTCTTCCTTGGTATCCAGCGATGGCGCGCTCGTGCCTAGCAGTGTGGAGAATCCCTGCGCATGGTGAAGCGGAGACGGATCGTGGCCACAGAACCCAAGGCGCAGATGGGCCAGCGATCGCGCCGGCGGCGCAGGAACGACCTGATCATCGGGGCTATCCTTGCCGTGATCGCGTTTCTGGGCATCTTCCCCTTCGCCTTCGCCCTCATCGACTCGTTCAAAGACGACATGCAGTTTGCCCAGACCTACTGGCTGCCTGCTTTCCCCCTACACCTGGAGAACTACACGAACGCATGGGGCCAGATCAGCACGTACTGGATGAACAGCGTCATCGTGGCCGTCTCGACGACAGCTGGGATACTCGTCCTCGGCACCATATCAGGCTTTGTATTCGCGCGGTATGAGTTTCCGGGCCGTGGCGTGCTCTTCTTCCTGATCATCATCCTGCTGGCAGTGCCCGGCGTGGTCAACCTCGTGCCGCTATTCCTTCTAGTGAAGTCACTCCAACTGCTCAATACACTCGGCGCGCTGATCGTCGTGTACACGGTCGCCAGCTTGTTCGTCACCGTCTATCTCCTTCGCAACGCCATTGCCGCGATAACCGACGAACTGTTCGACGCGGCGAAGGTCGACGGGGCATCGGGACCACAGATCTACCGGCATATCGTGCTGCCTCTCTCCATTCCAGCCATGGGAACCGTCTTCATGGTTACGGTCACGGGCGTCTGGAATGAGTATGTCTGGGCTTTTCTCGCCATCAGCGATCCCGAAAGACGGACGATAGGAACCGGATTGCAGTACTACACCGACCAGATGACGACGTTCCTACGGTCCGTTGTTTGCCGGCTATATCCTGGCCAGCCTACCGCTCTTGCTTGCGTTCGCGGTCACCTCCCGTTACTACGTTGCCGGGCTTCAGGCCGGGAGTGTAAAGCAGTAGGCGCCGGAGTGCCACCTGACGAGCAACGCGGAGCAGGCAGGCGAAGGGGGAAAGAAAGGGGGTTCAAATGGCTAACGAGGCATCCAATTCCATCACCGTGGAGATTGATGTGCCCGCGCGGCTGCGCGACGGAACCGTCCTGCGTGCGAACGTCTACCGGCCGGCTGGGTCCGGGCGCTGGCCTGCCCTGCTCATGCGCTTTCCCTACGGGAAGGATGTGCTGCCCGGGATCGACGGGTTCGACCCGATTGAGGCGGCCCGACGCGGCTACGTCGTGATTGTCCAGGATACGAGAGGGAGCGGTACATCAGACGGGGACTGCGCGCCGGGTCAAGACGATAACCCGTTCATGTTCGATGCCGAGGATGGGCTCGATACGATTGCATGGGCCGCCGGACTGCCGTATTGCGACGGCCAGGTCGGCATGTTCGGCGGATCGTACGGCGCCTACACGCAGCTGGCGCCGGCTATCTTCCAGCCTCCGGCATTGAAGGCGCTCGTGCCCATCGCCACTGTGGCCGACCCCCTGGATGGATTGATCTTTCGCGGCGGCGCCTTTGAGCTTGGTCTCGCCGCGTTTTGGCACCTCATGATGGGCAGCGGCCAGCTCGTTCGCCATCATGCGCAGGATGCGCAGATGCGTCAGTCGGCTCTCGACACTTGGGCAAGCGAGTTCGATGCCCTTGGTGGCGGAGGCTATGCGTCACTGCCGCTTCGGGAATTTGCCCCCTTGCTCAGGCAAGGGCTATCCCGCACGTTCTTCGACTGGGTATCCGCGCCGATGGATCGCACGAAGGGCCCCTCCGCGCCGGTGAACTTCCTGGACAAATCTGACAGATTACGGATCCCGAGCCTCCATGTCGGATGCTGGTACGATATCTTCCTTGCCCACACGCTCACCTATTTCCGGGCCATGCGCGCGAACGGCATCCCGACCAAGCTCGTCATCGGGCCCTGGGTGCATGGACGCACCTACAACCCGATCGGCGAGCTCAATTTCGGCATCGGCGCCCAGTCCATGACTATGGGCATGCGGGCGGGTTTGAACAGCCTTCAGCTCCGCTGGTTCGATCACTGGCTCAAGGGTCGCGACACCGGCATGATGACCGAAGCGCCGATAGCGCTGTTCGTCATGGGCGCCAATGTATGGCGGGACGAGCTCGAGTGGCCCCTGGCTCGCGCGGTGAACACACAATGGTATTTGCACCAAGGCGGCGTGCTCAGTCGCGACATGCCCGGCGCTGAGACGCCCGATAGCTACGAGTACGACCCGGCGGACCCGGTCCCGACGCTGGGCGGGGCGATTCTGCTGACGCCAGAGTACACGGCCGGCCCCCTGAACCAGCAAGCGATTGAAGCGCGTGATGACGTGCTCACCTACACGAGCGGGGCGTTCGATCGCGATACCGAGGTGACCGGCCCGATCGCCGTGCATCTCTGGGCGGTCTCGTCCACCCCCGATACAGACTTCGTGGCGCGTCTCACCGACGTCACGCCTGACGGACGCTCGATCAACCTGACCGACGGGATCCTGCGCGCGCGATTCCGCAATTTCAGCCTGGGAGAGACGCCCACGCTGATCGAACCGGGCACGGCGTACCGCTACGTCATTGACCTGTGGGCAACCTGCAACGTCTTCCTGGCAGGACACCGGATCAGGCTACAAGTTACGTCAAGCTGCTTCCCGCGCTGGGACCGCAATCCGAACACGGGGCACTCGTTTGGCGTGGACGCCGATATGCAGGTCGCACGCCAGCAGATTCTGCACGACCGCGAGCATCCGTCTCACGTCGTACTGCCCATGATCAGCGCGGCGGAGCAATGACCGCCAGACTGCGGGTCCGTTGGGCGCCGGGCCTCGCAAAGAGACGATTCTTGACACCGAAATGCGTGCCTGCGCCATTGATCTCTCCGGGTGTCGCTGCGACAATAGCCTGCAATACCTGGCAGGTTGCACGCCGCGGCGTGTGAGGGCATATCGCATATGGTGAACTTGCCGCTATGTCCATTCATCCGCGAGGCGTCATACGCCGTTCGTTCCCCGTGGGTCATGCCGGACCGGCGCCTGTTGGACTACCTTCTCGTGGTCGTGGAACGCGGTCAATGCCGGTTCACGCTCGAGGACCGGCAGTACGATTTGGGGGCCGGGCAGATCTTCCTCGCCCAGCCTGGCGATCGCTTGACCTTGGAGGGTCTCACCGACACCGTTACTCCATATGTGCACTGTGATGTGGTAGACCAGCCGGGCCGCGATGAACGGTTCTCGCCAGGGCCTGGCTTTCTTGACCTGACGCCGTACCAGCATCTCGTGCAGCCGCGCCTTGATGATCTCTTGAGAGTACGCCTGCCAGTGATCGTCGAGCCGGCCGACCCGCATGGCTTCCGCGATCAGCTCGTGAGGTGTATCGGGCTCTGGCAATCGGGCACTTTGCTCAATCGTGTTGAAGCCCACGCACTCCTGTCCATGCTCTTTGTACAGGTGTTGCGAGCCCATTTTGCCGACAAGTCGAGCCCAACGCAGCTGCCGTCGATCTTGCAGCACCTGGATGGCTACTTGCGGCACCGCATGCACGAGCGCATTACCCTCAAGACGATGGCGGAACAGGTAGGCTTCTCAGTGCCGCACACGATCCGGTTGTGCCGCCAGCACTGGCATCAGACGCCGCATGAACGGCTCTTGCAATTGCGCCTGCAACACTCGCTCTTGTTGTTGCAGAACGTCGACTTGCGCGTAGCCCAGGTGGCAGGCTACTGCGGCTTCGCCGACACGCGGCATTTCGTGCACGTGTTCAGGCAGCGTTTCGGCATGACCCCGACACAGGCCCGGCATGCGGACCTCAAGGGCGCGCAAGAGGCGCGCACAGGTGTGGACGGCGATGAGCAGCAGGTCAGCCGTGCTTTCGCTGCCGTGGCACGCCGGTCTCGCGCGACAGGCGGGGCGCCGGACGGCAATAACGGATCGTGATGCGCGAAAACAAACGGCCAGATAGGTCCTAGTTAGGTCATCCGGGGAGTTTACGATGTCGCACGCCAAATCGCCTGGGCTGTCGCCGCTGGGTGGTATTGCAGGGTATGAGGAAGCAGCGAAGACGGGCCTTGCCGTCGACGCTAACGTGCGGCTGCTCAAGCGCTACGCATACGTTGAGCGTCGCCTCATGGAAATTTCCGTTGCCCATATCTGCGCCGTGCCGGAATGGGAGGTCAAATGCGCCCTTGCCCTGCATTGCTGGCTGGACGCGGAACATGCCACTGCCTTCCGCGAGCGCGTGGCCGAGATGCGCGAGCCTCCACTGCACCTGGATACCGTGCCGGACGACACGCTGGCAGCCTTCCTTGACGAGGCGCTTGCCTCTCAGGACACCGTCGAGTTGTTGGTTGGCCTGTATCAGGTGATCAAGCCGTCGCTCGTGCAAGCCTACCAGCGCCATCTTCAGCTGACAAATCCGCTCGCAGATCACCCCACGTGCCGGCGCCTGCGTTGGGCCACGATTGAGGAGCGGGATATGATCGCCTGGGGCGAAGCAGCGATCGCCGCGCTCACTCGAGATCAAGCAGCAGCCGCTCGCGCGGCAGGATGGCGAGCGCATCTGGAAGCATACCTCGCCGCCGCGGGCGGCATATCCGGTGAGGAAGCACGAGCCGACGAGGCGCCGCCGCCACGAGCCGTTCTGCCGTATGCCGTGAATCTGCTGCCCGGACGTGATGAACGCTTCACGGACATCTACAACTTTGGCAGCTATGTAGACGCCGTCGCGGGAGACAAGACCCGTACCCCTGAGGAGCGCGGGCTTGCCCTTGCATTCAAGCGGCTTCGCGAGATGGATGTTCCCGAGTGGCTGGCGACGGTCGTCGCGGAGACTCCAGGCAAGCCCTGGCAGTACTATCTGGAAATGGCGCGCCAGATCTGGGACGAGGCCCGGCACGCGATGATGGGCGAGGTATGCTTCGAGAGCATGGGCATCGATTGGACTGCGTTGCCCATCCCGGTGTCCAATTCGTATGCGATCAACACACGCCTGACTCCGCTCGAACGGCACGCCGTGCTCTACGACATTGAACAGGGGCTCATGCGCCGGGAGACCGGAAAGCGCTATGAGTGGGAGACCGCCACTGCCGCGGGCAATGCTCTGCTGGCGAATTTTCAGGACTACGATTGGGCAGACGAAGTTTTGCATACGCAGATTGGAAGGCGTTGGCTGGTGCCGGCTATCGGCGATCGCGACGCCGTGACGCGATACGCCGCGGCGGCATGGGAGAAGGTCCGCGAGGCATACGACAGCGATCCTCGACTAAGTCAGGACTCCAAGAATAACTGGTGGCCGGCATTTTACGAGGGCGTGACGAAGCGTGGCGGCAGCGTCCGATGAAGCAGCCTGATGGCATGCTTGGCCGGCTGCCCGTTCCTCGGCCGGACTTTTCGAACTTGCGGCAAGTACTTTTGAGGCAGGGCGAGCCCGCCCGCCTGCCCAACGTCGAGTTCTTCATGGACCACCCGATCAAGGAAGGGCTGCTCGGCGAGCGCGTGCCGCACGTGGTGTGGGGAGATCCCGGCTATAGCCACGAAGCCCACGCGCGTTATCTCGACTTTGACATCCGCTTCTGGTACCTCGCCGGTTACGACTATGTCACGGTCGAGCTGCAGGTGCCCATGATGAGACAGTGGCTCACTGCCGGCGATACCGCCCTGCTGGCAAGCGCGGAGCGTCGATGGCAGAGCGAGAACTCCGGCGCCATACAATCCTGGTCCGATTTCGAGCGGTATCCATGGCCCAAGCCGGAAGACGTCGACTTCTTCAACCTGGAGTACGTGAGCCGGCACCTGCCCGAAGGCATGCAGATCATCTTCTGCACGCAAGGAGGGCCGATGGAGAATCTCGTGACGCTGATGGGCCTTACGCCGCTGGCACTGGCGGTCCACGACGCCCCCGATCTCGTCGCGGCCATCGCCGAACGGTTATCTGAAGTGCGAGAGACGATCTATGCGGCGGCCGTCGACGTGCCGAACGTCGGGGCGTTCTGGATGGGTGACGACCTGGGCTATAAGACCTCTACCGTATTGTCACCGCGCGACCTGCGGAAGTACGTCTTTCCGTACCAGAAGCGGATTGTGGACATTGCCCATGCGCATGACAAGCCGTTCCTGCTGCACGCCTGCGGCAACCTGGCACGAATCATGGATGAGCTGATAGACGGCGTCGGCATCGATGCCAAGCACTCCTTCGAAGACGTGATCATGCCGGTCGCCGAATTCAAGCAGCGTTGGGGTAGCCGCGTGGCCGTGCTGGGCGGGATCGATATGGATTTCCTTTGCCGGCACAGCGTGCAGGAGGTCCGTACCTATACGCGCAAGGTCATCGAAGCGTGCGCGCCCGGCGGCGGCTATGCGCTGGGAACCGGCAATACACCAGCCAACTATGTACCCCTTGAGAACTATCTCGCCATGCTCGATGAAGGCGCGAGATACGCGCGGTGAGGCCACGCCGACCATGTCGCCCCACCGGACCTCCGGCAAGGGCGCTCTGAACGGGAGATCTCAATCCCAGACAACGGGAAGGCTCTTGAGGTGGTGGACCCCTCGCACCGGCGCGTACTCCACCGAGTCCGCGGCGAGGCGCAGATACGAGAGCCTCGTTGCCAATGCCTTGAACACCTCCTGACCTTCGATACGTGCCAGGAAGTGACCGAGGCAGAAATGAACGCCACTGCCAAAGGAGAGATGCGGATTTGGACTGCGCAGGATGTCGAATGAGTCGGGGCTGGTGAATACCGCGGGGTCACGGTTCGCAGCGGCCATCGCCCAGGTTATTCGTTGCCCTTCCTTGACCTGTCTTCCATGAAGCTCTATGTCGCGAGTGACGATGCGGTAGGACAGGGGAACGGGGGGATCAAACCGCAGGCATTCCTCAGTCGCGCCGGCAGCGAGCCTTTGGGGATCCTTCTTGAACCGCTCCCACTGGTCCGGATGGCGCAGGAACGCCAGGGTTCCGTTGCAGATCAAGTCGATGGTGGTGACAAATCCGGCGTCGATCAGCAGCTGGGCATTGGCCTGAACCTCGTCGCGCGAATAACGCCCCTTCTGTTCAGCCTCCGCGAGGATACCGAGCAGGTCCGGTTGAGACGAAATGCACCTCCTGTCGATCTCTCCTTCCAGATAGCGCGACGTCGCCGTGATGCCCTCCGCCGAGTGGCGCATGCGATCGGGCTCGAGGCTCATCAGCGATTGCAGTCGCTTGTCGGCGTGTTCGCGCACCAAGGGACGATCCTGCTCGGGAATGCCCAACATCTCCGAGATGATGAAGAAAGGCAGAGGCTTCGCCAGGTCCTTCATCACATCCATGCACCCGGCCGGCTCCACGGCGTCGAGTAGCCGCGCCACCGCTTCGCGGACCTGCTGACGCCAGTGCCGCTCCAGATGTGTCGGGCTAAATGGTTTGCGAAGCACCGCGCGCATGCGATCGTGCAGGGGAGGATCGTTCTGGATGAGCTCATGCTTTCGAAACGCGTTGCACCAAGCGACCAGGGATCGATCTTCTTCAGCAATCGGGAGGTCCGGGCCATTGTCCCGAACGTAGATCTCCGAGGAGAACAGCTCCGGATGGCGAAGGATCCAGACAATGTCCGCGTGGCGTGTCACCAGCCAGGTCTGAAGTTCCGCGTTCCAATGAACGGGCTCCTCCTCCCTGAGGCGGTTCAGCAAAGGGAACGGATCGGCGATAACGTCCATGGCGAACAGCGCCTCAGTCACGGCCACACGTCCTTCCCGCTCTTGAGATTGGCCGGCACGTTGCGCTCCAGCTGGCCGCAGCCTCTCCACCTCTCAGCGGTAGGGCGGGTGTGCCGGAGCTCTGTTCGCTTTTCGTGACCCGTCCACGCACAGGGACCCCTGCCGGCCAGGTGCACGACAGCCTTGCGGTCCGTGTGGCCAGCCGGCCATCGCATCGCTATAGCTGTGCATTGTGGCAGCACGGTGCGATGGCGTCAACCCGACGATCCTGTCAGTTCGGTGTCTAGCATTATCACGATCGATGGTCGCTCTCGCTGAGCGACTGTGCTTCCGAGCGAGGTGCCCGTGAGTGTCGATGCTAGCCGGAACGCAGCCGGCCCAGCACCGCGTGATCCTCGGGGCGTCGCGTTCTCGCAGAACTTCGTCCCACAGGCCGGCGAGGCGGTCCCGGACCTCCGTATAGCTAACCGTCCTGCCGGCCACGTCTATCACCTTTCTGTTTAGGGATCCTGTACAAAGGCTAGCGGCGTCCACACGCGGTGTCCCGGCGACCGATGGAGTAGCGTGTGCGTCCGAATTCCGGAGAGTCGGTGTTTACGGCGCGCGACTCCACACGCTCTGCGATGCCCCGGGATACCTCCGGTGGGAGCCTCATGATGGGCGCCGTGTGGGTGCGCGCACGCCTCGAGCATCTGTGTTATACTGCAGTATAATATGGAGGTAGCCATGTACAGGACACGATTGCGCACGGTCGGTGGCTCGGTGATGTTCGCTATCCCCAAGGCGGTACTGGAGAGTCTGGACCTAGAGCCAAATGCCTCGGTCGGACTCTCGATCGCCCACGGGAAGCTGATCGTGGATCCGCGCCCGGTGCCGCGCTATTCCCTGGCCGAACTCCTGGCGGAGTGCGATGTCTCGGCCTCTCCTAGCGCGGAGGACGCCGACTGGCTTGGCGACCAATCCGTGGGCCGCGAAGCGATCTAGTGGATCGCGGCGACATCTACCATGTCGATCTCAACCCGATTCGCGGGCATGAACAGGCCGGTGCCCGGTATGTGCTGGTCGTGACCACGAGGGCCTTTAACGATCTCGGTGCGCCCGTGGTGTGTCCGATCACGCAGGGCGGCGCGTTCGCCCGTCATCGTGGCTTCGCCGTCAAGTTGGCGGGCAGCGACATGCACGTGATCGGTTTTGTCCTCTGCAATCAGCTCCGTACGCTGGATTTGCAGGCCAGGTCCGCACGGTTCGTGGAAAAGGCGCCGCCCGAGGTTGTCGACGAGGTGCTCGCCCGCATCGCACCGCTGTTTGACTGAGCCATGTGGCGCGGTCACAATCGCGCGTGCGCCACGGGCATACTTCACCCAGTGCGACCAGTAGTACCCGCGCAGCCATTGACCTTGACTGTCGTCATAGCCGCCCAAGGCGTGCCGTGCCTCTCGGTGCCCGATCGCCTGTTGCGACCGCTCATGCCGCTCTTCCGGCTGCAACCGACACGCCCAAAGTCAATTCCGCGGTCTCTCCATTGGCGGGACTCACGTCCCGTCATTCGCTGGCCATGCTGATGCGCGATCAGAGACTCAGATCGGCAGAAGCACGTTGAGTGTCTCCGCGTAGACCAGCCGCCTGCCCGTCGCCGGCAGTACGGCTATCGCCGCCTCGGATGCCACCGCACCAGGATATAGCTCGTATTCGCGCAGCACGAGGCGCAGGGGGGGCGGTGGTGTCGGCAGCGTGGGCAGCGAGTACTGGCCGGTCCAGACGGTCTCGTCCTTCACCGTCGTGCCGTGCAGCACCGTGACGCTATTTTGCACCGGAATCCAGCCCACATCCGGATCGGATGCCTCGGGGTTGCCGATCTGCTGCTCCATGCTGACCTCGATGATGTTGGTCGTCCGCAGAGGCGCTTGCCCTGCCACCGTGATGGTCATCCGCTGCGGTACTTTGCCATTGAAGATCACCGTCGCCACGCGATCGGGCGCGATCTGGGAAAAGTCGGCCAGCACCAGTCGCGAGAGATGCGCGTTCTGGATCGAGTTCGGCTGATAGCGAGCCAGCACCAGCCTGATGAACGGATTGTAGGCGAGCCCGCCGCTGATCAGGACGTCGGCATACCACAGCCTGCGATCCGGATCGTACGGTGACCTCGTGTCCGGCCACCGATACGGTGACGCCGGTCTGTTCGTCGATCGTAAGCAGGTTGCCGGTCCGCGTGGCGTTGGTGAAGCCGGACAAGGGGGGTGAGACGGGCGTTGGCGCGTTGAACGAGCGCCAGAGCGGATCGAGGCCCCATTGCGTGATATGCGACGGATCGGGCTGCGCGAAGGCCACGGCTGCGGGCGGATGCACGGCCGGCAGCACCACCCCCAGCAGCTCGCCCTCGCCGGACGAGTACCATGGGCGCTCCAGGTACACGCGCAGGCCACCGCCGCGCCGCACCGCGCCGATACCCGTCTTCAGCGCGCCGCTGGTGCGCGAGAAGATGGGCAGCACATAGAGCAGGTTTGGCGAATTGGGCCGGGCGGAGCTGGGCACGTCGATCACACCCCGCGGGAGCGGGTGCGTCACATTGACGACGCTCGCGGCGGCAGCATGCCCCGGCGTCGGCTTTGCCACGGCGCCCGTGTCGCTCGATCGCGTGATCAGATCCGGCTGGGCCGTGAGCTCGTCCTTGGTGAAGGGGAAGTACTCGCGATAGCGGCTCGTACCGATGGCGGTGTAGGACACGCGATGGTACTTCGTGTTGCTGAATTCGTGCGTGAACAACTTCCTGCGATCGCTCACGATTGCCGGATTGGCCGGCGCGAAAGGCACTGTCTTGTCGCCGTAGTTGATCGGTATCTCCGAGATGTGTCCCTGATGGCTCTGCACGGCCGGCGCCGGTTGCGTCACGTCGTCCACGGGCTCATACCAGCTGGCTGTCAAATCCATCTTGATCGTGCTGTTGCCGCTGATCGGCATGGGCATGTCGACCAGCACGGCCGAGGTGTCGCCTGTTTGGCGTGCCGCGAAGAACCGATTCGAAAAGCCCGGCTTGATCAGCGGGTGCTGCACCGCGTGCACCAAGGTGATCTGGTGGAAAGGCGTGAGCAGCCAGACGAGCCCTTCCTGGGCCGCTTTCAGCAAGGCGCCCCCCAGCCCGGCTTGCACAATCCAGTCCCATATCGCGAACAGAAGCAGTCGCGAGGGATCAGGCCGAGAGCTGTATTGCACCATCACGATCTCGCCCTTGGGCAGCTCGACCGTCAGCAACGGATGCGGGCTGGTCTCCCATTTCGGCGGGTGCGGCACTGCCCTGGCGTCGATTCCGTTCAGCAGCAATCTGAACGTGCCGTAATTGGGCCAGTTATGGGGCCAGGCACCCTGAACCCAGGTAGGGTCGGTGAAGGCCTTCCCCGGCGTCACGCCGGGCAGACCGAGGAACGTCGCCCCCACACCGATCGGGTCCGGCATGTACGGGAGCGGGAAGTAGTCTGTATTCAATGGACTCGGCGTGTAGGTCCCGCCGCTGTACACCTCCGGCGGTGGTGTGGACAGCTGGTTCGCGGGCGTGGAAGACACGACCGGCGTCGTCGGAGTAGGGTTCGGCTTGGTCTCTTGCGGAAGACTGACATCTGTGTCCGTGATCAGCTTGTACGCCGCCGAAGGCGACATGCCTTCAAACATGCCGTACGTCTCGGCCATCATCTCGCTGGTCTTGGGCGGCAAGAAATGCCGCTCGGCATTCTTGTTGTAGGTCGGCGACGACTGATCCGCGTAGTATTGATCGACACTGCGATCGAAATCGCTGCGAATCACCAGCCGGGCCATTGACTCGCCGGGCGATCCGCTGATGGAATGGCGCAGGGCAATAGCCGGGGCGATTAACGGCTCCCAGCGAGCATAAAAGATAGGGCTCGTCCATGCCATGGGATTCTGGGCGCCCGGCGCATCGACGGCAATGCGGTGCCCCGCGACGTCCACCATGCGCGCCCGAAGCTTGTAGAAATGGCCAAACCGGAGCTTGGGGAGGCTCTTGTTGGGAGCCGCGAAGCTGATGTTCAGTCCGTACTTCGTGAGACCCGAGTCCGTCAGCTCGGTCGGGTCCTCGGGCGTTTCGGCATTGCCGTCGACGCCGATGGGCTTGACCGGGCGGGGCGCGGCAAGACTCCAGCCCGACCAGCGGAACACCTGTTCGTGCAGGTACAGATCGCTGTTCGACACACCAGGCGTCTCCGAGCCCGCCATGGTCACGAAGCCTTCGCCGTCTGTTTTCACGTGGGTATTGACCCCTCCCACGTGCAGAACGCCGCGACTGTCCGTCGTCACCGGACTCTTGCCCGCGGGAGCGAACTTGAACTTGAAGGTGCCCTGCCTGCGGCTAATTGAGAGCCACTTGCCAGTCAGTTTGTCCCAGATGTCGACGGCATACCCGCGCACCAGGTCGTCCGCGTACATCTCGACCGGCGCATTGCTCTCCGCGCTCGCGTTCTGAGCGGTGGCGCGCTGAAAACGCAGTGCCAGGTCATAGGCCCGCCCTGTATGCACGAGCGAAATGCCCGCCGATCGTATCGAGGGCATGCTCGCGGTCATCGGCTGGCCGGCAATCGGCTGGGCCACATGCTGCGCGACGGTTGCCGCCGTGCCAAGCAGCTTCACGGACGTGCCGGTGACGTCCATCTGCGTGACGTCGAAAGTTCCCTTCGCGTCAAGCCTGAGCAGGAGGTCGCCGGTGAGGTAGGAGCCCGGCTGCGGCTTCGCCCTGAACCCGCCGGTGGTGTCAAGCAGGTAATGCGTGAGGGGCAGCACGTTCGGCGGACCAAAGAGCTTGGAGGGTCTGATGGAAACGGTCGTCGCAGCCGCACCCACCGGGATGCCGGCGTCGAACGGGATCTTCAGCTCGACAACCAGTCCCATCGTTTCCAGTAGCTCCGGATAATGGCCTATGGCGGCGATCATCTTGTGGAAATCGAAGGAGTCAACCAGGTCGGAGAGCTTCGGCTTGGCAATCGGAGTGACCAAAGTCCCTTTTGCGGTCAGCAGCTTCCTGTGCAAGAATGCGTCGGCTTGATAGTAGTCTCCTGGGACGCCACCCGGCTGCTCATTCGGCCGAAAGGCCTTGATCTTGCGATCGTGGAGCAGATTCGTGAGCTGCTGCGCGAGCGGGTTTACGGGCACATTGGCGACCCCGTACGCGCTTCGCTGTGCGACGGCGAGCGGCGCCAACACCTCGTGCATATCCCGGAGGTTTGGCAGCTGGCTCGGGTTCTTCGCGACGGCCTGAATGACCGACTTGTACCGCTGCTGAATATCATTCTTCAGCCTGGAGACCGGGTACGACCGTACGGCCTGATTGGAACGGTCCTCGAAGGCGAAGGGGATGATGGGCGTCATCTCCGTGAACAGGGCATGCCAGAGATCCATGTCCGGCTTCGCGCTTACCACCTCTGCGGGTAGCGTGGGACCACCCGCGAACGCCACCTTGAACTGAATGCCGGCTACCGTCTCCGGCCACTTGAGCCAGTCGGTAAAGTCCCCCAGTGTCGGCGAGCCGTCCATCTTGAGACGGGGCGAGACGAAGACACTGACGAACAGCGCGCCGCCCGCCGCCAACGGCCCTTGTGGTCCGTGTGGAATCGCAGTCCAGGTCACAACCTGCTGTTTCACGCGCGGCCTCCTTTCAGGCAAACGCCAAGAGGTAGTCTTCCCAGTTGGTCTCGGTCACCTGGTCCGCAAACGTTGGGTCGTTGTGCGATCCGGAGAACTGGCGCTGGACCGAGGCCGACACCGTAATGCTGAAGAAGACGATGTGGACCGAGATGGTAAGTGTTGCCTCACCCACCACTTTGGTGTCGGGACCATCCTTCTCATAGGTCAGATCCAGCTCGACGTCGATCGATGCGGAGATGATCCCGCCCAGCACCTCCACGTCGCCGTGAATATGCACGAAGCCGGTCAGGATCGTCTGGTCCTTCGGGCTCTTCTCCATCTTGAAGTAGATGCCCGCCATGATCGAGACGCTGCCGCTGGCGATGCCGAAGTCGAGCGAAAGCTCGGCCCCAAACTCGAACGAAGCCTCCAGCATGTCCAGACCGTCGAGACCCAGGCTGATACCGAAGAATCCACCGCCGCCGAGCATGGAGACCGTCAGGATGAAGGGATGTTCGCGCGTGCAGAAGTTGAAGTACACCTGCGCCGGGCTGCTGCCGATAAATGGGATGGTGACTTTGGCGCCCAGCGAGATGTTGTCCAGACTGAAGATGCCGACCCCCAGGCTGGGCAAGTCGAAGGTGAACCCTGCCTCAACGCCATCGGCCGTGATATCCACGAACGGAGGGTCGGTGAAGCTATCCGCCGGAATGGCATCCTTGAGGTCGTTTACGAAGGAGAGCGGCCCCTCGAACTGCAGCACCACCCCTGGGTCGGGAACCGTCACATCCGGCTTCTGACCACTCGACGCGCTGAACGTCAACCCGGCAAAGCCAACATAGATAATGTCGGCCAGGTCGATGCCGATCTTGCCCAGCGTGCCGACGATGCTGAAGGACGGGTCGCTGCTGCCGTCGAGCGGAATGTGTATGGTAGCCGTGACGGACAGGAATTTGTCCAATGCCTTGAAGGGAGCGAAATCCTGCAGGTGCGGCGACCAGGTGAGCGTCGTGTCGATAGCCGTGGGCATCTGCCCATGCTTGAGCAACGGCAAGGGATTGATGCCCTGCAGGCTGCCCAGATCGTCGACCAACTTCTTGAGATCGGTTGGGAACGAGGTGAATGGCGCCTGCAGTGCCGTGACGTCGCCCGAGAGAGCGCCCACATTCGCCGAGCCGAGGTCGGCCAGCAGCTTGTCCAGATCGGCGAGAATCGACGTCAGGTCCGTCACGAGCGTGCCCAGATCACCGATGATGGCGCCAACGCCGTCGCCGAGGAGATCCGTGACGAAGCTCGGCAACGAGGTCAATGCGCTGTGCAGTGCATTCAACGGTGACTGCAGCGCGGCGAGCGCGGCCCGCAACGGCGCCAGATCGGATTGCAGGGTTCCCAGCGCCTGGGCCTGCAGCGCGGCCAGGTTGCCCTGCAGCTTGCTCACGGCATCCGAGATAAGCTGATTCAGCGTGTCGGGCGCGCTCTCCACCGCCTGGACGAGAGATAGGATCTGGAAAAGCGGTTTCAGCGACGGCATCCTGATGATCGACGAAAGCGGCACGGCCCCCAGGATCTTCGCATCATTGTCGAAGAAATTCTTCAGGAAATCCCCGACACCGGCATCCGGAGTAGAGCTACCAGACGTATCGCCCACGTCACCGGCGGCCACGTGGTCGAAATTGCCGCCGACCGGCCCGGTCACGCGCGACAAGGCGGTGATCGCCAGGTTGGGCGTCACGGTGCCCGGCGTGCCGGTGCCGCCGGAATTGCTGCCGCCAAAGGCGATCTTCGCCGTGCTGGAATCCAGGATTTCCGCAAATACCTCGCCCACGTTCGCGGTGCCGCCAAGGTCGTTCTGCAAATAGTGGTCGCTCAGCTTGATCTTCGGCTTCTGGCCGCTGTGCAGCAGCGCCTCTACCGCCGGTATGCCAACCGTGGACGTGGCCACGATCGGGTAGAACCGCGGCTGGTCGGCGTTGATCAGCGCCGATTGCGATGGAGACGGCGGTACAAACGCGTCAAACGTGATATCGCTGGCGTGCAGCGTGGTGTCGCCGGGCTTTCTGCTCGGCGCAAACGCTACCTTCTGACCGTTGGTCGGCCGGGTGCGCCGGTCTGGATATCCGCTGGCGGTGGAGTTGTATTTCGTGCGCACCTGGTTCATATAGGTGGCGTCGAAAGCCAGGAAGTTCTCTACGCTGATGAACGCCAGGGGCGCGGTGAACTCGGCCCGCTGGCCGTCGCTGTCCTGGCCAATCAGGTGGAACTGGAAGTCCTTCCCGCCGATTTGCGGCCAGAAGTCGTCCGTGTCGCGATACCCCTGGCTGGCGTCGAGCGTCAGGATGCCCTTTCCGTCCGGCGGGTCGAGGTCGGGGGTGGTCTTGGTCGTGATTTCCACCTGCTTGAAGGGCATGGCCCGGTCGATGCTGCCTTGATTCCCGTTCGAGAGCGGCATCGTGTACCCGGTGTTGCCGAACAGTTTGATCGGCTCGCGCACCACGATGAACATGCGCTGGAACAGGTAGGCCACGTTGCGACCGTTCTGGTAGTAGAACTTCCGCTCTGTCACCTTCACGAGAGATGCGGCATGACCGAAGGGGAACAGGTATCCCTTATAGACCACACGCACGTAGTTATCGCGCCCTTGCGTCCCTCTGTGCCGCCACTCCACCAGTGGAATGCCCAGGTTGACGCCAAGTGGCCAGGCGCCGTGGACGTCTATCCAGGCGCCCAGGGTGGTCAGCATCAGCCGGTCGACCTGTGCCGGCAAGGGGTTGTAGTGCGACGGCGGGATGAAGGTAGCCAGCTCGGTTTCGATCCCCTTGGGCAGAATGGCGATCTTCGTGGGAAGCGGCAAGGGAATCAGGACTTTCTTTGGCGGCGGCACTGCCTTGCTGAAGTCCGAAGTCAGGACCACTAGCTGCATGCGGTCCCGCCCGGACAACGACATGCGGAACGGCACATTATCCTGCAGCGCATTCGCATAGTTCAACTTCGGCAAATAGTCCGCCGACCACGAGGCTCGGATGGTCCGCCAGGGCTGCAGCAAATCGAACGGCTTCCCGCCAACGTAGGCGTCGATCGTCACCCCGTACTTCCGGCCCGCGGCCGTGCCGATTGGTTCGTAGGCGTAGTGCGTGTCCACCAGGAAGGTCCGAACCGGCCGCTTTGCCGTCCCCGGCAAGGTAAACTTCACTCCCAGCCGCGTATGCCACAGCTCAGTCCAGCCATTATGGGTCACCGGCGTGAAGGCATGCACCCAGGCTGAGAAGGCGTTCGGCGAAATCTTGAGCCGCCAGGGCAGCTCCAACGAGGTCTCCGTCGGCAACGGCGCCGCGATTTTCGCCGTCGTGTAGCCCCCAGCCGGCAGCGCCGTCGGCGGCACACTCGGCGTCAGCGTCGCCCAATCGAGCAGGGTCTGCAGTGTAAGCGGCATGCTTTTGAAGCCGGCTGGCATGGAAAACACCAGGCGGCTTTCATCCGCCAGCCGCGCGCCAACCGGCGTCACCGGTAGCCCAGCGGGAAACTCTGGGTTCGTGGTGCTCGTCTTGGTGGCATCGGAATCGACGACGTGGTCGGATCCGGGATAGGCCGTCTTTGGCACCGCGATACCTGCCTGCTCCACCTGAAAGAAGGCTTGCTCGGCGATATTCTGGCCCTGGAAATGCACGGCGAGGTAGGGCTTCAGTTTGGCGCTGCGCGGCATTGCCTGCGGCGGCTTATTTGTGTGGGTCGTGTCGATCCTCATGTTTATGAATTCGAAGGTCAACGCCAGCAAGTCGTCCGGCCGCACTACCGAGATCTGCGGGTTGATCAGTGTGAATCGTTGGAACGAGCTCGACGGATGGTCGGACAGCACGATCTGTGCCGCGTGCTGCGAGCTAGGCCGCTCCAGGCCCGTCGCCACAAAAGCGAGATGCGTCGTTTCGCGCGGTGCCACTGGCGCCGCCACGGCGCCGGCGATCGGTATCGACACCTTCAGTACTGCCGGCGCGCAACGCACCGCCGTCACCATGGAGCCGCGCGCATGTATTTCAAAAGGCAGCGTCCCCGGCAGGCTTCCCACTTCTATCGCGCAGCTGCCAGCCTGGAGCCATGTCGGCTGATCGCCGAAGCGTGCGACCAACGATTGCTGGTTTCCGCCGGCATCGAAGGCGATCGCATAGCGCGCCCCGCTCAGAGGCAGCGCGACGCTGGTTCCGGTGGTGTTTCTGAAACCGGTGTGGGGCACGAACGTGATGGAGTCGCCCGCGTCTGCGACGAGCGCGGCAGTGCAATGGCGACTGCTGTCTTCGCCAAGCTCGAGCACGATCGAATCAAAAGCCTGTGAGGGAATCCTGAGCTGCCACCTTCCTGCCGGCTGCATGGCAGGTTCCAGCGCCCAAGCGCGATTACCGCGCTCAAGCCCGATAACTGTGCGCTTGAGCGCTCCACGCAGCACCACGGTCTCCCCAACGGCCGGCATCGCGATGCGCACCATGTCGGAGACCAGCGGCGAGCCCAGCCCGTGCAACATCGCAATGCCGTTCGCTCGCGCGGTCGTCACCCACTCTGGTGTATATGCGGCCTGCGCGGATCCTGCGACCGTGAGCGCCGTATCTGGATCGAGCCGGAGAGGCGGGCCGGACAAGCTCACTCGAGAGCGGAGGCTATCCAGCCCGGCAAGCCAGGGCACGAAGAGACCGCCGGCGGAAAAGCCGCCAAGCGCCATCTTCAACTGAATACGCCAACCGCCGGCGCCGTGGCGAATCTCCGCGCGCAGATCGGCGGGCATGTCCGTGCCCGGATAGATCGCGCGGCTCAGCTCGACCAGAATGCGATCCGAGCTTTGTTCCACACGGAGCGCCGGTGACCCGGCGAAACGACGCGTATCGATCACCCAGCGCTCTGCTCCGCGGTAGAGGAAGGCCACCCGGCCTTTCCCGCTTCGCACCATGTCGAAGGTACCGAGTACGCTGCCCTCAACCGCGCGCAGGGCCGGCGAAATACCTGCCGCGGCGACGCCGGCCAGGCCAAGCGCCTTGCGCCGAGTGACATTGAAGTCGCCACCTGTGGGCTCGGATGGATCGCCGGTTGGTTGGGTTCGAGACGCGCGCAGGGCGGCCAAATCAAGGTTTGCACGGTGCATTCCACGCCTCCAGACACTCTGACGGCTACCGGCCATGCGCCGGCACCATGCGACCACGGCACGACCAACCCACGTGCCCAGGGATTCACGCGGGTTCTGCGGTACTACGGCATCGGCCCGTGCCAGCCTCAGAATACTCTGAAGTGGGCGGGCTGTATAGCCTTCAATTGAGTGTAAAACTGCCCTTTATGGAACGCCCGTGCATATTAGCGGATCGATTGCTAGTGGGTAGGGCAACAAGAATCCGTCCGTCACATTTGGTACACCGTGCGCAGCCAGCATCGGCGCGTCCTACTGGACCGCGGCTTCATTGCCCACCAGCCAGACCTCGCCGGGGCACGTGCCGTGATTGTTCCCCGAGCCGCGGCGCCACGATGCCGAGGCACTTGGAACTCGGCATCGTGACGTCCGCACCCACGCTAACTCACCGCCGGCTCGGTGGGAATCCAGGGACGCACCTTGACCCAGGCGGCGGTCAGCACGTCGGGGATGGCCACCGTGCTCGTGCTATTGGACACCGTCAGCACCACGCTAAGCGCGTTGGTGTTGCGTTCGCTCGGGTCCGTGTTGGTGGTGGAGTAGGAGTCCAGCCAGTAGTAGGGCTGGCCCGTCGAGGACCGGGCGATCTGGAACGTGTGCCGGTTACTGTCGCCCGCTCCTTCCGTCGTTCCCTGGCAGCAGTTCGTGGTGGAGTCGGACATGAAGTTGCCGGCATTGTTGAACCAGTGGTCGATGTACTGGCCCCAACTGAAGCGGTCGTAGATGCCGTTCCAGTAGGCGGAGGTGCCCAGGGTGTCGGCGGCGTAGGCGGTGGTGAGGTAGCCGGCGCCGAACGTGGTCCTGGAGCTGATGCCGTAGTTCTGGTTGCTGTCTCCCGCTGCCTCGGTGATGGTCAGCCCGTTGGCGACGGTGACGGCGGCGCTGCCGTTGGTGTAGTTCCACTTGGAGGTGTCCAGACTGGAGCCGGCGAAGGTGTCCTGCAGGGGGTAGAGGTCGGCCAGGTTGCGCAGGATCCTAGGGTTGCTGTTGCCCCAGGCCAGGGTATAGGCGGCGTCCGTGGCGGGGGAGGCTGCCAGATTGCGCTGCAGCTTGAACCAGAGGGTGATGTTGTTGGTGGACCAGGCGCCGTAGGTGGTGGTGTCGTAGTCCAGGTCGATCTGGGCGCCGCCGTACCACAGGGTGACGTCGGCGAAGGCCACCCCGCCGTCGGTGTTCGTGGCGTTATAGGTGGCCCCGTTGTAGACGGCGGCGGCCTGCGAGCCCGTCAGATGCACCTGCACCACGTAGTCGGTGGAGTTGGTGGGGACGGGCGCCGTGGTGCTGCCGGATACGGCGCTGCCGCCTCCGGTGATGGTGAGGGCCATGGAACCGGAGTAGGCGGACAGCCCCGGCGGTGTCTGGGTCGCGGTCGGGCTGGCGGTGGCCGTGCTGGTCGGCGTGGGCGGCGGCGGCTGGATCACGCCGCTGAGCGGCAGGGTGTGGTAGGCGCCGGCGGAGACCATCCGCGCGGTGACGCCGGAGGGCAGGCCTACGGCTTCCGGGGTCGCACGGGTCGTGGTGGTGCTATCGCCGAGCTGGCCGTAGCCGTTCCAGCCCCAGGCATACATCTGGCCGTTGTTGCCGATCGCCAGGCTGTGGGCCGCCCCGGTGGAGGCGGCGAGCACGGCCACGGTGACCCCGCCGGGCAGGCCGACGGCTTCGGGCGTGAGGCGAGTGGTGGTCGTGCCGTCGCCGAGCTGGCTGTAGGTGTTCCAGCCCCAGACATACACCTTGCCGTCGCCGCCCACCGCCAGGCTGTGGCAGTAGCCGGCCGCCACGGTGAGCGGGATGGCCCCACCGGGCAGGCCGACGGCTTCCGGGGTGAGATGAGTCGTGGTGGTGCCGTCACCCAGTTGGCCGTCGACATTGTAGCCCCAGGCGTAGAGACTGCCGTCGCTGCCCACGGCCAGGCTATGCGCGTAGCCGGCGGAGACGGACAGCGCGGCGATGCCGAGACTGAGGCGCACAGCCTCCGGTGTGAGATGATTCGTGGTGGTGCCATCACCAAGCTGGCCGTACGCGTTCCAGCCCCAGGCATAGACGTTGCCGTCGCTGCCCACGGCCAGGCTGTGGCCGTCCCCGGCGGAGACGGAGAGCGCGCTCACGCCGGCCGGCAGCGCGAGCACCTCCGGGGTCAGCCGCGTGGTCGTGGTGCCGTCGCCGAGCTGGCCGGAGGCGTTGCCGCCCCAGGCATAGACACGGCCGTCGTTGCCCACGGCCAGGCTGTGCTCGTAGCCGGCGGACACGGACACGGCCGTGACGCCGCCGGGCAGGCTGATCGCCTCGGCGCTGAGCCGATTGGTGGTCGTGCCATCGCCCAACTGCCCGTACGCGTTCCAGCCCCAGGCGTAGATCTTGCCGTCGCTGCCCACGGCCAGGCTATGGTACCAGCCGGCCGAGACGGTGACGGCGGCGACGTTGCCGGGCAGCACGACGGAGAGAGGAGCGAGCTGCCCGTAGGTCGTGCCGTTGCCCAACTGGCCGTAGGCGTTGAGCCCCATGGCGAACACCGTGCCGGGGGCCGGCGGCAGCACGGTGATGGACACGGTGCTGCCGAAGCACTGGCCGCCGGCGGTGGGGCACTCCGAGAGGTTGATCCAGTTCGCGCCCGGCGTGGCGGCCAGCGGGACGGTGCAGGAGGCGTTCAGGGTGCCGGACAGGTTGGCCCACTCGCACTGATTGGCGCCGCCGCCGGCGGACAGGAACATGCCGGTGGCGCCCCAGATGGCGAGGTCGGTCTGAAGCTGCCCGTAGTAGGGCCAGCAGAGGGCAATGGTATCGCCGGGATAGTAGGCGCCTCCCAGGGGCGGGCACTGTCCGGGCACCGGCGTCGGCGGCGCGGGTGCGTTGACGACCACGGCCATGGTCTGGGACGCGAGCGGGGTCTGGGCCGGGTTGTATTCGCTGACGGTAATCGTGTGGGTGCCGGGGGTGGCGTAGGCGGCCGAGGGGATGGTGCAGGTGGTAGAGTACGCGCCGAGGGAGCTCCAGTCGCACTCGTTGTTCAGATAGGGATTGGAAGCGGGCAGCAGGTTGTTCGCGACCCCGTCGGGCCCGTCCCAGTGGGCCAGGTCGAGCTGGGCCGATCCTCCGCTTTCGTCCGGCCAGGTGATGCCCACGGGGTCGCCGGGACTATATGTTGCCGGCGGGTCCCAGACGCTGATCCCGTGCCCATCGCACGTGCCGTTGGCCGGATTGATGAGCAACGGGAAGTCCGCATCGAGATGCTGACTTGGATTCGAGATGGCTAGAAGGTTGCTGTTCTGCGTAGTGCAAAACGTCATTCCTGCCACAACCGTCTTGTAACTTGCATTTGAATCGTAGAGACCCAACGCCTTGCCTGGAAAGTCTAGGCCGGTGAACCACATGACGCGTACAGGCGTCTGGCCAAGCGCATAGGCGTACCCGTTGCGGTCTCCAAGCCAGTCGGTAAGGTCCGTCAGGTAGGCAGCCTCGTACTCGGCGTAATCGTCCGGGGGGCTTGGCACCGCGCTGTAGTTGTCCTCGGTGAAGACGAGCGGGATGCCGGGATTCGTGGCCGTCCACTCGCTGATCATCCAGTCGAGCCTGCTCGTGGACGGGAGCGACGTATTGAAATCGTCAGTTGGGATCGTTGGGGGGTTGTACCAACGTGGTTGAAAGCCGTAGTTTGGCCAGTACGTAGGGTATTCAGGAGTCGCGTAGCCGTATGGATGAACTGCCACTGCCAGGTTGCTATAGGGCACGCCGCTGTTCGTGGCATCGGTGATCGCGGTCCATATCTGCCACTCATTACCGTTAACCGCGAAGGTAGCGTCGGGAGCGATCAGGCCAGCGGTCATGATGTGCACGTTCGACCCGAGCCCCGGACCCCATTGGCGGGGTCGTAGGCGGTCTTGATCTTCTTCGCATTCGCAGTGGCGGCGAATTCCTGCTCATACGAGTTCGCGCTGCCCCCGTAGTAGTTCCAGTTGGCATTCGGCTCGTTGCCGATCTCGTAGTAGATAGGCCTGCCGGTCGGGTACCAGCTATTTTTGATCAGCGCGCTCACGAAATTGGCCACACCCTGCTCGAATTGGCCCGTAGTGGGCGCGCATCCACCCGCGACGAAGTCGACGATCGGCACCGCCGTAGTAGACATCTGCTGAAGGATGGAGGAGGCTGGGTAGTCGTTGAGGACGGTACCACTCGCGTCGACGCTTTCCGCGTTCGGAACGCCCATGTAGTTGGCGCACGTGATCTCGTCCTCAAAGCGCAGATACTGAGCATTCAGGGGGGACAGCGCGTTTCCGACCGCAAGAACCCGCACTGGGGGGGCCGTCGGGTTCGGGGTCGCCGTGCCCGGGCCGGGCGTGTAGAGGCATCCTACGCCGGCACACGGGCCGAACGCGCCCGAAACGCCGTAGATGCTGCTCGTGCAGTCGTTCAGCGTGGAGTAGATGCAGCTCGCGGCGTCGCTCAGCCCGGATCCGGCGGTGCTCGCGGCGCCGTTCACCGACGGCGCGCTGGGAGCGAGCAACACGTCGAGGTAGGGAGCTTCCGTGAGCGCCGTCAGTCCCGTGTCGAGAGCGGCAGAGAATCGCGTCGCGGACTGCGCGCCGACCAGGCTCAGCCCCCCGTTGGTGCGGTGGTCGGCAAGCCACTGCCTCGCGACCGCGCTCACATCCCATGCGTGCCAGCCGTCGCCGCTCGGTGCCGTCTCGGGCGCCGCCGCGGCCGCGGCCGCTTGTGATGAGCCCCGCCAGCTCGGCAGCTGGTACGCGTACGTCCCCAGGGCTGCCAGCCCTCCCGGCGACGCGTTGCTCATCACGGAAGCGCCAGTTGCCGTGGCCGTGCCGGCGGACCACAGGTGCAGTCCCGCGGAGACGACGGGCACCCCCGGCTCCAGGGCCGAGAGATCGAACTTCAGATAGCCGCGGCCGTTGCAGGTGCCGGACGGACCGGCGGCGAGATCGCGCACGGGCATGGCGCCGTCCTGGTCGCAGTCCGCCACCGTGCCCGTGGTGGCGGCGTAGTGCGCGTCGAAGGCGGAGACGATGGGCACGTCCACGCGGATCGGAAAGGCGCGGCGCGCGTCTGTGAGCCAGGTCGGGTCGAGGTGCAGCGTGAGCCGTTGCGCGCTGCCGACCACGGCCAGGTCCGTGGTGAGGCTGCCACCCGTGACCGCACCCGTGGCACTGTCCGCGGCCGTGGCGCGCTCGAGGTAGTACTCGGGCGCCTGCTGGACGATGGGGCTGCCGTTGTCCGCATACTGCGTCACGGGTCTTGCGATCTGATAGCTGCTTGTCCCATTGGCGGTGACGCTGGACTGTGGGTCCAGCGCCAGGTTCACGGCAAGGTTGGAGAGAGAGCCGGGCCCCGTGAGCGTGAAGGATACGGCCAGGCCCTCCACCGTGGCCCGCAGCACTGCCGTCACGCCCGTGGTGCCGGCGGTCGGGACGAGGGTCAGGGCGTTGCCCTGCACACCCACGCCGGGGCCCGGCGAAACGAAGCCCGGAATGCTCAGGCCGAGCGTGCCGCCGTCCTCGTTGACCAGGGAGGCAACCTGTCCGGCGCCGGCCGGGCCGCCCAGGCGGGCGGTGAACGGCACGGAGGCCGGCGAGAGCGTGCCGTCGCCGTTCGGCACCAGGTCCACATTGCGGAGATGCCAGCCCGTGCTATCGAACTGCCCGACAGGCCCGGCGTACAGATAGAGATGCGTCTGACCGTTCCCGGCGGAGACGAAGCGACTGTTGGGGGTGTCGATCTGCCAGAGCTCGGTTCCCGCCGGTGGATACGTGGGATTCGGTAGCGACGGTGGTGGCCGTCGCGGGTCCCGGTGTGGTTGCCGTGGGCGTTGCCGTGACCGTGCCGGTTGCAGCCGTGGGGGTGAAGGTGTTGGCTGCAGGGGTTGGCGTGACCGTGTCGGTTGCGGCCGTGGGCGTGAAGGTGTTGGCTGCCGGAGTCGGCGTGAGCGTACCGCTTGCAGGCACTGCCGTGACCGTGCTGCTCGAAGGCGCCAAGGTGGCAGTCCCGGCCGCCAACCCCGCGGCCGCGGCAGTCGCGGAGTTAGCGGGGGATGGCGTCGCGGCGGGCGCCAGAATGCCGGAAAGGATGAGCGAGAAGGGCACCAGGCGGAGGCACGCTTGCCTCCACGGGCGATTGGCAAGCAGGTTGACCATACGGCGCACGCTCCAATTCCTTCACAGCACAGCGACATTGGCCGCCACGAGCGGTCGGGTAGTGGCGCGATAGGCACGGAACCTGGATCGACCGGCGATCACGGATGGGTCCGCCAGGCAGCGCGGTAGTACGCCGGTGCCCGCCGTGGCTCTATCTCGCCAAGCCGGCGTCCGCTTGAGGCCAGTCTGCCTCACCGGCCGCGGCGGCAGTGTAGGTGTGGCCTGCCAGCGACGAGAGCACGGCAGGTTGGCCTCTCTCAAGTCACAGCCGGCCAGCCGGCATCCACGAAGGAGCCGGTATGCCCGCCATGCGGTGCTGGGCGCGGCGAGTTGCGTTGGGGGCACAGTGGTCATGGTGCGACGCGACATGATCGGTGTGGCAGACGACCAACGTGAGCGAGTGCGTACGGCGGCGGATACAGCCATTGCATCACGGCGCCCACTCGCCGGGAGACCTTCGGCGAGGCGAGGCTCGCGTGGCTCGTCCCATGCCGCTCCCATAGCGCCCCCTATTGCCTCCCTACGGTGGAACGTCAGGTCATCCGGTTATCCCGTCGGTGCTGGCCAGGATGGTGCCGTTCTGCCCCACCGCCAGACAGGCCGACGCACTCGGGCAGGTGACGGCATTCAGAAAGGCGGTGGTGCCCGAGGGTCGGGCAGTCCAGGTGACCCCGAACGGGTCGCCGGCAAGGATAGTCCCGTACTCGCCCACCGCCAGGCAGCCGGTCCCAGCCAGGCAGGTCACCGCTGCCAGGGCATCCGTCGTGCCGGAGGAGCGGGTGTACCAGGTGGCGCCGCCGTCGGCGGTGGTCAGGATGGTGCCGTGTGAGCCCACGGCCACGCAGGTGCTGGCACTCCAGCAGGCGAGGCCGAGCAGGAAGTTCGTGGTGCCGGAGGACCGGCTCGCCCAGCCGGTCCCCTCGGGTGCGCCACGCACGATAGTGCCGTCCTGGCCGACTGCAAGGCAGACGGCGCTGCTGGGACAGGCGATGGCAAACAGGTCGCTGCCGGTGCCGGAGGGATTGGCGGACCAGGTTGCCCCGCCATCCGCGCTGCGCAGCAATGTCCCGTTCTGACCCACCGCCAGGCAGGTACTGCCGGTCGGGCAGACGATGCCGGAGAGGTCGGGTCCGACCTCGGCAGCGAGCTGGCTCCGCGAGGCGCCGACGTCCTGGAGCTTGAGAATCGTGCCTCCCTGGCCCGAGGCGAGGCAGGTATTGCGGGCGTGACAGGTGAGGCCGGTCACACTGGCGACAGACGTGCCAGCGTGCCAGTGTGCTCCAGCATCGGTGCTGACCAGGAAGGGACTGCCATCGCTGCCGCCTACCAGGCACACGACGCTGCTCGGGCAGGCAATGGCATCCAGGTCGGTGGCCAGGCCCGACGGGCGTGGGTGCCAGGCACTCGCGGTCGCCGGTGCAGGTGTGCTCCCTGGCGTTGGGCTTGGCGTTACTGCCGCCGCCGGCCCACTCGCCGCGCCGCGGGCCAGAATCGTCCCCCACTGGCCCACGGCGAGGCAGAGGGTGCTGCTCTGGCAGGTGGCGGCGTACAGGAAGTTGGCGGTGCCCGAGGGTTGGCTGGTCCAGGTGGCGCCGCCGTCCGCGCTGGCCAGAATCAGGCCAAGATCACCCACAGCCACGCAGGTGCCACCTGCGGAGCAGGCAAGGCCGCGAACAGTGAGGAGGGTGCCAGAGGGGCGGCTGCGCCAGGTGAACCCGCCGTCCGTGCTCGCCAGGATGATTCCCCGCTGCCCCACTGCCAGGCAGAGGGTGGTGCTCGGGCAGGTGAGGCCGCCCGCCCCGGCGCCGGGGCCGGCCGAGTGCCTGCGCCAGGTCACGCCGCCGTCGACGCTCAGCAGGACACTGTTGCCCGGGCCCGGGACCAGACAGAAGCTAGTGCTTGGGCAGGTGAGGCCGAGCTGCGTCAGCCCGGCGGGCGTCGCGCGTCTCGTCCAGCTAGCGCCACCGTCCGTGCTGGCCAGGATGATGCCATGGCCCCCTTCAGCCAAGCAGAGGGTGCTGCTGGGGCAGGTCACCGCATAGAGTGAGTTGGTGGTGCCGGCAGCACGGCGTCGCCAGGTGAGGCCGCCGTCGGCACTGGTCAGAATGGTGGCGTGGTCCCCCACGGCCAGGCAGAGGGTGCTGCTCGGGCAGGCGACGCCCCAGAGCACATCGGCGGTGCCGCTGGAGCGAGCGGTCCAGGTAGCGCCGCCGTCCGCGCTGGCCAGGATGGCGCCGCCCTCGCCCACCGCCAGGCAGGGGCCGCCGGCGATACAGGCGACGCCACGCAGAAGGCTGCTGGTACTCACGGTGCGGCTGGTCCAGGTGATCCCGCCGTCCGCGCTGGTCAGGATGGCGCCGCCGACGCCCACGGCTAAACACAGGAGACCGGTTGAGCAGGTGACGCCGTACAGGTCGACAGTGGTGCCGGTGTGGCGGCTGACCCAGGTGATCCCGCCGTCCTGGCTGGTCTCGACGGCGCCCTTGCGACCCGCGACCAGGCAGACACCGTCCGCGGCGCACGTGAGGGCAAAGGCGTCCGGCAGGCTCACGGCTGGACGATAGCGCCAGCTACCACCACCGCCCGTACTGGCCAACAGGCGCCCGTCTGGGGCGACCACGGCCAGACAGTCGCCGGCCGCATAACACACCACGGCCGACAGGCCGGAGATGCCGGAGTTGGCAGGCACGGGGTCAGGGCGCTGGATCCAGGTCGTACCGCCGTCCCCGCTGGTCAGGATTGTCGCGCCCACCGCCACGCAGGCGAGCGAGCGCGTGCAGCTCACGCTCTGCAGGAAGTCGAGATTATCGGCGATGTAGAAGGAGTGATCCTGCCACGTGGCGCCACCGTCCCTGCTCACCAGGATGGTGCCGCCGCTGCCCACGGCCAGGCACGTGCGGCTGGTCGGGCAGGTGATGTCAGTCAGGGTGCCAGTTGCGGAGGCTGGATTGCTCACGCTCTGCCAGGTGCTCCCGCCATCCTTGGTGGCGAGGATCGTGCCGTGGTCGCCCACGGCCATGCAGGTGCGGCTGGTCGGGCAGGCGATACTCGCCAGGCCCATGATCGTGCCGGAGGAGTGGCGCCACCAGGTCACGCCGCCGTCCACGCTGGCCAGGATGACACCTGCGCTGCCCACCGCCAGACAACTGCTGGGCGTCGGGCAGGCAACGCCGCCAAGGGAATTGCCTTGTGGCAGTGGATGGCGCCAGACCCACGTGTCGGTAGCGCCGCCCGCCCGCGGCGCGGCCATCCCGGTCGGCGTGGTCTCCATGTGTCCCACCTGGGTGGCGGCAGTCGGCGCGATCGCGCGCACTGAACCAGTGGGCGGCGCCAGTACGGCCACCACCAGCACGAGGGCGTAGACCGCGGCACGAGCCTGCCGCGACGAGCGACGCCATGACCAGGCATTCATGTCCCGGTCCCTCGGTTCTTTCCTCACGCATCGACACTGCAGGCACCACCGCCGCCAGGACCACACTCGCCTCGTCCGCGCGTGTGCGGCTGTTCGGCACGTCGTGCGCCATACAAGGACCACGTGACGCGCTCGCTCCGCCTGCTGCCCTTGTCCCGGTCCCGCACGTGCGCGACCGGTGCCCGCGATGCTCGGGCCGACCTGGAGGTTGTCACCACGGGACAGCCGGCTTGCACTCGTGCCCCGCGCGAGTGCTATCGTACCACGGCCGTAGCCATCTGTCGCCCTCAGCGTGCGGTGACGCGCATGGAGACTCATCCGTTCGCTACGCCTTTGGTCATCGGTCACATTCGTTACACTGGGGGCAGCCACCATCGGCGCGTCCTGGTGGACCGTGGCGCGTGATCCCGAGATGACGCGGGTCAAATTGCCGCCTGCGATCGCCGCCGGTTGTGCACTTGGGTTGAAACTGAAGGATGTCGGAGCATGCCGGATCGAAACATCAGCGCGGTGATCGTCGGCGCGGGAAAGGTGGGCCGCGGCTTCATCGCCCACCTGCTGTCACTTGCCGGGGCACGCGTCACCTTTGTCGAATGGAACCAGGACCTTGTCGCCGAGATGGCGCGACGAGGTCGGTACCACGTGTACATCGCCGGCGAACCCATGCAGGAGTATGTCGTCCAGGAGTACACGATTGTCGCGGCCAGTGACACGGAGCAGGTTGCGGACCTCATCGCCGGTGCGGACCTCGTCTTCACGGCCATCGGCGGCGAGCGCCTGGCTTCGCTTGGGCCGCTGTTTGCCGGTGGCATTACCCGGCGCGCGCACGGCGATCCGGCCGTGCTCAACCTGATCACGTGCGAGAACTGGACCCAGCCCGGTTCGATTCTGCGCCGCAGTATCGAGTCAAGCCTGCCGCCGGAAGCGCAGGCGTACTTCGAGGAGTACTGCGGCATTGCCGAGTCGACGGTCTATCGCGGGTGCATCGAGCCCACGGCCGAACAGCGCGCAAGTGACCCTCTCGCGGTGCAGGGAACCGACTACTGGCAGCTTCAGGTCGACGGCGACAAGGTACGCCGACCTTTCCCGGAGCTTGCCGGAATCGTGCTCATCACGGGCTTCCAGAGCGCGCTCGAGCGAAAGCTCTTCACCTACAGCGCGCTCAGCGCCACCATCTCGTATCTTGGAGCGCTGTTGGGTTACAGCACGTTACATGACGCAGCCGTCGACCCACGCGTGGTCGCGGTGGCGCGCGCAGTGTTGCGCGAGTCCGGCACGGCCCTCTGCCGACGCCACGGGCACTCGGCTGAAGATCAGGCAGAGCATGCCCAGGAGTCGCTTGCCGCGTTTCAGGACGCGCTCAATCCAGACACACTGGAGCGCCACGCCCGCGACCCGCTGCGAAAACTGAGCCGTCACGATCGGTTGGTGGGACCCGCATCGCTCTGCCTGGAGGAGGGCGTGGAGCCGCGAGCGCTGGCCCTGACGATCGCCGCCGCCCTCCGCTACGATGAGCCCAGCGACCCAGCCGCGACAGCGCTGCAGAGGCGGCTGACCGAGGGCGGCCTCGAGAGCGTACTCGCGGAGGTATGCGGGCTGGATCCGAACGGCCCGTTGGCGATGCTTGTCAAGGCGCGCATTCCGGAGATCGCTCGATTCGCCGCTGGTGACAAGACAAGCGAGTGGGCCGGCATGTGACAACAGCCGTTCGGCGGGCGCGAGAGCTGGAGTGAGAATTTCGTCGGCCGGCCATAGTCGCGCGCGACACGCCTTGATCGGCGCCATCGCTGCCGCGGGCGCCACGGGCTGGAACAACACGAACATCGGCGCGATGGCGACCAGCCTTGCCCGCGAATACGGCATTTCGCTCGCCGAGGTGGGTCTCTTCACGACCGCGCTCTTCCTCACGCACATGATCATGCAGATACCAGCCGGCAGAGCGAGCGAGCACTTTGGGGCACGACGAACAATGCTGGCCGGGCTAGGCGTCCTCGCCATCGCGAACGCCGCCGCGTTGGTCGCCGGATCGCCGGCTTCCATTATCGCCGTCCGCGCGCTCATGGGGGTCGGCACCGGTCTCGTCTTCGTTTCGGGCAGCGCGTACGTCCGAGAATCCGGTGGCTCACCATTCGCCCAGGGACTCTACGGTGGCATGGGCCTTGGCGGCGGAGGCCTCGCGATCGTGGTGGTCCCCCAGGTAGCAGGCTGGTTGGGATGGCGCGCGCCCTTCGCAACGGCGCTGCTGGTCGGCGCGGCGGCATTCGGGGTCCTGCTGCTCAGTCCAGGGGATCGGCCGTGGCAGCGTCCGCGTCGCCCCGGCGGTGTTACAGCCGGGCTGTTCGCGGACCGCCGTCTCTACAGGCTCGCCGCCGTCTATGCGGCCTCGCTCGGCCTGAGCATCGTGATCGGCAACTGGATTGTCACCATGCTCGAGCGCTCCGGCGGCGCATCATCCGGCGCTGCCGGTCTTGTCGGAGGCTTGGCCCTGTTGCTGCCGGTCTTCTCCCGACCGCTTGGCGGCTGGATTCTGCGCGCCCGTCCTGGCTACATACGCGCCTCCGTCGCGCTCAGCTTGGCCGGCGGCGCGCTCGGTACGCTTGCGCTGGTCGTGGCGGCGCCGCTGCCCATTGCCGCCGCCGGCGCGATCCTGGTCGGCGTTGCCGCCGGCATTCCCTTCGCCCCGGTCTTTCTTGGCGCGGCGCAACTGCGGCCGGATAGCCCTGTCGCGGCGGTCGGCCTGGTCAACGCCGCGGCCAGCGCCGTTGTCGTCGCCGGGACGCCGTTGCTCGGCTTGACCTTTTCGCTGCCCGGCTCGGGACGGGTCGGCTTCGCCGTCGTCGCCGTGCTGTGGCTGGGATCGCTGGTCGCCGTGCCGCCGGCCCGGGACCTCGGCGCACCCACCACTACCGCTCCACTGGCCGGCGCTGCGAGTGGTTGAGAAGTGCGGCAACCAACGTTGAGAAGCCTGGCCTGCACTATCCCGCAGGCTTATAAGGCGTCGGGATTACACGAGAACGTGGCGTGGCGGCGCGCCCGGCGACATCGTCGGTATGTATGATGGATAGGATGGAGCAGAGGAGGTTATCGGTTCGTGCGCATCGCCGTAATTGCCGATATCCATGCAAATCTCATTGCCCTCGATGCTGTCCTGGCGGAGATATCGGTACAGGAAATCGACACCAGCGTCTGCCTGGGTGACGTCGCCGGTCTCGGGGCACACCCGCGCGAAGTGCTCGACCGTTTGCGGGCACTGGCGTGCCCGGTGGTCATGGGCAATGCCGACGAGTTTCTCCTGGATCCTTCGCTTCTCGATCCGGCCCGCCACCCCAAAGCGGATCAACGCACCCGGCGCATGCACGAGATGGAGCGCTGGGCCGCCGAACAGATCACGCCCGCACACAGAACGTACATCCGTACGTTCAAGCCGACAGTCGAGGTACCTCTCGGCGAAGATGCGTCTATTCTTTGCTACCACGGCTCTCCGCGTTCCAACTGGGACGATATACGCGCCTCGACTTCGGACACCGAGATGGTATCCCTCCTGGGATATCGCCGAACGTTGGTGATGGCCGGAGGGCACACGCACGAGCAATTCGTCCGCCGCCTGGACCAGTCGATCGTCATCAACCCAGGCAGTGTCGGGCTTCCCTACGAGACGTTGGCCGGAGGCGACTATCGTAACCCGCCATGGTCGGAATACGCGGTGGTCACGGCAGACGGCGATCGGCTCGCCGTCGAGCTGCGGCGCGTACCTGTCGATCAAGCGGCAATTCGCGAAGCGCTGGTCGCCAGCGGCATCCCACACGCCCAATGGTGGGCTGCCGACTGGCGCTAACGCGAAGAGCTCCTGTTCCTGTCATCGGCCAGCTGCCGTGTGCCGGTCGGAACCAAGGTATATGGCCTGGCTGGCAAGCCGGTGGTATGGTGTGATCAGGCTGCACGTTGTTCAGCATGATCGACTGAGGATCCCCCTCCATGCGCACGCGATCGCTTCTCACGGGCTCGACGCTGCTGCTTGGCGCGCTCATAGCCACCGGACTCGTATTTGGCCACGCTGTACCGGACCCGGTCCTGTACTCCGTCAGCCTGAGCTCGGCGCCCTGGACCATGACGCTTGACGAGCTGGACGGGCAGGTCTTCGTCGTCAGCCGGACGCCGGCAGGATCGGGCAGCGCCAGTGCGTATGGGTTTGCCAGCGCAGGCAGCTATGGCTTTACGGTGAATGGCGCGGCCGTGGCCAGAGGCCTCAGCTCGAGCACCGTACCACGCCCCGACACGGTAAGCCTGGTCGGCCGCGCGAGCAGATGGGTCGATCGCACCGTACCGGTAGCTGCCGATCCCGGGATGGCGGCAGTTGACATCCAGGACGGGCTGCTTTACGTCACCAGCGAGGATGAGAATGTTGTCAACGTGCTGGATATCGGGCGGTTGCTTCACATACGCGACGTGCAGGTAGGGACGCGTCCCACCGCGGTTGCCGTATCCGGGACCACACACCGCGTGTTCGTGGTCAACGCGGGTGATGGAACCGTGAGTATGCTGGATTCGACCAGCGGCACGGTGCTGCGGACGATCCAGGCGCCCGCTGCCGTAGACTCCGCCGGCATCGCTGTAGACACGGGCCACGCTCGCATCTATCTTGCTGAACCAGGATCAGTGAGCGTCTTGGACGCACGCAGCGGCGCGCTGCTACGAACCTTCGCGCTGGCGCCGGAGCCAAGTCAGACGAGGTCGCAAGCCGCCAAGATCGTCATGCAGTACGGCGGAACCGCGACAACGGCGCTCGTAGACGAGAGCGCGGCACGTCTGTACGTCCTTGACATGGGCACACTCACCACCATCGATACCTTAAGCGATGGCGTGATGCGCAGCTTCTCTGTCGGTTCCGGCGTCACCGCCGCGGCGATCGATCACCGGACCGGCAGCATCTTGCTGGCGCGTGCGGAGGCGGCCGGCGGCGCGGGACGCCTGCAGGTGATGGATCCGCGAAGCGGCTCCATCCGCCGCACGATCGCTCTTGCTATCGCTCCGGTGGCGTTGGCGGTCGACGATCTCAGGGGCCAGGTAGTAGTCGTCGGCCGAAACGGGGAGCGGACCCCCTCCGATCCGTGGGCATGGCTGCCGGATAGTCTCCGGGGGAGGCTGCCTTTCATGCCTTCCCGAGCCTCGGGTGGTCCGGCGCAGGGAGGCAGCGTCGTTGTGCTCAATCTCGCGGATCTGTCGTTACCGCGGTGAGGAGCGGGGGGGCGCCCGGCTTGCTCACCTGGCACACCACAGGCGCCCTTTAGCGAATGTCCATTTCCTGCGCTCCCGCCGGCGAGACCAGCGGCAAGGCCAACGCGCGGCGAGGGGCAGGAAAGACGCCCGCCCGGTGTAGCGTGTCGAGCCAGTACGCGACGTTGTGATCCCAGAGCGATGCGTTGCCGCTGTCGCCGGCTGCCGCGTAACACCCGCGTACATTTTCGGCGTAACTGTGCAGCTGTTTGGCCAGGGCAAGCGATGGCGTCTGCTGGTATCGCTCGCAGACACTGTAGTATGCGTGGCGCATTGCATGAAGCATTGGGTAGGCCTCCATGGCGGGCTAGAAGACGAAACGCGGGTCGCCCGGCCCATAATACACGCGCTGGACGCGCCGCGTCCATTGTCGTAGTGGATGGTTGCGTCATATGTCTCGAAAGGTACTCTATGAAGCACGGGTGCCGCCAAGAGCTACGGTGCAGCGGATCGTGGGGAGGGACGGATGTCTGACTATGTGATCCTCCATCCCCACGTGTGTTTCGCGCGCGTCAAGCCGCCCTCCGAGTCGGACGTGCTGGCGATGCACCATGCGGCGCACGAGGAGTGCTACATCGCGAACTCGGTGAAAACCGTGGTGGAGACTGAATCGACCTGGGAGATTGCCGCGCGCTGACCTGCCGAGTGGCTGCCAATCGCGGGAGTCATGGCGCGAACTGCCTGCGCAGTTGACCACCATTGCCGTGCCGCAGGCGGCCAGGACATGCTATTGTGGCACCAATTGATCCGCGGAACCCGGCTTGATTCCCCGCACGTGCGCGCGCCGGCGGGTGCAAGCGCCTGGGGAGGTATGTTGATGGCCATGTCACAGCAGCACATGCCGACATCGCTCGATAGCCAGTCTCCTCCCCGGCGCTCAGCAGTGGCGCGAACCGCGCGCCGCCACCTGCGGGTGGCTGGCACAGGTTCCATGGCCGGGACGGACATACTGGCGTTGCGGCAACCGATCGAGTTGCCCCTGCCACAGGCCCCGATTGCCACGGCGCATCAGCTCCCGCTCACCCGGGCAAGCGTGCGCGAATGGCTCAAGTTGCACGTGGCGCCGATTGTCAGCCGCTGCTGGGTAACCTGGTATCGGCTGCGCTTGGGTCACCGTGTTGAGTTTGGCCGCAACTTCTTGACCAACGGCCGGCTGATCATACGCGGTCCCGGCCGCGTGATCTTCGGCGACGACGTCAACGCATGGTGTCACGCCGAGAAGAACGTGTTCATCACCTACACGCCAGAGGCGCGCATCGAGATCGGCAGCGGCGCCCGGATCAATGGCGCCGGCATGATGGCCCGCATCGGCATCCGCATCGGGCCGCGCTGTATGGTCGGCTCGACGCTGATCATCGACAACGATTTCCACCCCCTCGATCCTCAGCTTCGCCACGATCCGCGAGCCCCGATCGGCAGCCGCGCGGTGCGGGTGGGAGCCAACGTCTGGCTGGGCGGCCAGAGTGCGCTGCTCAAGGGCGTCTCCATCGGCGAGAACTCGATGGTGGCGTTTCGTGCTGTCGTGACCAACCCGGTACCTGCGAACGTGGTCGTGGCCGGCAATCCGGCTCGCATAGTCAAGCGGTTGCCCGAGCACGCCCTGGGTGCGGGACTGCCTGCAACCGAGCAGGTCGTCCTTGGACCGCCCTCGTCGCGAAACCTCCAGAACTGACTTGCCGGGTCTCCGGTTTAGCCAAGCGGCTGCAATGATTGAAGCGTCGCGTCGACATCCATGGTGTAGGGGAATGTGCCGCCGATACGCCGGTGCACGACGAGCCGAACGTCCAACCCGCTGCCGGGAGCGTGCCAGGTTACGTCGGTCTCGGTACCTGGGTGATCGCCGCCGGTCTTTGAGCTTGCATCGATCTCGTATGCGGTCACAGACGTACCGCCGATCCGCATCGGCGCTTGTCGCGTGACCCGGTTGGTGCTCACAACCGGGAGCCCGCCGGCAGAGAAGTGTTGCGTCCAGTGCTGGCCCACGCGGAGCGTCGACGGCAGTGCCAGTGTCGTCGGCACGGTCGCTGCGACGCTCTCTTGGGCGATCCCAAATACGATCCGCGTGCGCTGCCAGGCCAGGTAACGCCCGTCCGGACGTACATCAAAGCGGCTCGCCTCCAGGTGGTCTTGCGAGAGGTCGACCTCGACAGTTATGGTGCCGGGCGTGCGGGTCACGATCATGCGAGCCTGCGAAGGAAACGAACGGCAGAGCTTGAGGCCGGCCAGTCCGGCACACTCCTTGCCCTGCAGGGTATAGGTGTACACTCCCTGGCGCGGTGGCCCGGAGACACTGCCCTTAGCGGCCTGCTTGAACCGGTCCATGGCCTTCCCGACGGAAATGGGGCTGCTGTCAGTCGACAATTGTCGCCAGCCGACACCGGCGACGATGAACACGGCTGCGATCAGTCCCGCGGCGATGAGCAGGATCTTGCGCCGAGGCGTCATGGCGTGGTCCTCCAACAGCTCTCTCGGGTACTAGTAACGGTGTAGCGCCGTGCGTGCTTAGGTGTCCAGGCGGAAGTGCACGGGCGCGACTGATGTAGATCGTCCCGCCTGAGTCTCAAGCATCATCGCGGTGACCCGGTCCCGATGCGCGCGAGATTGTCCAGACAGGGCGGAACCGCGCCATCAGGAAAAGGCCGTTGACCCTATACGTGGGCTGAAACAGACTAAGGGTGCGGGATCGCCCCGGCCGAGCCCGTAGAACGCGCGAAATACTGCATGGAGATAGAGCCGGCCGGTCCATATGGGAGGCAACACGCGATGCCCGAGACATACGTTGCGTTGCTGCGGGGCGTGAACGTCGGCGGCAAGAACAAGTTACCGATGAAGGATCTGGTGGCACTGTGCGGCGAGATCGGGTGTCGTGACGTGCGAGCCTACATCCAGAGCGGAAACGTGATCTTCAGCGCCGATGCCGCCGTCGAGTCCTCGCTCCCGGTCACGATCAGCGAGCGGATTGCCGACCGTTTTGGACTTCGCGTGCCTGTCGTTCTACGCTCGGCCGACGACATGGCCGAAATCGTTCGCGGCAATCCCTTCCTCGAGGCAGGCGCGTCCAAGGAAACGCTACATGTCCTGTTCCTTGCCGACCGACCACCTGCAAGCACGGTCGAAAACCTTGATCCCGACCGTTCACTTCCCGACCAGTTCGTCGTGCGCGGCCGCGAAGTATACCTGCGGCTGACGAGCGGTGTGGCCGGTACCAAGCTGAGCACAGGCTACTTCGACGCCAAGCTTGCTACAACCAGCACCGCCAGGAACTGGCGTACTGTGACCGCACTGCTCGCGCTGATGAGCGGCGCTTCTTGATCGCCGCTCCGCTCTGCCGTCGTCGCGTCGGGCCTGAGGGCCGGCGCCGGCCGCGTGGCTGAGATCCGGCCGGATCGTAGTGCTAATTGCTCGGCGACCGCCATCATCGATCCTCCACGGCACCGGGACGGTCAGATCCGTTCACACGAGCGGCGGAAGGCCGCTCAAGATCTGCGGCCAACGCCTCCGCATCGGCGATCAGCCGTTCGAGGTCCAGACCCTGCCAATCTGATCCATAGACGCGCAGCCGCCCGATCGCCCGCAGCATGAGTACACGGCTGCCGTGCGCATTGCCGCGCTGACGATGGACGTAGCCCGCAGCCAGCTGTGCCAGGCCCTTGTACCCTTCCGCATCGGGGCTCCCGCGAGCCTGTTTCCAGCACGTCTCCCAGGCCTCGTGAGCGCAGAAGTACTGAGCGAAAGCATAATAGGCTCGGCCAAGCCGGTCGTTCTCCGCGATGCTAAGTCGGTCGAAGTCCTCGAGCGACAGCCGATCCGGCTCATCGCGCGGCAGTGGCCTGCCCATCTCGTCGCGTGGTCGGCGTCCCATCTCCGCACCCGTCCTGCCAGATATACGCTGCAACCTCACGCCGCTACATGTCGAGAAGGGCAGTGCCGGCCGGCACGCCATTCCTCTTGGCACACGCTTGAGGGGCGTGGCGGCGCGGTCTCCGCGCGCAGCGACTTCTCCTCGGGCAACCGTGCGTGTATCTACCATACAGCTTCTCACCATCCAGGCCCGCCTCAGGACGTTTCCTGGCTTGTCAGCGCCCGGCCTGATGCGGCATGCTTAGCCTGTATGAATACGGACTTGGAAACGCGCATCCGCGAGCGCACCGCGCAGGTCTGCGTCATAGGACTTGGCTACGTCGGACTGCCGCTTGCAACGGAGTTCGCGGAGGCCGGTTTCCACGTGACCGGCGTCGACCTCGATGCGACCAAGATCGAGGCGGTGGGAGCGGGCCTGAGCTACATTCCCGACGTGCCGGCCAGCCGGATCGCACTTCTGGTCCAGGTTGGCAAGCTCGCGGCAACTACCGATTATCAGGCGATTGACCCGTCTCCCGACGTGGTGTTTATCTGCGTGCCCACGCCGTATACGACCCTGAAGGTGCCAGATCTCAGCTACATCACGGAAGCCACGAACTCGATCGCTGCCGCGCTGCGCCCGGGTCAGCTCATCGTGCTTGAAAGCACAACCTATCCAGGCACCACGGAGGAGATGGTGCTTCCGATCCTGGAAGGAGCGGGCGACCTGCTGCACGAGCGGGACTTCTTCCTCGCGTTTTCGCCCGAGCGAATCGATCCGGGCCACGCGCATTACGACATCGGCACGGTAACCAAGGTAGTCGGCGGCGCTGGACCCAAGGGCGCACACCTGGCATCGCTCCTCTTCGAAAGCGTGGCTCCAGGGAAGGTGCATACCGTGTCCTCGGCCCGGGCAGCCGAGATGGCCAAGCTGCTCGAGAACACGTTCCGCAGCGTGAACATCGCGCTGGTGAACGAGCTGGCCATGCTGGCCGAGCGAATGGGTCTCGACATTTGGGAAGTAATAGACGCCGCTTCAACCAAACCCTTCGGATTCATGCCCTTCTATCCCGGTCCAGGCGTCGGCGGGCACTGCATCCCCGTGGATCCGTTCTACTTGAGCTGGAAAGCCCGCGAGTTCGACTTCTACACTCGCTTCGTGGAGCTAGCGGCGGAGACCAACGACAACATGCCGTTTCACATGGTGGACCTGATTGCCTGGGCCCTCAACAGTCATGGCTTGTCGACCAGGGGCACGTCCATCCTCGTGCTGGGGGTAGCGTTCAAGCGCGACGTTGATGACGCGCGCAATTCGCCGTCCCAGCGTGTGATCGAGCTGCTGCGCACGCGCGGCGCCGACGTGCGCTATCACGACCCGCACGTGCCAACGTTTCGCGTGTCGGGGACCGTATTTGGCAAGAATGGATTCACGGACCTGCACTCCGTGCCGCTATCGAACGAAGAGCTGGACAGGTCCGACGCCGTAGTCATTCTGGTGGCTCACAGTGCCATCGACTTCGAGCACGTCGCCTGCACGGCAAAGATCCTGGTGGATGCCACCGCGGCTACTCGCCTGTCGCAGCGGGCGGACATCTGGCGCCTTGGCGCGCCCGCACCTGCCGGCGGATCTGCACGCTAGCAGGGCCCGGGGGGCACTATGCGGCGATCCCATACATGCCGGCAAAGTGAGTGTTGCCGGGCGTGGGATAGCTACGCTTCCTTCGCGCCTGAAGAAGACAGGGGAAGTCGCAATCGACGCCTTGCTCCTGATGATTTGTTCAAGGTTCGTCTCACGATCTCCCTTGACACGCCGGTAGTTTTCCATTACGCTATAGAGACACCAGACGAGTTAGCTGTAGGAGCGCGGCTGAGGTGAACGACCAATTTCCTGATGGCGAGAGATCTCTGAGACCAGTTCCCATTTGCTATGTCGGCGACACTACCATTACCGGTAAGAATCAGGTGAGCATCCCGGTAAGAGGGATGCGCGCATTGGGCTGGCAAAAAGGCGATCAACTGATCGTGGAAGTTGCGGAAGGTGACTTGCTCGTGCTGCTGCGACGCCCTGCTCGCTGGGCGGATGCCTTTGCCGGTAAGCTGGGCGAGGTTTTCGGCGGCCACGACGATACTCTCGCGTATCTGGACGAAGAGCGTCAAAGTTGGAATGAGGGATAGGTACCGGTGTCTCTGGCGGATCTGGACAAGGCGTTGGCCGGCTGCACCCGAATCCTGCTTGACAGCAGCTCGCTTATCGCTTACCACTCGCCGGCAGAAGATGTACATCACCTCGCGCGACACTTACTGGGGCGTATCGAAGACGATCAGGACCCACTGTGCGCGTACTGCTCCGTTATAACTGCGATGGAGTTGCTGGTGCGACCGATCAAGGCCGGCAGCCATGCGTTGACGTTTATGCACACGTTTCTCAGTGCGTACCCACACCTCACATTGCTGCCGATAGACCTCCAGGTAGCGACACAGGCAGCCACGGTGCGCGCCATTACGAATCTGAAGAGCCCTGACTGTCTCATCATCGCCAGCGGGCTGCTCGCGAACTGCGACGCTATTGTGTTCAACGACGGCGTATGGGGAGCTCGCCTCCGGCCGCATTTCAAGCAGTTTCGATGGATCTGCCTGACCGAGTATATGTGACTCGGCAGCGTGGTTACGTTTTCCACGGCCGGCGAATCCGATCTTGAACACCGGCCGTGCGGAGTGCCTGCGCACGGATTACAGCGACGGATCCGCTCAGCTCCAGCGGATCCGCACCATCTCTCGCCACAGGTCGAGGAGTGCTGTATCTCCGCGTACCTCGAGGCCGTGGTACGTGCGGCGATTCCATAGCAGGAGGTGGAGGTCGGATGCCGTGGCCCGCACCGCACAGTCGGCCGCGGCGGCCTCCAGCGTAACTTCCACGCCCTCCGGACGGATGCCGACCAGCCAATCGCGTTCGACGTCTACCGCTTGCAAGCCGATGGTTCTTGGCAATTCGGCGCGCAGCCGGCCGCCGGGCCGGCTGGCGAAGCCAAGCAGCAGCTCATCCACGCCATCGGCAGCGAAGTCGGGCGGAAACGGCGTGATGCTGCCGGTCACGCACTCCATGTCGGCACGATGGATGCCGGTTTCGTGCGCCTGGCGGCGGGCCCAAAACGCAAGCGGCGACGGCGCGGGGAGAAACGACCAGCAGGCGAGATCCGGGGGCGCGCTCTCAAGCACGTGCACGAGCGCGGCGTGACCGGCACGAAACCACTCAATCAGGCCTGAGTCCGCCGGTGCGCTGTCGAAGAATGCACTCTCCGTCGCCCCGTCTGGCGGCACCGTCAGGCGACCGGCGACGGACGCGGCGGCCCAGCGATGGACGCCGCCGATGTGCCGGACGAGGTCCCGCATGCGCCAATCCGGACACGATGGAACGGGCGCCGCGAAGCCGGTACGTTCGGCGACCGCGGCAAGGAGGCTGCCTTCACGGCGCAGAGCGGCGATGTGTCTCTTGATTTCCATCGAGCGGGCTCGTCCTTACGCTTCAAAGTGGCGTCCGTTGGTGGGTCAGGGGCGCCCTGGCGTTGCACGTCCCTCACTGCACGATAAACGATATGCAGGTCGCGTCAACCATCCGGTCCGGATAACTCTGCTTTCATCTGGCGAGACTATCGTTTGCAGCAAACCTTCCCCATGCAGCCCGCCCGAATGTCCACACTCGCCGTGCGCTGCCCTCACAGCGCAATGCCAGGCCTGGGCTGAAACACATGGAGTCGCCGGAGCACAATGCTGTAGCGGGTCAGGATGGCGCAGCGGCCCTATCCGCCGCTATCAGCGTGCGCAGCGCGCCCACCGCGGTCTGAGTGAGCACGTTCAGGTAGGTACCGGCGGTGTTCGCGGTTGCGATGGCGCCTTCGCCCACGGTATTTACCACGAGCAGGATGGTCCCGGCACGGAGGCCACGGATGCTGCTGATCACGAAGAGCGTTGCCGCTTCCATATCGGCGCACAGGACGCGCGCTTCCGACCACATGCGGGCAGCGCTGCCGCCCGCCAGGGCATGAAGCGGGATGCTGTGCGGCGCAAGGTCGGCGTAGAGCGCGTCGCCGGAGCGGACTATACCCATGTATGCATGGGCGCCCAATGAGCGTGCGCTGTGCTGCAATGCCACGACGACATCCAGATGCGCCACTGCCGGGTAGCTCAATGGAATGTACTGGCTGCCGGTGCCCTCGTCGCGCACCGCCGCCTGCGCGATGACCAGGTCGCCGTTGCGCAGGTAGTTCTGCATGGCGCCGCTCGTCCCCACGCGGATGAACGCGTCGGCCCCGATGGCCGCCAGCTCCTCAACGGCGATCGCCGTCGAGGGCCCGCCGATGCCCGTTGAGGTGACCGAAACCCGCTCACCGTCGAGTGAGCCGGTGTACGTGGTGAACTCACGATTCTGTGCCACCAACCGCGCGTCGTCAAAGTGCTCCGCAATGAGCGCGCAGCGCCCAGGATCGCCCGGCAACAGCACGTACCGCCCGACGTCTCCGGACTTGCAACGGATGTGGTGCTGATCGCTCACTCCTCGGCTCCCTCGCACTCGACGCGGCAGGCGCACCTGCCGGTGAATCACCTGTTCCATTTCTGGGTGTACGGTACCGGCCGGGCATGATCGACTGCAAGGCACGATGTGGCCCAGGAGATCATCGCCGGAGGCCGAGATCCTGTACCTTCATGATGGAGGAAGGATTCTATGATTACCGCCATTCTGCTTTGTTCGGTCGATCGGCAGCGCATACCCGAAACAGCGCAGAAGCTGGTCGATATCCCGGAAGTCTCTGAGGTGTATTCGGTGGCAGGTGACTACGATCTGGTAGCGATCGTGCGTGTCCGCCACCACGACGACCTCGCCGACGTCGTGACCGCGAAGCTCGCCAAGCTGGAAGCCATAACACGGACCAACACGCTGATCGCCTTCAAGACTTTCTCCACCCACGATCTCGAGAGGCTCTTCTCTATCGGTAGTGAGGAGGTTGGCGGCTCGCGGTAGCGGGGTCGTCCTGTCTATGACAAGTCGCCGGTCGCGCGCACGCCAGCAACGAATCATGACCATTGTCACGCTTGTCGTGCTGTTGACCATGATCCTTGGTACAGGGGTGCTTATCTTCTCCAGTTCGATCAACCAGTCGCCCTCATCGAACACTACCGGCCAGAGCTTGTAGCCGCGATGCGGGACGAGCGGCGACGCGCATGACCGTACTGCTATCCGACTATCATGCCACCATCCGATACCTCGAGGACCTAACCTCGCGACCGATACTTCCGCGCGAACAGGTGGGATTGGTCCGCGTCGAGACGCTGCTGGCGGCGATCGGTCACCCCGAACGCGCGTTCAGCGCCGTCCAGGTAGCCGGCACTACCGGGAAGGGCTCTACCACGACGATGACGGCGACCATCTTGCGCGAAGCCGGTTACCGTACCGGCTCGTTTGTGTCGCCGCACCTGCAGAGTTATCGTGAGAGAATCACGGTCGACGGCACGCCGATCGACGAGGTTGCGTGGGTTCGCCTGCTCAACGTGCTATTACCTGTTCTCGAACGAATGGAAGAGAACGCGCTGCCCGGGTACAACGGCGGCCGTGCGGCTTTTCTCGACGTTCTGTGGGCGATGGCCTGCCTGGCGTTCGTGGAGCGCGGCGTACAGTACGCCGTTATCGAGACGGGACTCGGAGGCAGACTGGATCCGACGACTGCCAACGGTGCGGGGGTCGCGGTGATCACGAACGTGAGTCTCGACCACGTGGAGCGGCTTGGACATTCGGTTGAACAGATCGCGGCTGAAAAGGCAGGCCTGATCAAGCGCGGCCAATGTGTGGTCAGCGCCGCCGTCGATCCCGCTCTTGGCGTGGTACGGGCCGCGTGCGAGCGGCAGCAGGCTGAGCTGTGGAGTGTCGGCGAGCACGGCGTCGTGAAGATCGTGCCAAATGGCCCGCATCCGAATGCCCGGTTTACGGTGCTGACTCCCGTACGGCGTCACGCCGATCTGCATTCCGGACTGCTGGGCGTGCACCAGCGCGCCAATGCAGCCTGCGCGGTCGGGGCAATCGACGCCCTGGTGGCGAAGCTCGGTGTCGCCGTTCCGCCTGAGGCGGTATCGAACGGTCTGGCGATGGCGCGTATGCCCGGACGTCTGGAGCTGCTCGGGGAGCGGCCTCAAGTGCTGCTCGACGGCGCGCATAACGCGGCCGGTGCGCTGGCGCTGGCCGATGCACTGCAAGGCCTCTTTGGCGGGCGGCGCATCATTCTGTTGCTCGGCATACTTGGCGACAAAGACTATAGTACGATTGCCGCTGTGCTCTGCCCGCTGGCGGCGGCGGTTGTGGTCAGCGAGCCTCCGTGGAAGAGCAGAGCGGGATTCGCTGGGGCAGTGGCGATCGAGGCAAGACGATACAGCGCGCACGTGGAGGAGCATGACGACCAGGCGGAGGCGCTTGACCGTGCTCTGGCCCTTTCCGGCCCCGACGACCTTGTTGTCGTAGCCGGATCGCTCTATCTCGTAGGGGCTATTCGCGACGTGCTCTGCCCGGAATCGTCTGAGCAGTAGCCGCGCTGGAGGATATGTTGCCGCAGGCGCTCTCGATATTGCCTTCATTGGCTGGACGATCGCGTCCGCTCCGCATCGGGCACATGGGCGCGGCCGGGCTGGCCCCAGCCAATTCGGCCGCGGCGATCGAGGCCGCGCTTGACACTGGTGTCGACGTCGTGGAGCTGGACGTCTGGCGAACGGCCGATGGTCATTTCGTGCTCGCGCATTTCAACTGGCTTGCGCCGGAAGAAGCCGAGTTGTCCGGCGCGCTGGCCCGCCCGCGTTGGTGGCTGCGTGCAGCGCGAACCTGGCGGATGTGGCCGCGCATCACGCAGTGCACGCTGGAAGATCTTGGTCATCTGCCCATGCCGCTGTGCACGCTGGAGGCGGCGCTGGAACAGATGCGCGGCCGCGCGATTCCCTATCTCGACCTGCGCACGCAGGGGAACGAACAGCATCTCTGCGACCTGCTTCGCGTGCACGCGCCCGATGGCGCCATGCTGGGCGCCGGGCCACACAGGTCGTTCGCGCCGGAGCGGAGAGTGATGCCCGCGCTGGTGGCCACGAGCGGCATAGCGCTGCCGCTCTTCGATCGGGCGATATCGGAGAAGTCGCTGGCAGCTCTGACACGGTTTGCTACCAGGCGGGCACGCCTCATGGGGGCGCAGGGACTGTCAGTCGAATACCACCTCGTCAAGCCGGCGCTGCTGCACGTATGCAGGGCCGAGGGCATGTTCGTCTTTGCCTGGACCGTCGACGATCCGGTGGTGATGCAGGATCTCATTTCGCTGGGCGTGGACGGCATCACCACCAACCGGCCGGACATCCTGGCGCAGTGCCTGGAGGCGCGGCGTGCGTAGAGCTTCCTGCCGCTGTCTCCGGCAGCTCTGCGCGCGGGGCCTTGGGCCGGATACCCACAGGAGTGGGTGATGGCATGGCAGAGGTGACCCGCTGCCGGGACACCTGCCCGAAGGGTGGGTCGTGCCCCGCGCTCAGGCCGGCTACCAAACAGCGAATGCCCCCTGCGCTCCGCTAATGGCCGTCGGGTCCCTCGCCGAGTAACTGCTTTGCACGGATGGCGAAGGCCACGTCGGCAGTCCGCTCGGTCGCCCAGAGCGCCGGAGTATCAGGGAAGCCCTCGCGCGCGATTGCCGTGGCCCACTCCAGGCCGGCATCATAGCGCGTCCGCAGCACATCGAGGCGATCGATCTCCTGCAACTGCTCGAGAATGCGGCGGATCGTGGCCGTATACTCCACTTTCCGCCTGCCCATCTCGAGCTGCTCGTACCAGGCGAGGGCCCTTGACCAGCGCTCGTCCATCTGCGTTCCGATCATTCTAGCAGCCCTGCTGACCGCCTGCGGCTGAGGACCTCTGTAGGCTGCCGTATTGGTAGTCGTCCGAACTGCCGGAGACTCGTGCGCACTTCCGCTTCGAGTACCATGCAGAGCGCTAGGTCCTACGGTCGCGCAAAGCCTGCGGCGTTACAACGGTCATGGCGCCCCTCACCTTGCCACCGTACCGCTGGAAGGCTGGCGAGACGCGCCCTCCGCATGGTCAGGCGAGGACTGCTTCGGCCTCCGCCGCTGCTTCCAGGCCCAGTCCATGCTCTTCCAGGTATTTTTCTGCGTCCAGCGCGGCCTTGCAGCCATCTCCCGCCGCCGTAACCGCCTGCTTGTACCGCGTATCGTGCACGTCGCCCGCGGCGAACACGCCAGGCACGCTGGTAAACGTATTCTTTGGAACGGAGATGTAGCCTGCCGCGTCGAGGTCTATCTGGCCGGCAAACAGCTCCGTGTTGGGGTGATGCCCAATGGCCACGAACACAGCCGCTACAGGCAGTACGGAAAGGGCCCCCGTCTTCACGTCGCGAAGCCGCAGTCCGGTGACCTTTTCCTCGCCGAGCACATCCTCGACAACCGTGTTCCAGATGAAGTTGATCTTGGGGTTGGCGACGGCGCGAGCTTGCATCGCTTTGCTGGCTCGAAGCTGGTCACGGCGATGAATCACAGAGACTTTGCCGGCAAAGCGCGTGAGGAACGTCGCCTCCTCCATCGCCGTATCACCACCACCTACCACGGCGATCTCGACATTGCGGAAGAAGGCGCCGTCGCAGGTGGCACAGGTGGAGACGCCGCGCCCGCGCAGCCTGGTTTCGTTCTCCAGCCCGATCCACTGGGCCGATGCGCCGGTTGCAATGATCACCGAGTGCGCGTACAGCTCCTCGTCTTCGGTTGCCAGGCGAAACGGGCGCTGCGAGAAGTCGACGGCCACGATGTCTTCGTAGCGGATCGCGGCGCCAAAGCGCTCGGCTTGTTGGCGGAACCTTTCCATCAGCTCGGGGCCCATGACGCCCTCGACGAACCCGGGATAGTTCTCTACCTCGGTGGTCAGCATAAGCTGTCCACCATTCAGACTCCCGGCGAAGACAACCGGCGCGAGCTTCGCGCGCGCCGCATACAGTGCGGCAGTGTAGCCGGCAGGGCCGGAACCGATGATAATCAGCTTGTGTGGCTTGGCGGAGGTGCCCATCATTTCTCCACTTACATGTGCGTTGTCTGGCCGGCGATTTCGACTCGCCTGCCGGTATGTACCTGCATCCATAGTATCGTACCGAAACCCGGCTTGGATTCGCGCCGCGGTTTCACAGTCGAAGGCAAACCGAGAGCGGTATGATGGGGGAAGGATGATTGGGAGGGGCCGGATGGTTGCCGAGCGACGACCCGAACGGATGACTGTCGACGAGTGGCGCGCGCTGGAGCGCGCAAGCCCCGACACGAAGCACGAGTACTTCGATGGCCACGTGTACGCAATGGCCGGTGGGAGCAGTCTCCATTCCGGGATTTCCGTGAATATCATCGCAACGCTCTACCCTGTGCTCGGCGACGGACCCTGCAGGGTGTACAACTCCGATCTCGCCACGCGCGTGTCGGCAAGTCGCTACACATATCCTGATGTGGTAATTAGCTGCGACGTGTTTGATGCGCCGTCACGCGATCGGACGGAGCTCGAGGCGCCGCGCGTGGTTTTCGAGGTACTCTCCGACAGCACGGAACGCACGGATCGAGGACGCAAGTGGGACTACTACCGGCAATGCCCAAGCTTGCAGGAATATGTGCTGGTGGGTACCGAGTACCAACGCGTTGAAGTCTACCGACGCACTGGAACGGGCTGGGATTCCTTCCAGATTTACGGACCTGCCGACGAGCTTGAGCTGCAAAGCATCAACGCGCATTTCCCGGTGGCCGCGATCTACCGGCGCACGGAGGTGCCCGAAGCACCACCGGACTAGTGGGTCACTTGTCACGTGTATGGCCTTTCCCGGAGCGCGAGAGTCTGGGCGGCCTGAAGGCCACAGTTAGCTCAGCAGGTGAGGCTCCCCGGCCTGAAGGCCTGGGTCTCAGGCGCCGCGGCAATGGCTGTGAGCAACGCACTTGACCCACTCTAGGTCATCTGTTCGCTCAACGAGGCTCGCGTCAGCATCGCACCTGCCGGGCAATAGTGCTATACCGCGAAAGCCCGAGGCGGCGTTAGGGGGATACTGACCCGCAGCCTGCGTTCGCCCGTATGAATGCAATGCACCCCTACCAAGCACCGGCCGTATGGCGGGCACCTCCTTGCCAAAGCAGGGAGCACCGAATCGAGTCGCATGGCCGAGGCGGGTGGGTCGCTGTGTATCGGCTATCAATTCGCGACGATATTGAGCAGCTTCCCAGGGACATATATGACCTGCCGAACCGTCTTTCCCGCGATCTGTGCCTGCACGCGCTCGCTCGCGATGGCCGCGGCCTCGGCCGCCTCCTTCGTGATATCGGGCGCCACGTCCATCTTGTCGCGTACCTTACCGTTCACCTGGACGACGAGCGTGACCGTCTGCGGCCGAGCTTTCTCTTCGTCCCACTGCGGCCATGGCTGCGTGTGGACGCTGTAGCCGCCGCCGAGCCGTGCCCAAAGTTCTTCAGCCAGGTGAGGAGCCAGCGAAGCCAGCAGCAAGGCAGTTGTCCTCAGGGCGGCGCGCCGCTGTTCGACGGTAGCCGCCGCCCAATTGTCTTGCAAGTAGTTCTGGTGCTCCATCAATCCGGCGACCGCGGTGTGGAACTTCAGCGCAACCAGGTCTTCCCCGACCCGCTTGATCGTGCGATGGATCATCGCCTCCCATTCTGGACCGGCTCCCTGTTCCGTCGCAGGCATGTCGACGTCGTCCAGGCGACCGATCAGGCGCCCAACAAAGCGTGAGATGCCCGAGACCGCCCTATCGCTGAACACACCGCCCTCCGTATACGGTCCGGCGAATAGCAGCGCGAGGCGGAGAATGTCGGCGCCGTAGCGCTCGATGTACTCGTCAGGATTCACCACGTTGCCACGGCTCTTGGACATCTTCTGTGCCGTCTGGACGACGCGCTCCTCACCCGTGACCGGGTCGGTGACGCGCTCTTCCTCCAGCACGAGCAGAAGCCCGTGCAGGCGAAGCCGCGTGAAGGGCTCGCCAAACGGCAGGTAGCCGAGATCGTGCAGGACATTGGTGATGAAGCGGGCGTAGAGGTGGTGCCGGCGGACGTGCTCGATGCCGCCCATATACATGTTCACCGGCAGCCACTTTTGCGTGCGCCCGGCGTCGAAGGGCCGGTCGTCCCACTCGGTAGACGGGTAGCGCAGGAAGTACCACGCCGAGTCGAGGAACGTGTCGGAAACGTCGGTCTCGCGCCGCGCCGGTCCCCCGCAGGTGGGGCAGGTCGTGTTGACCCAATCTTCCAGCGCCGCCAGCGGGCCGACGCCCGTGCCTGTAGGCCTGAAGTTCTCTATCTCGGGCAGAATGACCGGCAGGTCGCTCTCGGGAACGGGCACGATGCCGTCCTTGTCGCAATAGACAACCGGAATCGGCGGTCCCCAGTACCGCTGCCGCGAGATAAGCCAGTCGTGCAGGCGCAGCGTCGTCTGCGCGCGCGCCACGCCCTTCCGTGCCAGGAACTCGATGAATTGCGGAATGATCGCCTCATCGCTGCGAAGCCCGTCGAACGGTCCGGAATTCACGATCGTTCCCTGATGCTCCGGCAGAGCGGCGGTCATTTCATCGGGGTCGAGTATCTTGCCGTCGGGTTGATAGACCGGAACGATCGGCAGATCGAACTTGCGCGCGAACTCGAAGTCGCGCTGATCGTGGGCGGGAACGGCCATGATAGCGCCGGTGCCGTAGTGGGCGAGCACGTAGTCGGCAACCCAGATCGGGATGTTGGCGCCGGTAGCTGGATTGACGGCGTAGGCGCCCGTGAACACACCGGTCTTCTCGCGCTCGGTGGTACGCTCGCGCTCGGTCTTTCCGGCTACCTCGGTTACGTAGGCGGTCACCGCCGCCCGCTCGACCGCCGACGTGATCCGGCCTACGAGCGGGTGCTCTGGCGCCAATACGCAGTACGTGGCGCCGAAAATGGTGTCCGGCCTGGTTGTGAACACGGTGAAGGACTCGGGCAGGTCTGCGACCTGGAAGGCGATGGCGGCGCCCGGGCTGCGGCCAATCCACTCGGATTGGAGCGTCTTGCTCAGCTCAGGCCAGTCGAGATCTTTCAGATTGTCGACCAGCCTGTCGGCATAGGCAGTGATCCTGAAGAACCACTGCTCCATCTCGCGCTGAGTCACGGGCGTGTGACAGCGCTCGCAGACTGTCTCACCGTTCTCTTCCTCAGTCTGCTCGTTTGCCAGCACGGTCTGGCAGGTCGGGCACCAGGTAACGGGCGCCGTGGCCCGATAGGCCAGGTTTGCTTTGAGCAGCTGGACGAAGACCCACTGCGTCCACTTGTAGTAGCTGGGGTGGCTCGTGATCACCTCATGCGACCAGTCCCACATGGTGCCGAGGCGTTTCATCTGCGTCTCGCGGAAGCGCACGACCGTCTGGTCGGTGAGCACCATGGGATTGACGCCGATCTTCAGTGCATAGTTCTCGCTGTGGATGCCGAAGGAGTCGAAGCCCATGGGTTGGAACACGTCGTATCCCTGCATCTTCATATAGCGCCCGTAGGTATCGGCGCCACAATAGGTATAGACGTGCCCGACGTGCAGCCCTTCACCGGACGGGTAGGGGAACTCCATCAAATTGTAGAATGGGCGTGCGGCATTGGCCAGATCGACGCGATAGATTCCCGTCTCTTCCCAGCGCCGGTTCCACTTCTCTTCGATTGTCTTGGCGTCGTAATCAGCCACTCTCACCACCCCCTCCTCAGCGAAGCGCGCCGGGCCCGGCCCTCCATCGCTATGCGGCGTCAGTGCTTCCCCGGTGTGACGCACGTAGCCTCGCAGCTCGCAACCGTCCAGACCTGTCGGACATGCGCGCGAAAGCACGTGCAGCAAAAAGCCCCCCATCCGCCGGCGTCATGCCGGGGACGGAAGGCATCAATATTTGCACCCTACTGCTCCTAGGCTTTGCTTGGCCTTTAGTGTACCGGATCCTGCACCACGTACTCGATTGCCGCTCGTCCACAGGTCTGCCGCAACCGCGGCAAGAGGTGCATAAAGATGCCAAAAGATGTATACTTATTTGGCTGGTCGCGCGGCGAGGCTGATGGCGTTCGCGCCGTCGAAAGCGCAGCTTAGCCGTACGACGATTCACCGGTACGCTGATTGCAGAGGCGGTCCCTGGACAGTGGCAGTGTGTGCGCAGGCCGATGTGGTCTGTTATCCGTGTCATGGCACGGTAAGGAGGCGTAATGGCACAAACAGTTCCCCAAGCATACCGCGATCTTCTGGAGAAACCGGCTATCGCGCACCTTGCGACGATCATGCCAAGCGGCGCGCCGCAGGTGACCCCGGTGTGGGTCGATTTCGACGGCACCTACCTGCTCGTCAATGCAGCGAGAGGCCGGCAGAAAGACAAGAATATGCAGGCACGGCAACTTGTAGGTCTGGAGATCAGCGATCCTCAGAATCCCTACCGCTACCTATCAGTGCGCGGTCGTGTCGTCGAGATCACGGAAGAGGGTGCCGACGCCCACATCGATAAGCTTGCCAAGAAGTATATGGGGGCCGACAGCTACCAAGACCGTACTCCGGGCGAAGTGCGCCTCATCTACAAAATCGAACCGATGCGTGTGGAGATCCCCGAGTAAAACATTCCTGATTCCCGCGCGACTCTTGACTTTAGCCGCAACCATTCCTTAGAATGGCGATAGTCACTCTAGCACGGAAAGGAGGTGATGCGAATATGGGTTGTCATAGTTGCTTCGGTGTAACAGGTCACCCAGTTCGCGGTTCTATGGTTGAGGTGATCTTCGCCTGACGTGCTGTTCACTGGGTGACAGCATAGACCGAGAGCAACTCGAGAGCGGGAAGCTAGTGCTTCCCGCTCTCGGCATTTTCATGGTGGCCGAGGGTCGCACTTCGGCGCAGCTCGGCGGCGGACACCGTCTCATCACCGGCGGCGTCGCAGCCTCACGGGCAGTGCCCCCGGATCCTTCGTGGCGCGTCGAGCGGCGTCCTGCGGCACCCGGGCAGTCATGCGCGAGCAGTACGAGGAGAGCGCAGACCGTGGATCAGTCGTTCCCGGCGCTTGACTGGCAGATCGTCGCCTCCAGGCGCTCCGGCGCCCGGGTTGGCAACGCCGTATTCTACTACCCTGAAGTCGACTCCACCAACGCGGTTGCGGCCGCACGGCTCCCTTCCAACGGAGATGGCACGGTGGTTGTCGCCGATCATCAGACGGCCGGACGTGGCCGCCTTGGCCGGCCCTGGATCGCCGCCCATGGAAGCAGCCTGCTTTTCACGGTCGTGCTCGCGGGAGCGGAGCCGCTCTGGATCGCCCCCATGTCAGCCGGGCTCGCGGTAGTGGATGCGCTATCCCTGCACCGCATCGACGCGCAGCTCAAGTGGCCTAACGACGTGCTCATCGAGGGGCGCAAATGCTCAGGCATCCTGATTGAAGTCCGCCGTGTCGACGATGCGCAATGGCTTCTGCTCGGTATCGGCCTCAACGTTCGGTCAGCCGATCCCTCGCTTCCATTGGCAACGCACCTCGACGCGCATGTGCACCGGCCAATTGTTCGAGAGGACCTTTTTGTGGATCTTCTCGCGCGACTGGAGTGGTGGCTAGACCAGGCGAAGATCGATCCTGCACGGGTGCGCGAAGCGTGGGCGGCAAGACTGGGTACGCTGGGCAAGGAGGTTGCCGTGGCCACATCCAGTGAAACCATCCGCGGGGTGGCCGAAGATATTGCCGACGACGGCGCGCTCATTCTCCGTCTGCCCAACGGATCGCGCAGGGCGGTGCGCGCCGGCGATGTGACGCCCAGGTAGCGATTTCCACCAACTTCGCTATGTTTTTGGCCCCATTGCGGCCTAGCGTGGACGACGCCTTTCCCGTAAGCTGGTGTCTGGTGCGTGATTGGAGGGCCTCAATGTTCAGAATCCTGTTCGCCGGCGCCATTGCCGTCATGGTAGGGGCGATGCTCGGCTGGATTGGTATCCTATGGGATACATCGCAGAATGCATACCAGCAGATCTATGGCAGGCCGATGACGTCCCCGAAAGGGAACACACTCGACCACTTGAATGACTGGCTCGCGTTTCTTCCCAGCGACCCGGTAACGCGCGGGCTCATAGTCGCGGGCTTCGTCGTCGGTCTGCTTGTGTTGACGTTCATCGTCAACCTTCTGGGCATACGCTACGGTAAGATGCGGCAGGCGCATCTGGCTAAGGCGGACGCAAGGACTCGTACCATCAGCTCCTATAACAAGGCGCACTAATTCGTTCTGACGAGGGTGCGCGTGCCGGTTGCTGGGAGCCCTGTCTGTGGACAGACGGGGGGATCCTAGCTGATCCGTGTGGTAGAGTTGGTGTATGGTTGCCGCCGTGGACCGAGAATCCGCTCCCACCCCATCGTGCGATGAGGCGCTGAGTCTCTATCTCGATCATCTGACGCTACGCGGCCGGTCGCCCGCCACCATACGCACGTACGCTGGCTCCATCGGGAGTTTCTTCCGCTTCGTTGCTCAGCGGGGCAGAGAGCCGGCCAGCACGGCGGTGTCCGCTGTGAAGACAGGCGACGTCTCCGCGTTTCTCCTCTACGCCACGCGATCGGGACGGAAGCCCGCGACGCGCTCCGCGTATCTCACCGCGCTGACCGCGTTCTTCCGTTTTCTCATCCTCAATCATCACTATCCCGGCACTGTGGAGGAGTTGCGGGCGCAGCTCAGCGAGCTGACGGTCAAGCCCGCGAAGGGTCGGCCGGCGCCCGATCAGCGATTGCCGGCGCTGCTGCGCCACGCCGGGCATGCGGTCGGCGTTGCCACAGGCGAGCGTGCCCGGCTCGTGAGCGCGCGCAACCTGGCCATCCTTCACACGCTGTTCGCATCCGGCATGCGCGTCTCGGAGGTGTCGAGCCTGTCCCGCCAAGACATGGACTGGGAGCGGAGCCAGGCGTTGATCACCGGGAAGGGCGGGAGGCAGCGCCTCGTATTCTTCTCTCCGGAGTCCATCGTGGCGATCAATGCCTATCTGGATTTGCGCGGGGACGACGGCTTCACGCCGCTGTTCCTGCACCATGACAACGCGCATGCCGCGCAACTGGCTCGAGAGCGCGCTGCCAAGGGAGACGGCGAGTCCCTTCGCCTCTCTCCGCGGCAGATCCAAAGCGTGGTCCGGGCTCTGGCGCGGAGCGAAGGCATTCGTGCCACTCCGCATAGTTTCCGGCACTATGTAGCGACGGAGTTGCTGAACGATACAGCCGCGGATATTCGCGATGTCCAGGAGATTCTCGGACATGCCAGCCTGGCCACGACTCAAATCTACACGCACAAGAACGTGACGAGGTTGTCGGCCACCGCCGCTCGCCGCTTCGCGCGGTGACCGATTACCGACACCGCGATGGCCGCGCAGCGCCTAGCGCGCGACGAGATACACGTGCGTGTCCTGGGTGATCGTCAAATGCATGGATCTCTGCACGGCATGGTGGGAGCCAAAGATACATATCCATCATTGCAAGTCCCGTTGCAACGCGTCTTAGGCTCGCTATGGGGTGAACTCTATGCGCGGGTGTGATATGGTCTGACCCAGGGTAGATCTCGACGACTGAAAGGTATCCGGGTGGATATCGCGATCATGGTAGAGGGCCAGACAGGCCCGAATTGGCCTCGTCGGCAAGCACCTGGAGCGCGCGGTTGAGGGCCTTGGTTTCCACGGCCTCTACCGATCGGCTCATTTCACCAAGCCTGGGCTCCCGGACCAGGACTTGCTAGCAAGACTCACTACTTGTCAAGGGGTCTTTGTCACGTATACGCCGGGTGGGGAGACTGTTGAACTCGGTGCGGATTGGCACCATATGAATTCCCCATTTTGGGGATTCATTCCAAGACACGACCGTGCGTATGATGGTGGAGTGACTGAGTGGCAGTCACGGATGGATGAGTAACTCGCCAGGGGGGAATGTACTCGTCCCGCAGAGCCTCGTGCCGGGGGGGGGAACGAGGGCTCTGAGGTGTTCGCCGGAACTGGGATTGCCTATCCTTCGGCCTTGTGTTTGAATCGTGGCGACACACCGAAGATGAATGGCAACGACAGCCGGTGCGTGCCCAGGACGGTGTCAAGTCATTCCTCCCGCATGCGGGCGACGCCGGCGTCAGCGGGCGCCAGGTTACCCTGAAGGAGAATGGGCCGGTGTCGATGAACGAGTACCAGGACTTCGATCGGGATAGCTATGATCCGTCGTCGGCGAATCGTGCCGCCGCCAGCGTGATCCGCCAACTCGCTGCGCAGTTAGAGAGTGCCGGCTACAAGGCGGGTGCGGTACGCACGCGGCGCGTGGATCCGGCCGAGCGTGCGCGCTCGATCGATTTCGCCCTCGTGAATCTCGCAAGCTCAATGTCCGAGATGGAAGTGGCGGGCCTTGTCAATGCGCTGCGGTATGCAGCCAATGCCACGCAGGATGAGCACCAGTGCGAGTTTTGCGGCTGCGCCACTGAGCCCTGGTCGATGCTACTATGCGACACCCGGGATGACGATGACACGGGAGCCCTGGTCTTGCATTCGTGGGACCAGTACGGCTATACGCTCTGCAAGACCTGCCACTTGGCAGTCCGCCAGGCCCGCTGGCAGGCTGCTTCCCAGATGTAGATCCCGAGCGTTTTCTCCCCAACGCCGCGCAGCAATGCCCTCCGCGGAACCACTTCGACCTGCATGCTGTTCGTAGCGAAGCACAAAACCTCCCGAATATGCCGCGAGGGGAGCACATGCTCCCCTCGCGCTGTCTGCACACGGATGTGTCCTGCACGGCCAATCCATAAACAAGCCGGAACGGCCGTTATGGGAAGAGCCGGCTAGTACAGGAACATCGGCTTGCCAAGGATGTGAGAAACCTTAGCTCGATACGTCTCGGAATCGTACAGCTGGTCGACATCCACACGGCGGACGCCCGTGCCGATCACGTCCATCGGGACCGTGGTGTAGACGCCCTCGCGTAAAGCAACCATCTGGCCGGTCTGGCCTCGTAGCGCCAGGTCGGCGGCAATGTTGCCGTAGGTGAACGAGACCATGCGATCGAGAGCGTCCGGCGGACCAGATCGCATCAGATAGCCAAGCGACTGCTGCACGATCTCCTCACCTGTCAGCTTCTTGAGCATCTCGCCCGTAGCCAGGCCGATGCCGCCGAGCTTGCGATGTCCGAATGCATCCTCAGGTCCAGTCTCGTAGATGTCGCCGCCGATCATGGTCGCGCCCTCGGACACGGCGATGATGGCATAGTTGCTGGGATTGCGCCGCTTGTCTTCCATCACGAGCGCGGCAAGGCGCTCCGGATCGAACGGCACCTCCGGGATCAGCGTGCGATCGACGTCGCCGAGGTAACCGGCAATGAGCGCGGTTTCTCCGGAATTGCGGCCAAAGAGCTCGACCACGGCAATGCGCTCGTGCGAGCCGGTCGGGGTGCGAAGGTCGTTGATGAAGGCGATGCTGCGGCTGACGGCGGTTGAGAAACCGATGCAGTAGTCGGTGCCGAAGACGTCGTTGTCCATGGTCTTCGGGATACCGATAGTGGGGAACTTTTCCTGATGCAAGCGAAGCGCATAGCTCAGCGTGTCGTCGCCGCCGATCGCCAGGAGGGCGCCGATCTCCAGGTGCTCGAGCACGCGGAGCACGTGGTCAGTGCAGTCGGCAATGCCGTTGGGCGAAAATGCATACTTTCCCTTGAGGAACTCGGGAAGCTTGTTTTCCTTGACCTTGCCCGGATGGGTCCGGGAGCTGTGGAGGAACGTGCCGCCGGACCGATCGATGACGCGCACGTCATTGCGCGTGATCGGGCGGATCCATTCCGGCTGGGGCTCCTTCTTGTCAGGGTTATAGTTCAGCAGACCGGCCCAACCGCGCCGAACGCCGAACATTTCAATCCCGGCGTCGGAGATGCGATTCACCGCCGCCTTAATTGCAGGATTCAAACCAGGAACGTCGCCGCCCCCGGTCAGGATTGCCATCTTCATGTTTAGCAAGCTCCTTTACAGACAAACGGGTGCCACCGGATACTATACGGCATTTCCACGTTGCCCGTGCTAGGCCCGAGCCACCGAGCCACCGAGCCACCGAGCCACCGAGCCACCGAGCCACCGAGCCACCGAGCCACCACACAAATGATGGTACTTATCCGATTTGGCGGCAAGTGCTGCCTTGGTATACTGACATCACAATTGAGACGTGGCGTCGACGAAGAAGAGTAGCCTCGACTGACACACCGCAGCGAGCCGGAGATAGTGCGAGCCCGGCGTGAAATCACGTGGCAAAGGCGCTTCCGAGCCGTATTCCATAGAAGAGTCTTGTGCTCGTGCAAGCTAAGGCAGAGAGCTTAGCTTTCGCGGCGCGAGGAATCGGGGTGGAACCGCGAAGCTCTATTCGTCCCCGGGCCAGTGAGCAGGCCCGGGGCTTTTGTTTTGTAGCGCGATCGAAGGCTGGAAATGATAGCTGATACCCACGAGAGCACGAAAGTAGAGCTTCCCGAAGGAACAGAACTGCTCGAGCGGCTCATGTCGCTCTGCAAGAGGCGAGGATTCGTCTACCAGAACAGCGAGATATACGGCGGCGTAGCCGGCCTCTACGACTTTGGACCGCTTGGGGTGGAGATGCGCCGAAACCTCAAGAACCTGTGGTGGACGTTCATGGTGCAGACCCGCGAGAACACGGTCGGCATCGACGGCGCCATTCTGACGCATCCCAGAGTATGGGAGGCTAGCGGCCACGTCGAGAACTTCAGCGACCCCCTTGTCGACTGCAAGGGCTGCCGGCGCCGCTACCGCTCCGATCACTTGATGGAGGCGAACGGCGGTGTGCTTCCGGAGAAGTGCCCGGAGTGCGGCGGCGAGCTGACGGAGCCGCGGCGCTTCAACTTGCTGATGGAGACCGAGCTGGGCGTCGTCGAGGGCGAGCGCATGAAGACGTACTTGCGTGGCGAGGCCTGCCAGAACATCTATCTCGATTGGGACAATGTCATGAAGTCCTCGCGCGTGCGCATCCCCTTTGGTATTTGCCAGATCGGGAAGGCATTCCGCAATGAGGTGACGCTCGGCCCCTTCATCATGCGCCAGCGCGAATTCGAGCAGTGGGATCTGCAGTTCTTCGTGCATCCAAGCGAGATGGAGAAATGGTTCGCCTACTGGCAGGAGGAGCGCAGCGGGTGGTGCCGTGGACTCGTCAACAGGAGCGATCGCGTGCGCCTGCGCGAGCACTCGCCGGATGAGCTGGCTCACTACGCCAAGCGGGCCACCGATATCGAGTACTTTGTGCCCGGCGTGGGCTGGAAGGAATGGGAGGGAGTCCATTGGCGCGGTGACTGGGATCTCAGCCGGCATGCTCAGTTCAGCGGTCAGGATCTGAGCTACACAGACCCGGTTACCAACGAGCGGTATGTTCCCTGGATCGTAGAGACTTCCGGAGGCGTTGACCGTACATTCTTCTATTTGCTGGTGGACGCCTATGACGAGGAGATTGTCAACGGCGAGAAGCGAACAGTCTTGCACCTGCATAAGAAGGTCGCACCCTACAAGGTGGCAGTGCTACCACTCTCGAAGAAACCTGAACTGACCCAGCCCGCGCGCGAGATTTGGCGTGGCCTGGCAGAGCTGTTTCCGACCGACTACGATGAGACGCAGGCGATCGGCCGGCGCTACCGCCGACAGGACGAGATCGGCACGCCGTACTGCGTGACCTTCGACTTCCAGTCCGTCGACGACCGAGCAGTCACCATTCGCGATCGCGACACCATGACGCAGCGCCGGGTCCCAATCAGCGACCTCAAGGGAACGCTGCTGCAAGATCTCGCCTGATCAGAGCCTACACGACGCGCCGGCAGGAAGGCAGGTCAAGCTGCACAGTGTCCAACGCAGCCGGTCGCGAGGTGCCCATACCCTCCTAAGGAGCTATATAGTGGATGAGCCCGTAACTCTCTCGACATTTCCATCGCCTCTGTACTGGCACGTCAGGCCTGCCCGCTGGAACGCTGCGCCGTCGTCGCTGACGATCACGGCACAGGCCAGGACCGACCTTTTCACCGATCCGCAGGGCTCGACGCCCATGGTCAACGCTCCGCGCCTGCACGGTCCGGTGGCCGGCGATTTCCAGCTCAGCGCGCTGGTCGAGGTCGACTTTGGCGCGATGTTCGACGCCGGAGTAATTCTGGTGTGGGACGACGACGCCCATTGGGCCAAGCTGTGCTTCGAGTACTCGCCGCGCCGGCAACCGATGGTCGTCTCGGTGGTCACGCGTGGCGTGTCCGACGACGCGAACGGGTTCGTGGTCGACGGCACGCGAGTTTGGCTGCGCGCCAGCCGCAGAGGGCAGGCATGGGCGTTCCATGCCTCTCTAGATGGCCGGCGCTGGGAGCTTATCCGCCATTTCTCGCTCGGCGGCGGCGCCGCGACGAATGTTGGTTTCCTTGCCCAATCGCCGACCGGACCGGGCTGCACAGTGACGTTCGGCGAGATCCATTTTGTCCCCGAGCGTCTGCGAGAGCTGCGGAACGGAGAGTAGGACCGGTCTCCAAATGGGAAGGTCGAAATGACCAGGATGCGCCCTGTCGATCGATATGTGACGTCGCCGACAACGGGCATTCAGGTGCACGTGCGTGAGTGGGATGGGCCGGCCGACCCTGATGGAAGCGCCAGGCCGGTCATCCTGGTTCACGGGCTTGCATCAAGTTCTCACATTTTCGACCTGTGTGCTCCGATCCTCGCGCGGACACGCCGTGTCGCGAGCTACGATCTGCGCGGACATGGCGAGACCGCAAAGCCAGACGACGGCTACGACATCGCCACCATGGTCGACGACGGCGCCGGCATAGCACAGGCGATCCAGATCGACGAGCCGTATGTCGTTGCCGGCCACTCCTGGGGCGCCACTGTCGCGCTGCACTGGACTGTGCAGCATCCGGATCACGTGCATGCGACGGTGCTGGTTGATGGGGCGTTCTTCGCGTTTCGCGATGCACCGGACGCATCGTGGGAGCGGGTCGCTCAGCGCCTGGCGCCACCGGTCATGCGCGGCATGACGCTCGACGGCCTCGTCGAGCACAGCCGCGGAGCACTGGGCTTCCTGGACGACGATTTCCGCCGCCGATACTTTCAGGCATTGATGGACGTCGCGCCCGACGGCACGATTCGCGCGCGGCTGTCGCGTGAGCACCATATGCGGATCTTGCGCGCCATGTGGGACGACGACGTCGATGCCGCGTTCGGCGCGCTACGCCGCCCGGCGCTGGCGCTGCTGGCTCAGCGCGCCGAGACCGATGCCGCCGCGCAGCAGATGGAGACGCTTCGGCGCCGCATGGTGGAGCGGATTGGCGCGGCGCAGCCGCTACTGAGTGTTCGCTGGCTGGCAAACACAATTCACGATATTCCGCTGCAGCGACCGAAGCTCCTCGCCGAAGCGATCGCGGCGTTTGCCGGATAGCACGGCTCCCGCTGAAGCCTCACCATCGCCCATGCGTGTGAGCAGGGGAGCAACAGGGCAGGCCGCGGGCGCGCGAGGCGGCGGTTTCACAAGCCGCGGCCAGAGCTTCGAAGACATGCGCGCCTGATAGAAGTGTTCGAAAGAATCCAGGCACACCCTCGAGGGCGGGGCACTGTGAGGCAGTCTCACGATGAAGTATACTTCGGGAAACTGGCAGTACCTGGGTTGATTCGTAAGGGCGGCTATCCAGAGCGCAGGAGGTCTTGGAGGAGTCATGGCTACTCGAATGGCGCGCTATGATGTGCGCAACGACGGTGCTGGTCCATATGCAATGTTCTACTGCGATACCTGCTCACGCGAATACCGCAGCCAGCCGGACGTACGGGCCACAATCGGCAAGGAAGTCGGGCGCGATGTGCTTGGCGGGTTCCTGCGGCGCAACATACCGATTCTCGGCAGCGCCGTGGCTCGAGGCGTCGACGACCAGGATCCGCGGTACATCCGCACGCTGAATCCACAAGAGCTGGAGAGCGCCTGGAACCAGGTCAAAGACGTGTTTCATGAGTGCCCCACGTGCCATCAGTTGGTGTGCAACTCGGACTGGGATGCACAGGCCGGGACGTGCGCGCAGGACAGTCCTCGCAGGGCGGAAATCGCGCAGGCGCAGACCGAGCAGGCCGCGGGCATGGTCAAGGGTCTGGCAAGCGCGTTCGGGATCGGCGATGCGATGAGGAACGCGGCCGAGGCAGCAAAACAGGCGTCGGCGGCCGCGGCGCGATGCCCGAACGACGGCACGCTGGCGAAGCCGGGCACGAAGTTCTGCCCGCAGTGCGGGACCGCCATGGTCCAGCCGGCGACTGAGACCTGCCCCAAGTGCGGTTCGCAGACTGGTGGCGCAAAGTTCTGCCCTGAATGCGGCACGAAGGTCGAGCAGGCCCAGCCGGCGTCCACCATGTGCTCGAATTGCGGCACCGACGCCAAGGGCGCGAAATTCTGCCCCGAGTGCGGCACGAAGATGAGCTAGCGCTGTCGCCACGGGCCCCATGTGCCGTGGTCCAGAACCACTGAACGAGTGCCGTCCGATGTCCCTCGGCTGCTATGGCGGCGTGAGCGGTTGTGCCAGGATGCCGAGCGCTCGCGCGTGGAAGGCGAGTGCATCCTGGACATGCCGATCCCAATACGTCCACTCGTGGCTGCCGGAAAACTCCGCGTACTCGTGCGGGACCTTCAGCTTCTCGAGATGGCGATGGAGCGCCCGGTTCTCCTCCAGAAGAGTATCCTCGGTGCCGCAGTCGAAGCGCAGCGCGGGCAGCAGATCGCGGTTCACGGACTCTGCCAGGGCATACAGGTCGTTTGGGCCGCCGGCTGGATTCTCGCCGAACAGCCGGCGCATCTCTCCGGCGAAGTCCTCGCTAAAAAGAAAATTGAACTCGTCTGGAGGCTGCGCCGCTGTATCGACGCGCCTAGCGCCGGCCCCCAGCGCGCCGGAATGGCTCACCGCGCTGCAAAAGAGATCGGGATGGCTCAGGGCCAGGCGAAAGGCGCCGTAGCCGCCCATGGAGAGTCCGCCGATCACGCGCGCTTCGCGCCTCGCGTCGGTATGGAACGTCCGATCGACGAGCCCGACCAGGTCACGGGTGATGGCCGCATCATAGGCATAGCCTTCGCACGCATCGGTGTAAAAGCCGCGTCCTCCGTCCGGCATCACCACGATCAAGGGATAGTCTTGGACATGCTGTTCGATGCGGGTTCTCCGCGTCCAGACGGTGTAGTCGTCGGACAGACCATGCAGCAGGTAGAAGACCGGGAACGGTCCCTTGAACTCTTCCCGCTCGGGCAGGACGACCATCGCTCCTGTCATCTTGCGCAGGGCGGTGCTGAAGTAGCGGAGTTCGGCGAGTGCCACTGTCCCTCTCACTTTCTTTGGCGCCGGATCGATAGCCCAGCTGGCGGACCGAGCGCAGGTGCGATGCCTCGAGCTTGGCGCAACTCCCATTCATTATGGTTGCCCGAGATGCCGGTAAACAAGGTGCATGCTTTCGCCAATCCAGGATTCTGTGGTACCCGTAGAGAGAGTGGCGGGGCATGTGCTCCGCGTGGGGTGGCAGCGCCAGGGTGGCCCTGCAGAATGGCCGGGAAAGCGCCGCACACGCCACCGAGATCGCGGATTGAAGGGAACTGGTCGTATGGAGCGTGCAACATTTGGAGCGGGTTGCTTCTGGGGCGTCGAGGCTGCGTTCCGCGAAGTCGAGGGCGTGACGGCCACGCGCGTGGGCTATCTTGGCGGCACGCTCAAGAATCCGACCTACAGGGACGTTTGCTCGGGAAAGACGGGGCACGCGGAGGTCGTCGAAGTGACCTACAGATCCCGAGAAGGTCTCGTACGAAACGCTCCTGACACATCTTCTGGGAGAACCACGATCCGACGCAGCTCAATCGCCAGGGTCCCGACCACGGCGCGCAATATCGATCGGCGATATTCTTACCACTCTCCGGCGCAGGAGGCCGCGGCTCGAGCCTCAAAGAAGTCGCTCGAAGAGGCGCGTCGACACCGCAAGCCGATCGTAACGGAAATCACGCCGGCGTCCGACTTCTGGGAGGCGGAAGAGTATCACCAGCAGTATCTCGAGAAGCGAGGCCTGGCAAGCTGCCATCTGTAGAGGGCGCGGGGCCAAGCGTGTACAGCGCGAGCCCACGCATTACTTTCTGCCCATACCAAGATCCGGGTAAGAATCCGAGGTCAAGCACGGGCGATCGAATATCGGGATCTCAGGATCGCCGGGAAGGAGAGCACACACGATGGAAGACTTGAAGCACATGCCGGAAACCTACTGGAAGGAGCGACTTACTCCCGAACAGTATCGCGTTTGCCGCTTGAAGGGAACGGAGCCGGCCTTTACCGGCGCCCTGTACCACAATACTACTACTGGGGTGTATGAGTGCGTGGCCTGCGGGCAACCTCTGTTCTCCTCGGATACCAAGTTCGACTCTGGTAGCGGCTGGCCCAGCTTCGACCGCCCGATCGATCGCCAGAACGTCGAGTTGCATCAGGATCGCTCGCTCTTCATGGTTCGCACCGAGGTGAGCTGCAAACGCTGCGGCGCGCACCTTGGCCACATGTTCGACGACGGACCGCGCGAGACCACGGGCGAACGCTATTGCATCAACTCCGCGGCCCTCGGCTTTCGCAAGGAATGAGCCCTCAGGCCTGACTGGAGCGGGGACCGCTTCGGAGCCAGATGTTCGCGCACTCCTCGCACATGGACTCCGGAATGATGTGCGCAGCCATCAGGAGCTTGAAGATCCTGCAACCCACGCAGAAGCCGGCGATTGACTCCAGTCCGGCCAACGCGATCAGGATGCCGGCGACCACATAGGCGGCGGCAGTGAGGCCGAAACCAAAGGCCAGCACGGCCCCGCCGACTGTGATCACCGCACCCAGGCTTTGGGCGAAGCGCTTGGGCGGCCCGGCCGTTGGCATGGGCCTGAGTGCCAAACGCGGGACGGTCACGCGCGTGGACAACTATCTCTCTCACAGGGTAGGCGCCTCTGGTTGTATACTAATAACTCGGTCGAGGTCCCCGCGCTATGTTCCACGTTCGCGCCGCCGGCTTGGCAGACGGTAAGGTCTTTGCGCGCCTCTCATCTGACCGGTCGCCACTGAGCAAGAGGACACGGCACATGAGCACATTGGTCCAAAGGAGCCGGAGGCCACTCCTGCTCGATCACACGCAGGCGCCCCTGGTCGATGGAATCCGCGAGTATCGCGAGCTTGACATCCTGCCCTTCACGACGCCGGGCCACAAGCGGGGCGCGGGCATCCCGGCGGCCACTATCGAGGCGCTCGGCTGGGATGTCTTTCATAACGACATCTCGGTGGGCGCCGGTGTCGACGATACGCACTTCACGCGTGACCTGGTCGGGAAAGCGGAGCGCCTGGCCGCGGATGCCTACGGCGCCGACCGGTCGCTGTTTCTGCTCAACGGCAGCTCTATCGGCAATCACGTCGGCATTCTCTCGCTGGTCGGGCCTGGCGACAAGATCGTCGTTGCGCGCAATGTCCACAAGTCAATTCTGTCCGCCTTGATTCTCAGCGGCGCGCGGCCAGTGTACGTGCGGCCTCCCTACGATCCCGATTTCGAGGTCGCGCACGGTGTGGCCGTCGACGAGCTCACCCGCACGCTCGACGCACATCCAGACGCCGCCGCGGTAGTGCTGGTCAGCCCTACCTATTTCGGCGTCTCCTCCGATCTGCCGGCACTTGTCGACCTTTGCCATAGTCGGAATCTACCGTTGCACGTCGACGAGGCGTGGGCGCCCCATTTTCCCTTTCATCCGGCGCTGCCGCCGTCGGCCATGCAGGCTGGAGCCGACAGTGCCGTCACCAGTATTCACAAGCTGCTGTCGGGCTTTACGCAGGCGGCCCTGCTGAATCTGCAGGGTTCGCGGGTCGACAAGAACGATACCGCGCGCTGGCTGAGCCTGCTCCAGACCACCAGTCCCTCGGCGCTTATCCTGGCCTCCATCGATGCCGCGAGGAGACAGATGGTGTTGCAGGGGGAGGATCTCCTCGCACAAACGATCGCGCTGGGGAATATGGCGCGGGAGCGGATCGCGCGGATCCCCGGTCTGCGCGCGATTGGGCTCGAGGTACTGCAGCAGCCGAGCGTGGCAGGCTTCGACCTGACCAAGCTGGTCATCGACGTACGGGAGACCGGGATGACCGGCTACGACGTCGAGGAGTGGCTGCGCGCGCGCCATCGTATCTCCGTGGAGATGAGCGACCATCGTCGTATCGTCGCGCTGCTTACTATCGCCGACACAGAGCAATCGGTCGAGCGTCTCCTGGCCGCTCTGGCGCGCGTACCCGTCGAACTGCATCCCGCGCATGCTCGCCCGTTCGCCGCAGCCTACGATCCCGCCGCGCTTGAGGCGGAGAGCGTGCTCACGCCGACCGAGGCCTACCATGCCTACACCCGCTTCGTGCCCCTGGCTAAGGCCGCCGGCGAGGTCACCGCCGACGTTCTCACGCCCTATCCGCCGGGAATCCCGCTCGTCGCGCCCGGCGAGCGATTCACGCCCAACATCGTGGACTACCTGCGCGCCGGGCTGGCCGCGGGCATCCACGTTCGGGGCGCCAGCGATCCCACAATGGAAACGGTGCGCGTGGTGCGCGAGCCGTAATAACACCAGTACGTCGCCGGGCCTGACACGGCAGGATTCGCGACCGGTGGCCTGGCACTTTGCTCGATCGAGGGAGGAAGGAGCATGGGTGCAGTGCGTGTTGGTTTCATCGGTATTGGCGTGATGGGGCGTCCAATGTGCCTCAATCTGCTCAAGGCAGGCTTCCCGTTGACGGTATACGCACGGCGACCGGAAAGCGCCGAGACGGTTGTCGCGGCCGGAGCAACGCCGGCCGAGAGTCCGCGTGCCGTGGCCGAGCGGTCGGACGTGGTGATCACGATGGTCACCAACTCTCCCGACGTGGAAGTGGTAGTGCTGGGCGCGGGCGGCGTGCTGGAGGGCGCGCATACCGGGCTCACCCTGGCGGATATGAGCACCATTGCGCCGGCGGTGGCACGGAACATCGCGAGCGCCGCCGCCGCCAGCGGTGTCGACATGCTGGATGCTCCGGTGAGCGGCGGATCACAAGGCGCCGAGGCTGGAACGCTCACGATCATGGTGGGCGGCGACGCGGCGGCGTTCGAGCGTGTACGCCCGGTATTCGAAGCGATGGGGAAGAAAGAGCATATCTATCACGTGGGACCGAGCGGAGCAGGCCAGGTGGTGAAGCTGGTCAACCAGCACCTCTGCGGCCTGATCGCGGCGGCCGACGCGGAGGCGTTGATCCTGGGCGTGGCGGCGGGAGCCGACGTGTCCACCATGGCCAGGATCATCGGCGCCAGCAGCGGCGGCAACTGGCAGCTGGCCAATCCCATCGCCCTGCGCGTGTTCTCCGGCAGCTTCGAGCCCGGCTTTTTCACCGACCTGCTGCTCAAGGATTTGCGGCTGGTGCTGGATCTTGCGCGCGAGCAGGGCCTGGCTACACCCTTGCTCGACCAGGTTGTGCCGCTCTACGAGCGAGCGAAGGACGCCGGCTATGGACGCCGCGACTACACCTCAGTATTCGTTCCATTGGAGCAAGACGCGGGCGTGGTGGTGCGGACCTGACGCTTCGGCAAGCGGGCTCCTGCAGTCGCGCGTCCTGCTCGGTGGTTGGGCTCGCGTGCTGGGCGCGACCGCGCCTACGCCTGTGGCATGGGAAGCGATGCGCGCGCGTGCCTGGCGTGCTTTGTGCTCCTGACAGGTCTTCGCATTAGCGCCGTCGCGGCCTGCCGGGTCGGAACCCAAGCGCGCTCGGAGTCGCTGCCTACATGCCGCTCCCGGGATAGTTACGCTGGACTTCCACAACGATCCCCTTGGAGATCGTCAGGATGCGGCCGTGTCCAACGCATATCCGATCGCACGCTCGATGTTCATGGCTTCTCCCTCGGCCCAGGCGGAAGCGCACTGTTGCTCGCCCAGCGCTTTGTGAATCTCCCGCGTGATCTGCTCATGCTCCGCCAGCCCGCTCGCCGGCAATGCCACGCCGATCTGCTTCCCCACCGTTCCGGCCGCCGCCAGAAGGCGGGCGGCCCTCACGTCCAGGCCCTGCCGATGTGCCAGGTGCCCCAACCCAACCAGCGTGAACACCATGCCTTGCCGGTCGCCAAGGTCCCGCCGCATGGTCAGGCTCTCGCGATAGAGTCCTTGGGCGCGCTCCAGCTCGCCCAGGGCGCTCGCCACATTGCCCAGGTTGGTGAGGATGACGGCGAGGCGCCAACTGTCGCCAAGTGCACGGTACATCCGGCTGCAGTCCTCATAGAGGCTCAGAGCCCGCGCTTGATCGCCCTGCGCGCGCGCCACCACCCCGAGGTTATTGAGCACGGTGGCCCGATCGGCCATATTGCCGCTTCGCTCGGAGATCGCCAGGCTCTCCTCGTACCACTCCACCGCTTGCGCGTACTCGCCCATTTCCAGGGCCACATTCCCCAAGTTCGTGAGCGACCGCGCGATGTCGCTGGAGTCGCCCAGCACACGCCGGAGCGCCAGGCTCTCCTGGTAGGCTTGCGCAGCCCGCACGATATCCCCCTGTGCATAGGCCAGGGTGCCGAGCAAGTTCAGCGCGGCGGCACGCGAGGCGGTGTCTGCCTGCGGGTGATAGGCGAGCGCCTGCTCCAGCCATTGCCGCCCCTCGCTCAGGTGGCTGCGCTTTTCCCAGAATCGGCCTAGAGAGCACGCGAGACTGAGCCCCAGTTCTCGGACACCACCGCCCTGGAGGTACCAACGCAGGGCAGCGCGCAGATTGTCGTGCTCGTCTTCAAGCCGGGCCAGCCACGCGGTCTGCTCGGAACCGTTGAGCCGCGGCTCAGCCTCCCGTGCCAGGGCCAGATAGACACCTGCGTGCGCCTGGCGCATCGCTTCGAGCTCGCCTTCGGCGGAGAGACGGGCGAGTCCGAATTCTCGGATCGTCTCCAACATGCGAAAGCGGGGCTCCCCGTCGCCAGCCTCCGACTGCCAGAGCAAATTCCTGTCCATCAACGACCCCAGCCGCTCGAGTACGTCGGCGGCGAAGCTCTCGGTAGCCCGGCAGAACGCCTCCAGTGCGTCCAGCGTGCAGCTCCCGGCAAACACCGCCAGTCTCCGGAACAGGATCTGATCCCCGATGTCAAGCAGATCGTGGCTCCAGGTGATGGTGGCGCGCATGGTCTGCTGACGTGCCGGCAAGTCATGTGGGCCTCCGGTCAACACGTCCAGCGGTCGCTGCAGGCGGGACAGGAGCGCACGCGGTGAGAACATCCGGATTTGTGCAGCGGCCAGCTCCAAGGCCAGCGGCAACCCATCAAGGCGGGTACAGATCTCGGCCACGGTGGCGGCGTTCGCCGCGCTGAGGGCAAACGCCGAGTGGTGTTCCCGGATGCGCTCCATGAAGAGCGCCAGCGCGGGATATCTCTCCAGTCCGGCGGGTGGAGGTAAATGCTGGAGATCGGGCAGTGCAAGCGGCGCGACGGGTACTTCACGTTCTCCACGCAGACGCAACCTGGCCCGGCTGGTGACCAGCATCGTGAGACTGGGACAAACCTCCAGCAGGCGGGCCAAGTCCGGAGCAGCCGGGAGCACGTGCTCAAAATTGTCTACCACGATCAGCAGGCGCTTGTTGTGCAGACGGGCGGCGAGATCTTCCTCCAGGGGGCGGGAGCCTCCTGCACGTATACCGGCGCTCTGGGCCAGCACGGCAAGCACCAGCGTGGGATCGCTCAGGCCTGCCAGGGACACGAACACCACGCCGTCCGGGTACGCCGCGGCGAGGTCCGCTGCCGCAGCCAGCGCCAGGCGTGTCTTGCCCACTCCACCCGGCCCGGTGAGCGTGACCAAACGTGGCCCGGAGGGAGCCGGGGCGCCCCCTTCCGGGTCTCCTGTTCGCGCATTGTGTCGCAAGAGGGTCGTTAGCGCACGCACGTCCTCGTCGCGTCCCAGCAGCGGCGTCAGGGGTACCGGCACTGCTGCCGGCAGGCTGCGCTCTGTGCGCTCAGCAAGCACGGATCCGACGGCACGGCGCTGGGACGCCGCGACAAACAGTGCGCGTTCGTCGCCAGCCAGGGCCAGCGCTCCGGCCAGCCGCAATACGGTCTCGCGCTGGGGCGTGCGATTGATGCCGCGTTCCAGGTCACTTATGCCGCGCGTACTGAGGCCGGCGCGCTCTGCCAGGGCCTCCTGCGAGAGACCGGCGTCCAGGCGATAGCGCCGTAACACGTCGCTGAACTGCGCAGTGGATATGCCGGTCACCGAGACGCACCTCCTGAGTGCCAGTCCGTTGCGTGTGAGCCTGGACCTGCCCTCACTGCCAAGATACCACCGCGAAGTTCTCTGAATACGAGCGATTTATGTGGGCAATTATGTGGGTCCTGTGTGGTCAGTGGCATTGGCGCCGGCAAGAATGGACTACAGGTGGACACGGGGACAAGGTATCCCAGGTGAACCGCCTGGAGATTAGCAGGAGGGAGACTACAATATGCACAGGCCCACTCGCACACTCATACTCCGACGCTCGTTCCTGGCCCGCGGTGTCGGCGCCGTCTGCACGTTAAGCGTGCTTGCCCTGGCTCTACAGGCGCTCGCCGCGGCCCCGTCCCGGGCCTCACGAGCGCAGGCCGGCATGCAGAGCATCACGCTGCTCGCATCGGCCCCCCACTTCCCCAAGAGCTTCACCAGCGGGCTCCTATCAGTGACGCTGATCAACGACACGAAGAGTGAAGTCTCCGCTGGCTTCGGTCACGCCAATCCCGGGGAGACAATGGCCCAGGTCAAGGCCGCCGTCGCGGCGTCGGACTCCGGATCTCTCGCCGGCTTTGAGCAAGTGCTGCGGGCGGTCACCTTCATCGGCGGTATCGACGACGTACTGCCGGGAACCACCGAGCAGGTCGTGCTGCGGCTGGCTACCCCGGGCCTCTACGGCGGCGGAGTGTCCCCCAGCAATGGCCAGAGCCACATTACGTACTTCAACGTAACTGCGGGAGCCGGTGCCCCTGCGGCGCTGCCGGCAGGCGACGTCTCGGTTACCCTAAAGGACTTTAAGTTCATCGGGCTGCCCAAGCACCTGGCGGCCGGGAACGCCACCTTCCAACTGACCAACACCAGCATCATGGCGCACGAGATGCAGCTGGCAAGGCTCGACCCCGGCAAGACGCAGCAGGATGTGATGAAGTTCCTGCAGTCACCGCAGGCCCAGAACGGCCCGCCGCCTGCCTGGATTCACGACAATGGAGGCATGGACACGCTCTCGCCGCACCAGAGCGCCGAACTGACGGTCCATCTCGTTCCGGGGTACTACCTCGTGGTGTGCTTCATGCCCGACGTCAACAAGCATGGGGAACCGCACGTAATGGAAGGCATGATCGGCCACTTCGTCGTGCAATGACCGTTCGCGTGGCCAGCAGATCCGGACCGAGCCGGGTCAGACTCGACACGGCATGCCGCGCATAAGGGCGGGGCTGGGAAAGGTGGATTGCGATCGCTCGCCAGGACCTTGCCGGCGGGCGATCGCCACTCACCGATTTGTCTCCAAGAAGGTAAGAGAACGTTCGTTGCTACTTGGGAGGTCACGATGAAACTCGCCACGGTTACTATCGGGGTCGCGCTCCTTGCCAGTCAATTCTCCGGCGGTGCGTCTACCGTCGGGGCTGCTCGGATGTCCGGAGGCGCCGTCCACGTGTTTGTCACGCCCGGCAACGGTGCAGGCGGCACGATTCTTTTTGCCGGCGCGATCGGCGATTCCGGCAAGACAATGAACATCGACAAAGACGGCAAGCCCGATGCCAACGGGAATTACGGTCGCATCACGTTGCACCATGGTACCTTCGAGGTCAATCTTACGAAGCTGCAGGCTGCCCAAAACAACGCGCAGCCGACCATCAACCCCGCGAACTGTTCGGCGTACTTCTCCGTGGCCGAGCCCGTCACACTGTCGGGCGGCACGGGAGCGTACAAGGGCATCGCCGGGACGGTGCATATCACCTCACTGTTCGGCTTCATTCTCCCGCGGTACGCGAGTGGCACGAAGAAGGGCCAGTGCAATGGGGGCGACAACGCCCAGCCGATCGCCCAGTATATTTCGGTCACCGGCTCGGGAACAGTGAGCTTCAGTTAGAATTGCAGGCGCCGGCGCCCCGCCGCGGCTTCGGCCAGAGGACCTGGCTCACGCCGAACGGGTCTGGATGCGGCATCGCGTCGGTGAGTGCGGCGGCAGCGGCAGGCGAGGTGGCTGGGGAGGGCGGAGGCAGCAGCTTCCGCCCTCCCTGGCCGCCCGGATCGATGGTTGAGAAGTCGAGGCGAGAGGTGCATCGTGGACCAACAGGTAATACTCCTGGGCGCCGCCAGCACCGTTGTCCTGGCTGCCGGGAAGGAGGATACCGGTGGCGCTTTTGCCCTGCTGGACTACGAACTGGCGCCCGGGTTCGCCGCGTTGCCCCCGCACATCCACCACAACGAAGATGAGGCGATGTACGTGCTGGAGGGCCAGCTGCAGGTGAGGATCGGCGAGACCGAGCGCCTGCTCGGCCCTGGGGGGTTCGTCTACCTGCCCAGGGAGATCCTGCATGCCCAGCGCAACCCCGGGCCTGAGCCTGTACGCTTTCTGATGCTGCTGATCCCGGCGGGATCCGAGCAGTGCTTCGCGGATCTGGAAGCCGCATTACGGGAGGGCGCCCCGTTCACCGCGCAGACAATCGCACCGCTCTTTGCGCGCCAGGGCGTGCAAATAATGGGCGAGACGCAGGCCGAGGCGTGACGGATCAGACCGCAAGAGGTCCTGGGTGGTGCGGGAGGCAACTGTGGTGGGGCCGATGGCGCCGGGCGCGTCCAGACTCTCCGCGGAAGTTGGTGCAACCGGGCTGGACGGTCAGTCGGCAACCGGCGGCGTGAACGCAGAAGGTACAGGCGGCTTCGCCGGAGCTGTCCAGCCCTGGGGCCGATTCCGGCACCGCCGAGCACGGTGAAACGGGTCGGGACCGCCGCGGATCCGGCATACACGCGTATCCATTCATGCTATTGGCGTGCGCACACGTCCAAGATAGAATGTAGTAGTGACGCAATTGTGCAACTGTAGACTAGATGCTTGAGATACGGATGAACGGCGCCGGTGGGCTTCGCGAAGCCGCCGTGTTCCACCCAGAGGAGGTGGCCGCCGCACGCGCAAGTCTCGCTCCGGATAGCGCGTACGACGAGCTCGCCGAGCTGTTCGGTGCGCTCGCGGACTCCACGCGGGCACGCCTTGTCCATGCGCTGCTGGCGACCGAGCTGTGCACGGGCGATCTTGCGACCGTCCTGGGCATCAGTGAATCGGGCGCTTCGCAGCACCTGCGCATCCTGAAGGCACTCAAGCTGGTCAAGGTCAGGCGGTCCGGTAGATTCGTCTACTACAGCCTGGATGACGCGCACATCGCTCAGCTGGTGAAGATTGGCATGAGCCACCTCGGGCACGGCGACGGCCCGCATCGGCTGGATGAGACCGCGTCCACCGCAACACTGGGGCTGGCCTGATGCGCTCCTTGCGGGATGACCTCGCTGGCGCCGCTCGAGTGAACACGGGGGCGCCTGGCGGCATGGCGTGCGACCGCGCTGGTCACGCCTGCGCCGACAGCCTGGACGTCGCGTCGATCGCCAGTCAGGCAATCGGGGCGGATTCCCGCCGGCGGAACGCGCAACGGGCATTCAACAATGCCGACCGCGGGTACGAGCATCGCAGCACTGCCTCGCCGATTAGCCGCGCCGGCGCTGCCGCGAGCCATCATCACACGCATCACGCGGCCGGCGCCGGCTTCCGCGCTGCCTTCTTTCTCACGGCCATCGTATTGCTTGTAGAGCTGACCTGCGGCCTGCTCTCGCATTCGCTGGCGCTGCTGTCCGATGCCGGCCATGTACTCACCGATATCGTGGCCCTCGCGCTGGCCTGGTTTGCCACGGCGCAAGCCGGCAGGCCTGCGGACGCGCGCAGGACATACGGCTACCACCGCACGGGCATCCTGGCAGCGCTGGCCAATGCCGTCACGCTCATCGCGATTGTCGCAGCCATCGGCTATGAAGCAATCAAGCGCTTCCAGCATCCGGAGCCCGTGGCTGCCGGGGTGATGCTGCCGGCAGCGGCCGTTGGCATCGTGGTGAACCTGTACATCGCCTCCAGGCTACAGGGTGAGAGCCGGGACAATGTGAACGTCCGCGCGGCGCTGCTTCACGTGCTTGGGGATGCAGGCGCCTCCGCCGGCGTGATCGTTGCCGCGTTGGTCATTGCCTTCACCGGCTGGAGTTATGCCGACCCGGCGATCTCGCTGCTGATCGCGGTGCTCATCGCCCAGAGCGCCTGGGGCGTGTTGCGCGAGACGCTCGCTATTCTGATGGAGGCTGCGCCGGCCGGGCTGGATACCCGGCAGTTGGCACGCGATATGGCCGGGGTCGCGGGCGTGGCCGAGGTCCACGATCTGCACGTCTGGTCGATTGCCGGCGGCATGCAGGCACTTTCGGCGCACATGCTGGTGCGCGACAACTGCCTTCTTTCCAATTGCGACGACCTTCTGGATCAGGTGAATGGGCTGTTGGCGGATCGCTACCGCATCACGCACTCCACGATACAGTTCGAATTCGATTGCTGCGGCCGTCACGAGGGCAAGCGCGTGTTCTGCACCCAGGGCGCGCCCACCAGCGACGCCTGCGCGTGCGGGCACCGACGCCAGGACTGACCGGTCGCAGGAATTGCTCAAATCCCCGGAAACGATGCGGACAGCGTGTCCTGGATGCGCGTCTCGATGGCGTGAATGGCCTCGGGATTGTTGCCGTGGTGCTTTCGCGCGGAGACCAGCGCACGCAGCTCGTATTCCAGCGCGTAAACGCGCAGCCTCGGCTGCAGGTTCTGGATGGACAGCAGATCGGGATAGCCGACCTGGAGTGCGGGGAGCACCCGGACAAGATCGAGCGGCCGCACGTCATGCTCGGCGGCGGAGCTGGCAAAAATGCCGGGATAGTGCAGAAAGCGGATAAGCTGGTCGAGATCCCAGTCCGGAGCCGCGGCCCACGATCGCTCGAAATCCAGCAATCCGCTGATTTTTCCGCGCTCGACGTGGATATTGCCGAAATGCAGGTCGCCGTGGGTCAGGGTGGGAAACCCGCCGGCCAGGAAGGCCCCGTCGCGCCCGAGCGCCCGCTCGACGGCGTCGATCAGCGCCGGCGAGGTGTTAGCGGCCGCGCGCGCGCTTTCGAGCGCGTGAGCCGCGCGTCGCCCGTGTACCCCCGACCATGTGTCACCGGCGCGAGGATTGGTCGGGTCGCCGAAGCCGCTCAGGCGGATGGTGTGCAGCCGCCTCATGATCGCTGCTAGCTGCGTGAGGTAGCCGGCCTGTTCGTCCGCGTCTGCCTGCTTCCACCGCGAGAGCAGATTCTCACCCGGCACGAAGGTCTGGATCATGTACTCATGGGGGATGAGGCGGCTGCTCCCCTCGTAGACCACCGTACGAGGCACGGGGATCTGGTCGCGCACCATCTCCAGCACCCGCATCTCGCGCGCCAGCTTGCCACGTTCATCCGGGCGCAGGTTGACGCGCAGCACGTACAGCTCATCCACCAGGTAGCTGGCATTGATCTGCCCACCGGGCAGGGCCACCACGCTGTGCCGACCGAGACCATGTTGGTTCAGGATGCGCGCAATTGTATGCATGGGCAGTGTGATGGGCATGAGCAGACCTTTCGCCGTGCGCCTATTGGGTATAGCGCACCGGTCGCCGAGAGGCAAGCTAGAGGTGCGCGATTGTCGGCGCGACCGAGTACATGCGGTAGCTAATGGGGATGCCGATGACAGTCAACGAGAGCGACCAAGCCAGCATCATCCAGACCAGGCTCATCCACCAGCCGAAGAAGAGCACGTACAGCAGGCGGGCTGAACTCTCGGCGCTCTGAAGCCCCGCGCGCGCGACCGGGACGATCGACCTGGGTGGATCGGCGGCGGTTCGCAGTGTGAGCACATTCGGGATCATGGTGATCATGCGGTTGGCCTGGGTCTGGAAGACAAAGAGGCAGAGCATGACCCATGTAGCCAGGACCCAGAAGCAGCTCAGCCAGGATCCGGCCAGGAGAAACCATATCGCCCTGGCGGGGAGGGCGACGTCCTGCCGGGGCATCCCGGGGCGGACCGGGTACGGACGCGGAGGCGGCGCCGGCACGATACGACCGCGCCAGGCCTCCTCAACTGGAGCGCGCTCCAGCTCGGCGCGCCTGGCCATTCGCTCGGCAAAGCGCTCCGACCGACGGGAGACTCGCTCCGCCCAGCGTGTCGATCTGCGCGCGATCTGGTCGCCGATCTCGGTTGAGTGCCTGGTCACGCGATCGGAGAGCTCGCTTGCATGCTGGGTGATCGCCTCCGAGACAAGACTGGCAATTTCCGGGCCGATCCGCGCGATAGGGTCGGGATGCCTGCCATACCGGTCCCTCCCGTCGCGATCGGATTGCGGCACGGGAGCGCCCGCCACGATGTTGGCATCGGGATCGCTCAACATGCCCGGCACAAGTAGCGCGGCGCCACAGGCGACGCAGGCGACATCGGAGGGGGAATTGGCCTGACCGCAGCGCGGGCACGCGACCGCCGACTCTTCAGGCTCCATCCTCGTTCCTCCGCCGCCGGCGCCGTACCGGGCGTGCTTGCCTCACGTCTACAGTTCAGCCTAGCGAGTACGCGGCATCCATACAACCGATCGCTGCGGAATCATGCCGGAAGTACGGTTGACGCGCTGTGCAGCCTGGGGCTGGACGTTGGCCGGATGCTGGGCGGGCGACGGGGGGGTGCTGGGCTGGTCACCGTAGGCTGGTTCGCCAGCGACAGCGGTGGCGGTGGGGCTGGCAGCAACCTGGAGTTCCTGGCCGGAAGCGGCGGCGGTGGCCGTGGCATCTATGGCAGCCTGAGTGGCGGTGGCATCTATGGCAGCCTGGGTGGCCGTGGCAGCGGCGGCGGTGGCATCCGCGGCAACCTGGGTGGCCGTGGCATCTACGGCAGCCTGGGTGGCCGTGGCAGCGGCGGCGGTGGCATCCGCGGCAACCTGGGTGGCCGTGGCATCTATGGCAGCCTGGGTGGCCGTGGCATTCGCCGCAACCTGGGTCGCGGTGGCAGCCACGTTGGTGGCATCCACGGCAACCTGGGTCGCGGTGGCAGCCACGTTGGTGGCATCCACGGCAACCTGGGTCGCGGTGGCAGCCACGTTGGTGGCATCCACGGCAGCCTGGGTCGCGGTAGCATTTGCCGCAACTTTAGTGGCGGTGGCATTTGCCGCGGCTTTGGTGGCGGTAGCGTTCGCGGCAACTTTAGTGGCAGTGGCATTCACGGCAACCTGGGTAGCGGTGGCATTCGCGGCAACCTGGGTAGCGGTGCCATTCGCGGCAACCTGGGTAGCGGTGGCATTCGCGGCAACCTGAGTGGCGGTGGCATTCGCGGCAACCTGGGTGGCGGTGGCATTCGCGGCAACCTGGGTGGCGGTGGCATTCGCAGCGTCGGCGGTGGCGGTGGCATTCGCAGCGTCGGCGGTGGCGCTGGCATTCGCGGCAACCTGGGTGGCGGTGGCATTCGCCGCGGCGGCCGAGGCGGTAGCGGCCGAGGCGACCTGGGTATTCTTTGCGTTCACAGTAGCCAGAATGTTCACGGTCGGATAGAAGGTCGCCAGCGGCGGCAAAGTCGACGTAGCAGTGGCGGTCGGGGCACCAGGAACATGCGTGGCGGTGGGCGTGGCAGTGGGATAGCTGCGGATCACTATCTTGATTGGTACGGTCGTGGGCTTGGGCGGGATTGGCGTCGGCGTGGCCACCACTCGCGTGACGATCGTGCCGGTCATGGCGCCCGGAAGGTGCAGCCGCGCGACTTTCAGCGTGATGGTCCGCAGGGCCGACTGGCCGTCGGGCGCGGTGGCCTGCAGGGAGATGTGGTGCGTGCCAAGCGAGAGGTTGCTCGTGGCCACCACGGCCCCGTAGCCGAGGAAGCCGTCGCGATCGGAGGTCCATGCCAGCTGCTTGCCGCTCAGCATGCCGGCACGCGGATCGATCGCGAGGCCGGCCAGCGTCACCAGGGTCACGGGCGGCACCGTAGTGCCGTCGCCGGGACTGACCACGCCGATGCTGGGTGCACGCATCGCGGAATGATAGGGTCCGGCGGTCCTGACCACGCTATCGAAGCCGTTGGAAGTGGCCACCCGCAGCAGGAAGCTGCCGCCACACGGCGTCGAGGGATCGAGTGCAAGAGATGTTGCCTTGAGATCTACCGCGAGCGATTGGTAGGTGGCGCCGCCGTTGCAGCTCAGCGCTATGTCATAGGGGTCCGAATCGCCTGACTTTCCAGGCACCGTCCAGGCAAGCGTGAGTGGCTTGCCCGCGGGGACGGAGAATCCCGCCTCGCCCGGCACGATGCTCATCGCGGGTGGCACTGCCGGTCTGCCCACAACCGCGAGCACGGTGTTGTGTCCTTTACTTGTCTTGACCAGCAGCATCTGCTTCGCGCCCGGCTTGAGCGGAAGCTCAAAACTGAACGAGAGCCAGCCGGGATTGGACCGATTCGAGATCTCCCGCAGCACGACGGTCTGCACAGCCAGAATCGAGCCGGTGCCGGAGACAAGCACTCCGAGCAGCTCGGGCACGGACGGCGCATTGAGCGCGATCGGCCTGGGCGACGTGAACATGGGGAATAGCGTCAGCGGCCCGGCATTGGAGATCGTCGGCACGGTCTTCGCTGTGGCCGACACACCGGGAGCGAAGACGCCCGAGATCTCCATGTAAGGCGAGGCCGGAGCGCCAAGGCTGCTGCCAGGACGACTGGAAGCGGACCGCAGCGCCGCCGGCATGGTCTGGAGAGCGGCCGTATTGGACGCAGCATGTGATGCACCAGCAAGACCGGCGATCTGAGCCGACGTCAGCATGCCCTGCGAGCGCTTGCAGAAATCCGCGGCAGTGTCACCGGTTGGGGCGCCAAGTCCCGACAGGGTGAAAAAGGCGCGACAGTAGTTGATCGTGGAGATCCAGACGCCCAGGTCCGAGCAGCCTCCACTGCTGTCACCAGCAAACATCACATCGTGGTATTGCATCAGGCCGGCCTGCTTGCATCGCGCCGCGGGCTCCAGCCCGGCGTAGGGCGTATGAGCCACAGGGTCTTTGACGACGGCTTGGCCCAGCGCGTCACGAGCGGCATTCCAGCTCGTGGCGCTGCCACGGGTGGGCGATGTGTCAAACGCCAGCGGGCGCGTATCCGTCGCATTGGCGCTCTTGATCGTGGTATCCGGCGCTCCCGCGCATGTCAGCGCAAGGCCGCCCTCGCAGAATGGCCACGATTCGCCCCGCTCGCCGGCGACATTGCCCGCATTCTGCAGGCCGAGGTCGTGCAGAATCTCATAGGAAGTGGTTCTGGCGTCCTGCGGCGTGGCGGCAAAGGCGTGCCCGCCGATTGGCGCGGCGCCTTCGGTCGTGCCGGAGAACCTGCTGGGAAGCTGCACGTCGTAGAGCACGTAGGGTGATACGGGCGGCGCGTAAGCCAGACCGGGATCGAGTGCCGCGTCCCGCAGCCAATATGCCTGCGCCGTATCCAACAAGCTTCCGTACACGTCGGCGGTATTGCAGCCGCCCACGCAGGTCGAGATGGTGGGATTGGCCGGTGTCTTCACGGCAATGGATCCGTCCGCGACGGGCATGATGCTGTTCAGCCAACCGTTGGTAAACGCGGGATCGGCTGCGCCCAGGTATCTGCCGCCCGCGGCGGACGTCCTGGTCGTGCCGATTCTTCCCGCGAAGAGGTAGGGCCGGATCTGCAGCGACGAGGTGGCAAAGAAGGTGACACCCTTTACGGTGAAGTCATTGTCGGCGGGGGCTCCGGCCGGCTCAGGAATGGCTTCCCCGGGGTTGACAACACCGCGCAGGACAACGGTGCCGGCGTGAGTCCAACTTGGCGGCAGGACGAAGTTCCAGCTCTTGGCGGGGTTGAGCCTCTGCTGGATCAGTGTGTCTTTCGGATCGAGGTTGACACGCGCTCCCGCCGTTCCCAACGGCCCGGCGACGTCGACGAGGGGTGACCCCGGCAGATCCACGCCATGCGCGTCCTTTCCATACAGCAGCGCATCTACGCCTTTTACTACCCCGGAGCCCGGTGGAACCGTGCCGTAGAGGCGCACGACGGTGCTCTTGCCGGCGACCAGCGGCTCGCCCGCGTAGGCCTCGGACTTGCCCGGCGTGAATGGATATGGAGAGGCAAGCGCTATGTTGAAGGCCTGCGTCACCTCGAGTCCTCTGGCGGCGATGTCGACAGGCTTCGCCGCGACGTCGACCGTGACCGGGATCACATCCTTAGCAAGGATGCCGGATGGTCCCACCAGATCTAACTCGACGACATTGTTGCCGCCATCCTGCAATAGGGCCGTCGTGGTCAGGGTCAGGGTTGGCGCGCTGCCAGCTATCGTACCGACACCCTTGGGACTGATGCCGGCCGACGCGTGCTTGCTACCGTCCGGCCAGGTATCAATCTCGTTAACGTGATAGCCGGAGCCGAAGCTGGGCGCGTGAACGCGCGCCACGATGTCGGCCGCGGCGTTGGTGAGCAGCGCCCCGTCTGCCGGTCGGAGTATGGTGATCGAGGGAGTGAAGCGCGCTGCCGAGGAGGCCGGCGCCTCGGCACGAGCAGTAGCAACGCCCTGTCCGCTCGCCGCTCCTGGGGCAAGCCACGATGTAGCCGACTGCAGAGTCTGGCGCACGGGGTTGAACGTGGAACCGAGAACGACCACGACCAACAGCCATCGACATGCTGCCCAGCGAGTGAGGCGGCCTGAGTACCGATTCATCACGCGTGCTCCTCCTCGAGCGGGGCTAATTCTCCGCACGACCATTCAGCACGGAAGGGGAAATCCTCTGTGGCTTGCCCCATTGTACGTCGCGCGAGTCTTGCCGTAGATAGGTCAATTGGGCTGGGATGTTTGTTGCGCGTCGATCGCTGCCCATCCGCTTGCGTCGACACTCCAGAGCGGATAGACCGCGATGCCGGGCATCTGGCGATTGGAGAGGCGATCGCGCACGGCCGCGACGCCTGCCAGCCCAGATCGCAGATTCTCCACGCGATCGTCGAAGAAGCTGTCTCGTCCGGCAAATGCAGGCAGACCCGGTCGCACGGCGACGCCCCTTGCCGCCTGCGCCAACGCCCGGATCTGATCCGCCACGAACTCGGCGTAATCGCCCGGACGTTTCAAGCCGGTGTCGTACAGCATTGCATCCACCTCGCCGGTCAGGACCGCCACCTGGGCATAGTATGACGCAGACCAGGGCGGCAGCGGCAGGTGCAAGTGGAAAAGCTGCTTGGCAGCCGGTGATGGCTGGATGGCCGGCCCAGCCACTGCCAGCAGGCAGCCCGGCATCGAAGCGCGGGATTGCCGGAGCAGCGCAAGAAAGGCGGGATCGCCGCTGGCCACAGGCTCGAGGTCGTACTGCACTCCGTCGAAGCCGGCGCGGCAGAAACGGGTGGCTGCCTGCGCCAGGCCGGTGCGTACGGCGCTGCTTCGAAGGTCTACCATGCCGTCCCAGCTCGGAAGCAACTGGCCAATCCAGGCGATCACGGTCACTGCGGGGCACGTGGCGTGCATCGACGCCACAAAGCGCGCCGCATAGGGAGATCGCGCCGCCGAGATATGGCCGGAGGCGTCCGCCGGACCCACATGTGCATACACGCTCACGATGCGGTGCGACGTGAGCTGCAGACACAGGCTGCCGATCGCATTCTGTGTAGGGACGGTGCTCACCCAGTGATGATCGATCCAGGCAGCATTGCCGGGGATACCGCCGGGCGACGGCGCGCCGCGGCTTTCGGAGTGCCTCAGCACGATCAGGGCGCTTCCGAGGACGAAAGTCGCCAGAATGTATGCAACGATCAGCTGGCGCAAGCAGGCGCATACCGGCTGCCCTCCCGCACTACTGATCTTAAGAACGTGCGAGGAGCCTCGCGCGTTACGCGCCCGCCTCACGTTGTTCCGAGGGTTACTGCAGGAGAGGCCGGTGAAACTCTTTTCCGCTGCAGTCGCACGCACCAACCGTTACTGGCACCTGCTGGACGGCTGGGGCAGCGTGGTCGGCCTGGTGGACGGCTCTGGCACCGAGGTGGACCAGTATGCCTACGACCTGTGGGGCGCACCCACCCAGGTGAGCGAGAGCGTGCGGCAGCAGCTCCGCTATCGGGGCTACTGGTACGACAACGAGACAGGGTGGTACTGGCTGCGGATCCGGGCCTACGATCCCGTGCTCAAGCGGTTCATCGAACCCGACGCGAGCGGCCGGGACGGGCAGTTCAGCTACGCCTCCGCGGGGAACGACCCGATCGACGGGAGCGACCCGACGTGGCTGGTCAACTACTCCATTGACTGCTCACTCTTTACGGCCACCGCTGCGATGTGTGTACCACACGATCAACCTCGATTGTTTGGCCACGGATCTCGTACACGATCTTGTAGTGGTAGCGGGTTAGGATGCGTTCCCGTGTGCCGGGACCCACTCCCGTGCGACCGAGGAGCGGAAACTGGGCCAGCCCAAGTATGGCGTCGTGAATGACCCGCACCATACGCCCGGCCGTATCGGGGTTGCGCTCGGCGTAGTGGTTGTAGACGGCATGGATGTCGTCACGTGCTGCCGGCGAGACGATGACCTCCACGAGCGACTAGGCAAGCACCTGATCAGCACCGGCATTCTCATCGCTGTCGCCGTCGGGCAGCATGCCCTTTGTTCGCAGCTCGGCCGCGAAATCAGCGAACGGAATACCCTCTCCAGCGCGGAACTGACGTTGGCCCTCCTGGATGAGTGCGATCTCATGCAAGCGCTGCTCGCCGACGAGGCGCAATGCCTCAACCATTAACTCATTGCGGGAGCGCCCGGTTGCCGCCACCAGGGTCTCATAAACATCCCGGAGATCGTTAGGTAATCGCAGACTTGTCGTCGTTGCGCCCATCGAATGCTACTCCTTGGACCTTGTACTAGCTTCTCTAGTACAAGGGTGTCAGAACTTGGGAGTCCTGTCAATGCTCGAGTGAAGGAGCATCACGCGCCGCGCGTGCAGGTGGTGCACCGCCGCAGCAGCTGAAACCATCGCGGTAACAGGACCAAGACTGTCATTTAGCCATTCAATGTGTGAGGCAGAGTTCACTTCTGTTGTCCAATGATCCCGTGAACAGCAGCATGCCCAGCCTGAGCGAGCGGTGCCAGTAGGCCATGCCCGCTGCCGGCAACGCCCCGCTCCGCAACGGCCTGCCGAGCAGAGCCGATGACTAGCGTACGGTGAAGTAGCTGCCGTTGCCGCGGCCGAATACCTCCGGGAAGTACTCTTGCTGCACGTATACCGGCAGGGTGTGGTAGACGCCCTGGGTGGTGCAATGGATCAGATAAGTGTATTGATAGCTCCCGGCCGGGAGATACGAGAGGAACAGCACCGTGCGGTTGTCGCGCAGGTCGGTGTGCGTGACATACCACGAGAGATCGCCTGTGCCCGCCGGTATCCTTGAGGTGCTGTTAATCCGGGCCAGCTGGCTGGTAGTCTGCAGACTGCTGTCCACTGCCTCAGCGCCGGCAGGCAGCGGATCCTCGAGCGTGACATAGAACAGATCCTGTGGAGCGTTCACGCGGATTTGCACGCGAATAGTACTGCCATTGGCCGCGCTCCGTCCGTCGGCAGTCAGGTATGCGCGGGTCACGGAGACACCCGCGCTGGCGGGCTTGATCCGATCGACCGGCCGGTAATACTGGAGCCGGATCACGTAGTTTAGCGTTCCGTTGTTGGGCCGCACGTCGCGTGAAAACGCGATGGTCTGCGTGCTGCCCGCGGGTGCCGCAGCGCCAAGCGGTTCCGTGAGGGTCCGGTTCCGGGATAGGTTCGCGGAGTCTACCGCGCCCGATCCCCACAGGGATCCGTTAAGCCGGACGGTGTAGTGATAATCGGCGTTGAGCTCACCGCTGGCGAAAACATAGTCTACGAGGCCGCGCAGGCTGACTGCCGTGGCATAACTGCTTTCCCATGCGTTCGCTTTGCGCGCGGCCATTAACCAGCGCACTGCGCTCGGGATCAGCGGGCTATCCGGCTGCATCGTGGCGAGCGCGTCGACGACGGAGGCCGACGTGGCAATGTCGCTATCCAGGCCGGCCCAATCGTAGCCCGGCTCCTCCCAGTGAACGGCGGAGCCGCTGGTTTTGGCTGCGCTGGTGAGATCCGCGAGCAGCCCGAGCACGCGGCTGTGAGCCGCGGAGTTGTCGAGCGGCACGAACACCGTCGCGAGCTCAGCCTTCGCGTAGTTGGCGAGCAGGTAGCGCACGTCGTAGAGCTGCACCGCGAGGTCGGCGATATCGCCGAACCGTCCGGCACGGGCGACCGTGTAGACGATCGACGCCTGCAGATTGGCATCGTAGTTGACGCCGGCGTTGGTGGCCGCCGGGCTCTGCAAGTTGGCAATCAGGTAGCTGACCGCGTTACCCAGTACCGACTGATTGACATCGTATCCGAGACTGCGCGCGGTGGTGAGTGCGTCCACGACATAGACGGTGATGTAGGGGCTGGTGTACGGATCGTCGATCCACCAGCCGAAGCCGCCGTCGCCATGCTGGTTGTAGTACAGGCTGGTTAGCCGGCCGGCGATGCCGGCAGACAGGTGCTTGCGCTCAGCGCTCGTGAGCACCGAGGCGCGCGCCGGCAGGCGCCCAAGCTCGCTCTCGCCCAGGATTTGCGACGCCAGATCGACGCTGGAGTCGTAGGGATAACTTGCGAGGAAATCGGCGCCCACCCGCAACCCGGAGGCCAGCGTCGGCTCGAGCGTCACCGTTAGGCTGCCCTCGTTGGGCTCGACGCCGCTGGGGATTCGCACCTGCTCAAGCGTGTTGACGCCCGCCTGGCCGGACGTCGCCACGCTCTCCGAGGTGCTATTCTCCTGCACGGGCACGGCAACCTGCACCGCATCGTTGGAAGCCGCATGGCTCGTGTCGACAGCCTCGACCAGTATGGTAGCGGTGCCCAGGGCAGTGAGCGTGATCGGCCAGGTGACATCCAGCTCACCTCCGGCGCCGAGCTTGACGATCCTGTCGCCGGCAACGGCTGGCGTCAGGCCCGGCGGAGCATCTGCCAGCAGCAGGCGCAGGTGGGCGGTGATGGACTTGTTCAACGAGTTGTTGATGGTCGCGCCGACGCGGGCCTTGTCGCCAAGGTCGAAGAAGCGCGGCGCGATGGGCCGCAACAACAGGTCCTTGGTGGCCATCACGCTGTTCGAGGCGGCACCGACCAGCGTGGCAGTGGTAATGCCCTGACCGAGGATCTTCCAGGTGGTAATGTTGTCGGGCAGCGGTACGCTGATGGTTGTATTGCCATCAGCGTCCGTTACCACCGCGGCATTCCAGTAGGCAGTGTCCTGGAAGTTCTGGCGGACGCTTGCCGCCGGGACCAGCGAGCTGCCGGCCGCGGACTTGGCGGCAAACGCTTGCCCAGGTACAGATATGGCCCCGTTGGCGGCGTGCGCAGGGACCGGCGCGGCAAGCTGCCCGCCCGCGCCATCCGTGGCGAAGTGCTCCACGTTGGAGGAAAGCACCCGCCTGGTCAGCAGTTGTTCGGGACTGAGGTTGAGCGTATCGGACGTGGTCACTCCCAGCTCGCGATCGCCATAGAAGGTGTCCAGGAAGTCGCTGCCGCTTCCGCTGTCGCCGGTGAGAGCGAGGTTTGCCTCGTCGACCAGGCTCAGGCCGATCTGCGCCCGCGCCGGCTTGCCGTTGCGATCGACCGCGTGGATCGTGATCGGAATGGTTTGCCCCGGGGCGACGCGCGATCTTGCCGGTGTCACGCTGATCCGGAGCGTGCGCTCAGCGGTGTCCACGTGGATGCGCGCGTAGCCGAGGCGCCAGTCAGGCGGGGCTCCGCCGGCCGTGGATCCGCGCTCGACCACCACGCTGATATACGTATCCGGCAGATAGGAGGAGTCGACCGGGACGTCCAGGATCGTGGTTGTGCCGACGAGCCGGCGAACGCTGTAGCTCAAGATGCGCCCGCGCTCGACCGTGATCAGCGCGGTCGCGTTCGCGTACGGCGTGGTGACCAAGATGTGCGCGACATCGCCGCTGTGGTAGGTGCGCTTGTCGGCGACCAGGCGAATATGGCCCTGTTGTTGGGCGCCCCAGTCGATAGGCTTCTCACCGCCGGAGTATATCTCCACCGAGCTCTCGGCCCTGTTGCCGTACGTGTCGTGGGCTAGAGCTTCAAGGTGATACTCGCCGCCCTTCGGCGCCGTGAAGGGGAATGACGCCTTGCCATGAGCATCGGTTGTGATGTCGAGCGACTGGACAAGGGTATCCCTGGGCACGTACTGCTGGCTCGTCGATCCGTCTTTGTTGGCGACAATCACGTTGTGGTAGACGCGGTTGTATATGCCGATATGTATCGGCAGTCCGCCCACGGGCTTCACGCCGTCGTCGGCAACGCTGACGACGTGGATGCGCTGTGCGATGCCTGGAGCAACTATCTGCTGGTCGGCTTGCAAGCCGATTTGCACGGCGCTGCTGAATACCGTGATACTCGTCCGGCCGGCGACCGGCTGGTTGTCGATGTCCGTGACGTTTGCCTCGACGGAGTACGTTTGGGCCTGCTGGCCTTTCGGCAGCTTCGCGGGAAGCCTGAGCAGCACGTTCCCTCCGGCGTCGGTCGTAGCGTCGCCCTGGTAGAGCGTGTAGCTTGCGCCGCACATCAGGCAGATTGGCGTGCCGAAACCAAGGTCGTCGGCGGCGGGATCGTACGAGCCAAACGCATAGTCGGCGAAGATGCCGGTATAGAACAGATAGCTGTAGCCAAGCACCGACCAGTGCACTTTCGCGTGCGCTACGGGTCCGCCAAAGTAGTAGTTGACGCTCACGGTCGCGGGAATAGTCTGGCCGAGGCTGTAGGTGGTGGCTGGAGTGTCGATGGACACACTGTAGTTCGGCTTCTTGTATTCGGCCACCTGGAATGAGGCGCCGTTTGACTGTGTGCCGATGTTGGTACTGAGGTAGTAGCTGCCGAGTGAGGCGCCGGAAGCGAGCACGATATCAGCCTGAAATGCGCCGAAGCCATCCAGTTGGGCCGTCCTCCGGGCCACCGTCTTGCCCTGGCCGTCCGTGAGCACGATCTGGACGCGGCCGGCAACAAGGCTGTAACGCCCGTCGTCGTCGGCGCGCGCCACGCCACGCACGTGGACGGTCTGGCCGGGGCGATAGATGGGCCGATCGGTCGAGACATTCATCCGGATGGCAGGCTGTGACGGCGAGTAGCTGATGCCGAAATCGTAGGGATTGATGCCGTTGCTCCAGGATGGGCCGGCGACGATAGCGTCGCCGGCCCTGTCCGCGACGACTTCCAGTCCGCCGTTCAGTTGAAGGCTTGACACCACGCCTCCGAGGTCGAGCATGGCGACACCGTGCGCATCGGTGGTCCTGGAGCTGAGTACCGTGTAGGTGTTCCACAGTCTGGGCAGGGACTTTCGCAGAGGCACGGGAGAGTTGGCGCCGGTTGCGAGGACGTGAATGGGCAGATTGGCCACGGGAACACCGCTTGCCAGATCCGTGGCCCACACCAGTACCTGGTCGTGTGAGACCTTCATCGTGATGCCGGTGTGGGTGACGAGCATCAGCTGGACGTCGCGGGCATTGCCGGATCCGGTGGCGATGACGAGGTAGCAGCCGGGCTGCAGTGCCCTGTGCCCGGGCAGTAGGGCGAGAGCTTGCACCGGGACCGACTTGTTGAGCGGTGCGTTCGGCTGCACGGTGAAGCGACTTACAGCCTGGCTGCCGTCCGGCGCGCTCTGGGCTACATCATAGAGGTCGTTGAGATCGCCGACAAAAGCCTTTTGGTCCAGCTTGTAGACGGCGACGTAGATCGTGCCGGGGTTGATTGCCTGCATGCTGAGAGTGATGGGCCGGCTCGCGTCATAGGTGGCCAGGCCACCGGTAACGAAGAAGAGCTGCGGCGGTAGCGGCGCGCTGATGAAGCGGAACTGGAAAGGAACGCCCAGGTTGTCCCCGGCCTGAGCACGAAGAGCTGCCGGCACGGCTACGGTGTAGGACGTGGAGGGTGCCCACTGACCGTAGATAGAGATTGAGAGCCCATTTTCCCCCAGGCTGATGTATCGATTGGGGAGGTCGGGACTGATACGTAGCGAGGCGAGGGCCGACTTCTCGTCGACCGGCGCGCTGAAGTCGATTCTCACGCCTTCATTCAGATCCGCGGCGGTCGCGTTGGGAGCGGGCGTGGTATCGACGACATGGAGGTAGGGAGCCACGACGAAGCTCCAGGCTGTCTGCCGGCGCATGGGAAGTGGTCCTTCGGCGGACCGCGCGCCGGAATCCAGCTGAGCGGTGTACGCGGCGGTGCGCGTCAACGTCCGCGCGGGTGTGAAGTGTAATGTGTTCCCGGTCCAGAAGAAGTCGCCGGGAATGTCGTCGCCCTGCGTATCTCGCAGGTGAAACGCGGCCTGCGTGCTGGCACGGTCCATGCGCTGGTTGAAGGTCAGCGAAAGGGTTGGACGCGGCATGGCGTATTGGTTTCCATCGGAGGGATAGACATTCAGCACGCGCGGCAGGATCGTGGTGAACGTCCACGAGTAGGCCAGCTGGAGGCGCGTGCCGTCGATAGCCTTGAGTCCAGCGGCGACGCTGAGCTTGTAGGTCGTAGCGGCATGGAGATTCACGGCATTCCACGAGTAGATCGAGCTTGTTATCCATCTGCCCTGTCCAGCAAGCGACGGGTCGCTCAGCAGAGGGCTGGGCGCCGGTGTCTCGCCCGTGCCGGTGAGTGGCGCTACCGGGCGGTCGAACGCTACCAGTATCGTGGTTGCCGTGGCGACCTCGGTTGTCGACGGCGACGGCGAAACAGCGCGCACCGCGAGACCAGGAGAGGCTGCCGCACGGCTGGGCGACACGTGGCTTGGCGAGAAACCGCCGAGGAGCATGGTAGGAAGCAGCAAGAGCGCGACGAGGCGTCCGGCCGCCGGTTGCCCGTCCAGCGATGGCATATACCCGACCTCCCTTATGGCATGGCGACCGCCGGCTGCATGTGCATTGCCAGGCGTACGCATTGCATCGATCAGGAAAACGCGGCGGCGGCGGCGAACGTAACAGGACCGGTGCTGACTCGAACTGAATGGAGCAGACTGCAGCAGACCCCGACCCCAACTCCTGGCGATGCATAGCGGACAATGCAGTAGTTGATATGTGACTATAAGGTCACATATGATCGAGACATGGATGCGGTGTTCAAAGCGCTCGCCGATCCGACGCGCCGGAGCCTCCTCGACGCCCTCTTCCAGGCGGATGGCCAGACACTCAGCGCCCTGGAAGCACGCGTGGCGATGTCCCGCTTCGGCGTGATGAAGCACCTGCGGGTGCTGGAGGCGGCTGGCCTGGTGGTGACCAAGCGACGCGGGCGGGAGAAGCTGCACTACCTGAACCCCGTGCCTATTCGGCTCATCCACGACCGGTGGGTGAGCAAGTACGCGGAGCCCTGGGTGGAAACGCTCACCGAGCTCAAGATGAGACTGGAGGAGACGGTGGAAAAAGTGTACGAGATCTATATCAAGACCACCCCAGAGCGCCTGTGGGAGGTGATTACCACGACGGACCTGCGGGCCAGGTATAACTTCGGCGCGCGCGTCACCTCGGCATGGACGCCCGGCGCACGGATTGAGACCAGCGCGCCCGGCCGTCCTGGTTTGCTCGGCGAAGGAGAAACGCTGGAGGCCGATCCGCCGCGCCGGCTGGTCCACACGATGGTGGCGCTCTGGAGTGACGAGGTGAAGAGCGAGGGAACCTCCCGTGTCACCTGGGAGATCGAACCCATTGGGGATTCCTGTCGCCTGACCGTCACCCATGACCAGCTGCGCGAGGGTGCGAACGAGCAGCTCTATGGGGGCTGGATGATGATCTTGTCTGGGCTGAAGACCCTGCTCGAAACCGGCGAGTCGCTGACGACGCCAGGATCGCTGATGTACGGTAGCGGCCCCGCGATTGCGGGGTGAGTCGCCGCGAGTTCCGTCCCGTTCGCCAGAATTCGTGCCCGACTACGTATGGTATACTTGACTGCCGATGACGCGCTCCGCCGTGCGAAGCGCGCCCGTGTCTACGTCTGCATCATGCGCCCGAAGGTTGCATTGGAGGAGCACGTACTTGGTTAGGATTCGTCTGCGCCGCATGGGCGCCAAGGGCCAGCCTTCTTATCGTGTCGTGGTAGCTGATTCACGATCCCCGCGTGACGGCCGTTTCATCGAGATTATTGGCCACTACAATCCCCGCGTCGAGCCTTCGGAGATCGTTATCGACAAGGAAAAGGCGCTGGCGTGGATTGCCAAGGGCGCCAAACCGAGCGAGAGCGTTTTGAGCCTTCTCACTCGCAGTGGCATCGTGGAGCGACCGGCGGCGACGGCCGCGGCCGTGGAAGCAGCGCCTGCCGAAGCTCCGGCCGTGAAGGGCAAGAAGTAGTAGCGGGCGGCCCAAGATGGCGCCGGTATCGAGGAGGTTGTCCAGTGCGAGATCTTATTGAGTACGTCGCGCGATCGCTCGTGACGCAACCCGACCAGGTACAGGTCACCGAAATTGACGACAACGGCGTGATGGTGTACCGATTGCAGGTTGCCCCCGAGGACATGGGCAAAGTCATTGGTCGCCAGGGCCGGATCGCCACCGCAATTCGCTCGCTACTGAAGGTAGCATCGGTCCGCCAGGGTCAGCGGGCCGTGCTGGAGATTCTCTAACAGCAGTGAATGATCCAGGCGAATCTCCCGTCGAAGACTGGGTTGTCGTCGGCATCATTTCGGGAGCCTTTGGGGTGCACGGCGAGGTAAAGGTTGACCTCTACACGGACTTCCCAGATCGCTTCGCCAAGCAGCGCACAGTCTTCGTGGGCGACGACCACCGGCCCGTGACAGTGCTCGCGGCAAGGCCCATTGGAGAACGCGTGGCGCTCAGGCTGAATGGCGTGGCGGATCGCAACGCCGCGCAAGCGCTGTTCGACACGCCGATCTACGTGCGAAACTCGGACCTCATGCCGCTACCCGAGGGCCACTACTACCAGCATGAGATTATGGGGCTCGAGGCGTATACGACCGAGGGTCTATATCTCGGCGCCATCGTCGAGATCCTCGGGACCGGCAGCAACGACGTCTACGTCGCACGCAACGGCACGGCAGAGGTGCTCATTCCGGCGCTCAAGGACATCGTTCGCAGCATAGATCTCGAGACCAAGAGGTTGGTGGTGGAACCTATCGAGGGACTGCTCTAGCCCCGGGTTGTGAGTTATGCGCTTCGCCGTATTCACGCTCTTCCCCGAGATGTTTACCGGACCGTTCAGCCAGAGCATCATCGCTCGCGCGGTAGCGCGCGGTCTCGTACAGATTGATCTGCTGAATTTTCGCGACATGGCCCTCGACCGGCATCACACGGTCGACGACTATCCCTACGGTGGCGGCGCCGGCATGGTGCTGCAGCCCGGCCCGCTGTTCGCGGCGGTCGCAGCGTCCGGTCTGCCCGCGGGAGCGCCTATCGTATTGCTCACCCCGCAGGGGCGCACGTTTAGCCAGGCCGTCGCCCAAAGGCTGGCAGCGGAACAGGCAGTGGGATTGATTTGCGGCCACTACGAAGGCGTGGACGAGCGCGTGCGCGAACACCTGGCCACGGAGGAAATTTCACTGGGAGATTTTGTCCTCAGCGGCGGCGAGATCGCTGCCATGGCCGTGGTGGACGCCGTGACCCGACTGCTACCCGATGTCATCGATCAGCAGTCGACCGTTGAGGAATCACATCAGTCGGGTCTGCTCGAGTACCCACAGTACACGCGTCCGCCAGTCTTCCAGGGCTGGCCGGTTCCCGACATACTGCTGTCAGGCAATCACGGCGCGATCGCTCGCTGGCGACGCGAGCAGGCCCTGCGCCGGACGTGGGAGCGGCGCCCGGACCTGCTTGACTCGGTCGAGCTCAGTGCCAAGGAGCGCGTACTCGTGGCCTCATGGCAACCGGTCGACGCTGACAGACCGATGTCCGGCGAAGACGCGGCTGCGGGGCTAGAGAGTGCCGAAATCCCTCCAGCAGAGGGACTATCGGCCCTATAGATACGTGCCTATTATCCACGCACCTGTGGATAACTTGGCCATATTCTGGGGATAACTCACAATATACACAACAAAAGTGTGGATATTCTGGATAACCGCGCCTACCGAGCTCGCTGCACGAAAGCCATCGCGCCATACGTGTGTATTGGCCGCAAAGAGCGCGCTGGAGCGAACCGGACCAAGCTACTCCTTAGCCGCTCCTTCTTCGAGGCCCGACAACGCGGAGGCGGCGGTGGACGGCAATCGAGAAGCCCCGGAGCTCGACCACGGGGTATGCTGCCGGAACGCTCGGCGCCCAGTCCCAGCATATGACAGCAACGACTCAATCTCCATCAAGGGCAGGACGGAGCCCTACCGCAGGTGGGACCGCTCCAGCTCGAGATCGGCGTCGACCATGATCTGGACGAGTTGCGCGAACGAGACCCGCGGCTGCCAGCCCAACACGCGCCGGGCTTTACTGGCGTCTCCCACCAGCAAGTCGACCTCCGCAGGGCGAAGAAACGCCGGATCAGTCTGAACATAGTCGCGCCAGTTCTCGATACCGACGCGCTGGAACGCCAGCTCCAGGTAGTCCGCGACACTGTGGGTTTCGCCGGTCGCGACGACAAAGTCATCGGGCTGTTCTTGTTGCAGCATGAGCCACATTGCCTGGACATAGTCCGGCGCGTAGCCCCAGTCGCGCTTGGCCTGGATATTCCCCATGGCGAGCGACTTCTGGAGCCCCAGCTTGATGCGCGCGACGCCCCTGCTGATCTTGCGGGTTGAGAATTCCGGCCCGCGCCGCGGCGATTCGTGGTTGAAGAGGATGCCGGAGCAAGCGAACGTGCTGTAGCTCTCACGGAAGTTGACGGTGATCCAGTGACCGTACAGCTTGGACACACCGTACGGACTGCGTGGGTAGAACGGCGTGCTCTCCCGCTGCGGCACCTCTTGCACTTTGCCGAACATCTCGCTGGACGACGCCTGGTAGAACCGTACCGGCATGTCTACGGCGCGGATTGCTTCGAGCATGCGGGTAACACCCAGCGCGGTGTATTCGCCCGTCAACACAGGCTGGCTCCAGGACGTGGGCACGAAGGACTGGGCCGCCAGATTGTACACCTCGTCGGGCTTCGACTTGCGCAAGGCCTGAATCAGCGACAACTGATCCAACAGATCTGCATCCACGATTTCCACGTCGTTGAGCAGGTGCCGGATACGCTCGTCGGCGATAATGCTGGTCCGGCGCACGAGGCCAAAGACGTTGTACCCCTTCTCAAGCAAGAACTCAGCAAGATAGCTGCCGTCCTGGCCGGTGAAGCCGGTGATCAGCGCGTTGGGCATTCCATTCCTCCGTATGTGATAAGGATGTTGAGCGTCGCTTCAGCTCAAGGCAATCGCCTCGGTCTGCCAGTATTCCAGTGTGTCAAGCACGGACTGCGTCGTCGAAACCTCGGGTCTCCATCCCGTGGCGGCCTGCAGTGCCGCATAACTTCCAACCGACGCAGGCCGGTCTATCGGGCGGGTCAGCGCGGGATCCAGCTCAACGCGCACCTTGACCGCGCAGGCGTGGATCAGCGTGTCGAGCACATCGCCGATGCGCACCGCGTTGCCGGAGCACACGTTGTAGGGCGCGCCCGGTTCACCGAATTCCAGCATCAGGCGATAACCACGAACGACGTCGCGCACGTCGGTGAAATCGCGAGCAGCGTTGAGATTGCCGACTCTGAGGACCGGAGGTAGCTCACCGCGCTCGATTGCCGCGATCTGCGCCGCGAAGTCGGGCAGCACAAAGCCGCGCCGCTGCCGCGGGCCGATATGGTTGAACGGCCGCGCGCACACGACATATGTACCGTAGGAGTAGACATGCTGCCTTGCAAGCGTCTCACACGCGACTTTGCTTACCCCGTAGGGATCGACCGGGCGCAGCGGCTGGGTCTCCGCTATGGGAAAATCCGCCGGATCGACGATGCCATACTCCTCGCTGCTGCCAATGGTGAGCACGCGAGCCTCACGGGCTTCCAGGCGTACAGCATCGAGCACGCGCAGCGTCATGACGAGGTTGTCCGTAAGGGTCGCCGCTGGGTCAGCCCACGCGGCGGCGACCGAAGCCTGCGCGGCGAGGTGGTACACGCGGTCCGGCTTCACGTCCGCCACCACGCGTCTCACGGCTGCCGCGTCACGCAGGTCTGCCACGTGGGGCCTGAAACCGGGCCGCCTGGGGAGGTGCATCTCGGCGTCGACACAGGTGCCGTGCACCTCCCAACCGTCGGCCACGCACTGGTCGGTAAGGTGGCTGCCGGCAAACCCCATGGCCCCCGTGATCAATACGCGCACTCGACAACTCACCAGACACTAGAAGCTCACGGTCCTGCCAGGTCGCCGATGCCGATCCAAGCGGACAACGCCGGCTCGTGACGACAACATGCGACATCCACAGCGTATGGCTCGCGCAGGGCTCCGCGCCGACGGCCAAATACTACCACATCCAGGTCGCGGCGCGCCGGAAACATTGCCGCTAAACTTAAACCACGGCGGGGCCAACAGGCGGTGCGCGGTAGCCTCGTGCACGCTCAAGCGGGTTGCATGGCGACCCGCGCCTGAAGGCGCATGGCAGGGCGACCCACCGGGGTATGGAGATCCCGCCTTGGTCCAGGTGTAGGGGGACGGCGCTCTCGGTGCACGTGCCAGTGCCCGGGCTCTCCAGGCGCCACGGACACCACCCCGCAGCTGTGTTGTCTAATTTATGTAGAAGTTTGCGATTTGAGCCCACAGGATATAGACAAAACCTATACAGGTGTTGTACAGTAGGTACTGGAGCCAGCGCCGCGATCAAGCCATCCGATTCAGATGGTTACGCGTAGTAACCAGAAGAAGGTCTGGGGGCACACGCCACGGAGCGCGAGTACTTTGTGCAGACCTGATTCTGATAGGGCGGTGGCGCTGGATGTAGTTACCGTCATACAAGAATAAGAGGTCTGTTGTGAGCACTCCCGCTTTGGATACGTCGAAGAACACGGGCTACGCCGAGGACGGTACGCTACTGTACCTGCGCGAGATTAGCCGTACTCCTCGATTGACTCCGCAGCAAGAGCTGGAACTGGGCGAGCGCATCGCCTCCGGAGACGAAGAGGCGCTGCAGATCATGGTTGAATCCAACCTACGCCTGGTCGTAAGCGTGGCGAAGAGGTATCGCAACGAGGGTCTCTCGTTGCTGGACCTCGTGCAGGAGGGCAACATTGGGCTCATCCGCGCCGCGAGCAAGTTCGACTACAGGCGCGGCCACCGGTTCTCGACCTATGCCATATGGTGGATCCGTCAGGCAGTGACACGTGCGATTGCCAATCAGGGCCAGACGATCCGGGTCCCGGTCCACATCACCGAAGGAATCTCACGGCTCAACCGGACCATGCGCCTGGTCGAGCAGGAAGAGAGCGAGTCGCCGGATAGCCACGAGAGCGAGCCGGTAGCACTGGCCGCCAACCTCCCCTCCAGCAAGGTCGTGGAGATGGTGAAAATGGTGGCGCAGCCCCTCTCGCTTGAGCGCACGGTGGGCGAAGACAATGACGCGTCCCTCGCGGAGGCGGTCGAGGATGTTGACGCCATCTCACCGGCCGCGGCGGCGGAGAACAGCATGCTTCGCGATCGGCTCGTGATGTTGGTAGGCTCGCTACCGGAACGCGAAAGGAAGGTCATCGATCTCCGCTACGGTCTCTCCGACGGGCGACCGCGTACGCTCAAGGAAGTGAGCGGCGCGTTCGGCCTGACCCGTGAGCGTATCAGGCAGCTGGAGACGGCGGCGCTCTGCCATCTGCGCGAGGTTGGCGAACAGGGCGGATTGCGCGAATATCTGAACTAGGCGCCTGCATGCGCCAACGTACAGACTACCTGAGCGGCCGTGGATCGCAGGATCTGCGGCCGCTCATCGCTATTCGGCGCTTGATTCCGGGGCCGCTGGACCGCCCGGGAGCTCCCCGGCGTCCTCCCGCCAGCTGTTCACTGCGGCAAAGGCCTGGGCAAAGGCAGGATTGGCGAAGACCTGCCGGCGCTGGCTGAAGTTGTCGTCATTCTCATAGATCGCCAGCTGCCAGAGCATCTCAGGCGGCGCCAGCGGGTTGGGCGAGGCGCCTCCGGCGAGATGGAGTACATGCCGGAGGGCAGAGGGTGGAAGAGACGGATTCCCGGCAAGAGCATTGATCACCTCCGGAGATGGGTCGCCGGTAAGTGAGTCGAGCACATCTCGCGGCGTGCCTGGGTTCCGGGCAACTACCGCCCGCACTGCCGCGTGCTGCGCTATGGAACGAGCGCGGAGCAAGTGCGGCGGGCAGGATGGATTCACCAGGCAGGCTCGTTTCACTGCCTCCCCGCCGGCGTGGTACAGGTGTTCCAGCGTCCGCGGAGGGGCGGATGGATTCGCGGCCAACGCCGCATGAGCGTCAGAGTCCCACATGCGCGCAATGCGATCGAGCAGCGCCGGCGGTGTCGATGGGTTTCCGGCTACCTGCTCTGTGACCGCGCGCGATCGCACGTCGATGAGCCTGATCAGCTCGGCGGATGTCGACAGCGGATTCGCCGCGCGGACGGCAGGATCGGGGTCATACAGCAGACCCTCGAGGGTTTCTCGTGAGGTCGACGGGTTCCGGGTCACGCCAATGCGCACGATCGGCGACATATCGGCCGAAAGCCTCGAGAGCGTCGCCACGTCGAGCGACGGGTTGCGGGCAAGATCGGCGCGACAGCGGTCGGGTCCGGATTCGAGGATGCGCGCTACCACCTGTGGCGGCAGATCGCGCCGCCTGGCTACCAGCCAGCCGTCGCGAAACGGCACCAGCGCCAGCAGCATGAGGGCCTGAGCGGGAGCGCGCGGATGTTCCGCGATCGCCGCGAGATAGCTGTACGATTCGTTTCGCGCCACTGCCTGATGGGTAAGCTCCAGCAGCACCTCGGGCGGTGTAGCGAGATGAACGGCCACCTGCTCGCGCACGCATTCTTCGGGATCCAGCGCGAGCATGCGCAGCAGGGAAGGCTGCGACCAGGGGTGCGCGGCCGCGCCGCGGCGAACGAGCGGCACGGTGTCCTGCGCGAGATTTCTCAGGTTCTCCAAGGGCAATCCCGCGTTTCCGGCCACCGCGGCACGGATGCGCGCATCGGGATCGCGAGCAATAAGATTCAGAAATTCAGCCGGCGCCGACATCTCGCGAATGCGTCCAAGGAGAGCGGGCAACGAGTCCGACTCTCCCAGGCGCGGATCGTCAAACACAAAGCGGAATCCAGCCAGTAGCCGTCGATAGTATGCGCGATAGAAACCCCCGGGATCCTCGAGATCCCGGCAGCGCACGGTGAACATACCGGCAAACTGTGCCACCGGACATCTCCTGCCTGCTGCTTCTCACTTTGATTGTAAGGATCGCTACGCTACATGTCGCACTGTTCACATTCTCGCAGATGCCTCGACCACTGTGCGGCCCAGGCGCGGACAACCGCGTTGTCCGGCCCTGCGGAGGACTGTCACTCGATCGTCATCCGGCGTGCTTGGTTGGGAAACCCAGTTGCATCAGTATTATGTGCAGCAACCTGTGCTCTGGTGACGGCGCTTTCAGGACGAAAAAAGGCACTCCATACCCCTTCACGAACCACCAACGCAGCATGTATGATTGCACAGGTGGGCGCGGGCTGTGGATAACCCTGCGAAACGCGGTACTGCACATATCTCTTCGGACGAGGATGCTCTGTCGGTCCAGCCCCTGACAGCCTGTCCGGCAGGCCGGCCTGCACGGCGCCGTCGACCAGGCTCGGTGACCTATGGATTCGCAGGCGTTCTATGCTGTATCGGAAGCAGGTAACTGGAAGATATGTACGCTCGCCAGGAGCTCCCTCGATTCGTTCCGAGCAACGAGCTCTGCCAGTGCAAAGACTCTCCCGTGAAGATGATGTCGACATTGAGCGCACATCCCCTCCACTGCATGAACTGTCATCGCGAAGTTCCGCCCGAGAATCTCTCCCTGTCTGTCCGGACCGCGGACGCGCTGGCCGACTGGCGGCGCACCTACGATGCCCTCGACTGGCTGTGGCTTGAAGCCGGCTCCTACGAACAATGGGCTCGCGACCAATTGTCGGACGTCTCGAGCATAGCCAACGTGCGCGGTCGCCTCGTACAACAGGCGATCAATCGCCTGCGTCGGTGCTACTATTGGTACTTTCAAGACCAGTCGCTACCGGACTTCCAGCCGATCACGGCCTGCCCGGTCTGCGGCGAACGAATGAAAACATACTCGAATGGCCTCTACGCGCAACGCGTGTGCGAGCGCGACAGTATCGTGACCATCGGCGACTAGCCGTGGCGCTGGCCTGCCGGTGATGCCCTGGAATTCCACTGTCGAGCGCCCGGCGGGCGCTTTCGTTTCGGTAGCTCTATCAGAACGGTGACTCGTGGCTGCGCTACGACGAGTCAAGGTGCGACTGCCCTGCTACTTCGGCGCACCCACATGGAGCACGAGCGTCTCGCCGGGTTGTGCGCGGAGTCGTACACTGAGGGCGGGGCGACGGCATGTGACCGGAGCAAGAGCATCGGCGCCTGCTGAGCCGGTGCGGGTCCCAGGCGTAGAGACGCACGTATGCGCGAGTGCAGGAGGGTCTCATGGCAGGTACATTGGGTCGGATCTCATCGATGTTCAAGGCCAAGATGAACGCGACTCTCGACTCGGTGGAAAACCCCAACGAGATGATCGACTACTCGTACCAGCAACAGGTGGAGCAGCTGCAGAAGGTTCGGCGAGGCATCCTCGACGTGGCGGCTGCCAAGGCCCGTCTGCAGATGCAGCTCGCGCACCTGCAGCAGGACTCCGCAAAGTTCGATGCTCAGGCCCGCCAGGCGCTCGCCGCCAACCGGGAAGACCTTGCTCGTCTGGCCCTCTCCCGCAAGTCCGACGCTGCACAGCAGCTCCAGAGCATGCAAGCGCAGATCGAGGCGCTGCAGAGCCAGCAGGAGCAGCTACAGGAAGGCGAGAAACGACTCGGCGCCAAGATAGAGTCCTTCAATTCCGGAAAGGAGGCGATCAAGGCGCAGTACACCGCCGCGCAGGCGCAAGTGCAGATCAGCGAGGCGGCATCGGGACTCTCCGAAGAGATGGCCGACGTCAACGCGGCCATTCAGCGGGCCGAGGACAAGACGCAGGCCATGCAGGCGCGGGCAACCGCCATCGACGAGCTAACGGCCGCGGGCACCCTTCCCGACCTGCTGACTTCCAGCGGCGACGATGTGCAGGCCCAGCTAGACCAGCTCTCCACGAGCAGCAGCGTCGACGCGGAGCTTGCCGCCCTGAAGGCGCAGCTTGGTCAGGGTGCGCCGCCTCCGGCGCGGATCGGCCCGGCGCCGGCATCACCGGGACTGGTCGTACGCGTGCAAGGAAGCGGCCAGTACCGGCTGGCGCAGCCCGAGATCGATGACCTGCAGCGCCTGGACCAGCAGCTCACCGACGCGGTGCATGCGCACGACGACCAGCGCGTCCACGCCGTGCTGAGCCAGATGATCGCGCTGGTGCAGACGCGGGGCACAAGCGTCGATCACGCGGAGGTGGTGGCCTCGGAGACGATACTGCCGCCCAGTACGATCAGCATCGAGGAGGTGCAGTCGCTGATGCACGACGACGGCCTGATAGAGGGCAACCCGCCGCCTGCTTGAGCGCCACATACCTGCCGGAAGCGCGCGGATGCCGGAGGTCAGCGAACATCTTGTCCGCGACGGAAGTCGGTCGGATTCGGGCGATCCGGGCTCGCGACGAGGTTGCGCGGCGTGCCTGCCACAAACGCTTCGATGTTCCCGACCAATTGCTCGGCCAAGACCTCCAACGACTGAACGCTCGCCCAGGCCATATGCGGCGTGACGATCAGGTTGGGAAGCTGCAGGATGAGGAGAGGGTTGCCGTTCTTGGGTGGCTCCTCGGAGAGAACGTCCACGCCGGCGCCGCCGATGGCGCCTCCGGCAAGTGCTGCCGCGAGCGCTGCTTCATTCACAATCCCGCCTCGCGCACAATTGATGAGCAGCGCGTCGCGGCGCAGCAGAGCCAGCTCGGCCGTGTCGATCAGGTTCCTCGTCTGATCATTCAGCGGACACAGGACCGCCAGCACATCGCTTTGGGCCAGCACGTCTTCGAACGGTGTGCGGCCTTCACGCACATGCGCCGCGCCTTTGCGCTCGGCCACCAGCACGGGCATGGCGAAACAGCGTGCCAGCGCCTCCACGCGCCTGCCCAGCGCTCCATAGCCGATCACGCCCAACGTCGATCCCGCCAGCGCTCGGGGCAGCGGATCGAGCAGCACCCCGTAGGTAGCGGACGCTTGCCATGTTCCGAGACCAACGGCCGCCTGATAGGCGGGCAGCTGTCGTCGCAAGGCGAGCGCAATGGCAAAGATGTGTTCGGGAACCGATACGGCCCAGTCGTGCACATTGCAGACGGCGACACCGCGATCCTGGCAGGCTGTGACGTCCACGTGATCGCATCCGGTCGCGGCCACTGCCACCAGTCGCAACGAAGGCACCTCATCCAGAATTGTCGCACCGATCGGCGCCCGATTCGTGATGGCCACGGTCGCGCCGGCGCTATCGACGTCCCGCAGCCGTTCCACGGTCAGCTCGGGAGGCGTGTAGGGGTACTCCTGCCAAACATGAGGGAAGTTGGGTCTCCGCAAGGGAACACGGATGGCGTTGCGATCGAGAAAGACGATTCGCTGCCGCTCCATCATGTTCTCTTCCCACGGTTGGTTACCGGTGCCACGCGCGATATCGTAACTGCGGACGAAACGCGCCAAACCGATATTGACTCCACACGACAACCTGAGTCCCGCGCGGCATACATGATAAAGCAAAGAGGAGGTGCGCGAGAATGGCGCTGCATTGCAGCCTGGCACGGTGGGATTTTGACGAATGGCAGCCTATTATGGCGTGATGCGAGACAAACACGTGGAGTTCGAGGGGGACGTACCGCTCGCGGAAGGCACACAGGTCGAAGTCTGGCCGCGCCGACCGGCAGAGGAGCAGGCGGAATGGGTAGTCGATACCTGGGTTGCGCCTGGCCTCAACCCAACTGCCGCCGCTGCAGACTCCTCTACCCCAAGTCTCAACAGCTCGTACGATGACGCGCAATAGCAGTGGCTTGTGTAAACTACTAACCCTGTGGCGTGTCCCAAGCGGGGTGTGGTCCGGGCAGGATGAAGGGAGCAGTGGCGTGACAACTTCCATGGGTGCCGGCGTAGCTGAGGCGACTATTCAGCAGTTCAAGAGCGGCTTGCGGGGTCCATTGCTGCAGCCTGGCGACGCCGGCTACGATGATGCGCGGCGAGTCTGGAATGGGATGATCGACCGCAAGCCGGCGATGATCGCCCGCTGTAAGGGCGTTGCCGACGTGATGAGCGCCGTGCAGTTCGCACGGGCAAACAACCTGCTGGTGTCCGTGCGGGGCGGTGGCCACAATGTGAGTGGCAACGCGGTGTGCGACGATGGCCTTATGATTGATCTATCGCCAACGAAGGGCATTCGCATCGACCCGGCACGGCGCGTCGCGCGGGCACAGGCCGGCGTAACATGGGGTGAGCTCGACCACGAGACGCAGGCGTTCGGTCTGGCGGTGACCGGCGGGCAGATCTCCACCACCGGAATCGCCGGCCTCACGCTTGGCGGCGGCATCGGCAATCTCATGCGCAAGTGCGGGCTCAGCGTCGACAACCTCCTGTCGGTGGACATAGTGACGGCGGACGGGCGGCTGCTGACCGCCAACGCCACCGAGAACGAAGACCTGTTCTGGGGCGTACGTGGCGGTGGCGGCAACTTCGGCGTGGTCACGTCCTTCCAATACCGGCTGCACCCGGTGGGTCCATTAGTTTTGGGCGGCATGGCACTGTATCCGGCCGCCATGGCGCGCGAGCTTCTGCGCTTCTTCCGAGACTGGGCCGGGTCGGCCCCCGACGAGCTGACGCCGACGCTGGCCTTCCTCACCGCTCCGCCGGCGCCGTTCGTGCCGACACATCTGCACTTCCAGCCGATGGTCGGCGTCCTCGTGTGCTATGCCGGTTCCATTGACGAAGGCGAGCGAGTCGTGGCGCCGTTGCGCGCGTTTGCACAGCCCGCGGTCGATCTTATCGGCCCGGTACCCTACACCGCGGTTCAGCAGATGCTTGACGGCTCGGCACCCTGGGGCATGCAGGTGTACGTGAAATCGGCCCATCTCACGGGGATGCCCGACGAGGCGGTTGACACCATCGTGCGCCACGCAAGCACCGTGACCTCGCCCCTCAGCGTCATACCGATCAGTCCACTTGGCGGCGCCGTCGGGCGCGTTGGCGAGCATGATACGGCATTTGGTCACCGTGGCACGGCGTTTGACATCCAGATCCTCGCGTGCTGGACGGATCCTGCAGAGCACGAACGGCATGTGGCGTGGGCACGCGACTTTTCGACGGCGTTACGCCCATTCTCGCGTGGCGTATACGTGAACGAGCTCGGCAACGAGGGGGAGGATCGGGTCAGGGAAGCCTATAATCCCAGGACATATGAGCGGCTGGTCGCACTCAAGACCAAGTACGATCCCGAGAACCTGTTCCGCCTCAATCAGAACATCAAGCCGGCCCGGTAATCCATAAGAAGGCATATCTTTGATCCGATTAGCCTTGCGCGGCGTACAACCTGTAGCTGCCTGATACGGCAGCCGGCGCCAAGCTCCGCAACGCAGCTCGCGGAAACGGCGTCACTGCCCGGAACGGGCAGGGTGGAGAACAGCCTGCATGGTCTCCTGGTCGGCGAACCATGGCGCCGTCCAGCTGGGTGGACTGATGCACGGCTCGCAGCCATAGGAAGGCAAGGTTCAAGATGGCCGGTTTGTCACGCAAGAGCTTCATCGAACACGCGTCGGTTGGCGCCGCGGCGGCGGCTGCACTCGTCACCGTGCCGGGCTACACGTTCGCGCGCGAGACGGCGCACGCGAACGCGGCGGGCGCCAGAACGGCTGCTCATGCCGGGCCAATTCTCGCGCACGTCCGCAACGCGGCGACAGGCGAAATCGCTGTACTGTTCGGCACTCGCGAGGTGATCATTCACGATCGGGAAGTCGCCGCCCGTCTGCTCCGGGCCGCACAGTAGCACTCCAGACGTGCCGCCGTCCGGTCATTCGTAGATCGAGCGGACGCCTCATGCGGGCCGCGTGTCAGACGGCCCAACAGACTCAGCGCTCGCACTCAGCCAGAGAAAGGGAACACACGTGTCATCTCATCGCGAGGCACCGGGCCTCTTGAACGATCCGGCAGCCGACAGCACCGACCTCTATGCTTTCGTCAGCCCCGATCAGCCGGACACCGTGACGATCATCTGCAACTACGTACCGCTCGAGGCGCCGGACGGCGGCCCCAACTTCTTCCAGTTCGGCGACGACGTCCTCTATGAGATCCGCATCGACAACACCGGCGACGGCGTCGCCGAGGTCGTCTACCAGTTCACGTTTCACACCGAGGTGCGGAACCCGAACACGTTTCTCTATAACACGGGACCGATCACCGCGCTCGACAGCGCCAACTGGAACCGGCGCCAGTTCATGAAGGTCACCAAGGTGGTGCAGGGCAAGTCGACCGTTCTCGGCACCGAGCTCGCCTGCCCGCCATGCAACATCGGTCCGCGGTCCACGCCCAACTACGCCACGCTGGCTCAGGCGGCCGTGCACACGCTGCCTGGAGGCATGAAAGTCTTCGCCGGCCAACGCCGCGAGGGCTTCTACATCGACCTGGGCGCGATCTTCGATCTCGGCGACTTGCGGCCGTTCCAGAATCTTCACCTGATCCCATCGCCGGCAGCCCTTGGGGTGGATGCGACCAAGGCGGCAAACGTGCATTCCATCGCCATCCAGGTACCGATGACCGACCTCACCCGCGGCGGGGTGAAACCGACCAATGCCTCGGATTCCCGCGCGGTAGTCGGCATATGGTGTGACGCGCGGCGCCAGAGGGCTGCGGTACAGGGGGAAGCGGTCGGGCCCTGGGGCCAGGTTTCCCGCCTTGGCAACCCGTTGATCAACGAGGTCATCATCCCGATGGGGCGGAAAGACGAATGGAACATCAAGGATCCCGCGCAGGACTCGCTGTTCCTCAGCTACGTGCAGCATCCTGAGCTGGCCGGGCTGCTGCCCGTGCTGTACCCCCACGTGTTTCCGAACCTTGCCGCCTATACGAAGCCGCGCGCGGACCTTGCGGCCATCCTGATGACCGGCATTCCCTCCGGGATCGTACCCGGTTTCCAGAACTTCACGGGCGCCAAGCCCGCCGACATGCTGCGGCTGAACGTAGCCATCCCGCCGGCATCGACCCCCAATGTGCTCGGCGTCGTAGGCGGCGATCTTGCCGGGTTCCCCAACGGCCGCCGCGTGATGGACGACGTCTTCACCATCGAGCTTCGTGCCGTGGCAGGTGTGACTATTCCGCTCGTCGACAAGTCCTTCACTCCGGACGGGGCGGCAAGCAAGGTATCGGACAATCTCACGCCAGCCGGCAATCGCTTCATGAGCACCTTCCCCTACCTCGGCACGCCGCTCGACGGCTACGGCACACCCGCCTCCTGATTTCGACGGCAGCCGCCAGGGAGATTTCGGACCCACGTAGCCCACCACGGCGGGGCAGGCCTATCTCGCAATTCCACCGCCGCACACGCGGAAGACGACGGCACCCTGGGGTGGAGCGTGCTGTTGCCAACGCAACACGGCAGCTGGGTCCACCAGAATCCGAAAGCGCGGAGGGCGGGAGCCGGCTCCCGCCCTCCGCGCGCCGTTTGACGGGACCAGGGCCGCGGCGGCGTCACCGCACGGCGTCGACCGTCCCACGCTGCGTCGCTACGACACGCGACGACCGCTGGACGAAAGGCTCTCTACTTGTTGGCCGCTGCCCTGGCCAGGCCCGTCACGAGCGCGTGCAGGCCGAGCTCGAGTTGTAAACTCGGCTATCCAGGGACCTTTCGCCTGGCTCCGGCGGCGGTTCTTTTGCCGGTATTGGAGGCCCCGAGCAGGGGAGACCCCGCGCCCAGCAGGAACCCCAACTCATACCAGTTGTCAGCTCTGGCAGTATCGAAGAAAGGGTACTCGTGCCAGCCGCCAAAAACGTGGACGATCAGAATAATCAATGCGGTGATGCCGTTCCAGAATCCCCAGAGCAGGTCTTGCCACCACATGATGCTCTCCCGTGCCATGGCCAGAACATAGCATGGCCGATCCGGTTCAGCAAGGATCGCCGGGGTGCGTCTCCGACCTAGAACCGCTCCGCCTGGATCGCGTCAAGAATCTCGTCGCAGACATAGACACGGGGGTGCGTGTGGCCCGGGTCGAGGCGCAGGACGACGAGCGGGGGAGGGTACGTCACGTCAGACCTCCCATCCGCAGCGTCCATGGATCAGATATCCGCAAACCATTTGCCGTCTACTGCCACCTTTTCGATCATCTCAACACCCACGCCGAGACGCAGTTCCTTAAGCTTCTCCATCAGGCGATCGCCGTCAACCAGGTCAACTGGGGGAGCGCCGTCGCGCGCCGCTTCAGCCCGCGCATCGCGCGTGAAGGTGCCCGTGGTCAGCACAAGGCCGCGGTCGGCGCGTCCGATCATGGCGCCGCGAAAGTCACGGATCTCGCCTGCTCCGACACTGCCTCGGTAGCGTTTGCACTGGAAGAGTACAGGGAAGCTGAGCAGCCCGCCGAGTTGTACGAGACCAACGCCATCGACACCGCCATCACCGGATCTGCCGGTCACCTTGACCTGGGTAAATCCCGATTCTCGAAGAAGGCGCTGGCACAATCGCTCGAAAGCGCCGGGCTCCAGTGCAAGCAACACACGCATAAGCTGACTCTGCCAGGACTGGTCCTGCTCGACTTCGGCGACGGCCTCCGTCACTGCCATGTCCCGGTCCCCATCAGCGTCCAGTCTCATCGCGGACGCCTGCGTGCCCTCGGTCTGCTCACCAAACCGTTGTGCTTTGATCCGCGAGCGCACGAAGCGCACGACCTCTTGTTCGTTCACGTGTTTGCAGTCTTTGCCGGCAGGCGTGAGCACCCACACTCCGCGCGAAGTATTGTCGAGCAGGCCGAACGCCTTCAGGTAGGTCCGCGCCCAGGCGAGTCGGTATTCGACTTCAGTGCTGTGGACACCATGCTGCTGCGCAAGGTCGGCCGGAGAGATCTGCAGGCTGCCAATAACCTCGTCTTCCATCTCGGCGATCGTCGCGGAGCCACCCAGCCGCTTCATCGCTTCCAGCACGGGGTTGAACAGCTGATGGTACTTTGGAACCGCCATTTCTGCTCCCTACAGAGTAGGTGAAGGCCAGACCGCGCAGTGTCGCGCGGCGGTCATGCCCGGGATACCACAGCTACTTTATCACCAAGCTGATCGGGAGAACAGCGTCAGCAATGCAGGAGCGATCGCCTGCTTCAACTCGGTAGGCGGCTGCTGCAGCCCAACGCTCCGCCGGATCTTGCGCGCCCGGGCAAGCCAAGCGCTACTGAGAGGAGGTGCGGCATTGGCGTGTCCGTCAGCCTCGCGTCGTGGCGTGCCGGGGCTGCCCGCTATAGCGTTTGGCGTGTGGCCAGGAAAAGCTCGACCCGATCGGTGGTCCAGGTGGCGAGACCGCTGCCAAAGAAATCGGTGTCCTCGGTCCAAATGGGACAGTCGAGGGCCAGCGCTGCGGCGAGGATAGGCCAATCGTCCTCATCCCGGAACCGCATGCGCTCGCGCGCAGGTTGCTCAAACGCTGCGTAGATTTCCTCGTCAACGCACTCGATGGCTAGGGTGAGTGCTTCAAGGACCGCAAGGGCTGCCGCCGCATCGATCCCGTGCTTTGGCACGATGCGCGGCAGGTGCTCACGCGCGTCTGCAAATGCGATGTCCGGCGCAAAGAACCGGACTGTTGCTGCATACTGTTCCAGGATGGTTCGCACACGCTTCCCGAACACGGCGCGGATGAGGATGTTGGCGTCGAGTACCAACATGCTACGATCTGGCTTTGCGGCTACGGCGCGATGCTTGGAACTCGCGTAGCAGTTCATCCTCGCTTACACCGGCCGCGGTGATCTGTTCGTCGAGCACGGTTGCGGCAGCCCGAAGTGGTTCGAGGTCAACTGGCTTTGGGCGTGGGCGTGCCGGAATAAAGAAGCCGACCGTTTCGCCGTGGCGCGTGATAGCAATGGGATCAGCGCGGTCGAGAAAGCTGGCAAGCCTCTCGCGAAATTCGCGGATTCCGACTCTTTGTGCTTGCATATGATTCTCCTTTGTGTACACATGCTACCATATCTGACGCTTCGTGGCCTGGCTGTTGGCGGCGCGTGGTGCTATACCGAAGCCACGACGGGATCTACATCACGTTGTGCTGGTGAGCCGCGCTTCACTTGCAGGTTTCATCGTGGCCTCACTTTAGGGGATAGAGCCGTGCAAATCGGTGCGCGTGAGAGCATAGACCTCGACTAGTCCGGTTGGGCGGGTTACGGTGACCAGCCGATACTCGCTCGCCAGATCGCCCAGCACTCGGACGGTACCGGGAGCGCTCAACACGTCGGGCGTCGCGTGCCGTCGCCCAAGCACGAACACGTAGTCGACCTCGCCGCCGCTCGTGCTGTTGTAGCCCCGCAAGTCCACGTCCGGAGGCGTACTGCCCATGCCGTCAGGATGGAACTGGAGATGGAAGTATGGATCCAGGCGCGGCCGAAAGTGAAAATCATAGTAGGGAGTCCAGCCTTGAGCGTTGCCGAGGTCGATGCCGTGTCGCTCGGCGGCAATCCGGCTAGCTTCGTTGGAAAGCGGGTGGCTGTGCGGGTTGTCACGCACGCCATCCGGCCACAGGTTGATCTGCAGCATCGTGGACCCGGGACGGATGCTCGTGGCAATCGAATCGTATTCAGCCACCTGATCGCTGAAGGACTGATAAAAGGGTAGGCGGATCGCCAGCAGGACGATTTGAACCGCGATGGCCACCGCAACGGTCAGAGCGGAAAGCCGCTCCACGACAGGCTGGGAGGCAATCCACAGCACGAGCGCGTAGAAGGGGAACAAGGCCAGGCGTTCCGTGCTAAAACCACCACCGCTCGCGATCTTTTCGGGGGCGAGCACGATGGTGACAAGCGAGACGAGAGCAGCGGCGCCAAACGCGTCCTCGCGGCGCAGTCTCAGCTGAGGGAGCCGGGAGCGCACGGCAGCGATGACAAGAATGGCGAGGAGTACTGCCAAGGCAAGGCAAGGAAGCTTTTCCCAGGCAGAGTACGAGAGGATGCCCAGCGAGAGGTCGAATACGCTCACCAACTGCCTCCATTGGCCTGGCGACAGGACGTTGGAGCCACTCGTGCCATTGGCAAGCACGTAGGCGACGGTGAGGATAAGGCATGGAGTGGCGGCAATCGCGAACGGCGCCATGCGGCGAAGGTGGTCTTGAATGGCGACGCGCGGAGTACTCCCCCGCTTGTGCGCTTCCCACGCGTCGAAAGCCATTTCCCAACAGTACACCGTCCCGATGAAGATCACGGCTTCCAGGAAGGGCAACAGGTGCGTGGTGTAGGTGAGCAGCAACAGCAGCAACAGGACAAGCGTGTGCTTTGGATGCATTTCATTGCGGTGGCGGAACGCATAACCAACCGCAAGGAGGAAGACCACAACCCCATAACTGAAACCGAAGAAGCCGAGCTGCAGTGTGGCGGTGAAGGTGAAGGGAAACGCAAGGAAGGCAAGCCAGCTGCGGCCCGGTCGCACGGCATTGACTGCGTAGCGCAAGGCGAGAGGCAGCGCTACGATGTAGCCGCCAAGCATGATCTTTTCGGCGACATTGGGCGTGAACACCTTTACCAGCGCGGCCAGCAGATACTCAGTACTGAGGTTCGGGGCTGTGTAGTTGGTGAGAACGTAATACCGGCTGTAGATGCCGCCGAAGTTGCCCAGCAGCACCGCAGCCTGGAGGTGCAACGGTCCGTCTTCCAACACGGGATAGCGGAACGTCGCGATGAGTGCCAGTTCACCGACAATAGTTGCAAGGAACAGCATGCCGGCAAGGGTCCGGGGCTGCAATCGTGTCCGGAGATTGGCGTCCACTCTCGAGCTCAGGTCAATCATCCATCAGGCCGCGGTCGCGGCGGCCGCCTCCTGCTCGTGCACCATGTCCTTCCGTCTGATCATGGTGAAGGCCGACACGGTGCCGATTCCCAGCATGGCCGCGGCCAGCCAGAGGACGAAGACCGTGCCATCCACGAACGACTGCCGGGCAATGTGCTGGATGAGCGGGAAGGCAGGGGAGTGCGCCATGGGATTGGGCTGCGCCGGGTTCACCGGCAGCCCCAGACTCGCCGCAACCGTTCCGGCGTGCTGCGCCTGGCCGATCGCGCCGGCCCTGGCGCTCGCCGGGAGCTGGGCGAGCGCTGAGATGCGGTCCGAGACGAGCCCGTTGTAGTGGCTGGTGAGCATGGCGCCAAGGAAGGCGATGCCGAAGGCAGAGCCGACCTGGCGGCACATACTGTTGACGCCCGAGGCCATGCCGGCGCGCGCGCTCGGCACTGTTCCCACGGCTACTGTCGAGATGGGTGGCTGCGCCAGCCCCATGCCCAACCCGCCCAGAATGAACGCGGGCAAGAGCACCACCCAATCGCTTTTCACGTCGTGCGGCGAGATGCGCGTCATCAGCACGACGGAAAGGGTGAGGAGCGCCATGCCCAGCGTGAGCACGGGGCGCGCGCCGATACGATCCATGACGATGCCGCCGATAGGAGCCGAAACCAGGATGAAGCCGCTCAACGGCAGAAAACGCACGCCGGTTTCCATGGCACTGTAGCCCAGAAAGTTTTGAAAGTAGAGGGTCAGGAAAAAGAACACGGATAGTATGCCCGCGCTCAGCGCGAATACCGTGATCGCGGCGCCGGTGAAGCTCACGTTCCTGAACAGTCGCAGGTCGACCATGGCATTCTTGATCCGCGGCTCGCCGGCGAGGAATGCCGCCATCGCCACCACAGCCACGGCGAACAGCGTGAGAATGTACTGCGAGGTCCAGCCCTTGTCGTTGCCCTGAATGAGCGCCAGGGTCAGGCAGAACAGGCTGATGGTGATCGTTGCCAGTCCGAACACATCGATCGAACGCGGCGCGCGCTCATCACGCGACTCGGCGACGGCCCAGGCCGCCACGAGCACGGCAACGATGCCGATCGGCACGTTGATGAAGAAGATCGACTGCCAGCCCGCGTTCTCCACCAGGAACCCGCCCGCAAGCGGCCCTATGGCGGTAGCCAAACCACTCACACTGCCCCAGATGCCGATGGCCCGCCCGCGCTCCGGGCCCTCGAATGTTGCCGTGATGATCGCCAGCGTCATAGGGAACATGATCGACGCGCCGAGGCCCTGGACGCCGCGCGCGATCAGCAGCACGTTCATGTGCGAGAGGCTGACGAGCGTGATGCCGCCCGAGACGCCGCAGAGCAACGAGCCGAGTGTGAAGATGGCGAGCCCCGCCATGAACACGCGTTTGCGGCCGAAGATGTCGCCCAGCCTGCCGGACGTTACCAGGAAGACGGCCAGCGTGAGGGCGTATGCGTTGATCACCCATTGCAGGTCGGATAGATCCGCGTGCAGGTCCTTCTGGATCGTGGGAAGCGCGACGTAGACGATTGTCATGTCCAGCAGGGCCATGAAGATGGTGAAGGCCATTGCCAGCAGTGTCCACCACTTATGAGCGCGCGCGACGGCGCTGCCAGTGCCGATCGTGCCCGCTTGGTTCTCGGAAGCCACGATTCTTCTCTCCTTCGCTCAGCCCGATGCCGGTTGGTCGTCGCCCGCGGTCGTCGCCGAGAAGACGGCATGGTAGATGAGGTCGGCTAACGCGTCTCGCTGACGGTAGAACTCTGTCTCCGTCAGCAGCTCCGGCCGAAGCCGATGATGCCAGACATGGTCAAGCAGCGTGGTGATGGTCCAGGCGGTGCGCTCCGCATCGAGATCGGGCCAGGCGCGGCCTTCGGCGACACCTCGGCGGATGGCGAGCAGCACCTGGTGATAGAGCCAGCGCTGGACCTCCACGGCGTACGCGGCGATCTCGGGGTCGCCGGCCTCGAGCGCCATCCAGGCACGCTGCAATTGATAGTGCGCCCGGTCGTACGGCAGCGCCACGGCCAGCGCATGCCGGATCGACTGGCGCCAGTCGGGACCAACCAGCGTGGCGCCGAGATTCAGCGCGCGCAGCATCGCCGCCGTGCCCTCAAGCAGCGCCAGCAGAATCTGCCTCTTGTCGTGAAAGTAGCTGTAGAGCGTGCCGATGCTCACGCCGGCGGCGGCGGCTATGTCCGGTGTCGTCGCCGCGTGGTACCCGCGGTCGGCAAAGAGCGCGGCGCCGGCCCTGAGCAGCGCGTCGCGCTTGGCGCGCGCCCGCTCCTGGCGTGGCACGCGCGGCACGTCTCCCGAGCTCGGCACGGCCGGGAAGTCGGCGCGTCCCTCGTCGGGCGAGCCTTGCAACGGCGCGCCGTCACTCGGCTGCGAAGCCTGCGTTCGACCGGGCAAGCGACCTCCGCGCACCACGCTCGTGTATGAATACGAATATAGATTCATATATCTAGCGCCAGTATATGCCGTACCCGAGACGCCTGTCAATTGACCCGATTAGCTAGGCAAGAACCTGGGTGGCCTGACCGTGAACGGTCATGGCAAAGCAATGATCCCTGAAGGGGCTTGAGAGACTACACTGAACCTCCGCGAGTACTTGATTCTCGACAATCGGCGACCCCTGGCAACGCTCTACAGGAGGACGGACGACGGTCAATGGATCGTCACCGCCTTCGCCGTCGGCTGCACACTTCCACTCGCCAGCATTGGACTCGATCTCCCAGTCGGGCAGATCTACGACGGCGTGACGCTCGATCCGGATCCGGCGGTCCGGGCTGAATGAACGACGAACCGAATTGCAGTCATCTCACTCACGGAGTAACCCGACCCGCGGACCGGCGACCGGGCGTGTCGGGAGATTGTAATCGCCGGGATCCTGGGAGCATCCGGGACCCGCTCGCGGGTGTCGCGTCCGCCCGCACTGGGCGCCGACACGGAGGGTCACAGTGACGGACGCCGCGCTTGACGCCTGCTCACCAGATGCGATTCGTGGAATACGTTGAGAACACCGTGTCCGCGCTCACGATAGGCACTTGTTCAACGATAGCTTGTGCTACAAGCAAGCGGTCGAACGGGTCACGATGGTGGAATGGCATGCTCACGACCTGATTTGTATGGTCTACAGAAATACCCAGGAGTGCGATCCCATTGCGGCGTAGTTGTGCTGAGATGAAAGTGTGGAACGGGGCATCGATGGTCAGCTTGCCGAGACTGATCTTGATTGCCATTTCCCAGACGCTCGCGATGCTGAGCAACGGCTCCGTAGTCGGATCGGCGATCAAGGCCTGTGCTCGCGGGCTCAGTTGCGCACTTCCGCTGACAAACCACAGAAACGCATGGGTATCGAGCAGGACCCGCGTCATTGGTACTCAGAGAAGTCCGTCAATGGCGCATCGAAGTCGTCCGCCATCCTGATCAGGCCGCGAGCACTGCCAAACTCGGGGGCGCGCTTTGCTTGCCCCACCGGTACCAACTGCACCACAGGGTGTCCTTGAAGACTATCCGCCGTGATCAGGACCTCCTCGCCGCGCGTCGCAGCCTCGATAAGCTCTGGCAGATGTAGCTTTGCGTCCTCGATATCGGTCTGGGTCATCGGCAGACAGTCCTCTCGCCCACGGTGTGCAATTCAGTGTACGACAACGGCAATCGTGCTGGTATTCTCGGTTCGCTCGTGGATCGTAGCCCAGCGTGTGACTTGGGGTTTCGGGCCTGGGTGGGTCCATCACGGTGAGCAGCAAGAACGGTCAGTGCACCGTTGCGCTGGGCATCACTAGCGCGGGTGGTGGTGGCGCAAGCGGCCTCCCGCCGGCGCCCGCGGTGGGCGCCGGTGTGGGAGTCGAGAACGCGTGTGTCCTAGCGCTACGCGTGCCTGCCGTATACATCCAGGAGTTGCAACTGTGTGGCTCTGAGCTGCCCAGCCATGATCGACGCGAACCGCTTGTGCAGCGCGTAGCCAAGGTTGTGGTCCTCTTCGCACTTGCCTCGCAGGCATGCGCCGTCGAGGGCCACGGCTCTGGTGAGCTCGAGCGCCACCGCGTCGTGGCTCCAGGTATAGGGAGGAACCAGCCAGGCCCATCCCAGGATGTCGCCTTCGCCGAGGGTTTGGATGGCGATCGACCCTCGTCCCAGAGCGGAGATTTCCAGTCGCACTGTACCGGCACGGATGAGGTAAAAGCGGTTAGCCCCTTCACCCTCGCGCAGCAAGTACTCGCCGGCGCTGAATCGCACGTTTGAGGCGCAACCGACAAGCAGCTCCAGGTAGTGCTCGTCCATTTCAGCGAAGAAGGGATGTCGCTCGAGGATGGGTTCAAGGGTATGCATCTGACGTCCTCCCAGCACGTAGAGCGGTGGTAACCGGCCGACGAGAGGCTCGTTTCGATCCGGACTATCGGAAGCTGCGCAGACACGCTCACTTCGCAGCGGTCAGGCAGATTTCATGCCCTCCCTTCGTAGTCCCGACCGCGCACCGTGCGAAACGCCGTGCGCACGAAGCGAGCCGTTAGAGACCGGGCGTCCGCGCCCACTGATCCATGGGCACACGCTGCACCCCCACCTGATAACGGTCAAGGGCCGTTCGGCCTGAACTGCGGCGCAGAGTGTACGTACGGCGCTCATTGTGCTGTCGCCTGTCGCACCTTGCCAATGCAATGAGCGACATCCTCGTTGTTCGGGGCCAGTTGCGCGGCAATGGCGACGGCGGCCCGGGCATCCTCCAGCCTGTCGTTGCGCAGCAGACAGAGCGTGAGCGCACAGAGAATCGACACGCTTCGCGGGTCCAGCTCGCGTGCGCGCACCAGTGCCTCCAGCGCATCGCCGTCCATATTGCTCGCCATGAGTGCTATCCCCAGGCCATACAGCGCTTCCGGCAGATCGGGCTTCGCGCTGGCGACGAGGGTATAGGCCTCCAGGGCCCCCGCGATCCGTCCCTGGTTGAGCGCGGCATAGCCAACGGCCAATGCGGCAGGCCAGTAGCTCGGAAGCAGCTCGAGCGCGCGTTTGTTGTGCCAGTCGGCGGCGTCATCCCGGCCAGCCCGTACGTAGCAGCGAGCCGCCATGATGTGCAGGTATGGAAGGTCATCAGTGAGCTCGATTGCCGCTGTGAGCGCCCCGATCGCTTCGTCGATGCGGCCAAGCCGGTACGCGGCAACGCCGAGCTGGTACAGCGAGTCAGCGGTGGAGGCTCCCATTGCGTCGACATGCTTGAGGACATCGAAGGCCCGTTGGTGCTCGCCGGCCGTCGCCAGATACGAGCCGAGCCGTAGCAGCACTTTCGGCTGGTCGGGATCAAGCTGGAGAGCGATTTCCCACTGAATCGCGGCGCCGGCAATCCGGTTCGCGGCGGCGAGAAGATTGCCCTGCAGAACATAAGCCGTGGGATGTTCAGGGTCGATGTCCAGCAGGCGCTGAACGATTCGCCCTGCGCGCGCGAAGTGGCCCGCGCGGTAAGCCTGCAGGCCGGCAAGCGCCAGCGCATGCACATTGTCTGGCTGTTGGCCAAGGACGGCGGAAGTCAGAACGGCCGCCTGCACGTTGAATCCGTCCTGCTCCAAGATGCGCGCGACTCGCTCCAACGCCACGACCCCTTGCTCGCCCCAGAATTCCATCGCTTCGATAAGCTCGTCCGCAGCGGTGTCGCCAGCGGCGTTCGCGGCGATCTCCGCGGCAAGGACCGCGGCTGGCGCTTCGAAGTCGGGATCCAACGCCAATGCCTCGAACAACTTGGCGCGCGCCCCCAGCGGGTTCGCGCGGGTGATGCCGTGCTGCGCGCGCATATCCGCCCCGTTCAGGTAGGAGAGCAGGGCGTCAAGACGGCCAGTTTCGCGGCTCTCGATCTGTTCGAGCTGGTCGTCGCTGAGCTGCAGCCCTAGGGCGTTGGCCATGGTGATGGCTACGTCACCCGCGGCGTCCAGCAGGTCCTCCGGATCGCCGATAAGCGCATCCTCGAACAGCGTGATTCTTCGCGCTGCCTCCCTGAGCGTCAGATTCCAGCGGAGCGCCGGGTTCAGCGTGATGGCCCCTGAGAGGACATAATCGGCGCGCCAGCTCGCGCTGCACGAGTATGCTTGCTCGTCCGAGAGCGGCGAATAGATCGGTACATAGCGCCGTCCCTCGGGACCGGTAGCCACGAGCAAGCCGTGGCCGGTTGTGAGATCGGAGACCGCGCTCATCCGCCGCTGGACAAGTTCCCCGACCCTGCGTCCAATCGCTTCCTCGCCCTGCGGCGTGGAGAACGGCAGGATGAGCAGACTGAGGCCGTCGGTCGATGGGCCGTCCACTACCATGGACAGCTTCTCGCTCACCGCGTCCCGCCTCGCGGACGCGCTCGCGCCAAGGTCGCGCAGGCCGGATTCCTGCGTGGCCATACACTGCTCCCCTCAGGATCTGTCCTGTGATGACAAACGCACGCCCGACTCCCGGCGACTGCTTCGTGCGGGCACAAGCATACATCCGGTATTCAAAGAACGTTCATACCGTCTGGTAAGAATCAGTATGGACCGTGGAATGCGCGCTCGCAAGCAGTGCTTTCGGGTGAGGAGCTACTCCCTGGGATCAACGTCTCCCTGATCGGGAGCCGCCGGATCGGGCGCGCCGGCCTCTTCCTGCCCGTCCGCGCCGACCGCACTGCTCGACGTGATCGTTGAGGTCTCGCCGGCGCTGTCGGAGATCTCCGCTTCCTCGCCGTCCTCGTAGTCCTCGTCATCTCCCTCGAACTCTTCATCCTCGTCGATGTCGTAGGCCGGATCGAACACCCAGGGCTTGAGCAGCATGAAGTACGCGCCGAGCACCAGTAGCGCCTGCACGGCCACCGCCGTGATCTGCGCCTGCTTGAGGCCGAGCGTCACGATTTCGTTATCCCGCCATATGAAGAGCACGAATTGGCCGACGCAGTAGAGGCTGAGATAGAGGACGAACAACATGCCGGCCGGCTTCAGCCGGTTGCGAAGCGGCCATAGCACGGCAAACAAGCCGATGCAGAACAGGAACTCGTAGGCGCCGGCCGGCTGCACGGGTACGGGATTGTCGTGCAGTGACTGCGGAATGAAGGAGTTGTTAGGATTCGTGTACTTTACCGCCCACGGAAGGTTGCTCGGATAACCGATGATATCGCCGTTGATCAGATTGCCGATTCGCCCGACTGCCTGCGCCAGAGGCGCGAAGATAGCTACGCAATCCAGCGCTACGCCCAGCGGCACCTTCTCCACGCGGGCAAGCACCAGTAGCACCGGCACGCCGAGAAAAACGGCGCCGAAGAAGGCCATGCCACCCTGCCAGAGCGCGATGATGTCGCCGGGATGATTCGCGTAATGCCCGGGATCGTTCTGCACGACATAGTAAAGGCGGCCGCCGATAAGTCCGGCAATCACGACACCCGCGGCAACGTTCCAGATCTGTTCACTGGTGATGCCTCGACTGCGCGCATAAGGAACCATCACCAGCATGCCCACCACGATGGCCAGCAGATACATCAAGGCGTACCAGCGTAGGGAGAATGGTCCAACTTTTACCAGCACGGGGTCTACGTTGATCGTGAAGTAGCCGAGCAGTGCGAGCATCGCGCCTCCAAGTCCACTGGCATACGGGAAATACGTTGTTGATGGCAGCCGCGCCACATGACAGTAAAGACACGTCCAGGCAGGCTCGCGTGGCGAGGATAGTATGCTGGATGGGCCGCAAAGAGCATACCACGCAGAGCCTTTCGTGCGGTATGCTCACGCTAGAAGCATCTCATGCCGCACGTGTTGCCGTGTTGCCCGTAGCAGGACGGGTGGGGCGAAAAGTGGCACACTACTATCGACGTGTGGTGAATCGCAGTTCGTGATATGTGTCGCGCGTAACCAGACCGGAGGTTTCGTCGGATGTTGCTCTTCTTGTTCCTTGTGGCGCTTGCCGTGGTCGGCTTCGCCGCGGGTCGCCTGCGCAAGGCGCCTGCCTTCCTGGATGGGGCTGCGCTGGCCGGTCTGGCAGCCGTCACGTTCGTAGTAACCGGCTTTGGATTTCACGTCATTGCCCTGGTCGTGGGTGTCCTCTGCCTGGCCGGCGGCTTCATTGGCGGCGCTACCAGCGACGTGCGCAATATGAATAGAAAGAGGCTTGGCGGCGGTGGACGCGGCGGCCTGCTTGGCCGCTAGGAGACCATGCCGCTCCGGGCGGTCGAACGCGCGATTCACGATGCGATTGACGAGCATGAGATCGTCGACATGCTGTGCTCCCTTGTGCGCATTCCCAGTGTCACCGGCGACGAGCGCGCCGCGCAGGAGTATCTCGCGCAGCGGATGCGCGCGGCTGGGCTCGACGTCGATCTCTGGCCGATAGATCTGCAGGCTATCCGCGCCGATGCCGCCTATCCCGGCGAGGAGACCGAGCGAGGGGACGCGTACGGGCTCACGGGCGCTTTTGGCGCCGGCAATGGGCCGCGACTGATCCTCAACGGACACATTGACGTCGTGCCTGTCGGCGTGAGAGAGAACTGGCACGTCGATCCGTGGGGTGGCGATCTGCGCGACGGCTGCGTCTTCGGGCGAGGCGCCTGCGACATGAAGGGGGGATTGGCGGCCGGTTTCGCCGCAATCCGCGCCGTGCAGCGGGTGGGGGTGGAGCTGCGCGGCCGCGTGCAGCTGCAGAGCGTGGTGGGCGAGGAAGACGGCGGAATCGGCACGCTTGCCACGATCCGGCGCGGGCACACCGGCGACGCGGCGGTGATCGTCGAGCCGACTGAGCTGAGCATCATTCCGGCGCAAGCTGGAGCGCTTGGATTCGCGTTACATGTGCAGGGCCGCGCCGCGCACGCGTGCGAGCGATTGGCAGGGGTAAGTGCGATCGAGAAATTCTTGCCGCTGTTCCGCGCTCTCGAGCAACTCGAGCGGCACCGCAACACGGGGGTCGACCACCCGCTGCTCGGCCGGCAGGCCCTGCCGTATCCCCTCGGCATCGGCATATTGCGCGCGGGAAACTGGCTGTCCACGGTACCCGAAGAGCTCGAGGCCATCGGTCGTTATGGCGTGGCGATTGGCGAGGATCTCGCCTCGGCGCAACGCGACCTAGAGGAAGCGATCGCCGAGGCGGCCGGGGACGATCCGTGGCTTGCGGAGCACCCGCCGCGCGTAACCTGGGTGGGAGGACGGTTTGCGCCCGCCGAGACGCCGCTCCCTCACCCATTCGTTGACCTGTTGGCTGGGTGCGTCGCCGACGCTCACGGAACGAGGCCGGCCATTGAAGGCGCCACGTATGGCTCCGACCTGCGCCATTTCGTCAACGAGTCGCATGTTCCGGCCGTGCTGTTTGGCCCAGGGGGGGCGCGCACCGCGCACATGCCCGATGAGTTCGTGTCCGTGGCGCAGGTAGCGGCCGTGGCACGAAGCCTCGCGCTGTTGATCATCCGCTATTGCGGTATCGAGTGAGGCGGAATCGCCCCTGGACTAGCTGCATAAACTTGCCCTCGCCTGCATGATCACTGATCCGTGTCTGCCTCGATGCTGTATCATCCCTCACAACATTCGTTGCGACGGTGGCGTTGCCGAGCAGGTCTGGTCAAAGGAGGTGCGATAGGTCGGGCAGTTATCTCGAGCACATGCGGCCTGGTACCGTGGCCTTATTCCCGAAAGTCACGCGCTGATACCTGAAGGCCGGTTCGGCAGACTCAGGGCAGACTCCGCCGAACCGAGGATTCGATGCCGAATCTAGGACTCCACGTTCTTTCTTGCTTCCAGCGCCTGTAATCCAGAGCCTTATTGACCTTCAAGGAGTCTCTTGTGAAGCGAATTCGTCTGATTATCGCCGGCATCGCCATTGTGAGCCTTCTGCCGTTCTATGGCTCCGCGCACGGCGCCGCGCCGGTGGTTCCACCGCCTGGACTGATCTCGAGTGGCACGCTCACCTTTGGCACGAACTTCGGTTACCCTCCCATGGAGGAGTTGGTAGGCAAGAACAGCACCGATCAGTCCGGCGCCGACGTCGAGCTGGGCCGGGCTATTGCCGCGAAAATGGGCCTGAAAGCCGCTTTCATCAACATCACGGACTTTGGCACGATCATTATCGGCCTGCAGAGCCACCATTACGATGCGATCATCTCCTCGATGAACATCACAACCGCGCGTGAGAAGACGCTGAGTTTCGTGCCATATTTCCTTGCCGGCCAGAGCATGGTGGTGAAGAAGGGAAATCCTTTCCACATCAAGAGTCTGGCGGACCTCTCTGGCCGGACCGTCTCCATCCAGTCGGGGACGGTGGAGATTGACTCGGCCAACGCGGAGAATGTCGTGCTGAAGAAGCAGGGCAAGTCCCAGATGACGATAAAGACCTACGATCTGGACGCCGTGGCCCTGCAGCAGGTTGGCCTTGGTCGCGCGGCTGCCGAGCTGACGGATTACCCGGTCGGCGTGTACGACTCCACGCAGTATGCCAACAGGTACGAGATTGCCGGCCAGCAGTGGGGCGCCAGTCCGTACGGCATCGGCATTCGCAAGGCAGACAACGCGCTGTTCAAGGCGATGACCGTTGCTTTCAACCTCGTAAAGAGTGACGGGGAGTACGCGCGGATCTTCATCAAGTACCATCTTGGCCAGGGCCTGCTGAAGTAGAGCGGGTCGTGCCTGATTCGGGGAAGGCTGTGCGCGGGCACGCGGCCTTCCCCGAGACGGTGGGAAAGGGGGCCAACGATTTTCAACCTACCCGTATCTCTGGACTTGCAGTGGAGTTGGCCGGTCTTCCGAGAATACGTGTTTGACGGTACGCTCCTTGACGGCGCCAAGATCACGCTCGAGCTGACAGTTGTCGCACAGTTTCTGGGTATAGTGCTGGGCGTACTTGCCGCGCTAGGAAAAACCTCGAAGCTGATCCCGTTCCGTGTCGTGGCCGAGCTCTACATCTGGCTGTTCAGGGGTACCCCTGTGCTCGTCCAGATACTCCTCTGGTGGCAGATACTACCGGCGTCGACGCCCGAATTCGTCACCGCCTTCATCGCGCTCGGGCTGAACGAGGGCGCCTACATGGCAGAAATCGTGAGGGCCGGCCTGGAAGCGGTTGACAAAGGGCAGACAGAGGCCGCCCATTCGCTCGGCATGCGCTACACCCAAGTTATGGGGCGCATCGTGCTGCCGCAGGCCATGCGGGTGATCATCCCGCCGACGGGTAATGAGTTCATCAGCATGCTCAAGACGACGTCGCTTGTGTCCACTATCGCGCTGGCCGAGCTCCTCAGAAGTGCGCAGAACATCTACGAGTGCACGGCGTGCGATGGCGCCCTCTCGATCGTTCCACTGCTGGTAATCGCGGCTCTTTACTACCTGTTCCTGTCAACGGTGTTCACGTTTGTCCAGATGTATATCGAAAGCCGCCTCGGCGACCGGCGGGCGCAGGATCCCGGCTGGTTCCGCACGCTGATGGGTCGAGGTCGGTTGCTGTTTATCTCATAAGGTGAAGTAGGCGCCCAAGAGGATGATGACAGTGGCCGATCGACAGACGGTGCCCGGGGGCGCCAACGGCTCCTGGCCGATGGTGTCCGCGCAGGACGTGCACAAGCATTTTGGGCGAAATCACGTGCTGCGAGGCGTAAACCTCACGGTACCGAAGGGCCAGGTGCACGTGATCATTGGTCCCAGCGGTTCCGGGAAGAGCACCATACTCCGCTGCCTCAACCACCTGGAGAAGATCCAGCAGGGTGAGATCCGCATCGACGGCGAGCTGATGGGTTACCGCGAGGTGAACGGGAGACTCAAGGAGGATACGTCGAAGAACATCGCCCGCATGCGCTCGGAAGTGGGCATGGTGTTCCAGCGGTTCAATCTTTTTCCACACATGACCGCGCTGGGGAACATCATCGAAGCGCCCATCCGGGTGCGCGGGATGTCCAAGAACGAGGCGACAGAGCGCGCGAACGTGCTGTTGGAGCGCGTGGGCATGATGGAGAAGTCCAACCACTTCCCCTCCCAGCTCTCAGGCGGCCAGCAGCAGCGCGTGGCTATCGCCCGCGCCCTGGCGATGGAGCCCAAGGTCATGCTGTTTGACGAAGCGACGAGCGCGCTCGACCCCGAGTTGGTGGGCGACGTGCTGAACGTGATGAAGCAGCTGGCGATGGAAGGGATGACCATGGTGGTCGTCACGCACGAGATGGGCTTCGCCCGCGACGTCGGCGACCACGTGGTGTTCATGGACAACGGCGTGATCATCGAGGAGGGTGTGCCGAGCGTTATCTTCGAGAATCCGCAGCACGAGCGCACGCGCGCGTTCCTGAAGTCGGTGTTGCGGGGATAGCTGGCTGAATGCGAGCTGACCCTCGCCGGCACATTGGTCCAGAACAAACATCTTGAAGGCCTCGGTAGCGGGCGAGAGCAGTGACAATCCGGCTCAGCCGGACAGCTTGATCGCGGCGGAATATCCGCATAGAGACTCACGATGCCGAATCGGTCAGCCACTGTTCACGGGAGGCAGCCGAGACTGCAGGGCTGCGGGTAGCCGGCTGCCGGATAGATCGCCGGGCCGAACGGCCAGAACCGACTCGTTCCGCGACTCTGTCTGTTACTGGGCACTTCATGATCAACGCCCCCGGTGTCAAACCCCTCGCGCCGAACGGATAGCGGCGGCAGTCGGCGCCGCGGTCGCGCACGCCGAACGATCGTGGCGGCATGGCCCAGCGGCACACGGGAGTACAATGACTGATGAGGCGATTGCCAGGCGCAATCGCTCGCCCGAGTGAAAGGAGCGGCAGCGTGTACATTGTCCACGTGCACGTGCGCGTCAAACCGATGTCCGTGCAGGCCTTTCGCACGGCAACTCGAGAGAACGCGCGCCAGAGCGTGCAGGAACCCGGCATCGCGCGCTTTGACGTGCTCGAACAGGCCGACGACGAGACCCGCTTCGTACTGGTCGAGGTGTATCGGACGGCGGATGACGCGGCCAAGCACAAGGAGACGGCGCACTATCAGACCTGGCGCGACACGGTTGCCGGCATGATGGCCGAGCCGCGCACGAGTGTCAAGTACGGCAACGTCTATCCTGACGATGCGGATTGGGGATAAGGACCAGCGGCATGTACCGGTCCTCGCGAAGCAAGGAGGGAATGCGTGCGCTTCGAGTTTGCCACAGCTACGCGCATCGTCTTTGGCGCCGGCACTCTGGAGCAGGCCGGGCCGCTCGCCGCGACAATGGGAGGCCGCGCGCTGGTAGTCCTGGGACAGTCCGCGGAGCGCGCCGCGCCGCTGCTCGCGCTGCTGGCCAGACACGAAGTTGACGTTATCACCCTTCCGGTCGCCGGAGAGCCCACGACGCACCTGGTGCTTCGCGGCGCCGCCCTGGCGAGGGAGGAGCGTTGCGATCTCGTGGTCGGCTTCGGCGGTGGCAGCGTGCTTGACACGGGCAAAGCAATCGCCGCCATGCTCGCGAACCCCGGCGATCTGAACGATTACCTGGAGGTGATTGGCTGGGCAAAGCCGCTCGTGCGGCCGTCCGTGCCATATATCGCCATCCCAACCACGGCCGGCACGGGCACCGAGGTCACGCGCAACGCGGTACTGGCATCGACCGAGCATCGCGTGAAAGTGAGCCTGCGCAGCCCGCTGATGTTGCCGCGCCTGGCCATTGTCGACCCCGCGCTCACCTACAGCCTGCCGCCCCAGGTCACTGCCGCTACCGGTTTGGACGCGTTCACGCAGCTGATCGAGCCGTTCGTAAGCAGCAAATCCAACCCGATGACCGATCCCCTGTGCCGGGACGGAATTGGCCGTGTGGCTCGCTCCCTCCGGCAGGCCTTTGCCCACGGCGACGACGTGTCCGCGCGCGAGGATATGGCGCTGGCAAGCCTGTTCGGCGGACTGGCGCTGGCCAATGCCGGATTGGGCGCGGTGCACGGCTTCGCCGGACCGCTGGGAGGAATGTTCCCAGCCCCTCACGGCGCGATATGCGCGCGCCTCCTGCCGCACGTCATGGCCACCAACGTGCAGGTGATGCAACAATCCGCGCACGAGGCAGTGCACCGCTACGACGAGATCGGGCGCATCCTGACCGGGAATCCGCATGCCGGGGCGCTGGATGCGGTGGCCTGGGTACGCGAGCTTGTCGAGGACCTGGCGATCCCTCCGCTGGCAGCATACGGCGTAACATCTCGCGATATTCCTGAGCTGGTCGAAAAAGCCGCAGTCGCCAGCAGCATGAAGGCGAATCCGGTCACGCTCACGCCCGCGCAGATGCGCGAGATTCTGGCGCAGGCCCTATAATCACCTGTACGCGCGCTGCCCTGGAGTATCAGCCTTGACGTGGCAACATACGCCCGGACCGGTGTACCGTGACCCTAACGCCCCCTCACGCGTTCAGACTGCAGGTTGCCGCTGCCTGGCAGCTCGCACTCGATCGGCCTAATGTGATCATGCTGAGGAGTCTGAACATGCCGCATAACCACTCGGACCTTGCACGGCGCCACTCGCGCAAGACCGTTCTCCGTACCAGCCTGATGGTCGCCGGAGGCATCGGCGCCGGCCTCGCGATCGGCGCACGGTTCGGAGACGCCGTGCCACCGGTCGAAGCAGCTTCCGCCGCGTCACGGTCGTACACGCTCGCGACGGGAACGTCTTCCCTGGATCTGCTTGTGGCAGCCAACCTCGACTTCGCATTTCGCCTTCAGAACACGCTGCTAAAGAACGCCGGTGGCCAGAACCTGTTCTTCTCCCCACTGAGCGTCGCAACCGCGCTGGCAATGGTCTTCAATGGCGCCGCGGGATCGACGCAGAAGGCGATGGCGGCGACACTTGCCTACAAGTCGCTCAGCCAGGCGCAAATCAATACGGCGACATTTGGCCTGCTAACCGGCCTGCGGCAGCGCGATTCGGCCATCAAGCTGAGTATTGCCGACTCGCTCTGGGTACGACTGGGAGTGTCCGTGGCGCCCGCGTTCACCGCCACATTGCGCAACTCCTATAACGCCAGCCTTCAGGCGTTGGACTTCAAGAATCCGCATGCGCCCGACACGATCAACGCCTGGGTCAAAGAGCAGACACACGGCCTGATCCCGTCGATCGTGAAGTCGATTGACGCGGATACCGTGATGTTCCTGATCAATGCCCTTTACTTCAAGGGCGCGTGGAGCGCGCAATTCCGCGCGCCGGCCACCCAGCCCGGGCCATTCACCACGGGCTCAGGCAAGCGCAAGACGTTGATGATGATGGAACAGACCGGAACATTCGCCTATGCCAAATCCGCCGCGGCAGAGGCCATTCGCCTGCCCTATGGTGCAGGGAGAATCTCCATGTACGTGGTGTTGCCCGCTTCGAACACGAGCCTGCCGGCCTTCCTCAGCCGGCTCAATCCCAGCACGTGGAATGCTCTCCTCGCCGGTCTCGCGCCCCAGCACGGCAGCATCCAGATGCCCAAGTTCTCGGTGGCATACGGTAGCAGCTTGAAGCCGGCGCTGTCCGCGATGGGCATGGCACAGGCCTTCGATCCCAATACCGCTTCCTTCACCGGCATCCTCGAGAAGCAGCGCGCTTTCATCACCGACGTACAGCATAAGGCGGTCATGGATGTCGACGAGAATGGGACTCAGGCAGCGGCGGTTACCTCTATCGGCGTGGGGGCCACGGCTGTGATGGTCGATTCCTTCCACATGGCCGTCAACAGGCCGTTTTTCTGCGCGATTCGTGACGACGCAACGGGTACCCTGCTGTTCGCAGGCGCGATCGTGGATCCGAGCTAGCGGCCTCTAGAGGTCGGTGTCTTCATAGATCGCGGCGATAGGGATAACGGCGTTGATGGTATCAACGTGAATGTCGTCTGCGCCGCTATACGTCGTCGACGTCCATCCGCCGGTATCATCTCTACGACGTACCTCAACCCAACGCGTGGTGACGCTGTCTATAAGCACGTACTCTCGCAGCGTTGCTATCTGCCGATAGAGTTCGAACTTGTCGCTCCGGTCATACAGCGCCGTGGAAGGCGAGAGCACTTCGACGACAAGTGTCGGATAGGCAATCACGCGGCGGCGCATGTCCGCCAGATCGCGAGGATCGCACGTTACCGACACGTCGGGGTACACGTCGTCCTTGAGCGTTGCGCGCACCCGTACCGCCTCGGTGAAAGCTTTGCAGGCGCTTCCCCGTACCGCGGCACGCACCAGCGCATACACGTTGCCACCGATCTGGCTATGATTCAGCGAGCCGCCAGACATGGCGAACACATAGCCACCGTGGTATTCGTGCCGTTCGTGCGCGCGCTCCTCGAATTCCTGGTATTCGTCGTATGAAAACAACGGTCCCTGCTGTTGCGCGACCACGCGAGGATCCCTCCCACCATATTCTAGCGCGGCTCGGGCATTGCCCCGCACGCAAGCCGCTACCGCCGCGCCTGGAAGACGGTTCGATCCGGCAGCCGGACAGCGCTCAGCACGCCTGTCTCGTAGGCGTGCGTGTCGAGTCCGATCTTATTCGGCTGAATCAACGGCTCATGCAGCTGCCAGTGACCGAAGACGACCGGCTTGCCCCAGTCATAATCGCTCTCGAGGAACCCGCCCGCGCCCCAGAGCTTTTGCAGCGCAGGCGTGCGCCCGAACGGCTGCCCCGGCACGACGCCCGCATGCACGTAGAACGCGTGATAATCCTCGAAATCGATCCGCGTTTGCTCGAGCCACCGCCCGAGCTCTGAGGGCGGCTGGCCACCGAAGTCCCTCCAGGCCTTTCGGGCTCCGCCGATAGCAGGCTGGCGCGAAAACGAGGTGCCGGTCCATTCCGCGAGCCAGGCGTCCTCGTGATTTCCGCGCAGAAAGACGCAGCGATAGGCCTCGGCCAGGGTGCGCAGCTCGCCGATTGTGGCGGCCGAGTTTTCACCTCGATCGAGATAGTCGCCAAGGAAGACCAGCGTATCGCCGGCCTCAAGGGGAAGAGCGTCCACCAGGAGGCGCAACAACGTCACCTCGCCGTGGAGGTCGCCAACCGCGAACGTGCTGTGATGAACCTGTCGGATCGCCGCCGTCATTCCGGCGACTTCCGGCTTGTTCGACATGTTCTGACAGATAGAGCACGCAGGGCGTGTTTACGGTGAAGAGGCACCCTATGAGTGTACCGCTCCTGACGGCTTCGCTGCGTGGGGCTTCCTTTCCACTCTGCCTTTCCATCCGCTGTGTGGCGACAGCTCATGACCATTGCGGCCACCCTTTTACCATAGGCATGACACCACAGGTGCCACGTACTTGCCAGCCTCAGGGCCCAGGCGGCCAGATCGTGCCCACCGAGTGGGGACGCTTGACACCAGTGTGATCCCGGTTCATAATAGGTGCCAATCGATTGCTACCAATCGACTGGCACCAAACGATTTGTATGGCCCAAAGGGAACGGAACGCGTCGATGTCGCGGGTGACGCTCAAGGAGCTGGCGCAAGCAGCCGGTGTATCGACGACCACGGTGTCCCATGCACTTAACGGTACGCGGCATGTGAGCGCACGCACCAAGGCGGCAATCAAGGACCTCGCGGAGCGCATGGATTACCGTCCGGATCCGGTGGCCCGCATGTTGCGCGGCCATGATTCCCTGCTGATCGGCCACGTCGTGTCCAACCTGATTAGCAATCCCTTTTTCGCGCTCGTGGCGCGGGGCGCCGATCTTCGCGCCCAGGAGTCCGGGTTTGCCACGGTCCTGGCCTGCACGGAGGACTCCGCGGAAGCCGAGGCTCGCGCGGTCGATCTGCTGCTGGAGAAGCGCGTCAACGGGATCATCTTCACCACGCCACTCGCCGAGGCGAACGTCGCACGCGTCGTGGCCGCCGGTGTGGCGGCGGTGATGATCGAACGCCCGCTTGCCGTGCCTGGTGGACATTCCGTGGTCGTCGACCATCTTCGCGGCGTCTACGATCTGACGCGCATCCTGATCAACGAAGGCCACAAGCACATTGCGTTTATCGGCGGCAACTTCCAAATTGCAGGAAGCGAGCACGTCGAACGGCAGCGCCTCCGCGGTTTCCGCGCAGCCATGCGCGATGCCGGGTTGGCCGTGCCCACCTCCCAGGTCGTGCTCGTGCCCTATGGTATCGAAGGCGGCGGCACGGGCGTGCAGGCTGTCCTCAGCACGGCGCGGCCGCCGACCGCGCTGGTGATCGGTAGCGACCTCCTCGTCGCCGGAGTCTTGCAGAGCCTGCACCACCGTGCCGTGCGGGTCCCCGACGATCTGTCCGTCGTCAGCTACGACGACACGCTCGGAGCGTTCATGACGCCGCCGCTCACTGAAGTCGAGCCGCTGACGGAGGACATGGGCCGCACGGCTGTGGACCTTATTGTGCGGCAGTGTCAGGAGCGGGAGACATCTTCCGCGGTGCGTAAGGGTCAGCGCATCGTCTTGCAGCCGCGCCTTCATCGGCGCGCATCGACCCGCAGTCCAGCAAACTGCGGAGGAAAGGAGGGAGAAGGCTCGCGAGACTACGGACTGTACGCGCCGGCTAGATGCACGGCGTTCTGATCGTCTAGCAGAACATGGAGTTACGCGAACGATGAAACGACGAGAGTTTCTCGGTGCCGCCGCGGGGACCGCGGCCGCAGCACTCGGCATGCCGACGCTCCTGGACACGCCAAAGACCGAGGCGGCCAGAAGTGCAGCCCGCGCGACGGTAACTTTCTGGGAATTCAACACTGACACCCCCTCGCTGACCATCTGGCACAAGCTGATTTCCGCCTTCGAGGCGAAGAACCCCGACGTCAACGTCAACATGGTGATCGTGCCGTGGGGGGAGCAGGCGCAGAAGCTGACCACCGCAATCTCCACAGGCGCCGCGCCCGACGTGTCCATGATGGGCAACGACATCGTGGCCGAATATGCCGCCATCGACGCCCTCGCTCCGATGGACTCGTACTTCCAGGCCTGGTCCAAAGAAGTCGGCAAGGATATCACGCAGGACATCTACCCGGGCGACCATGCCTACTATCAGTACAACGGCCACTGGTACGCCAGCCCGCTCTGTGAAGAGACCCGGCTGATCTACATGCGCACCTCGATGCTCAAGGCCGCCGGCATCGACCCCACCAAGCCGCCGCAGACCTGCCAGGACATGTTGCAGCTCGGTATGAAGCTCAACAAGAAGGGCGTCTATGGCTGGGGTATCCCGGGCGGCATCAACTACTTCACCGTGCAGACCTTCATGACCTTCTACCTGGCCTGGGGCGCGCAGTACATCAACGCTAAGGGCTTGTGCGGCTTTGACTCGCCGGAGTTCCGCGCGGCGCTGCAGTTCTACACCGACATCTACCTCAAGTACAAGCTGACGCCGCCCGACACGCCGATCTATGACAACTCCAAGCTCGAGCCACTGTTCGAGGCCGGCAAGATCGCCATGATGATCGACGGCCCTTGGCTGCTGAACGGGATCACCGACCCCAAGCTGAAGGCGGACATCACCCTGGCGCAGCTGCCGCGCGGCCCGAAGATGCGCGCCGCGTTCCTGGGCGGCTGGCCGCTGGTCATGTGGGCGCAGAGCAAGAATAAGGACGCTACCTTCCGCTTCATCCGCTACATCACGGATCCGGCCCAGGGACTCTCCCCATTCTGCCAGGGAGCGGGCCAGCTCCCCGGTCGGAAGAGCGTGTCCGTGCAGGCCCCGTGGAACGCCATGCCAACGAGCATTTTCATCAACCAGCTCAACTTCGCCTACCCCTACCAGTATCCTCACCAGGAAATCCCGCAGATGGGCGCGCTCGAGACGGACGCAGTCCAGACGCCTGTGCAGAACGTGATGCTGGGCAAGGCGACCGTCGACCAGGCGACCAAGGCCCTGGTGGCGCACATCAACTCGGTGTTCCAGCCGTAAACCGTCGTCATCTACTGTCGCGAGAGAGGGCGAGCAGCGGCGCCGCCCTCTCTCAGCTCAGTTTCCTGTGAGGTCAAGCATGCGTGTTGAGCAAGTGTATTTCGAGGCACCTTATCGGGCCGCCTGCCGCGAGACAGACGTGCCGCCTCCGGGACCTGGAGAGGTTCTGCTGCGCTCGCAGCTGTCGGGCATCAGCCACGGCACGGAGATGAACGTCTACCGGGGGTTCGCACCCCAATGGTCGCAGACGTATGACCCGAAGCTCCGTCTCTTCCTCAAAGGCGGGAAGAGCAGCTGGGACTATCCAATGGCCTACGGCTACGTCAGCGTCGGCGTAGTTGAGAGCGTAGGCGAGGGCGTGAGCACGGAACTGCTGGGAGCGCGCGCCTTCTGCTACCAGCCACACCAGGGCGCGCACGTCTTGCCCGCGGAACAGCTGGTGCTGCTGGGCGACCTGCCCGCTGAGAAGGGCATCTTCTTCGCGAACGCCAATACCGCGTTCAACGGCACGCTCGACGCCACGCTGCACTACGGCGACGTGGTCGTGGTCTTCGGGCTGGGCGTGATCGGCCAGATCCTCGCCCAGGTTTGCTCCGCGAGTGGCTGTCGCGTCGTCGTCGTGGATCCGCTGGCGGCACGGCGGGAGCGCGCGCGGCGCTGGGGTGCCGAGCTGGCGATCGACCCGCGCCAGACGGACGACGTGGCACTCGCGGTGCGGGAACTGAGCGACGGCCGTGGCGCCGACGTTACCTTCGATGTCACCGGGAACCCGAAGGCCTTGCACGAGGCCATCCGCACGACCGCGCCGGACTGCAGCGTGGTAGCCCTCTCCTGGTACGGGAAACCGATGAGCGATCTGGTGCTCTCCGGCGAGTTTCACCATAATCGCGTGCACATCCGCTCCTCGCAGGTCGGACGCACTAATCCGCTGCTCGTGAACTGGTCGGTGGCGCGACGACAGCAGACGGTGCTCGGCCTGCTCAAGCGGCTCGCCGTCGAGGAGATGATCGAGGCGCGGTTCACGCCCGAACAGGCCGCCGACGCCTACCAGGCGGTCGACCAAGGGGACACGCCGCCCCAGCAGGCGGTGTTCGCGTATCCATGAGCGCGGCCGTCCTCCTGCGGGACCGATCCTCGCGTGGCCGGTCTTGGCGCAAGCAGGTATTGCCCTATGCGCTGGTGGCGCCGAGCGTGTTGCTCGTGGCTATCCTGCTCCTGTACCCGCTGGTCGACGAGATCTACCTGAGCCTGACCCACTACAACCTGCTGGTCGAGCCCAATCCGATCTTCGTCGGCGTCAGCACGTATACGCGCCTGTTCAACGACCTCGTGTTCTGGGGCAGCCTTGAGCGTACCTGCTGGTGGACCCTTGGCTCGGTCGCAATCGAGTTCCTTATCGGCGCTCCGCTCGCGCTGGCGCTCAACCACCGCACGCGCCTGACCGGCCTGGCCATCGGCTTAACCTTGCTGCCGTGGGTCACGCCCACGGTGGTCGTGTCCTATGCCTGGGTCTGGGTGCTCGACTCCCAGGTCGGGATCGTGTACGCAGTGCTGCACTGGCTGCACCTCACCGGCAGCGTGTCACCGCTGGCGACGTACGGCGGCGCGCTACCCGCCGTCGTCGTCGCAAGCGGCTGGAAAGGTACGCCCTTCATGGCCATCCTGCTGCTTGCCGCGCTCAAGGGCATTCCGGCGGAGCTGTACGAGTCAGCACAGATCGACGGGGCAAGCTGGCTGGCGCGGCACCGGTACATCACGCTGCCGGGGGTGCGCAAAACCGCGCTGATCGCGGCGATGCTGCTGAGCATCTGGGCCTTCTACAGCTTCGACTTTGCCTGGTTGATGACCCAGGGCGGCCCGGACGATGCCACGGAGCTGGCAAGCATCTACCTGTTCAAGACATTCCAGTTCGCCTTGAACTGGGGGTACGCGGCCCAAATTGGCGTGGCGATGTTCGTCATTCTGCTCGTGGCTGTCACGGTCTACCTCACCGTAGCGCAGCCGAACAGGGAGTGAGGAGACTATGGCACGGCGCGCGCGACTGATCGATCTGGCCTGGTACGTCGGCATGAGCCTGTTTCTGCTGGTCTTTCTGAGCCCGATCATCTGGGTGTACCTGGCCTCAGTGACGCCAAGCGGCAACCTGGCTGGGTCCCCGTTTTCCGTGCTGGACGTGCGGCACTACACCTTCACCGCCTTCCCGCGCGTATGGAACGGCTTCGCTTTCTCGCAGGCGTTTGCCAACAGCCTCATGGTTTGCCTGGCGGCGGCGATCTGCGTGGTGGTGATCTGCTCGCTTCCCGCTTACGCGCTCTCGCGCTACAGCTTCCGGGGGCGCAATCAGTTCGCATTGATCGTCCTGATGGGTCAGCTAGTGCCGGGGATCGTGGTGGTGGTGCCCATCGTTCTGCTGTTGCGGCATATCCAGCTGACTGACAACCTGGTCGGGCTCGCGGCCGTCTACATCATCAGTGGGATCCCGCTCGGGGTGTGGATGCTTCGCGGATTCCTGGACGCCATTCCCCGGGAGCTGGACGAGTCGGTGCTCGTGGACGGCGGCGGTCTCCTTGCCGTGCTGCGCTACGTGATCTTCCCGCTGGCTCAGCCGGGGATCGTGACGGTGGCCGCGTTTACGTTCATCTCCGCGTGGGGCGAGTATCTGCTGGCCCTCTCGCTGATCACCTCGAATCAGAATTGGACGCTGCCGCTCGCGCTGCAGGAAGCGTTCAGCCGGAACACCGTGGACCTGGGCGCGCTCACCGCCGGAGGCGTGATCGCCTCCTTGCCGGTCGCGTTGCTCTTCATGTTCGTGCAGCGCAGCCTCGTTGCCGGCCTAGCAGCCGGCAGCGTCAAGGGCTGAGGCGCCGCGATGAGGCGGGCAGGGGCCCGACGCCTAGTGCATGGAGGATGAGGATGACGGCCATCAAGCAGACGATATCCTGGTGGTGTTACGAGCGCAGCGGCCCGGCGCCGGAGCAGTTGGTCAAGCTGGCGGCGGAGATCGGCTACCGCGGGTTCGACCTGGTTGACCAGCAGCACTGGCCGCTGATCAAGGAGCATGGGCTGGAGATCGCAGCGGTCAACGGCCACGCCTCCATCGCCGACGGGCTCAATCGTCGCGCCAATCACGATCGCATCGAGCGCGAAATCACCGCCAACCTGGAGCTGGCCGGCCGCTGGGGCATTGCCAACCTGATCGTGTTCAGCGGCAACCGCGGCGGTATCGACGACGAGGCCGGTGCCGAGGCGACGGCCGCTGGCCTGAGGCGCGTGGCCCGCGCGGCCGAGCAGGCAGGCGTCACCCTGGTGCTCGAGCTGCTCAACAGCAAGGTGGATCACGCCGATTACCAGGCGGACCACACGACATGGGGTGTGAAGGTCTGCCAGATGGTCGGCTCGGCCCGCGTGCGTTTGCTCTACGACATTTACCACATGCAGATCATGGAAGGCGACATCATTCGCACGATACGTGACAACAGCGCCTACTTCGGTCACTATCATACGGGCGGTGTGCCTGGGCGGAACGAGATCGGTGCCCAGCAGGAACTGTATTACCCGGCGATTATGCGGGCCATACTCGCCACCGGCTACCAGGGCTATGTCGGGCAAGAGTTCGTACCTGCCGGAGATCCGGCCGCCGGCCTGCGGGAGGCCTTCGCCGCCTGCAACGTCAGCGCATAAGGCCGGTACCGGCAACGTGCCATGGACGGTCGCCAACATCGCGGCGTTTCGCGTTGCTCAGTCATGTAGTAGAAAGTATGCGAGAAGTGACCTTGCCCAACGCTGACCCCAATATTCCGGTTGCATTACAGATGTACAGCGTGCGCGAGGAGGCCGCGCGCGATTTCACCGGCACGTTGAAGGCCGTCGCCGCGGTTGGCTATAAGGCACTCGAGCTAGCAGGCTTTGGAGACTTAACGGCGCCCGAGCTCCGAAAGGTGCTGGACGGACTCGGCCTGTCGGCGCTCTCCAATCACGTCGGTCTGCCCGTCCTGCGCTCCGCACTGGACCGAACGATTGACGACTGCTTGTCCTTGGGCTGCCGCTATCTGGTGTGCCCGTGGCTGCCCCCCGAGGAGCGTGGCGACGCGTCCGCCTACCGCCGGCTCGCTGCCGAGCTCACGAGTATGGGCCGGCGCTGTCGAGAGCGGGGGTTGGGCTTCGCCTACCACAACCACGATTTTGAGTTTGCGCGGCTCGACGGCCAGTTCGCGCTGGACGTGCTCCTCGAGTCCGCCGATGTCCAGGCAGTGAAATCCGAGCTCGATATGTATTGGGCAGCCTATGCCGGCGTCGATCCCGCGCAGTTTCTCCGTCACCTGGGTCCGCGCTGCGCGATCGTGCACCTCAAGGACATGGTCAAAGACGATTCACGGGCGTTTGCCGAAGTGGGCGAGGGCCGCCTGGACTTTCCGTCCATCTTCGCGGCTGCCAAGGCGGTCGGCGTCGAGTTGTACGTGGTGGAGCAGGACTTCTGCCAGCGTCCGGCGCTCGACAGCATCGCCATCAGCCTGAAGAACCTGCGTTCGTGGGGAATCGCTTGAGGAGGGCGCGTCTCGAGATCGTTGTCGGTCAGGCTCAGCACCTGTGCGAGGCGCCTTCCTGTCTACGCTGAGCGTATAACTGCCCGACTCATGGTTCTGCGCACGCGGGAAAATCCTTGCGCGGTACCGCAACCGAGACAGCCGTGTGCATTGTCCGCACATCGGTGCTCACCGTCGTTCGCCATACAAGCGATCGGCACGTGCCTTCTCGTACCTGTGCGCTGCCGCTACGCCGCTGGTCGAGAACGCCCGGCATCGTCCGATCGCAGGGTACCTGCAAGGCATCTACGTATGACGAAGTGAGCGGGGTGCGTGACAACCGCCACGCACCCCGCCAAGAAGCACACTGTCGCCGGCGTGAGTATCAACCGCACCGGCCGCCGTATGGCGCGATCAGCAGATCACCGCCAGGTCACCGCTACCGTGTTTGATCGTGGCCCGCCTCCCGTGATGCTGGAGCCCGACGTGCTCAGCCATGCCGTGTACTGGTGCGTCACAGCGGTGTTGGAAGAGGCAGTTGTCGTGCAGCTCGAGCCAGTGCCGCAGGCCGCAAGAACCGATCCACTTTCGTTCACGATGTCGATATACCAGACAGTGAGCCCGACGTCGACGTTTGTCGAGGCGGTCAGCGTCACGCTCGAGTTCACGGACGGCGACCCGTTGCTGGCCGTGAGACCGCTGAGGCATGTGCCGTCTGACGCGCAGCTACTGCCTGACATGGGCGTGCTGGTAGCCGTGGCGCCGGTTCCCGTCCAGCTCACCGTCACGGTTGCCGTATGCGGCCCGCCTCCGGCGATGCCGCTGCCCGACGTGCTCAGCCATGCCGTGTACTGGTGGCTGGCCGCGACGCTGGATGTGACGCCGGCAGCACAGCTCGTGCCGGTGGGGCAGCTGCTCACGATGGCGCCGGATTCGTTCACGATGTCGATGTACCACACGGTGGGACCGACGTCCTGATTGGTGGTGGCCGTGAGGGTGACCGCCGTGTTCAGCGGCGCCGAGGTCGCGCTGGCGCTCAGGCCGGTGAGGCAGGTTCCGTCAGTCGCGCAGGTCGTACCGGACGCGGGTGTGGCCGTGCTGGTCGCGCTGGGCGCGACCGGCGTGTTCGTCCGCGTGGCGGTCGCGGGAACCGGCGTGTTCGTGCGCGTCGCGGAAGGCGGCGGCGTGCCAGTGCTCGGCACGGCTGTATTCGTACGCGTGGCCGTGGGCAGCACGGGCGTGGTCGTGCGTGTCACGGTCGGCGGCGCGGGCGTAGGCGTGCGCGTGGCCGATGGCGGTACAGGCGTGCTGGTAGCCGTGGCGCCGGTTCCCGTCCAGCTCACCGTCACGGTTGCCGTATGCGACCCACCCCCGGCGATGCCGGTGCCCGACGTGCTCAGCCATGCCGTGTACTGGTGGCTGGCCGCGACGCCGGATGTGACGGCCGCGCCGCAGCTTGCCCCAGTGGGGCAGCTGCTCACGATGGCGCCGGATTCGTTCACGATGTCGATGTACCACACGGTGGGACCGACGTCCTTATTGGTGGCGGCCGTGAGGGTGACCGCCGTGTTCAGCGGCGCCGAGGTCGAGCTGGCGCTCAGCCCGGTGAGGCAGGTTCCGTCACTTGCGCAGCCGGTGCCGGACGCGGGTGTGGCCGTGCTGGTCGCGCTGGGCACCACCGGCGTATTCGTCCGGGTGGCGGTCGCAGGAACCGGCGTGCTCGTGCGCGTCGCGGTTGGCGGCGGCGTGCCGGTTGGCGTAGCAGGCACAGGCGTGCGTGTGGCCGTTGGCGGCGTCGTGTTGGTTGGGTAGCAGGCACAGGCGTGCGCGTCACGGTGGGCGGCACGGGCGTAGCAGTCGCCGTGTTGCCGACGCACCCGCCGACGGCGCCGACGATATCGCACAGGTAGTGCGATACGTCGATACTGCCCCATCCCGTCGCCCGGTCCCAACCGGGACCGGCACTGTAGGAAACGGATCCGTAGGTTGTTCCCGACGTCACATCGTGGAAGTCGGCCGCATACTTTGCTGCGTTCTCGGCCAGCGCGTAGATCTTTGGGTTAGCCCAGCCGATGCGCGCAAGACCGTTTACCTGTGCGTAGCGATCGGCTACCGCCGCCATACCCGCCCATAGGGGGGCTGCCAGGCTGGTACCGCCGACAACCACGTTGGCACCGTTGACATACACGTCGGCGCCGGTGTTCGGGTTTGCGTCCGCGGAGACGTCCGGCTCCGCTCGTCCGCTGCAGCTCGTGGATACGCTGTTCTGGTAACTCGGCTTGGCGAACACTGACGAGCACCCCGCTCCACCGCCGCCGTTGCCAGAGACATTCCAGGTGGTCTCGCCGGAATAGGTGGTCGAGCCGCTCGTGGAAAGCGTGGTTCCACCGACCGAGACGACGTTCGGACTGTCCGCGGGATAGCTCGGTTGCCCGGTGCCACCGGAATCGGTGCCCGCGTCGCCTGAGGAAAAGTAGAACGTCGTCCCTTCCGCTGCTGCCTGCAAGAAGTCGCTTTCGAGGGCCGTGCCGAAGGCGTCGAGCGGAGAAATCTCCTCGCCGCCGCCCCAGCTATTGCTCACCACATGAATGGCGGAGTTGTTCACGGCCATGGAGATGGCGTTCTCCAGGCCAACTTCACTGCCGCCGCACCCGGAGGAGTCGCAGATCTCGTTGCCTAGGTAGTACACGAGGTGGGCATGTGGGGCCATCCCATGCGCGTACTCCACGTCCATCGCCGTCTCAATCCATGCATCCGTGTGGGTATCGGCGCCGTTGGAATAGACCCACTCGATCTGGTCTGCCCCGCTGTTGGTCGGCGTCGTCACCACCTGTCCGGACATCGCCGTATCGCCGGTCGCAGTGGCGAAGCCGCTCAAGTCGCTGTTCTGCAGGGCATTGCCCCACAGGGTAAAGCCAATAACCTGGTTCGTGCCGTCATAGCTGCTGCCGGAGTCGTAGATACTGCGGAAGTTCGCCGGCGTGTAGCCGTTTGCCGGTCTGGACGCCGCATGGCTCATCGCGTGGAAGCGCACGATGCTGTTGAGACCGGTCACGGCCAGGATGCCGAGGTTTGCCGGCACGACCGGATCTGCCGACGCGGCGAAGTACGTGCCGTGCGCCGGCGAGCGGTACGAATTGACCTGGACCGCGAGAGCGCGTTCTACCGCGGCCGTCGTTCCCTGTAGCGTGATGGTTGTTCCATCGGCGCTGACGTATGTGCTCGACAGTCCATTCTGCACAGCCCAGGCCTGTACGGCGCCTACTTGGTCGGTTGTCGGCGCGAACTGCGCGTCGAACTGATCGTGTGTAAGATAGATTCCCTGGTCGGCCTGGTTCGCGATAAACGACGCCAACACGGCCTGGTTCCGATACGGGAGCAACACGTCGATGGTCATCGGCGCCGCGACATCGGCGGCGCCTATAAGCTGGGCGACGCCGGACCTCACTTCCGTCGGCGTCTCGCCGACCAGGATGACGCTGCCAGTCGACGGCGCCGCGCGCGACACGCCGCGTGCGGGCAGTCCGGCCTCTCCCGTCAGCAAGCCAAGCAGCAGTGTTCCTGCCAGGCTGCCGGATAATAGCGTGGTGCGAAGACTCACTTGTACGTCCCTCTTTCTGCGTTCCGAACACCGTGAGGGAAGTGACCGGCTCGCTGCTTGTGCGGCGCGCTTCGACGTTCTGTCCCCGTTTGTGACGCGAAACTTCACCCTTACGCACAGTGTGTGCATCGAGGTGCGGAACATGCAAAGTCGTCCGTCCTCGCTGTGGTGTGCCCGGTCGAGCTTTGACAGATCGGGCTACACTCGGTTCGTCCTCTTGAACATGTAGATGCTCACTCCGCGAGGAGTCCAGGCCGATCGGACTCCGTGAGGGTGCGGAAACGAGGGATCTGCTGAGCAGTATAGCGCACTGTAGCAATATGTCTATAGCTCACCACGGTTTATTTGCCTGCGAGCGCGGCGGGATGATGGTGCTGCAGGGCGGCGGCGGCGCGAGTGCAGCCGCATGAGAGCAGAGGGCCAGGCTCATCAGGAAGTCATCGTGCCCTTCGCTCGCCGGTACAAAGAAGCGCATCTGCTCGTTGACGCCCAGGTCATACCGCGCCGACTCGATTTCGCGCCGCGCCTGCCGCCAGGCTTCGCTTCCGTCCTGCCTGTAGAGACGGCAGCGGCCGGTACCAGCCAAGGCCAGCAGCGCGAACCCCAGTCGCGATTTCGACGGCGCGGTGAAGACAAACTGCTCCACCACCGCGCCCCCGAGGACGCCTTCGAGCCAGGAGGCGACGCCTGCGCCCAGGCCTGTGGCATCCACCACGACCTTTGTGCAGGGAAAGACGTCGGCCAGCAGGTGGCGAAGCGCATGGTGTTGGGTTGGATGGTCCGCCCCCGACCACTGGTAGTGTTGCACGACCTCCAGCGAAGGCTCGAGCTCCTCCGTCCAGTGCAGCCGTGCTATCGTGGTCACGGTGCTGTCGCGGCCACGGTCCGCCGCTGCCGGTGCCAGGAGTCCTGGAATTGCCTGAGCGTCCTGGCCGGCTACGTCTATCCCCGCCACGTAGGTTTCGCCTGCGATGCCCTCGGCCAGTCGCGCGTGTCTGCCTGAGAGCAGCAATGAACGCGTCGCGAGCGAAAACAGGCGTCCCATCTCCTCGAGCGGCTGCAGGCAGTATTGCGTCTGCACGATCGGATGGTCTGAGCCGAGCCTGGCTATCTCGGCTTCCACGAACATGCGATAGGCCGGCGAGATTTGTGCCAGCACCTGCCAGTCGTACTCGAAGTGGCGACGTATGCCGTCGCGGTGCTCAAGGGCTAGGTTCACCTGCTTCTGGCGCTCGAGTGGGTTCGTTGCGTCCCACGCGGTGCCATAGAGCACGATTGGCGCGTTAGTCGAGCTGGCCATGGGGCGGAATTCGCGCTGCACCTTGTCTTCCTGCAGGTCCTGCGCCTCGTCAAGCTCCAGAAGCACGTCGGCAGTTCCGCCAACGACATGGCTGGCGGGAGCGCCCGAGAGAAAGCGTACGCGGGCGCGGCCCAGCTCGATCGCATCCTGGCTGGTGCGCACGCAGCCGCGGTTCAGTGGATTGTCAAGCACGCTCAAGAGGCGCTGTCTGCTGATCAGTGCCTGCGGGCGGAGCGTCGGGGCCGCTTTGACCAGCGTGCCGCCGGTAAACCGGTAGATATTGAGCAGGTACGCTTCGAGCTCCGCTGAAAGCTCAATATAGCTGCGTTGTGTTGTTTATGATATAGCGCAGGACTGCCCCACGGGGGGTACGACTTCGCAACGAGCGCTGTTCAGTACTGCTCACGAGCAGGGACCATCGCCCACATGCAATTCTCGTGCGCCCTGGCGCATCCTAGAGGCTATTGCACAGCGCAATTGTTCACACTATCGGGCCGTCCTCGCGCGCGGGGAGAGCGAGTCATCCAGGATATGGGAAGCACGGCGACGACTGGGCCGTCCTCGCGCGCGGGGAGAGCGAAGCGCCGGATCTGCTGGGAATCCGGGGCTTGATCGGGCGACGCGCTTATGGCCGGCTAGTCGGGCTCTACCTCGCCGTCGATCACGTAGCTGCGATGGGTGCGGCGGATGTGGTAGACACTGCGAATGACCGCCAGGTCCTTGTCTATCTGCCGGCTGCTCATGCCGTAGTGCTCCGCCAGCGTCGCGCGGGTCCAGACGCCCGGCTCACGCAGGATGCGATGGGCGATCTGAACGCGGCGCTTGAAGGCGGACTTGACGCTCATCAGCGCAGCTCAACCAGATAGTCATCAACTGCACCGTACTGTCGGTCGGCATTGACGGCGCGGAATGCGCGGTAGTTGTAGGGTCCCCAGCCCATGACTTCGGTCACGGCGATCTCGCCAACCTGATAGCGGTGGTCGAGATACTCGAGGTCTTGTCCCGTGACCTTGCTCTGCGGTGCGATTCGGTCGGTTGTCGCGTTGTAGTCGATGTACGCTGCTGCCCTGATATGCTCGTCCATCGTTCTTCCTTCTGCCCGGTTTCGCCGCCGGGCCCGGCACTGCCTTGGTCAGGCTCGCTGGACGCTCCCATTCCGGGACTGAGCATTGAACACCTTCACCAGCTCGGCGATCTCCGCGGCCGCCTCTTCCTGGGTGACGTTTGGCACGATGGAGACAGGGCGGCCGAGGGCAGCCTGCAACTTGCCGATCTTGCTCAGTTGCTCCTGGGTGGCCACCCCTGACGGTACAACACTCGGCTTCGGCGCCGTGTGCGCGGTAGCCGGCGAAGCGCCTATGGCGGGATACGTGGGCATGTCGTCGTCGCCCAGCTCCTCGAGCGCGGCGCCGCCCACGTTCAGGGCGTCGCGCAGCGCGCGGGCCTTGGCGCGCGTCTCGGCCATGCGGATGTAGTGGGCGGCGACCATCTTGCCGGTGTTCTGCACATTGGCGTCGCCGATGCCGGTGTAGGTGCCGGCCTCGGTCGTCACTTCGGCCCAGACAATGGCCGTCCAGGCGTTGACCTCGGTCGGCGCCTGCTCGAGCTGCGTCCGGATGGCCTTCAGGCCCGAGCGGTGCGCCAGGTCGAGCAGGCCGGCATAGAGCACGAACTCTTTGCCGGCACGCTCGATGACGTAGCGGTGGTCGATCTTCTTGATCGTGCTGATGGCGTCGCCGTTCATGGCTACCACCGTCCCTTTGCCGCCAGAGCGTGATACTCGTAGGTGTGGCCATCGTAGGAGTAGTCTAGATCGTGCCGGCGCGCCTCCGCGAACTGGGCCAGTGTCTCGCGTGCCAAGCAGTCCGGGCAGTGCATGCGTTCCTGCCAGGTGTCGCCGTCCGTGTACGGGTAGCGCTTCTGGCAACGCAAACACGTTGCCGTGGGATGCCAGGCTTCCTGTGCTACCATAGTGTCTGAGTCCTTTCGACTCGGTGAGCGGCTCCCTAACTTTTCCAGGGTGGGGGAGCCGTTCGGCGTTTCAGGAGAGCTCATGCGCTCTGCCTGCTACCATTATCTCATAGTGCGCGCGCACTTACAATAGTGTAAACGCACTATCTTGAAAGTGCGCGCGCGGTGTGCTATCGTAGTCTCAGGAGGAGTTGCGATGATGGCCGCAGCAAAGCGCGAGATGCCGCGTGGCGGGAAGCGCGCCAGGAAGGGTACCGGCCGCGCGCGCTCGAGCGGGCTAAACTTGCTCTTGAGCCCCGACCACAAGGCGTGTTTGACCGCTCTCGCCGAGGCGGAAGGCATCACCCGCACCGCCCTCATCGAGCGCTGGATCGACGAGCACAGCTCCCAGCCCACGCAGGCGCCCCAGTAGGCGAATTTCGCGCTAGGGCCTCGAAAGCGGCCTCAGCGTGCCCTAGGACCAACGTCACCGGTTCCTATGGTACACCAGGCGTCTGAGTAGCCCGCCTGCGAGGCATTCCTGGTTGCCCGCATTTGCTATTCGCCCTCGTACGGATCTTCGGCCTCCACGGATGAAGCCGCGCCTGCCACGACTTGGTGTGCGTGCTACGCGATAGGTCAGGGCAGAGGCATCTTGGTTTGACCGAGTACCTGAGGCGCCTCGATCCGAATCCCCGGTATCTGAACCTTACTCAGATCATCGTCCCAGGTTAGCAGAACATCGCAGCGAGCCCGCAAAGCGCAGGCTATATGCAAGGCATCGAAAGGCCTTACACCGTAGTTTCGGCATAACCTGTTGGCGTCGATGCCTATCTGCATGTCCACCACAATCCATTGGAACAGCCGTCGCTGAAAGAAGGCGATCAGCGTATCGTCGTCAGTGCTCAACACGAGGCCAGGACTATACTTATGGACTTCGGCGACAACCGGTCCAGAGATCCAGATATCAAATAGTTTGTCCTCAGCCTGCGTGAATATGTGTTGCGCGACAGCACCACGATCCACGAGACCGACCTTCTCACCCTTTACCCATCCAATGTAGACACAGGAGTCCAGAAATGGGCGCCTATAAGGGCCGGTCAGCGCGCTGTTAGGCGTCACGCATCCTCCGTATGTACTCCACAGACTCAAGGCCGCCGGTGAAGTCAGGATCGCTGCCCCAGAGCGACGCCGTCGTCGGCAGATCGCCGTCAGCGGCGAATGCCGTGAGGCGTTCGGCTTTCACGCGCACCGGCTCGTGCTCCGAATTGATAGCTACCATCCCGATCACAGAGACTCTGCCGCCGAGAGCCGACTTAGCCTGCTCGAGTAAGTCTGTTGAAGAGAAGTCACAGGTGACTGCCTTGTGCGTCCAACTGTGGTATATGGTGAATCTTGGCTTCTGATGGACCGAGATGGCCTCAAGCGTGCCGTCGATTGAACCCAATGCTATGTGACGCACTTGCAACAACTGGGCAGCGTGCACCGTCGCCTGAGCTGTCAGGTAGAGCTCACGCGTATCGTCCTCATTTACCAGCACGATGCCTGTGACACCCTCCCGGCCGATCAAGCGAAGCACACGCTGACAGCGCCGTATGCCAGTCTCGCGGAGATAGGGTGGAGTCATCGCTTGCTGTTCCAGACGCGCAACAGACGTGACGTAAGTCGCGATCACCTCCGGGCCACAGTCTCGGTCCGCAAGACGAGTCCGAGGACTGATCGCCAGTTCGGCGCTCCCTTCCCGCAGCCCAGCGACGACCCAATCAAGGCTACCCTTCTTCTCGCCGGAAATAGCTGTGTCGAGTTCCTCCAGAATGGCTTGTGTCTCCCGTAGCGCTGTTATTAGCGCATCCAGCGTGATATTGCCGAGGTCACCCTGGAGTCGAACCCGCAAGGTCGCCATGTTAGTGCACCTCTAAATCCCTGCTGTCGTGCTGGATATCGCGTACATGCTAGCACACGCCACATGACCCGGTGCGCGAAAACAGGCCCGGCGATGGCCACCCAGCCGGCCCAAGACATGTGATCACCGCCCATACAGGGCGCGCATAGCCTGATGCCCGGGCAGTCGCAGTTCGGCGGGTGGCACCGGCGGAAGGCAACAGCGTGTGGGGTTGCAAAGCTACCGATATTTCGGCAGTTTTCCGCCGTCGCGCTCCCGGTGCCAGTCGTGCTCGCCGCTGCCCATGCCGCGCCACGGGCTCGGCCGGGTGTTCTCCCGCGGTGCCACGGGCAGCACGGGCGGATACTGCTCGCCGAACCAGCAGGCCAGGGCCACGGACAGCACCAGATCGTCGTGGATGTTCTCCCGCCAGGCCTCGTAACTGTCGTTCCCGGTGGCGATGTTCACCTTGACCTTGAAGTTGAGCAGCTCCTGCACCAGCGTTCCGGCCAGCGTCAGGCCCTCCGCGACCTTCAGCCGCCGGCCCTGGTAGAGCGCCACCAGCGTACTGGCCAGCTCGCGCTTGGGCACCTTCAGGTCGTAGGAGTTCTCCCGGTTCACCTCGGTCCCGCCGGTAATGGTGATGGCCCGGGGACGCACGCCGGCCGCGCTGAACATGTCGCAGATGGCGGCGCCGACTCCGGTCCGGTCGATCACCAGCGGCGTGCTGCGCGTCAGGGGCGGGCGGTCGAGCAGGCCGATCACCTGCTCCACGATGACCGGGTAGCGCGTGCCCAGCGCCGGCCGCTCGAGGTAGCGCAGGTGATAGTCGTACTCGGCGCGACGGTCGCCTTCGACCTGTTCCACGATGCTGATCGCCGTGTAGTCCTGTGCCTGCCCCAGGTCCACGCCCACGATATAGTCGCTCATTCTGGCTCCTTCATCCAGCCCGAAGGCTGGGGCCCTCGGCGAACAGCGGCGCCACGTCCGGCGTCATGCTGGCCATCACATCGTCATAGCCGAAGAGCTGGTCGACGGTCTCGGAGAACGCGCAGCAGTACTCTTGCTGGTACCACCAGGTGCCGAGCGCCCGCCGCTCCTCCTCCAGGAAGGCCGACGGGATGCGCGGGCACTGGCTCGCCGGCACCTCGTACCGCTCCCATCCGCTGCCCTCGGTCCACTCCTGGTGGAAGAAACCGCGCTTGCCGAACGGTGTGCTCAAGCACACGAGCCGCCCGCCGCTGACTGCCAGCATCGGCCTGCACGAATAGTACAATTCGTCCAGACAGCGTGCCGCTTCGTCGACGGCGAGCAGCGCCACGCCAGAATAGCCGCGCACTGTCTGCTCGGTGCCCGGCAGGCTGACGATGCGCGAGCCGTTCTCGAGCGTCAGTGTCAGCGCGGTCTCACTTTCGGCCGGCACCGGACGCCCGAGAGCGCGGTACACGCCGATGCACTTCTTGAACAGCTCCGAAGATTGCCGCAGGCTGGGCGAAAGCAGCAGCACCAGCGCGCCGGGTGTGTAGAGCGCGGTGTGCACTGCCAGCACGCTGGTAATGCTGGACTTACCGCTTTGCCGGCAGCAGTTCAGCAGCAAGCGCGGCGCGGTCGAGCGCAATACATCCTCTTGCCAGGCGTCCAGGTTCTCGAGGCCGACGGCGCGCGCCAGCCTGCACGGGTCGAGGGCCATAGCCAGGTCGCCGGCGAAGCTAGCCGTGTCCATTGGAGGCGTCCAGGCGCGCGAGGGCTCCCGCTACGGCGAATTTGGCCTCTGGGTGGGGCTGCAGGGCGTGCAGCAGCGTCGTGCGAACCTGGAGCCATTCGGGCGACAGCATCACCGCGACCTTGGGCGACTCGTCCAGTTCTCCCAGCAGCTTGGCCTGCAGCTCGATCTGCCGTTGAATACGGTCAATCGCGCGCAAGGCCGTCCCGGGGTCCCCGGCCTCACCGGCATCCATCAGGATTTGCAGGGTGGCGCTGTTGATGGCCTTCAGTTGTTGCACGACGTCGAGGGCCTGGCGGGCCTCTCTGGCTTCCTGACGCACTGCCTCTGCGGCAGTCTCAGCCGCGTGCACATCACGCTGCCGCAGTCCTTCGCCGAGCAGCGCGGGCAAGTGCTCGCTCTTGTGCCTGAAGAGGGCCGTCGCCGACATTCCGTAACATAGCGAAACACTCCGTAACGTCTGGCCTGCGACCAGCGCCCGGTCAATGTTGGCTCGCCCTTCATGCGTGCATACGCTACAGTTTCGTCCAGGCATCGGTCAGCCCTCTTTCTCCGGCTCCTCCGGCAATAGCCCCATCGCGCGCAGGAACGGGCGCGAGCGGGCCGCCAGCCGCATGCAGGCCGCGTACGTCATGACGTTCACGTGATCACCTATCAGGCTGCTCTGCGTTATCGAGCGGAAGGGGTTGCCGGTATCGGGTGCTTCCATCTGGGCCGTGAACTCCAGCGGCTGGCCGAACACCAGGCGGTTCAGGTTGGCGCGGTTGGGCCTAAAGCCCGGCACGCCCTCCACGCCGCAGCAGCAACTGGCATCGCTCAGACTGCGCAGGCGGTTCTCGCCGCAGAAGAAGGCGAGCCCGCACTCGTGCGCGGCCGCCTTGATCGCCGTGTACTCGGCCCGCAGTGCCGCTACGGGGTAGCACCAGTCCGCGCCCACGCGGATCATGCCCGGGCGCTTGCGGCCCCGCTTCATACCCTGGATCTCCACGCCGTACACCCCGCGCGCCGCGTAGAGCGGCAGGGCGGCCCGCACGGACTCCACCAGGCCCAGGGAATAGGGGGAAATGCGCACGATCACCCGTTTACAGGTTTCGGCCAGCTTAGGCAGCATGTCCAGCCGCTCCGCGAAGCGCGGGGCGCCTGGCTCCAGGGCGTCGTACTGCGGCGCTACCATGCTCACCTGGGCTACGGCGTTGCAGCGCCGCAGCAGGGCCAGGTACTCCGGCGTGGCGACGAGCTTGCCCTTGGTGCTGAAGGCGAACGGGTAGCCCGTGGCGGCGAACAATTCCAGCACGGCGTAGCTGGCCCGGTGTTTCTTCTCCAGCGGCTGAAAGGGGTCGCTCATGCCGCCCCAGTGCAGGGGTATGTCCCAATCACACCAGCGACAGTCCGCAGTCCGCTTGCCCTGGATGAAGCGGTCTACCGCCGCCACCGACTCCAGAGCCTTCACGTTGTGGATTGAGCCGTTGCGTCGAGTGAAGCAATACGTGCAGCCATGCGAACAGCCCGCATAGGTGTCGAACCGAACCGGAAGATCGCAGAGCACCAGCTGGGAGCCGCAGCTAGGCAACTTGGTCCTCCTCTGTAGAAGGCTTTGGTTCCTCGCGGCCACGAACCAAGGAGGCGAAAGCCTCTTCCCACGGGCCATGTCCGTCGCGGCGGATCACGCCACGCACCAGTTCAGCGTCCTCCGCCTTGAAGACCAGCGTGACGCTCGCCTGCTCCCCGCCTAGCTCCGCGCGCAGGCCGGAACTGAAGCTATCCAGCAGGTCCTCGGGTACGAACTCGCGTCCCACGCCACCAGCCAGGCCATCGAGCATGGCGCGCAGTCCTTCGCTGTCGGTCCGCACCTCGTCCATGAGAGCCTGCAGCCGCCCGGCGGCCGCGCCGGCCATTGCCGCGATAGGGTCCATGGTCAGCAGCAGTTTGTTCGCCTCGGCTTCGTCCACATCCAGGATCGCAACCTGCCAGGTCTCATCAGGATCGACATCCTTGCGCAGATGCCCGTCAATCAGCGTCAACTCGCCAGCGCTGTTCGTGTACGCCACCAGCACGGCAGCCTTACCGACTTCTTCCAGAATGCCTTTCAGCGCGGCAGATTGCGCTTTTGAATGCGTCCTGAAATTCCTTGGATTAGCGGCCAGTTCAGCGGCGCATACCTTGCGTACGTCCACGATGCGATCACGTAGCGCGCTCATGCGATGCTACTCCTTGGCCGAAGCCGAGCCTCCGGCCGGGGCTTGGTGCATGAGCAGTCCAAACTCTTTCCGGGCCGCCAACCGCCGCCCTACCAACATCCGGCCACGGGCTGCGGCGGTCTGGCAATCGAGGCTCCCCTCAGTGGCTTGGAACTCGCGTAGCAGTGTCTCTGACGTCTCCAACTCTTTGGCCAGGGTGGGATTCTGGGCCAGTGCCCAGGCGTGGCGCCGCGAGCGGTCGGCGTCGAGCAGGGCCTGCTGCTCGGCTGCCTTCAGGGCGGCGGCTTGCCGTTCCGCCTCCGCCTCGATGGTCCGCAGGTGGTGCATGGCGCTGTCGGCTCTCTCTTTGGCCTCGTGTAGCCGGGGACTGTGGGGCGAAAGCACGCCGGCCTGGCTCAAGTATGCTAAGTCCCGGACCTTGAGCAAGGCGGTTTCGGCTGCTTGGGTCGCGGCCTCGATGGCCGAAGGCTCGGCATCGGTGATGTCCATCTCATCCTCCATACAACACGCGCTTGGCGTCAGATAGGGCATCCGAAGTCGCCTTGGCCCGCTGCCTGGCTGCCAGGAGTTCGGGGGAGTCGGCGGCCACGACGCCAATCTGGGCCAGATACTCGACGTCTCGAAGTTCCAATGCGGCGGAGCGTGCACGTCCCTGTGCGTCGGCGACGCTCTGCAAAGCTTGGTCATGGTTCACATCTCTCTCCTTTCGTTCAAGGGTGGTCGGGCCTGTGGTGGTGAGGACAGGCCCGGCCTCAAGGTGGCCGCCTGGCGGTGGAGGGCGCACCGGACGGCCGGGTAAATGCTAGAACTCTGGCCGCGTCTTCGCGAGCAAGTTGTCGGCAAGCTTGCGGGTCTCGGTATAGCTCTTGCCAAGCACCTTGGCCACTTTACGCAGGTCGTTTTCACAGGCGGCCATTGCGTTTACCAGCATCACGTCCTCATCCGTGGTGGCCACGGCGCGGACGGCTTCGGACTCGGCGAACTTGCGCAGGATGACGCGGTCTCGAATAGCGCTGGCTGTTTTGTCCATGTCCTACTCCTTATCGGGGAATCCTATGTTCCCTGCTATGATCGGGCGGGGTCCTAGCGCGCGGTTGCGGGGTCCCAACGCGGCCACCGTGCGCCGCAGTTCGTCGGACGTGGTGCCCAGCTCCGCCGCCGCGTTCTTCCAGTTCCCATTGCAGTGTTCGAGGGCGTCGAGCATCTCGTTCTCGGCACCGGTTGCGCTCTGCCGGATATGATTGGGCCATTTCATGGGTGGTTTCCTTTCCTGCTAGATGCCTGCCGGCTTTGCCGGTCCCTTCCTCCGCCTCACTCCTTTCTCGGGGCTTCATGCAGCAAGCCCAGTCGATGCGCTTTCCTGAGTGCGGCGCGCAGGTAGCGCTCGGAGCAGCGACAGCGGGCAGCCGCCAGCCGGATAAACTCCCGCTCGTTGTACGGCCAGGGCAACTGTGCGCAATTGCGCACATGCTCACTTGCGGCGCCGTGTATTCGGTGGTCTACGTTCGCGGTGTTCATCGGACACACGCCAGGCGCGGCACGTTGGCCAGTTCCAGCGCGCGTAGGGCCTGCTCGGCGCGCCGGCCCTGTAGCACGAGTGTCCGCTCCCAGCCTTTCGGCATGTCGCGCAGCGCAACCGTTACCTTGGGCGCTGGCACCCACGTTCCGTCGTCGCAGAGCACCTCGCCTTGGCCGGGGAAATAGGCCGCGATACAGGCTCGATTGACGCGGAGCATGCCGAGCGTCACGAACTCCGTTTCCTTCCTGCTTGCTTCTTTGCGTGTAGCTTTCGCTACGGCTAGGTCGTACACTTAGTCTGTTCCCTTCACTTCCGCCGCGGCCGGCCAGGGCCACGGCATGCTCATATCCGTCGTGGTGCGCTCTTTCAGTAGCGCCACCAGCTCGGGTTTTCTGTCCGCCAGCCAATCATGACTCGTCCACTCCTTCACATTTTCATTTCCTATCAGCACGACTTCAGCACTTCGCGAAGTGCTGAAGTGTGCTGAAGTCCGCTGAAGTCCGCTGAAGTCGCGCTAAAAGCACACATTCAGAAGGGCTCCTCGTCACTGCCTATCGGGAAGTACCTGGAGTCGCTGCTTTTGGCCTTGCCGGCATGCCGTAACAACCCTGCTTGCTCCAGTCTCAGCAGGCACTTCGCCAGCACGCGATCTTGTTGAACACCGCTGCGAACCTTAATGTCGCCGTAGGCCCACCCGGCGGGCGGCGCGTTTTGCAGGGCCTCATAGACGGCTCGCTCGTCAGCGGAAAACGCCGTCTTCGTCGGGTCCACGCCTTCGCGGTCGTTCGCTACCAGCACGGCTGTCCTGACGTCGCGCGCCGGGTCCGTGAACTCCTTCAGGTGGTAGAAGTGGTTCGGGAACTGGGGCGAATTGCTCCCGGCAGCCCATGACACGGTGATTGTGCCCAGTTCGTCTTGAGCCAGTTTGATGCACTGCGTCACGCCGGCCAGCAGCACCGTTGAGCCCCGCATCCGGTCGCTTTCGGCCCAGCCGGAATGATGGACGAGCATGACGTGCGCGCCGGTTTCGCGCCGCAGTATGTCGACGCCTCGAATCAGGTCCTGCATGTCCTTGGTCGAGTTCTCATCGCCCAGGTTGCACCGGCTTACCGTGTCGAGGGCGAACAGTGCGGGCCGCTGGAGTCCGGCATCAGCGAGCGTTCCTTGCAAGACCGCCAGCTCCTCTGCGATGGCCACGTAGACAGGCTGCGTGATGACTACCAGGTTGGGAATGGTCTTGCCGCCGTTGTAGGTCGCGCACCATGCGTACAGGCGGTCGCCGAACTTCCGAACGTTGCCTTCCGCCATGACGATGACCACCGGTCTACCGGTCGTCACGGCCACGCGGCAGGCTATCTCGACGACCAGGAACGTTTTCCCTTTACCTATTCCTGCAAAGAGCAGGCTTGCTTCGCCCCCCACGACGTATGGCTCGTAGAGATAGGTGGGCTTGAGCTGAGCGAGCATCTCTTCTATGCTCCAGAACTTGAAGCGACGGGGCGGTTCCATACTCTCTGCGTGAGCGTTGTGCGGAGAATCCGGTAAATACGCTGCATTGCCGTTCGGACTCGCGTGTACGTCGCGAACGCTCACCATGCCGCCGTACCCTTGCGTGGCCAGCGCCGACGCCGCGCGAGTCCAGTCGCTGCCGTGCTCGAGTGCTGCGTAGATTTGGAAAGGAGCGTAGCCGCGGCCAGGCTCGAATATCGGCCAAGACGTGCTGAACTGCACAAGGATAGGCACGCCGTTCAGCACGCGGATATCGCCAGAGCTCCCGTCTCTCGGGTCCTTGCCCGGTCGCGTGATTGTCGCTCCGACCCCGGTGGACCAGGTTCGCACGGTCGCGCCGGCCTTGCGCAGCAGGGCTTCGACGTCCGCCAAAGACGCTCGCTCGTTGTAGGCGTCCCCGGGTCGTGTGCCGCCGTCGTGGCGGCTCGAACGCCCCGCTCGCCGGACAGCGGCCGCCTGCGCCGCGTGCAGGAACTCCATGCCCTCATTGAACTCGCCTGCTATCTCGATGAGCAGGTCGCGCTCCTGCAAGGTCACTGTCGGGGGATTGAGGGGATCGCCCTGCACGACTTCGCAGCCCACCATAGGCCAGAAGATGCCGTAGCCACCGTCACCTCGACTCTCGATCAACGGCTCTCGCTTGACCCTGGTGGGATCGTCTTCGTCCGGACTGTAGGCTGCCGCGAATACCTGGTTCCCGGATAGCTCGCCCCCGTACCGGATCGGAATATGGAGCCCTCCGGACTTAGAGCGCCACATAAGCAGGCGCCCATACAGCCCAGGATTCCGCTCTCGCACCCGGTTGCAATAGTGCTCGACGCGCTGGGCATCCTGGCCCTTGAGATCTATCTCGAACAGTTCCAGGGCCTCGCCCAGCGGCCTTTGCTTGCCGTAGACGATGGCCGCAACGTCGGCCCCCTGCCCCGGCCAGGCGTCGAATTCTGCCGGCGTCGCCAGCCGTTCCCGGAATGGAGCCCAGGTCCGCTTCAGCTCGCCCGTTTCCGGGTCGAGCCTGACTGGAAGCGCATCAAAGCGCGGTTGCTTGGTGCTGGTGCTGGCGGGGAGAATGCTGATATTGGCGGCCAGCAGCTGCGCTGCCATCCGCCAGTTCGGTGGTGTAAGGACGGGACCAGCGGGCGCGGCGCTCATGACCGCATACCCGCGACAGCAAGCGCTCGAGCGATGCGCTGCTCAGCAGGAAGGCTCGTGTCTCCCAGGATCGCGACGGCACGTCGCGCACGATAACCCGAGAGAAGACAATCACGCTCTCGCAGTAAGCAGGACACCTCGCGCGTCAAGCTGACAATCCGTCGCTCCAAGCAGAGAGCTTCGGCGCTTGCCGCTGTGGTAGGATTAAGGTTGTGGAGCGGTGCAACCATCACCACCTCCACGCTTCCCGCCGCCGGCCTGACTCGCTGGCGGCTTGCTGTCCTGGTGGGAGCGTTCACCCTGGCGCTTCCGCAGGTTGAGCCAGCCCTCGAAGACGGCCGCTGAGATGTCTTGCAGGGCTGCCTCGGGACTGATGGGCGCGGTGTCGGTTTGCGCAAGCGCAGCCATCAGACTGCGGCCTCGTACCGGTGGCCTTCGTCGGGCGTGAGGCCGAGCGCTCGGTCAATTTCGGCTGTCGGAACGAGAATCCTCTTCCCTGCACGGATGACACGTACGGGAAACTCGCCCCTCGCGGCCAGCTCATAGCCGGTGCCGGGGCTAATCCCCAGGCGCCGCGATGCCTGCGGAATGCTTTGTGTCGCGCGTGCTGGCTTTGCGGTAGCGTTCGACATACGCGCTAACCTCCTTTTCTGGACTGTGCGGTCTTATGCCGCTAAGTCCAATTTAGGCCGGTTTAGGCGCTATGTATGTACGTATCTCGCGTGACACGGCACTTTCGTACTACGAATATCCGGTGTCACGAGGAAGCGTATATCAGGCGGGAGAGGGTACCGGGTCGTTCTGGCGAAGCCACTTCTCGGCATAGCGCCGTCGCTCCCGTTCGACCCGTGCTGATTGGGTGTCTGCGAGCTGGCAGTACTTCTTCACGTAGGCGATCCGTGTTACGCGGGGGTTCTCCGCCACAGCGTCGAGCCAGCCATTATAGAGGCGCACATCCTCTAGGTATTTGTCCTTGCTGACCGTAGTAGGTCGCAGGGTTTTTGTTCGGTACCGTTCAACCTCCCGGAATGCCCTCGCGAGGTCTTCGCGGAGGTCGTCCACGTCGGCATAGAGGCCGGGAGTCATGAAGATAACCACCTGCGGATACCCCTGGCGTACGAGGTTCCTGTCGGCGTAGACTTGCCTCGTTAGGTGCAAGGCCGTCTTGGCAACCCTTTTAGGTTTCCCTGCCACTACTAAGGTTGCCTCGGGAGCTTCTATGTACGCCAACCCTTCGTCTTCGTCACGTGCCGGCGCGTATTCTGCAAGCCATACCTCAACATGCGTATGTGAAGGCGCCGCGCCTGTCCCGCCGATAGGCAGGAATGGGGGATCCTCGTCGAGGTCAGCAAGCAGTTGCTTCAGAGCAATGTCCCAGGTCTCCCGTATGGCTATATGTAAGGTGGCCTCGACCATATCCGCTGCTATCGGGGTATACCGCTCGTCGTTCACAATACCCGGGAACTGGGCGGTTATCCGGTACTCTTCCTCCGCGATCCACGGGTATTGCGCACTCGTGCCGTTCCGTACAAGGGCCTCCGCAAGGTCGGGACGCAGGTTGGTCGCATCCATAGCACGGCATATCAGCCGCGAGTGCGACTCTGCCAGCGCGCGCTGAAGAAGCTGGTATTCACCCAATGCAGTGCCCCAGGCGCGTACAGCACTGAGGGAGTACCGCGGCCTAGCCCACCATTCGGCAGGCTTTTCATACTTCAGGCGGGATACACTGAAATCAGCCATCGCTCGAGCCCTCCACGCTCGCGATGCGGGCCGGTTCTGTCGCAAGCAGACCGGCCTACCTACTTGATCTTACTTCTTGGCGACCAGCCCGGCACGTTTCCGCGCCATGTAGCGCCTCATCGCCAGCGCATGGAGTTGCTTGGACGTCAGATGTTCCGGTGACTCGACGTTGGGGCCAACGATGACTTGTTCCGCGTCGATGAGTACCTGCAGCGGCTTAGTCCATACGACCTCGGCGCGCAGCCACGTTGACCGCAGTTCAGGCACGCGCTCAACGATGGTCGCGCTTTCGACGAACATCAGGGCGAGGTTTCTAAGCTCCCGCTCCATGTCATTGGCGACGTACTGGTCGATGAGCCTCGTCAAGGCGGACTTTCTCGAACTCCGCATGGAGCGCTTTCGCGTCTGCCGGCGTCGGCGCGGGTGCCGGCAGCACAGCGAGTTCACGCTCAATACTGACTATCTTGTCGCTCAGCTCGTTACTGCCGCGGCGATAGGCGGCCACTTCCTGCGGCGTCGGGGTATCGCCCGCCAGCAGTGTGAAGTTCTTGATATGCCGCTGGAGTTCGTCTTTCGCTACGTCGAGCCGCTTCCGGAGCAGGGGGCGCGGATCTACTGTCGGTGTAACCGTGCTCGCCGCCCGCGATAGGTCCCACGACTTGAACTGGATCCGCTTGATCTGGGCAAGTACCGCCTCATGCGCAAAGCTTGCCACGTAGTGTGACGGCTTGCAGACGGCCTCGCCGTTGGCGTGCCGTACGCAGACATAGGTGGGCCGGTGCTTGCTGGCAGGATCTCGCACGCGGCTAATGACCATGCGGCCGCCGCACGTGCAGCGCAGCAGTCCAGCACACAGGGGAACAGGCTGGTCGGTCAGTCTGCCGCGGAACTGCCCCGTGCGTGCATCCGTCAGCCGACGCTGCACCTGATCGAACGTCGCTTGGTCGATGAGCGCTTCATGCTCGGCTGGAACCGTGAACTCGCTTCCATCCTCGCATCGCTCGAAGCGACCGGACGGCTGCGCGTTATAGCGAAGGTGTCCAACATAGACCGGATTGCGCAGAATGTAGTTGAGCTTATCTGTCCTCCACGTCAGGCCCTTGGGCGACTTCGGGCAAGCCGGATCGTTATTGGCCCAGCGTGCCAGCTCGAGTAATGACTGACCAGACGCATACCGCGTGTACAGCTCAGTGACGAACGACGCTGCAGGCTCGTTGCGGGTCAGTGTGCCGGCTTGGTAGCGCCCGCCGCCGGTCCGCTCCTGATAGCGCAGGACATAGCCGAAGGGGACGATGCCGTGATGCTTGCCTTCCCGCACTGAACGCTCCAGACTGGGGCGGACGCGGCGTGCGAGCTCCCGGCTATATTGCTCGGCCATGCCGCTCCGTACGAAGCGCATGATACCAGGCTCCTCGGTCCCCTCTCGGACGGAGATGAGCTTGACTCCCAGATTCTCCATCTCGCGGCAGCGGACGATCAGCTCGCCGCCATCGCGCCCGAGCCGGTCGAGTTGGTGCACGATGACAGCGCCGATGGTCCCGCTTCGCACGGACGCCAAAAGTCGCTGGTAGCCATGACGAGTGAGCTTGTGGCCGCTCTCGAAATCGCTTTCCATCTGCGCGACGTCGAGCCCGTGCTCGGCTGCGTAGCTCCTGATTGCCTCCTCCTGAAGTTCTGGGCTGTAACCGTCGCTCTGCTTGAGCGTGCTGACTCTGATATAGCCTGCTGCTCTTGTCGCGACCGCCGGGAGTGCCGTCAAGCGTCGTGCTGGTGCTGTCATCACGTCCTCCTTCGGGGACTCTCTCCCCTTAAGAGAATTATATCATAAACAACACTAACAGGTAAATAGTTCGTTCTTACCCATCTGTCTGGCCATCATCACGGTAAGCGTGTCTCCCTTGCGGGAGAGCACCGCCCTGACGATGGCGCGAGCGATCTCCGCCTGGTAGGGCCGGAGCGGCCTCTTTACCACGGACTCGCTAAAGCGCACGACGTCGTCCAGCAAGACTTCGACTGATGAGGGTGTCGCGGCAGACACACGGACCTCCTTTGGAGGGGGACGTCGGGCCGGCTCGCAGCCGGCGGTGATCCTGTGAGCCGGAGCAACCGCCGTGCGGAATCAGCGCGGAGTGCGCGGAGAAGAAACAACGGCACCCCGGCATGTACCGGGGTGCTGTGCCGCGTGAGTTTGTCGGAGCGCGAACGCCGGCGCTGCCGGCCGGCTGCGGTCAGATACCGTTGGCGACGTTGTTCAGCTGTGTGCTGATTGCCGGCTGCAGGAACTTGAGAGCGACGATGACCATGATGGCGATGAACGCTAGGATCAGGGCGTACTCCACCAAGCCCTGGCCTCTGTCATCGGCAAATCGTTTGGCCAAGACTTGCTGCAGGCGTTGGGTTGCCCTAACCCAGAGTTCAGTAATCATATCGTTCCTCCCCCCTCGGGCGTGTGCCGAGGGTATCATCCCGGCTGAGCGGCGCCGTGTGCACGTTCACTCTGACGTTACGCGTATGGCCACGGTTGCGGGCCATGCATCTGGTATGCGTACTATAGCTAATCCGAATGGGTATTGACAGCGCCTTTTCGGAGGTGTTTATGCTCCTAATTGGCTGGTTTTTACCCGGCGTTTGGGCGGCTGCGTGCGTAGGAGCGGCAGACACGGCGGGCAGCGAGGCGATTCGACGGGGGAACCGGATGCCTTCGAAATCGTGCCGGCGGTCGACCGATGACTGAACGTTCGCGCAACCGGCGGGCCCAGTTGCCCGAACAGTGCCCTGGCGTAGCGATTTGGACCAGCTTCGGCGTGTGCTCACGCGAGGGAGATCGCAGTAGCCGAAGCGTTCCCATGACATCGCGAGTGCAGGCCGGCCGGCAGATCACCTGGTGTCTGCACGTTGCTGGATGGCTGCGGCCGCCCGTTCAAGCTCCTGTTCAAGTGCACTTTGATCCGTATCGCCGCCTGTGCCGTGAGCGCGGAGTGCCTTGACGATCAGATCGATCAGGCGCATCGTGAGCTGGACCGTGGCCGGACTCGTGCTGGTCTTCGTGCGGGTCTTCGTGCTCCGGAGCAGCAGAAAGAGGTGCAGGCGAAGCAGAGCGATTTCACCATTCAATCCGTGCTCGCTTTGCGCGCTCTCGAAGATCTCGCGCTCTTCGTCGGGCAATGCGTGGCCGTAAAAGCTCTGGCCTGAACTGCTTGGCACACGTGCTTCAGCGGCGTCCGGATGCAGCAGCTTGGGTTCCGCGCTGGTCACGGTGTTCCTCCTAATCCCGCCGCCCGGACAGATACCACGATCCATCCCTCTGCTCCTGGTAAATCTCCAGTACGGCGCCTTGCATGGTCTCTACCAGGTAGTAGTAACGGTGAGTAGGCGTGGACCACCAGTTGGTACGGATGCGCCACTGGCTGCAAACCGCGCGCAGCGATTCCCAGGCGCGAGGATCGCGGCGCACGGCCGCCGGCAGTCCCGAGGCCGTGACGCGTACCTCAATGCGACTGGTGCGAAAGGTTACGAGATTGCCCGGACCATCCCAGGTTACGCGGTCCTCCGGCAGCGGCGCATCCGCGACCAGTTGAACGCGGCGGGCAGCGCGCGGGCCAAAACGCCCGCGCAGCCGATGCGCCAGCACCTCCAATCGCTCGCGCCCAGCCAGAATGGGATCGGCGCCCAGCAAAGTACCCTGCGTGGCAGCCAGGTCCAGGCCGGCAGCCTCCAAGCGCAAGCTCACCACTGGCCTGTCGGGCGCCAGCTGCACCAAGAGCTCACGTGCACGATCCAGAATAGCCGGCGCACCTGCCACGGGTTGCTTGAGATGCAGCTTGACACTCCGGCCTTCGGATCCTGGTACCCACTCGGGGGTGCGGAGCACACCACGGGGGGTCGTGTCCCCAGCACATCGCCTCGAAGTGCCTGCCGGGGTACCCCCCGAAGGGTGGGTCGTCGTGGGTCGTGGACTGATCCCGCTACCGCGCGAACTTTCCCTATTGGATCGCGTTCCAATCGTGGTCGTCATCGCGATAGTCAGCCTGAGCACTGCCGCCGACTGCCCGCGCATCGCCAGCTTGGCGGCCAGCAGATCGGCCAGCCGCATCAGCTCGCGGTCCAGCCAGAGACCGTCCGCCGTTGCGTCTTCCAGATCGCACGCAACGTCGACCATGCTGGGCGCCGGAGGACTGACTACTGGACGTTGAGCCGCACCGCGCGCCTGCTCGTGCGCAATCCGGCCCGTCTGGCCGAAGCGACGCTGCACCGCCCTTTCCGGTAAATGGGCAAATTGCCCGGCAGTCCGAATACCAAGCGCGTGCAGGCGCTCGAGCACGCGCGGATCAAAGTCGTTGAACAGCGCGAGTGGGAGAGACTGTAGAAATGTCTGCTCTTGCCCGTCTTGCACCTCGACCGGGTTGTCCGGAGCGGCGACTGCCGCGGCAACTGCCGCCAGGGAAGGATTGGCAGCAACGCCGATACGGGCCTGGAAGCCACGGGCAGCCAGTGAAGCGCCGATGGCCGCAGCGATGATCGCGGGCCGGCCGAACAACCGCTCGCAGCCGTGCACGTCGAGCGTCGCGCCGAAGCGTCGCGCTAGCTGCTGCTCGTTCGTGACGGCTACTTTGCGCCCGGTGGCCGCCTGAATCCATTCAGGCTCTACGTGTGGCGTGTACCGGCCGAGCATCTCCAGCACCTCCTGCGCGGCGGCGTCGATGGCCGCCGGATTGGCGGGCAGCGTCAGGGCATGCGGGCACAGTTTCTCGGCCGCTCGCAAGGTCATCCCTGCCAGAACACCCTCGGCGCGCGCGGCAGGCGAAGCGGCCAGGACAGCGCGCCACCCACTCTGGGGGGTCCCCGGCTGCGCATCGCCGCCCACGATCAGCGCAGCACCACCTAATTCCGGCCGGTCACGCAGCACCAGGGCCGCGGCAAAATCGTCGATCCGTATGGAGATAATGCTGGGCTCGCGCTCCGCACCCGCATTTGGAGCGCGCACGACCTGCAGCCGGTCAGGTGCGGGTATGCGCCGACCGGCGGTTGTGGATGCCAGGCTCCTGGCAGTCGCATCACGCTCAGCCATGCTGCCCTCCGCGAGCTTCGCCGGTGGCTCGCCGCGCGCGTACTCGGTCGTTGAGGTGCAGGCGATACCGTTCCACGATCGGGATCGGCATGCTCGCCTGCTCGAACAGCGGGCAATGCGCCAGGTCGTGATCGTCTTGCGGCGGAATGCGGCGGCGCACGAAGGCGGACGCGCTGATTGGACTCTGCCAACACTGGTTCATGCACCGCAACATCAGCAGATGAATCAAGCCGCGCCGGCCGTCGATCGCCGCGATGGCGATTTCCTCCACGTAGCGGCACCACAGGCATCGTGCCCTGGCTACATACTCCGCATCTGTTGGGTGAAAGTGGAGCCGGAGTGCGGCTGTATAGCTAGGCGAAGCCGTGTCGGTCCAGCAGACTTCCAGCGGGCACGTCATGCCAAGGCAGCCAGTATAGGTGTGGTTTGTCTTGATACAGGGATACCAGCGTGTGGAACTCTGTTCCCGTATCGGCACGGTGAAAGGCAGCCGTGGCCCTTCCTCGACGTGAAAGCCGTAGGCGCTCTTCAGCCCCAAAGCCTTGGCGAGTGCCGTCTCATCCATCCGTCGTCACATTCCTTCACAGCTCAGCTGCAGCTCATACTGCGAGGACCGCGCATCCACCGTCAGCCGCAGCCCCACGATCCGGCACGATAACCCCGGCAAAATGCTGTCGGTCAGAGCCACCGCGTCATACAGCTCTAACGCCGGGTTCGGCCCCACCGTCAGCTGCACCTGCGTCGCCAGCCGCTGCTCACGCGCCAGCGCGAATTGCGCCGCATACACCGCCCCGCCCGCCGTCGTCGCCAGCTGCTCTACCACCAGCGCGTATCGCTCACGCCCCGTCGCCGCCAGGTCCGCGCTGTCCCATACCTCGGCCACCGCCGCCGCGATCTTGGTCGGCCCGCGCACCGCTACCCGGTTCGCCCGGTCGCCGTCCACGCCCACCTGCAGCGCCTCCGCCTCCACGCCGTAGCTCCATACCGTCGCCTGGCTCGCACTCTTGCCGATCACGTCCAGCCAGTCTACCGCCGCGAAGGCCACGCCCGGCGCCGGCACCACCCGCACCCGCCAGGCCCCCGCCCAGGCACGCAGCATCCGCTGCATGGCCAGCGTGTAGGTCTCGCCGGCCACCAGCTGGTAGGTCGTTACGATCTGGTTGAACTGCTGCGACCCGTCGATCGTCGAGGCCCGCTCGAACCCCGCCTGCGCCGCCAGGTCGAACACGATGTCAATAATCTGCCTGGACGCGTAGGAGAGCGGCACGCATGTCTCATACTCCAGACACCAGGACGCGTCCAGGGCCACGATCGCGATCTCGCTCACGTCCACCGCACGCGCGAAGGTCCACGATTCCACGTAGAAGAGGTGCGTCGGTATGAGACCGGCGCCCACGAAACCCTGGCTGAGCAGGATCTGGGCCCGCACTTTCAGCGCTGCCAGGCCGCTGTATTGCCCCGCGCTGTTGTCCAGCGTCGCCGTCAGCGTGGCCGGCTTGCCCTCCGCCTCTACGACCTCAAGCCGCAGCAGATCCGCCGTCAGGTCGCGGTAGTCCGTCGCCGGGTCGTAGCTCGGCGCGAACAGCACCGCCTCCAGGCCCGCGAGCACCTGGCCCAGCGCGTGCTGCAGCCAGACCGCCCCACACGTCACCGCCGTCCCCGGCGACGCCGTGCCGGCCGTCCAGTGCACGAAGTCCGCTGAGCTGGCACGCACCAGTCGCGCATACGGCACGCCATCCACGGCGCCGGAGTCCTGCTCGACCCATGTCAGCCGGTAGAGCCCGCCCCAGTGCGTCAGGTGCGGATAGGCCGCATAGATGCCCGTCGCCAGCAGCAGCGTCTGCAGCGGCGTGAGCACCGACCAGGCCGGAGCGCCGCCATATACGTACGTGCAGCTCACCAGCCTGCTTGGCGAGCCCGCCGCCTGCCAGCCGGCCAGCACCACGCTGTAGCTGCCGTCCACGTTGCGCACGGCGTCGATGCCCACCACCTGGCCCCAGTCCCCGTTCGTCCAGTCGAGGCCCGACCACGTGCCGGCCAGATGCCAGGCGGCCGGCCGCGCCACGCCCGTCCCCGGGTTGTAGGCGAGAAGGACCGTGCCCAGGTCGCCGTCGCCCGCCAGGCCCCAGCAGGCGTGAGCAGGGTCGAAGAGGACGGCCGTCGCGCCCCAGCTCACCCCGCTGTCCGTCGAGTCCGTCGCGCACACCTGCGTGGTGCTCGTCTTCTGCCACAGCACGCGCACCGTCGCCCCGGCCACGATGCAGCAGCAGCCGGCCTGCAGCCGCGCGTCGCTCGTCAAAAACGTCCAGGCGTTCCATAGCACCACGTCGGACGGGTCCGTGACCCGAATGATGTAGAGCCCGCTCGACAGCACGCAGGCAGCCACGAGTGCCCCGTCCGGGGCAATGCAGGCGCTGGTCCGCGAGGCGGTTTCGCCCAGGGCGCGCACCACCGCGAAGTGCGGCGCCGCGTCCGCCAGCTCCAGCCGCACATCCGGCGGGGATCCGAACGTCTGGGCCGCCGCAGTCAGATAGGGAGAAAGCGTCCTCATGCCGGACCCCCACTCGGGTGGGTACCCGGTGCCCGGTCCCCGGTCCCCGCCGCGGCGATCGCGTTCCGCCGCACGAGCTCGTCGATCGCCTCCAGCAGCAGCATCGCCAATCCGGTCAGCCGCTGATCGTGCGCGTGGTCCTTCACCAGGTCGATCACCGTGGCGCGAATAATCCCGCACTCCTCATCGCTGAACACCCGCAACGCCTCCGCCATCACGCCTCCACCAGGATGACGTTCATGTGGTAGCTCACCCCGGTCACTTGCGTCCGCGGGTCCACCACGTGCTCTTCGTAGCTGTCGAAATGCACCTGCCAGACACTGGCGTCCACGTCCGTGAAGGCGAGCTGGGTGTTCACCTTGGCGTAGCTCGCCGCCAGAGCGTCGCGTATGGCCTTGCCCTGCACCGCCAACAGCTGGCCACTGTAGTCCGTCAGCTGCGTCAGCCCCAGGATCGCCAGGTGCCACTCGCGCTTGCCCGGGCCCGCATCGACGTACCGCTCGGACCCACCCTTGGCCACGGTCGCCCTGCGCAGCCGCGGCTGCTTCATCACGTGCCCGGACGGCGCCAGCATGTACCCGGACCCGTCCAGGATGATCTGGCAATCCACTCCCTGCGTCGCCATCAGATCCACGCCCAGCGCCGCGCCACGGCGCCCCACTGCGCCACCGCCGCGTACGAGGCGTCACGCTGCTGCTTCACCTCCTGGAGCCGCTGCTTGAACTGGCTCAGCAGGTTGTTGCCCACACTCAGCCAGTGCTCCGGCACCTTCGCCTCGTGTACCTGATCGCGCATCACGCCGTCCTGGTAGTCGAACAGGTCGTTCGTGCCCACCTGAAACGCCAGGCAGGCGTAGGCCGCGGCGCCGAGCAGCACCACGTCGTGATGCTGCTCGGGCACCGTGGTCCCGTTCGTGGCGAGCACATGCTTGCTGGCGTACGACAGCTGGACCGTGCCGGGATCCACCGGATCCGGTAGCTCGGCATCGGCCAGCTGCATCTCCACCAGCGGCACGTTCAGGGTTGAATCGGCGACCGGCGCCGGTACGCCGAGCAAGCCATCCGCCACGCCGTCGGAAAAGAGGGTGGTAGTGTTGTCCGCGATCGTGCCCGCGTAGTAGTAGGCGGAGCCGCCCGCTGCCGTGCGGTAGATGTTCCGCCCCAGACAGTACGGATCCGGGCCCAGCGGCACGGTCACCTCCGCCCGCTGATTGGCCGGCACGATTGCCGGCGAGGCCGGGCTCACCACCGTCTCGCCGGCAATGCCGCGGAACGTAACCACATACGTGTAGCTGCCGTTCAGCGGGCCCGTCGAGGCCACTACGGCCGCGGACGGCGCCGCCGGCACGGGCAGGCACGGCTGCGTCTTCTCCACAAACGGCACCACGAAATGCGGGAACTGCCCGGTCGGGTATTCGCACGCCTCCACCCACCAGGCCGGGCCGGTGCCCGCAGCGCCCACCACGCCCGCGGGATCCACCACCGTGGGTACCGCCACCAACCGCGATCCGCCGTTCGCGCTCACCAGCGCCACCTGCGTCCAGGGAAACACGAAGCTGTATTGGTCCAGAGCCCGGTCAATGGCCCGCGTCAGGTCGCTGTCCGCCCAGCGCGGACTGGGACCCGCCGCGTCGAAAATGTCCTGCCGCAGCCGCGTCAGGGCATCGCTCAGCGTCGGCGCAGCGAACGGCAGCCCCGCCACGCTGCTCGGTATCACCAACGGCATTAGCGCATCCTCCTCAGCTCCAGCAACCAGCGATCCAGCGCCAGGCCCACCTTGCGATAGCTCAAGACCTCCAGCTTGATCGCCGCCGCCACGCTCGCATCGTCGATCGCCCCGTCCGTCAGCGCGAGGTAGGCAATCGGCCGCGGGTCCACGTCCACCGGCAGCTCCGCCAGGTACTCATTGATCGTCTTCTCCGTCTGGTCGCGCACCAGCGGGTCGGCACTATCCACCTGCTTGAGCACGATCTGCACGCTCACCGCCTGAAAACCGCCGTAAGCCGTGCGGTAGACGGCCGCCACGCCGATCGACCGGCCCAGGCGCATCGTCACCCGGTTCGCCGCGATGTGCGCCAGCTTGCTCGCGTTCAGCGGCGTCAGTGCCATAGCCACGCTCCCAGCACCAGCAGCCAATACACCAGCACCGCCACCCCAGGACCCACTCTGGTGGGTGCCCCCAGCCGCCACGAGTGCAGACTCACCTTCGCCTCCGCTCCCATCCGGGGCACCCGCGTTTCAGTGCAGCCGGTACACGATCACGCCCACCACGGTGAGCAAGAACCCGAACAGCTGCAGACCCGCCGTCGCCAGCACGTAGTTGAGCTTCCTATCCACCTTCTCCACCGCCTCCGACATCCGGTTGATGCGCTCGCGGCTCAGTCGGCCAAACTCGCACCCGTCCTTGTCCAGCTCGCACCGGACCACGTAGACCGTGCTCCGGCCACGCACACGTCCTGCCGGCTGCATCCGCTCACCCCCCTTACCCCAGCGCTATCCAGTCGCACGCCACCGTGGCCGACACGTTCGTCCCGTCTCGCCGTACCGCCCCCAGCGTGAAGCCGCTGTTGCCCACGCCGGAGACCACGGCAAAGTAGTTGGCGTCCGTGCTCGCCGCTACCACCGTCGGCGTCACCGTCTGCCCGGTAAAGGCCGTGGGGAACGCCACCACCGCGGTCCCGCTCGCCGTCCCGCTGAGCGTCACGTTGTTCACGCCCCGCTGCAATCGCTGCTGTGGATCGTTCGCCTCCACCTCAAAGCCCTGCCGGCGCCAGCGCCCCAGCTCCAGCGCGTCGAAGCGCCAGGCATAGCCGCTGCTCGCCGCGTTCTTGGTCCCCGCGTGCGTCACCACCACCGTGTGCACGGCGTCAGTCAGCCCGTGCGCCAGCAGCACCCGGTCCTGCGGCGCCGAGGCCCCGTTCGCGTCGCCCAGATCGCTGGTCGAGGCCGGATACGCCCGGTACAGGTCGATCAGCGTCGCGGCGCCGCCATCCACCGCCACACTGACCTGCCCGCAGTCCGAGAACCGCCGGCAGAGCATCGAGACATCCACGAACCGGCCCTGGATCGTCACCGTGTCGCCGGTATGACTGGTCACGTATTCGTCGCCGCTCGCCGTCAGCGCCTTGCCCTGCCAGCCTGCCCCATGCAAGGCCCAGCCCGTGCCCGAGATCGCCACCTGCGAGCTACTGTAGGGCACGCGCACCAGCTCCCACGTCTTCCCCGCTCCGTAGCCGCCCCGCTCGAACGGCACCGCCACGGCCGGCGAAAAATGCTTGGCGATCTCGCCCGCGATCGCCGCGTGCCCCGCGTCGGTCGGGAAGACGCGACTGGTACCGGAGCTCAGCCACGGGTAGTACCCATCGCTCGGGCCGCCGGAGAGGTAGCAGTCCAGCCACAGCTGCCGGATGTCCGCCAGGTCGCACTGCAGCCGCGCCGCCACCGACCGCGCGGCGTTCGCGTAGTCGTCGATGCTGTTGGCGCTGGGCGGGTTGGCGTGCGGCGTACAGAGCAAAACCTCCGCCTGCGTCGCGGTGCGCACCACGTTGACCAGGCTTTCCAGGTTGCTGGCGTAGCCGGCCGCGTCGGTCACTTGCTGCGCGGCGCCCGTGGTCGAGTCCCACAGGCCAAATGCGGCGATCACCACGTCCGTCGCCGGCCAGTACGTCAGGTTCGCGAACCGGCGCAAGAAGCGCAGCACCGTGTCCCCCTTCACGCCACCGTTCACCACCTGAATCGTCTGCCCGTTCGTGCCCGTCTGCAGCGTGCTCGAGGTCCAGCTGGGAATCGGCCCGTCGCTGGTCGCCGCCCAGCTCGCCGGGTCCCACCGCAGCACGGTCGAGCTCGGGTAGAGTGCCGCCAGCTGCGCCGCCAGCAGCGCTACCCAGCCGCCGCTCACCGTGCCGCTCGCGTCGTATCCCACCGTCACGTCGTCGCCGGCACAGAAGATGGTCACGTCGGAGCCCGCCAGCAGCCGGCCCAGGGCCCGCGGCAAGCCCGAGGCCCGCGCACTGGCCACAGCGCGCCGCACCAGGTCCGCCGCCACCACCGGCTGGTGGTAGCTCCATACCACCTGCTGCGTGCCGCCCAGCTGCGTGTACGTAACCAGGATGTGGTAATCGTCCGGCGGCAGCGCCGCGAACGCGAACCGCCCGCTCGCATCCGTCATCGTCAGCGCCACCGGCGTGGGCAGCCCCGTGGCGCCGGTCGGCAGCGTGCCGGCCGCGAACTGCCCCGTGGAGAAGGCGTAGACCTTGGCCCCCACCACCGCGACACCCGACGCGCTGAACACCACGTCGCTGTAATATGCCAGATAGGCCTTCGGCACGCCTCGCCTCCCCTCGTGATGCCCCGGGATTCATCCCGCGGGCACTCACAAGAGTGGGTGCCCGCGGGGAGCCTCATTCCACCGCACGTGATGCCCCGGCGTTCACGCCGGGGAGGCTCATTCCATCACCAAACCGCGGGCTTCAGCCCGCATCCGCTGTCAATTGAAGATGTGGTAGCCGATGTCCGTGTGCGCCACCGTGCTGGACGTGCCGTTGTTGTAGATCGTCACCGTGAAGGCGCCGGAGCTGCTGCTCATCGTCCGCGCCGTCACGATGAACGACAGAATGACGCCCGCGCCCGGATCGGACAGCGGGTAGCACACGATGTGCGACAGATCGCGCACCAGGTTATTGCTCACCGCGACCGTCGTGCTCGCGCCGTCCGACAGCGCCGGCAGCGTGAACGCGCCCAGCGGCTGGTTCGCCACCTGGGTCGTGCCGCTCACGCCCGTCGGCGCATTCGTGGGAGCCGTCCCCGACCCGAAGCCGGTCTGCCCGGCATACAGCAAGTTCACCGTCGTCTTCAGAATCGCATGGGTGCCGGCGATGTACGTGCCGGCCTGGTCGTAGAAGCCGCGAAGCCACGGCTCCATCGCGCTCGGCAGGGTCTTTAACGCCATTTTGCCCTCCTAGAGTACGGACAGCAGCATCGACGCCATCACCGCGTGCCCGGTGTCGCCCATGTGCGAGCCATAGGCGCTGCCGCTGTAGTACAGATTCGCGATCGGATTCGCCCCCGCCCGCATCTCGGCATCCACATCCACAAACACGCCGTCATAGGCCAGGCACACATCCCGCATCCGCGCCCGGTAGAGCGCCCAGGAATCCGCGTTCGTAAAGGGCGAAGGGAAATCGCTGCGCTTGTAGTTGGCCACGAACGGCGTGGTCATCACCAGGCTGGCCCCCACGTTCGACGCGCTCCGCGCCAGTTGCTCCAGGCCGTAGGCGTAGGCGTCCAGGCCCACCGCCCCCTGCATGTCGTTCACGCCCAGCGAGAGCAGCACCAGCTTCGGCGTCTGTGGAAAGTCCTCGATCATCGCCGGACACTGCAGGAACTGCGGCTGTATCGTCGGGTAGATCGGCACGCCGTGAACACTCGCCGTGCGTCCCTGAAAGGCCTGCTTGATCCACAGCAGCCCGGTCGCGGCTCGGCCGGTGGGGAAGATCGTCGCGCCCGCGATGTACAGATTCCCGTTGCCGGTATTGGTGATGCGAATCTGGCTCATCATCACGCCCGTCGAGGTCCAGTTGTACCAGCGCGCCGATCGCTTGTATGCTCCGGAGGCCAGTCCCGTCAGCGCCGGCGTGTTGGTTACGCTGTAGCCGGTGGGATAGGGCGGCACGCTGGGCGGCGTCGCACTGCCGTTGCTGGCAAATACCCCGCTCCCGGCGGACTGCGACACCCACACAGGACTGCCCACCGTGCCCGTATTGGCATCCACCGTGAACGCCGCGCCGTTCGCATCCTGGTAGCCCCAGAGATCGAAGTCGGTGAACGTGCCCGCGTTCGGCGTCAGGACATAGGTATCCGTCGCAGCGTGGCTGGACGGACCCTGATACTCACCTGCCATATACGACAGCGAGATCCACCCGGTGGTCGGCGTGTTCAGCGTCGCCATCCACTGGTAGTCAGTGGCAGCGTTTAACACGCCTGTTGCCGGGCCATACGCCGTTCCCTCGCCGGTCACGCCGCAGTCGCCCAGACCGATGTATTCGCCCGCATTGCCGTAGCGCGCCGCCAGCGCCGCGCGCACCAGGCCCTGCCAGCTCTTCGTGTACCAGACTGAGGCATAGTAGCCCTGCCCGATGGAGTCGCCGATCACCATCACCGGCTGCGCGGCGGATCCCATGTTGCCCTTGGCCGTGTTCCAGGCCGCCAGCGCGCCGTTCGGCACCATGATGTACGGCGAGGGGTTGGCGTTGAAGATCGGCGGGTTGATGCTCTGTCCCATCACAGCCACCCCTTCAGCACGATGTTGCTGCCGCCCGTGCCGTTCACGTTCGTCGCCGCCGTGGAGAACAGGTGCACCGCCGTCACCGGATGGTCCACCAGCAACGCGCCCCCATTGGGCGGAATCTGCCAGGACCCTGCCGTCGCCGCCGCGTCGTACTCGATGCCCACCGCCGTGCTGCTGTTGTTCTGGATCTCCACGTGATGCACTTTGCTGCTGAACGTGAAGGTCGTATCCGCGGAGGCGGTCAAAGCGGCCGGAGGCGCGGACAGCGCTACCGAGGCGCCGGAATAGACATTGACGCCCGCCACCAGCGCCGCCAGGTTGCCGCCCGTCTCCCGCGCCACGTTATCCGTGGCCCAGGCCGCCACACTGGCCCAAATCCCCACGCCGATCGAGTCGCCCGCATACAGCACCGAGCAGCGCACGCGGACGTACTGCTTTGCGCTTGCCGTGCCCTTGAGCAGCACCGCCGCACCGCCGGCCTGCGAGGATACCGGCGGCCCGGCCGCAGTGGAGCTGTTGAACGTGGAGGCGAACCACGTCGTGCCGTCCTCGGACTCGTCCACCACAATCGTCGATCCGGCCGAGAACGTGCCGGAGATCACCGCGATCCACGCGCCCTGGCCCTTGCCCAGCGTGAGAGAGACCGTGCCGCCCGCGACCGGCGTGCCGATGGCCGGCTGCGCGGCGGTGATCGTGCCCGTCGCGGTGATATCGGCCGTGGAGACAGGCTGTGCCGTGCCGCCGCTCACCCCCTGCACGGAGATCACGGCGGCGTTCGGCGTGCCCGCCGTCCCCGTCGGCACCGCGGACACGTCTCCGGTTATCACGGCAGTGGTCGGCAAGGGGTTCGCCGCGCTCACCTCCACCATCTTGCCGTTCGCGTCGAGATACTGCGCGACTTCGTAACTCATCAGCCCTCCCTCACAACACGCCGTTCAGCAGGACGGCCATCTTCAGATGTCCGGCCGGCGTCGGGCTACCGTCCGTGGCGCTGGTGATCCAGCCGTTCGTGTACGGCGTGCGCCCGAACAGCCGCTGCACGTCCACGAAGCCGCAGCAGCAGCTCTGGGCCACTTCCAGCATGGCCGCCTTGATGTCCCGGTAAGCCGTGCTGGCCGCGGCGGTATAATCCTGATCCGTCACCGCCGTGGCCGCCGCGAGCTGCCCGTCCGCCACGTAGGGCGCCACGATCAGCACCGATCCAACGTCGCCAGTCCCGTACCGCAGCGCGTAGACCAGGCTCAGCAGGGCGTCGCGGAAGTTGCCCTTCGTCACGCTCTGCAAGGCATCGTTCATGCCCAGGGCCACGATCGCCAGGTCCGGCTGGGCCGGAAAGCTCAAACCCGTCAGCGCCGTCGGCGAGGCCGTGGTGCCCGAATATCCCTGGTAGAGCGACCGCTTGTCCACCGGCGCCGCCCCGGTGTCCGAGAGCGCGTTATGCGGGGCCGACCCCGTGTACAGGCCCATGCCCGCCCAGGCCATGTTCGCGAAGGCCAGCCCGGTCGTCGCCGCGTAGGCCGTCACGCCAAGGATGCTGCAGGCGGCCGCGGTCGTCCCCGTGGCGTTGATCGTCAGCGTGTGCGTGCCCGCCGTCAGGCCCGTGATCGAGACCTTCTTCACGCTGGAGCCCGCGATCGTGCCCGCGCCCGTGCAGGTGACCGTATGCGCCACGCCGCCGTCGATCTTGTAGGTCCAGCTGCCGGTCGCGTAGTCCACATACAAAATGTCGAAGCCCACCACCGCGTAGGGCGGCGTGCAGCTCACCAGCGGCGAGTTCGCCTTCGCCGCCTGGCCGATGCAGTAGCCGAATCCGCCGTAGCTCGCGTTCCAGTCCGTGCTGGTCACGCCCGCCAGCACGATCGGCGGCACCGCGGGGGCCAGACCGACGTTGGCGTCATACAGGAAGCTGAAATAGTCGCCGCAACAGACCCCGCCGTCCCGCGCCGTCAGGCTCGCCCGCAGCGTTGCCCAACAGGAATCCGCCATGATGTCCGTGGCCCCCTTGCCGGCCAGGATCTCATCGCCGATCCCCACCACGCCGACCGGCCGGCTGCCGCGCGCCGCCTTCGCCGCCTTCCATCCCGTGTCCCAGCCCACCGGCAACACACAGTACTGCGTCAGGGCCGGGTCAGTGCCGGCATTCTCCACTCGCCTACCTCCTCATCAGGGGGCCGCGTCGCACCGCGCCACCCGCCCGCGGCGGATCGCGTCCCGGCGCGGCCCCAACTACCACCTGCCCCTCGCAAGAACATGTCAGCCGGGGGTGCGCAGCACCCGTTCCGGGTACCCGGGCACCCACAAGAGTGGGTGATGAGCGGGTGGCCGCTCAGGGCGCCGTGATCTCCGGGTGGTTCTCCGGCGTGCTGCCGCCGGCCGGCCCCACCGCGCCCGTATAGGCGCCCAGGTCGTACCGATCCTCCTGCTTGCTAAAGGGTGGGAAGGCGCTGATCGCCTCCATGTTCCCGTCGCCCGCATAACTATGCAGCGCCGGCTTGGCGATCGGCTCCGGGCTCTGGTGCCCGGATACCATTGCCGTGAAGGCGTCCTCCGGCCAGTCCGTGCCCTCATCCTGCGCCTTGTACGTATCCGACGCGGTGGGCAGCCCGTCCATGCTCGGTGCCTGCACCGCCTCCACGCTTCGACCTCTCACGTTCCGTCCTTTCATCGGCCGGCCGGCCGATCGTCCTGGTGATGCCCCGGGATTCATCCCGGGGAGCCTCATTCCATCGCCTAGCCGCGGGCTTCAGCCCGCATCCGCGCCCAACCAGGGAGCCGGATTCACATCCAGGTAGCTGCCGCCATTGCGCAGCAGGCTGTCCACCACGCCCTGCTCGCCCGCCGTCATCAGTCGCTGACTAAACTGGTATGCTCCATCCCGCAAACCAGGCAGCGCTGTGTCCGGCGCATCGCGCGGAGCGCCCGCATCCACCTCCGTATTGAGCGCATAGGCGCCTCCCGAAAAGCCGATGGCAGGCTGCAGCCGGCTCACGTAGCTCATGTCCTGCGCATCGTCCAGCTGCACCGGAGCCTGCGGCGTCTGGTAGATCGGCGACTGTGCCGGCAGCGCCGCGTCCACCGGCGCGTCCGAGATCCCCGTCACGCTGTACGGCGCGTCGCCCGCCGCGTCCATGCTCCCATCGGGATTGTTGGGCAGGCCGCTGGGCTTGACCCCCGGCGGCTGGTTCAAGGCCACCGGGTACTCACCCGAAAAGTACGCCGCTGTGCTGCGCACCCCACCAGAGTGGGTGGCCCGCGCCTCCTCCACCCTTGTATCCAAGCTCACCCCCTCAGTTGTTCCCCAGGTAGAAGCCGCGGTAATCGGCCACCGCGCCGCCGTACTCGTGCCGCACCTTGTACGTGATCATGTCGTTCGTGAAGTTGTTGCCGAACAGCGGCTGGTCCTGGATGAACAGCTGCGGATTCATCTGCCCGCCCACGAACCCGATCTCGATCGTGTCGATCACCCGCGGGTCCGCCACCAGCGCCCAGTATGTCGCGCTGGAAATCTGTGGCGCCACCATCACTTCGCAGTAGCCCAGCATCGGGTTGATGTCGTTGTAGCTGCCGCCCGGCGCGCCGGCCGACTTCGTGACCACCATCGCCGTCCACTCCAGCTCCGGCGGCACGATCAGGAAGCGCGGCTTGAGGCCGATCGGCTTGCTCGCCGCGTTCAGCTGCCGCCGCATCGCCGTCACCGCCGTCTGCATGGCACTGCTCGCCAGCGCCGTCCCCTGGTTCGCCGTGCCCAGGTTGGCCGTGGCGATGCCCGTGTTCACATGGTGCGTGATGTCGAACAGCTTGTATGAGTCGTAGATCGCGCTGCCGTTCGCCGCCAGCATCGTATACACGAACTCCGCCAAGGTGAAGGCCGCGGCCACCGCCAGCTTGCCCGGTATCTGCTTGATCGCGTAGAGGTCGTCATTGATGATCGTCTCGCGCGAGACCGACACCAGGTTGCCGCGCTTGGTCGGCGTATACGTGGCCTGCGTGTCCGACAGCGTGGCGTTCACATACGGCCCGTCCTCCGCCACCGTGGCCAGCGCCCCAAAAGCCCCCAGACGCACCCGCGTCTGCAGCTTGAAATCCTTGATCGGCGTCACCGTGCAGAACTTCTGCCACTCGGACGGCCATGCCTGGTAGTCCTTCAACAGCCGCTTGTTCATGCTGGTGCCCAGCAGGTAGCTGAAGGTGCTGGTAATCACCTCGTTCGCTTCCTGCAGCCGCACGGGGTCCGACACGCCGGTGATCGCGAAATCCTTGGTCGCCACCGTGTAGGCTTCACGAATGCCGGAGAGCGCCGGCACCTTCTCGCCTTCCTGCATGTCGAATAGCTGGTCGAACGCCTTCTGCAGCCGGTCGGCTTCCGTCATGGTCACGCTGATGTGCTTCTCGTAGCCCATGCCCCGGATCAGCCCGCCGGCCGTCAGCTCCGCCAGCACCGCGCGTTCCTCGTCGATCGCCGCCGTCAGGTCCGCTTCCTGCACCACCTGCCCGGCGAAGCGCCGCGCCAGGCGCGCCTTGACCGCCGCCGGCAGTTCGCTCTTGCCCAGCGCGGTCTCCACCAGCCGCTCGCTTGCGAATACCGCGCGCTCCTGCCGCACCTGCTCCAGCAATCGCGCCACATCATCAGCCGCGCTGCCAGCCTCCCCTTCGCGAATCACCTGGCTCGCGGCGACCACCTGTGCCGGCGGCGCCACCGGAGCCACCGTAGACGGCCCTTCGCCGCCGCCCGCCACCTGAGCGCTGCCAGTCTGCACCACGTACGTCCCTCCCAACTGCACCTCACCGCCAGGAATCGCCTGGCCGATACTCGGACCCAGCTGCACCGGATTGATCTGCCCCGCCGGCACGGGTCGCTGTTGCGCCACGATCGACGCCCCGCCGGCAATCGCCTGCCGCGCCAACATCGCAGCCTCTTCGTTCAGCGGCTCGCACTGGTCCCACCAGGATTGCTTATCCGCCTCCAGAATCTTCTCGAAGCTGCCGCCTGCCGAGGCCCTGGTGATCACATCCACACTGGCCAGACTGGTGATGTGCTCCACAATCCGGGCCCGCTTGCCGCCCACCTGTCCCTCGGCCACCTTGGCCTGCACGTCGATGGAGAGGCCGACCAGGTCGGTCCCTTCCTCCACGGACTCTTGAATCAGCGACCACAGCCAGTCCTGACTCTTGGAAATGCGCAAGGTGGCGCGCACCTCGCCGTCCTGCCCAACGCGAACCTTCTTGTAGCTGCCGGCCAGGTCGCGCACGCTGCGCAGCGTGGCGTCGGAATGATCGACGTAGGCGCGCGCCCCCTCGAACAACGGCACCGCCTCGGAGAGGCACTCGGGGCCGTAAAAATTCCCGTTCCGGCTCAGGCCCGGCCGGATGCACACCACCTCCACTTCCCGCTTATCCGTGGGCCCCAACGCACCCTCACGCAGGCTGATGCCAAAACGTATCCGCGACTCCATCAGCAGTCGATCCCCTCCTCCCGGCCAGTCCATGCCTTCGCTCTTGTACAGTGCGCGCAGCGCCTTGCCCGCCTCTTCCCGACCGGGCCCTTCGTACCGGTTGCCTCGATGGCCGCCAGGCGAGAACAGGGCGGCATAGGCCGCGCCCATCAGACCGTGGTCCGGCTTCCCATCCCGCCTCACGCGCAGGTGCCACGTGGACGGCTTCTCCGGGTCCTCCACCACCAGATAGTCCGCCGCGCCACCCGCATCCTCAGCCACGTAACCAGCCCTCCACCATCACCCGGCCGGTGATTGCTTCTATTTCACTAAAGTCAATCGGATTACTTGTATATACCCCACCATCACGCGGCCGCGGCCGGTGCGCTGCGCACACACCGAGGCCCGGCTCACAGCCCGTTATCCTTGCCGAAGAAGCTGCCCACCGTGGGACCCAGCCGGAACAGCGTGTCCGCGTGCTCCGCGTTCACGAACGACGTGTCGCACGCTTGCGGCAGCAGTAACCCATCCGGCTGGCCGATCACCAATACCCGCTTGAAGCGAGCCGCGTGCGCCTGGCTGTACCCGGACGTGAGCTGGTGCCGGCTGATCCACGCCAGCACGAACGGCAGCCTGCCGGCGCCGGGCTCGCGAAACAGCACGTATAGATTACGCCGGGGTACCCGCCCGAGCGGGTCGCCGACCAGCGGCGCCCGTTCCCGGACAGGAGAGACGCCCCGCCTCCGCGCCGCAGTCGTCGACTGTCTGTCGATGACTGCGTTTCCGTCCACGTGGTAGTCGTCCTTCCCTTCCACCACCATCGCGCCGCCAGTCCAAATCAATCCGTATTCCCCTTCCCATTCGTTCCGGGACACGCCGCACAGCCCGCAAAGATCACAATCCCGCGCGTGCCACAGGCCATCCCCGGCTTGCCAAGGCGCCCACACGTGCCCATGCTCGCCACAGATGCTTTGGATCCGCGTCAGCGACGCGCTGTAGTCCAGCCCCAGCAGCCCCACATCACACCCGCCCAGCAAGCACCGCCAGATCTCCTCCGGCCAGCTGCTCGACGGTGCGCCCTTCACCACACGCTCACCACCACGCCGTCAGCTGGATTCGCCGAATCCATCAAGATCACCAGACATTGCGCGCCCGCCACCAGCAGGCCGGCGTCGATTGCCTTGTTCACCGCCAGCGGCCCCACCACATCGGCCTGCGCGCCCAACAGCTGCACCCCCGCCGTGTTGCTGCCGGCGTCGTAGGACTGGATCACCCCCAGCTCGGACAGCTGCTCACCCAGCCGCGGGCCGGCCACCGCCCGCGAGACGGCCTTCTCCCGCGACCCGCTTGACCGTTCGCCGCGCGAGCCGGTCTCCGCGTGGCGCCTGGCGGCATGGTGCTCGACCGCCGTGTGCGTCACGCCGGCGTGGCGCGCGCTGTGCCCGCTGCCGCTGTGCCGGCTCCGCTCAATGACCTCCGCACGCGTGCTCATCGCGTCCCCCCGCACACCGAGCGTGCCGCGTGGCACGTGCCCACGTATTCCCGGCTGCGGTCCCACTGCACCATGCCGCGGTCCACGAGCCCGTTCACGAGCCGCACCAGCCGTTCCCAGTACAGGTGCGTGTCCGATGCCAGGTACCAGAAGCCCATCGGCGCGTGGTGCGCGTGCTCCCAGTCACGCACGGCGCGGATCACAGCCAGGTCCTCCGCCGTCGGCGTCCAGGGTAGGGGTTCGACTTCGACAAGCATCCTCACCACGGATCACTCCTTGCCCGCCGGCGGGTACCCGTGGGCCGCAGCCGGCACAGCACGGCCCGCACGCACCCGCCGCTCGCGAACCCCAGGTACGCGGCGATGCGATCGGCAGTCCATCCCTGCCGCCGCAGCGCCGCCGCCTCATCCAGCCGTTTGCCACGCCAGTTGTCCTGCCTGCCGTCCCAGATCTGCCTGCCGATCGTGGCGCGGCTGAACCCCAGCCGCCTGCCGATCTCGCCGTGGGTAAACCCCTGCCGCCGCAGCCGCAGGGCCTCACACCGATCGCCGGCAGAAAAGCTCCGCTCCCCTGACATCCTCACATCTCCTCAGACCACGAGCTCACGCCGGCCGCGCCGGCGGTCCCGGCGCCATCTGCTCCCATCGGCGGCAGCCGGAGGTGCGAAGCACACTCCGGGTACCCGGAGACCCACCAGAGTGGGTGATAGCGGGTGGCCGCAGCTCCCCCTTCACGGCGACACCAGCTCCAGCGCGATCAGCTCATAGGTCAGCACGTCGCCTCGCGGCGCGGTGCCGGTGATGAACGCATAGGGCAGGAACATCCAGCCCCGCACGCCCACCCCCAGGCCCCAGCTATTCAGCACCACGAAGTGGCCGGCCGGCACGCCCGGCAGCGCCGCGTCCGCGTAGCCGCCCAGCACCATGTAGTGACCGCCCAGCAGTTCCTCATCCGGCCCGGGCAGCGGGATGATGCCCGTCCGCAACGTCTCTGGCGCCTCAAAACTGCTCCACACCTCCAGGGCGATGCCCACGGAATAGCCGTAGGCCAGCGCCTGCTTCACGGCGGTCACATCCTTGGGCACGCTGTACCACTGCAGGAACCTGCGCCGTTCCGCCGCCTTGAGCGCCGCGGACGTCGGCTTCTCGCCGATCAGCACCGTCGGGTAGTAGGGCCAATCCTTCTCCGGGCAGTCCCCGTACACGTTCACGGCCCTGAACACATCCACAGGGTCACGGCCCGTATCGCCCGTGTTTCCCTCCATAAAGCCGGACCAATAGTACGGGAACGAGCGGCTGCGATGGTACGGCACGCCGACGTGCTGGCGGAGCAGCTCGTACTCCATCTGGCTCGCGGCGCCATTGCAGGTGCAGGTGCCATAGCTGCCCTGGTCGAACGCCGGCAAAAACATATGCCGCAGGTCCACGCTCGCCGGCAATACGACCCCGGTGTCGTGTTCCACCTGCAGGGTGCGCAGCGGCACGCGGCCCTCGCGCAGACGATAGCCGAGTCCTCGGCCTCCGGGTGTCGCCAGTGCCATCAATCTTCCTCTTCCACCAGTAGCGGTATGGTCATCGCATCCTCCTCGCCTTCGATATCCCGGCGTGAACGCCGCGGGTACCCACAAGAGTGGGTGTCCTCACCGATGGCCTAGCGGTGGCCTTCAGGCAGCCTTCGCCTACATGCTTCCTGCGAGTAGTTGCGGTATGCCATGCGGCGCCGGCCCTCCTGCGACCACAGTCGCCGGGTACCGGGTACCCACAAGAGTGGGTGATAGCGGGTGATGCTGCCATCCTTCCGCAGATGGAGGCCTCAAGCATGTAGCGGGTACCCGGTCCCCGCCGGCGGCGCGCATCACGCCGCCTCCAGGTCGGCCTTGAGCAACCAGCCCGAATAGTGGCTGGTATGGCAATGGATCCAGTGCGGCGTCTGCAGCCCGTCCAGCCCCACCATCACGCCCGCCGTCAGCAGCACCACCCGGCGGCTCAGATGGTCCGGCGCCTGCTTCAGCGCGCAGTCCACCGTCGTCTTCAGCCGCGTGGCCGGCCGTCCCAATGCCCGCAACCCGTCCAGACTGCGGGCCAGCTCGTCCCCGTCCACGTCGCCGGTGATGCCCGGCACGCTGAGCGTCCAGCTGAACTGCGCCAGGGCCACATACGGCCACACGCCGATCGACGCGGGACAGGCCTCCCCCGGGCAGGCCAGCCAGAGCGGGTAGGCGGCCAGCCGCGTGTCGGTCAGCCGGTGCAGCGCCCAATCCTGATTGCTATACAGCAGTGGCCGGAAGCCCGCCGCCGCCTCGCAGGTGCGCAGGAAGGCCAGGACAAAGGCCGATTCCTCCGTGCTCCCTTCCGGCGTCTCGAAGTCGCCGGCCGCCAGGTCGCCGGGCAGCCAATCCCCTTGCCCCACCACCGTCTGCACGAAATGCGCCGCCTGCCCCGCCGCGTCGCCCAGCTCCGGTCGCGTGAAACAGTAGGCGCCGCGCACCAACCCCGCCGCCTTCGCTCCCGCCCAGTTGTACACAAACTGTGGATCGCTGACCGACAACCCTTCCGATGCTTTGATCAGGGCAAAGCTAAAGCCATCCTCCTTCACCCGTGGCCAGTCGATCGCGCCCTGCCACAGGCTCACGTCAATCCCCTTCAGTGCGGGCATCCTGGCCCACCCCCATCCGTGGTATCTGTGTTTCAGGAACCACCACTCTACTCACCGCCGGCCCATCCCGGCCGCTTGGTGATCAGGCCCGCGCTGTAGACCAGCAACCCCACGATCGGGAATGCCAGCTTATCGGCGATCGTCTCGATCCACTCACGCGCCAGCAGGCTGCTAAAGCTGATTGCCGACGCCACCAGGTACAGCACGAGTCCCAGCACGACCACGGCCAGCAGCAGTACCAGCGTGTCCACCAGCCCGCGGCCCAGGAACCGCGCCGCCTCGCCCACTTGCCGTTCCGTTGTCGTCTCCGTCACCGTCGTCGCCGCCGGCTGGCTTGCCGCCGGCTTGAGCATCGTTTGATCCAGCATCCGCGCTCACTCCTTCCGCGTCGACACGCCCAATCTCTTCCGCCACGTCCACGTTCTGACCGGTCATGCCGAAGAACAGTCGCATCCCCGTCTCGCGGGAAATCCAGCCCGCCGCGTTCGCCGCCAGCATGGCGCTCATGATCTGGCTGCCGGCCGTGGCCAGATCCTTGTTGTCGCTCGGCACCAGCTCGGGGAAGATGATCTGGAAGCTCCGATCCGTGCCGGCGCCCAGCTTGCCCGCCTTGACCGCCTCGTCCAGTGCGCGGTCCAAAATGGCCCGCAGCATCAGGCCAAAGATGTCCTGCCGCCGCTCGAACTTGCGGAACGTCGGCAACCCCATTTCCGATGCCGTGGCCCGGTTCGTGTTGCCGCCCTCGCCGAGGTAGTGCTCGGGCAAACCGGCCCCCATGGCGATCATCATCTTGATCGCCCGGCCGTCCTCCGCCACCTCGTCGGCGTGGATCTGCGGCTGCACCGCTGTCCAGCTCTCGCTCTCGTTATGCACCACGATGCTGCCCGGCTCGGGCGCGTAGGCATACTGCATGCGCTTGCGATCGATCGTCTTCGCGTCCGCCCCCGCCAGCTTGATGTCCCAGAGGAAGGCGCCCTTGTACTTGTTGATGCGCACGCGGTCGGTCAGCCAATCCCGATAGCGGCGCAGCCAGGGCAAGAGTGTGGCCAGGTCGCTCTTGCCGCGCTTGGCGTTGGACACCGAGTTGATCTTGAACTGGATCACGTCCTCACCAGCCGTGAACCACTTGCCCGCCATCACCGCGTCACCCGGGTAACTGGCGCCGGTGGGCTCCAGGGTCGGTGCCGGCGGCTGCACGCCCCCGATCGGAGCCGTGGCGCTCCACATGGCGCCGCCCGGACCGACGGGCCGCTGGTGGAAGCGGATCGTACGCTCGATGTTGTCGGGGTCCGTCTCGATCTGGTCGATCAGGCTGGGGTCGATCTGCGCGATCTTCACCGTGCCGTTGAACCTGTTCACGAAGAAGCGGATGAACTGCTCGCCATAGAGCGAGAGCTCCGTGCAGAGCGAGTACACCCGCGTCGGCATGTGGTTGTCCGGGTCTTCCCAGAAGGCGTCGATGAGCCGCTGCACCTTTTTGTTCCGGGCCGTCACCGTCACCCCCGTGCCGAGCACGAAGTTCGTCATCAGCTCCACGATGTAGCTGGCGATGGGGTTCGCGTTGAACTGCTCGTAGCACTGGTTATGGATTTCCAGGTACGTGCTGGGAATGACGTCCTTCTGGTACCAGTTATCCGAGAGCCGGCGCCAGTAGTAGTCCTCCTCCATGCCGGCACCCAAGCGGCCCCAGTAGTAGTCTTCCTGCATGGGGAACGTGGCATTCGCCGTCGGGTCCATTTGGCCCTCAATCAGCCGGCGCGATGCCGTGTCGTCAACCGTTCCGGCCATATTCGCCGCAATCGCGACGCCGAGACGAGTGCGGGGCGCCGCGATCGCATCTTCCTTGGCCCGTCGCGCGCCCATATGACCTCCCGTTATTAGTACGTATGTTCTATTAATCAAGCCCAGCATAGCACGAGAATCATGCTTGTCAAGGAAAACATTGGGAGGTTCAGTGCCTTAGGGTGTGAAGCGTCGTTATTTCCGGCCTAATTTGCGCTTTCTTGCAGGCAGTGGATCCGCGTTTGCCGATCGAGCAGATGCCATGGCGATCTGCTCGCACGCCGATACATCGCCGCGGACCGCGCAGGCGCTGCCTGAGTACTTCTCGAAGTCACTGCCCTCTTGCCTGTATCATCACTGACGGTGATCTGCCGAATGCCGGATCTCTTCACTCGCCGGGGTGCGCGAGAGCAATCCGTCGAGGTTCTAGCGGAGCGCCGTAACAATGAGTAGCCTGTTCCTGTTTATCTCGAGTTTCCTGGCCTCGGCCGTGGAAATGGTGGAAGCGCTGACGATCGTCCTTGCCGCCGGTGTCACACGTGGCTGGCGGTCTTCGCTCATCGGCGTGGCGGCGGGCCTCGCGGTGCTGTCCGTGATCGTGGCCGTGCTCGGTCCCGCCCTCACCATCATCCCCATCGACGCGCTGCGACTGGTAGTCGGCGCTCTCCTGCTGACGTTTGGCATTCAATGGCTGCGCAAGGCAATCCTGCGCGCCAGTGGATATAAGCCGCTGCACGACGAAGCGGCGATCTTCGAGCGCCAGCGAGCCGCCGCCCTCGCCTCCAGCCCCGAGATACGCGCTGGACTGGACTGGTACGCCTTCACGCTTTGCTTCAAGGGCGTGCTGCTCGAAGGGCTCGAAGTGGCCTTCATCGTGGTCACGTTCGGGGCAAGCGCCAACAATATCTGGTTAGCGACAGTCGGCGCCGTGGCCGCCCTGGTCGTCGTGCTGGCCGGCGGCGTCGCCGTCCATGCGCCGCTTAGCCGGGTACCGGAGAACACGCTCAAGTTCGTCGTCGGCTTGCTGCTCAGCACGTTCGGCACCTTCTGGGCCGCCGAAGGAGCCGGCGCCGACTGGCCCGGGTCCGACGGCGCTATCCTGGGCATCCTGGCATTCTACGCGCTGGTTTCACTGGCATTCGTTCGCACCCTCGAGCGCCGCCGTGCGCTTCGGCTCAGCGTGGCGGCATAGGGTAACGCACATGACCTTCCTGAAGAACTTCGGACTCTTCTGGTACGACTTCATCGTCGGCGACGACTGGACAATCGCCGCGGCCGTCGTAGTCACGCTGGCGGCGGTAGGGCTCCTGGCGCATCAGCACGTAACCGTCTGGTGGCTCCTTCCCCTCGTCGTTCTCGCCTTCCTTGGCATCAGCCTCAGGCGTGCCACCGACCACACCTGACAGCCTGCCGACCGGTTTGTCGACCACGACTACCGCAACGAGAAGGCCCGGCGATTCGGATCGCCGGGCCTTCTCGTTGCCTGGATAGCGGATTCCCGGGGTATCCTGCCCTTCATCCGGCCGCAGCCGGCCTTCGTGGCCTACACGGCCGCAGCCGGCGGTCACTCATGGCCCGCACCGCGGTCCTCTTACTTCACCGTGTAGGTCGCCTGATAGCCGCCCATGGGCGAGGGATACATCTCTATGTTCGCCGATCCGGCCATCGCCGTCACCTGCAGCTTATACGTGCCGGACGGCAGCGCCGACTTGGGTGTCAGCGAGACCTGCGAAGTTCCACCGCTGGTCAGCATGGCTGGTCCCAGCATCTGTGCCGTCCCGCCGCTCGTGGGCGTGAGATTGATCAGCACCATCGAGCCCGCCGGCAGCGCCGACGCGAACGTCACGGTCACGCTCTGGGTCGGAGAGATCGTGGCCCCTGGAGCCGGTGTGATGCTCTTGATTGCCGGAATACTACCCTTCGTGAAGACGCCGCCAGGCAACGCGCCCGATGCCGTCCGCGAGAGCGCGGCCGAAGGTTTCTGGTACACCGTGACCATGCCCGTGTCGCCTGTGCCATAGGTGGTCTTGATCCCGGCGCTGCAGACCTTCAGATCGACCGGGCCGGACACCGTACCCTGCGTCTGGTCCTCCTCGACGGTCTTCGAGAGATCACTCTTCGCCGCGTTCGCATTTGCGCACTGGCCGGTGGTGGAACTGGTCGACGGCGTGCCGTCGAACACGAGGTCGGCCGTGCCCAGTGCTCCGCTGTAGTTCAGCGTCGCCACGTGGCCGCCGCCGGTCGTCAGGGCACTCGCCGGCGCGCCGTTGTCGCTGGCCATCTGCATGACCGACTGCAGCCCGACCTCGACGTTCATCGACTTCGACTGGCCGACAGTGACGGTGGTCGTCGTGCCCCGCTTCGTGCCTATTACCATCAGCGAAGTCATTGGCTGCTTGCTGCCACCTGAGGACGCGCTCGGCAAGCCGCTCAGGTACTTGATCGCGCTGACGGACGCGTAGTAGACGACCGTGTCCTGAGACTCGCTGACGTTCGAGACATACTCGCTGTCCAGATTGGCAGTGCCGCTGACGGTCACGCCCGTGGCTCCGTCGCACGGATACGGCAGGTCGATGGTCGCCGTGGCAGTGGCCTGCACTTCAGTCAATTTGCTTGCCTTCGTACCATGACACGGATCGGCCGCGATGGTGATCGGCTTGGACGACAGGTACGTCCAGTCGATCACGATGTGATTCTTGATCGTGTTCTTCGGAACGCTCTTGTCGTACAAGATCGTCCCGGTATCCAGCACCGCGTAATAGGGGAGCGCGCTGCTGATCTTCGTCTGGCCCTTCGGCGCTATCGTCAGCACCGGCGCCGACGACGGCACACGGAAGCTATAGCTGCCTGTGCTCGAGTAGCCAGCATTCGACGTGCTGACAACCAGATCTACGGGCTCGTGCTTACCATTGCTCACGTCGTCCGTCGTGTCCGCTTCCTTTGAGACGTACAGGTATACGTGGCCGACAACCGTTTTGTTCTTGTCGACGACGTCGCCTTGCAGATGGGTGCTAAACGCCTTCGTCATGTCGAGCTGGGCCGCCGCCCCGGCCAGCACGACCCTGCTGCCGGCCTGAGACGCCAGCGCGGTCGTGTGCATGGGCACCGCCATGCTCGCGGCAGTCAGCAGCGCCAGCGCGCCTACGCGAAGAGATCCGAGCCTAGTCATCGAAGCATCCTTTCATCATGAGTGCTCGCTGAGCAGCATTGGCCTGTGCAGGTTCTGTTCGCGGGATCCCCGGCCCTCCTTTCCGATTCGGGCTGTCTCCGACTGGGTGCTGAATCGCCCGCCCGATAACCAGGCGCCTCGATCTCACCGCCCCGGCTCGCCGGCCGTCGTGCGCAGAGGCCGAGTCCGGGCGTCACGCATCCGGCTCCTCGCCAGGTTGGTCTCCGATAACCCGCTCCTCCCCTGCAGCCTCGCTGTCCCGCACTGCCTGTCTCAAGTAGTCGAGCATTGCATCGGGATCGCGGAAGCGGCGCTGCTCCGATTCATCCTGCATACACTGCACGCGCCCGGCCCACTGCCGCCCGTTGCAGCCGGTACCCGTCCACACGCGCACGAGATACGAGCGATACTGAGCAATGGGCGTCCCTCCTTCACTTCAACACGCTGTATCGTTGCCGTCACGTCCGCGCCTGCATCTCCCTGCTGTGCATCGGCGTCTGCGACCGCCTCGATACGATCGAGTCCGGCGCACGGTTCCGGGATCCGCGGGCGGGCGCGGCGCCCGATCTCCCTCGTGCACGTGGCCATCATACTCGGCCGGACTTGCACGCTTCTTGCACGTGTCCGAGGCGGCGTGCCTCAGGTAAGATGCGCGCATCTTGTGCTATCCTGGCACAATCTTGGGCAACAGGCTGGTTCGGGCCGAATTGGCCGCTTGCGATCGACGGTCTACCGGATTTTGCTTGACGCACATAGCTGCACTTCATAGTGAAGCGATCATATCGCGGAGGAATCGGTCTCACGGATGTATTCGCCCGTCTTGCTGAGCGCGCCAGGATCGTCCCGGCGAGCCAGACTCTATGGGTGCCGGGCACCTGACTAACGAGGTGTGCTCTGCTGTTGGTCAGCCAAGTGCGGCAAGCAGCAGCTCTGTCTGCTCGAGGTCCTTGCGCGCTCCCAGGCGTCGGAAGATGGCCAGCGCCGCCTGGAGTCGTTCTCGCGCAGAGTTGACATCGCCGCGAGCCAGCTGCAGCCGGCCGTAGACCGCCAGCAGCCGCCCCTCACCGTGCGGGTAGGCCATCGCATGGGCCAGGGCCAGCCCCTCCTCCAGGGCGTCCGCCGCAGTCTGCACCGTTCCCTGTCGCAGGGCCACCAACGCCTGCACCCGCAGCGTGTCGACCAGCGCGCGCCGGCACTGCCCTGCCCGCTGCCGCCGCAGCGCCTCCGCGACCGTGCGCGCGGCCTGCTCGGCATGGCCTAGCTCCAGATAGGCCCAGGCCATCATCGGTAGCACGGGGCTGGTCACCAGCCACTCCTCCATGCCGTCCCGGTCCAGCAACGGCAGCAGGCGCGCAAGTGCCGCGTCGGGTCGCCCCTGCAGCAGGTCGAGTTCGGCCAGGCAACCCTGCGCTACGCGTTCCGTGAGGACATTTCCTGTGTTCCGCGCCCTGGCGCTGCACTGCTCCAGATAGCCGGCCGCCTGCTCCCATTCCCCTTCGGCCAGCAACAGACGGCCGGCTTCGAGCGGCGCTGCGGCATCATAGAAAGGTGCCCGTTCAGGAAGCTCCTGGAAGCGCTCGATGCAGGCGTGTGCCTCGCCCCACGCGCCGTTGAAGAAGGCTTGAGCCGTAAGCCTGATCAGGCCCATTCGCATAAGGATGGGATCACCAAGCCGTTCACCGTGCGCAAGCGCGCGGGTCGCGTGCTGCCTGGCCAGGTCAAGCTCGCCCCGTGCCTCGGCCAGCAATGCCAGATGCGCGGCCACCGATCCGGATACTTCGAGATCGCCCTCCGAGTCGGCCAGCGCACTGGCCTCCTGGTAGGCCGCCACAGCCTCCTCCAAACGTCCCAGCATCAGCAGCGCCCAACCGCGCGCCCACTCCGCCCGGGCGAGCAGCCCGTGATCACCGACCACGCGAGCGACTTCCGCCGCTCGCGTGGCTGCCGCCAGTCCCGCGGGATACTGCCCTTGATCTAGGTAGAGATTGGCCAGAGCACGGTAGAGCGCGGCCAGGCTCGCGGACGGCCCGACTGCCTTTAGCGATTCCAGCTGCGGCAGGAGGCGCTCGAGCCCCTCCCCCGGCGTTCCCTTACGATAATGCACGCGCCCGATCTGTGCCACCACGCGGCCCAGGCCTTCCACATCCCCGGCCAGGCGCAACGCTGCTGCTGCTTGCTCCAGCACCTCCAGCGCCCGCGTGAAGTGGCCGCTGGTGAGCAGGACCGCGCCCAGCTTCTCCAGTAGCCGCGCCGCCTCGACCGGGCGGCCCAGCCCGTCCAGGCGGGTGATCGCCTCCCGGTAGTATCCTTCCGCGGCGCCATGGGCCGCCTGGTCCCGCGCCGCGTCACCGGCTTGCTCCCAGTACGACACTGCTCGCTCCGGCACATCGCTGCGCCCGTAGTGGTAGGCCAGCACATCGGGTGGTGTAGCTTCGGGACGCCCCTCGAGCGCTTCGGCCGTCTGCCGGTGCAGCAATCGCCGCCGCGCCTGCCCCAGGTCGCTCTCCGCCACCTCGCGAATCACGTCGTGGACGAAGCCGTAGGCGTCGTCGCCCACCTCCTCCAGCAACCCGGCCCGGCAGGCCTGCTCCAGGGCCTCGATCACCTCTGACTCCGGGCGGGCCAGCACGCCCAGCAATAGCGCGCGCGGCGTCACCCGCCCGGCCACGGCTGCCGCGGCCAGCAGCGCCTGTCCCGCCTCCGGCAGCGCCCGTATCCGCCGCCGCAGACTCTGCCGCAGGTCCCAGGGCAGGCCCGCGGAGGCCGGCTCCGCACCGCCCTCGCCCTCCAGGCTTCTGGCGTAGCTCACCAAGAAGAAGGGCACGCCGCCCAGCCGCTGCACCATTTGCGCCGCCAGCGCCGGCGCCACCCGTTCCACATCGCCGCGCAGCGAGGCAAAGAGCTCCTCTGCCTCATGCTCGGCCAGCGGCCGGAGCGTCCGAAGAGTCACCAGCTGGGCCTCGGCCAGCTCGGCACAGGTGACGGCGAGGGGGTGGTCCACTGCCATGTCCGTGGCCCGGTAGGCGCCGATCACGCGCAGCGGCGGGCCGGCGGTACGCATGAGCGAGACCAGCAGCTCCAGCGCGTCGGCACCCGCCCATTGCAGGTCGTCCAGCACCAGCAAGGTACCTGCCGGCCCCGCCACGTTGGCCAGGAATCTGGCCACCGCCCGGAACAGCAGCCGGCGCTCCTGCTCGGGAGAGACGACCCAGTGCGGCAACGGCTCAATCGGTCCCTCGGCCAGCTCCGGCAGCAGGCGGACCAGCCAGGCACAGCCCTGCAGCTCGGTTCGCAGCTGGTCCGACGACCGGCTCCGCAGGTGCTGCTCCAGCGCCTCGAGCAGCGGGGCATAGGGCGCCTGACCGCCCTGTCGCTGGCAGCCGCCCGCTAGCACCCCCCAGCCTGCCGTAAGGGCCCGCTGCACGGCGTGCTGCAGCAGGCGAGTCTTGCCGATGCCGGGCTCCCCGGCCAGCAGGAGCGCAGGCGGTCCCTCGCCGGCCAGGTGCCGCGCCAGCAGACTCAGCTCCTGACCACGCCCCACCAGCACCAGGCCCGCAGCCTCCCGAGCGGGCACGCTGGCGGCCGCGGGTGCCATCGGCCCCACCGTGCCGGCTGGCCCGCGCCGGCGGGGCACGGCGGCCTCCAGGGTGGCGGCCTCGTGCGCGTCGAGGCCAAGAGCCTGCGTCAGCAGGCGCACGCTCTCGCGGTACGGCGCCTGCCGCAAGCCGCGCTCGTAGGCACTCACGGCCCGCACCGACAGGCTGGCGCGCTCGGCCAGCGCCTCCTGCGAGAGCCCGGCGGCGAGGCGGTAGCGTCTGAGCAGCGCGCCGAACGGCGGCTGCTGCGCCTGGGCATTCGAAGGGGCTGGCACTGACGTCCTCATCGCAGTCGGCAGGCTGGCGGCCGTCTCACGCGAGCGCGCAGGACTGGGGCGGCGCTGCCGCCCCATAGGATCAGCGTAGCATCGCGCGCGCAAGAGTGATCGCGTGCGGCCAGCGCAGCCGCAACCGTGTGCGGCAACTGTGGGGGGCGAGCGTATGGAGTGTGTGTGGGACCCACCGGCCGACTTACCCAGACTGGAAGAGAGAGGCCCGCGGACCACGGGGCCTCAGGGCAAGCGCGGGAGGACGGAGGGTGGACGCGTACCAGCGTGCTGCGCACGGCATCCGGCGTGCGGTCCTGCCGGTGACGATGCGCCTGCAACCCGCCGGACAGGCCCGATGAAGTTCTGCGCACTCATTTCTGCCCTTGCCGGACTGCTCGCGGGTGCCGGCATGCACCTCGGCCTGCCAGCGACGTCAGGCCCCGTGTATACGATCGCGCAGGTGGAGATTGGGCTGTTCCAGAACGCACCGGCCTGGACGGACAGGACCTTCCTGCTCCGCGGGACTGCCGTCCGGTATTCATGCCTCACCGGGCCCTGGACCTGTGGTCCGCAGGACTTCCTGGTCGAGGATGCCGGGCCGGCGCCGCCGTCGGGCCCGCTGCCGCTCGCCGGATCGGACCATAACAGCGCGCTCGCCTTCCTGCTCCGGATCCCCTGGCTGCGTGGCCTGCTGCCCTGGAGCCCGGTGGTGCTCTGGGATGTGCCGGCCACATATCGTGTCCGCCTGCAACCTCTACCCTGCGGGACGATCAACCCCGGCTGCTACGAGGCTGTGCCCCAGTTTGCGGCACTCTGAACGGGGTCGGGTCCTGCCCAGCCTCGTGCGGTCCCCAATACTGCGGATCGCCGGTCGCAAGCGGCCTTAACACATGCGCCCAAGTCGTTGTTCCGTTGAACTGCGAGGGCTCGGGCCAACTGAGCAGTGATGTAGCGCGTTGCCTGTCGTATGCGTATGCACCGCAATAGGCCCGGGTTGCAGGCCGTGCAGCTGTAGACAATAAGCGTGAGCCCGCTACAATGTGACGTACGGATGACGGCCTTCGGACTGGCCAGCCCCTGCGAGACGCCAGAACACTACCAGCGGCGCATGGCGGTGTGGTCGGCATGACCGTGAACGGAAGCGCGGCGAACGGGCAGTGGTCAGGAGTGTCTCGAATTCTGGCACGCGTGAGAAGTCCCGGATGCCCTGCGTGACCGGTGTGAGGTCCGTGCTCATGGGGGGCAAGCGGCTGTGGTCGACTCGCAGGCGATCCCTACTGATCGATGAACGTGCGCGCCGCGCCCCCTGGGGAGATAGCCTGCATCGTGTCGCTTTCCTTCGCTGGCGTTCGGCGCTATGCCATCTGACTGCCCGCGCGTTCCCGCCGCGCATCCTCCCCCCGTGTGGGCCATCACCTCCCGCCTCAATGTGCCGGTCCACTCGTCTGCACCGCACGTGCTCGATATGGTCCGGTCTGCTAGCCTGGTGGAAGAGACGCACAGCCGTGAGGTGAACCATGCCGCCCGTACCATCGCGCCCGTTTGGTTCCCTGCTCAAGGAGTACCGGATGGCAGCCGGGCTGACGCAGGAGCTCCTGGCCGAGCGTGCCGGTCTGGGCGTGCGCAGCATTCAAGCGCTCGAGCGCGGCCAGAGCCAGCCGCAGCGTGACACGCTGCACCGGCTTGCGAATGCGCTGGGCCTCCAGGACGATGACCGGGCCCGGCTCACCGCTGCCGGAGCGCCGGCCCCGCGCCGGCTCGTACCGGCCGGGGCGATCACCACTCCACCGCGCATGGCCAACGCACCGCCGGGCGAGCAGCACGCGGAACCGGCGATCACGCGTGCGCAGGGAGGGCTGCTCGGCGACGTACTGGCAACAGCTGGCGGAATGCGGGCCTGGTTCCCGCTTGCTGCTCAGGCTTCGCTGTTGGTCGGTCGCGCTCGCGAGCTGGCGCTGCTCGACCGGCATCTGGCTGGCGAAGGGCCGCCGCTCCTATTCCTCACTGGCCAGCCCGGTATCGGTAAGTCGCGACTCCTGCAGGAGGCTGTGCGGTGCGCCCAAGTGCGGGGTTGGTGCGTCCTGGCCGGCGGCTGCACACGCAGTGGCGGCCAACAGCCGTTTGCTCCAGTGCTCCAGGCGCTTCAGGGCTACCTCGCCCAACGTGCGCCAGCCGAGCAGCGCGCGGATCTGCGCGGCTGCGCTTGGCTCGTCCGCCTGCTACCGGAGCTGGCTGGCACGACCGAGCCGCTCCCCGGCTGGCAGCTGCCGCCCGAGCAGGAGCGTCGCTTGATGTTCGACGCAGTGCGGCGCTTTCTAGCGAACGTGGCGGGCTCGGCGGGAACCCTGTTGTTGCTCGACGATCTGCACTGGGCCGGCGCCGACGCGTTCGACTTGCTGGTCAGTGTGCTGCACCAGCCGCCCGGGGCGCCGCTGCGCGTGGTGGCCGCCGCCCGTGACACTGATATCACGCCCGAGCATCCCCTCGGCATGACCCTTGCAGACCTGGCGGAAGCGCAGCTTGTGATGCTGCGGCCCGTACGCCCGCTGGCGCTCCAGGAAGCGGAGACGCTGTTCGTTCAGCTGTTGGGTGAGCGCCAGCAATCGGGAGCAGCCCTGGCCACGCGCGTGGCACAGTGGACCGGCGGTGTGCCCTTCTATCTGGTCAGCTACGCCAGGGGCTCGGAGGGCCAGGACGAAGTGGAGAGGTCTTCGCCAGGCGTGCCCTGGGATGTGCGCCAGAGCATCGTGCGGCGGATCACTGCCTTGGCCGAGCCGGCGCGGGAGATACTGGCGGCGACGGCAGTGGTTGGGCGCGTGGCGCCACGCGCCCTGCTGCTGGCGGTGCTGGCGCAGCCGGAACACGACCTGCTGGCTGCGCTCGAGACCGCCTGTCGGGCTGGGCTGATGGAGGAGGCAGGGGAGGACGCCTATGGCTTTGTCCATGACGTGATCCGGGATGTGGTGGAGGTCGAGCTGGGACTGGCGCGGCGCCGCGCGCTGCACCGGCAGGTCGCCGAGGCACTGGAGCGCACGCCTGTGGCTGCGCCGGTAGAGGCGCTCTCGTACCACTTCCGGCAAGCAGGCGAGCCCGCGCGTGCCGCCGTGTACCTGGAGCAGGCAGGCGACCAGGCGGCGGTGCAGTTCGCCCATGCTGCGGCGGCTGACCATTATCGGGAGCTGGTAACCTGCCTGGAAGGCCAGGGACGTGAGCCCGACCTCCAACGCTCCCGCGAGAAGCTGGGCGGTGCCCTGGTGCACATGGCGCAGTACGACGAAGCGCTCGTGGTGCTCGACGAGGCGGCAGGCTCGTACCAGCGGGTGGGTGACCTGACGGGGCTAGCCCGGGTCGAGGCGCAGATCGCCGGCATGTTCACCGCAAAGGGTGCCTTTCCGGCAGGTATAGCACGTTTACGACCGGTCGTGGAGGCGTTGGAAGCCGGCAGCCCCTCTGCCGAGAAGGCCACGGCGCACCTCTGGCTGGCCCAGCTCTTGGTGGTGAATGGCCAGCCGGACAGCGGCATGGCACAGGCGAGTCGTGGGGAGGAGATCGCGCGTGCCGCGGCCGATCGTCCTCTCGTGGCGCTCGCGCTCGCGGTCCGCGCGCACGCCTGCATGATGGCGAGCCTTGCCGACGAAGCCCTGCGGGCTGCCGAGGAGGCCGACGCACTGGCTGGACCCGAGGACAATTGGTGGCCATGCCACATGCTGGCCTGGACCTATGAAGAGCGCGGCGAGTACGAGCGAGGCAGAGTGGTCGCAGAACGCCTGCTCGCACGCGTGGAACGCGCACACGACCTTGTCGGCATCATCCCCACGATGAGCCGGCTGGGTCTGGACGCCTTCCTGAGCGGCGACTGGGCCGCCGGCCGCGCCTATTTGGAACGCGGCCTGGCAGTCGCCCATCAGCTGGGCCTTACAGTCGGGCACACCTACACGACACCTCGCCTCGATCTGGGGCGCCTCCTGCATGCCGCGGGTGAATTGGACGAGGCGGCGGCGTACTTCGAGGAGGTGCTTGCTGCCTTTGCTGGCACCGGCGAGCGGCTACAGACACTCGTGGCCCACGGCCATCTCGCCGAACGCGACGTGCTGGCCGGGCGGCCCGAGGCGGGCTGCGCGCGCCTCCTCCCACTGCTCGACCAGCCGGGCCAGGAGGAGCGCATGGTGACGCACTTCATTCTGCCGGTGCTTGCCTTGGCGCAGCTCGAGGCAGGCCAGATCGACCAGGCTGCCAGTACGGTGCGCGAGACACTTGAGCGGGCGCGACTCGGCACATGCCGGCTCCCGTGGGCGCAGACGATGCGGGTGCAAGCCATGGTGCTGCTCGCGCAGAAGCGCTGGGACGAGGTCGAGCAGGCTGTAGAGGACGGCCTGGTGCTGACACGGAGCATGCCGTACCCGCACGGCGAGGGCCGCCTTCTCCATGTTTACGGCCGGCTGCATGTGGCGCGCGGGGAAACGGAGTCCGCGCGCGCGCGGCTGGAGGCAGCGCTGGCCATCTTCCGGCGGCTGGGAGCGCGCATCGACAGCGAGCGTGCCGAGCACGACCTACGGGGTCTGCAGCCGCCGTCACACGCCGTGCCGCTGGCCGACACGCCGCCCGGCAAGGTAACTGCGCAGGAATGACAGCAGCGCAACGCGGCGGGGGCGCGCCATGCCGTCCGGCACTCCGGCACCGAACAGGTACGGGCTGGTGAGCGGCCACGGCTCCAGCGCGGCATCGGCCGGGTCGGCCGGGGGATTGGCGAACTGCGCGTCTACCATCTGGGTCATCAGTGGCGGCAGCCAGGCCCGCGCCCAGGACATATCTTGCTTGCTCATGGTGTGCTTCTCTCCTGCTCTGCTCCACTACGTTCGCCAGGTTTCCTTGATGAGTATCAGTCTGCGCCTGGACGCCTGTGCCTACCACGCAGACCAGCAGTATTGGCCGCAGGATTAGCGACGGTCCGCTAGTTATGCGGGTCGCGCCTGTAGCGGTCGGCCCGTCCGAGAGCGCGTTGCGGGCGCGCTTTGGCGTCAAGGGTGAACGCCCGCACGACCCGGCGGTGCTCTGCGGGCTGCTGCTCTACGGCTACACGCGCAGCCTGTTCAGTCAACGCAAGCTGCAGCGGGCGACCTACGAGGATGTGGCGTACCGCTTTGTGGCGGGAGACCCGCGTCCGGACGACGACGCGCTAGCCCACGTCCGCGAGTGACTTGCGCCCATACCGCTCGCGGATGCGCGTCAGGCTGGAGTGGTCGGGCAGCGGCTCGTCCAGGTCATAGCCGACGTACCAACGCGCCCCGAGCCGATCCGCCACCAAGCGCAGCAACTGCCGCTCGGACCGAATACCCTCGAAAAACATGACCAGCTCAAGCTTGAAGAAGACGATCGGGTCGATGCTCGGTCGGCCCGCCACAGCGTAGTAGAGCGCCACCAGCGTGCGGACGAATGTCAGGTCCAGCACCCGATCCAACTGGCGATAGAAGTGGTCGCGCGGCACCAACTGCTCTAGCGTCAGGTGCTCGATCGGCGCGAACTCCCGTGCTTTGAACCCCATCATCTGCCCGCCTCCTGCCCACCGACCCCAACCGTCGTACGCTCCAGATTGGAGTACGCCGGCATAGGGATCAAGCAGGCCGGGCAGTACCGGCTTTTCAACAGGCTGCGCCGATGTCTCGCATTTCGTGGCCATGACACGGCGCTCGTCGGCGCGGCGGTCTGAGCCGGCGGGGTAGCCTTGGTCGACGCCGCTGCAGTGGGCGTAATCGAGGTGCCTGGGAACGGCGCTGCCTGGAGTGCGTCGTGGCCGCCCCGGCAACGGTGCGGTCGGCTGTTCATGGGCAGGGCGCAGGTTCGGCCGTATAATCGAGGCGTAGTGGATGCGCTGACCTGCAGCCCGAGAAAGGGTCCGGGGCCTCCAGCACCGCGAGCGGCGATGACCGCTCCGCTCTTGCTGACGCCGGCCTTTGCCTGGACACCCCTGGACTGCGGCGAGCAACTGGTGAACCTGGCCACGATGGAAGTGTCGTGCGCCGGGTTTGTTCCGCTTGGCGCAGGAAGGGGCATCCTCATGAAACGGCTCATGGCGCGCAGTCTCATCCTGGTCTTTGCCCTCCTGGCATCCCTGGCCGTTCCCGCTTCCCACGCCGGCCCCACCCGTGCCGCCATCTCGGCGTCCGCTGGGAACTTACAGCTCACGGTCAGCCCCAAGACCTCAGCCGCGGACACACCGCTCACGATCCGGATCAGTGGGCTGCGGCCAGGTGCGCGCGTCACGCTTTCGGTCGCCTCGGTGGACGCGGCCGCCATCACGTGGGGTTTCACGTCTACGTACACGGCCAGTTCAGCGGGGATCGTGGACCCGGCCACCGCGACAGCAAAAGGCGGCGTGTCGGCGTACGACGGTACCGACGCCATGGGTCCCGTGGACTTCATGGGATCGGCTGCCCCATTCACGTCGGGCACCGGCCCGATGTGGCCGTTCGGCCTGCCGAGCAGCTTCTGGACGAGCGCGCATGCGTGGACCAGTTGCTCGCTCCGCCTGCAGGGCCAGCACGGCTGCGTGTGGTCCAAGCCCCTCAGCTTCACGTTCACCGCGACGAGCGGCGGGGCACGCGCCTCGGTGACGATCCAGCACGGACCCGCGCTCCCGGTGACGGCGACCTACGAGTGCCCTGCGGCCACCGGCTTCTACGGCGTGTTCTGGCAGCCTCCCGCCGGCCAGGACAACCATGTCGGCATCGTGGCGTTCGGCGGCAACGACGGCAGGCATAAACCTCCCGGCCGGCGCCATGCTTGCCTCGCGCGGCTATTCCACCCTGGACCTCGCCTTGTGCGACGCGCCGGGCCTCCCCCAGCACTGCACGGGGCACGTCAGCCTGGAGTACTTCGCCAAGGCGCTCCGCTGGCTCGGGCGCCAACAAGGCATCGATCCCAACCGTCTTTGGGTCATGGGCGCCTCGACGGGCAGCGAGGCGGCCCTCTTGCTGGGCGTCCACTACCCTAACCTGGTGCACGGGGTGGTCGCCCTGTCATCCGACGACGCGGCCGAGTGCACCATTTGGACCTTCGGGGGCCAGTCGGTGCCCTGCACTGGCCTCATACCAGTGGCGAAGGTCCAGGGGCCTGTGTTCCAGGACTGCGGGGAGTACGACTCCTCGGGGACAGACCTGCGACCATGCCAGGACAGCCATGGCCGTGCTTGCCGCCAGTCACGACCGCTACGCGCATGAGCTACTCGACTACCCCGATGCCGGCCACGGCATCTGCGACCTGCTGCCCTACTACCCCGGTGTTGCTGCCGTCGACGCCGCGTGGTTCATCAGCGGTACCAGCGAGGTAGCAAACCCGCTCGCGCGTGCCGCCCAGTGGCCAAAGCTGCTTGCCTTCCTTCGCGATTGACCTTTGATTGCCATCGATCCTGCAGGGCCTACGCGTTCCCGGCCGGTTCTGACAGTCCAGCCGAGCTCACTTGCTGCTGGTGCAAGGCAGCGCCGGCCAAAAGCGGCAGCGCTGGGCTGACGAGCCCGGTGGTGGGCCGTCCCATAGCTTCCCAGGGCGATGGGACGGCCTACCCGACTCAGTCAGTCGCCGATGGCGACGGCCTGCACGTCGACCGTCCGTGCATGGCTGCTAATCCCGCGCACCATCAGGATCGCAACGTAGTCACCGGGCGTCCCCTCGACGCGGACCGAGCACGAACACTTTACGGTCACATCGCGGTACATGTAGTCGTCGGTCGCTGTGGCAATCACCAGTGGCGCACGGTCGCCCGTGAACTGGGGGCCGAGGTGCCACGCATGTTCGGCCCAGTACACACCTCTACTGCGCATGACCGTCGGCGCGATGCGCAGGATGGCTACCGGCCGGTCCGCGCCCTGTGGGCCGGCTGAGGCTGATGCGACCGGCGTATGCGTCAAGAGCGAACCTCCGGCCAGCGCCCCCAGCAGCCCCGCACTGCCGGCCAATAGCTAGGCGGCGGCTGGTGCCACCGGCAAGTGAACGACCCAGCACCTGTCGGTGCATTCCGGCATTCTCCCTCTCCAGCGCCTCGACCCGGCGCTGCAACACGGCTACGGCCTCGTGGAGCGTACTCATGCTCTGATTCTCCCCGCCGGTCACTGGATGACCGCCGTCGCCGTGTCCACAACATTCTTCACCCTGTTCCAGCCTGCGAAAGCCGGTTTGGCGACGTAGCTGCCATCGGCATTTTGCTTGGAATAGGTAATATCCAAGCCGCCATACTCAAAGGTAATCACCTCTCCGGGGCCTTCATCGCTCTGGGTCCAACTGATTGTGCGCACGGCGACCAGCTTGAACGTGAAGATCAGATAGTCCTGCCCGGCGCTCGTCAGGCTGGAGGCGCCGGAAGCTTTGCGGAGAGCCAGATCGACGGACTTGAACGGTGTACCGGAGCAGCACATATGAAAGAAAATCGGCGAGTTGACATCCACTTTTCGCGTAATGGAGAAGGGGTTGAACGTGACCTTCCCCGCGCCCGCACCCGCACTGGCCGAGCCGATATTGAGGATCTGCTCGATGTCAAAGCTGTAGTCGGCTACCTCGGACCATCCTGGGTGTACGGTGTTCTGCGACTCAGACGTGAGGGTGGTGTCATCATAACGAGTGAAGTTGATATACGCATCGACCGCCATGGGTAGCTCCTTCTCCTGCTACAGCACGCAACACGATGTTCGGACTTCCAGCATCCTGCACTAGTAATTTGCCTGAAGTTGTTCCACGTCATGCCACTCCAACGAGGGCAGCCACTCGTCGGACCGTTGCGCTGCGCTGTCCACCGCCGCTGCTGGAGTGTCCCGCTCATCGAGACGACCGGGCCAGTACTTCGGTGTCGACGTCTGCATCAGAGGATTCATTCCACCTTGATCGCCGCAATTCACACGAACCGCCAAAAGGTCCTGCCGCCTGCATCTGGTGAGCGGGCTCATCTTGTGCTACACTGGCGCCGTCTTGGGAAACAGTTCGCCAGGCACACCGGTCAGAACGGTCGGGGACACAAGCAATGGTCTCGACGTTGCCGCCGCCGGGGGCTCATATCACGTATAGCCGCCAGTTTCGCCGGTGCGGCAAGTCGGCGTGCGCTACCTGCCGCGAAGGCGCCGGCCATGGGCCGTACATGTACGCCATCTGGCGAGAGGGTGGCAAAGTGCGCCGCCGCTACCTTGGCGCCGTTGCACCGGCGGAGACCGCGCCCGTGCCCGCGGCCACCCAAACCGTGCCGCTCCGCGTCCGCACGCTCGGCGGTTTTACCGTGTGGTTGGCAGGGCGGTTGCTCCCGCCAGAGCCCTGGAAGCGAAGGAAGGCAGGCAGCCTTTTCAAAGCGCTGATCGGCGCCTCCGGTTATACCCTGGCGCGCGAGCAGCTGCTCGAGCTCCTCTGGCCCGAGGCAGATCCTGCCTCCGCCAACCGCAACCTCTATAGCGCGCTGCATGCTGTGCGCGGCATCCTGGGCGACGCCGGGCGCTTGCTGTCGCTGGAGGACGACGTGCTGCGTCTATCGACTCCTGCCGGCACGGACTGGCTCGACGCATACGCATTCGAGAGCCGAGCCCGCGTCGCGCTTGCCGAGCGGGACGCGGAGCAGTGCCGGCAGGCTCTTGCTCTGTACCTTGGCGACTACCTGCCCGACGACCCTTACGCGGAGTGGGTGCTCGCTCGCCGCGACAGCCTGCGAGACCTGTATCTCGCCCTGCTCGTGCATCTCGCCGATATGTGCGGCTCCCAGGGAGAGTTCGCCGAAGCCGAGCAATGTCTGGGGAAGGTCCTTGCTCAGGACTCCTGCAATGAAGAAGCGACGGCGCGCCTGATGGGGTTGCTTGCAGCGGCAGGCCGGCGTACCGACGCGCTCCGAGTGTATGAGGAGCTGACGGCCAGTCTCGCTCGCGATCTCGGCGTTTCGCCTTCGCGCGATCTCGTCGCACTGCGTGCCCGCCTTCTCGCTCAGGAAGCCGTGCCCGTGCCGTCCGCGCGTCCACCACGGGACACGACGCCCCCACGTCTCACAAACTTGCCCGTCACGCTCACCAGCTTCGTCGGTCGCGGGCGCGAGCAAAGGGCGATCCGGAAGATGCTGGCTGAAACCAGGCTCCTCACTCTCACCGGCGCGGGCGGCTGCGGCAAGACCCGCCTGGCCCTGCGAACGGCCGATCAGCTGGTTGATGCGTATGCCGACGGCGTGTGGCTTGTTGAGCTGGCAGCGCTGACTGCGGAGAACGGCGATCGTAACCAGGTGGCACGCGCCATTGCCGCAACGCTCGGCGTAAAGGAAGAGTCCTCGCGTTCGCTCGCCGCGACGCTCACCGCGTTCCTGGCTCCACGCAGTCTGCTCCTGATCCTCGACAATTGCGAGCATCTCCTCTCGTTCTGCGCCACATTGGCTGCCACACTCCTGGCCAGCAGCCCGCGTCTGAAGATCCTGGCAACCAGCCGCGAACGCCTCGTCGTACCAGGCGAGGCGCTCTTTCACGTCGAATCGCTCAGCATTCCGCCACGCGATGCTCCGGACCACACGATCGCCGGCTATGAAGCGGTCGCGCTCTTCCTTGTGCGCGCCCGCGCCGCATCGGCAGAAGACCTCTCCAACGCCGCATCCCGTCGTACAGTGGCGCACATCTGCCGCACGCTGGACGGTATTCCCCTGGCGATCGAGCTTGCTGCCGCGCGGGCCAACGTCTACCCAGTGCAGGCCCTCGCCACTCGACTTGACGACTGCTTCCGCCTGTTGACCGGAGGCCCACGCACGGCCTTGCCGCGGCAGCGAACTCTCCGCGCCACGCTGGACTGGAGCTACATGCTGCTCACTGAGCCGGAGCGGATACTTCTGCGTCGCCTGTCGGTCTTCGCCGGTGGCTGGACGCTCGATGCAGCCGAGGCAGTTTGCGCTATGACCCCGAAGCAGCGAGGCGGCGCGCCCGGCGTGGCGCCGGATGCCGTGCTCGACCTCACCGGCAGCCTTGTCGGCAAGTCGCTCGTGCACATTGAGGCGCGCAGTGGCGAAGCGCACTATCGCCTCCTCGAGCCGGTACGCCAATACGCGCGCGCGCTCTGCATGGCCACGGATGAGCTATCGATGCTGCGCGACCGGCACCTGGACTGGTACCTTGCCCTGGCCGAGCGCGCCGAGCCTCGTCTCTGGGGTGGCCCCGAACAGGCCGCCTGGCTTGCCCGGCTAGAAAGCGAGCAAGAAGACTGCCGGGCGGCCCTCCGTTGGGCCGTCGAGCAGCGAAGGCTCGACTCCGGCTTAAGGCTTGCCGGCGCTCTGCGGCGATTCTGGGATGTCCGAGGCTACGCCGGCGAAGGCGCCGAGTGGTTGGAGACGCTGCTGGAGATGGACGCCGCGACCGGCGTCGGCACGCCGGCAGCGCGTGCCAAAGCGCTGGTCGGCAGCGCGATTCTCGCGTATACCCTCAATCACTACGATCGCGCGATGACGCGAGCCGATCAGGGCCGCATACTCTGCCATGAGCTTGGCAACCTGGAGGGGGTCGCCGATAGTCTCAATGTGCTCGGCATGATCGCCAGCGATAAGGAGGATCTCGACGGCGCCAGGAAGCTCTACGACGAGGCGCTTGCGCTTTATCGGTCGCTCGGCTCCAAGCGGCGCATCGCCGCAATACTCTGTAATCTCGGCAATATCGCCTATTTTCGCGGCGAATACAATCGCGCGATCGAGATGTACGCAGACGCTCTGGATGTGTTCCGCGCCACGGGCGATGCGGTGGCTCTGGCAGCCACGCTTTCCAACACGGGCGCCGCGCATAGAGAGCTGGGTCACTTCGATCTGGCCACGCAGGCGCTGGAAGAGAGCTTGCGCTTCGCGCGTCGGTCCAGTGCGGCTGTTGAGACAGCACATGTTCTCAACAACCTGGGCGACGTCGCGTTTCGCGGGGGGCATTACGCTCGCTCAGCTGAACTCATGCGCCAAAGCGCCGAACAGTTTCAGCGCTGTGGCGATAGGCGCAACGCGATGGCCTCCCTGGTGGTTCTCTCCGAGGCCTTGATCGGCTTGCACCAGCACGAGCGCGCCGCGTGCCTCACAGGGGCAGTTGCAGCGCAGTGCGAGGCGCTCGGCATCAGCGCCACCGGCTCCGAATGGAGCGGACTGCAGCGAACGATGGACGCCGCCGCGGATGAGCTGGGCGAGCGGCAAGCGTCTGTGGCCCGCTCGAGAGGAGGGCAGCTCACGCTCGAGCAAGCTGTTCTCCTCGCACCCGAACTGTAGCCTGGGATCGTGTAGCTACCAGGCGCATCGCGAACCCCCCCCCCTCGCCCCTCACCAGACTGTTGACAGTACGCGATCGTGCTGCTATTCCAGGATGGGTTCGGCAGCCATTCGTCCCAGCCGCAACAGGGGATTGTGGCATTGTGGTCCGGTAGAGTACGAATGATGGTGGCATTCCTCGCCTCAGCCGGCGCTCAACTCGAGCCGAGAACGCCCAGAAAGGACCGCCTCCATGAAAAGCGGCTTGCTGCGAATTGTCCTTGTGACGATCGTCGTCCTTGTGATCGCGCTACCTGAGAGCGTGCTGCGTCCTGGTTCGGCGCCCCAGGCGCACGCTACTGCCCTCCCGAGCGGGTTGCCGGGCCACTTCGGCATCGGCGTCACGGCCGCCCCAGATAGTACCGGCCTCACCGGCTGGATGCCGAATTCAGGAATCGCCTGGGACTATGCGTATACCTACCTCGCCGGAGGCGTCAACACGGGGAGTGGGTGGGAGACCTGGAACACCAGCGGACAGTACCCGCTGTGGTATGCACAGAGCGCCACTTCTCACCACTACATCCCCTTCTTCCCCTACTACGATCTGCTGCAAAGCAATGGCGCCTGCGGTGGTTGCGGCGAGAGCCAACGGGACCTCTCCAATGTGAACAATGCCGGCCTGATGGCAAGTTACTTCCAGAACTTCGCGCTGCTGATGAAGCGGCTGGGATCGGGTACCTACGATGGCATTGCCGGCTTCGGCAAGACGGCAATCGTGCAGATTGAGCCCGATTTCACCGGCGGCTACGCCATGCAGGCAGTCCTCAATAACGGCCTCTGCTACGGCTACTGTACAGGCCAGGGGAACAACCCCGCATTCCTGAAAGCGTCTGTCGCCAGTTCCGGAGACGCGGATGTCGCGGCCTATCCCAACACGTTCCAGGGCTTCAACTGGGCGCTCCTGCACCTGCGCGACCTCTATGCGCCGAACGTGCTGCTGGCATTCCACGTCAGCAGCTGGGGCACGATGCACGACGTCGGCAGCGATTCGAGCACCTCGCTCGATGCCAACGCGCTCGGGCAGGAGGCCGGCAGCTTCGCGGCACAAAGCGGCATCACCGGAGTGCCGACCGGCACCGGTACGTATGATCTGCTCACCAACGACGTGCTCGACCGCGACGCCGGGTACTACAAGTACGTGTATGGCAACTCCTCCGTCTGGTGGGATCGCCTCAATGTCACCTTCCCCAACTTCCACCGCTGGGAGACCTACATCGATGCCGCGCATCTGGCGGCAGGGCGCTCGTTCCTCATCTGGCAGATTCCGGAAGGCAACCAGTACTTCGACACCGAGAACAACACCGACGGCCACTATCAGGACAATCGCGCTGAATACTTCTTCGCGCATATCGGCGAGCTGGCGCAGTCCGGCATCATTGGATTGCTGTTCGGGGCCGGTAACGGCGGCAGCACGGTCCATTGGGACGGCAAGAACGACGGCATTACCAACCCGGCGAGCTTCTGCACGAGCGACGGCATGAGCAGCGGTCAGATCTGCAACAACCACACCAGCTCGGTGTCGGATGACGACGGCGGTTATCTGCGTATGCAGGCGCAGCTATACTATGCCGGCGGCGGCTATGCGCTCGGCGGCTCAACACCGACGGACACGCCTACCGCGACAGCCACAACGGTTCCGCCGACGTCTACTACCACGCCCGTGCGACCAACTGCTACCGGCACGCGAGTTGCGCCGCCGACTGCGAGCGCCACGCCCGCCACGATCCGGGTTACCGTCACAAGCTCCTCGGCTGCTCCGCAACGAGTCGCCCGCGGCAGTACCGAGCGACTTACCGCGACCATACAGACGAATGTCCGGCTCGGCGGCTCGATTGTCGACTACGAGATCTACAGTGCTTCGGGAGCCAAAGTGTTCCAGTGGTTCGCCACGGGGAAGACCTTCGCGGCCAATACGCCACGCACGTTCAGCGCCTCGTGGCACGTCCCTTCGAGCCAGGCAACCGGTACCTATACATTCAAAATCGGGATCTTCGGCTCCGGTTGGGCGCCGATGTACCTCTGGAATAATGGGGCCGCGACATTCACCGTAGCATAACACAGCGACATCGCGGCCTGACCACGACTACTTCATGGTCCGCGGACCTCTACCACGCATGAAAACCGTCCGAGAACCAGCCGGCCGCGGCCGGTGTATTGCGCAGCCCACAAGAGTGGGTGGTCCTGCCATACTGCCGCAGCTGGACGTCCATATTCACGTTAGCGCGATTGGACTCCCCATCCAACGCGCCCCAGTAGCTCCCGGCCGCTCACCATGGTCATCGCCACAAGCATGATCTTGGCGAGGTCGCCCGGGACATAAGGCCAGAGCCCAAGAGCGGCCGCCCGGCCCGGACCCACGTGAAGGAACACGGCAAGCCACGTCACGCCGCCGACAAACACCACGGCGTCCGCCAGGAGCAGCACGAAGAGCGCCAACGCCACTGGATTCGGCTTGCCAACGCGATCGACGAGCGCGCCTGCCACAAACGCGGCGGCGGGAAAGGCCCAGAGATAGCCGGCAGTGGCGCCGGCAAGCACGGCCGGACCGCTCATGCCCCCGGCAAAGACCGGCAAGCCGGCCGCGCCCTCGCCAAGGTAGCAAAGCATCGCAAGGCCTCCGCCCCGCATACCCAGCACCGCGCCGGTGAGCAGGACGGCCAGGGTCTGCCCGGTGATCGGTACCGGGCTGAACGGTAGCTGGACGCTTATCTGCGCGCAAACGGCCGTGAAAATGCTGCCTGCAAGAGCCAGCATGATAGCAGGCACGATGCCTGCACGCGGCAGCAGCCGCTTCCGGGTGAGCGCGGAGGTGAGCATCGTCGGCATGATCGCTGTCTTCTCCTTCATACGAGGGGCCCGCGGGCGCCTGAAATACTGGAGGCCGGAACTGGAAATTCATTGGCAGCATAGCCGACCTGCGGCTGGCTGACCAGGTCACCCGTGCGGGCAGACGCGCCGCTGCCGTGGCGATCCGTTAGCCTCGAATCGGGTACCACAGTGCGGGAGGCGGTGCCCGCTGGTCTGCGGCCTCACCGCCAGGCTTCCTTCTCGCGAAGCCATCAGCCTGGAACCTGACATAGAAGGAGAATCCCGCGATGGGCCAGACCATGTCCTACGATGTAGCGATCATTGGCGCCGGGCAGGCTGGGGGCCCACTTTCCACCGCCTTCGCCAGGGCCGGACGGCGCTCCGGTACGGTAGATGTACTTTCGTCGCTCTCTACAACGGCCCGCAGTGTAAGGCGAAAGATGCTGCCGGTGGGACCGGTCAACTCAAGCTCCAGTTCCCCACCCATGGCTTGAGCGAAGCTTCGACCCAGATAGAGTCCCAGGCCGGTGCCCACATGGCCGGCGCGTGTCCTGCTTCCGGGCACCCGACCGAAACGTGTAAACAGCCTTTCGCGCCCGATTTCCGAGATGCCTGAGCCATAATCTCGAACTCTTATGACGGCCTCGGTGCCGAGTTGCTGCCAGCGCACGTGTATTGGCGCACCTTCCGGAGAGTACTTGGCCGCATTGTCGATGAGATTCACAAGGATCTGGAGCGTACGGTCGGGATCGACCAGGACATACAACACGCTCGGTCCTTCCAGGTCCACAGACTGGCCACGATAACTGGTGCGTACTTCGTCGGCCGCGGCCTCGACGAGAGATGCGAGCCGAACTGAGATAGCATCGGGAGCAACGGCCCCCAGCTCCAGCTTGCTGAGGACAAGCAGCTCTTCGACCAAGCGCTGCTGCCTGTTTGCTGCGGCGACGATACGGTGAATCTGATCCAGCCGCCGCGCATCGTCAAGCCGCTGCCAGTGAGCCTCCAGGAGCTCCGCATAGCCGATGATTGCCGTCAGTGGCGAACGCAGCTCGTGGCTCACCGCGGCCACAAAGTTGCTGCGGAGTTGCGCAAGGTCCGACGCCGCCGCGGCCTGCACCTGTGTCTGTTCCAGCAGTGCCGTCTTCAGCCGGTCAGCCTCGGCCAACTGGCGGTTCAGGTCTTCCAGTCGCGACGCCGTCGCGCGATAGCTTTCCTTTTCCGCCTGCTCACGTTCCTGCAGCCGCAGCCGTTGTCTATCCGCCACGCGAGCCAATGCTTCGCGCTCGAGCGCGCCGGCCAGCTGCGCTGTCCAGAGCCGTAGCGAGTCGTGCGCCTCGTGAAACCGGCCTTCCGTCTCGGTGACGGCAGCGATGTAGCCCCAGTTCTGCTCCAATGTGCCGAGCGGCATTACCAGGACAGTCTCGCGTTCTCCCTGCTGATCTATGCATGTATTCAGGAACTCTTGTGGCGGAAACACCTCGGCGTCGGCGCGAACCCCGACGATGGGGCAGTGCGCGCCATCGACAGCGTATGACCCGTACACTACCAAGGAGCGGCGGGCCCCGGCCGGCTCTTCCTCCCACAGCGCGAGGCAACATCGGCGCAGGCCGGTGCCGCGGGCCCAGGCGAGGCTGGCGACGCTGCCGCCACTGGGGGAGGACAGCGCGAGGCCCACGTGGTGACCGCGTTTCAGCGCGGACTCCTGCGCGTGGCGCGCCCGTACTCCACTAAACGCAGCGCACCGCAGGACTGATAGGCGAGCGTTGTTGAGGAACCCGTCGAGCCGCGAGCGAGCCGCGCGTGAACCGGGATCCAGCAGGCGCAGCCGCTCCGTTCCCAAATGCTCCAGCACTGTTAGGAGCGACAGCAGGGTTTCTGGACTACTTGTGCCGAGGCACTCTACTCTCCACGCCGCGTCAACCCTCTCGCTGGATGGCCCTGGCGTCCCGGTCACCGCAGCCTCTAGCGCTGCGACGATAGCGCCTAACCCGGGCCACTTGCGTTCTGTCTCGGTCGCCTCGTCCAGGTCCAGCGGCCAGACTAACTGCCGCGCCAGGCGGCGAGCGGCCACCGTGGACCAGTCTGCCACCGCGCATTGGGAGTGTGTCGGCGCCGGCAGTTGGCAGTCTGTGCAACCGCACGAGCGCCGGCAGATAAGCACCGTCGGCACGTGAATGAGATCAGGGGATACCTGCGCACCCTCAAGCATGGTCAGCAGGCACTGCGCCGCTGCTGTTCCAAGAGCTCCGAAGTTCTGGCGAATAGTACTGAGCGGCGGCACACTTTGTTGAGCGAGATCGATGTCGTCAAACCCGATGATCGCCAGGTCCTCTGGGACCCGGTAACCGGCCGTCTGGATGGTGTGCATCAGCCCGATTGCGTTCTGGTCCGTGGCGACGACGACCGCTGTACAAGGCATACCGGCGGCCAATAGCGCGTCTGCCGCTATCCGCCCACCACTTTCGAGGTCGTCGATAGCGGCAAAAAGCAAATCCGGATCAGGCGTGATGCCCCGTTCCATGAGAGCGGCGCAGTATCCTTCATAACGCTGCCGTGGGTCCTCCTGCTCCAGCCAGCCGACGAACGCAATCCGCCGATGCCCATGGTCAAGCAAGTGGCGAGCTGCCATCGCGGCGCCACTGCGGTTGTCCGGCAGCACGGAGGGATAGGAGGGTACGGGGTTACCAGCGCTGATGGTGACTACCGGCTTGGCGCCGGCGGCAACGAGTTGAAGATCCTCCGCACGGAGGGCGTCGGCCACGACAATGTAGCCGTCAACGTGTGCCCAGCCGATCGGGACATAGACCGCGGGAGCTATCGCGCCGGACGCCCAGCTTCGCGTCGTCTGCACGGCAAGGACCTGGGTACTATGCTTCCGACTAACCGCTTCGATGGCGGCGACGATGTCGCCAAAATAGAAGCCACCGACGAGCGACGAGAGGACCGCGATCGTGCGGCAGCCCTTCGGTATTGGTCCAGAGTAGCGACCCGTCCGCGGCGCTTCTACCATGAGGGGGTCCTCCTGACTGCGGACCTGGGAGCACCGACGCTCGCCCGCGTCCGCAACCTTCCCACTACACGCGCGAGCCACCGGACAGCTGAGCGTCGCAAAAAAAGCATCGGCACGGCACCACCGGCATGTTCCCTACAGCAAACGGCCCTGATGGGGTTCGACACGCGATTCACGTGTGCACAGCCAGTATGCATCGCGCCGACCACACGCACACTCCCCAATAAGGTTGGTCTATCGACAAGCGGAAGACGCTGACTGTTCCGGGCAGGTGTCACGCAAATCCTATCGTTCTGACATGTCGGTTGAGTCGGCGACCACCGACCTGTGATTGTGTGAGCTGCTCAGGTCGGGGAATCCGTCAACTCCAGGCCCTCTTCATTTCTCCGTTTGTGCCGATAGAAGATAGCGGGCGTGCATGCAGCGCGGTGGCGCTGTGCCCCGGACCGAAGCACCGGGCTTTATTCCGTGCAAACACCGGCCCCGGCACGCGCGTAACCGCGTCGGCGAAGATGCCGGAGAGGATGAACGCATGCGCTATCTGCAGTACCTGGTGCGATCGCCGCGACTGGCGCTGCAGCTGTCACTGATGCTGACGCTTGCCTGTCTCATAGGTGGCACCGGCCTTGCCGGCCTGCAGCTTGCCCGGCACGCCATCACCAACACGTCCACCACACGGATGCCGGCTCTCGTTCATCTCCTCGACGTCGAGCGCGACATTGAGGAAGCGAATTACGATGGCCTCGATTCGGTCCTCAACCCCAACCCGAACCAACGCAATATGGCGGATCTGCCGAAAATTCGCGCCTTGGGTGCGCAGACGAAGGCGAGCTTTGCCCTCTTTCAGGCCGCTAATCCCCCGACGGCAGCCACGGCGGCCCTCCTGACCCGCGTCTCGCAGTTGCTGGACCGGTGGGAGGCGCTGTGCGCCCTTTCGCAGCAGCTCACTCCATCGGTCAGCACGGCCACCATAATCGTGGCGCTCAAGGCAGCCGATGCCGCGATAGTGCTCCCCCTCCGGCAGGCGCTCGAGCAGCTCGTGCAGGCGACCGAGGCGCAGGTCACCGCGGCGGGAACCGCGGCGGCCGCATCGGCGCAGACCACCTCCGTCTTGTTGCTGGCCGTCATCGGCCTGGCGGTCCTGGCGATCGGCAGCGTTCAGATCGGGCTCGCGGTCCGGGAACACCGGCGCCGTGCCCTTTCGCAGCAGAGTGCCGACCTCGTGGCCTTGGTCGACGGGCAGGGCGTGGTCCGCTATGCCAGCCCCTCCTACGAGCGCGTCCTCGGCCATTCTGGCGCTGCCCTTGCCGGCGCATCGCTCCTGGACTTTCTGCACCCAGACGACCGAGCGGATGCCGCCGCCGCCCTCGAACGCCGCCGCGAGGATCGCGGCGACTCAACTGAGACCGAGCTGCGCGTGCGCCATGCCGATGGGACATATCGGTGGCTGGCCTCTACAGGTGTGAATCTGCTGCATGACCCGCTCATCCAGGGCATTATCATCACCAGCCGCGACATAGGGGCCCGCAGGGAAACCGAGGCTGCATTGGCCTTCCAGGCCGGGCACGATCCGCTCACCGGTCTGCCTAATCGCACGCTGCTGCTCGAGCGCCTCAAGCACGCACTGGCGACAACGGTCGGTACGCCCGTGGCGCTCCTGCTCGTCGACCTCGATCGGTTCAAGGACGTCAACGACACGCTCGGCCATCACGCCGGCGACTTGTTGCTACAGCAGGTGGGCGGACGTCTCAGGGCGGCGGTCCGCGGCGATGACGTGGTGGCGCGCCTTGGTGGCGATGAGTATGCGTTGCTCTTACCAAACGCTGACGAGACGGCGGCCCGGCAGTTGGCCGACCGGCTGGTCGAAGCCCTGGAAGCGCCGTTCCAGGTTGTCGATCAGACCTTGGAGATCGGCGCCAGCATCGGCGTCGCCATCGCCCCCCAACACGGACGCGGGCCGCATACTCTGTTGCAGCACGCCGACGTGGCGATGTATCAAGCCAAGCACGACCATCTGCGTGTAACGGTCTACGATCCCGATCAGGATCAACATAGTCTCGAGGGCCTGGCCCTGCTGCGCGATTTGCGTCTGGCGATCCTCGAGAGCCAGGTGACGCTCCACTACCAGCCGAAAGTCGAGATCGCGACACGGCAGGTGTGCGGGGTCGAAGCGCTGCTGCGCTGGCCGCATCCCACGCGCGGGCTCATCCCACCGGATCAGTTCATCCCCACCGCTGAGCAAACGGGCCTGATCGAGCCCTTGACGGCGTGGGTGCTCGACACTGCCCTGCGGCAGTGCCGGGCTTGGCAAGATGAGGGACTCTTCCTTCCCGTCGCCGTCAATATGTCGCCACGCGTCCTCCAGGATCAGCAGTTGCCAGATCGCCTGAGCAGGCTCCTGCAGCGCCATGGCGTGTCGCCTTCGCGCCTCACTCTGGAGATCACGGAGAGTAGCTTGATGGCTAATCCGGAGCGAGTGCACGGCATATTGACCAGCCTCCACCGACTCGGTGTCACATTGTCCATTGACGATTTCGGCACGGGCTACTCGTCCCTCGCCTATCTGAAGGAGCTACCCGTGCAGGAATTGAAGATCGACAAGTCCTTTGTCCTGGGGATGGGCGATGCCGGAGACACGCAGGATGCCGCCATCGTACGCTCCGTCGTCGCCATGGCGCACGAGCTGCACTTGACCGTCGTCGCTGAAGGGGTCGAGGACGCCCAGGCCCTGGCGGTGCTGACCGACATTGGGTGCGATACCATTCAGGGCTACTACGCCTGCCGACCCGTGCCACCTGCCGAGCTAGCGCACTGGCTGCAGTCCGTGGCGCCACAACTGGTCGGTGGCGGCACGCGTGAGGATGCCATGGTGACCGAGGACCGACGAGCCCGCACGGGCTCCGTGCATCGACGGTCTCAGGTCGAATGCGAAGTTGCGCGCTGACGTATCGTCACACCAGATATCTGCCCCGCGGAATCGACTGCTCTCCGTATCGGCGACGCCCGGCTTACTCACGGGCGGGCGCTCGCACAAGGCAGCTCGCCCGAGTACGCACGGAGCACGCCTTATCGCAAGCTGACCGCATGGCCGATGGCAGAGGCAGTCGCCACCGATCGGTGATGACGTGGTCGGTGTACAAGCAGGCAGATACCGGCTGGGGATGAGCGTTTGTGCATTCGGCAGGCGCTTGAGTGTACGTGTTCGTTGCAGGCGTGCACGGCATGTGAGCGGTGCATTGCTCTGCCGTCGGCGCTCGCGTATGATTTGACGCAGGAACGCCCTTCGAACGAGAATCCAGCAGTGGGTGTCGGGAGCTACTGAGCAAAGAAGTAGCGCCGCATGTTGAGCTCGTCGTGGGCTTGCTCTGAGTCTCTGCCGTGATGCGTTATCGGAGATAGCAAGGAGAGTGAGTGCGATGGACCTGGAATTACGTGGGAAGACGGCGCTCGTCACCGGCGGGTCAATAGGCATCGGCCTCGCGGTAGCGCGTGCGTTCGCCGCGGAAGGCGTTCGCGTGGCGATCTGTGCCAGGGACGCACAGCGGGCCCAGGACGCGGTGGCGGCCATCGCCAAGGAGTTCTCCATCGAGACTCTTGCCGTTGCCGGTGATGTCGCCAAGGCCGGCACGGCCGAGGCGTGCGTTGGCCAGGTTGAAGGTGCCTTTGGCGGTGTGGATATCCTCGTCAACAATGCAGGCACCGGTTCCTCCGAAACGATCATGGATGCGGCGGACGAACGCTGGCAGTACTATTGGGACCTCCACGTTATGGCGGCCGTCCGATTCGCCAGGGCGGTGGTTCCGTCCATGAGAAAAAGGGGCGGCGGCGTCATCGTGAACACGGCCTCGATCTGCGCAAAGCAGCCACTCAGCTACGAACCGATCTACAACACGACAAAGGCCGCCCTGGTCATGTTCGGCAAGTGCCTCGCCAACGAGCTCATCGGCGACAATATTCGCGTCAATACGGTGAGTCCTGGTCTCATACTGACGCCCGACTGGCGCAAGACGGCGAACATTCTGACCGCCGGAACGACCACCACCGCGGACGAATACCTCGATAAGATCGCAAAAGACAACGCGCCCATAGGCCGTTTCGCAAGTCCCGAGGAGCTTGCGAGCTTCTACCTGTTCCTGTGCTCGCCTCGAGCGAGCTACTGCGTCGGCTCGACGTACTACGTCGATGGGGGCTGGCTCAGGACGGTCGAGTAAACCAATCGCCCTTGTGCTTCTGGCGGTAGTGCACGGTCTGTAACGACACGTTCCCCTCGCCGCGCGCGGTTTTCACCACAGCTTGCATATGCTGCTCCCGACCGAATCAACCTGTACCGCCGGTTCCCAGGGCAAAGGTTCGCCGCGGGACCATACCAGATCGTAGGAGGAAGCGCGGCCCGACCGCAAGACAAGTTCGAAGGCCGGGCTCCTGTGTGCGAGCGCGATGCTCGGCACGACACCGCGGCGCCGTCCGCGTCCAAGCTTAAAGGCGCCGACGTGGTGCCCTTTCCGTTCATGACTGCTGTATGCGCGCTAACTGCCCAAGCGAATCCGAAGCAATGGAGCGCCGCTTCGTATCAAATTGCTGGGTAGCATTGAGTGTTAGGGGCTCCGGTATGCCCGGACCAAGGACCGAAAGGAAACTGTAGTGAACGCACGCTCGTCGTTGCTCACTCGCGGCCTCACTCTTCTGGCGCTCATGCTGGCAACCGTGGGGCTCACTGCCGGACAGGCCCCGGACTCGGCCTATGCACAGGCCGCCGCCCAACGTGCCGGCGCTCCCGCCGCGAGCACTTGCTCGCTGCCGCTGATCCACGACAGCTATGACGGGTTCCATGTCGGCGTGCCTGCTGGCTGGAACCTCTCGACCATCAATGACACCATCCTTCTCACCAAGGATCCCTCCGGCGCCGAGGCGGCGCTCGTCTATCCCGCGGTGCAGACCAACGGTCTCACCCCTGCCCGCTTCTTTGCCGCCTACAGCCATCTTCTGCAGCAGAGTGTGGCAGCCGCGGGCGGCAGCCTGTCGTTCCGCATGGTCGGTACATCCGGCGGCCTGCCGCAGGCGGCTGTCATCGAGCGGAACGGACGGGTAACTGTGCAGGGACGCGCGGTGGTCACGCTGCTTCGCCGCCAAACGGCGCGTGGAGCCTACCTGCTTGTGTTTTCCGCCTACTGGGCGCCCGCGAGTCGCCTTGCGGCCGACGCGGCGATGCTGGCTGCCATCGGGCCCTGCTATGGACCGGAGGCAGGCACACTGTATCAGGTTTACCAGGACCAGGTGTTCGCGTTCGCGTTGCCGCTGGGCTGGCAGGTAACCAATGAGGGGCAGGACAACCTGGATCTGATCGGTGACGGGAAGCGCGCGAAGGTCAGCTACCTGGCCATGGTCGCGCAGAGCAGCCAGGTGGGGACCACGCCGACATCGGTACTGAACGCTGTCTTCAGCCCGGCCCATATCCAGATTGACCGCGTCCTGTCGTCAGTCAATCTCGGCAGTCAGCAGACCGTCACCGGTGGCCAGGCGTCGGGGGAGCGGCTGGAGTTCCTGGGACGATACAGCAACGTCGCGATCCACGGCCTGGTCTATGTCGAGATCGCCGTGGACGGCTCGATCTCCAGCGGAGTACTGCGCGTGGCGATGGCTACCCGGGATCGCTGGAATGCGGACAACAGCGGGCTGATCAAGGTGATGACGAGCATCCGGCACAGCATGGCGCAAGACAACCAGCAGTATCAGCACCTTACCCAGCAATGGCAGCACTTCGCCCAAACCACCCAACAATTCGACGATGTGCTCAATGGGGTCGAGGAAGTCCGGGACCCCACGACCGGCACGGTGTATGCAGCCCCTTATGATTCCTACAAGGTCAACGGTCCGGACGGCCCTGGGTACTACGTGAATGACGGCGGCTTCCAGCAGCGACTGCAGCCTGTCAGCAATTGAGCTGAACCTCGCGGCCGCACCTTCGGTACGTGAAGGCGCCAACGAAACCGCCTTCTACTCCGCAAATAGCTAAGCGATCCCGTGGCCAAAGCGCTCGTTCTCCTGGTTCTTGCCAGCCTGCGAGGAGTCCCTCGCCTCCCAGCACGGCTCAGCCGGTCGCTGTCGGCGTGGGTACCGGGCTTCCGGCCACGCCGATCTCCCCCGCGGTGTTATTGGTGTAGGTCACGCCGGTGACCGTCGCACTGGCCTGGCTATCGCTCGATGCGTAGTCTATGCCGAAGCCGGCGTTGTCGTGGATGCTCGTCTTCACCAGACTGACCGGGTGCGTGTCCTGGCCGATAAGCAATCCGTCGCCCAAGCTCCGGGCAATCTCGCTGTTCGCGATCGTGACCCCGCCATCGGTATTCAGGTTCAGGGCAGCTTTGTTGCCGCCAGAGTCCGCGCCGGCATATCGCACGTCCAGGCAGTCGGCGCTGAGCTTGGCGTGGTCGCTCACCTGGAGGCCTATCCAGTCACCCGGCGCGGCTTTGCTGGCGCTGCCGTCGCCATTGGTGTCGCCTTTCACCGCATCGTCCTGGAACGACGTCATGACCACCGGCTTTTGCAGCGTGCCATTCACCTGCAGGGAGGCGTTGCCCGCGATGGAAAGATACACCGGCGACACGTCTTCGGCGGTCTTGGCGGCCTTGAGCATCACACCAGGACCGATCGTCAGCTGGGTGTTGCCCTCAACCGTGATGTTGTCCGTCATCACAAAGGGAACGGCTGTGAGCGAGAGCGTGAGTGGTGGGCCGGACTGGACATCCATGCCCGGCAGGAAGACCCCGGGCTGGGTATTGGGGGACATGTTCTTGGGCGTGAAGTTCAGGCTGTTGTCGAGTGTCAGTCCCGGGCCTGCCAGCAACGGGCGGTGATTGCCCGAGAACACCGTGTTCTTGATCACCGTGCTGGCGTCCGCATACTGTGCATCGATACCGTAGAGGCTGTTGTCGGCGATAAGGGTGTACGTAATTGCGAGGCGGGAGTTCTTGCCCTCGTCGCTAATGACAAGAGCGGCGTTGTGGCTTGACTTCGACCCGCCGCCGTAAGCCACGATGGCGTTATTGAGGCTGATCGAGCCACCATCCAGGACCCCGAGAGCGCTCCAATCGCCGGCATGGGCACACACTTTGCCCTGAGGACATGGGGCCAGGCCGGAGGAGGGGATGGCGCCACGCGCCTGATCGTACTCGGAGGTGAAGTAAGTCGGCTGATCGACGGTACCGTTCGCGACGAGCTTGCCGCTGACGTCGAGTGAGGCAACTCCATCACCACCCGGTTGGCCGCCGGCAAGCCCCACGATCACGCCTGGGTCGACCGTCACGGTCGCCTTGCTCTCCACATAGAAGTCGCCGTAGTCGAGCTGGTACGGGCAGCCGCGCGTGGTCCATTCCTGGCTCTTCACAATTTCACTTTGGCTCGTCATGTCGGTCGGGCCGTCGAAACAGGGGGTCAGCCAGGGGAAGTAGCCCACGCGGATGGACTCTACCTTCGCATTCGTCTTGTCGAGGTCAAAGTAGGTGTGTACAGGGTTGGCGACGCTGGCCGCGATCACCGTGGTGCCGACGAGGTAGAAGCTGCTGCCGTTGAACTTGATGCCTTTGATGGCCTTCACATCACTGGCGGGGCTGCCGACGTGAATTCCCGTCTTGCCCGACTTGGTGGCGAAGGCAGGCGAGGTCGTCTCAATGCCCACGACCTGTCCGGCGTAGACGCGCACAAGGAGTTTGCCGCCCGCCGGCTCTTTCAGACTCACCTGCGTCTTGCTCTTGTCCGCGGCCGCGCCGTTGCCCAGCGCCGTCATCAAGCCCTTCACGCCACCCGAAGGTAAAGGTCCAAGCTTCACGGGGCCCATGGATACCCCGACCACAATGAGCGAGGGCGCGGCAGAGGCTGCCCGCACGTTGGCGGTTGGCTGGCCGGCCGCCATGACGACCGCGAGGGAGACGATGCTGAACAGGGGCACGAAGCGATGGTGTTTCACGATCGGTCCTTTCCTTTCTCCGCAATGCCATCCACGGTCTCGCTGCCGTTCAAGAAGACGCCATGCCGGCTCGTCACCTCAGCGCACGGTGTACGTCACTTGGTAATAGACGCCCCCGGTACCGGTTGCCGTTCCCGCCATGACCACCAGCTGGTAGGTGCCCGGTGGCAGCCGCGGGGAGGGAGCGACCTTGACCGTAACCGTGTTCCCCTTCACCAACTGATCAATGAGCTGGGCCACTGATACCGTTGCTGTGTCAACGAGTGTGATTGTGACCCGCGTATACCTGGGAAGCGCGGCCGCGAAGATCACGGTGAAGGTCATCCCAGCGGATATTCGGCTGCCAGGAGCCGGGCAGATCCCGACTAGCTTGGGGAAATCGCCGTCGACAGGAACCGCGTGCGGCAGCTTGCACGTCGCAGGCAACCAGATGGCTGCGGAAGGCGTGGTGCCTGCGGAGGGCGTGACGGGCACCGTATACGTCCCTTGGTAGAAGACCTCGCCGGAGTCGGTGGTCGCGGCAACGTGCAGCGTGTAGGAGCCCGGCTTCAACGGCCACAAGGGGTCGACGGTGACTGTCGCGGCCTTGCCGTGCACTACCGCATCTTTCAGGGCAGCCTCTCCTCCCGGCCCGCTGAGCATGATCACGAGGTACGCATGCGCAGGCAGGGAACCCCCGAAGGTCACCGTAATGGTCGGCCTCGAGGACAGTGGCCCACCCGGAGCCGGGTCAATGCGGATAATGTCGGGGATGTCGCCGCTGCCCAGCGCGAGTGGCAGCCCGCCGGTGACCGTGGCCGCCGGCTGCACGGTCTTGTCCTTACCGCTCCGGCCGGCGTCCAGGCTCATGGCGCGCATGACGCCATGGTTCTCGCCAGTGATCACGCCGGTGACGGACGTGGCAAAGTGATGGCCGAGGGAAGCTCTGGCGGCGAGGGGCGCCGCGGAGACCGGCCCTCGGACGGTCGCGCGCGCAGGCAAGGCGATGCTTGCCAGGCCGAGCAAAGCAAGGCCAGCCAGCCCGAGGGCTCGCAGACTAATCACATGAGCATCCTTTCATCATTGCCGGGGGCTCGACGTTCACACCCATGCCTCCAGGGCCCGGCACTTCAAGGTGTTCCCGAGCTTGGGGGATTCTTGAGCTCGAGAGACCACGTCACTTCGCGCTTAAAGGTTCCGTCAGGGGTGACGAGGGGCGGGGGTGATGGAGGGCTCTTGAGGACGTAGGGATGCTTGGGATCCAGCTTGCCCGTGAGCGTCCTGGGAAGGACGTCTCCCTTCTCGGTGCCCGGCGGACGCGGAGCTGTTGGCTCCCGCGGCGTGCACAGTGGCGCGGAATACTCGTCTTTCTCGATTGTATACTCGAGCCTCTTTTCAACTATGTTTAGTGCTCCAGGTACCGCGATTGAATAGGTCCCGCTGTCCCGGTTAAGGACGATGCCCACATTGTCGTTCCAGGTGTCCTTATTGGTTCCGTCCTCCTTCAGGTGCTCGACGGTCCTATCGGTCTTCTCAACAACGAGGCCTTTACAATCGTCATTAAACGCCATAATCCCGCTTGTGTCGGCCGTGGTCGTCTCTGTGTAGTCGATTATCGCCATCGGCTGATTAACGTCGCCGGTTGACTTCGAGCGAGTGCTTGGCGGCACGAGCCGAACGCTCTCCAGGGTGTGGAAGTGGGACGTGGCGGAATTCGCGCCTGCGCCCTTACCGCTCGGCTTGGACGTAAGATCTGCGTCCTCCTCGATGGTTATCGATCCGGCCCAGTAGGTCTGGCACAGCCCGACGTTCAGCTTGTTCACCGCGGCTTCGGCCAGATCCGTCAGCACGCTGCCATTCTTGCCCGTGCCCGTAACTATCTGGGTATCCACGTACTGCGACGTCGTCGGGTCCACCACTTGCACCGTCACGCTATACAGATCGTCCCTCACTGAGTACGAGACGAAGACTAGGGTGGCGTCCATACCGGCCGCGATGTTTTCCATAGCCCTTGGCAGCCCCTCGCCGCCCGCGAGTTGTTGTTGTTTACTTAACGCCATGAGCTTGCCGTTGAGCGAAGCGGACGTGATCCTGGCGCACGGATACTTGGCCCCCAGCTGCATGACCACCGCATTTCCGGTCTCCTCGCTATCTCCAGCCGCCCCGTGCTCTTCCGGGTTGCCGGCATTGTAGCTGCCGGTGACAGGCGCCACGAAGACTTTGTCCTGGCTAGCGGTCGCGCCGGCACGTGCTGGCCTGCCGGAGAGCGGCGCCCAGGGCAGCGTGACAAGCACCACGACGGTGCATACCAGGGCTCGAATCCATCGGCCTTTCGTGCTCATTCTCACTGCTCATACCCCCAACCTGTGCTCTTCACGCCCCCCGCTGGCGGCCATCAGCATGTGTCGCCGATCGCGATCGGCCCTAGCACTTCACACATTCAGGATCGCGACCGAGACTTGCCCTTCACGTACACGAGCGACAAGTGCCCGCGCTCTGGAGGCCGCTGCCTATCCTGCTCCTCCCGAAGGGATGGTCTAGGCTTCGTCGAGCTCCCGTCCAGGATCAGCGCGTATGCACAGTGCGCAGGCCCTAGTATCCGCTGGTCCACCGCCCAGCGCGGACAGAAAAAACCGGCGCGCGACACTCGTCGTGGCCGGTTTCACCAGTGGCTCGCTGCAGTCGGGGTGGCCAAGCGAAGGTAAGACTCAAGAGGAGCTGATGCTCGCTGGATCGTCAGCACCTGATGGCGTCGAACCCGCTCAAAGACTACAGGTCTTCGCATCCACTACAAGCTCAATCGTACACCCGTGCGTCAAGCGCTGTTTCCGTCAGGCTAGCGGACCCGCGGACGGAACCGCGTCGGGCCCAGCGCAGGTCGGAAACCGCAGGCAGCGCTCGTGCCGAGACTCCGGTGCGTCAAGATTCAGACGCGCAGCACGAACTGGCCGTACCGTTCCAGGGATTCGTCGTGCGTCGGCAGTTCAGTCGGCGTGGGGTCAGACAGCGCCCAACGGGTGCGTTCAGGACACCGGCAGCACCATTGCTCGGATGACGCCGTCGGCGTAGCTCGACGCCGTCTCCAGCGCCGCTTTCGCCTGATCCAGCGGCCAACGATGCGTCGCCAGGGATGCCACATCGATCTGCTTGCCCACCACCAGGTCAATTGACGGCCCGTAAGCGTGCTTCATGCGCCGTGATAACCGGATGGTCAAGCCCTTTCGCCGCGCTGCCGACGCTCTGACGGTCAGCACATCTTCGAGTGGAATGCCGACCACCACCACGCGGCCGCCGAGGCGAACAGCTTCGACACACTGGCTGGCCGTCCTATCCACCCATGCCGACTCGATGGCCACATCTACACCGCGGCCTTCTGTGGCCTGGTGGACGGCTGCGACGACGTCTTCCCGATCCGCGTTGGCGGTCGCCGTGGCGCCCATCCTGCGCGCCATGTCGAGGCGCCACTCGTACAGGTCCGACACGAAGATGCGCTTGGCGCCGGCCAATCGCGCCAGCTGGACCAGCAGCAGTCCGATGCCGCCGGCCCCGACGATCAGCACATCGTCGTTGACCCCGATCTTGGCAAGTTGGCTGGCGTGCAGCGCGACGCCGAGCGGCTCGAGCAACGCCCCGGCCACGGAGTCAATTCCGGCCGGCAGCGGCACGCACTGCCTGGCCGGATGTACCATGCGCTCGCGCAACGCTCCATGACGAGGGTAGATGCCAAGGAACTCCAGGTGCATGCAGAGATTCGGGTTTCCCTCCAGGCAGCGTTCACACTGTCCACACGCGATGCCCGGATCGATGGCCACGGACTGCCCGACACGGAATCTGTCCGCCGTCCCTTCGCCAAGCGCAATGATCCGTCCAGCGGCTTCGTGACCCAACACCAGCGGACTCTCGATCGTCACGCCCCCGATCTGACCGTCGAGAAAGTTGTGCAGATCGCTCCCGCAGATGCCGACCGCGGTCACCTCGAGCAGCAGCTCGCCCCGAGCCGGTATCTCATCGGGCATGGACTCGATCCGCATGTCTCGCGGACCATAGAGCAGCGCGGCTTTGACCATGGTCTTTCCTTGCCTGAATAGTTCTTTACAACTCAATCAAGACTTTCATGGAGTGGCCGTGTGACTCCTCAATCGTCTTGTACGCTTCCAGGTAGTCCTGGAAGGCGAAGCGATGAGTCACCAGTGGGTCGAGATGCAGCTTCTGCTGCTCGAGCAACACGACCGCCCGCTCGAAGTCGTGCCTCAGGTACATCAGCGTACCGGTCACGGTCAGCTCACGATCTTGAACCAACCCCATGTCAACCACCGGCTTCTTGCCAAACACACCGACCACAACGATCGTGCTGCCTTTACGGGCGCACGCAATCGCTTGCGTTATGGTCTGCTCCGCGCCGACACAGTCCAGGATCACGTCTGCCTTATCGGGGCCGAATGTCGCCAAGATAGCGGCGCCTAAGTCCTCTGTTTGCGTGTTCACGGTGTGCTCAATACCGCTGGCGCGGGCTTTATCGAGCCTGTAGGCGCTCAGGTCCGTGATCAGCACTCCCGCGGCTCCTTCAGCGCGAGCCACCTGGCCCACGAGGTTGCCGATCGTTCCCGCGCCGAGCACGACCACGTTCTTACCCTGCACCGTGCCCGCGCGCGCAAGGGCATGCACAGCGACCGCAATCGGCTCGATCATCGCTGCATGATCGAGCGAGATAGACTCCGGAATCTTCAGAACCTTCTCGGCGTCCACTGAGAAGTACTCCTGGGCTGCGCCGCCGGTCTGGAAGCCCATCACTTTCAACTGATCGCAAATGTGGTACATGCCATGCCGGCAGGGGTAGCACTCGCCGCATACTACCTGTGGCATGACAATCACTTTGTCGCCCAGCGCAAAGCCTCGCACGTGCGCGCCGATCTCGGCTACGGTGCCACTCACCTCATGGCCCTGCACCACCGGATAGCTGGTGTATGGATGCAGCCCGTGATAGACGTGGATATCCGATCCGCACACTCCGACCCGCCTGATCTGGATCAATACCTGGTTATCCTCGATCGCCGGTCGCTCGACTTCACGAATGGTAATCGCTCCAGGTTGGGTCATCACGGCCTGTCGCATGGTTACCTCCTCTGACTGCTGCTGTCTGCTTCGCTGATCCGGTCACACCATCGATGCCCGTGTCGCCGCCGAGGTATCTTCTGCCATCGCGGCCTCCTTGAGACCCGGTACAGCCTCATCCTGTTCGGCTGAATGGGCAATCCGCCGGAACCGCGCGGGCTCGCGGTGTATCTTGCCTCGGATGCCTCCAGCTCCATGACGGGCAGTGACCTTATGATAGACGGTGACCGCACCTGTTGGCAGCCGTCAAGAGAACAGAGAGCGTTTATCATGTCGCGGAAACAAGCCGCGGACTGTACTCGCACGCGTTTCGGAACGCGAGCGAGAGTACCGAAGCCCCTGTTCCGGTCGATTCAGCTGGAGGGTTCTGTTCTCGCCGAGGCGTCGTGGCAACACGGCTCAGAGCCTTGACACGCACCAGCCTTCATATTAGTATGTAGGTAGCTACTTACTAATGGGGGGTATGGATGGCGACGGCGAAGGGCCGGCCCCGCGACCCGGACGCGACGCGCACGGCCATCTTGAATGCGGCGGAGGAGGCCTTCGCCAAACATGGATTTGCCGGCGCTCGCATCGACGCTATCGCGACGGCATCCGGCTACAATAACGGCCTGATCTTCCGCTATTTTACCGACAAGCTGGGACTTTACCGCGCCGTGGTGCTGCGCATCAAGGCCAATACGGAGGCCTGGTTCGCGCGGGACCTTGCTCCGCTCTTTGTATCTAACACGGCGGATGCCGGCGAGATCGAGACGGTGCGCGCCGTTGTCGGCACCGCGCTCCGCTGGGTCTTCGACTATTACCTCGTGCACGTGAACTACAGACGGATCCTGGCGTGGGAGGCGGCAGAGGGCTGGAGCACGTTTGCCCTTGTTCACGCAGACGTCAAGCAATCCTGGTGGCTGGAGCCGGCAAGCCGTTTTCTCGCGCGGGCGCAGGCCGCGCACGTGATCCGCGCGGAGATCGACCTGCCTATGTTGATTTCGGACGCGCTGTACATAGCGCTGCTTCACCAGTGGTTCGTTCCCAGGAACGAGCTCGACTTTCCCGGCGTCGACTTCTCGTCACTCGATGCTCTGGCCAGGGCACGCGAGCAAATCGTCCAATTGATCCTGCATGGGATCGAGAACCACCGATACTACTCACCCACACCAGAGGGAGACCATCAATCATGACTCTGCGGATTGCCGCTCGCAACGATCGGCCCGGTAACGTCACAAACCGCCGCCACCCGTTGTTTTCGCCGATAACTGCCGTCGCTCTCGCGGTTGGCGTTTTGGTGCCGCTGATCTTCTCGGCGTCCTACGTGGGTGCTCTTCACGATCCGAAGCCCCACGATATGCCTATCGGCGTGGTGGCGCCGTACTCGATGGCGTCAACGCTGATCACGGCAATCGACACGGCCAGCCAGCACGAGCTCAAGGCGCGCGAGGAAGCTGACACGAGCGCCCTGAGATCGGGCATCGACAAGCAGGAGATAGCCGGCGGCCTCGTCCTGAAAGTGCCGGGCGCCATCCCGATCGGCGTGCTGGCGCCGGCGATCATGGCCGCGACCCTGGCGCACACGATCGGTGCCAGAAGCGGTGATGTGCTCGCAGCCAGGGTCGAGCCGAGTGCCGATGCCCTGAAAGCGGATCTCAACGCACAGAAGGTATACGGCGGTGTCGTCTTCTCGCTTCCGGCGAGCATTCCGATCGGTGTCGTAGCTCCTTCAATCTTGGCGCCGGCAGTGGCAAAGCAGATCGGCGCTGCCGGTGGCGGTGTAGTCACCGTGCGTCCCGAAGCCAGCGTAGCCGCCTTGCGGTCCGATATCGCAAAGAAGGCTGTCTACGGCGGCATTGTGGTCGCGATTTCGACCGCTCTGGGCCTCGCCCCCGTCCAGGTTCTGACTGCCGGCAGCACCGACTACACCGTCAGCCAGCTCATCGCGGGGTTCGGGCAGCAGCTCGCGGCCAGGCTGCACACCAGCGTCACACTGGTGGATGTAAAGCCGCAGGCGGCTGGGGCAGCCACGCCATTGACCATGGTACAGATTGTGACGACCAGCACCGCGGATTCCACGGTGGGCGAGATCGTGGCGACCTTCGGCCGGCAGCTGGCGGCAGCGCAGCACGCAGGTATCACGGTCGTCGACATGGTGCCGCAGGTGCCGGGAACCCCGAAACCTCTGACCACCGTGCAGGTGTACACGGCTGGCGCGGTGAACTTTACGGCCAGTCGCGAGTTGGCTGAGTTTGGCCAGCTTTTCGCCGTGGCACGGCATGCCGCGGTCACGGTCACGGATGCGAAGCCGCTTCAGCCGGAGGACTCGACCGGCTTGTCCTCTCTGTACATGATGATCGGTTGGGTCTTTGGCGGCTATTTCCTGGCCACGGTGGTGACGACAATCGTCGGGTTCAAGCAGTGGACGCGCAGACACTCCTTCGTGCGACTCGGCGCACTGGCTCTGTGCTCGATCGCCTCGGGCCTGATGGGCGCCGGCATCGGCGCCGCATTCGGGCCGATATCGTCCGAGCACTTCTGGGCGGTCGCCGGCATCGGTACGCTGCTCGTGTTTTCCACGGCCTGCGCCACTGCCGGGCTGCAGGCGATCATCGGGATGTATGGAACGCAAGTCGCTTTGATCGCCTTCATCATGCTGGGAAATCCGTCGTCGGGCGGTATCGCCGCGCCGCAGATGCTGCCGGTTTTCTGGCGCGCGATCGGGCCATGGTTGCCTAACGCCGCCGGATTCACCCTGCTTCGCAATACCCTGTACTATGGCGGCCGGAACTTCGGTTCGGCTATCCCGGTACTGTGCGCCTACACGGTCGCCGGCGCCGCTCTCCTGCTCATGTTCGGATCCTCACGTATGGCTCTCTTTACACCGCGAGTGGAGACGGCGGTTGATGCGCTTCGTCCCGGCCCACCCAGATTGGTTGGGGTGAAAGACGAAGAGGCGAGCGCCTAGCCGCGTTATCCTTAGCACGATGATCGACATGCCGGCGTGCAACGAGCCGCGCTGTAGGGAAGGAGCACTGAGATGGCTGCCTGGGAAACGTATCTCGACCAGCACGCATCACGCCACCTGGAGGATTTGTTTGACTTGCTGCGCATACCGAGCGTTTCGGCTTTGCCCGAGCACAAAGGCGATGTTCGACGCGCCGCGGAGTGGGTCGCCAATCGCTTGACGGCGGCAGGGGTCGAGCACGCGCGGGTCTTGCCGACCGCGGGCCATCCCGTTGTCTCTGCCGATTACCTGCACGCGCCGGGTAAACCGACCGTACTGATCTATGGTCACTTTGACGTGCAGCCGGCAGATCCGTTTGCGCTCTGGACCACGCCGCCATTCGAGCCCGCGCTGCGGGACGGGCGTATCTACGCTCGCGGAGCCAGCGACGACAAGGGCAACATGCTGGCGCCGATCCTGGCGGTCGAGGCGTTGCTTCGGGCAGAAGGAGCTTTGCCGGTCAACCTGAAATTCTTCATCGAGGGCCAGGAAGAAATCGGCAGCCCGGATGTGCCGCCGTTTCTCCGCGAGCAGCGCGACCTGTTTGCCTGCGACCTCGTGTTGAGCGCGGACGGCGGCCAGTTTGGCGAAGATCAGCCCTGTCTGTGCCTGGCCTGTCGCGGATTGTGCGCGCTGCAGATCGACGTGCGGGGCGCCAAGCAGGACCTGCACTCGGGCATCTTCGGCGGTGCGGTGGCAAACCCTATCCACGCGCTCGTACGCATCCTGGCATCGCTGAGGGACGAGACCGGCCGCATTCTCGTGCCGGGCTTTTACGACAGGGTGGTAGTGCTCAATGAGGCGGAGCGGGCGGCAATCGCCGAGGTACCGTTTGACGAGGGCGCGTTCATGTCCGCTCTGGACATCGAGGCGCTGCCGGGTGAGCCCGGCTACACGCCCATGGAGCGCCGCTGGGTACGGCCGACACTCGAGCTCAACGGTATCTGGGGCGGCTTCGAGGGCGTGGGAACCAAGACCGTGCTGCCGGCCGAGGCCCACGCGAAGATCACTTGTCGGCTGGTACCCGATCAAGACCCTGGCGAAACCGTGCAGTTGCTCGCCGAGCATATCCGGCGGCAGGATACGCCAGGCGTCAAAGTCGGTTTGCAGATCCTGCCCGATCGGGCCAAGCCCTATGCGATCGGCGCCGATCACTGGGGCAGCGCGGTGGCGGCGCGCGTGCTGACCCAGATCTATGGCCGGCCGCCGCTGCTCACGCGATCCGGCGGCAGCATTCCCGTGTGCGAGTTGTTCCTGGAAGTGCTGCACGCTCCGACCGTGGAGTTCGGCTTTGGCCTGGACGACGAGAACTTCCACGCTCCGAATGAATTCCTGCGCCTCAAGAGTTTCGAGCGGGCCAAACGGGCCTATGGCATGGTGCTGCACGAGCTGGCCGAACACCAGCTAGCCTGAAGCATGGCCGGCACCATCGAGGCTGGGCGCTCTTACCAGAGACCATTGTTCCCGACAAGAGCGCCCGCCGTGGCGGCTGTGCTCGGTCCGTGCCTGCGGGCGAATGCCTTCGCGTCGAGCACTGCCTGCTGGGCGCGCCGCGCTGCCTTGAAGGGCCGGCTGGCTGCCATGTGGCGCCCGTCAACTGGGTGAACGGGCGCCTCCTTTCAAACCGACGGCCTCGGCGAAACGGCGTAGCGCCGCCAGGTGGGCGGCGGGCGTGGAAAAGCCGCAGTCCGTGGTCTGCACGACGGCGTGGGTGGCGCCGGCGCGTTGCCAGTCGGCCAGCAGATGCTGCCAAACCGCCGGATCACCTGACCCATACGGGATGCGAGCTTGCAGGCCAATACTTCTCAGATGTGAGTACGTGGCGCCGATAGTCACTGGGTAGAGCACCCGGTGCGCAGGATCGCGGATCAGCGCGATCTCACCGTCTGGGTCTCTTGGCAAAGCATCTCTGCCCGCAACCCCGCGTTGCGGCATCTCCAGCTAGGAATGGTTGCCACCCGGTACGATAAGAGGGTAGATATCGTGCGGAGGCAGGGTTATGACGGCGTTGGAGGACTGGGTAGCGCGGGTCAGCGCGCACCACGAGCAATCGCGACGGATTCAGGAGAAAACGGGCTGGGCGCCGGACGACAGCGGCCGCTATGTGGCGGACATGTTCGTCGCCGATCCGCGCCGGACGGACGACCCCGTCCTCAATCGGCTGCTGCGCGCGGTCTCGCCGGCGACCACCGTTCTCGACGTCGGCGGTGGCGCCGGACGGTACGCGCTGCCGCTGGCGCTCGCGTGCCGGCAGGTGACGGTCGTCGAGCCAGATCCCGGCATGGTGAAGACACTGCGGGGGCAGATGGTGCGGCACCGGATCGCGAACATCACCGTCGTCGAGGAGAAGTGGCAGACGGTGGGCGTCGAGCCGGCCGATGTCGTGCTGTGCGCGCACGTCATCTACGATGTGGTGGCCATCGAGGAGTTCGTGCGCTGGCTGACTGCGCACGCGCGCAAGCGGGTCCAGCTCGTCGCCAACATGCCCTGGCGCATGCACGCGCTCTCGTCATTCTGGCCACCGGTACATGGCGAAGAGCGTATCACGTTGCCCTCCGTGCCGGAGCTGCTGCCGCTACTCTGGGAGCTCGGTGTGTTTCCCGATCTCGCGATGCTCAGCGTCTACCCACCTGAGCCGTTCCGCGACCGCGGACGAGCATTGGCCATCCTGCGCCGCATGATATATGTCAATCCCGGCAGCGAGCAAGACGCGCGACTCCAAGCCGCGCTGGATGCGCTCGCCGACGAGGTACCCGGCGGCATCGCTCTGCGGGAGGCCACGCCGCGCCGGGAAGCCTTGGTCTCGTGGTCCGTCGAGTAGTCAAAGCCAGCATCGGGATTGGCGACAGGTGATGCTGCCCGGCCAGGCGGCGCAGGAAGGGAATGCGGGATAGGATGGCAGCCTACATCATCGCGGATGTGCACGTGACTGATCCTGTAGCGTACGAGGACTATCGGCAACAGGTGGGTGCTACCCTGGAATTATATGGGGGTCGCTTCCTGGTGCGCGGTGGCGCGGCGCTGCCCCTCGAAGGCGGCTGGGCGCCGGAACGGATCGTCGTGCTGGAATTTGAGGGACTCGACCAGGCGAGGGCCTGGTATAGCTCACGTGAGTATGGGTCGCTGCTCCGCCTCCGGCAGGGGGCATCTGAGGGGCGCTTCATTCTCGTGGAGGGTGTTTGAGGCCCGCGATCGCCGCGTTTTCCGCACGTTGCACCGCGAAGTGCGACACGGACAATCATGGGCTAAAGCACACGGCACAGAGATCCCAGGCATGCCGAGTTGCCTGCGCCTCCTTGTGCTCGAGCATGCTGCAGCGGACTGAGCGTCTGCTCCGGCGCCATACCCCCGCACTGTAGTGCCGAGATCGGTTCCCCGGCGGGAATTCTGGGGGGGATGGGGCGATAGGTATCCAGCGTGGCGCCTCAAGTCGATCTTACCATGGAGGCCATAAGGCGGCGCCGGGGCACCGCGATCATCGGGCTAGAATAGGCTGCCGGCCCGGGTTTCCGGGCCGGCAGCCTGGTAGTTGGGATGGATTGTGCGTGTAGCTTACTCAGTTCCGGCCAGAGCGCTGCCGTCACTCGATCCCGCTGCCTGCGAAGATTTGGCAGGCATGCTGGGATCAATCGCAGCGGCAGCCTGCGGCGATGCCGTGGGTGCGCCGGTGGCCGTTACCGTGATCGCCTCGCCGCCCACAGTGAGCTGAGCGGTTTGGCCTGGGAGCAGGTGGCCGGCCAGGATAGCATCCGCCAGGGCATCGTCCACGTGACCCTGGACGGCGCGCCGCAGCGGCCGGGCGCCGTATTCCTCGTTGTAGCCCTGGTCAATAAGGAAGCTGCGCACGTCGTCGCCGAGCTCCAGGCCGATTTGCTGTCCTGCCAGCCGCGTCCGTACCTCGGCCAGCATGAGATCCACGATCACATGCAGATTCTCGCGAGTGAGCGAGCGGAACACCACAACCTGGTCGACACGGTTGAGGAACTCAGGACGGAAGGCGTGCTTCAAGCTTTCGAGGGCCTTTGACTCGATAGCTTCCTGGCGATTGTCGTCATCGGCAACCTTGCCAGCCATGAATCCCAGCTTGCCCGCTTTGCGCAGTTCGGCCGAGCCGGCGTTGCTGGTCATGATCACCACGGTGTTCTTGAAGTCCACGGAGCGTCCTTTGCCGTCGGTAAGACGGCCATCGTCCATGATTTGCAGCAGCGCGTTGAACACCTCCGGATGGGCCTTCTCAATCTCGTCGAAGAGGACAACACTGTATGGGCGGCGACGCACGCGCTCAGTCAACTGACCGCCCTCGTCGTAGCCGACGTAGCCGGGCGGGCTTCCGAAGAGGCGGGCGACGGTATGCGACTCCATGTACTCTGACATGTCCATGCGGATAATCGCATCCTCTCCGCCGAACAGCTCGGCGGCCAGCGCACGGGCGAGCTCGGTCTTGCCGACTCCCGTGGGCCCAAGGAACAGGAAGGAGCCGATCGGTCGGCGCGGATCCTTGAGACCGGCGCGCGAGCGCCGTATGGCGCGACTGACCGCCGTGATTGCTTCACTCTGGCCTACCACGCGTCCACTAAGATCGTTCTCCAGGCTGATGAGGTTCGCTCGCTCGTGTTCGAGCATCTGACCTACCGGGACGCCCGTCCAGCCTTCAATCACTTTGGCGATGAGCTCAGGCGACACTACCGGCGGCTCGCTCAGGCCCGCTTCGACGCGAGCGTTCTGGAGCCGTTCGACGGCCACCACCTCGTGCTGGCGAAGGGTTGCGGCTTTCTCATAGTCCTCTGCCAGCGCCGCCGCTTCCTTCTGCGCCTGGATCTCGGAGAGCTCCCGCTCAAGCTCGCGCACGTGCGCACCCTGGCCGGACTCATCGATTTCCAGCTTGAGGGCAGAAGCCGCCTCGTCTATCAGATCGATAGCCTTATCGGGAAGGAATCGATCGTTGATGTATCGATCGGCCAGGCTGGCCGCGGCTACGACCGTTTCGTCTGGAATCCGGACGCCGTGATGCGCCTCGTAGTGCGGCTTGACGGCGTGTAGCATCGGGATAGCCTCTTCAACCGACGGCTCGCCGACAAGCACGGGCTGGAACCGCCGCTCAAGCGCGGCGTCCTTCTCCACGTGCTTACGGTATTCGTCGAGGGTGGTGGCGCCGATGACGCGCAGCTCACCACGCGCGAGCGCCGGCTTGAGCATATCGGATGCGCCGACGGCGCCCTCAGCGGCGCCTGCGCCGACGACCGTGTGCAGCTCGTCGATGAAGAGAATGATGTCGGGATTGGCGGTTGCCTCTTCGATCATCGACTTCACTCGCTCTTCAAACTGGCCGCGGAACATGGCGCCGGCCACCATGCCGCCGAGATTGAGGGAGATGATGCGCTTCCCGCGCAGGAAGTGCGGGCCAGTGCCGTCGTTGATACGACGCGCCAAACTCTCCACTATAGCCGTCTTGCCCACCCCCGGCTCGCCAAGCAAGACGGGGTTATTCTTCTGGCGGCGGCCGAGCACGGTGATGACGCGGCGGGCTTCGCGCTCGCGCCCAGCCACGGGATCGAGCTTGCCCGTTGCGGCCTCAGCCGTCAGGTCTCGGCCAAAGCGATCGAGGGTAGGTGTCTTGCTCTGCGGCGCCTGGCGCTCGGCCGTGGTAGTGCCGGTCGTGGCCTGCGATCCACCGCCGGCGCGGCTCGCGAAGATGTTCCCGAGCGCGTTGCCACCCAGGGCGGAGCTGTCGTCGCTCAGAGCGCCCTGCATGATCTGCTCGGCGCACTGCTTGCAGAAGAAGTGCGACTCGCGCTTGCCATTGATGAAACCTTCCAGCCGTACCTGCGCTTCGCGGGTTTGGCAGTTTTCGCACTTTTGCATGGTGTGTAGATTCCTCTCGGTTGATGCTCTCAGACGCCGTGCCTGGGAGCCGTGAAGCTGTACCGGCTGCGCGGCCGTAATGCCTCAGGTCGCTGCTTGTATGCCCACAGCTTCAGGGGTGGGGGCAGCGAGGACGTCCTGGGGGCCGCCGAGGGCCGACCTGCGCGTGAAAGGCGCCGAACAGGTCCTCTGCCGAAACCCCTTCACCTGCCGCTACCAGATACTCTCGAGTCCACAGTGTAGGAATGGTGGTAAGCTCCTTGAATTCCCGCCGCAGCACGCTCGACGAATGCGCCTTCAGTCCGCAGACGATGCTGTGAGGAGAGACGGTAGGCGGCGCTTCTACCATGAGGTAGACGAAAGCAGGCTGGATCCGCAGGCTGCGCAGTCCCACGTCCAGCGCCTCTGCCTTCTCCATGAGCAGATGCGCCAATCGTTCGGCGATACACCCAACCAGTACCGGCTTCAGTCGCATCGGCCCCCACGCAAAGTGGTAGACGAGCAGCGTGGGCCGGCAACTAATGTGTATATGCATCACTTCCATATACGCAATATACGCCTGTTTTGGATTCACGCAAAGAGGTCGCGTCCGGGGCGGAGCCGCACCGGTCAAGACTGCTCACTGGCCAGCTGCACGTCCGCCGCTTCCTGTTGCAGCTTCTTGCCCAGTTCGTTGATCGTGACCTCCTCGTCCGTTTCGAGTGGCTCCTCCGGGACGGCGCTGTGGCGTAGCAAGCGGAGGATTTCCAGTTGCTGCTGGTTGATCTTGAAAAGGAAGTCCACTTCGCGCGCCTCGAGATCGTCGCGCAAATGGTCCTTCTGGGCCTGCCTGTTTTGGCTCATCATGATAATCGGCGCTGCGTACGCGGCTTGCGTGGAGAAGAGCAGGTTCAGCAAGATGAAGGGATACGCGTCCCAATGTTTATAAAGCCGATCAGGTTCAGCACGATCCAGAACGCGACGAACACGCTCTGCACGATAATGAAAGTCCAGGATCCCATGCCGTTGGCGATGTGGTCCGCCGCATGCTGGCCAAACGTGCTGGGTTCGTGAATATGGTCGCGCGAGTGAGCATGGCGTGCCGCCATTGGTGGCTCCTTCTTCTTATTCAACCGCCTGAGCGCTGCGACGCATTCTGCTATGGTGCTGCCTCCCGCAGCGTAGCATACGTGCTGAGCTTCCGCTGTGCTCCATGGAGAAGTTGGTGCTTGGTGGGGACGCGGCGACATTCTTCTGCACAGCGCGGGCCGGCCCGAGGGGCACGTTCGTTCAGCGCCTGCCGCATCTGGCACCTCTGCGTACCCGGCGCACGCCGTCGCGGTTGACCGCGTCCCTGCGCGGCATCGGCTGCGTGTACGGAGGCAGCCTCCAGGCCCACACGGACATGGACGCGCCCAAGGCGCTGCCCGACGCGCTTGTCGCTCTGGAGTCCTTGAACGGTGATTGCAACGGATGCGCGGATCCGGCCCGATGTACTGCGGTTACTCTTCCGACCGCAACGGATCTCTGAAGAGTTCCGCCACGGGGTAGGAAAAGCCGGGAATTACATCCTCACCACTCCACTACTTCGTAGATGTATCCATCGTCGGGAAGTTCAAGCAGGGTATCGACCGTCACAGGCCCATAGCCGGGGACGACCTCCGCCCAAGGGGCAGGACAGTGGGGTGGATGCGCATGTGCGGCAGTGGTCATCGCCAGCGCCCATCAAGATGAGCATATCACGCCGGTTCAGCAAGCACGGTGGGGGTAAAGGGCGGCACGTCGATCCATCGAGTATCACGTGCGTTGGCTGCGCTTGTATCCGCCAAAGACCGCGTGCCCGGCGCGCAACCAAAAGATGCTGGTGCCGGTGAAGCCGGACTCGGCAAGCCACGCTAAGTGGTCCGCGACAGAGGAGGGCATGTCCAGCGGATCGGGATGCTCGTAGAGATTCCAATCGCTCTCGACGAATTGAAGATACGCGTCGAGCGTGCCCGTGAACACTTCCGACTGCCTTCTGACCTCGACGTCCCAGGCGCGCGCCATATAGCGCCGTTCCCACTCACTGCGCGGCTCGACAACATCAGCGATGAGCAAGGCGCCGCCGTCTGCCAGCCGGCTGTAGAGGTCGTGGTACAGCTCTCGCTTCTGTTCCATGTCGAGATGATGGAGCACCAGGGAGCTGACGAAACAACAGACGTCGTCGCCACATTGATCGCGCCAGTCGCGATCCTCGAGACGGAAAGACCGAAGCTCGTAGCGGCCGGCGTGGGGGCGGAGACGCGCGCCGGTGGCACGCAACATGGAATCCGAGCCGTCGAGCCCAAGCACGTGGGCCGCTGGGAAGCGGCGTAGAATCGCTTCGCTGAGCCAACCCTCTCCGACTCCCAGTTCGACTGCCAGGAATGGCTCGTTTTCGATAGCGGGGATAAGGCTGACGATCGTATCGCGGATCTCGTCACGCGACGGAGTGAAAACACGTCCGAGCTCGATGAACTGCCGCGAGCTCTCTTCGGTCCACGCTGGCTCCGGGGTTTCCATGCAGGTTGCTCCTTCTCTCACTCGTCACGGTATCACGCGCGTGCCGGCACCGAGCGTGCGCAGTGCACGGCAGCACGGTTTCCTCGGCGATGGGCCGGGCTTGGATATTTCGGCGCGCGTGAGAAAACAGTGACAACACGGCCATCGTGGTCAGCAGAGACCGACCAAAGTAGCGAGCCAGTCCTGGCAGGAGAGGAGCTGCCTCGTAGCATCCATGGTTGCCGGCTCTACTCCACATCCAGAATGGGCAGGTCGCCGATGCCGAAGCGATGACCGAGATTGACCAGCGGCTCGTACACCGTACGATGCAGGCGGACGCCGTTCAACCAGGCGTCGCGTTCGGCGAGACGCTCCTTGTCACCGGCAATCAGAATCTCGACGGCGCCCTCCACGCGCGCGCCTTCTTCGAGAAGACGGCGGAGATCGCGGGCGCGAGCCTGGAACGCCTCGAGCGGGCCGAATGCCGCGGGATTGAGCGCCATGAAATAGTGCCCAAGGTTGCTCTCGGACGCCGTATCCCACAGGCCGCCGATCAGGGGGCCGTAGAGCGCGCCAGACAACACGCCGGTAAGCATGTCTACGAGCACGCCAAGACCATAGCCTTTGTAGCCGCCGGTCTCTTCGACACCGCCAAGCGGCAGCAGCGCGCGAGCCTGCGTGGCGTCGAGTGTCTGGCTGCCGCTGTCATCGATGGCCCAGCCCGGCTGCAGAGTCTTGCCAATCCGCTTATAGACCTCGATGCGGCCGACAGGAACAGTGCTGGTGGCCATATCCAGCACGAAGGGTCGATCGTCGCCGGTGGGCACGGCCAGCGCAATGGGATTCGTCCCGACCATCGCCTGTCGACCGCGCGTCGGCGCAACCAATGGAGACGAGTTGGTCAGCGAGATGCCGATGAGCCCGTGATCGAGCGCAAGCATGGCATAGTAGCCGGCGATGCCGTAGTGGTTGGAATAGTGAACCGCGACCGCGCCGATATCCGCCATGCGAGCTTTCACGATGGCCAGGCGCATCGCATAGTCTCCTGCTACCTGTCCCATCCCGTTTTGCGCGTTCACCAGCGCCGTCGTCGCACTCTCGCGTTCAACCACCGGTGCAGCCGACGGTACGACGACGCCGCTGTCGATCAGCTTCACGTATTGTGGCAGGCGCGCGACACCGTGGCTTTCGATACCCCGGGTATCGCTCATGATAAGCACCGTGGCGGTTACCTCCGCGCCATCGGCCGTCATGCCGGCGCTGTGGAGGATACCTGCCGTGTACTTGTGAAGCGCGGACATTGCGATTCGTCTGTGAAGATCGTCCATGCGCGTCTCCGTAGTTATGGGATAGAGTGCGGCACGCTGATGACCACCATGTTGGACTGATCCAGCAGCAGACGCCGGAGATGGTTGGCTGTGTGGTTGTGCAAGAATCGGCCAAGACGGCCGCGGGCGCATACGAGGGGCAGCGCCATCGTGATTAATTCGCCGCCTTCGCGCTCTGCCAGCGCCTCGACATAGGCGCGCAGCGGCGCCACGATTGCCCGGTAGGGCGAGTCAATAGTGACCAGAGGGACGTGGTTGCCCCAGGCGTCCCACTCGCGGCGCGCTCTCTCCGGGTCGTCTTCGGCCACGACATGGACTGCCAGCAGGCGCCCGGTCAGCAGCGAGTGGCAGTAAGCCAGGGCGTCAAGCGATGCCTGGCTGAGCGATGAGACTGATACGAGATTCGTGTGATGCCCATGGATGAGGTTCTCGTCAATCTGAGCCGACATTTGGACAATCGCCACCGAATGGCGGCGCAAGAGCCTTCGCCGCACAAACCACTGCACGAGCCCTTGAATGGGACCGCGTGGCAGAGAAGGTAGCACTACGGTGATCTTCATCTCCAAGTCCGGGACCTGCTCGCGTATCTGCGCGATCGCGTCCGCAAGCGCGGCATACCCTTGCCGGCCGGCAATGGCCTTGTATTCGACACCGCGCTCGAGATCTTCGTGCTGGAATGACGGTGGCCCGACGACAATCACGCGTGGATGATTGAGGATGCGCGCGTAAGCCAGCGCGTGGAACAGGTCACGCTTGCGCGTATGAAACGCCGAGATCAGCACCGTGTGCTGCAAATGCGTGGGCGCCGTCGTCGGGCGCGGCCGTGTCGCCTCCTTGGCCTCTCTATAGTGGCCCCGGATGCTCAGAAAGCCGGTGACCATTATTGGGACCAGCACCACGACCAGCCATGCGCCCGACAGGAACTTCGTGTACGCAGTGATGCCCAGCACCACGAGAGTGGCCGTGGCTCCGGCGCCATTGATAATAATTCCCTTGGACCACCCCTCCTCACGTCGCGTCCACCAGCGGAGTACCATGCCCGACTGCGATAGGGTGAACGATGCAAACACGCCGATGATATACAAATTGAACAACTGGCTTGCGTCTGCCCAGTAGCGAAGGATGAGCAGAGTTGCCAGAGTGGTGAGGATAATAATGCCGTTGGAATAGGACAGTCTATCGCCGCGATGCGTGAACTGATGCGGTAGAAAATTGTCGCGCGCCATGAAGAAGGCCAGGCGCGGGAAGTCGGAGTACGCGGTGTTGGCGGCCAGCAACAAGATGAGCGCGGTGGTTATCTGGCCAAAATAAAACAGAGCACTGCCGTTCCCGAGGGTCGCGGCGTTCAGCTGCGAGATCAGGTTCGGCGGATTGTCGCCGGCATTCGGCACCAGGCCATAGGCATGCGATAGCAGCGTGATGCCGCTGAACATGGTGATGGCGATGCAGCCTAATGCGGTCAGTGTCGTGCGCGCATTGCGCCACTCAGGCGGCTTGAATGCTGGAACGCCGTCTGAAATCGCCTCCACCCCGGTGAGAGCGGTACAACCGCCGGCAAAGGCACGCAGGATCAGGAACAGCCCCAGCGTCTCGGTGGCCTTGACTGGCGTCACGCCGAACTGCGGGTGCGCCGGCACGACATGCATGCCCGTTGTGAAGAAATGTATCGTACCGACGGTCAGCATCAGGTAGACAAACCCCATGAAACAATACGACGGCAGCATGAAGATCGTGCCGGACTCGCGTATGCCGCGAAGGTTGCCAAGCAAGAGGATGAGAATGGCCACGATATCGAAGAGCAACTGGTACGACGTCAGACTCGGATCGATGGATACGAGGTTGGCGACACCCTGCGTGATGCTTACTGCCACCGTCAACACGTAGTCGATCATCAACGAGGAGCCGGCGATCAGGCCGAACACCGCTCCCAGGTTGTCGCTGGCTACAATATAGGATCCGCCGCCACGGGGATAGGCCTTCACCGTTTGCCGGTACGAAAGGACTACGATGGCGAAAAGCGTGGAGATGGCAGCGGCGATGCCAAGCGACACGCCGAAGCTGCCGGTCCCCGCGACCAGCAGCACGGAGAGCATGGCGCCGGTGGCGTAAGCCACCGAGCTGATCGCATCCGACGAGAGGACGGCCAGCGCCTTGACCTTGGTCAGCCGCTCGTGCCTGGACTGCTCATTGGCCAGCGGATCGCCGACCACCCTCTCTTTGAGCGCGAAAAGCCACCGGCCGATAGGCCCTTGCCCGCGCGGCAGCGCGGCCGTGGCGCGCACACTTGTGGGGCCACTATGCCGGAAAGCGCCGCGGCCAGTGCGAACGACGCGCACGTACTTGTCGCCCGGATGGCTGCCATGGACCTCTTTGGTCATCAAGAGGTCGGCACTGACGGCCGGGTGCTCCTCTTGCGCGCGCGCTTCCTCATCGTCCCAGCCCTGGCCGGCGGCGCGCAGCTCGGCCAGGCGCGCCGCGTCGGCAGATACCTCTTGAATCATCCAGGACTCCGCACCGTGTCAGGAACCGGAAACAGACTTCGAGCCGGACATCACACTTCGGGTGAAGGGTACCAGAGAATCTTCGCCGCTGCAGGGCATGGGGACATCGAAACATCGGGGTCTTGTTCTTGAAGTGGGGGGAAGCGCTTGGTGCGGCTGGATCACTCCGCGCAGCATCTCACGTTCACATGGTATAGCGGTCAGCATCGAGCGAGCCGCGAAGTCGTGCGCGCCTCGCCGTCTCGCGCGGTGAAAGCAGGCGGCATACCCCCCAATTGGCTAGTGCTTTCAGGAAAGGTGGGTGATGGTATGCCATACCAGTGCGAGCTACAATGGAGTAGTGAGCTGGGTGCAGCCGAGCGATTGCGCGGTGGGCTCGACCCCGATGCGCACGGGTGTACGCCCGAAGGAATGACCGTGGCCAGTGTACCGCTCATCGTAGCTCTCGCTTCTCCGTTGCTTCATGCTCGCTTGCGGGCCGAGCTTGCCCGAGATACCGATGTTGTCATTCTCTGCGACACGGACAATCCCGCCAAAGCCGCGCAGGAGATCGCTGCCTTGCGCCCACCGGTCGTGCTGGTTGATCGGGATATGGTGCTCAATCCCGCTCTAGGGCAGCTCGCGCAGCAACTCAACCCGCTGCCGGCAATGGTGCTTGTGACCGTGCACCGGGAAGGCGCACCGGTAGGGCACGTGTTGCCCATTGCCGGCACGCTCGCGTTTGACGCGCGGCCGGGCGAGATCTCGCAGCATCTTCACGATGTGCTCGACGCCACGCATGTGAAGGCAGCGCTGGCCCCGGCCTCCCCTCTGCCGAACGTCCCGAATCTTAAGTCGCGGTTTACGATTGCCGAGCATGATGAGCCGGCGATACCGGCGAAAAGCGCCGTACGCGGCGCGAGCCGCGAGCCGGGGTTTTCTGAGAAGGCCCCTGTACCGAGCAAGACGTCGCAACTGACAAAGACCGGGTTTTTGCGCTCTGTGTTCGACGTCGTGCACGTGAACGATCGCGACGCGTCGTCCGTCCGCTAGCGTAGCTGCTGCACCCGGCGCGCCTTTCGCTGCCTCGTCTCAGGTTGAGCGAAAGGGCAGGTGCCGGCTCCGCACAGGCAGGATCGAGAAAGGGCGCCCGCTTGGGCGCCCTATCGCACTCGTATCGTCACGGCGAGTCCTCTGCGGTCCAGGCGCATGCGCTCCCAACTCAACTCCAACAGGGGGACCGTCTAGATCTTCGACGGCTCCTCGTGAGCACGCAAGTACTCGACGACCTCGATCACTGCACGAAGCTTGTCGTCAGGAAGCTTGCTTGCGCCTTCCTTGACCATCTGCAGTGCGTCTTCGCGCGCGACTTTGTCTTCCAGCGGTAACTTCACGACGCTGAGGCTCGGCTCGAGATACTCTCCTCCGTCGGCGAAGTAGTCCAGTGGCACCTCGAAGAACGAGGCGAGCGCCTCAAGAGCGCTGAGACCAGGGTTGCTCATTGCTCCTGTCCGCAGTTTCCAGACGTAGCTTGCGGTAATACGGTTCCCCGTGGCGCGCTGAACCTGGCCGTAGGTGAACTGCCGGCCTTGCGCGTTTCGGCGCGTGTTGAAGAGCCAATCAACCTTCTGCGCAAGTGTCTTATTCATATATTCACCCACTCCTTCAGGCTCCTCCCTAGAGTAAGCTGATTGCTTCTCAAGACTGCTTGCCTGTCTGCTCCCATACCTAGGCTATTCCAGGTTATCGGCCACGTCAGCGCCGTTTCCTCAGAATAAGCACAAGAGAACTGCTACATCTCTTCTGAAGCATTTTGCCGTCGGCAAACGCCTCGCACCAAGCTCAGCAGCGTCTCCAGCCGATAAAGCACACTACGGTGATTCCTATTGTAATGCAGCGTCACCTATTACGCTACTAGTGGAGACGGCCAAATTGTATCTCATCGGCATCTTTCCCCGTCATCCACATGTGTCCGGCTGGGCTGGCTGTTGCTGGCTATCCCCGGATGTGGGCGTTGACGTGTTGAATGAGGATCTCGCGCACGCCGTCAAGGAGATGGTCGAGCCTGGTCATCATTTCGCGCAAGCGCGACGGATCGTCGTCAAGCGGCCGCAAATACTGGCGAAGCACGCAGCGATAGACGAACACCAGGAATATGGCGTACTCGGCAATGATGCGCGGCCGGTCTTTCAGTGCGACGGTCTTGATATCTCGCACAAAAGCCTCGTCGGTGAAACCGCCGCGCCTGTTCTCCAGCGATTCGAGGATGAAACGATCTCCCTCAGCTACTATCGCGCGCACTTCCTCGAGCACTTCTTCAAGGCCGTTACGGCGCACGATGCCCCAGTCCTTGGCATATCTGGCGTCGAGCTCGATAGCCACCACAATCATCGCGGAAATGAAGCGCGCGCCGTCATTCATGGCGCGCATGCGATGGACGCGGTCCACCAGCAGGTCACAGGCTTCTCGCAACGCGTCGATAGCCGCGGTAGCCGATGTCTCGTCATCCAGCTCCGCGCTCTCGGCTTCGGGTTTGGTATCGGGAATGAGCGGAACGAGGTCCGCCTCTTCTCCGCCGATCAGGAGCTGTGCCCCAAGAATGGCAGGGGTCTCGCCACCAGCAGTCGTGCGGTCGCGCGAACCGGTTCTGGCGAGTGCCGGTTCCGGATCGGCGAACTCGCGCGATCGCTCCGGCTCAGGCTCCGGGTCGCTCGCGGCGCCGGCCATCGACGTTGCGGGCGGATCCGCGCTGCGCAGCGTGCGCAGGCCTGACGGCGGGGGGGCAACAGCAGATACGTTGTCGCTCGACAAAGGCTCGCCTTGCGGTATGAAGCGCGCAGCCTCTGGGGGGTTGGCGTCCAGCGCGTTCGTGATATCGTCGCCGTCAGTACCGAACAGTTCCTCGTCGCCGAGCACCCTGAGCTGAGGTTGCGACATCAGCGGATCGGCTATCTCGACATCTTGCTCGGGCTCGTGCTGCTGCTCTGCAGGCGCCTCGACCGAGGCAAGCGGCGCCATCTCAGTCTGGTCATCCCGCTTCCGGCGGCCAAAGAGCTTCATACTCGATCACACTTCTTCACGCGAGATTGGCCAGACGCATGCGCATGGCAGCTAGCGGGATTGCGCAGTGCGCTCACCATAGTCACGCTCGATCTTGTCGAGGCGGCCTCGGACACGTGGGCTACCCAGGTACTTGTAGATGAAGTCAAGCAGTTGCTGCGTCTCTATCGGCTTGGTGAGATACTCGTTGGCGTGCGCGAGCTTACCCTTGATTCTGGGAATGAATCCTTTGGATGCGGTAAGCACAATAATGGGCGTGTCTTTCAAGATACTCTTTTTGAGTTGCCGGCACACTTCCAGGCCGCTGATATTCTTACCGAAAATTGGGTTGCCGTCCTTGTCAACCTCGTCGGTCGGCGGCGGCTCAATATTGATATCGAGGAGAATCAAGTTTGGTCGCTTGGTAAACGCAAGCGCGAGAGCATCGCGAGCATTTATCGCCCAGTGCAATTCGTATTCATCCGCCAGCGCATCGCGGAGATTGCGACGATGAGTCTTCGAATCTTCTACGATAAGGATCCTCTGGCGCTCAGGGCCTTGCCCAGCCATGCTATTCATTGTCGATGTCTCCTTAGACCTCAAGGGTTAGGTATTGCAGCACTCTTACTGTGGCCAAGGTCACATCCCCATTTCTACGCGTTTGCACTGTTCAGCAGGAGGCCTTAGGAGGACAGGAGTCTGTCAACCGTCGCTACCAGCCCATGTGCCGGATGGTCGAACTCGCCTTGAACTTTGCTGACGAACGCATTTGCCTGATTTGCCTTGGCGAAGGCTTCATCACTTGGCGTATTACGCGAGCTGAGCATGACAACGGGCGTCGTGCGATCCTCCTTGCGAAGGGTCCGCAGGATCTCATAGCCACCCCGCCGCGGCTCTGACAGCATGATGTCGAGCACGACCAGCGCCGGCGTGATCCCGCCCTGCCTTGCCGCATCCCAATCGGCGTAGTTGCTCACCGCGTGGACGCGATAGCCGGCAGCCTCCAGCGTGTTGATAATCGCCGCGCGGGACGTGGCGTCATCGTCCACTGCCATGATCAATGGACCGCTGCGCGGCCTGATTCTCGGGGTCGGCTTCACTTCAGGTTCCTCTGTTCGCTGAGGCGCTTTCCAGCGCCCGCCAAATAGCATTCTCGTTCTCCTTCGAAGTCAGCCTGCCGTATCGGGCCTCATGTGTATCGTGCCGATCCCCATTCACACATACTGCTAGGACAAAGGAACGCAGGCGAGATCAAAGACCGGGATCGGTCTCCCGGTCGTGTTTGCCAGCCCAAACACCATGCCGTTACCCGCCAGAATAGGTGGAGGCGGATCGATGGGCAACCGCTGGAGCTGGCAGGTGTCAACGGCCAGCGCGCCCATGCCGGCGCGCACTACCAGCAGATACTGCGGCTGCTGCTGCATCTCAGCTTGTCCCCAGAACCAGCCTGGATGGACCACTTGCAGGCCGTCGCACAGGCCAAGAATACCAGGCTGTTCAGCCTCCTCCCTGGCAAACGCTGGGCAAGGCCCGGTGGATTCTATCTGATCCGCGGCAAAAGCCATCTGATACGGGCCACTTGTGGCAACGTAGACTTCGAGCTCGACGCTCATGATGCCGCCTCTCTCGCCTGGCCGACACTTTCGGCCAAAACCAAGTTTGTTGCGCTGAGCAACTCATCAGAGTCGAAGGGCTTCGTAAAGTAGCGCGTAACACCTGCAGCGAGCGCTGCGGCCCGGTGACGTGCTTGTTGGCGAGACGTGATCATAAATACAGGCACCGTGGCGCCGCCATTCGGCAACAAACGCAATGCTGTGAGCGCCTCAAGGCCATCCATGCCGGGCATTTCCATATCCAGCGTAATCACGTCCGGCATCTGGCGGATACAGAAGTTCAGCGCATCGTGTCCATCGACTGCTTCTTGCACGGTGAAGCCTGCCTTGCTGAGCGTGTCGCGAAGCGCGCGCCGCATGGTCTGGCTGTCATCGACCACCAGAATGGTGTAGGCGATCCTGGCGGCAGCGGCCTTCGGCGCCTCAACCATAAGGGCGCCTGCGCGATCGACGAGCGTCGGCAGGTCGAGGATAGGCAGAATATGGCCGCCGCCGCCAACCGCGTAGCCAAGCAGGCCGCAGTGCTGGCGCAGGTACCGCGGCGCAGGTCGCACCGGAAGGTACTGGCTACCGCGGACCTCATCGACCACGATTGCGCCGTTTCTCCCGGCTACTTCAAGCAGCGTGGCGCGTCCCGCTTCGCCGTCCCCTGCCGGGCCATCGGCGAGTGTCACCGCGAAGACGGGCAGCTCCTTGCCGCCGGCCTGAACGCTCTGTCCCGGTCTCAGGCTGTTGAGCTCGGCGTACGGCACCGAATGCGTGGCAATCATCTGTGTGATCGGTATGGCGACCAAGTTGTGCCCTTCGCGCACCACCTCGACCCGCATCATGGCCAGCGAGCGCGGCAGAATGATGCTGAATGTCGTGCCCTGGCCGAGAACCGAGTGGACGTCGATATGGCCGTTCAGAGCAGCAACTGCATCCTGTGCGCTCTTCATGCCAATGCCGCGACCGGACATGGCCGTCACCGCGGAGACGGTGCTAAAGCCAGGTCGCCAGATGAGACCGATCTTGTCAGCCACGGACATGGTCGCTACCTCGTCCGCCGTGACGAGGCCACGTGCGAGAGCAGCGGCGGCAACGCCATCCGCATCGATGCCGCGGCCGTCATCGATGACGTCGATAGCCACGCCATCGCCCGTAGACCGGCCGCGAATAGTCAGGTGGCCCGCGAGTGTCTTCCCGGCCGCGATACGGCTTGCCGTGCTCGCCTCGATACCATGGTCGAGCGCATTGTTGATCAAGTGCATCATCGGCTCGAACACAGCCTCGGCAATACGCCCGTCGAGCACCAGATTGCCCCCGTCGAGAGCAAAGGTGACCTGCTTGTGCAGGCGGCGGCTGGCCGAGCGAACGGCATGGGCCAGGCGATCCTCGATTTGCGACAGTGGAATCATGCTGATGTCGAGCAAGGCGCGTTGGGCGCTGAGCGCCTTGTCTGCCTGCATCTCGACCTGAGCGGTTGTTTCGGCGAGATCGCGACGAAGGTTGATGTCGGATTCTTCGAGGTCAGCCAGGGCCTCGTCAAGCTGCCCAAGCAGCACGTCAACTGTCGTAAACTCCTCCTTTTCGAGGAGATCCCAATCGCCGGTACGTCGAGTGGTTCGCACCAACTCCGAACGCAGGCCCGCGAGCTCTGAGCCCACTCGCTCGATCAGGGTGCGCAGGCGCACGCCACTGCGGCGACTCTCGACGCGTTGCTGCGACATACGGCTGACCAGGCTTTGCAGGGCATCGCGTGTCACCGACAGATCTTCGAGTGCCGTCAAAGCACTGCGCACGCTGGCGTCCGTGCCAAAATCCCGCAGCCGGCGCGGCGACGTCTCCACGGGCAATCCACGATCGCGACGGGTGACGGGCAGCTCTAGCCGAGAGAGCGGTTTCAGCGCCGTGTTCCGCAAGACCTGGAGCGATCCACCACGGCGGATGGCGGTCCGAAGTTGCTCCACGATCTCGGCGAGAGCGGCAGGATCCTCGATCGCCAGGCTCAGGAAGCGCCTGCCGCTGCCTTCCACATTGTCGGAGGTGTCATGGGCGACAAATGCCGTGCAGTGCTCGGCCGATTCGAAGATAGCGAAGCGTTCACGGAGCAGCTCGTCGCCTTCCGCCAGCGGCACGATGGCGATGCGGGCCTGTGGTGCAGGCACGTGGTCGAGCGCGCCAAATATGTAAAGCTGGCCCTTGTCTCCGGCCAGCTCGCGGTAGCGGGCTTCTTCCTCTAGGTACTGCGATATCTCCTGCACGCCGATAAACAGCGAGAAGGTCCCACTCGCATCGCGGGCACGCTCCTCGACAGCTGCGACGCGATCGATCACGGCCGTGCGGCTGCGCACCTGAGCCCCATCGCTGTTCTCGATGAGCCGGCGGAAGCTCAGCTCGCGCAGGGTAACAACCCGGGCAAGCGGCTTCGGGATAGTCGACGGTATCACCACACGCTGCAACAGCGTGGCGTCCGGAGCCGCTTGTACCGGCGCCCCCGCTGCCGGCTCCGCATCAGATACGGCGTCCTCGGCGGCCGTCGTGCCCGCGGACTCGTCGGGCGCGGTCTCCGGCACGGCAGCGCGGCCAAGCTCGCCTGCTCGCACGCGCTCGGTGATCTCCTGCAAGTGCGTGACCAGCCCCTCGGGATCGCGCAGAAGCGGCTGCACGGGGCTGCCCCCGCCTGAATTCACGTGCTCGAGATTGTCCAGGAGAGTCTGGAGAGCGTCTTCGGCGTCGAGCACTCCGTCGAGCACGTCCTTTGGTACTTCACGCAACTCGCCGCGGAGCTGGAAGTCCTCGATCAGCTCGAAGAGGTCCTCTGCATGGTGCGCGATCATCTGGATGTCGGCGGCCTCGGCGCCAATGAGGGCGGCGCCGCCCTTGAGGGTATGCAGCTTGCGGCGAGCCACCAGCAGCGAGGCTTCGTCGGTCGGATCGGTGCTCAAGATCCCGAGCGAATGATGGAGGTCGGGCATCAAGCGCTTCGCCTCGTCCAGGAAGGTCGGCAGCAGCGAATGTCCGGTCGCGGCAATCGGCGCCTGCCGCTGCGCCTTCGGCGCGGCGGCCCATGCGCTGGGCAGGGGAATCTTGGCGGCGAGCGACTCCTCATCGATCACCACACCGGCCTGAGCCGCGGCCTTCCGCTGCATCGCCCCCAGCCGCTTGAGCAGGGCCACCTCGTTGTCAAGCGGGCGGCGAATCTCAAGCCGCCGCACTATGGCGGTAGCGACCTCATTCAGCAGGCTGAACGCGCCGGCAGGCAGCCCCGGAGCAGGCTGCGAGGGATCGTAGTCGTCGCCGAGCAGGTAGTCGATAATATCCTCTGCGGCTTCCGAGAGCACGGCGAGCCCCTCGAGCTCCTCGGCAACCTCTGGCGGCGCGGAGACTTCCGTCATGCGGGCATCGCCCTTGATTGTATGGAATCCACGGCGGACCGTCAGCATGCAATCCATCGACTGCTGGTTACCCCAGAAGTTCTGCAGGGCAACTGGCAGCTCCTTGCTGGCACGAGTCTTGGCATCGCGACGGAAGAGCGTCTCGAGATCTTCCTCTTCCTCAGGCTGCGCGGCCTGGCCCGCTATGCCCACGGCGACCGGCGCCTCATCGTCGAAGCCAACGCTCGTAAGTGTGCCGACGAGTCCGAACGCTTTAGCTTCCTCCAGCGTCATGCCGAGCGCGGCGGCGATGGCTGCCGCGTCGTCTTCGCGCGGCTTTATGCCCAGGTATTCATCCTCGATGTCGCCCACGTCGCTCGCGCTCGGCTCGCCCTCGGAAGCGGCTGCGAGCAGGGCAATACCCCGGCGCTGCAGATCGAGCACCTTGCCGCGGAGCGTCGCGTGCTCGTGCCATACGCACATGTCGCCCAGGACTCGGCACAATTGCTCGCCCTGGCGTTGATCGCGGTCCCAATACAGCTCCATGCAGTCGCGCAGGGCAGCCTCCAGCCGGGCGGCGGCTTTGGCGCGGGGAGTAGCAATATCAGCGCCCTCGTCATCCTCGAAGCTGCCTGGGATGGACGGCGGGGCGGCCAGCGCCGCGGCAAATGCTTCTTGCAGAACGTCCACAGCACCACTCATGCTGCCGTCCCCCGACTGTAGCTGGCCAGAGTCACGCGAAGTGACTCGGCATAGCCGTTCTGCGACTGCTGGAAGATACGCAGATCGGCCGTAGCATTCCGCAAGCGGTCGGCCAGCAATCGAAGCTGGTTGGCCATGACGCAGAAAAGCTCTACAGGTGCGGAAGCGTCCGCGCTACCTGCTCGGCAGGCAGCGATCTCGATGTTGTTGCCCATCAGCGCCAGGCGGAGACTCAAGGCCGCCAGGGTCTCGCGAATACCCTCATACTCGCGCTCCAGCGCCTCGCAGTACATGTCGATCCGCTCGCGCAGCCGGACAGAGCCTGGCCGCTCATCTTCAAGGTCGACGACGTCGAAAATGCGCGTGAGCGGCCGCAGGGCTTGGCTGTCGCGAAGCAGACGCTGCTGTAAGTCAAATACCGTGCGGTTGAGCACGGAGCTTGCTTCGTCGAGCTGATGGTCGAGCGCTTGCAGCTCGGGGCTGCGAATGTCGGAGCGGATGACGTGGCCACTAAAGTTAAACGTCAGCGACGACAACTCACGTGTCACCCGCTGAACAGCGCCGATCAGTTGGTCAGCATTGTCCTGGCTGGCCTCGAGCATGCGCTCAAGCAGGTGGTTGACCACCGGATCGGAGGTGTTCGGATCACGTTCTCCGATCTGCGCGAGCGGCTCCGTGGCGTTCATGCCGCGCTTTCCGTGGACATAGCAGGCTTGCTGTCGCTTTCCGGGCCCACCTTGAGATCGGCAACCGACTCACGCAGACCGGCTACGACGAGGCGCATGTTTGCAATCTCGTCGCCGGAGGTGATCAACAGCTCGGTGAACTGTTCGAATACCTGGGCGATCTCGCCAATAGAGCGAGCTGCCTGCTGCGCGGAATATGCCTGCCCGCCGGCCGCCTCCGCCACATCGTCGATGAATTGAACCAGCGACGTGTTGGTCTGGGTGATCTGGTCGAAGGTCGTGCGCACGGTGCGCACTTCTTCGACACCATGCCGCACTTGCTCGGAAATACGCTCGATACGCCGGTTTACTTCATCGATGGAGGTAACTACACTGCGCACCGCGCCTTCCGCGTCGGCAAGCGTGTCCTGCGCTTGGCGGGCGAGACGACCGATGTTCGTAGCAAACGCGGAGCCGGATTCCGTGCCCAGGTGGCGCGCTTCGAGGGTGGCATTCGCGGCCTGCATGTCGAGGTTTTCCGCGTTGCTCTTGACCGAAGCCACAAGGGCGGTCAGGCGGATAGAGTCCTCCTGCAGGCGCTTGAACTCCCGCGTTGTGCCGATAGCCGCTTCCTTGATGGCGTCTACTGCTTCGGCGATGCGGCCTACGGATTCCTGTCCCGAGTTCACCGCGAGGCGGGAGTTAGCGGCAAGAGTGGTCGCTGTCTCCGTGGCGGACTGCACGTCCACGGCCGAGGCCGCCACCACGTCGACGCTTGCCGCCACTTGAGCTACCGACTCAGCCTGGCTCGTTGCCACATCCACGATGCGCCGCACGCCTTCGTCTACACGGGCCGCACCTTCCTGAACCGCCTGGGAAGCGTGGATGATGCCGCCGACGATTTGGCCGTAGTCGTTGATCAGGCCGTTGAGCGAGAGGGAGAGGAGGCCGACTTCAGATTCGCTGTCGGGCACCTGCACGGTGAGATCACCCTCTCGGGCGTTCGCCAGCGCTTGCGACACGGCGACGATGTCTTCGGCCAGTGCTTCGGCCTTTTCGCGTATCTGCGCTTCACTTCGCGCGATGCTCTCTTCGATTCTCTTGTTGGCGCGCATCCAGATAGCCAACGTGAGAATCACTATGAGAACGATAACGAATATGGTTGTTAACATCGTCCCTCCAATCGTAGTATCTGGGTGCGCCGCACGGGCGCGTGCTTCCCCTCGACTCTTCTAACTCCTTGATCGTCGGTGCATTCCCGTGCCTGCGTATGTCTCGCGTGGCCTTTCAATTGAGCGTCATAGGCTCGAGCGGAAGAGAGACCTTGGGATTCTGGACAACTCAGCGCGAGCACACCAGCAAGTGTCACACCAGGGACGACAGGAGAAAAAACGCGCATGCGCCCGCGTACCACAGTATAGTTCGCCACCTCTCGCCAGAACATAGCCTAATGGTACCACCACACTATTGTTTCATCAGCGCAAACAGCGCCAAAAAATGTGCAATATGCGCAAAAATGACTGGTTAGTTCTATGCATCAGCCTCGCGTCGGCCGTGCGCCGGCTCATTCCAGGGCCGCTCGGCTCCCATATCCCTGAGTACCGCGTTGCACACTTCTTCCATATCGAGCTTGGCCGCTTCTCCATGCGGCGTCTCTACGATGGACGTGACGAATGCGCCAAGCGGGTGGTTGGTGCTCGGAGTGGTTTGGGCGGCCTGAAGCAGCTCGTAGCCGTAGTCAACCGCGAATGCGAGGCGGTACTCGCCGATCTCCGGTGGTATGGCCTCGCCAATAACCACCACGCGGCGGCTTTCGGCGATGCTCAGCCCAATGGGACCGCTGCGCAGGCCGAGAAGGCGGGGAAGGTCGATCAGCAGCTCACCGCGCTGGGCCACATTGATAAGTCCCAGCACGTAGGTGGGCACCAGGCCCTTTGGCAGGGGAGTGATCGTGGGAACGCCACTGATGTATGGGAGCAAGACTGTCCGGTCATTGTCCGGCACTGCGAAAAGGCTACCGCCCAGTGACACCAGATAGCACCACTCGGAGTCCGCTATTTCCGTTTCCTCATGGCTTACCGGTTTTTCAGCGATCATGCTTGCTCTCCTGTTTGATTCGCGTTTGCCACTGGAATGGTGGTGCCACAACCCCTAGCCACGAATTCAGCTGCTGCTGGATCCTGCCACGATCAATGCAAATCTCGGTGTCCGGATTGTATCCGCCCGATCGGAACCGGCCCGCCCTCCGCGAGCATAGCCGCATGCTTGTTGCACGCGCTATCCAGCCCCGGCCAGGCGCCCAGGATGGGTCTCATTCTAGCCCCATAGAGCCGTGTGCTATACGGCCCGATAGTACCAGGGCGCTCCGGCTTCCCGCGCGACATGCGGCGCAATCGATGCGGGAAGGGTTCCACATAGCCATATTATCTACTACCTCGCCTGCGAACGCGATCGACAAGTGTGGACACGACCCTTGAGTTCCGCTCTACATATGCTTATCGGCAGGGACACCTGACAGCAATAGGGCAGAATTGCCCCTAGCCCGGCAATCCGAGCAGTTCGCGGAAGGACTGCACCAGGCCTTGCCAGCCGATCCTCCGCCCCTGCAGCCAGTCGCGCAGTCCGCAGCACTCGCACACCGGTCTGAGTCGCTCCGGGCTTTGCTTATAGTCGTGCACTTCGAATTCGTGGCCGCACCAAGCGCACTTGCAGAGGCGCCGCCGGCTCCAATCCTTGGCGCTACAGCGATAGCATTGTTGCGGCACACTGTCACCCACTGCTTTGCTTGTCAACCAGCGATGCCCGCAGCGCCGGCAATAGCAGGTGCGCCCGGCGCCGACCTTGACATCCCAGATGACGATCTGATGGTTGGTCAGCAGTTCCTGTCTGAGCGTCAGGTCGAGGTGAACCGACTCGGTAGCAGGCACCACTTGTTGCGCGTCGGTTCCCAGGTCGCGAAGCCGCTTGAGCCGCGTGCCGAGCTGGGAGATAGTCACGAGTGGCGTCACCACCGGTAGGCGACGGAGTAGCTGCTGCGCCTCGGCGGTGGTCTGGCCGGTAAGCGGCGCCAGCTCGTTCGCCAGGGTGGCCAGGTCGGCCCCGCGTCGAACGCGCGTGATCACGATCACCAGTGTTCCAGGCATGAGCATGGTCGTTGCAGCCGATTGCTTCGTGCCGTTCATCTGCGTAGCCGTAGTCTGTGCCGGATCGGCCGCGGCAGTGTTCCTGGGCGAGCTGCCTGCCGCCGGCCGCGGCCGGACGGGCCGTGGCTTTCCCTGGAGCGCCGCCTCGAACTCGGGCACATCGGCAAAGCGCTTGGTACGATCGGGATCCAATCCCCTGACAATGATCTGCTCCAGCTCGGGCGAGACTGCCGGATTGAGGCTTCGCGCGGACGGGAACTGGAATGGAGGCTGCCGTGAGGGATCGCGCAGCGTCAGCAGGTGGTGCATCGTAGCCGCCAGCGAATAGATGTCGGATCGAGCGTCGGTCTGCCCGGTGTAGTGCTCCGGCGACGCGTAGCCGCTCGTGCCCAGTGCAGTCGTGTCGGTGGTCTGGCTGTGCTTGAAAAAGCGCGCGATGCCGAAGTCGATCAGCCGCATACGGCCGCCGGGCTCCACGAGTATATTGCCGGGCTTGAGATCGCGGAAGATAATCGGAGGCTGCTGATCGTGCAGGTAACGCAGAACCGCGCACAGCGCCAGAGCCCAGGTGCGGACCTGCGCCTCCGAATAGGGCTCGGAGCGCGCCGCCACTGCTTTCTCCAGGTTCTCTCCCGCGATGTACTCCATGACAAGGTAGTGGCGGCTGTTGGCGCTGAAGCGATCGAACACCGCGGGAATAGCCGGGTGGCGGAGGCCCGCCAGCAGATCCGCCTCGCGCAAAAAGTCGCGCTCGGCCTCGGCGCGTTCCTCGGGTGTGGCGAAGGTATCGACCATCTCTTTCACGGCGACCACGCGGTTGGAGAAGTGGGTGTCGAAGGCCCGATAGACCGTGCTCATGCCGCCGCGGCCAAGCACGTGGTCCACTGCGTACCGCTCGCCGAGGACGAGGCCGCCGCTGGTCACCGGCGCGCCCGGCACAACCTTACTCGGCGGTCGCACCGGCGCCGCAGGCACGGGCCCGCCCAGACGTGCACCGCAGACCAGGCAATAACGATGATTACCCGATACAGTGGCTCCACAGTGGCCACAGGTGCTCTGCATGGTTTCGTCGTGCCTCGATCAGCAGATGATGCTCCGCCGGGTCAGCCCGGCGGCTTCTGGACTCGATTCTCAGCATACAGCGTAAGGTAGGACCGGTGCGCCGAAAACGACGAGCGGCGGCGAAGCGCAGATCGAGCCCAGAGGCAAGGGTTCGTCTCGATCGCGACCGCCGGCGCGATCGAGCCTGGAGCTATCGAGGCTACGTGTTCGCCCCGCGGACCGCGGCGAGTACCTGGCGTCACATACGTGTCGGCCCTTCCAGGCCGCATCGTCAGGGCGAGGCGCTGGCCGGTTCTGTTCTCTGCTCACCAGCCCCGGAGCCAGCATGCCCGCTTTGTGCTTTCCTGGCTCACCTGTTGAGAATCAGGCAGAAAGCGGCACCGTGTGTCTGTGCGCGAAGCTTCACCCGCTCGCGACCGTCATGGGCTGGCAAGAGGCAAGCGCCGGCTATGGCGAATGTGAAGCACATACACTGAATCGCCGTCGATAGTGAACAGAATCCGATACACATGAGGCTTGCGCCCATACAGCAACTGCCGCACCTCGAAAGGAAACCGCGCATTCTCGGGGGCTAGGGGGCAGCGTTCAGGCAGCTCGGCGAGGGTGTCAATCGCCTTCTCCAAGGCCAAGAACCATCGGAGGCCGGTTTCGCCTGCACCTTGAGCTAACAGCCATTCCAGTATTGCGCCCGCGTCGCGCTCGGCTTCGGCCGAAGTCTCAACCCGAAAGGGCATGCTTCTGTCGAAGCTCGGCAAGAAACTCGGCAGCGGGCCTGGTGCGTCCGGCTTTGACATCCGCATAGCCGCTGCGGATACCTTGCAGCGCCTCTTCGAAATCCTGCCGCTCCCATTCCAGGTAAGTGGCCAGCGCTTCATCAAGGGCGGAAGCAGGGTCTTGTCCGCGCCGCTGGGCGTATTCCTCCAATTGTGCCAGGCGTTCCGGTGTGAGGGGGATCGCATTCATAGCTGGCGCCTCGCCTTTCCTACCTCTTATCGTATTGGGGTGAGGCCGCAAGGTCAAAGACTATGTGCGCACTGGTGGCTGGGCAGCTTGGCAGCCCGCGACGCCAGCGGTACCTGCAGCCTCGCCTGGTCCGCCTGCCACAGGGCATTTTCCCGCTGCCGCCGGGCGAGGGCGGCCGGGCGCCGGGCGTGCAGCAGCAGTCGATGGTCCTGCGCCGTCACATACACGGCAATACGCCGGGTCATGGTAATCCCCGCATCCCGGTGGTAAAGTACTCGCAGTATCGGCTGAGAAGCCGGCTCCATGGTTCATGCTGTGTGAGCTGATCCACGATTTCCACCTCGCAGCACATTCCGCGGAGTTTGTTCTTGAGACTGTCTGAACACCGTGGGAAGGGATGCCGCAGGCATGGATGTCTTTGGACTACGCGAGACGGTCGTCAGTCAGTACGCGGATTACATTCGCAGCTTCCTGCGCATCAAAGATCCCGGCATCGATGCCTATGTGACGGAAAACCTGGATAGAGGCCGGTACTGGCCGGACCCGCTCGTCCAGCTGAACCCGAGCTTCGAGCCCGGCGACACTGTCGATGACTTGGTCGCACGCGGCGTGCTCGCGGAGGGCTGTCGCAGGATCTTCCGGCGCAACAAGGATGCCAACGGCTTGGGCGACACGCTACGGCTGCATCGGCTCAGGCAGCCTAATTCCCGTGCTTTCTTGTGACTACGTGCTTAGTCTATACCGCCTGGGACATGCAGCCCTTGGCCCGCGACCTGGATTATGAGGGACCGCCTTTCGACTGGGACGAGAGGCGCCGCGGGCTCCTGCGGTCAGAGCTCGACGCATACTACGCCCGACTCTATGGCCTGACGCGGAAGCAGCTGCGGTATGTTCTGGACCCGCACGACCTGACGGATCGCGAACTGGCCGACATCTTGGACCCTTGGGAGGACGACCCCGAAGCCCCGCGCACCAAAGGCTTCCCTGGCGAGACGTTCAGGGTGCTCAAGCAACGCGAGCTACGTGAGCAACGCGAATACCGAACGAAGCGGTTGGTTCTGGAGGCGTGGGATCGGCTGGCTGCGCTCTCTATGTCTCGTGCATGGGGCCTTTGTACCTAGAAGCCTGCCGGCCGCGTTCTACTGCTCCCTGCGCAGCCCGGCACACGTAGAGGACACGCTGCTACTCGCGATCAACGCCCACCATGATGCCGACACCGTGGCCTCGATGGCCAGTACGTTGGCCGGCGCGCTCGGGCCGATCATGTCGCAGAAGGATGATTCTACGTCGAGTGTTCTGCGACAAGCGGCTTCGGTAGGGCCTGAGATCGCTGAGGAAGCCTCTGTCACATAGCTCTGTAGGCCCGGTATTTCACCGGTCGTGCTCATAATCATGGCACAGTCTGTTATTCTCATTTCTAGACTTTGCCCAAGTACAATGAAGGAACCGGCGCAAGGACTGCAAGTTATGATCGGTCTCCGCGACGGCCGGGATGTTGAGCTCCACGACGATGCTCGTGAGGTACGGCTCCTCGAATCACTGCACTCAATGAGGTCAGCCGAAGGCCTAACCCACAACTTCTACCGTTATCCAGCCAGTATGTCCCCATATCTAGCTCGCGAGGCAATCGAGCAGTTCACTAAGCTTGGCGACGTGATACTCGATCCCTTCGTAGGCGGCGGTACGACCGTTGTAGAGGCGCTGGCCGCTGGCCGCCGAGCTGTGGGGATCGATCTGAATCCAATTGCGACGTTCGTGACCTCAGTCAAGACGACACCTTTGAGCGATCGTGACGCGCGCACTATTCGGGATTGGGTTCACTGTCTTGACCTGGAGACCGGTGTCTTCAACCACGACGTTGACGCCGAGCTGCGCACGAAGAACATGCCGATCTCGACATCCCGGATATTCGAACGTGCTCTTGAAGCAGTGGGTAGGCTACCGTTCCGACGGCAGCAGCTCTTCGTCCGCTGTGCCCTTCTGCGTCTCGGGCAGTGGGCCATTGACTGCAAAAGCACGTTTCCGGATCAGCGAATGATGAAGGACAGGCTGTGCGCCTTCGTCGATGAGATGATCTGCAGCCTTGACGAGTTGGTTACAGTGGCCCGAGCCAAGGGCACTTCCAAGAGCAAGCTGAGCAGTAAACGTCAGCTGTTACAGCGATCGGCGGCGGGAATTGACGAAGACGACCGCTTGCGCAACTTACTCGGTGAGGCCCGGCTTGTGCTGACGTCTCCGCCTTATCCCGGGGTGCACGTGCTCTATCATCGCTGGCAAGTGAACGGTCGACGGGAAACTCCCGCGCCGTACTGGTTGATTGACGAACAGGACGGCCACGGCGCCGCATACTATACCCTTGGAAGTAGGACACCATGCGGACTCAACAACTACTTCGAGACAATCACCAAGATTTTCCAGTCGGTGCGCGCCCTTATGCATCCTTCAGCCTTGGTCGTCCAGTTGGTGTCCTTTTCCGACGTGGCGAGCCAGCTGCCAGCCTTGTTGCAGGCAATGGAAACTGCGGGCTACGAGGAAGACGCACGAGTGACTGTTGATCGTTCATCGCTGTGGCGCGTGGTCCCGAACCGCCGTCGATGGTACAACCATATCGACCTCTGCCAGGAGGCGACGCGTGAGCTGCTGCTCTTCCACCGCCCATGCGGGGAGTGACGTTGTAGCCCTACTCCCGAAATCCACGTGTTTAGACTGCTACCAGGCTCCGACCAAGAGTCCGAATAATGGGCACGATCACTTGAGCCAGGCCACTACAATGCTGGCTGATTGCATCCAGGTCTTCACTGTCGTCGTCCTCGTGAGCGCTATCGCTTGCTCCTCCGGCTGTGACGCGAGCCGCCGCGATGCGCAGGTTATGCTTGATCATGCCAACAGCGGCCAGCACAAGACCGTACGTATACCAGTGCTTGACCAGTGGCTTGTCTTCAGGCTTTGACTTTGCAAGCTCCGTGAGCAGGAACGTGTTGTCAACGTTGATCAGGTAGTCGTACCCACCTTCGCCGTCGTGCCGGACGCGTGGGGCATCATACAGATCGAATGCAGGGTTCTCTCTCTCCCAGTCCTCTTTGCGTATCTCCCTGATCTTCGGCAGTGCAAGGCCAGGTGTCCTTAACTGCCCAACTTTGCTGGCCGACTTACCCGAATTGCCGTGCGGCTCGCCTGGTCGGCCGGATTCATGCGCCGCGTCAGGTACTTCTGGCTCTGCCTTGAGCGTGAACGATGAGGCGAACGGCATGCCTCGGGTCCCGCGGTCAGGGTCGTCCACTGTGACCCTTACCACAATGAGGTCACCAACACTCGCGTCCCAAGGTACTCTGAAGCGTGTGTCGAACTTGCCGTTCCACAGACGCGAGTGCTCGCAGAGATTTGGTGGATCGAAGGAAATAGCGCCTGGCTGGTTGTGGCGCGAGAAGTAGTCGTTGACCGCGTCGGTCTCGAACTCGACATGGCAGGTCCTGTTCAGAGGGCAGCCCTTGACCAAGCCGGTCTTTGGCTCGTGAGCCAGCCGGAAATACGTGGGGAATCGGCGGCCCACGAACGGTGGCGCATCGCCTGGGCCAGTTGACGTGACCAGGCGCGCGCCGGCTGCAAACAAGTTCGATAGGGTAGGATCCGCGTCCAGCAGAGCCTGGAAGGCGCTCAGGGGGGCATCGGCATCAAGGTGCTTCTCCATCTCTTTCTTGCGCCGAACCTGGTTGATGCGCTGCAGGCCGGGGTGCTCCTTCAGCGCGGTCGTCAGCGCCTCCTCAATTTTGAAGTACACCTCATTGCGCCGAACGCGGTCACGCGAGGCCATAAAGAAGTCTTCCCGGACGCGGGCGTCCATGGCTGTGCAGTCGACCGTGACCAGTAGAGGTCGGCGACGATCATCCAGGTAGTCGAACTTTAGCTTGCGCTTGACGAAATCGGGCGGAAGCGATCCATGTACCTGGCCGTTGACCATGAACGAGACACCGTGTGGCACATGCCGGTCGATGGTTCCTTCCTTGTAGACGGCGATCTGGTATGGAAGGGTCCCGATCGTTTGCAGTGAGAGCGCGGACGAAGCAGGGAAGCCGTCCTCCAGCTTTGCGCTATCGCCGTCGTCATTCTCGGCAACGGCACTAACCCACCCGCCGATCACCGAGGCACTATAGTAGTTCGCCGCGTAGTCGCGCGTCTCCACGACTCTAAACGGGAGACAGGGAAGGTACAGCAATCGCTCAAGCTCATAGCGACCCTCGGCGGTTATGATACTCTTGGCTCTCCAGCGATAGTCATAGAGCTTTACGCACGTGCCATACGCAAGGTCGACCGCGTAGGCGGGGGCCGGGTAATTCTTTCGGGACTTGCCCGGAAGCACTCTTACACCGTCTGCCTTGAACGACGGCACCTTGCCGTTTGGCGCCAGATACACATAGACTGAGCTTCTGCGTCCGCCAGATGGCAGCATGCGCCGGACAAGCGTGAAGCCCCAGTCCTCAGCTGTGTCGTCGTCTGGGGCGACAGGGCCGTAGGGTTGCCGACGCGATGCAATCAGCTGGTAGTTCTCCTGACCACAGAACTGCAAGATACCTGTGCCACCAGAGTTGAATTTCCCTTGTACGAAAGGAATACGCATCTTGTTGGAGCGTTGTAGCGAAACCAGTGTGTCTGGGAACCTGGCTGGCGTCTGGCCCTCGCCCCGATCGATGATGAGATAGCCCGGGTTCTGCTTGCTACCAACAGCGACGACATTGATGTTCTCGGCGAGTGCACTCTGTTCCCTGCCGCTGAGGTTGCTGAGCCGACCTTCACGTACAGCGAAAAAGCGCTCGACAGCTTCGGTCATCGTCTGGGGAGCGTCGGGGCCTTCAGGATCAATGCCCAGCTCAAAGCACTTCGCCATGAGCATAGCGTCTATGCTATTGATGATCTTCTCCACCAGAGCAGCTGACGCATCGCTCTGCTGGTTGCCGATCGTAGAGAAGTTGTTCTCAAAGCCCAGGGGCTGCCACACGGACTCGTCGTCAACCAAGTATCCCGCGTTGCTGAGTATGGCAGTCACGGCGTCTTCGGTCTCTGCTTGGAGTAAGTGGCTGAACAGGGTCAAGGTGTCCATCAAGTTCTGACGCTCCTTTCTAGGGCCGTCAGGCGACCGGGTCCGACACGAGTTCAAGGGATAGCTGTGCGGTTGAGGCCCGACTGGAGGAGCCTCCCTTCCAACCGGCGGAGCGCAGGTTGGTGAGTATCTGCTTCTCCTGAGCACCCAGGGGAAGCTCCAGGTGATCCTTCAGCACAGCCTGAGTGGCAGTACGGGCCTGGCGATTAGACACGACGGACCCGGCGACAATGCAGACATTGTCCCAGAGGGGGTTGACCTCCCTCCCAACAGCCTTTCGCCAGTCGACCAGCTTGAGCTCTGCAAGGCGTTGACGCCAATCCTTGGGATGGTATTCAAGGAGCGCATTTCCAACGGCGCCGAGGGCGCGCAGCACGACGCTATGCGTGTTGATCTGCTCCTGGCGCAGGAGTTGCGCCGGCATCTTGTCGTCCTTGACCCGCTGCCAGTCAGGGATTGCAGAGGCGACTTCGGCCCAATACTCGACGGCAAGCGCCAGCTTCTCCTTGTAACCCTTCGTCCCCTTAGCATCGATTTTGGACCCGAGCAGCTCGCCGGTGGCGTCGTACAAGGACGACAGAGTCAGCAGTTTGGGAGAGCGCAGCGGAATCGACATGCGCTCTTTGTCGATCATGCCCTTGAACACTGGGACCTCTTCAGTCATCTCCATGGTAAGGGTGGACAGATTGTCGCGGTGGTCGTACAGAATGTCGAGCGACTTAGACGTCTTGTGCGCAAAGCGGTTGAGGTCGGAGAACATCTGCTGGAGTCTATCCAGGTCCTCCATCGGAAACAGTAGGACGCTGATGCGGTCCTTCCCGATTGCGGGACTGTCCTTGAGCGCCAGTGCGATTGCGGCAGCTCGGTGCTGTCCGTCGTTGAGTATGAACTGCATGTTCTCTAGGTCCATCTCGATGGTGCCGACATTCTCGTCACCGTCAGATTGGACGAAGTTCACTGGGCAGTCATAGGAAGCTGTGATCGATGAGAAGATGTAGCCATCCTCATTATCGATCATGTACTTTGCGATCTCCGGCACGCGCGACGCGTTTAGGACGCGCTGGGCACGCAAGGAGGGCTCCAGCTGCTCCCAGTCATTGAACTTGAAGAAGCGCGGCACCTCGCTGAGGGCCATCGTGGTTGCATAATAGGATCTCTTGCCGAGTGTGGCGCGCAATGCGGGGAATCTCACTTTCATGGTCTGCCTCCTTAGCTCAGATTACTGCAGCTCCTATACACCAAGGCTTGAGCTGGCCTGAAACAAGATTATCAGCTCTTGTGATGAGTGTCAAGAGCTCTTAAAGTATTTCGGTAGAGCTCCTATTACTTGCGTCTAGCAGCTCCTACTTACGAGGTTGCCACCGCCGTCCACAGGAGCCGGTTTCGCAATCCTTCCCCCGATCCCACCGCTGCGCTATCGGGATCCGGCGGCGCTGTGATCGCCACCCGAGCAGGGAGTCTCTAGTCGTCTGGCTTTGCGGTGTATTTCGGCAATCGCGACAAGATCTTGGTGGATCAGCGATGCACCGGGTTGTCGAAAGCCGTCGCTTGCCTGCCCCGAGTGTCATTCATCGCCCGTGAGTGCTGCCGCCCATCTTCGCCAGGCGTGTACCAGCTCAGCGGGTCAGCACAACAACAACTGGATCGAGCTGCGCAAGTGGGCCTTGTTACCGGCTACACTCGTGGAGAAAGGCGCTTTCGGATTATTCGCGGCCAATATCCATGTCATAGGCAGCACGTGCCGTATAATGGGCGAACTGTGTGAGTATTGCCGTGGCACGTGGCTGACATAGGCGGTCGAACCGCTCACAACTGTAGGTCAGCGTACTCGCCTTTTCATCGCGGGTGATGGTACTGCTGAACACGGCTGAGCGCGACCATTTCGGGATTGCGAGCTGCGCATATTCGGGAGAGACCTTCTCACTCAGGACGCTGTAGTCTCCAATTACCTTTGATGCGGCTGCTTGCAGCTGAGAATAGTGCGCGAGCCATGAGGGAATAATCCCTACCGGCTCTGGCTCTGGCACTGTGATTCGTGCCTTACCGTTGTCACGACGCACTATCTCGCGGCGCGCCACCACCGCCTTCCCGACCAGGCGCAGCTTCTGATCCCGCAGGCAGGCACGCGGCCCGATTTCGTCCTAGACGGCGCCCGACCGGCAAGCATAGATGGCGCTCCGCAGCGCCACAGTGACAACGCTCACCAGCCGCCGGCTGCTCGCAGCGTCGCCTCGATCGTCCGCAGCGGCAGTATGAGCGACAGCGGCGCATCCAACAGTGGGACCGCGCCATAGCTGTCGTACCATGTCGCTACCCGCGCATTCTTCACATCGATGAGCAGCGCGACGCCGCCTACTTCCGTCGCGGCCAACAGGCAGCGTCTGCCTGCCGCGAGCAGCAATTGCCCACCCAGGCCCCGCCCTTGCAGCCGGCGGTCGACGGCAAGACGAGCCAGCCGACTGCATAGTATATGTTCCGGAGCGGTATCGCACGTGGTGGCAAGAGCATCAACCTGCGTGCTGGTCGGCTCTGGCTGACGCCGCACAAAGCGCCTGGGGGGATGGACTACGACTGGCCCGGGCATAACCTGGAAGTTGAATGGCTGCTGGACGTCCCAGCCGACTTACAGAGCTTTGTCGCTGCGAACACGGACCGACCGAGGCCGCGGCGCTACAACACGTCCGCAGTGCAACTCCTTGATCGCGACGGCGTCGCATGGCTGACCGCTCCGGAAGCGCGGCTCTATCACGCACTCAAGCAGACAAACTGGCAGTTCGTTCCGCAGCCGCCATTCATCGCAGGAGAGGAATTCGATCGCCGGGCCGACTTCCTGATCTCTTGGGAGAACCGATCGGACCACGCAGTGATTGCGGAGGTGGACAGCGACGCGTTTCATCCTCCGTCCCAAAGGACCCATGACGAAGCTCGTGAGCGCGAATTCCAGAGCCGCGGGTTTCAGTTCCTCAGATTCACTCCAAAGGAAGTGCAGACCAGCCCAACGACAGTGCTAAAGGAGATAGCTGCATTCTGCACGAAGCGCTTTCGGTGATTGCCACAACGCCAACGGCCACCATACTACGGCTTCAGCAGGTCACTCAGCACGACTACATCCAGACCCTGCAAGCGATTGAACACCGGATCGTTGGTGATAAGGTGGGTGCAACCGGCAACCAGCGCACTGGCGGCGTGGATGGCGTCCGGTGTGCGTAGCCCCAGATCCGCTCGGATCTGGGCAGCTCGCTCCAGAACCTCCAGGGAAACATCGACAAGCCGCAGATCGGGCGACTCTTTGAGCAGGCGGCGATATGTGTCCGCAATGAGCGCGTTGCCCGACTTGAGCGGCGCCACCAGCGTCTCGGTAAGCGTCAGGCCGCTGGTGTGGAGGCTGCACTCGCCCGCACCTGCGCTCCGCCACAGAGGGTAAAGCAGTGCCGCGTACGGTGCCACGTGTTCCACGCTGTAGATGACACAGTTCGTGTCCAGATAGATGAGGCTGCCGGTTGGCAGCGTCAGCCGTCCCACGTATCGCGCTCGGCACTTATGTAGGCATCCACCTCGTCGGCAGTCGTGAACAGCTGCTGCCCGGCACTCTCCTCGAGCAGCTCGATTGCGTGCCTGGCAGGCGTGGCCGATTCCAGCTCAATGGTGACACGGACGCGCTGACCAGGCGCCAGTTCCGGGACACACACGGCGAGCGTGCCGTCAACGGCGACCACGGCGCTGCGATGCAGGGACGAGACCATTGTATGCCTCCAGATTGCCGTCGATTTGACTTGTATGGTACCAGATGCACATTGGTGCCGGGCGGCACCGCTCGTTAGGTTATCGTGCAGCGCTCACTCACCATAACATCTTCGAACGCCCTGGCGCCTGAACCATACTTCCAGAAATGGTTGCGCGCGCTCGCAGACCCTTGGTTGCGGAATGCCCAGGGCGGCCGCGGCCTGGACTCGGGTCCAGCCTCGCTCTACGATGGCGTCGTGAATCTGGAGTCCCAGGGCAGCCTTAGCCGGCAACTCCTCTGGTTCCAGCAGGCCAAGATCGGCGAAGATAACGCCGCTGCCATGCACCACCTCGATGTCTTCATCCGTGTTCATGCTCCTCGCCATCCTTGAGGTGCTTGGCGTCAAGCTGTCGCGCCCAGGCTAAACGGGCGCGGATCAGCTCTTGGTCTACCCGCGCTATCTCCATCCCGTGGGGTGATTTCTTCTGGAACGCATGCAGCACGTAGATGGCGCTCCGCAGCACCACAGTGACAACGCTCACCATCTGCCGGCTGCTCGCAGCGTCGCCTCGATCGTCCGCAGCGGCAGTATGGGCGACAGCGGCGCATCCAACAGTGGGACCGCGCCATAGCTGCCGTACCATGTCGCTACCCGCGCATTCTTCGCATCGATGAGCAGCGCGACACCGCCTACTTCCGTCGCGGCCAACAGGCAGCGTCTGCCTGCCGCGAGCAGCAATTGCCCACCCAAGCCCCGCCCCTGCAGCCGGCGGTCGACGGCAAGACGAGCCAGGCGGAAGCACGGTACGTCATACCGTGCGAGCCCCCTTCGTACAATCTCCGGCGTCCGCGCATAGTCGACGGATGCAGGGCTCACACTGTAGAAGCCGAAAACGATGTTGTCGTCCATGTCGTCGACCGCGACGAAGGTCTTGGCGCCGCCCAGCTCATGGCTCCGACGCGCGTGGTGGCGCAGGAATTCATTCAACGCGTCTTCGCCGCAGTCGAATGCCTCCCTGTTGTGTCGCTTGCCGATCGGCTCTTCATGCCAGGCCGTGAGGCTCATGCCTGGCGCGGGAGCGCCCGAGCAGCGGCGAGAAGCCGTGCGTTTGGCGGAGGCGGATTTTCCAGCAGGTCCAGCACCCGTAGACTGTCCCGCTCGCTGAGGCGCAGGTGCTCTGCTTCTTCGATGATGTCCGTGGCAGCACGTAAGGCATGCCGCACGACAAAATCCGTCAGGTCGGTGTGCTGCAGTGCCACCGCGCGCAGCAGGATGGCCTTTTCCTCAGGCCGAATGCGGAGCGATATCCGGTTGTTGTCTTCTACCGCTAATCGGGGCATGAACCTGATCCCTCCTCGTGTACGTATTCAAATAGTACAGCGGAACGGAGAAAAGGTCAACGCAGTGACGACGTCCGCGCCCAGGCTATTCGAGCGCGGATCGGCTCCTGGTCTACCCGCGCTGTCTCCATGAAAGACAGCTGCTTCCGATCCGGCAATCCCTGCCGATGCAGGCGCAGCGGCCTTCGCCGTGCAGGGGCATTGTCAATCCGATTGGATTGTGCTACAAGTGACACATGACATCAGTTGGAATTCGCGAGCTGCGACAACGCGCCAGCGAACTGCTCAGACTGGTCGCGCAAGGCGAGATCGTCGAGGTCACCGATCGCGGTCGGCCGGTAGCGCACCTCGTCCCGGTGCCGGCAGGAACCGCCCTTGAGCAGATGCGTGCGGCCGGTGAGATTGACCCGGCCTCGGCCGACCTTGACGATCTCCCTGAGCCTCTGGTGTTGCCCGACGATGCGGAGACGCCATCGGCTGCTCTGGTCCGGCTACGCCGTGAGGAACGCTAAGCGATGGCGGCCACCTATCTGGACTCATCGGCCATCGTCAAGCTGGCCGTCCGCGAGCCAGAGTCTGATGCCTTGCGGCGCTATTTGCGTCGCCGGCGCCCGCTGCTCTCAAGCGCGCTGGCGCGCACTGAGGTGCTTCGGGCCCTGCTGCCAGGCGGAGAGTCGGCCGTGGCCGCCGGTCGGCGTGTTCTCGAGCGGGTTGATCTGGTACGAGTGAACGACCGAATACTGAATCTGGCCGGCTCACTGCTGCCGCTTGAGCTGCGATCCCTGGATGCCATCCATCTGGCCACCGCTACACGTCTTGGAGCCGAGCTGAGCGAGATCGTTACCTACGACGAACGGATGATGGCAGCCGCTCGCTCCATGGGCCTCAAGACTGCCACGCCGAACTGATCCGCCCTGTCCCACACACGGCGCTCCAGCACACGCCAACTGGGCAGGATACACGTCTGTGCCACGAATGTCAGGGTCCGAGTGAGGGAAAATGCCTGTGTGGTAGTCGCGCGCGGCTTGCGCGAAGCGAGATGTGCCCTGGTACACTAACCGCACCATGAGTAACACCTTCTACATCACTACCCCCATCTACTATGTGAATGCCGAGCCGAGCACCGGCAGCGCGTACACGACAATCGTGGCCGACACGGTGACCCGCTACCAGCGCCTGTTTGGCAAGAACAGCCGCATGTTGACCGGAACCGACGAGCACGGCGATAAGGTGGCCCAGGCCGCCGCCGCCGCCGGTGTCTCGCCATTGGACTACGCCACGCGTATCAGCGACGTGTTCCGCGGCACCTGGCCGCGGCTGGGGATCGAGACAGACGACTTCATCCGTACCACCGAGCCACGCCACGCCAAAGTCGTGCAACAGATACTGCAGATCGTGTACGACAAGGGCGAGATCTACTTTGGCGAATACGGGGGTCTCTACTGCTATGGCTGCGAGCGGTTCTACACCGAGAAAGAGCTGGTAGACGGCAAGTGCCCGCAGCACCGAACCGAGCCGACGTACATAAGCGAGAAGAATTACTTCTTCCGCATGAGCGCGTACCAGGAGTGGCTGATCCGCCTGCTTGAGGAGCGGCCGGAGATCGTGCGGCCGGACCAGTACCGGCGCGAAGTCCTCGGCTTCCTGCGCGACCCTCTTGAAGATCTGTGCATTTCGCGCCCCATCGAGCGGCTCACCTGGGGCATTCCGTTGCCGTTTGATGCCAACTACGTGACCTACGTCTGGTTCGACGCCTTGATCAACTATGTCTCGGCTCTGGGGTTTCCCGACGGCGATCTGTACAAGACCTACTGGCCGGTAGCGCAACATATCATCGCCAAGGACATCCTGAAGCCGCATGCCATCTTCTGGCCGTGCATGCTGCAGGCGGCAGGGATTCCTCTCTTTCAGCACCTGAACGTGCACGGCTACTGGACCATGGCCGGGCAGAAGGGATCGAAATCGGTCGGCGTCGACGGCAGCCTTGCCGAGGCCATGGCCCTCTTCCGCGCTCCGCTTGACCTGGTGCGCCGATTCGACGTCGACGGCACACGCTACTTGCTTCTGCGCGAGATGCAGTTTGGGCAGGATAGCGAGTTCAGCCCGGAGGCGCTGGTCCGGCGCTATAACGCGGATCTGGCGCATGACCTGGGAAACCTGGCGAATCGAGTCGTCAATATGACCGCCCGCTACTTCGATGGGCATATACCCGACCCGCCCGGGGAGACCGACACGGATCGCGACCTGCGCGACGCGGCCATCGCCGCGCCCGACGCGGTGAGGTCCGCCATCGACGCCATGCTGCCGCACCAGGCGATCGGCGCGGCAATTGCCCTGGTGAAGCGGACCAACGGCTACCTGGAGCAGAAGTCGCCCTGGACGGCAGCGAAATCCGGCGACATGGAGAGCGTCGCAACCACCCTGTATTACGCGGGAGAAGCCCTGGGCATCGCCGCTACACTGCTGCTACCGGTCATGCCGCGAAAGATGGCAGCGCTTCGCCAGGCCCTCGCATTGCCCGATCAGCCGCATGTCGGAGGTTGGGGCCACCTGGAGCCCGGCGCCGCCTTGGGCGCGTTGCCCATCCTCTTCCCGAAGATCGAGGAAGCTTCAGCCTGAGGGAGGATGAGCGACGCCACGACACTGAAGGTGGCGCCGGCGAAAGGCTCGGCTCACCAGGTCGCGCTCAAGTGTTGCATGCCCTTGCCCAATACGATCGCCGATCGTCCGTGCCGCGTACTCGCCGACGAGCACCTTGGGAGCGTCGTGGCTGTAGCTATCGAAGTAGGTTGCGTGGCTGTAGCTATCGAAGTAGGTTGCGTGGCTGACAAACCAATCGGGCGTTTCATAGAAATGCGGCTCGAACAGGTCCGGCCTCCGGCTGTTGATGTCGGCAGACGTTGAGATCAGCTTGATCGAGGGGTACGCCGCCTTGATCGCGTCGGAGAACTGGGCGACCTCTTGGGGGCCTGTGCAGCTCCCAGCATAGTACGAGACGCGATAGGCCGCGCGTGGCCGTACTGGAATGCCGAAATAGCCTGGATTGGCCTCGCCGATGCGCTCGCCTGCGGCTACATGCGAGACAGGCAACCGCAAGCTCTCTGTACGGGCCCGCTCACGCGTGCGGAGCTGCCGGGACACTTGCGGCCGGTGCCGAGCAGCGGAAGGCCCGACAATACCGGACGGCACGGCGCTTGGACTCTTCCCAGGCCGCACCACGCCGCGCCGCCGTACCGCGTGCGGGCCCGTCCAGAAGATGGACGGGCGTTACACTCAGGAGTAGAGCGATACAGGAGCACGGTGTTGAGGATCATTCTCTACACGGGCAAAGGTGGCGTCGGCAAGACAAGCACGGCCGCCGCGACGGCACTTCGCTGCGCCGACCGCGGCCAGCGCACCATCGTCGTCAGCACCGACATCGCCCATAGCCTGGCGGATTCGTTCGATATGCCGTTAGGCCCCGAGCCCGTGCAGGTTGCCTCCAACCTCTGGGCGCAGGAGACCGACGTCTACTACAACGTCGATCGTTATTACCGCGTCATCCAGGATTGGATGCACACGCTGTTCACGTGGCGTGGACTGGACGACGTGATGGCCGAAGAGCTGGCCATATTGCCGGGCATGGACGAATTGTCCAGCCTCTTTTGGATCTCCGACCATCACGACTCCGGCAACTTCGACACGATCATCATCGATTGCGCACCGACCGGCGAGACACTGCGCCTCCTGGCAATTCCTGACAGTGCCCGCTGGTGGCTGGAGAAGGTCCTCCCGGTGCAGCGCCGCATAGCGCAGGTCACCGGTCCGGTGGTGCGCCGTTTCACCGGCATGCCCGTGCCGAACAGCGCCGTCTTCGACGCGGGCGAGGCGCTATTCCACAGGCTGGATCGCATGCATACGCTGCTTTCCGACCCCGACCTGACGTCCGTCCGCCTGGTGGTCAACGCCGAGAAGATGGTAATCAAGGAGGCCCAGCGGACGTACACCTACTTGAACCTCTACGGCTACGCGATCGACCTCGTCATATGCAACCGCATGCTGCCCGAGGGAGCCGAGGACGGCTATCTTGCCATCTGGCGGCAGCAGCAAGCACGCCATCGACAGACCATCGACGAGGCTTTCTCACCGCTGCCCATACGGCAGGCGCCCTATTTCGAGCAGGAGGTGTTTGGCCTGCCCATGCTCCGCCGCCTTGGCGAGGCCGTCTTCGAGCAGGACGACCCGAGCACGTTCTTCTATCGAGGCCGACCGTACGAGGTGATGAGGGATGGGGACAACTATCGGCTTGAGATGACGCTGCCGTTCATGAGCAAGGAGCAGGTCACGGCGAAGCGGCTGGGCGACGAGCTGTTATTGCAGGTAGGCAGCTATCGTCGTACTTTGGTGTTACCACGCGCGCTCGTCGATCTGCGCGTCGAGTCGGCAGCCATGCAGGATTCCAAGCTTACTATCGCGTTTGGAGGGAAGAGAGATGGCACAGCCTAACGCTCCGATAGCCAGTGAAAGCCTTGAGGAAAAGGTGCGACGGCTCGAAGATCAGGTCCGCGAGCTGCGCCAGCGGGAGGCCCTGTGGCCCGGGTCGCTCGTGCGCCTTCTGCTGCCGTCCGAGGTTCGGAAGCATCTGCGCGCCGCCCAGCGCGAGCGCCTGCTTGCCGTGCGTGCTCTGATCGACGCGGCCATTCAGCGAACGGAGGAAGCGCCTGGTCCCAAGCGCGCGGAGAGCCTGCACATCGAGTAGCGCTCGAACCGTGGCGCTTTTGCGCAATTCGTGGTTTCACCCACACAGTACCGGTTTTCCGATGTCGTGGTCACGTGCGATGAGCGCGATCGTGGCGCGGCACGGGAAGCACAGAGCCCGCGCGTCGTGCTAGAAGTGCTCTCCGACTCGACCGAGCGGGAAGATCGCACCGATAAGTTTGCCCTGGTGCGCACCTGTCCCAGCGTCCAAGAATATGTGTTGATCTTGACGCGGTACCAAGCAGTGGAAGTCTACCGCCGCGCGGAGCCTCACTGGACGTACGAGGGTTACGGACCAGAGGATAGCGTGGAGTTGACGAGCATCGGCGTACGGCTCTTGGTCTCAGACCTCTATCAGCTCACGGACGTCCCAGGGCGCAGTGAGCCGCGGCAGCACGGAGAGAGCAGGACATGACACGTCACCGTACCACTATGCCTGTCAGTTCCGCGCTTCCAGCCTGACGGCTGCCGCGCGCCGGGCCGGCCATGGCACACGCAGCCGCTCCTGCGAGACGGCCACGCCAAGAACGACGACCACGGCGCCGATTGGCTGGTTCCAGCTCAGGTGCTCACCGAGGAAAGCCACGCCCGCTACCGTCGAGAAGAGCGGGATCACATAGGTTACGGTCGAGGTGACCGTGGCTCCGGCATCGCGTACCAGCGCATAGTTCAACACGTAGGCAATACCGGTGCCCAGTGCGCCGAGGGCAAAAATGCTCAACACCACCCGAAGCGGTATGGTGGCCGGCATGTGCGTGGTGAAAGGTGCGACGACGCCGAGCTCGACGGTGCCGCACAGCAACTGGCCGGCCGCTAGCGCCAGCATGGACTCCGATCTGCCGGTCAATACCCGCCGCGAATAGGGATAGCCAAGACCGTAGCAGCCGGCCGCCGCCAGGCAGGCCAGGCTTCCGAGCAGCGCGGCCCCGCCAAGCCCGCTCCAGATACCCAGCACCACCAGGACACCCAGGAAGCCGATCGCCAGTCCGGCAACGCGCGACCGCGTCGGGCGCTCCTCCGGCAAGGCCGCGAGCACCACCACGAGCGTGAGAAGCGGGGTCGTGGCATTCCAGATGCCTGCCAGGACCGACGTTACATGTGTCTCGCCGTAGGCAAAGAGCGTAAACGGCAGCGTGTTGAGCAACAGTGCCGCCGCCGCCAGCCTGATCCAGATCGAGCCGAAGGCAGGCAGTCCCTCGCGCCTGACGGCAAGAATAATCAACAATGTGCCTGTGCCCACCGCCATGCGGCCGAGCGCGACCTGCACCGGCGCCAACACTTCGTCGCCGACCTTGATGAACAGGAAGCTCATGCCCCAAATGGCTGCTAGCAGGAGGAAGCGGCCGCGCCAATCTGATGTTTCCCGATCGGGATGAGGGGCCGATTGTCGATGGTTCTTGAAGCTCATTCCCCTACTGTACCGGAGTCGGACTCGCCGGCGCTGGCGGAATCCGGACATGGTCGTGGGCGAGTTGCCGACACCATGAAGCAACTGCTGGAGCAGCTCCGCTCGAGACTACTCCAGCAGTCGCAGAGACATATACCGGGGTCAACCTAGGCGGCGAATTCTGACGCATCACCGCAAAGAGGCGCTAGAACTGCCCTTGGGCGATTCCCGCAACGGTGATTCCAGAGGGCGTGGCACCGGCCGGCAACGCCATCGGTGAGGTTGGGCTTGCCAACATGTAACCGTCATGGAGATGGACCATGCTCACGGCCTTGGGGCCGTTATCGATCCCATAGAGGTTGCGGCCACTCGGATCGACGCGCAGGTCGAGCGGAGCCGGGCCAGTGCCGGCCATGGGAAGATCCCCGAGCAGGGACAGCGATCCATCGAAGTTGATGGCGTAGCTCGAGATGGAGCCGCTCCCGGTGTTGGCGGTGAAGAGATACTGGCCATCGGGCGAGATCGCCACCCAGCAAGGAGCTGCCTGCTGATCCGCAAAGGGGGAGGTGCCAATCGACGTCAAGGCACCATTCCAGGCTACGTGAAACGCGGACACCGTGCCAAGAAGCGCGCCGTTGTGGGCGTTGGAGACAAACAGCTGGGAGGGATTGGTGGGCCGGAACGCGCTGCCGAATGGACCGGCGCCTTGCGCAGTGAACGGCGAGCCGGATGCCGGCGTGAGCCCGCCCTGCCGGTTCACCATAAAGCTGTCGATCAGGTTATCGGCAACCTCGACGCCGATCAGGTGCGTGCCGTCGCCGCTGAAGAGCACGTCGCCGAGATCGTTGGCGGCGCCGGGGACCTGCACCGGCGCGCTGGTCACGGGCGATAGCTGGCCGGCACCATTTAGGAAGAAGCCGGCATAGTTGGCGGAGACGGAAGAGATAGCCGAGCCGTCATTCGCCACGTACACCAAGGGTCCATGGACCGCGATGCTCACCGGCTGAACACCGCCGGAGGCGAACGGGCTGTTGGCTACCGGCAGGAGGCCGCCGCCGGGCTGGATAGTCAGGACCGAGATCTGGTTGCTGCCCCCATCCGCCACGAGGAGGAAGCGGTCATCCGGCGTGACCTGTATGGCATCCTGCGAGCCAAGACCCTTGCCGAGGCCCGCCCCGCCCACCGCGAACGGGGAGCCGGGGAGGACCGTCAGCGAGCCATCGGCGTTCTCGCTGTATCCGGCGACGGTGTTCCCGGCGGCCGTGTTGTCATTCACATAGACATATGCCGGCGCGTTTCGGTCAGCGAGGATGTGCTGCGCCGAGCTTACCGTCCCACCTGCCGCCAGGGCAAGCAGGCCGGCGATTGCGGCGAGACGTGGTAGTACCTGCATGGTGACGCTCTCCTGTACTGCTATGTTGTGCGCTGAGCGTATACTCGCTCAGTCCGCGTGATGCTATGGACGTGGGTCTCGACTGGGTGCGCAACGCGCTGCGCGGCATCGCCGGCTTCGGGGCGAAAGTGGGTATCGGTGTCCGGGGCCGCTGGAGCCCGCGCGTAGGCAGGTTGTTGGCCTGCCCAGCCGGTTGCGCGTGCGGCTATGCTGCGCGCACTATCTTGGGTTGATGGAGCCTCCTTTCGATCCCGCTGGCGCTGGACTTTATCAACTCACCCACACTCTCTAGTCTTGCCAGGCGGCCAAACGTTACGGAGCGATTGTGTTTGCCCTCGAATCCCTGATCGGGTACCGTGGTCGCCGCTACGCATGTTGCTCCGAGAGTGAGCGCGCGACGAGTGGCACGAATCCAACACGGCACGCCGGACGAATCTCTCTCACGGGGAGGGAAAGATGGAGCAGTCGGCAACGAACGCAGTCGATCGTCTACCTGGCGTGCATGGCTCCGGAGATGGGTTGGTGGTCGCGGCACTGCAACGGGGCGACGAGACTGCCTTTGCCGCGCTGATCGAGGCGTATCACGCCTCCATGATGCGCGTTGCTCTGGTCTATGTATCGCACATGGACGTGGCGCGAGAAGTCGTCCAGGAAACCTGGCTGGAGGTGTTCCGCGGTCTGGCAAGGTTTGAAGGCCGCTCGTCGCTCAAGACCTGGATCTTCCGCATCCTCGCCAACACTGCCAAGAGCCGCGGCCAGCAAGAAGCACGCAGTGTGCCATTCTCCGCGCTCCCCGGCCGCGATGCCGATCTGGACGGGCCCGCTGTGCCGCCTGAGCGCTTTCGTCACAGCGAGCCGTGGCAAGGGGGCTGGCTCATTGCGCCTTCCAGTTGGGAGGATCGCCCAGAAAACCTCACTCTTTCGAGGGAAGCGCAGGCCTGCATCGACGCGGCGATAGCAGCACTTTCCCCTCAGCAGCGTGAGGTAATCCGGCTGCGCGACGTGGTCGGTTGCACGGCGGACGAAGTCTGCGCCCTCCTCGACATCAGCGCCGCCAATCAGCGCGTCTTGCTGCATCGCGCCCGTTCCAAAGTGCGCGGTGTTCTTGAAGCGTATTTCGATCCCGATCTCGGTGCGACCTCCGGTCACGTGCCTTGAGCCCGCACAGTGTGTTGACCGGGGTGTGCCTCGATTCGGCCGCAACACTGCTGTAACAACTTGGCACCTCGCGGGACTATACTCTATACGGGCGAGTGTGGATAGCGGGAGATTTCCGAGCAACTGCGGTGCGCCTCGAAGGCTACTCCTGCGCCCCGGTGTTCCGCCTGGGTGTGCCAAAAGGTATGTGATGATGGCGACGAACGAGCTAACCTGTCAAGAGCTGGTTGAGCTCGTGACCGAATACCTCGAGGAGACACTCCCCCCAGAGGCGAAACGACGATTTGAAGCGCATATCGACATGTGCGCTCCATGCACGATATACCTGGCACAAATGCGCCAGGCCATCGCCATGACCGGCTGGCTGCGTGAAGACGACCTTGAGCCGCACATTAAGGAAAAGCTGCTCGACCTCTTTCGCCATTGGAGAGCAGGCTGATGCCTCAAGTGGGCAATGGCAGGCAACCGTCCACGCCGACCTTCGGCCTGACCAATGCCACGCGTTCCTGCTACATCGCCGCCATCTCGACCATAGCTGGCGTGGGCATCCCGCTGGTAAGCGGCTCGATATAGCGGCGGATGGCCAGCGCGACCGCCGCTCCTTCGCCCGCAGCGGAGGCTGCCTGCTTGGTGCTGCCGGCACGGCAGTCGCCCGCGGCGAAGAGGCCCGGCACGTCAGTCTGGAGCATGCCGTCGGTGCACACGAAGCCCTGCGCGTCGAGCATCGCCACGCCTTTTACCAGAGCGGTATTGGGACTCAGACCAATGAAGACAAACACCCCATCCGGATGTAGCTCCCGCACGTCCCCCGTCCTAGTGTCCCGCACGACCACCGTTTGCAGCTTGTCGGTACCCCGAAACTCGGCAGGGGTCGCGTTGGTAAGCACCGTCATCCGGGGATGCATATGTACTTTCTCCACCACCACCTTGCTGGCCGAGAGGGCATCAGCGCGAGTGACGATCGTGACATGCTCGGCAAACTTCGTCAGGAAGATCCCCTCCTCGCCCGCGGAATTGCCTCCGCCGATCACCAGCACGTCTTTGCCGCGGTAGAAAGCGCCGTCGCAGGTGGCGCAGAAGTGCACGCCGGCGCCGATGAAGTCCTCCTCGCCGGGAATGCCCAGGCGGCGATAGGTAGAACCGAGCGCCAGCAGGACAGCCCACGCACGATACTCGTTGCCGTCGGCGGTGCACACCACCCGGTAGTTGCCGTCGACTCCGATGCTCGTCACCTCCTGCGCGGAGAGGATCTCCACGCCGAACCGCTCCGATTGCTGGCGAAGGCGGCCGGCGAACTCCGCGCCGGTGATACCCTCCGGGAATCCGGGGAAGTTGTCCAGGCGCTCCGTAATGCCGGCCTGTCCGCCGATGCCGGCGCGCTCGATCACCAGGGTGTCTATCCCTTCGCGGGCGGCGTAGAGCGCGGCAGTCAGACCAGCAGGCCCGCTGCCGACCACGATCAGATCATAGAAGCGGTTCCTAGCCATCGTCTGCAGGCCGAGCTTGGCTGCAAGCTCGGCGTTCGAGGGTTCCACCAGGGTCGATCCATCTTCGAAGACGATTACGGGAATAATGTGCTTGCCGCCGTTGGCCCGCTCGACCACGGCCAATCCCTGGGCATCGGCGTCCACGTCCACGAAGCTGTAGTGAACTCGCTGCTCGCCAAAGAACATCTTGGTCCGTTTGCAGTCGCTGCACCAGTGTGTGCCGTAGAGAGTGATGTTGGTGTGCGACATTCCAGATTCTCCTTCCTCCAGCCAGATTCTCACCGTCCCGGCGGCCAACCGTAGCGAATTTGAACGGCGTACCTTGTCGAATGATGCGTGTAGAACTGCCTGCGCGATGGGTCTGCCGGCGTGGCGAGTTGGCACCACGGCGCGGCTTTGACGCGGGGAAGGACCCGCGTTGTCACTTAAGGATATCGAGAACCCGGCGGACTTGCGGGCCCTCTAGCGATTGCAGACGTGAGCCACCGAAGCGCTTCCATGCGCGAACGTCGCACACCCGGCGCGAGCCTGGGCATAGAGCCGCACACAGCGTGCTCGTCAGACGAGGAGCGGGCCCAGCCGAAAGGTTGCGCACGGCGATCGGGTGATCGGTGCTTAGTTCCCGCGAAAGACGGGCTTTCGCTTCTCCAGGAACGCGTTGATCCCTTCCTGGTAGTCGTTGCTGTCGTAGACCTCGCGGCGCAGGGCCTGAATGCGTTCATACGCTTCCGGGTTCAACGGATGCGCGCCCGCCAGGACACGGATCTCTTCCTTCATAATCCTGTGCACGAGTGGCGCCGCCTCGGTAATCTTTCTTGCCAGATCCATGGTGAACGGTTGCAGTCGATCGCGCGGCACGACGTGATTGATCACGCCGCAGGCCAGGAGCCGCGCCGCCGGAACCGGCTCGGCGGTAAATAGCATCTCTTTGATGAAATGCATATCGGCACCGTTCATGAAATTGAGAATGCCGGACAGGTTGTAGGGAACGCCGAGCCTCGCCGGCGTGATGGCAAACGTGGCGTCGTTGGCGGCAATGATCAGATCGCAGCTCATGACCAGCTCACACGCCCCGCCCCAGACGGAACCCTCGATCATCGCCATGACCGGGAGCGGGCACGTTTCGATCTTGCGCACAACCGTGCGCAGGGGATCATTGTAGGTCAGTGGATCGCGGCCATTGGTTGGGAGCTCCCGCACGTCATGGCCGGCAGAGAAAATAGCGGCCCCTTCCGGTGCGCGGAGAATCACGACGCGGGCCCCCTGGCACGTCATCTCCTCCAGAGCCGTGGTAAGGTCGGCCATCAGCTCCTTGTTGAGAGCATTGACCCGCCCATGATTCAAGGTGATGGTGCCGATTGTGTCGGCAATACTGGTGAGAACAAGCGGCATGTTGCGGTCCCTTTCGACAGGCTCCGGGCTAGAGCACCCCCAGATCCCGCAGCCAGGTGACGAAGTCTTCCGGCACGGGCATTGTCGAGAGGCGCCCCTGGCGAATGAGGCTCCAGTCGTCAAACCTGTGCGTCTCTCTGATGGTCTTGAGGCTGATTGGTTCCGCAAGCTTCCGCGCAAAGCGCACGTCCACGACCGAGCTCTTCTCATCGTTCGGATCGGGGCGCGGTGCCGAAATCACGTCGGCGACACCCACGATGCTGGACTGGCCCTGGCTGTGATAGATCAATACGCGATCGCCGGGAGCCATGCGCCTGATCACAGCCACGGCCTGGGCGTTCCGCACGCCGTCCCAGACCGTCGTCCGGTCGCGAGCCAGGTCGTCGATGGAATAGGATCCCGGATCGGTCTTGGCGAGAAAATACGGCATCGATCGTTCCTTTCTTTTGTGCTCGCTGGAGTGTGCCGGTTGACGCCGGGCCAACCGCGGCTTAGTGCTGAGCTGCAGTGCCTCGGGTAGCTCCGGGCCCACTGCCGGGTCTCCTTTCGCGCATGTATTTCGAGCGCCCAGATCGTAACAGGTTCGTCCACCACTGTGCGTGCTGTGGGTGACGTGCAGGAGATGCGGTACGATCAGAGCAGCACTCCGGGCAGGCCGCTGTCCAGCCCGGTTCGCAGACGGCCTTTGGAGACCAACGGCGCGGCCGGAGGAGACCTGCCGAAGCACAGTTTGGAGGTTGCACAGAACAACTCACCGTCTGGCTGTACGCATACGCCCGGGAGTGTCCACCGCGTGATCCCACATAGTGTCGTTGCGTACATCCTTCGAAGCGCTTATAGTTGAGAAGAATCTCAAAACGAGGCTGTTGCCGTCGATTTGCGGCCTCACTATCACGATCTTGCGTTTGCCAAAGTAGGAGTGGGTAGCTTATGAATACAACGCGTCTCCTTTCAAACGATGGAGTCTCCAACCCTGCGACGATCGGGCTCGCCCCGCGATCCGCCCGTGCCGTGAGCGGGCGACGACGCCTTGGCGTGCTTGGCGCTGTCGCGCTTGCCGTGCTGCTTGTGGGGAGCGGTCCCGCGGCCTCTGCGGCCCAGGCGCGACAGGGCAGTGCTGCAGCGCGCGTGCAGGCAGCCGTGCCGTCGGGCGACGCCGCCTACCTGCCGGCGTCCACTGCCTTGTTTGCCAGCGCTAACCCGTCGATTGGCGGTGTCCAGGGAACGTACCTGCACGGGCTGGAAAGCATCTTCCTGAGCGAGCCCGGGTTCGGCGGCGTTATGAAGAGCGTCACCGGGGCCAAGAGCACGAACTGCCTCGACGTCAACAACCAGGTTCTGTCGTGGATTAACGGATCGGTCACGCTTGCCATCACCGATCCGTCGGTCTTCAGTACGATGACCAGTACGCTCCCGTTAACCGGCACGAAGTCTACGAAGTCCTCCTCGACCCAGGGACTCGCCGTCCTGTTTGCCGTAAAGCCCGCCACGGTGCTGAGCATGCAGGCGCAACACAAGCTGGATGTGTTGCCGGGCATCCTCGCGCATTACCGGCTGGGCACCGCCAAGGCGGCGGGCAGCTACAGCGGCGTGAACGAGTATTCCGTGCGCATTACCGCGTGCGGCATGGATATGGGCTCCAAATCGCCGGCCTATGCCGCCATTGTGAGCAATGAGGCGCTGGTGACGCCGACATTGAAGGACCTGCAGAAAGAGATCGACACCGTCCAGGGTAAGGCAGCGTCGCTGGCAAGCACTGCACCCTACCAGCGCCTGATTGCCGCCGTACCGCCCACCGGGCTTGGCTATCTTTACGTCGATACGCCGGCGTTGGTACAGGCAGGCTCGGGCGTTGCCAGCTCGCTGAGCGGCACGACCGGCATTACAAGCACCGTGCCAAGCGTGGGCGGTGTTGCCAAGGAATTCGGGCCGTTCGGCGCCGCGCTCCTTGCTCAGGCGAACGGGTTGCGTATCCAGAGCGTACAGCTGATGAACGCTGCATCCAAGCAGAAGACTTCGATGGTCACGCCGAATCTGGGCGCGACCCTGTTGCCAGCGGGCACGATGGTCTATATGTCGATTGGCAACCTCCAGGGCGTGATCAACAGCGTGATCGCAACGCTCAAGGCCGCGGCCGGCCCGCAAGGCGCCAAGACGTACGATCAGCTCACCGCTTCTTTCTCCAGCGTGCTCTCCCTGCTGAACGGCGAGTTTGCCCTCGGCCTGCTGCCGATGAGCGGAAAGGACGCCGCTGCCCTGGGCGCCGGCAATATCAGCGGCCTACCCCTGGCGGCGCTGTTCGGCATGAAGGACCCTGCCGCGGCCGGCGCGGTCGTGTCCAGTCTCCTCGGCCTGGCTGGCGGATCGAGCGCCGCGACCACGCTGAAGCCGACCAAATTGCCAGGTGGCGCCATGCAGTACGCGAACGTTGCCGGGTACGGTTACGCGACCTTGCCGAACTGGCTGGTGGCTTCTACGTCTATCAAGAACGTGGTCGGTTTGATTCGGGGCGTGTTGGCCAGCCCGAAACACAGCCTCGCGGCCAGCAGTGCCTACCAGCAGGCGGCGGCAACGCTGCCGCAGCACTCGTCCGCAACCGTGTACTTAGACATCTCTGCCGTTCGCACGCTCGTGGAAGGCTTGGTCCTGGGAGGCATGTCCAAATCGGATCAGGCCGGGTATCAGCAGGCGCGGCCGTTGCTCATACCGTTGAAGGCATTGGAAGCCGGTAGCAGCGCGGCGGAAGACGGTAAGGCTCTTCGTACCGATGTCTTCCTGCTGATCGGCAAGTAAGCGCGTCAAGCAGGTCACGCGAAGAGAGCCCGGCGCACGTGCGCCGGGCTCTCTGTATCGTGTCTGCGAACGACCAATCCCCGCCAGGGATCAGGCAGGCTCGTCCTGGACCAAGAGGTCTTCTTCTTCGCGCGCTGGCAAACGCACGGGCTCGAGGATTGGGCTTTCTTCCTTGAGGATCACCTTCTCGGTAATCTTGCAGCGCCGAATGTCCTGCCTGGAAGGTATCTCGTACATCACGTCGAGAAGCACTTCCTCGACGATAGTACGAAGGCCGCGCGCGCCCGTCTTGTGCTTGAGCGCTTCACGTGCCGTGGCCCGAATCGCTTCCTGGGTGAAGACGAGCTCCACTTTGTCGAGGTCGAAGAACTTCTTGTATTGCTTGACGATGGCGTTCTTCGGCTCGGTCATGATCTTGATCAGGGTATCCTCGTCGAGTGCCTCGAGCATGACGACCACGGGCAAGCGGCCGACAAACTCGGGGATGAGGCCATACTGCAGCAGATCTTCAGGGATGACATGCTTCTGCGCCTCGCTCGGTTCTTCAGAGTTGTCGATCGTCTGAAAGCCGAGGCGCTTGTGCTTGTTCAGTCGCGTATCGATGATCTTGTCGAGCCCTTCGAACGCGCCGCCGCAAACGAAGAGGATATTCGACGTGTTGATCTGAATGAAGTCCTGGTGTGGATGCTTCCGGCCTCCCTGGGGGGGAACGTTCGCAATCGTTCCTTCGACGATCTTCAGCAGGGCCTGCTGCACACCTTCGCCGGAGACATCGCGCGTAATGGAAGGGTTGTCCGACTTTCGCGAGATCTTGTCGATTTCGTCGATGTAGACGATGCCCTTCTCGGCGCGCGGGATGTCGAAATCCGCTGCCTGGATCAGGCGAAGCAGGATGTTCTCCACGTCCTCGCCCACATAGCCGGCTTCGGTAAGCGCCGTGGCGTCGGCAATGCAGAATGGGACGTCCAGCACGCGTGCCAGGGTTTGCGCGAGCAGGGTCTTGCCGCAGCCCGTGGGGCCGACGAGCAGGATATTGCTCTTTCCCAGCTCAACGTCGTCGATCTGCATTCCGGCCGCTACGCGCTTGTAGTGATTGTAGACGGCGACGGAAAGCACTCGCTTGGCGCGGTTCTGCCCTACGACATACTGGTTGAGCTGTTCGAAAATACGCTTGGGAGGGGGGATTTTCGTGATCGGAAGCTTCTGCTTGGGTGCGTTTGCCTGCTCTTCTTCGATGATCTCACGACACAGGTCGATACACTCGTCACATATGTAGACACCGCCGGGACCCGCGATAAGCCGGTGAACCTGCTCCTGGCTCTTGCCGCAGAATGAGCAGCGATACTGGACACGAGGCGGCTTCGTGTTGGCCATGGTAGTTAGTCCTCCGCGAGTTCCGGAAAGCTTGGGTCGACGAGCACCTCGTCCACGATACCGTAGTCTTTGGCCTCTTTCGCGGTCATGTAGTAGTCGCGCTGCGTGTCCTTCGCTACCTTCTCGTATGGTTGGCCACAGTGGTGTGCCAGGATCTGGTTCAACCGGTGAACAGAACGGATGATCCAGCGTGATTGTATCTCGATATCGGGTGTGGCGCCCTGGAAACCGGCGCTGCCTTGGTGAATCATCACTTCCGCGTTCGGAAGTGCATAGCGCTTCCCCTTCGCGCCGGCTGCCAGAAGAATCGACGCCATGCTCGCACACATGCCCATGCAGTACGTCGCGACGTCGGGCTTGATCTGGCGCATTGTGTCATAGATCGCCAAGCCGGCAGTCACCTGCCCTCCTGGGCTGCTGATATACATGCTGATATCGCGCTCTGCGTCTTCGCTTTGCAGGAAGAGGAGCTGAGCCACCACCAAGCTTGCCATCTGCGGCTCGATTGGGGTGGTGATGAAGATAATGCGATCTTTGAGCATGCGCGAGAAAATATCATAGGCACGCTCACCACGATTTGTGGATTCGACGACCATCGGCACAAGGCCCATCGTCAGTTCTCCTCTTCGCTTTGCTGGACCGGCGCCCGCTCCTCTTGAGCGCTCTCCGAGGCCGGCATGGAAACCGTTGCCTGCTCGGTAGCCGCCGTCACCGACGTGCCCAGAGCGGCGCTCTCTACGCTTTCGGTCATGTCGCCGTGATCCTCGGGGCTGGCTATTTCGAGCAGTCGATTAATGACATACCGCTTCCGCAACTTGGTGGCAATTCGCTGCCGCAGAGAATCGGAGGCCAGCAGCCGGCGCCGTTCCTTATTACTGTACGCAGGCTGGCTGGCGACAAGATGAAGCTGCGCATCGATCTCACTGTTTGGCGCTTCAATAGTCTCTGCCTTGGCAATAGCGTCGAGCACCAGATCGGTACGCACGCGCGTCTCGGCGCTCGATCGTGCATCCGCACGAATCTGCTCTACGGTCTTCCCTAGGATGCGGGCATAGGTATCCATAGAGATTTTGCGTTCACGCTCGACGTTTTCCTGAAGTTGTCGCATCATCTCGTCGAGCTCTTCCTCGACGAGCGGAGGTGGTACCGAGACGGCCGACAGCTTGACAACCTCTTCGATCACCTGCTCCACGTACTCGTCCATGGCCCGGCGTCGCGCCTGGGCCTGCATGCTCGAGGTGAGCCGTTCGCGGAGCAGGGCAAGAGAGTCGACCTTTGCAATCGTCTGAGCGAAGCTGTCGTCGATCTCCGGAGCATGCTTCCGCTCGACCTTCAGAAGTTCCACGTGCAGAGCCAGTTGCTTGCCGGCATAGGTAGTGGGAGCGTAGTTCTCAGGCAGATCGATAGTCTCATCCTTGACATCGCCCTTGCGCATGCCGACAAGCCGTTGCGAGAGCCCCGGAATCGGCACAGTCGGAGCCTCGCCCTCGCGCAATTGGTAGTCCCACGCTTCCTGGTCGACGAGAGTCTCCTCGTCGACGGTGGCAAGCAGGCGTAGCGTGGCCATGTCTCCCAACTCGGCGGCGCCGTCCTCGACAGGAGTCCAGGCCGCCTGTTGGTCCGCGAGCTCTTTCAGGAACCGATCCACGTCACCCGGCGAGATTTCAGGCGTTTCGGGCGCCAGGCGAACTGACGAGTAATCACCAAGCTGAACCTCAGGGCGGACGTAGACTGTGGCTGTGAAACTCAGCGGTTTCTGCGCATCGATCTCGCCGGCCTTTGGAGATTGCACGTCCGGGTAGCCAAGTGGATGCAGGTCATGCTCTTTAATCGCCTGTGTATAGGCGTCATTGATGGCGATGTCTGCCGCCTCGGTCAACAGCACCTCCGGGCCGATCGCACGCTCGAGCACGGCGCGGGGCGCCTTACCGGGGCGAAATCCCGGTACATGGTACTTTCCGGCCAGCCGCTGGTAGGCCCGGCCGACCGCTTGACCCAAGGCATCCGGATCGATCTCGATTTGGAGCTGGACTTGACTCTCTGGAAGACGCTCAACTTCAACCCGCACGGGCCCTCGACCTCACTCCCTGACAATGTGTGTGTATGCTTCTGCGTTTCACCGCGGCGACGCTACAAATCTGTTTGCTCATCGGGCCCGCATAAACCCACGAAGCGGGAAATGACCAAAATGCCGTGCATGGTACCTCGCCTCGGAGCCGTAGTGGGGAAGGAGGGACTCGAACCCTCACGCATTGCTGCACATGATCCTAAGTCATGCCCGTCTACCAATTCCGACACTTCCCCCAGCGAAGCACTGGCATGAACGCGGGCTCTGACGACCATGGGGAAGGCAAAGAGCCTTTGCCCCATGATATGCACAGCTTTCTGATGGTGTCAAATAGCCCAATTGAGGTAAGATCGCCGCGAAGCGATAGAAGAAAACAATCGCCCCAGAGGAGATTTACTCTTCGTGGACCTTGTACACCGTGCGTTCGGCGACGAGTACCTCGCGTTACAGTGTATCATCACGGCTGCTTTTGTCCTGGGGTTATCCCTCTGTCTTACACCTTTGCTTGCCACGTTTGCCCGCCGCTTCAACATCCTCGCGCCTGTTCGCGATCGTGATGTGCATGTGCGGCCTGTCCCATACCTCGGCGGCGTGGCCATATTTGCCGCCTTCGTCGCCGGTATGCTGCTGTTCATGCCCCTGGCCGGAACGCGGCACGATGTGCTGAACACGTCATTTCTGATCGGCGAGCAAACGCTCAAGCAGTTCCGTGGGTTGCTCCTTGGCGCCACGCTTGCCGTGCTCGTGGGCGTGCTCGACGATATTCTTACCAGCCGCAACGGGCGGGGGTTGCGCCCGTCAGTCCATTTCCTCGGACAGCTGTTCGCCGCGGCGGCAGCGCTCTTTGGGGGGCTCGATCCGGTGCGCGGTGTATCCAATCCCCTGAGCAGCGTGCACTTCATCTACGCGCATCCGGAAAAGCACCTCCAGATTCTCCTGACCCCTTCGTTCCTGGGTGTCTCCCTGGGCATGGCGTTTACCATATTCTGGATCGTCGGCATGATGAACACCGTCAACTTCATGGATGGCCTGGATGGTCTCGCGGGCGGCGTGGTGATGATCGTAGCCGTTCTGCTGGCGATCTGGAGTGGCTGGACACATGGCGAGGGCGCGACCACCCTCCTGGGCAGCCAGGTGCTGCTGCTGCCGCCGTTGATTCTCGCCGCAGCTCTGCTGGGATTCCTCGTCTACAACTGGGCGCCCGCGCATATCTTTATGGGCGATTCCGGCGCGCAGTTTGCGGGATTTACCCTTGGCGTGCTGGCCATTCTCGGGCCGGCAAAGATCGGCACGGCCCTCCTGATTCTGACCGTGCCGATACTTGATACCGCTTGGGTGTTCGTTCGCCGCCCGATCGAAGGGAAAGCGTTCTTCAGAGCGGACAGCGAGCACCTGCATCACCGGCTGCTCGAGCGCGGGTTCAGCCAGCAGCAAATTGTCCTTATCTTTTATGGCATGTGCACGGCGCTCGGTTTGATCGATCTGTCCGTCGACAGGGCCATCAAGCTGGTGGCCTTCCTTGTGGTGGTTGGGCTCACCATCGCCGTGTTGATCAGCATGACCGCCTGGAAGCCACAGGCATAGGCTTTCACTCAGGCGGACGGGTTGGCTTCATCAACCGCGCGCAGATCCTCAGCACTCAAGTGGAGACCCGCTGCTCCGAGATTCTCACGCACACGTTCCGCGCGCGTGGTGCAGGGAATCGGCACGATGACCGGCGACTTGGTCAGCAGCCAGGCCAGCACCACCTGATATGGCGTCGCATTGTGCTTGCGCGCTACCTCGGCGACCGCCGCGATCTCGCCCAAGCGCTTTGCGCGGCCCCCACCGCCAAAGGGCGAGTAGGGAAGATAGGCGATGCCACGATCGGTGCAGGCTTGCAGCACGCCGTTGTGTTCGTCGTTGCGATGCCAGTGATGGAACTCGTTCTGCACGCTGACAACCTCGACCAGGCGTTGCGCCGTGTCGAGCTGGGCAACGGAGACGTTGGAGATGCCGACCATACGCACCTTGCCGGCGCGCTGCAGATCGGCGATCGCGCCGATAGACTCGTCATAAGGAACCTTGGGGTCGGGTCTATGATACTGGTAGAGATCGATCACCTCTACGCCAAGAGCCTTCAAGCTGGCGTCGCAGGCTTTCCGCAAGTAGTCCGGCCGGCCGTTCACGTCCCATCCGCCATCAGGCTGGCGTGTGTGGCCGCCTTTCGTGGCCACGAGGACCTCATCGCGTGACTTCCCTGCCGTTGCCAGGGCCATGGCGATCAGCCGCTCATTGTGCCCCACGTCGGCGTCGTTGAGGCAATAGGCGTCGGCGGTATCGATCAGCGTGATGCCGCCGTCGAGCACTGCCTTCAACGTCTGCAGGGCCTGTGCCTCCAACGGTCTGCCCTGTATCGACAAGTACATGCCTCCATAGCCAAGCTCGTTTACGCGGCGTGTGCCAATTGTCCGCTGCTCCATATGCATCTCTCCTACAACCGCCGACCGGCGGTTCACTCGCAAGCCGATTCCTTCTCAAGATACCTTCTGGCCACAAATCTCGATACACGGGAGCGTCGATCCACTGTGAGAGATGCGCACGCGAGTGTCTTGACTGTAGGCGCATTCCAGAATGGTGGCGCTTAGCCCGACGATCAGGCAATTGCTCGAGCTTGGGCAGACCATGGCGCAGAGGACTCTCAGGAAGGAATCGGTAGCCTGCAATGCGGTGCTCGGACCGGACCTAAAGGCTACGAATCCGCAAGAGCCTGTGCCGCGGTAGTCAGGGTGTCCTCGATCCATGTGTTCATTGATTTGCCCTGTGCCTGAGCAGCGCGGACAATCTTGGCGTGCTGCTCCGGCGTGGTGCGCACGACGAACTTGCCTGAGTGTGGCTTACTGGGCGTCTTTCCTTGCTCAGCGCAGACTTCAAGGTAAACGTCTACTGAGATATGAAACTCACGGTCGAGGTCGGCGACTCGATCGGCTTGGAACATGACCACATCGTCAATGTCGAGCACGCGACCGATCAATAGTCCGGCTGTGTAGTCGATTTCCACGGATGCGGAGTAGCCCTTGTATGGCTTCATGGCATAACCCCTGCTCGCTCCAGGAAGTCTCGCACGCCGCGCACCGTGGCGTAGGGTGCGTGGCGATTCGGGTGCGGTTGATGAAACACGGCAACGACCCCGCTAAGCGAGAAGCTGACACGAGAGCCTTCACGCTGACCTACCTTGGCACCGGCGGCTTCTACCATGCTCACAATGTCGTTCCAGATGATGTCCGAACGGGTTGGTATTTCAAAGACCTTGGCGAGCGTGATGCTCTGCTTCTTGTTCACGCCTCTATAGTATCACTTATCGATACTATTGTCGAACCTGTTCCGTCGCTTCGGCGCTGAACTGGTCTTTCGAAGCGAGCCCGTGTGGTGACCGCCGAATGCCGCCGCCAGCCAATCGCGCGCGCTCGCCACCTCGCTGGCGCTGAGCGCGTGACCGCCAGGCGCCCAATGGAGTTGTACCGTGGCTCCCGCGTCTTGCAGTACGGTTGCCAGGCGCTGTGTCTGGTCAGGGCTGATCAGTGCGTCGGCCAACCCGCCGCTGAGAAACACGGGCAGGCCGGTGAGATCGGGCACGACGACCGGCTGACTCGGCAGCTGCGCATGGAACAGCACGGCGCCGGCGAGGACGCCCGGGTGTGTCACGATCAGGTTCGCGGCGACGTTAGCCCCATTTGAGTAGCCGGCAGCAATCACGCGGCCGGGATCAAATCCATAGATCCCGGCCGCGGCAACCACGAAGTCGGCAAGCTCACGGGTTTGCTGCTTAAGGTCCTCCAGATCGAACACTCCCGGCGCGAGCCGACGGAAGAAGCGCGGCATGCCCTGTTCCAACACCTTGCCGCGCGGGCTCAGGCGACCGGCGCCGGGCCACAGCATGTCGCCGAGATCGAGAAGATCGTGCTCATCTCCCCCGGTTCCATGCAGCAGCAGAAGGGTTGGCGCGTCCGGCCGCGCCGGCGGCACGAAGCGGTGTATGAAGGCGAGATCGGCGGCGGTCACTGTGCTGCTACCGGCTGCGTGTATCGCGGCGGGATCGAGGGGAGCGGGCGCAGTCCAGCCTCAATCGCCGCGCGCCGGGGCTCCAGGAACGGCGGCAGCGCGAGCCGTTCGCCCAGGTGCTCGGCGTCCTCATCGGTGGCAAAGCCCGGTCCATCCGTGGCAATCTCGAACAGCACGCCGCCGGGCTCGCGAAAGTAGAGCGAGCGGAAGTAGAAGCGGTCGATGACCGGGGTGGGGTGCAGGCCCGCGGCGGTCAGCCGCTGCTGCCATGCCAGGTGTTCGTCGCTGTTCGGCGTGCGGAATGCGACATGGTGCACGCCGCCGATCCCCACGGTGCCATGAGGCGCATCCGGCCGCACCGCCACGTGCACTTCGGCGCCCGCTCCGGCCGCGCCTACGGAGAAGACGAGCACTACCTGCCCGTCTTCCGGCGCCGCGTACTCGCCGATCTGTTGGAAACCCATGGCCGTGGTCAGCGTGTGTGCGGTCGGCTCGAGGTGCATAACGGCCAGAGTAACGGCGCCCAGTCCGCGGATAGCCATGCCCACCGGCACAGGGCTGCCAGTCCACGGCGTACCGCCGGTATCTCCGTCGGCAATGAACTGCAGGCGCTGCCCCTCGGGATCGGAGAAGGCGAGCGTTTGGCGGCCGGCGCGCTCGGCAATATCGTCATGCGCCACGCCGTTTGCCTCGAGCCTCTCGACCCACCAGTCGAGCGAGGCAGCGGGCACGCGCAGACCGGTAGCGGAGACCATGCCGGCGCCCGGGCGGCGACGAATCGCCTGCGGCCAATCAAAGAAGGTGAGATCGGTGCCGGGACTCCCGGCGGCATCGGCGTAGAAGAGGTGATAGGCCGAGACATCGTCCTGGTTGACGGTCTTCTTGACCAGCCGCATGCCCAGCACCTGCGTGTAGAACGCGAGGTTGTCGGCTGCCCGGCCGGTGACGGCGGTGACGTGGTGAATGCCATGCAGGTTCATGATGTGCTCCTTCAGCGGCTCAGTAGTGGAGAGGTTGAAAAGGGGGAGGCTCAGCGATAGGTGCGCGCCAGCTTGCGCAGCAGAGCGAGGAAGGCGCGCTGTTCCTCGAGATTGAGCACGGCTAGCCGGCTCGCGTGCCAGGCCTCCTGCCCCGGTACGACCTGCCTGAAGAGCGCGCGCCCGCATTCCGTCAGGAAAAGACGGTTGCAGCGTCCGTCCGCGCGGCGCTCCACCAGGCCACGCCGCGCCAGTCTATCAACGTGATATGTCACGTTTCCCTGGGTCACGAGGAGCGCGCGTGCGAGCTCTTGTTGCGTCAGGCCTTCACGGACCCCAACCTGTGCCAGAATGTCGATCTCGGCGATCGAGAGCCCCATGGCGCGCAGGTGCCGTTCTTCGGCCCGCATCATGTCCCTCGCCAGGCGCATCAGCCGCACCCAGGCGATGGCGCCCAGCCGTGTGGCACGGGCTGTTGACCCTGCCGGTATTTTCATTGTGTCCACATCGCCTGCCTCCCTACTCTCAGTTTAATATTAAAGAGTGTTTATGTCAAACACGGGTGGCGCATGCATTGGTATGTTGAGAATGTGCGGCGTGATGAGACTGAAGACTCAGAGGGAGATCATGAAATACGAAGGGATGCTTGCCGAAACGATCCGCATCACCGGGCACGGCGGCGATGAGATTGGCGCTTACTTTGCTCGCCCCATCGGCAGCGGCCCCTACGCGGGCGTCGTGGTCATTCACCATATGCCGGGCTGGGATGAAGCTACCAAGGAAATCACGCGCAAGTTCGCTGCACACGGCTACGCCGCCATCTGCCCGCACCTGCACTATCGCGAGGGACCCGACGCCAGTCCCGACGACGCGGCGGCGGCGGCCCGGGCGGCCGGCGGCGTGCCGGACGATCGCTTCGCGGGCGACGCGGCGGGCGCGGTTCACTACCTGCGCGCGCTGCCCTACTCGAATGGGAAGGTGGGCGTCATCGGCTACTGCTCGGGAGGCCGCCAGGCCTATCTGGCCGCCTGCCGGTTACCGCTGGACGCCGCCGTGGACTGTTACGGCGCGTTCGTGGCAGGCCAGCCGCCTGCCGGATCGATGTCCCGCATTCAGCCGATCGTCGGGTTGACTCCTTCGCTGTCGTGCCCGGTGCTGGGTCTCTTCGGCGCTGAGGATCAGCACCCCTCGCCCGAGGAGACCGCGCAGGTTGGGGCAGCGCTCAAGGCCCACAATAAGGTCTACGAATTCCACACCTATGAGGGCGCCGGGCATGGGTTCTTCGCGCCGGACCGTGCCAACTATCGCCAGGCGGCTGCCGTTGAAGGTTGGCAGCGGATCTGGACCTGGTTCGATCGTTACCTGAGCGCTTGAGGAGGGACGGCATGTGCTCCTACGTCACCAGGAAGACTGCCATTGCCGGCAGCGGTAAGGGACCCGACGGCTGGTTTCGCCTTGGCACGGCCACGGTATACTTCGACCACCCGTATCACGCGCCGTACGAGCATACGCTCAACATCGACTTCGCCAACGAGGCACTGGGCCCCGGCAGCCGCGTGGCCGTAGAGCTCAGCGCCGATTCTGCCCGGGAGCTTGTCCGCTGTATCGAAGAAGCGCTGGTCGAGGCAGGACCGTCGGCCCTTCACGCCACGTCCCGCGACGTTCGCGAGGCGGACAGCAGACGACACGGCGAGAGGGTGGCTACTACCTAGCGCTGCGGCAACATTGCTAGGTGCCTTCAGGGGCCGCCTGCCGGATCCAGCTACCAGATTGGCAATTGACGGCCACGCCACACCTCCATACGATTCGCTTGAAGCGGAGTGGCGAGCGTCGCGCATCGGCAGCCGAAGTGGCGCCCGCTGCGGCGAGACCGCGATGCAGCCGATTCCGCCGGCAATCGAGGCGACGCCGGGACGGCGCCAAAAGGCAGACGATAGATTATGCCCGGGCAGGCAGCAGCTTCCGTGGCTTCCGGCGCCACCGCGCCGGATGTACATACGGCTGCGCTTCGTGGTATTCCATGGCTCCGCATTGGCATGGCCGTGCTGGCATTGCGCGTGCTCATCAGCGCCGTGGGCGCCGGCATCGTCATCGTGCTTCCGAAGCCGCACCAGCTGCTCTCGGCCACAGGCTTGCTGCTGGATCCATGGCGTCAGTTTGACGCCTACCGCTTTATCGACATCGCCGCGAACGGCTACCAGGCAAACAGCTTGAACACCGCCTACATGCCACTCTATCCGCTGCTGCTGCGCGCAGTGACGTACCTCACCGGTGGTCACTATCTCACCGCCGGCCTGATTGTCTCGAACGTGGCCTGCGTGGCCGGCGTTGGGCTCTTCTGGCGCTGGGTCGCGGACTGCTTCGGGGAAGCCGTAGCGTGGCGGGCAGTAGCCGTGATGCTCTTCTTCCCCGATTCCTTCTACTTGCTTGGCGCTTACAGCGAGTCGCTCTTCCTTGCCTTCAGCGCCGGCTGCCTCCTGGCCTCGAGGCGGGGACATCCGGCCATAGCAGGAACATTGGGCGGGCTGGCCGTACTGACGCGGTTGCAGGGCCTGGTCCTGCTGGTCCCTATGGGTGTCGACGCGTGGCTGCGCGCCGGGCGGCAGGGCCGATTCAGTGCCGGTGACGCGTGCGTTGTCATTCCGCCCATTGCACTGCTCATCTACCAGAGGCTGCTCACCGTCTCCGTTGGAGGCGCCGGCATCGTCGACACGTTTCAGCGCACCTGGCATATCACGCTACAGCCGCCCTGGATGACGATCCGCCAATACCTCCAGGTAATCCATTCGCCGCAGTTCAGCTTCCTCCATTCCACAACCGCCAACTACGTGATGGTCTGGGACCTGCTGGTCGCGCTTCTCGTTCTCGGCGTTCTCCTGGGCGCCGCCAGGAGACTTGGCCCCGGGCTGTCGCTCTATGGCCTGGCCGCCTGGTGTTTCGCGCTCAGCCGGTGGTACTCGACCGGCCGGTACATGCTCGCGGTGCTGCCGTTCTTTGTCGCGGTGGCCCTGTTCGCGGACGCGAAGCGGATACAACGGGTCACGATCGTCAGCGCCCTGTTGATGGTCTTCTTCGCGTCGCAGTTCGCGCAGGGCAGCTGGATAGACTGACGCGGTCAAGGCGTGCCTGAGTGAAATGGCCTTGCTCGAGGCTGTCTGGGAACGCTCTTGTATCCGCCCTCAGCCGGCACGCTCGCGCGCGGGCGCCCTGGTGCCTCCTCACCAGCCATCATGCCCTCTTGCGCAGTCACGCCGCCGTACGCTCAGCAGTCTATGGTTATGGCACGCGGCGATCGCGAGCAGGGCGGACAGCGCATGTCCGCGCTCCCAGGAGTCTGCGAGCACAGCGAATGATCGCACGCCCCCAATTACTTCATCCAGATGCGCGGGCGCAGGCAGTCGCAGTGGTTGCGGACGGGAACAAGGCGTAGAATCCTAGCCGTGCATGCCGGGTGGCGCCGGCATGGCACGCCGGAGTCGTGCCGCGCAGGGCCCGTAGTCGTAGCGAGCGTTCCGGGCGCGTGTGCGGATAAGGTTATCTTCATAAGGGTAGGTGTTTGGCCTCCGGCCGCGGCCGGAGACCAAACGTCCAGGGAGATGGCATGGGACGGCGCGAGCCAGATAGACATACCGCATATTTCGACCTGCTCGAAGCGTGCAAGCAGGAGGGCTGCCCTGTCTGTACGCTCACGCTCGTGGCAGTAGCCCACTACCTGGACGCCATCATCTATGAGAGTGTGAACGACCCTCCCACGCGCCTGGAGCTCGTAGCGGCCTCGGGCTATTGCAACGAGCATTCCTGGCAGCTGCGCGACATGGGCGCCGCCCTGGGCGCGGCGATCATGTACCGCGATGTGCTGCGCCAGGCGGCCGCGGCCTTCGATAGCCGGGCGCGCCGCGATGGGTTGCGGCTGTTTTCCGGCAGGCGCAGGGTAGGGTGGTCGCGGCGCTGGCTGCGTGGCAGGGCACGCATCACGGGCCGCGCCCTCGCCGATCCCCATACGGACTGCCCAGCCTGCCGGATGCGGGAACACGCCGAGCTGCTCTATCTGGGGGTCTTGCTCGAACACGTCGGCGAGACAGAGGCGACGGACGCCTTTCGCGGCAGCGCCGGCCTGTGCCTGGTACACCTCGATCGGGTAGCGGCGATCGCACCCAAGAAAGCAGCGCTCGATCGCCTGCTGAAGCTGGAAGGAGAACTGCTGCGCGCGCTCGACGACGACCTGAGCGAGTTCGCACGCAAGCACGACTACCGGTTCCAGGGCGAGAAGATCGGGGCCGAGGGCGATGCCTGGATCCGCGCCATCGGTCTGGTCGCCGGCAAACCGGGCATTCGCTGAACACGGACGCCAACACCGGCTGGCTCATCGACAAGGGCATCCAGGTCATTCATTGCCAGCAGCCAAGCAGCGACTTCCGCTTGCACGCACAGCCCACGGAGCAGGTCAGGGAGCAGGCTCAAGCGGGTATCATCGCGGAGGTTTCCCGGACCCTGCCATAAAGCAGTAGAGTAGTGGCATGTGTGGACAACCAGGCTGAAATGCCCGGCGCTACATCCGGCCACAGCCGGCCCCGGCCCTGCCATCCGCCGCAGCTGGAGGTCATATGCATGGGAAGTCGGGCCGGAGGCTCAATAGTTACCCTTACAGGGAGGCGCGCCGTGGCTGAATACCGCAAGAAGCTGATCGAGGTGGCGCTGCCGCTCGAAGCCATCAACGTTGCGTCGGCGCGCGAGAAGAGCATCCGGCATGGCCACCCCTCCACGCTCCACCTCTGGTGGGCGCGCCGGCCGCTCGCCGCCTGTCGCGCCGTCCTGTTTGCCTCACTGGTTGATGACCCCAGCTCGCTTCCCGAGCAGTTTCCCACCCTCGAAGCGCAGGAAACAGAAAGGCAGCGCCTGTTCCGCATCATCGAGAAGCTGGTGTTGTGGGAGAACACCACCAACGAGGGGGTGCTGGACGAGGCGCGCGCCGAGATCATGCGATCGACTGGCGGCCATCCGCCCCCGGTGCTCGACCCCTTCTGCGGCGGCGGCTCCATTCCACTGGAGGCCCAGAGGCTGGGCCTGGAAGCGCACGCCAGCGACCTCAACCCGGTGGCCGTGCTGATTACCAAGGCGCTGATCGAGATCCCGCCGAAGTTCGCCAACATGCCGCCCGTGCATCCGGGCGAGCGCATGGCCCGGTCGTGGAAAGGCGCGCAGGGACTGGCTGAGGACGTCCGCTATTACGGCAAGTGGATGCGCGACGAGGCGTTCAAGCGTATCGGCCATCTTTACCCGAAGGCCCAGCTGCCCAAGGAGCACGGCGGGGGCGAGGCCACGGTGATCGCCTGGCTGTGGGCGCGCACCGTCACCTGTCCAAATCCCGCGTGTGGTGCCAGGATGCCCCTAACACGTTCCTTTTGGCTTTCGACAAAGCCAGGCAATCGGGCGTTTATCGAGTATGCTGTCGATCGCACCACGAAGGAAGTTGGGTTCAAGGTATTCATCGGGCAGGGAACCCCGCCCGATGGCACTCTGGATCGCCGTGGCGCGCGCTGCGTTGTCTGCGACGCTCCAATTCCATTCGACGTTGTGCGGGCAGAAGGAAATGCTGGACGATTGGGCGCACAACTCATGGCGATCGCCGCTGAAGGAAATCGCGGGCGGATTTTTCTGTCGCCTACACCCGAGCATGAACTCGTGGCCAAGAACGCAACGCCCACTTGGAAGCCCGATTCTCAGTTGCCGGAACATGGGTTAGGTTTCCGGGTTCAACCATATGGACTGACAAGACACTCGGACCTCTTCACAGATCGCCAACTCGTAGCACTAACTACGTTCAGCGACCTTATCAGTGAGGCGCGTGGGAAGATACTTTCTGACATGGCGACGTCTCACGATTTGGCAGGTCGAATCGCACCTGTAGCTGAAAGCGTCGATGGACCGACTGACTATGTTGACGCACTTTCGACATACCTTGCGCTGTCGGTCAGCAAAGCAGCCGACCTGGCTTCGACACTTTGCCACTGGCAGCCGAATCCACAACACCTGAAGATTGCGCCAACTTTCTCTAGGCATGCGGTCCCAATGTCTTGGGATTACGCGGAGGGAAACCCGTTCAGCGGCTCATCTGGAAACTTCAGCAGGCAGTGGGAGTTGATAGCTGAACTCCTTGATGAGACTTATTCCGAGATCCCGTCCGTTGTCCAGCAACAGGATGCAATGACATACCGACAGGATGAACCCAAAGTATTGGTCTCGACAGATCCACCTTACTATGACAACATCGGATACGCTGACCTTTCGGACTTCTTCTATATTTGGCTGCGTGCCGTGCTCGAGAGAACTCATCCAGCCTTGTTCACAACCTTGCTCGTCCCCAAGAGCAACGAGCTTATAGCTGATCAGCACCGACACGCCGGTAGGGCTGGGGCTCATCAGTTCTTCGAAAATGGACTGGCAACGGTGTTCAGCGGGCTCCGGCGGGTGCAGGATTCGAACGTCCCGATGACGGTCTTCTACGCATTCAGGCAGGTTGAAAATGATAACAATCTAGGCGAGTCGGGCGACGATCAATTGGTCGTGGCATCTACCGGCTGGGAAACCATGCTGGAGGGTTTGCTCAGCGGCGGATTCACAGTTCTTGGTACATGGCCGATGCGCACCGAGCGCTCCGGCCGCCTGCGAGAGAACGGGAGCAACGCCTTAGCCTCCTCAATCGTGCTCGTCTGTCGTCCTCGGTCGGAGGCGGCAACCGTCGGGACACGCCGTGAGTTCCTTCAGACTCTAAAGCACGAACTGCCCGAGGCGCTGCGATTGATGCAACACGGCAATATCGCGCCGGTGGACCTGGCGCAAGCGGCCATCGGCCCCGGCATGGCAGTGTATTCGCGCTACTTGAAGGTGCTCGAGCCCGACGGCAGCCCCCTGCCCGTACGTGCCGCCCTTGCGCTGATCAACCAGACCCTCGACGAGGTTCTGGCCGAGCAGGAAGGTGAGTTCGACGCCGATACGCGCTGGGCGCTGGCCTGGTTTCAGCAGTTCGGTGTTGACGAAGGACCCTACGGCACCGCGGAGACGCTCTCCACCGCCAAGAACACCAGCGTGGCCGGCATGGTGCAGGCCGGCATCGTCCAGGCTAGCGGCGGCAAGGTGCGATTGCTCAAGCGCGAGGAGCTATCAGCAGATTGGAATCCGGCGAACGATGCACGCCTCACGGTGTGGGAGACCTGCCAGCACCTGATCCGTACACTGCAGGATGAAGGCGAGCAGGCGGCTGCCGCGCTCCTGGCTGCATCAGGGCAGGCGGGCGAGAATGCCCGCGACCTTGCATACCGGCTCTACGTGATCTGCGAGCGGAAGGGCTGGGCCTCCGAGGCGCTTGCCTACAACAGCCTGGTGACGACATGGTCGGCGCTGGGCAGGACGGCGGCGCAAGCGGAGGAGCGGAAGCGCGCGCCGGTGCAGGGTACTTTGCAAGGAATGGCCTAGACAAGCCTCGATAAACCTGTCCATCACGTTGTGGGTGTATGCCTAGTTTGAATGCGTAGGGCGATGAATAGCGGAGTGCTGGCAGCACTCGTCGTGCGCGGCGACGGTCTATTCGCACGTGCCGGCGGACTTGACCCAATAGCGGATGGTTTGCAGGCGTATTGCGCCGACTGTGGTGTGGTCATGCTGCTCCTGGCTCGCGACTGGGGTGCCATGCCAGTGCTCTCACAGGCTCGCCTGTCTCGTCCGCACGAGATCCTGCAAGTTTCGAGCACAGCCGATTCTGCGCGTCGACTTCAGGAGCGCCTCAGCACGATGGGAGTGCCCCTCTCGCACGTTGTGTATATCGGCTACGGTGTGCACGACGCCGACGATGCCCGGCACCTACGTGTTCCCTATCTGTCAGCCGCATGGGCGGGCAAGAGTCCGGGATCGGGAGTGCAGTTGGATAGCGCCGACCACCTGACCGAGTATTTGCGAACCTTCCTTGCAAAGCAGCGTCTGTGGCTTCAAGAAAACGCTGTAGCTGGCAGCTGCGGCCTTGCTGACTTTGCGTGGCTGAGCGTAGCCGCTGAAAGTGAAGGATCGCGGGCTTTTCGGTTGGCGTTCTTCTGCGAGCACTTGTTCACGAGTCTTGCGCTTAGTGACCTTGGGCGTTGGGCAGACGTATGGACGGTCGACGGCGACTCTGACGGATCTGATCGACTGCTGAAGTTGGCACGCGCCCGAAGCTGCCTGTTTGGTGCGCCTGTGGTGCGACTGCCTCTGACATCACACTTGCCAGAAGGCCGCTCGCTCGCCGGCAAGAAGGCATTGCTGCTGCAGTATTGCCCTAGTCGACATGACCAGGACGTTGCCACAGCCGAATTGACTCACTCGGGTGCGACTTCTGTTCGTTGTGCGAGTCTGTTCACGACACGAGACGACAACTCCCAGCTCGACTTTGACGCCGATTGTGCTCGGTATGCTGATGAAATGCTCGCTGCGGCGGACCGGTTCGTCCAGCGTTACACTGAGCGACGGCGTAGACGTCAAGGTACGGCTGAGGAAAGAGCATGGGAGTCAGATGACGCAGACGGTGAGCATTGGATGGCGCACTGGAGCGACGCCAACCGCCATGAGACGAGATTTGGAGACAAGCGTCTCGGATGGCTAGCGCATGAGGGGGGTGCCTTTGGCTCTGTCTCGCTCTACGATGACTACAGTGACGAAGGCGAGGCATAGTCCAAGCATGGCAGCTCGAGGCTGGAGGGGGGTTCCCTCGCAACACCGCATTCAAAGTGGACTGCAAGTAGATGACTGTAACCGCCGATATGGTTCGGGATGCATACGAGGCAGATCGCCTTGCCAGACATACAGGGACCCGGAGGATGTCGGTTCCGCAGTTCCTCAAGTTGACGAAGTCCGGTGCAGCCCTCATTGATGCACTCGCTCAATTCGAGAGAGGTCGCCTGGTGCTCCGGACTTATCAGCTCATGAGAACTTCAGCCGAGGGTGTCGGCGCCGAAGCGAGATCTGCGAATGAAGGGTGTGTCTGGGCCAATCTGGTCCGTCAATGAGTACCTAACCGAATCGCCGTGGACTACAACGGCGGTTGGACTTCGACCATACGATGACGCCGATGAGCCTGGCTAGGCCCATGCTACCGTGTAGACAAAGCGTCCCACTTCCGGCTTCTGCCTTTGGGTATAGAGTCTAGTGCGGAAAGCAGCGAAACTGCGCAGATTAGCGACAAACATGCCGCCATGAAGGGTTGATGCATGGCTACCTAAAACTATGAACGTGTCGGCCGAACCCTTGAAGTCCTGAAGGACGCGCTCCGCCCATATATCAAGCGCGAGCGTCCCGACCGCGCGGCACATCGATAGTGACACACCAGCTTCTTGTTCAGGACTGAGATGCCAAACGCTACCAGGAGCGCGACATCCGCAACGCGCTACGCCGAATCCAAGAGGCCGGTCAAGGGACGGGCGCAAAGATCCCTGGCCCTCCTGGTCGCGCTCCTGGCCGGCGCAGAGTCCGATGCGAACCGTGGGCGCAGTCTCATCCTGCTGGAGGAGCTGGAGACTGCGCTGCACCCAGGGGCCACGAGAGTGCTGCTGGATGCGATGTCCGAGGCCAGCGAACACTCGCAAGTAGTAGTCACGACGCACAGCCCGGACCTTCTCGACCAGAAAGACATCCCCGAAGATTCCGTCCTCGCGGTCGAAGCCGAGGAGGGAGTCGCGAGGATCGGCCCGATCGATGAGGTGGGACGTTCGGCCATTCGCGACCGCCTGTTCACAGCCGGCGACCTCTTGCGAACCGCGGGCCTGCACCCCACTGGCGCCGAGGCAGGCGGAGCCAGCCTAGATGGGCGAATGGGCCAGGCCAGTGTGCATTGCCTGCATCGTCGAGGGCGCTGGCGAGGCAGAGGCAGTCCCGGAGCTCGCTCAGCGCCGGCGGGCTGGTGGCGGCGCCGGGTGAGCAACCTGCACTGTAGGGTGACCCCCAGGCCGCGCGGCAGAAGCGACTGACCGCGGTGCTGCAGGCACACGCGCAGCGGCATGGAAAGACGGCCTTCCACCACTGGCAGGTCGACCCGCTGGCGGACGATGAATGGCAACAGGAGGATGGCATCGCATGACTCGGCGTCTGCGCCGAAAGCAGCCTGGTCGAGTTAATACGGCGTTGCTGAGGGAATCACTGTCGGATATGCAAGGGAAGTGGGTGATGGAGCAAAGGTAGGCACGGCGGTCGGCGAGGCAATCACTGTCGGATATGCAAGGGAAGTGGGTGACGGAGCAAAGGTAGGCACGGCGGTCGGCGAGGCAGTCGCGGTCGATGGGGCAGCGAGGACCGGAGTCGCGATCAATGCGGCAGTGGAGTTCGGCAACTTCAACACCCACCGCACCCGAGCCTGCACATCCACTGTTTTCGGCGAGGTGGGCGGCAAGTCCCCGACCACAGTCGTTTGCATCCCGGCGGGCACGAGGACAGAGTACTTCCCGTTGGTGACAAGCATTAATCCCTCGATGACTGTGACCACCACGGTGCGGGAGCGCTGGGCATAGCGAATGTCGAAGCGCGTGCCCTTGGTTGCGGCCACGGCAGTACCAGCCTGCACTGTATGGCTCACTGCGCCGTGAACGACTGCCCAAAAAAGGTCGCCACCGCTCATCGAAGAATGCAGGGGGTCCCGAATCTGCACATCGCTGTTGCTGTTGAGGTCGATCAGAGTCCCATCACGCAAGCCGATAGAGGCCAGCTGGCCCTGAGCCGTGAATGCATGATAATCCTGAAACAGATCGCTGCCTACGGTTCCGCTGCGCCCCGGCGCGTTCGGCGGCAGAATAGTGATACCGTGCACGAGGGAAACGACACTGGCCGGCGGACCAGGCACGATCGGGATACTCAATGAGGCCGGCGGGAATCCAGGGGATGCGGCCTGCACCTCCGCCTTGCCCAGCGTCGTGGCATGGACAGTCAGTGCGATGGTGCCATGCGCTGCCATGCCGCCGACCGTCGTACCGGTGCCGACGACATGTACTTGCGCCGGTACCAGCTCACCTGCTGAGCTGCGCACGGTTACAGTCAGCACCACGTCGCGGCCGACGTTGATCTGCGCAGGTGTCACGGCAATACGCAGCGTGGCGGCGGCCTTTGCGGGCGGCGGAGTCGATGCAGCGAGAAACAGGATGACTGCGAGAGAGAGCAGGCGGCCGACGATATGCACGATCACTCCTGTCCATGGGTGGGCGTTGGCGCAAGCATGAATGCACGTCACGCTACAGCAGCCTGATCATGGCGTCAAGTGGCAGCGCCTGAAAGGAGAGCACCTATAACTCGGGGGTGTTGTCCTATCTTCGCGCGACGTCACGCGTAGCCGCTGACACAGTTGCGTGTTTGGTCACAGCGCCGAAGTCCTGTTTCCGGATTTGCCCGGGAACGGAACCAAGACGGCCGCGCGCAACCGCTTATGCTCTTGCACGGTTATCACCTGATGTCCCGGCAAGAGCCGACCAAGTCGGCGCGGCAAGCACTCGTCGAGTACAATGCGCACGGATCAGCGGCGACCAGTGACCCTGGTCTGCGGCGGCACGTGGTGGGATTGTTGACGCGCAAGTGATTCCACGGTGTCATCAGCTATGTGAATAACCGCAGCGGCGCTCTCCGCTGAGACCCTGGGGAAATCTTCGAGAAATTCCGCCAGTGGCTGCCCCGCGGCGAGATAGTCGAAGAGATTGCGCACGGGTACCCGAGTACCGGAAAAACATACTTCGCCGTCAAGACGCTCGGGGTCGCTGTCAATTATGGTTGAGATGTCCATCTGTCCTGTCTCTCCCTATGCCGTGCAGGGTTCTATTCCAAGATACCGCGCGGCACATCGATAGTGACACACCAGCTTCTTGTTCGGGACTGAGATGCCAAACGCTACCAGGAGCGCGACATCCGCAACGCGCTACGCCGAATCCAAGAGGCCGGTCAAGGGACGGGCGCAAACCCACCACCTTCAACAGCGCGAGACGGGCAGGCTAGACTCCACGCGATCCGTGAGCGGAAGGGCTGGGCCTCCGAGGTGCCGGCGTGCAACAGCGTGGTCACGACGTGGCCGGCGCTCGGCAGGGCGGCGGCGCAGGCGGAGGAGCGGAAGCAGGCGCCGGTGCAAGGGACGTTTGTAGGGATGGGGTAAGACTCGGACGAATAGTCCGCATCATATTTCCTGATATCGGGCTTGCGGAGTCTGGGGTGTTACAATGCCGTCAAAAGCGTCGCAAGAACCGGAGGATCTCAAGATGGCGCCGGCTAAGCAGATCACGCGCCTCGTGCTCGAAAACTACAAGAGCATTGCCGGATGCGACGTGCGGCTGCAGGCGCTTACGCTCCTGGTCGGACGGAACGGCGCCGGGAAGTCCAACTTCCTCGATAGCCTCCGGTTTGTGAACGACGTGCTCTTGAGCGGATTTCAGCAGCCGATAGCCGAGCGTGGTGGAATCGAAGAGCTGATGTGCCACGCCCCGGGCATGCTGCGAACTGGGCTGAGGCGTGAGTTGGCCGTCGGACTGGAAATGCGGTTAGGCGACAAGACCGACGTGCAGTTCTCCTTCAAGTTGGTGTCTCGCTCACCGGGCAGCTACGTACTTGACCGGGAAGAGTGCACGATCGACGAGCACAGGGACGGGCATCTGCCGGTCCACTACCGCAACGAGATGGGTAAGGTCGACACGAACGTCACCCTTGCAGCAGGCCTCCGGCTGCTTCCAGATCGGCTGTACCTACAGGGTGCGGCTGGGCTGGACCAGTTTCAGTCTGTCTACGACGCGCTGACTCACGCGCGCTCCTACCGCGTGGATCCCGCTGCTATGCGCATCCCTCGCACATTCGCTGCAAGCAATGAGCTAGCAACCGATGCTTCGAATATTGCGAGTGTTCTGTGGCAGTTACAGCAAACAGATCGCCTGCTACTGGATCGCATCGAGAGATATCTGGAAGCCATCGTGCCGGGTCTGCACAGCATCGAGATCAAACAGATAGGCTCATTTCTTATACCTCACTTCCGCACAGCGACCGACGACGGAAGAAGAACCACAGAGTTCCCGATCGCCAGTATGTCTGACGGTACTCTCAGATCCCTGGCCCTCCTGGTCGCGCTCCTGGCCGGCGTAGAGTCCGATGCGAACCGCGGGCGCAGTCTCATCCTGCTCGAGGAGCCGGAGACCGCATTACACCCAGGCGCTACCAGAGTGCTGCTGGATGCGATGTCTGAGGCCAGCGAACACTCGCAAGTAGTAGTCACGACGCACAGCCCGGACCTTCTCGACCAGAAAGACATCCCCGGAGATTCCGTCCTCGCGGTCGAAGCCGAGGAGGGAGTCACGAGGATCGGCCCGATCGACGAGGTAGGACGTTCGGCCATGCGCGACCGGCTGTTCACAGCTGGCGAGCTCTTGCGAACCGCGGGCCTGCACCCCACTGGCGCCGAGGCGCCGAGGCAGGCGGAGCCAGCCTAGATGAGCGAATGGGCCAGGCCTGTGTGCATTGCCTGCATCGTTGAGGGCGCTGGCGAGGCAGAGGCAGTCCCGGAGCTCGTGCGCCGAATCGCGCACCATCTGGAGCCGCCGGTTACGGTGGACCCCGTCCTGTCCCAACGCATCTCCAGGAGCAGACTGGCCGGAAAGCCTCCATACCTGGAGAGGGCAATCGAATTCGCTGCACGCAGGGCCGGGAGCGGCGGAGCAATTCTGTTGGTTCTGGATGCAGACGACGACTGTCCTAAGACTCTTGCGCCATCACTGCTCGAGCGGGCACGCGCCGTGAGAGGCGATATGCGGGTAGCGGTAGTGCTGGCCAAGTGCGAGTACGAAGCCTGGTTCCTTGCCGCCGCCTCCTCCTTGCGCGGGCAGCATGGGCTGGCAGCAGATCTGGTGCCGCCTGCTGAGCCCGAGGCCGTCAGGGACGCAAAGGGCTGGCTTACCAGACACATGCCGATCGGGGCTCCATACAAGGAAACGCTCCATCAGCTGCAGCTCACTCGATACTTCGATCTGGCGCTAGCGCGATCGGCCGGCTCGTTTGACAAGCTCTGGCGAGATATCCAGGTATTGGTCGGCGCTGTAAACCAGAGCTGATGTTCGACTTCCGGACCCAGCTGTCGGATGTAGAGTAGATGGCGACACCGCATTTCTTCCCGGGCCGTGCAGCGACCGTCAGCAGCAAGGGTGATTCATGTGGCTACTGAAGGATGCGCTTCGCCCTCATATCGAGCGCGAGCATGTGGCGCGGTTGCCGACGAACCGGCCAGGCGGCAGTACCGTTGAGACAAGCACCGGGCTGCATGACCGTACTCAGCACAAATGTCTGCCGATCCTTGGCTTTTCGTGTAGGCAGGACGGCGGCGCAGGCGGAGGGGCGGAAGCGGGCGCCGGCGCAGGGCACGATGGCGGAGTTGGGATCGCCGCTGCTGGAGGTCTGGCTTCTAACCGGCTTATTACACCCCAGATTGACACCTTACGGTTACAAGCATAGCATGTAACCGTAAGGTGTCAGGGGAGATCGCATGAGGATCGGGTCCATACGAGACATGGCGGCGGCTATGCGAGGCCGTCGCACGGACCTCGGGCTGAGCCAGGCAGCGTTGGCTCGACGCGCGCGCGTTTCTCGCAAGTGGATCAGTGAATTTGAAGCAGGCAAACCGACTGCCGAGCTTGGCCTGGTGATTCGCGTGTTGGATGAGCTTGGCATTGTGCTCGACTTGAACAGCGGCGAAGAGGCAGCGCCGTCCGGGGCTGCGAAGCGGGTGGATCTCGATGCTCTCCTCGATGAGCAGCGCGTCAGATGACCGATTCGCTCATCGTGGTCCTCGACAACGCTATCGCCGGCGTACTGACCCGCCTGTCTGGAGGCAAGCTTCGCTTCGACTACCACGACGACTATCGTGGCCGACCGAGCTCTACGCCTCTCTCGATCTCCATGCCGGTCCAGGTGCGCTCCCATCCCGACCGCGTTGTCACCCCATGGCTGTGGGGTCTGCTCCCCGACAACGAAGCGGTACTCGCACGCTGGGCGCGACAATTCCAGGCCTCGGCATCGTCCCCATTCTCATTGCTGGCCACTCCCATCGGACATGACTGTGCGGGGGCAGTACGTTTCGTCACGCCGGATGCCGTCGACCAGCTGGCGGACCGGCCCGGCGACGTCACCTGGCTCACGGAGGATGAGGTAGCACAGCGCCTGCGGGAGCTGCGAGAGGACGGCACGACCTGGTTGGGTCGCTCGTACACGGGACAATTCAGCCTGGCGGGCGCGCAGGCCAAGACCGCGCTCTTATTGCAAAATGGCCGCTGGGGAGAACCCTCCGGCCGCACTGCAACCAGTCACATTCTCAAGCCTGCCGTGGCCGGTCTCGACGACCATGACCTCAATGAGCACATCTGCCTTGATGCAGCGCATAGGGCCGGCCTTCTCGTGGTTCGGACGCATGTCGCGCGTTTCGGCGAAGAGACGGCAATCGTCGTGGACCGTTACGACCGGCGGGGCCTCGACGGCGGCGTGATCCGCATTCATCAAGAAGACCTCTGCCAGGCACTTGGCATTCTTCCATCGCGCAAGTATCAAAACGAAGGCGGCCCTGGGCCGATGGATATAGCGAGAGTCTTTCGTCAGGCCATGCCGTACCGCGCCGCCGTCGACGCGGTCTGGCGATTCGTCGAGGCGCTCGCCTGGAACTGGCTGATTGCCGGCACGGATGCGCACGCAAAGAACTATTCACTGCTCTTGGCCGCCGACCAGATTCGTCTGGCTCCCCTCTATGACATCGCATCTGCTCTTCCCTATGGCATGCACGAGAAGAAGCTTCGGTTCGCGATGAAGATAGGGGGCGATTACCGCGTATTCCCGCATCGCAATACGTGGAGAGAAGCTGCACTCGAGCTCGATATCGATGCCGACGAGACAGTCGCGCGGGTCGAGACCCTTGCGGCGCGCGCACCGGATGCCTTCGCGGCCGCGGCCTCATCCCACGACATCGTCTCTCTGAAGCGTGACTTGCCTGGACGGCTGGTCGACCTCGTCGCTGCCCGTGCCGCTCGATGTGTTCAACTTCTTCGCGCGACTTGAATGGTGCATCCGGCAAGTTCGCCGGACCTTGAAGCGCCCGTGTGTGTCGTTTCACCGCGCCGCTGCTGCCACGATATACTCGATTACCGCGGCGCCTTTCACGCCGCGCTATCCGAATGGGGTAGCAATTCCGGTGGGCGAAGCCGGCCGGACCCGAGCCGGCGTCATCCTCTGCCACCAGGTCCGTACGATCTCGCTTGCGCGTAGAGGCAACTCACTCACCCCGATCGGTTATCTCACCGATCCGGATCTGCGGAACAAGGTGCGTGGCGCACTGGCACGGCAGCTGGGGCTCGACATCCCGTCAAGCGCTGACGGCGCAACGGGGCGCCGCGTCTTCGAGATCCGCAGGGTGTCTACCCGTTGCCTGTGGTTCCGGCTTGCCGGTCCGTTCGCAGGCTACCTGCCCTACTCGTTGGGTGTAGAGTATAAGGCGATAACAGAACGCTTCTCACGCCGCAGACCGGCGCCGCGCACGAAAGGCGGAGGGTGAATTGGCTACATCGAACTACGAACGTGTTGGCCGAACGCTCGAGTTGCTGAAGGACGCGCTCCGCCCCTACATCGAGCGCGAGTACGAGGCGAAGTACGGGCCGAGCTGGATGGGGCAAGCCGCGCAGGTGCTGCGCAACGATCGCAGCCTGACGGTCGAGGAGGGCCAGCCGCATCTGGACGTGCAGGCGCTCCTCAACCTGATGACCTACCAGTGGAACGAGGTGTTCGCCGGTACGCTCGGCCAGGCGGAGCGCAGCCTGGCCTTCGAGCTGCGCGACATCCGCAATCGCTGGGCGCACCAGCACGCGTTCAGCAGCGACGACACCTACCGCGCGATGGATACCGCGCACCGCCTGCTCACGGCGATCTCCGCACCCGATGAAGCGCGTGAAGTGGACCGGCAACGCCAGGAGATCCTGCGCGTCCGTTTCGCCGAGCAGGAGCGCAGCGAGGTGCGCCGCGTGACCAGGCAGACCACCGAAGGCACGCCGCTAGCCGGACTGAAGCCCTGGCGCGAAGTGATCACGCCGCATCGCGACGTGGCCAGCGGCCGCTACCAGCAGGCGGAATTCGCCGCCGACCTCGGCCAGGTCTATCGCGACGAGGGATCGGACGAGTACCGGGACCCGCGTGAATTCTTCCGGCGTACCTACGTGACCGAGGGCCTGCACCACCTGCTGACCGGCGCCCTGCTACGGCTGACCGGCGCCGGCGGAGACCCGGTGATCGAGCTGCAGACGAACTTCGGCGGCGGCAAGACTCACTCCATGCTGGCGCTGTTTCACCTGTTCTCCGGCACGCCCGCCGGCGATCTGGCCGGTATCGAGGCGGTTCTGCGCGAGACCGGCGGATTTCAACCGCCAAAGGCGCGGCGAGCCGTGCTCGTGGGCACCGCGCTCTCGCCGTCCCAGCCGCACACCACGCCGGAAGGCCTGACCGTTCGCACGCTGTGGGGCGAGCTGGCCTATCAGCTGCTCGGCGTCGAAGGCTACGCATTGGTCGCCGCAGCCGACGCCGAGAGCGTGAGCCCCGGATCCGACGCCCTGCGCGAGCTGTTCAGCAAAGCCGCGCCCTGCCTGATCTTGATCGACGAGTGGGTGGCCTATGTCCGCCAGCTCTATCACGTGCAACATCTGCCGGCCGGCTCTTTCGAGGCCAATCTTACGTTCGCTCAGGCGTTGACCGAAGCGGCGAAGGCGGCGCCCAAGACACTCGTGGTGGCCAGTATTCCGGCGTCAAACATCGAGATCGGCGGCGAAGGCGGGCAGGCGGCCCTCGAGCGCATCAAGAACACTTTTGGGCGCGTGGAATCGGCGTGGCGGCCTGCGACCGCGGAGGAGGGCTTCGAGATCGTGCGCCGCCGCCTCTTCCAGCCGATCGACGATCCGGCGCGTTTCGCGGCGCGCGACGCGGTGGTGAGCGCGTTTGCCAACCTCTACCGCGACCAGGCGCAGGAGTTTCCGGTTGCGGCGCGCGAGGGCGCCTATCGCCGCCGCCTGGAAGCGGCCTACCCCATCCATCCCGAGCTGTTCGACCGCCTGTACAACGACTGGTCCGCGCTCGACAAGTTCCAGCGCACCCGCGGCGTGCTGCGCCTGATGGCGGCGGTGATCCACGAGCTATGGGAGCGGCAGGATGGCAGCCTGTTGATCATGCCGGGTAATCTGCCGATCGACGCCCAGCCGGTGCAACGCGAGCTGACCCATTATCTGGACGACAACTGGCTGCCGGTAATCGAGAAGGATGTCGACGGGCCGCACTCGCTGCCGCTGACGATCGATCGCGAGAACACCAATCTCGGCCGCTACTCCGCCTGCCGCCGCGTGGCACGCACCCTGTTCATGGGCTCAGCGCCCACTCTTCGAGGCGCCAACAAGGGGCTCGACGACCGCAGCATCAAGCTCGGCTGTGCCCAGCCCGGCGAGGCGGTGCCCACGTTTGGCGACGCGCTGCGCCGGTTGACCGACGCGGCGACCTTCCTCTTCGTCGACGGCACACGCTACTGGCTCTCTACCCAGCCGAGCGTGAACCGTCTGGCGCAGGACCGCGCGGCCCAGCAGCCGATCGACAGGGTATGGCTGGAATTGCGCACGCGACTGAAGGCGAACAAAGACGAGCGCGGCCTCTTCGCGGCAGTGCACCCAACGCCGGCCGGCAGTCTCGACATACCGGACGAGCCGGCTGCGCGCCTGGTGATCCTCGATCCCGAGAAGGTTCACAGTTTGCGCGCCACTGATAGCGATGCGTTGAAGACCGCGGCGAACTGGCTCGACCACCACGGAAACGGCGCCCGCAACTTCCGCAACATGGTGGTCTTCCTGGCACCCGACAAGGCGCGGCGAGATGACCTCGAAGTGGCGGTTCGCCAGTACCTGGCCTGGCAGTCCATCGCTTCCGAGAGCCAGACGCTGAATCTCGATCCCTTTTCACTCGGCCAGGCCCAGACCAGGCTCAGGGAAGCGAACGGCGCCGTCGACGCGCGCATCAAGGAGACCTACTTCTGGCTGCTGGCGCCCGCACAGCCCGACCCGCTCGGCCCGGTCGAGTGGCTGGAGCTGCGGCTGCAGGGCCAGGAAGCGCTGGCCGTGCGGGCCGGGAACAAGCTGAAGAACGAGGGACTGCTGATCGTCGAGCTCGGCGGCGTGCCGCTGCGCATGGAGCTGGACAAATACCTCTGGCGTGACAGGGATTATCTGTCGATCAAGCAGCTGTGGGACTATTTCGCTCGCTACATCTACCTGTCTCGGCTCAAGGACCAACAGGTGCTGCTTGGCGCGATCAAGCAGGGTGTCGGTACCCTGGCCGGCGATACCTTTGCCTATGCCCAGAGCTTTGACGGAGCGACCGGACGGTACCTGGGACTGGCGACCAATCAAATCGTGAGTCCTATCCTGGATGGTTCCAGCGTGATCGTCAAGCCCGCTGCCGCACAGCGCCAGATCGACGCCGACGGGGCAGCCGAGCAGGCGAAGAAGGCGCGACAGCCGGAGCCTGGGGGCAGCTACGGTGTGCCCACGGAGCCACCGCAGCCTGCCAACGGCGTGCGGGAGTCCGGCGCCGCCCTGGCCGAACGTCCCGCGGCAGCGCCGGCCGAGCGCGCACGGACGCCGCGCCGCTACCACGGCAGCGTGGAGACCGGGTCGCAGCGATTGGGCGTGTTCGCCGGGAACATCGCCAACGAGATCGTGCAGCACCTCGCGTTGCTGCCAGGCGCTGAGGTGACGATCACGATCGAGATCCAAGCGACCGTGCCGGACGGCGTGCCCGACAACGTGGTGCGCACCGTGGCCGAGAACAGCCGGACGCTGCACTTCAGCTCCAGCAGCTTCGAGGAAGAGTAATGGCTCGGCTCGAGGATCTGCGGCCCGGCTCCGCCATCCGGGGTATCGTGCCCGACGCCTTGGTCACCGTGCTGAACGTTAACTGGTACGGCGACAACGTGGTCGAGCTGACCTACAAGGATGCACAGGGCAAACCGGGCATCGAGCTGCTGTACCGCGATCGCGAGGCCTCGCTCGAGGTCGCCGTCACCGGCCGCCCCTGGAGCTTCGACGCCGACGGCGGGTTGCTTCGCCTGGTGTCCGAGGCCTACCGCATCCGTCTTGCCTATCTGTTCGACCCGGTACTGGCCGTCCACACCTCCCTGGTCGATCCGCTCCCGCACCAGATCACCGCCGTCTACCACGAGATGCTCACACGGCAGCCGCTGCGCTTCCTCCTTGCCGACGACCCCGGCGCCGGCAAGACGATCATGGCCGGTCTGCTGATCAAAGAGCTGCTGATCCGGGGTGACCTGCGTCGCTGTCTGATCGTCTGCCCCGGCAACCTGGTGGAGCAGTGGCAGGATGAGCTATACCGCCGCTTCCACCTGCCCTTCGAGATCCTCACGAACGACAAGCTGGAGTCGGCGCGCACCGGCAACTGGCTCGCCGAGACGTCGCTGGCCATCTGCCGCCTGGACAAGCTCAGTCGCGACGAGGATTTGCAGGAGAAGCTCGGCGTGACGGACTGGGATCTGGTGGTCTGCGACGAGGCGCATAAGCTCTCAGCCAGCTACTTCGGTGGCGAGGTCAAGTACACCAAGCGCTACCTGCTCGGCCAGAAGCTCTCCGGACTGACCCGCAACTTCTTGCTGATGACGGCGACGCCGCACAACGGGAAGGAAGCCGACTTTCAGCTCTTCATGGCCTTGATCGACAGCGACCGCTTCGAGGGGAAGTATCGCGAGGGCGTGCACGAGACCGATGCCTCGGACCTGATGCGCCGTCTGGTGAAAGAGAAGCTGCTCAAGTTCGACGGCACGCCTCTCTTCCCCGAGCGCATGGCCTACACGGTGAACTACGCCCTGTCGCCGGCCGAAGCCGTGCTGTACAAGCAGGTCACGGACTATGTGAAGGACGAGTTCAACCGGGCCGACGACCTGGACAAGAGTCGCAGGGGCACGGTCGGCTTCGCTCTTACCATTCTGCAGCGACGTTTGGCCTCCTCACCGGAAGCGATCTACCAGTCGCTTTGCCGGCGGCGGGAGCGCCTGGAAAAGCGTCTGCGCGAGGAGCAACTGCTCAAGCGCGGCGCCGACGCGCGCATCGACCTGACGCAGGATCTGCCGCTGCTGGACGACGACGACCTGGACGATCTCGACGATGCGCCGGAAACAGAAGTCGAGGCGGCCGAAGAACGTGTGGTCGATCAGGCTTCGGCAGCGCGGACTATCCAGGAGCTGCAGGCGGAGATTGCTACGCTCAAGCGCCTGGAAGACCTGGCGCAGCAGCTCAGGGTCAGCCGCGCGGACAAGAAATGGGACGAGCTGTCTCGCGTGATCCAGGATGAAGTCAATTCTCCATCGCCGCTACGTGGCGAGACCGCAAGCGCCTCGCAGGAGGGCAGCCACCGCAAGCTGGTGATCTTCACCGAGCACCGTGACACCCTTACCTATCTGTGCCTTCGTATCCGCGCGCTGCTCGGACGGGCTGAAGCCGTGGCGACCATTCACGGCGGCATGAGCCGGGAGGAGCGGCGCCACGCGCAGGAGGCCTTCACCCAGGACAGGGAGGTGCAGATACTGGTGGCGACCGACGCGGCGGGCGAAGGCATCAACCTGCAGCGCGCCTATTTGATGGTCAACTACGACCTGCCCTGGAATCCCAACCGTCTGGAGCAGCGCTTCGGCCGCATCCACCGTATCGGGCAGACCGAAGTGTGCCACCTCTGGAACATCGTGGCCAAGGAGACCCAGGAAGGCCACGTCTACACCACGCTGCTCAAGAAGCTCGAGCAGGAACGCGATACGCTGGGCGGCCAGGTCTTCGACGTGCTGGGCAAAGTGACGTTCGACAACCGGCCGTTGCGCGAGCTGCTGGTCGAAGCTATCCGCTATGGCGATCGGCCGGACGTGCAGGCGAGATTGACCCAAATCGTCGACACGGCGCTCGACCACGAGCAGCTCATCACGCTGCTCGACGAGCGGGCGCTGGCGGACGAGACTATGGACGTGGGGCGGGTGCAGCAGATCCGGGAAGAGATGGAGCGCGCCGACGCCAGGCGCTTGCAGCCTCACTACATCGCCAGCTTCTTCCTGGAAGCCTTCCGACAGCTGGGAGGCACCGTGCACGAGCGCGAGTCACACCGCTACGAGATCACGCACGTGCCGGCGATCATCCGCAATCGCGATCGGCAGATCGGCACAGGCCAGCCGGTGCTGCAACGATACGAGCGCATCACCTTTGAGAAGCCGTTGATCAGCCTGCACGGCAAGCCCGTGGCCTCGTTTGTCTGTCCGGGTCACCCGCTGCTCGACGCCACCATCGACATTCTCCGCGAGCGGCACCGCGACCTGCTCAAGCGCGGCGCGGTGCTCGTCAATCCGAGCGACGGCGGCGACGGCCTGCGCGTGCTTTTCTATCTGGAGCACGCGATCCAGGATGCGCGCATCGGACTTGATGGGAATCGCCGCGTCATCTCGCGCCGCCTGCAGTTCGTGGAGATCGACGGGCAAGGCAACGCTCGCGCGGCCGGCTATGCGCCTTACCTCGACTACCGGCCGCTGCACGACGACGAACGCGAGCTGCTGGCCGGCACGCTCGAGGCCCCGTGGCTGCGGGCCGACCTGGAGAAGCAGGCCATGAGCTACGCGATCCAGCAGCTGGTACCGCAACATTTCGAAGAAGTGAAGAAGCGCAAGGAAGCGCTGCTCGACCGCACGATTGCCGCCGTCAAAGAACGGCTCACCAAGGAAGTCAACTACTGGGATCTGCGTGCCCAGGAGCTGAAGCTGCTGGAGGAAGCCGGCCGCACGCCCAAGCTCAATTCGGCTCGTGCCCAGCAGCGTGCCGGCGATCTCGAGGCGCGCATGCAGAAGCGGCTGACCGAGCTGGAGCAGGAGCGGCATCTGTCCGCTGCGCCGCCGGTAGTGGTCGGCGGGGCCGCGATCGTGCCTGCCGGCCTGCTCGCGCTACTGCGCGGCGAGGCAGCCGATTCCACGTACGCGTATGACACCACCAGAAGCGAGCAGCTGGCGATGGCGGCGGTCATGGCGGCCGAGGAGTCCCTGGGCTACCAGCCGCGGAGCGTGGCGGCGGACAAGTGCGGCTACGACGTCGAGTCCCGCGTGCCGAGCACCGGCCGCCTTCGCTTCATCGAGGTCAAGGGTCGGGCGGCGGGCGCCACGACCGTCACGCTCACCCGCAACGAGATCCTGACCGCGCTCAACAAGCCAGACGACTTCATCCTGGCAGTGGTCGAGATCGATGGCGACACGGCGCGCGCGCCTCGGTACATTCGTCAACCATTCCATCGCGAGCCCGATTTCAGCGCCACGAGTGTGAACTACAGTTTGGCTGAGTTGCTGCAACTTGGGGCGCTGCCAGGCTAGTCAGACCTGTTGACTTCGGCTAACACCCGTGCTAATCTGGTTAAGCAAATCGATTTAGTAAACCGTTTACTGGTCCGGCGGAGGGTGCCTGTGCCTACGATTGGCGATGTCGCCCGGAAGGCCGGCGTATCTCGAACGGCTGTTTCGTTTGCCTTCAATGATCCCTCGCGCATCGCGAAAGGGACGCATGAGCGTATCCTGGCTATTGCCGACGAGCTCGGATACTACCCCAATCCCATCGCCCGTTCCTTGACCGGCAAGCACGTCGGCGTGTTGGGTCTGCTGATCCCTCAGCGCACGGCCAAGCTCTTCGCGAATCCCTTCTTCGCCGACCTTCTGCGTGGCATCGGCCACATCTGCGACCGCCACGACTACTCTGTATTGCTGGTGCCACCAATGCAGGGCTCGCTTACCTATGCGCTCCGCCGTGCGGTTGTCGACGGCTTCGTGGTAGTCGGACTGGACGAGGATCACCCGGCAATCAGCATGCTGCTGCGGCGAAAACTTCCCTTCGTGACCATCGACGGCCCTGCGCTGCCTGGAATTTCGGCCGTGAATATCGACGAGGAAGACGGCGCGAGCCAGGCTGCTCGCCATCTGCTCGAGCTTGGGCATCGGGACGTGCTCACGGTGGTTATTCGACCGGCACAAGGGGAGAACTACGGCGATGCCGTGCATCCCCTCTCCTCTGTCGCCGCCCGACGACTGTCGGGATACCGAACGGCATTCGAGCAGGCCGGCGTGCCATTCCCCGAGGATCTGGTGATTCCTGCCGACTCGACGCACGAGGGAGGCTTCCAGGCGCTGCGCACCGTTTGGCTGGCCGGCGGCCGGCCCACGGCGGTGCTGGCGATGAGCGATATCATGGCCCTCGGCACGATCGACGCAGCGCGGAGCCTGGATCTTTCCGTTCCTAACCATATTTCCGTCGTGGGGTTTGACGATTGCCAGCTCGCCCAGTGGACACGCCCGCCGCTGACCACGGTGCGCCAGCCCGGACTGGACAAGGGTATGCGCGCCGCTCGCCTGCTGATCGAGAACCAGATCGGTAACGAAGCGTTCGAACACCAGGTGTTGCCCGCCACGCTGATCGTTCGCGGCACCACGGCGCCGCCGCCCAGCAATCTCTTGAAGACCACCCATCCAATCTAATTCGCCATGCTCGTAGACCCGCCGAGCCCAGGACTTGGCCGCGCATGAAATCGCTGCCGGCCGGTGATAGAATGAAGACGCCGAGCGCCGGCTGTTGGGAGGTGAGAACAGGCAATGGCACTCTCGTGGCGCAAGCCCCCACTGACGCAGGCTGAAGAAGACGACCTCTTGATGCCGACGCTGGAGGACGATACAGAGGATGCTCCCTGGATGGTCATGGGCGATTTGCTGTTCGACGCGGCCAGCGGCTTCAAGCACAGCCTGCGGGAATATGCACGCGCCCACGAACTGGTCTGATTCGTGGCCGTTTCACCGCGTCCTCTACTTCTACACGTCCACCCGTACCGTCCCTGGCGACACCGCCTCATGCGCACGGCTCTCATGCTGCTGTGCCTGGGCGCGGGCGCGCCTGGCGCGGCGCGAGCCGGCGTCGCTCTTTCCGTTGCCGCCCCAGGCAGCCCCGGCGTAACGCCATACTGGGCAATCGGCAGGAAGGACGGCGTGGGCAGCGCCTTCGGCACTGCCTCAAACGTCTGGTATACGCTTGCGGCCGGCCAGATGACTGAGGTGTTCTACCCCACTACCGATACGCCGGACGTCACGTCACTTTCCTTCATCGTCACGGACGGCAAAACGTTCGCCGACCGGCAGGCCGTCGACACGCCCTGCGTCACGAGCCACCCCGATCCGCGGTCAGAGCAGTACGTCGTCACCTGCGACGACCGGCTTCATCTGTACACCCTGACCACAACCTACCTCTCGGACCCGCGGCGGCCGACCGTGCTCATCCATCTGCGCCTCAGCCGGCCGGCTGGAGCGCATGTGCCGTTGCGCGTCTACGTACGCTACGACCCCGCGCTGAACGGCAACGGCACTCACGACAGCGGCCGTGTCGCCGGCTCTGTGCTGCTGGCCCACGACGATACCGGCCACTATGGCCCTGTAGCCTCGGCGTTGCTCGGCAGCCCGCCGCTTGTCGCCGGAACCACAGGCTACGCCGGCACTGCAAGTGATCCAGCGCTCTCGTTCCGCGCGAATTATGTGTCCGGCGCGGCATATGCCTCGGCTGGGCCGGGCAATATCGTGCAGGGAGCGTACCTGGGGCTGCGGAAAGACGGCACCGCCGACCTCGGCCTGGGCTTCGCGGCGTCAGAGGCTGTCGCCGCGCGGACAGCCGGCGCCGGCCTCTCGCAGCCGTTTGGCGCCACCGAAGCAGTTCTTCACCGCCGCATGGCGCCGCTATGCCGCCGGCCTGCATCAGCCCGATGGCCGGTTCAGCCAGGCTGAACGCGATCAGTATTTCGATGCCGCGCTGGCGCTCAAAGCGTCCGAGGACAAGCGGTTCCCCGGCGCCATCGTGGCCTCGCTGAGCACGCCATGGGGCCAGTCGGTCGCCGCGGACCAGAACAGCGGACAGGGCTACCACCGGGTCTGGAGCCGCGATTTGTACGAGATGGCTACCGGCTTCGCCGCGGCAGGCGATTCGGCCACGGCGCACGACATCCTGCGCTATATGCTCACGACCCTGGTAGGGCCAGATGGCAGCGTGCCGCAGGACGCTTTGGTCGATGGGGATCCCGTCGAAAGCGGCATACAGCTGGACGAGGTCGCCTACCCTTTGATTCTGGCCTGGAGCTTGGGCGTGGACGATCGCGCCACCTATGTGGATCGGCTGCGCCCGCTCGCCGACTATTTGGTGGGCAAGGGCCCAAGTACCGACCAGGAGCGCTGGGAAGAAGATCCCGGCTACTCGCCCTCGACCATCGCGGCCGAGATAGCGGGCCTGGTGGCCGCTGCCGAGTTCGCCGAGAAGAACGGCGACGCGGCGCGCGCGCTGGTCTATCGCGCCGTGGCCGACGAGTGGCAGCGGAGCGTGAAGGCCTGGACGATCACGTCGACCGGCCCTCTGGCACGCCATCCATACTTTATTCGTCTTGACGACAACACCAATCCGAACGACGGCGGGTTCTTGCAGATTGCCGGTAGTACCGCGCGAGACGAGCGATCGGTGGTCGATGCCGGTTTCCTGGAGCTTGCGCGGTTGGGCGTGCTCGCGCCCGACGACAAGGACGTCATTGCATCGCTCGCCGTCGTCGATTCGGCGATCAGAGTCGTGACTGCCAACGGCCCGGCCTGGTACCGCTACAACCACGACACCTACGGTGATGCGGCGAACGGCGCCCCCTGGAACTCCAACGCGCTGCAGGGTGAGGGACATCCCTGGCCGGTGCTTGGCGGCGAGCGCGGCGAGTACGACCTGAGCGAAGGCCGCGTACTGGAGGCCCGTGCCGCGCTGCAGACGATGCAGCGTTTCGCCACAGTCACGGGTCTTATCCCGGAGCAGATATGGGAGAGGAAGTCGGTGCCGCCCTCTCCTGCCGGCACGCCACCCCTCACAGCGTCCATCGGTATGGCTGCTGGGCGACCAGATGGATCCGCTACGCCGCTTAACTGGGCGCTGGGACAGTATCTCCGTCTGCTGATGGATATCCAGTCCGGGGCATTGCTCGACCAACCCGCCGTCACTCGTGACCGCTACGTGACGCATCCGGTCAAGCAGGCGCGCCTGGCCGTCATATCTCCCAGCGCGGATATCGCGGGCAACACGGCGCGGAGCCTCGTCCTCCAGGGTACTGCCGCACCGGGGGCCCATGTTGCCGTTCTCGTGACCAGCACGCAAAACGCCGCCATGTTCAGTACGACGGCAGATACCGGCGGCACATTCAGCCTTCGCATTGCCATACCGACCGCCTTTGTGACGCGACTGAATGTAGCCACGCAGGATTCAGCCGGCAATACCGCGCTGGTGGTGCGCAGAATCCGGCAGTGAGGCGGGCTGCCGACTGGTCAATCGAGAAGGCTATGCCGGCCTCTTGCGTCGACGTGGTCTGGGGGCAACGTAGCTGACATAACACGCGCCGGCCTGCTATTGTTAACAGTACGACACTAAGGAGGCGGCTGGATGAGTACTGACGTGGGGTTGGGGAGCGGTGATGTGGGCGTGAAGGACCCCCCTGAAGCCGCCGTGGCGCTTGATTCGGCCGCCCCGCCCGTCAATGATGAGGCTCCGCGCTACATCAACCGGGAACTGAGCTGGCTCGATTTCAACCGGCGCGTCCTGGAGAATGCTGCCGATCTCAGGCATCCGTTGTTGGAACGAGTCAAGTTTCTCTCCATCTTTAACTCGAACCTCGACGAGTTCTTCATGATTCGGGTTTCCGGCCTCAAGGAGCAGATCCAGGCTGGATTGAGCGAAGAGGGCCCGGACGGCCTTACGGTCAGCGAGCAGTTACGCGAGATCCGCAAGGTGATTACGCAGGACGTCGCGGAGCAGCGACGGTTGTTCTCTCTGGATCTGCTTCCGCTATTAGCTGAGCAAGGCATTCGCGTTGTCGATTATGTCGAGCTACAGGATCATGAGCGCGACACGCTGAGAGACTATTTCGAGCGCGAGGTTTTCCCGATATTGACGCCGCTGGCATTCGATCCGGGGCATCCATTTCCGCACATCTCAAACCTCAGCCTGAACCTGGCCGTCACCGTGTCCAATCCCGAGGAGGGTGAGCGTTTCGCCCGGGTGAAGATGCCCGACATGCTGCCGCGTCTGGTGCCGACGCAGTCACCGGGATCGGACAGCCTGCTGGCGGGCACGCCCAGGCAGCCACAGAACCTCGTCTGGCTCGAGCAACTGGTTGCCGCAAACCTGGAGAAGCTCTTTCCCGGCCTCGAGGTGACGGAATCGTATGCCTTCAGAGTGATTCGCGATGCCGATATCGAAATCCAGGAAGACGAGGCCGCGGATCTGTCGCGGACCATCGAGGCCAGCTTGCTCGAGCGGCGATTCGGCTCCGTGGTGCAACTCACAGTGGATAGCGCCATGCCGCAGCGCCTGCGCAGCCTGCTTATGAGCAATCTGCAGATTGGCCCGGACGACATCTATGCCGAAGACGGCCCGCTGGGCTTGGCTGATGTCCGCCAGCTTTTGAAGATAGACCGGCCGGATCTCAAGGATGCACCATTCGCGCCGCGCGTGCCGGCCACGTTGCGCACGTCTGGTGAAGATTTCTTTGCCGTGCTGCGAAGTCAGGATGTGTTTCTGCATCACCCGTATGACTCCTTCACGCCGGTCATCGATTTCCTCCAGACGGCAGCCCACGATCCCCAGGTGCTGGCCATCAAGCAAACGCTCTACCGCGTGGGGAGCCACGCGCCTGTAGTTGCGTCTCTGATGGATGCGGCAGCGCAGGGCAAGCAGGTCGCGGTGCTCGTCGAGCTGAAGGCTCGATGGGATGAAGAGAACAATCTTGAGTGGGCGCGAGCGCTTGAGAAAGCGGGCGTGCATGTCGCTTATGGCATGTTGGGGTTGAAGACGCACGCCAAGATTGCCCTGGTTGTGCGCAAGGAGCCGGACGGTATCCGTCGCTACGTGCACCTTGGCACCGGCAACTATAATTCGACCACCGCGCGCCTGTACACCGACATGGGACTCATGACCTCTCGACCGGAGATCGGCGCCGATGCCACGGAGCTTTTCAACTACCTGACTGGATACTCGACGCAGTCGACCTTCCGCAAGTTGCTCGTGGGGCCGGTAAGCTTGCGGTCAAGCCTGCTCGAGCGGATCGACCGTGAAATCGAGAGCCACGTGAAGCATGGCGATGGACGGTTGATCTTCAAGATGAACTCGTTGGTCGACCGTGCTATGATCAAGGCGATTTACCGTGCTGCTCAGGCAGGCGTGCGCGTCGATCTGCTGATACGCGGGGTCTGCTGCTTGCGTCCGGGCGTGCCGGGCATCAGCGATGGCGTGCGGGTCACCAGCGTTGTCGGTAGGTATCTCGAGCACAGTCGTATCTACTACTTTCATAACGGCGGGGATGAGGAGATTTACCTGGGCAGCGCCGACCTCATGCCGCGCAACCTGGACCGCAGGGTTGAGGTGTTGTTCCCCATCGATGATCCCAGCTTGCGCGCGTACCTGCGAAACGACGTACTCGAGGCATGCATGCACGACACCGTTAATGCCCGCGAGTTACGCGCCGACGGCACGTATGTGCGCGTGCGGCCCGTGCCCGGCGAACAGCCGTTCGACAGCCAGGCATACTTCATGCTGCAGCCAAAAACGGTGTAGCCGGAAACGACCTGGTCCGGCGCAATGCCTGGGATCCACTCTGCCGCGGCTGGAGGCTCATTTTCACCTCAGGTATGCACGAAGAACGCCACGGCCAGTATGGCGTAGATCGCCAGCAATTGCGCGCCCTCCAGCCAGGTGCTCTCGCCATCGGCGATGAGCAGGTTCGCCAGGCTCACGGAAATGATCACGGCGGCCACTTCAAAGGTATCGAACAGCAGGTCCAGAGGATGCCCGATGAGCGATCCCGCGATCACCAACACCGGCGCCACGAACAAGGCGATCTGCGTCGCGCTGCCAAGCGCAATGGTCAGTGCGAGATCCATCTGGTCGTGGATGGCCGCGCTCACCGCGCTGGTGTGCTCGGCTGCGTTGCCGAGCAGCGCGATCAGGATCACACCCACAAACATTTGCGTCCAGCCCAGATGCACCGTGACGCCCTTGACTCCGTCGACGAGCAGTTCCGACAAAACGGCCACGACCACAGTGGAGATAAGCAAGACGATCACTGCCCGCTGCACACTCCAGCTGCTCCCATGCAGCTCCTTGACTTGTTCTTCAGTAAAGAGGTGGGCGTGCGTCCGTAACGTGAAGAAGAGGCCGGCAGTGTAGGCAACGATGAGTACAATCGCAGTCAATGTGCTCAGATGGCTCATCGTGAGGCTGGAGACCGGAGAGGTTGCCGCCAGTACAGCTGGGACCAGGAGAGCACCGCCCGCGAGAGTCAATTGCGCCCCGGCCGCGCTCGCGGCCGTGCGGTTGAAATACTGCCGTTCACGATTCCAGCCGCCCATAAGAAAAGAGAACCCGAGCACGACCAGAATGTTGCCCAAAATCGAGCCGACCAAAGAGGCTTTAACCACCTCATACAGGCCGGCCCGCAGCGCGAAGACGCCGATGATCAGCTCGGTAGCGTTGCCGAACGTCGCGTTCAGCAGGCCGCCCGCGGCCGGCCCGACAGAGCCCGCCAATTCCTCGGTGGACACGCCGATGTATCGCGCCAGAGGCACGATGGCGAAGCCGCTGGCAAAGAAGAGCACCGCGGGGCTCCAATGAAGTACCTCTGCGAGTATCGCCAGCGGCGCGCCAATGAGCAGGGCATCGAGCGGATGGAACCGCCACCTTGCGGCCGTGAGCGGCGGCAACACTGGGGGACGATGGTTGCTCTGCTCCTCAGGCGCGGTGTCCACGCCGGTGATTCCTTCCTTGGGCAGGCGGAAAAGACACGCCCCAATCACTCTCATCCGGATCGTGCCCGGAGGGAGGTGGGCATAGCATTGCCCCGGATCTAACTATAGGGGATCTGCCGCCACGAGGCCCACGCAGGTATGCGGCTGCGCGCCGTGCAGTTGACACTTAGTACCACCGGCAGTACTATGGCAGCGTGGACGAAAGCAACGCGGACACATGAGTCAGCGAGAGAAGCTCATTGCACGAATCCGCCAACGGCCTCCCCAGGCGGAGTTTTCCGACGTGGAGCACTTACTCGAGTTGTTTGGCTGGACATGTGCTCGCAAGAAAGGAAGCCACAGAGCATTCACGAAATCTGGGCAGCGCACTATCGTAGTCCCTATTAAGAGCGGGAAGGTGGCACGCGTCTACCTCGATCGGCTCTGCGATCGGCTTGGTCTGGACGACTAGGAATCGTCACTACGGAGAAACCCACCATGGCAACCTCTTTTTCTACGCTTGAAGATTACCTCGCACGCGCATACCCGTTCACGGTGCATGCGGACCCAGTAGGCGGTTATGTGGTTGTGTATCCGGACCTCCCGGGATGCATGACGCAAGTGGACACACTAGACGAAATCGGCGCGATGGCGGACGAAGCGCGTCGCCTGTGGATCGAAACCGAGTATGAGCAGGGCCATCAGATTCCCGAACCGTCCAAGCAAGAAGGTCCGAGCGGCAAGTTCGTTGTCCGTATGCCGCGATCACTGCATCGCAGCTTGGTAGAAGCGGCCGCCCAGGAGAATGTGAGCCTCAACCAGTACGTTTGCACCGTTCTGGCACGCGGGGACGCGCAGGCGCGCGTCGAATCCAAACTCGATGCTGTCTGCTCGCCGTGGCACGCGCTTTTTCCAGCGCACCTGCCACAATTTCCTGAGCATACCATGCAGCAACTTGCCCACGTGCTCGAACTCGGGAGCAAGCCGGCCGCTTCTTCCTCTACCGAGGACCCACGCTCCACCTGACACGGTCACCCAGCCACAATAGTGTGAGAACCGGTCGGTGCGGCACATATATCCGCCCTCACTGCCAGGGCAGGTGTAGTAACGCGCCCGGATAGGAGCCGATGCCAACCGGCAATCGGGGCGACAGTGCTACGATACAGTGGCGAGGAACGTTATCCAGGAGGACGATCGCTTGAGCGCGCCCGGCAATCTGCTGCTTATCTCCGAGAGCTTTCACAACGCCGACATGTACTACGCCATAGGCTTCCTCTTTGGCGATGCCGTCATGTACCTGCGGCATGCAACGGGAGAGACGCTGGTGTGCTCCAACTTCGAGCGCGACGAGGCCGCTCGACATGGCAAGATTCGCGAGGTGATTACGCCGGAGGATCTCGGCTATCTGGACCTTTCCAGGCAGGAAGCCAATCCGCACCGGGTTTACGCAGAGCTCGTGCTTCAGCTGTTGCGGCAGTACGGCGTCTCCGACGTGACCATCACCCCGGCAACGCCCGTACACGTGGTCGATCATCTGCGGGCCGCAGGGATCGCGGTCACCTGCGATCCCGCGGCAGTCGAGGATGCGCGCGGGGTCAAGAACGGGGATGAGGTTGCTGCCATCGAGACGGCGCAACGCGCAACGGAGCAGGCGGTGCGGACGGCAGTCGATATCGTGGCGGGCAGCACGTCACAGGGCGGCGTGCTGACCCATGACGGTGCCGTTCTGACGTCGGAGCGGCTGCGCGCAATTGTGGACATTGCTTTGCTCGAGCAAGGCTGCTTCGGAGAGGGCACCATTATATCCTGCGGCACCGATTCTGCCTCCCCGCACAACCGCGGCGCCGGGCCGTTGCGGCCCAACCAACCGATCATCATGGATGTTTTTCCACGCCATCGCGAGCTTCGCTACTTCGCGGACATGACCCGTACCGTGAGTAAGGGCGATCCAGGGCCGGAGATCTGTCATATGTATGACGCGACTATCGCGGCGCAGGAGCTGGCGCTGAGACTGATTCGACCTGGCGCCAACGGCAGAGAGATCTACGAAGCGGTGTGCAAGCACTATGAGGGGGCCGGGTACGCCACCTCCCTGCGCACCGGCGCCTTTCCGGCCAGCGGCTTCATCCATGGCCTGGGCCATGGAGTGGGACTGGAGGTACACGAGCGACCGAGCTTGAACAGAGCCGACGATGTGCTGGAGACCGGCCACGTGGTCACCGTCGAGCCGGGTCTCTACGATCAACGTGTCGGCGGCGTGCGGATAGAGGATTTCGTGGTCGTGACCGGGGACGGGTGTCGTAACCTCACACGATTCGAAAAGCGTCTGGTCTATTAAGCCGTGCTCAAGAAGCTGCTCACCTTTTACTTCCGGAACATGCGCGTGGGTCCGGAACCGCATGCTAGCCGCAGGTTCGTGGCGGCCCGCCTCGACCGCGCTGCGTTACCGCGGACGGCGCTTACCCTGCTGACACTGCTCTGCGTGCTCGTGCTGATCTTCTTTTTGCACGAGTTGGTGCCATTGCTGATCATCATGTGCGCGCCAATCGTCGCCGTACCGGCCATGGCGTTTGCTGCATCGCCTCTAGGGTACGCCATAGACAACCGTGGGCTCTACGTAGAGCGAAAGGCGCTCAAGACCTTGAAGATCCCGCTCAGTCAAATCACGAGCGTGCGCTATCTTCCGCGCCCTGCCCTCCAGGGGGCTATACGGATCTATGGAACGGGAGGGCTGTTCGGCTGGGCGGGCCGCTATCGAATCCCCGGCCTGGGTACCGTGTCCATGCACGCGACAAACCTGGACCGGCTGATCGTCATTCAACGACGCTATCGCAAGGCGATCGTGATCAGCCCTGCAGATTCCGAAGCCTTCCTAGCGGGCCTGCGGCAGCAGTACAAGACGATACAGCAGTAGCCCAGCCCGACCGGCATCCCACGGGCCGATTCATGGACCGCCTGGATGGTTTCGCACGATACATCGCCCTGTCGTGCGCGGTGGTAGGATGGTTGAGGCAGAAACGTGAGCCGATTCCATCCTGTGAATGAGGTGGCCGGATGAGGGACGTCGCGGTGGAGCAGGGCCGGACGGCAGATCTATCACTGGCCGACCAAGCGTACCAGCGGAATCTGGGCGATGGATTGCGCCTGCGCTGGTCGACGCCGGGCGACCTTGACCGGCTCGTCGCCATGTATCAAAGTGTCTTCCGGCCAAGAGAGGATGCTCCGCCCAACTCGGTCATCGGGTACTGGGTCCGCGACATGATGAGTGGTCGCCATGCACATATCACCGGCTACGACTTTGCCCTGGTCGAAGACATCAAGACGCGAAGGATTGTCGCCGCGACCTGCCTTCTTGCCAACGAGGTAACCTACGAGCACATTCCATTCATGCTGGGCCGGCCTGAAATCGTGGCTACCGAGATTCCATACCGCAATCGGTCCTTGCAGCGCGCGATCTTTGGCCTTATTCACGCGCGCAGCTCGGCACGCGGGCACCTGGTACAGGGGATCACAGGCATACCAAATTTCTACCGGCAATTTGGCTACGAATTCGCCGTCGATCTGGAGGCTGCCCGACACGTCTACTTCTCCGCGCTTGCGCTGAAGAAACCGGGGGGGCCGGTTCCGTACACCCTGCACCCCGCTGTAGAGGACGACCTCCCTTTGTTGCTCGCGCTTTCCGCTCGCGAGCGCGCGTGCTGGCAGATAGCAACCGTGGTGGACGAAGCGGCGTGGCGTTGGATGGCCTTCGCATGTGATCCGGCGGCGCGCAATGTCGGCGCGACCTATATGATCACGGCAGCCGACGACACGGCCATCGGCTACATCCTGCTCAGCAGGATACGCAGCGACGACTCTGTCGGTATCTGGGGCATTGCGGTCAGAGAGGGGCGTTCGCTTGCCGAGGTCGCTCCTCACGCCCTGCGCGCAGCGCAAGATATTGTTGCTGCCTTCCCCTGCCGCCCGGAAGATTCGCCGCCGCCCTCGCGCTTCCGGTTGGAGATGGGACCTGGACATGCGATCTTCGATGCGCTCGGATCGGACATGGCCCCGTTCATCGGCAGCCGCTATGCCTGGTGGATGCGGATACCGGACCTGCCGGCGTTCGTCTTGCACATCGCGCCCGTGCTGGAGCGACGCCTGGAGCAATCGGTCATGGCCGGCTACACCGGGGAATTCTGCATCGATTTTTACCGCGGCGGACTGCGTCTTGCCTTCGCGCAAGGCAAGCTGGTCACGGTAGAGCCCTGGCAAAAGCCACTCTGGGGGGAAAGTCAGGCCGCGTTTCCGCAGCCGATTTTCACACAGCTACTGCTTGGCTACCGCAGCTTTGCCGATCTCGCCTACGCGCATATTGATGTCCGAGCAGACGGAATAGAGCGGATTCTGCTCGAGACGCTCTTCCCAGCCAGACCGTCGTATATGTTGCCGCTTGACTAGCAGCTTGTCACAGGCCATTCGTTTCGGTGTCAGGTAGCCGAGAACACTGATGGTTGACAGGCTACTTGCCACTACCAGTAAATCGGAGCGGTTCTTACATCTCCGCGAGATCAGTGCCTGTCAGGGCGAGCGCCAGGAGGGCATTGCCGGCCAGGGCGCGCTCCATCTGCGCGATGCTGATACGCTCATCGGCAATGTGACAGTGCTCTTCCAGGCCGGGACCATAGCCCAAAGGCGGTATGCCCGCGGCGTACAGGTGTCCTCCGTCGGTAGCGAAGCGCCAGAATCCGGCCGGCTCGCTATCAAGCGCCTCTTCCGCGCGCCGTACCATCCAGTGGTCCGGTGGTAGAGCATAGGAACGGAATATAGACGGGAGGCTCATGCGCATGCCTGCGTAGCTGAGCATATCGTCTTGCTCGACTGCCACTGTGCCGCGGCTGCCAGGCAGCAACGCTGCATCGAGTCGTCCCTGCAAGATCCGCACCATGTCGTCCGCCGATTCTCCGGGTACGGTGCGCCAATCCAGGTGCATGCTCACGCTCTCAGGTATGACGTTGATGCTTTCATTATCGGAGCGGTAAATGGTAGGCGCGAGGGTTGCGGCCGCGAACTCGGCATGCGAGGCCATCGGAAGGTCGCGCAGGGAGAGCAGGAATGCCGCGGCGACAAGGTGCGGATTGACGGCACGATCGGGCGTGCTGGCGTGTCCGGCGCGACCGGTAATGGTCACGCGCAGGCCCGTACGACCGCGATGCCCGCGCTTGAGCAGGCAATTGCTGGGCTCGCCAACCACCGCGCAGTCTGCTCTCAAATGCGAAACCAGGTGCTGTGTACCCAGGCCGCCAACCTCCTCCATGACCACGCCGGTGACATAGATATCCCCAGCCGGAAGCATGCCTGCCGCGCGCAATATCGGCACGACATAGACCTGGCAGGCGAGCGGTCCCTTCATGTCGGCGGCAGCCCGTCCCCAGAGGTAGCCATCAGCTACGTGGCCGGAGAACGGGTCTGCATGCCAGTGCGCGCGATCTCCCGCCGAGACCATGTCCATATGCCCGTTGAACAGCAGGCTGCGTCCCGAGCCCGAGCCCTTCAAGAAGCCGATCACGTTACCCGCGGCATCTACCTGCACGTCGTCGTATGCCAGGCTCTCCATTTCTTTCCGCAGCAGCTCCGCAACGCCGCCTTCCTCGCCGGGCATACTGGGGGTCTGGACCATCCGCGCGGCGAAATGGACGGCGGCATCGCGCTGTGCTGCCGCGCAGATACGGATATGTGCTACCGCCGGGATCACGGGTTCTCCTCACTCGCGCATCTCATAGAGTGAGTATAAGGCGGCTACGGAGACAGGACACGATGGCTCTGGCGAATAGGCGAGCAATAAGGTTGTCCACTTCCCTTTACGTGCGCGTAAAGCAGTGAAATACTGAGAGTAGCCGGACTCCGCACACGTCGGGCTGAGCTATGAGCGGGAGGGGATCCGAGCAATGAAGACGGCAGGTACTCTTGTCATCGCAATTGAAGACACGTCGACGATTCAGTGCGTGGGCAAAGAAGGGACGCACGTCGCGATCGAGGTTGGTGCAACGAAGCTTGTTCTGTTGCACGTGCTCGATCAACACCCGCTGTCAGGCGCCGCGGTAGCGATGAGCGGCTACTATTTGCCGATTGCCGAATCAACCGAAGATGGCGCGGTGCTGCTCAAGCGCGCTGAGGCCGCCATACAGGCCGAGTTTGATCGGCTAGGACTGCCCCGTCCCGAGATAGAGCTGTTGGTAGGTCAGGGCAACCCCAGCACGGTGATTGAGGACGTGATCAGAGATCGCAGTGCCGAGGACGTTGTGCTGGGAGCACGACACCGGCATCTATTTGGGCGCTTGATGTACAGCGACGTGCGAGCACATCTCAAGTGCCTCGATGCACATCACATCCATGTGGCGCCGCTGCAGGAACCTACGGCCACGAGCCGCGAGTAGTTAGCGGCCCGGCATCCACAGATAGGCGTCTGTTCCTACTGAGACCACGCGCTTGCCATCCCCAATCACCCACACTTGTAGGTATCCGGTCAGGGCCGCGGTGGCCGTTTTGAGGCCGTAACTAGTGGCCGAATGGGCCTTGACATCAAGGCTCGAGTCGGTCTATACTCCATCATCCCATACGACTTCCCCGTTTTCTCTTGCCCCGGGCAGCGAGTTTCCACGCGTCTGAGCCGCATGGGGATGCCTGCATGCACTACGTCTCTCTGGCTGCCGGCATGTGGTGCCTTTGGAGGATTGGTAACTACTCAAGTCCCATATCGCGCGCATCGATTATTTTTGCCGGCATGGGAGCGCGTTGCCATTGGTGTGGGCTGAGTCGGCACGGCGCTAAGGAGCGCTGAGGACTTCATCTGTGAGTGACCTGCTCGATCGCAATCTTGGACTGGAGCCCGTGCGCGTGACTGAAGCCGCCGCACCGGCGGCCGGCCACTGGATGGACAAGAGTGCGAAAGAGGCTGCCGACCAGGTAGCAGTGGATGCCATGCGCTGTGCGCTGGCCGTAGCCCGCGACTGTGCTGTAAGCGATCCTACCGTGGGCATGCTGGAACGGCCACGTACTGAGGAGTTGGCACGGAAGTTACGTGCTGGCCGCGCCCGGCCGATGCGCGTTCCAGATAGAGATGTCACCAGCGCGTTGACCGATGCGATGGAAGACTGTTTTGGCGCCGATATGCCGATGGGTGTTGGCAGATCGGCTGGAACCGTGCATGCGATATGTGCGCTGAGATGCTTGAGGGGAGAGATTCAATGCCGATTGTGGCCACGAAATGAAGAGGAGAAACAGAGAGCGCTGAGTGCCTGCTTGGATGCCGGCGTATCTCAGCGGATTTTGACGTCCGATGATCGTAGTGAAGCGCGACAATGTTTTCTTTACCGCAAGCGACAGTACAACGGAGAATTGTTTCGCGGCGTGCAGTATTCCGGTCATGGCGCGCGCCCATAGTGTATCTATGCGGTCGCGATCGGGCACGACGCGTTGGATTGAGGCGGTGCACCATTGGACGAGATTGACGGATATCGACACAATGATCTGCGATCCCCAGATCTCACGGGATCGCGCGAGGGAAGGGAAGGCGTAGAGACGAACGGCCATGCGGCTCCGGTCGCGTTGGCGGAACCGCCGCATGCTGTACACGATGCTGAGCCTCTGCTTCCTGACTTGATTCCCTGCGACTCGCCGGACCTGGTAGATGTGTCTCATGAACCGGTCGACGTCGACCAGGGGGTAGTCAACCTCGATCGTGAGACACGCGAACAGGATCGCGGCGCCAGCGCAGTAAACGGCAAGCGCGCGAATCTGGCCGAGCTCGAGGCCAAGACGCTACACGAGCTGCGTGAAATGGCCAAGAGCCTTGAGGTAACTGGCTACACCAGCCTCAAAAAAGGGGACCTGATCTTCAGGCTCTTGCAAGCGCAGACGGAACAGCAGGGAAATCTTTTCCGAGCCGGCGTGCTGGACATCGTGGAAGAAGGCTTTGGTTTCCTTCGCAAAGATCGCTACTTGCCCGGTAGCGATGACATCTACGTCTCCCTCTCCCAGATCCGGCGCTTTGGTCTGCGCACCGGAGATCGCGTCAGCGGGCAGGTGCGAGCGCCTAAGGAAAGCGAGAAGTACTACGGCCTGCTGCGCGTGGAAGCCGTCAACGGCGTGGATCCCGAGACAGCCAAGCGCCGGCCGCACTTCGACCGGCTGACTCCTATCTACCCCAATCAGCAACTCTTTCTGGAGACCACGCCCAGCATCGTCGCCACACGGCTGTTGGATCTCGTAGCGCCTATCGGACGGGGCCAGCGGGGCATGATCGTGGCGCCGCCCAAGGCCGGCAAGACGGTGATCCTCAAGCAGATCGCCAACGCTATCAACACCAACTACCCGGATGTGCACCTGATGGTCGTGCTGGTTGGCGAGCGCCCCGAGGAAGTCACCGATATGGAGCGCTCGGTCAAGGTCGCCGAGGTGCTCAGCGCGACGTTTGACGAGCAGGCCGATCACCACACGCGCGTGGCAGAGATGGCCCTGGAACGGGCGAAGCGCCTGGTCGAAAGCGGTAAAGACGTCGTCTTGCTGCTCGACAGTATCACCCGCCTTACCCGTGCCTACAACACGGCCATTCCGTCGAGCGGACGCACGCTGTCCGGCGGTATCGATCCCAATGCTATCTTCCCACCCAAGCGCTTTTTCGGCGCTGCGCGCAAGATCGAGGGCGCCGGTAGCCTCACGATCATCGCCACCTGTCTGATCGAGACCGGTAGCCGCATGGACGATGTGATCTACGAGGAGTTCAAGGGCACCGGCAACATGGAAGTGATCCTGGAGCGCAAACTGGCAGAAAAGCGCGTCTTTCCTGCCGTCGACGTGCTTCGCTCGGGCACACGGCATGAAGAGCTGCTGATGGATGAACAGATGCTTCAGCGCGTCTGGCTCATGCGCAGAATGGTCAGTGCCCTGGGCGCCACCGAGGGTACCGAGCTACTACTCAATCATCTGGCGAAGACCGCGTCAAATAAGGAGTTTCTTGCTTCACTGCATAAGGGGGATATACAGCCGTAGGATGGTGGCCTTCGCCCAGGCCCGTGCTGTCACATGTCCCGATACATCATTGGAGGCTCTTCGACCAGATTGAATTTCTCGCCCAGGGCGTTGCACTCCGTGCAATGATCGGGAGGGGTCGCGCCGTACTGTTGGGCACCGCAGATCGTGCAGGTCCAGCGCTGCGCGATGCGTTTGAGCAGGTCCGCGTGGCTGATGAGGCCCACCAGTTTCCCAGCCTGTACCACGAGGACGCGATGCACGCGCCTCAAGATGTAGCTGACCTCGTCGAGATCGTTCTCCGGAGAGACGGTGATCACCTGGGCAGTCATGATGTCTCCGACTGTTTGACCTTGCTTGCCGATCATATCGGAATCGCTGACGGTCCCCACGATGCTGCCGTCCGCGATGACGACCGGCAGGTAGGTGAGATGGTGACGCACGAGCTCGGCGGCTGCCGCTTCGATAGAAGTCTCTGGTGCAACGGTGATCACTTCCGGGGTCATGACATCTTGAGCGGTAAGGTTCATGGTTCCTCTACTTTATGAAAACGACACATCACGCCTGAAGGTTGGGCGCCGGCCTCTCGCGGTGTGATTCCGGCCCATCCGGCGATCGTATTGCCAGCCGACTACGAAGCAGGATACCGCACTGGCGATGCGCCGGAATGGACATGTATCGATGCGGAGATGAAGGGCTGAGACTGCGGCGGGGCCAGGTCGGTACACTAACAGGTGGAGGTCTGTACGAGTTTGCTAAGAAGGAGCCGGCCGGTTGCGTATTTTTGATACCAGGAGCGCCCAAAAACTGGAGTTCGAGCCGGAGCACGATCCGGTCTTGATGTATATGTGCGGTCTGACACCGAAGAATGAACCGCACATTGGGCACGCGAAGCTGTTTGTTACGGCCGACCTCATCCGCCGGCATTTGGAATATCGCGGCTATAGGGTGCGCTATATCCAAAACGTGACTGATATAGATGATAAGATCATCGCCCGCGCGCAGACGGAGGGGATTACTCCGGAGGAAGTAGCTACCAAGTACAGCGCCTCCTACTTCGCCAGTGTAGATGCCCTCTATTGCCGGCCAGCCGATCACTACCCAACTGTCACGACTGCCATGCCCAAGATCATCATGATGATCGAGGGTTTAGTGACAAACGGCCATGCCTACCGCGTTGGCGGCGACGTCTACTTTCGCGTGGCGAGCTTCCCCGACTATGGGAAGCTATCCAAGCGGAATACAGCCGTCGACAACACGGCGGGCCGTGGCCTGCAGGCCCGCGGCAAGGAGGCGATTCCCACTGCCGTGGACGGTGGCGGCTCAGAAGAGGGCGAGCACGGCAAGGGGGACCCGCGGGACTTCGCTCTCTGGAAAGCAGCCAAGCCGGGAGAGCCCCAGTGGGAGAGTCCTTGGGGATTCGGCCGCCCCGGCTGGCACATCGAATGCTCGGCGATGGTAAGGGCGGAGCTTGCCGACAGCATCGATATCCATGGCGGCGGGTCGGATCTCATCTTTCCGCACCACGAGAATGAGATTGCACAGAGCGAATCGTTTACCGGCAAGGCCCCTTTCGTCAAGTACTGGGCACACATTGGCGCGCTGATGGTCTATGTCACCGAAGCGAGCGGCGAGCAGGTGCTGCAGAAGATGTCGCACTCTCTCGGCAACTTCGTGGCGGTCAAAGACATTCTCGCCCGCTACGAGTCGTCCGTTCTCCGGCTGTATCTCCTATCTCAGCACTACCGCTCTCCCGTGGCCTACACGGAAGAGTCCCTGTCTGAGGTGGAGGTCGGCTGGGAGCGGCTCTGCACCGCGGCGAGGAATCTCGATCTGCTGCTGAATTGGCAGCCGGTGCGGGCGGTGCAGCCGGATGAGCCTGTGGAGTTGGAGATGCGGAAAGAGACGCGCCAGCTTCTCGTCCAGATCGACGCTTCTCTTGAAGCGTTCAACGCTGGCATGGACGACGATTTCAACACTGCTCAGGCCATAGCCGCTCTCTATGATCTGGCAGCACAGATCAACCGGTATAAGGATTTCCTCCGCGATCCCAAGCTGGTGAACCCCACGGTCAAAGGAGCGCTCGTGCGCGCTCAGGAAGCGTTGAGCACGATAATGGACGTGCTGGGGTTAGTGGTAGCGCCGGAAGGACCGGCAGTCGAGTCCCCCGAATTCACCGCGATGGTGGAGGGGATGATCGAGCGGCGGCGCGAGTTGCGCACGGCACGGGACTTTGCCGGTGCGGACGCCGTTCGCGATGAGCTGAAGGGAATGGGCGTGATCGTAGAAGATCACCCACAGGGCGTGCGGTGGCGAAGACATCGGCATGCCAAATAGGCCCTACAGCAGCGAGACCCACCGCGCATGAGCGCGGGCGGTATGGATGATTGAACGAATCCGCGCATGAACGCGGACCCGGCGCGCGCAAAGAGCGTGAGGCGCGCCGGCTGATAATACAGCCGTGTTTCTAGAGAATGAACGGCTGAAAGAATAGGCAGATTCCATGGCACATGATGATACACGAGGACGCCGCGGCTTCGAGAGCCGTGGTGGGCGAGACGATCGCCCCTACAGTGGCTTCCAAAAGCGCGAGCGCGACGCCCGCGCCGGCCAGCCGGCGTATGATGCCGGCCAACGCGAACACACGCCCCGGCGTGACGATGATGCCGGCCGCGGCACCGGCGGCAGTGATGCGCGCCCTGGCCGCTCCTATCGCCCACCGTTCGCGCGTGAGCCACGCGACGACGGTTCGACGACCTTTCAGGGCCGCGGTGCACGCGGCTTCGAGCGCGGCGAGAAGCAATCCGACGACGAGCGCGGCTTCCGCGGCGGACCCGGCGGTGAGCGACCGCCCTTCCGGCGGACGCACCTGTGACCGGCCGCCCTTCCGCAGCGCACCCGGCGGTGACCGGCCGCCCTTCCGCGGCGCACCCGGCGGTGACCGGCCGCCCTTCCGCAGCGCACCCGGCGGTGACCGGCCGCCCTTCCGCAGCGCACCCGGCGGTGACCGGCCGCCCTTCCGCGGCGGTGACCGGCCACCTTTCCGATCCAATCGTCCTTCCTTCCAGGAGACGAGAGGTGAGAATGATCGCCCCTGGCAGAGGGAGCGCCACGACGAAGGCAGACCCAGCTTTGCGGACCGCGGCCAGGGTTCCGGGAGAGATGAGCGACCTACCTACCGGCAGGGCCGTGGTGGGTACCGTTCATTCGATCAGGACCTTTCGCAGCGGGAGAGGCCGGCCTCGCCCTATCGCGGTGACCGGCCATACCAGGGTCGTCGCGACGACAGCGACCGCGGCTTCCGTCGTCCGGATGGCGACCGACCCGCCTTCCAGGATCGGCGGCCGTTCCCTGGCGGCGAGCGCTCATTCGAGCGACGCGAGCCGGATTTTGCGAACGCCGGCCGGCCGCTCGGCACCGTCACCCGAGCAGGTCATAGCCCGGTCAGCCAATTTGAGCGGATTCAGGCAGACGTCTATGGGCGCTGGCCCGTGCTGGAGTCTTTGCGGGCAGGAAACGTCGTCAAGATCTACTTCGCGGCCGGGGTGAAGGATTCCGCCGATCACTTGCAAGAGATTCAGGCGATCGCCGCGGAAAAGCACATCACCATTGTGCGCGTCGATCGCTTCGATCTCGATCGCGTCCTGGGCAACGTCAATCATCAGGGTATCGCCGCCGCCTGCCGTCCATTCCAGTACACGGATTTCGCCGATATCGTGACGGCTGCCGGCAAGTCGGGTGAGCAACCACTGGTCCTGCTCTTCGACGGCGTGCAGGATCCACAGAATCTGGGGTCGATTCTTCGCACCGGTGAGGCAGTGGGGATCGACGGAGCCGTGTTGGCCAAGCATAACCAGGCGGCAGTCACCCCGGCTGTCGTACGAGCCTCGGCGGGAGCGGTCGAGCACCTGGCTGTTGCCGAGGTGGCGAACCTTCGCCAAAGCGTCGCCACGCTGAAGGAAGCAGGTTACTGGATCGTCGGTCTCGACATGGATGGGGGCACTGACTACGACAACTTCGACGTCGATAGTCCGATAGCCCTGATCGTGGGCGGCGAAGGCCGCGGCCTGAGCCGGATGATTTCGGAGGAGTGCGATTACCTGGTACGACTGCCCATGCGCGGCAAGATTAGCAGCCTCAACGCCTCCGTCGCCGCCGGCATCGTGCTCTACGAGATCGGGCGCCGCCGTGGTACTGCCGGGACGCCCAAGACAAGCAGCAATGAGGATGCTGTCGAGATGGAAATCGAGGCAGCGATCACGGAAGCCTTCGTCGTCGAAGATGCAGTGCTACAGGACCAGCTCGAGGCGGAAGCAGACTTCGAGGACACTGAGGAGGCGGAGGATATCGCCTTTGAGGAGATCTTCGTGGACGATTCCGAAGAGAATGAGCTCGACGACGACGCTACCCCGACCGATGACACGCTCGATAGCGACGATCCGGGAGCAGCCGGGCACGATGCTACCGATGTAGCCACTACCGCCGAGTAGCCCTCAAAGGAGAATGTGTCGTAGTCTGTGCCGGCCTTCCTGAGGCTGGTAACGTTGCACCGGAGAGGGTGTTCCAGATGGAATGCCCTCTCTCGTTTTTCCGTTCTCTCTACTACTCGCTTCTAGCGATTATGGCCTGGAGTATGTGCTGAGCGCCGCTCAAGCTGCGCGGCGACAAGAATTCCCCTACAAGGAGGATGCGTGACACGAGCAGAGGCACTGGCCATCGTGCGGGAGTATGTCCAGAATGAAGGGTTGATCCGGCATTGCCTGGCCGTCGAAGCAGCTATGAGAGCCTATGCTGCGAGATACGACGGAGATGCAGAAGCGTGGGGCCTGGCAGGATTGCTCCACGACTTTGACTGGGAGATACATCCCAATGCCGCTACGCATCCGCACATGGGCACACCTATTCTGCGCGAGCGCGGAGTGCCGGAGCAGATCATCCATTGCATCCTCACCCACGCCGACTACCTGGGCTATCCCCGCGTCACCCCTATGGAGAAAGCTCTTTCTGCCGTCGACGAGCTGACCGGGTTGATCACCGCGGCCGTCCTGGTCCGGCCGACAAAATCCATTCAAGACATCGAAGCTCCGGCCGTGCGCAAGAAGATGAAGGATAAGGCCTTCGCACGCCAGGTAAGCCGTGAGGAGATCGTGCGTGGCGCCGAGGAGTTGGGTGTTGACCTGGACGAGCACATCGCGTTCGTGATCGTGGCTATGCGCTCTATCGCTCCCGAGCTGGGCCTCGACGGTTCTCTTGCCGGCTGAAGTTATCCCGGTCTCTACCTCGTATACGATCTGATCCACGAGTAGAGATGAAGAGATCGCAGTAGTGGTAGTAGGCCGGGGGGAGACTGGGGATAAACGGTAGATTACCGGAGAGAACAAGGCTGTTGGTAATCTCGATGATCTGTGGAGTATGTGCGGATGAGAGCACGACGGTCTGGGGATAATTGGGGATAGTTTGGGCAGCGGAATACGGCGTTAGCCAACTTGCCGAATTCTTTCCCCAGGCCATGCCAGGTTCACCCCCGGATTTGTCCGCCATATGGGCAGGATATCCGCAGAGAAATACAGGATTTCCACAGATCGTTTTCTCTCGGTCCGCATCCCGTACCATGAGAAGTGGTCACGGCCGTATGCGGCGCGAGGAGTGAATGAGACATAACGTCATGAGTATCTGTGTCTGAGCCACTATTTGCCGGCATCGACCTGGGGACGGCGAGGGTGAAGGTGGGCATCTTCGACGCTGCCGGCCGGCAGCATGCCATGCGCATCCTCCCGCACGCGGGACTACTCACGGCAGAGCGAGGCGAGGTCACGCAAGATGCGGCGCTGTGGTGGCGCGCCGTATGCAAGGCTCTGCGCGGCGTCTGCGCCGAGATTGACGTGGCCGCCGTGAAAGCGGTTGCCGTCTGCGGGCAGGGTCCGACGCTTGTCACAACCGATGCCCGGCTCCATCCGCGCGGCCCCGCTCTCACCTGGATGGACAAGGAAAGCGCGGGCGTGGAGGCGGCACTGCTCGGCAAGCAGATCGGTCACGCCGTAGATCCCGGCCACCTGATCGCCAAGGCGTCTTATCTCAACCACGCCGATCCGGATCCGCGCCGATGCTGGTACTTCCAGGCGTGGGACTATATTGCCACGCGGCTGTGCGGGGTGCCGCATACCTCCGCCCCTTGGTTCGAGGATGAGCTGGCCGCCTCCGGCCTGCCGCGCGATCAATTCCCGCCCTACGTGCCGCCCGGGCAGGTGATTGGATCCGTGAGCGAGGAAGCGTCGGAAGTCTGCAGGCTGTATCGCGGCATTCCTGTCGTGTCGGGCACCAACGATAGCATCGCCTCTTGCATCGGCAGCGGCCTGACCGAGCGGGGCGACTCGGTGATTCTCGGCGGCACCTCAGGCGGCTTCGTCCTGTGCTGGGATCCCGTGCCGGGCGCCTGGACTCCTCCACCAAATGCCTATCCCGAACCGCCCGGGCGTCGCTATCTTGGCGCGGCCATTTCCTCCAGCGGCCTGGCGCTCGATTGGCTGGCCTCGCTCTTCGGCGCTCACGACCTGGAGGCGTTGCTCGTTCATGCCGCCGAGGCCCCGGCAGGGAGTGACGGTCTTCTGCTTCTCCCCTACATTGGCGGCCTCTTCCTGCCCTATACCATCGATGAGCGCGCGCCGCTTGCGGACCCGTCGGCCCGCGGCGTCTTCTTTGGGCTGCGGGCAGGCCATGGGAGGGCACATCTGGTACGTGCCGTACTGGAGGGAGTCGCCCTTGCGATACGGCAGGTGCGTGACGTGACCATTGCTCAGGGCGGGACGACCGCTGCCACGCTGACGGTAGGCGGGCAGGCGCACAGCCTGCTGTGGAATCAAATCAAGGCCGCCGTGCTTGGCGTGCCTCTGCTGGTACCGGCGGTGGTTGAGGCCGGCGCCCTCGGCGCGGCCTGCCTTGCAGCCACCGGCAGTGGCTACCATCCAGACGTGTGGACGGCCGCGCGGAGCATGGTGCGCGTCGCCGCCAAGCTGGAACCCGACCCCGTGATGCAGGAACGCTACAATCGCCTCTACAATGACGTCTTCATTCCTCTGTATCCGCGCGTGAAGGATCTATTTCCGCAACATAGTACGCCATAGAGTACACGTCCCTACCATGTCAGCGCCTCAGGGATCGGCAGTGTCAGAAGATGCCGAGCCAGCGCCTGCGGCTCCGGCCTTGCGCGGCCTGGCTCTCCTTCTGTGCCTCCATCATCGATCGAGCAAGCGCCACAGCTTCCTCATGCTGCTTGAGCGATTGCGCGAGCATTTCCTCGATGCGGCCCTGCAGTGTGTCAATACGCTGCTCGAGCTGCAGGACCCGCCCTTCTCTCTCCTCCAAACGGGTGCGGTACTGGCTCGCCAGATCGCGCCATGCATCGGCTGCCTGGCTAAGCGGAGCCAACAATGCCTGGAGCTGATCGCTGAGGACTAGCGATGTACCTTGATCTCTTGCCACCGCAACCTCACGGCTTTGCTCGCCGGTGTCCTCCTGCTGCTCCACGGAGTGGGCTCCTTGCGCCAGCCGCTCCTTGATTTCGCCGTAGGGAAGGTGGTTGAGCCGAAGGTCTCGCACCGTACGAAGCACCTGCATGTCGTCTTCGGTGAAGAACCGAGGCTTGCCTGACTCAGGGTTGGCGGAACTGCCGAGGAAGTTCTTGAACTCTTCAACCCAACTGCGCAGCGTGTTGCTGTTCTTGTCTTGTAGGCCGAGTTGCGCCGAAGCCTCGCCGATTCTATAGAGCACGGGCTCCATGTGCCTGAATACTCCTTCGCTTCCTATGTCTCAGCGAGTATAGCATAGGCGGCTATAGGTAGAGGTAGATCCGCGACACCAGCGTCGCACGTGACACTGGCGATCAACGGTACGCAGTCGTCGGCAAGGAATCGGGCATCGTGTCCGCTCCGTTTTCGGGAGCGCGTGGCGCCGGGAGCAGGGGTTGCTGCGCTGGAGCCAGGCGTGCGTGGGCGGGCACCGCGGCAGTCGCGGTGGCGCCGGGACACGCGTGCCGGCGCCCAGGGCAGGCGGACACGATGTGCACGCCCCCGGGATCCCGGTGATCCCACTATGCCGCACGCCCTATACAGGGAGGTAGGGGGCACCGTGCCGACGGAGGAGGCGCCATGTAGTGCAGTTGGTGGTGCTGGACGTTTCACGTGGAACGAGAATTATCGTGGCGGGCAGGGGCGTTGTACTATTGGAGATGGCGAACTGTCATGCTATAGTTGATGCGATTCTTATACTCGCGGCAGAAGGAGGCTTCATGGCTGCCCGTATCCTCGTGGTCGACGATGATGAGCTTATATGTGATCTTGTAAGCGAGACCCTTAATTTTGAGGGATACGACGTTGAGGCAGCGTACAGCGGTGAGCAAGCGCTCAAGCGGCTGGAGACGAGCAAGCCCGATCTTATTCTGTTGGATATCATGATGTCCGGCATCGATGGTTTCGAGGTATGCCGAAGGGTGCTGAATAACGGGGCCACGAGGAACATTCCGATCATTTTCCTCACAGCGAAGGGCCAGTTCGAAGATGAGCTCCGCGGCTATGAAGAAGGCGCCTTCGACTACATCACGAAGCCGTTCCATCCCCTGAGCCTGGCGCCCACGATTCGCGAGACGTTGGAGGCCCAGGGTCAGAGCGAGCTGGAGGGAAAGCGGCAGAACAGGATTGAGAAATTGCGCAGCCTGCTCAATCTGCGTGGCAGCGGCGAGGCCGGCTAGTCCTCCCGGGTTCGCATGGCGCCGAACGCGAGCAGTCCCATTGGGCATGGATTGAGCGAAGTCCACTGGAACGCCTGTAGAACACGGTGGTCTTTGCCGCCGCCGCGGTGGGAGGTACGGAAATATGGTCGTTGCAGCTCCTGAAGAAGTCCAGGAAATGATTCCTCCGCGTGTCAACTCGATCGAGGACACCGGCATCGACAGCAGTTTCATCTCCGAGCTGCTGCTCAAGCACATCTACTATGGCGGCGTCATCGCCGGTGCGACCGTGGCCGCCAACATGTGTCTCCCGTTCTACCAGGTCGTGGAAACCCTGCTCGAAAACCTCAAGACGCAGAACTACATCGAGGTGCGCGGCAGCACCGGCGTCCTTTCCACGACCTATCGGTATGCCCTGACCGATAAGGGGCAGAACAAGGTCAAAGAAGCATTCGAGCGCAACACATACGCCGGCCCTTGCCCGGTCACCCTGCAAGACTACAGCTTCGCCGTGAAACGGCAATCGATTCGGAATGTCCTGGTCACACGGGAGCAGTTGGCGGTCGCGTTCAGCGGGCTGGTGTTCAGCCAGCAGACGCTCGATCAGATTGGCCCGGCGATCAACTCTGGGCGCTCGATCTTCCTCTTTGGCCCGCCTGGTAACGGCAAGACAACCATCGCCGAAGTGTCGGCGACGCTGCTCGGCGGTAATGTCTACGTGCCGTACGCGGTCCTCGTTGAGGGCCAGATCATCCGCGTTTTTGACGAGGCGCACCATCATCGCATGTCGGAGACCGATCCGGAGCTGGTAGATCAGCGATGGGTGCTGTCCAAGCGGCCGGTGGTGGTCGTGGGCGGCGAGCTCACACTCAGCGAGCTCGACTTGCAGCTGTCCGAGGAAAGCAGAGTCTACGAGGCGCCACTGCAGATGAAAGCCAACGCCGGCATGTTCTTGATTGACGATTTTGGCCGGCAGCAGATCTCCCCTCGAGCGCTATTGAACCGGTGGATCATTCCCCTCGAACGCCGGGTGGACTATCTGACGTTGATCACGGGCAACAAGCTGCAAATACCCTTCGACGAGTTGCTCATCTTTTCCACCAACCTCGATCCGAAGGATCTCATGGATGACGCGTTCCTGCGCCGCATTCGCTACAAGATACACATCACACCGCCGACGATCGACGAGTTCCGCGAGATCTTCAAGCGCACCTGCGCGCAACGCAGCATAGAGTACAACGAAGCGGCGCTGGGTTACATCTATAACGAGTATTACGTAAAGCTCGGTCTCCAGCTCAGATCGTGTCATCCACGCGATCTGCTCGACCAGCTCATGGACATCGCCCGCTACCTGCGCGTCAAGCCCATGCTGGCCAAAGAGCTGATCGACCTCGCCTGTAAGAGCTATTTCGTCAAGCTGGGATAATACCGCTCAGACAAAAGTCTATGCTGTCGCCAAGCCCAACCGTCGATACGCCTCGTCCACATATTGCAGGTGATACTGCACGTCGAACAACTCGTCGAGCGACTTCTCGTCCAGGTGCTCGGCAATCGCCGGGTCATCGCCCAGCAGCTGGCGGAAACTGCACCCCTCGTCCCAGGCGTGCAGCGCATGCTGCTGTACGAGCTTGTATGCCTCCTGGCGGCCGACGCCGTGCTCGATCAGCGCCAGCAGCACGCGTTGCGAGAAGATGAGTCCCCCCGACGAATCCAAATTGCGCTGCATATGCCCCGCGTCGACGCGCAGCGAGGCGATCACGCCGCGCAGCACGTCCAGCATGTAGTCGGTTACCAGGCATGCATCCGGGAAGATCACGCGTTCGGCGGACGAGTGGCTGATGTCTCGCTCGTGCCAGAGAGTCACGTTCTCCAGCGCCGTCAGCGCGTAGCCGCGCACAAGTCGAGCCATGCCGCTGACGCGCTCGCAGAGAATCGGGTTGCGCTTGTGCGGCATGGCCGACGACCCCTGCTGCCCCTCGGTAAACGGCTCCGCCGCCTCCCGCACCTCCGTGCGCTGGAGATGGCGAATCTCGGTCGCGAAATTGTCGAGCGTGGAGGCCAGCACTGCCAGCACCGCAAGGAAGTTCGCGTGTCGATCGCGCCCAATGACCTGTGTGCCGACCGGCAGCGTGCGCAGGCTGAGCGCGGCCAGCGCCTGTTCTTCCACTACGGGCGGCACGTTCGCGTGGGTCCCCACGGCCCCGGCGAGCTTGCCGACGCGCAACTCGTCGATCGCAGCCAGGAGCCGCTGCCTGGCATTGCGCAGCGCGTCGACCCATACCAAAAGCTTGAAGCCGAACGTCGTCGGCTCCGCGTGGATACCGTGCGTGCGTCCAATCATCACGGTATGGCGGTGCGCCAACGCCTGAGTGGTGATCGCTGCCTCGAGCTTGTCTATATCGCGTACGAGCAACTCGCCTGACTGCACGATCTGCAAGGCGAGCGCGGTATCGACCACGTCCGAGCTGGTCAGGCCAAGATGGATGAAGCGGGACTCCTTGCCGATACTCTCGCCGACCGCGCGCAGGAATGCGATCAGGTCGTGTCCGGTCTCCTGCTCGATCGTACGCATACGCTCGATGTCCAGGCGCGCGCGCCGGATCTCCGTCAGTGCTTCCTCAGGAATGGCGCCCTGCGTTGCCCATGCTTCGCAAACGGCGATCTCGACCCGCAGCCATTGGTCGAACTTCGCTTGCTCAGACCAGATAGCCGCCATCTCGGGGCGGCTGTAGCGTTCGATCACGATGGCTCCTCACTTGGTAGTACAGATAATAACGGCAATAACTCCGTGTTTGAGTGTAACGCCGCCGCAACGGGCACATCAGCAGGGATGTCCACCAGGCGACCTCCCTGCCGAGGTCACCCAAAGTTCACGCTCCTGTTGCGATCGCCGGGTCCTCGTGCGGACGAATCAATCCGGCTCGGCCAGGATCGAGCGCACGGTTTCCAGCGTGATCATCAGTGTCATCGGCCGCAGTGGCGATTCCACGAAACCACGCGACAGATAGAATCGCCTGGCTGGTTCCGAAAGGGCATGGACCAGAAGCGCAAACACTCCTGCGTCACCGGCCACACTGACAGCACGGATCATCGCGTCACGCAACAAAGCCTGGCCGAGGCCCTGATTGTGATAACGGCGGTCGATCGCTAGCCGGCCAAGCAGCAGCACCGGCAACGGATCGGGCATATTGCGCCGCATCGCCTTCGGCGCCACTTCGTGGCTGATAGCGCCGGCAGACAGACAATAGTACCCGATGACGGTTGCGCCAGTGCAGAGCACGAAACAGCGCGAAGCGCCCGACGCGTGATTCTTGAGCGCCCGCTTCTTGAGCCACTCGTCGAGTGACGGCTCGCCACACGCGAAATCCGCCAGATCATGGTCGGCCGTTATCGGCGCTGGCCGTGAGAGGTTGAGCACGCTCACTCCACCCAGGGCGCTTTTGTCTTGAGCAGGCGACGGAGCTTGTCGGTCGCCGGCAGCGGCCGATCAAGCAGCGCCTGAAACTGCGCGAACGTACCGTGATCGACCGTGAAGAACGCTTGATCGAGCAGCACATCTTCCGCCCTGAGACAGGCAGCTTCGAGCATGAAATCCGAGCGGCTACGACCGAGCCGTTCGGCGGCCAGGTCAATCAGGTCGCGTTGCCGCGCCTTGGCGCGGATGTTGATCGAAACAGCCTCTTGAACGTGTGTGTGTTCCATCCCAGGCCCTTCTGCTTTCCAAGCACGCAGGCGTACCCCATCAATACATTGTATATACATCAGTGTGTAGCATAGTACAACATACCGGCGAGCAAACCGTGCACATGTGCTCAAAGCCGACACTGGCCCCCGCACTCGGGCTGGGCGGATACGGCCACGCGATTATGCGCCCATCCACCCCATGTCAATCCGGTAACGCATGCGAACAGTGACGGCGTTTCCGGACGGCAGCGCCCTCAACGCATCGGCGGGCGGTCACCCAGGGGCAGCCAGCGCCTACTCGCCTGGATCGTCGCCCTCGCGGCCGCCACGAAGGAACTCCTCGATCTCGGAGACGATAGCCTCAGCGTTGGGAAGCCCTTCGGCAGGCGCCTGCTTATCGTACTGTCGCTCGTAGCTGTAGACCTGCTGCTGGAGATCGGTATCCGACTCCACCAGCCGATCCAGGAGATGGTCGACCTGGGTGGCCTGGTCGCGCAATTCCTGAAGGTCGAGATCGAGGTCCAGGAGCCCAAGCACGGTCTCGAGAAGAGCCAGTGTCGCGCGAGGATTCCAGCCGAGCTGCGCATAGGCGGGCACGTGTCCCCAGAAGCTCGCGGCTGGAATACGCTTGCCGCGGCACGCCTGCAGCAACGCGGTGTGCACGCTGCTCGGGCCTTCGTAGTGGATGAGCGCCAACCCCAGATGCGCGAGCGCGCGCCGCAGTTCTCCCTGGGCGACGGCCATCGAGATGCGCGGCGGCCGCGTGTGCGGCACGGCGTCGAAGAGGCTGCCGAAGCTGTAAACAGCCTCCACCTCGCAGCGCCGCACCAGCTCCGTAATCGTAGCTGTATACGTGGGCCAGCGGAGGCTGGGCTCCGCCGCCTCCAGGAGGAGGAGATCACGACCCGAGTCCCGTGGATTGCGCCACGCGTACAGTGTCGTGCCGGGGTATTCCAGCGAGCGCAACACGCCACCCGTCAGCACCGCTCGCGGGCGCGTGCTTCCCAGATCATAGAAGTCATCGGACCGGATGCTGCCGACACGCGTGGCCGGCAAAGTATCGCGCAGGAAGCCAATCACGCGGCTCGACACTTCCATGGCGTCGCACCAGCCGGTAAAGGTCGCGAGGAGGACGGGGCGCCTGAGCTGCGGATCGACGTCAAGAATGAGATCGCTCATTCGGCAGCCGTGTTTGGCTCGGCCCAACGTCCGTGGGCGCGGATCAGGTCGATCAGCCGCTGATCGGCTTCCGACTCGGGCACGCTCCGCTCCACGCACTCCTTGCCGACGTACAGGTTGACGTGGCCGGGGCTGCCGCCCATGTAGCCAAAGTCGGCGTCAGCCATCTCGCCCGGTCCGTTGACCACACAGCCCATCACGGCGATCTTCACGCCCTGCAGGTGCGACGTGCGCGTCTTGATGCGATCGGTGGTAGTCTGCAGGTCAAACAGGGTCCGTCCACACGAGGGGCAGGCGACGTAATCGGTCCGTGTCAGGCGTGCCCCCGCACCCTGCAGCAGATCGAATGCCAGCGGGACCGACGCCGCCTGCACGACATCGCCGATCCCGTCGCACAGCAGCGAGCCGAGTGCCGCCGCGCCCGCGAGCATCGCGTCCCCGTCCGAGGGCGCCTGCAGCGCGATTGGGCAGCACAGGCCCGTTGCGGCAAGCCATGCCGCCAGCAGGCGCGTGCCGCGCACGACTGCTACCGCCTCCGCCGCGCGCACGCCGGCGATCACGTTGGGTTGCCCGGCGGTCACACAGGCTCTGGCCAGCGCGGCCGTGGCGGCGATTGGCTCGCCGAGCGTGCCCTGCACATCAGCCTGCAGCCAGAGCGCCACGCCCCGCGCGGCGCTCTGGCGTGCCAGGTTCTCTACCGCCGCGCGGTCGACGCGCTCGTCACATACCAGCCGCACGGCCTGCACCAGACCCAGGGCCTCCAGAAGCAGATCGATCCGCCTGGAGGCAGCAATCAGCGCGCGCGGAGCCGGCCCCTCGCCCTTCCAGGAAAGCTCCTCCAGCCGCGCCAGGTCCCCGTTATCCGCCAGGTCCCAGATCAGCAGCTCGGGCCGCTGTGCCTTCAGGCCACGCGTGCTCGCATCGGGCAGCGCAGGCGCGTTCTGGACGGGCACCAGTCCGGCAACGGCAACCGGTGCGTCGCCGCCGGCGGTCGCGGCGCCGAGATGGATGGGCAGCGAGCTACGCCGCTGGTAGTGAAAGGGATCGTAGGGCAGCCCGGGATCCGCATCGGCCTCCCTCCACGGCGAGCCGTCAACGCCGCCTACCGCGGCAAACGGCTGGGCGCAGAGCGTGACGATCTGCCGTGCCACCGGGATCTCTGCCTCCGGCTCCTCGGCCAGCGAGACACGAATGGTATCGCCCAATCCGTCAAGCAGCAGGCTGCCAATGCCGGTAGCGGACTTGATGCGCGCATCATCGCCGTTTCCAGCCTCCGTCACACCCAGATGGAGCGGATAGTCCATGCCCTCGGCGTCCATACGCGCTACCAGGAGGCGATAGGCGGCGACCATCACTTTTGGGTTCGACGCCTTCATGGACAGAATGATCTGGTGGAAATCCAGTCGCTCGCAGATACGCACGAACTCCAGGGCCGACTCGACCATGCCCTCGGGTGTATCGCCGAAGCGATTCATCACGCGATCGCTCAGCGATCCGTGATTGGTGCCGATGCGCAGCGCCACGCCGCGCTCCTTGCAGGCCAGGACGACCGGAGTAAAGCGTGCCGCCACGCGTTCCAGCTCCTCGGCGTACTGCGCGTCGCTATACTCGCGGACCGCGAAGTGGCGTGAGTCGGCGAAGTTGCCTGGATTCACACGCACTTTGTCCGCGTGCTCGGCCGCGGCCAGGGCGACAGCCGGCGCAAAGTGGATGTCGGCCACCAGCGGGGTGGTGATGCCGCGCGCGCGCAGCCGAGCCCGTACCTCGCCGATAGCCCGGGCATCGGCTACCGTGGGGGCGGTAATCCGCACGATTTCACAGCCCGCTTCCACGAGACGCAGTGCCTGGGCGGTAGTAGCCTCCACGTCCTGCGTGCGCGTGGTCGTCATGGACTGCACGCGGACGGGATTGCTGCCGCCCACGCCCACGTTGCCGACCATCACCTCGCGGGTAAGACGGCGGAATGGGCGGAAAGGATCGCGCAGGTAGGCGAGCTTTGGGGCAAGGAGGGTGGTTCCGGTGGAAGGGGAAGACATGGCACGGCGCTCCTTTCTTGAGTGTAGCACGTGCATCGCGACGCTCAGACCGGCGCACCGAGCAACGCGGCCCCCACGATACCGGCGTTATCGCCCAGCTTGGCACGCACGATCTTGACCTTGTCCCGGGTGACCACCATCGAGTCGTCGCGTGCTTTCTGGGCAGCCACCTTGAAATAGAGGTCGACGGCGCTGACCAACCCGCCGCCAAGGATAATACGCTGCGGATTGTAGAAGTTGACGATCGCGGTAAGACCGGCGGCGAGGTAGCGCGCGCCATCGGTAATCGCTTCGACCGCCAACTCGTCACCATCCGCGATAGCCTGCGCAATCGTCTGCGACCGGATCAATGCGCTCAACGGGATATCCGGTGGGAGAGGATCGGGCACGCTTGCGCGCAACGAGGTCGGGCGGCCGCGCAGAATCTCCTCCACGATCACGCGCGTGATGGCCGCGCGCGAGGCGTAGGCCTCCAGATGGCCACGGCCGCCACAGCTGCACAGGCGTCCGCCATAGGCGACGACCGCGTGGCCTATCTCGCCGGCCGACGAGGAGGCGCCGGTGAGATAGCGGCCTTCATGGATGATGCCGCCGCCGATACCGGTACCGACGAACACACAGACGAACGTGTTGACCCCCTTGCCGGCGCCGAAGCGTTGCTCGCCCAGGGTCGCGACCTCCAGATCGTTGCCGAGGGTCATGCGCAGCCTCAGCTCCTTGCCCACCCGCTCCGCCAGCGGCACGTTGGCGACGCCGGCCAGGTTCGGGCTGCCGATCAGCATGCCGCGATCGCGATCGATCACACCGGTGATACCGAGGCCGCCTGCCTCCACGCTGAGAGCCTTCTTGCCGCTCTGCGCCTGGGCAAGGGCTTCTTGCCCGGCATCGACGATGCGCTTGATCAGGTCCTCGGTGCCCGCGCCCGCCCTCGTTCTCTTCTTCGTCGTGGCGACCGGAACGCCCGTGCTGAGGTCGACTACCCCCGCCAGGATCTTCGTGCCGCCGACGTCAATGCCCAGTGCATACGGCAAGTTGCTCTTCCTTCCCGACCAATCTCACGACCCGGCGGAGAGTACGTCCGCGTGGCCTCACACACCATGATCGCACACTGGAGGCTGCGCGGATACCTCCGCCCGCAGCCGGAGGTCAATCGTGGTAGGAAATAGGGGGTAGCGCATAGGGGATTCGAACCCCTGATCTCTGCCTTGAGAGGGCAGCGTCCTAGGCCGCTAGACGAATGCGCCATGAGGAGCGGCGATACCTCGGTAGTATAGCAGAATGCCTCCGCTCGCAGGCAAAAGGCCGGGGCCTCGACCGGGAGCAATCCCGGTCGAGGCCCCTTTTTGGAGAGAGGCGGCGAACCGCCCCTCCCCTAGGCCACTCCTATACGATTACAGGCCGAGTGCGGCCGCAAGCGGATAGGTGCCCTGATCGCCAGTGACGACCGCGTAGCCGTTCTGGCTGGACATGGACAGAGCGACGAAGGCTTCGCTCGACCCGCTGGCGCTCGGGACAACCTGGAACACGCCACCAAGAGCGCCCTTCAACGTAGCAGCGTCAGTATTCACGTTGATCGTGGTGATACTGTTCGCTGCGACGCTGTAGGTCTTGACGACGGTCTGGCTGGCCGAAGCGTAGATACCGCGAACCGTGATCGTGGTGGTGCCAGGATTGTACAGATACACGGTCTGGGTCACGGCAGCGGTTCCGTTGGTGAGATCCAGATACGGGAAGGCAACTTCGGTGAGGCCGGCCGGAGCACCGGTCGGATTCTCAGCGGCGAAGGTGCCACCGTTGGCCGGATTGCCACCATAGTAGGTCGGGCGCTCGACGAAGATCGGCCGATCGGAGGTCACGACGGTGGAGAACACACCAGATTGCGTCTGCACGACGTCGTTGATCGCCACGGTCTCGCGAGTGCTGGGATCAACCTGCACCTGCTGCGAGTTGATCGGATTGCCGCTGGCGTCGAGGAAGAAGACGGTAACCGTCGCGCTTCCAGACGTCGAGGCGGGAGCCGGGTTGATCACGTCAACCTCGGAGACATCCGCGCCGGTGCCGGCAGTGCCGCCACTGCTCGGCCAGGTGCCCGTGTCGGCGGCGAAGATGTACTGCAGTCCGGTCGAGGACGCGGCAGGCTTGGTGGTAGCGCCGTACTTGGCGGAACCAATGCCATCACCGTAGTACTCGACACGCTCGCCGGCGACCGGCACATTGCTGGCCCAGGCGATACCGAACTGCGTGAAGCCCTTACCTTGCAACAGACTGCGAACCGGCACGGTCAAGCGAGAATTGGCCGGGACGCTGAGGGTGATCGGAGCAATCGTCGGCGCGGTGGTCGAGCTGACCACGGTTTGCGGCAAGACGGTCGCCGTGATCGCAGCGGCAGTGCTGTTGGGGTTGAGGAACGTCAGATACTCTTCGTTGGTCGGCATGACGTCGCCCGACGCGTAGTAGTAGCTGAACGGACCAACGGCGCTGAGGTTGAGAAGCTGGCCGAGGCTGCTGGAGCTATCCAGGGCAGCGCCGGCGGCAGTGGTGCGGGCAATGATGCGGGTGGCGGCGATGGGAGCAGGAGCGCTCACTTCGGCGGCCACGGCAGCGTTATTGCCTACATCCGTGTTGACGTTCCGCTCTACCACCGAGTCAGGACCGATGGCGCCAGCGACGTTCGAAACCGTGCTGGACGCACCGGCATGCTCGACGAAGTAGGTGACGGTGTACGTGGTGGTGTAGTTGTTGGCGTTGAGGATCGAGATCGTCTCCGCGAAGTTCGCGGCAGCGCCACCGGCGGTCTGGCCGGTGAAGCCTTCGGCGAAGTAGACGTTCGAGACGCCAACGGAAACCGCACTAGCCGCGACGGTGAACGGCACGCTGCCGATCAGGTTCGTCGCGGTGCCCTTGCCAACCAGGTTGTACTGGCCGCCAGGAGAAAGCGCGCCCACCGCGGACTTGATGGTGAAGGTGCCGGAGATGGCGCCCGTCGCATCGGCGGTGAGTGTCTGCAGCGTCCCGGGCACATCCGTGCCGGCGAGGCCGCTGCCGGTGTACTGCAAGGTCACGTTGACGACCTCGCCCGGGCCGAAGCCGGCGCCATTGACCAACGTGGTGCCGGACAGCGCCGCAGTGGCCGGTGTGGCACTGAATGTGACAGGCTTGGCTGCCACGACGACGACATTCGCCACACGCTGCTGCTGGGCGGTGCCGTTACCGAGCGATGTACGAGGTCACGGCAACAGTGTAGGTGCCGGGGGTGGTGCCGGCCGGAACCGTGAAGGTGCCGGTCAGGTTACCCGAGGCGTCGACAGCCACTGGAATCGGGCCTATCGGGGTCGGCGCGAAGCCGACGGACAGGCTGTTGGTGGCAATCGTGCCGACCGGAGGCTGGGCGAACAGTACGCCGGTCAGGGTGACGATCTGGCCAGGGATGACCGGATTGCCGCCGTTCACAGCGCCGTTCACCAGGTTCAGGACACCATTGGTATTGGTGGTGGCGAGAACCGGCGCGGCCGTCCACTTGCTGGTCGATCCGGCGGCCAGCACATAGTAGTAACCCGTGCTCAGACCGGCGGCATTCGGCGCAAGCGCGGCAGGTCCGGAGACCTGGCCCAGGCTATCCGCGTAGAGCGTGCCGGCAGGCTGCGCGTTGACGGAGCTGAAGTTCTGCGTTGGAATGTAGGTGAAGTTCACCGCTTCGCCGGCCCAGAAGCCCGTGCCCGTGAGGGCCAGGCTGGCGCCGCCGTTGCTCACGACGGCGGTGATCGCCGGCGTGGAGATGGTGAACGTACCCGTCGCGGTGCCGCTGCCGGTAGAGCTGACGGCTCCCGTCACCACGACGGTCAGCACGTCGCCCTGGGCCGGTGTGCAGCCTAAAGCGCCCGCGTTGACCGTGGGTACCACGAAGCTACCCTGGGCCACGCCGGTCGTGGAGACAAGCACCGGCGTCCCGTTCCCTACCGCGAAGGGCTGTGCCGAAGTTGAGCAGTCGGTACCGCCGGCATTGTAGATGCCGACCGTCACGTACTCAGGCGCGATGGCCGTGCTTGCCAGGAAGCCGGTCGCCGTGTAGCTCACGGTCTGGCCGGGTACGGCCTGGTTCAGAATGGCGCTGCCGCCTGCCAGGGAGGTCGAGAGGACCACGCCGGTGGCGGTAGCGGTTGGGCTCAGCGTCACGCTGGCGAAGGCGCCCGAATTCTCGCGGTCGCCGGCAGCCGGCGTAATCTGCATCCAGTCCTCGGCGAGGATGTGCACCGGGCCGAACGTGACCGAGTTGGTGCCGTTCGGCATGGTGAGGGAAACGCTGCTCACGCTGCCGTTCTGATCGGTCTTGACGGTGCCGAGCGAGAGATTACACGGCGGCACTGTTACCTGCGTATAGCCGTTGTTTTGTGCCTGACCGGTGTACTCACTTACGACTTGCCCACCGGGCTCGGCAGGTATTAAGAATGTATTTGCCCCAGTGGCATTGGTTGTACCGGGAACCGCCTGGCAGGCGCCGGTGCCGATCTCGTCGACGACCCAGAAGTCGACGAAGGTGTTGGCGGCAAAGCCGGAGCCGTTCACCACGACCGTGCCACCGGCGTTGGTGACGCCGCTGACCACGCTGATGTTGCTCAGCGAATGGTCGATCTTGATGCCGGCCCAGGCGACGATCAGGCCGGTCGATGCCGCCGTGAGTACAGGCGGCTGGACGCCGACCGTAGGACCCGCATCTACGGCCACCAACGTGTAGATCTGGTCGAAGAAGAGGTCCGAGGTCAGCGGCGTAACGACGCCGCCGACAACCTGGGACATCTGCAAGCGGGCGTCGAGGAATCCGCCCGCAGGGGGCTCATCACAGCCTACTGCCGCAGGAATAGGAAGTGCAGGAGTTGGAGCAATCCCACCTAGATCCTGTTGGCAGTTGCTGCCGTTGCCCGCAGCGGGGGGGACGGCCATGAGCGGGATGAAGTTCTTGCCGCCCGCGAGGCCGTTGATCTGATTTGCGCCGGCGATCGGGGTTGGGACAGTCAATTCCTGCGCGAAGTTCATCAGGCCGAAGACGATCTCATGGCCGTATTGAGCCGCGGCAGGCTGGAACGAGACATTGAACTGACCACCCAGAGCGACGGAACCGGTGCCGTAGACGCTCAGCGTGGGCGAGGCAACGACAGTAAACGACTGGCTTGCCGCGACTCCACTGTACGAGTCATACGCCTGCACCAGGTAGGTGCCGGGGGCGATGGCGCTGGGCAAGGCGAACGTAACGGCCGGCGAGAGCTGGCCGCCGGTGGAGATCCCGGTCGGTAGGATAGTCTGTACCCACGCGTTGGTCACAGTGGGCGCAGTCGCAGTAGTGATCGGGCCCTCAGTATTGTCGCCATAGATGAAGGCCCCTCCAGTAGTGGGGTATACCGCCACGTGCTGGCTGGTACCCGCGACATTCGCGGGATTGGGCGCGTTCAGGGTGACGACGACGGTGTTGGCAGCTTGGGGCGGGAAGAGGTATGTGAAGCCGGCGCCGTTGACGGTGATCGTCGCGCCCTGCGGCACGGCCGCCAGCGTACCCGACGAGGTACTCAGGCTGATGTACGGCGCCGCCGTGGCCTTGGCCGCGGGTGTGGTCCCCATCAACCCTGTGAGCTGTGCGGCAAACAGGGTGGGCACGAGGGCCAGCGCCAGAAGACTCTTGTGTGGGGTCTTCGACATGCTTATCTCCAGTAAGAATAGGGTGGTCTTTGGCCGGCCACTCATTGTCTTGCGACCTGCGCGATGCTGCCATCGGATGAGTGCCCGGGTTCTGGCGCATCCGCCGAGGCTGATGCCGGCTGCCGTACCGCCTGGTTGGAAGGACACTGGACTACAGGCTCCGCACGGCCCCCCGCACTCCTCGGCGCACCAGGGGGATCATGGACGAACGTAGCTCACTCGGTGTGTAACCCCGGGAAACGAACCGCTCAGAGCATTGACTCGTACCGAGCCTGCGCGGCCCTTTGATCCGAAGCTACCTTCATCACCCCCTTTCCCACGTAAGGTATTCTCTCACGATTGTGGGCGCGCCGTGCGCCCGGACTGCCGAATCCCTTCCCTTGCCCTTCCCGGTCCCAGAGAGTGCCTCCCGGACCGAAACACGGCTCTATCGAAAGCCCATCGACAGTCTAACACCTCGCATGGCACTGTGGTCGTCGATTGTGGCGACCACCCCTTCCAATTGTGTAATGCGCTGAGCACAAAAAGGATACGCATCGGGGTGGATTTCCTCAGGCCGGCTACAGTGATCCTTATATACAGTGCACCGCCGGCGAACGGGACGATATGTTGTGTGTGGATACCCGACACACAGATGGCGATCGTGATGCCGTAGTCTCATGGTCGTGCGCGAGCTTGAGCCCGCTGTCGCCGTGGAGGCAGGGTGCATCCGCGAGCCATGCCTCGCGATCGTGAAACCCCGGCGTTCACGCCGGGGAGCCTCAGTGGTCACCTAACGGCGGCCTTCAGGCCGCCCTCGGCGGAGGCGAGCACATCGCCGCGTGCCGGATGGCGCCGACGCGCTGCGGAGCTGGGCTGAGACCACGGGCGAATGGTCGAGGACGGCGGGCTGAACCCCGCTGCTTGGCCATGGCGTGAGGCTCCACGGCCTTCAGGCGGTGGTCTCATGGTCGTGTGCGGGCTTGAGCCCGCTGTCCCCGTGGAGGCGGGGTGCATCCGCGACCCATGCCTCGTGATCGTGAAACCCCGGCGTTCACGCCGGGGAGCCTCACTGATCGCCTAACGGCGACCTTCAGGCCGCCCCCAACCCAAAGACCGGGTGCATCCGCGGCCCACACTGCGCGATTGTCGGGAGCGATCGTGGTAGACTACGCACCAGCGTTTCGGGCACCGATCGCTAGTGAGGGGATCTCCGTGTGACCGATCACGCCGAGCCCGACCACCGTCGCTATCTGGAGCGCTGCATGGGTGCCCATGCGGCGTACGTGTTGCACTATCACCTGGTCTGGGGCGTCAAGGCGCGGCATCGTCTGCTCGAAGGCCCGGTTGCTGCCGCCCTCTGCGAGTCCATGGCGGCCACGGCACAGGCCATCGGCGTGACGCTTCTGGCCCTGCATGTGGAACCCGAGCACGTCCATCTCCTCGTGAGCCTGCGGCCGGACATGGCAGTGGCGACCGTGGTTGGCCGGCTGAAGGGCGCAAGCAGCCGGCATTTGCGGGAGGCATACCCATCCCTTCGAGATGTTGATGCTACGTCCTGTTGGTCTGATGGCTACTTCGCGCGCACGGTAGGCGATATCACCACGGCACAGGCCAAGGCTTACCTGGATCGACAGCGTGAGCACCATGTGTCAGACCGGTGAGGTTCAAGACAGGTTCACATGGCGGATGGCGTACAGGCAGCGGAGTCCGGTGCCACGGAGGTTGCGGGTGTGCGAGCGTGGTGGGCGGGCTGAACCCCGCCGCTAGCCTACCAGGTGAGGCTCCACGGCCTGAAGGCCGTGGTCTCAGGATCGCTCCGGCTAGCCATGTGGAGTCTCAGGATGGCCCCGGCTAGCCATGCGGTGACTCCCAAGCCGCGCACGACCCATCTGCGTCATCTGCGCCCATCTGTGGCATCTGCGTTTCCGCACTGCCGCTGAGCGTCGCGCCGAGAACTCGCCCCCGCCCATGCCATGCATGACCCATCTGCGTCATCTGCGCCTATCTGTGGCATCTGCGTTTCCGCACTGCCGCTGGGCGTCGCGCCGAGAACCCGCCCCCGCCCAAGCCGCGCACGACCCATCTGGGCCATCTGTGCCTATCTGTGGCATCTGCGTTTCCGGGACGGCTATCATAGTACGGAAGCTATTCTTCAGGAGAAGCTATGCGTGGGGACGATGCCAGCCGGAGGGGTGATTTAGCAGACGATCGAGATCCGCGCACGGCAACGATCCTCGCCGCAGCATTTGAGGTGCACAACACGCTGGGACCGGGTTTCGAGGAGACCCTTCCCCGCCTCGAGTATCGGCGTTTGCTCAACGCGAGCCGAGAACCGATCGCCGAGTCATGATCGCCTTGACGCTCCGCTCACCTGCGGTCGTGCTCGCCACGCTGCTTACCGTCCTGGCGTCCCTCGGTCCCGCGCATGCCGCCGTCCCGCCGGCACGTCCCGTTATCCTGCAGGCCGCGATGAGCGATCCCACGCACTTTACCGCGGTCGCCGCCGGCGCCGGCGCCGCGATGCCGGGCGTCCTGCGCGTGGATGGGCGGGTACTGACTCTTTCCCATGGTACGCTCGGGCGCTCGGGCGACGCGGCGTACCGCTTCGATCTTGCCGCGCGCCGGGTGCCCCGCTTCACCGGGCCGGCGCGGTTCCAGTTCTGCCTTCGCAGTGTCTGCCGCTCGGGCGCCATCCCGCTCCCGGTGGCCGTCATTCACGGTGTGCTGGGAGATCTGGCGGGACTGCTCGGCGCCGGCGATCCCTATCCTCCGTTGCTCGCCGCTCTGCGGTCCGTCGGCTATACCGATACCGGGCCTTATTCTACGCTCGCCTATATTGACTATCCTTCCTCGGCGGCATTGCTCGACCTGCTGGCGCCCAATAACCCTCTGGTTCCCGCGCTGTATGGCGACGGCGTGGCCGCGTTTGCTTCCCGCTACCTGGCGCCGGGCGTGCGGGCGCTGCTGGCGGGATCCTATGCCGCGCATGTAGACCTTGTAGGGCATAGTATGGGCGGCTTGATCGCCCGCGCCTATGTGGCTGAGCCGGGCATGGCGTCAACGGTGCGCTCGATCATCCTGCTTGGCACGCCAAATCAGGGCAGCGCCGCCACCTTTGAGGCGCTCGGTCCCAGAACAGAGCTGCCCGCGACCGCGCGCGACCTCTTACCCACCTATCCGTATCTCAAAGACGCCGAGACCGGGCGCTTCCATCGGCCACCTGTTGCCAATGCCTACCTGCCGGTGTTGAACCGGGAGAAGCTGCCGGCCGGCGTGCGCTTCGTCTGCATCTATGGCCGCGCCACGGCTACCGACAGCGTCCTGCTTGTGCATGGCAGCGACGACGTCGTGGTCGGCGCCGTCAAAGTGCCTGGCGATGGGACGGTCACCGCGGCCAGCGCGCTGTTGCCGGGCGCGCGTGCGATCCCGCTCGACGACGGCGTGCGGCACACGGATCTGCCGCGCGATCGGCGCGCGCAGGCGCTGATCGTCGGGCTGCTGGCCGGCCACCCAACCGGGTGATAGCCGGAACGTTTCATATGGTCCACGATCTGTGGCATGAACGACGTACTTCGAGATCTCGAGGCTACCAGGGCTTCTCAGCCAGCCGATGCGCTTCCAGATCTGATCATGGAGCATACAGAGTTCTTTGCTACGCTCTCGCACGAGCTCCGCACTCCCCTGGCCACGCTCAAGGGATTCGGCCAGACCCTCCTGGAACATTGGGAGCAATTGCCGGACGAGCGCAAGCGACAGCACGTCGAATACATGCTTCGCTCAACGCAGCGCCTCGAGCGGCTGGTGGGCGACATTTCGCTCTCCGCCCATCTGGTGGACGGAGTTGCCCTCAGCCCGGCTTTCGTGACGGTAGATGACGCGGTAACGCAGGGCGTCCACGAAGCGCGCGCTCTCTATCCCGGTCGCACGTTCCACATCCTGCCGCCGGGATCGACACGGCAGATCTGGGCCGATCGCGAGCGCCTGCTCCAGGTGCTGGTAAATCTGCTGGACAACGCGGCAAAGTACTCGCCTGCGGACCAGTCCATCAGTATCTGCTGGTCCGATCACGGGCCACAGGTGCGAATCGAGATTCGCGATGCGGGCCTGAGCCTCACGCGCGAGGAACGGGAATGCCTCTTCGTCCGCCGCGGCCGCCTGCATTCCGCCGGACATGTCGCGCGCGCGGCCCCTGGCTCGGGCCTTGGACTCTACATCTGCAAAGGACTGGTGGAGGCCATGCACGGCGCCATCGGCACCAGGGCAGGCGAGGACGGCCTGGGCAACGTCTTCTGGTTCACGCTGCCGGTCGCGGATACGTATACGGATGCGGAGCGGGTCGCCGTCGCCAGCTAAGGTGAATGAATCGGCCTCCGGCTGCGGCCGGATGGAAGCGGGCGTGGACCACCGGCTGCAGCCTCAGCCGGTGGCCGTGCCCGGTTGTTGACAGGCCGGCGTGCCGGTCCTTACCATTTCCGGATGCTTGACTCCCGGCCGCTGGGTTCCTTCCTTTTGCGCATGCGGCTGACCTGGCTTCCAGGCCGCGCCTGGTGGCCGCCCCTGCTCTTGCTCCTGCTCCCTATCCTCGTGTTCCGCCAGGGCCTCGGCACCGGCACGCCGCCGTTCGGCGGCGACATCCTGGTGCTCAACTACCCGCTCCTGGCGATGATCAAGCGCCAGATGCTGCATGGCCTGTTGCCGCTCTGGAATACCTGGGCGGGCGGCGGTTACCCGCTCGTGCCGTTTAGCGGGCTCGTCGCCTATCCGCTGATCTGGCCTCTTGGGTTCCTCGACGTGCGCGACGCGATCACGGTGATGGACATGGCGCATATGGCGATCGCCGGCCTTGGCGTCTATCTTCTGGGCAACATCACCGGAGCCGGACGCCTTGGACGCACGATCGGTGCCCTGGCCTTCGCGCTCTCCGGCTTCATGATCGCTCACGTATATGCCGGGCATCTGCTGGAAATGGGCGTGATCGCCTGGATGCCCTGGGTGTTTTATACTGCTCAGTGCCTGGTGGATCGGCCAACTGTCGGCCGGGCGCTCGCGTTCGGCACGGCGCTTGGCCTTCAGGTCCTGGCGAACGGTCTTGGCTTTCTCGTGTTCACTGCCTACCCCGTCGCCATCGTGCTCGCTCTGGGCGTGGTGGCAGCCATCCGGCGCCAGGGCCGCGCCGGTCTGCGCCTGCTCGCGCTGAGCGTCCTGAGCGTGGCCGTGGGCGCAGGGCTGTCCGCTGTGGTGCTGCTGCCGTTTGCCCAGTCATTGGGCTGGAGCGTCCGGGCCGGAGGTCTCGACTTCGCGGGCGCCACGCAGATCTCGCTGCCGCCGGCAGCCCTGCTGATGCTATTTTCGCCCGGCGCTGTCGGCACCGGCCCGGATAATACTTTCTGGCTCAATCAGTTCAGCCAGGGCTACTGGCATGAATTCGCGCTCTACGTGGGGCTCGTGCCCCTGCTCGCTGCCGCCGTGGCCGCGATCTCCTGCCGTCGCTGCCCTCACGTCACTTTCTATGTGTGGCTGACGCTGATCGGACTGGTGCTGGCGCTCGGCAGCTACACGCCCGTCTATGGGGTCGTCTTTCATCTGCCCGCGATCAGCCTGGTGCGCGTGCCCGCGCGCTGGCTGCTGCTGTGCATGCTCGGCGTGTCCGTGCTTGCCGGCCCCGGCGTGGACTGGCTGATGCAGCAACGCCTGGGGGCGCGTGCCCTGCTGCACGCGCTTCGTTGGCCCCTGGCCGGGAGCCTGGCGCTGATTGTCGTGCTGGTGGCAGGCGTGCAGGCGGAATACATGCTGGCCGGAAACATCGATCTGCAGCCGCGATTCTTTACCACCCTGTTCCCCGCGGGCGGCCGGCTGCTCTTGTTCTGCGGCATCCTGGCGCTGCTGCTGGGCTGCCACGCGGACCGGTTGATCCGCGCTTCCGCCACCGGCGCCCTGCTGCTGGCTTTCACCGTGCTCGATCTGTGGACGGCTGAAAGCGGCTCGGTCCTGTTCGTCGATCCTTCGGCGTTCTACCAACCCACCGCGGTAAGCACGCTGGTGCATGAGGATCCGTCCAGCTACCGGGTGCTCACGCTGCCGGCTGGAGCCGTTCCCCGCACGATGCCCTATCGCCAGGGCATGGTAACCGGCGACATCTATGATGCCGAAGACTTCGCGCCTATCACCATGAGCAACTACTTCACGATCACGCACCCCAAGAATCCGGCACACCCGATCTCATACGCCAACGCCCGCGACCTGATCACCTGCTATGATCAGCGCTTTGCCACGCTGCTGGGTATCACCGAGGTGGTAACCGCCGCGCCGTTTAGCAGCGACCGCCTCTGCCAGACGCCGAACGTCGGCATGCCGCGCCTGGCACTGCGCTCGGCCGCTGTATCCGAAAGCTGGACGGTGCAAAACGGCACGAGCTGGAATACCACCTGGTTCCAGAACATCGCCTACGTGTACCGGAATACGGCCGCCCTGCCGCGCGCCTTTCTGGTGCCCGCGAGCGCGGCTACCGCGCAGCCCTCGTCTGCCGCGCAGCTGGCGGCCGTGCTGGACCCGGCTTTCGACGGCGCCCACCACGCGGTCTACGACCCCGGCGCCCGGCAGCCGCCGCTGGGCCTCGGCTTTCTGGAGGATGCCTGGGCCGGCGTGCTCAGGCCAGCCTCGCTGCCCTTTCCCCCGGATCTGCCTGCCGGGCAGGCCCGCGTGATTGCCGACAGCGGGAACAGCGTGCACGTGGCGATAGACGCGGCGCAGGCATCTCTTCTGGTGCTTGACGACACGTACTATCCCGGCTGGCAGGTGTGGATCGACGGCAAGCGCGCCGGTGTCCACCAGGCGGATTACGTGTTGCGCGCAGTGCCTGTGCCCGCCGGCAAGCACCTGCTGGTGTTCACCTACGCGCCGCTTTCCTACCTGGTTGGGCTCCTGTGCACGTGCGGGACCGCGCTCCTGGTCGCCGGCGCCGCCCTCTTCCTGGCTCTGAAGGGTCACGGCAGGCCGCGCTTGCCCTGAAACCATTGGTCTAGAACTGCCATTGGACACGCTCTATGCGGGCGCAGGAGTGCCGGTTGAGCCGGAGGTCCCCTGCTGATCCATCTCGCTCACGGGCAAAGCGGTTTCCTGAAGGTCACGAGCCTCCTCGACGGCACCCAGGCACAGGAGTGCCGCCGTGCGCAACCGTATGATCTCCTGCTCGGGCTTGCTCTCCGGCGTCTCGAGAATCGCCGGTATGCCGGCCAGTCCCGGGTGTGTCAGCCACGCGGCAAGTCCCGCATAGCCGATGTTGCCCTGGCCGAGATGGGTGTGCTGATCGCGGTGGCTTGCAAGGGCCATCGGCGAGTCATTCACGTGCAGGACCCGCACGAGCGGTATGCCTACAGTGCGATCGATCTCCTCGACGGTTCGCTCCACCCCTTCGGCCGTACGAATGTCGTGGCCGGCCCCCCACAGGTGCGCCGTGTCGATACAGACGCCGATCCGTGGGTGGGCAATATCGCGCAGCAGCGTTGCCAGTGCATCGAAGTTATCGGCAATGGCGTTACCGGACCCTACATTGTTCTCCAACAAGAGATAGAGTCCGTCCGGCATGCCGTCAAGGGCGAAATGCACGGCGTCGACGAGACGTGCGGTGCCTGCCTCGTGTCCCGTTCCCTTGTGGCTGCCGAGATGCACGATCACATAGAGCGCGCCAAGCTCAACCCCGCGCGATAGAGCGTTGCGAATCGCCTGGCGCGAGTTCCCGTAGACAAGCTCCTCCGGCGAGGCCAGGTTGATCAGATAGGGCGCGTGGATAACCAGGGGCCGCACGCCGGCATCAGCCCAGGCCGCGCGCATGGCTGTCGCCAGGTCGGCCGGCATTGGCACGTGCCTCCAGCCCTTGGGATTGCCCGGGAATATCTGCACCGCAGTGCAGCCGAGCCGCGAGGCCTGGGTGATAGTCTGTGCCATCCCGGGACCTGTTCCCAGGTGCCGCCCGAGCGGGCGCGACAGCGCGGGAAGGGCGTATGTCTGGGCCACGTCGTCGCCGGCGACGCGCGCGGTGGGCGCCGCTTGCTGCTGCCGGTCTGTCCCCATGCTGCTCTCCTCGGTGTTAGTCGGGCGCGACACTGTAGTATCCAGCCAGGTTGTTGCTTCGCCCGGCAGCCCTGTTCGTGGAAGCCTGGCCCTAAAGGGCCATGGTAGAGCACGACGGCTAAAGCCGGCCGGCGGGCAATCGGAGCTCGCGTCCCGGGCGTACGTTGTTTCGGATGGCAGAAACAGCGAGTGCCTGCCGCGGTCAAGTCCAGGGTAGCATAGTGTTGCGCGACTACCGGGCTGCGTACAGCCGGGCGCGTACCCGCTGCACCAGGATCTCGTCGACGAGGGTCCAGCCCCATGCCGGCTTGATCCGAGGCCGCTTGAGCGGCGTCACGACGATCAGAGCCGGCGACAGGCGGCTCAGCGCAAAGCACAGCGTGGGAAGACGAGATTCCTCCAGGAGATGAAGGGCAAAGCTGCAGACGATCAGGCTGAAACGCTGTCCGGCCAGCGCGCCCCAGGCGATGTTCTCGAAGCTCAGCGGTAGGGCGGGCGTGCCGGTCCGCGCCAGGTAAGATTCGCCGGTAAACGGATCCGCGCCTTCCACGGTAGCGCCCAGTTCGCGCAGGGCCAGGGTTGCCTCGCCGCTGCCGCAGGCAAGGTCGAGGACACGGCTGAGATCGAGCTTCCAGCCAGGCACGGCTTGCGCCAGGACCGCCCGTACGATGTGCTCGTGCGGATTCCGGTAATCGCCGCCGTGTTGCCGGTAGAACTCCTGAGGCCCCACGCGTTCGTACGCGGCACGAATGGCTTCGTCACCTCTGGCGGTACCGCGTCCGGTCAGGTCGCGCGGCACGATCGGCGCGAGACTGCCGGGGCCGGCAGGCTGCAGGTGCTCATAGAAAATTCAGTCCGGAATGCCGATAGCCTGGTGTACCTCGACGCGCTCGTGGCGTGCCGCGTGCTCGTGCCTGACCGCCAGATGCGTCAGCGTCCAGGTCAAGCGCGAGTTCACGACGTAGTTCCAGATCGTACCGGTACCGATGGCGATGAGATTGGCGATCAGATAGTGCATGCCGATGCCGAGGGTCAACACGGCGAGCATGCTGAGCGAGATAAGCGCGCCGCCTCCGGCGATGGCATTGTAGCGAAGCATGCGCACGACCCAGTTGTAGCGCGAATGGGCGTCGCGAAAGGTCCAGCGGTCGTTCATGGCAAAGTTGCTGAGAATTGCCGTCTCGGTGGCGACCACCGCAGCCAGCATGTGATTCCAGCCTCCCAGCTGTACCAGCAGATAGAGGATGCCCATGTTCACCACGGCGCCGATGCCGCCGACCACGCCGAAGCGCGCGAAGCGGTGGGCGTGTGCCAGGAGGCCAGGTTGGCTGGGTGATGTAGCGGTTTGCTCCCCGATCATACCGGCAGGCCCTCGCGCTGCCCGGCGTGACGGTTGCGTCGAGGACGTGAGCGTTTGACACTCGCGCGTACTGACACGATCTCTCCTTTTGTGCAGACAGCGACGCCGTCCGCGTAGTTGACAGATAACGACGCTCCTTACCGGGAGCATTGACGAGTCAAGTCAATCGGCCCACGGGGAATTGATAGCCTGGGCAAGCGCTGCTCCATGGCAGCAGGGCCGAGCTGCCGGCGCCGTAGCCACACGCTGGTAAGCGTAACCGGAAGATGTGTCTTGCGCAAAATCTACGAGCGGACAATGCGCCGCCCTGCTGGCCGGGACGGAAGCGGCGGCGATGATCGAGGTGCGGCATATCGGCTCGCGGCACGCTATGCACGCCGCGCTCGAGATCGCTGAGTCCGCGCGTACTGATGCCTGCTCGATCTGCCATCGCCTCCTGCGTGAGACCGGCCCGGCCGCGGAAGCGACGCAGCCTGTGTCGCCGGCGGGGAGATCGGGTGAGAGTATTCGAGAGTGGTTGTGCTGTCGGTGACAGCTTTCCCGCGCCTACCATGATGCTGTGTTCGGAGATGCGCGCCATCCAATGTCTCGCTACCTGCCTATGGGAAGCCCGGCTGGACAGGAGAACGGAGATCATGCATGCGGCGAGGACGGTTGGCTTGATGGGCCGGCAGAAACGGACGAATCAACCATGACCGCGACACGATCCCTGGTGGCGGCGATAGTAGGTATCGACGGCTCGGGAAAGAGCACGGCCTTCCATGGCGCGCTAGGCGTGCTGGCAGCCCGCATGCGGGTGGTAGGCATCGGGAGCAGCGTCTGGAGCGGCGGCCCAAACGAACCCCTTCACGAGCGCCTGGATATTCCACTGTCCCGCGGCACTGCCGCCGTCGGGCGATGGGCAAAGGCAGTACATTGGCAGCGCTTGTACAAGTATCTCAAGTTCTTCGAGCTCGCCGAACAGGCCCAATTGTGCGAGTATGCGGCGAGCCACGATCGGCCCGACGTGATCCTGACCGACGGCCAGCCCCTGATCAACACGGCGGCCTGGTGCGCCGCGCGCTTCTACAAGCACGAACTGGTCGATGACGACGCTGAGCTCTGCCACGTCCTGGAGTACCTGGCGGGCGACCGGTCGATTCCGGCTCGCTCGCTGCCCCACTACCTGCGGCACTCCTGGCAGTTGGTCGCGTGCAACACGCTGCGGCTCGCCCAGCTCAAGCGCCCGGATATAGTCTTCTTCCTGGAGACAAGCCCCGCTATGGCCATGGCCCGCATCCGGGCGCGCGGCGTGCCGCTGCAGGTACACGAAACGGAGGCGTTTCTTACCGATCTGGACCGGGCCTATGCTCGCGTCTGCCGGTTGGTCCATGAGCGACACGGCGTCGCGCTGTTGCGTATTCCCAGTGGCGAAATGTCGCAGGCGGCGGTCGTGCAAACCGTAGCCGATACAGCGGAGGAGCATGCAATGGATATGCACGCTGGTGATACAGCCGGGCAGTCTCGGCCGGGCAGCATCGCGGTCATTGCCACGACGATGTCCGGCTCGATCCAGGATCAGCTGAAGGTCCCGTTGCTCGAGCCGGAGTTTCGCGCGCGGACGGCCAGGCCGGTTCAGGTGTACGCGGCGGACAGCCACCCCCAGGCCCAGGCGCTGGCGCACGAGGTCGTCGCCGCCGGCGGCCGCCTGCTTGTCTCTGCCGGCGGTGGAGGTACCTTCAACGCCGTCCTGGAAGGCGCTCACCTGGAAGGTGGCGTGCCTCCGGATCTGCGCCTCGCGTTCCTGCGCAAGGGGTCCGCGGATCTGATCGGCAAGGTGCTGGGCATTCCGGACCAGCTACCGGCCGCCGTGCAGGCCATCGTGGACGGCATCGAGAGCGACCACTGCATTGCCGCCGATGTCCTTGCCGTGGATGCCGCAGTGCCCGGCGGTGCGCCGCGGAGGCGCCACCTCATCGGGTTCGGCGGCTTCGGCATATTCGGCGAGGTGCCGCGCATCAGCGAGACGCGGCTGATCAAGGTCTATAAGGGTCTGCTGGGGACGCTATTCGGCGATCTCGGCCCCTTCTACGTGGCCATCATATGTTCGACCCTGTGGTGGCTCAGCCGACACCTGACCGGACATGTGCGTCCCAGCATCCTCGTGCTGGATGGAAACAAGCTCCCGTCGGCAACCTGGGCCTCCGTCTTTGTGCTCAACGGCGATTTGGGAGAGGAATTCCCGCTCGGCAAAAGCCTCTTGTTGTCGAGCGGAGATTTCAGAGTAGTCGCCCTGCGCTATCGAGGCGTTTACCAGACACTGCGCCAGATGATGGCCTGCCGCAGCGGCGCCATCCTCGATAGTCCCGAGCGCTACGGTGCCATCGTGCGAACCGTGCGATGCCTGGAAGTGCGCCCAGCTTCGAGGCGCCCGTACATGGTCAATGTCGATGGGCTTCGCATGCTCACGCAAGGCCCTGTACACATCTCGGTTTCGGGTCAGGTAAGGTTGGTGGCAGGATGGAAACGCTGATAGATCTGCTGCGGAAGACCTGCGCCGCGCATCGCGACAAGACCGCGCTGTCTCTTCATTCGGGGCTGAGCGACGACGCATGGAGCTATGGCCGGCTCTGGAACGGCGCTCACGCCGTAGCCCGTTACCTGCGCCGGGACCTGGGGCTGGTCGTGGGCGATCGCGTGATCGTCTGGGGCCTGAATTGCCCCGAGCTGGTAGCCACGTACTTTGGCGTCATGCTGGCACGGCTTATAGTAGTGCCTATAGATCCGTCGGCCAGGCCCGAGTACACCGGCCGAATCGCGAAGAGGACGCGGGCCGCTATCGTGGTCAGTGGCTTCGCGGCGCCGGACCTTCCGGAATGCAAGACCATTCCGCTTGCCGATCTGCCGTTCGGAGCGCCCGGCGCGCCTATCGAGGACTACCCGGCAGCGCACGAGATCGCGGAGATAGTCTTCACTTCCGGCACGACGGGCGAGCCGAAAGGCGTGATGCTGACGCACGCCAATATCGTGGCGGATATCCGCTCTGCCCGGAACCTCATACCCGCGGATTCGCGCTACCGCTTGCTCTCGATCCTGCCGCTATCGCATATGCTGGAGCAGACCGCCGGTCTCTACCTACCACTGTCCTTCGGTGCGACCATTCACTATTCGCAGAGCCGCCATCCCGCGACGATTCTCAAGATACTGCAGCAGCACCACATCACCATGATGGCCGTAGTACCTCAGATACTGCGCCTGTTGCTCGACAGTATCGAGCGCGAGGTGAGCCGCCAAGGCAAGACGTCGGAATGGCGCCGAGCACACCGGCTGGCCGAACGCCTGCCGATGGCCGTGCGACGCCAGGTCTTCCGCGACGTGCACGCCACGCTCGGAGGCGCATTCCGGTTCTTCGTCTGCGGAGGTGCGTATCTGCCGCCACCGTTGGCTATTGCCTGGGAACACATTGGCATCAAGGTTGCCCAGGGCTACGGCGCCACGGAATGCGCGCCGATCATCAGCGGGAATAGTCTCCGGAAGCGCGTTCACGGCTCGGTGGGTAAAGTCGTGCCGGGCATGGACGTTCGCCTGTCCGCTGAAGGCGAAATACTGGTAAAGGGCGCCAACGTCATGCAGGGCTACTGGCAGGATGAGGTGGCGACGCGAAATGCGTTTACTGATGGCGGATGGTATCGCACCGGCGACATCGGAGAGATCGACCGGCACGGCTCTATCTACCTCAAGGGGCATTTGAAGGACATTGTCGTCCTGCCGAACGGCCTTAACGTCTATCCCGAAGATGTAGAACGAGTGCTCAAGACGGCGGAAGAAGTAACCGATTGCATCGTGCTCGGCCTGCGTGATGCCGCGGGCAATGCTCGCGTGCATGCCGTGGTGATTCCGGCCGACTCGAGTGGGGACGCGCATGGACGCGTGGATCAAGCGGTGCGGAGGTCCAATGCCCGCCTGGCGCCTCACCAACGTATCAAGAGCTTCAGCGTGTGGGAGGGGAGCGACTTTCCGCGCACCAACACGCTCAAGGTGAAGCGTCATGAAGTGCTGGCGACGCTATCCGCGCCAACGCATCCTCACGAGAATGTCCGGCCACCGGAGACGGACACTCGCTTGCTTCGCCTCAAGGGCATGCTCGCCGAGCTTGGCGGCGTTGACTCCACGGCCGTGACACCGAACGCCGATCTCGCGCTCGACCTCCATCTCGACTCGCTCGCTCGCGTCGAGTTGGCAGCGCGGCTTGAAGCAGACCTTGGCATGCCTCTGGAAGAGGAAAGCCTGACCGCGGTCAACACGGTGGCCCAGCTGCTGGAGTTGCTATCTCGAGCGATGGTCCCCTCGCCGGCAGTACCGATAGCGACCTGGCCGCTGAGCCGGCAGGCGCGGATTGTTCGCATCGCGCTGCTGCGCGCCCTCGTCTTTCCCGTGCATGGGATGGTGTGCCGCCCATTCACCGTCGAGGGCCGAGAGCATCTGCAAGATCTCACGCTGCCCGCTCTTTTCGTGGCGAACCATGGTAGTCATCTGGACACGCCTTCGATCCTGCGTGCATTGCCGGCCCGCATTCGACGGCGCACGGCCGTGGCCGCGGCGGCCGACTATTTCTATCGCTCGCGTCCTGCCGGTTTCGCTCTATCGCTTGCGCTCAATGCGTTCCCCTTTTCACGTGAGGGAACCGTGCGCGCGAGCCTGAGCCATTGCGGCAAACTGGTAGAAGACGGGTGGTCGCTGCTCATTTACCCAGAAGGCACGCGGTCATGCACCGGAGAGATGTTGCCGTTCAAGAGCGGGATCGGCCTCTTGGCGACCGAGCTGCAGATACCGATCGTGCCGATCGCCGTCGAAGGTACGTGCGCGATTCTGCCAAAGGGCAGTCGCTGGCCGCGGCCGGGACCGGTAGCGGTCAAGATCGGCACCCCGATCCATTTCGAGCAAGGAACCAGCCGCACCGGCGCTGCGGCACAGTTGCAGGACGCCGTAACAAGCCTGCTGCAACCCGGTAGTACCATAGTTGAGGCGATCGCGGATTCGTAGCCGGCGGGAGGTACATGCTTCGATGATCACCGAGCTGATTGTGCAGAGCACGACTCTGCGCCTGCTGCGTGGCAACATCGTGGAGGTAGAGGCAGATGCGATCGTCAACGCGGCCAACAGCGGACTTGCCGGCGGTGGCGGCGTCGACGGCGCCATTCATCGCGCGGGTGGCCCCTCAATCATGGCCGAATGCCGCCGCATCGGCCACTGCCCCACTGGTAGCGCGGTCATTACCGGCGCCGGCAATTTGCCCGCGCGTTACGTGATCCACGCCGTGGCGCCACTCTACGATGGCGGTACTCGAGGCGAAGCAGAATTGCTGCGCAGCGCCTACGTGGCAAGCCTGGCTCTGGCCGACGAGCGCTCACTGCGGAGCATTGCCTTTCCGGCGCTCGGCACCGGGGCCTATCGCTACCCCTTGCGAGAAGCAGCGGAGATCGCGTTGCACACGATCGTCACGCATCTGCAAAGCGCTACCTCACTCCATGAAGTGACCATGGTGCTTTTTGCCGCGCCAGATCTCGCGACTCACGCCGAGGTGCTGGAGCGACTGGCCCAATCCTTGAGCAACGCGGGATAGACCGGCTCGCTGGAGATGCGCTCGAGCACGGCGAAGCGATCGTCGCCCAGCAACAACGGCTGCACGAGCATGCGCCCGTAGGTGTAGGTGAAGGCGTAGGTGCGCCAGAGCGGCGAGCCGATGAATTCCAGCGCCTTGATCGCCTCCTTGGGCGTGAGCAATGCCCAGCGCTGCAGATAGGCGGACACCTCGTCCACTCCCATGCCGCGTTCGTGGAGCAGGATGGCAGCATTGCAGCGCACGCTGCGCGCGTGCCACATGGCTCGCCTGACGGCCAGGGCCTGTTCGACGTTCATAGCGATACCGATGCCGGGCAGCAGGTGCTCGGCGGTCCAGGCCAGATCGGCGTCGCCCGGAAAGACCACCGAGCAGGCGGAGGTCGCAATTCCCTCCGAAATCACGCATTCGGGCGTGTTGATCAATTGCACGGCGTACTCGGCATTTCCATCGCGCAGGTACTGGCGGGTTTCGCGAAGAGCGTGCTCCGTATGATGGCCGGGGTAGCCTTCGTGCGCCATCAGGTCGACAAGAGTATGTACGTGCACGGGAAGGTCGGTGTTCATCTCGACACGGGACCGCGCCTCGCCGAGATACCAATTGTAGCCGCTCCAGGGCTGATCCCGTACCAACGTCACCTCGATACTTTCGCCCGCCGGCAGCGTGATGTGCTCGGCCGTACGGGCCCGGAGATCGGCGGTGATATGTGCCAGCAACGCCGGCAGCTGTTCCGGCGCCACCTCCAGTTGACGGCGATAGGCCGCCAGGCGATCTGCCAGAGAACCGCTTCCGGGAAGAGCACGCTCGAGCGCCTCATGCGCGTGGGCGAACTCGTCCTCCGGCATCATCTCGACCTCCAGGTCGAAGAGGACACGCGCCTGCTCCGTCAGGCCAATGATTTCGCCCTGAAGAAGCCGCGTGCTTGCCCGCAAGGCCGCGACCTGCCGGTACAGATAGTCCTTACGCGCCTGCGCGTAGCCCGTCGCGGGTAGCGAGTCAAGCAACGCAGTCGCCGCGTGCTCGAGATCGGCCGCGCTTGGCGCCGGCTCGCGGAGCACGGCTTCGCGCCAATTAGCCGGTCCCGTCCAGGCATCGACAGTGCCGGGCGCCAGGCGGTCGAGCCGCAGAGATAGGAGCGCGTAGTCTCGCGTCCAGTCGTCGAACAATCCAGCGCGGTCCTCGGCCATCAGAGCTCTGCCGAGCTAGGCATCGCCCGCGACTCCGCGACCGTTATGCGCTCTGGTCGTCGCTCAGCAACCATATGTGAGGCCCTCCCGTCACCTTCTAGCATATCAGCGCGTGGTCACTTTCTCCGGCGTCCTGGCGGCGCGGCCAGCGTGTCATTGTTGAACTCTTCCGCAGAGTGTAGCCGGCTGGAATGGATGTGCCTGCTTCACGGACGCAGCCCCAGTGCAAAACCCAGCTGAAACATGCGTGTCCGCGCCGCCAAGCAGCGTTGGCCACGTGCACGATTGCCGGGTGCGCCCCCGGTATAGCACGATATAGCCGGCTATCAGGAGAAGAGCCTATACTCAATAGGCAATTTCCAGCCATCATACAAGGGCGTATCTCCAATGGCGATTATCACGCTGAGCGGCGTAACCAAGAGCTACGCGGGACACAAGGTTCTGCGCGGCATCGATCTCCAGGTCGACCCCAAAGAGCATGTCGCGCTGGTTGGGGCGAACGGCTCCGGTAAGTCCACCCTGTTGCGCGTCGTGAGTGGCCGCGAACACGCCGACGATGGGAGTGTGCAACGGCATCGCCGCATCAGTGTAGGCTACCTCGCTCAAGAGGCGAGCTTCCAGAGCCGGCGCACATTGCGCGAAGCGTTGCTCGAGGCCTTTGCCGGACTGCGTCAGCAGCAGGCCCAGCTGCGCCTGCTGGAGGCGGAGCTTGCCGCCGCAGGCGCCAATCCCGCGGCCTGGAGCCCTGAGACGCTCGAGCGATACACCGAGCTGATGGAGCGCTTCGAACAGCACGGAGGCTATAGCTACGAGCAGCGCCTTGAACAGGTTCTGACGGGACTCGGCTTCGAGCGCGATCAGTGGGATCGCCCGGCGCGCGAGCTGTCCGGTGGGCAGCGCACGCGCGCGCATCTCGGCCGCCTGCTCCTCGAGGAGCCGGACGTCCTTCTGCTCGACGAGCCGACCAACCACCTCGACCTTTCCACCACTGAGTGGCTTGAGAACTTCCTGATCACCTGGCCACACACACTGATCGTGGTCTCCCACGACCGCTACTTCCTCGATCGCGTGACCAAGCGCACTATCGAGATCGTCGACGGCAAGCTTGAGAGCTATCCGGCACCCTACACACGCTTCGTCGAGCAGCGCGCCGAGCGCTACGCCCGGCGACACAAGGAGTACGTGGCTCAACAGGAGACGATCGCCAAGACGGAAGACTTCATCCGCCGCTTCCGCGCCGGCCAGCGCGCGCGGGAAGCGCGCGGTCGCCAGACGCGGCTCGATCGCGTGGAGCGCCTCACCGACGTGCCGAGGGAAGAACGCCTCCATATCGACCTGGCGAGCAGCCCAGCCAGCGGCCAGGTTGTGCTGGCAACCACGCGGCTGCGCATCGGCTTCAAAGACAAGCAGTTGCTGCGCGTCGCCAACACGCAGGTGCTGCGCGGGGCCAAGATCGCCCTGCTGGGACCGAACGGGTGCGGTAAGTCCACGCTCCTGCGCACGCTGGTAGGCGAGCTGACGCCGCTGGGCGGAGCGTTCGAATGGGGCCACAACGTGCAGCTTGGCTACTACGCCCAAGCGCACGAAGGCCTCGATCCCAAGCGAACCGCGCTGCAGGAAATCATGGATGCGCGGCCGATGAGCGAGGAAGCAGCACGGTCGTTTCTCGCCCGCTTCCTCTTTACCGGCGATGACGCCTTCAAGCACATCGGCAACCTCAGCGGCGGAGAACGCAGCCGCGTAGCTCTGGCCAAGCTGACGCTGCAGCCAAGCAATCTGCTGCTGCTGGACGAGCCGACGAATCACCTGGACATCCCGGCCCGCGAGGTGCTGGAAGAGGTGCTGCGGGAGTACGACGGCACGGTGATCATGGTGTCACACGACCGCTACTTCATCTCGGCCGTGGCCGACCAGATCTGGGCCGCGGAGGACGGTATTGTCCGCATCTACGAGGCAGGATATGCGCAGTACCTCACGTTGCGCGAGCAGGGCCGCTACCAGCTGGAGGTCGAGCCGGCTCCTGCGCCGGCCACGGGACGCAGGAAGAAAGCCGCCAAGCCCCAACAGGCGCCGGCGCGCCCGCGCGAGCACCTGGTTTGGGGTGAGCCGATCGCCGGCGCCGTCGAGGACGTCGTGGCTCTGGAGCAGTCCGTGCAAGTGACAGCCGATCGGCTGGCATACCCCGGCACGCGTGGGTTGGACGAATTGGTGACGCTCGCTCGCGCACACGGCGATCAGGCTGCCAACCTCGCCGCGGCAACCGATAGGCTGGTCGACGCACTCTGGCGCGAGCTGCGTGCCAACCCGCTGCACGAGCAATAGGCCGCGCAGGGTGTCTCCGCCGGCTCGCAGCAGGATGCTCGCGATCGAGCACGGTCGCATCGTAGCGGCCGGTTACGACAGTGACATCCCGATCTCCGGCCATTGACCCAGCACATCGACGAAATGCGGCGGCGTGAAGTGCCAGTCCTCGCCCTGGAATGGGCGCACCAGGTCGACCGACCAACCTGCCACGTCGTAGCCGCTGGCAATGGCGACCTGCGTGGCGGCAACCTGGTCCAGCCGGCGCAATTCGCCGCTGATCTTGTAGGCGACGACAACTCTATCGTCAGGCAGGCGCAGGACCAGGTACGCGTTCCAGGGAGCAACAATCAGCGTACGGCTGCGGATGGCGGTATCCAGGGCTTTGTCCAGGGTGTTCGTGACGTCCACCACCATGCGTGGCGCGACGCCGGACCCCCAGCGGCGCGTTTCCTCCTGCGATGGCCGGCGCAGGGCTGCCAGTGTATATGGATAGGCGGGAATGAGGCCGCGCGGCGCCGCGCAGTAGACCCTCTCGTTCGCCGCGTGATAGAGAACGCTGCCCGGCCAGTGCTTGATCGGTTCGTATCGCGCCACTGCCCGGTCCTCGCGCTGCACGTCAACTCGATATTGCTCCAGTGTACTACAGCCGGATTGAGCCTGGGCGCGCCAGGCACAACTTCCCTTTGCTGCTGCTCTATGGTTAACTATGCAAGATGATGTAGGGAGGGTGATGCCGCGATGGAACGACCAAATCTACCGCAACTCAGTTTCGACGAGTATTACATGGGCCTGGCTATTGCCGTCAGGCGACGGGCAAACTGCGTGGGCACGCGGGTCGGCGCCGTCCTCGTCAAGGACAACCGTGTGCGGGCGACCGGCTATAACGGTGTGCCCGAACACATGACAAACTGCGTGGACGGCGGCTGCGAGCGCTGTGCCAATCGGGAGAGGTATGGCGGCGGCGAAGCCTACGATCTCTGTATCTGCGTCCACGCCGAGCAGAACGCCCTGATGGTCGCCGCGCGCTACGGCATCGCCGTAAACGGCGCCCTCATCTATACCACCGTACGGCCGTGTTTCGGCTGTACCAAGGAGCTGCTGCAGTCCGGCGTGATTGGCGTGCGTTACCTCTACGATTGGAAGCCTCGGCCCGAGGCCGCGGGCGCCTATCGTCTGATTCAGGGCCGGTTCGGTGAAGGAATCAAGCGGGTAGTGGTTCCCGATCCGGATGAAGCCTGGGCCATGCCGCCCCAATCGCGCGAATTGCCGGCGGGCGGCCAGGAGCCGGCAGTAAACTGACAGCCAGCGCGTTCAGCTCATGGCGACCGGAGCAATAACCTCGTCGATCGCTCGCAAGGTCGCCTGATCCAGCGAGATATCCGCCGCCTTCACGTTCTCGTCGATCTGCTCCGGACGCGAGGCGCCGATGATGGCGCTGCTCACGCCGTGTTGACGCAGCACCCAGGCCAGGGCGAGTTGGCTCATGGTGATACCCAGCCCATCCGCGATCGGGCGCAGGCGATCGACCGCCTGCAGCACGCGCTCTTCCAGGAAGCGGCCCAGGAACTGCGATGCTTCGCCGCCAATGGCGGCGCGCGATCCGGCGGGCGGCGGCTGGCCGGGCCGGTATTTGCCGGTCAGCACTCCCTGCGCCAGAGGCGAGAATACGATCTGGCCGATACCCTCGCGCTCGCAGAGCGGGAGCACGTCCTTCTCTAAGTACCGCTCCAATAGACTATAGCGCGGCTGATTGGAGGCGATCTGGTCCATGTTATGCTCGCGAGCGAAGGACACGGCGCTGCCGATCTGCTCGGCGCTCCACTCGCTCACGCCCGCGTAGAGCACCTTGCCCTGGCTGATCAGGTCGTCGAGCGCGCGCAGCGTCTCTTCCAGCGGGGTGTCGACATCGTACCGGTGGCACTGGTAGATGTCGACGTAGTCCACACCCAGTCGCCGCAGCGAGGCGTGCGCCTGCTCCATGATGTGCTTGCGGGAGAGGCCATGGTCGTTTGGTCCCTCGCCCATCTGGAAGAACACCTTGGTAGCCAGGACATACGACGATCGCGGGACACCCTGTAGCGCACGGCCAAGCACTTCCTCTGCGCCGCCCCGACGATAGGCGTTCGCGGTATCGAAGAGATTGATGCCGCTATCGAAGGCGTGACGGACACAGGCAATTGCCGTCTGATCCTCCACGTAACCGCCGTGAGTAAGCCAGTTCCCCAGCGCGATCGCGCTGACCTTCAATCCTGTTTTGCCTAACCGTCGATACTGCATCAGCACTCTCCTGCTCACCCGCTGCCGGGGATTCGTCTGTCGACCGCGGCGCTGACCGGCCCTGTCATGCCCAGGTTCGCCGTTGTCACGCGTTCGGTTGCCCGCCGTCGGCCCCCGAGAAGCATACCGCGTTCCGCGGAGGACAGCCCGCCAGCGGTGCCCAAAGCTGTCCTGAAATACACTTTTACGCCACTCGCTCCATCACTTGCGCGCTGCTATCATGGGCTGTACATAGGACAGACGACCTGGAACCGGTACTATCGCGACATGAGCCAGCCGGCCGCCTTCGTGCACGGCATATGCGGAGTCCGGAGCTACGACACCAGTAGTCGAGAACTGAGCTCGGCGATAAGGCGCCGCCTGCGCCTGACCGTGGTGGGGGATCATGAATTTCGATAATCTCTCGCCGATGGCGGCGGCTGAGCACGTTGTGCGCGGGCGCGGGGCGGGAAACGACGGCGCCGAGCCGGCGGTTGTGGTGCGGGACTTGCGGAAAGTCTACCGGGTGCCGGAGCGCGAGGCGGGCTTCGGCGCTTCGCTGCGCAGCCTTGTGCACCGCACCTTTCGCGAGGTGCGAGCGGTCGACGGCATCAGCTTCACCGTGTCGCCCGGCGAGGTAGTCGGCTTTCTGGGGCCGAACGGCGCCGGCAAGACTACCACGCTCAAGATGCTGTCCGGACTGCTCTACCCCTCGTCGGGAGATGTGCGCGTGCTCGGCTGCCTGCCCTTCCGCCGCGAGCATGCCTTTCTGCGCCGTATCACCATGGTGATGGGCAACAAATCGCAGCTGCAATGGGACCTGCCTGCCGCCGACTTCTTCCAGATCAATCGAACGCTCTACCGGCTCTCGGATCATACCTTTCGGAAGGCGCTGGACGAGCTGGTCGAGCTGCTCGACCTTGGCGCTCTGCTCAAGAAGCAGGTGCGCTCGCTGAGCCTGGGCGAGCGAATGAAGTGCGAGCTGGCCGCCGCACTGCTCTACCGGCCCGAAATGCTTTTTCTGGACGAGCCAACCCTTGGACTGGACGTGACCATGCAGTCTCGCATCCGGCGCTTTGTCGCGGAGTACAACGCGCGAACCGGCGCCACCGTACTGCTCACCAGTCACTACATGGCGGACGTGACGGCACTCTGCAAGCGCGTGATCGTGATCCACCACGGCAAGCTGCTCTATGACGGTCCACTGGACGATCTGGCCGGGCGTATCGCACCCTTCAAGCTGCTGCGCATCGACCTGGAGAACGAAGACAGCCTGCAAGCGCCCGAGCAGTACGGCCAGGTGGAGAGCCTCGAGGACGGCAAGCTGACACTGCGAGTGCCGAAGGAGGCAGCGCCGGCAGTCACCGCTCGCCTGCTGGCAGACCTGCCGGTGGTGGATCTCACGGTCGAAGATCCGCCGATAGAAAGCGTGATCGAACAGATCTTCCAGACCGCGGCGGGCGCCGCCCTGTCGGACCACGTGCCGGAGGGAGCGGGCAGGTGATCGGAGCGCTGCGAATCTACCTGATCCTATCCTGGTCAGAGATCGTGGCCTATCGCGTGGTCTTCTTTCTGTACGCGCTGTGGGCTATCTTCCCCCCGCTAATCTACCTGGCAGTCTGGGCGACGATCGCCAACGCGGGGCCGATCGATTCTTTCACGACGAGCGATTTTGTCGCGTACTACCTGGTCTTCATGGTGGTCAACCACCTCACCGCCTCCATCGAAATCCACACGGTCGAATGGGAAATTCGCCAGGGCGCTATCTCCTCGCGCCTGCTGCTTCCCGTGCACCCGGCTATCCGGCCGCTCACCAGCAACCTGTGTTTCAAAGGGATCGGACTGTTTGTGGTGGCGCCGGGCGTGCTGCTGCTGGCGCTCATATTCCGTCCGCAGTTCCACACCGACCCCCAGAACATCGTGTTGGCCGTAGCTGCCACGCTGATGGCCGCGGCACTGCAGTTCCTCATCGGGTTCACGATCGCCATGCTGGCCTTTTGGATCACGCGCGCCGATGCGGTTGACCAGTTGCACGGAATGCTTCTGTTCCTCCTTTCTGGCCAGCTGGCGCCGCTCGCACTCTTTCCCAGCGCTCTGCGCACGGTGGCCACTGCTCTTCCCTATCGCTACATGCTCTCGTTCCCGGTAGAGGTTGCCACCGGCAGCCTTTCGACGGGCGATACCGTCCTAGGCTTTGTCCTGCAGATCGGCTGGCTCATAGCGGGCTGGAGCATGTTCCGCCTCGTCTGGGCGCGCGGCGTTCGGCACTATTCGGCCGTGGGAGGCTAGCTATGCGGAAGACGCTGCGGCTGTATCTGGCCATCTTCGCCGTCTACTTCCGCGCCTCGCTGCAGAATGAGCTTGCCTATCGTATCAATTTCGTGGTGAACGTCGGCCTGGCTCTGGTCAGCCTGGCCAATGCCCTGATCGGTGTATCCGTGATCTTTTCACACACGACGACCCTGAGTGGATGGACGTTCTCCGAAACCCTGGTGTTGCTCAGCGTGTACACCATCGTCAACGGCCTGCTCAACGTCTTCGTGGCACCCAACCTCGATCAATTGAGCGAGAGCATTCGCCAGGGCACACTGGATTTCACGCTGCTCAAGCCGGCCAGCAGCCAGTTCCTCGTCAGCTTCCAGCGCTGCCTGATCTGGGGCATGACAGATGTCGCGCTCGGCATTGGCCTGCTGGTCTACAGCCTGACCAGGGTGTCCGGCGAGAGCGGCATCGGAGCCGGTCCGCTTGCCCTGTTTGCCCTTACCCTGGCCGCGGGCGTGGTCGTGCTCTACTGCCTGTGGACGATGCTGGCTACGTTCGCCTTCTGGTTCGTGCGCATCGACAACATGACCACGGTGCTGCACACCTTCTTCGGCATGGGCCGCTTCCCGGTTGACGCCTATCCACTGTGGATGCGCCGCGTGCTGACCTTCGTAGTACCGGTCGCCCTGATCACCACCGTGCCGGCGGAGGCCCTCAGCGGGCGGCTCACGCCGATAGTTCCGGTTGTCTCGGTGACCGTGGCGCTCATCATGACCTGGCTCAGCACCCGTCTCTGGCGGCTCGGCCTTCGCCAGTACACCAGCGCCTCAAGCTAATTGGCTGACGTTGTCGCTGCAGGCCACCCTGAAAGGTCCGATCAACGGCGTGACTGTGTCCGGCACGATGACGCTGTCCGACATGCAGGATACGATCCCGCTGGGCTGATCGGCTGCCGGCGCCATCGCACGTGCCGACATGTCGCTCTCGGTACAGACAGGCGACGGCTGCTCCTGTTAGCATGGAGCCGTGCTCCGCCGCGCATGGCAGAGCACGGCTGGGAAGAGGGCAGGAGTGCTGAGACGGTGGTGGCCGCGGAATAGCGAGCGCGAATGGGCGCTTATCCTTGTCGGCTTCTTCTTCATGCAGTCCGGCTGGGCTACCTACTCGGCCCTCTTCACGAACTTTGTCTCGCAGGATCTGCACATCCATCCCAGCCAGCTAGGACTCGTTGAGTCTCTGCGCGAAGTGCCCGGCTTTCTCACCGTGGTGCTGGCCGCCGTGACTGTGCGCATGCGCGAATCTCGGGTTACCGCGCTGGCGCTCCTGATTCTGGGTATCGGCCTCATGGGCTACTCGGCCGCGAATAGCCTGGCCACGCTGATTGCCATCACGATGTTCGGCAGCATCGGCTTCCATCTGTTTATGCCGCTCAGCTCCGGCCTTGTTCTGGCGCAAGCTGGCGAGCACAACCGCGGCAGGCGGATGGGTCAAAGCGGCACCGTCGGCGCTGTTGGCACACTGGTGGGGACAGGGCTGGTGCTCGCGCTCGTCATCCCACTCGGTCTGCGCGGCAGCTTCATTCCCGCCGGCGCGTTGGTGCTGGTAGGCGCATTCTGCCTCTGGCTCCTCCACGATCGAGAAGCTGCACCGCGGATCAGCATTATTTTCCGGCGGCGCTACCTGACGTACTATCTGCTCACCATGCTGGACGGCAGCCGGCGCCAGATATTCGGTACGTTTGCCGTGTTCCTGCTGGTCCGCAACTATCACGTCAGCGTGCAGACCATCGCAATTCTTCTGCTGTTTAACACCGTCGTCACCATGATCTGCGCCATGCCTATCGGCTTGCTGATCGACGCATACGGCGAGCGAACGGTGCTGGTAGGCAACTACTTCGCTCTGGTAGTCCTGTTCTCCGGCTATGCGCTGGTCCACACGGTCGCGCTGCTCGGCGTTCTGTTCTGTATCGACAACATGCTGTTCTGTTGTGGCGCGGCCATCACCACCTACCTGGGCAAGATCGCGCCACGCAGCGAGATGACGCCGACCCTGGCCATGGGCGGCACCGCCAATCACATCGCGGCGGTGGGCGTGCCCGTGCTTGGCGGCATGCTCTGGGACCAGTTTGGCTATCAGGTCACGTTCTTTGCCGGTGCGGCAACCTGTATCCTGTCAATTCTGGTATCACTGGCCGTTCGCCTGCCCGCACGCGGTGATCCGAAGGCGGCATAGGACGGATTCAATGCGACAACACTGCGGTCTGGCAGGTGAACACATGGTGGTTGCTGAGGTTCCGCGCTATCCTTCAGACAGAACAGTACGTCGGTCTCGCGTTTTCGGCAGAGGGACCGGATAGACAGAGATGGACACAAATAACACGACCCGGCCACAGGAGTATCATTCCATTCGCCCGGCAATGCCAATGGTAGTGACTGACTTCTCCGGCTTTGAGCCGCCGGACATCGATCGGCTTTATCAGGCGCTGGGCCGCGACCGTGTTCTGTCCGTGGGTAAGCGCGAAGCGCTCTACGCCGCGCTTGAGCAGCACCCCGAGACGGATGTGCTGTGCTCCGGCTGGATACCGGACGATCTCATCTCTCTGGCGCCGAATCTCCGCTGGATTCAGCTCCCGTCAGCAGGGGCGGACCATCTCTTGCGTAACGGGCTGCCACAATCGCGCTTGCCGCTCGTGATTACGACTTCGAGCGGAATCCATGCGACCCCGATCACGGAATACGTGTTTAGCAGCCTTCTTCTTCAATCATGGCACTGGCGCAGACTGCTTGCACTCCAGCGTGATCGCACGTGGCCCGAGGATAGTGAGCGGGAGGGTCTGCGTGGATACGAGCTGTTCGGCACCACGATCGGCATCGTTGGCCTGGGGCACATCGGCCGCCATATTGCCCATTTGGCTCGGGCCTTTGGCATGCGTGTCGTTGGCGTGCGGCGTTCGGTTCATGCCGGAGAGACTGATACGGATGTCGATAGACTCTACCCGCCCGAGCAGCTCCGCGAAATGCTGAGCCAGTGCGACCATGTGGTTATTGCCACACCCAGTACGCCCGAAACGCACCACCTGATCGGAGAAGGAGAACTTCGGGCTATGCGGCCAAATGCCTACGTCGTGAACATCGCTCGCGGCGATGTGATCGATGAAGACGCGCTTGTGCGTGCGCTGACGCAGCACTGGATCGGCGGGGCGGGGCTGGACGTCATGGAGCAGGAGCCGCTGAGCCCGTCCTCGCCGCTGTGGTCGCTGCCCAATGTCTACCTTTCGCCCCATATCTCCGGCGCGACGCGGCGGTACGGTAGCCTGCTCATGGATCTGTTCCTCGACAATCTTCGCCGCTATCAGGACGGTCAGCCGCTGCTCAACGTGCTGGACCCTCTGCGCGGATACTAATACTCTGGCTGAATGGCGTATACGCCACCTGGCGAGACTCCGGTCTTTAGGCCTGACAATTACCCGCATCTGTGGGCAGAGGCATGATGGTCTGTAGAGAAGAGCAGGCCATGGGTAAGGAGACATCGCTGAGCGCGCAGGCCCGGGCGCAGTAGGAATTCGGAATGATCGCGGTGGGCGACAAGCGGCGGCATTGGCGGCACGGCCGGATGAGAGTATCGATGGTACAGACGGCAGGCCAGCGCTCGCATGCGGAAGACGCGCGACAGGTCCGCGCGCGGGCCGTCAAACAGATCGCGCGCGCCGCGGGTTTCGACGTAGTGGGGATCGCTGCCGCAACCCCCTTCGAGGATGCGCGCCGATTTCTACAGGACCGTATTGCAACCGGAGTCTTTTCCGGCCTGACCTGGTTCACGGCGGAGCGCGCAGGCGTGGCCGCGGATCCCAGCAACTTGCTTCCCGGCGTTCGATCGATCGTTGCCGTGGCGATATGCTACCGCACGATCGAGCCCGAAGCTGGCGGCGACGACCAACCGCGTGGCCGGATCGCGCGCTATGCCTGGGCGCGGGACTACCACGCCCTGTTCACGAGTCGCATGGCCGAGGTAGTTGGCGCCATGCAGGAGCGTTACGGCGGCGGCGAATGCCGAACCCTGGTGGATACTGCCCGGATCGTGGATCGCGCGGCGGCACAACGCGCGGGGACGGGGTGGTATGGGAAAAACACCAATATCATCAATCCCACCCTCGGCTCGTGGATCCTGCTGGGTGAGATCCTTACCTCGCTCGACCTGGAGCCCGACCAGCCGCTGCGCAAGCACTGTGGCACGTGCAGACGCTGCCTCGACGCCTGCCCAACGGGAGCCATCACTGGCCCCTACGAGCTGGACAACAACCGCTGTATCTCATACTTGACCATCGAGCATCACGGGCCCATTCCGCGGGAGATGCGTCCACTGATCGGTGACTGGATATTCGGATGTGACATCTGCCAGGAAGTCTGCCCCCCGGCGATGAAGGGAGGGCTGGCAAATCACCCCAGCTTCCGAGCGCCGGATCTCGACGCGGCGCGGCCGCCGCTCATCCCGCTGCTGCGTATGAGTGCGGAAGAGTTCAGGACCCGGTTCGCCGGCAGCCCGATCAAGCGCGCAAAGCTCGAGGGACTGCAGCGGAACGTCGCGGTGGCCCTGGGCAACAGCGGCGACCGGCGGGCCGTGCCGGCGCTTGCCGAGGCGCTCGCCAGTGCAGCGACGCTCGTGCGCGGACACGCGGCCTGGGCCCTGGGCCGGCTGGGCGGGGATCAGGCGATGACCGCGCTACGGCACGCGCTCGACTCCGAAGGCGATACATGGGTGCGGGAGGAGATCGCGCTGGCACTGGAACGGCCTGTCTGCCCGGATCCGCATTCTATGCCAGCCAGCGGCGTGCGCTCGCCAGGTTGAGCACCACAGCTTCGGCTGCGGCCTTGTCGGCGATGCGCGGGGGGCTGTCCTTCCTAGCCTGGATTATGCGGGAACGAGCAGCTGAGCCGCAGGGAGGCAGGTTTCAGGCTACGAACCGTTGAGCGTGGTTGATTGCTAGGGTTCGCTCCCTTATGGTCAAGTTCTTAGACGACGACCAACGAGCGGAGCGAACCCTATGGCTACTCAGTCTGCCACACAGCGCTATCACTTTGCCACCCAGACCGGGTTGGCGCTCGAGGCCCTCTTTGATGGTGGCCGCCTGACCAGCGATGGCGGCCTGCCCTGGCTCGCCAAGGCCGACGCGGTGTTGGGACTGTGTGCCGGGCTGGCAGCGAGCCTGCCGGAGCGCCGCCAGCGGCACATCCGCTACTCCCTGGAGGGTCTGGTCCGCCAGCGCGTGTTCCAGATTGCCTGCGGGTACGAGGACCAGAACGATGCCAACACCCTGCGCCACGACCCCCTGCTCAAGATGGTCTGCGGGCGTCTGCCGGAGAGTGGTCCTGCGCTGGCCGGCCAGTCCACCTTCAGCCGCCTGGAGAACAGCGTGGACCGGCAAGCCTGTCGCCACCTGGCCCACGCCCTCCTGGAGGTGTACCTGGTGGCGAGGGAACAGGACGGCGTGCCTCGGCACATTCTGCTGGACATCGACAGCACGGATGACCCCACGCACGGGCACCAGGAAGGGGCGGCGTACCACGGGTACTACCGCCAGCACCAGTACTACCCGCTGCTCGTCTTCGATGGCGAGACCGACCAGCTGATCACCGCCATCCTGCGCCCGGGCACGGTGCACGGCAGCCGCGGGGTGATTACGGTGCTGCGCGTGCTAGTCCGGGCCTTTCGGCAGCGCTGGCCCGGCGTGCAGATCGAGATCCGCGCTGACGCAGCGGGCGCCACGCCCCGAATCTACCAGTTCTGCGAGCGCCACCATATCACCTACACCCTGGGTCTGGGCACCAATGCCCGCCTGGCAGCCCTGGCCGCGCCCCTGCTGGCGCAGGCCCAGGCCCAGCGCGAGGCCACCGCCGCGGAGAAGGTCCGCCTGTGCGGCGAGACCACCTACCAGGCCGAGAGTTGGGACCGCGCACGGCGCGTGGTCTACAAGACCGAAGCCCTGGCCAAGGGGCCCAATGTCCGCTTCGTCGTCACCAGCCGCACCGACGCGCCGACAGACCTCTACGATTGGTATGTCGATCGGGGCACCCCGGAACTGTGGATCAAGGACATCAAGCTCGCCTGCTTCGCCGACCGCCTGAGCGACCATCGCTTCTGGGCCAACCAGTGCCGCCTCATCCTGCACGCCACCGCCTATTGGCTCCTCGATACCCTCCGACGCTGGCTGACTGCCCGCGGCCTGCCCCGTCTGCAGCTCGATACCCTGCGGCTCCAGCTCATCAAGATCGGCGGCCGGGTGCGGGAAGGGCTGCACCGCATCCGCCTGCACCTGGCCAGCAGCCATCCTGGTCAGGCCCTCTGGAGCCTGCTCGGTGCGCAGCCGCCCGGCCACGCGCCGCCGTTCCTCCGCTAATCCGTCCCGCTGCTGCCGATCGCTGCCGACACCGCGACTGTCCCTGTCGCGGTACGACCCCTCACGCCGTCCTCCCCGCGCCAACTGCCCCACCAGCGAGCCCAGCCACGCACCGCTGGACGCACGCTGGATCCTGCCGCCGCACCAGGCCCCCTCTGCATGCCGGCGCACATTACCTCGACGCGATGCGGGCCGCGACGAGCCTCCCCTCAACCTTGCTTAGCTCGCTTCCTTCAGGGGTCCCGCATAATCCAGGCTAGCGCGGCTCCCATGGAGGAATGGGCTCGTGCGCGATGAAGGAGCGCTGCTCGAAGCGCTCCACCTGTTCGCGAAACGTGTTGCCAATAGGAGCCACCCGCCCGGTCTGGTGATCGAACACCGTCTGCACGGTGCGCCCTTCGGCAATCAACCTGCCGCCGCTGCATATGCGGTACTCATAGGCAAAGCTGCTGCGGCGCATGTGGCTCACGCGCACCCCTACATGCAGGAGGTCGCCCAGCAGGGCGGGCGAGCGGTAGCGACAGATAGCCTCGACGATGACCACCTTGATGTCGTCGATAGTCACCGGCTTGCCGGAGACGGTGTGCAAGTACTTGATGCGGGCGATCTCGAAGTAGGTGAAGTAGCTGACGTTGTTCACGTGACCGAAGGCGTCGAGATCGCTGAAACGCACCTCGATAGGAACGATCAGCTTGAACGGATCGTGTTCCATGCTCGTCAGGTCATTTCAGGCGTAGCAAGAACACGCCGTCCGTCGAGGCAGCGTAGAGTATCTCTGCCGGACCCGGGCGTAGTACCAGGTTGAAAATCGTGCTGGGCATGTGCGTGCCCAGTGGCGCCCAGCTCGTTCCTCCGTCGACGGTGCCGTAGATACCGCCGCCGCCCGTGCCCAGATACATACGACCAAGCGCGCGATGCTCGGGAAGCAGCGCGTTAACGGCCACGGTTCCTGGAATGCCGACGGGCTGCGACCAGCGGCCCGTGGTCGAAGCTGCTATCCAGGCGCCGCTTCCCGCGCCGGCGACCAGCCGGGAGACCGGCCCATCGAGCCAGGCGAGAGCCGCCACGCCGCCTCCTGCCGCCGGGGCTCCGCCTGCGGCATGCCACGTGCCGGCATCGGTGCCGCCGCTGTAGATGCGCCAGGATCCGCGCTCCGTGCCTGCCAGAAACTGTCCATCGCGCGGCGACCAGTAGACGGTGGCAATTCCGTCGTTGCCGCCAGCCATCACCAGATGCCAGTGGCGGCCATCGTCGGTGCTGCGAAAGATGCCGTCGTCGCCGGCGGTGACCAGAACACGGCCGTGTTGCACCAGAGCCCGCAAGGGGTGGTGGCCGAATGGGCGAATGAGCGCACCCCAGTGACGGCCCGAGTCGGACGTGCGGTACAAATGCCCGTCTCCAGCAGCGGCAAGCAGGACGTGACCGGCATCCAGCGAGAGCAGGTTATAGATGGCCAGCTTGTTGAGAGTCGTGCCTGCGTGGAGCCATGTCTGCTGATCGTCCGTGCTCAGCCACACACCCGAACTGGTGCCCGCCCAGAGCGTATGGCGGTTTCCAGGCTGGAACAGCAGACGATACACCACGACGCCGCGCAGGCCGGCGGGCTCCCACGTGCCGCCAGGGACTGCCAGGGTCGACGCGGCCACCGGCGACAACGCGGCGGCGATCGGAGGAGCATCGGACCACAGTGCAGCAGTCGCACCGAGCACCAGCACCCCAATCATAGCGTTGGCGCGGAAAATACTGCCCAACCGATCGAGCGCGGCCAGCGATTCCACGCGCTGCCGCTGTGCCCAGACGCGCTCGACGTAGCCGCGCTGGATCACCAGGTTGTAGCTGCTCAGCGCGAGCGCGACGACAACGAGGAGTAGCTTGACGAGGAGTGTGTCGCCGTATGCATTGCCGGTGAGGTCGGTTCGCATGCCAACCTGTGCCTGCGCGGCGAATAGACCGGTGGCGGTCAGGGTGGCGATACCAGCGCCGGTAAGCACGGCATGGCGGCGCGTCAGGCCGAGAAGCAACGGTGCGCGGTGGTCGAGGTCGACGGTATCCAATACCGGCAGGGCCACGGCGGCGATGTAGAGCATCGACCCGATCCAGGCAGCCGCACCCGCGTTGTGGAGCCAGGACAGCACGATCGCGGATAGCGTGATCGTGGGTACCGCCGCGGCATGGCTTCCGGCTGCCAGCAGAAACAGGAAGATCATGGAAAGTACGAGCTGTCCCCCCCGCGGCGATCCGTTTGCCTGCGGTTGCGCGACGCTGGCGCGAACAGAACGCACCACCGCGTCCGTGCTGACGGACGCCTGCCGTGCGGGTCGGGGAGCGCCCGAGGATACTCGCCCGATCTGGATTGCGCCCAGCAGCACGAGCAACGCAGCCCCACGCGTGAGGCCGAGATGGCCGCTGAAGAGACCGGTCACGCTGCCGTTGAGCGATACTCTGCCTGCGGTCAACAGTTCCGCCGCAGCCAGCAGCCAGCTGAGCACGAGCAGCACAATCAGCAGGCGCGGAAGCAACGAACGGATGCCGTTCACGCGCGGCCCGATGGCGGGCAGCCAGGCCTCTTCCCGCGAAATGGCGGCTTGCGCAGACGATCCGCCCAGAGAAGACTCCAGGAAGGCGCCTCCAGCCCAGGCCAGGGCTACGAGCAGCAGGAGCCAGCGGATAAGCGAGGAAAGGAATGTGACCAGGCGCAGTGTGGTGGCGTGGCGCGCATCCACGCGTGCGGTGAGGTCTCCCGGTGCGGAGGTGTAGCCGACGGCAAAGTCAAAGGCGCCCACGACCACGCGGCCGTCTGCAGCCGAAACCGAGCTCCAGTAGACTTTGTAGGTACCGCCGACACGCGCGCTCAGCCGCACCGTCAGCGACTGTGCATTTGGCGTCTGCACGGGCGCTCCGGTGGTCGCGGCGCCGCCGTCGGGACCGCTGACCCGTACATCCGATTGGCTGGCGATCAGATCCGTGCTGAACGTCAGGCGGAGGGATGTGGGCATTGTGGGAAGCAAGCTGCCTGGAGCGATGCTGGAGCTTACTGCAACGGCCTGCGCGTGCGCACTTTGAGGAGTACCGGCGACAAGCAGCGCGAGCAATGCCACCATCAGGACGATCACGGCGCGGGCGCGAGGGGTCGACCCTCTACCGCGGCAGCGCGACGCCGCAACCTGCGCGAGTCGAGCCCTTCTCAGAGGCACCATATCCTCCCATGTTGGCGACCCGAGCCAGAGATGTCGTTCAGGATCCTGCACTGAGTGTGAAGCTTGCAGGCACCGTAGTCAACGGTGCCGCCGGCGAGACTGTCACCACTACGTTGCGAGCGCCGGCTGGGATGGTCAGACTACCGCGGCCGTCGCTCCCTACTTCCATGCGTGTGACGGTGTCCACGGCGGTCGTTCGGTAGACGATGGCTTGAACGATCCAGTGCTCTGCCTCGATGTTACCCGTACGCAGCCAGCCCGCGGGCTGCCAGCCTGCGAGCGTGGAATCGCCGTCAAATCCGATTTCGGGCACCTGGATATGCGCGATGGCCATGCCTTGCGCATTGTACTCGTCGTCGGTCACCTGCTCGAAGCGCACCAAGATAGCTTTGCCGGCGTAAGGAGAGAGATCGACCTGCTCTTGCAACCAGCAATGCTGCGCGGGCAGCGCGCGTGAGCAACTTGATCCCGTATAGCCGCTGCCGAGGTTGGCGCCGTTGGGATTGGTATTTGTCGTGTACGGGGTGCTCTGCGCGTACCACGTCGTGCCGCCGTCCACGGATACTTCGACATACCCATAGTCGTAATCAGGCTCAGTGTCGTACCACAGCCGGTAGTGGAGTGTCGCGTGCCTTACCGCTCGCAGGTCGAGCGGCGGCAGCGTCAGCGTCGTGTCCACGCTGTCGCCTCGATTGCTCCACCAGAACGCCTGTGGCGCCACGGTGTCGAGCAAGGAGACAGTAGGTTGGCCGGCAAAGTGGAGGGTGAGGGAGGAGCCGGTTGTCGGTGCGACCGCTGTGTAAGAAACCGAATACTGGGGCAGCGCCACGGTACGCGAAAATGGCGCGGTCACGGAGGTATCGGTACTGGCCCGGACACTGGTATGTGTGTAGCCATATTTGCCTCCGGCGATCTTCGTGTCGTTGACGTAGTTGGCGACCACCCAATCGGCGAATACGTCGTCCGCACTCTGCTTATACCCGAGCTTGGCCAGCACATCGTCAAACACCACCATGTTGCTGTAATTGTGGTCCGTCAATTCTGCTCTGGTAAAGCGAGATCCGCCATAGTGCTCGTAGAGGTAGAGCATCCACAGGAAACCGCCGCCATAGTACTGGCTGTTGATGATCGGCGCCCAGCGATTGAGCTGCGCGTTAGGCGCGCCGGCCTTGGCGGCGGCAAATCCTTCATCGCCATAGCCGTTCAGCTCCTCCGCAAGCACCGAGTCGCCTTCGTTGATCCAGGCTTCGTCGGCAGGATGCAGGTTGAAGTGGATCATGTGCTGCAATTCATGGGCGAGCACGCTATTGTAGCGAGAAGCCCCCGGTGTCACTGCCGAGAGATTCATGTAGATCATCTTCCGCTCGTTGCTGAACTGATTCACGACATGCGGGAAGAGGTCTTCGCCGGAGAAATAGCCTTCCAGTCTGGGCGACAGATAACCATTGAAGATCGTGATGTGCCGATCGTCATCCACGCCGGGCGACCACTCAGGACCGAAGAGCGCGCGGTCCGTTGGATATGAACCGTGCTCGAACACAGCAGCCGACCGGGCAAGCGCCTGCATGTCGACCTTAAGCCCCTGCTGAACATAGAAGTACGCGTGCGCGGTCTTCAACGCCAGTGTGGCCGCCGCCGTGACGTAGCCATTCTCCGCATTGTTGAGGATGTAGAAGCTGGTCGTCGTGCCTGCCGGATAGTCGGTAGGCACGTGGTTCACATAGGGATCTATAGGAGTAGTCGTATGCAGCTTGAGGCGTTCGGTGAGTGCGTAGAGGTCGCGAGGCGGCCTGAGCGTGGTGGTGAGCAGGCTGTCGAGCGCTTGCGGGCTCGGCGCCGCGAAGATAGCTGGGCCGGCGTGCGCGTCCGCCCCCGGCAGGAAGCCCGCGACGAGCATAGAGACGGCAAGGGCAATTCGAATGGAAATGCGGCGGCCCATGTGCGTGGAGAATGTTCCTTCAACGCTCGTATAGGGTACAGGCAAATCGACTGTCGCGCAGCATATCGTTGATGGGAAATGTACCAGGTTGCAGCCCCTGGGCCGCAGGGGCGAAGGTCCCTTGGCACAAGTCAGCACGGTTTCGTAGCTCGCCTCAGGCATACCGCAGGTATCATGATGAAGTGGCGACGGCTGGGCCGCGCTGGCCCTCATGAGGGACCGTCCGGCGACTGATAAGGCTCGCGCATCTAAGAGGGAGCGGAGATGATTAACACATCGATATTTAAGGCGTACGACGTTCGAGGCGTCTATCCGGACGAGCTCAGCGGCGAGGACGCGCACGCCATCGGCAGTGCTACCGTCGCCCACCTTGGCGCGACGCGTGTCGCCGTCGCCCGTGACATGCGCCGGTCGGGCCCGGAGCTGGCGGCGGAGCTCATTCACGGCATGGTGGAGCAAGGCGCCGAGGTGATCGATCTTGGCCTGTGTAGCACCGATGAGCTGTATTTTGCCGTTGGGAAGTTCGGTTATCAGGCAGGTGTCATGGTCTCCGCCTCACACAACCCTGCCAAGTACAACGGATTCAAATTCTGCCGCGAAAACGCCATATCCATCAGCTCCGAGACAGGGCTGGACGCAATTCGCGACCTGGCATTGAAAGGCCCCCTGCCGCCGAAGCCCAACCAGGGATCTGTGCACACGCGTGACGTCCTGGCGGACTTCGCGCAGCATGTGCTGAGTTTCATCGACCGATCGGCTATCCGGCCGCTTCGCCTGTGTATTGACGCGGGCAACGGCATGGGGGGGTTGATCGTGCCCGAGGTGTTCAAGTACCTGCCGTGCGAGGTCACGCCGCTCTTCTTCGACCTGGATGGAAGCTTCCCCAACCACCAGGCGAGCCCGATCGAGCCCGAGAACATGGTGGACGTGCAGCGCGCCGTGCGTGAGACGCATGCCGACCTGGGCGTGGCCTTCGACGGCGATGCCGACCGCATGTTCATTACCGACGAGCAAGGCGAGCTTGTGGGCGGCGATATGGTAACGGCCCTGGTGGCCAAGGCCCTGCTGGCTCGAAACCCGGGGGCTACCATTCTGTATAATCTCATCTGCTCGCGCAGCGTGCCAGAGGTCATTACCGCCGCCGGCGGCAAGGCCATCAGGACACGCGTCGGCCACTCGTTCATCAAGGCGCAGATGCGCGAGACCAACGCCATTTTCGGCGGCGAGCATTCCGGCCACTTCTATTTCCGCGATAACTGGTTTGCCGATTCCGGCATGATCGCCCTGCTCACCGTTCTGGAGCTGGTCTCCCGTGAGGCCAAGCCCGTGAGCGAGTTGATCCGCGCCATCAGCACCCGGGTGCGCAGTGGCGAAATCAATTCCCGTGTCGACGACGTGGAGGGCCGGCTGAAGCTCGTCGCCGAGCATTTCGCGAGCGGCGAGCGAGATTGGCTCGACGGGCTGACCGTGCAGCATAAGGATTGGTGGTTCAACGTGCGGCCGTCGAACACCGAGCCGCTGTTGCGTCTCAACGTCGAAGGCGACACGCGGGCGGCGATGGAGAAAGGCCGCGACGACGTGCTGGCGGTCATACGGGGATGAGCGGGCAGCCGGAAGCGTATCGCATCACCGTCATCGTGCTGGACGGCGTGGGCTGCGGCGAGGCGCCGGATGCCGCGGCCTACGGCGACGTAGGCGCGAACTCCATCGGTAATGCGGCGCGTGTTGCCGGAGGCATGCGACTGCCCAACCTCGGTCGCTTGGGCCTGGGGCATCTGACTGACATCCTCGGCGTGCCCGCCGACCCGTCGCCGGCCGGCGTGTATGGCCGGCTGCAGGAGGCCTCGGCCGGCAAAGACACGGTCACCGGTCACTGGGAATTGATGGGCGTAATCAGCGACAAGCCGCAGCCGACGTATCTGCGCGGCTTCCCGCCGGATGTGATTGCGACGTTCGAACGCATCGCGGGCCGGGCCGCGCTGGGCAATAAGGCAGCCTCGGGCACGGAGATCATTCAGGAGCTGGGCGACGAGCATGTACGCACCGGAAAGCCCATTGTCTACACGTCTTCCGATAGCGTGTTTCAGATCGCTGCTCACGAGGATGTCGTTCCTTTGCCGGAGCTGTATCGCATTTGCGCCGAGATGCGCGCGGCCCTTACCGGCCGCCATGCGATGGGCAGGGTGATCGCCCGGCCATTTGTCGGCAGCAGCGGCGCCTACGCTCGAGACAACGAGGCGCGTCATGACTGGGCGCTGCGTGCGCCGCAAGACACCGCGCTTGACATCATAGTCGAGGCCGGCATGCCGGTGCGCGGCGTGGGCAAAATACAGGACATCTTCGCCGGGCGGGGTATCACCTCCAACCAGCACGCGCTGAACAATGCCGGAGCCACCGCGGAGACGCTGGCCCTGATGCGGCAACCGGAGCATGGCATGATCTTCACGAACCTGATCGAGTTCGACATGGTCTATGGCCATCGCAAGAACTCCCTGGGGTACGCGGATGCCCTGGCCGCTTTCGACGCCGCGCTTCCCGAGATTCTGGCGCTGTTGGGACCGCGCGACGCCCTGTTCATCACGGGCGACCACGGCGTCGATCCGACCACGCCGGGCACCGATCACACGCGCGAATTCGTGCCCCTGCTGGCCTGCGGCTACCGACTGCCGGCCGGTACGAACATCGGCACTCGCAAGACGTTCGCCGATCTGGGAGCGACGATCATCGATCTCTTCGGCCTGCCGCCGTTGCATACGGGCGCTAGCTTCGCCGCGCCGTAGTTGGTGCATCCGGCACGTTCGCGCCACATGCGCGACTCCGGCGTTGCTGAGAGTCAGGTAGCACCGCGACAAAACGGGCGATTCCCCCTTGCCACTCGCGCGATCCTGAGCCCGATCCTTTGCCCGTAGTCCCATTGTCATGCGCCGTGGCCTGAAGCTACATACCGAGCGGCTACCGAACATCTACCGAAAGGGGTCCTGCGAGCGCCCACGGTACGATGGGAATATGGTTACACCGTGGCCCTCCTCGCCGATGCCCCGCACCTCAGCCCCGCCCAGCGCGCCGGAGCGCGTTTGCCTGCGCGCGGACCATCTCGAGTACCTGCTGCTTGCTAGCCGGTGACAGCATGTGTCGTCTCCCTTCAAGGCAACAAATAGGCGGAACGGCGAGCTTCCATGCCCGAGACGCGTCATGTGTTGAGCGTGACGAAATAGCGATGCGGCCAGAAGACGCCGGAAGGAAGCGACTGCACGGGAACGATGGCGCCGAAATCTGGGGAAGCCGGATCGAGATCGAGGCGTTCAATCAGCCGAACAAGGCCGGTAACAGGGAAGTCGGGCGCATGGTCGTCCAGCAGCGGAAAACTGCTCGTATCGCCGACTGCAAAGGCAGCTTCCTGCAGTTCCAGCACGCCGCTCAGCATGTCCTCCACATGCGGAGCGCGCGCTAGCCGCCACGCATCGACGCCAACCGGCGCAGTGGCCGGCGCCACGTCGATGTGATCCCACCGCCTGACGGTCAGCACGAGGCAGATCGGCACACCGCACTCGAGCCGGATGACCGCTTGGTCTCGGCGTTCAGGGCCACTGCCGCGATGCACACGCAACTCACCAATCGTGCCGCAAATGGCAGTGGAGAGAGCGGTAACGCGTCTTAACGCGGGAACCATTCCCGGCATGGCCAGGGCCAGGTCGGGGAGCAGTAAACGTCCACCATGCTGGGCAGGGCTGTGGTCCACGAATGCGTAGAGTTGCGCCCGCGCCGTCGCTCCGACCACCAGCGGCCAGGGACCAACTTCCTCCAGATAGCGGTCCGACAGTTCGAAGCAGACATCCACCGGCATGCACATCCTTACTGCTGCGCGGGCCGTGCATCGCGCACGGCGCAACGGTGTCAGCATAGAGGTCGCCTCACGACGGCTAGTTCGAGCTGGGCTGCGTCGACGTCCCGTTTGCTTCGGGCTCGGCAGTGAGCGTGACCCCACGCTGCTTGCCGATCTTCAGCACGCTCGCGGCGCCGCCGATACTCAGGATGCTGCCCGAGCCTCCAATACTCAGGATGCTGCCGGCGCTGCCGATCGAGAGAACGCTGCCCGCGCTGCCGATACTGAGCAGGCTGCCTGCACTGGCAATACTGAGCATGCTCCCAACACTGAGAAGGCTGTCGACACTCAGGAAGCTGAGAAGGCTGCCGAAGCTGGCAATGCACAGAAGACTGCGGCGGGAGGCGATGCCGCGACGCCCGTGTCGTCGGCCCATGTCGCTCTGCGCGGTGGAAGGCTGCGCGTCGTCCATTACAGGTCCTCTCTGAACTGCTGAAGATCACAACGGTCCGGTTGAACACCAGTACCTATGAACATGACCACGTAGCCCGCGGATGATCCCGGTTCATACTCAGAGATTCAGCGACGTCGTGCGGGCGGGCGTTATCTCAGCCGCGGTAACGTATCTCGTAGGCGCACACATGCCCGGATGTGACCTGATGTGCCACGCGCACGACGTCCGCTTCCGGCAAGGCCGCCTGGAGAAATCCCAGCTCGCTGGCGCACGCATAGCTATAACGATTCGCCACGCTCAGCACTGTGCAGTTGTGTTCGATGATCATGAACACGTCGTCCGCGATTTGGCGAAATTCCGCCAAGCTGCCGTCGTCGTCGAGCTGTTGCGCAATCGCGCGTACCCGTGCGTCAAACGGCAGGCCCGCGGTACGTGCCTGGGCCTGCTGCAAGCGCCGCTGGCCTCGTCGCTCGAAGATCTTGCCCACAAGATCCGGATCCTCGTCGCCGACGTACTGGAGCAGCTCGTTGGTCAGCTCGGCGTAGGTGCGCGGAAAGAGCGCGTCACCGGCGGTCGTCAGGCTATAGAGATGCTTGGGACGCCCGGGGCCATCGCGCATCTCACGATGGACGATCAGTCCATCGCGCTCCAGGGCCATCAGATGCTGGCGTGCGCCGCTCACGGTGATGTCCGCGGCCATGGCTATGGTCTCTGCCCGGGCTTCGCCCTGCCGTTTGAGATGGTTAAGAATAGCCCGTCGAGTTTCAGGAAGGCTTGAAAGACCAAAGCGAGCTAGCGCGTTCATACGACACCCCATTTACATCATATGGCCTTGTCGGCACGCACCGGAGCCCGCAAATGCGCCGGACCGGCCGGAGGTTCTGATTCTCCCTATTGTGCTGCTGGCAGCCTTGCGAATACAGAGTACACCATTGTTCGGCGGTTTGTTTGTAGAAATGTAGCAATATAGCCACATTGATGAGACCAAAATCGTACAACCTGGCTCATGTGCTGCTCTGCCCGGCGATCCTTGGTGCTCCCGCCAGTTTCGCGCCCACCGTTGGGACGTACACATACGGTGTTACTGGTCCGCAGGATCAACCGATCCACCCACGAAAGGCCAGCACGCGCCGTGGCCGGGTTGCGGCGCGACGAGCGGGCCACTCGGGTAGTATGGGCCGCGCTAAAGAGACGTGCTCAGCAGCATCGGCGCCGAAGGGGCGGTCAACGTGCGATCCATCGGCTCCAGCGTGATTTCCATCATCTTTGCATTATGTGGATCCATGCTCTTGTCCATGACAAACATGGCCAAGCCGCTCGCGTCCGGCTTCAGGGGCCCGTAGAATGTCCACAGGCCATCACGTTGAATCCAACAGGTGTAGCCCCTGTTGTCGGGCGGCTTACTCATGCCCGAAAGAATCATCAACCCGCCACTGCCGTTCTTGGGCACGATCACTTCACCAATCATGCCCTGGCGTGTGGCGGGACCTTTCAACGGCATCGCCACGTGGGGCGAGACGAGCGCCTGTTCCAGCAAGTGTGATTGCTGGACGTTGTACCGATTCTTCATATCCGCGTACTGATGGTTCATGTTGATCCACGCGCCGGCAAAGAGTGCTGCGAGGAGCGTGGGGATAGCAACCGCCGCCGCCAGAATCCCGCGCATCATGGGCAAGCGACCAACCGTACCGCCCCGCGCAAAGCGCGATCGCGGCTCAAGCGGCCTCATGGCTGGTTCAATAGCCGGCGCCGCGCGTTCCGGTACGGCATCCCCGACAGAAGGCTGCATCTCCAGGGCAACACGGGCCAGAAACTGCGTGCGCAGGTCAGGCTTGGGCGCCACAGCAGCACAGTCCTGACCAAAGGTCGCGTGCAGACAGTCGGCCACGCTTGCTGCTTCCTGTCTGCAGCCGGCGCAGCGCGCCAAATGCGAGATGATCTCCACACGCTCAGACGGATCCAGCGCATCCATGCAATACGCGGCCAGCATTTCCACACAGTGTTTCTCGCTCATTCCGGCACCTGGTCCAGATCGCGCAGGATCTCTCGTAGTTTCTGGGTGGCCAGTCGCATTCGCGTCTTCACGGTGCCGAGCGGGTCGCCAAGTTGCTCGGAAATCTCAGCCTGTGTCAACCCCGAATAGTACGCCAATTCCATAACACGACGTTGGGGTGGAGGCAACGCATCCAGCGCGTGGTGAATCTCAGCCCGTCGCACGCCCCTCACCACTTCCTCCTCAGGGCTGTCCGTATCCGTCGCCGCGACCTGGGCCAGTTGCTCCTCCGGATCCCCGGCTGTTCGTTGCGGCCTCACGCCACGGCGACGCAGCTCGTCGACGGCAAGGTTCCGTGCAATGCCGAGTAACCAGCTCGATAGTCGGCCCAGTGAGGGCTGGTACGTTGCTGCCTGACGCCATGCGCGCAGAAACACCTCTTGAGCCAGTTCTTCCGTGCTCTCGCGATCGCCAAGCATACGCAGACCGAGTGAAAAGACGAGACTGCTGTAGCGATCGTAAAGCGCCGCGATTGCATGACCATCCCCGCGCCGGACTCCATCCATCAATGCCTCGTCCGGCGCCTCTTCATACTGCACGGATATCGACCTTACGGGCAGCGCCGGTTAGGCGGAGCCTGCCCACCCGCTACCTTAGTACTACGAAAGAATGCCGATTGTGGATTCAGCCGGACCGGTACCATAGTGGAGCTTGTACGCCGGCCTCTCCCGCTCATTATAGGCCGAAGCCGCTCAGTCGAGCGACCGCGATGTGGGTTATGAATCACCCTGAATACACTGCACGCGACCCGTTAATCTGCCCATATTGCGCCGAACCGCTTGCCCGCGACGCGGGCGCTTTCCGTTGTGGACATGGCCACTCCTTCGACATTGCCCGCGACGGACACGCGCACCTGCGGAGAACTCGGAACAGCGGGGACAGCGCGGAGATGCTGCGCGCGCGTCGAGCATTTCTCGATCGGGGCCACTATGCACCGCTGGCCACGACGGTATCGCGGGCAGTCGAGGGCTACCTCAGGAGTACGCCTGCGCCGGCAGCCGCTCCGCACCGGCACGCCGGCGGTGAATGGGAGACAGTCCATATCCTGGATTCCGGCTGTGGCGAGGGGTATTATCTGGAGCAGCTGCGGACGCATCTGGCGGATACCATGCCGGAGAAGCGATACCGCCTTTGGGGCGTCGACAGCTCGCCGGATGCAGCGCGCATGACCGCCAGACGCTGCCGCGACGCCACCGTCGTGGTGGCAGACTGCAAAGATGCGCTTCCGTTCGCCACGGGCTCTCTCGACGTCCTTATCACCATCTTCGCGCCGCGAAATCCTGCCGAGTTCGCGCGCGTGCTCGTGCCGGGCGGCCTGCTGCTTATCGTGGTGCCCGATGACGATCACCTGGCCGAGGTGCGCGAGCGCGTACGCCTTATCGGCATCGAGGAGCAGAAGGTGCGGCACGTGCTCGGCAGTCTGACCGGCTTCTTCTCTACGCTCGAGGTGTCCGCGCTGAAGATCGCGCTCGAGCTCTCGCCAGAAGATCTGTCACACCTGGTCACGATGTCGCCCAGCCATCGTCACCAGCCCGAGCGCGGCCAGACGGCGCCGCGCCCGGAGGAGCGGTATCACGCCACCGGCTCGTTCAGGATTGTGAGCTGCCTGGCGAGCGTGGCGGTGGATTGCCGATAGTCACAGGAATACCTGCTTCCTGGAAGATGCCGGCGTTCGCATTGACCGCCCGCGCCTCGTCAAATGGCGGCTGGAACTCCAGGCCCAGCGGCGCATACTTCCCACCGGCAGCCCGGTTGTAGGACAAGAGATCGACGCGCTCCACGTTTGGCAGTATCCGCACGATAGCCGCGATTGCGCGCAGGTTCTCCTCCGAATCGGTCACGCCTGGCACTAACGGGACTCGGATCACGACGGGAATTCCCAGCGTTGGCGTGAGGCGCAGGTTGCGCAGAATCCTCTCGTTGCTCACGCCCGTATAGCGGCGGTGCAACCCCGTATCGGCTAGCTTCAGGTCAAAGTAGATGAGGTTGCACCGCCGCGCCACCCGCGAGAAGCTCTGCGCCCCCGCGTATCCCGACGTGTCGAGCACGACGTGCATGCTCTGCAGCCGATCGAGTACAGCTTCCAGAAAACGGGCCTGCGCAAGCGGTTCACCACCGGAGAACGTGACACCGCCCTCATTCCACGCCAGAATCTCGGCCTGACTATTCAGAAGCGCGGCGAGCTGCTCGTCGCTGTAGACGCGCCCGACCGTCCGCGTTCCCGTCGCCGTGCGCATCACCTGGGGCTTGTGGCTCATGCACTCGGGGTTATGGCACCACACGCACCGCAAGGGGCAGCCCTTCAGGAACACGGTGGTCCGGATACCCGGACCGTCGTGCACCGTGAACTCGCGAATGTCGGCGACCATCCCGTGCGCCATCAGAGATCACACCTGGTACTGGTGGCGGGCGATCACGTGGTCCTGGTACTCGGGCGCCAGCTCACAGAAGTAGCCGCTCCAGCCCCACACCCGCACGATCAGGTTGCGGTGCCGCTCGGGATGCGCTTTGGCGTCGAGCAGCGTCTCCAGGTTGAGCGTGTTGAGCTGCAGCTGCTGGCAGCCCAACTTGGCAAACGTGCGCACCAGCATCGCGCACTTGCTGCGCGCGTCTGGGTCGCGGAACGAGAGGTCCGATAGCTCCATGGTGATCGGTCCCCCGTTCATGATTCGCTGGTAGTCGATGCGGCTGAACGCCTGCAGCACGCTGATCGGCCCGCGCACCGTTACGTTGGGTGACGGGGCCAGGTTGGCGCTGAACAGATCGCCCGTTCTCCGCCCGTCCGCGGTGGCGCCGATCGGCGGTGTGGCATCGCCCGGCTTGCCACGCGCCAGCCACACGTAGTACATCGCCGAGCCCGTGCCGGGCCGGATCCGCCCGCCTCGCCCGTTGTCGGCAATGCCCTCGCAGGCCTCCGCCACGTACTCGAGCAGACGCACCATCAGGTCGTTCGCCCGCCCGTCGCTGCAGACCTTGGGCGCCTCCTCCACGAGCTGTGTGCGCAGGTCCTCGAATCCGGCGAAGTCCTGCTCGAGCGCCGCGAGCAGCTCGGTCGCCCCTACCGTGCCCGTGTCGAACACCACGTGCTGCACGGCGGCCAAAGCATCCGCCGCGTTGGCCGCAGCCGCCGCGTGCAGGCCGAAGTTGTTGTACTTCAAGCCGCGCGAGAGGTCCCGTCCGGTCGCCAGGCAGCCGTCCATCAAGACGGAATAGAAGGGTGCCGGCGGCAGATAGAGCCGTCGATACGCGTCGACCAGGTCATGCACCTGCGCGGCAATCTCCTCCTTCGTGCGCTCCAGGATCCACGCGAAGGTCTGTCCGCCGGCAAGCCCCTGCCGGATGGCCCGGTCGGCGGCGAGCGGCAGCGAGACGGCGCCGATGTTCACCACCTCCATGCCCTGGCCCGGCATGATGAACTCCCAGCAGGCAGCCACCGTGTAGTCACGCGCGTCCTCCAGGTCGTAGCCGTGCTCGGCCAGGGCGGGAATCACCACTGCGTCGTTGGAGTACTGCGGAAAGCCCAAACCCTGGCGCGTCAGCTCGGTGGCCAGCACCAGCAGCTGCAGGTCGGTATCGGGCGCGATGCGCAGGTTGATCTTGGGGTCGATCATGCTCGTGTAGAGCGCCACGCGCAGCACCATGCGGGTCAGCTCGTTCACGCCCTCGCTCCCGTCGCGCCTGACCCCGCCCAACACCATGGTCTGGCCGTTGTCGCCCTGCTGCACGCCCGGGTAGAGGTCGCTGTCCTTGTTGAGCTGGATGAAGAACTCGGCGAGTAGCTCCTCCGCATCGGCGATGCTCAGCCGTCCGGTATCCAGGTCACGTGCCAGATAGGGCCACATGTACTGGTCGAAGCGGCCAAGTCCCACGTGGTAATGGCCTTCGAGCCACACCGTGGCATGCAGAAACCGCAACGCCTGCAGCGCCTCGCGGAAGGACCGCGGCGCTCGGGCCGGCACCTGGTCCAGCACAGCCGCCACGTCGTCGCGCCCCAGCGCGCGTGCCGCCGCCGCGTAGCGCGTCGCCAGGTCGAGCACGGCGTCGATAGTCTGCATCGCACACGTCAAGAACTCGCGAGCCTCGGCATCCTCCGTTTGCGCGAGCGTCGCCTCCGCGCGCTGACGGCGGGCGAGCAGGCCCTCCGAGATCACAGCCGCCCAGCCGGCGCAGATGTTGCTGATCGGGCCAAGCTCGTGCAACGTGCGACCCGCGGTGAGCGCGCGCCATGCCGCGTCATCGTACACTGGCGGCAAGTGGGTCGTGGTGCGCGTGAAGACGATACGCTCGTCCGGCAGGATCACAGGCTGCTCAAGCTCGAGGACCCGGCAGAACGCAGTGGCGATGCGGCTCGGCCAGGGCAGCGCTGGGTCGAGGTCGCAGAGCAGCTCCGGCGTCTCCAGGCGTCGCCACCGCTTTTGTTCTCCAGCCCGGAGGAACGCCTTGAGGCGGTCCAGGCGCTCGGTGCGAAAACAGACACGCATTTCCGGGAGATCAGTGCTGGACGGAGCAACGGCGGATGCCGTGCCCGCATCGTTAGTCGCGGTCGACGCCTGCATGTCCCGACCAGCCTGCTGTAAGCCTTCCATCCTGCTTGCTCTCTTCTCTACTCTTACCTTACGGCAAGACCGGTGGTCATTATGGCGGCCGTGATACGTCGCTGGAGGATAACGTAGAAGATCAGGGACGGAGCTGCAACAAGGGCCGCTGCAGCCATCAGCAGGCCGAGGGTCTGATTCGGCGCGAAGTTGAGGGAAGTACTCTCGACCGGCGCCGTCGGAACGCTCCTCGCCAGTGTCGACGGCAGTTACGCCGACACCCGCAATCATGAGTTCGAATGCCTGGGGCTTGGAGGTAGAATTAGAGTAACGGACGTGCTGCGGCAGTTCGAATGGTGCCCACGCGGCATGCGCGACGGCATCACTTGCTGGGAGCCGGGCTTCGTCGACGATCGCGAACGTGACTTCGGCGCCACGGCGGCCACCCATATCGATTGTTTCGTCAAAGCGCAGCAAGCCGGAGAACCGGTACCCGTCCCAGCCGAGGATGGGTATCAGGCGCTGAAACTCGGACTGGCGGCGATAGAGTCGGCGGCGACCGGGCAGCGGGTACCGATTACGTGAGATATGAGCGCAGGGAGTAACCATGAGCACGCCGCGTCCGGAATATCCACGTCCGCAGTTTGTCCGCTCCGATTGGCTGTGCCTCAACGGCGAGTGGCAGTTCGAGATCGATGCCGGCGATAGCGGGCTGGAGCGCGGCCTTCTGCATCGCGACCTGCAGGAGCGGATCGTCGTGCCGTTCTGTCCGGAGGCGCCGCTTTCAGGCATAGGAAACCCTGACTTCATGCACGCCGTGTGGTATCGCCGCACCGTCCCGCTGCCCGCCGAATGGGCAGGCCGGCGCGTGCTGCTGCATCTGCAAGCTGTTGACTACGACGCCACGGTTTGGGTCAACGGCGTGGAAGTGGCCCGCCATCGCGGCGGCTTCACGCCCATCGCCGGCGACCTGCACGGCATCGCCGCGCCCGGAGAGACGATTACCATTGTGGCTCGCGCGCGCGACGATTACCGCGTTCCCCAGCCGCGGGGCAAGCAGGCGGAGCTGTACGACAACAATCGGTGCGATTACACCCGTACCACCGGGATCTGGCAGACTGTCTGGCTGGAGCCAGTTCCCGATTGCCACTTGCTGCGACCGCGACTAACTCCTGATGTTGCCAACAGCGTCATCCGCCTCGAGCAGCCGCTGACTGATAACCGCCATGGCTATCGCGTGCGCGCCTCGTTGCGCGATTCCCAAGGCGTGGTCGCCACCGCCGAGTGTGCCGCCGACTTCGACCGTGCGCCGCGACTTGACCTGGCGATTCCGGCCGAGCGACGCCATCTCTGGGCGCCCGGCGATCCGCACCTGTACGACGTCGAAATCGAGCTTGTCGACGCCGAAGGTCGCACGATAGATCGCGCGGCCTCCTATACGGGCTTGCGCAGCGTGGCCATCGATGGGCCGGCGATCAAGATCAACGGGCAGACCATTTTCCAGCGGCTTGTACTCGACCAGGGATACTACCGCGACGGCATCCTCACCGCACCCAGCGATGAGGCTCTGCGCCGGGATATCGAGCTGAGCCTCGCTGCCGGCTTCAATGGGGCACGGCTCCACCAGAAAGTCTTCGAGGAGCGCTTCCTTTATCACGCCGACCGCCTGGGCTACCTGGTTTGGAGCGAATTCCCCGACTGGGGCTGCGCCGGCTTTGGACCGGCGGATAACCATCAGCGGCCAGGCGCGACCTACGTCACGCAGTGGCTGGAGGCCATCCAACGCGACTACTCGCATCCCTGCATTGTCGGCTGGTGTCCGCTGAACGAGACCCACCAAGCGATTTCCGACCATATCACAGTGCTGGACGACGTGACCCGTGGCATGTTCCTTGCGGCAAAAGCGCTGGATACGACGCGCCCGGTGTTGGACACATCGGGCTACGCTCACCGCGTTCCTGAGGCGGACGTCTACGACTGCCACGACTATGAACAGAATCCGGCTACGTTCAGGGAACACTACCGACGCGATACCGCGGCCCGGGGACCGGCCTTTGTGTCCAGCGACGAGCATCTTCTCGGGTCCATCCCCTATCGGGGCCAGCCGTTCTTCGTCAGCGAGTTTGGCGGCATCTGGTGGAATTCTCAGGCCAAGCCGGACGACCATTCGTGGGGCTATGGCGAGCGCCCGACCAGTCTTGAGGCGTTTTATGAGCGCTTTGCCGGTCTGGTCGACACGCTTCTCGACGACCCCGCCATGTTCGGCTACTGTTACACCCAGCTGACCGACGTCTTCCAAGAGCAGAACGGCATCTACACGTTCGATCGAGGTGAAAAGTTCGACATGGCGCGGATACGCCAGGTGCAGCAGCGGCGCGCCACGATTGAACGGGCAGCACCTGTAGACGACCGTCTTCGTCGGCTTGAACCGTGAAGGCGTTCATCACGACGGTCTCCCATAGAGCTGTTGCTGTCTGGAACAGAACAACGCGGCGTGCGTTCGGTGCCAGCGGCGATCGGAAGTATGGGTGAGGAGAATTCTTTGAAGGTCAGCGACGACGTGGTGTTCTCTTCTACACGGACTGGGCCGCCGGATCGAACGGGAGGCGGACCGGCTTGCCGTTATCGAGCGACGACTGATGAAGCGCGACGACGATCTCCTGATCCAGGCGAGCCTGCGCCGCTCCGTAACTGGGTTCGGACTTCTGTCGTACCGCCGTGATCAGGCTCATGATGCAGCACGCAACGCCGATTTCGTCGTCATGCCATTGCGCGCCATGGGCCAGCATGGCTTCGAGCACCGGGTTGTCCCAACGCACTATTGGCGCCTCCGGGTCGCCGGTGTGCGCGACCATCGCCACCAGCGCCCCGCCGTCGATGCGTTCCCAACGGCGCTCGACGGTCAGGAACCGCGGGCCTTCGCCCCCGGCCGCCACGAGCGAGAGCTGTTCCTGCACATCCAGTCCGACCCCGACGGTGATTCCCATGCCCTTCTCGGCCAGGAATCGACTGCTGCGCCACCAACGCAATGCCGAATCGTAGCCGACGTCGGTCCAGTGGAACAAGCCCAGCCTGCCGTCGGCGAATTCGACTATGCCATGCTCCTGCGTCTCCGTGCGCGCATCCCTGGTGTTCGCCAGCGGGCTCCAGTGCGGGGCAAGCTCGTACGACTGGACCGCGCCCGTCACCTGCACCGGCACGGCGTCGAAGCCGAGGTAGCTGCGCATCACGCTCACGCCGTGGTAGCCATGCCCGGCGAAATCATTGAATGACGAATACACCTTGCCGAAAAGACCGGATGCGATGAGACGCAGCTTGAGTTGCTCGAGCGGTCGCCGATGGAACTGCTCAGCTACCTCGATCGTGACCGCCTGTCGAGCTGCCGCCGCGATAATGGCGTCGGCCTCGCTGAGTTTGTGCGCGATCGGAGTTTCCAGCAGCACATGCAGACCGTGTTCGACCGCCATCAATCCCACGGCGCCATTGGCGGCATAGGCGGTGGAGACAATGCCGATCTCGGGCGCGGCTTCCCGCAAGAGTTGCGCCATATCGGTGTACCAGGGAACGCCAAGGCGCTCGCCAAGGTTCCGCGCGGAGCCGGTACTGCGTCCCCAAACGCCCACGAGATCGGCCTCGGCACTCAACACGCGCAGGAGGGGGCCGTACAGATACGCGGATCGCGCTCCAGTGCCGATGATCGCGACGCGCAGCGGCCGCTTTGCCGTGGTGTCCTGGGCCATGTGTCCCTCCATGTCTACACGCCGCCGACGTACGACAACGCTGCCCTGGCGTAGTCCATCCAGGAATCCGCATGTTCAACAGGCACGACGACCCATTCCTTCATTGCTCGCCCCATTTCACCTGGGTCGAAGAGATGAGCACCGGCTAAGGCAAGCGCCTGGGCGTGCGTTGCGCCGCTGAGCTTGAAGATCATGGCGTCGCGGTAGAACCCGGCAAAGACTTTGCTGCCGATCTTGAGGCAGGGCATGCCGAACATCTTGCCCTGCGCGGCTTCCGTCATTGCCATGAGCGCGGAACACACCTCGTCGTAGGCGGTCTTCGCATCTTCTGGCATCGCACTGTTCCTCCTTGCCAATCGAGCGAGCTTCAGCGATCTTCGGAGGCCGGACTTCCCGGCGTGCCGTCTCACCCTCGATTATAGGGTCACAAGGCTGTCCCGGCGTACCATGAATTGAGGAAAGGAACACTGTGGAGCGCCGTCGCGCGCATGGTGCTGGTGATCTCGCCACGGAGCGACATAGACATTCGGGCTGAGTACCTCTCGCAAGGGTCCTATCGCTGCCGCCTCATGGCCTCACTGAACTGGCTCTCAAGGCAGCACCTCGAGCGTTGCAACTCTCGCGCTCGGTGAGAACAGCAACACGTTTTCGCGAATGTCCTCGAGATGCGAGGCGACCGCCACCCTGTCCACGCCGGGCGGCGCGTACACCACGTAGAGCGCGCCGGTCGTCTGAATGCCGATCTTGCTCCGCGCGTCCGGACCATGAAGCACGGCGGAGAGTATCCCTTCTCCGTCTTCGACGTACATGTCGCCCGCGGTCAAGACCTGGGTTCTGCCGCTGATCGTGACGCACTCCTCATCGCCGGCGGCCACGGTTGCGCGCAGCGGCGGTCTCAGCGTCGATCGGTCGTGGCCGGCCGTCAGAATCTGATTCTTGAGCTCGGCCATGAACATCGCCTCGACCAAGCAATTGGCGCGCGGAATGTCGCGTTCGCCGGACACGATCGATTCCAGCTGCAGCAGCACGTGATAGGTCTTGCGAAAGCGCTTGTAGTACGAGATATACGATCGAAGCGGCTCGGTTTGGAGCAGGTCCGTCCGCGCCAACCCTTTGAAGCGTTCCCGCAATCGTGTCTCGAGCGCCATCTTCTGGTCGTTCAGACGCGGATCGGCGTCGCTATTGGTCACGTTTTCCAGTGCCAGAATGCCCATAAACGCTTCGGGATAGGCTTCGCGAAATGCGGCGCTGACTTCCAACATCGTCGGTCACCAAGGCCCTTTTCTTTCTTCACGGACTACGTCGTAGCGAGTCCAACCTGCAGAGCGAAATCCCGTCACTGATAGAACGGCGCGGCAGCCATTGTCACCGTTCTCACGGCTTGCATAATACCGGCAAACTGTCGCAGATCCACCGTCTGCGCCGCGTCGCTCAACACTCGGTCCGGCGCCGGATGCACCTCGATGACCAATCCTGCCGCTCCGGCGGCGATCGCCGCCGGCGACATCGGCTGGATCAGCGATCGCTTGCCTGTGGCGTGGCAGGGACCGACGATCACTGGCAGATGCGTGAGCTCGCGCAGCAGTGGCACCGCGCTGAGGTCGAGCTGATGGCGCAAGGTGGCATCAAAGCCCTACTTCCAGATGGTTGCGATTGAAATTGCGAAGATACTGATCGGCCTGTAGTTCTTATCGACCTTCACGACCGTGGCATACTGGACGGCGCCCTGCGGCTGCGGGCTGCCGATCGCCTCATTGCGATTCGTGCATCCATAGTTGATCCGCTGATTCGCGACTTCCCCGGTTGCTCCGGTGAGAAAACCACATATCGTGCCGTCCCCGAGCTTGAACATCCAGGCTTGCGCGTTAAGCGCGGGCGCATGCGCGGGCAACGGGCCCGGCAGCACGACCACGATGCCGGTGGGGTGCGTCGGATCGGCGTCGCAGATAACCCTGCTGGCGTGCTGCGCCAGGCTGAAGCACGGGTCAAAGATCTCGTTGCCGACCATGCATCGCCAGGCATCGGAACGATCGAGTGCCAGAGATTCGCCCATGTCGCATGTTCCTTGGCGCGGCGATCCAACCGTGCCGGCGGGATGAAATACCACGACCTTGGTAGGTGGCACGGCGCCAAGCGCGCCGCCCGCGGCGTGTACCGAAGTTTCGTGGGGAGCGAAAGCAATGCCGCTGCACGCCACGAGCAGGGCAAGCAAGACAACACCGAACAGCCGCTGTCGCCGTGTTGGCGCCATGACACGTTCTCCTCTCAAAGCACTGCACGCACCATAGGAGCTCATTGAGCCGTACCACCAGATATGCGTAGTTGCTATACTCCCGACAAGTATACGGCATACAAGGGAGAATTGAGACGTGCCCAAGCATGTTCCAGTTGAATATGCGCGCGACAAGCAGGACCTCCTGCGCCGCCTGCGCAAGGTCGAAGGCCAGGTGCGCGGCCTGCAGCAAATGATCGAGGACGACCGTTATTGCCTGGATATCGTTCAGCAGGTCAGCGCCCTGTCTGCAGCCGCGCGCAAGGTCGCGCTGATCGTGCTTGAAGACCACCTGCGCGGCTGCCTCGTGACCGCCGTCAAGCGAGAGGGAGAGGACGCAGCGTTACAAGAGATGGTAACGGTGCTGGATAAGGCGCTACATCCCTAGCCCACCGATGTATGAGCCCGGTGTATGCCCCAGGGCCCAAAGAAATAGTCGAACCTCTGCTTAAGAGCTGATGGCAGGGTTCTCGCCGGATGAATCCGCCCGCCGTCACGTCCATCCGGATCTATCCGGAGGCGGCTTGGGGCTGCTTGAAGACCGTGGGCGTATGCCCGACCGGATACGTGGAAACGGCCTGTGGTGTGGTAGGATGAGTGCGGCACACCGACGTCCTCTCCTGCGAATAGGTTGAACCACACCATGGCCACAACGCGATCCCGGCAGAAGGTAGTCGTCCTCAAGAAGACATCCCGTGCGCGAGAAGGGGGACCACCCTGGGCAGCCCTCCTCTTTTTGGGCTTGGTCGTCGTCGTTGCCGTCGTACTGCTTCGCTGGGAAACAGGCATGGACGGGACAATCTATCCCGGCGTAACGGTCGGCGGAGTCAACGTAGGCGGCGAGTCAACGACTGATGCTCGCCGGCAGCTTCAGCAAATGTCCGGGCGCATTGCTTCAAGAACAATCACGGTTTCTGCCGCTGGACAGAGCTGGACAATCACGCCGCGGCAGCTCGGTATGCAGTTCAATGTCGACGATCTTCTGCGCCAGGCATATGCGCTAGGCCGGGAAGAGAGCATTCTCAGTCGCCTGGGCACGCAGGCGCAGTTGGCGCTGCAGGGGCGGACAATCTCGTTGGCCGGTAGCTATGACAGTGGAAAGCTGGGCAACTTCGTCGCCCAGCTGGCAATCGATCTGTACCGGCCGGCACAGCCTGCAGTCGTGAGCTTGCGGAAGGCTCAGGCGGTAATCAGCGCGCACGCGACGCCTGGGCGGAAACTGGATCGGCAGTCCGCGACTGCTCTCCTGGCTGATGCGCTCTCCGGCACCGATCAGACGAGCGTTCAGGCGCCTGTCGAGACCATTCCTCCCCCTGTAACCGAAGCAGCGGCACAACACGAGATGGTCGTGTTGCGATCCATTCTTAGCGCCAAGATACGCCTGCACTTCAATAACAGGCAGTGGCTGCTCAGTGCATCCTCGATCGCACAGTCCATCTCCCTGACAACAATCGTCGCCTCAGGAGGCGCTGCCACCTATCAGCACGATGTGGATCAAGCAGGACTCACGCGTTTCGTGAACGGATTGGCGGCAGAGATCGACCGGCCCATGCAGCCGGCGACGGTCACCATCCTCGATGCTCGTATCACGGTGATCCCGGCGCAGACGGGCTACCATATTGACCGCTATGCTACCAAGCAGCTGCTGGCGCAGGCGATCCTGGCTGGCGGTACCCAGGACATTACGGTGCCAGGCGGGAGAACCGATCCAAGCACGCCCACTTCGGCGGCCCAGACCGCGGCTCAGCGCGCGGCGGAGCTGATTCGCAGGCCGCTCGCGCTGACGTACCAGTCCTTTTCCTGGCTGCTCGGCCCCTCTCAGCTTGGGGATGTCTTGACGTTCGTGCCGCGCACCGATCCCTTGAATGGGCCGGTAATGGATGTACGTGTCGACCAAACGCGTTTGGCGCACGTGATTCAGCCTGCCGTTGCCAGCCTGGAGAAGCCGGCTGTCAACGCGCATTTTGTCGCAAAAGGGGATCGCGTTCTCCTGTCGCCTTCGCTTCCGGGGCGGCGAGTCGACGTCGCGTCCCTGGCGGCGGCGATCGAGGGAAGAGGCCGCATCATGCAGTTGCCGCTCCCATTGCAGAGCTACGAGCCTGAGTTGACGACTGCCAAAGCCGATGCGATGGGCATCCACGACCTGATCATCTCGCACACAACGGAATTCCCGGGGTCGAGCACCGCCCGGCTCACCAATATACACGCTGCCGTGCGCCACCTGGACGGCCAACTCATTGCTCCAGGCGAGGTGTACTCGTTCAACCAGCGAATTGGCGACATAACACCCGAAGGCGGCTATGTCGAGGGGATAAATATCGTCGACAACCAGGATGTGCCGGGAATCGGCGGCGGCGTGTGCCAGGTGGCGGTCACGCTGTTTCAAGCGGCTATCTACGCGGGCATGCCGATTGTGGAACGCGTCAACCACGCGAACGTGGTGTCGTACTACAATCCGATCGGCATGGACGCCACGGTCTACGTGTCGGCGACCGGCCCCGATGTGAAGTTCCAGAACAACACCGGTCACTGGGTGCTGGTCAGCTTCGTGGAGGATCTGGCGCACGCCAGGCTCACGGTGCGGTTCTTCGGCACCGATCCGCATTTCCGGGTCGTGGTGCGCGGTCCGGAAGTAACCAACGTGGCCAACGGCGATGTGAACGCAGTGTTCTATCGCACCGTGTACGATGCCAAAGGCAACGTGCTGCTGGATCACGCCTTCACCAGCCACTACGTTCCCGTAGGTGCTTCGCCGAACACGTAGGGCTTCCCGCCCGTAGAAGCCCGGTGGAGCGCAGATACGCCGTATGTTCGCGCGTCCGTGTAGACTGAAGTCCGAGGAGTATCTAGGGTGGCGGTACCTGCCGACATCCACGACCAGATTTCGCGCATGGAAGCGCGCTTGCGCTTGGTGCCGCCTGACGAGACACCACCACCGGATGAGGTGCGCGAGCGGGTTCGCACCTGGCAGAAGCATGTCCATGAAGCAGCGGTAATAATCCGCTGGGCCGATGAGGCGATCGGCGAGGTGGTCATTTCAGGCGAAGCCCATATTGTCTGGCGGCGAATAGGTACACACGCCATCTTCGAAGAGCCTTAGTAGTCGGGCTCTGCCTGCCGACCGTTGGAGCCTACACCGCCAGGCACCACGGCCGGGTTACGCCATGGTCTCCCCGTCAGTACCTATCGCCGCTCCAGCCAAACTCCGGCGTCTGCTTGATCAGCGCTACCAGGTTGGGAGGAGTTGAGGTCGGACGGCTACTGCGCACGTCGATGAAGGCAAACACGTGCTCGCCCCGTGCGACGAGCTCGTTCGACTCGGCCAGCCGTACCTCATAGGCAAACGTGATCTTTGCCCGCGTGATCTCCGGCACGGTGACCGCGATGACCAGCAGAGCATCCATTCGGGCAGGCCGCTTGTAGTCGCAGGCGGCCCGCACGATCGTCATCAGCCGGCTCTCGCCCTCCGTGCAGCTCTCATAGTAGTAGCCGAGCGCGCGAAAGACCTCCGTGCGCGCCTCTTCGAACAGGTCGAAATACGTGCCGTGATAGACTGCGCCGAGAAGGTCCGTGTGGTGCATGCGCACGCGCACTAACCGTGCATTGCGAGGGAGAGCGGGAAGGCGATGCTCGACCTCATCGTTGGGCGGTGCGACGTGATCGACCGGTATTGATGACACGGGATTCTCCACAGTCTGCCGTCCTTTTCGGTTCGGATATTCGGCCGAGGGTGAGTATCACCCGCGTACGAGCGCTGAAACATGCGTCTTTGGCGGCTCCTGATGTTCACAGCGCGGGCGCTGGCCTCATCTCTTATCATAGGGCTCTGACTGGCGACCTTTGCCCAAAGCGGGGACGCCAAGGGCATGCCGGAGAGCGCGACGAGCAAGTCTCGCGGAGGTGCATGGGAGCGCCACGCATCATGTATCTTAGGAGAGTGCCAAGATGATCGCCAGAGGCGGATGAGGAGAAAAGCGATGGCCCTGGATGCAGTGGCGAAGCTGAGAGCCCAGATACGAGATGTGCCCGACTTCCCGATTCCAGGCGTTCTCTTCAGGGATATTACGCCGGTGCTACAGGACGCTGCCTCCTTTCACGATTCCATCGACTTGCTTGGCGATCTCTTCGATCCGGCTACCTACGACGTGATCGTGGGAATGGAGTCGCGTGGATTTGTCTTCGGCGCCACAATCGCCTACAAATTCCGGCGCGGCTTTGTGCCGATCCGCAAGCTGGGCAAGCTGCCCGCGAACAAGATCTCCGTGGAATATGCGCTTGAGTATGGATCGAACACTCTGGAGATACACCGAGACAGCATCCAGATAGGTCAGCGCGCCCTGATTATTGACGACTTGCTCGCCACAGGAGGCACCTGCAGCGCCTCGGTCGACCTCGTACGGCGCCTGGGCGGCACTGTAGTGGGCGCGGCGTTTCTCGTTGAGCTCGATTTCCTCAAGGGACGGGAACGGCTCGCCGGCATTGCGGTCCGGAGCATTCTGCAGTTTTGAGGTGAATCGGGCACGCGCGGCCCAGCCGTTGGACTACATGTGACCGTATGCAGGGGATGGGGCGCAGTGGCGAGTGAGGCAGGGCTTGGATGGCCGGGCTTAGCGAACCCGCCACGTGATACGCCCGCGCGTGAGGTCGTAGGGCGATAGTTCGACACGCACGATGTCACCGAGCACCACGCGAACGTAGCGCTGGCGCATCTTGCCGGCAAGATGGGCCAATACCTTGTGCCCATTCTCCAGCTCAACCATGAAGTTCGTATTCGGCAAAGCCTCGATGACAGTGCCTTCCAATTCGAGAACGTTGTCCTTCTTCTTCAAGCAATAGCCTCCCTGCAAAGGCGCGAACCCACTAGGGCTAATACAACACGTACGATTATACCCTTCCAGGCAGGCGGACAACTGAGAAACATGCGACGATGCCTATCGTCACCGCAGGCTTTGGACGCCGACTCGCTACAGTTAGCGCTGCGTTCGCCGTGGTATCGAGTGCAGCGTTAGCTCAGAGCAGGTAATACACCAGGTCCGGCTCGTGCATTCCACGCGTGCCGGGCTCAGACGCGCGGCTGCTGGGCGACTGCCAGCGCGCTCAGCAGCGCCGCATCGATATTCCCACCACTGACCACAGCGACGGTGCGTCCCCGCGCGGCGCCGGCCAGGGCAGCCGCGGTCGCCACCGCGCCGGAGGGTTCGACCACGAGGTGCGCGGAGATCAGCAGGCTGCAAGTGGTTTCCAGAATGAGGCTATCGGGCACCGCCACGATGTCGTCCACATAGCGCTGGATAGCGGCGAAAGGCAATTCGCCCACTCTGCGCGCGCGCAGCCCGTCGGCAATCGTCTCCACGTCGTCCAGCTCGACGATACGGCCGCTACGCAGTGATGCCCCTGCGTCGGCCGCGCCTGCCGGCTCGGCGCCGACGACGCGCACCGAGGGGCGGCGGAGCTTTAGAGCCTGCGAAACGCCGGCGATCAGGCCTCCGCCGCCGATCGGTACGATGACGGTCTCGACATCCGGCCATTGTTCGAGAATCTCGAGGCCGATCGTTCCCTGGCCGGCAATGATGGCATAGTGATTGTACGGCGGCACCAACGCCGCGCCGCGCTCCTCAGCCAAATCCTCGGCAATGCGGCGACGAGTCTCCGAGTCCGTGCCCGCAAATAGCACGTCGGCGCCGAATCGCCGTGTTGCCTCGACCTTTGCCTGCACTGCATTTTCCGGCATAACGATGGTCGCGTGAATGCCCAGCATGGACGCCGCGCACGCCACGCCCTGCGCATGGTTGCCCGAGGAATAGGCGATCACTCCGTGCGCAAGCTGGTCGGGCCGGAGAGCAGCGATGAGATTGTACGCACCGCGGATCTTGAACGAGCCTGTGCGCTGGAGGTTCTCACATTTCAGAGAGAGATCGCTAGCCCGCGCCGCACCCGTGTCGAACGGCAGCACTGGGGTGAGATACGCGACCCCGCACAGCCGTTCGCGTGCGGCTTCGATTGTGGATAGACTCTTCTCGACCATGGCCCAAGCTTTCTACGCGAGCTACCATTCAATCCTAGCACGGTGTACTCCCCGATGCGAACTCGAAAAATGACTCCAGGTCGGCCATTGCCTATCATCAACCAAGGCCCGTTCCAGGAGACGCCCCAGGTGGACGTCACCATGAATTCTCCAGTGGTAGTGGACGACACGCTGCGCTGGGCACCCGTGCTGGCATCATAAGCGACCAACCGGGCTGCACTTGGGTCCGTCGCCACTATCCAGTTGCCATGTGCGCCGACTGGGTGAACCGCCCATCCGCGTCGGAGCTGAATGCCAGCGACCGTAGCAGATGCAGGTCTTGATCGAACATGGTAAGGTCGCCGGTACCCAGATCATATGCGAACACATCACCATTATCCGTTACTGCCACCGAGAAAGGTTGCTGCAACGCGACGGCGGCCAGCGCCCTGCCCGCGGCGGTGAGATGGCGCACCGTGCTGTTGGCCGTATCGGCGATGTAGATGTCGCCGTTGGCGGAAACGGCAAACGACCGCGGCGTGCTGCACGCGCAGGTAACGGATCCGCGCGATGGCACGCTTCTCCTGTTCGACGATGCCGCGGATCAGCCAGTGGTGTACGACCTGCCACAAAGGACCGTGCTGTCCGCTCTCGGCATAGCCCGAGGCGGCCGGAGCGATATTCTCGTCACGTGCTTGGCCGCAAATGAGGTCCTGGACGTCAAAGTGCCGTCGCTCGGCCCATGATAGCGGCCTGATCATCGAAATTTCATCGAAATTTCATATCCTATAAGATTGACTAGGTTTGACAATAACTTTCGATCGTTTACACGCGAAAACGAGCGAGTTCAGGAGAAAAGAGGCCCTTATACAGTGGAGAACGTACTGGACAGGGACCCTCCGCAGGACTGAAGATCCGCTGAAGGGGATGTCCAGGAGCGCCCTCTGCCGTCGTAATCGGGCGCCCGGATGGTTGCGCTGGCCTGTTGAGTCATTGTATACTAGCGGCCGTCGCAGGCTTTCGTGCAGGGAATCCGTTCCGATACGCGGGCCATGTCGTTTACGGAGGTCGTGTATTGAAGAGACTGGCAGTAGGACTCGTTGTCGCAGGCGTTATAACCGTAACCAGCAGTCTTCCCACCAGCCTTCCTCACGCCGGCAGCATCGTCTCCGTACAAGCAGTATCTGCAGCCAGCGCAGCTACACCAAACGATATCGTTCAGACGGCCAGGCAGTACCTTGGCTCGCCGTATGCATACATCGGCAATACGCCAGCCGGGTTCAGTTGCATCGGCTTCGTGAATTTCGTCTTCAATCAAAACGGCGTGAACGTGCCCTTCGATATTCCTATGGCCTGGAGCAGCGCGCCGCACGTGGACAAGTCGCAGCTCCTGCCTGGGGACGTGCTGTTCTTCAGCGACACGGTATTCGCCGGGCTCTCGCACGTGGCGATCTACATTGGCAATGATCAGATGATCGGCGCCGACAGCTTTAGCGTTGGCGTCACGGTCGACCAGGTCGACGATGCATACTGGTCCAGCCACTACACGGGCGCCACGCGTCCCCTGGCACTGCTGGGCACGTCCCCACAGCCGGGCCAGGAGGCGGCCTCGACCCCTGTTTCCGACACGTCCGCGACGCCGATCGCGACAGCCGCGCCAACCGCGCCGCCGGTTCTGGCCATGGCGCCGAAGGGTTCGCTCATCCAGCCTGCCGCGGCATCCGTCAACCTATTCAGCGGTCCTGGCTACGAATACGTGCCGGTGAGCAATTTGACGCTGGCCAGCGTCCTCACCGTCATGGAGGGCCAGGAGGGCTGGTACAGCGTGCACACGGCAAACAATGTCTTTGGCTGGGTGACTGCCGGCTCGGTGAAAATCGTCAAGATGGCGTCCGACCCCAGCACCATCAATCTCAGCGCGCCGTCTCCCGGGCTTTCCCAGGCATCGGCAATTACCGGGGGCAGGGCAAGCGGACTCATGTACGTTGCAGTTGGCCCCCTCTGGGTGCGCAACGGCCCGAGCAAGTCCGACGATGCGCTCGGCTTCGTGATCCCGGGCTCCCAACTGCTTGTCTACAAGTCGACCCCGCACTGGATGCGTATTGGAACGCCAAGCGGGCTTGTGGGCTGGGTCGCGTCGCAGTATCTCAGCACCACGCCGATTGTCAAGACCGGATCCAACACCGTAGTCTCGGGGATCACCGTCCGCGTCACCGTGCCCGCTTTGAACGTACGGGCACTTCCAGAGCGCCACGCGCGCGTTGTAACGGTGCTGTTTTCGGGCGAGAAGGTCCAGGTGCTTGCGCAGCGTTCCGGCTGGAACGAGGTCAAGCTGAAGAGCGGTACGATCGGCTGGGCCAGCGCGCAGTACCTGGCGGCGAAGTAGACAGCAATTACGCCCGATGCATCAGCGCTTTGCGAACTAAAGCCGATAGCCCGCTCCGTGCTTCTTTTCTGCCTCTCGTTTGCTCGTGCTTTCTCCGGCTGCTTGGTTTGAGGGTGCGAAGCCTCCGGCAGCGGCCGGTTGAACCGCAACGGACATCAAAGTATGCTGCTTGACCCTGCACTGAAGTGAAGCCGTAGTGGTCCCCGCAGGTGTGCCGGCCGCCAACCGCGGGCGGGCGTTTCGCCTCTGTTGAACTTCTCGCCGCGTTGAGGTTGGATAGAAGAACCGGTAGTGGCAGGGCAGGGGAACCGGGCAGACCGTGCTGCCGCTGCCATTGCTTTGCCATAGCTTCGTATACTTAGTGCGGGAGCAGGCCACCTGATGGTCTCTCAACGGCTATCCGTTGCGCGTTGGAGCGGCTTGATGCCGCAGCTTCAGGCTTGGGTCACGTCGCAACGAATGCCTGTCAACAGGCTCCGTGCACCCCGGCGAGTACCAAGGTTCGCAGTCCCAATGAACGAGATGGTTGTAACAGACGGATGAGAATTCAAGACCAACTGGCTCCCCTGGTATTCGCGGCGGTTACTGCGGCACAGCGCGCGGGCGATCTGCCCGCCTTCGACATCGCGCCGGAGGCCATCCCTATCGAACGCTCCAAGACAGATGAGCATGGCGACTTCGCCTCACCGATCGCCATGCAGCTTGCGCGGCTGGCGCGCAGATCGCCGAAGCAGATCGCGGAGACGCTGGCACGTTACCTGGCAGAGAGCTTCGGCGAGCTCCTTGCTTCAGTGGAGGTGGCAGGGCCTGGATTTCTGAACTTCCGTCTGTCGCCTGTCTGGCTCGCCAGGCACGTCGATGCCGTGCTGTCGGCCGGCGCGGCATACGCCAATCCAGCCATTGGCGCGGGCAAGAAAGCGCAGGTCGAGTTCGTTTCGGCGAACCCCACCGGCCCATTGACGGTTGGGCACGGCCGCGGCGCCGTGATCGGCGACACGCTGGCCAATATCCTGACTGCCGGCGGATACGAGGTCCAGCGCGAATTCTACTTCAATGACGGCGGTCTGCAGATGCGACGCCTGGCTGAATCGGTCCGTGAGCGCGCACGCCAGTTGCGCGGTGAGGACGTTGAGCTTCCCGACACCTACTATACCGGTGAATACATCGTGGATATTGCCAGGGATCTGATCGGAGCGATGGGCGACGATGCGGTAGTCGCCGCCGACTGGACAGTGCTGCGCGATGCAGCAGTCACTGTCCTGTTTGCGCAGATCCGGCAGACGCTGCACCAGCTTGGCGTGCAGATGGACAACTACTTCAACGAGATGTCCCTGCTTGACACGAGCAGACCGATCAACGTGTGGACGGTCGTCGAAGCGCTGCGCGAGCGCGGGTTCGCTTACGATGCCGACGGCGCGGTCTGGTTCAAAGCCACAACTTTTGGTGCCGACAAAGACCGCGTGCTCGTGCGCTCCACCGGCGAGCCAACCTACCGCCTACCGGACATCGCCTACCACATCGATAAGCTCGAGCGCGGCTTCGACATGGCCGTGAACGTGCTGGGCGCCGATCACATAGCCGAATTCCCCGATATTACCGCCGCGGTGGGCGCGCTCGGCTATGACGCGAGCAGGCTGCACCTGGTGATCAACCAGTTCGTCACCCTGATGCGGGGCGGCGAGCCGGTCAAGATGAGCAAGCGCAAGGCGAACTACGTGACGCTCGATGAGCTGGTCGACGAGGTCGGTGCGGACGCGGTGCGCTACTTCATGAACAGCCGTACTACGGGAAGCCACTTCGACTTTGACCTCGACCTGGCCAAGGAGATGAACGATACCAACCCCGTGTTCTACATCCAGTACGCCTACGCCCGAACGGTCGGCATCCTGGACCGCGTGGCGCCGACTTCCGGCATTGGCTTCGACGCCGCGGCCGACGTGGCGCTGCTGCTGCACCCCTCGGAGCAAGCGCTCATCCAGCAGATTTTGCGTCTGGAAGACACGCTCCTGCAATGTATCGAGCGCCTGGAGCCCCATCTCCTCACATACTACGCTACGGACCTGGCAACGGCATTCTCGGCTTTCTATCGCGATTGCCACGTGCTCGATCGGGAGGCGCCGAGTCTCAGCCAGGCTCGTCTGAAGCTGGTGAAGGCGACGCAAATAGCGCTGGCTCGCAGCCTTGGCCTCATGGGCATGGGAGCTCCCGCCGAGATGTAGGGCAATGTAGGGGCGTCCTATACTGAGCTTTGGACACGCCGCGCACGAAGATTGGCGCCGTCCTGCGTGCTCAGAATGGCTCGACGAGGTCCATGATGGAGTCCAGCACCTCGGCTTCGGGGTTAGCGGTGGTGATGAAATCCACTACCTTCTGCATGACCTCATGCGCGTGATTCCCGTTGCTGCTGACGTAGGCGGCGCCGATGGTGGCACGCTGCCAAAGGTCCTGATCTTCGACTTCGGCAATGGCAACCTGAAAGCGAGCCCGGGTGCGCTCGATGATGCTGCGCACGATCTGTCGTTTGTCCTTCAGCGAGCGACAGCCGTCAAGCCCGAGCTCGATGCGCACAATTGCCGTGATCATAGGAAGAGTGTAGCGAGTCCGGCCCGTAGCCGTGGAGGCTCCCGCAGCGCCGCCGGCTCGCTGGTCCGTTGCGACCTCGCCACCGTCTTCGCCACCTGGACCGCTCGCGGCCTCAACCCCTTCACGTCGTGCGTTGAGGCGCTGCGGACTGCTTTGCCTCGACTCTGAACTCTTACGTTCACGGGTCGATGCGCTCTTGCCACAATTGACTGCAGGGACGTCTGGATCACTTCGCGATCGAATGTGGCGGGAATAACAAAGGCTCCCTTTCGGGAGCCTGAGTTGTTAGTCCTGGCACTGGCCTATCTTCCCACAAGGTTGCCCTTGCAGTACTGTCGGCGCTGCGACGTTTCACGACCGTGTTCGGGACGGGAACGGGTGGGGCCATCGCGCACTGGGGCACCAGGACATCGCATGTTTAGGTTGAACAGGATACAGGCATTCGGGCACTGAGCGCCAATCGCTCTGGGAACTCACGAGCCATGCCGATGGCGGGTAACGTGGCCACCCTCTATGCAGAGGCGGCGTCCGGCCCCGCCGGCGTAGAGCTCATGGAACGCACGAGTCGTGCGAAGCGAGCACGTATTGCCGATGAGAGAGTAAAGCGAGAGCAGAGAAAAATCCGCAAGCCGCTCGGCCGATGGAGGACGGGTCAGCTGCAGCTGTTACCAGCCGTGCACCTCCCGCCTCTTATCCCGGTGGTCTGCCGGGGGCCTTACCAGGTCAAGCCTGAGGGATGGGCAATCTAGGGGTCAGCTTCGCGCTTAGATGCTTTCAGCGCTTCTCCGTTCCGGACGTGGCTACCAGGCGATGCTCTTGGCAGAACAGCCTGCGCACCAGCGGTCCGTCCGCCCCGGTCCTCTCGTACTAGGGGCGGCTCCCCGCACCCATCCAGGTGCCCACGACGGATAGAGACCGAACTGTCTCACGACGTTCTGAACCCAGCTCGCGTACCGCTTTAATGGGCGAACAGCCCAACCCTTGGGACCGACTCCAGCCCCAGGATGCGACGAGCCGACATCGAGGTGCCAAACCCCGCCGTCGATGTGAACTCTTGGGCGGGATAAGCCTGTTATCCCCGGGGTAGCTTTTATCCGTTAAGCCCTGGCCCTTCCACGCGGAGCCAGAGGATCACTAAGCCCCACTTTCGTGCCTGCTCGGCCTGTACGCCTCGCAGTCAGGCTCCCATCTGCCTTTGCGCGCCATGGGTGATTGCCATCCACCCTGAGGGAACCATTGGGCGCCTCCGTTACATTTTAGGAGGCGACCGCCCCAGTCAAACCGCCCCCCTGACACGGTCCGGTACCCCGCTAGAGGGTGTACCGTGAGCACCCGCACCACACGAGAGTGGTATTTCACCGGTGCCTCCCCCGAGCCCGCGAGCCCGGGTTCAGTGGCTCCCACCTATCCTACGCACGTGTAGCGCTGGTGCAATGTCAGGCTGCAGTAAAGCTCCACGGGGTCTTTTTGTCCTGTCGCGGGCAGGCCGCGTCTTCACGGCCACCTCAATTTCGCCGGGCCCCTCGCCGAGACAGCGCCCAACTCGTTACGCCTTTCGTGCGGGTCGGAACTTACCCGACAAGGAATTTCGCTACCTTAGGACCGTTATAGTTACGGCCGCCGTTCACCGGGGCTTCGGGTCAGAGCGTGAACCCCTCTCCTTAACCTTCCGGCACTGGGCAGGCGTCAGCCCCTATACGTCCGCTCAGCGCGTTCGCAGGGACCTGTGTTTTTGGTAAACAGTCGGTTGGGCCGATTCTGTGCCACCCCCGCCCGCCGCGCGGCGCGTAGCCGCGGCACGGGCCGGGGTCCCCCTTCTCCCGAAGTTACAGGGTTAAGTTGCCGAGTTCCTTGGCGAAGGTTCTCCCGTTCACCTGGGCAGTGTTCTGCCAGCCCACCAGCGTCGGATTGCGGTACGGACGTGCACCCCCCTGGCTAGGGGCTTTTCTTGGCGGTCCGGGTTGAGCGACTTCACCCGTCTTGCGACGGGTTCCGCCGCCGCCTCAGGCTTAGCCGGGGTGGATTTCCCTGCCCCGACGCCCTACGCAGCGGCGCGCACCATGTCCACTAGGTGGCGCTCGCCTACCCCTCCGCGTCCCCCCATTGCTCGTAACGGTGGGTGCACGGTGCAGGAATATTGACCTGCTGTCCATCGACTACGCCCTGCGGCCTCGTCTTAGGCCCGACTACCCCTGGGAGGATCATCCTGCCCCAGGAACCCTTGGGCTTGCGGTGTGCACGATTCTCACGTGCATTTTACGCTACTCATACCAACATTCGCACTCGCCGTCGCTCCACCGGCGTTTCCACTCCGGCTTCACGGCAGACGGCGACGCTCCCCTACCACGCCCAGCATGCGCTGTGGCGTCCACGGCTTCGGCGGTGGGCTTGAGCCCCGCTACATTCTCGGCGCAGGACCACTGGACCAGTGAGCTATTACGCACTCGTTCGAGGGTGGCTGCTTCTAAGCCAACCTCCTGGTTGTCTAAGCGGTCCCACATCCTTGTCCACTGAGCCCACACTTAGGGGCCTTAGCCGGTGGTCTGGTCTGTTGTCCTCTCGACGATGAAGCTTAGCCCCCACCGTCTCACTCTCGGTGCCCCGCACGGGTATTTGTGGTTTGACCGAACGCGGTAGGCAGTTGGCTGCCCCCTGGTCCGACCAGCGCCCTACCCCCCGTGCGCGCGTAACCCGAGGCTGCCCCTCAAGGCATTTCGGGGAGAACCAGCTAGCTCCGCGTTCGGTTGGAATTTCTCCCCTAGCCACAGCTCATCCCCCACTTTTGCAACAGTGGTGGGTGCGGGCCTCCACCGGGTCGTACCCCGGCTTCACCCTGGCCATGGCTAGCTCACGCGGTTTCGGGTCCGTTATGCACGACTGCAGCGCCCTCTTCAGACTCGCTTTCGCTCCGGCTGCGTGACGGCTGTCACTTAACCTTGCCGTGCATACACACTCGTTGGTTCATTCTTCAATAGGCACGCCCTCAGGTGGGCCTTGCGGCCGCCCCCCTCGGACTGCTTGCACGTCGGCGGTTTCAGGGTCTCTTTCACTCCCCTCACCGGGGTGCTTTTCACCGTTCCTTCGCAGTACTCGTCCGCTATCGGTCGTTGCAGGTACTTAGCCTTGGAGAGTGGTCTCCCCAGCTTCCGACGGCCTTCCACGGGCGCCGCCGTACTTGCGTGCCATGCCACTCCGGCCCATCAGGCTGCGGGTACGGGTCTCTCACCCTCTGTGGACGCGCTTTCCAGTCGCGTTCCCCTCGCACTCGGGTCCTGGGAGCGGGCTGCCTGTGGGCACCCCCGCATGGTCGCTCAACCCCGCTGCCGCGTCGGCCACAGCCCACGTGCACGGCAGCGGTTTAGGCTCATCCCCGTTCGCTCGCCACTACTTGGGGAGTACATATCTTTTCCTCGGGGTACTAAGATGTTTCAGTTCCCCCGGTTCCCACC
>CAVSOU010000008.1:522500-1034105 GCA_963729625.1 uncultured bacterium
TTGGACGTGGAGGCTGTCTGCAGCCGGGACCGCGATTGCAGCTGGTCGGCTTCATCACGTGGCGCAAAGCGCGGCAACAGGCCCGCACTGGGTAGACCGAGACTGCCGGCGCGCGCTGCCATGAGGCAGCTTGGCTTCCACGGTTGCCACGGGACGGCCGGGGATGTCGTCAGGCGTGCATAGCGCCATCCAAGGACCGCGTTGAAGGGAGCAGCAATGACGGCTGACCTGTCGCCGATTGGTATCGGCGGGGCGTACCTTGCCGGATTAGCGTCGTTCCTGTCGCCGTGTGTCTTTCCTCTGGTGCCTGGTTACCTCTCGTACCTGGCTGGTACCGCCAGTAGGGAGGCACGACGCGACGTTTCACCATCTCAGCTCCGCTGGCAGGTCGCCCTGCACGCGGTTTGTTTCGTGCTGGGGTTCTCGCTCATCTTCGTAGCCCTCGGCGCAACTGCCAGCTCGCTCGGCGACTTTCTGCGTTCCAATCAAACCACGGTGCGTCAGATCGCTGGCGCTCTGATTATCCTGGCAGGCTTTCAGGTCTCCGGCGTTTTGCAGATCCTGCCGCTCATGCGCCAGCACCGCCTGGACGTGGATCGGGGCGATCCCGCACTGATCAAGTCGGGCCTGATCGGGATGGCTTTCGGCGCCGGTTGGACACCGTGCGTGGGCCCATTCCTCGGTTCCATCCTGACCCTCGCCGCAGCGAGCGGCTCGCTACGGGAAGGCGTGGCGCTGCTTCTCGTCTACTCTCTTGGGCTCGGCCTGCCATTCCTGGTCACCGGGCTGTTGATCGACCGAATCATGCCGGCGTTCCGCCGCGTTTCGCCCCTGATTCCGGCGATCAATCTGGCCAGCGGCATCCTTTTAATAGGAATGGGCACTCTCGTGCTGTCCGGGACACTGGTCTCGCTCGCTAAGTACTCGCCGTTTCTCGGCGGCTAACCTGGATTATGCGGGACCCCTGAAGGAAGCGAGCTAAGCAAGGTTGAGGGGAGGCTCGTCGCGGCCCGCATCGCGTCGAGGTAATGTGCGCCGGCATGCAGAGGGGGCCTGGTGCGGCGGCAGGATCCAGCGTGCGTCCAGCGGTGCGTGGCTGGGCTCGCTGGTGGGGCAGTTGGCGCGGGGAGGACGGCGTGAGGGGTCGTACCGCGACAGGGACAGTCGCGGTGTCGGCAGCGATCGGCAGCAGCGGGACGGATTAGCGGAGGAACGGCGGCGCGTGGCCGGGCGGCTGCGCACCGAGCAGGCTCCAGAGGGCCTGACCAGGATGGCTGCTGGCCAGGTGCAGGCGGATGCGGTGCAGCCCTTCCCGCACCCGGCCGCCGATCTTGATGAGCTGGAGCCGCAGGGTATCGAGCTGCAGACGGGGCAGGCCGCGGGCAGTCAGCCAGCGTCGGAGGGTATCGAGGAGCCAATAGGCGGCGGCGTGCAGGATGAGGCGGCACTGGTTGGCCCAGAAGCGATGGTCGCTCAGGCGGTCGGCGAAGCAGGCGAGCTTGATGTCCTTGATCCACAGTTCCGGGGTGCCCCGATCGACATACCAATCGTAGAGGTCTGTCGGCGCGTCGGTGCGGCTGGTGACGACGAAGCGGACATTGGGCCCCTTGGCCAGGGCTTCGGTCTTGTAGACCACGCGCCGTGCGCGGTCCCAACTCTCGGCCTGGTAGGTGGTCTCGCCGCACAGGCGGACCTTCTCCGCGGCGGTGGCCTCGCGCTGGGCCTGGGCCTGCGCCAGCAGGGGCGCGGCCAGGGCTGCCAGGCGGGCATTGGTGCCCAGACCCAGGGTGTAGGTGATATGGTGGCGCTCGCAGAACTGGTAGATTCGGGGCGTGGCGCCCGCTGCGTCAGCGCGGATCTCGATCTGCACGCCGGGCCAGCGCTGCCGAAAGGCCCGGACTAGCACGCGCAGCACCGTAATCACCCCGCGGCTGCCGTGCACCGTGCCCGGGCGCAGGATGGCGGTGATCAGCTGGTCGGTCTCGCCATCGAAGACGAGCAGCGGGTAGTACTGGTGCTGGCGGTAGTACCCGTGGTACGCCGCCCCTTCCTGGTGCCCGTGCGTGGGGTCATCCGTGCTGTCGATGTCCAGCAGAATGTGCCGAGGCACGCCGTCCTGTTCCCTCGCCACCAGGTACACCTCCAGGAGGGCGTGGGCCAGGTGGCGACAGGCTTGCCGGTCCACGCTGTTCTCCAGGCGGCTGAAGGTGGACTGGCCGGCCAGCGCAGGACCACTCTCCGGCAGACGCCCGCAGACCATCTTGAGCAGGGGGTCGTGGCGCAGGGTGTTGGCATCGTTCTGGTCCTCGTACCCGCAGGCAATCTGGAACACGCGCTGGCGGACCAGACCCTCCAGGGAGTAGCGGATGTGCCGCTGGCGGCGCTCCGGCAGGCTCGCTGCCAGCCCGGCACACAGTCCCAACACCGCGTCGGCCTTGGCGAGCCAGGGCAGGCCGCCATCGCTGGTCAGGCGGCCACCATCAAAGAGGGCCTCGAGCGCCAACCCGGTCTGGGTGGCAAAGTGATAGCGCTGTGTGGCAGACTGAGTAGCCATAGGGTTCGCTCCGCTCGTTGGTCGTCGTCTAAGAACTTGACCATAAGGGAGCGAACCCTAGCAATCAACCACGCTCAACGGTTCGTAGCCTGAAACCTGCCTCCCTGCGGCTCAGCTGCTCGTTCCCGCATAATCCAGGCTAAGCGCGCGTCGCTTCGGAACTTCTTCGCGTGCAGTCTTCCATTGCCACGCCGAGCAGCCTCTCCACCAGAATGCAGTCTTTCCAAACCCCGTCCAGCCGGCTGTGACGCCGGTGTACGCCGACCTGCGAGAATCCCAGCTTCTCGAGCAGCGTGAGGCTCGCGCTATTCTCGGGAAACACCCTGGAGACGAGTTTCCAGAAGCCACATGCCTCGGCGGCCCCAAGCAGCCCTTCCATCGCTGCACGCCCGGCGCCGCAGCCGCGAGCGTTGCGCTCGACATAGACCGAGAACTCGGCAATGCCGGCGTAGCACGGCCGGCTGCTATAGGCGCTCACCGCTGCCCACCCGATGACGTGCCCGTCACGCACGACGACGATGGTAGGATACTGTGCGCCTTTTTCCCGCAGCAGTGCCACGATGTCCGAGGCAGTGCGTCTCTCGGTCTCGAACGTGGCGCAGCGATCCTCGATACCCTGGTTGTAGATCGCGGCAATCGCCGATGCGTCGTCCACTGTAGCATCGCGGACGTGCAGATCGTTATGCATCGTTTTCCCTCAGCCCAACAATGGCTCGGCGGCGACTGTTGAGGTTATTTCGGCATGGGAAGCGCCGCGGCCAGCGATGGCAACGCCGAGGATGATACAGCAGCCACCGACCAAGGTGGCCAGGTCCGGTCGCTCGCTCAGGAGCACTCTGGCCAGTACAATGCCGAGCAGTGGCTGCAGGTACAGCGTGGGCGCCGCGCTGGCCGCTTCGACATGCTTGAGCGCAACCATCCAGATCACGTAGGCAACCGCCGTCGACGGGATACCCAGATAGAGGATCCCGGCCCAGGCTCCCGGCGTCATCCGCGGCACGCCGGCTACGGCGACGTTGACGATGGAGGCGGGGATCCAGAACAACATGCTGGCGACGACACCCGACGCGATAATCAGGAGACCGGGATAGCGCGCCAGCGCGGCCTTGCCAAAGGTCGAATACGATGCCTCACACACCAGGGCGAGGACTACGAGAAGGTCACCGATCAGGCGCGTTCCGCCGCCCATGTGCGGCAGGCCAAGGCCGTCCACGATCACGATGTAGATCCCCAGGGATCCGATGATCAGTCCCCATACGGCTCCCCTGCGCACCGATTCGCGCAGTACGAGCCAGGCCATGATCGAGGTGAACATACTCTCAGCGCCAATCAGCAAGGCGGTGTCGGAGGCCGTGGTCAGGTTGAGTCCGCCGAACTCGATCAACTTGTTGAGCACGAAGCCAATCAGGCTGAGCCCGCCGAGAGGAATCAGATCGCGCCGTGTGATCGGCATGGCGCGCCGTCCAAACCACAGAACGGGACCGAGCGCGAGCGAGGCGACGGCAAAGCGGAGGGTATTCATCTCTATCGGAGAAAGGATGCGCATGGCCTCTTTGCCGGCCGTGTACGACCCCGACCACATGACGTTGGCAAAGATAAGCACGAGCATGGCGCGGCTTCGCGTCCAGCGCATCGGCACGGTCTACTTTCTGCATGACGAGCGGAGCGCAGTCCTCCAGCAGACGTCAAGCAAGTGGAAGGTATCAGAGCTTGTCTAGCCGTTGGGGACCGGGAGCAGGCCCTGCCGTGCAGCGGCCAAGGCGCCCTGCCAAAGCCGATATCCTCGGGTAGGCGGGCGCCGTCCGATCCTAGCTCTTGGCTTGCTTGTGCTGCGTGCGCAGGCAGCGGGCGCAGATGCGCATCTTGGTCGCCTTGCCGTTCAGCACCAGAGTGACGTTCTGCAGGTTCGGCTTGAACGTGCGGCTCGTCACTGGGGCGCGTCGAAACCAGCCGCCGCCTGCTTTGTGGCGAATACTGCGACCGAAGGTCGTCTTCTTGGCACAGATCTCACACTGAAAAGCCACGGGCGTGTTCTCCAATCTGCCGGATGCCGGTCAGGGTTCTCTCACTATGTGGGCTGCGCGGCAGACCGGAAAGCCCGCGTCGGGGTCCAAACCGCACCGGACAAGGGTAGCATATTGCTGATTCGCACGGCAACTCCTGCATTCTACTACGTACTAGCCAGGGGCGGACTGGCGCCTGCGGCTACCTACTCGCTTGAGACCTGACCGACACTCGGAAACACGGACCTTCACCATGGTGGCAGCCGCGCAGCGAACCGCGCTATGCTGGGGAAGTTGAGGCTCATGCGGTCCTCTCCAGCAACCCGTAGAAAGCAGGTCCGATGACTGAGCAGGAGCTGGCATCGTTCTGGCGCGAGCCAAACCTGGCCAAACTGGCCACGATCAATACAGACGGCACGCCGCACCTCGTGCCGATCTGGTATCTGCACGATGGACGGGACCTGCTGGTGGTCACCCGTCCTACATCGCGCAAGGTACGCAACCTTCGGCGCGACAACCGGGTGACCGTCTGCATCGATCGGCCCACGCCACCGTACGCCGGAGTGGTCGCGCAGGGTACGGCGGCACTGGAGGAGGTAGCGTATCAGCAACTGGCCGTACCGATGGCCGTGCGATACCTGGGCGTGGACGCCGGCACACTGGTTGGGGCGCAGTACGCACACGTTGACCTGATGACCATCCGCATTCGCATCGAGCACCAGTTCAGCTGGGACTATAGCAAGTCGGAATGAGCGCCTTGACCTGTGTGCGCCGCCGTGCGCGGCCGGCATGGCATACCCGCTAGCGCTATCGATAGCCGGGAGGAGAAATGGACGCCGAGACTCAACAGGCGTTGATCGCGGCCGCCACCGCCGCGCACGCACACGCCTACGCGCCGTATTCGCGTTTTCATGTTGGCGCTGCCGTGCTCGCCAGTGACGGCTCCATCTTTGCCGGCTGCAACGTGGAGAACGTATCGTACGGGCTCACAAGCTGCGCCGAGCGCAACGCGGTCTTCCGGGCGGTGGGGGAAGGAGAGCGGTCCATCCGGGCCGTGGCGGTCGTGACCGCGGCTGAAACGCCGACCGCGCCGTGCGGCGCTTGCCGGCAAGTGCTCAACGAATTCGCCGTCGAGGGCGACATGCACGTGATCCTGGCCGGAACCACCGGGCAGGTGCGCGTGACGCGTCTCTCGGTCCTGCTGCCGGAAAGCTTTTCCAGCTTCATTCCTACGAGCTGAAAGCCGCGCGGCGACGTCGATGCTCGGAGCACTGAAGCTGTTGCATGACAGATACCTCCATAAAGAACGCGTGACCAACGCCGCGCCACACCCCGAGTAACATCGCTCGGCATAGATGAGTACGGCGAGGGGTACATCCGGCGTTCATCGCGCCTGTACAGGCAGTAGGTCATGCTGCCGCGTGCGAAACATGTTCGCGACAACTGCCCGTGCTACGTTTCGCGCGCTGCGTCGAGCTCGTCGCTGCCTTTTGGCGGACGGCCACGGCGAGGCATGCGACCCGCACCATCCGGCCACCGCCCGGCCTCGGCCAAAACTCGGCGCAGCAGAAACTCGATCTGGGCGTTTGTGCTTCGCAGATCGTCTCCTGCCCAGCGCGCGAGCGCATCGTGAACTGCAGGATCCAATCTGAGAAGGATGGTCTTGCGCTCAGCCACGGTGCCGCACCTTCAGCAAGCGGTCTATTGATACAGCGTGCCGGTGTTGACCACCGGATGCGTCGCCTGATCGCTGCACAGGACGACGAGCAGATTGGACACCATGGCCGCCTTTCGCTCCTCGTCCAGCTCGACGACGCCTTGCTCGGCCAGTTTGTCGAGCGCCATGTGCACCATGCCGACGGCGCCCTCGACGATACGTTGGCGCGCGGCCACCACCGCCTCCGCTTGTTGCCGGCGCAGCATGACTTGAGCGACTTCCGGTGCGTAGGCAAGGTGTGTAAACCGCGATTCAATGATCTTCACCCCGGCGGCGCCGACCCGAACCGCGATTTCCTGCGACAGCTTCTCGGTGATCTCCTTGGCATTGTCGCGCAGTGACAACTGACCCTCTCGACGAGCATCGTAAGGATACGTGTTGGCGATATGACGAACCGCGGTCTCCGTTTGTATGGCCACGAATTCCGTGAAATCGTCCACTTCAAACACCGCGCGCGCCGTATCGCTGACGTACCAGACAACCACAGCCGCCATCTCGATCGGATTGCCGTCGGCATCGTTGACCTTCAGGACCGGCGTCTCGTGGTTGCGAATGCGGACAGAGACCCTTCGCCGCGTGGTGAAGGGATTGACCCAGCGTAGGCCCGTCCTGCGGACGGTACCCGTGTAATGTCCGAATATCTGAATGACCCGTGCCTCTCCGGGTATGACAGCGATCAGACCACGCAGGATGAAGGGGCTCGCGATGGTCAGCAACACCGCCACGGTTATAGCCGTGACCGATGTCGCCGTGGCGCCGCCGTGCTGTCCTGAATCCACGCCACCCAGGACGTAAAGGCCCACTGCCGCAAGGGTGCACACGATACCCAGTATGAGCAGGTACAGGCCATTGCTGCTTGGGGCAGGCCGCTCTCGCTCGCCGGATGATGCCTTGTCGAGTGTCAGCGTGCTCAGTGTGTCGATAGCCATCGTAGAACCTCCTCAGAATGTCGTCATCTTGCTATCCATTACCTATCATAGTGATATCAGTTTTACTCGTCAAGCACGTGGCTGACTGCTTCGCGCGCTTCAGTTACGCTCAAGAGAAAGGTCGTGAGACATGAGCGTGGTACCTGAAGCCGGTGGCCGCCTCAACAAATGCTGGTTCGACAACTCGTGGTGGGACGAGCGGATTGGCCGCGCAATCTCGACCGCCGATCCGGTGCTGGCAAACCTGCGTATCACTGTGGCGCACTATCAGCTCTCGCTGGCCATGCGGGAAGTCCTCGGTTACAAGACTGGGTCCAACTTCCATACATGGGCCACATGGGGGTCCAAGAAAGCTGGCGCGACGATCCGGCAGGAAGATGTGCCTCATGTCCGCGCGCTGGCTCTGCTGACCGGCGGTGGGCTCGGTCTGCTCGGCACCGCCGAGGTCCGGCACCGGCTGGCGCGCGCGCGCCTACTCTCCTCCGTCACGGGCGCCATCGTCGGCGGCTGGGGCATGCGGATGCTGACGCAGCAGCTTCTCGACCATGCCAGCCGGATGATCTTGAGCGGCAATTTCACTGTGCTGGACGACATTGGTCGCCAGACCGCTCGCTTCGTCAGCGTCTTCCATGGGCATCTCGATCCGGATCCGCGGTGCCTCGAGGACTTTCTCGGGCAGCTGCGTCCCGGGCCCACCACCGCGGGCGGACAGGATCTTCTCGCGAAAGCTTTCACCCATTACTACCAGGCTTGGCACGCCAAGGACCTCAACGACAAGCACGAGCAGATGCTGCTGGCTAATCTGTACACCATTCTGCACGAGCACATCCGCCTGCAGCCGTACATCGCGAGCGCGATGCCGCTGTTGTCGCGGCGGCTTATTACCCATCGGCTGCTCAGCTTTCACGCCGGCATGCGGAAGATGAGCGTGGGCAGAGACATAGAGCCCCTTGAGGATCCGGGCTGCCCATGCACGCTGCGGCATATCGAGAACGTCGAGCTGCTGGGTTTTCTGGGCGGGCCGGGCGGCTGGGACAGGACGCCCGACAGCGTGCTTGGCAGCCATGCGAACAATTGGGCCGACATCCACGATCGCATGAACTTCATTTGCGATCTCTTCCGCGCGCACCACTTCGATCCGGGCCTGTTCACTGCCCCGTATACCGACGCGCAATGTGCGGATATCGAATCCGGACGTGTTCCTGGGGGAGAACTCTGACGCGCACTCTCGCTCCCCACCACCACACCGCGATGCTCGTGCTCAGCACCTCTGGCAGATGAACGGACTATACCAAATCCGATATATTGTTTGTCTGGGAGAATAGTATGCGACCAGTGCAATTTGTCGGCCAGTCTCGGGAGGATCTTCGGTCGTTTCCGGAGGACGTCCGGCAGGATGTAGGCCACGCGCTCTATCTGGTGCAGATCGGTCAGACGCCTGATAACGTCAAGGAAGAGCGCAGGCTCGACTTGCGCGTGAGCCAGCGTAGGGACTTGCACGTGGAGCGGCTGGTAGTGGCGGTGACGGCGGCGGTGAAGAAGCCGCGCGCGGCGGTCAGTTCGCGATCGAGAAGCGTGCCGGCACGACAAGGCAGTAGCGCTCCCGCACCACCGCTGAATAGAGTTGCATGGCACGAGAAAGCCGCTCCTGTGCCTCGCGGACGGCTTCTGGAATGCCTGCGTTCTCGGTCTGCGCGAGCAGCCTGCGGCAGCGGCTGACGTCGGCCTGAGCCTGTTGCAGTAGATCTACCATGGGGAGCACCCTCGCATTTCGTCCCATCAAATCCTCGTATGGACCTACTCTACGGTTCACATATTGGCGCGCTGTCAGCGTCCTGTAAAAACGTGTAAACACTGTGTAAAGCTCCTCGCAACAAGCGTGGCCCCTCGCACCGTGGCTGGAGTGGCGTTCATGCTGCCGCTGTGCCCGTCGCGCGCGCTCAGACGGTCTGTGTCTCGGCCTCATCCAGCTCCAACTCGCGCAGCGCCCGTCGCGCCGGTCCAACACGCGGCTAGCCAGACGGCCGACGGCGAGCTCCTGCGAACGCTGCAAGAGGCAGAAGAGGAAGTCCAGCGATTGAGTCGAGAACTGGATCGGCTCGAGCGCGAGCGCGCCTGACTCGCGGAGGCAGCAGGTTACGCATACGGCTTTCGGGCGATTATGCCCAGATCTTCCAGCGTGGTCATCACCTCGGTGAATCCATGGGTTCGCCGCGCTTGCAGCCCGGCGGAGAGCGCGCCGTCGACGTTCAACTGATTGTCGTCGAGGAACAGAATGCGCTCGGGCGCCAATCCCAGCGCATCCACGACGAACTCAAACGCTTCCTTGTCCGGCTTCAGACGGCCGATCATGTGCGAGAGGAAGCAGGACTCGAAGTACTGGCCCAGGCCCATCCTCTCGCCTATGCGCTCCCAATGCAGCTCGTTGGTGTTGGAAAAGCACGCGAGGCGATACGAATCGCGCAAGGACGTCAGCAGCGGTACAACACCGGGGTACGGTCTGCGCGGCCAGGAGATAAACGCCTCGATAAACTCCTTGGCGCCGATAGAAAGCCCAAATTCACGCACGACTGCCTCGCCAAATTCCTCGACAGTCGCTTGCCCTATCTCAAACCGGCGGACGGCCGGCGACTGCAGCCAGCGCCGCCACATCTCGTCCACGCTCATCGAGTGATCGAGCCATTCCAGGAACTTTGGCACGCCGCCAAGCTCGACGAGTACCCCGCCAAGGTCAAACAGCAGGACTTCGATTGAGTCGGAGGCAACCGGCATGAACGTGTGCTTGTCCATGTGCATGGAATTGATCATACGGGAAGGTCGTTGGCAAAGACACGGCAGGCCCGAACAGCTCTCGCAGAAGCCTGCGACACGGTACGCCGTGTCGGGGGATATGGAATGGTCGCGTTACCTGCAACCAGCGGCCACCGGAAACAGCCGTGCTCTACAGCAGTGGAAACGCGCTGTCAAGTGGCGTAATGCGCGAAAACCGCAGTCTGGCACCGTGAAATTGCTCGGCCCAACGCCGTCGATCATACTAGCCAGACGGCACTTGCACGGCTCCTTCCATATGGCGTATGACTGAGGACATAGCACACGGCAGCAGTGTTGCCGGAACCCAGAGGTTGAGGAGGCCGATCGCTGCGGCGAAGCGCGTGGCGCTTACGCCGGTCTTTTCGTGTCGGGTTCCCGCGATGCGTGCATGGGCGGAGGATACGGCCTTCCAACTATGACGGGGGCAGACAGTATCGCTCCGATACGACACCACGTGCGCCGGCTCGCGGCACACGTGGGGCATTGCCGGCGTGGGCTAGCCAATGCAGACAGGTATTCCACGGGCGAAAGCGAGGCGCACATTGGATGGTCAGCTCACCACCGACGCGACAGATAGGCCGCGCGCGTTGCGCAGCCGTCTCACCGATCCAGCAGAGTTTGTTCGCGTCGTCGAGCTCGTGAGCACACGGGGCTCGTTAGCAGACTCCAGTCCATCACGCATCGTCACCGAGGCGACCGAGCTGGCGCGACTCGGCGTGGCACATGCGCTCAGCATCACCGACAGCGCGGGCGGCCACCCCAGCCTGATTCCCGAGGCGCTGGGGGCGCGGCTGCGTGACATGGATCAGGACGTGATTATTCACCTGTCCTGCAAGGATCTGAATCGCAACGGTCTGGAGAGCAGGGCGTGGTCGCTGGCCACCGCCGGATTTGATAATGTGCTATGCATCTCCGGCGACTATCCGGTCGAGGGCTACCATGGCCGGGCCGCGCCTGTGTTCGACATCGATTCGGTGGCGCTACTGGAGATGCTGCGTGAGATGAATCACGGCTTCCCTGCCACCGCACCCAAGAAGGGTGAGTCGGCGACGCTACCGCCCACGCAATTCTTTACTGGTGCGGCGGTCTCCCCGTTCAAGCTCCGCGAGAGCGAGCTGATGCCACAGTACTTCAAGCTGGCCCGTAAGGTCGCCGCGGGCGCCCAGTTCTTCATTACCCAGCTCGGCTACGACTCGCGCAAGTTCGACGACCTGCTCAAGTTCATGGCCCTGCGGAAGCTGGACGTCCCGGTGATGGCCAACATCTTCGTCCTGACAGCCCCGACGGCGCGCTACTACCACCGCGGCGCGGTGCCGGGCGTCATCGTCTCCGATGCCCTCCTGGAACTGGCGGAGACGCAAGCAGCGTCAAAAGACAAAGGGAAGAAGTTCTTCCACGAATTCGCCGCCAAGCAAGTTGCCATTGCCCGCGGGTTGGGCTATCGCGGCGCCTACCTGGGCGGCCACGTGAAGCCCGCAGACTTCAAGGCCATCTTCGCGCTGGCCGATTCGTTTGGCGCCGACGACTGGCGGATCTTCGCGCGGGAGATCCAGTTTGGCCAGCCCGGAGAATTCTATCTGTTCGAGCAGGATCTGACGACACAGCTCAGCTCGACAGAGGTCAATCGCGCCTATCGTCAGTCAGTCACTCCGGCAGGACGGCGCCAGCTGCTCGACGGCGTGCCGGTCGCCTACAAGCTCAATCGCTCGGTGCACACGCACGTATTTGACCAGAACTCCTTCGGTTTCCGCATGGGAAAGCGCTTCTACGCGCGCGTCGATCGCTCCCCCGGAGCCCAGAAATGGATGCATGTCGCCGAGCAGGCAATCAAGATTCCCATGTTCGGGTGCCGCGACTGCGGCGACTGCTCGCTGCCGGACATCGCCTATCTGTGCCCGGAATCACAGTGCGCCAAGAACCAGCGGAACGGACCGTGCGGTGGGAGCCACGAAGGCATCTGCGAGGCCACGCAGAAGAAGTGCATGTGGACCCGAGCCTACGAGCGACTGAAACCCTATGGAGAAGAAGGACACATGCTCGATCGTCCGGCGGTCACCAAGGACAGCAGCCTCAAGGGTACTTCATCGTGGGCAAACACATTCCTGGGACGCGACCATTTTGGCATCGATCGGGGCATGGCTCAGAAACTCAGTGATACTGTGGGGCCGGCAGGTGTTGCCTTGACTGCTGAAAAGGGGCCAACTTCGGCAATCCGCCCCGCGCAAACTCTAGCCCCGGATCCCGCCCCAATCGAACCATCCCTCGATCGGCAGCAGAACAAGGAGTGACGGTAAATGGCAGTGCAGGACGAGCTGGCTAGGTTCACGATTGTCGGTGAGAATATCCACACTACGCGCTCGGTGTCGCGCAAGAGCAACCGCGTCACAGTGCTCGAGGACGGCACGGAAGGCATTCGGTTCCGCGACGCGGCGGGACACACGCGCTACCTCACAGTGCCTGAGAGCTATCGTGAAGCGCAGGCCTATCAGCGAGGCCAGATAAAACACATCATGATCGCAGTGCAGAAGGGACTGTCGAGTGACTCGGCCGCGCAAGAAGAGGGCACCGCATATCTGCACAGCGAGGCGCGACGCCAGATCGACGCGGGCGCGCGTTTTCTCGATATCAATGTCGACGAGATCTCAACGTCGTTGGACGAGCAGATGGCGGCTATGCGTTGGTTGGTGCAGACTGTGCAGGAGTTCTCGCCTATTTCCTTGAGCATCGACTCGTCCAAGACGGTCATCCTGCGGGAAGGCCTGCGCACCTACGATCGGCGGGCGGGCCGGCCCATGCTCAACTCCGCGGCGCTCGAGCGGCTTGATACGCTCGACCTGGCACGCGAGTTTGATGCAGATGTCATCGCTTCTGCGGCGGGGGTCGGCACGATGCCCAAAGACGCGGACGAGCGCGTGGCCAACGTCAAGGAACTGCTGCAGCACGCTGACGATATTCCGCAAGAGCGCATCCACGTGGATCCCCTCGTCATGCCAATTTCCGTCGACAGCAGCTACGGCCGCCACTATCTCGATGCGGTGCGAGCCGTTCGGGCGCTCTATGGATCGGCCATCCACATCACCGGCGGCTTGAGCAACGTCTCGTTCGGGATGCCCAACCGCAAACTGGTCAACGAGGCGTTCATCGTGCTGGCCGTCGAGGCCGGCATCGACGGCGCGATTACCGATCCCGTGCAGAGCAATCTTGCCGATGTGCTGGCGCAGGACCGTACCGCCGAGCCTTTCGTGTTGGCACGGGCCATGCTCGAAGGAGAAGACGACTACTGCGCCAACTACCTGAAGGCCTTTCGCGCCGGCCGGCTCAGCGCTAAGTAGGATGAGCACTGCATAGTGCCTAGAATAGGATCCAGATGAAATCAGACATTGAGATTGCGCAGGAAACTCTCCCAAGGCCGATAGCCGACATCGCGGACGCCGCCGGCCTGTTGGCTGATGAGCTGGATCTCTACGGTCCCTATAAGGCCAAGGTGCGCCAGGCGGCGCTGGACAGGCTGGCCGATCGTCCGGATGGCCGGCTGGTGATCGTCACCGCGATCACGCCGACAGTGGCCGGCGAGGGAAAGACCACGGTGACGGTCGGCCTCGGCCAGGCGCTTTGCGCGATCGGAAAGCAGGCCGTCGTGACACTGCGCGAGCCGGCTATGGGTCCCGTGTTCGGCGTCAAAGGCGGCGCCGCGGGCGGCGGCTACTCGCAGGTGATCCCGATGGAGGATATCAACCTGCACTTCACCGGCGATTTTCATGCGATCACCGCGGCGAACAACCTGCTGGCAGCACTGATCGATAATCACCTGCAGCAGGGCAACAGCCTGGGCATCGACTCGCGCCGCCTCACCTGGCGCCGCTGTCTCGACGTGAACGATCGCTCCCTGCGCGCCATCATCACCGGTCTGGGCGGTTCCACTGAAGGGGTGCCGCGAGAAACAGGCTTCGATATCACGCCCGCCTCAGAAATCATGGCCATTTTCTGCCTGGCTGAGAACCTGGTGGACCTTACCGAACGGCTTGGCCGCGTTGTGGTCGGCTTTACGCGCGCCGGTGTTCCGATTCGCGCGGCGGACCTCAATGCCCAGGGCGCGCTCACTGTGCTGTTGAAAGACGCGCTCAACCCGAATCTCGTGCAGACGCTCGAAGGCGGCCCGGCGCTGATCCATGGCGGGCCGTTTGCGAACATCGCGCACGGCACCAACACTATCCGGGCGACTCGACTTGCGCGTAAGCTCGGCGAGTATGCGCTGGTCGAGACCGGCTTCGGCGCCGATCTGGGGTTCGAGAAATTCTGTGACATCGTGGCCCGCCAGACAGGGGTACGGCCCGACGCGGCGCTGGTCATCGCTTCGACCAGGGCCCTCAAGCTGCACGGCGGCGTGGACAAGAATGATTTGAAGACGGAGAATGTTGAAGCCGTGCGCCGCGGCATGCCGAATCTGTTCCGCCACGTGGAGAATGTCGGCCGGTTCGGCCTCCCCGCGCTCGTGGCGATCAATATGTTCGACAACGACACCGAACCTGAGCTGCAGGCGATCGAGGAGATGCTGGCTTCGACTGGGATTGCCGCGGCGCGCTGCGACATCCATGCCCGGGGCGGCGCGGGCGGCAAAGTGCTCGCCGAGCGCCTCGTGGAGTTGTTGGACCGCGCACCCGCCGGCGAATTTCACGTGCTCTATCCGGATGAGATGCCGCTCAAACAGAAGATCGAGACGGTGGCCACTCAGATATATCGCGCTTCCGGCGTCGACTTCGTCGGCACGGCGCCACGCGACCTGGCGCTGTTTGAAAAGCTGGGCTACGGCCACCTGCCGGTGTGTATTGCCAAAACGCAGTACTCCTTCTCGGACAACGCGGCGCTGCTCAACGCACCAGACAACTTCCGCGTCGCCGTGCGGTCCGCGCGGCTTTCTGCCGGGGCCGGCTTTGTGGTGGCACTCACCGGAGAGATCATGACCATGCCGGGGCTCGGGAAGGTACCCGCGGCTGAACGCATCAGCGTCGCCGCCGACGGGCGCGTCGCGGGCCTGAGTTGAGAGATCGTTACCTGGCCTGGGAATCCTGCTGCAATGTCCGCGACCTGGGAGGGCTGACCACGGTAGACGGCGCCAGGATACGGTGGGGCGCCCTCGTCCGAGCGGATAGCCTTTGCAGATTGACCCCGAGTGGTCAGGCCGCGCTGATGGCTCATGGCATTCGCACGGTAATCGACTTGCGCGCGACCGAAGAACTGGCGCGCGCGGCCCACCCGTTCGCGGCGGAAGAGGGTGAGCAGGGCTGGCCGGGCTACATCCACGTGCCGATATTCGAGATGACCGATACGGCGACCGTCGCGGCGTTGGCCGGCGATCGGGACGTGTACGGCCCCAACAAAGTGCTGCTCGACCACTGCGGCTCCGGGTTTGCCGCGGCCCTCCGCGCTATTGCGACCGCACCGGACGGCGGCGTGCTGGTGCACTGCTTCGTGGGAAAGGATCGCACCGGCTTGGTTGTGGCCTTGACGCTGGCCGTGGCCGGTGTTCCGGCCGAGGCGATCATTGCCGATTACGCGTTGAGTGATCACTACTTGCAGCCCATCTACGCGGAGATGCTGTCCGAGTGCAACGGCGATGAGGCCGCTATCGCGGCCCTCAAGCCGCGGCTGACGTCCCATCCGGAGACAATGACGCGGACACTGTCCTACCTGGACTGGAAATGCGGCGGGCCGGAGGGCTACCTGCGCGGTATCGGGCTCACGTCGGATGATCTGGCCGCGTTGCGGCGGCGTGTGCTGGAATAGAAGCGGCGAGCTCGGGCGTTCCACCACCGGTCATGAGGATGCCCAGCCGCTCTTCCGTCGCTTCCTCGGCAGTGAACTCGCCCATGATACGGCCCTCATAGATCACGACGATACGATCTGAAAGCGCGAAAATCTCATCGAGCTCGGCTGAGACCAGAAGCACGCCTACGTCGCGGTCGCGTTCGGCCAGGATACGCTCGTGCACGAACTGTATGGCTCCGATATCCAGTCCGCGCGTGGGTTGGGCGGCGATGAGTAATCTCGGCGCACCATCGATCTCGCGAGCGAGCACCACTTTCTGCTGATTGCCGCCGGAGAGCGAGCGGGCGAGCGTCTCGGGGGCAGCGCCTCGGATGTCGAACTGCTCCACCAGACGGCGCGCGCGCGCGACAATCTGCCCGGGACGCAGCACGCGGCCACCGGTGACGGAGGGTTTGTCCTGCACGCCAAGTACCAGGTTGTTGGCCACCGAGTAGTCCAGGATCAAGCCGCGCGCGTGGCGATCCTCGGGGATCGCGGCAAGACCGAGATCGCGGCAGAGTCGAGGGCTCTTGTTGGTAATGTCGTGGCCAAGCAGGGTGACGCGTCCGCCCGTGGCATGCCGCAAGCCGGTGATCACATCCACCAGCTCGCTCTGACCGTTTCCCTCAACACCGGCGATGCCCAGCACTTCGCCCGCACGGACGGTGAATGTAAGACCCTTGAGCGCGCTGAGGCCGCGATCAGATGAGCAGTGCAAGTCGCTCACCTCGAGCACGGGTTCCGAGGGGTGGCCGCTGCCGCGCACGACCTGCGGCAGCACCTCGCGCCCTACCATCAGTTTGGAGATCTCTTCCCGTGAGGTCTTCGGCTTCTCGAGCGTGGCAACTTTCTTGCCGCGGCGCAGCACGGAAATCTGGTCGGCAACGGCCATCACCTCGCGCAGCTTGTGGCTGATGAACAGAATCGTCTTGTCTTTCTTAACCAGGTCACGCAGCACCACGAAGAGCTCATCGGTCTCCTGGGGGGTCAGCACGGCGGTTGGCTCGTCCAGGATGAGGATCTCCGCGCCCCGGTACAGCGTCTTGAGAATCTCCACGCGCTGCTGAAGGCCGACCGGCAGGCTGCCAACCCTTGCCGTCGGGTCAACGTTGAGGCCAAAGCGATCGGATAACCCCACCACGCGCTTGATGGCCTCTTGCTTCGGGAACACAGCCACGCCCGGCGGCTCCGCGCCAAGCACCACGTTCTCGGCAACCGTCAGCGGTGGCACCAGCATGAAGTGCTGGTGCACCATGCCGATACCGTGCTTGATCGCATCGCCCGGGCTGTGCAGTGAGGCTTTCTGGCCGTTGATCAGGATCTCGCCGCTGTCTGCTGCGTACATGCCATAGAGCATATTCATCAGCGTGCTCTTACCGGCACCATTCTCGCCGACCAGGGCGTGAATACTCCCCCGGTGTACGACGAGATCGATAGCGTCGTCGGCTACCAACGTGCCGAACGTCTTGGTTATGCCGCGCATCTCCACGGCCGGCGGCAAGCCTGCTATGTTAACCGGCTGGGTCATACGGCACTCCATCGGCGGCGGGCGGAATGGCACGGCCGACGAACCCGGCCACGGCGACCAACGTGATGACGTAGGGGGCGATCTGGACGAGATTGCCCGCGAAGCTCGGCTGCAGCACAAGGCCGGACGTCTGGATCTGTTGGCCAAAGCCGAACAGGAGGCACGCGGCAAAGGCGCCGAAGGGCGTCCATTTTCCCACGATCATTGCCGCGAGCGCGATGAAGCCCTGTCCAGCGGTCATGTCAAAATTGAAGTCCTGGACCAGGCCCAGTGACAAATAGGCGCCACCCAGGCCCGCGAGCGCGCCGCTCAACGTGACGCAGAGATAGCGGATCGCAAATACATTGATGCCCACGGTCTCCGCGGCGCGCGGGTGCTCGCCCACGGCGCGAATGCGCAGGCCCAGCGTGGTGGTGAACAGCAAGACGTGTGCCGCGACTACCAGGAACAGCATGATATAGACGATGCTGTTCTGCGACCCGATCACCGGCCCCACGCCTGGGATAGCTGAAATACCAGGGATTTTGACGTCAGGTGTGCCCGGCATGTTCGAGAAGCCATTTGCCGCGTAGGTCGCGTAGAGAAAACTCGTAAGGCCCGTGCCGATGAGATTGATTGCCACGCCGCTGATAATCTGATCGGCGCGAAAGGTGATCGAGACGACGCCGTGTACAAAGGCGATGAGGGCGCCGAAGACGATAGCGGCCAGCAGGCCAAGCCAGGGACTGCCGGTGCTGTATGAGAACCAGGCGCCGAAGAAGGCGCCGATCAGCATGATCCCTTCGAGCCCGATATTGACGACACCTGAGCGCTCCGTGATAACCCCGCCAAGCGCGGCCAGCGCCAGCGGCGTCGCGGTGCGGAGTATGCCTGCATAGAAGTCGCTGTGCTGCAGAACTGTCCAGTCCATAGTCTTCTTGCCCAGACTCCTTCGTCGACTCGCTAGAGCAATAGCCGGGGCTGTCGCCTAGCCAGAGCTTGCCGGCAGAGGAACGAGATACTGATTAACAGCCAATCCGAGGGCCAGGCATACCGCGCAATACGCAATCACCAGAACCGCACCCCTGGTTGGCCCGCGCTGGCTGACGATATAGAGCAGTGCAAGTACCAGGGCCAGTGCGAAGAAGAAGTAGTGACTGAAAACGACCGAACACGTAGCCAGAACCGTCGAAAGTACGACAAGGCCCCGCCAGGCCTGCGCTGCGGCGGCGGTTTGGGAGACCGGCAGACCGGCGCCCGTTGCGCCCATATCCGCAGTGTCGCGAGCGGTCGCGGAAAGGCGCCGCCGGCGCGCCAGCACTTTGCGGACGACGACGTCGAGGGCAACGAACAACACGATAATCCCTTGAAGAAGCTGGGTCATATAGGCACTGACATGCCCTGAGCTCTGCATCAGGTTGCTCCCGGTGTGCAGGCTGGCGATGAGCAGCGCGGAGAAGACGATGCCGATTGGATTCCCCTTGCCCAGCAGGGCGATCGTGATGCCATCGAACCCCCAGCCGGGCGTCGAGGCGCTCTCGAACTGGAAGGCTCCGCTGCCGGTGGGATCGGCCACGGCGATACCGCCTGCCAGCCCGGCCAGGGCGCCCGCCACGGCCATGGCCAGCACGATGCGGCGCTTGACCGGAATGCCGCCATAGGCCGCCGCGCCGGCATTGAGGCCAACGGCGCGAATCTCGTAGCCAACACTGGTACGCGCGATGATAAACCAGTAGAGGGCTACGGCCGCCAGGGCAAGATAGACGCCGGCGTGGATAGTGCTGCCGCTGCCAAGCCAACTCAGCATCGGCAATCTGCCACCGCTGCCAATCTGATCGCTCACCGCCTGGCCTTGCGCTTTGGCGGAATTCATGGGGCCGCCAATGGTGACGAGCGAGGTCGTGCCGTAGATTGCGATCCAGTTGAGCATGATCGTGCTGATTACTTCGTGGGCGCCGCGATAGGCCTTGAGGAATCCGGCAATGCCGCCCCACAGCATACCGGCAAGAATCGCCGAGATCAGGACCAGGGGCAGCAAGATCACGGCCGGCGCATGGGCGAAGGCTATGCCGATCCACGCCGCCGCGATGGCGCCCATAAACACCTGGCCTTCGCCGCCGATGTTGAACAGGCCGCCGCGGAAGGCAAACGCTACAGCCAGACCGGTGAAGATAAGCGGAATAGTCTGGTCGATCGTGCCCGAGACGGTGCTGAGGTCGGGCGCGCCAAGAGCACCCGTGAAGAGGCTTGCGAACGCATTGAACGGGTAGTTCAGGATCTGCCCGAGGCTATAGAGTGTAGGCCCGTGCTTGCCGATGACCCCGAAGAGGTCGATGCTCGTGCCGATAATCAGCAGTGACCCGGCAAGCACGGCCCCGCCAAGCGTGATGCTTGCCACCGCGCTTTCCGCAACGAGGCGCTGTAGCAGTCGCGCGAGCCAAACGCCTGCGCGGCTCCCGGATTGTTCCTGCGAGCCAGCTCCTACGGACAACCCATGTCCCCAATCGGCGTCACTGTCGCCTCACGCCTACCGCCCGCCGGTCCTGAGTCCGCCGGTACAGGTGCGCGCAACCCGGCATACTGGCTCAGATTACCACGAGACCAGATGATCCGAAAGATCGGGATAGTCGCCTCCCGTCTCGAGATCGGCGCGAATGCGCTCATCGCGGGGCGGGAGGCGTCACGATTGCGAGCTAGCCGAGGTTCTTTGGGATTACCGTAGTGGGTACGAGCTTTCCGGAGGCGATCAAGGCCGCCTGGGCCTTTACCTGAGCGATGATGTCGGCAGGTACCATCTTGCCGACGCTGCCGTAGCCGGTTGCATCGTTCTTGAGGCTGAACAGGTTGTCGCCGCCCTTGAACGTGCCATTCTTGACGTTCGTAATGGTCAGCAATACGGCCTTGTCGACTTTCTTGACCGCGCTGGTCATCATGTAGGGCCCCAGGAATAGCTGATCGGCGTCCACGCCAATGCCGTAGACACCCTTCTTCTCGGCCGCCTTGAGATAGCCGTTGCCGGCCCCGCCTGCGACGGCAAAGAGGATATCCGCGCCTTCGGCCACCTGACCGAGGCCGATATTCTCAGCCTTGCCCACATTATTGAAGTCGCCGTTGTATCCCAGCTTGATTTTGATGCCCGGGTCGGCTGCACGGGCTCCCTGAACGTAGCCGGCGATGTAGCGATTGACAGGAGGAATCGGAATGCCGCCCATCGTGCCGATCACGCCATGCGTGGCGGCGCCGACCTTGCCCTTTTCCATCAGTCCGGCCATGTAGCCGACGAGATAGCCAGACTCCTGCTCGCGGAAGAAGAGATTCGCCACGTTGGGCTGGTTCGCGGTATTGCCCTTTGGATCGGTAGGAGCGCCGTCGATCAGGGCGAACTTCTCATTGGGGAATGCCTTCGCCACCTTGTACATGGCGTTCTGCATCAGGAAGCCCACGCCGATGACGAGGTCATATTTCTGGCGCGCGAACGAGGCGAGATTCTGATAGTACAGCGCGTCAGAGATAGTGGTCGTCGTCACGTAGCTGAACTGAACGCCGTACATCTTCTGGGCATTCAGGGCGCCCTGATAGGCGAGCTGGTTAAAACTCTTGTCGTTGCGACCGCCTGTATCGAGGACAAGGCCAACCTTCAGGGCAGTGGCACGCGCCGTCGAAGCGGCAAGATGCGCCGATGCGCCTTGTGCCGGCAGCATCATCGCCGCCAGCGGGATCAACGTCAGGGCCGCTACGGCCACGCGACGCGTTACAAACCGATGCATGATTTCATGACCTCCAAAAAGCCATACTTCATAAGTTCAGTCAGAACCAATCTCCTCCGCGATCGGCAGTGCAGCTCGTGCCGGCGACCGAATCGTCTACCACCTCCCCCATGACGAACTTCAAACACACAGAACGTCGCCGTAGCTACTCCTCCTCGTGCTCCGGCGCCAAGGGATCCCGGAACAGCTCGGCCACCGGGAAGGAGAAGCCAGGCATCGCGTCCTCGCCATCCAGGCTGTCATTCAGCGTCAGCGCGCGCACGGGCCCCGTCAGCGTATACAACACCCTTTCCACAACCTCGTAGCTGTACCCGTCATCGGGCAGCGTCAGCAGCTCGTCGACGGTCGCGGGGCCGCGGCCGGGCACCGCCTCCGCCCAGGGAGCGGGGGAACGAGGCGGGTATGCTGGGGCGGTGAGAGCCATGGTCAAGAACCTCCCAATCGCGTTTCAGTATAGCTCGACTGGATGCAGGGGACGCTACCGCAAGGCGCAATCCAGGGCGAGTCGCGGCGGATGTGATAGCTACGCGGGAGAGGCCCCTGCTGGGACGTCCGCGAGCTCCGGCGCGGCGCCGAGCGCGATCTGTTCGTCGAATGCCGCCCGCTCTGCGCGCATGCGATCGCCGTCCCACTGCAGGCGTTGGGCCAGGAACCGGGCCACCGCCTCGGCGGCATCGCGCCCGCGCTCGGCCGACAAACCGATGGTGAGACGCCGAAGCACCACGTCGGCGAGGGTCAGAGCGCCCTCCTCGTCCACCGCGTACAGGACCTGCGCCATGACGTCGGGGTACCGGGAGCTGAGCGGCGCCAGGAGCTCGCGGTCCGCGCGTATGTAGTCCAGCACGCGGACGTATCGAGAGCCATACACGCGAATGAGGTGTTCCACCAGCGCCGGATCGATGCCCAGCCGTCGTGCCTGTGGATCGCGCTGTACCTCGACATAGCGGTCGATGTCGTGCAACAGTCCACCTGGAAGAGGTAGGTCGGCGGTACGGCCCTTGACGCGCTGCTTGAGGATCCGGCAGGCAGCATCGACGAGGTCTTCAGCTACCGAGCGGTATGCCGTGAGCTTGCCGCCGATGATGCTCAGAAGCCCGGGCACGCCATCCTTGGCGCCGTGATCATAGAGAATATGCCTGCGCGAGACATCCGACTCCGGGATGCCTTCGATATGCATGAGCGATCGCACGCCTGCCCACGTGTAGTGGATAGTCTCCCACGGCGCATTGGGATAAGCATAGCGCGCCTCGGCCAGCAGGTAACGGGCGTCCTCGGGATCGGTCACAATGCGGTCGAGGTCGCCGGTGTAATCCGTGTCGGTCGTGCCGAGCAGCGAGAAACCGTTCCAGGGCACGACGAAGAAGAGCCGGCCATCGCTCCGCGCGTAGAGCACAACCGCCGTATCGCCGACTTTCGGCAGGACAAGATGCACGCCCTTCGTGCGGCGCGACAGCGTGCGAGACTCTCCGGTCATGACGCCAATTTCATCCAGCCAGGGGCCGGCCGCGTTGATCACCAGGCGGCTCGCCAGCTCGAGGCGCCGGCCGGATAGCGTGTCTTCGGCAACCACGCCACGCACGGCCTTACCCTGGCGGAGCAGCCCGGTCGCACGCGTGTGATTGTAGAGCGTGGCGCCGGCCTCGCGTGCGGCGATTGCGTTCTCCACATTGAGTCGCTCGGTGAAGGTAATCTGGCCGTCGTAGTAGCGGAACGATCCTTGCAGGCCGTCACGATGCAGGCCGGGCTCGAGCTGCAACGTCTCGGCCGCGCTGAGATGGCGGTGGTTGGAGACACTCTTGTCGTAGGAGAGCAGGTCGTAAAGGATCATGCCGGCGCGAAGCCGCAGCCGGTAATAGACGCTCTTGTCGTAGAGCGGTACGAGGAAGGACAGCGGTCTTACCAGATGCGGAGCGTTGCGGAACAGGCGCTCGCGCTCGCGCATGTCCTCCCGCACGAGAGCAAAATCGTACATTTCCAGGTAGCGCAGTCCGCCGTGCGCCAGTCGCGTGGAGCGGTTACTGGTTCCCCAGCCGTAGTCTTCCTTTTCGATCAGCGCGACGCGGAGTCCGCGAAGCGCGGCATCGCGTGCGGTCGCGAGCCCGATAATGCCGCCTCCGACGACCACCAGGTCGTATGTGAAAGCATTCGCAACCAGTCCTAGTTCGTGCGTGAAGCGGTGCACCGCATACCCCTCAAGGATTATCGGCAGGGGCTTCAATCACTGCCGTCTCAGGCACATGGTACCCTCTGGCGCGACGCGGCGAGTACTGCCGGGATTCACCGGGACCTCGGGAGGCGCAAGATGTGCGGACACGCGGAGACGCGAACCCGTACGCCGCGCCCGTCTGGTGGAGCAGCGGGTCCACGCCGGACCACGATCGCGGCCCAGCTGTGGTGGGAAGACGCGATAATCAGTGTGGTGCGTGAAGACCGCACGGCATCACAGCACAATGGAGACGAGAACGAGGAGTTGGCGAGCATGCCAGTTGAAACGGCGGCAACGGGGTGGATCCTGCAGACGGCTTCGACCGGCTACGCGCTGGAAGTGACCGACGACGGGCACGTGCTGCATCGGTATTGGGGGAAACGGCTGGTTGGCGTAGAAGACTATAGCAGGGCAGCCGCAGACATCGGGCCCTTCACCGACCAGCTTGTCGAACCTGAGGAGTATCCTGCGCACGGTGGTATCAAGTACAGCGACCCGTGCCTGAAAGCCACATTTTCCGACGGCACGCGTGACCTTGTACTGCGTTTTGTGCGGGCGGAGATTCCGGAACAGGAACCCGAGTGTCTTGACCTGTACCTGGCTGATGTGTGCTATCCGCTGGACGTCGTTCTGCATTATCGCGTGCATAGCGCGTACGATCTGATCGAACGCTGGGTCAGCGTGCGGAATACGGGCGAGTCCCTGGTTACGCTGGAGCGCATCTGGTCGGCGCAGTGGCATCTGCCACAGGGCGACGAGTATCGCTTGACCCATTTTGCGGGTGGCTGGTCGGACGAGGGCCATATCGTGCGTGAGCCGCTCACGCGCGGCATCAAACGCCTCGAGAGCAGGCGGCTCACCACGAGTCACCACCATGCGCCCTATTTTGCCGTTGACCGCGGCACCGCCGACGAAGAGAGCGGAGACGTCTGGTTCGGTACCCTGGCCTGGAGCGGGAACTGGGCGATGTCCGCCGAAGTCACCGACTTCGCCGTCACGCGGATCGGCATTGGGCTCAACGACTGGGATTTCGCGCTCTGCTTGCGGCCGGGCCAAGCGTATACCACGCCGGCCTGCTTTGGCGGCTATAGCGCGTCCGGCTTCGGCCACGCCAGCCGGCATCTGCATGACTTCGCGCGAGAGAATTTGCTGCCGCACGGCTGGGAGGTACACAAAGTCCTCTACAACTCCTGGGAGGCCACGACGTTTTCCGTCGACGAGACGTCGCAGGCGGAGCTGGCGCGGCTTGCGGCTGCCATGGGCGTAGAGTTGTTCGTGATGGACGACGGCTGGTTTCACGGACGCGCCGCGGATAACGCCGGCCTGGGCGACTGGTGGCCGGATGCGCGGAAGTTCCCGCGGGGACTTGCTCCGCTCATCGCGGACGTCAATGCCCTGGGCATGGACTTCGGTCTCTGGATCGAGCCCGAGATGGTGAACCCGGATAGCGACTTGTATCGCGCCCATCCGGACTGGGTCATCCACTTTCCGACACGGCAGCGGTCGGAGGCGCGCAATCAGCTCATTCTCAATCTGGCGCGCACGGACGTGCAGGACTACCTCATCGCTTCCATCGACGCGCTTCTGTCCGAGAACAATATCGCGTTCGTCAAGTGGGACATGAATCGAAACGTGAGCGAACCCGGTTGGCCCGACGCGCCGGTCGAGGCTCGTGAGCTGTGGGTACGGTATGTCGAAGGTCTCTACCACGTGTGGGGCACGCTGCATGCACGGCATCCGCGCATCATCTTTCAAAGCTGCTCCGGCGGCGGCGGTCGCGCGGACTTCGGCATGCTGCGGCTCGCGGACCAGATCTGGACCAGCGACAACACCGAGGCGACGGCGCGGCTGGGTATTCAGGAAGGCTTCTCCTTCCTGTTTCCCGCCTCGACGATGGAGGCCTGGGTCACCGACGTGGGGCGCGGCATGGTTCCCCTGAGCTTCCGGTTTGCAGTCGCCATGAGCGGCGTGCTTGGAGTCGGTGGTCACCTCGCCCGCTGGTCTGAAGAGGAGCGAGCGGAGGCCGCGCGCTGGATCATGCTCTACAAGGAGATCCGCCCGATCGTGCAGGCAGGCGATCAGTACCGCCTGCGCTCGCCGCAGCGTGACGGGTTCGCCGCCGTACAGTACATGTCGAAGGACAGATCCGAAGGGGTCCTGTTTGCCTACAGGACCTGGCTGCCGGATCCGCGGCGGCTACCGGTGATCTATCCACGCGGCCTGGAGTGGACTGCCGAGTACGAGATCGAGGGCATCGCGGGCGCCAGGTCGGGCGCAGGCTGGATGCACGGTGGGATCAGGGTGAAGCTCGGCAACCTGGAGAGTACGATCAGACGCATCCGGCGGCTGTAGCGAAACTCTGCGTTCAATCCCCATGACAGCAGACGACCGGCACGCGGGTTTTGCGCATGCCGGTCGCCTGGCAACCTGACACAGTTTTGAACGTTGCCGGTGTCACGCGAGCGCTCGACCGGCGGGAAAATGCTAGGCGATAGTCACGTCCTTGCAGAGATACACGTCCTGGATCGCATGGAGAAGAGCGGCGCCCTCCGCCATCGGTCGCTGGAACGCCTTCCGGCCGGAGATAAGCCCCGTGCCGCCTGCTCGCTTGTTCACGACCGCGGTCAGCACGGCTTCCGACAGGTCCGTTGCTCCCGAGGAAGCGCCGCCTGAATTGATGAGCCCTGCACGGCCCATGTAGCAGTTCATCACCTGGTAGCGGGTCAGGTCGATAGGGTTATCGGTGGTCAGGTCGCTGTACACTTTGCTGCTGGTCTTGCCGAACTTGATGGCGTTGTATCCGCCATTGTTCTCCGGCAGCTTCTGCTTGATGATGTCGGCTTCGATCGTAACGCCCAGGTGGTTGGCCTGGCCCGTGAGATCGGCGGACAGATGGTAGTCGACGCCATCCTTCTTGAAAGCAGGGTTGCGCAGATAGCACCAGAGCACGGTTGCCAGTCCCAGCTCGTGTGCCCGGTGGAACGCCTTTGCAACTTCCTGGATCTGGCGCCCGGACTCGGCGGAGCCAAAGTAAATCGTGGCGCCGACGGCGGTAGCGCCGAGGTTCCAGGCCTGCTCGACGGTGCCGAACATGATCTGGTCGGCTTTCTCGGGGTATGTCAGAAGCTCATTATGATTGATTTTCACGATGAACGGGATCTTGTGCGCATACTGACGAGCGATGGATCCAAGCACGCCAAACGTGGAAGCGACGGCATTGCACTCACCCTCGAGAGCAAGCTGCACGATATTCGCCGGATCAAAGTACGCGGGATTCGGCGCGAACGACGCGCCGGCAGAGTGCTCGATGCCCTGGTCCACCGGTAGAATCGACATATAGCCGGTGCCGGCAAGGCGACCGGTGTGAAACATCTGGCTGAGGCTGCGCAGTACCTGCGGCGAGCGATCGCTATGCGCGACCACACGATCGATAAAGTCGGGTCCTGGAAGATTCAGGTTCTCGGCAGAGACTTTTGCCTTGTACGTAAGCAGGTCCTGCTTGGCGCCCAGCAGTTCCACGATACGATCGATGGACTGTGCGGGCTTGGAAGCAACTGTTACCATAACGAGCTACCTTCCCTTGTCCGATAGTGTTGAGCTGATCGGCGTGACAGCGCACGCGTGACAGTTGGCTGCCTCTATAAGCGTATCAACTGCGCTTGCGTGGCAATCAGGGCTGGATGCCCCTGCGATGCAGGACAAGTGGCCCTTCTTGGCGTCGCCGAGATCCTCTCTCAGGCAAACGAGATCTTGAAGCACTGGACGTAATCGCAGGGCTTCTCCAGCGGCAGGTCGATGGCCAGACCCCGGCTGGTCTGCTCGAACGACACGGGCGCTTCGCAGCCGAGGAGGCAGGATAGGGTCGTGCGGATGGTCAAGCAGCTCGACGAAGGGCAGCGCGCCGGGGTCGCCACGATCGACGACGTGGCACGCCATGCCGGTGTCTCCACTGCCACGGTCTCGCGCGTGCTCAACGGAGTCGGCGGCGTGCGTGACGCATTGGCCGACCGCGTGCATGCCTCGTGCGAGGTACTGCAGTACCGGCCGAACACTACCGCTCGTATCCTGGCTGGCGGACGCTCCAGGTCCATCGGTCTGTGGGCTCCCGACATCAGGAATCAATTCTTTATGGATATCGTCAGCGGCTCACTGCAGGCAGCGCAGGAGCTCGGCTATCTCGTCACGCTCGCCAGCTACCCCGGGGAGGTGCCGGACCGGCGACACCGGCACTACGCCGACTTGCTGGCGTCGGCTGCTTTGGGCGGCGCTGTAGTGATAGGCAGTCGCGACCGTGAGCTCGCGCTGGATCTGCTGCGGCAGCGCGGCATTCCAATCGTCACCATCGACCATCAGCCGGTTGATGAGACATCGGACCTGGTGAACATCGACAACGTGCGGGCCGCTCGCGACGCCGTGGCCCACCTCGTGACGCAGGGTTACCGGCGGATCGGCATCCTCGCGGGACCACGGGCTACGATGACCGGCCGCGACCGGTTGGCTGGGTACCGGCTGGGGCTGCTGGACGCCGGCCTGGCGCACGATCCGGCGCTCGAGTACTCCGCTCACTCATCATCTTGATGTGGGCGCAGAACTTCGATCCCTCGCTGCGACCGATGATGATGCTCGCCTCGGCCGCGCTTGTCACGATTGCCGTCACTGAACGATGCGCGTCAGGGCGAACACCGACCGCCGAGCGAGGGGCTATACTCAGCATGTGCCTGCTATGCCCGCCTTCAACGCCGGCCAGGTACTGGAGAATTGCCGGTGGACTTTCGCGGGTATCGAGAGGGCTAGGGAGTTGGAGTACGCAGATGGAGAAGACGAAGAGCATCGAGCTGTTGAACAGAGCTGTCGCCGATGAGCTTCAGGCAGTACACCAGTACATGTATTTCCATTTTCATCTGGGCGACCAGGGATTTGGACCGCTCTCGCAGTTGTTCAAGCGGATCGCCATTGAGGAAATGGGGCATGTGGAGCTGCTGGCAGACCGCGTGCTGTTCCTGAAGGGCGACGTCGAAATGGCTGCCGCCGGACCGATCCAGAAGATCGCGGAACCGGAAGCCATGCTTGCGAAGGCCATGGCGATGGAAGAAGAGGGCGTCCAATCGTACAACGCCTCAGCGCTTGCCTGCACCGCGAACGCGGATTCCGGCTCGAAACAGCTGTTCGAACAACTGCTGCGGGACGAGGAGGGCCACGGCGATCAGTTCGAGAAGCAGCGCGATAATATCCGGCGCTTTGGCCTGAGCTATCTGGCGCTGCAGTCGTTTGGCATCGCCGCGACCGAGAGCGCGCCCGCGGCGGACTGAGGTGATCTGGGCGTAGATTTCCAGCTATAGTGCGGCAAGACAGTAGTCGGCGCCCACTCCTGAAGAGAGCCGCCACCAGTCTCGAGGACGTGCATGCCTGGGATATCACTTGAGCCGAGTTCTGTTTGGGTCTGGTCGCCATGCCGGCAAGGGCGGGCGTTCATTGCCTCGATCAAGGAGAGCAGCTGATGAAAATAGGAGCATTCGCGGTCTTACTGTCCGATCGGCCGTTGGAGCAGGCGCTCGACTATCTCAAGATGACAGGCCTGGACATGGTAGAGATTGGCACCGGCGGTTATCCCGGCGCGGCCCACGCCAAACCCACGGAGTTGCTGGCCGATTCGGCAAAGCTGGCGGCATTCAAGCACGCCATCGATTCCCGCGGCTTGCAGATCAGCGCGCTGTCCTGCCATGGCAACCCGCTGCATCCGCAGGCGAGCATCGCCGCCGCGCACCACGAAGACTTTCGCAACACCGTCTTGCTGGCCGAGCGGCTGGGCGTGGAGCGCGTGGTTACGTTCTCGGGCTGCCCGGGCGACAGCGATCAGGCCAAGTATCCTAACTGGGTCACCTGCCCCTGGCCTGACGACTTTTCCGCCCTGGTGGCGTGGCAGTGGGAACAGAAGGTCATTCCCTACTGGCAGGAGCAGGCGGATTTTTGTCGCCGGCACGGCGTGCGGGTGGCGCTGGAGATGCACCCCGGCTTCGTGGTCTACAGTGCTGAGACCATGCTGCGCCTGCGCGAGGCCGTGGGCGACCAGATTGGCGCCAACCTCGATCCGAGCCACCTGTTCTGGCAAGGCGCGGATCCGATCGAAGCAGTGCGCGCCTTGGGCCCGGCCATCTTCTACGTCCACGCCAAGGACACGGCTATCGACAAGTTCAACACCGGGCGGAACGGCGTGCTTGATACCAAGTCCTATCGCGACGAGGCCAATCGCTCCTGGATCTTCCGCACGGTCGGCTACGGGCACGATGCCAAATTCTGGAAAGACTTCGTCAGCGCGCTGCGCCTGGTGGGCTATGACTGGGTGCTCAGCATCGAGCACGAAGACAGCCTGATGTCCGTTCCCGAAGGCCTGAGCAAAGCAGTGGCGCTGCTCAAGGAAGCGGTGATTACCGAGAAGCTCTCCGGCATGTGGTGGGCCTGACAGCGGCTGCGCCACTCTGACCTGAGCCTTCGTGCGCGCAATCGAAATAGAGCGGCGTTCCGGCCGATCGTGGCCGGCTCCCCCGCTTCGTGGTCGATCCTGGCCCGGTGCGCCGGTTCGCAGGATAGGCGCGCTCCGTACGGGGATCCAAGCCGTGAAAGCATGTCGCGTCAGCGCAGTGCAAGTAGCTCGCTCAGCTAGCGCGGTGCAATTGGTCGTACAACCGGGGCGCGGGCAACTCCTCCTCGTGTTGCAGATCGCGCCTGTGCTTTGTTTTAGACCTGCCATTCGTCTATTGGAGTGGTCGATCGGACGACGTGCATGCCCGCGTTCCGGAAACCGGCCAGCGCGCTCTCCGCCTGTTCGGTGAAATCGGCCAGGTAGCCGCCGTGTCCATCCGGTACAACCACGCTCGACATGCAGTCCTGGAGAATGTAGACCTTGCCGGCCAGTGACGGGTCGACTGCCCTGATCTCGTCCAGCAGATCTTCCAGCGTGCTCTTCACGCAGTGACTGGCCGCCTCACCCGCTACCACGACGGCATCGGCGGCCAGCAACCGCGCGATGAATGAGCTGTTCTTGTCCGCCAGCATGCCGCCATCATGCCGCTGCAGCACCTCGGGACGCAGGATGCTGTAGTTCTCTGTCAGGGGTAGACCGCCCTTCAACTCGATCCAGGCCTGAGTCTGCCGGACGAAGGCGTGGAAGAGCTGCGCCTCCTGCACAACTCCGGCCAGCGTATGGCCCTGGCTGCCAAGGAGGCAGTGGAACGGCCAGAGATAAAGCTCGTACTTGCCCTCCCGGGCAAGCGCCTCGCAATAGAATGTCACCTGCGCCAGGAGCCACGCATAGTCGCCGTCGCAAAGCCACTCCGCGACCGCCGGATTCGGCCGCAGCGCGCCGGCGAGAATGTCTTCGAGATGCACGACGGTGTGCGGCGGCGGCACGTTTCCGGCGGCATCCAACCAGAAAGCGGGAAAGAAGATCTGCTCTGGAAAGTGCGTGTCCAGGGTGGTGGTAATCGCCGTGATCGCGCCGAGATTGCGGTAGATGAACTCCGCAAGTCTCCGGCAATCGTCCAGCGCGCCTTCGCCTGAGCGACCGCCGACGTAGAGGCTGCCTGCCGGAAAGCAGAAATCCTTCTGCGCGTCGATCACCAGCAGATGAACGCGCCGCCGGTCGGCCGAGGCCAATCCGATGTCGAACCGGCGCCGCCACGCCGCCGCTGCCGCCAGCAGCGCATGCGGATCGGGCCGGAAGTCCCAGCGGCGCGCGTTTGCCGGATCGAAGAATGGAGGCACGGGCAAGGTAGCCTGCATGATCGCACGATCCTTCCTGACTGCTCGAGCGTCGACCAGGTGCCGCTATGCGCGCTTCGTGTAGAGCCAGGGGCGCTCGGCCTTTCACGCGATCGAGCACTCACCCGTCGGCTTCGACAGCCTCCACAGCCTCCCGTACTTTGCCCATCAGACCGCAGGACCAAGAATGCCGCGAAGCACATCATCCATACCCAGCATAGTACGCGCTAGCAACCGCGCCCGCCACCGGGTAAGGTCGGAATCTCAGACGCGGCTGTTGGCGCCAGCTACAATACATCTAGACTGTCTAGCTAGAAAGAAGCGACAGGTGCATGCTTCATGGCCCTTACAGGAAGCGAAGAACAAGCTCAGCTTGGTTGTACAGCAGGCCGCCAGCCAGGGTCCTCAGTTGATCACGGTACGCGGCCGGCCTGCGGCAGTGCAGAGTGCAGTGTGAAGGTTTGCAGCGCGGGACACCACTGCCGGTCATCGACTGCCTTCTGACCGCTACGGCGCAGGTTCACAACTTGACGGTAGCCACCCGTAATGTGGATGACCTGCTGCGATGCGGGGCTACGGTACTCAACCCATGGCAACATGCGTCGCCTTGATGTGCTCTGCTGCATATGCGCCTTTCGCGGTATCCTTCGCTTCAGCGATCTCAGACAATGACCGTCGATGGATTGTGCCAGAATGGCACAGCAAGGAGCCGCAGAGCATGTCCGAGCAAACCAAGTTCCTCCTGGACGAGTCGCGCATCCCAGAAGCCTGGTATAACATTGCCCCCGATCTGCCGTCGCCCCAGCCACCGCCCTTGCATCCTGGTACGGGCAATCCGATCGGCCCAGCCGATCTGGCGCCTCTCTTCCCTATGGCGTTGATCATGCAGGAGGTGAGCGGCGAGCGCTTCATCGAGATTCCGGAAGAAGTGCGCGCGGCCTATCGCCTGTGGCGGCCCACGCCTCTGTATCGGGCCCACCGCCTGGAGCGCGCGCTCGACACGCCGGCAAAGATCTTCTATAAGTACGAGGGCGTCAGCCCAGCGGGCAGCCACAAGCCGAACACCGCCGTGCCGCAGGCCTACTACAACAAAGCCGAGGGCGTCAAGCGCATCGCCACTGAGACCGGCGCCGGCCAGTGGGGCAGCGCCGTTGCCCTTGCTTGCGGCCTCTTCGGGCTGGAGTGCAAAGTCTATATGGTGCGCATCAGCTACGATCAGAAACCCTATCGCCGCTCGATGATGCAAGCCTGGGGCTCGTCCGTGGTGCCCAGCCCGAGCCCGGATACACAGTCCGGCCGAAAGATCCTGAGCGAACATCCTGACAGTCTCGGCAGTCTCGGCATCGCCATCAGCGAGGCCGTCGAGGACGCCGCCACGCGCGAGGACACCAGGTATGCGCTGGGCAGCGTGCTGAATCACGTACTGCTTCACCAGACCGTCATCGGACTGGAGGCCATCGACCAGCTGGATATGGCCGGCGCCTATCCGGACGTGGTCATCGGGTGTGTCGGGGGCGGCAGCAACTTCGGCGGCATTGCCCTACCCTTCGTGCGCGAGAAGCTGGCGGGGAAGGCGATCCGCATTGTCGCCGTGGAGCCCGCAGCGTGCCCGAGCCTGACGCGCGGCGTCTACGCGTACGACTTCGGCGACTCAGCAGGACTGGCGCCGATGGTGGCCATGCATACGCTGGGGCACAACTTCATGCCGGCCGGGATCCACGCCGGCGGACTGCGCTATCACGGGATGAGCCCCCTGATCAGCCATCTTTACAGGCTGAATCTGATCGAGGCCCGCGCCTACACGCAACGCCCGTGCTTCGAAGCGGGGCTGACGTTCGCGCGGACGGAGGGCATTGTCCCGGCGCCCGAGGCCACGCACGCGATCAAGGGCGCAGTCGACGAGGCCCTGCGCTGCAAGGCGGAAGGCGTCTCGCGCACCATCCTCTTCAACCTCAGCGGCCACGGTCACTTCGACATGGCTGCCTGGGACTCCTATCTTTCAGGTGCCATGGTCGACTACGAGCTGCCCGACGCAGAGATCGCACGAGCGCTCAAGGACATTGAATCGATGCCCAAGGTGCCGGCCATCGCGTAGGTAGCGACTGTCGCGAGGCGGCCTGGCATGAGCCGGGCTGCCTCGCGACATGCATGCAACCGTTTGCCCGGCCCTGCCGCAGCCCGCATGCCGTGCCGCAACGATCCCGGAGGGGCGTACGTACCTGGCCTCCGGCCGCGCGCGTACTGTCGTCGATCGCGGCGTCTACGTCATCGCCCAGGGCAGTTGCCACGGCCAGGGGCGCATCGATCGGACCACGATTGGTCTGCAGGCATGGTCAGATCTCACGCGCATCAAACGCCGCGGCTGGCCGGTACTTGGCCAGCGGAAGTGTGACTGTGAAGAGCGCGCCGCCGCCAGGCGCGTTCGCGGCGGTGATGCGGCCATTGTGCGCGTCAACAATCCAGCGCGCGATGGCCAGCCCGAGGCCCGAGCCTTTCCCTGTCCGTGCCTTGTCGGCACGGTAGAAGCGCTCGAATATGCGCGGCAGATCTGCCGGATCGATGCCCGGCCCGGTATCCCGCACGACCAGCCGCGCGCTGTTGCCATGCGGCTCGGCGCTGACCGTGACCGTGCCGCCTTCCGAGGTGTATTTGAGCGCGTTGTCGAGGAGAATGAGCAGGAGCTGCCGCAAGCGGCCTTCGTCGCCCACGAGTTGGAGGCCCGGCACACTGCCGCCGGAGAGGGTGATGTTGCGATCCTCCGCCAGCATGTCGACCGCCTCGACGCTATCATTCACCAGCTTGGTGAAATCAACCGGCCGGCGTTCGACGGCGATAGCGCCGCTATCGGCGCGCGCCAGCAGCGACAGGCTTTCTACCAGGCGGGTCAGGTGATTGTTCTGATCGAGAGTCTGCTCGAGCGCGCGTTGCTGCTCGGCAATCGACTCCTCGGCGAGGCCGAGCTCGGCAGCAGTGCGCATGATCGCCAGCGGCGTGCGTAGCTCGTGCGCGGCATCGGCCACGAAATCGCGCTGGCGCTTCAGCGAGATCTGGATCGGCCGCAGCGCGCGCCGAGCCAGCAGTGCGCTGATACCGGCTGCTGCCACGATGCCCAGCACACTGACGGCGAGCATGTCGCGCAGCAGCGAGCCGAGACTGTTGAGGTAGTTCTTCTCTGAAATAGCTACTTCCTCCACGCCGAGCACCGCCTGTGTGCCGTCTCGAAGCTGGACACTGATCGGCACGGTCTCCACGAGATAGGGCTGTTGCCCATTACTGACCTCGACGCAGCACTGAACACTGCCGGTATTGAAAGCCTGTTGGATAGAGGAATACGTGACGATCTGCTCGGAAGAGCTGGAGACCAGATTGCCGTTGCCGTCGACAACGGCATAGTACATATCGTCCTGGTTATCCTGGCTGTTGCAGTCCGGTTGGGTCGCGGCAGGTGGGCCGAACTGGCCCGTCAGTCCGAGCTCGACCTCGAGCTGGCGCACGCAGCGGGAAGGATTGGCTGCGCGGTAGCGCAGCGTGCTTTCCAGGGATTGGTAGAGTTTCTGCTGCGTGGTGAAGTACACGAGCGTGCCGGATATGAGCAGCAAGGCAAAGATAAGCGCGGAGGTCAGAGCTGCAAGGCGCCAGCCCACGCGCCGAACCGACACAGCGTCGGGATCTGCCACGGCGTTCTTTCGTCGAATCCAAAGCATTGAACGCTCCTTCCTGCAAAGCCGGAACCCGTCGCCTGGGTGGGGGTCTGAGGCAGCCGCAGCAAGCTCCTATGCGCGCATGAGGGCGCTACTCATTCAGGCCTTTATCTTGTATCCCACGCCACGAACCGTCTGAATCAACTGACGCTCATATCCTTCGTCCACCGCTTTGCGCAGGCGCCGTATGGTCGCGTCCACCACATTGGCAAACGAGCCGAAGCCGTAGTCCCACACGCGCTCCATAATCATTGTGCGGCTCAGGACCTGGCCGGGATGGCGCATGAGGTATTCCAGCAGTGCGAACTCTTTCGGCGAGAGCGGGATAAGGCTTCCGCCGCGGTAGACCTCGTGAGCCTGCCGGTCGAGCACGAGATCGCCAACTTCCAGACGATCGTCGTCCGCGCGCCGGCCATTGCGCCTGGTTATGGCGCGAAGACGCGCCAGGAGCTCTTCGAAGGCGAAAGGCTTCGTCAGGTAGTCGTCGGCGCCGGCATCAAATCCACGAAGCCGGTCGCGCAAGGCGTCACGCGCGGTCAGAATCAGCACCGGGACCGTAGACTGGTCGGAGCGCAGCTGGCGCACGATCTCCAGCCCGTCGATGCCGGGCAGCATGACATCGACGATGAGCGCGTCATAGCTGCCGGTCTGCGCGCGCTCCAACCCGTCATTGCCGTCATACGCCACGTCGACGGTGTGGCGCTCTTGCGTCAGGCCCCGTCGCAAGAGATCGGCCAGCGACTTATCGTCTTCTACAACTAAGGTGCGCATAGCATGAAATTCCTCCGGACATTTCTCTGGCGAGCATAGCAAACCAATATGATCGTTGCATGACAATCTTGTCATCGAGCTGTCATAAATGGATCATGGTTGTGTCATAGAGGGGTCATGGGTTAGTCATCGAAAATAACTATGCTGGAAAGGTACCGATATACATGATGCACGAGTGCCAACCGGCAGTTCGGCTGGTGGCATTCGACAGCATCCGGTGGGTTCAGCCACCGCTTGAAGCGAGCCTCGGCCCACGGCGTGTTCCTTACCCGTGAGCAGAGGCGCAGGCAACCTCAACTGAAAGGCTCAGGAGAAAGGGAAGTAATCATGGCAAAGAGACTTACTACGCTCGCCGCGGCGACGCTGATCGTCGCGGGAGGCATCGGCGACCACATCCTTACGACTTCCACGTCCAATCAGCCCGCCGCGCTGGCGGCCGTGGCCGCGCAACAGGCTGCGGTGCAAGCCGCGCCGGCCGCTTCCACGTCGCTCGACGCCGCGACTGAACATGCCTACGCGGTTGCCAGCCCATCGGTTGTCTTTGTCAACAACGTCAATGTTGGCAGCGGCTCGGGCGTAATCTACGACAAGACCGGCGATATCGTCACCAATTACCACGTGGTTGCAAACGCCCAGACGATCACGGTTACGCTTTCCTCCGGCAAGACCTACACCGGGCGCGTGGTCGGTAGCGATGTGAAGGATGACCTGGCGGTAATCCACATCGACGCCACGAACCTTCCTGCCGCGCACTTCGCCGGCGCGGGATCGTTCCGCGTGGCACAAATGGTCCTGGCAATCGGCAACCCGCTGGATCTTCAGCAGAGTGTGACATTCGGCCTGATCAGCGCGCTTGACCGCACGGTTTCGGAGTCCTCCAGCAGCGGCGCCTATCTGCCGGATGCCATTCAGACCTCTGCGCCGATTAACCCCGGCAATTCCGGTGGCGCGCTGGTCACGCTTGATGGAACGGTCGTCGGCATTCCGACGCTTGAAGCCGTCGATCCTCAAAACAACAACGGTGGCGCGGCTCAGGGCATTGGGTTTGCCATCCCGAGCACACGAGTGACAACCATTGCACATCAGATCATCGTCTATGGGCGTGTTGTTCACTCCGGACGCGCTTACCTCGGCGTGAGCACGACCGACAACAGCAGTGCGGGTGGTCTCTCAATCTTCGGCCAGCAACAGCAGCAGGGCAATACTCCCGGAGCGCTCGTGACCGATGTGGCCGCCGGCAGCCCAGCGGCGCAGGCCAGCCTGCAGCAGTATGACGTGATCACGGCTGTGAACGGCAAGGCTATCGCCGGCAGCGACGATCTGCTCACCGCTCTCGCGCACGCCAAGCCGAGCCAGACAATCACCCTTACCGTCAACCGCAATGGACAGACCTCGGACCTCAAGGTGACACTCGGCGAGCTGACAGTTTCCTAACCCGCATTCCATCCGCGGCGCCCGCAGGGCAAACCCCACCTTGTTCTTGCGGGCGCCGTACCTCCTGAAGCTTCCACGCGACTATCCGCCCGTCGCGGTCACCGTCGACCTCGCGGTGTGTCTGTCAACTCGTTTGCAACAGAACACCAGTCCCCACTGCAGGAACGTGTGCTTTGGTTTCATGATCCACTCTCGTTGCCGTCTTTGACGTCGTGCTGCATCCCTGGCGGATAGACGGCACAGCTCACTGTGGATTGTCGTCGAGCGTCGAAGCTTCCAGGACCGTAAAAGCTAACGGAGCAAGGATCATCGCCTCTACCGTGCTCAAAGTCTTGAGCCCGCTGGACAGGGCCTTGGCGGTACTCACCACATCCTCGGCCGCCGAAACGCCGGCAATGGTGAGACCAAGGTCTGCCAGCTTGTTGCCCAGCACAAGACTTGCGATGCCTATGGTGAAGTTGCTGTACGCATCGTTCCGGTAGTTCCCGTGCCTTGGTAACCCAGCCGTCCATTCGAGCGCAAGTGATTGGAAAACGAGGATCACTGAGACGGCCGGTAAGTTCAGACCGGTGGCCAGCAGCGTATCTCCCGCAGCGCTGGCTGTTATTCCTTTCGTGACTCCTGCGAGGTCGATCAGGCCGGTCAACAGCCCCGTAGAGACCTGGGAGCACAGGAGGTCTTCAAGACCTTGGGCCGAAGTGTTAGTAAACTTTGCCTTGCAGGCCGTCAGCTTGGTCAGGCTCTGCACCGCCCCCGGAACGTCCACCGTGCCATAGATAACGTCCACATCCTTGCTAACCGTATCGGTCTCGGCCCCGGCAGACTGTATTTTGGTAATCGTGGAGCCTATGCTTAGCCCCTTCCCCAGCGCTGTCAGCGCTCCTCCAAGCCAGGTCGACGCGGTTGCGATTCGATCCACTACTTGCGCAACACTGAGGTCGGCCAGAGTGAAGTCCAAACCGCTGGGATCCACGAGACTTACCGGGTTATCCCGCGCATACAGATAGCGGTGCAAGGTTAATGGATCCTTGAGCGTGGGGTCCATTGGATCCTCGCTCAGGAAACGACCCTGCGTTGGGTCCATATAGCGCGCACGCAGATAGTACAGTCCCACTCCCGCGTCGAACTGCTGCCCGCCATAGAGAAAGGGGTTGGGCACCGTGCCGGTCGAGGCTAGCAGGTTGCCGAAAGCATCGTAACGGTAGCTGTTCTGCACCGTGCCCGCGCTGCCTGCCAGCAGCCGCGTATTCTGGTTGCCATCGTAGAGGTAGTAGGATAGTGCACCTGCGCCCTGGTCCATGCTGATGCGCTCGTTGCCGTAGACGTAGTCGACGGTCGGCCCGCCGCTCTGCGTGGTTTCCACTACCTGCGGCAGGCCGTCCAGCCCATTGGGGTCCACAAGGTAGGTGGTGATCGTTCCGCCCGTCGTGCTGGTGGTGCGATTGCCGTCGCCATCGTATGTGTAGCTGGTCGTGCTGCTACCGCTGCTCACGCTGAGCAGCTGGTTCTGGCTGTCGTAGCTGTAGCTGGTCGACACGCTCCCGTTGGCACTGCTGAGCAGATTGCCGTCTGCATCGTAAGTTTCGGTGGTGGTGCCGCCTGGTCCGGTTTGGGATGTCATCTCGCCCCTGCTGTTGTAACGCGAGGTGGTGGTGCCAGTGTCGTCGACTCGCGTCAGACGATTGCCTGCCAGATCGTACGTGTAGGCGGTATTCGCCAGCGTCGTGCCACCGCGCGACTGCTGCTCGTGGGTCAGCCGCCCATCGGCATCGTAGCTGTACGTGTAGGTAGCTAACGCGCCGGTTTGGTCGGTCTCTTGCACGCTGGTGCGCTGGCCCGCGGCATCGATGGTGTAGAGGTCCTGCCAGATCTGGACATTGCCCGGCCCGGTGGTAGTCAGGCTGACCAGCCTGTTCAGCTCGTCGTAGCTGTAGACGGTCGTCACCCCATTCGGCAGGGTGCGCTGGGCGAGATTGCCGCGGCTGTCATAGCCATAAGCGGTTGTGTGGTGCGCGGGGTCGACGACCTGGATCAGCCTGCCGGCGGCATCGTACTGGTAGCTCGTGGTGCCGGCTAGAGTGGTGAGGCTCGTGCGGCGACCGGCGCCGTCATACGTGTACTGCAGGGTGCTGCCGCCGGGCTCGGTGATCGTGGTAATGCGGCCCATCGTGTCGATGGCGTAGCTGGTGGTCTGGATGCTGCCGCCCTGCTGGTTGCCCATCGTCTTGCGCTGCCCGCCGGAGTAGTAGGTGTAGGTGACGGTGTGGTCCGGATAGGCGATCGTGCTCACCCGGTTCATGGTGTCGTAGCTATAGGTCGTTACCTGGCCGCGCGCGTTGGTGGTGGTGGCCAGATTGCCCGCCGCGTCGTAGGTGTAGCTCTTGGCCGCGCCATCGGGATACGTGGTGCCGGTCAGGTTATTGTTCAGGTCGTAGGAATACTTCGTGACGTTGCCGACGTCGTCATTCTGGTAATTGAGGTTGCCGTTGGCATCGTAGCCATAGATTGCACCCTGATATAGTGGGTTCGTATTCGTGATCGGGTCCCGGACCCGGGACAGGTTGCCGCTTGGGTCGTAGGCGTAGCTGGTGAGGCGACCAAGAGGATCCGTCACGCTGGCCAGCTGATTGACATTGGAATAGGTTTCGGCGGTGGTCACGGTCGTGGGCACGCCGCCGATCGTGACGGCCGTGCTGGTCCCGGTACGGTGATGGCCGGCATCGTAAGTGTAGGTGGTGACGTGGCCTGCCGGATCGGTCACCGTGGTGCGGTCGCCGGTCACCGGGTCATAGCCGTAGGAGATGCTGTTGCCTAGCGGGTCCGTTACCTTGGTCAGCCGGTTCGCGCTGTCGTAGCTGTACGTCGTGCTGTCCCCTGCGCCATCGGTGCTGCTGATCTTGCGGCCTGCTGCATCGTAGCCGACGCTCGTCTTGCTGCCGTCCGGGTAGTCGGTTTCAACCAGCCGGTTGTCGGCGTCATAGATGTACTGTGTGGTCCGGCCGTTCTGATCGATGCTGGCGACGAGATTCCCATTGGCGTCGTAGGCCTCGCCGGCGGTCGATCCGTCCGGGTAGACGGTCTGCACCAACTGCCCGAGCGCATCGTAGGAATAGCTGCTGGTGTTGCCGCGGGGGTCAGTAGTTGTCAGCAGCCGGCCCGCCGCGTCATACGTATTCGTGGTAACGCCGCCCTGCGGGTCGGTGGTCGTCAGCATGTTACCTGCCGCATCGTACGTGTAGGATGTGACGGCTGTCTTGCCTCCACCAACCAGCGTTGTGCTGGCGGTAACGCGACCCAGTGGATCGCGGGTGTAGGTCGTGCCTGCGTTATTTGGCCCGCTGTAGGTGTTGACGCCGGTTGCCACGTAGTTGAGAAACTGCGATGAGCCGTTAGGGTACGTCACGCCGCTTGGCACGGAATTACCCACGTAGGAGAAGTTCGTCGTGTTACCCATCGCGTCTTGCAGCGTAGCCGGGCTGCCGAAGCTGGTATACGTCAGCGTGCTCTGTGTCTTGCCGTTGAAGCTCTGGCTCAGCAGATGGTGCTGCGCGTCGTACTGATAGCTGGTGGTGTTGCCCAGCGGATCGGCGTCCTGCGTCAGGTCGCCGTTCGTGTTGTAGGCCATGCTCGTCGTATGACCGAGCGGGTCGGTCGCCGTGAGCGGCTTGTGCGTGGTCGGGTCGTAGGTATAGCTGGTCGTGTTCCCCAGTGGATCGGTGGACTGGGTGACATCGCCGAAGTCGTCGAAGATGTTGGTAGTGTGGTTTCCGCGCGCATCGGTGATCACCTGCTGGTGCGTGTTCAGGTTCACGTTGAATGTGGTCGTCTTGCCGTTGATGTCGGTGATACTCGTGAGCTGACCCTGAGCGTTGTAGAGTGCGGTGGCCGGGCTCCTGCCCGTTGGGTCGGTCTCGCCGAGTAGGTCGTGGTTGCTGTCGTAGTGGTAGGTGGTCACGCCGCCGTTCTCGTCGGTCACCGTGGCCAGGTCACCATTGGAATCGTAGCCATACAGGATCGTCTTGCCCGCCGGATCGGTGATCTTGGTGATGCGGCCCTGGCTGTCGCGGCTGAACTGCACGGCAGGGCCGCGCGTGCTTGTCACGCCGCTGGATGCGTAGGTGAGCTTGTCGTTGCCGCCCGGCGTATCCACTTCGGTCAGGCCATCGGCCACGTTGGCGGTGATCTTGAACACGGTGCCGTCGGTGGTGGTCACTGCCAGCTTGGCTGGCGCATAGGGAGAGAAATTGTTGAAGAGGTCGAACCAGCACTGAGGAGCCGAAGTATCGACACCGGAAGCCAGCCCCGTGCTGGCGCCGTTGATGTCGGCCAGCGTCGCGCCTGTCGTCGGGTCGGGACTCCAGGCCGGCGCGAAGAGCTCGAAGCCGTCGATGTTCTGGCCCGTGTCGCCGGGATTGAAGTTGAAAGTCATGGGCTGATTGGAGATCGGAAGCTGCACAGTGATGTTGCCCAGGCATGTGTCTTCGGTGGCGCTACCCGAGGCCGTTGCCTCCGTCCAGTTCACCCCGAAGTCGCCCTGGGTGCGCAGGAAGTTATCGAAGGAGCGATTGACCACGATGGGGATGCCGGTCACCGAGACCGAGAGATCGGGCACCGTGAACTGCAGGTTGCCGACCTTGAGCCGGCCCAGCACGCTGATAGTCGGGCCAGTGAAGGTGACGGTCTTGCCGTCGATGGCGCTGACCTGAAGTCGCAGCGTGTACTGGCCATCACGGAGGCTCGTGGTATCGAGTGTGCCAAGCGTGCCGTTGCTCACCGTGCTCGTGCCCGTGACGAAGGTGGTGAAGACGCTGCTGCCCAGGGATGCATAGGCGAGGGTAAAGCCCGCAAGCGTACCGCCGCTTACCCCGGCCGAGCCGATGATCGGCAGTTTGCCGCTGACCTGCTGTGCACTTGTCGGCGAGGTGATGGAAGCGGCGAGGTGCTCGTTGGGGTTCAAGGTCGCGCTGGGCGTAGCAGTGAGAGTGGGCGCAGCGGTGGCCGTTGGCGTGCTGGTTGGGGTACGGGTCCCGGTGGGACTACTGGTCGGCGTGGATGTGTTTGCAGCGGTGCCGCTCGCGGTAGGCGTAGCGCTGGGGCTCAACGTGCCGGTAGGGGTATCGGAGGGCGTGAGCGTGCTGGTCGGCGTCCCAGTTGGCGTGACGCTCGGCGTATTTGTGCCGGTGCTGGTGGGTGTGGACGTGAGCGTGATAGTCGGGATCGGCGTGCTCGTCGGCACGAAGCTGGGCGCCACGTCGGGGCCGCTGAAGGCAATGGAGCTTGCGGTGAAGAACGACCCGATACTCGTGGAGATGAAGACCGCGCCGGTTTGGCCGGGTGCCGGCAGCGGCGCCCCAGTCGTCCCATCAAAGCGGTCGACCTTGGTCGAGGCAAATGTGTCGACGTACAGGTTCCCATCGGGCCCGAATGCCAGGCTTTCCGCCTGAACGACGCTGCTCGTATCGACAAAGATGGCGCCGCTCTTGCCCGGAGCAGGCAGCGGATCGCCGGTCGTGCCGCTGTAGCGCAGCACCGCAGAGAGGTCAAAATCGCTCACGTAGAGATTGCCGTCCAATCCTACGGCGATCCCGCCCGTGGCCAGCAATCCACCGCTGCCGCGCGGCACGAACACGGCTCCGCTTTGCCCGGCCGCCGGCAGCGGCGCACCGGTCGTGCCATCGTAACGACGAATCACGTTGTCGCCGAAATCGGTGATGTAGAGATTGTCATCGCGCCCAAAGACGAGATCGTAGGGGCTGGCAAGGCCACCGCTGCCGGCCGGAACGAACGTGGCGCCGCTCTGGCCGGGCGCGGGCAGCGGCACGCCGGTGCTACCCTTGAAGCGGTATACGGCGCCCCCCGACGGATCGAGGAGGAAGAGGTTGCCGTCCGGGCCGAACACGATGTGCCCCGGATTCACGCTCAGGGCGCTGCTCCCGGCCGCCACGAAGGTCGAGCCGTACTGGCCGGGCGCGGGCAGCGGGCTCAGCGTGGCGCCGTCGAAGCGGAGCACCGGATCGCCCGAGCCGCCGGCGTTGCTTAGGTAGAGGTTGCCGTCCGGTCCCACGATGGCGTCGAGCGGGATGCCGAGGTCCACGGCGCCGGTCGAGAGCAGCGTGTCGATGGGATTGCCGGCAACCCCGTCGTAACGCCGCACGCTCCCGTGTGAGAGGGTATCGGCATTCACTTCGATAAGTGCGTCCCATGGCACGGTCACCGGGTTCGAGGTGACGGCACCGCCGCCGATCGTGGCCCCGGCCTGTACGGTATCCGTGCCGCCTATGCCGCGGTTTACGTAGCTGAAGGTCGCCACGCCGGCGCTATTTGTCGTGGCGCTCAGCTGTTGGGCGTTAGGCCCGGTGATGGTGAGCGTGACCGGCGTGTTGGGCACAAGGCTACCGGTAGAATCGGCGGCGGTCACGATGAACTTCTGCTGGCTGCCGCGGTGCAGACCCACGAAGAGCGGGCTGATGCTGAGCGTGCCGAAGAGCTGCGTCACCCATTGCACGGTACCGGTGTTGGAGGTGATGGTCGGAATGGCTCCCGCTTGCTGCACGCTCGCTACCACCGTATCCAGGCCGGTCAGGGTGCTAGTGTAGCTGAAAGTCGCGTTGCCCAGGTCGTCGGTGATGGCCTGCCCCATCACGCCGGCGTTCGGCCCGCTGATCGCGTTGAAGTTCACGGTTACTCCAACCTGCGGCGAGGCGCCGACCACGTCGGCCACATTCGCCGTGAAGGACTCAGGCTTCTGTACCTGCTGGCTGGCGCTCAACGGCTGGAGCGTCACCGTGGTGCCCTGCGCGTTCACGCCCGTGGTGCCCATGGGGTGCCACGCGAACACGCAATCGGTATTGCCGCCGCCATCGTCGACGATGTGTCCGGTGTCGAACAGACTGGTTTTGCTGCCGTCGCCCAGGCTGACTGTGACGACGGGCGGATAGTAGAACGGCGGCAGTGCGCTGGTACAGCTGGGGTTGGGCAAGCTCGGCACGTCGTCGCTGGTATCGAAGTCGCCGCCGTTGACGGAAGCGAGGATCACCGTCTTCCCCGCGGGAATCGTCAACGGGAGCTGCGACGGGATATTCCCGGTCGGATGCAGCCAGGGATCGAGGACCGTCAAGCCGTACGTCGGGTTGGGGAATGCGACGGAGACGTCGTTCAGCACGGCAGTATTCGGCGTGTGGTTGTCAATGCGAATGGCTCCGGTGTCGCAATCCACGCCGCTGGTGCAGTTGCCCACGAAGATCACGTCCGGCGCACCGGCCCAGGGTCGCGGGAAGTTCAGACCATCTGGGGAACCGTCAGCATACGCTACGGAGACGACCAGTCCCCCGGGTAAGACATACGGCGGGGTGGGAGTCGCGTCGGCGGTGGCGGTGTCCGTGGCGGTGTCCGTGGCGGTGCTGGTGTCCGTGTCCGTGGCGGCGGCGGTGCTGGTCGCGGTTGCCGTGTCCGTGCCGGTTTGGCTCGGCGTTGGCGTATCTGTGACGGCCGTGGTACTGGTTGCCGCCGGCGTCTCGGTGTCTGTGCCGGTGCTCGTTGCTGTCGAGGTATCCGTAGTGACACTGGTGGTGGTTGAGGCTGGGGTGCTGGTCGTGGTCGGCGTAGCCGTGCCGGTGTCCGTTGGAGATGTGGTAGCGGTGTCGCTGCCGGTCTGGGTTGGCGTTGGCGTGGTGGTGAGAGCGGAAGTCGTGGTAGCGGTCTCGCTGGCCGTCTGGCTTGGCTCCGGCGTATTAGTATCCGTGCCGGTGTGCGCAGGCGTCGTGGTAGCGGTTTCGCTGCCAGTCTGGCTCGGCTCCGGTGTATCGGTGTCTGTGCTGGTGGCGGCGATGCGCGTGGGAGTCGCCGTTGCAGTGTCCGTACCCGTCGGGCTCGACGTTGGCGTGTTGTTAGGGGCTCCGGTGCTGGTCGCCGTTGGCGTAAGCGTTTGCGTCGGCGCGTGCGTGACTGTGTTCGTCGGGGTCAGCGATGGCCTGGTGGTTGGCGGTAGCGAAGGTGTGACTGTGCTGGTTGGCGCCGGGGCAGAGGTACCAGTCGGAGTACTGGTCCATGTATTGGTACGAGAAGGTGTGGCTGTGCCGGTTGACGTCGCATAGGACGTAGCGGTCGGCGTGATGGTGGGGATCGGCGGGAGTGTCGGCGAGCTCGTGGGGGCCTGGGCACAGACAGGTCCGCCGACAGTATAGAGGATCAGGGCATCCCCATCGCCATCGGCATGGTCATCCCAGTCGCCATTGCTGTCAGTCTTCACCGTTATGTCGGTCCCAACTGTGGTCGCAGCAAACCGCGACGTGAACGTGACGGTGACCGTCATCGGCAGCCATGTATCGCGCACGTTTCCTATCCTGATAAGCGTCGGATAGACGGTCGTCGTCAGGTTGACATCGCCGGTTCCTCTTGCCTTGACGTGGGCAATCTGGCTGGCAGGCCAGCAGCCTGACAGCAGGACAAAGGCGATTTGCTCTTGCGCTGTGGGTCGCGAGCCGTCGACGCGCCAGGTGAACGTATCCGAAGTCCCGGGCGTAGTAGGCGCTAGCAGCCTAGCCGTATAGCCCCGGCCAGCAGATCCGGCGTCGTCAATGGCGGCAATAGGCTGATTGGGGGTTCCGGCGGTCGAGCTATCCTCCTCGGTGGCCGTAGGGGTTGGGCTCTGCCGCGCGTTGACCTGGGCGTGCTGCGCCGCTGCAGCCGGTATGGCAGGCCAGGTCGGAGCTGTGGCGAGAAGCGTGATGAGCACGAGTGCGGCGCGCAGATAGCTCGCGCGTGCGAAGACCTGTTTCCCCTGACCTCCCATGTCGCTCGTTCCCCCTTTGCCGCTCCCAGCTGCTGGCCGTGTGCCTGCCGTTGCTGGCAAAGCCGGTCCGGTCCGGTCACCTGTGAAGCCTGGGCCCCGCACCATGAGGACAACGCTACTCCGGCCATGTTCGCCGACTGTTGCAGTTTTGCGTTCGCCCGCCTCTGGCGCGCTTGTGTCCGGGCCTGCTTCCTTGTGTAGCCGCGGCCCGATCTCGCACGGTCTCCCCCGTATGGATGTGCTCGCTCAGCCCAAGATCACGCTGATGCGGCTGTAAGCCCGTGGTCTCGAGGATGTTGTTGGGTCCTGTGGCGCCGGCAGTAACTACGTCGATTCGGAGGCGTGTAGCGCCAGCACGTCGGTGATGATGCCGTTCAGAGACATCGTTTGGCCTTCCGCCCACCTGACGGCGAACATGTCATCAGCGCCGAGCAACTGTCGCACCCAAGCGACGTCGGCCGCGAATACCTTTTGCGAACTCGGCGGGAGCGGATGGCCGACGGCAGTGTACTCCGCCTCGACGGCACCAAGCAGATTCGCCGCCAGCGCCGGATTCCCTTCGCCTGCGATCATTAGTGCCCAGTTTTGTAGCACATCGGCCAGCGCCACCCGTTCGCCAAGGGTCCGGTATCCGTGCATGCTGAGGCGGAAGTGGGCGATCGCCTCCCGATAGTGTTCCTGCTCGCAGGCTATGCGACCCAACTCGTTGTGGACACCTGCACTCCCCGAGATATCGGCCTGTTCATCGAACTGTGGTAGCACCGAATCGAGCAACGTCGCGGCACGCGGCAGGTCACCGGCCAGGCGATAGCAGACTGCCTGGTTGAAGAGCGTATAGCGGATCGGACAGAACGCGTGGCGGTCATCCAGCGTCCGCCGCTGCCCCAGGCATTCCTCGTTGAGCGTGATGGCACGGGTGTAGTCGCCCTCCTCCTGAGCGACGAGGGCCAGGTTGTGCAGCGCTCTCACGATATTCGGCGTATCACTCTCGCGCCGGAATATCGCCAACGACTCTTCATAGAGTGCTGCTGCCTGCACCCGGTCTCCCTGAAACCTGGCGACGTTGCCCAGTCCGTTGAGGGCGTTAGCCACTTCGCCGCTATTGTGCGTGGCACGGCCAAGGGCGAGGCACTCTTCATGCACCGCACGGGCCAGTTCGTGATCACCCTGGTTGATCGCGAAGTGGCCTAATCCTCGTAAGGCTCGCAGCCGCGCGACCGGAGCGCCGCCTTCGCGAGAAAGCACGGCCGAGAGCCAGGTGCGTCCCTCGATCCAATGCCCTCGCGCCGCCCAGAACCACCAGAGTGCTCCTGCCAGGCGGATACCCGCATGCACATCCTCGTCCTGCCGCACACACCACTCGAGCGCAGCCCGCAGATTGTCGTGCTCAATTTCCATGCGCTCGACCCAGGCGGGCTGAGGGGGACCGTGCGAAGCCGGCCACGCACGTTCCGCAAACGCCAGGCACCAGCGCAGATGCCGATCCCGCGCCTGGGCCTCCTCTCCGTGCTCTCGAAGATGCTGGACTGCATAGTGGCGCACTGTCTCGAGCAGCCGGTAGCGGCACGACGTCTCTGGGTCGTCCTCGATCTGCACCAGGGACTTGCTCGCCAGCCTGGCAAGCAGGTCAGATACGCCGGCTTCCTCCAACGGGCTGTCCGAACAGACGGCTTCCACGGCGTCGAGCGTCCAACCACCTGCAAATACTGATAGTGTGCGGAACAGTGCCTGTTCGTCGTCGCTGAGCAGGTCGTAGCTCCAATCCATCACCTCACGGAGCGTCTGATGGCGAGGCAAGGCCGCCCGATTCCCGACCGTGAGCAATCGGAACCGATCGTGCAGCCGGGCGGCAAGGTCGCCGGGAGAGAGCTGTCCGAGACGAGCAGCCGCCAATTCTATGGCCAGGGGAATTCCGTCGAGTTGGGTGCAGATCTCCACGATGGCCCGCCAATTGTCGAGCGTCAAGGCAAAGTCAGGCCGCACCAGCCGCGCGCGCTCGACGAGGAGACGCGTCGCGGCGTGCCGGCCCACCTCCTGCAGCGAGAGCTCGCCTCGCCGGGCCCGTGGAGGGACGGCGAGAGACGGCAACCGCCACACCGTCTCGCCCAGCACACCTAGCGGTTCCCGGCTGGTGGCCAAGATCTGCGTGCTAGGGCACTCCCGTAAGATAGAGGCCACGAACGCTACGCTAGCGGCTATCACATGCTCGCAGTTGTCGAGGATCAGCAGCATCCGGCCCGACCGCAGAATGGAGATCAGCGTCGGCAGCGAAGACCGGTCCGTACCTGGATGCAAGCCGAGTGCGCCGGCCGTCTGGCAGGCGATAGGCTCAAGATCAACCTCCCTTTCAGGCGCCAGCACGGCCAGCTCCACCAACCACAGGCCATCGGGATACACACTCCGCAATTCATGGCCAAGCTCGATCGCCAGGCGCGTCTTTCCGCAGCCGCCCGCACCGGTCACGGTGAGCAGGCGGCACGCTTGGCCGGCCGGAGATGCCGCGCCACCGGAGAGTAGCCGGGCCAGCGTCGCCAGCTCTTGCTCGCGTCCGAGAAAGCTGGTCAGCGGCGTGGGCAAGTTGGAATGCTGCGCGGAGGCAGCGTGGCGGCTTGCCACCGCCGCCTGATAGTGCTCCTCGGTTTCGCTGTCCGGCGCCATGTCGAGATCGCGCCGCAGTGCGTCGGCCACCTGCTTGTAGGTACGGGCAGCCTCGGGAGCCCGCCCGGCCGCGACTTGTACGCGCATCAGGGATCGCGCCGCCGGCTCATTGCACGCATCGATGGCGAGGACTGCCCGCAGGCAGCGCGCCGCTTCACCCAGCACCCCATCCCGTTCGCGCAGATCGGCCAGGCGAAGCAAGAGCGCGAGGTACTGCTGGCGTAGCTCCTCCCTGCGCATGACCGCCCACTCATCGTACACGTCGTCCGGCAAATACTCTCCACCATAGAGCGCCAGTGCGGCCCGGCACGCAACAGCATCCCCGCCAGCCAAAGCGATGGCAGCAGCGCGCTCGAAGGCACGTGCATCCAGCCAGTCCTCAGGCGGCGTGTTCTCAGGTGCGGGGGCGAGCACCAGCAGGCCGCCCTCAAGGCGCACATACCCGAGCTCTCCCGTGCGCTGTCCCAATACCTTGCGGAGACGGTGAACGGTCGTTCGCAGGTATGTGGCGGCCATGGCAGGCTCCTCCTCGGGCCTGAGCAACTCGGCCAGTTGTTCGCGGTGCCGCCGGTGCCGAGGCGCGCTCAGCAGGCATTTGAACAGCATTGTTGCCTGGCGGTGACGCCAGGTCTCCGCCGGCAAAGGTGTGCTACCACGCCAAACAGCAAAACCACCGAGCGTTCGCACCCGAAGCGGCGCGTACGTCTGGGCCGCCACCATCGCTTCAGGCAACTCGAGCGGCTCCGGCGTCGCCGCCGCCTCGGGTGGCAGGTGCTTGCCGATATAACGCGAGCGCCGTCGCCCACCCTCGCGCCAGTAGGCATACCAGTAGGGACCGTGACCTGGAGAACCCAACACGCAGGTTGGGCACGCGAGCTTGTTGCAGCGTCGAAACTGCTGACTATACGTGACGCGTGTCGCCGCCGCCAACTGACCGGTAGCCATGCCGCGCACCGTTCTCAGGGAACTCCGCCGTCCCTCTACCTAATCTCTAAGGTGCCTGAGGTGCTCCTGCTACACAAGCGCGTTGGGTGGACACAAGATGACCAGAGGATGGCAGATCGTGGGCTGTAACGGATACGCACGACCGCTTGTGTAAGCTGTGCACATAAGCTACGCCAGCGGCTTCAGAGGCATACGGCAAACGGCCCGAGGGAAGATCGAAATCGATGACGAGGTACGATGCCTACGTTCTGCGGTTCTGGCAAAGCACGGGAAAGGATGGGCCACAGTGGAAGGGTAGGATAGAACACCTTGGGCGCGGCGAAAGCGTGCAGTTTGACAACCTGGAGGCCTTACTGCATCACATACGCACAATCGCCGGCGTAGAGCGTGGTCTGGGCAGCATGGACCGCGGTCCAGGACACGGAGAAGCCGGAAAGAGCATGGCGCCCTAGCCGTGCAGCGTCCGGGCGACATTGTCGGCAGTGTGATTCGGGAGATCGTCCTCGTGAAGACCAATCCTAGCTACGGGCCTGATGCCTGGCATCCGGGCACGGGCACTGTCATCGGGACGGTCTGCACCAGCTAGATTCTGGCTGCGCGCCGGCCCCATCAGCACAAGTCACTCCCAATGTCTTCGCAGCAGCGACCAGCAAGACCTCCGGGACATCGTCGCCGGAGGTCTTGCCCGTGCCGAAACAGCAGGAAGGGCCGCGCCCAGGACTACCGCGCCTTCTTCCCCTGGCCATGCACGCCGTTGGCCCGCTGAAAGGCGAGGTCGTCATTCAGCCGGTAGTCGACGAGCGCTTTGATCAGCATCTGATTGATCGAACCCCGGCAGTTAAACGCCTTGGTTCGCAGCCACTCGTACATCTCATCAGTCAGGTGAACGTTGAATTTCACGCTTCCGGCCGCGGCGCCGGTCGGCTTGAGCGCGAGAGGCGTCGTGACATCGGGCGACATCTCACGCAGGGCCCGGATTGCCGCGAGCACCATGCTGTTCATGCTGCGGCGATCGACGAATGCGCGATAGCGCAGCCACTCGTACTGTGCTGCCGGCAGGCGACACTGCATGAATCGCGTTCCGTCCATGGCCGCCGGTGCTGCAACAACCTTTTGCCTATCTATCATCTGCAACACGTGCGACGCCTCCTTGGTCATCCTCTTCATTTACCCAGGTAGCCCCCCGGCAACATCGGTCTGGACATCCCTACATTTCTTCCTATCGGCAGCAACTCGGCAAACCAATAGAGTGAACTTCAGGGCAGTATTGAGCAACGTGGCCAACTGGACTGCAGGGAGCGGGTTTGCTAAGATTGCCTGGATTGGGAGCCTCTTTAGCGAAGCCGCTACAGAAGCAGTCCACACGATCGACGACGATCATCTGGAGGTCCACGTTCATGACGATGACCCCGGTCGAAAAGGCCACCGTGCTCGATCAGAGCTCCGTGCTCGAGCTTGCCCTGCGGCAGTTCGAGGCCGCAGCCGACCATCTGCAGCTTGAGACACGCTTCCGGCGCATCCTGCGCCGGTCGCGACGCGAGTTGACGGTGACATTTCCGGTGCGCATGCGCGACGATTCATTCGCGGTGTTCACTGGCTATCGCGTCCACCACAACATCGTGCGCGGACCGGCGTCCGGCGGCATTCGCTATCACCCAGATCTCAATATCAACGCCATCCGCGCTCTGGCGCTCTGGTCTACGTGGCGCTCGGCACTGTTGCGCATACCATTCGGCGGAGCCTACGGAGGCGTCGTATGCGACCCGACCTCGATGACCGAAGCGGAGCGCGAGAATCTGACACGCCGCTTTACCACTGAGATCTCCATCCTGCTTGGGCCTGATCGCGACATCCCGTCGCCGGATCGCTCGACTGACGCACAGGTAATGGCCTGGATGATGGACACCTACAGCATGCACCGCGGCTATTCCGTGCCCGCTGTAGTGGCGGGGAAGCCGGTGGCGATCGGCGGATCGCGAGGCTGGGCCGCCTCCAGCGGCCTGGGAACAGCCGTGCTCTGCCGCGAGCTCGCCCGGCTCCGCGGCCTGAACGTGGAGAACACGCGTATCGCGCTGCAGGGCACCGGGCCCATAGGCGCATCCGCGGCGCATGTGCTGCATGAATGGGGCGCGCGGATCGTGGCGATCGGTGATGGCCAACAGGGCGTTTTCCAGAACAACGGACTGGACGTTCCGGCTGTTCTCCGGTACATCGCCGAGCACGGCTCCCTGCAGGGCTGCCCCCTCGGTTCGCCCGTGGACAGCCCGACCCTCGCGCCGCTGCCGTGCGACATTTTGGTCCTGAGCGGCTTCGAGCGCATCGACGAGCAGTCGGCGAAGGCCATGCAGGCCATGATGGTGGTGGAAGGAGCCTATGGCACGATCGCGCCGGAGATCGACGCGTTGCTCGAGGCGCGGGGCGTCATGGTACTGCCCGATATTCTCGGCGGATCGGGCGGAACCGCGGCGTCGTACTTCGAATGGGTCCAGGATATTCAAGAGACGTTCTGGAGCGAGAGCCAGATCAATGTCCGGATCGAGGAGATGCTGCTGCGCGCGTTTGAAGACACCTATGCGCTGCATCAGCGCGACGGTATCTCACTTCGCCTGGCCGCCCATTGTCTGGCCGTCGGGCGGGTGGCCGATGCGCATCGGATTCGGGGACTGTACCCGTAGTCATGGGCATCGAGGACGCGGGCCGGTGGGTGCCGCTGACCTACTACTTGCGCCTGAAACGCGGCCAGCATCCGGCTGTCGAGGTGACGTTTCGGCAGATCGAGGCGGTACTCGGGGATGCACTGCCGAAGCCGGCGCGCAAGCAGCCGGAGTGGTGGCGCAACGACGCCGCCACTCCGCAGGGTCATGCCTGGCTCGACGCTGGCTGGACGGTAAGCGCGGTGGATTTGTCGAATGAGCGGGTGACGTTCGTGCCTTCGGGTGCTTGAGCGCCTTCTGAATCAAGATCCTTACACAAGCGCTTCGAGGCTGTTGCGCAAGCAACGATCGTGTTTCCCAGCATCGCTGCTTTGCGCGTGTGCGACGGCGATGAGGATGGGGACGTGGCGCCGGTCTATCTGTTGCCGGAGGTCTGGCCGGGCAGGTCAAAGACGATGAGAAGTGCCTGGTCGATGTCGGCGATGGCCGTCGCATCGAGCATGCCAAGTCTGCGCAGGAGTCTGCCGTGGCCAAGCACCCGAACCTGCTCGCCCATGGCGACAGAATCCACGACCAGGCCCCCATCTGGGGCATGCAGCACCGTTTGGCTCGGGTAGATGCGTTGTCCATGGTAGGTCGTGCAGGGAACTGCCAGCACGATACGGCTGTTTGCATTGATCGCGTTGCGAGAGACGATAACGACCGGCCGGCCGGCTGCTTGTTCGGACCGTTCGGTCGGATCGAGCCGTGCACTGTACATCTCGCCGCGCAAGATCATCGCTGCTCAGCCACCTGAAACTCCTCCCAGCTCGATCGGTCCAGGCCCTTTTCCAGCATCTCGGCTTCGGCGAGGTAGTCTGCATCGCTCGCCATGTCTGCGAATGCAGCGTCGATCGCTGCCCGGCGGTGCTCGGCCAGAAACCGGCGCAGCGCTTCCGCAAGCAGGTCGTTGCGCGATCTGGCCATACCCGCGTCGACCGCCCGGTCGGCGGCGTCGAGCAACTCCTTGGGCAGGGCGACCGTGGTGCGCGTGACTTCCGCGTTCATCTCTGTTGAATCCTATCCAGGCATCGAGATCGATGCTTTGAATGATAGCATAGTCGGTGCACCCTAGAGAAAGAATCTCGCCCGGTGTGAGCGGTGGGCGTTCATGTTCGTTTAAGAGTCGCTAGACTATCATGCATGTGTAGAACGTTGCGGAACGACACGATCGGATTCCCTCAGTTCGATCGGCCGTTCTTGCCGGCAGCGCGCGATCCGAGGCAATTCGTGCTTCGCCCAGTCGCCGGCCGCGACAAACAGGCAAGCGTGACCGATACAAGGGGATCTCGCGCTACAGGCCTGGCACAAGCGAACCCTGCCGCGGTGCTATCGCGTAACCAGCGTTCGGAGGCATCGCGCATCCCGATCGATCTCGGGGTGAGCGATGCAGGTGGGAAGGATGGCAATGAAAAGTAAAGTCGCGCGCGTCATACATCTCGGGCTGCTCGCCGGCCTCGTACTCGGCTTAATCGTGCCGGCGGCAAACGGCACATCCCAGGCATCAGCCGCCTCGGCCGGCGCCGGTGTCTCCGACCGTTCGACGGTTGTCGACAGCGCCACCGGGCGGATGTATATCGTCTATGGCAATGTGCTGCACCTGGTGTCCACCCCTCAGGTGTTGACAGTGCTGGGCATCGCGGCATCGTCCGCCGTGAAGCTCGACAGCACGCAGTTGGCGCAGCTGCAGGAAGGCGCACCGCTGACGCTGCGGGAGACCAACGGACAGACCGATCCGCTGTCGCCGGTGGCGTCAGGCACGGCGTCGCTGACGCTCAGCACGGCGAGCGTGCCTGCCGGCGAGCCGTTCTCGGTGCAAGGGGCGGGATTCACGCCCTCAGAGCCGGTTCAGCTCGTCTTCGACTTTGGGCAGGTAAGCAGCACGCTGCACGCGGATGCCACGGGCGTCTTCAGCGGGACGTTCGTCATGCCTGTCTCGGTAACGCCGGCAATCATCCGCGTCTTTGCCTTTGGCGGGCTGAGCAAGATCATGGAAATCGAGCCGATTGCCGTACTCGAGAAAGAAGGTCCGCCGCACCTCACGGCAAGCGCTGCCAAGCTCTACCCCGGGGACGGCGTCGGCGTGGCGGGAACCGGTTTTCAGCCGTACGAAACCGTCTCCATCTACTTCACCGCGGGCGGCACTTCCGTGGAGACGGCCGCGGACGTGCGTGGCGCATTCACGGCGCAAACTGTGACCGCGCCGGCGACGATCTCGCCGGGCAGTCACAGCATCACGGCGAGCGGGAAGACCAGCCATCACTCCACGAAGGTCTATGTCACGATTGTCGCGCGGCCGATCGTGAAAGCAAGCCTGGTCGTAAGCCCGGCCGAGACGCGTGCCGGGCAGCCGATTGTGCTGAGCGGCGCTGGTTTCCTGGCCAATGAACTGGTGCACGTGCGGATTGGCGCGGCGCAGGCCTTCGACCTCCGTGCCGACGGCAACGGCGCGTTTCAGAATGTGCGGGTTTCGCTGAGCCAAAGTCTGGCGGCGGGAAAGGCCACCGTCAGCGCGACAGGCACGTCATCGCAGCGCAGCAGCATCGCCACCCTGTCCATCGTGGCGCCGCTGCAGACGAACGCGATTCCGGCTGACGGCTCGCTCATCCGCGATCAGTCGACCGGCAGAGTCTACTTCATCTGGGGAAGCGTGCGCCACTGGATCGACAGCCCGGCTGTGCTTCAGACTCTCGGCTTCAGCAGCGCGAGTCCGGTGGATCTGCCTTCCGCGGCAGTGACTGCGATCAAGAACGGCGCCACGTTAGGGCTGACGCTTGTCGACGGTCTCGTGTTCCCGCTTGCGCCCGTCAGCAACAGCGGTGCATCGCTCCGGCTATCGGAGCCATCCGACACGCCCGGGAAAGTGTTTACCATTACCGGCTCGCGTTTCGCGCACTTCGAGGCCGTGCAGATCGTGTTCGCGGGAGCGGCGCAGGTCGTCGCTACCGACGGCAGCGGCAACCTCACAGCGTCGCTCGTCGTCCCGGGCTCCGCGCAGCCAAACAGCGTGTTGCAGGTGATCGTGTTGGGCCAGGCCAGTCACGTATTCGCTATGGAACCGTTCAACGTGATCAACGCGCCGGCCACGGCGAGCCTCATCTCGCAGACGCCGAGCGTGCTCCAGGGCGCGCACGCAATCGTGAGCGGCAGTGGCTTTTTGCCAAACGAACAGGTGAACCTGTTCCTGGGCCAGACCGCATCGGCTGCGCCGGCGCAGGCGGATCAAAACGGTATCTTCTCGTCCGGCGCGCTGGTAGTGCCGCCATCACTGAGCGTGGGTTCGCACAGCCTCATGGCCTACGGCCTGTCCAGCAAGCGATTTGCTCAGGGCACCATTACTATCGTGAAACCGTCGCTGAGCCCTCCTACGCTCTCTACGGATCGTACCAGCGTCAACCCGGGCAGCCTCGTGCAGGTGCGCGGCTACAACTTCGCGGCGCACGAGACCGTCCACGTGAGCTTCGGCTCGACACTGGTCCTCTCGTTGCAGAGCGGATCCAGCGGCCAGTTCGGTCCCGTGGGCATCACTATTCCCACCACCACGCCCGCCGGCAGCTACACACTCAGCGGCACTGGCGGCACATCTAATTCGACCGCGACGGTGACGCTGACGATCGTGGCCTACAACCCATCTATCAGCATCTCTCCGGTGTATGCGATTCCCGGCACGAGAATCGCCGTGGGCGGGAACGGCTACGCCGCGGGCGAAATCGTGACGCTGGCCCTGAACGGGCAGGCTCTGGCGACAAGCCCCGGCCAGATCAAGACCGGCCCAGCCGGCGCCTTCTCCGCGAGCTTCATCGTGCCGCCCACGGCGCTTGCCGGGGCGAACACCGTGGCGGCGTCGGGCGCCACGAGCCGAGCCTCGGCCACGATGGGTCTTGCCGTGAGTCTGCCGGTGCAGTCCACGTGGTATTTCGCGGGCGGGAACACGGCACCCGGATTCGACACGGAGATCGCGCTGGTCAACCCAAATGGCGCGCCTACCAACGTCACCTTCTCGTTCATGTTTACGAGCGGGAGCCCCATGCCGTATTCGATGGTCGTGGGCGCCGATAGCCGGGCCACGGTCAACGTGGGCTCCATCGTGGGAGCGGGCCGTGCCGTCTTCACCATGCTGACCGCCGATCGCAAGATTGGCGCCTCGGAAACGGTCTTCCGAAACGGCCAGGACTTCAGCTCGACGAGCGGCGCCAGCGCACCGTTGCGCACGTGGTATCTCGCAGAGGGCTATACGGGCCTCAGTTTCCATGAGTACATCCGCATCTTCAATCCAGGCATCGGCCAGGCGCATGTCGACTTGCGCCTGCTGCCGTTCAATGGCCGTCCCGCCACCTCGCTCATCGAGCTGCTAGCGGCCCAGACGGGGACCATCGTCGACGTCAACGCGATCGAGTCTGGTCTCTCGCTGTCGGCGATCGTCAGCAGCGACCAGCCTGTCGTCGTGGAGCGGCTGATGACCTTCGGGCCTGGCGGCTACGGCGCCACCGAGCAGGTTGGCGCGTCGGCGCCATCCAGCACCTGGCTGTTTGCCGAAGGCTCTACAGTGAACAACTTCGAGACGTATTACACGATTCTCAACCCGAGCTCATCGCAGCTCGCCGCGGTCACGGCGACGTTCTTTGACCAGGCCGGCAACGTGTTGGCGAACACGACAGTGCTGATCAATCCGCTGCGACGCGGCAACATCAAGGTCAACGATCTGCTGCGCTCGAGCGGTATCGCCACGATCCTCACCTCAAACATCCCGGTGGTGGCAGAGCGGCCCCTCTACTTCGGATCGCCGAATTCGTCCACCGCTGGGTCGGGGGGCAGTGACGTATTCGGACGCAACGGCGGCGGCGTGAGTTGGCTTTTCCCCGAGGGGAATACCAGCGCAGGGTACACGGAGTTTCTTCTCCTCCAGAATCCCAGCGCGCGGCCTGCGCCGGTGACCGTCCGCTTCTTCGAAACCAACGGCCAGACCGTCGACTACGGCGTGACGCTGCCCGGGAAGAGCCGGACCACCGTCGACGTGCTGCGGAATGTTCCCACGCTGCCGCCAGGATTGCACGGATCGATCGTGCAGTCGACGAACGGCGTGCCGATCATCGCGGAACAGAGCATCTATAGCGACAACTTCACAAAAGGTGATGGCGAAGCTGGAATCTCACAATAGACCTAGCGAAGGGACCACGGATGCATCAATCGCCGACCGTGTGGCTGCGCATCGCCGCGCTGGCAGCAGTCTGCACGCTGCCCTGTATGGACCCGGCGAAGGCCGCATCGGCATTCGCACAAGCTCAGCCTGCCGCGGCTGTCGTGACTGTGACGACAAGCGCCCCGGCGGGACGCTACACGGTCGGCCAGCCGATCTCTGTCACCGTCTTGGAAAGCAATCCCAGCCAGTCCGAGCGCATCTACAGTCGCACCGAGTACCTGCTGGACTACTTTGGCAATGCTACCACCGTCGTCTCCGATACCATCGCCCTGGCAGCCGGCGAGAACTTGTCCAGCCCGGTCTCCGTTCCGATCGCGGGCTCCGGGTACTACGAGTATCACGTGACCCTCACCGACCAGGCCACGCAGCAGCAGGTCACCGCCTTCGCGCCCATCGGCATAACTCGGCCGCAACCGGCAGGACTTGACCCGCAGTCGGCGTTCGGGATCAACGGTACTCTGACCGAGGCCTATGGGACGAACGCCGCTGCCATGGCAAGCACGGCACAACTCATGGCGCAAGCGGGCATACGCTACGATCGCGAAGAGCTGCGCTGGGATCGCATCGAGCCGCACGCGGGCAGCGGTCAGTTCAACTTCGCGGCGACGGACGCGGCGATTGCAGCCGCGCACAACGCCGGCATTCAGGTGCTGGGATTGATCGACTACTGGGGCAGTCTGCCGCAGCCTGACACGACCGTCACCGTCACCGGCAGTTACACCATCACCGGTTGCAGCAAGACTCCAGCCTGCGCGTATACGCCGGCGGGTGACGCCATGTTCGCGAATTACGCGGCCGCCGTCGTCCATCGCTATATGCCCGGCGGCGCCCTCGCCACCCAGCAGGGCTGGGGAAACAGCTACGGTATCACGAATTGGGAAGTCTGGAACGAGCCTTCCACGCAGGCGTTCTGGCGGCACGATCTCACGGACTATGTCGCGCTCTTCGGCGGCCTCTACAAGGCCGCTTCGGTCGCCGTCCGGCAGGCCGATCCGAGCGCCAACGCGACGTATGACGAGAGCGGAACCGCCATCGACGCCGCGGTCAAGGCCGCGGGAGGAGTCTCGCAAATCCTGAGCGTGCACAGCTACAGTGGAGGGCTCGATCCCGACGCCGCGCTCAGCTCGCCCACGCTTCCCCGCGGCGGGCAGGGCACGGCGCCGGCGGCGATCGGCGCTATTGTCGCCCAGGGCTTGCCCGTGTGGATCACGGAGACCGGGTATCCGACCGACGGTACCGTGACCGCGCGCCAGCAGGCAGAGTACCTGGTGCGATCGTACGTGGACTTCCAGGCGCAGGGCGTCAAGAAGACCTTTTGGTTCAAGTTCCGTGAGGATGCCCCCGGGGGTGACAACCTCTACGGAATAACCAGCCAGAACGGCGCTCTCAAGCCCGCATACGTGGCGTACTCCACCATGGCCCAGCACTTGCAGGACGCGACGTTCGTCTCCTCGGCCCAGGTTGGCACCGCGGTCCGCGCGTATCTTTACAGCCTGGTCGACGGTTCGACGGAAGCAGTGCTGTGGAGCACCGCGGAGAACGGCGCCATGACCATTCCAGCCGGCAGTGGGGCCGCGATGAGCGCCGACGACATCATGGACAATCCGACCGGGCAGCTGACCGCGGCCGGGCTGACGTTGCCGCTCTCCGGCGACCCGGTGTTTCTCACCGTCAAGGGTATGGCGGCGGCCCAGATCAAGAACGCGCTCGAGCAGGCGCAGGTCACCGGCATCAACCCGGTCGGCTCCGTCGTGAGCATGGCGCCCGGACTGAGCAATGGTTTGCCGAACCTCAATGTGACGGTGTCCGCTCGCATCGACGTAGCGATTTCCGGCACGGTCGCGCTCAGCTTGCCGGTCGGCTGGGTCGCGCCGGTGGTGAGCAAGCGATTCGCCCTGCTGCAGCCCGGCCAGTCCACGTCGCTGAGCTTTCGCCTGAATGCGGAGGTTAACCACCCGGACGACCATGTTGGCGCGACGGCTATCGCAACCACCGGCATCTCGAATACCGCCCGCATACCGGTGGCAGAGTATGCATTGACCTATGGCCATCCGGCCATTGACGGCACGCTGGCGACCTGGGCCACGGCGTCGGAGGCCAGCTTGATCGAGCTGCGGCCCGACCAGATTGTGGGCATTCCCGGCTGGACGCCACAGAATCTCTCGGCGCGGATTTACACCATGTGGGACGAGCAGCACTTCTACTTCGCGGCCGACGTGAAGGACGAGACGTTCGACTATGCCCCGATCGGTTTCAACATGTACAAGGGCGACTCGATCCAGTTTGGCTGGGCAATGGATCCCGATGCCTGGCTGCGCAACGCGGGCAAGGGCAGGACAAACGTGGCGGTCGGCCTCACGCACCAGGGCCCGGCCAACTTTCAGTACAACCTCCTCGGTCCCTGGGTGGACATGAAGCAACAGATCGAGCCCGATCCTGCCAGCGGCGATCTCATCTACACGGTAGCGGTCCCTTGGAGCCGCCTGGCCAAGTACGTACCGAAGATCGGCAAGCAGTTCGCCTTCGACGCGATCATCAACCAGAACGAACACGGGGTCCGGATCGGCTGGATACAGGTTACGCCTGGTATGGGCATCGGCTTCTATCCCTCGCAGTTTCCCCTGTGGAGCATAATCGGAAGCAACCCGGCTGCCGGTCTGCGGCTCGGCGGGCTGGTGGCGCCGGACCAGGGCGCGACCTCGTTCACGCTGCCCACGGCGCACGGCCAGCTGGTGATTCACAATGGAGGCATGCGGACGATCTCGCTGCAGATCGACGGCGCGCCGCTCGTTCTCGGTCCCGCTGGGATCACGCTGGCGCCATCGGGCGATACCAGCGTGGACATTTCGCGCTACGTGCATGCCGGCACGAACACGGTGAGCGCCAGCGCCGTGGGCGTCACGAGAGCAGGGGCGGCGGTGCTCGCATTCTTCCAGTAGGGGACGGGTGGCTGCTCCCAGCTTGGTCGGCCCGGCGTGCTAGAATGTGCTTGGGATCAGTGCAATTGCAAGTGCTCGCATCAGAGCCTGAGAGCCGTGGAATGGGTATACGCGCGCAGCCTGCCACCTTCGCGGACCTGCTCCAGCGCTACCGTCGGGCGGCAGGTCTGACGCAGGAGGAGCTGGCGGAGCGCGCACACCTGAGTGCCCGCGGCATCAGTAATCTGGAGCGCGGCGTGCGCCGCCTGCCGCGGCGAGATACCGTCCGCCTGTTGATCGAGGCGCTGTCGCTGCCGGCCGAGGAACGTGCGTTTCTGGAAGGCGCATCGCGTAGCCTGGGTGAGCCGGCGATCGTGTCGCTGCCGGCCGATCATGACGAACACACTGCTGTCGCCGTTCCAACCAATCTGCCGCTCGCACTTACCAGTTTCGTCGGGCGTGAGCGAGAACTGGCAGCGATATGGCGCCTGCTTGGCGAGACCCGGCTGCTCACCTTGACCGGCGCCGGAGGATGTGGCAAGACTCGGCTCGCCCTGGAGGCGGCGCGAGAGCTGACTCGCCAACCGAACCCTGGGTCGACGTACGCTGACGGCATCTGGCTGGTCGAGCTGGCCCCTCTGAGCTCGGCGGCCGCGGCCTTATTGGCAGTCGCGTCAGTGTTGGGCGTACGAGAGAGGCCCGGACGGCCCCTGTTGGAGAGCCTGTCCGCCTTCCTTTGTTCCAAGCAGGTTCTCCTGATCCTGGACAACTGTGAGCACCTGCTGGACGCCTGCGCCGCGCTGGCCGAAGGCGTGCTGCGCGTATGCCCGCAGCTGACGATCCTGGCCACCAGCCGGGAAGCGCTGGGCATCGGAGGCGAGCAGACCCTGCGAGTGCCCTCGCTCCGCTTGCCCGACTCCAGTGTGCGGCCCAGTACCGAACAGGCACTGGCGTGCGAAGCAGTGCGACTGTTCGTGCAGCGGGCGCACGTGGCGCGCTCGGAGCTCACGCTGACCGCGCAGCATGTCGCGATGATCGAGGAGATCTGCCGGAGGCTGGATGGCATTCCACTCGCGCTCGAGCTGGCGGCCGCTCGGCTCTCAGCCCTCTCGATCGACCAGCTGTCGACGCGGCTGCATGACCGGTTTCACCTGCTGACCGGCGGCAGCCGCACCGCGTTGCCGCGCCAGCAGACGCTCAGGGCCACGCTCGACTGGAGCTATGATTTGCTGAGCAGGCCGGAACGCCTGCTCTTCCGGCGCCTCTCGGTGTTCGCCGGCGGCTGGACGCTCGAAGCGGCGGAGGCGATCTGTGAAGACCGCGACCTCCTGCAGGAGCAGACACTGGATCTGCTAGCAGGGCTGGTCGCAAAATCGATCGTGCTGCTGGACGATGCCAACGCAGGTGCGCGCTACCAGCTGCTGGAGACGGTGCGGCAGTACGGGCACGAGAGGCTGGCGGCGGCAGGGGAAGCGCCGAGACAGATGAGCCGCCATCTAGATTGGTACGCACACCTGGCGGAGCTGGCTGCGCAGGGAATGGGTGGGGCAGCGCGAGAGCAGTGGCTGGAACGGCTCGAGGTGGAACTGGAAAACCTCAGGACCGCCCTGCTCTGGAGCAGGCTCGACGAGGGTCGTTATGAAGCAGGATTGCGGCTGGTCGCGTCGCTTGAGGACTTCTGGTACCAGCGCGGGTACGCAAGTGAGGGCCGGCGGTGGCTGGAGGATCTGCTGGCACGTGCGAGTTCGGCTTCGATGGCCTTACGGGCACGCGCGCTCGAAGTGTTAGGTTTGCTGACCCACTACCAGGGCGAGGAGTCTCAGGCACTGGCACTCTTCGAGTCGGCATATATCCTGCACAGCTCCGCTGGGAACGAGCGCGGAGCGGCATGGGCCCTTTCTCACCAGGGGCTGGCGGCGATCTACCTGGGCGATCTCGAGTGCGCGAAGGCGCTCCTTGAACAGGCTCTGCCCGCGCATCAGGCGCACGGCGACCGGCATGGCGTCGCCTGGATACTGAACTACCAGGCGCAGATTCAGCAGCTACAGGGCCATTACACGCGCTCGGCCGCCCTCTATGAGGAGAGCCTGCAGGTGTTCCGTGTTTTGGGCGACAGGTTCGGTATCAGCGACCAGCTTGGTCATCTGGGCAACGTCGCGCGGGAGCTGGGCGACTTCCCTGAGGCAAAGCGGCTCTTTCAGGAGAGCCTCCAGGTACTTCGCGCCATCATGGACAAGCCGGGCTTTGCCAAATGCTTCGAGGGCCTGGCAATGACAGCAGCGGCCGAGGGGCAGCCGGAGCGCGCTGCACGGCTCATGGCCGCCGCGCATTGCCTGCGCGAGGCCATCGGGACGCCCATGGAAGTAGTAGACCGTATAGCCTGCGAGCGCACCCTGGCCGATGTCCATGCCTCGTTGGGCGAGGAAGCGTTCGCGGCCGCGTGGGCGGAGGGAGAGGCGACAACGCTGGAGGAGGCCACGGCAGAGGCGCTGGAGCTCGAGGCAGGCCTGTGACGTGCCTGAAACGCCGGCATATTCCATGTAAACCGCGCGACATCACTGCATGAAGGGAGCAGAAACAGCCGGCCTGATTACCCGTGCAACTGCCTTGCCAGCTGGGCGCAGTGGATCGTGTCATGAGCGACGATGTGGATAGTAAGGCCGGCGATGGTAATCGTCCCCTGCTCCGCGTGGCACCCCGTCCTGGCCCACCCCGACGCATCGAGCGCGGCAAGGTCGGCGGTGTACTCGGCGCGAAGGCGGATGAAGGTCCGCAGCGCCTCGTGCAGATCGGCCTGCCGGTAGTTCCGGTCGCGTGCCCACTGCTCCTGGTCGTAGCCGGCCAAGAACGGGTCATCCTGGTCGCGCATGGCGCGCATGCGCTCGATGGTGCGCTCCTCCGCATCCCGGAGGTGACAGACGACCTCGACGACCGACCAGCCCTCGTCTCCGCCCCGCGATGCGCGGGCGCGATCCTGTGTTACGCCACGCAGCAAACCTTCCAGGCAGGCCGGCGCGGCCTGCAGCGCGTCAATCAGGTCCCTCGATTGGTCATACATCGCTGGTCGCTCCTAGCACACTGGCGGCCCGTCTCGACGCGCATCCGCGCGCCCGCAAGGACACCCACATTGTAGAACGGCAAGACCATATCGGTCTCGCTTGCTCATGGTGGCCGCCACGAGATCAGATGCGCGACCGTCCGTTTTCAGCTGTTTACGCCGCTGCAGTATCACCAGTATGCTAGGGATAGAGGATGGGTGATAGGTATCGACACCGTCCATCTCGGCAGGTGAAGCCGGGGGCATGCAGCCTAGAGAAAAGGGGGAAAGACAATGGTGTGTCCATCCCTGGGTACCTGGCTGGGGCACGTCCTGCGCGGTCTTGCGGTCTGCTCGTTTGTCGCCTGCGGCGCCATCACTGAGGGGAGTATCGCTGCGCCTGCGGGGAACGCGGCAGCGCAGCGGCCCAACATCGTCTTCATCCTGACGGACGACCTTTCCTGGAACCTGGTGCAGTACATGCCGCACGTGCTGCAGCTTGAGAGCCAGGGAGTCACGTTTGACCACTACATCGTCACGGACTCGCTGTGCTGCCCGTCGCGCTCGTCCATCTTCACCGGCCTCTTCCCTCACGACACCGGCGTCTTTGGAAACACGGGGTCAGCTGGCGGGTACTACGCGTTCCTCGCTAACGGCGACGAGGGCAAGACGTTCGCGATCGCGGCCCAATCGAGCGGCTACCGCACGTCGATGATGGGTAAGTACCTCAACGGCTACGAGCCGTCGAGCCTGTTCATTCCGGTGGGTTGGAGCGACTGGCATGTGGCCGGCGAGGGCTACCCGGAGTTCAATTACGGCCTCAACGAGAACGGCAAAGTCGTGCACTACGGGGGCCCGAGTAACCCGAGCAACTATCTGACTGACGTGCTCGCCGACCGGGGCGCAGCATTCATCAACGAGGCTGCCGACGCGCACCAGCCGTTCCTGCTGGAAGTTGCGACGTTTGCGCCCCATGCACCGTATACGCCCGCTCCACGCGACGCCGGCCACTTTCCCGGACTGACGGCGCCGCGAACAGCCGCATTTGATCAGAACAACGTCAACCCTCCCACGTGGCTCGGCCCGCGGCCTCCCTTGACGCGCAAGCAGATCAACACAATTAACGTTGGGTTCCGACGGCGCGCCCAGTCCGTGCAGGCGGTTGATGATTTGCTTGTCCGGGTGGAAGCCACGCTCAAAGCCCGTGGCCTGGACACGAATACCTATATCGTCTTCAGCTCTGACAACGGCTACCACATGGGCGAGCACCGGCTCCTGCCCGGCAAGATGACCGCGTTCGATTCGGACATCCGGGTGCCGTTGATCGTCGCCGGTCCGGGCGTGCCGCGCGGACGTACCCTCTCACAACTGGCGGAGAACATCGACCTCAACCCCACGTTCATCCAGCTTGCCGGCGGCACACCAAACCCGTCCGTCGACGGGCACAGTCTCGTGCCGCTGATCCTGGGCCAGTCGGTGCCGAGCTGGCGGACCGCCGCGCTGGTCGAACACCACGGGCCGGATACGGACGTCACGGATATCGATTACGAGAACGGCGCGCTGGGGGGTAATCCCACGACCTATAAGGCGATCCGGCTGCCGAACGCTGTGTATGTCGAGTACGCCAACGGCGAGCACGAGTACTACCGCATCGATCAGGATCCGGAGGAGCTGGTCAATGTGTACGGTCACCTCAGCGCGTCTGAGCAAGCCCAATTGCACGCGACCGTGGCCGCACTCTCGACGTGCCATGACGCGAGCAACTGCTGGGCGGCCGGCCTCCCGCGCTGATCGCGCCTTGGCCGGACCTGATACCGTGACAGCGCTCCGGGCTGTTGTGTTCGCCATGTGAGCTTTCGCCACTCATGCGGCACCAGGTACTGTGCCGCGTGAGTGGCGAGCCCTGGTCGCCGTGATACCAGCGAGCTAACCGGCTTCGATGCCTGCACCTTCACTCGGCGCGCGCCGCACGAGCTCGGTAAAGCCTGCATAGGCGCGAAGGCGCTGCGCTTCAACGGCCCTGGCTCCAGGAAACGTCAACGTGAGGACCGCAGTCCGCGGTCGGCCGCCTGCATCGAACACACACGCTCCAGATAGCCGCGGAACCCTGTCCAGGCGTTCTCCGCCTGCAACGCCTCCTCGACCGCGTTCGCATAGGCCGTCATGGCGTGCTCAAAGCTCGCGGCAATCAGGTCTTCACGGGTGGGGAAACGGCGATAGAGCGTGGCGATGCCCACCCCCGCGCGGTGGGCGATCTCCTCCAGCGGCGCGTCCAGCCCGTCTTCCGCGAACACGACGCGCGCCGCTTCCAGCAGGCACTCGCGATTGCGCGCGGCGTCGACACGCAACGGCGCGCGCTCGACGGTACTCGACGGCACAGGCTCCGGCGCAGAGTCACTGTACGACGGCACGCCTCAAGCATAGCATAAATGGAGGGCATTCTCCATTTGTACCACAATGTGTTATGCTCGATTCAAGTGGACACAAGTCCCCAGTTTTCAGGCGACAGCCAGAAATGGTCCGCCGTCGACGCACTATTGTAGAGAGAAGACTGCATCCATGCGTGCTATTGCTGTAGAAGACTTTGGCGCCGTGCCTGCCCTGCGCGATCTCCCCATTCCCGAGCCCGGGCCGGACGAGGTTTTGGTCCGTGTCCACGCGGCTTCGCTCAACGGCTTCGACCTGGCCGTCGCCGCGGGCAGGCTCAAGGGGATTATGGAGCACCGCTTCCCTGTGGTGCTCGGCAAGGGCTTCGCCGGAGGGAACCTGTGATCCGAATCGCTGTGATCCTCGGCACCACCCGTCCGGGCCGCTTCGGCGAGAAGCCGGCCGCCTGGATCGCCAATCGCCTTGCCGCGCGTGGTGACGTGGACGTCGCGCTGCTCGACCTGCGCGAGTACCCGCTCCCGTTTTATGAGGAGCTCATGTCGCCTGCACGCACCGGGCGAGAGTACCGCACGCCGGAGGTAGCGCGCTGGGCGCAGGCGGTGGATGCGGCGGACGGCTATGTGATCGTCGCCGGCGAATACAACCACGGCTACCCGGCAGTGCTCAAGAACGCCATCGACCACACATTCGTGCAGTGGCATCGCAAGCCGGTAGCCTTCGTGGGCTACGGCAACGCCGGTGGCGCGCGGGCCATCGAGCAGTTGCGGCTGGTGGCGGTCGAGCTCGAGATGGCGCCGCTGCGCCACGCTGTGCATATCCTGCCCGATGTGATGCGCCCCGCGATGGCGGCGCCGTCGCCCGTGGACCCGGCTGTCTTCGCGGAGCTGGAGCCGCGCGCCGATCTGCTCGTCGAGGACCTCGTCTGGTGGGCGCGGGCTCTGCAGTCAGCCCGCGCCTTGCCGCAGCCGTAGCACTCTTACTGCGACGCAGTTGTTGGGGAAGAACGGCAACACCATGGTACTGCGAGAGGACGGACCTCTCACGATGCCACGGCCTGGAACGCCGGTCCGGGCCGTGCTTCTTCCTCCTCCAGGTTCGCGCCCCTGAACTGGCTGTTGTAGAGATCGGCGTAGAAGCCGCCCTTCTCCAGCAGCTCGCGGTGTGTGCCATGCTCGATGATGCTGCCGTGATTCATCACCAGAATCATCTCGGCATCCCGAATGGTCGACAGCCGGTGGGCAATGACGAAGCTCGTTCTTCCCGCCATCAGCACGGCCATGGCCTTCTGGATCAGGACTTCGGTACGGGAGTCGACGTTGCTGGTGGCCTCGTCCAGGATGAGAATCGCCGGATCGGCAAGGATGGCGCGCGCGATCGTCAGCAGTTGCCGCTGGCCCTGAGAGATGTTCGACGCCTCCTCGTTGATTACGGTGTCGTAGCCCTCAGGCAAGGTTCTGACGAAGTGATCGGCATGGGCAGCCTTCGCCGCGCGCATGATTTCTTCCTCCGTGGCGCCCTTGCGGCCGTAGGCGATGTTTTCACGAATGGTGCCTGAGAACAGCCAGGTGTCCTGCAGCACCATGCCGAACATGTGGCGCAGCGCCTCGCGCGGCATCTCGCGAATGTCCACGCCGTCGACCAGGATCCTGCCACGGTCGACGTCATAGAAGCGCATCAGCAGGTTCACCAGCGTGGTCTTCCCGGCACCGGTCGGTCCTACGATGGCGACGGTGTGGCCCGGTTCGACGTCGAGATTCATGCCCGTGATCAGCGGTTTGTCGGCGACGTACCTGAAGTCGACATCCTCAAACCGGACCACCCCTTGCGGTGACGTTATGACCCTTGCGTCGGCACTCTCAGGAATCTCCTCCGTCTCGTCGAGCAGCTCGAAGACGCGCTCGGCCGAGGCAACCGTCGACTGAATGACGTTCGCGATGTTGGCCGTTTGCACGATGGGCTGGGTGAACTGCTGGGAGTACTGGATGAACGCCTGCACGTCGCCGATGGCGATCTTGCCCTTGGTGACGAAGATGCCGCCGACGACACAGACGATTACGTAACCGATGTTGCTGATAAACTGCATGACCGGCATCAGAATGCCGGACACGAATTGCGCGCGCCAGGCGGCGCCGTAAAGCCGCTCGTTGATCCCCGTGAACCGCTCAATGGCGTCGCGCTCCCGCCCGAATGCTTTGACGATCGTATGGCCGGTATACATCTCCTCGACGTGCCCGCTCAGCTCACCCAGCTCCTTCTGCTGCGCCGCGAAATACTTCTGCGAGCGTTTCGCGATCTGCATGGTGGCCAGCACATAAATGGGGATAGTCACGATCACCACAAGCGTCAGCACCACGTTGATCGACAACATCATGATCACAACGCCAAGAAGCGTGACGACAGACGTGAGCAGCTGCGTCAGATTCTGTTGCAGCGTGGTCGCGATGTTGTCGATATCGTTGGTGACACGGCTCAGAATCTCACCGTGTGTCCGCGTATCGAAGAACTTGAGGGGCAGGCGCGTGAGCTTGTCGTTTACATCCTTGCGCATCTGATAGACGATTCTCTGCGCGATCCCGGCCATCATGTACTGCTGGATATAGCTGCAGATTGCGCTGATGAGGTAGAGCCCGATGAGCAGCAGGATAATATGCCCGATGTAGTCGAAGTCCAGGCTAGGCATCGGCTTACCCTGGCGCAAGGCCGTGTACTTCGCGATCAATCCCTCGAATATCTTGGTCGTGGCATTGCCCAAGATCTTGGGACTGACAATCATGAAGGCCGTGCTCAGAATGGCGAACACCAGCACGATAGCCAGTCGCAGCCGGTGGGGCTGCAGATAGCGCAACAGGCGCTTGAGCGTACCCTTGAAATCCTTCGCCTTCTCGGCCGGCCGCATGAGGCCGCCCATCGGGCCGCCTCGGCCACTGCCAGGGCCAAATCCCGGACGGTCGGGCGGCCGCTGCGCTGGACGCTGCTCGTTCATGCTACTTCCTCTTCCGACAGCTGCGACGAGACGATCTCGCGGTAGACTTCACATGCGGTGAGCAGCTCCCGGTGCGTGCCGATGCCCGCGATCCGGCCTTCGTCCAGCACGATGATTCGATCGGCGTCCATCACCGTTGCCACACGCTGCGCGATCAGGAGGACCGTGGCGTCGGCCGTCTCCTGCTTGAGCGCGGCACGCAGGCGGGCGTCCGTCTTGAAGTCGAGCGCGGAGAAGCTGTCATCGAAGATGTAGATCTCCGGGCGCTTGGCCATCACGCGCGCTATGGACAGCCGCTGCTTCTGCCCGCCGGACACATTCGTGCCGCCCTGCGTCACGCCCGCGTCGAAGCCGCCGTCCATGGCCTCGATGAACTCCAAGCCCTGGGCCACATCCGCGGCGTGCCGCACTTCTTCGTCCGTGGCGTCGTCGTTGCCGAATCGGATGTTCTCTGCAATCGTGCCGCTGAACAGCACCGTCTTCTGCGGCACATAGCCGATCTTGGCCCTGAGATCCGCCTGCGCCATTTCCCTGATATCGACGCCGTCGACGAGCACGGCGCCGCTGTTCACGTCGTAGAAGCGGGGAATGAGGTTGATCAAGGTGGACTTGCCCGCGCCCGTGCTGCCGATGATCGCGGTCAGCTCGCCGGGCTTCGCGCTGAACGAGATATTGCTGATCGCCGGCTGCTCCGCCCCCGGATAGCTGAACGTCACATCGCGGAACTCCACGTAGCCCCTCTCGGCATCGGCCCGCTCGGCCTGCTGGGGATCCCTGATCTCCGGCGCCGTATCCAGCACCTCGTTGATCCTGTCCGCCGCTGCTGCGGCCCGAGGCACCATCACGAACATCATGGAGACCATCAGGAAAGCGAACATTATCTGCATGGCGTACTGTATGAACGCGATCAGTGAGCCGATCTGCATGTCGCCGTGGTCGATGCGGATGGCGCCGAACCATACGATGGCGAGGCTTGTCAGGCTCATAACCAACATCAGCACCGGCATCAGAAACGCCATGATCCGGTTGACGGCGATGGCGTTATTCGTCAGGTCCTCGTTGGCGTTCTCGAACCGCTCCTTTTCGTCGTCGATACGGTTGAAGGCGCGAATGACCCGAATGCCGATCAGGTGCTCGCGCAGCACCAGGTTCACTTTGTCGATCTTGATCTGCATGAGCCTGAAAAGCGGAATCCCCTTCCGGGCAATCAGCACAATAGCCGCGATGAGCACCGGGACCGATACCGCGAGTACCAGGGTCAGCGGCTTGTCGAGCGACAGTGCCATGATGATGCCGCCAACGGCCATGATCGGTGCCATGATCATCAGGCGCATGATGATCATGGTGACCATCTGCACCTGCGTCACGTCGTTGGTCGTACGCGTGATCAGGGTCGCGGTGCCGAATTTGTCAAACTCATGCAGCGAGAAGCTCTCCACTCGCTGGAAGATCTCATCGCGCACAATGCGGCCGAAACCCATGGCGGCTTTCGCCGACAGGAAGCTGGCGATGACGGCGCACACCATGCCGCCCGCGGCGATCGCCAGCATCACGCCGCCGACCTGCACGATGTAGGTAATGTTGTTCGGGACGATGCCGTTGTCCACGATATCGGACATGAGCGTGGGCAGGTAGAGGCTGGCAATCGCCTGGCAGGCCACCAGCACGATGACGGCAAAGATGGGCACCCTATACGGGCGAAGGAAGCGGAAGAGCTTGATCATGTGTGGTTCACTCCGGCTAGCGGTGTTGTTTCCGTGGCCGCTGAAACAGGGCGCACGCGTCCGTGGGAGTACGCATTGTCACCTGGGAATCGACATATGCCGTGGAAATACAGCCGCACCGCGTAAGCGGCCAACTCCTCGCGGCTTACCGCGAAATCGCTCCGCAACTCCGGCCTGCTGTGTGTCCGCGTGAGGGACAGCAGAAAGCGCGCAGCTACCGGCGCGGGAATCGCCGTGTCCAACTCACCCGTCGCCTGCCCCTGCCGGATGATCGCGACGAGCTCGTCGAGCATACGCGTGACGGCTTCATGCAGCCCCGGTTGGTCGTGGAACGCCGCGGAGAGCGCATGCCGCTGCGGACCCGCGAGTGCCGAAATCCACGCCTGCTGTTTCGCGATGGCCGAGGTCAGAATGATGCTTAGGCGTTCGACAGCCGGTCGCTCAGCATCAGCGAGACGCTCCCGGATGCGCGCTTCGGCGTATTCCACGCCGCGCCTGACAATCGCGCCGACAAGATCCTCTTTCCTGGCAAAGTGCTGATACAGGGTACCCTTGCTTACGCCCACGCGCTCGGCAAGCTCGTCCATAACGAGCCCCTCATAGCCCTGCTCATTGAGGATTCGCTCTGCCTCCTCCAGAATGAGCAGCTCCCGTTGCGCACGTTGACGCTCCCGCAATGACACCTGGGCGCGCGCCCTGTCGTTCATTCCAGCTCCTCACCCGATTGGTTTGCGGACTACCCGACCATAAGCGATCATGACGGAGTATACTCCTTGGTCATATTTTATACCTTAGGGTCAATGTCTATCAATAGAGTCACGAGTCGAGCTAAGCGGTTCTCGGAAGCGCTCGAGACGAGGGGCTGCCAAGGTGAAGAGCATGGACCCCCAGCCGCCAGGGTGGAAGATCGGCACCGCCTCCGGCTGCGGCCGGATGGAAGAGGGGCCTCGGCTGCGGCTGGCTGGTCCTCGGGCCGTCTTCATCATCACCAATTGCCGGGTCTACGCCTCGACCGGCTCCTCCATGCCGTGAATGAAGCGCTTGCCGCGCATGAGGGAAGCGACGGCCGCCACGATCGAGAAGACCGCGGAGACATAGAAGGCTGCGTGCAGGCTGTCGATGAAGGCGGGCATGATCAGGTGCGGAAAGAAGGTCTTGCCGAACAAGGTAGCCTGCGCCTGGGCGCCGAGATGGGCAGCCACGGATGGGGGTACCAGCGAGTGCATGGGATTGTAACCCAGGAAGGCAGCGAAGAGCACGCTGATGGGCGGCAAGCCGGCGATTTGATGAGCTACTCTCACGGGCAGACCATTCTGCGTTAGCCCGGCCGACATCACGGTAGGGAGCGAGGAGGCCAGACCAGCCGTCAAGATGGTGAAGAACAAGGCCATGCTCACCATCATGCCGGCGTTCTGAAACGTGCCACGCATCCCGGAGGCCACGCCCCGGTCCTCTGCCGGCACGGAGTTCATGATGCTGGTGGTGTTCGGCGCGGCGAACAGGCCCATCCCGGCGCCCATGAGCAACAGGACGGCAAAGAACGCCCAGCGATTGAAATCCCCGGGCAAGAGATTCAGCAGCAGGAAGCCGACGGCGGTGATAGCCATGCCGCCAGTGGCAAAGGCGCGCGCGCCGTAGCGGTCGGACAGCCAGCCGGAGACCGGGCCAAAACCGATGAAGCCGAGCATCATCGGCATCGTGTAGATGCCGGCCCAGAGCGGCGTGTCCTCGAATGAGACGCCGTGCAGCGGGAGCCAGATGCCCTGGAGCCAGATGATCAGCATGAACTGCAGACCGCCGCGCGCCAGGGAGCTGAGAAAGCCGCTCAGGTTTCCGGCCGCGAACATACGGATCTTGAACAGCCTGAGGTGGAACAACGGATCGGGGGCGCGCGTCTCAAGCCAGAGAAACGCGGCAAGCAGCAGCACGCCGATCACCAGGGCGGCAATCACCCAAGGGTTGGTCCAGCCCAGCGCACTTGTGCCGTATGGCTCGATGCCGTACGTGACGCCGACGAGAAGGACGGTCAGCCCGACCAAGAAGGTGAGATTGCCGGGGATATCGAGGTGCTGGCCGGTGCGGATGGTGGCGATCTCGTGCAGGCGGAGGTACGCCCACACGGTGCCGAAGAGGCCAAACGGTACGCTGACCAGGAAGACCAGACGCCAGTCGACGGTGGCGAGCCAGCCGCCGACCAGCAAGCCGCCCAGGGAGCCGGAGATACCGGCAATCTGATTGATGCCCATGGCCAGGCCTCGCTCATGCGGCGGGAATGCATCGGTCAACAAGGCCGGGCTGTTGGCAAACAGGAATGCGCCCCCGACTCCCTGCACTACCCGAAAAGCCAGCAGCTCGATGCCGGCCTGCGTGCCGGTACCGGGCGTGAAGACCAGGAGCAGCGACCCCAGCGTGAAGATGGCAAAGCCCAGGTTGTACATACGGACCCGCCCGAACATGTCTGAGATGCGGCCGAAGGTCACCAGGAGCGTCGCGGTGACGATCATGTACCCCATCAAGATCCAGAGCAAGAACCCGGAGTTGCCCGGCGCCATCGGATTGAGGGCGATACCGCGGAAGATGGCCGGCAGCGAGATCATCATGATGCTGCCGTTGATGGTGGCCACCAGCATCCCGATTGTCGTGTTGGAGAGCACGATCCACTTGTACAGGTCGCCGCGGCGCGTGGCTATGGGTCTCGTACTTGGTGGGCCATTATCTCCAAGCGCGACCGCTCCACCAGGACTCAGGACATTCGTGCGCCCCTCTGTGGGCGTGAGCACACCTGCCACAAAGCTACCGTTTTCGCGGCGGAGGCTCATCAGCCTCCCCGGGGCGTTCATGCACGTCGCCCGCGCCGCCCTGCACGACGTGCAGCCGCGGGCCGGTGGCGCCACCAGTGCGCACGAGCAGCACGGCCGCTGCCTTCTGGTGGACCACGCGCTCGGCCACCGTGCTGGGGAGCCAATGCAGGAGCGACATATGCGCATGCGTGGCCATGACGATCATGTGCTCCGTTCCGGCCAGCTCACGTATGGCCGACTCCGGACAGCCCACCACTACTCGCCGGTCCACGATCTGTAGGCCCTGCCGCCCCAGTTGCTCCGCGACGCCGGCCAGGTAGCACTCGCCCCCGGGCCGCTGGCTTTCGTCCTGCACTACCCGCAAGAGACTCACGCGATGCACCACGGTAGGCGCCAGGGCTGCCAGCACCCGCAGCACGTCCTCGTGCGCGGCCGATCCATCCAGAGGCACCACGGCGTGCGCCAGGCACACTGGGTCAACGCAGCCATCCAGCAGCAGCAGTGGCGCCGTCCCGTGGCGCAGCAGGTGGGTGACCACGGACCCAAGGGTCAGTCGAGCCGGGCCGGCATGGCCGTGCAGACCCAGCACCACCAGGTCTATCCAGTGTTCACGCTCGTAGAGCAGCAGCTGAGGCGCCACGTCTCCGAGGAGCGTGGTGGTAGATGCGCTGAGGCCGCCTGCCACCAAGCGCGCGCTGGCAGCCTCGAGCGAGGCCAGGGCCGCGTCCTCGTCGGCACGCAGCGCGACATCGTAGGCCGATTGCGGCAGGTAGGCGCCCATCACCGCCCAGGGCGGCATGGGCAAGCGAACGACACGCACCAGATGAACCGTGGCATGGGTAGCCAGGGCCAGCGTCCGTGCGACCGGCAGCGCCTGTTCCGCCGCCCGCGAGCCGTCCAGGGGAACCAATACTTGACGGAACATTCCGCTCACCTCCTGCCCACAGCACGCCAGGCACACCGACCCGCGCACCCTGACCAGGGCACTATCGATTGTACTATACAACCAGATAGGTGTACCATGCAAGCAAGTCCACCGGCAAGACGGCAGGCTGCTGGTGCATGGCAAGCCCCGGTGCACAGGAGGGGAGGACTGATGGCCCGAGTAGATGCAGCATGCGACCATGATTTCATAGACCTGGTCGCACACGAGACCGCGGTGCTCATTCGCCGGGGGGAGTCCGCGCGCAAGCGGGCGCAGACTCTGGACCGGTCTGCCTACCTGCTGCTGGATGCCGTCGCGGCGCACAACCCGCTGGCGCTCGGCTGCCTGGCGGAGCGCTTCCAGCTGGATATCTCCACAGTCAGCCGGCAGGTGGCGATGCTGGAAGCTAAGGGCCTGGTGGCGCGCGAAACCGACCCGCGTGACGGTCGGGTCAGCCTGCTGGCGGTCACCGAGACCGGGATGAGCCAGTTGCAGGCCACCCGCGCCGCGCGGCGCGCTTTCTTCGCCGGGTTGCTGGCGGACTGGAGCGACGAGGACTGCCGGGCCCTTGGCACCATCTTGCGCCGACTCAACCAGGCCATTGCCAGACGCGACCGCAGCAGGCGAACGAGCGTCGTGCAACGGTCAGCCGGCGCTGTCGTTCGCGTGGAAGCCCAGTAGGCAGGTCAAGTCAGAGGCAACGCGCCATCAGGCAATCTCGCTCGCGGCCACCGATTCCTCGGCTGCGTCCGCATTTCCTTGTCGGGCCAGCGCCGATGGCCACCAGTTCCACCGCCCGATCAGCACCACCAGCGAGGGGATCAGCAGCGTGCGGATCAGGAAGGTGTCCATCAGGATTCCGGCGGCGATGCCCAGGCCGATCTGCTGGATCTGCCCTCCACCCGCCACGGTGAGCACCGCGAAGGAGCCTGCGAGGATCAGACCAGCGGAGATCACCGTGCTGCCCGTGGCGTTAATGGCCCGTGCGACCGCGGGGGCGAGCGCCCCGTCGTGCGCTTCCTCCCTAATGCGCGTCATCACCAGGATGTTGTAGTCCGATCCCAAGGCCATCAGAAAGATGAACATGAAGAACGGCAATATGAAGTTCAGCCCAGAGCCACCGCCGATGACCATGAACACGACCACCCCCAGTCCCAGGGCGGCCAGGTACGAGAGCCCAACGCTGGCGATCAGATACCAGGGAGCTACCAGGCTGCGCAGCACCAGCGCCAGCAGAAGCGCGATCACCGCCATGACCGCCGGCACCACGTGCTGGAGATCGCTGTTCGAGATAGCGCTGATGTCGGCGGCAAATGCCACCTCACCCGCTACTCCGTTCGTCGTGGCGCCCGTGGCCGCCGCGACCTGGCTGAGTGCCTGGCGCACGGTGGGGAGTGCCTGCATCGCGGCTGTGCTCGTCGGGTCACCCGCGGCGAGCGTGGCGTAGAACTGTACCGTCTTGCCATCGGCGCTGATGAATTGTGCCGTGGCGCGATAGGCGTTGTAGAGCCCGGAAGAGACGGAGACACCGGCTGGCAGCTCAGGCGGCAATTTGATTGCCGGGCCGAGCGCCATGTGCAACCGCATCAGCTGAGCCGGTGACAACGGGAAGCCATTCGGGTTTAAGGGCCCGCTGATCGCGGAAAAAGCTCGTTCCGCTCGCAGGGCTTGATCGGCCCGCGCCAGCAATGCCGGCTGCTGCCAGACGGACACAGAGTACCGCAGTAGCAGGTTGGTAGGGTTGGCCTGGGCGGCCGGGAAATGCGCGCTCAGCACCGCCGTACCTGTTGCCGACTGGCTCGTGGTGCTCGTCGAGCCATTGTCGGTGAAGCCGGCCGGCGCGTAGTGCAGGACCGCCAGAGCCAAGCAGCCGAACACGATCAGCCCGACCGCCAGTGTGCGCGCCGGGCGACGAATAATCTGGCCGGCGATCCGGCCCCACAACCCGACACGCAGCTCCCCAATCCGCACATTGGTCGGCCAGAACACCGCGGTGCCGAAGATCGCCAAGAGCGCGGGCGTCAGGGTGAGGCCGGCGAGCAGCATGATGGCGATACCGATTGCCAGCGCCGGACCAAGCCCCTGGTAGAAGCCCAGGCTGGCCAGCAACAGACAGAGCAGGGCGCCGATTACCGTGCCCGCGGAAAAGGTAATGGTCTCTCCCACGCGCCACAGGCTCTGCACGACGGCGGCTTGCGGCGCCAGGCCGCGGCCTATCTCTTCGCGGACGCGGAAGACCAGGAAGATGCCATAGTCGGTGCCCGCGCCCAAGATCAGGATCACCAGAATGATCTGCGTGATTGGGGAGATCTGCACCCCAATCTTGTGCGCCTCGGCGATGATCGGTCCTGACAGCACGACGACGAGGCCGGCCGGCAGGAGCGTCAGCAAGGGGGCCAGGAGAGCGCGGTAGATGACGAAGAGCAGCAGCAGGATGAACACCACACTCAGCAGCTCAGTCACCGCCAGAGTGTGGTTGCTGGCCTTCTGGTTGTCCACATTAGTAGCCAGCTGGCCTGTGAGATAGAGCGAGAGACCGGCCGGGGCGCCCACCGCGCCGAAGGTGGAGCGGATGGCGTCGACCGCGGTCTGGCTGCCCGAACCACCCTGGGCGGTCCGAGCCGCTAGCTCCACCAGGGCCTTGCGAGCGGTCCCGTCGGCGGACACCCCCTGGTCGCGCACGACGGCCACGTCGGCCACCCTTCGTACGGCAGCCTCTGCCCTATCAATGGCAGCTTGGTCCGCGATCGTGAGTGGCCCGCCACTGCGCGCGGCGACAAGAAGTGCCGTCGGCAGAGTACCTTGCTGGAAAGGAGAGGCGAGCAGTGCAGCCTGCATGCTGGGGCTGTTGCTGGGCAGGAAGGAGCTGTTGTTGTTGTTCGAGACGCTGGATAGGCTTGGGAGTACCCTACCGGCGAGTATCGTGGCGATAACCCAGACCCCAACGATCAGGAAGCGATGCCGCACGGTGAACCGGCCAAGCAGAGCAAACGGCGCGCGGTCAGGCGCGCCGTCGGGGGCGCGGCCAGTGGTATTCGGAAAGTGCATTGCTATCAGAACCTCTCTCTGAAGTGCGAGGGCGTCGCGTCACGAGAACGAGTGCAGGCACCTTCGATACCTGGCAACGCCAGCTGAGAACTCGACGCCTGCAAAGCCGGCGGGCGTCAATGGTCCGTGTAGTTGCCATGCGTGGTTCTCCCGCTGATCTGATCGCGTCGGAGCAAGCCATTGAAGAACAGGCGGATCACGCTGCGACTCATATCGTCCATGTCGATGGGAACAGGCAGGGCGAGTGACGCGTGCGTGATCACGCGTACGGCCCCGAACAGGGCGAGCGCCACTGTCTCGGGCTGCGCTTCCGGGTCGATCTCGCCGGCCCGCTTGCCCTCCTCGATGATCGCCCCCACGCAGGCAAAGAGCCGCGCGATGCTGGCGGAGAGTTGACCGTTCGTGCGCAACGTCTCTTTGAGTTTGTGCGGATCGACCCCTTGGAGAAACTCCACCCAGCCGGCGTGGCCCTCGATCATTTGCCGCATGATCGCCTCGATTCGTGCCTGGGCTGTCAGTCCCGGTGAGGCCGCTATTCCTTCGAGGATCGCGATCAACCGATCGATGCCTCGGCCTATCACGGCTGCAAGCAGGTCCTCTTTCGAGGGGAAATGCAGGTAGATCGTGCCTTTCGCAATACCCACCCGTTCGGCCAGCGCGTCGAGCGACAGGGTGCCCGCACCCACTTCGCCAAGCATGCGCTCGGCTTCGACCAAGATCAGTTCCTCGCGCTCCCGGCGCTGACGCTCGCGGAGGCTCGTTGGTGGATGGGCCGTGCCCGGCGTGACGCCTTCCATCGCGCATCACTCCCTTCCAGACCCGTGACTTTATAGACTATTCGTGACTCTATGGTCAAAATATAGCAGTGCGGTCACCAAGTGTCAATGCGGTCTCGCATGCGCGGTACTGCTTGTCGCCGGTCCGCATGAAGCGTGATGCAAAGCATACGCTGGCCACGAAAAGCGACTCAGCCTGCCGCTCCTGGCGGTTGGTGTTACCGACGCCGATGTCATACATGAGGTTGGTGGGCGGTTCGGTAGTGCGAAGCCGCAAGCGTCGCCGACTCTGGTCTTGGTAGCAACTCCGACATCCTGGTCTATCACGCGCGATGTATGATACGTCCGGGCTTCCGTCGTTCCGTGGAGTTCGATGGATGCAGGATGGAGGCGACACCGTGAAGCCAAATGCAGTGAAGCGGAAGCTGGCCGCCGGCGAGACAGTGCTGGGTCTGTTTCTCGGATCGGACAGCCCGGACCTCGTGGAGATCTTCGGCTATGCCGGCCTCGACTTCGTGATGATCGACGCCGAGCACGGCACGATCGATCCGCACCATGCCGAGAACCTGGTGCGCGCGGCCGAGTGCTCGGGCATTACGCCGCTGGCGCGCGTCACGCAGAGCACGCCGCAGACCATCCTTCGCTTTCTTGATGCAGGTGCGCAGGGCGTGATGATCCCTTGGTGCCAGTCCGCCGGCGAAGCGCGAGCGGCTGTACAGGCGGTGAAGTACTATCCCACAGGCAGGCGCGGTTTGGCCGGCGCGCGCGCCGCGGCGTTCGGCATGCAAATGCCGCTGCCCGACTACGTGCCCCTGGCCAACGCCGAGACCATGGTGATAACGCAAATCGAGACGGTCGGCACGCTCGACGCGCTTCCAGAGATGTTGCAAGTACCGGACATCGATGTATTCTTCATCGGCCCGACCGACCTTTCGCGGTCGATGGGGTATCCCGGGCGCACACACGAACCGGCGGTGCAAGAAGTGATTGAGCGTACTATCGCCCAGATACTCGCGGCCGGCAAGAACGCGGGCATCCACACGCGAGATGCGGAGGATCTCAAACGCAATCGCGACCGGGGCGTGCAATTCCTCAGCGCCGGCGCCTACGGGGTCGTTGCTCGTGCAGTGCGCGAGTTTGTGGCCTCAGGCAGGCAGCCATAGCCGCGGCCAGAGATCCGCGGGCGCCTCTTTGGTCAGGACCTGGTGCGAGATAGTGTGCTACTTGCTCCAGAAATCGGCGATCTTGGCATCAGCCACCACGGGAACGAGCGTGATAAGCTTCTCACCTGCCTTCACCATTTCGTGTTCCACGATCTTGCAGACGGCGTCTGCCTGGTCTTCAATGGCTTCCACCACGATCTCGTCGTGCACGGTGTTCACGACGCGTGCATCGTAGCCCTGCAAGGCTTCATTCAATCCGACCAGTGCCAGCTTTGTCATGTCAGCGTTTGCGCCTTGTATCGGCGAGTTCTTGCCCTGGCGTTCGATGCTGGCGCGCTTCTTGTTGTACTCGGGATCGTTCTGATCCAGCGGTGGATAGTAGCGTTTGCGGCCAAGGAGTGTGATGCTGTAACCTTTGCGAACGGCGTCTCGTCCCGCTTTGTCCAGCCAGCGCTGGATGCCGGCATAGGCCTTGAAGTACTGGTCGATCAAGCGCCTTGCTTCCTCCGTGGAGACGCCGAGCTGGACGCCGAGGGCAGTCGGACCGCGGCCATACGCCAGGCCGAAATTGATCACCTTGGCGGCACTGCGCTGCTGCTTGTCCACCAGGTCGGGCGGCACCTGGAACATCTGGCTGGCTGTCAGCCGATGCAGGTCTCCGCCGGACTGGAAGGCTTCGACGAACGCGGGATCCTCGCTGAGCTGGGCCAGAATGCGCAGCTCAGCCTGACTGTAGTCGCAGGTGATCAACTTGTAGCCGGGGGGCGGCACGAAGCATCCGCGAAAATCGCTGGTAGCCGGGATCTGCTGGATGTTGGGATTTGTGCATGAGAAACGGCCGGTATCGGCGCCGATTTGGTTGAAGTCCGGGTGGATACGACCCGTCCTTTTATGAATCAGGTCGAGGAACTTCTCGCCGAACGCGGACAGCAGCTTCTCAAAACCGCGATACTCCAGCAGCTTCTTGATGGCAGGATGTTCGAACTTCATGAGGGTCGATTCCATCGTGTCCGGCAGGTTGATCCCCATGCGAGCAAATGTCTCCAGCAACTGGGCATTGCTGTTCAAGTTGATCGCCGGTCCACCGAAAAGTGATTGCTGGGGTACAGCATCGGCTACCAGCAGGCCCAGCTCATTGGCACAACGGTCGCGCTCGGCTTGGGCGGAATCGATGATCTTGCGCCAGCGATCCTGATCGATCAGGCAGCCTGCCAGCTCCATCTCGCCGACGGCGACCAGCGTCTTGAACTCGAGGGCAGCGACGTTCACCAGGAATTCACGGCGAAGGGCATCCCGTTGCTGCTTGTAGATAGTGAACAGCACGAGCGCGTCGCGCGCGGCATAGCGAAGCTGTTCCTCCGAGAACGCGCCGGACTTATCAACAAAGCTGGACCGCACGGATTTGTCCAGGGTGATGCCGGCATATTTCTGGGCCAGAGATACCAGCCCAATCTCACGGCTGATACCGGCCGTCAGGACGCGCTCGGCTAACATGGTGTCGTAGATACGCCGCGTGGTGATGCCGACCTGGCTGCGCAGCATCTTGTAGTCGAACTTGGCGTTCTGCATCAGCTTGAGCGTGCGGTCATCCTCGAGAATGCGGCGGAGCGGACGCGGGTCAACCCTTCGCGCATCGACCAGATAGGCGCGGTCGGGCGTTGCCACCTGAACCAAGAGCAGTGCGTTCTCGGCGAACGGGTCCAGGCCCGTGGTTTCGGTATCCACGGCGACGATGGGCTCACCGGAGAGCAAAGCAATGACTTCTGCCAGCCGCGTCGGCTCGATGATCAGCTCGAATTCGGCATTGACTGTTGCGACGCTGCCGGTATCGGGCCCACTATCCACGTCGAACAACGCTCCGGCATCATCGACCGTCACAACGTGCACCGACGGCGCAGGCGCTGGCCCTTGCGGCGACGCGGGATCTTCTTGCACGGCTACGGGCTTGTCTTCGACAATGATCGGAGCCTCGACCGAGAGCTCGGGCAGATCGGCGAGCGCCAGCGCCGACGCCCGCTTGGCGAAGCCATTGCCGCGGCCATTCCCGTTGGTTGCACGTCTGGCTGGGGCAGGATCCTCGGGTTCCGGGTCGGCCCCCGCACGCAGTTGCGCCACCGGCGCGCGCTGTGCGGGGGGGTGCTTGACCGCATTCATGCTGCTCGCGTTTGGCTGCTCCGCAGTATGTTGCTCTACAACTGGGGCCACAGCCAGGCGGGCAAGGGCGAGCGCCTCGACCACCACGCGGTTGGGAATCTTGTAGACCACGCTGTCGAACGCCGCGTCGGGCGGGCGCTCGCCGCAAATCGGGCAAGCGGGAAGATCGGGATTGAAGGCAACCTCACAGGAGACGCAGGGCAGATACCGCTTCACGCGCGCGCCACACAAGGCGCAGGAGACGTCTTGACCGAACGGCAGCGTGTCCGGCAGGGCGGTCACCATGAGACAAATGGGGCACGTGACCTTACCGGCGGCGATCATGATTGTGAGGGCTCCCCGAGGAACAGTTATGGTGCAACGCGGACTCGACCGCCCGCACAACACATTGTACGAGCTAACACGGAACCCGTGGGTGGGCTTCTCCCCCTACGTGGCAGTCTCCTCGGCGCGATCCTCGAGATTGCAGTTCTGTCACCGGGTGTCGACGGTTCGTGCATGATCACCTCCGAGCGCATTGCTACGCCAGGTCCATGAGCGTAACGTGCGGTTGATTGCGAATATCGTGTGCTATGCTGGCATGAGAGCCGGACCGGAGGGGTCGCGCAACGCCGGCAAGCCCGCCGCGAACGCGGCGCTGCATCGAACGCGGGGAGTCGATCGATGGGAAGTATGTTGGCACGGATGAACCAGCCCGATATGCGCTGGCCGCCCGATGACACCGAGGAGAGCGTCGTGGGTACGGATTGGCATCAGACGACGATTATGAACCTTCGCTGGGGGATCAACGAGATAGCGCGCGCGGACGCGGTCTCAGGTGAGCCTCTGCCGTGGCAGGCATCGGGGCAGATACTGATCACGGGATTCATCCGGCATGATAGCAGCCGGTACTCGGTGTTGCCTGATGTCTTCGTGTACCGCAAGCCGTTCGAGCGGGAACGCCAGTCTCTTTCGCTGCGGCGAAATGGGGTGCCGGCATTGATCGTCGAAGTGGCCAGCGAGTCGACCTGTGATGCCGATCTCGATCTGGCAACGGGCAAGGGGTGGGCCTACGCGCACGCCGGCGTGCAGGAGTACCTGGTGGTCGATCCGTCCGGCCTCTACATGGAGGAACCGCTGTGCGCCTGGTATCTGGTCGAAGGCCAGTACCAAGAAGCGACGCTGGACTCCGACGGCATCTGGTGGAGCCGGGAGCTGCGCCTGGGTATCGGGTTTCCCGATGGGCAGGCCGCGGTCTACGATCGGGCTCGCCAGCGCCAGCTGCGAGAAGGCGAGATCTCCACATATATAGCACAGCAGCAGGCGGAGATCGTTCAGCAGCAGGCGGAGATCGCGGACCTGCGGCGTCGCCTCGACGAGCTCAAGTGACGATTTCCGACAATCAGACAAGAGTGGTGTCGCCGCCGCCGCCGCCTACGAGCGGCATATACAGGCGCTGCTCCAAGATCGTGCCAGGATCGCCGAAGCAACAAAGGAGGTAGTTCCTCTCAGCATTGCGGACGGGCAGCAAGCCGTCAGGCTGGTGCGCGAGCGTGCACCAGAGTGGAGCGGCCAGCCCTTGGCGTACGTGGAGGCTCTGTCATTGGAGCCGGGGGCCGCGTTTTGCTCCGGGCGCCGTCTGGCACGTATGATTTCGAGATTGCCAGGCTAGAGGGAACCACATGACGCTACAGCAACCTTCGCGCGCCGCGGAAGTGCGGGGCGGCACGACGGTAGAAAGTCTGCGTATCGATCACCTGCGTGAGATCCTGGGGATAGGCGCCCGTCGGCCCCGCCTGTCCTGGACGGTAGCGACAACTGCCGCTGGATGGCATGCTCTCGGCGCGGTGGCAGACTGGCTACATCGCACGGTAGCCGGCCTGGCGCCGCCGGCGCCAGGGTATCGGCGCCTGGACATCCATCCCATTCCTGGCACCGGCCTCACCGCCGCGCGAGCCCGGCACCTCACGCCATACGGCATCGCCGAGTCGTCCTGGACCTGGGATGCCGGACAGCTCACCGTAGCAGTGGTCATTCCGCCAAACACGACCGCGCAGGTCACCTTACCCGGTTCCAGCAGCGGTCCGGTCGAGGTCGGGTCCGGGCGCCACTCCTGGACGCTGGCATACAACCTGCCCATGGCATTGCCTCGCGACCCAGCGACGAGATTGGACGAGGTGCTCAGCGGGCAGGACATGCTCCACGTCCTGCGGACGCTCCTGCAGGATTGTGCACCGACCACTGCGGCACGAATTACGACGACCGCGATGATGCACTCGAGCCGAGACAGGACGCTTCGCGAAATTGTTGCCTCCCTACCGGGCGGACCGGCAGTGCTCGAGCGCATTGGGACCGGCGCGCGGTGCGCGTGACCCCGCGCCTCAGCGCAGGAGACCATGCACTGCCGACGTTGTCTGCCGGCACTAGAATCATGTATGGGGAAGAGCATATACGACCAAAGCAGTGGAAACGTTGCTGGAGATCTACGCTCTGCCGTTTACCAGCGCCATGAGCGACGGCCATGCCGGAGCCGTCATGGCGGCATACCGCACCTTCATCATCCAACTGTCATATCAGGATCATATGGCCATCATGGTGGTGGCCTATGCTGGACCTGTGCCGATGCAGGTAAGAAACGCCCGGTCAGGCGCCCTGCATCGGCCCAGCACTGATGTATCAGGGGAGATTGATGATTACGGCAACGGAACGGCCCGCGCAGCCGGGCGCCGCCGGCGATATGGTGGCCCGGCCACGCGGCGACGTCGGCAAATCGACGCAACCTCGCGCGAGCGGTGGCGCTGCCGAGCAGCAGTTGCGCAGGAGCCAGGCGCTGCAGCGGCTGCCCGGCCTCAAGCAGAACATCGCCATGCTCAGCGTGGCGGCCTTCAGTGTCTTCAGCCTGCTGGTCGGCAGCCATCAAATCGGGAACGGCAGCGCGAGCGCGGCGACATCCGCGAGCCAGAATGGGAACGGCGCACAAGCGCAATCAAGCCAGGGAACCTCGGGGTACCTCAGTCAGAATCAAGGAGGCTATAGCTTTGGCTCAGGCGGTTCATCGCCCGTTGCCGGATCCGGAACCTCCTGATCTGGATACACCTGCCGGCGTGGCGCGCGAGCGCTTCCACGCCATGGGCACGACGGTGTCGCTCCTGCTGCCGGAGGCGCGGGCAGGCGACGGCAGGCGGGCCGTCCAGGCGCTCTTCGAGGAGTGGGAGGAGACGCTCAGCCGCTTTCGACCCGACAGCGAGCTGTCGCGCCTCAATCGGAGCGCCGGCACGACGGTCGCGGTGAGCCCGCTGCTGTACCACGTGCTGCAGACGGCCCTGTCGGCAGCCGAAGCGACAGGAGGCGCCTACGATCCGACACTGCAGCGCCAGATCGCGGAACTTGGCTACGACCGCACGTTCGACGATCTCATCACAACGCTGGAAGATGGCGGCAGCCTGCCTGAGCGCGTGACCGCGGAGGCAGCCCGGCCTCGGCCAGGCGGCGGCTGGCGCCGGATCAGGCTCGACCGGGAACGCGGCCGGGTCACGCTGCCCGAGGACGTCGGCGTGGATTTCGGAGGCATCGCCAAAGGGCTGGCGGTAGATGAGTCGCTCGTGCGGCTGAAGCTGATCGGCATCGAGGCGGCGATGGTCAACGCGGGTGGCGACCTCGCCGTGCGCGGGCTGCCTCCACAGGCTGATTGCTGGCCCGTCGTGGTACAGGGTATCGGCCGTGCCTGGACCATCCCGCTGCGCAACGGCGCCATTGCCACGTCGGGCGTCGCGCGCCGGCACTGGCGACGGGGAGGCAGCGAGCGCCATCACTTGCTCGATCCGGAAACCGGAATGCCGGCGGCGAGTGCGATGTGGGCCGTGACGGCAGTAGCCGGCGTCTGCGGTCAGGCCGAAGTGGCGGCGAAGACGGCATTCATCCGCGGCCCTGTCGGCGGTCGCGCGTTCCTCGAATCGCACGGCTTGGCCGGGCTGCTGGTGCGGAGTGACGGCAGCTGGATCGTGGTCGGCAATTTGCTGCTTACCGATCTGGAGGAAGTTGGCTTACCGGGGCCAGGGTGGGGAGAATGGCGGATTGGAATCAGGTGACGTGGACAGTGGCCCGCGCCGGCGGTATGACGGCGTATGCGCTGGTCACCGCCTCGGTGGTGCTCGGCCTCGCGCTTTCAATGCGCTGGCAGCGGCCAAACTGGCCGCGCCTGATTACCAAAGAGCTGCACTCGTTCGTCACGCTGCTCAGCCTGGTGTTCGTGATCGTGCATGTCGGCGCCGTGTGGATCGACCCGTACCTGAATTTCAGCTGGAACGAGGTGTTCGTGCCCTTTGCCAGTCACTATCGCCCCCTGTGGACGGCCTTGGGCATCGTATCGCTCTACTTGCTGCTCGCGGTGCGTATCAGCACGCAGATCCGACCGCTGATCGGACAGCCCTGGTGGCGACGGCTGCACGGCCTGGCCTTCGCCGTGTTCGCATTCTCTACTGTTCATGGTATGACAGCGGGAAGCGATATGCGCACGCCGTGGGCTATCGCCATGTACTGCACCGCCGTGCTGCTGGTGGGCGGGCTTCTGCAGGTGCGTCTCTTGACGCCGATCGGCGCGCGCGGTCGCACGTATCCGAACCTCGCCGCCGGAGCGCTGGTGTTCACATTGGGCTGCCTGGTGTGGACGCTGACCGCGCCCCTCTGAGGCGGAACTGTAGCGGAGAGTGAAGCCGAGGGCATGTGTCGGGCCGGAGAGCACGCCATGCCTCGGCCAGTGCGGAGCTCAGCCCCTCACCAGCCTGAAAACGGGTGTCCCTATCGTTCCCGTGGAGTTCGGTATACCGCCGAGGCAGTGCGCTGGGCGCGCATAGGGGATTGGCCACGCGTGAACGCCCGTTCAACGGAATGCGGCAGGCCGGCTATGGTACAGTGGAGCCGCATGGGTACGAGAGCGCAACGAGGGGCCGCGAGTGTGATTTCCTATGCAAGCGTGATCAAGTACTGCACTCAGACGCCCACCGGTTGGAGATCGACCTGCTGCGCGCCGGCACCCGGGCGCCGGACATACCGCATGGCGCCGCTCACGCGGCGGTGTTGCATCGTGCAGGAACCCTCATGCTCGAGACCTTGATCGGAACGCTACGCGAGCCCCTGCCGACGATCGCCGTACCCTTGCGTGCACCGGTGGCCGATGTGCCGCTCGACCTGCAGGAACTGGTGGAGACCGTCTACGACCGCTATCGCTACGACGCGAGCGTCGAGTACGGAGACGACCCGCCGCCACCCCAGTTGCCGGAACCGGATATCCGCTGGCTTCGGGAGCGCGTCGAAGCGTGGCAGCAGCCACGGAGCCCCTGACGCCCACTGGCTGGCTCCGGCGATGCCGCGCCTCAATACTGCACCCGCTTAACTTTGCGGATACCGCCGAGGCACTATGCCCCAAAGTGCCGCGGTGAGAGTTTTTGAGAGCCCCAACCCTGCACGTGATAGCGTGCGGTGACCTACAGTGGCAACAGATCGAGCGCACGGCAGCAATCCCTGAATTCGGGTACGGTGTCTCGAATCGGGATGTCAGGGATGCAGCGGCACGCGTCGCTCCGCAGTGAGAGGAGAGGGACATGCTCTCGTTGTTCACTGGCCTTGCAGTGATCGTCGCGGTTGCCGCTATCCTGGCCTGTGCTCGCCCATCTCTCGCGCCGATGCCGCGCGTCGCCTGGCTGCCTCCGCGGGCAGTCACCTACTTTCTGGCTCTCGCCGCCTTGCTGACCATCCTGTTTGCCGCTGCCACCCTGCTCGCCGTTGGCGCCGCCCTGGTCACCGGACAAGTCGGCGACACTATCAGTCCGGGTGATGCCCGCGATCGTGCCAGTCTGGCCATCGCCGCCCTCATCGTCGCCCTGCCACTCTGGCTGGTGTTCTGGGCCGCAGCCAAACGCCGTCTGGCCCTTTCGCCGTCGGAGCAGGACGCCAAGGAGCGGCGCCTGTTCCTGGCCGCGGTCTTCGTCGTCACATCGGTGGTGGCGCTCTTTGCCCTTCAGTTTGTGCTGCAATCCGTGTTCACTTTGCCGGCTCCAGAGAATCAGCGCCCGACACTTGCCGGAGCAATCGACGCCGCTTCGCGCCTGGTGGTCTACGGGGCGGCCTGGCTCGCGTTCGCCCGTCTGGGTTGGCGCGAGCGGGCGCCGCGATCAGTCGATGCGTTCCACGACCTCGCGCTGGCCACGCTGGCCCTGTTTTCGCTCGGCTTCCTCTGGCACGGCCTCTTCGATGCCCTTCAGCAGATGCTTGGCGGCCTGGTCGGGCGGTCCTCCACCGGAGACTGGAGCGATCTTGTCCGGTCCAACTGGTCCATTTGGGGAGAGATCGCGGCGTGGATCCTGTCCGGCGCCACTGTCTGGACAGCGTACCTTGGCTACGATCTATCCCTGGGCGGACGGCGCCAGATACGGGTGCTGTACCTCTACGCGGTTGTGCTGTTCGCCGGCTGGGTGACCGTGATTATGGCCACTGTGACGACGTTCGAGCTCTTCCAGCGCCTGTTTGGCTACCGCCCACCATTCGGTGACCTGTGGGCATTTCTCGCCGATCAATTACCGTGGTTATTGCCCGCCGGCCTGATCTGGGCCGTGCACTGGCTCATCATTCGCCGGCAGGGGACCATCGACGGGCAGCCGCGGGAATTCGCCCGCGGGATCACCTGGCCCCGGCGGCCGGCCCTGGCTATCCAGGTCTTCTGCGGCCTGGGCATGGCAGGCGCAGGCATGCTCACCATGATCTGGCTCGCCATCGATGCCCTATGGGGCCCTGGCGTTCCATACAGGGCGCCAGATTGGTGGCGAGAGCAACTGTGCTCTGGGCTCGCCGCGACATGTGTTGGACTTGCGCTCTGGCTGCCGGCGTGGCTGCTCTTGCAACGAGCCGCGGCGGCTTTGCCCATGCAGGAGCGTCCTGCGCGCTCCCGACGCGTACTGCTCAGTGGCATCGTCGTGACGACGGGTCTTGCCGCGCTTGGCTTCGCTATCGCCGCGCTCTGGCTGCTTATCCGCGCCGTGCTCGGCGAGGGGCTGGACGCAGCGGCGCGCGTGGAAACGCTGCAATACCTGTGCACGGCGCTGGCTGCCGGCTCCGTGTGCGCCGCACACGGCCTTGTCCTGCGCGAGGATCGGCGCTGGCAGATCCGGCGAGTTTCGCGCCTGCGTGTCTCAGTCCTGGTGGAGAATGGCGCCGGGGACATGCTTTCAGCCCTCAGTGCGCTGCCTGCAGTCAGGGTGGAGATCGTGGGTCATCTCGGCGAAGCGCAGGTCTTGCCCGGCCAGGATTTCCACGCTCTGGCCGCGCTCCTGGCTGAGCTACCCGATCACGACGGCCCGGATGGCGCCGTCCTTGTGCTCGGGCGCACTGCCAGCACTTACTATCCCTATACTAAGGAAGCCGGCGCTCGTTAGCGCAATCCGGCCAGGAGATCTCGCTCGGGTAGAGGCGCATCGACGGTAGAGCACACGCGCACGTACTCTTCGTCATCGAATGCGCGCAGCACGACCTCCGGTCGCACGCCGAACAGAAAGAATTCGGGCGCTATCTGCGTGCGATGGCAGCGAAGCGCCGCCAGCTTGCGTTCGGCGAAGCTCAGCGTGTCGATGCGCGTGGTGATGCGCTCGTCAGGAATGCCGCGGCGTGGCGAGCCAGGAGGCGGAGGAGTGCGCAGCCAGGGGATGTTGAGGTCGAGCTCCTCGGCCATCGCCCGCCAGCGATCGATCTGGGCCACGCTGCGTCCGCACATGTAGAGCTTCTTCGGCTGCCACGGCTCGCCGGCGTCCGAGTACTTCGACGCATCGCCCGCGGCGTCGAAGGTCCGGCCGGTGATCTGATAGGCCTTGATATGGTCGGGGTGTCCATAGCTGCCGTTTTCGTCATAGCTGACCAGGACGTGAGGGCGATACTTGCGGACGAGCCGCACCAGCCGGCCGGTGGCTTCCTCGGGGTCGGACATGTGGAAGCAATCCGGGTTCTGATTGGCCTCCGTGCCGGCCATGCCGGAATCTCGATACCCAAGGTACTCGAGCGTCTCGATGCCCAGGACGCGCGCGGCAGCCTCGAGCTCGCCTCTGCGCACGTCGCGAAGGCGAGAGCGTATGTCGGCCGTATTCAGGGCCGGATCGACGATCTCGCCCTCTTCGCCGCCCGTACAGCACACATTGATGGTATGGACACCCTGCTCCGCATATTGGGCCAGCATGCCGCCTGTCGCGAACACTTCGTCGTCGGGGTGGGCGTGCACGGTCATCACGGCCAGACGTTCAAACACTCTACCTGCCATGGTCCAATCACTCATCTGCGATAACGGATCTCATCTGAATAAAGTGTGCCTGCTGGTGCTCTTTAGCGCCAGATTGCGGACCATCACCCGCCCAAAAGCCACGCATCGTGCATTGAGCAGGCATGCACGCACGTTCTTCCTCGTGCATGCCGGGCGTCCCACATCGTGTGTGGCGCGTGCTAGAAGCCGCGCTCGATCCATTCGGCAAGACGCGGCTTCTCGGCGCCGATTGTCGTGCTGCGGCCATGGCCTGGATAGACAATGGTCGCGTCGGGAAGCGTGAACAGCTTGGCGCGAATGCTCTCGATGATCAATGCGAAGTCCCCACCCGGACGCTTGGTCAGGCCGGGCCCGCCGGGAAAAAGCGTATCCCCTGCGATGAGGAATGGCGCGGCATGGAGGCAGATACTGCCTGGCGTGTGCCCGGGAGTATGCAGCACCCTGAGCTCGGCCTCTCCGACGCGAACGACGTCGCCGTCAAGCAGCAAGCCGTCGACGGGTCGTCCATCCAGCAGATGCACGTCGTCGGGATGCATGGCCACAGGGGCACCGGTTGCTGCTCGTACCTCGTCAAGCGCCAGGAAGTGATCGCGGTCGCCATGGGTGATGACGATGAGCTCCAGCTCACGCGTGCCCAGCGCATCGAGAATCGCCTCCGCGTCGTTGGCCGGATCGACGAGCAGGCGCTTTCCGGTTGAGGAGCACGTGAGAATGTACACATTGTTGTCCATCGTGCCAACGGAGATGGATCTGACGTCGAGCGCGCTCATACAGCCTCTATGGTGCTCGTAAGCCCGTAGATCTGCTCGAATCGCTCGCGATAGTGCTCGGCCGGTTCCTTCGGGCACGTCGTAGCAATAGCCTGGCCGGTTGTGTCGACCAGCGTGGCGATTTCCCAGCCATCGTGAAAGGTCTTGCCCGGAATGACATGCTGCACCGCTTTCGCCACGTCGTCGTACGTATGAATCGGGTCGTCATGGATGATCACGTGGTATGGGCGAGTCAGTTTTACCTTGAGCCGCTCAAGCAACTCCTGATCCGGGACGGTGGATACGCTCATCGATGCCCCCGCTTCCATGCTGCGTGCGGATATCTCTCCCTTGACCCTCGTCAGCCCGAGGGGCTGAGCTGTGCTGCACTTCCTGCCGTACGCCCAACCCAGGAGAAACGGCAGACTGAGCGTGCTACGCGTGCGTGATCACTGCCGCACCGTCGGTTGCCCGGCAGCGATAGATTACAGCATCCCTACCGATATGTTCCCGATACCCGGCAGACGTGGCCTCGGCGAAACGGTCAAACTTGGTTTCATCCACCAGGGCGATCGCGCAACCGCCAAAGCCGCCGCCCATCATACGGGCGCCGTAGCAGCCAGGCGCATTTTCGGCTGCGTCTACCATTGTGTCAAGCTCCTTGCAGCTTACCTCGTAGTCATCCCGAAGGCTGGCATGAGAGGCGCGCACGAGGGCGCCGGCTTTTGTCAGGTCATTGTTCCGGAACGCGGCGACACATTCAAGCGTCCGTACGTTTTCGCTTACCACATGATGGGCGCGGCGATAGAGCATCTCTGGGAGGAATAACTTGAGATCAGTCAGCCACGCGGGATCGACGTCCCGCAGTGTGCGAATTCCCCCGACGTGGGGCCGCAACAGCGTAACGGCCTCTTCGCACGAGCGTCGCCGATCGTTGTAGGCTGAGCCGGCAAGCGCCCTGCGAACCCTGGTGTCGCACAATCCGAGAACCAACCCTGCCGGAAGGGGCACCAGTTCGTGTGTTTGCGACCGGCAATCGAGCAACAAGGCGTGGTCTGCCTTGCCGTTGCGCGACGCATACTGATCCATGATTCCGACACGCACGCCCAGGTACTCATTCTCCACCCATTGGGAGATCAGCACGCTGGTGAGCGCGTCGACCGGAAACTCGGCGAGAGCCGAGATGAGCAGCACGGAGCCCACGCATAGGGCAGCCGACGAGCTCATACCTGCCCCAGAGGGCACGTCGCCGGTGACGGCGACTTCCATGCCCGGCAGAATGGCGCCTCGTGCGCGCAAACCCGTGGCCACACCCGCGATGTATTTCATCCACTGATCGGCCGGCTTGGTGTCGCTAATCTCCCAGCTAGCCGACTGATCGAGGGTCTTCGTATAGGCCGCTATTGTCTGCCCCGGCACAATGCGGCCGGCGAGAAGCACGGCGCGATCGACCGCGGCAGGAAGCACGAAGCCTGCATTGTAGTCCGTGTGCTCACCAATGATATTCACTCGTCCCGGCGCCCGCACCACGATTGTCTTCGATTCGCGGGGGCCGAAGTGCTCATCGAGCAGTGTTGTCAAACGCAGCTCGGTAGGCTCGTCGGTTGCCTGCATTGCACTGTCTCCTCCCAGCTCGCCGGGACAATCCAAAACGATCCGCAGTGAGCCCTGTCTATTCTACATAGTAGTCCAGGCGCCTGACGGATGATGCCAATCCGGTCTCGGTATTAATCTCCACTATGACAGAGTTTACGTCTACTGGACCTTCGGCGGGCTGCGCGTGATGGGACATGAGTGTCGTGAAGCCCGAGATCACCGGCTCGACAGCCATGCCGATAACCGACTGCCGGACGCCGACCATGCCGACGTCGGTCACGTAGGCCGTACCCCGTGGCAGGATCTGCACATCGGCGGTCGGGACATGCGTGTGCGTTCCCAGCACGGCGCTGACACGCCCATCGAGGTAGAACCCCATGGCCCGCTTTTCACTGGTTGCCTCGGCGTGAAAATCGACGATCACGACCCTCGTCCTGCCGCCGACTGTCGCCAACGCCTCGTCTACGGCACGAAACGGGTCGTCGATCGGACGCATGAACAATCGGCCGAGTGCGTTAAGCACGAGCACCGGCACAGGCCCGACCTGGAGCACCACGGCGCCTCTTCCAGGGACACTCGAGGGGTAATTGAGCGGGCGAAGCACACGAGAGTCCCGGTTGAGCAGGTCGGATGCTTCACGGCGATGCCAGACATGGTTGCCGGAGGTGATCGCGTCGACTCCCGCCTGAAAGAGGCTGTTGGCGCCGGACATCGTTACGCCGGCGCCGTGGGAGACGTTCTCGCCGTTCGCAATCACCAGGTCGATGGACTCGCGGCGCCGCAGTTCCGGCAGCGTGGCGGATATCGCCTCGCGACCGGGTCGCCCGAACACATCCCCAATGAACAAGAGGCGCACCTGCCGTTACCCTTCCGACCGGGCGTGACGCCAACGTACACGGCCCGTGTCTGGCGCTTCAGACGCGGGCGGTGTACGGGCGCGACTCCGGGTACAGGTGAAGAAGCCTAGCGCGCGATCTCGACAACGCGCTTCTCGCGGATCACCATGACCTTGATCTGCCCCGGGTAATCGAGATTCTCCTCGATCCGCTTTGCCACGTCGCGTGCCACACGCAGCGAGCCCAGATCGTCTACTTCGTCAGGCTTGACCGCGATTCGGAGCTCCCGGCCGGCTTGGATTGCGAAGCTTCGCTCCACGCCTGGGAAGCTGTTAGCAATCTCTTCGAGCGCCTCGAGGCGCTTGATATAGGTGCTGACGGTCTCGCGTCGCGCGCCTGGTCGCGCAGCCGAGATGGCATCGCCCGCGGCCACGATGAACGCTTCGATCGATTGCAGCTCTTCCTCTGCATGGTGCGCGGCGATGGCGTGCACGATCTTGGGCGACTTGCCCAGCCGCTTGCAAATGTCGGCGCCGATGATAGCGTGCGGCCCTTCGATATCGTGGTCGACGGCCTTGCCGATGTCGTGGAGCAGGCCAGCCTCCTTGCATATGTAGGGGTCGGCGCCAACTTCCGCCGCCATGGCCGCGCAGAGGATAGCCACTTCAACCGCGTGGTTGAGCACGTTCTGCCCATAGCTGGTGCGGAACTTCAGGCGGCCCAGCAGCTTCACCAGATCGGGATGAAGGCTGTGGACACCCGCATCAAACGCGGCACGTTCCCCTGCCTCGCGGATGGTGACGTCCACCTCGGCGCGAGCCTTGGCCACCACCTCCTCGATGCGGGCAGGGTGAATGCGGCCGTCGGCGATGAGCTTGGTCAACGACACGCGTGCCACCTCACGCCGAACGGGATCAAAACCGGAGAGGATCACGGCTTCAGGCGTATCGTCGATAATCAGATCGATGCCGGTAGCCGCTTCGAGTGCCCGGATGTTTCGACCCTCGCGGCCGATAATCCGTCCCTTCATCTCTTCATTCGGCAGATTGACGACCGAGACCGTGGTCTCAGCTACCACGTCCGCGGCGCACCGCTGAATGGCGAGTCCGATGATCTTGTGCGCTCGCCGCTCCGACTCGAGCTTGGCTTCCGCCTCCAGATCGCGCACGCGCCGCTCGATGTCCGCTTTCACCTCGCTTTCGACCTGGGCGATGAGCAGTTGCCGGGCTTCTTCGCGAGGCAGCCCCGCGATACGCTCCAGGACGGCCATTTGCTCGGTCTTGAGCGCCTCAAGCTTCTCCTTGGCTGTATCCAGATCCTGCTCCTTCGTGGCGAGAACGCGTTCGCGCCGCTCCAGGCTTTCGGACCTGCGATCGAGGCTCTCCTCCTTCTGTTGAATTCGGCGTTCCTGCCGCTGCGCGTCGGCACGACGTTCGCGGCTGTCAGCCTCAGCCTCCGATCGCAGGGCGAGAGCCTCGTCTTTGGCGACGAGCAGGATTTCTTTCTGTTTTGCTTCTGCCTCGAGCAGCACCTTCTCGGCACGGCTCTCCACGCCGTGCAGGCGCGCCCGCGGCAGGTAGTAGTAGAGAACGTATGCGACGACAAAGCCGACGATCAGGGCGATCACGGCGACAAGTACGGCGATCACCATGTGCGGTACACCTCCCCCAAATGACCAGACTGTGTACCGGAAGACAAGCGAGCGATCGTGATCTAGCCTGTTTTCTCCAGAGCTATTGCTAGGCGCTTGAGACAGACGTCATGACCGAGGAGCTCCATACTTTCGAACAATGGAGGTCCAGCTTTGCTTCCGGTAATAGGCACGCGCGCCACCTCCGCCAGTTGGCGCATCTTGACAGCCGCGGTCTCCGCAAGAGCGCGGAACTCGATCTCGAGCGTTGCGTGGTCCCAGGTGGCAACGCGGCTGCACAGTTCAAAGGCCTGACACAATAGAGAACGACTGCCTTCGGGCCCAAGCTTCTTTTCGACCAGCGCGTCGCGCTCGTACTCCGGCTCGTGAAAGAAGAACCCCGCCAACGACGAGAACTCCGAGAGCCGATTGAGACGCGATTGAACGAGCGGAACCACGGCCTGCACTAAGGCTTGGTCCGCATCCGCAGGAAGAAACGGCTGCAGCGCGTCCACGAACTCGCCCTCAGATAGCATCCTGATGTACTGACCGTTGAGATCGTCGAGGCGGTGCATGTCGAAGATTGGGCCCCCCGCCACCACCCGGTCCCAGGCGAAAGCGGCGATGAATTCATCCAGCGAAAAGGTCTCGCGGCCATCAGGCATGGACCAGCCTTGAAGGGCGAGATAGTTCAGCAACGCCGCGGGCAGAAATCCCTGTCCGCGGTACCACTCCAACGAGGTGTTGTTCTTACGTTTAGAAATCTTGCTCTTGTCGACGTTCCGCATCAGCGGCATATGGATAAAAGCAGGCAACTCCCAACCCAGAGCGTTGTAGAGCACCACGTGTTTCGGCGTGCTGGAGATCCACTCCTCGCCCCGCACAACATGCGTAATGCCCATCAGATGGTCGTCTACCACGACCGCCAGGTGGTATGTGGGGAATCCGTCCGCCTTCAGCACCACGGGATCATCCTGCAGGTCGTTCCGGAATGACACCTGGCCACGAACGAGATCCGTAAATGTCGTCTCGCCGCTATCAGGCATCTGGAGCCGAACTACGTGTGGAATACCCGCCCGCAGGTTCTCGGCCACGATTCCCGGATCGTGGTGCAGGCAGTGCCTGTCGTACTTTGGCGGAAGCTTGGCTGCTTCCTGCTCCTTGCGCATGGCATCCAGCCGCTCGCGCGTGCAGAAGCAATAGTAGGCACACCCATTCGCTCTGAGCTGTTCTGCATACCGGGCATAGAGAGGGAGGCGCTCCGACTGACGGTACGGTGCGCACGGACCGCCTACATCCGGGCCTTCATCCCAATATAGGCCAAGCCAACGCAGAGCCTCGAAGATTCTCCGTTCGGAGGCTTCGTCATAGCGCGCGCGATCCGTGTCCTCAATGCGCAGCACGAACCTGCCGTCGTTCTGGCGCACAAACGCGAAGTCGAACAGCGCCATGTAGGCCGTACCTATATGCGGATCGCCGGTAGGGCTTGGAGCAATACGAAGGCGAGGTCGAGCAGACGACACGCAGCAGTCACACTTCTACAGCATCAAGCTACAGAGCTCTCATTGGATGTCACGGAACGTAGCAGTCCCGGCCAAAGCTCGTCAAGGAACCTGTACGTTAACCATACACGAAACCACGGGAGCATGGGGCGGGCCGCGCTTTTGAGCTCAATGTGGGCGAGTAGTTTGGCTCAGAATCCGAGTTGGCACACGCATGTATGCTGCACCCTATAACGGGTCATAGGCTGTTGTAGAGACAGTTGCTAGAAGAACCCAAGCTCCAGCTTGGCGTCTTCACTCATCATGCTGGGATTCCAGAGCGGCTCCCACGAGAGCTTGGGAATCACGGTCTGAATATCGGGCATGTGTCTCTTGAGCACTTCATCCATCTCGGCATCGATGTATTCATTCAGCGGGCAGGCCGGCGTGGTAAGCGTATAGGTGACGGTTACCGAGCGCTCGTCGACATCGACGCCACGAATCAGGCCCAAGTCCACCAGGTTGATTCCCAGCTCCGGGTCGTTGACCTCGCGCAGGAACTCCATTACTTCGTCTTCGGTGTGTGCCATGGTATCTTCTCCTCCCTTGAGCCGCGTGAGAAAGGAAGGCGGCCCGAAGGCCGCTGCTTGGCGGCGACCCGCTGCGGTGTGCTTTGCACCCCTGGAGACTCGCCGGGCTCAAGCCCGGGGCATCCATTACTACGTTTCTATGAAGATGCCGTCGCCTTCGACGTGCACCGGGTATGTGCGCACGGGCGTGGTGGCGGGCAGGCAGAGCGCTGCGCCGGTCGTGACGTCGAATATCGCGCCGTGCAGCGGGCACGTGATCTCCGTGCCCTCCAGCCATCCGTCAGACAGAGATGCTTCCTCATGGGTACAGGTGTCGTCCATCGCATAGTACGTGCCGTCACAGTTGAAAAGCGCGATAGTGTCGCCGCCCGTCCGCACGCATTTGCTTTCCCCGGGCGCCAGGTCAGAGGTCGACGCGACTCGATGTATCGTACTCACCGATATATTCACTCCGATTGAAGGCTCAACGCATCGTAACATCCGAATGTGCGGGTCTGATTCGCCAAGTGTTGCGCCGTGTCGTTTGTGTTTGGCTTGAAGTGCCGGTCGCGGCACGGGGTATTTCGTTTCCTTCACCACGGTATCGCCGCCGCGCCGCGCCCGGGTCGGGCCATGCTCGAGAAACCTGGTGCTCGGTTCGGCACGTATCGCGCGAAGCAGGAATTTGCCGCACGCCGTTCGGCCGTGCCGCGGCACGTGACCGCATTCTCGGGCAATCGGTGCAGCAGCCTAGCCTGTGCCTACGCGGACGTTTCCAGGCGCTTGACTGCATCCGGCACGCCATAGAGCGCAGCCATCATTACTTTGTAGCCGAGCAATGCGCATTTGACGCGCGCCGGACTGAGCGGAACACCCAGCTCATCAAGGATTTCATCGCGCGTGATGGCCAGCGCCTCACTCTTGGTCCGGCCGACTACCATGTCCGTAAGCATGGACGTCGCGGCCTGGCTGATGGCGCATCCATTTCCACGGAATCGCACTTCCGCAACGCGATCTCCGTCGTACCGCACATCCACGGCCACAACATCGCCGCACAGCGGGTTCGTGTCTTCATAGGTGGCGTCCGGACCCTCGATCGTTCCGTAATTGTGCGGATTGCGATAGTGGTCCAGTATCTCTTCTTGGTAAATGTCGCTGTTCATTTTCGATGTTGCTCCTTGCCGTCGGGACCCCATCAAGCCGGCGCCTGCAAGCGGCTGCCGCATGGCTACACGCTGAACACTTTGCGCACCCGCTCGAGTCCGCGCGCCAACGTGTCGATCTCCTCAATTGTATTGTAGAAATAGACGCTCGCGCGTGTCGTCGCGTTGACATCCAGCACGCGCATCAGCGGCTGGCAGCAATGGTGACCTGCTCGCACTGCAATGTTGTCCTGATCGAGGATCGAGGCCACGTCGTGCGGGTGCACGCCGCGGACGCCAAATGACGCCACGCCGCCACGTTCGTCCGCGGACGGCCCGTACACGGTGACATTCGGGATGGAGGACAGTGTCCGCAGGAGATAGTCCGTGAGCACATGCTCGCGCTCGCGCACCCGCTGCATGCCCAGGGCGGTCAGGTAGCGCACGGCCACGGCGAATCCGACTGCCTCGGCGATGGCCGGAGTTCCCGCTTCGAACCGCTGTGGGATATCGGCATAGGTCGACGAGTCGATAACCACCTTGCGGATCATCGATCCACCGCCCATGAACGGTGGCATGGCGTCGAGCACATCGTAGCGCCCATAGAGGGCGCCGATACCTGTCGGTCCGAGCATCTTGTGCGCGGAAAACGCCAGGAAATCGCAGTCCAGCGCCTGTACATCGACCGGGAAGTGCGGCACGCTCTGCGCCGCATCGACCAGTACCAGGGCCCCGTGCGCGTGAGCGCGACGCACGATCTCGGCCACCGGATTGATGGTTCCCACCACGTTGCTCATATGGCTAATGGCCACAAGCTTGACACCTTGTGCGAGGAGCGCATCGAGGTCGCTCAGATCCAGCCGCCCGCGCCCATCGACCGGCAGCGCGAGTATGCGCGCGCCGCGATCCTCGGCCATCAGGTGCCAGGGCACCAGGTTGCTGTGATGCTCCATGGCGCTGGTGAGTATCGCATCGCCCGGCCGGATATTCCGCCGGCCCCAGGCGTAGGCGACCAGGTTGATCGCTTCCGTGGTGTTGCGGACGAAGACGACGCTATCGGCGGTGGGAGCGTTGATGAAGCCGGCGACGCTGTTCCGCGCCTCCTCGTAGGCCTCGGTGGCCCGCTCGCTGATCTCATAGACACCGCGATGCACGTTGGCATTGAATGTGGTGTAGTAGCTGGACATGGCGTCGATAACGGCCTGCGGCTTCTGCGACGTCGCTGCGTTGTCCAGGTACGTCAACGGCTTGCCGTTCCGGCTTGTGGCGAGAATGGGAAAGTCTGCCCTCACGATCGACGGTTCCAGGGGAGTGGATGTTGCCGGAGGTGAAGAGACGGACTCGAGCGTTGCCCTGTCGATGCTCAGCACAGAGGATCCTCTCTTTCATTGATATCGTCGGAGCCAGGCTCACATCCACGGGCATCCAGTTGATATCGCGCTCCGCCCGTCCTGATCGTTACCATCTACGTTCTGTCCGATGCTCCGGCAGCCATCTTCGCGTCGACCTGGGCTGTGAGACGCTCTCGCACGTCTTCAAGCGGAATGCGCTCGATCAACGGTGCCAGGAAGCCGTTGACGATCAACCGCTCTGCCTCTCCGCGCGAGAGCCCGCGACTCATCAAGTAGAAGAGGTGGTCCTCAGAGACCTTGCCTGCCGTGGCGCCGTGCGAGCAACGCACGTCGTTTGCGGCGATCTCCAGATTCGGAATAGAGTCCGCGCGTGCCGACGGGCTGAGAATCAGGTTATTGTTCTTCTGATACGCATCCGTCTTTTGCGCGCCTTCGCGCACGCGGATCAGACCGGAATAGACGAGGCGCGAGGAGTCCTTCAACACGCCTTTGAAGAGAAGGTTGCTCGTGGCGTTAGGCGAAATATGATCCTGCAGCGTATGGTAGTCGAGGAACTCACTACCGGAGACGAAGTAGAGGCCAAGAATCTCACTCGTGGAGCCGGGCCCCCGCATCTCCGTATCGATGTTGAGCTTCACGAACTGGCCACCCATGGTCGCCGTGATCCAGGTGAGGCTGCTGTTCTTGTGCTGGATGGCGCGATGTACGCCTACCTGGCGCACGCTGTCGTCCAGTTCTTGCAGCGTCACGAAAGTGAGCTTCGCTCCTTCATGCAGGATAAGCTCGACTACCGGCACGCTCAGTGTCTCATCGGCGCCACGGGACCCAGTTTCGTCGACGAAGGTTGCTTCGCTATTCCGGTCCATCACGACGAGTGTGTGGGGGAACGTTGCCAGACCAGGCTGGTCCAACCACGTGCTGGCCTGCAGCGGCAAGGCGACTTTCACGCCGGCCGGCACGTAGACGAACGTGCCGCCGCCCCAGAGAGCGCCGTTCAGGGCGGCGAACTTGCTGAACTCCGGCTTGACCGCCTCGGCCATGAAGGCGGCCCGCACGAGATCGCCGTGTTCGCGTACCGCCGTGTCCATATCGGTGAGGATCACGCCCTTTGCCGCAAGGTCGTCCGCGAGCGTGCGAAGCGCCGGAGTCGCGACATGCGAGACCAGGAACCCGGCACGCGAACGCAGCGCTTCTTCGTTCGGCTGCCAGGCGGCCGGCAGCGGAACGGCGCCGTTGGGTTCCGGCATGTGCAGCGCGTCGAAATTGATCCTGCGCAGCTGTGGCTGCGTGCGGCGCCACTCCTCGTCGGTGATTGCCGGCATCGGGGTGGCCTCATAGGTCTCCCACGCGCTCTGGCGCAGGTCACGCATCCACTGCGGCTCACCGTTGCGCTGGGCGAGCATCTGGACGGTATCTAGCGAAAGGTCGGGCTTTAGCTCTGCAGTCATACTAGCCGACACTGCCTTCCATTTCCAGCTGGATGAGCCGGTTGAGCTCGACCGCGTATTCGAGGGGCAGTTCCTTGGCAATCGGCTCAATGAACCCGCGCACGATCATGGACGTGGCATCTGCCTCGGAGAGCCCACGGCTCTTGAGGTAGAACAGCTGCTCCTCGCCGACCTTGGTAACGGTCGCTTCGTGCGCCGTCTCGACATCATCCTCTTCAATCTCGATATAGGGATAGGTATCCGTGCGGCTGCTCTCGTCGAGCAGCAGCGCATCGCAGACCACGGTCGACTTCGAGCCTTTCGCACCCTTATGCATCTTGAGCAGGCCTCGATAGCTGGCGCGTCCGGTACCCTTGCTGATCGACTTCGAGGTGATCACCGACGAGGTATGCGGCGCCATGTGCACCACCTTGCCGCCGGCGTCGAGGTGCTGGCCGTCCGTGGCGAAGGCGATGGAGAGGACTTCGCCGCGAGCACCCGGCTCCATAAGCCAAATAGCCGGGTACTTCATGGTGACTTTCGAGCCCAGATTGCCGTCGACCCACTCCATGGTGGCGTCTTGATAGGCCACGGCCCGCTTGGTCACCAGGTTGTAGACGTTCTTCGACCAGTTCTGGATGGTCGTGTAACGGCAGCGGCCGCCCTTCTTGACGATAATCTCGACCACCGCGCTGTGCAGCGAATCCGAGCTATACGTCGGCGCCGTACAGCCTTCGACGTAGTGCACGTAGGCGCCTTCGTCGACGATGATCAGGGTGCGCTCGAACTGACCCATGTTCTCGGCATTGATACGGAAATAGGCCTGCAGAGGCAGGTCCACGTGGACGCCCTTCGGCACGTAGATGAAGCTGCCGCCACTCCATACTGCGCTGTTGAGTGCGGCGAACTTGTTGTCGTTTGGGGGAATGATGGTGCTGAAGTACTGCTTGAACAGGTCCGGCTGCTCCTTCAGGGCGACGCCCGTGTCGAGGAAGACCACACCCTGTTTGGAGAGGTCCTCGCGCAGCTTGTGATAGATCGTCTCCGACTCGTATTGGGCGCCCACCCCGGCCAGGAACTTCTTCTCCGCTTCGGGGATGCCCAGCCGGTCAAACGTATTCTTGATGCCCTCTGGTACTTCTTCCCAGCTGCGCCCGGCGCGCTCCGATGGCTTGACATAGTAGAAGATGTTGTCGAAGTCAATAGCCGAGAGATCGGCGCCCCAGCTCGGCATCGGGCGGCGGTTGAAGAACTCCAGCGCCTTGAGCCGGAACTTGAGCATCCATTCGGGCTCGTCCTTCATCTCGGAGATCTTACGAACGACTTCCGGTGTGAGGCCACGGCCCGACTTGAAGACGTAGTCTTCCGGATCGCTGAACCCGTACTGGTAGTCGGTGTTGACTTGCTCAATCGCGTTCACTGCCATGTCAGGCCGCCTCTCCGCTCTCTCCGAATTGCTGTTCCACCCACTCGTAGCCGCGGAGCTCAAGGTCCTTGGCCAGCTCTTTGTCGCCGGTAGTGACGATCTTTCCGGCCAGCATCACGTGGACGTAGTCCGGCACGATATAGTCGAGCAGCCGCTGGTAGTGCGTTATGACCAGCGTGCCGAGGTTGGGGCCGCGTTGCGCGTTCACGCCTTCCGAGACGATCCGCATGGCGTCGATGTCGAGCCCCGAGTCGGTCTCATCAAGAACGGCGAACTTGGGCTGCAGCACGGCCATCTGCAGAATCTCGGCACGCTTCTTTTCGCCTCCGGAGAAGCCGTCGTTCAAGTATCGTTTGAGGAAGTCCTCATCCATCTTCAGCAGTGCCAGCTTCTCGACCAGGGCTTTGCGGAATTCGCGCACGGCCAGCGGTTTTCCGCCTACGGGCGTGTGCACGGCGTTATAGGCCATGCGCAGGAAGTTGAACATCGGCACGCCCGGCACCGAGCTCGGGTATTGGAACGCCAGGAACAGGCCGCGTTTTGCCCGCTCATCCGGGCCGAGCCCCAGAATGCTCTCGCCGTCGAGTAAGACATCGCCGCCGACCACCTCGTAGCTCGGGTGGCCCATGAGCGTGCTGGCCAGCGTGCTCTTGCCCGAGCCGTTCTTGCCCATCAGCGCGTGCGTCTCGCCCATACGCACGGTCAGGTTGATCCCTCTGAGGATCTCCGTTCCCTCGACGCACACTCGCAGGTCCTTAATTACCAGATTGCTCATTCGTTCCCATCCTCTCTCAAACCATACCGATCGTGGCTACCCGACAACCGGGCCAGGCGACACCGTCGTCTCGCCGTTGCCGGACCACGTGCCGGCAAGCATTGGTAAGGGGGTCAAGTCTTTGTGCAGCTTCACGAACGGAACGCGCTCGGGCATCAGCTCCGCCAGAGTCGTCGCGCGCAGCGTTTCGGCCACCGCGTCGCGTACACGGCGCCACAGTTCTTTGCTCCCGCACATGCTTTCGCGACCGCACAGCTTGGTGGCGCCGTCTAGGGGGGCGCAGAGCATCAGCGCCATGGTCCCTTCGAGCACGTCGATGACGTCGCTCATCGCGATGTCGGACGGCGCGCGACTCAGCTCGTAGCCGCCGTGAACACCCTGATGGCTGATGACGAGGCCGGCGCGTCGCAGCAACACGACAATCTGCTCGAGGTACGGCAAAGGCATGTCCTGGTCGCGGGCGATCTCGGTGAGCGAGAGCGGCCCGAAGCCGTAGTGAATGGCCAGTTCGGTCAACACCCTCACGCCGTATTCGCTGCGTTTAGAGAATTGCATCTCGTGCCTCGCGGAAAAACTCTTACTACGCTACTCAGACTTTATCGTAGCACCCGGATTTGCGCCCGTCAAACTCCGACGTGGGCAGTAGGGTATTCGGCAGGTATCCTATGAATGTCTGCGGAAGGCCTCTCGATGAGCGATCTGCGTTATGATGTGTTCCTGTCCTACAACAGCAAGGACCGCCCCGCCGTGGCGGCCATCGCTCACGCTCTGCGGAACGAGGGTCTGGAGCCCTGGCTCGATCAGTGGCGCCTGACTCCCGGCGGCGACTGGCAGGCGGAGCTGGCGGCCGGGATGCGTGCCAGTCGCTCCTGTGCCGTATTCGTCGGCCCGCACAGCATCGGCGCCTGGTCCGCGATGGAAGTCCGGCTGGCACTCGATCGGGTGGCCAAGGATCCGGTGTTTCGCTGCTTCCCTGTGCTGCTGCCGGGGGTGCCGGAGCCCTTCGATCCCGACCTGTTGCCGCCCTTCCTCGGCGCCTTCAGCTGGGTCAACTTCTCCGCCGGCGCCGACGATCCGGCTGCACTCCAGCACTTACTTGGCGCCATCCGTGGATTGCCCTTCGGCGTGGCCGCTCCGGCGGCAGAAACGTCGCCTGTGTCGCGTGTGGCTCCGCCTGATGCGCCTCCATCACCGAACGTGCCGGCTGCTGCCTGTGTGCCGTCGGGCCTGCCGCCGGTCGCTCCGACTCCTTCAAATCTGCCCGCGGCGGTCACGAGCTTCATCGGTCGCGAGCAGGAGCAGGCTGAGCTGACCGCGCTGCTGGAGGGAGATATCGCGGCGGGCGGCTGCCGCCTGCTGACGCTGGTCGGACCCGGAGGATGCGGGAAGACCCGCCTCGCGCTGGCAGTAGCGAAGTCGGTGCAGAGTCGCTTTCCCGACGGCGTGTGGCTGGCCGGTCTGGCGGCGATCGGCGATCCTGCACTGGTGCCGGCGGAAGTTGCAGGCGTTCTGAGCTTGCGGGAGGAGCAGGGTCGATCGGTACAGGCGATCATAGCCGAGCACGTGAAGTCCAGGACGCTGCTGCTGGTGCTGGACAACTGCGAGCATGTGATCGAGGCCGGCGCGCGGCTGACGACTGCGCTGTTGGTGGCAGCGCCGCAGCTGCGCATCATTGCCACCAGCCGGGAGCCGCTTGGAGTGGCGGGCGAGCAAACATATCGCGTGCCATCGCTGCAAACTCCGGAAGCCATCGCGCCCACCGCGGAGTCGATCGGCGGTTATCCGGCGGTACGGCTGTTCGTGGAGCGCGGGCGTGCAGCCAAGCATGATTTCGTCTTGACAGACCAGAATGCTCCTCCTGTGGCGGCGATATGCGCCCGACTCGACGGTCTGCCGCTCGCTCTGGAGCTCGCCGCGGCGCGCCTGAGCGCGCTCGCTCCTGAAGCTATCGCCGCGCGCCTGAGCGACCGGTTCAAGCTACTGACCGGCGGCCCGCGCACGGCGCTTCCGCGCCAGCGGACCCTGCGAGCGGCTCTGGACTGGAGCTACGATCTGCTGTCCGAGCCCGAGCGCTTGCTGATGCGCAGTCTGAGCGTGTTCGCGGGCGGCTGCACGCTGGAAGCTGCCGAAACGGTCTGTGCCTCCGCCAGCGTGGAGAGTTGGGCGGTGCTGGACCTGCTGACGGCACTCGTCAACAAGTCGCTGGTGCAGGCAGTCGAGGTCGCGGAAGAAACGCGCTACCGGATGCTGGAGACCGTGCGCCAGTACAGCGCTGAGCGGCAAGACATGGCTGGCGAGGGACCGTCGCCGCCGAACCGGTTGCTGGCATGGTGCGTGGCGCTGGCGCAACAGGCCGAGCCGGCATTGCGCGGTCCTGATCAAGCCCATTGGCTAGCCCGCCTGGAGAGCGAGCTCGACAACCTGCGCGCGGCTCTCGGCTGGAGCATGGACGACCCGGAACGGGCACACGACGGGCTAGCGCTGGCTGGGCTGCTAAGTGACTTCTGGACAGTGCGCGGGCATTTTTCCGAGGGACGGCGCTGGCTGGAGAAAGGTCTGGCGGCTGTTCCGGCCTCGAGCGATGTTCGGGCACGCGCCGCCGCCGGCAAGCTTGCTCATAGCATGGGGGACTACGCCGCTGCTCGCGGTCATTATGAGGCAGCGCTGGCAGCGCAGCGGCAGCGCGGTGACGAGGCAGGCGCCGCGGACACGCTTCGCCAGCTGGGCAACGTGGCGAAGCGGCAGAGCCATTTCGACGATGCCGCGGCATTCTACCGGCAAAGCCTTGAGATCTGTACGGCACTGGGCGATCGCTGGGGCACGGCCGCGGCCCATAACAGCTTGGGCATGGTTGCAGGCACAAACGGCGATTTCGCGGAAGCCGCGCGTCAATATGCCGACGCGCTAGAGGTATTCCGCGCCGAGCAAGATCACGGGACCGTGGCGTCGGTGCTCAACAATCTAGGCCTGCTATCTCGCGAGCAGGGCGAATTCGAGCGCGCGACGACCCTTCTCACCGAAGCGCTGGGTATCCTGCGCGCGCTGGGCGACAAGCCAGGGACAGCAGCGACGATGAACAATCTGGCTCTGGTTGCGTTCGATGAGGGTGACACCGCCAGGGCGCGGGCGATCTACGAGGAGAGTCTGGCGGTCAGCCGGGCGATGGGAAACAAAGCGATGGTTGCCGCGTCGTGCCAGAATCTCGCCGAAACGCTGCAGGCCAAGGGCGACTACAACGAAGCTCTCCCCTACTTCCTTGAGGCGCTCGCGCTGCGCGAATCCCTCGGCGACAATCTGGGCCTGGCTGCAGTCCTCGAAGGCGTGGCGAAGGCCCTCGCCGCCGGAGCGCGCCATACTGCCACGGCGACCTTACTCGGTGCTGCTTCTTGCTTGCGCCACGAGATGCACGCTCCGCTAGCGTCCTCCCACCGTGCCATGCACGAGCAGCTCATGGCTGAAACGAAGTCGGCGCTCGGCTCGGAGCGCTTCGATGCAGCCTGGCACGCGGGGCGCGCGATGAGCGCGGTGGAGGCTGCCGCTCACGCCCGCGAGCAGATGGACCTGATGGGGGAGACCTCGCGCGGCACATGACTCGAGACGCGGTGTACGCCCTGCGCCTGGGGGCTCGGCGGCCTCAGGTCGCGCCGGTCAACTCGACGTATGGCGCGCGACGTGCATGCCTGGACTCAAGCACGATCATGTCTCACGAGGCAGCAGCCAGGCTGAGCAACAGCGAGTCTGCTTCCTGCCGGTCCATGAGCGTTGCCGTGGGGTCGGCCAGACGGGCAATGGTCACCTCCACCTGTTTTCCGGCGGCGAGCAAGGCAAAACCTTCGGCACGATACGAATGGTGGGCAGGAAGCACGCTGACCACCACGCCGCTCAGGGAAGGCAGCACAGCGGGACTGACGCCCATGCCGGCGAACGGAGCGCTCGCGTGCAGCGCGCGGACTGCATCCGCTTGCAGTTGGGCGGGCGTGGGAGCCTGCCCATAGTGTCGTGCTGCCAGTGTTATCGTGAGCCGCCCGTCGCGCGAGCTGAATGTGCCTGCAGTGGCTGCATTGTGCCACGACAACGGCAGGTCGAAATGCACGTGGGGCAGAGATGCCGGCTTGCTCGGGATGTGCATCGCGGCGATGTCGATCTGCTCGCCCACCATGGTAACGAGGCCACCCTGCACGCCAGGCAGCAGGCGCGACAAGGTGCCCAGGGTGACCTGGGCACTGGCGCTGGGGATGGCGAAGCCCAGCGCTGTGGTCGTCGGGCAGACGCTCTGCGGATCGAGCCTCACGGTGTTAATCCCGATAACCCGGCCCTGCGCATCGAGGAGCGGGCCGCCGCTGTTGCCGTGGGTGATCGATGCGTCGTGCTGGATCCAGCCCGCGCCGCCACACTTGCCAAGATTACGCCCCGTGGCGTCGATGGTGCCGGTCGTGATCGATGGCGGTCCAAGCAAATCGAAGGCATCGCCGTAACCGATAGCGACCACCTGTTGCAGCGGGTGAAGCTTCGTGGAATCGCCCCAGCGCAATGGCCGCAAGTTCGTCGGCTGGATCAGAACAAGCGCCAGGTCGTGCACGGTGCCGTCGCCGGCGCCCGTGCTGAGTAAGCCCACCACCTTGTAGTGCGTGTGGCCGTCGGGAAGGTAGACCGTGAGCATGTCCTTGGTGACACCATCGACGACGTGTTTATTCGTGGCGAGGTAGGTACCGGTAGCGTCGGAGCGAATGACGAACGCGCTGCCTTGCTCGGCCAGGCCGCCGGGCAACAGCTTCACGACGCGGAGCACGCTCGGCTCGACGCACTGGTCCAACGTGTCGATGGTGACGACCGCGCACGTCGACCCCGGTGGGCTGGGTGCGCGGCCAGGGGTCGGCGTGGCGCCGAGCGGCGGCAGTACAATTGAACCCGTGGGGGACCCCACGATCGCCATGCTCTTACCATAGCCGGCCCCAATCGCCTGAACCTTACCAAGTCCGGACACACGCTGCGGGGTGGCATGGCTCGTGGTTGTGGTGTCGCCAAGCTGACCATACTGGTTGTCGCCCCAGGCCCAGACCGAGCCGTCCGCAGTCAGCGCCAGGCTGTAATCCGTGCCGGCCGCGATCGCCTTCACGCTGCTCAGGCCGGCAATCTGCTGCGGGGTGCTCCGCCGGTAGCCGCCGCTATTGGGCTCGACGCCAAGCTGGCCCGATTGATTATTGCCCCAGGCCCAGACGTGGCCGCTCATCGTGAGCGCGAGTGCGTGGCCCGCGCCGGCTGCGATTGATCTCGCACCGCTCAGCCCCGGCACGAGCAGGGGCTTGCTCACGCTGCTACCGGTAATATTGGTGTCCTCACCCAGGTCTCCGTATACATTGTCGCCCCAGGCCCAGACCGAGCCGTCCGTTGCCACGGCCAGACTGAAGCTGTCGCCGGCCGCGATTGCTCGCACCGCGGGAAGCCCGGCTACTTGCCGCGGGCTGCTGCGCCTGTTGATCGTGGCGTTTGGGACGCCAAGCTCGCCGTATTCGTTGTCGCCCCAGGCCCAGACCGTACCGTCGAGCTTGAGCGCCAGGCCAAAGCCGGTACCGGCTGCTATGGCCCGGACGCCGTTCAGCCCGGGTATGCGCTGGGGGCTGGTTATCCTGTATGCGGTCGTGGGGTCGACGCCTATCTGGCCATTTTGGTTCTCCCCCCAGGCCCAAACCAAGCCATCCGCAGTCAGCGCCAGGTTGAACAGGTCGCCGGCGGCGACTGCGCGCACGTTTTTCGGACCGGGCACCTGCTGTGGAACGCCAAATCCGCTGACATTAGCGCCGAGACCCAGTTGACCATAGCTATTGTTGCCCCAGGTCCACACTGAGCCGTCTGCGGTGAGCGCCAGGCTGTGACTGCTGCCGGCAGTGATGGCGCGCACGCCGCTCAGGCCAGGCACATGCCACGGGCTGAGCCGGCTGGTGGTGGTCCCGTCGGCGAGCTCGCCGCTGCCGTTGTATCCCCACACCCATGCGGTCGCCCCGGGTGCCGCCTGGCCAACGGAGCGCGTGGCCGACGCCTGTGCCGCGCCGGTGAGCGGCGGAGCAGCCGGCGCCAGCAGGATCAGCGCGCAGAGCGACGCAATACGTGCGAGAAACGCGGGACGACGTGATCTTCGCATGGCAGCACACCTTTCAGCCGGCACGCACTGGTTGCAGACGACGTTGCCGAGGGTTGCGCGATTTCGATCGCTCGCACGGACGAGGATGCTCGTAGTTCCGCGTATCGCTGTTGAGAAGGTATCGTTCGCAAGAGTCTCCCCTCATTATGTTTCGCACGTACTTACTTGTAAAGCTGTGCCAGCTGGCCGGGCAGGGTCTGCGCATAACCAAGGAGCCTTCGCTTGAAAGCGGATCGCAGGGTGCTCGCCGGATGAATCCGGCTGCGGCGGTTGCCGGTTTGTGGCAATGAGCGCTCAATCCCCATCGCTTTGGCGCATCCACTACAGGCGTAGGACTTCACTCAGCACGTAAGGCTACTGGATTTCGAAGACGCTCTCTCGACATAACAGGGCCGTTTGCCGCAGCATAGGTGTGCCCAGGACAATACGATCACGGACTGGTAGAAAGCGCGACGACTGGAGGCCACGTCTTCAATGGATTTCTCCGATGTGACCGCGTACATCCCGGGCTGGCGAGGATGGCTGCGCAGGCATGCCGGCGCGGTGCGAGAACTGCCGGTTGGCGCCCGCCTGTTCCCCGCGCACCCTTTCCTGCGCATCGCTCATCGCGGTGCGGCCGCGCTCGAGCCGGAGAACAGCCTGCGCGGAATCGAGGCGGCGCTTCGCTACGGAGTGGAGATGGTAGAGGTCGACGTACGGCCCTGCGCCGATGGCACGCTCGTGCTCAGCCACGATGACGACCTCCAGCGGATGACCCGACACCGCGGAAGCGTGGGCGCCAGCACGCTCGCAGCATTGAAGACCCTGGATATCGGCAAGGGAGAACGTATACCGACGCTCGAAGAGGCCCTCGACCTCATGCACGGACGTGTATTGGTCAACCTCGACCTGAAACGGGACAGCGCGGGACCGAGGCTGCTGAGCGCCATTGATCGGGCAGGAAGTCGCGAGGAGACGATGCTCTCGGGCGGCGCCAGGCGAGCGTTCGCGGCGTTTCGCGAGCTGGCTCCGTCCATTCACAGCGCCTGCAGCCTCGACGCAACCTGGTCCGACCTCCCTTGCCGCGTCCTCGGACGCTACACGCCTGCTGGCGCCCGGGGTCAGGCCGGCTGGATCTTGCGTGCCACGCGCGCGGCGAACGCGGACAGCGCCACGCTCGACTGGCATCTTGCCGCGCCGGCCGTCGTGGATCTCCTGCATCGCGCGGACTTGCCGGTTCTCACGTGGACAGTTGACGACCTGCCCACGTTGAAGGCGCTACGCCTGGCCGGCGTGGACGGTGTGACGAGCAATCGGCCGGATCTGCTGGCGCAACTCGCATAAGGTGCATGTCCGAAAACCGCTAGCCTGGGTGCGGGATGGGGCCTACACTCATAGTAGTGGCTCCGAGCCAAGCTCGAGGATGTCGAGCTCGTTCGACGGGGTTGCACCCGGTCCTAGTTCCAGCAAAGGCGGCGAGCGCATGCTCCTAGATTTTGATGCGTGCTACAGGGCGATGTGTAGCCGCGATTCACGCTTCGACGGCCGGTTCTTCACCGGCGTCACCACGACCGGCATCTACTGCAGGCCGATTTGCCCAGCCCAGACGCCAAAAGCCGCTAACGTGCAGTTCTACATCTGCGCCGCCGCGGCAGAGGCCGCGGGATTCCGCGCCTGCAGACGGTGCCGCCCGGAGACGAGTCCCGGATCGCCTGACTGGAACGTTCGCGCAGATCTTGTGGCCAGGGCGCTGCGCTTGATTGCCGGGGGCGTGGCCGACACGGAGGGTGTCGACGGGCTCGCAAAGAGGTTGGCGGTCAGTCCCCGCCATCTCCACCGTGAACTGCTGGCGGAAGTCGGCGCGGGTCCGCTAGCGCTCGCCAGAACGAGGCGCGCGCAGACCGCGCGCCTGCTCATAGATCAGACCACGCTGCCGCTCACGACGGTGGCGTTCTCAGCAGGCTTCGACAGCATCCGCCAGTTCAATGACACCATGCGGGCTTCGTTCGGCTGCACGCCGTCGGAGCTGCGCAAGCAGGCACGTCCCGCGCTGGCGGGCGCAGGTGAGATCGTTCTGCGCTTGCGCTACCGCCCGCCTGTTGGCGCCGAAGCGCTGCTTGCGTTCCTCGGTGCACGAGCGATCCCTGGAGTCGAGGCGGTAACGGACGGCACATATCGGAGGACACTGATCATGCCGCGCACGCGTGGCGTCGTAACCCTGGAGCCTTTGCCCAAGGCGAATATGGTGGCGCTGCGGCTCGGCTTCGAGGACCTCACTGAACTGCCGCTGATCGTACAACGAAGCCGGCAGCTATTCGATCTGGACGCCGATCCGGCGGCAATCGGAGATGTGCTTGGCTCGGATCCAGTGCTCCGGCCCCTGGTCGCCGCGCAGCCGGGGCTACGGGTGCCGGGCACAATGGATGGGTTCGAACTGGCAGTACGCGCCGTTCTTGGCCAACAGATCTCGGTGCCTGGCGCGCGTACGCTGGCGGCACGACTCACTGTTCGGCTGGGAGAACCGTTACCAGCCCCGGTCGGGGTGCTCACCCACTACTTCCCCAGTGCCGCGGCAGTGGCGGACGGCGATCTCCTGGGACTCGGTCTCACTGAAGCCCGTATCGCCAGCCTGCGCGCGCTTGGTCGCGCCGTCGCCATGGGCGAGATCGTGCTCGATCACGGCGCCGATCGCACGCAGACAATTGGACGGCTGATGGCACTGCCCGGGGTCGGGCCGTGGACCGCATCCTACATCGCGCTGCGCGCCCTCGGCGACCCCGACGCGTTTCCTGCCACCGACCTGGGCCTGCGCCATGCGGTGGAGCGGCTGGGGAGACCCACCGATCCCAGGAGCATGGCTGGCATAGCCGAAGCATGGCGCCCGTGGCGAGGCTATGCGGCGCTCCATCTGTGGAGCAGCCTCACGAGCTCTCGTATTGAAACACCAGACAGACAGAGGGACAAATGACGATGAACAGACTCTATAGTGCCACACTCTCGACACCCGTTGGACCGTTCATGATGCTTGCCGGCGACGACGGCGTGTACGCCGCGGGCTTCACCGATAGCGCTGCGGAGCTACTCCCCCTGATCGGCAACGGGCACTTGGCAGGTGACATTCCTGCCTTGCATGACCTGAGCGAGCACTCGCGCGCGGTGAAGGCATACTTGGACGGCGATCTCGGCGCCATCGATGCGATCCCCGTCGTACAACACGGCTCGCCCTACCTGTTAGCGGCCTGGAGCACGCTCCGGACGATTCCAGCCGGCTCCGCGATCACCTACCGCGCGCTGGCCGCCCGCCTGGGCAACGCCGCGGCACCCCGCGCCGCCGGGTCCGCCTGCGGGCGAAACGCAGTCGCGCTGATCGTGCCCTGCCACCGCGTCGTCCGCTCGAACGGCGGTCTCGGCGGCTTCGCCTGGGGCTTGCCACGGAAGCGCTGGCTGCTCGACCATGAAAAGAGAACCTCGAGCTAGCACATCCTCCTTGAACCGTGCGCGCTCAGCGGATACGCTGGCCAATGGTGCTCGCCCCGGTTGCCTTCTGACCGGGCGGTTCCGGGCTCGTGCAGTGTGTCCACGGCACGGATCGCGTGCCGTCGAGGCTTCTCGGTAGTGTGACCCAGGTGCGACGTGGACATGCACGCTCTCGGGGTCGGATCCGACGAACTCAGGCTTGACGAGGATCTGCCATCACGGCGGCAGGTACTGCTGGCTGCCTATTGGTTCTCGTTGAGCTTTCAGGGTGGAGCGCTGCTCGGGCTTGCCGTTCCGCAGCAGCTCACCGATCTCAGCACGGCGGCACAGGCCACGACACTGCTGGCGCTACTGGGCGGGGCGGCAGGCCTGGTGATCATGGTTGTACAGCCGATAGCCGGCGCCCTGAGCGATCTGTCGTCGAGCACGTGGGGCAGGCGACGTCCCTTTGTGATCGGGGGCGCCCTGATCGACGTGGTCGGGCTCCTTGCCATGGCCCAGGCGGCGAACCTGCCGGCACTCTTCATCGGTTTTATGCTGGCGGGCTTCGGCGCTGCGGTGAGCGGTGCGGCCTATCAAGCGTACATTCCCGATCACGTGCCGCCACGGCAATATGGAGAAGCCTCGGGTTATCTGGGCGCCATGAGCATGCTTGGTACGATTACCAGCTTTGGCTTTGCCGCCATCATTATCACGCCGCAGCACGAAGCCGGCTTCTACGTGCTCAATGCGACGCTGATTGCTGCGGGAGCCTCGCTCACCGCGTGGCGATTGCCCGACCCGTTGCCCAGTACGAGCGCGAGGCCGGTCGTGCATAACTGGCGCGCGCTGTGGTTGGAGCCGTGGCGCAACCCCGACTTCTCGTGGGTGTTTGCTACGCGCACGATGATGATGATCGCGCTCTACACCCTCTTTACGTTCGTCGCGTTCTACGTGCGGGACGTCGTGCACGTGACAGCATTCGTGGAGGGTGCGGCGATTCTCGCGGGCGTGGCCACCGTGGCAGCCCTGTTCAGCGGCATCGTGACGGGCATCCTGTCCGATCGCATCGGCCGGCGTGTTTTGGTAAGCATTGCCAGTGTCTTGATGTCCAGCGCTCTATGCGGTCTCGCGTTCCTGCACGATCTCAACATGGTGCTGGCGTTGGGTGTCGTCTTTGGCTTTGCGCTCGGTACGTACATGGCGGTGGACTGGGCCCTGGCAGTCGACGTATTGCCACACGAGGGGTTCGCGGCAAAAGACCTCGGCCTGTGGGGACTCTCGACCAATCTGCCGCAGACCGTGGCGCCGTTTCTCGGTGGCGCCGTCTTGCTGGCCTTCTCGCCCCTTGGAAAAGCGGGCAGCTACGGCATTTTGTTCCTCGGCGCTTCCGTGTGCGCGGCGGCGAGCGGTGTCTTTGTCTGGCAGGTCCGCGGTGTCCGCTAGCAGTGCAACGAAGCGTGTTGTCGTTTCGATCCACGATGTTGCGCCCTCGCACGTCGACGACCTCCGCTATCTGCTGGACGCCTGCGATGCAGCCGGTGCGCGGCCCCGCGTGCTGAAGGTGATCCCAAATGAAGGTGGCCGCCAGGACATTCGCGCGCATCCCAAGTTTGTCGATCTGCTGCGCGCCGAGGCACGGGCCGGATCCGAGATCGTGCTGCACGGCTACACCCACGTTGCGGCGGGAACGATCGCGGGCTGGAGGCCAGCCAGCGTGCGCGCTCGTCTGTTCGCGCCGACAGCGGCCGAGTTCTTCACTATCGACGGCCCCGAGATGGCGGCGCGTCTGACGGCGGGGCGGCGCATCCTGTCGGAGGCCGGTCTCGAGGTGCGTGGCTTCTGCGCGCCGGCGTGGCTGGCAACATCAGAGCTTCCGCTTCAGCTCCGGCGCTGTGAATTCCACTACCTTGTCTCCATGGCATGGGTGCGCGATGTCGTCTCGGGCAAGCGTCTGTTCACGTCCTGGCAAGGATACATGGGCGCGGGCAGCGGGCAGGAGAGCCTTATCAGGCTGGGAAGCTGGGGCTGCATGCGACTGCCTTCGCGCGCCGGGGCAGTCAAGGTGTTCCTGCATCCCCAGGGCGCGCGCACGTCCGCGGACTGCCGGCGAACGTTGCGAGACATGGGTGCGCTAGTACAGCGGCGCACGTGCGTCACTTTTAGGGATCTCGTTGATACGCTGTGACCTGATCGGCACCCCGCCACCGTTCCGCGACACGTGCGTCCCCGATGAAGCCCGCTCCTCCACTTGTCAGGATGTCGCGGTGGGATCGTTATCGGAGTGCAGAATCCCAGAGATCGTGTACGTGGGAAGGGCGCGCACGTGGAGCAGACAAACTACGCGCTGCCGAGCAGGTCCGGTTTATGCGGGCGTATGCACGTGAGCTGGCGCGGAGGACCCCAGCCGGGACGAGCGCCGACGAAGGCGATCTTCGGCCAGCGCAAGAGTAACAGCGCGATGAGGAAAGCCAGAACCGTTATCACCAATGCCGCCAGGCAGTCGAACATGTAGTGATTACCGGTGACCATGACGGAGATGGCCATCAGGAACGGATGTGCGAGGCCGAATAGGCGAATGATCGGTTGTCTGGCGACGAAGGCCACGGTAAGACCGGCGATGAGTGCCCAGACAATATGGAGGCTTGGCACGGCAGCGTACCGGTCGAAGCTGAGGTTGACTCCCCCGGACGAAAAGACCGTATCCACGAAGTGGAAGGGACGGCCGTCGAAGCTCAGACTGGTCGCCAGGCGGGGCGGAGCGGTAGGGAAGATGTTGTAGGTCAGCACCGAGAGTGCTGTGGCTATCGCGAAGATGTTGCGCACGAATGGATAAAGCTGCGGCCGGCGCCAGTAGAGCCATGCGACGACCAGCGCGGTCACCAGGCCGTGAGCGATGCCGTAGAGTGAGTTGAATACGACGACGACATGCGGCCAGGTGATGGCCAGGCCGAGAACGTGGTGGGTTTGCTCAAAGAAGCGCTGCAGTGACGGCTCTACCCACAGGCCGTGATCCTGCTCGAAGTCCATCACCCACACGGCATGCGCCTGCGTCGGGCCGGTGGCGCGCGGAAAGACCAAGCCGCGCAGCAGGTCGTCGCTCACCTCGATGCAACTTACGAGCACTACCTGGATCAGGAGGAACGACCATTCCTTCCAGGTTGGAAAAGCAGGACGGCTGGCAGGGGGTAGGAGCGCCGGTCGCACGGGCGCGTCCGGTGTGGGTCCGGGAAGGCTGTCGGGTCGCAGTGAAGGGCGCATGAGGTCCCGGCTAACAAGAACTTCATCGTATCAGTATGGCGAGAACCATGCTCCGCTATTGTATCAGCGTTCCCGTTTAGAGTTTCGCGTGACGCAGGCGTATTTCCGACCATGCGCGTCACAAAGGTTGTGAGACAAGGTTTAATCCTGCCCAGTGGGCGGAATGCAGAAAAGAGCGGTAACCTAGGTACGAGCTGAAGAGATACCGTGACTCCTCCAGTTCCGTTTTGACGCTGGATAGATAACGTTTGGGGTGAGCTCAAGAAATGCGGCGGTCCGACGTCGGGATCTGGTGGCTTCGTTCCAGTTGCGGCATTGTAGTGTCGCTCACTCTTCTGCTGTTTGTTGGGGTTGGCGCGCGAGGCGCCGCACCGATGGTGCCTGCCGCTGCCGCGACCACTCCGGTGACCGCTACGTTGGTCACGGCGACAGTGGTGACGCCTGTGGCGGCAGCGACCACTCCGGTGACCGCTACGTTGGTCACGGCGACAGTGGTGACGCCTGTGGCGGCAGCGACTACACCGGTGACCGCTACTCTGGTCACGGCGACTCCGGTGACACCTGTCGCGGTCACGGCGACACCGGTAACAGCTACTACACCGGTCACGGCTGTCGTTATTCCGCTCAAGGTTGGTGATATGGTGACATATCTCGGTTCGAATGCCAGGACAAGTTTCGATGCCGTGGAGAAGCGGATCACCGTGGCACGCGCGCCGAATCTCGTGGAGTCCTGGAGCCTTGACGGTAGAGGAAGCTACGTTTCTACACAACCCATTGTCGTCAACGGTGTCGTGTACTGGGGTGACTACAACGGGTACGAACATGCGACGAGCGCGGCGACCGGCAAGGACCTTTGGTCGCGGTACTTGGGAAGCTACTACGCTGGCTCCTCGGGCAACCCCACCTACTGCACTCCGGATCAGATGGGCGTCGTCGGCTCGCCGGCGGTAGCTGATGTCAGCGGCCGGGTTCTGTTGTTCGTGCCTGGCGGGGGCTCAATGAGCGGCACGAGCGGGGCTCTCTACTTCTTCGCCCTCGACGCCTCGACCGGCCAGGTTGTATGGCAGACAGGGGTGGGAAACGCTCCGGCCGACACTCTCTGGAGCTCTCCGGCCCTCTATAAAGGCAGCATCTATGAAGGCGTGGCTGGTCAAGGCGGCTGCCCAAATCACACGGCGAGCCGGCTGCTGAAGCTCGACGCAGCCACGGGAGCCAGCCAGGCCAGCCTTACGCTCGTGCCTGATGGCTGCACGGGCGGCGATGTGTGGGGATCACCCACGATCGACGAGGCTGCGGGCACGGTGTACATTGCAACCGGCGACCAGGACAACAGGTGCTTGGGGAAAGAGCCCGACGCGCAAGCGGTCGTGGAAGTCAGCGCCGCCGATTTCAAGTATATCGGGTCCTGGCACCTGTTTGAGGCGTCCGACATGGACCACGACTTCGGTTCCACGCCAACGCTCTTCACCGGCGGCGGCCGGCCCCTGGTGGGCGTTGTCAATAAGAACGGCATATTCTACGCGTTCGCTCGCGATCACCTGTCAGCAGGACCGGTATGGACCTACAAGGTCGCCTCCCCGGGCCTGGCCAGCCCAGAGGTGGGGGATGGGTCCGTATCCCCCGCGGCCTGGGATGGCGCCACGCTCTACGTGGCGGGAGGCACCAGCGTCAACAAGAAATGCCAGGGCACGCTTGAGGCGCTGCATCCGGACACAGGAAAGGTGAAGTGGTCCGATTGCCTGCCCGGCTTCGTGCTTCCTGCCGTTGTGGCGGCGCCGGGCATCGTGGTTGTCGGCGCGAGCTCCCATCTGATGGTGATCAATGCAAATACAGGCGCCGTACTCTGGAAGTGGCTGGATCCGCGTGGGACGCCATTCTGGTCTGCTCCGACGATCGCCAACGGCGTGCTCTACGCCGCAAACTCGGGATGGGCGGAGCCGGGTCGATCGTGGGGACCAGGCCGCTTGTATGCATTCACCGTCGGCAGCCATCCGGTGCCTACGCCGACCGCTGTCCCCAGCGTTTGCCCTCGTGGCTGGAGCTGCTTGGATATCGGCAGCCCGAGCGTGCCGGCGAGTGACGTGCTCCGAAACGGAACCTGGACGGTGATCAGCGGCGGCGGCGACATCTGGGGCACCGGCGATCAGTTCCACTTTGATTACACAACGGTGCGAGGTGATACCGACGTGAGCGCCCAGGTCAGTGCACAGAGCTACAGCGATCCCTGGGCTAAGGCGGGCGTGATGCTGCGAGCCGATACTGCCGCCGGGGCGGCCTTCTATGACGCCCTGGTAACGCCCAGCAACGGTATCGTGGTGCAGTATCGCTCGTCTCAGGGCGCTGAGGCGATCCAAATTGTGGATTTCGCGGGTGCTGTTCCCACGTACCTGAAAGTGACGCGGACCGGTACATCGTTCAGCGCCTATACCTCCGCCGATGGTGCCGCCTGGACACTGCTAAAGGGCTCTTCGGTGACGCTTAAGAGCCTGGGTGGTCGTCTTCTGGCAGGGCTCGCGATCACCGCTCACAATCTGATCGATCCCGGCATGGTGAGATACCACGCTGTGAGCATTCGTGCCGACGAGATGGCCACGGCCACGCCCACACCGGCGGTGGAAGCGCTTACGAGAACACCCGCACCACATCCCGGGCACGCGTCCGGCACACCGACGGTCGGCAAGGCGAAATCCAGCACGCCCACGCCAGACCCAGGAAAGACGGCAACACCCACGAAGTAGGGGTGGTTCGTAGAGGTGGAGCGACGAATTCCCGTGTAGCACGGAGCTGCGCGTTGGACTACTCGATTGCCCGAGCCGCTCCCCGGATCCTCGAGTCGCCATGGAAGTCGCCCGCGATGATAGCCAGCCTCCTGCCGGAGTGAGCCAGGCGTTAGTGCGTGCCGGCCTGGGAATCGGGCTCCCGCCGGTGCTCGCGATCGGCGTAGCGTGCCAGCAGCTCGTCGACGCTTATCCAGGCCTCGCCAAGCTGCAGCCGCCGGAGCGCGCGCGCGTCATCCAGCTGGCCGGGGCGACTGTAGATACTCAGCATGCAGAGCATGAACAGGCGGGCCCACGGGGTGCGGGGAGAGCGTGCCGCCCGGCGGGTCGTGAGCCCAACGCGCTGGAGCATCCGGTAGTGAACGGTTTCCGTCCAGACCACCCGCACCTCGGCGGGAATGACGCCACCGCGAACCATCTCGGCCAGGCATTGCAGGTCGTCGGCCCCGCGCTTCGCGATCTCCCAGATCACCGCCTGCACGCCTGACGCGGCGGCCTCAAGGGAGGCTATCGCGCTATTGTCCCAGTGCAGCAGGATAGCCGTCTCGCCGCGCCGCACCACCGTGCCGCCGGAGAGCACGAGCGGCCTGCCGGGATAGGGCGCCACCTCGTAGCGAACGATGCCGCCCGGCCTGGGCGGCGCGACGTGGTGACCACGTAGCAGCATGCGCTCGACCCAGAGAAACACGCGCATGAGTCCGCGCGCTTGGCCGTAGCCGCTCCGGCCCCAGGGCGTGCGCCCGAGCGCCAGCACAACGCGATCGAGCCACCATTCCCATCCCGGAGGCCTCCGTAACTGCTTCATCTGTTCGCCTCGTCCCGCGTTGTCCTATCTCATCTTGCTTGGTAGGCGCCGCTCACCCGTTTCACGCCCTGCCCCGCGTACTGCAAGTGGCTTTCTGCGAGTGCCCGGCGCCATCGCCCGACACAGCCGCGCCGACGCCTGCCGAGATGAGCCATATCCGTCCGGGCGCTGCTCTTGGTCCCTGACCGTGCGGCGAATGGGTATAGCACCGGGAGTTCCCTCCTGAGAAGCGGATTGGCCCTGTACACACATTCTGCCACAGGAGCGGGCCTGGAATCCCTAAAATGCGGTAGTTGATGCCGGCGAGAATCGACGAGCAGGTACTACCCATGATATGATCGCATTACCTTTGATAGTGGGTTCAACAGATGTCGAGGCGCATCACATGCACGAACAAGTAACAACGGTGACGCGGAAAGGGCAGATCACCATTCCCGTTGACATTCGCAAAGCCATGGGTATTCAGATAGGGGACATGGTCTCCGTCTCACTCACGAGTGGGGATACGCCGGTAGCGGAGTTGCGGCGGGCTGCTTCGGTAGCTGAGCAAACGTTTGGTGCAGTTGCCACCCGACAGAGACCAGAAGACTTCAAGGAGCTACGGCAACTCTTCATGGAAGGGCAGGGACAGGAGGAAGTGGGAGCGCGGCGTCCGATGAAGAAGCGGAACTCGCGCCGATGATGTTTCTTGATACCAACATCTTCCTTCGACATCTACTCAATGATCACCCCGTGCAATCGCCCAGAGCGTTCGCTCTCATCAAGGCAATTGAAGAACGCAGGCTCGAGGCATGGACATCAGAGTTAGTTATCGCCGAGCTGGTGTTTGTCCTATCCAACAAACGCACGTACAACGAGAGCCGTCAAAGAATCGCTTCGCTGCTCTTGCCCATACTGGGCTTACCTCATCTTCATCTTCTTCGCTCCAAGCGACTATACCGGCGTACGTTCGAACTGTTTGTCCAGTTGCCGATCGACTATGTCGATTGCTACCACGCAGCCCTTATCGAGCAGCGGAAAGAGCCTGAGCTCTACAGCTTCGATCAGGACTTTGACAAAGTGCCCGGCCTAAAGCGTCGAGAGCCATAGACTACTCATCTCACCGTGATGGTGAGCCGACTGCCGCCGGGCCTGATGCGTCGGTCATATTCGCCACGAGCCCGCCGGATCGTCCCGCGGTAGTCAGCGCCAGGCCGACAGCGGCGTGCAGGGCGCCGTGGAGCGCCGCGTCGCCTAGCAGCTGTGAAAGGCGCACGAGCGGCGCGCTGACGACGTACCGCCGCACAATCGCTTCGATGGGAGTGACAAACAGCGCTTCAGCGTGCGGCAGGTCGGCGAGGTCTCCGCCCAGCACCACGATTTCTGGGTCGGTTACCGCCACCGTATTGATGACGGCCGCTGCCAGGTATTCGTTCAGTTCCTGGATAATCTCGCCCGCCCGCGGATCCCCGGCCATGGCGAGCTCGCAGACGGCATCCGGAGTATCATTCGGCAGCCCGCGCCTCTTCGCCGCCTGGGTCAGGTGACCGATGCCCGCGACCGACTCCAGGCAGCCGAGGGGGTCGAACCTGCGGCGAAGATTGGCGCGGTCGACGACCATGTACCCGATCTCGCCGGCAGCCCCCGAGCTGCCGCGCAGCAGCTGGCCGTTGAGGATCAAGCCCGCGCCAATGCCGGGGCCGACAAAGATGTAGGCGACGCCGCGATGGCCCTGGGCGCATCCCGACTGGCACTCCCCGAGCGCGGCGAAGTTGACGTCGTTGTCCATTACGACAGGCACGCCCAGGTGCTGTTCGAGCTCACGGAGAAGTGGACGGTCGGTCAGTCCGGGGAACGGGCTCGCGGCGTACTTGACCGTTCCCTCTTCGATGTTGACGACGCCCGGGACGGCGAGGCCGACCGCGAGCACGGTCACGGCCTTTTGCGGGCCATGGTTGAGTGCGTCCTCGATGAACGCGCGAAGCTGCGGCAGCACGCTCTGGCGCTTTTCGAGGGCCAGGGGACGGGAAGTACGGTGGAGGATCTCGCCGCTGAGCGTCGCGACGGCGGCTCGCGCGAGCCTGGTGCCGATCTGGAGACCCAGAACGACGCCGGCGTCGATGCGGAACGTGTAGAGATCGCCGAGGCGACCTCCGGTCGGCTGAGATTTGCCCACGCAGGCGATGATGCCCTCCCGCATGAGAGCGTCGATGATGCGCGATGCCGTAGGCCGAGATAGATCAAGGCGCCGGGCGATCTCCGCTCGCGAGACGGGCCCTTCCGCGCGGATAACCTGCAGGACTTTCATCCGATTGGGCACCCGGTGGAATTCGGTTACCCACGGGACATGTTTGCTCATCGCACCACCTACTCCGGGCCTGGCGGCATCGGGCTGTGGCATCTCGATCGCGGTAGTGCCCATCGCTGTCTGCTTCCCTGGTCGAGGTCGACCACGGCCTACCAGCCGTCCCAGGCGGCCTCCGGATCAACGCGGATGGAAGGGATGACGGACCGGGTCAATCCAGGCGAGCGCGGTGATCGTTACACCGGGATTGATCCGGCAAGCATCCGGCCAGCCGCTTTCAAGCGGGGGTCTCCGCAGGCTCCTTGACAAGCCCCCCACACTATGTTATGGTCCGTAACAAAGTTATGCAAGGTGGCACCGCGAATCGAGCGGCTTTCTCATGAATACTGCCGCGGACGCGGCCGGAATCGCCCACATACTGCGCTTCGCCAGTGAAGTCGTGGAGATACTCTTAGAAGGGAGGGATCGAGCACCCTCAGCGGAAAGAGTGATAGCAAGAAAGCCATACGGGCAAGTGGATGTCCGCGGCCGACCGGGCCGCGAGCGTTGACGGCGCGGGTGCTCCGCGCCATTCGGCATGCTGTGCTACATCGGCAATCTCATCGACGCTAACGTCGTATACCTCTCGGTTACAAACGTGGGAAGGAGGCCATGAAACGTGGCTAGTCTCAGCGGTTTCTTTGGGGGGGCATCAAAACCAATCCGATCTCTCGTGCTGACATCCGTTCTGGTAGTTGCGCTGGCAAGCGGGTCCAGCCTGGCGAACACGACCGCCGTGCAGCGCGCGTCTGCGGCCGCGGCGCACGTGACCATGGGCGGCACGCTGGTGATCGACAACGAGAGTGGCGCGCTCTGGACGGGCAACTTCAACCCGTTCTCTGGCGCCGTCAATTGGACGTCCGAGGGACTGATCTACGAACCGCTTGTGTATGTGAATCCCCTGACGGGCAAGGCCACTCCATGGCTGGCGAGCGCCTACCAGTGGAGCAACAGCAACAAGACACTGACCTTCACCATCCGGCAGGGCGTGCAGTGGACCGACGGGCAGCCGTTCACGGCGGCAGATGTGTTGTTCACCTTCAATCTGCTGAAGAAGTATCCGTCTGCCGACCTGCAAGCAGTTTGGTCGGTGCTGAAGAGCGTCGAGCAGCAGGGATCCGACAAGATCGTCTTCACGTTCGCGCAGTCCGCGGTGCCCTTCTTCTACTTCATTGCCGACCTGAACGGCATCGTGGCGCAGCACGTCTGGGCCAAGGTCGGGAACCCCACGACCTACACCGACAGTCATCCAGTGGGTACCGGCCCGTTCATGCTTGGGCCGTCCTCGCCGCAGACGATCACCTACGTGCGGAACCCACACTACTGGCAACCCGGCAAGCCGTACCTCGACAAGGTGCTGTATCCGGCCTTCACCTCCAACCCGCCTGCCAACCTTCTGCTGGCGGAGGGGAAGGCTGATTGGGGAGGCCAGTTCATTCCCAACATCGACGCCTACTATGTAGCCAAAGACAAAGCGAACAATCACTACTGGTTCCCACCGACCGACAACGTGAGCCTGTACGTCAATCAGACGGTGGCCGGGCTGAACAATAAGTTGGTTCGCCAGGCGATGGCGTATGCGATCGACCGCAGCCGTGTCTCAGTGATCGGCGAATATGGCTATGAGCCTGCCGCCAACCAGACAGGCATCGTCTTGCCCACGTTCGCCAACTGGCAGGACAAGACAGCTGCGGCGAAGTACAGCTATACGTACAATCCGACGAAGGCCGAAGCGCTGCTGAAGCAGGCTGGGGCCACAAAGAACGGTTCGGGCATGTACGTGCTGAACGGCAAGCCGCTGTCCTTCAGCGTGATCAATGTCGGCGGCAACACAGACTGGGTGTCGTCGCTGGAGGTTATCGCCTCTGAGTTCAAGCAGGTCGGCATCAGCCTCACGATCGACAACCTGTCCCAGACCGACTACTCAAACAGGGCCTACAACGGCCAGTTCGACCTCCTATACGATACCCCGCCTTCCGCGGGACCGACCCCGTATTACGAGCTGCGCGAGACGTTGTGCTACTGCAACTCGGCGCCGATCGGAAAGGTAGCGAGCAGCAACTACGAGCGCTGGAACGATCCGGCGACCGATGCCCTGTTCAAACAGTTCGAGGCGACCACGGACAGCGCCACGCAGCACGCGGTGATCAACAAGCTGCAGGCGATCATGCTGGAGAACGTGCCGGTCATCCCGGTTACCGAGGGCGTGGACTGGTACCAGTACAGCACGGCGAAATTCGCCGGCTGGCCCACGCAACAGAATCTCTACGCCGCCCCTGCGCCATACAACTGGCCGGACTGGGAAGTCGTGCTGCAGAATCTCCACCTCAAGTAGAACGGTAGCGATTCTCACCAGGGAATTGTAAGCAGTCTCTCGGCCGTGCCGGGCTCGGCACGGCCGAGAGACTCAAAGACAGAGGACGGAGCACCTCGATGTCATACATCCTGCGGCGCCTGGCCCTTTTCGTCGTCACGCTCTGGGCGGCTATGACGATCAATTTCTTCCTGCCGCGCATGATGCCAGGAAATCCCGCGGAAGCGATGATGTCACGCGTGCACGGGCACATCAACCCTTCGGCCATGCATGCGCTCGAGGTGGCCTTCGGAATCAACACGCACGACAGTGTCGTCGTGCAGTACGTCAAGTACCTGGGCGATGTCGCTCACGGCCAATTTGGCACATCAATCTATTTCTTTCCCACCAGCGTCGGCCAGATGATCATGGAGGCGCTGCCCTGGACGCTCGGTCTCGTCGGGATCGCCACCGTACTGGCCTTCCTCCTCGGCACGCTGATCGGGATCCTCGCAGCCTGGCTGCGAGGCGGCATCACGGATAGCCTGCTGCCACCGATTTTCGTCGTCTTGTCCGCGCTGCCGTTCTTCTGGCTTGGCCTTGTCCTTATATGGTTCTTGTCCGAGGTTCTCGGCTGGCTGCCGCCTGCCTTCGCTTACGACGTGGGAGCTCAGATCACGCTTTCCTGGCCGTTCGTCGGCCAGGTCGTCCAGCACAGCATTCTTCCGGGCCTCGCGCTACTCCTGGTATCGATCGGCGGCTGGATCCTCACCATGCGCAACAACATGATCACGGTTCTTGCCGAGGACTACGTGAAAATGGCGCGGGCCAAGGGCATCTCGCCATTCCGGATCATGATGCTGTACGCGGGACGAAATGCCATCCTGCCCAATCTCACCGGCTTTGCCATGTCGCTCGGCTTCGTGGTGAGCGGCGCTATTTTGATCGAGATCGTATTCAGCTATCCCGGCCTCGGCTACCTGCTCTACCAGGCAGTTATCGGCGAGGACTATCCGCTGATGCAGGCGATATTCCTGATCATCACTGTCGCGGTTCTGCTGGCGGTGCTGGCGGCCGACGCGGCCACGGCCCTGCTCGACCCGCGCACGCGCGAGCGGCGGTAGACGCGAGAGGAGCCAGTGCCGTGCAAACTGAGATGATCACGAAGCAGCAACCGCTGACGGCGGGCCGGCCCGGCGGGACGAGGCTCGGCGCAGCCGGGCGGCTCGGCAAAGCGATCGTTCGCGATCCGAAGTCCCTGATCGGCGTCGTGCTGCTCACGCTGTTCATCCTTATAGCGATCTTCGCCCCGTTGATCGCGCCCTACGATCCGAGCGCCCAGCAATTCCTGCCGATGGCCTCCCCCTCGTCGCACAATCTCCTCGGCACCACCAACACCGGCCAGGACATCTTGTCGCAGCTGATATGGGGGACTCGCCAGTCGCTGTTGATCGGTATCGTCGCCGGTCTCGCCGCCACGATCATCTCGATGTTGATCGGCGTCTCCGCCGCCTACATCGGCGGCACGACCGACCTCGTGCTGGGATTGATCACGGACGTATTCCTGGTGCTGCCCCAGCTACCGCTGATGATCGTTATCGCTTCGTACTTCCGGTCGTCGTCCTACTGGGTGCTGATCGCGGTGATTGTGGTCACCGGCTGGGCGTATGGGGCGCGCCAGCTGCGTTCGCAGGCGCTATCCTTGCGGCACCGGGAGTTTCTGGAGGCTGCGCGCATCCGCGGCGAGCGCACATCGCACATCATCCTATTCGAGCTGCTACCGACGATGACTTCCCTGATCGTCGCCAACTTTCTCGGCGCCGCACTCTACGCTGTGCTGTCGGCGGCGGGTCTGCAGTTCATCGGGTTGGGCAACATCCAGGAGATGAGCTGGGGCACGATGCTGTACTGGGCGGAAAACAACGAGGCCATGATGTCCGGCGCACCGCTCTGGATTCTTGCTCCCGGCCTCTGCATCGCACTCCTGGGAGCGGCGTTCGCCTTGATTAACTATGGTTTTGACGAGATTGGCAATCCGGCACTGCGCGCAACAAGGAGGAAACGTGGACGGCGCGTCTACAATTCTTGAGGTAAAGGACCTCATCGTCGACTACGTTGGTGAGACCAGCAGCGTGCGTGCCGTCGATCGCGTGAGTCTGCGCCTGGGCAGCGGCGAGTTTCTCGGCATCGTCGGCGAGTCCGGCTGTGGAAAGTCGACGCTCTGCTTCGGCATCGCGCGGTTGCTCACGCCGCCGGCCGAGATCGTGGGCGGCAGCGTGTCGTTTGCCGGAAGGGACCTGGTACAGCTGCACGAGGGGCAGCTGCGGCACATGCGCTGGCGCGACTTCTCCGTCGTCATGCAGAGCGCGATGAACGCGCTTAATCCCGTGATGACAGTCGGCGCGCAGCTCTCCGACGCCATTCAGGCCCACGAGCGTATGCCGAAGGAGAGGGTGCGCGATCGCGCGGCCGCGGTGCTGCACCTGGTCGGCATCGATCCAATGCATCTGCGTAGCTACCCGCACCAGCTCAGCGGAGGCATGCGCCAGCGGGCCATGATTGCCATGGCCCTGGTGTTCACGCCGAGCTTGATCATCATGGATGAGCCCACGTCGGCGCTGGATGTGGTGGGCCAGCGGGCCCTGATGAAGCAGATTCTCGAGTTGCAGCGGCAGCTCGGCTTTGCGGTCATTTTTGTGACCCATGACATGTCGCTCGTCAGCAACTTCGCGGATCGCGTGGCGATCATGTATGCCGGGCAGGTCGTGGAGCTGGGCTCCACGCGGGCGCTGTTCGGGGACCCCAAGCATCCATACAGTGTTGGGCTGCTGCAGGCCTTCCCATCGATTCACGGTCCAAAGCAGCACCTGATGGGTATACCTGGCAGCCCACCCGATCTGCGATATCCGCCACCCGGCTGCCGCTTCAACCAACGCTGTCCCGCAGTGTACGAGCGTTGCCTGGCGGTGGAACCGCCCGCCCACGTATTGCCTGACCGAGACATCGTGCGTTGCCATCTGTTTGCCAGACAGGAGGCTGGGGTCGGATGATGACCAGCACCGCGCCGACAGCCGAGACGGAAACCGCCACTTCCGGGCCAATCCTGGAGGCTCGAGGCCTGACAAAACACTTCACCGTCGGTGGTTTTCACATGCCGTTTTCCCAGCACCGGAGGCTGCACGCCGTCGACGGCGTGGATCTGGCAATCAACCCGCGAGAGATCGTGGCGCTGGTGGGCGAGAGCGGGAGCGGCAAGAGTACGGTGGCGCGCCTGCTGGCTATGCTGTATCGCCCTACCAGGGGAGAGATTCTCTATCGCGGTCGTACGCTGGGGTCGCTGCGGTCGCGGCGTGCGCTGATGGTCTATCGCAGTCACGTGCAGATGGTGTTGCAGGATCCATACAGCTCGATCAATCCGGTTTATCCGGCCACACACGGCATTTTTCGCGCGCTGCAGCTTCACGCATCCGATCTGAGCGCGAAGGAGCGCCATGAGATCGTGGAACGGACGCTGGCGATCGTGGGCCTGGCGCCGGCGGCCGAGTTCTTGCACAAGTACCCGTATGAGCTGAGCGGCGGCCAGCGGCAGCGCATCGGCTTTGCCACGGCACTCGCGTGCGGTCCCGAGCTTATACTGGCCGATGAGCCGGTGTCCATGCTCGACGTTTCCATCCGAATCGGCCTGCTGAACCTGATGGCCGAGCTGCGTGATAAGCAAGGCGTGTCGTTCCTTTACATCACCCATGACATTGCCAGCGCACGCTACGTGGCCGATCGCATGTTTGTCATGTATGGCGGGCACGTGGTGGAGCGGGGCCCGGTGGAAGGTGTCCTGGCCCACGCAAAGCATCCGTACACGCAGTTGCTGCTGTCGGCAGTGCCCGATCCCCGTGCGGAGGTTACCGTTGGGCCGTCGAGCGAGACAGGCGAGCCGCCTCGAGTGGTCAACCCCAAGGAAGGGTGCCGATTCCGGGAGCGCTGCCCCCTGGCAGTCACCGAGTGCAGCCGCGTCACGCCCCGGCTGCGCGAAGTGCGCCTCCAGCATTTCGTCGCCTGTCATGTAGCCACCGGAGACGACGCTGCCTAGGATCGAGAACAGTCCTTCACGACATCGAAAGGAAAACAACCTGGAATGAAGTCGATCAAAGTTGTGATCATCGGGGCCGGAAGCGCCAGTTTCGGCTTGAGCTCGCTGGCAACGCTGCTGCGTGAGCCGACCTTACGCGGTGGCACACTCGCGCTCGTGGACCTCAACGCCGACGGTTTGCGCTTGGTCCACCGGCTGGCAGAGCGTATGAATCAGGCGTGGGGCTCGGGGCTGACCATCGAGAGCAATACGGATCGCCGGGCTCTGCTCGACGGCGCCGACTTCGTAGCCTGCACGATTGAGGTTGGGCCGCGCGAGGAGCTCTGGCGGGAGGATTGGGAGCTTACGCTTCGTCACGGCTTGCGCCAGCCCTACGCCGAGAACGGCGGTCCCGGTGGATTTGCGCATGCGGCGCGAAACGTTCCCCAGATCCTGGATATCGCACGGGACATGGAAGAGCTGTGCCCGAATGCGCTATTCCTCAATCTCACGAATCCGGTGCCGCGCCTGTGCCGTGCCCTGAACAAGTACACGTCTATCAAAACGGTGGGCCTTTGCCATCAGATAGGCTACGGCTATCTGATGGCCGCAGTGGCACTCGCCGACCACCTCGGCCTGGAGCTGCCGGCGCCGCTGCGGGACCCACACACAGCGCACACGCGTGCCTACTGGGACGAGATTGCGTCGTTCCGCGCACAACTCGAGAGTCTTGTCGACATCAAGGCAGGCGGCTTGAACCATTTCACCTGGATGCTCGACGTGCGCGACCGGCGGACCGGCGAGGACCTCTACCCCTTATTGAGGGAACGCATCTTGAGCGACAAGACCGGGCGCGAGCCGCTGACAAGAGACATGCTGCGGCTGACCGGCTATATGCCGGTACCCGGGGATACCCACCTGAGCGAGTACCTGCATTACACCCACAACCCGGTGACGAAACCCTGGGAGCGATACGATTTGCAGCTCTATCCCTGGGATGAAGCGGCAGCGGATCGCGATGCGGGCTGGCTGCAAATCGCTCGCCTTGCGGACGAGGGTGGCCCGGAATTGAGCGATCTTCGCGCCGTCCAGAGCGAGGGTTTGTTTGAGGTCATTGACGGTGTCGCGCACAATACTAACGCGTACCGTGATGCCGCGGATGTTGCCAACGACGGTGCGATCACGAACCTTCCGGATTACACGGTCGTGGAGACACCGGTAGTGATCAGCGGCATGGGCGTGCTCCCCGTGCGCGTGGGCGCGCTGCCACCGGTTGTCGCGGAGCTTTGCCGGCGTGAGGCCGAACGCGTGGAGCTAGTGGTTGACGCGGCGGTGACCGGTGACCGGGATGTGGCGCTGCAGGCTCTGGCGATCGATCCGACAGTCGACGATATGGACGTTGCCCGCGCGGTGCTCGATGACATCCTGGAGACGCACCGGGTCAACCTGCCGCAGTTTCACGATCGCTGGCACTGGCGGCAGTAGACCGGCGTACACACGACCTCGAGATCCACTTCGAAGTAGCCGCGCGATAAGCGGTTACGCATAGCGTAAATAATCGGCCACGGGACCTCCGGATGCTGGGCGACGAACTCCGGATCCACGCGCTCGATGTCCTTGGCTGCCTCGCCGATGATCTCGATGTTGCGAATCACCGCGTCGTGTGTCTTGTCGTCTCTCAGGAATTCGGCTGCTCCGCCCTGCACGTACCTCGATATTCGCGCAAAAGCTTGGAGCATGTGATCGAGGTACTCGGCAACCCGAGCCGCCCTGTGCTCGCTCAAACAGCCGCCGCCTCTCTCAGTACCCGTTCCCGGAACCTGCTCGGCAGAAACCTCGGGGTGACGACGTCAACCCGCATCCCGAGTAGCGCTTCCGCCTCCACTTGAAGCGCGGCCAGATCCATGAGCGACGTGACCGGCGACGGGTCGACAAGTAAGTCGAGATCGCTTTCCTCGGTGTCGTCTGCGAGTCCCTCCGGCGCGTGCTGTTCGACGACAAGGCGGGTGCCGGCCGTCTGGCGGAGGCAACCAGCCAGGTCAGGCAGGCCAGCAAGCAGATCGCTCGTGCCATCGAAGACGTGGCATGCGGCACCGGCGAGCTCGCATGTCTGGCCACTCGGCTCAAGGAGCTGGTTGGACAATTCAGGCTGGATGTAGCAAGCTCGATCCAGATCGCTCCGGCAGCCGGCGAGGCGCCGGGGCAGCCAGGTCGGCGTGCGCGCCGGTACGGTGTGCACAGCGCCTGATTGAGAGGACGCCTGCCAGCAGACTCATTGACATGCACACCTCTTGCTGCTAGAGTCGTGCGCAGTACGCCACCCCGCGGAGTTACATCTGATCGTCGGGCGAGTGGAGCAGCATCATACCAGGGTGGCTGGTCCGACAGTGCCGCACAGAACGCCGCTGGAGGTACTCGATACAGTGCCCACGCCGCGCCGGAACTTCTGGGTCGATATGCTCAGCGATCAAGGTCCAGGTCCGCCCACGCAAACGCCGATCCCGCCGGCGCCGACCAGGGCAGGAGATGCGCCGCTCCCGTCTTCGACCGCGGAACCGTTGGTGCCGCGCGCAGCGGAATGCGCATCTGCTGTGCTACCGCGTGCGGCGCAGGATGGGCAACGCAGATTGCGTGACCAGAAGGACACCCCGCCCGTCTCCAGCCATCACGGGCATCCCGACCTGAAACCGCCGGACGCAATTGCCGAAATGGAAGCAATGGTGGCAAACGATGCCGACAATACCAAACTACGTCGCGAGCTGAGCATCCTTTATCTAAAGGTAGGTCGGATTACCGAGGCCAGGGAGCAAGCGCGCAGGGCTGAGGAATTGCGAGCGCACCGGAAGCCGGACGTGCAACGTTAGCGCCGCTCTGGAGCAGAAGCTCGTGCCGTCTGCTGTAAGCGTTCACCGTCAGGCTGTCCGCACATCAGCCGCTCGGAAGGCGCGTTCCGCGGCGTCCTGACCGGGTTGATCCGTGCAGCACTGCTGCCCTGATGACGCCATCGCAGAGGGCTACTGGCGCGGCGATCCAGAGGCTTGCGGCACGCGCTCGCTCTCGTCGCTAGGGGTCCTGGGCGGCACGCCGTCGGGCTGGGCAGACTGTACGCCGTGCGCTTCGGCCTCGCTCTGCGCCAGATGGCGCTGGTGAAGGATCGGCCGCAGCAGCTCGTCTCGTGCTTGCTCCACATTGGCGAGTCGCTCGGGTACGTTTCCCATGGCCCACCTGCGAAGGCGTGAGTCCGCCAACTTGGCGGCGCGCGATTCGTTCGACAGCTTGCCTTTCTGCCGGCGCAGCCCGCTGGCGCTGGCGTTTTGCACGAGATCCATGAACCAGGGCGAGCCGACAGGCTTCCGTACAGGTAATGGCAAGGAGCGACCGGTGAGGTTGAAGTACACCGCCATGCCAATTACATAAAGCATTCCGGCGACCGGAACCGCAAACAGGGCGCCGATGATGCCGTCAAGCTCGATGCCGACAAGCAGCGCCATGAGCGCGCCCAGCGGATGAAGCCCCACGGCGTGGCCGGTGATGCGCGGACCGATCACGTTGGATTCAAGCTGCTGAATCAAGAGGAAATACAGCGCGACCCAGAAGGTAAGCGGCCAGGGATTGCCGGAAAGAGCGGCAATGGCTACGGCAGGCATCGAAGACAGCCATGGGCCCAGCATCGGTATCAACTCCAGAATGGCGGAGAGCACGCCGATGAGAACCGGATACTGCACGCCCAGAAGAGCCGTACCTACACCGGCCATGGTGCCGATGGTCAGGCCCATAAGCAGCTGGCCCCTCAGGTAGCCGCCGAGCACCTCGTTGATGGTGGCTTCGACGAACCCGACTCGGCTCAGCTGGCTGTCGGGAACCAGCTCATACAGGCGCTCCTTGAGTCTCTCGCCATCGAGGAGCAAGTAAAAGGCGATGACCAGCGTCAGCACCAGGTTGACCAAGAAGTTAAAGGATGCCTGGACCAGCGTGGTCAGATTGTTGACCACATCGGATCCGAAGCTGGTCACGTACGCGGATGCCTGCGCCTTCACTTTGTCAAGGCTACCCAGCTTCTCCTTCTGCAGCCACTTGTCGAGCGCGTTCAGCCACTTGTTGACCTGGGGCTGCATCTTATCCAGTTGTTTTGGCAGGTCATTGGTCAGCGTCTTGATCTGGTCGATCAACGGCGTGAACAGAAAGTACCCCACGATCGAAAGCGCCCCGAGCACCGCGATATAGACCATTAGAATGGCGAGCGGTTTGGGAATGCCGGCCTGGTGCAGACGCTTCACTCCAGGGCTGAGCACGAAAGCGACAATTGCGCCCATCAGAAACAGCATGAGCGGGTAAACGACGCGCAGGACAATCTGCCAGCACACATAGCCGATTGCCGCGGCCATGATGATGGCAAGCAATATCTTTAGTGTGCGATCGACGTCAAAGCGCATGCAGAACTACCGGTCACTATGCGTACCTACGAGCCCATGATACATGGTGGTCTACCATCGCGCACCTACGATACGCGCATATTTCCGGCCCTAACCGGTCATCAGGAGAGCCCGGCGAGTGATTCTCAGGCCTGGCATGACGGCGGTATCAATCGGCTGGTTTCTTGATGTCTGCTACCCTTGTTTCAATCGGTGACGCATGCCATGCTCTTTCCGAGTAGCAGCGAACGATGTGAATCATAATCCAAGGTCTAGAGATGTCGCGTACGGTCGAGGAAGTGCGGGCGTACTACGAGCACCAGCCAGAACGCGAATGGTACCGCTTGATACGCCATCGCGTGGAGTACGCTGTCACGCTGCGCGCGTTGCGCGACATATTGCCAGGGCAAGCGCGCATTCTTGATGTTGGCGGCGGCCCCGGCCGCTATGCCGTGGCCCTTAGCGCCGCGGGCCACGCCGTAACCCTCGTGGACATTTCGCCCCGCCTGTTGGAGCGCGCGCGCGCCCATGCCGCAGAGCGGAAGGTAGGCCTGGTTGCGACCGTGGAGGCCTCCGCAACCGATCTCGCGTGCTTCGATTCGTCCAGCTTCGACGCCGTGCTGCTGCTAGGACCCCTCTACCATCTGCCGGATGAATGCGAACGGAAGCAGGCCGTGCAGGAGGCGTTCCGCCTGCTCATCCCGGGCGGCATGTTGGCGGCTTCGTTCCTCACCAGATACGGTCCCCTGCGCCGGCTTGCCCAAAGCGATCCCCGACTGTTGCTTCGCTTTCCCACGCGGTATGAGACACTGCTGGAGCATGGGGTTCTGTCCGGTCCACCACTTGGCGACGAGGCCGTGCAGGGGTATTACGCCCGGCCGGACGAGGTTGGCCCTCTCCTGGCCGATGCCGGGTTCGAGCTGCTTCGATTGCTGGCGGTCGAGAGCATTCTCAACGCCGGCGACGAAAGGGTTGCGGCGCTGCATGGCCCCGAGTGGCGTGCGTGGGCTGACCTGCTGTACGATCTGGCCGACGATCCCGGCCTGCTGGCTTCGGCCACGCACATTCTGGCCGTCGGTGTTCGACCCCAGCCCTCCATCGATGTCCGCGCATCGCAGCGGGGAGCCGTGCCACGGGACGAAGCAGGGTGAATGCGAAGGCCTCGATCGTCCTCCGCGGCATCATCGCCTGTGTGCTCGCGTGCGCGTGCCTCGACGCGTCGTCGTCGCCGATACGTGGGGCAGCGCCGCATGGATTCCTCGTCCTGGTGACCTCCATGCCCGCTACGTTCACCGGCAAGGGGCAAAGCGCGCTGTGGCGATCAACGCCAGACGGCACGGCGACGCGGCTGCTGACGCGTGCCGGGGCGGGCGCGCTCTCAGACCCGGCGATTGCTCCGGACGAGAGGCACATCGCCTACGTGGCTGACGGCCGCACGCTCTGGCAAATGAGTGCCGACGGCACGCAGCCCCGGCAGCTGTTCGCGGTACCATCCGGCAGCTCGGGACCGATGATCGATCCGCGGTACTCGCCTGACGGCGCCTCGATTGCCGTCACCGTGGGATGCTGCGGCAGCTTCACGGTGTCCGACGTCGCTGTCGATGGAAAGCACACGCGGCAGCTGCTTGGCGGCACCGGCATGCACATCTTCCTGGACTGGAATCGAACGGGGACTCGCGTGCTCTACCTGGCCAACGGGGCCTTGTGGATCGCCGGCCCGGCCGGCCAAAAGGCACGGCCTCTCGGCGGCGATGCGCCGTCCGCGGGGAGCTTTCTCGACGCGCGGTACTCGCCGGACGGCACGCATATTGTCGCCACGCTGGTTCCGGCCGCGGGTGAGGAGGCCGCGGCCAATGCGGTCGTGCTGATGCACGCGGATGGCCAGTACATGACGGTCCTCACGCGGGACGTGCCCTTCGACGTGGGCACACCGAGCTGGAGTCCGGACGGAAAGAGCATCGCCTTCAGCGTGGGATCGGGCGATGAAGGATCTACGGGCAGGCAGCACGATCTTTGGATCATGCGCTACGACGGGTCGCACAAACAAGACATCACGCATGGAAAGCTTGGCAGCGTGGTCGACGTGGTCTGGTCGCGATGATCTCGCTTGGCGGTCGATGGTCGTGGCCGTTACTCCTCAGCACGATTGTGCTGGTGGTCGGCCTTGCGTCCGGCTGGCGCTTGCTGGAGCGACTCGGCTTCATCCTGGTCGCGTTACTGGCCGTGTGCCTTATCGCGACGCTGATCTCGGCGGTTGCACTCAGCGCCGAGGGCGCGCCCAAGAGCCGGGCCGTCACGGCCGGAGACATGCTTCTGGTCACCTACACGATTCGAAATCGCGGTTTCTGGCCGGTGGCGTGGACGCTGCTCCGGCCTCAGGGTCTGTCGTCGCTGCCTGTCGAAGGCCAGCTTGTGTCCCTACCGTGGCGAGGAAGTCGCCGGCTGGACGTGGCAATCCCGTGCCCGCGACGCGGGAAATGGGCTGCCGGCGGCTCCGAGCTGCACGCAGGCGATCCATTCGGCTTCTTCGAGCGCGTTCGCACACGGCAAGGCAGCGCAGTCGTGACCGTCTACCCTCGCCCGATATCGCTACCCGGGCTTCAAGTTGTTACTTTCATTGGCCGCAGCATCGGTCCGCGCGGCGCTCCAAGCCCGCAGCCGGCAGCATCGGTGCGGGAGGTGCGGCCCTATCGCTCGGGTGACATGCCCTCGCGCATTCATTGGCTTTCCACTGCGCGCCTGGACACACTGATGGTCAAGGAACCTGAGGGCGAGCCGGCGTCTCACGTCTGGCTGGTCCTCGATCTGCAGACCGGCATACACTACGGCCAGGACGAGGGCGACAGTGTAGAATTGCTCGTCGGCGCCGCGGCCTACCTGGCCCAGGTGCACCTTCCGAGTCGAATCGCCACCGGACTACTGATCGTGGGACCGGGAACCGTCGTCAAACCCGATTCGCGGCGCGGGCAGATGCACCACATCCTGGAGACCTTGGCTACCACCGAGCCCCAGCTGGGAAGTGTAGAACACGCCCTGCGCATGCTCCGGTTTCATCATGCGGCCCAGCACAACACCATCGTCGTGCTCACAACGTGGGCCGACACGCGCTGGGCCGATACATTGCCCACGCTGGCGCAGTCCGGCAACTCGGTGATCTGTGTGCTGCTCGATACGCCGTCTTCGGGCCGGGGTGACATTCTGGACGTCCAGGCCGATCAGCTGCGCCGAGAGGGCGTGGCCACATATCGGCACACGGCCTGGGTCACCTGAAAGGTCGCAGACATGTTCGGCTTCCCACCGCTGCATCTGATGCGATTCGCCGTCGCCTATGGGCTGGCGCTAGCGCTGGTCCAGCTTACTATCGCGGCGATCGCCAGCCTGTTCCTCTCCGGAGGCTCCGACCTTCTCGTCCTGCTCAGCGCGATCGCGGCGTTGATCTCGCTGCCGCTGATCATGTCACCGCTTTCGGACTGGATTTGCTGGCTTGTGATGCAGGTCGTGGGCGTCATGGCGACGATTCGGTTTGCCACGACACCGGTGACGTTGAGCCGGTCGCTCTCCTCGCTGCCGAGCAGCCCTGTCTCCATTGACCTGCCATTCAATCACGCGACCGTCACTCTGGGTGCCGCGGACAGCAACTTGCTCTTGCTGCTGCTTCTGGCACTGCTGACCTGGGAGCTGACCTGGGGAGTGCTCTGGCTGACCCTGCGCGCGAGCTACGTCTGGTCCGCGATCATTATGGCCGGGGCCACGTTGCTGGCGGCGGCCAACGTTATCACGAGCGCTGAGGTGTGGCTATTGCCTTTCTCGGCGTTGGCCCTTGCTCAGGTGCTATGGCACACATGGTCGGGGAGGCTGGTTCGCGCAGCTAGCCAGGTGGAGTCGTTGCGGCCTCGCGCTTCGACGGTCCTCTCCTTGCTCGGCGGATTGGCGGCCCTGGCCCTGATCGTGCCGATTTCCTGGGCCGCGCCATCTCCGACGAGCGCGTCGATCAGCCATCTGAGCCAGCAAGTGTGGTCGGCAATCGGACCCGCGATTAACGATCCACTGCGTCTCCTGGGCCCGAGGCAAGGCGTGTCGCCGGCGTCTTCCGGGTTCGGCACGCAGTTGAATCTCAACGGCCCGTTCAGGCCGTACCCCGGCCTCGTGATGACCGTGAGCCATGTGCCGACCAGGCTTTCGCCCTATTGGCGCGGCACGATTTACGACGTGTTTCAGGGGCAGACCTGGCAGGTGTCCAGCGGCGAAACGCTGCAGGTAGGATCCGGTGGCCCCATCCCCGCTAACGTGCCGCGCCACCAGCACAACCAGATCACGGTCGAGGTACAGGTTGCGCAGCCGGGCGATAGCCTGCTCTTTGCGCCGGGACGGCCAGTGAGGGCGAGCGTTGCCGCGCGCGCTAACTACGGCCTCGCGGGATCTGGGAGCGAGCCGGTGGCTGTGTATGCCGGAGTTCCCCTGGCGCAGGGCACTGTCTACGACGTGACGGCAGAGTTGCCGGCCGTGGCGCCGTATCCCGATGCCAAGGGGCCTCCGGTTGATTCACGCTATCTTGCGTTACCCGACGGCATCGATCCTCGTATTACTGCTCTGGCGGCACGCCTCACTCAGTCCGCGCAGTCGCCCTACGCCGCCGCGGGCGCCATCGCGGAATACTTCAAGGACGGCGGCTTCACGTACGATACGACCATTGGTGCTGCTCCCAGCGGAGAGAATCCAATATCCTATTTTCTCTTTCAGAGCAAGCGGGGATACTGCGTGCATTTCGCCTCGGCCATGGCGCTCCTGGCGCGTGCAGCGGGACTGCCTGCGCGCGTGGTCGGAGGGTACGTCGGCGGGCGCGTGGTGAACGGCGCCTGGCAGGTGGCTGGCAGCGACGCGCACACGTGGCCCGAGATCTTTTTCGCCGGCACGGGTTGGGTGCCCTTTGAGCCCACACCCGGCTTCGGCGGCGCGCCGGGCGCTCGGGTGCTGCCACGATCGGGCGCGGCACGCGCGGTTGCCGGCACTCCGGCCAGAGTGGGGGTCGCTGCCACACCGGTCCCACACGTCGCGCGGCAGGGTGCGCGGTCACGAACCGGCGACAGCCGAGTGCCCACGCTGATCGCGGTCCTGGCGCTGCTCATCCTTGCGATAGGCGGGCTGATGCTTGAGCTGATGCGGCGCCAGGCGACGACGCTGAGCGGCATTTACCGCGCGATGTGCAGGACGGCTCGGTGGCTGGTTTTTCGACCGCTGGCCACCCAGACGCCTGACGAGTTTGCCCAGCTATTCGCCGCGCGGCAGGGTTCGGAGCACGCGGATGTATCGCGGATCACGGCACTCTACGTGGCCGCATGCTACGGGCGCCGGAGCGCGACTCGAGCCGAGGTGCTGGAGGCGGCCGAAGCGCTGCGGCGGTTGCGCCGGTACTGGATTTCGCGGCGCCTGCAGCCATGGAGGAGGGGGTAGGCCGGCTTTCGCCACGAAGTCCATCGCCTCAGAAGGGCTCCAAGGCAGGTTATAACTCCTTGCTGCGTTTCCATCTCAAGCACGCTGTCCCGTGATGTATTGCTCGAGCTGCTCGATGCGGGTGTCGCGGTCGGTCAGCAGGCCTTTAACGACATCGCCGATAGAGATGATGCCGAGCAGGCGTCCGCCCTGCATGACAGGGAGGTGGCGGATGCGCCGGGTCGTCATCAGAGCCATGCAATCCTCGATAGTCTGATCCGGACGCACGAACAGCACTTTGTCCGTCATGATCTCGCGGACGAGCGCCGTCTCTGGGAGCCGGCCCTGCAGGATGACCCTGCGGGCGTAGTCGCGCTCCGAGACTATCCCAACTACCTGCCCCGCCTCTACGACGAGCAGGGCTCCAACTTGTTTCTCGGCCATGAGCTCAACAGCCCTGTATACCGATGCATTTGGCGGAACCGACCAGGTATCGCTTCCCTTGGTGCTCAGCAGATGTGCAACGGTAGTCATCAGTCATCGCCTCCTCTGCGATCTACCTCAAGATACTGCGACGATCGATAATGATCGTGGCCGATCCGACCGTGGAGGGCCCATACAGCATGTAAACCTACTTCAGACATTCCCTCGACGCCAACGTGAATAGAAAGGTCTCACATATGACCACCTTGCTTTACCACGAAGATAGTTACCTGCAGCAGATGGCCGCGACCGTTACCCAGGTGCTGGACGGTCGCGCAGAACTGGACCGAACGATCTTTTACGCCCAGAGCGGCGGCCAGCCGGCAGACCAGGGTTCGATCACCTGGGACGGCGGTCAGGCGCGCGTTGTCGACGTGCGCCGGGAGGGCGCGACCGTCTGGCACCAGATCGAAGGCGATACCCCCAAGCCAGGTACGCGCGTGCAAGGAACGCTGAACTGGGACCGGCGCTACGCACTCATGCGGGCGCACACTGCGTTGCACATTCTCTGCGGCGTGATCTGGCGAGATTACGGAGCGCCGGTGACGGGCGGATCGATGGAGCCCGGAAAGGCACGCATGGATTTCGAGCTGGAACGTATGAGCGCCGACTTCGCGGAAGACATCGAGGCTCGGGCCAATGCCGAGATCGCAGCCGACCGCGAGATACGGGTGCGTATCCTTCTGCGGGCTGACGCTTTTGCTATTCCCGACCTGATCCGCACGAAGGTCAACCTCCTGCCCGAAGGGATTGTCGAGATTCGCGTGGTGGAGATCGCCGGTCTCGACCTGCAGGCAGACGGAGGCACGCACGTGGCGCGGACGAGCGAGGTTGGGCGTATTCGCGTGATCGGACATGAGAGCAAAGGACGTATCAATAAGCGCCTGCGGCTGGTGATCGAGCCGTAGTACCCCATGACCTGCGGCACCAACGTGCTGCTCACAGTCTCGCGCAGAAAGCAACAGAGATGCCGCGTTTCGCGCGCTTACGCGCACCGAGTGTCACCCGTAGCGGAGGATAGGCAGTACGATCGTGTCGACCAGGTGCTCGACGAAGTCGCCATCCAATGGCGCTCGGCTGAGGAGCAAGCGATTGGCGACAACCGAATGAATCACCTCCGCGACCGCGGCCGTCTTACTTGCCGTCTCCGGTGACACCTCGCCTCGCTCGATTGCACGCGCGATGATGCAGTCGATATCCCGCTGCAATCCTCCGGCACTCTGTAGCTTGATCAACTGACCAAGATGCGCGTCGGTACATATCGCCGTGAGCAGGCCCTGCATGAGCGGACTGTCCGCCGAGGTACCCTGGCGTATGAAGCTGACTTCGGCAATGAGATCGTCGCGCAGGCTAGAAGCTGGAGGCGGCTTCTGGGCTTCGGCTTTATGGCCGAGAAGGGCTGCCGCGATCAAGTCGGCTTTACCAGGCCAGCGCCGATAGAGGGTCGCCTTACTGGTGTGGGCGCGGCGCGCTATCTCGTCGAGCGACATTCGGTCGTAGCCGACCTCGGCGAGCAGCGCCAGCGCTACCTCGAGCAGCACGCGTTCTCGCGCCGCACCCAGGCGTCGCCTGGTGGTGCGAGGTCGCGCCAGGTCTTCAGACATGCAACTCCTTCCGCGCCCCGCTGCGCAGTGAAGGCATGGTGCGCGATCCCGCACCGGGCCGAAACAGGCGCGCCACTCGGCTGCAGGTCACTTCTGCATTGAGCACGCGCCGCGGTAATGCGCTTCGCGCGCGCCGCTCAGGCGCCACCGTCTCAGTGAAATGTGCTACACCGGCACGGCTTCGGTGCTTGAGGTCATTGTACCTTAGCCGCAGACAGCGTACAGTGCTAAGTGTACGGTACGGTATCGTACACATAAAGTGGGGGAGGTGTGCATGCCAAATCGGTTGGGGCCTTACCTGATGATACCGTGGCGGGATTATCCTGACGAATCTCCCCTCGGCAACCGCACGAAACCGTTCCATGTCCGGCTCACGGGTGATGAGCACCTCTGCACTACAGTCGAGCACACATAGTTCTAGCCAGGAGGAACAGGATGGCTCAAGCAGATATGTCAGCGGCAACGATGCAAGTGCCAGGTAGCGACCGCCAGGTGCACAAGACGGCGGCTCTCGTGCTGGTATGCCTGGCGCAGTTGATGGTGATTATCGACATCTCCATCGTCAATGTTGCGCTCCCCTCGATCAAGAATGCGCTGCACTTCTCAGAGCAGGATTTGCAGTGGGTGGTCAACGCCTATACGCTGCTGTTCGCCGGATTCCTGCTTCTCGGCGGGCGCGCGGCGGATATGCTGGGGCGCCGTTCCGTGCTGATTGGCGGGCTGGCGCTGTTCACGCTCGCGTCACTTGCCTGCGGCCTCGCTCAGTCGTCGACCGAACTGGTGATCATTCGAGCGCTCCAGGGGCTCGGCGGTGCGATCATTTCTCCCGCGGCGCTATCGCTGCTCACGGTGACTTTCTCCGAGGGCCGTGAGCGCAACCGCGCGCTTGGCGTCTGGGGCGCAGTCTCAGGCGGAGGCATCGCCGTCGGCGTGCTTCTTGGCGGCCTGCTCGCTCAGGGACCCGGGTGGAGGTGGGTGTTCTTTGTGAACGTGCCGATCGGCGTCGTTACGGCCGTGCTCACCGCGCGCATGCTCGCCGAGAGCCGTGCCGATGACCGATCGCGGACGTATGACCTCACGGGCACTGTGTCGGTGACGGCTGGGCTGATTCTGCTGGTCTACGCTTTGGTGAATACCAACACGTACGGGTGGGCGTCGGCCAGAACAATTGGCGAATTGGTCGGCGCCACTGCACTGCTCGGACTCTTCGTGGCTACCGAGGCGCGCTTCGCCGCTCACCCGTTGGTCCCCCTGCGGATCTTCCGCTCGTGGACGCTCTCGGGCGCCAACGTCGTGGCCCTGCTTGTGGGCCTGAGTCTCTTTGCGGTGTTCTTCTTCCTGACGCTCTACATGCAGCAGGTGCTGCGCTTCACGCCGCTCCAGGCGGGCGTCGCCTACCTGCCCTTCACCGTGGGCATCATAGTGGCATCGGGTGCGGGGGCGGCCCTGGTCACACGTACCGGAGTGAAGTGGCTGCTGGTTGGTGGTCTCCTGATTATGGCGGCCGGACTTCTGCTGATGGCCCGCTTGCCGGACAACGGAACATATTTCGCTAACATCCTCCCGGCCTTCGTCGTCACCGCGCTGGGAGCCGGCATGGTGTTCCTGCCCATGACGAACGCCGCCATATCGGGCGCCGGGCCGCAGGATGCCGGCCTTGCATCGGGTCTGCTGAACACCTCGCAACAAGTCGGCGGAGCAGTGGGCCTGGCGCTGCTTTCGACCATCGCTACGTCCTTCACCACCAGCGTCCTGGCCGGCGACGCGCATGCCGGGTTCGCGCATGCGCTCGTGGCCGGCTTCGACCGATCGTTCGTCGTGGCGGCAGGGCTCGCGGTTGCCGCCGCTATCGTGGCTCTCCTGACCATCTCTCGTCACGTTGGACGGCAGGAGCAGGTGGTACGAGTAGATACACGGGCAGCGATGGAGGGTGTAGCGTAGATCGGGCACTGGGTAGAACCAGCCTGCCCCATCCGCAGGATGCTTTCGGCCGACCATGTGATGCGCGCGTTGCACGGACAGAACGTGCCCAAAGAGAGACCCCGGAGCAAATGCCGGGGTCTCTCTTTGGCTGGATTACCACCAGGCATGCAGAAGCGCTCCTCTGAGCCGCTCTTGCATGGTTCCGCCTTGATGGGCTGCGACTGATCGATGGGTCCGGCCAGCGAGCACGACGTTGCCTTGCACTGCGCCACTGCTGTGGACGCTGGACAACCGGCGGTACAATGCACCGTGTCGCGACTAGGCCACTCGCCCGGAACCTTGAGCGACCGCGGTCGCGTATTCAGGCGAACGGCGGGGCGCCGACACAGCCGAGGCGTGTGACAGAGTACTGGAGTCTATGGCTGACGGAGATACGACCGAGGGTCTGGTAATACGCGCGCAGAGTGGTTTCTATTACGTGCGCGTGGGCGAGGAGACCATTACCTGTACGCTGCCCGGGCGCTTCAAGCAGGGGCGCCGGACCGTGAAGAACCCCGTCGTCGTCGGCGACCGAGCGGTGTTCCGGCGGCTCTCGGACCTCGAGGGCGTGATCGAGCGCATCAGTCCGCGTCGAAACGAGCTTGCTCGTACCGCTGCCGGCGATACCGGAATCAAGCAGGTGCTCGCCGCCAACCTCGACCTGGTAATCCTCGCCGTGGCCTTGCGCGAGCCCGCGCTCAACAGAGCTCGGCTAGACCGATTCCTGCTGGCCACGGAACAGTCAGGGATCACGCCCGTCATCCTGGTAACCAAGCTCGACCTCGGCACGCGAGAGGAAGCCGACAGCGCGATACAGCCGTACCGCGACATCGGATATCACGTCGTGGTGAGCAGCACGAAGTCGGGCGAGGGGCTCGATCGGCTTCGCGCGCTGCTGACCGGGCGCGTCAGCACCATTATCGGCGCATCCGGTGTCGGTAAGTCGACGATACTGAACGCTCTTCAACCCGGACTCAAGCTCAAGGAAGGCGCGGTGAGCACTTCCACAGGGAAAGGAAGGCATACTACGACCGTGGCCGACCTTATCTCGCTGGATTTCGGAGGATACCTGGCGGACACTCCCGGTCTGCGAGAGCTCGCGCCGTGGGACCTGAGCATCGAGGAGCTTCCGGGCCTGTTTCCGGAGATGAGGCCGTATCTGGACGCCTGCCGCTTCTCTCGCTGCACGCACGTGCATGAGCCCGGATGCGCGGTGCGCCGCGCGCTCGAGCAGTGTCTTATCGATCCGGAGCGCTATCGTACCTATGTGAAAATTCGTACCGAAGAATTGAAGGAGCCTGCTCGGGCGTCGCGCTAACCGCATGGGACATACTGCTTGACCCCACGCCTTTGCCGGCGCCCCGGTCTCTTGGGGCTCGCACGATACCACCACCCCAAGAGACCGGACTGGCTCACAACCGGCAGCCGGCTACATGGCCGGGAAGACCTCGTAGACCGAGATCTGGGCGCCGCCCTGCAAGACCGGACAACCTTTGGCCATCTTGACTGCCTCGTCAAGCGAGTCGGCCTTGAGGATCGTATAGCCGGTAGCCGGCGTGCCGATTGGGCCGTCGGCAACTCGCCCGTCGCCGCCGATGCTCTTTGCCGCAGGCGAGAACGGATTGCCCGGGTCCACCAAGGCGGCGCCAAGTCCGCCGAACCACTTTCCCCATGCCTGCATGACCGCGGCTTGCGCTGCTTCGGTCTCCGGCATGCCACCGCCAGTGTAAATCAGGACAAAATTCGCCATTGCCGTTTCTCCTCTAGACTAAGCGTGACTTCCACTGAATGTCGAAGTGTGGACTGGGCGGCGTCCATCATGCCGTTGTTGGCTGATGTTCTGCTACCCTGGGATCGTCTCCTGGACTGCGACCCTCGCCAACCACGGCAAGGCGCTGTAGATAGTGTTCCCAACCCTCGCCATGCGATGCTTGCGCTTTGGCCGGCAATCCCAGGTGCCGAAGGCGCAGGATGGTGCCGTCGCCATCTGCCGTCAGCGTGATTTCCACCGTCGACGAGCCCGGAGGCACAAGCTGCCCGTCGCCTTCCCAACCGAAGGTGAAGACGACGCGGCGCGGTGGCTCCACGGCGAGATATTCACCGCGTGCGATATGCCGCCCAGTGATGTTGCAGAGGTAGATCCCGCCTGGGCGCGGGTCGAGCGTTGCGCTGACTCCCTTCCATAACACCATCTTCTTGGAATCGATCAAGAACGGGAAGATCGTTTCAGGCCGTGCGGCAATGTGCAGCTCACGCTCGATCATGCCGCCCTCAGCTTGTAGGGGCACCAGATGACCTCCTTTCCTCGGCTTCCGCCGCCTGCTTGAGCAGCAACAGGCGGTCATCCCAAAACTCATCGAGGTAGCGCCGGAGCTCAGCTAAGCCCTCCGGCCTTGCGGAATAGAGACGTCGTGTTCCGACTGCGCGGACGGACACCAGGCCCGCCTCCGCGAGGACTTGAAGATGTTGCGATATTGCCGGCCGCGACACAGCGAAGTGGGCGGCGATCTCCCCTGACGACTGCTCATCGTTATGGATCAACCGCATGATCTCGCGGCGCCGAGGTTCGGCGATTGCCTGCAGTACCGTGTCGATCATGGATTCATCATAGTGGATACCTCTGTAAGTGTCGACTTACATATCAACGAACTGATTCGATACACGGTTGGCAGCCCACCATGCCAGGCACGCTCCCACGATCCCGCCTGCGGCGGTGGCCGGGGTGGCTTCGGGCGCGCGGTGTCGCCATCTTGACAGTTCAAAGCCCTTGACTGCGGACGACCAACACTGGCAGCGAACTCATTCTCCGCGTATTCTGTAATCCATGTTGATTCTGGCCCAATCCGGGACAGCGGAGCCATGATCCGCTCGCCGGACAAACCCGGTGTCGGCGCCGCACGGCGCCGGCGGGTGCGCACTCCGCGATGGGCTGGTCGGGCCGCACAATGCTTTGACCAGCGCATCGGTGGCGCCTGCGTACGTTGGGTGCAGGCGGGCACTGGTCCGCCTTTGCTGCTCCTGCACGGTTACGCGGGCAGTGCGCACTGGTGGGTGCGGAATATTGCCGCGCTGGCACGCACGCACACGGTGTTCGCGCTGGACCTGCCGGGCTTCGGCGCCAGCCGCATGCCTGGGCGCTACACTTTTGCACGCACTGTCGAACTGTTGGCCGCTTGGATGGAGGCAAACTCCATTGGCTGCGCGGACGTCGTCGGACACTCCATGGGTGGACAAATTGCCATGCTGCTCGCCGCGGCACATACCGGGCGCGTGCGCCGGCTGGTGCTGATCGCACCGGCCGGAATACCGTTCACGACCGACCTGCTCAGGACCGCCGGCCGGGCCTTCGGTTCCCGCATGGCCAGCGATCCGCGCTTCACGCCTATCGTCATGGGCGGCGCCATCAGCACGAGTCCGCGCATCCTTTGGCAGGCCGTGAGGCAGATCCGGGACATCGACGTGCGATCCCTCGTGCGTAGTCTTACAGTCCCGACGCTGATCCTGTGGGGAACCAGAGATCGCCTGCTGCCGGTCGAGAACGCCGCCACGCTGTCGGCGGCAATCGCTCGTGCTCAAGTCACCATTGTGCCCGATGCGAGCCACATTCTCTTCTTCGAGCAAGCCGGACGTGTCAATGAGGCGATCCTGTCATTTCTCGCCCAACCTTGACCAGCGTTGACCGGTCAATCATGTTGCGATGATGCGGCATCCGCAACACCGAGATGCTGCTTGATGCGCAATATCTGCTCGTCCTGCGCCAACAGATGGCGCTGAATCTCAAGGGCTTCGTGAAGCACGGCTTCGGCGTCGTTGTACGTCTGTATCGCTCTCTTATCGGACACTTTCCCGAGAATATTCTGACCGACCATGATCACACTGAGCATCACCAATTGGATAAACGTCTGGCTCACCCACTGAACGGAGGTGAGCAGGCCGCCGTTCACGGCTTGCGGCACGACGACAAGAGCGAGGATAGCGAAGACATATGCGCACCACATCGTGCCGACTGCCGTGGTCAACACCAAGGCAATCTTCCCGTTCAGGCCTACATGCTCGTCGGCAGTCTGCGGTGGCTTCAGCTTCTTCCGACGCTCGATGTGCGGATGGGGGTGATGATCGAATATCTGCTCGACTGATTTCATTTTCTCGTCTTCCCTCACGCTCTGGCGCCGGACAACGCGCCGTCTTCCTGCCGTTGTCGCGCATTATGGGTGGCATGCTTCCGCCAGTCGCAGTGTACCCGAGGGCTTCGCTCTGAATGCGGATGCATACTGTGGGTATGTATCGTGCTCAGATGGTCCCATTATCCCGCCGCAGCTAGAGGGGCAACTTCAGCCTAGCGGCTGCATTCCCGGCAGATACCCCAGATAGCGACGTCGCCGATCTCAATCTGAAAGCCGCGCTCTTGCCTGGCTGTCGTGTGAGACTCCTTACCTGCGCAGCCGCGGAGCGAGTGTGCCTCATGCCGTTGACTCTCCACAACGTGGCGGGCGCGATCAAGGTCGCACCACCGCTTGAGACACGCCCAGTGATCGTGGAAAGTCAAACGCAGGCAAGCGCTCCTGGATCAGAGAGGCCTCGGCGAGCAGTCACCACCGCGGACATCAGGCACATTGAAGTGGCGATGCGAATGCGGGCGAAAGCCGGGTCCGGGCCCTAACGGAGGCCGGCGCAGCCGTGCAAGCGCCGGTCGTTTCAGACCATCTGACCGCTCCTCGGCCACGGTGGTGACAGTAGCAGAAAGGGTAGCAACGTTCATGGGAGAAGCGCGCATCACGCGTGGCACATTTATGCGGACTTGGGGAGCCGTGGCTAGCGCGGCCGTCGCTCTGTCCATCGCGACTACGCCGAGGCGGGTGTTTGCTCTCGCCAGCGGCTCAGGGAGTCTGGCGAAGGTCACGAGCCTCCAGAAATTGAAAGTCGGCGTAAATGGTCCATTCACGTTTACAGTTGCTGGTCCCCAGCCGAACACGAACGCCATCTTCTTGGTGCGCAGCGCCAAGGGGACGGTGACAGCGCTCGAGGCCACGTGCCGCCATCTCGGGTGTCCGGTTGCGTGGAAGGCGACGGACAACCGATTCGAATGCCCGTGCCACGGCAGCGAGTACTCCAACACCGGCAAGGTCGTGGCAGGTCCTGCGATGCGCAATCTGTATAACCATCAGGTCGCGATTCGTGGGGGGCAGGTGTGGGTGTTCAGCAGTCGATCCAGCGGCTAGCCGCGAACGAGGCTGGCGGACCCGCTCGGTGGTTGCGCGGAGGTGTCCGGCGCCTGCGCGCAGCGGCTTGCCACTCGCGGGATTGCAGGTCGTGTCGTGTTGCCTGGCAGACTGGGCAACCCTGAACACAACCCTTCCCCCAGAGAAACGCAAACCTACTGGACCGGCGGTATCGCCACGCAAGCGAATGAACCAGGCAACCGTGGAGAGCGTCGTTCCGGCGTCGAGGCGGTCGGCCGATGACTCTGCTGGTGTCCCTGCTCCGGCACCCGCGCCGTCCGAAGAGAGTCGCGACCGCGACGATTGGCCGCCGCAAAGTCCGGGCGCCCGAGCCACACGTGGACGACAGCACCATAAGCAACCATACGACGAGCGGCGGGCGTTCGTCAACCCCCATTCACCACAAGGTTAATACGCATTGACAATATCCGACGTGTGGGATACGATATTGCCCGGTTGTGCTCGGCGCGATGCGTTGCCATGGTGCGAACGTCCTCTGCATGCCTTCGCGCCGTCACACCCAGCCACCATCAGCGCAGCCTGCTAGGAGACAGAAGGTGAGCTTTTCGACGACGGTACTGCTAGGCGCGATCGCGGGATTCACCATTTACCTGGGCTTGCCGTTTGCGCGCCTGAAGAACCCAAGCCGCGCGTTTCAGGGTTTCTGCAATGCGCTGGCAACCGGTATCCTGGTTTTTCTGCTCTGGGATGTGGTCACGAAGGCAAGCGAACCCATCGACACCGCGCTCACCTCCGCGCAGCGTGGGGCTGTTGCACCGTTTGCTGGACTGCTCACGCTGTTCGTCGTCGGCTTCGGCATCGGACTCTTGGGATTGATCTACATCGAGAAAGCCCTGATCCGGCCGGTTGCCCAGGGCGTGCGCTCCGGTGAGATGGCCCCGCGCCAGCTTGCCCTGATGATCGCCGTCGGTATTGGCGCGCATAACTTCTCCGAAGGTCTGGCGATTGGGCAATCCGCCGTCACAGGTGCAATCGGCCTGGCTACGATTCTGATCGTCGGGTTCGGTCTGCACAATATGACGGAAGGCTTTGGCGTCGCAGCGCCGCTCGTCGCCGGGGGCGTTCGTCCGAGTTGGCGGTTTCTTGCGGCGGCCGGCCTCATAGGCGGTGGTCCGACCTTTCTCGGCACGGTCGTCGGCTTTGGCTTCCAATCGACTTATGTCTTTGTCGCGTTCCTCAGTGTAGCGGCAGGCAGCATTTTGTACGTCGTGGGCGAACTGCTCAATGCGGGACGGCGGTTGGGCTTCCGCGAGCTTGTGGGCTGGGGACTGCTGCTCGGCTTCATGGCGGGATATGCCACTGACCTGGTAGTGACCTGGGGTGGTGCATAGGCGCCAGGCAGTCCCACCGGTCATATCCACTCGTCCCCGCGTCGCCGCGCAGGCGGGTGTGTTCCACCCTACGCAGCATGCGCGCGGCGCAGGCCAGCGCTGAGCACGCCGTAGCCCAGCTCATCTGCGATCGGCAACGGCGCCACCGCCAGCAGTGACCCGGTGGCGATCAGCGCGTACCGGGTGGCGATCCGCCCGATAAAGTGTCCCAGCGCTTACCGGCTGACCGGCGTGGACGCGGAACCCGATATGGGCTGGGGCGAGTACTCTTCTCTAGAACGTGATCCTGAAGCTGATTGCCGCACTCTTGCGCAACTTCCCGGAAGTGACCACGATCGACGCTTTTGCCGGCCCGGGGTTTACGGTCAGCGACACCGCCCAGCTGTCGGTAAACGTGCCGGTCGTGTCGGCCTTGCCGGCCTTCGTTCCCGGATTGGTGACCGTGCCATCGGGGTAGGTGACGATGACGGACACCGACGCCCCGGCGAGCGTGTGCACGACGATCTGCTGTGTGCTCCCGATGCGGACGCTCGGGGCATATTCCACGCTCAGGCTGAGCGCGCTCGGGGTCGACGTTGGCAGCGGGGTTCTCGTGGGACGAATTGGCGTGGGCGTGCGCGTGGGCTCCGGCGTGCGCGTCGGCGTGGCCGGGCGTGGCGTCGATGTCCTGGTGGGATGGTAGCCCTTCGGCGTCTTCGTTGGGATAGGTGTCTTGGTTGGAATAGGTGTCTTCGTGCCTGTAGGAACGGGCGTGCTGGTCGGCGAGGCCGTCGGCGCCGCAATCGGTGCCGCCGCGCGCCAGGCATAACCAAAGGCGCTGGAGAACACCGCGCTGACTTCCGGATCCTTGACCATCAGGCCCAGCTGGCGGTCCTGCTGCAGCGAGTCGTCGGCGAGGGGAGCACTGCCAAGCAGGAGGCGGGCGTTGTCGACCGATATTGCCGACCCCACGAAGCCTGCGTTGAGCACACGCACACTGGCGCCATCCAGCAGCAGGGCTTGTATGATCGAGGACCGCACTCCCGGGTCGAGCATGACGCGCACGCTGACACCGCGGTGCGCAGCCTCGAAGAGCGCCTGTGTAATGCTCGGGCTGGTGATCGTCTCGGCCATGATGTCGAGGTTCACGACCGAGCGCCTGATCGCGGCGACAGCGTTTTCCGCGTAGTCTTCCGGCCCCACCACGGCATTACTGCTCAGGATTGCAGGGGTGCGGCGCTCCCAGTCGTCGAAGAACACGGAGCTTGCCTGCTGAACGTCGGCATGGTCAAAGTCCACCAGCACGAAACGGCGCTGCGACTTGCGCGCGACGTCGGTGAATGGCGCGTTCGAGACCGCGAGCGTCGTCCCGTCGATCATCATGGCACTCTGCGCGGTTTGCCGGAAGGTAGGGTTGCCGCGCCGAACAAGGACGTCGTTCCCGGAGAGCGAGACGAGAACAGGACCGCTAGATGCCGAGTGCGGATCCACCATGACACGCACGTCGACGCCTCGCGACCGAGCGGTCGAAAGTGCCATGGCCAGCGTTTGGTCGGTAAGGGCAGCGGTCTCTACCAGCACGCTGGACTGGGCTTCGGCAATAAGGGTGACGAGCGGATCTTTACCGGCGCTCGGCTCCGACAACAATACGTAGGTGGGTGCGTTCAGCGCTCCGGCCCGGTGCGCGCCAGCGGACTGCACGGAAAGGGCAAGCAGGCTGCAGGCGATGAAGAATCGAACGAGACGCTGTACCATCACGCGTATGAAGGTAGGGGGCCGAACGCAGCGTGTCAACTCAGCCGCTGGATAGCGAGTCGATCGAGGAGCCTGCTCGCGCGTTTCCTGAGCCGTCCCTCGGCGGATGGCCGGCAGGTGCGGCGCGTTGCCGCGCCGTCGACTGCGCCCCCGTCTCGTGCAGGATGTGATGCATGCCACTTGCGACATTCTTCCTGCACGAGGATGATTGGGGCGAGATTGAGCTGCTGCCCGTGGAGAATCGCCTGCATTGCTTGGGCATGATGGACGATCTCCGGGCGTTCACGCGCAGGCAGGCTATGGGCAACGCCTTCGTACTACCCAATGTCCAGCGGGATTGCCGGCTTTCGGAGCGACAGATCCCGGTTCTCGAGCTGAGTGAGCGCCTCGGGGACAGCTTTGCTCTGGCGCCAATGGTCCAGAGTGGGTCGAGCACATCACTGCAGACACTGGTCAACGCGTTTGCCTTCGGCCAGGGATACGGGGAACGAGGTGCGTTCTATGGCATGCAACAGGAGGGCATCGTCTTCACACTCAACCTGTTATTGCCCCAGTCTTCCGACCCCGAGATTCTGGCGACATACGCTACTGCCCTCGCCTCACTCGCGGTTGCTCACGACCTATTCGTGCTCGATTGGTGGCGCAAACGCGTTGTCTCCGTGCGAGATCCGGCGCCCGCCCTGGACTACATCTGGCAAAACACGGCTGATTCCGGTCTGCGTCCCTAGACGAAGAGGAAGTCGTCGAAGATGTTGTCCTCTTCACTCTCACTCTGCTCGACATCCGGCAGAGTCGACTCGGCCGTGTCGTCGGCGTCGTCGACACCGCGAACGACGAGCACCGGCGTGCCCGAGTTCTGCAGGACCTGCCCGGCCACGCTCGTGGGAGAGAACCGGATTCGACCATGTCGCGTGTGCGTGGCGATGACTATCAAGTCGATTTCGTGGTCGGCCACGGCCGTGAGGATGGCTTCGGCAGGGCGGCCTACCGGCGCCAGCACGCGGTAGGTCCGACCGTTCAGCACACTTGTCGCCACGCGCTCGAGATAGTTTCGTGCCTCGTCCCGGCGCTGCTCAAGATCGTGCGTCAGGCGCTGATCTTGCGGGGCGCTCGACGGCGGCTGCACCGAGCGGAGCAGCACGATCTCGGCGCCGGCGTTGATGCGAAGCTTCTTGAACGTTGCGAGCGCTGCCTCCGCAAAGCCGGAGCCGTCGAGCGGCACGAGGATCTGTTGATAGCGATCCACCTTGGCGATACTGGGAGAGTCGCCGCTGATCACCAAGACGGGCACGTTGCTCTCCTGGACCACCTGCTCCGTCACAGAGCCCAGCACCATGCGGCGCAACCCGGTCCGGCCGTGCGTGCTCATGACGATGGCCGTGACCGCGTGCGTCCGTGCCACGCGCAGAATACCCGGCACAGGATTGCTGAACAGACTGGCGATCTCGACCGTGAAGCCGTCCGTCCGCAGGCGCTCACGAACGGCATGAAGGTACGCTTCGGCGTGCTGCACCGACGAGCGAGAAGCAACGCCCGTGTCAGGGTCAACCACAGGCGCAGCCGCACGCACCAGAAGCAGGCCCGCGTCGGCCATGAGGGCGAGACGGCACGCATGGGGCAGTGCCTGTTCGGCGAGAGGTGAGCCATCGAGCGGGACCAGGATCGTGCTCATCGTCCGTCTCCTTCAATCTGTGGATGGGTGACACGCAACCCGAGGGAAGGAAGACCCCCGTCGTGGAAGACAATCGTTCTCGCGCTCGAGCCGCATCGCGGAGCACGAGATTGCTACGCGATGATGCCGCCGATCACAGACGCGCAGGACTATCTGCGCTCAATGGGCCCAGGATTGTCGAGCCGCGAATCTGCTGAACCGCTTGCCAGGCGGGCCCACCAATCATGACCATGAACTGCTTCGCTCCGACGAATCGCGACCGCTGAGAGCCTGCGACAACGGCGCGATGCTGTGTCGCGTGCGTCCTGCGCATGATTGCTCGGTTCACGGGAAGTGCAGCGGCGAGGATTGCACTTTCACCAGCGGAGACTGAGAGGGCCAGTGAGCCGACCGAGCGCACGCGAAGATGCGCCGGCAACTGTTGCAGCATGAGCAGCTGTGCCCAGGGGGGTCCAGCTAACAGTAGGCAGTCGAACGGGCGCTCATCGTGGAGGCCGGTGACAAGGCGCGCGGTATGCGCGGCGCGCTCGCGAATGCGGGTCGACCCGAGCGGACGGAGCTTGGCCACCTCTGCACTTCCAGCGCTCTTCAACCTGTGTACGTCGACCGTGTACTCACGAGCGTCTTCAATGCAGGTGCCACGCAGTGCGAAGACCCTCGTGCGCGCTTCGTCAAACAGTATCAGGCCGATACGCAGTGCCATCCTTGGGTTCTCCGCCGTGCAGACCATCCGCAACCTCCCTCGTTCCCGAGGCTCGCTGGGGAAGCAGGCTTCGGGGTGACCCGGCACCACCCTCGTTAGGCAATACTACGCCCAACTGGGCCACGTCGCAAGGGCCGAAAGGCCGGGATTATTCCCCCGACAGCGCTACATGGCGGCTCTTCCGACGTGGCCAGGCGTTCGCTACGATGGCTTGTTCGATTTCGCCCAGCAATTGTGTGACGTTGCTTCCCTTGAGCAAGAGCGCGGCAGCGCCCGCACGGCGCAAGCCCTCGGCTTCATCACCCACCAGCGATGAGGTGAGCACGATTACGGGACAGCCGTTCTCAGCCAGCCGCGGAATGACTTCCGCGGCGTCCCCATCGACCGTGTGCGGATCATAGATGATGGCATCAGGTGGTGTTTCCCGTACGGCAGCCAGCGCGTCGACCAGATGCTTGGCGGCGGCGACAGTGCCGACGCCTCCGCTGTGCCGAAGGCGCGTCGCCAGCGCCGTTCGTACGCCATCATGGCCATCCAGGAGAAGTATCATTCGTTCCATCGTCTCATCTCGACCGGGGATCTTCACCGAATCCCGCTATCTTGACCGCGTTCCGGGACTTCATGCACAGGTCGAAACCCCTCTGTTGCCCTCGCACATACAGCCCCAGGCTGCGCTTGCCGCCGGTGAGACCCGGCCGGATCCGCCCCCGCGCCCGCCCGAGGGTCCGGCATACCTAATCAAAATAGTGCGTTCCAGAGCGGTTGCGAACCAGTGCCGTTTGGCCCCCGGCACGCGGGTCAAGGTGCACCAGACGCGAAGACATACGTGATGGCAGGGAGGCGCCGGGGCAGGCGTTCAGGCCCGAGAGGACCGAGACCGCGCTACGACCTGCATGCGCGCAAGGTCAAATTGATACCATCGTCTTGTGCCGGGGTCGTAGGCATCAACGCCTACGGTGAACGCGGCAGGCCGCGTATACACGTGCGCTACGGTCCAGCCGAAGCCGACCTTCCCGTCACCAAAACGCCAACGCCATGGTCGCTGCATTGCCGCTGGCACGAGCGACTTCGCGACGTCGGCGCGATTCTCATCGAACACGATCCTTGCTCCGACGGCATATGCGCGCTGGAACACAAACGGCGCATACGCTTTCAGTTGCGCAGACGTAACAGGCACGGCAGGATTGAGAATTGGCAGCACGCCATTCGCAGACAGCGACGGCCAGCTGTCCAGGGCGCACGCTTGTGCGCTGCCCGCCACGAGCCAGGCGGCCAGCACACTCCACGCCAGTGGCCATCGACGCATTCGCGGCGCACCATGCACGGACACAGCGCGCATCAGAGCAACTCGCGCGCGGCCGCGGCGATGCGCGAGGCCATCACCGGCACGTTGAAGTACGCGCGCATCGAGCCGCCGGCGTCGATCAGGTAGATGCCTGCCTGATGCACTATCGTCTGTCCTGGCTTGAAGATCGGTGAAGGCGCGGGCACATAGATGCCGTAGGCCGCCCAAATCGGCGCCAGAACGCTCCGCGGCGCGCTGAGGTAATGCCAGTCAGTTCCCTGCCAGCCGGCGTCGCGCGCGAAGGCGGCGGTGTTTGCCGCACTGTCTTGCTCGGGGTCAACGCTGATCACGACCACACAGAGGCGCGCGGATGCGGCTCCGAGCTGTCGTCGCACGAGACGCATGGTGACGCCGATCAGCGGGCACTGCTCTTTGCACACCGAGCTCAAGAAGGTGACTGCGACGGTCTTCCCGCGCAGAGATGCCGGCGTAATCGTCCCGCCGTTCTGATCCGTCAGTGCGTAATACGGCGCTCGCTTCGGCGGGTTGAAGACAAAGTCCGCAGCAAGAGCGCGAGTGGAAACCCTCTGCGCAAGGTCCCCCAGAGGCTCGACCCGCGCGCAGGATCCGCAGGTAATCGCTCCGGCCTGCGCCAGGCCGTCGCGGACGATCTGGCGATCGAGGGGTCCGACTTGCTGGCCCTGCAGCCTACCATTCGCATCGAGAAAGAAGCTCGTGGGCAGCGTCTGCACGTCGTACTGCCATGAGACCGCCTGATCGTCTATGAGCAGCGGAAACGGCAGATGAGCGACTTTGCCGAATCGAGCCGCCGTGACCAGCGTGTCACCCGAGGTGGCCACGGCGACAACCCGTATCCCCTGCGACCTGAAAGTGTTGGTCGCCCATGTCAGAGTTGGGAGATCATCCAAACACGGCCCGCACTGCGTGTTGGTGAACGTGAGCAGGACCGAATGCCCGTGAAGCGCCAGCGGCGATAGCGTGCCGGAGCCGCCGGAAACGTACGGGAGTCTGAAGTCTGGCGCGAAAGGCGCGGCCGCGGTCGAACCGCCGGTCCTGCTCACCGCGGCGGCCGTGGCGCCAACGGCGAGCGACAACAGCAGGAAGGCCGCGAGCAGAAACCTCGGAGCTCGCCGGTAACCTGTGCGCAGGCGAACGCTCCTCGAGACGTCGACGGAAATAGGTGATACGGCAATCGAATGGCTCACTCCTCACTGTAGCACAGGCAACAGCCGCGTGCGCCGTGCGAAGTCTGCCACTGTGCTCTGCCGAACAATGAGCACGGGAGGACACTCAAATGGTCGCGGCGCGACAACCCGTCAGACTGGAGGATTTTCTGGCCCTGCCGGATGATGGCAATCGCCATGAGTTCGTACGAGGAGAGGTGCACGTAATGCCTCCACCCAAGGGCAAGCATGGGTTCGTCGAGGCGGCAATCATTGAGGCTATTGGCCGCTACCTGTGCGAGCACGCTCTGTCACTGGGCTGGGAACCGCGGCAGGGACTTTCCGGCTTTTCGCTGCCGCTCACCTGGTCTTCGCCTGGTAGCTAAAAGGCGGCGGCACTACTTCGCGATAGCCACTTCGTTGGCGCCCGCGGCCGACGGCACGACCGCCATTACCGTGTCGTCCGAGGTGCGAATGATAGTTACCGCGTTTCCGCCAATGCTTGCGACATAGAGATACTTTCCGTCGGCAGTCACGTCGAGCCCATGCGGCTGGGCGGCGACGGGGATAGTGGCGGAGACGACGCGCCTTGCCGCGTCGATCACGCTGACTGCATTGCCCAGCTGGTCGGCTGCATAGATCGTCTTGCCATCCGGACTCACCGCGGGCAGCGCCGGCCCCCTGCCGATGGGAAACGTCGCCACCGTCGTGCGGGTCTTCTCGTCGACTACCGATATGCTGTTTGCCGTCTGATTCGTTACCCACGCTTCATGGCGCTGCGGATCGACGACCACACCGAACGCGCCCGGGCCCGTCACAACGGGCCCGATGGGCTGTTTGGTGACGGCGTCCACGAGGTAGATCCATGCGCCTCCGGCGCAGGCTACGTACAATGTATGGCCGTCCTCCGACAGATCAAGGCCGTGCGGCTCGAAACACGCGTCATTGGGAAAGGCGATACGACTGGACGATCCCGAGATCACGTTGAGCGCGTAGAGATCGTTGGAACGGAAGTCGGTGACGAAGGCCTGCCGGTGGTCGGGCGTGAAGACGATGTGTGCCGGTCCCAGCCCCACTTCAAACGTCTGTACCACGCGCATGGTACGCAGATCGATCTTGGAGACCGAACCCGGGTCTGCCCCGAAGTTCGTCACGTAGGCATACGGGGTGCCGTCCAACACGTCGACGCCGTGCGCCTGCGCGCCGGTATGCAGGATCGGTTTGCCAAGCAAGCGCACACCATTCGACCCCATCTCGCTGACTATCGCCGTATAAGGAAGCCCCGCGGCGAAGGCCGCGCCATATCCTGCCGGCTTGGCCTTTGAGGTGGGTGTCACGGGCCCCGGTGTTGACCTCGATCCATCAAGCAGGTGTATCGGGCCGCTCAGAGGCACTTGAAAGACAAACTGGCGAACGGAGGTCCAGGCTCCGCTGACCTCGATCTGCACCGTCAATCCCCAACGGCCTTCCATTGGCGCAAAGAGACCGGAAGCCTGCCAGCGGCCGCCCCCGAGCGACTGGGTGATAACCGTCTGGTCGCCCATGTCCATATCCAGCGAAGCCGACAGGATCTGCACGGCAGGCGCGTGCAGGTTGGACAACGTCAGAGTGTTGGCCGCACTGAGGCGCCCAGGACTGAGACCGATCTGGATCGCAGCGGGATTGAGGCCCGCAGGCAAGAAGCCCGCGCCGGAGCCGGCGATGAACTGCAACGGCACGTCACGATATTCCAACGGATCGCTGTGGGTGCGCACCAACACATCAGCTTGCCAGCGGCCGTTTTGCACCAGGTCACCCGTCCCAACGTAGCCGCCTCCGGAAGGCGTGGTCTCGGAGAACACGGCGCCGAGCGCCACATTGTCGGGCATTGCGAGTTTGATGCGTACCTGGCCGTCGAACACGACCTTGCCGCGCTCGCGGACGATGGCAAAGAGCCGCGCGTGCCCCACGACCGGAGGGCTGATGGCAAGTGAAACGTCCAGCAGTGCTTTGTGTGCCGCTCCGCTGATGCTGTTGGGGGAAGCAGGGGTTGGCGTCGCCACGGCGACGGTAGAGGGTCCGGCGGATGCCTGACCGGGCGCCGAGAAGACCGTGACCGCCGGCGCCACCTCGCCCATCAGTGCCACGCAGAGCAATACGCCGGCGCCCAGCAACGGCTCGATTGCGAGGCGTCGGGTAAGCGAGGCGAAGCCCGCGGGCAGCGAGCCGGTCCGTCGATCGGTCAATATGGCTGCGAGATGTGGGCGTGATACGAGGACGTGGGAGGCGCTGATGGTGACAATAAGGCCAATGATGACCAGCTTCGCGATCAAGAAGCGGCCGTACTGCGAATTGAAGAAGGTGTCGAGACTGCTCACGTGGACCTGGGCGTTGAACATCCCGGTGGCCATGGCAGCCGGCACCGCGATCAGGGCCACCGGCGAATAGCGCGTCAGGATTATGAGGAATGCGAGCCGCGAATCATCACAGGCGCCGGCGCTCTCGCTCACGCTTGTGAAGAGCGCTGGAATCAAGGCCAGGGCAATGCACGCCATGCAGCCGATCCAAAGCGAGTTCGCGACGAGGTGCAGCCAGTCCAGCAGCACCGACGTAGCCACCATTTGCGTGACGGCATCAGCATGACCCGACATCGCCATGGCCACGAGGTAGAGGCCGCCAAGGACGCCGGCCGCAGGCACGGGAACGGAGGCTGACCATCCGGACGCGCTCGCGTCGAGCTTGCCCTCTGGTGTGGTGGGCACGAGCATCAGCGCTACCTGCGCGAGGAACAGGAAAGCCAGCCGGACGAGCCAGAAGGCGCCATAGTGCGAATGCAGGATGTCACGAATCACCGTGAAGGATGTGAGCGTGCCTCCGCCCGCATAGGCTTGCCCTTCGAGCTCGATCACGCTCGCCAGCAATGTGGCAAGCAGGCCGATCTGCACGATAGCGACCACCCGTTCCGAGGCGCGAGCTGCCAGTGCGGCGATGGCGCCGCGAGCATCAGTGCGGGCCGGACGCAGAACAAGAAGCTCGAACGCCAGGGCGCCAGTCCACAGCGTTGAGGCGAGCAGTACCAGCCAATGGGCTAGCGAGAGGATCAAGCCCGTGAAATCAAGCGTTGGCCAGGTCGTGGCGACAGTGCCTGAACCAGACCCAAGCAATTGTGCGCCGGCTCCGCCGACCGTGAACACGTAGAATCCATGCAACACGTGCCCGTCCTGCGCGGAGTCGCTGGTCCAGAGAACGGTATACTGGCCGTTCTGCAGCGCCGGGATAGTCACGTCGAGCTCCTGGCTATCCGCCGGATCCTGGCTGCCGGTATCCGCGTTAACCTGGCGGCCCTGCGCGTCTTTGATCACGATCTGGGAGAGCGAGGCATTGATTGGCTCGTCGAACCAGAAATGCACGACACCGCCCGGCATGACCAGTCGGCTGTCTGGTGCAAGATCGGCACGCACGAGGTGGGCATGCGCGAGGGCGCTGCCGGGCAACAGCAGCAGCGAGATAGCGGTAACTACCAGGCAGAACGCGAGCCGGTAGAACACGGCCATACGCAACGACTCTCTTCTTCGGTTCCGCGCACGCAAGCGGGCGATCGGCGACGTGATAGCTCCAGCTCGTTGATCGTCAATAGTGCATAGTCGCCGGCACGGCGCCCATCAGCGGCGCGGACAGTGAACCACTGAAGATTGTACGCTCCCCTGGTCAACTTGGGCACACGCAGCGCCAGTACCCTCGAATGGCGGTGACGACGCTGCAAGCGCGGCCTCGACGCGGACAACTGTACCTTGCGGTTGCAGCCGCACTGAAGGACTGTACCACACGGCCCACCGGACCCACACTCTCAGCCACCATAATAGGCTGCGTTGCACGGCTCGCCGAGCATCGGCTCGCGGCCCGCTCCCGCTCGCAACGTGCGTGGCTTCCAGAGGTTACTGCGAGCCCGCGAGCAATTCATGACTGCGGGGCGCGCGAACTGCGCATTGCCAAAGTTCTGATCGCCTCGAGGTGCGTTCCTTCAGGGCGAAGCGTCTGCCGGCACGTTTCGCCAGCTGCCCGGCAAGCGTCTATATCGAAGTCACGGCTTGATCTAGACGACTTTGCGCTGACAATCCGCGCTACATCTGCGGGTTCCGTCGTGCCTCCACCTCGGTGTGGTACCTGGGCGACCGCTTCCTGGGCAGTGGGCTGCCATCAGGGCGGCAGCCCTGATGTTCAGGGCCAAGACGATGCGCCCGGTCTCCGTGGATGCGGTGGGCCAGGCACCCCGGGCAGGGCGCTGGCTCCAGGGCGGCATGCGCTATACTTCTCGACGTCGTCGTCAGTGACGCGATGTGCCGATGAGAGGGGGGGTTCGTTCATGACGAACGCTGCGGGACTGCCTGATCCGACCGATGCGCGGAGAATCGGCGAGATCGCTCTGAGGTTGATCAAGGAGCCGAGCCTTTCGTGCCAGGAGCAGGGGGTCGCGCGACTGGTCGCCGAGGAAATGGACCGATTGGGGTTTGCCGTCGCGGTTGACGACATGGGCAACGTCGTCGGCACGCTCGACGCAGGACCTGGTCCCTGCATCCTCCTCGATTCGCACCTCGATACGGTCGGCGTCAGCGATCGACCGGCTTGGAGCCATGATCCCGAGGGGGAGCTGGTGGGCGACTGCCTCTATGGCCGTGGCGCCATGGATATGAAGGGGCCGCTGGCGGCATGCATGTACGGCATCGCGTCCTTGCGCGGGCGATTGCAGCGCGGCAAAGTGGTCGTGTCGGCGACGATCGCCGAGGAGCTGCTGGAAGGACCGGCAACAGTGCACGTGGCGGAACGCGTGCGGCCGGACGTCGCGATCATCTGCGAGGCTACATCGCTGCGGATAGCCCATGGCCAGCGCGGCCGCGCCGAGCTCCGGGTAGACGTCTTCGGGCGGTCGACGCACTCGTCGCGCCCTGAGTTGGGTGTGAACGCCGCGCAAGCTATGGTCGACGTGGTGTCTGTGTTGCGCACGCTGCAGCCGCCACACCATCACGTGCTTGGGGACGGCATCCTGGTGCTGACGGATATCATGTCGGTACCGTATCCCGCCAACTCCGTGGTTCCCAACCACTGCATAGCGACATTCGATCGTCGCACGCTGCCGGGCGAGACGCTCGAAGGCGTGCTTGCGCCGATCGCCCAGGCCCTCGAGCGCGCGCTCGAGGGCAGTGGCGCGCGCGGCACGGTGAGCATCGCCGAAGATGACCTGATCTCGTACTCCGGCGCGCGCGTCACCGGACCCAATTTCGCGGACGCGTGGTATGTCGCGAAAGAGGATACGCTTGTCCAGTGCGCGATTCGGGCCATGGTTGACGCGGGCATCGATCCGTACACCACGCACTATGCGTTCTGTACGAACGGAAGCGGCACTGCCGGAAGCCTGGGCATACCGACGATAGGATTCGGCCCGGGAGACGAGACGCTTGCTCACCGCCCGGACGAGCACATCGACATCCAGGATCTTGCAGCCGCTGCACGCGGGTACGCGGCTCTCGTCCGGCACCTCATGGCGATGGTGGGCTAGCCCGCGATGGGCACGGTGACATCGGCGGTGGTCCTGCAGCGCGACCGCCGCGAAGAGCGCTTCGCCGATCCTGAAATGGCAGTGGCGCGGGACGAAGGTGACCAGATTGAACTGCACTACGCATATGGACCCAGCCTGATCCCGCCCAAGGCGCCTTCATCCGACGGCATGTGGCGTTACCGCGATCTGCTGCCCCTGGTTGCAGGCGAGATCCGGTATCCGCTGCCGGTCGGCGGGACACCACTTGTCGCGCCTCCTCAGCTGCGCCAGATCACGGGCCTGCCGCGGTTGTGGCTGAAGGACGAGACGCGCATGCCAACGGGCTCGAACAAGGATCGCGCCACGGCACTTGTCCTTGAGCAGGCGATGCGCGGCGGAACGCGCATGGTGAGCTGCGCGTCCACGGGAAACGTCGCGGTCTCGCTCGCTGTTGGGGCGGCAGCGGCCGGCCTGCGTGCCGTCCTCTTTGTTCCGGCCGATACGCGCGAGTCGAAGCTACAGTTGATGCTGCTCGCCGGCGCAACGGTAATCAGAGTGCGGGAAGGCTACGAGGCGGCGTTCGCGCTGTCGCGCCGCGCCGCGCACGCCTTTGGCTGGTGCGACAGGAACACGGGCGTGAACCCACTGACGCTGGAAGCGAAGAAGACGGTCGCGTTCGAGATCTGGGAGCAACTCGGGCGCGAGCTTCCGGAGATCGTCGTGGCGCCAGTCGGCGACGGCGTGACGCTCTGCGCACTGGTTAAAGGGTTTCGCGAATTGAGGGCGTGTGGCGCCACCAATCGATTGCCGAAGGTGATCGGCGTGCAGGCCGATGGGTGCCAGCCACTTGTGCGGGCATGGCTTACGCGTACGCCGCTCGTACCGGTCGAGCCGGACACCATAGCGGACGGCATTGCCGTTGGCGCCCCGTTTAGCGGGCCGATGGTGCTTCGCGACATTGATGAGGCGGGTGGAGGGCTCGTGACGGCGTCCAACGCGTCGATGCTGCAAGCAATCCGGACACTCGCAGCGTTCGGCGGCGTTCTGGCTGAGCCTGCCGGTGCTACGGCCTTCGCCGGACTGGAGCCGGCGTTGGCGGCGGGGCTGTTCGAGCGCGGCGACCGGGTCGTCGCGCTTGTGACGGGGACGGGTCTGAAGAGCCTGCAGTATCTGAAGCCCCAGGCAGCGCCGCTCGAGGTGCAGGGTAAGCTGGACGAGGTCGAGCGCGCGCTGCAGCAGGCAGGATCGGGTTCGTGACGAGGCGGCTAACCCGTCACGGGAGAATCCACAAGCTCTGACGGTACCAGCACAATTCACGGCAGCGGCACGAGCGCGTGAGGTCGGGATGTAGCACGACCAGGTCACCGGCGTAAAAGCTATGTCGACGGCGTCGCCAGAACATCGGCAAGAGAATGATGACTTGGTAGCGGCCTTGACCGCACCCACCGATTGCATTACTAATTGAGTAATGCAGAATCAGTAAGGAGCAATGCGATGGCGACGGTAACAAGGAAGGGACAGGTCACTCTACCAAGAGAAGTTCGTAGGGCACTTGGCATCGAAGCGGGCGCCGAGGTTGACTTCGAGGTACGACCTGATGGCGTCCTGCTGAGAAGAACAGTCCCGCGCGAAGCTTTTGAGCGCTGGCGCGGTTATCTCAAGACGCGCGGTATCGATGCAACAACAGACGAGCTTATGGCAGAGCTTCGCGAACAATGAGGACGGCAATTGACACGAACGTGCTACTCGATGTTGTAACCAACGACCCGCGCTACTTCGAGCATGCTTGTAACGCCGTCACTCATGCGGTTCAGGCAGGCGTCGCTCTCGTCAGCCCAATCGTGTACGCGGAGTTGGGAGTGCACTTTGACCAGACGTCGTCTGACCTTGACGCCTTCCTGCAAGACCTTGGTATCACGCTGGATCCCTTACTGGCCGACAAGACGCTCATGGTTGCCGCGCGGACATGGCGCACCTACTTGCAGACGCGGGGACAGCAAGGGCAGTGCCCTCAGTGTGGTCAGGTCTTTGACGTCGTTTGCCCGCGTTGCGCTCGACACGTTCCCTGGCGACAACACATGGTGGCTGACTTCCTCGTCGGTGCTCATGCGCTGGCGCAGGCAGACACACTGCTTACCCGCGACCGCCGTATGTATGAGACGTATTTTCCGAGCCTGACGCTGATGCAACTCGACGAATAGGAACACAATCACCCAGGAGGATCAGTACCGTGCGTTCTCACCAGCTACTCCGCTTGCCCGAATGATGATTTCGTGCACGTTTCCGCTTTTTCGCGATCACACGCACTCCTTGCACCATACCATGGCCGCGGATAAGTTTCCGCATCTCTAGCGAAGCTTGCGAGTGCGCTGTAATGGGTTTTACATGCTGCGGAGGGCCCGCAAGCGGCCCCATGCCAGTTACGACCCGCTCGCCGTTTCCCCGGCGAGCCGGCCCTGAAGTAACCGCTTGTGTAGCTTGCAGACGACCGTGTACGCCGGATCAAACACGTTGCCGATGTCGTAGCGCACGCAGTGACCGAGCAGGAGGCGCGCGCCCAGCGGATCCAGGGCGATATCCTGCATGAGCCACCGCCCCATCTCGGTCGTGGCATGCTGCAATGCCTGGTCCAGTGGGCGGGCATTGCCGACGGTAAAGATATATTCCTCGTTCTCACCGCACGGCCATCCAATTCGCTTCGCCTTGAGCACACGGACGGTGAACTGCACATGCATCGAAACCTCAATTCCGGTGCCGAGAATCTCGCCGTCCCCTTGTACCGCGTGGCCGTCTCCAAGATGAAAGAGCGCTCCCGGAACGAAGACTGGAAAATAGGCCGTGACACCAACGCCGAAGCCGCGGTAGTCCATATTGCCGCCGTATACGCCAGATGTCGCAGTCGAGATCGCCTGGCCAAGAGCGGGGGCGACGCCGAAGCAGCCCAGCATGGGCTCAAGCGGCAACGTAAATGTGCCCAACCGCGTTTCCGGTCCGAGCAGCGTGGCGGTGCCGGCTGCGACGTCCATGTGCCACTCCGCCTCGGGTCCCTCGCGGGGAAAAGCGGGCACTGCATCAGGGTCGAGGACGTTTGGAGCCAGCACGGTGGAGCTCCAACCCCTGTCGCGGCTGGGGACGATTCGGTCGATATGCACTGCCAGCGTGTCGCCGGGCTCGGCGCCTTCGACGAAGAACGGTCCCGTCTGCGGATTGCCGGGCTGGCTCAACTGCGTGCCGCGCGCATCAATGCCATGCGCATCGAGTGTGGAAGTGATGACCGTGTCCCCGTCCGCGATGCGAAGTACCGGCTCGTGGGAGCCGAGGGTCAGGTGGTAGTGCGTGGGCTGAAACTCATGGCTGGCCATCATTTCTCTCTCAATCGTGTCGGAGTTGCTCTCGAGAATCGGAGCGCCAGTATGGATCATACGTCCGGGCCTACCCCCGCGCAACGAAAGTGCACGCAGATATTGAGCACGCGCTCAGGGGCCGGGATCTCGTGACGGCGGCTTGCGGGCCTCGAGCTGCTCGCCAGCTTACCAGTACTCTGCGACCATTTGCCGGAAGGCCGTCGACGCTGCAGCCGCGCCGTGCTTCGCGTCCGGGGCTACGCTCAGGCCGGAGCGGGTACCGCGTGTGAAGCGCTGGCCGGGATCCCTGGCACGCCGAACACCGGATGCGGCATTCGCGCACCCGGAAGGGGCGGGACGAACGATCTCGAAATCGTTCCTGGTGATACGGGTACGTCCGCGATCGTTGCGTCTCGGGCAGAGCGCGACCGGCGGTGCACGAGGACGGGTGCCCTGGCGAGCACGGCCGCGAGGATGGCGCTTTCTCCTGCGCTTACCGGCACTTTGAGCGGCGCGAGCGAGCGCGCAGGCACTTCGACAGTCAAGCTCAGGCAGAGCAGATCGCGAGATCTCCCCGATCCGGCGATCAGGAGCGCGTCGAAGCGCCAGATCTCGTGCAGCGCAGTCACCAACTGCGCGGTATGCCGGGCGCGAGCCTGCAGCCACTCAGAAGCACATACGAGCTTTCCGCTTCGCGATCGTCTTGACCCTGCGCCGGGCGCCTCTGCATACGCGGTGAACTCCAAAGCGTCTTCAATGGTGGTCCCGCGAACTGCAAATACGCGCGAACGTGTTTCATCGAACAGAATCACACCGATGCATGGACTCGAGCTTGAATGTGCAGACGTCTCGACCATTGTCCGATCTCCTCTGAACGCCGATGGAAAGTGGCTGGTACGAAGGCTCGCACGAAGAGTGGTAACAATAGCGTGGGAGCTACGCCTCATTGCGTCGCTGGGGGTGATCGTGGACCTGGCTATCATACGCCTGGTCGGCGCGGTTGTCCAGTGTTTGGACGCTTGATCCCCATGGCTCACCCCTTTCGTTTCCTTTCGGTCACGACAAATCGATTAGAGGCGCAGGGTGACTCCTGCAGCGATGGGAATCGGGACTCGAGCGTCAGACTGTCGGGCCCGCCTGAGCCGACTCAAACTGCTCCCGCGAGATCAGCGAGCAGCGTTCAGTGCGTGACTCCACGACATGATACGACGAGTCGAAAGTCACATGGAGGTACATGAGGTTCTGGCACGACGATCCGAGTACCTCTTTATGCAGGGTTCGCACCCCGCGCTCCGATCCGTCGGGATAGTCAATGTAGACATCCGTCTGGGGGGTAGCGCGCACGTGAAGCTTTTCACCACACTTGACACACTGCACATAGAAATGCAACCCATGCTGATCACCGCCACCGGCAGCAGGCCGTCTGCCGCCGAACAACCGCGAGAAGAAACCCACTTGACTCTCTCCATTCGCAAAAGAGGCGGACGACGGCGAGCGTGACGCACCGAGCGAACCACAATTCCTCTCGCTTCCGCGCGGGCGAATCCAGCTGCTCGATCGACTACTTTGACCTTGTCATGGTACAGGCAGAATGAACGTGAACTGCAACAAAGACACGCAGTGGGGCAGAGAGTCTCTCCGCCCCACCGTTCTCCACGCCAGGCTCCGTGCCGGTTACCTCGTCCCAGCCAAGCTCACCTCGCGCTGCTGCGCGGGCAACGCGGTCTGGTCCCTCAAGTCGGTCCAGCGATCCTGCAGGCTTTCGAGGGCGACGACATAGGCAGCCTGGCGGAGGCTGGGATGGTACGTCTCAGCTGTCCGCAGCACTTTGGCCACGGCGGCATCCATCTTCGCGCGCAGCTTCTCGTGCACTTCCTCGACGGTCCAGTGCTCGTCGTGCAAGTTCTGATACCACTCGAAGTAGCTGACTGCCACGCCCCCGGCATTTGCGAGTACGTCGGGCAGAACGGTCACGCCTTTCCGCCGCAGAATAGCGTCGGCCTCCATCGTTATCGGCCCGTTCGCCAGCTCGAGCACAATGCTCGCCTTCACGTTCTCGGCGATGGGACCCGTGAGGCTATCTTCCAGCGCCGCGGGCACGAGGATATCGACCGGGAGCACCAGGAGCTCTTCGGAAGTGATTGCCTGGCCGATTGCGCCTTTGACGGTCCTCGTCGTGTCCTTGATGCGCTCCAGCTCATCCAGGTCCGCGATGCCGGCAGGAAAGTAGCAACCGCCCTGTGAGTCGGAGGCGGCGACGACGCGGCATCCCTGCTCGGTGAGCAGTCTGGCGGCGATCCGTCCGGCGTTGCCGTAGCCCTGCACGGCGACGGTCATGCCGGTAGGCTCCTTGCCGCGCGCCCGCAGGTAGGCTAGCAGCGCATAGACGCCGCCCAGGGCCGTAGCTTCATTTCTCCCCAGCGAGCCGCCATCGACAATGGCCTTACCGGTCACCACCGCGGGCGCCGACCGGCCGGTCACCTTGCCGTATTCGTCCATAATCCAGGCCATCACCTGCGGATTCGTGTTCACGTCGGGCGCGGGGACATCCTTCAGCGGGCCGATCACGTCGGCAATTCGCCTCGTGAACATCCGGGTCAGCTGCTCGAGCTCGCCCGCGGAGAGTTGCTTGGGGTCGACGGCTATGCCGCCCTTGCCTCCGCCCATCGGAATGTCGATCACCGCGCACTTGATCGTCATCCACAGGGCGAGAGCCTTCACCTCATCCAGGCACACGTTCTGATGGAACCGCAGGCCGCCTTTGTAAGGCCCCCGGAGGTTACTGTGCTGCACGCGATAGCCGGAGAACACGGCAGGCTCACCGGAATCGCGATGCAAAGGGAGCGAGACCTCGACCGTGCGCTCGGGCGCCAAGAGTGAAGCGAGAAGCAGAGGATCCACTACTGTGAGAGTTGCCGCGTCCTGAACTTGTTGCTGGGCTTTCGCCCAGGCACTGATCGTTTCCACCCGTAGCCTCCATACCAGGCGCAACTCGCTGGGCCACACGCCCATGAACGAGGATGACACCCACTGCTCTGTGGGTGCGCCGATCATCCGCAACTCCGGGGATGCTTGGTCCGGGACCAGCTACAGCTTGCCACACACGAACCCGCCGGCGCATCAGCGCGTCCGGCTCTCCGCGTCTATGGGTACAGACATGCCAATCTGCTGGCCGGTGTCTGCCCGCGGCTGGTTTCCCGGCATACGGGAAATACTCTCCCAGCTCGAATTTGTGTGCGTTAGCCCCCTACTCGCTCTCAGTCCGTCGCTCGGATCATGCGAAACAGTCCGCCAATTCGCATCCTACGCTGGGGCCAGACCACTGTCAATGTGCATTTGGCTCAGGCGATCGGCCCTTATTGCGTGCTGTGCGTATCTTGAGCACTGCATTTCCTCGCCTGCAACGCCGGATCGCACTGACCAATGGACCCCCAACCGACCCCCGTTATGCTACGGCGGCGAAGTCACGCACGTGCTAGTATCGAGGCGAGAGAACGTCCTGCGGGAGGCGAACCAATGAAGGGGCGCATCGTACCACTCGATGGCAATGAAGCGATCGCGAATGTGGCGTACCAAGTTAGTGACGTTATAGCTATCTACCCGATCACGCCTGCGTCGCTCATGGGCGAATGGGCGGATGAGCAGGCATCAAAGGGCGTGAGGAACCTGTGGGGCACAGTGCCGTCGGTGCTTGAGATGCAGAGCGAGGGCGGCGTCGCGGGAGTAGTGCACGGTGCGCTGCAAACTGGATCGCTGGCGACCAGCTTCACGTCGTCGCAAGGCCTCTTGCTGATGATCCCGAACATGTTCAAGATCGCTGGCGAGCTGCTGCCGGCCGTGTTCCACGTCGCCGCGCGCGCAGTCGCCACGCACGCGATCTCGATGTTCGGCGATCACAGCGATGTGATGTCCGCGCGGTCAACCGGCTGGGCAATGCTGAGCTCAAGCTCGGTACAGGAGGCGCAGGATCTGGCCCTTATCGCCCACTGCTCGACACTGGAGTCTCGCATCCCGTTCCTTCACTTCATCGACGGATTCAGGACATCGCACGAGGTCAATACGATCGCCCCGCTAGAGGACGAGCACGTGCGTGCGATGATGGACGACGATTGTGTGCTTGCGCACCGCGCACGCGGCCTCTCGCCCGACCACCCCGTGGTGCGCGGCACCGTGCAGAACCCGGACGTCTACTTCCAGGGGCGCGAAGCGTCGAACACGCTCTACGCAGGCTGTGCCGGCATCGTGCAGCGAGTCATGGAGCGGTTTGGCGCGCTGACCGGCCGCTGCTATGACCTGTTTGACTATGCAGGGGCGCCCGACGCGGAGCGCGTGATCGTGCTGATGGGATCCGGGGCCGAGGCGGCTCAGGAGACCGTTGACTACTTGTCCGCCCACGGCGAGAAGGTGGGCATGGTCCGCGTCCACCTCTACCGTCCGTTCGACGTCAGGAGCTTCATGGAAGCTTTGCCCCCCACGACGCGGGTCGTGGGCGTGCTCGACCGTACCAAGGAACCCGGGGCCGCGGGCGAGCCGCTCTATCTGGACTGCCTTGCGGCGCTGTGCGAAGGCCTCGCCGCTGCATGGGGCACGCTGCGGACGATGCCCATGGTAGTTGGAGGCCGCTACGGCCTGGCCTCCAAAGAGTTCAATCCGGCCATGGTGAAGGCGGTCTTCGAGAATCTGGCACAGGCACGGCCGAAGAATCACTTTACGATCGGCATCGACGACGATGTGACACATACGAGCCTGGCATACGATCCGGCCTTCTCAGTCGAGCCGGAGGACGCCGTGCGCGCAGTGTTCTACGGCCTCGGCTCTGACGGCACCGTGAGTGCCAACAAGAGCTCGATAAAGATCATAGCCGAGGAGACCGGTCAGTACGCGCAAGGGTATTTTGTCTACGATACCAGGAAATCCGGCACCCTCACGGTCTCCCATTTGCGCGCCGGCATCGTGCCGATCCGGTCGACGTATCTCATAGACCGGGCCAATTTCGTGGCGTGCCATCAGCCGGTATTCCTGGAACGCTACGACATGCTCCGCCAGATCGGGCCCGGCGGCACATTCCTGCTCAACACTACCCGTGGTCCAGATACTGTATGGCAGTATCTTCCACGAAGTGTGCAGGATGCCGTTGTGCAGCAGAAACTTGAGTTCTACGTCATCGACGCGGCAGCCGTCGCGCACGCCGCCGGCCTGCACGGCCGCGTCAACATCGTGATGCAGACGTGTTTCTTCGCTCTGTCCAACATGCTGCCACGCGAGCAGGCGATACAAGCAATCAAGAGATCGATCGTCAAGACATATCACCGGCAGGGCGAGGAGATCATCAAGATGGATCTGGCTGCCGTCGACCGCAGCCTGGCAAACCTGCACAAGGTGCGCGTGCCGCAGTCCGCGGATAGTACGTTCGAGCTCAGGGAGCCGGTGCCGGAGCGCGCGCCTCGCTTCGTGCGCGAGGTCCTCGGCGAGATCATCGCCGGTCGAGGCGATGCGCTGTCGGTCAGTCGCCTGCCGCTCGACGGCACCTTCCCTACCGGCACCACCAGGTGGGAGAAGCGGAACCTGGCCCACGAGATTCCTGTCTGGGAGCCGGACATCTGCATTCAGTGCGGCAAGTGCGCGATGGTCTGCCCGCACGCGGCCATCCGCATCAAGGCATATGATTCTGCCGTGCTTGAGGGCGCCCCAGCGACGTTCAAGGCCATGAACGCGCACGACAAGGTGTTTCAGGGCCAGAAGTACACCATCCAGGTGGCGCCGGAGGATTGCACCGGGTGTGCCATTTGCGTGGACGTTTGCCCGGCTAAAAGCAAGTCGGAGACCAGGCTCAAGGCGTTGCACATGCAGCCGCAGCCTCAGCTACGCGAGCAAGAGCGCGACAACTGGGAGTTCTTCGTCGCTATTCCCGAAGTCGACCGCCGGCTGGTCAATGCCTCGAGCATCCGCCAGCAACAGCTGCAGCAGCCGTTGTTCGAGTTCTCAGGCGCATGCTCAGGCTGCGGCGAAACTCCTTACGTCAAATTGCTCACGCAGCTGTTTGGCGACCGCCTGATCATCGCCAATGCTTCCGGTTGCTCGTCGGTATTCGGCGGCACTTTGCCGACCTGTGCCTGGACGACCAACGCGGAAGGCCGCGGGCCGGCGTGGGCGAATTCGCTGTTCGAGGACAACGCCGAGTTTGGCATGGGCTTCCGTGTGTCGATTGATAAGCAGCGCGCCTATGCCGAGGAGCTGCTGCGCAGGATGGCGCCGACAGTCGGCGAGCGCCTGGTGAGCGACATCCTGGCGGCCGACCAGCACGACGAAGCCGGGATTACCGCCCAGAGGTCGCACGTCTCGGCTCTCAAGGCATGTCTGGCCGGCGCCGCCGGCCTCGAGGCAAGGCACCTTCTGCACGTCGCCGACATGCTGGTCAGGCGCAGCGTTTGGATCGTGGGTGGCGATGGCTGGGCCTACGATATCGGCTACGGCGGCCTGGATCATGTATTGGCCAGCGGAGCGAATGTCAAGGTGCTCGTTCTGGATACCGAGGTGTACTCGAACACGGGCGGTCAGCGATCAAAAGCGACGCCGCGCGGCGCGATCGCCAAGTTTGCTGCCGGCGGCAAGCGGGGCCGCAAGAAGGATCTTGGGTTGATGGCCATGACGTACGGCAACATCTACGTGGCCAGCGTGGCCATGGGCGGCAAGGACGAACATACGCTGAAGTCGTTCATCGAGGCTGAAGCGTACGACGGCCCCGCGTTGATCATCGCGTACGCACACTGCATCTCGCACGGCATCACCGACATGAGCCTCGGCATGGCGCAGCAGAAGGCCGCGGTCGAATCCGGGCAGTGGCTGCTCTACCGCTACAACCCGGCGCTGGCAGGGTTGGGCGCCAGTCCGCTGATTCTCGATTCGCGCGCGCCAACGATCTCGCTCGAGCAGTACATGTATGCCGAAAACCGCTTCAAGATGCTCGCGCACGTCGATCCGGAGCACGCCCGGCTCTACCTGGAGGAGGCGCGGTACGACGTTGGCGCGCGCCTTGCGCTGTACCAGTACCTTGCCGGGTGCCCGGTGGCGCGCGCCAACGGCCATCACGCCGATGCCGATCTCGTGCCTGGCGAGCCAGGGCTAGTCTCGCAGGCATGAGAGCTGCTACTCGTGCATGTACTGTTTTCGCTCGCTGGGCGTGAGCGTGCGTGTCGTATGCAACGCGGCGATCGCCAGGAGCTGCCGCGTCGCGACGCAGACATCGCATGGGCGAATCCGCACCGCGCCGTCTCTGCCGGATGAGACAATGCTGCTGCCGTCTGGGCTGAAACGCGCGCTCAGGCCGATGCCCTGATGCCCGTAGAGCACGGCATCGTTGCGCCACCTGTCGACCGACCACACGCGCAGCGTATCGTCGGCGCTGGCCGACACGAGCCACTGGCTATCCGGACTGAACGCTGCGCTCCAGACCGCCGAGGAATGCCCCAGCAATGTGTACAGGCTTCGCCACGTGTGGGCGTCCCATACGCGGATGCGGCTGTCCGCGCTGGCGCTCGTCAGGAACTTGCCGTCGGGGCTGAAGGCGACATCTTCCACAAACCACGAGCCTGAAGGCAGCGTTTTCACCATACGCCAGGATCGAGTCGACCATATTTGCACGACATAGTCCAGGTTCTGGTCACAGTTAGCGGCCAGTGCCAGGTACACGCCATCCGGGCTGTATGCCTGCGCGTACACGACGAACGGCCCGTTCGCGGTTTGTCCGCCATCGGCGCGGAGCACCGCGACCTGCCGCCAGCCGCGTGTGTCCCAGACGGACACGATGCCGTTGCCGCGGATGACCGCGACGTGTCGGCCGTCCGGACTAAAGGTGACACGGTATGCGCCGTTCGGAACAACCAGCGCATGCGCGCGCCGCCACGTGGCCGTGTTCCAGATCCAGGTTGAGCCGCCGGCGCTCGATGTCGCCAGCATCTTGCCGTCGGGGCTGAAGGCTGCTGAGTACAGCGCGGCGTGTTGCCCTTCGAGCACGGTGACAATTCGCCCACTCCGCACGTCGACGACGCGCGCCATACCGTCGCTTGCCGCCGTCACGATCTCTCGTCCGTCCGGGCTGGACGCAGTGGCCCAGATCACCACGCCGGCTGGGGCATGCACGAGGAGCCGTCCGGCGCCCACATCCCAGATGCGGGCGTTGCCGTCGTCGTTTGCCGTGAGCACGGAGCTGTCATCCGGGCTGAAGACCGCGGAACCGACCGATCCGGCGGGCCCGCGCAGATAGGCGAGCGCGAACCCGCCATTGGCGCTAAAGATTCGTGCCACCCCATCTACGCCTGCGGTAATGATGTAGCCGCTGTCGTGGCTATAGACCGCGCTCAATAGCTCCGTCGTGCCGCCGCTCGAGAGATAGGCGATCAAGTTGCCGGTCCTGGCATCCGACACGCGCGCCGCTCCGTCCTGGCTGGCGGTGAGCACATCGCGACCGTCCGGACTGAACACCGCCGAATTGACGTTATTCACCGCGCCCCTGATGACCGAGATAGGCTTCCCGCTCGGCACTGCCCACACGCGGGCCGTTTTGTCCCAGCTCGCCGTGACCAGATAGGTGCCGTCCGCACTGAAGGCAACGTCGTCGACGTTGTCTGTGTGGCCGTTCAGCACGCGCACGAGACGGCCCGTGCCCGCGTCCCATAGCCGTGCCGTCGTGTCGTCGCTGGCAGTAGCGATGTAGCGCCCGTTGGGACTGAAGACAGCGGTCCAAAGCTGATCGGTGTGTCCCGAGAGCACGTGGAGAAGGCGACCGCTGCCCGCATCCCACACGCGTGCCGTGTCGTCGCTGCTTGCCGTCACGACCGTGCGTCCGTCCGGGCTAAACGCCGCCGACACGACCGCGTCGGTATGGCCGCGCAACACGGCGATCAAGCGTCCGGACGGAACCCCCCAAAGCCGAGCGGTGTCGTCGTCGCTGGCTGTCGCGAGCTCGGTACCGGCGGGATTGAAGGCGACCGAGTTGACACCGCCGGTGTGCCCCCTGAGTACCGCCAGCGCGGCTCCTGTCCGGGCATCGAATAGTCGGGCCGTCTTGTCGGCCGAGGCGGTTGCCACATAGCGGCCGTCCTGGCTATACACAGCTTGACCCACGGCAGCGGTGTGGCCGCGCAGCACCTCTCGCGGGTACGGCTGTCCGATAGCTATGCGCAGCGCGTCGGTCGCTTCGGACGTCGTCGCCGTGCGCTCTGCCGCGCTTGCCAGGAGCAGACTGAGCTGCGGGTCCACGTTCAGTTGGGCGAGCGAATTGGCTGCCAGCTCGCGGGATAGGGCCACGTTCCTCGCGGCTTGCGCCTGATTCCGCTGCTGCTCGGCCAGCAACTGCGCCTTCCTGGCGGCCTGCTGCGCGATTTGCGCCTGATTCCGCTGCTGCTCGGCCAGCAACTGCGCCCTCGTGGCGCGTTGCTGGGCACTCGTCGCGTCGCTGCGCTGCTGGATCGCCACGATCGTGGCGAACAGCGCTCCCACGAGCACGGCCGCCAGCCCAAGCGAGAAGAGCCTGGCCACGCGCGCGCGGCGTCTCTCCGACGCGGCCAAACGTCGTGCGGCCTCCAGCTCGCGACGCTGTCGCTCGCGCTCGATCGCCTCCTCGCGTTCCCTCAGGAGCAGGCTGGCATTGAGAAAGCCTCGTTCCAGATCGTTGAGGCTATCCTCGTGCTGCGCGCGCCATTCCTGCGCCGTGGCCAAACGCGCACCTCTATAGAGGATGCCGTCGTCGCGGTCCGCCCGCTCCCATTCGAGTGCCGCCTCTGTCAGGCGGCGCTGCACTCTGAGCCCGCTTCGATCCTCTTCGATCCACGACCGCAGCTGAGGCCAACCCCGAATGAGTGCCTCGTGCGATACCTCGACCATGTGCTGATGCGTCGGCTCATCTTCGCTGGTGGTCAGCAAGCGGGCCTCGACCATGGCCTGAATTACAGTGTCGACCGAAGCGCCCGATTGGCCGCGCGTTACCAGCTCGCCGAGCGCGGCGCGTCGCCGAGTGTCCTCGGTGCCTTCGCCGGGCTGGGTCAGGCGCAGCAGAGCCCGGCGCGCCACGGCCTGCTCCTCCGAGCTGAAGGAGTTGTAGATGGTATCCGCGCGCTTGGCGATTGCGCCCTGCACGCCGCCGCTCTGCGTGTAGCCATCAAGCGTCAGCATGTGCCCGAGCCGCCGTTCCCATAGCTCGAGCAGCGCGTGCTCGAGCAGTGGCAGTGCCCCCGGTTGGCGGTCGACATCTCCCAGGATCGTGTTGACGAGTCCCTGCTCAAACTCCAGACCGGCACGCCACGCCGGTTCCTCGATAGCCCGGCGCAGCCCATCGAGATCCAGCGGGCTGACCAGGAACTGTTGAGCCGAGATGCGGACCGACAGGTCGGGGAAGGACGAGCACTTCGGGTAGAAGTCCGCACGCAGCGTAAGCAGCACGACGCAGCGCCCGTCCGGCACGGACGCCGCATAGAGCAAGTTGGCAAGGAACTGCGCACGCTCGTGATCGTCGGCGCACAGCGTGAATATCTCCTCGAACTGGTCGATGACGAGAACGACCCGCTCGGCGGCCGGGCGGTCGCTAAGTGCCAGGGCAGCCGACAGGTGGAGGGTTCTCGTGTCGGCGTCCATCTCATCCAGCGTCCGGTGCATCGATGCGTCTTCGAACAGGCGCGTGACCTGGGCGACCAGGGCGGTCAAAGGGTGCGCTCCAGGGGTGAACACGCAGACCGTCCAGTCGTGGCTGCCCGGCAGCGCGCCTCGTCGGAGCGCAGGCACCAGTCCGGCACGCACCAGCGACGACTTTCCGCTGCCGGATGGGCCTAGAACCGCGAGGAAATGCGAGCCCTTCAACTTCTCCACCAGCCGCTGCACATCGTTGTCTCGGCCAAAGAAGAACTCGGCATGCTCTTCGTCAAAGGTCTGGAGACCGCGGTAGGGGCACACGTCGGTGTTCGGTTCAGCAGGCACTTGCTGCCCGAACGGCACGCCCCTGATCGCATTCGCCAGGTGCTGGAACGCGCGCGGATCCTCGATGCCCGGGCGCAAGTCGACCCATGTACGTGTGCTGAGGAACGGCGGCAGCGTAGTGGAATCAAACGGCTCGGCAACGCCAGGGAGGAGGGCGAGGAAGAGTCGGAAGGAGCGATCCTTCACGGCACGATCGAGCGCCACGCCCAGCTCTTCATGCACCCAGTCGCCCAGTCCGTGGGGCCCGACAAAGACCGCGCACGCCGAGCAGGAACGCAGCCCGGCAATCAATTCTTCCTGCCAGCGGCCGCCCGGCGTCAGGCACCACTTGTCGAGCCAGGGCTCCAGGCCCGCGCTCTTGAGCTTGACAGCCAGTCGCTCGACAGCAGGCTTGTCACGGCTATTGTGGGAGAGAAAGACGTCGAAGCGGGGCTCGTTCATACCCTGTGCTCCGCCTTTCTCCAGCATCCGCACCGGGCGCGCAAGCGGCCCGGCATCGTATAAGGCTCTGCATTCAGGCTCCGACTGAGGCCGGTCACAGACAAAACCTACCCCAAAAGGGCATGGTATCGGAGGCACCTGTCATGTTCAGATCCTACCATGCCTTCCCAGCACGGTTGAGCGCTGTGTGCCTCCGCTTCGTGAAAGCGTGCCCGCGCCGCGTGAGACGCGATTGTCCGCGCCTCGCAACCACGTGCCTGAGACGCGTAATCGTTGGGATCCTGGGGCGCTCGGACATCGTGTGCGCCCGCACAGGCGATTTGCTCAGGGACCGCGGCTCCACTGCGGTAGCCGCAGTGCCCTCCAGTGCACGCATGGTGCCCTCGCAGCGGCGCCTGCACCCGGTACGCCACGCGCTGAGAACCCGGGCGGACACGATGTCCGCTCTCGTACGAGATTCCCGCACATCGTCGATCAGCGTTTCCACTCCGTCCCACGACTGCTGGTCGAGTTTCCCGTGGTGTGCGCTATACTGACCTCGCCTGCCGCCGGAGATCTCGCCGCGATATCGCAATTTTGCTGCCGCGTACGTCATCGTCGTCGCAGGTAGCGATGTCGCGGCCGAGACGCTGGGGCTGTTCGGAAAGGGCCGTGCCTGCTTCCGCTTAGGTGTCGCGCGCATTCCCGTGGCACGTCGACGGCGGAGCAGAGATTGTGGGGGAAGATGCATGACCGACGTGATCTGCATGGGCGAGTTGTTGACGGAATTTGTGGCCGAGGAAGCGAACGTCTCTCTGGAAGATGCGAAGAGCTTCGTAAAGGCGCCGGGCGGGGCTCCGGCAAACGTATCGGTGGCGTTGCAGCGGCTGGGGATGCCGTCGGCTTTTGTCGGCAAAGTGGGCAACGATCCCTTTGGCCGCTTCCTCCGCAACGCGCTGGCCGTGGACGGCGTGGACGTGCGGTTTCTGATGACCGACACGCAGGCGCGTACAACGGCAGTCTATGTTGCGGTCTGGGATGACGGCCACAAGGACCTCTGCTTCTTCCGCAACCCGGGAGCGGACATGCTCCTGCGTCCCGAGGAGATCGACGGGCGCCTATTCGACGGTGCTCGCGCCTTCCATTTTGGATCCATCGGCTTCATCGACGAGCCAACTGCCTCGGCACAGCGCAAGGCACTGGGCATTGCGCGCGACCGCGGTCTGATGGTCACCTACGACCCGAACTACCGCCCAACGCTCTGGCCGTCGGAGGCCCGCGCTCGTACGGTCATCCGGGACTCATTCAAGTACTGCCATCTTGCCAAGGTCAGCCAGGAAGAATGGGAAGTCGCCACCGGCTACCCGGATCTCGACACCGGCATTGCCGCCGTTCTGGCGCAAGGAGTAGAGCTCCTGGTGATAAGTCGCGGGCCCCTGGGGTCGCTCGCCGCCACTCTCGACTATCGTATCGAGCTGCCCGCGTACACCGTCGAGGTCGTGGAGACGACAGGCGCCGGTGACGGCTTCATGGCCGCTATGATCGCCCTGCTGCTACCGGAGCGCGAAAAGGCGGGCTCGTTGCGGCGTGTACCCGAGGAGACCGTTCGCGCCGCTCTCACGTTCGCGACGGCAGTCGGCGCGCTCACCTGTACAAAGCTGGGCGCCATTCCTGCCTTGCCCACGCTGGCGGAAGCAAGAGCGTTTCTCGCGATGCAGGGTGGCTGATCTCGGAAGAAGCAAACGGCGGTTATCGCTGCCTCAAGCGCCAGATGATTGCCAGCCCCGCCAGCGCCAGGATCCAAAACATGACAATACCCCACTGATCGCTGGCGGCAGCCCACGCTGGTCCGAGGGCGAGTGGGATGCAAAACAGAAGGATGATCAGACCTGCAAGAAACCGGTTCATGCTACTCCCGCCTCTCGTTCCGGTCAAAGCGCGCGAGATCCTGGATGGGCGATCGCTTGAGTACCCGAGGCTCGTTTTCGGGGTGGGCTCGTCGGCGGCTCGTAGCCGGCCCGCAATGGACGGCGCGCGTATCGGCTTCTGTCCGTTGCAGCCATGAGGCACTCATGCAGCCGCTGACGCGTGGTCAGGTGGTTCCTGGCCAATGCCACGGTGCGCGGCCGACCGGCCAACGCCTGATTGCGGAGTGTCCCACGGCCCAGACCGCTTAGTCGCACCGCGCGAGCGAGCGAGGTGTACTCCTTGGGCTTCTCCAGCATCATCGCAGCCTCCGCAGGTATCGTATGCCGCAGGGCCTTACGGGGCAAGCCCCTGAGCTGCTGCATACGCAGTCTCACTCTTGACCGGGTCGTTTCAATAGTGCATGAGTGCTTTACTGCGTATGCACTGCGATATACGATGGTTGTGGAGGTGCTACAAGATGTCAGCAGCCACGCGCGACATGGCCCTTGGGGGCAAGCGTGCCAGGATGGGGACCGGTCGAGCGCGCACCGTGCAGCGCGGCGCGCGGATCTCTGAAGGGCATGCGCGCCGCTTCACCGCCGTTGCCCTCGCTGAAGGCATCACGAGGACCACCCTGATCGAACGCTGGATTGAGGAGCACTTCCCGCCGGCATCGCCGCTATAGCGCACAAAGGAATGGCCATGGAAACTTTAGCCAAGCGCATCCTTGTCGCGGCGTATGGTGGGTACGCGTGCCTCCTGTTCATCGTCGGTTCTCTCACCTGGTGTATCGGATTTGCCCTGGTGGGTCTCGTCTGGCTGTTGAGTGCAACAGGTAACTCGAAAGAGTCGAGGGAAACCACCAGCTGGGTTAGGCTGCTTCTTCCACTGGCGATCGTCCTGCTGGGCGCCGCGGTTGTCTCCGCTGTGATTCTCAACATCATCTCCGAAGCCCCCCCGCGTCCGCAATAGCTTCGAGCTGGATTCGCCGTCACGTGGCGCTTGCCGGCGATGCGCTCGGGACCGTAGCGGAAGGTGGCGCGGCCGTCAGCGCCTTCCCAGCTCATCTCCCATATGCCCGGATGATCGACCATCGGCTTGACGCGCAAGCTGGCGCGAATCTCGCCATGATCGAGATCCTCAGCCAGGCGCCGCACGGCGCGACGAAACCGGGCGTACTGCTCAGGCGTCAAGTGGTCGAGGTCACGTTGAAAGCTGTCCTCTTCCTCGTGCGTCGGCATGGGCAGCCCGACGCGCATCCATCGCAGCGAGGAAGTCGTCCGTGCTCTCGTGGAAGGTGCTGCGGCCAGCAACCTCGTCCGCGTCGGCCTCGCGCTCCTTGGCCTGCCACTCTACCGTCCAGAACCAGGCCTGATCGGGATTCAACCGCCGCATCAGGTCGAACGCCCGGGCGCGAACCTCACGCACCACACGCACTATGAGATCACGATCGACCGTGGCCGCCTCGGACACAGCGGCGAGCTGCTCGATCGTCGCGTCGGCCCAGCGAATCGTCTCTGCCGCCTCGTGCACGTGTTCTTGCCAGACGCGTACTTGCTCGCGAACCACTTCCGGCGGCGGTGTCTCGTCAGGCGAGATCAGGCGCAGACGGGCGTCCCTACGTGCGAGCTGTTCCTGCAGGTCAGCGAGGAGTGCTATGGACGTTGTGCTCCTTTGGTTCCATTGTACCGCCGACGTCTCGCAGCGGCGCTATTCGTCGACACACGACGGCACCACGGGCGGCGCAAGAATACAACCTGTCGTGCAGGCAGCCCGACTCGGATCCATCACAGTGGCGAGTCGGCGCAGGGAGCAACGCGTGAAAGCCCAGGGCGCGGAGCTGCTGGCCCGGTTGTCGTGTCCCCCACCGCGCAATGGCCAACTCCAACAGATGATTGGCCAGGATCGCCACAACGCCAGGTAGTTGTGACAGGCCCCGAAGTCTCGGGGTAGTTGCCGTTCACCGCACGCTGGAGGCATCCTGAAGTCTAGTGCGGGCGGCGCCTTGGCGGCACGCCGGACGAGCGCGGGGAGGGTACATGGCAGCCTGGGAACGCCAGTACGATGGCGAGGCATACGACTTCAAGATTTTCAAGCTTCGCTGGCACACCGCGGTATCTCCTCGAACGGGTGTGGCGGGCCGCTACGTCACGCTGGAGGTGCCGGACTGGGTGAACCTGGTGGCGATTACCGCCGCGCGCGAGATGATCATGGTCTGGCAATACCGGCACGGCGTGGATCGTTATACGCTGGAGATTCCGGCCGGCATCGTCGAGCCAGGGGAAGAACCGCTCGCGGCCATGCAGCGCGAGCTCGCCGAGGAGACCGGCTACGTTTCTACGCGCTGGAGCACGCTTGGCTCGGTGCATCCAAACCCCGCGTACCAGGGCAATGTCTGCCACCATTTCCTGGCACTCGATTGCGAAAAACTCGGCGAGCAGCATCTGGACGCTGGCGAGGACATCGAGGTGAGGCTGGTGCCCATCGCGGACGTTCCCCGGCTGATTGGCGACGGTACGCTCGACCACGCGCTGGAGATCGCTGCCTTCTTCCGCTACGTCGCGGCCGGCCAACCTGGCGGCAAGATCGTGTAGAGCGGCGACGGCGCTGCGTGCAGGCCGAGGTGATCCGTGATCGAGACCCAGGTCCCGGTCGGCCCGGATCGCCAGACCGCCGTGCGTGTCACCACGAATATCTCGTCGCGCTGCCTGTCGGGCACGGCCAGCAGTTGCTCGATCGCGCCGGCAGGAGCGGGCAGCGCCATGGCCAGCGGCTTCCAGCCGTGCGCGCCCTCGGACCGGAAGAACCGCCCTCGATACAGCACATACCGGGCGTGAGGCGTCTCGCCCCAGAGGTCTGCTCCGGCGCAGCCGGCGCTGGGCTGCGCGCCACAATGAACCGGACTCCACGTGCGCCCGGCGTCGTGAGAGACGTAACGGGCGACCGGGGCGCCTCTGCTCGCAGCTGCGCTGGACAGCAGGGCGAGCACCAGCGCGTGCTCCATCGGGACAGCCGTCACGACGGGGCTGAGGTCCTTGCGCCGGGGAGGATCCGGGAGCACGCCCATGAGCGCCCACGTACGGCCGCCGCCGGCGCCGATCCGTCCGGGAGAGGCGCCGGGCACATATGCGGTGCGCGCTACGGCGATGGTGTTGCCCAGCATGGCCTCGCTCGAGACGGAGGGAAGCCCAGGCACGATCACCGGCTGCCACGAAGCGCCGAGGTCGGTCGAGCGGAGCAGGGCGCCGCCGTCGGCGTTGGTGACCAGGACGACGATTGAGCCGTTGGATGCCAGGTCAAGGCCGGAGATGGCGACATTGGGAATCGCCGATCGCTGCTGCGGGCTGATCCGTACCCAGGTCCATGGAGCACTCACATCGTCGTTGCGGTAGAGATTGCCGGCCATGTAAAGGGGAAAGCGTTGGGTGGTGGCAAGTACGTAAAGGCGCCCGGCAGTATCACCGGCAACGGCTACTGGAGCTTCGGATGAGTGGCTGAACACTGCTGCCCAGGTCGCGCCCGCGTCGTCGCTTCGGTACAGGGCCTGGCAGCCCGGCTCGTTTCCGATGGCCACGTTGAGGTCGGACGCAGGCCCCACCACCACATACAGGTGGCTATCGCCACGAGCATCACGCTCGATCGACATGCGAGCAATGGCGGTCCCGGCTTCGCACGGCTGCCCGGCTGTCGCTCCACTGCCCGGCCACAGCATCGTGGCCAGGAGGACCCCTGCCAGCGCAATGGCCAGCGAGAGATAGACAGACCCGCGCACTACATGACCTTGTAGATCTTCACTTCGTACGGGCGGCCTGGCTGCCCGTGATGGAATACCAGCGCGAGCTCGTGATCCTGCACCATCTGGTCGAACTTGGCGAGGCCGTCATGAGGATAGCCGTGGAAGAGGTTCGGGTCAGTGGCCGGGTAAAACGGATCGCCGCGCTCCTGTACGCCGACGTAGACATACGACACGTGGTACGTGTGCAGCAGGTTGAGCGCCGCTTGCGTATCGAGTGTGCTGTAGATCTCATCGACGGCATCCTCGCGATCTCCGACTTGTCTCGGGTAGATCTGGCCATTGTCCGCCGTCTGCAGGTTATATCGTTGCTGCGAGGCCTCGAAACCCCAATCGACCACAGTCGGCAGCCCGGTGAACATGCCGACTCGGGCCGAGAAGTTCTCGTAGCCGCCGTAGCGGCTGGTCAGCATGACCGGCGAACCCGGGATCGTCCGGTTAATCCACTCGATCGCGGCGTAGTCGTCCGGGTAGGCATACCGCAGGAATTGCATGCCGTCCAAGGTCGGGCCGGCGTGCGCGGCCGCCAGGGCTGGCCAGGCGGTCGATCGCTGATCAAGCCGCTCGGGTGTCATACGCAGCGGGTAGATAGCTGCTGCGACGACGAGCAGCAGCAGGCCGCCAAGCCACGCCCAGCTGCCGAGGCCAAGGCGTCGCGCGCGGCGATCGCGGCGCCCCGAGGACAATACTGCCAGCGAGCCGAACGGTTCCACGACCGACGCGCCACGCACTTCCTTTGTCAGCGCACCCTTCGGCAGGAAGGGGAGAAGCAGACGGGCAAGGCCGACCGCGGCGCTGATGTTCAGCAGCAGCCACGCGTCCTCGTAGAGCTTGAACACCGTATTGCTTCGGAAGAGGATGGGATCGCCGTCGTAAAAGTCGCGGACGTAGACGATCTCGCCAGCCGCAGCCACGAGGAGACCCATGATGATCATCACGTGGAAGAACATCAGCGCTGGTTCCTGCCGCTCGCGCCTGTCGATCAGCAGGAGGAGGGCAAGCCCTGCCATCGCCGTCAGCAGGGCGAGCACGCCGTAGCTGATGAAGAAGAACACGACGGCGGTGCCGCCGCCGACGAGCACGACGGTGCGTAGTGGACCCGCGAAGATGAGCAGCGTGGCCACCAGCAGCGCGAAGCCCGCAAACGGCAATAGATGCAGCACGGCGGCTGCCAGTGCCAGGGTGAGGCCGCCGAGCGCAATCACCAGCACATCCACCGGCCGGTTCCGGCAGGGTCGCCAGGTGACGGGGATTGGCTCGGGCCTGCGCACCATGGCGAAATAGCGCGGAAGGGCATCGCGGCGTTCCCAATAGTACATGGTGAAGAGCGTGCCGCGTACGTGCGCGCGCAGCCATGGCGCCACGCGCGTGTCGTTGTACACGCTGTAGAGCAGGTATGCGAGCAGCACGTATATCGGTAAGCCCCAGTGCGACAGGAAATCGTTCAGCGGCGACTGATGCCGGAGAATCGTCCAGCCGATGTGCGAATAGAACGACTGGAAATGGCTGTAGAACGGCTCGTATAGACCAAAGGCAAAGATCGCCAGCAAACCGGCCTGCCACACGAGACTCCACCCGGTTCGCAGCCAGCCGCGACCGAGCCAGAAGGAGCGAGCGACGACCACGATGCCGATGATGCCCAGCATCGCCGCCATGTCCCATGGATTGGTGGGGCCGATGGCGCCGATTAGCACGCCGATTATCGGCCAGACGACGAGCGATAGGCCGGGCAGCATCGGACGCGATTGTTCGACTTCGGTCACCGCGATCGGCCGTTCCCAGTCGTCGTGCTCGAACTTCCCGGTGACGCCGTGCGCGAAATTGAACGCCACGGCCACGATGCACAGAGCAAACGGCATATCCCACAGATGCGCGTGCGGATCGCCGTAGAGAAAGGTCCAGAACGGGAATTCGGTGATAATGCGGTGGTCGTCGAGAGACCGCGACCCGTCCCACGCCCAACTGCGGAAAGGATAGGAAGGGAGCGAGGCCTGTTGCAGCAGCACCCTGAACAGGCCCTGAATGGCGGCTACTGCCCCCCACAGGACGCCGCCGATCAGCGAATAGAGCCACGATAGGAGGTTGATCAGCGGCCCAAGCACAGGCAGATCGCTCCCGGCAGACGCGACAGGGTGCACCTGGCTCTGCATGGTGCTGGAGGCCTGCAGGTCCATGATCATCTGCTGCGCCCCATACAAGTTGCCCAGCAGCATGCTGAAGACGCCGGCAAGCAGGGCGAATGGGATGCGGCGAACCAGGCTGTAGGCGATAGATACGCCCGTGCCAAGCGTGAGGGCAAAGAAGGTGGGCAGAGCGAGATTGATGGCGATCGCCGGTGTAATGCCCGCCAGCTTGAGCAACGTGGCGACAGTGAAGTGACCGTAGTAGTAGTAGTTGAGATAGCCGCCGCTAAACCAGGGATCGAGCGGCGGCATCACACGGCTGCGCACGATGGCGTTGAGGAACGAGAAGTCCATAGTCTTCTCGCCACCGTCGAAGTTGTGCCACATGTCCGGGTAGACGGCGCGGATCCACAGGAACGCGATGAAGCCGAGAATGAACACGCCCTCGGTCAACGCTATCGCGCGCCAGCGCGAGCGTAGAATGCGCGGGATGTCCGGCAGGCGAGGCCCCCAGGCGAGCGAGATTGCGGCTATCGGTATCAGGCAGAGCGCAATCTCCTGCCGGCTGTAGTCCGCGATACGCAGGCTGGCCAGAATCCAGGCAAACCAGGCAAGCAGCAGAATACCCACCGTCTTGGAGACAACAAAGCCGCAATCGCCCAGCTTGCCAAACAGGCGCATGCTGATCGGCAGAGCAAGCAGCCCCAGCGCCTCCAGCATCAGCCACCACACCGGCGCTGGGAAGCGCATCGGCAGCGAGTCGGCGGGGAACATGCCGGCGTACGTCGGGTTCTTCTGGTTAACCTGAATATCCTTCGCCGAGAGCAAGAGTGACTTGGGCAGCGTGGTGGCCGTGGATCCGGCGCCGGTCAGCGTCGGATCCTGGATCCGGCCGTGATCCGTGAGCGCGGCCAGGATCTCGTCGGTGCTCAGCCTGCCGGTATTCTTGAAGATCTCGATCTGTGGATGGTCGTATTCATCGAAGTTCTGGTTGACACCCTGCTCGGTATCGGTCCAGGGACCAAGCTGAGGGTGCTCGACGAACTGCGCCACCATGGTGTAGCCCAGGGAATCCTGTGCGTTCAGCGCGCTGCCGAGAAGCAGCTTGTAGAACCGCTGCATGTACGGGTACTTGCTGCCATAGTCCTCGAAGCTCTCGACGGCGCGCCGGCCGTCTTCCAAATAATACTGCGCATGCGACAGGATGCCGGCCATGGTCTGGGCCTTGGCCAGCGAGTCGTCATCGTACGTGGGGAACTGGTTGCCTGAAACAGGCACCGTGCTCGCTCCCGCCCATGCGTAGATGCTCGGGTCCTGCTGCGCGTTGAGCCCGAGCGGCAAGCTGTTGTCGAGTGAGTTTTCGGCGAGGCGCGTGCCGCCCGGTATGTGCGCGTAGATCCATGTCGAGGCTTGCACGTAGGTCAGAGGCTTGCTGTAGATGTGCTGGTAGGCCAGGCCGTAACACCCCGTGAGGAGCAGCACGAGCCCACCGGCCGCGTAGCCGGTCCAGCGGCGAACGCGCCATACGGCGCGCTTCGAATGCTTCGAATCGCCGGCCAGGGCCATAATCGGGATCGCCGCCAGAACGCAGAGCGCCGGGACGATAGGCTCCATGTAGCGGAGGTACTTCATGTACAGCATGCCGGCGGAGATAAAGTACGAGACTACGAAGAACGCAACCAGAGCACTCGCGCCGAGCTTGGGGGTCAGGGCTTTCACGCATTCGTAGAGCAGGCCCGCATAGGCGAGGACGGCCAGGGGGATACCCAGTGAGTAGTTAGTAAGCTGCGAGAGCGGATAGATCAACGCCGGCAGCCCGTGCCATTTTATGGTGTAAAAGACCACCACGTTGCCACTCGCGAGGTCGTTCTGGTAGAGCACGCCGGCTTTGAAATTCGAGAAGTCCGTAAACGTGTAGGGCTGAAAAACGAACAGAGCCACGGCGGTCATGCACGCGACGGGCAGGAGCGCAAGGACAAGGTAGTCCCAGACAAGCAGCTTGAGCACGCCCCAGGTGCGTTTTCTGAGCGCGGCCGCGGCGATGGCAAGCGGCCAACTGGCGGTTCTCTTGGCCTCGGCCAAGATGGTGCTGACACTAAGCTCACGCCACAGCACGGCGAGCCCAACAGTGGCAACCAGCGTCACCGCGGAGGCCTTGGTCGCGAGAGCAGCCCCAAGCCAGATGCTCGCGAACACGTAGTCGCGCTTCCTGCCGTCTTGTACGAGGGCGACGCTGGCCAGCAGCGTACCGGTGGCAAATGTGCCGAGGAAGCTGTCGACCGTTGTGAAATGCGCCAACTGGATTGACAGGACGGCGAAGCAGGCAAACGACGCTGCCAGAAGACCCGCGCGCGATCCGGCGAGCCGCTTCCCCAGCAGGTAAACCAGCAGCACCGTACAGGTGTCGAAGATGCCGGAGAGCACGCGTCCATACAGAATAGGATTCGCGGTCTTCCAGACGGCACAAGCCGTCCACTTGCCGGCGAGCCAGGAGAGTATCGAGCCGAAGATCTTGATCAGGTAGATCGGGAGGGAGCCGTAGTTGAAGCCGCTTTGGTCGTGCGCGGGATGACCGTCGACGGGGGCGCGGCCCACCGCGGCTGCTACCGCTGGATTCCATCCACTGTCGCTATTGAAGAAGTCGAGCGGGCTGCTTGGATACTGGATATTCTGCACCAGCGTGCCGCCGACGAACCATTCGTCGGGATGCTGGAATTGGCCGTTGCCCCAATCGAAGGAGTGCCCTGTAGGTCCAAACACACGCAGCCAAATGGTTATCAGGAGAATGACGGCCAGAACGATTGCGGTGAAAGTACGAACACGAGGCAAGACCCGCTGTGCTCGACGCAGTCCCGCGCCCCTGGCAACGTGTGTGTCGCTTTCTGCCTCATCGCTGATGTTCCCGCCTGGATCTCGCCCGGCACGATCCGTGGACCTCTGGTCGTCGTTAGGCGAGGTCTGATACGGGCTGCTCGACGACGACGTGAATTCAGGATCCGGATTCATGATGCTCCTCGATTGGATGGGGATAGCGCAGAGCAGGACCGCCTGCTGCTGGCCGGCATGGAAAGGTCGTGCGCGAGCCGTTGTGCCGATCGAACGATATGGTACATGAGAATCTGTCGGGCTGGGGTTGCATGCCTATCCAAGTGCTGATGGCGGTATCGCACACGGCGCTCTGGTGCAGGGGCGGACCGCGACGAAGCGCGCTAGCGCGCGGATACCCTCAGGCCGATCGCCTCGCGGACGGCGGCGATGAACTCCGTGTCGTGGTATGGCTTGGTGAAGTAGCGCGAGGCGCCCATCTTTTCCGCAGTGCGCAAGTGTTTCTTTCCAGTACGCGACGAGAGCATGAAGACGGGGAGATGGTCTCCGCCGGGAAGATGTCGAATAGCGTAGAGCGCCTCGAGCCCGTCCATGCGTGGCATCTCGATGTCCAGTGTTACGAGGTGTGGCAAGCCGTTCGCACGTATGTGTTCCAGCGCATCCTGCCCATCGCGCGCGGTTTCCACCGTGAACCCGGCGTGTTGGAGCGTTCGCGTCAGGGCAAGTCGCATGGTCAGGCTGTCATCCACGACCAGCACGACCACGTCGCCAGATGTGTCGGCCCGGGCGCTTATCTCCTCGAGGCCCGACAGGCCGATCTGGTCGAGCAGGGGCACCAGGTTCAGCACGGGCGCAGGAGTACCGTCGCCCAGAACAATGGCCCCCAAGAGGCGATCGACGGTTTGCAACAGGAACGGGAGAGGCTTGACGATCTGGTCTTCCTCTTCCACGATCTCGTCGACCGCCAGGGCAACGCGGTCCCCGCGATAGGGCAGAACAAGCACGGTTCGCTCTTCGAATTCCTTTGTCGGCGAGCCTGACTCGAGGTGACTATCCGGGAGGAAGTAGAGCGGCAGCTCGGACGTGCCAATCCGCACGCGGTGGCCGTTCTTCTGGCGCTTGCTCACGGCCGTCGGCGGCACAAGCTGGACAAACGAGATTTGCGTGGCTGGTATAGCGAGGCAGCGGCCTGCGTCCCGTACCACGATGCAGTGCACGACCGCCATGCTCAGCGGCACCTGGAGCACGACGATGGTGCCTCCGGCGTCTCGCTTGCCGATAGAGACCGATCCACCCATGCGCGTGCATGCTTCGCGCACGATCTCCATACCCATCCCGCGCCCGCTCAGCTCCGTCACTTCCTTTGCCGTGCTGAATCCTGGCCTGAACACCAGCTCCAGCTTCTCGCGCGTGGTAAGCGCGGCGGCGCGATCGGCGCCCAGCAGGCCGCGCGCGACGGCAATACGCGCGATCTTGTCAGGGTCGATGCCGCGCCCGTCGTCGCTCACCGAAACAATGACCTGGCTGCCTTCCACCGACGCACGCACTGTGATGCGCCCGACACGGGGCTTCCCCAGTGCCTCGCGCTCGTCCGGCGGCTCGATGCCATGATCGACGCAGTTGCGTAGCAGGTGCATGAGAGGCTCGAACAGCCGATCGCACACGTATTTGTCCAGCGCAACGTCGTCGCCTTCCATCGTCCAACGCACCTCGCGGTGCGCCGCGGCCGCCGTGGTACGCACGACCTGATCAAGTCGCACGCGCAGCTGGCTGAGCGGCAGCAGGCGCATGTTGAGCAAGGCGCCCTGTAACTCCGTGTCGAGCCTAGTCTCGGTGGTCGCCAGAGCCCGCTTGCGCGCCACGACGTCGTTCACGCCCTGCACAAGGGCCTGCTGATCAGCCGCCGCCTCTTGCAGCTGAAGAAGCAATTGCCGAATCGGGCCGTAGGTCTCGAGGTCCAGACCGTCGGCGTCCTGCTCAGGCATCGCATCATAGCCGTGCGACGTGATCTGGTAGTGCAGGCCGATGACGATTGCCTCCAATCGATGTACGGCGCGTGCCATCTCATTCACCGTGTTTGCCAGGGTCTCCACGAGGCCGTGCGACGCAGTCCGATTCGCCACAATCTCAGTGACCTTGGCGACGAGCGCCTCAACTTTCTCGAGGTCGACTGCCACCCGATTGCTCTGGTTGTACGCTGGGGGAATAGCCGGTCGCGCCAGCAACTGTGACTTGTCAAGTGAGACAGGCTGCGGTTCGCTATCAACTATCAAACCGGCATCCGCCCCAAGCGAGTCCGTCGAGGCCGGCTCGTCCTCCGGCTGAATCGTGGCTGCCGCCTCCGAGTCACCGCCGGGCTGGCATTGGTCCGCGCCGGCGCCATTCAACGCGCTGTCGCTGTCACTGGGCTGCGACGGACTCTCGCTATCTCCGGCGATCGGCGCGGGCGAAGTCGCGATCGCCCTCATGCCAGCCATCTCCATGGCTTTGCCGCGCAGCCTGCCAACGAGGGTGCGCACGCTGCTGTCCGATCCGGCGCCGGAAGCCGGCACGGTGAGCGCTTCCCGCATCTCGTTCTCGGCTTCGAACAGCACCTGTAGCACCGCCTCGGGAAGACAGGCAATGCCAGGCTCCGGCCGTCCGATCACGTCTTCGCAGGCGTGCGCTAACTCCGCGATCGAGCTCTTGCCGCACATGCGGGCGCCGCCCTTGATGGTATGGACCGATCGGCGCGCTTCGGCCATCGCCGCTTCGTCCGGTCGTCGCTCGAGAGTCTCAAGGCAGGTATGCAAGATGTCAAGCATCTCGCCAGCCTCCTCGATGAAGACTTCCAGCAGCTGCGCGGCCAGCCCGCCATGTACGGACACCGAGGCAGGAGCCGCCTGCTCGTCGCGTCCGATCGGCTCAACGGCAGCCGGGAGATCGACGAGTGGCGGCGCCGGTACCGTATGCACTGTCTCGGGGATGTCCTCGCAGTCGTCTTGCGGATTGGCTCCCGCGGCACGAGCCGGCGACGCGGTGGCCGGCGTACTTATCTCTTCACGGAGCGCCGGCGCCAAGTGGTCGACCTGCTCATCACCTGCCGGAGTCGAATCCGACATGGCCGTGGGCGTGCAACAGGCGCGTAACTCTTGCGTCAGCGCGATGACACTAGCATCCGATCCCGGACCTGCAACCGGGCGCTGCAGGGCGGCACGCATCTCCTGTTCCGTAGTGAAGAGTATGTCTAAAGTCGCTGATGGCGGGCTGGCGCCGTAGGACGAGATAGAGTCGACCAGGGTCTCAGCGGCGTGTGCAAGCTCCGAAGGGAGCCGCATGCCGCACATACGGGCGCCTCCCTTGAAGGTGTGCAAGTCGCGCCTGAGTGCGATGACGACGTCACTCGCATACCGGCGCTCAAGAATCTCGAGCGAGACATGCAGGCGGTCGAGCACCTCATGTGCTTCATCCATGAAGACGTCGAGCAGATCGTCGGCAAGGGCGGTCATCACGTACCCAGCAAACTAATCGCTTTTGTTCGAGGGATCAGCGAGGCCAAGTATCGAGCGGCGCCCCTGGGGCGATAGCTTCTCACTGTCGGGCGTCTCCGGCAGCATGCTCTTCGTGTCGACCACGAGAGTTGAGGCCGCCTGCCGGAGCTCACCGGTGGCCACCGAATACGCCCGCACCGTCAACGTGAGATGCTCGCTTGATTCGCCCATTCGCTGCGAGATCCGTCGCATTTGCCGCGCGATTTCAACCATCGGTCCGCTCATCTTCATCCTGGTGGCTTCGAGGGTGGTGTTGCTTGCAAGCGTTCGCAGTTGACGCACCAGGGCTTGCATCTCCTGGACTGTCCGCTCAGCTTCCTGCACTTGGTCATCGAGCTGGAGAACGCGCTGGCTGACATAGTCCGCGCTCTCCGCCAGACGGTACAGCGTCTGTGTATGAACACGTACCGCATCTTCGACGGCGATGCCGTGCTTCAGGCGATCAGGGTTCATAATGATACCTCTAGCTTACCTTGAGCGTTGCCACGGAATCACTGAGTTCCTCGGTCAGCTCGCGCAGATGAACCGCATCCGCGGCAGAGGCTGCCGTATGTGTCGACGTCTGCACCGAGATCTGGTTCAACGTACCCATCATGTCGGCGACATGAGCGGCCATAGCGGCCTGCTGCCTGCTAGCGCCGGCGATGAATATGTTAAGATCCGCCAGCCGCTGCACTACACGGTAGATGGTATCGAAATTCTCGCCCGCGGAGTTCACGGCTCGAGACACGTTTCCGACCTCTTGCGCGACATCCTCGATAGCGGCAACCACGTGCGAAGTCTCGCGCTGCGTGTTCTCGATCACTGTCTGGATCTGGCGCAGCGCCTCCTGAGACTGTTGAGCGAGTTGCTCAATGGAGTCGGCGACCGTTCGGAAGATGCCGCCACTGTCGGCAAAGCGAGCGGCTTCAATCGAGGCGTTGCCCGCGATCATGTGGAGCTCCTCGGTGTTGTGCTGTACGAGCAGTAGCGCATTTCCCATGAGCTGAGCGCTCTCCCCCAGGCTCTTCACTTCGCGTGCTGCTTTCTTGGACGTCTCGGAGGTGCGCCGCACGGCTTCGCGCGCCGTGGTTACCGCGCCATTCCCACTGTTTACGGCTTCCACCGCCTGGCCGGCAACATCAGTGGCCGAGCGCGTTCGTTGGCTGACGGTCTCAGCGGATTCGGCCATCTCAGCGATTGCCTCGGCGCTCGAGGTGAGCTGTTCAGCCTGTCGCCGCGCCTCCTGGGAGACCTGGCTGATAGTCTGCGCTATCTTCGATGTGTGCACACTGACCGTGTTCGTAGTAACCTGGATGCGCTTCACCGTGCTCTTGAACCGATCGAGCAGAATACCGACCGAATCGGCCACTGCCCCGAGCGATCCTTCGCTCATAGTCGGCTTGACGGTGAGATCGCCGCTCGCGGCCTCTGACAGCTCGGTGAACAGCTGAATGACGCCATTCTCAAGGTCGGCCCGCTGATTATCGAGATCCCGGACCAGTGCTTGCGTCCGACCGATGAGCATGTCGACCGTGGCTGCTATCTGCCCAATCTCATCGTGCTGGTTGACGTCCGTTCGGACGCCGAAGTTTCCTGCCCGCACCATCGCCAGGGCACGAGCGACACTCTCAAGAGGACGTGCCAGCTGTCGCGTGAACCAGACCGCTGTGGCGATCACCAGTAGAGCGAGCACTCCGAGTGCCGCGGTGAGCCATACGCTATCCAGAGCGCCCTCTGGCGAATAGTAGTTTGGCGCCACGAGCACGATGTCCCCACCACTATCAGGGTCGCCGGGAATCGTCCGCGACGCCCAGGAGCCGTTTGCAAGCTGAATCGGCTGGGCGGACGTGAGAGCGGCAAATGCCGCCTCTGCCTTGGCTGAAACAGGCGGATTGCCTCCCACGATGGTGACTGGCCCACCGGCCGGAAGTGTGCTGCCCACTATCGCGCGGCCGTCGGCAGCAAGCAGCGTGTCGGCCACGATAGGACTGCCGCTGCCCTTGTTCAGCGCAAGAAGCAGGCTTGCGGCATCGAACTCCCCGACGACAGCACCCAGCAGAGCCTTGCCGCGCATGAGCGGCACCGCAACGGAGAGCGTCGGCTTGACCCCTGCAAGCGGTTTCCCCAATACTGCCACGGGCTCATGCCCTTCCATGGCTTTACTCGCGGCGGGAACACCATGTGCCGAGTGGCCGACGAGGGACGGTTGTGTGGAGGCGGCGACTCTCCCGGCAGGAGTGACAATGTACACCGTCTCCTCCTGGATCGGCGTCAGCGACGGGAAGCTCGCCGTGACGTGCCCCTTGATCGCTGCTTGAGCGATCCGCAGAACGGGTTTGCTGCCGGCCATCGCCTGCATGGTAGTCACGTCAGCACCGACGATGTTGCCAACTATCGCCGCGGTTGACGCCGTTTGGTTCTGGAGCTCTGTCGCCTCGTCAGCGCGGATCACGCTGTCGGCGTGGCGAGCTATGAGTATGGCCGTCAACAGAAGCGGCACGATGCCGAGCACTATGATGCCAAGGTTAGCCTTAATGCGGAATGGCCAATTGCGCGGAACGAGCCACTGCTCGAGCGTCTCACGCCTGGCGGCAGCTTGCGCCAACGCCTCATCTGCTAGGCGTTGCATACGAGCCTCATGTTGTGGAGAATCGGCCCGGCTGTCGAAGAATGGTCCGATCATTTTGCCAATACGATCCTCGCTACTCATGAGGAATAGGCCTGCTTGCCGAGCTGCTCGGCCACGAATCGAATCACAGCAGCCCCGTCGAGCACAGCCACCGAACGCTCGTCCAGCGTCGCCTCCCTGATAGCAAAGGGGGTGCTCTCATCGGCCGAAACCGCGCCACCCGGTCGCAGATAGCGAACCCCGATCTCCGTATCCACCAGCAATCCGAGCTGAATAGGCCCGTGCTCGAGAAAGATCAGCCGGCTGTCGGAACCTGGCGTTGACGGGCCAAAACCGAGTATCTGGCCGAGATCGACAGCCATCTGTACTGTGCCACGGACATTCAACAGCCCAAGCGACCATGGCGGCAGACCGGGAATTGAGCTGGCGCCGGCGAACCGCTGCAGCCAGGGAAGCAACGTGGCAGCACCGCCCTGCTCGAATGCGAAGAGTCGCGTGCGGATCGAGAAGACGACGGCCGGGACGGTCTGTTCGGCAACTTTGTTGGTCATCGGCAGTATTCTCCGAAACAGGGCGGCAGCTGGATCATCATACGCCCAACGCGCCACATCACCGGTTTGGGTGGATGACCAACCCACAAGTTTGCCTCAGCCCTTCCATGGCCACCGCGAGCCCGGGCAGAATGGTATGCAATATGCCGTCAAGGCAACGCGATAGGCGATTGCGACGTGCGGACAACCCTGATTGTAGGATGCGGTACTGGCCAGAGATATGGGCCATTTGGGCTAGTTCCCGCCCGTTGAGCCCGACCCTGTAGGTCCTGCATCGTGCTGCTATTGACATAGCGTATCCGGAGCAATACCGTGTCTACAGTCGAGTCACATCACGTGGAGCGGCCACGAGTCATGATGCGGCGGGAGGGAATCGTCATGGTGGATGCAGCTCGGATCGGCGGATCGGTCCCAAGTTATCAGCACAGTCTCCCGCTGCTTGGCCAGTTTCTCAATCAGCAGCAGGGTTCACGCGCGGTGATAGCCGAGGTGGACACAGGGTTCCTGATCATCTATTTCAAAGGCAATCGCTGGACGAATCCGATGACCCTGACGGTCCATCATTGCGACCTGCTGGATCTGCATGGCGCGTTCGAGGGTAGCACTGCCGGTAGGCCGGGCGTGTTGCTGCGGGGTGGGGACAAACGGAACAGGAAGCACGCAGCCTGTCCCATGGGGTACGACGTGTTCTTCCGTGCCGTGGGCGACCGCCTGCAACGCCGCCGTGCCGCCGGCCTTACGATTTGCGATACAGGGCAGGTTCTATATGTCAGCTACTGGATAGATAAGGCAACGTTTGTCGTTCGTGAAGGACGCAGACGGGCGGTCTCGTCTCTTCAGCTCGAGACGTACGATGCCGAGGCGGTGAAGCAACTGCTGAAATCGACGGCGGAAGTGCAAGCTCGCGAGATGACGCGCTACGAGCTGGGCCTCAAGCTTAACCCAAATGACCACATCACCATGCTCGAAGCGGCCACGCTCTTGGAGGCTGACGGCAACTACCGGGAGGCCGAAGCGCTGCTGGCACGGATTGTGGCGGCGGTCCCAAGGCATCCAGAGGCCTACTATCACATTGCCAGGCTGGCCCTCGTGCGCGGAGACAGACGGGCCGCGCTTTCGGCAGCGAAGAAGAGTGTTGCGTTGCGGCCCGACGACCCGGCAGTAGCCGATCTTTACGGTCGCGTGCTCCATCAATCGAACAAGAACAAGGAAGCGGTTGCAGCTCTTCAGCGGGCGCTTGAGCTGGATCCCGAGAACGGGCTCTATCACTATCACTTGGCCGGGGTGTATGAGACACTTGGTCGGCCTGAAGACGCGGAAGCGGAAATGACATTGAGTGCTGTCCAACTTGCCGCTCCGTCCTGGGACATGGTGCAGGAAGATATCGAAGAGATCGAGATTCGGCCGCAGGTTCCGGCGCTTCAAATGGAAAGGCTGCCGGCTGAGTCTGCCTTGTTGCCGCCAGCTCCCGACGGGGTGGTGTTGCCCGAGCCCATGACAGTGCCGACGATGACGACAACATTCGAGCCTGCATTGAGCGCCTGGCCTTCCAGTACCGCCGCTCATGATCATCCGGCCGAGGCGATCGCTGGACATGGACAGCCAACCGAGGCGATCGCTGGACAGCCGGCCGCGCCGAAGCTGACGCCCTTTCCGGAAGCTGCCGCGCCGCCGTTGGCTGCCTCGGCCCAGGAAGACGCCCTGCCACTCACTCTGGAGCAGCGTCTCAGGCTCGCAAGGGAGGCGCCGTTTCAATCTACAAGCAGAGTTTCGCGACCTGCTTCTCAGCCCTTACTCCGCCGCCCAACCACACAGTCTCTCAACACGCCGCCCGTGGAAGTCTCGTTGGGGGACGTGCCTCCCATGGAAGAAGCCGTTCCGCCGGCACCGAGCCTGCAGCGACCGGGACCCATGGCGCCGCAGGCGCGGCACCTGGCATCGACGGCGCCCCTGACGCCGGATCGGAGCCCGTCATCCGTGCCGCCTGCCAGCGTCGCGCCCTCGCCGCCGGCAATGCCGAGCGGGCAGCCGGCCCCGTCTCCGGCGGGCCTGCCACCGGGCGAAGATGCGGCTACCGCGACAGCGCGCGAAGACATCGCGGGAGCGATCTCCGGATCACAGGCGCCGTCGACGGCCTCGGCGCCCGTCGGAGAGATTGCCGAGCCTGCTCGGATGGCGGTTATCGACGCGAGACCCCGCTCAGCTCCGGCACAGCCGCGTCGCCCTGACGAGCTCGACGCGAGCGCCGTCGAGCTCGCGGCTGACATCCTCGCCGCGCAGCGCGCGGTAGCAGCTGATCCCAACCGGGCCGACCTGCATCGGAAGCTCGGATTCCTGCTTGCACGCCAGGGAAAGACGAGCGAGGCGGCAGAGGAATTTCGAAAAGCGCTGCAGGTGAGCCGCACGACGTTGTGACCTGACAGGCAACAGACACCGGAACGGCCTGAGTAAGGTCTCGCCAGCCGTGGCCGGGTACGCGGGAGAGTGGGTAATCGGTCACGGCAGGCTCACGGTCCCTGAAGGGGTAGACGACTGTGTGCGGACCCTGGATACCGGCAACATGTCACACGCCGTCGGCCACCGCTAGCCTCGGCAGCTAGCGACGCCGCTGCTCGAAGACCGGCGATTCAGGAGCGACAGATTCTCCACCGTGCGACTCCGACTTCTTCAGCGTGCCCTTATCAAGAACAGGCTTTGCGCTGTTCTGGGTCGCCTGCTTGAGTGCTCCCGCCGGCCCAACGTGGACATTTGGACGGGTCTCATCCAGGAAGACGCACTCGTCGACATGTCGAGACACGCAAATGTCGTTCACGTAGCCGATGTCCAGGTGCACGCCACGCAGCCGACAGCGAAGATCGGCGTTTCGTATTTGCAGGGCGCGGGCGATTGACGACGTCCGGTGGTCGCTAGTGACTTCCTCCGCGCCCTGGTAGAGCTGGAGGTAACTACAGATGCGCTTGGACGACGAAGGAGCGGGCCTGAAGGGGCGGGAGGGCTCGATCTGAATGAGCTCGGTTTCGGTGGGCCGGAGGCGCTCGTTGAGCACGACGCACTCCGCGCAGTCGCCCTTCTTTTGGCAGCAGGGCTTGAAGCCGGGACGTCGCAAGGCCCAGAGCGTCCAGCAGTCCTGCTGCACGAAGTAGGCGTAGCACTCCTCGCAGTTGAACTGAATATCTGGAATTGTGCGAACGATCTCCCAACAGTGCCGGGAGCGATTCACGGCACGGTCACGGGGCGGAGGGGCAGAGGCTTCTCCCCGAATCGCTCTGTCCTCGTGCATATGTATAGAACCCTCGGAATATCGAATGGTCTTGTGAGGCCATTATACGTGATTCGGTCAGGGTGGAAGATCCAGTTTGCGGACACCGTGCGAGAAGCGTCGCGTGCTTGCGGCCCGGTCGTCAGCGGCTCTATCCAATGACGGAGCGCAATCGGGAGAAGAGTTGCCGTGATAGCCTCGCATCGCGGATCCTAGAGTCCATGAGTAGCCAGATAGACAATTCTCCGCAGCCCTTGAGCCAGCAGACGCTGGCTGCGTTATCGCACGAATTTGCTCGATACGAGAAGCACATCTATCTTGTCGGCGGCATCGTGCGCGATCGATTGCTTGGCCGGCCTTCAGCGGACTACGACTTCACCACGGATGCGGAGCCCGCGGAAACAAAGCGTATCCTGCGCGAGCTCAGCCAGAACGTGTTCCAACCCGGCGAGAAGTACGGCACGGTCTGCGCCGTGCTGGATGGACATGAGCTGCAGATCACAACCTTTCGCGGCGATCGATACGCGGCGGGCTCGCGCAAGCCCGATGTGTGGTTTGGAGTATCGCTCGAAGAAGACCTGGCCAGGCGCGATTTTACCATCAATGCCATGGCTCTGCATATTGGCGCGCGTGGGGATGTCCTGTTGCGCGAGGCAGGGGATGCCCCGACGCGCACGGAGGTCGTCGACCCTTTTCACGGGCAGGAAGATCTGGATCAGCGCCTGATCCGCGCCGTCGGCGATCCGTCTGAACGATTCGCGGAGGATCCGCTTCGTCTGCTGCGCGCCGTACGCCAGGCGACACAGTTTGGCTTCACGATTGAGCCGCGTACGGCAACCGCAATTCTTGAGGCAGCGCGGAGCCTAGAGACCATCAGCCGCGAGCGTATCGGTCAGGAGATGGACAAACTGTTGTTGGCAAACGGCCCATCGAACGGCATCCGCCTCCTGGGCGAACTCGGCTTGCTGCCCTATACGATTCCCGAGCTGCTGCCGATGGTGGGAATGCAGCAGCAGCCTGGTCGCAGGCACAAAGACATCTTCGGGCACGTCATGCAAGTGCTGGATAAGACACCGGCAACGCGCGAGCTGCGCTGGGCAGGACTGCTGCACGACATCGCCAAGCCGGAGACCATGCGGGTCATCGACGGTGAGGTCCATTTCTTTGGCCACGAGGTGATAGGAGCACGCGTAGCGGAAAAGGTGCTGACGCGCCTCAAGTTTGACCACGTGCTGGTCGAGGCAGTCACAGCGCTCGTGTTGCAGCACATGCGCATCAACACCTACAGTGACTGGAGCGACGGTGCGGTGCGCCGCTTCATGCGAGACGCCGGCCCGTACCTCGATAACCTGTTCGCCCTGTCACGAGCAGATATCACCAGCCATCGGCACGAACGAGTGCGCACGGTTCTCAAGGCTGTAGATAGCCTGGAGGTACGCTGTCGCGAGCTCGAGGCGCAGGCAGAGATCGCCAAGATGCATTCCCCGCTCGACGGCACCGCGCTGATGGCGCTTACCGGCGGACCGCCTGGACGCTGGATCGCGCGCGTCAAGGACTTCCTGCTGGACCTTGTCCTTGACGGGGATCTGGAAATGGACGACGCCGAGACTGGAGAGGCCCTGGCTCGTGCTTTCCTGGCCGTGCGCTACGGATGGCCGTCCGGAGACGGGCGCACATGAGCCTGGCTACTCTGTTTCCAACCTTCGATTTGCTGCGCAAAGTGTTGAGCCTCGAAATCAAGCAGGGGTATCGGAATCGCTCCACCAGTGGTATCGGAATCCAGGCATTCTTCCGTCTGCAGTTCGAGAAGTATGAATGCGATGACGAAATGTGGTCGACTGTCGAAAGCATACTCTCGTACCTGCGCCGCTATGACCACGCAGCGACTGTCGAGGAGCGCGAGCGCTTGGTCCAGATCATGCTCAAGAGGCTCGGCGCAACGCAGCGACAACAGGGGGAAAGGCCGTCGTCGTCGAGCGATTCGCTACCCGAGGCGACGGCTGCGCGGGGAGCCTCCGGCGAGCGCGCTTCGTCGCCGAACGCGCTGAGGCAGGAAAGCGACGCGGACCCTGTACCGGCGGACGCGGCGCCCATCGTTACCTGGCCGGGTGCATCAGGCGAGCGCACGACCGTCGCTGAATCCGCGACGCTCGCGGCCACCAGCAACGCGATGGCGACCGCGCTGAAGGGCACCGCGACGCCTTCGACCAAGCAGGAGCCCCGTCGCTCCAAGCGCGCGGCGGGTTCGGCGGCACTGGTGGCGGCGACATCACTGGACGTGCCGGCAGCGGCGGTGCTGCACGTGCGCGTACAGGAGCAGCCGCGTCTCGAGCAGCTCGGTATTTCCGACTTGAGGTCGGCAATCGAGTACTGGCCGCGCGATCACTACGACTACAGTGCCCCCGTGCGCATCAACCAAATGCGTCCGGACATGCAGGTGACGCTCGTCGGCACGTTGCGTTCGGTCGACACTCGCCGGACGCCGAATCGCGGCGTACAGGTGGTGGAGGCGAAAGTTGCCGATCTGACAGGGATGATGACGGTCACGTGGTTCAATCAGGGATTCATGCTCAAGCAGCTCAAGCAACACGTCGGCGAGGTCGTGGCGATCAGCGGCAAAGTGGAAATGTATGGCGGCCGCCTGCAACTGGCGCCTCGCGACGTGGAGTTTCCGGCCGACGACGAAGACGGCACGAATACACGCCGCATCGTGCCGGTCTATCCGTCCAGCGAGGGAATCGCACAGCGGTGGATCCGCGGCCTGGTGCGCAAGGCGCTCACGGTTGGCGGCGAACTGGTAGTGGATCCGCTGCCCGAGCCGATCAGGCGGCGCTTTGGCCTGGTTGACCGGCGTGCCGCCGTCCGGCAGTTTCACTTTCCCGACAGCATGGAGAGCAGGGACATCGCCCGCAACCGCCTGGCCCTGGACGAGCTGCTGCTCATCCAGCTTGGCATGCTGCAGAAGAAGCGCCACTGGCAAGGCGACGAAGCTGGAATCAGCATTCCGATCGACGAAGCCGTGGCCGCACAGTTCAAAGCCGGCTTGCCCTTCACGCTGACGGGCGCGCAGGAGCGGTCGCTGGAGGAAATCCTCTCCGACATGGCTCGTCCGGTGCCGATGAGCCGCCTGCTGCAGGGTGACGTAGGGTCCGGCAAGACCGTCGTGGCCGCCGCTGCGCTGCTTGCCTGCGCCCGCGCCGGCTACCAGGGCGCGATCATGGCTCCTACGGAGATACTGGTTGAACAGCATGCTCGGACGCTCTCCGGCTTGCTCGAGCCGTTTGGCGTGAAAGTGGCCATGCTTACCGGGAGTATTGCCAAGTCACAGCGGGCCCGCATTTACCTCGAGGCTCTGCAGGGCGGCATCCAGGTGCTGGTTGGAACGCACGCGCTGATCCAGGAGGATTTCAGGTTTGGCAAGCTGGGTCTGGCCATCGTCGACGAGCAGCACCGGTTCGGAGTCGTGCAGCGAGCCGTGCTCAAAGGGAAGGGGTATAACCCGCACTTGCTGGTGATGACGGCAACTCCAATTCCGCGTACGCTCACACTCACTCTCTTCGGCGATCTCGACGTCTCGGTCATCGACGAGCGGCCGCCGCACAGGCAGCCCGTGGAAACGAGGTGGACACCCGTCGAGCAGCAGGCCTATACCGTGGTGCGAGAGCAGGTACAGCTGGGCCGGCAGGCGTACATCATTTGCCCGCTGGTCGAGGAGTCCGAAAACCTGGAAGCCAAAGCGGCCGTCGCTGAAGGCAAGCGGCTGCAGGCCAAGGTGTTTGCCGACATGCACCTGGAGGTACTGCACGGCAAGATGAAGGCGCAGGACAAAGACGCCGTATTGACCCGTTTCCGCGATGGCGAGATCGACGTGCTCGTGGCAACCTCGGTGGTGGAAGTTGGCATCGACGTGCCGAACGCGACCGTGATGGTTGTGCAGGACGCGCAGCGATTTGGCCTCGCGCAGCTGCACCAGTTTCGTGGCAGGGTGGGGCGCGGCGCCGAGAAGTCGTTCTGCGTTCTGCTTGCCGATCCGAACAGCCCGGGCGCCCGCGAGCGGCTCCAGGCGCTGACAATGACCGACGACGGCTTCAAGCTGGCGGAGGAAGACCTGCGGCTGCGCGGCCCCGGCGAGTTCTGGGGCACGCGCCAGAGCGGGCTGCCGGCGCTGCAGGTTGCTCAGGTCACCGACATGCCGACCCTTGCACTGGCACGGCGCGTGGCCGAAACGATCCTGGAGGATGATCCGGACCTGGCAGAGCCGCGCCACGCCATCCTGGCCGCCAGCCTAAGGCGGTTCTGGGAGCAGGCGGCAGCGCCGAGCTAAGCCTGCGGGGGTAGCAGTGTGACTCGCGATGTGGCATGCTGACTGATACACGTTGATGCCGCTCTGCGCACAAATGGATTCGAGGCTCTTCCATGTACCGGCTCGATCTCAGTGATCTCGAAGGACTGACGGACGTCTGCTTTACCTACGTAACCGATCCACATCCATCCCGAAGCGCCTATCCGGTGATCGAGGCGCTGGAGGATATCGCACCACACGTGGTCGAGGTGCTCGAGGCCATGGTGCTGGACGGCGTCGACGAGCAGCACGAGGTCGAAGACTACTTGAACTACGTCTTCAAGCGGTAGGTTGATCGATCCTGACATAGCACACGTCCCGCGCTGGTGGGCACAAGCGGCTATTCGCCAATTACCTTCACCAGCACGCGCTTGGATCGGCGCCCATCGAACTCGCCGTAGAAGATCTGCTCCCACGGGCCGAAGTCCAGCTTGCCATTGGTGATCGCCACGACGACCTCGCGGCCCATGATCTGCCGCTTCAAATGCGCGTCGGCGTTGTCCTCGCCGGTGCGGTTATGCCGGTAGCGCGTCGGCGAAGGATCGAAGGGAGCTAGGGTCTCCAGCCAGCGCGCGTAGTCTTCGTGCAGTCCCGACTCGTCGTCGTTGATGAACACGCTGGCCGTGATGTGCATTGCGTTGCACAGTACCAGGCCCTCGGCGACCCCACTCTTTCGGACGATCTCGTCGACCAGGGGCGTGATGTTCCTGAAGGCCACTCGCGCCGGAATATTGAACGCCAGGTACTCGGTATATGACTTCATTTCACTGCTCGAGTGCAATCGTAGCCCGTCATAGCGCCACGCTATACGTGCCGCATCTATCAAAACAGCGTCGGCTGCGCTTCGTCGCCGGTTTCCTCGTCTGTTCCGGGCCCTAGCCAGCGGAAACGCCGAAGGGGAATATAGCCACGCTCGTCAAAGACGACGCCTTCGGCTTCAAGGAGCATACGCTGCTCCAGTCCTGGTGTGCTGATGCCTCCTTTGCTGTTGACGATGCGCTGCCAGGGCACGTCCTGCGCGCGCCCGGGCGCCAATGCGTTGAGGGCGTAGCCCACAGTGCGCGCGTCGCACGTGCCAAGCGCCGTGGCAATATCGCCATAGGTTGAGACCTTCCCAGCCGGAACCATCGCGACGAGCCTGTAGATCTGGTCATAGAGGCCAGGCACTCCCAAGTCACTCACCGGTCTGTTCTGCTTGCACGGCGGCCACACCCTTCGCCTTCATTGAAACGAAAGACCGCACTGGTTCGACCGCCCGCCGCTGGCAAGAAGCACTCGGGCCGATGCTGGAGCGCGGCAGGACTATCAGTAGTGTACTCTGACACCCCGAACCTGGCTGGCGCGTTGCGTGGTCCCACCGCTCAGTGGTCAGTCGGGCCCAGGCCAGGTGAGGGTGCATACTCTCGACGGGGAGAGATACCCTCCTCGGGCACTCATTGCCACTCCAAGCGGTTGGTGGCACTACTGGGTTACCCGGCGTGGCGAATGGCGCCGGCAGACCTGCTGGCCTTGATCGGCGGACGGTCCCCGGGCTGCAGCGCGAAGGACGTCGGGCAGGCGCACCGTGGTGAGGGCGCGCCCTGCGCTTCACTCCTTGATGGCCTGGCCCTGCGAATCGGTCTGCCGCGACAAACCAGGCAGAGGCGCAGGAGGCCTCCCAGGGCGGGCGGGCCTCCTGCGGGGGCGGGGGCAAGGGGTATCAGACGGTGATTGTCTTGCCGTCGAACGTTGTGAGCGAGAAGCCGTTGAAATGCTCGTTATAGGTACGGCGCTCATCCGCAAGGATACCGATCGCGACTGCCTCGCCCAGGCGCAGACCAACGAGATTGTCGGAACGCCAGTGAATTCCACCGAAGCCGCGACCGATCGCGAGGTTTCCGGCCATCTTATTCAATTCGCCTCCGACGGTGAGCGCCGGCCCGGTATACGGCACCAGGGTCTTCGCGTCCGGACCCGGGATCACCGCCGTCGGTAACACCGCCGATTCGTCAAACCAGGCTTTGAGCAGGGTCACACAGGCGCCCGTCACGGCGGGATGGCCGGCGGGATACGATGGATGGTTGGGGCAGCCTTCCGGACTGCCAATCGGCAGCAAGTACGAACCGTAGTTGGCCTGGACGGCATCCAGCACCTTCGAGGTGGTGAGCAGGTCGGCGTGGATCGGATAGCTTGCTTTGCCGGTCTTGTGCAGATGTACTCGCCCGCCGAACTCCTCGGCCCGGATGCGGCGATGTACGATCCATTTGTAGTAGAAGGAAACGTCCACGGCGGTGTTGGCCACCTTCGCCACCATCTCGTATAGATGGTGCGGGCCGAATGTGCTGACCCCTGCCTGATTCTTTGAAGACAGATAGGGGTTACCTTTGTCGAATAGTCCCATCTTCTGCAGGATCAGCGCCGCGTTCAGGTACGCCTGATAGACGAAGTCCCCATGCAGAAACGTGTGGAAGTCGCGTCCGGTCGACATGTAGCGCGTTTCCGGTGGAGCGGCAGGTGTGCTGGAGGGTTTGGGCGGCACGTACTGGCCGTTCTGTACGACCAGCCAGTCATCAAAGGTGGTCAAGTGGTCCTTGCTCGGCGCCACTGGGTACAACTGGGGGACAGTCTGTACGCCGTAGGGGATAGCCTGCGTGAGAAACTGCGAGACGAAGGGCCCGGTCGTTTCTCCCGCCAGTCCCATGGTGAAGACCGTCGCCGGAGTCACTGAGCCACCGACCTTGGGGCCACGGAAATCGGAGAGGCGCGAGAGGTCCGCCGCGGCCCGTGCCACGAGTGGATCAGTGGGATAGGCCGAGAACGGTACGTCGCGCGCCAGGGCCAGCCAGTACATTTCGGCCATCTCTGCCGCCTCTTCCGCACTGCTGAAGCTGGGCGCGGGCGGCACCGCGTACGCGGCGGAGTCGGTACCCTGCAGAAGGTAGGCGTAGCTGGCCTGGGGATTGGCGAACTTCTGCGTGCCGCCCATCGGAATGGCCTCCCAATCCTCTGGCCGGGCGCTGCCTACAGCCTTCAGATAGGCAGCATAGGCAGCAGGATCGACTTCACCGATCGCGTTGTGGGGAAGGAGCTTGCTGTTGCTGGCGAAGCGTGTTCCGTACGCCAGTTCATCGCCATTGGGCGTGATCGCCGCTGTCTGGTGGCTCTGGAATGAGGCTGCCGCTACGCGCACGGCGTAGGCTCGGCCGGCACGGGCGGTGCCGCCGTCGGCGATCGCCGGCGCGGCTCCCGGGCCGAGAGGCGCGGCCGCCGCCGGCCGCGGCATTGGGAGGCCGCCCACCGCGCCTGCCACCGCAAGCGCCGTGGCCGCGCCGCCTGCCTGTCGAAGAAAGCCTCGACGGGTCATGCCCGTGCGGGGGTGTGTGGATACGAGGTTGGCCTCCTCGACCGTGGAGGGATTGTTCCGCTCCTGAGCGCGTACGGTGTTCATTTCTCGTCCCTGTCTTTCATGGGTGACTGCTCCACGGCGCCTTCACTGTGCCCGCGGGTTCCTCCGTGGCAGCCGTGCCAGCTCGCCCGCAGCCGGCGTACCACCGGTCTGGGTCGGATGCGTGGTGTCCTTGTCACTCCGCAGCCGCCCAGGTTGGGTGGTCCTGCCGTCCTCTTCTTCCCTTTGACCTCTTGCGGCCGAGCCTACGCGCCAGCGTAGACGACGAAGTCGTCGCGGACGATCATGCCGTTGACCACGCCGAAGATGTGAACGCAGCGGCCTTTGACGACGTTGGCACCGTCATAAGCGGTCTCGTAGTGGACCACCATGCCGGGCACCGGGCTGTACTGGCTGACTTCCTTGAGGTGGTAGCCGACGTGGCTGGCTGCAAAGGCTTTGTACCAGCCCTCGATCGCTGGGAGCCTGTGGAAGACACTCGTCTGGCCAGCAGGGGTGGAGACGACAAACGTGGCATTGGGGGCGTACACCGTGCCAAACTCGCTGATGCTAGCTCCGTGCAGTGAGTTGCTGAACACCGTGAAGTAGGAGAGGACGACTGCTGAGGGGCTAGGTGCGGGCGCGGCGGACGTGTGCACAGCTGCATTGCTTGCCGTAATGGACACCAACAGCATGCTGCCTAGCAGCAGGGACGCGAGTCGGATGCGCATGGAAGATTCTCCTTACTGAAGAGGCTCCGTCTTTGATGGAGCGTCACTCGTGGATCAGGTGAAAACGTGAGCGTATCGGGTGCCGTGTGTTTAGGTCATGGCCTTCTCCTCCTTTCTACGCACTTCGGCGGCCGTCACTCTCCGGCACGGCCAGAATGTAGTGGGCACGCTGCTGCAGGAGGACGCCACCGGAGTCGTCGGTGAACGGGCCGAGGGCCCGCAGCACCGCTGCCTTGAGCGGTCGAACTCCGACCTCTCGCAAAGCCGCCTGCATCACACCTGCCGATGCCTGCGCCAGCCAGGCCGTCTCCTGGTCCGGATACGCTGCCGGACAGTCTACGGCGCTGTCTATCCTCCAGCTTGGGCCATTTTGAGGAGTATAGACAGGAAAAACTCACAGAATGGCCGGCAGGACGGCACGCTATACCACTGTGTGGCACGATAGTGGCAGGGGCACAGCGACCGCCGGCGAACCAGACCGTAGCGCAGCGAGACTGGCAAGGCGAGAGGATTGATCCAGGACGTGAGCAATGGCCTCACCTTCGGCACGCTGCTGCGCCGCGCTCGCCGGGCGGCAGGGCTGACCCAGGAAGAGGCGGCCGAGCGCTCAGGCGTGAGCGCGCGGACAATCAGCGACATGGAGCGTGGGGTCAGCCACACCCCTCACGCGGACACGGTGGTCCTTCTGGCCGAGGCGCTTGGACTGCAAGGCGCAGAGCAGGCGGCGTTTGCGATCGCGGCCAAACGGCAGCGGACGCAGGCTCCTCATGTGCTGTCGGGCCGGTGCAAGGATCCGATGGCCGGCGACCGGGCCCCCGTTCCGTTCGTGGGCCGGCGGTTGGAGCTGGCCCTGCTGGACCGCCATCTGGCCGGCCAGGGCCCGCCGGTGCTGTTGCTGGCCGGGGAGCCGGGCATGGGCAAGACACGCTTGCTCCACGCGGCCGTTCCGCGTGCCGTGGCCCGCGGTTGGCGGGTGCTGGAGGGCGGCTGCCAGCGCCGGGGAGGCCAGGCGCCCTATGCTCCGGTGCTGGAGGCGCTGCAGCGCCATATACGGAGCCAGCCTGTCGGCGACCTCCGCGTTCAGCTGCGCGGCTGCGCCTGGCTGGTCCGCCTGCTCCCCGAGCTGGCCGATGGGCCCATCGAGCCGCTGCCCACCTGGGCTGTGCTCCCGGAGCAGGAGCGGCGGCTGATGTTCGAGGCGGTTGCCCGTTTCCTGACGAATGTCGCGGAGGAGGCCGGCGCCCTGCTTCTGCTCGACGACCTGCAGTGGGCCGGCCAGGATGCCCTCGATCTGCTGGCGTCGCTGGCACGCGCAGCTGAAGAGATCCCGCTATTGGTGCTGGGAGCCTACCGTGATACAGACGTCCGGGCGCAACATGCTCTCTCGGTCATGCTCTCCGACCTGGCCCAGGCGGGATTGACGGCGCACCGGCGGCTGGGGCCGCTGGCCCCGGAAGACGCCACCGACCTGCTGGACGGGCTGCTGGTGGATGCAGACGCTGCGCTGCGAGCGCGGGTGCACGAGCGGGCAGGCGGCGTGCCATTCTTCTTGGTGAGCTGTGCGCAAGGACTGCGGCCAGGCGACCTGGACGGGGGGCAAGACGCGCTACCGTGGGCCGTGGAGCAGAGTATTCGCCAGCGCGTGGCCGCATTGCCGGCTGGAGCCGATGATGTACTGGCAACGGCGGCGGTGGTGGGCCGCGAGGTGCCGCGCGCGCTGTTAGTCACGGTGACGCAGTGTGAAGAGAGCCGGGTGCTCGCGGCCTGTGAGGCCGCCTGCCGGGCACGGCTGCTGGAAGAGCAGGGGGCGGATAGCTACCGATTCGTCCATGATGCCATCCGAGAAGTGCTCGAAGCCGACCTGGGGGCGGGGCGGCGGGCGCGGACGCACCGACGGCTCGCCGAGGCCTTGGAGCAGGCGCCGGGGGAGCCGCCGGTGGCACTGTTGGCCTACCACTATGAGCGAAGCGGGAATCAGGACAAGGCTGTGCGCTACCTGGAACAGGCCGGAGACCTGGCACAGGCGCAGGCGGCCTTCGCCGCGGCGGAGCGCTGTTACCAAGAACTGCTTGGTCGCCTGAATGGGAAGGGGAGTGTGCCGGACAGTGTGCGCGTGCGCGAGAAACTCGCCGCTGTGTTGGCCACTACCGCCCGCTTCGATGCGGCACTGGCGCTGCTGAAGCAGGCGGAAGATATCCTGCAGGCCGCCGGGGATCTCGAGGGTCTGGGCCGGGTAGCGGCCCGCATAGGACGCATCCACTACCTGCGGGGAACTATCGAGGAAGGAGTGGCATGCCTCCAGCCTCTCCAGCAGCGCCTGGAGGCTATTGGCCCGTCGGTAGGCCTCGCCATGCTGTACACCGCGTTAGCGGAGCTTAACCTCAATTGGGGGCATTGGGCGCAGGAGGTGGTCGCGGCCGAGCGTGCCGCGCACGTAGCGCGTCTCGTGGGAGACCAGCGCCTGCTGGCCCGTGCGGAGGTGCTGCGCGGCGCGGCCCTGTGTCTGATGAGCCGAGAGGAGGAGGGTGTTGCGGTCTTCTCAGAGGTGATGAGGCTGGCCGAGACGGATGGCGATCTCGAAGCGGTGTGTCAAGCGCTTGGTGGCATGGCCTGGGTCTACTTCGATCGAAGCGAGTTCGAGCAGAGCACCCGGTACATCGAGCGAGCGTTACAGTTGGCGGAGAAACTGGGCAACCCGGTGCTGCTGGCGGAGCAGATCAGCACCCTCGGCGCGCTCGCGTTCTACGCCGGCGAGTGGGATCGAGCGCGTGGATACTATGCGCGGGCCGTGACCATCCACCGCCAGATAGCGCTCTCGGCGAGTTCGTGCGATGCCGGCGGCCTGCTGTTGCGGCTGGGGAAGCTGAGTCTGTGCGAAGGCACCTGGGATGAGGCGTACCGCTATCTGGAGCAGGCCAGGATCATCTTTCTTCCCCAGGGAAAGCGCTCAGGGTTACGCGAGGCGCAGAGCATGCTCGCCGAATTCGACATCCTGACGGGGCAGCCGGCGACGGCACGTGCGCGCCTCGTCCCGCTCCTCGACCGCGCGGGCGTGCAGGAGCGGCATGTTACCCTGTGCGTGCTGCCGGCGCTGGCCTGGGCCTATCTGGAGCTGGGCGATGTGGACCAGGCCAACCGTACGATCACGGACGCGATCAGGCGGGCCCGAGCGGGTGGCTATCGGCTCAGCCTCGTCGACGACCTGCGTGTGCAGGCGCTGGTGGCGCTCAGGCAGGGTCGGTGGGTGGAGGCCGAAGACGTGCTTGAGGAGGGTCTGGCCCTGGCGCGCGCCTTGCCGTATCCGTATGGCGAGGGGCGGTTGCTGGATGTCTCTGCACGGCTGCACGTGGAGCGCAGCGACGTCACCGCAGCGCGAGAACGACTGGCGGCGGCGCTGGCCGTCTTCCGACGTCTTGGTGCCCGCAAGGACTTCGAGCTGACGGAGCAGCTGCTGGCGAGACTCGGCTGACCAGGGATTCAGAACGCTTGCGCCCGCATGGCGCCGAGCCCGGAGCGGCGACTTATGCGCGCTCAGCTCTTGCCGACCTCGACGTAGTCGGTGTAGGCGGCTTCGCCGACCGGCGTTGCCAACGAGGCCCACCGGTCCAATACACTCTTGGCGGCGCCCACTATGCGCTGGGCCTCGGCGCCAAGCTTGTGGCGCCAAGCTTATGGCTCCAGCCTGTTGCCGGCCTCACTGCCGGATCTCCGAGAGGATGCTCCCCGGTATGCATGCTGCAGGCGGAAACACGGCTCCAGCGTGCGGGATGAGCACGCCCGCTGAGGGTCCACCGGTCACGGCAGGGCCGGCCGCGCAGGCCCTGGCGCGGCCGCGCAAATACCGTGAAGCCGTTGATGCCAACATGAATACCTGGGCAGCGGGGGCCGAGCACTTCGTCCGGGCAAGTCGAGGCGCCGGTATCGATAGCCTCCTTCCAGATGCACTCCTCGCGTGCTTCAGGAAGGCTGTTGACCGTGGCCAGGAGCCACCATTTCTTGGTCACCGTGGCCAGCACCTGGCTGTTGGGACACGCATCGACCGCGAATTTCCGCTTTCGGATGCAGGCGTACACTGGAGTAGGATGACGACCTCATCCGTGTGCAGTGAGGAGTAGGGAGCGATGGTTTCGAGGAGGCAGCGGCGTCTGGTCCGTGTGCTCGTGACGATCCTCGTGCTCGTGGCCCCGCTCGTGACGACGGCGGGCGATTGGCCGACCTATCTGCATGACGCGAGCCGCAGTGCGGCCAGTCTGGGCGAGACGACGCTCTCGACGGCCAACGCCGGCCAGCTGGTCGAACACTGGGCGTACAAGACCGGGGGCATGATCGCGGCGTCGCCGACGGTGGTGGGCAACACGGTGTACGTGGGCGCCTGGGACGGCTACGAGTACGCGCTGAACGCCACGACCGGCGCCCTGGAGTGGAAGACCTTCCTGGGCATCACGGGACCGTACGCCGCCTGCAACCCGCCATCGGCAGGCATCACCTCGGGCGCGGCGGTGGTGAATGGGGTGGTGTACGTGGGCGGCGGCGACCACACCGGTGGCACGAACACCTCCTTCTATGCGCTCGACGCCGGCAGCGGCGCCATCCTGTGGACGGTGAATACGGGGGATGGCAGCGCCACGGGCGGGCACTACGACTGGGCCTCGCCGCTGATTGTCGGCAACTACGCCTACGTGGGCATTGCCAGCTTCGGCGATTGCCCGCTGGTGCAGGGCCAGTTGCTGAAAGTGGACCTCACGGCGCACACCGTCGTGGCCACGGCGAACCTGGTGTCGAACGGTGAGCTGGGCGCTGGGGTGTGGACGTCGCCCACCTACGACGCGGCCACCAACACGGTCTACGTGACCACCGGCACGAAGTTCGCCACGGACCAGACGATGTCGCAGGCGGTGGTGGCGCTGGCGGGGACGGACCTGACGATCGAGAGTGCCTGGCAGATCCCGGAGGACCAGGCGCTGAGCGACGCGGACTTTGGCACCACGCCGATCCTGGTGACCGACAGTGGCGGGCACCGGCTGGTGGTGGCGATGAACAAGAACGGCTATCTGTACGCCTTCAGCCAGCCGGCCAGCGCGACCACGGCCATCGACCTGGCGGCGGGACCGACGTGGGAGGAACAGCTGGACCCGGGCGGGTCCAACCCGTCGGCGGGGGACGGCACGGTGTCCAGCGCCGCCTTCGCCAACGGCACGCTGTACCAGGCGAGCGGCAATATCGTGGTGAACGGGGTGGGCTACGGCGGCGCGGTGAGCGCGATCAATCCGGCGAACGGGGCCATCGCATGGCAGCACCCGACCGCCTACCCCATCGTGCCGGCCATTGCCTACGGCAACGGGTTCATCGTGGACGGGGAGGGGCCGACGGTGGAGGTGCTCGACGCCGGCACCGGCACCCGACTGTACAGCTACACGACCGGGGCGCCGCTCTACGGGCCGCCGGTGGTGGCCAACGGGCAGATCGTGATCGGCGGCACCGACCACAGCGTCTACGCGTTCGGGCTGCCGGCCAGCACGCCCCCGACCCCGCCCGCGGATGGGAACTGCCCGAGCGGCTGGACCTGCCAGGACGTCGGCTCGCCGGCGCCGGCGGGCTCGGAGTCGGTGGTGAGCGGCGCCTGGACCGTGCTCGCGGGCGGCGGCGGTCTGGCCGGCGCTGCGGATGCCTTCCGATTGCTGACCGAACCGGCCACCGGTGACGCGCAGGTCACGGCCAGGATACCCGCGCTGCCCACCGGCACGAGCAACGCCCTGGCCGGTCTGATCGTGCGCCAGAGTGACGACCCCGCAGCACCGTACTACGCGGCATTCATGGCGGCGTCGGGCACGCTCGTCGTGCAGTATCGCGCCACGCCCGGGGCGGCTCCGGCCATAGTGACCCAGCAGGCCCGATCGGCGCCGGTCTATCTCGAGATACAGCGGGTAGGCGACCACTTCTCCGCCGCGACGTCCACCGACGGCTCCAGCTATGCGCTGGTGCCGGGTACGACCGTTACGGCAGCCATGCCGGCCACGGTGCTGGCGGGGCTGGCCGCCGGAGCCGGATTGGGCGCGAACGGCGCCGCTGCCACCGCCACGTTCAGCCAGGTGGTCGTCGGTCCCCGCACGAACGCGCCCGCTGCCGCGTCCGGGGGCACCTGCCCGAGCGGCTGGACCTGCGGCGATATCGGCAATCCGTCGCAGGTCGGCACCCAGTCACTCAGCGCGGGAACCTGGACGGTGCAGGGCGGCGGTACCTATATTGCCAACCAGTCCGACCAGTTTCACTCTGTCTGGCAAAGCCTGAACGGCGACGGCACGATGGTCGCGCGGGTAGCCAGTCAGTCAAACACGGACCCCAACGCGGAAGCGGGCATCATGTTCCGCCAGAGCACGGCGGCCGACTCGCCGATGTACGGGCTGCTGGTGACCCCGGGGAATGGGGTGGTGGCGCTCTACCGCTCGAACGGCTCGTTCAACACGCTGGGGCTGGCGTCGCCTTCCGGCACGGCGCCCGTGTACCTGAAGGTGACCCGCGTGGGCGCCGTCTTCACCGCGTACACCTCAAGCGATGGCAGTACCTGGACCGCGCTGGGGACCAGCCAGCAGATCGCGCGCTTCCCCAGCACCCTGCTGGTCGGGCTGGCCGTCAGCGCGCACAATACCGGTACCCTGGGCAGCGCGCAGTTCAGCAACGTGTCCATTACCCCGACCACCCCCCTGTTCTGCCCAGCGGGCTGGACGTGCGCGGACCTGGGCGGTCCTAACACGCAGGGCAGCGACGCGGCCAGCGGCAGCACCTGGACGGTGCAGGGCGGCGGCGGCGACATCTGGGGAGCCAGCGACCAGTTCCACTTCGACTGGCAGACCCTGCCGGCCGGGGACGGCAGCGTGAGCGCCAAGGTGGTGGCGCAGTCCAACTCGAACGGTTGGGCCAAGGCGGGTCTGATGGTCCGCAGTGCAAACACCGCGTACGCGGCGTTCTACGCTGTCCTGGTGACCCCGAGCAACGGCATCGTCGTGCAGTACCGGGGCTACACCGGCGAAGGGGCAAATGCCGTGCAGGCGGCGTCCAGCACCGGCACCGTGCCGACCTACTTGAAGGTAGCCAGGGCGGGAACCACGTATAGTGCGTACACCGCGAGCGATGGGGTCACCTGGACGCTGCTACCCGGCTCCAGCATCACCTTGCCCGCATTTGCCGGGCCACTCCTGGCCGGCGTCGCGGTCACCGCCCACGACCCGGTCGCGCTCAGCGCCGTTACCTTCAGCGCGGCTGCCGTGACGGGGAGCCAGTCCAGCCCGCAAACGGTCGTGCTGCCTGTTCGAGCAGGATGGAATCTGATCGCTTTGCCCCTTTCCACGACGACGCTGGATGCCTGGGGCGTGCTCTCGGCGATCGTGTCCCAAACCCACGGCTACGCCGCTATCGCGGGTCTCGCCGGCGGGCAATGGAGCCAGTACATGTACGATGACGTGGCCGATGGGATTGGCGCCGGCGGCAGCGACTTCGGCCTTCAGCTCGGCCAGGGCTACGCGCTTTACAGCGACAAGCCGGGCAGCGTCATCGTCAGCGGCGAGGCGGCTTCCAACCCGCCGTTGTCCCTCGCTGCCGGATGGAACCTGGTGGGCTTCCCCAGCAATCCGTCCACATCCTACGACATCCTGGCAAGCGTGCTCGGGCAGACCAACGGCAGCTACGCCGAGATTGACGGCTACACGCGCGGTCAGTGGGGCCCAAGCGCGTTTGATGGCGCCGGTCTGGGCGGCGCCAACTTCAGCGTGACGTCGGGGCAGGGGTACGCGCTGTTCAGTGATAAGGCAACACCGTAGCGAGCATTGTTACTCGTAACGCAGCACGATGAGGGGTTTTTCGCGGGATGCCGGGAGCGCCGAGATAACGCTGGCGGCGAGCGCCAATACGACGGCCAGCGCTACAAGGCCACCGATCACCGCTGGATCGATGACCGACGGGATGTCCAGAACGAGATTGTCCAGCAGGACGGAGGCGATCACAGCCATGATCATGCCCATAGCCCCGCCCATGAAGCCCACGATCCCGCTTTCCAGCAGTAGCAGCCGCAGCACCGTGCCGCCCTTTGCCCCAAGAGCCTTCATCACGCCGATCTCGCGACGGCGCTCGAGAACTGCCAGCGCGACAGTATTGGCAATGATCACCCCGCCGGCAAATAGTGAGAGGGCGGCCAGCAGCACGGGGAAGACCGTGGCCCGTTGCAGAATCTGGTCGACAACCGGGATAAGCGAGTTGATGTCGAAGGCATAGTCCTGCTGCAAGTCGCGGTCGATAGCGGAGGCAGCCGCACTGTCCATCCCCGTCCGATATTGCACATAGAGAACGCTCCCGGCAGCCGGGGCGTCGTTGGCGTAGCGGCGCAAGTACGAGGCGGATGCCAGAATGCCGCCGCCGAAGCTTGGCGTGAGGCTGGTTGGATCGATGATGCCGACGACGCGCAAGTCGATCAGATGTCCGCCGAGATCGGTGTAGCCAAGCGTGCTTCCCGGCCGCAACCCCAACGGGTCGGCGAAATCCTGTGGTATGACGACGTTGTTCGTGCCTTCGTCCGCGGCCGTGAGCACCCTTCCGCCGGGGAGCACTTTCAGATTCAGCAGGGCCACGCGAAGGTCACGCCCGGCCAGTGTTTCAGACAGGTGGAGGCGCTCGCCGGACGCCCTGGCCGCGCCGCGCTCGAGGATGGGAGCAGCAGACGTGCCGTCTATGGTGGTGAGGCGCAGGCCGCCGACAAGCAGGCCGCGCTCGACCTTCTCAAATCCGGGCTGCCGTCGCACTTCAGCCAGCATGGACTGTTCCTGGCTGACGGGACCGAATGCCGCGACGTTGAATCCCCAATCCTTCTCGAACAGGCCCTGGAACTCCGCGCGCACGTTCTGTGAGAGGACGACGACCGTTCCCACCGCCAGCACGCCGATGCAGAGCGCGACCATGGTAGAGGCGACACGGCGCTTCTGGCGCGTTAGGTTGCGAAGCGCGATGTTGAGCCCCAACAGCCCGAAGCTGGGCCCTCGGCTGGCAACCGAAACGACCAGCAAGAAGAACCCGCTGAAGATCAGGAAGCCAAGCACGACACCGTAGGCCAGGGCGATGCCGAGCCGCATATTGTGGAGTACGATTCCCGCCGCGATTCCCATACTGCTCGTCAAGAGAAACGAGACGGCGCCGGTGAGGGCCCAGCCGATGCGCGGAAGGGGCGCGTCTTCATCGCGCAGCACGCCCATTGGCCGGGTTCTGCCTGCTCGCAGGACAGGAAGAAAGCCGAACACCGCCGTGGCGATCACTCCAAGCGCGCTGCCAACAAGCAACGGGTCGAGCCGGAGACTCCAGGACACTTGAGCGCCGAGCTGCACCGCGATCTCGGTCGCCACCACGCTCAATCCGATGCCGGCAATGATGCCCAGCGCGCTCCCGGCAACGCCCAGCAGCACCGCTTCCAGCAGGAAGAGCGGGATGACCTGGTAGCTCTTCATGCCAAGGGCTTTCAGCACCGCAATCTCTTTGGTGCGACGGCCCACCGAAACAAGCATGGTATTGGCGATGCCGATCCCGCCAATAAGCAGGGCGAGGAGGCCGCAGGCGAGCAGCAGTTGCTGCAGCCGCTCGGTGTTTGTCGCCTCCTGCTTGGCCACGTCGGCGGCGGTCGTGTAGCGGTAGAGGGGGCCAAGAGCGCTCTTCAGGGCGGCGAGCGCGGGACCCGTGTGTGCATCGTCGGCGGTGCGCACGTAGAGTCTGCTGGCAATAGTGCCCTGCGCTCCACTGCTAAGGCTTGCCTCGGCGCTCCACAATCCCTGCAAGGACTGGTACAGCGTGCCGCCGATGCCGAAGTCGCCCTGAAACAGGCCGGCTGGATTCACGACGCCGCGAATTGTCACCCGCTCTGGCACGGGCGTGGCGAGATCGACCTGGTCGCCGACCCGCAGATGAAGGCGGGCGAAGACATCGGACGTAATGACCGCGTCGGTCGGCGCTTCGAGCAACGAGGTCACAGGCGTCGCCGGTGTGACGGAGTCAAACGTACCGTACAGCGGATAGTTGCGGGTCTGAATGCCACGCACCGAGATCAGCGTCGTGCGATCTCCGGCCGTGGCCTTCACGCCGAGACCGTTTCGCTGGGCGTTCAGGGTCATCGTATAGTCGGCAATCACGCCACGCTTCTTCAGCGCCTCGACGCTGGCAATATCGGCCCGCTGAAACGGATTTGAGATTGGATCGATGGAGATATCACCGCCGTTCGCCTGTTTAGGCGCCTTGTTGACTGAGGCGCTGATGTTCAGGGCCAGCAGCTGCATGCCGACGACGGCGGCGACGCCCACGGCCACGCAGAACGCGGCGAATACCGAGCGCCGTCCTCCCCGTTTGAGGTTTCGCCATGCGTACGCGAAGGCCAGAGCGCCGTCAAGCATGCGTCGAGCTATCGAAACCGGCCGCGCATCAGCCCGCCGCCACCGGGGCCAGCGCCTCCAGGCGCCTGGCCCATTCCGCGCCCGCGCTCTCCACCACCAGGCCATCGCGCAGGTGGATGATGCGATCGGTGCGCACGGCGATGGCGGGATCATGAGTGACAATCACGATCGTCTTGCCAAGCTGGGAGCGGAGACCGAGCAACTGTTCGATCACTCGCTCACCATTGGCGGAGTCAAGATTCCCTGTCGGCTCGTCCGCCAGAATAATCGCCGGATCGTTTGCCAGGGCGCGGGCGATGGCTACGCGCTGCTGCTCGCCCCCAGACAGTTGCGTCGGCTTGTGGCTCATCCGGTCGGACAGCCCAACGGCTTCGAGCGCCTCAGCGGCCCTTCGGATGGGATCGCGTCCTCGGCCAAACTGCACGGGAAGCGCCACGTTTTCCAGAGCGGTGAGCGTGGGAATGAGGTTGAAGGATTGAAACACGAAGCCGATCTGGCGGTTTCGGATGCCTGCGAGCTTATTCTCGGAGAGGCGCGTGATATCTATACCGTTGACGACGATGCGGCCCGACGAGACTGTATCCAGACCGCCGATCAAGCCGAGGAGCGTCGTCTTTCCGCTACCACTGGGGCCGACGACTGCGACCACCTCGCCCCGCGCGACGGAGATGCTCACGCCTCGAAGAGCGTGCACCGCGCTCTGTCCAAGCGGAATGTCCTTGGTGATGTCGGTGATTTCAATGGCCAGAAGGTGTTCCATGACTTCTCAAAAGGTACCCGCGTGCGCGGCTTCCGCACAAATGATGTCCTCAGGCGACGTACGATTCCGCCAGCGAATTGTTCTCGGCGGTCTGCACGCCCGCCACGACCCGCGGCATTCTTGGGAGGAACAGGGTAGCCAGGCCACCGAAGGTCAGTACCCCCGCTCCTATGAGCAAGACGGTGCGGAAGCCAGCGACGAAATTGCCGGGCAGTACGACGCTGTGCTGGAAGACCGCGCCGAGGATCGCGACGCCAAACACGCCCGCCCAGCGCGCGAATCGTGCTGTTTGTGCCCGAAGCCTGCCCCTGCTTACTCTCGTCCGCACTGGCCATTGCGGTGTTCGAGAGCGGCGCAAAGCACCGACCCATGCCGAAGCCGCCGAGCACGAATGCCGGCAACAGCGAGGTGCAGGCGACAGTGCTGCTCGCTGCCAACGCTATCCAGGCCAGCGGGATCGCCTGGCACGTCAGACCGGAAAACACGAAATCCGCCATCGATGTGTCACGTCCGTGCCCTCCAACTTATGCTTGAGCTAGCTCATTCCAGCGTAGTAGTGAGTAGTCACTAATCTACGGCTTCAGCATAGGGCGCCCACAACGTCGCGTCAGCGGACCGATTGGTAAACGCATCACACTGCGCATCGTGCTAGCCAGTTGGTGGGCCACGATGTACGCTGGAATAGCGTCGATCAGCTCCGTACGCCGATACGGCTACCGCGAAGAGGAAGAACCCCAATGGCTACTCCCGCTACGTCTGCTACATCCTGCGCCGTCTGCGGCGAACCCCGTATAGCGGGGGCGAAGTTCTGTAGCCTGTGCGGCGCTACGTTCCCAGCCGTGCCGAGCGGCGCCTCGCGTGCAGGAGCCGCTCGCCGGGCCGGTCGACCCACCGATCTCCTGTATGTGGCCGCCGCCGCTGTGATTGCGGTAGCGCTGTCGCACCTCCCGATCGTGGACGTGGCGATATACCCGTTCAAGCTCTTCGGCACGTTTGTCCATGAATGGTGCCATGCACTTGTGGCTATCGCGACCGGCGGAAATGTGACACGTCTTGAGATCAATGCGAATCTCAGCGGTGAGACGTTCACCTCCGGCGGCTGGCTGTTGCCGATCTTCAGCGCGGGCTATGTTGGCACCGCCGTCGTCGGTGCGGTGCTGCTGCTCATTCCGACACGATTTTCAAACCACGTCCTTGTCGGCGTGGGCGGGCTCTCGGTGTTGATGCCGCTGGCGGGCTTTGCCGCGTTCGGTACCAGCTTCACAAGCTTGACATGGCTCTGGACAGTGATTTTCGGCGGAGTGACGCTGTGCGCAGGCCTGCGCGGCCCCGCGCGCCTCGCCGGCCTGTTCAAGCAGTTCATCGCCGTGGAATTGTGTTTGACCGCGATCGACTCGTTGCGCGATCTCGCCTGGATCACCGAGAACTCTGGCCACGCACAGGTCGACACGGCAAAGGGAGTCTGCTACTACAGTCAGTCGGCCGGGGTCGGAGGCGGGACCGACGCCTTGAATGCCCAGTGCTACTTCGCCCTTCCGGCCATGTTCTGGACCATCGTCTGGTTCATTCTTGCCGTGGCCGTTATCGGCTTCGCGGCATACCGGGTCGTGCGACGATCGGTTGCCTAGGCGCGGCGCGTCCGCCCGTGCCTCCTCGAAGGATGCTCAATCCACCGCACTGGCCCGGCAAACATGGGAGTCAAGCAGCGTTGAGGCGATGGCGGGCAGCGCGGGTGCCTCCATTGCACACGTTGTCGCGCAATTTGAAGGACGTCTAGCGCACGTGCCTTGGAGCGTGTTCGGTCTATGATCGAGGATGATCTGCTTGCGCCACCGGGGTCAGCCCTGCGCGACCCCGGCTATCACGATCTGTGCACGTTCTTTTCTACCTTTCCCCCCGCACGCGATTGGCGGCCGCGCTTCGGCGATTGGGTTGTCATTCCTCCATCTGCCGAACCGCTTCTGGCTTTGTCCTTCGCGCCTGCAACGGCCACCGTCATGCTGGCCGATCCTGCCGGTGGCGCTCCACGCGAGGAAGAATGTGCCGGCTGCGTGTGGCTGCCGACGCTGGACCAGCTACGCGTTCTGCTGTGCCAGGAGTTTGGCACCAGCGGCTTCTTCACCTCGGCGTACAATGATGCGACATACTGGTTTACGGGCCAGTTGCTCGGTATGACAATCACCAACCTGCAGCCACTTGCCGAGGGGAGCAGTCCCGAAGAAGCTGCTGTCAAAGCACTGTTGATGCGCTATCAACGGTAGAAAGGGACGCGGGCGTGCGCCGTGGCCCGGTAAAGCCATTTCCGTATTTTCATGCCGGCACTGGTGGCCTGCCGGCCAACGTGTTGCCGCCGCGCGTCGACACTATTCCGGTAGCGCGTATCAAGGGGAGCGTCGACAAGGCAGGTCAACTGACGCCACGCTTCCTGCCCAGGCGTGAGAAGGCTCGATCCGCGCGCTTCCGTTCAATAGCCCAAGCGATGGCCCGAGGCGTGGAGATGCCGCCAATCGAGGTGTACTACCTCAACCGCGAGTACTACGTGATCGACGGGCACCACCGCGTTGCCGCGGCTATCGCCAACGACGTGAAGTACATCGACGCCCTCGTACAAGAATGTATTGTGCCCGAGCGGAGACCGAAAGACCGTCTCGCCAATGTGCGCATACGCTTCGAGCGGCGCACGGGGCTCAACCGCATCGATTTCACCAATGTAGAGTCGTATGACCGCTTGCTGGCGGAGCTCCTCGCGTACCGAGAGTGCGTGCGCGAAAACGATCCAGGTGCTACGTTGCGCCAGGCGGCAAGACAATGGTACCGCGAGGTATTTGTCCCCATTGCCGAACCTCTCGATATGCGCGCGCTGACCCTGGCGTTTCCCGGCCGCACGGTCAGCGACTTGTACTTCGCGGCAAAGGACCACCAAGCCTACCTCGAGCAGGCAACAGGTCATCCGGTCACTCCCGCGGAGGCCGTCGCGGATCTTCAGCGTCTGCATCCGCGGCCGCTTACTGCCCGCGTGTTCCGCCCGCTTCACCGTCGAGCGCGCCGGGCAATCTGGCGCGTCACCGGAGGCCCCCCCGCCCTATGAAGATCCTGTTTGTCTCGGATCACGAGGAGCGCCAACTTTACGAGCACTTCGATCCCGAACGATGGGTGGGCAACGTCGATCTGGCAGTCTCGTGTGGCGATCTGCGAGCCGACTATCTGTCTTACCTGGTGACGGTCTTGCGCGTCCGCCTGTTGTACGTAGCAGGCAATCACGACGCCCGTTTCCATGCCCAGCCGCCGGATGGCTGCGATGACATCGACGGGAAGCTCGTGCGTATCGGCAACCTCAGAATCGGCGGCCTTGCCGGCTCACCTCGCTACAACGGCGGCCCCGACCAATTTCAGTACACAAGCTGGGAGATGCGGAAGAAAGTCTGGCGGCTCTCGCGCTCAATCATGCGCCGGGGAGGGGTGGACCTTATCGTCTCGCACGCGGCTCCGCATCGGTGCCCACTGGTTACGCGCCAGTGCCTTGCTCCGGCAGGCGCCGGTTTTCCCTGCACTAAGCCCGATCTCGCCGGGCATCCTCTTACGTGCCCCGAGTCGACGGATCCGTGCCACCTGGGTGTGGCGGCCTACGATGCCGCAGTGCTGCGCTGGCATCCGCGTTGGTGGGTGCACGGACACAATCACCTCGAGTACGGGCAGGTCCCGCGCCTGTGGTGGATCGGCGACAGCCAGGTCATCAACGCCGACGGCCACATCGTGCTGGATACGGACATGCTCGCAGACAAAGAGCGCGGCTCGCTCGTACGCGGTCGCTAGATCTCGAGCCGGTACCCGATGCCTCGCACGGTCTTGATGTGCTGAGGATTCGCCGGCTCCTCTTCGATCTTCTCGCGCAGCCAACGGATATGCACGTCAACGGTCCGGCTATCTCCCGCATACTCGTAGCCCCAGACCTTGTCCAGCACTACTTCGCGCGACATCACCTTGCCGGCATTGGTCAGGAGGTAGTTGAGCAGGTCGTACTCCTTGAGCGTGAGCACGATCTCGTGGCCATCCCGAAATACCTTCCTGCTGTCTCGCTCGATCACGATGCGCCCGAACTGCATGCGATCGGGAGCCTGGCTAGGCCGTATTTGCGGCATCTCCGCGCGCCGCAAATGGGCTTTGACGCGGGCGAGCAGCTCGCGCAGTCTGAACGGCTTCACCAGGTAATCGTCGGCACCCAGCTCCAGTCCGAGCACCGTGTCCACTTCCGAATCCTTCGCCGTCAGAATGATGATGGGGACGGTGGAGTCCCGCCGCACGGCGCGACAGACTTCCAAACCGTCCATCCGCGGCAGCATGAGATCCAGGATGACCAGGTCCGGGCTACACGCGGCTGCCTGTTCCAGCGCCTCTACGCCATCGACCGCGGTAACGACTCGATAGCCCTCTTTGGTCAGGTTGTAGCTGAGCGCTTCGATCAGTGTCGGCTCGTCGTCCACAAGGAGGATCGTCTTGAACGGCAGCTTCTTGTTCGCGGCCGCGTTCATATGTGTCGAGCATATCCTTTGAGATGTGTGTCGGTGTTCTATCGCTGGGCAGTGTACCAGAGCCTGGTGCACGCGGTGGGCAATAACCCTGCCTGCCAACGACCTGTTTCTGGTAGCATAGCGAGACAGGGAGTGTCAGACGGGATGCAGGAAACACCGAAACGACGCCACAGCCAGAGCTTTTACGACTTCCTCATGGTGCTACTCTGCAGCCAGGCCAGCTACTGGTTGCTCGCCAGCCCTCTCGTCCCGTACGCCTTCAATGAGGTACAGTTCCTCATCGCGTACACCCTGCTCACGATCGTGCTTGGCACTACCGGCGTGAAGCTCAATCATTTGGCCGCGCGGAACGTGCGCGTCTCCATCGGGATCGGACGGCGACGGCGGTGATGCCTCAGGTCGGAGGTGACGACGTGCCGATTACGATCGATCTTCGCTTTCTCGATCAACCGGGCGCGATCGCTTCATACCTTCTGCCGGCGGATGAGGATGCGGCGCTCATCGACGTCGGACCGGCCAGCTCGGTGACCACGTTGCTCTCGGCTCTTGCTGAGGCGGGCATAGCGCCAGAGCAGGTTCGCCACGTGCTGATCACACATATCCACCTCGATCATGCGGGTGCCGCGGGCGTACTGATGCAGCACATGCCGAACGCGCGCGTCTATGTCCATGAAGTCGGTGCACCACACATGATCGATCCATCCAGACTCATCGCCAGCGCATCGCGGGTGTACGGCAGTCTCATGAAGCGCTTGTGGGGCGAGATGCTCCCCGTGCCTGCGGACCGCATCGCGATCCTTCATGACGAGCAGATCCTCGAGCTGGCTGGGCGACGCCTTCAGGTTCTGTTTGCACCGGGCCACGCTGACCACCACGTGGTGTACCGCGATCTCGAGGACGGCAGCGTGTACGCAGGCGATGTTGCGGGCGTGCGGATGCCCGGCTGCGCGTACGTGCATCCCCCGACGCCGCCGCCTGATCTCGATCTCGAAGCCTGGGAAGCGACGATCGACCGGCTATCCTCATTGCGCCCGACAGCCTTCTACCTCACGCATTTTGGCCGGGCAACCGGCACGCAGGAGCAACTCGATCAGCTTCGACGCAGGCTGCGTGCATGGGAACAGCTGGTGTTGGATCGTATGCGAGCAAGACAGGATCGTGCGTCCATCACCCTCGCTTTGCAGAGGGCCTCCGAGCTCGAGCTATCGCAGTTCACCACGCCCGAGACTGCTCGTCAGTACGAAACAGCCGGCAGCTCAGCAATGAACGTGTCGGGCTTCGAACGATACCTTCGAAAACGGCATCCCGAGCTTGAGCCGCTTCCAAGCAGTGTATGACTTCTCCTGTTTCGCCCGTGTCGATCTGCCTCAATCATGCACAGTGGCGTGCATTGCGGAACTCTCGCTTCGTGGACCCCAGAAAGGCAGCTCCGTCAGTGGCTGAATCGACCGTCGCGCCGATTGTGCGAGCACGCTCGGTCCTTCGTGGGGCCTGGGCGTCGGCAGCGGAAACGGAGCGCCCGTCGTGAGCACAGCCACGATCAAGTACGGTCCGATCATTATTCATTGGTATGGTATCGTCGTCGCGCTGGCGATCGTGACCGGCTTTGCTGTATCGGCGGTTGTGGCCAGGCTGCGCGGCCAGCGTGTGGAACCCCTGGCTGGAATCATGTTCCTTACCGTGCTATCGGGTCTGATCGGGGCGCGAGTCTGGTACTACATGTTCAGAAGGCCCTGGTACAGCCCGGATCCCGGTCGAATCTTTGCGGTCTGGCAGGGTGGCATGGCCTTGCACGGCGCGCTGCTCGGCGGTATCCTTGCTCTCCTAGTCTTCACGTGGAACAGGGAGCTCGATTTCTGGCAGTGGGCCGACATTTGTGCCCCCGGAGCGATCCTGGCGCAAGCGATCGGACGCGTTGGCGACATTCTCAACCAGCAGGCCTTCGGACCGCCAACCTCTGGGCGGCTCTTCGTCACTATCCCGCTCGAAAACCGTCCTCCGCAGTACGCTGCGTACGCGCATTTCACCCCCACGGCGCTCTACGAATGCGTGTGGGACCTGGTCGTTTTCGCCGTGGTGATCGGGCTTCTGACCCTCCAACATTGGCGTCCGCGACTGCTTCCGATAGGAAGTGTCTTTCTGGCTTACCTGGTGCTCTATTCGCTTGGCCGCATTCCTCTCGAGGGCCTGCGCGTCGACAGCCTCTGGCTGGGTAGCTTCAGGGCAGCGCAGGTCGCCAGCGGCTTGACCATCGCGGCGGGCATTGCGCTCTACAGTACTAGGCTTACCCAGCGATTCGAGATGGCAATCGCTCCCGCGCCGATCAGGCCGGGCCTGGTCAGCGACGCCTATCTGCTGGCTGCGACGCGTAGCAGCCAGCTGCGTCTGGGGCATGATCCCCTCGAGTGGGATGACCTGGATAATGACGACGACGACGACGACGTAGGCCAGCCGGCGCGGAACGGCAGTGGGACGTTCGTTCCCTCGACTCTGCAGCCGGCAGTTGCCTCGCTGGAGGAAACAGTGATTTCGTCCCAGCCGGCGGAGGATGCATCGTGATGCGACTCACGATTCTGGGTGCGAGCCCTGCATGCCAGAATCCTGGGGGCGCTTGCTCGGGTTATCTCGTGGAGCAGGACGACACGGCTATACTCGTCGAATGTGGGAGCGGTGTCTTCTCTCGGTTACAGCAGTACGTGAAGCCGGAGAAGGTCAGCGCGATCCTGATTTCCCACATGCATGCAGATCATACGCTCGACCTCATGCAGTATCGGTACTACCTGTACTTTTCTACTTCACGGTACCCGGGCGTCGGCCGCCCTGCTCTCTACTTTCCGCCCGAGGGACATGAAAGAATGCTGGGCGTGAGCAGGTTGCAGGACTTGTCCGCGACATTCTTCAGCGACTTCTTCGATACGCGCGAATACGAACCCGACCGCGTGCTGAGGATCGGACCGCTATCGGTGGAATTCGTGCCGGTCTCGCACGTCACGCACAGCTACGGCATGCGCATCAGTGGAGACGGGCTGCTGGCATTCTCCGGCGACACCGGCTTGTGCGATAGCCTGCCTGAACTGGCTCGCGACAGTGACATCTTCCTCTGCGAATGTTCAAACACAGAGAATTCGGCCTATCCATTCCATCTCACGCCGCGTCAGGCCGGCATCGTGGCACAGGAGGCCAGCACCAGGCAGCTCGTGCTGACGCACCGCTGGGCGGTCGACGGCCAGGACAGCGCCGCTGTCGAAGCCGGCGCGTCCTTCCATGGACCGGTTGCAATCGCGCGGGAAGACATGCAGTTCTCTATCGGCGTAAGCTCTGCTGTCGTATCGTAAGCCAGATCCCGGCGAGAATGACTAAACCGCCGGCTACGGTCGATAGCGCCAGCTTCTGGCCCAGTACAACCCAGGCTAGAAGCGAGGCGCCGACGGGCTCGCCAAGGAAACTGACGGAGACAACGGTAGCCGTCAAGTACTTGAGCGTCCAGTTGTAGAGGAGGTGGCCGCCAAGGGTTGGGACGATCGCCAAGCCCAGAAAGATCAGCATATCGCGTCCGCCGGCAGCTGTGAGCGACTGCCCAAAAGCCAGGGAGCACGGAATGAGGAATAGCGTGCACACGGCATAGACCGGCACGCTGTAGGCAATGGTCTCCATGTTTCGGCGCGCGCCACGTCCAATCACCAGGTATCCCGCAAACACCACGGCGCCGGCGAAGGCGAGGAGGTCGCCGCGTATGGCATCTTCCCCGAGCCGCAGGTCGCCGCCAGCGACGACTGCGCTGCCCAAGAGGGTGAGCGCGATGCCAGCGAGTGCCAGACGAGTCGTGCGCTCGCCAAATACTGTGAAGGCCGCAATTGCCACGAGGACAGGATGAACGGAGACAAACAACACGGAGCTGGCAACCGAGGTGTTCTGGAGCGAGACCGTCCAGGTGGCGAAGTGGAGAGCCAGCAGGATGCCCGAGGCCGCCATCCAGCCCAATGTCACGCGGTCGAGCGCCCGCAACTGAGCGATCCCGCCTGCACGCAGGAAGGGCGCCAGCAGCAATGCAACCGTGATGGCCATCCGATACGTCGCAATGACCAGCGGCGGAGACGTACTTTCCTTGATCATGGTGGCCGAGCATGAGACAGCCAGGGTTGCGATGAGGAGGCCAAGATAGGGGCTGAACGCGGGCGGGAATGAATCTGCCGTCGATGTCTGGTCCGTATTAGCTGAAGTGGAGATCGACATGTATCAGTCAGGCTCCACGTGAACCGGCAACGGTCCAGACTGCACCGCACCGCTGGACCCTGCCCAGTTTCAGACACTCGTGGCGGGCATCGCCCGCAGAGTGCAGGCTGTTTGGGGGGCACCAATGTCCGAGTCGCGAGTCCAGCGCTTCAACCGCACGCAACGCGCCCTGCACTGGAGTCATTCGATTACTTTCCTCATCCTGCTGGTTACCGGCATCATCCTGCTCGTCCGCCAGATCGGCGAACAGGTGGGTCATCACGTGCTGATTCTACAGTTTCATGAATACACGGCGCTGTTCTATATCTTCGGGCCGCTCCTCTGGGTTGTTGTCGGCGACCGGCGATCGATCGTCCGCGATCTCAAGGAGTTCGACGAGTGGGACGATGACGACATAGCGTGGTTGAAGCAGTCGATGCGTCGGGGACCGACGTCGAAGAACCTGCCGCTACAGGGACGCTATAATGCCGGCCAAAAACTCAATGGCGTGCTCACGCTGGCAGCCACGCTGGGATTCATCGTGACCGGCGTGATACTGTGGCGACCGCCTTTCGTGGCGGAGGCGCTGCCATCCTGGGTCTTCAGTGACTCAGTGAGTAACAATGCGGTCTTCTTGCACCAGCTCCTGCTCTATGTGAGCATTCCCTTGGTGCTGGGCCACATCTACCTGGCCGCGGTTTCTCGCGCGACTCGGCCGTCACTCAGCGCCTTGATCGACGGCACGGTGCCTCTCGCCTATGCGCGCGCACACCACCCGAAGTGGGTGGCCGAGATTGAAGCGCGCGCAACCCCACGGGCGCCTGCGCAGGAGACGCAGCCGGCAGGATAGGGATCGGTGGCGACAGACAGGCCTGTCGACCAGGCTTACGCCTCGGCGTTCACCGGCACGTCTTCGCGTTCGCGCCGCTCCTCGAAGTGCGGACAAATGAGCGCGAGATCGCCGGTCCAGATTGTCTGTGCCGTGCCAAAGCCCAGCCCGCAGACGTAACCGTCCTCGGATGCGCTCAGGTTCTCGCAGCGAAAGCAGTTGCGTGGCTTTTTCTCGTCAAGATACGGCATGGGCTGTCTCCTATCATCGCATGCATGCAGCAGTGTAGTGTAGCCAGCGTGCTGGGCAGGCAGCAAGAGCCGCAACTGAATGTGCCGGTGCGCAGGGTTCCTCGAAAAAGCTTGATGGCCTCAAGCGGCAGTGGGCTTCGGTGTGGCGATCACCTCGTACCCGAGTGCCTGGAGGCGCGCGATGTGCCGGCGTGCGGCTCGTTCTTTGTTCATCGGAGCCACGTAGTCCGGGCCGAGCTCGCGGTAGAACTCGCCCGTACGTAACACGTGGTGGACCACCAGCAGGAGCCGGTGCGCCACCGCCACCAACGCTTTCTGCTTGCCTTGGCGGACGACGATACGCCTGAACTGCGCGGCGAAACAGGTGTCCTTCATGCGTATGGCAGACCAGGCGCACTGGCCGAGGATCCGTCGCAGCCAGCGATCGCCAGGGGTCGTCTTGGCGCTGATCGTGTGGCCTGCGCTCCGCTTGATGCCCGGACACACCCCTGCCCAGCTGGCAAGGTGCTGTGCGGTAGGAAACCGCCCCATGTCGACGCCGATCTCCGCGATGATGGTTGCCGCGGCGGTGTCGCTGACGCCGGGAATCGATTCAAGGAGCGTCACCGCGGCGGCGAAAGGGGCGAGCGCCTCCGCAATCGCGCGGTCCATCTGCCCGATGCTCCGCTCGATCGCCCGGATGTGGTCCAGTTGCACGCGCAGGAGCAGGCGATGATGATCCTTGAGCCGCCCTTCCAGCGCGAGGACCAGGTCCTCCTTCTTCTTCATCAGGCGGCCGCGAGCCAGTCCGGCGAGTGCCTCCGGATCCTCCTCGCCCGCGACAATCGCCTCGAGCATGTGGCGGCCGCTCACGCCGAGCACATTGCTGGCCACGTCGCCCAACTTGATGTTTGCGCTCTCCAGCCCTTTCTGGAGCCGGTGGATCTCGTGTGCCTTCTGCTCTGCTAGCGTCGTGCGATACCGCGTTAGCTCGCGCAGCGTGCGGATCTGCTCGGGCGGGATGAAGCTCGGCCGCACGAGGCCATGGCGGACAAGCTCGGCCAGCCACTGCGCGTCGCACACGTCCGTCTTGTGCCCAGGCCGTCCCTTGACATCCTGCGCGTTGGCCAGGGTGATCGGCACCCCGCTTGCCTCTAGCACATTGAAGACGGGCCACCAATACACGCCGGTGCTCTCCAGCACTACGGCGGTGACCGCCTGCTCCCGCAGCCACCAGCTCAGTTCTTCCAGCTGGCGGGTCATCGTTCCGAAGGTGCGCGTCTCCATGAGCACCCTCGTGCTGACCGATGTGGCCACCGGCTGGACGGAGTGTCTGCCGCTGCTGCACCGCACACACGAGGCGGTCCTGCACGCGCTCGAGCAGGCCCGACGGCTGCTGCCCTTCCCCTTGCTCGGCCTGGACACCGACAACGGCGGCGAGTTCCTCAACTACCCGCTACTCGGCTACTGCGCCCACGAGCACATCACCTTCACCCGCGGGCGGACCTATCGCAGCAACGACCAGTGCTATGTGGAGCAGAAAAACGGCACCGTTGTCCGCCAGTTGGTGGGCTACGACCGCTTCGACGGCGAGCTGGCGATAGGCCAGCTCGCCGAGTTGTACCGCGCGGTGCGGCTCTATGTGAACTTCTTCCAGCCCTCGCTCAAGCTGCAGGTCAAGCGGCGTCAGGAGCAGCACGTCTACCGGCGCTACGACCCCGCACGTACCCCGTTCCAGCGCCTCCTCGCCACGGGCATCCTGGACGCTGGTGCTGTGACCCGCCTCACGGCGCTCTATAAAGTGCTCGACCCCGCGTACGCTTGCTCCAGCAGGTGACACTGCTCCAGGACGCGCTGTGGCGCCACGCCGTGCTGCCTCGCGTCGCGGCGCCGGGGCCGACGGCGACGTTCGACGTTGCGGCCTGCGGCACGGCGACACCCGCGCCCGCAGCGGCGGAACGGGCCACGCTGACGCTGCGCGGCCGCAAGCGCCTCTATCGCCGGACGCCGAAGTCCCTGGGTCCCCGCACGTATCGCACGCGGGTGGACCCCTTCGCCGGCGCCTGGGAGGAGATCGAGCACCTGGTCGCCGCCGCGCCGGAGCGCACGGCGACGAGCATCTTGGCCGAACTGCAGGCGCGCCACCCTGGGCGACATCCCGATGGACAACTGCGGACCTTGCAGCGAGGCATCAGCGCCCTCCGCGCCAAGGCCCTGCTGGCGTTCAGCGACGGGTGGCTGAACACGGATGCTCCCATGGGGCAGTGCCCGCCGGCCAGGCTCCACCTCGTGGTTGATACCCTCGAGCAGGACGGCACTGCGGCCAGGGCGCTGCCAGCGCGCACGGCTGCCCCTGCCTGACTGTCGCTCTTAGCATACGTTGGCACCCTGTGCCAACTGATCGTGTACTAAAGGTTGTGCCAACTCGTCCTTGAGAACGCCCTGAGCAAGCTGTTCCCCGCCCTCACCTGCCAGACGAGCACTCCGATCCCGAGGCAGAACAGCGACACCAACCCGACCTGTACCTCTTCGGGCTGCAGCGAGCGCTGCTGGCGATCCGCGCTGTGGCATCAGCGCGACGACAGCGCGGCCCAATGGGCAGGCGCTATAGCAAATCTACTATAATCGGTACAGGGAGACGAGGATGCGGCCACTGGTGTTCGTCGGGTCCTCTCGCGAGGATGTGCGGGCGTTTCCCGACGCAGTGCGGCGAGATGTGGGTCATGCATTGAACTTTGTACAGGCCGGCTACACACCGGAGACTTCGGCGCCGCTCCACGGTTTCGGCAGCGGGGTGGCCGAGATCGCCGAAGACGGCGAGGACGGCACGTATCGGGCGGTGTATACGGTCGCCCTGCCCTCGGCCGTCTACGTATTGCATGCTTTTCAGAAGAAGTCGACGCAGGGGCGCAAGGCGATCCAGCGAGATCAGGCGCTAATCCGTTCACGCCTGGCATGGGCAAAGGCAATCGATGCGGACGCGCGTCGGAAGGGATAGGACGATGGACCCAGAGATAACGTTCGTGCCGAGCAGCGGCAACGTGTTTGCCGATCTGAACCTGCCGGAGCCGGACGAACTCCTCGCCAAGTCTGCCCTGGGCATACGGATATTTGAGGCGATCCGCCAGCGCGGCTGGACCCAGGCGCAGGCCGCAGCGGCCCTGGATATTCCGCAGCCCACGGTCAGCCTGCTCATGGGAGCCAAGCTTCCCGGCTTTTCTATAGAGCGGCTCTTGCGGCTGCTCTTGCGGCTAGACTGTGACATCGAGATCGCGGTGCGGCCCAAACGGGAGGACCAGGCGCACGTGCGCGTTGCCTGAGAACGAACCGGTATAGCGCCGAGTGCCCCACAATTGCGACGAACAAGCGCCGATCTGGCAACGTGCCACCCTGCTCGGTGCCGGCCGTTGCCTGCTGGATCGCACTCCCTGCTAGCTGTTGCTTGAGCACCAGCACCGCGCTGAGCCACGTCCAAGAAGAGGCGTGCGCCAACTCATCCCGTGCCGCCATCGCCACCTCATGCTAAGGGCGACACCGACGTGGCCGCCAACGTGAGAGCGCAGGCGGATAGTGCGCCAGGGACGCGGTTCCGACGTGCGTGGATTAACGGTGGTAAATCCTGCAGCGGTGACAACCCACCGGCCCTGCCGGGGACGGAACGGCGAGTAGCTGAGAGAAAGAAACGAGAAGAAAGAACGTGTTGTTGCTTTATCCCTCCCAGTAGTCATTGCGATGTCGCTACCCGGTACGCGGCACTCGTGCCACCACCGGCACGCTTGGTTCGTGGCCGAAGCCACAACTCGTCCGTTGCGGGTAACATCTTTCGTGAGGCAAGCGGCCCGGGCCGGTTACATTCTCTCGTGAGGCAATACGCCGGCAAGTCTAATGGTCGTTCATCACCGCGTCATGAAGCACCACTCAACCAGCCCTTCCATTGCGAGCAGCGGACTGTGATGGCAAGACCGAAGCCACCGCCACCATGCTGTCAACTCGCTGCGGCGTGTCGGGCTAGCTCCGGCCCGGACGCTTCACTCTTCCGAAGGAAGCACGCCCACATCAACAGCGCGAGAGCCACGCCACCGACGATATTGCCTAACGTCACCGGCACCAGGTTACGAAATACGAAGTTCCCCCAACTCAGCGAGCCGGTCTGCACGCCCAGCGCGGCAGCCTTGGCGGCGTACACCGCATTGGTCTTGGCAAACAGTCCCGCCGCTATGTAGTACATGTTCGCTACGCAGTGCTCAAATCCACATATCACAAAGAACGCTACCGGTATGTAGGCCCCTAGTATCTTCCCTCCAGTATCCTTGGCTGATATCGCGCACAACACGCCCATGCAGACAAGCACGTTGCAGAGAATCCCAAGCACAAAGGCGTTATCAAAGGGAAGTGCACATTTTGCCGCCGCAACTTTTATGGTATAGGCCGCCAGACCGTCGTCTGAATAGTCGAGCTGCCCGAAGCACGCGCATCCCGCCGCGAGCGCTCCAGCACCGATAAAGTTACCGATATACACGAAGGACCAGTTCTTGAGCAAACGTGCAATGGATGTCTTCTTTTCAAGCACGGAGATCACAATCATGCAATCTCCCGTGAACAACTCCGCACCGAGCAGCATCACTATCGCCAGTCCAAAAGGAAACAACAGCCCGCTGATGATGCGCGCGGCGGATACATTTGCAATACTGTGTGACGCGGTATTCGCTACGGCCGCGCCCATGCCGATCAGGAATCCGGCAGATATCCCCAGCAGCACCATCTTCCAGGCTGGCTGTGACGCTTTCTCCGCACCGAGCTGCGAGTACTTTCCAGTAATTTCAGACGGGGACAACATGGTTAACCTGCTACCTCCAGAATGTGTCTTGCCGCTTCGACCGTATGATCCGCCAACATTGAACTGGTTACAGAGCCTACGCCAGCAGGCGCCTTCGTACTGGCGTCTGCACGTGCCTGCGCCTCGTCAGCACGCACATCGCCACAGAGAGCGCCATCCTCACACACAGGACTCCCCGCGTCGATGACAGCCTGACCTCGCGGGGACGAGAGTAACTGCCCGAACTGCACGCTCTACCCCCGCTCCTTCACGCTTCCCTAACACATCAGCTTGTACATGCTCGGTTGGTCGCCGGGATGGCGCAACAGGACGATCTCGCCGGCCTCGCCGGTGCACGAGCGTGCTGCGGCTGAGCCGCACGCGGCATGTCAGCCGCGAGTATTGACGACAATCGACAGTATACATCACCGTACCTATTGGTACGGCGGCAGCTATGCTGCCGGCGCCGGTGCCGTCGCAGTTCACGCGCCAAGCGCGTGGCGGACGAGGAGTGGTGCCATGCTGCCGAAAGAGCGTGTGATCGCGGCCCTCCGGTTCACTCAGCCGGATCGGATTCCCATCGGCGAATCCGCGATCGACTACACCAACGCGGAGCAAGCCCTGGGTCGCCGGGGCTCCGGTAAGAAGCAACGCGTGCCCATGACAAGAGCAGCAAATCCCGGTCGAGCAGCCGTCTGGAGTCGCGCGTGGTGCTCGCACTATCGCGCCAGGTGTCGCGCACGTCATGGTATAATCGCTGGCGAGTGTCGGCAGCAGTTAGGGCGTACGCAGCCGTGGGGGTATCTTTAACGTAGCTGGATCGAAACCAAGCACAGTTTCGTGCGTCGCCACGTCGATGCAGCATCCTGGAATCCATAGCGAAGGGCCCCAACAAGAGTAATGGCCGCAGCACGTTGCCCAAATTGCACGCGCAAGATTCACATCTGGAACAACCACACGGGTTTCTGCAGCAAGCGATGTCGAGAGGAATCGAAAAGCGCCTGCCTAAACTGCGGCAAGATTGGCCTGTTCAAGCACGAGCGACTTGGTTGTTGCAGTGATGAGTGCCGATACTGGTACGTCACCACCTTGCTGGGTTATGACCGTGAGTTCCTCCTGACGCCTGCCTGGGACAAAGTCGTCTATCACGTCCGCCTTCCGTCTGCAAATGCTGAGATCTCCTCTCTCCAGTTGGATGAACTGGAATTCGAGCGAGCGCGAGATACGATTCTGGTCGTCGCCGCGCCGCCCTGGATAGCACGGCAGAAGGTACTTGCCGAGCTCCCGTACGCCCGCTTTGACAACGCAGCCTGGCAACATTTGCGTGTGGACGGCACGCTTTCATCCGACGAGGTCGAGCGGTTCCGCGGCATGTGCTATGACGATCCCCTGCTCTACCACAAGCTCGGGGTTCACGTGTTCGAGAAGATTCGCGGACAGGGCGGAACGAGCCCCATCACGCCGCCCACAAGCGTGCAGCTCGCGCCCGGCTCTGTCAGCCTCACTCAACCGATGCTGCCGATCGGCATGTTTGGCGTGGATGCCGCAACGTCGCAGACGTCGGTTCCTCTGCAGCTGGCGCAGGTAAGCCAGGTTGCCACCTCGCTGGCGGCGCCTGAGCATTTTGCCTCGCAGGTGCGCACGCTGTTCGCGCTGCGCGGCTTCCAGGTGTCGAGCGCTGATCCGAATACCGATACGGCGCTGTTGCTCTCGAAAGGCAGCAAGCGCGCGATCGCTGTGTACCATTGGCAGCATGGAATGGTGTCCGAGGAGCCAGTGCGGGTGCTCCTCGACCTGATGACTACGTGGGAGGCCTCCAACGGCTACGTGGTCACAAACGGGCACTTCACGCTGCAAGTGGAGGACCTTGTCGTCGGTCGCGCCGTGCAGCTCATCGACGGCGATCAGTTCGCTGCTCTGGTGGATGGCACGCACGTCAGCGCTCAGCCTGCAACTACCATCGAACAAGCCCCCGGCACGCCCGAAGCACCAGAAGAGGGCGGAGGCACGGCGGCCACTGGCTACGATGCGCGCCTCAATGGACACTCCGCTTATGATGACGAGATCGGCACGACCAAGGTGCTTGCATCGTCGACGGACAGGCCGGAACAAGTTACTCGAAAACTTTCCAGTGCAGAACCAGTTGGTTCCGGCCTGCCTGATGCAGATACGTCCAGTCGGCCACAGGCCGAAGACCTGCCTGGAGTGCTCGAGCTTCCGCAGTCCTGAGAGAGACGCTGTCGAACGGTTGGTCCCTTCGGTCCTCTCTCTCGCTGCCCTACAGGGGCTCCACGGCCAACGTACCTGAACGTGCGATTGACGAGGCCGGTTGCACCATAGGAGGATAGTGAAACCGACCTAGCGGTCGTGCTTCATGAGCTAAGGTGATGGGCTGGGCGCGCACAGCGGTTCCGCGACGGTAGGTTGCCGGTCACACAGGACGAATGGATTGTTGCACGCGTGTGGCTAAAGAACCCGCGGTACGTGCCGACAACCTAAGACGAACAGGTTGATCGAGGGTACCTGTGGCTGCGGCGCCGGTAGTTAGGGACGCCCTGGGTGGAGGCTGGTAGATGGCAACGTTCTTGGTGGCCGATGACGCCGCGTTCATGCGCATGCGCTGCGTGAAGCTGATCAGAGAAGGTGGACACGAGACAGTCGAGGTCGAGAACGGGAAGCAGGCCGTCGAAACGTACCAACGTATCAAGCCCGACGCGGTGCTCCTGGACATTACGATGCCTGAAATGGACGGGCTGCAAGCACTGCGCCTGATCCTGGCGGCAGACCCCAAGGCGCGAGTGGCCATGGTAACAGCGGTTGGTCAGCAGTCAGTAGTGATTGAAGCGCTGAAGGCAGGAGCCTGCGATTTTGTCGTGAAGCCCTTTCAACCATCGCGGCTACTCCAGGCCGTACACCGGCTGCTTGAACCGAGGTGAGAAGCCGCTCACAGACGCGTGCGGGACAGCGCCACACCCCATGCACCGCGCGCGATCGTCACGCACCTGTGCCGACGCGGCCAACTATGTCACGACCGAGTCAGGATGGAGGAGTCAGGTCATGAACGCGGAAGTGGTCAGAGCGTTTACCAGTGCAGCACACGACGTTCTCGCCCAGGAACTCGGAGAACCAATTGAGCTGCAGGATGTGCGATTGCAAGGCGGCCCGTACCGGGTGGGCGACATCACGGTCGTGGTCGGGATCGCACAGGATGTCGAGGGAGCCGTTTTGATGTGTCTGTCCAAGCCGACGGCGCGCCAGTACCTCTCGAACGTTTTGGGCGAAGCAGTGGAGGAACTCGACGAGATCGCCCTCAGTGGCATCGGCGAGCTTGGCAACATGATCGCGGGTACGGCCGGTGCGCGCCTGGCGGAGATCGGGTATACGACGGTCATCGCCCCTCCAACAGTGTTTGTCGACGGCGGCACGATTTCTACGCTGACGCTTCCGCGGCTCGTCGTGCCGGTGCACTCGCCGTTCGGTTCAATCGATTTGCAGCTTGCGGCACGCATACATGCAACTCCGCACGTGAGCGGCGTCGCACGATGAGTCATGGGCTCCGTGCGCGATGCCGCGATGCGTATCAGGGCAAGGTCACCGTGCCATCAGCGTGAAGCATGACAAGGCCCTCGTGCTCGAGGGTGTGAAGCAGATCGGCGAGCCATGATGAATCCTCTTCGGAGAAGCCTGGCTTGATTGCAGCGCCCAACCGCGGTTGGGAGAGAGACTCGCGATCCTCCAACTGCCGTAGTCGCTCGACGATGCGACCGCGATAGTAGCGCGACGAGCTGGCGTACCGCGAGCGCTGCCCCGTCGCGTATGCAGCTTTACGCTCGCGCACCGCCGGCACCACACGGCCAATCGCGCGACACCAGGAGCCGGCGGGGCACAGAAGGCACCGCGGAGCGCGCTCCGTACAGACTGAAGCACCCAGATCCATGAGGGCTTGGTTCCAGGCATAGGCGCTGCCTTCAGGCAGCGCCTGAGCGGCAAGTGCCCAGTGTGCCGCGGCCCCGCCCGCGCGTGGACCGTCTGGTCCGAGAACGATTCTGCCGAGCACGCGCCGCACATTCGTGTCAAGCACCGGCTCGGAACGGCCGAACGCGAAGCAGGCAACTGCCGCCGCGGTGTAACGACCGACTCCTTCCAGCTCCATCAGGCCGTCGACCGTCTCGGGCAGCGCGCCGGCGTGCGTGTCGCTCACAGCCTGCGCGATGTGCTGAAGACGTGTCGCACGCCGATTGTAACCTAGCCCCTGCCATGCGCGGATAACCTCTGCGGTGGACGCCCGCGAGAGGGCGGCCAGGGTGGGAAACTGCGTGAGAAATGCCTGGTATTTCGGCACCACACGATCAACCTGTGTCTGCTGGAGCATGAACTCCGCGACAAGGATCGCGTAAGGATCCCGCGTTCGCCGCCAGGGCAAGTCGCGCGCGGACTGGGCATACCATGCGAGAACGGCGTGATGGATAGCCTCCCAGTTCAAGCCGTCTTGTTGAGTTCCTCCGCCAGAAGGTCGGCGCGCGCCTCAGCGGCGCGAAGGCGGCGAGACAACATGGGTAAAAGGGGCAGAGCCATTTCAGGATGCGCTTCCAGCTCGCCTAGAAACTCCCACTTTGCCAATGTCGCGCACACGGTAGGCGTGGTCGCCTTCACGTCAGCGGTCCTCGGCAGGTCATCGAGGAGAGCCGTCTCGCCAAAGAAGTCGCCCGGCCCGAGCGTTTGCAGCAAGCGACCAGCACGTAAGACCTCGCACGTACCTTCAAGCACGATGTAGAGGCCGAGGCCGAGCTGGCCTTCAGCGACGATATTACGTCCGGCAGGGTACTCCTGTGTCTTGAGCAGCCTGGCCAGCGATTTGATCGCGCGGCCGTCCAGTCGTTCGAACATTGACACGTGGGCCAGCAGATCGTCCACTTTCATCGAGCATGCCTCCAAGGCTGCGCGTTCTTCCCAGACTCCCCGCGGGGGATACTGCCAGCGTACGGCCGGCTATGCTTGCGCCAGCTGACCGCAGACCGTGCTGAGCCGTCGAGCAATTGCCTCCGGCACCTCATCGCCCGCGACTCGGGCGAGTATGCTCCGCAGCAGCCCGTCGACAGCCGGTCGCGCCACACTGGTTCCCGAGGAGGGCGACTGCATGACGACCCGTGTCAAGGCTTGACGTTCATTTGGCTGAAGCGACGCCAGCCACGATAGACGCTCGTGAATGAAGGAAGACTCATCGGCCGCAACTTCGGCCTCGACGAGCGCCCGAAGCTGGCCGGCATCCCAGCCCAGCGTGTGCTGCCTGAGCATGGTGTCAAAGGTGTCGCGCAGAACGAGGGACTCCGGCACTGCGGAGTCCTGGGAAAGTGCCAAACTGAAGCAGAACGGCGTATTCCGCAATATGCCGAGCTCACCCGCGAGGAATGCAAGACACTGCAAATCAAGCTCGTCGCGCAGGTTTCTCACCGCACGGACAAGCGCCAGCAGGGCGTGTTGAGGACGATTTGCCGAGGGGGGCGCCGACGGTACGTCGATCGGCGCGATCATTTGATTGCCAGGAGCATACCCTAATACCACGGATCTCCTCTCCCTTCCCCGCAACGATGTTTACACTCTGTCGGGATTACCGTTCACTCCCCCAAGTGAACGCGGAGAGGTGCTCGTCCTGCCGCACTCGGGCAGTTTCCAGCACCGGTTACCAGTTCAATACTACAGCAAAACTGCCCTCTATGGCGAGGTCCTTGACACAACATATTGGGGTAGACATAAGCTGCCTACTACTCGTAACCTACTCAACACATGGATGACATACGGGGTAGGTTGAGAGTTCCGTGCATGCAGCGATGAGGCACTACACCAGTTTCCCTTTCGTGATGTACTCTCGTAGGATTGCGCGTGGTGAATCGTCGGGTTGTCTCACCATGTGACTGAAGGGGACGAAGCGTGATGCCGCTGCATATTGGCGCGGTTGGTACTGGACTTGCATTCAGGGAGCTTCACCTTCCCATAGTGGCGGAGTTCCAGGATAGGTTTCGCATTTCTGCCGTTGTCAGCGGCACACCAGACTCAACGGCGGCAGGGGCCCGGTTCGTGGCCGGGGCAACCGGCACGCTTCCGTATGCGTGCGCCACTGTCGAGGAGCTGCTGGATCGACCAGAGATCGACATAGTTCTGGTTACCGTACCCATCCATCTCACGGCAAGGTATGTGCGACAGGCTCTGCAGCGAGGCAAGACGGTGTTTGCCGAGAAGCCCGTCTCGGACAACGCAGTTGAGGCGCACGGTCTGATCGATCTTGCGCGGAAGATGGGCGTGGTCCTGTTCATCGCCGAGAACTTCAGATACAAGCGCCAGTATCGGCAGCTTGGCGAGCTGGCACGTTCGGGCCTTATTGGGCAACCTGTTCTTTTTCGCTTGAACGATCTGCACTACACTTCTCCGCAATCGAAGTACGCCGTCACCGCCTGGCGGCAGGAGGGCGCCCACAAAGGCGGCTATCTTCTCGACGGGGGACTCCACACCATCGCAGGCGTGCGCTCCGTGGTGACCAGCAAGGTTACTGCGGTGCATGGGTTGATGACGTCGTTTCATCCTGAGTTCCTGGCTCGGCAGGAGGATACCCTGCTGCTGCACCTGACGTTTGAAGACGGTATGATTGGAGACGTCGGGCTGGGCTACGGCGCCGTCGACCCTGAAGGACGCCGGCCGAAAGTGTATGGGCCTGAGGGCACGCTGGTACTACTGCGCGATCGCGTCGAGCTATGGACGCCGGGCTCCGCAGAGGCGGCACGGCGCTTTCCTCTGGAGCTCAACGGCCCAGGGTTCAAGGAGGAATGGCTCGATTTCTACGGAGCGGTGGCCGAGCGGAAACCGCTGGCCGGCACGCCGGAAGATGCGGTCATCGATTCCGAGATTATTCTCGCCGGTATTGAGTCTGCTCGCACCGGCCACGTAGTGCGTCTCTAAGGTGAAAACAGCCTCCATCTGTGGAACGATGGCAGAGACGGGCCGACTGCGGTCGGGCGAGCGCGGCGGTTTTCATGCGCGGTGGTGGCCCACCAAACCGTTGGTATCTAGGGAGGAGCCGGGCGCTGGATAGCTTGGTGATTGGCAGCAGCGTGGCGAAGACCGGCGACCCGCTGTTCGAGCCCGCGCGACAGAAAGTGTCACGGCAGTGCTTCCGCTCCGGCGGCTGCGAGATCGGCATCGTGCAGGCCGAACTGGGCGACCATAGCACCATTCTGGGCTGTGCGTCGCCCGCGCGACGCACGGTGCAGGGACGTGGCTCCCGTGCTGTCAGCGCGTGCGCGTCTCGACTGACGCCGTTCGAGCGCGCGAAGCTCGAACGAGTCGAAGGTATCGTGTTTGACATACAGCGCTTCTCGCTGCACGACGGAGCGGGGCTGCGCACGAACGTCTTCTTCAAGGGCTGCGCGATGCGTTGTCCGTGGTGCGCTAACCCCGAGTCGCAGCATCGCGAGCCGGAGCTCTGGTATTCGGTGCAGCGGTGCATCGAGTGCGGGCAGTTCGCCCCTCCCTGCGCGGACTGCATCGAACAGAACGGAGCCGCGGGCAAGCGCGCGGACATGCGCGGCAGGCTGGACCTATGCCCTACCGGCGCGATTCGCGTGATCGGCGACCGGCGTACGGCAGGCGAGGTTCTGGCCGAGGTGCTGCGGGACGCGCCATTCTACTCGGGCGGAGGCGGCATGACGCTGACAGGTGGCGAGCCCACCGATCAACCACGGCTGGCCGAGGCGCTGCTCCGTCTCGCCAGGCATCACCATATCTCGACTGCCCTCGAGACAAGCGGCCACGCCCGCTGGCGCATTCTGGAGCGACTGCTGCCGCACCTCGACGACGTGCTCTTCGACGTGAAGCACATGGACTCCGCGAGACATCGATCGAGTCACCGGCGTCGACAATGTCCTGATTCTGGCGAATCTCGGCCGGCTGGCCGCCCTGGGTGCTCCGCTCACCGTGCGCGTGCCGTTGATCCCGAGCTTCAACACGGACGAAGCTAGCTTGAGCGCGATTGCCGATTATGTGCAAGCACTTGACGGCCCGACCAAACCCGTGAATCTGCTGCCCTATCACACCCTTGGGCGGGCGAAATATAAAGCGCTGAATCGCGACTACCCATGGAATGGATACGTGCGCCTGACCGACGAGCAAATCGCGGTATGCCGTGAGGTGTTCATCTCGCGGGGCCTCGTCGCCACTGTCGGCGGCTAGTTGGGATGGGAGGCGCAGGATGTCGCGTCTTTTGGCCGAGCCGGATCTTCCCTATTTGCGAGTACACCCGGAAGCGGCCTTCCCTCTGGACACGCGGCATAGTAGCCAGCCGTCCGCGCGCTGCGCGCGGCTGAAGACGCGCCTGTTCGCGTGCGATCGGGAAATAGATTGCGAGCGAGCGCGCCACGCCACCGAGGCCTACCGCGCGACGGAGGGCGAGCCGATGCTCATCCGTCGCGCCACCATGCTGCTGCACCTCGTCCGGCAGTTGAGCATCGCGATTGACTCCGACGAGCTGATTGTGGGCAACCGATCACTGAAGCCTCGCATGGGCGTGATCGCGCCTGAAGGCGCTGTCGATTGGGTCGACCGGGAACTCGACAGCCTGCCGACGCGACCGCAGGATCCATTTGGCGTACAGCCCGAACAGGTGCGCGAGCTGCGCGAAGACATATTCCCCTACTGGCGCGGCAGGACCCTTGAAGACAACGTGGCTTCGCGCGTGCCGGGCGTGATCTGGGCGGCGGTCCAGGGCAAGGTCTTCAGCCTGAACCAGACAGATCACGCGCAAGGGCACATCCTGCCTGATGTCGCTCGCTGGCTTCGCCTAGGCGTGAGTGGCCTGCGCGCGCAAGTACAGGCCAGCCGGCGGCAAGAGAGTGCACAGGCCGCTGCGCAGCAAACCTTCTACAGGGCGGCGGAGATCGCCCTGGACGCGGCAGCGGTGTTTATGCGTCGTTACGGCGACCTCGCCCAACGGGTGGCGCTGTCATGCCGGTCGCGAGCGCGTCGGAGAGAGCTGGAGCAGGTCGCCGCGCGCTGCCTGTGGCTCAGCGAGAGCCCTGCGCGGGGCTTTGGGGATGCAGTGCAGGCGGTCTGGTTCCTCTTCGTGCTGCTGCAAATAGAGTCCAACGCCAGTAGCTTCTCGCCCGGCCGCTTCGATCAATACATGCTGCCGTACCTGGAGGCCGATCTGGCAACGGGCGGCCTGGTCCTGTCCGCGGCGCAAGAACTGCTCGAGGGACTTTGGCTCAAGTTCAACGAGATAGTCCTGTTGCGCAGCGGCTCGAGCGCGCGCTACTTTGCCGGGTTCCCTATCGGCTTCAACGTCCTCCTTGGCGGTCAGGGTCACGATGGAGGCGACGCCACGAACTTCCTCAGCTACATGTGCCTCCGGGCGCAGGCGGACCTCATGTTGACCCAGCCAAACCTATCGATCCGCGTGCACGAGCGGAGCCCTCAGGAGTTTCTGCTCGCGGCGGCCAGCGTGATCGGCAAGGGAGGAGGGATGCCTCAGGTCTTCAATGACGAGGTTATCGTGCCCGGCCAGGTCAACCGGGGGGTTGCGCGGGAGGACGCATTGAACTACGCGGTGGTCGGCTGCGTGGAACTCTCGACGCCCGGCAAGGCGCTGGGCTGGAGTGATGCTTCCATGCTCAACCTGACACGCGTCCTGGAATTGACGCTGTTCGGCGGCAAGGATCCCCAGAGTGGACTCCAGATCGGCCTGGCCACCCCACCGCTGGACGAGATGGGCTCGATGGAAGAGCTGGAAGCAGCCTATGACCGACAGCTTGTTCATTTCGTCGACCTGATGGTACAGGGCTGCAACATTGTGGATCTCCTTCACGCCGAGATACTGCCATCGCCTTTCCTGTCCCTGACTATCGACGACTGTATCGGGCGCGGCCTGGATGTGACGGCGGGTGGGGCACTCTACAATTTCAGTGGTGTGCAGGGCGTGCAGATTGCCAACGTTGCCGACAGTCTGGCCGCCGTGCGAGATTCCGTGTTTGAGCAGAGATGGGTGACCGCCGCCAAGCTGCTCGAGACGCTCCGCGCCAACTTCCTGGGTGACGAGACACTCCGCCAACGCTTGATCAACCGCACGCCAAAATACGGCAACGACGACGAGCGGGCAGATCAATTCGCGCGGACGTGGGCGTGGCGCTACTGCAGTCTGGTCGAGGAACACCGGAACGTGCGCGGCGGTGGCTATCAGCCGGGCTTCTACACCGTTTCAGCGCACGTGCCGATGGGGGTAACGTGGGTGCGATGCCCGACGGCCGTCGCGCGGGCGAACCGCTAGCCGATGGCGGCGTATCGCCGATGACCGGGCGCGACGAGAAGGGTCCGACGGCGGTGCTGTCGTCGGTGGGCAAGATGGACCTGGCCCTTGCTACAAACGGCGCGCTGCTGAACATGAAGTTCTCCCCCCAGTTCTTTGACGGCGATCACGCGCTCGAGCAATTCGTGGCGCTGCTGCGCGGTTTCTGCCGGTTGCGCATTCCGCACGTGCAGTTCAATGTCGTGTCGGCGGCGACCCTGCGTCTGGCGCAGGCCAGCCCTGCGGAATACCGATCGCTGGTCGTGCGCGTCGCAGGGTACAGCGCGTACTTCACCGATCTGGACAGGGATCTGCAGGACGAAATCATCCGCCGCACCGAGTTCGGCCAGGTCTAGAGCCAACTCAGCCGACTGCCGGGGCCGAGGGAGCGGTCGCGCCACTGCCTACCCGTGAGAGGGGCATGGGTGGCGTATACGATTCGTGACTCAGTGCGGTCTGCATCAGGAGCGCCTGGACGGGACGGTCCTGCGCCTCGCAGATGGCTTCCGGAAGGCCGGCGTTTTCCGCTTGCGCGAGCAGGCGACTGTAATCGTTGACGGTGAGCTGCAGGTGTTGAAGCGGCTCGATCACGGCAGGCATCTTTCTGAGCGGTGGCGTGCACGGAGCACCGCCTGTCGGCAGCACAAATCCACTGCCTTCCTTCGCGGGCCCGTGCTTGTACTTCGCCCCTACCAGTATGTCTACATCGGGCGTCCAGACAGAAGCGCTCGTGCGCAGAAGGCGGCACCAGGGATGTCGCGCGGGCACCTGGCTGCCGGCAGCACGTGCCGAGAACGACGGCACAATTCGTGTTCTGCGTGGCGCGACCTCATTGATCTGATCGGATGCGACCGGCGTACTACCTGTAGCTACCTCACGTGGCAGCCCCGTTTGAAATCCCTGAGCAGAGCCAAGGAGCTTCTTCCTCAAGACGCGGTTCCAGCAGAGAGCGGGGATTGAGTGCGGTGCCTCGCCAACTGCCTAAGGATTTAGACACGCCAGCGGGTGTTCAACGATGTAATGGGAGACAAAGCAGGGAGAGTCAACATGGCGCCTTTGGTTGTAGACGTTACCCAGGCGCGCCACACGGGTCCGATCGTGCTCGATATCGGGGACGATACCGGGGCCGTCATCGTTCACACCGGCGAGCGCCTGGTCGGCCGCGAGATCGAAGTAAGCCCAGCCGACAATGCCGCGCGCCGCGTTCATACCGAGGTTCTCGAGCGCAGGTTCGGCGGCCACGTCGAGTTTGCGGCGGTCTTTGCCGAGCTGCCGGCAGGGTGTTACAGCCTGTGGCGCACCATTCTGGCGGATGAACCGATCGAAGTGCTGGCGGCAGCTGTGACCGAGATCGACTGGCGGCATATAGCCGAACCGTCGGATTTCCGCCTTGCCCGGCCTGAGGGGCTTCGTGATGATTCCGTTCCGCCAGGCGCCCGGGACATGCTTCCTGCTCGCTATCGCGAGGGCGGGCCTGTGTGTGCGTTGTCGATGGGCTCTGCGCCGATGCTCTACGCCGGAGACGGCCAGGTAGCCTGGGACGAGATGTGGACCACGTTCTGCGACCTGGCGCTGGGAGGGGGGCCAAAGCATCGCGATACGTTGCTGGATCCTGCGACGCCGGCAGAGGTTCTCGCGGCGCCCGAGGCCTTCAAGCACGTTGTGGCCGAGACCGAGCGAGGCCTTCGCCTGGTGACCGGACTGCCGACCGTGCCAGGCGCGAAGCCAGGCTGGGTCGGGCTGCAGTGCGAAGACGAGGCGATGGCTCGCTGGCTTCTGCGCGCCATCGCCGCGGAAAACGTGAGCGTCCGGCGCGAGAGGGGAGTGATCTATCTTCCCGCGGCACCAGCCTACCGCCTCGAAAAGGAGGTCAAGAGTGTGGTGACGGTCGTAGCCAAGACCGTCCACCACTGGCTCGAACATCGCGGCACGTAGGCCATCGCGACTCGTGGGTGTCGTGTACGCTTGTTGTAGACGGTCTGCACGCAGATCCACAATCAGCGGGCCTGGCGCAAGCGACATCCCCAGGTTCCGAGGGTACACGGTCGCTGGTTTGGCGCAATGTGACGAACTGTGTCGCTGCTGAAGGAAACAGCGACGTGCTGTCGGTATGGCTTCCAGGTGCGAGCACCCTTGTCGGAGACTGTTAATCGTTTCGCGAGCCAGCAATCACTCTCAGAACGAGGCGCAGGGCCGATCCGCTTGCGGTTCTGGGCTGTAGTACCGTAGTAATGGGTACAGTGAGCGAGCAACTGAGCGACGACGTTCTCGTCGGCCTAGTGCGCGACCGCGATACCAGCGCCTTCGCCATCCTGTATGATCGGCATAGCCGCTTGGCATTCGGGCTCGCGTATCGTTTGCTGGGCGAGGCCTCGGATGCCGAAGATGTTGTGCAGGACGCGTTTCTCTCGCTCTGGCGGCAGGCTGAGACATTTCGGCCCGAAAAGGCGGCCGCGCGTAGCTGGTTGCTCTCGATTGTGCATCATCGGGCCGTGGACCGACTGCGCCGAGTGGCATCACAACATGTCTCGGACGCTGGTCTCGAGGACTTGCCAGAGCGAGCGGATCATCGCGTCGACGTGGAACATGAGGTCAGCGTGTCGCTGGAAGGTGCAGCGGTGCGCGAAGCTCTCAACGCTCTTCCACGCGACCAACAGCAAGCTATTGAGCTGGCCTACTATGGCGGGTTGTCACACAGTGAAATCGCAAGCAAGCTCGAGGTGCCGGTCGGCACCGTAAAGGGTCGCCTGCGCATCGGACTACAGAAGATGAGAGCAATTCTCGATCGTGCAGCCTTGCAGCGTGCCGCCCATGACTCATGACGATATTGGCGAGCTCCTTGGCGCCCTTGCCTTGGACGCGCTCAGTGCCGATGAGCGCCGCGACGTGGAGGCGCATGTGAAGGACTGCGCGACGTGCACCGCGGAAGTGGCTCAGCTGCGATTGACCGCGGGAGATCTGGCCCTGCTTGTGCCTGAGCGCGAGCCGCCACCGGCGCTGCGAACACGACTGATGAATCTGGTCGAGGCGGACCGGCGGCAATGGCTGGAACAGCAGGCCAAACAGGCAGTGAGTGTCGACGCCGCGCAGCGACGCGCCGGGTGGTGGGTGCGCATCCCGAAGTTAGCCTATCCAATAGCGGGCGGCCTGGCTGTCGCTCTGGTGTTGTTGGCGGTGATCATTCTCAATCAACGTGGCGTCACCGTGCACACGTATCAGAGTCACGGCGTGGTCGCGCAGGTGGTGAAGGGGGTTGCGCTGGGCGGAATGACAGCTACGGTCGAAGTGCGAAGCGATCACACCACCGCAGTTCGCTTCGACCACCTCCCAACCCTGCCGAAAGAGTTGGCGTATGAGCTCTGGCTCGTTCCTGCCAAAGGCGCTCCCGTGCCGATATCTGGTTTTGTCGCGGGCGCCAACCACACCTTCAGCGCGCGATACCAGAGAAGTGCGCAGGGATTCTCGGCCGTTGCCGTGAGCATTGAACGAGCACCTGGCGATCGGCGCAGCCCATCGCCCGGCGGTATCGCGCTCGAGGTGCTGCTGGGCGCGTGACTGTGCCAATCACCTAGCACGCGGCACGCTCAGGTTTCGCATGGCTACCACCTCGTCAGCGCGCGTGCGGTCGCCCGTGCAGCTGATCATTCGTGGCGCCGGCAGTCTCAGCCGCGTAGTATAGCCGAGCCTGTTGTACAACTCGATAATGCGAGGCGTGGCTTGGTTTGAGAGGATGACCGGACCGGAGTGATGCGTGAGCCACTCTGCCAGCCGTACCTGCTCTTCCCAGCCGAAGCGCTCTGAGGAGTACTGGGTGAACTGGACGTCATAGGGTGGATCGGCATATACGAAGTCATCTGGCTGCAACTCGATCTGGTCGAACGGAGTGCACGTGAACGACCATGGCTCCAGCACGTTGCGGTACGCATGCAGATCCTCGGGGAAGTTGATCGACCGGTATCGCCCGAATGGCACGTTAAACGTACCCTTCTTCCGGTTAAACCTGCAGAGACCGTTGAAGCACGTTCTGTTGAGATACCAGAACAGTTGTGCGGCCTCGACGCTATCCCGGCGCCCGCTCGTAATCAACTCGTTGAATCGAGCTCGTTGTTTGTAGTAGAGCTCCTCGTCATTCCGCATTTCGATGTCGAATCGAAGCCCGCTGCGTAGCCAGCAATAAAAGGAAATCAGGTGCGGGTTGATGTCATTCAGCAGCGACTTTTCCGGCAGAAGGCCGAGTGTGACTGCCAAGCCCCCGACAAACGGCTCGACGAGCCGCCTGTGGCGATGCGCCTTCCAATACGGCTGAAGGTGCGGCACGAGCCACCGCTTGCCGCCGGCCCACTTGAGCGGAGGCTTGAGGGGCGGTAACTCGGATGGCGTGCCTGACAGGTTCAACGAGTCAAGATCTTTCTGAGCGCCGTTCCTCTAGAAACGACGTGGTTGTTGCACCAACTCAGTTACGATACGAGATCAGCCCCTCCAGCGAAACCGGCATTGTTCGTAGAGCCGCTGGAACATCGAAGCACCTATAGACACGCACAGTGCTGAGCTGTTCCTCGAAACGAATCGCACGCGAGTCGATACCGGCTCCCAAGATAAGCATTTGCTCCGCACTGGCAGCAGCTCGACAGCACTGCCGATGCTGACATCCACAAGGAATTCGCTGCTTCAAGATCGGATTATGATACACATGGTCAAACAACTGAAAACGAGGAGTAGCCCAGATGCCCAAGATTTCTCCCTTCCTATGGTTCGATGGTCAGGCGGAGGAGGCAACCCAGTTCTATGTCTCTCTGTTCAAGAATTCAAAGGTGCTGAGTATCAATCGCTATGGCGAGGGCTCTCCCGCAGCGGGCACGGTCATGATGACGACCTTTGAACTGGATGGGCAGCAGATCATGGCGCTGAATGGTGGCCCACAGTTCACGTTCACGGAGGCCATCTCCTTCTTTGTGAACTGCGAGACGCAGGCCGAGGTCGATGAGCTGTGGACAAAGCTCACCGAAGGTGGCGAAGAGGGACAGTGCGGTTGGCTCAAGGACAAGTTCGGCCTCTCCTGGCAGATTGTTCCGGTGGCTCTTGGCGAACTGCTCGGTGACCCCGACCCCGCGAAGGCCGGGAGAGTGATGGAGGCTATGCTGAAGATGCATAAGATCGACACTGCTGTGTTGAGGCAGGCGTATGATAACGTGACTGTGTCGTGAGTTGCTGCAGGCTCCACTGCGGAAGCTGAATGACTCATGATCTGCTGCCGGATGTCGTAGTGTGCGACGTCCAACTCCAAGACATATCTGGAGTCGACGTGATAGCGCGTGGGCACGCCGTTTCCGGACACGCGGCGCGTTATCGTGACAACCTAGTACTGCGCCTCACAAGCTGCTCGATCGGGGGTTTGGAGCACGGGGTCCAGGCATGCCGCGAGTCCTCGTGTCGCCCGTGCGGCACGGCGAAGGGGACCAGACGTCGGAAGGGCGTGCTTGCCACCACCGCGCCACCGTGGGCGATCGCTTGCAGCGCATGGAGCAAGAGTTCGGGGGAGCCATCCTGCGCGACGTATCCCAAGGCGCCTGCGTGCAGGTAGGCGAGGGCGCCGGCATTGTCTGCTGCGCCCAGCACAAGAATCGATACCACCGGAAATTGGCGACCGATCATACGCACTATCGACAGGCCATCGTTCGGGGGCCGCACGGCGCCGACCAGCACGACTCGAGGCTGCAGTGCGGCGATCTGTGTGGAGGTCTGGCGACCACTCCTGGCATCGCCTACCACTATGACACCTGCTCTCGCCCGCAGCATAGCGTGCAGTCGATGGCGTGCGGGGATCTGATCTTGCACGATCAAGACAAACACCACCCTGGCGCGTACGGCAGGTTTCCCTTCCAGGGTTTCCGTGCGATCTATGTCCGCTACTGCGCTCAATCCTCGACTCGGCTCGCGCCTGCGTGCACTATGGGCAGAGCGCGAATGTCAGGTCTCGGGAGTAGAGGAGCTGCCAGAAAATGCTCATGCCTCCCTTTTCGCGCGCGTGTTCCACGCAAATGGCGTCGCTTCAGTGCAGCCGGAACGTTCCCGCCATCTGGAGGAACTCGGGCAGCGCGGCTTCGCGAGCCGCGCCGGTCACTGCAGTGAGGACAATGCGCCAGCCGCGCTGTGCCGCCACGAACACCGCCTCGGTCCTGTAGAGTGCGTCGTCGCCCCGGCCCGTCTGCACCTCGAGCACGTATGCCGGTTGCCCACCTGCCTCGGTCGTGCCCAGACTCCGCGCCGTGTATGCGTTGGTCGCGTACGCCTCCTCAGCGCGCTGCAGGTCCAGCAGCACGATGTCCGCGTAATCGGCCGAGGTCAGACCGGAGCCGGACGGCAGGCGCTCGGCCGACACGTCGATGTCGCCAACCATACGCTTGGAGAAGACGTCGCCGTCGAAGTATGTCCCCGGAAGCCGGCGCGACGAACCGGAGATGCTCCCGCCGGCCTGCCAGCCGGGCGGGTAGCCGATGCTGTATGGCAGGACTCGTGAGCTGTACAGCGTGAATCCCGCGGGGAGCGTGGCGCGGACAGCGCCGGCCCGCTGTTGCCCCAGCCCGTTCGGCGCCCACGCGGGCAGGGTCGCGAAGATCGCGGCAAGCACCAGCGCCGCTGTGAGCGCGCGAGGGCATCGGTACCGCTGGGCAGGGACTGTCTCCATGATGTGCTCCCTTCTTGTTGCGACGGTTCGAAACAGGCTCAGGCGGCGCCTCGCCCTGCCGTCGCGTGGGCTCGCGCCGCGGCGTGACGGAGCCGGGCAGCGAATGCACAGGCGTCGCAGTCAGGGCAGCGCAGGGCGCCGGCGATCCTGTCGGCAGTTGCTTGCCCACGCAGCGGGTATGCACGGTCGCCATCGCCATGCCTATTCTGTTTGCTGTGGCTGCAGGAGAGGCAGCCCGGCCGGCTGCACCGGCGATACTGCTGGTTATAGCTCACGCGCGGGGCTGGCTCATCCTTGCTGCGGGCCATCTGCGGCCTCCGTGCACGGCGAGGCGTCTACTACAGGAAAGTATGGCGCAGCCGTGAGGCGCACGCAAGAGACAGTTCCCAGCGTGGCGAAGTATGGCGCATTAGGTTTGCGTGCTTGTGTCGACTCGAGTTCGAGCCACCCGAGCGCCGGCAGTACATCTTGACGGGATTCGCCGGTTAGGTTGCGACGCCGTACTAGCCAATGAGGTCGTCGACGAGGTCGACAATCATCGTGTTACAACGTCGCCTGCGTCACCTGTCGAGGACTGCCTCCTGAAGCACGCCAACCGCACCGTCCCCCGGCATGCTTCCCATGGTGTAGCGTACGACCCTGCTGGGAAGAGCACCACTGCGTTCGCGCAGAATGGCAGTCGCGGCGTCTGCCTGAGATGCCCACAGCTCGTCTATGGTCTCCCGTGGTGTCCGCGAGGCAAGCGTAGCCGTCGCTGTGCTCAAGTGCTCTGCCCACAGGCGAAGCCGGAGGCTGCGTGCCAGGTCATCGCTCAGCACCGGCACGTTCAGCTCGCTGTCCCCTTCCAAGCCACGCGCATTCAAGTTTGCTGAGCCGACCGTACACCATTCGTCGTCGATGATCGCCACCTTGGCGTGCACGTAGACCGGCTTGTAGATCCATGAGCGGTGATCCATCGCCCGGGCTGAGGTATAGAGGGTAACTAGCTGAACACGGCCGCGCCCATCGTCGGCATCGAGCAGTTGCTGGAGGTGGACGTCGGTATCGCGCTTGCCTATGTTCGGCATTGCCGGCAACACGAGCACGATGCGAAAGTCGGGATCGGTGCATCGACGCAGTGCGGCAATCAACTCGTTCGTCACCGCGGGTGACCAGAGATACTGATTCTCAATGTAGATGAAGCGCTGCGCGTTCTTCAGCGCCTGGCGGTATGCCCAGGCGATGCCGAACTCACCGTGCGGGGCAAACGGATAGGTGTGGGCCGGGATGGTACGTAGCACCTGAACGGGTGCGCCCTGGCCGGGCGCATCGCGCGCCGTCCCGGCTACGGTCAGCGTTTCGTGGCAGATTGCCTGCCACCGTTGGGCAAAGTTCTGCGCCACGTCAGCGGCTGCCTGGCCCGCTAGCTGGAGACACACATCATGCCAGTTGAAGCCGGCGCGCACGGGATGCGCCGTCGTATCCCAACGGTCTATATCATGGTCCGTCATATCCAGGCCACCCACGAACGCGGTGTGCCCGTCTACCACGATCGTCTTCTGGTGATGGCAATGGGTCCAGCGAACATGACTGTCTACCCTGCCCAGAATGGCAGGGTTGGCGAGACGCAGCTGCTTCAGGCTGCGGCGCGCCGCACGGGCGCGAGGCTGAAACACAGTCGCACCGCGCCACAGCAATACACGCACGTCGACATGCGCGGCCACATCGGCAAGCAGATCCACCACGCTGTAGCCGCTAAGGTGCTGCGGACTGGCGGGTCGAATGGTCTTTCTGTCTTCACCCCGCACGAGGTCCATCGACGCGGACATCGCCCAGTCCGCGAGCCAAACGGAGTACTTGGCCTCGCGAATCGCGCACCACGCCGCTAGAAACGCTTCCTGACCATCAACATGGATGGTCACATTCGTGTTGGGGCGCGGCGGAGTGCCGGCCGGAAACCATTGGGGTTCGTCCCCCCACCAGGCGCCCGCTTCGGGTTGCAGGTCTTCGCATTGGCGCCACTCGCGGTAGCCGTGCCGCCACCGCGAGCCACCACGGTCACGAAGCACCACGCCGGCGCGTTCGACGTGGGATGCCAGTCTCACGCTCTGTTTGCTCCCGTGTTCGAGGCCACTGCCTGACGGCGGTCCGGGCACGGCACGCCGCCATCATCCATCATCCATCATCCATCGATACTATAGCGGCTGCCCAGGCAATCGGTTCCTTGCGGCTGCACCATGCCCAAGGCGGGACTTGAGGAGAAGGTGCAGCTCGATCGTGCCGGCCAGCCATACGCCGGCAAACAGATAGGCTCCCACTACGTCGCTTGGCCAGTGTTCGCCGAGATACACGCGCGAGGGGCCGACCAGCAGCATCAGTAGAGCCAGAAGCACCAGGACGATGCCACGCGCAAGCCCTCCGCGCCAGCTCACAAGAACGGCGTAGAAGGCAAAACCGAAGAGCGTGACATACTGCACGACGTGGCCGGAGGGAAAGCTGTAGCCGCCCAGGTGGTTGGCAATGGTAATGCCGGCCCCGGAGGGCCGCGCACGTCCAATGATGACCTTGACCTCACCGCCGATCACTCCCGCCAGGGCAGACGAGGAGATGGCCAGTATGGCTTCCAAACGTAATCCTGCACCGAAGAGGCCCGCAAGCACCAGTATGTACGAAACGATGTTCAGCGGAGCGAAGCCCAGATCGCTTTCATGCGTGAGCACCCAGTCGTATACCGGCTGGTGAATGGACTGCACGGCACTGGCGATGGGCCGGTCGAATTGCAGGAGGGCGCTGCTCTCGTGCGCCAGCACTCCTAGCGCGACAAATCCACTAATCGCCGCTGCCAAAAGGCCAGCATAGAGGTACGTGACGGCGCCTCTTTGTTCAGGTTTCTCACGCCGTCTCCATGGGCAGCAGCACTGTGAACGTCGCGCCCGCCCCTTCCTTACTCCCCACCTCGATCGCGCCGCCATGCAGCTCCACTATCTCTCTCACGCCGGCCAGTCCGATCTTCGAGCCGGGCACCGATCCCAAGACGTTCGTTCCGCGATGGAAACGGTTGAAGATGAAGGGCGTCAGGTGCCACTTACTCCGCAATTCCGCTTGGGCACGTGCCGCTGCCCCGCCTTGCCCTGATTGGTTGCCGCCAATACAACGACGTGCCGATCCTTCCTCTGTATCCGCTTTCTGGATCTTACCGCCCCCGGGAGTCGACGGGCACAGCCTGCAAGCTGCCGACTGGCGCTTGCGCGGCATATAATTGGAGCGAGCGTTTGGTCGGCATCAGCGGATGCGCGAGTTGAACCACGTGCATGTGGCTCAAGAGGCCAATTCCGGCGCGCCGGCTGAGCGGTCGAGCGGGATCGTGAAGGTCCTATTGGGTTCGACACCGTCCGGTATTTCGTCCGAGCATGGTTTGAAGGTTGGTGCATATGGCTCAGCAGCACGCGCGACAGTCCGAAACGAACCTGAACCGGCCTGCCTGGATGCCGCCCCCTGACTATCGGCGCCTGTTGACCACCCTGCGGCGCGAGGAGCCGGATCGGGTGCCGATCGCCGAACTGGGCGTGGACCCGCCGATCAAGGAGAAGCTCCTCGGTCGGCCGGTGCGAGGGGTTGAGGACGACGTCGAGTTCTGGTATCGGGCCGGGTACGACTACATCTACCTGCGCCCCGCGTACGAGTTCCCGGGCACCATGACCGGCAATGTGACCACCGGCCAGCCGAAGTACGACCACAACCTCGACTATGAAGAGAAGAGTCTCTCCATGACCGAATCGGGGGTCATTGCCACGATGGCCGATGTGGACGCGTACGCGTGGCCCGATCCGGGTTGTGACGCCTACTACCAACCGCTGACCGATGCGGTGCGGTGCCTGCCGTCCGGTATGGGACTGATCTCGGGCGTAGGCGGCATCTTCACCCGCGTCTGGATGCTGCTCGGATTTGAGCGATTCTGCATCGCGTTAAGCGAGGACCCGGAGCTGATCGCCGAGTTGTTCCGGCGGGTGGCGGCCACTCAGATCGCCGTACTGGAACGAGTCATCCGTGAGCCGGGCCTGATTGCCGTCTGGTACGGAGACGACCTTGCGTACACCAGATCGTTAATGGTCTCGCCAAAGGTCTACAGGCAGTATCTGTTTCCCCATATGGAGGCACTTGCCGGGATCGCCCATCGCGCGGGGATGCCCTTCATGTACCACACCGATGGCAGGCTTTGGGACGTGATCCCCGATCTCAGTTGCCGTCGGCGTGGATGCTCTCCACCCCATTGAGACCCAGGCCATGGATATCAATGAGGTGAAACGACTTTATGGCAAGCACCTGGCCCTGATCGGCAACATCGACCCCAACACGCTGGGGCTGGGCACGCCGGAGCAGGTGCGAGCGGAGGTGCGCCAGCGCATCAGGGAGCTTGCCCCGGGCGGCGGTTATGCGGTCGGAGCCAGTCCAGGCATCGCCTACTACATGCGCATGGAGAACTATGAGGCGATGCGGCGTTGCGTCTTTGAGGAGGGCATGTATCCAATCAAAGCATGATCCGCCACTCGTGGTGTCGCACGCGACTGGCTGTTGGGTGTGAGCCTCGTCACGTGCCACTGCTCGTGCTCAGTCTAGAGAACCTCGCTGTGCAACAACGGTAGGTATGTACATGGTTGGTCTGAAGGGAGCATGGGTCATGGCACGGCTGCATGCGTTAGTGTTGGCTTCTCTCGTCCTCATCGGCGCCGCGAGCCAGCTTCCCGCGGCGCGATTCTCGACTCTCAACGAACACGAGAGTTGTGGATCTCCCGCGCAAACGCTGCTGCTTCGCCAGTGAGACTCGCGGGTATGGAAAACTCCACGTGATAACACACTCGCGAGCGTCCAAGTCCGAAGACAATCGTCGATTCCGGCTGGCCTTGCCTCACTTCAGCTGAGTGGAGCGAACGCAGTGGCATGATCCAGGCATCGCAACCATAGGAGGTCTGTCTGCGGAGGGCGCGCGGCGCGTTCTTCACGAGCAGGACTTGTTGGTCCGTTCGGGCAAGCAGCATTGCCGGCTGCTCGTGCGCCAGCAGTGTCAGGCGTTGCAAGAGGTGTCCCCTGCGAAGTGCGGGAAAGCTGAGAAAGCTTCGCACCTGCTCGTTCGGCGCCAGGTACTTCCGCAGGTAATAACGTTGCCGGTGGCTCGCCTTGGCCGCGGCGTGGCTGGCTGCTCCAACCTGCTCCGTAGGTGCCGCGCCGGGACCGGCGGCAGTCGACCGCCGGTGAGAATCCAGACTCGTTCGGATCAGGCTTAGGGCGGCGAGAACTGACGGCTCATTTACTCCGTTGTAGACGATGGTCACGCGTTGCATTCCGTCGGGTGACGCCAGCACAAACGTGATCGCGCAATCCAATAGATGAGAGCGAAGCTCGATTGCGACCATCGCGTCGATCGAGCTGGACGCGGCGACGTATTGCCGAGCCGCGCTGGTAGTGGCGCTATCCTCCGGATCGTCCAGCACAAGCACGCGTTCCCGGCAGACAATCAGCGCTCGACCAGGCTCCGGGCGCCTTCCAGCGGATCGGCCATACGACCGAACGTTTGGCGGATCGCGGAAGCTTGCCAGGTATGCGACACCCAGCACAGCTTCTGACGAAGCCAGTTGGCGCTCGACGGCGGCCTTGAGTAAAGGCGGGAGACGGTCAAGGGACATCATGGTTGGCTCGGCCATAGTGATATATCCATCCGGAACTGTCAGGTCAATCCGAGTCACACTGTAGCACGGAGCGCGAATACCTGCCGTGAGTCGGCGAGGTCGGAGCAGTGTCGGCACAGTTCCTGGTTTGGGCCCTTATATGCCCAGCATGCTGCGCTTGCCATAGCCGACCAGCTCGGTGTAGGCTCGCCCCGCAATCGGCTTGCCCCGCAGGGTGCCGGATACGACGCAGCTCCCCTCCCAGTACGTCGAGCCCAGGCCGAGCGGATCGACGACCTCCTGACCGGCCATCACCGGCGTCACCTGAGCATCCAGCCCAAGCGCGGGCACCACGATGTGCCAGCCCTGCGGATACCGCGTGCCGGTGGCGGGACTGGTCCACGATCGTCCTGACGGGGTCATCTGTGAATCAGTCGTATCCACCTGCGTGCCGTTTGGGAAGCTTGCGGCCGCGCTCTTGGCCACGAGGCGCGAGCGATCGAAGTTGCTGAGCACGACGCTGATGCCGTTGTCGAGTTGCACGCCCATCCAGTCCCAGCCACGTATCTTGTCCCATCGCCAGGTCCCCCATTGGTGGTCCATCCAGGTGACACCCGTCACGCTATACGATCGGCCGGCAAGGGTCAGCGTGCCCGTGGTAGCGAGATTGGTCAGGCTGTAGTAGTAGGAGTAACCCCCGGCGCCCATCGAAACGACCCCGTGTCCGCCTTCCAGCAAGGGCGTGCGCGCGGTCTCCACCGTGAGATCGACGGCGCCGGCGCTCATAGCGCCACGAATCCGATACGCGATGTTCGGTCCCGGCAGCGTATCGATAGCCGACGACACGCCGTCGCCGGCAGCGCGGATGGTCAAGGTCTTGGCTGACATAGTTGTCTTTGGCGGATTGGGCAGCACGTAGCTCACGCGTGCATGAAACATGCGGGCAGCCTCGTCGGTTATGGCGAAGTCGACACGATAGCCGGTGTCGATCGGCGACAGCGGAAACACGTTCTTCAAACCCTGCAGCTTGAAGGTGACGAGCTCAAAACCGAAGGTGCGCCCCGTCGTGTCGCGCAGGTGCCCGGTGTAGTACCACCACTCGGTCTGAGCATTCGGATGCATGCGCGCATCGCCGGGCAGCACGATCGCTGCGAACGCCACGGGACGGGCGCGTGCCACGTTGGCAGGCACCGCCTGAGCGAGAATCGTGAGCGCCGCCAGCACCAGCCACCAGAAGATTGATCTGTCTCTGCTCACGCCCGTTGCCATTCTCGACTCCCATGCCACGCCCGGACGATGCCACCTAACCGAAGGTTCCGCCGAGCGACCGAACGCACGGCATTCCATTGCATCAGTACCAGGATCGCGACTGATGAGGCAAGCCTGGATAACCCCATGGATATTATAGAACAAATATTCTATTATGTCTGCAGATGGTTAAACCGTGCTCACCCGCCGCCGCCCAGACAGGAGAAGACCATGGCCACCTCCGAACGAGAACTGCGTCGACCTCGCAGCAATACCTGTGCCGTACGCAGATCGCGCACTGCCGATCGCCCGTGGCACCACCCGGAGTTCGCCGGCGACCTGTTCCTCGGTGCGCTTGCGCTGTACGTGATCTACTTGCTGGCCAGTATGATGGTCGTGCTGCCATAAGGCCGCGGGCCCGGCAGCGGCGGCTCACGCACGAAGAACCTGACGCCGGAGGCCTTGGCCCAATTGCGGTTATTTGCAGCATGACCGGCTGGCACGACCTCCCAGGTTGAGAATAGGCCCCAGGATTCAAGCCCACTCGATGCGAAACAAAAGGCATTCCAGCGCCGGCATTTCTGCTTCCAGGCCGGAGCATGACCCGCCTGAACGTATCACGCGAATGCGCTTGCCACCGGCCTCGAGCACTTCGACGGACCTCGCCGGCAGCTTCCAGTCGATCTCAGCCGTTCGCGCCAGGCGACATCGGTTGCTCACGCGAACGAGCGCGCACCTGCCATCGTGCTCTTCGACGAATGCGTCAAGCACTACGTCACGCGGTCGTACCGAGAGCAGCGGCCCGGCGTGAGGCAGCACTCCTTCGACGCACAGGCCGGCGTGAGATCGCAGATTCCCGACTCCGGGGCTCCTATTAAGCGGCTCCGGGTTGCCCAGTTCCAGCGGAAGCATGTCGAGCGTGGCCATCCGGCTGCCCTTCACCTTAGGCGCCTTAGCCCGGGGTCGCAGGAGGAAAGTCCTGTAACTGCAGGCGGGAGTCACAGGCACGGCGACTGCCAGGTGCATGCTTGCAGCCAGATGTACGGTGATACAGGCGCGGGCACACGCCGCTCTCGTCGCGAGGTCGACGGCAAGGATCGCTGCGTTTTCGAGCTCCCACGGATCGATGGCATCCCCCGCGCCGGCGCTTGCTTCGAGATGCACTGTCTTGCCGCTTGTCCAGACGCTGAGCTCACTGGCGTCCAGACCCGGCGGCAGGGATGCGAGGACGCGCGCCAGCGCGGCCGGCAGATCCGCCAGTTCGGCGCCCGGCAGGGTAACCACGCGCGGTGCGCAACCGGGCTCGCCAATCCAGCCGTGCGGGACGGGCGCGCCACAGTCGTCTACGAGCTCGTACGACGCTGCTTCGTCGATCAGTCGCGGATAGAGATCGATTCGACCTCCCTGCGCGGCAGGAGCGCAGTTCAGCACGGTAACGGCTAGGGTGCGCGGGTCTTCGGCGCCCGCTATAGCACTGTTCACCAGCGCGGCGAGTCGTGCCGCGAGCGACTGGCCGCCGCTATCGTGCGGAGTTGGCGCATCGTGCGCGCCCATCATGCGGTCGTGGCTATGACGGTCGGCATCCCAGGCGGGTCGGCGGGGCATTGGTCGGCCGTGCCGCGCCAGCAGCCCACAAGCTGCAGGATGCCCGCGGTCATGGTGGGCGGGTCATTGCTGTCGGCGGCGGGCGCATAGACTGGAACGATTTCGGCGACCGTGTGCAAATCGAGTTGGTTCACGTACAGGTCCCGCATCAGGCGAAACCATTCGGCAGCCCCGTCAATCCAGGTGTCATAGTACCGATAGCCATCACGCGCGGGCTCATTGGGCATCGGGCGCAGGTTTCCGAAGTTGTGCGTTGCCACGGCCTCTCCCTGCGTTCCCGCACGGCTCTCCATTACGAAGAAGGCGAGCGCCACGCCGTCGTCGATCTTGTACTTGTTGCTGAGTGCAACGATATGCTCTCCCTGCCCCTGAAGCGGTGACTGATATGCCGCCAGGATACCATCCAGCCGCTCGGCGCTGATCGAGGGACCACCGTCCACGCGCACCGGTCCGTTCGGCGGCACATACGGCGTGCCGCGGGTCGCGGCAGGGTGCTTCAGGGCCGGCACCGCATGGTGTGCAACAAGCCACCAGACCAGTACAGCCACGAAACCGAGCTGGGCGGCAACGCGTGCCGGCCCAAGCAAGGGATTTGTTCGCCGGTACTTGTGGTAGTTGCCCTTGGCGCGCCTCCTGGGCAGCACCACCACGGTGAGGACGGTCGCGATGCCGCGGAGGGGAGCGACCAGAGCGTTAAGGCGGGATGTCTTTTTAGCGCGCACGCCCTTCCGCGCCACGCGTGGCGCCCGCGGCCGCACAGGCTCGCTCCGCGAACCCGGTCGCCGGCTGCGATGGGACCCGGTCTGCCCTGCCACGTGCTATGTCACAGCGATCGGACGGGACCTGCGAGCAGCCTCGCCCGGGCTCGAATCATGCACTGCCGCCGCCGGCAGATCCGCGATCTGGCGCCTCTCCATGCGTCATGCTTCGGCATGGACATGCACCTTGATATCCAGAATACGAGCGCCGGTTATGCGGCAAAGATTGGCGGGTGTGATCGGGAAAATGGCATGTGGGGTGCCAGCGGCCGCGAACACGAGGTCGTACTGCATGAGGTCGCGATCGAGGACGACAGGGAGGGGCGTGGCGTGCCCGACCGGCGGTACGCCGCCAATGGCGAATCCTGTCGCCTGTCGCACGGCCGCCGCATCGGCACGCCTGATATGCGCGCCCACGGCCTGGCCAAGTCGCTCGGTATCGACGCGGTTAGCCCCCGATGTCAGCACCAGCAGCAACGCATCTCCGGCCACAAACACCAGCGATTTGACGATGCGCTCGACCGTCGTGCCTATCGCCTGCGCGGCCTCCTCGGCGGTTCGAGTGCTCTGGGAAAACTCCACTATCTCGTCTGTGATGCCCAGGCTCGCCAGGGCGTCGGCTACGCGCCTGACGGCGGGTCGTGTCGTCGCCTGCTCTTCCACTCCCACGGCTGCCCCTTTCTGGTGCAGGTGAGCATCGGGCAGCGCCGTGCGAACCACCGTGCTCGCTTTAGCGTAGCAGTCCTCGCGGCCGGCGGTCGAGCCGGGTTGGAGCCGGCGCGCCAGCATGTGCAGCATGTGGCAGCGACTTGCCTGAACGTCCCAGTAAACCGTGCCGCTTGGCAATGCACCAAGTACTGTCGTACGGTCCCGGGTCCTTCCAGGCCACGCAGGCTACCGGGTAGAGACTTTCCGCGCTCCAGGCCGACCGCCAGGTGTTGCCAGCAGCGGCGCAGAATCCCACGGCTGCCGGCGCAGCGTGTCTTCCCGCTTGTGCGGGAGCAGTGCCAGCACGCCTGTCACGCTGCTCAGGTCGCACGACTGGGCCGTGCCAAGGAGTAGGAGTACAATGCAAACACAGCCAGCGTGCATCATCGCGAGTGTGTTGCGAGAAGTGTGAGAGGGGGCTGACGCTATGGCTCAACCAGAACCGCTACCAGAACGTGTCACGGTTGAGGAGTGGCGCCAGATCCTGAAGAAGAGCAACCTCAAATTCGAGTACCACGATGGGTACTTGGTGGCCATGTCTGGCGGCACTGTGGATCACGCCGACATTGGCTTCAATGCGGTAGCTGCCCTCCGCCGTGCTCTGCGCGGTAGCGGCTGTCACGCCCATGGATCCGATGCGGCAGTCCGCTTTCAAGCGACGGAATACCGCTTCTGCGACGCCGTGGTCAGTTGCAATCCCCAAGATCGAGGTGCAGCACAAGAAATACAGACGCCGCGCGTGGTAGTGGAAGTCCTCTCGCCCTCGACAGAACGCGAGGATCGAACCGCCAGATATACGCTCGCTCGATCGTGCCCCAGTGTGGACGCCTATGTGCTCATCTGGACACGTTACCAGTGTGTGGAAGTCTATGACCGTGCTGAGCCGTCCTGGACCCAACGCATCTACTGGCCTGAACAGGAAGCTGAACTACCTAGCCTGGGCATTCGCCTCAGCCTATCGGATCTCTACGCGGAAACCAGCGTGCCTCGAGACCCGCAGGACGCGTCTGGGTGACGTCGCCATCGGGGCGCGATCACGCCAGTCCTGCCGCCTCGGCCACGGCTTCCGGCGTGGCGGGGATGCGCGTGGGCTGGCCGGCCATGGCGATGGCATAGTCCGGGTCCTTGAGCCCATTTCCGGTGAGAATACATACGGCCGTTGCCTTGCGGTCGAGCTCGCCCGCGGCTGCCAGCTTGAGCAGGCCGGCCACGCAAGCCGAGGATGCGGGCTCGGCAAAGACACCCTCGCGTGAGGCGAGGAATCGGTACGCTTCCAGGATCTCGTCCTCGCTCACGGCAGTGAAGCGACCGCCCGACTCGTCGCGCGCTGCAACGGCCGTGGCACGGCTGGCAGGGTTGCCGATCCGGATCGCGGTCGCCGCGGTTACCGGCTTCTCAACCACGATGCCCCGCACGAGGGCGGCCGAGCCCTCCGCCTGGAAGCCCATCATCTTCGGTAATGTCGGGATGCGCCCAAGGTCGTGGTAGCGCCGGAAGCCTTTCCAGTAGGCGGTGATGTTGCCGGCGTTGCCCATCGGCAGGCAAAGGTAGTCGGGCGCCCGTCCGAGCGCATCGCATATCTCCCACGCGCCGGTTTGCTGACCGATGACTCGATGAGGGTTGATGTGGTTGACCAGGGTGGCGGCGCCAGTCTCGGCCAGCGCCCGCACAATGGTCAGTGCATCGTCGAAGTTGCCTTCGATGGCCACGACGTTGGCGCCATAGGCAAGAGCCTGCGCCAGTTTGCCAAGCGCGATATAGCCATCCGGTATCACAACCAAAGCACGCATGCCTGCGCGGGACGCGTACGCTGCTGCTGAGGCGCTGGTGTTGCCTGTCGACGCGCAGATGACTGCCTTGGCCCCTCCCTCCAAGGCTTTGGCAACCGCGAGCACCATGCCGCGATCCTTGAACGAACCGGTAGGGTTGCAGCCTTCCAGCTTGAGAAATACACGATGCATGCCGGTTCGCGCTTCAATTGCATGGGCGCGGATCATGGGCGTGTTGCCCTCGCCCAGGCAGATCAACGGAGTCGCGCTTGTCAGCGGCAAGAGCTCCCCATAGGCGCGAAGTAGACCGTTCCGCTCGGAGTTGCCGCTGATGACCATGGGCTGACCTCATCCTTATCCGCTTGACTGCGTCGGCACCGGAAACGACCTGGTTTCTTTCACGCACGATGCTACCTGGAACGGCGCCATTCTGGCCAGGCTCCGCGAGTGCCCGGACATCGAATGACGCAGGAGCCGCCAGGTAGACGCTCGGCGTCCTTCAACACAACGGCACTGCGCGGCTGATCACCAGGTCCGCAAACAGCAAGACATTACACTGTGAGTGTGATATACTTTAGCTCTGGAAAACAATCTTGGCGTGACAGCACGCTGGGAGACGCGGCTTGAAAACGCCGGATGGGCGTTTTGGCTGCAGTTCGCGAAAGGGGCGTCGCGCGGTGAAAACGGCTACGGTGGAAGCAAAACAGGTGTCGAAATCGCCCAAGAAGAAGGCTCTGCAACGACAGCTCGAGGATGCCAAGCTTATCCACCTGAAAGCGGAACAGAAGACCGGGAAGCTGCGTGAACGGCTCGAACGCGCCGAGGCGCGCCTTGCGAAGGCGGCCGAGGCTTTGGTCGCCGTGCAGGCCCTGCTCGAACAGGCACATGCGCCGGCCGCGGCTGATAGGGGCGCGCGCGCGCAGGCTGCGGTTCCGAAATCGAGGCCTGCCAAGGCTGAGAAGGCGACGCAGGTGGCTACGCACTCCGCGAAGCCGGCCGGCACGGCAAAGGCGCACGCGCCCAAAAAGACCGGCGATCCCGCCTCGAACGGCAAAGCTAGCGAAACGGTCGCGGTCGAGCCGGCAGGAACGGATCCCATTTACACAGGTTAAGCACGCTGGACAGCCGCGGCGCCGCTTCAAGCACGGTGCGATCGAGTGGACACGTATGCATGACTGCGCGCTTGCGACGCGTAGGGCGGGCACGGTCGCATTGGGCCGGGCAACGTGAGCGGCTCAAACCGGCAACACTCACACGATTGGACTCACAATGCCCCATCAGGAACACACGCCAATAGCCGCGATTGACGTCGGCTCGAACACCGTTCACGTGCTCGTGGCACGCGTCGAGAGCGGTAGTATTGCGCCGCTACACGACCAGACCGCACTCGTGCGTCTGGCGATGGATATTCAACCAGATGGCCGGCTTCTGCCCGACAAGATCGACTGGGCGGCCGACGTCATTGGCGAGTTCCATGCCGTGGCGACACGACTTGGCGCCGATCCGGTTCTTCTGGTCGCCACCAGCGCGGTACGCGAGGCCCCCAACGGAACCGATCTTGTGTCGTTGGTGCGCCACCGATCGTGCCTCGAGCTTCGCATCATTCCCGGCGAAGAAGAGGCACAGCTGACCTTTGCCGGCGCAACACTGAACAGGGCCCTCCACGGGCGCGTAGGCGTGATCGACAGCGGAGGTGGCAGCACGGAGCTGATACTGGCGACAGACGGCGCGATCACGGTGGCGCAGTCCGTGCCGGAGGGCGCGGGGCGCACGGTGGAAGCGTTCCTGCCCGACGATCCTCCCACTGCCGCGCAGCTCTGGCGACTGCGAGCCCATCTCTTTGACGCGCTGTCCGCGCTTCCGCAGCCTGACGTCGATCACCTCGTTCTGACCGGTGGATCGGCCAACAATCTGCACAAGATCGCGCGAGGCCGCGACGGCGGTGACAAGCTGTCCATCGGCGAGGCGCAGGAGGTCATGCGTATGCTGGCCAGGACGCCGTCACCCGACGTGGCACGCCGGTATGACATCGATCCGCTGCGGGCGCGCACATTGGCCGGAGGCGTTACGATCGTGGTGACACTCTGGGAGCGGAGCGGAATGGAGCACGCAGTGGTCAGTACGACCGGAATCCGGGAAGGGCTTATCTTGCGGCAGGCCGCTTCCGGGCAACGCTGATGGGCAGCGAGGTTCATGGCCTGCAGCCTGAGATGCCGTTCTGCGCCGCGGCCAGGCCCGCCATTGGCCAGAAACTGGACGAGCTATTCCAGCACGAGGCGGGCACGCGCGCGGGTGACGATGTCGAGGCGTTGCACGACATGCGCGTGGCGTCGCGACGGCTACGGGCAGCCATGGATGTGTTCGGCGCTTGCTATCCCGTGAGCCTGTTCAAGCCCCTAGAGAAGCTGGCCAGATCCCTGACCAGGGCTCTGGGTGAAGTCCGCGACCGCGACGTGCTGATCGAAGGCCTGGAGCGGCACGCAAAGAAGGCACCCGAGGACGAGAAACCCGGGGTCGCGGATCTCATCCAGGTGCTTCGCGATGAGCGCGACGGCTATCGCCGCGGGTTGATTCAGACCCTGGACGCGGTCGAGCGCTCCGGCTTCCGCTACAGACTTTACGTCCTGCTTATGGGAGAGAGCCACGCGCCCGGCAAGGGAAAGAAGAAAGGCGCGCTGGATCCGCGGACTCTCCTGCAGGAGCATGCACGCATGATCGCGGTTGAGCGTGTCGCGGACCTGTACGGCTTCGAGCCGTTCATCAACGATCCGGCCAATGTCACCGAGCTGCATGAAATGCGCATCGCGGCCAAACATCTTCGCTACGCGCTGGAGATCTTCCGCGTGTGCTACGGCCCCGATATCGAGGATCGCATCTCCGATATCAAGGATGTTCAAGAGCAGATAGGTGAGATTCACGACTGCGACGTCCTGGTCGAGGTGCTCAAGCGCCATCTTTCGGTCATTGCGCAACGCATGCAAGAAGAACTGGTGGCGCAGGCGACTGAGCCGATGCCGCATGAAGAGCGCATGGCGCGCGCTCGCAGGTTGCTCGAGGGTGGCTCAACAGGCGACCCGCGTCCGGGAATCCTGGCGTTGCTCAGCGGGAAGACCGACGAGCGCAATCGGCGCTACCGAGATTTCATCTCCTGGTGGAGCGATTGCCAGAGCGGCAACCTGCGGGGAAAACTGTACTCGTGCATCGCGGCGGTCAACGGCTTGGCGGAAGCATAGCGTCTCTATGCGCATTGCTGCCTTCTCCGATACCCATGGCAACCTGCTGGGTCTGGAAGCGGTGCTGGGCGATATCGCCCAGCAGGTTGCCTTTGACCAGGTGTTGGTGGCGGGTGATCTTGTCAATGGCGGGCCGCGCCCTGCCGAGACCCTGGCGCGCATCCGGGCTCTCGACTGTCCGGTCGTCCTCGGCAACACCGACTACTATCTTTTCGCCGACTCCCAGGCGCTGGACGAAGCGGGCCTGAAGCAGTCGGAACGAGCACAAGCTGCCTGGGCCGCGGAAAAGATCGGACCGGACGGCGTCGCCTATCTCAAGGGTCTGCCGCATCGCTTCCACCTTCCCGGCCCGGATGGCGGCATTCTGATGGTCCACGCCAATCTCGACGATCTCGAGCTGCACATCTCTCCCGATGCGGACGAAGCTACGCTGTCGACGCAGCTCGCGGGCGTGGAAGCGGCGGTGCTCGTCTTCGGGCACCTCCATATCTCCTATCAGCGCCGGGTAGGTAGCCTACTGCTCGTGGATGTGGCGAGCGCCGGGTTTCCACGCGATGGCGACGCGCGCGCGGCCTGGGCTGAGCTCCGGCACGATGGTCGCGGCTGGGAAGCCGTGCTGCATCGGGTGCCTTATGACATCGAGGCGGTGGTAGCCGATCTGCTCGCCTCGGGCATGCCGCGGGCGGCGAAACGCGCCAGGGTTCTGCGCGCGGCCAGCTATTCCTGAGGCGATCAGTCCTCGGTCTCGAACAGAGGCACTTCTCCGGCCAGTGCGAGGACCAGCATGTCGCCGTTGGCCAACACTGCACCGGGCTTTGGCGCGAAGCTTTCCTCGCTGGGGCGTCTGGCCGGCCGGTGCAGGAGTGGCGCCCCGCCGCGCGCGGCGGCAACAGCGCTCACCGTCTGGCCGGCCAGCTCGGCGTCTATCTGCATGTAGAGGATGCTCAAGCTGTCGATGCCCGGATGGTCCACCGGCACGCCGATGATACGCGGCGCTTCGTGGCTGATTGCCGCGCTGGCGAAGACCGGCGCGCCCAGACTGGCCGTGCTGAAGGCGGCCGGAATATTCAGGCTGCGCCGGGCCTGCACCGCCAGTTCATGATCGAACACGCGCACGACGACGTGGATGTCGGGCGCGATGGCACGCGCGTTCAGCGCTGCCTCAATGTTGGCCAGGTCGTTGCTGGTAGCGCAGATGAAGGCGCGGGCGCGCGCGATTTGAGCGCGGTGCAGCGTATCCTCGAACAGTGTGTCGCCGATAACGACTGGAATACCCAGGGCCCGCACCTGCGAGACGAAGCGTGCATGCTCGGACTCCTCGATTGCCACCACATGCTCGCCGGCCTCATGTAACATGCTGACCACGCGGAAGCCCACCGTGCCCACCCCCGCCACCACATAGTGATCCTGCTGTTCATCCAGCGGCGCTCCGACGAAGGCGGCGATGCGCTCACTTACCACGGCTTCGGCGATCAGCGCGTAGATCACGGCCATCAGGACAGCGCCGGTCAGCATCACGAAGACGCCGTAGAGCTTGAGCGCCGTCGATGCGTGGAGCAGATTGATGTCCCCCAACCCCACTGTCGTGATCAGCGCAGCCGTGAAGTAGACTGCGTTGGAGAGCGCCAGGGGGTAGAACTGTCTGAAGAGAATCACGCTGAGCAGGAAGAGAACGAGCATGAGCGACACCGCCGCGCGAAGGAAGCGGTTGGTGTGTTTCCAGAGCCGCACCGACTTCCGCCAAATGCTCTGAGAATGCTGGCGCCGCCGCGAAGTCGTGAGTGCCAGTTGGGTTTCCAGCCATTGTTCGGGATTGCCTGCGTCTCTGGCTGCCGCGACCCATTCAGGATGGCGCCCGAGGCCCCTCAGCCGGGAGGGGTGGGCGGCGACGAACAGCAAAGCGCCGGCAGGTGGAACGAAGTCCATTGGTGGAAACCAGGTGGTTCTCTCGGGCGTCGTGCAGGCGAGAGTCACCATTCCAACCAGGCGCCAGTGTTCAAGCGTCAGAATGGGCGACACGTCGGAGGGAACGACGATGCTGCCGACGGCCCAGGTGGTGCCGCCCAGGGTGAACGCGCCTCTGAGCCAGGGATTTCGCGCCGCCATTGCAAAGACCGGCGCCACCATGGCGGAGAGGGAGAGCGCTTCGATGCCCACCGGTAGGCTCCTCAGGTGCTCCGCCATACGCTGGTTGAAGAGGCGCATCACCACCCGACCCGACAGGTTGAGCTCGCGTGCCGCCAGCGCGGTCTTGAGGCTGGACATGTCGTGGCTGATGGTGACGATAACCACGCGTGCGTTTCGCACGCCCGCGAGCTGCAATAGCTCGTAACGCGTGCTGTCGCCGTCGATCACCGGGACTCCGTGGCGGGCGAGCATGCGCTTGAACGCCGTCGGGGGTCCGCTGTCGATCACGACGATGCGCGCGCCGGCACGCAGGATTGCCTCGGTGACACTCTCGCCGATGCGTCCCAGTCCGCACAGCACAACGTGATCGTGCCAGGCGGACGTGTCTTCAGAGGCAATCATCGTGTCGTCGAGCAACATGCGGCAATCGTAGCACAGCTTATTACGCTGTGCAGCGTGCTGTGCGCTCAAGCGCCGGTGCTTTTCAGGCCACCGTCTCAGGTTATGTCAGGCCTCCAGCGCGGCGAGGATGGAAGGGCGACCACCGGGGGGACCCGGGCGCGGCCGAATCAAGCGCGACGAAGTGCATAGGCAAGGCGGCCTGATGGTAGCGACGGCCTGTGAGCGGACCTGAAGCCCGACTGCAGCCTGGTCAACCGGCGTGTCGCTGGCGCGGAAGGTGCGGCTGCAGCCATAGCGTTGAGCTCGGTCGTCATACCTGGCGCGTGAACATGCGCCTGCGCCAGAGTGCCATACGCTGACGGATGCGGAGGGTGGTAGGATGCGGTGCCGGGAGAAAGCGACATCAAGCACGACTACCGGGCAGCGGGCTTCAGCGAGCGACAATGAAAGGGAGAGCGACGCTGAACGCGCCGGCTGCCGGCTGCGCGGACCTGCGAGACTGAGCTTGCCGTTATCGAATCGGAGAGTCACTCGGCCGAGGCGTAACAGGTCCAGAAGAACTGGTTAGAATCCGGCACGTAGGCGGCTAGCCGCTCTCCAGGCGCGCGGTCTGGGTGCCCTGCATGAAAGGCATCTGTGCGGCCGCCTACGCGGCGTAGCAGGTCCAGTAGAACTGGTTCGTCTCCGGTATGTAGGCGGCGTAGCCGCTCTCGCGGCGCCGCAGGTGTTGGCGCTCTGCGGCGTGAAAGGCATCTGAGCGGCTACCTGTGCGCTCGGGTGCGCACGGTAAACTGAACCGCCAGCCGGGACCAGGGTTCGATCGCACGAGGCAATCCTGCCGGCACGAGTGCTATGTCGTGGCGGCCGAACGAGCAAACGCAAAGAGAGACATCGGTCTTCCCTTTCATCGACATCTAGTGTCATAGACGCTAACGCGGCTGGTTGATCCAGTGCCGGCTTGTGTGTTCTCCTTCCTCCACTCGGACGACGCAGGTTTGTTCCCGTAGTGTGCGCCGTCAGGTTGCGCCGCGGTATGCACAACCTGCAAGCTTCAGTAACACGATTCATGCTGCGATTGGGGCTACCTGCTGTGTTTGCGGACAGGTGGAGTTCCGTTTTGCCGTGCTATGCTGGGATTAGGGAGGCACGCGCGGAAGACGCGCGGCCGTGGGCACCGATGGGAGCGCAGGGTGGGCATTCTGCAACCACAGCAGTTCGCGCAGCTGCTGCGAAACGGCCGTCGCGAAGCGGAGGCCAGGCAGGAGGGGTTTGCCGAGCGGGCAGGTATCGCCTAACGCACGATCAGCGACGGAGCCGCATACAAGCTGCCGCGACCGGGAGACCCTGGCCCTGCTGGCAGAAGCATTGGTGACGATCGTCGAGGTGCCTCACATCGAACAAGGCGGCCGCCGGGCACGGGCGCCCGGCCAGGTGACTTCCGGACCACGGTCTACCCGGCGCACTGCCCGATACCCTGGCCTTGCTGGGCCGCGAACAAGAAGTACTCGCCGTACAGGCCCTGCTCAAGCAGCAGCACGTCCGCCTGCTCACCCTGACCGGCCCGGGAGGCGTGGGCAAGACCCGGCTCGCCGTCCAGCTTGCCGTGCGGCTGCAAAGCCGCTTTCGTGATGGCGTCGTGTTCGACGAACTGGCCGTCGAGATCGAGCCTGGTGCGGGCCGGCGACCGGCCACGGCCGCGGCGCGCGGGACAGGGGCTCCCAGCCGCTCGCCCGCACCCTGACAAGCTTCCTGCGCGAACGGCAGCTTCTGCTCGTCCTGGACAACTTCGAGCATCTCCTCGAGGCGGCGCCGGATTCGGCGCCGCTTGCCGCCTGCGGCGGGCTGCGGCTGCTGGTCACCAGCCGGGCACCGCTGCGCCTGCAAGGCGAGCAGGTCTTCCCGGTTCCCCCTCTGGCGGTACCCGACCCCGGCAATCTGCCGTCCCTCGCCGCCCTGCACGAGGTGGCAAGCGTGCACCTCTTCGTCCAGCGAGCCCACGCCGTGCAACCCGGCTTTACGCTCACCCCGGCGTGAAGCGCGGTGGTGGCGAGCCCGGTGCGGGGATTTGGCACGATCGGCTGGCTGCGGCGGGGGAGATCACTGCCGCGCGTCGGCATCCCGGTCGCTCGCCTAGACCAGCCCTTGCGGATTCTGACCTCCGGCGCACGGGACCTGCCGGAGCGGCAGCAAACCCTGCGGCGCACCATTGCCTGGAGCTACGGCCTGCTTACTCCCGCAGACCAGGCACTGTTCCGTCGTCTGGCCGTCTTTGCCGGTGGCTGCACCCTGGAGGTGGTGGAGGACGTCTGCAGCCTCGAGAGCGGGCCGACGTGACGATGATGTCGAAGTGGCGCTGCAGCCGCTGCTGGACCAGAACTGCCTATACAGGAAGGGCGGTATGCCGACTTGCTCGACTAGACGCTCCGCGAGTACGGGCGCGACCAGCTGGAGGCCGCGGGCGAGCTGGATGCGCTGCGCAATCGCCACGCCGCCCATTTCCTCGCCCTGGGAGAGACGGCGGCGGAGCACCGATGGGACACCACCATGCTTGGTTGGCATGAGCGCTTCAATCGCGAGCTGGACAACCTGCGGGTGGCGGCAGGCTGGTGCGTCGCACGCGGGCAGGCCGGCGACGACGCGGCGACTGAGCGCGGGTTGGTGGTCCTGGCTGACCTGGGCCTGTACTGGTCGTTTCTGGATGGTCGCTACGGCGAGCTGCGCACCTGGCTGCAGCGTCTGCTGGCGTTGCAGGGTGCCGTGTCGCAACCGGGGGCCCGCACCGTCGCTGCAACTGGCCTAGATGCTCAATGTGAGGTAGCGGAGCAGGTCGAGCGATACCTGGCGACCCGCAGAGGAGCAGGTCGACCGCCAGGAACCGGCCGATAGCCTGGCGAGTCTGAGCGGAATCTGTCTCTGGCCTGAACTGACAGGCTCGCGGCCGCGCATCATGCCACCTCGACCAGGACCCTTCCTGGCCGAGGCCCTGGAGCTTTGGCAGGAGGCTCGCAACACCACGGACTCTGGCTTTGCGCGCCACTTTCGTGGACTGGTGCGCTTGCGCGAAGGGGACCTGGGACCTGCCGAAGACGACATGACAGCCTCGTTGGCCGAGGCGGAAGCATGCGGGGACCGCTTTGAAGTCTCAATAAGGCTGGATTGCCTGGCCCTGGTCGCGCGGGCGCGCGGCGATCTGCTCAGGGCACGCGAGCTGTTTGGGCAGGCCCTGGCACATCACCATGCCCTGGGCTCGCGGGCGGGCATCGCCTTTACGCTCGCCCGGCTCGGGGAGATCGCTCAGGAGATAGGTGAGGTGGAGACGGCACGCGCCAGCTACGTGGAGGCCCTGTCTGCACTGCGCGGGACAGGCGACATCCGGCGCAGCTTCGCCCCGCTATGGGGAATGGCCAACCTGGCCGCGGCCGCGGGCGACTGGGCCAATGCACTAAACCTGGCCGGCGCAACCACGGCTATCGTCGAGGCAGCGGACCTGGTGTTCTCGCCGCCCGAGGAGGCCACGATGGCCAACATCAGTTGGATTCCCAGGAGGCGCCGTCGGTAGCGTCCGCTGCCTGCGGCGCAGAGGCTAGCTGCCGCACGGGCCGCCGACGCCCAGGCTACCTGACCGCGTGGCAGGCGAGCAGAGCGGCTGGTAGCTTTACCAACGCCACGGTGGGATCGACAGGCATGGACCTTATCCCGGGCCTCGAGTCCCCTCTCGCGGGTGCATCTTGCCCGCCCCCGTCTATGCACTCGCCTAGGATTGTCACGCCAGGGGTAGGGTGTCGGCGCATCCAGATGCCGTAGTGGTGCTGGCCCATCACCAGCCGATGCCTGAGCGGTGCTTCGATCCACGGTCAACCGCGGTACCTTCCTTCACAAGCACATCCAAAGATAGTGTTGTTGGTTGTGCGCCTGCGCTCGGAGCGCGATATCAGCGACATCATGTAGAACTGCCGTTAGAGCGCGTTCAGAAAGGTCTTGGCAGCCTAATCGAACCACCTATGCGACGGCCGGAGTTTCGAGCGTCCGGCTTGGACATAGTCAAAGCGGGCGAGCTTGCACCTATTGGGGCCAGATAGACCCGCGACTCGCGTACCGGCAGGAGCGTGTAATAGTCTTCGCACAGCCGCCGACAGCGCGAAAGGCAGTCGAACGTCTGTTCCACGACCCACCGGCGCTCGCGCACTTGGAGGCCACGCTGACCCGCCGGTGGATGGACGATCTCCAGTTCAAAGCCCAACTCCTCGCGCACCCTGGTTCGCATGTACGCTCTGTACCATGTGTTTCGCCCCGCTGCTCGCTTCCCCAGATACGCAAGTAATGATTAGGGCTTTAAGTACATCGCAGCGCACCGCGCTACCATGACAGCTGGGAGGGTCGAAGATGCAGCCAACGATCTGGCACGACGCGTCGACCGAGGACGCGGCGCAGCAAGACACGCTCATCGATCAACTTCGCCTGGCGGGCCTGCACTATCTCGGCGGCGGCACTCGACGCCGCCCCCCTGCCTGGCCACCCGACGTTCTGCTGCGTACCCTGGCGACATGCTCCGAGCCACGCCTGCGTCTGGCACTCGTCGCACTCCTGCTCCGCCAACCCGTGCTCGCTGCCCGGGTGCGGACTCTCGCGTAACAGGTCGATGATACGGCGCTTGCCCTTCGCCTCCGTACGAGCATATTGGCCGCGTCCGCGCTGCAGCGAACCTGGGCCTTCAGCCTCGACCTCTACCAACCAGGCTGGCGTCCCATCGAAAGCACTGTACTAGCGCCCGATCTCCACGTGAGCCCCCCGGAGGACGAGTTCGGTCGCGCCCCCTGGCGACCTCGCCCGCCTCCTCGCGGACGATCAGCCGCTGGCGCCGGACTACGCCGGCGCGTGGGAAGATGTCGGGCGGAGCGTCATCGACGACCTGCGCGCTGAGGAGAACTGGCATCCTTTCCAGCGCGCTGGCCAAAATCGAGCGCGGCCAGTAGCGCAACACGCGGACGCGACGGCACTATGACGTGCGGGCGTCGTCAGCCTGGACCAGATTATCGCTGCCTTCGAGGAAATCGCGCCGCGCATTGAGACCGAAGCGCTTCCCCGCGTGGTCGAGGCGGACTTTCGCCGCAAGGTCAGTGGCTTCGCCGCTTATATGCAGGCCCAGCGCGCTACTGACGACCGCAGCCGCTGACAGCCTCGCCCGGCACCAAACAGACTCACGCGCCCCATCGCGCAGTAGAACAACATCTGCGTCCAAGGCTCCTCGAACTCGACGAATGGCAGGTCCAGGGTACGCAACCCGCGACGACCCGCGACGACCCGCCCTTCGGGCAGGTACCCCGGCGGTACCCGGCGGGTCGCCCCTACCATTCGGCAGCAGCCGGAGGCCCAAGACATCCCGCCAGACGGCTTGAAAATGTACTACGCTAGGTGCCGGCCACGACGGGCGGCGGTGCCCCGTTTGGAGTACGGTAATACAGCAAGACCTCCCACGCGGCCCCGAACACGCCTCGGCCGCTCGAGACGTAGAGGCGACGGCAGGAGGATGAGCGAGACTGGCAGGCATCGCGATGCGACACAGACGACGAATCTCGGGTGAGCTGCTGGGGCGATCGGTCACCGTGGCGGCTTTCCTGGCCGGATTCGCGGCCGCTGCGCCGCACCCCGACGTCAATGCCAGCCAGCGGCACGCGAACGCCGCGACCACATTTGCGGGCTGGGCGATGGACGCCTATCCCGGCGACAGCGTGGCAACCTTGAAGTCCGAAATGCAGAAACAGGTCGCCGCCGGCTCCACCATCGTCTGGCTTGGACACAATAACCCGGGTGAAGTAGACCGGACAAAAGGCGAGCCCGGTCTCTCGTTCGCAGTGTGGCAGGCGCTTGAGGACGCGACCTCGCCGCGCCATGCCGACGCGGTGGCCATGACGCGAGCAGTGCAATACGCTCTCGAGGCGGCGCGCTCGATCGGCGTGCCGGTCGTGCTGCCGATCGGGTATCAGATTCAGATGGGCGCCGCGTGGAACACGGCGCATCCCCAGGACCTGCGCGTGGACGCGCGCGGGAAAACGTACAACGCCGGCGGCGAGTCGGCCTCCTTCTACGCACCGGACTACCAGCACGACATTCTGACCTATTACCGGTGGGTGGACGTGACCTTCGTCCGACCCTACCGGGACACGATCACTATGCTGAATCTGGCCGATGAGCCCGCGGACGGCGACTACTCCACCTGGGCGGATGCCGCGTTTCATCGCCAGTACGGGTTCAGCATGAGCGCGGTGGGAACGAATCCACGGCGGCAGACCAGTTTGGGGCGGTTTCAAGCCGAGTATGTCGCCGACTACGCGGCGTGGAGCGCCGGTCAGTGGCTCACGCTCGATCGGGGCGTCAAGGTAACGATGTCGTTTGACGGTGGGTACAGCCGCGTCAAGCATGAGGGGCCCGACCTGGAGGCGATCTTCCGCCTGGCGCCTGCCAACTTCGAGGTCACGTTCGATGCCTATCCCAAGGACGGCCTCTACACGACGCCCGCGCACAGTACCGATGTCTATGCGCTGTACGGTTTGGTACGAACGTTAGGGCACTATTCCGCTATCTACAAACGGCCGCTCTGGCTGTGGTCGACGGCGAACAGTTGGGGGCTGAATGGCGCGAGCAGCGATCCGGGTTCGATTCCGGATGCGGTGGCGAACGCAATCTACCTCGCCCTGCTGGCGCGGGAGACGGGCGGCGACCTGCAGGGCATTGCCGTATGGAACTACAACATCAGGGGCCAGGGACTGTTCAACGACACGCACCGCTACTACTACGATCCGGCACGGATGTTCGCCCGTGTATCGGCGACGTTCCCGCTCTTGCGGGCAGTCATGTCGGCTCCTCCCGGCCGGCCCGACGCGGTCATTCTGGCTTCGAACGCTCACGACCTGCTCGTGGCTGGCCGGACACGCGCCATGCGAGCGCTCGACACGTACGATTGGACGGCGCTCGCGTCGTTCGCTCATGACGACGTGCCGGCGCCTATCGTCACGCACCTGGACTCCAGCGACCTTGCGACCGTGACACACGTCGTGGTACTGGATCGCACTGCCGCCGACGTGGCGCCCGTCGACAGAGCCGCGCTGGCCGGAATCCTCCGTGCCGGCGGCGCGGTGCTGACCTCAGCTCCGGTTGCCGCGCTGCTTGCGCCCAGCAACGCCGAGCAGGTGCAGGTGGCATCCGGCACGGCAGCCATGGGCTCCGTCTTCCGGTACCGCATTGCCAGGGGGCAGCTGTACGCGGTCCTTGGCATCTCAGTTGAGCAGATCTTCACCGACGCCAACCAGCGATGGTCCGGAAGCGTGATGCAGGCGTTTTTCCATAAGAGTGTTCAGCCCGCCGGGTTCCTCGTGAGTCTGGATGGGGTGACGCTGCTGTACGGTGGACTCTCCGCGTCGGGCGCCTCGTTCGTGGTGCAGGCCCCTCTCCCGGGCTCGCCACCCGTGTTGGCCGTGTACGATGCCGGCGGCGCGGTCAAGCAAATCATCCGGCTCGCTGGACGCAGCGGATCGATCCGTGTTCACGTGCCAAGGCGCACGTATGCCCTGGCAACGCAGGACGGAAAGGGAGGTTAGCGCCGGACCCGGGTTGCGCGGCGCGAGCGGTGGAGTAGCAGTACAATGAAGGGCGAAGCGCACATCGTCTGGCGGCGCGTCGGCGGGCACGAGATCTACCGGGAGCCCTGAGCGGAGCCTCCGGCCCGAGCGATTTCCGTGGAGACCCAGCCGAGAACGACCGCGTTCGCGCCGTGCTGTTTTGCCAACGCCAGGTCGGTGCGCGCTGCCCTAATCCGGCCAAGCTCCAGCTCGTCCCAGCCGATCGACAGGTAGTAGTTCCGGCTTGAGCCGTATCCTGTCGTGTCCTGCAGCTTGCCGGCAAGCAGTTTCTCCGATCGCGCCAGGTCGCCGGCATAGGCTGCGGCACGGTTCCAGCCAGCCGCTCTGAGCACGGAGTTGAGCAGGGGCTGCTTTCCGGGCGAGTAGAGGACCATGAAGCGGCGGTTCGTGCTCTTCCAGATGGCATCGAACTCCGAATAGCCGATCACGTGGCCCTGTCCCAAATAGGGATCGCTGGATACGAAGCTTCCCTTGGCGTCGTCATACGCCTGAATGGGCCTGTAATGCCCGACATGGTCTGTGAGGCTGACGTATTGGCTGACGATGACGGGGAAGCCGTTGGCGACCAGCAGCTTCACCAGGCGCTCGTTGCCGGCGATGCCGAGTAGCGCCCGCATGCCAAGACCGCGCATGTAGGCAGGCACCCCGTAGGGTGACGTGCCATGCGCGTTGCCGTCGGCGCGAATGACCGATTGAACCTGCCACTGGGTGCGATATACGCCCCAGTAGGCCAGCACCTCGGCAACCGACGCAGGCCCACAATTGTTCCACGTCTGTGGAATATTCTCCAGCGGGCCCAGGGCGGCGCTGGGCCGCAACGGCGCCGGCCCTGCCTTTGACGTGGCCCTGGCCAGCGCGGCACTGCCTGGCAGCGCGGTCTGTGCCCCGGCAAGAAGCACGATCACGAACGCGATTGCGCCGGAAAGGAATCGGCGATGGTTAGTCATGACAGATCCTCGAGCGGTGACTGGCGAACTTCCACCTTCGAGCATAGCAGACTGCCGCACATGGTCGTTTTGTATACTGACTGCGTACCAGGGCCAGGTAGCTCTCGGTCTACGGTGTGCTTGGGGACGAGGTAGGGGCGAAGCGCACTCGTCCGCGTCGAGGTGGCCGGAGGTATGCCACACACCCCTACATGACTACACGACTGCAGTACTGATCGCAGGATCACCCGCTCGGCGGTGCATCATCAAGCAGCGTGCTTTTGTTGACGCCGACGACACCCGGCCCCGGCCGTTCCGGGACCCACAAGAGTGGGTGGCTCTGCCTTCCTGCCGGGGCTGGAGGCCCGATAAGAACACTCAGTAGATGGAGGTTGTCATGCGTATTGCCATCGTCGGCGCCGGCATCATGGCTGAGGCCATCATCAAGGGTATCCTGGGCAAGGGCCTGTGCGGCCCTGATTCCCTGGTTGCCAGCGATCCCCGCGACGAGCGCCGCACCTTTCTCCAGATGCAGTATGGCATCCGGCTCCACGAATCGAACGTCGACGCGATCGAAGGCGCCACGGTCGTCATCCTGGCCGTCAAGCCGCAGAACATTCCCGCGGTGCTCAAGGACCTGGGACCTGTGTTGACGACGGATCAGGCGCTCATTTCGATTGCCGCGGGCATTGCCCTGAGCACGCTCGAGCAGGGTTTCAGTCGCCAATCGATCGTGCGAGCCATGCCGAACACTCCGTGCCTGGTCGGCGAGGGGATGATCGTGTGGGTGCCGAACGCGTGGGTCACTTCGGCGCAGGTCGAGCTGACGCGCAGCATCTTCGGCGCGCTGGGTCGTCAGCTGCAAGTCTCAAACGAGTCGTTTCTGAACATGGCGACCTGCATTTCCGGCTCGGGCCCCGCCTACCTCTTCCTCTTCATGGAGGCGCTCATCGATGCCGGTGTGCAGATCGGCCTACCGCGCTACATGTCGGAAGAGCTGGTCACGCAGACCGTGCTCGGGTCGGTCAAGCTCACGGCGGAATCCGAGCGCCATCCGGCAGCGCTCAAGAACGACGTGACGTCGCCCGGCGGCACGACGGCGCAGGCCCTCTACCATCTGGAAAAGGGCGGGCTTCGCTCGACCATCGCCGAAGCCGTGCTCGCCGCGTATCACCGCGCGCAGTCGCTGGGCAGGGCTGAGGGGGATCCCAGGTAGTCGCGAGCCGCGTTCTTGAGCACGGACAGCCCGAGAGTAGCGCAGCGCGGGCGGACTTTCAGCAGCTCAGGCCCCAGCTCTTTGGCAAGATCGTCGGCAGTCATAGTCTCCAGCTCGGCCAACGTCTTCCCTTGGACCAGCTCTGTGAGCAACGAAGCAGCTGCCTGGCTGATTGTGCAGCCCTGTCCTTCAAAGCTGATCTCTGCGAGACGATTCTCATCATCCAGTCGCGCATACATGCTGACGACGTCGCCGCACCCGGGATTGCTTCCGGAGGCATGGAGTGGCGCGCCTGCCAGCGACCCATGATTGCGTGGGTTCTCGAAGTAGTCGAGCAGAGTTTCGATGGCCGCTTCGCGGTTCATTGCACCTCCAATCTAGCATGTCTCGGACCAATGCGACACCACGTTTCCTCATTGACATGCGTTCGATTCGGCACTACTGTAGCTGCAGCGCCGGGATGTGACCCGGCGCATTTGGCTGAGAAGAGGGAAGGTTGCGACGGTGGGACAAAGGTCTGTATCTCTGGTCCGTTGGCTGATCGCGTGTGCGCTGCTCGCTACGGTCGCGGGAGTGGCCTGGCCTGGCGCGACGCAGTCCAGCGCGGCTGGCGCCGGCAAGGTCTATATGAATACGGCGTTGCACTACTCATTGACATATCCAACGGGATGGACGCTCGACGCCAAGAAAGCGGCTAAGAGTATCGGCGCCATCGAAGGGACCATCAACTCGGTCGCTCTCGTCATTACCGCAGCGGACGATTCGGCCGTGTTCCAGGTCCTGGTGAAGACGACGGCGACAACGAATGCCACGATCACCGCGAATATCTCGGGGATGCTGAAAGAGGGCGCAAACTTGATCGGACCTGTCAAGTTTGGCACCGCGAAGGTCAAAGGCATTACGTACGTGTCGGGATGGGCTACAGAGAAGGCCAGCCCCACTCTGACCGCTTACGGCTACATCAACGGCGTGAGCCACGGCCGCTTCACATACTACGCGGGCGGCGCATACCTCTTGAAGCAGGCGAATTCGGCCGCCGACTACGCCGCAATGCAGAGTATTATGGGTAGCTTCACGCTGCTCTGACGTGCCGCGGCACAGGCGCGTTCCGGCCGCAGGCAGTGGCTCTCCCACCGAAGACCCGCCCGAAGGGCGGGTCTTCGGTGGGTCGTGAATGGGAGCGTGGCTCTCACACGGGTGCCGATTGCCGCGCTTCTCGTATCGACGCGCCACGCGCCGGGGGCTTGACGGAGAGAGCTCCCTTGTGGGTCGGGGAGCGCCGGCGGGCAGGACAGAGCCGGTTGCGGACGGCCACCTCTTCACCCGGATTGATCCGGCGGCGAACCCTGCCATCCGCTTTCAAGCGGAGGCTCGTTGACTATTGCCAGGCCCAAGGTCGCACCTTGACTTTGGGCGATTACTGGTGAACCTCGGGCGCCGCCCATAAGGCATGGCAGAAGTAATGGCAGCCGCTCCAGCCGGTGCTGCTCGGCAGCAGCAGCACTAGGCCGAAACAGCGGCCGTATGTTACGGTGAAGAGCGTGCCTTCAGCGCGGATCCTCCGGGATCGGAGCGCCTCAGGTTGGGAGTACCGAATGCAGCAGGAGATCACGCGGGAACAGGCATGGCCTTCGGGTCAACCGTCGCTGACCCATCGGTGGGAGGCAATCCCTCGAAGCACCATGCTTGGCCTGCTGATGGTCGTTCTAGCCTGGGTCGTGTCCTGGGGACAGCTTTACCCGTTCGCGCAGTTCTACTTCTTTCCCATCTGGCTGGGGTACATCCTGCTTGTGGATGGCATTGTGCTGGCGCGCCGAGGCGCATCGCTCCTCGAGCAGGGCACAGCCCAATTCGTCGCCCTCTTTGCTCTATCAGCCATGTGCTGGTGGATCTTCGAGGCGCTCAACTATCCTGTACAGAACTGGTTGTACCACGGCGTCAGCCAGTACACGTCACTCGAGTTCACTGCCTTCGCCACGCTTCCATTCAGTACCGTGTTGCCCGCGGTCCTGGAGACCGCGACGCTCGTGGGCTCCTTTGTGCCGGCGTCTCGCTACCGCGTTCTGACGAAGGCGCAACCCTCGAGGCGGCTTGTCGGCCTCCTCATGTTGCTTGGCGTCGGCGCATTTCTGGCGCCCTGGATCTGGCCCGACACGACCTATCCCTTCATCTGGATCTCGCTCATCTTCATTCTGGAGCCAATCAACTGGCTGGCTGGCCGGCCTTCGATCTTCAGGCTGATGCGAACCGGAAGGATCGCGATGCTGTGCACGCTCTTCCTGGGCGGCATCACGTGTGGATTCTTCTGGGAGATGTGGAACTACTACTCCTACCCAAAGTGGTCGTACGTGTTGCCGAGCATCACCGCGCCAAAGCTGTTCGAGATGCCTTTACCCGGGTACCTTGGCTATCTGCCGTTCTCGCTCGAGCTGTATGCCGCGTATAACGTCGCCCTGCTGATTGCGGGCGCTACCAGCAGCTTCGAGCGCGTGATGCAACTGCCTCGGCACGTGAAACCCAGGAAATTGGCCGGCTAAGTCGACCGCGCCCAGCGCCTATCCACTCGTTATGCACCAGATCGCAGTGTATAAGCCTATTTCACAACTCTTGACGCATAGTGTTACAATGGCGGCACATGGAAGGACACGCGGCCCGGTGGGCCAAGACACACCGCGGTAATTTTTCCACTCGCCGCGGACGGTCTGCCGGGCCCGGGTAAGCGACGTTTCGTGTCGCTGTTTGTTACCCCTCTCGTGCTGGGTTCCAGCTCCCCTCGCCGTCATCAGTTGCTGGGCTATCTCGGTGTTCCCTTCACGATCGATCCGAGCACTGTCGACGAGACGCCCCCTCCAGACACGCCACCCCCTGATGTGGCACGTATCCTGGCCGAGCGAAAGGCGGTCGACGTTGCGAGCAGGCACAGCGGATCAGTAGTGATCGGCGCCGATACGCTCGTCGACATGAACGGGCGAATACTCAACAAGCCCATCGATGGCGAGGATGCCGTGAATATGCTGCGCACGCTCTCCGGCGCAACCCATCTGGTGCACAGTGGTATCGCCGTGTGGCGAGCGGGACGCGTCATCAGCCGGGTTGTCTCGGCCAGCGTGACCATGCACCCGGCGACCGATGCCGCGATCCGTGCGTACGTCGCCGGTGGCGAGCCAATGGACAAGGCCGGGGCCTACGCCGCTCAGGGACGAGGCGCGGCTCTCATCGCGCGTGTTGACGGATCGTATCTCGCCGTCGTCGGCTTGCCGCTGCTGGCGCTGCGCTTGCTCTTGCTCGATGCCGGACTCCCGCTGGGTGCGGATACTGCTGTGCTGGAGCGCCTCGAGCGGGGCGAGCTCATCCCGCGGAGCGCCGGTAACCCGACTCCGCTCAACTGAGCTATCCTGTTGCAGATGAGTCGCGGCCCCGGAGTCGAGGCGCTCAGTCGCCGCGACCGGCCCGGGACCGTGACCGCCGCGGTGGGCACGAGCCCGCCAGCGAAGCGCGGTGAGGGGACGCCTGATCGCCGTGTCATATACTTTGGCGCAGGTTGAGTTGGGAGAGCAGCAGGATGGATTTCCAACCGAGCACAATCATCGAGCCGTTTCGCATCAAGTCAATTGAGCCCATACATCCCACCACGCCCGAGCACCGACGCGCGGCGCTCGAAGCGGCGGGATTCAACCTGTTTCTGCTCCATGCCGACGACGTAACAATCGACCTGCTCACCGATTCCGGTACAGGGGCAATGAGCTCCGCTCAGTGGGGCGGCATGCTGCAGGGCGACGAAAGCTACGCGGGCAGCAGATCGTTCTACAGATTGCAGGCCGCGGTCGAGCAGATCACTGGATTCAAGCACGTGATTCCCACGCACCAGGGACGCGCGGCTGAACGCATCCTGTTTGGCACTGTATGCAAGCCGGGGAATGTGGTACCAAGTAACTCGCACTTCGACACGACGCGCGCCAATATCGAGGTCGTGGGCGCCGAAGCGCGCGACCTGGTGATTGCCGAAGGCCGGCAGGCGTCCGTGCTGCATCCATTCAAGGGCAATATAGATCTGCATGCACTCGAAGACACGCTGCGGACGGTTGGACGGGAGTACATCCCGCTGTGCATGATCACGGTCACCAACAACGCGGGCGGTGGTCAGCCGGTGAGCATGGCAAATATACGCGCCGCGAGCGAATTGTGCCACTCATACGGGATCCCTTTCTTCATCGACGCGTGCCGATTCGCGGAGAACGCATGGTTCATCAAGCAGCGAGAGTCCGGTTACGCGGACAAGTCACCGCAGGAGATCGCGCGAGAAATGTTCAGCCATGCCGACGGCTGCACCATGAGCGCAAAGAAAGACGGGATGTCGAACATCGGCGGCTTCCTGGCCCTGAACGATGACACGTGGGCCGAACGCGCAAAGAATCTGCTGATACTTTCGGAGGGCTTCCCCACGTACGGCGGGCTCGCCGGCTACGACATGGAAGCCATAGCCACCGGCCTCTTTGAGGCGCTTGAGGATGATTACCTGCGGTATCGCATTCGATCGATAGAGTATCTGGGGGACAGGCTGACCAGGAGTGGGATACCGATCGTCCTGCCAACCGGTGGTCACGCCGTGTACATCGACGCCGCCGCCATGCTTCCACATATCCCGGCCCGCCTCTACCCGGCCCAAGCGCTCTGCGTCGCGCTCTACCAGGCGGCCGGTATTCGCAGCGTCGAGATCGGCAGCGTGATGTTCGGGAGACCCAAGCCGGATGGAACGGAGGAGCCGGCGCGGACAGAGCTGGTACGACTGGCGTTTCCGCGCCGCACGTATACGCAGAGTCACGTGGACTACGTTGGAGAGGCACTGGCGTATGTGGCGGAGCACCGCGAGCAGATTCGCGGACTGCGCATTGTCTGGCAGGCGCCAATGCTCAGGCACTTCACCGTGCGCCTTGCACTCGCGGCCGGGGAGGCGGGAGGCGTGTGAGCAGCCTGGCTCGCGTGGTGATGCACACGCTCGCTTCAGGGCACTCACCCCAAGGGTGGGCGTCGTGGGTCGCGCCTTCACATTGCCTCTGCCGCCGCGTACTGTGAGAGGGAGCGCGTGTGACCGATGACCTGCTCGTCGGGCCACAGTATCATTTGCTGAGGGGGCTCGTAGATGTGCCATAGTGCCGCGCGGGCGCCGTGCAGAACGAACGCGTGCTCTTCAAGGAACACAGTATCGTGACATCGCTGGATCGGAAGTTCGTCGAGGACTTTGAACGGCTCATGCAGGAGGTTGAGCAGGTAATTCAGGAGTTTCCGCCTGAAATGCACCCGGCACTGCGCGACGAGGCGCGCGTGACCTTCCGTCTGGAGCTCCAAAGGCGCTGGGAAGAGTTGCAGGTGCGGCTTGAAGGCATGCGCGGCGACTCTTCAGGGCCCGCGGGCTAAACGAGCTTTTTGGGCTCAACCAGGTCGCGATTGCGAACAGTCATGGTATGGTGGAATCGCGGCAACCGCTAGTTCCCGCCTCGATACGTCCCCCCTCTGTCCCGCGAACAACGACCGGGCATGTAGTCGGAGCACCACGACCACGTGCTCAGGCAGGCATGGCCCCTCGCGCCAGCAGAGCGCCAACCCGTTCGGCGCTGAGCGCGCCGGTGCCGCCGACATGCGCGGCGGTGAGCGCGCCGCATGCATTGCCCCGCAACACACAGGCAGCAAGATTGTCGCCGGCCATCCACCCGTTCAGGAACCCGGCGTCGAAGGCATCGCCTGCGCCTGTCGTGTCGCGGGCGCTCACGGCAAAGCCGGGCACGAACACACGTTCGTCTCCATGCGCAGCCCACGCGCCATCGGCTCCGCACTTGATGGCGACCACCGGCACCAGCCCTGCGAGACGGGACAGAGCGTCCTCGACATCTACAGCGCCACTGATTGCGAGCGCTTCAACATGGTTCGGCAAGAAGATATCGACTTGCTCGAGCAACTCGCCGATCTTCCATTGTTCGGCCGGGTCGTGGCCCGTGTCGACCGAGGTAGTGAGGCCCAGCCCATGCGCGTGCCTGAGTAGCGCCGGAACGTCTGGTTGCAGGCCCACTTGCAGGAAATAGGAGGACAGATGCAGGTGGCGGGCCCTTGCGATCACGTCGGCACGAATATGTGGAAGGCCAAATCTGGCCATGGCGCCTGGAAAGGTGAGGAAGGCACGATCATGCTCCCCCGAGAGCGCCACGGTAGCGCCGGTTCGTGTCTTGCTGTCAACGACTACGCCGGCACGATCGATGCGGTGGCCCTCCAGGTGCTCGAGCATGTAGTGTCCGAACGGATCATCTCCGACCATGCCGCAGACGCCGACGCGCATATCAAGATCGGCCAGGCCCGTAGCGGTCAAGACCCCGCTGGAGCCTGCGGTCAGGACGACGTCGCTGACGGTGCGCTCCGCGCCAAATCGGGGCGGTCCATCCACACCGGCGACGACAATGTCTACGTTGACTTCGCAGACTACCACGATGTCGAGATCCTTGCTCATGTTCACTCCAGGTGCCACGAGATGCCGCAATGCCCGGTCGCGCCACGGGCCACGCCGAAACTTTGATACAGATCGTAACTATCTCCCGCTATAGTACGGCAGGCCGTGCCCAGAGCACAACTGCCCGTCCGCTGCGGAACGTTTGAAGGATGCCGCGCGGCGCGCGCCGTGGCGCTCTGCAATCGCAGTGACCTGTACATGCGCGGCGCGATCCTCGGCCCGACTGGTTCCATCGACGGCGGGCGGACAGCGGGCGTGGTCGAGGCGCTGCCCGGCCGCGCAGAATCGAGAGCATTCGGGCGCGGCGTGTGGTTGACTCTGCTCGATACGGCGCATATGCTGGTGCTGCGCAATACGTTGGTGGTTGCCGCGGCACCATGCCATCCGCGGCGTCGAGTCTCGCAAGGAGGTCTCGCAGATGGTCCCCGTCCGTTCCCGAGCCGCCCGCGTGGCCATGGCAAGCGTTGTCCTGCTCTTGGCAGTTGCAGTGCCAGTCGACGTGAGAGCACAGCGGAGCACCAGCCCAATCACCATCTCTTATGGGCGCTGGGGGACTGCCGACGAGATCGCGGCCGGCAGGGTCCTGCTTTCCGCATTCCAGCAAGCGAATCCCGGCATCCGCGTAAGCCAGCAGGTGGCCGACTGGACCACGTACTGGACCAAGTTGCCGACGCAGATGGCGGCGCACCAAGCGCCCGACGCATTTCTCCTCGACCCCGGTTACTACCAGGTTCACTATGCGCAGAGCGGGCGACTCGTGCCGCTGGACGATCTCATCGCTCGCGATCACATCGATATGAGCCAGTTCTGGCCGGAAGAGCTGCCAACGTTCAAGTACGACCGCCACTACTACGAGTTGCCTCGCGACATCTCGATTAACATGCTGCTGTGGAATAAGACGTTGTTCGCGAAGGCCGGGATCGCGCGCGCGCCGTCCAGCTGGCAGGAGTTGCTCGCCGACGGGCTGAAGCTGACGCTGGACAACAAGGGCAAGAGCGCCACTCAGCCGGGGTTCGATTCCAGCCATATCGTGCAATGGGGCTACGGCAGCATCGAGTATCTGGACGGTATTGTCGAGCCGCTGATGACCGAGATGGGCGGCCATCTCTGGAGCCAACCAGAGACTGGAAACAACGTGCAGTGCCTGATCGACTCGCCGCAGGGCAGGCAGGCCGTGCAGTTCCTCGTCGACCTGATCTACAAGTACCACGCCTCGCCCACCACCACCGAAACTGGGCATTACCAGAACATCTTCGCCTCGGGCAAGGTTGCGATGTATATTGACGGCACCTTCGACCTGCCGGTCTATCAGGCCATTCATAACTTCCAATGGGATATTGCAGCCTTTCCGTCATGGAACGGCGTGCGCGCCTCAATGGCGCAGGGCGTCGGCAACGCCATCAACGCCGATTCATCGAACAAGGCCGCAGCCTGGGCATTGGTGAAGTGGCTTTCCAGCTCTGCCGGGCAGGGCGTAATGTCCGCGAATGGCCTCAATATCCCGTCGATTCGGACCCTGGCAGAGTCGGCGGCGTTTCTGAAAGGCAAGCCCTCTGGCATGAGGTCGGTCGTGAGCTCGATCACCGTCGGCGTTCCCTATCTTGACTTCACGTACAAGCAGGACGCGTTCACGTATGTCGATACCGAGCTGACCAATCAGGTGTTCACCGGCCACGAAAGCGTGGCGAGCGGGCTACAAAAGGCAGCCGACGGCGCGAACAAGATCTTGCGTGGACGCCATGTCTAGACCCTGCCGACAATGAACGGCATGGGGAGTGCGGGATGAGGTCTAGGCAGACACGGCCTCGCGTGAGTACGGCGCGGCGCCGCGAGACCTTGGCGTTCTATGCCTTTGCCTCCCCCTGGCTGCTGGGGTTGGTCATCTGGACACTGGGGCCTATGGTGGCCTCGCTCTACCTCAGTTTCACGAACTACGATCTCTTCGATACGCCGCAGTGGATTGGCTGGCAGAACTACAGCGACCTGCTGACGAGCGACGATGCATTCCGCTCAGCGCTCCTCAACACCTTCTACTTCGTGGTCGTGGGGCTGCCCATTAGCCTCATCGTGTCGCTCGCCACTGCGCTGCTCCTCAACGAGCGGCTGCGCGGTATCGTCTTCTTCCGAGCACTCTACTACGTTCCAAGTCTGGTACCGTCGGTGGCCAGCGGCGTGCTCTGGATCACACTCTTCGATCCGCAATACGGCATTCTCGATGGCGCCCTGCGATTCCTTCACCTGCCCAGCGTGGATTGGCTGACCGACCCCATGTGGATCAAGCCGGCGATCATTATCACGCTTGTGTGGGGCATGGGCAGCGGGATGATCATCTATCTGGCCGGTCTACAGAATGTTCCCGAGCAGTTTTACGAGGCAGCCAAGATCGATGGCGCGGGTGCGTTCGGTCGCTTTCGCCACGTGACGCTCCCACTGCTGACGCCGACGATCCTTTTTCAGGTAGTCATGGGTCTGATCGGCTACTTCCAGTTGTTCGACCAAATCTACGTGCTCACGACGAATCGACCGGACGACAATTCCATGACGTTCATGTATTACCTCTTCCGAACCGCGTTTGGCAGCGAAAGCAACGAGATGGGCTACGCCTCGGCGCAGGCCTGGGTCTTCTTCGTGATCGTCATGGTGTGCACAGCAATGGTGTTCAAGTCGTCGGCCCGATGGGTCTTCTACGAGAGGGGTGCGAACGAGTGAGCGCCGCACACGTTGTTGGCGCCGCGGCCGGCCCGTCCAACCGCCCGGCACGGAGCCGGCGCTGGAGACGTTCGGCCTTGCACTACGTGCTGCTGGGCCTGGGCGGGCTGGTCTTTGGGCTTCCGTTCTATTGGCTGATAATCGGCTCGCTGAAGAATCAAGCCGAATACAATCAGTTTCCGCCCACGCTCTGGCCACATAGCCCCGCCTGGGACAACTATCGCACGCTGTTCGAGGCGCTGCCCTTTGGACGATTCCTGCTCAACAGCGCCATTATCTCCTGCTCGGTGGTCGTTGGCATAGTGGGGTCCTCGGCGGTAGTTGCTTTCGCTTTTGCCCGATTGCGCGCTCCAGGTCGCCGCATATGGTTCGCGATCTTGCTGGGCACGATCATCCTTCCCGCGCAGATCACGATCGTGCCCACGTTTGTGCTGTTTTCCAAGCTTGGATGGCTCAATAGCTTCAAGCCGCTCATCGTGCCGAACTTCTTTGGCGACGCGTTTTCAATCTTCCTCATACGCCAGTTCTTCCAGGGCATCCCGCGCGACCTCGACGAAGCCGCGACGCTTGACGGCTGTGGCTACGCCAGGATCTTCTGGCACGTCTTCGTGCCGAATTCCTGGCCAGTACTGGCGACAGTGGGCATCTTTGCATTCATCAACACGTGGAGCGACTTCTTTGCACCGCTGATTTACCTCAACGATTTCGACAAGATGACGTCTTCGGTCGGGCTGGCATTCCTGAACACGCAGCATGGCAGCGGCTCCACGGCGCTGACGGTGCAGGTGATGCTTGCCGGGTCGCTCGTTGTCATGCTCCCGATGCTGGCAGTGTTTATTCTGCTTCAGCGCTACTTTGTGCAGGCGATTACACTCAGTGGGATAAAGGGCTAATGAAGGAGACGGACATGGAGAAAGCACCAAAGATAGCATTCGTAGGCGCCGGCAGTGCCGTGTTTGCGCGTGAGGTCATTACCGACCTGCTGATGATCGATGGTCTGGACGCAGGTACGCTAGCGCTCGTCGACGTCGATTCGGAGCGGCTCGAGCTGGCGCAGCGGATCGTCGAACGCCTCGTGGATCTCGGTGGAAAACGCTGGAGCGTGGTTGCCTCGACCGACAGGACACAGGTGATCGCGGACAGCGACTTCATGATCAATAGCATCGAGGTCGCGGGTTTGGCCAATGTACGGCATGACTACGATATCCCGCTTAAATACGGCGTCGATCAGTGCATCGGCGACACCATTGGGCCCGGCGGTATCTTCAAGGCGCTCCGGACCGGCGCGGCGTGGCTCGATATCCTTCGGGATGCCGAGAAGCTCTGCCCGGAAGCGCTGGTGATGAACTTTGCCAACCCCATGCAGATCCTGACGTTGGTTGCCTTGAGCGGAACACAGATGAACACGGTCGGCCTGTGTCACAGTATTCAGGGCACCAGCGCCGATCTGGCCGGGTACCTGGAGATTCCGGCCAGAGAGCTGGAGTTCCGCTGCGCCGGGCTCAACCATAACGCGTGGTTCACCGAGCTTCGCAGAGCAGGCGAAGACCTGTATCCGCGGCTGCGCGAGCGGGCCGAACTCCCAGAGGTGTATGAGCAAGATCCCATTCGCTTTGAGATGTTGAAGTACTTCGGCTACTTCGTGACTGAAAGCAGTGGTCACTTCTCGGAGTATGTGCCGTATTTCCGCAAACGTCCGGATCTGGTGAAGAAGTACGCGCGCGCCGGCTACCGAGGCGAGAGCGGGTTCTACGCCGATAATTGGCCCGCGTGGCGGCGAGAGAACGACGACGACATCCGGGCCATGCTGGCGGGCACTCGCGCGATCCCGCTGGAACGCAGCGAAGAATACGCCGCCGGGGTCGTCGAGGCGATTCTGTTCAATCGCCAGACCACGATCTACGGCAACGTACGCAACACCGGGTTGATCGGCAATCTGCCAGATGGTTGCGTGGAGGTGGCCTGCATGGTCGATGCGACCGGCGTGCATCCATGCTACTTCGGGACATTGCCGGAGCAGGTTGCCGCGCTGAATCGGGCGCACATGGCCGTGCATACGCTGGTGGCCGAGGCCATCCTGCGACGCGATCGCCAGGCTGCGGAGTATGCGCTGCTGCTGGACCCGCTTACAGCCGCCGTTTGCTCGCCCGCGGAGATCCACGCGCTCTTTGACGAGCTGTGGGAGGCAGAAGCACCGTACCTGGAATGGTTCTTATAGGGCAGAATTGAGCCGGGAGCCCTGATTTGCAGCGGCCCGACCGCAACCGTTCATGCCGGCGCGACAGCCCATGAAGTGACTTGGACTGCCGCGGCCCCGCCACGCGCCTTCAGGCGCAGGCAGGAAACGTGGCGCCCGAGCCCCATCTGCCCCACTTCTCCCCACTTTCTCGGCATCAAGTGGCGATCGGGGCTATGCTGAGCACAATTCCCTGGAGTGGAGGCCGGAATCTGTCTCCGCTGGAGCGATTGCCGGCCTACAAGGCGCGAAGGAGAGATCCAAAGTTGCGCGGGGTTCCTGCTCAGCACAGTTTTGCGAGAGAAAGGCGTTTTCGTCCTCTTATCACGGCTAAACGTGTCGAAATACGGGCCAGATTTCGCGGGGACGTGTCGAAAAAGAGGGTGACGAAGCTCTGGTGCAGCGGGAACGTCCAGGCGTATACTGACCTCACTGTGGATAACAGTGGGGATAAGTGGGGCCAAATGGGGATAACCGGGAGCCAATGAGTACATGTTCTTAGGTGAATTCGCGCACAGTCTGGACAGCAAGGGCCGTCTGGCCGTACCGGCCAGATTTCGCCTGCAATTGGGCGAGGGCGCGATCGTCACCCGTGGGCTCGACGGCTGCCTGGTGATCTATCCGGCACAAGAATGGCAGGAGTACGCGGAGAAGCTGGACAAGCTGCCATCCACTCAGCCCGATGTGCGGAACTTCAAGCGATTCATTTTCTCCGGCGCGACGGAGTGCGAGTTCGATCGGCAGGGGCGTGTGCTCATTCCCGCGTTTCTGCGGGAGTACGCGGCGCTGGACGAGACCGCCGTCGTCGTGGGCCAGTACAGCAAAGTCGAGATCTGGTCACAGGCGCGCTGGGATACAGCACGGCCCAAGGTAGAGGAAGACGGCGAGCAGATTGCCGAGCGGCTCTCTGGACTTGGGCTTGACATTTAGCAGGGGCTCTGCCCGGTGCAATGGCGGAGGTGGATCGAAGCAGGGTCAGTATGGATCCAGCCAGCCATCAGGTTCCGGGCAAAGACCAGTGGGGTAAGGCAACCAGGGAGGTGACGTGGTCGCGGCAGAGCACATACCGGTGCTCTACCGGGAGACGCTTGAGGGACTAGCGCCGCGTGCAGGCGAACGCTATGTCGATTGCACCGCTGGGAGCGGCGGGCATGCGGAAGGGATCCTGGTGGCAAGCGCGCCTGATGGCGCGCTGCTCGCCATGGATACCGACCCTGAGGCTGTCGGTCGTACCCGGGTTCGCCTGCAGCGCTACGGGGCTCGAGCACGGGTCGTACAGAGCAATTTCCACGACCTTGAGCGAGTCGTCCAGCAGGCGGGGTGGGAGCAGGTCGACGGCATTCTCTTCGACCTTGGCGTAAGCAGCGTGCAGCTTGGGGTAGCTGATCGGGGTTTCAGCTTTCAGTTGGATGGCCCGCTCGATATGCGAATGGATCCGTCTCGGGGACTCTCGGCGGCCGATCTCGTCAACTCGCTCGACGAGACTGAGTTGGCGAACGTATTTCGAGCATACGGCGAGGAGCCATTGGCAAGGCGTATCGCGGCGGTAATCGTTCGTGAACGAGGCAACAGGAGAATCGAGACGACAGCGAATCTGGCCGAGCTGATTGGAAGGGCAAAGATTCGAAGAGGTCGAATACATCCGGCGACCATGGTGTTTCAGTCACTGCGCATCGCCGTGAACGGCGAGCTTGAGAGCCTAACGGCGGCTTTGCCGCAAGCAGTGCGACTATTGCGGCCCGGTGGACGGTTGGCGGTGATTGCCTTCCACTCGCTGGAGGATAGAATTGTGAAGCGATACCTACACGAGGAGGCAAAAGAGTGTCGATGTCCACCACGACAGCCTATTTGCACCTGCAATCGGCAACCTCTTCTCCGATTGACCAATCGTCACGCCATCGTACCGGGAGAAAGCGAACGACTCGGAAATCCTCGCGCTCGAAGTGCAAAGTTGCGCACTGCGGTGCGGCTCTGATACGCTGTTGTGGTATGTCGGATATGTGGGTAGGCGGCCGATGATGATCAGTCTTCATCGAGCAACGCACGACTCCAGCGGTCTTGGCAGTGTGGCTACCGTCGACCAACGGCAGACCACGGGATCCGTGATCCTTTTCATTGGTGCGGTCGTCATCGCCGGTCTGACCTGCGTCCTCTACCTGTGGCAGCAAAGCCAGATCGTGGCAACGCAGGGCGATATTCGCACGCTTGACGCCAAAATATCCACGCTCACCTTGCAAAGAAACGATCTGTCCTCCCAGAGAAGCCTCATGACGTCGGTCACACATGTGCTGTCCGAAGCGATCAAGGACGGCATGGTGATTGGTGACTCGCGCCAAGTCAAGACGCTGCAAGTGCCCGTGGTTGTGCCGAGCGGCTTGGTGGCGCAGACCGTGGCGCCTGCCGGCAAGTCGACGGTCGCGCTCCCTTCGACCAACGCCGCGATCACCTCTTGGTGGCAGGACGCGTGGGACGGGCTGTTTAGCCTGCTACGATGATCCGCCGACGCGCGCGCCGTGGATGGCGGCAGCTGGCCCTGCTGGGTTCTATCTTCCTGGTTCTCTGCCTGCTCGCGGACAGGCTGTACGCATTACAGATTGCCGTGAGCGCGGATGCCAAGGCCAACTTGACGAAATACTGGGCTGCCGACGTGGCGGCGCCGCAGACTGCCAAGCCGCCCCGCGGCACGGTCGTGGATATCAACGGCGCCTCGTTGGTCAGCACGGTCACGGTATATAAGCTGGCGGCTGCCCCGTCGTACGTGACGAAAAAGGCGGCCGTATCGCGGATTCTCACCGACGTCCTGTTTCCGCTGCGACTACCCGGCGGAAAGCACGCGCACGACCAGGCGCGGATAGCCAAGGCAAAGGCCAGCTATATGCAGCACTATGAGGCGTTTCTCAAGCAACTCAACGCGTCATGGAGCTATGTCTGCCTGGCGGGAGACGACAGCGACACATGTCCGTACCAGAACACCCTCTCGCAGAGCCTGTTGAACACCATTATCAGTCGTATCAACAAGCTGAACGTGGCCGGCATCAGCTCAGAACCGCGCAGCATGCCCGTGTACCCAAACGGCACGCTGGCGGCGCAGTTGCTCGGCTACGTCGATTACGTCTACCCCGATGGCGCGGCGCCGTATGACACGGGCGTCTACGGCGTCCAGGAGGCCTACAACAACCTGCTGACGGGTATTCCTGGGCACACGACCATCCGATTTGATACCAAAGGCAACCCGATTCGAGTCGGTACTGGCGCTGATACGATGCCGCAACCAGGCGCCACGCTTCAGCTGACCCTAGACAGCTACGTCCAGTACCTGGTGGGGCAGGATCTCGCGCAAGTGGTGAAGGCGCGACACGCCACGGGCGGCACCATCATCGTGGAGCGCCCAAGTGACGGCGCCATTCTGGCCATGGCCTCGACGCCGAGCTACGACCCGAACCAGTGGCGAAGTCTGGTGGCCAGCCTGGCCAAGAAGGCCGGCGCGGGAACAAAAAAGTACAACCAGACGAAGTTCATGCAGTCGCTGTATGCCGTATTTCCCAATCCGGCCATCAGCAAGCGCTACGAGCCGGGATCGACGTTCAAGGCGCTCACGATCGCCACCGGCTTCGATCAGAACCTCTTCAACGAAAACACCCGGGTGTACGATTCGGGCTTGCTCAGCGTGGACGGCATCAAGATCACTGATTGGTGCGCCCCGAGTTGCCCGTACGGTGGTCCCGAGACGCCCGCGACGATGCTGCACTGGTCGTCCAATATCGGCGCCACGCAGTTCAGCCGCATCATTCCGGCGCCGATCTGGTACCAGTACGTGCTCGACAACTTCGGCCTCGCATCCACGACCGGTATCGACCTCAGCGGCGAGGTGGCGGGCGACGTTCGCTGGTACAACGATGCGCCTCCGAAGCCGACATGGTACCCGGCATACAAAGATACGCAGGCCTACGGCCAGGGTCTGAGCATCACGCCCCTGCAGCTTACCAACGCGTACGCGTCGCTGGCGAACGGCGGCGAGCTGCCGACGCCGCATGTCCTGCAGTCGTACGTGCTGGCAGGGAAGACGGTGACGCCGGTATGGAATCCAATCCACCGCGCAGTAAGTGAGGAGACCTCCTCCCGCATGGTCCAGCTCCTTGTCAGCCAGGCCATCGGCGGCGAAGCGTGCGAGGCCCTGGTTCCCGGCTACGACATCGCGGCCAAGACCGGCACAGCGTCGATCCCAAGCCTGGGCGGGAACTATCTGCCGGAGTCGACAATCGCCAGCACGATGGCATTTGGCCCGGTGGAGAACGATCCGGCCCATCAGTTCGTGGTGCTGGTCAAGGTGGACAAGCCCGCCGACCCGTGGGGCTCCGAAGTCGCCGCTCCCGTGGTGCGGGACATCTACCAGCACCTCTTCCAGTACTACAAGATCATGCCCGCCGCGCACCCGGTGCAGCCGACCAACGGCGTGTGCCCGATCGCCACTTCAACGCAGCTTGTACCGTGGTCGTCACACCAATAGGCAGCTTGTTGCAGCGTATGGCCGAGATGCGGCGGAAGGCCGGCAGAGGCGCGCCGTCATCCGTTGGCAGCGGCGTTTTCGCGCGAAGTGGCAGATCCGGGTGTGCTCGTCTGAGCGGATGCCGGCTGTGATACGGCTGATCCTGGAGGACGTGCGTCGATTCGTACGCGAAAGCGGCGAAGGCACATTGCAAATTCTGGGCGCCGATCCGGATTGGCAAGCCACGCTGGGCCCGGCGGTAAACGATTCGCGCGAGGTGCTGCCCGGGAGCCTCTTCGTTGCGCTGCCGGGCGAGCATACGGATGGGCACCGTTTCGCGACGGCGGCGGTCGAGCGAGGCGCCCTGGCGGTCCTCGTGACGCATGTACCGGGCGACTTTAGCGGTTCGACGGTGGTAGTCTGGCTGGCGCCGGATTCACTTGTGGCGCTCCAACGTTTCGCGGCCTGGTGGCGGTCGCGATTCCCCGGACTCGTTGCTATTGGCGTGACCGGGAGTGTCGGCAAGACGACCACGAAGGACGTCATTGCCGCCGCGCTGGCTGCCGAGATGCCGGTGCTGGCGAATCCACGAAGCTTCAACAACGAGATTGGGCTTCCCTTGACGCTCCTCTCGCTGACGAGCGATCACCGTGCGGCTGTACTCGAAATGGGCATGTACGACGTCGGCGACATCGCGTTTTTGGCGCGACTGGCACGGCAGACCGTCGGCGTGGTGCTCAATGTCGACGCCGTCCATCTCGGGCGCGCCGGCACGATCGAGCGCATCGCGCAGGCCAAGCGAGAGATCATCGACACGCTTTCCAAGGACGGCACTGCTGTGCTAAACGCCGATGACCCGCGCGTGCTGGCCATGAGAGCGGCGGCGCCGGGACCGGTGATAACCTTCGGCCTCCAGCCTGGAGCAGACTGGCAGGCGACGCATATCGCGTCGTCCGCGGACGGCCTCGCGCTTACGCTAAATCGCTCGGGCCGTGCCTTTGCGCTCAGCAGCCCGTTGCCCGGCAGACACCATGTGTCCGCCCTGTTGGCCGCGGCCGCCGTCCTGGAGGTCACCGGCGCGCCATTTGACCGTATCGCGGCAGCTCTGGCCGCCGTACCGGCTCCGGCCGCGCGGCAGCGCTTCTTGCGCGGCGCGAACGGCTGCACGATCATCGACGACACGTATAACGCATCGCCGCTGTCCATGATCGCCGCACTGGATCTGCTGGCGGCTCAAGACGCCGAGCGACGTGTGGCTATTCTCGGCGACATGCTCGAGCTCGGCCCGATCAGCGAGGAGAAGCATCGGCTAGTCGGCGAGCACAGCACTGGAGTGGCGGATCTGGTCATCGCGGTGGGCCCTGAAGCGCGTGGCATCGCCGACGCCGCGGGCCATATCGCTCGCTGGTACCGCGAAAAATCGGCTCTGCACGCAGACATCGAGACCCTGCTACGACCCGGGGATACGGTACTCGTGAAGGGATCGCGAGGCATGGCCATGGAGGAGGTAGTGGCATGGCTGGCAGCGACCAGCTGGTACAAGGGGTAGCGCTCTTCTCCACTGCTGGGGCGATCGGTCTCGCGACGATGCCGTTCTTCATTCGTGCATTGGCGCGGCTTGGCGCCGGCAAACAGATCCGCGCGGAAGGTCCTGCCAGCCACCAGGTGAAGGCAGGAACGCCGACGATGGGTGGCGTCGTGTTTCTCGGCATCACGGCAGCGCTAGGCGCTTTCTTCCTCGCGCCCGCCAGTGCGAGCGTGCAGACGCTGTTGGTCCTGATGGCGGCGAGCACGATCCTGGGTGTCGTAGACGATCTGCTCAGTTCAGCCCGCTACAAGCGTGGCGGCATCCGAGCGCGGCCCAAGCTTGCCTGGCAGGCAGGAATTGCCGCCGGCGCGGTGCTGATCGAGTGGACCGGACCGGGCCTGCCGCCCCAGCACATTCCTGGGCTGGGCACGCTGCACGCGTCGTGGGCGATCGCGCTCTTAGGCTTGGTCGCGATCATCTCGACCACGCACTCGGTGAATCTCACGGACGGCATTGACGGCCTGGCAGGCTGTACAACAAGCGTCGCGCTGGCGGCGTTCGCCGTGATCGCCTACCATCAGGGTGAGGACGCGGTCGGCGCCATGTGCCTTCTGACGATGGGCGCCCTGGTGGGATTCCTCTGGTACAACGTGCATCCGGCACGCCTGTTCATGGGGGATGCCGGTTCGCTCGGACTGGGCTCATTGATCGGCGGGCTGGGTCTTGCGACCGGTCAGATCGTGGCGTTGATCCCGATCTGCGTGGTATTCGCTGCCGAATCACTCTCAGTGATCGTGCAGGTCACGTACTTCAAGCGCACCGGTGGCAAGCGCATCTTCAAGATGTCGCCAATTCACCACCACTTCGAGGCACTTGGCTGGCCGGAGACACAGATCGTTCAGCGATTCATGCTCGTCGGCCTGACCGGCGCTCTTGTCGGCCTGGCGCTGGCATTCTGAGCGGCCGCGCTGGTGTAACCCCATCCCGGCGAACGCACGGCAAGCTTCCTCCTAGCGTCCGCAGGCCTCCAATCATAGCCATGCGGCACGGTGTGTTGGGCTATGGCAGCCCCGGCGTGAATGTTGTGGCTATCTGCTACCAGTGTAGCGCAGTACCCTGGGCGAGCCTGCTCGACGCTGCTTCCTCCTGAGCGTCGGCGCTCGTTCGGGCCCGGCGACCGGGCAAGAACAGCGCGATGAGGACGAGCAGCGCGGTGCTGGCAGTGAGCAGGGCGCTCACGTCGACCAGGCCGCTCGTTCCGGCGCGTGCGGCGATTTCCATTCGTGCCGCCAGGGCCTGCGGCGAAGCAGGATGAGCAAGCACACTCTTCGGCAGCGACGCGGTCATGTTCGCGGCATGGGAGAGCGTGTGCTGCGTGAATACGCTGACAAGCACGGCCGATCCGATCGATGCCCACACGTTCTTGGCTGCCTGCACAATTGACGATGCTCTGTTCAGCGCCTCGCCGGTGAGCGCCTCGAGAGCCAACGTCTGGATCATCGCGCGGTAGACGGAAAGAAGCCGATGTAGATCCACTGGGTAATGTCTATGCTGGTGTGCAGGGCCTCGCTGATAGGGACGATCGCTACGTTGACGATTGTGGCGTCGAGAGCTACCGGGAACAGGCCGATAGCCGCGACAAGAGCAATTGCATAGCGAGCAGATACTCGCATGACATCAACCTTTCATACGACCGACGTTGCGTATGCATCGCGCTCCAGCACGAGTTGGCTGCAGATTGCCCGGTAACGTTGACGCCGAAGCCGGGATCCGGTCAAGTCTTCGTGCGATCGCGGCGCCAGCAAACATGTCTAACCTCGATCTTCGGATTCCAGTCTCTGTCTTCTTGCTGTTGCGCGCCACGAGCACTCACGCAGACAGGCCACGCAGTTCATACTGCGTGGGAGTGGTGCTCCACGCCGCCACTCAGAAACACAGATGAACCGTGTCCCACTCAGCGATGGATTTCGGAGTCGCGCTGCGTGGCGCGCAGGCGAACTGTAAACACGCTGTCGCCGCTGAGCACGCCACCACGTCCGAATAGCCGGCCGTTCTGCCAGTTGGAAAGCCCTAGCTCCGGCCGGCTCAAAGCGTACTGGCCGTCGACCCAGCGCGTGAAACCGTTTCCCACGAACGGGGCATCCACTGAACGGAAGAACCGGTCCTGAGCGGTGGGGTCATCGGAGATCAAAGACGCGGCGAGGCGAGGACTGTAGTGATTGAACCACGTCACGGCCTGGGCGACATTCGCCACGACGCCAATTGTCAGCTCGGGAGTGGCCTCCCATTCCCATTCTGTTCCCAGCTCGCCGACGGCCAGGGCCTCGGCGACCGGCTCCTCCACAGGCCCGCCGGCGCGATGAATTGGTACGCGCTTCTCGAATAGCTCCGTCGGAATGAACGGCCGAGCGCCGTCCAGCACGTGCAACTTGTACCCGGTGCCGAGCGCTTCTCCGCGGCGCCGCACGGCTCGCAAGGCGATGGAAGCGAGGTCCTCCGCGCGTGACTCTACTACCAGCACGACGTTCGCCGTGTTGCAGACCTTGCGATCGAGAGAATGGTAGACAGCAGCTTCAAATCTGGCGGCCTCGGCCGTATCGTCGGCGACGATCCAGGCGCCGCCCGTGCCGTGCAAGCTCGCGGGAATGCCGGTCTGGCGGGCGATGCTGCCAAGCTGCGCCACTGCTCGTCCCGATCCCCGAGCCACGGCGAGGGCGAGTCGAGAATCGGAGAACAGGGCCCATCCCGCGGCGTGCTCGACGCTATCGATCAGCGTTATCGCGCCGTCAGGGAGGCCTGCTTCAGCCAGTGCCGGTTGCAGCGCCTGGCGCGAAATCGCGCGCGCTGTACCCAAGGCATCGCCGCCGATACGCAACACGGCGGTGTTACCGCTGCGAAGAATACCGGTGGCGTCGGCGAATACGTTGGGCCGGCCCTCAAATACAAATCCCACCACGCCCAGGCCGTCGGAGACCTGCTCGACGGTCCAGCCCTGGTGGTTCACGACGCCGGCGATTGCTCCGCGCATCGGCGGCAGGTCACGCCAGCCTATGAGGCCGTCGATCATATCGCGCCGCATCTTTTCGCTGGCGACCAGGCGGGTCGTGGAGCGTCCGCGAGCCTTGGCGGCCTGCACATCCTTCTCGTTTGCCGCGGCAATGAGCGCCCAGACCTCGCCGGAGGCAAGGCGAGCCGCGAATGCCTCGTAGAAACGGGCGATGGCCGCGTCGTCGACCAGGCTCATCTGCTGAAACGCGTCGCTGGCGCGGCCGACGGCCGCCCTGACCAGCTCACAGACCGCACACGGCAGGTGCAGGATGTCCCCGCTGCCGGACACTACCAGCAGCCGATCTCCAGGCTGGAAGCGCGTGGCGATGTCCACACCGACGTACGCCAGCTTGTTGCCATCGTAGAGGAGCGGCATGCCCGCCATGACGGTCTTCAATGTGGTCTCGTTTTCGACGTCCATGCGTGTGCGCGCTCCCGGTGCCCTGCCTTATCCCGCCTGGGCGACGCTTCCGGACAAGATCCATGCCTGCGACGGAACATCGGCGATGCGACGCCGATGCTGCCAATGAAGATACCACGATACAGCGCACATTCTGCGCGACATGCCTGCCTGAACGGGAAGAGGAAGTCCTTACAGCCTGGAACGCAGCTGGACCAAGAGCCTTAGGCTAATGCGTGGGAGTGGCCATTAGCCCGCCGGACAATTGACGCGTACCGCATGCTCACCTACACTGCCAGTTGTTCTTTCCGATGCGAGAGACTGGCGTCACGCATCGATTTCCGGCAGCGCTCTCCCAGAGCGGAGCCACCAATTTTGCCCCGCTTTCCGCCTTTCCCGGCGAGAAAAGCGGCTTGGAGGAAGCAGTCTTGACGTTCATCCAGCACATGATGGCGCGGTTCGCTCCGTGCGCGCTCGTGTTTGCTCTTGTCGTAGCAGCATCGTCGGCGCCGGAACGGGCACACGCGGCGGCACATCGCCCCACGTCCACGCCGACCGCCACGCCCGTGGTCTCTCGCGGCGGCACGCTCGTCGAGGCCATCCAGGAAGATCCCGATCGGCTCTTGCCAAACTTCAGCGGCCGCTACTACACACTGCTCATTCAGCAAACGCTTTTCGCGCCGCTCTTTTACTCGGACGACCACGGGGTCATCCATGCCGGTTTAGCCAGCGAGGTGCCGACAAGAGCCAACGGCGGCATATCGGCGGACGGCAGAACCTACACATTTCACCTGCGCCGCGGCCTGAGATGGTCCGATGGCGCGCCGCTCACGGCCCGCGACGTGGATTTCTCGTGGCGGCTGTGGACCAATAACCAGGTTTCACCGCCGCCTGCGGTAATCCTCGGCCTCGATCGCATCGGTGGGTCTGCCATCAGTGCCGATGGTCTTAGCATTACATTTCTGCTCGTGCAGCCATATGCACCGTTCGTGGCCGACTGGACCGATTCGCTTCAGCCGCTGCCGGCGCACATCTTCGCGAAGGTCAAGCCTGCGTCCCTCGGGACCAGTGTCGCGGCGGTGATGCCCACTGTAGACAGCGGGCCTTTCAGACTGCAGGAATACAAGCGCGGCGACCGGTTGATCGTGAGCAAGAATCCGCACTACTACCAGGCGAGAGCCGGATTGCCCTACCTGTCGTCCATTGTGTTTCGCGTGATTCGTCAGCCAGGTCAGGTCGTGCAGGCACTGCGCGCCGGCGCCATCGACGCCGCGTGGCTGCTACCTATAACCTACCTCAGTACGCTTCAGCATATGGCCGGTGTCTCGGCGCTTCCATTGCCTGCTGCCAACTGGGAAGCGGCCGTCATCAACCTGCGGCGCCCGCTCTTCAAGGATGTTCGGGTGCGGCAGGCGCTCGAGTACGGCCTGAACCGCGCCGCCGAAACGCGCACAGCCTGGCACGGCCTTGCGACGCTGATCGGCAGCGATCAACCGCCCGTGTCGAGCGCATATGCCAGCGATATCGCTCCGTACCCCTACGACCCGGATAAAGCAGGAAGGCTGCTCGACGCCGCCGGCTGGCGACTGGGCGCCGACGGTCTGCGCCATAAGGGCCGCCAAACCCTGGCCTTTGTCTATTCGACGACCCTGAACAATCCCTGGAGGCAGCAGGATGAAGCACAAGCGCTCGCCGACTACGAACGTCTCGGCATCCAGTTGGTGATCCGCAACTTCCCACCGGGCGCATTCCTCAGCTCCCTGCAATACGGCACGTTCGACATCGCCGAGTTCGTGGTCAACAACTCGCTGGATCCCGACGACACCTCGTCATTTGGGACGCATTTTGTCTACCCATACGGTACGAACTATGGCGCCTACAGCAATCCGGAGTTCGATCGCGTGGCGGCTGAGGAGGTCATGGCGGTGGATCCGGCGCGACGAGCATCTCTGTTCCACCAGGCACAGCAACTGCTGCACGACGACGTTCCCGCGCTCTGGCTTTACAGTCCCGACAATCTTGCGGCAGTTTCAGTCCACGTGCACAACTACACGCCCGCCCCCTTCAGTCTCGACACCTGGAACTGCTGGGAGTGGTGGATCGACACTGCGGCAACGCGACCCACGTAGTCCCCGAGCTTGATGGCGTAACTTCAGGCCGGGCTAACTCGTCGGAGCCTGACTGCCGGCAGATTACTGGGTGCCCGCGGAGGTGCGCAGCGCTCTTCGCGCCAAGCTGTTACTCATAGGTAAGACCGACCTAGCCGATCGTATGGGTCGCGATGACGCGGATTTGCCGCATACTGGTGATTGCAGCGCTCTTCAGAGGTTTGAATCGTGCATCCAGGCTCTTCTCACCGCATGTCCCCCGACGGTTTCCATCTGCCGGGCCCGAAGTCGAGGTCGCGAAACACTGCGCCGCAGTCTTCGGGGCGCTGGGATAGTGCCAAGCGGACGATTAGCGGCACCGTCAGCGGCGTTCCGCGTGTGCTTGCCCTGGTCTGGCAGGCCGATCGGAGGCAGACCCTGCTCATGGCCGTCATGACCATTGCGCAGGCCGCGGTGCCGGTGTCGCAGGTCTATCTCTCGAAACTGCTGATCGACGCCGTCGTCAAGGCGATTCGCACGAACGGTGGACCGGTGGACACGAAGCCGATCATCGTGTTGGCGCTCCTGCAACTCGCATTGGCGGCCGCCAGCAGTCTTTTCACGACGCTCTCCAACATCAGCCAGCAGCTGCTGCAAGAGCGAGTTTCCCTCGGCGTGCAGCTTCTGGTGATGGAGCAAGCCGGTCGCCTGGATCTCGGCTTCTTCGAGGACGCGAAATCGTACGACATGCTGCAGCAGGCCCAGCAAGAGGCGGCGTCGCGTCCGGTGCAGATGGTGTCGGGTACATTCGGGCTGGTGCGAACGGCCCTGACGTTCGTATCCATGCTCGGCCTGCTGTTGCGGCTGGAGTGGTACCTGGCGCTCATAGCGCTGCTGGCGCCGGTGCCGTCGTTCATCTCCAGCTCGCGCTATGGCTGGATGGGGTACATGATGATGCGACGCCAGTCGCCCGCCCGACGCCGGATGAACTACCTCACCACCCTGCTCACCACCGACACCTACAGCAAAGAGATTTCCGTGTTCACGCTGGCGAGCTTCTTCACGGGACGCTTCCGCAAGCTCGCGGACACGTACTACGACGAACAGCAGCGTCTGGTTGTGCGCCGCTACCTCGCCGGTTTCGCCTGGGGCTCGCTGACCATTGTCGTCAGCAGCGGCACGTATCTGTACGTCGCGCTTCTCGCCGTGCATGGGAAGGTGACGCTCGGCGACCTCACGCTGTTTACAGGCGCGGCAACGTCGGTACAGTCCAACTTTCAGAACCTGCTCAGCGGCCTCTCGTCCATGTACGAGAACAATCTCTACCTGACTACGCTGTTCGACTTACTCAAGATCGAGCCGCAAGTGCACAAACCGGAGCATCCGGTACCGGTGCAGAGGCCTTTCACAAAGGGCATCGAATTCCGGCATGTCACCCATCGCTACAAGGGCGCCGAACAACCCGCTCTGGACGACATTAGCTTCACGATTAACCCGGGCGAAACGGTAGCAGTGGTGGGCCGGAATGGCGCCGGAAAAACGACTCTCGTAAAGCTCGTCGCGCGGCTCTACGATCCCGAGGAAGGCCAGGTGCTGATCGATGGGCACGACGTCCGAGACTACGACCCAGACGACCTGCGGTCGGAGATAGGCCTCATCTTCCAGGACTATGTGACGTACTATCTCAGCGCCCGTGAGAACATCGGCGTGGGACGGCTCGATCGCCTCGACGATCTCGAGGCAGTGCGCGAAGCCGCCGAGCGCGGCGGAGCGACCTCGCTGATCGAGCGCCTGCCTGAAGGTTATGAAGCGCTGCTCGGGCGGTGGTTCGACCAGGGACATCAACTATCGGGAGGCGAGTGGCAGAAGGTGGCGCTTTCTCGCGCCTTCATGCGCGATGCACAGATCCTCATTCTTGACGAGCCTACCGCGGCGCTCGATGCAAGAGCCGAGTACGAGTTGTTCGCGCGGCTCCGCGAGTTGACCAGGGGCCGTACCGCAATCTATATCTCGCATCGGTTTTCCACCGTGAGGATGGCGGATCGGATTCTGGTCATCGAGCACGGCCGCCTGGTCGAGCAGGGAAGTCACGAGGAGCTGATGACGCTAAACGGGCGATACGCCGAGTTGTTCAGCCTGCAGGCGGCAGCGTATCGATAAGCGGCGAACCGCGTCGTTGGACGTCCAAGCGCACGAATGGTACACCGTTCTTGGTGGCATTGACCGGCCAGGCCTCGGCCCATGTGGTTTCATGGCCGTGGCTTGTCGCGGTCGGGCGAGGCCGACAGTCGTGGAATGTTGGAGGGATACGATCATGCGTCCTCGAGACGGCAGCGACCCGCGTGATCTGAGTTATCCCCGTACGGTGGATGCCGGTGTCTTCGGGCAGCAGGATCGGCTCACATGACCATGGCGGCCGTGCCGGTCGGCGCGAATCTACACGAGGACCTGGAGCGGATAGAATCCGAGCTTTCACTGGTCGGCGAAGATGCCGGGCACGTACTGCGCGAGGCTATCGCGCATCATCTATCGACCGGCGGGAAGCGGCTTCGTCCGCGCATGGCCATGCTGGCGGGACGGCTGGTCGGCCATGAAGAAACCGATCGTTTGGCACGCTTTGCGGCGGTTACCGAACTGGTGCATGCTGCTTCGCTCGTTCACGACGATACGCTGGACGATGCCGCCACCCGGCGTGGCGTAGAGACAGTGAGATCGCGCTGGGGCAGCCACATTGCCGTGCTTGTCGGTGACTATCTCTTCGCCCAAGCTGCCATCTATACGGCAAATCTGGGCAGCCTTCGCCTGATGGCCCTACTGGCGGAGACGATCCAATCCCTCGTGCAGGGCGAGCTTGCTCAGATGAGCGCTGCCTACCGCATCGAGGCAAGCGCGGAGAACTACGAATCGCGCATCGGGGCGAAGTCGGCCAGCCTCTTCGTCCTGGCTGCAGAGGGCGGAGCCGAGTGCGGTGGCGCGACGAGTGCACAGGCGTTGGCGATGCGCGACTACGGGTATCATCTTGGCCTGGCATTCCAGATCGCCGACGACGTATTGGATTACACGGCCAGCACGGAGGAGCTTGGCAAGCCGGCAGGCAGCGATCTCAAGAACGGCGTCGTGACTCTTCCTGCCCTGTATTATCTGGAGCCGCTTCCTCCGGCCGCGCGGGAACGGCGCACCGTGGAGGAGGGTGGTGATGTGTCGGCCGTGATCGACGCTATTCGCGCTTCGACGGCGCCCGCGCGCGCCCTTGCCTATGCGCACAAGCTGGTTGAGCGAGCTGCGGCCGCGCTGGACATTTTCCCTCCCTCGTCCGAGCGATCGAGTCTCCTCAGTTTGGCCGCCGGTGCAGTGAGCCGCCGCGCCTGAACACAAGCCTGCGGTGAGATTGGTGCTGCGTCCAGGAGCGCTGCCTGGAAGCAGGCAGGCTTCGCGCAGAAGACGGTGTTCTGCGCGCCCTCGCGCGACAGATTGGCGGAGGACCTAATGCTTCTTGGGCTCTGTAAGGGGCGCCAGCGCTTCGACAAACCTGACATGTACCTGCCACTCAAATGTCAACGTGCTCGCGCCCTTCTCGCGGGAGAACAACGGGGGCAGAATACCGGTATCCATCCCACTAAGCCCGACGCTGTCGCCAGCGGGCATCGTGGAGTTGTGCGCGTGGCCCTGCATGCCAAACAGGGAGGGCTGTGACACCGTGAACGGGCTGGGAGTTGGATGCGGAGTTTTGTCCTCCGGGCACGGAAGCGCGTTGTCATTGATGTTGCGGGTTACGGACCTCAATGTGGGCACGCCCGCCTTCAGCAGCGCCGAGACATAGAAGCCGTTACGCGATGAGACCGGGACATGAACGTCCGCGGTATCGCCGTACTTAGCCTGCCCTGTTGCGGTGGACTCGCTGCCCCAGGTGTGCAGGGTTGAGTGCTGGTCGTTCCGGCATCTCAGCACAATCTTGCTGTGGAAGAGATCGGAATGACTGTACGACACGCGGACCGAGTAGGTTGCCGGAACGGTGCCGTGTGTGCTTAGCCTTCCGTTCAGACTGACCGTCAGGACGGCGTCAAGCCTGGTCGACGAGTCCTCGGCAACGTCGCCCTGCGGGTCGTGATGCTCGTCGACGAAGGCCGTGTTCTGGTGCATTGTCGACGTAAGCGTTCCAGAGACCCAAACATAGCAAGTCGGATCTTTGACGCTGCAGCGCGTGGCTGCCGCCTGAGCCGCGATCGTGGTCGCTCCCTGAGCGGGTAGCACCCAGGCGAGCACGGCGACCAGTGCCACCGCTATACGCGGCGCCATTTGTGTCAAACGAGCTCGATGTGGTTGCAACATTGTGGCTAGCCCTCCAAGCTCGCCATCGTGGCCGGTCTGGATCAGTGATGGCATGGCCTGCGTCGTGGCGCAGGCACTGCCGGCATCTGGCACCAACGCCGCTAGCATACAGCCTCAATCTTGCGCGCTTCTTACACACGCGCGAGACAAGCTTCCTCTGATGTAGCACACTCATCTTGTGCTACACAGGCGAGGTCTTGTGGAACAGCGACAGGGCACGTGGACTGTCAGCTACAACCTAGCGCTTCGCGCCGGCTGCCTGGTTCGTGAGCGCATTGTACGAGCGGTTCAGCCGCGCCATCATCACTTCCGCCTCGGCGCGCAGCTCCGGCGGCCCATCGGTGAAGCGGTCAGGGTGCCAGACGCGCGAGAGTAGCCGGTACCGGCGACGGATGTCGTCGCTGCTGGAACCAGGGCGGAGGCCAAGGATCACCCAGGGGCTGTCGACAGACGGCAGTACCGTCTGCCCGTGCTGTCGCGGATCGGCCTGGTATCCGGGAGGATGAACCTGTTGGCGCGGATCGACGCGATACCGGGGCGGCAGGCTCTGCCCGAATCCCGGCGCACCCGACTGCCGCTTGGGTTGAGCGCTGGCCAGGGCCTGCGCTTCGCGCTTGAGCCGATCCAGGCGCGAGCGCTCCTTCACTACCTGGTCGCGGAGCCAAAGGAGCTCGGAGCGCGCCTCCTCGATCGAGTGATTGACGGCATCGAGATCTTCTTGTTGCTCCGGCGTGATGTGGACTGTGCTCCTCGGCCGCCGAGTTTCATGCGCGGAGCGTCTGCTACGACCAAACACGTGCGAAGCAATTCCTACAATCCTGGATGACCATGAATCGATGCGCAATGCTAGGACAGCCACGAACGGACTCGTTCGGCCAACGCCCATCTCACATGCGCACTGCGTTGGTATCAGTATCGCACAGGTTGTACCTATGCGCAGCCGGTTGCTCGCTTTGGGGTACTCTAGAGTCGCGGAACACCGAGAGCGGCTGCCGGCGACATCAACCCGCGTGGCTGAGCGGTTCACCGTGCGGCAGTCGCAAGTGACCTTGACGCGAGGAGGAATGCTCTTGGGCGCAACGGGATGCCGTACTGGTGTGGGAGGAGTGGGCGATTATTGGCCTCGAGTGACAAGAAAACTCTGAAGCACGATAAACCCGAGGGCGCGCGCCTGGGCTGGACGGTGCTGGAGACCCGCTACCCATTCCGCACGCCATGGCTGACTCTGCGCGAGGACCGCGTGCACATCGCTGGCCACGGAGAGATCACTTTCACGTACAACGAAACGACGCCCGCGGTGTACATCGTGCCGGTAACCGGATCAGGCGATGTCGTACTGATCCGCCAGTACCGCTATCCAGTCGACGGATGGTCTCTCGAGGTTCCGGCCGGCGGCACGCACGACTTCCCCGGGGAGCCGCTCGAAAAGGTGGCGCGCGCGGAACTGGAAGAGGAGATTGGCGCCATGTGCGACGAAATGCTGCCGGTCGGAGTATTTCCCATGCATGTCGCTAAGAGCGCGCAGCAAGGGCACGTGTTTCTCGCGCTGGGAGTAGCTTTCAACGGGGCGCTCCACCCGGCGTCAACAGAAAGGATCACGGTACATGCGATGCCCCTGGCCGACGTATATCGCATGCTGCACGTCGGCGAGATTCTTGATTGCCAGAGCGCGATGGCGCTCATTCTTTGCGAGCCCGCGCTGCGGGCGCGCGGCCTGCTACGCTGGTAGCTCGGCGCCAACTGGCGCCTGCCTGGCCTCCGGCCGCGATCGAGTGCGGCCCGCCGAGGCACCCGTCCGCAGGGTGGGTCGTGCCGCGCACCCCAGTCGGCCGCGACCGCTTGCGAAGCGGTATCTTTCTCGGGCGAGGAATCATGCAGCCGACAACAGCCGGGCCATATCCGCCATCCGCGACCCGCCGCGGTGTGTCGGGCACCCCCGGCCGGAGGCCGAACACTGGCGTTTGACAGCGGTGGAGGGAAGACGCATGTCAACTATTGCGATCACAGGGGCAAGGGGGTACATCGGCAGGCATTTGGTTGCCCGGCTTGTCGCCGGAGGCGAGCGGCCTCGGTGCCTGGTGCGGCAGGGGTCCGATCTGGCAGGTCTGCCGGCGGACCAGATCGCGGTGGTGCGAGGCGATGTCACGGAACCGGAGTCGCTATCCGCGCTCGTGGAGGGCGCGGACATCGTCGTGCATGGCGCGTCGATCGTTGCCAACATCAAGCAAAGCGGGCGCGCGAATTATCGGCGAACAAACGAAGAAGGCACCGCAAATCTCGTCGCTGCCGCCGCCACGGCCGGTGTTCGCCGCTTCATCTACATGGGCGGCTTGAATACGGTTCGCGGCGATGCCGGTTCATACATGCGCACGCGGTTTGACGCCGAGCAACGTGTGAAGGACGGTGGAGTGCCGTACGTCATCCTCCAGCCCTCGATCCTGTTTGGCGACGGATCGCCTTTCTTCAGTACCCTTGCCGGCCTGGCACGCCTGGCTCCGGTTATTCCAGTGCCGGGCAGCGGCAGGATGCGTTTCCAGCCGATCTGGGTTGAGGACGTCGTTACGTGCATCGAACGACTACTGGACGAGAGTGCCGGCAACGAAACGATCCCGATCGGCGGTCCTGCCTATTACAGCTACGATGAGCTTCTCGACCTCATCTTCAAGGCGCTGGGAAAGCGACGCATGAAGGTGCACGTGCCGTTGGCGCTCATGGATGCGGGCGCCAAGGCCATGCAGGCCGTCCTGCCTAGGCCGCCCGTGACGACCGCCACGCTCGAGCTGTTCGCCCTGGCCACGGACAACGTGACGAGACTCGACGCCGTACATTCCCGTTTTGGCTTCCAGCCGAAATCGCTGGAAACGGATATGCGGGAACACGGCATATAGCCGGGCGCTGGTGGAGACTGCTGTGCCAGAAGGATTCGTCAAACTGATGCACGAATGCCCGATTCTTCCAGTCACTTGTTTTGACGCGCGAGGTTCGCAAGGGCAGTGTTGTATTCATCCATGCTGCTCGCATGCAGCCGCTGTGAGAACGTGCCGCCGACGAAGCCGGAAAATACGGACCAAGGCAGTCCGCTTATCGTGAGCGTGCCATCGCCGTTGCGCGTGCCCGTGAACGTCATGGCCGCGGATCCCCCTGTCCCGGTAAAACCGTAGCTCCCGTTGTTGTCCACTCCGCTGAATTGAAACGACTTGGGGCTGCCGGCGCCGTAATTGTCTGCTGTGAGCATACGGCCGTCGTGGATGAAGCCGTTTGTCTCCACCCAGTCGAAGTACAGCACATAGCTGTACTTGTCGATGAGAAACGATGCGAGGTACCTGCGTGCGCCATTGTCCGGAGAGGATGGCGTCTGCTGCGCGGTGGCCGCTTTCCGCAGACGCTCGATCGTTTGCTGTTGGCTCGCGACTTCGGTCCGCTCTGTTGCTGCAACGTGCTGGGCGCGCGCCAGCTCGGTTCTCAAGCCGGCGACAGTGGTATCCGTCGCGTTGGCCTGGTGCCCGCCATTCGACCGGATCGCCAGTACGAGGCCAATCGCCAGTGCGACCGATAGAACGGAGAGCAGTACGCAGACTGCTCCCAGCGGCGGCGTCTGGCGCGGCCCGATGGACCTTCTCTCAGTCGACATACTGACTCCTTGACAACAGCCTGGCTGAGCCTCGCACCAAGCTCACGGCCCCGACAATGGTCCACGCGTTGCCACGTTGCTTTCCGTGCGCGTGCTTGACGGTGGGCGCGCGGCCGCGGCTGCCGTGGGGTCCGCGGCAGGGGCGGTTCGCCGCGCGTTCACGAACTCCTGTACTACGATATGGCAGAATGCCACGATCGGCACGGCGAAGAAGGCTCCGGGAAGCCCGGCGAGCGGCAGGCCGACCAGTGCCGCCGCCATCGCTTCCAGTGGATGGATGCGGAGATGGTGCGCCTGCAGCCGTGGTCCTACCACATTGGTGATGATCTGTTCGCCGACGAGGAGCCAGATCAGGTAGATGATCGGTTTCGGCAGCGGCGTGAAGATGAGCGCGACGGTGAGCGGCGGGATTGGCAGGATGACTGGCCCGAGAACCGGCACCAGCGAAAGGAGGAAGCTGCTGAAGAAGATCACGATGGCGTACGGGATGCCGAGAATCACGGCGCCGCTGGCGTCGGCAATGCCTGCGAGCAAGCCGAGGACAATCTGGGTTCGCACGTAGCGACCGAGGATTTGATCCAGGCTGGCGATGGCGCGCGCGGCCTGCGGTCGTGACTCTCGGGGCGCGAGATACGTGATCCAGCGCACGAATCGACCACCATCCTTCAAGAAGTAGATGGAGATGATGAAGATCAGCACGACATCAAGCAAGAGATTGCCGGCCTGCAAGCCGACGTTTACCGCGTTGTTGAGGAGGGACGATATCTGGTCGTTGATCGACTTCAGTACCTGGCTGAACTTATCGTGAAGGTCCGCGGAGAAGCCACGGTTGTCCAGATCCGTCTGCAGGTTGAGCAGCAACAGCGGCGTGGATGCCGCCTTCTGGTAGGTTGCGTTTGCCTGCTGCGCGGCCTGGTCGGCCTGCGTGAGGAACCGCGCCAGCCAGCTCGAGCTCAGCGTGGACAGGACCGGTTCGTAGGCCGACTGCAGCTGGTGAGCAGAGGTCAGAATGGGATTGGCATAGCTCGGCGGTATCGCGACCACGCCGTCAAGGGTATTCTGGTTGGTGAGATTCGACGCATCTTGCACGAGCGTACCGAGGGCTGCCTGCGCCTGCTGGACCTGGCTGATAAGTACTGGGTGGCCCGCCGCGATGCGGTCCTGCACCGCGGTCACGTCGGCGACAATGGCCGCGTAGTCATTCTTGACGGTTAAGAGCCGGACGAGGCTGCTCTTGGACGGATTCTCCAGGTTCTTGATCAGATCTTTTGCCTCGGAGACGAACGGAGTAAGCAGCAGAGCACCGAAGCCCAGGGCGCACGCCAACAACAGAAGGTAGGCGCCAATCACCGCCGCCCATTGTTTGCGCACCACTCGCTGGAGCATGTGGACTGCAGGGGCCATGAGGTAGGCCAGCAGCGCCCCGATCACGAACAGGTAGAGCACTGATCGGAAACGATCGAACAGCCCGAGAACGTCGCTGAGCAGACCCAGCGATGTCTGCGCGATGAGCAGCACGCCAAGGACGATGAACACGCGAATGAGCGTGGCAAGGTTCTGCGGCCGATCCGGTTCAAACAGATGCACGGTCCAGACCTCCCGTGGCCGGTGTCACGCGATGCCAGTCGAATCACGCTCCGAAACAGCACTGCTGCATCTTCGACCTTCATGATATAACGTGAAGGAAGTATCGCTGACGATTTCCCTCAACCAGAACAGAGAAGCGAGAGGATCACGCCGTGTACTGCTCTGATCTGAGCGCAGGTACGGTGAGGAGGTAAGGATGACAGCTCCGGACGGCAGCGGCCCGGGCCGTGCGCTGGTCGGCGTGATCATGGGTAGCAAGTCGGACTGGGACACGATGGTGCATGTCACGACAACCCTTTCCGAGCTTGGCGTACCGTACGAAGCGCGAGTGGTGAGCGCGCATCGCACGCCGGATCTCCTTTTCGCCTACGCAGAGGGCGCCGAGGCCAGAGGAATCGAGGTGATCGTCGCCGGCGCCGGCGGCGCTGCGCACCTGCCGGGGATGGCCGCGTCGAAGACCGTGCTACCGGTGCTGGGAGTGCCGGTGCAAAGCAAGGCGCTCAATGGACTCGATTCGCTTCTCTCGATCGTGCAAATGCCGGCCGGCGTTCCTGTAGGCGCACTGGCGATTGGTCGTTCCGGAGCGGTGAACGCCGCCCTGCTGGCCGCCGCTATGCTCGGAATCCGATACCCCGCGATTCGCGAGGCTCTCAGGCAATATCGGCAGGCGCAGACTGAGCGCGTGCTCAGAGAGGCCCTTTAGGCGTGTTCCTGCCGGGCAGCACGATCGGGATTCTTGGAGGCGGCCAGCTCGGGCGCATGACGGCAGTTGCAGCCCGGCGCATGGGTTACAGGGCCGTCGTGCTCGACCCTACACCGGACTGCCCGGCCTCGCAAGTGGCCGACGGGCACATCCTTGGTCGCTTCGACGACTTCGATGCGGCAGCCAGATTTGCCAGTGCCTGCGATGTCGTGACTCTGGAGTTCGAGAACCTGTCGTCGGCGACCGTGAGCTACCTCGAGAAGCGCGTGCCGGTGCGCCCAGGCGCAAGGGTTCTGCACATTGCGCAGAACCGGCTGCTCGAGAAGGGCTTTCTGCAAGAGGCCGGCGTTCCGGTCGCCCCTTTTGCGGCCGTTTACGACCGCCACACGCTAGCAGCCGCCGTGCTTCAGGTGGGACTGCCGGCTGTGCTGAAGACGGCTACGATGGGCTACGACGGCAAGGGACAGACCGTGGTCCGCTCGACAGAAGAAGCCGCTGGAGCCTATGCCTCGCTGGGGGGAACCTGTATCCTCGAGCGATTCGTGCAGTTTGAGCGCGAGATCAGCGTTGTCGTTGCGCGAGACGTAGACGGTCGCGTGGTTTCCTACGATCCGGCTGAGAATGTCCACGTGGGGGGCGTTCTCGATACGTCGATGGCGCCCGCGCTGATTCGACCGGAGGTTGCACGCGACGCGCACGCCATCGGCGCGCGCGTCGCCGAGGCTCTCGACCTTGTCGGAGTGCTGGCCGTGGAGATGTTCGTCTGTGCCGACGGATCGCTCGTCGCGAACGAGCTGGCGCCGCGACCGCATAACTCCGCGCATTGGTCGATCGAGGCATGTGCGACAAGCCAGTTTGAGCAGCAGGTCCGCGTGACCGCCGGTGCTTCGGTCGCTCCGGCCGACCTGCTGCGGCCCGCGGCCATCGCCAACCTCCTGGGCGATCTGTGGGCAGACGGCGAGCCGCTGTGGGAGCGGTTGTTTGCTCTGCCTGACGTCAAGCTTCACCTCTACGGGAAGCGCGACGCGAGAGCCGGCCGAAAAATGGGGCATCTCGCGGTGCTGGCGGCCACTGCGCTGGCCGCCAGGGAACGGGTCCTGACCGCTCGAGCGGCACTTCAGGGCTGGGAGCGGACGTAGCCCGCTCCCGGAGAAGGCCGCTAGAGCTCGAAAGCCCTATCCGCGGCTCCAACAATGGCTCCGGCGATAGCCAGTGATGAGGTGGCTGCCGGAGACGGCGCGTTGCGCACGTGAATAATGTTCTTTGAGTTGAGAATCGAGAAGTCGTCCAGCAACGTACCGTCGGCCGTGATGGCCTGTGCACGCACGCCCGAGGGGCCAAACACGACATCGTCTCCGGTGACCTCCGGAACGTACGCCTGCATGGCCGCGATAAACGCATGCTTGTTATAGTCTCGATACATCTCAGACAGGCCCATACGCCAGTACTTCCGGGCCATAGCCCTGAACCCGCTGTAGCTGAGCGATTCGAGAAGATCGCGCGGGTTCGCTTCATACCTGCCGTAGCCCTCGCGCTTGAATGCAAGCACTGCATTCGGACCGGCCCACACCTGACCGTCCATACGAATCGTGAAGTGCACGCCGAGGAAGGGAAAGGCAGGATCGGGTACTGGATAGATAAGGGACTTGCAGAGATAGGCCTTGTCCGCCTTCAGCGTATAGTAGTCACCGCGGAACGGTACGATGCGAAGATTGTCCGGCGCTCCCGTCTTCCGAGCGATGCGATCGGATTGCAGGCCCGCGCACGTGATCAGGTACTTTGCGCTTACCTCACCCACCGGAGTCTCGAGCACGAGCGGGCTGCCCTTGACGATGCTGATCACCTCATGGCCTGTGCGGATTTCTCCGCCCGCCTCCTCGACCTTCTTCGCGTATACTTTCGCCACCTGGACGAAATCTATCACGCCGGTCGTGGGCGAGTGGATAGCCTTGATGCCCGTGGCATGCGGCTCCAGTTCCTTGATGCGCTCCGGACCGATCATCTCGATATCAGGCACTCCGTTTTTCAAGCCTCGCTCGTACAGGTCGCTGAGCCTGGGAAGTTCATCTACGTTGAGCGCGACGATTACTTTTCCGCAGAGTTTGTAGGAGATACCGTTCGCGTCGCAGAACCGCATGAGCTCGGCCTTACCTGCCACGCACATCCGCGCCTTGAGCGAGCCGGGCTTGTAGTAGATGCCGGAGTGAAGGACGCCACTGTTGTGGCCGGACTGATGGGTGGCGATGCTGTCCTCTTTCTCAAGGACTACAATTCTCGTCCGCGGGTGCCTGGCAAGCAGTTTCATGGCTGTCGCGAGCCCCACGATGCCCCCCCCGACAATTGCCACATCATATTGCTGCATAGTTCACTCCCTCCAGCATCTTGAGCTGGGCGACACGTCGGGATAGATACCTTCCCGAACCCAGCCGGATACATCATGCTTCCTAGGATACCGTACGGCACCGTTCTCGCCGTTTGCCGTGCGAAAAGGCCGGCGTCTGTGGGGCTTGGTTCGCGGCGCCTATCATTCCGTCATGTCGGGCGTACGGCCCTCGCCGGTGCATGCATCGCAGGGGCACAGCGCGCGAAGCAGCTCGAACGCGTAGTAGCCACTGTCATGCCCATCGCCCCAGACCGGCTGCAGCGCGTAGCGTCCCACTTCATGGATATCGACGAGCGTGCTCTGCTCACGCGTGAAGAGTGTTTCGGCCCGCACGATCCCTGGCCGGCCCATTTCACCGCTACATACGGCGCACGGGCACAGTGGCCGAAGTGCGGAGAGCTCAAACAGACTGTCATGGCCATCCTGCCACACGATGTGCAACAGTCCCTGGTCGGGATCGCAGACGATCTCGGCGGGGCGGACCGCCCCAGAATGCCCGGTGGCCATGGCACACTCCTTCATCAGACAGTGATCTCATCCGTTCGGCGCCTGCGCGCGAGCCAACGCTCCCGTAGCGGCATCGCGCCTCCCAACGGGGCGAATCCTTCGCCCAGCACCGTAGATGCAACGGATACGACCAGAAACGCTTTCGGGTCGATCGCCTGGACGAGGGAGCGTAGCATTGGCTCCTCAGATCGGTCAAGCACGCACAGCAGTACCGGCCGGTCCTGGCCGGTGAAGCCGCCCTTTGCCTGAAGCACGGTTACACCCCGCTCCATGTCGTGGGTGATGTGCCTGCATATTTCCTCGGAGGCACTGGAGACTACCAGGGCGAGCCGCTCCCCTGACGTGCCCTCCAGCGTCCAGTCAATCGCCTTTCCACTGACGTACAGCCCGACCAGACTGTAAAGCGCCAGCTGCGGGCTGAAGGCCAGACCGGTCAGGGCGATGATGATGCCGTCGACGATCACCTGCAGGATGCCCACGCTCTCGCTCGTCAGGTTCTGCAACAGTCGGGCGATAATCGCCGTGCCGCCGGTGGACGCGCCGGCGCCGAAGATGAGCCCCATCCCGACACCGATGGTCACACCGCCGTAGAGCGAAGCGAGGAAGGCGTCGTGCGTGAGAGGTAGCTTGACGAGGTGCGCAATCGGGTCGACGGTTGCCGAGAACACGGCGACGGAGACGAGCGTGCGGACAGTGAAGCGCAGGCCGCCGAGGAAGACGTATCCGGCGATCAGGAGCGGCACGTTCAGGAGGAACACGACCGGGCCCGTCGGCACGCCCCACTTATAGTGGGCGATAATCGCCAGCCCGCTCACGCCCCCTGAGGACAGCATCGCGGGAATAAGAAACAGGGCAAAGCCTGCGCTGAACAGCAGCGTTGCTGCGACCAACACCGTGTAGTCGCGGATCAGTGCGCGTACAGCCATAAGCGTCCATTCCTTATTGAGGGCAGGCGCACCGCAACCAGAGACCACCGATCTGCACACCCCTAGATAGTTTAGGAGGCTTGGGGCCCAAATTGGGGTACGTTGGTGTATCCTCGATCTCCAATTGCCTGTTTCGCGGATGACTCTCCCATCCGCGCACCGATACTACTGGTCGATTAGCTCGCAATCACAGACCGAGAACTGTGCGAAACTCTCACCCGAGCCCGGGCTCGCCTCGAGGAGCGTTGCCAACTGCGCTCGATCCGAACATAGCTGCCCAATAGCGGGCAAGCAGAGACCGATCTGCTCCGGTAGCAGAAGGCTCCGGGTAGTCGTGACAATCGGGACTGCCGGGGGAGAGCAACCAGACGACTCTTGGCCGTTCGTTGCCCCGGGCGTCCCGTGACGATACAATCGCCTGTGCGGGCATTTGCATGGCAGGAGCACTTGCGGCGACGACTCCTATGTTCATAGACTACCATGTGGATTCCATCAGCAGCCCGCGGCCGCAACTGGTGATACAGCGGCGAGTTCGTATGGTGAGCGCGGGGCGTGTCGTGGTGGCCGCTGGGGGGCGGTAATGATCGAAACGCAGACGAAGCAGCCCGGTTCAATGTCCCCGTCCGGCTGGGACGGTCGGGACCTGTTGGAGGTGCGCAACCTCACCGTAGACTTCTATACGCCGCGCGGAGCTGCTCGTGCCGTCGACAACGTCTCATTCAGCATCTCCCCTGGCGAGGTCTTTGGGCTGGCGGGCGAATCGGGCTGTGGCAAGAGCACGGCCGCGCACGCGATTATGCGGCTGATCAAGAGCCCAGGACAGATTAACGGTGGCGATATCCACTTTAAGGGCCGCGATGTCATGTCCTTGAGCACCGAGGAGCTGCGGAAATATCGCTGGAGTGACGTTTCCATCGTCTTCCAAAGCGCCATGAACGCGCTCAACCCAGTCATGTCGCTTGGCGACCAACTTGCCGACGCGATTCGCGCGCACGAGCCGGTCAACAAGAAAGACGCCATGGAGCGAGCCGCCCAATTGTTCGACCTTGTCGGAATCGCCAGCACCCGATTGAAGAGCTTCCCCCACGAGTTGTCCGGTGGCATGCGCCAGCGTTCCGTCATAGCCATGGCGCTCGCGCTCAAACCGGCGCTTGTGATCATGGACGAGCCCACGACTGCCCTCGACGTCGTCGTGCAACGCGATATCTTGCAGCAGATTGAAGACCTGCAGGCCAAGCTAGGTTTCTCGATTCTGTTTATCACGCACGATCTCTCGCTGCTCGTGGAGTTTTCCACTCGGCTCGCGATCATGTATGCCGCCCATATCGTCGAGCTTGCTCCTGCGGCGGAGCTGTTCTCCAACCCATTACATCCATACACGCTGGGACTGATGAACTCGTTCCCTTCGATTCGGGGAGAGAAGAAGCACTTGCAGGGCATCCCCGGTACGCTGCCCGATCTTGTGAACACACCGCCAGGCTGTCGGTTCGCGCCGCGATGCCCTCGTGTGATGGGTCGCTGTACTACAGTCGATCCAGTGCTGCGTGAGGTCTCCCCGGGACACTGGGTGGCCTGTTACCTCTATGATGAAGCGAGGAGCTGAGACGATGCAGGCGCGCGCGAGCGAAGTCGTAATGGATGTCCGCAAGCTGTGCAAGTGGTTCCCCATCGGAACCAGTCTGCCGTTTGGCATCGGAGGCGGCCAGAAACAGATCCACGCCGTCGACGACGTGAGCTTCACGCTGCAACGCGGTCAGATCATTGCTCTTGTAGGTGAAAGCGGCAGCGGAAAGAGCACTATTGCCCGGGTGCTTGTGGGCTTGTATCCCGCGACTTCGGGGGAAGTGCTATTCCACGGGCAGAACATCACGAAGCTGCATGGCCGGCGCGCCTTGCTGAACTATCGCGGTCGCGTGCAAATGGTGTTCCAGGACCCATTCGGCTCGTTGAATCCGGTCAAGACCATCGCGCACCACATTCAGCGACCGCTCAGCATTCACAAACGGCAGAGTGGGCGGAATAAGACCGGTAACACGGTGATCGAGCTGTTGCGCGCGGTTGGGCTGACGCCGCCGGAAGAAGTGGCGAAGAAGTATCCTCATCAGCTTTCAGGCGGCCAGCGGCAGCGTGTGTCGTTCGCGCGCGCACTTGCCGTGAACCCGGAGGTCATTCTGGCCGACGAGCCAATCAGCATGCTCGACGTATCCATCCGCATGGGTATCCTCAACCTTATGGCAGGCCTGCGCACGGAGCGCGGACTGTCATACCTCTACATCACGCACGATATTGCCAGCGCCAGGTACATCGCGGACGACACGATCGTGCTGTACGCCGGCCAATCGGTCGAGCAGGCCAGCAGCGAAGAACTGATCACCGAGCCGATGCACCCGTACACACAGCTCTTGCTCAGCGCCGTGCCTGATCCCGGTACGGGCCTGAGTAAGAAACGTATCGAGGCGCGTGGCGCGATTCCGACGGTCATCGATCCGAAGCCGGGATGCCGCTTCGCCAATCGATGCCCGCACGTCATGCCGGTATGCCGGTCGACGACACCGCAGTTCGTCGAAGTCAAGACGGCCCACCAGGTGCGTTGTCATTTGTATGGGACGACCAGCGCAGTCGGCTCCTAGTCGGATTTCCCTGGCTCCTACCTGAAGCAGGGAGCAAGGCTCGTCCGTCACGGCCAGGGGCGGAGCGCGACCTCCCCAAGAACATCTGCATGAAGGACTGCAGCGCGTAGTGCGCATTGGGGACTTGCGGAACGGCCGGCAGGTTGTCAGACTGAGAGCCGGAATGTCCGCAACAACATCGTCGCCTAACGGATCCGCCGATCGTATTGTGCCTGCTCTGCCCACCGGGCTAGGCAGGTTAGGCCTCGCCATCATCGTGCCCTCGGCCTTGATCGATGTTTCGCTGCTTCGGGCGTGGAACAACGTCAACAACGGCTTCCACGATTCTGACTGGCTTGTGTACTATCACGCTGCCGAGCGGTCGCTTCACGGCAGCGATCCGTATCGTGTCGGCAGCGAGTTCTTCAATCCTCCCCCCTTTCTGCTGGCGGCGCGATTCGCGCTTTTGTTCGGCTACATGCCGTCCCGGATTCTCTGGTGCATCGCTTCGTTGCTCATGCTGCTGGCAGCCGGGCGCCTCATGTGCGGCGCGTTGCAGTTGCGGCTCAACGCTACCATTGTGCTCCAGGGCACGGCGCTCATTGCTCTGTCGACGCCGACGATCCTGCTCATCCCGACATCAGGTAACTCGACCGCGCCCGTCGTGCTGGGTTACGCACTGGCAATCTGGTGTTTCTGCCGCGGCTTGGACGCCGCCGGCGGTTGCGCCTTGTGCGTTGCCGTGTTGGTCAAGCCCCAGCTTGCGTTCCTGACCCTGCCCCTGCTCCTGTACAAGCGGCGCTGGAAAGCTTCGGCGGCCTTTGTCGGTTTGGGCTGCGCCGCAATGCTGGGCTCGGTGATCGTACTGGGCACCGACACCGTGCACGGATTCTTCAGAACTCTAGGCAGCACCGAAAGTGGCGCCGGCTCGGTGAGTATCTGGGTGCGGGATATCCCGGGTCTCCACGCCATGTTCCTTCAGGCATGGCCCGGAAGCGCCGCCGCGGGAGGAGTCGCGTATCTTCTGAGCGGCTTGCTGATTGTCGCGCTTGCGCGCTACTGGCAAGGCGACTGGCTGCCGTCGAGTCCCCAATTCGCATGCGGATGGGCCGCGCTGATCCTGGTCGATCTCCTGGCGGTGCCATACGCGCACACTGACGATCTGGTCCTGCTGCTCGTGCCGATCGCGGTCCTGTGCAGCTTTGTGTCGCGGCCGACCGGCCGTGATGAGCTGGACCGCTGGGTACTGCCCGCTATTGTGGCGCTCTACGTCGCGCCGACGCTGGTAGTCTACATCCGGCTCCATTTCCCGGCGATAGCGATGCTGTCTGTGCTCGTGCTGTTGTTGAAGCTGGCTCCTCCTTTCCACGCGACTGGCCAGTCCGGTAACGAGAGATGATCTGCCCACGCGCGTGCCGGACAGCGACATGGAGGACGACAAACGGACTCGTATACCGGCACGATGCGAACATCGGCTCGATCGGCGGTCGGCAGCGTCATGTCGTCTGGATCGCTCGTCAGTATCACGACAGCAGCCGTTAGGTGCCAAAGCGCGCGCGGCTGGCAGCCATCCGTTCTTCGAGCGCGTCTAGCCCGCGCTCGATTCCCGCGAGACGCTCCAGTTCCGGCGCCTGCTCGCCTTCGAGGCGGCGTCTAGCCTCGAGGGCCGCGTCGATGCTATCGCGCACGTTGGCAATCATCACATCGATACCTCGGGCAATCGAGGTTGAGAAGGCATCGAACGACTTGTGCACTTCCTGCAGCATGTTCGGAAGGGCCTTGGCCGGGAGCTTGTGCAACTCGGCCCGAGCCGTCTCGGCTATCTTCTCCTTCATGTTCCGTTCCATGGTGTTGCGGCGATTGATGATGCCGATGGTCACGGCACTGGCGACAGTTCCCACCACGAAGAGGGGGCTGGTGGCCCAGCCGATGGCGGCCAGCAGCACGGTTGCCGCAATCTGCAGCGCGATGACGCGAAGCGCGCTCTGCAGCCAACCGCTGCCGCCCTTCAACACGACGCCGAAGTCGCCCAGCATGCCGCCACCGTAGGCCAGGATGGTCTCCAGCACCCGCTTCGAATCACCTTCGACCTCGTCGATCTCCGGCAGAACTCCGCCGGCAACCTGGATGCGAATGCGCTTCAAGGTGGCATCGATGGTCGCGGCGTCTTCGCCGATGTCCTGAGTCAGTTGTGTCAGCCGCTCCTCTATGTCCTGGCCGGTCTGATCCGACCAGGTCTGCAGCTCGCGCTCGATGTACTTGTTGATTCCCTCGGCCATCTCTTTGCGGAGGCGCTGGGGATTCCACTGCGGGGAGACCTTGAGGGCCATTGCCGCTTCCAGCATGCCGTCTTCCATGGTGGCGACGCGCTGGCGGAAGCTCAGCTCGACAGACTTCTGCACGAGCTGCTCGCCCGACTCGATTGTGCGAAGAATCCGCCTTCGATGCTCCTGCAGCTGGTCGAATTTCGGCTGCACCTCTTTGACGCGATTCTCGAGCGTGGCCAGGTCGATTTCCATGGTGGAGCGACGGAAGGACAGTGCCTCGCGCGCGTCTCCGACGGCCTGGGAAGCCTGGGCCAGCGGGCGTTCCAGCGCGACTCGACCGCGTTCGCGAGCGAGGAAGCGCTCGAGCGACCCTTCGAGAGCCGGCAGCCGCGATTGGTCGAGCGCCTGTGTGTCTCCGGCCAGCCGGGCACGGAGCGCTGGCTTGGCACTCACGAAGTAGATTCGTTCGCGGCCGTAGTCACGACCATTGACGCGAGTGAGAGGGCCGAGGCGCTGCTCGGCCAGCGCGGTCAGATCCCGCGCCTCGCGGGCCGGGTCGTCCGCGTCGTCGAGCACGCGGTCGTATTGGTTGATCGCGAAGAAGATATGCGTCAGGCCCTTGCCCAGGATATGCGTGTTGAGGTATTCGAGCTCGGTCAGGCTGGCGAAGTTCGTGGCGGACAGCACGAAGATCGCCGCGTCCGACTGGCGGACGTAGCCGCTGGTGATCTCCGTGCGTATCGCCGATTCGTTGAGACCGGGTGAGTCGACGATCTCAACGTTGTTCTCGCACAGCGGCGCCGGGTAGTGGACTTCGACCATCTTATACGTCGCCTGCCGCCGGTGGTTTTCCTCTTCGTCGGTTGAGAGGCTAAGGGTCTGCGCTAGCTGTTCCACGCTTACTTGCTGAGGCTCGCCGCGGAAGGGGATCAACTCGATAGTGATTTCGGGACCGTACTTGATCAGTGTGAGCAATGCTGTCGTCGGCGTTACGTTGGCCGGAAGGAGGTTCGCACCCAGGAGCGCATTGATCAGGGTAGACTTTCCACGCTTGAATTCACCCAGCACCAGCACCCGGAAGACGCCTGCCTGTACGCGGTCGGCGAGTTCCTGCAGCTGGAGGGCGCCGTCCTCCATGCCCAGACCACGATTGAGCGTGGCCAGTTCTCGCAGCTCCGAGACAACCTCGCTTCTGACTGCCGCAAAGTCCCGGTAGCCTTCAACCTGTCCGGTCATTCTCGTCCTCTCATCGGCGTACGATTCGCCGTTCCTCTGTGTTCGTCATTGATGGAATATTCTGACTGATGCGTACTGCTATTGTTGCACGGGCCTACCACGGCCAGATGAGCTATGGCACACTCCCACCATGCCCGCGCGCAAGATCGGCCAATGCGTTGAGCAACCCCGCGACACGGGCCCGCGATTCCTGGCGCGACGAGTCGTCCAGCACGATCTCGGTCTGTCGTTTCTGCTCGGGAATGCCGGCGCGGATGCCTTGCGCGAGCTCCGCGCAGGACGCACCGACCTGACCTTCCAGGGCCTGGCCAGCCTCTATGGTCGCGGCCATGGCGGCCTGCACCAGCGCGGACTTTGTGTTCTGATCATGCATCCCACGAGTGAGCATGCGAAGGATTGGGCCGATAGTCATCATGGCGCCTGCAATGACCGGCTTCATGGTCAGCCCGATGACGGTCATGAATGTGGTGAGCAATATGCTGTCTTCGAGGAAGTCGGGCTCGACATAGGGATGGAGGCCCGGAGCAGGCGCGCCTGTCGCGAGGCGTTCGGCCTTCCAGTCGGCCACTCCCGCCTCCTGGATGACAGCCTGCATCTTCGCGCGCACCTGCACGTCGTGCTCTCGCAGAAACGCGGCGAACTCCTCCTGAATGTAAAACGGAAGGAAGCGGCGGATGTCGCTTATCGCCGCTTCTCCGGTTTCGTCCTGGAGGCGGTCGCGCAGCGCCAGAGTGAAGGCCTGCAGCTGCAGCTTGAAGTCATTGCATATGGCCTCCACGGCGCGGCACGCGCCTTCCGCCTGCGCGCGGCGGTCCGTGCCGGCAATGTCCCCGGGCTCGGTCACGGCAGGGATGGGCTCGGAGAGCCTGGCATGGAGCGCGCGCGCGAGGTCCGCTGCCCTCCGCGCGACAATCGCGCGCAGCACGCCGGCCCTTGTCGCAACGCACTCGCTCAGAAGCGCGCGCAATTCGGGGTAGCCGGACCGGGCCAGCGCACGGTCGTCTCCGCGCTCTCGAGCGCGCAACGCTCGGCGCGCGGCGTACGGAAGCACATCGGGCGCCTTGCCGAGCGCCGACTCGAACAAGCGCACCACACGATCTCGAACGTCTGTCCGCTGCTCCTCGTCGTCGAGCGCGTCGTCGCGGTTCAACACAACCACGAGCCGATGCAGGCCCGCCTGCGTTATCCGCCGCTCGAGTAACTGTTGTTCGCTGGCGCCGAGGGCCTGCGTGCTGTCGAGCACCAGCAGCGCCAGATCGCTCTGCGGCAGGAGCCCGTAGACAGTTTGTGCCAGTCGCGCGGTGTCCGGATCGTTGAGTCCTGGAGTGTCCACGACGGTGAGCCCGTGGACGTCGTCGCGTGGGATTGCGACGCGCGCGTGACTCACGCTTTCAGCATCGTCGGCAGTGAGGGCGAGCAGGTCCGATCGCGCGCATTCGATGCTGTTGCCGTCCGCGTATACGAGCTGCACGTGCTCTCTCGCCCCGCTGTACACGTACACGGGGGGCAACGTCGGCGCGCCCTGGCCCATTGGCAGCCAGGCCTCGCCGATCAGGCTGTTAACCAGCGTTGATTTACCGCGATTGTGTTCACCGATGACTGCGACCAGCAGCCGGCGCGAGCGAAGGCGCTCGTCCAGCGCGGCGAGACCGCTGGCAACATCAGTCGCGGAGGCGGCAGTGGCTTCATCGCGCAGCTTGCTCAGGATGGCGCGCAGTGCCAGCTCCGAGGTCTGCTGCGAGACTGCGACACTCACAGTACTTTCACCAGCTGTTCCGTCTCGCGCTCGAGATCGGTTCGCTGCAGCAGGTTGAGGTCGTCGGCAGGTCGCGGCAATCCGCTGCAAGCGTAGAACAGGTCCGATCGCGCGAACATTCGCAACAACTTGATGCGCTTTACCACCAGCGGATGCGAGTAAGTCAGCTCCTGGCCTCGGACGAAGAATCCGGATTTGCGGAGATCGTCTCCCTGGGCAAGGTACGCGTCCACGTCGATGTCCTTGGCCAGGGAAGCAAAACCGAGACGCAGCTTGATCAGCGCCCGGCAACCGACCTCGGTGTCCTGGGCGCAGATCGCGCCTGCGCGGTCGGCCGTGACCTCCGCCCTACGCTGCCAGGTGGCCAGCGGCACTTTCGTGGCAAGCATTGGGAACTTGTACGCATCCGGATTGTGCCAGAACTTGTTGAACAACTGGTAGTGCAGGAGGTACGCGAGGGTGAGATACGTCACGTGCTGGTTGTGGATGTGCCCGCACTCATGCCCAAGCACAAAGCGCAGCTCTTCGGGCGACAGTTGGAGCGCCAGGAACGACGTAACGTGGATGAAGGAGTGCTCATCCGTGCCGAACGTGAAAGCGTTGAGCTCCATGCCGCCGGTGCCTGGGCCGATCAGCAATCTGGGCACGGGGATGGACAGGCGGTCAGCGCAATCGGTGAGCAGCGAATAGATTTCCGGGAATTGACGCGGCGTAACCTGAACTGAGTCATGCAGGAACGTCCCGAACGCCACACGCACGTAGGCGTTGATGATCGCGTCGACGCTACCTTGCAGGCCAGCGCGGCTGAGCAAACGCTGTACGGTGGAGTCAGTGGGATGCGCGTAGAGCACGGGCTCTTCCGCATTCTTGCGATTCTCGTGTTCCTTGCGCGACTTGACAAAATCCGCGAAACTCGTAGCCATGGGCCGCCTCCTGGTAGCTGTACCAGAAGTATACCCAGGGGCCAAATACGCGCATATTGGCGCAGCGTCGGCGCCGTGCCGGTTCTCGGACGCGCATGATGCGCGCGACCCGCGCAGGATGTCGCGGCGCGTGTTCGTGACCCGGCTCCGCGATCGTGGTGGATTCATGCAGTAGGGAGAAAGTATGCCTCTCAGCCGGTCCCAGATTCGATGCGTCCTGACAATTGCCGGATCCGACAGTGGTGGGGGCGCTGGCCTGCAGGCCGATCTGAAGACCCTCCTCAGCCACCGCGTGCATGGAGCCGTGGCCGTGACGTGCATAACGGCGCAGAACACGATCGGTGTCAGCGCCATCGAACGGCTGTCGTCCGGCATCATTATCGCACAGATACGGGCCGTGCTGGACGATCTGGCTCCCGAGGCCGCCAAAACCGGCTTTGTGGCCGGTATTGAGGCAATCGGCGCGATCGAGATAGTCGCGGACGCCCTGCCTCCGTTGGTCGTGGATCCGGTGTGCGTCAACAAGCATGGCGCCCAGATTCTGGATGACTCGGTCGTGGCTGCGATCAAGCGTGTGCTGCTCCCGCGCGCGATTCTTGTCACGCCGAATGTCGCCGAGGCCAGGGTGCTTACCGGGCTGGTGGTCAACGATGAGCGCGACATGGAGGCAGCTGCCGACGAATTACTGGCGCAGGGTGCGCACGCCGTACTGATCAAAGGCGGCCGTATCGGCAGCGATCGAAGCCCCGATCTGCTCGCCATGGAGACGGGTACTCGCGAATGGCTCGACACGCAGCGTGTGGCCACTACCGCGGTCTTGGGCGCGGGCGATACACTCGCCGCGGCAATCGCCGCGCGCATCGCCTGGGGCGCTTCGCTGGTTGAAGCAGTTCGCCTGGGCAAGGCATACGTTACCGCGTGCCTGAGGGTAGCTCTTGAGATCGGCCGCGGGCAGGGACCGGTTGGGCATGTGCCCGCGAACGGCGAGCGCCGCGCGACATATTGCTAACTTCGTTGACATCTCTCTGGTATGCCTGTTAGTATGTGATTGAACATACGTTCTATAGCCCGTGGAGGATGGGCGATGCCACGACATACAGGGGAAATCATGCGTCAGCGCATCGAGCAGGCGATCGCTGCGCTAACCGCGGAACATGGCAGGCCGCCGACCAATCGCGAGATTGGTGCTCACGTGGGCGGGGGTACGGCAAAGTCCACTGGGCATATCGACTATCATCTCCGGCTCATGCGTGAGCAGGGGATAATCGGCCATGAACCGCGAAAGAGCCGAGGGATTACGCTGTTGCGGCACGCACCAGTAGCGGCGGCAACTCCGATTCCATTTCCGCTCACGCGCGTTCGCTTGGTCGGGCAGATCGCGGCAGGCACCGCGATCGAAGCATCGGAGATCCCCGATGACTACGTCGATCTTGCCGACGGATTCTCAGGCGATCAAGATATCTTTGCTCTTCGTGTCAAAGGGACATCGATGATCGAGGACCACATCGACGACGGTGACATCGTGATTGTGCGGCGGCAGCAGACGGCCAACAACGGCGATACCGTCGTCGCTCTTCTGACCGACGCGACGAACGAGCGAGGAGAGGCGACCCTCAAGCGGTTCTACCGGGACATCGGCGGCAAGGTCCGATTGCAGCCGCGTAACCCTGACCTTGCGCCAATCGTCAAAGACGCGAAAGACGTCCAGATTCAGGGCAAAGTGATCGCGGTATACCGGCAGGTGTAGCGCGGCTATTCTGTCCGCTGGTCGACGAGGTAGACACTCGATGCGGTCTGTTTTGCCTGTTTCTTCAGCTGGGCAGCAATATCGCTGATCTCGTACTCCGTCTTGAGCACGCGCTGCCGGTTGGTTACGACGCCGATCGATACAGTCACGATGGGAAAATCCTGACGCACTCCCTGTCGATCCATGGTTGTGACGTAGCCACTTGCGCGATCTTCAGGATCGTAGAGGGCCGGCACCTGCGAATCGAATTGACTGATTATTGCCCCGCAGACCTTGCGCATTTCGTCGTCGCTGCCCCGCAGCATGCCGACGAAATCGTCTCCCCCGACATGGCCAACAAAAGCGCTCTCGTGAGCTGTCAACACCACGGTCTTCAAGATTCCGGCGAGCAGCTTGATCAGATCGTTTCCTCGCACGAATCCATATGCGTCGTTGAACGACTTGAAGTTGTCGATGTCGATGTACAGGACATAGAGGTCGCGCCGCTCGTCCTGCAAGCTCTGCCGGAGAACACGCTCGATCTGCGTGTTTCCTGGCAGGCCCGTGAGCTCCGACAGGAGATGCTCCTCGGCGTGCCGTAGCTGTGTGCGCACCCGGGCCAACAGTTCCTGGATGGCAAAGGGCTTTCCGACGTAATCATCCGCGCCAAGAGCAAGGCCGGTCACCCGATGCTCGGTCTCATCAAGCGCCGAGAGGAAGATTATCGGGATGGAGGCGGAGCGCGGTTGTTCTTTCAATGCACGCAATACGTCCCAGCCACGCATGTCTGGAAGCATCACGTCGAGAATGATCAAGTGCGGCTGTTCGCGAATAGCGTTCCGTATTCCTTCGGTGCCGTCGGATGCCAGAATCACACTGTAGCCGTCGAGGTCCAGAGCAGCCTGCACCAGTTCACGAATGTTCGGATCGTCGTCAATACAGAGTATCGTGCTAGTCTGCATCGCTCGGATCGGACACACTGTCACCTTCTTGATCTGGGCCGTCTAGGCCTGATCCATCTTCCTCGGCAACGATCATCTCGCTATCTTGATCATCGTCCACATTGCCGTTTTCTGAAGGTGCAATAATGTTTCCCTGGGGAGACGCGTCTCCGTTGTCGTTTTGCTGCAGCATGCACGCCATCGAGACCACGGTGTCGCCCTCGTTCAGGCGCATCACTCTCACACCTTGCGTGTTCCTGCCGGTAGGGCGAATCGTGCTGACGGGCTGGCGGATCACCTGCCCACCGGCTGACATCAGGACCATTTCCATGTCGGATGACACTATTGCGGCCGCGACGATGGAACCGACCTTGTCGACGTTCCTTATGGTGTACACGCCTTGCCCCTTGCGTCCCTGCTGGCGATATTCGTCGACGGGCGTGCGCTTGCCGATGCCGAGCTCCGTTACCACGAGCAAGTCGTGGTCGAGCCTCGCGAGACCCATAGCGACAAGTTTGTCTCCACCGCGCAGCTTGATACCTCGGACTCCGGCGGCGGTGCGGCCCATTGAGCGGACCTGTTCCTGGGCGAAGCGGATTGCGCGTCCGTCCGAGGTTACCAGCATGATGTCCTCATCACCCTGGCCGGCCTCGACCCACTCCAGATCGTCCTCCGGATCGACAGTTATCGCAGCGAGCCCGCTGCGACGGATATTCATGAAATTCTCCAGAGGCGTGCGCTTGATCACACCGCGTCGCGTGGCCAAAATCAGGAATCCCTCTCGCAAGCCGTCTTTAGCCTGGACGAGGACTGTGGCGACCCCTTCGCCCGGTTCGAGAGCAATGAGGTTATTAACCGGCACGCCCCGGGCCTGCCGTCCGGTTGACGGCAGCTCGTACACCTTGAGCTGATAGGCGCGGCCGCGGGTGGTGAAGAAAAGCAGCGAATCGTGCGTATTGCAGGCGAGAAGCCGGCTGACCTCGTCCGCTTCGCGAGCAACCATCCCCACAATACCCTTGCCGCCGCGCCGCTGTGGGCGATAGGTGCTGGCGAGCATCCGCTTGGTGTAACCACGGGATGTCATGGTGACGATGACGTCCTCGGGAGCGACCAGGTCGTCGAGTGTCATCTCGCTGGCCTCTTCCTGAACGATGACGGTGCGGCGGGCGTCGCCGTATTTCTCTCGCAGATCGGTCAGCTCGGAGACGATGATGGAGTCGATGCGCGCGGCATCGGCCAGGATGGCGCGGTACTCCGCGATCTTTGTCTCCACTTCCGCCAATTCGTCGCGAATCTTCTGCTGTTCGAGCGCCGCCAGACGACTGAGCTGGAGGGCGAGAATAGCCTTTGACTGCGCTTCGGTCAGGTCGAAGCGCTCCTGCAGCACGTGGCCGGCTTCCTCGCTGTTTCGCGCGGCGCGAATCGTAGCGATAACCGCGTCCAGCTGGTTGAGGGCCTTCGCCAACCCTTCGAGGATGTGAGCGCGGGCTTCGGCCTTTCGCAGATCGAACTCAGTGCGTCGCCGCACGACCTCGCGCCGATGCTTGACATAATAGCGGAGGGTCATCTCGAGCGGCAGGACGCGCGGCTGGTTGTCGACAAGGGCAAGCATATTGATGGAGATGCTGTCCTGTAACTGCGTGTGCTTGAACAACTGGTTCAGCACGTGCTGCGTATGCGCGTCGCGCTTGAGCTCGATCATCAGGCGCATACCCTGGCGGTCAGACTCGTCGCGAAGGTCCGCTATGCCCTCGATGTCGCGCTGCTGCACGAGCTCGGCGATGCGCTCCTGCAGCTTCGCCTTATTGACCTGGAAAGGAAGCTCGGTGACGATGATCGCCGTTCTTCCGGTGCGCGATTCCTCGAGATGGTGCTTGCAGCGCAGGACGATCCGCCCGCGCCCGGTGGCGTACGCGTTGGTGATCCCCTCCTGCCCAAGGATGATGCCGCCGGTCGGGAAATCGGGGCCTTTGACGATTGCCGCAAGCTCGGCGACCGTTGCCGACGGATGCGCGATGAGGTAGATGATCCCATCGACCAGCTCGCGCAGATTGTGCGGCGGAATGTTGGTTGCCATGCCGACTGCGATGCCGTTTGTGCCGTTGAGCAGCAGCTGGGGAAGCCGCGCAGGAAGTACGGACGGCTCTTGCTCATTCCCGTCGTAGTTCGGGCCGAAATCGACCGTATCTCGATCGAGATCGACCAGCATCTCGTCGGCGATCGCCGCCATACGCGCTTCGGTGTAGCGCATTGCAGCCGGCGCGTCGCCGTCGACGGATCCGAAGTTACCTTGCCCGTCGATCAGCGGGTAGCGCATGCTGAAATCCTGCGCCAAGCGCACCATGCTGTCGTACACGGCAACGTCGCCGTGTGGGTGGTACTTGCCAAGCACCTCGCCGACCACGGTGGCGCTTTTCCGATAGTGTGAGGTCGAGCGGAGGCCGAGCTGACTCATCGCGTACAGAATGCGGCGGTGAACGGGTTTCAAGCCGTCGCGAACATCCGGCAAAGCGCGAGATACAATCACGCTCATCGCATAATCGAGGTACGCTTCGCGCATCTCGGTTTCGATATGTACCTCGCGAACGGTACCAAAGTCCGCTACCATAGAGAGGGGCCTTTCGTGAAATGCCGCGGCATATCGGAGACGCGGCTAGGTGGAAGCATGTGCATAATCAACGTGCAAGGGCGACAGCGAACCTGAGGTAAATGGTGCAGCAATCCGCCCTTTTGAGGGGTATTGTGTCCAATTCTTGCTCACTGTAAGTATACTTCGTGCCCCTGATGAGGGCAATGCGACGACCCCAGCCCGCAGTCTCGCAGCGGCACATCCGACGCGCAAGTCGTTGTTTTCGTATCGAGAGAAATGTTCCGTTTCGCTCAACAGAAATGCCCAGGCAAAGTTCTGTGCGACCTCGACTTGAGCTCGACTGCGCGCGAGCACTGCCAGACTAGCAGATATTGGATTGTATCTCATGAGCGACGCGCCAAATCAGTGTCCCTCGTGCCATGGGGACCTCTTGATCACCCGATTCACGTGTCCATCTTGCGAGACCGAGGTGACCGGCTCCTTCAGCCTGGGCAGGCTCGCGCGATTGGGGGAGCCTCAAGCCTCGCTGCTGGAGCTGTTCCTTCGTGTTAGGGGAAACGTGAAGGACATGGAGCGTCTTCTCGGGCTCTCGTATCCAACGGTTCGTGCCCGGCTGGAGGAGGCTCTTGCCGCAGCCGGGCTCGATCGTGAACCGGCGCCCGCGCTTACTGAATCGGAACTGCGACAGCGCCGCGATCTGGTGCTTGATCAGCTCGAACGCGGCGAGATCGCGGCTTCTGACGCCACGACCAAGCTTCGCGATCTTCAGGGCATGCGCGGGGTATAGGCGGCGAGCACCGCCGCCCTCGTCGCACAGGAGTTATCGGCGCTCAAGGCTCCCACTGGGGTTGGCGCGCTCGTAACAGTACTGGCAAGCGTGGTGGTCGGCGTCGCGCCGACGGTGCTGGCTGGGGTCCGTTGTGTTTGCGCTACCCGCCGGTCACGGCCACGCTGTCGTATTCAACGGCGGTCAACGTGTGGAAGCCGACCATACCGCTTGTCAGACTCACGTCCTTGATGGTCTTGAGCACCGTGCTGTTGATCGATGCCGTGATCGTGGAGCCGCTGAAGGTAAGCCCGAGCGTATACCAGGCGCCGGTCACCGGGGTGAACGAGCCGGAGCCAATCTGTGAAAACGCGCCGGCCACCCGCTTTGCCAGCTGCCACTTCGTGCCGTCCCGGAGCAGCAACATGTACGTGTCATTGAAGTCGTGCCAGCGACCAAGAATGCCGAACGCAGCGGTGCCGCCGGGCGCTTTGACGGCGATGGACACCATGTAGTTCGTCCATGCGGGACTTCCGGCCGTAAGTTCTGCCGCGGGAGACACGGTGCGCGTCTCCGCCGCCACATGTGATTGATCCTGCGTGACGGTCCATGTGCCGCCGGTGGCGGCCCAGTTGGCCGGTGCGGCGCCGAGTTGATCGGCTTCAAAGTCGTCCGAGAACAAGGTGCCGCCGGTTATTGGGGTATAGGTCGCGGTCGGCGTGGCAGGCGCGACCGTCGGAGTAGGTGTGCCGGTACGCTCGGGAGACGCCGACAGCGTCGGCGAGTTGGTGGCGCTCGGCACTGCCGTGAACGTCGCGGAAGCGGTCGCGGTGCTCGTAGTGCTCGGCGCAGCCGTGAGTGTGGCAGAAGTGGTCGCAGTGCTTGTGGCGCTTGACACTGCCGTGAAAGTGGCGGAAACCGTGGCGGTAGCGGCAGGCGTCCCGGTGGGGGAAGCTGTCGTCGTGCTCGTAGCGGTCGAGGTCATAGTCGCCGTTGGCGTCGTGCTAGCGGTGCCCGTCGCCGAAGCGCTGGGCGTCGCCGTCACCGTGCCGGTATTTGGCAGCACGCTCACCGCAGTGAAATTGACGGTGCTCGATCCGATCAAGTTATGGGCCGTTACCGCGAGGCCCGCGAGCACGGGGCCGGCAAGACCGGTCAGGGGCACGGTCGAGCCTGGAACAAGGGTCCAGGCGACTCCGTCCTGCGACGTGAAGGCGCTGAAGGTCGTGCCCGAGCGGCTGACCTGCAAATACGCCGGTGCGCTGCCGGAAACGGTCGCCAGCGCGAGCGCCTTCACGCCCTGAGGCGAGCGGTATTGGACGTTAATGCCATTGCTGGGAGTGACCAGCAGGTCATAGAATGCGGCGCCCGGTCCAGTCCCTCCTCGCAGCATCACACCAGCCTTGGCCCACGGATCGCTGTTCGTCTGGCTCACCACCTGAGCCTGGACATTGCCGTCCGCGCTCAGGCTCTGATAGTCGAAGCGTAGCTGGTCGCCGGTTCCCCAGATATCGCCGCCCCCGCCCGTCACCGTCCAGTTGCCATTCGCGACGGCGTCGCTGCCCGGCACGGTCGGATTGCCGATGTCGGCGCAAGCCCAGCCGGCCGGGCAGCCTCCCGGCGCAGTCCCCGTCGGCGTCACGGTAGACGTCTGCGTGGGAGTCGGCGTTGCAGTCGTGACCGTGGTGCTGGTCGACACGCTCACTGCATGGAACACGACAGTGCTTGAGCTGCTCGTATTGTGCCCCGTCACTGCGAGACCGGCCAGCAGGGTGCCGGACATGTCCGGCAGGCTAAGCGCAGAGCCCGCGACTGCCGTCCACGTTGCACCGTCGGCCGACGTGTAGGCATTGAAGGTCGTGCCCGTGCGGGCGATCATCAGGCAGGTAGGCGCCACTCCGCTGATCAGGGACTGCTGGACGGCGCTTCCGCTGGTGAAGCCTCGGTACTGCACGGTGATGCCGTTGCCGGGCGTGACGACTGCATCGTAGTACGCCGCGAAGGCTTGCGGGCCACTTCGCAGCATCAGTCCGGCCTTCGCCCACGGGCTACTGTTCGACTGCGAGGTGACGCAAGCGCTGATGCCGCCGTCGCCGCCGAGCGACTGCCAATCGAAGTGGAACTGGTCTCCAGTGCCCCAGATGTCGCCCCCGCCTCCCTGAACCGTCCAGGATCCCGTGGCCTGAGCGTCACTGCCTTGCACCGTCGGCCCGCCAATGTCGGCGCAGGACCAGCCCGAGGGGCAGAGTAGCGGCGCGGTGGCATTGATCGATACGGTGTCGAATTGGGCGCTGCCGACAACACCGGCGTTGTGCGACGAGACCGCAAGGCCGACCAACAGCGTGCCGAGAAGGTTAGTCATGACCTCGCTCGTGCCGAGAGACGTCCAGGTGATACCGTCTGATGATGTGTAGGACGTGAAGGCCGAGCCAATACGCGAGACTTTCAGATACACCGGCGCCGCGCCGGCTACCCTGGCAAGGCCCAGGGTATTGAAGGACGCTGCCGCACGGTACTCCGTGGTGATACCGTTAGCGGGCGTGGCGAGAAGAGCGTAGGACGGGGCATTCGCCGCGGTGTTCTGCCGGAACATGATGCCGGCCTCGGCGTTACCGTTGGTCTTTGTCTGATTACTGACGCGCGCGGTAATCGTGCCGTCGCCCGTCAAGCTCTGCCAGACGTAATGGAATTGGTCGGACTGGTTCGCGATGAGGTTGCCAGCGCCTTGAACCGTCCAGGTTCCGCCACTGAGCGACTGTCCACCGGTAAGTGAAGGATTCCCGACATCGCCGCAGGACCAGCCGCTCGGGCACGAACCCGTGGGAGCTGCCACGGGTGCCATGGCCGGGGTGCCTACTGTGACCTGGCTGAGTTGCGCCGTGCCGGCGGTGCCGTTGGCACCCGAGGCGGCAGCCAAACCGGCGAGAATAGAGGCCGGCATGGCGATGGCCACGGTGGTGCCGGGAATCAGCGTATACGTGATACCGTCTGTCGAGGCGGACGCCTGGAATTGGTCGCCGACCCGCTGCACGGCTATGTACGAGGGAATCGACACCGTGACCGAGCGCACAACCGCTACTACCGCGGGTGTAACGCGGTAGGCAACCGCCAACGACCCCGAACCGGTCAAGTACGCGGCGTAGAACGGCGAAACGGGATCGCCGGTTTGCCGGATGATCAATCCCTCCTGTGCGTGAGTCGAGCCGGAAGGTAGGGTGCCGGCGAGGGCGGTCAGCTGCACGTCACCGCCCATCGGTTGAGTCAACAGACGGAGCGAATCTCCGGCTCCGCCGAGCCCGGCACCGCCGGAGCTGATGGTCCAGGAGCCCGACGAAACCACCTCCGATCCGGCTGGAGATGGCGTGCCGACGTCCTGGCATGTCCATCCACTGGGGCACGAAGGATCGGGGGGCGGTCCGGAGGCGCTCGAGGTAGGGAGGCCGAATGCATAAACATTTCCGTCCGTGCCGCCGAAAATGATCTGCCCGTTCGCTACAGCAGGCGCGCCGTACAGTGGCGCGGCCGTGGTGTAGCTGAACAGCCTTGTGCCGCTTGAGGCATCGAGGACTTCCAGCGTCGATCCCTCCCCGTCGACGATGAAACCGTTAGCGTAGGCGATGGCAGGAATAACAGGAGAAGCATTTGGATGCTGCCATTCAACTGCACCGTTTCGCGGGTTGATAGCGCTCACAGACCCGCCAAAACCCTGGCCCCCGATCACTGCGTTGCCCGTGGCCTGGTAGATGGCGCCATTGGCGAAAGCCGCATTAGAGACTGTCCCGTCGCCGGCAGCCGGGTTTGCTCCGCCCGGATCGAGCCGCACCTGCCAGGCGGGTCCGGCCGCCAGGTTGATGGCGGTCGTCGAGCTTGCAGGCTCGCCGAAGGCGTAGAGTACGCCGTTCTTGTTCATGGCAATAACGAGCCGGTTTCCCGCACCGTCGGTGACAATCGTGGGCCCCGTGCCGAAATCGGCGTCGCTCAGCGACTGATTCTCAGGAATCTGCCAGTACGACTCTATGGAAAGATCGGACGCGGAGAGCGCAACCACGGCCTGCGACATAGTCTGATCCGCGGAAGCCTTTGTGCCAGTTGAGACGTAGACTGTACCGGTCGCGGCGTCGTATGCAGGGGAGGTCCAGACGCCTCCACCGACTTCGCCGCTGGGAACGAAGGTGGCTGTCGCCACGATGGCGTGCTGGGTGAGGTCGACCTTCAGGAGCTGCCCCTGGACGAGCGGGCAATCACCGAAGCTCGCAGTGCCCACGTACGCGAAGTTGCCCACGATCAAAGGGCTCGCCCAGTTGTAGTGGCCACCTGTCGCGCTCCCATCGCCGGTGTTGACCGTCCAGAGAATGGCGCCCGTGCCGGCGTCGAGAGCGTAGAAATAGGTGTTGGTTCCGTGCTGATAGTCCCCGCCTCCGACGTACGCTACGCCGTTCACGACTGCGGCTCCGGAACTGACGCCGGCGGAAGGCGGATTGCAGGCATACGGGCCCGTGATTCCCAGAAACGTCTTCCACTTCAGGGCGCCGGTAGCGGCGTCCAGCGCGTATTCGTAGCCGTCCCAGGACCCGATATACACTGTGCCGGCCACGACGGCCGGTTCGGCGGCAATAATGCCGCCCGTCTTGAATGTCCAGCTCTTGACCAACGTGTCAGCGTTGTTCGTCGACAACGTGCTCTCGTCTACGCTGGCGGCGCTTCGACCGGCGTCGTGAAGGTACGTTGGCCAGTCGCCGGCGGTGGTTAGGAGAGACACAACCAGGAGCACCACCACTGCGCGGGCACGCGCCAACGAGACAGCAACACCTGGACGCCTCATACTGAACCTCCGAATTGTGGTGCAGCGGGAACCACCGCGAAGAATGCGACGAGCGCGGTAGTTCGGCTCATGCACAGCAGGAAAACATAATGGGAGAACGAAAAAGGACCAGGAAAGCACACTGAAGCAGTTCGCCGTTCTGATGCACTGCGACGGCAAACCTCCTAAGATCGTACGTTTACACACGGCCGAAAGGAATACCTGCCTGGCACACAGTGCGCGGCCAGTCGGATACTGAATCGCACTCAGCAGGATTGTGCCCGTACACGTGGATTGCGATTGGCGCCATCGGGCCGGCAGATAGAGGCATTCAGGCCCAGACATTTGGGTCATTGATGAGCGGGCTTCGCGCCACTACTATGGCATCGTCGCAGGGACCTGGATGTCGTCAGTGCGATGACTGTCAGCCGAGTTGTCGGACATGAAACAAGGCGGTAGCTGAGCGCGCCGCGGCATAACCGCTCACTCTATTTGAAGTCGGATCGGCAAAGGCAAACCTGCCGTGAGGCAGGGGAGCAAAGTCGTGGGGCTCGGCAAGCCAGTCAGGCTGCACAGAGGGACATTCTCTCGGTCAGGCTCTTGCCCCGTGGCAGAAAGGGTAGGGGTCTTGCTAAAACGAATTGCACCCTGTCTACTGGTGGCAGCAATCGTGGGCCTTCCTCGCGCCGCAGCTCTGCCAACCACACTATCTCGTCTGTCGAGCGCGCATGCAGCGTCCAGCAGCGTATGGTACGTACGCGACATGGGCATGACGCCGGTGACGCACGACACCGTCTGCAACCAGATGAGCCAGACCAATATGACCCGCATGGTCGGCTACGTGGCGCAATTCCATGCCAACTATGCCTCCGACGATGTCCCCCTGGGCGATGCTTCGAACTTCAACTGCAAGTTCGGCTCCGGCAACTCCCTGCTCCAGCCGTACGACTACATGAAGAAGTGGGCGGCGACCATGCGCGCTGCTGGGCTGCACGTGATGTTCCGGGGCAACTGGAATACCTGGAAGGTCTCGAACGGCACCGGCAACTACGGGCAGCCGTCGCTAACCTATCTCACTTCGCCAGCCATTCCCTACGAGGGGCCGGGTGGACTGGCGGCGGTGCTACGCGGCGCCGACACCACTTCGTACATCGGCAAAACCTACCAGTGGATCCTGCACCACCCCGATGTGTACCAGGATGGCGACATCTTCGAGCCCTTTGGCGAGGCACAGAACAACGGCATTCTCAATGGCCCCCGCGGTTCGACCCTGTGCAGTGCTCCGTACTGCCAGTTCCCCACCACGGCCGCCTTCAACCAGTGGCTCAGCGATTTCAGCCAGGCAGACCAGGCCGCGTTCACTGCCATTGGCAAGAAGGTGACCTCAGGCTGGTTTGGCCTTTCAGGCGACTCGTACAATTATCTGACCGCGGCGGCGATGTCGCACAGCAGCGCCTACAACCTGGACCACTTCAATCCACAGTGCAGTTTTTCGCATTGGCAGGCGGGGGTGACCGGCAGCCATGCTGCGATGCCCAACATGACGATAGCGCTGGAGTTTGGCGACAACTGCGACACCGACGCCACGGTGCAGCAGGTGGCCGCCACTACCGACCAGTACTTGGGCTGGCTGGTGCAGCAGCCGTACGTCAGCGGCGTTGAATGGTGGGACGAGTCGGGCCAGGGTCCCGGCGCCCAATCCGCGGCGGTCGACTACGGCACGGGCCAGATGACGCCGGCCGGTCAGGTGGTGGCGAAGTATTTTGCGCTGATGGATGGTGGGGCCGCGCCAACAGCCACGTCCACGAGCACGCCAGTACCGCCGGCCCCGACGAAGACGCCCGTTCCGCCGACTGCCACGAACACTGTGGCGCCGCCGACCGTGACGAAGACGCCCATCGCGCCGATCGCTACGTCGACACGCACGCCGGTATCGCCGACCGCGACGAAGACGCACATTCCGCCGACTGCCACGAATACCGCGGCGCCGGCGACCGCGACGAACACGCCCATTCCACCAACGGCCACGAACACTGCGGTGCCGACGACACCGCCTGCACCAGGGCGAATCGCGTTCGTGCAGAGCACTGCCCAGCTGGGCCAGGGTTCCAGCCTGACGTCAAGTTACGCTAGTATCGTGGGAGCGGGCGATTTGCTGGTCGGCACCTTCCGAAGCCAGGGCTCGACATCGGTGAGTGACAAGCTCAACGGTGCATGGACCCAGGCAGCAAAATGTGGCGTGGTAACTATCTGGTACGCGGCCAACGCCAAAGCTGGCGCGACCACGGTCACGCTCACCAGCGGCAGCGTAGGGCAGATGCGGATCAGCCTATCCGAGTACTCTGGCGCCGCTAGGGCGAGTCCCCTGGATGCAACCGCGTGCAGCGCCGGCTCGACCACCGGGGTAACCGCTACTTCCGGCGCGGCAATACCGGCGGGAGAGCTCGCGTACGCCGGCCTGGGCAGCGGTAGCAACCCCGCTACAGTAACGGCGGGAACCATTGGCAGTCGACCGGCTACGCTCCGCGCCCAGATGACCGGAAACGCCGGCACAATCGCCGTAGAGGATGTGACGGCCACCGCGGCAGGCCAGCAGAATGCAAGCATGACCTTGAGCGCCTCCAGCGGCGGCTGGAACGTGGGCCTGGTCACGTTCAAGCATCAGTAGCAGTCCGTGCTCAGCGGGTCCAGACCTGCCTTTCCGCTCTACAGGCAGGGACCATGCGGAGGTTGGAGGAGCCACAGCGTAGTTGTCCGGCCATCCTATCCCAAGAGAATAACCAATGCCGCGGCTCACTCGGCCGATGCCGAGCGGAGACTCACGGTGTGGTGACGAGGGCGTTGTCGTATTCCGGGGTGTTCGAGGCTCGGAAGCCGATCATTCCGCTGGCGAGGCTGCTGTCCTGGATGGACTTGAGCACTGTGTTGCCAATCGAGGCCGTGATCGTGGTGCCGCTGAACGACAGCCGGAGGGTATACCACGTACCGGTCACGGGGCTGAAGGGGCCGGAGGCAAGCTGGGTGAACGTGCCGCCGACCCGCTTGGCCAGCTGCCAGGTGGTGCCATCATGCAACAAGAGCATATAGGTGTCGTTGAAGTCATGCCAGCGGCCTGTAATGCCGAACGGCGCGACACCGCCCGGAGCTTTGACGCTGGCCGAGAAGGTGTAGTTCGTCCAGCCGGCACTCCCAGCGGTCAACTCGGATGCGCCGCCGATGGTGGCAGTTTGCTGGACCATGTGCGATTGATCCTGCCCTACCTTCCAGGTGCCGCCGCTCGAGATGGTCCAACCTGCTGGACTGGCGCCGACCGTGTCGGACTCAAACGTATCCGAGAACAGCGTTCCACTCGGCGTGGGCGAGCTTGTGGGGGAGATTGTTGGCGAGGTGGTCGACGTGGGTATGGGCGAGAGCGTACTCGTCGGGCTCGGTGTGGCTGCGAGCGTAGTCGTTGGGCTCGGCGTGGCCGCGAGCGTGCTGGTCGGGGTTGGTGTGGCGGCAGGCGCCGATCCGGTAACGAGCACGTTGTCGTATTCCGGAGTGGACAAGGTATGGAAGCCAACCAAACCGCCGGTCAGGCTGGCATCCTTGACGGTCTTGAGTACGGTACTGTCAATGGAGGCCGTGATTGTGGAGCCGCTGAAAGCGAGCTGAAGGGTATACCAGGTGCCGGCCACCTGCGTGAAAGTCCCAGAGCCAATCTGTGAGAACGTGCCGTTCACCCGTTTGGCTAGCTGCCAGCCCGTACCGTTTCGCAGCAGCAGCAAGTAGGTGTCGTTGAAGTCGTGCCAGCGGCCGAGAATGCCGAATGCAGCAGTGCCGCCTGGCGCTTTAACATCGACCGACACCGTGTAGTCGGTCCAGCCGGGATTCCCCGCCGTCAGCTCCGCAGCAGAGGACACGGTGGCGGTCTGCGTCACGACATGTGATTGATCAAGCGAGACGGACCACGCACCACCCGTGGCAGTCCAGCCAGCCGGCGCGCTACCGATTGGGTCGGCTTCGAAGTTGTCGGCGAACAATGTACCGCTCGGGGTGGGTGAGCTCGTAGGGGAGCTGGTTGGTGAAGCAGTCGATGTGGATGAAGGCCCGGGCGTGTTCGTCGGCGTTGGCGTGGCGGGCGTGCCAGACGACGTGGGCGTGTTCGTCGGCGTTGGCGTCGCGGACAAGAGACCGTAGACATCCAGCACGCCCGAGAACGTAGCCAGGTAGACCTTGCCGTTCGCAATTGTCGGCGACACGAACTTTGCCCGGTTTCCCACGGCGTCCCGCGCCGCATTCTGATCGCTGTTCCAGAGCTCCTTGGTTACATCCGAGGCGTCGAAGGCGCGCAGGATGCCCGTTCGGGTCTGGGTGTCGCTGTTCCCGCTGCTGGCCATCGCAGACCAGAGAATGCCGGTGCCGGGAGTGGCGCCGTTAGCGGATATCGACATCTGGCCGGCTCCGTCCTGCAGCGCGGCGATCGCGCTTTGTGAGATCGGCGTGGTGGCGAAGAGCCTGTTGGCGAAGTGGAACTGCTTGAGGTGGTCGGTATCGCCCCAGGTGTACATGAACGCGCCGTTCGGGCCATTCCAGTAGACGGGGGTACCTCCGATATGCATGTCGGTGCCCGGCGTCACCTGGAACTCCTGCACTACGTTATCGGTAGTATTGAACCCGCCCATATGCCCTGTATCGGTATCGACGACGTAGAGCTTGCCCTCCTTGCCGCCCCCAACGACAAGGTTGGTGTCCGGCACCAGGAGGACTCCGGATGAGCCCAGATCCAGGTCCCGGGTGTTGAGAGTCACCTGATCGCTCGGCGAGAAATAGTCAAGGATCGAGCCCGTTGGGCTCACCTTGACAAAGCTATCGCCGTAGCTGAATCCACCGCTTCCGATCGTGAGGGCGCCGTTCCCCGTCATCGCGTAGATGTTGCCATTAGTGTCCGCGGCCGGCCCTGCCCCGCTTTGCCAGATGCCGGCTGCCTGGGTATCCGGAGACAGATTGACCACAACCGTCTGCTGCTGGACGTTGCTCGCGTTGTAGCCAAGCAGCCAGCCGTTGTACGGCTCCTGCTCCCCGTGCCCGGCGAAGGCAATGTAGACGGTGCCGTTGGCCAGCAGCAGAGACGACCGCTGCAGCTGTTTGAAAGCGCGGAACGTGACGATCCCACCACTGCTGTTCGAGCCGGAGCCCGGCACCGTGGCGCCGATGACGACCGGACTGCTGGGTTGTTCGGAGCCGGTCCGGATGTCGAGCGCGTGCAGGCGGAAGAAGTAGGTTGCCGTGCCATTCACGGTCTCTTTTGTAAAGGCCACCACGTAGACCGTGTTGCTGGCCGGGTCGATCACCGGCGTGCTGAGAATGCCGACTTCGACCGAGATATCGTGAAAGCTGGTGCCAAAGTCGGACGCCGGGGAGGACGGCCCGAGGTTGACACTCCACAACGGCGCGCTTTGCGCCGGGTCATCGGCGTCGAATGCATAGACTGTGTTATGCATCGTGGCGACATAGACGACGTTGTGGATGCCTCCCGCGATGCTGACGCCCGGCACGTAAAGGGGCTGAGCATAGATCTGGCCATCTACGGCGCGCGTGAAGATCCGGCCAAACTGCGAGACATTCACGTTAGACGTAGTAAGGGTCGTTTCGTTCAGGTTGTCGCCCGAGCGATTGTTGTCGTTACGTTGGGTCAGAACGCTGGCCTCAGGCGCGGCCCGGCTCTGCGATACTGTGAATGCACGCATCCCGGGCACGGGCATGACGACCACCGCGAGCACGAGCGCCCACACAAAGAGGGATCGTCGCAGATACAGGCTGCTGTGAGAGCCTGCCGGGGAAACGCTCGGGTGCGCGACGTTACGATGCATCGATACTCCTTTACTGTGCGGACCGCAGGGTCATAGCTTCGAACCACTTGGCCACTATCCGGCCGGTTGGGGTCAGCGCGCCTGTTCTCAGGTCGATTGCCCGCTCGGGGGCGGTGGGGCTGTTCCCGGTGAGCTGCCAGTACTCCACTCCCGCGATATACGGCTGCTGGGCCATCCAGCCCATGATCCGATCGGTGGTGTTCGCCGTGGAGGGCTGGGCACCGCCTTCTTCCGTGTCGCCCCATTCCACGACGATTGGCTTGTGGAAGGCATTCCAACTTGCCTGAAGCTCTGCAGTGAAGCGGTTGAAATCGATCGTGAAATGGTCGACGTTGTAGACGTCGGCATACGCCAGTGCCTGCGGCGCCACATACGTGTACGAGTCGCCTGCGAGGCCGAACCAGCCCGAGGTTACCTTCTTGCCGATGGCATCGAATGCATCCTGGTCGGCCCGGCCAAAATCGCTAAGCCACTGGTTGAAGGCGGCCGTCGAGGGGAACTGGCACACCTGCTTGGGGCAGTGCGCCGCTGAGGTACCGCGAGGCCCGTTAGCGATCCCGTCGTTTTGTGGTTCCCCGAATGGCTCGAAGATATCGCCGCTCTGAAAAGGGGCCGCATGGTGCAGGATCCACTGGTAGGTCAAGCCGATATAGGAGTCGACGTCCGCGCCGCTCTGCGCCGCTGCCGGACCACGAGTCGTCTCAAAAGGAATGGCCGGGCTCGTGCTATACGAAAGCTTGGCCTGGCCGTAGTCCCCCGCCCAATGATTCCAGTTTCCGCGAAAGAGTACGTGGAGCCCAGCCGCGTGGATGGTCTGCGTCCAGGCCTGCAAATAGCCATACGGCGACATCGGCCCTACATGGCAGTTGAAGCCCGAGGCATCGTCAAAAGGCACGCTCACGGAGGCAACGTTCGCGTGGAACCGGGCAATATAACCGACCAGGTGTGTCATGTCAGCCTGGTCGTATTGGTGGCAGAGCGTATTGTGGGTGAGACTCGTCAAGCCCATGTCGCGCACCAGCCAGCCGCCTGTCGGCGCGGCTGCTGCAATGGCCGCACGAGCAGCCTGACCCCGGATCTGTCCGCTGGAAATGAGCAGCGCCGCTACAGCGACGAAGGCGGGCAGGCGGCCGATCGTGTGGAGCAATGAGCGATGTGCCATGTACTGACCAATCTGGAAGCGACACAGGCTCAACGACTCTCCGCGATCGGATTGCCGTCGCAGGCTACCGTTGCAGCCGGGTGAGCCGCCAAAGTGAGAGACATGGGAACACGATGCGGCTCATTTCGCGCTCACACCATCGTAGACGACGAGCCATGCTCCACGCAGCACCTCGTCGGATACTAGTTAGGTCCAGCCGGGTATGAAACAGACCCTCCATCTGGTGCGCGCTTATCCAGCCGATCTGCTGGAACTCCAATCGCGGGGAACGCCCGCAGCGGTCAAACGGCAGCGATGCCCCGGCTTCGACGCCGCGGCTTTGCGCGCTATCGCGTTCTGATCTACGGAGCGCTCAAGAAGGTGGCGAGAGGGGGGCGAAGATAGCCAGACACGGCGGTCGGCACGATCTAGAGCAGGCTGACGATCGCGGCAAACCGGCCCGTGCGATGGTGGTCGCCCCGGTGCGAGAAGTACTCGTCCCTGTGGCAGCGCGTGCAGATGCCGGACAGGTCGATGCGGGCATCGTCCAACCCCGCATCAAGTAACTGGCGCCTCGCGGCGTCCCACAGGTCGACGTAACGGCCGCGTATATGAGGCGCGAAGGAACCCGGCAACTCGCGGTCCGGATCGGTGAACTCCGCGCAGCACGGTCCCAGTCCCGGCCCGATGCCTGCAAGCATCAGGTGCGGGTTGCTGCCGTAGCTGGCGTGCATGGCCGCGATCGTGGTGCCGATGCTGCCGGCGACGAGCCCGCGCCAGCCGGCGTGCGTCAAGGCGACGGCTGGTGTCACGGGGTCAAGGAGGATGATTTGCAGGCAATCGGCGGCAGTTATCAGCAGCGGCCTTCCCGGCGTTGCCGAGATCAGGGCGTCCACGGCGGAGACGAGCATGCTGCCATCTGGCATCGATACCACCGGAGCGGTCTCCACTGCCGCTACGTCAGCCCCATGTACGAGGCCGGCCACGGTTGGGGCTACCCCGCCCAGATCGAGGGCGGCCATGCAGCGTCGGCGGTTCTCCGCGACGCAGTCCTTGCTGTCTCCTACCGTGAACGACACGTTGAGCGAATGGAAGTCGCCGGTGCTGACCCCGCCATGGCGAGTGAAGATGCCGTGCGCCACCATCCGGCCATACGGAGCGAAGACCGGGATGTGCCGAACGGGCGAGTTCATTGCTGTGTCACGGTTCACAGTGTAGCGTGCACAGGAGGGATCGAGTTACTCCATCCTGGCAGGAGCTAGACGTGCCGGCGTCACTCGTGGCGTTGTACCAGAGCATTTCCCTTCGGTTTCAGGCATAGAGTACCTATGAGCCCCTTTTACCAAGGTCCGCAAGGCGCGACAATAGAGCCGGGGCAATCGCCGCGCCCCTGTTGAGAGTTGTGCATGCAAGGTGATGGTTCGATGAGCAGCAAACAAGTGGCTATCGACTGCCCCAATCCGCAGTGCGCGGCTCCCGCGGCGCTAGGCGCGTGCACCCGCTTCTCCACTGGATTCGGACTCCAGCTGGGCGGAGGCCGCATGGAGGCATCTCGCTGGGACGATACACACTGCCTCGTCTGCGGACATTTTTCCTCCCCCTACACAGGGATAGAACGGCTTGGGCGCGACCTCAATTCCGACTCTGCCTGGCTTTCTGCCGTGGACCGCGCGCTCCATCAGGCTCGAAAGGCAGGCCTTGGGGTGTTCTTGGCCATGCACGATCTGGATAGTCACGACCTTTTGGCCATGCGGCGAGCGACCCAGGGCCTTCGCACGCTACGCGACATGCTGGAGTCGGTGCCGTCATTCCCGCAGGTCGGCTTGCTGCGCGTGCAGATCGACGCCGACGTTCCGGGGGTTTTCGGCGTCGCGCACGGTGAGGCGGAGAGCGAGCCCTTCGCCCGTAAAGTGCGGGTCCTGGGCCGGCTGCTTGGTGCGCAGAGCGCGGAATCGGCTCCCCGCCATTGCGCGGGCGTCGAAGCGCACCTATCCTGGTACTTCTATGATCGAGATACGTTCATGGGTCTGCTGAGCGTCGACAGAAATCGCGGCTACCGTGGCAGCGAGACGATCGACGGCTGCCTCGATCGGCTGCTCCACGCGAATTGAGCGGATGCCCGTGAGTGTGCCGCTTCTACTGCGCACAGCCCGATGCCGAGAGCGGCATGGGGCGTGCGTTTGAGCAGGTCGACACGGACGAAATCAATTCGGCCCGTACGTCCCATGCGTTCGACGCCGTACAGGCGGTCCCGCTCTCGGACCATGCGGTCTGGCTCATCTTCTCGCTTCGAGGTAGACTGCCACCGTCGGTATGTGGCCGGTCGCGCCAGTGGCGACCATGGTTTCGGTGCATTGCCCGGCGCTGCTGAGGGCCGGACGAATGGAACAAACGTTGTGATGAGATGATGCGGCGGCTTCGCACTGCCCGTTGCACGAGACCGCCGAGACAGACCAACAGCACGCGATTGGTGAAATAGATGACCGACGAAACGCTCGATGACGGACGCTACCAGCCCCAGGGAGCGATCGGCATTGGAGCCATGGCGCGGGTCTTTCGCGCTTTCGATGTACGCCTTGAGCGTACCGTGGCCATCAAGATGTTGCATGAACCCCTGGCCGCTGAACAGCAGGTTGTCGAACGGTTCAAGCTGGAAGGACGCATCGCGGCAGGCCTTGCACACCCGAACATCGTGAGCGTCTATGATTTCGGCGAAGAGCAGGGCAGGCCGTTCATGGTGATGGAGTATGTGCCGGGCAAGAATCTCAGGCAAGTGGTGGCACGGGAAGCGCCCATGCCCGTGAATCGTGCAACGGCAATCATGCGGCAACTCGCTGCCGCACTCGACTTCGCGCATGCGAACGGCGTGATCCATCGCGATATCAAACCCGAGAACATCCTGCTGACGGACAGGGGTGAGGTGAAGGTTGGCGACTTCGGCATCGCCCGGGCCCTTGCCGGCACGTCGCTCACCACGGCGGGGACAGTCCTCGGCACCGCAGCCTATGCCTCACCGGAGCAGGTTAGCGGCCAGGTGGTGACGGCGGAATCCGATATCTATTCTGCCGGCATCGTACTATACGAGATGCTAACCGGGCGGGTCCCATTCGCCGGCGAGAATTCCGTGGCCGTGGCCATGGCCCAGGTGAATGAGATTCCGGAGCCGCCATCCGTGCACGTGCCAGGCCTCCCGCGCGGGGTTGAGGCAGTGGTGCTTATGGCACTTGCCAAGCAGCCGGCCGAGCGGTTCCACTCGGGATATGAGATGGTCATGGCCTTGAACAGCGCCGGCAAGGTCGCCTGGGCGCCGCCGGTCGAGGCGTCACCGGAGCGTGCGGGCGGGCGGCGCGGCGCGCGGAGGGCCGGCGGTGAGCCGGTCACGGCGAAGACGCTCATTGCTCCCCAGGTACCGGTACCGGCGCCGTCGCGTCCATCGCGCGGCCGGGCGAAGCAAATTCCGGGGCTGCTGCTGGTCTGCGTGGTGCTCGCAGTTCTAGCCGCGATGTTTTACCGCGGCCAGATCAGCGGTGGCGGAAGCCCGTCAGTCTCGGGGCCGGCGGTGACGCCAAGCTCGTCCACCGCCGGAGCGGCTGTTGATACTCGGCAAGTCCAGCCCGCGGCCTCCGGCGTCGTGGGTTCCAGCCACGGAGCCACCATCGCTCTGGTCACCGCAGCAGGAGTAAGCCAGAACTACCTTCCGGTGGGCGTTTCTACGCGCTTCCACATGAGCGGCGGCGACGTCTTTGCCGTGGCCACCGTTCGCAACAAGGCACAGGGCGATGCGGTGAAGTTCACCTGGCTGTACCCGGACGGCTCGACATTTGTCTACAACAATGGTGTGATCGCATCGTACGTGGGCACCGTCGTCGCGTATGGACAATTGACGCCGCGAATGCCGGGGGCCTACACGGTGTCGACGGCGATCAACGGTCGAACGCTCGCAACGGCGTCGTTCACGGTGATCTCGGGCTAGCCAGCGCGGTCGATACGCACTGAGCATATCGGGGCGCCGTCGGCCGCCGCCGAGTGCCCGAGCGCGCGGCCGCTCCACAGGGGGGACTGCCGCCGCTAGGACGCGCTTCGAGACTCACTCTCGATGATTCCTATTTCTTCATCTGAGAGGTAGCACGCGGGATCAGGAGCCCACTGATCGCCCGTAAGCGCGGCGGCGCGGGCGCGGAAGTTGCCGTTGCAGATATCCAGGAAGCGGCAGTCATGGCAGCGTCCTTTGAGCAGTTCCTTCCGATCTCGGAGGTCGAGCAGCAGCTGGTTGGTCGGGTCCGACCAGATAGTACTGAATGGCTTGAGGCGCACGTTTCCGAGCGCTGCCTGCCACCAAAACTGGTCGGGGTGAACCTGGCCGCGGAAGTCGACGTGCGCAACAGCAATGCCCGAGGAATTGCCGCCGCCATGACGCGCCGCCGCGCGGATGCGCTCGGCTACTTCCAGCCCTTTTTCGCGTAGTGCCCAGAGATAAAGGTACCCGAGGTCGCTATGATTGTCCGCTGTAGAGATTTCCACGGGCAGGCCGCGATGCACGCAGTCATCGGCACGTCGGATGATGGAGTCCACGACCACTCGTATCTCGGGAGGGCTGAGTAAGTCATCCTGCAGGAATCGGCCGCGACCGGAGGGTACGAGATGGTAGAAGCAGACACGCTCGATACCATCGCGTTCCACGATCTCAAACAAGTCGTCGAGGTCCTGAACCGTGTGGCGGGTGAGTGTCAGGCGCAGGCCAGTTTTCAGCCCAGCGGCGTGGCAATTGCGCAAGCCTTGCATCGCGGCCTCGAACGCCCCCGCTTGACCGCGGAACCTGTCGTGGGTGGCTTCTAGGCCGTCGAGGCTAATGTCCACATAGCCCACGCCAATCTCGGCGATGCGCTTGGCGATATATGGCGTGATCAGCGTGCCATTGGTGGAAAGCGTGACGCGCATCCCCAGGGAATGCGCGTAGACTGCCAGATCGAGAATGTCAATGCGCGTGAGAGGCTCGCCGCCGGAAATCAGCAGCTCAGGCACGCCGAACTCCGCGAAGTCTGTCAACATGCGCCGTGCTTCTTTAGTCGTCAGTTCGCCGGGAAAGGAGGTCGACTGCGCAGAGGCGTAGCAATGCGCGCACATGAGGTTGCAGCGGCGGGTCGAGGTCCAGACGACGACCGGTCGATGCCAGGCCTCGGTCTGGTTCTCGTCGAAGCGGAGGTGGTCCGTGGCGGTCTGCACGCGGCCGAGAAGTGTCGTTATCGCTAGCATGATAGATGTCCCCCTTGGGCCCAGGCCTCTGCGTCTGGCCACTACATTGTAGGATCCTCGCTGCCGCCCGGTGGGACTAGGGCCGAAGGGCTCATAATGGCCGACCAACCCGACCATGGCTGCCAGAAGCCAGCAACGAGTATAGCAGAATACTTGACAGGATCATATGCAAGACGGACCATTGACGTAGTGGGCCTCGGGATCGAGCCGGAGTATCTACCTACCGGAGTCGCCGGAGGAGGCTCGAAGCGGGGCCCGTCGCGGGGAAGAGGTAGTACGACAGCTGTATGCTGGTAGGCATGAGCGTGTTTGCCGGACAGACCCCTGGTCCATGTCCATATTTCTAACCTTGCTCGGCAAGATCCTTCCTCTCTATGTCTACATGGTCCTTGGATACGTTGGCGGGCGCTTCCTCGGCATGCAGCGTGAAACCGTCGGCGCGCTGCTACTGTACTTCTTCTATCCTGTCGTCTACTTTGATGTGATCGTCACGTCGCGGATCACGCCGTCGACACTCTCGCTGCCCTTGTTGTTTCTCGTGCTTTGCTGCGGCATGTGCATCCTGTTCCTTTCGATCGGCGCGCGCGCCTGGAAAGACCCCACGAAGAACATCCTCGCGCAGACGGCCGGAACCGGCAACTATGCATATTTCGCTATTCCGGTGGCTGCAGCCATCCTCCCGCAGCAGGCGCAAGCATTGGTCGTGTTGTCTGGCGTGGGTTTCATTGCCTACGAAAACACGCTCGGATTCTTCGTCGCCGCGAGAGGCAACTACTCACCGTCCGAGGCGCTGAGCAAGCTGGCGAGGCTGCCCGCGCTTTACGCGGCTGTCGCGGCGCTAGCGATCAACTACCTGCACGTCGAAGTCAGCAGCACAGTTCTCGACGCAGCAGGCAATTTCAAGGGTGGATTCTCGGTTCTCGGCATGATGACGATCGGTCTTGGCCTGGCGACCATCGATGTCGGCAAGTTCCGGATCGACTGGACGTACGTGCTCCTGGCATTCGCGGCGCGATTCCTTGTCTGGCCCGTTCTCCTGTGCTGCATCGTCGCCGCCGACTCCTACTTCATCGGCTTCTATTCCGCCGAAGCGCACAAGGTGATGATCCTTATGTCCGTCATACCGCTTTCGGCGAACACCATCATCTACTCGATCGCTCTTGGCGCCGAGCCGGAAAAGGTGTCGGTTGGGGTGCTGCTCAGCACGCTCGTGGCCCTCGTGCTGATCCCACTCGCCGGGGTGCTCTACCTGCAGTGATGACGTGCCGGGGACTAAACTCCTGCCGCGGGAGACTGGCTGGGGCAGTTGCGGGACCATCGGAGTGTGCAGGTTCGGGTATGGCAGATGACAACACCTCCCGACTCACTGGAGCTCTCGGAATGGATAGAGCCGCCGGTTCACGGCAATTTATTCCCGGCTGCCAGATAGATGTCATACCATTCTTGGCGGGTCATCTTGACATCGGATGCCTTGCACGAATCCTTCACACGGTTTGGATTCGTTGTACCAATAATGGGCTGCATTCGTGCAGGATGCCGCAACAGCCACGCTATCGCGATTGCTGTGTTCGTGACACCTCTGGATGAAGCGATTGCATTTATCGTCGCGTTCAGAACAGGGAACTTGTCACTGTCCAGAAAGACGCCTTCGAAGAATCCATACTGAAACGGCGACCAAGGCTGTATAGTTATTTCCTTAAGCCGACAGTAATCAAGGATGCTGCCGTCACGATCAATCGAAGCATCAATCTTCATATTCACGTTGATACCTGTATCGATCATGCCAGTATTGGTGACGCTCAGTTGCAGTTGATTGATGATGATCGGCTGCTTGACGAATCTGGTCAGCAGTTCAATCTGCATGGGGTTCTGGTTGCTCACGCCGAAATACGCGACTTTTCCGCTGTCCTGCAGGATCGTGAAGGCTTCGGCCACTTCTTCTGGCTCAACCAGCGCATCTGGGCGATGCAGCAGTACAACATCGAGATGATCCGTTCGCAGCCGCTTGAGACTTCCGTCGACCGCCTCCAGAATGTGCTCTTTCGAGAAATCGAAAGATCCCTGGCGGATCCCGACCTTGGTCTGCAGGATCATGGTGTCACGCAGGCGCGGCGTCATTTCGAGCGCTTCGGCAAACTTCTCCTCCGACTTGCCCCCGCCATAGACATCGGCATGGTCGAAAAAGTTGATACCCTCGTCCAGCGCAGTGTGAACCAGCGTCGCAATATCCTGACTGGGCATACTAGCAATCCGCATGCATCCAAGCGCTATTTCGGAAGCATCAAGGTCGCAGCGTGCAATTCTGATCTTGTTCATGGACCTTCCTTTGCCTTGAGGACTATCGTCGACGGTTCCGCTCTGACTCATCGTTCCGTTGAAACACCTACTCAACCGTTCGGCCCAGGCAAGTCCCCCGACTACTCAGGACCCTTACCGTCGGCCGCCGAGCATCCTGGCCCTGCCAGGGAACCCTGGACTACGGGGAGAACGCCAATAATCGTGTCGTACGACCAAAGGCGGCCCGTCGGCCAGTCCTGCAGCATCACTGACCCGGGCTGATCCGACGTGACAGTGCTGTTCCCTGAACACGCCCGACTCCGACCAGCAGCGTGCATCTTGTCTGACTGCTCACCAGAGGATAACACACGCTTCCCTGGTGAGCGGCCGTGCCCGCATGGCGCGCCCTGACCGTCGTCGGACGATCGGCATCACTCTGAATGCCGCCGGTTTCTCCACGCATATCTCGGGGGACGCCACGAGCATCGCCCTCAGCGCCGACGGCCTGCCGACCCAAATCAGCACGCCGATCCGCGTGATGCAGACCGGCCGCTACGACGGCGCCAGCCGCGCCACGCACGTCGATGCGATTAGGCCCGCGGCGGTCAGTGCGCCGCTGAACAACGCCTACGATTGCGTCCGCGACAGGAGCTCCAGGAACACCTTGTTGCTCGGCGTCTTGCTCAAGCGATCCACGAACTGTTCGGTCGCCGGTATTGCCTGAATTCCGGCCATTCGGCGCCGCAGGAGAACAACCCACCGCAGCGTGGCCGGGTCAAGCAGAAGCTCTTCTTTTCTGGTGCTGGACTTCGTGATATCGATCGCCGGGAAGATACGCCGCTCCGCCAACCCGCGGTCAAGATGGAGTTCCATATTACCTGTGCCCTTGAACTCCTCATAGACCACACCGTCGAGACGGCTCTCTGTGTCGACCAGACAGGTGGCAATAATCGTCAGGCTACCTCCCTGCTCGATGGCGCGGGCTGCTCCGAAAATGCGGCGAGCCGTAGTAAGCGCGCTTGCGTCCATGCCACCGGACAGCGTTCTGCCACCGCCGCTGCCTCCGAGGTTGTAGGCGCGCGCGAGCCTGGTAATACTGTCCAGCAGTACGACGACATCCTTACCCATTTCCGCGAGACGCCTGGCGCGCTCGAGTGCCATCTCGGCAAGATGTCCGTGTCGCTCAGTCTCCTCGTCGAAACTAGAAGCAAAAGTAATTGCCTCGGGCAGCGACACGCGAAGATCCGTTACCTCCTCCGGCCGCTCGCCTACGAGGCACAGTATGAGACTGGCGTCGGGATAGTTGGTCACCACGCCATGACCTATGTGCTTGAGCACGGTGGTCTTGCCCGCCTTGGGCGGCGAGACGATCAACGCGCGCTGGCCGAAACCGACCGGCGCGATCATGTCGATCATCCTGGTGGTTAGCGGCTGCTGCCCGGTCTCCAGATGAATCATTCGGTCCGGGTAGATCGGTGTGAGATCCTCAAAGCGCTTCCGGGTGCGCATCTGCTCGAACGGCACATCGTTAATTGTGAGTACGCGCTCGACCGTCACCGGTCCTCGCCCGCGTCCCGGTCGCGCTTCGACACGCACAATGTCGCCGTTGCGAAGATCGAAGCGCCGAACATCGCGCACGCTTATGAGCGGGTCATCGCTCCTCACGCGCAAATCTTCCTCGCGAAGGAAGGCCTCTCCGTTTGGCACGAAGTCCAGCATGCCGTGTACCTCAAATACCGGCATTCGCTGCTGCGGCACGAATTCGACCGCGGGTTGGCGCTCCTCAAACGCGTAACTTTGCGGCGGCAGCGGATTGGCGACGGGAGGCATGCCGTTCCCGGTACCCAGGCTCATACCGTTCCCGCTGCCCTGGCCCATGCCATTCCCGCTGCCCTGGCCGGCGATGGGCGCTGACCCACGCCCGCGCCGCCGCCGGCGGCGGCGATTGCGTGCATCAGCATTCTGATTGGTGCTCAAGTCAGTCGGCTGGCCCTGCGGAGTCTGTCCGGGTTGATTGCGAGGATTGATTGGCTGCACGCGCTGGCCCTGCTGCGGTCGTTGCTGATGCGGTTGTCGGAACTGGCCTGGCTGCCTGCCGTGCGGTGGTCGATACGTGGCAGGCGGGGTCTGGCCATTGTACTGCTGAGGAGCCACGGGGCCAACAGGTGCAGCAGGCACACTGGTTCCGGGAGAGCCTGCGGCAGGCGCCTCAGCCGCGGGCATAGCGTCCTGGCTCGGCTGACGATCCGCGGCCTTGATCGTAGTCTCCGGAGTCTGCTCCGAAAGAGCCGCCGAGCCACTCCCGGCGGACCCCGGCTCTGGCGCGACGGGCGCGATGCCGGTGGTCTGACTCGATTGAGCCGATGGCGTGGCGCCACTCGCCTCGCCCTTCACGCCTACATCTGCTCTCGGCGCGCCCCGACGTGGCCGCCTGGCGTGGTCGCGCACGAGCACCGCTGATGCTTCCGGCGCCGTTTGTTCGGCGGAGGCGACGACAGTTTCCTGCCGCTCGGCTACGACGCCTTGCTGTGCCGCCGCCGGGGTCTCGGCCACCGGTGATGGCGCGGGCGCACCTGCCTGCGCCGCGAGCGCCTGCGAGGGTTTCGGCACGCTCGCCGCCCGTTTCGAGGACCTTTGCCGCAAGGGAGATACCGTTTCCGCGCGTGGAGTCTCGGCGGGTGGGGCCACTGCTGGCTCTGTCGGTGCGGATCGTGCATCCGTGGGCGGCATCGCAGTCTTTCCGCTGGCCAGCGGTCTGGTCTCGGCGGACGGCGGTGCTGCCAGGTTGCCACGGCGACTCCGCGCCACGGGTTTCTTCGTCTGCACAGGCGCATCCGAGGCACTGGCGTCGTGTGACGCTGCAACGTCCCCAGACGCGACTGGCAGCGGCGCGGCGGCGGCCTTTGCGGCGTCACTCACAGGTGGCTGCACGCTCTTTGCAGCCTTTACGTGTGGTTTTGGCCCTTTTGCCGGTATTTCTGCCGCTCCTGACTCGGCCGAAGGCGCCGACTTGGCTAGGGAAGGGGCAGTCGTCTTGCGCTTGGACGCAGGCTCGGATTGGTGAACAGACGGTTCCGGTGGCGCTAATACGGCGGAATGTACCGCGCCGGCTGTGCGCGTTCGCCGTGGTTTCGCCGGCCCCGGCTCTGCGGTCTGGATCGCGGGAGTCGTTCCCTCAGGCTCGACGGCGGCTTTGGAGCCGCGTGCCCGCGCTGGACGTGCCTGCGCGACCTTGTCCTCACTCAAGAGCCGTACCTCTGTCATTGCTCGAAATGTTTCCTTTCATCCTGATCTGCTCCGCACTGGTCCGCTAGGCGCGGGACGCCGGCGAAAACGAGGCACTGCGCACGGAAGAACCGTTCTTGACGCATGCCAAGCGGATGCGGATCAGCCTTGTCATGCGAGCACATCCGCACTGAACACACGGTGGGTCAAGGGCTGTGCGTTTTCAGCACTAGGCGCTATTCGGAATCCGACGTCCTTCTTGCTTGGTCACTATGCCAGACCATGCCACTGCAAGTGCACGATCACCCGGCGAAACCTGACCTATCGAGCTTCCATGCTCGTCACCAAGCTGTGCCACTAGTGAGTGCGTACCCGCCGGCCACGCTGTCGCGATCAGCATGTGCTACACATAGCGGTGAGATCTGTTCGCCGCACCGGCCTGTCATACAATCACGCCGGGGTCAGAGAGCTCTTTGCGCCGTGCCTCATGCAGCCAACCCATGGCCAGACCGCACCGGCGGAAAGAACAACGATCTCCACCTGCATTGTATCGCAGTTTCAGCAATATGGAAGGGGGTGCGATAGCCAATTTCGCTATACTACACCAGACATGACATCTTTCGGTCCCCAGTGCCCCCCCGCGCGCATTGTCCGCGATGCTCAAGCGTGGGATGTGCTCGTTCGTAGCCACCCGCAGGGCGGATTCATGCAGTCCTCTTTCTGGGGTCGGTTCCGGCGCGGTTTTGGCTGGGTACCGATCCGCATTGTGGTACGAGGACCGTACGCCCAACCCCCTCCGGCAGCGCAAGTGCTGCTTCGCCGAATACCGTTCAGCCCCTATACCGTTGGCTATGTGCCACGTGGCCCTCTGTTCGATTTCGAGAACGAAGGCGCACTGGCCGCCATTGTGGAGGGTCTCGATTGGCTGGCGAAGCGGGTGCGTGCTATCTCAATTACTGTTGAGCTGCCGGAAACGCGGGATCCGCTGCTCGGCCCCCGTATGCAGCGGTTTGGCCTTCGGCCGGCCAAGCCGGTCCAGCACATATCGACTCGCGTATTGGATATCTCGCCTTCACTCGACCAGCTACAAGGTCAGTGGAAGCCGAAGTGGCGCTATAATACGCGGCTCGCCGCGAAACACGGCGTGTCCGCGCGGGAGGCACGGGACGAGGCCGACTACGCGCGCTGGTACGGGTTGATGCGCGATACGAGCGTGCGTGACCGGTTTACGATCCGCTCCGAGGAATACTACCATCGATTCTGGCTGCAAGGGCGTCGAGAAGGTACGACCGTCCTGCTGCTTGCCGAGCACGAGAACAGGCTGCTTGCGGGCATCATCGTTCATCACTTTGGCGATGAGGCGACGTATCTCTACGGCGCGTCATCGAGCGAGAGCCGCAACGTGATGGCGCCACAGTTCCTGCAGTGGGAAGCAATGCAATGGGCCAGGGCGCGCGGCGCCAAGCACTACGATTTGTTTGGCATCGCCAGCACCGACGACGAGCACGATCCGCTGGCAGGAGTTACCCGTTTCAAGGCCGGTTACGGCGGCAAGGTCGTTCACTACGGTGGCGCTTTCGACCGCATCTACCATCCGCTGCTTTACGCCGCCATGCAGCGCGCCCGCGCTAGAAGTGTGGGCTAGCGAGCATGCGCGAGGGGCAGTTCGGAAATACGATTGTGCGGTCGCTGTACACTACAGTATTGCATCCGATTACGGGGCCGGCGCGCACTGATTGTCGATCGCGGAAGCAAGGCACGTCGTGCGTGCCGGCAGCGAGCGGGTTCAATCCTCAGCCCTGCCTGTCATGGTCGAACGGACTGCAGAACGCCTGCTGACCGGCGCGATACGGAGTGGGAAAGCACGCATGATCGCTACGCTTGGCGCATTGAGGGTCAAGTCGCTGGCAAGTGGAAGCTCGGCAAACGCCTTGCTCGTGGAGTCGCCCTCGGCCACACTGCTCGTCGATGCGGGGCTCAGCGCGCGCCAGCTTGCCGGATTGATTCGACAGTGCGGAGTGTTCCAGTCACCGCTTGCAGCGATCCTGGTTACTCACGAACATTCTGACCACGTCACCGGCGCGGACGTGCTTGCTCGCCAAACGGGTGCGTCGCTCATTGCCACAGCCGGCACGCTGAGGGCGATGCGGCTCGGCGCGAAGGTAGATCAACAGCCGCTCCGCCCTGGCAGCGTTCGCACGGTGGGTCCATTTGAGATCTATGCCTTCCCCGTTCCGCATGATGCCGCTGAGCCAGTCGGCTACCACGTCACATATGGCGACTGGCGAGTTGGTATCGCGACCGATCTGGGACACTGTTCCGCGCCCGTGCGCGAGGCACTCCGCGACACACACCTTACGATTATCGAGGCGAATCACGACCGCGGCCGATTGGCCGCGAATCGCGATTACTCGGCACTGCTCAAGAAGCGGATTGCCGGGGACCAGGGCCATCTCGCCAACGAGCAGACCGCCGAGCTGTTGCAGGAGCTCGCGGATATCGGGCAGGACCGGTGGGTATGGCTTGCACATCTGAGCCAGGAAAACAACCGTCCTTCGATTGCGATGGCGGCAGTGCATCGCCATTTCAGCCTGCTTCACCGCACACCACCGTTCGAGCTTCTTGTCGCTGAGCGCGATCGTCCCAGCGTTGAATGGGACACGCGGTCGCTGTTCAGGCAGCGACAGCTATTTTAGGAAGGGACACCAATCCGTGAAACTGTACGAGCATCAGGGAAAGGATCTCTTTCGCGCGGCAGGCATGCCGGTGCCGCAGGGCGAAGTGGCGACGACGCCTGATGAAGTCGCCGCAATCGCATCGCGCCTCGGCCGCGTCGTGATCAAGGCGCAGGTGCATGCCGGGGGACGGGGCAAGGCCGGGGGGGTCAAAGTGGCGTTGCCATCGGAAGCACGCGACGTCGCCGGTGCCATTCTGGGCATGACCATCAAGGGACTCACGGTTGAAAAGGTGCTTGTCGAGCCTGCTCTGCACATCGCGAGCGAATATTACGCCGGCATCGCCAACGATCGGTCCAGCAAACGCTTCGTATTGATGCTGAGCGCTATGGGTGGCATAGACATCGAAGAGGTCGCCCACTCCAATCCTCAGGCCATTGTTCGGGTTCACATCGACCCTGCATACGGCCTACTGGGCTTCGACGTGCGCGAGGCAATGAAGACCGCGGGCTTCGACCGGTCAAAAGCTCGCGACCTTGGCGCGACGCTCAAGAGCCTCTACGAGACTGTCATACGCCATGATTGCCTCTTGGCCGAAATCAATCCTCTGGCCATTACCGACGAAGGCGACGTCGTAGTTGCGGATGCCAAGGTCGACATCGACGACAATGCCGTCTACAGGCACCCAGATCTGCTGCCCTGGCGCGATGGCTCGTTCGACAATGAGATGGACCGGCTGGCGAGCGAGCAGGGCCTGACGTACGTACACCTTGGTGGCGATATTGGCGTCATAGGCAATGGAGCCGGCCTCGTCATGAACACGCTCGACGTCGTGACGGCAAGCGGTGCAAGGCCCGCCAATTTCCTCGACATCGGCGGCGGCGCCCAGGCCGGGCAAGTCGCCAAGGCGGTCAACATGGTGCTCAGCGACCCTCATGTCGTGGGTATCATCTTCAATATTTTCGGCGGTATTACGCGCTGCGATGAAGTTGCAAAGGGCATGCTGCAGGCAGCACGTGACCTGGAGATTCGCGTCCCAGTGGTGGTGCGCCTCGCCGGCACGCAAGAGGCAGAGGGCCGTCGACTTCTGCAGGGCAGCCGCTTTATGCCGGTCGCCGGCGTCGAGGAAGCGGCACAGTCTATTCAACAGTTGCTTGGTCGCTAGAGTGAGCCTGCAATGCGGGCGCGGCGACCGGAAGGAGCACCGCAAGTGGGTCAAAAGAGTGAACAGTACCCGGATATCGTAGACAATGAATTCTTCGTGGCGTGGGATGATCCTGATACTGAAACGGTATCCGTGGGCTTCCTGGAACGCAGCATGGTAATGGACTTCGACTATGCCGAGTTCCTCGAATTGGCCGAGGCTGTCGACACAATTCGCGACTACATCAACAAGAGTCGAGTACGCCGGTCCTCCGGCGCAAACGGCAAATCGGCTGAGAGCAACTAGGGTTATCGCTGGGGGACGGGTTCGGCGTTGCTCAAGATAGGTGTCACGGGAAACATTGCCTGCGGCAAGTCCACAGTCGATGCGATGATTAGCGAACTGACGGGCGCGACGATCATCGATGCCGATCGCGTGACGCACCACCTGCTCCGTGACGATGTGCAGGTGCGCGAGGCGGTGATCGAGGCCTTCGGACCTGGAATCCTCCACGCGGACGGGCGTATCGACCGCGCAATGCTGGGCCGCGTCGCGTTCAGCTCCGCGCAGGAATTGCTTCGCCTCGAGCAAATCGTGCATCCGGCGGTGCGCAGCGCAATCCGGAAGACACTGTCCGAGTTAGGTGAAGACGGCGCGGTCGTGGTCGATGCGGTCAAGCTTCTTGGAGGGGACCTCGGCGGTTCAGTGGACTATGTGTGGTGGGTAACTGCCGATCCGAAGCAGCAACTCGAACGATTGATGCGGGCGCGAGGCCTCCCCGAAGAAGAGGCGCGATCCAGAATCGCCGTTCAACCTTCCCTGGACCTGTATCGTAGTCAAGTTCATGCTATTATTGACAATTCCGGCAGCTTGGCGGAAACTCGCAACCAAGTTGTTGCGGCCCTGAGCGTAGGTTTTATCCGAGCGAGACTGCCAGGCTTGCCAGGTTCAGCCGATAGTTGAGGAATGGAACGCCAGTAGATGAATGACAAGCCCATACCGCTCACCGCCGAAGGTCGCGCTCAGATCGAGGCGGAATACCAGCACCTGATCAACGTGCGACGCGCGGAGGTCGCGGCTCAGATTGGCGCTGCGGCGGAAGATGGCGATTTGTCCGAGAACGCCGCATACGATCATGCGAAGGACGAACAGGCACTGCTCGAGGGGCGTATCGCCCAACTAGAGCACTTCCTTCGTAATGCCGTGCTGATCGAGGCGCCGGCAGGCGGCACGGTTCAGCTCGGCGCCATGGTTACTATCGAGCAGGATGGCGAGCAGGACACGTACACGATTGTAGGTCCGCTCGAGGCGGCGCCGACCAAAGGCCGGATCTCGAATGAGTCGCCGATTGGGCGAGCCCTCCTCAACCACGCAGCGGGCGACGTCGTGGAGGTCAATGCGCCGGCCGGGATGCGCACCGTGAAGATCTTAGCGATACGCTGACCTTATCGCATGCACCTCTATATTGTCCGGCACGGTCAGTCAACCGGGAACATTACTACGGACGATGTGCCGGACGGTGAACTAACCCCGCTCGGCCGGCGGCAGGTGCACGAGACTGCCGCTCTTCTGGCGCGTGAAGGCATCACTCACGTGCTGAGCAGCCCGCTCGTGCGTGCACTGGCCACGGCTACGGCCATTGCAGATAGGGCAAGGATCGATCGGATCGAGGTGTGGCGGGAGTTACAGGAAGATCGGCGGTCGCTGCATCGCGGTTTCGGCCGCGCCGACTTGCTGAGGCTCTTTCCCAAAGCCACATTCGCTGATGGCTTCGAGGAATCCGGGTGGGATCACGGCGGCGAGACGTACGAATCCGCGCTCGAACGCGCCGTCTCGGCCGTGGCTGCGCTTCGTGCCCGGCACGAGTCCGGGGATCGTGTGGTGGTTGCCACGCACGGCGCCTTCGGCTGCTACATGCTGCGCGCGCTCTTGCATGTGCCAGCCCAACTATCCGCATGGTTCCGCATGAACAACTGCGGAATCAGCCGGATCGAGTTCGTAGAACCGCGTCCTGAAGACATGGCGTCGGGCTACGATAGCGCGGTGACTGAAGTCATCTGCATGAACGACGTCTCGCACATGTCCGAGATCTCATGAGGTCGCAGCACTGCTACACTTGGTTCGGCAGGGCGTTTCGAACGCCTGGGGCGTTGTTGTCTCTACGTTGCGACGGCCGCCACGGTGTTTCAGATTGGGAGGCTCATGCGGGCGGTACGTATCCACAGCATCGGCGGACCTGAGGTACTGCAGCTGGAAGAGGCGCCCACGCCGGAACCTGGCCGCAACGAGCTGCTGATTCGCCTCCGTGCCGCGGCCGTCAGTCGAAGCGATCTGCTGCTTCGCGAAGGACGCATTCCAATAGGAAAGAGCATGCCGCATATTCTTGGCGGTGATGGCGCCGGTGCGGTGATTCGCGGTACGGGCGGCGACGCGCGGCCAGGCGACCGCGTGTTCGTCAGTGGCGATGTGTTGGGGCGGCTGCGCGACGGCACCTACGCCGAGTTTATCACCGTACCTGCTTCGCTCGCGTTTCCCATGCCGCGCGACATGCGCTATGAGGATGCGGCTGCTCTGGGTATGACCGCCTACACGGCATGGCAGGCGCTGGTCGATCGCGCCGCCATTCAGTCGGCCCAATGGGTCATTGTCCACGCAGCGGGAAGCGGCGTAGGTGTAGCAGCGATTCAGATAGCCAAGCTTCTGGGCGCCAGGGTCATCGCGACCGCCAGCGCCGACGCCAAGCTCGACCAGGCCCGGCAGCTCGGCGCGGACCACGCGATCAATTACTCGCGGACGAACTTCGTTACCCAGGTGCGCCACATGACGAACAATCGGGGCGTGGACGTCGTCATCGATACGGTGGGCGGAGATGTGTTTCATCGCAGCCTCGAGTGCCTGGCGGTAGGCGGCCGCTTGATCTCGGTTGGCACCGTAGGAGGATCCGCCGTGAATGTCGACCTCCAGCACCTCGTGTCGCGAGGCATCAGCGTCATAGGCCTGAACGCCGGCATTTTACCGCCCTATCAGGCGGCGGATCGCTATCGGCAGCTTTACGACCTCGTCGCTCACGATCGCTTGCACGCCGTGATCGACCGCGTGCTCTCGCTTTCCGATGCACCGCTCGCTCACAAGCTTCTCGCCACGCGAAGCCATTTCGGCAAGATCGTGCTGAGGACCTGAAGTCCGCGCTCTCGATGCCGCCGATCGGCACACGTTTCCCGTCAAGGGGCGGACAATGGCCTCCGAAGATAGCATTCAGCCGTGCGCAGGCGCCTGCCAGCCGGGATAGCGCGAGGCCGGGGAGACGTCCGAAGTGGTCGGCGGGTGGGAGCACACATGCAGCGATGGGACGTATAGCGATGATCTCTTCACTTAGATATGGCATTGTCGGTTGTGGCGTCATAGGACCGACCCACGCCGAGGCAGTCTCAGGGTTGGCCGGCGCCGAACTGATTGCCGTCTGCGACGTCGTTCTGGAGCGGGCGTCCAAACTGGCCGGCCGATTTGGCGCGATCGCGTACCAGGATCTCGGTGAGATGCTAGCGAACGAACGATTGGATCTGGTCAGCATCTGCACGCCGAGCGGCAACCATGGCACGCACGCGTGCGCGGCGATGTGCGCCGGCGCGCACGTGATAGTGGAGAAGCCGATGGAGATCACGCGACCCGCACTGGACGAGATGCTGCGCGTGCAGCGGGCGTGTGGCGTGCAACTAGCGGTGATCAGCCAGCACCGCTTCGATTCGGCCAGCGTGCAGGTCCACGATCTGGCACTCGAGGGCGCATTTGGCCGTTTTGTTCTCGGCGTCGCCCATGTTCCCTGGTGGCGGTCTCAGGAGTACTACGATAGCGGAGCCTGGCGAGGGACCTGGGCGCTCGACGGCGGCGGCGCGCTGATGAATCAGGCGATCCATTCCGTCGATCTCCTGACCTGGCTTTTAGGCCGCGTGAAGAGCGTCCGTGCGTACTCGGATACACTGGTCCACCGCATGGAGACTGAAGATGTTGCGGCAGCCGTTCTTCGTTTTGCTAACGGCGCGCTCGGCACGATCACGGCGACGACAGGCGCCTACCCGGGTGTCACGACGCGCGTTGAGGTATTTGGCGATAGCGGCTCGGCAGTGATCGAGGCGGACAACCTGGCCTACCTGCACCTGCGTCGTGATGATGCCGGAGAGGCCGGACCGTACGGAGTCGCTTCAGGGAAGACGTCCACGGCACGTGCGGGAGAGACCGCTTCGAACGCGGCCGCCGTGGCGATCTCGAGCCACACCCTGCAGATTGCCGACATGATCCGTGCTGTTCGCGAAGGCGGAACGCCGCTGCTGGGCGGCCAGGAGGCGCGGCATGCGGTCGACGTGATCCTGAGCATCTATGAATCTGCCCGCACAGGCAAGGAGGTCGTGGTCTGATGGTTACCCTATCGGCGTTTGCGGACGAGATATCACCTGAGCTGGACGAGCAGATCGCGGTACTGCGCGAGGAGGGCATCCATCACCTCGAGCTGAGGAGCGTATGGACGACCAACGTCCTGGATCTAACGGACGCGCAGCTTCAGATTATCTCCGCGGCACTGGACAAGGCGGAAATCGCGGTCTCTGCCATTGGCTCTCCGATTGGAAAAGTACCGATCGATGCCCCGTTCGATATACACGTTCATCGGTTTGAGCGAGCGGTGACCGTGGCGCGCTATCTCGGCGCGCCCTTCATCAGGATCTTCTCGTTCTATCCTCCTGCTGATTCGCGGCCCGGCATCAACATGGACATGGCTCTGCATCGCGACGACGTGCTTCTGCGCTTGCGCGAGCTGACCGCACGAGCGCGGGCCGCGGATGTTGTGCTCCTGCACGAAAACGAGAAGGACATCTATGGTGACACGATTGCTCGCTGCGTCGACCTCTGTGAGAGTATTGCGGATCCACATTTCGGCGCGGTGTTCGATCCTGCCAATTTCATCCAATGCGGCCAGCGTCCATTCCCCGACGGGTTCGGCGTGTTGGAGCCCTGGCTGCGCTACGTCCACGTGAAGGATGCCCTTGCGGATGGAACGGTAGTGCCCGTCGGTTCGGGGGTTGGCGACTGGCCCTCGGTACTCCAGCGTCTGCAGGGCGCCGGCTACGAAGGGGTGCTCTCGCTCGAGCCACACCTGGCGGAAAGCAGCCGCTTTAGTGGATTCAGCGGGCCCGATCGATTTCACGAGGCGGCCGGCGCGCTCAAGAATCTGCTTCGCGCGCTGGACTGGAACTTTGCCTGAGCACTGACAAAGAGCGATCAAGGATGCTTGTCGGGGGCTGGAGCGATGCCTGCACCACCGACCGTGCCTGATCGCCTAAGCGTCTCCAGAATTGACCTCCAGCTGCGGCAGAATGGATGGAAGGGCGACCCACCGGGAACCGCCGGGGTACCTGCCCGAAGGGCGGGTCGTCGCGGGTCGTGGTACCCCGGGCTGCGGCGGGTTGCGCGCACTGTGGGCATTTCATCCGCCGGGATGGCGCTCGACCCGCTTCGCGGGTACCCCGGCGTCATCGGGGACTGCGGTCGCCGTTCTCAGGGCTAAACCGCGGGATGCCAGTAGGTGCGCCTTGCACATGACCGCTGAACTCGCTTACGCTGTAGGGCGTGAGACGCAAAGCGCTTGATCTCACCGGTGTTGCCCTGATCATCGCTTGCATTGCCTGGATTGGCCTTACTCAGCCGTTCGCCGGGCGCGATGCGCCGCGCATTACCACCTGGGCCACGCCCGCGGCCTCGCCTCACCCGTGAAGCGCGCGACGACCGGCACTGAGCCGGCTCACCGGAGCCTTACTGTTCGCTATCCCCTTGCTCTCGTGTACCTTTCCCTATGCCTGATTGCCTGTATGTACCTGGGCAGCCTCGGTCTTGCGCCCGCGCTTCCGGCCGGCCTTGCCGCGTCAGGCGCTGCGGGGCTTGTCGCGTTCCGCCGCTGGCCGCTGGCGATCCTCGTGCTGCTCGCGGGACTGGCAGGTAGTTCCGGCGCCTGGCGCTACCAGGACGCGTCGTACCGCGACAGCCCCGACCAGGTGGCGCATTATACGGGCCGCAGCGGCGTAGCCGTGGGCGTGGTGGACAGCGAGCCGCAGTCCGCGGGGCACGGCGTGAACCTCACGGTGCGGATTGAATCCCTCACGCTGAATGGGTTTGCACGTCCAGTGCAGGGTCGTGTGCTCGTGCACTACGCGGGTGCACAGGACGTAGCGTACGGCGATCGCATTTCCCTCACGGGCAAGCTGACGCTGCCGCTCAATCTATCCGGCTTCGATTATCGTGCCTATCTGGCACATCTGGGCATTCGCGCTACACTCGACTATCCGTTACTGTCGATTCAGGAGCACAGTCAGGGCAATCCGCTAGAGGGACTTGCGTACCGGCTGCGCGATGCCATTCGGCGGGCAATACGTGGGATGCTGCCGCAGGAGGCTGCCGCCCTGCTGATCGGCATCCTTCTGGGGGCGCCGACGCGTTCGCTTGGATCGTTGACGGCGCCGTTCGTGTCAACCGGCATGATCCATATCGTCGCCATTTCCGGCCTGAAAGTCGCCCTTGTCGCCGGCGTGTTCAGCCGCTGCTCGGCCACGCTGCCGCTGCGAATCCGTTGGGTCGCCCCGCTCATCGCGGTTTCAGCCTACACACTTATCAGCGGCGCGACTCCGTCCGGGCTGCGGTCTGCCCTGATGTGGATGCTTGCGTTGGCCGCACTCCAGCTTGGGAGGCAGAGCTACGTGTGGGTCAGCCTCGCCGTGGTAGCCGCCGGGATGGCCTTCTGGAATCCCGAGTTGCTCTGGGACACGGGATTTCGGCTGTCGGTCATGGGCACGGCAGGCATCGTAGCCTTCTCCGGGCGGTTGGAACACGTGCTTCACCACCTGCCGCGCATCCTTCGCGAGTCTGTCGCGGTCACCCTTGCCGCTCAAATTGCCACTGTGCCGATCACGGCTTCGGGTTTCGGACAGATCTCGCTCGTCGGTCCCCTGGCAAACGGCCTGCTCCTCCCGCTGCTTGGGCCGATAATGGGTCTCGGCGGCTTCGCGGCGTTGGTGGCGGTTCTGAGCCCGCCGGCAGGCCATGTGCTTGCCTTCGTGGTGTTTCCTCTACTCATGCTCTTTGTCGGCGTGGTCCGGGCTCTATCCGTGCTTCCGTTGGCGGCGTGGTCAACGCCCAGTGTCGTGGCCGGCTTTGCCCTTGGCTACTATGCGCTGTTAATCGTAGTGGCCCTCCGGAAGTCGAAAGTCGAACTACCGGCATTGAGCGGCGCGAAGCTGTTCTCCGAGGCGTGGCACACAGTGCCGCGAGGTCTTGCTGCCGGCTGTGTCGTGGTAGCTATCACGGCCCCAGTGGCGTTGAGCCGCCCTCCGGAGCAACCACAGCTGACCGTCGCCGGTAGCGGCGGCGACACCGTCGAGCTTATCCAGGGCAGCCGCCAGGAGGCAATCCTCGTGGATGGCGGGGCACTTCCGGTTCCGCTCCAGACACTGCTCGGTCGGCACCTGCCCTTCTGGCAACGTGGCCTGTCCGCGGTGTTCGTCTCCGAGCCCGATATCGCTCACCTGGGCGGACTGGCAGGCGTGGCCTCACTGTACGACGTGGGGGAGGCGTTCGATGCCGGCGCGATCTACCCGTCGGCTGCCTATGCCGCATGGCGGGCTGAGGTGCGCGACGCGCGCCTCAATAGGCTCCAGGTGACGTTGGGCCGGCGAATCGGCTTCGGTGAGGGCATCGCGGTCGACGTGCTGCAACCAGTGGCGCTCAGTCTGGATAATGACCCAGCGCCCGTCGCATATTACCTCAGGGTTGGCACGCTCACCGCGCTGGTGCTCAACCGCGAGGCGGTCGTCGCCGAGCCGACGAAACTGGTTGCCGATGGGCGCTGCATCGATATCCTGATCTTGCCCGCGCGCATGGATGTCGATTCCGCCCTCGCTGTCGCCCGCTATCTGCACCCCCGAACCGTGGTACTCCCCCAGGCCGGGAAGGGTAGAAGCGGCCCGACTGCCTCGCAACTGCAGGCGACTCTGCCCGGCGCCCGTGTGTGGACGGCGGCGGAAGGATCGGAGCTGACGCTCAGCGCGTCCGATGGTCGTTGCGCAGGCGTGTGAAACATGGCGGTATGCCGGCGGGGCCGTTTGGCCGGCGGCTTTGGTCTTGAAGGCATATAAGAATTCCCGCCGACGTGGTTCGACCCAGTGCCAGCCTCACGATCTCCACGCTGCCGCGGTGTCTCGTGCCAGCGGGGCGCAATGGTGCGCCGTGCAGAACAGGCCAGAGGTATTCGCCTTGCGGCCTTGCGCCCAGCGTTGCGGGTGGGTTGGCACGAGACAGCGCATCGTGCTACGCTGGAGGGCCTTGCACACCACGTCCAGCCCTGTCGGCTGTTCTCGGGCGATAGCGATTGCAGGAGGCCGGAGATGGGTGAACCGACCAATGATCCGGGCGATCTCAACGAGGAAGCCCGCAGACTGTGGGAGCAGAAGGCCGCCTTCTGGGATGAACGCCTGGAAGCCGGAAATCTCTTTCACCGGGTGCTCATCGGCCCCGCTACCGAGCGTCTGCTTGCCATCCAGCCGGGAGAAGTGGTGCTGGACGTCGCGTGCGGAAACGGAGCCTTGGCACGCCGGTTGGCACAGCTGGGCGCATCTGTCGTAGCCGTCGATTTCAGTCAGGCCTTCATCGATCGTGCCAGAGCACGCACTGTAGAGCACGTCGACCGTATCGAATACGACATCATCGATGCAACCGACAGCGCGCAGCTCATGGCCCTCGGCCGCCAACGCTTCGATGCCGCGGTCTGCAGTATGGGGCTTATGGACATGGCGGACATCGGCGCACTTGGCAGCACGCTGCCCATTCTACTGCGGCACGGTGGGCGTTTCGTCTTCTCGGTCCAGCATCCTTGCTTCAACTCAAATGGGATGGCCATCGTCGGGGAGCAAGGGCAATTTGGCGACATCTTCACGGCAACGTTTGCGGTGAAGGTGTCGCGATACCTCAGTATTCCGCCGGGTAAAGGCGCAGGCATGCCCGGCGAGCCGGTGCCGCACTACTATTTTCATCGACCGCTGAGCCAGCTCCTGGGCGTATTCTTCAGGGCGGGATTCGTGCTTGACGGTCTGGAAGAGCCGCGGCTCGAGGCGGATTCCCAGGGTTCCTCGGCTTTGACGTGGGCAAGCGTGCGCGACATTCCGCCGGTCCTGGTAGCGCGGCTGCAGTTGAGACAATAGCAGCGGCACGTCACGCGCTATCAAGGGCCTGGCCAAGAGCGAAAAGCTCGCGAATTCCGCGGTCGGCCAGCCCTATGAGCTCGTTCATGATGGCGACGGAGAATGGCTTGCCTTCCGCGGTGCCCTGCACCTCAATGAAATCGCCGGCACCGTTCATCACGACGTTGAAGTCCACGTCCGCGCGGCTGTCCTCCTCGTAGTTGAGGTCCAGACGTGCCTCACCGTTAACCATGCCCACGCTGACCGCCGCTACCGGTGTCAGCAGAGGCGAGTTCGTCAGGACCCGGTCCGCCATCAGCTTGGCGACGGCCTGCTTGAGCGCCAGGTACGCGCCTGTAACCGCGGCGGTGCGTGTGCCGCCGTCCGCCTGGAGCACGTCGCAGTCGATGGTAAGCGTGCGTTCACCCAGTGCCTTGAGGTCGACGGCCGGCCGCAGGGAACGGCCGATGAGACGCTGGATCTCGTGCGTGCGACCGGTAGGCCCACCGCGCACAGCTTCCCGGCCATTACGCGTGGGCGTTGCCCGCGGCAGCATGGCATATTCGGCGGTGACCCAGCCTCGGCCCTTTCCAATCAGCCACGGTGGCACGCGCTCTTCCACGCTCACCGCGCACGCCACACGCGTGTCTCCCATTTCAATCAGCATTGAGCCCTCGGCGAAGCGGAAGAACCCCGGGGTCAGGCGCACCGGCCGCAGTTGGTCGTTCGCGCGATTGGCTGACCTTCGTCCGCCGTTTCCCATTACCGTTTCCACTCTCCTCGCCACGCTTGCCGGGGTCGCCCGGCACGCGCAGCAACTTTCTCGCACGCGTCTCAACGTTGCTTGGACCATGTCGTCAGCGCGCGCGCGTCGCGGCGCCGGTAACGCTTGACAATTTGGTCTGCCGATAATTCAGTTATGCCAGAAATCGCTCCGCAACTTCCGCCGCTCGACACCACCTGCGCCCGGCGGATCGCGCCGGCGTCTTATGGCGGCAACGCTACCTGGCTGTTCGATTCGTTTCAGCCGGTCTATCGCCCGCGGGTGAGAAAGTGGGAGAACGCAGAACATTGTGGGTGGCAGGGAATTGCGCGCTGCGTTCCTCGCGTCCGCCACCTGGTGCGCACGAAAGAGTGCACGGATGCCGGCTCTCGCATACGATAGTCATGCAGGGTCGCTGCAACGTCCTACTGCGAGAGGAGTGAACGGAATTGCGCTCATGCCGCTCATGGCACGTCGGACCGGCGTTGCTGACAGCGCTCATCTTGTTAGCACCATCGAGCATACCGGCGGCGGCCGGGGTGAAACAGACGTCGCCGTCCACGGCCGGTAGTGCGTGCACTGCGTGGAACATAGTGCCGGGTAACGCCTCCGGCCTCGTGGCGCTGTCCGCTGCCTCAAGCCGCGACGTGTGGGCGGTAGGGACTATACAGGTCTCGGGTCATGATCAGGGCAGTGTCCAGCATTGGGACGGCACTCGTTGGCAGGTGGTGCCGAGCGTGAATCCAGCCTCGTCGGATACGCGGTTGCTGGGCGTGGCGGCAGTTGCTCGGGCGGATGCCTGGGTCGCCGGTGTGACCTACGCTCTCGGCTCGGCCACTGCTTGGCCGCTCCTGGAACACTGGAACGGCACACGCTGGAGTCGCGTTTCAGGCATTGGCAGCGGGTATGCGCTCAACGCCATTGCTGCCGTGTCCGGATCGGAGGTCTGGGCAGTCGGCGGACCGGCAAACGGAAGCGGCGGAGCCGTCGCCCTTCACTGGGACGGGCACGCCTGGCACGCGTCGGCATTACCCGCCGCGGGATCGCAGGGCGGCACGTTGCAGGGCCTGGCTTCCTTCGGCGCTGACGACGTCTGGGCGGTTGGCCAGATCGTCTCGAGCAACGTCAGACCGCTCGTCGAACACTGGGACGGGCATCACTGGCTCGTCAGCTCGCTGCCGCCGATCTCCGACCAGATCGCGCGCCTCACGGCCGTGGCCGGCATGTCCGACAACGACCTGTGGGCAGTTGGATACCGGGGCTCGGGCATGAATTCGTTTGGCAATTCCCTCGTGCTGCACGGGACTGGGTCAGGCTGGCATGTCGTGGCCGGCATGACCGGCGCCCAGCTGGGTTTCTCCAGCGTCGCGGCAGTCTCGGCCCGCGACATCTGGGTTGCGGGAGGCACGTCGATCGCGCACTGGGACGGAACGCACTGGGCCGACGTCTCCGTGCCCGAGGGAGGTGCAACCGCACTGGCAGCGATCGGTCCCCGAGACATCTGGAGCCTCGGCGTGCATTTTGCGCGCGATACAGGCTCCTCCTGCTACGCGGGCAGCATGGCCGTTCATTCCATTGCCATGCCCGACGTAGGCACCCGTGACGGGGGCATGAGCCCGTTGCCTGATGGCCCAGGCGCTCTCTCGCTCGACCCGGTGCGCAGCCGGGCATACGTGCGTGATGGAAACGGAAAGGTCTCCGTGGTCGACACGAAGAAGAACGCCGTGATTGCCACGTTGAGCCTCGGAGCCTCGGGCGCGATGGCAATCGACGAGCATAGCGGTCGGCTCTATGTGCCGACAGCGCGCGCGGGCCTCGCGGTGCTCGACGCCGCGACCGGAGCCGCACGCAGTCCGGCCCTTCCGGCCTCTGCCTCGCCGTCACAGGCCGCCTTTGATGCGACTGCCGGCCGTCTCCTGGTAGCTGAACCATCCTCCGTTGCTATCCTGAACGCGGCCGGCGCTCTCGTGGCCACGGTTCCGATTAGCAACCCCACGAATCTGGTGGTGGATAGCCGTACGGGCCGCGCGTTCGTTTCCAGCAATGTATCGTCACCCTATCCAGGCATGAACGTTGCCGGCCCAGAGACGCGCCTCGTGGTGCTCGATACGGTAACCGGCGCCGTGCTGCGCACTATCGCTGGACTTGGCGGACCTACGGCCGTCGACGAGAAGGCCGGCCGGGTGTTTATCGGCTTTGTAGACTCCACTGCGGCTGTGCGAATCAGCCAGCTCGACGCTGCATCAGGCCAACTGGTTCGAACATACACGGCCGGCCGCGACGGGGATGCGTTCCTGAGCGACATCGTCGAAGATCCTGGTACCGCTACCGTGTTTGCCACGACGTTCTTTGGGTTGCTGGCGCTCGACCCGACGACCGGCGTATTCCGCGTGCTGGATCGTTCAACCCCGTCCGCTATCGCCGTCGACCCCCGGCATGCGCGCCTGTTTGCAACGTTTCCCGTCGACCGGAACCACTACGGCGTACCCGTTAGCCCGGGCGAAGTTGCGATGTACGATCAGAGGACCGGCGTGCGTCAGGCGACGATCCGCATTGGCATCGGACCTGATGTGGCTGCCGTAGACGGCATCTCCGGCAAGGTCTTCGTTCTTGACACGCACGGTCTCGAAGTGATTGATCCCGGCGCCGTGGCGGCCGGTAGCGTCATTCAGCCGGCGCCGTCCGACGTTGCGACCGCTCTGCCCGGCGCCAAGTACTTTGCTTCCACGCATCACAATCTCTCCGGACCGTTCCTGGCGTTCTGGCAGCGCTATGGGGGCCTTGGCGCCCTGGGGAATCCGATCAGTGAGCCCGTCGTGCTGGACGCGCACCTGTCGCAGTATTTTGAGCGCGCCTTGCTGCGGATTGTGGACGGCACGGTTGTGCCTGCCCCACTCGGCCGCATCCTTACGACAGGCCGCAACTTTGCGCCGGCATCCGCATCCGCGGCCAGTGCCGGCACGCGCTACTTCGCGCAGACCCGGCACTCGCTAGCCGGGAGATTTCTGACGTACTGGAAGACGCATCACGGCGATGTTTTGCTCGGAGCTCCGATATCGGAGGTGGCGCTCGAAAGCAATGGCGATGGTACTGGGAGGAAGTATCCAACGCAATGGTTTGAGAACGGGCGACTGGAGTATCATCCAGAGCTTGCCGGCACTGCATACGCGGTGGAGGCGGGTCTGGCCGGCGTGCAAGCCATGCACAAACAGAGCTGGTTCAGGTGACGACAGTGGTGCGGCAGGTCAGAGGCCACGGCAGGAATGAGACGTGACGGAGCGCGCATTTCAGACCTTGCGGCAGACCGGCAGGTCGGAACTGGAGATCAAGCGATCGCGATTCCTGGGACATGCCGAGCCGGTTGCCGACGAGGGCGCATTTCGGCGGCTGCTGGAGCGCGTGAAGGCAGTCCATTCTGAGGCCAGCCACAATGCCTTCGCCTATCGCCTGGGTCGCGATGCCGGCGCTGCCCGCTTCTCGGACGACGGCGAGCCTGGCGGCACGGCCGGCAGGCCTATGATGGAGATCTTGATTCGCGAGGACGTTGTCGACGCGGCAGTCGTGGTAACGCGATATTTTGGCGGCACTTTGCTGGGCAGCGGTGGGCTCACACGCGCCTACAGCCAGGCGGCTTCCCAGGCGCTGCGCGCGGCCGGCCTCGTGCGCATGATCCCGCACGCGGAAATGGTGGTCACTCTGGAATACACGCATTTTGGCGCCGTCGAAAAGGCTCTGCAGAGGGCTGGCATCGGTCTGCACGAGGCAGCGTTTACCGACGTCGTGACCGTGAAGGCGCGTGTGGCCGCGGGCGGGGAAGCGGCATTCGCCTCCTTGCTTGCGGACCTGACGGCAGGCTCAGCTCAGGTCGAGATCGGCGGTACGGTGTATCTGGCGGAATAGCCACGCATCCCCGACCGATGGGTGTCCGTGCTATACTCGCCCTAACAAGCACCACGCGCGTTCTCAGAGGTGCCGCGGTCGTCAATGCCACGGCGTAAATGGGTAAGTCCGGTGCAAGACCGGCACAGTCCCGCTACTGTAACCAGCCATTCCGGCTGGGAGTCAGAAAACCGGCCTCTGGGGCTTGCTTCATGCCTTCGGAAGAAAGGGCGGCTCGCGATTTCACGCTTTGATCAAGCGTTGCGCCACCATGCAGACGCGCTGCTCGTCGCGGCAGGCTTTCTGACCGTTGTGCCCGTGCCTGCCGGCCAGTCCCGGAGCCGTACGTCGCTTGCCGAGGCGGTCGCGTACTTCCCCGTAGTAGGGGCTCTGCTCGGCTCGTTTGTGGCCGGGCTCGATTCTGCGTATGGGCATGTGTTTCCGCGGCCCGTCGCCAGCGCTATGGACCTGATGCTCTTCGCCGCGCTCACCGGCGGCATGCACCTGGACGGCCTTATGGACTCGCTAGACGGCCTGTTCGGCGGGCACGATCGAGAGCGGCGCCTGGAAATCATGCGCGACAGCCGGGTCGGAAGCTTTGGCGTGATTGGTGCGCTACAGGTCCTGCTGCTCGAATACGCCGCTCTATCGACGCTGGCCGGCCAACATCGGGCCGCGGCGCTGATCGCCGCGCCCACACTCGGACGCTGGTCCATGGCGCTCGCCGTGTGGGCCTTTCCCTACGCGCGGGAGACGGGACGCGGCACCGCATTCAAGACGGGGCTGAGCGCGTACCACGTCGTGCAAGCCGGCTGCTGGACCTTGCTGATTGTGTCCGCGGTTGGTTGTGCGGGCGTGCGACTGGTCGCCATCACCGCGGTTGCGGTGCTGATCCTCGGTCGGTGGATTCGACAGCGCCTCGGCGGCCTCACTGGAGATACGTATGGTGCCGCGTGCGAGATAGCCACAGCGTTGACGTTTGTTCTTTGCGCGGCAGGTGCTGTGTGATGCGCGGATCTTGGCGCCGGACCAGGATCACGTGGCGGCTATCAGCCTGCACGTCCCTCCCAATCTCCCGGTCACAGCCTGGGCGGAATGTGGAGCGTGGCTCATGGGCGAGGTGATCCTGGTTACCGGTGGCGCCAAGAGCGGGAAGAGCCTGTTTGCCGAGCAGTTGGCAGGCGCCCTTGGATCGTTCATCGTCTATGTGGCAACGGCCGAAGCGCACGACGCCGAGATGGTGGCGCGCGTGGCTCGGCATCGCGCGCGACGGCCTGCGACCTGGTTCACCGTCGAGGCGGCTCGCGACCTGCGCAGCGCACTGAAGACCGTGCCGTCGACTGCCGACGCAGTGCTCGTGGACTGCTTGACCATTTGGGCTTCGAACCATTTGCTTGCGTTGGCCGAGCCCGATACGGCCGGTTGGTGGACTGCGGTGGAGGGCCTGCAGGCGACACTGTGCGACGAGATGGGCACGATCATCGATGTGGCTCACGCCGCATCCTGGCATCTGGTGATGGTTACCAACGAAGTCGGTTACGGCGTGGTGCCTGAGACGCCGCTCGGGCGAGCATTCCGCGACCTGCTTGGCGCCCTCACTCAGCGCGCAGCCACGCTGTCTGATGCGGTGTTCCTCGTGGTGGCTGGGTTAGGAACGGAGATCAAGCGAGCCGCCGTTGACGCAGGTGAATACGCGCGGACGGTGCGCCCGCCCGCCAGGTCTCAGCCGGTAACAGTGAATGGAGATGAGATGGATCGGATTCTTGAGGTCGCACGTCGTATCGGGCCGCTTGATGCGCAAGCCATGGTGGCGGCGCGGGAGCGGCAGGATAGCTTGACGAAGCCACAGGGCAGCCTGGGCCGTCTCGAAGCGCTTTCGGTCGCGTTGGCCGGCATCACAGGCAAGTCGCGCCCACGCTTTCCGCGCAAGGCCGTATTCGTCTGCGCTGCCGATCACGGCGTGGCAGCCGACGGAGTGTCTGCCTATCCGCAGGAAGTCACCGCGCAGATGGTCCTCAATTTTGTTCAAGGCGGAGCCGCGATCAATGTGCTCGCCCGTCGTGTCGGGGCGCGTGTGGTCGTCGCGGACCTCGGCGTGGTAGGCGACCTTCCACCGGACATCGCCATTGAGCGGAGGAAGATCGCTCGCGGCACGCAGAACTTTGTCAAAGGGCCCGCAATGAGCGGCGATCAGGCGCGTGCTGCCGTGTGCGTCGGCATCGACCTGGTAGAAGCGGAGCTTCTTCGTGGCCTGGACCTCGTGGCGACAGGCGACATGGGTATCGGCAACACTACCGCCTCCAGTGCGATCGCGGCTGCGATCACCGGCAGGCCTGTCGCGGAGGTAACGGGCCGCGGCACCGGCGTGGACGACAGCGGGCTGCAGCGCAAGGTCGCGGCCATCGAGCGTGCACTGGCGGTCAACCAGGTGATTGGCAGCGCTCCACTTGACGTACTGGCGAAAGTCGGAGGGTTTGAGATCGGAGCATTGGTCGGGGTGATACTGGCGGCGGCCTCTCATCGGCTTCCGGTGGTCATCGACGGATTCATCTCGGGCGCCGCCGCGCTGATCGCCACCGAGCTCTGTCCCCAAGTGCGCGACTACCTGATAGCCGCCCACTCGTCCGTCGAGATCGGACATCGCGCCATGCTCGAGCGAATGGGGCTCGCGCCGCTGCTGAACCTCGACCTGCGGTTGGGCGAGGGCACCGGAGCGGCGATGGCCATGCACCTGATCGACGACGCGGTAGCCGTGCTTGACGAGATGGCGACATTTGCCGATGCGGGCGTGTCCGAGAAGGGGACCGAGCAGGAAGCGCGCGATACGGAGGGACATAGGGGAGGTCCGGTCGCGTAGGCTGGAGTCAGTGCGCGCTCGCTACAAGGACATGCACGGAGGCTGAACGTGCTATACTCCCCTCACAAGCCCAATATTGGGTTCTCAGAGGTGCTGTGGCCGCCAAGACCACGGCTTAAACGGGCAAGTCCGGTGCGAAACCGGCACAGTCCCGCTACTGTAACCAGCCGGGACGGCTGGGAGTCAGAAAACCGGCCTCTGGGGTCTGCCAAGCGCCTTCGGTAGAAAGGGGCCGGTTGCCATGAGCTTTACACCATAGGGCAACCCCTTCGTCCACCGTGGACGAAGGGGTTCTTCATTTGGCGAGAGGTCCTCGGCTGTTCGTCGCGGGCAGTGTGTGCTCCGCGCCACCCGGCACCCGATAGTGTTGAAGCTCAGCAACTCATGGAGATGCATCGTGACCAAGCGATTTGTTTCAGTACTGGCTCTGATATGGCTAAGCGCCGGAGCCGCTATCACGCCCGTTGCGGCGCGCACCGCCGCTTCCGCGATTACGGTAGTTGACGATAACCACACGACGTTGACCCTGGCCTCTCCGGCGAAGAGGATCATCTCTCTGGCGCCAAACGTGACGGAAATCCTCTTCTTCCTCGGCCTGGGCAGCCGCGTCGTGGGTGTCAGCAGTTACAGCACGTTCCCGCCCGCCGCGACCCACTTGCCGATCGTGATCGATAACGGCGTGCCCAGTATCGAGAAGATCATCGCGCTCAAACCGGACCTGCTGATCTCGGCGGATATCGTGGGCAAGCCGGTGGTGACCAAGCTGCGCAGCCTGCACCTCAACGTGCTGGCAACCAATCCGCACGACATCCCGGGCATTTTGCGTGACATCGAGCTGGTCGGCGACGCCGCCGGGATCGCCGATGTAGCGACTCGCGACGTCGAGGCACTGCAGCACCGCATTGATGCCGTCGAGGCCAAGACGCGAACCGTCAAGGCCCGGCCTACGGTCTACTACGAGCTTGACAGCACCTACTACACGGTCGGTCACGGCAGCTACATGGATACGCTGATCGCGATGGCCGGTGGAACAAACGTGGCAGGTTCGATCATCAACCCATATCCGCAGCTGTCGGCAGAGAAGCTGCTGGTCGCCAACCCGCAGTACATTATTCTCGGGGACGCGGCATACGGCGTTTCGCAGGCGAGCGTGGCGAAACGTCCCGGCTGGGCGGAGATCGCGGCGGTAAAGAACCACCACATCGTGGCCTTCAACGACGACCTGGCTAGCCGGCCGGGCCCGCGGATCGTGGATGGCCTGGAGCAATTGGCACATATCCTGCATCCGGAGTTGTTCCGGTGATCGGCATCTCGCGGGCGGTGACGCGGCAAGGTGTCCGCGTCGAGCGACGACCCTGGCGCCCCGGCCGGACCATTGCCGTGCTGGGCGGGCTGTCGCTCGTGCTCGCGTTCGTGTCGGTCCTGGCGATCGGGCTGGGCGAGGTATACATCTCGCCCGGCTCGATCGTGGGCATGGCGCTGCAGTGGCTGCCCGCGCATCCCGCGCGCGCCTGGTCGGACGTCGATCTGACGATCATCACGCTCTACAGGGTTCCCCAGGTACTTACGGCGATCATGGTCGGCAGCGCGCTTGCGGTCGCTGGAGCCGCGTTCCAGGCACTGTTTCGCAATCCTCTTGCGGATCCGGGTATCGTGGGCACATCGGCGGGCGCGAGCCTGGGAGCGATCATCGCTTTGGCGCTGCCAATTCAGGTTGAATGGTTCGGGTACAGCATCGTGTCACTGGCAGCATTCGCCGGTGCGATGGGCACGATGCTGCTGGTGTACTCCCTTGCCCGGGTCGGCGGCAGGCTGCCAAGCACTTCGCTGCTGCTGGCCGGCTTCGCCGTTAGCGCCGGACTCAACGCTATCGCGGCCCTGATCGAGACGATGAGCGACCAACTGCGCCAGATGTACGTGTGGCTGTTGGGAAGCCTCGACTTCACAACCAGTTCGCAGCTCATCGCCGCCATGCCGATCTTCGCGGTAGGCATGGCGGGTCTTTTCGTGCTGGCCGGGGATCTCAACGTGATGCTCTTGGGCGATGAACAATCGACGTATCTTGGCCTCAACGTGACCCAGAGGCGCGTGGCAATTCTGGTGCTTGGATCGTTGCTGACGAGCATGGCCGTCGCGCTGGGAGGCATGATCGCCTTTGTCGGCCTCCTCGTGCCGCACATTACGCGGCTGCTGTTTGGCGCCAACCACCGTTTGCTGTTGCCTGCCTCCGCGCTGGTGGGCGCCACGCTGATGGTAGTCGTCAACACCGTCGCCCACGTCGTTCTGGAGCCCCAGGTCCTTCCAGTGGGCCTGATCACCGTGCTGCTGGGCGTCCCCTGGTTCCTGGTGTTGCTCCGAAGGAAGAAAGGCAATTATGTGTTCTAGCGTTGTCTCGTGCCACCCTGTGACAGCGCACATGCCTTTGGAGCCGGGCGGATGACGGCCTTTCGACCTTTCTCGGGCAGAAGCACCGGCTCCGTGGCGACCCCGGCGGTTGGTCCAGTGCACGCGATCGGCAGCAGCCAACCGTCTGCGATGCCTGCAAGTAGCGAGCTCCGCGTATTGTTGGAGGCGCGAGATCTGACCTGTGGCTACGGCGCGCAACCCGTGCTATCGCACATCAATCTGTGCCTAGCCCGCGGCGAGACTATCGCGTTGCTCGGTCGCAACGGCAGCGGCAAGTCGACGCTTATCCGCACACTGGCAGGCGGACTGCCCGCGCTATCGGGAGGCGTGAGGCTGGATGGTGTACCGATCAAGCAACACGATCGCCGCGCACTCTCCCGGCGGCTGGCAGTCGTTCCACAGAAGATGGAGGTTCCCTTCGCATTCAGCGTTCGCGAAATCGTCGAGCTCGGCCGGGCGCCTTACACGCGCTTTCTTGGCTTGCCGAACGAATCGGACGAGCGCGCTGTCGAATCGGCTCTTGAGGCCTGTGACTTGCGGTCGTTTTCTTCGCGCGCATTCCAGCAGCTCAGCGGCGGCGAGCAGCAACGCGTGGCGCTGGCAATGGCTCTCGCGCAGGAGCCGGAGATCCTGTTGCTGGACGAGCCCACGGTTCACCTTGACCTGGCGCACCAGATCTCGCTGCTCGAGCTGGTGCGACGATCGCGCACGTGCCGCGGGCTCGGCGTGGTCGCGGCGATGCACGACGTGAACCTTTCCGCGCTGTACTTTGATCGGCTCATCGTGCTGGGTGAGGGCACGACGCTCGCGTCGGGCACGCCTCTGGACGTTCTCTCTCCCGCGTTGATCGAGCGAGCGTTCGGTACACCTGTTGAGGTGTTCTCGCATCCGCGGATGGGCGTGCCGCAGATCGTGCTGTTGCCGTGATCGATGGAGACGATCCAGCTAGACAAAGAGTGAGTGCATCTCCTGTTCGGCGACAAGCTTTGCTATTTGGTCGTCGCTGACCTTCTGGCCAGGTCGGTAGCGCTCCGCAGCATCCAGGACGAGCGGCAGCACGTCGATGTCGCCCACAGTGTTCAGGAAGACGTCCGGCCGGTTGAGGACCCACGCGACCGCGATGTCAATGCCGGCCTGTTCTTCCAACGGCTCGTACCAGGTCGTGCGCGTGTGCCGCGCACCTTCCGGCCAGGGGCGGCGGAGAATGCCCTTTATCGTCTGCACCGCGACATTGCGTTCGCGGCACACTGCGAGCACTGCCTCGAAGTCCTCCTGATAGTGCGGTATGCGCATCACCGGGTGGTTGTAGGGCAACAGGACCGAGTCGAAATCGAATCGCTCGAGGCTGCGCTTGTGCATGGCGGCCACGGTAGCACCGTGGCCGGTTACTCCGATGAAGCGCACGAGCCCCTGGTCGCGCGCTTCAATGGCCGCCTCAAGGGCGCCCCCTGGGCCCATTGCCACGTCCCATTCGCCCGGATCGACGAGATTGTGAAGCTGAAGCAGATCGACATAATCAACCTGAAGGCGCTCAAGCGAGCGACGGATCTCGTCGCGTGCCGGCTCGTAGCGGCGCTGACCAGTCTTGGTGGCGAGGAAGAACGTCTTCCGATGGTCCTTCATCCACGGCCCGATGCGTAGCTCCGCATCACCATAGCTGGCCGCGACGTCGATATGGTTGATGCCATAGCGCAGCAGCAGAGCGAGCGTACGATCGGCCTCGACCTGACTGCGTTCTCCCAGAGCGGCGGCGCCGAAAATGGCACGGCTGCTCTGATGTCCGGTTCGACCAAATGCCAAAGTTGGGATCATGCTCTTAACCTCCCACGATGTTGCTCGTCGAACCATGGCGCATCACGAGCGCCAGAGGCACAGGGCTGTCTCCGTGCGACCGGAGGGTTTCCCAGATCAATCTACCACGCGGCTGCGGAGCCTGGATCTCCGACTCCGACCGCCACGCCGTTCGTCAGGCGTACCTCTCCCACACATCGTTATGACGAGCGCGGTCGAAGAGAATGGAGAAGGGATCGCTGGGGCGCCGGGGTACGCTTCGCAACCGCATGTGCGCCTCGTCCGGAGTTCGATTGGCCTTTCTGTGATTACATACCAGGCAGGCCGCCACGCAATTCTCCCATGAGGTCGCGCCTCCGCGCGATCTGGGCACGACATGATCGATCGTCAACGGGCCCGCGGTGTCGCCGCAGAATTGGCACGTATGGTCATCGCGGTTGATCAGCGTGCGGCGCGACAAGGGCACGGTAAATCGCTCGTACGGAACGTGCACGTAACTGACGAGGCGGATCACGATCGGGGAATCAATAGACATCCGCTCAGAGTGCAGCTGCGCAGACCCGTCGACCTCGATCGGCTCAGCTTTCTCCTTGAGGAGGAGAACAATCGCGCGCTGAATGGAGATGAAGTTTAGTCGCTGGTAGGTGGCATTGAGTACAAGTACGTGGCCCACCTTCTGCAATTCCTCTCTTACCAGCCAGCAGGGACACCACGGGATCTGGCCCACGCCCGGCCAGGCTGGCTTTGCCGAAACCCAGTCATTTTGTCAAGTTGTCGACCTCTTCGCGTAGCTCTTTGCCGCGACCTCGTCCATGGAAGACGCTGGATTTCGAACATGTGCCAGATGAAGAAGGTGCCGGCCACAGAGGCCAGGCACCTTCAATGAATGACGACGGACCCCCATATGAGATGGGGTATCTGAACGGCGCCCATGCGCTCATGCCTGCACCCTGTGCCCTTTGCCCGTCCATCGAACTGCGATGCATGGTCGCGCATAGGAATCCTCGTGAGGCGTAGCCCTGAGCCGTCCACAATCTGCACTAATTCTAGGCAGTGGCCCCTTGATGTGTCAATTCGCGCGTCACAGTCTGAAGCGCGCCATTTCCCCTGGCGGCAGAGGTGCCCATCGGCTACAATGAGCGCAATCAAGCCAACTGCCAGCCGCCTGAACAGCGGAAATCGGTACAGAATCGTCGATTGGGCGCGGCGCAGGCGGTCGGCGACTCTGACAGGAATACCGGAGTGGCGCCGCCACTTGGAAGGCGGCAATCAGGTGAGCATACTGCATCCGAGCGCCGGTGGCGCCGCTAATTCTGACCGAGGTCCGAGGGGCAATGCTGGCTGCCGAGGATCGAATCATAGAGAGGTCTTGCTACCGTTATGCCGCGCGCCCGTAAGGCTCACATGGCTTCGAATCGGGATGTGCTCAGGCTCCCGGCGCTGCCGCTGATCAACACTGTCGTTTATCCCCAGGTCGGCATCAGCCTCTACGTCACGCGCGACCCCTCGATCCGTGCGGTGGAGGAAGCAGCTAACAGGAATCTCTCACTTCTCGTGGTAGCCCAGCGCGACCCCGGGAAGGAAGACGTGACACCGGACGATCTGTACCTCATCGGCACGGAAGCCACCGTTGGCAGGATCCTCAAGCTCCCGGACGGCCATACAAACGTGCTCGTGCAGGGCGTTCGCCGCGTCCGCATTCTTGGATTCGATCAGCTCAATCCCTACCTTGTCGCGCGTGTTGAGCCGATCGCGGAGAATCTCGACAAGCCGCTCACGACCGAAGCGCTCATGCGCGCTGTCCTGGCGCTGTTCGACAAGTGTGTCAAGGCAAGCAAGACGCTTCCCGAAGAGCACTTTATCGCGGCAATGAACGTCGAAGAGCCGGGCAGGTTGGCTGACTTGATTGCCAGCAGCCTGGATCTCTCTATGGCTCAGCGGCAGGATCTGCTTGAAACGCTTGACCCCGCCGAACGCCTGGAGAAGATCAATATCCACCTGAGCCGCGAGCTGGAGCTGCTCGATTTGCAGAATCGCATACACTCGCAAGTCCAGCAGGAGGTCGATAAATCGCAGCGCGAGTTCTTCTTGCGCGAGCAGCTCAAGGCTATTCAGAAAGAGCTCGGCGAGACCGACAGCTTCACCAAGGACCTTAGCGACCTGCGAGAACGCCTCGACGCGCTGACCCTCCCGGATGACGTGCGCGACAAGGCCACTGTTGAGCTGCGACGGCTGGCCGCAATGCCGATGGCCTCGCCTGAGGTCGGCATCATCCACACCTATCTGGACTGGCTGATCAATCTTCCATGGAGCGCTGCCACTGAGGACAAGCTCGACATCCGTGTGGCATCGCGTGTGCTGGACGAGCAACACTATGGGCTGCCGAAAGCCAAAGAGCGGATTCTCGAGTACATGGCCGTCCGGCAGCTTTCCGCCAGTACTCGGAGCCCCATTCTCTGTTTTGTGGGGCCGCCGGGCGTCGGCAAGACCAGCCTGGGCAAGTCAATCGCTCAGGCCCTGGGGCGCAAGTTCGTCCGCATCTCCCTTGGCGGTGTACACGACGAGGCAGAAATCCGTGGCCATCGCCGCACGTATATCGGCGCGCTGCCCGGCCGCATCGTACAGACCATGCGACAGGCCGCAATGATCAATCCAGTCTTCATGCTGGATGAAATCGACAAGCTGGGTGCCGATTTCCGTGGCGACCCTTCGGCCGCCCTGCTCGAGGTCCTCGATCCGGAGCAGAATCACGCGTTCTCCGACCACTACCTGGACGTTCCGTACAACCTTTCGAAGGTGCTGTTTGTCTGCACCGCCAACATGCTGGATAACGTTCCACCAGCTCTGCGTGACCGGCTTGAGGTCATTGAGCTCGCCGGATACATCGAAGAAGAAAAGATTCACATCGCGGAGAAGTTCCTGGTGCCTCGCCAGCGCGCGGATCACGGTCTGCCTGAGAAGGTGCGATTCACACCCGCCGCGCTGCGACGCATCGTGCGGGAGTACACGCACGAGGCCGGCGTCCGCAATCTCGAGCGCGAGATCGCGACGATAGCGCGCAAAGTGGCGCGGTCAATCGCCGAGGGCCGGAAGGGAATCTCGGTTATTGGTCAGCGGGCCATCGAACGTTATCTCGGCCCGCCGCGGTTCAGTTACGGCTTGGCGGAAGAGCAGGACGAGATTGGCGTCGCGACAGGCGTGGCCGTGACCGGAGCCGGCGGTGATCTCATCGCCGTGGAGGTGGCGCTTGTTCCTGGGAAAGGCGCCATGATCCTGACCGGTCAGCTTGGGGATGTGATGCGCGAATCTGCTCAGGCAGCGCTGAGTTATGCGCGGTCACGCTCGAAAGAGCTGGGATTGGACGACAAATTCTATGAATCGTATGACGTCCACATCCACATACCTGCCGGCGCAGTACCCAAGGATGGACCGTCGGCGGGCATCACCATGGCCACGGCCCTCATCTCGGCGCTCACCCACAGGCCGGTGTACAGGCACCTGGCCATGACGGGGGAGATTACCCTGCGCGGTCAGGTGCTACCCGTCGGCGGCCTCAAGGAGAAGGTGCTTGCCGCGCATCGCGCAGGGCTAACGACATTTGTGGCACCATCAAAGAATCAGAAGGACCTACCGGACGTGCCTCGAGATGTTCAGCGCGATTTGCGTATCATATTTGTCGATCACATGGACAAGGTGTTACCGCTCGCGCTTGGGGATCATGTGGGTCTTAAAGTCGTGAAAGGCTAAGTCTGGTATTTTCGCCCAGGGGGCCCGGAGGGTATACTGAAGGGCAATCTTCCGACACAAGGTACACCGGAGATCCAGGCACTAAGGCACGGTTTCAGGGATGCTGCGTTCCTATAGCGCGTTTTCGCTGCATGGGCATGGCATCGGTACGGCGCACAGTCTTTGACGGTGTTGAGGAGGAGTGCATGGCAGTTGAATCGGTGCGACCTTCCACGACGGTCAGCCGCAATCGGTTCATGGTGGCCGTCTTAGGGGGAATCAGCACGCTCATTGGCCTGTTCTATGTCGGCGCGCTGCTCAGGTACCTCTACCCAAAGAACACGGACGAGCCGGCTCAGCCGGTTACTCTCTCGAGCCAGGGAGTGACCGATCCCAATACCAAGGAGCTGCTGGCATTCCAGAACGGCGTAGCCGGACCCTTCAATCATCCGACGGTTCCCGATGGAAGCGTTGTGGTCGGACTCTTCGTCGAGAAGATCGATGCCAACGGCGCGCTTACGGAAGACAACATTCGTGTGGTCGAGCAGACATGCACGCATCTCGGGTGTCCGGTTGCCTGGGCGCCCAAGGATAATCGCTTCGAGTGCCCGTGCCATGGCAGCCAGTTCAACCGCGACCTCTCGGTCTACCATGGACCGGCCGCCGATTCACTTCATGCGCACCACTTCACTCTGGGCAACGGCACGATCACCATAACGGGGAGGGTATAGGTCGAGAATGGCACGCCAAGCTCGCATCAACCCCGCGATGCGCTGGGTCGACGATCGGTTGCACGTGGCCGGGGTCATAGACGCCGCGCTGAGCCACCCGGTGCCCAAGCGGGTGCATCCTCTGGATTATCTTGGTGAGTCGACGCTCTTCGTGTTCATCAACCAGATGGTCACTGGAATCCTGCTGGCGATGTTCTACAACGCATCGGCTCATACGCCGTATTCTTACGATCCCAGCACGGGGAAGGCGGCGCCGACCATCGCATGGAACAGCATCAATCACATCATGAACGACGTCCCGCTTGGATCGCTGATCCGCAGCATGCACTACTGGGGCAACTACTTTATGGTCGTACTGGTCTTCGCCCATATGCTGCGCGGCTTCTATGGCGGCGCCTATAAGTATCCGCGCGAGCTCACCTGGCTGACCGGCGTGGCTTTGCTGCTGGTCACTTTGGGTTTCGCTTTCACGGGCTACTTGCTGCCCTGGGACCAGAAGGCATACTGGGCCACTCAGGTGGGCGTCAATATCGGGGCGACCGCGCCGATTCTGGGCCCGACCATCGGCCTGCTGCTGCGCGGCGGCCCCACGCTCAACGGCGACACCTTGACGCGGTTCTTTGCCATTCACATGCTGGTGTTGCCGGCGTTGATCGTGACGCTGATAGGCGTGCACATACTGCTTACCAATATCCAGGGCGTAAGCGAGGCCGATGGTCTCGTGCTGGAAGGCGACGAGGCGGTGGTGCATGAAGGAGGGCGTCACTGAGCATGGATAACTCGCCCGCGCCGCGCGGCATGCGGCCGCCCGACAAGAAACCGGTACGCATTACCGTTCCGGAGCGCCAGCATTCGCGCTACGGCGATCCGTTCTTTCCCAAGGTGCCGTTCCAGGCAATGTTCTACATCACCGCAATCTTTGCCGCGCTCCTCTTCCTGGCGATCACCAACCCGGCGCCGCTCCAGGATCCGGCGGATCCGCTGAACCACGCGGCTATCGATCCGAAGCCCGAATGGTACTTCATGTTCTTGTTCCAGCTTCTGAAGTACTTCCCGGGCATATGGGTGCCTGTTGGCACGGTGGTCATTCCAACCATAATTGTTCTCCTGCTGCTGTTCCTGCCGTTCTACGACACGAACTGGGCGCGGAAGATAGTGCGCAGACCAGTTGCGCTCCTCTCGATGACCGCAGGCATGATCGGTGTCATGGTCCTGACGTGGGGCGGCCTTGGCTTCCCCAAGCCCAGCTTTGTGACCACCAGTACCGTGGCCACCGGAACGTCCGGGGCCGGGGCGGCAGACAAGTGGCAGAAGGTGACGCATATCTTTCAAGCGCGCTGCGCGACGTGCCACATCTCCACCAATTCCGGCGGGCTCAAGCTCGATAGCTACGCGTCGCTGCTGGCAGGCGGCACGGTTGTCCCCGGTTCGGTGATCGTGCCCGGCGACCACGCGAAGAGCATTTTGTGGCAGATTACCAGCACGGCCGGCCCGTGGCCCGGTGGTCAGCGCATGCCGTTTGGCGGCCCGTACCTGTCGACATCCGACGAGGCAACCATCGCGTCCTGGATCGACGGTCTCAAATCGTCTGGCGGGGCAAAGTCCTCTGGTGGCACTGCGCCGGCGACTGGGTCTACGCCTGCCGGCGCCGCTGCATCGACCGCCGTCTCTTCGGCGACGAGCGGCGCGACCGGTGGCGGATCGACGCCGGCAGCGGCCGGAAGTACAGTGTCGTTCAAGACGGACATCCAGTCGATCTTCCAGTCGCAATGCTCCGTCTGCCATATCCAGTCGGTAAATGGAGGCCTCAGTCTCAGAAGCTACGATACGCTGATGAAAGGGAGCACCAGCCTGCCAGGCACAGTGGTGAAGCCCGGCGATCACGCGAACAGCATCTTGTGGCAGATCACGCAACCGAACGGGCCGTGGCCAGGCAGCGCGCGAATGCCGTTCAGCGGACCTCCCTACTTGTCGCCCGCGCAGATCGCCTCCATCGCGGCCTGGATCGATCAGGGTGCGAAGAATAACTGAGGGCGAGTGGGGATGGCTGCTTCGAAGACGGACCGGCGCGCGATGGTGGTCACGGGGTGGGTAATGACCGTCATTGGATCGGGAACCGTGCTGTTCTGGGTGCTGTACGAAGCCGCGATGGACTTCGGTAATGCGCCTTTGCCGACGCTGGTGGGCGTGCTGGTGGTGCTCGGGCTGTTATGCCTTTTGGTGCCGCTGCCGCTCTGGCTCGCCACCCGGCGCGCCCGCGCGAGGAAGAGCCCAATCCACCAGTGACATGAGGGCGGTGCCTGAGCGGCCTCAACTGGGGGTCGATTCTACGGAATTCGTGCTCAGGCCGGCATCTGGCCCCACCTCGAGGCAGGGGCCAGATGCACACGCCGCGTGTCAGCTATCGAGATTGTCGTCGTAGGTGTCGCCGAGGTCGTCCGCATCCCCACTGTCGTCCGGCTCGGCCTCGTAGGCGCCGTACGCATCTTCCTCGTCTTCGATCATGCGATCTTGCCGCACCAGAGTGTCCTTAGTGTAGGGCTTGAACCCGCTGCTGGTCTCGGGTGGGAAGGAAACACGCCCAGTCAGCTGCGGCGCTTGGTGGGTCTCGCGGAGCATAACACGTATGTAGCGGCCCTCAATGCGAACAACCGCGGCTTCGTACTGATTGCCGCCGCCTATCAACTCGACCAGTCGCGCGCTGAGCTTGCCGTCGAGCATGCCCAGCTCCTGGCCACTTGTCGTATAGACCGCGATGAGATCTCCGTGTGGCTCCAGCTTCACGCGATCGCCGGCTGATAGCTTGGCCACGACCTCCTTGGGGACCGCCGTGAAGATCGATCGCGCAACCGTCTTGCCCGTTTCTTCGATGAAGAAGCGCGCGTCGACGGAATCATGGCGGTCGCGAGAAACCGGCAACACGTCTTCCCTGATCAGGCTCAAGCGCTCGGCGTTGCGCTTGGCAATTGCGTTGCCCGGCTCGATGCGCAGGGCATGCGCATACGCTTCACGCGCGTCGCCAATGCGTCCGAGCTCGGCATAGGACTTCCCGAGACGATTCCAGGCTTCGACGTCGGGCTCGAACAACTCGACGAGCTTCCTATTCTTTTCCGCGGCCTCTTCCCACGAATTGCTCATGGCCGCTTTTATCGACTCTTCAATCACCCTGCGCCGGTTACGTTGGCGCTCTTCCTGCTGCAGCTCATTCATTTCTGTATGATGTGTCCTTTCGTCACCATCACATAGGATACCTGCACCGAACGATCCGGTGGGCACACGGTGTTGCGAGTCGCCTCGCGCCGCGGTGTCCGTTATCCCCCCGTTCGACCACTGCACCGAGGTCGCGCAGCGCGGAAGCCTACTTCCTGTCGGACAAACGGTCCTCTACGCTGGGACTGCCTGGAGCGCCCATGGGCTTGTCTTCACCACGCGGGCGCGCACCAGCCGTCCACGAAGCATCTCCACACCTCGAGGCATATAGACAAGCTTGCCAGACCGCGTGCGCCCCCGCCATTGCGGCGTATCTTTGCGTGCCGATTGCGCGTCCTCGATCAGCGCCTCCACGGTCGTGTCCAGGAAAGCCGCGTTCCGGCGCGCGGCTATCGGCTCCTGAAGCGCCTCGACGCGATGGAGCCGCTCCTCCTTGACTTCTTGCGGAATGTCGTCATCCCAGGTGGCGGAGACTGTGCCCTCGCGCGGCGAATAGCACGCCGTATGCACTTTGTCGAATTCGCATGCCGCGAGCACGGAGAGCGTTTGTTGGAATTGTGCTTCCGTCTCACCGGGGAATCCCACGATGATATCAGTCGACAGCGCGACCCCAGGCACGGACGCTCTTATGCGCTCAGCGAGCTCCACGCATGCGGCGCCGGTGTATCCTCGCCGCATTCGGCGCAGCACGACGTCGTCGCCTGACTGGATCGCTACGTGAATGTGCTCGCATACGCGGGATAGCCGCGCGACCGCCTCGATCAATCGCTGGTCCATGTTGCGTGGATGTGAGGTCATGAAGCGCACGCGCTCGAGCCCGGGCACCGCATCGACAGCTTGGAGCAGATCGGCGAGGTGACTGCGGTCCGGAAGGTCGCGCCCGTAGGTGTCGATGTTCTGGCCGAGAAGCGTCACTTCCTTCACGCCGCGCGTGACAAAGGCCGCGACATCTTCCACCACGTCTTCCACCGGCCTGCTACGTTCTCGACCTCGCCGGTACGGGACGATACAGAACGTGCAGAACTTGTTGCAGCCCTGCATGACGGTGAGATAGGTGCTGACTGGCTGCTCGTAACTCATGACGGGTTCCTGTACGAGTGGAAGACCTGTAATCTCCCGCGCCTCGAGCTGGCTCAAAAAGTGGTCGATCGCGCCCGGCCGAAAAAAGAAGTCCACCATGGGTAGCTTTCGCTCCATGGCCGCGAGGTCCGGCTCGACGGAGCAGCCCGTCAGCGCGATCATCAAGTCGGGATCGTACCGTTTACGATACGCCAGCGCGCCGAGCTGGCCTTGCACACGCTGCTCGGCGCTCTCGCGCACCGTGCAGGAATTGAGTATGACCAGGTCGGCGTCTTCGAGCGAGGCGACAGGCTTCAGGCCGCGTTTCCGCAGGGCAAGAGAAATCGCCGCACTCTCGGCTACGTTCATCTGGCAGCCGATTGTCCAGACATGAAAACGGTGCATGTGCGCGCTTGCCGCCCCTCCAGAATGTACAACGATGCTAACGGCATCACATTATGTTGTCAACCAGCCACGGTATACTGCACCCATCTGGACGCTCATGTCGGACCTACTCGGGAGCGCCTCGTTGAACAATGAGCTCGAGTGCTGGAGTGCGTGGCTGCTACAGTCGCGTCTTCGCGGACCTCGCGGGAAAGATACACTCGATTTTCTCACCTCGATTCGCGATCGAGTTTTGGACCGTGCGCAACTTAGCCCGGGCGACTACGTACTTGATATCGGGTCGGGCTATGGACTGCTTGCTTTCGGCGCACTCCACCGTGTCGGTAACGCTGGTCTGGTAGTCGTCGACGACATTTCGCAAGAGGTGCTGGACGAGTGCGCGCGGATTGCGGACGCCGCCCAGGTCGCGCATCGGATGCGCTTCATTCGTAACAGCGCTGTGGAGCTTGCAGACGTACCCGATGCGTCGATCGACGCGGTTCTCACGCGCTCGGTGCTCATGTACGTGCACGATAAGCGCTCCGTAGTCGCAGAGATTCGCCGCGTGCTGCGCCCAGGCGGACGTATCTCACTGTTCGAGCCCGTCACCACGGTTGCAATGGATAGACCACTGTTCGGCGTCGATCCCGGGCCCGTTGCCGATCTTGCCGCTCGTGTCGAGGATGCTCTCGATGCATCACAGGGCTCGGACCCCTCCGTCGCGCCGGACTCCGACGAGCGCGAACTCTTTCGTCTCTTTGACGGAGCGGCGTTCTCGCGCCTGGATCTTGAGCTCCACCTTGGACTTCGGCGCGAGCGCAAAGACGGACACTGGTTTGACGCCATGCTGGACGGCGGCGTCCACTCGCACGCGGGCACCCTGCGGGAAGCCGTCGAAAAGGCGCTCAGCCCTGAGGACGCCGATCGCTACCTTGACTACTATCGGCACGCTGCGTCTGGCGCGGGTGTTGCAATACGACACGCTTATGTGTACTTGAGCGGGTGCATCTGACGCGCCGGCGACCGCGTCCGAATCGCGCGTTTCGGTCGCAATGGACTGCTTGAAGCCGGTATCGCTGAAGAATAGGGGTGTGCTATAATCGAACCGCCCAGAGCATGGGCAGTGCCACGGCTCTTGGCTGGAAGCGAGACGTCGTCCCCTGTGCATTTGAGTTATCCGGTGTGACATGACTCCGGAATGGTCGCTCAAGTCGTGCAGTGCTACCTGTAAGGAGAGCTGATCCTCCATGCCGACTACCCTTGAGATCATACCCGCTTACGCCAACATCCCCGTTGCTTCCCCTGCGGCGAACTATGCGGCAGTCAGGATCCATCCGGATATCGCTGTCCGGGCCCGCCCACAGGTGCAGATCGGCCTCGTTATCGATACCAGTGGCAGCATGGATGGTCAGATACAGGCGCGCGGTCAGAGGAAGATCGATCTTGTGAAAGCCGCGGCTGCCAACGTCGTGAACCAGCTTCAGGATGGCGATGCCATCTGCCTCATTGCCTTCTCGGATCGCGTTCAGATTCTTGTGCCTGCAACCGTAGTAGGGAGCGATCGGACCCGGCTCCTTAACGCGATACGCAATCTTCGCGCCGACGGCGGCACGCTGATGGGCGATGGTATCGCGGCGGCCCAGCAACAGTTCTATGCCCTGCCCGCGCAAAGTGCCGTGCGCAAGATCGTGGTGCTCACCGATGGCCAGACCAACGACGAGGATCGCTGCTATCAGCTCGCGGAGCAGACGCAAATACCGCTCATGCTCGGAGGCATCGGCGATGACTATAACGGACGCCTACTCACCGAGATGTCCCGGAGCGCGCGCGGAGTGTCCGAGTATATGGATCGCGCCGAGTCCGTGGGAGATTTCTTCAAAGAAGTCCTGGTAACCGTCCAGTCAACCATTCTCACGAACGCGGTGCTGCTCATGGACTATCGCCAGCGGTTCCGCCCAAAGCGGATCCATGAAGTAGCTCCCGAGCTGAAGTCGTTTGACTTTACCCCAGTCACGCCTACCAACCGCCATACCGAAGTGAAGCTGGGCGACGTTCAGCGTGATGGAATGACCCTGCTCGTGGAGTACATTTATGAGGGCGGGGCCGGGTTTGCTAGCGAGTTCCAGGTGGCCACTCTGACCTTACGGTACGACCAGCCGCCGAACAGCGGGCTTGAAGTCCGCTCAGACGACTTCACCGTGCAATTGGCTGACGTAACGGGTTTTCCGCCGATGAATCCCGATGTCAAGCAATATGTGGACCACGCGGCAGTCGAGACTGCTCAGACGCAACTGCTGCAGGCTGCTCAGGCCGGCGACGTGTCGGGCGCGACGCAGAAGCTCAATATTCTGCAGCAGAGCCTCGAGCGCGTTGGAGCGGATCCGAACTTCATTCAGCAGACGGTCAGCACGATGAAGCTGCAGCTCAAGGACGCGGGGAGTACCGCCGCAATCGCCGACTCCTCGGCTACCAAGAAGTTGACAAGCGGCACGAGAAAACTCGTGCTGCCTCAGAATCAAGATCAGGGTTCTTGAGGGCATACCCGCCGTTTCTTGCCGGGAGCGGGACGAACCGGAACGGCAGTCCTGCGACGTGGGGAATCTCAGCGGTTGGCGGCTTCAGCCCTCTCGGCGTTGGCGGAGCGTAGCGGAGTCAAGTGAAAGGATCGTTTGACCATGGTTAAGTGCCCGCAATGCGGTGCGGAGAACTTCCCCGGTATGGCGTACTGCGAGCAATGTGGCACGGCGCTCCCCACTCCGGAGGTCGCGGTCGCACCGACTCCGGAGACCGCTCAAGCTCCCACGGGCGATACAAGCGCGGCGGATGCGATTTCCGGCGCTCAAGCACTGATCGACCAGCTCGGAGACGACACGTCCAATGCCGGGCCCACCGCGCAGGAAGCAACGCACCCGGTTGCGGCCGCAGACGGCGTTGCCTCAGGCCCTGCTGCAGTCGCCGCGCCTGCTGACAACGCGGCGATCGACGCTTCGCCGGCCGCCGCCTCTGCTGCAGGTTCCGCGCCCATCGACGTCCCTGCCTCCGCTGCGCCCGCACCGGCTCCGCCTGACGGCGCCGCAAGCGGATTCCCGCAGACAGCTGTACCTCTGCCTGCGGCCACGCTCACGATCACGTTCTCTGACGGCGCCACATTTACTGTGAAGCAAGATGTAGTCAATGTCGGCCGTGCCGACATTGCTCAGAACTGGCATCCAGAGTTGGACGTCATTCCGTTTGGCGGAGGGGATCCGAATTTCGGCGTGTCACGGCACCAGGCAGTGATACGGCGCGATGGCAGCGCGTTCTCAATCCTCGATGTCGGCTCAACCAATGGCACGTACGTCAACGGACGCATGCTCGACTACAATAAAGCGGTCGAGCTGCATGACGGCGATGCTATTGCCTTCGGCGCGTTCAACGGCAAGATCGGTATCGGTGCCTAACGGACGAGTCGATTGCGAACGAGGAGCACTATGGGCAGAATCTGGCGCGTGTTTGGACGCGGCACGAGCGGAGATACGGACCGTCAGAGCGGTACAGATAGGCAAGACAGCACGCACGTGGGAGCCTTTTCGATGAGTGAGACAGGTGGCCAGGCGTCCGCCTCCGACCGCGGGCCCGACGATACCGCGGAGGACCCCGGCAAAGGAAGTCGCCAGCCAGAGGCTCCGACTGCCGCTGCAGACGGCGAACAGGCCTTGCGGCATGCCGACGCGGTGCAACAGCCCGCTGTGCGTACTCAGGCTGAAGGTGGTAACACGACGCGCGCCGAGACCCTCCCGACCGCGCCGATACAAGATCCCGACTCAGCGCTCGTCGCGCCCTCACTCGCGGCCCCTGCGCCAGCAGGTGACGAGACCCTTCCCGTGGCGCCGCTGGTAGAAGCTCCCGATCTAACTCTCGCCCTAGCAGCCGAAGCCACCCTCCCTGCGGGAAACGAATCCCGCGAGGCGGCAGCAGGCGCTGCAGTGAGCAACGTCGAATCACCTGCGCCAGGAGCGCCGCAGGACCATGACACTGCGCCGCAGGCAGAGGTTCCGCCCAGATCAGTGACTCCGACACCGGATCGCCGGAGAGCATCGCGCCTCTGGCCTCCGCGTCGGAGATGGCAATCGGTACGCTGCTTGCCGACCGCTTCACCGTCCTGCGCGAGCTGACGCCCGATGCGGCGTCCACGCTACTGGGAGGACCCCTTCCTTCCGACACAACGACTTTCTATGCGGTCGAAGATCGTGTCTACAACGAGCATTGCTGGGCCTGTGGCTCGACGCACAACGATCCAAGCGATCACACGCAGCGCTTCTGTGTTGACTGCGGAGCGCCAAGACAGCACGAGTGGGTTCTCGCGCGCGCCGCCGCGCCGGCGGGCACCTCTGATGAGATTGACTACGGAGATGCCTTCTACCGCGTCCTGCACCGGCGCAAGCAGTTTGGCAGCGGCGGCATGGCGGTTGAGGTGGCTGCATTTAGCGCCGAGGGGCCCCATCACCCCAACGAAGATAGCTGTTGGACCGCAGTGATGTCAGGCTGCTACAACTCCAAGGCGGACGCAGTTTGCGTCGCGGTGGTGGCCGATGGGATGGGCGGCTATGCTCCAGGAAGCGGACTGATCAGTAAAGAGATCGTGAGCACTGTCGGCACCTACGTTTTCGGCCGGATCACCGTCGATCGCGAAAGCGCCCTCAGCGATGCTGATCTGCGCGGCACCGTGCGCGAGGCCATCGCGGAGGCCAATCGCAGAGTACTGGAAGAAATTGCCAGACATGGCGAGATGGGTGCGACGCTCGTTGTGGCGATAATCTACGGGCGCACGGCTTATTTGGCGAACATAGGCGATAGCAGGGCGTACTACGTGTCGCCATCGGGCGAAGTCGAACAGATCACGCGTGACCAATCACTCGTCCAGCAGCAAGTCTCGCTTGGCCTGATGCGCGCCGATGCCGTGTTCACGGCAGCAGGTAACAATGTGATTCTCCACGCGGTGGGCGAGGAGCGCGTTGAAGAGGTGTTCGACTGGTACGTACAGGTACTTGAGCCGAACTGCTGTGTGCTGCTCTGTACGGATGGCTACTGGAAAACCATGCGACAGGATATCTGGAGCATCTCCTCTCCACCTGTGGAATCATCGTTGCATGGCCTCGCAGAGAGGCTGGTGCAGACGGCGATTGACCAGAACTCGGATGACAATACGTCCGTCATCCTGATCGGCGTCGAGTAGCTGTAGTCGGCGTGCCGCCAGCATACTAGGGAAACGTCATGGGCATCCTGGAACGTGCAGCGAACCTGCTCGAACGTGTGCAGGGCCGGACGACGGCGATGACACAGCAGGCAGCCCGACGCGTGCGCTGCGCCCCAGAGATCGCGGCTCTCGATGGGCGCCTCGCGACTCTCCGAGCTCAGCTCGAGCAATCCGTGTCCGAGGTCGGAAAGCTCGCTTTTCGCCAGTGGAAGAACGGCGACGCCAGCCAAGCCGATGCCATAAAGGCGCTATGCCGGGCCATCGACGGCATGAACGGCGACTACCAGCAGCTGCTCGGCGAACTTGCGGATCTCAGAGCCTCGGCGTCAGTTCCCACCGCGCGGGTGGAGCTGTCCCGTTCGAGCTGCTACATCGCTCTTGGCTCTGCACAGCCCGCGGCGTCGGCAGCTGAGCAAGTAGATGCTAGTTTGGCCTCGGCTCGTACCGGTGGCATCCTGGGTACGCATGGCGTTGGAGCGGAGCTGGTCACGCCAGGTCGGACGAAGCGATGTCCTGAGTGCTTCGCGGATGTACCAGGATCTCAGCAGTACTGCCCTACGTGTGGCATTCGCATGGAGTGAGATAGATTGATGGACGTGCTCAAGGCTGCAGGTAGGGTGGGCTCGGCCGGGCGTCACGTGGTGGCCGCCGCGGTGCAGCAGAAGCAACTGGAGACAGAACGAGAGGTCCTCGCCGAGCTGCGTTCCGACGCTCTTACCCTGAGGGCGCAGATCGGCGAGGAGATGTTCAAGCTCTGGAAGGCTGGACAACCGTGCCCGCGCTGGCTCGACGAGATCTGCCAGTCCCTGGAAAGCACTTCCGCGGCTATTGCCCGGCAGCGCGCGATCATCGCTCAACTAGTCGAGGGCGGCGTACCTGCCGGCGACAACGAGACTCACCAGACCGTAACGGCGCCAGCGATCGAAGTGGTCGAGGCGCCTGCCACGCTCCTTGAGGCCGAGCCTGCTTCGCCTCCGCGGATTACGGCCGGCACGATACCGCAACCCGACCCGCCGTGCGTCACGTGCCCTAGCTGTGGTGAAGCCGAAGTGGGCGGAAGGCGCTTCTGCGGTTTCTGCGGAACAAAGCTTTCGTAGGCTGCTGCTACCACACGCATCCGGGCGCGGGCTGGCGGAGATCCGTGCCCGCCAGGTACACTAACAGCGCGCCTGGCCGGCAACAACGATGGCTATAGTTGGAGATAGAGCATGCCCGACGACGAGAGCGATGATCAGCCTGGTGAGAATCCGGGCGTAGAGCCCGAGGGGGACTCGGAGGAGCGGCCCAGCAAAGGTCCGGTCACCGTGCAACGGCGCACGCGCAGGCCGCGCCCGGTGCCGCGTACGGGGTATGTCCCCGGTCGCCGGCCGCGCGTGGAAGAGACCCATTCGATGAGTCCCTACGTCGTGCCGGTCGTGGCACTTGTCGCACTCGTGGCGCTGCTCCTAGCGCTCGTCGTCGCCAAGGTGCACAATTCGACTACCGCATCTCCGGGCCCAACGGCGACGGCGACGGTAGCCCCGGTGACCCCCAGCGCGACACCGCGCCCGACGAGCACGCCGATGAAGATTGCGACGCCGCTCACGACGAAGGCCGGCGTGGCGGCAGAGGTGAATGGCGAGTCGATTCCTATGAGCCTCTACGTGGACTACTCCAACTCAGCGCTCAACCAGCTTCAGGTGGATCACCAGGACGCCACCACGGGCGCGACAATCAAGGCTGTCGACGTGCGAACAGCGGCGGGGAAGGCGGCTGTGAAGAAGACGCGGCAGCAGATTCTGGACAGTTTGGTCAAGAACTACCTTCTCGTCGCGTACGCGCGGGATCATCATCTGATGCCGACCCAGCTGGAAATCACCACCGTTCTCTCCGGGTACTATAGCCAGGGCGGCGGCAAGGACGCCTTCATGAAGATGGCGCAGGACCAGGGATTCTCGGCTGCCGACGTCAATGAGATAGCGTCGACAACGGCAGCCATCCAATCCGTGATGACCAAGGTGACCGCGAATGTTTCCTGCAAGCCATGCGGCGAGCGACACGCGCGTCACATTCTGCTCAAGGCGACGGACCAGAAGCTGGCGTTGACTGTAGCGAAGCACTTGCAGGCAGACAAGGGGTCAGATTTCGCGGCCTACGCCAAGAAGTACTCGACCGACACCGGTAGCGCCAAGCAGGGCGGAGACCTGGGTTGGTTCGCCCAGACCGACATGGTGAAGGAATTCGGCGATGCTGCGTTTGCGCTCAAGATCGGCCAGGTGAGCAATCCGGTAAAGTCTACCTACGGCTGGCACGTGATTCAAGTCCTGGGCGAGCGTGCTTCGGCGACTCAGAAGAGCGACTACTTCACTGCATGGGCGAGCAAGCTGCAGAAGACATCGGTTGAGCACACGTACGTGAAGATATAGGCGATCGGCGTATCTCTTCGGCTGAGAGATCTGGGAGGCCGCCTCTGTTCAGGGCGGCCTCCTGGCGTCGGGCGAGAGGTTCGTCGCCGTCGCCTGAAGCAGCACGGAGTTTGGCGTATCGCTCTTGGACGATGCTGGTACACTCCTCACCAGGCTGGAGAGAAGGCCCAGCTTCCAGCGGTCTGCGAGGAGTTCCGTGTCCGTAGTACTGGTTGATTCGCTCCTGTCAGCGCGACTGTTTCTCGTTCCACAGCTTGCCGGCGAGCGCCTCTACTTCGTGAGTAACATGAGCGGACGGCTGAGTCTGTACGCCATGGACGCAAGCGGAAGTGTACCGGAACCGCTGTTGCCTCCCGGCATTGCGCTGCAGAATCCTGAGCTGGTCGGCGGGCATTTGTTTCGCGTGTGCGCGGATCTGGGCGTTATCTGCGTGATGATCGATCGGGATGGCGACGAGAACTACCAGCCAATGGTTATCCCGCTTGATGGAGGTATACCGGAGTCCGCATTCAGCGATCACTTTGCGGATTGCCGCGTGCATCTTGAAGGCGGCGACGTCGAAACTGGGATCGTGTACCTCGTTGCCGAGATGCGCCACGAATCACTGAGCACCGCGTACCAGGCCGACCTGAGGACGCGCGAGCTCACGCCGATGTTTGCCAGTCGGTACAGCCTCAACGTGCGAGCATGGTCCGAGGATCACGTCTGTGCGGCCATCACCGAAGAGTACTCAGTCGGCGACGTCGTGCTCAGGCTGTGGGACAGAGCTCGGAACGGCGCCCGGTTGCTGTTCGGAACGCCGATTGAGGAACGCGGGCAGTCCAAGGACGTTCCTCTCACCGGCTTCAGCTCTGGGTGTTTCACGGACGACCAGCGTAGCTATCTCTGCGTTACGGGCATTTTCGACGACACGTTCGGCCTGGGGCGCATCCATCTCGATGCTCCTCACATGATCGACCCGGTGCGAATCCTGAACGCCCGGCATGAAGGAAGGGGCATCCTTGTCTCGATTCAGCGGCTGAAGAACGACCGCTACCTGGCCGGCTACAATATCGATGGAAGCTCCTGGCTCTACGAAGGCAGGATCGACGAAGCGACGCTCGAGCTGACGCTCGCGCGTACGCTTTGCGGCACCGAATCGCTCGCTGATGGCGTGCTGGAGTCTACGCACTATGACACGTCGAGTGATCGGCTTGCTTTTTCTTTCTCCAACGCGGTTTCGCCGACACAGCTGTTCGTCGTCGACCGTTCCTCCGCAAGCATTCCGCGCCAGTTGACGCGCGAGCGCGTGTTGGCTGTGCCGCGAGCACATCTATCGCGCGGAGAAGACGCGTCGTTTACGTCGTTCGATGGTCTCAGCATTTCCGCTCGGCTCTACATGCCCGCGCCTGCCCTCGGTTTTGAAGGACCGCGACCGCTCGTCTACTATATCCACGGCGGTCCTCACAGCCAGGAACGACCGGACTTCGCCTGGTTCTCCATGCCGTTGATTCAGATTCTCACGCTGAATGGCTTCGCCGTGTTCGTCCCCAATGTGCGGGGCAGCAACGGCTATGGGCTCTCTTTTGTGAAGAAAGTGGATCGTGACTGGGGCGGCGCTGATCGGCTTGACCACGTGCATGCGATGCGAATTCTTGGCAGTGACCAGCGTCTTGACGTGACTCGCGCAGGCGTCGTCGGTCGCTCCTATGGCGGGTACATGACGCTCACCCTGGCCGCGCGCCACCCCGAGCTGTGGTCCGCTGCTGTCGACATGTTTGGACCATACGATCTGCTCACCTTCCTGGAACACATACCACCGACCTGGCGACCCGAGTTCAAGATCATGCTCGGGGACGCGGTACACGACCGAGACTTTCTCGTCGAGCGGTCGCCGGTCACCTACATTGGCAATGTGTCCTGCCCGATGCTGGTAATCCAAGGGAAGAACGATCCGCGCGTCGTCGAATCGGAATCACGCGCGGTGGTGGCGTCGCTTCGAGCGATGGGGAAGAGCGTCGAGTATCTGCTCTTCGAGAACGAAGGTCACGATGTTCTGAAGCACGAGAATCGGGTGACCTGCTACAGCGCAATCACCGGCTTCTTCGCCAGGCACCTCCGGCCATAGTTGAGGCCGCGACCGGGCTGGTCGGTCTCAGACCGTCGATCTGGACGGCTTCTCGGATCCGGACAATCTCGAGCCGAGAGCAACCGCAGGTTCGCGGGCCTGGAGACAGGTCAGCGCCCCGGAGCAGGCCAGGGCGCTGAAGGACCGCAGGGAGGGCTCTCAGATATCAGGAAGGACCTTTGATCAAGGGGTGCTTTCGGTGCCCGCCGCGGACGTCCCGCGACGATGAAATATCATATGCGAAAATGCTTCGCCCGAGGACTGGGCGATATGACCCAGTCACCGCCTCACGCTTGTCGGCCGGGATTTGACGAAGTCGCTTCTGCAACGCGGATTCCACAGGCTCGGCTTCGACTTCCAGGATTGTCATCGGTTGCGTCCTTCGTTTTACGATAGTGCACGCTTGCGTCGATGTCACGCGTCTCATGCACGTATAGACGACGTCGATACACGCATTGTGGCGTGCCATTGGAGTGGTCGAAAGTAGGGTTGTGGACAAGTACCGGCGCAACTCGCGCAGATGCGGGCAAGTTGTCCACATAGGCGACCAGGTCGACGACCTACCGGCCGCCAACGATCACGAGTACCGCGACGACAAGCGGCCAGCACAAATTGAAGAGCGATTCGCCGACACTGCCGGTGCGAACGCGAACGCTGCGGGGAAGCAAGTGCAGACTGGACCGCGATTCACCCGGCCACCACAGCGGTATGCCGCGAATTGTAAGCGCGTCTGCCACCAAGTGTGAGATATAGCCGAATCCAAATGCCGCGCCGATGCCGGGTAGTGCTGGAACCAGTGCGGGCCCAAGCGCGATCGACAGCAGGCAGAGCGCGATCGCCGCGGGAGGCGCATGCGTCCAGCCTCGATGGTGTCCTGGCAAGCGATTGACGAGACCAGACACTCCGCCGGCCGCGACGAGGGCCGCGGCCGCTCCAATCGAGCCGATCGCCAGGGCATAGGCTTGCCGCCACTGCTCCTCCCACACGAGCAAGCCTTCTGGCGGCAACCAGCGTGCCACGACCGCCTCGGCGCCGGCCAGGAGGGCCAGCAGCCATAAGAGCAGCGTGAAGGGCCGGTCGAGGCGCCCGGCATAGCCGCCGAGCAAGGCCGACATGAGGCGGCCACCGGCGTTTGCGGCGGAAAGCGTCAACCGCACTGGGCCGCAGCCGGGCGCTCGGCTCATGCCGATGCCCGCGCGCTGGAGCGCGCGGCTTTGGCGAGCAGGCAGTCGCGTGACCAGCGAACCCGGCTGATCGATATCGGGAAGCACGCTACCCAGTCCGGCGGCAGCGACGAGGGCGATCCAGACGGCAGGACTGAATTGAGGAACGCTCAGGGCGCGCGATCCTGCCAACGTGTATGTGACGTGGTCGTATCGGTGTGCTGAACCCGCGATTCCCGTGAGCGCTGCAAGGGGTGCGGATGTCGCCACCCCGAAGGCAAGGTGGGTCCGTCCAAGCATCTAGGGGCGCCCGAACGCGGAGAGGCCGGGGGCACGAGTGCGTGCGCTGCCGTCGTGCTCCTTGCGCCGGTGCTGCACGCACTGCAGACGGCGGTCAGGGTGATGCGTCGTCGAGCCGTTTGCGACCATATGGTTCCATCCTTTGATGACGCGGCGGCGTTCCGCGCCTCCACATTGTATACGGCGAAGGAGGAGGCACGCCGCCCAGCACGGTCCTCGAGATGCGAGCATTCGCGGGAGCCGTTCCGCTTCAGTTCTGTGTGAGATTGTGATGTAACGATGGCTCACGGCCTGCCCGTGCTTGTACTATGCACGTGTGGATCTGCTCGGTGTGCTGACTGGGGACGGCGGATGAATCGGCGTGCAGGCTGATCGGGTAATGGGCGGGGTCAACAGCAACAGCATCTTTGCGTGGCCAGCAGTGGCTAGGCGCTTGACGCCCGATCGAGTGAGGTGCGGAGAAAACGGCGTTAGGGCGTGAGATGGACGTGACCAAGGCGCAAGGGCAGTCGACGGAGGTTTCCCAAGTCGTTGCGTCGCCACGTGCCATGCCGGCCTTGATCCTGAAGGCCATGCGACCGCGACAGTGGACCAAGAACCTGCTCTGCGCGGCTGCGTTGGTCATGGCGAATCGGTACAGAGACGGCGTTTCGGACCTCAGAATGTTGCTCTGCGTCGTGCTCTTCTGCGCGCTTTCCGGCACGGTGTACTTGCTCAATGACTCGCTCGACGTCGAGCAGGACCGATTGCACCCCACCAAGCGCTTCCGACCGGTGGCATCCGGCCGGTTGCCGGTTCGCGTGGCCCAGGCGGCAGCGGCGGTGATCGGCGTTTGCAGCCTGCTGGTGAGCCTCAGCCTTGGCTATCCCTTCCTTGAGACGGCGGCCGCATACATGGTCTTGCAGCTTGGCTATATCTTCTATTTCAAGCATGAGGTGCTGCTGGATGTGTTTGCCATCGCGCTCGGCTATGTGCTCCGCGCGGCAGCGGGTGCGGTAGCGATACGTGTCGAGATTTCCGTCTGGCTGTACCTGTGCACGATCCTCGGCGGTCTCTTCCTGGCGCTTGGCAAGCGCAGGGGAGAACTGATCGAATTGGAGGATCTGGCTGCCGACCATCGGCGTAATCTGGGCGAATACAGTCTGGCGCTTGTCGACCAGCTGATCACCATCGTGTCTTCGTCGACGATCGTCGCCTACTCGCTGTACACGTTCACTGCGCCGAACCTTCCGGCGAATCATCAGATGATGGTTACGGTTCCCTTCGCCGTGTATGGCGTGTTTCGGTATCTGTATCTGGTACACGAGCGCGGGCAGGGGGGCAGTCCCGAGGAAGTACTGCTACGCGACCATTCGCTGCAAGTCTGCATAATCTTGTGGGGTCTGATAGCGATCGCCGTGGTGAGTAGGCTTGGCTCGTAAGCTTTTCCTCTCGGTATTCTTTGGGCTCATCGTGCTCAGCGCCCTCGCCTTGATCGGCGACGCGCCGCGTGTTGCCAACGCACTGCGCCGGTTCCCGCCGGGATACCTACCGCCCATCCTTATGCTGACGCTCTGGAACTACGCGCTGCGCTTTGTAAAGTGGCACATGTACCTGCACAGGCTTCGCATTGCCATCGTGTTTGCCGACAGCATTGGGATATTCCTCTGCGGCCTCTCCATGGCGATCACCCCGGGCAAGGCAGGCGAGCTACTCAAGAGCATTCTCTTGCGCCGGCGCGTGGGCACGCCACTTACGACGTCGGCACCAGTAGTGCTGGCCGAGCGACTGACCGATGGCCTTGCGATGATGGGACTTGCGGCCAGCGGCCTGATCCTGTATCGACGAGCCGTGCCGCCGATCGTGGTGCTGTTGATCGTGTTTGCGGCAATCGTCGCCGTGTCGCAGGCTCCATTTGTGCGCACCCACATGCTGCCCTGGCTGCAGGCACATCCTCGCCTTGCCAGACGCGCGGACGAGATCGGGCGCCTCTTCGCCAGTGCGCGACTTCTCTTGGCGCCGGACATGCTTGTTGCGGCTGTATGCATCGGTCTCATCTCGTGGAGCGGCGAATGCATCGCGTTCTACCTGGTGCTCCATGGCCTCGGTATGGGCACAGGGTGGGAGCTATTGATCCAGGCGGCATTTGTGCTTGCTGTGTCGACCCTGATAGGCTCCGCGTCGCTCTCGCCTGGTGGGCTTGGGTCAGCGGAAGCCAGCTCAGCGGCATTGCTGGTGGCCGTGACCCACACGCAGCTCACGACCGCAGTGGCGGCCACGCTGCTGATTCGGCTGTGTACGCTCTGGTTCGGCGTGTGCGTGGGCCTCGCGTCACTGTGGTTCTATCGGCATCGGCTCGGAGGATGGCAGGAGCCTGAATCTGCTTCTTCAGCTGCCTCGCAGCCGACCTGACAGAGCGAGTGAGCGGCAAGCTCACGGAGTGCATCGTCGCGGAGCGGGAAACGGGACTTTCACGCAGGGAGCAGGGAGCTCCGAGATCCATGTCCCAGCGGTTGGCCCGGCCCATACGATGTGTGTGAGTAAGGGTGAGATGTCCGCACTCGCTTGACCGCAAGCGTGAATGGCTGGGTATACTATCACGGCACGCCATGGAAACGCGGGGTGCCGGCGAGCCTGCCAAGGACGGATATGCTTCAAGAAGACGACTGGACCTACGGGCCCAACGGGCTGCCCATGGAGGTCCCGAGCCTGCACACGCAGCCGACGCTTGTCCTGGCACCCGTCCCAATGCCACGCCCGCCAAAGAAGAAGCGACGATGGTTGCTTCGTATCGGTCTCGTTCTACTGTGCCTGTTCGTCGTCCTAGTTGGAAGCTTCGGGTTCTTCTGGGTTGACCCGCCCGCGCTCGGCTGGATTAGCCAGCCGTTTCTGCCATCGGCTTCCAACGTCGTTCCGTGGAACGGGTCTGATCCTATCAATATTCTTGCTCTGGGAGAAGACCAACGGTATCCAGGTGAGAAGACGCATTCCGACACGATCATTGTCATGACCGTCAATCCGAGCAACGGGAAAGTGCGCCTGGTCTCGATACCGCGCGATCTCGCGGCGAGTGTTCCCGGCTATGGAGAGATGAGCAAGATCAACGAGGGGAATTATCTTGGCGGTCCAAGATACGAGGCATACACGATTGAGCACGCGCTGGGCATTCCGATCAATTACTATGTGGTTCTGCGGTTTCAGACATTCAAGACCGTGATAGACGCGCTCGGCGGTGTCGATATCAACGTCGACCAGAAGATAGACGATCCGACCTACCCGGCATTGCAGGGTAATGGGTATGCTCCTCTGCACCTCAATCCGGGTATGCAGCACATGGATGGAGCGACTGCGCTGGCCTATGTACGCGAGCGACACTCGTACACGACGGGCGATGAGGTGCGGGTCCAGCATCAGCAGCAGCTGATCTCGGCGATGAAATCGCAGGCGCTTCGGCCCGGCACGCTGTTCCGCCTCCCGGCCATTTACAACGCGGTGCGCAATGCGTTCCAGACGAATTTGCCGGGCAGCATGCTGCCCGTGGTCTTTCTGGAGATGATCAAGTCCGGGAGCATGGAGCACGTCTATTTCAGCGACACAAACGGGATGGTGACGCAGTGCATTGGATATGACGCCGGTGCCGATCTCTGTCCTACGCCCGCCTTCCAGCCGCGCATCAGCGAGCTGTTCCAACAGCAGCCACTCGACAACGAACATGCGACGGTGTTCATTCAGAACGGAAGCCATCTCGCGGGCGAGGCTGCGGCCGTGGCTGCTACGCTTGCGACCTGCCATCTCAACGTCGTTGGTAGCGGTAACGCCGACACGAACGACCATGCGCACACCGCAGTGATCGTCAACAGCGCGTACCCTGCCGCACCGTACACAACGCGGCTGCTGCGGCAGATGTTCCAGGCTCGGTTACTGACGATGCGCATGCCCGAGACACATGCGCAGATCGTGCTGCTGCTTGGCAACGACGTGCCGCAAGTGCAATAGGGGCTGTGTCATTCGGGGTGTGGCGGTGGTCCGCGGGAATTCCGGGGGAAGCTCAGCGCGCAATTGTCCGGCGAGTTCGCAGGTCAGTCGGGCCGCACTTGCGATGGGCAGGCCGGCGTGGTAGGATCTCCCCATTGGGCCGGCGCCTCGGGATAGCGCGCGGCTGAATGCGGGTGTAACTCAGTTGGCAGAGTGTCTGCTTCCCAAGCAGAATGTCGCCGGTTCGAGCCCGGTCACCCGCTCTCTAAACGTGTCAAAATCGCTCTTTTTCGACCTGGAGGATCTGTCTTCCCCGCCGCTTCCCCGCCAGACGTCGCGGCGACTGCCGCGGGAAGGCGCCTGAGAGCCTCTCCAAAGCGCCATGGGCCGGCCTTGATGGCATGGCCTGAGTGTCATGCGGCAGCGGTTTTCTCTTGAACGCCGGTCGTCCGTGTCATGTGCCCCACGCGCGCAGCGCGGGACAGGCCGTCTGAGTGTCTGCCGTTGCGAACAGGGTAATGAAGGGCCTGGAGTCGGCACACAACATGCAATCTCGATGCTTTGGCCATGTATGAAATCTCGGGGCGACGCATGAGTATGCTGTTGACCGATTGCACTGCGCAGGCGTGATCTCGACCTAGCACCCGCCGGGAAGCAGCCTCCACTTTGAGGCTTGGGCCGTTATCTGAAACTTCGGCAGGCGTCCAGCGCGCCCTCGAACGCGGCGATCGCTCGGCTAGAGACTGCAAACGGCTATCGTTTGCCTACACGCCGAACACTTGGCGCACGCGTTCGATCGGTGACGAAGGCCTGCACGTCGGGGTAACGAGCGTCAGCACTCATGCTCAGGGCGCGCGCCAACGCGGACTCAACGGCCGGGTTCAATTCTGGCACGAGGTCACACGCTGGCGGGAACTGGAACGGCATATGCCGCTTCGGGTCCCTGCCGGTGAGCATGTGATTCAGACTTGCAGCGAGCGCGTACTGGTCTGGCCGCGGCTCCGCCATGCCCTGGTACAGTTCAGGTGGTGCGTAGCCCGGCGTCCCGATCGTGGTACCGCCTGTTGCCATGGCTGGCCTCGCCACGCCGAAATCGATGAGCATAACCTGCCCATCCGGACGGAGCATGAAGTTCTCCGGTTTGAGATCGCGGAACACGGTAGGTGGAACGCGACTGTGCAGGTAATCGAGCGCCTCGGCCAACTGCTTTGCCCACCCAAGGACCTCCGACTCGGGTAATCCCGGCGCACCTCGCGACGCGATCTCGCTCTCAACGGTCCTGCCCGGTACCATCTGCAGGACAAGTCAGCCACTCGTCTGCTCCTCCAACCAGTCCTTAATGTCGCTGATATGCGGATGGGAAAGGCTAGCCAAGATGGTCGCTTCGCGCTGGAACAATACACGCCCTTGCGGCGCAGCGTCCGGCAATGGTATGTGCTTCAGCGCGCATGCTCGGCACGCGAGGCGTTCATCAACAGCCCGCCTGTCACACACTGCCCATGTTGCCGGAGCCAAGGCGAGAACCCACGCGGTAACGACCGCCAACGAGCAGGCCAGGTTGAACGACTACCGTCTGTGGTCCCTGCGGCCCACGCGTTGGCTGAGCCTGGACAACTCCAGCGTTCTCGCTGCTTGGCGCTGCAGCGAGCGAGATTCCGTAGTGCGGGCACTGTTTGTCCGAGGCGATCACTGGCCGGCCGCACGATGGTCAGGCACCACTTGCCATGGCCACCCCTCCGAGATTGGGGCTAGGGAAGAAGAGACGGCGGTCGCCATCCGGAACATCAGCTGTGCGATATCCAGCGTGCCTAGTAGCCAGACGCAGCAATAATACGCTTGCGCACGTACTTATGCCAATAGGCGACGCGACGCCGAATTGGCAGCGTACGGTCAAGACGATGCCAGGAACCTGGCGGGCGCTGGGACCTCGCCAATACGAAAGTCTCCGCTAGTCAGAGCCTACCCTGCACGCTCAGTCGCTGGTTGCTCAATGCCAGAGCCCACCAGAGATAGGCCGGATCGGCGCACAAACGTCGCGGTCCATCAGTCCTCTGGGCGTTGCGTGCCAATCCCTCGCTGTGAGCAACCAGCGTTAAGAAGCGAGGTGGCTCAAGGGCCACCTCGTTGTGCGCAGGCCTGGCGTACACTCTCAGGCTAGTTCGTGACCGAGCTATGCGTCAGCGTAAACCTGCTCTGAGCGCCGCTTGCTAGCGTCACGCCCACGGCGACGCATTCGTCTGCACTGGCGCAGCTCACGGCTCGCGGCTCTAGTCCTGCCACGTTCAGTGGTTCCGCGATCCAGGAGACACCGCCGTCCTCGCTGTCAAGCACAAAGGCCCCGTCCCCCGACCCCCCGCCCCAGGCTCCCACAGCAAAGCAGATCCGGGTATCGGGGCAACTGACCGCTTGCAGCCCCCAGGCGCTCGTCGCCTGTATGCTCCACGTAGCACCGGCGTCCGCAGTTCGCAGGATAGAGCGATCTCCAACGGCCACGCAGACGCGCTCGCTTGAACAGCTCACACCGACTGGATTGGTCATGAGGCCGGTATCTAGCCACCGCTGAGTCCATCTCACGCCACCGTCGTCGCTGGTGAGGATGACACCGTACGCTGGCAACGCGTCCGGAAAACCTGGTGAGTCCGCCATTCCGCCCACGGCTACACAGGCGCGAGCACTCGCACAGACCACGCCGTTAAGGACGGTGTTGCGATCGACAGTCTGGCGCGTCCAGTGGACCCCACTGTCGCGACTGACAAAAATGACCCCTGGCTGTCCCCCAGCGACGCACAACCCTTCGCTCCTGCAACTGACGCTGGCGGCCCCCCACGCGCCAAACCCCGACTGATCCCGCATCCCAAGCCGTTCAGTCCACGTCATACCGCCATCACTGCTACTCAGGATGATGCCGCCTTTCGACCCGTTACCGGCGGTGACGCACGCACTGTCGCTTGCGCAATCGACGGCATAGAGTTCAATCGCGCTCGGTACTCCCCTACCGGTCCAGCTGACGCCTCCGTCCGTGCTTGTGAAGACCTCGCCACCGTGACCACCATTGCCGACGGCCACGCACCGGCGCGCCGTGGGGCAGCTTATGCCGTGCAGTATTGCGTTCGCCCCCAAGTCACGGCGAGTCCATTTGCTCACCCCATAGGCGTTGGTCAAGATGGTTCCGTCAGAGCCCACAATTACGCACGCGTTTGCGGCGGCGCACGAGACATCGCTCGGCAAGGAACCCGGGTGCTCCTGGTTCCAGCTGGCCCCACCATCCATGCTGATTAGGATGCCGCGGGAGTAGACGGCCACGCATGCGGTAGGAGTCGGACAGCTGACGCTGGCTAGATCATCGTTGCTTATGAGCGGATTGCTGTGGCGAATCCAGCTCACGCCTCCATCGGCGCTGGTCAGAGTAATGCCGCTCGGGCCCACGGCTACGCATGTGACCAGGTTGGAGCACGTGACACTAGTCAGGCTCTGATTGGGGCCGCGCACCGGACTGATTTGCTGGGTCCATGTGGCGCCACGGTCGACACTCGTCAGCACGGCGTCGCCCACAACTACGCACCTGTTCACGTTCGGGCAGCTCACGCTGTCGAGAATCGCATTGTCAGACACCGGACTCGGGCGCTGCGTCCAAGTCGCACCACCGTCAGCGCTCTCTTCTATTACACCGTGGTCTCCAACAGCCACGCACACGTCTACCGTCGCACAGCTTACCCGGTCGAGCAACGCACCGCGATCACCCGTGGGAGGAACCGAAGGACGGACGATCCACGTCCTCCCACCGTCGGAGCTTGTGAGAACGCTGGTGCCTTTTCGCCAGGAATCGCCAAGGCCCAGTGCCACGCAGCTGCCACCGCCTAGGCAGGTAACGCTCACCAGCTGGTCGCCCGTCCCAGACGTTCGATTGATCCACGTAGCGCCGACGTCTGTGCTCTGAAGGATACTACCCCTTGCGCCCACGGCCACGCAGAGGTCGATCTTCGGGCAGCTCACGCTGTTCAAATCGTATCCCGTGTCAGATGCAGGGTCCGCGCGCGCGATCCACGTTGAACCACCGTCCCGGGTGGTCGCGATGGTTCCATCCCCGCCCACAGCCACGCAGAAGCTCTGGCCTGTGCAGCTGATGGCGTTTGGCAGCCAGTGCGACAGCCCCGAGGCGTGGCTGGCCCAGGTGGCGCCTCCGTCAGAACTGCTGATGAGGGTGCCCTCCCCGCCCACGGCCATGCAGAAGCTCTTGCTCGCGCAGCTCACACCGCGCAAATCTTCGCTCGTGCCGGAGTCTCGCGCGGACCACGTCAGGCCGCCGTCCACGCTCATCAGCACGGTGCCGCCGGCGCCAACGGCCACGCAAGCGCTCTTGCAGTCAACACCATAAAGGGCCGGAGTCGTGTTCGGGCGCGTTCCCCAGGTCGCGCCACCGTCTCCGGTAACGAGCAGCCCGCCGCTATCGCCCACTACCACGCATATGCCCGTTCCCGAGCAGCTCACGGCATTCAGGGAGGAGCTGGCGTCCGTATTGACTTGTCGCCAGGTGATTCCTCCATTCTCCGTCGTGTTAACGCGACCGTTCTCCCCCACAGCCATGCAGTACTTCGTGCTCAGGCAACTGACACCTCGTAGGACTGAGTCAAAACTGGACGTCGGCTGCCGCCAAGTGCTACCGCCATCCGCGCTGACTGCCACGCTGCCTTCGTCGCCGGAGGCACCGACAACGACGCACAAAGCCGGCGCCGCGCAACTGACGCTGTAAATGTCCTGACCGGCGGAGAACGCTTCTACGGCAGGATTCACACGGCGCGTCCACGTGGCCCCGTCATCACTACTGACCAGCAGCGTACCGTTCCTGCCCACGGCTACGCATTCGGGCGTGGTTGCGCAGCTGACGCCAGCTAGCGGTTCACGCCTCGCCGGCACAGCGTGCCATATCCACGCGGTGTGCAGCGCGGAAAGCTCGCTGGAGTGCGTGGGTGTAGGTGGCGGCACTGGCGTTCCACCGCCCGTAGAGTTCCCCGGCGTCGCCGTAAGCACCGGGCCGAGCGGGGAGTAGGCAACAGGGTGCGAGCCTCCTCCGCCAAGGATTCGCACGATCGCTGTCGCCGCGACGATCAGCACTACAAGGCAGGCAATGACTACTAGACGACGCGAGGGTCTTGACAGGGGTTCACGTCTTGTTCGTAGGCTCGGAGATGCCGAGCCGGGTTCGTCCGCGCTCGCAGTCTGCTGGTGGCCGAGACGAGAACTCGGCGTGCTCTTCTCCGCCGTGCCGCCTTCTGCGCCTAAGGAAGCAGGCAGTGCGGCGCCACACCTGCCACAGAACGCGTGATCTGGCGCGCTATCGAACCCGCACTGCCCACACCGAGACGTTGGCATCTCTGGGCTCCCCTGGCCCTGCACGAAGGCCCGGCCATAAGCACGCGCATGCTTGATCGCCTCAAAGCCTAGCCGAAACGGCAGCAGAGAGTAAGGGCCATTCGTCACCGCGATAGCCGCTGAGTACCTCATTCACTGCCTGGGAATGTACGCGATCGGCGGCGATCTTCTTTCCGAACGCCTATGCGTCAGCCGGTTCGCGACTTGTGGACTCAGTGGGTTCGCGGGCGCTGCTGCGGCAACTGCCCAGCGTCAGCAGCCGTGTGACCGCACTCTGGGAGGAGACCCTGCGGCCGGGGAGGATCTGGCAGACGAGCCTGCGGAAGCGTCGTGTGCTGAGTCGGCTCCTGCGCCAGCGGCAGGCGAAAGTAACGCGTCAGCCGCCGCGCCGCACCTGTGCACTGCCAGTAATCTCCCAAATGGGGTGCAGGGCCGGACCAACGAGCTGGTGGTCAGCCGGACCGACCCGGGTGCCGGAGTGGTCGGCCGTGAGGGCGTCCCGCTCGCGCTCTATCACAAGGTCCACGCCGGCATGGATGGCGGCACGGCGCGCATCATCACCGCGCTCGACGTCACGCCAGGCGACATCCCCGACGAAGCGCTGCTGGACCGTATCTGCAAAGAGCATGAAGGCACGACCGGCCGGCTGGTGGCCGAAGTAATCGCCGACGCCAAGTTCGGCACGAATGCCAACTACACGCGGCTGGAAGCGCAGGGCAAGTGCGCCAGCATCCCACCGCATGAGGCCGGCGACCAGCACCGGGCTATCGCCCGGGACCAGTTCACGTACGACGCCGCGCGGGACCGCTTCGTCTGTCCCCAGGGCCATCCGTTGACGCACCAGGGCACCTCCCATACGGCGAACGCCACCGGATCCGTTATCTACCGCGCCTCGCCGAAGACCTGCGGCGGCTGCCCGCTGAAAGCCGCCTGCTGCGGCGACGCACAGGCGCGCACCATTTCCCGACCGGACGATGGCGGGCTCTCCGATCGGGTCCGCGCCTACCTGGCCACCCCAGTGGCCAAACACAGCGTCCGCCAACGGCTCTACTGGGCGGAGCCACCGATAGCCGAACTGAAGGAGCGGCACGGGTTACGGCGGGCACAAGGTCGCGGGCGCGCCGCCGTGTTGATCCAGACCTTGGGTGCCGCGATGGCTTACAACATCAAGAAGCTGGCCTGACGTTGCCGCTGGCAGCCCCAGGAAACGGCCCTGGCCTAGCGGCCAGAGCCCAAGGCCGGCCATCGGCCATCGTACCGCAGCCTGAGGCCGTGTTTCCACCAAGCAGTCTGTATCCTGCTGAGCACCCTTGCCAGCCTGCTCCCGCGAGTTCGGCAACACGCTGACTGGAAGCATTTAGTGGTGTGAGGCCCTCGTTGACTAGAGGCAATTCGACCAGATTCGTAGGATCTTGCCCATATCTTCCCCCGAGATTCAGGGTCCGACCTAAACAGCTTCTTCAGCCTGGCGCTGGTTGGCTCGCCCGCATATCCCTCCGTCGCTGTCTTCACGCCCCGAACTGAACGATCGCTCTTGCAGCCGTACCCGTCGCTCCAAATCTTGCGCATGCCATTCGGCGAGTAGGTGGTCTGCTGCTCGACCGCCGCACGGTCCTTTTCCGCCACCAACGGCGAACAGCATAACAGCCGAGCATTAGGCGGGCATTAGGCGGACCGGCGAACGTGCGACGCGCTAGCCCTGCCATCCGTCGCCGAGTCGCAGTCGCAAGTCGTCGTCAGATAGGCCGGCAGCGCGGTCACCTCGTTGGAGCCCAACCGCAGACTCCACCGGCCAGCCGCTCGCTTCCGCCAGCCACGCTGCACTCACGCTCCCGCTGCGTACCACATGTAGCGCCGGCGCTTCGTCCAGGAGCGGCAGGCGGATTCGCGTGTGATCGCTGAACGCTCCAGCCGACTCCATGCGTGCGTCATGGGCGACGAAATCGAAGGGCACCTGCTCTCGCATGGACGCCCAGTCGGCAAGTGCATGCAGGGAGTAGAATGGTCGGTTCCGCGCGTCGCTCAACGGAAGCACGCGGTACAGCGCTCCCCTTGCTCCACCAGCTGCGAGCAACTCCGCCAAGAGCGTCCAGGCAATATCGTGCATCCACAGGAAGGCGGCGTGAGGTGCCGCCCCGGCGATATCGATCGGCATATGATTGGCGCCAACCTCTTGATATGGAGTCGTGGCCGAGCCACACGGACCGTGGCTCGGCACTGCAGCCTGACCCAGGGGTGCGACTACCTCGAGCGGCGCCGAGACGCTGGCATAGAGCTCGACCAGCCGCTCGGGTAGACGGAAGGCTGGATGCACCAGTGAAACGTCGATCAGTGGAATGGCGGCTCGAGGAGACGCGAGAAACACCGGTATCCGTGGGTATGCCCGCAGAGTGGCGGACTTCCCACCGCGCCCGCCCGCTTCGCGAGCCAGCTCGTGCGACGCTCTGCCCAGCACGTGAAAAACGCCGGAATAAAAGGCTGACGACCGGCCAGATGCCAGCTCGCGCGCCACAACGCCGAGATGCCGGATGTCATTCAGCCAGTACACCGGCAGGCGCCGCGCCCCCACGGTCAGCCATTCCGGCGGGGTCATTTGCATGCGGTTCTCGCTTCCAACACGCGACCTTCGCGCCTCGGCGAGGGATCAACGGACCAAGTAGGTGGCACCGCTAGCACAGATGAGTCTGCATGATGCCGAGGCAGCACGTTACTGCGGGCCCTGTCACGATCGAGCATGCGTGCTCATCCGTGTGTGAATGTCGACCTACCGAGACAGCCCCGCGTCCTATACTACGCGACCACCATTAGGCTGGCGTGAGCCGGACAGCGCCAGCTGGACAGCTGGCGCTGTCCGCGTTCCCGCGGTCATCGATAACTCCAACGCCGGTGCGTAACCGCTGCCGTGCACTGCTATACTCACGAGCAACCAGCACAGCACGAGGTGAAAGCGACGAAAGAGCCGGCGCTGCCGTACCAACGGAACATTGGCGAAGATGCCCAAACCCTTCTGGCCGGAAGCAGTACCGCCCCGCTGAGCAAACGGGCCATTGCTGGGTACTGTGCCGCCTCGGTCGGCTCTGGATTTTACTTCGCCTTCAGCAGCGCTGCCCTGCCTCTGCTGATCCCCAGCAGCAACGTGCTTCTCCTCAATCTGATGAGCAACACGCGTTCGATCGAAGGCACGGTGATCCAGCCGTTTATTGGCTCGTGGAGCGATCGCACCTGGACGCGCCTGGGCCGACGCAGGCCGTTCATGGCGGCTGCTCTGCCGCTCAGCGCGTTCTTTCTCGCACTGACTCCGGCGGCACCCGGCCTGCTTGGCATAGTCATGTGCATTGTCCTCTTCTCACTGTTCTTCAATGTGGCCGCCGATCCATACGCCGCGCTGGAGGCCGATATCGCGCCGCCTGCCCAGCGGCCCATCTTGAACGGCATGGCAACGACGGTCACATTCTTCGGCCAAGTCGGGCTCGGGCTGATCCTGGGATTTGGATCATTTAAGGATCGTCTGCCGTCGTGGACGTACGCGCTGGTGGCTGCGGCACTCATGCTCAGCTGGCTGATCACGATCGGCTCCGTGCACGAGCGGCGAGAGTCGGCGCACATGCAGCAGCACTATAGCTTTCAGATCTATGTACGGGTGCTTCGTGCGCATCGCCAAGCGTTCCGCTGTCTATGCGCATTCTTCTGCTACAGCACTGGCATCAACGTCATCCTGGTGAACCTCACGCCTTACGCGACCCATGTCCTGGGTGTCGGCAAAGGCGAAGCCATCCAGTTGTTCCTCCTGGTTGTCCTGATGATCGGTCTGGTCACTTTGCCCGCGAGCTGGCTTGCCACGCGGATCGGGATTCGGGCGGTGCTGGCGGCCGGCATGGTGGTCATGGCCTTCGGTGCGATCGGCGTGCTCATGGCGCATTCCGTTGCCACCGTCATTCCGTGGATCCTGGTTGCGGGGATCGGGTGCGGTGGTGTTTCCGCACTCACCTGGCCGCTCCTCATGCAGCTCATACCGACGGAGCATGCCGGCGTCTTCGCCGGGCTCAAGACAAGCGCCGAATCGATCTCCGCGTTCTTCTCGGCCTTCGTGGCCTTCGCCATGATCGGGCTGTGGGGATACAGAAGCATCTTCCTCGCCCTGCTGCTCGCGATTACCGCGAGTCTGGTCGTGCTCCGGACAATTCGGGAAAGCGAAGCGGCTCAGGAAGTCGCCGCGGCACTGGCAATCGCCTGAGCCGGCCAAGGCTATCCCTTGGACCCGCTCCGACCCCTTGTAGTGGGGGTGCATTCGCGCATGTTGACCGGCCCATGCCTTGCCCTGCAACATGTATCCCGCCTAACGCTCGCCTAATGCCTCCGTGCTAGGCTTGGCTTAAGTCTGAGGGCCGCTGTTGACGCACCGGGGGCACCAAGAGCGCGATGCTGCGTGCAGGTCAGTGCCGCCCCATCTTGTCTGCCGTCTGCAGCAGGCGAAGTCGGACGAGTCATGCAGGAGGGGGATAGGACGATGTACGGATCGAGCATAGGCAGCAGCGCAAGCTCGGCGCAAGGACCGGCCATCGGGGCGACGATCACGGCAATGGTGGCGGGCGCAGGCGCCGCATTGAGCGCCTTCATGCCCTGGATCACGGCGAGCGCCAGCAACCAGAACGGATACTACAGCGCCACGAGCTACTCGTGGAGTGGCCTGGACGCGACAGTCCTGGACGGCTGGTTCGCGCTCGTGCTTGGCCTGGCAGTGGCGTTGATCGAGCTTGCGGTGCTGGTCCGTGGCCGTGATGGAGGGCAAGCCCAGGGCATGGTGGAGGTCGCGCTGGCCGGCCTGCTCATTGCCGTCAGCGCGCGCTATATTGCCGCTGTGTCTGCCGTCAGCGGCGCGATCGCCGGCTCTTCGCTGGCATGGCTGAAGAACTACCCATCAATCAGCGTCGGCGCCGGTTTGATTCTGGCACTGATCGCGGCGCTTGTCGTAGCGCTCGCAGGCTTCACGCGGATACTGGCCGGCGGGAGCGCCGAGGCCCTGCCGACGAGCACGACGTCGCTGGCGATAACGGGCAGGCCTCTGGTTTCAGAGCCGGGATTCCTGTCGCAGGATTTCGTGACGGGTGACTTCAGTAGCGTGGCCTTCGCGGGCAATGAACATGGTGCGGCAGTGGGATCGCTCGGCACTCTGGCCTTCACACACGACGGCGGCCGGACCTGGATGAGTCGGTTGACCGGTGACGTCACCAGCCTGCAGGCCATCGCCTTTACCGAGGACCAGGTGGGCTGGACGGTCGGCCGCTCCGGCACCATTCTGCACACCGGCGATGGTGGGAGAACGTGGCAACGCCAGGCAAGCAACGTACGCCAGGAACTGCGAGGTATCGCGTGTGCGAGCGCGATGGTCGCCTGGGCAGTAGGCGATCTTGGCACAATCGTGCGTACCGTCGACGGCGGAGCGACCTGGATCGTGGCTGAGAGTACGGGCCCAGGCGTGCTGCGTGCGGTGGCCTGTGCCGGGCCAAGGGTGGCGTGGATCGTGGGCGACGGTGGCACCATCCTCAAGTCAGCGGATGGCGGAGAGACGTGGGTCCCGCAGCGGAGCGACCTTGACCACAATCTCTGGGGCATAGCGTGCGTCGACGAGAATACGGCGTGGGCCGTGAGTCACCGGGGCACGATACTGTACAGCAGCGACGGCGGCTCGACCTGGGTGGCACAGCGATCGGAGACCAGCCAGCCGCTGAACGCGGTGGCGTTCTACGACGCGCTCCACGGCCTGGCAGTCGGTCCCCGAGGCACGGTTCTCGTCACCACGGACGGCGGGCAGCGCTGGCAGCCGGCGCGGAGTGGCACAGACGTCGAGCTCTATGGCGCCCGCTGGGTAGGCGTCAAGGAGGCCTGGGTGGCCGGTTCCGCAGGTACGTTGTTGCACACCACCGATGGCGGTTTGACCTCGATGCAGGTACGGGTGCGCGAGTATCAGTGACCTGCTCACGTCCGAAGAGTGAAGTGACCCTTCTCGGCTTGCAGGGCCGACCACACAGTCGCTCTCGGAATCCCGGTTACATGGGTCGGGATGCCAGAGTGACTTTGTTGGCGGCAACGGCGCCAATCCGGGTGGGTGCTGGACCTGGATCCTGAAGGGCACCGCGGACTACTACGGCGCTGGCGGGCACGGCTTCGTCATTTGCGGCGGCTGAGCATCGGCATTCGCAGGGGAGCCGACGGAACGCCGGTCGTTACGCCGCTTGGCGATGCGCCGCGAGGCTAGAGTGGCGTGAGCGGGATTTGAAGGGCCGAGGGAGAGTGAGCGATGAGCTGCTGGAGAAGATGAGTGCTTCCGACGGGACTGGCTTTGGCATTGCTCGCCCCACTTGGCCGGACGGGCTGCGTAGCCTCGAGTCAGCTCACCGCATCAGAGCTTGCGGGCGTTGTTCAGCTTCAATGGGAGGACGTAGCGTGGGCACTTGGATTGCAGGCCTGGCAACTGCCGCGAGTCTATTGGTAACGAGCCTGGCTCCGCTGGGAAGCATTGCGGTGGTAGCAACTTCGGCCGCCGTCTCGCCTAACTTCACCTTCTTCTCTCTTCCAGGTCGCAGCTCCCCTCGATTCGTGGAGCGCGGAGCAGACGGGAGTATCTGGTTTGCCACGGACAGAGGTATGGGGCGCGTAACGCCTGCCGGCCGGATTATCGAATACGCCGCACCAGCCGGCGAGCCGATCTTCGAGGTGGGTGGGATCACGGCAGGTCCGCTTGGCAGAATATGGTTCACAGACGATCGTCTCTCGATTGGCTGGATAGCGCCGTCCGGTGCGATGGGAGAGTTTCCACTGCCCCAAACTGTCGGGTATGGTCGGCTTGGCGGCATCGCTGCCGGGCGCGACGGCAATCTCTGGTTTACCGAGGTGGACCTCGGGCGTATTGGCCGGATGTCGCCGACAGGCACAATTCATGAGTTCTCGGTCCGCGGCACTCCACCGACGGACATTCAGGCGACATCCAACGGAACTGTCTGGTTCGCTAGCTCCTACGACAATATGGTGGGGACCATCGACGGCAACGGCCGCGTGCGCACGTACCGCCTGCCTAGGACATTTGCGTGGGGAGGCGGGGGGCCGCAAGCCATAGCGGCCGATGCGAAAGGCAATCTGTGGTTTAGTATGCCCAACACCGGCGGCGAAGGCGGCGGGCCAGGAAGTCTGCCAGAGGGCGGAGGGATCGGAAGGATCGATTGGGCAGGCCATGTGCTACTGTTTCCGACGCAGGGCATGTATCCGTCCTGCATCGCCGTCGACCACCAGGCCAATGTCTGGTTCGGGTCCTTCCGGCGCAACGTCTTGGGACGAATGACGGCTAACGGGACGCTCGAATCATACGCACTCCCGGGAAAGGAGAGTACCGTCACTGACCTCACAGTGGGCGGCGACGGCAGCATCTGGTTTGCCGATATGGAGAATAACCGCATAGGACGCTTCAGACCATCGCAGTGATGGCCGCCTCCATCTGAACTGCGACACAGGTCTCAGTCGTAGCGACTGCGCTCCCCAACTATCGTCTGTGGTATGCAGAGCGGTTGCTGCGGACGCTCACGCGTGTCACAACCGCCTTCCGTTCCGTCCAGTAGTGGCAGCGGGGAGAGCCTCTGTAGCATCAACGTTGTGTGCGGATTCCAGCTAATGGCGGCCTAATGCTCAGGTGCTAGGATGCGCGTGTCGTCGTAGTCGCTTCCGACGCAGATGAGGCAGGAATCGCGTGCGAGGACAGGACTGAGAAGGCAGGAGATCATTGCTCCCGAAGAGTCATATGCCGGGCAGGCTGACAAGCCCAGTCCAGGAAACTTGTGGCTCGCGTCGGCCTCCTCAGTCCGAGGGCCGACCAAGCCTGCGAATCGCCGGATGGCGACAAGGGGTGCGAATTCCTCAAGATGTTTGAACAGAAAGGCTTGTCGCCGTGAATGTACTGAGCCGCCGATGCTGCTCTGCCGCACTGCTGTTGCTCACGCTGGTCCAACCGACCTTCGACTATGCGCACTCAGCCGTGGCAGCAAGCGGCAACGCAGCCAGCGACCTACGCGTCTCGCGCGGCTCACTCGTTGCTGGTGACTCGACCTGGTCTGTTCAGAACTCCGGGTCGCGAGAATCTCTGATGGGCGTGAGCTGCCGCACCAAGGGAGACTGCGTAGCCGTAGGCACGAACGGTGCCATTCTGACCAGCTCCGATGGCGGAGCTTCATGGACCGGCAGGACGTCGGGCACAAGCCGTACGCTGCTTGGCGTGAGCTGCCCGACTCCCAGCACCTGTGTTGCCGTCGGTGACGCAGGCACCGTCTTGACCAGCTCCGATGGCGGACTACGCTGGGTGAGCCAGACCTCAGCCACCAGCAGGGCCCTGTTCGCCGTTAGCTGTCCTGACGCGAGTATCTGCGTCGCCGTGGGCAATAGCGGCGTCATCCTGACCAGCGCGAATGGAGGCGCCAGCTGGACAAGCCACGCCTCAGGCACGACCAATCAGTTCACTGGTGTCAGTTGCCCAAGCATCAACGACTGTGTGGCTGTGAGCGGGATCGGCACCATCGCAACGAGCCGAGACGGTGGCACGACCTGGGCGAGTCGGACGATCAGCGCCGGCTCGAGCGTGTTGGCCGTCAGTTGCATCAGTGTTAGCGCCTGCGTGGCGGTTGGTAATAGCGGAACGATTCTGACAAGCAAAGATATTGGCGCAACCTGGACACGCCGGGCCTCAAGCACCACCGCGTTGCTCCGTGGGGTCACCTGCGCTAGCGACGGCGCCTGCGCCGCGGCAGGTTATGGCGGCACCCTGCTCCTCAGCATCGACGGTGGAGCGACCTGGACCCGCCGATTGTCGGGTACCGGCAACGATCTGGAAGCTGCCAGCTGCCTAAACAAGACTTCCTGCGTGATCGTGGGCGGCAAGGGCACCATCCTGCAAAGTCATGCTTCGGCTATCTCGCAGCCAAGTTCGCACAGCGTGGCACGAGTTGCCAAGGGCATGGCCTGGATCGCGCGATCTTCAGGTACCCTGCATGGCCTACAGAACGTGGTCTGCCCGACTACCAAGCACTGTGTAGCAGTCGGCGGATGGGGAACCGTTATCAGTGACGATGGGGGTACCACTTGGGCAGCTGCTCGTGGCGGTGGCAACGCCAATGGCGTCAGTTGTCCGAGCATAGAGATGTGCGTTGCCGTAGGCGGTAGCGGCCTGATCCATACCACTAACAATGGTGGCCGTACTTGGCACGAAAGCCGGATCAGGGAGGGAAGCAATCTGTACGGCGTAAGCTGTCCGACGGCCAGGGACTGTGTTGCCGTCGGCGAGATAGCTATGCAAGTTCTTGTCGAGACCAGCGGTGACGGCGGGAGCACCTGGACTCCGCAGCGACTCGCTCAGGGTGTCGGCGCTGTAGCGGTGAGCTGTGTCAGCACCGGCCTGTGCGTTGCGGTCGGCGGCGCCCCACACGGCAGTCCTGAACGACGAGCGATTCTTACCTCGGATGACCGAGGTAGCGCCTGGGCTATTCAGTATTTGGGCATCGGCTCCACGCTGTGGGGCGTCACATGCTTGAGTACCGGCTCGTGCATTGCGGTTGGTGACGGTGGCACCATTCTGACCAGCAGCGACCGCGGTAGGACTTGGACCAGCCGTGCTTCGGGCACGACCAAGTGGTTGCAAGGGGTAAGTTGTGGCAGCGCGACCTGGTGCGTCGCCGTTGGCGAAACTGGCTCGATTCTGAGCAGCGCCGATGGTGGAGCGACCTGGACGCACCAAAACTCGGGCTCAGGCCGCGATTTGTTCAGAGTCAGCTGCCCGAGCAGCAGCCTTTGTGTGGCCGTCGGCCAGAGCGACACGATTCTCCAAGGTCGCGCAGCGAGCAGTATCACCACGCCCGCTCCCCTCACGTCTAACCAGCAACGTCTGGCCAAGGCGATCGGTCAGTACGCGACCATGCTCGATGCCGCCTTCGTCCAGATCGAGGGCGTCACCAAGGAGCTGGGACGCGAAGGACAGTATTACCGTGACCAGGTGCACGCTGACCAGTACAAGGTGTGGACCAGCATTGGCCAGGCCGCGATCGACACGTGTATCGCCGGCTGGGGCGCGATCGACGGTCATACCAGCTCAGACATCCTCGCTCGGCTTACCAGCGTTTCCACGGACTTCGGCATGGGCTATGCCAAGAAAGCCAGTATAGAATCCCTCTCGACAGCGTTGGTTCGACGCCTGGCCGATCACTCGCTTGACGATCAAGCGGGAATCATCGCCAGTATTTTCGATCGATCGCTACGACCTGCCCTCGACAAGGACCTCGCGCAACTGAAGCACAACCCGCCCGATCTCTCCACCAGCGATACCGATGCCGCAATTCACGCTCTGCAGATGCGGGAGGACGCGCTCGGCTGGATCGGCATTCGGCAGCCCGATGGTAGCGCGGCGATCCTCCAGGAAGCATTCTATAAGCAAGGGAGCTCGCACGTCGGCGCGGACCTGGTCAGTGATCTCTGGCAGACGGCCGCGCCCCTCATGGCCGATGCGCTCGTGCCGGGTAGCGGCGTCGTGGCGTCCGCGCTGATCGGCTTATGGAACACGGCCGTAGCACAGCAGAAGCTTACGGCCGACGAGCAGGTGGTGGCAGAATATCAGCTAGCCCTGCTCTCCATGGAAACGTACGCTAGCCGCGTGCACGATGCGGCGACTCTGGTCATTGGCAGCCTGCGAGCAAAGCCGGTGGTCGTCGGCAAGCTGCTCTCAGGCACTTTGGGCAATCTGCAGATTACGGACAAGCGCACGGCGCCGACACGCACGAATCACGACGGCACGCTGCGCGAGCATCTGAACCTCACGGTTGAGAACGCCAGCCCAGCCACGCCGTTTCACCTGCTCATCACCTACAACACGGGATTTGATATCAACGGCACGCTGACCCTTCTGCCTCCCAAACAGGGAACGCTGCACCTGTCTGTCCTGGCCACGCTCGACGCCTTCCAGGTGAGCGGCAAGGGGAAGCTCGTGTCAAGTGTGAATGTCTCAGGTAAATTGCCTGCATCCCTGGCCTTCACACTGGTAGATTCCAGCCAGCATGTGGATCTGGCGCCGGGAAAGGACGAGCAGATCAACGTCGCACTGCTGGCAGAGCCGAAGCCGGGCGACTTTGTGCTGGTAGACAGTAAGCGCTTTCCCAACGATCGTGCCGTGCACTTCCCGCTGAAGCCTTCCCCACGTCCAGTCGTGTCCCAATGGTCCTGGCACACTACCACGTCGAGCATCTCAACCATGTTGACCGACATCGCCTGTCTCAGTCCAAACCGTTGCCTGGTCGTTGGGAACAGCGGCACCATCTTGGTCAGCAACGATGGCGGAGACAGCTGGAGCGGTCGGCCCTCCGGAACCACCGACGACCTGGAGGGCATCGCTTGCCCCAGCAGCACCCGGTGCCTGGCGGTGGGGAACAATGGCAGGGTCCTGACAAGCTCAGACGGTGGTACAACCTGGAGCAAGCAATCGTCGGGCATCACCAACTATCTGCAGGCGATCACATGCCCGAGTCTCGACCAGTGCTTGGCGGTGGGCGACGGCGGTACGATCATACACAGCACCGACGGTGGAACAAGATGGAACACGCTGAGCTCAGGCACTACGACCCATCTGGCGGGCGTCACATGCTATGGCTCTCTCCGCTGCCTGGCCGTGGGATACAGTGGCACAATCCTCATCAGCGCGGACGCCGGGAGGAGCTGGAATAGCCCGTCGTCAGGGACTTCTCAGGTACTCGGTGGAATTACCTGCACCAGTACCACACATTGCCTGGCTGTCGGCTGGGGCGGCACGATCCTTAGCAGCACGGACGGAGGCGCAGCGTGGAGAAGCCGACCCCCGCTGACCACGCGTTACCTTCAGCGCATACGCTGCCCAGGTGCCGGCAGTTGTCTGGCTGTGGGGGATGGCGGCACCATCCTGACCAGCCCCGACGGCGGCACGACCTGGCATAGTCAGCTATCGGGCACCACAGAGGCGCTCTGGGGGATCGCCTGTCCCAGCCCTTCTCGATGCATTGTCGTCGGAGGCGATCCAGCTACGGGCAGAGCCGCCGGTACCATCCTGGCCGGGCATAGGTGAATTGTCGTCGCCACAGGAATCGGCGCTTGCGCCACGAATGAGGCACTGCGTATGGATGGGGCGCAGTCGAACGCAGATGCACTGATCAGACCGGGGGTTGGCATCGATCGGACGCGGGACGCCAGAAAGCCTGCGAGATCCTGGACAAACGTAAGTGAACGTTCAGTTGTGCTTGGAGAGATGGCAAATGCTGCATAGTGCAACATCGCGTCGCTTCCCGCTTGCTTTGCTAGTACTGACGCTCGGCCTGTTCTCAGCTCCGCAGGTTCCAGTGTCTGCTCAGAACTCAGCCGCGCCGCTCCCTGCCTTTCACGGCCACTTCGCGGTGCTCATGGGCAGGCCGAATCTGCCGAGCTACACGACCTATGCGCTCTACGTCGTCGATACGGTGGGCCGGGTGCAGGTATCCGTGAGGTCGACGGATCAGCGTACGGTTGGGCTGGGCAACAACACCTCAGCTACACCGCTGCCGTTGGTGAGCACCTCGGACTAGCGAGCCTGACCAGCACAAACTCCGGTACCAGCTGGATCAGCCGGACGCCGGTCACGGGCAGCAACCTGGTCAGTGTGAACTGCCCGCTTGTAGGCGACTGTGTCGCAGTCGGCATGGACGGCAGCATTCTGCAGTGGAAGTGATCAATTGAGCCCTGAACGCCCGATGACGCAGGGAAGAGGTGATAGGTGTGAATAGGCGATACGTGAACACAGTCGGTCTGGTCGTAATGTTGGCCCTGGTGGCGAGCGTCGCATTTACCTGCGGGCGGTCCGGCGCGACGAGCTCGTCCTTGGGAACACCGACGCCTTCATCGCGGCGCGAGCCTCGACGGCGATACCGGTTACGACTGGAAGTGCATCGAACAGACCGACGTTCACGTAGGAATCGACATGGATGCGGCATGGAGACTCCTGGTGGTTGACCGCTCTGGGGAGCCAAGCTCGCCGTGGAGCAGCGACTCGCGGCTAGCGGACACTGCCGGCCGAAGAGTAAACCTGCCCACGATCGCTGGGCACTGCACAAGCCATAGTGGAGGAGACACGACCGTGGCACGCACTCAGCCGCGAGCCATCTCTCGAGGTACGAGGGTTCTTGAACGGCCGCGTGCGCGGTCCACCCCAGCGACTTGGTCAAGCCGGCTGTGGTGCCGAGGTATCATCATACTGCACGAGCTCAGCATCACGATGGCACTATCGCTGAGTGATCGCAGCGAAGGAGAGACTCGCCGGTGTACGAGGAAGCGGAGCAGGTCCACAAGGCACATCGCGATTACTACCTTCGACTCGCCGAGCGGGCCAGCAAGTCGCTGCTGACCAGGGAACACGAGGCATGGCTCGCCCAGCTTGCCGCCGACGACGGTAACCTGCGCGCGGCACTGGAGTGGAGCAAGGATCAGCCTGACAGTGGCGATACCCTCACGCGGCTTTCCACTGCCTTGACGACCTACTGGGAGTTCACGGGCCGCATGAGCGAAGGCCGGAAGTGGAGTGAAGAGGCCCTCGCAAGGTCGTCGGCGTCCGAAGAGCGTGTCCGATCGCTCGTAGCCGCGTCACGGCTTGTGATGGCAGTTGAAGATTTCGAGACCGCCGGCGCTATGCTCGACGAGAGCATGGCCTTGGCGCTGGCAAACGACGATGCATACGGCGAAGCGGAGACGTACTCGCATCGGGGGTATCTCGCCCTTACGAGACACGATCTGCCGGCATCGATAGAAGCCCATACGTCCGGCCTCGCGCGATGGCGGGCATTGGGTCTCGACGACCACGTCGCCGACTCGCTCACCTGTCTTGGCATGAACACGCTTCTCCTGGGCGACGTCCCACGGGCGATTGCGTATCTCGAAGAGAGCCTCGCGCTCTGCCGTCGAAGCAGCACGCGATTCTACCTCGCGGATGCGCTCCTCGCGCTCGGGTTTGCCCGGTTCCTGAGCGGGGATCCAGCGGCCGGGGTGCACCTGCTGGCTGAAGGCATGCAGGTGGCACAGGCCCTGAGCGCGGTGCAGCTTGTCGCCCGGGCTCTGGAAGAGTTTGCCTTTGTCGCGGGGATGACCGGCGACGCGGGGCGAGCGGCCCAACTGCTGGGTGCCGCACAGGCATATCGCGAACGGATCAACGTGCCGATGCCGCGCGCGTACCACGACCTTTATCAGCAACTGCTCGGCACACTGCAGGCGCAGATGGGGGCCGCCGCGCTTGACGAGGCGATCGCGCACGGACGGACGCTCACTATTGAGCAGGCAATGACCCTGGCGCTGGCATTCGGCGGAGCAAGCGACCAGGCGTGAAAGTGCACATTCCGAACGCGCCCGCACGTGCCGAAGCACACGCCAACTAATGGCCGGCTAATGGCTGCCTGCTAGAATTGTGAGCGTCGGGCTCAACAGCGTGGCTCGAGACCCGGCGCGCCGGATCTCTAGTTATTAAGTGGGGCGCCTGGCGCATACGGCGAGTACTGTGAGTTCGCTGCCTAAGCAGCGGGTTCAAACATTAGGAGACGCCAACCCTGCCGACGAACCGGATGAACGAGTGGAGGCCTTGATGGGCGCTGCGATTGCCCCGGCACGCATAACAGTGCTGGTGTTGCTGGTATTCGTGGCTTCAGTAACTTCATGTGGGGCGTCGAGTGCGGCGACGCCTCAGGTCAGGTTTGGTGCCACGGCAGGACTTACCCTGGAACGTCGCCTTGCCAGCGCATCCGATATGACTGAGGCGGCGCCTGCCCAAGCTCAGTCTATGACCCTCTCAACGTATTCGGTTGTGGTAAATCAGACGGTTACGTTTACGGCCACGGGCTTTCTTGCCAGCACCGCCGATGCGCCTCAATTTACCACACAGAGGGTCGTTGACATCGCCAACTCCTCGACGCACGATCTTCCGTCAATTCTCATCGACATCTTCGGCGAAGCGATTGGGACTTTCACGATAGATCCTGAATGGGGCTTTTCACGCGGTGACTTTCTGTCTTTAACCCTCACGGGACCTGATCCGGGCGGTGGCACGGCGTCCGTGAGCACGGCTTTGACTATTCGACAGTCAACCGTCACGGGAAGCGCCAATGGCGCGATAGTCACGTACTCCGGGACCGGGTTCGCGGCGGCTGAGAACGTGGTTGTGAGCCTTGTTCCGGTCCCAATCGGCAGCGCAATGGATGTTCCGCTAAGTACGACACAGGCAGACTGGACGGGCAGTTTTTCCGGCGTAGCTGCAGTGCCAATCGGCGCGACTCTCGCACCTGGCGTCTTTCAGGTGTCAGCCACAGGTGCCAGAAGCGGCTACATCGCTCAGTCTGAGCTTGTTATCGCTGTTCCGATGCCGACTGCCACTTCAACGCCAGCGCCGACAAACACGTTCACCCCTATCCTAATAGCCGCCGATGGCCCGCACCTCTGCCCTCACGCCGGTCACGTAAGCATGGGCATCATCGCGGTTCGTGCTGGTGACCCACACTTCCGCGGTCATCCTGTGATTGTTGCCGATGGGTTGCCATCCGGAGTCATAGTTGGCTGAGGCAGGGCGAGGCACGCCTGCCAGTGCCAGCAGGCACGCTAGAACTCCCACTACACGGAGGCTTCGAGGGAGGCGATGCCGCGCCGGCGCCTTTGCAGGCCCGAGCAGGACCACGTCGCCAAAGGCCGCCGGGCCGCTGTGGTGTCTGGATCTGATTCGAAGACGCTTCATAGCCTTTTCCTCATTGCGCCGAGATTACCTTTGCCCGGCCCGGAAAACCCATTCGCCATCGATCCGCTTTGCTCGCACGCACGCAGCGGATCACCGCGCGCCGCCGGTGGTCTGCCAGCACGGTAATCGAGACGAGAAGACCTCCAGCCAAGGCGTGACGCCAACCATTCCGATTCCCTTTCAACCCGCCAGGCCGTGATGGCTATGCGCGCAGCCGAATATCGGCGCTCTCAGTGCGTGGCGATCGTGTAGAGCCTCCCGCTGCTGTGCCCGGATACATCCGGGAAGTACATCATCTTCGCCTGGGTTGGGATGGCGTGATAGGTGCCCGCGGTTGTCAGGTGGATCTGGTAGCTGTACTGGTATGTCCCCGCCGGCAGATAGTCTGCGAACAGTACGGCTCGATCGTCGCGCAGGTCGACGTGCGAGATGTACCAGCTGAGATCTGTCGTTCCCTTCGGGATTGAGGTGAGGGTCGTGATGCTGCTCAACAGGCTGGTGGTGCGCAGCGACGGATCGACCGGCTCCGCGCCGGCCGGCAGAGGATCCTCGATTTGCAGGTAATACAGGTCTTCCGGCGCCGTAATGCTCAGCACCACGCGGACATCGGACCCTGCCCGACCGTTGCCGCCCACTATGGCCTCATAGCGGCGATTCACCACGATGCCGTGCTCTACCGGTGCAGCGTTGACCGCCGACTTGTAGGCGTGCAGTGTGACCGTATAGGCGATCTGTCCCCCGCCTTGCTGCTCGAGCGTCACAGGCACCCTGGCCACGCCGGCAAGAGCCGCCAGCGGCACGACGAAGGTATGGTCTTTGCCGCGATTGGCATCGTCGATGGTGCCCTCGCCGATGGTCTTTCCGTTGACCAGAACGCTGAACTTGCTGGTGCCGCCAGGAGACTGGTTCCGAGCCGCGTAGTCTGCGAGGGCGCGCATCGTCACGGCCGTGCTCTGTGTGCTGACCCAGGCTCCGTCGAGCTGCCGCGACTTGATCCAGCGGAGGGCCGCGTCCGTCAACGGGGTGCCCGGGTCGAGCTGCATCAGGGCGTCCAGGACGATGGAGGTCGCAGAGGCATCGCTTTCCATCATCAGCCAGTCGGGCGACTTATCCGACCAGTGCGCCTGATTGTCGTACTGTTGTACCGTGCTTAGAATGCTTTCCAGCAGTGTCTGGACTCGAGGATCGCTCACGCCAGACAGCTGGGCAATCGCTTGCGCGAGGTAGGCCCGCGCAAACGGCAGGATGTTCTGATAGCTGTAGTAGAGATTGCTGGCAAAGCCGGGATCCGAGAAGCCGGCCCGAATCAGCAGGTACGCAACGTAGGCCTGCAGATCGTACAGATACGTCGACGATGGCGTGTAGGTGAAGTAGCCCGATCCTGTCGATGCCGGGTTGACTGCCCAGTTTCGCACGAAGACGGCAGCCTTGTTCAGGACGCCAACGTCGACGGTGTAGCCCAGGTCCCTGAGCGTCAGCAGACCGTCGAGCACCCAGGCGCTGGCGGACGGCTGGCTCATATCCTCAGGCCACCAGCCCCAACCTCCGTCGCTGTTCTGCATGCCATACAGTCGCTGGAGACCGGCGCTTACCACGAGCGGCACGCCGGCGGCGACACTGGGAGCGACGCCACTCAGGGACGACGGCAAACGAGCCGCTTCCGCCAGTCCCACAATCCTGCTGGTGGTCTGTTCCGAACAGTCGTACGGGTAGTTGACGAGATAGCTCGCGGCGCGGCCGAGCCCTGACACCGGCGATGGCGACAGCGTCACGGTGAGGTCACCTTCGCCGGGCATCATGTCCGATGTGATGTCCACCAACTGTGTGACTTTTGTAGAGAATACCCCGCTGGTGGCCGTGGTGCTCAGCATGGTATTGGCCTCTACGGGCAGACTCACCTGCAGGCTATCGGAGAGGCTCGGACTGCCAAATGCGTTGGCCGCAAAGAGGAAAGTCTGAGCGCCGATGGCGTTGGCCCGCACGGGCCACTGTACCACGCGCGAGCCGCCGGCCGGCACTTTGACGGTGCTGGTGTAGTCCTGCGGCGGCACTGCTGCGCCGGCACTGGACCCGCTCGTGCTCACGTGCAGCCTGACGGCGACCATCTGGGTTTTGCCAGTCAGGTTATCCACGACCGCGCCGGCAAGCGCGGAGTCGCCGAGGGTCAGGAAGCGAGGCAGCGCGGGCTCCAGCAGCAGATCCTTGCTGCTGATCAGATCCAAGCTGCTTTCACCCAGCTGGGTTGACGCCGTGCTGCCGATCGCGCTGAAGGTCCAGGTGGTGAGATTGTCGGGCAGGACCACCGTGACCGATGCATTGCCATGAGCATCTGTGACCACCGACGGGTTCCAATAGGCCGTATCCGGGAACTTGGCGCGCGGAGCCGGCCCTTCGCCTGCGCCTCCGCCACCACCGCCCTTTGTGCCAAGCTGCTGGTCGAGGTTCAACCGATCGATGTACTGGGTAAGCGAGCCGGCGCTCTCGACGCCGAGGTCGCGCTCTCGGTAGAACGTATCCAGCAGCGTGGGATTGCTGCTCGACGCCAGTGCCAGCACCGCCTTGTCCACCAGCGCTACGGCGAGCTCTGCCCGTACTCCGCGGCCCAAGGCGTTAAGCGTGTGTATGGCGAAGGTGACTTTCTGGCCGGGCTTTGCCTTGGGCGGATAGGCGTGGATCGACACATGAAGCTTCTGGGACGAAATGTCCACCGGCAGGGTCACATATCCGAGCTTCCACTCCGGCAGATTGGTATCGGCACCCGGCCCCTTGACGAGGGTGACGCTCACATACACGTCCGGCGCGTAGAGCCCCACTATCGGCACGCTGACGGTCGAGCTGTTCGTCCGCAGGGTGAGAACCTGGTGGCTGAGCACGCCGCCGCGCTCGACCGTGACCAGCGCCGTCACGCCCGCCAACGGCGCGGTCACCAGGATGTGCGCCACGTTGCCGGGCTTGTAGCTCTGCTTGTCCGGCACCAGCCGGATGCGGTCGTTGTTCGGCGGCTGCCAGGCCACGTATGGCGCACCCGCGGACGCGCACCACAGCGATAACCTGGCGACGGATGGCCGGCGAGCACTGTCGCTGGCCGTCGCCACCACGACATATTCACCGCCGGTATTAGGCCGGACCAGTACGGAGGCCGTGCCCGACCTCCCGCTCCGCGTCAAGTAGGTGGCCACGAGCGTGTCTTTGTGCGTGGATTGCCAGTAGTAGAAGCCACTGCTGTCCCGCACGTAGCGGCTCATCCAGACCCGCTTATACAGCTTCACGGTAATGGGCACAGCGGAAACGGTCCGCGAATCGTCGTCGGCAACGGCCACGAGCCTGATGGAAGTTGCCTTGCCCGCGGTCAGCACATAGCCTGCCGGCTTTAGCCCGACGTACACCGCCGACTTGTGCACCGCGACTTGGGCCTGCTGCGCGACTTGCTGGTTGTCGGGCCCCGTGACGATGGCTTCCAGCGTGAACTGCTGGCTCGTGGCGTTGCCTTTGATGCTTGCCGGTACGGCGAAGTGAAAGTCGCCGTTGGCGTACGTCATTCCGGCGCCCTGCGTAACCCTCTGGCCACCAGAGCTCTGCTGACTGCTGTCGACCCAGTCGTAATCGCCAAAGCTGTAGTCCGGGAACAGCGCGCTGCTGAAATAGAAGGAGTTTCGCGTGAGATTCCAGGCAACCGACGCCTGCGCGACCGGCGCGCCAAAGTAGTAGCGGGCGCGCACCTGCACGCCGATCTTCTCGCCCTGAACGTAATCTGCGTTCGCGCCGCGGTCGCTAATCACCGACAGCGCGTAGGTGGGCGCCTCATAGGCCGCCACTTCGAAGCTGGCAGCGGTCGAGCTGTTGCCGAGAACGGCTGCCATGTAGTAGGTGCCCAGCGACGCGCCGGTGCCCAGCAGCACCTTGCCGCTGAAGCCGCCAAATCTATCGAGAGACAGCCAGCCCTGGTACACCACGAGATAGCGCGCATCGCGCACGGTCACCTTGACCGGCTTGCCGGCGGGCGGAGTGCTGTATCGCCCGTCGTTATCCTGGCGCGCGATCCCCTTGAAGTAGACCGGCTGCCCCGGCCGATAGATGGGCCGCTCAGTTGTCAGATGCATGCGCACCGGTTGCAAGTAGGTGGTGAACCGGAGGTTGAAGTCCCATGGACTCACGCCGTTATTCCAGTCAAGCGAGCAGGCCGCGACGTCGCCTGAGCGCGTGAGCTCGGCCAGCACGGCGTGCTGCAAGACCGAATCGTTGCTTCGCAGGACCTTGACCGTCGCTTGGAAGACACCGGTCCGGTCGGTTCGCCCTGTGGCCAGCACGCTGCTCTTGTCGGCAAGCACGCGGACCGACTCGCCGCGGACCGGCTTGCCGGTCCGGAGATCGGTAGCCCAGACGAACACTTGGTGCTGCCCCACCTTGAGCGTGACCGATGTGCGGGTGATCAAGACCAACAAGTGGTCGGCCGGCGTGAACTGATTGGCCGGATTCCAGGCGTCTACGAGGTAGTAGCCGGGCGCCAGCGGCCGCCCGCCAACCATCAACGGCTGCTTCACCAGGTTGGCCTTGCTGAGCGCCGCCTGCGAAGGCACCTGCCAGATAGCGAGCGGGCGCAGGCCCGCGGGAGGCTCTCCATGCCAGTTGCTGGGCGAACTCGACAGCAAGCTCTGGAACTGACCGCCGTTCAAATGGTAGAGGCTCAGCAGAATGCTGGGCAGATTGACGACACGGGCGTAGATGCTGGCGCTTCTGTAGGCGTCGTAGGCGGCGACAGGTCCCTGGCTAACGAGTGTAATGCTCGGCGGCGCCGGCTGGGTGGTGAATGACATCGTGTAGCGCCGCGGCAGCGATTGCCCGGCGATGCCGATACGGGCAGGGTCGATTACGATCCTGTACGTGACGGACGGCAGGAAATCGGCGTTCACGATGAGGGCTGTGCCGGTCTGGTCGGTATATACGCTCGCGTAGTCTACCTTCGGGATAATGTGGACGGCTTTGTGCGCCAGGGCTTGATCGATCGGAGCCGACAGCCTGATCCTGATGCCGTTGCTCGTATCGACGCCGGTCGCACCGGGGAAGGGCGTCGTGTCGACGACGCTAAGCGGTCCGGCCACGCTGTACTGCCACACGTAGGTTTGCGTCATGGGCAGCGGCCCGGCCGTGCTGCGGACCCCCGGCCCTTCGATCGCTTCTGCTCGAGCACCAAGAGGCAGAGCCCTGGCCGGGTGAAAGGTCATGATCGTATCTCTGGCCAGCGGGGGCGTTTGGCTGGAGCCGCCAGACGCCTGCTGCCGTGGCACGACCGCTTCGGAGCCGTCCGGCTGTGTGGCAAGCACGGGGCCGTTCCAGGCAAAACGCCCAGGCACTCTTGCCCTATTGGCGAGCAAGGTGAACCCAGCCTCAGCAGAAGCATGCTGCACGGGCTGGTTGAACACCACTTGCACGGCGTCGCGCGGCAGGGCAAATGCCGTTCCGTTCACGGGTACCGTGCTGAGGACACCGGGGCGAAGGGTTGAGAACCCAAACGAGTAGGGCTCGACGAGCTGGGAGCCATCTGTGGCCGTGAGACCCGGCTTGGTGGCTACCAGATACTGCGTGGCAGGCGCCAGCCCTTTGGGAACCTGATATGACCAGATGCTCGTGTTGATCCAGCGTCCCTGTCCGGCTACGGGCGGCGCGATCGTCGCCGGGGCATGTGCGCCGGCCACGCCGACGTCGCCCAGGGTCACCACCGGCCTGTCGAACGTGATGGAAATGAAACCTGAAGCAGGAACCTCCATGCTACCGGCGGGAGGCGTGGTGCTCACGACCTGCAGTGCCGCCGCCGCCGCGCTACCATGGCGGGGTTCCTGCAATGTTGCCGAGAGCAGCGCAACCACAACAGCCAGGCGGGCCGCGACCCGCAAACTACCGGAAAGAATCGCCTTACACATACCGAGTCCCTCCCCTTTCAACAAGCCGCGCACCAGCTCTCCGCGTGGTTGCCTTCGAGTCGTTGGCGGAACGACTCCATCTCTATGCCCCGATACCTGCCGCTGGCCTTGCGTCGCATCGTCCGTCCGGTCTCCCCATCACCATGCATCCCACAAACATCTACATCGGCGGCTGCGGGTTGATCACGCGCACCGTGGCTACAGCGCTGCTGACGAGCCGGCCCGAGGCATCGCGGCCCACGGCCTGGATGCGATGCGTGCCCGTCTTCATCGGCCACATCCACTCGCCGCCGCTTCCGCTCAGAACGGTCACCACGCGGCCGTCAACCAGGATCTCCAGGCTCCCGGGTTTGACCGCCACCGACTGTGCGTCGACCGGCACGGCCTGGTAGACATGCGGAATGGAGGGGCTCAACTGGTACTGCGACCCGGTGGGTGGCGCGTTCAGTGTCACTACAGGTTGCTGCGGCGCGCAGCAGAGTGCGCGATGCGGCTGCGTTCCCGCGATAAAGACTTCGTCCTGGCTTTCCTGGCACTTGCTGTCCGGGGGCAGTCCCGTGCCGGGGCAGATGGATTCGTGCACGATGCCGGGCGGCACGGCGAAATCTCGCGCCGGCACGTGGACGAGCGCGGACTCCATGAAATCGTGCCAGATAGGCGCTGCACCGGCGATACCGCTGACATCGCGCATGGGCGTGTTGTCGGCATTCCCAACCCAGACGCCCGCGGCCAGATCGGGCGTGTAGCCAACCGTCCAGTTATCGTGGAAATCCGTTGTCGTACCGGTCTTGGCGGCGGCCGGCCGGTCGAGCAAGAGCGGGCTGTCCGGACCGAACTCGGGCGTCCGTGCGGTGTTGTCGGAGAGAATGCTGGTGATCAGGTAGGCGACCTGCGGCGAGACGGCGCGCCGACCGCTGTCCGGCTGCCAGGCATAGAGCACCGTGCCCCGGCTATTGGTCACACGCAGGATCGCCACGGGATCGTGGTGGACGCCCGCAGCGGCGAAGCTGGCGTAGGCATCGGTCAGGTCGAGCAGCCTCACTTCACCGCCGCCCAGCGTCAGCGCAAGACCGTAGCGATGCGCGTCGTTCATCGTCGTAATGCCCGCGGCATGCGCGACGTCGAGCATAGCCGCCAGACCTACATGGTTCAGTACTTTGACCGCCGGCACGTTGTAGGAATTGGCCAGTGCCGTGCGCAACGTGACCAAGCCGTGGAACTGCAGGTCATAGTTCTGGGGCTCGAACGGTATGCCCTCCCTGGTGGGAAACGCACTTGGCACATCGTTCACGAGCGTAGCCGGCGTCATCGGCAGCACGCTCCGTGACGATGCCGGGCGGGAGAACGCGGCCGCATAGGTGAAGGGTTTGATGGCCGAGCCGGGTTGCCGCGGGGCAAGCGCGACGTTGACCGCGCCGTCGATGCGGCTGTCGGCGTAGTCGGCGCTGCCGACCATGGCCAGAATCTGGCCCGTATGGGGGTCTATTGCCACCAACGCGCCATCGTTGACATCGTGATCCTTCTGCAGCAGCTGCACGTGCAGCTGTACCGCTGCCTCGGCTTGTCGCTGCAGGTTCAAGTCAAGGCTCGTGGTGACCTGCAGTCCTCCCTGCTCAAGGGCGTCGTGGCCGTACTGCTGCTCGAGCAGCGAAACCACGTAGTAGACGAAGTGCGGGGCGAGGGGGCCGTGACCGGCTATCGCCAGTCCGAGTGGCTCCGCGCCCGCCAGCTGCTGCTGACCGGTCGTGATATACCCGTCCTTGCGCATGAGCCGCAGCACATCTGCTCGGCGTGCGCGAGCCGCCTCGGGCGAAGTGAGCGGGTTGTAGAGGGTGGGCGAGCGCGGGATACCGGCGAGCAGCGCGCACTGCGCCAGGTCGAGAATCGAAACCGGCTTCCCGAAATATGCCTCCGCGGCGGCCTCGGCGCCGTACGCAAGGTTCCCGTAGTAGACGTTATTGAGGTAGAGCGCCAACACGTCATTCTTCGACATGCGCGAGGACAGCTGCAACGCGAGCGCCACCTCGTGCAGTTTCCTGCTCAGTGTCCGCTGGTAGCGTTCGTTCGCAGGCAGCAGGATGGTGCGCACGAGTTGTTGCGTGATCGTGCTTCCTCCGAATGCCGGGCTCTCCAGGCGCGCGTCGAGAAACAGGGAACGCGCCATGGCGCCCAAGTCGATGCCAGGGTTGCTGTAGAAGGAAGCGTCCTCGGCCGCTATGGTTCCCTCTCGCAGAGCGACTGGGATACTGGTCAAAGGGACGGTCATGCGACGGCCGCCAGGCCCGATGATCTCGTAGAGCAGGTTGCCGTGGCGATCCAGGATACGGGTGCTGGGGGCCGGCACAAACGCGTTCAGATTGCCGGGCAGGGGATAGATGCAGAAGAGTGCGATCACGCCGGCGACCAGCATCAGGAGGACGGCAGCCACGCAGACGCACATCCACCGAAGCAGTCGCCAGAGCCGGCGTCGCTGTCTCGGCTTGCCAGCGGTATCGGGCTGGCCCGGCCCTGTAGGTGCGGACGGAGGAGTCATCGGTGTCGCGCCAATTGCTGTCGATCGACTGCCCCTTCTCCGGTTGGGACGGATTGATGTGCACTCTCCGCACATGTGCCGTACGTGCACGGCGCGGTCCCTGCCCTCCGCGTGATCGCCGCAGTATACCGCCGGCGACGTGCCGCAGTTTTCGACGGGCACCTTTGGTCCTTCCTCCGGCGAATCGCCGCTCCTCGGCTTCGGGAGACCCTACGCGAACGCAGCATAACACGATGCCATTAGGTGACCATTAGGCGGCTACGCCACATATAGGCCGCCATCTGCGGTCGCTACCGGACGCACGCACGCTCGTCTGATTCCGCCTGTTCGTGGGGCGTGAGCTGTTCACGCAGGTCACACCCACCGGTGACGGCCTCTGCGGCACCTCAGACCATAGGCACAGTCGAGCTGGTCGAGCAAATACGATCTGCATCATGACAAGCGTGGCCAGCCGACGACGCGCTCGGCGTGCAACCCGGAGCGTCGGTGCGGTGACTCCGTACCAACGGCGGTTGCGGGGCACGGAGCACTGCGGCGATCGGCCATCAGCGCCTTGAGATATCTCGGAGTCGGCGCGCGCGGTCCGGTATGCTGGTGGCTACCCCCACACCGGCCCGTGAGGCGTGATTCCGGTCGCCTGGGCGCTCGCTCGGTCGCCGCTCTTACCGACGACTACCACCATGACCGCGTACTTGTTGGAGGATGCTTGGATATCGAACGTGAGCGTCGGACGCTCGAACGCGCCAGCACTGTCGGTTGTCCCTTGCCGGCGATAGACGTTCGTCTGCGTCACCCCAGTCGTGTCTGGAGCGATTACGGTGTACGCCACGGTGATGCCTTCCATGGGTACGAAGCCCTTGCCAGACAGCTGGCAGGCGATCTCACTCGCGCTACTATGCGCGCAGGCAAAGAACAGCCGTGGGCGTGCCGAGGGTATGCTGGCACTGGCAAAGTCGCCGTCGTCCCCGGCCACCGTGGCGGTAATGCGGTAGCCCGGATAGGAAGCGTCGAGCATGAAGTAGAATGCGGGCCGCAGGAAGCTGCCCTGCGTGTCGACCACACCGCGGCGCTGATAGGTGGGTCTTCTGCGCGCTCGGTCCACCAACACCCACGGTGACGATGTACGTGATCGAGATCCCTTCTGCGGCGACGAACCCGCTCCCCGAGATCTGGCAGGCAGCCGACGTGCCAGCCCGAGACGGCGCACGCGAGGGTGACATGCGGGCCGGCTGCCGCGGCGCCGGCAACGCCAATAAGGGATGGCAGTAGTACAACCGCGGAGAGCGCCGCGCATACCTGGAGCGCGAGCCTGCGTGCCGCACAACGCGATTTGACCATAGCGCACCTCCATGTACCTGGACCTGACAGGGTGAAGACGGACCTTCGACTTGCCTTACATGCAACCTCCAGCTTCGGCATGATGGCGGCGTGCGGGAGCCGGCTCCGGCCGGGTGTAGCGGCTTGCGTTCCATCCGCCAGCATGACCGAGCCGTGGCGAGGCCATTCGGGATTGCAGTCGTATGGAAGAGACGAGGCCCCCCGCGGCCGAATGGGTGGGCGGATGACTCCGCCGCATCGTCGCCGGCATGCCCCGCGAATCATCGCGCGTCGGCTCGGGGTTCCGCCGCAGCGGGTCGGCGCCAAGCGCGGGACCTATCCTGCCGCTGCGGGATCCGATGCCTGCCGGGCCGTGAGCCGGGCTGGCGCGTGCTCACGGCGAGCCGCCCACGTGCCAGGCGCCGGCAAGGACCGCGACCGCCCCTGCCACGGCTACCAGCCAGAGCCCCGCGCCCGTGCTCACCGACACGTAGCTCGCCAGCCAGCTAAAGCCCGAGCTCTTGAGCGCCATGGCCGTGGCGTTGACCGCAGCGATGTCGCGTGCCGAGACCGCCAGCAGCCCTGCCCCGAGCACGATCTCGGCCATTCCCAGCCCCACCCTGCCCTCCTTCCGGCGAGTCCAGGCGAGCAACGGGACCAAAACGAGGGCGCAGCCGAGCATCACCGCATACCAGCCGTCGAGCACCTGCGGGTCGAATCCACTCCACGACACCGACGTGGTGGATGTATAGCTGTTGCCGGTGGAATCCTGAGTGTAACTGTTCTTCGCCGCGGTAATCCACGGCGTGAACGCCGCGATCGCGGCCGTGGCACCGGCCGCCAGGGCGAGCCAGCTTGCCACGGACGCCAGATCGGACCCGGGCACCTCCTCAGTCTGGCCGGGCACGCGGGGCAGCTCGCTCCTCACCGTCGGCTCCTGGATCTGCCGCCCGTCGGCACGAGGAATATCGACCGTCGTCGTCGCGCCGAGTGGATAGCCGCATGCCCAGCATCGCTGGCGATCGCTCCTGTTCAGGTTCGGCGTGCTACAGCGCGGACAGCGCACCTCTTCGTCCATAGCAGCCTCCATAGAGCCCGGCGTCAGCCTGCTCTTCTCCTACGACCAACCCTGCCGGTTCATATTCTCGGCCGATTTGTAGGCGTCCACGATGTTCCAGATCCAGAGGATCGGCGTGGTGATGAAGCCGATAACGGCGAGAATCAGGATGCAGGAGATCACGCTGAACACGAAGAACAGGATCGCTTTGCCGAATTGCCCGTTGTAGATCTGGCCGAGCCCGGGGATGAAGAATGAGAGCACCGCTGCCAACCCGGCGCTCTTCTCGTTCCGGACGTAGACCGTTTGGGGCTGGCTCATCGGGGGCGCATAGTACATCGGCGGCGGCGGCGCGCCCCACGATGGCGCCGGACTCCCCTGCACCGCGTTGGCTGCGACCGCGATCGGCGCGCCGCACTTCTGGCAGAACCTCGCGTCAGCCTGCAGCCTGACGCCGCATTTAGCGCAGAATTCCGCGCGCGAGTCCTCGTACACTGTCGATCTCCTTCCGCCACAGATCTCAGATCCCGGGCCACCGCGTCGCGGCTCCGTTCTGCCGTGCCTGAAGTGCCCGCTACCGGCACACAGCATAGCAGCCAAGCATTAGGCGGGCATTAGGCGGCGAGCCGCTCGCGGCGGGCGTTGCTTCCATGATCCGGAACGGGATGCTGTGCCTCACCACTCCGCAGCGATATCAGCAGGCACGACCGCGGCGACGCTGGTGGCGGGTGTACGGCAGCGCGACGCGATGCGGCCGGGTGCGCCGGCCACTGGAGATCGCTAGCAGGCATGGCGCGGGCCCCAGAGCGCCGCGCTACTCCGTGGTGCACACAGCAGCCGCGCTACCGGCCTCGGCGCGTGGGGACGGTTGAAGCGCGAGACTCTTCACGGGGCCGACTTCGACGCCCATGGGGCGCCGGCGGAGGGAGGAATAACGACCTCAAGATCGGGGAGCATGCGCCCAAGATCCAGCGCGTCGAAGGTCAGCAGGAGGTCGACGCGCAGTTGGGCGTGGGCGCCGATGAGGAAGTCTGCCAGGATACACCGGGGCCAGCCTACCCCGCTCGCCTGGCGGCGACCCGCATAGCTGCGATAGGATGCCGCCGCAAAGAGCCAGACGTCGCGCGCGAGATCCACCTCCACACCGATCTCGGCGGCTAGGAAGCGATCGAGCGAGGCCACCTGCATACCCGGCGCGTCCGCGAGCTCCGCGTAAACGGGACCGCTAACCACCAAGCCTACCGAGCCGATGAAACGATCCAGAAAGGGAACGAGAACCGACGCGCTCGCGCCGTCGCCACGCAGGACCGGCAGGAGCACGTTCGTATCCACGGCAGCAGACATACGTGTCTATGCCCCCGGCACGTCAGGGCACGTCATCGCCGGAGCGGATCGCACGCAGGAACGCCGCGTCGTCCGCGGGACCCGTGCCGGCCGGGTGCGGGGCGATCCCGACCACCGTGCGGAGAGAGGGCCCGGCCGCCGTGCGCCCAGCAGGCAGGACCAGAAGCGAGCCGCGCGTCGTGCGCGCGAACGCGACGCGATCTCCGGGCTGGATGCCGGCCGCGCGCAGCGTCTCGGCGGGAATCACCACCCCCCGCTCGGACACGGTCACTTCCGGCAGGTTGCTCGCTTGCTGCATCGGCACCCTCTGGACGCGCCCCTCGGTCCCGGGCGGCGGACACCGACCTGCTGTCAATCCTGCAGCACCGCTGCTCCACGACGGCGTGCGCCTCGCTCGCCTCGAGTATAGCCCAGACAACCACTGCAAGATACTATTGCTTATCCTGCACGCATGTGAGGCGTACAGCATAGTGATGCGGCACGCTGTGGTCGAGCTTGCCCCTGCGCCGTCGCCTAACGCCGGCCTAATGGCACGGTGCTATAGTGCGCGTGGGGCCACGCCACTCGCCGGTTGCCCCGTGCCAGGCATCGCACCTTGCCGCCCGTTGGACGGCGGCAGACGATAGACGGAACAGGAGGCCGCAATGTCTCGAGCCGTGTCAACCTGTCTCTTCATCGCGCTTCTCACGCTCATGGCTCCGTGCTCCCGGGCCGAGGCTGGCCCGTCAGGGGCGAGCATCGCGGGCGTGCGCGTTTGCACTGCCGGCCATTACGATCACGCTGCATTCTTCTGCAGTCTCTCCGACACCGCGATAAGCGTCGATGCGTACCCGGCGGCGCGCCTCTCTATCTCGGGGCTGGCCGGGGGCACATTCACGAGCAATACGCTCACGCTTCATGCTGGAGCAGCGCACGGCGGACGGGTTCGCAGAGTTGGGGCGGTTGAGCCTGGACGTCGGCCTCGCCGACACCGTCACCACGCTGCAACTGCGCACCGCGTTTACGCGGCTCGGCGTGCAGCCGCTCGTCGGCACCACGTATCGCGTCGAGGCAGACGAGACGAACGGCAGCCAGCAGCTCCTGCTTGGGGTGGCAGTCTTCGCCCTGCGCGCGGCCGCGCCGGCCGTCGTCACGTCGGGCGGAACGCAGGCGCTTGTGATCATCAAGCAGTACGGCGCCGCTCTCCGCTCCTATCCATCCAGCGACGCGCCAATCCAGACGACGCTCTCCTGCGGCGCCAGGGTGGCGTCATTCGACCTGCAGAACGGCTGGTACCACGTGAGGACCGCCGCCGGTTCCGTGGGCTGGGTGGGCGGCGCGCGTGCCGCACCGGTCGCCGGCGCCCCGACCTACAACTGCAGCAACGCGATCACCTATCAGGTCGGCACGCGCGTGGTGACGCATGTGGCCAGCGGCTGTCTGAGCCTGCGGGCCACCCCGTCGCGCCAGGCGACCTACGCCCACTGCGTGCCAAACGGGCACGTCTACGTGATCATCAATGGGCCGATCAGCGTGGCCGGCGAGGACTGGTTCGGCGTGTTCAGCTCGTCGACCGGAAGCGGGTGGTCCCTGGCGAACTACCTTCTTCTTTACGACACATCCGGTGAGTGAGTAGGTAACGGCCTTCCGCGGGAACGGGAAGCGCGGGAATGGCGATGACCCGCAAGCCCCCGGCGCGCGGTCGGTCCGGCACGTACGTGACCGCCCGTGGCATTCGACATATGTCGCGGCATAAGGCATCAATTCGGCAGGAAGCAGGAAGCAGGAAGCAGGAAGCAGGAAGCAGGAAGCAGGAAGCAGGAAGCAGGAAGCAGGAAGCAGGAAGCAGGGAGCAGGGAGCAGCTCTGGATCGCCCAAAACCCTTAGTGGCAGGCATGGGAACCGGCTGATTGGAGGTGGAATAGGCCGAGTCGAGCCACCATGCGCCCGCTCTTGCGCCTGTCGCCGCAACCACTCGGGAATGGTAGTCCTCATGCGCTTGGAAGCTTGCTGCCGCAGTTGACGCTGTGCTTCCAGCTTGACGAGCTCCATGAGGTCTTCGATAGCCGCGTAGCTCTCGAGTTCATTGCGCTCATCGTCGGTCAGGGTGCCGTCGCGCTCGCCGGCGATCAACGCGTACGCGCGATCAGCCACGTCCGCGGACGGACGGAAAGCGATGAGTTGCTCAGGCGCTGGATGCTGTGCCAGGAATCGGGCGATCTCCAGCGCGGCCTGTGTCCTCAGCAGCAACGTCGCAATCCCCTCTGTGACTGAACCGTTCTCATGGCACCACGCATGACCTGGGTGACGAAGGCCAAGAGTCCTCTGGGAAGGACGTGCGCCGGCATCAGCCCGGCGTTGGTCGGCTCCCACTTCAATGCCATTCGTGGCTAATCACAGCTACCACCCAAGCAGGCGTCAGCGCGCCGGAGCTGCAATGCCGTACACCTCTCGCACCCGGTTGTTGCGCGCGCTGTCGTGGGACCACGCGAGCGTTAGCATACCGAGCGCCACGTCGGAAACTATCTTATGGACCCTATCGGTGTGCCTATCCCAGATCCACAGGTTCGCAGTGTCGCTGCTCGTCATCCCGTTTGAGAATGCCAGGAAGCGGCCGTTCGGCGACCAGGCATTGTAGCCCGACCTAGGGGCGTCCCCAAGAGGAGGGTAGTAGGGGCTGGATGACCACGCCCCAGCCAGTATCCGAATCGCGCCGCTCAGGACGTTGATGACCGCAAGCTGTACGTGGGCGGCCTCGATGGCGATCATCGATCCATCCGGAGACCACTGCAGCGCCTGCACACGCCACGGCGTCCGGAGCGCGCGTGCTCGTCCGCCATCAATGGACTTGACGTACAGTTTCCCGCCCGTCACGTATGCCAGCAACTGACCAGTTGAAGTTGCCTGCGCTCGAAATTCAGCGCGGGCGATGCCGGCGCCGCCCATATTGCTCCGGCTCGAGGCTTGGCAAGGCGAGGTATTGACCGCAAGGGCCAACAGCATCGTCACCCACCACCGTGACGACATGCTACACATTTCCATCACTCCTCAACATCCGCCCGGGCGTCGACACCGCAGCGACCTGCCCGCACTCTGCGTCGTGTACGTCACCGCCGCACAGCATAGCAGCACGCCATTAGGCCGGCATTAGGCGGCGCACCCTGCCGCTCCCGCCGACCCCGGCGCACACCCGCCGGATACTTCGCCCCTACGGTGTGCTTGCCACGACGGCCACCGCGCGATCGTTGCCCCGGTCGAGCTCCGCGATCGCGCCGTCGGGATTGACTACGGCACTGGCTCGCAGCAGGCCGCCGGCCAGGCCACCTGGCACGGTCAGCGTCAGAACCGCGTCTTCGTAGATTCCCAGCTCGCCCCTGCAGCGCACGACCATGCTGCCGGCGCACGACATGCCGGTTGCGTGCCGCGTCCCGGCATCGCCCGCGCCCGAGATCCTGCTCTCCAGCAGCACGCCTCCGGCCGGACGGGCGCCGATGTTGCGCACCACGATCGTGAAGCGCGCCCCAACGGCATTCTCCAGCCGTTGCGCGGTGACCGTCACCGCAAGGTCGGCATACGGCGGCTGCAGCAGGTCCGGGCGCGCTCCCGCGATAACCTGCGCCGCCGCGGCCGGTGTGCGCGTGGTGCGGCCAAGGGCGAGACCGTGGTTGGCCCCCACGTCGGCAAGTGGGTTGAGGCAGGTGTCTTTGCCGAGCGCGATCGCGCGCGCGAACGGACTCGTACCCGGCAGGTCCGAGGGCGCCAGCCACTGCGTGTCGATATTCACCGACGAAAGCGCGGGCACGGATGGGCACGGCGCAAACACGTAGTCGCGCGGATTACCTATCGTGAGTAAGCGGATCCCGTGGCCGCGAGCTTCCGCGGCGAGCGCCTGGTTGGTAACCTTCGCCCCATACAACACCCGCGAGACGCTCGCCTGCCCGCCGCGGGGATGCACGTGCGCGGGAATGGTATGGGCGATGGCGTACATCTGCTTCAGATCGCGGAACGGCGGCAGTCCGCCAACCGGCACTTGCGGCAGCAGCATGGCAGGGCAGTGCGGGCGGTAGTACTTGCTGCTCAGCCACAGCCCGGCCGCGTCGGGTATGCCGCCCAGCGGCGAGTCGATCGTGATAACACCGCCGAGTCGCCCGCCGTTCGGCAGCTTCCAGCCGAGCTGCTGGCGGAGGAACGCCACGTAGGCCAAGGCGATCAGGCCGCCCTGACTGTGCCCGACCAGGTAGACTGTGCCTCCGTGGTGCGTCCGCAGGTAGCCCGAGATCATCTCATCCAGGCGCACCACATCGTCGTCGATAGTATTGGTGAACGTGTCCTGGCAGGCGAAGCGCGCGGGGTGCCAGCGCCCCTTACCGTCGAAGCTGCCACCGTTGTAGCTGAAAGGAATGAACGCCGGCGCGCGCGCGTGGAGCTTCGAGAGCTCGGCCTTCACACCCTTCTGGAAGCCGTCGAAATAGCCGTCGCCGCTCCTCGAGAGCACCCCGGGAATTAGGATCACGGCGCGGGGGGCCGGCGCGGGCGGCGCACCGACCTGGATCGTGGTGCGGACCCAGCCGCGGTTGTCGCTTGTGTTGTCGCTGTACGCGTCGTCGTTGAAATTGAGCCACAGCGGACCGCTGCGCGGCGCCGCATGGCGGTAGCGCGAGCCGACGAGGAACACCTTGCGCGCCTCCGGCAGCACGCGCCGCGAGACGTAGCTGCCCGGCCCTGGTGGGTTGTAGCCGATGTACCCGATCAGCGCCGCCCAATGAGCGACGGCAGTTCGCGCGCACCAACTGCAGACGCCGATGTCGCGCAGATTGAGAAAGTTGTCCTGCGATTTCGACTGCAGCACCCGGTAGCCATCCGGGCCGGCGCTCGGGCGACCGGTATCGGGCGACCAGGAACCCGCCGCGGTGATCGCGATCCGTTCTCCTTGCCGCACCATGAGCCCGGTGTACGCCCAGTGGGCGGAGGCGGTCACCACCATCTGGCGGCGACCGTAGGCGGACGCCGGCGCATCGGCGACGCTCCGGGCGACCTGACTCTCCACGGTCCTGACGGACGCCGTCGCCGCCGCCGCCGCGGGCAAGCTGGCCGGCGCGAGCGGCGCGATCGCCGTGCCCAGCAGCGCCAGCACGGCAAGCCAGTGACTGATACTGGTGCTACGCATAGTACTGATCCTTTCGCCGGCCAGGAAGGTGCGCGTCGGGCAGCACGAGCCTGGCCACGCGATCGAGGACCAGCCCCACCACGATCACGATGCCAATCGCGAGCTGCTGCCAGAATTGGCTGACGCCCGCGAGCAGCAGCTCGTTGGTGAGCGCGGCGACGAGGATGGCCCCAAACGCGGCGCCGGCAATGCTCAGCGCGTCTCCGCACAAGAGACCACCGCCTCCGACGACGGCGGCTGCCGCAGCCGGCACGAGATACTCGGAGCCCATACCCGGATCGAATGCCTGAACCCTGCCGAGCAGCAAAATGCCGGCCACCGCGGCGAGCGTGCCCGCAACCACGTGCGACAGCATAGCCACGGCAGGCGTGCCCGGTCTTGCGGTGGTCGGCCCGGGCGCTCCACCGGGGCCGGATCCAGGCAGCGCGAGCACTACCGCGGTCAGCACCACCCCTGCCACTAGGGCGGCGCCGATCTCCACGAAGCCCGCGTTGTCCCAGGAGAGTGCATCCACTAGGTCCTCGACGAATCTAATAGGATAATCGCTAATCAGTAACGTGATACTGGTGATGGCGGCCATGCTGCCAAGAGTGATGGTGACCGACGGCAGGCCGAGCACCCCGACCAGCGCTCCGTTCGCGATGCCGCAGGCAACTCCCGCCAGTATCCCGGCGGCAACCGCGGTGACGCCGGGCTGGCCGTTCGCGGCCATCCACGCGCAGAATCACGCGCTCAGCCCCATGGTGGCGCCGACCGAGAGATCGATGCCGCCGGTAAACATCACCAGCGCAAGCCCGACGGCCGGCAGGCCGATGATCCCGGCGTCGAAGCCCAGCACTTGCAGGTTGGTCGAGCTAAAGAACAGGTCCGGCTTTGCGAACGCCAGCAAGACCACGAGCGCGGCGGCCATCGCGCCAAAGCGAAGCGCCATGGCCAGAAGGCTCGCGGGGCTCAACTCCAGCGCGGACGCCCGGTTGGGCGCGCCGGCTCGCGGAGGCGCGTACTGCCTTGGACCGGTCGGGCGGAGCGCGGCACTCAGGATGGCCGGAGGCTCCGGTCGCCGGCCGGAGGAGGATCCTTGTACGTCGCCGCCCGCGGTTCCGCCGTCCGCGGGGTGTCCGGCGGAAATCGCGCGTCCACAGCGCGGGCAGAAGCTCGCCCGAGTCGCGGGAAGCGGCGACCCGCATCGCCCGCAGAACAGGGCTCTCTCCTCGGTCGTCATCGTGCACCATCCCCTCGCAGATGGCTGGCCGACCAGCCGACGACCCAAGGCTAACAGACCGCCATTAGGCCGGCATTAGGCGCTCAGCTCGGCTTGAGATGCCACTCCTTCCGGACGATTGCCAGCACCGTCGCTGCCACGCGTTGGGCGCCTCCACGGCTGAGATGGATGCCGTCAGCCTCCCGCACGTACATCCACTGCCCGCCCACCTGCAGCGCGTCGGCGTAGGCGCCGTGGTCGGTCACCAGCGGCAGTATGTCCACGTACTCGGCGCCCGGTATGCCGGCGGCCGCCTGGCGCAGCGCGAGATCGATCTGGAGGTCCGTGGCCGCCATGCTGCTGCTCCGCGCCGGTGGCATGGCGAGCCAGTAGACGCGCCGCACGCCGCCTTCGAGCCAGGTGCGCATGCAGATACGCGCCCGGCGGCGGTATTCCTGCAGCCACTGCTTCGTGCCCTGGTAGACGATCTGCCCGTTGGCCAGCACCATGTTCTGCGCGTCGTTGCCGCCGAGCAGCACCACCACCGCATCGGGATGGTAGTTCTCCGCTTGCTGCTTCGCAACGAGCGACCAATCCACGAAGTCCGGACGGACCAGGCCCGTGCCGTAGTGAATGTCCACGGAGCCCCTGACCATCCCGTTCGAGCCGGCTAGGTCCACCAGGTCGGGACCGAAGTACTCGCTCAGCGAGTCGCCGGTGACCAGGAGACGCAACGGCCGGTCTGCAGTGATGCGGGGCAGTGGCGGCCCGGGCGGCGTCGCGGTGGCCGTGGGCGTGCGGGTAGCCTTGCGAGTATGGATAGGCTCGGGCGTGCTGGTAGCCGTGCGAGTAGCGGTGACCCTGGGCGCGTGCGCAGCTCTGGCTGTGCGGGTCGCACCGTACGTGCGGGTCGCGTTGAGGGCTCTGGTGGTCGCATAGACACCTGCGGAATCCGGCGCGTCCGGCGGCGTGCCGGCCGAGTGCGCTCGCCTGAGCGGTGCAGGGACGAGCCCGGTGGCGCGCGAGGGCGATTGGCTTCCGCCGGAAGGGTCACACGGGTGAGCGGGTCCGGCACAATCCGAGAGCCCCGAGCTGAGCGGATTCCGCGCGACCGCGACGGAGCCGCGGCCAGGCGGCGCGGCATGAGTGGGAGTGCTCGCAGCCGCCCTCGAGGCGTTCTTCACGACATCCTGCCGCGTGGGATGACGTGCAAGGCTCGTGGCGCGAGCGGTGGGCGCCTGGCCCGTGGAGACCACCTGCCGTGAGGAAACCATGACCACTCGCCGCAGCACGCGAGCCGGTTCCGTGGCCGGCGCCGTGGTTGCGCCGGACGTGTCATCTGCGCTCGCCAGCAGCAGCGGTGCAGTCGCCGGCTGCGGCTCGTTGCCAAGAGCGGCGTCGATCCGATCGCGCGGCCAGGTGAGGCCTGTCGGCTCCGCGACCCAGACTGCCGCGCGACCGATGACAAGCGTCGAGTCGTGCATGAAGCCGGCGGGCATCTCGCTCGCGTCGTGCACGACGGAGTGGGCGCAGAGCAGCAGCGCCAGGCTCAGTGCCAGGTAGACGGTCACCAGCACCTGGCGAATGGAGCTCAGCGGCGACGGCACGGCTACGAAGTCCCTTCCGTGCCTCTACACGAGCAGGTCGCCGTAGCCACGCGATCCGTCATGGTAACTGGCTTGGAAACGGGCCAAGATAGGCGAACGCCGTGATGTTACGGACGGGCAGCGCGATCGGCGCCAGGGTGCCGCCGGCCAGATCGAGCACCGCCAGACCCGTGGCATCGGTCGACGACTTGGCCACGATCAGATGGCGGCTATCCAGCCAGCCCCACGGCTCGAGGTTCAGCGGCACGCTCGTCATCGCACCTCCGGGCTGCACCAGGCGCAGCTCGCTGCCATCGCTCAGAGCGATGGTCTTCCCATCGGGCGACGCAACGCCCTCCACAAAACCGTACGCGACGCGCAGCTCATCAGAGAACGGCGTCGAGCTCCCATCCCAATGCGCGACAGAGAGGGAACCCGGCCCGCCGTTCGTGTCGCGTTGCCAGCACGCCGTGCCGGCGGCCGACAGCGGTCCTGAGGGAGAGATCCCGGTAATATAGTCGCCGGCGCATATCGTGGCCAGGCGCCGGCCGGTGTCCGGATTGACCAGATGATAGCCGTTCGCCGCGGCGTAGGGGTTTTGCCACGCGTACTGCTGGGTTCCGACCGGGCCGACCGCCACCACCAGGTTGCCCCGGTACCAGCCGACAGGCCATTCGCTCGTATTGGAATCGAAGGTCTGCTCGAAGATCTCTTGATGATGCGCACCGCTCCCGAGATCCTCGACATAGAGGCGGAGATCGTTGCGAGCATCCACGTAGTTCGGATGGCCCGCCAACGGCAGATAAGTTCTCTCGGCCACCGCGATTCGCCGATCATCCGGGCTTACGGCGAATCCGACGAGCGTGGCAGGGCCGCCGTGTACGGTCGCCGCCAGGCGGGTGCGTCCATCTGAGCTCAGCGAGATGACGCGTGTGTCGCCGTCCAGGTAGTACACACGGTTGCGCGTGGCGCTGACCGATGTGGGATACACCGGCACGGCGCCCGGAAAGACGCAACAGGTCTTGGCGGCGGCGCCCGGTGGAATATAGTCGCCCCCGGGCAGGCAGCACGATACCCCGCGGCCGGCGGCATGCGCGACGATACGGCCGTGCGCATCCACCAGGTAGACGGCGTTGCCCACGCCAAAGACCGCGTACGTCTGGCGAGGCACGGCAGCAGTCGAGCGTGCCACGGGCCCGGCCGCGCGCGCGGCATATGCAGCTCCAGCCGGGGCCGACGCGATCAGAGCCAGCGCGACGCCCAGGAACAGACAGCGCCGCCCAACAGTCGACAGCCGATTCAGGCTTGCCATGTGTCGATCCACCTCCTCACAGGTGCAGACGCCTCTACGATCATTGACACGCGGCCAAGGTTGGCCGTTGGTTGGCCCCAGGGCCATTCAGTGTGCGCCTTTCCACAGCGGAGGCCGGCTTGACAAGCAGGAGATGAGGTTTTGGGGACACCCCAAGCCGCCGGGGTCCTGCGGTCCCCTGCAACCCAGGTCCTACCGCCTACCCATGCTTCAACACGTTGTGACTCTGTTTCAGTCTCTCCTGTCGTTTATAGTCCCGGCACGTACGGAAGCTTCAGTGCCGGATCGTTCCAGTGCGTCACCACGCCGTCCACCGTTGCCTTGGCCCCCGACGAGGAATCCGTCGTGCTCGCGGTCTCCTCCACGAGGCGACTCGTCGCCGGATCCACCCAGAACGTGCCGGATCCGTTTGTGGTGGAGAACTCATAGCCCTGCACGCGCTGGCCGCCGATGGTCGAGGCGCCGATGGGCGTCAGCGGGCCGGACACGCTCCCACTGTTGAGCGCCACCTGGGGCAGGAGCTGGCCGAGGTTGATCGTGCCGCCCATCCAGCTCACGGTGTCGATGCGTCCGCACGACCACGCGCCGCCGTTGACGCGCAGGCAACCCCTGTCACCGCGGCCGGCGGCGTCGATGGTCTCCACGGAAGTGCTTCCCAGCATATTGATGGGCACGGTGCCGGTCAGGTAGAAGGCGCCGTTCGGCGCTGCCCCGACCACCACATAGTGCAGGTGCATGCTCACGCTGCCCGCCCAGGTCGAGCCGCTGGCGTCGATGGTCAGCTCGAAGCTCCTGCCGGCGAGCAGGGCGGCGATGATGCGCTGCACGGTCATCGGCCCGACCGGGGTGGGCAAGGGAGGTGGGGGCGGCACGCGGGTGGGAACTGTGGTCGGCGTTGCCGCGACGTCAATATAGAACGTGGTCTCGTCCGAGCCGAATCGGCCGCCTGCCAGCGAGTAGGCGTCCAGCATCAGTTTCGCCAAGCCGCTAGGCCCAGTCAGGCGGACAGTGCGGCACTGCTGGCCGCTGGCCTTCTGATTGACCAGCACGCGTGAAGCCTCTCCGACCACAACGAGCCGCACCTGGAGCCATGCCGGACTCGTCACGTTAGTACAGTAACCCACGTTCTCGCCAATTCGCGTTTCGTAATTGTTCAGACTGACCGTGGCCTGAAAGGAAGTGCCTGAGGTAGTTGACAACCGGATCCGGACGATGGGAGCAATCGTACCACTGAGCTGTGCCTGTGCGCGTTCGACGGCCATCTTGGCGAAGTCGTAGAACATCGCCGTGATCCGTAGGGCGAGCTTGGCCAGTGAGTAAGCGTCTGCTATCGCTCCCAGCTGTTTCATGGCAGCCTGGACTGCCGATGTTGTGACGGCGACATGCCCGGCGACGCTGATGCCTTTCGCAATGAGTGGTGCCAATCGCGCCAAAGCCCACGGCTTGGCAAGCACTTTGCCGAGCGATGTGGTCAGGTCGGCGCTGGCCCAGACGATGTCAGGCAAGGACGTAGCATTGGCGTACTTGTACAGTGCAGCGAACGGAGCGGTGTAGTCATTCACGCTCATCAGTTCCGCTGCTGCCGCGAAGATGTCGGGCGCGGCGTTGAGCACGGCCGCTGGGTCCACGTCGATAGCCGGCACCGTACCGCCCGTTTGAAGGCTCTGTGCCACCACGTAGACCTCGACCAAACTGATTCCCATCTCAAGCTCGTCGGCAAGCACTGCATTCGAATCGCAGGGATTCAGATCAACACTGGCATACTGGTCGGCGCCGCTGAAAGCCAGGTCAAGGGTCAGGTGCTGCTTGGGGCCGAAATAGCCGTATTTCCATAGCGTGGATCGGGTGCCGACGACGGCCCCGGCCCGAGAGGCGTCTACGGCGTAGAAGAGAGCCAGGTTGTTAGTAATCGGTAACGTGAAGCGGGCTGCACCACCCTGGATGGGCGCGGTCGTCACGTCTTGCGACGGGTTGTCGATAGCGATCTGCCAGTGGGCTGCCAGGGCGGTCCGCTCGTAGGACAGATCACGGCCGTGGGCGTGGGCAGCGTTGCCGCCACCGGATAGACCGGTCGTGAGCAGCAAGAAAGGCAAGGTGAGGCAGCACCAGAACATGTGACGATTGGGCCGATCCCTAAGCACTGCACCGAGTGACCTTCGCATCACGCCCTCATTTCTGCCGTGGTTGGCAATCTTCAGACGGGCTGCCGCGTCGCCTGTTCGCGATGCCGACGGTATGGCTTATGCAGCCTGTCATTGGGATGCCTTCTTCCCCGACAGCGCCCGTAACCACACCGGCTGGCGCGCGCTCGTCGCCATCTGTTGTCGTCTATTCAGGTCGACGCGGCCTGCCCGAGCGTGAAACTCGCGCGGTTGTAGCAATCCTAGCACCCGAGCATTAGGCCGGCGTTAGGCGCCGCCGCCCTGCTCGAAGCTTGGCCGGCGCCCGCTCCGCGCCCCCGATGGGCACGCTATCGCGTTCCCGCCTTGCAGGCAGGCTGGAACCACTGCGAGTTCCTCGCTCTGGACGGCACCCCCGCACTGGGCCCAAACTCGGTGCTCAGAGAATCGTACACGTAAGCACGTTGCAGACGTGACGCAAACATGCGCGCGTCGATCATTCGCACGTTGCAGACCATCGGGTGCGAGGCGACCAATGTGACCGGCGCCTGGCGCATCGGCCCTCCAGCGCAGCTCTTGGTGCACAGGTCGTAGTTATACGTGCCGACCGCCGATGCCATCGCCAGGGAGTGTCGCGTCCAGCGCAGGTTGGTAAAGCCGTCGTGGTTGTCGATCGCTATCGTCGCCGGGAAGTGCGGCCAGCTCCAGAGCCTGCCCAGCATCACACCATTGAGAACGTACAGCTCCGGCTGCTGGACGGCCACATGCGTGGCCGGCGAACTGGACCATATTGGCCCGCTGGATGTGATACCATCGGCGGACCATCGGGCAGGAGCCACCCGTGCTGCTACCTGTCCCGCTCCGTCGCCCTGATAAAGTGCAACGCCCATGATCGCCAGGCCGAGCACGGCCAGCCGCTGAGCTCCTCTGGCAGTTCTCATCGTCGGGTATCCTCCCTAATCTACTGGCGTTCGGATCCAGGTGGACGGGCGCGGCGCATTCGCGCCGGTCATCGCGCACATACTGGCACGCGAGCATAGGCCGGCGTTAGCCGGCACCGACGCCTATACAGGACGCCAGTCCATGCTGGTCTGACCGACGTAGTACACGCGGTTCCCCTCCAGCGCCAGCACGGTGATGGTCATGGGAGTGCCTGCTGATGGCGGCGTGCCGCTGCCTCCCGGCAGGAAGTCCACGTGAAGTGTGGCCGCCTTACCGGCCTGCACCACGACCGGCGCGCTCTTGGCCAGATAGGTGACCGGGTACGCACCCTGGGGTACCGGCAGGGTGTGCTGCGCGTGCTGGTACGTGACGACAGCCTGGAAGATGGCCCCAACTTTCCCCGCGCGCACCGGTACGTCGAGCGTCGCCGTGTGCGTCTGCAGCAGGGCCGCCTGCTCCTGCATCACCAGCTTGCCGAGACTGCCGGTCGGCGCCGGCGGCACCTTGCCCCTCTCAAAGCCCGCGAGCACAAGCTTCGCATTCGTCGTGATCGACGCCGCCAGCGGGATGCCGGAGAGGGAGGTGGCAGTCGCCGTGCTCACCAGCTGCGCGTCCTCCGCCTCCTTCCCCAGCGCCTGCAGCGCCTGGAACGCCAGCTTGGTCCCCTTGTAGGCCAGTCCACCCCAGCCTCCCACGGGTAGCGAGAGCGCCGTCAGGCTCCAGCAGAGCGCCGTATCCGCGAAGAAGTTGTCGAACACGGTCGTGTCTTTGTCGGAACTCGATCGCAGGGTGTAGGCCGTGGTGAGCAGATTGGAGAGGGCTTCGAGCTCGCCGGCAAGGCGGTTGTTGGCGCTGGTCACCGACGCCAGCGCCGCCTCCATCGCTCTAGCCTGGCTCGTCGAAGGGGGATGGGCACGCACGGCTGCCTCGGCCGCTTTCGCCGCCGCATCGACCTGCTGCTTATCGGCCTGGATCTGCGTGCTCAACGCCGCGCCGGCGCGCGGATCTCCGGTGATGAGCCAATCGACCAGCCCGGCCACGCCTGCGTCGTAGCCCGCCTTGGCCAGGTGCTTGGCCGCGTCCTTGCCCAGGTGCCGGGCGGCATCGGCAACGAGCGCCTTGGTGTTGGTGAGCGACATCTGCCCGATGAAATCGTGCAGGCTGCCCTGCCAGAGGTCCTTGGCCGCACTCCCGGCGGAGAGCGCATCGAGGATGATCGTGGCTGCTCCCTGCAGGGCATCGCTCTTCAAATGCTGGCGAAAGTAGAGTACCGCTTGCCGTCGCGCCGCCTCTCCCTGCTGCAGTTGGTCCAGCCCCTTGTCGCTGGTGGCGCGCAGGTGCTCGATCGCCGCGAGGAGGCTGTCCAGCTGCTGGGGCGGGGGCGCGACGGGTTGGAGGGCGAAGGAGCTATAAGTAGCGCCTTGCTCGGTGCCGACGCCAGATGCGATCATGCTTGGGCGATGGGACTGCAGGCTGTACAGATAGAGCGTCGACGTTCTATTAGGATATGCACCTAGCGGTTGCTGCAAGATGAGGCCGCGGTCACCATCCACGAACGCAGTAGGATAACCTGGGAATGCCAGGCGCTGTAAAGAACCGGAGCCGATAGTGAACACGAAACACGCCGGTTCCTGGAGACCGCGATACGCGTCCAGGAGATCAGCAAACGCGAATCCGGAACTATCTGGCTGCCAAACTACGAGGGACGGCAGCGTGCCGTAGTAAGCCCAGTACGGCATCTGCGCGTTGCCAGTGTAGACCTCGCGTGTCACGCTACCCACTGCGACAAGCTTGAGCACGTAGTGCTGGGAATTGCTGGTATATGCGCTGGCAAGGACGTGCCGCCCGTTCGGCGCCCACGCTAGAACCAAGTCAGCTGGAGGCACAACCGTCCGAAGGATGTGCCCTGACCGATCGAGCAGCCAGCGATCAAAGACGTAGCCGCCCGGGAGAGACACCCACTGATTGTTGTTTGCCATCCACTCCGCCGCAGGGTCAAGCAAGGTCGCCCGGCCCCCACCGGCTGGCATGACCATCTTGCGACCACTGCAACTGGTGTTGGTGCAACTTGAATACACCGAGTACGCTATGAGGCGGTCATCCGGCGACCACGATGGAATGGCGCCCTGCCCAATGCGTGCCAGGACATCACCTTTGAGCGAGAGCACGACCAGCTCGGGGTCACTGGCAGGCATGCCCGCTCGGAAACTCGTGGCACCCTCGGCAACTACCAGGCGAGTGCTGTCATGCGACCATGCAAGGGAAGACCACGCGGGGAGTGCGAATCTAGAAGCCATACGTTGCGCCTGGCCAGTCATACGGTCCCAGATCCACAGGTCTGCCGTGTCCGCGCTCGTGACCTCCTTTGGAAACGCCAGATACCGCCCGTTAGGCGACCAGGTATCGTCATGCCACCAGGCCCTTTCAAATGAGCGTGCCTCCGACAGCACGACCTTCGTCCCGTCTAGAGGGTCAACCACGGCGAGCTGGCCGGCCGTACCCATGACGGCAATTCGTGATCCGTCGGGGGCCCACTGAAGACCTTGAGCCGGCCACGGCGTGCCGAGCACTCGTGCGGGGCCGCCACTAATCGGCTTAACGTACGGGACGCCGCTGGCTACATAGGCCACCAACTGGCCGGGCGAAGCCTGGATCGGTCTGCCAGGGCTGGCGCCGGCCGCCTGAGGCGCCTTATAGATCTCAGCGTCGGTCGTCGGCACGGAGTGCGCTCCCCCCGTCCACCCACCTGTAATCAGCTCGCACCCGTCATTTAGCGAGACGAGCTGCGCTCCTGTATGCGGCGCCAGCAGCGGGGCGTCGAGCGACCACTTCCCCGTAGACGGGTCATAGATCTCGCTCTGCAGTATCGGATTGCCTCGCGCGTCAGTGCCGCCTGCCACGAGCACGCGTCCGTCTGCGAGAGTTGCAACGCCGAATCCCACGCGGCCGACGTGCAGCGAGCCAGTGCGCGACCACTGGCCGGTAGAGGGATCATAGACCTGCGCGTCGGGGTAGGCAGTGTTGTTGGCGGAGCCGCCTATCAACAGCACCCGACCGTCATCCAGCAGGGACAGCTCGAAGCTCCAGCGCGGATTTGCATAGCTGCCAGTGATCGACCAACGGCCGGTCGCCGGGTCGTAAAGCTCGGCCTGTGGACTGGTCTTGTTCCACGGGCCTTCGCCTCCAACCATCAACACACGACCGTCGTGCAGAAGCACGCCTGTGAGGTTGCCCTCGCGCGCTATGTTGACGTCGCCGGTGAAAGTCCAGCGGCCGGTGGCGGGATCGTAGAATCTCGGAGCTGTACTGGAAGCGGTTCCCGTCGGGAACGCCATGCCCGCCGGTGGCAACCAGTACGTTCCCATCTTGAAGAGCGACGACGAGCGAATTGCGACGCGGGACGTTCAGGCTTCCGGTGCTCGACCACGTTCCCGTAGCCGGATTGTAGAGCTCGGCGGATGCGAGGTCGCCACTGCCATCCCACGCCGTGGCTCCGCCGACCAGGAGGATTCGTCCGTCCTTGAGCGGCACAGCCGAGTTCGTCCAGGTAGACCGCGGTTGATTCACCCTACCTGTTGGCGTCCATCGTCCGGTTGCGGGATTGTACAGATCGGTAGCACCGGTGAGCACACTGTTGCGGCTGTCGGAGTACCCGCTGATCGCGAGCACCCGGCCATCCCGGAGCTTGACAAGCGAGCCCGCCGAGTGTGCCGCGAGCATGGACCCGGTCTCCGACCATGCGCCGGCGTAGGTCATGGGCGCTGCCGTGCGCATCGGGGCGCTCGCGAGCGTGGACCGGTTCGGGGCCAGAAGGCCGGACACGAGTACGGCCGCGGAACAGAGGGCTGCGCCATTCGGATGCCACCAGCGTTTCACGTCCAATTCCCTTCTACCCCGACAGGGCCCGGATCCACGCCAGCTGGCGCGGGGGGTTAGGACTATTCAGAAACTGCCGCCACTGCGCGTCCGAGTAGCGCAGCTCCGCCTGTCGTAAACTCGTAGTAGCTGTACACCTGGCCGCGGGCTAGCCACTGCCAGCCGTCGATCGGCACCAGTACCCAGATGTCGTGCACGCGCCCTTCGCCGACTTCTAACACGCTCCCGTCCACGGGACTGGTCGCTACGTCGGCGATCTCCGCCGCCTGTTGCGCCTCAGGACCCGTCAGTGGATCCGGCGTCCTGGTGAAGAACACACCCATCGGCCGGCCAAGCACGGGCGAGGGATCGTGCAACAGGCGCTTCTGCGCCGCAGTCGGTCCCTTGCCCTGCAGCTCCTCCGTGGAAATGGCCGCGAAGGACTGCAGGCCGTCGCGGTAGACGCGCGCCGCCGCCGTCAGGGCACCGCGGTCGGAGCCCGGGAGGTGGCTGAGCAGACCGGCGGAGCGACTGACCGCCAGCAACCGATCGGTCAGCGCCAGCAAGTCCTTCCACGCGGCGGGAATCGGCTCGACGTAGCCGGTGCGGTAGATTGGCGCGGCGCAGGGGCCGCCTGCGCCATACCCGCCGTTCTGCGCGGCGTAGAGAATAGTGTCGTGCCGCAGCTCGGACCACGAGGCGAGTGCCGTCTGCAGCTCCTTATCGGCCCAGGCCGCCGTGTGCATCGCCGGCGGCGCCGCCTTCGGCATAGGCTGCGCCAGCGGCTTGAGCGCCGCCAGCCACTGCGCGTAGATCGTCGGCGCCTTCACGGCCTTCGCGAACGCCGGCGTCGCCTTCTTGAGCGCCGTCGCGTAGCGCGCCGAGGGTCCGGACTTCTCCGCGATCTGGGCGGCCCGCGGCGAGCCCAGCGCCGCCATCACGTCGAGTCCGCTCGGAAGACCACGCGGATTGGACTTGGTGCCCACGTTCGGCCAGGTGAGCGCCGCCGCCAGGCTGCCGTCCGGCGTCTTGCGGGCCGGGAACAGCGACAGGGCACGGACCCTGCTGAAGCCGGCCGTGTTCAGGTACGCAGGCGAGGCAAGCATGTGCACACGGCGCTGGAAGGCGGAGAGCTTCGACGCACTCCCCAGCGCGGCCGCCGAGGGCGCTTTGCCGTAGACCTGCTGCACGAGTCGAGCGAGATCGGGCATGGAGCTTCCCACCGGCTGGCCGATCAGCGTAGTGATCGGGTCGGCGAGCTGGTGCCAGCGCTGCAGCAGCGTCTGGCCGCCGGATTTCTTGCCGAGGAGCGCCGCCAGCAGTACCGCACGCTGCGCACCGGCCCGCGCCTGGGCGGGGGTTGCAACGTCTTTCTTCGCCTCCAGGGGCGCCTGCACCAGCGCCAGCCAGTTCATCGCTTCGAAGTAGGTCGAGAGATCCTGGGCGTAGGCGTAGTGGCCGCGCGGGGTGAACAGTCGGTAGTCAAGCGGGGCGCCCATAAAGGGGGATTGTGCCCGCCCACCGTGCCGGCTCACGAGCGCCACTTCCCGGGCCACTGCGCCGGTCTCTGCGCCCGGCACCGATCCCGAGGGAGGCGCAACGCCGAGGAGCTCGAGCGCCACGGCGAGGTAGGCAGCGTTCGACGCGTTGGCGGCAAGCGGGCCGGTTCCGCGCAGAGCTGACCGCTGGGCCTTGTTGGCCAGCAGCAGATCGCTCAACAGATTGGCCAGGCGAGGTCGCAGGCTGGACGACTCCGCAGCCAGCAGCGTGCGGTCGAACAGCACGTGGAAGGTATGCAGGCCGGCATCGATGGTGACGAACGAGGGAACGCTCCCACCTATATTCGCCCCATTGTTGTAACTGCCACCGTCAAGGTAGAAATTGAGCGCACCGTAGCCCCGTGCATCGATGACGAAGCCGTTCCTGGCGAGGGCTTGCGGACGCGATCGCGTGGACGGCGGGTAAGAGCCAGTTACCTCTACGGTGCTCCGATCCACGGTGGAGGCGAGCGAGGCGGCGAACGGGCCGCCGATTCCCGCCTCCAGCGGTTGCGGTTTGGCGATCTCATCCGCGGAGGCCAGGTAAACGGGAACACGAGCATAGGGAGTGGCCGTATTGTCCAGCGTGTAGGTGCGCACGGTCGTGAAGCGGTTGGCGGCCGGCGCGGGTCCGCCCGAGCGCGGCGCGAAGGCAACACGGACGAATACCGTGGGCTGCAAGATAGCGCACGGGGCGCTCTCCTGACCGCTGGGAGGGAAGATCACTTCACCCACCGTGGTGGAAATTTGCAGCACCGTGCCCGGATACTCGGCACGCTGCTGCGCGAGCCGCTGGGCGATGGCCGCCGCCTCCGCCGGCGTGGCAAGGACCGACAAGCACGCGGTCGACCCCGTGTCGAAGGTCTGCACCTCCGCCCGATCCAGCGAGGCGAAGAAGGCGCTGAGCGGGTCGAGAGTGGACGTTGCCGGGATCCGGCAACTGCTCGCCGCCCAGGCTGCCGGCAGCGCGTGACTGCCGTCGAACGGGACCAGGCTCGTAAGTATGAGACTCGCACAGACTGCCGACTTCACAAGTCGCCGCATATCAGGCATTGCCATTCCTCGCTTTCAATTACCGCGCGCCGGCGGGCTGGACGGCGGCTGCCGCGACGCCCCTGGCGAGCGGCGTCAGCGTGTGCCCTGCCAGCGAGTAGCGGTACACGTCGGCGGTGTCACTGCCCCTGGGCTTGGGCGCCACGATCAGGTAGCGATTGTCCGCCGTGAACTGCAGCGACATCATGGGCCAGCCGCTCAGGCTCACCGCCCTTAGCCGCCCTGCTCCCCTCGATCCTATGCTGCCGATTTGCACCGTCGTCGTGGCCGGAAACGGCGACGCAAAGGCGAAGGTGGCACCGCTCGCACTCCAGGCTGTGATGTAGCGCCCCACATACACGCCCATGTACTCCGCGTGTATCTGTTCGGTCTCGAGCACGGTCCGCTTGCCACTCGCCGACTCCAGCGCGATTCGCGCGGGCGAGGTGTCTTTCGTTCCCATGGCTGCCTCTCCCGGTGTCTCGCTCTGCACGAGCGCATATCTGCCGGTCGGCGCGACGGAGAGAAGCGGCAGCGCGCCGGATTTGGCCGCGCCTTCGCCGATCGCGTGCGTTACCTTGCCTTGCGCGTTCAGCAGCCAGCGGTCGTACAGGTAGCCGCTGCCGGCCGGGTTCTTCGCCCACGTGCTATTGTCATAGGTATCCTCGTAGTCACCCAGAGGGGTCACGGCGCGCGTCCGCATCGAGTACAAAGCGGCCTGCCCGAAGCAGCCCTGGTCGTGGAGGCAGTTCCCGTAGCGATGCAGGGCAATGTAGCGGTCGTCGGGAGACCAGCTATCGGGAGGGCCGTAGTAGGACACTGCAACGGTCCGGCCCGTGGCAATATCGAAGACGGCGGTGGATGAGTTGACCGGAGGCGTATCCCGGCTACTGTAGTTGGAGGCGCCGGCGGCGATCGCCAGGCGGTTGCTGTCGTGTGCCCACACCGCGACAGCATCCCCCATGGAGAGATCGTTCGCGAGTAACCGGATGTGCCCGGACTGCTGGTCCCATAGCCAGAGGCTTGTGGTGGGCACCTTGGTGAATATCTCACCCCGGCTATAGGCGAGATAGCGCCCGTTCGGCGACCACTCGAGCGGCCATAGGCACGGCCCGGTCCCATCCGGACACGAATCCGAGAACAGAGAGTGAAGCCTGCCTGTCGCGACGTCAAGCACGGCGAGCCGGTACGTCTGCCCCAAGATCGTGTCACTCTCAGCGCTGATCGCCAGGTCACGGCCGTCCGGCGACCACGCGATCGACGTCACAGGCCAGGGCGTCGCGAACACTCGCGCCTTGCCGCCGGCGATCGGCTGCAGGTAAAGCCCCCGGCCCTTAGCATAGGCCAGCACCTGGCTCTTCGTGTCACCTCGCACCGGTCCGGCACTCGCCGCCAGGCCTTCGGCATGCACGTGCCATTGCGGCGCGGCAATGGTCGCGAGGATCCAGAGCAGAGTCGTCCGCCACCGCCATCGTCTTCCCATCTTCATCTCCAGTTGTCACTTTGCTTAGCCGAAGTAGCTGTATCGGTGATTGCTGCACCGTGAACGCGTCCTGCGCTCCAATCGGGCACAGCATAGCAGCCTAGCATTAGGCGAGCGTTAGGCGGCTTCGATAATCGAACGTCTCCAAGCAGGGCACGACTGGGCAAGTGCCGCCCGCGACGATTACTCTGGCGTGCACAGCCCGTTGACAGGTGATGGCCGGGCACTCGCACGGTATCTGTTACCCGCGTCGGCGCCGCGATCTGCGGCTCACGCGCAGCCTGGCTTGTCGCTCGCCATGACGGGCTCCGGATCTTGCCAACCCTTGGCGGAGCTGTGCGCGACCCGCGCTACCGCAGGCACATGCTGATAGCCGAGCGCTACACCGGCACAAACTGCCAGATCTGCCCGCTCGCTCAACGCGTGTACGCGGCTCCGTCGATTGGGCCAAGGCCAGCGCCGCGCCTAACGGCTGCCTAATGCCTCCGCGCTATAGTAGTCTTCAGCTTGGTCGTACGGACCAAGGTTGGGCTGTAGTGTCGAGCAAGGAAACTGAGCATGATCAATTCGCTGAGCACGAGATCACTGTGCCGCGCCGCCTCGCTATTGCTTCAACGTGTCCACTCCGCAGCGTTGCATCCGGATGTGCGCACACCTGCTGCGTGGCAACGCGAGCACCCGTGTTACGCGGCAACAAGACGAGGCTTGGCCGTCGCGGCAGTAGTCAGTGTAGTATCGATTGCGTCTGCTTCAGCACCTACCGGCGCAGCATTCTCCAGCACCGCCGATGCCAGCGCGGGCCAGGCACGGAGTAAAGCGCCCTCGGTCACTGTCATTTCAATCAGCACGAGAACCAAGAGCTTCGATTTGCTGGGCAGCACGCAACTGCCACCGAATTGGACGTTACCCGCCTACAACGACGCCGCGTGGGATGGGATGACGCCGGTGTCCGCAGATGTCCGCACATGCGTGAGCCAGAACATCGGCGCCTGGCACAACCTTCCCACATATTGGGGCGCGTCACCGACTGAAACGTATCTGCTGCGGCAGAGCTTCATCCTCCCGGCGGCCAAGAGCTACTCGGGCAGCCGGATTACGGTAGGGATTGACACCTACGTTTTCAGCGGGTCGACCGACACGATTTACGTCAACGGCACGCAAGTGGATCAGCCGAGTCACGAGTTCCTGCAGTCGTACGACATCGGCCAGCTGCTAGTGGCCGGCAGGAACGTGCTCGCCATCTACGCCAACCCCGCGAGGGACAGCCACACGCGTTTCAACGCACCCTGCAGTGCGGCTACCTTCCGCATCAATGTCGTTACTGGCAGCGCACGCGGGCACGTGATCGTTCCAAGTACCGCTGGCAAGGTACTCCGCTTCAGCATCAACTCCTCGACCAGAAGCTTCGATCTCTTGGCAGGAAGTCAACCCCCCCCAAACTGGACTAGCCCGATCTACAATGACGCCGCTTGGCAGAGCATGAGGCCGGTAACCGCAGACGTGCAAGCGTGCGTGAATCAGAACGTGGGTGCTTGGAACACTTACCCGAGTTACTGGGGCCAGATGCCCACAGAACCCTACCTACTCCGCCATACGTTCTATTTGCCAAGAGCCAAAGGCTACGGCGGCAGCTTCATCGTCGTAGGTGTGGACACCTACAACTTCAACGGCGCAGCCAATACCATATTCGTCAACGGCACGCAGGTTGACCAGCCGGGTCACGAGTTCCTGCGAGCTTACGATATCGGCCAACTGCTTTTGCCGGGCAAGAATGTGCTGGCCGTCTATGCAAGCCCATCCGCCGACAGTCACTCACGGTTCGGCGTGCCTTGCAGTGCTGCCACGTTCCGGATCAATGCCGTGGCTGTCCAGCCTGGACCAGCGCCAACCGTGCCAACGTCGACGAGCCGCGTGGTTCGCATCGCAATCGGCCCCAGAACAAAGAGCCTTGACCTTGCGCCGGGCACGCAGCTACCAACCAACTGGATGGAAGTGCGCTACGACGACTCCGCCTGGACGGGACTGCAGCACGTCACGGCGGACGTCCAGTCCTGTGTTCCAGCAGAACATCGGTGCATGGCAGCCGCTGCCGGGATACTGGGGCTCGGCTCCAACTGACGCATATTTGCTGCGCCAGTCGTTCAACTTGCCGGCTGCGAAGAGCTACGGAGGGAGCTTCCTCGTGGTCGGCATCGACACCTATAACTTCAATGGCGCGGCAGACCCCATCTTCGTCAACGGTGCACCGGTGGACCAGCCGGGCCACGAGTTTCTACGGGCCTACGACATCGCCCAGCTTCTTGCACCTGGCAAGAACGTTGTGGCTATCGACGCCAATCCAGCTTCCGACAGTCATTCGCGCTTCAACGTGCCGTGCAGTGCGGCCACGTTCATGCTGGATGCGGTCGTGACGCACTAGGAGCGGGGCACGGCTGTGCAGGCTGCGCCGTTTAGCGACAGCGAACATAGCGTCGCCTTGGGCCGTTGCGCGACTCCGCGTTGACGGGCTCTCGATACATCGCCCTACAAGAGCCTTGACATAGAGAGAGTCGGATCAGGTCCAGACGCGCCGGCGTGGAAGTAGCTGGACCAGCTACAAGCAGGCAACGAGGTGGACGGCTATGCGAGCGATGTGCGAGCCGTACTTCCTCGCCCCGGCATCGACGCCAGCGCCGCGATGCAAGGCGGGCTCACCGCCGGCCAGCGATTCAGCATGCTCATATGGTTCACCGACTGGCATCTCTCGGGGGAGCCGTCCACCACGTTCAGGGTCTGAGAACGGCAAGCCGACCCCAGGGATACTCGACGGCCCGCGATGCAATCGCCATCTCCCACGGCCAGGCAGCGGTCGGCGCTGAGGCAGGCGATGCCACGCAGAGCGTTGCCGGTGCCGGAAGACTGGGTGCTCCAGGACCTGCCGCCGTCGCTGCTCGCCAGGATGCTGCCATTTCTTTCCACAACCAGGCAGCGGTCGGCGCTGGGGCAGGCAATGCCAGACAGATCATTCGCGGCGAGGTAAGGCTGGCTGCTCCAGGACCTGCCGCCGTCGCTGCTCGCCAGGATGCTGCCATTTCTTTCCACAACCAGGCAGCGGTCGGCGCTGGGGCAGGCAATGCCAGACAGATCATTCGCGGCGAGGTAAGGCTGGCTGCTCCAGGACCTGCCGCCGTCGCTGCTGGCCAGGATGGTGCCGCGATCTCCCACAACCAGGCAGCGGTCGGCGCTGGGGCAGGCAATGCCACGCAGACTGTTTCCTTGAGGTAGGGGGTTGCGCCATGCCCACAAGGCGCTTGTCCACACAATCGCCACCCGTGCGGAGCTCGCGGCAAGCGCGCCGCCGTCACGCACCTGCGCTGCGAGACTGGCCTGCTTGTCGGTTTTCAGGGACAGGTGAGCACTGCAGGACGCTGTGTGCCCGCAATCCTTGATCGCTTGGCCGGAGGCCGTGTCCACGATCGCAAGCGTGTAGCGAGAGAAGTCGATGGCCTCATTGGCGCGCGCGACGAGTGTGACCGTGCCCCCCGGGCGGACCTGAGTCCTGTCGGTTGTAAGCTGCAAGTTCCAGTCCCGCCATGCCACGGGAACCGTGTCCGAGCGCGCCTGGTCGCCGATGGTCACGACGAAGCTCTCACTGGTCGGCTTGACGCGCATCGCGGTAGCGATGCATGTGCTGCCTTGCTGGCATACGGCCACCTGGGCGCCGGTATCGAGGTCCTTGATCGTCATGAAGTGGGCGGAGCCGTCCACGCGCTTGTTCGCCTGAGCCGTCAGGCGCACTGCCGATCCGGTGCCGACGGACGACCAGTCTGCCTTCAGCGAGATCTGCCAGCCGGCATTCCGGTTTTGCACGACGAAGTACGCTCCCACGGCTAACAACGTAACGACTACCAGGGCAATCATCAGTGTGCGAGAACCGAGCTTTGGTGGGGTCGCGACAGGGCCTGCGGCGATACCGGGCTCGGCCGGCGCGCCTTCACTAGTTGCGGCGCCGGCAGCCTGGAGCCCCGTGCTCGCCGCGCCCTGCTGCTGCACCGCTGGTCTTTCTGGCCCGGCGTTCGCCACTTGCCGGCCACACGACCCACAGAAGAGGGCGGCTTCAGGCAGCCGTGCTCCACAGTTGCTGCAAATCATGTCTGGTCCCTTGCCCGGTTACGGCTCGGCGCGGTGACCTCACCGGACCTGGCGTGCGCCCGACTCGATTGCCCAAGTGACGCCGACCGCATCGCCGAGACGGTGATGCCTCGGTCCGCTGCCCGCGCGATGTGCCCAACGTGACATCGCTGGGCCGCCCCCCAGCCGCAGCACGAACTGGCCGCGAGAGCGTCCTCCAGCCCGCATTGTGCACTTCGAGCGGTCGGCGTTGCTGAGATTTGCGGCCCCCCGGGCCAGGCCATGCGCATGCAGCTACGTGCCGGTACGAAGCCAAGCAGCACGCGCAGCCGGCCGAAAGAGGCATTGGTCACATGTGTCGGGAGCAACGGACTCGAATGTTTGCCCGCGCATCATTCTCAACTCCGAATCTCTATCGAGGCTGAAGCTATGCAGAATCTTCCCGAGCGCGGCCGGTCGCTTCCTGCCCGCGTGGTCGTCGCCCCCGCCCGCGGCCCGGTTCAGCTCGAGCGCTCCGGCAACGATCCGGCCCAGCGACTCGTCCGCTCCGGCCAGCGCTTCAACGTGCACGTCTGATCCACCGACTGGCATCTCTCGGGCGTCTTGTCCACCACGTACGGTGTCCGAAAACGGCAGGCCAGCCTGCAGGGGCGAACGGCGGCCCGCAACGAAGTCGCGCATGCCTTACTCGGACAGGCAATCGGTGGTGGGCTGGCCCGCGTGGCACCCGGAGCATGCCGCTGGGCGTCGTCTCGAGCTTGACGCAGTTCCCCGCGCGGCCGCATCCTCGAGTCTGACGCGACCAATGCGCAATGAAGCCGATGCCGCGCTCCGGCGATCGACGTCACCCACGACTTCGGGACGTCGGTGCGGCGGGTGACCGGAGCGCAGATGACTTCCACCCAGGATCCCATCGCCGCCGGAAGGCCATTGCTGCACGACGGCAACCTGATCGCCCGCGCGGGCGCGGATCTCGCTGCCCGCTTCCAGCTCGCAGACCGGCTGATCGTCGTGTCCGGCAGTGGCGACATCCTGCACCTGCCTCGGGCGGTCTGCGATCTCGCCGGGCAGGCCGTAGACAGGGCATGCGAAGCATTCCAGCGCATGAGCCTGGTGAGCAACGAGCAGATCACGCGCTACTACGAGTGCTTCGCCGCGCACCTCGCACCGGACGACATCTGGACGGCGATCGCCGCGCTATGTCGTTGTCGCTTCGGGGATGAATCGGCGGCTACCTAGCTACGCCGCTCAGCCATTGCTGCCTGACGCGTACTGTCACAACCACGCCACGTGGAGTCCTGCTGCTTCAACTGGTCGTCGTGTCCTGGCAGCTCCAGCTATAGGGATCGTTGATGTCGCCCACCACGGCCGTCGCGTTCATGTCCGCGAACTGCCACTGGCAGGCCTCGTTCACATCGATATCCTCCCGATCGCCGTTGCTGTCGATGCAATGCCAGTCGTAGGCCGTCGAGCCGTCGAGACTGGCGCCCTGTCCGCCCAGATACTGGCAGTAGCCGTTGAGGTCCAGCGTTCCCAGGTTCGTGCCGGACGTCCCGCTGGATTGGCCCGAGGATGAACCGTCCTCCCATGTCACCTGCACCGGGTCCGACTGGGCGACCACGTTGCCGTCCACATCCGCGATCTGCGCCACGAAGCTGTCCGTGCCGGCGGCGTCGGCCTCCGCCGGGCCGGAACAGCTTTCGCCGCTACCGCACCCCGCGATCTGCATGCCGGTGCCCTGGTCGAGGATGACGATGTAGTACGGTGTCGGCCAGACGTCCTGGCTCGCCTGCGCCGTGAAATTGACGGTGTCACCGGCCTGCACGTCCGTCTGGTCCGCGCTCAGCGTCACGGTCCAGTCCCCGCCATCGTTGCCCTCGTCCGAGCTGCCTACCCAGGTGATCTGTTGCGGCGAGGACTGGGCCACGACGTTCCCCGACAAATCGGAGACCTCGGCCACATACGATGCGGAGTCCGTGCCGTCGAACGGAATCTCGGCGGTGCACGCGCTGCCATCCCCGCAGGTCTCCACGGCTTCGCCGCTCGACTGGTCGGTAATCACGATATAGAACGGGGTGAATGCCACATCCAGGCTCGCATCGGCTGTGAGGTTCACGGTTGTCCCCGCCGGCACGTTGGATGGATCGGAGGCATCCGTGGTGAGGCTGACGGACCAGAGATACGCCGTGTCGTCGAAGCCAGGTAAGTGGTTGTCAAAGTAGTCGTTAGGACGGCCAAGCGACAGGCTGGCCACCGGATCGTCCGGCAGAACGGCGCCGTAGGTTTGCAAGATCTTAACTGCTTTCGTCAAGCAGTCGTTCGCGGCCACAGTCGGATGGTGGAGCAGGTCCAGTATCCAGAACCCGCTCGTAGCTTGCTTGCCGACCTCCGTCTCCGCGTCAGTTACGTCCGCCTTCGGCGGTTTACCGCAGCGGTACTGAAGGTACGCGATACTGGCCGGCCTGCCGTAGGGACTTCCATTCGCGAACGTCTGCAAAAGGTCATTCCACGAGCCGTGCCTCTCCCAACTGTGTGTCCAGTCCCAACTTGGGTTCGGCTCATACTGCTTAGGATTGTTGTTGTTGGCCTCGGTGCTGCCGAAAGCCCAATCATTCTCGCCGTCAGCAAAGGCCCAGCCGACGTGCCCAAGGTCGTACACGTCATTCGGCGCATCGATCATGCAGACTCTGGCCCATGAAGGGGCGGAACTCGCTGCTCGCGCACGATGGCTGGAAGGGGTTGTGAGCCCGACCAGCCCGGCAAGCACGAGCGCCCACCGGATGCACGCCAATATCCTTGCCATGCGTTTGCTCCCTCCCAGCCTGACGAGTGATGTTGCTGCCACGTTTTTCTTCGTCTGGACCCCTTCTGGCACGGCAGTGGGCAATTACTGCTCCTTCGGCGGCGCCGGCCAGCTACTGCTCTGATCTGAGCTCGCCCGCCCAGATCCGACGGAGCGCGGATGCAGCAGGTGCTCCATCTCATCCTGGCTGAGGGCGCCGCTCGGTCTGCCCATCCATGGCTGCATGGGGCCCGACGCTGAGCCGCCGGCATCCTCGGGCGGCCGTGGCCAGCCGGCCGTGCCTCCCCAAGACTGCGCGGAGCCGCTCGGCTGCCACGCATGTGCCTGCTGTAGCACCCACGCGTCGCCCGTGACGAGACGCGCGAAGCCAGCCACGGCGAGCACGATGGCCGCTGCCAGCATCAGCCACAGCCCGGCGCCTGCGCCGATCGACACGTAGCCGCGCAGCCACTGCAGCGCCGAGCTGCTACTCACCGCGGACACGGCGGCGATGTTGCGCGCGCTGACGGCGATCAGCACCGCCGCTGCCAGGATATCGCCGATGCCCTGGGCCTGGCGGACCTCGCTGCAACGTATGAGAGCCGCCAGCCCGATCAGCGCCACGGCGCCGCCCAGTGCGGGGGCATACCAGCCGTCGAGGATCTGACCGTCGAAGCCGCTCCACGAGAAGCTGGTGGTGGTGGTATAGCCATTGGCGTCCTGGTAGCTGGTCTGCGCGGTGATCCAGGGCAGGAATGCGCAGATCGCCGCGATCACACCTGCCGCCAACGCCGTGATCGTCGGCAACAACGCTACCTCCGTCTGGGTGGACGGGACATCGTACGCGCTGCGTGCCTCCATTGTCTTTCCCCCTCCTCCCGCCGCGCGCGGCAGGCGCATCGCTACCGCCGGCTCGCCAGAGCCCCGGTCCATGCATGCGGCCAACCGACCCAGCTTGGGCAAAGTACGGCGTGTCCGCGCGCCGGGTCACTGATGACACGCCCATCCTAGCAGCCGAACATTAGGCGGACATTAGGCGTACCAAGATAGCCGCACTAGCCTCATATGCGCGCCGTACGGACCTCTGCTACACTGTCCCGCAGCAAGCCCGATGCGCCTGGAGGCGGGTAGTGTCGAGGGGTCAGGAGCCACGAGCACGTGTCCACGGGAAGCAACGCCGGGCCGATCCGGCGCGCGGATCCGGTCGCGACACATCGAAGCTTGCCGTGGGCGCGGATCCGATTTCCGCGCAGCATGCCCTGCCCGTGCTCCACGTGCGGACGCTCGGCGGGTTTTCGCTACTGCGTGGTGAAGAGTCGCTCATAACCGAGGCGTGGCGCGGTGATCGGCTCTGGCCGCTCTTCACCGGCCTGCTCAGTGCAAGCAACCACCGGCTCAGCCGGGACCAGGCAATCGAGCTTCTCTGGCCGGATAAGGAGCTGGCGGACCCGGCGAACAGCCTGCGCGAAGTACTGAGCAAGCTTCGTCGGCTGCTGGCCGGCGGCTCCTCGGCGCCAACTCAGGCCTATGTGCGGAGCGACGGTGCATTCCTGGTCCTGGTGTCCGGTGCGGTGCTGATCGATGCCGATATGTTTCTTGCGGAGGCGCAAAGGGCATCGGCTACCCGGGACCTGACGGCATGCCAGACAGCGATCGATCTGTATGCCGGCGAGTACCTGCCGCAGGGGACAGTCGAACCGCTCTCCCGGCACGCCGCACTCGTGCGCGGACGTCGGAGTGCCTTGCGCCATGCCGCGAGCGACGTGCTCGCCCTGGCCGCCGAGCTCTGCGATGGAACGGACCTACGTCGTGCCGCCGCGTATTTGCAACGTGCATTCGGGCTGAATCCCAGCGCCGAGGAGAAGGCGCGCCGGCTCATGACCACGTATGCGCGCATTGGCGAGCTCGCGGCCGCGCAGGAGGTGTTCGGCACGCTGACACGCACGCTCGCGCACCAGGGCGTGCCGCCGAGCCTGGAGACAACCCGGCTGCGCGACTCGCTGCTGGAAAAAAGCGCACCTCGCGGCACCTTGCCCCAGGAGGGCCAGGCCCCGGCAGGCTTGCTCACCTGCCTGGTCGTGCTCGGAGACGGAGCGACTCCCGCCCCTGTGGAAGCCGTCGTAGCTGCGCACCACGGGAGCAGCGCCGATGCGGACCCCACGGATCGGTGCTGGCGCTTCAGCTTCTCCGATCCACATGAGGCCCTCGCCGCCGCCTTGACGCTCACCTCGCCCCCGCCCTCCGCTGCCATTCCCCGTGGCATGCGCGCCGCTGTCCATACCGGGCAAACCGGATATCGGCCTGAGCACGATGCGGGCTTCGCGCTGGCCAAGATGCTTGCCGAGATTGCACACGCCGGACAGGCATTGGTGTCGCACGTGACGTATGCGGTCGCAGGCGCCTCGCTGCCGGCACACATGGCACTGCCCAGGCTTGATTCCTATGAGCTGCCCTACAGCTCGGAGCCGGTTGCCGTCTACCAGCTCAGCAAAGCGAACTCGGTCGTCACCTACCCGCCGCTGCGAGCACGTCGTCACCGGCCGCATAATCTGCCGGCTCCGATCACGGCCTACGTGGCGCGGCCGCGACTTCAGGCAAGGCTCGGCGCGCTGATCGCTCCCGCCGCGGGACGCAGCACCCGACTGTTAACGCTGACCGGCGTGGGCGGCGGCGGCAAGACGCGCCTGGCAGTGGAGCTGGCGCGTGACCTGCTGCCGCGGTTTCCCGACGGCGTCTGGCTGGTCGAGCTCGCCTCGCTGTCCGAGCCGCGCGATGTGCCGGCACAGATCGCGCGCGTGCTCGGCCTGCGTGAGGAGCGCGGCGTTCCGATAATGGATTCCGTTGCCGCCTATCTGCGCGCCCGCGAGCAGCCCTTGCTGCTGGTGCTCGACAACTGCGAGCATCTGGTGGACGCATGCGCTCAAGCCACGGCGGTGTTGCTCCAGGCCGGCGAGCTGGTCCACGTGCTGGCCACCAGTCGCGAACGGCTGCGCATGCAAGGTGAGCGCGCCGAAGAGGTGCCGCTTCTGTCGACGCCAATCCCGCGCGACGGCGGCTTTCCGCTCGCGGATATCGGCGGGGCGGAGTCCGTCCGGCTATTCTGCACGCGCTCCACGGAAAGCGTGCCCGACTTTGCGCTGTCCGCCGCGAACGCGCAGGCTACTGCCCGCATCTGTGCACGGCTCGATGGGATCCCGCTGGCTATCGAGCTCGCGGCGGCGCAGCTTGTCCGCCTGCCCCTCACGGAGATTGTGGATGGCCTTGACCGCTCCATCGGGCTGTTGGCCGGCGGCAATACCGGCGCCTTGCCCCGGCACCAGACGCTTCACGCGGCGATCGACTGGAGCTATCGGCTGCTCAGTGCGGACGCGCAAACCTTATTCCGGAGACTCGCGGTCTTCGCCGGAGGCTGGACGGCCCCCGCCGCTCAGGAAGTGTGCGGACTGAGAGGCCTCCATCCGGACGACGTCGGGCCGCTACTGCAGGAGCTCCTCCTGGCGTCGCTCGCGATCCGCTACAAGGCCGGTGACCAGCATCGCTACCGTATGCTCGAGCCCGTGCGACAATATGCCCTGGGTCAGCTCCATGGTCAGCTCGACACCGCTTGATGCCCACGAGTTGCATGCGCCCAGTGGCGCCTACGATCGGCTCTCCGGAAGACGCGAAGAAAGGAGCGCACGCAAGACCGGCCGTGTTCCATAGCGCGCTGGCGGCGACCATGCGCGAGCGGGTCGCAAATGAGCAGAGGTTCGGGTGGTACGGCGTGAGCAGTGAAGCGCGACAGGTGCACGTGGCGCACCGCGACTACTACCTCCGGCCCGCCGAGGAGGCCCTCGCGGCGAGGCAAAGCGAGCTGCAGGAGCAATGGCTGGCACCGCTCGCGGCAGAAGACGGCATCATGAAGGACGTGCCGGCCTGTGGGTTCCGCCTAACGCCCACCTAACGTCCCGCTGCTATAATTGGGCTGTCTCATGGGGCATAATACCCTGTCCAGCACTCCTGCGCGAGTTTGCGACTTGCGGCCGGGCCGCGGGACTGGAGCCTGATCGGTGAGCCTGCCTACTGGCACCATGGTAAGCGGCTACCGCATCCTCTACGAGGCTGGGCGGGGCGGCATGGCCGTGGTCTACCGTGCTCGGCAGGAGAACCTCGGCCGCGATGTGGCTCTCAAGATGCTGTCGAGCACACTGGCCTTCGACCCTGGCTTCCTAGCCCGCTTTCATCAAGAGGCCCATTCAGTGGCCAGCCTACAGCACCCTGCCATTCTGGTCATCCATGACGTAGGGGCCTTCCAAGAGCAGCCGTACCTGGTGACCGAGTTCATCGAGGGCGGCACACTGGTGAAGTACCTTGGAACGCCGCAGCCCCTCGGAACGGTTGTCCAGCTTCTGGGTCCCATCGCCTCAGCCCTCGACCACGCCCACGCGAGGGGAATCCTGCATCGCGACGTCAAGCCCGCGAACATCCTGCTTCGCCAGGACGGCGGCCCGGTGCTGGCAGACTTTGGCCTGGCGGTGGCGGCTGAAGCCAATCGGCGCCTGACCCGTACCGGACTTACCATGGGCACACCCGAGTACATGGCGCCCGAGCAGGCGACGCAGCCCTCGAGTAGTCTCACACCCGCCGTTGACCGCTACTCCCTTGCCGTGATCGCTTATGAACTGCTCACCGGACGAGTGCCGTTCGAAGGGCCGACGCCGGTAGCAGTGGTCATGGCGCAGGTCACCCAGGCGCCTCCCCCGCCGCGTGCCCTTAACCCTGCGCTCGCGCTCGGCTTGGATGCCGTTCTGCTCAGTGGTTTGGCCAAGGAGCCGGATCACCGTTACCCCAGCGCCACGGCCTATATCCAGGCCCTCGTTGCGACTGCTAACGCCGATGCACCGGAGGCTATGAATGCAGCCCTCCCACCCACGGTCGCCGTCGCCGCAAACGCGATCCCTCGAGCCGCCGGTGCCATGGCGGGCCCGCCCGCGCCAGCCGGAGCTGCGATCGTCAGCGCGCTGCGGGCGCCGGGGTCGGGGCCGGCCGACCCAATCCTCATCAACTGGCAGCCGACGCAGGTGGCCGGACGGCTGCCGCGACGGCACAGGCGCGTGTACGCTCTGATGGCAGCGATTTTCGTGGCCACACTGGCCGTTGCGGTGGCTGGTGTGTTCGCCTGGCACGGCGGCATTCGCCTGGCCGGCAACACACCTGCGTCGGTAACGCGAAGTGCGAGACCGCCCACATCCACTGGCCAGACGACGCGGATCGCAATCGTAGTTCCGGCTGGGTCCGGTACGGCCAGCCCTGGGCCGACGGATGTTCCCACCGCGTCCGCGAGGCCCTTGCCATCGACAACTCTTCTGGCACAGCCATTGTGGGTGGCGGCATTGTCCCCGGGTGAGATCACGACTGTCGCAGGCAACAGCCGAACGCGAATCGACAGCAACGGTGTCGATGTGGGTACGTACACGGGCAATGGTGGCCTCGCCAAGGATGCCGGTTTTTCTCGCCCGTTCAGCGTGGCCGTTGACGCCCTGGGTAATCTCATTGTCGCTGACACTTTCAACAATCGCATTCGGAAGATCGCGTTGGACTCGGGCATCGTCACTAACATCGCCGACAATGGCGACTACCATTTCAGTGGTGACGGCGGGCTAGCTATAGATGCGGGGATAAGTCCCAACGACGTAGCACTCGATCAGTTAGGAAACCTGTATATCGCAGACGCCGCCAATCATCGTGTGCGGAAGGTGAGCGCAAGCACCGGCATCGTCACTACCGTTGCCGGTACGGGCACGTACGGCGACAGCGGTGACGGGGGCCTAGCCACGCAGGCGGAGATCAGCTTTCCCAATTACGTGGCTTTCGACAATGAAGGGAACATCTACTTCGTTGATTTCGGTGCGGAGCGCGTGCGGAAGATAGACGTGAATACCGGCTACATCTCCACGGTTGCCGGCGACGGCGTTGTTCGGAAGGATACCTACGGAATCTGGATCGGCAGCTACAGCGGCGACGGCGGCCCGGCCTAGGAGGCGGGACTCAATCGCCCAAGCGGTGTGGCTGTTGACCAAGCAGGGAATATCTATATCGCGGATCGCGACAACAATCGCATCCGTATGGTCCAGGCAGCAACGGGGGCTATTTCGACGGTAGCTGGCACCGGGGTCGCAGGCTTCAGTGGCGACGGTGGCCCGGCGGCGGCAGCCGAACTGTCGCAGCCAAGCTGTGTGATACTCGACACGCGCGGCGATCTCTACATATCGGACACAGGTAATCAGCGGGTCCGCATGGTGGATGCAGCAACCGGCGCAATCACGACGATCGCCGGTGCCAGGCCGATCGACAGTAGTGGCGACGGCGGATATGGCGGCGATTATGGTGCCGCCACCGACGCGCAGTTGAATCAACCTCTCGGCCTTGCGATGGATCGGATGGGGAATCTCTACATAGCAGACAGTCTCAACAACCGAGTGCGCGTGGTGCGCGGAGTAGCGTCGGCCAACTGACTTTGTTCAGCCCCGGCAAGTGCCCGCGAAGCTATCGGCCGGGCGGCGCGACCGCCTGTGTCCGCGGATCGGATCGGCGAACGGTGCTGTAAGCGGCCAACTCGCGGGGCCGGCTAGGGCAGGTGGCTTGATAGTAAATATGGCCGCATCAGTAGTTACCGTGGTTGGCCCCGTGGCCCGGTCCGGCTCACTATGACCGGCCCAATCCTCTGCCCCCAGTGCGGCACGCCGGTTGCTGCCGCGTCTTGCTTCTGCGGCTCGTGCGGCTGCCGCATTGCAAGGCCAGCCGCGTCGACAGCGGGTTTTCACCGCGCCCTCTCGCCCATCGATGTGCCGCAGCTCGTGGTGAGACAACCGGGCAAACAAGAGGTTGCATTTCCGCTCGTCAGCCAAAGCATGCGGCTCGGGCGGGCGGACGATTGCGATATCCGCGTTGCCTCCCCGGGCGTCTCGCGCCTACACGCACTTATCTTCCAGCGGCAGGGCCAGTACGTACTCGTGGATCAGGGCAGCGTGAACGGCATCTACGTGGGCGGCGCGCGCGTCAAGGAGGCCGTGCTCCACCAGGGCGACCGGGTGCGTATCCCCGATCCGGTAGGTGATGCGATTGTGTTGACGTTCGAGGCGCCCGTGCCCCCAGGTGCGTTGGCAGTCGCGGCCAGCGGCCCACTCGGGTTTGATCTCGATCCCGCCAGGCCGCGGTTCACTATCGGCCGCGATCCCGGTAGCGACTTGGTCATTGACCAGCCGTTGGTGTCACGCCGCCACGCACGGTTCGAGCGGGAAGGCCTGCAGCTCACGCTATACGATCTTGGCAGCACCAACGGCACCTACGTGAACGGCAATTGCATCCCTGGCCACGCACAGATCGCGCCGGGCGACGAAATCCGGATCGGGCCGGCGTCGTTCATCTTCGACGGCCGGCGCCTCGTGCCGTCCACCCAGCAGCAGGGCGTGCGCCTGGACGCACTCAATCTCGTGCGCCGTGTCGGGACAAACCACTCGGATGTAATCCTGAACAACGTGTCCCTCAGCATCCTGCCACGGGAGTTCGTAGCCCTCATCGGGGGCAGCGGCGCGGGGAAAACCACGCTCATGTACGCACTCTCCGGCGCCCATCCTGCCCAGCAAGGTACGATGCTGTATAACGGCCAGGACTTCTACCGCCAGCCGGGTCCCTACAGCGGCGCCATAGGATACGTCCCGCAAGATGACATTCTGCACCGCGATCTCCCGGTGGAACGGGCCCTCGAGTTCGCGGCGGAGCTACGTTTGCCCCACGATACGACACGCGCCGAACGCGAGCGGCGTGTCACAGACGTCTTGCGCGACGTAGAAATGGAGGCGCACCGGTATAAGCGCATTTGCGAGCTGAGCGGTGGCCAGCGCAAGCGCGTAAGCATCGCGCTCGAGCTACTGGCCAATCCAAAGGTGCTGTTCCTGGATGAGCCGACCTCGGGTCTGGACCCTGGGCTGGACAAGGCGATCATGACACAGCTCCAGCTCCTGAGCGATCGAGGGCGCACAGTGGTCCTGGTAACCCACGCGACCGAGAACATCCAGATGTGCGATCTGGTAGCGATCATGGCCGGCGGCCGGCTGGTGTACTACGGTCCGCCCGCCGATGCGCCAGCCTTCTTCGGGGTAGGAACCTACCCCGACGCGTACCGGTACTGCGCACAGCACGCCAGCTCAATCGCGGCTATCGAGGCTGCATTCAGCCAGTCGAAGTACTTCAGGATGTACGTCGAGGACCGGTTGAAGCAACGGCGGCCGGGGCCGGTTCATGCAGCGGGAGCGCTGCCAGGAAGGGCAAGCCAGAAACGTGCTGGTGGCCTGCGCCAGTGGAAGATTCTCGGTCGCCGCTACAGCGAGATTCTCCTGCGTGACCGACTAAATCTGGCGCTTCTGCTCGGGCAGGCTCCGGTAATTGGCGTGCTCCTGCTGCTGGTCGCCGACGGCGATAGCTTTACCCTGGACAACGTCGGCTCGTCCCAGCAGATCCTGCTCATGCTTACGCTGGCGGCGATATGGTTTGGCACGATCAACGCAGCGCGCGAGATCGTCAAGGAGCGCCCGATTTACCAGCGCGAGCGCATGGTGAACCTGCGCCTCTGGCCGTACATCCTCTCCAAGTTCGGCATACTCGCCGTGCTCTCGCTGGTCCAGTCGCTCGTTCTGCTGGCACTGGTGGCGCTCAAGGCCAGCCACATCCTGGACACCAGCATTCTGCTGCCGGCATTCCCCGAGATATGGCTCACGCTGCTGCTGACGTCGATGGCAGGTCTCGCCTCCGGCTTGCTGATCTCGAGTCTGGTCACATCCGCGGACAGGGCGATGAGTCTGATCCCGGTCGTGCTGCTGGCCCAGGCTATCTTCTGTGGTGGGATCTTTGCGCTGCATGGCGCCATCACCTGCGTGTCGTACCTTTTCTTCAGCCGCTGGTGCCTAGCCGCACTCGGGTCCACCGTGCACATGAACGACTTGGTTCGCGCGCCGTTGCCCGACTGGCCGAAGGAAATGTATGCCTCACCCGACTCCATACACCTTATTGCCTACTGGCTCGTGCTCACCGGGTTCATAGTGGTATTTCTGATGGGAACGCGAGTGTCATTGCGCCGGCAGGACGCGAGGGGCTAACGCGGAGTGCCACGAAACCTAGTAGAGCTGGTGCGACCGGCACTGATCACGATCACCGGTAGAAGGGACGCTCGTCATCGATGGCGCGCCCGCCATTCGCGTAACGGAGGTTGCCCACCAGGGAACCCGTGATTTATCCCCGAAGCGATAGCGATGTTGATAGCCGCCCAAGGGTGCACCAGCGAGTGTGACACTGCGGAATTGACGTTGAGCCAGTTCTCGCCGATATCAATACCAGCGCGATGTGCGATATGATGCGGCTTGGGCGCCGGAGTTAGCGAGCCGCGCACGACCTCCACGCGGACACAATCGGGTGATCGGCGCAGGTGGAGCGATGGACCGCTCTCAGGTTCGCGAGGCGGTCACGCGCAACGCGCCATAGCTGGCCGTCGATATCCGTGGCCGGAAGTGTGGCGCCTGGCCATGGCGGAAGACGCGCCCGGTGCGTTCGGTACCGGTGTCTGTGGCCTCCCAATGCGGTCGCGTTCACACCAAAATCCGTTCAGTGGAACGACTCCGGCCACTGACGTCTTGCGTGGGTGGCGGCGAGGAGTTGTCCCGCGCTCATGCGACAGCGATAGGGCACGATATACGGGGTATGCGGTACGACAAGCTCGCGCGTACCGTCCACGCGTCCCGGCCGCCCCAGCGCCGGTTGCTCGAGCAGCAGCGCGGTGGCTGCGAAGATGCGCTTATACGCTCGCTCCGCGGCGTCGGGATCGTCACGCGCGATGTATGCGACAATCTCTGCCAGATCCGCTCGCGCTTGCGGCATCCAGCGAAGACGCACTTAGGCCTGCGCCTCGGTGCCGATGCTGCCGGGTCGGGCGCGCGCGTCGGTCACGATTTGCCGCATCTCCGCTTCGATCTCGTCCTGCTCATAGCCCAAGCCGGCGTCACCTTCGGCCAGTCCCTGGCGGATCTTGGCTACTTGCCAGCGCTCTTCTGCCAGGTAACGCCGCACAGCTTCTGCTACGCGGTGATTGCGGCCACGTCCTGTAGCGGCAGCGAGTTCATCGAGTTGTGCCTTATACTCTTCCGCCATGCGGACCGCGATGTTTGTCGTTGCCATCGGGTAGTCTGCTCCTCACAGAAAGTGAGACAGGTGTAGAGATCTGTGGACATGTCGTCCACAACTAGGTCCGGTTCGGCAACACCGTCCGCGTCCAGGTCGTGCCTCCGTCCATCGTGTGGAGCAGCACGCCGCCCGAGCCTGCGGTCCAACCCTGCCTGGCATCCACGAACGTGATACTGTACAGACCCTCGTCGCAACCGCTCGCCTGCCGCGACCAGTGCCGGCCGCCGTCGACGGTGGCGAGGATCGCACCGCTGGTGCACGCGACCCAACCATGCAGCGCATCCGCGAACGCGACTGCGTTGAATGCCTGGCTTGCCTCCGACAATTGGATCTCCCAGGTCGATCCGCCGTTCGAGGTGAGGAGAATGGCGCCGCGCCGGCTGACTATCCACGCCCTCGCTTCATCGATGCAAGCCACGCCGGACAAGTCACGGTCTGTGCCGCCGCTTTGCAGTACCCAGGTCTCTCCGCCATCGGTGGTGTGGAGGATCGTTCCTGCATTGCCAACCACCCGAAAGCGCGGCTCACGCCGCTGGCCTGCACGCTCCAGGTAACTCCGCCGTCGGTGGTGTGCACGATCGTCCCGCCGGCACCGACGGCCCACGCGGTCAGCGAGCTGGTGCAGGCGACCGCGTGAAGCTCCTGGCGAGTAGGGCTGAGGTCCTGTTCCCACGTTCGTCCACCGTCCGAAGTGCGCAGGATCACACCCTGACTGCCGACCGTCCAGCCATCCAGGTTGTTGGCCATCGCCACGGCGTTGTGGTCGAGCCAGTCCGGCTCCACCAAGGCCGTCCACGTGCGCCCGCCGTCCTCGCTGTGAGCCAGCCTGCCCAGCGGGCCGACTGCCACGCTGTTATTGACCCCGCCGAATGCCACGCCGAGCAAGCTGGTAGCGCGTGCCACCCCCGCCGGTCGCCGCTGCTCTGGAGGGTTAGCTTGCGCCGGCGGAGACCATCGCGGCGCCAGGGATGGCACAGCCAGCTCCGGCCGGGACCATACACGAGCCGGTTCTATGTCAGCAAACCCTGCAACTATGCGCGTGATGCCGGCCACCGCGATGACCACCGCGGCCGTCTCCATCAGCCACAGTCCGGCGCCGGCGCCTACCGAGACGTAATTGTGCAGCCACGACAGCGCGGTGTCGGCCGCGCTTAAGGCGGCGATGTAGCGCGCACCCAGCGCGAGCAGCACCGCCGCCAGCGCCATTTCCACCATCCCCTGGGCCTGGCGCCCGTCTCGCTGGCGCAGGAGCACGGTCAGCTCGATGACCGCAGCCATGCCGCCCAGCATCAGCGCGTACCAGCCGTCGAGGACCTGCGAATCCACACCGCTCCACGAGATGCTGGTGGTGGTGGTCGAGCCGTTGGCGTCCTGGTAGCTGGACTGCGCGGTGATCCAGGGCAGAAAAGCGCAGACCGCCGCCACGGTCCCGGCGATCAGTGCTGTGACGGTAGGGCCAACCGCCAGGTCCGAGGTCGTGCTGCCGTTCCTTGCCGCTCCAGACGAATACATGGGGCAACCTCCAATTCGCTATCGCGCGGGCTCCCGCCGCACGGTTGGCCGGTGACAGGTCACTCTAGCTGCACGCTGCGTGCCGCTGCCCAGCCGGTGATGATCTGGCCGCCCGCGTTGAGTGCGGCGACGCTCCACAGGTACGTGCCCTTCGGCATATTGGCCGTGCTGATAGTGGCCCTAGTCGCCAGGACCGTGCTGGCCGCCGTCGCGACGGTCGCGGCCGTAATTGCCTGGCCGGGGTCGGCCTTCACCAGCCAGACATGGACGAGGTAGGCTGCGGCACGGGGAAACGGCTTCCATGCCAGCGGCAGGCCGGTGCCGGTGACGATCGCTTTGTCTGCCGGGAAGGTCAGGGCGACCGCAGGGCCAATGGGCGGCGTTGGCTTAGGTAGAGGTGGAGTTCCCTTGACGCCCCGCATGCGAATCGTGATGCGAAAGCCGACTGAGGTGTCGCAGTCGTTGCTACTGGTTTTGTGCTCCCAAAATGCCAGGACGTTCGCGCCCGGCTTGAGCTGTGCTGCCACCGAGAGCGTATGTAGGCTGTGATCGAGACTGTCGGCAACGTAGCTGCCGTTGAGATAGAGCCAATTGGAGTGCTGATTGGTGTAATACTGCACGTACTCGGGTGGATGGTCGTAGTTCGCATAGATGAGGGTGCTGCCTTCGTACGACTGCGCTTCCGACACGGTGAACCTGGTGCGGAAGAGATAGAAGTCCTGTGCGTTTGGGCCGTAGAACAACGGCAGTCCGCCAAGTGGGCCGAGTGCCGTGTGCACGCAATCTGCCGTGGCGCCGAGAACAGGAACCGCGTGATCCCAGATGGAGTCATCGAAAGCGACAGTGTTCCAATCAGCGGGCCACGTATTGTTATTAGGTCCCAGATCGAGCACTTTGGTCGCGGAGCTCATCTGAATGACTATACTGCTGTCGTACGCTCGCGCTGTTTCTTGGTGCACCGGCGCCACCAGCATCAGACCGAGTATGACAACGGCCACGAAACGGCACACGCTTCGCATCGACCTACCTCCTTTCAGGTTCACGCTCTTCGAGCTCAGATCGCTTGCTGCCGCGTCAAGCTCAGGTGCCACACGCCTCCGATGGCCACGAGCACGCCGGCGATCGCGGCAAGCCACAGCCCGACGCCGGCGCTGATCCCGACGCCGATGGCAGAAAGGAACGCGCCGCCCAACGATCCGGCGGTGGACGATATGTCGCTGACGTCGCGCAACGCGATATACGCGACGGCCGCGCCCAGGATCAGCTCGCCGATGCCCTGCAGGGTCCGTTCCTCACGGCCACGCGCGAGGGCGATCACCTGGATCAGGACCGCGGCGCCGCCCAGTACAAGCACCCACCAGCCGTCACCGCCCACGCTCGTGCCGCTGGCGGATGCGGTCGCGCTGTAGGCGGAGCTGCCGGCCGAGACGGTGACCCAGGGCAGAAACACCGACACCGCCGCGCCGATCACCGCCGCGGCGACACCTGCTAGGAGCACGAGCCAGGCCGCGCCGGTGATCGGCGCGGGAGCGTAGACCGGCGGGGACGCCGATAACCGCGCTGGGTCGAGCAGCAGCGCGGGAACACCCGACCGCTCCGCACCAGTATCCGCCGACGCGCCAGCTGCCACGGCCGCGCCGCAGCGTGGACAGAATCGCGCGTGCGAGGGATTTGCCGCACCGCAGAGCCTGCAGTAGCCGCCCTGCGCAGGTTCACCTTCCATAGCCATGCTCCGCATTCCACTATGCGCGCTCAACGCATCGAGCCACGGCCGTCTCAGCCACGACGCCGCCTCGAGCCGGATCGGCGGCCGATCGAGCGTATCCGCGCTCCCGTTCTCGCGTCTGCCGGACCCGCCGCCGGCCGCTCGGCACCGAGCGCCGCGAACAGCATAGCAGTCGGGCATTAGGCCGGCATTAGGCGAGAGCGCGGTTCCGCGGAGCTTGGCCTGCGCCGGCCGCGGCACGCCAGTTCGTGGTCATGCACTGGTTCCTCAACAGTGAGCCGGCTCGCCAGGCATGCAGGGCGACCGGCAGACTTTACTCGGTTTTGCGATCGGCCTAATGGTCGCCTAATGCCACGCTGCTATACTTGCGCCATCGCATGGGAACCCGGCGGTTCAGCCCGGCCGAGTAAGGGATATTCGTGTGATCGCTGCATCGGTCGTAAGGCAGCGGCGCCGGCACGCCGACATGAGGGCGCATCGTGACACCACGTGATCCGGAAGCGCAACCGACCGTCACGCAAGCCGCTCCGGCGGACGCGCCGGATCCTGCGCGCCGGGCGCCGTATCCCCCGGCCGCCCCGGTGACGAGCCGGGCGTGGCGTGGCGCCGCGCACGCGGTGCCGCCGATCCTTGTCGTGCTTTCTGCTCTCGTCATCCTCGGCAGCGTGCTGGCCATCGCCCTCTTTGCGCCTCGCTCGCGGTCGTCGCCGCCGCCAACGCCGACCGTCGACGCGAGCGCCGCCACGCAGGAGGCCGCGACCTTCGCGGCCCTTGCCTTGCAGACCGCCCCGCCAAGCGTCGCCCCAGATACCGCGACGCCGGCGTCCACCGACACGACGGTCCTCACCGACGCGCCGGCGTCCACAAACACGCCGGTAAGCGTGCCGGCTCAGGCCAACGCGGGCGGCGTGAGCGTCTGCACAGCGGACGACTTCTCCCGATTCAAGGACCTGTGCACGCGGCCGGACGCCTCGATCTCGCCCGACCAGTACGACGCGGCGCGCCTCGTCGTCGCGGGCCCGAATGGCGGCCGGTTCCAGAATGACGGCCTGCAGTTTCTGCTGGACCAGCAGAACGACGACGGCAGCTTCACGCGCCTCGGTTCTGCCGCCGATTCAGTGCCAGTTGCCGATACGAGCGAATCGCATATGCTGTCCTGGCTCTTCGACGCCACGGGGAACACACCGGCATTCGACGGCACGCGCTACGAGGTCGAGGTAGACTCCGGCGACCAGAAGAGTCTCGGCGTCGTTGACTTCGCGCTCGCCGCTACAACCGGCGTAACCGTGCCGACGGGTACGCCTGCCGGGCCGCTGCCGGCTCCCACTTCCAGCCCGGGCGCCGGGAACGAGAGCGGTCCCGTGCGGAGCGACGGCACCGTGGCGCCTCTGCCAGCCACCGAAACACCTGCTGTATCCACGGAGCAGGACACGGCCACGAGTGTTCCCATAGCCATGGCGTCCGACACGCCGGAGGATACACTCACCGACGTGCCGACAGACACCGAGATGCCGACCGACGTGCCAACCGAGACTCCCACGCCGCCGGACACCGACACGCCGACCGAGATTCCCACGGAGACGCCGATCCCCACAGCGTTCGTCCCCAATCTCACCGTCGCGGGCAATGCCTGCGCCGGTGCTCGAACGGCGGCAAACACCGTGGTGCGCTTCTACCTCGCGGTAGACGAGCGGCGCTACGCCGACGCCTACCAATGTCTCAGTCCGGAGCGCCAGGCGGCGCAGTCTCTGGACGACTGGATTCACGGCTACGACACGACCGTGGCCTCGCCGCTCGTCGTCGCCGATCAGCTCGACGCCACCACCGTGGACGACGTGCTCGACGCCGTGGATCGCAAGAACGGCGTGCTGATCGCCACGCGGTTCACGTTCCAGTGGCAGCTCGACGCCAACGGCCTGCTGTACCACGCGAAAGAGACCGGCCAGACCAGCGGGCAGGTGGACGACATCCCGGCCACCGACCCGGCAGAGATCATCGCGGCGGACGGGCAGCAGATCGTCAGCTCTCAGGACGCCTACCTCACGGGCGGCGGCGTGCCGGACCACATCTACATCACCGACAACGGCGGCGGCAGGCAGGTGTGGATCTATGAGGGCAACCACCTGATCTTCGCCGAGACGTTGAGCGACATCCAGGACGTGCAGCCCGCGGCGTCGAGCGACGGATTCACCATCGACTGGTCCGGCGGCAGCGAGACCTGGCGCTGGACGCCGGAGGGCTTCGCGTAAATGGGGCCGGTAGCCCGGGCCTCCAGCTTCGGCAAGAGGGCAGCGGCCGTGTCAGCTGCGGCCTTGCTGCTGGCCTGCCTGCCCGGACTGCCTTCCCTGGACATGGCCAGGGCTGGCGGCGGCAGCCCCGCGACCTGCGCCTTCCAGCGACTGGACCTGCGCGCCGAGATCGGCCAGATCATCGTGGTCTCTTTCGACGGCGACCGCCCATCCGCCGGTCTGAGCGATCTGCTTCGCGCCTGGCCGGTCGGCGGCATCATCCTCTTCGATCGCAATGTCGGCAGCACAGTTGGCCTTACAGCGCTCATCGTCGGCGCGCAGCAGGTGGTTGCCGTGCCGCTCCTCGTGGCGGTCGACCAAGAGGGCGGGACGGTCGTGCGCATCCGTGCCGGCGTCACCCCGCTGCCGTCGGAGAGGTACTATGGCCGAACCAGGTCGCCGGCACGCGTCTTCGCGGACGCCCGAACCGAGGGATTGGCCCTCAAGCGTCTGGGCGTCAACCTCAATCTGGCCCCGGTGGTCGACGTGCGGGTAGCGCCGGGCAGCGCTATCGGCAGCCGGAGCTTCGGCCCCGATCCCACGCTAGATGCCACGCTCGCCTCCGCGGCCATTCGCGGCTATCAATCGGCCGGCATCGGCGCCACCGCCAAGCATTTTCTCGGCCTGGGAGAAGTGACGCTCAACGCCGATCTGGAGTTGCCGGTGGTGAGCGCGACGCGCGGGCAGCTCGAGGCGAACGACATGCCGCCCATGCGCGCGGCCGTGCATGCCGGCGTCGCCGCGATCATGGTCACGCGGGTGGCGATTCCGGCCCTGGATCCGTCCGGCACGCCCGCCTACGCCTCGCCGGTCATGATCCAGCAGGTGATTCGTGGCGAGCTGGGCTACGCGGGAGCGCTGATTACCGACAGCCTGCTGACGCCAGCCGTGTTCGCCGGGCCCGGTCCGGCCGCGGCGGCAGTGGCTGCGCTGGGAGCAGGCGACGACATGTTGCTGGTGGGCACCGGCGCCGAGCAGTACCAGTCGCAGGTCGTGCCGACGATCGCGGCGATCTACGAGGCAGTGGAGCAAGGCGAGGTGCCAAGGAGCCGCGTCGACGACGCGGCGATGCACGTGCTGCGGCTCAAGGCCCGGCTCGGCCTGCTGCCGCCGTGCTCGGCGGGGCCGGTGAGGACGTAAGGCCGGTCGGCCGGGCAAGAGGCCGTCTCGCACGCGTGACTGCGGCTTCGCTGCAAGGCGCCGGAGGGTGTGGCGGGAAGATGCCGGCCGGTGCGTTTTCGGCCTAACGCTCACCTAATGCGCGGGTGCTAGGATAGGCGTGCGCTGCCGGGGCCGCCCACGGGGCAGCCCTCGACGGAGGCGTTATTGGCGGTGCGCAAGTTGCGCAGGGAGGGCGTATGTCACGCGTTACACCTCGCGTTCTCGTGGGAGTTCTTCTCGTCGCGCAGCTACTCTTGCCGCAGGTCGGGGCGCCGCGCACAGGGGCGGCGCAGGCGCACTCGAGCCGCGCCGCGGCGTCCGCTATGCCTGCGGAGTCGACGGCCGTACCGGGCGCAATCGCCACCGGCGAGGCAGCGGCGACGGATGCGGCGACAGATATACCGACGACGTCGGAGGCGCCTGCTACCGCTGTAGCCACAAGCGTCCCCTTTGCGTTGGCGACTAGCGTCACATTGCCGGTACCGTCTTCCACAGGAAATCACGGCGGGCTTGATGGTAGCTCAGTGCCGGCAGTAGGTCCGAATTCTACTTGGACAGGGCGAGCGTGCATCATCGATGCTCCTGCCGCGGTGTACCTAGGCGTGGGTTATGCCGGGCACGTCGGATGGGCCTTTACCTCTAGCAGCACCAATTCCTCCTGGACATACGGAGCTACCGAGGGTACGGCCGCGACGGACAACTGGTCAAACGTGGGATCCTGGGCAGACCTTGTCAATGATTTCGCGCACAAACGTGCTGCAGATAGTCCATACACGCAATACCGGTGTGTCGATGTATCTTCGCCCGATCTCGCTGCTGCCAACACGGCTGTCGATCAGCAGGACTCGCAGCCGTACGTGCTCGTTCTCAGCGATTGCTTGAGCAGGGCGGTAGCCATCCTGCGAGCCTATGGCGTATCGCTTCCCGACAGTGAATTGATATTTGCTGGTCCGAATATCTATTTCATTGACCACCTGACTAACTTCGACCAAATCATGCAGATCACCTGCGCCGCTCCGGCGCTCCTCGTCCCTAGCAGCGACGCGATCACAGACTCCGAAACGATCACCTTCACCTGGATCGGCGTCGTGATGTGCACCTCTGATAGCTACGCAGTCCACAGCTATTCGTTTCGAATCAAAGACACGAGCGACATGGACAACGGGGGCACTACCATTGTCGACACCAACGAGTCAGGCACGCAGCACACCCTTACGCTCACAGGTCAAGACAACAAAGATCTGTACTGGGGAGTGAGAGCAGCAAATTCCCCGGCCGGCGCTCCATGGGGCGTGCGTCGATTCCGCATTCAGCCTTCGACACCCACACCCGTGGGCCATACCTCACACAACATCGCATATGTTAACTACGACGACAGTGGCTTTACTGAGGCCGGTATTCCGTCGGCAAACCTGTTTGGCAATGCAATACTGGGGGGACCTGGGCCCACCGGCTCCCCATCGGAGTCTCTGACATACAATGGCATGATGTTCACGCCTCTGACGCGGGCAGCGATATCGGCTGCTTCGCTTGCTAGTTACGACACCTTAATTCTGTTCGAGATCTGTGACATAGCAACAGCCCTCACACCATCGCAACACGCGGCGATCAATGCATTCCTCGCTGCTGGCAATAAGATTCTGTTGTTCGACGCGGATCGCTGCGCACCAGGAGTTGGCGGTCAGGTGGATTACTCGTGGTTTACTTACCCATTCTCCACAAGCTCGCCAGGGCCTGAAGGCGCGGAAGGCACCCTAACCGTTGTCGAGAACTCAACTCTCACGCAGGGACTTGCAGGGGATCCGTTACTCATATGTCTGCAGGCCGCCAGCAAGACCTGGGAAGGGACAGGCCATGCCGATCGCGAATGCCCAGTTCGAGCACATCAACGCCACGGCGACGGGGTTTGTGGCGGCGGGCGAGCCGGCCATCTCCGTGGACACCAAGAAGAAAGAACTGGTCGGGGACTTCAAGAACGGGGGCCGGGAGTGGCGACCCAAAGGCCAGCCGGAGGAAGTACGGGTCTACGACTTCCCCATCGCGGGCCAAGGACGGGTGAGCCCCTATGGGGTTTATGACCTGGCCGAGAATGCCGGCTGGGTGAACGTCGGTATCGACCATGATACGGCCGCCTTTGCGGTGGCGAGTGTCCGCCGCTGGTGGCAGGAGACGGGCCAGGCGCACTACCCGCTGGCCCAGCGCCTGCTGATCACCGCGGATGGCGGCGGCAGCAATGGGTCGCGCGTGCGCCTGTGGAAGTGGGAGTTGCAGCGCCTGGCAGATGAGACCGGTCTGGCCATCACGGTGTGCCACTACCCGTTAGTGCCGACGAGCTAGGCGACGCGAATACCGCCACGACATCGGACCCACACTGGTATGCGGCGGCCAAGACAACCAATGCCCTTGGCAACAATGGCTATTTCTTGGCGTACGCAAGCAACACAGGTCTGACAATCTACAATGGCGCCGACTACTGGTACTCAGATTACCCCACCCAGTCGCTTACGGACCTGTTTCTCAGCGAGCTTAATCAGCAGTTCAATCCAGACAACCTACCCAGTAGCACGCCGCTTGAGGTAATGGACTATAAGCAAAACTGCCCTGCGAGCATCTGTCCCAACCAGGGCGGTACCTGGGCGGGCAGCGCAACCGCCTCCCCGCCGTGGTCGGACTCCCCCAACCTTGATCTTGTGACATCATGTGACACGATTCACAAGAGTGGCTGTGCCTTGACCTCGGTGGCCAACGTCGCCTACTCGTACGGCATTCGGACGATACCAGGGACCGGCATGGCTCTAGATCCCGGAACCCTTAACACATACCTCAACGGCAAAGGCTGGGCTAACCAGAAATACCCATGCTACATGTACTGGGATATCGCAGCTTCTAGTCTGGGTCTGGCCCTCAACAAGCATAACGGCGTAGTCTATCCAGCAACTTTGTCAGCGCGGCTCACGCAAGCACTCAGCGACGGGAATTTGCCAATCATCGAGATCACGTGGCCGAACCCGAGTCACCCGAACGATAGGACATGGGACAACCATCACTGGGTAGTAGTAGTAAATCAGGTTGGAAGCGATTACCGCATCGCCGATCCGTGGTATCCCGCTTCGCCAACCAATTTACTGAGTGCGGACTACCCCAGCCCCTCGCACACGATCACGGATGTAGAAGTGCTCGATCGTGGTTCGCATCCTGGTGGGAACTGGTCTATCACGATGCACTCCCCAGCACAATTCCTTGTCACGGATCCCAATGGCCAGGTGACAGGATATGTCGCGAGCTCCGGAACCACAATTAGCAACATTCCGGGTGCGTATTACTCGATCTCTCAAGGGCTGTCGGACGATACGGGGGTCGACCCTCCTTTACCTGACATTCCGTTCTTCGAAAACAATTCGCCGATTCCAGGTACCTACACGGTCCAGGTGATCGGCACCGGATCGGGACCATATACGCTCGATTTCTCTTCATCTAGCGACTCGGGATCCATCTCTCAGTCAAGTATTAGTGGCATCACGTCGGCCGGCCAGGTGGACACGTTCGAGGTTCAAGTGAGCGGCGGCACGAGCATTATCCAGCAGCCGACGCCCCTGCCAACGTCCAGACCGTATATACCAGTAGTCAGCATGCCAACCGCCACGTCCACACCAACCGCCACTGCCACAAGCGTGCATGCGACGAATACTGCTACCGCAACCGCCACCGCGACCGCGATACCGCCGACGGCCACGAGTACGCGCGTGCCGCCCACGGCAACTGCCACCCCCGTGCCGACGCTGATCATCTACCACAACGCGCGCACGGAAGTGGGCGGCCGCAAAGCGGACTGCACCATCGCAGGCAACACAAAGGGCGCACATGAGCCAGGCTGCGAGATCGTGTCCGGCATTTCGGCGCCCGGCGCCACGGTCGTGTATACGCTGAAGTACGCGGACGGGGCAACGCAAACGTTCACGGACACGGCCGACTTCCGCGGGCACTCGCTGCACCCGTTCAATGTCGCCTACATGCCGCCGAAGGGCAGCAAGCACGGGCAGCCGGCGACGGTGGCCTACATCACGGTCACGGCGACGCTGAAAAACGGCACCTCGCTTGGTCCGCTGGCCGCGCGGTTCGCCGTCATCCGCTGACCACCCCGTGGGTCATCAGCCCTGCTCTGACGAAGGGCCGTGCTGAAAAGCGCGGCCCTTTTCACATCGTCCCCTCCTGTCCACGCTGGGCACGAAGCCAACAATGCACGACGTTCGTGCCGCCGGCGTGAAACCCCGCGCTTCAGCAGGAGTCTCACTGATAACCTAACGGCGGTGTTCAGGCCGCCCTCGGCAGAGGTGTCCACCTTGCGGCCGGCGGCCGGGGCCAACGAACCGCGGAGCCGGCCTGAGTCCGCGCGCAACTGGGCGACGAGGGCCGGAGCGCTGCCCAAGCCGGCTCACGGCTACGTGCGCCGGCGTCGCTCCTCCGCGTGGCGCCGCCAGCCCTCGACTGCCATTGCGGCCATCCGCCTAATGCCCGCCTAATGCTCGGGTGCTATACTCGGCCCGTCACGCTGAAATGCACGAGCTTGCCAGGCCTGGTTCGGCCGCGCCGCGACTCGCCGGCCGGTGATCGACGGGCAAATGGAGAGGGTCGGAATCCATGGCAGAAGGAAGCAGAATCAAGAATTCGCAGCGGTAGTGGACGCCAGCACGGCCCGGAAGCAGACGGACCGATCCCGTCGGTCTTCTCCATTCTCCTTGCGACACTCGCACTCGTGCTGGCAACAAGCACCGCCGGCTGCTCGATCGGAGGGGGCGGCTCCAACGGCGCCGCCGCCACGCCGACACCGCGACCGCCGACTCCCCGGCCGGCCCCCACGCGCGTCGTGGTGGCCCAGCCGGCTGTCTGGAAGGTCATTGCGCCACCCGGTCCCGGGCAGCTCCCGGTGGCGCCGCCGAAAGGCAGCTATCCGTTTGCACGAAGCTTCGGCGGCCTGCTCGTCTACGTGCCCGGCACCCTGGCGCCGGTGCCCGCCTCGTGGCAGACGTACAGCAACGTCATGCGCGGCGTCAACATGTCGTACCCGCCGCGCTGGATCCAGCAGGGGGTTGCCGGCGCGGACGGCGCGCTCTTCCTCCCGCCGCCAACGACACAATCGCGTTCACAGCCGGGCGGACCACCGGCCATCGGAGTCCTGTGGTCGGCCGGCGCGGCCGGCGCGCGCAAGGCCGTCCCGCTTCCGGCGCTTGGCGACGGCATGGTGCTTGATGGCGGCATCATCAGCGCCGGGAAGGTCAGCGGCCACCTCTACACCATCGGCGGCACACCCGGCGTGGCAGCGAGGGTCGAGGTGCCCGCGAAGGGCGGCATGGTCACGCTGTTTGTTCGCGCCGACGATCCGGCCATGCTCGACGTGTTTCGCCAGATGCTTTCTTCCTTGCGGGTGGGGTGAGCCATGCGCCACAATGCTCTGTCTTCAAGGAACCAGCGCCTCTCGACCGGCGACGCACATCTGCGTGACGCAGTCGGAGGCCTGTTCTGCTTCCCTCATGAGCGTATGTCTTCTGTGAGCAGGATTCTTCTTGCATGCGCTCGCGGCGCTTGCCGATCGGCAAGAATAGAAGAGAAGGGCTGGCGGGGACACCCCGCGCCCCGGCGGTGGCTTGCAGCCCCCTGCACCCCTGCTTCTGGGACGATACGTGCCTTTGCAAGGGTCTGCCTCCTGGTGGCTATGTTGGTCGTCGCGGCCCCTGCGCCAAGCAGCGCCGCCGGCGAGCTCGGTCACGCCGCCGCCACGGCGACGGCCAGGCCCGCGCGGCATCCCGCCACGGCGACAGCCGGACTCACGCGGCATCCCGCCGCGCACCAGCCGGCAGCGCACGCGCCCGCCCCGGCGAGCCCGGATTTGCTCGCGACGATTCTCGTCGTGGACGAGCATGCCCTGAATAGCGCCGCCTCCGGCGTGGCTGCCGCGACCATGATCCTCGACTACTACATTCGAACCGTGCCCGGCCGTCGAGCGTTGCCTGCTGTATCAGCCATCGCGGTATACGTGCCTGAATGGGATTGGGCGCCGGGCCAGCCCGCCGGCGTCACTCCAGATACTCTGCGGCATGGTCTGGCCGGGGCGAGCCAGGCGGCGTCCGTGCACGCGCCCTTCCCGCTCACCACCACCTGGCATCAGACGGACAGTAGGGGTTGGTACGCGCGCCTGGGCGACGAGCTCGCCAGGCGCCACCCCGTGATCGTGCTGCTCGCGGACGGCGGCCCGCTGTGGGCAGGCGCGTGGCACGCCGCGCACTTTATCGTGGTCTCCGGACTGGACCACGGAAACGTGCTCTACCACGATCCCTGGGATGGTCACGGGCATGCATTGCCCCGTTCGGCGTTCGCCGCCGTGTGGGGCGCTTCCCTGCTCGGCAATCAGCCGTGGTGGTATCTGTCCGCGGTGCCTGCTTCCGACGCCGTGGCCCGAGCCACGGCCGCGGCGCTGAGAACCAGCATCGCCGCCACCGCCACCGCTGCGGCCCGACCAACGGCCACGATTGCACCCGCGAAGACGGCCCGGACCACCGGCACGGCGTCACCGGCGGTGCGGGGCAGCCGCACGCCCACCGCTTGGCGATCTGGCACGCCCACGTCGAAAGCCAAGTCCAAGGCGACTCCGACGCGGCGGCCAAAGCCTACCGCGCGACCGAAGCCGCGGCCCAGGCCAACCGCGCGGCCTACCGCGACACCCAGGCCGGGCGTACGGGTGATGTACGTGTCGGTACCGCCGCCGGTCTTCCGCGCGGCAGGTGCGAATCTTCGCGCGCAGCCCAGCACGCAGTCGCCGGTCGCCACCATCGTGTTCGCCGGCCAGGCGGTCATGGCGCGCACGCCGCCGGTGATCGGTCCGGACGGTCAGCCGTGGTACCAGGTGACCTACAACGGCGTCACCGGCTACATCCTGGGCAGCTTGCTGACCACCACACCGCTGCCTACCGGCCCCGTGTTTGCCGAGCTTCCCGTGCCGACCGCGAACAGCGAGCCCGACCGCATCATCGCCGGGCCGGGCGGCGATTTCTGGTTCGTGGAGATCTCCGGCCGCCAGATCGGCCGAATCAACCACGAGACCGGCTTCACCGAATATCCCGTGCCCGCCGATACGGGGTATCCGGCCGGCATCGTGGCGAGCACGGACGGTAATCTGTGGTTCACCGATCCCAAGAGCGACCACATCGACCGAATCACGTCCAGCGGTCATGTCGACGAGTACGACACTCCGTCGGATGGCGGCGATCCCCTGAGCATCGCCGTCGCGCGGGACGGATCGCTCTGGTACACATCGCCCACCAACGACGAAATCGTGGAGCTCGGCAACGGCGGCACGAACGTCTACCCCCTGCCCTACCCGAAGAGCAACCCGCAGCATATCACGCTCGGGCCGGACGGTAACCTGTGGTTCACGGAGACCGAACACAACGCGATCGGTGAGATCACGCCAGGCGGGCAGATCAGCGAATACAACATCCCCAATCCCGAGAGCGGGCCGTGGGACATTACCGCCGGGCCGGACGGCAACCTGTGGTTCACCTGCGGCGGATCCAATCAGATCGGGCGCATCTCGACCGGCGGCGACATCGTCATGTTCCTCATACCGACACTCGCCAGCAACGTGAGCAGGATCACCGCGGGGCCGGACGGAAACCTCTGGTTCACCGAGGCCGACGGCAACAAAATCGGCCGCATCACCCTGGACGGGCAGATTACCGAGTGGCCGGTGCCGACCCCGAAGAGCAACCCCGGCGGCATCGTGGTGGACCAGGACGGCACGGTGTGGTTCACCGAGCAGGACGCGAATCAGATCGGGCAGTTGTATTTCCGCCAGCCTGCCCCGGTGCCGGAGCTTCCCACTGCCACCGCGGCGCCGAACCCAACGAACACGCCTGAGGGACCGGGTCCGCGCGACATCGCCACGGCGACGGCGATGCCGGGAACTCCGACAGCAACACCGGGCGGGGGCCCGAGTCGAAGGTAAGCAGAGAGCATCTGTAGTGGAGGCAGGGCTGTGAAAAGGGCAAAGCATCCGGTTCGGTGGACCATGGGCGCGGGTACGGCGTGCCTCCTCGCCCTGCAGATCGCGACGGCTTCCACGGCGATCGTGGGGTTATCGGGCTGCGGGCCAGATCCCACGTCGACCGCCACACCGAATACTCAGGCTACCGTTGCAGCCGCCGTGGTCATCGGCCAGGCTACAATCAAGGCGAAGCTGGCCGACGCCGAGGCGACGATGACGGCCATGGCCACTGAGCTCAGCACGGCGACTGCCACGATCACGCTGACGCCGATTCCCACGCCGGCGCCGATAAGCACTTATCCCTCGGCGCCCACCGTGCAGCCGACGTCCACGAGCGTGATCGCGCCAACGCAACCTGCTGCCGTCGAGCCGCCGCCCGCCGGTTCGTGGCTGATCACCACGCACGCCGTCTCGGTCAAGCCCGCGCCGATCAAGAACTGGACGGACTTGAGCTATCGGCTGGTGTTCGCGAACGCGGGCGATAAGCTCCTCGACCTCAACGACCTCCTTGCGGTAGGGAAGCTCAAGGCCGTGTGGCGTGGTCACACACCCTACGTGGGACAGATACACATGCCGGCCATCGCCCTGCCGCCGGGCTACCGTGCGCTGGGCTCCGGCCAGGTGCGCGTGCCGACCAACGCGCTCAAGCGCGGTCTCCTGTCCTTCAGCGTGGTCACACCCGCCGGCGAGGAGCGCGTGCCGTATGCCGCGAGCTACCCGCCGATTCCTGCCATGCCCACGGATCTTCGCGATCAGCCGGTGCTCGGCGACACGGTCAGCCTCGACAATATCGCCGACATCACGGTCACCGGCCAGGCAGTCGGCGGGTTCTACAGCTTCGCCAACGTGAGCAGCAATTGGGCGCTGAACGTGCGCTGGACCAACGAGGGGAGCGAGAACTCGACGCTCAAGCCAACCATACGCGTCATGGAGGGCGATCACATCTACAATGCAGCGGTGCAGAGCGACAGTCCGGCGCCGCTCGTCGAGGGCCACGCGATACTGCACGTGCCAATGCTCTCCAAGGGCGACCACTTCCTGGTCATTTCCGATACGGCCAGCGGCGAGTATGGGCTGTTCCGCATCAAGCCGAGCGTGCCGGCGGAGACGTGGCAGGCGACACCTCGACAGCTCGGGACAGGAGACGACATCTGGGCGGGCACGTTCACCAGCCCGAGCCAGGGCTGGCTCGCCGGCGCCGGCGGCCTCATTCTGCACACCAAGAACGGCGGCGCCACATGGAGCCCGCAGGACAGCACGACACAGGCAGACCTCTATGGCATGCAGTTCACCGGCCCGCTCACGGGATGGGCGGTCGGCAAAGGCGGCACGATGCTGTTCACGCCGGACGGCGGCAAGCAGTGGGCCGGCGCATCGACGGGCGTCGACAAGTTTCTCGCCGGCGTGGCGTTCGTCGACGCGAGTCACGGCTGGGTGGTCGGCGACGGCGGCACGGTCTTGCGAACCACCGATGGCGGCGACACAATCACCACGAAGTTTGGACAAGGCGCCAAATTCCTCACCGACCAGCCTCTGGTCGGAGTGGCCTATCCCGATGCAAACGACGCATGGGCCATCGGCGGCAACGGCACCATCGTGCACACCGGCAACGGCGGCATCACCTGGTCAAGTGAGAGCAGCGGTACCCCGAATGACCTCAATGCCCTCAGCTTTGTGGACGCGAAGCATGGCTGGGTCGTCGGGAAGGGCGGCACAATCCTGTCCACCAAAGACGGCGGCGCCACGTGGACGCCGCATCCGGGCATAGCCGGCCAGGACCTCAACGGCGTGCGATTCCAGGACGCGAAGCACGGCTGGATCGAGGGGAACGCCGGGCTCCTCCTGCATACCGTGGACGGCGGCAGGACCTGGACCGCGCTCGCCACGAACACTTCGTCGTACCTGATCGGCATGACGTTCGCCAGCTCAAGGCACGCATTCGTGGTCGGCCAGGCCGGCACGGTCATTCAGCTCGTCAGGCTGGCATAGAGCAGTTGAGATGCGGGGCCGGCGCCACGCTATACTGGACGTGTCAGCTAGCCGATTCGCCGGTCAGGGAGGTACCAGATGGTCGCGCAGCGCATTGAGAAGCGACCACACCACCGTTTCGCGTTTGATGAGTATCTGGCGATGGCGGAGCACGGTCTGCTCGCGCCGGAAGAACGCGTAGAGCTGATTGACGGAGAGATCCTCGACATGAGTCCGACAGGCTGGAAGCATGACTATGTGGTGCGCCAGCTCACGACTGTGCTAAGCGCTGCCGTACCCCCGCGCGCGGCGGTAAGCCCGGCGCAGACAATGCACCTCTCGCCGAACGACGCTCCGGAGCCGGATTTTGTGATCCTTCGGCGCGAAGCGTTGGCGCTGCGACGCCACCTGCGGGCCGATGACGTGTTCGTGCTCATCGAAGTTGCCGACACGTCACTCAGCTCGGATCTCCGCGTCAAGGTGCCACTGTATGCCCGCCTCGGCATCCCGGAGACCTGGGTTGTCGACGCGAGCCACGATCGTGTCTTGCTGTACGGAAACGCCGAGCACGGAGTCTACACGGCCGAGCGCACTATCGATCGCGGCGTACGTCTGGTGTCTTTGGTGCTGCCAGAGCTGTCCCTTGCGGTGAGCGATCTGTTTCCAGACTAGATTGTCATCGTCCGCGGACCACCACCGCGGATGAAACGCTACCCAGCTCTGTCACCATCAAGCGCCGGGCGCGGAGTCCCGTGAAATCTGACGGCCACAGCCGACGCAGAAGCTGGCGTCGGGGGCGATGGGCTCGCCGCAAGCTCCACAGCGCGGCGCGGCCGCCGCCTCCGCCGGGCCCGGCTGCTCGTCCAGCGCGGCGTCCGCGGGCGCATCGCGACTGGCGGTCAGCTGTTCGGACGCCGGCTCACCGCAGATTGGTGGCGGCGGGAAAGCGACAAGCACGGTGGGCGGCCCCGCGGCAGGCTCGGATCCGTGCGTCTCGGCTATGCCCGGCGCTGAAGCCGGCACACGCGCCGGAGGTGATTGGGGCACACCGGCGAGCGGTTGCCCACAATGCAGACAGTACCGCATGTCGCCCGGGCTCACCGTGCCGCACGCGGAGCAGATCAGACCCGTCGGCGTTGCACGCGGCACGATGGGCGGTGCGGCCGATTCCGCCGTGGCAGGCCTGCCGCAGCGGCGACAGAAGCGCGCTTCCAGCGGGATGACCGCTCCGCAGAACGCACACTTTGGCAGTGGCTGGGCTTCCACGAATTGCTCGGTCTGTATCGCCCGAATGTCGGCCTGCAACCGCGTGACCTCTGCCTTGAGCTGGTTCATGCTCTCGCAGAGAGCCGTGACCTGCGGATGCGTGATCTCGCCACGGCCGGCGAGGTCGTAGGTCAGATACCCGAGCCGCGCCACACTCGCGCTCAACTGTTCCTGGGTGGAGGCGATGCGTGCCTGCGCACGATTCAAGCGCACGACGCGTTCCGCTTCGAAGCGGGCCCGTGCAGCCCGCCGCTTTACCTCGTCGACAAGCGCCATGCGAACCCTCCAGAGAAATTCCCGGCTCTCGGGAACCTTCGCGGATCGGCACTGAGTAGGCAGCTGACGCGATTCTCGTGCCGGCTGGCCAACAGGCGGGGTCAACGCGTCGGAGCTGCCACGCCGTACACCTCCCGCACCCGGTTGTTCAGGGTATCCGCGATGTAGAGGTTGCCCTTCCCATCGACCGCCACGCCCTCCGGAAGGCTCAGCGCCGCGCGTGTGGCCGGTCCGCCGTCGCCAGTGTGGCCAATTTGCCCGTTGCCCGCAACGGTGGCGATCACTCCGCTGCCTACGTGCACCTCTCGCACGCGGTTGTTGCCACTGTCTGCAATGAACAGGTTGCCTGAGTCGTCCACCGCCACAGCGGATGGCGAGTTCAGCCCAACCTGCGTGGCCGGCCCGCCGTCGCCGCCAAACTCTGCCAGCCCACGACCGGCCACGGTAGTGATAATGCCGCTCCCAGCGTGCACCTCCCGCACCCGATTGTCCAAGGCATCAGCCACGTAGAGGTTGCCCGCGTTGTCCACGGCAACACCGGTTGGAAGGCTTAACTTCGCCTGGTTGGCCGGCCCGCCATCCCCACCATAACCCTCCTGCCCGTCACCTGCTACCGTGGTGATGATGCCGCGACCCACGTGCACCTCGCGCACCCGGCCGTTTGGACCTGCCCCGATTTGGTGGAGACCTGAACGCTTGGTACGTAGTCAAGTGGAGGTTCCATCATCGTGCCCAAGAGTCATCCCCCCTATCCACCCGAGTTCCGCGCTGAGGCCATCCGGCTGGTCCGCAACAGCGGCAGGCCGGCGGCGGAGATCGCCCGCCGGCTGGAGGTCTCGACCGAGACGCTGCGCCTGTGGGTGCGGCAAGCCGATATTGACGAAGGTCGTCGGCACGACGGCCTGACCACGCAGGAGACGGAGGAAGTGCGCCAGTTGCGGCGGGAGAACCGCATCCTGCGGGAAGAGCGGGAGATCCTGCTAAAAGCCGCGGCCTTTTTCGCCCAGGAGACCGGGATACCCCGGCGGTGACGTATGCGTTCATCGCGCGCGAGAAGGCCTATGCGATTGCCGTGCTCTGTCGCGTGCTGGGCGTCTCCCCCAGCGGCTACTATGCATGGCGGACCCGAGGTCCCTCGGCCCGGGCGGGGGCGAACGCAGCGCTGCTGGCCCGCATCCGCGCTGCGCACGAGGAGAGTCGGCGGACCTATGGGGCACCACGGATTCATGCTGACCTGGGCGCTGCCGGAGTGCGCTGCGGTCGCAAGCGCGTGGCCGGGTTGATGCGACAGGCCGGGCTGGTAGGCTGCCATCGCCGGAAGTTCGTGACGACCACCAGGCGTGCGGCGACGGCCAGAGCAGCGCCCGACCGGGTGCAGCGGCAGTTCGTGGCCACGGTGCCCGATAGCCTCTGGACAGCGGATATCACGGCCGTCGCCACCTGGGAGGGCTTCTTGTACCTGGCCGTGGTCCTGGATGTCTATAGCCGACGCATCGTGGGCTGGGCCATGGCCGACCATCTGCGCACGGAGCTGGTGCTCGATGCCCTCACGATGGCCCTCAGGAACCGCCATCCTGCCGCCGGGGTGATCCATCACTCCGATCATGGCAGCCAGTACACCTCTGTGGCTTTCGGCGAACGCTGTCAGTTGGCCGGTGTCCTGCCCTCCTTGGGCTCGGTCGGAGACTGCTATGACAACGCGATCACCGAAAGCTTCTTCGCCACCTTGGAGTGCGAGCTGCTGGCGCGGCAGCGCTTCCCCAGCCTGGCCAGTGCCCGCCTGGCTGTCTTCGAGTTCATCGAGGGCTTCTATAACACGCACCGCCGGCACTCCGCTCTCGGCTACCAGAGCCCCGCTGCCTACGAACGGAGGGCCCACACATGCGCCGCGGCCTGAGCAGCTCCGCCCTGCCTCCATCATCGGCACCCACCGGCCGCCGTCTCCTCCCCGTGCCCGGCGAGAGCGGCGCCGTCGTGCAGGGAGCGGGGTTGACCCGCCGGCGGGGTCCCCATGCGAGGCTGCAGGGCAGCGCGGGGGGTCCTGCTCGTCCATCACCGTCTACCCCCGCGCCGCACCGACGCCGCAGCATCGGGTGCCGGCAGGGTCACACCCCCGACCGGAACAGGCGGAGCGGCCCTCCCTCGCAGGTTCTCCCACGCGGCAGACAAAGGAGGTATCTTCATCCCAGCGACGCTATCCGATCACCCAGTCCGTATCTCTCCACTCAATCGGGGCAACTCCAGTTGCCCTCGTCCGCGATGAAGAGATTACCCGCGCTATCAACCGCTACATCACGTGGGTAACTTAGCTCCGCCTGGGCAGCCGGCCCGCCTTCTCCGCTGTAGCCGCCCTGCGGGTTACCCGCGACTGTAGTGATGGTCCCGCTGCGCGTGTGCACCGCTTGTACCCGATGATTCCAGAGGTCAGCAATATAGAGGTTTCCCGCCCTGTCCACTGCCACGCCGGCCGGCCCGTTCAACTCCGCCTGCGTGGCCGGGCCTCCGTCGCCAGGGTAGCCCCACCACAAAGCGCCCGCGACCCTGGTAATGGCGCCAGTTCCGGCATGCACCTCTCGGACCCAGCTGTCATCGGCGTCCGCGATGAAGACATTGCCCGCAGCGTCCACAGTTAGGCCTTCAGGTAAGTATAGCTCGGCCTGTGTGGCCGGTCCGCCGTCGCCACGATATCCACGCCGTCCATCCCCGGCTACGGTGGCGATGATGCCGTTCCCCCCGCGCACCTCTTGCACGCGCCCAGCGCCGACCACACCGTCCGCTATATATAGATTGCCTCCACGGTCCACCGCCACGCCACTGGGGTAGCTCAGCTGCGCCAGGGCGGCTGGCCCTCCGTCGCCGCCAAAGCCGTCCTGCCCATTGCCCGCGACAGTGGTGATAGCGCCGCTGCCTGCGTAGACCTCCCGCACCCGGTCGTTGCCAGGAGCGGCGCCACCTCTTTCAGCAGCTTCGGCTTGGCCAGCACATTGGCGATATCGGCGCACAGGCCGGGGATCGCGGCCGCCTTGTCCGGCAGGCTGTTGGCGGCCAGGATCTTCTCGATGTCCCCGATGGGTGCGCTGTAGTCCGTTGATCCTGCCAGCTCTGCCGCCACGGCGACGAGGTCGGGCGAGGCATTCAGCACCGCAACGGGATCGACGTCCAGGCCCAGATAGATTTCGACCAGGTCGATGCCCATCACCAGCTCGTCCAGCGCCACCGCGCGCGAGGTGGTCGGATTCAGCTGCAGCAGCACCGACTGGCTGGATCCGGCGAGCGAGAGCTGCACCGTCTGCTTGGGGCCGAGCAGCCCTTGCTGCCAGAGGAGCGCCGTTGACGCGACGGCGGACTTCGCTGGATCGGGCGCAACGCCGGCTGCGAAGCGCTGCTGCTTCCCTCGGCCGCACAGCTGCCCGGTGAGGATTCCCGCGTCATGGTCGTATTCGCAGACAAACTGCTCCACGGCTCCTCGCTCCGCGTGGTGCATACCGTCACACCGGATTTCACCGGCTCCTTGTAGGCCTCGAGCCACGCGCTGGGCACAGGAGCAGCGCCGGCCCTGTAACGCGGCGACACAGCCTGCGCGGTGCCGAGATAGCTACCCTGGATCCCTGGCTGGACCGTCATGAGGCCGCGACGAGCATCCTCGTCAACGGGGAAGTCACAGAATATCTGAAGGGCCTCCCCGATTTTCTGGCGCGCCGGGCAGCACTGCGCCGGCAGTTGCAAGGAATACGCTCGTGCCTTCTCACGTACGCCGAAATGGAGCGGTATGCGGATCTGCGCCGGTGACTTCGGCCTCCCCGTGGACCCGGCCTGATCGGAGTTATCGACACCCTGAACGCGGCGACCGCCCTGGATAGCGGATGTTTCCGTGCATCAGGATCGATCTGCCGCTTTCTGCCCGCCGTGAGCATTAACGCGCCAGGGCAGCCACGCCATAGATCTCCCGTACCCGGTTGTTGACTGTATCCGCGATGAACAGGTTGCCCGCGCTATCTATCGCCAGACCGTACGGTCTGTTCAACGCAGCCCGAGCTGCCTGCCCTCCATCGCCGGCATAGCCCTGGATCCCAGTGCCGGCCACGGTGCTGATGACACCGCTTCCTGCGTGCACCTCCCGCACCCGGTTGTTCCTGAAGTCCGTGATGAAAAGGTTGCCGGCGCGATCCACTGCAGACCGTCCGGGTAGTTCAGCTCTGCTTGCGTGGCGGGCCCACCGTCGCCGCTGAAGCCCGCCTGTCCGTTACCCGCTACCGTGTTGATGGTGCCGCTGCCTGCCGGCACCTCCCGTACCCGGTTGTTGGCGGAGTCTGCGATGTAGAGGTTGCCGACGGCATCCACCGCCACGCCGGACACTATGGACAACTCCGCCTGTGTGGCCGGCCCTCCGTCGCCGCTGTAGCCATACTTGCCGCTGCCAGCTACGGCATCTATGATGCCGGTTCCCGCGTGCACTTCCCGCACCCGGCCTGTGACCTCCGCGATGTACAGGTCTCCAGCGTTATCTACAGCAACGCACAAAGGCTCAACCACATACGCCTGAATCGCTGGGCCGCCATCGCCGACGGGGGCGCCATTCGCAGGACCCTGGCCATTGCCCGCCACCACGCTTACGGTGTTGCTACGTGCATTCACCTCGCGCACCCTGTTATTACCTGTGTCAGCAAAGAAGGCGTCTCCGGCACCGTCCACGGCGACACCCATTGGATGATCCAGCTGTGCCTGGACGGCGGGTCCTCCATCGCCGCTGTAGCCCCACTCCGAGCTGCCCGCCAGTCGGGTGATGATGCCAGTACCTGCGTGCACCTCCCGCACCCAGCTGTTCTCGCTGTCTGCGATGAGCAAGTCTCCCGCGCTGTCTAAAGCTATACCCGTTGGGTAGTACAGCTCAGCCCGCGTAGCCGACCCCCCGTCGCCACGATAGCCGCGCGATTCCATTCCGGCAATACTTGTGATGACACCGGTTCCTGCCCGCACCTCCCGTACGCGTTTGCCGCTACCGTCCGCGATGTAGAGATTGCCGGCGCTATCCACAGCCACTCCTTCGACCAGACAGGCAGCCTGCGAGGCTGGCCCTCCATCACCGCTGTAACCTCGCACTCCGTTGCCCGCCACGGTGGTGATGATGCCGCTGTCGGCATGCACCTCCCGGACCCGGTAATTGCTGTAGTCGTCGATGTAGACATTGCCCGCGCCGTCCACCGCCACGCTTTCCGGCTGACCCACCTCCGCTTGCGTGGCCGGCCCGTCGTCGCCCGCGAATCCTGCCTGCCCGTTACCAGCTATCGTGTCAATCACGCCGGTGGCCGCGAGCACCTCCCGAACACGGTGGTTCACCGAGTCGCCAACGTAGAGGTTGCCCGCGCTGTCCACCGCTACGCCACTGCCAGAGAGGCTCAGCTCCGCCTGAGTGGCTGGCCCACCGTCGCCACCATAGCCGCGTTGCCCATTGCCCACCGCCGTAGTGATGACCCCGCTTCCCGCATGGACCTCCCGCACACGATTGTTATCCCAGTCCCCGATGTAGAGGTTGCCCGCGCCGTCCACGGCGAGGCCGTAGGGCAAGTTCAGCTCGGCCTCCGTCGCTGGTCCGCCATCGCCGCTGAAGCCAGCCTGCCCATTTCCCGCGACCGTGGTGATGATGCCGCTGCCCGCGTGCACCTCACGCACGCGGTTGTTGCCCAAGTCCGCGATGAAAACGTTGCCCGCGCCGTCTACCGCCACCCCTTCTGGCTGGGTCAGCTCGGCCTGCATGGCCAGGCCGCCATCACCGCTGTAGCCTCCCTGCCCATTACCTGCCACCGTGGTGATGATGCCACTACCCGCATGCACCTCTTGCACCACCTCAGTCCATTCCGCGATGTACAGGTTGCCGCCGGTGTCCACGGCCATGCCGCCTGTTGGCAATAACCTCGCCTGCGTGGCCAGTCCCTGATCGCCTGTCTGCCCATTGCCCGCCACGGTGGTAATCACGCCCTTGCGCCGCACCGGCTGCGGCGGCCTTGGGGGCGATACCGGTGTTGAAACAGTGAGCCGCATGGGGATCAGCGGCGCGTACACGTTGTTGTCCGGTGACGACAGGCGGTCGGCGATCAGCTTGCCGAAGTCCAGGAACATGGCGCCGATGCGGCCGCCGATGATCAGCCGGGAAAGACCGTTGAGCACCGGGCCCACCTGCGTCATGGCCGTCGTGACCGACCCCTGCGTGACATTGGTGGCCCCGGCGGCGTTCAGCCCCGTTGCCAGGAGCGGCGCCACCTCTTTCAGCAGCTTCGGCTTGGCCAGCACATTGGCGATATCGGCGCACAGGCCGGGGATCGCGGCCGCCTTGTCCGGCAGGCTGTTGGCGGCCAGGATCTTCTCGATGTCCCCGATGGGTGCGCTGTAGTCCGTTGATCCTGCCAGCTCTGCCGCCACGGCGACGAGGTCGGGCGAGGCATTCAGCACCGCAACGGGATCGACGTCCAGGCCCAGATAGACTTCGACCAGGTCGATGCCCATCACCAGCTCGTCCAGCGCCACCGCGCGCGAGGTGGTCGGATTCAGCTGCAGCAGCACCGACTGGCTGGATCCGGCGAGCGAGAGCTGCACCGTCTGCTTGGGGCCGAGCAGCCCTTGCTGCCAGAGGAGCGCCGTTGACGTTACGGCGGACTTCGCTGGATCGAGGCTGTAGAACACAGCGAGGTTGTTGGTCAGCGTGAAGGTGAAGCCGGCGCTGGTGCTTCGAATAGGCCCGAGGGCCAGGCGATGGGTTGGAAGGACGATCTTGAGCTGCGGCAAGGCCAAGCTCTCCGGACGCGTTTGCCGCTGCCGATCTGAAGCATACATCGCAGCGGCGGTGCCAGGGAGCACTGTCAGCGCCACCAGGACGGCAACGAGTACCGCGCGACCCCCGCACCGGAAGATACTCTCGCACCTCTTCATATCTCTGCCTTTCCGGCCTGCCGTGCCTGGCTCGACCCGCTACGCAGTCCCCGGCGGACAGCTGGCCCCTGAACGCGATAGGGGCTCGTGAGCTCGACAAGCCCCAACTCCTGCGACCCTGCCCAACAATTCCGGCAGTCTCCAGCTGCCGCTGCCCGTTGGCATTTGCCCGCGAGCAGATACTGCAGCACGGGCACAGCCTAGCACAACGGCATTAGGCCGGCATTAGGCGCAGCGAACAATTTCAAGGCGGCCGCACAGCGGCAACCGGCCTTGGTTGCCGGCACAAGGTGTACCATGATCCTCTCGCAGAACGCCTCGTCCCGCTGTAGAGTTGGTCCTGCCTGGTGGATTCTGCAGGCGCCCCGGATCGTAGCGAACCCGCAGCCCGGCACCGGCCAAGTGCCACAGAATATCAGCCTGGCAGTTCGCGTGGACTGCCAGGCTCGGACTCGAGGAGACGCGTGGCTCAAGCGTGCACCAGCTTGGCCAGGGGCTAGCGAGGGCGAAGATGCCATTGCCTGGCGGCGGGACCCGGGCCAGATGGCTATCACGTTGGACAGGCCCACCTGGGTACGTGCCTGCGGCTGCAACGTCTGCTCACCATCCATCGCGTGCAAGGGGTCAAAGCGCATCCAACATGGTGGTTTGCGGCGGGATCGTCCGTGACAGCACTGGCATGCATGCTCACTGCGGTTCAAGGGAAGTCAGGAGCGCCATAGGCGCTCTCGACGCTGCACGCCTAATGGCCGGCTAATGGTCGGCTGCTATGGTGTATCGCGACATGTGGCGATGGTGCGAGCCAGTGCTTCTGGCGTCGGCTTGGCATCGTGTCGTGCACACCAGGAAGCCGCGCTCGTTGCACGCACCAGAGTGGACAGCTGGGCTCGCTCCAACCGGCTGGGCAGGACGCCCGGGACAAGGAGCTCCCGCTAACCTGGATTATGCGGGACCCCTGAAGGAAGCGAGCTAAGCAAGGTTGAGGGGAGGCTCGTCGCGGCCCGCATCGCGTCGAGGTAATGTGCGCCGGCATGCAGAGGGGGCCTGGTGCGGCGGCAGGATCCAGCGTGCGTCCAGCGGTGCGTGGCTGGGCTCGCTGGTGGGGCAGTTGGCGCGGGGAGGACGGCGTGAGGGGTCGTACCGCGACAGGGACAGTCGCGGTGTCGGCAGCGATCGGCAGCAGCGGGACGGATTAGCGGAGGAACGGCGGCGCGTGGCCGGGCGGCTGCGCACCGAGCAGGCTCCAGAGGGCCTGACCAGGATGGCTGCTGGCCAGGTGCAGGCGGATGCGGTGCAGCCCTTCCCGCACCCGGCCGCCGATCTTGATGAGCTGGAGCCGCAGGGTATCGAGCTGCAGACGGGGCAGGCCGCGGGCAGTCAGCCAGCGTCGGAGGGTATCGAGGAGCCAATAGGCGGCGGCGTGCAGGATGAGGCGGCACTGGTTGGCCCAGAAGCGATGGTCGCTCAGGCGGTCGGCGAAGCAGGCGAGCTTGATGTCCTTGATCCACAGTTCCGGGGTGCCCCGATCGACATACCAATCGTAGAGGTCTGTCGGCGCGTCGGTGCGGCTGGTGACGACGAAGCGGACATTGGGCCCCTTGGCCAGGGCTTCGGTCTTGTAGACCACGCGCCGTGCGCGGTCCCAACTCTCGGCCTGGTAGGTGGTCTCGCCGCACAGGCGGACCTTCTCCGCGGCGGTGGCCTCGCGCTGGGCCTGGGCCTGCGCCAGCAGGGGCGCGGCCAGGGCTGCCAGGCGGGCATTGGTGCCCAGACCCAGGGTGTAGGTGATATGGTGGCGCTCGCAGAACTGGTAGATTCGGGGCGTGGCGCCCGCTGCGTCAGCGCGGATCTCGATCTGCACGCCGGGCCAGCGCTGCCGAAAGGCCCGGACTAGCACGCGCAGCACCGTAATCACCCCGCGGCTGCCGTGCACCGTGCCCGGGCGCAGGATGGCGGTGATCAGCTGGTCGGTCTCGCCATCGAAGACGAGCAGCGGGTAGTACTGGTGCTGGCGGTAGTACCCGTGGTACGCCGCCCCTTCCTGGTGCCCGTGCGTGGGGTCATCCGTGCTGTCGATGTCCAGCAGAATGTGCCGAGGCACGCCGTCCTGTTCCCTCGCCACCAGGTACACCTCCAGGAGGGCGTGGGCCAGGTGGCGACAGGCTTGCCGGTCCACGCTGTTCTCCAGGCGGCTGAAGGTGGACTGGCCGGCCAGCGCAGGACCACTCTCCGGCAGACGCCCGCAGACCATCTTGAGCAGGGGGTCGTGGCGCAGGGTGTTGGCATCGTTCTGGTCCTCGTACCCGCAGGCAATCTGGAACACGCGCTGGCGGACCAGACCCTCCAGGGAGTAGCGGATGTGCCGCTGGCGGCGCTCCGGCAGGCTCGCTGCCAGCCCGGCACACAGTCCCAACACCGCGTCGGCCTTGGCGAGCCAGGGCAGGCCGCCATCGCTGGTCAGGCGGCCACCATCAAAGAGGGCCTCGAGCGCCAACCCGGTCTGGGTGGCAAAGTGATAGCGCTGTGTGGCAGACTGAGTAGCCATAGGGTTCGCTCCGCTCGTTGGTCGTCGTCTAAGAACTTGACCATAAGGGAGCGAACCCTAGCAATCAACCACGCTCAACGGTTCGTAGCCTGAAACCTGCCTCCCTGCGGCTCAGCTGCTCGTTCCCGCATAATCCTGGCTAGATGGAAGGTAATAGGAGGATGATATGACCAGCGGTCTTCACGTCCTGCAAAGTTGCCGACGATTGCCGCAATCCGCGGCTGGCGCAGCACTGCTGCTACTCTTGCCTTTGCTCCCTACTCATGGCTCAGCAATTCAGGCGACCGGAACAGGTCTTGTCCTGGCAAAGAGCAGTGCTGCCATGACTTGGGCCCGCCGAGCTACCAGCACAACTGTCGATCTGTACAGTGTCAGCTGCCCGACCGCGAGGGTTTGCGTGGCCGTGGGCTACAGGCCGGGCTCGCAGCCGCAGCGCGACGGATTCGCGACCATCCTGGTCAGCGCGGACGGCGGCGCCACGTGGCGCAATCGTACCTCGGGCGCCGGCCGAGCGCTCTCCAGCAGCAGCCAGCTGCAGAGCGTCGACTGCCCGAGCGTGACCTCCTGTGTAGCGGTCGGCTACACGCATGGCCGGACGAGCTGGAACGGCACCACCCTGGTCCTGACCAGCTCGAACGGGGGCAGAACGTGGTCTCGCCACGGCCCGAAGGGGACGTACTCGCTGGATGGCGTCAGTTGCCCGAAACCCCGCGTCTGCGTGGCCGTATCCAACCAGTCACCGTCCCCGGGGATCCTCAGGACTACGGATGGCTGGACCCGGTTCACGGCACGGAGCATCCATCTCGACGATGCTCCCTTGTTCAGCGTCGACTGCCGTCTTCCCACCTGCGTGGCGGTAGGCCACTACGGCACTATCGTCACCAGCGCGGATAGTGGAACCACCTGGAGAATCCAGCGTCGATCGCCAACCGCGAGCGGCCTCGCGACCGAGAGCTACACAACCGTGACCTGTACAAGTGTGCGCGAGTGCGTGACGGTCGGCGCGGTGTGGGACTCCAGAAGCCGGAGATTCGTGCGGGGGTTGCTCTTGACCACGGTCGACGGAGGCCGTAGCTGGAGCAGGCAGCCGGTAGCGATGACGAACCAGGCCAATGGGGTGAGCTGTCCAAGCAGGACGACCTGCGTGCTCGTCGGCGATCACGGCGCCATCTTCGTCGGCGCGGAGGGCGGTACAACCTGGCGGAAGCCAGGGTCGGGCACGAACCGAGATTTGTACAGGGTGAGCTGCCCCAATCCGCACCAGTGCGTGGCCGTGGGCAAGGGAGGCACCATTCTGCTCGGCCGCACTCACTCCACCGGCGCCATACCTAAGCCCAAGGTGAAGGTAACCGGCCCGGCGACCAAGGTCGTCGTGTTCCATCCAAGCGGTGTGCGCCGCGATATCGGGCAGGGCGATTGCTTCCATAGCTCTACCGTGGTCGCGCGGCCCAATGCGTGGCGGTGCGATAGTCCGGAGGGAATTGAAGATCCGTGCTTCAGCGCATCGTCCGCGGCCATGACCGTGCTTTGCGACGCCGGCCCCTTCAATCCACTGAAAGACCCCCGTGGCGATCTGCTCCATCTGACGAAGGCGCTGCCTGCGCCCCGAAGTCCTCGCGCCGGCGGTTCCCCCTGGATTTTCGAGCTCGCCGGCGGCCTGATGTGCCAGACGTATTCCGGCGTTCCGCTCCAGATCAACAACTCCTCGGGAGGAATCGCCGGGTTCGTCTTCACACGCTGCTCGGACGGGCACTTCCTGTGGAAGGTCAACCGCGGCGCCGTGTGGACCGCCCAGGAGATCTCGGTGTCCCGTGTCCCGGCCGGTGGTTTCCCCATCACACGCGCTATCAGCGTCAAGATCAGCAGAATCTGGGTGTAGCGTCGCGCGTCAATGCCCGCCAGTAAGAAAGCATTCGTGTACCGAAACCCATGCTGCTTGCACCGGGCCGAGTCGCCTTCCAGCGTGCATGCGGTAGCGAACCGTGTGTACTCCCACGCCCAGAGTAGCTCTTGCAGGCCCGAAATATCCGGACAGTCCGACATGCTAAGGAGCGTGGCCACCTAATGCCCGCCTAATGGCAGCATGCTATGCTGCGCTGGCGGAAGGCGAGTGGTGCCATGAATGACGACCGAAGACCTGTTTCCTGCCCGCGGTGCGGCAGGCAGCGCGCCTCGCACGACAAGTTCTGCGGCGGATGCGGTCGCCTCTTTGACGAGCCGCCGGCGGACCAACCGACAGAGGTCGGTGCGGTCGCGACGGTCGGCGGGGACGGCGCTCTGCCTTTGAGCCCAACCCTGCGTGTACCGCCTTCCGCCTCAACCACGCCGAGACGTACGATGGTCGAGCAATGCGCGTCCGACGCCGATGGCAGTCCGGGTCCGGGACTGGACCGCCGGCAGGGGCTTGCAGCGGTTGAGTCCTGCCGCACTTCCGCCGCGGTCCGCGCGGGCGGCTATGTCCTCGTCATCTCACAGCCGGGCAAGCCGGAGATGGCCACGACGTTGGGGGCGAGCAGGCTCACGATTGGCCGAAGCAGCACTTGCGACATCGTGATCGACGCACCCGGCGTATCGCGCCTGCACGCCGACGTGAAACAGGGTCAGGGCGGCTACGTGCTGCGCGACCAAGGCAGTGCGAATGGCCTGGTGGTTGAAGGGGCCAGTGTCAAAGAGGTGGTGTTGCGCGAGGGTCAACCGGTACGCATCCCCGATCCGTACGGCAACCTGATCACGCTTTCGCTGCACGTCCAGAGCACCGTGTCCGCATCGGATACAGGGCTTGCCGCCGCCGAAACGCGCTGGCACACGCTGCCTCTGACCGCGCCTGGAGCGTCGCTCTCGATCGGGCGCGACGCGATAAACGACGTGCGGCTCGACCAGCCGCTCGTCTCGCGCCGGCATGCGCGCGTGGAACGCACGGACGATGGCCTTGTGGTCCGCGATCTGGGCAGCACCAACAGCACCTTCGTGAACGGCGCACGTGTCCAGGGCGCCATTACCATCGCTGATGGCGACGAGCTGCGCGTCGGTTCGACCCGGTTTCTGGTGGAGGGCGCCGCGCTGCGCCAGTGTATCGAGAGCCAACGCGTGCGCATCGACGGCGTGAACCTAATCCGCAGAGTCGGGCGCGGCGGCGCCAAAGTCATTCTCGATTCTGCGTCGCTCTCGATTCTGCCCGGCGAGTTCGTCGCTCTGGTTGGCGGCAGCGGAGCCGGCAAGACCACGCTGCTGCGGGCCCTCTGTGCCGTGGAGCGCGCACAGACGGGCCTTGTCCTGTTCAACGGTCTCGATTTCTACAGGAATCCGGGACCGTACCGCGACATGATCGGCTATGTCCCGCAGGACGACATCCTCCATCGGGAGCTGACCGTCGACCGTGCGCTTCACTACGCCGCGCTGTTGCGCCTGCCCCCGGACACGTCGAGTGAGGAACGCGCCAAGCACATCGAGGAGGCGCTCGCCGAGGTGAAGATGGCGGCCCAGCGCCATCAGCCCATCAGCAAGCTCTCCGGCGGTCAGCGCAAGCGCGTGAGCATTGCCGTGGAGCTGCTGGCCAATCCCGGCGTGATCTTCCTCGACGAGCCCACGTCCGGCCTGGATCCCGGGCTCGACAAGACAGTGATGGCGCTACTGCAGCTTCTCTGCGACCGTGGGCGAACGATCGTGCTGGTCACTCACGCCACCGAGAACATCTGTATGTGCTCGCACGTGGCATTCATGGCACGGGGCGGCCGGCTCGTGTATTTCGGACCGCCCGGCGAGGCGCCTGCCTCTTTCGGCGTTCCCTCCTTCCCGGACATCTACACGCTGTGCGAACAGCAGCCGGAGGAGATCACTGCGCTTGAGGAACGGTATCGCCAATCGCCTCACTACCAGCGCTTTGTGCTCGACAGGCGGCACGAGGCAGCAGCGCTGACCGCGACGGCCAGCGCCACCGCGAGCATTCGCCGGCTTTCCGTGACGGCGGGCGCTCGCCAGTGGTGGATTCTCACATGCCGCTACGCGGAGCTGTTGGGCCGGGACCGGCTCAATCTTGCCATACTGCTGGCGCAAGCCCCGGTCGTCGCCCTGCTACTTATTATGGTCGCCTCCAGCAACGCCTATACGGTGGCCGATGTGCCGGGGACGCAGCAGATTCTGCTGATGCTGACGCTGGCCGCCGTCTGGTTTGGCACGATCAATGCGTCGCGCGAAATCGTCAAGGAGCGCCCTATCTACCAGCGCGAACGGATGGCCTCGGTCGGCATCGTGCCGTATGTCCTTTCGAAGTTTTCCGTGCTTGCGCTGCTCTCGGTGCTGCAATCGATCGTGCTGCTGGTGATGGTCTCCTTCAAGACCGCGCATCTGCCCGCACAGGGCATGCTGCTGCCCGGCGGTGCCGAGATCGGGATAGCCCTCATTCTCACCTCACTGGCCGGATTGACCGGCGGCCTGCTTCTCAGCAGTTTGGTGAGCACGGCGGACCGAGCGATGAGCATCGTGCCGATCGTCCTGCTCGCCCAGGTGGTGTTTTCTGGCGCTGCCTTCGAGCTCCAGGGCGCAAGCAGCCTGCTGGCGCGTCTGTTTCCTAGCCGCTGGAGCATGAGTATACTGGGACAAACGGTCGGCCTGAACGCACTGGGCGTTGCGGCACGGGTGCCAGACTTTCCAAAGCTGCTCTACGGCGGTGGCTCGGCGGCACACGTCCTGGAAAAATGGCTGGTGCTGGCAGCCTTTAGCGTGCTGTTTCTGGTGGCGACTTACTGGTCCTTGCGACGCCGTGACATGTGAGCAGGATCCGGGCTGTGGAGCACCGGTGAGGGAGGAACGAGATGGATGTGATCTGGCTGCTCGTCTATTGGCTTGTCCTGCTGACCGCGATCTACGTGGCGTACTCGGCAGTGCGCGAAGCCGAGCAATCGCTGCTACGTCGGCCGCTCTCGGTCCTGCTGACGCTCGCCGCGGTGGCGGCTGGGACCGGCTTGCTGATCGGCGCATTCAACCTCGTCACGAATAACTACGTGGCGGGGAACTCGAGCTACCTCAACTACTATTCCAACGGGGCCCTGGCCCGAAGTGATCTCCGTGCTGCTGGCACTGGGGTCGGGATGGCTCATCAGGCGCGACGTGCTGGTCCGTGTCGGTCAGGGCCTGTGTCCCCGGTGCGGCACGCCGCTGCTCGGCCATAGCGCGTGTCCGAGTTGCGGCTGGGGCTCGCTTCCCTTGTTCAGTGCGCTGGTCGCGATGGTTCGTCGGACCATCCAGACGCCAGGGGTGTCCTCGGCTCCTGCTCCAACCGTACGTGCGCTGCCACCTGTGACGCCAACCGCCGGCGCCGTTGCAGCGGCAGGCGGCGCGAGCCCGGCGGCTTCGCCGGCCGCTTTCTGTATCATGTGCGGCAGTCCAGTACCGCCGGGCCAGACGTTCTGCGGTAGTTGCGGCACACCCGTGCAGAGCGAAGGCTCGTAAGAGGCGCCTGCCATGCCGGCCTGTGCTCATTGCGGAAGCACCAACCCGCCCGGCGCGCGGTTCTGCGGACAATGCAGTGGCGCGCTTACCGGCGCGACGGCCGTGGCCCATACGTGTGCAGACTGCGGCGGCAGCATAGCCGACGACGGTCTGAGCTGTCCACGGTGTGCCCGGCATGTTCAGACCGGCGTGGCCGCTCCCGCCGGGGATGAGGCGCTGCGCAGCGGCACCGTGCTTGCCGGGCGCTATACCGTCGTCCGCGCGCTGGGTCGTGGCGGTATGGGCACCGTCTATGAGGTCACCGATGGTCGCCTGGGGGGCAAGCGGTGGGCCCTAAAGCTCATGACCAGCGCGGCGCTCGACGCGGCAAGCCGTGCATCCGCGCTCGAGGCGTTCACCCGTGAGGCGACGCTTCTCGCCGGACTCTCCCACCCGAACCTGCCGTCCGTCGTGGATTTCTTCAGCGAGAACAGCCGCCACTGCCTGGTCATGGAGTACGTTGAAGGCCAGACTCTGGAGGCTATCATCCGGCAGGCGCGAGAGCCGCTCGCCGAGAGCCGTGTCGTGATTTGGGCTGCGCAGGTCTCTGCCGTGCTGAGCTACCTGCACGCCTGGAAGCCGCCCATTATCTTTCGCGATCTCAAGCCGTCAAACGTCATTCTGCTGGATGGCGAACGCATCAAGCTCATCGATTTTGGCATTGCCCGCCACTTCAAGCAGGGGAAACAGCACGACACGGCGGTCCTGGGTACTCATGGCTTTGCGGCGCCGGAAAGCTATGGCCAGGGACAGAGCGACGCGCGGTCGGACGTGTATAGCTTGGGCGCCACGTTGTATTACCTTCTGACCGGTGATGACCCCTCGGGCCATCCGTTCGTCTTTGCTCCGCTGCGCAGAGAGAGACCGGCGCTCTCAGCTGGCATCGCCGCGCTCGTCAGCTGTGCCGTTCACATCAATCCGACCGAGCGCTTCCAGTCCTCCGACGCTCTGCGCAAGGCTCTCAGCCTGGTCTCGCCGCCTAGCGCAGCAGTCGTCAGCCTGGCCGGTGGGTCGGCTAGTCCCTCCGAGAGCACGGACGCGCCAGTCGACAGTGCCCCGCCCACGCGAGAACGCAGCAAGACCGGCCAGCCGGGGGGCACCCGGCAAAACGTCGAGGAGCAGCCGCGCGTGACTCCGCTTCCGCCCCGGGAGGCGCAATCCGTGGTCGAGGCGCGAAGTATGCCGCCTGAGGTGGCGAGATCGGGTTTGCGGTGTCCGCGCTGTGCTGCGCCTCTACCCCCACGCGCACTCTTTTGCGGTGCCTGTGGCCAGCCGCTGAGTGGCAGCCTGGTTGCGGGGCCAAGCCGGCCGACCGTCGTCCTGTGCACGCGGTGCCGGCTTCCCCTGGCGGCAGGAGCAAGGTTTTGCGGCAAATGCGGTATGCCGGCGCCCGAGGAGCAAGGACGAGGCGGTCAACTGCCCGTTCCGGACGCTGCGACTGGGTGGCCGGTCGATACCGGTGGCCGGGTGCAGTCGGACTCCTCTGCTCGGCCCTGTCCGCGCTGCGGCCGTGCCAACCCATCTGGCCGCCGGCACTGTTCAGGCTGCGGGGCAGTTCTCCCCTGCTAGATCAAGCGCGGCAGTCAGTGGCGCCATGTAACGGGAGGCGGCCCGTGCGCCGCCAACCCGTCAGCAGCGCTGTCGCTCGTGGTCAGGTAGTGGCAATAGGGCATTGTAATCAACCTTTTGGGGCAAAGACAGGGCCGGTTGGCCATTGCACACGGGGAAGAAATCCTCTATTCGTGTACGTGATACCGCGAATTCTTGTGCGTCCATTGAGAGAGATCGCCATTGCCGGCTAGCTTGCGGGTTGTCAGGCCTCATGCAGGCGCGCGTCAGGAACCTGCTGGTCCAGGTGCCGTCGACCTTGTGTTGCCGCCCACATTCCGCACTCCCGTCATTCACGCGATGCCCGTGCCGTTGCCGGCATTGAAGGCATGCACGCTGGGCCGGTTCCAGGTGTGGCGAGGCGGCGAGCCTCTTCCAGCCAGCCTTTGGCATGAGACCCAGGTCGTCGCTCTGTTCAAGTATCTGCTCTGCGAGCCAGGGTTCCGGGCAAGCAGAGATCAGTTGATCGACGTATTCTGGCCGCAGGCCTCGCTTGCGCAGGCAAGGAATCGCCTAGCCTACACGCTCTCCCGCTTGCGCACTCTGCTCCACGGCGGTAGCTCGCATGGACAGTTCTACGTCGTCGGGACCGACTGGCTGCAGCTCACGACGGATGGCGATACCAGGAACATCCTCGGTGATTGGGTGGACTGGGTGGCCTTCGAGCATGCAGCGCGTGGCGCGCTGCAGACGCGTGACGCCGAGCAGTGCCGAGCCGCTCTCGATCTGTATGGTGGCTTGCTGCTGCCTGAGGATGTGTACGCCGACTGGGCTTATGGACGCCGCTCGGAGCTTGAGACCCTCCGGCTCTCTCTCCTTCTGCACCTTGCAGATATCAGTTTTGAAGACGCCCCTGCCGAGGCGGAGCGTTGTCTTCGCGACGCGTTGGCTGCGGACCCGGCAGCCGACGGCGCGGGGCGTACACTTATGCGGCAGCTAGCCAGCCGGGGCATGGAGAAAGCAGCACTCGACATCTATAGGAATGTGGAGTTGGCCTTGGCGATTGAAGGGCTGACGCCTTCAGAGGAGACCAGGGCTTTACATCGGCAGATTCTCGGACAGATGACCATTCCCGGCACACAACAGAACACGACCGGCATTCGCATGGTGATGGCGGTGGAGTACGGCCCGAATCCCGATCTGGCGCATGCGGTATGGGAAGCTGTCGCCGCGCACGGCGGCGCCAGACTGCCCGCGCCGGCCGGCGCGGGCGTGTTGCTCGCGTCGATGGGTACACCCGCTGAATGTATCGACGCGGCCTGCGACGTTCTTCGTGTCATGTCGGCAGGTGGCAATGGCTTGGTTCCGCGTCTGGCTCTGCACGCGGCCGATCTGGACCACGATCCCGGTGCTGCCGGCTATGCGGCCGTTCTTTCTCACTGGGGCGCTTCGGGACAGATCTTGCTTTCACAAACTGCCTGGGCCCTGAGTCGAACCGTGACGCTGGCCGACACGAAGCTTCGCGTGCTCGGCAGCTACGTTATCGACCCGCGCTTGGGACCGGAGATCGTCGCTCAGGTCATGCGCGCGGGCTTCCCCCAACGATTTCCGCCATTGCCCGCGAACCCAAGGCCGATGCGTGGCCGACAACGAGGAGACGAAGTCTAGCACTTACCGTGAGGTGCGTGTTGCGTGGGCGGCCACCGAAATGGCGTATCAGCGGATCGGGGCAGTCGAGCCAGCACTTCCGCACGGACGAGGCGTGCACGGTCACACTGCTGCGTGAGCGACTCCGACGCCACGGATTCGTGCTCCTTGCGGGCGACGCTAGTGTCTCACCCATCGCGGGCATAACACGCGCCAGCTCTCTGCCCGGAAGAGTATTGCGCAGCTCTTGCGGACGCAGCGCAAAGCAGGTCGGCATTGTGTGCGAATAGTCTGAACCACAGCCCCCAGCGATGTAAGAAATCATCCTTTGGCAGCGCGTTTGATGCAGAAGCCTGCACGATCGGGCGACTGACTTGGGGCCGTCCGAAGCTTCCGCGTGCTGGGCGGTTGGGGATGGCCCCACTCAAGGAGGCGCACGTAGCACCCAGGTCGCGCTCGAGACGTCATTCGCTGAGGGAATGCGGGATCGCCCGCCGTGACGCGAGGCACAGGGCGACGGTGCCCGCCTTAGTTCTCCGCGCTCGGGAGAGCCGTGCACAAGTCAGGCACTGGAAAGCGCAGTGCGGTGAAAGCCGCGCGCTGCGTTTGGGGAGGGGCGGACAGAAAAGGCCTGGTGAAGCGGGACCTCGCTGGCCGCCTACTCCACTCTCGCGCCACGTGCAATCCTTGATGCGGCTCAACGGAGTAGCTCTTCGAGAGGCCGATCTGTCACGCAATAACGCATGAACATGCACTCGCCGCCGGCTTGGTCGTGACTGCTGCGGAGAGCATGAGCATGTTGCCTGCCAGCCTTGCCGTACAGTGTAAAACGACCAACTCAGCTCTTACGGATGAGCGCCGAGCGGGATCTGCTCGCTGTTTGGCAGCAACGGACTCGACATCGTACTCAAGCCTCTCCCCCGCCGATTTCCCCGCCATCCAGTTGGTGGTCCTCGTGTTCGTTGTGCTGGTTGCGCTGGTTGTGTGCATGGTCCTCTCCTGAGCTAGTGCCAGTTAGTGCTGGTTGGTCCTCGTTGTGGGTGCTTGTTGGGGACGATAAGTCGCTTCCCAAGCAGAATGTCGCCGGTTCGAGCCCGGTCACCCGCTCTCTAAACATGTCAAAATCGCTCTTTTTCGATCTCGCGTGTCGGTCGTGCCTGCCACGTGCCTGCCAAATGTCGCGGTGATCATGGCGCACGCCCCAGCTGATGATGCTTACGAGCTGTCCGTGCTAGTTGGCGCACAGGGATTTGGCGTGCGGTACAGAACCGGCGTTCACCTGAACACGCGGCTGCTCCTTCGTCACGCGTCAGTTTCGCCGCGCCAGTGTGCGTCTGACATTCTGCCAGTTCTGCAGTAACGTCGATCCTGTCCTCGCGATAAGCAGCGGAGTGGACAGCAACGCGAAGGTACTCTTGGGGATGCTCGCAGGTGCGCATGGCTGCGGTGCACGATCAGCAAGCTCCGCGAGTTGGGATACGGCTGAAGGTCGGCACCACGATCCGACGGCGGCCGAGCGTCCGTGTGTGTAAGGTTATGCTCTGCGACGTATGACAATACGCTCGACGTTGGACGCCGGGGCCGGCAATTGCATGTTCGCCGTTGGGCGCTCAGCGGCCTCTGCTTTGAGACTTGGGCCGTTATCACTCGCGCTGAATGCGCGTCGCGTGCAGCTATTCGACGTGACTCCTGATGGGCACGCTAGCGTTTGCGCACGACGACGGTCGCGCTCGCACTCACCGCCACGAAGTTCCTCCTGTCATTGGGCGTGAACGTCAGGTGGAGCGTGTGGGTCCCCGCCGCCAGCTTGGTGCCCAAGGGCGGACTGTAGCGGTAGGTCCCGGCCAAGGCAGAGCCCTTGAAACTGGCCCGGGCATTCAGCTGACCACTGCCAAGCGGCGTGCCCGCCGTGATCACGAACTGCTTCGCCCACCGGATGGTCGGCTTGGCTTTGGCGATGGCGAACGTCACCGGCGGCACGGCCACTGCGGCGTAGTTCCTCGTTCCAGGCTGCGTGGCCGACACGGTGCACGTGCCCGCTCCCGTGAGCGAGAGCACAGCGCCGCCGCTCCCACCTACCCGGCAGGTGCCGCGCGCCGCGTACCGCGTCGTCGTCCGCGCCTCGTTCCCGCTCACGCCAAGCTTGAACGAGGCGTCGCCATAGGTCCGCTTGGGAAGATGGGTGAGCACGACGCGCGGGATGGCCTGCAGCACGGTGATGGTCGTGGACGCGGCCACCTGCACCCAGTCGGCACCGTTGGCCGGGATGAAGATGGCGCGCAAGCTCTGATTTGCACCCGCTTGCAGCAGGCTCCCGGCCGCCGGCGCGTAGCGGAAGACGCCGGCCACCGGCGACCGCGCGTCCAGCTGGGCCGTGCCCAGCCGCGTGCCGTAGCGGATATTCGCCGGCTTGGCCCACGACACCGCCGGCACGCCACGCTCGATCGTGAACGTCTCCGAGACGGGCAGTGCCGCGGCATAGGACGCGTTGCCTTCCTGGTAAGCTCGCACCGTGCAGGTGCCGGCGCCGGTCAGACTGATCGTGCTGCCATAGATGCCGGTGGCGGTGCAGGTGCCCGACGTCTGGAACGTCACCGGATTGCCCGAGCCGCCACCCGCGGCGATGAGCGTGAAGGGCGGGTCGCCATACCGGTGCGGCGCAATGAACGGGAGCTGGATCACCTGCTGGACCAGTGGCACGGCAGTCCACGTCGGCACCACCGTCGCCGTCGGCGTGGCGGACGGCGTGGGTGTGGCGCTGCTGGTCGCGGTGGCTGTTGCCGTGCCCGTAGCCGTCACCGTGGCCGTGGGCACCAATGGCACGGGCGGCGTGAGCACCCACTTGAAGTACGGGTAGCTCTGCCCGTCGTTAATATTCCAGGTCGCCGTCAGGTCCCACCCGGCAGCGACATAGGTGGATCTGGCCACCATGTCGCTCGTATGGTCGCCGATGCCGATGCTGCCGTAGGCACAGCCGCACAGGCTGAAGTCGAAGAAGCTGGTGACGGGGCCGTCCGCGGCGGCGTTGGCCTTGCCGCCGATCAGGCCGCCAACCTGGTCGGTGGCATCGGCTCCCGTGACCGCGCCGGCGCTGTAGGTCTCGTTGATGGTGCCAGCTTCGTTCTCTCCGCCCACCAGTCCGCCGATCGCGCCGTGGGTGCCGCCGGTCACAGTGCCGACGTGATAGGACCTGGTAATCGGGGCGAGCGAGGCAGCGACGAGACCGCCCACGTCTGCCGAGTCGGCCGTGTCGCTCACCGTGCCCGTGTCGTAGGACTGGCTGATCGAGGCATTGCTCATGCCGATGAGCCCGCCGGCGCCTCCGCTGTTGCCCTGGCCGGTCACCGCGCCCGTGTTGTACGAGCGGGACACGGTCGTGCCGGGGTCCGCAACGCCGAGCAGCCCGCCAACGAGCCACGACGCCACGACCTGCCCCGTGTTGTAGTCCTGGTCCAGGGATCCGCTCTCCAGGTACCCGAGCAGGCCTCCGACCCAGCCGCTGCCCGTGACCGGGCCGCTATTGCTCGACTGGCTGACTGCCCCTCCCGCGCTCTGGCCCGCGAGGCCGCCCACGTACGAATCGGTGCCGGTGCCTGTGACAGCGGCCGCATTGTGCGAGCCGGCGATCGTGCCGCCCTGGTCGTTCAAGCCGATCACGCCGCCCACGCACGATCCCGTCGAGCCGCTCACGCTGCCCGCGACGTCGACCGCGGTGACGGAACCCCTGCTTGTGCCGGCCAGGCCGCCGACCTTCATGTTGGCACCGCCGGTCACAGACACGCCGGTCAGGTGGACGTTCTCGACCGTCGCTCCCGTGCCGATAGCACCAAAGAGCCCGATCGGGTTGGTGCCCGACTGGGCTATCGTCAAATGTGCAATCGTGTGGCCCTGCCCGTCGAACGTACCGATAAACGGGAGTGCGGTGGACTGCCCCACGGGGGCGAAGGGCGCGGCAAGGGTCGCGAGGTCGAGGTCGTTCTGCAGGCAGTAGGAGCCCGCCAGCGTCGCGGCACTCTGGCCGATGGCCTGGAACTGCTGCGCCGTGCTGACCGGCGTGCAGGCAGCCGCCTCGCGCGCGCCCGGCACCGCCGCCCGAGCAGGCGGGACTGTCGCCAGCACGCCCAGCACCAGCAGACCGGCCGCGCCGGCGCGGATGAGTCGAAGCGGGGAACGCGAGGCTCGTGGCCCGTGTGGGTTCGCTCGGTTGCCCATCTGCCCCTCCAATATCCGTACTGTCGGCCTTCGGTGCTCCAACTTCTAGGCTCGGCGCGGGCACCTCCCCGCGTCCCGAGCAGGCCAGCCCCGTGCACCCCGTCGCGCTCGTCCGCCCGCGGCCCGCGTCACATTCAGCTACTCAGCGTTTGCGCACGATGACCGTCGCGCTCGCGCTCACCGCCACGAAGTCCCGCCTGTCGCTGGGCGTGAACGTCACTCGCAGCGTGTGGGTCCCCGCCGCCAGCTTGGTCCCCGCCGGCGGACTGTACCGGTAGGTGCCCATGAGCGCAGAGCCCTTGAAGCTGGCCCGGGCATTGAGCTGACCGCTGCTCAGCGGCGTGCCCGCCGTGATCACGAACTGCTTCGCCCACCGGATGCTCGGCTTGGCCTTGGCAATGCCGAACGTCACCGGCGGCACGGTCACTCCGGCATAGTTCCTCGTGCCCGGCTGCGTGGCGGACACGGTGCACGTGCCCGCTCCCGTCAGCAGGAGGATATCGCCGCCGCTCCCACCTACCCGGCAGGTGCCCCGCGCCGCGTACCGCGTCACCGTCCGCGCCGCGTTCCCGCTCACGCCAAGCTTGAACGAGGCGTCACCATAGGTCCGATTGGGAAGATGGGTGAGCACCACGCGCGGGACCGCCTGCAGCACGGTGATGGTCGTGGACACGGCCACCTGCATCCAGTCGGCACCACTCGCCGGGATGAAGATGGCGCGCAGGACCTGGTTGGCTCCTGTCTGCAGCAGGCTCCCGGCCGACGGTGCGTAGCGGAAGACGCCGGCCACCGGCGACCGCGCGTCGAGCTGGGCCGCGCCCAGCCGCGTGCCGTAGCGGATGGCCGCCGGCTTGGCCCACGACACCGCCGGCACGCCACGCTCGATCGTGAACGTCTCCGAGACGGGCAGTGCGGCGGCATAGGCGGCGTTGCCCTCCTGAGCGGCCCGCACGGTGCAGGCGCCGGCCCCGGTCAGGCTGATCGTGCTCCCGCTGACGCCGGTCGCGGTGCAGGTGCCGGACGTCTGCAAGGTCACCGGGTTGCCCGAGCCGCCGCCCACCGCCAGTAGGGTGAAGGGCGGGTCGCCATACCGGTGCGTGGGGATGACCGGCAGCGCGATCACCTGCGCGACCAGCGGCACCGCCGTCCACGTCGGTACTACCGTCGCCGTCGGCGCGGCGCTGCTGGTGGCGGTGGCCGTCGCCGTGCCGGTAGCCGTCACCGTGGCCGTGGGCACCGGTGGTACGGGCGGCGTGAGCACCCACTTGAAGTATGGGTAGCTCTGCGCGTCGTTGATGTTCCAGGTCGCCGTCAAGTCCCACCCGGCAGCGACATAGGTGGCTTTGGCAGTCATGTCGCTCGTGTGGTCGCCGATGCCGATGCTGCCGTAGGCGCAGCCGCACAGGCTGAAGTCGAAGAAGCTGGGCACCGGGCCGTCCGCGTAGGCGTGGGCGTCCTTGCTGCCAATCAGGCCGCCCACGACGTCGGTAGGATCAGCCCCCGTGACCGCGCCGGCGCTGTACGTCTCGTTGATGGACCCGCTGAACGTCTCGGTGATGGACGACTGCATGATTAGGAGATAGCCCTCTTGCCCCACCAGTCCGCCGATGTTGGAGTGCGTGCCGCCGGTCACAGTGCCGACGTGATAGGACCTGCTGATGGCGCCGAACGAGGAGCCCACGAGACCGCCCACATCTGCGGAGTCGGCCGTGTCGCTGACGGCGCCTGTATCGTATGACTGGCTTATCGAGGACTCGCTGCTGAAGGCGTAGCTCTCGCCGATAAGCCCGCCGGCGGAATCCGCCGTGGCCCTGGCCGGTCACCGCGCCCGTGTTGTACGAGCGGGACACCGACGTGCCGGCCTCCGCATAACCGGCCAGGCCGCCGACGAGCGAGGGGCTGCCGCTACCGGTGACCGCACCTGTGTTGTAGTCCTGGTCCATGGATCCGGCCTTCAGATTCCCGACCAGGCCGCCGACATCGTTGCCGCCGCCCGTGACCGGGCCGGTATTGTAGGACTGGGTGATGGCCCCACCTATGCTCTCGCCCGTGAGGCCGCCCACGTACGACCCGGTGCCGGCGTCGGTGACGGCGGCCGCGTTGTGGCACCCGGTTATCGTGCCGCCCTGCTCGTTGAAGCCGATCAAGCCGCCTGCGTACGATCCCGTCGAGGCGCTGACGCTGCCGGCGACGTCGACCCCGCTCACAGAACCGAGGCTGAAGCCGGCCAGACCGCCGACCTGCGCGTTCCTGCCGCTGGCGACCGAAACCCGGCTCAGGTGGAAGTTCTCGACCGTCGCACCCGCGCCGATAACGCCGAAGAGCCCGATCGGCCCGGGAATGCCGACGGCAATGGTCAGGTTCGCGATCGTGTGGCCCTGCCCGTCGAACGTCCCGGTAAAGGGTGCGGAGGTGTGCCCCACGGGGGCGAATGGCGCACCGAGCGTCGCGAGGTCGATGTCATTCTGCAGGCAGTAGGAGCCTGCCAGCGTCGCGGCACTCTGGCCGATGGCCTGGAACTGCTGCGCCGTGCTCACCGACGTGCAGGCAACCGCCTCGCGCGCGCCCGGCACGGACGCCCGAGCGGGCGGGACCTGCGATAGCACGCTCAGCACCAAGGCTCCGGCCGCGCCGGTACGGATGAATCGCCGCAGGGAACGCGCTGCTCGTGGACCGTGTGGGTTCGCTCGGTCGTTCATCTGCCCCTCCGCTCTGCACACTGTAGGAGTGCCATGCTCCGGCTGCCAGGAACGGTGCGGCCACGTATGCAGGTCCGCGTAATACAGCCCCGATGGCGCCGCGGCGATCGTGCACCTGCGGCCTGCACCGGCCGCCGGCAGCAGCGCTTATCCGGCCAACGGGTCTCATAACCACGCTGATTCCAGCAGGCAACCGCGCTCACCCCAAGCGTACACCGGGTGTCAACACCCACCCAGGGCAACGGCGTTCTACCTTCAGGCAGCAGTGCTGCGTTGCGCACAAGGGCATTGCCGCGCCGCGAGACATGCG
>CAVSOU010000009.1:0-152580 GCA_963729625.1 uncultured bacterium
ACGGGCCTTTCCCGCTCTTGGCCTTCTGCGGTTTCAGGGTAAAGCAGGGCTTGTTACCACGCGCTGCTGCCGGACACCGATCCATAGGGCGAGATCGACAGCCCAGCGTGCTAGCGATGCGCGCCGCGTCGACCGGACTACGTGCCTGCATGCGTGACCGCGGCCGGACGTCCTGCGGTGTGGTGCGCTTCGTACTGGCGTTACAGCCTGGGAGAGAGGAGGCGGCGCCGAGCCGTCTCGCCTGTGGGTTGAACCGCCTCGGACGGCATAAGCGCCTACACGCCGCCGCTGCAGGCAGCGATCAGGCGACGGCAAGCTCCTCAACGGCGTAGGCGATAGCCTGCTCCAGCGGCATCGCCTGCCCCTCCGTCCAGACAGTTGCCTGCACCTGCTCGTCGAGCGCCCGGCGCGCAGGAGCGAGCCAGCACCTCCAGCGCTGGTTCTACCTGCGGTTCGCCGCGCGCTCCCAGATCGCGTGCCGTCTCGGCGCCCCAGGCGCACCGCGCTTGTGCTTGGCGCAACTGAGCATAGCCGCGACGTTCACGACCGTAACCACGGGAGCGGCGCAAAGCGATCTAGCCGGTCGCCAGCGTAAACTCGGTTCGACTGACCGGTTTCGTGCACGAGGAAGGGGGTGCTCAACACCGCGCGCCCCCGTGCTCCCGCCAGCAACGCTCCCGTACCGCGCCGATCACGCCAGTCACAGCGCGGCGCGCGCCGTCATGCACGCGCGCAGCAAACGAGAAACGGGCTACCGGGTAGTGGATGTGCTGCATGTCGGCAACATTTTTAGAAACGGCAACGGCCCACGCGCTACTCGGCAATACCCGTGCCCTACCGTCGTCCACCGTCGTCCACCTTCGGCCCATACGGCACTAGGCGCTTGCGCCGTCCACATCGACAACATGTTGTCGATAAGTTGCCCCATAGGGGCCTCTGCTGCTGAGCGGCGTCTCACCAGCAGGCTAGCCTCCTTGAGGCCAAAAGTCTGTTGTAAATGGGTCAAAGTTTATGCGACGAGCACCTCCTCGACGAAGTGACGTGTCGCGGTATCCAGGCGGTCGAAAGCACGGCGGAGGGCGGTGTTGCCGGGCGGGACCGGCGGCAGCACCTGGGCCAAGGGCCTCGATCCGCGCCGCATCCAGACCGTCGGCGATCGCCTGCATGCGCGCGGGGTCTGCGCACGTCAGGATCCCATTGTGCCTGCAGCAGACTGGAGAAGGGAGGAATGGTTCCAGCTCCAGCGGAGTGGGAATGTCGCAGCGGAGACCACTCTGGCATCTCAGAATGGCCGTCCAAGGGTGAGGCGCAGCCAACCCGACAGACCGAGCAAGAAGCAAGGGCCCTGGGAGAACTTCGCGATGGTGATCAAGCTGCGCTGACCATGTCCCCCGTGTTATAGTCCTCCTGTGCTCTACCGGTGATTGGAATGGCGGAGATGGAGGCTGGGTCAGACGCTGGCAACGGCATGCATATCTTCAGTGCCCGCGAACGGACCGATCGCGGGCCTCGGCACCGCACAGAGACGAGCTTCCAGTTTCTGGATCGCGTCGACCAGGTCTACTGGAGCCGCGTGCGCGGACTCCTTGAGGACTGGATTTGCCGCTATCCGGCTGGCCGTGACCGCCGCGATCTCATTCAGCGTCTGCGAGGAACTGAGGACGATGCGCACTATGCCGCCTTCTGGGAGCTGTATCTGCACGAGAGCCTCCTACGCGATGGTTGGACGGTCACGCCGCATCCGGCGTTGTCGGGTACGTCAGGGCAACCGGACTACCTCGCGGTGCGTAGGGCAGACACCTTGCTCGTAGAGGCGACGACTATCTGCCGGGATACCCGGATGGTGGCTGAACACAAGCGCATGCAGCAGGTGCTTGCTGCGGTCGATGCCATCCCTGCGCAGGACTTCTACCTAAGCGTTGAATACGAGAGGATTGGTCTCAACTCGCTATCCGCGAAGAAGTTGAGGGGCGAACTCGAACAGTGGCTGAGCACGTTGGATGCAGCAGCGATCCGCGCTGCTCTGCGTGCCACTCCGGAGATAGGGCGTTGGAACACCTTGCCACAGATAGCTTGCGAACCCGGACCAGGTTGGCGTCTAGTGTTCACAGCTTGGCCGGTCGATGAAGGACGGCTTCGGCGGCCCGGAACCAGAACCGTGGGCATGGAGGGACCTGGCGAAGCAGTGATGGTCGACGATGTCGGCCCGCTCCAAAGATGCCTGAAGGGTAAGGTAGGGAAGTACGGGACGATGCCGCAGCCGTTCGTCATCGCGGTGCTCGATCTGTCCGAGTACCTTCCAGATGACGATGCCTGTGCCCGCGCCCTGTACGGGACGCTGACTGGTTGGTTCGACGTCGAGACACACCGGGAGCATTCCCCCTTTCGCGCGCATGATGGCTTTTGGTCTTCAGGCCGGGCGAGTGCCGCATCGGTGTCGGCCGTGCTGACAACCTGCGAGTTGCGCCCCTGGACGGTCCCAACGGCCGCACCCGTTCTCTGGCAGATTCCCGCGCCCCGTGTGGCGTTGCCTTCGCTACCTTGGCGGTCCTGCGCCCTCACGACAGATGAGGTCAGCGTCGTGAGTTCAGCGGTTGAGCGCGACTGGCGCGCATTCTTTGGCCTCCCTCCGGAGTGGCCTGGTCCAGAGGCGCCATTCGTTCGCTAACCTGGAAAGAGTGTTGCGCGCGTACCTACCGTGAGCGACATCGGGACGCCGTGGCTCTGCCTTCACGATTCTGGCTTGGCGGGACACCTGAGCCCATCGGTCGCCTCTCACAAGGAAACTCGATGCTACACGGAGAAATTGCTTCTGCATGCCATCAGTGGCTGGCACCACAAGCACTCTGGCGGAGTCCCACCGGGTTCGCGGGACACTGGCGCCTTGGGTGGCTTGGCGGTCTTGTGCTTCGCCGATCCATGGCCCTGATGCTGGGACGGTGACTCTCGTACGCGCCGATCACGCCGGTCACAGCGCGGCACACGGCGCCATGCACGCGCGCAGCAAACGAGAAACGGCCTACCGGGTAGTGGATGTGCCGCATGTCGGCGATATTTTTAGAAACGGCGACGGCCCACGCGCTGCTCGGCATTGCCCGTGCCCTGACGGCCGTCCAATCTTGGGCCATAAGGCACCAGTATTCATGAGTCCGGTGCCCCCTCACGAGTCAGTGATGACCGTGGCAGGGATCGGTTGCTGGTGCCCCAGTGGCTGGAGGACCGGTGTCGGAGACGATCCCGGCGTCTATGCGCTGTCGGGCAACGTGCAATGGCAGCAGCCCTAGCTATGCAGCGTGGTCTTGAGCAAGCGGAGGACCGAAAGCAGCGTGGACGTCAATTATCGAACTCGATAATTGAACTTGACCAGTCAACTCTGGCAAAACTCTACGGGTCCAAACAACCACGGGTATCTGAGGCATTTACTGTTCTTACCTACGAGCCCGAGTTGGTGGATGCGGTGGTCAAGGGCGGATCGCTGAACGACGCCTATACTATCGCGAGAGCTGCCAAGGCCCGCAAGGATGCCGAGGCGAGACGTGAGGCATCCAATCTCATTCTGCTGCGCGACCGGCACCCGGACCTCGCGGCGCTGGTCGGCGCGGGCACGATGACGCTGGCGGCGAGGGCGTGGCTGCCATCGACATGTGCCGACGTAGGATGCCACGGCACGGCCAGCTTCGTGCACGACAGTCGCCTTGCAAGTTGTCGTGACCTTCGGCACAGCGGTCATGCTCTCGGAGCGCACGAAGGAACTCTTAGACCTTGTACACCTTGAGCACTTCGTCCCCGTAGTGGTTGATCACCTTGACGACGATCCTGCCGGTGCTCGGGGGATCGAACGGGTAGTTGATAGTGGAGTACAGTTGCGACCACGCTGCTTCGTCGATGTCTGCACGCAGCGCCTTCTGAAGCTTCTCGTATCCACGGACGAGTCTGCTTGACAGCCACGAACTTGCGGCCTACAGTGTGCTCGCAATCGAACTGGACGGTATCGGTTGCGATTACAGAAATCGAAAGAGCCCGTGGGAGATGTCTTGGTCGCTAGGCATCGCGGTTGCCGGTCAACTGGTGGCAATTCATCGACCTGGAGCGCGCTAGCTAGAACAGGAGGAAGAACATGATGCGACGGGTGGTAATCGTTCTTGCGTGCCTGATGCTCATGCTTGGTGGCGCACTTGCGCCGAGTGCACGTATCGTTCGCGCCGGTGAGTTGCAGGCGGCAAATGTGGTCCCACTTGAGGCACTCTCGGCGGTGGATTCAGGTGGTGTAAGTGTGATTTCTCCGAGCAATACGGCGAGCTATCATGGATCGGTGATCAAACGGGGATTGAAGTTTTCTGTCTATTCTAACCCTGCCTGTGAGAGCCAGAGGTGCGGTCCGTACACGAAAATTCAGCTTGGACTGAAATTCAGCTATCTGCAGGGAGCAATCTATGGTGATGACAAGAACATGTCAAGCGGGCACAACTTCATCATCTACGACACCACGCACACCACGGACCTTGGCAAGGCGCGGTCTCTATATGAATTCGCTATAACCGAAAACGACGTGCGTGGGTCATTCAAGATCGATGTCCACGCCGTTAACTTCATCACCATCGTGGTGGACAGTCCGGATCCTATCCTGGATCTCGTCGCTCAATTAGGCACAGGCTCCTCGGCACCTAGCCCAGCCCCGTCCCGAGGCGCTTCGGTCTCGTTGTCCTTCCCAGCCGACAAGAGCATCGTGACAGGCAACGGCCTGCCGTTCGTGTGGAAGCCGTATCCTCATGCTGCTGCCTACCTGGTGCACGTCTGGCTAACGAAGGCGGATCCTGGGCAAACTATCACCGCCTCCACCATCGCAACAGCCGCCAGCACGGCCGTGGGAACGCGCGCCACAATCAGCACCACCGGCATGCCCAAGGGCCTCTATCAGTGGGATGTGGCTGCAATCAATGCGAGTGGGCAGATGATTGCCGGATGGAGCGCGCCTCGCAGCGTACAGCTTGAGTAGTCCATTCCTTACCGGGCGCTCAGTGCCTGCAATCGCGCACCCGGCCTGCGGGGCAGTATTCTTCACCGGTGGCTGAATGGATAGGGAGCGCAGCAGGCCAGAAGTGAATCCGTGAAGGTCTCTCTTCGGGAAGGAGCCGATAAGTGGCAAAGTGGTTCGGACGCCTGGTCATCATTTCAACGTGTGTAGTGGCGCTTGGGCTGTCGAGCACCATTGGCTTCCCATCAGCACATGCCCGTGTAGGCAACTCGGTGCAGGCGCCAGGTCCCGCATTTGTGTACCCGTCGAACGGCCAGACCTTGCCTGCGGGCGGCAACTACCTGTTCCAGGCAGAACAGGTGAGCGGCGCGGTTGGCTATCTCTGGAGCTTTGTCCAGGGCGGCGCCATAGTGTGGGAGAATCTTGCATTCGACGGGACACTTTCCTCGAATACCTACGTCATCAAGATTGGCAGCCCGGCCTACCGTAAGCTGCATGGCGGCGTGCTACAAGTCTGGGTTCGCGCCGCGCTGCCCAGCGTGCAGTGGAGCAAGGTCACTGTGCTCACGGTGACCCTGGCAGGCCGCACTCCCTTGCCACCTCCGGCGGGCCGAACGCCGTCGCCGGGATCCGGCGGGCGGGTGCTCTACCAGGCCGACTGGTCGCACGGTCTGAACGGCTGGTCGGGCGTAGGTTGGAACAGTGTCGGTGGTCTGCTGGTCGCCGATGGCAGCGGCGGTAACACTCCGATTTTCGCGCCCTATCGCCCGCGGACCGCTAACTACGCGGTCGAGGCGCAACTGAGAGTAGATCTGTACGCTGGAGGCTGCAGCCTCTTCCGGCTCGTTGCCCGCCTCACGCAGAAGGGCGGGTACGGTCCTTCGGGATTGGGGTGTGGCGATCCCGTAAGGATTGACGCCATCGACGGAAGCGGCCTTGGTATCAACATAATCGCCTCGGCCAGTAACTCGCCAAGTCCTGACAACGCGTGGCATACCTGGAGAGTAGAAGTCAAGTATAACCGGATTACCTTCTCTTACGACGGAACTGTCTTGGTAAGCACGACCGACAACCGCTTCTTGGATCCTGGCCGGGTTGGCTTGCTGGCAAGCGGGGATCAAATCAGCGTGCGAAGCTTCCGAGTGATTGCCCTTTGAGATAGCTCGACACTGAACAAGATTGGGGAGAGGTGTGTCAATGGCTAACTTCTGCAGCGAATGCGGTTCCCAGATCACCGTTGGTGTCTTCTTATCGGTTTCGGCGCGCTGCTCAACCACCTTGCTCAGGCCTGCACCTTTGCGGCAGACATGGCCCGCTGAGCCTTCGAGATGTTGTGGCGATGAGCACCGTGATAAAACACGTGGCGGGTAGGATCGTCACCCGAATACACCACAAACGACGGTTCAATCCGCCTGCCGCAGAGGTTCCGGTATGTCATGGGCGGGCATCCGGCGCTGTACGAAGTCCTGCCAGGGCCTATAATCGACTAGGCGGCCGAGCAGTACCTCTGGGGTAGTAGCCATGTCGAAGCGCACTTCACAAATTGCTTCGATAATCGCATCTATCTTCAGCCTGTCGGGCATACGCTTGCTGCGCATCGTGAACTGTCAAGGCCGGCCGGGGTTTGACCCGGTAGCGCCGGTTTGAGGTGATCCACCTCTGGTCGACTCGCGTACGCTTGTGTCGTGATCATGGTTAAATCTGTGGCAGGACGCAGGCAGACGCACCCACATGGGCGAGAGTTCCGGCGATCAGCGCCGCTGCCCAGGGCGAGAAACGAGACAGAAAGAAACGTGTTGTTGTTCCCAGCCCGGCGATCGACGGATGGCACGGTGCCGGCGGCGTGCGGCCGGAAGGCGCCGGTCAGGCGTTCTGCGGCATCACCTCCCTTGGCGGCAGCGCGTGGGAGGGCGGCAGCAACGGCACGTGGTCTTTCATGCGGTAGCTGGGCCCATTGATGGTGAGCACCTCGGCGCGGTGCAACACGCGGTCCAGGAGGGCGCCGGCGAGGACCTCGTCGCCCAGGAGCGGTCCCCATTCGGCAAAGCTCTTGTTGCTGGTCAGGATCAGGCAGCCAGCGCCGGTGTAGCGTGCATTGACGAGTTCAAAGAGCAACTGGCCTTGTTTGGGGTTGAGACGCGTGTAGCCGATCTCGTCGATCACCAGGACCTGCGGGCGGGTGTAGAAGCGCAGGCGACGACGCAGGGTATCCTTGCGGCCGGCGGCATCAAGGTCCTCGACCAGGGCGGACAGGCTGGTGAAGAAGGCGGAGTAGCCGGCTTCCAGGGCTAGCCAGGCTAAGGATCCGGCCACGTGGGTTTTTCCGACCCCGGGAGGACCGAGCAGGACAATACTGGTGGCCGTCTGGACGAAGGAGAGGCCGGCCAGTTCGCGCACCTGACGCTCGGAGAGCCCGGGCTGGAAGGAGAAGTCGAAGGCGTCCAGCGTCTTGCGGGCGGGCAGGTGGGCCGCTTGGCTGCGCCGCAGGAGCACGCGCTGACGACGCGCCTGGGCTTCGACGGCCAGGGCCCGGTAGAGGAAGGTCTCATACGAGACCTGCTGCTGGCGCGCTTCATCCAGGAGAGTCGGCAAGGCTTGGCCGAGATGGCGCAGTCCAAGTTGCACGAGCGGCGAGCTGCTCTCGGCGAGAAAGGCGTCCATCAGCGCCACCCTTCCACGCCGTAGAGGGCATCATAGGCGGCAGTCGGCCGCTGGAGCACGGTCGGTGCCGGGAGCTGATGCGCCAAGGGTTGCTGCTGACGGCGCAGCGATGTGGCCGGCAGGACGTCGCGGAACTGCTCAGGATGGGTAACGATCTCCCCCGAGCGGGCCTGCTTGGGGAGCTGGGCCAGCTGCTCGCCGTGCCGCCAGATGGAGAGGTGGGCGCCATGGTCACGCACCTGCACCGTGCTGCCTGCCGCGCTGGCCGCGGAGGGCAGACCGTAGAGGACGCCGTCGAAGGAGAGATAGCCGTCCCAACTTACGCGGCGCTCCTCGGTCGCAAAGCGCTCCCAGGCGAAGGCCGCCGGCAACGGGCGCAGCTGCTCGGCGGCAAGCAGGTCACAGGGACGCTGTCGGGTGGTGCGGTGCACACGCCCATTGCGCCGATCACACCAGGCCAGGGCCTGCAGATTGAGGTCATCCAGGTCGCCAAAGTGCGCCCCGGGCCAGAGACTCCGTTTGACGACCCCAATCGTGCGCTCGATCTTCCCCTTGGACAAAGCTAGGCAATGCACCGGATGGCACTGGTGTGGCAGAAACCTTCAGCGTCACGCACCCATTCCACCCCTGGCATGGGCGCAGCTACGGCGTGCTGGCCCAGAAGTACCGCTGGGGTGATCAGCGCGTGTACTTCCAGGATGAGCAGGACCGCCTGCGGTCGCTCCCGCTCGCCTGGACCAGTCTGGCCGCACCAGACCCATTCGTGGCCCGTGCCGCGGGTCGCGCGTTCTTCCGGCCTGCCGATCTGCTGGCGGTTGCCCTGCTTTGCCAGCGGCTAGACAGCGTCTTATGCACAGGGCGAGGCCACGATGAGCAGTCAAAGGTGTAAGCTCAATTATGCCGCATGTGTAAAGGGAATTATGCCGTCCGGTGGCAGGGACCGTGAGACTTGCCCGCAGCCACTCTACCCGATCGTCGCTGCCTGTTCTCAGGAAACTTGCGAGAATGGTCCTCGCAATGGCCACGATGTGCTTGGCTCTCGGGGGCGATTCTGCTTGCACAACGGCACCATGATGGTCATAATGAGTTTGACATATCGGCCGTTGCAGGAGAGTCGCATGCCTACCACCACCACTGCTGATGATGAGAAAGTCGCCGCTCTGCGCCTCGCTCACGCCCTGCATCATCAGGCTGCCCTGGTGACGGACCCGGCGTTTGGCGCAGGACAGTCGTTCTTTGATGCACGGGATCTGGTGCAAGTGAAGTACGAAATGTTGCGCCGGGTGCACGTCGACGGCCATAGCGTGAGCCAGGCGGCTCACGCCTTCGGGTTTTCCCGACCCTCATTCTATGCGGCACAGCGGGCCTGGCTGGCCGCCGGACTGGCTGGCCTGATCCCTCAGCGGCCTGGGCCACGCCGCGCGTCCAAGTTGGCACCCGCCTTGATGGCGTTTGTGGACGGCTGTTTGCACCGTGAGCCCACCTTGCGGGCACGCGATCTTGCCGCTCGACTCGCGGAGCAATTCGGCGTGCAGGTGCACCCCCGGAGCATTGAGCGGGCCTTGGTACGCCGGGGAAACCCGTTGCTGGCGCGGCTGCCGCGCCAGTTCCGAGAGGAGGAGCTGAGTCCATGAGCGCTGTCTATGAAACCTTGCGCGGTGCTGCCCAGCTGCAGCAGCTGCCCGTCGCCTTCGCCCGCGATTGGGAGCTGCTGCGGCGGCAGGGTATGACGGCCTGGTTGCAGGCGTCTCCGGCGCTCGCACCGCCGACCCAGCTCACGTGGTCCCTGGCCAAGCCAGCCGGTGCGCCCGCGTGCGTGTTGCCTGCTCTGGCGCACCTGCTCAGCGCGATGATTCTCGCTCAGCGAGGGGAGCACGCCCCATGATGGCTGCACAGGAGAAAGTCAGTGCCCAGCATCTTGCCCGTATGGCCTACCTGTATGTCCGCCAAAGCACGGTGCGCCAAGTGTTTGAGAACACGGAAAGCACGGTGCGGCAGTATGCGCTGCGCGAGCGGGCCATCGCACTGGGGTGGCCTCCAGAGCGCATCGTCGTCGTAGACAGTGACTTGGGGCAGTCTGCAGCCTCGGCGGTCGACCGCGCCGGCTTCCAGACGCTTGTCGCCGAGGTCGGCTTGGGGCATGTCGGCATAGTCCTTGGTCTGGAAGTGTCGCGCCTGGCGCGCAACAACAGTGACTGGCATCACTTGCTGGAGATCTGCGCCTTGACCGAGACCTTGATCCTGGATGAGGACGGCATCTATGATCCCGGTCACTTCAACGATCGCCTCTTGCTCGGCTTGAAAGGCACGATGAGTGAGGCCGAGCTCCATGTCTTGCACGCCCGGCTTCGTGGCGGCATTCTGAGCAAGGCCCGGCGAGGAGAATTGCCGATCCCGTTGCCGATTGGTTTTGTGCGCACCGAAAACGGTACGGTGGTGCTCGACCCTGACGCGCAGATCCAACACGCCGTCCGGCTGTTCTTCGCCACGTTCGCGCGCACCGGCTCCGCCTGGACGACGGTCAAGGTATTCCGAGAGCAGGGCTTGCTCTTCCCGCGTCGTCTGCACAGCGGCCCCCATAAGGGTGAAGTGCTCTGGGCGCCGCTCTTGCATAGCACCTGCCTGCATCTCTTGCACAACCCACGCTATGCCGGGGCGTCCTTTTTTGGTCGCACCCGCCAGCACAAACTGGGAGACGGCCGGGTGCGCAGTCGCCTTCTGCCGCAGGACCACTGGCTGGCCCTGCATCAGAATGCGCATGCCGGCTACATCAGCTGGGCCGACTTTGAACAGAATCGGGCGCGTCTGCTCGAGAATGCCCAGGCGTGCGGCCAGGACCGGCGACACGGGCCGCCACGGGAGGGGCCGGCGCTGCTGCAGGGTCTCGTCCTGTGCGGCCGGTGCGGGGAGCGGATGACGGTGCGTTATCATCGGCACCACGCGCAGCTCATGCCAAGCTACCTCTGCCAGCGTGTCGGGATTGAGCACGGCGACCATCTCTGCCAGGTCGTGCCGGGGGCACGTCTGGACCAGTTGATCGGGGAGTTGTTGGTCGCTACGATGACCCCCGCCAGCGTGGAGGTCGCACTCGCCGTGCAAGCGGAAGTCGCGCAGGACGTGGAAAACACGGACCGCCTGCGCTTGCTGCAGGTAGAGCGCGCTCGCTACGACGCCGATCTCGCAGCCCGGCGCTTCCGCCAGGTGGATCCTGACAATCGCCTGGTCGCGGCCGTCCTGGAAGCGGAGTGGAACGAGCAATTGCGCCTGCTCACAGAGGCCCAGGCGACGTACGATCAGCAGTGCCAGGCCGATCGGCAACAGATCAGCGCGCACGACCGGGCGGCCCTCGTGGAGCTGACCGCGGACTTTGCCCGTCTCTGGCGTGACCCGCACACTCCCGACCGCGAGCGCAAACGCATCGCACGTCTTCTCCTCGCGGATGTGACCATCACCAAACAGGACGACCATATCCTGGCCCAAGTCCGCTTCGTCGGCGGCGCAACCCGCACACTGCAGGTTCCCTTGAGCCATGACTCCAGCCAGTTCCACACCACCGACCCGGCTATCGTGGCCCAGATAGACGACCTGCTCGACCAGTACACGGATGCCGGTGTGGCGCAGGTGCTCAATGAACGTGGCCTCCAGACCTTCACGGGGCGCCCATTCACCGCCACCCGCATCACCAGCCTGCGAAAGCGGTGCCACCTACGGGACCGCTACACCAGATTGCGCGCGGCAGGCTTGTTGACCCGCCGCGAGATGGCCGCGATTCTGGGCATCTCGACTGCCACGGTGCCGGTCTGGCGAGACCAGGGTACGCTCCGCGCCTACACCTATAATGATCAGGGTGCCTGCCTCTATGAGCCGACCGGCAACTGCCCGCCGCAGAAATACATCACCCGCTACCGTACGCGAAGAATCCTACAGCAGCAGCATGTTGGAGGTGCAGTATGAGACCCACCCCTTCGTCTGGGGGGTGTAGGGCTTACAGACGCGAATGCTCAGGCCCACGGAGGCGGCAAAGTCGGCAAAGCGGGCATTCCAGACTGGGATCTGGCCGTCCATGTCGACCAGCACGCTCTTCATGCGGTCCGTCAGCGCCACCTGCGGCAGACCGCCAAAGTACTCGCAGGCCCGCATCAGGCCGCGAATCAAGGTCGATGTATCACAGCGCTTGCTGAACTGCACAAAGCGCATGCGAGAATAACCCAGCACGGCCGAGAACCCGTAGAGCTTGTGTGTCGTCCCCTCTCGCTCGTAGACAAACTCGCCCCAATCGAACTGTAGTTGCTCCCCCGGTCCCGTCTCGTACCGCACCACCGGCTGGTGCCCGGCCGTCCCCAGTCGAAAGGGCTGCACAAAGTCCTTCAAAATGGTGATGCTGCCCGTATACCCCTGCGCCTGCAGCCGCTCGCGCATCGTCTCACAGTTATAGAGATGATCCTCGCGCAGCCAGGCCATGATCTGCTCCTTATAGGGATCCAGCTTCGACCGCCGCCGCGGCCGTGCTGCTGGGGACGGCGCACCACGCAGGTACTTGCGTACCGTGTTGCGCGAATGTTGGAGTTCCCTGGCAATCGCCCGGATCGGTTTCCCTTCCGTGGCCAGTCCCAGTATCTTGTTCACGGTCCCACTCCTTAGGACCCATCCATAAATAACATTGTTACTATTTGGTGTGCGGCAGGATGGTGTAGTTCCATTCGCCATGGAAGTCGGCCCGCTCGATGTGCAGACTGTCCATCTCCGCCTCGGTTGGGGTGATGCCGGTCGGGTAGGCGTGGGTATCCAGGTAACTGGTCACGGTCAGACCCGTCGTAGTTGTCGTCGCCGCAATCAGGCTGAGGATCACCGCGTAGCTGAGCAGCGGCCGGCCCCGCCAGTTCTGGCTGATGTAGGCAAAGAGCCGGTGCTCAATCTTGTTCCACTTGCTGGTGCCCGGCGGGTAGTGGCACACCGTGATGGCCAGACCGGTCTCATCTGCCAGGCGCTGCAACTCCCACTTCCACAGGCGCACGCGCGACCCATTGCTGCCGCCGCCATCCGCGGTGATCAGCAGGCGCTGGGCCAGCGGGTAGTGCGCCTGGCCCGCTTCCTGCCACCAGCGGCGGACACTCGCCACCGCAAAGGCGGCCGTATCATGGTCGATACCGACGTTCACCCAGCCGGCATTCTCGGCCAGGTCATAAACCCCATAGGGGCTCACCCGTCCTTGGCCCGCGATGGGGAAGTCGTAGACCCGTACTTCCTCCGGCTGGCCTTTGGGTCGCCACTCCCGGCCCCCGTTCTTGAAGTCCCCGACCAGTTCTTTCTTCTTGGTGTCCACGGAGATGGCCGGCTCGCCCGCCGCCACAAACCCCGTCGCCGTGGCGTTGATGTGCTCGAACTGGGCATCGCGATCGGCATGGCCTGTCCCTTCCCAGGTCTTGCTGGCGGCCTGCAGACTGTACCGGAGTTCGTGCAGGATGTTGGCCACTTTCTGATAGCTGACCTGATGGCCTTTCGCCTGCAATGCGGCCGTCAGCCGCCGCAGACTCAGACAAGTCCAGCGCAACGGGGATTCGGGGTCGCCGCGCGTCACCGGTTCCACCATCCCCTCCAGGTCCGCCCGCAGGCTCGGATCATGCGTCTCCAGCGACTTGCGACCGCCGCCCGGTCGGCGCACGCGTCCGGGTGCCGCGCTGGGCACCTGCCCGCTCAGTTCCCGTATCCCCAGACGGATTACCGGCCGCGACAGCCCTGTGGCCCGCGACACCAGGGTGATCCCGCCCCAGCCAACCGCTACTGCTTCTGTGGCAGCCACGGCCCGCCGCCCCCGCTCATCCAGGTGCCTCGCGACGCGGGCATACCGCTCGGCTATCCTGCTTTCCTCATCCATGCCTCCACTCTACGCTTGCCCGCTCAATCGCAAACGTTGTTTGTTGATAAGTCCTTAGCAAGATTCCATCACCCTTCTCACCTGGTTCTTTGTGGAGATAAGGGTCATGGTTGGTTCAGGGGTGGGTCAACTCTTTCGGCGATCCAGGGTCAAGTCTACGCCGGCGCGGGCAAATTTGGACATGCGCACAATGACCATGGGTGATACCACCTTGTGGCTCGATTCTCTCCAGTCAATGCGTGGTCACAAGTGGAACCCGCACGGCGTGGGTGACCGCGAAGTCGGCTTCAACGACCCCGAGTACAAGGGTTGGCGCTTGTGTTTCTGCCGAGCCAACGTCATTGTCTCGTTCACGTTCTTTCACACAAACTCTGATATAGCAGGCCAGTACGTGCGCATCGTGGACGGGCGTATCAAGCATTACCTGGATACTCATTAGTGCCGCTCCCTAGCCACACGAAGATCGCGAAATCCCAGCGGTCAGGCGCGAATCATCGTAGCTCCCGTATCCGTCAACAAGGCACGCGTACGCCCGCCCGGGCTGGGCCAAACGCTGTTCCTCGACCGGGTCGCTTGTACGTGAGACAGGGGTGCTCAGAAGCGCGCCGCCTCTCTAAAGCCAGAATCTGTTCCGGCACAGCGGACAGCCTGCAGGCTGATCGCGCTCGTTTTTTTGCAAAGCAGGGATCAGTCCTGTCGAGCCAGCCTCTGAAGTGACCGATAGCACACCCGCGGAGCAAGTTCGCGCGTAGACGGGGCCCAGCGAAAGGCCTAGGCTTGTAGTTCCCCACCAGAGATGGCCAGAGCAAGCGGTATACTTGCACTGGCATTGTGAGGGGCAGCCTCGGCTCCGCATGGGCATCGTACACGGAGGGAAAATGGGATGGTCGCTCTCAAACGGAGAATAGGATCACGGGGCCGGCTGCGCTTAGCGCTGACGCTCGTCATCTCACTGGCCTGGACGCTGCCCCGTGCACAGGCCAGCCCCGCTAAGCTGCAGGTTTACGCGTCGCTGATGGGCACGATCGATTACGCGCAGCGGGTGAACAGCAGCATGACGTCCCGCAACGGAGATCAGACGACAAGCAGTTCGCACGACGACCTGCACACGACACACGTCATTGTGAATGCGCTCTACAACGACAAGGGCGGGTACTACGCGAGTGTGACTGAGAGCATATCCGATCACGACGGCAATCTGACTACTACCCGCTCAAAGGATTCATGCAAGGATGTCCAGTACTCCACCGCAGACAAGTCAGGCAGCAACTACACGGTCACTGCCAAATACACCGGACACGCCTGGGTGCGTCCGTACGTCATGGACACAGGCCGGGATTTTGTGCATCCGCACTTCCAGGATCCCTACCAGCTTCAGCTGGGATTCATTCTGCCCCAGTTTAGGGGCGAAGCACACTCGGAACGGTTCGACATCAATAACGATCCGTGCGTCACGGCGCCCCCTATACATGATGTGGATACGTATACCGAGTTGGAAGACCATCAACCGACCGGCATGTGGGAGGGGCATCCCGACAAGCATCCCAAGAGCGCGCGCACTCTCACTGGCAAGGTCATCACGATCGATCAGGTCCCGGATCCCGAACACGGTACGGCTACGACGACGATCACCTGGCGTTTGAACTACTGCGAGAAGCAGAGCGCTTCACAACCTGCCGGGCCGTGGAAGTGCTGAATACGGGTCCGGCAGCGCGTCGAGCGTGCAAAGGTGGAGCAGGAACATGGGGGATTCCCGGTGATGCACCGCCCTGCGCCTGTCTGCTGCCGACTGCTGGTGCCACGCTGATTTCGGTACCGAGTTCGCATATATACTGGTCGCAGAAGTGGAGAGGTAGGATCGCATGTCGACGTTCCTCGACCAGTCGATGAGCTTCGATGACTACCTGGTCACGCCGTTGAGAACGTCCCCGCCCGGTAGTTGAACGGCGGTCAGAGAGCTGGTCGTAGGCGTCTTGGTGACGACCAGCCTCCGCGTCGGCGGGATCCCGAACGTGCTAGCGGACCGCGATTTCGACATGGTCAGGAAACGTTTTGACTTCGTCCTCGCTCACGACGCGCTGCGCCGTCGCGGTGAGGCTTGCTACCAGCGCCAGGTTGCCGCGAGCCTCGCGGATGGCGGACAATGCGGCCCGGAGGTTGCCCGCCTGCTCCGCCTGATCGAGGAGGTCCAAAGCACGCCGCTGCAGTTCCCGCACCTGGGCGAGCAAGTCAAGGCCCTCGGCAACCTCCTTCACTTGCCTCGCCTTGACCAGGGCGACCGGTAAATGACCTTGCCGGTGTCGAGTCAGTGCATCCTCGGAAAGCGCGAATTATAGATAGTATCCTTCAGACCGGCAGTACGGGCGGTAACGGCTTGGTCCGTGCCGTGCTCATCAACCCACCTCCTCCTGCTTGTCGCTCTCGAGCGTGACCACTTGCAGCCCGCCGCGCCATAGCTACCTCTCGCCGACCTTTCGATAACCGTGAGCCTTCAACGCTTCCTCCGTCACCTCCCAGCAGTACTGGCGACGCAGCTCTTCCATCTTCTCGGGGGTGAAGCGGTCCTTGAATCGGCGAGGCATATGGGCTGCTGCTTCCGACAACAGCGAGTCATACCGCGCTGGGTCGTGCTCGGATAGCTCCGCGAGATCGAGCTTGTTGACCGTCCAGCTGACAGCTCCGTCCGCGTCCACCTCCATGGCTGGTCCTCCTATGCTGCGTCCGCATGCCCGCGGCCTCGCCGCTCCGGACCAGCCGTGCTTACGCATACTGGTGTAACGTCTCCAGCAGCCGGTAGCGCACCACGTCGCCGTTTCGCTCTTCCGGCTGCACCAGCGACTTGTCCACCAGCCGCAGCATCCCGTCGAGCACCTCATCTGCCGCCGGTTCGTCGTCCGCGCGCGCCGCCTCGGCCGCCTCCAGAGGAGCATCGGGCAAAACTGCGTATTCACGTGGGTGGTCTCGTGGTCGGTTCTGCCTGTTCCCGTATGGGAATCGCCCGTCCGCCGGCGCAGACTGTGGTCGTGACGTAGAAGGACGCCGCGAGGAATCGGAGAAGCCGGAAGACCGGCAGGACGAAAGGAGACCACGGTGAGGCGACAGAACGAGTTCCACCTGGACCATGAGCTGGCGAGAGCCCATCAAGCGCAGATGCGTGACGAGCGGTCCGTCGACCGGCTTGCGCAACAAGCGACTGCCGGAGCGGAGCCCAGGGCGGCAGTCGATATCACGGTGCAAGCGCGGGCAAAACGCGTCCCGCTTCTCTACAGGCTCAACGTCGGTCGTATCCTGCGCATGCACCTGATGCCTCGTTAGCGATGCTTGTCCGTTGGCAGATGAGAGCGAGTACAGATTGAAGAAAGGGCTGGCACGATGAACCTTCGACACGTTTCCGCGGCTGTGGTAGGCGTTGCAGTACTCTTTGGCGCGACCGGCATGGGCCTTGCATTCGCGAGCGCGACCAGGCAGACAGCTTGTCCGTCGGCACTCGTCGCCGGACGGCCCGGCGCTCTTGCCGCGGGCGCCAATCGCATTGCCTTCTCCGGGCGGCCGAGTGCCAATGCGGCCAATCGTTACGACTTCTCCGGTCAGCCGAGTGCGAATGCCGCCAATCGTTACGCCTTCGCCGGGCGACCGAGTGCGAATGCCGCCAATCGTTACGCCTTCGCCGGGCGGCCGAGCGCGAATGCAGTCAATCGTTATGCCCTCTCCGGTCGGCCGAGTGCGAATGCCGGCAATCGTTACGCCTTCGCCGGGCGGCCGAGTGCGAATGCCGCCAACCGTTACGCCTTCTCTGGCCGGCCGAGTGCGAATGCAGTCAATCGTTACGCCTTCTCCGGCCGGCCCACTGCCAATGCTGCCAATCGCTCTGCCTTCTCTGGCCGGCCGAGCGCGAATGCAGTCAACCGTTACGCCTTCTCCGGTCGGCCCACTGCCAATGCGGCCAATCGTTACGCCTTCGCCGGGCGGCCGAGCGCGAATGCAGTCAATCGTTACGCCCTCTCTGGCCGGCCGAGCGCGAATGCAGTCAATCGTTACGCCTTCTCCGGGCGGCCGAGTGCGAATGCCGCCAATCGTTACGCCTTCTCCGGGCGGCCGAGTGCGAATGCCGCCCGGCAGCCCCTGATGCAGCGCCACTTGGCCGGCACGCCGCCCGCGCTCAGTAAGGCTCGTAGCCTGAGTGGTGTTGCGCCCAGCCCGTCTGGCCGGGGACCCAGCTTGCTGCACCGTGCCTCCTTGGTAGGCCGCCCGGCCCCGCTAGCCATCCATCGGACTCTGAGCGGCACTGGTCTGGCTGTCGCCAACATCCACTTGGCTCCCAGCAGCGTTCGGACCATGAAGGATGCTGCAGCCCAATGCCGTTACCTTGTTTGAGCCCTATCCCTTCGGTGCCGGGCGGTGAGACGATCGCCGCCCGGCACCGGCGATCGACGGTCGAGTGCGACCACATTGCGCGGGCTGAGCAGGCGCGCTACACTGGCGCCAGCAAGCTGTTCCTATCTGTTCCGGCAGGTCTCGATGGACGCGATAATGGCTCTCGTGACCACGCTGCACGGATACCAAACTCCGGCAATGGCGACGTTGGCCTCATTCGCGGCAATGCGCCAATCACCTCGCGCCCGTAGCCGGCCACGCGCTGTGGCCGACTGAGGCAGTGGGCATTGAGTAGAGGGGGTTACGACATGGCACCAGTTCGGATCGCTTTGCGGATCGTTTTGCTGGCTTTGTTGTGCATCACACTTCAGGCCGCGCCCGGGCACGCCGCTGTCGGCGCGACTCAGCAGCGCCACCGAGGCACCCTCACGATTGCCTACTCCTCCGCGTGGTCCTATGTCCGGCTCGGCCCGATTGGCCCGTTCGCCTACAACGGCGACAACTTGGGCGCCCAACCACTCGTGGACGGTCCGTTTGCCGTCGACGACAAGGGCCGGTACGTCGCCGATCTGGCGACTGTCGTGCCCAGCGTCACGAACGACGGCATCCGCGTGATCAACGGGGATGAGGTGGCGACGGTCCACCTCAAGCCGGGCCAGCGCTGGTCGGACGGCTCCCCCATCACGCCAGCGGACTACATCGGTGCCATGCTTCTCAGCGACGCTCCGGCTGTGCGGTGCCCGTGCCTCACGGTGATCAAAGGCGTGACGGCCTCGACCAGCACCGTCACCATCACTTTTGCCGGCATCTTTGGGCCGGAGCTCCCCGGCATCTTTCCCGCTCCCATGCCGATCGAGTACCTCCAGCGCAAGTACGGGGTGCGGCTCCCCGCCAAGCTCCTGGTTTCCTTCAGCCCGGCTGATGCCGGCGCGCTCTACGCTAGCCCATCCTACCAGGGCTCGGCACTGCAGCGGCTGGTCCAGCACTGGGGCCAGGATCCCTATAACAGCGTGGGCGACCTGTATAGTGGCCCCTACATGCCCGCCCAGCCGACGACTGAGACACTGCAGGTCCTGGTGCCCAACCCTTATTACGCCGCGCTGCCGCCTGACCCCCACCATCCCCGTCCGGCGCAGATCCGCACCGTCGTGCTCTCCGGCGACTACTTGAAAGCCGTCACCGCACCTGGAGCACAGATCTACGATTGGACGCTTTATCCCGACCTCACCGCTGAGCCCGCCAACCTTCAATCCCTCCTAACGCAGGCAGGCTACCGCCTGGTGCTGGAACACGACTACGGGGTTGAGTTCCTGGAGCTGAACCTGGCCACGCCGGCACTCCGCGACGTGCGGGTGCGGCAAGCGATCTCCTACGCGATCGACCGGGAAGCGTACCTGCGGGCCATCTACCCGCAGCTATCCGCCGTGCAGCGCGATGCCTCGATGCTTGCGGCACCCTTCCCCCTTACGTCGCCCTGGTCGATCAACGACCAGCTGTCCCGAAATCCCTACGATCCGGCCAAGGCGCGTGCCCTGCTGGCGGCGGCCGGCTATGCCAGCAGGCCGGGCGCGCCGGGGCGGCACCTAAGTCTGGACTTCGTCACCAGCGGAGCGCCCTATCGGGTAACCAGCGGACGAACGCTGCGGCGGCTGCTGGCGCCCTTCGGCATCACGCTGCGGCTGCAGTTTGTGCCGCAGCGCGCCCCGATCGGCCTGTTCGCCCCTTACGACCAGGGCGGCGTCCTGGCGCGCGGTCGCTTCGACATCGCGCAGATTCTGGATCTGGATGGCATCGAGCCCAGCCCTAACTTGACGTCGGGCTTCGACCCCGGCCAGATTCCGGACGCAAACCATCCCAACGGTATCAATTATGGCGGTGTGCGTGACGTGCGGCTCCTGCAACTGGCGACGCAAGCGACACGCACGCTGGACGACGGAGTGCGCTACCAGCTCTCCGCACAGGCGCAGCGCCTGATCGTCGACGACGCCTACTGGATTCCGCTCTTCGACCCGCCGCACGTTGCCGCGCTGCGTACGACGTTTGGCAATTATCGGGGTGGTGGAGACGCGTGGTCCGATTCCTGGAACGCCTTCGCGTGGTACCGGAATGCCGCGCACTGAGCGGACCGCGCTCCTGGCTGACTCTGCGCGCTGGCTGGCTGGGGCACTGTACGCGGAGTAGAGGAGGTCCCGACATGGCACCAGTTCGGATCGTTATTCGGCTCGTTCTGCTCAGCCTGCTGTGCGGCGTGTTCCCGGCAGCGCCCAGGTCCACTGTTGCCGGAGCGACTCAACAGCGCTACTCCGGTACCCTCACGCTGGCCTGGTACAACTGGTCCACGGAGACGCTCAGTTATGCTGGACCCTTCCCCTATGGTGGGGCGGGACTGGGGAGTGGGGGAAGTTGGTACGGCGCCCAACCACTGGTGGATACTCCTATCACCGTCGACGACCGTGGCCGGTATTTCGCCGATCTGGCCACGGTCGTGCCCACCGTCGCCAACGGCGGCGTCCGCGTGGTCAACGGGGATGAAGTCGTGACCGTCCGCCTCAAGCCGGGCCAGCGCTGGTCCGATGGTTCCCCTATCACGCCTGCCGACTACACCGGTTCCATGCTCCTCAGCTATGCTCCCGTGTGGGGTAGTGCGTTTCTCCCCTACAAGACCGTGACGGCCTCGCCGAGTACGCTCATCGTCACCTACGACGGCATCGTTGGCCCGGCCCTCGACAACAGTATTCCCGCCCCCATTCCCATCGAGTACCTCCAGCGCAAGTACGGCGTGCGGCTCTCCGCCAAGCTGCTGGCCTCCTTTAATTCGGTGGATGCCGCCGCACTCTATGCCAGCCCCTCCTACCAGGGCTCGGCCTTGCAGCGGCTAGTGCAGCGGTGGAGCCAGGATCTCTACAACGGCCCGGGCGATGTGTTCAACGGTCCCTACATGCCCGCCCGGCCGTTTACCGCTCAGCTCGCGATCGAAGTACCCAACCCCTATTACGCCGCGCTGGCGCCCGATCCGCGCCATCTCCGCCCGGCGCAGATCCGCACGGTCGTGCTTAAAGGTGACTACCTCAAGGCCGTCACCGCGCCCGGAGCGCGGAACTACGATTTCGTCACTTTTCCATTTCCCGAGCTGGCTGCCGAGCCCGCCGACCTGCAGTTCCGTCTGGCACGGGCCGGCTATCGGGTGGTGCTGGCGCACAACCAGTACCTTGAGCATTTGGAGCTGAACCTGGACAGCCCGGCACTGCGGGACGTGCGGGTGCGGCGTGCACTGTCCTACGCCATTGACCGGGAGGCCTACCTGCTGGCAGTCCTCCCGCAACTCACGCCCGCGCAGCGCGACGCCACGCTCGATGCTGCGCCGTGGCCCTTCACCTCACCCTGGTCGATCAACGGCCAGCTACCCCGCAATCCCTACGATCCGGCAAAGGCGCGTGCCCTGCTGGCGGCGGCCGGCTACGCCACCAGTGCGGGCGGGCCTGGGCGGCACCTCAGCCTGGACTTCGTGACCAACGCATCGCCGTTTCGGGCGACCAGTGCGCGCACGTTGCAGCGGCTGCTGGCGCCCTTCGGTATCACCCTGCGTCTCCACTTTATCTCGCAGCACGCCCCGATCGGCCTGTTTGCCCCCTATGACCAGGGCGGCGTCCTGGCGCGGGGCCACTTCGACATCGTGGAGTTTGCGTACGGGACCAATGTTGAGCTAGCCGCCTCTGCCACGCCCTTGTTCGACCCCGGCCAGGTCCCGGACGCCAACCATCCCAACGGCGAGAACTATAGCAGAGTGCGTGACGTGCCGCTCCTCCAGCTGCTGACGCAGGCAACGCACACGCTGGACGACGGGGCACGATATCAGCTCTCCGCGCAGGTGCAGCGCCGGGTCGTCGACAACGTCTACTGGATCCCGCTCTTTGACTGGCCGTACGTCGTCGGGCTGCGCGCGACGTTTGGCAATTTCCGGGCGGGTTCGTTGAACTTTCCCATGACTGAGTTCTGGAATGCCTTCGAATGGTATCGGAGCGGCACGGATTGAGCGGTCAGCAGAGCGGGCGGCGAGGCTCGCCGCTGAGATACTGCGACCACTCCACCGGTGACAGTTCGCGGTTGGCCTGGGCACAGGCGCGCGCGGTCCAGGTCGGCACGCCCATCTGCCAGAGGCGGACGGTGCCATCGGCGCCGGCGGAGAGCAGCAGCCGGCCATCGCGACTGAAGGCTAGGCCGCTGACAGCATCGCCGTGGCCGGTGAGCGGCGCGCCGATAGGCTGCCCACTGGCCACATCCCAGAGCCGCACCGTGGTGTCGGCGCTGCCGGAGGCGAGGGTGGTGCCGTCGGGACTGAAGTCCAGGCTTGTGATGCTGTCGGTGTGGCCGCCGAGCGGCGGGCTCGCCGGCAGGCCGGTGGCGGCGTTCCAGAGATGGATTTCCCGATCCGTGCCTGCAGTGGCCAGCAGCTTGCCGTCCGGGCTGAACGCCACGCTATTCACGCTGCCCGTGATGCCGGCAAAGGGCAGGTCGATCTGCCGCCTGTGAGCCAGATCCCACACCTCGATGGATCCATCGCCCGCGCCCACGGCGAGCCGTCGCCCATCCGGGCTGAAGGCCACGCTGTAGATCCCGTAGCCGTTGGTCGTCAGCGGCTCGCCCAGTCGTCTACCGTGTGCCACGTCCCACAGCATGAGGCTCCCATCGTTATTGCCGCTCCCCGAAGCCAATATCCTGCCGTCCGGGCTGAATGCCAGGCAGATCACCACATCGGTGTGGCCGGTGAGCACGCCGAGCTCGCGGCCGCTCGCCGTGTCCCATAGACGTACCTGGTTATCGTTGCTGCCGGAGGCCAGCAGCCTGCCGTCCGGACTGAAGGCCACGCTCACCACCGAGTCTGTATGGCCCCGCAGCATGGCACGGACGCGGTGGTGTGCAAGGTCATAGAGCCAGACGTCGTTCCCGCTGCCGGAAGCCAGCAGGTCGCCACGCCGGCTGAGCGCCAGGCCCGCCGCGCCGCCGCCGGGCACGGCGATGGGGAGGCTCAGCGAGGAGGCACGTTCCACCGACCACAGCCCGATCGTGCCGTCCGCTTTGCCCGCCGCGAGCGTGCTGCCATCCGGGCTGAACGCCAGGTTGTTCACTGCTCCCGTGCGGCCGGGGAACGGGGCGCCGATCTGCTGCCTGCTCTCCACGTCCCACAACCGCACGGTCTGGTCGGCGCTCCCCGAGGCCAGCAGCATGCCGTCCGGACTGAAGGCCAGGCTGGTGATGCGACCGGTATGTCCGCTGAGAAGGCTGGCCGGTCGCCCGAGTGCCACATCCCACAGCCGGATAGTGCGGTCGTCGCCGCCGGAGGCCAGCAGCGAACCGTTCGGGCTGAAGGCGACGGCAGTCACGCTGCCGGTATGACCACGTAGCGGGGGGCCGACGGTGCGACCGCGCGCGATGTCCCAGAGACGGATCGTGCCGTCTGCAGCGCCGACGGCGAGGAGACTGCCGTTAGGGTCGAAGGCCAGGCTGCCCGGGTAGCTGACGTGGTCGCTCAGCGGCTGGCCGACCGGCCGCCCGTGTGCCACGTCCCACAGCCGGATGTAGGCATCACTGCCGCCGTAGGCCAGCACCGGCGCGACCGGGCTGAACGCGAGATTGGTGATACTGCCCTGCTGGCCGAGACTGCCACCGCCCGGCGAACCGGCAAGCACCTCGGCCGTAGGCCGGCGCGCGGTCAGGTCCCACAGCCGGATAGTGCCGTCAAGGCTCGCCGAGGCCAGCGTCCTGCCGTCGTGGCTGATGGCGATGCTGGTCACGCTCTCGCTGTGCCCGGTGAGCGGTTGCCCGCGCGGCTGCCTGCTGGCGAGATCCCAGAGTCGAATGGTCTTATCCGTGCCGCTCGAGGCCAGGGTCTTGCCGTCGGGGCTGAACGCCAGGCTCAGCACCGGACCCTGATGGCCGGAGAGGAAGGCTATCAGCCGCGGGTCGTGCTGCAGGTTGCGCAGGAGGCTGTCGCGCGCCTCCGCCGTATCGTGGACCCGACTGGCAGCGACGCTCAGCAGGAGCGCCAGGTCGGGCGCATCGTCCATGTGGGTGAGCGCCTGCGCGGAGAGCTGGCGGGATAGCGAGATCTCGCGCTCGGAAAGCGCCAGGTTCCTCGCCTCCGCGGCACTCCTGGCGTTGTCATCGGCGGTGTTCGCCTTCTCGAGGGCCAACACACTGAGCCCGGCGGACACCACCAGGAACACCACCAGCACGCCCGCCAGGTAGCGCATGCGGGTGGCCGCGCTTCGGTTGGCCTGAGCGGCGGCGCGGGCCAGCGCCAGTTCCCGCGCGTGCTGCTCCTGTTCCGCCGCTGCCTGGCGCACCCGCTCCGCCACGCCCGCCTGCAGGAAGGCCCCTTCTGTCGCACTCGGGGTGTTCCGCTCCTGCCAGCCCAATGCTTCGTCGAGCAGCGCGCCACGATAGACCCGGTCGGCCGGACTGCAGTGCTGCACCCACTCCGCCGCGTCGGCGCTGATCGCGTGCTGCATGCGGATGTCCTCCCGTGCCTCCCGCAGCCAGTCCGCCACGCGACCCCACTCGCGGATCAGCGCCTCGTGACTCACCTCGATCGTGGTCACGCCTGCGTGCTCGTTGGTTACCAGCAGGCGCGCCGCCACGAAGGCGTCCGCCACCTCGCGCATGACTTGGCTTTGCGTGGGGTCGGACGGCTCGAGCTCGGCCAGGGCGGCGCGGCGCCGAGTGGTGTCCTGCTCGGTTGCGCCCGGGTCAATCAGCCGCAGATACAACGCCCTCGCCAGCCGCCGATGCTCGTCGGACGGCAGCGCGGCAAAAGTGGCTTCGGCATGGCGGGCCAGCGCTCCGCGCACGCCGCCCAGCTCCCGGTAGGCAGCGAGCGTGATAGTCCGGCCTTCCCGCCGATCGAAGAGCTGATCCAGCGTGAACTGCATCAGCGGCAGCGCGCCCACCTCGCCTCGCACCTCGAAGAGCAGGTCGCCGACCAGGTCGGGCTCAAAGCCGATTTGCACGCCGGGCAGCGAGGCAGGGCCATCGATAGCCTCGCGCAACTCAGCGACGGTCATGGGCGGGATCAACCTGCTCCGGCTCTGCAGCAGGCCGACCAGCGAGCCATAGCGCAATGGCCGGTCGTAGAAGTCGGCGCGCAGGGTCACGATAGCCAGGAGCGGCCCGCGCGGTTCGGTCACGGCGGTGACCAGCAGGTCGACGAACTGCTGTCGCTCGTCCTCATCAAGCGCGAGGGTGAACAGCTCCTCGAACTGGTCCACCACCAGCACGACTTTGCTGCCTGCCTGGCGTGCCAGCCCGCTAGCCAGCAGGTGCAGGGCGCGTGGTGACGTTTCCAGGTCCTCGCCGATCGCCGACAGGCTGCCGGCGGGCATGGCCGCGTGCAGGGCGACAGTCAATGCCTCGACAGGGTGCGTGCCGGGCACCAGCGGCTCCAGGTAGATCCATCGCTCGCTGCCCGGCAGTGCCCCGGCTTGCAAGGCGGGCAGCATGCCGGCCTGCACCAGGCTGGACTTGCCCGAGCCGCTCGGCCCTACCACCGCGAGGAAGCGGGGCGCACCCGCTAGATCCGCCTGGAGGCCGGCGATCAGCGTTGCGACGAAGCGCGCGCGGCCAAAGAAGTCGCGGGCATCCGCTCCGGTGAAAGCACGAAGTCCCTTGTAGGGGTTGCGCGGCGCCGGGCTCGACGGCGACGCGGTGCGGTAGGCCGGCGCCGTGTGACGGTTCTCGCTGCGGAGCATACCGAGCAACTCGTGCATGCCGGAGGCGTAAGCGGCGCCGCGAAGGTCGAGGTAGCGCACCTGGCTCCAGCCGGGCGGGGCGCAGTCCGGCCAGTGCTCCCCGGCTACCCAGAGCGGCTGCACCGTGCTCGCATACATCTCGGCAATACGCAGGACATCGGCCACGTAGCGCGAGGCGCGGGCGAGCGGCGAGACGAGCAGCAGCACCGCTTGGGCGCTGCGCAGCGCGTCCCGGAGGACATGCTCCCTGGCGGCAGTGCCCGGCTTCAGCTCATACCCGTCCAGCCAGCCGGCCAAGCCGCCTGCCCGCAGGTCTACGAGCAGTCGTTCGGCTGTAGCAAAATCCTCGGGCGCAGTGCAGATGGCGACGAAGGGTGGCTCGGGCAGGGCCATGCCCCGGTGCCGGCGTGCAGCGTCCTCCAGCACCGCACGCTCCCCGGCATCCAGCTTGAGCGCGGCGATTAGCAACTCCTGGGTCGCCGCGTGCGGCGCGCTGCTGATACCCCGCTCCAGGTCGCTCAAGCCCCGCAAGCTGATACCGGCCGCCTCGGCCAGCTCTTCCTGCGTGAGCCCTGCCCTGCCGCGGTAGCGCTTGAGCACCTCGCCAAAAGACTGAGACTGCTGCGTGGGCATGCCACCCTCCGCCTGCCAACTCCCCAGCCCGCCGGTGCGGATCCGCATCGCAAGTGCGCCAGCAGCTATCGGCACCTAGCATACGCTATTGCTGCCGTGCATGCCCACCGCGGAATCAAACATGAGGGTGTCCTCCTGTGCTCGTCCGTGGCAGCGGGTCAGTCCGGCAATGCGGCACGCGTGGCGGGGCTCCTGGGAGGGGCCGCCTCAGTCATGACCTGCGCTCCCGGCACAATCCTGCCGCCGGACGAACACGTGATGGGTCGTATCGTGAGCACGGCGACCCGATGCTCACCCGCCTTTCACGACGCTCACGTGGTACTTCATGTTCTGGGCCGTGATCTCCAGACGGCAGCCACGCGAGCAGTTCGCGTGCTCCACGACCGTCTTCGACCCCGAGGCGATCTGGGCGTCGAACGGCACGCTCGTCTGGCCGGTGCTATCGTGCAGGTTCAGACCAAAGAGCGCGTTGCCGCTCTCTCCGGGCATCACGCTCCACTGGCTGTGGATCGTAAACGCGCCGGCGACCGTGAACGCCGGAGTCATCCTGCTCATATCGTTCGCGCCCGACACGTCGAGCACCGTGCCGCCAGGGTGCGGCGCGGGTGTTGGCGTCGCCGGCGCAGCCTGCAGTGCGGGCGGGTGCGTGCCCTGCTGGGTGGCGGTCTGCCCCGCACCGACATTCACCGTCACGCTCGCAGCGCGTATCCACTCAGCGCCGCTGATGACGTGGAGGGTGGTGAGCTGGGACTTGGGATCGTAGGAGACCCAGAATTCGGTGTAGCGGCCGCCGAGCGTGGCGCGCTCAGTGCTGACCGGGATGTCGTTATGTCCGCCGAATTGGCTGGTGATGTTCGCCCACACTTTCCCAAGCGTCAGTCCGAGCCGAATCTTCCAGTTCGTCGTCCCCGCGTCAAACGTGCAGCCGGCGGGTACTTCAAGGCTCGAGCCGGCCGCCATCCTGATCACCGAGTTGTCGCCCAGCGTCATCTCCACGTCCTGGTCCGCGGCGATAACCTGGCCCGGCGTCAGATGTGTTGCCTTCAAATCGGCTAGGTGGCTCGGCCCGCCGTTCGGGTTCTCCACGCTCACGATCTCGGTCTCGTCGTCCGTGCAGGGGTTCACGGGCTTCGCGCTGATGGTGAACGAGGCCAGCACGACATCGGTGGGATCCAGGTAGTAGATCATCCGATAGTGCGCAGGTCGATAGAACGTGCTGGCGCAGAAATATGGATCCGATGGGTCACCTTGCCTGCCCAGGTCCCCTACGTCCCGCCAGTAGTGCCACCCGCCGGCGGCCCACACCTCGAACTTGGTCCACCAGGCGCCCGGACCGCACTTGCCCCGGACGACCGTGCCAGTGGGATACACGCGACCGGACTGGGGCACGACGCCAACGGCGAGCGCCGTCCGCGTGCCGCCGAGCGTGATGCTCGCACCGAGCAGTCCGGCGAGCAGGCAGGACGCAAGTGCCACTCGCAACAGAGTCTTCATCGCTCACCTCCCGCCGGATCCTGTTGCGACCCGGCGCCATGGGCAGTGCCAGAGCATGTCTGTCCATCACGATAGGACGGGACATGTCCGGTGTCAAGCTGCCGAGCCCGCTTATAGGCCTGGCTGCGCGCGAGACGATTGCGACTTCGGCCGCGAGGCTCACGTGCCGGCAGGGGATCACGCCCACAGGCTCGCACATCTCGGCCGCTGCCAGGACAAATCGCCCTGCATCGCATCGTGAGCCATGTGAACTGCCCGCTGGAAGCAGCCGCTCCCCTCTGCCTCAGAGGCGTGGCTTATGCATATCTCAACAGACGCAGCGATACGGCGGCTGACCCAGCGTGCTAGCCACGATCGACATCGACGATCTCGGCGACCAGTACGCCGGGGTGCGGCAGCGAGGCGCCATCGTCAAGCAGACTCGGCAACGCCTGAATCTGTACCGCGCGCCAGCCGGTCGCGCAGGCACACTACCTGGCGCCGGCGTGAGCCGCGCAAAGCAATCTGGTGGCAGCGAGCCCAAGTCGTGTTCGGTCGGCCGGTCGCATGCGTGGGAATGGGGGTGCTAAACACCGCGCGCCGTCATGCTCCCCCCAGAAACGCTCCCGTGCCGCGCCGACTGCGCCGGCCACAGCGCGGCGCGCGTCGTCATGCAGGCCCCTACAAACGAGAAACGGGCTCCCGGCCAGTGGATGTGCCGCATGTCGGCAACAATCTTGGAAACGGTAACGATGGTGAGGTCGCGCAGCACCACCGGCCCGGGCCCTGCTGCTGCAACACGCCGCGCTCTCACCGGCCATCGCCACATCGCCCGGCTTGACGCCCATGATCGCGGGGCTCATGACCAGCGTGCGCATCGTGGTCCCGAGGTCTGGATCGTCAGCATTGGGGGGCTCGGCGAATGATGCTGGCTTCGGGTACGGCCGTTGTTATGCGCGGCACAATAGCGGCTGGGACGCCTGTCCTGTGCTCACTCCTGGTGTGCCGCGCGGTACCGATCGCGAGGAGGACGCCATCCCTTTGATTGCTTGCACTCTCCCGGCTGACCGCCCAGGGCCTGGCACCGGCAGGCGGTGCAGCAAGGACCTGGGGCGGTCTGCGGGCAGCGTCCGGGAACATGCTGCTCAGCGGCGAATCGTCAGGTGGTACGTGGTTTCTACGGCATATCCGGGACCAGACGCGCGCAGGTCAAGCGTGTACCGTCACCGGTGGTGCGTATCGAAGGAGCCCGGCAGCACACCACCGGGCTCCTCAGCGCCATCCCTCATGCGTGCCGTGCCGCGCGTGAGGAGTGGGTCAGATCGCGAGGTCTCACCAGATTAGGTGCCGATGTGCTAGTCTGTGTCGCACTCCCTCGTCCAGGTCGAGCCGTCGCGGTCGCAATGTCGCCAGCCGTAGGAGATGGTCCCAACCAGTATTTCGGTACCGCCTACGGTTTCCGGCGGACCCATGTTTGCCTGCAATCTCCCGATTATTGTCCCGTTCCCAGTCGCGTCGCGGAACCGCCCGGTGCCGCCTGTCACGACCCAGTGCGCGGACAGTATTGAGACCACGTTCGTGGTGAAGTCATGTATGCCAGTGTAGGAGTCTGCCAACTCCAAGGTATCCCCGTTGGCAGCAGTGAACACGAGGCTCTCGATGTTAGTGAATCTGGCCTGCGATCCGGAGACGACCGCGGAGACCAGACCGACGAACCCAGTCGACGTGAAGGCATCGAGATAGGTTGCGGTCCCGGTTCCTGCGTTTTCGAAGCACTTGATTACAACAGGAACATGGAGCAGCGCACAGTTGGCCGGGTCCACCCCCGTGTCCACGATGGCCACTCTTGCGAAGAACGGCACGTGGCCGCGGGCCTGAGCCGGCAAGACAACGCCGAGGGTGAGGGCCATTACCAATGAGAAGCTGATCAGTAGCCTGCGCATGACAGCCCGCTCCTTTCGCTACTTTCCAGGGTGGGGGCGAAACCCCCCCCGCCGTGTCCGGTCATGGGGCAGACGCCGGTGAACGCTGTACTCACGTACAGATCCGCATCGCAGTGGGGACTGAGGCCGTGGCCGGCACCCACGAAGGTGAGTTCGTACGTGTACGTACCGGCGCCCGTGGTATTGGTCACAATATCGAATACGCCCGCCGGGTTAGCACCGCCAGAACAGGTGCGCCACCAAGTGGCCGGCCAGCGAGGGACTGCCGGTCGCGGCGCCGGCGGGCCGCGGCAGTCCTCCCAGCAGGCTCGCTAACAGCGCAAACACTAGTGCCGAGACATAGACCAGCCTGCGCCTGACGATCCACCTCCTTCCTGTGCCGGGCACAAGAAACCCGGCGCACGACTATGCCATCGTGGCCGGGTTCACCAGTTGCTCGCCGCCGTCCAGGGGTGGCCAGACAAGAGCAGGCGTCAGCAGGAGGGGAGCGGTCGTGTCGCTCGCGGTACCTTGGGCGTCGGACCCTTTCTAGGACGGCAGGTCAGCGCATCCACTACACCTCGATCATAATCCTCATGTCAACATTCGGCTGTGTCTGCTCGTTCGCTCTGGCCGCTGGCCGCGATGCCCGCGCGGGCGTGAGGTCGACTGCGGGCGCAGTGAATGCCGCGCGGTCGCCGGAGCCGGAAAGCACCGTCAGTGTGTCCACGGCACCATTCAGACCGTAGCTGCCGTTGAAGAGATCGAACACGTCCTCTGCGGTGCGCTTGGCGAAGTGATGCACGACGACGATCGCGATGCCGCACTGTTTGGCGAGGTCAGCCAATCGGCGCAGCGCGCCGTAATCCTCGCAGTACGCGTTCCGCGGTCAGGTCTAGCTGCTCTTCACCAGCTAGTCAGACAGTTGGTCAGAGAATGCTAGTTGGTTGCTGACAGGCATCTTCTCTGGTGTCGGCACTCACCGATACGCGCCGAAGTACCGCGACATGTCCGTGAAGGGGCCATGCATGACTTTTAATCAAGCTGTCCTGGGTTCGAGTCCCAGTGCCCTCACCATTATCCTGCAGCAGACACCGAAACGAGTAGAGCGACCGACGACTATGGCCTCGCCAACCTACCCGGCTCCAGTGAGACCATTCCGTGAGCCGATGGCCATGCAGCACCCGCCACCCGCTCGGCACTGGGTAGCGGGAGCGCCTGAGGCCTAGCCTGGCTGTGAGTCGATCACGAGATCAGGGAGCGGGCCAGGCATTGGCTGCGCCAGATCAAACCCGTGGATCTCCAGCACCTGTGCTCGGAACCACTGGGTGAAGGGATCGCCCGACGCACCAAACTGGCTTATCGCACCCGCTGGATCCGCACCATCGACCGTGACAATAGCCAGATCGCCCTGCGGTGTCGCTTGCAAAAAGGCACGCTCGTGCACACCGATGCGCTGCCGCGAGGCCACGTACTCAGCGCGGCGTGGCCCCTTCAGTTCGGCGGCGAAGCGCCGCCACTGCTCGGTCTTGCCCGGTAGAATTGGGATCGCCATTGCAAGCAACGCCATGTTCGGTCTCCCTCCAGCACTCGTGGTGGCTGCGCAGCGTTCCTTCAGATGCAGCACAATGCTGGCCGCGCGTGACACCCACACCATCTGGATCGTACATCGCAGCACCATAACATGCCGGGCGTCCGCCGGTGTGCGCGACCGGGCTCTCGGGATGGCTGGCGGACACCTTGGACGGGCCGCATTGGGTATGTATGGTGCATGGCGCGCCAGGTGTTCGCGCAGGCTGACAGCAATAGAATGGTCGGCCCGCCAGCGTGGCTCAAGAAAGCCGTTATAGAGCACAAGGCCAATGACGCCGTTCTGTTCGGCGATCGCACGAATGACCGGGTCGCTCAAATGGCGATCGGTTGGGGTCAAGGCTTGCGCATTGGCATGAGACGCGCACACTCGGGGACCCCGCAAGGCGAGACCTTGCCAGATACCCGCTTCTGTGAGATGCGACACGTCCCAGATGCACCCCAAAGCGGCCATTGCCTCGAGCAAGGACACGCCGGACGGCGTCAGACCGCCAGTGCGGTGCGTCTCGTGACCACTCGCAACGCCACACCCATACGCCGTGTCGCCGTACGTCAGCCCGATCATGCGCAAGCCGCGGCACCACCAGGCGGGCAGGTCCGCGACCTGGACGATTGGATCAGCTCCCTCCATGAGCAAGACGAGCCCGGGTTTGCGGTCGTGCCGCCATCGGTCCAGGTGACGGTCGAGATCCGTCGCCGACCTGAGTACACGAACGCGCCCTTGGGTTTCCCACGTCTCATAGAGAGCGAGCTGACGCAGCGCCTGTGCTTCGGCCTCCTCAGGCGTGCCATAGAGCGCGGACCGCGGTTCAAAATCGGCGCCAACGTCGGCGGCCAGGAACCCCGGCGTCAGCGTGGCCACCACGATTGCAATCCCGCCTAGTTCGAGGTCCGGCAGGGACACGGTCGCCTGGCGCGTTGCTCGGCGTTCACACTTTCTGATCGTCGCCGCGCTCAGCGTCAGGTCGCGGCCAAACAGCGTTACATTTTCAGCCAGGTCAAGATGCGAATCGACATTGGGTAGCGTCATGACGGCGGATCCCTCACTCACCGCTTTCACTGCCCGTGTCGGTATTCCTGGACCGCGTCGAAGAGCGCGAGCAGATTCTCCACAGGGATACCTGCTTGCACATTATGGATCGGATTGAATACGAAGCCGCCGCCGCGACCAAACACGCGCATGCGGTCACGGACCATGGTCCGAATCTCATCCGGAGTGCCAAAAGGAAGGACCTTCTGCGTGTCGATGCCGCCGCCCCAGAATGTGACGCGGTCGCCATACTTCGACTTCAACGCCGCCGGGTCCATCTCCGCGGCCGAGGTTTGTACCGGGTTGAAGATATCGAAACCTGCTTCGACCATGTCATCCATAAGGCGCCAGATCGAGCCGCAGCTGTGGACGAAGGTCTTCCACCGCGTATTGGCGTGGATCCAGTCGTTCACACGGCGTTGAAACGGCATGAATAGCGTACGATACAGCTTCGGCGAGATGAATGGGCCGTTCTGCGCCCCGAAATCGGTGCCACTTACGACGGCTACCGTCACCCGGTCTCCCACCACACCGTGAATGCGTTCCAGGTTGCGGAGGGCGATCTCGCACTGCCGCTCGAACAGTTCGAAGACGTAGGCACGGCGCGAGCTAAGGCTCACGTACCACTCCTCAATGCTGCGTATACCTTTCGGGTGCCTCAGATTCAGGCCAGGGATATGTGCGATATTCCCGAAGCTCGTACCCCCGAAACTGCTGATGACAGCACGTCCGCCCGCCGCCAACTCCTTCACCTGGCAGTCCAGGAAGGCCAGGGTCTCGTCCGAGACAGGGCCGTATCCCTCCAGGTTGTCTTCTACCCTGAGGTTGTCGTCATCAATGGGTTCTTGGCGCTCGATTGCGTCGAAATAGTAGCCGCTGCGAGGCATGCGGGCACAGGCCGGCGCAGACTTGTCGCTCAGCGGGTACATCAAGATATCGCCATTAGGCTGCGGTTCAGTGTTGAACCCCCCAGGCACGAGCACTGGCGTGCCGGAAAACGTAGTCCACGGCTTCCAGCTATCGTTCCGGAAGCCGAAGCGAGTCGTCGGCATACTCAGGCTGACAACATCGATGCCGAGCGCATCTTGCAAATCCGTGCCGACCTCGCCGAGGAGCATGTAAGGCTCGACCACCTTGACCGGCGTGCCCGGTGGATCCAGATGTAGCGCCTGCCGCAACAGGTAGAGCGAATCGACGTGTACCCCGGTCGACGTGCTGCCACCAAGATCCAGGGGTACCCAGTCGGGCTCGTGGTGCTGCAATGCAAGCTCCACGCGTTCTCGAGACGTCAGCACGGCTGTACTTCCCTTCGACTCGACTGTGCAACATCGGTCAGGACTCCGCAGATCGGTTCTTCGCGCCAACTTGCCAATGCCGCCGCATGATTCGTGTCCTTCGACGGCAAATCCGGCCTGATAAATCCGGAGTTCTCTTTTCCTTACGCTCTGTCAGCTGTCGCGCGACCAGCGTCAGACTGCCGCACCTGCATCCAGCGTACTCAAGTCGGCATAGACTCCTGCCGCATCCAATGCGCTGTAGATTGAGTTGAACACGCGGTACAGGCGATCATACAGGTCGCGGTGCCGCGGCTCCGGCGCAATAATGCTCTGCACCTGCGCGAGCGCCAGCGCCTGCGAGAAGTCTTTCCAGAGGCCGATACCGACTCCGCCCACTACTGCCGCGCCCATAGAAGTGCCTTCCTCCAACATCGCCAGGCGGTGTAGCGGCACGCCCAGGATGTCGGCCAACACCTGACACCACACCAGACTGCGGGCTCCTCCGCCCATGATCCGCAGCTCGCTGATAGCAGTTCCCTGTGCAACAAGGGCCTCAAGGATCACACGCAGATTGAACGCAACGCCTTCCAGCACCGCGCGCAGCAGGTCATCGCGCCGGTGTCGCATGGTGAGGCCTACAAAGGCGGCGCGCGCCTGGGGATTCCAGCGCGGGCTGCGCTCGCCAAGCAAGTAGGGCAGGAACACGACGCCTCGTGCACCCGGAGGAGAGTGTTGTATCGCCTCGTTCATGAGGTCATATGGTGATCGGCCGTCAGCCGTCGCCGCTGCCACAAGGTCGCGCGCGAGCTCGCCGCGAGCCCATTGGTAGGAGGTTCCGGCGGCCTGCATGGTGCCAGCCGGGACGAACAGGTCGGGAATGACGTGCGCCCAGGTGACCGTGCGCATGCTGCGGTCCAGGATCGGCTCCGCTGTAGCGAGCTGGATCCAGGAGGACGACCCGATATAGCAATACGCTGCACCCGGGTAGACTACGCCCGCGCCTATTGCCGCGCACGATCCGTCGCCGCCGCCGATCACGACCGGTGTACCAGGGCGCAACCCGATCTGGCCCGCGGCATCCCGTTGAATCTCGCCCACAACCGTGGTGGATGGATAGATAATGGGAAGCTTTTCCGGCGCCACGCCGAATGCTCCTACCATCTCGTCGGACCAGACGCCACGCCGGATGTCATAGAGATTCGTGCCTGAAGCATCCGAGGGGTCAGTGGCAAACACACCCGTGAGCCGGGCAACCATAGCGTCTTTCGCCTGGAGATACCAGGCAGTCTGTGCGGCCGTGTCAGGGTCGCTTTCTTGCAACCAGCTCATTTTCGCCGCCGAATAGGACGGGCTGAGACGATGACCGGTAACTTCATAGACGTGCCGGGGATCGGTACGCTGCGCGACGCGGTCAACGACCGAGGTGGCTCGCTGGTCGGCCCAGATGAGGGCACGTCTTGCCGGCCGGGCCTTCCGGTCAACTGCGACGAGCCCCTGCATTTGTCCACTGAACACCACGCAGGCGATCTCCTTCGACGTGGCTGTCGTTTGTTCCAGTATCTGACCTGTCGAGCGGCAGAGAGCATTCCACCAATCGTTGGGATCTTGCTCTGCCCATCCGTGCTGCGGGTAGGTCGTGTCATACGCGACGAAAGCGCTGCCGTGCATAGCGCCGAACTCGTCGAACAACGTCGCCTTGTCTCCGGTGGTGCCCAAATCATGCGCCAGTATGTAGCTGCTCATCGTACCTCCGGCGTCACTCGTACCCGCTGGCGGGCCCGGCATGCCTGCGGGCCACTTGGCTGGGCCATTCCGGCCTGCTAGAACCTGCTGCGGCGCCTTGACGTCCAAACGGAACGCGTCGCGCGTGGCGTCGCACCACGCCACCCCGTGTAACCGCATGCGGGATCGCCTACTCGATCTCTCCCCGCCCGATACTATGCCTCCGATCGGATCGCCGTCAAGGCACTGCTCGACTTCCTGTCAGTGCCCACACGTAGCGCCGCTATTGCGGTAGGGTTCGTGGCCAGCTCGCCATGCATGGGAGGACGGCACTCACCGCCTCCGGTTGCACCAGATCGCTACGTGTCATCCACGCCGTATAATCGTGCTTCCAGCGCCCGACGCACATCCGGCCATTCGTCGTCGATGACGCTGTAGATCACGGTGTCTCGTGTGCGTCCATCGGGCATGATCATGTGCTTACGCAGGACACCCTCTCGCACAGCACCCAGCGCCTCGATCGCGCGTTGCGACCGCGTGTTGAGGCTGTCGGTCTTGAACCACACGCGCTGGCAGCCCACGACCTGGAAGAGATGGCGTAGCATGAGGTACTTTGCCTCGCGATTCAGCCCCTTTCCCAGCCAGGGGCGGCCGAGCCAGCTGCCGCCTATCTCGACGCTTCGGTGGACCAGCTGGATGTCCATAAAGCGGGTGCAGCCAATTACCCTGTTAGTCGAGCGTTCCACAATCGCGAACGGCAACTGTTCGCCGCGTGCCGCGCGCTCGTGCTCTTGCGCGAGCCAGCTCACGATATTCCCTCGCCACGATGCCATGTACTGCAAATCCTCCCCGTCTCCCGCGAGAACGGCGAGGTCCGATTCGTGGCTTGCCGCCAGCGGTTCCAGGCGCACCAGGCGCCCAACCAATACGGTGGGCTCGATCATGGCTGCCATCGACGGCCTCCCATCGATCCGGGTCGGTCCACAATCTCTATCTCGAGAGCATACTCACACGGCTGGAGCGATGCGGGCACCGCCGATGCCTACGCTTGCCATCCGGCCTTCCAGCTTGCCTGCAACGTCCTGTAATCAAGCAGGATGATACCTTCCTGCCGCACGATGTCTCGCGCCTCCTGCGACGTGACAAACTCGAAATCGGTCTGCCGCACGCGCCAACTGGGCATCAGCGCTTGCAGCTCGGCGTTCCCGATTCCAGGATGGACCGCCCATTCACTGAGGCCGGACGGCAATGCCCGCAACATCCCTGCGTAGCGGGTGGATTTGTCGGTCGTCTCCAGATCGTAGCTGTCGAGCAAGTCGTGATCGTTTGTCGGACATCCGCACCGCCGCATCCTCTTGATGAACGGGGCGGAAGTAACCCGCAGCGCCAGGTCGTACTCACGCGCAAGCGCGACCGTCATTTCAAAGATGTCTTCACGGCGGGAATGGATGCCGCAATGGCTATCGATATGGGTTGGTATCAGACCCACGGTCACGGCGCGTTCGATTTGGGCGCGATATTCCATTTCCAATTCGGCCAGCCTGACCTGACTGAGAAACTCGTCAATCCGCGTGTTCGTGTAGAAGTAACCGGCTTCATCAACCAAGGATGGCACGTCCTCGCGGCAGGTCAGAGGTCCCCAGCGATACAGCGGTTGCTCGCTGACCGCTGTCAGATGGACGCCACAGGAAACAGCAGGCCGGTCCCGCAGCGCCGCAAGAGCATGCAGCGCCCACGGGCACGGCACCATGACGCTGCACGACCGGACGATACCGTTCTGCAGCGATCGCAGTATGGCATCGTTGACGGCATGACACATACCAAAGTCGTCGGCGTTGACAAGCAATAGGCGAGCATCAGGGGGATACCCCAAGAGGCTGTTTGTGCGGCTCATGGGATCCGAAGCCATCACGCGACTCCCTCAATTCGACCACAGCCATTGTGCTGGCTCAAAGCCGCGGCACGCGGCATGGAGCAGCTTGAGCCCATGATACCGTTCAGGGCCAGCCAGCCACGCAAGGCCATTCGAACGCCCGATAGCTGCCGGGTGACGGACCAGCATGGGGCAATCCTCCGGACGGCTTGGTGCCCGGCCTCTCGTCGTCTGCTGGCCTACGCATCTGTGCCTTATGGGCGTGGACATACTGCCGCACGTGTGCGGTACGACGCGAACGGGTTGTCGCGGCTTGATACGGCGGCCACAAGCAACATGTGCGCAGCCCATTTCACGTCGGTGCGCGAAGCCTGGCGAGAGGTCGAACTGGAAACTACTCGCCTCGACACGCTGAGATTGTCGAGACTACTTCCTGTCCTGCTGCCTCGTGCCGAAACTCTGCAAAAGGTGCCGGCAGATACGTGCCATGCCACCTCTAGCACCTTCGCCAGATCCCAGAAGCGCGACTCGCACAGCAAAGCACGGACCCTGCGACTACAGCGCGTTCAGGTATCGCTCCCGCAGCGGCAGCTAGCGTCGCTGTGAGGCTCCGCTAGCTGCCCCGTTACTACCCGCCGGTGCTACTAGCCTTGTGGCGACTCGATTCGCCGGACATTCACTGCGCGGTCGCCGCGTCCTCGCGGATCCCGCTCGCGATCAAACTCGACATGATCGCCTCTGTGCAGGCTTTCGTAGCCGACACCCACCAGAGCAGTGCTGTGAAAGAACAGGTCCTGTCCGGTGCCTTGGTCGATAAATCCAAACCCGCGATCGGTGAGCCGAGCGATCGTTCCCTGCGCCATCGTATCTGCTGCTTTCCTGCACCTGGTCACACCAGCACGGTGCCGGTATTTTCCAGTGTCTTGGAGCATACCACGTTGGCACGTAATTTGGCAGACCTGGTCTCAGCGGCTCAGCGGTCAGCGGCTCAGCGGTCAGCGCGCCAGCCGTGGCAGCAGCGACGACGCCGTTACCACGCCGATCAACAGCGCCATGAGGAGCACGCAAAAGTCCAAGGCGACATTGCTGGGGGTGCCCAGTAGTACGCCTCGAAGTCCATCCACTTCGTAGCTGAGAGGATTGATCTTGCTTATCACCTGAAGCCAGTCGGGCATGAGGTGAGATGGATAGAGCGCGTTCGACGCGAAGAACAGCGGCATGGTGATGGCCTGGCCAATTCCCATGAGCCGATCCCGCTTGAGCACCAACCCGGCCAATGTCACGGAGAGCATCGTGAAGAACGCGGAGCCGATCACCACGAGGAGGAATGCCGCGGCCAGGCGAAGCGGGTTCCAGTCAAGCCCAATGCCCATGATGGCGCTCACAACCAGAACGATGAGCACCTGGCTCATGGCCCGCACGCCCGAAGCAAAGGCCTTGCCGGCGACGAGGGCGGAGCGCGGCGTCGGCGTGGCCATGAGCTTGGTCAGCACCCCGGCATCACGTTCCCAAATGATTTGAATCCCGTAGAATATGGCAATGAAGAGAGCTGACTGAGCCATGATCCCCGGAGCCAAATATGCCAGATACGGGATGTTGCCGGTAGGAATGGCGCGCAGGCGGTTGAAGGTCTCACCGTAGATCAACAACCAGAGCATTGGCTGGATGGCCCGCATGTAGATCTCGGTGCGATCATGGCGGATCTTCCGCAGCTCTACCAGGCAAAGGGTGATGATCCGGCTGATAAGAATTCGCCAGGACTGCATTGCCGGCGTGGTGTCAACCAAGCCGGCGGGCGGTGCGGCGGGTGCTGCGAACATCGCTGAAACTCCCTTGATCGACTAGGTCATCGCCCGTGTAATGCCTGAACACATCGTCGAGGCTGGCGCCGGGATGCAACGAGGACTTCAGTGCGGACGGTGTGCCGATCGCGCGTACCGTACCGCGATGCATCATCGCCACGCGATCGCAGAGTGCGTCCGCTTCCTCCATATAGTGGGTGGTCAGCAGCACCGTGGTGCCGTCTTGCGTGCCCAAAGCTTGCACCCGTTCCCACACGCCCGACCTTGCGATCGGATCGAGGCCAACCGTGGGTTCGTCGAGAATGAGCACGCGAGGACGGTTGACCAGCGCTTGGGCGAGCTCGAGCCGGCGAATCATGCCGCCTGAGTATGTCGAGACCAGACGGTCCGCGGCGTCTTCCAGCCCCATAGCCTCCATCACCTCCGCTATGCGTTGCTTTCTCTCGCGTCGCGGCACATCGTACAGCCTGGCGAACAGCCAGACGTTCTCGTAGCCGGTCAACGCCGCATCGGCAGACAGCTGTTGCGGCACGTAACCGAGAAGTCTACGAACAGCCATGGCGTCATGTTGAACGTCGCGGCCCATCACCAGTGCGTGTCCACGCTCGGGCGGCAAGAGCGTTGCAAGTATGCGGATGGTCGTCGTCTTGCCGGCGCCATTGGGGCCAAGCAGCCCGAACACCTCGCCCGACGATACGTCGAAGCTGGCTCCGTTCAGCGCGTGGGTGGCGCCAAAAGTCATCTCAAGGTCCACGCATTCGATCGCAGGGGTTTCAGGGTTCATCAGTCATACCCTCGAGCGAGCAGGCCAGGCGCTCGAGCACCGGAAGGCACGCAACAATGTGCTCGCGCTCGGCTGTTTCCAGTGAGTCGAGGGCTGTGGCCAGTACCGATGAGCGCATGTCGCTCCATGAGTTCATGCGTGCCACGGCCGCCGCGGTAAGCGTGATGCGGGCCGAGCGGCGATCTCGGCTGTCGACAGCGCGCTCGACATAGCCTCTACGAGCGAGCTGATGCAGGAGCGTGCTCACCGTGTTCGATGCGAGTCCTAGAGACACTGCGACCTCGCGCGCCCGCAATCCCGGCTCACGAAGGAGCAGGCGAAGTATTTCGACTTGTGCTTGCGGCAGCGCCGGTCCTGTCAGAGCCTCGCGTACGCGCCTGCGCAGTGCGCGGTGCAGCCGGCTGAGCACCAGCGCAAGTTCCGGCCCGCCTCCACTGCCGGCGTCTACAGGTTGTTCGGATGAGGAAGACATACACCCTCACTGATTACATCTGTCTGTTACAGAACTATCTTCAAGTCCAGTATAGCATGTGACGCAGTGGTTTTGGCGCGATGCGGGGCGGCCTCGGCAAGCCAGGACCCCGATCCGTCGACGGTTTCACAGATCGGGGTCCTGGCTTCACTCACGTGGGTTAACGAGGCGCGTGCGCCTGCTGTGGCAATGAGTTCAGCTGCAGTGTGCCGTGCGGAATCCAAGAAGCCGCGACGAGCCAACAGGAAAACGCGGTCCGATGCTACTGCTGGTTGCCCTGGCTATCGTCCGGGAATGCCGCGACCTGAGCGGCGGGCATGCCGACGAGGATCCGCAGCGCGGTGATCGACGTGTTATCGGCACCGGCAGTGCCTTCGACCAGCACTCGATCGCCGACCTCGGCTCCGGGGGCGGTGACGCCCGGCACGGGCGAGGGCGAACCGCTCACAGAGGGCGTAGCGCTCAGCACTGGCGTGACACTTAGCACCGGCGAAGCGCTGGGCACGAGGGTGGCGCTCAACGCGGGGGTGGCGCTCGGCGCGGGCGTGCCATCTTGCGGACCGGTTCCAGTCCGACCCCCCGGACCGCGAAGCCACTGGCGCAGCGCCCGTGTTTGCAGCCATTTGGTGCTCTGCGTAGTGGCTACTGTAACGGTGTCGCCGCGATTCGAGAGTACCGTTAGCCCCGTGCCGCTCACAGTCTGCACTATGCCCTCAACTCGTGGCAGCAAGATCGTTACGCGCGTCGCGGCAAACGCGTGCGCGGTACGGTCGAACGACCCTGCGACCCGGACCCACATACCTTGCTGAACTGCGGCGCCAGTCACCTGCGCACCAGCCTCCAAGAACGTGGTCGAGGGCACGACGGTAACAGCCAGCGGCAGAGTCTCTGGGAGGCTCAGAACCCATCCACCTTGAGAAGTAGTGGTCACAACTCCGGTCTCCATAGAGGCACGGAATGGGGCAATGCTGACCGTGGGACCAAACTTCTGCGGCATGGTAATACGACTTGCTGGTTGACCGTTCTTGAACCCTTTGCCTCCGCCCTTGGCGGCGTAAACACCGCTTGCGGACATGATAATACTCGCGATCAACGCAGTCGCAACGAACAATTCGCCCCGTTCTCATCGGTAGTATTCCCTCTTCCTCATCGCGCGTGCAGGCAATCTGACAGCCGTCACCAAAGTTCCCGCGTGAGGGTGCGGGCACGAGCGGAATTGGCATTCCGCTGCTTGAGGCCGGTCCTGGCATGTGACCACTATAGGCGATTTCCTGTAGGCACACCATCACCAGCACGGGGGGAACCATCTGGCGCGACGCGCGCACGCTGGGCGCGCACGTGAGGCCGAGACGTCAAATACTCCGTGCCTAACGATCAAGACGCAGGCCCACGAGGCTGCCAAGATCGCGGAGCACCGACGGCGCCGACACGTGCCCGAGACCCGTCAGATCCAGAAGACACTGCGCGGCCAGAGGCGTGTTCAGGTCGTCTGCCAGGGCAGCCACAAACCGATTTCGCACCTCCTCCACCGGCCCGGGCAGGTTGCCCTGATCGGCGGTAGCGGCAGCAGGATCCCCACCGCGCCGCACGGCGGCTTGCAGCGCCTCTGCGTCACGAGCCGCGACCTCCATCTCCTCGACGCGATACTCAAACGGCCTGCGGTAGTGGTGTCGCAGCAGGCAAAGGCGGATGGCATCCGGTGAATAGTGGGCTAGCAGCTCGCGCACCAGGACCAGGTTGCCGAGGGACTTACTCATCTTCACGCCGTCACAGAGCAGCGCGGCATTGTGCATCCAGATCTTGGCGAATGGGACGATGCCAGTCGCACTCTCGCTTTGCGCAATCTCGCAGCTGTGATGGGGGAACACGAGAATCGTCGCCGCCTCCATGGATGTCAAGGCGAGAACCCAGGTACCGTGTGGCCATGGCTGAGCATTCGATGTGCCAGCCTGGACGGCCCGCACCCCAAGGACTCGGCCAGCTCGGCTCGTCCGCGGCCGAGCCCTTCCAGAGCACAAAATCGAGCCTGCTACGCTTGTCCGGGTTATCGGGGTCGTCACCGGTCTCGGCGAATCGCGCCTCCATCTGCGCATGTGACAGTCCGGCGAGGCGCCCGAAATCCGGTGCTGACGTGCTGTCAAAGAACACCTGGCCGCCGGATCGATAGGCGTTGCCCTTCTCGAGCAGCGCGCCGATCATATCGATCATCGCGGGAATCTCCGCGGTAGCGCGCGGGTAGTGGGTTGGCGGAAGTATATTAAGGTCCTCCATGTCGCGCTGATACTGCGCAGTCTGCTCTCGGCCGAGCACGTCCCAGGGCACGCCGATCTCGCGCGCCTTGCGCAGGATATCATCGTCGATGTCCGTGACGTTCTGGGTATAGCGAACCTCGTGCCCGAAGAACCGGAGGGTGCGGATCAAGACGTCAAACGCGGCGTAGCTAAACGCGTGTCCGAGATGCGTGGTATCGTATGGTGTTACGCCACAGACGTATATGCGTACGATTGGTCCGGGCGCGAAGTCCTCCGGGGTTCTTGACATCGTGTTGAATATCCGCACGAGCAGCTCCGTTCATTTCACAAAGGCGATCATCAAGGATCGTCACGCGTAGATTCTATGGTACTCCAGCCGCCGTGGCCGGACGCAGTTCCGAGAAGGTGGTAAGAGTTCAGAGTTGAGGCAAAGCAGTCCGCAGCGCCTCGACGCACGAAGAAGGTGGCTAGCTCCGAGGGAAGCAAAGGTGTACGCTGGAAAGCGGTGGTAAGCATCTCGACAACACGGTGGCGGTCGCGGCTGCAAGGAAAGGACAGGTCAGCCGGGGACAGGGTAGCGTCGGGTTGCCGGCCACGTGCGGGAAGCGTGAAGCAGTGTAGCTTCGAGGGGAACAAATATGGCCGCCTACGAGTTCGAGTGTCAAGCCTGTGGCGAGCGATTTCAGGTGACGTTGCCAATGCGTGATTACAAGCAGCTCAAAGAGCAGGCGCCGGCATGCCCCAAGTGTGGTGAACGCAAGACGCGCCAGCTCGTCTCAGCATTTGGCTGCAAGACTCCCAGCGCATACTGATCCGCCCCGGTCGCCGTAGGCGCCAAGCGCGATCGTGATGCTCCGGGGCGAGAACGAAAGGGGAGGGAGGCTTTCGCGTCCCTCCCCCTCTGGCCGACCATACGACCGGTGTCTGTTCCCACAGGCTTTGCGCCACACACCAAGCGTCTAGCTGTGCTATTCCGCCGCATTCGTTCCTCGAAAGGTAGGAAGCTCGAAGACTCGTGCACTGCGCATGTGTACACTCAACAGTCTGGCGTGAGCGCGGCCTACTCCACTACAGCCCAGCAATCCTACGGACACTGACGTCGCGTAGCCTACAGGATCGCCAAGCCAATGTCAGTCGATCTGGAACACTCCAAAGACCAGGTGTGGCTTCCTGCGTGAATACATCGGAAGTCTCCAGTCCAGGCGCTGGTTGGGAAGCTGTCGGCCTCCAGGTACCCACGCTATGCAGATCGTCCTACGCGGTGCAGAGACATGAGTCAACAAGCTTTCACTGGTAAACAGTTTGAGGAGGATTTGGAATGGATGACGAAGTCTTGAGCCTGTTCGGCGCATACCGCGAAGGAAGGCTCTCGCGTCGAAGTTTCGTGCAACAGGGTGTGGCACTGGGTATGACGGTGTCGTCGCTTGGCATGCTGATGCACGGCGCCGGACGTGCGCGCGCCGCATCTGAGATGGCGGTGGCCACGGTTAAGAGGGGCGGCACACTGCGCGTGGCGGTGGTCCCTCCAACGACCCCTCTCGATCCGGCACTCATCGGCGACGTCGCCACCATCCTTATCGGCGACGATGTCTATAGCTTTCTGGTTCGCCTCGACCACAACCTCGTTCCATACCCGGACCTGGCAGTCAAATGGACTGTCTCGACCGATGGGCTGACCTGGACCTTCCCGCTTCACAGGAATGTGAAGTTTCACAGCGGCAAGGCGTTCACCGCCGACGACGTGTTGTACACGGTGCAACGGACACTGAACCCAAAGACGGGGTCGCCGGTGGCAAACCTGTTCCAGGGGATCGCCAAGATGGTGAAGCTGGACGAATACACCGTGCAGTTCACGCTCAAGGCGCCAGATCCGGACTTCCCGGTAAACTTCGCCGACTATCACATGTGCATACTCGAGAACAACTACTCCGGCAGCTTCACGAAGAGCCCGTCCGGTACGGGCCCCTTCATGTTGAAGGAGTATGTGCCTGCCGACCATGCTACGCTGGTGCGCAACCCAAACTATTTCGAACCCGGTTTTCCCTACCTTGACAGCATCAAGCTCGTATTCCTTCCCGATGTGTCGACGCAAGTCGCCGCCCTGAAGTCGGGCACAATCGACGCCATGACCCATATCACCCCCACGCAGGCCGAGGGTGTAATGGGGGTGTCGGGGATCCACGCCCCTGCCATCGGCGGCACCGGCTTCAACAACTTGCGTATGCGCTCGGACATGAAGCCTTACAGTGATCCTCGCGTAAGGATGGCGTTCAAGCTGGTGACCGACCGGCAAGCGATCAATGCAGCGGTCCTGCGGGGCGTCGGTACGATTGGTGACGACCACCCGATCGCGCCTGCGTACGGCGAGTGGTACACGAACATCGGCACCCGCCCGCGCGACGTCGCGAAGGCCAAGGCTCTGCTTGCCGAGGCCGGCTATCCAAAGGGCCTCACCGTCACACTGACCACACAGGCGGCGTACGGCGGCTCGGACTTCGCGGTTGCGTACCAGCAGCTTGCCGCCGATGCCAACATCACGATCAACATCGTTCTGGACGGCGGAGGACAGTATTTCGGCACCGACTGGACGACAGTTCCGCTTGGCATAACGTCCTGGGGGGCGCGTCCAGTGGTTAGCCAGATACTGCAGCAACTCTATGTTACCGGCCAGCCGTACAATGAGGCTCACTACAGCAACAAGACGCTGGATGCGCTCATCGCTGCGTCAGCGTCCGAGTTGAACATAGGCAAACGCAAGGCATTGTACAGGCGGATAGAGCAGCTAATCAGCGATGACGGGCCTTCGATCATCCCGATCTTCACCACGTTTGTGTTCCCGTATAGCGACAAGGTCCAGGGTTACCAGCCGATGCCAAACACGTTCCAGTACTACAAGAGTGTGTGGCTGTCGTCATAGCGACGTCAGCCGGCGGAGGGGGCCAGCGCTTGTTGCCGGCCCCGGCCGTCATACGGCGCGATACCCCAGCCTTGGAATGAGTGGATGAGACGATTTATAGTTCGACGCTGTCTGCTGATCGTTCTCGTTCTGTTCCTGGTCTCTCTCATAGTGTTTCTCGTCACCAGCATCCTTCCAGTAGATACTGCTCAGGCAATTCTCGGCCAGTCAGCAACGCCCGAGGCGCTCAGAGCCTTACGCCACACCCTTGGGCTCGATCAACCGCCAATCGTTCGTTACTTCACCTGGCTTGGCAACCTGCTGCACGGTGACCTCGGCGACTCGCTGACTTACCAGGTGCCAATTGCTCCCCTGTTGCTCGACAAACTCGGCAACTCGGCGATCCTGGCGGGCGCTGCATTCCTCTTCACGGTGCCGGTCTCGCTGCTGCTTGGCGTCGTTGCGGGGCTTAACAAGAACCGCTGGCCTGACGCCGTCATTTCGCTGGTCTCTCTGTTGGCGGTCGCGCAGCCGGAGTTCGTGAGCGGTACGTTCTTGATTGCGATATTCGCCTCATGGCTGCACTGGCTGCCGGCCACCAACACCTTTGATTCAAGCACTGGACTCTGGCCGCTCGTCCAGTCGTTCATCATGCCGGTGCTCACGCTTTCGCTTGTGCTGCTAGCATATATCGCCCGTATGACGCGCACCAACGTGATCGACGTCATGGAAACGGAGTACATACGCACGGCGACGCTGAAAGGCATGCCCTACCGGACGGTAGTGGCGCGACATGCCTTACGCAATGCGCTTTTGCCGTCCATCACGATTATTGCCTCGAATGTCGGCTGGCTTCTGGGAGGGATCGTGGTAACGGAAAGCCTGTATGGTTATCCCGGTCTTGGCCGACTGCTTCTTCAGGCCGTTCAGGGACGCGACGTACCGCTGCTGCAGGACATCACCCTGCTGATTGCACTGGTGTTCTCCCTGTCGAATCTCGTAGCGGATGTCCTCTACGTGCTGCTCAATCCTCGCGTTCGGCTGGCCTAGTCGTGGCTGATTCGGCGGACCTCCTGGAAGACGCACCGCGCACTCATGGCGCTCGGCGACTAGCGCGCCGCCGCCTCGCGTGGTGGGTGGCTCAGGCACGCGAGCAACCGCTCGCGGCTCTCGGCGCCGTCTTGGTGCTGGCGTGGATCGTGACCGCGGTATTCGCCCCGCTCATCGCGCCATACGACGCGATAAGGGGCAGCTTTAGACTTCAGGACCTGCAGGCAGCTCCCAGCGCGAGCCATCTCTTTGGCACCGACGATCATGGCCGCGACATCCTGAGTCGTGTCATCTTCGGCAGTCGTTCCGTGTTGCTGCTGAGCGGCATATCGACCCTGGCGTCGCTTATTTGCGGAACGAGCATCGCGCTTGTAGCGGGATATTATGGCAGCATTGTGGACGAAATCCTGATGCGCATTGCGGACGCTGCCATGGCCATGCCTGCGGTGCTACTTGCGCTTCTTATCGTGGCAATGGCCGGGCCGGGCAATGTCGGCCTGTTCGTGGCCACGGTACTGGTCTTTTCGCCTCTGGTGGCGCGGGTAGTTCGGAGCGCGGTGCTGCCACTCGTGGATCGCGAATTTGTCGCGGCTGCGCGGCTTCGAGGCGAGCGTGGGCCATCGATAATGTGGCGCGAGCTGTTACCGAACCTTCTCGGCGTGCTCGCAGTCGAAGGCTCGATCCGGCTTGGCTACGCGATCTTCATGATTGCATCACTCGGCTTTCTCGGCGTCGGCGTTCAGCCACCAACCCCCGACTGGGGAGTGATGGTCAGCGAGGCGCAGCAATATGCGTCTGTTTCGCCATGGATGGTGATATTCCCCGCCCTGGCCATCTCCAGCCTGGTGGTCGGGGTGAATCTGGTCTCGGACGGCGTCAAACAGCTCGTCACCGCTCTCGATCAGCGCAGCGCGGAGGATGAGGGAGAGTGATATCCACGCCGCTTTTGGAAGTGCGAAACATGAGCGTCTCCTACCGGCACGGCCGGGTTTCGATTCCGGCGCTGAGAAACGTATCCCTGACCTTGAGCCGCGGCGAGGCATACGGCATCATCGGTGAGAGTGGCTCGGGCAAATCCACCCTGGCCTTTGCAATCATGCAGTACCTCGGCAGTGGGGGCTTCATCGACTCAGGCGCAGTCCTCTTCGAAGGCAATGACCTCACACGCATCAGCGATAGTCACATGCGCGCGCTTCGCGGAAATCGCATCGCCATGGTGTATCAGCAACCGCAGGCAGCTCTGAATCCATCCATTCAGCTTGGCGCCCAGGTCGCCGAAGTGTATCGCATTCACGGTGACGCCTCGAAAGAAGAGGCGCGGGTGCGGGCCCTGGAGATGCTGGAGCAAGTTCGCATCAACGATCCCGAGGCCGTGTCTCGCCTCTACCCGCATCAGGCCAGCGGAGGCATGCAACAGCGCGTGGTCATCGCCATGGCGCTTGCGCTTCGGCCAGACTTGCTTCTGCTAGACGAGCCAACGACTGCACTCGACGTTACCACTCAGGCAGCTGTTCTTGAGTTGCTTGAAGAACTGCGGCTCCAGTTCGGGACGGCGCTCATATTCATCGCGCATGATCTCGCGATGATCGCGCGCATATGCGATCGAATCGCGGTCTTGTACGCCGGCGAGATAGTGGAAGAGGCGAGTCTCCGCGATCTGTTTCGATCACCGCATCATCCGTACACTGCCGGCCTGATGGAGTGCCTCCCGGCACGTGGGACCGCGCTGATACGCCAGCCGCTGTCGCCTATCCCGGGGCGCCTGCCGAGTCTGGCGCGTCTACCTTCCGGCTGCGTGTTCGAACCGCGATGCCGGTATGCACGGCACGATTGCAGGCAGTCGCGGCCCGAACTCGCGGAAACATATCGGAACCGCCGGGCACGTTGTTTCTACTGGAAGGAGGTGCACATCAGGACGCCGGGCGCCGATTCCCCGGCGAGCGTCGCAGCGACCCCGTTGGCGAACGCAGCCGGGCTCGAACCGGATTCGCGCTTGATGAGTCTCGAGCGCATCGAAAAGTCCTTTGGTCCGCGCCTGGCGGCGGCACATGTTTTGCGCGGCGCACGCCGGAACGCGCAGGTACTGGACTCCGTGAGTTTCGAGGTGGACAAGGGCCAGACCGTGGGCCTGGTGGGCGAGAGCGGCAGCGGCAAGACAACGCTCGCGCGCTGCATTCTTGGGCTGAATGCGTCCGACAGCGGTCGCATAATCTTCGGGGCTCGCGATCTCCCTTTGCGTATCGAGCGCCGCAGCGCCTCGATGCTGAGAGAGCTGCAGATGGTGTTCCAGAATCCGGATATGTCGCTCAATCCGCGGCACACGATACGCGCGATTCTTGTGCGGCCGCTCAGACTGCTCGGCCGTCTTGGGCGGAGAGAGGCGGAGGCAGCAGCCCGCGATCTGCTGCGTTCGGTGAACCTCGACGAGCGCTTTCTCGATCGGTATCCGTCGCAGCTCAGCGGTGGTGAGAAGCAGCGCGTGGCGATCGCGCGAGCCTTTGCAGCCCGTACCAAGCTAGTGATCTGCGATGAGCCGGTGTCCGGGCTGGACGTGTCCGTGCAAGCCACGGTTCTCAACCTTCTGCAGGAATTGCAGCGACGCTGGGGCACGGCGTACCTGTTCATTTCGCATGATCTGCAGGTGGTGCAATACCTGGCCGATCGCGTGGTCGTCCTGTATCGGGGTCACATCGTGGAGACCGGCACGACGTTCCAGGTATTCAGCGGTCCAAACCACCCGTACACGGAGCTGTTGCTGACCGCAATTCCCAGGCCTGACCCCGACGCGCCGCGCAATCGCCTTGCCTTGGAAAGCGAGACGAAGTCGGAGTCGAATGATCCCGGCGGCTGTCCGTTCAAGGGGCGCTGCCACCGAAGAATCGGTCCCATATGTGATGAGGAGCGTCCGCCTCTTCGCGCGATTGGCGCCGGCCACCTGGCGCTATGCCATCTTCCCGTAGACCAACTACCCTCGGTCTCTCCAGTGGGCGTCAGTCCCGGCTTCGATAGGGCGGGAGCATGAACGTTTGGCGACGGTATTGACCAGCGGATGCGCGATGTGATGTCATATTATTGACGATCCGCCCTCGAAGGCAGTCGTTTCGTAGAGGAGGGGCAACTTGGGAATCGACGAATCGGGACTCGTTGCGGGGGTGCCTTGCCGACTCCTCGTCGACGGGACCTGGACAGAAGCTCGCAGCGGCGCACAGTTCGACGTCGAGGATCCCGCCACCGGTGCGTGCTTGACAAAGGTGGCGGACGCCGGACCTGAGGATGCGCTCGACGCCCTCGATGCGGCGGTACGCGCACAGGCGGCGTGGGCGAAACACCCGCCGCGCGAACGAGGGGAGATCCTTCGTCGCGCGTTCGAGAGAATGACGGCCCAACAGGAAGAGCTCGCCTACCTTATCACGCTTGAGATGGGCAAGCCGCTTGCCGAGGCGCGTGGCGAGGTTGCGTACGCGGCGGAGTTCTTCCGCTGGTTCTCCGAAGAAGCGGTGCGCATCGACGGTCGCTACACGGTTGCGCCGAACGGTCAGGGCCGGCTCATGGTGATGCGCCAGCCAGTTGGCCCATGCGTGTTGATCACTCCCTGGAACTTTCCGCTTGCCATGGGAACGCGAAAGATAGGGCCGGCGGTGGCTGCCGGTTGCACGATGATTGTCAAGCCCGCTCATCAGACACCGCTTTCGATGCTCATGCTGGCGCGGATCATGGAGGAGTGCGGTCTTCCGCCCGGCGTGCTCAATGTGGTGACGACGTCGCGCTCCTCGCAGACCATCGCTCCGCTGCTACGTGACCGGCGCGTGCGGAAGCTGTCATTCACCGGCTCCACCGAGATCGGTCGAACGCTTCTGGCCCAGGCCGCCGATGGCGTGCTGCGCGCGTCAATGGAGCTGGGAGGAAACGCTCCATTTCTGGTATTTGAGGACGCGGATGTCCAGGCCGCGGTCAAGGGAGCAATGATCGCGAAAATGCGGAACGGCGGCGAGGCATGTACCGCTGCCAACCGCTTCTACGTCTCTGCCAAGGTTGCCGAGCAGTTCGCCGAGCTGCTGCGCGATCGAATCGCGAGTCTGCGCGTTGGCCGCGGCACGGAACCCGGAGTGGATATCGGGCCCCTGATCGATAGTCCAACACAAATGAAGGTGCACGATCTCGTGCAGGACGCGGTCGCTCGCGGAGCGCGAGTGGTGGTGGGCGGCGCGACCGTCAACCGAGCGGGACACTTCTACCATCCGACCTTACTCGATCGCGTGCCGCGCGATGCTCGACTCCTGCGCGAAGAAATATTCGGGCCTGTGGCGCCGCTGGTCACGTTCGAGGATGAGGATGAGGCGATTCGATTGGCCAACGACACCGACTTCGGACTCGTCGCCTACGCCTACACGAACGACCTGCAAAGAGCGATTCGCGTCGTCGAGGCCCTGGAAGTGGGCATGGTCGGCTTGAACCAGGGTCTGGTCTCCAATCCGGCGGCGCCGTTTGGCGGCGTCAAGCAATCAGGGATCGGCCGCGAGGGCGGTTCCGAGGGCATCCACGAGTATCTCCAGACCAAATACGTGGCGCTCGCGTTATGAAAGGACGGCGGCACGACGCATGCCGAACGGCACGTTCATGCCGGCGTGTGCTACAGCGTGTACACCGGCAGGAGACGCCGTTCGGTCTCGCCTTCGATGCTGGCGCGAACTTCGATGTACTGCGCGATGCCGGACGTAGCGATTTTCGGCTTGAGCAGCTCGTCGAGCTGGAAGATACCGGCTGAGTTGTTCATGGCGATGCTAATGCCGATGGGCCGGTTCTCACCACGCTGGATGGTGACGGTATCGATTGCGGCAGCCGAAAGCGAGTGCACGTCGATTCTTCCGGCCTGAAAGCCCATTCTTGAACGTCCTTCGGCCATGTCCAGAGCATCGGCAACCTTCACGCAGCCAGCCTCCGCCGTGAGACCGCGCATATCGGACCGGTGGCTGATGATAGCGTTGAGTGTCTCGCTGGTCATGATCGTGCGCTCGGGCTCGTCATAAATCCCAACGAGCAGGCGGCGGATAATCGGCGCCGCAAGCATGAGACTGTACTGCTCGTGGTTGGCGCGGTGTATGCTCATGCCAACATCGTGCATCGAGGCCGCGAGCACCACCACCACTTCCGCATCGTCGACCTGCATGGCGTAGTCCTTCACAATGCCGAATTCGACGTCAGCCTCAGCCAACAGGCGCATCAGTCGCAGGGCAATGTTGGCCACGATGCGAACGTGAACCGGCCCGTGGTCGGTCATCTTGAGACGTTCGACTGCCGTCACGTTCGCGCACTTCCAGAGTTGCTGCAGCTCGATGTCTTCATTGATGTGGTCGACGGCCTGGCTCAGCCTTGCGTTATGCCGTGACGGAATCCGCATGCGCCGAGCGGTTGGCGCGCGCGGCGTTGCTTCCTCGCCTACTTCAGGTGCGGGCCGCATCGAGGCGCTGCTGAGAGCGCCGTCCCGCGAGTCATCGCCGATTATGCTTGTCTGCTTCGTATTCATTCAATCCTCATTGACTACACTTCACTCTACTCCTTCCGATCCGTCACACGAGTTTCGGCTGTTCACTTGACGGGACGACAATCATGGAGCATTGTGTTATGGCAAGCCCTACATTGCATAACACTGAATTGCCTTAGCCACAATCCTTGCCGGCAAGCGGTAGAGTGCGTTTTGCAATTCCTGTGAGTGCCAGGACGGCGACCTGGCCAATTAGCGATGCTTGCGGGAAGCAAAGCTTGCTGAGACAGTGTCGAATGGACGTCGACGCCGCTCAGCTCAGTTCCACCTCTGTTTCGGTCGCGCGTGGATGGCCCACCAAGGTAGCGAGTCCCGGGTCAGGCGCGGGGCCGGGACGACCACTCGATTCCACCGGGTTGGATGGTTACTCCAATGCTAGAACGGATGAGCAGTGCGATGATGCAAGTTGCCGATCTTGTTGAACCACAGACAGTTCGCCGTTGGACCAAGGCCGAGGTGTTTACCCAGGGCGAAGAGGATGTCGAGGCTGGCCGCGTGATTCTGCTGGTGTTCGGCCCTCGCTCAGTTACGGCACTGGTCGGTGGAAAGCGGTCCGAGACGGTGGAAATGAGCACGACCGCGGACGGGCTGCAATGGTCGTGCACCTGTTCGGCCGATAAGCAACGCCTGGGCTGCCGGCATTTTGTCGCCGTGGCGCTGGAAACGTGGCGCCAGTCGTCGGCAAGCCGCAGATAGCGTCGGGCCCGTATCCCCCCGGTCCAGTCGATCCAGCAATGCCAGGCGCCTGCTCAACGCACGGCGCCGCCAAGCAGGCCGGTCACCAATCGTTTCTGCACCACTATCGCCACCAAGATCATCGGGATGATCGAGATGAGGGAGATAGCGCAGATATTCCACCACGACGTCCCGAGCTCCCCTTGCTGGGATGCAATCATGATGGGCAGCGTGGTAGCGTTGCTGGTCGTGATGACCACCGCGAAGAGGTATTCGTTCCAGACAAACGAGAACGTGAGGAGAAACGTGGCTATCAAGCCGGGCGTGACAAGAGGCAGCGCAACGCGCAGGAAGATATCCAGTCGGCTGGCGCCGTCGACAAACGCGGCCTCCTCCAGGGCCAGCGGGATTTGCTTGAAGTAGCTCTGCATGAACCAGACAGTGATCGGCAGCGAGAAGCCGGTATAGATGATGATCATTCCTTGCAATGTGTCCAGCAGGCCGAGGTTATTGAAGAGGATGAAGAACGCAAGCACGGTCACCACAGGCGGCATGATGCGCTGCGAGACGATCCAGAAAGCGATATCGTCGTTCCTCATCGGGCCGGCTCGGAGTCGGAAGCGAGCCAGCCCGTAGCCTGCCAGGCAACCAAGTATCACAGCAAGCACCGTGCTAGTGATGCCGATGACCAGGCTGTGCCACAGTGGGCCCAGAACGGAGTTTGACCCGCCCAGGATCTCGTGCCAGGCTGAGGTGTTCGGCTGGAAATCGAGCCAGGGAACCCACCGAGTCCCACCGTAGATGGACGTGTTGTCTTTGAAGGCGGTGACAGCCACCCAGTACAGGGGAAACGCCACAAAGATCGACCATGCCACGAGCGGGATGTATCGCCAGTCAAAGCGACGGTGGTGCGTCATGTCTCAATTCTCCGCAGAAGCCGGCGCGTGACAACCAGGTAGGTGATGGCGATCAACGTGACATAGACGAGCAACGACAACGCGATAGTCGCACCTGAGGACACATTGAAGTCCTTGTAGCCCTGAAAGTATGCGTAGAGGCTGGTCGAGGTCGTGGCGGTGCCTGGCCCGCCTCCCGTCAATTGCACCAACTGTCCAAATATCGTGAATGCCTCAGTGAACCGTAGGAAAATGGCCATCACTGAAATCGGCGCCAGCATGGGGAAGATAATGCTCCAGACCACGCGCAGCCCGGACGCACCGTCAAGCTGCGCCGCCTCGATTGCTTCATCGGGCAGCGACTGCAGTCCTGCCAGGAGCAGCAGGAACATGAATGGCGTCCACTCCCACGTATCCATGATCAACACGGCGAAAAACGCGGCGTTGCCCTCCGAGAGCCACGGAACGGTGCCGATCCGCAGCTCGCGAAGGATGCTGTCGATGGGTCCATACGTTTCGTCGTATAGCATGCGCCACAGGAACCCGATCGCCACTGGCGCCAGCATCATCGGGATGCTGAACAGCACGCGAAAGAAGCCGCCAAAGCGGACACGCCGCCACAGCAGGAGCGCCAGGCCGAAGCCGATCAAGAACTCGGTGGCCACGGCCGCGACCACGAACTTCGTCGTGTACTTCAGCGAATCCCAAAATGTGCTGTCACTGAGAATTTGGCGCCAGTTATCGAGGGTGCTCGCTGTGAACGTGAGCCCGTTGTCCTGGCTCACGTTTGAAAAGCTCAGGGCCAGAGAAAAGATGAGCGGAAAGATCGAAATCGCCAGCAGGACAACGACTGCCGGCAGGACAAACGCCCATCCCTCCAGTCGCAGTCGCTTCCTCCAGGCGCCGTCCGGGGTCGCCGTGCTGAGCGTGAGATCGCTGTCTGGTCGGCGTTCGGAGGAGGGGGTCATGCAGTTTGCCGCTCCTTCTTGCTGGCTCGAGGACAGTATCACGAGCAGTTTCTTCGGTCGCCTACCCGGTACAGGCACCTGTCGTCATGGTCTCATGCGCCCGCGCGGCGAGGATCCGGGGTTGCCTAGCTCGCCTGCACTCAGGCAGGGCCGCACCTCCGCGCCTTCGCCTCGGTCCTGATGATACTCGAATCCCTGCCTGAGCCGCTACGCATGGATGTGGTTCCAGGAACCGCTACCTCTGGAGCCGGTTATGCCGGCTCCAGAGATGCGGGATGCCCCCCGTTGCGTATGATCAGCCGCCTGTAACCGGAAGAGAAAGCGAAGCTCGATACGCGGCGAGTTGCTTCGCCGTTCCCTTTTGAGCATTGAGCGCATTCCACTGGTCCGCCAGGGCATTGAGCGCATCCTGCGCCTTGCTCTGGCCCGACACGACCTTCTGGCACGCAATCTCAGTGTCGTCCTGGAAGCTTGCGGCTCCAGGCAGACGGAGATCGTGTACGGAATTGGGGTCGAGGTCGCTGGCACGCATGCCCGCCAGATACAGGTCGAGATCCGGTTCGGGATAACCAACTGCCTTCCATGCCGCGACGTCGGTGAAGTGGGACATCCTGTAGGGGTTCATTCCGGTATTCGAGCCGGTGACCATCTTCAGGCTGAACGCAGGGCTTGCAATGAACGAGAGCAACTTGTACGAGAGTGGAATATTGTGCGAAGTCTTGCAGATGGTGCCGCACCAGCCGCCAAAGGCCAGCCAGGCAGGGCGGTTGAGCTTGGACATCGTGACCCACTGCTGTGTCTGGTAGTTCCAGACCTTGTAGCTTCCCGGAAGTAGCTCGGTTCCGATCTTACCCCTGACCTTGCTTCCCTTCTGCAACTCGCCGATGATCGGGGTGTCGTCCCAATCGATGCCCAGCACTGCCTCTCCCGCGGCGAAGCGCTGGCGCACATCGTTGCTGCCGAAGTTGATCATGCCGGGAGGTCCCAGCTTCAGGGCTTCGGCATAATTCGTCATTGCCTGCACGTGGCCGGCGTCGTTGACAAGCGCCTTGAGATTGGAAGGATCGAAGAACAGACCTCCCTTTTGGCCCGGAATTGTACACAGCGAGACGCAATTGGACATGTAGTACCAGAATGCCTGCCCACCGTGCTGATAGGCTTCCATCACGCCGTAGACGCCGTGCTTTCCATCCCCGAAGAAGCGGGCGATGTTCATGAAGTCGTCCCAGGTGGCCGGCGGAGCAAGCGGCTTGCCGAATTCCTTCTGGAACGCCGCGCTAAAGCCTTTATCGCCGATGACGTCACGCCGGTAGTAGCAGAGCTGGTTGTCGCCGTCGAGCGGCATGGCGATCTGTTTTCCGCCCCACTGGCCATTGCCCTTGTAAATGACATCGGACCAGTTGAGCGACGTGTCCTTGGCGATCATGGACGTAAGGTCCACAACGTAAGGATTGTAGTCACCGAGCCAGCTGGACGGACCGAGGATCACATCATAAGCGGTTCCGCGCGTGATGAAGTTCTGAATCGTCTTCGTGTACAGGTCCCCATAGGGAGCAGTGATCAGCTTGACCGTGGCGCCGGTCAGCTGCTGGAAGGGGGCCATGGCATCTTGGACCGCGCTGGCGATCGGAGGTCCGACTTGCGTGATCACCGTGATGGTCTCGCCCGCGTGTTCGCGCGAAGCGCGGACCGGCAGGTTCGGATCGACGAGCGTCAGACCCGTGCCCGCGGCGACGGCGCCCATGCCAGTCGCAGCAGCACTCTTCAGGAAGTCACGTCGTTTCACAGTGTCCTGTCCTCCTCATGGCTAAGGCCTACATCAGCGTAACGTTGTGCCAGTGGATGAACACATATCGAGTAGGGCGATGCCAAGACTGCTGTCGGGTATTCCCTCCTGATCTCCTTTCCCAGCTGAGGCCGACTCCATAAGGCTGCCGATGAGTATGTCATTACAAGAACCAACTCAGCCGCACCCCCAAAATACAGTGACCAGAGCACGCTGTCAACGCCAAGCCCCTGGTCCGCCCACGGAGGGGCTTCATGCGGGTTGGATCATGGCCGCGAGGGACCCAGCCAGCTACCACACCAGCAACCAGCAAGATCCAATGCAGCCTTGCACGCTCGGGAGTTGACGGGCCGCCGGCTGCGCTCGTATAGTTGCTGTGTCGAACCCATATGCTTGTAACGACAGGATGGCTGGACCGTGCCTGCATCTGTGCATAGACGCCGCGACGTGCGCATGCCCTTTGCTACGACGAGCCGTGCCTGCTGGAGCACCGCAGTCGCGCGGTTGCGCGGCTCTTACGGCTGCACAGAATCAAGAGCTTCAACACTTCTTGCAGGCGCGCCCGAGCATTCGCGTAACGGCCGCTCGCGGCGAGGCGCCAGTTGTCCTGAGTAGCACGTGGCGTTCGAGGAGGAGACGATGAAGCGTGGACGCATTCTGAACGCGGAGCTGAGCAAGGCTATCGCTGTGATGGGGCACGGCGACCTGTTCATGATCTGTGACGCCGGCTGTCCCATTCCGCTAGACCGCTGGCGCATCGACCTGGCTATCGCCCGCGATCTGCCCGACCTGTACACCGTGCTCGATCTGGTTATTGCAGAGCTCAGCGTCGAGCGAGTGCTCTACGCCGACCTCATCGAGGTGCACAATCGTCCACTGCTTGAGCGGCTCCGCACCTCGTTTGAGAGGACCGGAGCAATTCTGGAGGCTGTGCCGAATGAGCGGGTAATGGGTGAGCTCATGCACAGCGCCAAGGTGGTGGTGCGGTCCGGAGCGTTCAACCCTTGGGGCAACATAGGCTTGATTTGCGGTACGGACCCGGACGACTGGTTCGCTATTCCCGGGACAGTGATGCCGGACTCTTACCGGGAGCGGCGGACGCGCATGGGCAGGGGAGGTTGACGTGACCGCTCCGTCGCCCAGAATCTTCTTCGTCGGCAGCTACATGCATGCGTTCGTACTTGTCGCCCCACGCTTCCCACTCGCCGGCGAGACCGTGTTCGGCACGGAAGCGGATGTCGGCCCTGGCGGCAAGGGATCGAATCAGGCTATCGCCGCAGCGCGGTTGGGCGCTCGCGTCGCCATTTGGGCCTGCGTCGGCGACGACAGCATGGGCACTTACGCCGACGACCTCTGGCGCGATGAGGGAATCGACACAGCCCTTGTTACGCGCAAGACCGGTGTAACCACCGGTATGGCCTTCATTATGATCGACGCGACCGGGCAGAATCAGATCATCGTAGTGCCGGGCGCGAACGATCGCCTACCCGACTATGCAAGCGCGATCGACGCCGCTATCGCGGTGACGCAGGTAGCGGTCGCTCAGTTCGAATCGCCCGTGGCGGCGGTCGAGGCCGCCTTCTCTCGTGCTCGCCGTCATGGCGTGCGCACTATCTTGAATCCCGCTCCGGCCCGCGTGGTGCCGGACAGCCTGCTCGCCTTGGCTGACGTGATCACGCCGAACGAAAGTGAGGCGGCGGCCCTGAGCGGCGAAGCCTCAAGCGACCCCGCAGTACTGGCGCGCGCCATTTGCGCCCGTGGCGCGCGCGCCGTTGTGCTTACTCTAGGTGAATCAGGAGCGTACGTGTTGGACGAGACGGGCGGGAGGCGCATACCGCCGGTACGGGTGCAAGTTCGCGACACGACGGGCGCCGGAGATGCCTTCACCGGCGCGCTGGCGGTTGCTCTCGCTCGTGGTGCGACGCTCGACGACGCGGTGGCCTACGGCAATCTCGGCGGCGCCTTCTGTGCTACACGCCTGGGAGTGGTACCCGGCTTGGGTCGAGAGGCCGATCTGCTCGCGCTTAAGGCGGCAAGGACTTCGTAGTTGCTCGCGCCGGATGTGAGAGTGCACCAAAAGTGCCTGGTAGCAGTATGAACTGACACGCGCTCCCACGATCGTTGAAGCCAGCTGTCGGAGCGCGTCATCTGGCACCGGCGGCGAGCAGCGAATTGGAGTCGAAGCATGGCTATCGAGACAATTCGGGCGAGTCGGGGATGCCTTGAAGGGCGTGGAATGCCCTCGCACGGTGAGGAGCCGCTACCGGCTTCTGATGCACCCCTTCAGGCTATCGGGCGCCATACGCTACGGCAGAGCCCTGGCCGACGACGTCAATCCATGTTTGTCCGGGATCGAACAGTTCTGGCGTGCCGCGAGCATCCATGAGCTGGAGCTGCGCATTCGTGGAGACCTTTCGCCACGTCCCCTTCTCCACGCGACCGTTCTCGAAGTACAGCGCGGAGCCGCTTCCGGTTGCATGCACATTGACCCCCTCGGGTGTAAATGCGTCGTGATCCGGCGTGACGGGCGTGAAGAGAACGACAATGTTGGCGGGAGCGATCATTCGCCGCGAGATCGCGTCGACTTGAGCCACGCCTTCTACGTAGCGGCTGTACCGATTCGTAGCACGGTCGTACACCCAATGCACGTTGTACGCATAGGAGGAGAGGGCAACATCTATCAAGGCGGAGTCAGGTCGGTGAAGCAACTGGCTGGGCACACGATGAGGCAGCGTGGCCGGAAGGCTGCCAGAAATGGGCGCTCCGGCCTGAGCAGCGTACGCCCTCAATTCCGCGGTATTGGTGTACAGATTGTGAGGGGCCGCCCGGTATAGAGCGCGCACGAACGGTGGACCCAGCGGCCCCGGCGCCGCCAACAGGTCGAGATCGTCGATGTTCACCACATTTGGCATATTCAGGAGCTGGTACAGCGCATCACTGTTGCCACCGGCGTGGGCGTACACGGCATGCAGACCGGAAGCCCAGGCATTGAAGTAGATCCGCGCGCTCCGCACTGGTCCGACTATGGGTGCGTCTCGTTCCAGAAAGACTGCCAACAAGCGGGTGACGCCGCCTTCCACGAGAGTCTCATATACTAGGCTTGCGCGGTTGAGCCCGGCCAGCGGGCGCGCATCAGGCGCGAAATTGTCGATCACTACCGCGACCGGGCGGCGGTTCGCCCAATCCGGTCGAGTCGGTAGTCCGCTCAGCGGGCCTGCAGGGCCGGGCCCCGTACCCTCGAGCGTGTCTTCCGCCAGGTAGGCTGGGTCGACGGTTGGGCTGGCGCTGGGGAGGGCGGACGGGGTCTGGACTGGTGCCCGGCCGGCTGTGGCCGTGGCAGTCTGCGTCGACGAGCTGGTTGGCGCCGGCGAAGCAGTCTTGCTTGGCGTCATCGTGGGGGTGACCGAGGGTGCTGGTGTCTCCGTGCTCGTGGGAGCATCGGTCGATCTGGAGGTCGCCCTTGTCGTGGCCGGCATCGGAGTTGTGCTCGAACGCGCGGCTACCAGATTTCTGTGCCTTGCGCTGCTTGCGTGGGACCACACCATACCAATTGCCATCACGCTCAGCAATACGGCAGCCGACGTAACGGCGCCCTGAACACGACGCGCGCGCAGATGTTCACGCGCTCGTTCTGCGAGCTGGGCGACCCGCCGGCCGCACGCTATTGCCCATCCACCAACGTTCAAGTACATGCGGTGGCGGTTCTCCACGTCTATTGCTGAGATAGGTCTATCTGGAAGGTAGCGACCCGATTGGGCAGCCGCCAAGGAGGGCTGCAACGATGGGAGCTACAGAACATGCTGCGTGCTTTCTCCTGCGGCCTCGGCTGGAGGGCCTTCAAGGACCGCTTTGTGGGCGCCGCCCCCGCACCCACCGAAGGGCGAGTCGCGGTGTCATGCCGCCAGACCTGTTTGAGACCTCATGGCAATCGCCGTGTGTGGATACGCTAGCACTCGTCGCGTTGCCGTGCGAATGCGAGCAGCCATTCGCACCACGCGTCCATTCCTTCACCAGTCCTGCAGCTCAATTCGAAGATCTTGAGCTTGGGATTGACCCGCAGCGCGAACTGCCGGACGCGCTGCAAGATCATAGGTGACATACGGCAGCAGATCGATCTTGTTGATCACCATCACCTGGGAGGCAGCGAACATTTGCGGGTACTTGGCCGGCTTGTCGTCGCCTTCCGTGGTGCTCGCGACAACTACCTTGATATCCTCGCCGAGCTTCCACTCGGCCGGGCAGACGAGGTTCCCAATGTTCTCTATGACCAGCAGTCCGATACGATCGAGGTCCATCTGAGTCAAGGCGTCCCGAACCATATGTGCCTCGAGGTGGCAATTGCCGCGCGTCACTATCTGCACGCTCTCCGCGCCCGCGGCGGCCACCCGCTCGGCATCCGCCGTCGTCTCGACGTCACCTTCGATCACGCCCAGGATCAGCCGACCCCGCAGACGCCGGATCGTTTCCTCGAGCAGGCTCGTCTTACCCGCGCCGGCGGAGCTCATCATATTGACGCAGCGCATCGACCGGCGGGCGAGGCCCGCGTGTATTTCTGCCGCAACATCGTCGTTAACGGCAAGTACCTGCTGAGCGACCGTTACCCTTACCATTGGTTGTATCCTGGCATACCTTCACTCGTCATCGATTTCCATCTCCTGAACCTGGAATTCAGTGCCCGAGACGATATCGACGGCCAACGTTCCGCAATTGGGGCAATTCGCATCGAAGTCGTGGATCACGAAATCGGACTGACAGAGCTTGCATCGGCCGCGGTGGGGCACGATTTCGATGTCGAGCACGGCGTCTCGAAGCTTCGGGATCGACTCGACCATCACCTCGAAGCCAAATCGCAAGGAGCTTGGGTCGACGGCCACCGCTTCGCCAATCAGCACCTTGATCGAGTTCACCCTTCGCGCGCCGTATATCTCGATCTGCTTCTGGGCGATGTCTACGATTCCCTCCGCGAGCGCCAGTTCATGCACGTGACCTACCCCTGCAGTCAGTCTAGCGCTCAGGATGCGCACCTCAACGCATGTCCACGCGTCAAGATGAAACATACATGATAGCGGAGACAGATGGCCTAAACTGGTGCCACGACGGAACCTCAGGGTGGTTACGTCCTGGCGATGGAGCGGATGGCCGGGGCGTCCACGGCGGACGAGGACGTCCGCCCCCCAGAATCGTGCGGTTCGATGGAGATCCCGTCGTGGCGTCACAGTAGTTGTCCGTTCCGTGCCTGCTTCACGCTCTCGTTCGGCCGGGCGCGGCAGCCACGATGCGCAGCCAGTTTTCGCACAGCATGGCAGTTTGTGCGGCGAACTCCAACTCCGTCTCACGAGCTCTCTCCAGCAGCGCTTCTCGCGTAGTCGGAGAGGCGGCTGTGGCGAGCACAGCCGGGGTTGCCGTACACCAGCTCGAGACACTCTCCTCGGTCACTTCGGGATGGAACTGTACGCCGTAACAGCTGCCGAGCTTGAATACCTGAGCTGTGTCGCGATCCGACATGGCCAGGAGGGCGGCGCCGGGCGGCAGGTCGAAGGCATCCTCATGCCACTGAAAGGTAAGCAGAACGTCCGCAAATCCAGCAAACAGCGGGTCACGCCGGCCGGCAGCAGTCAACTGGACCGGGAAGTAACCAACTTCCATCCGCGACTTGCGCCAGATCCGCGCGCCGAGGGACCGAGCCAACAGCTGCGCGCCGAGGCAGATGCCCAGCACTGGAATCCTGCGACGTGCAGCAACACGAAGCAGGGAGACCGTCTCGCCAAGGCTGGGATAGTGCGCGTCGTCCTCGGCGTTCATGGTGCCGCCGAGCGGGATTACCCCGTCATACTGGGTGACGTTGGGCAGCCTATCGCCGCCGTGCACGCGCACTACATGGACGTCCGCCCCGAGCGATTCCAAACATGAGGCAAGCCTGGCTGGTCCAATATCAGGCTCAAACTCGATGCAGAGCAGGCGGGCGGGCTCCCGCACCACGGCGCTGTCGGGTTGCGATCGAATCATGGATGAGGCAGTGCTGAGCCTGCGTTTTGCATGCTGTGCAGCCATCCTGCCACGACGTAGGACCCCAGCGTGCTATCGCGAATCCCGAGGGTGCCATCCGCGTACATTGTGAGGCTCGCCGTGCCAGTCTCCGACCAGTTTTCTTCGACAATGTCCAAGCGCCTGGCGCGCCGGTCAACCCCGGCAACCAAAGCGACGTGACCGAATGAACCGCCATAGAAGACGATGGCGTCGCCGGTTCTCGGACCAACCGAGCCTCCGTTTGGTGTGAACACGATGCCGCGCGGATGGTGCAAGCGCATATCGACGGCAGCTCCAACGCCCTGCCAGATGGTGGCGTACCCCCAACGTATGGAAAAATAGCGCTGTACGAGCTCGACACACTGGTATGAGATTCCGTACGTGCTGCCACAGCCGTTGTTGATGTCACCGGCGTTCGAATATACCGGGACGCCATCGAGCTTCGTCAGCACGCGTCCCCAGCCGGCGCCCCAGGCAGGGCAATGGCAACAGCCCTCCGCCGCGGGATGGGGCGATGGTGTGGGCGTGGCCGACATGGGACCCTTGGGCGGCGCGGCGGGCACGTGCATGCTCGAGGCGATCTGCAGCGGCAGGCTGGTCTGTCCGGAACCCGACGGCACTATCGCGTTAAAGCGGTACGCGAGACCCTTATGTTGCATGTACAGCACTTCTTCCGCGAACCCGGCGGCCTTAGGCGCTCCTGAAAGCATTGTGGCGCGGCCGAGCGGCAGCACGACATCCTCTCGAGTCGCGTGAGAGAGGAATGTTGCGTCCTGCGCGATCAAGTCACCTAAGGTTGGTCCGTGAGGGTTGAGCGGAATAACGACAACGTCCACGATGCCTCCGGCAGGCGACCATAACGACAGCTGACCATAGGTTGCAAGCGTGTCGGGCCAGCTGCGCGCGGTCCAGCCTGGAGGATAGGAAATGCTGTAGCTGGGCACGGGCCGACGGACCACGCCGCCGGTGCTCGAGCGAGTGGCGCCCGTGTAGCGCGATGTTGGCCAGTCAGCCGTACCGGCGGTGCCGAATGCAGGTGGCGGCCAGACGGCCCCGAGAAGCGCGCATGCGAGCCAAGCAGCCAACGTGGCACGGAAAAGTACACGCATATGGTGCCTATGTTTCCTCGGTGGTCGTACTTGGCGCGTCGCCCAAGACCCTGCCCTGGCGAGCGGAGGTCACGCGGCGATCGATGCCAATCGTTGAATAAGTCGAGGGATGTTCTTGTCTTTGAGCAACACCGCCCGGGCGCCTGCGCGCAGGAACGAATCTGCTTCGTCGTCGTCCAGCCAGGACGTCCACACGACTACCGGGCAACCGGCCGCCAGGAGTGGTGCGAGGTCGTCGCACAGCCGGTGGCCGCTCGTCTTAGGCTCGTAGAGAACCACGTCCGGACGGAGCGCGCGCACTAGTGGCACGGCGCTGGCCACGTCCGAGACGGCAGCGAGAATGATCGCTTCGGGAAGGCGGCGCAACCTCTCGGCCAGCGCAAGGCGTACCTGCGCGTGATCGTCGACGATCAAGAGGTGTACGGGCATCGCCATCATGATCTCGCCTCAATTCCCCCCGGCCAGCACACACGATCGTGACGATCAACCTGGCCCTTTGTAGACGATTCTACGCACCGCTCACGCCGGGGGCCACAGCCGATTGATGGCCTCGCCGTGGGCCGACCGGCACTGAAATGGGAAGCGACCGGCAGGGCCGCTCGGCACTATCGGAATGCCTCACGCTGTGGGCGTCACCACGATGATCGGGTTGCCGCCGATGACATAGTCTGCGGGATCGGCGCTATCCGTATTCCCTGTCGCGCGCGCCAGGTGGACGTGGGCGGTTCCGGCGCTGGAAAACAGCCTGAGGCGTTGCCCGAACTTGTCGTACGCCATCGAGGTCGTCGACACGGGCACGGTCGCAACAGCCGGTCGGGGCCGTTGATCCCACAGGATCTGCACCGTCGCTCCCGGGCGTCTCAGGGTGACGATGTATACGCCGTCAAGCGGGCTAAAGGACACCGTGCCACCCGTTGCGCCGGCAAACAGGGTCGCCACCGTGCGGTAGGCGTAGAATTCGGGCCGCGCGGAGCCATCGTTACGCACGAGGCCGAACGGCTCCCCTCCGGCCGCGAAATCGGCGCCGTCGATCATGCGGTTGATCTCGACGCGTTGCACGCCTTCGGCGATGTCCAGGGCCAGCGCCTGGACGACAAACGACGCCTGGTCGTCGAGACTCGCGCGAAATCCGCCCCGCGAGTACATACGAACGGTGTCGTCGTAGGGAATCGCATTCGTCTCCGATATCCAGATTGGCTTTTCGACACCTGCCGCACGCATAGTCGAACGATACCATTTCACGATCGCGATCACGTCGGTAGGGCGGCTGTACAAATGGAGGTTTGTTATATCGAAGTAGTCGTTGCTCGCGCGCGCACTGCGATCGAGCGAAAGACGATGCAGCAGATCCGCGAAGAACGCCCCATGGTCGTACCAATATGGATCCCCCGCCAGGATGATGCGCGCGCGAGGATTCGCAGCCTTCGCCGCGAGGTAGGCTACCTTCAGAAGCTGCGCGTAGTCGGCGGTGGTCCCTCCCCACGTGTGCCAATGGCCGCTCGGTATATTGACCTCGTTCCAGATAATCCAGTCGTCAATCCGACCCGCGTACCGCCGAGCGATGAGTCCCACAAAGTGGCCCCAGTAGTTCCCGGGGTTATCGAACGGCAAGTAGAGTCCTTTTGGAGGCGACGCACCATGCAGCGACGGCTGCGCCGCCGCCCAGTCTGGAGTGTTGATAAGCAACCCCACTATGTGCCGATGCATGCTCAGCTCTTGATTGATGGTGCGATCGTGGTCCGTGGCAAATGGATCCCAGGACTCCGGACCAGTCTTTTGGAGCTCCTTCCACCAAAAGGGCATGCGCTCCCAGCCGATCGGTAGCATCGCCGCTTGCCGCGGCGCTTCATACGGCTGCACAATGCCGAAGCGCGAATCTACGGTGGGCGAACGCGGAGCGGTCAACAGTGCGCCGGGCGGAGCAATGGGGTCGGTCGCCGTCCCGGTCGACCAGTAACACAGCAGCGCCAACGCCACGACCGAAGCGGCCAACAATAGAAGCAGCCGGGAGAGCGCCCACCGTCGCCACCGAGCAGCCCGACCGCGCTGAGGCTTCCCCCGCCCGCCTGCTTGCCGTTGCGACACAGTGACGCCACTGGATTGAAGTAGCCGCTCGACCTTCTTCACCGCGTCGTGCTTGTCGTCCATGGCCGTATCTCACGTCCCTTCAAGTTCAGTATCTGGATAGTCGTGTCAAGGGGGAAGCTCCGGCGCTGCGGCTTGAGAGAGCGCTCAAGCGGCCAGACCCGGGGAGGTCACGATAGGGGCGCCGCGAGAGAAGCTCAAGGAACCGCTACTGGTCGCGCATCGAGCCGAAGGCGAAACACTGCTAAAGTGGTGCCACGCCGGAGTCCGCCGGGTGGTCACGTCTTGTCGACGGAGTGGATGGCCGGCGCGTCCACGGGGGACGAGGACAGCACCCGCCTCGGCGGGTCCCCGGCCCCCGGAATCGTGCGGTTCGACACAGATCCCGTCGTGGCCCCACTATAGGCTCTTCGCTTTGCCTGCTACTGGCGGAGCGTCAACGTCACGCGATGGTACCCGAGCGCCCTGGCTAGGCGACCCGTTCTCCCGCAGGACGGTTACTCGCCGGCACGCTTCCAGACGGCCACCAGCCAGCCCCCGAGCGCCGCGACTTCATCGATTGAGCCTGCTTCAAGGCGGCAAGTGCGAGGACAATGAGCACCTTCGCTACAGGGTCGCTGGCGCGGATCAGGATTGCCATCGCGGCAGCGGTCGGCAGCGAGACGTGCGCTACGGCGACGAGGAGCGCGGCAATCGCTCCGTCACGTGCTCCAAGCCCACTGGGCAGGAAGAATGTGACACTGCCTGCCATGCATGCCATCGATTGTATGCCGACTGCAGTGGGCAGAGACACGACCGCGTGCGACGAGGCGTTAACCAATAGCCACAGCGGGCAGGCGCCGACGACCCATGCAACCGCCGAGCACGGAATGAGCATCAGCAGTCCTCGCAGGGATATACAGAGCGGCGTGCTGGATGAGCCAGACACCACGCGCATCAAGCGCGAACGCCTTGCCATGCGTGGCGTGAGTGCGAGCAGCACGAGCATGCCCAGTGATCCAAAGCCGCAGGCGGCTGTCACGAGTGCGGCGATAAGCATTCCCTGGGCGCCAAGACCCGGCAGGGCCCGAATCGCGGCGGGCGAGTGCAGAAGTGCGATGCCCCACGGCGCCCACAGGACCGAGCCGCAAAAGCCGATCAGGCTGGCGAGAGCCAGCAGCAGAGCAGCTCGACCGGCGCAGATATCGTGGCGCCGCAGAAGCACGACGCTCTCCGCCAGCGCGCCCGCGCCCGATCCTACGTACGATGCAAGGCCCGTGCCGGCGAACACGGCCAAGCCGACCCCGGTTGAAGCCTGAGAACCCATGAAACGCAGGACCCACGCCCATATGGCGCCATTCGCGAGCATCGAGATCAGGGTCAATCCGAGAGCCAGCGCGAGTGTTTCCAGGCCGACATGCAGGGCGGCAGAGACAATAGCGCCGGCGGTACCACTACGGATGATGACGGTAAGCAGCCCTGCCAGAACAATCGCGCAGCCGGCATGAACTGCTCGCCGCAACTTCACGATGCGCTGTTCCTTTCCGATGCTCGACATCCAGGCATTCCACGGATCTGGTCGAGCCGGGAACGACACGCGGGGTCTCCGCCGCACTTCTGCTATTGGAACAGAATCCACCGCGGCATGCTATAGCCCAGAAAGGCGCGCTCACCTGAGAAGCATTGAGCTCACGATCGCTCACGTTGGGCCAACGCACGTGTTCCCGTGACGCATTGTACCGTAGAGTCGTCCCGAGCGTATCTCCTATGCGTCCTGATGAGGGCCTTTGAGCAGGTGGATTGGCAATTTGAGGTTCATTATCAAGAGCGCCCCTTGGCCGCGCGCATTTGACGCTGGTCGTCGTTCACAGGCACACTCCCACCGGATGCAGCAGTACGGAGGTATGACCATGGCCACGGACGGCCTCGCGGAGCGTATCGCGGGCGAGCTTTCACTCCCAGCCCTGGGCGTAGCGCGAACGATCGCGCTTCTGGACGACGCAAATACACTTCCATTCATAGCCCGCTATCGAAAAGAGATGACGGGCGGTCTCGACGAAGTTCAGCTCGAAGCCATTGAGCACCGCGTCAATACTCTTCGCGCCCTCGAGGCCCGTCGTGATGAGGTGCTGCGCCTGATTGGCGAGCAGGGCATGATGACAACCGACCTCGAAAATGCGATCGACGCTGCTCAGACGTTGCAGGCGCTCGAGGACCTCTACCTGCCCTATCGGCCCAAGCGGCGCACTCGCGCCATGATTGCGCGTGAGCGCGGCCTCGATCCGCTCGCCGACCTGGTATTGAGCCAGGTCGTCGGCGATCGCTCCGCGTTGGCGAGCACCTTCATCGATGCTGCGATGGATGTGCCGACCATCGATGACGCACTGGCCGGTGCGCGGGACATCATTGCCGAGGTAATTGCGGAAGATGCCGAAGTTAGGGGCGATGTTCGCGCGCTCTTCGCGACGGCAGGCGAAATAGGGGCCACACTTGTCGATCAGTCCAAGGACCCCGACCGCACCTATCAGCAGTACTACGAGTTCCGGGGCTCCCTGGCGGGCTTACCTCCCCATCGCGTTCTCGCTCTCAACCGCGGGGAGCGGGACGGCGTGCTTAAAGTGAAAGTGTCGGCGCCTGAGGACATGGCGCTGGCGATCCTGTTGCGCTACTACGTCGCGGACGACCGCTCATCGCTTGCCGACGACCTGCGCCGCGCGGCGGCAGACGGGTTCCAGCGCCTGCTTGGACCGTCCTTGGAACGCGAGATGCGATCGGAGGCAACGGCCAAGGCGGAGTCTCATGCCACGGCCGTGTTTGCGCGGAACCTTCGACCATTGCTGCTACAACGGCCGTTACGCGGCCGGACGGTGATTGGCGTCGATCCCGGCTATCGTACGGGCTGCAAAGTCGCGGTAGTCGACGAGACCGGCAAGCCGCTGGAAACCACTGTAATCTATCCGCACCCGCCTCAGCAAAAACGGACTGAGGCGAAGAACGTACTGAGGGAGCTGGCACGGAAGCACGGTGCTACTGTGTTTGCCGTGGGCACGGGCACGGCAAGCCGGGAGACTGAGGAGATGGTCGCGGAGATCGTCGCGGGCATGCAGGGTGAGATGAGCTACGCGATGGTGGACGAGGCCGGCGCATCGGTGTACTCAGTGTCCGAGGTTGCGCGGGAGGAGTTTCCTGACCTGGAGGCTACTGACCGGGGGGCGATATCGATTGCCCGCCGGGTGCAGGATCCCCTGGCCGAACTGGTCAAAGTCGATCCGCGCGCCGTAGGTGTGGGTTTGTATCAGCACGACGTCGAACAAAAGGCCCTAGCCAGCGCCCTCGATCGCGTCGTGGAGAGTGCAGTGAACTACGCGGGTGTGGACATCAATACCGCCTCGGCAACCTTGCTGTATCGCGTTGCCGGGCTCAACCGCAAGGTTGCGTCAGCGATCGTGCGGTATCGTGAGACCCATGGCAAGTTCAAGGGCAAAGCCGAGCTCAGCAGGGTGCCTGGGGTTGGCCCCCGCACGTTTGAGCAGGCAGCGGGCTTCTTGCAGGTGCCTGACGGAGCCGATATCCTGGACAGGACGTTCATTCACCCTGAGAGCTACGCAGCCTGCCGCCGTCTGATGGAGGAGTTTCCCGCAGCGCAGCCAGGTGAGAACCTGCCCTCACGCGCGTCTCGATTTGCTACCCACCTGGCGGCCCGCCCGCAGGAAAAGCGTGCCCTGGGCGAGAAGTTGGGAATCGGCGAGCCGACGCTCATCGACTTGCTCAATAACCTGTCCAAGCAGGGAATCGATCCGCGCGCCTCCCTTCCGGCCCCACTTCTGCGCACCAGCGCCCTTTCGATCGACGCTTTGCAGCCTGGCACGATCTTGCAGGGCACGATACGGAACGTGGTGGATTTCGGCGCTTTCGTCGACATCGGCCTCAAGCAAGCCGGCCTCGTTCATGTCTCGGAGCTCGCCGATCGCTTCGTGTCGTCTCCATTCGATGTGGTGATGGTTGGGCAAATCGTAACTGTGCGCGTGCTATCTGTAGACGCCGCCAGAGGCAGAATTGCACTCTCGATGCGGGGAGCCAATGCGTGAGTGCCGCGGCGCGCCAGGTTTCTCATAAACGACATACCACTGGGAGAGCGGCGCGACGACGCGTGGTACCGGGCACTCGGAAATGAGCTCGGGGTGGCGGGCCAGCGCCAGTCAGTGGGCCTTGAGGCCAACCGCAAGGGCTCGGCGGAGCACGAGCGGTTCGACTTCCTCGGCAACACGTTCCATCCCCGGCTGTCGAAGAGCAAGTACGGCAAGCGTTTTGTCAACTTCTCTCCGGCGGTCTCGGACATCGCTCGCAAGGCGATAGGCCAAGAGATACTCTCTTGGCACCTCGTGCGGCGCAGTGACAAGACCCTCACGGACCTTGCACACATGTTCAACCCGGTTGTGCGGGGGTGGCTCAAACCAGCCCAGCCGGCTGCAGTAGCCGATGTCCACCTGCCCGGCCAGCCAGCCGGTCCCCCGCCGCTGGCTGTTGCGGGTGGCCAGCCCTATGGTGTCGAGCACCTGGTAGCGGGCCTGCGGCGCGTCCAGCCAGGCCGCCACCTGCAGGCCCACCGCCACCAGCCCATCGTGCCAGCGCCGCACCAACCGGTTGAACTGGGGCCGGCTGGGCAGGTGGGGGAAGGCGGCCAGCAGGTGCCGGCGCCCGTAGCGGAAGAACGCCCGCTCGCTGGCAAACGGCGCCCACTGGCTGGCAATCGCCAGGGTCAGCGTCTGCGTCCGCGTCAGCGCGGGCGCGGGGCCGGGTTGCGGCGGCTCCACCGGCAGCACACACCGATCGTCAATCAGCACGTAGACTGTGGTCAGGAAGGTGTCCAGGTCCATCATCGAGGAGCCCCTTTCACTACACAGGAATTGCTTACTCCTCGAGACGGCCTTCGGACACCTCACCTATCCACATTTCTCCTCTCTATCTCCCACCAAGCGTTGAGGGCCACTGCTAGGCGACACCCACTCCACACCCACTCTGGTGGGTACCCGGTACCCGGAGTCTCCCCGGCGTGAACGCCGTGGTTTCGACGGCCGTCACATCTTCCTGCTGCGACACCGAAGCAGGGGTTTCGACGGCCGTCACATTTTCTGATGCGCCCTGATCGCGTCGTCGCATCGTCACCAAAGCGAGGCATTCGGTATGCTAGGGGTGGAGTAGCACGTCTCGCCGGCACCCATTGTACGTGCTGACGACGCTCACGGCGATAGAGATCGTATCCGCGGATATTGGAGAACATGGCGGCCCGAGGGCAACATTTGCGCATGATCGGGGCAACCGCGCTGAACCCGATCGCGGTGTGGCACGTGCTGCGCTCAATGACTTTTGCCATCGTGATGCTGCTGACTATTCTGTGCATCGTCATGGCCGGCAGCTTCATGCCGCAGGATAGCGGCATCCGCCTGGTGTACCAGTCCTGGTGGTTCTACGGGCTCAATTTCGTGCTGATGCTCAGCGTGATCAGCTGCGTGGTCCGGCGGGCGAAAGGCGTGTATCGTTTCTCCTTTCGTGTCCCGGTCATGCACCGCCCGGACTTCTATCGTGCAGGAGACACTGCGCGAGAGTTGCAGACGCCGGTCGATGTCGACACGGCCGCCGAGGCAGTACTGCGCGCAATTCGTGCAAACCACTACCGTGTAGAAGTCAAGAAGGCCGGACGTGACGTATACGTGTTATCCGATCGGTTTCGCGTCATGCGGCTTGGCACGCTGGTCTCTCACTGCAGCATCGTGCTCATGGTCGCGGCAATCGCTTGGGGAGCCTTAGCTGGCTGGCTTGATCGGTCAATACAGCTGGAAGCGGGTGGCGCGGCCGTGCCCATAGGTCACGGAACCGGCCTGTTGCTCCGCTCAGACTCATTCAATTTCGGTCTATATCCGGATGGAACGCCAAGGAACTTCGACGATCATTTGACAATTGTCGAGAACAACGGCGCGGGACCCATGCACCATCAGCTGATCGACGTCAACTCTCCCTGGTACTACGGCGGGATGTTCGGCTTCGACATTCATCAGGCAGACTACGGAATCGGCGCGCGCCTGCTTGCTATCGATACGTCGCATGGTCAGCCGGCATTGCTTCCCTATTGCCTGCTCCAGTTCTCGGCGGCGCCGGACTGTTCGCAACCCTCGCAGGCCATGTTGCTGCAGCCTGTAGGCGATGGGAGCTACCGGCCGGCTGGGGCTACACTTGCGGCGTTCTATCTTCCCGACCAAGATCTTGCCGTGACACTGTCGTATCATGACGCCGTGCCCAAGCAGCATCTCACAGACACCGCGGTGGTCACCGTGGTCAGGCCGCCGCAACGAGCGGGCCAGGGCATGAGCATCGTCAAAGAGGCCCTGGACATTCCAGTTACGAAGCACAGCTTCAATGGCAAAGAAGAAATGGTCACCGCTTCGCCGATCGACGTGGGCAAGCTGCGCATCGCGCTGCTCATTCGACGCGAGGCATTTGTCAACATCGGGCACAACCCTGCGGTACCGTTCATTTTCGCCTCTTTCGCGCTCATTCTGCTCGGGTTGGTCAGCGTGCTCTATTTTCCCTTTAGCAGGCTATGGCTCTATGTCGCACCGGAGAACGGCGGGCTGGGCGGCACACGCATACTGGTGCGAGGTGCGGCTGAAAAGACGAAACAGGGCTTCAAGCGACGGTTGGCATATCTACTCCGACGGATCCAGCGAGAACTGGATACGGTCTCGAGTGGAAAGGAATCAGGGGGCGGAGAGGAATGAGCCAGGACCAGTTGCTCAACATATCATCTACTAGCCTATTCCTAGGCTTTTGGCTGTATGCAATCAGCCTCTTATTCTACGTGGCACACGTTATTTCGCCAGAGGTTGAGGCGGCTACCGCCAGAATAGCGCAAACCAGCGGGTCCATAGCGATCGGTAGTGGAGGCGAACAACTCTTCGGCCGTGCTCGCCTCGGAGTCACAGCTACCGGGGTGGCCTATCTCGGCTATCTTCTCATGACTCTTGGCCTGGGAACTCGGTGGGCGGCACAGGGATACTGGCCGGTGTCCAACGCGTTTGAAGCACCGCTCGCGTTTTCCTGGATGATCGTGAGCGTGTATCTCGTCGCCGAAGTGCGGATGCGCACGCGCATCGTGGGCTGGGCCATCTTCTTGATCGTAGTTGGCCTATGCGGCTATTCGTTGTTTGCTTTTGGCTCGGGAAGCACGGTCATCGATCCACTCAAGCCCGCGCTGCAAAGCTTTTGGCTGACCGTTCACGTTGGAATGGCGATGCTCTCCTATAGTCTTTTCGCGCTCGGCGGCGCCCTCAGTCTGACCTACCTCGCACGTACGGGTGCGTGGCGCCAATCCCAGACATTCTATCTCGCAGTTTGGCCGACGGCTATCGTGCTGGCGATCCTGGCCGGCATCTACGTCGGAAGGTGGCCCGGTAGCGGTGATGCGATCAGCCTAGGCAAGCTGGCCGGCGTCGGCGCCGAGTGTGTCCTGTTCCTGCTGCTCGCCTTGGGGGCCCGTGCAACCCTCGCGCGACGCGTCGCCGCGGCAGGGCCGATTGTGCTCAAAGCGCATGGTCCGGAGGCGGATCTGCTGGACCAACTGGACGAATGGGCGTACCGGTCCATAGCGTTCGGTGTTCCGATGATCGCCTTTGTGCTCATGTCAGGCGCGATCTGGGCGCAAATGGCATGGAGCACGTTCTGGAGCTGGGATCCCAAAGAGGTTTGGGCACTGATCACGTTCATCTACTACGTGCTGTACGTACACGTGCGCGTGCAACGGGGCTGGCGCGGGGCGCCAATGGCTGCCCTGGGAGTGATCGGCTTCAGCATTGTTCTGGTCAGTTTCCTTGGCCTCGCCTACATCGTCGGGACGTTCCAGATCTTCAGCCTCCACACGTTCGGCAACGTGCAATGAGCCGGGTGCTTGACCGCCAGCCCTGTCATCGGACACGCTAGAGCGCGGGAGGATTTGATGAGCGCCAATTGTGTTACGCGGTATTGTCACGTCTCCGCTCAGGGACGGGCACGCTGATGGGGAGCCAGCAGTTCAGGGCGATTCTGTTTAGCGGAGGCGCGGGATCTCGACTTTGGCCGTTGAGCCGCAGGGCGCGACCAAAGCAGTTTCAGCCGCTGGTAGGGAGCGATTCCCTGTTTCAGCTCATGGTCCGCCGGCTCGAGGCATTAATCGGTATCGAGAACGTCTTCGTCTCCACCGGCGAAGTCTATCGCGGCATCGTCCTCGAACAGATCCCGAACTTGCCGGAGGACAACGTTCTTGCCGAGCCTGAGATGCGTGACACGCTGGCCGCGGTCGGCTACGCGGTGACCGTGCTGAACGATCGCTTTCCGGATTCGACCATTGCTACACTCTGGGGCGCCGATCATATCGTCCGACGCAATGAAGAGTTCATGGCCTGCCTTGGCGCCGCGCACGAGCTGGCGAGCGAGCATAACTGGGTCGTGAAGGTCGACGTTCGTCCGACATGGCCCAGCAGTGCTCTGGGCTATATCGAATACGGCGAATGGCGTGGCGATGCTCGAGGCCGACCGGTATTCGCCTTTCGACGGCAGGTAGAAAAGCCTCCCGTTGAAGTGGCGCTCGATCTTGTAGCCTCGGGAAACCACCTGTGGAACACCGGCTACATTATCTGGACGGCCGCCAAGATTCTCAGCCTCTATGAGCAACATGCGCCGGAAACCTACACCGTGCTGCAGGAGATAGTGCATGCACTTCACGGTCCGACACCCGACGCAGCCGTGGCGGAGCTCTACAGCCGCTTGCCCAGGATGTCCATCGACAAAGGCATCTTTGAGAAGATGGGTGACCAGGACATGGTGGTCATGCCCGCGGACCTCGGTTGGGGAGATATCGGCGCCTGGGACGTGCTGCGAGACGAGTTGGTCGATGGCTCTTCGGGAAACGCGGTGCACGCACGGCATATATCGCTCGATACGAGCAATTGCTTGATCTACGGACCGGAAGGCAAACTGGTGGTCACTATCGGCCTTGACAATCTCATCGTTGTCGACACGGGCGATACGCTGCTCGTGTGTTCCGCGGATCGTGCACAGGACGTGAAGACAGTGGTGCAGGTGCTCGAAGCCGAGCATCCGGAACTTCTTTAGCGCACCGATGCCTGCCCGGTCGCGTGGGTGAAGCGCTGCCAACATCGACTTCATGCCGGTCCGATAGCCGGCAGGGCTGTTGAATTGTCGCTGCCCGAGCCGCAAGACAAGGCCCGACGAGGCGGTGGGCACGTGGCTTCCAGGCTGGGCGGGCAGCGCACCCACTCGCGGGTCCCCGGCCGCCCCATGGCCGTGAAGACGCGCTTGTTACAGGAGCTAGATCCGCCCGGTTAGCCCTTCCTTGCGCTTGACGATCCTTCAGGCACCGGCTATATTACCTCTCGCGACGGAGAAACGTTGCAGCGCGATCCCCGCTAGCTCAACGGTAGAGCGGCCGGCTGTTAACCGGTAGGTTGTTGGTTCGAATCCAGCGCGGGGAGCTTATAGGCAGGTGCCGCCGGGATTCACTCGGCGGCACGCCTGTTTGCACTCCGGCGCCGCCCGGGCGCCGCGGTACAGTGTGTGGCCTGGTGCGCCAGACTGGGGGTTGAACGACGATCATGTCGCGTTTTTTGATCACCGGCGGCGCCGGCTTCCTCGGCATCAATCTTGCCCGATACTTGCTGGCTCGCGGACACGAGGTTGTCTCGCAGGACATCGCCGAATTTGACTACCCGGAGCGCGAGCGCATCGTCGTTCACACCAGCGATATTCGCGATCGAGCGGCCGTGGATCGCGCGATGGAGGGGGTAAGCGTGGTCGTGCACTGCGCGGCGGCCCTGCCTCTGTACAAGAAAGCGGATATCTACACGACGGATGTCCTCGGTACGCGAAACGTCGTGCAGTCCGCCCTGGAGCACGGCGTCGACCGTTTCATCCAGATCTCCACGACGGCCGTTTATGGTATTCCCGATCACCATCCCCTACTGGAGGACGATCGTCTCGAGGGAGTTGGCCACTACGGGCGAGCCAAGATCAAAGCCGAGCGGGTGTGTCTGGCATATCGTCGGATGGGCATGTGCGTGCCCATCATACGTCCCAAGTCCTTTATCGGCCCGGAGCGGCTTGGCGTGTTTGCCCTCTTCTACGACTGGGCAAAAGACGGTAAGGGATTCCCGATGATCGGCAACGGCGAGAATCGCTACCAGCTGCTCGATGTCGAGGATCTTTGCGATGCAATCTATCTGTGCGCGACGGCGGATAGAGATCGGGTCAACAACACATTCAATATCGGCGCCGCGGAGTTCACGACCATGCGCGAAGATTACCAGGCGGTTCTCGATCATGCAGGCTTCGGCAAGAAGATTCGCGGCTTCCCGGCCGAGCCGATGATCTGGACATTGCGGCTGCTATCGCTGGTTCACATGTCGCCGCTCTACCGGTGGGTCTATGAAACGGCATCCAGGGATTCGTTCGTGTCGATTGATCGCGCGACGTCAGTGCTTGAGTGGAAGCCGAAGTACTCGAACAAGGACGCGCTCGTGAGGAACTTCGTCTGGTATCTGGCCAACGTCGATCAATTCGAAAAGACATCCGGAGTCTCACACCGTGTGCCCTGGAAACAGGGCGTTTTGCGCTTCGCAAAAGTGCTGTTCTAGTGCATTCCCCTTCTTTCACGTATGATCGAGGTGGTGTCGGTGGATTCGGCCGAATACGCCTGTTCAATCCCGGCCGGTCGGACGCGTGACGCTGCACGTGTCGCCGTGAAAACGCAGCAACCTACATGACCTAAATCGCGGGAGCCCGCGAAGACGCGGCAGCGCGCGTCGGGCGGTGCCATAAAGCAGAGAGAGTCTTAGCCGCATGGGGAAAAGCGTCGTCACGCCATTTAACGTATTCTCGCTGTTCTCGTTCGTTCTGCTGGTGACCATCGCGCTGCTTGTACACAACAGCCAACTGCCCAAGTTTGGTCTGGCCGCGGTGAGTGCGGTGTGTGGATTCCTGTTTATCGGCACGTTCCTGGTGTGGACGATGCTGCAGGGAGATTGAGGGGACCAATCCTGCGAAGGCCTGGACCCGGCGGCGACAGGTGACCCGTGCGCCCGCGGCGTCGAAGCGAAAATGATGGCCCTGTTTTGGCGCGCTATGCGCGAGGCAGCTCGTGCTGAGCGGGTGCCGCCTGATCGCTCACCAGACTCACGGTGAGCGCGATCCTGCCGAGTTCCCGCCCCTCGGAGAGCATGCGGAATTCATATCTTCCCACCTGCTCGAGTGGCAGCATGGTGATTTCCGCCATCAGGTTGCCGGTTCCCTGCGAGATCGATTCCGGGTCCACGGGGATGCTCTCGTGCATCAGCACGCGGCCGTCCGGAGCAATCAGCTCCATTTCCACCGAGCTGGCGGTAGTCGCGCCCTGAAGCACGCACACCACAAAGAATTTTGGGTGCTGCGCGGGCAGCCTCACGACCGCAATATGGTCGAAGATTCCGATCACGCTGAGCTTGCCATCCTGGCCGATGAGCGCGTGGTCGCAGAGGACGCCGAGTCGGCTACTCAGACTGCTGTATGAGCGATCAAGCAATTGCGGATACCTTCCTGACCGGCACGGCCCGAGCCCAGCGCCTCAGTGGCCCGATGACACTTCGCCCAGCGGGGCAGCTACTATCGACCGGCTCCCGTAGTAAATGTCATTCGCCATGACCTGGTTGGCGCGGTCGGGCACGCGTACCAGGAGTTCCCCATTGGTATGCACTCTGAGCGTGGTCTTCATCGTCGCCAGGTCGTCGCGATTCTCGATGATGTAGCGAAAGCGCCGTGCCTGGCCCCGGAACACGAACCTGATCTCGAACGCGGGTGCGGCTGGGGCGGATCGGCGAAACGGGAAACGCGATCGCGGCGATGGCTTCCCTGGGAGGACTGGGGGTTGCACGGAACTCACCCCATCCTTTCGGCTGAGCCAAGCCGCCAGATCATCGGCCAGATCTTTGATCTCGTCCAATGCTACCTCCTGGTGCGTGCCGGCTGTCACAAGGCCGCGCCTCGCGGGCACCACCCGCTCGAGGTGCAGCGCACGGCGGCCGTGTCTTTAGCGCGCGCACTCCTCGCATGGCCCGCTATGCCGGCCTTTGGAAGAATACACGCCCCGGGCTCGCGCGGCAACCGGCACTACGCTGAAGTGCGCAGGTGGTGATTCACCCTACTGCGACCGCCGAAGGCTACCAGTAGACAAGGGAGCTGCCGTGTGCTGTTCATCTGGATCCTTGCCTGCCCGGTTCTTACCTGATACACCCAACATGTGGCCGAAGTCGCAGTGCGGGGAAAACCATGGCTTCTCGGACGAGATTTGGCCCTCAATCGTGTCTGGCCTCTGAAGGCCGAGGGAAAGTCTTGGCACGCCCCATGCCCCGCGCCTACGGAGTGCTCAAGCGCTTCATCGACATGTCCGCGTCTGTCGGTCTGCTCGTGCTCTGCAGCCCGGTACTAGGCGTCGCGGCGATCGCGATCCACCTCGATTCGAAGGGCCCAGTTCTCTTAAAGCCCATACGAGTGGGCAAGGACGGCCGTGAGTTCGCCATGTTCAAGCTTCGCACAATGGTGGTAGACGCCGAAGATCGCCTCAGCGAGCTCCAGCACTTGAACGCCGGTGGGCTGCACATGATTAAAATCCAGAATGATCCGCGCGTGACAAAGGTAGGCCGGGTGCTACGCGTGACGAGCGTTGACGAACTGCCACAGCTTGTCAACGTGTTGCTCGGCGACATGAGCCTGATTGGCCCAAGGCCGCAGTCTCCGCAGGAGGTGGCGTTGTACACGCCCGTACAGCGCAGACGTCTCACAGTACGGCCCGGCATCACAGGACTATGGCAGGTTCGTTCTCGACACAGTCCTTCGCTTGAGCTGCTCATGGCGAATGACCTCGAGTACATCGACGGCTGGAGCCCGATTCTTGAAGTGATTATCGCTGGCAAGACGATCTCGACCATTGCAACGGACACTTACACCGCAATCTGGCACCTTCTAGCGAAGCGGTTCAGTCGGCAGACGCGCAAATAGTTGGGCCAATGCCGGTACAGGCAGCGTTGACGCAACGCACAGGCAAGGAGTCAGCGCCCGGTTCCCGAGAACGCGTGCTCGTAAGCCGCGAGAAGGCGTGGCTTGCTGTGATCCCACGCCAGCTCATCCCTCACGCGCTGCAAACCGATCTGGCCCATGGTGTGTCGGAGCGTGGCATCATCGATCAACCGGAGAATCTTGGCAGCGAACTCCTCGACGTCGTTAGGCCGGGCATACAAGGCAGCGTCACCCGCTGAGTAACGTGTCTCCCTAAGGTCAAATGCCACAACCGGTTTGCACATGGCCATGTATTCCATGGTCTTGTTCATTGTGTTGTTCTCATTAAGCCCGTTCTCCGGATCCGGGCTCACGCACACGTCGCTTGCGCTAAGCAGAGCCACCAGTTCGTCGTCGGATACCCTACCGGTGAACGTGGTGAAAGCGCCGAGGTCGAGTGAAGACGCCATATTTACGAGATTCTCGAACTGCTCGCCGCCACCGATGAGCAGGAACCCAATATCCTGCCTACCATAACGATGCACGATCAGATCGGCCGCTTGGACCACTAGATCGACCCCATCAGTTGCGCCCATCACGCCAAGATAGGCGACGTTGAATCGGTGACCCAACTTTGGGCGATTCTCCAAACTGACCGGATGAAGGCGATCGGCATCCGGACCGGTCCGCACGACAAACACGCTGCTCTCGGGAACATGGCCCCGAGTCAGGGCGATTGTTCGAAGCGATTCGTTGGTAGTAATAACCGTATGTGCGGTCAAAAAGGTACATCGCTCAACGATACGTAGCAATTGATAGAGCACCGAGAATCGATTTCCGATGACTACGCGATACGTTTCTGGCGAGAGATCGTGATGATCAAAGACGTACCGCACGCCCAAGGGCTTGAAGACCAAAGCAATCAAAAAGAAGAGATCCGGTGGGCAGCAGCCATGTATGACGTCGAAGCCACGGTCTCGATATACTCGCGCGGCCAGGCGCAGCGTCTGGACCATGGCCACGCCGTATTCGCGGAAATACGAGCTCGCAGTTGTGGATAACGGTGGTAACTGGTACCGGTAGATGGCAATGCCGGCAATCTTCGTGAATGACTCAGTGTCCCTCCCTGAGCCCTTGGGACAGATCACGGAAACGGTGTAGCCGGCGTTCCGCAGCGTCGTGGCCTCCAGCCACACCCGCCGATCGAACGGTACCGAGAGGTTCTCTACAAGAATGAGCACTCTCCGGCGCCCATTGCCTTCTCGCGTACTTCGCCTGAAAAGCTGTCGCAATCTCAAATCTCGTTCTCGCTGCGTTGCACGGCCTTGGGCTCATTGGCCGGGTACTTGGCATCATGACAATCGACCCCGGCAGGATACTACCACGAAATGCCCACATATTCCCCGTCGGACACACCTGTGTCAGGCAGCCGGACGAGGTCTATGAGGACCTGACCATCGCGGACCTTGTGCTTGACGTTCGCGAACTCGGAATCGCGATTTGCAATGACGATCACTTCACAGGTCGCCAGCACATCATCGAGGCTGCTGCGTAGCAGCGTCGCCACATGCGGCAGTTCGCGCTCAATATACTGCTTGTTTGCGCCGAATATGGTTGCCAGATAGACTTTCGGGTCGTAGATCGACACCTCAAAGCCCTTGCCCAGCAAGCCTTCGACCAACTCGACAGCAGGGCTTTCGCGGAGATCGTCGGTTCCGGCCTTGAAGCTCAATCCGAGCACGCCAATGCGACGCTTCCCGGTGGCACGGACCAACCGCAGTGCCCGCGCCTTTTGCTGATCGTTCGAGACGCCGATGGCTTCCAGAAGTGGAACGGGGACATCGTGCGTACGCGCTTCGTAAACGAGCGCGCGCAGGTCCTTTGGCAGGCAGGAGCCTCCAAATGCCGCACCGGGCATCAGGTAGGCCGCGGAGATGTTGAGCACCCGATCCTCAGAGAATATCCGCATAACCTCGTGACTGTCGACGGAGACCGCGCGGCAGATGTTTCCGACCTCATTGGCGAAACTGATCTTGAGCGCGTGAAACACGTTGTCGACATACTTCACTGTTTCCGCAACGCGGATCGATGTGCGAATGAGCGGAGCGCGGAAGCCGTCGTAGAGCCGAACCAGCCCCTGCGCACTTGAGCCATCGCGCTCGCCGACCACGATCTTGGGCGGGTTTTCGAAATCGTGAATGGCCGAACCCTCGCGAAGGAATTCCGGATGATAGGCTACACCGAAGTCTTGACCCAGCCTTCGGCCGGATTTGCGCGACAGGATAGGCATGAGGATATCCTCGACGGTGCCCGGGAGCATCGTGGAACGAAAGACGACGAGGTGGAAATCGGTAGCGTCTGCCAGGGCGGCGCCGATGTCTGCTGCCACGCGCTCGATGAACTCCAGGCGAAGGCTGCCGTTCGCATTGCTTGGCGTGCCCACGCACACAAGCGAGAGATCGCTCGTGCTGATGGCGTCAGCAGCGCGCGTAGTAGCGCGCAGCGCACCCAATGCCACGCCAGCCGCGACGAGCTCATCCAGACCCTCCTCGATGATTGGACTACGCCCCGAGTTGAGCATGTCCACTTTGTGCGCGGCCACGTCAATTGCGATGACAGTGTTACCTCGAGCGGCAAGGCAAGCAGCGGTAACACATCCTACATATCCAAGTCCGAAGACAGCGATTCTCATTGATCCTCAAGAAATTCTCGGACGTATCCAGACCTCACCGATCAGAAAACGGCGTCGGTTCCAGCCTGAAGCAGCCAGGATCGCCCGGCAAGGCACATGCTGTCCGCCACTTACCAGCTCTCATACAGTTCTACGGCAACGTTTTGACGGATTATTCGCGCTGGAACGCCCGCAACAATTGTATTGGCAGGCACCGAGTGGGTCACTACAGCGTTAGCACCGACAATCACGTTGTTAGCAATCGTAATGTCGCCCAGTATCTTGGATCCGACCCCAAGGAAGACATTGTCACCTATCGTCGGCACCCTCGATCTCAGCGACTTCCCGCCAACAACAACGTGAGCAGCGACGTGCACGTGACGACCAAGCCGGCATCGGGGGTGCAACACGACCCCGAGTCCGCCGTGCGCAAACTGGACGCCTGGGCCGATTTCGACGCCATACGGTATGACGGCGTGGAACACGACGAATATGACGCTCTGGAGAAGCCGAGGCGCCAGTGGCACGTGCAGTTCGTGCAGCCTATGAGCGATTCTGTACAGCAACTCTGGGCCGCTCATCATCTCCTCCGGTCCGCCTGGAACATGTCAACACCTCTGAAACGACTGTTGCTTTCGGTCGCTTCATTGCCGCATTCAGACTGAGCGACCACGCAGCGCCTCGCGGTACACAGCTCCGACATCGTCAATAAACCGGTCTGGCATGAAGGAAGATCTGACAGTCTCATACCCACCTTCCCGCAAATGCACGCGAAGGTCAGGATCGCTGTAGAGGCACTTCAAGGCGTCAGCAAGCGCGGCCGTATCGCCTGGGTGAACCAAGAGGCCGTTAACTCGGTGCGAGACAACAGCCATGATTGGCGTAAGGGTGCTCGAGATGACGCATGCACCCGTAGCCATCGCTTCAATCAAGACACTGGGCTGGTTCTCGGCATAACTTGGCAGCGCAAGTACCTCAGCCGCTCGGTACTCGGCGATGAGATCAGCGCCCATGCGGGGACCAAGCAGCGTCACTGTGTCCTGCAGGCCCAATTCCTTGACGCGCTCCTCGTACGACTTCGCGATTCCAGGGGATCCCTCAGTCCCTACGATTCGAACTGCCAAAGTCGGAATATCGTCACTGATAAGCGCAACGGCTTCGATAAGGTCATGCACTCCTTTGCGCGCCCCAATCTCACCGACGAAAAGCACGACGAAGGGGTCTGGTCGGTCAGAGTTCAGGCGTGCCAACGGCACGACGAAAGCTGGGCTCACACCAATCGGCATGACTGTGATGCGCGTTCGGGGCATGAGCCGAGAGAAGTGCCGCTCCCAATAAGGCGACAGCACGACCAGATGATCGACGCCATGAAGAAGGCAGCGAATCAGCCTTCTGCGCCATGGACCACCTTGTAGATAGAGTGTGTCCGCATTGGAGCCGTGGCTGTGGGCGACAGTGTAGCTGCCAAGCGCTTTGGCCGTCCATATGAGGGCCATATCGCGCAGGAAGCCAGTTCCCGTGGCTGAAAGTGGGGCATGAAACACACGCGGGCGACGGCGAGCGACGGCCAGCAGGCAGCTCATCACTTGCAGTGCGGCATCACGAAGGTTACGCGCATCAAAGCGGCCCTGAAACTCCTTCCCCCGTGTCCGGTGAATCTCAAACAGCTCCATACGGTAGTTCGATCTCAACGAGGATTCCCAGATCAGTTTCGTGATCGTCTCTACACCGCCTGGAGGCGGCGGAAGCCGGCCCGCCAGCATCACCGGGCACCGATGGCCAGGCCGATAAGTCGCCAGACGCGTCAGCCAGCCCATTGGCGTTGCCGAACCCTTTCTGTAGGGCCGACATAGCATCGCGGTCTCCTCGGACGGCGGACCCGTCATTGTGGGCTACGCGGATGCGAATCCGGAACCACCATATTAGTAACCATTGCACTCCGCTCAGAGCGCCGTAGGCCAATCCGTATCCTCATAGCGCCGATTTTGGACACCTGGACTGATGAGATCGGGTCGTGCGACAGGGCGTCGATCACGGTGACACTGGTCAAAGGAAGCCGCGCCGTCCAGCGAAGACACACTGTCGACGAGGGTACGCTGGCCCCATATGACGCCGAGTACCAGCCGAGCATTGGATCGACAGCACCCCGAACCGACCGTACGCGAAAGTCCCGATCGCTCCAATGGTACAGCCGGAGCGTCCTGCCGGCCCGTTCCACCACCGACCACTCGCCGTCCGTGTGGTGCACGTGAGCATCTGGCATCATGTGCCAGTATTGACTCACATCATGTGTCATCCTACCCAGAACTCTGTCGACCACGATATAGGCGCCCTCACCGGCTACCGCGATCGATCTGTGATGGGACACCGGATCTCGAAGACGTGTATAGCCGTCGTGGCACCCGCGCGCAAGCACGTCTGGCTCGAGGTCACCGTGGTCCATCACCGACCGGGCTTGCCTGTGCCAGATAGTCGGTCCTGCCTGGACCGATTGGTCCAGGCCATCCACTTCGATCGTGTTGTGCGCTCGGGTGCTTCTAAAGTACTCTCGAACAGTTGCGTTATCATCAAACGCGCCGGTGCCAGGGTCGATGAGCATCGCAAGCCCCCCCAGGCTCAGCCAGATCGACAGTGCGTCCGCGTGCCCGTGGGCAGCCAGGGAGCCATAGCCGAGCGCACCACAATTGAAGGCCAGTTGGATCTGACCGGGGCCCGAACAATCGGTTTCGGCTCTGTGGATGGTCCATCCACCATCCGGAAAGACGAACCGTCCTTGATGTCGCGGAGATACGGGTGGCTGATCGGAGACAGTCAGTGATCCGGTGAGCCAATACGCGCGCTCGTCACTCGGATCGTTCCCTCTCAGGGGTGCTGCGTCATCATACAGCGTCGCGGTAACGGCACGCAGGGAGCGAAAGTAGTCGTCGTTAGTGTCGGACAGGGGCGCGACGACAGCGTCGTCGCTGTCACCATACAGCGGAACGTTGCCGGCGCTATCACTTACGCGTTCAAGAAAGACGGCCATGGCCAGCAGGCGAGGCTTCCAGGCGATGGCGCTGCGTCCGCCAGTCTTGCTGTCGATGCATGCAACCAGTAAGTACCATTCAAGCACTCCGGCATGATAGCGCATGGCCTGCTCGCGATTCACACCATCGCAATGCACTTGAAGCTCGAGTTCGCGCGACAGAATGCTAAGCCCCGTCTGCCGCCACTCGTCAGCACCCGACAGGTCTGGAAACAATGCGCCGACGATGGCCAGCCCTGCAGCCTCTGCGATCAGGTGGTTGTTGGCAGACGAGTATCGAGAGAGGCGCCGGCGAACGTGTCGAGCCTGCAGCGCAATCGCGATCAGCAGCTGGTCCTTTGTGTCTTCTGTCAGTTCGGGCGCGGATGCGGCAAAGCCAAGTGCCCAGCACCAGGCCACGAGGCGGATCGACAACTCTATGCCACTTGTCCAGTTGATGCCGAAGTACGGCGGATTTTGCGCAAGCCAGCCGCGGAACTGCCGCTCCAGCTCGGCACTGAATGTCGAGTCTCCCGACCAATACCAGGCCATAGCAAGTGTTATCAAGTGTCCGTGGCGATTTGGCTCCCACACGTATTTCGCACCGCCGCGGCGGCAATCCACCCGTGTCCAATGCTTGAGCGGCCATTCATATTCACTCCGCGGATCCCGTCGCCACTGCCAATCCGGACCGTACTGCCACCGCTTGCCGAAGAAGGTCAGTTCGCCTGCGCAGACCCGCCGGGCGCTCGCCAAGGTCGCTTCGACGCACGCTGGGAGAGCCACCCCGAGATCGATCCTTGCCGTGTCAGAGCTCGGCATTCGTAGCGATGTTCTCAGTCGCTCCAGCTGCGCGGCCGGCGGCACCGTCACTGATCCGGGCCGGCTCGCGAGTCCGGCCAGAGACAGATAGGAACTTGGCGATCGTTCTTGCGACCAGGCGAATGCTGCAAGCACCGCGCGCTTGACCCGGAACGACACCTCGGCTGCCGACATCACGCGAAGGCGAGCCCAGTACCACCTGAATCGATTCATCTCTCTCGCGCGGGCACATCACACAGCCAAACAGCGCGGACGCCATCGCTGGTAGTATAACCGTCCAGAGCATCCCGGTCTTCATTTTCATTAAGTCCGCGCACTCGCGTCCGTGTGCAGGATCCGGGTACGTATCCACTACCGAGCTCTTGCGATCCGCCAGTCAGATTGCTGGCTCTGGTTCTGGATCGGGTCTCATGCTGAACACGACAGAATGCTTGCACGACCGCGACCCTAGGCGTCGCCTTCAACCAGGAGCCTCAAGCGCGTGTCCCGCAACTTGGCCAATAGGCCTGCGGTCGTGGCCGGGAGCGTGCTTCCGGGCGCCATCAAGCAGCCCGGTCATGCCGGGTACCGGCTCGAGGCGCGCCTTGATTGACGCTCGGACCGGGAAGACCATATAATCCCCCTCTAGAAGTCCTGCTCGCTTGTTACTACAGGTGATGGAGATTGGCAGATGGCGGTCGACGTCTCAGGCCCCCCGGATGGCTCGATACCGGACTGCCGGCAGCTCGGCCGGGTACGCCACGGTGAGATTCTCTCGGACTTGCGGGCGCCGAATTCCGCCGTCGAGCTGGAACACGCCTTGTATCGCGGGTTCGCGGGCGGCATCACGCCGGTGTCGCCGCGTCCGCGTCGAGCGGCATCCGCGGGGCCCTGGTCATGGCCGGCTTTCCGACCTGCTCGCGTTGCGAGCCGTTCCGTGCACGCCGCGGCCTGAGCGCCTTTCGTGTACTGTTTCAACGTTGAGACGTATCGAGCCCGTCCAGATGTGAGGGTGACAGGTTGGCGCTTCTTGAAATAGCGGAAGTCAGCAAGCATTTCCCGGGCGTGCAGGCGCTAACCGACGTGAGCCTGACAGTGGAGGCCGGTGAAGTCCGCGCGCTCGTCGGCCAGAACGGGGCCGGCAAGTCGACACTCGTCAAGTGTGTCTCGGGCGTGCACCCGCCCGATGGCGGCCGAATCGTCTTCGACGGCGAGCTGATCCGCACCTACGCGCCGAAGCACGCCTACGACCTCGGTATCACCGTCGTCTACCAGCGCATGCAGCTGCTTCCCTGGCTCTCGGTTGCCGAGAACATTCTGCTCGGACAGATGCCCACCACCGCCCGCGCGCTCGTCGACTGGAAGGGCGCCAATCGCATCGCGCGAGCGCTGCTCGCCCGATTCAAGCTGAACATCGACCCCAAGATCCCGGTGGCCAGGCTCTCCCCCCCGAACGCCAGGAAGTGGCCATCGCGAAGGCGCTCTATCGCCGAGCCAAGCTGCTGATCCTCGATGAGCCGACCGCGTCGCTCGATGCCAGCCGTATCGAGCGATTGTTCGATCTCATCCATGAAGTCAATATGGACGGCGTGGCGGTCCTCTACATTTCACACCACCTGGAGGAAGTCTTCCGGCTCGCGCACAACATCACCGTGCTGCGCGACGGCCGGTTGGTCACTACCCAACCCGCCTCGGCGCTTAGCCAAACGGAAGTCGTGACTCTCATGGCCGGCCGTCGCATTCAGGTCGCGATCGACGCAGACAAGGCTGAGACGAAACGGGATCGGGCCGGCGGAGCCGCCTCCGCTCCGGCCGGCGCCCCCGTGCTGGAGTTCCGGCACGTTGCCGCCGGAGCGCTGCAGGATATCGATCTCACCCTGCGGGAGGGCGAAGTTGTCGGCGTCACCGGGGTCATCGGCGCTGGGGGCGCCGACATCGCTCGCCTGCTCTTTGGTTTGAGCAAGGCCGAGTCCGGTCAGGTCCTGCTGGATGGGGCGCCCTATGTCTCGGATGGCCCCGGCTACTCAATCAGCCGCGGGCTGTTCATGGTGCCCGAAGACCCGAGCGGCGAGGGGCTGGTTCCCGTGCTGTCGGTGGCCAACAACATCACCCTAGTGGACCTTCCCGCCATCACCCGGTTCGGCGTGCTCTCTCTGCAGCAGGAGAGAAAGCTGGCCGAGGGCCACGTGAACCGGCTGAGCATCGCGACGAGCTCGGTCAACACCAGCGTGAGGAACTTGAGCGGAGGGAACCAACAGAAGGTGCTGCTGGCAAAGGCGCTGCAGGCTAAGGCGCGGCTCCTGGTCCTGCAGGAACCCACGCAGGGCGTCGACGTCGCGGCCAAGGCCGACATTCACCGCATCATCAGGGACCTGGCCGGCCAGGGGAAGGCGGTGCTTGTCGTCGCGACCGACATTCGCGACCTGCTGCTCTTTGTCGATCGGATCGTAGCCCTGCGAGGCGGCAGAATCGTTGCCGACATGCCGGCGGCCGACACCAGTTACGCCGAGATGCTCGATCTGACAGTGGGATCGCTGGGAGTGGAAGCGTCATGAGTGACGAGATAGCAGGAAAGGCCGGCGGGGAGCCAATCCGTGCCGAAGCGGCAGCGCCTGCCGCGGCATTCGCCGGAAAGCGCCGCCAGTCGGGCAATGTCGACCTGTACGCATTGTGGCCCGTCGCAGTGATCATCGTGGTGATCATCGTCACCTCGTTCAGGTCGAGCACTTACCTCAGCGTGAACAACTTCAAGAACGTGCTCAGTCAAATGTCGGTGTACGGCATCGTGACCATGGGCGAATGCATCTTGCTGATCTCCGCGGGCATTGATCTGTCGGTCGGCGCCAACATGGCATTCTCGTCCATCTGCACCGGCTTGCTGTTCACGCAGGGGGGGTACCCGATGTGGCTGTGCATCGCCGCGGGATTAGGAGCGGCGGTTGGCATCGGCCTGATCAATGGCATCCTGGCGTCCTTGAACCGCGCTCACCCGTTCATCATTACCCTCGGCATGCAGGTCTTCCTCTATGGCCTCGCCACGCAGATGACCGGTAGCGCTCCGGTCAACGACATGGGATGGCTCTATTCAGCTTTCGGCGGCGATCTGCCGTCCTACCCGCCCTTCTTCGGACTGCCCACGGTAGCTGTGCCGTTTATCGCTACGGTGATCTGCGCGTACGCGTTCCTGCGCTGGAGCCCGATCGGCCGCCAGGCGTACGCGATCGGGGGCAACGAGGAGGCGGCGTATCTGTCGGGGATACCCGTCAGACGCACCAAGATAATCCTCTACGCCATCATGGGGCTGCTCGCCGGCATCGCGGCAATGGTGCTCGCGGGGAACATCGACGAGGCGTCGTTCAATCTGGCGCAGAACTACGAGCTGATTGGTATCGCCATGGCCGTGGTCGGCGGCACGGCTCTCTTCGGCGGCCGGGGCGGAGCCCTGCGCTCGCTGCAGGGCGTCGTCCTATACGCCGTTGTCGCCAACGCAATAGTCTTTCTGGGCTTTACGAGTGACTACCAGCAGATGGCCCTTGGCATCATCATTATTGTCGCAGTGATGGTGACGAGAGCTCGACGATAACTCAATCGGATCAGACTCTGGAAAGGAGGCAAAGCGAGAAGAGCAGTCGATTGCTAGCGGGTCCCGCCTGGCGCGCGACCAGCAAAGCTGGCGCGAGTCACCGTCGGGCACTCGGCGCACATGGGTTCAGCACCGATTTTCGACTCATAGGAGGCAGCACATATGTCCAAGATACTTCGATTTGCCGTCTCGGCGGCCGCCTTGACGGGGATGTTCGTTGCATCCGTCGGCGCCACGGGTTCGGTTACCGCTCAGCACGCAAACGCGGGCAAGGGAACGATCGCCTTCCTGCGCTCGGGGCCTGACCTGTACTACCAGTACGGGCTCAACGGAGCCGAGGCGGCGGCCAAGCAGTTGGGTTACAAAGTCGTCGACTACCCTAACCCGACAGTCAGCCCTGCTCAGGAGAAGACGAACATCCAGAACGCCATCGCGGCCGGCGTCGTAGCGATCGACGGCTACTCGGTTGGCCTGGCTACCGAGACCGCCTCGATCGACGCCGCGGCGAGCGCAAACATCCCGATCTTCTTGATGTACGGATACAGCCCCAAGTACATCGCGAATAAGGATGTGATCGGCTTCGAGCAGGTCAATCTGGGGCCGTTCAGCTACGCTGTTGGCCAGTATGTGAAGACGCACGTCAAGAGCGGGCAGCTCGCGATCATCACCGGACAGCTCGGACGCGGCGACGCGGAAGGATACCGCACCGGCTTCCTGCAGGGACTGGGCTGCGGAAACGATCCGACCGGGGCATACAAGAAGTGCGGCGGTATCGATTACGTCGATCAGGAGAGTGGCGGCTGGCTGCGCCCCACGGCGTACACGAAGGCGCAGGACATCATCGCCAAGTATCCGAATCTCGCCGTCTTGTGGGCGATGAACGAGGACATGGCTGTGGGCGCGCACAGCGCGCTCGTGGCGGCCCACAAGGACAAGCAGGTGATGCTCGTGTCGCAGAATGGCGCGCCGTACGGCCTTGCCGGCATTTCAGCCGGCTGGCTTCAGGCGTCCGACACCTGCTCGCCGTTCCTGGAGGGCATGATGTCCGTCCGGCTGACCGATGCCTTCCTTAACAAGACGATCACCGGCGGTCACCTGTACTACTCGTACTCCGTGTTCGTCACCAAGGCAAACCTCAGCCAGGCAGTGGGCTGGAATCCTGCCAGCTCGTCGATCCCAGGGCTTATGAAGCTGCCGCTGCCGAAGCCTGTGAGCCCGGCGCCTATGTGAGCCATCGCGCGTGACTGCGGCTCCTCTCCATGAGAGGAGCCGCAGTCACGGAACGTGATGGTTGATTGGGGGCGGGGCATCTTTGGCCACGAATCTGCGCAGATTCCGGCGACCCGGAGCGTGCTGGCGGCGACAGAGATTGGTTTGGCGCTCGACCAACGTGCCCTGCCCCCATGGCGGCCAGAGATCAGGGGTTTGTCGGCGTACCTTGGTGGCCTCGACCGCTACGTTTGGTCGGGCGACACGAAGCATCGTCCCGTCCGACGGCTGGTTTGAATGGGCTGTCACGTAGCAGAGCGCCGACAGGCACGCGGGAGGAGAACGATACATCCATGAAGATAGGCATTGACAGTTACTGCTTTCATCGGTTCTTCGGTGAGGTCTATCCCGAGCAACCGCCGGCGCCGCGACAGATGACGATGGACGACTTCCTCGCATTCGCGCATGAGCTCGGCGTCGACGGCGTGTCTCTGGAATCCTGCTTCTTTCCGTCGCACGATGCGGCCTGGCTTCGAGACCTGAAGGCCAGGCTCGACGATTACGGCTTCGATCGCGTGTACGCCTGGGGCCATCCCGACGGCCTGGAGGCCGGTAAGAACCGGCGCGCGCTGGACGATATGATCGCGCAAATCCCGAACGCCGCCATGATCGGCGCCCCGGTTATGCGTGTCACCGGCAGCAGCCTGATGTTCCGCAACGAGCCTCATCGGCCGCAGCTCGAGATTCTGGCAGGCTGGTTCAAGGAGGCGATCCCGGTTGCCGAGCGCCACGGTGTGAAGCTGGCCGTTGAAAACCATATCGACTACACTGCCGACGAGATCGTCTGGCTGGTCGAGGCAGTGGGCTCCCCGTCGTTCGGCGTGAACTTCGACACCGGTAATTTCCTGCGGCTGCTCGACGATCCTATCCGCGGCATGGAGAAACTGGCAAAGTACACGCTGGCCACGCATATCAAGGACCTCAAGGTACGCAAAGGTGTCTCCCCAACCGAATGGTTCTTCTTCTCAAGCACTCCCGTGGGCGACGGTCTGGTCGACAATCAGAAGCTCGCGCGGCTTCTCAGCGACGCGGGCTACCAGGGATTCCTGGCCGTGGAGATCGACCATCTGCATCCGGACTACCAGTATGATGAACACGCGGCGGTGCGGCAGAGCGTGCTGGAGTTGCGCCGTGTTGCAAGTGGCCTGTAACAGGTAGGATGGGGGTTGGCGATGGGCAGTGATTCGATCAATGTCGCCATCATCGGCACCAAGTTCATGGGCAAGGCGCACAGCAACGCCTGGGCAAACGCTCACCACTTCTTCGATCTCGAACGCAAGCCGGTACTCAAGGTGGCGTGCGGGCGCGATAAAGAGGACCTTGGGCGATTTGCGCAACGGTGGGGCTGGGAGGATACAGATACCGACTGGCGCAGGGTGATTGCGCGGCCGGATGTAGACATCGTGGATATCGGCGTGCCGCAGAATCTGCACCGAGAGATCGCGGTGGCCGCCGCTAAGGCAGGAAAGCATATCTTCTGCGAGAAGCCGATCGCGCTTTCGTTGGCCGAGGCGCGGGAGATGCTCGACGCGGCGCAGGCAGCCGGCGTCGTTCACTACCTCAACCACAACTACCGGCGCGTCCCCGCCGTCGCATTGGCCAGACGCCTGATCGACGAAGGCAAGATCGGACGGATCTTCCACTGGCGCGGCGCGTATTTGCAGTCGTGGATCATCAATCCGTCGTTTCCCTTGACCTGGCATTTGCGACGGGAAACGGCGGGATCGGGGCCGAACGGCGACCTCAATTCGCACAGCATCGATCTGGCGCGCTATCTCGTGGGCGAGATCAGCGAGGTGATGGCGATGACGGCGCAGTTCGTAGGCGAGCGACCGCTACCGGGGGCCGGCGCGGCCACGTTCTCCGCGGGTAGCTCAACCGGCGGTGAAGTCGGCAAGGTCACCGTGGAGGACGCGGCCTTCCTCGTGGCGCGGTTTGCAAACGGCGCGCTTGGGACCTTTGATGCGTCTCGTTTTGCCCTTGGGCGCAAGAACTACAACGTCTTCGAGATCTACGGAGACAAGGGCAGCATCCTGTTCGACATGGAGCGCATGAACGAACTGCAGTATTACTCGGCGTCAGATCCCGACGATGCGCAGGGCTTCAGGACCATCCTTGTCACCGAGCCGGTGCATCCATACATTTCGCATTGGTGGCCGCCTGGACATATCATCGGCTATGAGCATGAGTTCAGCCACGCCGTGGCCGACTTCATCCATGCGATTGCCACAGGCGGGACCATAACGCCGAACTTCGCGGACGGCGTGGCGGGGATGGCTGTTATGGAGGCGGCGTTGAAATCGGCAGAGAGCGGCCGACTGGTTACCGTCGCCTAGCGCTCGCGGTAGGGGGTGGCGCCCGCCACCCCCTTCGGTTTCCGTTGCGCGCCCAGCGCGGAGCGTTGCGCTCGTAGCTGGTGTCGGATCGCAGCCTGCGCTACGCTCGGCCGAGCACGCCCTTCAGGTGAGCAATGGACGTTGCCGCCTGCTCAACCGTTCCGCACTCGACCGACAGCACGCCGGTGTAGTTGGCGCTTTCCAGGATTTCCACTACCTCGCGCCAGTTCACGGCCCCATCACCGCACGCGCAGCCTACAGGTGTGCCCGTCACGTGACCGCGCTTTTCCTCCGCCATGTCGAAGGCGATGTCCTTCGCGTGCACATGGACAACTCGGTCCACAACCTGCTTCAGGTCGCGAATTGGATCGGAGCCGGCAAGGTAGCTGTTCCCGGTGTCGAAATTGATACGAATCCACGGTGACGGCACGAGCTCGACAATGCGCAGGAGGCCCTCGACCTTCGTCGTATACACGCCGTGGGGTTCAATGCCGACGTAGATGCCATAGCGCTCCGCCGTTTGGGCCACCACCGTGAGTGAATAGCGCATCATCTCCCAGGCCTGGTCTTCGCTCATCCAACCCGGCTTGATCCCTTCGTCGGTGTTGACAACAGGAGCTCCCAGGTCCGAGGCGTAGCGAATGGCCTGCCGCAAGTACGGTACGCCCGCATCCGGCCGCATGAGCGGCGCGTGTGCCGAAATGCCCGAAGGCTTGAGACCGGCTGCCGCGAGCTGGTCTCGGACTTCGATTGGGTCTTCCTCCATGGTGCGGAAATGATAGTAGCCGGCTTCGATCAGCAGGTCTCTTCCGGTCATGACGCACGGCTCGAGGTATTCGTATCCCAGTTCGGCAGCTTTCGATACGGCGTACTCAAAGGGCTTGTCCTCATGCCGAACGAACTCAGCGTTCACGCCTATGCCGATGTGACCAGACATCCCAACAACCTTTCGCTAAGATGATTCCGCGGCGCCGTTGCCGTCCCTGCCTGAGGCAGCGACCGCTGGTCGGGCTCGACACTGTGAACATACTCGATCTGGGTTGCGTCAGGCGTCGTTTGCGGTACGGGAGCGGTGAGCAATCTGTCGCCAGATTCGCGGGTCGAGGGAACATCGGCCCCAGAGTGCGGCGCCCTGGTGTCCGCGGAGCCGTCGGTAACGACCGCAGTGCGCAATCGCATCCGGCTCTCTCGCCCTGGCAGCTCTTTTCCAGCGGGCGAAACGGCCAGGGCTTCGCACTGCCGGCCGCGATAGGCGAGACGATCGCTGGCCCCGATCGTCCGGCTGTGTGCGTGTTGGGCGATGTACGTGTACCGCAGCGGCGGCTGCTAGGGTCCAGGCGGCGCTCCGGATGCATCGGGCGGTGCGGAGCTCGCGGTAGTGGTTGGAACGGACAGCGACACGGCCGGCTGACTATCCGTGGCCGGAGCGTACTGGCTGATCAGCGTCCGATCGATCCCATGCTGATAGACGGTGCCCTGCCAGAAGGATAGGCACCCTGCCGCGGCCAGGCAGAGTGTGACGACGACGAACCGGCGTTGCTTTGCGCCCGGTAAGGCTCGGGCAGCATGCGGCAGCAATCGGACCAGGTGGGCCGGTTGCGTTGCGGTATGGAGCATAGGTTCCCCCTCGTTTGCCAGTGTTGTCCCTGTGTGGACGTCTGCGCATCAGGCCGGCGGCGAGCGCCTGCTCAATCGGGCGCATCACGAGTCTCGCCTGGTGGCAGTTGCAGCTCTTGTCGAATATCCAGCAGGAGTATGCTCGGCGATGATGGCAGCAATGTGACAATCGGGTAAGTGATGGCTAAGAAGTGGCTAAGGCTTTGCTAAGGGTCGAGAGGGCTTCTGTGGCACTCATCCACGCACGCCGCGGACGAGCCTGTCGATCGTGGTAAGCTCAGATTGTGCCTGCTCCGAAGTGGACGCGGTGGCTAGTCCTTGACGGGTGCTTGGTGACAACCTGGGTGGTACACGGCGGCTACCGGGCTCCGACTTGGTGACCGGCGCGCCGTGGCCGTCGAGTGGCGCCAACGCGTATGCGCGGTTGCGGACCGTGGCTCGGTAGCGAGCCGTCCACGATCGAAATGGGTCTGAGGTGATCGGACATACTGCCGAGGAAGGAACAACTATGAGATGCGTACGGCCAACGTTCATTGCACTGGCGATCTTGTTCAGCGCTTTGCTGCCGTCCGCACGCGTAGCGGTTAGTCATGCGACGGCCGGTAGCTTCGTCGTGGCCAGTGCCCTTGACGACGGCAGTCCAGGCACGCTGCGCGCTGTGCTGGCCGCCGCGCCCGCCGGTTCGAGCATCACGTTCGCCCAAAGTCTTGTCGGCAAGACCATCACCTTGAGCCTCGGCCCGCTGATCCCGGTGCACAATGTTGTGATTAGCGGGCCCGGCAGCAGCAGCTTGGCGTTGTCAGGTGCGTATGGCTTCTGCTTGCTACAAATCAACGCAGGCTTGAACGTAGAGGTTGACGGACTGGCCTTCGTGGACGGCTGCGCCTCGACCACGCCCCTAGGCGCCTCCATCGTTAATTACGGCACGCTCTACATGCACCATGACATGCTCATGCAGAACACGGGCGCGCTGGCCGGGGCGATCTACAACACCGGCTACCTGAACGTGTTCAGCAGCACGGTCGTCGACAATGGGGCGGTGCAGAGCCCACCGTATGCCGGCGTGCCCATGCTGGCGGGCGGCATCGCCAACCTCGGCATCGCGTACCTTGATGGCGACTCGCTGACCGACAACACTGCCGGGAACGAAGGCGCCCTCTACAACAAGGGCAGTATGGTCGTGAATAACACCATGTTTCTGCGCAACCAAAGTTACGGCGCTGCCGGAAGCATTGCCAATGTCGGAGGCACGCTCGCCGTGGCCAGTTCGGTGTTTGAGCAGAACAGTTCGGTCTACGGCCAGGGCGGTATCTACAACATGGCCTCGCTCTCGCTCTCCAGCGTGACTATGATGTATAACTCTGGCAAGTACTACACGACCATCGTGAACGCCGTACCCGGCACCGTGACTGTTCGCTACTCACGTATCGACGGGACCTGCCTGGGCGTGGTTATTCCGACGTGTCCCGTACCGAGCGTCGGCCCGTAGTCTGAGCATTCGCATAACGCCGTCAAACCCCGACCAGGCACATCGCCGCGATTCACTTTGCCGCGGACCGACCGCACTCCACCTGGCGCCCGGCTGCGAGTCCGCCTGTAGGTCGACGGCAAGCATTGAGCATACACGCACCAGGATGTGGTGGCGCCACGTGGCTGCAGTCGGCTGTGACTCGAGCAGGATGCGCCGGCGGCACGCTTAACAATCGCTCGCCCGAAGGCGGAACTTCTGGAAGGTGTGACAATCGGTGGTCACCAAGCCAGTCGGACCGCCGTGCGTGTGTGTGACCTCCGCCACGTACAGGTCGCCGCGCGAATCAACGCCTATGTCGTGGGGGGCGACGAAATTGCCTGGAGCGCAGCGGTCAGGGCCGCCCCAGCGAGCGACGAGCCGGCCGGCGCGGTCAAACACGCTTACGCGTCCCGGCTGGTCCGCGACGATCTCACCGTGGACCATTGACCGGTTGCCGACTTGCCACCAGAGCTCCGCCACGTAGAGGTTCCCTTCGCCGTCGAAGGTCAGGTTCGTAGGCCGCTGCACGTCTGTCCATTGCTCCAGAAATCCTCCATCGGGTGTGAAGACCTGGACCCGGTCGCTCTCGCGGTCGGCGACGAAGACTCGCCCGTCCCCGGCCACGCAAATTCCGTGCGGCAGGTGGAACTGACCTGGCCCGATTCCCGGCTCACCCCAGGACTGGACCAGCTTGCCGTCGGCCGTGAAGCGATGGACCTTGCAGTTACCATAGCCGTCGGATACGTAGATATCGCCACCAGGCGCGACGGCGACATTGGTCGGCCGGTTGAAGGGCGGACCGCCACGAATGCTCGCCATGTTTCGTCCATCATACCCAGTCTCAGAAGCCAAACCCGGCGCTCCAATCGTGCCCAGCAGATCACCGCCCCCCGTGAAGACGTAAATGCACTGACTGCCTTCGTCGACACAGTAGACGTGACCGTCCGGAGCGACGGTCAAGCCGTGGGTACGCGCGGTAAACAAGTCCTTGCCCCAGGAACGGAGGAAGGCGCCCGCTTGGCTATACACGATCACGCGCGACTGATAACGCGTGAGCACGTAGACGTTGTCCTCGGCGTCGACGCCCACGCCCACGCAATCTCGATGCGTGAAGCCGCTCGGCAGCTGCTCCCACTCCTCGACTACGTCGTACTGCCGCTCCGCTATCATGCTGTTCCTCCCCGTTACGATCTACTTTGTCCCGCTGGAATGCCGGAGTCTGCCCTCACCACCGCTCGAAGCGACGCGGAACTGCACACTCAAAATGTCACGCGCAGCGCGCTCAGCACGCGTGAATTGGGCTTGTGCACGTCCCAGTCCGGGACGTTGTCGACCAACTGGATGTGCGGAAGACGATCGAGAAGCGTCTGGAAGACAATTTGGCCCTCGGCGCGGGACAGTGGAGCGCCGATGCAGAAATGAATGCCCCGGCCGAACGCAATATGCCGGTTTGGGGAGCGCAGGATATCGAATCGTGCGGCGTCGCTGAAGTACGCAGGGTCGCGATTGGCGGCGTTGAGCATCTGGAACACCATTTGTCCAGCACGAAGCTTACGGCCGTCCAGCTCGGTATCTTGCTTCAGAAGCCGCGGCTGGCGGGCAACGGGACTCTCAAAGCGGAGGATTTCCTCGATCGCCTGTGTGACGAGGGACCGATCATCCTGAAGCTTCTGCCACTCTCCCGGATGCTGCAGCAGCGTCACGAGTCCGTTGCCGATCAGAGACGTTGTGGTCTCGTGCCCGGCCACCAGGAGAGTGATGCCCGTGTTGATGATCTCCGCGTCCGACAACACTTCACCATCCGGGCTCCCGGCCGCCATGAGACTGATCAAATCATCCCCAGGATCGCTGCGTCGCTGTGCCAGGAGAGAGGTCAGATACGCGCGCACCTCGAGCAACGCCTGCTGCGCGGTCAACAGGATCGCCTCGTCGGGCTTGTTCACACCTTGAAAGGCAAGGATGCGGTCGGCCCAGCTTCGGAAGAGCAAACCATCGGATGTCGGGACGCCGAGCAGGCCGGCCAGGACCGTGACCGGCACCGCGAAGGCGAGGTCCTCGATGACCTCCATGCTGCCCGCATCCGCGACACGATCGATCAGGTTGTCGACAATGGATTGGATGTGGGGGCGCATCGCTTCGATGGCGCGAGGGGAGAACGCCTTCTGAACAAGCCTGCGCAGCCGAGTGTGGTCCGGTGGATCGGAGTGCAGCAACCCCTTGGTGCGGTAGTGATCCTCAAAGGCGCTCAGCTTGGCGCGGGATTCCGCAGGGAGATACGCCGTCGCGCGCCCGAGGCGCCCTTCGTTGGAATAGGAGGCCACGTCCATAAAGGTAACCACGATGTCGTCGTAGCGCGTAAGTACCCATCCGCCGATCGACTCGCTCCAATGCACTGGGTCTATGTCTCGGAGGCGGTCCAGAATCGCGTATGGCTCCCTGACGAAATCCTCAGACACCAGCAAACCGTCAAGCTTCTGCACATCTCCGGTCAGGTCGTACATCACATTCCTTTGCGTGTGTTGTTGCCGCGACTCTGGTGGCGCGGAATGAATTGGCTCGTGTATCTATCGTTCGTGGTAATCGGCTGGCGCCTCGTCCGGTACGTGTCTGCCAAGCGGCCCTGGCGCACGACCTTACCGTAGGCTGCACCTTCGTACGCTTAACAACAGTCATTCTACGCCTACAGAACACAGTTTGGAGCCGGCCGCAGCCGCGCGCACGGCACGCTTGCCACCACGCCCTAATGCCAGGATTGCTGAGCCTGCTGCAATGGAGTACTGTTGATATCGAGAAACGGATAGCACGAATGGGCTAGTAAATTCTGTCGCGGTGGCGATGTTCGAGAGGCTCGTCAGTCCCGAGGAAGTGCAATGGAGAGTTTTCCGCAGGGTCCGCAGGTAAAGGATGGGTCCGAACCCGACTTCACGGTCCTGAAGTCGGGTCCTGACGCTGCTCTGGCGGCTGATGCGCAGCGCCGAGCCGACCACTACTTGCTGCTGAGCGATGCCGGCCGTGAGTTGATGGCGCTGCGCACCGTGCCCGAGGTGTGTGATGCGCTCTACGCCCAGACGAAACGGTTGGTCGATTGTTCGGTGTTCTACATTGGCCTACACGCCCAGGAGCGACATGCAGTCGACATCGTGCTGAAGATGGATGCCGGAATCGCCTATCCCCTGAGCGCTGTCCGCGCGGTGGAGACGCAAATCTGGAGGGCAATCACCACCAAGCAGCCGATTGTGCGGCACGTGGAAGCCGTCGAGCAGCCCTCCCCGGTCGGTAATAGCGCACCACGACTTCGTTCAGCATTGTTTGTGCCCATGGTCAGTGGGGATCGCGTGGTTGGCGTGGTTGCAGCGCACAGCTTCCGCGAGCGCGCCTACGATCAGGAAGACACCCTCGTGATGCAGGCGTTCGCCAAGCAGGCAGCCGTAGCAATCGATAACGCCCGCTTGTTTGAGCAGGCCCGCTCGTGGGCGTCGCGGCTGGAAGCGATTCAACAGGTTGGCGCCGACCTGCAGCAGTGTGGCACGGCGAGCGAGATCGGCGCGGCGGCCGCGCGGGCGATGCAAGCGCTGATCCCGCTTGACACCTACCGCATCATGCTCGTCGAAGATGACTCGCAAGATCTGCTGACGCTGACCTCTGGCTCGACAGCTGGGCCAGACGATGGCGTGCAGGCTGGCGACCTTCGCGTGCCCAAAGGAGAAGGCCCTTTCGGGCTTTGCGCTTCGCAAGGCGATGTCGTGCTGATCAACGACGCCACGGTTGAATCGGCGAGCCAAGCGGCTTCCTCTGCCCCCCCAGCCGCGCAATCGATCCTCGCAGTGCCGTTGCGCCATCACAAGGCCGTATTTGGCGTTGTGGGCGTGACCGCACAAGGCCACGACCGGTATCGCGCGGAGCACGGACGTTTGTTACAGCTTGTCGCCGACCATGTGGCGTCGGCCGTCTTCACCACGCTGGTAATCGAGCGGACGAACCACCGACTTGATCGGTTCAACGAGCTCGACCAAATGCACACGGAGTTCATGTCCGTGGTGCGCCACGAGCTTCGTACGCCGCTGACCAGCATTCTCGGATTCACCGAAATGCTGCTGCACTTTTGGGATCGATTGACCATCCTGCGCCAGAAGGAGATGGTATCCACAATCCAGGTATCCACCAGTCGCTTGCAACGTCTCGTGGACGACCTGTTTTCGAGTTCGCGTCTTGGCGACGCCGCCCTGTCGCTCACGCTCGAATCGGTCGACTTGGCGGCCCAGATCAGACAGGCAATAGTGGAGATCACGACAACACATCGAGGACAGGTCGTCGTGCAAGAGGCGCCGCCCGAAGCACTGTCGGTGCGCGCAGACGCCCACAGGGTGCAGCAGGTGATCGTGAATTTGCTGGACAACGCGGCGAAGTACAGTCCCGAAGGAAGCCCGATCGCCGTTCGCTGGCGAGTCGCCGGCGATTTCGCGGAGGTCTCCGTCGAGGACTCAGGCCCGGGCATTGCCGACTCGGACATGGCAACGCTCTTCACCCGGTTTGGAAGGATAGAGCGGACGATACGACCGGGCCAATCCGGCACGGGCTTGGGTCTCTATATCTCACGCCAGCTCGTCGAGGCGATGGGCGGCGCCATCTGGGTGGACACGGAAGTCGGGCACGGCAGCACATTTTCATTCCGGTTGCCGCTTGCGCGCGAACTGCCGGATTCTCCTGCCACGGAACACGCGGCGCAATAAGCCGTCCCTCGAGACTTGCCGGCGGGCGGATCCGTGACTGGTGTCGTCGAGCGCTGAGCGGTCCTCCGGAAGCAGCCAACGCCTCCCCGTGACACCGAAGAACTCCCTCCGAGCGCGGTGAAGACCTCGACCGTGAACTGGTAGGGGTGTGCGCAGACGGCCTGCTCCGGCCAACTCTCGCTTGCAGGGCACCGCTGCCGCGACAGTATGGCGCAGCGTCTGCCGAGGGACGGGCGTTGACTCGATGCTGCTGCCCTGGTTGCCGACTCGCAAGGACGTCCACGCCGCCTGCGACGGCTTGCGCCAGGCACCGCGACAACCGTAGGCTGAAGGTGCAAGCATGCGTGGTCCAGAATTCGAGAGCACACCGTACCGGGGCTTCGCCGGGCCGGAGCCGACACCATCGTGATGGGATCGCTCGCCTTCAACGCGGAGAATCTCCGTGACCGCATGACTTGGGTTCATGCACTATGCAAGGAGGCAGCCTGATGGCGCGGGTGCTCACAATCGGCATCGATCTCGGAGGCACTCAGGTGCGTGCGGGATTGGTGGAGCATGGCCGGGTTCTACGACGGGCTGCGACCGGCACGGATGTTCTCGGTGGCCCGACCGCCGTCATCGATCAGTTTAGGCAGCTTATAGAGCGAATCTGCGGTAAGAACGACCGAGAACCATTCGCCGGCATTGGAGTCGCGGCTCCCGGGCCGCTCGACAGCGAGACCGGCACCGTCATCCACATCCCAACACTTCCGGGGTGGGAGAACCTCGCGCTGCGAGATATCCTCGCTGCTGAATTCGGTGTGCCGGTTGTCGTCGAGAACGACGGCATTGCCGCGGCATATGGGGAGTGGCAATTCGGGTCGGGGCAAGGCTTGCGGCATCTGGTCTATGTGACCGTCAGCACCGGGATCGGCGGAGGCATCGTTCTGGATGGCCGCCTATTGCACGGTCGCCGCGGCATGGCCGGTCACGTCGGGCATTTCAGGATGGCGGCTGATGGGCCTCGGTGTTCGTGCGGAGCAACCGCCTGTTTCGAAGCGCTGGCAGCCGGTGCCGCACTCGACCGCCGGGCCAGAAAGGCAGCGCGCGACAGCCCGGCCGGTTGGCTGGGGACCCGGTCGGTCACGAAAACTATCGACGCTCGAGACGTGGCCGACGGCGCTCGACGTGGCGACCCAGCGTGCCTCGCCCTCATGCGAGAGGAGGCGAGCTATCTTGGGGCGGGTTTCACCGGACTCATCCATCTCTACAGCCCGGAGCGTGTGATCATGGGTGGGGGGGTGTCACAAGCGTTTGATCTGCTGGAGCCTGATATTCGAGCCGTGGTCCAGCGCGACGCATTGCCGCCTTTCAAGAATGTGCCAGTCGTTCGCGCTGGACTCGGCGACGACTGCGGCCTGGTCGGCGCCGCGGAGCTCGCCCTCGCGGCACATTCGAACAAGCAAAGGCCGATCGAGCAGTGTTAACCATGGAACATGGCCGCATCGTCGCGGCAGTGAGGAGAGGGAGATGGATGTACTCGCGTCCTTCGCATTGACGGATAAGGTGGCCATCGTCACGGGGGGCAACACCGGTCTCGGCGAGGCATTCGCGCACGCTCTGGCCGGGGTCGGGGCGCGCGTGGCCGTCGCGGCGCGCAACCCAGAGCATAACAACTTGGTCGTGCGGGCGATCGAAGCGGCTGGTGGCGCCGCCATCGCCGTGGCTGTGGATGTACGTGAGCGGGCGAGCGTGGAGAGGATGCTGAACGAAGTCACGAATCAGCTCGGTCCCGTCGACGTGCTGGTGAACAACGCCGGTGTTTGCTATCATCGCCCGGCACTCGACGTGCCCGATGAGGAGTGGCATGAGGTCTTCAACGTGAACGTGCACGGCCTGTGGCATTGCGCCCAGACCGTGGGCCGGCAGATGGTCGAGCGGCGAAGCGGGGTCATCGTCAATATCGGCTCGCTTTCTGCGCTCATCGTGAACCGGCCGCAAATGCAGCCAGCGTACAATGCCTCCAAGGCGGCGGTCCATCAGCTCACCAAGTCCTTGGCGGCAGAATGGGCGCCCTTCAACGTGCGCGTTAACGCGCTCGTCCCCGGCTACGTAAAGACGGGCATGGCGGCGGTCGATCGTCCGGAGTTCCGGCGCCACTGGATCGAGGACACGCCGATGCAACGCTATGCGTTGCCGGAAGAAATCGCGCCCTCGTTGATTTATCTCGCATCCGATGCCTCGCGTTTCATGACCGGATCCGCGCTGATCATCGATGGTGGCTACACACTCTGGTAGCGGTGCCGCTCACGGGCAGACACCTTGAAGCTCGACGAGGCGTGATACTGATGCAGCAGCAGGTCGGCGACGGCGTGCGTCGTGCCACTGTTGCTGCCTGGTTCGCAGGTGCGGTAAGGAGTATTTCAGCATGTCCAGGCAACTTCGCGTCGGCATTGTTGGGTGTGGGCGGATCCTGAATGCTCACTTGAACGGATACAAGGCGCTGCTCGGTGCTGGCATCAGCGACGTGATCATCACGGACCTGTGCTCTCGCCAGGAGGAAGATGCCTACAGATTCGTCGCTCCGGGCGGGCCACCGCCGCTTCCACGCGGGAGTGCGGATGATGGTGACCCATTGAATGCGCCGCAAGTCTACCTCAACCACCTCTTTCCCGATCAGCATGTTCGAGTGTGGACGGACGCCGCACGCATGATCGACGAGGCCGATATCGATGTGGTGGATATCACCACCTCAGTGCTGGCCCACAGTTCGATAGCGACCCACGCCGCATCGCGCGCCAAGCACGTGATGGTGGAGAAGCCTATGGCCGCGTCGGTTGCCGCCGCACACGACATGGTCGAGCAGGCAGCCAGGGCCGGCACCGTGTTGGCAGTGATGGAGAACGTGCGCTATGAAGCTCAGGTGCTCTTGGGACATTGGTTGGTCGAGCGTGGCTACCTGGGCCGCGTGGAGATGGCGGCAGCCGCATACCTGGGCAGCTGGTGGAGTCCCGATGCAATCGTGGCGCATACAGCTTGGCGCCATCGCCGTGCGGAGGCTGGAGCCGGGATCAGCTTCGATCTCGGTGTTCATTTCTTCCAGCAACTGCGCTGGGTGTGCGGTCCCATCGCACGCGTCTACGGGACTGTCCGGACATTCGAGCCCGTACGCTACCGGCGGAGCGATGACGGGTCTGTGGTACAGCGCGTCGATGCGGACGCCGACGACACGATGTTTTGCCAAGTCGAGTTCGAGAACGGCGCCGTCGGGCACGTGAGCGCCTCCTGGGCGGCCCATGGCGTCGCGACCGAACTACCCGGCGGCTTCGCCGTGTACGGCAGCAAAGGCTGCCTGCGCGGCGAAGAGCTCTATCTGGACGGTCAGGGAGTGATCGCCCTCGCCGACTTCTTTGCCACGCATGCGAGCGACGCGGAGAAGGCTGCTCTTTTCCCTTTCGGTATGCACGATTCCTTCGCCTTGGCGTATCTGGACTTCTTTCGTGCGATTCGAGAGGGGAAGACGCCGCCCTACGACGGGGTCGAGGGACTTACGGACCTCGCCTGGGCCGCGGCGGTACTGGCCTCGTCGCTTGAGCGCGTGCCAATGACTGCGCAGGAACTGATTCGCCGCCGATCAGACTTTGCCGCCGGGCTTTGATCCCGCCGGCACGGAGCCTTTCTTCGGTGCCTGTTTCCCGGAATCGACGCGCGCGAAGCCATCCAGGGCGGTCGCGGAGCCCGGCAGAGACCGCTCCAGACGTCGCCAGAGCTGGAGCGGCTGCACATCACGTGGACCGTCAGGGCGCGATCGTCAAGCCACCACGTGCTCTCGACACTCCAGTCCGGCTCCTCCGCGACCGTGTGGGCCAGTGCCTCGGCCTTCGGCAGCAGGCTGCCAGGGAAGACGTCGCCTGCACTGAGCCGGCGGGCCGAGAACTCCTGCTCGTGAATGAGGAAGCCGCGCAGCCAAGACCACACTTCTTGGTCGCCCGCCTGAAACCGGGCCGCCGCGGCTTCCACGTCGAGGCGCTCGTCAGGTGGGTCCAGCATGGCGCGGTTGTCGTCGTGATCCCCCTTCGCATGGGGCTCGATGCGGCCTGCAACAGTCATCGGATTCTTCGGCCAGCATTGGTGCCTCCCGTACTTGAGCCGTGCCCTCACGATGCCAGTGAGCCGCGGCCGCGGCTGCATGGAGGCGGTCGCCACTGGAGCGGTCAGGAACAGGGGTGCCGACCGCAGGGCAGCGCGCGGGTCGCGAGGCTCCGGTCGAGGACCGACCAGCCGAGGAGTGGGCGCCGCCATCGGGCTCCTCCTTCCCGCCGCTCAAGGGATTGCGGCGGGGCGGGCCCCATCAGCAATGTGCCCGAAGTCAACACGTCAGGCACCTCCGCACCTCACCGTATACCGCGACCGCGATAACATCAATTGCCAGACGGCACCCGATATGACGCCAAGCGTCATGATGTGCGATGAGCGGCCCGATGTTCCATGCTCAGTCTCCGACGATGGCCTTCATCAGGGCAGCTTCTTCGGCGTCGCGGTCGGCAACCGAAATGGGCATGGCCAGAATATATCCCTGCGGCCTACTGGATGAGGTTGGCAACCCTGTCTCGCTGATCCGGAAAGAGGTCCGCAGGGACCGCTTCGGCTCCCTTGGCTATGAGCATTATCCGGCGCGCGCACAGCCGAAAGATGCCTCGGCAATACTCTCTCTTGATCAATTCACTGGTGCCGGGCATGTTGGCAAGGCGATCGGAAAAGAACGGACACGCCGACAGCCTGTCGCATTCCTGCATCAACTCGTCCTTCATGCGTTGGCAGGCGATAAGCTCGCGCCTCGCCCTGCCCAGCCCAACGGCAAATCTGGGCGCGCGTCTTCGCGGGCCGTCGCCAGCTGACCCATCTCGAGGCATTCTATCATCTCACCTGACCATGTGAAAGTACTGGCTCCCAGGCTTGCTATCCCACCATACGGTTATGACTGCCCGGCTCGAAAGGGCGACACGCCCGTCGTCCAGCAATACGATGTCTGGGCCGAAGGCGTTCGCGATATCGTCGTCCCGATCCGCTGGGAGGCAGCCTGGTTTTGCACTTTGAGCCCCAGTTGGTCATGCTTGACTGTAGCAGCCGCGGCGGCTACGTGGGCCTCAGCCCAGGTTGGCCGGCGCCGGCCAGGCTTGTTGTTCCAGAGGCAGGCAAAATGCGCCGCAAGGGAATTCGCCTGAGCCCGCAAGATTTCGAGTCAGAGGTCGCGCGCGCGCTCGAAGACATACCGGAGCCGTTCGCGAAAATGCTGGATAACGTGGCGATCGTGGTCGAAGACGAGCCAGACGCGGAGACGCGCGCGGCACACGGGCCGATTCTCGGGCTCTATGAGGGAGTACCGTTGACCGCAGGCACCGAGGGATTCGAGCCGAGCATTCCACCGTGTATCACGATCTTTCAACGCCCTCATGAGCGCGCCTGTCAAACGCTGACCGAGCTCCGCTCGGAGATTCGTGAGACCGTCCTGCACGAAGTAGCTCACCAATTCGGCATGGACGACAGCGATCTGGATGCCCTTGGGCCGCTGCGGCCTCAGCGTCGCTGAGCCTGTCTCCGGAGTGCAGCGCGGCACTGCTATCGCCGCGCGGTTGGGCACCCCTCTCGAATCGTGTCAGCAGACGCGGCACACTGCCAATAGCGCTCTCCGGGAGCCCGGATGAAGGCCCTAGTGCCCGATGCGCGCGGACATTCTTGGTGTGGCATGTGTCGGGCCCAGGCAAGGCAGAAGGATCGAGGGCTCTTCTTGCGCCTCGGTGCTACCATGTGCGAGACGGCGACGTCGCACCCGGCACGTACCCTGAGTCGCACAGGCTGCCGGCATCATACAGGGAGATGCAGATGGCCCGATTCGGATCAGGAGTGCTAAGCGGAGCGATCGGCGGAGCCGGTATGGCCATTTCACCCATGCGGAATGTCGCGCGGTGTGAGCTATCTGCGTTCGCGTCGCCGGGTCAAACGGCGGCTCGCTCCCTTCCAGGGCGAACCGGCCACTCGCGAGTGCGCCACGGCGCCGCGACGACGACCAAGGCGATCACGTCTATGGCTGGACCATATCGGTCATCTGCGACTCGCAGGTTCGGATGATCGATACTGTCCGAGCCCATGCGCGAGCCCGGCCCGTGAACAAGTGGGTGACCTTCGTGGTAGTGGCCATCTCTGTCTTCATGGCCACCCTGGATGGGTCAATTGTGAACATCGCGCTGCCGACGGTTGCGGCGTACTTTCACACCGGGATCTCAGGTGAGATCGAATGGGTAGTCATTGCATATCTGGTTGTAATCGCGGCGCTACTACTGTCGATCGGCCGGTTATCCGATGTCGTGGGCCGCAAGGCCATCCTGTTCTGCGGCGTGGCGATCTTCACGTGCGGCTCAGCCCTGTGCGGCGCGGCACAATCTCTGCCCATGCTGATCCTCTCGCGTGCCCTGCAGGGAATCGGCGCCGCGCAGATGATGGCGGTGACACCGGCTATCCTGACCGGGGCTTTCGCGCCTGCCGAGCGGGGCAGAGCGCTGGGTCTCAACGCGCTGGTCGTGGCCATGGGTACCAGTGTCGGACCCACCCTGGGAGGTGTCATCACCCAGCAAACAAGCTGGCGATGGATCTTCTTCGTGAATCTGCCTGTCGGCGCGGTTGCTCTGCTCGGCATTGCGCTTCTCTTGCAGGACACTGTCGAGCGGCGCCCGCTGCGGCTCGACCTGGCCGGCACATTTGGCGTGGGCATCAGCTTGGCATCGTTGACGCTCGGGCTGTCGTTTGGACAGGAGTGGGGCTGGACATCAGCGCGACTGGTTTGGACGCTTGGCGTCGCGCTCGTGGCGGTCGTGCTCACGGCGCTGCTTGAATCACGCGCGCCCGATCCGCTCATCGACGTGTCGCTGTTGCGCCGGCGGGTATTTGCCTCCGCTAACGCCAGCTTGGTTCTCAGCTTTCTGGCCCTTTTCGCGGTCTCGTTTGTCATGCCCTTCTATCTGGAGGAGTTGCGCGGGTACTCCGCCCAGGACGCAGGGTTTCTGCTGACGCCGCTGCCGCTCACGATTGCGGTCGTAGCGCCCTTTGCCGGCGCGCTTGCCGATCGCATCGGCACGCGCTGGCTCGCTGCAGGCGGCCTGACGATAGCGTGCTCGGGTTTGCTGCTCCTCGCCGAACTCTCAGCCACCGCCACGGCGTGGGATGTCGTGTGGCGGCTCGTCGTGATCGGCCTGGGCCAAGGCCTGTTCCAATCACCGAACAACAGCGCGCTCATGGGCGCCGCTCCGCGCCAACAACAGGGACTGGCGGCGGGCTTCATGGCTACAGGTCGGGTGGTGGGTCAGAGCATGAGCGTTGCCCTGGCCGGCGTCGTGCTGGGCGCGTACGGCAGTACCTCCGCCGGTGCGATGCTGGCGCGGCTGCGGGAGGTGCCGCCGAGCCCGCGTCAACTGGCGCCGCTGGAAAACACGTTTCTAACGGGCTTTCACGCGGCCTTTGTCGTCTGCGCCTGCGTGGCCGCGTGCGGGATCCTCACTTCGCTGGTTCGCGGCCAGGACCATCGCGCGGGAAAAGCCTGAGAGCGAGCCTACCGCCGCGACCGGCCCAAAGCCTGATCCAGGTCCTCGACGAGATCCCGGCGATCCTCAATGCCGACGCTGAGTCGAATCAGCCCGTCGGAGATGCCGGCGTTGGCCCGCGCGCGGGGCGTCATCGACGCGTGGGTCATGCTGGCCGGATGCGAGACCAGGCTTTCTACTCCGCCGAGGCTTTCGGCAAGTGTAAACCAGCGCAACGAGCGGAGCACTGTGTCCACTGCCCTCCGCGATCCGTCCACCAGCTCAAAACTGACCATGGCGCCGAATCCTTGCTGTTGGCGCCTGGCAAGCGCGTGCTGTGGATGGCTCGGCAATCCAGGATAGTTCACTTTCGCCACCGCGACATGGTTAGCGAGGTGTTCGGCGACTGCCTGCGCGTTGGTCTCGTGCGCGGCCATGCGCAGCGCCAGGGTCTTGATGCCCCGCAGGACGAGAAAGCAGTCGTGCGGGCTCTGGCAGGTTCCCATGAGGTTGTTCAGCGATGCGATGCGCTGCGCGAGCGCATCCCGGTCGGGACCGGCAACGACGACGCCCCCAATGACGTCGCTGTGACCATTCAAGTATTTTGTCGTACTGTGCACGACCAAGTCTGCGCCAAGATCAAACGGACGCTGCAGGAGCGGTCCGAGAAACGTGTTGTCCACGACCGCGAGGGCGCCTGCCTCCCGCGCCATGCGGGCCACCAGCGCGATATCCGTGAGCCGCAGGAGCGGATTGGACGGCGTCTCAATCCAGACCATGCGCGTGTTCGGTTTGATCGCGCGCGCGACTGCATCCAGATCCATCAGGTCCAGATAGTCCACAGATAAGTTGTTGACCTGTCTTGCGTGCTCGAACGTCCGAAACGATCCGCCATAGCAGTCGATAGTGCACAGAATGTTGCTTCCGGCCTCCACCAGATTGAGTGCCAGCAGTACCGCGGCCATTCCGCTCGAGGTGCACGTTGCGCCCGAGCCCCCTTCGAGCCGATTGATGGCGTCTTCCAACCGCGCGCGCGTGGGATTCCCGCTTCTCGAGTAGTCAAAGCCGGCGTTCGTGCACAGGTCGCTAAAGGCAAAGGTCGAAGTCTGATAGATTGGCGGCGCGACACTGCCAAACGCGGGGTCGGGCAACGCTCCGACGTGGACGCACTTCGTGCCGGGCTGTGCCGCGGACAGCAGGAGCGGCCGTTCGCCCCAGCCGGCCTCCACTTTGGTCCCGGGCGGCACCACGGAGAAATGATATGCCGGGTTGCCCGGCACATTGGAATCGACGTGCGTATCCTCGTTCATGGCGGCCCTCCCGACACAAGCATAACGGGTCGGGGATCTAGGGATCCATGCCCTGGCCCGCCTGATCGCCCTCCGATGTTGCGGACCGGCGACGTGTTACGTCGTGCCGGCGTAACACGCCTGCAGAGGAAGGCGGCGTCCCGTCCCAGCCGAGACGGATTCTCTGTGCCCTCAAATGATCTGTGCCTGCGGCAGCGCCACAATATCTCGAATTGTCAGACGCCGCGGCATCCTCAGCATGAAGTTGATGAGCTCGGCAACATCCTCGGAGCATAGACCGCGCCGTTCACGCAACCCCGCGGCCACCTCGGCGGGGTCGGTGACGCCCCAAATCTCATTGAGCACCATCCCAGGGGAAACACATGCGACGCGCAGCCCGTGCGGCGCCACTTCCTTCCTCAGCAGGCTGACCAGCGTCATGACGCCGTGCTTGCTGGCGCTGTAGACGGCCTCGTCCTCAATGTCCTGATGGCCGGAGATCGACGACGTGACGATGATGTCGCCGTCCTGTTGTGCGATCATGTGCGGCAGTACCTGTTTGATGCAGCGGATCACGCCAATCAGGTTCGCGTTGACGATTGCCACGAGTGTCTCGGTGTCGACATCGGCAATCCTTCCTTGCGCGAACTGCCCGGCGTTCGCCAGGAGAATATCGATGCGCCCGAAGCGGTCGAGCGTGTTCGCTATGAGGTCCTCGACGTCGCGCGCTCGGGAGACGTCGGTCAGGCACGGCCAGCGCGACCCCAGTCCCCAATCCAGCTTGGAGCGCCTGCAAGCGATCAGCGCGCCGTCCAGCTAGCGTCACGCGCACGCCCTGACCGACCAGTAGCCGCGCTGTTGCCGCGCCGATGCCAGACCCGGCGCCCGTGATAATGGCAACCTTGCCTCTTAGGTCCTGCGTTTCCATACTCAATCCATTTCGGTAGCGCGGAACGGCACTCAGCGGTTGCACCTGCCATTCCCATGTGTTCGAAAGTATAGTCCAAGAAACACCGCCCTGCATGCGCTGCGGAGACCAGCGCGTCATAATGTGTAAGAATCCGTCATCTGGTGTGAGACACGGCTGTCGTTTGCTATAATCCCACGTGAGGGAAGTGACGTTGAGCGACATGGCGATCCACACTCGATCGCCCCGGCCGGACGAGTCGCGGTTGTTGCCGGAACAGAGACAGCTGCAAGTTGCGGCATTGCTGGCTGGGACCGATGCGGTCGCGCTGGACGACCTCGCCCGGCGGTTCGGAGTGTCGGCGCAGACCATCCGCCGCGACCTTGCGCGGCTCGAACGCAAGGGTCTGGTGCGACGGACCCATGGCGGCGCGGTCACGCGCGACGCGCTCAACTTGAGTGAGCCCGCGTTCATTTCTCGGCAAAGCGAGCACGCTGCCGAGAAGAAAGCTATCGCCCATGTGGCCCTCAGCCTGTTGCGTCCGGGCGAGAGTCTCTTTCTCGACGCGTCGACCACAGTTCTCGCGCTGGTCAACCTGCTTCCTCCGGACTGGTCCGGCGACGTCGTGGTGACTTCGCTTCCGGCGGCTGTCGAAATGTCGCGTCTCGCGGGCGTCCGCCTCATGGTCGTGGGCGGAGAGTTCCGCCACTCGTCGCGGTCGTTCGGCGGTCCTCTGGCCGAGGAGATGCTCGAGCGGTTGGCGGTTAGCACCGTCCTGATGTCAGCTCGCGCGATCCACCATCGTCTTGGTCTCATGGAGGCTCACGCCGGAGAGGCCGCGCTCAAGCGAAGTATTCTGGCACGCGCCGACCGGGTGATAGTGCTCGCGGACAGCAGCAAGCTCGGCAGGGTTGCCATCCATAGGGTCTGCGGAGTCGACCTCGCGCGTGCCCTGATTACCGACTGTGGCGCCTCCGCGGATGAGCTCGATGGCCTGCGTCGAGTTCCCTGCGACGTGCGTGTCGCCGACGTGCCCGGCGCCGAAGCTCGCTGAGCTGGCGGTCGCTCGGCAGCCCGCCGCACGCCGGTGCTCTCCCCACCTGCGAGCGTTTTTCGCCTGGCTGGTCCGGCGCGAACGGAGCGCGGCGGTGTGCGTGGCAGGCGCTGCACGGTCCAGAAACACGCACGCCCTGACGACCACTCATGGCATGATTATGTGGTATTATGGTCGGCGGTGAGCAAAGCTGACCAATGTCGGTGCGTTCGCGGCGGCAGGTCGCTAGTGGGTAACCTTTCACGTTTATGGCCTTTCCCGGTGCGCGAGAATCTGGTCGGCCTGAAGGCCACGGCTGGGCGACCGGGTGAGGACACCCACTCTTGTGGGTACCCGGGCGTGAAGGCCGGAGTCTCACGCGAAGCGACAGTGGCCATGAGCAACGCACTTGACCCACGAACAGGGCGGTAATGCGTTTTGTCGCACGGGTTGCGGCACGGTCTGGAGTCGTGAATGCTTGCGTTCGAGAGGCGGATGGCCCTGGCGGAACTGCTCGAGCAGAGCCCCGTGCTGACGGTCGACGACCTCGCGCGTCGCTTCACCGTGTCGCCACAGACGGTCCGCCGTGACTTCCAATACCTTGAGCAGAAGGGCCTGATCACGCGGAGGTATGGTGGCGCCGTGGCGCGCGAGGACGACCAGTCCGGCCGTGAACGTGCGTTTGTTGCGCGCGAGTCCGAGAGAATGAGCCAGAAGCGAGCGCTTGCGGCAGCCGCGTTGGACCTTGTGAAGCCGGGCACGACGGTGATCATGGATGCGTCGACAACCATTCTCGAGCTGGCTCGGGCTCTCCCGTCGACCATTCAACTCACTGCCATAGTCAATGCGCTGCCGATTGGCATGGAGCTGAGCCGGCGATCCCAGGTGTCGCTCACGATGCTCGGAGGAACGCTGCGGCACACGTCGCTTTCCTTCAGCGGCACTATCGCCGAAACCGCCCTCCGGCGCCTGTTTGTCGACACAGCCTTCATTTCAGTGCGAGGCCTATCCCTTCAACACGGTTTGACTGAGGCCAACGTCTCGGAAGCGTCGCTCAAAGAGATCATGGTGCACAATGCCTCGAGTGTAATCACGCTAGCCGACAGCACGAAGCTCGAAAGGATGGCCTTAAGCTACTTCGCGCCTGTTGCCGCCATCGGGGTACTGATTACCGACGATGGAGCCGACCCACAGATCGTGGCGCAGCTTCGCGACGCCGGGATCGACGTTCGAGTGGTGTGGACGGGCGCGCAGACGGAGATTGCGGCCAGGCGCGCATGAGCCGGACGAGATCAGTACAGGGTAATGCCGAGGCCGAAAGTGCACAGTAGCGCTCAGGATTTAATGTATATTTGACAACAACGCTCAACAGTGGTAGTGTTGCTCCAGCGTTTTGCGTCTGGAAAGCAGGCTGAATTGTATCGCACGCCTATCTGTTTCGCGAGCAGAGCGCTGCCATTCGGGCTGGCAGTTAGGTGGTGCGGCTGCACACCAGATCGGAACGATTCTTGGAGGTAGAGATGCACGGCCGGGTGCCGATCCTGCGGCTGGAGAACATCAGCAAGTCATTTGCCGGAGTCCATGCCTTGCGCGACGTGTCATTTGAGGTATATGGCGGCGAAGTGCACGCACTCGTAGGCGAAAACGGCGCCGGCAAGTCGACGCTGATCAAGGTCCTGGCGGGCGTCCATAAGCCCGATACAGGTCATGTGTTCGTGGACAGCAATCCGGCCGAAATCGGATCGCCGTCCGCTGCGCAGTCGCACGGCGTGGCAGTGATCTATCAGGAACCGACTCTGTTTCCCGACTTGAGCGTGGCCGAGAACGTGCTGATGCGGCGGCAGCCAGTCGACCGTTTGTACAGAATTCGCTGGCCGGCGATGAACGCATCTGTCCAGAGTATTCTGGACAACCTCGGCGTGTCGATTGCAGCTAACAACAAAGTGCGAGGTTTGAGCATCGCCGACCAGCAAATGGTCGAGGTCGCGAAGGCGCTGTCGATGAATGCTCGCGTGCTGATCATGGACGAGCCGACAGCCGCGCTCACTCCGCGCGAGGTCCGTGACCTGTTCGCGATCGTCGACCGGCTGCGCGCCAACGGAGCCGCCGTTGTCTTCATCAGCCATCGACTCGAGGAAGTGCTCCAGATCGCGGATCGCATCACGGTGCTGCGCGACGGCCAGCAAGTGGCGACCATGCCGCGGTCAGAGGCATCCTCGGAGAAGTTGGTGCAGCACATGGTGGGTCGTCCGCTCAGCGTGCTGTTCGAGCGCGGAGCGAGCAACGTCGGCGACCCCTGTCTCGAGGTACGCGGACTCAGCCGCGGCCGCATCTTCCAGAACATCGACCTCGAAGTGCGGCACGGCGAGATCGTCGGACTTGCCGGCCTTGTTGGAGCCGGAAGGTCGGAAGTTGCGCGGGCTATCTTCGGTATCGATCGCCCCGATGGCGGCAGCGTGCTGCTTGACGGCCGCGAGCTCAGGATACGGAGCGCTCGGCAGGCCGTCCGCCTGGGTCTGAGCTATGTGCCTGAGGATCGTGCCGCCCATGGATTGGTGGCGCCTATGTCCATTCAGCACAACGTCACGCTGGCGATCCTTCGTCACGTGAGCGGGGCGGGCTGGACACGCGACGCGCGAGAGCGAGTCGTTACCCAGGAGTACGAGTCGCGCTTGCGCATTCGCATGTCTGGTGTCAGGCAGAGGGTGCGTGAGCTGTCGGGCGGGAATCAGCAGAAGGTCGTGCTGGCGAAATGGCTGGCCACGCAGCCAAAGGTCCTCATCCTCGACGAACCCACGCGCGGTATCGACGTCGGCGCCAAGGCGGAGGTCCACCGGTTGATGGGCGAGCTGGCCGGGCAAGGGCTGGCTATCCTCATGATCTCATCCGAGCTGCCCGAGGTACTGGCGATGAGCGATCGCATCGTTGTCATGCGCGGCGGCCGCATCGCCGGCCGATTTACGCGCGGCGAGGCCACGCAGGAGTCGATTATGGCCGCGGCAGCGGGGCAAACAGTGGTGGAAGGAGTCGCGTCGTGATCGCCGGAAGCGCGGTCGGCCGTGAGACCCGGCTGGATCGCGGCAGTTCGCTCATCATCTGGATTGCTCGTCTTCGCGAGGCCGGCATTATCGTGGCGTTGCTGCTGCTTATGACCATGGTCAGCTTCAGCAATTCGACGTTCCTGACTACCGAGAACTTCCGTAACATCCTGCTGGCCATCGCCATCTTGGCGACGCTGGCGATCGGCGAGACCATGGTTATCCTCGCCAAGCAGATTGACCTGTCCGTCGCCGCCAACATGGGCGTCACGGTGATGATCATCGCCCAGTTGCTCAAGGCGCATCCAGGCATGTCGCTGGGGATAGCCGTACTGATCTGCGTGGTCATCGGCATCGGGCTCGGCGCCGTGAACGGGGTGCTCGTCACCGTTGGGCGCGTGCCGGCGATCATCGCCACGCTGGGTACGCTCAACATCTACCACGGACTGCAGTCCATCGCCAGCGGTGGCGGCGAGGTGGTCAGCGGCGACCTTCCCGGCAGTTACCTCAACCTGGCCGGCAGCAACGCGATCGCCATTCCGCTGCCCGGCGGGATCGTCTTCAGCATTCGCTGGCTGGTGATATTCCCGGTCGTGCTGGCCATCCTCGCCGCGTATTTCCTGCGCAGCACTCGAGTCGGCCGCCAGATCTACGCCGTCGGCAGCAACGCGCTGGCAGCGCGGTTGGCCGGCGTCCGCGTCAACTGGATCGTGTTTCTTGTGTTCGTGCTGTCGGGCGCCCTGTCCGGGCTCGGCGGATTCCTGTACGGCGCGGACTACGGCACGGTGACGGCCGGCGCCGGCAACGGTTTCGAGCTGCAGGTCATCGCCGCCGTGGTCATCGGCGGTACCACCATAGCCGGAGGCAGTGGTACCATGCTGGGCACGATTCTCGGTTGCCTGCTGTTGGGCGTCGTTCAGAACGCCCTGGCGCTGCTCAATTTGTCTGAGTTCTGGTCGCAGGCGATCACTGGCATGATCATTCTGGCAGCGGTGGTCTCCGACGCATTGATCAGCCATCGCTTGCAACGCCTTCTGCAGGGGGTTCGACGATGAGCGCGGGAAGCGAGCGAGACACCGGGATCGCCGCGACTCCGGTCATGGCAGAGCATTCCACGGCGCCTGTAAATGCCCTGTTTCGCCGACCGTCCTTGCAGCTGCTGTTGCGCTGGGAAGTTCTCCTGGTAGTGCTGATTGTCGTCGCCGGTGCATGGTCGTCGTGGCTGTCGCCGTACTTTCTGGACTGGTCGAACATGTTCGACATGACGTCCCAGTTCATGGAGAAGGCAATCATGGCCCTTCCCATGACGCTGATCATCATCAGCGGCGGCATCGACTTGTCCATCTCGTCAGTATTGGCACTGGCCGGTGTCTCGTTCGGCCTGCACTATTCGACATCCGGCGATCTCTCGGTCAGTATCTTCCTGGCGCTGGCCATAGGTCTGGTCGCGGGATGCGCCAACGGCATGATAACCACGCGCGTCAGGCTTCACCCGTTGGTGGTGACGCTGGGGACGATGGCGCTGTACCGGGGACTGGCGCAGGTTATCCTCGGCGACCGCGCGATCAGCTCATTCCCAGACAATTTCAACAACCTCGGCCAGGGTTACGTGGGCGTCAAGCCGTTGCTGCCGTTCGGCGACATGCTGCCGTGGCCGCTGGTGATTTTCGCCGTACTGGCGATCATCTTTGCCCTGCTCCTGCATCGCACAAGTTTCGGCCGATTGATCTACGCCATCGGCAACAACGAGGATGCCTGTCGCTACTCAGGCATCGCGGTCGACAGGATCAAGCTGGTGCTGTACACGGTGTCCGGACTGTTCGCCGCTACGGCCGGTCTCATCTACGCCTCGCGACAGGGCAGCGCGCGCTGGGACATGGGCACGGGGTTCGAGCTCGACGTGATCACGGCCGTCGTGCTCGGCGGCACGGACATCAACGGAGGCTCTGGCAGCATACTCGGCACCGTGCTCGCCCTCTTCCTCATCGGCGTGCTCCGCAACGGCATGGGCCTGGCCAATATCGGCGACCAGAACCAGACCATTGTGATTGGCGCATTGCTGATCTTCTCCATTCTTGGGCCATCGATTGCGCAGCGATTGGGTCTGCGCCGCGTGGAAGCAAAAGGAGGTTAGTTAGCAGTCGTCGGCAAGTAAACTTGAGCACGAATGTGCAAAGCACCTCGAACGTGCTTGCGTCGAGCTATCAATAAAGGAGTATTCGTAGTATGCGCCGTTCCCTTCGCGTCATTTGCGCCGCAGTGCTGGTCGGCAGTGTGGCCGCGACCGCCCTACCCCAGTCGATGTCTCTCACTGCACACGCGAAATCCTACAAGATCTTCGTGTTGCCCAAGACCACCGACAACCCCTACTTCACAACGGCCTACAATGGTAGCCTTCGGGCCAACAAGGCGCTTGGCGACTCGCTGAAGATGGTCGGACCAACCTCCAGCAGCACCACGACGCAGACGCAGTACGTGAACCAGCTCATCCAGGAGCACGCGGATGCCATCGTCGTCTCGGCGAACGACCCGGGCGCGATCAAGGCCGCGCTGCAGAAGGCAATGGCCAAAGGGATCAAGGTAGTCGGCTACGACTCTGATCCGGTCGGCGCTCGCAACGTGTTCGTCAACCAGGCCGACACCGAGCAAATCGGGCGCATCGAGGTTCAGACGATCGGCAAACTGCTCAACTACACGGGCGAGATTGCCATCCTGAGCGCGACCACCACGGCGACGAATCAAAACGCCTGGATCGGCTTCATGAAGCAGGAGCTGGCCCTGCCCAAGTACAAGAACATGAAGCTCGACAAGATCGCCTACGGGAACGACGATCCGAACAAGAGCACGACCGAGGCCAACGGCCTGCTCACCAGCTTCCCCAATCTCAAGGGCATCATTTCTCCGACCACGATCGGTATCCTCGCGGCCGCGCAGGCGGTCAAGGTTGCGGGCGATACAGGCAAGGTGCTTGTCACCGGACTGGGGACACCTAACGACATGCGCGCGTACGTCAAGGGTGGCCAGTGCCCGGCGTTCGCGCTGTGGGATCCCGGAAACCTCGGCTATCTGGCCGAGTACATCGCGCACGACCTGGCGGCGGGGACCATCACCGGCAAGGTGGGCGAGAAGTTCACGGTTCCAGGGCTTGGAGCCTACACCATCGGCGCCAACAATGTCGTCGTGCTCGGGCCACCGACCGTCTTCGACAAGACGAATATCGACAAGTTCCACTTCTAGTCCCAGCGTACGATCGAGCTCTTTGTTTGCCGGGCCTGCGTCGAGAGGCGAATGGTACGGGTGGGTGAGCTGACCTGCGGGTCAGGGACGGTGAATTGGCATGAGCCGTCATGCTCGCTCCAGGCCTGCAAACGAAGGTCATCGAGATTGCGCTGAGGAGCACGCTCAAGCTGGGGGCAGGTATTCTGCCCCCAGCGAGCGCTCGACAGACGCTGCCGGCCGTCTGCCCGATTTGCCGACCGGAGGGAGTAAGATGACACCTCGCCAACGGTGGCGAGCATTGCTCGCCGGAGAACGTCCCGATCGAGTTCCCTGTGACTACTGGGGCACTGCCGAAGTCACCGCGCGCCTGCTCCGCGATCTGGGCTGCGCGGGCGAAAAGGAGCTGTACGAGCGACTGGGCGTGGATAAGTGCATCCACCTTGTGCCGAGCCATCCGACGGTTGCTTCCGACGGGTGGCACATGCAGTCGCATTTCCAGGTCTGGAACATCGGCACGGAAATGATTTCCTACGGCGACGGACTCGGCGTCTATGAAGAGGCGGTCTCGCATCCGCTCGCCGGCGCACGTACCGTGGCCGACGTGGAAATGTTCAACTGGCCCAGCGTAGACGTATGGGACTACTCCACGCTGCGCGACCAGTGCGCCGCTTGGCCCGACAATCCTATCCTTTGCGGCTCCAGCGAGCCTTTCTACCTCTACTGTCGCCTGCGCGGCATGGAGCGTTCGCTATCAGACCTCATCGAATGTCCAGAAATAGCGGAGTCAATTCTCGAGCATATCTTCGCGGTAGACTTCGCGGTGTTCAGCCGGATCCTGCGCGAAGTGGGCGATCGCATCGATCTCATGTACGTGGCGGAAGATCTCGGTACCCAAGCCTCTCTGCTGATGAGTCCGCGACTCTTCCGGAGATTCCTCAAACCTCGCATGACCAGGCTGATTGAGCTGGCACATTCATTCGGCGTGCGGGTGATGCATCACGACGATGGAGCGATCCGGACCGTGATCCCGGACCTGATCGAGGCCGGAATCGACATTCTGAATCCCATCCAGTGGCGCTGTGCCGGCATGGAACGCGAGGGCTTGGCGCGGGATTTCGGGTCCCAGCTCGTCTTCCACGGCGGTGTCGACAACCAGCAGACGCTGCCCTTCGGGACCGCGGCCGATGTGCGCGAGCAAGTGGCCGAGAACATCCTGGCATTTCGCGATGGTAAAGGCTATATCGTGGCGCCATGTCACCACATTCAAGCCAACACGCCGACCGAGAATATCGTGGCCATGTACGCTGCCGTACAGGAGTTCGGCTGAATCTGAGGTGACAATAGCCTCCATCTGCGGAAGGATGGCAGAGACGGGCCGACTGCGGTCGGGCGAGCGCGGCGGTTTTCATGCGTGGTGGCGGCCCACCGGACCATTGGTATCTAGGGAGGAATTGGAGTGTCACGCTATCTTGCCGTCGACCTGGGCGCCGAGAGCGGCCGTGTCATGGCCGGCGTGTTCGGCGGTGAGCGCATTGAGCTCGAGGAAATCCATCGTTTTGCCAATATTCCGGTGCGCACGCCGGACGGCTTGCACTGGGACACTCTGGGCATCTATCGCGAGATCCTGGCCGGCCTTCGACGTGCGTCCGACCTCCATTCCGGAGAATTCGCGGGCATCGGCGTCGACTCCTGGGGTGTCGACTACGGGCTGATCGACGCGGATGGGCGGCTGCTGGGCAATCCCTACCACTACCGCGATGCGCGCACGGACGGTATGCCAGACGCTTCCGCGAAAGTCGTCCCCGCGTCCGAACAATACGCGCGCACGGGCATCGCGGCGCTGCAATTCAACACGCTGTACCAGCTCATGGCGGCCGTTCAATCGGGCGATCGCACGATCGAGCTGGCGCGCAACCTGCTGCTCATGCCGGACCTCATGCACTACTGGCTGTGCGGCGTGCAAGCCTGCGAACGAACGAACGGCAGTACGTCCGGCGCACTCGACACGAATGGAACCTGGGCGCGCGACATGATCGAGCGTCTCGGCGTGCCGACCCACATGCTGACAGAGCCCGTGACCGCTGGGTTCAGGCTCGGCGCGCTCCGTTCGAGCGTGCAGCAGGACAGCTGCCTCGGGGCGGTGCCGATACTATTGCCTCCGACGCACGACACGGCCTGCGCCGTCGTCGCGGTGCCCGCGGAGCCCGCGCGCGAGGGCGCCGGGCACATGTACCTGAGCTGCGGCACGTGGTCGCTCATGGGGATGGAACTGGAGAGGCCAAACACCAGCGAGGCGGCACGACTGGCAGGCTTTACAAACGAGCATGGCGCCGGCGGAACGTTCCGCTTTCACACCAACATCATGGGGCTCTGGCTTCTGCAGGAGTCCCGCAGGGCCTGGGCCCGAAGGGGCTTGCATGCGGACTGGAGCTACCAGGAGCTCATGGAGCGCGCCTCGGCTATCGAGTCCCCGCACGTGGTTATCGACGTCGATGCGCCCGGATTCCTCCACCCAGACGACATGCCGGCTGCCATCGGGGCGAGCCTCGCTGCTGCCGACCGTGCGCGCGTGAGCGATCCTGTCTACCTGACGCGCGCGATCCTGGAGAGCCTGGCTGTGGCGTACCGCGTAACTGTCGAGCGCGTCGAACGCCTGACGGGAGTGGCGGTGCGGACTATCCACATCGTGGGCGGCGGCTCGCGCAACAGCTTGCTGTGCCAGCTTGCGGCCGACGCAACAGGGCGCCACGTGGTTGCCGGTCCAACTGAAGCTACCGCCCTCGGCAACATCATCATCCAGACGCTGGGCGCGGGAGAGATCCGCGACATGGTCGAGGCGCATGAGGTTGCTCGCGCATCGGCCCAGGTGACGCACTACGAACCGCGCGCAGGCGAAGTCTGGGACGAGCTGCATGCGCGCCTGGTTGGACTACGGGCGGCGGCCCCGAATGCGGGGGCCGACCATAGCTGAACTGAAGTATTCTGGGATGGCCGTGCTATTGAACGGGCGGAAGGGCTGCGCAGAGAGCGATTTGTAGGGGACGGCGATCCGCGCAGCAGTAGGTAGTGTGAAGTGGAGCGCGAAAATGGTCGTTGAACAGACGCAGTCGGCCGGGCTGTCGGTCATTGCCGAGGGCCTGACGCGGCAGGGCCGGTCATTGGAAGACGTATTGGCGCGCCTGCGCGCTCAGCGCATCGAGATGCCAAGTTGGGCATTTGGGAACTCCGGCACGCGTTTCAAGGTGTTCCCGCAGACCGGGGTGCCGCGGACGCTGTTCGAGAAGCTCGACGACGCCGCGCAGGTGCAGTCGCTCGTCGGCGTGGCGCCAAGCGTCGCCCTGCACATTCCATGGGACCGCGTCGAGGACTGGAACGCGGCGCGCCAGTACGCTGGGGAGCGAGGGTTGGCGCTCGGCGCGATCAATCCCAATCTCTTCCAGGATGAAGACTACAAATTCGGCTCGCTGACGCACCCGAACGGCGCGGTTCGCGCGAGGGCCGTCGCGCATGTACGGGAGTGCATCTCCATCGCGCAGTCCACGCACTCCTCCCTGATCAGCCTGTGGCTGGCCGATGGAACCAACTACCCTGGCCAGGACGACCTGCGGACGAGACGGCAGCGGCTCATCGCCTCGCTGCGGGAGATCTACGGCGATCTGCCCGCCGGCATGCGCTTGCTCATCGAGTACAAGTTCTTTGAGCCGGCCTTCTACGCCACCGACATCCCCGATTGGGGCACGTCGCTGTTGCTGTGCCAGAAGCTCGGGCCGCAGGCCCAGGTGCTTGTCGACCTCGGTCATCATGCCGCCGGGGCCAACATCGAGCAGATTGTGGCCACATTGGTCGACGAAGGGCGGCTTGGCGGCTTCCATTTCAATGCGCGGAAGTACGGTGATGACGACCTCATCGTCGGCACGACCAATCCGTTTGAGCTGTTCCTGATTTACAACGAGCTCGCCGCGGCGGAGGACGATCCGGTTGCAGGCGCGGCGACGCGAGAAGTCGCGTACATGATCGACCAGTCGCACAATGTTGAGGCAAAGATTCCGGCAATGATACAGTCGATCGTCAACTGCCAGATCGCGTATGCGAAGGCACTGCTCGTCGATCGAGGCGCCCTGAACGAGCTTCAGCAGTCCGGCGACGTCGTCGGCGCCCTGGGCGCCGTAATGGCCGCGTTCGAGTCGGATGTGCGCCCACTGCTCGTCCAACTTCGGACTGAACTAGGGCTTCCGGCCGATCCGCTGGTGGCCTTTCGCCAAAGCGGCTATCAGGAACGCGTCGCCGCGGAGCGCGTGGGCGGCACGCCGATGAGCTGGTAAAGGAGCGCCGGGAAAATGGAACGCTATCTGCAAATCGTGCGCGTCAAGCCGGAGTACATCGAGGAGTACGAGCGCATTCACCGAGAAGTGTGGCCCGGCGTGCTGGCCACGATTCGCGCGTGCAATATTCGTAACTACTCGATCTATCGCTATGGCAAAGTGCTTATCGCCTACTTTGAGTACGTTGGCCAGGACTACAAGGCGGACATGGCCAGGATGGCTGCGGATCCCGTGACAAAGGAGTGGTGGACGCATACTGACCCGATGCAGGAGCCGGTGCCCGAGCAGAAAGCGGGTGAGTGGTGGCTGCGGCTGCCGGAGGTGTTTCACGTCGATTGAGCGCGCCGCGGCACTTGGCGCCGAACCGTCGCTGGTTGTAACATATTGTCACAGTATGTAATACTCTGATGAGCGACCGAACTGATGGGGCTGCTCCGATCTGGCCGGTGTTCGTGGGCGCTAATCGAATGAGAGCCGGCGGCCGGCGTCGCCGCAATGGGAATGGCAGATGGCAGTCGAACGCGATCCACTGGCCGCGCTGAAGATGCTGGGTGACCTCTCTGGTCCGCGGAGTCGGGCGGCGGATGCGCCCAGGCGACTCAAGGTGAACGCGCACATACACATTCCGCCGAACTTCTCCGCGTTTAGCAGCGTCAGGGAGGCGGTAGAGCTGGCAGCGGCGCAGGACGTCCGCGTGGTGGGGGTAAGTAACTACTACCATTTCGGCGCATACGCAACGTTCGCCGAGCACTCGCATGCGATGGACGTGTTCCCGCTTTTCGGCCTGGAGGTCATCTGCCTTCTCGACGATCTCGTGCAGGCGGACGTCAAGATCAACGATCCGGGCAACCCGGGCAAGATGTACCTCTGCGGCAAGGGCGTGACGCGGTTTGCACCGATGTCCGGCGATGCGGTGGGTCTCATGGATACGATCCGCCGCAATGATTCCACGCGGATCGCCACCATGATCGAACGGGTCGCCCGCCTGTTCGAGGACGGCGGCGTGGACACCGGTGTAACCGAGGCGTCGGTGAAGGCCGCGATCGTCCAGCGCCACGGGTTACCGCTGGACACGATCTACTTGCAAGAACGCCACGTGGCTCAGGCCTTTCAGGAAGCCGTGTTTGCGCGTGTTTCCCCCGAAACGCGGACTGCGACACTGCGGGCCGTCTTCGGCTCGGACCCTGGACCCGGCCTCAACGAAGCGGTGAGGCTACAGAGTGCCATACGCACGCATCTCATGAAGGCGGGCAAGCGCGGTTACGTGGACGAGACCTTCGTGGGCTTTGACCATGCCTATCGGTTGATCCTGGCGCTGGGCGGCGTGCCGTGTTATCCCGTGTTGGCGGATGGCGCTGCGCCGATCTGTCCGTTCGAGGATCCGCTGGAGCGCCTGGTTCGGTCGCTCAGGGACCGGCGCATCTACTGTGCCGAGCTCATCCCAAACAGAAATTCTCCGCAGGTGCTTGCTGCATACGCGCGGGGGCTGCGCGCCGCCGGCATCGTGGTGCTGGCGGGCACCGAGCATAACACGCTGGAGATGCTGCCGATGGAGCCGCAGTGTGCGGGAGGCATTCCGATCCCGGAAGCGATCAAGGAAGTCTTCTGGGAAGGAGCGCTCGTGGTGGCCGCGCACCAGTACTTGACCGCGAACGGACAGATGGGCTATGTGGACGAATCCGGAGCGCTGAACCCAGCCTACACGAGCGGCGAGGCACGCATCGAGGCGTTTGCCCAGCTCGGGGAGTCGGTTATCCAGCGATACGGACGGGTCGCTTGCGCGTCTGCATCAGTCTCGGGTAGAGGATGTTGATGACGTCAACGATGCACTGGCCGGCGTTCACGGGAGCGCCGAGCCCCCTGGAGATACTCGTCGAGCTCTCTCGTTTCTTCGGATCTGACCCGGAGCTGGTGCTCGCCGGCGGCGGCAACACCTCGGTCAAGCTCGACGATCGGCTGCTGGTCAAAGGCAGCGGGCACGCGCTGGCCACGATTGGCCCTGAGGGGTTCGTGGATCTCAATCGCAAGACCCTTCAGGTGCTTCTGGAGAGCGACCTGGGCAGCGCGAGGGACCAGCGCGAGGCCGCCTTCAAGCACGCCGTCCTTTCGGCACGACGAGAACCGGAGAAAGGGCAACGACCCTCGGTCGAGGCCGTTCTGCACCATCTCATGCCGGGACGTTTCGTCATTCACCTGCATGCAACGCTCGTAAACGAGTTCAGTTGTTGTCGGGAAGGCAAGCGACTCGTCGAGCAAAGCCTGGGCGACGATGTTCTCTGGATCGACCTCGTGGATCCCGGCTTCGCGCTCGCCAAGTCGCTGCAGCACGGGCTCGCGGCGTTCCAACGCAGAACAGGCAAGAACTGCCCACGCGCGTTGATCATGCAAAACCACGGACTCGTGGTCAGCGGCGATACGCCTGATGAGATCAGAGAGCGCATGGAGTGGCTGTTCGCATCGCTTCGAGACATTCGGGTGCACGCCTGCGTTGAGCAGCCGGGTCCGATTGAGACCGTCGTTGCCGTCGCCGAGGCGTCGGCGCTCGTGAACATCATCGCGCCGGCGCTGCGCGGCCTGCTCAGCGTCGGGCAATCGCTGAAGGTGGTCACGTTCGACGATTCGGACGCGGTGCTGGGCCTGGTTTCGCGCGAGGCAGGCCAGTACGACTGCGATGGGTGGGCCGCTCACGCCCGACCAGATCGTGTACTGTCGATCGTTTCCACTGTGGTTCGAGACGAGAGTCGGCGAGACACGCTTCCGACCTGGTGCAGCGGCTCACGGCGGCGGTGCGTGAGCACGCGGCCACCTACAGCGTTCTGCCGAATGTGGTGTTGGTCCAGGGCCTCGGCCTGTTCGCGTGCGGCGACGCCTGGACCGACGCAAACATCGTGCGCCTGGTTTACGTCGACGCCATCAAGATCATGGCCGGCGCCGCCGGAATGGGCGGCGTCCAGTACCTCGATGCCGACTTCAGGAGCTTCATCGAGCAGTGGGAAGTCGAGTCATACCGCCGGCAGATAGCGGCCTCCGCGACCGGAAGGGGCCGGGCGGCGGGGAAGGTCGCGATGGTGACCGGAGCCGCGCAGGGATTCGGATTGGAAATAGCCCGGGATCTTGCCGCGCAGGGTGGCCACGTCGTGCTATCCGACGTCAATGTGGAGGGAGCGCGCCAGGCGGCTGCGGCCCTGGTGGGCCGGTTCGGCGAAGGTCGGGCGCTCGGCCTGGCCATCGATGTGACCAACGCTGAGTCGGTCGCGGAGGCCGTGCACCGGGTGGTTCGCATGTACGGCGGCCTTGACGTGCTGGTCTCCAACGCGGGTGTCCTTCGCGCCGGCAGCGTGAAAACGCAACTGGAGCGGGACTTCGACCTCTCGACCGCGGTCAATTACAGGGGTTACTTTCTTTGCGTGCAGAAGGCGGCGCCCATCCTGGCCGTCCAGCACGAGGTGCGCCGCGACTACTGGAGCGACATCATACAGATCAACTCCAAGTCGGGCCTCGAGGGGTCGAACAAGAACTTTGCCTACGCTGGCAGCAAGTTCGGCGGCATCGGCTTGACGCAGTCCTTCGCGCTTGAGCTTGTGACTGACGGCATCAAGGTGAACTCCATCTGTCCGGGAAACTTTTTCGACGGACCGCTGTGGTCCGACCCAGACACGGGTCTGTTCGTACAGTATCTGCGCACGGGAAAAGTACCGGGCGCCACCACGATCGAGGACGTCAAACGTTTCTACGAGAGCAAGGTGCCAATGGCTCGAGGATGCACATCCGCCGACGTGATGTCGGCCATTTACTACCTTATCGAGCAGCAATACGAGACGGGTCAGGCGCTTCCAGTGACCGGTGGACAGGTGATGTTGCACTAGTCGCGACAAGGCGAGTAGCGGAAAGACAATGCACATGACGCAACGTGACGCGGCCGTTCCTACGACGCAATTCGCCGTTCAGTTGGTTGGACCGGGCCAACTGGTATTGAACGCGAAGAAGGATGTTCTCCAGCCTGGTCCGCACGAGATCTTGGTGAAGGTGGATGCCGTCGGCCTCTGCTTCTCGGACCTGAAGCTGCTGAAGCAGTTCTCCGCTCACCCACGCAAAGGCGAGATCGTCACGGGTATCGCCCGCGAGGTGCTTGACTCGTGCCCCAGCTACGTGCCAGGCGACAAGCCCAGCGTGCCGGGACATGAAGTGGCCTGCCGCATTGTGGCGGTGGGCGATGCGGTCCAGCGCCATCGGGTCGGCGAGCGGTGCCTGGTGCAGACGGACTATCGCGGCCTCAAGACGCTCGGATCGAACGCCGCGTTCGGCTATAACTTTGAGGGCGGTTTGCAGGAGTATGTTCTGCTGGATGAACGCGTCACAGTCGAGGCCGCTACGGGAGAGCGCTATCTGATCCCCGTGCCGGAGACGTTGGGTTCCTCGGCCGTCGCTCTGGTTGAACCGTGGGCTTGCGTCGAGGACGCCTACGCCCACGCCGACCGACGGACCATACTGGCGGGAGGACGTCTTCTGGCAGTCGCCGACGCCGGACACCAGGTCATCGGCCTTAGGGAAGCGGTTGCGGCGAGTGGTGGCAGTGTGTCGGTCACGGCCGTCACTGCCGATCCGGACCAACGGGGCGGCCTTGAGGCTCTCGGCTTCCCAATCGTGTACGCGGATCGGATTCAGGATCTGGTCGATGAAGGCTACGACGACATTGTGTATTTCGGCGCCTCAAAAGAGTCGATCGAGGTACTGAACAATAAGCTGGCGTCCTTCGGCATTATCAACATTGTGCTTGGCGGCGAGACGATCGGCCAGTTGGTGTCGGTAGGCGTCGGCCGTATCCACTACGGCTTTACGAGATGGATCGGCACGCCGGGACCGTCGGCGGCCGACTCCTACGCGATCATTCCTGAATCGGGCGAGTTGCGACCGCGCGACAAGGTACTGGTGGTCGGCGCCGGTGGGCCGATGGGACAGATGCACGTGATTCGCGGCCTGTGCTCTCAGATCGACGGGCTCTCGGTCGTGGGTACCGACGTGGACGACGCGCGGTTGGAATCGCTGCGGCGAAAGGCCGAGCCGCTGTCACTGCGCAATGGTGTACCGTTGCGGTTGGTCAATACGGCCAAGGCTCCGCTCGACGAGCGCTTCAGCTACCAAATCCTCCTGGTTCCGGCCGGAGCGCTGGTGGCGGCCGCGATCCAAGCCAGCGACGACGGCGGCCTGATAGACATCTTCGCCGGCATTCCTGCTCCGACGCGTCACGACCTCGATCTGGACACGTACATCGCGCGCCGCTGCTACATGTTCGGCACCAGCGGCTCGGATATTCGCGACATGAAGATCATGCTCGACAAGGTGAACTCTGGGCAGCTGGACACGAACTGTTCGGTCGACGCGATATCAGGAATGGCGGGCGCGATTGACGGCATCGGCGCGGTGGAGAATCGCACGATGGCGGGGAAGATCGTCGTCTATCCGATGCTTCACGACGTCGGATTGATTTCCCTGGCCGAGCTCGGCGATCGATTTCCCACCGTGGCTGCGAAGCTTGACGCGGGACAGTGGTGCAAAGAGGCGGAACAAGAACTGCTCCGGGTGACCGCCGCGGTCAGCCCGAGCGTCTAGGCGCGCCCGCTGGCCACGGGCTCGTGCCTGAGGTTGGACGGGTCGCCCGGATGAAATATCTGTGAGGTAACGATGACAAGTCGCACGTCATATCGTGCCGGTGCCGTATTGCCGCGGCACCTGCCGGATCTCGTTGTGCGAGAAGGGTTCCACTAGATGGCGACAGTGGTCGAAATGCCGAAGCTTGGCAACACCGTCGAGGAGTGCCTCCTGGCGGCATGGCGAAAACACAAAGGCGATACCGTTGCCGAGGGCGAGATCATCGCCGAGATTGAGACTGACAAGACCAACTTTGAGATCGCGGCGCCGGTGGCCGGCACACTCCTGGAGACGTTTTTCGAAGAGGGGGCGCTCGTTCCCGTCTTCACGAGTCTCTGCGTGATCGGCACGGCAGGCGAGGACGTCGAAGCTTTCCGGCCGCGCACTGCCGCCGACGGCACAGTTGTTGCTTGGAGCGGTGAAGCATCCGGCGGAAGCTCCGTACAGGCCAGTCCGGCCGTGCAGACGGCGCCGAACGTGGGATTCGCACCCGGTGCGCGTACGGCGCCACTTGCGCTGGGCCCGTTGAGCCCGCGGGCGCGACGGTTTGCCCGCGAACACGACTTTTACCCGGAAGCGGTAACGGGAAGCGGGCCGGGCGGCAGAGTCCTGGAGGGAGATCTGCGCGATCTCTACATGTCCTCGCCGCGCATCTCGCAGGCGGCAAGGCGACAGATGACACAGGGCTCGGTGGCGAATGGCGCCGGATCCGGCATCGGCGGCATGATACGCGCGGCCGACCTGACCGAGCCATCCACGCAGCGCCCGGCAGCGCCGCAACCGGCATCGACCACTGTCGAACGCGGCTCTACAACAGGCGAACGCCTGTCTACGACCCGCGAGCGGATCGCGAAGCGCCTGCGGGAGTCCTTGAACTCAACCGCCCAGTACACGCTGAATGGCTCGGCCAACGCCGGCGGATTGCTTGCGGTGCGGAAGAAACTCAAGAGCTCGAGCACATCTGCCGATATCAACATCAACGACCTGGTGGTCTTCTGCACCGTACAGGCGCTCTTGGAGCTCCCTGACCTGAATGCCGAATTCATCGACGGCAGGTTGTGCCGACATGCCGAGATTCACATGGGATTCGCGTGCGACACGGACCGCGGTCTCGTCGTTCCCGTCATCCGGGACTGCCAGAACCTGTCCTTGATCGGGATGGCCAGGCGCATGAAGGAGCTGGCCGCGCAGGCGGTCCAGGCGACCATTGCCGTCGACGACCTGAGCGGTGGAACGTTTACCGTCAGCAACCTCGGCAATCTCGGGATTGAGTCGTTCACGCCGGTGATCAATCCGCCGCAAGTGGCAATTCTTGGCGTGAACGCCATTCAGCTCAAGCCCGTGCGAAAACCCGACGGGAACATCGAGTTCATCGATTCCATAGGGTTGTCGCTGACCCTGGACCATCAAGTTGTCGACGGCGCCCCGGGCGCGAGATTCTTGAAGGTCCTGAGGCACAAGATCGAACACGTGGAGGCGCTGTGTACGATTTGATCGTGATCGGCGCCGGCCCAGGCGGCTATGAGGCGGCCGCGCACGCGGGTCAGATGGGCAAGAGGGTGGCCCTCGTCGAGAAGGAGCGGATCGGCGGGACATGCCTGAACGTTGGCTGCATTCCCGCGAAAGCGTTTTTGCGCTCATCGCGTCTGTATCGCGAATGCGGCGAAGCCGCGTCGTTCGGCGTGCGGATCGATGGATTCAAGTTTGACATGCCTGTGGTCGTCGAGCGCAAGAATCGCATTGTCGGTGTGCTCGTGAAGGGCGTTGAGGGCTTGCTGAAGCGCTCCGGCGTCGAGGTCTTCACCGGCCACGCCCGATTGACTGACCGCAAGCAGATCCAGGTCGGCGCGGAGCGACTCGAGGCCGCCAACATCCTGATCGCGACCGGTTCTCGCCCGGCGGTGCCCCCGATTCCGGGCATCGATGCCCGGCAAGTCCTCGATTCGAACTCGGTGTTCGATCTCACGGATGTCCCGGCCAGGGTCGCGATCATCGGCGGTGGTTACATAGGGCTCGAGTTCGCCTCGTTCTTCAAGGAGATCGGAACGGAAGTCACGGTGTTCGAGATGTTGCCGCAGATTGCCGGCGGCTGCGACGGCGACGTCGCAAACCGCCTTCTGCAATCGCTAAAGCGCAGTGGAGTCGCAATCAACCTCTCGTGCCGGGTGCTTGGAATCGAGGCCGGGACGATACGGTACGTCGATGGCGCCGGTGCCGATCAGACATATTCGGCGGCCACCATCCTGAACGCAACCGGCCGGGCGCCGGTCGTGCAGGATCTCGGGCTCGAGGTCGTCGGCGTCGATTACAGCTCCAGAGGCATCCGGATCAGCGATCAGGGCAGGACAAACGTCCCAGGCGTGTGGGCGTGCGGAGACGTCACCGGGCAGCACATGTTGGCGCACGTCGCAACGCGTGAGGGGATTGTCGCCGTGAACGCGATGTTCGGGAAGCCGGACCGGATTCGTTATGATGCCATTCCTGCTGTCATCTACACGCATCCCGAAGTGGCCATGGTTGGCCGCACCGAGGAGGAGTTGAAGGCCGCGGGCGTCCCATACAAGAAGGCCATGGTGCCGATGGGCGTAGCGGGTCGATTCCTCATCGAGAACGAAAAAGGCGTCGGGTTCGTCAAGGTGCTGACGGGCGCCGCCCATGGCGAGATTCTTGGCGTGCACGCGATGGGCGACTCATCCAGCGAGTTCATCGTCGCCGCGGCCGCCCTGATTGAATTTGAAATGCTCGCGTCTCACGCTGCTGAAATTGTCTTCCCGCATCCCACCGTGTCGGAGGCGTTGCGAGAGGCCATTCTCCAGGTCCAGTAGGAGTGAAGAATAATGACCAAGTCGCTGATTATCGAACCCGAGAAGGCTTTCGCAAAGGATGCCATTCATCTGTGCGATATTCCTGTCAATGCATACCAGAAGAGTGTGAAGGACGAGCTCACGCGCTTTACGCCGGAGGACTTCCTGGACATCTGGCGGGACATGTGCGCCATCCGGGAATTCGAGACGATTCTCAATGAGATCAAGATCAAAGGTGTCTACCGGGGCATCACCTACAATCACGCGGGGCCGGCTCACCTCTCCATCGGGCAGGAGGCGTCGGCGGTCGGCATGGCGTTCACCTTGACGCCGGATGACCACATCTACGGATCGCACCGCAGCCACGGCGAGATCCTTGCCAAGGGATTCTCCGCCATCCGCCGGTTCAGTAGCGACCAGCTGCTCGCGATCATGCGCTCCTACCGTGACGGAGCCATTCTGGCGCCGGTCGAGAAGCGATACAGCGGGTCGGTCCGGGACCTGGCGTTCAGATTCTTCGTCTATGGCGCGTACAGTGAGATTTTCGCGCGAGAGACCGGCTTCAACCGTGGCCTGGGCGGCTCGATGCACGCGTTCTTTGCGCCGTTTGGCATCTACCCGAACAACGCCATCGTCGGCGGATCCGGATCCATTGCCCCGGGAGCCGCGCTCTACAAGCGAGTTAACCGGAAGCCGGGTATCGTCGTGGCCAACATCGGCGATGCCTCATTTGGCTGCGGCCCCGTCTGGGAAGGCATCACGTTTGCCAGCATGGACCAATACAGGAAGCTGTGGGACCAGTCGCTGGGCGGTGGCCTTCCGATCATCTTCAACTGTATGGACAACTTCTACGGGATGGGCGGCCAGCCCAACGGTGAGACGATGGGCTGCCAATTCATCGCGCGGCTCGGCGCCGGAGTCAATCCCGAGCAGATGCACGCGGAACGGGTCAACGGCTACGACCCACTCGCGGTAATCGACGCCTTTCTGCGCAAGAAGCAAACGCTCCAAGAGGGTCTGGGCCCTGTGCTGCTTGACACCATCACGTACCGGATCAGCGGGCACTCACCGTCGGACGCCTCGAGCTACCGGTCGAAGGAAGAGGTCGAGCACTGGCAGGCCGCAGACTCACTGCGCTCGTACCATGAGCGCATGGTCGAGAGCGGCGTGCTGAGCGCCGATGTTCTGGACGCGGCACAGCGTGATGTCCAGGAGGCGGTGTTCTCCATGTTCGAGCTGGCAGTGGATCTTGAAGCCAGCCCGCGCGTGCAGATGAGCTCCGAGCTGGTGGGAAGCGTCATGTTCTCGAACCGGCGAGTAGACCGGTTCGACGATCGCGAGCCGGAGTTCCTGCAGGATCTCGCGGAGAATCCCCGCGTACAGCAGATACGCGGCAAGGTGCGCACTGCCTTCCAGGAAGGCAAGCCGGTGCCGAAGATGAAGATGTTCAACATTCGGGACGGCATCTTCGAGGCCATGCTGCACCGCTTTGCCATCGATCCGACGATGGTCGCATTCGGCGAGGAGAACCGGGATTGGGGCGGTGCGTTCGCCGTGTACCGCGGGCTGACTGAAGCCCTCCCGTACCACCGGCTGTTCAACTCTCCGATATCGGAAGCGGCAATCGTGGGCGCCGCCGTGGGGTACGGAATGGAAGGTGGCCGCGTCGTCGCCGAGCTCATGTACGCCGACTTCATGGGTCGGGCAGGCGATGAGATCTTCAATCAGCTGTCGAAGTGGCAGTCGATGTCGGCCGGAATGCTGAACATGCCTGTGGTGCTGCGCATATCCGTCGGCGCCAAGTATGGAGCCCAGCACTCGCAGGACTTCACGGCGCTCGCGGCCCACATCCCAGGCCTCAAGGTCGTGTACCCGGTGACTCCCTACGACGCCAAGGGCATGATGAACGCCGCGCTTGCAGGCACCGACCCGGTCGTCTTCTTCGAAAGCCAGAAACTCTATGATTTCGGCGAGATGTTTGAGGCCGATGGCGTTCCTGTCGGCTACTATGAAATCGACCTGTCCGAGCCTTCGGTCAAGCGCAAGGGGAAAGATCTGACGATCGTGACGCTCGGGCCGGCTCTGTATACGGCGACCGCCGCCGCCGACGACCTGGCTGCGAAATACGATCTCGCGGCGGAGATTGTCGACCTGCGCTCGGCCAACCCGCTGAACTACGATGTGCTGGCGGAGTCGGTGCGGAAGACCGGCAAAGTTCTGCTGGTCTCCGATGCGGTGGAGCGTGGAAATGTCATGCAGAACGTAGCGTCGAACATCACGCAGCTTTGCTTCGACGACCTCGACGCGCCGCCGGTGGTAGTGGGCTCTCGAAACTGGATCACTCCCGCGGCGGAGCTCGAAACGATGTTCTTCCCGCAGCCTGGGTGGCTGTTGGACGCCGTGCACGAGCAGATACTGCCTCTTAAGGGGCATCAGTCCGAGACCAACCGCACGCGAGGCGAACTGATGAGACGCGCGCGGCTCGGCGTGTGACGTGATCGCTGCAGTCATCTTCGACATGGACGGCCTGCTGATCGACAGTGAACCGTTGTGGGAAGCGGCAGAGATGGTCATCTTCCCGTCTCTTGGCGTGCCGCTCACGCCCGCAATGAAGAAGGAAACCACTGGGCTGAGACCGGAGGAAATTGTCGACTATTGGTACTCGCGCTACCGGTGGACTGAGCCCTCGGTCGCCGTGGTGGCCGGGAGGCTTGTCGATCGGCTGGTCGAGCTCGTCAGGGAGCGAGGCGTCTTGCGCGAGGGCGTGCGCCAGGTGCTCGACATCTGCTCGCATGCCGGACTGCCGTTGGCCATCGCGTCCTCTTCACCGAAGGCGTTGATTCAGGCGGTACTGGCCAAGTTTGCCATTGCAGACTACTTCACTGTCGTGCAGTCGGCCGAGCTCGAGCCATATGGAAAGCCACACCCGGGAGTCTACATAACGACGGCTCGGAAGCTGGGCATACGACCAGAGCAATGTCTTGCGTTCGAGGACTCGCCGAACGGCGTTGTATCTGCGAAGGCGGCGAAGATGGCGTGCGTAGCGGTTCCCGATGAGGCTCTGAGAAGTCACCCAGCTTTCAGCATTGCCGACAAGGTGCTGGCCACGCTTGCGGACTTCGACGCTCACATGCTGATCGAACTGAGCTGACCGGCCATTTAGCCGGTCAGCTCCTTGACTTGTGGACAAGGGCGCAATGCGCTGCACCATAGCACATCGCGCGTCGTCCGCCAAACGGACCCACCGTGCGGCCAGCAATCGCTTGTATCCCGCTGAGGCAGTCAGCGGCGTACGCAGCTCACGGCTGACCGATGGCTCTGACGAAGGGAGCGAGAGCTGCCGGGAAGCGTTCTCGCGCGAGCATCCCCGGCTCCAGCGGGACAGGCAACCCGGTCCGGGCCAGATCGGCAACAGGCGATGGGCGGGGCGCAGGGCGTGACGTTACCGTTGCTCCGCTGGGTACGCTGTGTCGACGAGTGAGTCGAGCGCCGCCATATCGTCGAATATGCCCGCGGTCATCATCACGCTATAGAGCCGATCAAATAGCCGGAACATTGTGTCATAGAGCTCGCGATTGACGGTTGACGGCTCAACGATGCGATCGACGCGCGCCATGTCGTGCACCTTGGAGAAGTCGCGCCAGAGACCGACGCCGATCCCGCCGGCTACCGCAGCACCCATTGACGTTGCCTCTTCGCGTATAGCAAGCACGTGGACCGGCAGCTGGAACACGTCCGAGAGAACCCTGCTCCAGAGCACGCTCTGCGCACCGCCCCCAATGGCTCGCAGGGCGGCGATCGGAATTCCCTGACCTACCAGCGCCTCGAGGATCGCGCGAAGGTTAAAGGACACTCCTTCGAGCACGGCGCGCAAGAGATCGGCTCGCCGGTGTCGCATGGTCAGACCGACGAAGGCCGCCCGCGCGTGCGGGTTCCAGCGCGGGCTCCGCTCGCCGAGCAGATAGGGCAGGAACAGGGCCCCTCGAGCCCCGGGAGGCGACTGTTCCGCCTCCCGGTTGAGTAGCTCGAACACGGGCTCGCCGGACTGTTCCGCGAGGATCTGGAGATCGCGGCCGAGTTGGTTTCGCGCCCACTGATAGGAGGCGCCGCCCGCCTGCATCGCACCGCCGACGACAAACAGGCCGGGGACCAGGTGCGCCCAGGTTACCGTGCGCATCTCCGGATCCCACGTAGGCGCGGATGCAGCTGCCATGATCCACGACGACGAGCCGATATACGTATACGCGTCGCCGGGTTCAACCGCTCCGGCCCCCGCGGCGGCGCACGATCCGTCGCCACCGCCGATCACCACCGGGGTGCCGACGCGCAGCCCTGTCTCCGCCGCCGCCCCACGATGGATCTCCCCGACTACCGTGGTCGAGGGGCAAATGGGCGGCAGTTTCTCTCTTGGCACGCCGAATGTCTCGAGCAGCTCAGGAGACCAGTCACCGCCGGCGATGTCGTTGAGATTGGTGCAGGATGCGTCGGACCGGTCGGTGGCAAAAACACCCGTGAGACGCGCCACCATTGCATCCTTCGCTTGCAGGTACGCCGCCGCGTCGGAGGCTACTGCGGGCTCGTGGATTTGTAGCCAACGCGCCTTCGCCGCCGTATACGACGCACTCAGTCGATGGCCGGACAGGTCGTACACGCGACGGGCGTCAATGTGGGCGATGAGATTGGCTGCACGATGATCCGCCCAGATGATCGCGTCGCGAATCGGCTTGCAGTTCCTGCCGACCGCGACCAACCCTTGCATCTGACCGCTGAAGCTAACACCAGCGATGTCGTGCGGCGTGACGGATGTCTCATGCAGCAGGCGGCGCGTGGTGCCGCAGAATGCCTCCCACCAGTCATTGGGGTCTTGTTCGGCCCATCCAGTATGCGGATAGCGCGTTTCGTACGCCGAGAATGCGGTCCCTCGCAACACCCCGTCCTCGTCATAGAGTGTTGCTTTATCTCCGGTGGTTCCCAGGTCATGGGCCAGAATGTACGGCATACTACGCCTCCACCTGCACCTGCGTCGTGAGAGACCTCTACAACGTGCCCGCCACCCCCGCTTGTGCCTCTTCCGCCGTATCTAGGCGACGATGTCGGCCACTGATTCCACGATATGCGTGGGCCGGTACGGGAACGAATCGACAGACGCGCGCTTCGTCACGCCGGAAAGAACGAGTATGGTTTCCATGCCGCTTTCCAGGCCCGAGATGATATCCGTATCCATGTTGTCGCCGATCATTGCCGATTCTTCTGAATGAGCGTCGATCGCATTGAGGGCGATACGCATCATCAGAGGATTCGGCTTGCCGATGAAGTACGGCCGGCGGCCAGTTGCAGCGGATATCAGCGCCGCTACCGCTCCGGTTGCCGGCACTGTTCCCGTCGTGCCTGGCCCAGCGACATCCGGGTTCGTGGCAACGAATTGTGCCCCGGCCGCTACGAGCTGTACTGCACGGGTGATTCGCTCGAAGGAGTACGAGTGGGTTTCGCCGACCACGACATAGTCCGGCCGGCTGTCCACGAGCGTATAGCCAATATCGTGCAGCGCCGTGGTCAACCCAGATTCACCAAGTACGTACGCCGATCCGCGCGGGTGCTGCGAGTGCAGGAAGCGAGCGGTGGCCATGGCCGACGTGTAGATCGAGGTCTCCGGAACGTCCAGTCCGGCGCGGACGAGGCGGGCGCGGAGGTCGCGAGCAGTGTAGAGTGAATTGTTGGTGAGCACGAGATACGCTGCCTTCCGTGCCACGAGGCGCGCGAGAAACTCGGGAGCGCCGGGCACGACGAGATCGCCGGAGAGCAGCACGCCGTCCATGTCGATAAGGAAGTTCTTGAGATGCGACGCGTCCATCGAACCCCCAGGGTTTACAGCTGAGGCGGAACACGCGCCCGCCCCTCCAAATCCTATGGCAACAATCGCTATGCAGCAGATACATCGTACCCGACAGTGCTTGGCTCCGAGAACCGCGGCAAGGCCGCTGCCACCAGCCAGACGAGCACGATGTCCGGTCCCCAGTAAATCGCCCGTGGTCGCTCGCGGTTGCGATGCGCGAACGCCTGGGCGTCCATGATTGACAGCGGGGCTTCGCAGGTTATAGACTCGTCTTTGGCCACTGGTGCCGAAAACGTTTTCCAGCGTGAGCGAAACCGGCTTGACGAGCGATGGCGAACATCTATGACGTGGCAAGGCAAGCGGGAGTCTCGATAGCCACCGTGTCGCGCGTCCTCAATGGCACGGCAAACGTTAACGTCGAGGCTGCGGAACGGGTTCGCTTGGCTGCGCAACGGCTTGAGTATCGTGCAAACAGTGCGGCTCGCGCCTTGCGGGTCAGCCGGACCAACATCATAGGGTTACTGATCACCGATATTCAGAATCCGTTCTTTACGGCGTTGGTACGTGGAGTCGAAGACGTGACGCAGCGCGAAGGCTACAGCCTCATCCTGTGCAACTCCGACGAGAATCCGCGGAAGGAGCGCCGCTACATCGAGGTGCTCTGCGCCGAACAGGTGGCGGGCGCCATCTGGGCGCCGACGCGGGAGCGGCAGCGCGCCGGGCAGCTGTTCCGCGCTCACAACATCCCTGTGGTCGCGGTCGATCGGCGCATTAGAGATCGGCTCATCGATGCCGTCCTGGTGGACAACGCTCGCGGGGCGCGTGAAGCGGTCGCTCACCTGATTGCTAATGGTTATAGACGCATCGGGGTCGTCACCGGGCCGCAGAACACGACGACGGGGCGGGAGCGGCTAGAGGGCTATCGACAGGCATTGACGGAGGCCGGAATACACCCGGATCCGACTCTCGAGCAGGTCGGCGCCTTCAAGAACGAGACCGGCTTGCGACTTACGGCCAAGCTACTTGATGTAATGCCGCGAATCGACGCACTGTTCGTTACGAACAACGTGATGGCGCTTGGCGCGCTCGAGGCGCTGGATGCTCGACGACTGCGATTCCCGGACGACGTCGCGGTCGTGGTGTTCGACGAGATGCCGTGGGCAGCCATCGGCGCCGTTTCTTTGACGACCGTGAGACAGCCGGTCTACGAGCTCGGCAGCACGGCTGCGCTCCGGCTTTTCCAGCGGCTTCGTCATGCAAACCTTGTCGCCAGGCAGGAGGTCGTTCTGCCGCCGACCCTGTGCGTTCGCGGATCCTCTGCGGCAGCGCACCTCGGATTGCGCGGTGACGCAGTCGGGCCGGCGCCGCACGTCGTCCAGCAAAGCTCAGCGTGAAAGGGCCGGCCAACCACAGCACGATCGTACCTAAGGCCCGTCGCTTACCTATAGAGAGGGAGGATCCATGACAACAGACCAGACCGACGCTGCTTCTCGTTCGTATCGCTACATCGGTGGCAAGCCGAAAGTCGGAATACGTCCGACAATCGACGGTCGGAGGCGAGGCGTGCGCGAGTCTCTGGAGGAGCCCACCATGGGCATGGCCCGCCAGGCGGCCCGGCTCATCAGCGACAGTTTACGCTATCCGAACGGCGAGGCAGTCGAGTGCGTCATAGCCGACACCTGCATCGGCGGCGTGGCCGAAGCCGCGCAGGCCGCCGACAAGTTCGCACGCGAGGGAGTGGGCGTGTCTCTCACGGTCTCTCCGTGCTGGTGTTACGGATCTGAGACCATGGACATGGATCCCCTGATTCCCAAGGCTGTCTGGGGATTCAATGGAACGGAACGACCAGGCGCCGTCTACCTGGCGGCGGTCCTGGCCGGGCACACGCAGAAGGGCCTGCCCGCCTTCGGCATCTATGGCAGAGATGTGCAGAGCCTCGGCGATGCCACAATCCCTGACGACGTGCGGGAGAAGATTCTCCGCTTTGTGCAGTCGGGCCTCGCCGTGGCCATCATGCGGGGCAAATCGTACCTTTCGCTGGGCAACGTCTCCATGGGCATTGCAGGCTCACGCGTGAGCCAGGAGTTCTTCGAGCAGTACCTCGGCATGCGCGTCGAGACCGTCGATATGGTCGAGCTGGCTCGGCGTGTTGAACGAGGGATCTTCGACGACGTCGAGTACCGTAGGGCCGCGGCTTGGGTGAAGGAGCATTGCCGCGAAGGCAAGGACTACAACGTGGAGTCCGATCGTCTGCCCGCGGCCGAAAACCGGCGCGCGTGGGAGTGGTCAATCAAGATGGCCATGATCGGCCGCGACCTGATGGTCGGCAACCCACGCCTGGCTGAGCTCGGCTACGGAGAAGAGGCGCTCGGGCACAACGCCATCGCGGCCGGCTTCCAGGGACAGCGCCAGTGGACGGACCATTTGCCTAACGGCGACTTCATGGAGGCAATGCTCTGTTCGTCGTTCGACTGGAACGGAATCCGGGAGCCCTTCATCATGGCAACCGAGAACGACAGTCTCAACGCGACTGCTATGCTCTTTGGCCACCTTTTGACCGGCACGGCACAGGTCTTTGCCGACGTGCGCACGTACTGGAGCCCCGCCGCGGTCAAGCAGGCCACCGGTTACGACCTGACCGGCGACGCCGCGGGCGGGCTGATTCACCTGATCAACTCCGGCGCGGCGGCTCTCGACGGTTCCGGCATGCAAGATCTGGACGGACATCCGGCCATGAAGCCGTTCTGGAAGATTACTGACGCTGATGTTCGTTCCTGTTTGAGCGCTACATCGTGGCACCCCGGCATGACCGAGTACTTCCGTGGCGGCGGCTACTCATCGAAGTTCGTCACGCGTGGCGGCATGCCGATCACCATGTCCCGGGTGAACCTCGTGCATGGCCTGGGGCCGGTCCTGCAGATCGCCGAAGGCAGCACGTTCGAGCTGCCCGATGGAGTGCAAGCCGCGATTGACGAGCGCACGAACGTCACCTGGCCGACCACCTGGTTCGTGCCGAGGCTGACCGGGGCCGGCGCCTTCAGGGACGTCTATTCGGTGATGAACGCGTGGGGTGCGAATCACGGCGCGTTCAGTTACGGTCACATCGGACCTGAGCTCATGACACTGGCGTCGATGCTGCGGATCCCGGTGTTCATGCACAACATCGACGAGCACCGGATCTTCCGTCCCAGCGCGTGGCACTCGTTCGGCACCGCGGATCTCGAGGGGGCAGACTTCCGCGCCTGTGGCAACTTCGGCCCGCTCTATGGCAGAAAGTAGCGGACCTTCGCGGGCTCGACACGACACTTCGTGGCATCTCCCGATGAGCACCGACCGACAAGGAGAGAATCAATGAAGCTTGGTATCCATGCATATGCCTGGACGAATCACTGGGACAACAGCCAGCTTCCGCTTTTCGAGCGGGCCGCGTCATTTGGACTCGACCTTCTCGAGGTTCCACTGATGGCCATCGACGACATCGATCCGGCTGCTATCCGAGACGCCGCGCGCATGGCCGGGATACGCGTTGTAACCAGCACGACGCTGAGCCGCGCAACGGACATTACGTCGGACGACCCGGCCGTGCGGAAGGCGGGTGTCACGTACCTCAGGCGCTGCATCGACGCTGCTAGCGCGATGGGCGCGGACCTCGTCAGCGGCGTCATCTACGTTGAGCACGGCAAAAGGCCGGACGAGCGGCCAGACGAGACGACGTGGGCGCTCAGCGCGGATGCGCTGCGCGTCGCGGGCGAATATGCGCAAAGTGCAGGCATCTCTCTTGGCATTGAGCCTGTGAACCGCTACGAGAGCTGCCTGATCAATACGAGTGCCCAGGCAATCTCGATGGCTGAACGCGTTGGGCTGCCGAACGTGATGGTCCACCTTGACACCTATCACATGAACATTGAGGAAAAGGACTGGGTGCAGCCCGTACTGGCCGCGGGCAAGCGGCTCTGCCATATCCATCTCTGCGAAAACGATCGAGGTATCCCGGGCACTGGGCTGGTGCGATGGGACGACTTGTTCGGAGCGTTGCACGACATCGATTACGACGGCTACGGCGCGATGGAAAGCTTCTTCTCGGTGTCGGACGACATGCGCTCCGGCACATGTATCTGGCGGGATCTTGCCCCGGACGGCGACACATTGGTCAGAGAAGGACTGAGCTTTCTCAAGGCGATGCAGGCCAAGTACGCGCCTGCCCGCGTCTAGCGGCGGCGTCGCTCAGCGCTGTCGCGAAGCAGCTCAAGGAGGAGCGGATGCTCTCGGAGTTTTCACTGAAGGATCGAGTGGCGGTTGTTACAGGCGGCGCGAGAGGACTTGGCCTGGAGATGATGGACGCGCTTGCCGAGGCAGGGGCGTCTGTCGTGGCAATCGACCTACTCGGCGACCAAGCGTGCTCGGCGGCTGAGGAGGTCGGCAAACGACACGGGGTGCGCTCGGCAGCGTGGGCCGCAGACGTGACCAATTACGATCAGACTTTGGCGACGTTCGAAACGATCGAGAAGGAGTGCGGCCCGGTCGACATACTCGTTGCCTCCGCGGGAATCGTCATCGGCGAGGCAGCGGAAGAGTCCACGCCAGCCACATGGCGCAAGGTGATCGACGTCAACGTCAATGGCGTGTTCTTTGCCGCGCAGGCTGCCGGCCGGTCCATGCTGGCACGAAAGCGCGGCAGCATCGTCTTGATTGCTTCAATGTCGGGCATGATTGTCAACACGCCCCAAAAACAGGCCTCCTACAACACGTCCAAGGGAGGGGTGATCATGCTGGCGAAGAGCCTCGCCGCCGAATGGGCGCCTTACGGCGTGCGTGTCAATGCACTGTCTCCGGGCTACATGCGTACGGCGATCACCGATCAAGTTTTGGCCGGCAAGCCCGGCCTGCTTGAGACCTGGGAGCGCCTCATCCCACTTGGACGGATGGGCGAGCCGCGCGAGCTCCGCGGGGCCGTGGTGTTCCTGGCATCCGATGCCTCATCGTACGTGACCGGGCATTCGCTCGTAATCGACGGCGGTTACACCACGTGGTAGCTGTTCCCGAACCGGTTGCGCGAAGAGCGGAGGTTCCTGTATTGAAATGATCGGATGAGGCTCTTCGGCGAACGTCGCCAGGCACGCGTGGAAAGACTCCGTTTGAAGGCTACTTAATCGGTACGAGTGTGAAAGGATCAGCAATGGCAACTATGAAGGGTGTCGTACTTCCGGGCAGCCGGCGTCTGGAGTTCCGCGAGTTTCCGGTGCCGACTCCGGGGCACGGGCAGGTGTTGGTCCGCATGAAGGCATCGTCCTTGTGCGGCAGCGATCTTCGCGCGATCTATAGGCCGGTTGACCAGGGGAGCGGGCCGGAGGCATACAGAGGCGTCATCGCCGGCCACGAACCCTGCGGCATCATCGAGCACGTGGGCCCCGGCGTGACCAGATTCCACGCCGGTGACCGCGTCGTTATGTACCACATCGCCGGTTGCGGTCTGTGCCCGGACTGCCAGGGTGGCTGGCAGATCAGTTGCACCAGCGAGTCGCGCGCGGCGTATGGCTGGCAGCGCGACGGCGGACACGCCGAGTTCCTCCTTGCTGAGGAACGGACCCTCGTCGGACTACCCGACGAGCTGAGCTATCTCGACGGCGCGATGGTTGCCTGCGGCCTGGGCACGGCCTACGCGGCGTGCCTCCGCGCCGCCGTTTCGGGACGCGACACGGTCCTGATCACCGGCTTGGGGCCGGTCGGGCTGGCCGTGGCGATGCTCTGCCAGGCGTTGGGCGCGCGAGTTGTCGGTACCGATACCATGCCCGAGCGGCGAGCCCTGGCCGAGACCCTTCAGGTGTGCAAGGTCGTGGCTCCGGAGAACCCGGATGACCTGAAGGCGGCGCTGCTCGAGGAAACACATGGCCATGGGTATGAGGTGGGAATAGACTGCTCCGGCAACGCCATTGCGCGACGACTGTGCCTGGAGGTCGCGCGCGAGTGGGGACGCGTCGTCTACGTGGGCGAAGGCGGCCTCGTCGAGTTTGCGCCCAGTCCGATGCTCATTCACAAGCAGATCACGCTGCACGGATCCTGGGTGTGCAGCATGCCGCAGATGATCGACCTGGTGGAGCACCTGGTGCGCTGGGGTCTGCATCCCGACCGCATGGTGACGCACCAGTTCACGCTCGACCAGGCGCGCGAGGCATACGAGATCTTCGACCAGGGCAAGACCGGTAAAGTGGCTATCGTCTGGGAGTAAGGCAGGAGGCAAGCAGTGTCAGAAGGGCAGCAATCCGCACCATACGTGGGCGCGTCTGACGGCGTCGATCCGCGACGGGTGCCCCAGCGGACGGTCTGGACCGGTGCAAAGGTGCCGGCGATCGGCCTGGGCACATTTGCCTCGGACCGATTTCCGCTGGAAGCAGTGGGCGAGGCAGTAGTAGGCGCGATCGAGGTCGGGTACCGGCACATCGACTGTGCCTCCGTCTATTTGAACGAGCCGTTCGTGGGCGAGGCACTGCGCGCGGCGATGCGCGCCGGGCTCTCCCGCGGAGATCTCTGGGTCACGTCGAAGCTGTGGAACGACAAGCATGGGGAGCAGGATGTCATCCCGTCATGCGAGCAGTCGCTGAAGGACCTGCAGCTTGACTATCTCGACCTGTACCTCGTTCACTGGCCGTTCCCCAACGCTCACGCGCCGGGCGTCGATGTCAACGCGCGCGATCCGCACGCCAGGCCGTACATCCACGACGAGTTCATGCGCACGTGGAGACAAATGGAAGCCCTGGTTGACCGCGGCCTGGTCCGCCACATCGGCACGTCCAACATGTCGATAGCGAAACTCTCGCTGCTGCTCAGAGATGCCAGGGTCAAGCCGGCCTGCAATGAGATGGAGCTGCATCCGCATTTCCAGCAACCCGAGCTGTTCACCTTCGTGCGGGACAGCGGGATCGTGCCGATCGGGTTCAGTCCGATCGGATCGCCGACCAGGCCGGATCGGGACAAGACGGACACAGACACGGTTGACATTGAAGATCCGGTGATTGTGCGTATCGCCCAGCGACTGCACGTGCACCCGGCAGTAGTGTGCGTGAAGTGGGCGGTGCAGCGAGGGCAAATCCCGATCCCGTTCTCGATTCACCGACATGAGTACCTGAGCAACCTGCAAGCAGCCGTGTCCGATCCGCTGACCGATGAGGAGATGCGGGAGCTTTCAAGCATCGACAAGAACTGCCGTCTCATTAAGGGACAGGTCCTTCTTTGGCCGAGCGCGCGGTCATGGGAGGACCTGTGGGACCTGGATGGCGCGATCGCGTCCGCCTGAGATACTGCCAGGCCAGTTCAAGAGCTCCGTCGTTCGATTCGACATAACAAAGGGGCAGTGCGTGCGGCCGCCTCACAGTGCAACAGAGGCGGCCGCGCGACTGGTAGCGCACGGCGGGCTCGGCAGTGCCGATACGCGCGACCACCTTCGTCCCGGCACGTGCAAACGATCGGGCTCGCGGTTGACCGGCGTACGTGCGGAGGTCGCTTGTGCTGATGGGACGTCGTGCTTGACGTTGGCAGACGCGCCGGACGAACAATATGTTAGCGATTCGCGCGTTCAACCGAAGCAGGGCACACCGAGACTACTCGCGGTCCGCTAGCGAGGCCATGCGCGCTAGGACAACGCGGCTAATTGCGGCGCCTTTCCGACGACGTCCGCACGTGGTCGCGAAGACTCGCGCACGGCGAGCCGATGAGTGAGGATTATCTCCTGGCGTGTTGCGGCGGTCGGATGTTGGATCCGTTGCACGAGACGCGCTGCGGCCGTGCTTCCTATCTCGTAGGCGGGCTGCACCACTGACGTTATGGATGAGCCAACTGGCGATGCCCACGATACGTCGTCAAAGCCCACGATCGCGATGTCAGCCGGGACTGACAGTCCACGAGACTGGATTTCCTCGAGCGCGCCAAGCGTAATGCGACTGTTTCCCGTGAACAGCGCCTCGAGGTCGGGAACTCCGTCGAGAAGCTCGGCTACCATCCGTCGAGCCAGGTCCTGGCTCGGGAGACCGCGCCGCTCCAGGTGTGAATCTCGTGGAATGCGCGCCTCGCGCAGCGCGTCGCGGTAGCCGTCGAGTCGGTCCCTGCCTGTTGTGGTCGTGTGCAATCCGGTGACGATGCCGATCCGCCTATAGCCGTTGGCGATCAGGTGCGAGACGGCTTCGCGGGCAGCGGAGACATTATCGATGAGTACTGCGTCGATATTGTCAACTTTCGGCCGTCGGTCTATAGCGACCACTGGTATGCCTCGCCGCTGAAACATCTGGAGGCAAGGCTCCGGATCGCAGCTAGGCGTCGCAATCACCCCGGCTACATCCTCCGCGCACAGCGCCTCGGCGTAACGGCGCTCCTTCCGAGGGTCTTCTCCCATATTGCACAGAACTACGAGGTAACCGTTTTGCAGGGCCACATCCTCGACACCCCGCGCGACCTCCATGAAGAAGGGCGTCTGAATGTCGGTGACAAGCAGGCCAATGATCTTTGACGGATGGCCCGCGAGCGCGCGGGCGGCCCGGTTCGGCTGAAAGTGCAGCGCGGCACAGGCCGCGCGCACGCGTTCAGCCAGCTGGTGATCCACGGACGGAATTCCGTTAAGGACGCGGGACACCGTGGCGATCGACACGCCGGCCAGCCCGGCAACGTCCCCGATCGTGGCGGCCTTCGACTCCCGGGCTGCGTCGCTCACTTTTGCTCTCGACAACGCGCCCTCCCGACCACCAGCGCAGTAGGGTGAGAAAACGGTTACTCAAAGGCGACTATAGCATTCGCACATGAGCCAGTCAAGAGACGCATCAGCGCCCGCTACCATCAGGCGAGACCGCGCAGACGCACGGGCCAGGTGCGAAGCGGGGATTGGCTTTTCCGGTCGCTCAAGTCGGCGCCCACGCATGCCACATGCCTGCATTCCCGGGCTTCCGGACTTTACCTAGCCTGACGGCGCTCGAAAGCACTGCCTCGACGCATCCTCGCGCCAGAGGACGAGAAGCCGTTGATATTGACACGACCTCCGGCAGCGGCGTAGACTTGCTGCTGAGCGATGGAAAGCGCTTTCTCTCAAATACAATCTGCGAGAACTCATTTTGTCGACGCGCTGGAGAGCGGTACGTAACACCACGGTGCACAATGAAGCCGCGGGGCTCGATCCGAGAAGAGTATGCAATCTCCGGCGCAACAGCCGTATCGACTCAGCACGGTCGGAGGATTGATCCATGTGCGTTATGGGGCTTGACATCGGGACAACCGGCTGCAAAGCTGCCGTATTTGACGCCGGCGGGCTCATCGTCGCCAGCTCATATCAAGAGTATCCGCTGCTCTATCCGCGCAAAGGATGGATGGGGCTTGACCCCGAACGTGTGCTCGAGTCTGTGTATGCGTGTATCGCGCACTGCGCAAGATCGGCCGAGACCGCGAGAGTACGCGCCTTGGCAATTTCAAGCCAGGGCAGGGGTTGCTGTGATCCCGTTACTGCCGTGCCGGCGATGCAGCATGTGCGAGATTGGCATGTTCGCCCAGCGTGAGCACTACGGATTCCTGGGTTCGCGCGACGACGGTGGTTTCGCCGAATTCGTGCGCGTTCCGATGAACAACGTGGTTCGCGTTCCGGATAGCGTTGACGACGATGCAGCAGCGCTGCTCGAACCCATATGTGTGGCGCTGCATGCGGTGAGGAATTCCGGGCTTAGCTGGGGCGACAACGTGGCGGTGTTCGGGCTCGGGGCGATTGGGAACTTCATTGCGCAGTGGGCCCGGGCATTCGGCGCCAAACACGTGTTTGCCGTGGACACGGTGCCCGAGAAGGTCGAGATAGCGAGGGCGGTGGGCTTGACCGACGCGCTGTGCGCCGCGTCGGATGTGGAGGATAGTATCGCGCGCGGAACAGGCGGCTCAGGGATCGACGTGGCATTCGAGGCATCAGGATCATCGCGTGCTCTCGCACAGGCCGTGTCCCTGTTGCGCCCCTGTGGTCGCCTGGGATTGGTCGGACGGCCGGCGGATGGCATGGCACTGTCGGGCAGCACGTTTGAGAAGATCTTGCGAGCCCAGCTGGTTTTCCGCGGCACCTGGAGTTTTGAGTTTACCGCCTTCCCACACAATGCCTGGGCCCAAGGCGTTGAGGCCCTCGAGAGCGGGCAAATAAGCACGGCATCCCTGGTCACGCATCGGCTGCCGCTGGCCAGGACGGGCGAGGCCGTGAGGATGATGGCGGAGAAGAAGGAGTTCATCCACAAGATCCTTGTCGAGCCCTGGCAGGAATGCTGATAGTTCTTCGGGGAAGAGAAGATGCACGCGGAAGACATTCCATCAAAGATGAGAGCGGTGGTGACCCACGGGCCGGGCGATTGCCGGTACGAGCTTGTCGACACGCCAAGAGCGGGGCCCGGCGAGCTAATCGTCAGAGTGGAAGCCTGCGGTATATGTGCAGGCGACATCAAGGCCTACAAGGGCGGTGAAGTCTTCTGGGGCGGCAATGGTCGTCCACCGTACCTCGAAGTGCCGGCCATCGGAGGCCATGAGCTCGTAGGCCGGATCGTCGAGCTAGGACCTGACATGGACAGCAAGCCCAGCTTCAATACCGGGGACCGCGAGTTTGGGCTTGGGGACAGGGTGACAGTCGAGCAAATCGTACCGTGCGGGACATGCAGGTACTGCGGTACGGGCCGCTACTCCCTATGCATGAAGCACGACGTATTTGGGTTCAAGAATTATCTCAACGGAGGGTTTGCCGAGTACGCCAGGCTCCCGGCTAACGCAATCGTGTACAAAGTGCCGGATCACGTGCCCGTCGATAGTGCCGTGCTCATCGAACCCTACTCCTGTTCGATGCATGCGGTAGAACGAGCCAGGATCAGCGCGGATGATATCGTGATAATCTCTGGCGCAGGGCCTTTGGGACTCGGCATGATAGCTGCTGCGGCGAGGCTGAAGCCGGCGTCGCTGATCGCGCTCGATCTGCAGGACCACAGGCTCGTGAAGGCGCGGCAGTTCGGCTGCGACCTTGCCATGAATCCGCTCAAGGTCGATGTGCCGGAGCGCATAGCTGCGCTGACCGACGGCTATGGGTGCGACGTCTATATCGAAGCAACCGGACATCCGTCGAGTGTAAACCAGGGACTTGAGCTGATTCGCAAGGCGGGCCGGTTCGTGGAGTTCAGCCTGTTCAACGAACCCGTAACCTGCAACTGGAGCGTGGTCGGCGACGGGAAGGAACTGGACATCCTTGGCGTGAGTCTCAGCCCATTCTGCTACTCAAAGGTGATAGACGGGATGGCTGACGGGAGCCTCGTCACTGGCGGCGTGGTCACCCACAAATACCCTCTCGACCAATACCTGGAGGCATTCGCCGTCTCGATGGAGGGGAAAGAGGCGATCAAGGTGGTGCTGACCGCGCAGCAATGATCGGCGCCCGGGCAACCGGTGGTGGCCCAAGCGCCGGGTCGACCAAGCGACTTTGCCGCGGCACGCGCGCGCATCAGTCGCGGGCGCCGCGCATCTACCATGCGGTGAAGCCTCCATCGATGATGACGTCGCTTCCCGTCATGTAGCTCGATGCGTCGGAGGCCAGATACACCGCGAGCCCGCGCAACTCTTGCGGAGTGCCCATGCGTCCGACAGGGATCTGGCTGTTCCAGGCCTTGTAGAGTTCCGGCTGTTCCTCGACCACCTTGGCGGTCATATCCGTACGGATATACCCCGGAGACATGGAGTTCACCCGAACGTTGTACGGCGCCCACTCCGCAGCCAGGCTCTTGGCAAGCATGATCACGCCGGCCTTGGAGACATTGTAGGCAGTCTGCCCTTGCGGGTGATTGGCTATCGAACCCGACATCGACGCGATGAGGATAATGCTGCCGCGCCGGCGCGCAATCATGCTTCGTCCTGCGGCTCGGGCACAAATGAACATCCCGGTCAGATTGACCTCCAGGATTCGCCGCCAATCCGCGAGGCTCATCGCCTCCGTGGCAACGTGCATCGCGATTCCGGCGCCGGAGACGAGCACATCGGCGGGGCCGAGCTCGGCCTCGATTGTGGCAAACGCCGCTGAAACCTCACCCTCGTTGGTGACGTCCGCGACGTGAGAAACCGCCTTCACACCGAACCCGGAGGCCACGTCGGCGGCGGCTGTCTCCGCCTGCGCGCGCAACACATCGACAATTGCGACGTTGGCGCCAGCCTCGGCAAGGGCGCGAAGCATCTCGAGGCACAGCCCTCGCGCGCCGCCGACCACTATGGCGGTTCGACCCGCCAGGGAGAACTCGTGCAGCATGGCAACTCCTTGCATTACAGCCTGTTCGAGCGCATTGCGGAGCCAGTATACTGCTCTGGTCGCTCGCCGGCCAGTTTGCAGCTCCGCGAGGGCGCATCTGTCCATAGCGATCGACCGTGTGCGGTGATCAGTCGGGCCGCGGGCATCGTGTCCGTCCCGTTGTCTGGAGCGCGCGGCGCCGGGAGCAGAGGCACTTTGCGGGCCTGAGAAGGCGTTGCGGCCGTCGCGAGGCACCGGGAGGCCCCGTGCCGGGACCAAGCGCGAGCGGACAGGAGGCCCGCGCTCGCCGCAACCCAGCGATCGCGATTTGCAGGCACGCCCGCTCCGCGGCTCCGCGATACGGCGCAGACGGGCTGTCGTCACGGTGCGATTCGGTGGCGACGCAGCGATTAGGCGCGAACGAGGTGTGGCAAAGCAGTCCCGCGGGCGCCAAATGCGTTGCATGCTGGTAGCTTCGTCACGCGCTTGACAAAGCGCAGCGTGGTATGTATTATCGCACTGGGTAGTTCTGGTAAGCGTTTTCTCATGAGCGCGTAGCGGGCTGCGCGCGGGTTCAGGATTATCTGGAGCGGCTGAAGGGGGGTGGTCGGCTCGGCTGTGCCGGATGCAGATGTAGTCAAAGGCGTGATGATTTCCGCTTGATTTTCATCCTGTTCGAGGGAGGACAAAGTAACGTGAAGCGAAGCAGTTTTCTTAAGGGTGCGGCACTTGCTGGCGCCGGAGCCGCGGTGACCGGTTCTGGACTGGGCAGTTTTGGCACGGTTGCCGAGGCGCTCGCCGCGTCGTCAGGCCGCAGCCTCAGCAGCGTCAAGTTCAGCTGCATTGTGAAGACGGTTGCATCTCCCTACTGGTCGATCGTACTCGCCGCGGCCCAGAAGGCGGCCAAGGACCTTGGCATCAACGGCTTGCAGTACACCGGCGGGCCGTCCGAGGCGGACATCGCGGCCGAAGTGAACTTGATCGAGAACAACGCCGCCAAGAAGCCCGATTTCCTCGTCATCGCGCCCACCGACAAGACCGGTCTCAATGCGGCAATCGCCAAGGCGTACAAATCCGGCATCAAGATCATCCTCATCGACTCCGATGCACCTGCCGCACCGCGCCAGGCCTTCCTCTCGACCGACAATTTCGCGGCCGGCACGGACTGTGCCGACGCGCTCGCGGCGGCGATCAAGGCCAAGACCGGCGCGGCCTCCGGCCAGGTCGCCTACGCGACGTTCCAGTCCAACGTGGGCTCCCTCTCGCTTCGCGACAACGGCTTCCTCGCCGGCTTGAAGAAATACCCCGATCTCAAGCTCGTTGCGCATAAGGACGCCGCGGGCGATCCGAGCTACGTGAAGGAGGCCGCGATCGCGGCGGATACGTTGACGGCGTTTCCGAACCTCGTCGGCTACTTCGGCGACAACCTCCAGTGCGTCGAAGGCGCCGCCAAGGCGTTCAAGGAAAAGGGCGTCGACATGAAGAAGATTTCGCTGGTCGGCTTCGACAGCGATTCTACGCTCGTGGCCGAGCTCAAGGCCGGAGCGGTCGACGGCTTGCTGCTCCAGGATCCGTACATGATGGGCTACGGCGGGGTGCTGTATGGCCTCATGTGCGCGCTGGGCGTCAAGGTGCCGCTGTTCCTGGACACCGGCGCCACGGTCGCCACGCCTGCGGCGTCGAGCTCTGCCCTGATTCAGGGCCTGCTGGATCCGACGGGCAAGCCTGGCCGCGGTTTGGGTCTATAGGGCTAGGGAACGGGAGAGCCGGGCAGGCTGCATCCGCGATGGCTCGCGGGGCCTGCCCGGCCTTTCCTCGCCCAGGGGATAATGCTTGTGCCTGCTTCACCGATGCCTGAATCGCTCAATGAAGGGCCGCCTGCCGCGCAGGTCGTAGCCGGCAGGGAAAGTCTCGACGCGTGGCTGGCAGCGCGGGCCGACCTGGTGCTGCGTTTGGGCCTGTTTATCATCATTGTCATAGCCGCGGTATTTTTCACCCTCAAGACCATTCAAACGGGGAACCTCAGCGACATCCGCCAGGCGACATTTGTCAGCACGGACAACTTGCAGAACATCGGCCGCCAGATGGCGGTAGTCGGGGTGATCGCGCTGGGCGAGACCTTCGTGATCATCACGGCCGGTATCGACCTCTCGGTCGGCTCCCTGCTGGGCCTGTGCGGCGTGCTCGCGGCCAATGCGATGGTGGACGGATGGCCTGCCGCCCTGGTGGTATTCGTCATTCTGGCATTTGGCCTGGGAATCGGGCTGGTTAACGGGACGCTTGTCAACGTAGGCGGAATCCCTCCGTTTATCGTGACCCTTGGCATGCTCGGTATCTTGCGAGGAATTGCGTATCTGACGACGAGCGGCCTGAACGTGGCGCTTCCGCTCAATCCAAGTGGCGACGCAGAGCCCTTCGCCGCCTGGGTTGACAATACGTTCCTCGGACTGCCCAACATATTCATTGTCCTTGCGGCCCTGGCGATCGTGGCGGGACTGTTCCTGCGCTATACCCGGCGCGGCCGGTACATCTACTCGTTCGGGAGTAATCCTGAAGCGGCGCGCAGGTCAGGTATCAACGTTCGAGCGACCATTCTCACCGTGTACGCGGTAAGCGGCGTGATGGCCGCGGTGGCCGGGCTGCTTCTCACCGGACGGTTCGGCACTGCAAACCCCAACGCAGGGACGAGTTACGAGCTGGACGCAATTTCGGCCGCCGTGCTCGGCGGCGCCAGCCTGTTTGGGGCGCGGGGCTCGATCTTGGGGACGTTCCTCGGGGTGGTGCTGGTCAACATGCTGGCCAACGGCATCGATTTGATCAACATTGATCCGCACATGCGAGGTGGTTTCAGGAGGAACCTCTAGCTCACCCGCAGTCGCTAGTTCTACGGGAACCATTAGCTTGGTGGCCGGCAATGTTAGCGGTTCTGCCGGGTACGAGGGGGATGGCGGTTCTGCCACGAGTTCGAATGTGCTCTTGAGTAGTCCAGATAACATCGCATTCGATTCCGTGGGCAACCTCTACTTTACAGATACAAATAACTGCGTGGTGCGCAAAGTAACTCCTGTTACTGCAGGAGGCATCATCACTACGGTGGCTGGCGCTACTACGACTGCTGATGGTGTCACAACACCTGGCACCCCCTTATCCACATGCGGTAGTACAAGCGGAAATTACTCAGGTGACGGAGGCTTGGCAACCAGCGCAGCATTGGACAATCCCACAGGCATCGCCGTGGATTCGTCCGGCAACATCTATGTTGATGACGAGAGAAATCATCGCACGCGCGTCTTTGTTCAGCTCAAGTCGACACCCACAGTCTCGGCATGGCCGACGGCATCGCCTATCACTTATGGCCAGACGTTAGCTTCTTCGACTCTGACCGGCGGTACGGCCTTGGTTGCGGGCAGCTTTGCATGGACCACGCCAACCACTGTTCCCGGCGCAGGTACCGCATCTCAGAGTGCAACCTTCACGCCAACAGACACGGCCAATATCAACACGGTTACTGCAACGGTCTCGCTGACGGTGTCGGCGTTGACGCAGTCCACCTCTGGCAACGTCGGTGTCGGAACAACCTCCCCGATTGCAACATTACAAGTTGGTAACGGCAGCACAAGCGCCGCGCAGGCCCTCTATGTGGACAGCAATCTCAATGGAAATACTGTGAGCGCGCTTGGTCCGGGAGCATGGATCGAATGGAATGGAATTTCGGGCACCGGCGATGCAGCCGCAGGCATGACTGACTTCGTCAATAACGAGGGCGGTGGAACAGGCGGCTGGCAGTTCATCAATACGAACGCCAGCGGTACACCCATCAATCCGCCAGCGATGGTGATCCAAGGAACTTCTGGGAGTGTCGGAATCGGCAATGCGGCACCCGCTTTTAAGCTCGATGTAGCTGGCCAGATCAATTCCTCTGTCGGATTATCTGTGAATGGAACATCTGTAATCAACGCAAGCGGAGCCTGGGTTGGCTCTCCTACCGGTCTTGTCGGCCCTCAAGGACCAGTAGGAGCAACCGGCCAACAAGGCACAGCAGGCGCAACCGGACCGGCAGGGGCCAGTCCGTGGGTTCTCTCTGGCTCAAACGCCTATTACACCGCTGGCATGATTGGGATTGGGACGATTACCCCGACCACCGTTCTTGATGTGGAATCCAGCACAAATACATTATTAACAGTTGGTTCATCTTCGAATGGAAATTTTGCGGGTCTGAAATATCTCAGCAATAATTCTGATGGGACGGCAAATAATTGGCTGGCCGGGCCAGGAATCAGCGCTAATAACGCTTGGCAAATTGCAAATATCAATAGTGGTGGTTGGGGTTCCACTCTCTTTTCGATTGGTTCCTCCGGCAACGTCGGCATCGGAACGACGAACCCAACATATAAGCTCGATGTGGCTGGGCAAGTCCACACCTCCAGCGGATACGTCTTTGCGGATGGCAGCATCCAGACTACGGCCTACACAGGAACCTGCGGCGGCGACTATGCCGAGACAGTGGATGTGGCCGGAGACCGGAAGAGCTACGAACCCGGCGACGTGCTTGTGATCGGCGCGGAGAGCGGCTCCGATGTCCTCAAGTCTGCCGAACCTTACTCCACAC
>CAVSOU010000010.1:0-660000 GCA_963729625.1 uncultured bacterium
TCTGGTCACCGCAACTATTTCGCCGCGACCGGCGCTCCTTCAGGACACCGCGCTCAAGGATGCTGGGTAAGACAAGTCGACGCCGGAGACACTGACGACGGCCTGCCACGCGGCTTCTTGGCTGGCGCGATCGTGGAGGTGAGGGTGGCGCTGCGCCTCAATTGGGCCTGAGAACTTCCCTTGAGCCGAGGCGAAGAATTGCCCTGAGACGTCGGTTCCGAACTTCGACGCCTGGAGGTACCGACGGGCCGCGGTCTCCGGCGTCTGATTCATGCCGGGAATGAGGTTCACGATTGGGATAAACAGATACTTCAACAACGGGCCAGCGCTTCGCACCACCTTGGTGTCGGTCGCCCCACCGGGCGAGACAGCATACACGGCCATGCCGGAGGGTAGCCGGCGCGCCAGAGCCGCGACCCACCAAGCGATAATGAGCTTCGCGTCGGCATACGTATTGTTGGGCACGTACCTCACGTTCGGCCCGTTGCGAATCAGGGCTTCAACAGCGGCGGTTCGGTCACCCCGGTGGTATTTGGCCGCGAAGGCTGGCACGTCGGTGTACTTGAACATGGGGACGCCCCCTCGGGCTGGCTCCGCACCGGCGATAACAATCCGCGCGTTGGGGCTCAGCAGGTTGGCGCGGAGCAACCCGACAGTCAGTTGATGATGGCCGATCAGCGGGGCCTGAGACGCCTCGACGCCCGCCGCAGTGAGCACGCGCTTCTTAAATGGGACCAACCCTGCATTGAGCAGCAGGAAATCAATCGGCTTACCTAGCTTAACCAGCTCGGTGAGGGCGGATTGAACGCTGGACGGCGCGTCCAGATCCAGCTCCAACGGCGTGAAGACCTGTGTCTTGGTCTCAGCCGCGAGCTGAGCGGCCGTTTCTTGGACCCGGGCCAGGCTGCGCCCGGTGACGATAACCTGGCGGTAGCCCCCGATGGCGAGTAACCGGGCTGCCGCATAACCGAGCCCGGAGGTGGTGCCGGTGACGAGTGCGATCGAATGTTCCATGTGTATTCTCCTTGCGACGCCAGCGGCGCCTAGCTAATTGTGAACTACTTAGTACCATACTAAGGAGCAGAGGCCGCTGTCAAGTACTTTTCGAACTAGTTATTTCAAAATACCGTAGGACCCCGTGGACGAGCACGTAGCGCCGCAATCGCATGCTGATTCTGGTCACGCAACCATTTCGCCGCGACCGGCGCTCCTTCAGGACACCGCGCAGAATGGGACGGGATCAGCGCACCTGCCCGCGCCGGCGCGCGACCGCCTCGGCGGCATGCTGCGCCGTGGCCTCAGCGTAGCGCGCGCCGTTCTCACGCGCCTTGGCGCTCTCCAGCATGAGCTGGGTTGCGGTCTCCTCGGGACTCCAGCCCCAGTCGATGGCGGTCATGCACCAGGTGAAGTCCGCCTTGCTGATGTCCGGGCCGGTGCCGTCGTGGTTGGGCGGGGCGCCCCCCACGCAGCGCTGGTAGTCAGGCCACTGCCTCACTCCGGCTTTCCGGAGCCGAGAAGCTCGAAACGAGGGGGGAGCGATCGGGGCTTCCTTCGGGGCGAAAAGCTTGAACTCGTCGAGTTGCGCCGGCGTGGAAATCCGACCGGGGGCGCTATGGACGATCGCCACAGTGGGGTAGTCGGGCGCGTACTTGTCCTTGAAATTGAGGCTGCCGGCGACACGGGTCGCGCCGCTCGCCGAGGGATCAGCCCCTGCCGACAATCCGGAGTCACTCAATCTTGCGGGTGCCACCTGTCGGTTCCACTCGGTTATGGTCAAATGGCCCAAAAACCAAGGAATCGTTGTCTGCCCCCGTGTAGGTACGAAGCATCAACTGAGGAACGTAGTGGCCTTTCGCCATGCGATCCGTTTCCTTTCCGCGGTACCAGACCTCTCGAGACCCAGCCGACGTGACCACAGTGTGCTGCCATGCCGCCTTGTCTCTCGCCGCTTCCACATCGGGGTCAGTCTGTGTCGCTCCATCGCACAGCGGAGTGCCGAGGACGTCATCGCAAAAATATCGCAAAAATGGCCCCGGCGAGTCCTCGGAGGGACCCCTGCCGGGGCCATTTTACGCTTGAAACGCTGGTGGACCAGAGGGGATTCGAACCCCTGACCTTCTGAATGCCATTCAGACGCGCTCCCAACTGCGCCACTGGCCCGAGACACCGGGAATCCGTCCTATTGCGGCACGGTCTCGGCGGCCACGACAAGCTCGTGAACACTCACGCGCTGCCGGTTCTTCACCTGCCGCTCAAAGACTACCTCTCCATCGACCAAAGAGTACAGTGTGAAGTCTCTCCCCATGCCGACATTGTCACCGGGCTTGAACTTCGCGCCACGCTGGCGAACGATGATGTTTCCGCTGATCACCACTTCGCCGCCATATCGCTTCACGCCCAGGCGCTTTGATTCGCTGTCGCGCCCGTTACGGGAGCTGCCAACGCCTTTCTTGTGCGCCATCGTGTAGTACCTACTCTTTCCTGAACCGGCACCGCCGTCGCGAGCGCCGCACCACTAACGTCGGGCGTGCCGCACAGCCAACCCGCAGCCGGAGGCCCCCGATGCGATTACAGGGCCTGTACTTGAATCGCGCTGACCAGCACGTGCGTCTGGCTCTGCCGATGGCCGGTCTTGCGGCGATAGCGAACCTTCGGCTTGTACTTGAAGACGATGATCTTTGGACCGCGATCCTGACGCACGACTTTCCCGATCACCTTGGCGCCCGCAACCATCGGCGTGCCTACGGTGACCTCAGAGCCGTCACTCACCATCAGAACCTTGTCGAATTCGACGTCCTGGCCGGTTGACACGTCGAGTTTCTCGACTGTCAGCGTCTGCCCGACCTGTACCTTATATTGCTTTCCACCCGTCACCAGTACTGCGTACACGGTATCCTCATCATTTGCCCGTCTCGCCGGCGCGTATCAGGCGCCACAAGGTCAGACGATAACAACTTCAAGAGCTTGTTGTCAAGCGTTTACGCCATCCGCTCCGCGAGAGGACGCACGGGCGCACACCAATACAGTATGCCCGATTCCCGGCACGAGCACTTCTCGGTCACCGCCATTCAGTGTGGCTTGTGCAATGCGGTGCGAGCACGAGAGAGGGCGCGAGTTCTGGTATCCTGACCACGATCAGCCAGCTACGACCCCAGGAGGTCGAATGGACTCGATGCATTCGCCCCGTCGCTTGCTCGTTTGTGGCGGCGCCGGCTTTATCGGTAGCGCGTACGTACGCTTCGTACTGGCACAGGAGGGCGTCCAGCACGTCACCGTTCTCGACAAGCTGACGTACGCCGGCAACCTGGCCAATCTGGATGATCTGCGCTCCGACTCCCGTTTCGCCTTCGTTCACGCCGACATCGCGGACGGCGGAGCCGTCCGATCTTGTCTCGAGCAGGTCGATACCGTGGTCAATTTTGCAGCTGAGACCCATGTGGATCGCTCGATTCAGGATGCAGGCTCCTTCATTCTGACCGATGTGTATGGACTCCACGTATTGCTCGGTTGTTGCCTGGCCGCCGGAGTGAGCAGGGTCCTGCAAGTCTCTACGGACGAGGTGTATGGAGAAGTCGTGACAGGAGTGTCAAGCGAAGACGATGTGCTGTTACCCCGTAGCCCCTACGCGGCGAGCAAAGCAGGTGGCGATCTGCTCGCACGGGCATACCATATCACTCACGGGCTGCCAGTGGTCGTGACTCGCGGCTCAAACACATTCGGACCGCGCCAGTACCCGGAGAAACTGATGCCGCTGTTCATCACGAACGCTCTCGACGGCCAGCCGGTGCCGGTGTATGGTGACGGCCTGCACGTGCGCGAGTGGATTGCCGTCGACGATCATTGTTCGGGTATCCACGTCGCGCTGACTCGCGGCCTGCCCGGTCAGGTCTATAACGTCGGCAGTGGCAACCATCGAACCAACCTCGATGTGACCATGCAGATTCTCGCGCTCTGCGGTCGGGGCGCGGAGCTCATTCGTTATGTAGAGGATCGTAAGGCGCACGATCGCCGGTATGCGATCGACTGTTCGAAGCTGCGCGCCCTGGGCTGGGAGCCCACGGCGCGGTTCGAAGATGCTCTTGCCGCTACCGTCGACTGGTACCGCGAGCACGAGGACTGGTGGCGCCAAATACGCGAGGGAACCGCGTTCGCGGAGCACTATCGCCGCACCTACGCGGGCCGCGCGACCACGTGATCGTCTGTCTGGGCGACATATTCCTGGATGTTCATGTCCGCCTTGCGCAGGCCGCGAACAGCGCGCTGCGGCCAGAGCCCGTTGCCGCCGTACCAGGGGGCGCGGCTGCAAACACCGCCTGCTGGCTGGCAAACAGCGGCGCCGCCGCCGGCTTCATCGGATCCGTGGGAACCGATTTCGCGGGCGATGCCCTTGTCGCCGATCTTCGACTCCGCGGCGTGCGCGCTGCCGTCTCCCGCATCCCCGACATGGCCAGCGGAATCTGCGTGATCGCTCGCGACCCGGACGGTCGCACCGGCGTGAGCGTGCGCAGAGGCGCGAACGACGTGCTGCTGCTCGATGAGCCGCAGCGCCGGCTCCTCCTCGCCGCCGCGTGGATTCACGTTTCCGCGTACGCCTTCTTCGCGAAGTCGTCGAGACCTGTCGTGCTTGAGGCAATCGAGCTGGCGCGTTCGCAAGGATCGCCAGTCTCCCTCGATCTTGGCGCGCCGCACCTGGTGCATGAGGTGGGACCTGCAGAATACCTCCAATTGCTTCGCGCGGTGCGCGCGCGGTTGCTGTTCGCAAATGAGACTGAGGCCGATCTGTTGGCCGGCTCGGACGACCCGCTGGATGCAGTTGCCGCACTGGCGGAGATCGCGATCCTCAAGCGCGGCGCGGCCGGATGCGTGGTATGCGATGGGCAACGACGCACCGAAGTCGGTGCAGTCGCGGCAAACGAGGTCGATTCGACGGGCGCCGGCGATGCCTTTGCCGCCGGCACGCTCGCGGCACTCGCCGTCGGCCGTGACATCCTGGATGCGGTGCGGGCAGGCGCGATTCTGGGTGCGCGTTGCGTGACCACCGTCGGCGGGCGACCGCGGCTGGTGTGAACGGCAAGTCGCACAGACCAGCAGATGCTTGGGAGCGCCGCTTCACGTAGGCGATCCCACATGATTGGCCACTTGACTTCCGAGCTCTGGCGTTCTTTAATAGAACTGATGTTCTTATATCTTCCAGGCACGTATGGATTACGCCGAGCTGCACTGCCATAGCTACTACAGCCTGCTCGACGGCGCCTCCGCGCCTGAGGCCCTGGTAGAGCGCGCGGTGGAGCTTGGGCTTGCGGCAGTGGCAATTACGGATCACGACGGCCTGTATGGCGCTGTTCGCTTCTCTATGGCGTGCCGGAAGGCCGGCCTGCCCGCCGTGATCGGTTCGGAGGTCACGCTCGACGACGGCGCGCACCTGGTGCTTCTTGCCCGGACTCAGGAGGGCTACCACAATCTGAGCCGCCTGATCAGCAAGGCGGGACTGGCCGGTTCCAAGCGACGCCCAGTGCTGCCGCTTGCGCTGGTTGAGCAGCACGCCGAGGGTCTGATAGCACTCTCGGGCTGCGCGAAAGGCGGCGTACCGCGTCTGCTGTCGGCTGGGGACGGCCCGGGAGCTCGCGCTCTGGCTGCCAGGATGGCGCGCATGTTCGGCGCGGACGGCTTCTGGCTGGAGATCCAGCGGCACTTGATTGGCGAGGACAGTGCGCTGGTGGCAGCGCTGGCCGGTCTGGCTACCGAGATGGGCATCGGCCTCGTGGCGACGAACGACGTGCATTACGCGCGCTCACCCGATGCCGATCTCCAGGACGCGCTCGTCTGCATTCGCGAGCACATCACCGTCGATCAACCGCATCCGGCTCGACGCCGCAACGCCGAATTCGGCTTGAAGAGCCCGCAGGAGATGGCGGCGCTCTTCTGCGACTATCCAGAGGCAGTGGCTAATACCGTGCGTATCGCCCGGCAGTGCGAGGTCGATCTGGACTTCTCGCGCGTGCGTCTACCACCATTTCCCGTGCCCGCGGGTCGAACGCCCGTGGAACATCTTCGCGCGCTGTGCCTGGAGGGACTGTGGCGGCGTTTTGGGCAGCCATCGAAGGCTGCCATCGACCAGCTGGCGCACGAGCTCGGCGTCGTTGAGCGCACAAAGCTGGCCGAGTACTTCTTGATCGTGCACGATATCGTGCGGTTCGCGCGCGCAAACGGCATCCTCTGTCAGGGGCGCGGCTCCGCGGCCGATTCGCTGGCGGTCTACTGTCTTGGTATCACGCCTATCGATCCGCTGGCGCATCATTTGCTCTTCGACCGCTTTCTCAATGAAGGTCGGGCTACGATGCCGGACATCGACCTGGACATTCAAAATGATCGGCGTGAGGAGGTGATCCAATACGTGTACAACCGCTACGGCGAGGCGCACACCGGCATGGTCTGCAACGTGAACAGCTTCAGATCGCGCTCCGCTCTGCGCGATCTGGGCAAAGTGCTCGGCTTTGCGCCGGGGCTGATCGATCGGTTGGCCAAGAACGTCGACGGTTGGACGTCGGATGCCGCCCGCGGCGCAGTCGCACGCCTGGGATTGGAAGACGACACCGTCCACGCGTATCCATGGGAAACGCTTATTCGCCTGGCGGAGGCCATCGATGGCTGCCCGCGTCACCTGTCGATTCATAGCGGCGGCATGATTATCACTGCGCGCCCGCTTATGGATCTGGTGCCATTGGAGCGCGCCACCATGCCTGGCCGGGTGGTTGTGCAGTGGAACAAGGACGATGTGGAAGATGCAGGCCTGATCAAGATCGACCTTTTGGGGCTGGGCATGCTGTCTCTGGTGGCCGAGGCAGGCACGTTGATTCGACTCTGCGGCGGCGAAATGCCGGAGCAAGAGGATCTCCCGCTCGACGATCCCGATATCTACGCCATGCTCTGCCGCGGCGATTCCATCGGCTGCTTCCAGGTGGAGAGCCGTGCGCAGGAGCAGATGGTGCACAAGCACCAACCACGGGAGTTCAACGACATCGTCGTCCAGGTTGCGATCATTCGCCCTGGCCCGATCATCGGAAACATGGTCCATCCGTATCTGCGCCGTCGCCAGGGCTTGGAGCCGGTGCGCTACATGCATCCGCTGCTGGAGAACATCCTGCGGGACACGCTTGGAATAGTGCTCTACCAGGAGCAGATCATCCAGATTGCCACCGACGTCGCCGGGTTCAGCCCAGCCGAGGCAGACAGTCTGCGACGAGCCATGAGCAGCAATCGTTCTACCGATGCCATGGCCGCGCTGCGGGACAGATTCGAGGCTGGTTGCGTGCGTGCCGGGCTGCAGCCGGATGATGCCGCCGCATTGTTTACCCAGATCAGTGGTTTTGGCAAGTACGGATTCTGCCGATCGCATGCCGCCTGCTTCGCGTTGCTCGCGTATCAGTCTCTCTGGCTCAAACGCTATCACCCGCTGCCGTTCTACTGCGCCCTGCTCAACAATCAGCCGATGGGATTTTACTCGCCGGCAGTGATAGCGGGAGACGCCCGTCGCCACAAGGTGCAGATTCTGCCTGTCGACGTACGCTACAGCCAGGCGCGCTGCAGCCTGGAGGAGGGCGGACTGCGGCTCGGCTACAACTACGTCCGCCATATCGGCTCCGCCGCGCTCGACCGTCTGCCTGAGGCGCTTGCAGGCGGCCCATTCACGTCGGTGGTCGATTTCTGGGCTCGCACGGGGCTCGACGTCCGCGCCATGGCGGACCTGGCGCGTGTGGGCGCTTTCGACTGCTTCAGTGTTCCGCGCCAGAAGATACTGTGGGATCTGCCGCTGCTGGCTGAAGAGGCGCAAGCGCTGCGCGGGCAGCGAATCCTCTTGCGCGAGGACGACGAGCCGGCAGATCTTCCTGAGCCCGACGACCGCGATCTGGCGCAAGCAGAGCAGGAAGTGCTGGGGATCTCCAGTGGCGTCCACCCCTTCCGATTCGTACGTGCGCTTCTGCCAAAGGACGTGCTCGCAGCCGAGTCGCTCCGCTTCGTCCCTGCCGGGCGTGCGGTTCTCGTTGCAGGCTTTGCCGTTTGCCGCCAGCGGCCGGGCACCGCGAAGGGCTTCGTCTTTCTGACGCTCGAGGATGAGACAGGCATGAGCAATGTGATTGTGCGGCCACAAGTTTACGAACGGCAACGGGCCCTGGTGCGGCGGCCGCTCGTAGTGGTAGAAGGCGTGATGCAGCGTGAAGGACGGGCGCAGAATGTCATTGCCCGCCGTTTTCTTGCCGTGGAGTCGGTGGCCGCGACGCCAGGAGAAAACGCCGGCAGCGGCGGTTACCCGGAGCACGCAGTCCATAGCTGGCGCTGATTGTTTCCTGTGATTTGGGCTCGCCGGGTCGAGTTGGGCACCGCGATAAGCCGTATACTCATACAGAGAGGTGGCCCGAGATCTCCCTGCAGGGCGCCCGATTGTAGCATGGGAGTACCACGATGCACGTGCCCGACACGAAGGCCGCGATAGTTGAGATGGCCCGTGAAGGCTATGCGAACTTCGACGCGGTACTCGCCGGCTTGGGCGCGAGCCGCCTGACAGAGCCGGGCCTCCCCGGGGAGTGGACGGTCAGGGATGTAGTGGCCCACGTCTCCTTCTGGCAATGTCGACTGCTGCGCATCCTGGACGGCGAGACTCTTGCTTTCGCGCTGCCAGGCGAGGACTATGAGACCGCGCTGAACCGTATCAATGACGAGGTGTACAGGCAGAGCATGAACATGCCAGCCTCCGAGGTCCTGTCCGCGTACACTGCTTCGCGCGATCGGGTTCTGGCCACATTGCAGGAGCTATCCGAAGAGTCTCTTTTGAAGCACCTGGATCCTATCTGCTGGAATACATGGGAGCATTGCGAGGAGCACGCTGCGGCCATACGGCAGTGGTCAGGCTCCAGCTGACCAGCTTGGCGGCCGGACAAGGCGCTCAGCGCGTGAGCGCCGGGACACATTGAGTAGCGCCGCTGTACGAGCGACAGACAGATCGTGACAGCAGACACTCAAATAGCCGCTCCCCTACCCAGAGGGCCCGGGTAGGGGAGCGGAGCTGTTCTAACTAGTCAGAGTCAGGAGACCGAGGGCTCGCTCTGAATCAGGTAGCCACCCGCCGCGATTGCGATCGAGACAATCAGGCCAATGTACGCGCCGAACGAGGGCCCTTCGCTGTAACCTGGCGCGCTCGCGCCGGAACCAGTCGTGAACATAAACAGCAAGGTGCACAGTGCGGCCAAGATCCCAACACCCATGATCACGCGCGCTTCGGTGAAATTCGGGGGAAGGGATGCCAGAATCCCGCGCACCTGCACGCCCACGGCGGGAAGGATGATCCACGCGGCACTCACGATGAACAGCACCACCGCCACAAATCCCCAGCCGTGCCAACCGCTTTCCGAGCTACTGGCAGAGAAGCCGGCGACGCTCGAGGAAAAACTCGCCGAGTACCAGTGGAAGAAGCTGTCGATAAACCCAACGACCCCGGCGATGAGCACAACCTTCCGACCCATGCTGAGGGCGTTGAACATCTGCTGCGCCTGCTGTAGCTGCGGGTTGGGACCACTTGGATTACTACTCATGCTCTCCTCCGTTGTCCTGTCCTCTGTTACTATTTAGCCTGATATAGCGTGCCCGCAAAACCCACAGTACTGCATCCCGTCAGGCACATCCTTACCGCAATTGGGGCACGGGCGCTCGACCGACGTCACGCGAACTTCCGGCGTCTTATCTCCGATCCGTATCTCTGCTAACTCCTCCTCCAGGGTTTTCACCTGCGCCTGTAAATCCTCGATCTTTTGGCGAGTCTCGCCGAGGCTCTCATCATGCAGCGCGCCCGTGCCGATCAAGCCGTAGGCGAGTCGGCCCAAATCCGCAAACGCCTTGTCGAGATCGTGTCGCTTCCCTCCCAGCTCATTACTCAATCGCGTGAGCTTGATGGTCTTGTCCGCCTCCGACACCACCCGTGACACACTCTGCCCGACAGTCGTGCGCGCCTTCTCCAAGAACCCCATAAAGTCTCCTCCTGACGTAGGGATCGTCACGATTATAGTACAGTGGCGGAATTACGCAACCTTTCCATGGGAAATTGTCCAGAGAAGTGAACCCGGACCCCCGGATCGATCGCCTCGCATCCTCGCTTGAGACGCCTCGCGCCGTCATCGCCTGCCGATTTCCGGGGTTGCACGACCTCCATATGTAGCCAGCACGGCAGGTGATCGGGTCCGCACACCTCCAGACTTATTGCATATTCTTTCCCCTTTCCGTATACTCATACATGTGCCGGTGAACCCGGAATGGAAGGATACGATGTCGGCCTTACAGTTCAGTGCGGAGCCTAAGGTAAGACTCTCCGACGATATTCGGAGCATTGACTTCGATCAGCTTCGGGCGCTGCAATCGGAAACAAGCTGGGCTCAGGATCGCTCGCTGTTCGATCTTCAGCGCGCCGTGGCTGCCAGTGATCTCGTCTTAACAGCCTGGGACGGATCGACTCTGGTCGGCTGTGTCCGTGTGCTGAGCGATTTCGTCTATAGGGCAGTACTCTGCGACGTCATCGTTCATCCAGCGTACCGGCGGCAAGGTATTGGGCGCATGCTTGTAGAGGAAGCCACGTCGCATCCTCGGATGGCGCGGGTCCAGAAGTTTACATTGCTTACTACTACTGCCCGCTCGTTCTATGAGCGTCTCGGTTGGAAGAGGTATCCCGGAGAGGGTATGGTTCTGGAGCGCGACGAGCGATGAAACTGGATTCGGGCAGGCGGAGCGGCTCGGGTACCGGAGGGCGTACCTCATGGGAACATTAGCCGTAGGTGAGCAGGGGAGAATGGCGGAAACAACGCTGCCGGTTAGCGGGCATGGGAACAAGCAGTGGGGCGGGCGATTCGCTGCTCCGACGGATCCGCTGGTGGAACGATTCAGCGGTTCGGTTGCTATCGACGGCAGGCTCATCGTGCATGACATCGCAGGGAGTATCGCACACGCGCGAATGCTTGGTCGCCAGCGGATTCTCACGATGCAGGAAGCGTCGTCTCTCGAGCATGGCCTCCGAGCAGTGCAGGCCGAGTATCAGTCCGGCGCGCCCCTGCTCGATACCGAACTGGAAGACGTGCACACGGTAGTGGAGGTCGCCCTGCGGAAGCACGTGGGCGAGCTGGCCGGCAAACTGCACACGGCCAGAAGCCGAAACGACCAGGTGGCGCTCGACCTTCGGCTCTACACCAAAGAGGCGTGCGTCGACGCCATCGAAGGCATCGCCGAGCTTCAGTCGGCGTTTGTCGAGCAGGGCCGAACATGCTTCAGCCTGGTCATGCCCGGGTACACCCACTTACAGCGCGCACAGCCTGTTCTCGTATCGCACCACCTCCTGGCGTACGTCGAGATGCTGCAGCGCGACGTCCAACGCTTCGCCGGATGCTGCTCGCGAGCCGATGTGCTGCCGCTCGGGTCCGGAGCCCTCGCCGGCGTTCCCTACCCTGTCGATAGGGCCTGGCTTGCCGGCGAGCTTCGCATGGCCGGCGTCGCGCAAAACAGTATCGACGCGGTCGCGGATCGGGATTTCGCGATCGAGTTCTGTGGAGCAGCGGCGATGACCATGATGCACCTTTCCCGATTCGCCGAAGAAACAGTTCTCTGGTGCTCGGCCGAGTTTGGCTTCTGGGATCTTGACGACAGTTTTGCCACCGGCAGCTCGATCATGCCACAGAAGAAGAACCCCGACGTGGCCGAGCTCATTCGCGGAAAGACGGGACGCGTCTATGGCGACCTGCACGCGCTACTGACGCTGATGAAGGGCCTGCCGCTCGCCTACAACCGCGATATGCAGGAAGACAAGCCGCCCTTGTTCGATGCGGTCGATACGCTCTCCGCGTGCCTGGAAGCGTGCGCCTCCCTCGTGCGAGCGCTGCGGCCGAATGCCGAGACCATGGCTGCTGCGGCGGGAAACCTCGTGTGCGCCACCGACGTTGCCGACTACCTCGTCGGAAAGGGCGTGCCATTCCGCGAAGCACATTCGATGACCGGCGCGCTCGTACGCCTCTGCTTGGCGACCGGGACAACGCTTCAGGACCTCGACCTGGTCACCTATCGCCGAGTCTGTCCTTTGATCGACGTCACAATTTACGATCGCATCAGTCCTCAGGCGTCGGTCGCGGCCCGCGCGGCGCTTGGTGGCACCTCGCCCGCGGGAGTGAAGGCCCAGCTCGATCGTGCTTCGACAATGATCTGGCAGAACAGGACCCTGGCACGCGATCTGGCCGGCAACACAGCCCAAGGATAAGCACAGCCCGTCAATGACCCACGACTCCCAGTAAGCGGCACTCGTCGATCGTGTATTATTGCCGGCGTGGAGGTAAGGTTGAATGCCACGTCGGACACTCGTCATTGCCGGAAGCGCCTTGCTGGCGATCGTGATCATCGCCGTCATCGTGGTCCTCGCCCGTGGGCAGAAGCGTGCCAATCCCGAGCCCACGCTGACCTGTACGCCCACGCGCCAGGCGCTCATGTCCAGATCACCGATAGCGCATACGCCCGCGGCAGGCACACCGGTGGCGCCCGCGAGTCCAACCTGTACGCCGTCCGCGACGCCGTCCCGTCGGAGGGTCTCGCCAACCGCGACCGCGCCCCCAACTGCGACCGTACACCCGACCGCGACACCTCACCCTGCGTTCGTAGCCGGGCCGTTGAATGGAGAACGCGTGACCTGGGCAGTAGCGCACAGACGGCCGGTGGCTGTCGTGGTCGAGAACTATAATCCTGACTCTCGCCCGCAGACCGGTTTGAGCTCCGCAAGCATCGTGTTCGAGACTGTCGCCGAGTCGGGGATCACGCGTTTCATGCCCGTGTATCTCGAGAACATCCCGCCGGTCGTAGGACCGGTGCGGAGCGTGAGAGTGTACTTCGACGCGTGGGCAAATGGTATGCACGCCGTGCTCGTCCATACCGGCGGCAACGACGACGCGCTGGCACAGTTGTTTACGCTGCACAACATCGCGGATGTCAACGAGGTCAAGTGGGAGGACGCCAACTACAACCCGACCGTGCCGTTCTTTGCGCGCACTCCGGATAGAGTCATTCCGCACAATATGTACACGTATCCGCCGAAGGTTCTGGCATATGAGAAGACCCAACACGTGAAGCTCAATGGGAGCTTTCCCGACTCGCTGCCGCATCACGCGCCCGACAACATCGTTCACAGACCGACAGGCGGAACCCTCAACCTTGCGTTTTCGTCGAACGTCAGCGCGTCCGACCCCGGATACAATGTCGAATATCAGTTCGATCGCGTTAGCGATCGGTACTTGCGCTTCATGGGCGGCACGCCGCACGTCGAGCTCAGCACGGGTCACCAACTCGCGCCAAGCAATGTGCTCGTCCTTATGGCAAGCGTTGCGCCGGATCCATATGGTGGCCCATCGAATCCGGGAGCGGTCTACGTACAGTCGACTGGAAAGAACCTTGCTTACCTATTTCGGGATGGTAAAGAGCTGAAGGGTACCTGGCACAAGGCACATGGAGGCACCCCGCTTGTGCTGCTTGACAGCCACAATCGACCCTTTACGTTTAATCCCGGTCAGACATGGATTGAAGTCGTTCCGTCAGTGGCAGGGAACGTGACCTGGAAGCCGCTCAAGCAGTCATAAGCGCCGCATTGGCGCTACCCGCATCAGGGCGGTATATTACAGCCAATTCGGCCCGTTCCCGACGGCGGATGCTTCGGGGCGGCAGCCGGTAGCCGGCGGCCGCATTTCAGGGTCAGGGGGGTACGGGCACGAGCAACATGGTGCTGATTCGCTGCCGGGTCCGCCACCGCGCTTATTCCCCGATCCTCGCGCCCACGACACTCATCGCACTTTAGCGCCTTCTCGCGTGTTCTGACGTTTGTGGTGGAGGTTAATAGTGAAGGTCTATCCGTCTGAGCAGATTCGGAACGTTGCCTTGCTCTCTCACTCTGGAGCAGGGAAGACGAGTCTGACCGAAGCAATGCTGTATGACACTGGAGCGATTCAGCGCTTTGGGCGTGTCGACGACGGTACCACGACGAGTGACTTCGATCCGGACGAGATCAAGCGACATATCTCGCTGTCGACGAGCCTGATTCCCTGCGAGTGGCGCGGTGCGAAGATAAACATTATGGACACGCCGGGGTACGCCGACTTCGTGGGCGAGGTCTATCAGGCGCTGGCGGTTGCCGATAGCGTCCTGCTCGTTGCCTCGGCCGCGTCCGGGCTCGAGGTGGGGACCGAGCAGGAGTGGAAACTTGTCCGCGATCGGGAGCTGCCCAGCGCGCTGCTCGTCAACAAACTTGACCGTGAACATGCTGACTTCTTCCGAGTCGTCGATCAGGCAAAGTCGCGCCTAAAGGTTCATGCCGTCGCGGTGCAGATACCCATCGGAACTGCGCAAGACTTCAAGGGTATCGTCGATCTGTTGACGAACAAGGCATACGTGTTCGAGGGAGGCAAACCGTCCGAGATCGACCTGCCTGCCGAGATGGTTGAGGAGATTGCGTACCATCGCGATCAGTTGTGCGAGGCGGTCGCGGAGCTGAGTCCGTCCCTAACGGACAAGTATCTCGAGGGCGAGCCGCTGACGGACAAGGAGTTGCACGATGCGCTGCGTGAGGCCGTGCGTGCGGGCAGCCTGATGCCCGTGGTGTGCGCCTCGGCTCTGGCAAACGTCGGCATACCGTCGCTGCTGGACTTCATCATCGATTTCATGCCGAGCCCGGTACAGGCGCGACCGCGTGTGACTGCCGACGGCAAACCGCTCAACAGTACGCCCGCTGCCTTGGTGTTCAAGACCGTGGCTGACCCGTTTGGAAAGCTCAGCTATTTCCGGCTTTTCAGCGGCGACCTGAGGTCGGATGCCCACCTTTTCAATGTCAATCGTGGGCACGAGGAGCGCATCGCTCACCTCCTTATCGTGCGGGGAAAGAACCACGAGGTGATCTCCGAGCTCTACTGCGGCGATATCGGCGCCGCACTGAAGCTGCAGGATACCGAAACCGGAAACACGCTGGCCACCAAGGAGAAACCGGTAGAGATGCCGGCGATCTTGTACCCAGAAGCATCGTATTCGGCGTCGATCGAGCCCAAGACGCGTGCTGATCTGGACAAGTTGGGCGGCGCGGTGGCGCGTCTGATCCAGGAGGATCCCACGCTCCACTGGCACAGGGATGTCGAGACCTCACAAACGATTCTGTCGGGAATGGGCGAAAGCCATCTGCAGGTGGCGGTCGATCGGCTGTCTCGCAAGTTCGGTGTTGAGGTAACGCTGGGCGAGCCGAAGATCCCCTACCGCGAGACGGTCACGACGAGCGCGAAGGCACAGGGGCGCCACAAACGGCAGTCCGGAGGTCACGGTCAGTTTGGCGACTGCCACCTTGAGATCGAACCGCTGCCGCGAGGCGCGGGCTACGAATTCGTGGACAAGATCGTGGGCGGCTCTGTTCCGCGGCAGTTCATTCCAGCTGTGGACAAGGGTGTGCAGGAAGTGCTTCACGAAGGGGCACTGACTGGAAACCCGGTGGTGGATGTTCGAGTGACGCTCTTTGACGGTTCATTCCATACGGTGGATTCGTCCGAGCAGGCATTCAAGACTGCAGCCGGCATCGGTTTCCGCGCGGCGTTTGAGAAGGCCCACCCCGTGCTCCTCGAGCCCGTAATGGAAGTGGTTGTCGTTGTCCCGAATGAGTTTATGGGGGACGTTGTGGGAGATCTCAATTCTCATCGTGCACGTATCCTTGGTATGGATCCGATGTCGGATGGTATGACTGAGGTAAGGGCACACGTGCCGATGGCTGAACTGTTTCGCTACGCGACGACTCTCAGGTCCCTGACGCAGGGTCGCGCCAGTTACACGATGCACCTGCTAGGCTATGAAGAGGCGCCGCCGCACATCATGCAACAGGTGGCGTCCGAGTACCAGAAGGCGCGTGAGCAAAGGGAGCACTAAGAGCGGTTCCGAAACCGGCGCCGCCTTGCCATGGGGATATCCACGACTTCTCGACGTCCGAGCAAGGGCAGGGCTAGCCGGCTCGAGCGCATTCTCACTGGGTTGACCATCCTGCTGTTGGTGGTCGCCGTTGCCGGTGTAGTGCTCTGGCGCCTGCCAAGCAAGTACGAAATCCTCATGCCTGCAACAGCGCAATCGGTGAATCCGATGATCTCCGTCCAGGGCCACCCGCCGCAATCCGGGCGAGGAGATCTCCTGATGACCTTCGTTTCCGAGCCGGATTCTAACTTGCTCGAAGAAATGCTGGCGAGAGTGGATCCCGATGCGTCGCTACAGCCTCTGCCACCGCAGTACAACGCCACGCAGGACCAGCAGGCGAATCATCGGCTTATGCTCAGCAGCGAGCAAACGGCCGAGCTAGTCGCCCTGTGCCAGCTTGGATACAAGGACTTGTGCTCTGGAGGTCTGCAGATCCAGACCGTCGAGTCGTACAGCAAGGCGGCCGGCATCTTGAAGGTCAACGACATCATTGTCGCGGTCAACGACCATCCAACAATGACAGCGGACGAATTGCGCGCGGCAATCAGCCCGCTGAAGCCGGGAGCAAGCGTTGCGTTTACGATCGTGCGCAATGGCAAGACCTCAACCGTCCGCGTACGAACCATCCTATCGCCGCAGGCTCCGCGTCACACGATTGTCGGCTTTGCGTTCGTGCCGGCGCCGCCGCAGCACTTCCCTTCCAAGCTCCCCGTGAATGTCAAGATCGATCCCGGCAACATTGGTGGTCCTTCGGCGGGCCTCATGTTCACGCTTGGAGTGATCAACCGTTTGTCGCCAACCGACCTTACGTACGGCCTCAAGATCGCCGGAACTGGGACTATCAGCCTGGATAGCAGTGTCGGCGCCATCGGCGGGATCAAGCAGAAGGTCATTGGAGCGCAGTGGGCAGGGGCAAGGTATTTCATCGTACCGTGTGACGGAGGCAACTATGCAGACGCCGCGAAGGTCGTGGGCCATAAGATGACCCTGGTGCCGGTGGTCACGTTGGACGACGCGCTGCGCTTCTTTCACGCCCTTGGACCCAAGGGGCTCGATCCGAGATTCAAGTTTACTGCGTGTCCGGCGCAGTAAGGCAGCTAGTCCTGCGCGGGCGGCGGCTCGGTGACGAGTCGCGCGATCGCGACACTCACCAGGCCGAAGACGGCCGCAGTGACCGCGAAGATGGAGCGGATGCCAAATACGCTTGCACAGGCGGTACCTCCGAGCTGGCCCATCGCCTGACCCGCGGCGTTGATTCCGGCACTCAGGCCCATCGCCGCACCTTGCTGGTCCCGCGGCGTGCTCAAGCTGAGCATAGCGCTTGCGGTGGCGAGCATCACGCCCATGGACACTCCGGTCAACGCTCGCAAGAGATACAGCTCGGTGATCGAGCCGACCCCGTGCTGTGGGATATAGATCAAAGCTGTGGCGACGGTTGACATCGTCAGCCACAGTTTGAACCGACCGCGGCGATCGGCGACACGGCCAGTAATGATGGCGGCGAATGCACTGCAGATCCCAGCGATCGCAAACACGTTGCCGGAAACCGAAGCGGCATCTCGAGTGGTGGCTCCAAGGGTCTGCACGAATAGGGGAAGGATTGGCCCGACTATCTGTCCGCCAAATTGGACCGCGCATAGTACGAGTATGAGCATTCCGATCTGCCGGTTGGCGAGCAGCTTTCGGGCGCCCGTCCAGAAGCTCGAGCGCTCGCCGCCGCTCGAAGACGGCTCAGGCTCGAAGCTCTCCTCTACATAGAGCCAGGTGAGAACCGTTGCCAGAGCGAGAAGGGAGGCTGCGATCAGGAAGGTGAGCTGGAATCCGACACGGTCGACGAGCTGACCGCCAACGAGTGGCCCGATCGACGACCCAGTAAACACCGCCATTTGCATGAGGCCCATCGCGAAGCCCAGTCTCTCGCGCGGCACAGCACCGGCAACAAGCGCCTGCGACGCCGCGACACTACCGGTGAATACGCCTTGCAGGATACGTACGACCATGAGCTCGGCGGGATTCTGGGTGAGAAGCATCAGAAATGCGAGTCCGGCGCCGCAACCCATAGCACGCAGGACCATCAGCTTTCGCCCAAAGCGGTCGGCGAGCGCTCCCCAGATTGGTGCGGACACGGCCATCGCTACGGTCGTGCTGCCAAACAAGAAGCCCGACCAGATCAAGATCGCATGCTGGTCGTGCACGCCCAGATGTTGGACGTAGAGCGGCAGGAACGGATAGATGAAGCTGAAGCCAATCTGGGCGAGGATCTGCGTGATCCAACTGACCCAAAGTGTTCGATTCCAGCCTTCCATCATGTGGTCATTGTACGACCTGCAAGGGACGAGGCGGCGCGCCGTGGCAGCGTCGTGCCCTGGAGGACCAGGCCAAGCCTGCCTCTATGGGCGCGGGGTTCCTATCGGCGCTCAGGCGAAACCCGGCCTAGCATCCGGAACGATTGGCATCCAGGCCGATCGGGACAGCCCCTGCGAGCGCTGCGGACGTACCTCCGCGCGCCACAGCCAGGCAAGAGCATTCGCTGCCAGCGCACCTGTCAGTGTGCAGATGATGTTCACGACGTCGTTGGTACACCACGCGTGGCCGGAGACCAGCGTTGTGGCCGCGCCGCACGCGTGCGTCCGGCGCTCGGTCGGTTTATGGCACAGCGGGCACTGGTAGGCTGCCTGGATAGTAGCTCCAGCGACACTGTCCGCAAGCGAACCAAGCACGCCGGCGAGTGTGATCACACCAAAGGCTGTCGCTCGGCTCTGCTGGCTCCGACCGGAAGCAGCGACTGCGGCGATCGCGGCACTGCCGCAGATGGAGGCCAAGAGGCCGCGCGGGCTGACTGCGCCGGAAGTGCCAGCGGTCGCCACCGCGCCAGAAAGGATCATGTGGGGCGGAGTCGGGCTTGTCTTTCCAATCTCGGTGGCCCACGTGTCGGCATTTGCCGCTGCGAGAGAGCCGGCGAAAGCTCGATCGACCGCGCGCGTCTGCAACTTTGGGCGCAGGGCTGCCGCAATCGCCGCGATGCCGCCGTTGGCCAGGGCCTGCACGATATCGCGCTGGGATCCTCTCACCTCCACCAAGGAAGGCCCTGACAACATGCGCTCTCGCCTCTGCAGGTGCGACAAAGCACTCGAGCTGCCAAAGAACGCGAGCAGCGTCGCGGCCCATTGCGACCCGCCACCATAGAACACCGGGCTGCCCACCAGGATCGCACCGATGGCGCCCGAGGATGAGAGCGCGCCGCGACTACGCCCTGCGACGCCGATCGCGGCGCTGAAGCCGAGGGCCAGCAACAAGCGCCGGCGATCCATAGGCCCGCTACGACGACCGGCCGACGAAGGACCGCGCGAATTCTCGTATGTCATCGCGCCACGTAGCGCTCAGAGGCAGCGCGTCGAGGCTCCTCATCGCTGCGTGCCAGTGGTGATTCTCGCGCGCGAGTACAGCTTGGCGCGCTCCGGACGCGTCGAGGAGCTTACGAACGTGTTGCTCATCGCCAGAGACCGGCGCGCGGGCGTAGCACTTGCGCAATTCTTCCACAATCGCAGGCATCGCAGTCTCCAGCGCAGTAATGATCGGCAATGTCATCTTTCGGGTGGCGATGTCGCTGGATGCGCTCTTTCCGGTCTCATACTCGTCGCCCCATATCCCAAGAATGTCGTCGCGTATCTGGAAGGCGATGCCGAGGTCGGTGCCGAAGGCACGGGTGACCTCGCGCATCGGTGCGATAGTGTTTGCTGCGAGCGCGCCCAGCCATGCCGCCTCGCCAATCAATCCAGCAGTCTTCCGGCCGATCATCTGCAGGTACAGCTTGGCGGACATGTCAAGGCTGCGCTCGCCCTTCATATCGAGGTACTGGCCTTCGCACAGTCGCAAGATTGTCGATTCAGCTGAACGAAGCGCAGCAACGAACGAAGCCGGATCGGTCTCGGCCATGGGGGATCCCAACCACGCCAGATGCGCAAGCGAGAACATGCCGTCGCCGGCATTGATCGCCTGAGGCTCGCCCCATAATGTCCACACGGTCTGCCTGTTTCGGCGAGTCTGACTGCGGTCCTCGATATCGTCGTGGATCAGGCTGAAATTGTGGAGCAATTCCAAGCCCGCGGCGAAGTGTGCGAGGTTCTCGGGCCGGGCTCCAAGCCCTTCGCCAATGAGCATGCACAGGCTCGGGCGCAAGCTCTTTCCCGGTCGGGCTTGACGCGGCTGGAAGCTGGTGTCAACCCAGCCCAGGTGGTAGGACATCATGCCGTAGAACGGCTCGAGCCCGGGGCCGGGACCTATCAACTCCTTCATGACCAAACGTACGAGCTCGTTGTACCCCGCGAGCCGATCCGGCAGCGCGACGTAGTCGGAGCTAGCCCTTGCCGGTTGGCTTGAGGAAGGCATCGAGTATCGTCTCCGTTCTGGCCGCAGGCGCGCGCAGCCATGCCACAGCTTGTCGCGAGGAGCCACGCACTGGTCGTGTGATATACTACCAGAGATTAAGAGGAGAATAATACCCACCAAGGAGCAGTCGATCGGATGGATAGCCAGACCAAAACAGGCTTGATCGCGCAATATGCCACGGTTTCCGGGGATACGGGATCACCGGAGGTGCAATGCGCTCTTCTGACTCAGCGCATCAACGAGCTGCGCGAACACTTCAAGGTGCACAAACATGACCATCACTCCCGGCGCGGCTTGTTGATGATGGTAGGTCAAAGGAAGCGCCTGCTTGCGTACATCGCACAGCGGGATGTCGAGCGGTATCGCTCCTTACTGTCCCGGCTTGGCCTTCGCAAGTAGCCGGAGACGTGCGCGTCTATGTTTGGAGGAGCGATGAGTTTTCGCGATGAGGTTGAGGTCAGCGGAAAAGTGCTGTCGTTTGAGACAGGCGTGCTGGCCGGCCTGGCCGATGGCGCTGTTGTTGTGCGCTGCGGCGAGACTGTGGTACTTGCTACAGCGGTAGCCAGTGATGCACCCCGTGAGGGAGTAGATTTCTTCCCCCTGACCATCGACTACGAGGAGAAGCTCTATTCGGCAGGGAAGATTCCCGGCGGCTTTATCAAGCGTGAGGGAAGGCCGAGTGAGCACGCAATACTTTCGGCGCGCTTGACGGACAGGCCGCTGAGGCCGCTGTTCCCGAAGGGGTTTCGGAACGACGTCCAGGTGGTGATGACTGTACTTTCCACCGATCAAGAGAATGACCCAGATGTGCTGGGAGTGTGTGGCGCATCGTGCGCCTTGGCTATCTCGAGTATTCCGTTCAACGGGCCTATCGCAGCCGTGCGGGTCGGCTACGTGAACGACACGTTCATCATCAATCCTACCGAGAGCGAGCTCAAATACAGCGATCTTGACCTGGTGGTGGCCGGAACCCGCGAGGCCGTCATGATGGTTGAAGGCGGCGCCCAGGAATTGCCGGAGAGCCTGGTGCTGGAGGGGATCCGCCAGGGGCATCAAGCCTTGCAGCCAATCATCGACATGCAGGAGCGCATGGTTGCGGCGGCCGGCAAGCCCAAGCGAGAAGTTGCGGTCTACGTTCTGCCGGCCGAGATCAAGGCCGAAGTCGCGGAGCTTGTGCGTGCGGACCTCACTGAGGCTGCGTATAAGGAGCGGAAGGAAGAGCGTGAGGCTGCGGTCGACGTGGTGCAGAAGGCGGTGCTCGTCCGATTCGCGGACCGCATCGCCGCCGTGACTGTGGCCGAAAAGCAGGTGAAAGAGGCCTTCCAGGGCGAGCTTAAGGCGCTTATGCGCCGACGCATCTTGGAGGAGGGCATTCGTCCCGACCTCCGCGATCTCACGACTATTCGACCAATCACGTGCGGTGTAGGGTTGTTGCCAAGGACGCACGGCAGCGGCCTGTTCACGAGAGGTCAAACTCAGGTACTGAGCATTTGTACACTCGGTCCAGGCACCGACGAGCAGATGATTGACGACATCACGCCGCAGTCCAAGAAGCGGTTCATGCACCAGTACAACTTTCCTCCGTTCAGCACCGGTGAGGCGCGCCCGCTGCGCGGGCCTGGCCGCCGCGAGATCGGCCACGGTGCATTGGTTGAGCGTGCAATCGCGGCCGTCGTGCCGGCTGAAGAGGACTTTCCTTACGTCATACGCGTCGTGTCCGAGGTTCTGAGCTCGAATGGCTCGTCGTCCATGGCTTCGGTGTGTGGAACAACACTTGCTCTCATGGATGCCGGTGTCCCTATCAGTGCACCGGTGGCCGGTGTGGCGATGGGCCTTATTACCGGCGACGCGGGGAAGTACGCCGTGCTTACCGATATCCAGGGAATGGAAGATTTCCTTGGTGATATGGACTTCAAGGTTGCGGGGACTGCCGACGGCGTTACCGGCATCCAGATGGACATCAAAGTCACAGGAATTACGTTCGAAGTTATGGAGAGGGCGCTGGAACAGGCGAACAAAGCGCGGCTATTTATCCTCGACAAGATGCTCGAAGTGATGCCTGAGCCGCGAGAGGAGCTCTCCCCGTATGCGCCGCGTATCGTCAAGATCCAGATCAATCCAGAGAAGATCGGTGCCCTGATCGGTCCGGGCGGCAAGGTCATACGCAAGATTCAGGAAGAGTGCCAGGTGACGATCGAGGTGCAGGATGATGGCACTGTGCTCGTAGCCACGAACAATGGGGCCAATGCCGAGAAGGCCGTCAACCAGGTGAAATCCATCACCATGGATCTCGAGGTCGGCCAGGTCTACGATGGCGTTGTTAAGCGCGTGATTGGCATCGGCGCCTTCGTCGAGGTGCTCCCGGGCAAGGAAGGGCTGGTCCACATCTCGCAGTTAGCGGCGCAGCGGGTCGAACAGGTTGAAGATGTGGTCAAGGTCGGCGATCACCTTATGGTGAAGGTCGTGGAGGTGGACAGCCAGGGCCGGGTGAATTTGTCGCATAAGGCCACGCTGCCCGGCTTTGAGGACGTGCAGGTGCCGCCTCGCGGCGATCGACGCCCATCTGGTGGCGGGTTCAATGGCGATCGTCGCGGCGGCCCGGGCGGGCGAGGTGGCCCGGATCGTGGCGGATTCGACCGTGGAGGACCGCCGCGTGACAGGCCGCGGTACTAGGGGCGAGCATCTCTTTTGACATAACGTACGGCCGGCCCCGGCGGTCTCGAGACTGTTCGGGGTCGGCTGGTTTCATAGCAGGTGGGAGATGTCGAGGGTGCGGAGGGCCAAATGAACGAACGGCACCATCAATTTGGCGTCCTCTATGCGGAAGTCAGTGCATGCCCGAACTGTGTGTTGTCCCGCACGCGTATCAAGGCCGTGCCTGGCGAAGGGCCCGTCGATGCGGAGGTGATGTTCATCGGCGAGGGCCCCGGGTTCCATGAGGACCGGCAGGGCCGGCCGTTCGTTGGCCCGGCGGGCCGGTTCCTGGAAGAGCTGCTCACGAGCATTGGATTCCGACGCGAACAGGTGTATATCACCAACGTTGTCAAATGCCGGCCACCGGAGAACCGCGACCCGGCGCCGGGCGAAATCGCGGCCTGCTCTCCCTACCTCGATCGACAGCTCGCGATCATCAATCCGAAGGTTGTGGTTACGTTGGGCCGATACTCTATGGCGCGCTTCTTCCCAGGACAATCGATCACGCGCATTCATGGCCAGCCAAAGCATGAGGACGGCCGCACCATTCTTCCCCTCTTCCACCCGGCCGCCGGTCTCCGCAGTCCGGACGTCGCGGCGATGACCAGGCAGGATATGCAACGGATTCCTGCCCTGGTCGACGAGGCGCGGAATCGCAGAGACTTGCCTGCTGCCAAGGCTGTCACCGGGACTCTCGCGCCGGCCCCCGTGTCTCCGGGCACGGACGAATCCGGACCGAAGCAACTGTCGCTGTTTTGACGGCCCCGACGGCTTCCTGGCAATTATGACGAACGAGGCGGCAATCCAAGGAGTTGACGGTCGCCTCCGTCGCGGCCCCCGCCTGCGCGCGATTCCGCTTGGCGGTCTCGAAGAGATTGGCAAGAACATGATGGTCTTCGAGTTTGGAGACGACATCGTGGTTGTCGACGCCGGTCTCATGTTCCCAGACGATTCCATGTTCGGCATCGACCTGGTGATCCAGGACGTGAGCTACCTGGAGGAACGCCGAGATCGCGTGCGCGGGTACATTATCACCCATGGCCACGAAGACCACACGGGCGCGCTTGCCCTATATATTGCCAAGGGTTCCCGCGCCGGTGTATGCGGCGGCGCTCACCCGCGGGCTGATCGAAGTTAAGCTTCGGGAGCACAAGCTCTACGATACGGTGTCTATGGTGACGGTCGTTCCGGGCTCGGCGATTACTCTGGGCAGCTTTTCCGTCGAGTTCTTCCACCAGTGCCACAGTATTCCGGATGCCTTGGGCGTTGCCCTGCACACGCCGGTCGGGACCGTCGTGCACACCGGCGATTTCAAGTTTGATCAACGGCCGGTGAACGGCAAGCCTCCCGACTACGGCACGCTGGCTCGCTTGGGAAGCATGGGCGTGCTTGCCCTCTTTTCGGACAGCACGCGAGCTGACTCCCCCGGCTTTACTCCGTCGGAAGCTGTGGTGACTGAGGGTCTGAGGCGTGTTTTCGCGCGCGCCAAGGGCAGGATCATCGTCGCCACCTTCGCAAGCCTTATCGCTCGTGTGCAACAGGTGGTCGACGCGGCAGTCGAAGGTGATCGCCGGGTGGCGATTATCGGCCGCAGCATGGTCAACAATGTGAGCCGAGCGATCGAACTGGGTTATCTGCGCGTGCCTCCCGGCGTATTTGCACGCCTCGACGAGATTGACAGCATCCCGCGGCAGCGGCTGGCTGTTGTCACGACCGGGAGCCAGGGGGAGCCGACGAGCGCCCTCACACGAATGGCTTTCGGTGATCAGAAGCACTTGACTATCGAGCCTGGTGACACCGTGATAATCTCGGCCACGCCGGTGCCGGGAAATGAAGAGTCGGTTGCGCGTAACGTCAATAATCTGTTCAAACTTGGCGCTAACGTGGTTTACGAGCCTCTCGAGCAGGTGCACGTGACTGGCCACGGATCGGCGGAAGATCTCAAGCTGATGATTGGCTTGCTCAAGCCTCGCTACCTCGTGCCAATGCACGGTGAGTACCGGCACCTGGTCATGCACAAGCGCCTAGCGATGCAGATGGGCGTCCCGGAAGAGCGAATCATCATTGCCGAGAATGGCGCCGTGTTGGAGACTGACGGAGTGCATTTGCTGCGCTCCGGCACAGTTGCAGCCGGAAAGGTGTACGTGGATGGGCTTGGCGTCGGCGACATCGGCGATGTCGTGCTGCGCGATCGCCAGATGCTTGCACGGGATGGAGTGGTCGTGGTCCTAGTCACGATGGATCGGCGAACACGCCGGCCTGCGGCCGCCCCCAATCTCGTAACGAGAGGCTTCATTCACGTAAACAATGCGGACGCCCTCATTGAAATGGCGCGTGCGGTTGTGTACGATGCCTTGGACGCCCACCTCGACGAGTCGGGGGAGTGGGCGTACGTGCAAGCAAAGATTCAGGAAGCCCTCAAGAAGTTCCTCTATTCCAAGACCAAGCGCCGGCCGATGATCATTCCGGTGGTGATGGAGGTTTGAGGAGCCGGAAAAGCGAAGTCAACATGGCAGTCCGCAAGCCCGTACCTCAAAGCGGCCCGGCTAGTCGCGGACCGAAGACATCTCACCAGACCGAAAAGGCTCAGCGTACGCGAGCGAAGCGTGCCGGAACGGGTGACAGCGCTGTTCCGGTCGATGGTCAGTGGGTCCCGGTTGTTTCGCGGAGCGAACGCTGGCGGGACGCGGCGAGGCTTTCGGTTGTCGCTGTTGGCGTCGGGCTTGCGCTAATGGTGGTCAACCGGACTGCTGCCGGTCCATTCGTTGTCTCCGCGCTCGATTGGGCCGCCTATCTCCTGCCCCCTCTCCTCGTAGCTGCCGGGCTCGATCTCCTGCGGAGGACGACGCGCGGACGCCCGCTTCTTCACCTTGAGGAGACGTGCGGTCTGCTGGCGCTCTTCGCAGCAGGCCTCGTCTCACTCGGAGCCGGTCACCACGCCGGACCATTTGGAAATGAAGTCGCGACCCAACTGCACGCGTATGTTGGTGCGGAAGGTGTTCCTCTTGCCGCCACGTTCCTCGTGGCCTGTGGTATGGTGCTCGCGTTCCACGTCACTGCAGGCCACGGCTGGCGCGGTCTGGCTCTTGGGTTCAAAGTAACTTTCCGACTCTGCGTGCTTAGCTGCCGTGCGATCGTCCGCCTTGGTCGCCTGCCTCGTCGCGGGCAACCGCGTCCACCCGCGGTGGCGGATGGTGAGCAACAATCGAACCGCGCACCTCGGGCCAAGCACCTGTCGCCGGCCGCGAAGAATGTTGTGGCGTTGACTGCGGATGATTCCGATCTTGATCCGCCGGTCGAGGCCCTTGCCTTGATGATTCCAAGCCTCGTCCCGGACGAGGAGGAACCGGACGATGCCTTAGCCGGCCTTGAGCCCGAGCCGGCTTGGGTCTATCCTCCTCTGTCGCTGCTCGACAGTGTGGTGCAGGACGACGAAGCATCCCCGATCGACAATGCACTTCGCAGCCGGATTATCGAGGACACCTTGAATGCGTTCAGCGTGCGAGCCAGAGTCGTCGGATCGCACACTGGCCCGGCCATCACGCAGTTCGACGTACAGCCCGAGCGTGGAACGCGCGTGCAGCGTGTGACCGCGCTGCAGAACGACCTCGCGCTGGCTCTGGCGGCTCGCAGCATTCGTATCCAGGCCCCGGTTCCAGGGCAGAACGTGATCGGGATCGAGATACCGAATGCTAGGACGGCCAAAGTGACGCTCCGCGAGGTGCTCGAATCCGAACCCTGCTCGAAACTCAAATCGCCGCTCAAGATTGCCCTTGGCAAGGATGTCTCGGGCGGCGCGGTGATGGCAGACCTTGCGCGGATGCCGCACCTGCTGATCGCCGGCGCCACTGGGTCGGGCAAGAGCGTGTGCTTGAACTCGTTGATCAGCTGCCTGCTGTATCACAATAGTCCCGATCGACTTCGATTGCTGATGGTCGACCCAAAGATGGTTGAGCTCGCGGTGTTCAACGATGTGCCTCACCTGCTGGCTCCCGTAGTCACCGACGCCACGAAGGTTACTGGAACCCTGAAGTGGGCACTGAAGGAGATGCATCGCCGGTACAAGCTGTTTGCAAAGCGCGGCGCAAGGAACCTCGCGCGCTACAACGAGATGCAATATGATCCCAAGGAGGTACTGCCGTTCATCGTGATCATCATCGACGAGCTGGCCGACCTGATGATGGTCGCAGCGGAAGACGTGGAAGAAGGGATATGCCGGCTTGCGCAACTGGCGCGGGCAACCGGCATGCATCTGGTTCTGGCCACACAGCGGCCCTCGGTCGACGTTGTCACGGGATTGATCAAGGCAAACTTTCCCGCGCGCATCGCATTCGCGGTCAGCTCGCAGGTAGACTCTCGCACCATTCTCGACCAGTCCGGCGCGGAGAAATTGTTGGGCAGAGGCGATATGCTCTACCTACCGAGCGACGAGGGAAAGCCGATCCGGGTGCAAGGTGCGTACGTGTCCGATTGTGAGATCGAGAACCTAGTCGGCTTCTGGAAGACGAACTCCTCGCGACCAGTGGAGATGATTCCGGCAGGCGAGCTCGAGCCGCCTCCGAAGGTAGAGGAGCCAGACACAGATGACTCGCTGCTCGACGATGCAGTGCGGATTCTGCGTGAGTATCGACGTGCTTCGGTGTCCCTTCTGCAGCGCCGGTTGAGCATCGGCTATACGCGCGCGGCTCGACTGCTGGATGTGCTGGAGGATCGCGGCGTCGTCGGGCCTTCCGAGGATGGCCGCTCGCGCATCGTGCTCGACGTTGGCGGGCCAAGCATCCAGGAGCCCGCAGAGGCAGCCCTGGTTGACGACGACGCGCCACCATTGTGATTAGCGTCGTATAGTCTGCTAGCTGCCTGGGGCGCTCAATGAATCAAGAGCAGATTCGTACGCTTGCGTGAGCGTCGACAGCTCGAGCGCGAAGAGGCCCTTCCAGGTCACTGTGTTGCCGTCGACATGGCCGATCAGTTGTAGCGGCACGTCGAAGGCCTCTGCCAGCGCCTCAAGCCGCGCAAGGTCGCGATAGCCGAGGCTGGCCACGATCCGTGCAGGGCCCTCTCCGAACAGGGCCTGATTGCGTTGTCCTTCGACGACCGCATCGTCTATTTCCGCTCCGAGCCCTCCGGCCAGCGCGCTCTCGACAAGTGCCACGGCAATGCCGCCATCACTGCAGTCATGAGCTGACTGAAGTATCCCTGCCTCGATCGCCTTGCGACAGACCAACTGGACGCGGCACTCAAGGTCGATGTCCAGAGGTGCGAGCTGTCCACACGGTGACAGCCCGCGCGATTGGGCGTAGACGCTACCCGCCAACGACACGTCGTCGGGTCCGATGAGGACGATGACATCACCTTCGCGCTTGAAGCCCGGCGTGCAGATCTTGCGCGCGTCGGCGATCTGGCCGGCCATGCCCACCACCGGCGTTGGGTAGATCGCTCCCCACTGGCTCTCGTTGTAGAGGCTGACGTTGCCGCTAACGACGGGTATCGACAGTGCCCTGCAAGCGTCCGCCATGCCCGCGATTGCTTGCTCGAGCTGGTAGTAGATCTCAGGCCTCTCGGGATTGCCAAAGTTCAGGCAATCGGTGACACAGAGCGGCTTTGCCCCGACGCAGACGAGGTTGCGTGCTGCTTCCAGTACGGCAAGGGCACCGCCGATATACGGCTCGAGGTAGCAATGCCGTCCATTGCCGTCGATCGTGAGCGCGATCGCATCCCGCCGCCCCTTCAATCGCAGGACCGCAGCGTCCGCCCCGGGAGGAACGACGGTATTCGTCTGAATCGTGTGGTCGTATTGGCGCCACACCCGGCGCTTGCTTCCGATGTTCGGGTGCGCCAGTAGCGTCACCAGCGCCTGACCGAAATCGCCGGTGTCAGGCAACACATACGGTCGCGCGCGCAGATCTTGGACCTCAGGATCCTCGACTCCCTCGAGCGTGTATGCGGGACACTGCTCGGTAAAGAGCCTGACCGGGACCTCGGCCACGATCTCGGCGCCATCTCGCACACGCATGATGTTGTCGTCAGTCACTGCTCCGATGACTGCGTGCGGGAGCTCCCAGCGATCAAGCACGGCCTCCACCTCCGCCAGCAGGTGTGGTTGAACCGCGACGAGCATTCGTTCCTGGCTTTCGCTGAGCATCACCTCGTACGCGGTCATCTTCGGCGCTCTGCGCGGCGCGAGGGCGATGTCGATATCGATGCCGGCGCCGGTCTTGTCGGCCATTTCCACGGTCGAGCTCGTCAGTCCGGCAGCGCCGAGATCCTGCATGCCGGCGATGATGCCGCGATCTCGCAAGTGCAAGCAGGCTTCCATGAGCAGCTTCTCCGTAAGCGGGTCTCCGACCTGGACGGCCGGCCGGCGTTCGTCGGACTTCTCGTCGAGCTCAACTGAGGCGAAGGTCGCGCCATGAATCCCATCACGGCCGGTTGCTGCGCCGACGAGAATGAGGAGGTTGCCGGGAGCGCCCGCATGCGCGCGGACGATTTTAGCTTCATCGACCAGGCCCACGCACATGGCATTCACCAATGGGTTTCCGGCGTAGCACGGCTCGAACACGGTCTCTCCGCCGACCGTGGGAATGCCCATGCAGTTACCGTACCCACCCACACCGGCAACGACACCGCCGAAAATGTGACGAAGCCATGCATCATCGTCTGCCGGGGTGCTCGAACCAGGTGCACCCGAGGGCGTGCCGAACCGCAGCGAATCGAGCATCGCGATTGGCCGGGCGCCCATGGTGAATATGTCACGAAGAATGCCGCCCACTCCGGTTGCCGCACCCTGATATGGCTCGATGGCGCTGGGGTGGTTGTGGCTTTCTACCTTCAGCACCAGAGCAAGTCCATCGCCTAGACTCACCGCGCCCGCATTTTCACCTGGGCCTTGCAAGACGCCGGTTCCACCCGTGGGGAATCGCTTGAGTAATGGTCGCGAATGCTTATAGCCGCAATGCTCGGACCACATCGCTCCAAACATGCCGAGCTCGACTGCCGTGGGCGCTCTGCCAAGTAGGGCGACGATCCGATCATATTCATCTGGAATAAGGCCGATGATACGCAATTGCGCTGGCGAGGGTCGTTCGTCACCCATGCATGGCCTCGATCATAGACCGGAACACAATCGCTCCATCGGTGCCCCCAAGCAGCGGATCGCACGCCCGCTCGGGATGCGGCATCAACCCGAAGACCGTTCCCTCGCGATTTTGTATCCCGGCGATGGCCCAGATCGAGCCGTTCGGATTCGCGGAGGCTTCCAGCGCACCGTCGTCGAGGCAGTACCGAAGGAGAATCTGGCCGTCCGCCGAGATCCGGGCGAGCTCATCCCCATCGCAATGGTAGCGCCCTTCGCCGTGCGAGATCGGCATTCGCAGGACTGTACCGGCAGGTGTGCCACCTAGAAACATGCGGCTGGGCGCATCGACAATCAGGCTGGCCCATTGGCAGCGAAACTCAAGCGAGTCATTGCGCAAAAGGGCGCCAGGCAGTAGGCCCGCCTCGGCAAGTACCTGCATACCGTTGCAGATGCCGAGGACTGGTTTTCCACAGGCGACATGCTGAAACACGGCGTCCATTATCGGGGAGAACCTTGCGATAGCCCCGCATCGGAGATAATCGCCGTGTGCAAAGCCGCCCGGAAGCACGACCGCGTCGGCTCCGCGAAGATCAGTCTCCTGGTGCCATATGATCTCGGCGTCCTGATCAAACAGCGTGGTCAGGATGTACCTAGTATCTTCGTCACAATTCGACCCTGGGAACGCTACCACCGTCCACTTCACGTCGACGTCCCATCCGCCATGACGACAGTGAACGTTTCGATTACGGGGTTGCTTAGCAACCGCTCACATGCGGATCGTGCCTGCGCAAGCGCGCTCTCGCCTGTCGGCGCCGCCACAGTCAGCCGGAAGTACTTGCCGGCGTGGACTTCGCCGATCGAGCTGTAGCCCATAGCATGCAAGCCGCGCAAGATTGCTTTGCCCTGCGTGTCAAGCACCGCCGGCCGCAGGGTGACGCGTACGTCGATGCCGTACGTCATTGGCGCCTCTACGTCAGTCATGGAGATCCCTCCCTGTGAGCAATGTGTACGCGGACCGGTATCTCGCCAGAGTTGCCGCAACGACATCCGGCGGCAGTGGAGGCGCAGGCGGCTGCCTGTTCCAGCCGGAGCTGAGCACATAATCGCGAACAGGTTGCTTATCGAAGCTGGGTTGCACGCGCCCAGGCTCGTAGTGCTCCACAGGCCAGAATCGTGAGGAATCCGGCGTGAGCAGTTCATCGATGAGCGTGAGCTGGTCATCGACGAATCCGAACTCGAACTTGGTGTCGGCGATGATGATGCCGCGTTCAAGCGCGTATTGCCGCGCGGCACTGTATACTTCAAGGCTTGTCGTTTCAAGCTGCGAGGCCATTGGCAGTCCCACCAGTGCGACAAGCTGGTCAACACTGATATTCTGGTCGTGGCCGGCATCGTTCTTAATCGCCGGGGTGAACACGGGCTCCGCAAGCTCCTCGCATTCGATCAGGCCGCCAGGCAGCGGCAATCCTGCCAGCGTACCGCATGCTGTATACTCGACCCACCCGGAACCGGCCAGAAATCCACGGACAACGCATTCCACGTCGATCCTCTTCGCTCTCCACACGAGCGACGATCTGCCGGCAAGGTCGGTTTCTCTAGGATCCAAGCCCAGTGTTGCCGCGATCACGTCCCAGTCCGCGGAAATCAAGTGGTTCGGCACAAGGTAAGACATCTTCCCGAACCAGAAAGCGGAGATCGCTGTCAGGATGCGGCCTTTGCTCGGAATATCTGTGGGCAGGATACAGTCAAACGCCGAGATGCGATCGCTCGCGAGCATCAGAAGGCGGCCTCCGCCAGCGTCATATGTGTCGCGAACCTTGCCGTGGTACAGGTGAACAAGGTGTGCTAACGCACGATGGTGGTTGGCCGATAGCCGCGGCCCCATGCTACTCGTCGCCGTCGAGCTTGAAGTAGCGGTACGTTTCTCCGTGGGAGAAGGCGTGTCCCTCGGCTGCAGACGCTGCCCACTCGCTCATCATCGCTGACGGGTCCCATTCACCCAGCTGACTCTTGTGCGCGGCGAGTGCCCGGACCTTCAGGGAGAACGCTTCGCTGATGTCGACGATGACGTCGTCGACTTCAGACATACCGACGAAGACCTCTGCCACTTTGTGCGGCTGAAATCCCTCGGCGAGCAGCTCGGGGAATGTAAGAGGATCGCGTGCGGCAGGGAAGATCGCGGCTAGAGCAGCTTCTCCGGTCGCGCGATGATCGGGATGGTTGATGTATCCGCGCCCAGCGTAGAATCGCGTCGGGTCCTGGCAAATCGCCGCTGCCGGCTTGTACTTTCGGATAACCCGAGCGATATCGCGGCGCAACGCGAGAGAGGGAATGACCATGCCATCCTCGTAGTGAAGGAACTCGACGTGCCTCACTCCGAGAATGGAGCACGCATCCTGTTGCTCGGCGCGGCGCATAGCTGCCAAATCCGTGCTGCTTATTGACGGGTCATTTGAGCCCTTGTCGCCGTCAGTGACGAGCAAATACACGATCTCGCAACCGCCTCGCGCCCATGTTGCCACAGTCCCGGCCACCATAAACTCGGCGTCATCCGGATGCGCCACGATGACTATCGCACTGGCCGGGACCGCTGCGTATACTTCAAGTTCCTTTGTCACGCGTGCACCACCCTTTCCCAAATCTGATTCCGAGCCCAGCGGTTTCGCGCGCCTTGATGACCGCTTTCTCAGGATTCAAATGGTCGACTTCGACAATCCATGCCCTGCATATTGTACGGTATCGACGGGACACGTCACCGTGCCGTCTCGCACGTAATGTCCCGTTGCTCGATGCGCCAAAGCCTGACCGTCTCCGGCCGCGGTCGGCTACTTTGTGTTCATGCGTCGGATTTGCGAACGGCGGAACGTGGCCGCTATCGCACCAACTCGCGAGGGTACAGCGGGGCAACAGGTCGGGATGGGAAGGCCTGGACTTAAAGTGGGATCAGCCCAAGTTCACGTCCTCGCGTGACTGCCTCGGTACGCGTGGTCACGGCTAATTTACCGAAAATGCTGGCAAGGTGCGTCTTTACCGTACTCTCGCTCAGGCTGAGTTGCTGAGCGATTTCCTTATTGCGCGAGCCCGTAGCGAGAGCCCGAAGCACACCCATCTCACGTTCCGTGAGTTGCTCGACGACGTCCCCATGTCGTGCCATCTCGCCGAATCGCTCGAGCAGCTTGCCGGCTACGATGGGCTGGAGAAGCGACTCGTTTCGGGCTGCGGCTCGAACCGCCTGGGCCAACTCGTCGGACGACACGTCCTTGAGCACGTAGCCTTTGGCTCCAGACTTGATTCCCTCGTAAATGTAATCGTCATTATCGTACGTAGTGACGATGACGCAGCGAATGTCTGGGAACAGCATGCGCACGCGAGAGATGACTTCCACCCCCGAGATATCGGGAAGCTGAAGATCGCAGAGCACCACATCGGGGCGAACGTCATTGATGATGCGCAGGCCGTCCGAGCCGGTGCCCGCAGCTCCAATAACCTTGATGTCTCCATGTTCAGCGAGCATGTGTTCAAGTCCCTGCCGCACCATGGAGTGGTCATCGATCAATACGACTCGTATTCGTTGACCGTCCGCCCTGGCTTCGCCATTCAGAGCAGCCGTGGCCGCGCGGTAAACCGTATCGCGGGTCCGCGACGCCGGTTCCGAAGGCGTGTAGGGGACAACACACCAGGCGCGTGTCCCTTGCTGCGCCGCACTCTCGATGCGCAGGCTACCTCCCACGAGCCGGGCCCGCTCGGCGGCGCCCGCCAGACCAACCCGCCCAGTGCCCATAAGGTCAATCTCAGATGGGTCAAAGCCCTTTCCATCATCCTCGATCAGCAGCGTGAACGCATGTTCGCCATAGTCGAGAAGGATTCTGACATTTCTGGCCTCACTGTGAGACCAGACATTGTCGAGGCCGACCCGCACAAATCGCTGCACGACCGAGCCAGTCTCCGGCCTGAGGGGCTTCGGTTCTCCCGTCACCACGACCTCCGGCTTGATTCCAACTCGCCGCTCGAGCTTGGGGGCCTCAATCCGCACCACCGTCCTGGGATCCTCGAGAGTGACGCTGGCGGACCGAAGATTCCACACGATTCGTCGCGTCTCCGCAATCGCCGATCTCGCTGTGTCCCGTGCCTGCTCCACGACTTCGCGCTGGGGAGAATCGTCCGGTAGTCGTTGGAGCGTGTGCTCAAGCTGGAGAACGATTGACGTAATCATTTGCGCCAGCACGTCGTGTATGTCGCGCGCGAGCCGGTCTCGCTCGGTCCGCATCGCTCCGTGCCGGTGGTCGTCTAACCGGCTCCGCAGCACGTGGCATGTGATGAGCACCTGACCCAGGGACGCTGCGAAGTCAAGATCGTTCTCGTCGTATGCGTCAGATCGACGATCGGCCAGCAATATTGCGCCGCCGAACTGATTGTCAGGCAGGATCGGGATTGTCAAGACGCTGCGATAGCCTGCTTCGGCGAGTTGAGAGCCAAGCTCAAGCTCCGCGGGTGCGCCCTGAGTTTGCACCACGCGGCCATACAGCCTGAATGACAATTGGTCGGCCGCTGCCCTCAGCAGCGAACGAATCTCCTGCCTCGCCTGAGTCACTTCCCTGGGTTTGCTACCTGCCTCGAAGGCGATGACATCCGAAGCGGTCGTTCCGATTTGAAGGAGCGCGGCGTCGAAAGGGAGCCTCTTTCGCATTTCGCGAAGCATATCCAGCTCGACATCATCATGAGTCAGATGCGCTACCAGATGGCTCAATAGCTGGCAGATTGCATGGAACTGGAAGGTACGCGCGCCGGCGCGCTTCTCCGCTTGGCGCTGAAGTGAGACGTCCTGGATTAGCGCAAAGGCTCCTGCGGGTCTCCCATCGTCATCGGTCATCGGAGTTGCCGATACAAGCACGGTCGCAAAGGACCCGTCGCGAAGCTGGAGAAGGGACTCCTCGCTGGAAATGGATACGCACTCGCGAAACGCACGCGTCAGAGGCCACCGCTCAATCGGATATGGCTGATGGTTAACATAATGCGGACCGAACCTCGGCGGCTCGACGTGGCCGGACGCCGACATTGGCGTGCCGCTCCGGGCAAGACCCACCGCAGCGCTGTTCCAGAACTGGATGTCGTAGGGAGGAATGCCGGCGATGATTATTGCGCTGGGCGATTGAAACGCGGCCGAGCGAAGCACGTCACGCTCACTCTGCATAGTCGCATATGCTAGGTCTCGTTCTTCACGCGACCGAGCCAGGACAATGCGGGCGGCAACCTCCGATGCAACCTGTTCAATCAGCATGACCTCGCCGCTTTCCCATTCCCGAGGCGTGCCGATCTGGACCACAACAATCGCTCCCATGAATTCACCGCGCAGCGCGAGCGGTGCTACTAGCAGCGAGCACACTCCGCTCGCCAGTAAGAGCTCCCGATTCGCTCGAATCGAAACTTCTCCGCCGACGTCGTTCGCAATGTCCGGCACGGCCAACGTACGCCGGTCGTGTGCCACCAAGGTGAGAATCGACTGGATGACTGACTCAACTCGGCCATCCAGCGAGGCCGAACGCTGGGCGAACATCGCGGCCCGAGTCGGCTGCGACCTGCCAAGCCCTAAGTACACGCCGCACCACGACGCATCCAGTGCCTGGCCGATGGCCGTGGCTACATGCTCGCTGACTGATTCGATGCGGTCGACGTCTCGTAGTGTCTCCAGAATCGTAGCGCGAAGCAGCGCCATCCGCGCGCGTGCCGACTCTTCGGCAAGTACCATTGCATTCACATATGCGGTTGAGACGTGGCGCGAGAATTCGACAAGCGCATCATTCGCAACGCTGTGATACTCCGTGACGCCGTGATAGCCGAGTCCGATGAAGCCGAGTAGCCTATCCTGCTGGATAAGGGGAAGCCCGAGCCACGTTCGTACCTGATCCGCCTCTGGAATTGACTGCAGCAGGTCGGACCAAGCATGGTGAATCTCAACGTTTGGAATGTAGATGATCCGGCGTCTGGTGCGCATCTCACGCAAAAACGCCAGGGGCTCGGCCAGGGGTACTGATCGCGCGAGGTACTGAGCCTTTTCTCCCGCACCGCCGGCGGCGACACAACGTATCACGCCGTCCTGGTTCGTATACAAGCCCACCCTATCGCACGCAGCCAAGGACACCGTGGCATCGACGATTGAGGTCAGCAGTTGCGGCAGCCGAAGGCATGCATTGACTGATCCGACAGCCTCGAGTAGTCGCGAAGCCGAGTCGTCGTACGTGTTCTGAACAGACCGGCCGGCCAATGACGCTCACTCCTCGCTAGGACTACCGCCCGCGCGGAATTCAGCATGCCCGACTCCTGGGCGCCTGCGATCCGAGGCCGCCCTGCGATTGGAGACCGAGCGGTATCAAACCACGGCACTATCGTTACGTATCTGCACCGGCATGGAGCGCTTGATGCGGCCGGTTCTTCCTGTAGCGAGTTACCGCCTGCTCCAGTGCTTCGTCCAGCTCCTCGATCAGGTATGGCTTGGCAAGGAATGCGTGAGCCCCGGCGCGTCTTGCCTGCATTTCGGGATCATCGGAAGACACATTGGCGCTCAGCACGATGATGGCAGCAGGTGCTTTCTGCTGTATCGCCGCGGTTGCGACCAAGCCATCCTGGCCGGGCAACCCCCAATCGATAACCACAACATCGGGCCGTTCACGCTCAACGAGCGCGACCACGTCGATACCGTTTCGGGCCTCCGCTATCACTTCATGACCCAACTCCGCGAGCTGCTGCCTGAGCAGTTCCCGGATCTGGGCGTTGTCCTCAGCTACAACTACCCGGTACGTGTCCGGCGCTGTGCCCTGCATAACGGCTCGACTCCGCGTAACGCATCAGCAGCGTCGCCTGCACAGCGATGAACCGCAGTGATCGAGGCATTGACGCCTGCCCGATGCGTCACTGTAGCTGAGTCCGCGTGCGATGTCAATACGCATATGGCGAGCGGGATGATGGAGCCCTTTGCTCCATCATCCCGCTCGCTCTAGATACCCGCCTTCGAATCAACCCGGGCAGAAGACCTCGCCGTCAGGAACCGGCGCCCGCCTGAACGGCGGCCACGGAATCGGTCCGGCGCCGGCGCCTTCGACCTACATACCCCTTCGTGGCGTACGGTGTCGCATCGCCCCAAGAACGGATGAGGCTGGTGCTCCCACAACGACCGCAAGTCAGCACAGCACGCGACGGGAGAGCCAACGCTTCGGCCTGGCTGACCGGAACACTGCTCGTTTCAGTGTGGTGGACAAATCCCCGGCTGTTTGAACAACTCAAGCACTCGATCTGCCGCGCATACAGTCCCACGTGTATCTCCAATTGCTGGCACATCAGTCTACGAACTGGGGCGGCCAGCTACATGGCACCTCCTGGCGCCAGTCTTCTACTACTACGCGTATTTTCCTGCCGGGTGTGGCGAGGCGCACCACCTGTCCGGTTGATCCTTAGGTTCAAAAGGGACTAGCCCGCGAACTCATCCTTGGTCGTACGTGAGGCCGATGTGCATTACCAGGCATACAGACATAGTGATTCCAGGTGGCGTGTTTGGCGCCTGTATCGTGCCGTGCGCGGAAATCCTGGGTTGAACCCCGCCTCGGCTGCTGGGACAGACAAGTCGAATCTGCAGGAGCATGATGAGGAAGCGCCTGAAGCCGATCCTGCTGGCAGCATTTGTGTCGCGCGAGCTTGCCGATCGAGCAATTGAAGATCTGGTAATCGCTGGATTCGCCGGGCACTCGATCGGCCTGATCTCTCCGTTGCAGCTGCAGGGTAGAATGGTGGGTACGGGATGGACCCTTCCCGAGGGTCGTGAAACGTCGCCTATTGGCAGCATCCACTTCGACATTGCTGAACTGGGTCCGACAGGCCCTGTCAACAAAGAGGGACCGGGAGCGGTTTCGCTTCCCGGCAACGTCATACAGATCCCGGACCTCGGTTCATTTTCCGCGTGCGGCTTCTTTTCAGGCGCAACCAGCGACAAACAGTGGCTTGCGAGCTGCCTGGCCGGCACAGACCTCACTGGCCCCGAGCGCGGCCAATTCGAGCTGCAGATCGAGGCCGGCAAGACATTAATTGGCGTTCTTCCCGAGGGCCGGGTGATTCTGGCAGGGGAGATACTCCGGCGATATGGTGGCGAGCTAACGCACGAGCGGAGCCACAGCGCGCGCTGGTGAGGCAAAGCACCGATCGGCGCACACGGCCCTCACGCGTATACGGTAAGATCCGTTAAGCAGCGACGTGAGCCGTGGTTGTGCCAGGTTGGCGGGTCGTTGCGCTGCGTGCAGCGCAGAACGACACCGTATTCAGGATTTGTGCGTTGAGACCAGGAATCCAGAGTGGGTAATCCCGCGATTCGACTGCGCGTCAGGCAGCGTGTGCTTGGAGCAGGCGTAGCCTACGTTGTCATGGCGGCGGACGTCGACGACGTCGTGTTCGAGGTGAGGAGCGTTCCCACCAATGTCGGGCATACGTTCGAGATGCTGGATCCCGACGGTACCATCGTTGCTTCGATTCACCAACACCTGCTCCCGGTGGAACCGAACTACGTCATAAGGCGCGAGGGCATCGACGTTGGCGAAGTGCACCGCGACCTCGCGGCTGTGACATTCCCGCGCTTTGTTCTCGGCGGGATCCGCGACGGTCTCGTTCTGACCGCGGATCAATCCGACACGAAGTTCAACGTACTGCACAGTGGCAGCATTGTTGCGCGCGTCGAGAGAGTCCTGTCATTTGTTGGCTCGGCCTACTCAGTGGACTTTCTTCGTGACGTCGACGTCCCGACCATACTGTGTCTGCTGATCGCCGCCGACGACGCGATGAACCTGGACGCGAAATGACTCCGTTAGTGCCTTCATGAGCGTCTAGAGCCTAGCCATGACCGACTATCCCGGGCCATGGCGCTGGCAGGATGCCTTGGGACAAATCTCACGCAGCACCGTGGCCCGCCAAGTGTAGCCTTCAGTCCGGCCCTGCGGGTTCCACGCTTGCTTCAAAACAGGGCCGGAACGGGCTGGGCTCCCTAGTGGGTTCCCGGTGATGACGCCGGCAGCGCTGGTGGTCTGCGTCCCCGCGACGACATTGCCCTCAGCGTCCAGGGCGTTTGTATCGACGACGTCAAGTGGCGCCGGGCCGGACAACCGCAAGAGCGATCTGCTCATCTCGGCCTGGCCCGCACCGGCATGAAGGCTACCCGCGCCAGGAAGTCGCGAAGTAGGATCCGCCACACATACCACGCATGCCCACCATTGATGAAGTCGGCCACCACGCCTATACGTGACCCTTGCAGCGTTGCAACCTCGTCGGCGGCAGCACGATGGATCGGATCCTGCCGGCCGCCGCCCACAAGGATGCCGACCCGTCGAAGGGCAGCGACCTGCGCGGGGGTGAGCGTTGTGATGCCTGGAAATGGACTCATCACGGCGTAGTACCCGAAGGCACTCGTATGGTTGACGAGCAGGGAGTTCACGAGGCCACCGCCGCACGATAGACCGCCAAAGGCGCGTTGCGACACCTGACTGGACACGTTGAAGTGGGCTTGCACATAGGGGATCACATTGGCTACGAGGTCATGGTCGTACGCGCTGACCCATGGATCCGGGTGCGATAGGCAGTCACCTGCGAACCCGTTGAAGTTGGTCATAACGACGACCATCGGTTGCACCAGACTGGCGCCGATCAGGTTATCCAAGATGTTGGCCGCGTCACCTTGGGTGGTCCAGTCCATCTCGTTTCCCCAGTAGCCGTGGCTGAGGTAGAGGGTCGGGTAGGGCGTGGCCCGTTGCGGGTTGTAGGCGGGCGGTGTGTAAATGGCCAGGGCGTGTGTCCCGCGCGGGGTGAGCGACTCAGGAGACGTGTAGGTGAAATACGCGAGCGAGCCGTGGACACGGCTCGGCGCCTGCCACGAGTAGTCGGCCGTGCGATAGGAGTGGTCGGAGGGGACGTAGACCTGGCTGTTGGGCTCGACCGAGCCCGCGGTGATCCCGTGGCTGGTGTTCCAGGGCGGGTTACTCGGGTCGGAGATCTCCGTGCAGCCCGTCTGATCGGCAGTGCGACAGTTGATAAAGAAGCCGTAGGTGAACACGCCGGACGGCAGCGGGGTCGTGTAGGACCATACGCCGGTGCCGGGATCCTTGGTCATGGCGATGACCGGCCAGTTGGCGGCGACATCATTGGGGTGGGCAATCGGGAAGTCACCGGGCGCCCACTTCGCCGGCAGCAGCCCCTGGGAGCTGCTTAGCGTCGTCTGCGCCGGGCTGGAGAAATACCATTCGCCCTTGATCTGCACGCTGGTCGCTCTGGGGTCGCGGTAGTGGAAGGTTACCGCGTATCCGGTCGGAGGACTGCCCGTGTGCCGCACCGAGGGAGAGAGCCCGGGACTGATCGCAGTGTCTGACAAGAGGTTTTCGGCCCAAATGGACCTGGACGAGGCAGGGTGCGCGGCGGCCTGAGTCGCCGGCAATGCCGGAGCCAGCGAGATCATCGTCGCCAGGAGCACGAGCAGGGTGCACAATCTGCGGCACATGCGCATAGGAGGAACTCCTTTCGATCAGGACGTCAGCATGGTACAGCCAAGCCGGAAGCGGGTCGGCGCGCACGTGCCACAGCATCGCGGTGCAACTATGCCTCAGTACCGCGCCATGACGAATAAGCCGGAGAAGGTAGGGGGCTGCATAGGCCCGCCGTTCGGCAATTCGTCTTTGTAGTACCCCGGCTGGGCTTCGATGGCCCAATAGTCTATGGGATACGGTCCTCCCGACCAATCGGGGCGGACCGGGTTATGCACCTCGCGCACGGTCTTGGCGCCGTAGAAGGTCATCCACTCGTCGGTAACGATAAGTTCCCCCGCACCTTGACTGATGTCGAACTTGCCATTGCCGTGGGTGGTGACGTGACACGTTCCATGCAGCAGCTTGCTGGTGAACAGCTGTGCGTTGCACTCAGGGCTGACCCCGCTGCCGTCGCTCATGAAGGTCTCCTCCCCCTGGAAGGTGGCGTGCTTGCCGGAGGCATCGCTCACGATATCCATGGTAATCGCCGTCGTAACCTTTTGGGACGGCAGCGTAGTGTGATTCATGGCGTCCCTGACTCCCCACCGCCAGTCGCCCGTCGTGACGGAGGGGTCGTCCACCCATATGCCCTGGACCACCCAGTGGCCGACCAGCGACGGGCTGCCGCTCGCCGCGGCCGCATGCCGCGGTGCGCCAGTGGCCAACACCGAGACCAGCATGAAACCAATTGCCAGACAATGAAGTGCTCGCACGATCCCCGATCCTTTCGCATCGTGGTTTCAACTTTCCGGGGCTCCAAACGACCTTTCTTGGTGCATACTTGCTTCGCCTGGCCGCAGCTGTCCTAACCCGCCCATCCGCGACCCGCCGGGGCACCCGCCCAAAGGGTGGGTCGTGGTGCCCCGGCTCTGGTCCCAAGTCTATCAGTCAATGCCACCGGGCACGCCTATGAGGCAGGCGCCGCTCCCGCCGCGCGCGTTCATTGGACATTGCCGCGATCTGGGAACAGTCTGGTTGCGTTCATGGTGACGATAGCCGGTACGCTGCTGCTCGTGCCATCGGGATTGTGCACCGTAAGCGAGGTCATGATCGCCAGAATCTCGCTCGCGTTATCGACGAACACCGTGGACCAGGTCGCTGAGCGAATCAATGTGCCCGATGGGTCGTAGAGGCTGACGGTCTGCGTGCCGGTGCAGTCGGGATTCACCGTGGCGGTGCCTTTGATCGTGTTCACGGCGATTTGGCCGCCTACGCTGGCGGTTTGCGTCCCTGAGATATTCCCGTGGGCGTCCCAGGTGGTTCTCCCGACGACTGCAAAGAGGGCCGGACCGGCCGGCCGGATGAGCGTTCCGGTTGCGCTGTGTCCCCACACCCCTGCCACGGCGGCGGTGGAGCACGTGCCAGGGCCCTGGCTCCGAGCCTGAGCGGGCGTTCGCGCTCCCGGAGGCGCCGCTACCGTCGCCACTCCCAGCAAGAGCGTGGCGGCGAGACAGAATATCCCCGCAGTGTTGCGCTTCATGGATGTCCTCCATTCCCATTACTGTGGTTTTGGGTCGATGCACTTCGGACCTGTACCAGAACCACACGGACGACGCTGACCCCTTTCTTGAACCGTGCGCTCGGCTCACCCTCCTTCCTTACGCTCCCGATAGCGTGCCGCTGATATTTCAACTGGCTCAACGGCACCGGACCGTGCGCGGCCTTGACCCTGCGTCGCGCGCACTAGGAGCACTCAACATCGCCCAGCCACCACACGTTTCCTGCCGCCTCGCGCGGGAGTGGGACGAGTTCGGGTCCGCCCGCGGCGGTTCTTCCGGCGAGAAGGCGCGCTGCGCGGGATGCCTCCCCCTTCCGTACAGTCTGCGCTTGGCTGGACGTCGCGCACCAGGCACAGCAGCGGCACAATGGCGGCACGATAGAGGCACAATGCCGGTTCCGGCGTGCTATGATGGTGCCGGGAGCGGGAGGAAGGCGGCGCCGCAGAGCGCAGCTAGGGTGCGATGGCTGGTACAGCCCCGCAAGTGTTTGGCAGGCTGCTCCGAGAGTACCGCCTGGCCGCCAGCCTGACGCAGGAGGAGCTGGCGCAGCGGGCGGGCTTGAGTGCGCGCGGGCTCAGGTACCTGGAGCAGGGCACCCGCCGCGCCCATCCGGACACGGTGCGCCGGGTCGCGGATGCCCTTGGCCTCACGACCGCGGACCACGATCGTTTGCTCGCGGCCGCGCGTGCTTCTCCGGAGGGTGCTGCAAACACCGCAGTGCCGTGGCTCGGTCTCGTGGGGGAGGGCCAATCGCTGCTCACCGGGCGGCTGGAGGAACAGCTGTCGCCAGGCGAGAGAACGTCCCTCGCCGTCCTCTCGCATGCGGTGGAGGACGGCGACTTTGTGGCGCGGCTGCAGGCTGACCTCGCCGCGAACGGTGTCGCAGGCTGGTCGGAGCACTCCCAGCCGCAGTCCGGGGCGGGCCGGCCGGAAGCGATGCGGACGGCCATGCGCGCCTGCCGGGCTGTGCTGCTGGTGGCGTCGCCCGCTACCCGCTCATCGCGCTGGGTCCTCAGGGAGCTGAGCCTGGCCGAGATGTACGGCCGCCCCATCGTGCCAATCTGGTCGGCGGGGGAGGAGTGGCAGGACTGTGTGCCAGTGGGACTGGCCAGCGTGCCCTACGTGGATGCCCGCGGGGCGCGCTATGCCGAGGCAATCGCCGCCATCGTCGCCGCCATGGGCGCGCGCTCTCCCATGGAGGACTTCGTGCGCGCACCTGCCGCGCCGGTGGTACCACGCAACCCGTACAAAGGCCTGCGCGCGTTTGGCGAGGAGGACGCGGGCGACTTCTTCGGGCGGACCGCCTTCGTGCAGACGCTGGTGGAGGCGGTTGCGTCCATCCTGGCTACGGCGCAGGCCGCGCCGGCCCGCCTGCTGGCGGTAGTGGGGCCGAGCGGCTCGGGCAAGTCCAGCCTGGTGCGCGCCGGGCTTGTGCCATGCCTGAAGGCGGGCGCCTTGCCCGGCAGCGAGAGCTGGGTCTACCTCGATCCGGTCCTGCCCGGCGCCCGGCCCCTGGAGGCCCTGGCCGTGGCCCTGGCAGGCAAGGGTGAGCGCAGCATCCATGCCCTGCGGGAGGACCTCGGCGCCGAGGACGCCCGTGGCCTGCACCTCTGGGCGCGGCAACTGGCGCCTCATCCCGAGCAGCGGGTGGTGCTGGTGATCGACCAGCTCGAGGAGCTGTTCACGCTCACCACGGATGAGGAGGAACGCCGGCAGTGCATCGACCTCCTGCTCACCGCGGTCGGTGAGCCGCGCGGCCCCCTGCTGGCCATCCTCACCCTGCGTGCCGACTTCTATGACCGGCCACTGGCCTATCCCGGTCTCGCGGCCCTGCTGGAGACGCACGGCAAGGTCGTGGTGCCGATGAGCGTGGCCGAGCTGCGGGAGGCCGTCGAGCGGCCCGCCGCCCTGCCCGACGTGCAGCTCGACTTCGAGCCCGGCCTGGTGGGCGACCTGCTCTACGAGGTGGCAGGCCAGGCGGGGGCGCTGCCGCTGCTGGAGTTCACCCTCGAGCAGCTCGTCGCGCGCCGCCAGGGAACGACCCTGACCGTGGCCGCCTACGAGGAGCTGGGCGGCGTGCGCGGCGCGATGAGCCGGCAGGCCGAGGCGACCTACACCGCGCTGCCCACCGACGATCATCGACATCTGGCGCGGGCGCTTTTCCTGCGGCTGATCGACCCGGGCGCCACCGAGCAGGACACGACCCGCCGGCGAGCAGCAGTGAGCGAGCTGATCCTGTCCGACGCCGGGCAGACTGCGCTGATGCGCGAGGTCGGCCGACGCCTTCGTGCTGGCGCGGCTGCTGACCGCGAGCGAGCAGGGCGGGGTGAGCCGGCTGGAGGTCAGTCACGAGGCGCTGATTCGCGAGTGGCGGCGGCTGGCCGGCTGGCTGCACGAGGCGCGCGAGGACGTCCGCCTGCAGCAGACGATCAGCGCCGACGCCGCGATCTGGGCCCGGCGTGGCCAGCCCAGCGACCATCTCTATCGCGGCACCGTCCTGGCGGAGGCACGGGCCTGGGCAGCGCGGAACACGCCGAGCGCCGAGGAGCAGGCTTTCCTGGAGGCGGCTGGGCATGCAGAGCACGAGCAGGCGGCGAGCGGAGCAAGTGCGGCAGGCACGGGAACTGGCGCTGGCGCGGCAGGCGGCCCGGGCCAACCGGCGTGCAGCTACGCGGCTCCGCCTGCTGGCCGGCGTGCTGGCCATGTTCCTGGTGGTGTCCGCGGGCCTGAGTGCCTTTGCCGTCAACAACGCCTCGGTGGCCTCCGATGCAAGGGCGCGCGCGGTCGCGGCCCGCGATGCGGCGCTAGCCGAGGTCGCGCGCGATGTCGGCCTGCGGGCCGGCACGTTGCTGGGCAGCCATTTGCAGGTCGCGCTTCTCCTGAGCGTAGAGTCCGATCGGCTGAGCGGCTCACCGCGGAGCCGTGCCGCGTTGATCCGGGCGGTCACCTATAGTCCTCGGCTGCTCGCATTTCTCACCACGCAGGCCAGCGCTGTACTCAGCGTGGCCTTCAGCCCAAAGGGCACAATCCTGGCTGCGGGCAGTGACGACGGCACGGTCCGGTTATGGGACATACCGCGCCGGCAGCCCATCGATCCGCCCCTCGCCGGCCATACCGGAGCCGTGAATACCCTGACATTCAGTCCAGACGGCGCGATCCTCGCCTCGGCGAGCGACGATGGCACGGTGCGGCTGTGGGATGTGGCCCGCCACCGGCTCCTCGCGCCACCCCTGGCGGGGCAGGGAGCATTTCTCAAGAGCCTGGCCATCAGCCCGAACGGCCGGATCCTCGCCTTCGGCGGCAGTGCCGGCACGATCCAGCTCTGGGATGTGGCAGGCGGCCGGCCGCTCGGCCCACCGCTGAGCGGACCGGTCGGGTCCGTCTTTGACCTGGCCTTCACGCCGGACGGCACGGTCCTGGCCTCGTGCAGCGGAAGCAGCACGATCTCGCTGTGGGATGTGGGCCGCCACCAGCCTCTCACGCCCTTGACCGATGGGCCCACCTTCGCGGCGCTGAGCCTGGCCTTCAGCCCCGACGGCAAGACGCTCGCCAGCGGCGGCGATGGGGGCGCAATACTTCTGTGGGATATGGCGAGTCGTCGGGTTTCAGGCCGACCACTCACCGGGCACACCGGACCGGTGTTTGGCGTGGCCTTCAGTCCCGACGGCAAGGTACTCGGCTCCGCCGGGCAGGACAGCACCATCCGGCTCTGGGACGTGGTGGACCGGCAACCGCTCGGCTCGCCACTGGTGGGACACGCCGGTTCTGTCAATGGCCTGGCCTTCAGCCCCGACGGCAGGACGCTGGCGTCCGGTGGCGATGACGGCACGATTGGCCTCTGGAACGCGGCGAGCGCGGAATCGCCTACCAAGGTGCGGGTGCTCGCGGGGCATACCGGCGCGGTCGAGAGCGTGGCGTTCAGCCCCGACGGCGCAGTCCTCGCGTCGGGCAGCGACGACGAGACCGTTCGCCTATGGCGTGTGGCAAGTGGTCAGCCTGCGGGCTCGCCGCTCAGAGGGCACACGGGCCCCGTGCTGAGCGTGGCATTCAGCCCGGACGGGACGACCCTCGCCTCGGCCAGCGCCGACACGACCGTCCGCATGTGGGATGTGGCAACAGGTCGGGCGGCAGGCCCGGCCCTCACCGTGCAGGCAGTCACGTGCGTTGCCTACAGCCCCGATGGCACGATGCTGGCTACTGGCGGTCGTGACGGCATCGTCCGGCTGTGGGATGTGGCGAACCGGCGGCAGCGCGGTCCGCCGCTGACCGGGCACACGGCTCCGGTGTCGAGCGTGGCCTTCAGTCCCGACGGCCAGACGTTGGCGTCCGGCAGCACCGACGAGACCATTCGCCTGTGGAACGTGGGGAGCGGACAGCTGCTCGGCCGGCCCCTCACGGGTCGCACCGGCCCGGTGAACGGCGTGGCGTTCAGCCCGGATGGCAGGATCCTCGCCGCCGGCAGCGTGGAGGGCACGGCCCTGCTGTGGGATGTGGCGCACCGGCAACCGGCCGGAACGGCGCTCGCCGGGCACACCGGCCCGGTGCTCAGCGTGGCCTTCAGTCCCGACGGCCAGACGCTGGCCGCCGGCAGCGCCGACAAGACCATCCTCCTGTGGGACGTGGCAAGCGGGCAGCTGCTTGGTCCGGCCTTCGCCAGGCACACCGACGCGATCGTGAGCCTCGCGTTCAGTCCCAACGGCTGGCTGTTGGCCTCCGGGAGCAACGACACGACCGTCCGGCTGTGGTCAATTGGGCCCCAGCAGCCCTTGGCTCGGCGTGCCTGTGCGATAGCCAATCGCAACCTGTCGCGCCAGGAATGGCAGCAGTACCTCGGCGACCTGCCGTACCACAGGACGTGCCCGGTCGTGGCTTGAAGCCGTTTGCAGTCATCGACTTCGCTGTCGGAAACCGGTTCTCCGTGACGTATCGCTGAAGTGCGTTTCTTACTCGTTGAGCACATGCCAGACATCGAGCTGCGGTGCCAGCGCCGGATACATGCTCGCTCGGGCAGCTTTCATGGCGCTGCCCCACCACACGCCTCGGCGAGACGCTCCCACGACACTCCGTGGCAACGCGCGCGGCCGCACGGTCCTCGGCGCCCCCTCGGTCTGCGCCGCGTGCTGCTCCCTGGATTTCCACGCGGCCCATGGCAGGTCCATCCCTGCCCGCTCAAACGCCGGCTCGAACGACACAGACAGGAGGGGTGTGCCATAACACACCACCGATCCGTCCCTCAAGCAGCCTGTGTCGTTCGATTTGCCTCTGGTAGATCCCGATCACGCTCGAAGGGGATAGTCACCACCTAACACTCGCTGTAGCCGCAGCCGTGGCACTTCTTGCAGCCCTCCTCGAGGACAAACGCTGCGCTGCTCCCGCACTGCGGACACAAGTTGCCCAGCACTCTGGCAATAGGGAGCCTGCCCGCGGCCGGGGCGCCCTGGGCGCCGCCGTGGCCATTCCCGTTTTCCGTGGCATGCCTCGGTAACGGCCGTGACACCGTGCTCAGTCCTTGCTGGATGTGCCAGCTCAGCGCCTGCGCGACGGCATCGGGCAGCGAGAGCACGCGTTCGGCGCCAAATCCAATGGATCGGCTGCCGCCAATGCCACGCATCTGCCCGGCAATGAGCTGCAGCCGCTCCTCTGTGGGAATTGGAGACGGCAAACGGAGATTCAGCGATATGAGCCTGCCCAGGGCTTCAGCTAGAGCCGCGATGTCGGAGCCCGCTCGACCCACGCTGATGAACACCTCAAGAGGTCCTGCATCATCCGAGTTGACGGTAATGTTGGCCGTGCCTTCCGGAGCTCTCAGTTGTCGCGTGTAGCCCCAGACAATGGGGGGACGCGGCTTCACCGTCATCGGCATAGACGGGATGTGCGCCTCGTAGTCGACGCCAGCCCCGGGAACCTGCATCGGCATCGCCGGCGCGGTCGCATCTCGGGTGCCGGCGTTGAGCACCTGGCCCGTTGCCAGACAACCGTCCCTGAATACCGTGATGCCCTTGCAGCCCTCCTGGTAGGCCAGCAGATAGGCGCGGGCAACATCGTCGACCGACGCCTCGGTGGGAAGATTCACCGTCTTGCTGATGCTGTTGTCCACTCCACGTTGGAACGCAGCCTGCATCTTGATGTGCCATTCGGGCAGAATCTCGTGGGCCGTGACAAATACCCGTTGCCAGCGCTCGGGAACCACGTCGAGGTCGGCCACTGTTCCGTGGTCGCTGACCTTCTCCATAAGCTGGTCCGAGTAGAATTCCTGCTCGCGGGCTATGCGCTCGAAGACGGCGTTGGTCATGATGAGCTTGCGCTCAGTCACCTTTCCGCGGTCGACAATGTGCATGAAAGCAAGTGCAAACGCCGGCTCAATTCCGCTGGAACAATCGGCGATGATACTTATCGTGCCTGTAGGGGCAACCGTAGTGAGCGTCGCGTTTCGCAGGGCCGGCCCGTTCTTATAGATTGACCGGGAGAAATTGGGGAATGACCCACGCGTCCCTGCCAGCTCTTGCGACTCCTTGTGTGCTGCGCGATTGATGAACGACATAACCTTCTCGCCCAGAGCGAGGGCTTCGTTGGAGTCGTAGGGAATGGCCAGAAGGAACAGGAGATCGGCCCAACCCATCACGCCGAGACCGATGCGCCGATTCGCTCGAACAGTATCGTCGATCAGCTGCAACGGCAGGGGGTTAATCTCGATGACGTCGTCGAGGAATCGCGTCGTCACGCGAGTGACACGTTCGAGCTCATTCCAGTCAACATCGTACGTAGCACCATCGAGTTTGACGACACACTCGGCCAAGTTGATGCTGCCGAGGTTGCATGCGTCATACCCGCCGAGCCATTGCTCGCCGCAAGGGTTGGTCGCCTCAATCTGCTCCAGCTCGGGTATGGGGTTGCTGCCACTGTTGTTAGCGCGATCGATGAACAGCAGGCCCGGATCCCCGGTAGCCCACGCTGCATCACAAATTCGATCAAACACCATCTTTGCGTTGAGCGTGCCCGTGACTTTGCCAGTGTGCGGGTCGCGAAGCTCGTAGTCGCCTTCACGTTCGAGCGCATGCATGAACGCTTCTGTCGCGGCAACTGAGATGTTGAAGTTGGTGATATCCCGGAGGCCCGTTTCGGGATCGGGTCGCTTGCAGTCGATGAACTTGAGGATGTCCGGATGATCGACGCGAAGAACGCCCATATTGGCGCCGCGCCGCGTGCCGCCCTGTTTGACTGCTTCGGTAGCGGCATTGAAGACGCGAAGGAAGCTCACTGGGCCGCTCGCGACACCTCGCGTCGTCGCGACCTCGCTGCCTTCCGAGCGCAGGCGGGACAATCCGAAGCCTGTGCCGCCGCCGCTCTTGTGAATGATGGCCGCATATTTGATGGCGTCAAAGATCTCGGGGAGGCTATCGCCTACCGGCAGGACAAAGCACGCCGACAACTGCTGTCCGTTGTTCTTGCCCGCATTCATCAGGGTCGGTGAGTTAGGCATGAACTGCCGGTCGACCATAACCTGATAGAAGCGCTCGGCAATATCGCTCACTTCCGCTTCGTCCGCGCCCCACGTGCGCTCAGCATCCGCAACCGCCGATGCGACCCGCCAGCACATCTGATCCTCGTCCTCGAGCGTGACGCCGTCTTTGCGCCAGAGGTAGCGTTCCTTCAGCACACGTGCCGCACTCTCCGACCACCGCCCCTTCTTGCGCTCCACGATCATCGGCATCTCATCCTTCCTAAGAGAGTTTGCAGTATTGCTTGGGGTTCACGCCTGGCAACACGTGGCGTCGCCGAGCGAATGCACCTCAGGACTCCATGGCTAGTCGTGGCGCACGCGCTCGATTGCCTCCTGCAGCTGGCGGAGCGATGTGAAGCTGAGGTAGACCGAAGCGAAACGAAGATACGCGATGTCGTCAAGCTCGCGGAGCCTGCTCATCACGAGCCCCCCGATCGTCTGGCTGCTCACTTCTGACACACCTTGTCTGAACAATTCAGACTCGACATCGTCGACGATATTGTCCACAGCGTCGGCCGGAATTGGCAGACGATGGCACGCTGTCGAGACACCGCGGCGCAACTTATCGCGATTGTAATCCTCGCGCTGGCCATTCTTTTTCACTACCGAGAGCCCTACGTGTTCGAGCCGCTCATAGGTCGTGTACCGCTGCCTGCAGGCGGTACATTCCCGGCGTCGACGAACGCTTCCACCGCTCTTGGTCTCAGTTTCGCGCGAGTCTATCACGCGAGAGTCGTTATGGCCGCAGTATGGGCACTTCACGATGCATCACTTTCCGGCGCCTCTGCACGCCCCAACATGTAGTGTTGGAACCTCAGACCTCCCCAGAGCATTGTATACGGTAGCACGTCAATGCTTGGGGATCAATGGGCATGCCGCCCAGTCTGAGGCGAGTTTCTCGGCTCGACACGAAGGCCTCTTCGCCAGTCCGTCAGGTGGCGCTCGGCGGCAGTCTTGGAAGGGCTGTCAAAGGTGTTACTCTACAAGTGATGAGCGACGACGGCACGTTTCAGCCATCTGCCGCGGGCGACAACCGCCTGGTTATAGGCTGGCACGGCGGCGGTTTGGTCGCTGCCCTGAAGGTGATGCGCGAACGTACTCGTTTGCCCGTCGCGGGCGCAGCCGCCCTTGTGGCGCTGGCTATTGCAATCGTAGCGGTGGCGTGGCACAGTCACACAACCCACACGGAAACAAGTCCAAGCCTGGCTGCAACGGTGAACAGCCTGCCGGTGACCCTGGCGGCCTTTCATCGCCAGTTGGATTTTGCCCGCGCGGCGTATGACGGGCCTGGATCACCTGGTCCGTCGCCCACGGGACGCACAGTTGAGCAGCTGATCGTCGATCGCGCCATGCAGCAGGCCATCGGCGAAGTGCTCATCGACGACACGGCCCGGCGCGATCGAGTTTCCGTTTCGGATGCAGATGTTGCGGCCGAGGTCCGCCGTATGACGAGCCAGGCCGGCGGACCAGCCAGCTTGCAGGCTGAGATGAAGTCGGTACATATGTCCGCCGCGGAACTTGATTCGATCGCACGGCACACGGAGTTGCGCGACCGTCTCGCAGAAATGCTGCACGATCGTGCCTGGCTGGATGAGATGTTTGCCAATGCGGAGATCCGGTACTTCGTCGACGATTTGTCCGAGTTCGGCGCCGCGCCCACCGTCGCATTGGGCCAGCGAGCGGCGCCGTTCGTCGCGGAGGACCTGCGTGGTCGCGCGGTCTCACTGGCTGATCTGCACGGCAAGGCAGTTGTGCTCAACTTCTGGACAACGTGGTCGGGTTACAGCCGATCGGAGCTTCCGTTACTGCTGCGATTCGCGCACGCGCATCCAGAATTCTATGTCGTCGCCTTGAACCATTCGGAAGACATCAACACGGTTCGAGTGTTTATTCACTCGCAACACCTCGATGGCCTGACCGTGTGGCTCGACAAAGGCGGGCAGGCGTACGCCAGTTATCAGATGAGCGGCATTCCGGCCACCTTCTTCATCGACATGCACGGTATACTACGCAGCTACAACTATGGCGCCCTCGCGGATATGGCAACGCTCAGCGACCAGGCACGGCACGCGTTGCGCGGCCTGGACAATACATACCTCAATCAGAGCCAGTAGAGCTGATGGCAACGGTATCGGCCTCGGTAAGAACACTCGTACGCAGGTTGATTGGCTGGTCGCCGATGGTTGTGGCCGCTCTGGCGGTCCTCATCGCCGCGACTCTTGTCCTGAAGCCGGCGAGTCATGCCACCGGCCTGGTGGGAAGAGCAGCGCCAGACTTCACGCTTCGAGACACGGCGGGTGCGTCCGTTCGCCTCAGTAGATTATCCGGACATCCAATACTGTTGAATTTTTGGGGAGTCACCTGCGAGCCATGCCGGCTCGAGGTGCCAGTGCTGCAGCTGGCTTATGAACGGCATCGCGGAACAGGACTACTCGTGATCGGCGTGGACGCCCAGCTCGACGACGCGCAAGCCGTCACATCATTTGCATCCGAACACGGAGCCACGTACCCCATGCTGCTCAACCCCAGCCAGGCGCTGCTGCAGTCATACGACCTCTCAGCCCTACCGCGAAGCTTTCTGATAGATCGTTCCGGTGTGATCCGCGCGGACGAGCAAGCCCCGTTCGAGGATCCCGGCACGCTCGAGGTAGCGTTACGAGCGATTCTTTGACGACGCTACCGTTCACGGCGGAAGAATCGCCGGATGGTCTCGACGCGCTCCAACGCCTGTCCGTGCAGCTTGCGGCGCATCGCCGGATCGAGCCATCCGAGCAACGGCCCTCCGAAACCACGATCGGTTCCTTCCGCAGCGCTGGACGGAGCGTGAAACGGCAACTCTGCCGTGGACGACTCGGCGCTTGGCGGGACGGGCGTCGAAACGGGCTGCGCTGAGGCGGCCGCCGCCATCGTCGCTGGAATGGGCGCCTCGGTCTCTGTCGCGGGCTGGGCATGCGCTCGAGTGGCTTCTGCTCTAGGCCCGTGGGCCACGGCCACTATCAGCTCGCCGGAGTCCGGAGCAGGCTGGGTCTCAGCAGAGGCCCTGTCATTGGCGGCGGGAGCTCCCGTGGCGGCGATCGTGAATTCTGGACGACCGGCGCCATGAGGGCCCGGCGACACTGGCGCGACGTGTGATTGTTCGGCACAGCCCTCCGGCTTCGCCGGTCCCGTCTCGCTCAACTGTGCATCAGCAGGGCTACCAGTCAGGTCGGACCCTGGCGCCACGACGCCGGAGGTCCGGGAGCCGGTCGCACCGGCAGCCTCAACGGGAGCGCCTGCAGCCGCTGCCGCGCTGCCCCTCTCGGCGTCATTCGCCGGTTGCATTCCGGGTTCCGGCGCCGCTGGATGTGCGGAATCTTGTCGTTCCGGCTCAGTAGCGGTAACGTTTCCATTCATGGGCACATGAGACGCGGATCGGGTGTGAGAGACGACGGCATCGCCCGAGGAAGGCGCCGGAGTCTCCGCAGACTCGACAAGCATGCGCCTCGACGTGCCCTCGATTGTCGCTCCTTCAAGCAGTTTCAGGCGGTTGTCCCGATCGCTTACCTGCGCCTGCAAATAGCCGACCTGGCCGGATAGTCGAACACGATCTTCCTGCAGCCTCGCAATTTGCTCGTCCCTGTCTCGCAACATTTCGAGCAGCATGAGGAAGTTGGCATGGGCTGTCGACGATTCGCGTCCATCAAGCTCGGTCGCCGGCGGCTTTTCAATTCCCGCGACCTGAACAGTCGCGACCGGCTGACCTAGCGAGACCAGGTCCGCGCGAGACACCAGCCACCGCTTGCCGCGCCGGATAGCGGGCAGCTTGCCCGAGTGAGCGAGGGATCGCAGTTCCCGCTTGGATCGGCCGCTCTGCGAGGATGCCTGGCTCAGCGTAAGATGGTCGTCGATTGACATGCGCCAAGTGTAGCGTCTAGAGCGAGCGAGCACAACCTGTGCGTGACGAACCTGCGCCACACGCGGCCGGCAGGCCGGAGATTGCCTCTAGCTCTGGCCTTGCGCCTGAGGTTTCGGCAGGTCCGGGAGGGGTTCGGAAAGCACGGGTACAGCCGCCGGACGCGGGGGGCCGAGCCGAAGGATGCGACGCAAGTCGTCCATGGTCACGCGCCCAAAGACGCTCCCGCCACCTTCGACGGCGACCACCGGGATTTCATAGCGATATCGTTCGAACAGATCGACATCGGTCATGATGTCAATTTGCTCAACCGCCAACGGGCACTCACGCGATAACTCTTCGAGAAATCCTTCAGCTAACTCGCAAAGGTGACATCCTGGTTTGGTGTAGAGACGGACAACGGGTATCGTCATGGGGCTTTACCAATAGCGAATATAAAGAAAGGCGACAAGCAGAAGTCCTGCAATCTGCACGAAACCGGTTGGCAGCCCTCCCAGGCTGACCGTTGAGTACGTTAGCACCGTCCACAGCGCGGCCACCACGACGACGAAGCTCACACCCCGGGTTGCGTTCACTCCGCCCGTGGATGCGCGCCTGAAGCCATACGGATCGTAGGATGCCATCCCGCGAGCCGCCGGTCGCACGCCCCTCGGTCGCTGCCTGGGCTGTCGCAATTCGCGCCACCAGCGCCGAACGGCTAGATATCGGCGCGTAATGAAGCGATATCGCCAGTAGAGGGAGTTCTCCTGAAGTTTCTTGAATAGGCCCATTGGGACCTGCCTTCACCTTGTGGGCGCAAGGTACGATATCCACCCTGCACGGTATTTCGATCGTAAGTATAGGCCCGTGCGGAAATTCAGTCCATTGCAGGATGATCTGAGGATTTCGGCGGGCGACATGGCGAAGTGATCGGCAAAGATGAAGGAAGCTGCGCGCGTCGACCCCGGAGCGAACTCCCTAGGGCAAACCAAAAGCGAGTAAGGCGACACCAATGCTCAGCAGACCCAATGGAGGCAGAATACTATTCGTATTCCTTTGGCCACCGATGGTTTCGACCTGGCCATCGAAGGTCACCGAAGTGGTCAGCAACACGTAGACAGCGATCAACACGAGGGCCGCACCAAGCAGCGCCGAAAGGCGACGCAATCGCCGCATCCGGCGCGCGCGACGCATCTGTTTCTCGTCATATGCGCGCATATGTGGCCTCAATTGACATTGCTACGTCCGCTGTCGAACGGCGCGTCGTGAACCCGAATGCTATCGCTACGGGCACCAAACGATTGACTTAACCTATATTGACAAATATCCGACTAGCGCAGTAAAGTTATCGCAGGCGGCCAGGACCGGCCGCGAAGCTCGGCGGGTTGGAGTCGTTTGGATTCTATCACTAGCACGGTTATATCCGACTACCTTCAGACAATTTACAACACCGCGATGGAGGGCGACCCAGTTATCGCGGCCGGACTGGCGCGTAAGTTCCGCGTGTCCGCCCCAAACGTGGCCGCGATTCTGCGTCGCATGGAGCAGGGCGGCCTGGTGCAGCGCGACAGCCGGAAGGCCATCGCCCTGACCGATGCCGGCAAAGCACGTGCCGAGGTCGTGCTGCGCAAGCATCGCCTAGCCGAGCGAATGCTGATCGAGCTACTTGACCTGGACTGGATCGCGGCCCACCAGCAGGCGCACCACCTCGAGCACGCGTTCACTCCCATGGTCGAAATGCGGATTGACGAGGTGCTCAATCATCCCGCAACATGCCCCCACGGCAACCCTATCCCGGGCGGCGTGCGAGACGCATCACAGTATCTTCGCGACGTGGGGGCGCTGCGCCTGAGCGACGCGCCAGCAAGAGACTGGCTCGAAGTCATCTGCATTTCTGAAGTGGTCGAAGACGAGACCGCAGTATTGCGTTACGTTGGCGACAAGGGCTTGCGACCTGGAACACCGCTTACGGTTTGTGAGCGCGAGCCTGGAGGCGCGATCAGCGTCGACGTGCGCGGTCGCACCGTGGTGCTCGGGCTCGATCTCGCATCGAAGATCTGGGTCCGACACCTGGCTGGTGCGACTGCTAAGGACGCGAGACCGGATGATACCGGCACACCAGGCAGACTCGCGTAGATGGCAAAACCTTCATCCAGGCGTCGTGCCGGGCGACGGAGGACCAGTGTGGAACACGAGCAGTCTCCTCGATGACGGCAGCGGCTTCGGGGATGTCCTGCACAGAGTGTTGGGCTATTCGTCTTCACCATCCCTGCTCCAGCTTCTGGCATGGGCGGCCTTCCTGGCGGTGGGTCTCGCAGCATTCCTAGAATCGACCGGATCCGCGTTCGTACGCGTGAAGGCAACCCTGGACAAGCCTTCAGGCTTGTCGCGAGCGCAGTTTCCGGTCACCAGGTTCTCAGGTAAGCTGACCAGTAGGGCATGTTGGCGCAGAGGCTTGTCAACCCGAGCTAGAGGTGTGTAGAGGCGTGGGATATCCGCTCGTCGTCTTTGCCGTTAGCACCGTGTTCTGCGCAACGGTGTTGCAGCAGTACGTGCACCGTCGCAGGAGTTACCAGCTCGCGTGGAGCCTGGCACTCGGCTCGGCTTCCGCCGGCTCTCTCGCTTACGTAGTCTTTCTCCTGGCCGGCAGACCTGCACTGGCGTTTCGGCTGTACTACATCTTCGGGGCCCTTCTGACCGCTCCTCTGTTGGGCATTGGCAGTCTCCTTCTCGCCTCGCGGACGCCCGAGGCCCGCAGGCGCGTGCGACGGATCATCAGCCTGGTGGGCCTCGGCTGCATGGCGGGCGCAGCTCTCCTGCTCGTCAATCCAATACACGCCGAACTCTTGCGACAGCTTGATGGCGGCCCTGGCACCAACCCGGACGTCTACGCGGAAGGGGCGTGGAAGCCGGTGCTCATCGTGCTGAACATCGTCGGCGCGGTAGGCGTGTTTGGCGTCGCCCTGCACTCGGGCTGGCAGCTCTATCGGCGATCCGGTACGCGGCGGCTGGTGGTAGCGAACGGGCTCATTGCGTTCGGGACCTATGTGATTTCTCAGGCCGGTGGGCAAGCCCGCACGGGCTTCGGCGCAGGCGCCTTCTGGCTCACAATGGCCGTGGGCTGGCTCGTGCTGTTCGGCGGCTTTCTGTGCACGTTCAGCCTGCGCAGCGAGAGCTCAAGTGCACGGCAGACTATCAGCCGTCGTGATGCGGCGACTGCTTAGCTTGTTGCATATCCGGACGACGTTCATGTTGACGGCGACATTCGAAGAGGACTACAGCTGCCGCGACCGCAAGGTTGAGTGAGCCACCGTGCGCCATCGGTATGCTTACCGACATATCACAGTCCGCTATGATGCTACGCGGCAGCCCTTCGCCTTCGTTGCCGAAGACCAGGACGCACCGGCTTGGAAGGCGCGCCGACCAAATGTCGATCTCTGCCCTGGAAGATGTGGCGACAACCCTGAGGTCGTGCGCGCGACACCACGCGAGCAGCGTGGCCCACGAGTCCGCTCTGGCGAAGGGCACTGAGAACAGAGTACCCATGCTTGCCTTGACAGATGCAGGGCTATAGATGTCGGTCCCCCCCATGACAATCGCTCCATCACAGCCGGTCGCGTCGATTGTGCGAAATGACGTGCCAAGGTTTCCAGGATTACCCGGCGAGTAGAACGCCGCGAAAACAGCGGCTTCGGGGACCGCCAGACCAGGTAGTCCGGTGTCGAACTGGGAAACGATGGCGGCGAGCCCAGATGGGCGATCGCGCTCGGCCAGATCCTCAAACAGCGCGCCGGATAGTGAGAGCACGCGAGCGCCTCGCCGGATCTGGCGAACGACCATTTCTCTCGCGCCCTCGCTAGATAACAGGTCGGGCGCAACGATCAACGTGTCAATGGGGGCTCGGAAGTCGACGGCGCGCCATACAGGGAGAATGCCCTCGACAAAGAACGATCGCTGCCGGTCTCTCTCGGCGCGCACCCGCAGAGAGCGTACGCGTCTCACCAGGGGATTCGTCCTGCTCTTTACAGCATCGCGGACAAGCTGCTTCCAGGCATCCTCGACTTCAGCTGCGGTCGCAGCATCACCGATCTGTCCCTTTGGAACCATGTGGATAGTTGCCTCGGCTTGCCGTCAACCGAACTGTTGCGGATTTGACCGTGGGCGGTCTCCACTCATGATAGCCTGTCGGACCTACAGCCATCCGCTGGACGAACAAGGATCACCTGGATTGGCCGCTGCTGCCGGGCCAACTGATACCTGGCATACCGATCCTCACCTGCAGGTCCAACCGAAGACAGGCGCGTTCAGACGTTCGTCGAGTAGCTGACGCCTCTCATTAGGGACGTGACGGAGAGACACAGGTACTGTCACGCCTGGCGACCTGAATTGGATGAGTTGGCCGTTCGGTACAAAAAAACGGCTCGAGCACTTGCGTTTTCGGCCATTGAGGCGTATATTCTGTCGGTGTGGGACGCTGTATCCTCGCCGGTATCGCCGTCACCTCCGAGGACGCAGTTGGACTCTCAAGTCATGTAGAGCAACTCGCCACTCCACCCGCTCCTGGTTACTACCGGGTCGGATGACCGCAGACTTTCACAGAGGGCTTACACAAGTGACGGAAGTTGCGAAACCCACAAGCGCTGAGACGTCAGGTGGTGCAACGCAATGAAAGACCGTGGTGGAGGTCGCGGAATGGCGGCTCGGCACCAGGACCCAATTCACTGCCGCCATTGCCATCGCGAACTTGGGCCCAACGTGCCGCACGCATGTGGCCATTGTGGCGCGAACGTCTGTGGCGCGTGTGGTGGGCTGCGAGACAACCCGTCCGGTAACGGGTACCTCTGTGCGCGCTGCCACGAGGCTGCGGTGGAATGGCGCGCTCGGTGGCACTTGCGCTCGGATGCACGGACCCTCGGCCCGCTTAACGTATGATTCGCGGAGAGCGCGAGAGTCTCTTGCCAATGCATGCGACGCCAAGCTCGAGCGGGGTAATGCCTATGTCGGAAGGTTAACGTGGAACTGTATCTGCTTCGCCACGCCGAGGCGGGAGACGCATCGCGTGATGAGGACCGCGCGTTGACAGATCACGGTCGGCTTCAGGCAAGCGCCGCGGCAGGTGGCATCTCCTCGTTGCGCCTCACGCTAGAAACGCTTGTCAGCAGCCCGGCCATTCGCGCAGTGCAGACAGCTGAGCCTGTAGCCGCGGCGCTTGGGCTCCCGCTTGAGACGGCCGACGCACTGTCAGTCGGGCGAAGCCCGGCCGAGGCTTTGGAACTGCTCGCCATGTACAGAGGCCCCATGCTGATGTTCGGCCACGAACCGCAGCTCTCGGGTGTGTTAATGGCCGTGACCGGCGGTCGTGTGCGCATGCGAAAAGCCATGTTGGCGCGCATCGACCTGGAGTCGCTGGACCCCGCGCTAGGCAGGATCGCGTGGATCCTTTCCTGGCAGCATCTCAAGGGGATCTCCTAACTCGCAGTGCACCCAGGCGCTCGTATCGTGCCACTCGCTTGAGAATCGCGCGAAGGGGCTGTTCTTCGCCGGCCTTTATCCCCTACGAGCGTGTCGATCCCAGACTACTTGACGTAGGCTAGATGCGGGTTACGAGCGAAGGGAAAGTATCCACAAAACGATGGGACATCCAAAGCGAGTCTTGGTTGTCGACGACGACACGATGGTTCGAGAGTTTATGCGGGATGCGCTTTCGGTGCAGGGCTACGCGGTTGAAGAGGCGGAGGACGGACTCGATGCCCTGGAGCAGGTGCAGGAATCCGAGTTCGACGCTATTCTGCTCGACATGCAAATGCCCAAGATGGATGGCTGGGCGTTTCTCAGAAGCTTCGAGATGCTCGAGGACCAGCGTGCGCAGATCGTGGTGTGCTCGGCCTTGGTAGACCTCGATCCACGTGTGAGCCAGGTGTCAGCGGCTGGATTTCTTTCGAAGCCGTTCGCGCTTAGCGATCTCTACGAGTGCATGCAGCGGTGTATGGGCTAGGACTGCAATGTCCTTGTTGAGACAGATCCTCTGTGACTTCACGAATCAGCCGGCAGACACGCGTACCGGCTCACAGCCGGCGCCCGTCGGCTCCGCTCAAGATCCTCAATTGGTCGCGCGTCGTTGACCAGGCGATGTGAGGATTTGAGAAAGCACCTGGTCAGTCTCCAACGCTTGCGTGCCGGCGAGCGTGATGGGCTGGATACCTTCGCAGTAGACTTCCAGTATTTGAGACTGCGTCATGAACTTCCATCCGACAACCTTGTCAATGTCAAATACAAGCTTTTGCAGCGGTGTGTGAATTGCATGCATGTTCATGATGCGTGCGCCCTCCATGATGTTGTCGCGGTTCATGTCGCGTAGCATAGCACGAGTCGGTCAGGATTTGTTCGAAGATCGGGTATTGTAGGCTGCTGCGCTACATGCGGAAAACGCTGCCTCAGCGCCGGCGCGCGCGCCCAGGGAAGCCGCCGCTGTTCGGGCGAGGCTCAAGAATATTGCCGCTGACTTTCGTGACAGAGGCTGCGTTGATGCCCAAGGTCAGCTGTCAGCGGGCAGCCTGAATGGCGAGGGGCCAAAGGGGGGCCCCTATTGTGATAATCTTTCGTATCGGCGTACTATGAATGTGGGTAAACGGCTTGGCCAAGCGGCCCAGCCGACTACCGTTGCCGAAGGCCGAGCACTGGAGGGCATTCGGTCTATGCGACAGATTACGGTGTTGCTCGCGGTCTCGTCTCCCACACTTTGTGCGAAAATGCGGGGTGAGGTGATTGCAGACCCGGAGTTGGTGCTCGTCGGAGAGGCGGACGCCCCGTCGCAAGCCATCGTTGAGACACGGCGATTCGAGCCGCAGATCGTCTTGTGCGACCATGGGATGCTTTCCGATGGCCAGATGTCTGTGCTTGCGCAGCAGGCCTACGTCGTATCACTGCTCGTTTTGGTCACCCCAGACGATGAGTCCTGGCTGCCGCGACTGACCGTTCCTGTCGCGGGTACGGTGTCTGCCCATCACAGGCCGGGTGACCTGGTCAACAAGCTGCAGGCGATCATCAACGCTCCGGTTGCGTCTCTGGAGCCCAGCGTGGCGCTCGACGACCGGGATCCGGCGGTCGTCGATCAAGAGGACCTCAAGCCACTTGCTTACGACCCTGCCCAGGTGCCAAGTATCTCGAATGTGCCTGATCTTGTAGGAGTTCGCGATCCGGATGCACCGATTGGAAATGCCGGAGCGTTCGGGATGCCGATGGTCAAGAGCACGTCATTGCTGAAGAGGGTCGTCACGATGCCGGGCGGGGCCTCAGGCAAGCCCTGAATCGCCGCAGGAAGGTCGGCCGATCTCGACGCCTGGCCCAGGTTCGGTGACGTGCTGTGCTATGATACCGATAGTTTGTGCGCGATATGCCTCGAGAACCCGTGGAGCGGTTGGCAGGTGTAGTCCGCGGCACGAATGGGGTTAGGGGCAATCGTGGCGATAGGGTCGTTGAAGACTTTCCGCACCACCTCCAGGTTTGGCCCAAGTGAACCGGCAAGGCGAGGCTTTGATGAGTCTTGCTGACCGCTCCGCCAGGCGGAAACGGGCGGTGGCCAGACCTCGCCGATGCAAGGTGTGCAGACGCCCTGGCCCGCATCGCCGGAGAGATTGGCAGGGCCGCTGCACCACCTGCGCTGCCTACTGGCGTCGCACCGGTCGGGAACGACCGTTCGTGCTTGACGGTCGGCGCGAGGCCAAGGGCCAGCGGGTGCTGCCGTTCGCCCGTGAGCTGCAGACATAGGCTCGCTGCCGACCGACAATCTTCGGCACGCGTTACCGGCAGGATTGAAGACTTCGCGCCCAACGCCGGAGTGGGGCGGATCACGTTCCATGGAGTGCGCCACAACCATGCTGGGCTGCTGCTACGGGAGGGCGTGGATCACACGCCCGCAAGCACGGGATTGAGCAACGCCTCGACACAGATCACCGCCGACATGTCTTGTTACCCATTCTGTTACACACGTGAGCAGAAATGAGGAGGTGTCGAACCGGGCCATTGATAGACAACCAACCAGCAACACGGTATCCTACTCCATGCGGGCTCGTAGCTCAATTGGTAGAGCAGCTGACTCTTAATCAGCATGTTCAGGGTTCGAGTCCCTGCGGGCTCACCGCTCACAACAACCCCCTTCCGGTCAGAAGGGGGTTGTTGTTGTCTTCCGGGATAATCGTGGAAGAGAGACCTTCGGCGCCAAACCTTGCCAGAGGATGGGGTACACATTCCGCTCACAGTTTTGGCAAATGGATCTGCCCCAGCTTCGCACGCTCAGCACTGACAACTGCATACGGTTAGGTCGTCGTCAGCCGAGGGCGGCAACCAACTGTTCAGCCTGTGCGACGTCCCAAGATGCTCCTAGCCGCCGGAATATGGCGAGCGCCGCCGCAAGCTGGTCCCGTGCCGGATCCTGCTCGCTCCGCTGTACATACAGTAGGCCAAAGGCTTGCAGGAGGCGGCCCTCGGCATAGGGGTACGGCGTAGATCGCGCCAGGTACAGCCCCTCGGCAAGACTTGTTTCGGACTCACTCCACGCTTGGCGCTCGATTGCGATAAGGGCTTGCACCCGCAGGGCATCCACGAGTGTCGACCGAACCTTTTCCTCTCTGGCGCGCTTGACGGCTTGCTCGATCACGCGCTGTGCCTCGTCGACCCTGCCAAGATGCAGCATCGCCATGGCCAGGTCCGGCAGCATCCAGGCCGCGTCTTTGAGCTGCTCCCGCTGTAGCATCGTCTCCACACGCGCCAGGGATGCAGCGGGATCGCCTCGGAGCAGATCGAGCCCCGCCAGCAGCCGCTCCGCCCACGTTTGGGCTCTGACGTTGCCCGTGCGGATCACATCGGCGATCGCACCGTCGAGACGAACGGATGCCTCATCCCAGTCGCCGCGCACCATTGAGATTTCCGCGCGCAGGCACGCGGTGAATGGGGTTAGCGCGAGGCCAGGCGCCGTCTCGACTGCACGCTCCAAGTCCCGCTCCGCTTGATCCCAGTTGCCAAGATCCAAGGCGACGTTCGCGTGTGTCGACAGGGCCCTCGAGATCATCCCCGGGTCGGCAACCTCCTCGGCTATCGCCAGCCACCGCTCGGCGAAATCACTCGCCGGACCGAGCTCGCCAAGTAACTGATGTACCCCCTCGAGGCCTTCGAGCGTCGGGGCCAACAGGCCGACATTACCCAGCCCTTCGGCGAGCTGCAGCGCCTCCTGCAAGACGACAAGTGCTTGCTCGGACAAGCCGGCATGGTTGAGGGCATCCGCTTGCTGCAGCAGCGCCTGACCCAACAGGTTCGCATTGTGAGTGCGCCGCGCCAGCGCCACAGCCTTCTCGGATAGTCTCAGAGCAGGCTTGGCCTGCTCCCGATACTGCAGGAGCGTCGCGAGCCCGATATAGAGGTCGCCCTGCGCCTCGGCCGAGGCGCAACCCTCAATCAAGGCGACCATGGCTCTGCTTGAGGCGGCGCTCTCCCAGAAGCCATGATCCGTAAGTGCTGTATAGCTACGCCTATCGTGGTTGATGAGCATCTGCACGGCCTGTTCGAGGGCGGCGATACCGCGCTCCGGGCGGTCGGAATGGGTGAGGAACGACCCGAGCTTCGCGTAGACTGCCGCGCCAGCCGTCTGCCGTCCCAGCCCGATCAAGTGATCGGCAAGTTCCCGATAATGGCGCTCCGCCGCCGCACTTGCTCCCTGCGCCAGGGCGTGGTCGGCTGCCAGCCGCAAGTAGTGCACGGTTTTCTCGACGGCATCACTCCGCGCGTAGTGATACGCCAGAGTCTCCACCCCCGCGGCGCCCGGCATGCGCTCAAGTATGTCCGCCACGCGCTCGTGGAGTGACGCCTTCCGAGTGGCGGTGAGATCGTGATAGATGGTATCGCGCACGAGATCGTGCGTGAAGCAGTACGAGCGCGGGCTGGACTCTTCCAGCAGTCGCGATCGGCAGCATTCGTCCAACGCCGCGAGGAGCTCGCTTCGCGGCCGCCTGGTAATTTCGGCCAGCACGGCACGATCTGCCACCCGCCCGATCACTGCCGCCTCGCGTAGCACCTCCTGAGTGCCGGGGCGTAGAGCCGCAAGCCGCTGACGCAAGCTCTGTGCCACGTCCCAGGGGACCCCAGCATCGGCGCCGGTGCAGAGTGCCAAGGCGCAACTGCGTAGGAAGAATGGCACGCCACCTACCCGCCGCAGGATCTGTTCACGCTCCGACGCACCGGCGAGCGGCGTGTCCAGCAGCAGCTGGTCAAGGAGCGCTGCCGCATCCCCTGGAGGGAGCGGAGCGAGGAGATGATGCTCGCCCAGATCGGCCCGCCGCACGTCGACGAGCCAGGTCGTCAGCAGGTGCTCCCCGCCTACCTCCGAATCACGATAGCCACCGATGAGGCGGAGCGGCGATCGGGGTGCCGCCTGCAGCACCGCCGACAGGAGGTCAAGCGCATCCTGCCCTGTCCACTGTAGATCGTCGAGGAGCAGAAGGGTGCCTGCCGGCCCGGCGACGTTGGCCAGGTACTGCGTGACCGCCCGGAACATGAGCCGTCGCTCCTGCTCAGGTGCGAGCTGCCAGTTGGGCAGCGGCTCTATGGGCCCATCTGCCAGCTCCGGCAGCAACCGCAACAGCCAGGCACATCCCTGCAGTGACGAGCGCTGTTGAGCAACCGACTGCGGGTGCAGGTCGCGCTCGAGCGCTTGCAGAAGCGGTGTATACGGCTCTTGCCCGCCACGCCGGCTGCAGCCACCCTCCAGCACGTGCCAGCCCCGCCTCACGGCGAGGACACCGGCCTCCTGCAGCAGGCGCGACTTGCCGATGCCTGGCTCGCCGGCCAGCATCAGTGCTACCAGCCCATCGCCGGCGAGGCAGCGCTCGATCAGGGACAGTTCCTCAGCCCGCCCAACCAACGGTGGCAGATCTGCATTGCCCGCATGCACGGTGCTGCCGCCCGCGCCGCTTGGCACTGTCGTGATCGCCTCAATGTGCCTGGACGGCGCGAGCTGCGTAGCGCGCGCCGAGCTGGCCGCCGGCGGGCGTGCTCTCGCCTCAAAGGCGTCGCGGTCCGGCCCGGCAAGCTCCAGCGCGGCCACCAGGCGTTGCACGGTATAGGCATGCGGCCGCCGCTTCAGCCCACGCTCCAGATCGCTGATGGCGCGTGCACTCAACCGCGCCCGCTGGGCCAGTTCCTCCTGCGTGAGACCGGCGGCGGTTCGGTGTCGTTGGAGCAATGCTGCCAGCGTGGAGGACGCCGGTGCGGCCATACCAGTCCCTCGCCCATACGTGCAGGCCATGAAATGCACAGGCCGTTCAAGCGCGGCTACTAGCTAGCGTAGCACGCTGCTGCATTACAGCCCTCCGCACGAGCTGGTTCCGCCATACGCACTGCCAACGACTGGAAACCTGCCACACAAACGCCCACACGATGCAAACGTGTGGCAGGTTTCGTGGATTGGACGGTGGCGGTGCAGCAGAGTTGCATCAGGTGTTTTCATGGCGTGCGCGCTCCTGCAAAGAAGGAGGTCAAGCGAAGATGGTTTCGCGTAGCTCCCGTTTGCTCACGTCACTCGTGCTCTGGATCTGCGTTGTCCCTCGCAGCGCTCATCCTCTTGCCGCTGGCCCCTTCACATCGCCCACCCCACCAGCCATCCCGCAGGTCCGCGCGTCGATGACGCTCCCGCAGACTGCGCCATCGACCGACTGGCCCGACCGGCACCAAGACCTGCGTTTGCCGTCCGGCACACACGACGTGGACTATGGACTCCTCCCGCCGCAGACGATCCTTGGCGAGACGACACATTTCCCGTCACGGGTGGACCTTAGCCGCTACGCGCCCCCGGTGGGCGACCAGGGCTGGGTGAGCGACTGCGTGGCCTGGGCCACGATCTACACACTGGCTGGGTGGTACATCAACGAGCAGCACGCCACCGTTGGCTACCTGGCACCGCTCTTCACCTACAGCCAGATCAACGGCCACCAGGACGAAGGCACCTGGGAGTCGCCCGTGCTCGCGGCGGTCCAGCACGGCATGCTGCCGCTGGCCGACTATCCCCAGGGCAACTATGCCTGGCGCAGCCAGCCGACCGCCAGACAGCGCGCCTTGGCCCGGCATGTGACTCTCACCGGAATCACCTACTACCCTGGTCAGGCACCACAGATCGGCGATCCACACGAGTGGGATACCAACCCAAATGCTGTGCGCAGCACCATCGAGACGGTCCTGGCCGCCGGCCACCCCGCACTGATCGGCCTCGCCGTCTACCCCAACCTCTACAACGCGACCGCCACGACCGCCTGGATCGCCCCCGTGGCGGCCGATGCTGCCGGCTCATTGGGGGGCCACGAACTTGTCGTGATGGGGTACGACAACGCCGGTGCCTGGGTCGAGAACTCCTGGGGCACCTCCTGGGGTTTGCATGGCTACGCCGAAATATCCTGGCCCTATTTGGAGGCCGCGGTCAGCAGCATCATCTCCGTGGCCGCACTCCTCGTCACTGCCGCCCCTCCCACCATTCGCAGGCCTGCCACACCCACGATTACTGCTACCGTACTGCGCGACGGTGCGCCGCAGCCACGCACGGCTAGCCTGGTCGGCGGCGAGGAGGTCGTCTGGGCCGGCGCCGGCTTCAGGCCTAACGAAGCAGTCTCCCTGCACTGGGACGGCACCGACCACGGATACGTCACTGCCCTCCCGGACGGCACCTGGAGCCTGGAGTGGTACGACCACCAGCAGCGTGCCGTCAGCGCACACAACATCCGGCCTGCCCCTGGCACGTACGTCCTTCGAGCCTGTGACGCGCGCGGCCCCTGCGCCAGCGTGGCGCTCAGGGCTGCGTGACTGCAGCGACGTGCTCTGTCCCGCCTAGCAACTCGGCACATATCAGTGGTTGAGCGGCCCGGTTCCCGCAGCAACAGGTTACGTCCCGCGCACCGCTGTGTCCACCCAGGTGCCAGCCAGCAAGTTGTAGGCACCGGCTCACTGCAGTGGAAGAACGGCGTGCTGGAGCCCAAGGAGCAAAAGAGCGGCCGAGACCGTTTCGTCAAAGGGCGAAATCTGGCCTCCGCAGAATGGGGTATTCTCGGCTACGGTAACAAAACCAAGCGCGCCCGTTATGACACGATATGCGCGCAAGAGGAACGAAACGGGAGGATAGGGCCTGATTGAGTTCTGTTACGCATTCTGTTACACGAACGGGGAGATATATGATTATAGGCGAATTAGGCGCGATATAGTGCATTTATCGTATGATAAGCAAGCTGAGCAATTGATTAAGAGTCAATTGCTCAGCCAATTGAGCTAGCGGCCCGCTTCACAAGGTACATGGCGGCTGCACGGGGCGTCAAGACGGCCGAAACGGGCCGCTTTCCTTCTCAACCCGCTGTCAGCACCGCGCGCAAGGCCTCGACTACCGCCGTGTCCTGCGCGGGCAGGACAGTGCGTGGATCCAGCAGCACCGCGCCTTCGTCGACGCGCGTGAGTATCGGTGTCTGTGCGTGGCGCAGCTCAGTCATAATATGGGACGCCCAACCACGTGCCGTGCTGGCGGCGCGCAGGCTAAGCACACAAGTAGGTAACGTCTCGCCGAGGGAAACATTGCCGTTTAGTGAGGACAGGCCCGGCTGCACGCTGGCTTTGCACCCCGCTATGTTGTGGATCATGCTCAGCCAGGCAATCGCGCGCGCCTCAATGTCCGCTCGCGACGTCGCGATCATGCGCCAGATCGGAATCCTGTCCACCGCCTCGCCTCGGAGGTAGTGCAGAACCGTGGCGTGAAGGGCAGCGAGCGTTGTCTTGTCCACCCGCAGCGTGCGCATCAATGGGTGCCGGCGGGCGCGCGCGATGAAGTCGGCGCCTCCCACGACTATGCCGCTCTGCGGTCCACCCAGCAACTTGTCACCTGAGAAGCATACGACGTCTGCACCCGAGACTATACTGTCTTGCACCGTGGGCTCTCGGGCAAGACCGAAGGTGGTCACGTCGAGTATGCAACCGGATCCGATGTCGTCGATTACTGGGATGCCGTGGCGATGTCCGAGCGCCACCAGATCGGCAAGCGACACGGATTCGATGAAGCTCGAGTTGCGCAGCGTTGCCGAATTGATATTGAGGAGCACCGCTGTCTTGGGTGTGATCGCTTCGGCGTAGTCTCCGATACGCGTTCTGTTGGTTGTACCGACCTCGATCAGCTTCGCACCGCTCGTGCCGAGAATCGTTGAGATACGGAAGCCCCCACTGGTCTCCATTGCCTGACCGTGTGCGACAATCACATCGCGGCCACGAGCCAGCGCTGCGAGCATGAGCATGATCCCCGCGGCGTTTGTGTTTGTCACAAAGCCGTCGTCGGCCGTTGTGAGTTGGCTGAGCAATGGCGCCAGGAGAGTGTTTCGCGCGCTTCTCATGCCGCGATCGACGTCGAACTCGATCGCGCTGTAGCCGCTCGCGACTCCGCTTATTGCTTCTATAGCCTCCTCGCTCAGCGGAGCCCGGCCGAGGTGGGGGTGGATGAGCACTCCAGTCGCGTTGACGACAGGTCCTGGGCTCAAGGAGAAACGCCTCTGCGCTTCGATCGACACCGACTTTGCGATCGCGCCGCTCGTCACATCCATGCCAGGCATTGAGCGATGGCGCAGGTCGTCCAGACGTTCTCGCACGAGGCGTGCTACAGCGCTTTGCCCGTAGGCAGAGACGGCCTCCGCGAGTACGGCCTCTCTCAGCACAACGTCAGGCGACGGTAAGGTTCGTCTCCAATCCCCCGCCAGGCCGTGCCGAGCGCCTATCTCAGGTGGACGAGGAGGAGCGATGGTGAACTCCTGCTAGATGATGAACGACAGCACGATCATGATCACGAACAAGGAAGCAGCCAGGGTCGCTGTACGAAGTAAGTCTCCTCGCAGGTAGCTGTAGTCGATGGCAGGCAGACGCGACGTCAGCACGGCGTTTCCAGCGGATGTTCCGCGCAGCCTGCCGGCAAATCCACTGGTGGTCTGCGCGGTCGTCGGCGCTTCGTCAGCCAGCGGAAGATATTCTCGCCCCGTTGTTTCCCGTTTTCGCTGCTCACGGCGCGCGTGGGCTGCCGCGTAGCGCGATGACATGTCAGATCTCTTGGTCACAGTTCGGCGCTCCTTGCGCTTCCAACACCCAGTCGACGCTCACGTCGTGCGCAACCAGGCAACTTGACGTCATTGGCCAGGCAAATGCTCCTGGTATGGTACCCGCGTGTCCGACGCGCTGCAACCGTATGTCGCACGAGATATGTGCGGTGAATCGCCGTAGTTCATCACGCCAGCGCCGACGCGATGCAGATAAGCCTTTCGCTGTCGTCTTCGTATTGCGCAGCGTCATAGTCGCCGTACAGGTTTCGAATGCTGAAACCAGCCCTGTGCAACAAGTGCTCGAGCTCATAGCGATACGTGAGGCGTAGCTGCACTTCGGCGATCGATCGCAGGAGGGTCCCGCTGTCGCTAAGCTCGTCGAAGAATAGGGTCGTGTGTGTGAGCTGCTCCGACGGGGAAAGCACCGTGGTGCACCATAGTGTGACGGTGGCCGTCGGTTCCACAGGCAGCTTGCGGGTGAAGCGATGTTGCACTACTCCAATCGGCGTGTCACGCACTACGGCGTGTGGATTGGCGAGGTCAAGCAGGAGCAGGCCGGCTGGGCGCAGGTGTCTATGCGCGCATTCGAGAGTCCGGAGCTGGTCCTTGATTGTGAGCAAGTGCATGAACGTGTTCAGGCCGATCAGGACCAGATCGAATTGCTGGGGCAGGTCGAAGTCGCGCATGTCTCCCTCGACCAGGTTGACGCGGCCACCGTAGAAACCAAGTCGCCGTCTGGCGACGGACACCATTGCTGGTTCCCGGTCGAGTCCAACCACGCTGGCGCCCGCGTCGAGGAGAGGCAGTAACAGGCGCCCGGTACCGGAACCGAGTTCCAGCACCCTGGGTGAATCGCCCAGCATGCCAACGAACTCCTGCAAGAACCGTGTGTCATCCGAGAATTCGGCATGCATTATGTCGTAGAGATCGGGGCGCGCCGCGTACAGCTCGTGGGAGCCACTGTCCATGTCGACCCCTTTCCCGAATCCGCGACGTGCGCGCACGAGGTGTGACCGCTCCATGTATGAGCACGTGAGTAAGATACCGTCCTTGCGAGTAGCCCCGTTCTTCCCGTAGCCTAGAAGTGACCGCGCTGCACGACGATGCCGCCGTGTTGCCCGATTGCAAGCGCACCCGCGGTGCCGCGCGAGACGCGCACGCACCAAGGTACGTCGATCCGTGGGCGAACGCACGCCGCGTCAGGGCGTCTATCGATCTCGCCGCGTGGCAGTATAATGGCCGGCCGACGGCTTGGCAACGGATCAGACGACGATTCCAGACGCACTGTCAAGCCCAGCCTCTGCACCAGGTGGCAGAACAGACGTCTGGTGACAGAATATGAATACGAGAATCAGGAGAGCAACATGCTTTACGACTTTCACTGCCATACGTACCTCAGCGACGGCGAGTTGTCGCCGGTCGAGTTGATTCGCACAGCATGTGTCAATGGCTATACGGCAATGGCCATCACCGACCACGCGGGAATCGGCTTCCTGGAAGATCGCTTCCGAGAGTTGCGCCGGGACATTCAGCTAGCCATGAAATACTGGCCAGTCGAGGTGTTTCTCGGAGTGGAACTCACGCACCTGCCGCCCGAGGCGATTGTTGAAGCAGCGCGTTCTGCCCGAGCCGCCGGCGCCCAGATCGTGGCCGTCCACGGTGAAACAATGGTAGAGCCTGTGCCGGCCGGCACGAACCTCGCCGCCCTGCGATGCGCTGAAGTAGACATCCTTGCGCACCCGGGGCTGCTCACCGAGGAGGAGGCCGTACTGGCTAGCACGCGCGACGTATTCGTGGAGATCTCGGCTCGTCGCGGGCACTCCTTAAGCAATGGTCGAGTCGCCCAGCTCTGCCTGGCGGCCGGTGCTCGCCTGATCGTCGACTCGGATGGTCACGGCCCGGACGACCTTCTTACGGAAGCGAAGGCACGATCGATCGCCCTTGGAGCAGGTGTGCCGGAAGCCTACTTGCAGGGCATCCTGGTCGAGCATCCGCAATACCTTGCGGCGCGAATTCGCCGATGAGCGGCGGAGTGGTCCGGAGACCGTTTGTCGAATCCCTCGGCTCAGCGGCGGCATCGAGCGGCAGCTGCCTCTGCATCGGGCTCGATCCCGAGCCCGACCAACTGCCCAAGCATCTCGCCGGCGCGGCCGGTTTGGCGGCGTTTTGCCGCCAGATCGTGGAGGCGACTTCAGACCTGGTATGCGCCTACAAACCGAATGTCGCGTTCTTCGAGCGATTCGGGTCTCCGGGGTGGAAAGCGCTGGAGGCGGTGGTCGAGGCCGTGCCCGCGCACATCCCGGTAATAGTTGATGCCAAACGTAGCGATATCGGCAACACGAGCAAGGCATATGCGGAGGCGATCTTTGACCACCTTGGCGCTGCCGCGTGCACGGTGAGTCCCTATCTTGGTCTGGATGCTGTCGAGCCGTTTCTCGAGCATCCTCGCGGGTTTGTCTTTGTACTCTGCCGGACCTCCAACCCAGGCGCGGCAGTCCTGCAGGACGCTATCGTCGATGGCGAGCCTCTCTACGCGCGGGTGGTGCGGCTGTTTCAGCCGGCAATCGAGGCGGGGAAAGCGGGACTTGTCGTGGGCGCACGTGAGCGGCAGGCCTTTGCCTGGGCAGCACGGCTGGCGCCCGGTGCCACGCTTCTCGTGCCAGGTACCGGCGCACAGGGAGGCACATCGGGGGAACTGGGGCAGTCTCTCGACGAGGTGCAGCGGAGGCACGTTGTGGTCAATGTGAGCCGCGCGATCATTCACGCATCTCAGGCAGGGGATTTTGCCCGGGTCGCGCGCTTTCGAGCGACTGAATTCAGAGACCAGCTTCGCATTGCCTTGGGTCTCCGACAGGCCAGCACAGATGCCACAGCCTCCAGTTGACTTCCGGATCGGCGATCTGCTCAGGCTTCGGAAGCCCCATCCGTGCGGAGGCTACGAGTGGCGCGTGTATCGGCTAGGCGCTGACATCGGCATTCGCTGCGTGACCTGCGATCGCCACGTGATGATTGAGCGACGCGTGCTCGAGAAGCGCGTGAAGAAGACGTTGGAGCGGGGACAACCGACGCCGCTTCCTGGCGAGGGTATCAAATCGCTGCGCATCGAGTGAAAGTCTCGGCGACGCAACGCCACCAATGAACTCCCATAGCGCTCGAAAGAACGGGACTCCTACCAGAAGCAAGCTTGCTCCGAACCCGCACGAGATACGCGCGCGGCTGCATCCCGAGAGCGTGCCGGCCCTGAACTGAATCCGCGGACGGGCTGTGGCTCAGGGGCGCACGGTGGGAACTCTTCGTGTGCGGTATTGCTCGACCACTTTGAGGCGAGCAGTCGCTCGCATCAACGCAGCTTCGGCACGTGCGGCGTCGACGTTCGCCTCGCGCTGGGCCAATCGCTCCTGGGCGCGCTGGAGCGCGGCTTCAGCGCGTGAAACGTCGATGTTTTCGGCCGGTTCTGCGGCATTGGCGAGCACGATCGCCGCGCTGCCTTCATTCTCATTGCGTACCTCGAGGAAGCCTCCGGTGACTGCGAACACCTTCTCAGTCTGTCCTTGCTCGACTCGAAGCTCGCCCGGCTTCAGGGTTGTCACGAGGGGAATGTGACGCGCCTGGATGCCCAACTCACCCGCGCCGCCGGGCGCAATGATGAGGTCGGCCTCCTCGTCGAAAATCTGAGCATCGGCAGTCACGATGCGAAGATGCACCTTGTGGGCATGCGCCATGTCGGGTCCTCCGTAAGTGGGCCGGCCCACAGCATTTCCGGCAAATTTCTTCCGAAAGTACCATCGCTGCATCGTTGGGAGGGCCGGTCAAACTAGTCACCCCAGCCTTCAATGTGGTCGTCATGAAGGTGGCGGACGTCAACGCTACGCTGCTGCTTTCAGTCGTTTCTCTGCCTTCTCGCGCGCCTGGTCGATCGTTCCGACCATGTAGAAGTCACCTTCTGTGAGGTCGTCGTGCTTGCCGTCAAGCAATTCCTTGAAGCCGCGTACAGTCTCGATCAGCGGCACGTCCACTCCCTTGGTGCCTGTAAATACCTCGGCGACGTACATGGGCTGCGTGAGGAAGCGCTGAATCTTCCTGGCGCGCGCTACGATCAGGCGATCGTCTTCACTGAGCTCGTCCACGCCAAGGATTGCGATGATATCCTGCAGCTCGCGATACCGCTGCAACACGCGCTGTACGCCGCGGGCAACATCGTAATGCTCCTGACCGACGATCCGCGGATCGAGGACGGTGGACGTGGACGCCAGTGGATCCACCGCAGGGAACAGGCCCTGTGCTTGTAAGCTGCGCTCGAGGTTGATGGTCGAGTCAAGGTGCGCGAACGCCGTAGCCGGCGCGGGGTCAGTGTAATCGTCTGCCGGCACATAAATTGCCTGAACGGACGTGATCGATCCGTGCCTCGTCGAGGTGATTCGTTCCTGCAATGCGCCCATCTCGGTGCTTAACGTCGGAGCATAGCCTACTGCCGAGGGAATCCGGCCAAGCAGCGCCGACACTTCAGTTCCAGCCTGCGTGAAGCGGAAGATGTTGTCGATGAACAGCAGGACGTCCTGCCCAGCTTGGTCGCGGAAATACTCCGCCATGGTCAGTGCGGTCAGCCCGACGCGCATGCGAGCTCCCGGCGGCTCGTTCATCTGGCCGAACACGAGCGCGACACTATCGATGACCTTCGAATCGATCATCTCATGCCAGAGGTCGTTGCCCTCGCGCGTCCGTTCGCCCACTCCGGCGAAAACTGAGTAGCCGCTGTGGACGGTCGCGACGTTGTGAATCAGCTCCTGAATAATGACCGTCTTGCCCACACCCGCGCCGCCAAATACTCCGACCTTACCGCCTCTTCGGAAGGGAGCGATCAGATCGATGACTTTGAGGCCGGTCGGGAACACCTGGGTCTCCGTTGCCTGATCCTCGAACGCAGGCGCCTCCCGATGGATAGACCACCGCTCGGTATCCGCCGGCACCGGGTCACCATCGTCCACCACATCGCCGAGGACGTCGAAGATTCGGCCGAGTGTTGCCTTGCCCACTGGCACCTGGATGGGGGCGCCAGTGTTCCGCACGCGCATTCCGCGTATCAGCCCCTCGGTTGGAGACAGAGAAATGCAACGAACCCAGTTGTTGCCAAGTGCCTGAGCTACCTCGAGCACCAGGCGCTTGACGGCAGGAACGCCTTCCGGCACCTTGTCGACGACTTCCAACGCGAAATTGATTTCGGGAAGGTGTCCGGCGGGAAATTCGACGTCCACCACAGGGCCAAGCACTTCGACGATCTTGCCATCATCGGCCATTCATACTCTCCATCTCCATCACTCTGTCCACGTGCGGCTAGCTCAAGGCCGCCGCGCCCGCGGCAATCTCAGCGATTTCGCTCGTAATCGCAGCTTGGCGAGCCTTGTTCAACGCGAGTGTGAGGTCCTGAGTCAGCTCATTCGCGCTGTCAGTAGCGTTGCGCATGGCTACCATTTTGGCGCTTAGCTCGCTGGCCTTCGACTCCAGCAGTGCCTGGTACAGGCGCGTTACGACGTAGCGCGGAAGCAGCTCGGCCAGAACGGCGTTCTCGTCCGGCTCGTACAAGTAGCGTATCGGCGAGGCAACTTCCTCAGGCGGTATGACAGGCAAAAGCTGCTCGATCACCGCCTGCTGATTGAGCGTGCTGATAAACTTGGAGTACGCCAGCAGCACCAGGTCTACCTGTGATTCGCTATACACGTCGGTCACAATCTGGGCGGGCACCAGCACCTCGTTGACGGTTGGCGAGTCAGGGAGCCCGGTGTACTCGGCCAACAACGGAGTCGATGTGCGGCGCGCGAAATCGCGGGCCTTCCGGCCAATAGCGAGCATGGAGACTCCGCCACCCCTCGCCTGAACCTCGCGGCCGACTTTGCGATGAAGGTTGCTAATCAGCGAACCGCAAAGGCCTCGATCTGGACACACCTCCACAATGAGTATCTTCTGCACCGGTCGCTCCGCGAGGAGGGGATGCCGCGGTCCGCCTTTCTGTGATGCAAGGCCCGACATGATCTGCCGCAACGCATCAGCATACGGGCGAGACTGGATGACACGGTTCTGAGCACCGCGCATCCGCGCCGCCGCGACCAACTGCATCGCCCTGGTGATCTTGGCGATATTCTTGACGCTGCGGATGCGGCGCCTGATCTCGCGTGCCGTGGCCACCTGTATTGTTCCCCCTTCTGCATTCGCCCCAACGGGGCTCGTGCCGAGAGCCTAAAACGCCGAAGACTGCCTGAAGGTCTTTACCGCGTCCCTCAGCTTCACTTCAGTCTCAGTCGTGATTTCTCGCTTAGCGGCGATATCTTCCAGAATGGCCTTGTGGTTGTTCTCCAGATACAGGTGATACGCGGCTTCGGCGTCTGCCATCCTGTCCAACGGAATATCGTCGAAGTAGCCGTTGACACCAGCGAAAATAAGCGTGACCTGCTTCTCAAGCGAGATCGGCAAGAGTTGCGGCTGCTTGAGCAGCTCGGTCATATGCTGGCCGCGGTTCAGCGTGTTCCGCGTCGCCTTATCCAGGTCCGAGCCGAACTGGCTGAACGCCGCGAGCTCCTGGTACTGCGCGAGATCGAGCTTGAGCTGGCCGGCTACCTGCTTCATGGCTTTGGTCTGCGCGCTGCTTCCCACGCGTGAGACTGAGATACCGACGTTGATCGCCGGACGGATACCGGCATTGAAGAGGTCGATCTCCAGGAAGATCTGGCCGTCTGTTATGGAAATGACGTTCGTTGGAATGTATGCTGACACATCGCCCTGCTGCGTCTCAATAATAGGCAGGGCAGTCAGCGATCCGCCACCGTACTTGTCATTCAGACGAGCCGCGCGCTCGAGAAGGCGAGAGTGCAGGTAAAATACGTCACCAGGAAAGGCCTCGCGGCCAGGCGGTCGCCGCAGGAGGAGAGACACCTGTCGATACGCCTGTGCATGCTTGGTGAGGTCATCGTAGATGATAAGGGCATCACCACCCTGCTCCATGAAGTGCTCGCCAATCGCCGCGCCCGAAAATGGAGCGATATACTGCAGTGCCGCGGACTCGGACGCGCTGGCATTGACGATGACCGTGTGCTCGAGCGCGTTGAAACTCTCCAGGATCGCCGCCAGCTCTGCCACGTTTGACTTCTTCTGGCCGATGGCAACGTAGATGCAGGCGACTCCAGTGCCGCGCTGATTGACAATTGTGTCGACAGCTATTGCGGTCTTGCCCGTCTTGCGATCGCCGATGATCAGCTCGCGCTGGCCACGCCCGATAGGCAGCATCGAATCAATTGCCTTGATGCCGGTGGCCAGAGGCACTTTCACCGACTGGCGGGTTACAACGCCTGGAGCGACGCGCTCGACAGGCCTGCGTTCAATGAACTCGATCGGGCCCTTTCCATCGATTGGGTTCCCCAGTGGATCGATGACTCGCCCGAGCAGGCCCTTACCGACCGGCACGGACACGACGCGGCCGGTGCTCTTGACTTCCTGGCCTTCCTGAATCCCTTCGTAGTCACCGAGGATGATGACGCCGACCGAGTCCTCCTCGAGGTTTGACGCCATGCCCATGACTCCACTGGGAAACTCGACAAGCTCGCTGTTCATGACGCCCTGCAAGCCGTAGACCTGGGCCACGCCGTCGCCAACCTCGATGACGGTGCCTACGCTCACCGCAGAGCTCGATTCCGCGAAATGCTCGATCTGATCCTTTATCACCGCGGTGATCTCATCTGCCCGTATTGCCATTTGTTTCTTCGCTCCTACTGCCGTCGAACGCTCAGGCTGCCGCTGCCGTCAAGCGCGACGGCCGATGACCTGGCTGCGCATGCGATTGAGCTTCCCGACAATGCTGAGGTCAAGCAGCTGATCCTCGACCTTGATGACGAGCCCTCCAAGGATGTCTGGGTTGATTTGGATCTCTAGCTGGACGTCCTTACCGGTCTGACCGGCGAGCAGTGCCCGAAGTTCGTTCGTCTCCTCCGCAGTCAGCTCACATGTAGAGGTCACGTGTGCCACCACTTGGTCGTCGCGCTGGCGTTCCAGATCGACGAAGTGGCGCGCAATATAGGGAATCAACGACGTCCGCCCGCGCGTTACAAGCAGCAGTAGCATATTCAGTGGTCGGGGGCTGAGGTGCTCGCCAAGGTGCTGGCGGCATCGGTTGAGGCGTTCGTGTTTGCTGACGCGCGCGTCCTCAAAATAGGCGCGGCGATCCGCGTCCTTCCAGAGCTCGGCCAAAAGCGCCAGATCGTGTTCCCAGATCCCGAGATCACCGTACTGAAGGCCAAGCTCCAGCGCAGCTTGAGCGTATCGCCGAGCCGAGGTGATGCTTGCCATTTATGATGGCCTGCCCACGGAGAGGCTGTTCGCCTCGGCAATCGCTTGCGCGATCAATCGCCGGTTGTCGGTCGTGTCCAGTGACTTCTCGACCACGCGCGTGGCGGCCAACAGCGCAAGATCTGCAGTCACTTTCCGCAGATCGTCAATTGCCGCCTGCCGCTCGCGGTCGATCTCGATGCGTCCACGGTCGATCACTTTTTGGGCTTCGGCTTTCGCCTCGGCGACGATTTGCCCGCGAAGACCGGTCGCGGTCTGGGAGGCCTGGCGCAAGATCTCCTGGGCCTGCGCCCGGGCCTCGGCGAGCTGGTCGTCGGTTCTGACTTGCGCTTCCTCAGCCGCTTTGCGAGCTTCCTCTGCCGCGGCGAGCCCGGTCCGAATCGTGTTCGCGCGCGCGTCCATCGCGGTTGTCACGGGATTGTAAAGGAATCGCACGAGCACATACAGAATCAGCGCGAATGCAATGAGCTGTGCGAGAAACGTCCAGTCGATACTGACCAGATCTTGCGAGAGTATGAGGGGCTTCAGCATCGAGATCCCTCCGACCTAGGCAAGGCCTTTGGTGAACAGCACCAGGAGTCCAAACACAAGTGCGATGATCGGGAACGAGTCGACGATGCCGACGAACAGAAAGGTCAGAGTCAGAAGCGCGCCTCGCGATTCAGGTTGACGAGCCACACCCTCGATCGTACGGCTGGTAACCAGCGCGTCGCCGATGCCCGCCCCTACCGCGGCGCCCGCGAATATCAAGCCACCGCCGATCAATCCCGCCGCAGAAACGACTTGGGCGCCTGTAATGCCGGTGCTGGCCGCCAGAAGTACCAATTGGCTCATGTCTCGCCTCTCACTACTACTCGATCAAGTACCACCAGAGTGGAACTACGTTCGGTGTACCGCGATATCCCAGCCTGCGCCACCGCGCCGGCGCATGCTATTTGCCTCTACCGGGTTGCCAGGATTCCAGTTCCAATCCCGTGGCCCTAAGAAACCTGTGCCTGCTGCTCACACGAGCGCGACGTCCTCAGTGACCCTCAGTATCCGTGCCGATGCCAAAATACGCAATTGTGAGCATGACAAAGACGAAAGCCTGCACGGCACCGACAAAGATGCTAAATCCCAACCAAATGAAGGACCAGGTCGGTGCCAGCACAAACTGCAGCCACACCGGAGCACTGGCGACGATGACAAGCATGATCTCGCCCGACGCGATATTACCAAAGAGCCGTAGCGAGAGCGTCACAGGCTTTGAAAGCTCCTCCACGACAAGGATCGGCGCCAGCAATGGCGGCGTTACGAAGTGCTTGAAAAAGCCCTTCGCCCTGCGGGCTCTGAAGGACTTCACTTCGACATAGCCGATCACGGTCAGTGCGAGCGCAAACGTCGTATTCATGTCCGCCGTGGGCGACTTAAACAGTCCACCTGAGGGGATAAGGCCCACCAGGTTGCTCAAGAACACGAACAGCGCAAGCGTGAACGCAAGGGGTGCGACCACCCGAGCGCGCGCCTCGCCGATCTGGCCCTTTGCGGTGTCGATGACGAACTCGAGAATCAGCTCGACGAAGTTTTGCACCGGTCCGGGCACACCGCTGGTCAATTTCCTGCGCACGGCGACGGCGAGAAGAATGAGCACAGCGGCAACGAGCGCCGTACTGAGCATGGTATCCAGGTGCAGCACGTCACCGACAAGCGCCCCCTGCTTGGGGTTCGGTCCAACACTCCAATGCTTGCCGATCTCCGTTGAGACGTCTGCCAGCAGCGGTAAGGGTACCGGGATGCTCACGCGTGTTTCTTCCTCTCCCTAGAGATCCGAACGCAAGAGGTACCGCGCACCGACTACATTTGCCACGACGATGGGATAAACGATCCCGACAAGCACCGCGCCGAAACTCAACGTCGAGTGCAGCCTGATTGCCATGACCGTCGCCAGGCCGATCATGAGGAATCGCATGAACGTGCCCGTCCGCATCATGATAGCGGTCTCGCGCGCCGAACCAAAAGCGCCGATTCGCGCAACCCGATTGGCCAACATCATCTCGTTGCAGACGCCGACCGCAGTGCCGAAGAGCAGGCCACTTCCCTCACGCGAGTGACCAGTGAGCCGCAGCATTCCCGCGCATACGAGGCCCACCGCACAGGACACCAAAATGGTTCTGACGACGACGACCCTAAGCATGCACAGAAACGCGAGCCAAGGCGCCGCCGCCCAGAGGGCTATCCATCACCCGAACCACACCAGTCTACTGCAAAACGCGACGAATCAGCAGGTACGCCGAACAGCCGCCTCCAGCGATTCCGAACACACTCCCCAGCACGAGCCCTACCGGGCTTATCCCGAGCCTACCGTCGACGTAGCTTCCCAGAAGCACGCAAACCAGCAGTACACATGCAAAATCCAGCCCGATGGTCGTGGTCAATGCCATCGACCGCGCGAGCTGCGAACCCAAACCACCCGAGGACTTCATCGGCGATTTGATTCCTCGTTTATGCGTGCTCCAGTGTACCATCAGCGTAACCAGCGCTGCAACGGGCCCAAGGTCGCATCAATCCGCCCCTCCTTGCCGCGCTGCGCCCGCTCGCATACACTATTATGGCCGATCTTTCACAGGGCGATGCTGGTGTTTGCCGTATGAAAGCCTTTACGAACGTGGGCGAGAGTGCAGCCAGCGCACTGGTGACACTGTATCCTAATCATTAAGGAGATCTTGGAGCATGGGGAAGACGCACCGCGGTAAGGGCCTCGCAGGCACCCCCGCGCACGGCAGGGGATCGTGCCCGACGTGCGGTCGCACGCGCATCAAGTTGCTGTATAGCGCGACCAACGGCAGCGAACAAGTGAAGGTGTGCAAGAACTGCCGCAACAAGACGTTTGCGGGCAGGTAGCTCGGGCAGCCCGCTCGCAACCTGGCGGTTTAGGTGGGCCAAGCCGCGGACACTATTGATCGTCAGCCGCGTTAGCACGAATGTGCTATCGATCAAGGGATTCCTTCTCGGCGGCCTGTCGCGTTGAAAGCGAGCGCACTATCTAGCGAGGTGCTCTAGAGCCATCGGTCAGAAGGTTGTCTCGGGACGCATGGAAGCGCCTTGCCAAGCGGGGCGTGATTGTGTTACCATTTTTTGTTGCCGGGTGGAGCGGAGGGTGAGTCTTGCCCTGCGAACCCGGTTGTACCACCCACGATCCTCGAAGTGAAGGAGAGGACAGCCGTATGGCACTTACAGTCTCCGAATCCCAGCGTACCGGACGACGTAGCTTCGCGCGAACGCGCGAAGTGCTGCCCATGCCGAACCTGATTCAGGTCCAGCTACAGTCCTTTCGCTGGTTTCAGACTGAAGGCCTGAGGGAGCTGTTCGAGGAAATCAGCCCGATCCAAGATTACTCGAACAAGATGGAGTTGGAGTTCTCGGTTCCCGACGAGCCGTTTGGGAAGCCCAAGTACAGCGCCTCGCAGTGCCGCGAGCTCGACCTGACGTATGCCGCCCCGCTTAACGTGCGGGCAAAGCTGCATATAAAGGAGACGGGCGAGATCATCGAGAAGACCATCTTCATGGGCGATTTCCCGCTCATGACGCCCCAGGGCACCTTTATCATCAATGGCTCGGAGCGCGTCGTAGTAAGCCAACTTGTGCGATCACCCGGCGTGTACTTTACGTCGGAGACCGATCCGGCTTCCGGCCGCTCGCTCTACATGGCCAAGGTTATTCCCAACCGCGGCGCCTGGCTCGAATTCGAAACCAGCAACAAGAACGTGCTGACGGTCAAGGTCGATCGCAAGCGCAAGATCCCGGTCACGACCCTGCTGCGCGCGATAGGGTACGGATCGGACGACGCGATACGCAGCGTATTTGAAGCGGTCGATATCAACCCCGATCACCGGTTCATTCACGATACTCTGGCCAAGGACACGACGAAGACCGAGGAGTCCGGCCTTCTCGAGATGTACAAGAAGCTTCGACCTGGCGACCCGCCTACGAAGGACAACGCAGCGAATCTGATCCACTCGCTGTTTTTCAATCCGCGCCGCTACGACTTGGGCCGCGTTGGCCGGTACAAGGTTAACAAGCGGCTGGGGCTCACGGTGGAACTCGAGCAGCGAACGCTGACCAAGGAAGACATCGCTCATATCGTCTCGCGCTTGATTGAGCTGAACAACTCTTTTGACAGCCCGAGCGGCCCGATCAAGCCGGACGACATTGATCACCTCGGAAATCGACGCGTCCGCGCCGTCGGAGAGCTGCTGCAAAACCAGTTTCGTATCGGCCTGCTGCGCATGGAGCGCGTGGTCAAGGAGCGCATGACTATCCAGGATGCAACTTCCGCCACGCCGAGCGCACTGATCAACATCCGCCCTGTCGTCGCAGCTGTCAAGGAGTTCTTCGGAGGCAGCCAGCTGAGCCAATTCATGGATCAGACCAATCCGCTTGCAGAGTTGACGCACAAGCGACGATTGAGTGCGCTTGGCCCCGGCGGCTTGAGCCGAGACCGCGCCGGCTTTGACGTGCGAGACGTGCACCCGTCCCACTATGGGCGCGTGTGTCCGATAGAGACGCCCGAAGGTCCGAACATCGGCCTTATTGGCTCGCTCGCCACCTACTCGTCGCCAAACGCCTTTGGCTTCATGGAGACCCCGTACCGCAAGGTGCTCCGGTCGCTCAGCAGCCACGATCGGCTCCTCGCGGATCAGGTGCTGGCCGAGAACGTCGTCGATCCCGGCACCGGGGCAGTGATCGCGCCGAAGGGCGGAAAGCTCACCAAGGCTGCGTTCGCCGCATTGCAGACCACCGATCCGCGCAGCATAAAGATCAAGCCGATTGTTACGGACGACGTGCAGTACTTGACGGCCGACGAGGAGGAGAAGTACGTCGTGGCGCAGGCCAACGTGCCGCTTACCGCCGACAGCCACTTCGCAAACGAACGCATTACCGCGCGGTACGGCGACAAGTTCGTCGAGGAGCCAGAGGATCGCGTGGACTACATGGACGTGTCGCCACGTCAAATCGTATCCGTTGCCACCGCGATGATTCCGTTCTTGGAGCACGACGATGCTAATCGCGCGCTCATGGGCTCTAACATGCAACGGCAGGCCGTTGCGCTTGTCAGGCCTGAAGCGCCGACTGTTGGCACAGGCATGGAGTGGCAGGCTGCGCATGATTCAGGTCAGGTCGTCGTCTCTGAAGTCGACGGTGAAGTCGTGAGTGCGACCGGCAGGCAAGTGGTCGTACGGGATTTCGGTGGCGTCGACCATGCGCACGACCTGCGGAAGTTCGCCCGGTCTAACCAGGGTACCTGTATCAACCAGCGACCATCCGTGAAGCGTGGTGATATCGTTCATTACGGCGACGTGCTTGCTGATAGCTCCTCGACCGATAAAGGTGAGTTGGCCCTCGGTCAGAACGTCCTTGTGGCGTTCATGGCGTGGGAGGGTGGAAACTACGAAGACGCGATCATCATGAGCGACCGCGTGGTGCGTGAAGACGTGTTTACATCCATCCACATGGAAAAGCACGAGGTCGACGCGCGCGACACAAAGCTTGGCCCCGAAGAGATCACGCGTGACATCCCAAATGTCGGCGAGGAGGGACTGAAGGACCTCGACGAGCGAGGCATAGTTCGTGTTGGTGCGGAGGTCGGTCCCGGGGATATCCTGGTCGGCAAGATCACGCCCAAGGGCGAGACCGAGTTGACTGCCGAGGAACGGCTGCTGCGCGCAATCTTTGGTGAGAAGGCGCGCGAAGTCAAGGACACGTCCCTGCGCGTCCCCCAAGGAGAGCGCGGCAAGATCGTGGAGGTGAAAGTATTCAGGCGCGACAGCAACGCCGAGTTGCCTCCAGGCGTCAATCAGCTGGTCAGGGTCAGTATTGCGCAGAAGCGCAAGATCTCCGAGGGCGATAAGATGGCCGGCCGCCACGGCAACAAGGGCGTGATTTCACGTATCGTCGCCGTTGAAGAGATGCCGTTCCTGCCCGACGGCACGCCAGTGGACATCATCTTGAATCCACTTGGCGTTCCAAGCCGTATGAACATAGGCCAGATCCTCGAGACCCATCTTGGATGGGCCGCGACAGCGCTTGGCATGAAGGTCGCTTCTCCCGTCTTCGAAGGTGCGACTGAGGAGCAGATTCGAGACTTGCTTCGAAGAGCGGGTCTGCCCGAAGACGGCAAGGTGACGCTCTATGATGGGCGCACAGGCGAGCCGTTCGATCAGCCCGTAACGGTCGGGATCATCTACATGATGAAGCTCGCTCACCTGGTGGAGGATAAGATTCACGCCCGGTCCACTGGTCCGTACTCGCTGGTCACTCAGCAGCCGTTGGGTGGCAAGGCTCAGTTCGGTGGTCAGCGCTTTGGCGAAATGGAGGTGTGGGCACTCGAAGCATATGGTGCGGCGCACATTCTGCAGGAGCTGCTCACCGTGAAATCAGACGACGTCATTGGCCGCGTGAAGACGTACGAGGCCATCGTCAAAGGCGAGCAGATTATGGAGCCCGGTGTGCCTGAATCGTTCAAGGTGCTTGTGAAGGAGCTCCAGAGTCTTGGCCTGGCGGTCGAAGTGCTCAATGACGACGAAGAAAAGATCGAGTTCACGCAGGATCTTGGTGAAGAGTCGCCACTGAGCTTGCCTTCGGAACTGACTCCGATCGAATTCACGGAGCTGAGCCGACCCTTCATGCCGGGCAGCGAACCGCCTGACCCGGGAAGACCGTACTCGTGACCGGCAAGCCGGAGCCGCGGCCCTGAGGGTCGACGGCTCCAGCACGGTTTGGCGCCTGATGCACGCAGGTTGGTCACGGGGCAGGTTGCGCCCTAGCCGCGCTTTCGGACGAATGCCGTTCGTTAGCCCTCAGTCCTACTTGGGGGGAACATGCTGGAAGTCAACGATTTCAATGCAATCCGTATTAGCCTTGCCTCGCCAGAGCAGATCAAGAGCTGGTCGTATGGCGAGGTTACCAAGCCTGAGACTATAAACTATCGCACGCTCAAGCCCGAGAAGGATGGCCTCTTCTGCGAGCGTATCTTTGGCCCCTCGAAGGACTGGGAGTGCTACTGCGGGAAGTACAAGCGTGTGCGCTACAAGGGCATTATTTGCGACAAGTGCGGCGTCGAAGTCGCCCGGTCGAAAGTACGTCGTGAGCGCATGGGCCATATAGAGCTCGCGTCACCGGTGAGCCATATTTGGTACTTCAAGGGCACGCCAAGCAGGCTGTCGTTGCTACTCGACATCTCGCCACGCGAGCTTGAAAAGATCCTATATTTCGCCCAGTACATAGTGACTGAGGTCAGCGATACCGAACGGAAGAAGGCACTCGATCGGCTTGAGCGGGAAGAAGAGAGCCGTCTCGCAACGCTGGCACAGGAACACAAAGATGAGCTTGACCGGCTCCAGAGTCCGGAGGGCGACATCAAGCTCCAACGCGCATCCGAGCGGGCGCAGCGATCCGCACGGCTGCTGCAGGAGCGCGACCAAGCGGTTGAGGCTTTGATCGAAGCCGGCAGTCGGCTTTCTGAGCGTCTGCAGGCCATGCTCGGCCAGGAAGCGCTCGCCGATCTCGTGCTTGACGGCGTCGAGCGCCCAATCGTGGAGGCGGGTACAACGGTGACCCGCAACCAGATAGAGGCGATCACGCCCGCAGTGCAGGCGCACGTGCAGCACCTCGAGCAGCAGTGTGAGCTTGATTTGCAGAAGATCGCGATGGAAGCGGAGATCGATGAGCGTCAGACCGCCGCGCCATCGGACATCCAGCGGGAGATAGAGAAGCTCGAGGATACGCTGGTCAAGAAGAAGGACGAGCTTCGCGCTCATCTTGCGGAGCGGCGTGAAGAGATCCAGAATCTCAAGCTGTTTGACCGCCCGGCCGAGAACAAAGTGCGGGAGTGGCAGGACAGCGTCCCGAACGTTTTCAAGGCAGGGATGGGCGCGGAGGCCCTGCTGCACATCATCCGCAATCTTGACCTGAATGCGCTTGCCAACGATCTGCGCTCGGAAATTCATACGTCTGCGGCGACGAGCCAGCGGCGCAAGAAGGCTATCAAGAGGCTGCGCGTCGTTGAGGCGTTCAGAAAGAATGGCCCGCAGCCCGAGTGGATGATCTTGACCGTTCTTCCTGTCATCCCACCGGAGCTACGCCCGATGGTGCAGCTCGACGGAGGCCGATTCGCTACGAGCGACCTGAACGACCTATATCGCCGCGTGATCAACCGGAACAATCGTCTCAAGAGATTGCTCGAACTGCAAGCGCCCGAGATCATCGTTCGCAACGAGAAACGCATGCTTCAGGAGGCGTGTGACGCCCTGATTGACAATGGTCGGCGCGGTCGCGCCGTCAACGGCTCGGGCAACCATAAGCTGAAGAGCCTTTCGGACATGCTCAAGGGCAAGCAGGGGCGATTCCGGCAGAATCTGCTCGGCAAGCGTGTCGACTACTCCGGCCGGTCCGTGATCGTCGTCGGCCCTGAATTGAAGCTGCACCAGTGTGGTTTGCCCAAGAAGATGGCACTTGAGTTGTTCAAGCCATTCGTCATGCGCAAGCTGGTGGAACGCAACTTCGCTCACAACATCCGCAGCGCCAAGCGCGTGATCGAGCGCGTGCGTCCTGAGGTGTGGGACGTGCTCGAAGAGGTGATCAAGGACCATCCAGTTCTGTTGAATCGCGCGCCCACGTTGCACCGGCTCGGTATTCAAGCGTTTGAAGCGGTGCTTGTAGAAGGCAGCGCCATCCAGTTGCATCCACTTGTTTGCCAGGCGTTCAACGCCGACTTCGACGGCGATCAGATGGCTGTACATATCCCGCTTTCGCGCGCCGCGCAGATGGAAGCGAAGACCCTGATGCTCAGCTCGCGAAATCTTCTGTCGCCCGCCAACGGCGACCCGATGGTATCACCGACGAAAGACATGGTGCTTGGTTGCTACTACCTGACGGTCGAGATCCCGCAGGCCAAGGGCGAGGGCATGGTGTTCGGCGACTTCTGGGAGGCTACCCGAGCCTACGACTCCGGTCGGATTGCCTTGCAAGCGACCATCTACATCGTCATTCCGCAGCGCGCGGTCGATGCGGCCATCGCCGGGCACGTGCACGTCGATATTGGCCGGATTCCAGTTGCAGATATCAAGCCCATCCCGGGTGGCCGCGCACTGGCTCTGCGCACTACCGTCGGACGAATTCTCTTCAACGAGGTGCTGCCGCGTCAGATCGTCTACAAGAATCACGTCCAGGACAAGGGCAAGCTGCGTGACGTAGTCGGCGAGGTGTATCGTGAGCTGGGTCCAGCAAAGACATCGCTTGTCGCCGACGAGATCAAGCGCATCGGCTTCCAGTACGCTACTCGGTCCGGCACGACGATCGCTATTGACGACGTCACCATCCCGAAGAAGAAGTACGCGATTATTGCCGAGGTCCAGACGGAAGTCGAGAAGCTGGATCGCCAGTACGACCGCGGCCTGATTACGAAGGATGAGCAGTACGCACAGCGCATCGAGGCATGGACCCAAGCCCGTGACCGCGTCAGTAAGGCGGTGACCGAGGGTCTCGACAAATTTGGATCGATCTATATGATGGCCACGTCTGGCGCAGCCAAGGGCCAGTTCACGCAGATCTCGCAGTTGGCGGGCATGCGCGGCTTGATGGCCGACCCGCAAGGCCAGATCATAGATCTTCCGATCAAGTCGAATTTCCGTGAGGGCTTGTCGGTGCTCGATTACTTCATATCGACCCACGGTGCGCGCAAGGGCCTCGCGGATACCGCGCTTCGCACTGCCGAATCTGGCTACCTCACGCGCCGGCTGATCGACGTCGGTCAGGACGTTATCGTGTATGTCGAGGACTGCGGCACAACTCGCGGCATGTGGGTATCGGAGAGCGACTCGGGGGAGAAGCTCGAGCGACGCATCACGGGCCGCTGGACCGTTCGTAACGTCGTGCATCCGAAGACTGGTGAGGTAATCATCGGTGAGAACCAGGAGATCACTGAAGCTCTTGCCAGTACGTTTGTGGATGCGTTGCGGTCGCATCGCGAAAAGGTCCAGAAGGTCGGTGACATACTGGCCGAGGCAGTAGTCAAGGGGCTGAGAACGCCTGCAGCTGAGAATCGCGAGGCTACCAAACTGTTGTCAAGTCCTGAGGGGAAGTCGCTGCGCGTTCACGGGGACAAGATTCGCCAGCTCGCCGGGTTATTGGCCGACACATTTGTGGAGGCTCTGCACTCGCTGCGCGATCGGACCCATGACATCAGCGACAAGCTCGTCGATTCATTTATCGAGGGTCTGCGCGCCCATCCTGTGGTGGCCGCGGTGCACGAGAACCCAGTCGTCGACGCGCTTCGCGCTGAGGAAGGCCCCGACTATCGCCTTACGAAGGCGTTGGCTGCACTGGTGGTCGACGGGCTTCGAACCCACCCAATCGTCGATGAACTGCATGCGTATGAGGCGAAGACTCAGGATATCACGAAGGCGCTTGCCGGCGTCATCGTTGATTCGCTGCGCTCCCACGATCACGAGAACCAACGTGGGCTGTACGTGCGTTCCGTGCTCAACTGCCTGGCCAAGCGTGGCGTCTGCCGGCACTGCTATGGCTGGAGCATGGCAACGCGGAACCTGGTGACTGAAGGCGAAGCAGTCGGGATCATTGCCGCCGAGTCCATCGGCGAACCCGGTACGCAGCTGACCATGCGCACATTCCACACTGGCGGTATTGCCGGTGAAGACATCACGCAGGGACTTCCGCGTGTCGAGGAGTTGTTTGAGGCGCGCGAGCCAAAGGACAAGGCTGTGATCTCCGAGATTGACGGCATCGTGGAGATTGTGAAGGACGAGGCCGACCAACATGTGCGGGTGACGTCGAAACGTGATTGCCGCGATGTCTACAGTCTCCCGCCGGCATTTGAGCTACTTGTGGTGGCCGATTCTGAAGTCGATGTGAATCAAGTACTCGCCCGGCCAGCAAGCGAGGCGGAACCCGCGGCGCAAGGGAGCGCCACCCCGCCCGCTGTCGTGGAGGATACATCCGATCAGATCGTATCGCGTCACAAAGGTAGGATCGCGATTTCGGATGACAACATCATCGTCTTCTATGAGGACGTCGATACCCGGCTCTACCAGGTCGGCAAGGTTGCTCGCCTCCGGGTTGAAAACGGGAAGAAGGTGCTCGCCGGCACGCAGCTCACCGAAGGGTCAGTGGGGCCGCAGGATCTGCTCGAGATCCAGGGACCCGAAGCCGTGCAGAAGTATCTCGTGGCCGAGGTGCAGCGCGTCTACCGCTCTCAGGGCGTCGGGATAAATGACAAACACGTCGAAGTCATCGTTCGACAGATGTTGCGGAAGGTGAAAATCGAAGACGCGGGCGATACTGAGCTGCTCCCTGGGGAGCTCGTCGATCGTTTCGTGTTCGAAGATATCAATGCTCGGGTGCTCGCCCAGGACGGCCAGCCGGCCGTAGCGAAGGCCGTGCTGCTTGGCGTGACCAAGGCCAGCCTGAACACCGACAGTTTCCTGGCGGCAGCCTCATTCCAGGAAACGACTCGAGTGCTCACCGAGGCGGCAATCTCCGGCAAGAAAGACCGGCTCCTGGGTCTGAAAGAGAACGTGATCATTGGCAAGCTCATTCCGGCCGGGTCGGGCCTGATGAGCCGGCGTGCCGCAATGGCAGCGGAGGAGGCAGAGGAGCAGCTGTTTGAGAGTGGCGGCGTCGCAATGCTCGAGCGCGGTGGAGACGGGCTTGGCGCGTTCGATGACGGGCTCGACTCTGCAGCTCCGGACATCTTCGGCGACATGCCGGACGAGCTCGATGACCTTGATGTGGAGACCGGCGACCTGGACATTGAGTAGTTGGATTGGCTGGAAGATCGAGCACCGGCGGGAGCTCCCGCCGGTGCTCGATCTCACCCGCGTGACAGGCAGCCCGTCTGCCCTGCAGGTGTATTCCCGCTTGTATCTGGCCGCGAACCTGAGAAGATGGCTGGGCGTGGCGTTGACGACGGCGGGGTCTACTGGTAAAATGGGAAATCGTGGCCATAAGTCGGTTGACTTTTTGTCCTCCGGGTAGTGGTTCGGTCAAGCTGTGCCTCCACAAATGACCATCTTGCAAACAAGAGGGATAGGAATCGTGCCTACGATCCGGCAGTTGGTTCGCAAGGGCCGCGCCCGAACACCGAAGAAGACGGCTGCCCCGGCGCTCCGGTGGGCGTACAACTCACTCGAGCAAAAACCGCTCAGGCTAAAAGGGGCTCCCCAAAAGCGTGGTGTATGCACACAGGTGAAGACAATCACGCCGAAGAAGCCCAATTCAGCCCTTCGCAAGATAGCGCGCGTTCGCCTAAGTAACGGCTATGAGGTCACCGCGTACATTCCGGGCGAAGGTCACAATCTGCAGGAGCACTCTGTCGTCTTGATCCGTGGCGGTCGCGTGAAGGATCTTCCAGGCGTTCGCTACCATATTGTCCGCGGCACGCTTGATGCCGCGGGTGTCAAGGATCGCAAACAGGGGCGATCAAAGTACGGGGCGAAACGTCCGAAGGCCGGCGATGCAAAAGCTGGCGGCAAGCGCTAAGTGATTGGCGGGCCCTGTTCCGGCGCCTGAGTGACGCACCGGGACATAGCTAGCGGATGGCACGTCCAGAGGCACTGCGGGGAGGTCGGTTGGACTGATCTCTCTCGTCAGTGCCTCTGGCTGTGCCAGAGACGTTGGGGAGAAACGGTACTGGGGGTGGGCGCGATGCGCGTCCACACATCGCAGGGCAATTGTTGTGGTTGATTAGGGGGATCGAGATGCCGCGTCGCGCACGCGTTAGCCGTCGAGTGTTGACACCGGATGCACGGTTTGCGAGCAAGACTGTTTCGAAGTTCATCAATTGTCTGATGAAGGGTGGAAAGAAGTCCATCTCTGAAGGCATTTTCTATGGAGCCATGGACCAAATCGAGCACCAAACCCATAAGCCTCCGATGGACACATTTGACCTGGCCATGCGAAATGCCACTCCTATCCTGGAAGTGAAGCCGCGGCGCGTAGGTGGTTCCACGTACCAGGTGCCGGTCGAAATACGCGGCGATCGCCGCACGGCGCTGGCCATGCGCTGGCTGATTCGCTCTGCCCGAGCTCGGTCCGGGAAATCGATGGCAGACAAGCTGGCTGCAGAGCTTCGCGATGCAGCCAACGGAACTGGCGCAACCGTGAAACGACGAGAAGACACACATAAGATGGCGGAGTCTAACAAGGCATACGCCCACTATCGTTGGTAGTATTCGGGGTTGTCATGCGCGTTGGGTAGAGCCGACGTGCTCGGGGTGACCGCGGACGCTCTATCGAACCAGGGAGATAAGCATGCCTCGCGCTGTTCCGCTCGAGCGGACAAGAAACATTGGCATCATCGCTCATATCGATGCGGGTAAGACCACGACGACGGAGCGCATCCTGTTCTATACCGGTCGCATCCATAAGGTCGGCGAGGTCCACGAGGGCGCCGCCACGATGGACTGGATGGAGCAGGAGAAGGAACGCGGCATTACGATTACGTCTGCGGCTACCACGTGCTTCTGGAATGAGCATCGTATCAACATTATCGATACCCCGGGCCATGTCGACTTCACGGCTGAAGTAGAGCGATCGCTGCGCGTCCTCGATGGGGGAGTAGTCGTACTAGACGGCGTAGCAGGTGTCGAACCGCAATCCGAAAAGGTGTGGCGTCAGGCCGATAGATACAATGTGCCTCGAATCGTCTTCGCCAATAAGATGGATCGCACCGGCGCCGATTTCTGGCGTTGTGTCGCTATGCTCAAAGAGCGGCTGGGCGCGAATTCGGTGCCGGCGCAGCTTCCGATCGGCATCGAGGCGACATTCCGGGGCATCATCGACCTTATGGAGATGAAGGCCACGCTCTACCACGACGAGCGTGGAGCGAACTACACGGTCGAGGAGATTCCGTCGGATCTTCGTGAGGAGGCGCAGAAACATCACGAGATCCTGGTCGAAAAGATTATCGAGTCGGCCGGCGACGACGAGCTGCTTGGCCGCTTCCTCGAGGGTGATTCGTTCTCAATGAGCGAGCTGAAGGCCGCTCTGAGAAAAGGCGTCCTTGCGGGCAGTATTAGCCCCGTATTTTGTGGCTCCGCCCTTCGCAACAAAGGCGTGCAGCCGATGTTGGACGCCGTGATAGACTACCTCCCATCACCCCTCGACCTTCCACCTGTGGAGGGCATAGACCCGTCTACGGACGAGACTGTATCGCGATCCGCCTCCGAGGCGGAGCCGTTTGCCGCGCTGGCATTTAAGATCGTCTCCGACCCGTATGTTGGACGGCTCTGCTACTTCCGAGTGTATTCAGGCAAGCTCTCAGCGGGCTCGTACCTGCTCAATTCGTCGAAGCACAACCGCGAGCGAGTCGGTCGCTTGCTGCAAATGCATGCTGACCACCGCGAGGACATTACAGAGGTGTATGCGGGCGACATTGCCGCGGTAGTCGGACTGAAGAATACGTTTACCGGCGATACGCTGTGCGATCCTGCCGCCCCCGTGATCCTCGAGGCGATCAAGTTCGCTGAGCCGGTGATCTCCGTGGCGATCGAGCCGAAGTCAAAACCCGATCAGGACAAGATGGGCAATGCGTTGACCCGCCTTGCGGAGGAAGACCCGACCTTCCGCGTGCGGACCGACGAGGAGACAAACCAGACAATCATTTCCGGCATGGGCGAGCTGCACCTCGAGATCATGGTGGATCGCATGCGCCGAGAGTTCAGCGTGAACGCGAATACCGGACGCCCACAGGTTGCGTATCGCGAAGCCATTACCTCCACGGCGCAGCAACACCATCGGTACGCTCGCCAGTCAGGAGGCAAGGGCCAGTTCGCCGACGTGTGGATCGAAGTTTCCCCTCTCGAGCGCGGCGCCGGCTACGTGTTCGAAGACAAGATTACAGGCGGCGCCATTCCACGCGAGTTCATCCCTGCCGTCAAAGAGGGCGCGTTCGAGGCGGCGCGGAATGGCGTGATTGCCGGGTATCCCTTGGTAGACATCAAAGTCAAATTGTTCGACGGCACATTCCATGAGGTCGACTCATCCGAGCAGGCGTTCCACATCGCCGGATCGATTGCACTGAAGGAAGCCGTGCGCAAGGCGAGCCCAACGATTCTCGAACCAGTCATGCGGGTAGAGGTGAATACACCCGAAGACTTCATGGGCGAAATCATGGGGGACCTGACGTCGAGGCGCGGACACATCGAAGCCATGGATCAGCTCGGTAATGGCAGAATCATCCGGGCGCTGGTTCCATTGTCGGAGATGTTCGGATATACTACTTCGTTGCGGTCCATGACACAGGGTCGGGCGCAGAACACCATGGAGCCCTCGCACTACGACTTCGTGCCGAGAAACATCTACGAGGAACTCACGCAGAAGGCCAAGGTGTAATCGTGCTGTTCAAGGATTCGGCTGGCTTCGCTGGGCCGGCCCCAGACGGTGCAACCTCTGTAAAACGCATGTCACGTCTGGCGATACAAGGGTGCGCGGGGCGGTTGGTACTGCAGCTGCCCATGGGTATTGAGGATACGGGAGAGAGTAGTGGCGAAGCAGAAGTTTGAGCGGACCAAGCCGCACGTAAACGTGGGGACGATTGGGCACGTAGACCATGGCAAGACGACGCTGACGGCGGCGATCACGAAGACGCTGGCGGCGGCGGGCAAGGCCAAGTACGTGGCGTACGACCAGATTGACAATGCGCCGGAGGAGCGGGAGCGGGGGATCACGATCGCCATTCGGCACGTGGAGTACGAGACGGACGCGCGGCACTACGCGCACGTGGACTGTCCGGGGCACGCCGACTACATCAAGAACATGATCACGGGGGCGGCGCAGATGGACGGGGCCATTCTGGTGGTGAGCGCGGCGGACGGGCCGATGCCGCAGACGCGGGAGCACATTTTGCTGGCGCGGCAGGTCGAGGTGCCGAGCATCGTGGTGTTCATGAACAAGACGGACATGGTGGACGACCCGGAGCTGATCGAGCTGGTGGAGTTAGAGGTACGCGAGTTGCTGAGCCGGCAGCAGTTCCCGGGGGACGAGATCCCGGTGGTGAAGGGGAGTGCGCTGGAGACGCTGGAGAAAGGGACGACGCTGCTGCGGGACGACCCCTACGCGCGGTGCATCTGGGAGTTGATGGACGCGGTGGACGCGTACATTCCGACGCCGCAGCGCGCGATTGACAAGCCGTTCCTGATGCCGGTGGAGGACGTCTTCGGGATCAAGGGGCGGGGCACGGTGGCCACGGGGCGCATCGAGCGCGGGGTGGTCAAGACGGGGGATGAGATCGAGATCATCGGCATGGGGGCGGCGACGCGCAAGGTCGTCGTCACGGGCGTGGAGATGTTCCAGAAGACGCTGGACCAAGGGGAAGCGGGGGACAACGTGGGCTGCCTGCTGCGCGGGGTGGAGCGGGACGAGATCGAGCGGGGCCAGGTGCTGGCCAAGCCGGGCTCGATCACCCCGCACACCACGTTCAAGGCCCAGGTGTACGTGCTGGCCAAGGAGGAGGGCGGGCGCCACACCCCCTTCTTCAAGGGCTACCGGCCGCAGTTCTACATTCGCACCACGGACGTGACGGGCTCCATCAGCCTGCCGGAGGGCCAGGAGATGGTGATGCCCGGGGACAATGTGGAGATGGGCGTGGAGCTGATCGTGCCGGTGGCGCTGGAGCAGGGCCTGCGCTTCGCCATCCGTGAAGGCGGCCGCACCGTCGGCGCCGGCGCCGTCACCAAGATCGAGAAGTAGCCCCTACGGTCGAGCCGCCGATGTCACATGAGGCTCCGGCGGCCTAGCCTGAGGGGTGGAAGGAGTAAAATGGCCAAGCAACGCATTCGCATCCGGCTCAAGGCATACGATCACAAGGTTCTAGACCAGTCTGCTCGACAGATTGTGGAAACCGCCCAGCGTACTGGCGCGGAAGTGTCGGGCCCGGTTCCCCTTCCGACTGACATCCAGCGCTTCACGGTGATCCGGTCGCCTTTCATCGACAAGGACTCTCGGGAGCAGTTTGAAATCCGGACTCATAAGCGACTGATTGATGTTCTGGATCCCAATCCGCGCACGCTTGAGTCGCTCGCGAAACTGTCGTTGCCAGCCGGCGTCGACATCGAGATGAAGCTGTAGCTGGAGAGAAGCTGATGGACCACATTCTGGGCCGTAAGGTCGGCATGACGCAGGTGTTCGCTGAGGACGGCAGCGTCGTTCCGGTCACGGTAATCCAGGCGGGACCGTGCTTCGTGACTGCCGTCCGCACGACGGTGAAGGACGGCTACCAAGCCGTTCAGGTTGCGTTCGACTCAACGCGGAAGCGTTTGACCAAGCCGAAGGCCGGATACCTGAAGAAGCGCAATCTCGGCAATTTCCGCGTTCTTCGAGAGTTGCGGACGGATGCGAGCGATGTCGAGGTTGGCAAGCCGATTACCGTGGAGATATTTGCTAAGGGTGACTTTGTGGATGTCACCGGCACGACCAAGGGCAAGGGTTTTCAAGGTGGAGTGAAGCGATATGGCTTCGCCGGTGGGCCCAAGACTCATGGCCAGTCGGATCGACTGCGCGCACCCGGATCGATCGGATCCGGCACAACGCCGGGGCGTGTGTTCAAGGGAACGCACATGGCCGGCCATATGGGCAACGAGCGACACACCGTTTTGAACTTGCAGGTCGTGGGAGTTGACGCGGACAACAGTTTATTGCTGGTAAAGGGACCTGTTCCCGGTGCGGATCAGGGCCTGGTCACAGTGCGGCGAGCTGTCAAGAAGCAGCCTCCGAAGTGACCACCGTCAACCGCGAGTCCCGGACCACGAGGTTCCGGGACTGGGCGCTGATAGGTTAAAGGACAACATCGAATGCCTCAATTACAGGTCTTTAGTGCCGCGGGCGCGGCGGTCTCCGCCCTTGATGTCAGCGACCGCGTATTTGACGCGCCTGAAAACACCGCTCTGGTGCATCAGGCCGTCGTCGCGTATCTCGCGAATCAGCGTCAAGGCACCGCGAAGGTGCTTACTCGCGGAGAAGTCTCCGGCGGCGGCAAGAAACCGTATCGCCAAAAGGGCACGGGCAGAGCGCGGCAGGGCAGCACGCGTGCCCCCCAGTGGATCGGTGGCGGCGTGGTCTTTGGACCGTTGCCGCGTGAGTGGCGACAACGCGTTCCGCAGAAGATGCGACAGGGCGCCCTGCGCTGCGTCTTATCCGACAAGGTGCGGCAGGACCGCCTTCGGGTCATCGACGCATTTGGCCTGACTGTACCGCGAACCAAGGCCATGGTCGAGGTTCTGAAGGCGCTATCGCTGTCGCGCAAAGTCCTCGTCGTCCTCGACGAGCGCGACGACTTCGTGCTCGAGAGCTCGCGGAACATTCCGGACGTGCGCCTGGTTCCTGCCTCTATCCTGAACACGTACGATGTGATTAACGCGGATTGGGTGCTGACGACTCCCGCGACCATTCGTTCGATCGAGGGGAAGTTGGGCTGATGGATCTTCATGAAATTCTTGAACGCCCGGTGATCACCGAGAAGAGCACCGCGCAAGCCAACCCGACCCCTTCCCGTCGCCGCGGCAGCAACCCCAGCGCCAAGTATACGTTCCGCGTTCCGCGCGCTGCGAACAAGATCGAAATCCGCGAAGCGGTTGAGAAGCGCTTCAGTGTAAAGGTTCTCGACGTGAACACCGCGGCTGTCAGGCCCCACATGCGCGGCATGGGCAAGCGTCGCGGTACGATTCCAGGCTGGAAGAAAGCATTCGTGACGCTCGAGCCTGGTCAGACAATCGAAGATTTCTTCGGCAGTGTGTGAGGAACGAAGCCAATGCCAGTGAAGAAATACAAACCGACGTCTCCAGGCAGGCGCGGTATGTCGGTCTCCGATTTCGGGGAGATCACGCGGAGCAAGCCTGAACGATCCCTGACCGAGCCACTGAAGCGGCACGCCGGCCGCAACAATCAGGGGCGCATTACCGTGCGCCATCGCGGCGGCGGCCACAAGCGACGGTATCGCATCATCGACTTCAAGCGCAACAAAGATGGAATTCCCGGCAAGATCGTTTCAATTGAATACGATCCGAATAGAACGGCGCGCATCGCTCTTGTCGTGTACGGCGACGGCGAGAAGCGCTACATCCTGGCCCCTAACGGGATTCAAGTGGGACAGGCTATCATGTCGGGCGCCGAGGCCGAGATTCGCGTCGGCAACAGCTTGCCGCTGCGGAACATTCCTCTCGGCAGCACCCTGCACAACGTCGAGCTCCAGCCCGGCCGGGGCGGCCAGATGGTTCGCAGCGCCGGCGCCTCGGCTCAGCTGATGGCCAAGGAAGGCAAGTTCGCACAGCTTAGGATGCCCAGCGGCGAAGTTCGCCTGGTTCCTCTCGCGGCGCGAGCCACTCTTGGTCAAGTTGGCAATCTCGACCACGAAAACGAGAGCATCGGCAAGGCCGGGAGAAGCCGGTGGATGGGCATTCGTCCCACCGTTCGCGGTTCGGTCATGAACCCGGTTGATCACCCCCATGGCGGCGGCGAGGGCCGGGCTCCGATCGGCGGCCAGCCGCAAACCCCGTGGGGCCGGCCGGCAATGGGCCACCGGACGCGGCATAATCCAAAGACCGACCGCCTGATTGTACGGCGACGTAAGAAGTAGGGAAGGGAGGGAGCGCTGTGTCACGATCAACAAAGAAAGGCTGGTTCGTCGACGCGAATCTGATGAAGAAGATCGAAGCGATGAACAAGACCCGCGAACGGAAGATCCTGAAGACGTGGTCTCGCGCCTCGACGATCTTCCCGGAGTTCGTCAATCACACCATTGCCGTTCACGACGGAAGACGCCATGTTCCCATCTATATCAGCGAAAATATGGTCGGCCACCGGCTTGGAGAGTTTGCACCGACGCGTCACTTCCGTGGTCACGGCGGCAAGTCCGAGCGCTCGACGGCGCTGAAGTAGCGGGAGGACGAGTATGGCACAGGCACGAGCAGTCGCCCGCGACATCAAGGGCTCGGTTCGAAAGGTTCGTCTGGTCCTGGACTCTGTGCGCGGGCGAAAGGCCACCGAAGCGATGACGATCCTGCAGTTCATGCCGCAACATGCGGCGAAGGATGTCTACAAGGTGCTCAAGTCCGCGGTCGCCAACGCGGAGAACAATTATCAATTGGAGCCGGCTGAATTGTACATACATACAATCACGGCAGACGAAGGACGGACCTTTAAGCGCGCGTGGCGCGTCTCGAAGGGTCGCGCAATGCCAAAGCTCCGGCGCCACACCCACATCACTGTAGTGGTCGAGGATAGGGGGTAAAGCGTGGGGCACAAGGTACATCCTGTCGGCTTCAGGCTTGGAATTAACCGCACGTGGCAGGCTCGATGGTATGCCGGGCGCGAGTACAAGACCCTGCTGCATGAAGATCTGATGCTGAGGGAAGAGATCTTCACTCGTCATCGGAACGCCGGAATCAGCATGATCGAGATCGAGCGTGCGGCCAATCGGGTCACGGTGATGATTCACACTGCCAAGCCGGGCATCATCATCGGCAAGAGCGGCGCGAACGTCGACGAGCTACGGAAGCTACTCGAACAGAAGACCGGGAAGCGTGTGGCCGTGAATATCCTCGAGCTGCGGTCTCCGGATCTTTCCGCGGTGCTGGTGGCACGCAATGTTGCCGAGCAGCTCGAGAAGCGCGTCGCGTTCAAGCGCGCCATGAAACTTACCGTGCAACGCGCGATGCAGGCCGGCGCCAAGGGGATCCGGATCAATGTGGCCGGCCGACTCGGGGGCGCCGAGATGGCTCGACGCGAGTGGGAACGCAAGGGCCGCGTGCCGTTGCATACGTTGCGAGCGGACATTGATTTCGGCACCACCATCGCCAAAACCACCTATGGTGTGATCGGAGTGAAAGTCTGGATTTACAGGGGCGACGTGCTTCCCGGTCAGCTTCGGCAGACCGACGCCGTGCCTTCTGGTGAGCGGCCTCCCGAGCGCCGCCGGACGCGTGCTCCACGTAGTACGTCGGGTGCAGCCGGTCATGCCGGGCCTGCGGTGTAGGAGTATGCGACCATGTTAATGCCAAAGAGAGTCAAGCACCGCAAGGTGCATCGCGGTCGCCGCAAGGGGTCAGCCCACCGCGGCACTGAGGTGTCGTTCGGTGAATACGGTTTGCAGGCCGGCGGAACGTGCTGGCTTGAAAGCAGGCAGATTGAAGCGGCCCGTCGCGTCATCACGCGCTATACGCGTCGAGGTGGCAAGATCTGGATCCGCGTGTTCCCGGCGAAGCCGGTCACAGCAAAGCCGGCGGAGACCCGTATGGGCAGCGGAAAAGGCGCACCCGATCACTGGGTGGCGGTTGTCAAGCCTGGGCGTGTTCTCTTCGAGATTGCCGGCGTGCGAGAAGATGACGCCCGCGAGGCAATGCGGCTCGCCGGATTCAAGCTGCCAATACCAACGCGATTCGTCGTCCGTACGGAGACCGCGGCATCCGAGGCCGCGGATGAGGAGCCAGAGGACGAGACAGATGGATAGACACACGAAAGAATTGCGAACGAATACGCCGACCCAGCTGCAGATCCTGCTTGGCCAGGCGCAGGACGAGTTGTCAACTCTCCGATTCCAGCTGGCCAACAGGCAGTCGAGCAACACGGCGCGGCTCAGCACGTTGCGCCACGAGATCGCCCGGGTCAAGACGTTGCTTCGCGAGGACCAGCTTCGGAGGACCAGCTAGATGGTAGACGAATCAGCTCAAGCGATCACCATTGCGTCGCCGGAGGGTCGCAGGAGGCAGAAGATCGGGCGCGTAGTCAGCGACAAGATGGATAAGACGATCATCGTAGCAGTGGAGTCTCTTCGCAAGCATCGGCTGTACAAGCATACGGTACGCGTTACCAAGCGCTTCAAGGCACATGACGAGCAGAACAAGTGCCGAACGGGCGACACGGTGCGCATCGAAGAGACGCGTCCGCTCAGCAAGGAGAAGCGCTGGCGTGTCGTCGAGATCATCAGTCACGACGTTCGCGCCACCGAGGCGGTTATCCCTGCTTCGGTGCTGTCCGACCAGGGTTAGGTGTCCCGACACGCCATCGTCGGTGGCTGCCAGGAAGGGGGAGCCTCGGAATGATTCAAGTCCAAACTAGATTGCGCGTGGCCGACAACTCAGGCGCGAAAGAGATCATGTGCATTCGGGTGCTGGGTGGCGGCGCCCGGAAGTACGCGCGAGTCGGCGACGTGATTATCGCCTCAGTGAAAGTCGCTACTCCGGGTGCGGCGGTGAAGAAGGGCGAGGTTGTTCGTGCGGTCGTCGTGCGCACGGCAAAGGAATATGGGCGCGTTGATGGCTCGCACATTCGCTTCGACGACAACGCCGCGGTGATCATCAATGTTCAAAACAATCCGCGCGGCACACGAATCTTTGGCCCCGTCGCCCGCGAGCTTCGCGAGCGTGGCTTCACCAAGATTCTGTCGCAGGCGCCAGAGGTGCTCTAACGATGGATCGCTATGCGCCAAAGCCCCATGTCAAGAAGGGCGACGAGGTGCTCGTGCTTGCAGGAAGAGACCGCGGCAAGCGCGGCACCATCAATCGAATGGTCATTAAACAGGACAACGTGCGTGCTGTTGTCAGTGGTGTGAACTTTGTGAAGAAGAGCTCGAAGGGCCGCCCCGGCGTGCGCCAGGCAGGGATCATCGAGTTTGAGGCGCCGCTGCAACTATCGAACCTGATGCTCATTTGCACGCAATGCGGCAAGCCGACGCGTACGGGCAGGACGCAGCTATCCGACGGCCGGCGCGCCCGAACCTGCCGGAAGTGCAATCAAGTGATCGACAGGGGGTAGGTATGCGCGCACGCTTGAAGGAGCGCTACGAGCAGGAAGTCGGCCCTGCGCTGCTGAAAGAATACGGTTACAGGAACCGGATGGAACTTCCTACCGTAAACAAGATCGTGGTGAATATTGGCCTTGGCGAAGCGACGAGCAACGCAAAGGCGATCGACGCGGCGGTCAACGACCTGAAGATTATTGTCGGCCAGAAGCCGGTGGTAACCAAGGCCAAGAAATCCATTTCGCAGTTCAAGGTTCGCGCGGGCATGGAGATTGGCGCCATGGTTACGCTCCGCGGCGAGCGTATGTGGGAGTTTCTCGACCGGCTCGTGACAGTCGCGTTACCTCGCATCCGCGACTTCCAGGGCGTGTCGCCGAGGTCGTTCGATGGTCGAGGGAACTACACATTGGGCCTTCGCGAGCAGCTTGTGTTTCCGGAGATCGATTACGACAAGGTCGACAAACTTCGCGGTCTCGAGGTCAGTATTGTAACTACCGCGCGAACAGATGAGGAAGGCCGCCGCCTGCTCGCCCTGCTCGGCATGCCGTTTCGAGCGGCCTAGCGCGAGGGAAGCTTGCTGATTTGTGCGGGTGTAGATTCAGTTTGCCAGGTACATAGGGTTGCCCGATCGGTCGTCGGGACTGGGCGAAGGCCCAGGAACATCGTGTCTATTGCGTCGAGTGAGGACACGCTAACCATCCCGTAAGACGGGACAGGAGGGTCCGTGGCTAAGAAGTCCATGATTGTCAAATCGCAGCGGGCGCCGAAATTCAAAGTGCAGCAACATAATCGCTGCCTTCGATGCGGACGTTCGCGCGCGTTCATTCGGAAATTCGCGCTGTGCCGCATCTGTTTCCGAGAGCTTGCTCTGCTCGGCGAGCTGCCGGGCGTGACAAAAGCGAGCTGGTGAGGAGGAACACAGATGCAGCTGAGTGATCCTATTGGTGACATGCTGACGCGCCTCCGCAACGGCGCAATGGCGCGGCACGCAAGTGTCGATATTCCACATTCAAATCTGAAAGAACACATTGCCTCGATCCTGAGAGACGAGGGCTTCGTTCGCGACTTCGAGGTGGTCCGCGAGGGTGCAAAGGCGACGATTCGCATATCGCTGAAGTACACAGCGCAGCGGAAACCGGTAATCTCGCACTTGAAACGTATCAGCAAGCCCGGCCTGCGAATCTATGCAGGGAAAGACCGTATTCCGCGCGTGCTGGGCGGCATAGGTCTGGTAATAGTCTCCACGCCACGCGGCGTTATCACCGGCCAGCACGCCAAGCGTCTCGGTGTCGGCGGCGAGCTGCTGTGTGAAGTCTGGTAGGAGGGCGGGAGAGAACAATGTCACGTATTGGACGGCGTCCCGTTCCCGTGCCCGCGGGTGTCACGGTGACAATTGACGGCAGCAATGTGCGCGTAACAGGTCCGAAGGGCGAGCTCGCGCACGACGTGCCAGATGGCGTAACTGTCGAGCGCAATGACGGTGTGCTGGTCATACAGCGGGCGTCAGACTCACATTCCCATCGTGCGCTGCACGGGCTGACTCGCACCCTGGTCGACAACATGGTTATTGGCGTTACGCAGGGCTTTAGCAAGACCCTGGAGATTACCGGGGTGGGCTACCGCGCTCAGCTGGCGGGTAGCGGGCTGACGCTTTCGCTCGGCTACTCTCATGCGGTCAACATCGTCGCACCTCCCGGTGTCAGCTTCTCGGTGAAAGAAGGTCGCGCCAGCGAGCCATACCGTGTCACGGTGATGGGTATCGACAAGCAGGTCGTCGGCGAGACCGCCGCCTCGATTCGACGCTGGCGCGAGCCTGAGCCGTATTTGGGCAAGGGCATCAAGTACGCTGGTGAGATTATTCGTCGCAAGGCTGGAAAGTCCGGCAAGGTTGGCGGTAAGAAGAAGTAGGTGCGTCGATGATTACAAAGCAGAGTGCACGGGCCGCTCGAGAGCGGCGAAGAAAGCGGGTTCGCGGCAAGATCTCCGGGACAGTCGAGCGGTTGAGGCTGTGCGTATTCCGGTCGAGCGCGCACATTTACGCGCAAATCATTGATGATGATGACGGCCACACGCTTGTCGCTGCATCGACCCTGGATCAAGAGCTACGATCGTCGGCGCCATCGGATGGCGGGCACGCAAAGGTGGCGCAGGCGACGGAAGTCGGGAAACTGCTTGCTCAGCGGGCCAAGGAGAAGGGTCTCAGCAAGGTCGTCTTCGATCGGGCCGGATATCTCTATCACGGCCGCGTCAAGGCTCTGGCCGATGGAGCGCGCGAGGGTGGCCTGGACTTCTAAATCATGCGGACCGGCCGCGGAGCCGGTTCGGGGCCGGCTCGCCGGTGCAACGATCGGTAATGACGCGTCGCCTATGCGACCGCCGCGGATCGTGGCTACGGTTCCGGGCTTCACCCGATGTTGAGTGAGAGGTAGACAAGATGGCGAAGATTGATCCAGCATCCCTGGGCAACCTTGAGGAGCGCGTGGTGCAGATAAACCGCGTTGCCAAGGTCGTTAAGGGTGGCCGCCGGTTCAGCTTCAGCGCTGTGGTCGTTGTCGGCGACGGGAACGGCGTTGTGGGCTACGGACTTGGGAAAGCCGGCGAAGTGCCCGAGGCGATTCGCAAGGGCGTTGAGGCTGCAAAGAAGAACCTTATCCGCATTCCCCTCGTTAAGGGCACTATTCCGCACCCGATCGAGGTTCGCTACAATGCGGCGCGTGTGCTCCTGCGCCCCGCGGCCCCCGGCACGGGCGTGATCGCCGGCGAGTCGGTTCGACCGGTTGTGGAGTCGGCCGGAATTCACGATATTCTTACAAAATCGTTGGGCAGCAACAACAAGATCAACGTCGTCACGGCTACGATGAAGGCCCTGGCGTCGCTTCGGCGAATCGAGGACGAAGCAAGGAACCGCGGGCTCAGCGTTGGTCGTATACTACGTGGCCCGGAGGCGTAGAGCCATGGCACTGGTTCGCATCCGCTATAAGAAGAGTTCTATTGGCTATAACCGGCAGCAGCGCGACACAATTCGGTCGCTCGGCTTCACACGCTTGAACAGCGTGGTCGAGCGGGAGGACTCTCCCTCGCTGCGCGGGATGCTCCTCGCGGTCCGCCATCTCGTGGAAGTCGAGGAGTTGGCTGAAGCAGCAGCCGGTGAGGGACAGGCATGAAACTACACGATCTGCAACCCAACCCTGGCACGCATCGCCAGAAACGCCGCGTCGGCCGCGGGCACGGCTCCGGTCGAGGCAAGACTGCCGGCCGTGGAACGAAGGGCCAATTGGCGCGCACCGGAGGGGGCTGGAATCCTCGCTTTGAAGGTGGCCAGACGCCGATCCACCTGCGGCTGCCGCACCGGCGCGGATTCAAGAATCCGTTCCGGACCGAGTACGAGATTATCAAGCTCGAGGACTTGAATCAATTCGAGGCTGGAGTAACCGTCGACCGTGCCTTGTTGGTGAGAGCTGGCTTGGTTCGCGAGAGCGAGCCTCGTCCTCTCAAGTTGCTCGCGAATGGTACCATCGAAAAGGCACTGCAGATCGATGGTCTCAAGTACACGGAGGCCGCCCGCACAAAGGTGGAAGCTGCCGGCGGTACAATTGTTGGGGCTCCGGCTCGTGAGACTGGCGACGTAACACCAAGCGACGCGGACGCCTAAGGAGGCCCCCCAATGTTGCAAGCAGCGCTCAACGCGTTCAGGCTTCCTGACCTACGAAGGAAGCTACTGTTTACGCTGGGCATCCTCATCATATACCGGCTAGCGGCTTCGATTCCTGTACCGAACGTCGACCCGAATGCGTTGAAGCAACTGACGAGCCAGTATCAGATCTTCCAGCTGCTCAGTCTGTTCTCCGGCAACTCGGGTGGCTTCTCGATCGTGTCGCTGGGCGTATATCCGTACATTACTGCTCAGATTGCTATCCAGATCCTGATGCCGGTCATTCCGCGACTCGAGGAGATCAGCCGCGAAGGCGAGGCGGGGCGCACGAAGCTCAACCAGATCACTCGTCTGTGCACGATTCCTCTTGCCGCGCTGCAGGCCTACGGTCAGGGGGTCTTGCTGTCCAACACGACCAACCTCTTCCAGCACAATTTCGGTTTCTTCGGCGGCTACTTCTGGGACACGCTGAGCTTCATGACGATCTTGACGTGCGGCACGCTCTTCCTCATCTGGCTGGGCGAGCTGATTACCGAGGCTGGTATCGGAAATGGAGTGTCCCTGATCATCTTCGCCGGCATTATTGCGCGCCTGCCCGGGACGATAGGCACGCAGTGGAGTGCGGGGAACTACGGGGAGCTCATCATACTGGCTATTGCGGGCGTCTTCATCGTTGCGGCGATCGTGTTCGTGCAGGAAGCTCAGCGCCGGATTCCTGTTCAATACGCGCGGCGGGTTGTTAGGGGTCGCATGACGCAGGCTCAAAGCACGCACATCCCGCTGCGGGTTAACTCCGCGGGCATGATCCCGCTCATCTTCGCCTTTTCCATCGTGACGACGCCGGCGATCATCGCCAGCTACTTCGTGCCGTCGCATACGACCTGGGTGCACAACTTCGCACAATGGATAACGGATCACTTTAGCCAGAACAATAACCTGTACTGGATGTTGACGTTCCTGTTCGTGTTTGCCTTTACCTACTTCTACACGACGGTTCAGTGGCAGCAGCAGAAGCTGTCTGAGAACCTGCAGAAGAACGGGGGGTTCATTCCTGGCTACCGGCCGGGCAAACATACCGAGGATTACTTGAACAAGGTGCTGTCGCGGATCACGCTTGCAGGAGCGCTGTTCCTCTCCACCGTTGCGATCTTGCCGCTGCTTGCCAAGCCATTTTATGGGAACACGTCGCAGCTGCCGATCACGAGCACGGCACTACTCATCGTCGTCGCCGTGGTGCTCGACACAATGAAGCAGCTTGAAGCGCAGCTGATGATGAGAAACTACCAGAGCTTCATCCGCTAGCCTGGTCTGCTTCATGAGATACCCCGGTCCCCACGGGCCGGGGGTCTACTCATGCGATGGCGCGGTGGCCTGAAGACCGTCCTCGCACTTGAAAGGCAGCTGGTCATGAACATTATCATCATCGGCCCGCCCGGCGCCGGTAAGGGGACGCAGGCCGCAAGGTTGAGCGACGTGCTGGGGATAGCGCACGTCGCGTCGGGCGACTTCTTCCGCGCGGAGATGCGAACGGGATCGCCCCTCGGTCTGAAGGCGAAGGGGTACGTGGATCAGGGCGGCCTCGTGCCCGACGACCTTACGACCAGCATGATACTCGAGCGCATCAGCCGCCCCGACTGCGCCAAGGGCGTGCTGCTGGACGGCTATCCGCGGACACTGCCTCAGGCGAAGTCGCTCGACGCAGCGTTGGCGGCAGAGGGCAGAAGGATCGATATGGTATTGAGACTGACCGTTCGCGAAGGCACAGTCTTGCAGCGGATGCTCGACCGGGTTACTTGCCCTAACTGCAACGCTGTGTACAACCTGGTTTCGTTACCACCGAAAGTCGCCGGAGTGTGCGACAACTGCGGACATACGCTGTTCGTTCGCGCCGACGACAATGTTGAGAAGATTCAGAATCGCATTCGGGTGTATCGTCGGGAGACGTGGCCGATCATTCAGTACTACGAAGGTCGGAACTTGGTTCGCAACTTCAACGGCGAGCGCGAGATCGACGAGGTGTTCATGGCCCTTGAGGAGAGTATCGTCGCTCATGCCTAATGTGCGGGTGAAGTCGGCTCGAGAACTCGATGTTATGCGCAGGGCAGGGCAGATCGTTGCCGACACTCTTGTGATTCTACGCGGAGAACTTCGAGAGGGTATCACCACGCGCCGGCTCAACGACCTGGCCGAAGAATACCTGAGAAGTCAGGGCGCCACGACCAGTTATACGGCGGTCGGGTTTGACGGCGTCGTCTGCGTCTCGGTCAATGAGGAGGTCGTTCACGGAATTCCGGGCCCGCGTGTTCTGCGCGCTGGCGACCTAGTGAGCCTCGATATTGCTGCGATTTTCGGTGGCTATCACGGTGATGCCGCGATCACCGCTGGTGTTGGCCTGCTGTCACCACAGGCTAGTCACCTTGCCGAATCGACTGAGCAGGCACTGGCTCTCGGTATCAGCCTAGCCACGCCCGGACGGCATCTGTTCGACATATCGGCCGCGATCCACGACTTCGTCGAATCGAAGGGGCTGAGCGTCGTACGCAACCTAGTCGGGCACGGCATCGGCAGGAGCATGTGGGAGGAGCCGCAGGTTCCCAACTACCGCCAGGACTCTCGTGGAATCGTCCTGCGACCAGGCATGGTGTTCACAATTGAACCAATGGTGAACGCGGGGAGGCCTGAGACCGTATTACTTGACGACAAGTGGACTATCGTTACGAAGGACCGGAAGTTGTCCGCGCACTTCGAGCACACTATCGCAATTTCCGAATGGGGTCCTCGTGTGTTGACGGAACCTAGCGACCATGCCGAGATGTGGGCGCGCGGTCCTGCTCTCGCGGCTGGTTAGAACCGCTGTGCACGGTGTATGTGTTATAATTCGTAGTCGCGCCTTCAAATAGGGAGAAGTCTCAATGAAAGTTCGCCCTTCGGTGAAAAAGCGGTGCCCGAAGTGCAAGCTGATCCGTCGCCACGGCGTGGTAATGGTCATTTGCTCTGAGTCGAAACACAAGCAACGCCAGGGATAGTTTTGGGGAGTTCCGGAGCGCGGCTGCGCCGGAACTCCTAGCCACATACCGTCCGGTGGCAGTCTAGCAAGCGGTGGGTTATGCCCCGCCGATCGTAAGGAGAGTTCGATTGGCTCGTATCGCCGGTGTCGATATCCCGCGCGATAAGCGCGTGGTGATCTCTCTGACCTATATTTTCGGTATTGGCCTGACCACCAGCAAGAAGGTGCTTGCCACGGTCGGCGTGAACGAGGATACCCGGGTCAAGGATCTTACGGAAGAGGAAGTCAACAGGCTGCGCGAGTATATTGACCGCAATTATCGCGTGGAAGGCGATTTGCGACGCGAGGTCGCGCTCAATATCAAGCGGCTTCAAGAGATTGGCAGTTACCGTGGCCTTCGCCATCGACGGAAGTTGCCCAGCCGTGGTCAGCGGACGCGCACAAACGCGCGAACCTTGCGCGGCGCCAAGAAGACGGTCGGCGCGCGGAAGAAGGCCAAGAAGTAGAAGTATGAGAGAAGCCGGCGGATGGAAGCAGTCGCCGGGATGTGATTGGCGCGCCCAGGTGCGCCAGGGGGGAACGCAATGGCTGACGCCAAGGTTGCCACGAAACGGAGGAGCCCCGTTCGCGGTCGGCGCCGTGAACGAAAGAATGTGCCTATTGGTCAGGCGCACATTCACTCCACGTTCAACAATACCATCGTGACGATAACGGATACCACTGGGGCCGTTGTGTGTTGGGGAAGTGCAGGGGCTGCTGGGTTCAGCGGCAGCAGGAAGAGCACACCCTATGCCGCGCAGATGAGCGCGGACGTGGCTGCCCGCAAAGCGATCGAGCACGGTATGCGACAGGTCGATGTCTATGTGAAAGGCCCGGGATCGGGACGGGAGTCCGCCATTCGAGCCTTACAACAGGCTGGGTTGAGTGTCAGCTCGATCACTGATGTCACACCTATTCCACACAATGGTTGCCGCCCACCGAAGCGACGGCGCGTCTAATCAGACAAGAGAGGAGGTTGCGTACGGTACTGGGGCAGGCGAATGTCGCCCGGGCGAGATAGCTCGGTAGGAGCAGGCGCCGTGTTTGAGTACCATCTCGCGCAATATGGCACGATACACAGGGCCTGATTGCAAGCTGTGCCGCCGTGAGGGCATCAAGCTGTTCCTCAAGGGTGAGCGGTGCATGACAAAGAAGTGCGCGATCGAGCGCCGGCCGAATCCCCCGGGTCCGCACCAGCAGCGCCGTCGCAAGCCGTCGGAATATGGTTTGCAGCTTCGTGAGAAGCAGAAGGCGCGCAGGATCTATGGCGTGCTCGAATCACAATTCAGGAAGACATTTGGCGAGGCTAGCAAGCGAGCAGGAATGACTGGCGAGACATTGCTGCGATTCCTCGAGCTTCGCCTCGACAATATCGTATTTCGTTTAGGACTTGCCGCAAATCGAGAACAGGCGCGGCAGCTCGTTAACCACGGCCACTTTGCGGTGAACGGACGCAAGGCCAGTATTCCGTCGTATCGGCTTCGCGTCGGCGACGTCGTCAGCGTGCGGCCGAACAGCAAGAGTCTGACCTACTTCAAGGACGTGGCGGCGACGTTGCGCACCAAACCCGTTCCCCAGTGGCTAAGCGCGCAGGGGGATGGATTGACCTGTGAAGTTATCTCCCTTCCAGAACGGTCGGACTGCGATCAGAGCGTACACGAACAGCTTATCGTCGAGTACTACTCGCGTCGTGTCTAGTCTAAGGTAGTGCCCTTGTTCATGTCAGACAGCCCGGCCGTTAAGGCCTTCAACGAGTCAGGGAGGGTACGTCCGTTGTTGGATGGCAATACCGCTCCGTCTCCATTCAATATCGAAGCTACCAAGCTATCGCCAACGCACGGCCGCTTTGAGATCTCGCCGCTGGAAGAGGGCTATGGGGTGACGCTCGGCAACGCGTTGCGTCGCATACTGCTGTCCTCCCTCTGGGGAGCGGCCGTAACATCGGTAAAGATTGACGGTGTTCTGCACGAGTTCACCGATATTCCGCACGTGCGTGAGGACGTGACGGAGTTTGTCCTCAACCTGAAGAAGGTGCGGCTGAAGTCGTTTAGCGAGCAGCCAATCTCCATCGAGCTGGACTACACGGGCCCGGGCGAAGTCTTGGCCAAGGACCTGTTGGTACCATCGGATGTCGAGGTGGTTAATCCCGAACAATATCTCGCCACGCTCGATGGCGAGGAAGCGTCACTGCACGCGGAAATGATCGTGGAACGAGGCAAGCGGTATCTGCCGACGGATCTTAACGAGAGCAATGAGATCGGCACAATTCCGATCGACGCCGTTTTCAGCCCGATTCGTCGCGTGAACTATGTCATCGAGCGCAAGCGTGTCGGGCCGATGACGAACTTTGAGAGACTGGTGCTGGAGATATGGACTGACGGCACGACTGACCCGAGCACCGCACTGACACAGAGTGCAGAGATACTGCGACAGCACTTTGAGCAGGTGGCGGGGTTCGGCAAGGTCGACGCCGGCGCCGCCGCGAAGACTCCGGCCGGTGGCTCGGTACCCGCGCATATCTACGACATGCCGATTGAGAAACTCGATCTCACTCCACGTGCGTACAACTCGCTCAAGCGTGCCAACATCTCCAAGGTCGGCGAAGTACTTGAGATGTCGGAGGATGAGCTGCTCGCCGTTCGCAACTTCGGCAAGAAGTCGCTAGACGAGTTGAAGGACCGCCTGGCGGCGAACAATCTCTTGACCGAAGCGAGCAATAGTCCACTCTTGCAGTCCTCGGGGTCTACTGGCTTGCTCGGCGAACTGGAAGACGAGGAGGATGATCAGTGAGGCACCTACGCTCGGGCCGTAAATTCGGGCGCCCGACAAATCAGCGCATCGCGCTCTATCGGGCGCTTGTCGCGGCGCTTTTCCTGAAGGGCCGCATCACGACGACTGAAGCCAAGGCGAAGGCAATTCGCCCGACGGCCGAGAAACTCATCACGCTGGCGCGCGAGCCTACCGTGCACCATCGCAGGCTCGCGATGGCCGATCTTCCGCACAAGACGGCGGTCGAGCGACTGTTTGAGGAGATCGGTCCCAAGATGAAGGGTCGCCCGGGTGGCTATACGCGTGTCGTGAAGCTTGGGCCTCGTTTCGGTGACGCAGCGCCTATGGCTATTATCGAATTGGTTGAATGACGAGATTGTTGCGCTGCGCAGTGGAATACGACGGGAGCGCTTTCTCCGGGTTTCAACGACAGCCGGATAGGGTGACCGTTCAAGGTGCGCTGGAATCGGCGATCAGGCTCGTGACCCGCGAGGAGCCTGTCGTCGTGGGAGCCGGTCGCACCGATGCAGGCGTTCATGCGCTTGGGCAAGTCATACACTTCAAGACCGCGTCCGAGCTCTCAACGTCGACCTTGCAGCGTGCCATAAACGCGAATCTGCCGCATGCAGTGCGGATTCGGGAACTGGAAGAAGCAGAGCCGGCGTTTCACGCGAGATTCAGTGCTCGGAGTCGTGAGTATCGCTACGTCGTCGAGAATACCAGCGTCCAGTCTCCGCTATTACGTATGCGCGCGTTGCACGTCCCGGGCAGTCTTGACGAGCGCGCGATGGACGAAGCCGCATCCGTACTGCGCGGACGTCACGATTTTGTAGCCTTCGGCGCGCCGATGGTGCACACTGCACGCGGGGCGGACTTGCCCGACGGGACCTGGGTAAAAGGCGGAACTGTCCGCACCATCTTCGTGGCGATGTGCTGGAGACGCGCGCGGTTTGTTCACTTTCGCTTCGTGGCCGATGCATTTCTTCGCCACATGGTTCGCATGGTGATCGGCACTCTTCTTCGGATTGGAAGCGGGTCTCTCGCGAAGCAGGCCATGGCCTTGATCTTGCAGAGCGATCGAACTTTTTCCGCTGGCCCGGCTGTGCCAGCGCATGGTCTTTACCTTGTACGCGTCCGCTACTGAGCGGGTCTGGCCGGCGAGATGCTTCTCTCCGTGACACTGAAGGAGTCGGGGATGTCAACACATGTTGTCAAATTAGATGATATCGAGCGGAAGTGGTACACGGTCGACGCTTCCGGTAAGGTGCTTGGCCGCCTTGCTTCCGATGTCGCGTATATCCTGCACGGCAAGCACAAGCCGATCTTCAGCCCACACCTGGATATCGGCGATCACGTTATCGTGATCAATGCCGACAAAGTCGCAGTGACCGGCGACCGCCTGGACCAGAAGATGTATTACACGCACTCGGGGTTTCCCGGCGGCCTCCGCACCACCAGCTTGCAGCGCATGTTGGACACGCATCCGGAGCGCGTGATCGAAAACGCAGTCCGCGGCATGCTCCCGAGGAACAAGCTCGGCGATGCCATGATCAAGAAGCTACGGGTGTACGCGGGTCCCGGCCATCCACATGAGGGCCAGGTGCCTGAAGATATTGCGCAGGTGCTCGACGCCGGTCGCGCCTTGAATCGTGCGCGGTAAGAAGGGGGAAGCTAGGTAGGTATGGCTGAAGCAATCCAGTACCATTATGGGCTAGGCCGCCGAAAATGTGCCGTCGCGCGCGTAAGGCTTGTGCCGGGTGACGGACGTGTGGTGGTCAACAACAAGCCCGTTGCCGAGTACTTTGGTCGTCCTGCTTTGGAGGCCGTCGTGCGCGCTCCTCTGACGGAAGCCGCTCTGCCGGTGGCGTACAACGTCATCGTCAAGGTTGTCGGCGGCGGGCATGCCGGGCAAGCCGGTGCGATACGGCACGGTGTGGCGCGCGCGCTGGTGCGAATGGACGAAGCTCTGCGCCCTTTGATGCGACGAAGCGGCTTCTTGACGCGAGATCCGCGCGTAAAGGAGCGGAAGAAGTACGGGCTCAAGCGGGCTCGGAAGGCGCCGCAATACACGAAGCGATAATTGGTATGCTCGGCCGCGAGCCTGCAGCGTCGCTAGGCCCAGGACAATCGACGCGCGGGGGCCCGGGCTCTATTGAGCGTCGATTCCACGGCACACCAGCAACGGTATGCCATGGAATCGTCGGTCTGCATATCCCGTTTACCGTGAGAATCTTGTCTAGCCGGCGGAGCTCGCCATTTCGTCAAGCGCTGGAAGGCCTGCCAGCGACGTCAAGCCGGCCGCCTCGAGGAATGCAGGTGTAGTGCCATAGAGCACCGGCCTGCCGAGTGCGTCTGACCGCCCGACTTCCTCGATCAATCCGGCATTCATGAGAACAGCGAGCACGTGTTCGCTCCCTACCCCGCGGATACTCTCAATTACCGATCGCGCAACCGGCTGCCGATAGGCGACAATGGCAAGGGCGTCGAGTGCGGCTGCCGAAAGCCGGGGTTTTCGATCGAATCCCTGAAATCGGGCTACGGCCGTACCGGCTTCCGGCGCGGTGACCAGTCGTACCCCCGACCTGCTGCGCTCCAGACGAAAGCCGCGGCCCTGCTCTACGTACTGTCGCTCGAGTATTGCCAGCGCGTCTGCCACCTGCACGTCCGCAAGGTCGGACGCCGCAGCCAGCGCCGCAATATCCACCGGCTCAGGCGATACCAGCAGAAGTGCCTCGACTGTGCGCGCCTCAGGATCAAGCATAGACGAATGACGTACTCGCTAGCGAAACGGAAATCGGACCAAAGGCCTCCGGCTGGTTGAAGCACAGTTGCTGCGTTCTCACGGCATCTAGAAGCGCGAGAAACATGGTGACGACGACCAGCGGATGCCACGCGGTGGAGCTCAACGCGGCAAAAGTGGTCTGGCCGAGCCGGCGCACCTCGGCCAGCAAACCAGCGCGCAGATCCCTGTATGCGATGTCAGGCCACGGGTCAGGCTCCAGCGTGCCGGACGGTGCGCGCTGGAGGAGGCGGACCCCGCTTCGATGCAGTGCGTGTAGATTGAAGCGCGGGGGAGGAGCGCGAAACTCGTTCGATTCGACCGCCACCTGCCTGGGCCGCGTTATCGCCTCCGCCTCTAGCTTCACTCCAATCGCACCTGCCACCTGCTTGAAGCGCGCGTACTCCGCAATCTGGCGAGCCAACGTTTCAGCATCGTCTTCGTCGCTGGAAGCGTCGATTCCCAGTTCGCGCCGATACAGGAGCGCGCGAGACTTGATGAGCAGCAACCTCGCCGCCGCGGAGAGGAACTCGCCGGTGGTCGTGAGATCCGTCGCGCCGAGACTGCCGACGAGGTCGAGAAACTGGTCGGCGACGGCAGCGACGGAGACGCGCGTCACCTCGAGCTCGTTCCTCTCGATAAGGTGGAGAAGGAGCGGAAGCGGTCCCTCAAAGTCGGTCAGGCGCAGATGAAGGGCGTCAAGGCCAGACGTCATAGCCGGAGAAGCTGGTTCTCTACCCAGTCCTGCATCGGGAAGATCGTGTTGTCAAGTATGTGGAGGTTGTTGTTGAAGATGAATACGAGAAGCAGGATAAGGGGTCCATACTTCACGAATGAGCGCAAATCATACAGTGTTTTGCGAGACAAGAACGCCGAGAAGATGGTCCACCCGTCAAGCGGCGGCAGCGGGATCATGTTGAACACGAACAGTAACACGTTCACCACGAAGAGCTCCAGCGTGAAGTTGAAGAACTCCGCATTCCCGAACAATGTCAACGCCGTGCCGTCGTATGAATTTATTGCGGTCTTTATGGGAATAGCCAGAACGGCTGCGGCAAGCAGGTTTGATATCGGACCGGCCAGGGCCACGATCGCGGGGCCGAACCGCGTTCGTCGTCGCAGCTTGGACTCATTGACCGGGGTGAAGCCGTATGCAAAGCCGAACCCACTGAGTGCGAGCAGTACAAGCAGTACGACACCGAACTGGTCCATGTGACGGAATGGATTGAGCGAGATGTGCCCGGACAGCCGAGGCGTGTCATCGCCGAGGTAATCGGCTACGAGCGCGTGGGCCAGCTCGTGCACATCGATCGCTATCAACAAGGCCAGAATAGTGTCGACGATCTGGGTAAGCGACTGGTCGCCGAAGGCGGCCCCTATCACAGCCAGTGAGGTTGCAAGGTGCACGGTTAGAACCCTTCCTCTCGCCTTGCGATTGACCTGCCAAAGTATAGCATCCCGGTGAATTGCGGGCACTTGAGGTGGTGGGCGGCGGCAGCGGCCGTGCCGTCGAGTTTCCCGGTACACTAATGATAGAGTACGATGCGCAGGCCGAGTGCGCTCGGACTGCTCGCTTACCAAGATGATCCTGGAGAGTCCGTATGCCGTTGTATGTTTACGCGTGTCAAACGTGCGGCCATGGGTTTGAAGTGCGGCAGCGCTTCGACGACGACCCGCTCAGTGTGTGCCCAGAGTGTTCCGGACGAATACGGCGCGTGGTACAGCCTGTCGGAATCGTGTTCAAGGGCAGTGGCTTCTACAAGACCGACAGCCGCAGCTCAAGCGGTGCCAGCGTTCCTTCCGGCGAGGCCAGCAATGGCTCGACCGCCGCGAAGCCTGAGAGCGAGTCCCCTGCTCCTGCGACCACGCCCGGTAGCACAACTTCGAGCGATGCTACGTCGAACAGCAGCGCCGCTCCGTCCGCCGCGGCGCCCGCCAAGTCAGCATAACGTCACGATGCCGCTTCGGGCCCGGTAGCGCAGCTTCGAACCGGCGACCAGCGGTGTCGGCTGCCAAATGCCGGAGTTTCCAGCGCTGCCGATGGACATCCGATACGCTGGTCGCCTGACAGGGTAACGACCCCACGGCGTGTCTCGGCTTGCTCCGTCCAGGAGTCGGTGAAGCGTCACGCTACGTGCGACGCTGCTTTTCCTTTTCTTTGAGCTTCTTGTAGAAAGTTCTTGTGTGCTGGGGACGGGAGTCCACGTCCGTGGTGGCGTCGGGCATGTCGTCCTCGCGCCGGGCCGGGCGTTGTTCGTCGAGATCGCCCGCAAGTGAGAGGATATCCATTTCGACGGCAGGATTGTTGAGTACGTCACGTTGTCGAAGAAGGTGGCGGTACATCATAGCCTGCGAGACGGACAGAGGGTTGTCTCGCTCGGGTTCGGCCTGTTCGATCAGCTTGTCCAGCACGCTGAGCGTGGCGGCGTTCGCTTCCCTGCGGAGAAGCTCGTCACGAATCTCGTGCAGTTGGTCATAAATGTTCACCCTGCTGCACTCCCTCCGCTCGGTTCAAGGCCGCGCCGGTTAGGACCTGTTCGCGGGGTCCGGAGGCTTTGGCGCCTCCATTGTACCTAGCCTCGATCCGGTCGGGCAAACACGGCCCGGCAAAAAGCACTCATGTGGAGTGGGATGCGCCGGCCTCTGACCAGGCCCTGCGCTGCCGCCTGAACCCGCGCGAAGCGCGCGACCGTAAGGCTTGTCCATCGCATATCACAGGCGGGCATACGGCAGCAACGGCGGCCCGATTAGCGGGCGAGCATACTCGACGAACGCTTCGCTCACGCTAAAGGGGTTGCTGCCCAGATATTCATCGGGAAGCACGCGATGGCGATTGGCCACATCTTCCAGGGCAATCTCGATAATATCGCAGTGATATTCCGGTCCGGGCGAACGACGAAAGCCAACCATCTTTCCGGTCGTGCCAGCGAGCGCCAATCGGACGGCGGCAACTCCAGCACTATACGCCTCCTCGATGTCCACTGGAGAGATCAACGTTCCTGCCACGCGCTGCAACGTTCCCGGCTTATCAAATCGCGCCTTGACACCAAGTCTCTGTCCCACCGAGGCTGCCAACGTCGCCGCAGTTCCCTGGATGACCGGATGGCCGAACGCGTCGGCGGCGGTTACGTCGTGGAGCCCACCAATCGGCCTTCCACGCGCATCACGTACGGTTTCGGCGACGACCGCTACCGCATAGCCATACCGGCGAAAGGCGTTCTCGATCGCCATCGCGAACGCGTCGACGTCCATGTGTCTCTCGGGCAGCCAAAGCACCTGTGGCGCGTCGCGCTCATCCTGCCTGCCGAGCGCGGCCGATGCCACAAGCCACCCGGCGTCACGCCCCATGACCTCGATAATCTTGATCGGGTCTGACCGTCTCATGGCCTCCGTATCCAGTCCGGCGTCCTGTGTGGATTGCGCCAGGTAGCGTGCCGCACTGCCGTAACCGGGACAATGGTCGGTACCAGGGAGATCGTTGTCGATTGTTTTTGGCACGGAGATCACTCGGAGGTCGTAGGAGCGCGCGCGAGCCGCGCGATCGAGGACCAATGCCGTGTCCGCAGAGTCGTTGCCGCCGATGTAGAGGAGGTAGTGAGCCTCGAGCTCCATGAGTGTCTCAAGGATCTGCTCATGTTCCCCGCCAACGAGCTTGCGGCGGCACGATCCAAGGGCGGCGGAGGGCGTGAACCTGATGCGCTGCCAGACGTCTCTTGGCACCCGACCGAGGTCGACGACGTCGCGCCGCAGAAGTCCTTCGGCGCCAAAGCGTGCACCGAGCACTTGACCGATCCGGGAACTTGCTGTCGCCGCCTCAATTACACCCACCAGGCTGGCATTGATTGCCGCCGTAGGGCCGCCAGACTGCGCTACAACGAGCGCAGGCAGTTTTCCAGCCATGTTCTCCTCTTCGCATACGTGCCGCGACTGTTCGGGCCAGTCTTGGCGGTTCGGCTATGCACTCGCGGCGGCGCGGTCAGAAGACTTCGCCTTTCCGAAACCGCGGTATTGGCACGTCTCTACTCCTGCGCCCGCACAACCTGCGGGGCCTGCACCGATGTTACGCCGTCGTGCCTGCGCCGACAGGCGTGCCCTGTTCGGCCAGTGCAATCCGCCGGCTATGCTATAATCGTAGCAGTTGCGATGCCCTCCATCGTCTTTCTCGAGCGCTCTTCAAGCGCTATAACCTGTCGAACCTGACGGGAGGTGCGGGCCAACGCTGTTGAACGGAAACCGCTACTCCATTACAGTTCAATCTGCACGGCCAACACGCAAGGGGTGTTCCGTCGCATCGGCCAGTAACGTCGGAGGGCTTCGATGGGGGTCCATGCGGCTCGACTTTCAGACCTGTTTGTGATTCGACGCCTGATCCGTGACGACGCCTCGTTGGTGCTTGCCCCAATGCCCGGCGCTTGCCGTCCGTCAGCGGTCGGTTTAGCTATCCGATCCATCTGGCACGGGGCAGGGAAGCGTGCGCAAACGCTCGTGCTACACGACGGTGGACGTTGTCAGGGCTTCGTGCAGGCTCGGTCCCGGCCAGGGCGGGAGTCGTGGGATATCGTTCGCCTCGCCTGTCTGGCGCCTGATGAGGAGTCGTGGCTGCGCGTCTGTGCCACATTGCTCGACAACGTCGGCGGCATCGCGGCGCAGCGCGGAGCGTTGCGGACATTCGCTCGTGTGCCATCGGACAGTACCAATGTCGCACTTCTGGCGGATAGCGGGTTTCGGCCGTACGCAAGCGACTTGGTATTCCACGGTACTCTGCGTCAGTTAGCGACGTCGTCCGCCGAACCGTCGATAGACGTGCGCACTCGGCGGCCCCGGGATGCCTGGGACTTGTTCTCGCTCTACTGCGCTGTGACACCGGCACTCATTCGACACGCAGAGGGGAGAAGCCTCAAGGAATGGGCATCCGCGAATCGATTTGCCGACGCCACAGTTCGCCGCTGGAGCCGACCCCGTGAGGTCGTCCTCGGCGACTTGAGTGGGATGCATGCATGGATACGTTGGGCTCACTTCCGGCCGATGGGGATCCAATTGCTCGATGCGCTGGTACGTCCGGAAGCTTCGCGCCGGCTAGGAGAGCTCGTCAGGTTTGGGGTCGAGTACCTCGGGCTTGACCCAGACTGTAACACCATATGCAAAGTACGAGAATATGACGGAAGCGTCTCGGCTACACTGGTTGAAGCTGGATTTGATGCCAGCCTCAGGGAAACGCTTCTGGTTCGCCACACCGTGGCGCGGGTGACGGAGCGGCAGTTATTGGTTGCTGCGATTCGAGCGCAGGGCCTGGGAATCGACATCTCCCGCTACGGCACCAGAGCCGACGTCGTTCCACATCGATTGACGTCGAGTATGGAAGTTGAATGCCAATACTATGACCAACTTGACCGTCCAGCCAGAGCGAGTGGTTACTGATGATCTGGATGCGCTCATATCGGCCCTTCCTCCTACCATTGCAACGGCCGTCAACCAGATGGTCGAGGCAGGCGACCTGCTCGAGATTGTCATGGATCTCGGCCGCGTGCCCGCGGTTCGCTTTCGTCACGCCGAGTACTATCTTGACGGGCTCGTCGTTGAAGCGTCGGACATAGACTACGTAATCCAACGAATCGGCGATTTCGGCGATGACAATCGCGCCGGCATCGAACGGACTCTCCACCGCATCTCGGCTATTCGCAATCGGAAGGGCCGTGTCGTAGGGCTAACGTGCCGGGTCGGTCGTGCCGTGACCGGCACGATTGCCATAATCCGCGACCTGGTGGAGTCCGGCCAGAGTCTGCTGCTGCTTGGCCGCCCTGGAGTGGGCAAGACCACCATGCTCCGCGAGGTAGCGCGCGTGCTGGCGGACGAAGCCAGGAAGCGCGTCGTGATCGTCGATACTTCCAATGAGATCGCCGGCGACGGAGATATCCCGCATCCCGGCATCGGCGGTGCGCGCAGAATGCAGGTAGCCACGCCGATAAGCCAGCATGCGGTGATGATCGAAGCGGTCGAGAATCACATGCCTCAGGTAATCGTCATCGATGAGATCGGCACCGAGCTCGAAGCCCAGGCCGCTCGAACAATAGCGGAGCGCGGTGTGCAGCTGGTAGGCACCGCTCACGGCAACACGCTTGAAAACCTCATGCAGAATCCGACGTTGAGCGATCTTGTCGGAGGCATCCAGACCGTGACACTGGGCGACGAGGAAGCGCGCCGCCGCGGCACGCAGAAGTCGGTGCTCGAGCGAAAAGCGCCGCCCACCTTCCAGGTGATCGTCGAGATCCAGGACTGGTATCACGTCACTGTGCACGGGGACGTCGCGGCAGTGGTGGATGCGGTGTTGCTTGGCAGACCCTTTGGCGCACAAGTTCGCACCCGCGCGGACGATGGTACGATCGTATCGCGCGAACAGAGCGCGGGCCGCGACGCCGCGGCTGTTAACGGACACACGAAGTATGGCGCGGGGTTGCCCAAAATCGGTGTACTGGTGACAGGCAACTACTCCTTGGTGTCGCGGAACGGTACGGCCGGGCCAGCCGAGCCATTGCAGAGCACCGTGGCGTCGTCGGGGCTGTTGCAGCCCATACGCGTGCTTCCATTCGGTGTGAGCAGACCAAAACTCGAGCAGGCTGCCCGTGAGCTGCACGTGCCGGTCGCCCTGGCAATCGACATTCGCGAGGCCGACCTCGTGCTCACACTCAAACCGTACTATCGCCGGAAGCCGCAGGTCTTGCGCGACGCCGAGTCGACCGGGAAGCCCATATGGGTGCTGAAGAACAACACCGGGTCGCAGATGCAGACCGCCCTCGCCGGCATGTTCAACCTCGAGGTTCCATCTGCCCAGCCTGACCCGACGTCCGAGTCGCAGTCAGCGGCTTTGCAGGAGGCCGAGGATGCCATCAATGCTGTGCTGGAAGGCGGGCCCGCCGTGGATCTCAATCCTCAGAATCCGTATATCCGGAGGATGCAGCATCGTCTCGCCGAACGGTATAACGTCGGCTCGCGAAGCCATGGGAAAGAGCCGCTCAGGCGCGTGCGCATCCTGGCACCCGGCATGCATGCGCCCTGATCATGTTCATCACGTTTGAGGGACCTGATGGAAGCGGCAAGACGACAGCCATGGCGAGTCTGGCGGCTTGGCTGTCCGAGAACAACGCCAGCGTTGTGACCACACGCGAGCCCGGTGGAACATCGTTGGGCGAGAGGATCCGTGCTCTCGTCTTGGACGGGGAGCAGCCAGAGCCGTACACAGCGCTACTGCTCTTCTTGGCTGCTCGATCTGAGTTGGTCTCCAAGGTTATTCGTCCGGCACTGCAACGTCATCAGGTCGTCCTATGTGATCGTTTCACGGATTCCACGCTAGCCTATCAGGGATTTGGCGAGGGAATTCCTGTGGACGACATCCGGCTACTCAATCGGCTTGCGACCGGCGGCCTGACCCCAGATATCACGGTGCTGCTCGATATTGAACCCGTTGATGGACTACTGCGTCGTGAACGAGCGGGAGACCTCAATGCAATGGACCGGCGCGACCTTGAGTTCCACACGCGCGTGCGGGAGGGATTCCTCACCCTGGCGTCAGAAGAGCCAGCGCGATGGCTCGTCGTTGACGCCGCAAGTCCACCGGGCACAATTCACGCGCGGCTGGTGGAGAGAATCGCATCGTCGGTATTCCCGCTGTGAGGTGGACGGGAGGAAGCGCTTTTTGTCGCGCGCTGCGGGTCAGGTCAAATTGTACGAGGATCCTTGCATCGTCTGAGCAACAAGCATACTCTATGACCAGCGTGTTAAGTGGACAGATCTGGATACATTCGTCGATGCGCCGGACGCGGCCGCAGGCTGCGCACATACGTCTGACATAATGCTCCGGCTTCCATGGAGGTAGTAGAGGTGAAGCTGATATTCTGCATCGTTCAGAACGAGGACGCGGGTGGCCTGATGACCGCGCTGACCAAGGAAGGCTTTCGCAGCACGCGCTACCAATCCCACGGCGGATTTCTTCGCCAGGGTAATGCCACGATCCTTGTGGGAGTGCCCGATGACAAGGTGCACGATGTCATCGCCGTCGTTCGCAAGAACTGCAGGACGCGCACGCAATATATCAACCCGCTGCCGCCAATGATGGAACCCGGCGAGTTCTACATGCCGACGCCTGTGGACGTTCAGCTCGGTGGCGCAACGATCTTCGTCATCGACGTCGTGCGCTTCGAACAGGTGTAGGGCGCGCCGGAAGCCTCGACCGGAGATCCGGAGGCGAGTTCATACCGAGCGTCGCGACCACCTTGAAGTTTGCTTTGTGTCGTGCTCGCGAGGATCGGCGTACCGGATTGACGCTACTTGTAGCCCGGATCCTGAATGGCGAACTGCGTGTGCTGTCTGACCGCGCCGGCATCCAGCACGGATACGATGACAGCTTCGCGGCCCGAACGTGGGCGGTGCTTTATTGTGAACGCACGGCTGGAGAACCCGTGGCTATCTGCCCGCGCGCTCTGTGACTCCGTCGTGCCGTCCGCGTATTTGATCATATACTCCAACATGCGATTCGCGAGACCGGGCAGGCAGACCGAGAACGTCTCGCTGTGGCCAACGACGACCGTGCGCGGGTCGTTGAGTATCTTGCTGGTGGTGCAGGCGACGGGAGTCGCAATGTGCGACGACGCAGTGGTGTTGTTCGACGAGTTTCTGTTGCTGACGAACAGACCGGCTGCCAGAATGATTTCAAGAAGGATCAGGAACACCAGCACCAAGCGCAGATTCCTGCGAGATCGGTCCACGAACGGGTTTGAACGCATCGACATCCTCCTGCAGCGGCCAAGGGCATGACATCCTGGCTGCTTTATCGCATGCCATCACTGTATGAGCCCAACGCTGCTCCGTCAATAGCTGTTCCAGTGCTTGCCGCAGGCGGATCTCCAATGGGAGAATACAAGTGTACGTGGCAAGCCAGTATGGAAGGTTCGCCTGCCGATGAAAATGCTATTTGAGGAAGAAGGCCTAACCTTCGACGATGTGTTGCTGGTGCCATGTGATTCCGAGGTGCTTCCGCGCGATGCCGACATTCGCACGAGACTCTCGCGCGGGCTCACGCTCAATGTGCCGCTCGTTAGCGCGGCCATGGACACAGTCACCGAGGGCAACATGGCAATCGCTATGGCCCGCCACGGCGGACTAGGCATCGTCCATCGCAACATGCCGATTTCGGAGCAGGCCGCACAGGTTGATCTCGTTAAGAGAAGCGAGAGCGGCATGATCGGCAAGCCGATCACGCTCACGCCCGATCGTTCACTGGCAGATGCACTTGACATAATGAAGCACTATCACATTTCAGGAATTCCGATTACAGACACCGCAGGCATCCTGGTCGGCATCATCACGAACCGGGATCTGCTATTCGAGACTGAGTTCAACAGACCGATTGCCGACGTCATGACGCAGGAGCGGCTGATTACCGCGCCGCTCGGAACCGACCTCGAGCGCGCCGAACGCGTGCTTCATAAACACAAGATCGAGAAGCTGCCGATTGTCGACGAGACGGGAAAGCTACGGGGACTGATCACCGTGAAGGACATCGCGAAGAGGCGGCAGTTCCCGATCGCCGCAAAGGACGGTTATGGCCGGCTGTTGGTCGGAGCGGCCATCGGGGTCGTCGACTATAAGGACCGCGTGTCCGAACTGATCGCGGCCGGTGTCGACGTGCTTGTTCTCGACACCGCGCACGGGCATTCACGAGAAGTGATTTCCGTTGCCGCGGCGGTGAAGGAGCGCTACCCCGACATCCAGCTTATAGCCGGCAACGTCGTGACTGCGGCTGGCGTCAAAGCGCTGATTGATGCCGGAGCGGACGCGGTGAAAGTCGGTGTGGGCGCGGGTTCTATCTGCACAACTCGGGTAGTCTCAGGCGTGGGGATGCCCCAGGTAACAGCGATTGCGCAGTGCGCCGAAGCAGCGGCAGCATATGATGTGCCGGTCGTCGCGGATGGTGGCGTCAAGTATTCGGGTGATGTGGTCAAGGCGCTGGCGGCGGGTGCCTCGACTGTCATGCTCGGAAGTATGCTCGCTGGAACGGACGAGAGCCCAGGCGAAGTCATCCTTTACAATGGCGAGCGCTTCAAGGAGTATCGTGGCATGGGATCGATCGGTGCAATGCGCACTCGACTGTCGGCCGATCGTTATCATCAGGAGGATGTCCAACAGCTCGCGAAACTGGTGCCCGAGGGCATCGAAGGCCGCGTCGCATATAAGGGCAGCATCCAGGCTGTTATCTATCAGGTGGTTGGCGGGTTGCGGTCGGGCATGGGATACACGGGATCGCACACAATAGAAGAACTCCATACCAAGCCGTTCGTGCGCATTACAAATGCGGGCCTGCGTGAGAGTCACCCGCATGGAGTGGTCATCACCAAGGAGGCGCCGAACTACGCGCCGCACAATCATTAGCGCTTTGCATGGGTCACCTGCGCGTCCCGTGCGGCCGGCATCGCGGCCAGCAATAGATTGGGCCGCGGAGTACGTCGGTTGCGAGGCTGAAGTTTTAACCGCGGTGCGCGGCGCGTAGCAGCGATGGAGACATGAACGATCCGTTCGCGAAGTCCGTGCAGTCGTTGACCGACGCGCTGCTCCAGCTTGACCATGCGATCTCGCTGGCCGAGAGCAACGTCGCCGCGGCGCTGCAGATTGGCTTGCCTGAAGCACAAGATCTTGCATATCGACTGCCGACGCTGACACTCCGCGCGCGTGAGTTTCTTGCCGCGGTGCCAGGTACAGGGCAGCAATCACGCTGGGGAGAGAATCGGCGACTGCTAGACCAAGCGCAGAGCTTCCAGCCTTTGTTCGCGCCATACGTGCAGCTTGGACTTCGCGTTACGGCAGCTCGACAAGCTATCGCCGATCGAGCTGCGCGCGAGAAGGCGGCAGCCGAGCAAGTGCAGCGTGCCCAGCAGACCTTCGAGTGCAATGCCATGCTGGAAACCGCTCGTCGCCGCTACTCGGCCTTGCGCCAGATGCTGGCGGACATGCAGCTGCAGCGAGGCCCAGGTTTCGACGACACTACGTGGCTCAGCGCGCTCAGGTCACTGGGCTCAATAGTTACAACACAGGATGTTCGGCTGTCCTCCGCGGCTGCCAGCATCCGAGACCGGGCATTCGACGATGCGCGTGCGTCGCTCGACCAATCACTGGGCGAGCTGCAGGGCGCTCTCGATATGGCGCAGCGCGTCCGGGCCACCGCTAACGCCCGCTCGCAGGCCGCGTCGGGCGCTCGGAGTGACAATCCTGGACCGGCGCCCACGGTGGCGCCGTCGTCGTTCACTACACAACCGATCGGACTGCCTCCTGCCCTGCAAGCCAAGCCCGAGAGCACTCATGATGTATCGCCTGAGGTTGCGGCACCGCTGCAAGGCGAAGTGCAGCCGGGTCCTGTCGTAGCTGAGCGCAGTGTGCAGGCGCTACCTGCCGTGCGCATGCTTGCACTGATCGAAGTGCGCACAGGCACGGTCTTCCGCTCTGACGGCACGCCGACCCTGATAGGGCGGGGATTGGACTCGTCGATGCCCGCAGGTCAACCGTATATCAATCTCTCGCTGGCGTGCGATCCTGGAGAGGCAGACGACCTGGGGATTTCTCGCAGGCACGCCGAGATTGCCCGGCAAGGCGACCGATTTGCCGTCAGAGACCTGGCTAGTACCAATGGAACCAGAATGAGGCGAGCGGGCCAGCCAGGATGGACGACGCTGCCGGTGCAGCAGTGGGTTCAGCTTCAAGAGGGCGATACGCTTCAGTTCGGTCTTCTGGCGTGCTCCGTCTCGTTCCCACGCTGACTAGGCATCGTCATTCGGCGACGCCAAGATCGTCCTCGATCGCCGGCGCGTAGGCCGGATTCGGCACGCCCGGCTCCTCGTCTCCCAGCATTTGCCGCAGCACGACTGCGACGGCGTCTTCGTCATTCGACACGGTTGTGCGCCGAGCGTAGGGCACCACCCCAGGTTCAGAATTGGCCACGGCGATGCCGCATCCTGCCATTGCGAGCATTTCCACGTCGTTCCAGTTGTCGCCGATACAAACGACGTGTTCGAGGCTCAACCCAAAATACGCGGCAAGCCACTCGACAGCGCGGCCTTTCGAGCAATCGCCGTGAAACACCTCGAGAAAGCAGCTGTCCAGGTTCGCGCTATAGGAGATCAGGGTGCGACAGTCTGCCAGCTCGAGTCGAGGCAACACTGGCTCGACCCTGGCGAACGTGTCCACGACCACGATGTGGACTGGCTCGACAGCCGTGGTAAGTCTCGAATAGGGCACGCGGACCACAAGATCGGGGTTGCGACTGAGGAATTCGCGAGCCGATGGCGAGTCGTACTCTACAGGCCCGGTAAACAGGCGCTGGCCGATCACCCGGTCTTCATACGCGATCGGCTGCAGGCCGGCTTCGACGAGAATACGAAGCGCCTGTTTGCCAGCCGCGAGAGGCAACGGATCTCGATAGAGCACATCGCGGCCATCTGCACTTGACACGATTGCGCCGGTTTCGAGAATGACAGGCGGGCTCTCAATGGCAGCTTCCAAGGGCGCAGTGCGTATCGGCTTCGGGCCCAGCGGGCCGAACAAGTCGAGGTCGCGCAAAAGCCCCTCAGTCGTGGCAAAGCGTCTTCCGGTTGCAATGGTGACGATGATTCCAGCCTGGCGCGCGCGCCTAACTGCCGCCTGAACCGAAGGTGAGAGATCGGGCTTTGACGTGAGCAGAGTGCCGTCGATATCCGACACAAGCATTCGATACGGGGACCGCGGGCGGAATGGGGTGCTGGGGGCGTGTCGTCGTCTTGACGTCTTCACTGGACTCCTAGGCGGGCATGTTCAGCGTGCGACGACCGATCTCGCCTGCGGCAGGGCCATTTCGACGCGAAACGTAGCTCAAACGGCAGGAGCGCGGCGAAAGCGGCGACCATCCAGTAACCAGTACATATCGTCGCTCGGACAGTCGTCATCGGTTGTCTGATGTCTTCAATTTCAATGTAGCATCTCATTGGAGGGCAGGGACAAGCCGTTTCGTTCGCGCAGGTCGCGAGGACGTATCCTGTCAGCGACACCTTTGCATCCGCGCAGGTCGCGAGGCCTGTATCCTGTCAGAGACACCTATTCCTGGCTACGACCGATCGTCTACGGCTGCACAAAGTCACTGGATCCGGAGGCGGGCCATGTACAGTCTGATCCACAAGAAGCGCGATGGCGCAGAACTCACATCAGAAGAAATTCGCGAGGTGGTTCAGGGTTACGTCGCGGGTTCGATCCCCGACTACCAGGTCGCGGCGCTGCTCATGGCCGTGTTCTTCAGGGGAATGAGCGCTCGCGAAACCGTCGACCTCACATCTGCCATGGTTGCCTCTGGGCACACGGTCGATCTCAGCCACGTCCCTGGGATAGCGGTGGACAAGCATTCCACCGGCGGTGTAGGTGACAAGACAACGCTTGTGCTGGGACCGCTGGTCGCGGCAGCCGGTCTTACGATGGCCAAAATGTCGGGCCGGGGTCTCGGACACACCGGCGGCACTGTCGACAAACTCGAGTCGATCCCTGGATTCAAGGCAAGCCTTTCACTCACAGCAATGATCGAGCAAGTCCAGAGAATCGGCATCGCCGTCGTCGCGCAGTCGGCCAGCCTGGTTCCTGCCGATGGATTGCTCTACGCGCTGAGGGATGTAACCGCCACGGTCGATAGCGTCCCGCTGATCGCGAGCAGTATCATGAGCAAGAAGATAGCGGCTGGAGCGCGTGCAATCATCTTGGATGTCAAGACCGGCTCCGGCGCCTTCATGTCGACGCCAGACCAGGCTTTTGCTCTTGCCCACGCGCTTGTCGGTATCGGTACGGCGGCGGGTCGCGCCGTCAAGGCACTGATCACGAGCATGGATCAACCACTTGGACTCGCGATCGGCAACGCCCTCGAAGTGCGCGAGGCAGTCGACACCTTGCAGGGCAATGGTCCTGCAGATCTGAGGGACCTATGCCTGCTGCTGGCGACTCATCTGACGGCCCTCGCGCGGGGATCCAGCGACATCGATGCTATTCGGCAGGAGCTCGAGCAGCTGCTGGACGGCGGGCAGGCCTTGGAACGTTTCCGATTGATGGTCGCTGCTCAGGGCGGTGACCCGCGTGTCGCCGTCGACCCCGGGGCAGTTCTCCGGACTGCACGTGCGTCACACGATGTCTTAACGCCGTCTAGGGGCTTTGTGCGCTTTATCGACGCGAAGGTCGTCGGTGAAGCAGCGAGGGCGCTCGGAGCTGGACGCCAACGCAAAGACGAGACGATTGACCACGCCGCGGGAATAGTCTTGCGCGCAAAAGTCGGCGCGCATGTTGAGGCCGGAGCGCCGTGGGCGAGGGCCTATGCAGCAGACGACGAGCACCTCGAAGCCGGAGTGCGACTGCTCGAGCGCGCCCTCGTCACGAGCGCCGACATGCCCAGCGAGATTCCGCTTGTACATGGCATCGTAGACCGCGATCTGGGCGAAACCCGTTACCATTGACGTGCAAACCGCCACAATAGTGGAGATGCCATGCAGGTACCAGCAGACTTGCAGGCCCTTGTCCTCGACCTCGACGGACTCCTGATCGACAGCGAGACCTGGAGCTGGAAGGCGCACGATGAGGTGCTCGCGTCCTACGGGCTCGATCCGTTATCGCCACATGAGATCGGTCGAATGGTTGGCTTGATAGGGCTTGATGAGTGGAACGAGCTGTGTTCCATGCGTGCGCTGCCGGACGTTCGTATCCAGTACAACACCGCACACACCGGCGCGTACATTCGCATCAGCGAAGAATGCCATGGCCCCATGCCAGGAATTGACGATTTGCTTCGCGCAGCGTCGCACGTGGGTCTCAGAGTAGCCCTGGCATCAAATTCGCCGCTCTCAGTAGTGCGCGACGTGCTGAGGAAGCTGAGCATACTCGACGTCTTCGCGGCGACGGCCACCGGCGATCAAGTAGCCCGAAGCAAGCCTGCCCCAGATGTCTACAGGTTAGCGCTGCGACTCCTTTGCTTGCCCGCGACCTCCGTCCTGGCAATCGAAGACTCGCGCGTCGGGTTGCAAGCCGCACGCGCGGCGGGAATCAAGTGCCTCGTGGTGCCGAACGACGTTACCGCCACCCAGGATTTCTCCGGCGCCTACCGTCGATTCGCCGGGCTCGCAGACGTTGCAGTCTGGCTTGTCGGCGGCAGGGCGACGCGGGAGCGGCCAGCCTAGCCAAACTGATAGTCCGACTCTACTCGCGACTTCCGCCGTGGGTCGCGTCCCGGTTCGTGCCTTCAACCCGAGGGCCGCTTGGGCTTCAGAAGAGCAGCGACGATAGCCGCGGCCTGAACTCCAAGGTGGTCGGGTCGCCTGGACCAAGGATGTCGAACACTGCCAGGACCAGACGCCTTCCACCATCGTCACGATAGCGCCGATCGTTCTCGACCAGCCACAAGAAATGATCGAGCGCCTCCCTGAAATCTCCCGCTGCCGCGGCAGCATTTCCGGCAGCCCAGTGCGCGTCAGCCGGAGTCTCGTCACTTTGTCGCGCGTCGACGGCCCCGAGGTTTGCGGCTTCGCGTCGGAAGAGCAAGCGCGACAACAGTGTACGCGCCTTGGCTCCTTCATCGGTCATGAACGGGATCTGCTCCAGCACAGCGGCGGCTTCGTCCAAACGGCCATAGTCGAACAGCAACGAGCCCAGCGCAAGCAGACCTCGTCCATGGGCCGGCTCCATTGATAGCGCCTCACGCAGCTTTCCCTCCGCGAGCGCGAGATTTCCTGACCGCAGCACATCCTCCGCGTCTGAGACGAGGCGATCGGCCTCGGAGGGGACCAGCCGCGTCAAGAACGCGCGAATCGCCGATTCAGGTTGCGCGCCAAGCATTTCTGCCACCACCTGACCATCGCGGAATCCCTTGAGCGCGGGGATGCTCGTAATCCGGTATCGATTGGCCAGCACCGGCTCACGGTCAATATCAACTTTGACAAGCTCCCACGCTCCGTCTGCCGATTGCTCGAGGCGATCAAGTGTGGGAGATAGGATGCGACACGGCTGGCACCAGGCTGCCCAGAAGTCCACGACAATCGGCACGACCGACGATCGGGCTATCACGCGATCTTCGAACTCTGCCTGAGAAACATCCCGTTCGGCGACCGGTCCCATGGTTCGGCTCTCCCCTATTCTAGTCATACAACGTCGAGACGGGCGCCCGCGCGCGGCGCCCAGGTTATCTGCTGATTACAGGGTACAGGGTGTTCAAAATGCGGATGCGCGCCGGCCACGAATGGAAGCGCGTACCGGTTGCAGGCTGCCCGACACTCATCGGCCTATGCGCCGCGATCCGCAGGGCGTAGACGCGCGATTTGCTACGATTATGAGTGTGACAGACTGCTGTGTTGGATGGTAGATTCCAGGGACGCCACCGCCTGGCGCCGGCGGATTCGGCGGCGGCTTCGGAACTGCTGGTGGTTCTCCGCCGGCGGAAGACCGCCCCATAAGGGAGACAGTGTCATGGCCATGTCGGGGCACGCGCGCCGAAGGCGCGGTGAGCGACCTCGGAAACCCTTGAGTGTCCCGCTGGTGATCGCTCTTCTTGGAGTGGCACTATTCTTCCTGGGCATCGCGGTGGCCAGCGTCGACGTCTCCGCCCTTGGCGCGTTGCTCGCACTATGGGGCCTCGCATCGTCCAGCATTCTGCTGCTCACTCGGTGGCGGCAGGCCCGCAAACGGGCGGCGCGCGCGTCGAGGCGCTAGGTCGCTCGCCTATCCGATGCGCTGACATGTCTGTCGGCGCCTGCACTGCGAGCGCGTTGCGTCCGTGAAGCCAAGCTGGTGGCGCCTGCAACTGCGGTCCCGCGCGGGCGATCCGCTGTCATGCCGCTCCTGCCAACGCACCCGCGTTGCGTCGGGTGTGAACGTGCATAACTGCAGGTTACGCGGTAGCTCGTCGCCTATACTGGATGGGATCTCGCTTGGGAGCCGGCGGGGGGGAGTTCGGCGGTCACGTCGCGAAGATGGCTGGGCCGTGGCTTGGCATGAGAGAGTGTAGGTGCTGAGAATGATTGAACGACGGATCGTCATTCCATGGAGTGGTCGGTCGCTCGGTGAGCATTTGGACCTGGCGCGCACGTCGCTTCCAGTTCGGCAATCCCTGCTGTGCGATGCCAGCGAGGCAGACTCCGCCGAGCCAGCGCCGTGGGGCTACCGGGACCTCGGGATGGTAGCTCTCTGGACGGCCAGCATAGCCACAGCCACGATTCTCGGTATGATCGTAGTCCGTTTGCTTGTGTCACTGGTGTTTCTCGTCGGGGAAATGGTCTGGCTGGTTCCGGACGGGGCCTATAACCAGCTCACGGCCGCGGCCGGGCCGTACAGCAATGTGCTGACAGACCTCATTGTGGGTGCGGGCCTCTATGGAGGCCTTGTCTTCGGTGTCTACCGGCAGACAGTCGTTAAGTACGGCCTGTCGCTGAGGGCGTTGGGATTCGAACGTGTCTCTCGGCGAACCATCGGCCGTGTGGCGGTCGTGTTCGTGCCTGTTACGCTTGCGGGGGTCGCGATTAACCTGGCGTCACAACGAGTTCTGGGCTCGGACACGCACGTGTCGCAGATATCCGTTCTCACGCGGGACATGAGCGCTTCGGCTGGCAATTTTGCCATCCTGTCACTTCTGCTTGTCGTACTTGCTCCGGTGGCAGAGGAAGTGTTCTTTCGGGGCTTCTTGTTCAGGATGCTTCGTTCGCGATATTCATCCTGGGTCACGATCGGCGCTACGTCAGTTGCCTTCGCGGCCCTGCACGGTTCGCCCACCGTACTACCGTGGCTTGTGTTCATGGGAGCTGTGTTCGGGACGCTTGTGGAAAAGACCCATTCGCTGTATTCGAGCATCATCCTTCACGCCATGGTGAACGGATTGACGTTGCTGGGCGTCGTACTTGCCATGTCGTGGTCATAGGGAATTACCGCCGTTGCTTCTGGGTTCGTCGCTTCGCACTCAGCAGTCTGCTGGCGGAGGAGGCTGGCGATCGTTCCGCGGATTCCACGGCAGCATCCGTTGCCGGGCCCTCATGTCGCCCCTGCGACGAGGCCACGCTGTCGGCGGCAGGAGTACTCCCCTGCCCGGGGTTGAGCGCGCCTGATGCCGTAGTGCGCATCGCCGCACGCGTCGCAGCAATCTGGCTCAAGTGCGACTGCGTGGCCGGAGATGCGGCCGCGGCCGGCTTATTGCGCACGCGGCTCGACCACGCTAGTCGCCGTTCGCGGACCGCGGCAAGCGGAGGCAGAATGTCTTGTGCGACGGAGGCCCTCCGGCGTAATGTCGCAGCCTGAAGGAGCACTATCCAATCCTTGCGCTCGAGCACGAGCCGGCGCGTGGCTACGTCCACCGGGAGGAGCAGGAGTGCGAGCACGAGCAACAGGTCCTGCAAGTGCGTGGCAACAGTCACGACAGGCAGATTTGGCGCGAACGCGTCCTGCGGCTGGCTGAGAACTGATCCTCCACCCGCACTGGCGATAGCGCGCAGAGCGGTCTCATCGACACCGACGTCGCGGTAGTCCGGGGCGTACGGTACCGCAAGTCCGCCGCTGACGGTTTGAATCAGGTCGCCATTGCCCGCTGCTGCCGGCTGCGCTCGCACATTCGCGAAGTAAACTCCTGCCGTAGTGGCCGTCCCCTGACCCTGGAAATGGTCAGGCGCCGACGGCTCCAGGGCAATCGATTGTGTTCCGTGCGGCCCGACAATATGCGCGGTGAGGGAGCGATAAGGCTGGCCGGTGCTACTTTCCACGTCGACAGACAGCGTGCCTCCCGACACTGAAAGCGAGAGGGCCAAACTGGAGCTCTGCGGCGGAGGCAAGGTCCAATTCACCATCGACGCCCAAAGGGCTCTGGTCCGCGAGCTGGCGAGCCACGATGACGTCCACATGCCAGTCGCGTCGCTGGTCCACGCCACCGATCTCCCCAGTCCATACTGCCATTGAGCCAACACGGGGTCACTCTTGGCACTCGCGAGCACGATTGTTGCGAGAGGCTTCGGCGTAGTAATGACGTATCCGCTTAGCTGCGGTACACTGGCCAGCCCATCGATGATAGGGCTCGGCGCAACCGCTTGAGGAAAGAACCGCCCTTCCATGATTCCGCTGTGGGCGACCGTTCTCGCTACCTTGAGAAAGACCTGGGGTATAGTGCTCACGTTATCAGCCGGGTAGTATTTGCCGCCGCCGTATCGGGCGATGTCTTGCATGTTCTGGAAGTCCGACGCAGCCGCGGCATTTGTCTCGATTGTAGAGACCCGGATTCCAGCCTTGTATATCTTCTGGAGCACCCCGGCGGTGTCACTGGCGGCATCTCCATCGCCGAGAAGAATGATGTGTTTCGTCTGAGCCTGAGCGTCCTTCAGGATGTCAAAGGCCTGAGCCAAAAACGGCGCGTAACTCGGCGGGTCGCCGGGCTGCATCTGTTCGATTGCCCGCACTATGGCCGCCTTGTCGCTGACGTGGCTCAGTGGCCAGACCAGCCCAGGTTGCGCGTCGCTCACCGCAACCTGATCCTGAGGGTTGAGCAGCCCAACCACGCCTTCACCGGCGCTCTTCGATATGTTGACCTCCGACTGCGACTCCAAATCCTCGATGATCAACACTACTGCGGCAGTAGGAAGATCCTTGCGTTTCGGCAGGTCCATGCTTACGGGCATCGCTTCTTCCAGCGGCGTCGAACCGTAGTTGCCTAGGGCGTAGCTGTTCGTTCCTCCTATGACTACCAGCCCATGGCCCAAGTCGCCCACAAACGAGCGAAGGGCCTCTAGTGTGTCAGCGCCAAGACTATCTGAAGACACATCCACGAGGACGATGGACGCGTAAAGTTGCAAGACGGACAGGTCCGGCGTGAGCGCGTCGGCGCCAGTGACCTCTACTGCGAGGTGTGCCGCGCGAAGCGACGCCACGACGTTCGTACCGTTGCCGCTCGCGCCCTCGACTACCAGGACTCGTGCCGGGCCGGAGACAGTTGTGAACGCGCTTGCCTGATTGTTCTGAGTGAGCGTGTCCTGCTGCGGTTGCACCACGATCGAGTACGTGTGAACCCCCGCGGACCCGGCGCGAAACGAGCTGCTGATCGTCGTTTCACCCACCTGCAGCCGCGCTGTGCCGGAGCCGGCAAGCTGCCCATCCTGAAATACCTGGTAGCTTGTCGTGGTCCGCACCGAGCTGTGGATATCGGCATCCGCCGTGAAGCGCTCTGCCTCGTGCACGATGGCGGGAATCGAGAGTGAATCGACGCGAACTTCCGGCCCCGACTGAGCCGCTACCGGCGCCGCGTCGACCCGGATGCCTTCGCTGCGCAGCAGCTGAGCCTCGCCAACTGCGTCTCCCAGGTTCTCCCGTCCGTCGCTCAGTAGCACCACTCTCCGCCTGTAGCTCGACGGAAGCAGCGCGCCGCCTAGCGCGAGGCCGGACTCGATGTTGGTGAAGTCCGGGTCGACGACGGACTCAAATCGCCGGAACCCAGTAAGCGCAGCTGGCGGCTGCTCGACCAGGGAAGATTGGCCTGTCGCGACGATAGACGTTACGTCATTTGAGCCGCGCGACTGCAATGCAGTGTCGATATAATGCACTTCGCCAGGCTGACCGCCGATCGTGCTTGCAGACAAATCGCCGACGAAAGCGACGGCCTGCGCGCCGGTAGGCCGCTCCACCGTCATTCCGGCCGCGGCCAGGACGAGCGCGGTAAAGATAATGAGTCGCAGGACGAGAGCAGTTATCCACCGTGGGGTAGCCCGCCGGTGGACGCGTCGCAGCCGCGCCCAGCACGCGCCTCCAAGCACGACTGGCAATAGCAGAAGCATGCCGGGTGTATCAAAGCTCATTGCAGACGCATGGCCACGAGCCACTCAGCCGCGAGGGCACCAACCGCCAGAAGGGCGACAACGCGCGTCAACTCCACCGGAATTTTCGCGTTGCCCGAGCTGCCGGGCGCGGCGCGCGGCGGAACGCCAACCGCAGCCACGCTGACCCCGCCGATCGGTTCGAGCACTGGATCGACGACGAAATGGGCGACATGTGCAACCGGGCCGCTTGAGACCCTCATCTTGTATGGGCCGGGAAGGTCGGTGGCGCTGAACACGGCCTGCTCGCCGCCCTGGTCGGTCGTGATGGGCAGCAAGTCGTGCTCGGAGCCATCGGGACCGGTCACTGTCACGCGCGCCTGATCTGAAGGCAGAGTCACAGTCAGCAAAGCACCCGGGTGGATGACCGACATGTCGGCGGAGCGTATCGGAGCGAGCCAATTGATGAGGTTACTGATGAGCACGGGGAAGTCGAAACTTAACGGCAAGTCCGACTGCCCCAGATCGAACAGGGTTACAACCGCACGCCGACCGTTCGCGCCACCAACCGAGCCTTCAAGTAGAAGCGCCCCTCGCCCATCGCGCAACGCGGCATGCGCCCACGCCGGCATCGACGTGGATCGGGCCTTGAATACGTGCACGTCGGACGTCGAGAAATACGTTAGAAGCCCGTTCGGATCATCGTCGACGTGCATCGGTCCGGCGGTCCGGATGCTGCCGACGTGCAGCCCTAACGTGTCGTGCGGCGGACCAATGAACATAAGGTTTGTCGCCGGGAGCGATGGAGGAACATATCCATCAAACACAACGAGATCCTGGTCCCGAACGAGAGCGGAGTCGTATGCCTTCGGGGTCGTCGTGGCGACGACTGTGTCAGTGGCTGTGCCAAGGGCGGCCACCAAGAACATGTCACCTGACGTCACGAGGAGCACATGGCGAGCGCTCTGCGCCTGAAGCAGCGTCCACGTGGCATTATCGGCAGGCAGCGCGTCCTTCAACGTGAGGCGCGCCTCAAGGACGGAGACCGGTTTCGACAAGAACATCGTCGACATGACGGTCGACTTCTGTGCAGGAACGGCAACGGGCTCGACGGCTTCGACTCGGCCGTCTGCGACGAGCTCTACGTCGCTTTCGAGTGCAGTGCGGCCCGTGTTCGCCACGCGAAAGCTCGCCGCAACCTTGCCGCTCGCCGTCTGCGAGGCGACGAGGGAGTCGACTCCCAGGTTCGGCGAATCCTGGCTGCCGAAACGTAAGTCACGAAATGCGATCGACTGTGGTAGCGCCGGAACGGACGTAGCGGAGGAGCGCAACAAGTCTACGGCCACCTGACCGGTGCCTGCCCGCATAGCAAGTGCGAAGGCGAGATCCATGGCCGACGCTACGTCCGGCTGCTCAAATCCGGGTCGCTCGCCGGACAAAACGGCCTGTACCGCTCCCCGGTCGGTGCTGGACGCGACCAGCACTCGAGGCCGTCCGTCCAGGCGTACGAGGCTGACTGATTTGTCCTGTGGCAGGTTGTTGACCAGCGCACGAGCTGCGCTGACCTCTCTTGCAAAACGGGTCTGACCTCCATCGACAGTCTGAGTGCTCAGGGAGGCATCGAGCACAATGACCACGTCGGAGCCGAGCGCGCCTGCGCGCAATACGTACGGCTTCATCAGGGCAAGCGTGATCGCAAGCAACACCACAAGTTGCAGGATCAGCAGCGGCTCGGCACGAAGTCGCTGCCAGGGTGCGTTGGCGCGTGTATCGATCGCCGCCCGGTTCCACAGCAGCGTGCTCGGTACGGTCTTGCGGGCCCGCCGGAGCTTGAGGAAGTACTGCGCAACGATCAGGAGTGCCACTGCAGCGAACGCGGCTGCGACCGGAGCCGCGAAGCCAATCACGCTCTGCCTCCCACGGCTCCGAGCTTGACCAGGTCCCTCAGCACCACATGTTCGAGGCTTGCATCACTCGCGACCTGTCCGAACGGTATTCGGTGCTGGGCGCACCAACTGCTGAGGTCGGCTGTGTGCGCGGCGAGCGCTTGGTGGTAGCGGGCAAGCATTGCAGGATTGGCACTCACCTCGGTTTCGACGCCTGACTCGCAGTCCACTAGCGTCCATTCGCCGTCCAGGACGGGCCGCAACTCGTCCGGAGCCAGCACTTGAATGACGGTCACATCGTGTTTGCATGCGCCCTGCAACGCACGAAGCCCTCCCCGCCAATCACTGTCGGTAAGCATGTCACTGAGCACGACGGCGATGCCCGGTGCGGGGTGATAGCCTCGAAACCCATGCAGCCGGCCCAGATTGGTTGTGCCCGACGCCGGGAGGTCGGCGATGAACTTCCAGATCTCTGGTGCGCGATCGCTTCCGGATCGAGCCGGCAGGTAGGGTCCCAAGCGTTCCCCAATGCCGGCCACGGCAACCCTGTCATAATTCACCAGAGCGACATAAGCAAGCGCCGCGGCGATCTGTCGCGTCAGTGTGTTCTTGGGCGGAGTGCCTCCGGCCATAGATGCGGAGCAGTCGAGGAATAAGGTCAGCGTGGTGTTCTCCTCGGCCTCGAATATGCGGAGAAAGAGTCGGTTGACCCGCGCAAAGACATTCCAGTCGATGCGCCGGAAGTCGTCTCCGCGCGCGTATGTGCGATAGTCGGCGAATTCGACTGAGCTGCCTGCCGCGGGCGACCTTCTCGGACCGGCGCCCGAGCCAAGGCGGCGTTGTCGCGCCAGAATAGCCATCCTGTTCAGACGCTCAACGAGGCTTGGATCTAGGCCGCAGATGCAGCGACGACATGCTACTCCTTCAGATCGTTCAGCAACTCCGCAATCACGGCGTCAGTCGTCACTCCCTCCGCGACAGCTTCGAAGTTCAGCAGAATACGGTGCCGGAGCACTGGCAGCGCCAGCTCACGGATGTCGTCGATCGCAGCGTTGAACCGGCCATCCAGCAACGCGAGAACTTGAGCGCCGGTGACCAGCGCCTGTAATCCCCGGGGGCTCGCTCCGGCGCGAACGTAGCGCCCGACATTTGCGCTTCCCGCTGCTTTGCCTGGATGGGTGGCCAGCACGAGCGCTATTGCATAGTCCGCCACGATCGTAGCTACGGGCACCGCCCGCGCGATCGTACGCAGCGCAAGCAGACGCGGCCCATCGACCACCACCGGCAACGAATCGGGAGGCTGGATAGTGCGAAGGACAATCCCCCGCAATACATCCGCATTTGGAAATGGCACCAAGATCTTGAAGAAGAAGCGGTCGAGCTGCGCTTCCGGCAGCGGGTAGGTCCCTTCCATCTCCAGAGGGTTCTGCGTCGCAAGTACGAAGAACGGTTCAGGCAGCTTGTGCGTGGAGTCTCCCACGGTAATCGTGTGCTCCTGCATGGCTTCCAGCAATGCGGACTGGGTCTTTGGCGTGGCGCGGTTGATTTCATCGGCAAGGACGAGGTTGGCGAAGAGCGGGCCGGGCTGGAAGCGAAACGCCCTCCGCCCGCTTTCGTCCTCGCCGATAATATTCGTCCCGGTGCAGTCAGCGGGCATCAGGTCCGGAGTGAACTGAATTCGGCTGAAGTGCATTCGAAGCGTCTGCGCCAGCGAGCGAACCAAGAGTGTCTTTCCCAGGCCGGGCACTCCTTCGAGCAGGACATGGCCCCCTGCGAAGAGAGCAACCAAGGTCTGTCGCACGACGGCTTGCTGACCGACGACGGCCCGAGCAATGCCAGCTTCCAGTTCACGCCCGATCCGCCGGATCTCTTCGGGTTGGATTTCAGTGGTAGGTGCCCCGACTTCGACGCTCATCACTTCGAACCTCACACTTGCGCAGGCGCGATGCTCCGAAAGGTCGGCCGCATCGGCTGCAGATGGGAGCTCGCCTCAGCCTCACTCAACTACCCTACCTGGCGCCCTGCAGGGTGCTGAAGTACCGCTTAATTGCGTCCTGGATTCCCGGTGGCACGGCCTCTCGACCAAGCGCCGCGTTGGCCGATGTTGCGTACTTCTCGACCATTTGCTCGTAGCTAGGCGAGCCTACTTCCACGGTCGAGCCCAGCGGGCCTGCTTCCGTGACACCCGGACCCTTCAGCTGCGCGCCTGGCACATAGACCGTCGTGGCACGGCCCGGAGAACCGCTGCCGGCAGTTCCTTTCGAGCCCGAGCCGCTTCCCGATCCGCTTTGCCCGGATGTACTTGCCGAAGTCGACGCGCTTCCGACCGTGCTGGGCGATTGCAAGTTCACAGTCGCGCCTGCAGCCTGGCCGGCGCGCGACGCGGTACCTGCGAGGGCCGATTGGCCTGAATGAGTAGTGGCGGATCCGGACGATGCGGACGCGGCACCCGTACTTCCGCGCTGGCTCGCTCCCGATCCTGGCGATGAACTCTTTCTGCTGCGTCGGCCTGTGCCTGCGCCGGTAGCCGTCTTCGACACGGGGCTACCACTGCTAGCTGGAGGCGATGAGGCCGATTGACCGGAGCCCCGCGCTTGAGGCGATGCTGCAGCGCCCACGACGGGCGTTTCCTCACAGGCTGCCGCGATACTACCGGAGTTTCCGGCAGATGCCGTCGGGCAATTGATCGCGGAGTTGTCAGTCGCGCCGTTGGCAGCGTCGCTCTGAATCTTCTGGACTCCCACGGCGGCCTGCTGCGCCGAGCGGTCTGCGTTTGCCTGCTGCTGAAGTTGGGCAGCCTGGCTTGCAGCGGACTTCAGCGCGACACTGGCGCCGGCAGGATTATTATCAGTAAGGCTAAACGCAGCCTGGCGCAGGGTCTGCTTGAGTGCCGCTGGCGCTACGTTTGCGGCCCGTTCTAGCGCCCGTGCCGCCGCTAAGCGCTGCGCTGGCGACATGGAGGCAAGCTGCCGTGAGAGGGACTGCAGGGACTGTTTGACTGCGCCTGGGTCGCCTGCTTGCAAAGCATGAGCGACCTGCTGCGTTGGTCCTTGGCGCAGTGCGCTGGCCAACGATTGGGTTGCGCCTCTTGCCTGCGCGGCGCCGGTCGCTATCTTCTGCAAGTTATCCTGAGCAGTCGAGAGTGCCCTGAGCGCCGCGTGTTGCGACTGCGCCGAAGCAAGCTGCTTTTGCAGGTTTTGCAACACGTTCTTGATCTGCAGGCTCGTCAGTGATTGCGCCGGCGCGGTCGACCGGGTCGAGGCCGCTGAGTTTCCAAGGTGATCCAGAAGTTTACCGGCGGCCGTTGCCGCGTGGCGCGTTATGGCAAGCACGTCTGAGTTCTGACTGTGGGCTGACCCCCGAGACGATGGCGAAGCCAGTGCCAGGCCCAGCAGCATCAGGCCCAGCGCAAACAACCCAAGCAGGCGACGCGGCAGACGGATCGTAACAGCCTCGACGAGCCGGGTCGTCACGAGCAAACGTTGCAGCTCAGCTCGCTGAAGTGCAGCCATCCTGTCCGCGCGATTACGGTGTTCATACGCCGTCGAGAGGCGGTTCTTGAGACCCAGCTCGCGATCTACATGCTGAATCGTGGCCGGAATTGTGGGCCAATCCATGGCAATGCGAATGCCTGTGCCAATCAGGATGGCGAGGGCATAGGCCATGGCCGCAATCGCAATACGCGCCGAGCCTGTGGTTCCAGGCCAGGGCAAAACGCGGTCCAAGAAAAAGATAGTGGCGATGCCGATGAGTATCGCTGCCGCAGCGGCTATCACGCGATGAGCCACGAGTGTAGTGGCCATCCTGCGCCGAAGCGGGCGTATCAGGATGCGAACATCCAGCGGTTCACCGTGCGGATGGTCAAGTGCCGCGATCATTGGCTGCGGTGCTCCGCGATGCTGCTGCCGGGATCCAATCACGTTGCGAACGACCGATAGGGACAATGTACCTGGCTGTGCGTCTACGAGCCTGACGGCATACGACTCTTCACATCATGCCGAGAACGCGACTTACTCACGACTTTCGATGTCGAAGCGCGAGCGTGCTGATTGATACACAAACGCAGACGATGACGGCTTCGGTGATCAGCGAAGTCTGCCAGACCGCAAAGGGCAGCTGGGGGCTAAATGACGGGTCCTGGTGGTAGAGCAAAGCAGCGAGACCAAAGCCCGGATCGAGGTACGCTGCAAAGGGTGCAGTGGAATCGCTGATGTTGTCCACATAGCCCGCCTCATACAGGTAGATCGTAAGTAGTGCTAACCCGGCTACGAGCGCCAGGACGGCAAGGTAGGTGATGACGGTCGCCGCGCTCGATCTCCGAGTGAGCGTGCTGATCGCCAACCCGATGCTGCCGAAGCAGACAATTGACACGATGTAGAGCAGCATCAGCTCCAATACCGTGTCCAGGCCAACTCCGCCAAACAGGAAGACAAGCGAGAAGACAGGCATAGCGCAGAGGATAAGCAGAAGGTCGAAGGCTATCGCCGCCAGGAGTTTTCCTGAGGCAATGCCGAGCGACGACAGCTTCGTCACGAGCAGCAGATCGAGCGTCTGCCGCTGCCGCTCGCCGCTGATCGCTCCAGCCGTGGCCGCTGGAGTTATGAACATGATGAGAGCACCCTGAAGAATGGCCAGGGTGTTGAAGAGGTTCAGACCCAGGGACCGTGCCTGGTTCGCACTGAATGTCTGCGCGTTCAAGCCGTTCGAGAGAACGGCGTAGCTCACCAGTGACAGCATGCAGAGGTAGAGCATCATGATGGCAGGGGATCGCCACCCACGCATACGGACGCGCAGTTCCTTGCGCAGAATAGGGATCATAACGCCGATGTCTCCGCGTCTGCGCTGGTGAGCTGCATGAAGACTTCCTCAAGGTTGTCGCGAATCGGGGCGAAGAACACCACCCCTAGCCCGTTCTCGACGAGCGCACGTAGCAGATCTCGGAGCGCCAAGTCGTCGGCCAGAGTGTGGAACGCAACGGCACATATGTCCCCGGATAACGCTCCGTCGCTGTCAACCGTGTCCTCGCGTTTCTCGACAGCAGTGACTTCGGCACGGTCTTCGAGGAAGGATTCGACCGACGTGCGCTCGGCAATAGCCCGCAGCTCAATCCGCCGCCCGGCGCTCATGCCGCTGAGCACATCGCCAACCGGACCTTCGCGAATCAGCTTGCCTTGCTCCACGATGCCGATATGCGTGCAGATCTCGGCCAGCTCGAGCAGGATATGCGAGCTCAGAAGGACGGTCTTGCCCATCCGTCGCAGCTCCTTCACTATCTCTCGCATTTCATAACGGGCGCGCGGATCCATGCCGGATGCTGGTTCGTCGAGGAGCAAGACCTGCGGATCGTGGACAAGGCAACGGGCCAGTCCCAGGCGCTGTTTCATGCCGCGCGAAAGCGACTCAACATAGGCAGTGCGCTTCTCGACCAGGTCGACGAGGTCAAGAAGGTCGCCAATGGTCGTCGTCCGCACGCGGGACGGCACCGCGTACGCATCGGCGTAGAATTCGAGATACTCCTGGACCGTAAGGTCGTCGTACACTCCGAAGAAGTCCGGCATGTAGCCTAGCAGGCCCCGCACCTGAGCCGGGTGCTCCCACACGTCCAGTCCGCCGATCGCGCAAGAGCCCTTATCGGCTTCCAACAGCGTGGATAGGATGCGCATCGTCGTCGTCTTTCCGGCGCCATTTGGCCCGACGAAACCATAGATGCTCCCTCGCTTGACCGACATGGTGAGGCCGTCGACGGCCCGGACCTGACCGAACTGCTTCACGAGGCCACGCACCGCGATCGCCTCGTCGGTTGGCGCCGGCAGCCGGTCGCTCGCATCACGTCCGATCATGGGCCTACGCGTCCAGTGACGCCGATGGCTACACCATAGTTGGGATCACCGATGGTGAGCCCCGCCGTTTGAGCACTCATCCTGATCCGGATCACGCCGGCGCCGTCGACGTAGCGGGCAGGTCTGCTCACACGGACCTGTCCGCTTGTGATGTCCACGGGCATCCACCGAGCGGCAGTCCAGTCCCAGACGGCACAGGATTGTGAGCTGAGGGGGATGCCCGCTCCCGGCGACGACGCGACGATCGAAAGCGACGTCAACGGGACCCGATAGCCCGCGCTGGAAGCCTCCGGAAGTTGCGCGACGAACACCGCACTGCTGTTTGGAGCCAGGCTGATCCCGCTGTCACCGGCACTGGTCTGCAGGTCCTGGTCCGCGCCTGCCAGGCGGGCCGGCAGGGTGCCCGCGCCGAGCGCGAGAGTGCCGGCCGACAGATGTAGCGGCAGGCTCTGCACGATCATGTTCGTGTCGCTCCGTTGCGGCACGGCCCCATTGACGCGCAGCGCTTCAAGCTGATCGGATGTCCACCCGATCGCAAGTACGTTGTTGAACGCCGCCGCGTTTGTGCTCCCGAGCACCGCCTGAGAGATGCGCTGGAAGCGCTCACCGGTTGATTCTCCGGGGTTCAATGGAATTGCCGGTCCGGCGGCCAGCAGGTGTGCGCTCCCATCGAGCAACAGCGAGACCGGTGCCCGCACCAACGCGAGGCCGGCACCGCCCAACTGTGTCGTCATGGGCGGCCGTGGCACGACGGCGCCAAGGCTGCCGTATTGAGTTGAAATGTCCCCCTGGCTCTGACCGCCCAATCCCATACTCAGTGAGACTGCACGTACTGCGCCCGGCGCCACATCCCCCAAGGACTGAATCGATCCGTCAGGTGCCTGGACGAGCACACCGTGGATGCTCGTCGGTCCGGCATTCACAATGGTTCCGACAATTACTCCAGCGCGGGAGAGCGTGAGATTCGAACCGAGCGAAGGCCGCCTGGGGATAGTCAGAGCAAATGAAACACTCCTGGACGACCAGCTGGATATGCCGGGCAGCGTACTCTGAGTGCTATCTTCGGCAATAAGCACTTGACTTGCTGCATTGCCGATGTCCGGTGGAGCCCCGTTCTGCACGTTGTAGAACAGGGGGGCGGCAAGGCTGCTTGGGCTGTCCAAGGAGAGTGTGTAGTCTCCCGACGTCGGCGCTATCAGGCCAACATACATTTGGCCCAAATCGGTGCTCGAGTCCGGCGCCTCATATTCGACACTGACCATGCTTGCCCGCAACTCCCGGCCCCTGACGATATACGAGCCGACGATAAGCGTCGCGACGAGAATCACGGCCAGTCCCGGCAGCGTCGCCCAGCTCAGACTTCTGCGCCTCAGCCTTTGAAGAACGACGAAGTTGACCGGGAGCAAGGCGAAGACGTATACGCCCAGAAGAACGACGAAGAGCGAGATTGACGGGGGCTCTATGCTGCTTATCTCACTATTGAGGCTGCTCTGCGTGTTGGTGATGCCAGTCCCGGCGAAGGATGTGGCCAGCGTTGATCCACCGGCTCGCACCGTGGCTGTAAGCAGTATCCAAAAATTCTGAAGGCCCGGCCACGAGGCGATCGGCGCGAGTGTAGGATCGATGGCACTGTACACGACCGATCCCCAGCCCAGGTCGCGCCCCGTCACAAGAGGTCTGCCTCGAGCCCGATCTCCGATTCCAACGACAGTCGCGGACTGGTCGTCGAGCAAGACACGCGCATTCGCGGGTTGTGCGATGGCGGCCACGATTCCGCCGCCCGGGAGTACGACGCGGCTGAAGGCGCTCAACGCGGGAACCCCGGATAGCACAATCGGTGAGCGTATTCCCGCCACGCGGAGTTCCGGTGGAAGCCCGCTCATGACCGCCGGGGCTGTCGGGCCGCCAATGGCGACGAGCACGCCGCCGAGATGAACCCACGTAGCCAGCGCGTCTGCTTGATCCTGGCCGAGCGATGTCGTGTCAAAGTTCTCGACGATTATCGCGTCGAGGCTAGCCAGAGCAAACGGTGACGGATCCATTGACGCAGCAGTGAGCGGCACAACGCGAAGCTGTATGCCGCCCAGCGATCCACCAAAGCTCTTCAGCTGCACATACGCCGCCGGAGTCCTCGACAGCACGCCGATGAACTCGGTCGCCGTCGAGATCTGACCCACGTTTGCCGTTTGGCGCTCAATCAGACGACCCTGAGCAGACAGATCAACCGTGACAGCGGGCCCCAGGTCGACACCAGGCACATACAGCACGATGTCTTTGACGCTGCCGTCGGGTAGCACGACGGTACGCGTATAGGTCACACGATTATACGGCAGCACGGTTGGAAACTGCTGCGCCGCATCGTCGATACGAACTGTGCCGACGAATCCGCCACCACGGTTCGCAATTCGAATGTGGACAGGGAGAAACGATGATGGCCGATAGTAGCCGCCGTAGCCGGCCCAGATCTGCATTTGGACGGAAGAAGTGGCCGCATGAGTCGACGGCGCATCCGCGGCGAGCGCAAACACCGGCGCGCATACAACCAGTATGAGTAGGAGTTGACGACAGGCGGCCATCATGACGCGGTGTTCCCCTGAATTGGCCCAAGCCGAAGCACCCCAGGGTAGAGATACCCTGGAACAGTTTGGCGGCAGCCACCGGACATAGAACAACGCCCAGCTCCGGGCATCCGTTGCGCCGTGTCGCGCACGCTAAAGGGTATTACACTGTCTGATCTAGTGTAATCCGGCCGCGGCTAAGTAGCGCGGGACGGCGACAGTCGGGCGCACACATGGTATGAATGCGTGCGGACGGCTCTAGCTCCCGATTTTGGCGATTAGCTGTGCCGCCGTTTTGCGAGCGAGATTCGACGGAATCGCGAAGAAGATGCCCTGCGTCTCCTTCTGGCTGAGCGTGTTGACGCCGACCACATTGAACTTCTCATCCAGAAGCGGTCCGCCACTGTTTCCGTGATTGATGAAGCTCTGATGCTGTATCCAGACCGGACCGTAGCCGTCCTGGAGATCTCGGCCGAGAGCGGAGATCGCACCCTCCGTTGCCGTAGGAGGACCGGGCAGGTCGAAGGCGTCACCGTAGCCGATGCTGACCACCTTCTGGAGCACGTGCAGCTTGTCGGAGTCGGCCCAAGGCAGTGGCTTGAGGCCGGTCGGCTGAAGCTTGACGACTGCCAGGTCACCCGCGGTACCGGCCTCGGCAGTGTTCTCGACCACAGCAAGGGCCTGGTACGTGGTATTGCCGTCCGGACTCATGGCGGTGGTTCCCTTGACGGTTCCCCCGTCGACGACATGCTTGTTCGTGATCAGGTACGTTCCAGTCGAATCCGATCTGATGACAAAGCCTGTGCCTTCGGCTTCCATGTTATTCGGCAGCGAGACGTGCAGGCGGAGAATACTCGGCTCGATGCACGTCGCGATCACGTCGGATTGGCGACACACCGGCACTTTGACCGTCCGGCTTCCAACGCCAAAGAATGTGCTGGCCAGCACCTGGCCTCCGACAACGAGATCGGCGCGGTATGCGCCGTCGGGCCATGCGCCGACCGGAGCCTGCACGGGCGATATCTGCAGGCCATCTTTATAGGACGTGACGTACGGGCCATGCGTCACTACGACCTGACCGCCGTGATTCCTGACCACCACGGTGTACTCCGTGACCTTGGGCACGGCATTCAGGTATTCGAAGTAGAACGCCACCACCTTTGTTCCCGAAAGAAACGTCGTGGTCTTCGTTGGGCGGGTCGCGGTAGAGCTCTTTGCCCATGCCTGTCCGGCAGCCTCAGTGGCAGGGTAGAGGATCCCGATGCTCACGGTCTGCCCGCCGACGACGAACGTCGTATGATGCTGCACCTTGCCGTCGAGGAAGAGGCTGGCGGAGTACGGTCCCGCGGGATACGCTTTGGCGTCGGGCGCGAGGACGTACCGCATGACCAGGCCATTCTTGTAGGACACTGCAAAAGGGCCTCGGCTCGTGTACAAGGAGCCAGTCGGGCCATAGATAGCGATCTTGTACTGCGTGACTTTTGGCGTCGCGTTCGTGTATTCGAAGTAGAACGCTACGATCGATGTCCCGGCAGAGAACTTCGCCGTCGGCGGCGGAGGCGCGGCGCTCGTGCTGGCGTTCCACGCATCGTACGCGCCTTTTGTGGCGGTGTAGAAGACCGACGCCGCCACCTTCGAAGTGCTGCCGACGGTGAACGATGTGCTCTCGACCTTGGCCCTGTTCACGAGCAGGTCGGCAGTGAACGCGCCATTGGAGAAGGCCGTCGTGGGGGCGTCAATTGCCTCCATGTGGAGCGCAGCGTTGTGATCGGTGGTGAACGGCCCGTCGGTGACCACGCTGGTGCCGGCGCTGTTCTTGATGACGATCGTAAACGTCGTGGAGTGCGCGGTCGCGCCATCGTACTCAAAATAGAATCCGACGGTGGCCGTGCCCGAAGCGAAGACGGTCGTCTTCGGCGGACGCGCGTCAGACTTACTGGAGTTCCAGGCGTCGTACGCGGCCTTCGTCGTCGGATAGAAGATGGAGACAGATGCACTCGAAGCCGGGCGCGCCGCCGCGGGCAACGTTGGCGTCGCCGCGAAGAGCAGAAGAATCATCGAGATCAATCGGCATGTTCGCGGCCATGGGATGCGGATATTCCTCACGTTGCGTCTCCATGTTCCTGTCGCCCATTTGGGCTGCGTCCAATACTCGAAAGTAGTCAGGCATTGCCTGCTACTGTACCACGAGTTTCCGAAGGGAGCAGCCCTCCCATCAGTCCTGCAGTCGGCGCCAGGCACACGCGAGCCCCCTCGCGCACAGTCTGGATGGTGCACGATCACGTTCCATGGTCCGCCATGCCACACTCGGGGAACCGGCAGCGCGCAGCGCTGTTGTCTGAAGACGTCGTCGTATCGATCTTGGTCCGAGCGCTCGGTTTGCCCGGGTTACGCGACTGCCGTGGTATCCGACAGCTCAGCCCTGTAGCCATATGCCTGGAACAGGGTAGTAAGCAGCATCCTCGCCTCTCGCAGATTCGCCTGGCCCGTGGTGTTGCTGTCGTCGCTCAGGATCTGATTGAACAGAGCGACAAACCACTCCGGGTGATAGGACGAGTCGGAAAGGCGTTCAGCATACGGTCGAACCTCCTCACCGTCGTCAGTGCGAATAACGAGCCTGTCATCCTCGATTGCTATGCTACCCCTGGTCCCCTTTATCTCTCCATCATTGGTCCGCGCCGGCGCTGCCCAGGACAGCTCGATGCGTCCAGTCGCCCCAGGAAAGTCAAAATCGAGCGTAGCGACATCCTCAACGGGCAGGTGAACCGGCGCTACCGTATCCAGTTTCGCTCGTACCTTGTCGGGGTTCGTGCCAATCCAGTTTGCCATCAGGTACAGCTGATGCCACCCGTGATCAAGGACAATCCCGCCCCCCGCGTACTTGGGATCGGTTCGCCAGCGAGGCTGCCAGCTCGAGACACCCAACGCACAGTCGGGACGCAGCGTCCGAAGCTGTACGTGGGTCACCGGCCCGATCGTGCCATCGCGCAGCACGGCGCTCACCAAGCGATGCAGATCACTGTGAAACCAGCTGTTGACCGTATAGACCTGCGAACTGGAAAGCGCGCGCGCGGACGCGATCGTTCGGTACTCGCAGGGAGCAGCGGTGAGCGGTTTCTCGCACACGATGCGACGGATCCCTGCCGAGCAGCCCGCAACGATACTTGGAGCATGATCGTTAGGCGGCGTACAGACATCAAGGACATCAAGCGTCTCTTTTCGGAGCATGTCGGCGCAGGTTCCGTAGACATGCGCGTGAGGGAATGCCTCAAGGGCAGTTGCGCGCCGGACAGGGCACGTATCGGCGACGGCCACTATATCGGCAGATGGCAGAGCCATCCACGCAGGTGCATGCGCCGACTCGGCGATCTTCCCAAACCCCACGATGCCTACCCGATGTATCCTGCTTTTCATACTCTCCGACGGACTCCCAGCTACACTGTGGTGCCTGACAGCACTGCCTCAATAACATCCAGACCAGCCGATGCATCTTCTTTCGAAATGACCAGTGGCGGATTGATGCGCAGCGCCGTACCGCTCGGCATGACGAGCACACCCTTGCCAAGAATATTAGAGAACACCGCTCGCATCTGATCGCGAGTCAAACCTGCCTTTGACCTCGAGTTGCGCACCAGTTCGACGCCCAACAGGAGACCCTTGCCCCGAACATCCCCAATGATCGGCGATCGCTGAGCGATTTCGCGAAGGCGATTGAGCATGAAGTCGCCGACCCCGCTTGCACGATCTCCCAACGATTCCTGGCGGAGTACGCGGAGCGTGGCCAACGCCGCAGCACAGGCGAGCGCATTACCACCGTAGCTGGAGCTGTTTCCACTGGGCTTGGCCCAGGGCTGCGCGCTGGCAATATCTTCACGCGCTGCCACCCCGCTGATCGGATACCCGTTGCCAAACCCTTTTCCCATAACCAGGATGTCGGGCTCCACGCCTTCGTCATGCATGAAGGCGAAAGCTTTCCCTGTGCGATAGAAGCCGGTAATCATCTCGTCAACAATGAGCAGGGCACCGATCTCGCGCGCAACCTTCTGAACTTCGGCGAGAAAGCCCGCGGGAGGCACGACATTACCACCGCGGCCCTGAACAGGTTCGACAATGATCGCGGCAATCTCACGATTCGTTCCATGCTCAATCGATTCTCGCAGGAATCGAACACTCTCGACCGCGCAGTCGGTCCCAGGTCCGAAAACGTTCCGGTAGGGATTTGCATATGGCACCGCGTGCGTGCCGGGCGCAGGCAAGCCATACCCCGACTGCTCGCCCTCGGAGAGCGGCCGCGTGCCGTCGGTCTTGCCGTGATAGCCGCCCCAGAACCCGACGATGGTAGACTTCTTCGTGGCGCACCGCGCAAGCCGAAGCGCGGCCTCGACAGCTTCGGCCCCGCCACTGTAGAACTGCATGCGATTCAGGTGGGTGGGAAGGATCGCGCGCAGCTCTTCCAGTAGCTCGACACGCGCCTCGGAGGTGAAGGATCCGGCAGCGAGTTTCGCCGCCTGCCGCGCTATCGCCTCCGCATGCGCCGGATGGCCGTGCCCGATGCTGCACACTCCGATTCCTGCCATGAAGTCGATAATGCCGTTTCCGTCGACATCCCAGAGCACAGCGCCCCGACCATGGCTGAAGGACACGCGGGCCCACTGCGTAACACTCTGCAAACCCGGAGCGACTATCGACTCTTCGCGCCTCCACAGAGCGAGCGACCGAGGACCAGGGATCGTCGTGCGCACGAGAGGGAGAGACGCCTGCATCAACACTCCTCGGTTCAAAGGTCGTAGCGTGCGGTCGGAACATAGCATGTCGCTTACGGACGGTCAATGCAAAATGGGCCGGGAAACATTTCCATTTTTTGCCGATGAGCGAGCACGTACTACCGCAGCCGGTCGAAGCCGCCGCCAGAGTGTGCGCTCGAGCCGACCGCTGCCATTTTGTACGCGGCGCAGGGCTGCGGGCATCCGGCGGCAATTCACGCCGTCGGGCCGGTCGGACAGCCGCCGTCCGATTCGGATTTCCTCTTGCGCCTTGCAGTCGCCGCGGAGTGCTTCGGGCTAGGCCTGAATAGTCACTTGTGCCCGATGCTGGGCCGGTCCGGTCTTCCGAACTGCCGTGCCGGTCGCGGTGACCTCCATCCACTCATTGTTATGGAGATACTCAATCTTTATCTCAACTCCGACGACAGAATCGGCGCCGAGTGAATCGGCCTCCGCCTGCATGCGTTGCAGCGCAAGCTCGCGCGCATCATACATCAGTTGGGTGACTTCCTTGATCTCGCCTTTGAAGTTGGCCTTGAAGCCCGCGAGCCAGTTACGCATGGCGCCCATTGAGTAGACACAGTTCCCGAGCACGAGCCCGAGCACCTGGAAACCCGCGTCATTAACCAGCCAGAACTCCTGGCCCGAAAGGTCTGAAGTGGCGGCATGCGGTCCCGCTGCAGGCACTGCTACCTGGCCGGCTTCTTGGTCGCGTCCATGACCGAACATCGTGATCCCTCCTGCGCGTCAGCCTCACTCGGCAGTCTTTGCTCAGTGCGTTCATGGCGCTCAGAAGGCCTGAGTGCCGGCCTGCCGTTTCAGGCCCGAGTATAGCACGTGCGGTCTGGGCAAATGCCACCTGCTACACTGTAGGGTTGTAGCTGATCGAAGGCATGCCGTGGGTAACGTTGTTTACCGGCGCCCTTGCATTGCAGACAATGTCGGTTAGGAGTTGGCAGGCATGGTAAAGGTCGTATTGAACAAGGACGTGGCAAATCTGGGCAAGGCGGGAGAAGTCAAGGATGTCTCTCCTGGCTACATGCGCAACTTTCTCATTCCGCAGGGCCTCGCGGTGCTTGCCACGTCCGGCGCGCTGAAGTCGCTGGAAACGCGGCGGTCGCAAATTATCAAGGCGCACGAAAAGGCGCGTTCCGATGCGCAATCGCTGGCCTCACGTCTCGCTGACGTCTCGCTCGTGTTCCAGGTACGAGTAGGCGAGCAGAACCGTCTCTACGGATCGATCACGAGCAAAGATATCGCGGATGAGTTGGCGCGCGCTGCCGAGATCACCGTTGATCGACGTGATATCGAGCTACCGGAGGCACTCAAGACCCTGGGCAACTACAGCGTACCGGTGCGATTGGGCCACGACGTTAAGGCTTCCATCAACGTTACGCTGCAGGAGGCGGCCTCCGCTTGATCATGGAGACACTCGCGGCTGGAGGCGAAGAGCATCTACCGCGCAGTCTAGAAGCTGAACAGGCCGTCTTGGGCAGTCTGCTTCTTGATCCCGATGCCATCATCGAAGTTACCGCGATTTTGCGACCGGATGACTTCGCGCATGATGCCCATGCAGTTACCTACCGCGTCATGGTCGACCTGTACGAGCAGCGCCGACCGGTAGACGTTATTACCGTCCTGGAGGAGGTCGAACGCCGCGACCTCCTTCAGCGCGCCGGCGGTAGGGGTTACGTGCTTTCGCTGGTCGACGTCGTACCCACTGCCGTCCACGTCGAGCACTACGCGCGGATCGTGGAGCGACTTGCGGTTCTTCGCCGGCTGATACGTGCCGGTGGCCAAATTGTCAGCATCGCTCAACGCGACGGCGTCGAGGTCGAGGAGGCGCTGAACGATGCCGAAGAAGTACTGTTTGCCGTGGCCCAGGGCAGGAGCAGCGCCGGCTTTGTGCCGATTCGCGAGGTGCTTACAACGATCCTCGAGCAGGCCGACTACGTACACGAACACCGCGGAGCCATCCTCGGCACCCCCACCGGTTTCGTCGATCTTGACAAGATTCTGGGCGGGTTGCAGCGTTCGGACTTGATCATCGTCGGCGCCCGGCCTGCGCATGGCAAGACCGCTCTGGCCCTTGGCATGTGCCATAATGCTGCTGTGCGGTTCAAACAGCGGGTTGCCCTTTTTAGCCTGGAAATGTCAAAGGAGCAGCTCGTGCAGCGCTTGTTGTGTATGCAGGGCAGACTCGACAGCGGGCGCCTGCGGTCCGGCTATATTGACGAGGCAGAGTGGGGCAGGTTGATCGAGGCTGCGGGCGTCCTGTCTGAAACACGCATCTTCATCGACGATTCAGCCGGGATTACTCCCGCTGAGATGCGCAATCGTGCGCGCAGGTTGCAGGCCGAGCAAGGACTGGACCTCATCGTGGTCGACTACCTGCAGCTGATGTCGGGCCGAGCGTCCGAGAATCGTGTGCAGGAGATCAGTGGGATCTCTCGCGCTCTCAAGATTCTTGCCCGCGAGCTGAACGTGCCGGTGGTCGCTCTCTCGCAGGTGTCCCGCGGTGTGGACTCGCGTACTTCGCACGTTCCGCTGCTCTCGGATCTGCGCGAGAGCGGCAGTATCGAGCAGGACGCCGACGTCGTACTATTCCTTTGCCGTGAAGAAATGTACGATCCCGAGACCGAAAAGCAACACATCGCCGATCTCTATGTGGCCAAACACCGTAACGGGCCGACCGGGCAGCTTTCGCTGTACTTTGACAAAGTTCAGACTCGATTCCGGGACCTTGAGGCCCGCGCGCCGCTATGAGCGGCTTTGCCGGATTTTACCCAAGCAAAGCGGCGAACACGCCGGTACCGGATGCGTTCTTCAGCATACTGCTTCCCGAGATCGATTCCCTGGTCGAGCTGAAGGTGACTCTGCATCTGTTTTGGCTGCTCGCCCGTCGAACCGGCCTGCCAAAGGCCGTGGCGCTCGATGACTTGCAGGCCGATCGCTTACTCCTGAGGTCGCTCAAGCCCTCGCGTGGACCGCGAACTGCCGAGGATTGCCTTCGTGAGGGTCTCGAGCTTTCGGTGACGCGTGGCACAGTGTTGATGGTGTCGCTCGGCCAAACCGAGAAGGATCTGCGCCGGTGGTATCTCATCAACACACCGGCCAGCCGCGATGCCCTCGAGGCGCTACGGCGCGAGGAGATCGACCCTTCCGCTGCCCTCGGCGAGCAGGTGGGGGCCGTCGAGATCGTTCGCATCTATCGCCCAAATATCTTTACATTATATGAGCGGAACATCGGCGTGCTGACGCCGCTTATCGCGGACCGACTTCGCGACGCGGAGTTGACCTATCCGCACGAGTGGATAAGCGACGCCATGAGGCGCGCGGTCGAACAGAACAAGCGCAATTGGGCGTACGTTGCCGCAATTCTCAAGCGGTGGGAGGCTGAGGGGAAGGCCAGTGGAATCGATCGGCGACATTCTGAAACGCCTGGAGATTCGGAGAAATACACCGGAGGGCGATACGGCCACGTCGTCGAATCGTGAGTCCGCGCCGGTCTGCGATCGATGTGGAGGCGCTGGCTACCTGCGCCTTGACGTGCCGGTGGACGATCCCGGCTTTGGTACGATCGTGCCGTGCGGCTGCAAGGAGCGCGAGATTACCGAGCGTCGGATGCAGCGCCTGCTCGAGAAGTCGAACCTGCGCGCTCTCTCAAGCATGACCTTCGAGTCGTTCCTCGTGGACGCGCCGCAGCGCAACGCCTTCAAGCGCGCGCAGCAATATGCAGCCAATCCCGATGGCTGGCTCGTGATCATGGGCGGCTATGGTACAGGCAAGACCCATCTTGCCGCGGCTATCGGCAACTATCGGCTGGCAATGGGCGCGCCCGCCCTGTTTATGGTCGTTCCGGACCTGCTTGACCACCTGCGCTCGGCGTACGCACCTGGTAGTGAGCTGGGATATGACGACTTCTTCGAAGGAGTTCGCGAAGCCCCTCTTCTTATCTTGGACGATCTCGGGACCCAGATCAGTACCCAGTGGGCGACGGAGAAGCTCTACCAGCTCTTTAATCACCGCTATATCCACCGCCTGCCAACGGTGATCACGACGAACAGCTCGCTCGACGAGATTGGCGGCCGGCTTGCCTCGCGGATGTCGGACCCCGTGATAAGCACCTGCGTGACGATCGATTCGCGCGACTTCCGAGGCGGTGTTGGCGATTCGGACGAGCCTGGCTCGTCGGCTTCACGGCAAACCCGGCGCCGGCCACGCGGCATCGAATATACCGACCGCCCCTGACAGTACCGGCTGCGAACGGGTTTGACACAGTGGCTTCCCGACCAAGATACTAGTGAGGACTGGATGAGCAGCCTGCGGCGGCAGCAATCCGCGCGGTTCGAGGTAACTGAAACCTGATGGGTGTGCGTTCCGTACCGTCGATATTGCGCACACTTGCTATCTTCGTCGCTTCGCTCCATGCGACTGGCGGTGGCCTTGGCAGTGTGGTCGAAGCCCATGACCTCAGGCACGCGCCGGCGCAGCCCGTCGTACGAACCGATGTGGCAGAACCAAGCTCGAGAACCGGCGCAGACGAGATCGCCGGCCAGACGTTACTGTTTGCCACCGCCGAACTGTCCTCACCGTCTCTACCAGGCTCTGTCGTTCGCCCTTTCGATTCGTCGCCGGTGCTGGCGCCTGGGCGGCGACCGATGGCCAGAGACCCGCGCTCGGCTCATTCCGCACAACAGGAGCCGCTAGCGCGCCAGGTCCGTGCGACCCAGCCGACTGTCGTTGAGTGGCTGGACATTGTCCTGACTTCAAGTCCAGCGAACGACCCACAGCGTATTCGCGCTCCGTAGTCCGTCTCCTCCCAGTACGCGATGGCGTCCGGCAGCGTGGCCAGGCTCAATTGCGCCCAAGCTGCTCGGCCGAGTCCATACTCTTCACGTAGCACACTGAGAGGTAGACGCATGCGTCAGCGAGCCCAACTATTCTTGATAGGGATTATCGTCCTGACATTCGCCGCCGTCCTGGTAGACCTTGCCGGCACGGTAGGCAACTTTAAGGTTTTCGGTCACGGCACGGCGATCCATCAAGGTCTGGACCTCACAGGCGGCCTGAGCATGGAACTGAAGGCGACCGACCATAAGGCCGCCACGAGCGATGCCATGGCAGCCGCGATTGACATCATCACCAAGCGCGTCAACGCCTTTGGCGTGTCCGAGCCGATCGTAACGCAGCTTGGAAGTGACGCGATCGATGTCGAGATGCCTGGCGTCAGGGATCCGGAGGTCGTGCGCCAGACGATCGGCAGCACTGGCCAGCTCGTTCTCTACGGGATGGGCAGCCTGACCCCACTGCAGGACGGCGCCACGTTTCCTTACTCAAACACGACCACGCTCTGTGATGCCAAGAACGCGCCGACTCCGTGCGTGGTCATGAAAGGAAGCGAGCTCGATTCGAGCCAGATCGCGAATCAGTTCGATCAGTACGGCCAGCCAATAGTAACATTTGGCGCGAAGGGCGGCGCCGTCGGCCGCCTTGGGACTTACACGACCGACCACGTCGGGGAATACATGGCGTTTGTCCTCGACGGGAAAGTGGTGACCGATCCCAAGATCCAGTCGGCTATCACCGGCGGGAACGGTGAGATCAACAACATCGGCAGCAGTGACACCGCCAAGGCCATTGCCATTCGTCTCAAGTACGGCGCGCTGCCCATCGCCTTCACACCGGAAGCCAGCAGCCAGATCAGCGCCACGCTGGGATCGCAGTATGTCCATGACAGCATAACCGCCGCCATCGTCGGCATTATCGTGGTTATGTTCTTCATGGTCGCGAATTACAGGCTGCCGGGACTCGTTGCCGACATTGCACTGTTGATCTACACGTCATTAGCATTCGCAGTGTTCAAGCTCTGGCCGTTCAGCGGCAGCGGCGCCAGCGGCATCACGCTCACGCTGGCCGGAATCGCCGGGTTCATCCTCTCGATTGGTATGGCGGTTGACGCAAACGTGCTCATCTTCGAGCGGCTAAAAGAGGAACTGCGTACGAACAAGACACTCGGAGCTTCTATCGAAGCCGGGTTCAATCGCGCGTGGACGAGTATTCGGGACTCGAATGTGAGCACGATCATCACCTGCTGCGTGCTGTATTGGTTTGGCCAGAATTACGGCGCGACCGTGATCGCGGGTTTCGCCACTACGCTCGGCATCGGCGTAGGAGTATCGATGTTCACGGCGATCGTGATCACGCGCACGTTCCTGCGCGCACTCGTGCGAAGCAACAGCAGCTATCACCCGAAGTGGTTTGGCGCCGGTCTGGAGAACGTCAGTCCACAGACGCGGCCGACCAAGGGAGGGCAGGGCTAATGTTTGTGCAGGCTGCCGGACGCTTCACGGCTGGGGGATCACGCTCATGATTAACATCATCAGGTATCGCTACTGGTATTTCCTGTTCTCGCTGTTGATCATCGTTCCTGGTTTCGCGTTCTTCCTAGCGGGAGGGCTGAAGCTCGGAATCGACTTTACGGGCGGCACAGAGCTCACGCTGCGGTTCAGCACGGTCCAGGCCAGCGCACACCTGGAGGATCAGATTCGTAGCGCGGTGATCAGCGGCGCCAAGCTAAGCGAAGCGGAGGTGATTTCGTCGACGCCTCTCGGCGGCGCAGCAAACAACGGCGCCCACTATCTCGTGCGCATTCCATTCATTGGCGACTCGCCGCAGAAGCTGGCGGCCGTCCTGGCGCCGCTCTATCGCGAATACGGTTGCGGCTCGCTCGTGAAGACCACGGCTCCCGGGCTTTACAAGGTGCCATTGCCCACCTGCAAGAACTTGGCGCTCGAGCAGGAAACCGACGTCGGCGGCGCAATTGGCTCGCAGATTCGTTCGCGCGCCGCGACAGCGGTGGTCATCGCCGCCGCGTTCATCCTGCTGTATATATCCTTTGCCTTCCGCAAGGTGGCTCACCCGTTCCGCTACGGAACGTGCGCCATCATCGCATTGCTGCACGACGTTCTGGTGGTCATGGGGCTTTTCGCAATCTTTGGCAGGGCGCTCGGCGTGACCGTGGACTCGTTGTTTGTCACGGCCGTGCTCACCGTTATCGGTTTCTCGGTGCACGATACAATCGTTATCTTCGACCGAATTCGTGAGAATATGGCGCGCCGTATCGGCGAGCCCTTCGAGCTTGTCGTCAACAACGCCATCCTTCAGTCGATGGCACGCTCGTTGAACACGTCGCTGACCGTGCTGATGACACTGACCGCGCTCTTGCTGTTCAGTGGGGCCAGTATCCGGATTTTCGTCGTGACGCTTCTTATAGGAATTACAAGTGGGACATATAGCTCGATCTTCAATGCGAGCCCACTCTTAGTAGTGTGGGAGAACGACGAGCTAGGGATAGGCAAGTTTCTTCAGCGGTTCAGGAGGAGCAAGACCGGGCGGCCGGCTACCGCGCGTTAACCGACAATTCGGTATTGGCGAGGATGGGGAGTGCTGCCGACGCTCCTGTCGGCACTCCCTGTTAGCTCTGGAGATCTGCGCCTCAGGCAGGCAGGTGGCTCATTGACTGTTGCCGCCGTTCTCCGGCTGCTGAGGGCTCGGCGGTGAGCCGTTCGGCGCAGAGATGCTGATGCGCAACTCAGCCTTCGTCAACAGTGCGTCGCAGTGGCCTGCCAGGGCAATGCCCCGCTCGTACAGTGCAAGAGCTTGGTCGAGACTGAGGTCGTCTCCGCGCAGCTTCTCAACCGTGCTCTGGAGCTCTCCGAGCGCCTGTTCGAACGTGAGCTGGGCCGTATCGTCGTTCATTGGCCGTTCAACCTCTCATCCTGCAGACCTGGTTTCACCTGAGCGCCACACGTCGTCAACGGTCGCCGCAACCGTGCCGTCCCGCAGACGGATGCGTATCTGGTCTCCGATGTCGAGCCCCGCGGCGTGGCGCACGATAGCGCCAGTCGAATCGGTGATCAGCGCATAGCCACGCTCGAGGGCGACGGTCGGATGAAGAAGGGCCAGCTCACCTTGCCGGCTCAGCAGGCGTTCCCGCTTGATCTGCACGTGTCGAGTGGCCCGTTCGGTGAGGGCACGGACAAGGTCGTCGAGGTGCTGGTGCCACTGCACGATGCTTCGCCACGGACTGCGCTGCAGCAGCTCACGGTGCAGTGTATCCACCGAGCGGCGCGCTCTGGTCAACCGGTCGCCGAGCGCAGACAACATTTCCACGCCGTACGCCTCGACCTGCGAAAGTAGAATCTCTCGATCAGGGACGACTGCCACGGCCGCTGCCGTTGGCGTAGGCGCGCGCAGATCGGCTACGAAGTCCGCCACTGTGAAGTCGGTTTCGTGGCCAATCCCGGTAACCACGGGTACGGACGCACCGGCGATCGCGCGAGCTACCGCTTCGTCGTTAAATGCCCAAAGGTCCTCCACGGACCCCCCGCCCCTAGCGACGATGATCACATCGATATCGCCGCGGTGCGACAGATGCTCGATCGCCGCAACTATCTGTTGGGGTGCTTCGACCCCCTGAACGAGCGACGGCGACAGGATTATCTCAACTGCAGGGAAACGCTCGCCGATGACGCGGCAGATGTCCTGAAACGCAGCAGCTTGAACTGACGTGACCACGCCAATCCGGCGCGGAACTACAGGAATCGGCCGTTTCCGCGCGTCCTCAAACAACCCCTCTGCCCGGAGTTTCGCGCAGAGCTCCTCGAACCGCTGCTGAAGAATACCGAGCCCGGCGGATTGCAGGTGATCGACGTAGAGTTGCACCGATCCCTGGACCTCGTAGATTCCGATTCGACCGTGGGTCAGAACTTGGTCACCGTTCTTGAGCGCTCTCAGAACAGCCTTTTGCACGCCGCTGTTGCGAAACGCGACCGCCCTGAGCTGGCATTCCTCGTCTTTCAGCGTGAAGTACGTGTGGCCTGCCGTTGAATGGCTGAGATTCGAGACTTCGCCCTGCACCCAGAGACCGCTGAGAACCACGTCGTCGGCGAGCACGTCCCCCATGTAACGCACAACCTCGCCGACCGTGAAGACGCCGTCCACTTCGGCTCCTCGAACGAACCCGGCTGCGGATCCCTGCATCAGATGACCTCGCTCCGCACGTACGCGACCTTCGCGGCAACCAGAACACTGCGAATGGCTAACAGTGCGTCAGAGTAACTCACCCTATCTCGACGAGCGGCTGGCCGAACTCCACGGCCGTACGATCTTGCACGAGGAATCGAAGCAGCATTCCTACCCGGTCGGACCGGACTTCGTGTTGCAGCTGCATGGCCGCAATGACGCCGAGGAGGGTGCCTTCTTCGACCGGCTGCCCCTCCTCAACGTAGGACGGCGCTCCTGACTCCCCGGCGCGATGGAACACGCCTACCCACTGCGAGAGCAAGGCATAGGGGCCGCTCACCTCATCCGGCGTGGCTTCGGCTGCTCTCCGCCGCACCGCCCCGTCTGTCGCCAGGTCGAGCTTCAGTCGCACTGACCAGGATCCGTCTGCGACCTCGATCTCTTCCACGCCTGCCTGAAAGCACAGATCTGCCAATGCACGAATGCCGGCCGCCGACGGAGTGGTCTCGTCGCTCTTCGCGGTATGCACACGATCCGCCATCGTAACCACTTACGCCTTTGATACCCGCTCGATGTATTGCCCGGTCCGAGTGTCCACCCTGATCACCTCATCCTGGTTGATGAACAGCGGTACGAGCACGCTGGCGCCGGTCTCGACCGTTGCCGGCTTCGTAGTGCCGGACGCGGTATCGCCGCGAACACCCGGCTCTGTATAGGTAATGCGAAGTTCCACGTTCGGCGGCAGCTCGATGGCAATCGGCTCCTCGCCGTAGCTCAACAGCTCGACTTCCATGTTCTCTTTCAGGAACTTCACATCGTCGCCGATCAGCGTTTGCGGTATCGCAATTTGATCGAACGTTTCGGTGTTCATGAAGTTGTACGAATCTCCATCGGCGTACAGGAATTGGACGGCATGCGATTCCAGCCGAGCGCGCGGGAAGCGCTCCCCGGCCTGCACGGTCTTCTCTGTAATTGCCCCAGTACGGAGATTGCGGAGCTTCATGCGCACCTGTGCGCTTCCGCGTCCCATCTTGATGTGATTGAAATCCAGCACACGGAACAAATCACCATCGATTTCGAACGAGATCCCACGCTTCAAGTCACCGGTCGAGATCACGCATTAACTCCTTGTTGATAAGTGCTATTGCACGGCAACGCCGGCTTGGCTTGTCTGACACTCGAGCGTCTCGCAGAAGTAGGTGTGCGAGTGTTTGCCATCCTTCGTCAATACCTCGAAGAATAACCACTTGGATTTCGTCGGGTAGAGTGCGGCATTCAGCGCATTGAGACCAGGGTTGCTGATGGGACCAGGCGGGAGATTCGGGTGGAGATAGGTGTTGTAGAGGCTCAATACGCTGTTGTAATAATCCTGGCTTGGGATCTTGGGCCACCAGGTCTTCTCGGTCGCGCTGTAACCCATGCCATATTGGACCGTAGGATCGGCCTGCAGCAGTCGGCTGACGATCGAGTCGTTCTTGGGATCAAGCCTGTTCCAGTAGACTCCGGCGATCGCTTTCTGAACCTTGGGCAGGGAGCTTTCGCGCTGAATGATCGAAGCCATCGTCACGACCTGGAAAACGGTGTGATGCTCTCGATTTGCCTGCGCCACCATCGCGGCCGTGACCTCCTGCCCAAATCGCCTCAACATGAGAGCGATCACCGCGTGCGGATCCATGTGTGGGAGCAGTGTGTATTCCCCAGGAGCCAGAAATCCTTCGAGCGACGCTCCGGCCGGCAGCCCTTTGAGGAAGGCATAGTTGTACTTCGGTGTGGGGTCTTGAATCTGCTTCATCACATCGGCGTACGGGGCGATGTGGTACTTGTCGAGAATCGTGGCGATCTCCTCTGCCCGCTTGCCGGCGAGAATGTTGTATTGGTTTTGCGGAGGCACGAATACGACATGGGTGGGAGGTGACTGGAGATTCTTGGCAATGTCATCCATTGACATATCGGTGTTAAGGGTGTGCGTGCCGGCCATCAAACTACCTGATCCCCCGAAGAATCGGTAGTAGATGCCGAACAGCCAGCTACTCGACACAAGTCCGTCGCTCTGCAAATCATTGGCAATGGCGGATACGCCCTCTCCCTGCGTCACCAGGAAGCTCACCTGCTTGCGCGGGCCGCCTACCGAGGAATGGATCTGCTTGACCACATAGCCAATTCCGCCGAGAACGACAACTGCCACCACGACCACTATCAGCAGGCCGAACAGGGTGCCGCCGCGCCCACCAGTGCGCCCCTGCCGGGTGTGAAATGCGGCAGGCAACTCTCCGTTCTGGCCGATTCGTCCAGGCTCCAGACGTGTTGCCGATTCGCCTCTCGCCGCACGCAGCCTCTGCAGCCGATCTAGCTGGTCCTGTGACATTCCTCAACATATCCCATCGCTTCTGTACTTGGAGTGCGCACGCGTCTTTTGGCTCTGCTCGAGCAGCCGGCCCAAACTACTCACGCTGACCACAGTATCGCAACCCGAGACTACGCTCACCCTTCATCCACATCGTGGCAGCCCCTAACCGGCAGCGTCTTCCGCCAGCCCCTTCTGTCGCGATGCTGCATCGAGGAAATCCTGGAGCATGATCGCCGCGGCGATAGCATCAAGACGCTCGCGACGCCGGGGATCGCGGAATTTCACCTGCCGTATCACCTGTTCGGCTTCCCATGATGACAGGCGCTCATCCCAAAATCGTACCGGTACAGGAAGAGGGCCAAGTTCTTCGATATAGGCGTAGGTCTCTTCAACCTGAGCTCCGCTGCTCCCGTCCATGTTCAGCGGAAGACCGACGACTACCGCCCCAACACCGTGTTCTTCGATCAGCTCTCGGACGTAGACGCCATGAGCATCCGCCCGTTTCAGCGTTCGAAAGGGCGTAGCCAGGAACCCGGTTGGATCGCTGAGGGCGATCCCAATCCATCGGTTACCGACATCCAGGCTCAGATAGCGCACGAGCGACATGATACCACAGCAACCTTATGTTCCGCGCGTGACGGTTCGGCGTCATCGCGGTTCCAGCCCAGGCTCTTCATTGGACCATATGGATCGAGATGAGCCTGGAGGTTATCGGCAGCCGGTTGGCCCAACTGGGATCCGTACTAATCGTGGCGTGCCAGCCCGCGGGCTTCCCTGTGTCGTCGAGAATGGTCAGAGCGTCTGTTACGGTTGTTCCTGCTATTCGCGCGGCGAGACTCCCGAGGTCGAGGGCAGGCATGGTACGACCCTGCACGCGCATAGCGATCTGAGCTGGGATGGTTCCTGCAGCTTGGAGAACCTTGACACTTGCCACACTGCCGATTAGTAGCTGGCCAGTACGATTCAGGTCGCCTCTGGCCTTCCGGAGGCCCGCGGCGCGAATGTCTTCAGCGTGCAGATACGCCATATCTGTTGTCAACGTTATAGAAACGCGTGCGTACGGCCGCCCTCCCTGCGACGATCGCGTTTCCGAGAACGCGGTCTGGCGAGTCCTCTCCACAGTGCGAAGCGGACTCTGCGAATACTCCTGGTTTAGCCATGACACTTCGGCAGCTGCCAACTTCGCTCTGGCGGCGTCGATGGCGGCCGTCTCATCTTGCTGCGTGATGGTATAGACAATCTTGCTGGTGCCGCCGGAGAGACCTGACGGATTCGTAACGAGCAAGACCCCGGCCAACCGCCCTTCAATTGCCGTGATCGCTCCCGCAGGCACATTTGAGGCTGTCCCGCCCAGTAACGCTTCGATCGGAGCCAAAGCCTGCCCATTTGTCGTCCCGGAGAAGTTCTGCACCGCGCCGGGCACGTTGACAGCCTCTGTCGTGGCAAAGCGCAGGCCGTCCCGCGCGGCCAAAGCAGTGCCGGCAGGGACTATGACAACGCCCGAGAGTGGGTTGGCGAACGCGATTGTGCCTGTGGCACGCAAGTCCGGAATGAGCAACGTGCCCGTACCCACGATCTGTGCCGATAGCGACTGGGTAGTATGCGTGTGGTACAGCGGTAGCTCGTCCAGAGCCGTCGATCCTACTGTGACCTGATACGTCCGATCAAACGGTCGCGGAGTAAAGACGATCGACACTGTGGCGAAAGGAAATAGCCACACCCAGCCGAGACCTGCGGCGCACAAAACCAGCAACGGCAGGGCAGCGATGCGCACCCACGGGCGACGCCGGTCAACCTCGGGGACTGCGCGTGCGCCATTTCCAGGATCCTCGCTCGCTGCCTCGCCCCCGAGGGCGGTTCCCGTGTCCAGACTTCCGGCGCCGGAACGGTGCCCGTGCGACACGAACGCCGGTGATGCGTGGTAGCCCGCGTGCTCGCTGTTACGCTCAGCGAGGTCGATAACGTCTCCGACTGCGGCGCTTTCGTGCAGCCCGGGCGGCCTGGTTGCGAGATCATGTCCGGGCACGATTGTAGCCGGGTCTCCCGGGGAGGCTAGAACCGGCGCCTGCGCCTCCGCGACTCCCTTCGACGGTGCAGTCGACAGCAACGCGTGCGGATGGGCTAGACCTTCCGCGAGCGCCTTGCGTGCTTCGCCAACTGTGGCGAAGCACGACACTCCGGCTCCCTGCAGGTGCGACACGGTTGCTCGGTCAGTGGCCACAGCTGCGACGCCGATTCCTGCAGCCTGGGCCCGGCGTTTGAGAAGCCGCGCAGCCACGGCGCCGTGGACGGCACGGGCATTGTCCGGAAGCACGAGTATGGCCGGTGCCGGCGCCTCTTCCACGCGATCCAGCAGCACCGGAAGGTCGTCGTCCACGTCGATGTAGATCAAGCGAGGGGTTCCAAGCCCGACGTCTTCCACATTGTTCAGGACGCTCCCGGTAGCACCGCCTGAATGCACAGGCTGCCCGCTGGCGTCTTTAGGAGACAGAGGCATCGGTGGGTTACCTCGCCTTCACGCTAGAGCCTGAGCGCGCGGACGGCGCGAACGAGGGCATCCGTGGCAATGGAAGCCGGCAGTTGCATTGCCAGAGTCTGAAATGCGAGGCCCAGGGCAGTAATGTCCTGCCGGGTTGTAAGTCCGCCCGTTTCATCGCGCATCGATCCGACGTCCCCCGGTTCGATAACTGTGACTTTCGGCGGCCGAGCGCAAGGAAGCTGCTCGGTCCAGGGAAAGCTCTCGAGCCGCTCGACTATGTCCGGAAGCCCGGAGGCGCCTCCGCAAAGATAGATGTGTGGAGGCAACCTGCCTTCGCCGCTCAGTTCTTCGAGAATCAGTTGAACGCCGTCCATCCACGTCGAGACGTCCCGGTCAAGCACCTGTTTCACATCACGCATGTCGCCCACCCGCAGCTCGCCATGCGCGTATTGCAGCTTCAAGGCCTCTGCAGTGTCGAGGTCGACGCCCCGCTCGATGGAGATACGTCTTGTGAAGGCACGTCCCGCCAACGCAAATGACTGCGTTGCCTCTATGCCCCCATTGCGCACTAGGGCGACGTCCGTCGTACCTCCGCCAATGTCGACAAAGATGCCTCCCGCGTCCGAAGCTATGGCCGGGGCAAGGCAGCTCGCCACCGCGAAAGGCTCGGCGACGACACTCAGAAGCTCAAGGCTGAGGTGGCGTGCAATCGACTCCGATGCGCCAACATGGACGAGAGGAGCAAACGCATTGAAGACGGTGACCTGGAGATACCGCCCCTGAAAGCCGAGTGGATTGCTGACCAAGTGCCCATCCATCTTGATCGAGACGATCGACGAATTGACGAGTCGGACATCGACGATGGGCTGGCCCATCTCGGTCGATAACCGGTCGGTGACACGCCTGAGCGCCAGTCGCTGAACGCGCTCCATCACATCTTCGATCTCTTCCATGCCCAAGGGATCGGCAGGTCTGTCGCGCTCAATGGTGACCGCCGTTGCCATGCCCTTGACGAGTTCGCCCGCAAGCCCCACTATGGCGCGCTTGCTGACCCGCCCTGCCATGCGTTCGGCGGCGCTCAGAGCTGCGTGGCAGTTCTCGACGACCGCTTCTATATCGGTGATCAGACCGTTCTCCATCGCGGTCCGGGTCTGTCGGTGCCGGCCAAAGCCTCGGACCACTCCGACGCCGCCCTCGACAGTAAAGACCAGTGCCTTGGCGTATTCGGTCCCGATATCAAGAGCTGCAAACGCGGCCGGAGTCGACTTGCGGAAAGGGACACTAAAAGCCGGCATCGTCGCTGTGCACCAATTTTCGTAGCCCACTCACGAAAAGAGCAGGAGTGGCAACACCACACCTACTCTCCATCGTGTCGTGAAATGGAGCGGACCGCAAAGGCACTGTCCACAGGTTTTGCAGGAAACGCGCCGGCCTATCGAGGTTTGCGATCGGTCAACGATGCCTTCTTCGCGGCTTCGAACTGCTCGGTGAGCTCTTTCCGCGTCAGCGCTGCCGTCGCGCGGCCTTCTTCAACTGCCAGTTGAATCTGCGCTCGCACTTCGGAAACAAACATACGTGCGCGATCCACGAAGCCGTTGATCGGCTCGAAAGGGGTCGGACGTGACACGTGCTTGCCTGAGTCCTGCACAGCAGGTACGGCAATGTTGGCTCGAGACGACAGGAGCAGCGCAATTCCGCCCCCAAGCGCAGCGCCCACCGCTAGACCAGAGAAGAGTCTTCCGGCCCGGGACATGCCAACTCCCTGCACCCACAATCCTAACTTCGAGTCTGATTATACCATACGGCGGCAAACCTCAGGCCGACGAACATGACAATTGTAAACGCCAAGCCGGTGCCCAATTCAACAGACCCAACGTTAAAATACGCGATGCCTGCGGCACGACCGAACACCTGGCCGATCAGCATCGCTACAACGCCCAGCACCCAATAGACCGGGAAATAGTATAGGGGTTTCCCCGTGACCAAGCCGGCGACGCTTGCGGTCACAAAGGCAACGACGAACACGAGCAGGAGCTGGGGAGACATATCCCTAGCAGCCGCAGGCGGCAGCGGAAACCTCAGCTGCCATAGTTACCGCCCCGCCAACAGGTCCTGCTCTGCGCGTTGTAGCTGCAGGTCATTGCCTGCAGCCGGTTGCTGAACGATGAGATCGGGCGTGATGCCCTGCCCTTCGACCTGATGCTGCTTTGGCGTGAGCCACAAGGTCGTGGTGATCCGAAGGCTCGACCCGTCTGCAAGCTGCTTCTCCTCCTGCTCGCTGCCTTTGCCGTAGGTCGTCGCGCCGATGACCCGCGCCCGGCCATTTTCCTGCAATGCCGCGGCGAGAATTTCGGCTGCACTTGCGGTGTCGCCGTTCACAAGCACGTCAACTGGCACGCTCTGGGCGATGCCCGGAGACGAGACTCTGTTTGCGGTGGAGTGATAGACATTGTTCCCCAGGTTCGTCTTCTCCCACCAGATTATGGCGTTCGTTGGCAAAAACTCGCCCGCGATCTGGCGTGCCTGCTCGACATAACCACCAAGGTTGTTCCGCAAGTCGATGACCAGGTACTTCACGTGCATCGCGTGCAAGAGCAGGCTGATCGCGCCGCGCACGCCCTTCGCGGAGTCGGAACCGAACACGGTGAAGCCGACATACCCTATAGCGCCGTTTGTCGCGTACATCACTGTGGGTACAGCCCCACGTACGACGCGCACCGATAGGGGCGCATGGAGCGGCTCGCGCGTGATCGTCAGGTTGACGCTCGTGCCGCTCCTGCCGTGGATGAGTGCCAATGCGCGAGCCGACGCCAGTTGCCGAATGTCCTTTCCGTCGACCGTCGTAATCACATCGCCTTGTTTCAGACCCGCGCGAACCGCGGGCGAATCAAAGCCCAGCGCAGTGATCTGCAGACCTCCGGCGGTTTGTCGGACGCTCGCACCAATTCCGTACAGCGACTGATCGTTGAGTTGTTGGTACTGGTAGGTGCTCTCCGCCGGTGGCAAGTAGACGGTATGCTGATCCTTTGCGCAACAATTGTCCACCAGGCCAGCGACGGCGCCTTGGAGCAACTGCTTCGTATCGAAAGGTCTCCAGTAGCTGTCCGTGTTCAACGTCTGATAGGCAAGCCAGAGATCGTCGAGCGACTGATCCATGTTTGCCGGCACCGAGACCCCACCGATCACATACTGCTTGTCGTTCTGCTTGGCAGTTCCTATGCTGACACCCGCCGCGAAACTTGTGGCCATCACGGCCAGTATCAGCATCGCCGCCAGCACGCTCACCCGCCCCCGGTTGCCACGGCTAATCATGGAGCATGCTTCCTTGCGGTTCAGTCCCCCCGCTGAGGCGGAGCAACCGCAAACTATTCTGCCATCTGGGCGCGGAGAAACGCTCCCATGAACGGATCGAGGTCTCCATCCAGCACTCCGTAGACGTCTGTAGTCTCATGACCGGTTCGTTCGTCCTTGACAGCAGTATACGGATGCAAAACGTAAGACCGATCGCGGTTACCGAAGTTGGCCGCGATCGGCTCTCCTCGGAGTCGTGCCTGCTCTTCTTCGCGGCGGTGCAGCTCAATATCGAGTAACTTTGCCTGAAGGATTGTCATAGCAACCTGGCGATTCTGCAATTGAGACCGTTCGTTTTGGCAGGTCACCACGATTCCCGTGGGCAAGTGCGTGAGGCGGACAGCAGACGACACCTTGTTGACATTCTGCCCACCAGCCCCCGTCGACCGGTAATGATCTTCTCGGATATCCTTGGCGTCGACGACGATTTCAGGCGCGCCTTCATCGATCGCAGGCAGGACCTCCACTGCAGAAAAACTTGTCTGGCGGCGATGGGCGGAGTCAAACGGCGACAGACGGACCAGTCGATGACTGCCGCGCTCGGACAGCAGATACCCGTATGCGTAGAGTCCATCTATCTCGATTGTGGCGTTCTTGAACCCGGCTTCTTCACCCTCGGTACTCTCGATTAGCTCGGCCTTGAATCCGCGGCGCTCGGCCCATCTGAGATACATGCGGGTGAGCATCTCTGTCCAGTCCTGCGCGTCGACACCTCCTGCGCCGGTTGTAATGGTGACCACCGCGTTATGGTCTGAGTACGGCCTGTCAAGCATCAAATCGAGCTCGCCTTTGTCCAGGTCCTGCCCGACCTCTTCGACCTGGCCAGCTACCTCCGCCAGGAAGCTCACATCGCCAGTCGCGAGCTCTGCCATATCGGCAAGCTCGCGGAGATGCGTCGACATTGCCTCCCAACTGCTGAGCTTCTGCTTGAGCACGGTAAGCCGCTGCAGAACGCCGGCCGCATGCTTCGGATCATTCCAAAGCGCGCCGTCAGACGCCTGCCGCTCGAGATCTTCGATTTGCGCGCGTTTTCCGGGTGCGTCAAAGACGCACCAATAGGCCTTCGAGGCGCGCTCGAAGTGCCCCTATCTTCGACTGAACTTCCTCTTGCGAGAGGATTCTGCTAGCTTCGACCATGGCACTGCTTGTACTTCCTACCGCTTCCGCACGGACACGGATCGTTGCGGCCGACTTTGGACGACGGGCCGGTTGTCTTTGGCGCGCCCATGCTTGTTCGAGTCATCGGGCCCTCCGAGCGCACGACCTGCCGAGCAGCCGGGCTGGCGACGGCGCTTGCCCCCATAGCCGCATCGGGTGAATGAGGACCGCTTGCGATCGCGGACATGGTGGTCGGCGGCGCGAACGTCGGCATAGGGGGTGGCGGCGGCTGTTGCTGCACTTCGAATTGATAAATCACGTGCACTACCTCATGGCGAATCATCTCCTGCAGGTCGCCAAACATAACCGACGCGGTCTTGCGGAACTCTACCAGTGGGTCGCGCTGACCGGCGGTTTGGAGCTGAACGCCTTCCCGCAGCTCGTCGAGGGCGTCGATATGCTGAATCCAGCGCCGATCGATAATCGACAGCAGGATGAATCGCTCCACCTGGCGCACGATCTCGGAGCCAATTCGCTCCTCCCGCCGCTCATAGGCGAGATCGGCCTCGTCCAGGACCTCCTGGATAACGTCAGCCTTCTTCTGCGCTCGAATGTACGTGTCGTTGAACTCTGGCGGAGCAGGGAATACAGCGCCTAGCGCCTTCAGCATGCCGTCGACATCCCAGTTGTCGGCATACGTGTCCGCGAGATGGATTTCCGCGATGCTCGTAAGCTCCTCGTGCACCATCTGGATGATAATGTCGGAGACATCCTCACCTGCCAGGATTCGCTGCCGATCGGCGTAGATAACGGCACGCTGGCCTGCTATCACATCGTCATACTGGACAAGGTACTTGCGAGCGTCGAAGTTCCAGCCCTCGACCTTCGTCTGCGCGCTTTCAATGCTTCGGCTGACCATGGTGTTCTCGATGGGCTCGTCGTCTGGCAAACCAAGCCTGTCGAGAATGCCCTTCACGCGGTCCGATCCCACGCGTCGCATGAGGTCGTCCTCAAGCGACACGTAGAAGCGAGAGGATCCCGGGTCACCTTGCCGGCCCGATCGTCCTCGAAGCTGGTTGTCGATCCGACGTGACTCGTGACGCTCGGTGCCGATAATATGAAGGCCGCCGACACCAACAACCCCTTCGCCAAGCTTGATGTCCGTGCCTCGGCCAGCCATATTCGTCGCGATGGTCACAACGCCGCGCTGTCCGGCCCTTTCCACGATCGCGGCTTCGCGTTCGTGCTGCTTGGCATTGAGCACGCTATGGGCAACGCCGGCGCGAAGAAGCAGCGTAGATAGGAGCTCCGACTTCTCAATCGACGTGGTGCCGACGAGAACGGGTTGGCCGATCTCTTGCTTCTGCTTGATTGCCTGGACGACCGCATTGAACTTCGCCGCTTCCGTCTTGAAGACGATGTCGTTCATATCCTTGCGAATCATCGGCATGTTCGTGGGAACAGCCACCACGTCGAGCCGATAGATCTTGAGGAACTCCTCCTGCTCCGTGGTCGCCGTGCCGGTCATTCCGGCCAGTTTCTTGTAAAGGCGGAAGTAGTTCTGGAAGGTAATCGTGGCCTGGGTAATGTTCTCGCGTTCGATGCGGACGCCTTCCTTGGCCTCCAGCGCCTGGTGCAACCCCTCGCTGAACCGCCTTCCCTCGAGCGCGCGCCCCGTGAACTCGTCGACTATTATCACCTTGCCGTCGCGAACGAGGTAATCCTTATCGCGCTTGAAGATGGCGTGCGCCTTCAAAGCCTGTTCGAGGTAATGGGCCAGCTCGTAGTTCTTCTCGTCATAGATGTTCTCGACGCCAAGCAGACGCTCCATGTGCGTGATTCCGCTTTCGCTCAGCGTCACTGCCCGCATCTTATGATCGACTTCGTAGTCGTCACCTTCGCGCAGTTTCGGCACTAGCCGCGCGAAGTGATAGTACGTCTCCGCGGACTCCTCAGCCTGGCCGCTGATGATCAGCGGCGTCCGCGCTTCGTCGATCAGGATGTTGTCGACTTCGTCGACGATACCGTAGGCCAGTGGCCGCTGCACGCATTGGTCGAGCGACTGGGCAAGGTTGTCACGCAGGTAGTCAAAGCCGAATTCGTTATTCGTGCCGTAGAGGATGTCCGAGTCGTAGGCTTCTTTCTTGGTGGTCGGACGAAGATGACGAAGGCGTTCGTCAGTGGGATGCTCGTCGGTGTAGTCCGGGTCGAACGCAAATGACGTGTCGCCGGCCCCTCCGCTTGAAATAATGCACCCCGTCGACACCCCGAGCAGATTGAATATTCGGCCGTTCCATCCGGCATCACGGCGGGCCAGATAATCGTTGACAGTAACCAGGTGCACGCCCTCGCCGGTAAGTGAATTCAGGTACGCAGGAAGCGTGGCGACCAGTGTCTTACCCTCGCCTGTCTTCATCTCGGCGATCTTGCCGGCATGAAGCACGACCCCGCCGACAAGCTGAACGTCAAAAGGGCGCTGGCCGAGCGTCCTCCGCGCAGCCTCGCGCACATTCGCAAACGCTTCTGGCAGCAGGTCGTCAAGACTCTCGCCGTCCTTGTAACGCTGGCGCAGCTCATCAGTTTTCTCGGCGAGCTGCGCGTCCGACAACTCGACAAAGCCAGGCTCGAGCTCGTTAATTTCGTCGACGACCGGTTGGATCCGCTTGAGCTCCTTTTCGTTTGGATCTCCGAGGATCTTGGTGAACCAGGGCATCAGCCAGTCCTTATGAACGGCAAGCGACAGCGCTTGGCAGTGACTTCGCAAAGCATTCGCGGCATGGGCTAGTCTAGCACACAGTCCATGTCGGGACAACGAAATGATACGTCCTGCGGAGCTTACGTGGTGCGATAATCAGTCTCACCGATGCAAGACTGGGCTTCCTGCCCGAGTGGTGCGATTCCAATCCGTGGATGACATACCTCTTGCTGGGAACGCTTGAAGGTGGCACTATGCTGTCAGCGTGCCGCTACAGAGCGCAGTGGGCTTCATAGAGTTTGAAGCGACTTGATGCGGGTATGCCTAGTGGTGCTGGAGAAACTCGAATAGCGTGTCAAGGCTGTCGATAGCGTGTCTCACGATTGCAGGCGCACAGACATCTCAGAGGTATCGCGCTGTCGGCGCCCGTTGTCCGCCTCGTGGACGACGGGGAACATACGATCGAATCCTCGTCGCTCCGCATGTGGTCAGCGCGTGATTGAGGTGGAATGGTGAGGCTCCGCCCCAGGAGTGGCGTCGAGCGCGGCCGGTCGATCGACGATGCCGGGCGGCTCCGCCTGACGACCGCAGTAATGGCCGGGCGAGCGGCGACTGCGGTATGCAGGTTCGTGGGCCGCGGGGGAACCAGCCTTCCCGGATTGATTAGTCTTCGACTGGAGCCGCGAGCCGTGCGCATGCTCTCGTCTCAACTGGGCGACGGTTCTATCGTGGTGGCGGGCACAAACGGCAAGACCACGACGTGCGCGTGGACCGCGGCTGCTATGACTGCAGGTGGAAAAGACGTCCTTCGCAACAGCGAGGGCTCCAACATGATGCGCGGAGTTGCGACGACACTCGTCGGCGAAACGAGCATTACGGGCCGAGTCCGGCGTGCGCACCGCCGATCTGGCCTGTTTGAAGCCGACGAGGCTGCCTTGCCCACATTGCTTGAAGAGCTTCAACCGCGCATTCTAACGATCACCAATCTGTTCAGGGATCAGCTCGACCGCTACGGTGAGATCGCGACCACGGCTGGCCGCTGGCGTGTCGCGATGTCTAGGCTGCCAACGTCCACGAGAGTCATTCTCAACGCCGACGATCCGCTGGTCACATCTCTGGCCGATGGGGCACGAGGCCCGGTCGTGTTCTACGGTATAGCCAACTGGGCTGGCGACACCTCAAGCGAATCGAGGCCGGCGCTCTCTGCCGACTCGCTCTTCTGTCCGCGATGCGCGGTGGCGCTCAGCTTCACCTCGATCTCCTACGCCCACCTCGGTCACTATCACTGTGAGGCCTGCGGGTACAGTCGGCCTACTCCCCAGGTATGCGCATCGGCGTCAACGGTCGATGCCGCATCGACCGTTGTGGAGATGCGGGCTTTTGGCGATAGTGCAGCGTGTCGGGTGGCGCTGCCAGGGCGCTACAACGTGTACAACGCTCTGGCAGCCACCGCCACGGCGGTAGTAGCCGGCACCCCCCTGGCGGAGGCGACGCGTGCGATTGGCGATGCTCATGGCGCTTTCGGCCGCGCGGAGTCCGTGATGGTGGACGGCCTGGAAGTGCGATTGTTCTTGATCAAGAATCCGACCGGCGCCGACGAGGTGTTCCGTGTTGTGGCTTCAGGCGATCACGACGGAACACTTGTGCTGCTGTTGAGTGACAATGCCGCGGACGGCGAAGACGTCAGCTGGATTTGGGATGCGTCGATCGAGATTCTGGCGCCGTGGACGGGCCCCGTGCTGTGCGGAGGGACGCGGGCCGAGGACATGGCGCTGCGCCTGAAGTATGGCGGCCAGAGAGAGCCGGTCGTGGTCGTACCTCGCGACGTCGCCCAGGCCGTTCAGCGCTCGATAGACATGACGACTGCGCGGAAGCAGGTCAACATCCTTGCCACCTATACTGCGATGCTCGACGCGCGCTCCGCGCTGGCTCGTGCCGGCCACGTCGAGCAGTACTGGTCGAGGAAACCATGAGCGGGCGAATCGCTCTAAGACTGGCATACCTGTATCCCCGCCTCATGAATCTGTACAGCGATCTCGGCAATGTCGTGTGCCTGGCACGACGCTGCGAGTGGCGCGATATCGAGCTGAGCGTGGAAGAAGTCGACCTCAAAGAAAAACCGGACTTCGAGCACTTCGACCTTCTGTTTATCGGCGGAGGCGAGGATCGCCAGCAGACGATTGCCGCCGACGATCTGCTTGTGTACAAGGCAGATGGACTGAAGGCGGCGCTGGCCGGAGGTCTTGTCTGCCTTGCGGTCTGCGGCGGCTATCAACTGCTCGCCGAGTTTTACAAGCCTGCCGACGGCGATCCGTTGCCTGGACTGGGTCATTTTCGAGCGCACACGGTCCACCCGGGAAGCCACGTGAAGCGCTGCGTGGGTAACGTGGTCGCGCGTCGCGGCACGAGCTGGCTGGTGGGTTTCGAGAACCATGGAGGTCGTACGGTCCTAACCGGATCGGAGCCGCTCGCAAAGGTCACGTTAGGTAACGGCAACAACGGCAGAGATGGGACTGAGGGCGCCGTCGAAGCGAACGCGTACGGCACGTACCTGCACGGTTCGCTCCTGCCAAAGAACCCCGACTTCGCAGACCACCTTATCGCATTGGCGTTGCGGCGGCGCGGCGATGCAGGGCCGCTGCGCCCGCTGGACGACGCGGCTGAAGTGCGGGCGAGGCAGGCAATGCTCGACCGCTTGAAGGTGAAGCAGCCCGCGCGCGGGTAGCAGCCTGCTTACAGGGAACGCACGGCCGCCGTGCGAGACAGGCGAGTCAAACATGTGTCGAGACTTCCCTAGCGATCCATGTGAGCGGGAACCCATTATCCCCGTCGCAGCGCAGCTCTCAAGTGCGCGATAGAGTCGGCGACCGATTGCTTGTCGTTGAACACCGAGGAGCCCGTTACAAAGACATTCGCGCCTGCGCGAGCGACCGCCGCAATATTGTCGGCGGTGATGCCACCATCGACCTGCAAGCGTGCCTTCGATCCGGAACGCGCAAGGAGATCGCAGGCCCGGCGGACCTTGTCCAGCGAGTGCATGATGAACGACTGTCCCCCGAAACCTGGATTCACGGTCATGATGAGCAGCAAGTCGATGTCCGCTGCTACTTCTTCAATCGCGGCGAGGGGCGTTCCGGGGTTGAGCGCTACGCCGGCCTGCGCGCCGATATCGCGGATCTGGTGGATCTGGCGGTGCAAATGCACGCATGCTTCCGCCTGCACGGTAATAGACGTCGCGCCGGCCTTGACGAAGGCGGGAACGTAACGCTCGGGTTCCACGATCATAAGATGTGTGTCCAGCGGGAGGTTGGTGGCATTGCGGACCGCAGCGACAATCAGCGGGCCAAACGTGATATTCGGTACAAAGCGACCGTCCATGATGTCCAGGTGAACCCAGTCCGCTCCGCCGGCGTCTGCCTCGTGTATGGTTTCGGTGAGCCGGCCGAGATTGGCGGTCAGAATCGAGGGTGCCAACCGGATGTCTTCCGGGCGATATACTTCTTCGTCCGTCACCTTGCCTCCAGATCGCTGAACCGTGGCGCCTCCGCACAACCTGGCTGCGCCCGCGCTGCTGCCGGCACGACACTGCTCATTGCCTGCTCGTGCCGAAGACCGTCGATTCGGCGGCGCATTCCAGCATACTGCAATGTACCGTTGGCAAGGCGGGACAATGCTGGAGCGCTACTCGCCAACCGCCTGAAGGTACTCGACGACCGCGCGTGTGACCTCGGTCGGCGTCGAGGAGCCGGAGGTTACGGCGACGGTCTGCACGCCACGGAGCCACTCCGGCTGGATGTCGGCGGCCGAGTCAATCAGGCGCGCAGGCCTTCTTGCTATGTCCTGCACAACCTGGACGAGACGGCGCGAATTGTTGCTCCGCTCGTCGCCGACGACAATGACCAGGTCCGCATCAATCGCCTGGTTTACGGCCGCCTGTTGGCGCTCCAGCGTCGCATGGCAGATATCGTTGTTGACTAGCGCGTGAGGATAGCGGATCCTGATGCGTTCGATGACATCGGCGGTGTCCCACTGGCTTATCGTGGTTTGGGTTGCGACGGCCAGCCTCGGAGCCTCGATGCTCAGTGAGTCGACGTCGTCGGTCGTCTCGACCAGATGAACCCGCCCTGGCGCTTCGCCGATCACGCCTTCAGGCTCGGGGTGGCCGCGCTTACCGATATAGATCACGTCATATCCGCGCTCGACAAGGTCCACGACGAGATCATGCGTTCGGGTCACATCCGGGCACGTAGCATCGATGCAGTGAAGCCCTTTTGCCTGCGCGGCTCGCTTGATGGCGGGAGAAACGCCGTGCGCCGTGAAGATGACGGTCCCAGTGTCGACACGCTCAAGGAGCGCCATGCGGTCGGTGCCGTCCAACGTCACGATTCCCAGAGCAGTCAAACTCTCCACTGCATGCCTGTTGTGTACGATCTGGCCCAGCACGTGAATTGGACGCGGCACGGCCGCATCCTGGGCGACACGCCTGGCCAGCTGCATGGCGTCCACGACACCATAGCAGTATCCTCTCGGGCTGATCTTTATGACTCGCATTCGGGACCCATGACCTTCCAGCCTGGAAGCCGAGACGGGAGCGGAACAGCACCGTTCCTTCGCGCCGACTCGCAGCGTCAGGCGCCGAGGCGCCATTCATGCGGCCCAGGCAACCTGCAATACGTGGAGTGTAACCCATGTTCCGATACAGCTTGCTTTGCGCTACAGTGCTGGTATGCACGACACACTCGAGCCCGTTGGCCCGAATCTTGGCCAAAGCGTTGCGCGCCAGATTGACGCCGGCCGGTCCTGCCTTGTCTTGATGCCGGGAGTCGCGGCACGGTGCGACCTCGCAGCCGGTATGGCGAGGACGCGACCGCGAGCTGTCGTCGTGCTGGGAAGGCTGCTCAAACACTATCGCGCAGGCCTGGCGCGCGCAGGATCACCCGAGGGCCGGTTTGGCGCCCTACCTCCGGCGACAGACCTGTCTGAGTTCTCCATGAGGCTGGCTCAATATGAGTCAGGGGCCTTCGACATGTTTGGGATCTCGCCTGATCAGGCGTGGCAGGCCGAAATCCTGCTTGCGCTGCGCTCCGCCCCTCCCTCCGCCGTCATAGTGGACGTTGCAGGTCTTGCCGGCGGCCTGCACGAGTGTCTCCTCCGCGCGCGATTGCTGCTCACCCGCATCGGCACCGAGATTCCAGGCGTGCCTGTTATCCTCACAGGTGATCCCATGAGCCCGCACCTGACGGACCTTCTGCTGCACGGTGCGGATCTCGACTGTGTACGGGATACGTCAGTCGTTCCTGTCGCCGCGCGTCTCCGGTCAGTTCGAGTCCGAAATGAATGGGAACGAGCCGAGCGTCTCCGGCAACTCTGCAGCGAGCGGAGGCGAGTGGTCATAGTCGTGGCTCCGTCTCGCGGCATTGCCGCGCGCCTACGCACCGCGTTGCACTCGAAGGGGATCGATTGCGGGCTGTTCCACAGTGGCCTCACAGCGGCCGAGCGAACTGCCGTTCTGGCGGCGATCGACGGCGCGCGGTTGCGAGTTCTTGTTGCCACGGAGGCCATTCTCGTCGAGCCGGCAATGGCCCGTGCCGGCGTGCTCGTGTTTTCCCATCCTCCGGCGTTGCCAGAGATTGTCACTCGTGCCGGGAGTTGGGCAGGCACTGGGGAAGCTGCCTTCGAGATCGTCATGCTGTTCGCCCGGGACGACTTTCGAGCTATGCAGAGTCGCGCGCGCGCCCGCACTCCCACGTTAGCCGATGTCCGGGAGACATACAGGTCTCTCCGCGCACAGGCCCGAGAGGAGTATGTGCTGTACGCGATGACCGCCAGCGCTTCCGTTCCCAGGCATCCGAGCGGTCCCGACCAGTCAGCGCAGAGCCTTGCCCTGTTGGAAATTGCCGGCTACTGCCGCAGACTAGATGATTTCCCCCGGGCAGCCACGATAACTGCTCTTGTGGGGCCTGATGAGCTGTCGTCGATTCCGCCTGAGCTCCGGTCGTCCCTGGGCCACATCTCACCGCTGCAGCCAATGCAATTGGCTGGCGCGCTTCGCACATCGCCTGTGACACTGCAGCGATCACTGCTTGAGGCCGATAGAAACGGAACAGTCGCCTTTCGACCCCACGGCCGAGAGACGCTGTACGAGCTTCTGGCGCCGCCGCCATCCGCAACTGACATGCTCTCGTATCTCGTCAGCAGCATGGCATCCAGCGCTGCGCGCGCTGCCTCAACCATACCGTCAATTGTCCTGCCCGGTTGCCGGTGCAGGGTGCAGGCACTCGCAATGGCGATGTCCTGGAGCGCAGTGCCGGTATGCGGTCACTGTGATCGCTGCCTACCTGAAGGTATCGCGGCGCGACCGCAGCAGGTATCCGACGCCGTCACAGCACTGACTGCACTCGCCGGCGTACCCTTTGCCATGCGGCGAGGTGCGGTGCATCGTGTCATCGCGGCGTCCCTCCGGGACGCGAATCGGGCGGCAGATCGCGAGATTGTCGGGGCTTTGATCGACGAGCTCCTTGCGCGGCGATTGATCGAACGGCGTCCTGGACAACTTGGAGATCTCTTCGGAGTGGGCGAGCAGGGCCGTGCCGCGTTGGACGCATGGGATCAGGTATAGTGTACGAGCGGGAAACCCAGTGGAAGAGGGAGCGACACTGCAGTGTGGCTGTGCCCGAGGAGCGTTGAGCCGTGATCGTGTTTGTTCTCGGGTGTGGCCGGCTCGGCGCCCGCCTCGCGAAAGACCTGGACGCAAGAGGCCACGACGTCATCGTCCTGGACCTTTCGAACGAGGCGTTCTCGCGACTGGGGTCGGAATTCAAGGGACGCAAGGTGCACGGGGATGGTCTTGACCTGGACGTGCTTCTGGACGCAGGTCTGTCGGATGCGGAGGTGTTCGTCGCTTGCACGAGCGGTGACAATCGAAATCTCACAGCGAGCCAATACGCGCGCGAAATCTTCGCGGTGCCGAAGGTGATATCGCGAGTCAGCGATCCTCTTCGCGGCGAGATCTATGCAGAGATGGGACTGCAGACGATCTCTCCCACCGTGTTGGGCGCCCAGCTCATCTTCGACGCGTTGACCGGCCGGATCCCAACGGTCGACTGCGAATAGGCGCGTCTAGCTCACATGCCTGGCGGCCTCGGCGGCCTGGGCTTCAGTCATTCTAGACCGCTTGAGCACGGTGCCGGGAGCTCCCACGACAATCGAGCCGGGCGGGACGTTCTCAATCACCAGGGCCATCGCGCCAATCTTGCTTCCGGCGCCGATGGTCACGGGGCCCAGGATGCTTGCTCCGCAACCGATCACGACATCGTTCTCAATCGTAGGGTGACGTTTCACACGGCCCGACTTCATGTCTTTCCACCAGCCGGTGGCGCCGAGCGTGACCTGGTGGTACAGCATCACGTTATCGCCGATCTCCGCGGTTTCCCCGATCACCACGCCTGACCCGTGGTCGATGAAGAACCGCTCTCCGATCTTCGCACCCGGGTGGATCTCGATGCCCCCGGTGAGAATCCTGGCCACCTGGCAGATCAAGCGCGGAACAAACGGCACATTCTTGGTATAAAGCCGGTGAGCAACCCGGTATGCCCACAGCGCATGCAGGCCGGGGTAGAGCAGAACCTCGGCAACGTTCTTGGCTGCCGGATCCTTCTCGAATACGACCGCGATATCCTTCCGCATCTGAGAGAGTATCCCACCCATGACCCCATCCCTGCGAACGCGCTGCCACATGACAACAAAAAACACCCAGCCCCAAAGGGCGGGTGCCATCCCGTGGTTCCACCTTTGTTGCCTGCCCAGAAGCGAGCCACTTATGCGCACCGCATGCGCCGCCCTCAAACCGTGGCGACCGGACGATCCATACGCCGACCAGCGCCGCTCAGGACCGCTGCTCAGGTAGAAGGGCACTTCCCCGAGCCGGACTTCAACCGCGCTTTCACCATTCGCGGCTCGCTGGACGGTTGCCGCTCGAGTACTCTTCTTCTACAACGCTGTACTCGTAACGTACTTGTGGGTTTGTCACTTGTCAAGCGAGTGCGGACATCTCACTCGGGGTCTGCAAATAGTCGTCTGTATAAGGGGCCGTGCCCCTTGCAAGGCTCTGGCCCGCCACCCTCGCCTGGCGACCCTTCGATGCGCATTTGACCCGCCGCACCGCGGCGTGTAGCATCGCGTCATGATCGATGAAGAGGCCAATCTGCACGAGCTGGCCGCGGCGGTCGCCGGCGCGGCGATGAGGTCTGCCACAGCCATCTGCACTGCCGAATCCTGCACTGGAGGCGCATTGGCATATCTGCTCGCCCAGGTGCCGGGCGTGTCGGCGGTGTTCCAGGGCAGTGTTGTCGCGTATGCCAATATCGCGAAGGTCGAGATCCTTGGTGTGCCTGTGTCGGTGCTCGATGCCTACGGAGCCGTAAGTGAACAAGTTGCGCGAGCGATGGCCAGGGGCGCGTGCCGCCGTTTGCATGCGTCGGTAGGCGTATCTACCACCGGTATCGCCGGCCCTTCAGGCGGCACTGACGCAAAACCCGTTGGGCTCGTCTATATCGCCGTCTACGGCCCGGACATCGACGTCGTCACTGAGTTCCGCTTTGCTGGTGGGCGTGCAGCGGTGATACGTCAGGCAACGCGCGAAGCGTTGCACGGTCTTGAGCGGGCTCTCTCAGCGCGGTCCAATTGTGTTTAGGGCTGAGGCCATGGTATCATAGATTCTAGAACGCACGTTCAAGGAAAGGTAAGAATACGTGGCCGTTGCAACTCAGCAATCGGATCGCGACAAGGCACTCGAAACAGCCATGGCCCAGATTGACCGCCAGTTTGGCAAGGGTGCGATCATGCGCCTTGGCGAAGTCACCAAGATGAATATCGAGGCCATACCGACCGGGTCGATCGCACTCGACCTCAGCCTTGGCATCGGTGGCGTTCCGCGTGGGCGCATTATCGAAATCTTTGGCCCTGAGTCTTCTGGAAAAACGACATTGGCCCAGCACATCCTGGCAGAATCACAGCGGATGGGTGGCGTTGTTGCCTATGTCGACGCCGAACACGCGCTCGATCCGCAATACGCAGCGCGATGCGGCGTCAATGTGAATGACATGCTCATCTCGCAACCAGATACCGGTGAACAGGCTCTCGAGATCGTGGACGTGCTGGTTCGTAGCGGCGCAGTCGACGCAATCGTTGTTGATTCGGTTGCCGCGCTCGTGACCCGCGCTGAGATCGAAGGCGATATGGGCGACGCGCACGTGGGCTCACAAGCGCGCCTGATGTCCCAGGCGTTGCGGAAGCTGGCCGCCGCCATCAGCAAGTCGAACAGCCTCGTGATTTTCATCAATCAGTTGCGCGAAAAGATTGGCGTCGTGTATGGCAATCCCGAAACTACGCCTGGAGGCAAGGCGTTGAAGTTCTACGCTTCTGTCCGTCTGGATATTCGTGCAATCGACCAGATCAAGCAGGGAACTGAGTCAATAGGCAGGCGCGTGCGCGTCAAGATCGTCAAGAACAAGGTCGCTCCCCCGTTCCGCGTCGCGGAGTTTGATCTCATGTACAACGAGGGGATTTCCAAGGAAGGTGGACTCCTGGACGTTGGCCTCGAGCTTGGCATCCTGAAGAAGAGCGGCGCCTTCTACTCCTTTGGCGACACAAAGCTTGGCCAGGGGCGGGAGAACGCCAAGGAGTTTCTCCGGCAGAATCAGGACATGCGAGACGAAATCGATCGCCTGATTCGCGCCAACGTGGCGAATTTCCACGCGCCTCTGATCCCTGACACTTTGACCGACTGACGCTGCGCTCGGCCGAGCAGGTGCTCGAAGCGATCGAGTGCAGAGACCCGCATTCGCGCTGGGCGCGCTGCACTGGCGGCAGCACGTGTGGCGCCTGACAGGCATGCCTCGCGACGTGTGCCTGCACTTCAATTCGCTGTGATGCCCGGTCGCATGCTACCTTTGTGTGCGTGAACAATGATGTGCTCGGCGGACGATATCGCCTGATCCGCATATTGGGCGAGGGCGGGATGGCCCGTGTGCACGAGGCCGAAGACCTTCGTCTTGGGCGACGTGTGGCAGTCAAGATCCTGCTTCCGCAATTCACCGCCGATGCGGAGTTCCTGCGGCGCTTCCAGCAGGAGGCTCGTCTGGCCGCGAGCCTCTCGCATCCAAACGTCGTGGGCGTGTACGACGTTGGGCAGGACGGCTCATCGAACTACATTGTCATGGAGTTGGTCGACGGTGAGACGCTCAAGGAGAAGATCCAGAAGACGGGGCCGTTGCCGGTAACCGAGGCACTTCGTATCGCCCTAGAAGTGTGCGCGGCGCTCAGTGCGGCGCACGCTCGGAGCCTTATCCATCGCGATATCAAGCCGCAGAACATACTCCTAACGGAGAATGGCCAGGTCAAGGTTGCCGATTTCGGCATTGCGCGCAGAACAAGCAGCTCGACCATAACACAAACTGGGACGGTCCTGGGCTCGGTACACTACCTTTCGCCGGAACAGGCTACCGGACAGGAGGCAGGCCCCCGAGCTGACCTCTACGCGCTTGGCGTCACCCTGTTTGAGATGCTCACAGGGCGTCTGCCGTTCAACGCCGAGAACCCGGTCGCAGTGGCCATGCAGCACGTCCAAAGTGCACCCCCCTTGCCGCGACAGTTCAATCGGTCCATTCCGCCTGCCCTGGAAGCGCTGGTTCTTCGGCTCCTCGCTAAGAATCCAGCCGAGCGCTTTCCAGACGCGTCTGCTGTTGCTGAGGCGCTGCGAGGCATTCTCGGTCATGCAGCGGGCAGCACACGAATGATGCGACCAGTAGTCGCTCCGAGTGTTCCGCAGCCCGAGGTGAGCTTGACTCCGGAGCTGAAGCAAGGGGTCACAGGCACGCGGGTGATGCCGGTAACTGCCGCGCCCGCCTCCGTGACAATGCTTCAGGCTGAAGCATCGTCCAGTGCGGCGCGGCGACCAGCCAGAAGCGGTAGGCGGTCCGTGCTCATTGGGTCCGGATTCGGCGCCGCTGCCGCGCTGGCGATCGTCATTGTCCTCGCCCTCCTTGCATCCGGTGGCTCGCCCAGCCTTAGCGGCATAGCGCACCTGGCGGCGACGCCCACGCGTACGCCAACTTTGGTGCCTCGGCCCACGGCGACACACAGGCCATCCGCGACGCGGACTGCTACGAGCACTGCCGCTCCGTCCACCGCGACTGCGTCGGCCACACCAGGTGCATCAATGACGTTCACCCCTGTGCTGTACATGCTTGCCACCGCGTCGGTGAGATTCACGCCGACATTGACACCCGTTCCGCCCAGTCCGACCGTGACGGACACGCCCATTCCGACGGTCACGCGCACCTGGACGGCCACGCCGACCACCACCAATACGCCCACCGTCACGCTGACGCGTACTTTCACGCGTACGCCGACCGCGACGGACACGCCGACTAACACCCCGACACACACGCCCACTGTTCCACCCACAAGAACATCGACGCCCCTGCCGACTGACACTCCAACGGCGAGTCCAACTCCGACGGACACTCCAACGGCGATTCCAACGGCGACTGAGGCGCCCGCTACGCCAACAACTGCGCCCCCGACGCCAACAACTGAGCCCGCTACACTTGCGCCTGATACGCCGACTTTGTCGATACTTTCCACAGTGTCACCAACCAGTGCTGCTGGTCCTCCCGAGAGTTCACCAACTTCTCTGGTCAGTCCGGTCGCTAGCTCTCCAACCGCGGCGAGCGGTCCCTCTGCTGGCTCGGCAACCCCGGCAGTTAGCCCAGCGGCGGGCTCACCGACTTCGGTGGGCAGCCCCGGGTCCGGCACCGCCGCGGTCGAGTCTGTATCACCGTCTGGGACCCCGGCAGTCGAGGCTGTAACGCCCTCTGGGAGCTCGGGGGTTGAGTCGGCAACTCCGTCTGGGACCCCGGCAGTCGAGGCTGTAACGCCCTCTGGGAGCTCGGCGGTTGAGTCCGCCACTCCGTCTGGGAGCTCGGCGGTTGAGTCCGCCACTCCGTCTGGGAGCTCGGCGGTTGAGTCCGCAACTCCGTCTGGGAGCCCGGAGGCTGAGTCCGCAACCCCGTCCGGGAGCCCGGCGGTTGAGTCCGCAACTCCTTCCAGCAGCCCTGCTCCGCTATCGACGATCGGGTCGGCTACGCCCGCGCCCAACTCGACGACTGCAGGATCGTCGGTCGTTGTCACGCCCACGGCTACTTTTGTCGGTTGACGAGAGGGCTGTGACGCGAGTTACGGCTATGATAGGTATCGCGCTGCACCACGTCCCCGCGCGTGCCAGCGTTCAGCGCGCTCGCACATACTGCATGTGCGTGACCTGTCGCACGATGCCCCGCAGCTCGAGCATTGCCAGTGTGCTGCTTACCACACTGATCGGGAGGTCACTCGCCCTCGTCAAGCTGTCCACGTGCACGGGCTCGCTCCCGAGGAGACCAAGGAGAGTCTCCTCGGTACCATCGTGAGCCAGCACCAATTCCATGGCCAATTGCTGTGGCGCTGACTCGAGATGAAGCTCCTCAAGAATATCTTCCACAGAGACGACGAGCTTGGCCTCGCCGCGGCTAATCAGGCGGTTTGTTCCCGCCGACCGTGGCGCAAACATGCTCCCGGGAACGGCGAACACTTCGCGGTTTTGTTCGCAAGCCCGCGCTGCAGTAATCAAAGCTCCGCTCGCATCGCCGGCTTCCACAACGAGCGTACCCAGGCTGAGACCGGATATCACCCGATTGCGCATGGGAAAATTCGGCGCGTCTGGTTTTGTCCCGAGCGGGAACTCAGAGATGATGGCGCCGTGTCGCGTGATATCGAGTGCGAGCGATCTGTGCTCCGATGGATAGATGATGTCGACTCCGCAGCCCAACACCGCGATGGTTCGCCCGCCGGCGTCGATGGCGGATCGATGCGCCACCGCATCAACTCCTCGGGCAAGGCCGCTCACGATGGTCACACCATTTCTGACCAGGCCTTCCACCAGGTGAGCCGTGGCCTGACGCCCGTAACTTGTGACATTGCGGCTGCCGACAACTGCTATCGCGACCTCATCGTGTGGGGAGAGAGCACCGATCACGTGAAGCGCTGCCGGCGCGCCGTCCACCGTTCGAAGCAGCGCCGGATAGTCGTGGTCACCCATAGTTACGAAGTCGGCTCCCGACCGGGCCAATCGCTCTCGCTCGGCTACTGGATCGAGAAGCGGTCTTTCGCGAATGGCAGCCTCAACAGTGCGCTGATCGAGGCCGGCGGACAGGAGATCGTGGGGTGTCGCCTTCCAGGCGCGTTCCATGTCGCCGAAATACTCCCACAGTCGCCGCAGGCGGGCGGCGCCAATGCCGCTGATCTTGCTCCACGCTATCCATTGGCCGGCGTCGCACCGCGTCTCCACTTTCAGTCGACGTGGCTCAGCGCCAACGCGATGTCTCGCAAGCGCGATTCGAGCGCTCGAAGACTGGCATCCTGCAGGCTCACGTGTCGCAAGAACTCAGCCCGCTCTTGCGGCTTCAGTACGGCTGCCGGAACCATGTTGATCTTCTTGGGGGCGTTCCGCAGGTAGTCGCGAAGCACGGCGACCCGTGGAAGCTCCTCGGTGACAGCGATCGCTGCTTCTGCCCGCCGCCCGTCGAACGCGTGTTCAAGGAGGCGCCTTACCCGTTCGGCAGCCTTGATCCAGTCGGCGAAGCTCCGACCCGTCGCGTTCTTGATGTCCTTCTCGACGAAGCCGCGAGCAAAGAATCCGAGGCCGCTCACCTTGGACTGGATTGTTCGAAGTTGCTGCTCCATGTCGGAAAGCGCAGCCACTGCGCCTTCAAGGTTGGTCTCCACGTCATCACGCTCGCTCGCCATGCTGAAGCTCTCCCTCGTCCGACGGTCCCAGTGATTATAGCTTACCTTAGCTCCTCCCCTTGCGGTGCGTGGGCACTGGCCGTACAATCCGTGGTATCGGGCGTCTTTCTACCATATATCTGTACATAACGATTTCATCGCTTTCCGGCACCGATGTGGCCGGAGTCCGCGGTGCGGTTACGTGACGAGTCCGTCGTAGAATTAGGATCCTTGTGCAGGCAACGAGTTCAGTTTGGGTCAATCCGCAGCATAGCGGCTCGGCGGTGCAGCTGCAGCAGCTCCGCGACATCGCCCCTCCTATCGTGGCGCAGATTCTCTTGGCTCGCGGCGTATCGGCGGCTCACGCGCAAGCGCTCTTGGGGCCGGGCGGCGGCGCCATCCACGATTCCAGCAGACTGCAGGATGTAGATAGAGCAGTCGATAGGCTTGTACGGGCACAAGCCGCTGGCGAAAAGGTCGCGGTCTATGGGGATTCAGATGTAGACGGAATTGCGTCGGTGGCCGTGCTGGTCGAGGCGCTGAGCGCCGTTGGCATCGTGACGCTTCCATACGTGCCGAACCGATTAGAGGAGACCATAGGCGTTCACGTCGAGCCACTGCTGCGATTCGTCGATCAGGGTGTTACACTCGTGGTCACGGCAGATTGCAGTGTCACGAGCGAGTCCGTGGTCGCGCGATTTCTCGCGGCAGGATTGGAATTTCTTGTCACTGACCACCATGCGCCATGCCTTGTCCTGCCAGGCGTGACTGCTGTTGTCAATCCGCAGCGTGCAGATTGCGTTTACCCCTGCAGGGACCTGGCTGGGGTTGGCGTTGCGTTCAAGCTTGTCCAGCGCTTGTTCCAGGTGTTCGGCCTGCCTGATGAGCGCGCGAAACGGCTGCTCGATTTGGTGGCGCTCGGCACAATCGCGGACATGGTGCCGCTTGTGGGTGAGAATCGCGCCCTTGTATGGCAAGGCCTCAACGTGCTCAATACCTCAATTCGTCCGGGTCTGCGGTTGCTTGCCTCGCAAACAGGGCTGAGCCCAGGGTCGATCACTTCGACGTCCGTGGGGTGCCGCGTTTGCCCGCGCCTCAACGCCGCCGGCTTTACGGATGGGGGATCGGTTGCCTACGCGCTGCTGACCGCGCGAACTGAAGAGGACGCAAGAGATGTTGTTTCCACCATAGAGAAGCGCTTTCTCGACCGCCAGCAATTGGCCAAGAGGGTGCTCGCCGCGTGCATCGAGAGTATTGGACGCGGGCCATCCGCAGCCAGTCCTCTGGTTGTTGCGAGCATCGATCCGGCCGAAGCGTCCGTTGCAGGCTTTGTCACAGGTAAGCTGGTTGAGACATACGGTGGCGCGGCAATGGTGCTGCATCAAAGCGGCGAAATGGTGCGTGGGACAATGCGCGCAGCATCGCCTGGCTCCGTGGTCGACGCCCTGATTGCCCACAGGGACTTGCTCGACCAGTTTGGCGGTCATGCGCAGGCCGCCGGCTTCACGGCGCCTGCCGGTCATGTCCCTGCCTTAATCCCTGGCCTGCGCGAGTATATTGGACGCGCATACGACGACAGACAACTCGCCCCATTATTGCGCATCGACGCAGAAGTGACCCCGTATGAGATTGACTGGCAGTTGTACGAGCAGTTGCAGGCACTTGAGCCACACGGTCCGGGCAACGAGAAGCCTCTTCTGCTCTGCCGGCGGCTTCGCGTTCACGACTACCGCCGCGTTGGAGCGAATCATCTGCAGATGACGCTGCGACGCGGAACCGTGATGCTGCAGGCCATTGCATATGGGCATGCCGCCGTTGCCGAGTACCTTCGCCGGAATCTCGAGGTCGATATAGTATTCAGCCTGGGTATAGCAGACTGGAACGGCGAGCACACGCTGCAACTCCGCATCTGCGACCTCGTCTTCAACCCAGCCTAGGCAAAGATCGTGGCACCTCGGCGTGCCCGAAGCCGACCAGTGCCGATCCGTATGGGCTTGGCACGAACTGCAGGGAAACCGCTTACCGGATTTCCCGGATTCGCATGATCACGTCACCACTACCAGGTATACTCTGGTAGAGTGGTGGTTCTCGAGGTTTTTTGCATTGGCGCTATCAGCACATTCTATGGTTCAGCGGCCGATCGCGACGGGTGTCGATGACCTGCTTGCGGTCGCAGGCACGTACCTTCCTCCGCAGGCGCTTGTCGCGATCCGGAAGGCTTATGATCTGGCTGACCACGCGCACGAAGGCATGGTACGGAAGTCAGGCGAAGCGTACGTTATGCACCCGCTGGCTGCATCGATGATCGTGGCCAGCATGCATCTCGACGCCACAACGATCGTCGCCGCGCTGCTACACGATGTTGTTGAGGATACGGCGGTATCGCTTCCCGAGCTCCGGGAGCGGTTCGGCCCCGCAGTAGCGCATATCGTGGACGGCGTCACGAAGTTCGAAGAACTTGGGCGGCGGCAGCGCAACTGGACCGATCAGCAGCTCAACGCGAGCGATGAGCAGCGCAAGAACCGCGAGCGCGCCGTCAAGCAGCAAGCCGAAAACATCAAGAAGATGTTCCTGGCGATGGCCGAGGATCCCCGCGTCGTGCTGGTCAAACTTGCCGATCGCCTCCACAACATGTGGACCCTTGATGCGCTACCAGCCGCGAAGCAGCAGCGAATCTCGACGGAGACGCGCGAGATTTACGCGCCACTCGCCGGTCGCTTAGGCATGGCGCAGATCAAGTGGGAGCTGGAGGATATCGCGTTCCGCTATCTTGAGCCCGAACAGTATGACCGGCTTGTGGCCGAGCTCGCTACAAGAGGAGCGCAGCGCGAGGAGTATATTGAGCGGGTAACCGCCCTATTGCGCCAGACGCTGCACGAGCACCATATCAAAGCAGAGGTCAAAGGCAGGGCCAAGCACCTTTACAGCATTTATAAGAAACTTGTCCGATCCGGAGAGTCCGATCTCTCCCACATTTACGATCTCTTCGCGCTGCGCGTGCTCGTGGACACAAAGAACGAGTGCTACGAGGTGCTCGGTATCGTACATGCCCACTGGCCGCCGTTGCCTGCCCGCTTCAAAGACTACATCGCAACGCCCAAACCAAACGGGTACAAGTCGCTGCACACGACAGTGATCTGCGAAGAAGGCCGTCCGACCGAAGTGCAGATCAGAACGCACGACATGCACCGCGAGGCCGAATTCGGCGTGGCTACCCACTGGTACTACAAGGAACAGGGCCTCTCGGCATCGCTGCCGACTGCCCTCACAAGCTGGATTTCGATGCTCAAGAGCTGGCAAGACGAGCTCAGTCAGAATGCCACCGACTTCGTGGATACAGTCAAGATCGACGTATTCCAGGACCAGGTGTTTGTCTCAAGCCCGAAGGGCGACATCATCGATTTGCCTGCCAGGTCGACGCCAGTTGATTTTGCGTACCGCGTGCACACGGAGCTCGGTCACAGGACTATAGGCGCCAAGGTCAACGGAATCATGGTGCCTCTTGACCATCGCTTGCAGAATGGCGATCGCGTAGAGATTCTGACTACCAAGACCGCTCACGGACCCAGTCGCGATTGGCTGGACTTCGTGGCGTCTGCGAGCGCGAGAGAGAAGGTCCGGCAATGGCTTCGGCGCCAGGACCGCGACAAGAACATCGGTCGTGGGCGTGAGCTGGTCGAGCGCGAGCTGAACAGGCTTCAGCAGCGCGCCCTTGCCGCGATCACTCCTGACATGCTCGGAACCGTCACCGCAGCCCTGGACTTCCGAACCCCGGACGATCTCTTTGCCGCGGTCGGATACGGTGCAGTCAGCCCGCAGGGCGTGGTTATGCGCCTGCAGCCTCGGGAAGAAGTGCAACCGCCGCCACCGGCGGAAGTACCGCAAAAGGGGGATGTACCCCCTCCTGCGGGTGTGACTGTGATGGGCGTGGGCGACCTGATGATCCGGCTTGCGGGCTGCTGCCAGCCTGCACTAGGCGACCAGATCACCGGTTATGTAACCCGTAACAGTGGCGTGACCATACATCGCACGTCCTGCGGACACATCGTTAACGAAAAAGAAGTCGCGCGGTTGGTGCCGGTCGAATGGGGCAAGTGGGTTGACAAGGCGCTCTACAAGGTCGGCATCGTCGTGCGCGCGTGGGACCGGGATGGACTTCTGCGTGATGTGAGCGCCGCGGTGACTGAGGAGCACGTTCCAATTACCGGGGCGAAGGTTGACGCGCAGTCCACCGGCTACGCGATGATCCATCTCACAGTGAAGATCACCGACATCGAGCAGCTGAGTCGCGTGTTTTCCCGCCTTGAACGCGTGCGAAACGTCCAGGAAGTGCGTCGAGACGGGAACTCGCACTCATAGCCGGGACGCCCGATCCGCGTCGAGTGCGGCGCAAGGCTGCGGCACGCGGGCTGCGGTTCAGGTACCTGTCGTGGCCCGCGACGGTTGCGTGCTGGAAGGCCTTCAAGCGCATAGCGATGCAGCGATGTGTATAATGACCCTGGCGGCAAGAGCGCGCGCTATCGGTGGGCTCGTGCAGTGATCTGAGTGAGGTTGCACTAGAAGAAGGCGAGACACGCCGTGCAAGTCCGCGATGCGGATCAGGGCGTTACAGTGCCGTTGGGGTACCGAGCCGGCGCTGTGGCGTGCGGGATCAAGGATGGTAGCGCCAAACCAGATCTCGCTGTGATTGTTTCCGACGTACCTGCTGCCGCGGCTGCGGTGTTCACGCAGAACAAGGCCGCCGCGGCGCCGATTCACCTCAATCGCGCGCGCATTCAATCGCATCGTGCCTCTGCGATCGTTGCGAACAGTGGGAACGCCAACGCCTGTACCGGCTCACAGGGTCTTCAGGATGCGCGGACCATGGGCACGCTTGTCGCGGCGAGATTCGGCGTGCCGGACGAGGACGTCCTTGTGTTCTCGACTGGCGTCATCGGCGTCCCATTGCCGATGGATCGCGTCGAGTCAGGGTTTGCGCGGCTCGACGTTTCGACCGTGGGAGGCCAGGATTTCGCTCGCGCGATCATGACTACCGACACGCGCCCGAAGAGCTGCTCGATTGGCCTGGAGATTGACGGTGTGGCGATCAACATCGGCGGGGCAGCTAAGGGCGCGGGAATGATTCATCCCAACATGGCAACGCTCTTGGGGTTTCTCACAACTGACGCTCGGATCGAGCCCGAATTCCTCCAGGCGTCGCTCACTTCAGCCGTGGAGAGATCATTCAACATGATCAGCGTGGATGGCGACACATCGACGAATGACGCAGTCGTGCTACTGGCAAACGGCGCCGCGGGCGCCGCCTGCATTCACGCGGCACATCCGGAGGCAACGGCGTTCTCGCAGTCACTGACGGCGCTCTGTCTTCACCTTGCGAAGCAACTCGTTTCTGATGGCGAGGGTGCGCGAACGCTCGTCGAAGTCCAGGTGGACGGTGCACGCTGCGAGAGTGATGCGCGCGCGATCGCACGCGAGATTTCGAAATCAAACCTGGTGAAGACGGCGGTCTTTGGCGGCGATCCGAACTGGGGGCGGATCATCTGCGCGGCAGGCTATTCTGGGTGCGATTTCGACGCCGAACAAGCGACGCTGCACCTGAACGATATGTGCCTCTATGACAAGGGCCTTGGGCTGCAGTATTCACGGGGAAGAGCGTCAAGGCTGCTCAAGGAGCCTACGGTGACGCTTCGCCTCGATCTCCATCTGGGAGACGGATCGGCAACCGCATGGGGCTGCGACATGAGCTATGACTACGTACGCATCAACGCCGAGTACACGACATGACCGGACCCGGATCCGGCGGTACTGTCGTTATTAAAGTCGGGGGCGCCGTAGCAGACCTTGATGGCGCGCTTCTCGGCCTTCCCAAGCTTATTAGCTCCGGCTACCGTGCGGTGGTCGTTCATGGAGGCGGGCAGGAAATCTCCGCGCTGATGGGTAGGCTATCGCTGCCGGTTCGCTTCAAGGATGGCCTGCGCGTGACAGACCCCGAGTCGATGGAAATCGCCACCATGGTGTTGCGCGGCAAGGTAAGCGTGTCGCTGGTCGGGGCCCTCGTGCGCCACGGCGTGCGCGCCATCGGCCTCTGCGGCGTGGACGCCGGCATATTGACCGCGCGCCCGCATGCCGACGCCGACCTTGGCTTGGTGGGTGAGGTCGACACCGTGAATCCTGACCTGCTCGACGTTCTCATGCGCGATGGCTACGTGCCGCTCCTAGCGCCAATCGCGCTCGACTCGTCGGGTGTGCTTCGCAACATCAACGCTGATAGTGTGGCCGGAGCAGTAGCCGGAGCGCTTCGTGCAGCAGTCTCGGTATTTCTGACTGACGTGCCAGGAGTGCTGGATGGGCATGGGGCGGTCCTCGCGAGGCTCACACCGGCGCAGGTCACCGCGCTGGTCGCGGACGGCACGATTCGCGGCGGCATGCTCCCAAAAGTCGGGGCTTGCCTGGCGGCACTGGATAGCGGGGCTCAAGCGTCGTGCATCGCGCACGGGCGCGATCGCGAGGTGCTGCGACCGATGCTCAACGGTGGCCTTCCGCGGGGAACGGTTTTCACCGCGCTTGAATTGGGCGCCTAGAAGGTCGAGGGAGATGGTGTGGCGACGATAGCCGAGCGCGAACGACAGGTCTACATGCCCACTTTTCTGCGCCAGCCAGTGGTGCTTGTGCGCGGCGAGGGGTGCTACGTTTGGGACGACGCAGGCCACAAGTATCTTGATTTGGTGGCGGGTATCGCCGTCAACGTGCTGGGGCACTGCCATCCTCGGCTGGTGAAGGCTCTGGAAGAGCAGGCCCGCACGCTGATTCACGTGTCGAATCTCTATTACTCAGCGCCACAAATCGAGCTTGGCGAAATGCTTACGAGACTGACGGGCATGGACCACGTATTCTTCACGAACAGTGGTTGTGAAGCGAACGAAGGGGCGATCAAGCTGGCGCGGAAGTTCGGCAAGGCCCACAAAGGAGGAGCCTACGCCATTATCACGGCAGACCACAGTTTCCACGGGCGCACGCTGGCAACCTTGGCCGCCACCGGCCAGGAGAAGTACCAGCGGCCGTTCACCCCGCTGCCTCCGGGTTTCACGCACGTTCCTTACAACGATCTCGAGGCTCTCCAGGCTGCGACTACCGCCGACACCGTTGCAGTCATGCTCGAGCCGGTTCAGGGCGAGAGCGGCATACATCCTGCGACCGGAGCATATCTCGCGACTGTGCGCGACTGGTGTGACCGCAATGGACTGCTCCTGATTCTCGACGAAATCCAGAGCGGTATCGGCCGAACAGGGACCTTCCTCGCCGCCCAGGGCTTCGGCGTCGTACCGGATATCGTCACGCTAGCCAAAGGTATGTGTGGGGGACTGCCTGCTGGCGCGGTGCTGGCGCGCCGGGCGGTGTCATGTTTTGAGCCGGGTGATCACGGTACGACGCAAGGAGGCAATCCGCTCGTTTGCGCCGCTGGGGTTGCTACGCTCGGGGTGATTCTTGACGAAGGGTTGATGGAAAATGCAGCCCGCATTGGCGCGGTCTTCCTTGATGGTCTGCAGCAACTGCAGGGAAAGCACGACGTGGTGTCCGCGGTCAGAGGCAGGGGCCTGATGCTCGCAATCGACCTGAATGGATCGAATGCGGCAGACGCGGTACGGCGGGCGCGCGAGCTAAGGCTTCTGGTCAATAGCACTGGTCCGTCGACGATCAGGATGGTTCCCCCTCTCATCCTGAGTGCGTCCCAGGTGAGTGACGCGCTTTCCGTGCTGGACAGTGTCCTTGGTGTGCTATGAAGGGTGATTCGAAGCAGGTCCGCCACAGGCTTATCCGGAAGATCGTTGCCGAGGGTGCCATGCACACCCAGGACGATCTCGTCGACGCGCTGAGAAGGCAGGACATCTTCGTCACGCAAGCAACTGTTTCTCGCGATATGGTGGAGCTTGGCCTGGTGCGCGCGGCGGTCGATGGCCGGGTCGTCTACACATTGCCCGAGTCCGTTTCACCGAACGACAGTCTTTCGGCACGGCGGAGACTTGCGCATCTTCTCGGCGACGTGCCGCTTGCATTCGGCGACAGTTCACAGCTTCTGGTGGTACGGACGTCGCCCGGAATGGCCAACATGATATGCGCGACGCTTGATATGTGTGCTTTTCCGGAGGTCGTGGGCACCGTGGCGGGGGACGACACGATCTTCGTCGCGCTTCGGTCGACCGCCGATCGCGACATTGTCCTCGGCTATCTCACGGACATCCAGGTGATCTCCTGAGATACACTTGTAGGGCCGGCGCTCATGACATCCGACCCGCCCGGTCGTTGGGACGGCGGAATGACGGCGCGTCAGCGCGCAGCCGGCACACGGGGCGTTTGTGAGCAGCAGTGTTGCTTCGGGCTTGGTCGTCACTCTGCGGGTGCCTGCTACATCCGCCAATCTCGGGCCAGGTTTCGACTGTGTTGCACTGTCGCTGCGGCTGTTCAACCATATCAGTGTCGAAGTGCTGCCGGAGGACTCCAGATCATCGGTTAGTGTCACCGGGGAAGGCGCGAGTACGCTCGGCACTCAGGATGAGAACCTGGTCCTCATTGCCATGAACAGATTCGCCTCGACGCACGGTCGAAGGCTACCTCCAAGCCGGCTCCGCATGCACAACAGGATTCCTCTGGGGCGAGGCCTCGGGAGTAGCGCGGCGGCGATCGCCGGCGGCGTGATGGCGGCGGCGGTGCTGCTTGGCATGGAGTATCGTCCCGACGTGTTGCTGCCGCTCGGACTGGACATGGAAGGGCATCCAGACAACATTGTCGCGGCACTCTGGGGCGGATTCACGATCGGCGTGATCGAAGGCAAGACTTCCGTCGTTCAGCGGATAGTTCCGCCTGCCGATCTGCAAGCGGTGCTGCTGATTCCCGAAGACTCCTCAAGCACGGCCGAATCGCGCGCGGCGTTGCCGGTCGCGACCACACGAAGCGATGCCATTTTCAATGCAGGACGCGTTGGCCTCCTGGTGTACGCTATGTCGCAGAACAGGAGCGATTTGCTTCGCGTGGCCATGGCCGACCGGCTGCATCAACCCTATCGTAGCGAGAAATTCCGCTACCTATTGCCGGCGATCGATGCCGCAGTACAGTCTGGGGCCCATGGCGCGTCGCTGAGTGGCGCCGGCTCTTCGGTCATTGCCCTCGCCTCGAGCGGCTTTCAGAGGATCGAGGCCGCGTTCGCGCGCGTCGCGCACGAACACGGCCTCTCCGCGCGAACGTGCACGGTTCCAATTGATACGGAAGGCGCACGGTTCACCATTGGCCGCGCGCCGGTGTGACACGGCGCGTCACGTGCGCGACGCGTGCCAGAATCGTCGGCTGGCCGCCGATACTGGTCATGCCTGAGCGGTCACACGGCGGATAATGTCCTTAAGGCGATAGATTTCCGCCTCAAACTCGATTCGCATCTCGTCAATTTCTGCCTCGTAGGCTTCCCGGATACGCTCCTGGCGCTCCGTGAGCTCGAGCTGAAGCTGCTCTATGCGCTCGGTCAGATTGAGAATCACCTCGACGCCGGCAAGGTTCACTTTGAGCTCGTCCATAAGTCGGCGGATCAGGCGGAGGCGCTCGATATCGCGCTGCGTGTAATAGCGTATGCGGCCAGTACCCCGGTGAGGGCTTACCAACCCGAGGCGTTCATAGTGACGGAGTGTCTGCTGATGGACGTTGACTGCTTCGGCAGCCACTCTGATGGTAAAGCGAAGTCCCAGTGGCCGCTCTTCCATCTCCAGATCCATCTCGGAAGTCAACGACTTCATACGACTTTCCATTTCTCGCTAGCGGGACCTCCTCCCGTACTGCGCGACCCCAGCTAACCCTGGAAAAGACCGAGCCGACCGGTCGCGAAATCTCTCGCCTGTCGCTCAAGAGGTCGCCGCGCGTTGGTGGTTGATACCCGCCAGTTCGTTCAGCAGTTCGCGTTCTCGCGCGGTGAGAGGCATGCCGTTGGTACCCGGCAGCATAGCGTGAACTTTGACCAGCAAGTCGCCCTTGCTCCCGTCCTTGAGCCTCGGCATACCGAGGCCGGCCAGACGGAACTGCTTCCCGTTTGCGGTGCCGGCGGGAATCTTGAGCATGACTTTCCCCTTGACGGTAGGAATGACCACCTCCCCACCAAGCACGAGGGTGGTGTACGGCACGTCCACCTCCTCGATCAAGTTGTCGTCATCACGTCGGAACCTGCTATGCGCTTTGAGCGACACCACCAGATAGAGATCACCGCGGGGTCCGGTGCTCGCACCCGGGTTGCCCTCTCCTGCGATGCGGATACGCGAGCCATCACGCACTCCGGCGGGAATCTTCACCTCGATGCGTCGCGAGAATGTCGTCCAGCCCGATCCCTTGCATGCCGGGCAGGGCTTGGCGTCCGCATCAAGACCGCTGCCGCCGCACCTCGGGCAGCGATCCTGGCCAGTCAGCGTGAACATACGCTGACCTCCGGAGAACGCCTCCTCCAGAGAGACCTCGACCGGCTGTTCGATATCGTCTCCCCGACGCGGCTTCGGCGCCGTGGCAGTTGCGCGCTGCTGCCGTGCGGTCTGGCCGAAAATGCTTTGAAAGAAATCGCTGAAGCTCTCGGCGCTGGAAGTGCCGCCGGCATCGGCGGTTGCAGTCTTCTGACGACCCGCCCGTGTCGCATACGTGTGAATGTCAAAGCCAGGTCGCTTCCACGACGTGCCTACCTGATCGTACTTTTGCCGCTTATCGGCATCGATCAGCACTTCGTGCGCTTCGTTAATCTCCTTGAATCTGGCTTCGGCAGTCCTGTCGCCGGGATTCAAATCGGGGTGATACTTGCGCGCCAGCTTGCGATATGCCTTATTGATCTCGCCGGTTGGAGCATCCTTCGATACTCCAAGTATTTTGTAGTAATCCCTGTATTCCATAGATTCTCACCAGCACGCGCGGCTGCTTTGGCGGAGGGCGCTGCGCGCCGGGCCTGGGCTCGCGAGCCTACTCGCCATGCTTCACGTCGCGCGGGAACGTAGCTCCATCCAACCTGCCAACTCCAAGCGCCTGTACGGCATTCGGGAGCAGCGGTTCCAGGTGCCGGCACGCCTGTTCAAGATCGCTGAAGTCTCCCGAGGTGAGGCAGGTCTTCACTTCCCGGGCGGCGTCGTCGATGCGCGCGCGATCGTACGGATTCTCAACCGCTCGCGCGTCGATCAGGCGCTCCGCGCGGTAGAGCAAGCTCTGGGCCTTGTTCGCGAGTTCTGCCTGCCTGCGCCGGATCTCGTCCTGCTGGGCATATTGTGCGGACTCCCTAACAAGCCTTTCGACCTCGTCGGAGCTCAGATTAGTCGATGCAGTAATGGTAATCGTTTGAGCTCTGCCAGTAGAGAGATCTCGAGCAGCGGCACTCACGATGCCATTATGATCGATCTCGAAAGTCACCTCGATTTGCGGTATGCCCGCGGGCCCAGGATTGATGCCGTCGAGATTGAAGTGTCCCAGGGGCTGATTGTCTTGCGCCATTTCACGCTCACCCTGGAGAACATGAATATCGACACCGATCTGGTTGTCCTGGCCTGTGGTAAAGATCTCGGTGCGCTTGGTCGGTATCGTGGTGTTTCTGTGGATGAGCTTCGTAAACACGCCGCCGACGGTCTCGACGCCAAGCGAGAGCGGTGTCACATCGAGCAGCACGACGTTCTTGAGCTCTCCCGTCAACACGCTGGCCTGGACCGACGCGCCGAGCGCCACGACCTCGTCAGGATTCACACCCTGGTAGGGCACCTTCCCGGTCAACTGCTGTACTAGCTGCTGGATGACCGGCATGCGCGTCGAACCGCCAACCAGGATCACCTCATCGATCTCATCTTCGGTGATCTGGGCGTCGGACAGCGCCTGCCTGAACGGTCGCATGCAGCGATAGGTCAGCTCACCGGTGAACTCCTCGAACTTGGCGCGAGTAAGCTCCTGATCGAGATGCTTCGGTCCCGTGGCATCAGATGTGATGAACGGCAGGTTGATCGATGTCGCGACGACCGACGACAACTCGACTTTGGCCCGCTCGGCTGCGTCGAGTAAGCGTTGAAGAGCTTCGCGCTCGCGAGTGAGATCGATGCCGTATTCCTGGAGGAACTGCTCGGCAAGATACTCCACAATCTTGATGTCGTAGTCATCCCCTCCGAGGCGGGTGTCGCCGCAGGTCGCCTTGACCTCGAACACGCCGTCGCCGACGTCAAGGATCGACACGTCGAACGTGCCTCCTCCGAGGTCCCACACGAGCACGGTCTCCATCCGCTTCTTGTCGAAGCCATACGAGAGCGCCGCCGCTGTGGGCTCGTTGATGATTCTGATCACATCAAGGCCCGAGATCCGGCCGGCGTCCTTGGTCGCCTGACGCTGGCCGTCGTTGAAGTAGGCGGGCACCGTGATCACCGCGCCGGTGACCTCGCCGCCAAGGAATACCTCAGCGTCGCGCTTGAGCTTCTGGAGAATGATTGCCGATATCTCCTGCGGGGTATACGGATGGCCATCGATTGTCACACGCTGATCCGTGCCCATCAAGCGCTTTATTGACATAATGGTTCGCTCAGGGTTTACGACAGCCTGTCGCTTGGCGAGCTGCCCGACGAGCCGTTCGCCCTTTCGCGTAAATGCGACGACTGAAGGCGTCAACCTGCTGCCTTCGGCATTCGGGATGACCAGCCGTTCGCCGCCCTCGATCGTGGCGATGACCGAGTTCGTGGTCCCCAAATCGATACCGACCACTCTGCCCATACGTCAGTTCCTTTGGCTCCATGCTGCAGTAGTAGTATAAAACTTGAGCCACTCGTTGTCAAGGATGGGCCGCCCCATCAGGTGAAGATCACAGGATTGCCACGGGTACACTCGGTCCAGTTGCGCCTCGATGGCTCAGACCAGGAGCGGCGCCCGCACTATCGACTTCTCCGTGGTCCCAGTCCGTACACTCAATAGTCGTCTCCTCACCCCCGCGCTCGCACAGCGGATCAGAACAGGCCTGAACCTTCCGCGCCACGTCAGTGCCCAGCAGCGCACGCGGGATCGCAGGGAACCCTATATATGGTTACGGCAGAAAGTTGCAAAACTGGAGTCAGAAACGATCTGAAGTTCGTAAGCGTCGTACCAGGGGTTCCCGCCCCGAACTCCGATCGCTCGTACGGACCGACCACAACGTAGGCGATGTTGTACTTCTTGATGATCCGAGCCGCGACCTGCTTGTCGGAGGCCGTGAACAGCGTCCGATCGTCTTGTTCGGCCTGGCTGATCAGAGCTTGCGCCGCCTGCTGACCGGATCCCGTGCCAATGTCGCCACGCCACAGGGCCTCGTGACTCGCCGGCCAAGCGATGATCGTAGGCCTGCCGGTCAGTGCCGAGAATACGTTGGCATCCGCGCTGAGTCCGGGATCGCCCCAGTACTCGCCGCCGTATGCTTCCGCCACCACATCGAACTGATTCGTGTGTTGCTGAATCCACATGAGTGCTTTGTATTCGTCCGGCGCCATTTCTCGTGCGTAGGCCAGGCCGTCGAGTCCCCGCGCGCTCGATGCATACGACGCCTCCTGGCTGCCAACTCCTTCTATTGGATAAAAAGCTGTGCCCGCGGCGAGCAGCACCGCCAGCCCGTACCACACGAAACGCGCGCGGCGTGAGAAGGACGCTCCAAGCGCGGCGCCGATCGATTGTATGCACACGGGAGCGGCGATGGCGAGCAGGATCCATGCTTGGTAGTAGAGCTTGAAGACTGTATTCATGCGGTAGCCCGGCGAGTTGTCGAAGTCGTCTCTCAGATACACGAAGTCACTGGCCAGCAAGACGGCAACGGCAAGCAGCGCCAGCAGGAGCGCGGCCTGTACTTCCGGTGTTTCCTCCTCCCGAAGCACAACAAGTGCATAGACGATTGCCACCAACAGGCACACGTAGAGAAGGTCGATTCGGGCGGGCCAAACAAGTGTGAGCAGCACGAGGACGAACGCGATCCACCAGCCACTCCCCTCGGGCATGACTCGCAGCAGCTGACGAACGAGCGGCTCCGGCTGCCCGTCGCGGCTGACGTTCGCGGAGAGCGCGGCAATTCCGCGCCATGCGGCGAAGGCGGCTGCTGGGGCCAGAACACCGCCGATGACGGTAAGCGCGTCACCCATAGCCGTGGGATTCACATGCACGCCGATGCTCTTGGCGTTGTGTACGGTGATCAGGAACGGCAGATAAAGGATGAGGCTCAACGGGACAATGGCCACTGCTTCGGCAAGCGCTCGAGAGGTCGCCTGACCACTGCGGTACGCCGCAAGCATGACGCAGAGAACTGCGAAGATCGTGTACGTCGGATAATCCCATGAATTGACGCCGAACAGCATACCGGCCGCCACCGCCGCCGACGCGATCCAGAGGTAGCGCATTTCGCGCTGGGCTATCGCCGTCGGTGGGTCGAGCAGCGCCTGGACACCGAATCCGATGGCGAGCAACACAAATGGAATGGCCATGACATGCGGGTGCAGGTCATTCCACAACAGGCTGAAGATGGGAAACTCCGTGATAGTGTGGTACGGCGCGCAGCCGCCGTCGATGATGCGTGTGCTGCACCACAGGTTCAGTCCCTCCCCGTTGAGTCCACCGGTGAAGACCTGGGAGACGACTTGCGGTATCGTGTCGAGATCGCCTGCAAGCATCACCGCAAACGCGCCGGCGAGTCCCCACAGACGGCTCTTCGTCGTCGCGAGCGCGAGCGAATACGCGGCGCCGCAGCCAAGCGCGAAAATCGTGACATTGGAAAGGTTGTAGCCGAAGCGCGGATCCACGCCGGCCATCCGTCCGATCATGCCGAAGGCGGCATAGCCTAGGTAGTAGTAGTTCACCGTGTGGCCGGCCAGCCATGCGTCGGGCGGCGGGAAGCTATGCGTCGCTCCACTGACCTGGAGCAGCATAAAATCCATTGGTTTCTCGGTGTCGAAGATGTCCGGATGAAGCCCTCGCACGATTGTCCAGCCCGCGAAGGCAACCAAGAACACTGCCTCTTCAATGGCTACGACGCGGCTCAGGGCGCGAAAGTCAGCCGGTCGGGTCGCCGAGCCCAGCCGATACAGGCTGACACCGCCGGCGGCAAGCATGAGGGTCAGGGCCCAGAGGAGCGGCGGGTAATTCGCCAGGCCGGCAATGCTGCCGAGCCACCAATTAAGGAACACTACAAACAACATGCCCAGCGGCTTGGAGAGCCCGTAGCCCCGATCTGGCAGGGAGCGAAACAGCAACGCGCTCAGGGGCAGCGCCGCAAGGCCGAGCAACTCGACGCTCAGCAGCCACTGCAGCCAGTCCGCGGTGAACACGTGGGCGATATTGTCCACGATGCGTCGTATCCTTTGCTCGGCGAGATTTACATCACCAGTGTACGTGCCGCGAGTGCGCTTCGACAGCCTCGAGTATCGCCTGGTCCGTATCGCGCGAGTAAATGGACCGCGCCCGAATGACTTCTGACGTCCCATCGTGGGGATCGGACACACTAAGCATACTTCCGGCGGCACCGCAAACGGTAGCCAGCGCGCAGAACGGCGTGTAGGACAGACTGTAGCCGCCCTCCTGGACCAGCACGAGGCGCCCGCCGCACACGTCTTCGGCGATTTCACGCGCCCGCCGACCGAGCGCATTGAATCCATCCATCGTTACAAGCATGCGGCCAAGCGGATCAAACATCGACGCATCCTGACCAGCGCTCACCAGTAGAAGGTCAGGACTGAATCGGCGAGCCGCCGGGGCTACGATGCGATCGAGGACCGCAAGGTAGTCGAGGTCGCCGGTACCTGGCGGCAGCGGCACATTGATCGTGGCGCCCGCCCCGTCGCCGGCGCCGCTCTGATCGAGTGAACCCATGTCTGCCGGATACCAGTTGTCCTGGTGCAGGGAGACGAAGAGCACCGACGGATCCGCATAGAACGCACATTGCGTACCGTTTCCGTGATGAACGTCCCAATCGACAATCATCACCCGTGACGCCCCCTGGCGCTGTGCATGACGGGCGGCGATCGCGATGTTGTTGAAAAGGCAGTAGCCCATCCCCGCGTCGGCCAGAGCATGATGTCCGGGTGGTCGACCCAACGCGTACGCCGCGCGAGCTGTGCCGCGAAGCACGGTGTCGACGGCGGAGATCGCGGCACCGCTCGACAGCAACGCCGGGAGAAACGAACCGGCCCCGACAGGCGCGGCTTCACCCGCGCTGCCTCCCCCAGCCTCGCTCATGCGTCTGAGGCTGGCCACATACTCACGCGAATGGCACATGGCGACGTCGTCTTCCGTGGCCGCCTGCACGGGGATCTGCACGGATTCGGCCGCGAATCCTGATGCAACGAGAAGCGTGTGAGTCCGCTCGATAATGCGTGAGCTGGAGCTATGCTCAATGCCGTCAAACGGAGTGCCGTCCGCGAGTGTCTGCTGCACAATTCCGGGATCGTGCCGCAATACGCGGTCATCGTAGGCCAGTCCGAACGAATGCTTTCCGATCACGTGGACCCTTCGGTAGGGCATAATCCGTGAGATGCTGTTCACGCCATCCCTCGCGTGTCAGAGCCAGAATATCAGGTGCCCGCGGCTCGATGCCAACGCAGGGCTTGGGCAGGCACGCTTGTAGCATGAGCCATGTAGAGATATCCGCCAGCGCTCCGCTTGACGCGCCGCCGCGCCTTCTCTAGACTACCTCCTGTAGGGTAGCGGGGTGTAGCGCAGTCGGTAGCGCGCGGCGTTTGGGACGCTGAGGTCGGAGGTTCAAGTCCTCTCACCCCGACCTGATTCTTGCCAACCGCCGATCGCGCGTGTATGCTGCCCGATCGAGATAACGTGATCGCGTGTCGCGGTGCGGACGCGTCGCAATTCAGTCGTGGTTGCGCAATGTCCGGCGCCTGGTGCCTGCGATTGAGGACGCTGCCGCATGCTGCACGTGATCTATGGAGCCGACGAGTACGGATCTGCTGAAGCCGTTGTGGCTCTCCAGGCGAGGTTTGAGGCGGATGTTGACGCGGCCCATGCACGCACGCGCTTCGACGGCGCGGTTGTCTCCTGGCCCGTCTTGCGGGACACGTGCTCATCCCGCTCGCTATTCGCCGATCGCCAGGTCATCGTTGTGCGCGGCCTGCTCGCGGCATGGGCTGGGAAGGCCGAATCCGCTGCCGCGAAGCAGACGACATCGCGTCCCGCGGCCGCGGAACTGGCGCGATTCGTAACACAGATGCCTCCCACGACTGACTTGATCCTGCACGAAGGCGATCTGCCCGCGACCAATCGCTATCTGAAAGAGCTCGCCGCGCTTCCACAGGGATCTGCCCGCATCCAGGCTTGCACGATGCCGAAGGACGCAGCTGACCTCGAGGCCTGGGCGGCGAGGCGGATAAGCGAGTTCGTGGAGCGACGAGGTGGGAGCATCGACAGCCGTGCGGCGCGGCTTATTGCCCAGCGATGCGCATGCGATCTCATGGTGGCATCGAATGAGATTGACAAGCTACTCTGCTTCACCGCACCGCTGTACAGCATCTTCGCACAGGACGTCGAGAAGCTGGTTGCTGAGGCCGCCGAGGCGCGCGCGTACGATCTCGTCGACGCCGTCGCAGCCAAACAGGCAGCCCGGACTGTCGACCTCGCGGAGAAGCTTCTCGTCTCGGGCCAGGCGCCGGAGCAGGTTCTCGCGCTGATAGGGTCGCGGGTGCACGACCTCGCCATGTTGGCTGCCTCGCGCCGTGAGAAAGTGGGCGCCGACGTGCTCCTCGAGCGGAGTGGCTGGCAGCCCTGGCGTCTCCGGCAGCTGGAGCGCTCGCTTGGGTCCTACACCTACGAAGATTTGGCGTCCGCGCAAGCTATCCTGGCGTCGGCGGACCTGGCGCTGAAGACACGCCCCTCGAACGAGCGGCCGGTCGTCGCACTTCTCACCGTACTGGCGCTCGCGCGGCGCTCGGACCCTGAGGCACTGGCCGCGGCTTTTGCGTACTGAACATCTGTCTGCGCTTCGTTCTAGCGCGTCTCAAGTGAAATCGACGCTCCACACTGGCTGCAACTGGTGCTCAGGGCGCCATGCTCGCTGACCACCTGGGACTTCAGAATCTTCTTGTGTTTGGTGCCGCACTGACTACATCGCAGAACCAGCGGTACGGCCCTGTTGCACGTGCGGCAGCGCAAGAAGAAGTTGTAGTAGTAGTCGACTCTGAGATTCGTGCTGCGGCACCTCGGGCAGAAAGTCGGCCTGACTTCCGCGGCAATCTTCACTACTCCTCCCGGAGCCCCGCTTGAGGCCGGCGCCGGCCCTACCGGCGCGGCTGCAGTTGGACCTTCGTGCCGGGCGTGGTGTGCAAGCAGGAATGCGCGCAGGCGCTCCCGATCACTTGCCGTCAACGTATCGCCCATGTGTATATCCGGCGCGCCGCCGGCGAGGCGGACAAGCGCGGTGGGCAACTGGTGATCGGCCCTGCGATCTCCGATGGTAACTCGAATCTCTTCCGGGATTTGGTCTGCCTTGAAAACGGACTCCAGCTCCGCCTCGTCCTCACTACCACGCCGGTCGATGACACCATCGTCAGCAATGGCAACACGAACGTTGATTGCCAGTTGCTTGCCACCAAGCACGCCGGGTTCGCGTTGCAGGTAGGACCGCAAGAAAACGCGTTGCCGCTCAGCCTGAAGCACCGGCGAGGCCATGCCCCGCACATGGCCATTGTCGCTGCGCGTCCATTCGCCCAGCGCATTCACGCGCACCTGAGCGGTCACGCTCGTGCTCTCGATGATTATCAGGCCATAGGGGTGGACGATGAGGTGGTCGATTTGCGCCGCGTCGTCTACCGTGACCAGGCGGACGCCATTGAAGACGAGGATGTCAGGATCAGCCGCAAACGCACGCCGGAGGTAGTGCGACATCTTCTCCTCGGCTTGGCGCCCGGCCACCTCGAAGCGGTCGCCGCCGGGAAACGGGTCCAGCTCCTTGACAATCACCGCGTGACTCCGGTCATGGCAATGAGAAGCAGGCTGCTGACAGTATAGCAAGCTCGATTGGCGGACCTACTCCGCCAGTGCCACGGACAATGCTGGCAAGCAAATCGGGAACAGTCAGCCGACATCCGAGGCCAATGTGCCACCTCTGCACGGACGAAGACGGTGAGCTCTTGCCATTGGGCCGTTTCTGCTGGTTCTCATCATTGGCACTTGTTGCGCATACCCTGAAACGGATTCCGCAGAATACGTATGGCTGCGACCGCGGCCGTGTGCTATCCTTTCCATGCTGGCTGATTTATGATGGCCTGTTCTGGGTGCGCATGGCCGCCGCCAGACCAGGACACAATGGTCCAGCGCACGTGCGTTTGTGGGCAAAATGGAGCGGACATATACGAACTGAGCAACAGGTCGAGTGATTCAGGAGAGCCAACCTCGCGGGAGTAACTCAGTTGGCAGAGTGCCTGCCTTCCAAGCAGGATGTCGCCGGTTCGAACCCGGTCTCCCGCTCCAGAGAAGAATCCTATCTTGTTTCTCCCGGCTTGAACTTGTGACCGCATTTGAGGCAAGTGATGACGATCTTGCCGGCTCCGATGAAGCCTGTAAGAATACTCCAGCCTCGCCTTCCCGCTTGTACCTGTGTCGATCCGCACTTCGGGCAGGCAACCTTGTCTTCGCTCATCGGTCCACCTCTCTACGCGATCTGACGCGCGTTCGCACACAGTCTACGCTTCCGTCAAGGCGCTGACCAGGTGCATTCTTGCCAACGCCGGCAGCTGCTCGGCTTGCAGGAGTAGTGCCGCATGCCCATCAGCCTCGCGGACACACACCGTGACTCTCCACCACTTTGACCGACCAAACGTGAAGCCCGGCTGGGAGGGATCATCCTGCCGCTGCCGGGCTCCAAACCAGAGATGTACAGCAGGATGTTACTTTAGCTGCGTTGCATTGCACGGAGACCGCTATTGAGCCTGCGCGACTAGGGCGGAATGTGTGCATGCTGGTGCGGCGATGATTATCGTGCAGTAATCCTGCGCGTCCAGGGCGGGACTCTAGCCCACATTCCGCACTCCCAATGGCTGGGGAGCTGAATTAGGGGGTGGTGCGTGAGCACGCGGGGTCATTGGTGCGCAGCGGAGGTCTGATAGAGCGTGGGCACGACCGGGCCCAGGAGCGCCAGGATGCGGGTATGCAGGGCACTCACGCGCAGCACCTGCTGGCTGACGTCCGCGGCACTGCGGATGGTCAGCACATCGATACCCTCGAGGAGCTGAAAGACCCAGCGCAGGGTGGGCCGGGCGCTGGGCTTGCCGGCCTGGGAGGGCAGCGTCTGGTCCGTCGCCGCGAGCCGGGCGCGCAGGCGATGGTCGGCCAGGCGGTAGACGAGCAAGCAGAGCACCATGGTGTAGTGTGAGGAGGAGCTCAAAGAGGTCAAGCTCGGCCAGGCACAGGAGCGCCTGGAAGGCGCCAAGCTCTTTCGCACCGTGGCGACAGTCCTGCTGGACCCCGCTATCACTGGCGCGGCGGTGCGTGATGGGATCTTCCGACTGGTATCGCGGGAACGGGTACGCGCGGCCGTGGAGCGGGATACGTCGCTCGAGCAAAGTGAGGGCGAGGCGTACCTCGCGCAGGTCGACCGGCACCTGCGTGCCTTCGCCCCGCTGGTGCTGCAGACGCTCCGCTTCGGCTCGCCGCGGGCCAAGAACGACCTGCTCGAGGCGCTGGAGACCCTCGCAACGATGAATGCGGACCGGCGCATCACCGTGCCCTCCACCGCGCCGCTGTCGTTCACACCCCCGAAGTGGGAGCCAACCTGCGGACCAGGCAAGCCGTCCCTCCCGCCCGCCACGCGAGCCCGTACACCACATATTGTGTTTTAGTGCAGAAACTCCTACTATATCTATGGGAGATGCGATGCCTTCGCGACGCGGAGGTATCGTACACCGTGGGCTGCTAGTCGTACATGAGTTCTCACATTGCGGAGTGTTCGTATGCCGCGCCGCACGCCCCTGGACCCCGTGCTTACCGCGCAACGCGACGACCTGCTGGCCACGGGCCGCCCTCTATGGCCACGCTTTCCAGGACGGCAGGCGCACTCGGCGAGGTGGTACCACCGACATCTTTTACCGCTGCCGGCATTGCCCTGCCTACCTCCAACTGCGCAAAGGCGCGTCCGGCTTCGTCAAAGCGCATGGCGTTGCGGAACCGTGCAAGCAGTACTGGAGCCGCACGGGAGGTAGAGGCGAGCCCATCAACCCGGACCAGCGCTCCCTGCTGCAGCCGGCCCTGCCGCCGCTGCAGATTCTGGCGCAGCGTAGCAGCCACACGTACGTGCCCCTGGACAGCGACGCAGGCGCGCAGGGCCACACGGCCCGGCGCTACTGCACGACGTGCAAGCGCGTCAGCACTTATGAGGTCGCGCTGCAGGAGCCGGACGCCGTGCCCTGCCAGCAGCCCCTGGACGCCGGGCTGCCTGAAGTTGCAGCGCTGCTTACCCGACTGGCTCAGCCGACACGCCAGCAATGACCGCACAGAGCAGGCGTGGAAGCCCGAGGTCGTCTGCACGTGCCGTAGAGACGAGGGTGCGCAGAGCAAGCTGGAGCGCTGATGCGTCTTGCCGACCAGTCGGGGAGAGCGAAGCACGCGGTGGCGAGGCCGCGACGGTGCAAGGTGTGCCGGCGCCCGGGTCCGCACCACCGACGAGACTGGCAGGGACGGTGCCGGACCTGCGCGGCCTACGTGCGCCGGACGGGCCAGGAGCGGCCGTTTGTGCTCGATGGCCGCCGAGAGGCACGGGGACAGCGCGTCCTTCCGTTCGCGTGCGCGAGGCCGACGCATGTGCATGGCCGTGGCTTAGGCCAGCTCCCCGCGTCGAGTACCCCCGGCGGCGCGTATCAGGCCAGTGTTTGCCCAGCGCCCTGCAAGCTCAGGACGAAGGCAGATGCGGCTCCCAGGTGCGCGCAGATCTCGAACGGCAGTGTCCAGGCACCGATGCTGCCGCTCCGCCGGCGCTCCGTCGCGACGTCCACGGCATCGGCTGTGCGACGGAGGACCTCGGCGAGGATCAGGAAGGGGGCGAGCCCCGGCAACAGAGCGGGGCCATGTTCGCCGATCGGCAGCCCGCTGCTAAACAGGGTTGGCTTCACGTAAGCCGCCATTTCACGGCAGCGCGAACACTTGGACGAGGCCTGCCGTCGAGGATGTACGCTACCTGGGAGGCACTGTACACTCCGGAAGGAGCCGCTCGTCATCCAGGTGGCAAGGATGCACGCACAGAGGACCGATGATTGAAGTCAGATTGCAGAGCCATTAATCGACTGCGTGCTAGCGATTTCGCTTCTAACGGGGTCTGTCAGGCCATGCCGCCTTTAACCCGGCAACGCCGATGTCCAGGAACTCCTCGAGGCCAGCGGCGCCGAGCATTTGTTCCAGGGTGTCTTCCAGGCGTGCGAGTTCGGCGGCGTCCTCAGGGTTGCTGTTGGCGTCATGCTCGCGCCGGTCCCGCGTGACGATTATCTCATTCTGCAGATCTGCGAGTGCGACGGCTAGCGAGATCGGCTTGACCGATCGGCTGCCATGAATCTGCACGACCGGCCACTGCACGGCGACCTGCTGGCCATCGATCACCCGAGAGAGCATGCACATGAAATGCTGCGGCCCGGGATTGTATGGCACGCCGCGACGTCCTCGCGTCAGGCCACGAAGCTTGCCGCATCCCGCGTGTACTCGGCGACACTCGCTGCGGCGAGCCCAGCGGTGCAGGTCATGCCGCACTGCCACTGCGGATCAGACGTCGTTTCCGGCAGGTGGCAGGTGCCTGACTGCGAGCAGCCCCGGCGATGCGGGGAGCGAGGAGATGACGTCATGCACTCGCACTCGGGACGGTCAACCCCGTATGCCATCAGGGACCCGCTGGCTTGCGACCGAGACAGCGTCGACTTCGACGTCGCCGGCGGCAGGTGCAAGCGAGCGAGGCCGCGATGCTAAGCAACTTCGTGCTGAACGATCGCTGGACCTTTCGCCACGCCGCGCCCAGTGCTCGGTGGCGGGACCGCCTGATATTCCCGCCGCATTTGCAGTAGGCGTTCCCATTGGTTGCGCAAGCCTTGTTCGCTGCCCTGCACTGCCAGCAGCGCGGAGGCTGGGCTCGTCAGGGCTTCCGGCCAAAAGCGCCGATACCGTGCATGCTCGCGAAGAAGTGTCCTGCGGCGTCCGCTTCCTGCCACTCCTGCCGCAGCCGTTCAACCTCGGCCGACGTGAGCGCGCCCGCTGCCACGGCTGCCGCTTCGACGCGGTCCGCGAGAAGCGCGTATTGGGTGAACGTGTAGCTCGTGAAGTAGACCGGATAGACCTCAATGACGATATCGTTCAGCTGGTGCGAGGCGAACAGGCGATACAGGCGACGACCTGCATAGCCGTTGGGAAGGAACACCTCGATGAAGAACCGAACGTAGCGGCGCTCCAGGTCAACCTGCGTGCAATCAAATGAGAGTGTGCCCCAGTCGGGCTCCAGCACCCCTATCCATCCTCCGGAGCTACTCACGCGGACCAACTCGGCGAATGCAGCCTCGGGACAACGCAGGTGCTGGAAGATCCGCTCGGCGCGGACACGGTCAAATGTTGCGGCCTCAAACGGCAAGGAGACCGCGTCGGCTTGGATGTGCGTGGTCCAGCCATCGACACGCGCTGCTGCTGCACTTCGGTTTGCCTCGGCGATCACAGCGGGGTCGTCGTCCACTCCGATCACTGCGCCCGTAGGACCAACCAGGTCAGCGAGGTCAATCGTGTCGGTTGCCGGACCACAACCGAGATCGAGAACGCGGTGACCGGGCTGGAGACGCAACAACTCATAGCTGCGGCGCTTCTGTTGCTCCCAGAGTGACGCCACAGCCTCGAGGTACTGGGGAGCGACGTAGCCAAGCACGCTCCGGACCCCGTAGAGTCGGCAATCGGTATCCGCGTCTTCAACGCTCATCCGGATTACCCCCAGAAGAGCTTAGCTCAGCGAGACTGGAACATCTGTGCCCGATGTGCAAGGCCGCGAGAAAGGGTGTCCCGGGCAGGTCGTCGGAGCGAACAGTCGTCTGCGCACCCATGCCCGCACGCTCAATCCTTGAACGCACGATAACGTGGCGGCCATCTCCCGCATTCTCTCGAAGTATGCGCGCTCACGCATGCCTTGTCAATCTATAGGGATAATTAACTGAAATAAACTATCAGATTCATTGCGAACTAACTCAAGATGCTATGAGTTAGCTCATGGTAATCATCCCACGCTCGTTATCAACGTCAACACGGCCTCTCTGCCGGACAGATCATCGCGCGTGGCTGGGCGGCTCGAGGTTCTGGCAGGAGAACGAGCACGACCAGCGCCACGGCCAGGCCGAGTGCCGTGACATGGACGCTGTACAGCATCCGGATCTCCGGGCCCAAATACAAGCACAGTATGCCGAACATGCTCGCGTACAGTCGCACGCCGCCACTCACGCGCGCACCGGCAACTTCGGCGCCAAGAACCAGTGCCGGAACTATAAGCAGAACAGCGTCGTAGTAGTGGCAGTACGGGGTGATCAAAATCGTTACCAGGACGGTGGCCGCCCATCGCCGCCCCGCCGATGGTGCGTCGACGTTCCAGCCCTCACGCCAGTACCACGCGAGCAAGCCGATCAGTACGATGCGAACCAGGCCAGCGGATACCTCAGGGCTGACAACGTACGGCACCTCGAAATGGAAGAGATCGTCCACGCCAAGACCCTCGAACCACGTGCCGGCGTGCTGTGAGTTCAACCGCCAGAAGGTTTCCTGTGCACCCTGGTACTCACGGAACGTGTTGAGTCCAACGACCGCTGTTGTCATCGCCGTGCCGGCGACAGCGGCCAGAAGAAAGCCGCACACCGCCCTCCATTGTCTCGTGTACAGGAGGACAGGAAGAGACAGGAACGCCACCTGGGGTTTGATGAGAAGGCCAATTGCAAAGCAGGCTCCTCCAAGCGCTTCATGTCTCCTGGCCAGCAGCCACATACCGAGCGCGTAGGTCAACATGACCGGGGCCGTTTCTTGGTCGTAGGCGATGAGCAGCAGAACAGCGGGCACCGAGCTCACCATGAACCAGTACATGGCGAGACGCGTGCTTCGGCTTGCGTTCCAATCGTGCAGTGACATGATCAGCCTGCACGAGCCGTACAGCATCGCGGCTGAAAGCCCTGACCACACGACAGCGGAGCGATCCTCTCCGAGCGGAAGCAGAGCCGAAAGCATTGCGATGCATTGCGGAGTCGCTATCGAGATCACGTCCTTCGTCAGGGAGAAAGGCGAAAGTCCCGCATGGACGGCGACTGACCGTCCGAATATGACATGCCAGTCGTACGCGAACGAGTTGTTCTCCAGGTAGAACTGCCGCAGCACTATGACGGCCGCCCCAGCAGAACAACACGCCCCTATCGCCAGAAGTAGCGGGACCAGCCCGGTTGTCGTCTTGCCCCAGCGCATGGTTTCTTGCATTCGCGACCGATCCTTCGGCGACTTGGCGCCCGCGCGCAGTCTCGCACAGGCGCCGTAACCACGTCGACCATCTGCGATTCGCGCACATTGCACGCCGGCTCCAGTGTACGGCCAGGCGGCCAGCTTGGCGATCACCTATTACTCAATCTTGCGGATCGCGAGCACACATTCCCCGATACTTTTCGCGTGCCGGTAGCTCGGCCAGCGCGCATCGAATTGGGGGCTTTCCGGCTCGATTTGATCGTCGATCACTTCTGATCAAGGTTGCCGGGACGTGGGCGGCATCAGACCGGCACTTGGGCTTGATGTCGCATCGGTCCTGGTGCGGCGCCGCGGGCGTTGTGGGAACGTCATGGCACAGGTCACTCCGGGGCGGCCGGGCCGCATTGCTTCTCGGCCACGACCGGCGCACCTTCGCTTACAATGCATGTATTCTCATCCGCAATGGCACGCGAGAATTGAGGCCGCTGTGCGACAGCTGGAACGCCCAACCTATCAGGGATCCCTTCGGGCGATCGGGCGATACCTCGATCGAAACGTCTATCGACACGTGATGATCGTGGAGACCGAGGACGGCTTCGTGCTGCGCGTGTTTGCCGATGGGGCCAACCTCAAGGCAGAGGGTATCGAGCTACCGATGAGCGACTTGATTGCGCTGATCAATGCGCATGCGCAGTCTCGTGGATCGGACTTGCCGGCTCTGCAGTCTCCGCCCCTCTGCCCGACCGGCTATGAAGACTTCTTGCGCGCTCTCGGTTTCGAGCTCGACGCCCTCAAGGTGACTGGAGTTCGCACGATCGAGCTGAGCACCGGCATACTGGTTGCATTTACTGCCAGGAGCGCTGGGGGAGAGATTCGTCGCTTCGAAACGCTCTACGACAGGCAGCGCATCGAACAATCGCTCGAGCAGAGTTATCAACGCCGCTCCAAGGCGACCCCTCGACCGGCACTCTGATGCCCTTGCACGGCCCGCGTCACCGAGGCCGCTCATGCCCGGCGCGGCTGGGAGCCGGACAGGTCAGTTTGTATCTTCTCCGCGCCGACGACACCTGCCGGGTGACGCGGCTTCAGTAGCTGAGTCCGTAGCCGAAAGGATACAGTGGCCTCTTCGAGTCAAACGGAACATCCGGCTTTTGCTCCCTGACTGCCCGCATACTCGACGGCAGCTCAAATGGAAGCCGGCCTGAGGGTACATATCGCCCGAAGACGGCGTCGAGCACGGCATCGTCGCTCGCTCCGAAGTCGGCAACGAGTGCCGCGCAATGCTCGGCCATCTCGGGAATCACGGCCGGTCGATCCAGCGCGATGCAGAACACTGTCGGCGCAGCGGCCATGATGGTAAGCAGCCGCGCCTTCTCTTCCGGCGTAAAACTGAGGTCGCCGGCGTGGAAGATTCCTTCTAGAGGGCCCCTGCGCGGCTCGAACGGCGACGCCACTCGCACTACGGCGACGTCCGCGTCCTCGGGTCGCAGCACCACCTCGCCGTAGAGCGCGCCCACGGCGATCGCCACGTTTTCCAGGAAGATCCTGGGCCTGCCTCGCAGCGGCAACATTCTTCCGCCAGCGTGTTTCTCCGCGTTCTTCAAAAGCACGATAGCCTTTCGCTGTGCTTCGGCACCCGCGGCCCGGAAGTCCTGGCGCCCGACTATCGCTTCAGCGGCCTCCGGATCGACGAATGGGTCATCGAACAGCCCAAGTCGGAACTTAACGCTCAGGAGACGCCTTACCGATTGATCTATGCGCGCTTCCGCGATCTGCCCGTCTCTCACCAGTGCGAAGAGCACCTCTGGACACTCTTCGCCGCCGAACTGGTCCGATCCGGCGTCTATTACCTTTCGGATGCGCTCTTCCAGACTGAGATGTTCGACTCCCCACGCTCGGGCGAGCATGGTCTCACCCTGCATCTGTTTGTCCGTCAGCAGACCCCAGTCCGTGCATACCACTCCGTCGAATCCGTATCTCTCGCGGAGCAGCCCGGTGATGACATCCCTGTTGAAGCCGAATCCGACCGCCTCGATTGGGAGCCCGACCGGCATGCCGTAGTACGGCATGATCATGGCGGTGCCGGCGGCGAATGCGGCCTCGAACGGCCTCAGGTGGTGCTCGAAGTTGTTTCCGGGATACACCTGCTCCCGCCCATAAGGAAAGTGCGGATCCTCTCCGTCCTTCTGCGGACCGCCCCCAGGGAAGTGCTTGGTCATGCATGCAACGCTGTCCGGCCCAAGCTCCGTGCCCTGGAATCCACGGATATACGCGGCAACCAGTTTCGAAACCGTCTCGACGTCCTCGCCAAAGGTTCCGCTAATGCGTGCCCATCGCGGCTCAGTGGCAAGATCCGCCATGGGGTGGAGCGCGGTTCGGATTCCGACCGCGAGATATTCTTGGCGCGCGATGTCGGCGAACCGCTCGACAACGCCAGGATCGCCGATTGCAGCGAGCCCTATCGGTTCCGGCCATTGTGAGAAGTCCGTTGCGGCGGCCGAGGTCGCCATATTGCTGATGAATCCATGCCGCGGATCGGAGGCTATTGTCACGGGGATACCCAGGCGCGTGTTCTCAGCCAGCTCTTGAACGCGATTGTGCCAATTGGCAAGGTCACGCGGACCCGGCGCGTCCCAGATATTGAAATGATTGACGTGCATCGTTGAGATCAATGCGGCAGTCGAAGGCTGGCCGGCTAGCGATGTCGTCTCATTCAGCCGGCCGTCTCTGCTGAGCAGGGCGCCCGGCTGGAACATCAATCCGACCTTCTCCTCCAGTGCCATGCATGCCAGCAGATCGTTGACTCGGTCGTCCACCGGGAGCCGCCGATCCTCGTACGGATCGAGCTTTCCGTTCTTGTTGCAGTCCCTGAATGTGAAGCCATCGCCGGTCCGCAGCCGGACATCCACCATGGTTATTCCCCTCTGACTGGTCGTGCAGTCTATCGTGTTGTCCATCCCGGCGGTCGGCCGCAGACTACAGCAGGCTGCCCGTCTGAATCGTAGCACAGGCGCTCAGGTCGTTGCGCGGCGCTCCTGTAAGCGAGAGCGTGAGAGTGCGCTTGCAGCGTTGGTGGCATGGAATTGCGAACGCCGATATACTACGGTGGGTTTGCGTCAGAGCGATGGAGGTACCGTGAGATTCTCCGCGCGCACTCGATATGGTCTGCTTGCCCTCATGGACATGGCCATGCGCAATGACATGGGAACCGGACAGCGCCTTACCACGCACGAGATTGCAGCCCGGCAGGGCATCCCCGAACGCTTCCTCGAACAACAGATCACTGCCCTCAAGAACGCTGGCCTGGTCACCAGTTACCGGGGCGCCCACGGCGGCTGCGGACTGGCCCGGCGCCCCGAAGAGATCACGGTCCTCCAGGTCATCGTGGCGCTTGAAGGTTCTCCCCTTGAGCTCGAACGCATCGACGGGTCCGAGCATGAGGTCGTGGGCGGGGCTATTCGCGAAGTGTGGGAGAAGGCGCGCGACGCATTGTGTGCCGTATTCGGCGAAATGACGATCGCATCGCTCGCCGCGCGAGAAGAAGACCTGCGGCACGACAAGGCGGTGATGTTCTACGTGTAATGGCCAACTGCGCCGCAACAGTCTGCGACTGCGAGACTGGGCGCTGATGCCCTTTATCGCTGCATGGTATACTTCTTCCACTTACCGGCGCAGCTTCTGACGCCGTGCGGGGGCGTGCTGTGCGTGTCCCTTTACAGCTGTGCGAAAGGGCATGGAGCACATGCGCGACAGTCAGTGGACGCAGATTCGGTCGACGACGTCGCTGATTGAGGCGGACATGTTACGGGACCTCTTGCAGCGCGAAGGAATCAGTGGCCTCGTTCAGCCGTGCGATTCCTCGGCGTACCTGGGCGCGATGAGCCCGTGCAACTTACTGGTTAAGGCAGGAGACGCCGAGCGCGCGATGGAATTCCTCGACGACCTTCAGATGAGTGAACAGGACCTAGAGTCGATCGATTACGAGGACGATGGCGAGGCGTAAGCGCGTCCCCTCGTGCGGAATGCCGTTGGGTTCGGGGTGTCTCGGAGCGCTGAACATTGTCGTGGAGGCGTCGTGCGATGCACCGTGCGGTGGGCGCACGGATGTGCTGGCACCGACGCGGTGCCGGCGGGGATGCGGTGTGATTGACTAGAGTGAGTCTCTGATGGATCTGTTTCGTCGACGACCCCGTAACCTGAGCCTTCCTGCGAACGAGCAAGGCCAACAGGAGACGCCTGACAACCTCTGGATTCGCTGTCCCGCGTGTAACGAGCAGATATACGAGCGCGAGTATCAGGATAATCTTCGCGTCTGCCCCAAGTGTCGCCATCACTTTCGACTCTCCCTTGCCGAGCGCATCGAGACGCTGCTGGATACCGGCAGCTTCGAGGAGTGTGACTCAAACCTGCGCGGCACTGATCCGCTCGACTTCCTGGCCGAAGGCGAGTCCTATGCCGACAAGCTGCGCGAGACTGAGGAAAAGGCCGGCACGCCTGAGGCTGCTGTCTCGGGCCTGGCGACTATTGAGGGTGTTCGTGTCGTCGTGGTGATCAACAACTTCGCGTTCCTTGCCGGTTCGCTGGGCGTCGCCGTGGGAGAGAAGATCGTGCGAGCGATCGACGTCGCCGTGGCTCGACGGCTGCCCTTGTTGATCGTCTCCGCGAGCGGCGGTGCCCGGCAGCACGAAGGTGTTTTCGGGCTGCTCCAGATGGCCAAGACTGCTGCCGCGCTTGCAAGGCTCGCAAGAGTCCAGATGCCCTACATCTCGCTTATCACCGACCCTACAATCGGCGGCGTACCGGCGAGCTACGCCATGCTTGGCGACGTGACGATTGCCGAGCCGGGTGCATATGTCGGCTTCGCCGGGCCGCGTGTCATGGAGAAGACGATTCGCCAGAAGCTGCCGCCCGGCATGGCCTCTTCGGAATCGATGTTGGCTCATGGCATGATTGACATGGTTTGCTCGCGTTCGGAGTTGCGGAGTACCATCGCGCGATTGGTGCGCCTGCTTACCGCTGCCGGTTATACGCGGACCTCCCGAAGCGGCGGAGGCTTGGAGATGCCATCGTGGATCGCGGTCACGAGAAGCGAGGGAGTCCGAGTTGACGATTGACCTCGATTTCGAGGCGCCTCTGGCCGAGCTGGCCGCCGAGCTTGAGAAGGCCAAGGCATCCGTGGAGAACGGCGAGGGCTCGGCGCAGAAGGTGATCGACCTTCAGGGCCAGATCGATAAGATACTGCTGAACCTGTATGCCAACCTGAGCCCCTGGCAGAAGGTGCAGGTTGCGCGCCACCCACAGCGGCCCCTCTCACTTGATTACTTGCGCTTGACGTTCACGGACTTCACGGAGCTTCACGGAGACCGGCGGTTTGGGGACGATCAGGCGATCGTCGGCGGCCCAGCCTTCCTCGACGGCACGTCTGTCATGGTGGTGGGACAGCAACGCGGTCACGACACGCGCGAGAACAGCAAGCGTAATTTTGGCATGCCGGGGCCGGAAGGTTACCGGAAGGCGCAGCGCCTCTTCAGGCTGGCGGAGAAGCTCGGTCTGCCACTGATCACGTTGATCGACACGCCTGGCGCCAACGTCGGCGTGGCCGACGAGGAACGCGGACAGGTGGAAGCGATAGCAAGCTCGATCGCGGAGATGTATGCGCTGAAAGTGCCAACAGTAGCGGTTATCATTGGCCAGGGCAACAGCGGCGGCGCATTGGCTATTGGCGTGGCTGACCGCCTGCTAATGCTGGAGCACAGCACCTATTCGGTCGCGTCCCCGGAAGCGGCGGCGTCGATCATGTGGCGTAGCTCGCAGCGTGCCGCCGAGGCCGCGGAAATCATGCGCATCACGGCACAGGACATTCTGGCGTTCGGCATTGCCGATTCCGTCATTCCCGAACCAGTCGGCGGGGCGCATCGCGATCCAACGGGCATGGCACTGCGCTTGCACGACGCGCTTGTCCCGGTCGTCCATGAGCTGCTGGGATTGGGTATCTCCGAGTTGCTCGAGGCCCGATTCCACCGCTACCGCAATATCGGCTCAGCCTACGTGCTGGGCGACGCACCAATGGCCGAGTCGCGCGCCGCGAGATAGAACTGGCAGCCTCGCAGCCTCCCCGGAGGGCGAGCAAGCCGCGCGTGATTTCTCTAGCTCAACCGGCGCAATCGGTCCAGCACTGCGGCGAGATCGCCCGGCAACGGCGATATAAACTCCATTTCCACTCCCGTGCCTGGATGAACGAATCGCAGGAGCGATGCGTGCAGGAATTGGCGCGTCAGGGGCAGTCCCTTGATCGGTCTGCCGTACACCGGGTCGGAGACAATAGGGTGACCAAGGGCACTGAAATGCACACGAATCTGGTGCATGCGACCGGTGTCGAGTCGAACTCTGACGAGCGAGTAGTGCGAAAATGACTCTTCCGTCCAATACGTCGTGCGCGCCTCGCGTCCGCCTTGTCCCACCACGGCCATGCGCTGCCGGTGGCGGGGATCCCGGCCGATGTCCGCCGATATCGTGCCCGAGCTGGGCTCAAGCGCGCCGATCACGAGCGCCAGGTACTCTTTATGCACCTGCCTGTTCTTGAAGGCGCGCGCGAGCGCTGAGACCGCGGCGGGCGTACGCGCGACCACCATCACGCCGGACGTATCCTTGTCAAGTCTATGTACGATTCCAGGCCTTGCCGGATCGCCAGGAAGGCTCGCGTATCTGCCGAGAAGGGCGTTTACAAGCGTGCCGGTCTCGTTGCCCGGCGCGGGATGCACGACCATGCCTGCAGGCTTGTCGACGACGACAAGGGTATCGTCTTCGAACACGATCTGCAGGGAGATGTCTTCAGCCTCAGCCTCCGGCGGACGAGGGACGGGAAGCGTAACCTCGATATGGGCCCCCTCGACCGGGCGACTGGCCGGTTTGCATTTCCGACCGTTGATGAGCACAAGGCCACGTGCAATCAAGTCGGCCGCGGTCGCGCGCGACATCTCGGGCAGCATCATCGGCATGAGCCGGTCCAGCCGTTTACCCGCGTGAACCTCCGGCACCAGCAGCGTGATCCGCTCACTCAACGCGCGACCCCTTGCCGCAGCCTTCGCGTTCATCGTGGCCACCTCGCACCAAACCGGCCCAACATGCCCCTCCTGCGCGCCAATCAAGGCCTTCCCCGAGGTTGCGGGGAACGCGGCGCATCCTGACCCAACCACACCCACGCGAGCAGGCAGGCGCCAGAGACGATCGCGAGGTCGGCAAGGTTGAAGACAGGCAACGGCCGAATATACACGAAGTCAACGACATAGTTGTATCGCACTCGGTCTACCATGTTTCCCGCTGCCCCGCCCATCTGCAGGCCGAGGCTGCACAATGTCGTGGTTCTCCGTGCAGGAAACAGCGCCATGCTGAGCAGCATCACGCACACCACGACCGCCGCTACCACCACGAAGAGTGCGTCGCTGCCTGCCAACACGCCAAACGCCGCACCATGGTTGACGGTATAGAGCAGGCTGATCCAGCCACCGAGAACAGATGGATTGGGCTGCGATGCGCCGCCGAGGCTCACGCGCGCCCAGTGCTTCACCACCTGATCGGCGATGAGCACGCCGAAGCCAATGAACAGTGGAAACGCGGCTCTCGCCGCCGGGCTTTTCATCAAGCCAGGTTGTCTCGCATGTGACCTAACGCTGAGGCAGACGTGTCGCGCGGAGATGGGGCCGCCATCGGCCTTCCGGAGCGGCCACCTGCGGCTTCGGCGAGACGCGACTAGCTGTCTTTCGCCAGTGTAGCAATTTGCAGAATATCCGCGAACACCGCGCCCGCAGTGACCTCGCGACCAGCTCCAGGTCCCATCACGATGAGTGTACGCTCAGAGTACCGCGCCGTGCGGAAACTCACCATGTTGTCCGTGCCGCGGAGCCGGCCGAGCGGCGTCGCCTGAGGGACCGGGACGAGGCCGACGCGCGACGCGCCGGGCTTGATCTCCGCGAGGTATCGAAGTACCAGCCCCTGCTCATCCGCCGCCTGCTGGCGCGCGCGCATCGTTTCATCGATCGACGACAGACCTTCCAGGAACGCGTCGAGGCTTGTGCCCATCAGATGGTCGGGAACCAGGCTTTCGCTCCTGATCTCACCCAGTTCGGCGCGCGTGCCGATCATGCGCGTCAGGATCAACGCCTTGCGAGCCACGTCGAGTCCGCACAAATCGTCGCGCGGGTCAGGCTCAGTAATTCCTAGGACCCGTGCCGCCCTGACGGCGTCCGAGAATGATTGCCCATCCTCAAGCGCGGTGCAGAGATAGTTCAGAGTTCCGCTCAGACATGCGTCGATAGATACGATTTCATCGCCTGTGTCGACCAAGCTTTGCAGCGTGGCGATGACAGGAAGACCCGCACCCACGGTCGCCTCGTGACGTATGGAGCGTCCAAGCTTCCTGGCGGACGTGAGGCTGTACCAGATGCCCATGTCGGCGGATAGCGGGCGCTTGTTGGCCATCACGACGTCGTAGCCGTGCTTGACCGATTCCACCAGCACGTCGGCGGTATGGTCCGAGGCAGTCAAGTCGACGATAATCCCGCCCGTATATCCACGCTCGCGCAAGGACATTATCACGCCTAGCTGGTCGTCCTCAGGGGCCCTTCGATACCGGGCAGCGCCCGACATCCCTTGCTCGCACACGGCTACAAGCGTCTCGCCATCGAGGCAAGGTTCTCCAACCAGCATCGTGTGCGCCTCGGCAACCGCAATGACAGGAAGCTCGAGTGCGTAATGAAGTCGCAGATGATTCCTCTGCTGAAGCAGCTGTCGAAGGAGCGCCTTCCCGATCCCTCCGGCGCCAAGTATGACGAGAGGCACACGGCGTAGTCCATTGGGCAAGCTGCACCTCCTCCGATTCGGTATTTTGACACGCAGTGTGCGGCGGTGTAAACTGCGGGCACTGGGTAGTATAACGGCTTGTCGCAGGATAAGTACTACTCGCGAGGACCTTCAGAGAGCCGACGCTGCTGCGAGTCGGTGGTCCCGCGGATGGGAATGGACCTGCGGGCTGGTCGCTCAATGCATCTGCAATAAGGCGATCCGCTGCACCTGCGTTACAGGGTGCTCGGTCCACAAAGTCGGCGCGCTCGCGACCGGCTCAGGTCGAGTTGAGGAGAACTGTCGTTCTCGAAGTCTGGGTGGCACCACGGGTAGGCCCCTCGTCCCGGCGGACGTTGGGGCTGTTTGTTTTCTGGGGGTGGTGTGCATGCCTTATTCACCGTCGCTCGACGCGATCCGAGCTAGGATCCAGGAAGAGGGGCGCGTGCCTATCTTTCGTGAGCTGCTCGCAGATCTCGACACCCCGGTTTCCGCCTATTTGAAAGTTGCCGGCACAGGCCGCGGCTTCTTGCTCGAGAGCGTCGAGAACGGAGAACGCTCTTCGCGATACAGCTTCCTCGGCGGGGAGCCTCGCGTGACCTTAACCTACCAGGACGGTGTCGCGCAGCTCGAACGCGAAGGGCAACCAAGCCTGCTGTGGGACTGCCGCGACCCGCTCGTCGCGCTGAAGGATATGTTGGGCACTGCTCGGCAGCGTAGCGACACGCTGCCGCCGTTCTGTGGGGGGGCCGTCGGTTACCTTGGCTACGAGATCGCCGCGTGCTTCGAACGACTGCCGGTCGGCGATCGCGTCCCTCCTCTGGTACCGGACGCGCTCTTCATGCTTGCCGATCCCGTCGTTGTGTTTGATCACGTGTTGCGCACCGTCAAGGTGATCACTACGGTTTCGCGGGAAGACGCGCCTGTCATCGACGAGGCGTATGCTGCCGCGATACGCAGAATCGACGCCGTGTGCGCAAAGCTTGCGCAGCCCACGGTACCCCCAAGGCTCCAAGCGCCCACCCATGAGGCGTCCGCGAAACCGGTCAGCAATGTCGGGCAGGATCGCCACGAGCAGGCGGTCCGGCGCGCCATTGAGTACATACACGCCGGCGACGCCATCCAGGTCGTCTTGTCGCAGCGTCTTGCCAAGCCGACGACTACGGATAGCTTCACGCTGTATCGGGCCCTGCGCACGGTCAGTCCATCGCCATACATGGTGTACCTCAACTTCGGGGGCTTTTCGCTTGTGAGCGCATCAGTGGAAACGCTCCTCAAAGTGCAAGGTGACCGTCTCTACTACCACCCAATCGCCGGAACACGCCGCCGAGGCGTGAACCCTGAGGAGGACCTGGCTCTCGAGAATGAGCTTCGAGGTGACGTAAAGGAGCGCGCTGAGCATGTGATGCTGGTCGACCTTGGCAGAAACGACCTTGGCCGCGTTGCGGAAACAGGATCCGTGCATGTCAGCGAGCTCATGGCGATCGAACGCTTCTCGCACGTGATGCACATGGTCTCCACGATCGAGGCACGGCTCCTCCCAGGACTGCACGGCTTTGACGCCCTTCGCTCGGCATTCCCAGCCGGTACCGTGTCCGGCGCGCCGAAGATACGCGCAATGGAGATCATCGCTGAGCTCGAGCCGCACAGGCGAGGGCCCTACGCCGGGTCGGCGGGCTACTTCGACTACAGTGGCGACCTCGATACCGCCATCACGATCAGAACCGCGCTCGTGCATGAGGGCACCGTCTATGTCCAGGCGGGCGGCGGCATAGTGGCCGATTCACATCCGGCCGACGAATGGAACGAGACCATGCACAAAGCCGGAGGAATGCTCCGCGCGGTCGAAGCCGCCGAGCGCCTGGCCGAGGTGCAGGCATATGTGTAACGAGGCCAGAGCACACAGTCAGCTACCAAGAGGGCTCGAATTCGGAGGGCGACTCCCATGCGCATTCTGATGATTGACAACTTCGACAGCTTCACGTACAACCTCGTGCAATACCTTCGAGAGCTTGGCGCAGTCGTCGATGTCGTGCGCAACGACGTGGAGGCACCGCTTTCTGACCTTCTGGCCAACGTCGACGGGATCGTGGTGTCACCTGGTCCATGCGATCCCGCACACGCCGGAAACTCTATCGCCGCATTCCGCTATGTGGCGTCCGACCAAGGAGCGCACATCCCTGCCCTGGGTGTTTGCCTTGGACACCAGGCTCTCGCCGCGGCGTTTGGCGGAAGCGTGGTACGCGCCGCCGCGCCGATGCATGGCAAGACATCACTGGTGTGGCACGACGACTCGCCGCCGTTTGGAGGCACGCCGTCACCCACGGAGGTGATGCGCTACCACTCGCTGATCGTCTCTCCACACGATCTTCCTGCTTGCCTCCGCGTAACCGCACGCACGAGCGACGGCACGGTCATGGGCATCGCGCATCGAACTCGGACCATGTATGGCGTGCAGTTCCACCCAGAGTCGATCCTCACGGGCGATGGAAAGGTGATGCTTGGTTCGTTTCTCTCCGTCGTGGCCAGCGCGATCACAAAGCATGGAACGCACGTATCGGGTCGGAGTATGGGAGCAGCTCGATGATCAGGGGTTTCATCGCACGAGTGGTTTCGGGTCACGACCTCACCGAGGCGGAGTCCAGGCTCGCCATGCAGGCAATTATGGATGAGGAGGTCACTCCGGCGCAATTCGCGGCGCTCGTGACCGCGATGCGAATCAAGGGCGAGTGCCTCGACGAGATCGTCGGATTTGCGTCGGTCATGCGAGACCGCGCCGTGCCCGTGCGGTCCGACGGGATCGGTATGGTGATCGACACATGCGGAACCGGTGGCGACGGGATCGGGTCATTCAACGTATCGACCGCCGCCGCGATCGTGGTCGCGGCGGCCGGCTGCGCGGTAGCAAAACACGGAAATCGCGCTGCCAGCAGCAAGTGCGGGAGCGCCGACGTTCTAGAAGCGCTGGGCGTGCACATCGCGGCAACGCCTGAGCAGGCGACTTCCGGGCTGGAACGAATGGGAATCGCATTTCTGCTTGCACCGCTGTACCATCCGGCAACGCGGTTCGCGGTTGGCCCGCGCCGGGAAATCGGCATTCGAACGGTGTTCAACATACTTGGACCGTTGACGAATCCGGCGCGCGTGAAGGCTCAGGTTCTCGGGGTCGCCGAAGGTTCCCTGGCACCGATGATGGCAGGGGTGCTCCAGCGGCTGGGGTCCAGGCATGCACTTGTCGTTTCCGGCGCGGACGGCCTTGACGAGCTCAGCATCAGTGGTCCGACCTCAGTCACCGAGCTGAACGGCGGAACCGTGCGGACCTATGAGGTTGCTCCGGAGGACGTGGGGTTAAAGCGCGCGCCACTTAACGAGATCCTTGGCGGGACTGCGATGGAGAACGCCGCTATCCTTCGAGACGTCCTCGGCCGGCCCCGTCCCGGTGCGAGGAGGGATATTGTGGCGCTGAATGCGGCGGCAGGCTTGGTTGTGAGCGAGATGGCCGGGGACCTTTCCCACGGCGTCCGGCTGGCAATCGAGACGATCGAGTCGGGCAAGGCGTTCGACAAGCTCGAGAAATGGGTGCGCTTCACGCAATGGCAAGCAGCTTCCTAGAGCGGATCATCACCGAAAAGACGCGAGAAGTGGCAGCGCGTAAGATCGAATGTCCGTGCGAAACCCTGCGCGAGCGGTGCCGGCAGCAGCCGGCGGCCCTCGACGCCCTGCGCGCGCTGCGCACGGACGGCCTCGCCGTCATTGCCGAAGTCAAGCGAGGCTCCCCCAGCAAGGGCATGTTTCGCGCCGATCTCGACGCGGCGGCATGTGCCGCCGCCTATGTGGATGCCGGCGCCGCGGTCGTTTCCGTGTTGACGGACATGCCGAACTTCGGCGGCTCACTCGAAGACCTCGGTCAGGCCCGCCAGCGCACTCGCGTGCCGCTGCTACGAAAAGACTTCATAATCGACGAGTACCAGTTGCTCGAGGCGCGGGCCTATGGCGCGGATGCCATTCTGCTGATTGTCGCCTCGCTTGATTATGGGCGGCTCGAGGTCCTCTTCGCGGCGAGCCTCGCACTTGGCTTGACTCCGCTGGTCGAGATCAACTCGGAGATCGAGGCCGCCGAGGCGCGCCGGCTGCGGGCGCCTTTGGTCGGCATCAATAACCGCGACCTGCACACTTTTACGGTCGACCTGACGACGACGGCCCGTTTGCGCCCACTTCTTCCGCCCGGTGTCGTCGTTGCCGCGCTGAGCGGCATCGGGTCAGCGCGAGAAGCGAGGCTGATGCGGGACGCCGGCGCCGACGCCGTGCTGGTCGGCGAGGCGCTCGTGCGGGCACAGGATCCATCCGCTCTCATCGCCGCGATGCGGAGCATTCAATGACTGCCGTGCTCCACGCGCGACCCGATGGCACGCCACTGGTGAAGATCTGCGGCCTGCGGCGGGCACAAGACGTCGATGCTGCCATCGACGCCGGTGCCGATCTCGTCGGCATCGTGTTCGCCCCAAGCAGGCGGCGAATGACTTCCGAGTCCGCTCGAGCGCTGGTCGACGCCGTCGCAGCCAGGCTCCCTGTGGTCGGAGTGTTCGTCGACTCTTCGCCCGCCGACGTTGCGCGGATTGCCGGTGCGACTGGCATTGACATCGCGCAGCTGAGCGGGTCCGAAGACCCGAGTGACTTCACTGCGATTGGTTTACCCGTCATCAAGACCGCGCATACCGGACGAGGGGGACCAATGGACCAGCAGTCAGTTGCAACGGCATGGCAGCGCTCCGTCGCGGCCTTTATCGTCGATGCATGGTCTCAGCAGGGCGGCGGAAGCGGAGCTTTGGCGGACTGGAGTGCGGCACGAACGCTCATCGCCAGCATGGACTGCCCAGTTATCCTGGCGGGAGGCCTCAGTCCGGAGAACGCCAAGGAGGCGGTGCTCGCGACACGCCCGTTTGGCGTGGACGTGAGCAGCGGGGTGGAGCGTGATGGCTTCAAGGATGCGGAGCGTATCCGCCAGTTCGTTCGAGCTGTGCGAACTGCCGGCGTCCGTTCCAGGACCGACTCCACAACGATCCCTGAAGGTCCAGGTCCAGATGCAACATCGTAGCAAAGTGCCCGAGAGCGGCGTCGCCGCTCGACTCGATGGAACCGGCTGGGCCGGAAGTACGAGAGGACAAACATGCCATTAAACCAACCGCGGAGCATCACTCGACCTGACGCGAGCGCCGTCGATCCGCTCGTGACCGGCCACTTCGGGCCGTACGGCGGGCAGTTCGTGCCGGAGACACTGATGCCCGCTCTGGCCGAGCTTGTGAGCGCGTTTCGTGACGCGAAGGACGACCCAGACTTCACTCAACGGCTTGCCGAGCTGGAGCGCACGTACGTCGGCCGACCGACGCCGCTGTACTACGCACGGCATCTCACGGAGCGCATCGGCGGCGCACGCATCTACCTGAAGCGCGAGGACCTTGCCCACACGGGCGCGCACAAGGTCAACAACGCCCTCGGCCAGGGGCTGCTCGCGGCTCGGATGGGAAAGAGACGCATAATCGCGGAAACCGGCGCCGGGCAGCACGGCGTGGCAGCGGCCACCGTGTGCGCCATGCTTGGTCTCGACTGCATCGTGTATATGGGTGAGGAGGATATTCGTCGCCAGTCCCTGAACGTCTTGCGGATGAAGCTCCTCGGGGCCGAAGTACGGCCCGTGCGCTCCGGAACAGCGACCTTGAAAGACGCCGTGAACGAAGCGATTCGCGACTGGGTTACCAATGTGCGCGACACGTATTACATGATTGGCTCAGTCATTGGGCCCCACCCGTACCCGATCATGGTGAGGCACTTCCAGAGCGTGATCGGGCTGGAAGCGCGGGCACAGATGATCGAGGCAATTGGAAGTCTGCCGAACATCGTGGTCGCGTGCGTCGGCGGCGGAAGCAATGCCATGGGTATCTTCCACCCGTTTGTAGGTGACAGTCTGGTCCAGCTAATCGGCGTCGAGGCAGCGGGAGAAGGAATTGACTCAGGCAAGCACTGTGCGACGCTTGTGTCGGGCGTGCCGGGAGTGCTGCACGGGACGAAAAGCTACCTCCTGCAGGATGAAGACGGACAGGTCAGTACCACGCACAGTATCTCGGCGGGACTGGATTACCCCGGTGTCGGACCGGAGCACAGCTATCTCAAAGACATCGGCCGGGCCACGTACGTCGCGGTGGACGACACGTCCGCCCTGTCCGCGCTGCGTCTGCTGAGCGAGACCGAAGGCATCATTCCGGCGTTGGAAAGCGCGCACGCAATCGCCTACGCCGCGCACCTCGCGCAGGGTCTGACTGCTGAGGACACACTGCTGGTCAATGTCTCAGGCAGGGGCGACAAAGATCTGGACACCGTTGCGCGGTACCTCGGCATTTCGCTTGGCCTTGAACCCGACCAGGGAGCACTGTGATGGCTGCCGCACTTGAGTTCGAGAACGCCCTCGACAACAGTCTGCAGGCATTGCGCGATGCATCGAGCCTGGCATTGGTCATGTATCTGACGGCAGGCTATCCCGACGCCGCCAGCACGCGGCGCTGGGGTCCGCTGGTGGTCGAAAGCGGCGCCACAATCGTGGAACTCGGCGTTCCATTCTCCGACCCTCTTGGCGACGGTCCCACGATCCAGCGCTCAAGCCAGCGCGCGCTCGCCGGTGGCATGTCATTGCGCGGCAGCCTGGAGATCGCCGCCTCCATTCGCGCAAAGTCGAGCGCTCCGGTCGTCATGATGAGCTACTTCAATCCAATCCTGCGCATCGGCGCCGCGACGTTTGCCGAGGCCGCGGCGGCAACTGGTGTTGCCGGGGTGATCGTTCCCGATCTGCCGGTTGAAGAGGCAGACGACCTGCGTGGCGCGCTTGCCCGGTCGGGCGTGCATCTCATCTATCTGCTTTCTCCCCAGTCGACGACAGCGCGTATTGAGGCGACCGCGAAGGTAGCCGGAGGGTTCATCTATTGCATGGCGCTCACCGGGGTTACTGGCGCGCGCGCGAGTTTAGCCGAAGACTTGCCGGGCTTTCTGGCACGCGTTCGATCGCTGACCGCGGTACCATTGGTTGTTGGGTTCGGCATCTCGAGGCCCGAACATCTCGCGCGGCTGCGCGGAGTGGCCGACGGAGCGGTCGTAGCCAGCGCGCTGGTCGACCTAATCGACAACACACGGGAGCAGGAGAGGGATACTGCAATCGCCGCATTCGTGAGGGAGTTGCACGCGTCATGCTCCGCTTCCTGACCGCTGGAGAGTCGCACGGCCCGCAGCTGACAGTTATCGTCGACGGCTACCCTGCCGGTGTGCCCATTGACGCAGCGTATATCGACGGTCATCTTGCGCGGAGACAGCAGGGTCACGGGCGAAGCGAACGGCAAAAGATGGAGCGCGACCGCGCCGCGATCGTTGGTGGCGTCCGCGGTGGGCTCAGCCTGGGCGGCCCAATCGCCGTGACCATCAACAACCTTGTCTGGAAGGACTGGCAGACGCGCATGTCGGTCACCCCGGCGGACCTGGGTGACCAGGTCACGCGGCTTCGTCCCGGACATGCCGATCTTGCAGGCTCGCTGAAATACGGGCACAGCGATGTGCGGAACGTGCTCGAGCGCGCGAGCGCGCGCGAGACCGCCGCACGCGTAGCGGTAGGTGCGCTGGCAGGCCTGTTGCTGGATCAGTTCGGCATCGTCGTGTACTGCCACACCCTCTCGATCGGCCCCGTGGCGGCGCCTGTCTTGCCGGAGCGATACCAGGTAGGCGTGCCTGGACACACGCCGAGCAGCGAGTGGCAGAGTCTGTGGGATGCAGTCGAGGAATCGCCGGTACGGTGTGCCGACCCGGAATGCGGACGTCGTATGGTTGACATAATTGACGAGGCCAAAGCGGGCGGATTCACGTGGGGAGGGGTGGCTCAGGTCGTGGCGTACAACGTGCCGGTCGGCCTCGGCAGTCACACGCAGTGGGACCGCCGTCTGGACACCGCACTGGCGGCCGCGCTGATGAGCATTCCGTCGGTAAAAGGGGTGGAAATCGGCACCGGCTTCGCGTCCGCCGCAAGTCCCGGCAACCAGGTGCACGACGTGATCCGGCATGGCGGACCCGCGGGCTGGACACATCTCTCCAACCGGGCGGGAGGTGTTGAAGGCGGCATCAGCAACGGAGAGCCGGTGATCGTGCAGGCTGCATTCAAGCCGATAGCCACGATGCGCCATGCGCTTCCGTCCGCCGATCTCAGGACGGGCCAGGACGTGACCGCGCACTATGAGCGCTCGGACACGTGCGTGGTGCCCGCGGGCGCCGTAGTTGCCGAAGCAATGGTGCGATGGGTGCTCGCCTGCACCCTGCAAGAAAAATGCGGAGGAGATTCGCTGAAGGAAATGCGACGCAACTACAAGGGATTCATCGACGAGCAGCGAGAAAGAGTTCCAGTCGAACAGGTTCGCGACGGAAACCAGCAGTCGGGAGGCAGCGGTGCAGAGCGTCTTTAGCGGCATCCAGCCAACCGGTCAATTGCATCTCGGCATATATTACGGCGCGATGAAAAACTGGGTGCAATTGCAGGACAGCTATGACTGCATTTACTGCATCGTGGACCAGCACGCGCAAACCATCGAGTACGATCCCTCCACGATGCAGCAGCGTATTCTCGACGCGGCCTGCCTGTATCTGGCCAGCGGACTGGACCCTGCGAAATGTGTGCTGTTCGTGCAATCGCACGTCAAGGAGCATACCGAGCTGGCGTGGTACCTGGGAACAATCGCGTCGCTTGGTCAGCTCGAGCGGATGACGCAGTTCAAGGACAAAGCGGAGCAGCATGGATCCGCGAACCTTGGCTTGCTCGCCTACCCCGTGCTCATGGCAGCGGATATCTTGCTGTACAGGGCGGCATTCGTACCAGTTGGCGAGGATCAAACGCAGCACCTCGAGCTGACCCGAGATCTCGCCGAGCGATTCAACTCGCGGTTCGGCGACGTGTTCGTAGAGCCCCGGATTCTGCTCACGAGAGGAAAGCGGATCATCGGCCTTGACAACCAGGGCAAGATGAGCAAAACGAAGCCGGACCATACCAGCATCGCCATGATCGACCCGCCCGATGTTGTGTGGCAGAAGATTCGACCGTCGGTCACGGACCCCGCGCGAGTGCGGCGAACCGACCCCGGCGATCCGAACAAGTGTCCGATCGGCCTCCTGCATTATGCGCTGTCGAGCGCCGAGGACATCGCCTGGGTTGAGCATGGCTGTACGACGGCCTCCATCGGCTGTATCGACTGCAAGAAGCGATTGGCCCAGAATATCGACAACGAGATGGGACCGATCAGGCGGCGCTACGAGGAGCTGCAGGCAACACCGGACCTTGTGCGGGACATCTTGCGTGACGGTGCCGATCGTGCGCGCGCCATCGCGTCGTCGGTCATGGAAGACGTGCGAGCCAGCATGGGTATGAAGCCGTTGTAGCGGTCCATAGCGCGAGGAATTGCCTGCGGGCGTCGACGGTGGTAGTATAACGGGCACGGGGCGTGGCGCAGCCTGGTAGCGCGTCTGAATGGGGTTCAGAAGGTCGGAGGTTCAAATCCTCTCGCCCCGACCAGGGTTTCAAGGGTAAATGCCGGTCCAGACGGGCCGGCATTCGTGCGTATTGGCTGGAGAGTTGGAGAATTGGCGGATAGTAGCCCGCCGCCTGCGTGCGCGGGCATGGCATCTGAGTGGGCCGGGGTTCGACCGCGTTCCTGTCCAGTCGTGTCTAGGTCACGGCGCTCTCGTACCAGTTGGGAGTGTCTCGCGCCTTGACAGTCATGGAAAAGCTACATATAATGTAACTAAACCATGACATATTGAGGAATGTGCAGAGGGCGCACGTGCAGGACACCACCAGGACAGAGGATAGCGGGACCGCGCCACGACCCGACCACCGTAGTCTGTGGTACATTGCCGCGGATCAGGGCGGGTATTTCACCGCGGACCAGGCGCAATCCTGCCACATCAGCCGGCGGATGCTCACCCACCACGCGCGCACCGGCCGCTACGAGCGGATCCGTCACGGTCTATATCGGCTGCGCGACTTCCCACCATCAGCGCATGAAGACGTGCTGGCGGGCTGGCTCGGGGTCGGTGCGGACCGGGGTGTCGTCTCGCATGAGAGCGCGCTCGCGCTCTACGACCTGACGGACGTGATCCCGAGCGCGGTGCATGTCACGGTGCCGCGCGCGCGGCGCTGGCTCGTGCCACGCGAGGGCGTCGTCCTGCACACAATGACACAGCCACTGGCCGCGGACGACGTGGCGTGGCAAGACGGCATACGCCTCACGGCACCGGCGCGCACGCTTTTCGATGTCGCCGAGAGCGGGACAGCGCCCGAGCAGGTGATGCGGGGCGTCCGCACGGCCCTCGCGCGCGGCCTCGTCGTCGCCGATCAGCTGCGCTCGGCGCGCGACCGCTCCTCTCCCGGCGCGCGTCTGATCGCGCGCGCACTCGATGAGAGTGTCGCTCCTGACAGAGGCACCGAGGGGCAGCGTCCCATATGAGGTACCGCAGCGGTAGCCACTTCCGCGACGCGATCGAGGCCCACGTGCGCGCTCTGTCACAGGTGAGGCAGCGCACGCCGGAACGTCTCCGCAAGGAGATCACGTTCGATCGGCTGCTTGCGCGGCTCCTGCACGTCGCGCCGGACCGCTGGGTGCTCAAAGGCGGCTTGGCCCTCGACCATCGGCTGGGAGACCGGGCACGTACTACCAAGGACATGGACCTCGGCCGGCGCGACGACGTCGACGCCTCGACGAGCGACCTGCAGCGGGCCGCGGCCTTGGATCTGGGCGACTACTTCTCCTTCACAATTCGCCTGTCGAACGAGTTGCCGGATCTGCTTGAGGAGGGCGTTGCCGCCCGCTACCACGCTGCCGCAAGCCTGGGCGGCCGCATCTTCGAGACCGTGGTCGTTGACGTCGGCTTCGACGCGCCCGCCCCGGAGCAGGTCGATCTTGTCCCTGGGCGTAATCTCCTCGCGTTCGCCGGTATCGCCGCCGTTCCGATCCCGACGCTGCCGCTACCCCTGCATGTGGCCGAAAAGCTGCATGCGTATACCCGCGTCTACGGGGATGGCCGGCATGCGTCGACCCGGGTCAAGGATCTGGTCGATCTCGTGCTCATCGCGACATCCAGTACGCTCCGGGCAGGAGACCTCGCCGATGCGCTCACGCGAACATTCACCCGACGGGACACGCACCCGCTTCCGGAGGCTCTCCCCAAACCCCCTGGTGACTATTGGCCTCCGGCCTATGCCACGATGGCAGGGCGCGTTGGCCTGGACCCCTCGATCGATGCCGGACACGCCGTGGCGGCAGCGCTGTTGGACCCAGTCTTGTCCGATAGCTGTGCAAGAGTCCTGGTGTGGCATCGTGACGCTGGCCGGTGGATGACGCCGGACGAGAGCGCAACCTAACGACCTTGTCCTGGGGATCGCCCGACTCCCACCACTGCCCGTGGCGATCCGCATCTACCGGAGGGCGGCGCCGATCGGCACCATGTTGAGGAGGCGCTCGGGCTCGGATCAGGCCAAGACGCCTATCGTCTCGCCATCGCGGTAGCGCTCTCGAAGAATCTTCTGCCAACTCCAGAGGGAGTGCGGCGCACAACGGCCTACAACGTCCATGGTGTCGATCCCGATGGAACTTTGAAGGCGGCCGTGCTCGCTCTACGGGGCGACCATCATGATCGGCCTTACGCGCTGATCGAGCGACTGGCCGAAGCGGGGCTTCGCGATCTTGCGGGCTACCTTGATCAAGGGCTGCCACTGAGGAAGTATTTGGCTGCGCTCGTACCTCAGGCCGATGGAGATTAGGACTGTTCGAGCTGGCTTCCACACCGTGTTTTGGCAAGGTAGTAAGCTGACGAGTCCGATGTCGGTGATTGTGCCGGCAGCTTCTTGTGGGGACCGGATAAGTGCACGGGACGGGTGCTGATCCTGGTTGGCTATTCGACCAGCGACGTCCAGCATGCGCACAAGTATCACGTCCACGCCACGGTGTCCGCCATAGAACGCTGCCAGTACTGCGTGGGCTACGAGAATAACCTGCCCATCTACGTCCTGACCAAGCCGGCCGGCCTGGCCTTCGCGAAGCTATGGGGATCGCTCAAGTACTTTGACTGAGCGCTCCGACGCTGCCGTGCCTCGCTTTTGCCCGCCCACTTTGGTTATCTGGCTTCTCCTCAGTCGAGCATGCGCCAGTACGTCCGATCTCACTCGTCACGTACGGCTGCGGGACGTTCCACCCTAATGGATTGTGTCTCCGAGCCGGCTCTCGTCGATTGACACGCCGAGGCCGGGTCCGATCGGCACCGGCAGACAGCCGTCCTCAAGCGGCAAGGCAAGCCGGGTGTCGTCGGGCGGAAGCAGCAGATTCGGATGAAGGGCAAGTTCGGTGAACTCAACGGCGCCGGAGACCGCGACGGACGAGGCCGCGAGGTGAAGCTTCGCGGCGCCCTCAAGCCCCAGCCCCCACGCGGTGCCGAGGACGCAGCCGACTCCGGCTGCCTCCGCGATGGCGATGATCTTCCGCGCGTTGGCGAGACCACCGGCCTTGCCGAGCTTCACGTTGAGGACATCTGCCGCCCCGCAGCGTACGATCTCGAAGGCGTCCTGCGGCGTATAGCAACTTTCGTCAGCCTCAATCAGGGTGTCGACGCGACTCCGGACGTACGCCATGCCGCGAAGATCCCATGCGGGCACAGGTTGCTCCAGCAGTTCCAGCCCAACCCCGAGCCTCTCCGCGACCTTGCAGAGCGTCACTCCTTCCTTTGGCGTGTAGCCCTGGTTTGCGTCGGCGCGGAGCGAGATATCGGGACCGACCGCGTCACGAATGACCTTTAGCGCGTGCGCGTCCTGGACCGGATCGCCGCCTATCTTTGCTTTGAAGGCGCGGACGCCGAGAGCCATAAGACGCACGCATTCGTCAGCCATCTGCTGCCCCGGCCCGGCCGCGATCTCGATTGCCACCAGCACACGTGTGCGCTCGGTGCCGCCAAGCAGGGCGCTGACGGAAACGCCGCGGGCACGGCCAATCAGGTCGTGCAGCGCGAGGTCGATCCCGCTGATGGCGCAGGACTGGCCACGGTAGTCGATCACGTGCAGAAGTTCGTCTCGGTGGAACGGGTCCCGCCCGACGAGCTGGGGGCCAAGATAGTCGCGGATCGCGGCGGCCACGCCTTCGACCGTGTTCCCGAAGAACCCGATGTCGGCCTGCGCTTCGCCAAAACCCACGTGGCCGTCGTCCGTCTCGATACGCACGACGACGTACTCGAGAAGCGGTCCGGGTCGCTTCGGGGTGATGCGGCTGCGGCGGCCGTGCCAGTGAATCTTCGTTCCGTACCCGGCTGTGGCGTAGGGCGCCGATGGGATCGGGAGCACTACCTCTTGCGCGGTCACCTGCGTGATGCGCGTCATGGTTCGACCTTGAGGCGATGGGCGTTCTCGGCGAAAGCAACGAGAAGCGCACAGGTGGCGTCGAGATCCCGTGCCGCGCAAATCTGCACCGTTGAGTGCATGTAGCGCACAGGCGCGCCGACTGTCGTGACGAGGGCCCCTCGGCCCGTGCGCTGCAATGCAGACGCGTCCGTGCCGCCGCCAATGTTGCGCTGTATCGGGATCCCTCGCTCCGACGCGACAGCAAGGAGCAGGTCGATGACCTGCCGATTGCCGATCGTAAGGCGATCCATCATGTAGATGCCGGCGCCCTCGCCCAGACTGCATGTCTGCTCCTGCGGCTTCGAATACGCACTCTGGCACAGGCTGCCGTCGATGGCCAGCCCGATCTGCGCCTCGATAGCGGCGGCGGCGACAGTAGCGCCGCGCACGCCCACCTCCTCCTGCACGGTGCTGACGGCATAGACATCCACGGCCGTGTCGCCAAGCTCGGTCATCGCCTGCAGCAGGCAATAGAGTCCGACCCGGTCGTCGAAGTTCCGGCCCATGTAGATCCCGTCCCGAAGCTCGACGAACTCTTGCGCGTACGTTATCGGGTCTCCAGGACGGACCAGGCGCTTGACTTCGTCGACTGGCAGCCCGAGGTCGATACGGAGGCTGTTCAGTGCGGGCGTCGACTCGGGCTCGTCCATCTTCGGCGCGACGACGCCGTGCACGGGCTCAACGCCGTGCACGACCACGTGCTGCGAGACCGTTGAAGGCGCGTGGATCCCGCCGATAGCGTCGAAATACACGTATCCGTGGTCGTCGACGTATCTGACCATCAGTCCAATTTCGTCCGCGTGCGCCATCAAGGCGAGGCGAAGCGGTTGGTCTTTGGACGCACGCGTCGCCTTCTTCACGCCGATAATATTGCCCAGCCGGTCTCGTTTGACTTCGTCGCAGGTCAGTCTGAGGCTTTCCGCCGCGATCTCCTGAACGGGCTCCTCGAACCCCGACGGGCCCGTCGCGTTTGCCAGTGCCCTGAGTAACTCAACGTTCATATCGCTCCTACTCTCGTTTCTGATGACTTGCGCAAGCTCGCCGGCACGGACGCGATGAGGCGCACCGTATACTCGTGTGCCGGCCGCTCGAGAACGTCTGTGATATCGCCCTCCTCGACTATCAGGCCTCGGTAACACACGTAGACGCGGTCGACGACTTGTCGGACAACCGCGAGGTCGTGCGTGATGAAGAGGTAGCTAAGCCCGAGCTGCTCGCGCAGCTCCGCGAGCAGATTCAGCACCTGCGCCTGCACTGAGACGTCGAGGGCGGAGACGGGCTCATCGAAGACGATCAGCTTCGGCTCGACCGCGAGCGCTCTCGCGATCGCGACCCGCTGGCGCTCGCCGCCGGAAAGTGTTGAAGGTAGGCGCCGCGCATACGACTCCGGAAGACCGACCTGGCGCAGTAGCTCGCGCACCCGAGCGTCCGTCGCGCTGCGCGCGCAGCCGTTCGCCCGTAGCACCTCGGCAAGCGCCTTCCCGGCCGGTTGCTTCGGGTCGAGCGACGAGTACGGGTCCTGAAAGACGATCTGCACCATCTTCCGGAGTTCACGCCCCCTCTTGAAGCCTGTCGCTGCGTTGCATTCTCCGAGCCCATCGACACGGATTGAGCCCGTCGTCGGGCGCTCGAGACCGACGAGGCATCTGCCGAGCGTCGTCTTCCCGGAGCCGGACTCTCCGACGAGGCCGACGCTCTCTCCCCGGTCGATCCTGACTGACACGCCGCGGAGCGCGTGCACCTGGTGGGAGCTTCGACCGCCCGCGAACACCTTCGTCAGCCCCTCGATCGCGACGAGCGGTCGCGGTCGCTCCTCGGCCTGGGGGGCAGGGGGGCGCCCGAGGAGCAGCGCATCGAGCGCGTCTGAGATCTCTTCGGCAATCTCCGGGACGCGCGCGCACGCCGACCGTCGCTGAGGCCCGACGCTGACGAGCGGCGGCGTGCCGTCGCGGCAGCGGTCTGTCACCCACCTGCACCGGGGCGCGAACACGCAGGTGCCGATGACATCGTCGGGTTCCGGCACGCTGCCCTCGATCACGGGTAGCTGTGCGAGCGTGCGGTCGACGGGTGGGTCGGATGTGAGCAGCCCGAGCGAATACGGATGAAGAGGTCGACGTTCGAGCTCTCCCGCGGGAGCGGTCTCGACGACTGTCCCCGCGTAGAGGACGTAGACGCGCGAGCAGACCGAAAAGGCTACGCGGAGGTCGTGGGTGATCAGAATCAGACCCATGCCGCGAGCCTCCTGAAGCGAGCGAAGCAACGCAAGGATCTGCGCCTGCGTCGTCACATCGAGCGCGGTCGATGGCTCATCGGCGATCAGCAACTCAGGGTCGCGTGCGAGTGCGGCAGCGATTGCAACGCGCTGGCGCATCCCGCCGGACAGCTGGAACGGGTAGCGGTGCGCGACGTCGGGTTCGTCGATGCCCACCTCGGCGAGACGGCGTGCCGCCTCAACGCGGTATGAGCCCCAGCGTTGGCGGCGTTTCGACCCGAGCACGAGCCCCTCGATGATATGGTCGCCGACCCGCAGGAGGGGATTCAGCATGGTGAATGGGTCTTGGTAGATGAGCCCGATTCCGCCACCGCGGATCCGGTCCATGTCGCGTTTCGATGCAGTCATCAGGTCTGCGCCCTGGAACGAGATCTTGCCGGTGGCGGTGACGCCCGCTGGAAGCAGTCGCATAACTGCTTTCGCGAACATGGACTTGCCACTGCCGGATTCGCCGACAATGCCTACGGTCTCGCCCTGCGCGAGCTCCAGGTCGACACCCGACAGGATTGTGCGAAAGCCGCCTTCCGTGGGTCGTCTGATGCGGACATCGCGCGCGACGAGGAGTGGATCGGTGCTCATCTTCGGACCGAGGCCTGCGTGTAGCGCTCGTAGATCCAGTCGCCGATCAAGTTGACCGACGTGGCGAGTAAGACGATCGCCAGTCCCGGTGCAAGCGCGGCCCACGGGTTTTCGAACAACACTTGCTGTCCTTCCGTCAACATCAGGCCCCAGTCCGCCGTTCCCGGCTGTGAGCCAAGGCCGAGAAACGAAAGCCCGGCAAGCGCGACGAGGTTTGAGCCGAAGTCGACGGCGAAATCCGCTAGCAGGATCGGCAGGATGTTCCTGGCGATGTGGAGATACATGATCCTCCACCCCGGTACGCCTGCTACGCGAAGCGCCTCCACGTACGCGAGGTTGCGCTGACCAAGTGCGCCGCTTCGCACGAGCCGGATGTCGCCCTGTACGTTCAGTAGACACAGCACCGCCACCGCGGTCCAGTAGCCGCCTTGCACAACGGTCACGACGACGATGGCGATCAGCAGGCCGGGCAAAGCGAAGAAGAAGTCGACGACGCGCATCGTCGCCGTATCGAGCAGTCCGCCGATATATCCGGCCCCGATGCCGATGAGCCCGGAGATGAGGAAGCCGCTCACGGCGATGATCACGGGACCAACGAGTGCCGGATGAGCGCCTGCGATGACGCGGCGGAAGACGTCGCGACCCAGCTCGTCGGTTCCAAGCCAGTGGAGACTCGTCGGTGTCGCACCAATCGCGAAGGGATCCGTGTTGCTGATCGAGCCAGGGAATACAAAGCCTCCGACGAATGCCGCCAGGACGACGATCGTGGCATAGCCAATACAGAACGCGATGAGGGCTGGAATGCGCCAGCGCGCGCCGAAGCGTGCGCGGGGCCGCCGCAGCGCAATCGCCATCACGACAGCCGCCCGAAGGTGACTCGCGGGTCGATCGCCACGTAAAGCAGGTCGATGATGATGTTCGCGCAGACGACCCAGATCGCTACCAGCAGGACGATCCCTTGAATCACTGGGATGTCGGTATTGTTCACCGCCGAGACAAGGAGCCCGCCGATACCGGGGATTCCGAAGACGGCCTCGACAAACACCGTTGCTGTCAGCGCGGAAGTAACCAGCAACCCAGATGCGGTCAGGATCGGGATCAGCGCGTTTCTGAGCACGTACCGCGTGTAGATCCGCCGGCGAGAAACTCCTCGCGCGCGTGCGAAGGCGACGTAGTCCATCTCCGTTTGCTCGAGCATCGCCGCGCGCGAGATCTTCGTTACGAAGCCAAGAGGCGCCAGCGCCATCACAACACCGGGCAGGATCAGGTGGTTCACCTCGTCGAAACCGCCGTTGCCGAGGCCAACGACCGGAAAGATGGTCCAGTGAATGGCGAAGGTGTAGAGGAGCACAATCGCAAGGACGAAGCTCGGGAAGCTACCGGAGAAGATACCGGTCGCGACGGCTATGCGGTCTACGAGTCCGCCGCGGGATCGCGCGGCAAGCATCCCGAGACTGATGCCGATCGTGAGCGAAATCACTATGGCGATCGCGTTCAGCGCTAAGGTCACTCCGAAGCGTTGCCTGAGCTCGGTCGCCACCGGCTCGCTCGTGTAAATCGAGGTACCGAGGTTCCCGTGGACTACGTCGCGCAACCACGTCACGTATTGCGTGAAAAGCGAATCGTTTAGGTGATAGCGGGCCTTGATCGCCTCGACGGCCGCTGTGTCCGTCGCGTGGCCGCCGAGCAGGGCGGCCACCGGTCCGCCGGGAACGAGCGACGTAAGCAGGAAGACGACGACCGTGACGCTAAACACGATTGGGATGAGGAGCAAGATGCGACCTACCGCGTAAGCTCCGAGTCCGCTGCGTCGCGCGGCTGCCTCCCGTCGACTTCGCCAACGGCTGAGCCAGGCTCGTCCCCGTTTCGTCTCTTCACTCCTAGCTTGTCCGCCGTCGCATCGCTTCAGAGGTTTCGCCATATCCTGTCGCCTTGCTGTGGCGTCCCTCCAGTGCCGGCGGGACGCCACAGGCAAGGCGATGGCCTACATGCTGTTCAGGTCGTTCAGCCAGAGGCTCCAGGGCGTGAACGCGTGGAGATTGCTGAATGACCAGCCGTTCTTCACCGCCACGACCTGATCGTTCCAGCCCAGGTTGATCAGTGGCACTGCTTGGGACGCAAGCGCCGCCGCCTGGATCGTCAGTGTGGCAGCTTTCGATGCCGGTGTCGCGGTCAGGGACTGCTTCAGGATTGAGTCGACCTGTGGGTTGCAGTAGTTCGATGAGTTGTTGCCGTTGAACACAGCCTGGTCGCAGTTGAAATATTCCCACGGCATCTCATGCGGATCCGGGGCATCGGGCGAGTTGCCGATCATCTGCACGCCTAGGTTCGGCTTGTGATTCAAGATGATCTGGAACCGCGGGCCGCCTGGCATCAGGCGAAGCGTGACGTTCACGCCGATCTTCGCCCAGTCGTTCTTCACTATTTGCGCCGCCAACGTATCGTACAACGAGTCTGTCGGAACGTTGATGGTCGTTGAGAACCCATGCGGAACCGGCGACGCTGCCAGCGATGCCTTGGCCTTCGCGAGGTCGAAGGGCAGGTTCAGGAACAGCGTTCCGTACAACTTAGACACCGTCGCGGCCGGCAGACTCGCCGAGTAGATCGATGGGTCGTTCAGCGTCACCGCGACCCGGCCATAGCCGCGCATGACCGCCTGCTGGATCCCCGCTGCATCGGTCGCGTAGGCAAGCGCCTTGCGCACGTTGATGTTACTGAATGGGAACTGCTTCATGTCCAGCGTCAGTGCCTGCCAGTAGTCCGCGGCGTATGCCTGAACGTGGCTGAACGACGCATATTGCGCGGCCATCGCAGCCTGAACCGAGAACGTGCCATCGATCTCGCCGCTGCGAAGCGCGAGCAACATTGTCTGCGCATCCGGGATCCCCTTGAAGATGATCGTGTCCCACTTCGGCTTCGGGCCGTAGTAGTACGGATTCCTCACGAGAGTGATCTGCGAGTCAGGCACATACTGCTGAACCATGTACGGTCCTGCGCCGACCGGAAGCACCTGCGGAGTCCCATAGTTCTGCAGGTTTGCTTCGACAGACTTCTTCTCGTAGACGAAGCCGACGATGCTGGCGGGGAGGTACTGCACGAGCGAGTCTGGGTGCGTGAGTACCACGGTCACCGTGTCTGGACCAGTTGCAGTGACCGACTTGACGCTGCTGAAGAGCGCGGCCTCCTGCGCGGCAACCTTCGGATCGAGCTGGAGCCCGAGCGTGTACGCGATATCCGTCGCCGTGACCGGGCTTCCGTCCGAGAACTTCACGCCGGGGCGGACGGTGTAGACGTACTTCGTCGGGCTGACTTGCTTCCACGCCGAGAAGATCGCCGGCTGCAGCTGCTGCTGCGGGCCATACGTGAGCATCTGCCCCTGGATCAGCACCATGACCCAGGAGCCCAGGGTCGAGTAGTCAGTCGGGACAAAGAGCGTACGCGGCAGAGCCTGAACTCCCCACGTCAGCGTGGTGCCGGCAGCCTGCGCCGTGGCGCGTGCTTGGCTCGCGGGGACGCTCCCCGCGCCGGCAACGGTTGCGCCAGCGATGAGCGTCGCCACGACGAGACGTAGCACGCTTCTGCTTCGACCAGCAGTCGAGATTCTCGGAAGATGCATCTCCGCATTCCCCTTTCCGGGTTGAAACGCCGAAGCCGCTCGGTTGCGCCCGCAGACGTCAACCCGAGGCAGCTCGACAGGTCGGTTACGACCGTACACGCCGCGCATCGCGCAGCAAGACAACTACTACACAGGGATTGCACATCAGTACAAGCTACAAGAAGCCCAAGTCAAGCCGTACGTCCTACGCTCGACACCCCCTTTCGTTCCTCAGCCGCACCTCGGCTCGATTAGTAGACCATATCGTATAATGTATACAATGGGTTGTCAAGCTGACTTCGATGCTTCGGCATCGGAGGTTCCCGGCGCCAAATGCTCCCACTGAGACAGGCGCTCTTCCGCCCGGCCCTTGCTGTCCGGTTGACAAGCGGCAGGGCAGTGATGGATATTGGATACAAAATGGTAGCCAAGAATCGAGAGGGTGAAAGCGATAGGGTCGTGATAGAGGCAACGAGAACAGGTGCCGACGAGCGGCAAACGCCCCCGGATGGACAGCCCGAATTGACCTCCGATGAATACGCCACGCGCCGCGGCCGTGTCTATGAGGCGATCGGCCCCAACGCGCTGGCCGTCGTCCAGGGCGCCGTGGCGCCCGGCGGATTCTACCCCTTCCGTCAGTCGAATGAATTCTACTACCTCTGCGGTATCGCGGCGCCGCATGCGTACCTGCTCCTGAACGGACGCACGCGCCAGACGACTCTCTACCTTCCGCACCGGGACAGCCGCCGCGCCGCGAGCGACGGGGAAGGCCTGTCCGCCGAGGATGAGGACGGCGCGAGGCGCCTCAGCGGGGTTGAGGCCGTAGCCGGTCCGGAGCGGCTGGCCGCCGATCTGGCCGCGGTCCTCTGGCGCGGGCCGGCGCCTGCGCTCTACACGCCGCACGCTCCTGCCGAAGGAGCGGCAGCCACGAGGGATATGATGCTCACCGCGGCCGCACAGGCCGCCTCCGACCCTTGGCACGGCGCGGAGGCGCGCGAATCGCTCTTCGTGCGGTCCATCACCGCTCGGTTCCCCCAGTTTGAGGTGCGCGACTTCACACCGATCCTTGATCGGATGCGTTTGATCAAGAGCGCGGCGGAGGTGGCGCTTCTGCGCCGGGCCGCGCGGCTGTGCGGCCAAGGTCTCGTGGAGGCGATGCGCTCGACCACTCCCGGGGCCATGGAGTATCAGCTGGCGGCGACCGCGCGCCTGGTGTTCGCGAACGGCGGCGCGCAAGGCGACGGCTATCAGCCCATCGTGGCCTCGGGCGCGAATGCCTGGCATGGCCATTACTCTGCCAACAACTGCGCCCTGCGCGCAGGGGACCTGGTCTTGATGGACTACGCGCCCGACTACCACTACTACACGAGCGACATCGGGCGCATGTGGCCGGTCGATGGGATTTACCGGCCGTGGCAACGCGAGCTCTACGGATTCATGGTTGAGTACCATAACCGACTGTTGACGCACATTCGGCCCGGAGTGACAGCGACCGCCATACTGAAGGAAACAGCGGGAGAGATGGAGGACGTGATCGCGCGAACGGCGTTCTCCAAGCCGATCTACGAGCAGGCAGCTCGGCGAACGCTCGTGTTTGCCGGACACCTCTCGCACCCGGTCGGCATGGCCGTGCACGACGTCGGGGACTACCGGCCCGATGCCCTGGTGCCCGGCCTCGTTATCGCCGTGGATCCGCAGCTGTTGGTGCCGGAGGAACGGCTCTACGTTCGCGTGGAGGACACCGTCGTCGTGACCGGCGACGGCATCGAAAACCTCACGGGCTTCGTGCCGAGCGCGCTCGACGAGATCGAGCGTCTGATGCGCCAGAGTGGGCCATTGCAACGGAATGCTGCTGTCAATGAGCCTTGACGATCTTCCGGCCGAAGCTATCCGCCAGCGCCGCACGTCTTCCAGCATGGTTGCGGACGTGTTGCGCGAGGCAATCATGCGGGGCACGCTCAAAGGCGGCCAAACGCTGCGGCAGGACGAGCTGGCCAACCGCTTCGGCCTGAGCCGCATCCCTGTGCGCGAGGCCCTGCGCCAGCTCGAGGGCGAGGGGCTGGTCACCGTACAGCCCCACTGCGGCACGGTCGTCTCGCAGTTCTCGGGCGCCGAGCTGCAGGAACTGTGCGAGATACGTGTCGCCCTTGAAGCCACGGCGTTGCGCCTGGCCATCCCTCGGCTAGACGACGACACGCTGAACCGGGCCGCGGCTATCCTGGTAGAGACTGACGGCGAGACGAACGTGCTCGAGCACTGGAGCCGGAACAACTGGCGTTTTCACTCGACGCTCTACGAGCCCGCCGGGCGCCCGCGCCTCCTGTCGATGATCAAGACCCTTCACGACACGGTCGATCGCTACCTGCGCCTGCACGTGTCGATCCTGAACTACAAGACGAAGGGTCAGGCGGAGCACTGGAGCATTCTCGACGCTTGCCGGCGGCGCCAGAGCGCGGTGGCGGTCTCGCTGCTGGAACAGCACATCGAGGCAGTGGCAGTTCTGCTCTCCGATTACCTTGGCGGCGAGCTCAACTCTGTGGCATCCGGCGACGCGGCGCGGCTGGCTGAGACCCGCGACAGCGCGGCGAGCACGGCAGCCACGGCGGGAAGGGGAAGGTAAGCGCATGCTCAACGCACGAATCTGTCGTCGGTTCGCTCACTGCGGATCCGCCCAACTCACGACCGCTCTCGATTCGCGACTGAAGGTAGCGTGATGAGAATCACGTGGCACGGCGTGTTACCCGCAATGACCACACCCTTTACCGCCGACGGCGGCGTCGACCACGCCTTCTTCGCCGAGCACTGCGCGGCCCTGGCCGCTGCCGGTTGCACAGCGCTGGTACCGTCCGGCTCGTTAGGGGAGGCGGCGACGCTGACATTCGACGAGAAAGTCGCGTTGCTGGAGACCGCAGTGCGCTCGGTCGGCGATCGCATCCCGATCGTCCCCGGAATCGCCGCCCTTTCCACGGCCGACGCCGTGCGCCTGGCCCAGGCGGCCGAGACGGTGGGGTGCAGCGGTCTGATGGTGCTGCCGCCCTATGCATACTCCACGGATTGGCGCGAGATGAAGGCGCATATTGCGGCCGTGATCGGAGCGACGGAATTGCCGATCATGCTCTACAACAACCCCGTCGCCTACACGACCGACTTCCTCCCCGAGCACATTGCCGAGCTGGCTCGCGAGCACGCCAACTTGGCGGCGGTCAAGGAGTCCAGCACTGACACGCGCCGCGTAAGGGCCATCCGCGCGCTGCTGGGCGACCGGCTGGAGATCCTGGTGGGCGTGGATGACGGCATTGTGGAGGGGGTGGAGGCTGGAGCAGTCGGCTGGGTCGCCGGGCTGGTCAACGCCTTCCCGAGTGAGTCGGTCGAGCTCTTTCGACGGGCCATCGCCATGCATGAAGGGCGCGGCGATGCAGTCGCGCTGGAGGCGTTGTACACCTGGTTCCTGCCCCTGTTGCGGCTGGACACCGTGCCAAAATTCGTTCAATTGATCAAGCTGGCGCAGGAGATGGTTGGGCTGGGCACCTCCCGGGTACGACCTCCTCGCCTCGAGCTAGCGGACGCCGAGCTGGAAGAGGCTCGGAGCGTCATCCAACAAGCGCTCGCGCATCATCCGAGCAAAGGAGCCGGAGCCCACTGAACGGTCGGGGCTGGCGCGCAGCATGAGCCCTTAAGCAAGGCGTCAGCCTTTTCCGGTTTTTCAGGGCACGTGGCGTGAGCGAGTTTCTTGTAATCGCATTTGCTCATAATGTCCAGATGAGCTGTCGGATTGCAACGGGATCGATGTCTCTCTCGATGCGGGTCTTGGCGCTCGATGCCGTCGCAAGCGTCCTGGAGTACACGATCTTGTCGGCGGCTCGCCATACTGCCGCGAAGTCCTGCTCAACGGGTGTCTGGTCGGTCCGCGTGTGTGCGGTTTCCCAGTACGCCATCACGTCGTACATGCGGCGCCCGTCGAGGTAGTGCCCGCGGACCGCTCCAGGTCATTCACGAACTGGTGCACTTCCTCGTCGGGCGCCGCCCAGTCGAAGTTGCCGTCTTCGTCTGCCACGAACCCGTCCACCGACGTGATCGCCGAGTAGATCAGCTTGGACATTGCAGCCTCCCTTCGCGCCGACGGCGCGGATAAGCCAGTACTTCTCCGGCGCCGGACTCCTGAGTTCGATTGGTACTCTACCCCTGCTACCCCAGCGTCTCGATGGATGACGCGGCGGCGTGTTGCACCTACAGAGGCATATGCCTGCGGCATTTCGGGGCGTCAAGAGGCCAGCCGGAACAGCAAACTACACCTTTGACGAAAGCGGCGATGTAGCATAGGCAAGGGCGCATATCGGGCTGAACGATAGGCCCTTGGCACGGCATGCAGTGGGCCGGGATGCGCGCCCTGGGCCCACTTGTGCCATACCGCCCCTGCCACAGACGGTTCGGTCGCAGGAAGGGAGTGAGGGATGGAGAAACTGGACTTTGGGTTGGTGATGCGGGTCTCGGCACGGGGCGGCACGGTGGCAGACATGGTCGCCATGAACGAGAGGGTCCTGGCTGCTTGCATGGAGCACGATCTGGCGGCGTGGGTCGTGGACCACTTCCAGTTCGACGCCATGCCGGTGCTCGAGTGCCTCTCGCTGGTCGCGCATTCCGCTGGCCGCGCGCCCGGGGTGCGCTTTGGCACGCTCGTGCTTGGGCAAGGGTATCGCAACCCGGCCCTGGTCGCGAAGATCGCCGCGACGTTGCAGTTACTCACGGGCGGGAGGTTCATTCTGGGACTCGGCGCGGGATGGAAGGAGGACGAGCACCGTGCCTATGGCTACCCATACCCGCCTATTGCGACCCGCATTGCCCAGCTGGAGGAGGCGGTGCAGGTCATCCGCGCCATGTGGACACACTCCCCGGCCAGTTGGAGGGGCGTACACTACTCGGTGAAGGACGCGTATTGCGAGCCGCGCCCCGAGCCGCCGCCCATACTGATGATCGGTGGCGCGGGCGAGCGACGGACCCTGCGCGTCGTCGCGCGCCACGCCGATTGGTGGAACGCGGATTACTACTCCCCGACCGAGTATGCGCGAAAGCTCGCCGTCCTGCGCGAGCATTGCCGTGCGGTCGGGCGCGATGTGGCCGCCATCGTGCCTACCTACTACGCAACAGTCAGCCTGGCGCGGGACCCGCATGCCGTCGCCGGCATGATGCCGTTGAGCCATCGCGGAGACCTGTATGTGGTACAGGGCGACCCCGACGCGGTGACACGCCAGCTCGAGCAGTTTGCAGCTCTCGGAGTGCGGCACATGCAGCTTTCGTTCACGGACTTTCCTAGCACGGGGGGGCTCGAGCTGTTCCTGTCCGATGTGTTGCCTCGCTTCGCGCGAGTAGGCCAACGGGAATAAACGGCCGGGGACGGCCGGGGCGGCGATAGTCGGTCGAGCTGGACCATTCAGCTGGCGTCTGAGAGGGGAGCAGGCTGAACGTCGCCGATAGAAGGCTGAAATTCGATACACTCTCCAAGTGCTACGGAGACGTCGTTGCGCTTCAGGACCTCAGCTTTAGCGTTCGGGCAGGTGAGCTCTTCTGCTTCGTTTGAGCTAACGGCGCCGGCAATGCGACCACCATGCGCATCGCCATGGGACGTGCTTGGTGCCGGGAGATCGTTTTTCGCCTGCTGCTGGGCGAGCAGGGCCACCGGCTGCGCCACCTGCCGCTATTGGGCGGGCACAGCCACCGCATCGCCCGGGCCGTCGAGCGGCTGCGCACCGAGTTCGACCGGCACCTGCGCATCGACGACCTCGCGCAGGAACTGGGCATGAGCTGATCAGGATTCCACGACCACTTCAAGGCGATCACGGACCTCAGTCCGCTGCAGTTCCAGAAGGAGTTGCGCCTGCGGGAGGCTCGGCGCCTGATGCTGGGCGAGCATCTCGACGCCACCAGTGCCGGGTTCCGCGTCGGGTACCACGAGGCGTCGCACTTCAGCCGTGACTACAAGAAGCATTTCGGCATCTCGCCGGCGCGGGACATCGAGCACTTGCGCGCGACCGTAAGTGGCGCGGTGCAGCAGGTTTAGACTGAACCCACCAGAGGAACGCTCGACAAAAGGAGATCACGGACCATAGGCCGCCTTGACCACTGCGCATGCGCGCAGCGTCACCCACTTACTCGGGCGGCCCTGGGAGTCCACGTCCGCCCAGGTCTTGCCCCTGGACACCGCCTGGTTCCGCCAGCGGCCGTCGCGGTCTTGTTTGCCCAGCAGCCATGTGAGAGCTGCCCCCAGACGCTCATCTCTTGCGAAGCCGAGCGCGCATAAGGCCTCCAGATTCTGGAGCATATCGGCGACGTAGCCGATGGGGAAGGCCAGCTTGAACCAGGATTGGCTGGGCGTAGAGGCTCCCCGGCCGGCCGGATATGTCGCGATGGCCGGGTCGCACCCCAAGAGGAACTCGACGCCCTGTTTGATCGCCCGGCGCACCGGATCCGTCCGTCGTTCGGCAGGAATGCGAGCGAGCGCGAGGAGCGCCTTGATCGCGCCCCAGGCGCATGGCAGATGCGCGTTCGCCGCACAGCAAAAGCCCGGCCCGCTGGTGCCCGACAAATAGTAGCTGCCGAAGTCGTCACCGGTGATTGCGCGCGCTTGCCAGTCAATCGCGCGCTGCACACGCTCGTCTTCAATCCAGCCGAAGCCGATCAGGGCATGCAGCAAGTTACCGTTCAGGCAGTGAATCACGAGCGACGGCCCCGGCGCCGCGTCTCGGGCTCCGCCGCCCCAGGCCGCGAACCCCCCCGAGCTGGCCTGCGTGTGTGAAAGCACGTAGGCACATGCCGCCTGCACCCGCCCATCGTCACCGTCCGCGCTCATCTGATCGAGAAATATGAGCTGCCAGACGGTCCCGCGGTATTTCGGGCTGTATCCCGGGCCCGGCTTGACCCAGAATCCTTCCGGATCCTGCGCCGCAAGAATGGAGGCGATTGGGTCGGCACGCATTGCGGCGGCCTGCGCCTGGCGCACCTCCGGAGCGGAGGCCGGCAGGTCAAGAAGCCGGCAGAGCGCCATATGGCGCACGGCAGGGGTTTCCGCGTCGAGCAGCCAGGGTAGCGGATCTCCGTTGAGCTTGTCCTGCCAAGTGCTCATTGCCCACCTCCTTCACATCGTCCATGCCTGTGCGGGGAGGTCCGCCGTCAAGGGCTGATTCCCGGCGCGGTACCGCTTCCCCGAACGAGCCGACAAGGGCACTGACGCGATACCTCGTTCGATTGTGCCGACCGGGCGCCCATCACTCCTGGCCCGCGCACATTGGCACATAGTCGACAGCAGGACCGCGCGGTACGCCTGTATTGTCGCCCGCACGATGATTTGATCGCAAATATCGCGAAGCGGTGCTGCGCGGCCCCCTGGTCAACATCTGAGGCTGGTGGATGGCAGGCTGCTCCGCACGCCTGACTTCATGTGACGCAGCAGGCCGAGTGAGGCGACTTGAAGGCACACGGCGACGCCCAGCGCGGTAAGAAACGCCGGTGCGATGCCGCTTCCCGGCAAGAGCTCGGCAAGAACGAAGTAGAAGCCGACAGTGGCCGACAGGCCGAGCACGAACCCACGCAGCAAGCTCGCCGCCGCGGCACGGCCACGCTGGGCGTGCGTAAAGGCAACGAAGATGCTCCCGTAGACCGGGAACGGCGCTATGAGGCCGGTCAGGCGGGCGCCGAGCGGCTGCGCCAAAGCCGTCAGAAGCAGAACGAGCACGGTCGCGGCCGCCATGCGCGCCGGCAGATCCCAGGGAGGGGCCGAGTACCGGGCATCGCCCCCGCTGCCCTGTCCGGGCATCACGTGGAGTGCGAGCGCCATGCCGGCCGCGACCACGATCAGCCAGGGCACTGCGCCCAGCTTGATTGGCTGCAGGACGAGCGTCGCCGTGACGAACGCGAGGCCGCCCGCGAGAACGGTCGTTCGCCAGCCGGCCATCCTGCCGATGTACGCGTAGGTCAGGCAGAATGCTACCTGCGACAGCGTGGCCGAGAGCGTGCCTACCGCGACAGAGGTTGCGAACGTCGTGCCATGCGTCAAAGCCAGGAGAAACGACACCGGGCCCGAGGTAAGTGGAAGACCGATGATGCAGCCGCTCACGGCCGGGCCCCAGCGCCTTCCTGCCAGACTGGCAGAGAGGATGAGCACGGGCGAGAGAAGCAACTTCAATGCGAGCGTGTCTACAGCCGCTACCTCCAGCCGGAAACGTACACGCCTTTATGGTAGCCACCTGAAGCGCCGTGCGGGAAACCCGGTGCGGGCGGATGACGTTAGCCCTTGACGGCCCCGGCTGTCAGCCCTTCGACCAACCACCGCTGCACGAGCGCGAACAGGATGACGACGGGAACGATGATGATCACGGTGCCCGCGGCAACCTGTCCCCACTGGAGTATCAGCGATGAGCTGATCTGGTAGATGTAGAGTGGCATCGTGGCCGTGGCACTGCTGCTGGAGATGATAGACGCGAAGAGGTAGTCGCCCCACGACACGATGAAGGCGAAGAACGCCGCCACGGCCAGGCCGGGCAACGACGTGGGCAGCACGATCCGCACCAGGGCGGTCAGCTTGTTGCAGCCGTCGACCAGCGAGGCCTCGATCAGCGCCTGCGGCACGGCGTCCATGTAGCTCTTGAGCATCCACACGCAGAACGGCAAGGCCAGGATGGTTTGGCCCAGGATCATACCGAGATACGTGTTGGTCAGGTGCAGGTCCAGGATGATCGTGTAGAACGGCACCAGGATCAGCACGCTCGGGAACATCTGCGACGTCAATATGGTGATCAGCAGGAAGCGCCGGCCCCAAATGCGGTACTTGCTCAGCCCGTACGCAGCCAGTGTCGAGACCACGAGCGACAGCGCGGTCACCGACAGGGCGATGATCGTCGAGTTCTTGAGGTAGTCCTCAATCGAGCCTGACGCAGACTGCCAGATGTCCTGGTACGAGCTGAAAGTGAAATCCCTCCCCTGCGGGATCAGGTTTCCACTGAAAATTGCCTGCGTGGTCTTGAACGATTGCAGCACCAGCCACAGGATCGGTATCAGGAAAAAGCCGTAGTACAGGAAGAGCAACACATAGATCATCACCATCCTGTACCACGTCATCCGGTTAATCATGTCTCCGTCTCCTTCACCGTGAGGATGTACGGAATGGAGACGACAAGCAGTATGACCATCATGATGACGCCTGCCGATGCGGCGTATCCCGCCGTGTAGTTGTGCCAGAACTGGAGGTACACGTAGACCGGCAGCACCAGCGTGGCGTTGATGGGCCCGCCACCGGTTGACAGATACACGAAGTCGAAGTTGTTGAATGTCCAGAGCACGTGGATGATCACCATGATCATGGCGATGTAGGCAATACCCGGCATGGTGATGTGCCGGAACCGCGAAATCGCCGAGGCGCCGTCGATGGCCGCGGCCTCGTACCGTTCGGCCGGTATGGAATTCATTGCCGCGAACAGCGCAATGCCGAAAAACGGCGTGTTCCGCCAGAGGTGCATGATCACGATCGAAGGAAAGGCGGTGTTCAGATTGCCGAACCAGTACGCGTTGAACTGCTTCAGGCCGAGATCTCTGAGGATGATGTTGAACAGGCCGTAGCTCGGCAGCCATACGAGGTTGAACATCATCACCGTGGCAACCACCGGGATGGTCCAGCTGGCCATTGTCACGCTGCGGAAGAACTGGATTCCCGGCACTTTCTCGTGCAGCAAGAGTGCCAGCCCGGTGCCTAGCACCAGCTCCAGGATCACGACGATAGCGGTCAGCTCTACTGAGTTGAGCAGCGCGGACGCGGGGTTACTGTTCCAGCTGGGAAAGCCGTTCCAGAAAGCAGAGTCGGCGAAGAGATTGCCAAAATTGTCGAAGCCCACCCAGTTCTGGACGCCAGGGGTCAGGGTGCCGGCATTCGTGAAGCTGAGAATAACACCCTGCAGCACTGGGTAGAGCACGACGAAGCCGATCAGCGCCAGCGCCGGCAGCGCCAGCACGTAGCCGAACCATTCGCGTTCTGGCATATGAAGGACATCCGCGATGGCCCGCGGCAGGGGGCCGGGCTGGAGCCGAAGCCCCAGCCCGGTCTCGTCGGAAGCACCGGCGCGATCGGTCGGATCTTGCATGAACGATTCTGCTAGAGCACGCCACGCGCCAGCAACGTGTTCAAGTCGTGATACAAAGCCGTGCCGGCCTTGGCCGCAGTGGTCTGGTTGTACACCACCGGCTGCAGCTCCTTGAAGATGGCGTCGAAGACGGCCGTCCAGTTCAGCGGATCGAGCGCCACGCCGTTCGGCACCAGCGCGCCGAAATCCTTGTGCCACCAGTCCGAGGCCTGGGCGTCGGAACGCGTGGCGATAAAGCCGGAATCCGCCGACCAGACTTTCAGAACTTTCTCGGAGGTCAGGAACTGGATGGCTTCCCAGGCCGCGGCCTGGTTCGGGCTGTACTTGTTGAGCAGCAGCGGCTTGACTTCCAGATAGGTTCCGCTGCCGCCGCCGGGAGCGATCGGCAACGGCACGATCGCCGTATCCTGTTGAATGATGTACTTCGGCAGGCCGCCGCCGTACGACTGGTAGGCCAGCATCCAGGGGCCTTCCGGCACCATGGCAAACTTGCCCGTGACGTAGCCGATGTCCTCGGAGTTATAGTCGATGCCAAGATACGTGTTGTCGATTGCAGGCTGGCTCCCCTTTGACTGCCCGTAGAACAAGTCGTGGTACAGCTGATAGACCTTGGCGAGCTCTGCCGGCGTCGAATTGACCGACCACTTCTTCGTGGCTGGGTCCAGCTTGAAGAGGTGCTTGTTGATCTGGAAGAACCAGGAGATCCACTCCTGCGGACCACGCACCGAGGACACCATGGTGCACACCCCGAAGCCCGACATGCCGAGCACCGGACCATAGGATGCCTCGGTCTGGCCCTTGGTCGTAATGTACGAGGCCGTCTCCAGCAGCTCCGGCCAGGTCGTGGGAATCTTCAGCCCATAGTGCTTGAGTATGCTCTTGCGCACGAGCATGCCGCGGGCATTGGTGTTGTACGGGATACCGTACAGTTCGCCGTTGTAGGTCAAAGCGGAAACGGTGGAGGGGAAGAACTTGGTGTGGTCCGGCCAAGCGGCGAACAGACTTGTCAATGGCGCGAGGTCTCCTGCGCGCACGCAGGCCACCATGTCCTCCCACAGGTCTTCCATGATGTCCGGAGAGCCAGTCTTGGCCTGCAGGAGGAACTTATCCTGCTGCTTTCCGTAGTCGCCCGGACCGTAGTCAGTCGTGAACTGGATGTTCGGAAGCGTGTCGTTCTTCAGGAACCAGGGAAGAAACACCTTGGTGTCCTGGCCATTGAGGAATGGAGTAGACCAGAAGGTAACAGGTGTCTTTCCTGCTGCCATTACGCGCTGCAACGAGCGCGGGTTCCCTAGTGCCGCCAGGGCTGCGGCCGCTCCAGCTCCCTTGAGGAATGTCCGCCGAGATGATGCCATAGCATTGTCTCCTGTCTACAAACGGTGATAACAACGACCAAGCAATTCGTCACGCTGCTCGTATCGCCCGGTCGCGAAACTCTGGCACGTGTCACGGGAACCGTCTTGGGCCTCGAAAGAGACTGCGCGGCATGGAACAGCCCGGTTCGCATCTGCCGCCATGCGCGTTACGTGCAACCAAGCGCCTCCTAGATGCGGCGCTCAACGCACCGATGCACGTCTCGAGATCCTGCACGGCTGGTTCTGGAGCAGGCAACGCTCAATATGCCGGCCAGTCCTCCTGCTGTTTCATCGTGGACCTGATGCGAGCTGTCCGGAAACAATCGTCACACTCTTGGCAAGGCGTAAACGATGAGTGGAGTTCACACCAGTCCACAGGACGACCTACAGCCTAAGGCACAGCGAGAATCGGTTCAAGCGAATACTACATCGGCATGGACGTACAAGAGTGTTTCCAGTATAATGCGTCTGGATTCGGCATGTCAAGGCGGCCGTTTCCGATGTTTCGGCGTTGCAAGTTTCCACATGTTTCGGCTATTTGGGTCACACCGGTAGATCGCCACAAGACGCAGACAGCCGTAAGGTGATAGCAGAGGACGGGAGTCAGAATGCCTGCATCGCTCCGCGATGTAGCTCGCAGTGCCGGTGTGTCGGTTGCTACCGCCTCGCGCGCCCTGAATGGGTCGGGCGGGCGCTCCGTATCTCCGGAGGCGCAGGCGCTCGTCCGGAACGCGGTGGAGCGGCTGCAATACCGTCCGCCTGCGGCACCGGCCCGGCAGAGCAGAGGCCCCTCCGGTGCAACGCGACGGACAAACAGCATCGGTCTGCTGCAGCGAGCGACCTATCGCTATACCGACCCCTTCTGGTCGCCAGTGCTGGAGGGCGTCACCAAAGAAATATTGCGGCAGGGATATCACGTTCGCTGTCTCTATACTTTGGATGACCTGACCCACCCCCGGCGCAGGCAGCTGCTGAACGCACGGTATATCGACGGCCTGATTCTCATCGGGGACGTTGGCCTTACCGACGACCTCGTCGAGCTCGTGCCGCCCGAGCACGTCGTCGTCATCGCCGGTTCCGACGCCACGCGATGGGAATCAGACGTCCGTTTCGACGTGATTACCATGGAGAAGCATGTGGCAATGGACAGCCTGATCGGCCACGTCGCCGCTCAAGGCCACCGCCGACTTGGCTACCTGGGCCCGACCCCCGAGCACGACCGGCGCGCGGAAGGGTTCGTGTACGCGCTGGCTCGCCACGGCCTCCCGCTTGTACCGGGTCTGTTCGTGGAGTGCGATTTCGGTACCGAAGCTGGGCATGCCGCTGCGTTGTCGCTCCTGAGTGCGCGTGCGCGCGACCTGGACGGCCTGATCTGTGCCTGCGACACTATCGCGATCGGCGCCATGCGTGCCGCAAAGGAGATCGGACTCCACCTGCCCGTTGACCTGGCTATCGCGGGCTTTGACAACATCCGATTCTCGCGCGACCTCGATCCCCCATTGACGACCGTACAGGTACCCAAGGAGTTGATGGGCGAGCTGGCCGCGCGACGCGTGATCGACTGCATCAACCACCCCGATTGGCCGCCGATCATTCAGATGGTGCCAACAAAGCTGGTGGTCCGTGCATCGTGCGGCGAGGCGCCGGCCGGCGCTTAGCGCGTAAGAACAGGACTGACGGAGTGAAAGGATTGGACTGATGGTCAAGATCGCGCTCATTGGAGCGGGCAGCGTGGTGTTTACGCGAAATCTGATTGGCGACGTGCTGTCGTATCCTGCGTTGCACGACTGCACAATCAGCCTCATGGACATTGACGGTGAGCGGCTGGCCCTGGCGCGCGATCTGGTGCAGGCCATTATCGACCAGCGCGGTATCCCGGCGCGCGTTGAGGCCACATTGGACCGGGCGTCCGCAGTCCGTGACGCGCGCTATGTCATCGTCACGATGCAGGTGGGAGGGCTCGAGGCATACGCAATTGACATCGAGATTCCGGCCCGCTACGGGGTCGGGCAGTGCGTGGGCGACACGCTCGGCCCGGGCGGCATCTTCCGCGGCCTGCGAACCATCCCGGTTCTGCTGGACATCTGCCGTGAGATGGAGGATCTCTGTCCTGCAGGCGGCTTGATGTTGAATTACTCGAACCCCATGGCAATCAACTGCTGGGCAGTCGCGTCGACAGGCAGGCCGCACGTCGGTCTCTGCCATAGCGTTCAGGGCACCTCGCGCATGTTGGCGAAATGGATTGGCGTACCTTATGAGGAAGTCGACCATCGTGTCGCGGGAATCAATCACCAGGCCTGGTTCCTCGACCTCCGCCATCGCGGCGTGGACGCCTATCCGCGGCTGCGCGATCGCATTCGCGATGGCGACGTGATCGGCCAGGAGCCGGTACGCGTTGAGCTCATGCGCCAATTTGGCTACTTTGTGACGGAAAGCAGTGGGCACGCCTCGGAGTACGCTCCGTACTTCCGCAAGTCTCCAGCAATGGTCGACGAGCTCCGCGCGCGTTTCACGTCTCCAGAGGACGAGTGGTTCGACTGGGGACGTACCGGCGGCTACCTCAAGGAATGCCGCCGCCGCCTGACGACGTACCTCGACGACGTGCGCGCCCAGGCCGCCGGCCAAACGCCGTTGCCGGAGGGTCGCAGCGACGAGTACGGAGCCGGGATCATCAATGCCATGGAGACCGGTGTCCCATTCAGGTTCAATGGAAACGTGCCGAACACGGGCCTGATCGCGAATCTGCTACCGGGGTCCTGTGTTGAGGTACCGTGCCTGGCAGACGGCATGGGCGTGCAGCCGACCGTGATTGGCATGCTTCCATCCCAACTTGCGGCGCTGAATCGCACGGCTATCAACGTTCAGGATTTGGCTGTGGCAGGCGGGCTTCGCGGCGATCGCGAGGCGGTTGTGCACGCCGTCATGCTGGATCCGCTCACGTCGGCGATCTGCACCCTCGATCAGATTCGCAACATGACCGAAGAGCTATTCGCGGCCGAAAGCGCGTGGCTGCCGCAGTTTAGCTGACGCGGCGGCTGAAGAAGGTCACGACGACTCAGAGGCTTATTCGCGCAAACCAGGCGAAGAGGCGGCTAAGGCCGAGTATGCTGTTGGCAGCGGCGTACGCTATCATGGTGTTTGTAGTATCTCCGACTCTCTCAGTGCTGTGCGTCTCGTAGCGCGCGAATGGATTGAAACGTGCCACGACCATGAGCCCTTCGCCGCATACACTCGTCATCGACGGGCACAACGACGTGCTCCTCAGGCTATGGGAGGCCGACGGTCACGCCGCGCCTGACTTCTTCGCCCGAGGAAGTATCGGCCATCTCGATCTGCCGCGGGCAAAGGAAGGCGGTCTGGGCGCTGGGTTCTTCGCGGTCTTTGCGCCGGACCCTACCGAGCCGATAGACTCGGTGATCTCAAGCGCTGCGATGTACCAGGCTGACCTGCCGAGTCCCCTGCAGGGCGATTATGCCCTGCGAGTGAGCATCGCGCAGGTGGCCAGGCTCTTCCGGCTGGAACAACAGTCTGGCGGCCAGTTCAAGGTCGTGCGCGCCGTGACCGAGCTGGAGGAGTGCCTGCGGTCCGGTGTTCTTGCCGCGATTCTGCATATGGAAGGCGCGGAACCGATAGACGAAAGTCTCGATTCGCTGGAGGTCTTTTACCAGGCGGGGCTGCGCTCCCTGGGGCTCGTGTGGAGTCGTCCCAACGCCTTCGGAAACGGGGTACCGTTTCGCTATCCTTCCTCGCCGGACACCGGCCCGGGCCTGACTGATGCGGGTCGGGCGCTGGTGCGATCGTGCAACAGGTTGGGCGTGCTCGTCGATCTCTCGCATCTGAACGAGCAGGGTTTCTGGGCGGTCGCGTCGCTGACCACTGCTCCGCTCGTGGCCACGCACTCCGGCGCACATACGATTTGTCCTGTAAGCCGCAATCTGACCGACAAGCAGCTTGATGCGATTCGGGAGTCCGACGGCATCGTGGGGATGAACTTCGCGGTGAGGTTCTTGCGGCCCGATGGTGCGAACTCTCCGGACACGACGTTGGAAACGATGGTGCGGCACCTTGACTACTTGGTGGAGCGGCTTGGCATCGACCACGTGGGGCTTGGCTCGGACTTTGATGGAGCAGTCATCCCCGAGGCGATCGGCGATGTTGCCGGCCTTCCGGTTCTGCTGAATGCTCTGCGCTCAAATGGTTACGACGAGAGTAACCTGGCGAAGCTTGCGCACGGCAACTGGCTGCGCGTCCTGCGGACTACATGGCAGTAGCCGCAGGCAGACGTATGGCGCACGTCCCAGATCGCGCCATCGGGAATCACGGCTGATCGAGGCCTCGTAGCTGCCGTTCATTGCCGAACGGCTGTGCTATGCAGAAGGCCGGAGCACGAGCAGGGCGATCCTGACCACTCGGGCAACGCCGCCCTCTGCAAAGCGTTTGACACGATCACACGCGATAACCTACACTGAGGCACCATTTAGCAAGGTTCTTGGACTGGTCCGAGAAGGAGGAGGTGTGGATCGCGCCTATCATGAAGAGGTCCGGCGGGCCGTCAAAGCCCAATTCCGATTGCGCGGGAATGGACATTCAGGAATTCATCGCAAGTTCTTTGGGAGGATGAAGCTCATGACTCGCAGGAAGGTTGCCCGATCGCTGGCGGTAGCTGTGCTGCTCGGCGTGACAATTGTCGCGCCTGCAGCAGGCCGGCACGCGCTGGCGAGCGCACCACAAGCCAAGATCACGACGCTCGTCGTGGGCTGGGACGTTTCGGACGGCAAGACACTGGATCCGAACCGGGAGTACGAGTTTACGGGTCAGACCACCGATCACCAGCTCTACGACTCGCTGGTCACCCTGAAGGGTGGCGATGTGGCCAACATACAGCCTGACCTTGCCACGAGCTGGAAGGTCACGGGCGGCGGCACCGTGTTCACGTTTACGCTTCGGCAGGGGGTGAAATTCTCGAGCGGTAACCCGGTGACTGCAGACGACGTCGTCTTCTCGTACAAGCGATTGCAAAACCTGAAGGACAATCCGTCGACGCTGATCGGCGGCATGAAAGATATCAAGGCGCTCAATCCTTCTACGGTCCAGATCACGCTGAGCGCTCCCGACGTGTCGTTCCTGGGCGCCATGGTAGGACCGCAGTTCGCCGTACTTGATTCCAAGACGGTAATCGCGCACGGCGGTACGGACGCGGCGGATGCTGCCAAGACAGACACCGCGACGGCCTATCTCGATGCCAACTCGGCGGGAACCGGGCCCTACATCTTGAAGGAGTGGACCCGCAACACGCGCATCGTGCTGGACCGCAATCCCAGCTACTGGGGTCCGGCGCCATACTTCCAGGAAGTGATTCTCAACGGCGTGAAGGACTCGCAGACTCAGATGCTGCAGCTGCAGAAGGGCGACGCGGACATGGCTTTTGCCCTGTCGTCCGACCAGGTTGCGTCGCTGAAGTCTGCTCCAGGGGTAAAGGTCTCGGTCGGGGCAACTCTCGACTACATCTATCTGGCGATGAATATGTCCCCGGCGATCTCCAAGCCACAATCCAGCGCGCTCGTTCGCCAGGCGATCCGCTACGCGATCGACTACAACGGGATCATCAAAGACCTGCTGAACGGGACGGGGCAGCACATTGCCAGCGTGATCCCGATTGGCTACGTCGGCAACAGCGTGGCGCAGAATGCCGCGCAGCGTATCAACACGGATCCGGCCAAGGCCAAGGCTCTCCTGGCGCAGGCAGGTTATCCGAACGGATTCACTACGTCGATCACCTATCCATCTCCCCTGTCGTTCGACGGCGTCAACTTCGACGTGATGGCGCCAAAGGTCGCCAACGACCTGAAGTCCGTCGGGATCACGGCGACGCTGAAGGCTGTACCGTATTCCACGTGGCTGGCGAACTACCGCGCGCGCAAGGAGCAGATCAGCCTGGGTCCGTGGGGCGCCGACTATCCAGATGCCTATGACAATCTCAGCTATTTTGGCCCGGGCGACAACGTGGGCCTGCGCGTGAACTACACAACTGACGGAAATCTGCCGGCCCTGATCGCGAAAGGCGATACGATTGCAGACAATGCCCAGCGCGGGGCGCTTTACAATCAGGTCCAGCAGCAGCTCTTGAAGACCGGCCCGTTCGTTACCCTTGTGGAGCCGTCGTTCCCGGTCGGCCTTCGTGCCAATATCAAGGGATTCGTCTACACGCCGATCTGGGATGTTTCATTCGCGGAGCTAAGTAAGTAGCTCGACACACTTGCCCGCAACCAATAGACAGGTTCTCGGCGCCCACGATCGCTTCCGGTTGAGAAGCCGTTGGCTGGAAGGGAGGTACGTGGCCGGCAATGCCGGCCACGTACCTCCCTGCTAACCGGTATGCTTGTCACCGGAAGTAACGGCTGCATGCCTTGCGCTCAGGGGTTGTTTACGCGTTCCATGGCAGGCGCTTACGATCGCGTCGACGGGACGCGAACAGACCCTTATCCGGGAGACCCTGCGTTTCGATGAGTCTTGGATCCTTCATCCTTCGCCGCCTTCTGCTGATCATCCCGGTGGTGGTCGGTATTACGGTGGTAACCTTTCTCGTTTCGCATTCCGTGCCTGCCGACCCAATCGCCGCCAACCTGGGGCAGCGCGCGCAGGACGACCCTGCAATCATCCAGCAGTACCGTCACGAGTGGGGCCTGGACAAGTCGTTGCCCCAGCAATATGTCACGTACGTCTGGAACATAGCGCACGGCGATATGGGAATATCGATTTCCACGCGGCGCCCGGTCGTCGAGGATTTAAAGCAATATTTCCCCGCCACGGTGGAGCTGTCTGTCGCGGCGCTCCTGTTTGCGATGCTCGTCGGCATCCCGCTTGGCGTGGTCGCGTCCACCCATCGCGATCGGCCGGTCGACCATCTTGCCCGAGGGCTCTCGCTCGTCGGCGTGGCCACGCCGGTATTCTGGCTAGGACTGATGCTACTCGTCCTGTTCTACTCCAAGCTTGGCTGGGCGCCGGGTCCTGGTCAGCTTGATGCCGACTACAATCCACCGCCTGTCCACACTGGCATGATCATCGTCGATAGCATCCTGGCCGGCGATACCGATGACTTGCAGAACAGCCTCGAGCATCTGATCCTCCCGGCGCTCACGCTCGGTAGCTACACGATGGGCATTATCACGCGCATGATTCGCAGCAGTATGGTTGAGGCGCTCGCCCAGGACTACATTCGCACGGCCAAGGCAAAGGGCGTGGCGAGGCGGCGAATTGTCTACCGGCACGCGCTGCGAAACGCATTCATACCCACGCTGACCCTGGTAGGCTTGGCGTTCGGCAGCCTCCTGTCCGGCGCCGTTCTGACCGAAACCATCTTCTCCTGGCAAGGAATCGGTTCCTACGCCACGAAGACCGCTGCGCTGCTCGACTATCCGGCGATCATGGGCGTGGCTCTAGTGACCGCGGTGATCTATGTGTTTGTCAACCTCTTGGTCGATATTCTGTACGGCGTGTTGAACCCACAGATTCGAGCGCGATGATGGCTGCGAACCAGATAGCGGGGCCGGCAACCGGCGATCCCCTGAGTGGGGAGATTGGTATCGGGCAGGTGAGCCGGCGAAGCAGGATGCGAGTCCTGTCTCGCAACCGGCTAGCCGTTACCGGCCTCGTGATCGTACTGTTCTGGCTGCTGATCTCGCTGCTGTCGCCGGTGCTGCCGCTTCTCGATCCGTACTTCGAGGACCTGTCGCACCGGCTCCAGGGACCTGGGGTCGCCGGACATCTGCTTGGCACTGACTCGGTCGGCCAGGACGTTCTCAGTCGCCTGCTGCACGGTGGCGCGACATCGCTGGAGCTCGGCGCGCTGGTGGTCATCCTGGGCGGCGTGATCGGGCTTACGATCGGCGTGGCGGCCGGCTACTACGGCGGGGTCGTCGACGAAGTCCTCATGCGCATGACGGAAGTTGTGCTTGCGTTTCCAGTGATCGTGCTGGCTATCGCCGTGGCCGCTGGATTGGGCGCGAGCGAGAGGAACGCGGTGATCTCGCTGATGGTCGTCTGGTGGCCTTCGTACGCGCGGCTCGGCCGTGGCCTTGTGCTTGGCATCAAGGAGCACGAATACGTGACGGCAGCGCGAGCGCTCGGTCAGGGGACACGCGGAATCATGTGGCGCACGATCCTGCCGAACATGATCAGTCCCGTTGTCGTGTATGCGACCATCGATCTGGGCAACGCGATCACCACCCTTGCCGCGCTCAGCTTCATCGGCGTGGGCGTGCCGCCGAACACGCCCGAGTGGGGCGTGATGATCAGTCAGGGCGCCAACAACTTCGATCAGTGGTGGATTTCCGTGTTCCCCGGCGTCGCGCTCTTCAGCGTCATCGTCGGTTGCAACTTCTTCGGGGACGGGTTACGCGACGCTCTCGACCCTCGTGCGCAGTAAAGGAGCTTCCTGTGCTCGGCGAGGACTCGGGAGCGTGAGTGGCGCGGGAATCGGGAGGTTGGTGCCGAGGAGGAGACTCGAACTCCCATGAGCGCGATGCTCGCTAGCCCCTCAAGCTAGTGCGTCTGCCATTTCGCCACCTCGGCTTACCTCCGGTAGTATAGGGGTCACCTGGCAAGATGTCAAACTCCCTGCGGGCTAGATAGATAGGCACCGGCAAACGTCCGATTCCTGCCTCAAAAGCCTGTTTCCTGCTTGAAACAGGAATAAGTTATCCAGCGGGCTTGCGCGGCCACACACTGTCGTCGCCGCGGGGAGTCGTCGCGGTTGCGGCCGGTCGTTGCGGTCGTCGCGGGCGGGAGCCGGCGCCATGCCTTTCGCGGCTCGTTGTCGCGTGCCGAGGTTGCCGCCCTGCCGGCCCAGGCGTAGAGCTGGGGCTTAGCACCCTGCGCGCTGGACGATTATCCAAACGGCATGGACAAGCCCGCTTGATCGGACTAGAATGGGCCGCCAGGCGAGGAGGCGACCTCCCGCGCCACGCGCCGAGCGTGATTCCCGGCCCGTTTGAGAGTCCCGTAGAGTGTTTGGCCTGGAGTTGCGAGCGCTTCGACTGTTAGTCTGGGCGTGTGGAAGGGATGAGTGCCTGCAACGGCGATAACCCGATTCTCAGTTCGTGGAGCGGGGCGCGAACATGACAACGATTCTGAGCAGAGCGAGACGTGCCTTGATCATCGCCCGGGTCGGGACCGTGCTGGTAGCAGCAGCGTGTGCCACTTACGCCGCGGGCTTACGGTTGCTTGATGGTGGTTCCGGCTTCGGCGCCAGTCTTGTCAGCCCCGGCACAGGCACAAGCCCACTTGCGTTACAGTCTGCTCTTCGCGTTAGGGGCGGTGGTGACCAGCGCAACGTTATGCGTGGCTGTTGCACGGATATCTCGCGCAGTGCGATGATCGCCGCAGTGGAACAGCGTTGCCGTCGGAGGTGGGCATGAAAGGCAAAATGCCCGGCGTGAGCCGAAGTACGGCGGCTGCGACCTGCGTGTTCTTGATTCTTGCGGGCTGCGCGGTGGTCGCGGCTCACGTCCTTGATGACAAGATTCCCGTATCCGCAGATCGCTATGATGCGCTAGACATAACGCCGCCCTATTGGCTGCTCCTCGGCTGGGGGTAGTACTTCTGCTAGTGTTCGCCGCTTCGAAAGCGTGGATGGCCCCCATCAGCGGAGGTGTCAGCCGGGCTCTCTTCCGACTGGCCGGCGCAGGGACGTTCCTCGATGGCCTGCTCATGGCATTCGGTGATTGGAATGCGATTACCAGACCATGTGCACCCGGAGAGGACTCAATCTGCTTCATCGGATGTACCTGCAGTAGAATCGATCAGGCGGATTGGGCGAAGTGGGTGCACTGAGACAGACTTCAGATCCCCCTGCACCTGGGGGCCTGCGTGCTGCTCGTCATCGCATTCCGCTTTGCAGCCCTGACCTGGAGGCAGCTGCGAAGCAGCACCGTCAAAGATCAAAGATCGAGACACACACCAAGCCCTGCTGACAGAGCAGTTCAGTGCCTCGATGCGATGAACGGGCGACCTGAAACGCAGCGCTTGGACGGCGGCGAATGCGCCATCTTGGCGGCCCGGCTGCTCAACTACGATCGTGTTCCTCCCTGGCAGGCGCTGCCTGACGACGACGCGCTACAACTGTCCGAACCGTTCCTCGACGTCGAGTGGGAGGACGTGCTTGGCGCGCTGTATGACGCGATGGCTGAGGGAAGCAGGCGATTCGTCATTCGCAAAGAGGGCTTGACCGCGCATGCACCATACAACGCGCTGGTGGCGTATCGGCGCCCCGAGCGTCGCAGCTTCTGGGTCAGCCTGCTCGTGGAATTCGCCGCTCCCTCGTTGCCCGATGCAGTCAACGAGCGACCCGAAACGCAGTGGCCGGATGGCAGCGAATCGCTAGTGGTCTCCCCTCCTGACACGTCGACTGAGGTGCCAGTAACTTACTACTACTGATTCTCGTGGGCTGCTCAATGGTCGCGGCTCACCTCAGCATTTCCCGGCTTGGGCAAGCAGGAATCGCAGTATTGACGGTCCGCGCCGTGCACAGGTTGACCGCAACGGGTACATGTGGGCGAAAACGCGGGCCGCGGGAAAGATGCCGGCTTTGGCGGCTTGGTGCGCACGCCAGCCCGGCCGCACTGCACCTGCTCTGGGTCAACAGCGTAGGAAGCGCTGAGGGGTTTGGATCCGGCTTCTTGGGACTGCCAGCACGACCGCCGTGCGCGGATTCGTCACGGGTGCTGGCGCCGACCCTACACTACCCGCCGTCGTGTGTGCCGATGCCTCCCGCAGACTGCTGGCCGTCGTGTCCACCTGCCATGGGGCGCCCGCCTCATCGCCGCTCGTACCGGTTCTACGGCCTGCCCTCGCGTTCGGCCGCGACCTGTGGTGCGGCAGGCCTAGGCAGCTCGCAGCCACCAGGCGCTAGGGCGGCACGTGCTGCAACCAGGGAAGAATGGCTTGCTATAAGCTGCTGGAGACGGTATTCAACGTCGTCGAAATCCGGGGCTGCAAGTACTTGAGAGCCACGATCACAAGAATCGCGATCAGGGCGAGAATGAGCGCGTACTCGACCAGCCCTTGCCCCTTGTGCGTATCGAGCAGCCGTGCGAACCACTGCTGGAATCTGATGGTCGCCAGCTGAACTCTGTCGGCAAACCGTGCCTTGGTCGGGTCCGATTCCATCAGAGATCTTCTCCTTGCGCTCCGCGGGAGTACCGAAACCGCACCAAACCGTGGAAACTGCTTCTGCCTCTATGCCACATTCTCGCACGGTTATTGCGGTTCGCTGATACCCGAATGGGTACTACCCGAAATGGGTGCCGGAGGGCTGGAAGCCGGTTGAGCGACGCGAGGGCACGCGCAATAGTGCTGAGGCCGCGACCGACGCCCTTGGCGTCGCACTGACAGTTCGGCAGGGTCCTTGCTCTGTCATTGCGAGAGAACTCTCGCTGCTGCTCCAAGCGCCGGCCTCCTGGCTCCAGCGTTCGACAGTCGCCTCGGAGCACCAGCTGCTCTAGCTGGAACGCGAGCTGAGCAACAATGGGCTTTTTGACGGATGTTCTGCCGCAGGCCGCACCGTGAGCATATCGGTGGCGAGAAAGCTGCCGGACCGGGTTCACAGCACAGCGGCAGTGGAGGTGACGAGATGCAAGCCTTCAGGCCGGCGACAGCCGGCGAAAACCCATGCTCGCGACCACATATGGTGGTGTCTTGCGGCTTGGTCGGCGAGAATCAGGTAGGCCCTGCACCGCCCGAGCCACAATTGACAGGTCGGCAACAAGCGGTTAGACTCCTCAAGGGAGCCATAGCCACTGGCTGCGTTTTGGTGTGCCCAGAATCCGCGAAATGTGCCTGGCGGCGCAGTGGGGCTTCGTGGTGTTCTTGTGCGTGCAGGAAGCGCATTCGACCAAGGCTTGAAGGGAACCAACGCGTAGCAGCAAAAGCGCAGTAGGCAGGGCTTAGCAAGCCGGCGTGATCGCTGTCACGGCGTGGAGAAGTGGGCACGATGCCCACTTCTTGCTATCTGGGGACGTTTTCGCGAGGTTCGAGGTTGGGCATCGAGCAGTAAGGGCGAGCGACACAATGAAAAACGATTTTCTCACTGCAATCCTGCAGATCACGGACGAGAAACATTTGCCCAAAGACGTCGTGGTCCAGGCGATTGAATCGGCGCTCACCGCGACATACAAGCGAAACCTGGGTCCCGTGCCGGAGGTCCACGTACGGCTGAATGAGCATACCGGCGAGTTCAGGATATTCGCCGAGAAGCGCGTCGTGATCGACGTCAAGGATCCCAAAGTCGAGATCTCGCTCAAGGACGCGCAGGAGCTGCCCGAGACGGCGGGGCTGGACGCAGTCGTGGAAGTGGAAATCGTGAAGCCCGCGGACTTCGGGCGAATCGCCGCACAGACCGCTCGGCAGGTCATCATGCAGCGTATCAACGACGCTGAGCGCGACAAGCTCTACAGTGAACTCGTCGGGCACGAAAACGACCTGCATGGCGGCATTGTGCAGCGGATCGAACCAGGGCGAGGAGTAGTCCTGGACCTCGGAAAGGTCGAAGCCCTGCTCCCTCCTCAGGAACAGGCCCCCGGCGAACACTACCGAGTAGGGCAGCGTCTGAAAGTCTATATGATGGAGATCGCCAAGTCGCCGCGTGGACTGCAGGTTACAGTCTCCAGGACGCATCGGAACCTTGTGAAGCGGCTCTTCGAGCTTGAGGTCCCGGAGATCTTCACTGGTTTGGTGGAAATCAAGGCAATCGCCCGCGATCCGGGAGTGCGTACTAAGGTTGCGGTAGCGGCACGACAGGAGAATGTCGATCCCGTCGGCGCGTGCGTGGGGCAGCGAGGCGTGCGTATCCAAAACGTGGTGAACGAATTGAATGGCGAGAAGATCGACGTTGCGCAGTGGAACAGCGATCCGGCAACTTTTGTTGCGAACGCACTCAGACCGGCGACGGTGCTTCGGGTCACAATCGATGAGAGCACGAAGAGCGCGCTGGTCGTCGTCCCAGAGCGTGAGCTTTCCCTGGCAATAGGCAAAGACGGACAGAATGCGCGTCTCGCCGCGCGCCTGACCGGTTGGAGGATCGACATCAAGCGCCCGTCCGAGCAGGCGGTTACCGAGCAGACCGGCCCGAACGTAGCGAGTGGCGGGCACAAGAGATAAGAGATCGCTATGTCCACGCCCAATCGCCCACAGAAGGCCGCGACTGCGAAGAGAAAGTCCGCAACCAAGCATGTGCCGGAGCGCACCTGCGTGGCATGCCGGACTTCGCGGCCAAAGCGGCACCTGGTCCGTGTCGTACGTACCGCGGAAGGGAACGTAGAAGTAGATAGAACCGGCCGGAAGGCTGGAAGGGGTGCGTACCTGTGCCCGGCTCAGGAATGCTGGCGACTTGCCAGGACCAGGAAGTCACTGGATCAAGCGCTCTCCGTGACTGTCACGGCCGATGCGTGGGCACTGCTCGAAGAATATGCAGAACGATTACCGGAGGCGCGGATTTGAAGCGCCTGCTTCGGAGGTAACTATGGCGGGACAACGACCTGGTGGTGGCAATAGAGGAGGAACCAGACGTCCAGGTGGTCGCGGCAGTGGCCCGCGACCGGGAGGACGTGGAGGTCAGCGCGGTGCCCCGGGCGGCGTCGCAGTTCTTGAAGGGCGCGACGAAGGACTGGCATCCGCAGACCGGCTGCAATCGGTTGAGCTTCCATCGGTCATGACCGTCAAGGAACTCGCGGAAACGCTGTCCGTCGAGCCGGTACAGGTAATGAAGCTCCTGATCAAGAATGGCATGATGGCCACTATCAATCAGGAAATCGACTTTGATACGGGGGCCATTGTTGCGTCAGAGCTGGGTGTCGAAGCTACCGAGCAAAAGCGTGCCGCGCCCGAAACGGAGCCCCAGCAGGCGGTCATAGAGGGTTCGCTGCCTGTCGAGGACGACCCTGCGAAGTTGAAGCCGCGGCCACCGGTCGTAACTATTATGGGCCACGTCGACCACGGAAAGACGTCGTTGCTGGATGCCATTCGGCAGACAAACGTCGTCGCGGGCGAAGCAGGCGGCATTACCCAGCATATTGGTGCGTATCAGGTCGAGAAGACTGGTAAGAGGATTACGTTTCTTGACACGCCTGGACACCAGGCGTTCACGGCCATGCGCGCTCGCGGCGCGCAGGTAACCGACCTGGTCATTATTGTGGTCGCGGCCGATGATGGTGTGATGCCTCAGACCCGCGAGGCGATCGCGCACGCCAGGGCGGCCCGCGTCCCCATTGTCGTGGCCATCAACAAGATTGACACTCCGGGCGCCAATCCTGACCGCGTGAAGCAAGAACTGGCGCTGATCGGCGTCCAGGTCGAGGAATACGGCGGCGACGTGGTGTGTGTCGAAGTCTCGGCGAAGAAGAAGGTCGGTCTGCAAGAGCTGCTCGACATGATTCTGTTGGTCACTGAGATACAGGACTTGAAGGCAAATCCGGACCGGCCGGCTATCGGCACTGTGGTCGAGGCACGTCTCGACCGCATGAAGGGCTCGATGTGCACGGTGCTCGTTCGCAGCGGCACCCTCAGGCAGGGCGACACGGTGGTCGTCGGCAGCGTCTACGGCCGGGTGCGGGCTATGTACAACGATCGCGGCAAGCCGATCAAGGCAGCAGGCCCGTCGTTTCCAGCCGAGGTACTCGGTCTTCTCAACGTGCCGGCCGCGGGTGACACGCTACAAGTGTTTAGCGACGAGAAGTATGCACGCACATTGGCCGGCGACCGCGCGCGCGAGAAGCGCGCCGAGTCGTTGCAGCCTACCAAGAAGCTTGGACTCGCCGACCTGTCGTTGTTCATTCAAGCCGGCCAGATGAAGGAGCTGAACATCGTCCTCAAGGCCGATGTCCAGGGCTCGGTCGAGGCGGTCAGGAGTGAGCTTGAGAAGCTCTCGAATGAAACCGTGAAGCTCAACGTGCTGCTGTCGGACACCGGACCGGTTACCGACTCCGACATTCAGCTCGCGGCGGCGTCGCAAGCCATTGTCGTCGGATTCAACGTCAGACTTGACGCCGGCGCCAAGAACGCCGTGAGCGCTACCGGCGTCGACGTGCGATTTTATGACATCATCTACAAGCTGACCGAGGACATTGAAGCAGCGTTACGCGGAATGCTCGATCCGTCGTATGAAGACGTCGTTACGGGCCACGCCGAGGTCTTGCAGATCTTTCCTGCGTCCAAGACCGAGAAGGCCGCCGGATCGAAGATCATCGACGGGACAGTGCATCGCGCCGACAACGTGCGGGTCCTTCGGAACGACAAGGTCGTTGGCGAGTCGAAGGTTGTTTCGCTGCGCCGCGGTCGAGACGATGCGCGCGAGGTCAACTCCGGTTTCGAGTGCGGCATCGTACTGGACCAATACAACGATTTCGAGGTTGGCGACATTCTCGAGAGTTGGACGCGAGCGAAGGTAGTGTAGTCAATGACGCAGTACAGGTCAGAGCGCCTGAGCCACGCCATCCAGCGTTTCGTGAGCGAGGCACTGCAGTTTGAGCTTCGAGATCCACGCTTGAACATGGCAAGTGTTACCAGGGTCGAGGTAAGCCATGACATGCAGCATGCAAAAGTATTCATCAGCGCAGTGACTCCAGAAGACCGCGATGAGGCCGCTAAGGTACTTGAGCGCGCCCGCGGATTCTTGCGAAGAGGCCTCGCCGCGCAACTCACCACGCGAACCACTCCTGAACTGCACTTCGTCGCCGATCCATCGGTGGTCGGCGGTGACCATGTCCTGGCGATCATGCGGGAGATTGAAGCGCAGGAAGGATCGCGGTAGTGCAGGAAGGCGGAAGCGCCCAGGGCGGCGGCAACAATGCGTCGCTACGTGAGATCGCAGGCTTGCTTCGTGCCAGTCACGATGTCATTGTGCTCACGCACCGGAACCCCGACGGCGACGCGGTGGGTTCAGCCACGGCGTTGGCCGCTGCACTTCGGGGCATGGGAGCGGGCGTGACATTGGTGTGCCCGGATCCCGTGCCAGGCTACCTGCTCAAGGTACCGGGAGCATCGGACTTCATCCATTCCATCGAGCGGACCGACTACGATCTCGTGGTGTCGGTGGACGTGTCGGATCCATCATTGCTCAAGCCGCTTCCCGTTGCTGAGGCTGGGTTCTTTCGAGACCGCCCCTCGATCAATATCGACCATCATTTCAGCAACCTCTACTATGCGAGCCTCAACTACGTTGACGTCGATGCCGCCTCGGCGACAGAGATCGTGGGCACCCTGTTACGCGATGAGCTTGGACTGGACTACACGACCGAGATTGCATCCGGCCTGCTGTACGGCGTGGTCAACGACACGCATTCGTTTCAGAATTCGAACACGTCGCCAAGGACACTTCGCTTCTCCGCTGAACTGGTCGAGGCCGGCGCGGACCTCGCGGGCACCGTCTTCAATCTGCTGCTGGAGAAGCGAGTTTCGGCGGCACGCCTGTGGGCAGTGACGCTTCCCTCCCTGCGTTTTGCCGACAACGAGCGGGTCGCAATGCTCACCGTGTCGCTCGACGCCCTGACGCGTGCGGGCGGCACGATGGAAGATGCGGACGGCCTCGTTGAATTCCTGCGCAACATTCAAGGAGTTGACATGGCTGTGCTCTTTAAACAGACATCGCCCGACGAGTATCGCCTGAGTCTGAGGACAAGTCCTGTTGTCGACGCCACTGTCGTGGCCGGAACCTTCGGTGGCGGCGGGCATCAGCGAGCCTCAGGGGGTGATGCGCGAGGTACACTGGAGGACATCGAGCGACGTATTATGGCGGTATATAGTGCGACTCGCGCGTCCGACACTACGTAGACGAAAGGCGCCGTTTCGGCCGAACGCGTGGCGCCAGCGGGCCGGAGCGCAAGAGTGCCAGGAGGAGATGGTCTCTCTGCTATGGTAGTTGCGTCTAGACCATGCGAGCATAGTCCCGTAGCAAGCGGTGTCGGTTGGACGGTACCGGCGAGTCCCTTCTAGAAAAATGGACGGAATACTGGCGGTCGACAAACCCTACGGATGGACCTCCCATGATGTTGTGGCGAAGCTCAGAAGCCTGGCACATCAAAGGCGAATAGGGCACGCGGGTACGCTCGATCCCATGGCGACGGGCGTGCTGCTTCTTTGCCTGGGTGATGCCACGCGTGTGAGCGAGATGCTCATGGAGGGCGTGAAATGGTACCTGGCTCGAGTGGCGTTCGGCGTGGCCACCGACACGGACGATGCCCTGGGGACCGTTCTTTCCATGCAGCCAGCATCCTTCACGGTCGAGCAGCTCATCGCTGCCCTGCGGCAGCAGGTCGGAGCATTGCAACAAACCCCCCCGGCTTTCGCGGCGATCAAGAGCGGAGGTGTGCCGAGCTATCGGCGGGCGCGCGCGGGTCAGGCAGTAGAGCTCGCACCGCGATCTGTCACGGTCCACTCCATCACGCTCCTCGAATTCGCACCGGCCGGCGGCAAAGTCTCGGCGGGACCGTCAGGCGGGACAAGGCGAGGCGGTGATGCAGATACCACGTCGGCTTCGCGCCCAGGCGGTGAAAGTCCCGCGCGGGGCGCAATGGGTGCTTTCGCGCGGCCATCAGGGTTGGCCCGGGCAACGATTCTCGTCTCGTGCGGTAAGGGAACATATATCCGGTCGATCGCTCGAGACGTCGGCAGCGCGCTCGGCTGCGGAGCGCACCTGTCTGGCCTGCGACGGCTCGCCAGCGGAGGGTTCACCACAAGCGATTGCGCGGAGATCGGCGACCTCCAGAGAGTGACGGCCGATCAGGGCCTGACGGCGATTGAACGTCGCCTTGTGGACACTGACGCGGCATTGGCAGATTGGCCCGCGATCGTGGTGGATGCCAAGCTGGCAGCCGGAATCGCGAACGGCGCGCGGTTCGTGGTCGAGCGCGTGCTTCCCCAACGACGTGCCCGCCTCTACAGCACTCGTGGGGCTCTTCTCGGCCTCGCGGACGTCGATACACTGCGGGCGGACCATTCCACCGTACAGCCGTACATCGTGTTTGCCGGAGCGGCGTCGTGACGGTGAAGGTAGCCCGCACGTTTGAGGACGTTCGTCTTGATACGCCAGCCATGCTGTCTATCGGTACCTTCGACGGCGTGCATCGTGGCCACCGATTCCTCTTGGAACAAGCGCGAAATCGAGCCATTGAGCAGCAGTTCGCGCTTGTGATCGTCACCTTCGACCCGTGCCCTGCCGTGATCCTGCGTCCGGATGTCGGTCGCTATCAGATCAGCACGCCGGCGCAGAAGCTACAACTCCTCGACAACCTCGACTCCAGCCTCATCGTGCTGCTGACGTTCACGCCTCAGCTCTCGCGCTTGAGCGCGGAAGCGTTCATGGATGAGCTGGAGGCACGTCTGCAGCTCAGAGAGCTTTGGGTCGGCCAGGACTTCCGGTTTGGACACGACCGCCGTGGCGATCCGGACATGCTGGCCGTACGGAGCCGGACGTCCGGATTCTCGCTCCACGTCGTCAGTCGAAGGATGGACGACAAGGAGAGCATATCGAGCTCCCGAATTCGCGGCGTGATCGCTCGCGGAGATGTCGAAAATGCGACGCCGCTGCTGGGGTATCCATTTCGACGTGCCTCCGAGGGAGTCGCGGCGGCCACGTGGATCTCCGGCGGGGACTGCGTTTCATGTTCGATCGCGCCCCACCTTCTGCTTCCCGCCGACGGCATGTATGCCGTTCAGACTTCCTCGGGAATACAGACCGTTGCTCTCGTAGCCGGATCGGCGCAGAAAGCGCAGCTCATGGTCAAAGGCACTGAGGCGGGCAGCTCGTTCGAGGTCGAGTTCGTGCACTGGCTAACGACATACGGCGAGTATCTGCACGACCCAGCACGCTGGGACGTTGCCGCCACTACACTAGTGTCTCGGTGGCAGCGTCCCACCTACGCGCCGATCAGCAGTCACTAGCTTCCGGATCGCCGAGCAGGTCAGTGGCACCCACACGAGCCACATGATCCACCGCTGCAGCTACCGCAGCCGCCCGACGCGCTGGTGTCAGCACTGCTCGAGTCGCCGGCACCGACGCTTGCGAAGGTGGACACCAGCTTCTGCACCTTCGGGCTATGACAGTGCCGGCAGACGACTGAGTCTGCTACCGCCCGCATCTGCACGAATAGCTCGAATCGCCGGGAACAATCAGTACACTTATACTCGTAGACAGGCATCGTGACCTCCAGAGCTGCGTGAAGTGGCATGCATTGTACGGACTCGCCCGCCAACCGACGGTATGTCTTTCCGGCCGTGGCGAGCGCCAACCGCTCATGACCAGACCGGAATCGAACCTGGCAAGATAGTGTAGGTGATGGTAGCAAGTTCTGGGTTGCCAGCCAACGGCGAGGATCAGATGATGCCGGGCGCCGCGTCGAGAGCGGAGGCGATGCAGGCGCTGCTCGGCATCCGCTTCAACGATTCGCAGCTGTTGCTACAGGCCCTGCTGCATCGCTCTGCCGTGCTGGAGCGTCAACGCGTGCACGGTGCGCTGCCGCTGGTGGCCTCAAACGAGCGCCTGGAATTTCTCGGCGACGCGGTGCTCAGCATGCTTGTGGCGGAATACGCGTATCAGCATTTTACAGACTACGACGAAGGAAGGCTTACCGAAGTCCGCGCAGCTCTCGTGCGCCGCTCCACGCTGGCGATTCTTGCCGACGGCCTGGGAATCGCGGAGTTGCTTTATGTTGGGCGGTCAGAGCGCAAGAGCGGCAGCCGAGGAAGGATGACGGTTCTCGCCGAGGCGCTTGAGGCTGTTGTGGCTGCGGTGTACCTCGACCAGGGTTTGGAAGTCACTCGCCACATCGTATTCAACATGCTCGCGGGTAGAATTCCGTACCTCTTGCACAGGGCGGACGCCCTGAATCCCAAATCTCGGCTCCAAGAACTGGCACAGTCGACCATGCGTTTGCTCCCCACCTACGAGCTGCTGGGCCGCACCGGACCGGCGCATGACAGCCGCTTTACCGTGACCGCGTGGGTTGGCGAGCAGTGTGCGACCGGACACGGTACGTCGAAACGGAGCGCAGAACAGCATGCCGCGCAACTGTTGCTTGAGGTAATTGAATCGACTGCGGCTGAATTTCACGAGGCCGTGCACGCACAGGCCGCCCAGCCCGATGGGCATCCCGATGGCTGACACGCGTGCACGGCGCGAGCGCACGGGATCAGATGATCGTCCGCGCCAGCTCACTCTATTCGACCTGACTGACGAGGCCGAAGCAGCATCCGCACCGCTGGCGAAGCGCACCGTGGCGACCGGCACATCGGCTGCGACGGCGCCCGCTGAGTCGCACGAGCGTGATGCGGCGATGGCGTCTCGTGCCGGCCTGCCAGGCGACTTCGAAAATGACCGGCTGGCAGGACCTTTCAGCGTGACGGCCTCAGCTCCTCGCCCCGGAGCCGCGACGCTACGACCGGCGATCGACGAGTACAAGCAGTACCTAGCGGCAATGAACCGATCCAAGCATACGCGCGACAGCTTCGGGCTCGATCTCAAGCTGTTGCTCGAGCACCTCGGCAACGCGCCGCTTCATGCCATCGGCGAGCGGGATCTGAGATCGTTCATCAGTTGGGTCAGCGTACAACGGGGCAACAGCGCCACGTCAGTGCGGCGAAAGGTGGCAACGCTCAAGAATTTCTTCGCCTATCTCCGGCGCGAGCGCGCCATACCAACGGATCCTGCCGCGACTTTGATCTATCCAGAGATCTATCCCGCCTTGCCCGAGTTCTTGGAGGACGACCAGGTCGCGGATCTGCTCGAGGCGGCCGGTGAGCACCTATTTTGGAAAGCGCTCGTGCTCCTCATGCTTGAAACGGGGTTGAAGCGCGATGAGGCGGTCGCGCTCGGTCGCACCGATGTGGTCCTGAGCCGCGACGCGCATGCCTCCTATCTCGTCGTACGAGAGACCGAACAGGCCAAACGACTGCGATCGCGCAGATTGGACATCGGAGACGACCTGGCCTCGCTTCTCATCGACTTCGTGAACACGCAGCCCGAGCGTGAGCGGTTCTTTGAAGTCTCCGCCCGCGGGGTCAACTTCATCGTCGAGACATGCGGCAAACGGGCCCATATTGCCACGAAGGCAAACAAGCTCACGCCACAGATCCTGCGAGCGACTTTTGCCGTGCGTGCGATGCGCGCAATGGTTGCACTAGAGGACGCGCGGCGGAGTGCTGGCGCTGCCGAGTCCGCAGTAAGTGCGATGGCCGACCAGCACGACCTGCAACTGTTGCGGTTACTTGGCCTGCACGAAGAGCCCGAGTCGGCGAAGAAGTACCGCAAGCTGGTACGCGGCTGGTCGGAGCACACGAGGCTCGGTGGATGACGACCCGGCGCGCAGTGCTATCGTCGGCAACCTGGGCGATATCTCGGACGGATCGCCCGCAGTCACCAGCCGTAGCACACCGAGTCAGCCAAGCTCGCTGATCGCATCGAGGACGGCCTCCGCGACATCTCGCTTGCTGGCCATGGGCACCTCTCTCGGCTCCGTTCCAGGCCGGCACAACCAGACGTGGTTGGTATCGGTGTCGAATCCGGCGCCGGGCTCAGAGACGTCATTGGCCACGAGGAGGTCGGCACCCTTCTGATCCATTTTTTCACCCGCCCGGTGCAATAAGTCTTCAGTTTCCGCGGCGAATGCGACGATGCGCGTTCCTGGAGGCCGGGATATGGAGCGCAGTATGTCAACCGTAGGCACAAGTGGCAACGACAGCTCTCGAGGAGATCTACTAATTTTGCTGGGAGAGGGGTCAGCAGATTTGTAATCGGCGACCGCCGCGGCCATGATCAAAATGGTATTGTCGCTCATACATTTCTGTACCGCAGCAAAAAGATCATCAGCTGTCCAGATCTGGATTACTGCAGCCCCTGATGGGGGCGCCAACGCGACAGGCCCGGTAATCAGCGTCACGTCCGCGCCGCGGCGCGCGGCCGCCTCGGCAAGCGCATAGCCCATCTTGCCCGAACTGCGATTCGAGATGTAGCGGACCGGGTCGATAGGTTCCTGCGTTGGCCCGGCCGTGACCACGACGTGCCGTCCGGCAAAGTCACGCGGGCGCCATATGCGGGCCAGAATTGCGGACACGATTTCTGCCGTATCCGCGAGACGTCCCACGCCGCGCGTGCCTTCCGCCAGATAGCCGCTGGCTGGCCCTACAAATCGTGCGCCGCGCGCCTTGAGCGTGGAAACGTGCTGCAGCGTGGCAACGTTTATCCACATCGACGTGTTCATCGCCGGCGCGAACAACAACGGTGCGCTGGAAGCCAGTAGCAAGGAGCCAAGCGCATCGTCCGCTATTCCCAGTGCGCATTTGGCGATTACGTTCGCGGTTGCCGGAACAACGGCCACAAGAGCGGCGGCATGAGCGAGCCGGATGTGGGAGATGTCCATATCTGGCTGCTCGTCCCACAGGCTCGTGAGAACAGGATGATGTGTGATACTTTCGAACGAAAGCGGCGCCACGAAGCGCGTCGCATTTTCGGTCATGACCGTGCGCACGGAGACGCCGTTCTGCACGAGTTTGCTGGCTACGTCGAGCGCCTTGTACGCCGCTATGCTTCCCGTTACACCGAGAACGACAATGGTCTCAGTCACCGCGGCTCCCTCGCAAGAACGTGTTCTGCAACACGGGCCCCCGAAAAAGGTTGGTTGGCGAACTACTCCGCCAGTGTACCGCTCCAGTGGGCCGTCTCGGTATCCGATTGGCTGGGAACGCGGTCTTCGCCTATACTCTATGTGCTGCGGTGCCAACACCGGTTGAATCCGAAGACCGCTCGAGTCCGTAGTTAAGGAGTAGGGACGGTGGCTGCCAAGAGTGATGGTGCGATTAAATACCCTAGCTCGAAGCTGGTCAAGAACCTGAACGTGTTGTCCGCGGGGCTGGGCATTGCCAGCATAGTTCTTGATGCCGTGGTGCCAGTGGTGCAACAGGTCGGGAAGAAGAAGCAGGCGAAGGAAGGGCTTGAGCGAGCGATCTCTCTCATGATCTTCTTCACTGCGATTCGCACCGTGCCACGCCTCATTCGCGAGATTCGCAAGTTGCGCGCGCAGATCGGAACGCCGGTCGCCGGGGAGAACCCCTAACCGGGATCGGCACATGTGGGACCTGACGTGCACGCATGTCAGAATACACAGAGAGTAGGACAGAACAGATGAAGCCAGGTATCCATCCCGTCTACAACCACGACTGCAGGGTTACGTGCGCTTGTGGCAATACGTTTCTGACCGGTTCAACGGCCAAAGCCGTGCGCGTCGACGTGTGCGCGAAGTGCCATCCGTTCTACACCGGCCAGCAGCGCATTATCGACACCGGTGGACAGGTCGAGCGCTTCCTGAAGCGACAGCGGCGAACCGAAGGTACCGAGCAACCGGCAAGCGCCGCTGGCAGCTCCTAGCGCCGATAGGTCCGGCGTAAGGGTTGGCCAGAGATGGCGAGGGGCGTAGCGAGAATCGAACATTCATGGCTGCGCCTCTCGCCATGCTGTGGAGCGCGAATAGTAGCCACGGCCGGGAGAGAACGGGTATGGCAACACACTATGGAGGCCAAGCCCTCATCGAGGGCGTGCTGATACGCGGCCGTGTCGGACTGTTCGCCGCGGTGCGCGCGCCAGACGGCAAGATTGTTACGCGCGAGATTTCGCTGCCTTCCCACCGCCGCGGCGTGCTCGGACGTTTGCCGATCATGCGAGGACTGCTGGCGCTGGGTGACACCATTGCCTTCGGCTCTCAGATGCTGCTGTTCTCAGCCGACGTCGCGGCCGGCGGTTCTGGCCAGGCGCCAGGCCCCACTGGCAGACGCGCCACCGTCGGCGTGGCGGGTGCGGCGGCCATTCTGTTCGCTATCGCGCCCGCCATGGTGTCCGCTCGCCTGAAGAAGCCCAAAGCGAATCGGAAGAAGCAACAAGCGGGTTTTGCCGACCATCTTGTCGAGAGCGCAACGCGCGTTGGTATCTTCTTGGCCTATCTTTCGGCGGTTGGCCGCCTCAAAGACGTGCGGCGTATTTTCGCCTATCACGGGGCGGAGCACAAGTCGATCAGTGCGCTCGAAGCGGGGGCAGAGCTTGTTCCAGCATCGGTGCAGGCATTCGATACGGCGCACCCTCGTTGCGGCACGGCGTTCCTCTTTCAGTCGATGCTGACCTCCAGCATCGTCTACGGCCTCGTAGGCAACCGAACTCCATTGGGGAGGATCGGCACGCGAGTGGCACTCGTACCAGCCGTCGCTGGCATCAGTTTCGAGGTGCTGCAGTTCAACGCCAAGCACCTGGATTCACCCATTGTCAGGCTGCTCAACGTACCAGGCATGTTGCTTCAACGCATCACGACGCGGCAGCCCACCGACGACCAGGTCGAGGTTGCGCTCGCCGCGCTTCAAGGGGCGCTAAGGATGGACGAGAAGAGCGAACAGACTGAGCAATGAACGAAGTTACCATCGCTGAGCGCCTCGCAGACTTCAAGCGGCGCTACGACGACCTCACGAGCGCATTGTCGGATCCGGCGGTCTTCTCGGATAGTGGGTTGCTCACGACCTACGGTCGCGAGCAGTCCGATGTGGCGCCGTATGCGGAGCTCTGTGACGTCATGCGCGGGCTCGAGGGAGATATCGCTCTGTACGATGAGCTGCTCAGCTCTGGGCTGGAGGGCCCAGATTTCGAGGATGCCCGCGCCGAGGTTCGCCGGCTCAGCGCCGAGCGCGCCGAGCTTCTCGAGAGAGCCCGGCAAATGTTGCTGCCCAAGGATCCGCACGACGACAAGAGCGTGATCGTCGAGGTGCGTGCCGGCACAGGAGGCGAGGAGGCAGCCCTGTTCGCGCTCGAGCTGTTCCGCATGTACAACCGCTATGCCGAGCGTAAAGGTTGGATCGTCGACCTCGTCAGCCTATCGGAAAGCGGCGCAGGCGGCACGAAAGAAGCCGTATTCGAGATATCAGGTCGAGGCGCGTATAGCCGCCTCAAGTACGAGAGCGGCGGGCATCGGGTGCAACGCGTGCCGGTCACCGAGTCCAGCGGCCGGCTTCACACCTCCATGGCTACGGTGGCAGTCCTGCCTGAGGTTGAGGACATCGACGTCGAGGTCAACGAATCCGACCTCCGCATCGACGTCTACCGCTCTACCGGCCACGGTGGCCAGAGCGTGAATACGACTGATTCGGCCGTTCGCATCACACACATTCCTACCGGCATGGTGGTGACCTGCCAGGACGAAAAATCGCAACTCAAGAACCGCGCAAAGGCCATGGCGGTGCTTCGGGCTCGCCTCTACGACATTGAGCAGCGCAAGCGCAATCAGGCGTTGAGCGAGCATCGGAAGCTACTGATCGGCAGCGGCGATCGAAACGAGCGCGTGCGAACGTACAACTTCCCTCAGGATCGCCTCACAGATGAGCGCCTCGCCATGAACTTCCATAATCTGCCCGTGATTATGGACGGCGATCTCGACGCACTGCTGAATGCCCTCGCAGCAGTCGACCGCGAGGAGCAGCTCGCGTCGACCGCTTCGTAACCCGCTGGGTCAGTCGATGCGCGACGCGTTCGCTTCCGGGACCAACGCGCGAATGAACGGCAAGGACTGGCACCACACCGTCGGCGTGGTGCTGGCAACGGCGCGAGCATCGCTTGCCGCGCGCGAGATACCGGAACCCGCTCTGGAGGCTTCCGTGCTGCTTGCCAGTCTCCTCGGCCGCTCCCGCGCATGGCTGGTTGCGCACGCGGATGCAGGCGTTTCCAAACCCGGGTCGGCCTGTTTCCTCGCGATGGTGGAGCGCCGGTGTCGCCGCGAGCCTACTGCCTACATACTTGGCCAGAAGCAATGGCTTGACATAACTCTTGAGGTGAATCGCAGCGTGCTGATTCCGCGACCGGAGACCGAGCTACTGGCCGAGGAAGCGATTGCCGCACTGAGCGATCTCCAGCGATCGCTCGCTCGCCCGGCGATCGCGGTCGACGTCGGAACAGGTTCCGGCGCGCTGGCAATCGCGATGGCTCGCGCGGTCCCCGGCGCGCGGGTGCTGGCGATTGACAACAGCGCGGGCGCCCTGCGCGTCGCGCGCACCAATGCGCGGCGTCTGGGAGCGCTCACCGTGCAGTTTCTTCTCGGCAACTTCCTCGCGCCGGTTACTATCAAGCCCGATATTGTGGTCGCCAATATGCCCTACGTACCCACGTGCGAAGTCGACACCCTCGAACCGGAGCTCACCTACGAGCCGGTCCGCGCGCTTGACGGAGGTCCAGACGGCCTGGATCTGATCCGTGAGCTGCTCCACCAGGCGAAGCACTCGCTTGCGGCTCACGGGCGGCTCATGTTCGAGGGCGGAGCCGGGCAGTCGCACGCGATCGCCCTTGCGTTGCGTGGACACTGGCCCGATGCTCAGATTCGCATCAGGCAGGATTATGCAGGGTTTGACCGGATTGTCGTGGCGAAGACCGAGTGACTCCGCGTGTGGAGGCTGGTCTAGATGGCCAGATCTCGCGATACAAGCGCATAGAGTACGGCTTGTCCGGTCGGCAGCCTGTTGGCAGCCTGCTGGAACACAATCGACTGCGGCCCATCGATCACCGGAGACGCCACTTCCTCCGACCGATTTGCCGGCAGACAGTGCATGAACACAGCGTCTTCCCCGGCGTAGCGCATGAGCGCAGAGTCAACACGATATTTGGAGAATACCTTGGCGCGCGCCGGTCGTTCGTGGTCCGCGTTGCCCATTGAGACCCACAGATCGGTGTAGACGGCATTTGCGCTCTTCACCGCTTCGTACGGATCGGCCGTGACAGTCAGGCGGCCTCCCGTAGTCTCGTTCTTCTCGATTGCCCAGGCAGTCACCTGAGGCTGCGGCTCGTAACTCGGAGGCGAAGCGACCACCATATCAATCCCGATGATCGCGGCTGCTTCGATGAGGCTGTGCGTCACGTTATTGTTGCCGTCGCCCACGTAGGCAAGCCGCAGCCCGGCCAGGCTTCCAAAGTGCTCCCGCAGTGTAAGGAGGTCCGCCAGGCTCTGGCACGGATGGTGTTCGTCCGTCAAAGTATTGACCACCGGAACGGTTGCCGCGGCCGCAAACCGTTCAACGTCTGCATGTGCGAACGTTCGGATGCAACAAGCCGCCGCATAGGCGCTGACCACGCGCGCCGTATCCTCGATCGTTTCGCCTTTGCCCATCTGCAGCTCGGCGGGACGTACCGTGATCGGGTGGCCCCCAAGGCGGGCAACAGCCGTCTCCATGGAAATGCGGGTGCGCGTTGACGGCTTGTCGAAGAACAGGACGACCGAGCAGCCCCCTAGAGCGTCGCGGTGCGCAAGCGGCTCGCGCTTGAAGGCGGAGGCGAGATCGAGCAGGCCGTAGAGGCTTTCGCCCGAGAGGTCCGCCGTTTGCAGCAGATTGCCGGGAAATGCTGGCTTGGTTTGTGGTACCAGCGTAGCCGCACCCATTCTTCTCTCCCCGTATGCTACATGCCGGTGTACTACTGTGCACGCGGTCGAGGCCGTCTCGTCGATGCGACATCGACATGTCAGGGGCCTCGAACAAGCAGCGAAAGCCCTGCGTTGTCCTGCTGCAAGGCGACCAGGCGCGAGACGCGCCCTCGGCTCCCAACTGCACAGCACTAAAGATTTATGATTATGCATTATACTGCAATTCCATACGCGATCAAGGCGACAGGAAGTCGATAGCTGCGGGCTCCGGTCAGGCGACTCGTGCTACCTCCGGTCAGATGAACTGCCGCCACACCTGATTCGCAAGCAGGTATCCTCGGCTTGCCAGGCGAAGATTCCCATCAGCACATTCGACAAGCCCAAGATCACTCAGCCGGTCGATCGTCTCGCGATGTGCATCGAGCAGGCTGCCCCCAAAGCGACTATCGAACGTGGGCACGTGAACACCCCTCATCAACCGGAGTCCCAACATTATCGCGTCGGAACGCGCTCTGGCCGCGCCGATGGTTTCGCTCGACGCTGTGGGCAGCGCTCCCATTTTCAGCCTCCGAATGTAGCCCTGGAGACCTCGAATATTCGCGAATCGTATGCCGTCCACGTAGCTGTGCGCGGAGAGTCCGACGCCAAGGTAGGGCTCGTGCTCCCAGTAGAGCAGGTTGTGCCGGCAGCGGTGCCCGGGCAGGGCCCAGTTTGATATCTCGTACTGTATGAGTCCACGGGCGGCAAGCACTTCCTGCGCCAGTTCATACATGTCCGCGGCGTCGTCGTCCGGCGGCAGCACAGTCGCGCCGGACCGCACCTGATGGTGCAGCAGTGTTTCAGGCTCAAGAATCAGACCGTATACGGACAGATGGTCGGGCTTCTCATCCAGCACCGTGCGTAGCGTCGCCTCCCAACCGGCGAGGTCCTGTCCGGGCAGCCCGAAAATCAGGTCGGCACTGACCGAATCGAACCCCGCCGCACGAGCGCTTTTCAGCGTCGCCAATGCTTGCTCCGCATCGTGGATGCGGTTCAACCGCCTGAGTATCTCGTCGTCAAGCGTCTGGACCCCGACGCTCAGCCGGTTGACGCCCGCGCCACGCAACGCTCTCATGTGCCCAAGGTCGAGCGTGCCTGGGTTTGCCTCGAGCGTAACTTCCGCATTCGACGCGAGGCGAAATCGCTCTCGGATAGTGCAGAGAATGCGCTCAATGAATGCGACCGGCAGCCGGCTGGGAGTCCCGCCTCCAAAAAACACGCTGGTCACAAATCGTCGCGGATCGAGCGGGGCGCGCCGTTCGATCTCGTCGATCAGGCAATCCACATACGTTCCCATGTGCGCGTCCTCGCCCGCATAGGTTGCGAAGTCGCAGTACGTGCAGCGGTATTGACAAAACGGAATGTGCACGTAAATGCCGAGAACCGCGTCGGCTGGCGCCTGAACGCGATCGACATCGGTCGTCGGCGACTCGAGGGTTTCGTTTTCCGCCAATTCACGTTATCCTTCTGAGGCCCGTGCCGGCAGCCGGTGACTTGCCCCACCTTGAAGGTGCCACACGGCCCGCGGCCGAGCGAATGCGGTTGCTGTGATGTCCCCATACTGCGACTCTGAGGATCGATAGCATGAAAGTCTTGCTGGCCACTTCGAATAGACACAAGATCGCGGAATACAGGCGGCTTTTCGCCGGATCCGACATCACAGTGGTAACACCTGACGAGGTAGGCGTGACGCCGCCGGCAGTGGCGGAGGATGGAGCAACATTTGGTGCCAATGCGTTCAAGAAGGCTCGCACCCTTGCACTTGCCGCCGCATGGCCTGCATTGGCGGACGATTCGGGCATCAGCGTCGATGCCCTCGCAGGTGCGCCGGGACTGCGGAGCGCACGATTCGGCTCGCCGCTGCTGGATGACCGGGGGCGTGTGCAGTATCTCCTTGAGTGCGTCAAGGATGTTCCGCCAGGCCGGCGCTGCGCGCACTATACGTGCGCCCTGGCGCTGGTGCTTGCAGACGGCACGTCGCTTACGGCGCAGGGCAGGCTCTACGGCGAGATCGCGCCTGAAGCGAGCTCGGGCACGACAGGCTTCGGCTACGATCCCATTTTCATCGTGCCGCGGACCGGCCGAACTGTCGCGGACATGACGCCGGAGGCGAAAGACACGATCAGCCACCGTGGTAACGCGGTGAGACGACTACTGAGATACATGGAGCACCGCCGCTCCAAGCTGGGTACACTGGAACTGTGAATATCCCACGCCCGTGGCGGTCGCCTGAGCCAGGCGACCATAAGCGCGTGAGCCTGGCACAAGAAACGCGCGAAATACTGCATGCGTATCGCGTGCACCCGCGCCAGCAGCTTGGCCAAAACTTCCTCATCGATCGCGAGGCGCTGCAATCCGTGGTAGAGGCAGCTGAGCTGAGTCATGGAGATCAGGTGCTTGAAATTGGCCCGGGAATCGGTACGCTCACGATCGCGCTGGCCGAGGCCGGGGCTGATGTCGTCGCTCTCGAGCTGGATCCGGCGATGGCTCGCATTGCGGCCGAGCGTGCGGCTCCCTATTGCAACGTGCGCGTCCGCGAAGGAAACGTGCTGCACACGGATATCGCCGACATTCTCGACACTGAAAAAGCCTACTCAGTGGTCGCAAACATACCCTACTACATTACGGCTCCCATCCTGCGCTACTTCCTCGAAGCTCCCAGAAAGCCCCGTACCCTGGTGCTCATGGTGCAGCGCGAGGTTGGAGAACGCCTTGCGGCCGCGCCAGGGAAGATGAGCGCGCTGTCCGTGTTCGCCCAGGTGCACGCGTCGGTGGAGATCGTGCGCCAGGTGCCGGCGACGTCGTTCATACCTCCGCCCGATGTGGCATCGGCAATCATCCGGCTCAAGCTCCACGTTTCGCCGCCGGTCCCTGAGATGGAGCTGCCGTATCTGTTCACGGTCGTGAAGGCGGGCTTCAGTGCGAAGCGCAAGATGCTCCATAATGCGCTGGACCGTGGGCTGCCCAACTCGAGCGTGGTCATCGACAGCGCGCTCCACGCCACCGGTATCGAGCGCACGCGACGGGCTGAGACGCTGAGCCTGAAAGAGTGGCGAGCGCTCGCCACGGCTCTCCGTCTCGACGTGGCCCATGTGCCAAAGAACGCGAGGCTGGAGAGCGATTCGGCATCGAGCAGGGCCACATGACCGAGGAATCTATCAAAGGGCCCGCGACCAAGCTGATCGTCGGACTCGGCAACCCCGGCAAGCGCTACGCCCGGACACGCCACAATGTCGGTTTTATGGTGGTCGATGAGCTGGCCCGCAGGTTGGGGTCGCGGGGCTGGCGAGAAGAGCGGCTGGCCTCAACGAGTGAAGCATCGTTTGGCGCCATCCTGCTGTATATCGTCAAGCCGCAGACGTTCATGAATCTCAGCGGACAGGCCGTGATTCGTTGCGCATCGCGAATCGGGGCGAAGCCGGAACACATTCTGGTCGTCAGTGACGATCTCGACCTTCCGTTTGGCCGGCTGCGCCTCCGCCCGGGAGGCAGCACCGGAGGCCACAACGGCCTTCGCTCGGTCGCGGCCGAGCTGCAGACCGAAGGCTTTCCTCGCCTGCGAGTGGGAATCGGAAGGCCGGATGAGGGAGACCCGATCGATTACGTGCTGGCGCCGTTCAGCTCGTCTGAGGTGACCGAGCTGCCCAGACTCTGCGCGGCAGCGGTCGATATGATCACCGTTGCAGTTGAAGCCGGCCTTCTCGTCGCGATGAACCGATTCAACGGACTTGGCAATGCACTCGCACCGGCAACCGGCGCAAACCCACCTGCACCGCCTGTCCCTGGCCAGTCGGCTTAAGTGGAGGCGAGAGATGCCTAGCCCGCCGGCGAACCTGCATCCACTGACGCGACACCTCGCCGGGTCTCAGTCTATGGCCCGGGTACTGGACATGCTGCGACAGACCGGCTTGGTTGCCGTTCACGGCGCGCCACGGTCCAGCCAGCCGGCGCTCGCAGCTGTATTGCAATTGGAGACAAGCGCCGCGAAGGCGAGGCAGGTGCTGCTCATCACCTCCGATCCCGAACAGGCTGCCATCTGGGCGGACGAGATCCGGTACTGGGTAGAGCCAGCCGTCGAGGTGCTTCCGTTCCCAGCGCTCGAAGCGCTTCCGTACGAGCGTGCCGCTCCCGAGCCCGGGATCGTGCAGCAGCGCCAGGCTGCCTTGGAGGCGCTTTCGGGTGGGCGACCGGCCGTAGTGGTGGCGCCGGCGCGCGCGCTGCTACAGCCGTTGCAAGAACCGCGCGGCTTCCGATCTCGCACCCAGGTCTTCGAAGCTCGTGCCTCGATGGCGGTGTCGGCAGTTGCAGCGAACTGGCAATCGCTCGGCTACGTTGTCACGAGGGTCGTGCAGCAGCCTGGTGAATTCTGTCGGCGGGGCGGCATTGTAGATGTCTATCCGGCAGACGCGGAATGGCCAGTGCGGATTGAGCTCGCGGGTTCGGAGATCGATTCGCTCCGTCTGTTCGACCCGGCGACGCAGCGATCGATCGGGCCGGTCTCAAGTTTCAAGGTGGGCCCCGTACATCCCTTCACGCTACCTGCACAGGAAAGCGTGTTGCGCGACCTCGCGGCTGTCGACCGCTCCACGTGTCTTCCGCACGTGCGCGCCCGCTGGGATGAAGAGCTGCGATGCCTGAGCGAGGGCAAGCGCTTCGACGGTCTGGAGTTCTACACGCCCTACCTCACGCAGCCACAGGTGTCAATCCTGAGCTACCTGGCCGACTCAGCAGTGCTGCTACTCGACGACCGTACTGAGCTCGCCCGTACGATGAACGACCTCGTCCAGCAGGCGCGGGAACTGAGCGATGAGCTGGTGGCACGCGGCGAAATTCCGCCCGGACTGTTGTTCCCGTTGCTCGCGCCAGAGCAGATCTCGGAGGAGATCGACGTGCTGCCGCGTCTTGAATGGCGGACTCGCGGTGGCGCGGGGAGCTTCGATCTCGGTACCCACGACTCGCTGCGCACGTCCCCAACCTACGGAGGCAGCCTCAAACGATTCTTGGAGGACTGCGACGAGTTCCGCAAGCAGGAAGAGCGAGTGATCATTGTCTCGCTGCAGGAGCAGCGTCTTGCCGAGCTGTTGCGCGAATCCGGCGTGCCCGTGACTGAGCTGGCGACACTCACAGCGCTTCCGGATCGCGGCACTGTCGTAACCGTTCCCGGGCAGCTTCCTGAGGGCTGGCTTGCACCAGAGGCCCACATCGTCGTGCTCACCGACGCCGAAGTGGCCGGCTGGGTCCGGCCGCGCGCTGCCGCGCGCTTCCACCGGGATGCCGACGAGAACCTCGCGCTTGATTTCCTGCCCGGCGACTATGTCGTGCATATCGAGCACGGCATCGGCCGATATCAGGGTGTCGTCAAGATGGGTAGCGGACGCGCTGAGCGCGAGTACCTCGATTTGCAGTATGCCGGGACCGACCGCCTCTACGTCCCCACCGACCAGCTCGACAGAATCACGAAGTACCGCGGCATGGGTGAGGAGACTCCAGCCTTGAGTCGCCTCGGCACACAGGAGTGGACGCGCGCCAAGGCAAAGGCAAAGGAGTCTGTCGACGCCATTGCTCGCGAGCTCCACGATCTTTACAACTTCAGAGAGCATGCCGAGGGACACCCATTCACAACCGACGGGCACTGGCAGCGCGAACTCGAGGCGGCTTTCCCGTTCGAGGAGACTGTGGACCAGGCTCAGGCGATTCTTGACGTCAAGGCGGACATGGAACGGCCGCGGCCGATGGACAGACTGGTGTGCGGAGACGTCGGCTACGGCAAGACCGAAGTGGCTTTGCGAGCCGCCTTCAAGGCGGTCATGGATGGGAAACAGGTGGCTGTCTTGGTCCCAACCACGGTTCTGGCCCAGCAACACTACAACACCTTCCGCGATCGCATGCAGGCCTTCCCCGTTCAGGTCGCTGTGCTCAGCCGCTTCCATGCGCGCCGCGAACAGCTCAAGGTCGTCGAGGGGATCGAGCAGGGTAACGTAGATATCGCCATCGGTACTCACCGGCTGTTGCAGAAGGATGTCCAGTTCGCGAAGCTTGGACTGCTGATCATTGATGAGGAGCAGCGCTTCGGCGTCAGGCACAAGGAACATCTCAAGCAGATGCGTCGCAGCGTGGACGTGTTGACGCTCTCTGCCACGCCAATCCCGCGAAGCCTGCACATGGGCTTGACTCAGGTCAGGGACCTCAGCGTCATCGCTACCGCGCCGGAGGGGCGTCTTCCAATCAAGACGTACCTCGAGCCGTTCGACGAGCACCACGTTCGTGATGCGGTCATGCGCGAGATGGACCGCGGCGGCCAGGTGTATTTCGTGCATAATCGCGTACAGACGATTGAAGCGATTGCGGAGCGGCTTCGCCACCTCGTGCCCCAAGCCCGTGTCGCCGTCGCGCACGGACAGATGCGCGACGATGCGCTCGAACGAATCATGTTCGATTTCGCCGACCGCCGTTTCGACGTTCTGGTGTGCAGCACGATCATCGAAAACGGTCTGGACATCGCTAACGTGAACACTATGATCGTGAATGAGGCCACGCAGTTTGGCCTCTCGCAGCTGTATCAGTTGCGTGGACGCATCGGCCGGGGAAGCCGCAGAGGCTACGCGTACCTTCTCTACAATTCCAACGTTCCGGTGAGCAGAACCGCGGAGCGCAGGCTCAAGGCTATCTTCGAATCCACTGAACTGGGCGCGGGATTCCAGATCGCGCTGAAGGATCTCGAGATCCGTGGCGCCGGCACCATCCTGGGCAGCGCCCAGCATGGCCATTTGGTTGCCGTAGGATTCGACCTGTACTGTACCATGCTGGCCGAAGCGGTAAACGAACAGCGCGGTTTGCCTTCGAGCAGCACAGCTGAAAGGACCGCGCCGGTCATCACGCTGCAGGTCGACGCCTACATCCCACCGGAATACGTGGAGGACGAGAATCAGCGGCTTCGCCTCTATCAACGCCTGGCCGGCCTGTCGTCGGTGGAGGGCGTCGAAGACTTGGGGGCCGAGATGCGAGACCGATTCGGGCCACTGCCGGAGCCGGTTCAAGCAACTCTCGCCATAGTGCGCATCCGTATCAAGGCGGAACTCCTTCACATTTCGTCCATAGCTGTCGATCCGATGTGGCTCGTTATGCGCGGTTCTCCCAGCACGACGTACGACCGCGTGAGCCTCTATACGCGGTACGGCATGGCCGCGAGAATCGATCGCGGAAATCTGCGCGTGCCGCGGTCGAAGATCCTGCCAAGCGGGATCGATGCGGCCGAGGAGATCCTCGATCGCGCGGTTGAGGTATCGCGAGCGAGCGCCGGCGGCACCATGGTGAGGCCGCCGCAAACAGACCGCCGTCCCGTCTCGGCCGGCCGCGGCTTTCCCGGGTGAGTCAACCGAATTCAGGTCGCGGTGCTGTCCCCGGTTGCCACTCCTCGATGCGGGTATTGCATCTAGACTGAGCATGGTGGTGAGAGCTGCGCAGGCCGCGGCTCGACCGGCGAGTTGCAATCAGTGCTGGAGTTGAGGTGAGTCAGGTGACACACGGCATCGGGGCGCGGAAACGCCCGACTTCGCCAACCGTCCCCTTGAAGCGCGCGGCCAGTGCCGTCACCACCATCGCGAACGCCCCGAAGGAAGCTAGTGATTCTGGAGCGAATCAGCAGTCGGCGTTGTCCCAGGCCGCTCACGATTTCCTTGTCGAGCAGCGAGCGCGGCACGGAGGCCACTCCCACAGCTTTCGCGCGCGATCCTCGGACTTGCGTCTACTCGTCGTCTGGGCGGCGAGCCGGAGTATCAGCGAACCCGAGCAGTTGACGAGGACGGTCCTTCGCGCCTGGCTCTCAGACCTGCATGAGCTCGGCTACGCCCGAAGCTCAATGGCCCGAATGCTGTCGACGGCACGCTCATTCATCCGTTTCCGCGAGCTTGGCGGAGCCACAATCGACCGAGCGGCTCTCACGTTGAGCGCGGGGAGGCAGTCGAAGTCTCTCCCCGACGTGTTGACAGAACCGCAGGCCGCTCGGCTGATGGATACTCGCGCGAACGATCTGGCAGGTGGTCTCAAGCCACTCCCATTGCGAGACCAAGCGGCCCTCGAGCTGCTGTACGGCACTGGTATGCGCGCCGCCGAGCTCTGCTCGCTCCGAATGGGTGACGTGGCGCTGGAATCCCGCGAGGTCGTCATCATGGGCAAAGGCTCGAAGGAGAGGCGCGTGCTGTTTGGTGCGCCCGCTGCGACCGCGGTGCGGGCATACCTTGCCAGCTCCAGACCGCTGCTCGTCGCCAGGGCGCCTGCCCACGACATGCTGCTGGTCAACTGGCGAGGCGGGCCGCTCAGCGTGCGGGGTCTCGCTCTCATCGTGGAAAAGCGAGCACAAGAGACGGGCCTGTCAGGCGGCCTGCACCCGCACACCCTGCGGCATTCGTTTGCCACGCATCTGCTGAACGGTGGGGCGGATCTCCGCACAGTCCAGCTCTTGCTCGGGCACGAAAGCCTCGCCACCACGCAGAAATACCTCCACGTTGCGGATCCTCGTCTGCACGACCTGTACCATCGTTGCCACCCACGTGCATAACGTGCGACCTTGGGCCCTGAGCCAAATCCCAGGCGATATTCTTGCCGCCGGCACACATGACGTACACTGAGGCTTGGGGCACCTAGAGTGTGACCCCCCAGGATGGCTCAAGTGACTCGATACAGAAGCACAACGGTTGTCGCCGTCATGCGCAATGGTGTGGCGGCGCTGGCTGGAGACGGACAAGTCACGCATGGCGAGGTTGCGCTAAAGCACAATGCGCGCAAGATTCATCGAGTGTACAATGATAAGGTGGTGGTTGGGTTTGCCGGATCCGCGGCGGACGGCATCACCCTCGTCGAGCGGCTTGAGGGCCAGCTCGTGCAGCATGGTGGTCAGCTTCGGAAGGCGGCAGTAGAACTGGCAAAAGATTGGCGAACCGACAAGTACCTCAGACGGCTTGAAGCTGAGGTGGTTGCGGCGACCGCCGAGGAGTTGCTTGTTGTCACCGGCACCGGCGATGTGATTCAGCCCGATGAAGGCGTGATCGCGATCGGCTCCGGCGGCCCCTACGCATATGCGGCCGCGACTGCCCTGCTGCAGCACACCGACCTCAGCGCGCCCGAAATCGCGCGGTCGGCGCTGCTCATCGCCGCCTCACTCTGCATTTATACAAACGACCACATTATCGTCGAGACCCTGCCGTAATGTATGTGGTGCGACCCCACCGTTCCCAGTCGATCGCGCGAGCCGTCGCGGCGGGCGATTCAACGCTTGCCGTGCGGATTGACATGTAGAGGGAAGCTCCGATGGACGAAAAGAAGCTGGAATCGTTGACACCCAAGCAGATCGTGCTGGAGCTCGACAAGTATATCGTGGGCCAGGACAAGGCAAAGCGCGCTCTGGCTATCGCTCTGCGCAATCGTTATCGCCGTCAACTCGTGCCAGCGGAGCTTCGTGACGAGATCACTCCCAAGAACATCCTGATGATCGGGCCGACGGGTGTCGGAAAGACCGAGCTGGCGCGGCGAATCGCCAAGCTCGCCGATGCCCCATTCATCAAGGTCGAGGCCACCAAGTTCACCGAGGTCGGCTACGTTGGGCGCGATGTCGACTCGATCATCCGTGACCTCGTCGAGACCAGTGTCACTATGGTGCATGATTCCCAGGTTGAGGAAGTGCGCGCCGAGGCAGAAGGCCTGGCAACGGAGAAGCTGATCGGGTACCTCGTCGGCTCGCTGGACGGCGACAGCGCAGAGACAACTCCCCCGAGCTCGGAAAACGGCTCGAAGCCGACTGAGAAACCCGTCGTCGCCGAAAAAAAGAAGGCCGGTGATCTGGCGCGCGCGCGAAGGCGGCGCAAGTCGGTCGCCAAGATGCTCGCCGACCAGAAGCTCGAGGAACACATCGTGGAGATCGAGCTGGAACCCGAAGACTCCGGCTGGCCTGCCATGGAGTTCACGGCCGGATTAGGCGGTGACGATGTCGGCGAGGCGTTCCAGGACTTCCTCGCGCACATGCAGAGCCAGAGAAAGCGGTCGCGCCAGGTGCCGGTGCGCGAGGCACGGAAACTGCTCATCCAGGAGGAGTCCAACAAACTGATCGATTGGGATGCGGTAGTGGATCGCGCGGTCGAGAAGGTCGAGCAAGGTGCGATTGTGTTTATCGACGAGATAGACAAGATCGTCGGGCGAGGAGGCGATACCGGCCCCGATGTATCTGGGGAGGGCGTGCAACGGGACCTCTTGCCGATCGTCGAGGGGTCGCAGGTTACAACCCGATACGGTTCGGTAAAGACGGAGCACGTCCTGTTTGTGGCTGCCGGCGCGTTCGTGCGCGTGCGTCCGTCGGATCTGATTCCTGAGCTGCAAGGTCGCTTCCCGATCCGAGTCGAGCTGTCTCGCTTGAGCTTCGACGACTTTGTTGCCATCCTCGCGAAGCCGGACAACGCATTGACAAAGCAATACCAGGCGCTCCTCGCCATCGAGGGTGTCAATCTCGCATTCACTGAGGAGGGTCTGCGAGAGATGGCGAGATTCGCATGCGATATGAATGAGCGGAATGAGGATATCGGCGCGCGAAGGCTGCACACCGTGGTGGAGCGGGTGCTGGAGGGCATCAGCTTCGACGCGAACGAGCACTCGGGCGAGGCCGTCGTGGTAGACGCCGAGTATGTCCGATCGCACCTCGCCGACGTGCTGGCCAGGCCGGATCTCTCGAGGTTCATTCTCTAGACCGCAGCTCTCGGGGCGCTACCAGCGTATCCGCATGGATCACGGCGACACGGTTCGACGCGAGCCGGGGCTGCCGGGAGGATGGCCGCACCTGGACTCCGTCGAGCTCCGGCCGGGGGACGGACACGACAACCGTGAGCGAGTACCAGTCGGTCCCGGCTGGCCAGCAGTCACCAGGTTCAGGCGCGCCCACAACCCTCCGACATTCCAGCAAGTTGCCGGTGCGTGGGACCTTTGCTAAACTCTATAACTGGCTCCAAATACACACGAGAGCTGACTGCACGGTGGTGGCTTCGTAGAAGCTATGCGTGCGGAAGGACGCTCTCGGAGGAAACAACCACAAGAAGGGTCGTACCCACATGGCAGTCGCAAGCATGCGCCAGCTCCTGGAGTCTGGCGTTCACTTTGGCCATCAGACCAGGCGCTGGAACCCGAAGATGCGCGAGTACATCTTCGCCGAGCGCAATGGAATCCACATCATCGACCTGCAGCAGACGGTTCACCTGCTCCAGGAGGCGTACAGTTACTCGCGAAGCCTCGCCGAACAGGGACGCACGATCTTGTTCGTCGGCACGAAGAAGCAAGCGCAGGAAGCGGTAGCCGAAGAAGCAGCACGCTGCGGCATGTTCTATGTGAATCAGCGCTGGCTTGGCGGCATGCTCACCAACTTCTCTACGATTCAGCAGCGGCTTCGCCGCATGCTTGAACTTGAGAATCAGGTCAAGAGCGGGGAATTGGCCAGGCGAACAAAGCGGGAAGGTTTGCATGTGCAGGAAGAGATAGCGAAGCTCAACCGCATACTCGGCGGCGTGAAAGGCATGCATCGACTTCCGGACGCAGTATTCATCATCGACACGAAGAAGGAACGGCTGGCAATCCAGGAGGCGACTCGGCTGGAGATCCCGGTCATCGCGCTGCTCGACACGAATTGCGACCCGGATGAAGTCCAGTACCCCATCCCGGCCAACGACGACGCCATACGGGCTGTCCGATTGCTCACCAGCAAGATTGCCGATGCGGTAATCGAGGGAAAGCAGGCTCGCGAATCGGCAAATGCGGACCTGGACGTCGAGATGCCCGTAGCCGAGTCATACAGCTTCGCCCCGACGCCAGTTGCCTTTGACGCACCCGCGGCGGTCGCGGCGGCGGTAGTTGCCGAGGAATCTGAGAAGGAAGCAGCCGTGCTGATTGACGAGAGCGAGCTGAGCTTCGCTCCTCCTGCTATCGACGAGGACGTTGCCGAACCTACCGCTCCCGCGCCTGGAGACGTCCAGTAGTTTGTGCCGGCGTGCACCGTGATACCGCTCACCGTACTCGAAGGGAAAACACTGATGGAGATTACTGCGCAGACAGTCAAGGAACTGCGCGACATGACCGGCGCCGGGATCATGGACTGCCGGAAAGCTTTGACTGAGGCTGGAGGCAATCTGGCCAAGGCCGAAGCCATCCTCAAGGAGAAGGGTATGCGCGGACCCAAGGATCCCACCCGCGTGACGAAGCAAGGCCTGATCGAACTGTACAAACACGCGGGCGGCCAGCTTGGCGCGATGGTCGAGCTTAACTGCGAGACGGACTTCGTCTCGAGAACGGACGATTTCCAGAAGCTCGCATACGAGGTCGCGCTCCAGGTCGCGGCCGTCGATCCAGAGTATATCGACCGCGATTCGGTGCCTCAAGCGGCCATCGACGCGCAAAAGGCCGCGTTTGCCGAACAGCTGGCGCTCGCGGGCACGTCGCAGGAGGACTTGCCTGCCAAGCTTGAGGCGCGTCTCGCGGAGTGGCTCAAAGAAGTGGTGCTATTGGAACAGGCCTATGTTCGCGACCCGAAGCAGACCATCAATCAGCTGATACTCGGCGTGGTGGCCAAGACGCGCGAGAATATTCGCGTCGGCCGATTCGCTCGTTTCAAGGTTGGAGAGTAGGCGGTCCATGTATCATCGCGTCCTGCTCAAACTCAGTGGTGAAGCGCTGGTCGGACAGGTTGGCTACGGCATTGATCCTGTGGTCGTGCAGCGCATCGCACAGCAAGTGAGACGGGTTCGCGAGCTTGGTGTGGAGCTGGCTGTCGTCGTGGGAGGTGGCAACATCTTCCGCGGCCTTGCAGCCAGCACCCTCGGCATGGATCGAGCGACAGCCGACTACATGGGCATGTTGGCCACGGTGATGAACGCCCTGGCACTGAAGGATGCGCTTAGCCAGGTGGATGTCGATACGCGCGTGCAGACGGCTATTGCCATGAACGCGGTTGCAGAGCCCTATATTCGGGGGCGCGCTATTCGTCACCTGGAGAAAGGGCGCGTGGTTATTCTCGCCGCGGGTACAGGCAACCCATATTTTACTACCGACACAGCAGCAAGCCTTCGGGCCATCGAGTTGGACTGCGAAGTCCTGCTGAAGGCCACGAAGGTGGACGGTATTTACACGGCCGATCCAGCACTCGACATTACGGCGACGCGATATGCCAAGCTCGACTACTTCACAGCTCTCGAACGTGAGCTTCAGGTCATGGACAGCACCGCGTTCGCGCTCTGCAAAGATAATAAGCTGCCGATCATCGTGTTTAACCTCGCTGGACCGGATAACATCGAGCGCGCCGTCCGAGGTCTTGAAGTTGGGACCCTCGTGAGTGCGGGTGAACGACAGGGGAACGCCTGAGGACTGCCACGCGGGACTTCCCCTGGCCGTAACCCGAAGCCCTCCGACGCAAGTCGACAACGACCGATCGCGGGCGCGCCGCGGCGGTCTACAATGGGATCGCCCCCTGTCGGCACGGAGAGCAGCGCGGACCGCGGCAGCAACGGTACACTAGGGATTGTGCGGTTCAGTAGAGGAGCAGATCGGTGATTCAGGAACTGCTTGACGAAGGCGAACGCCGTATGCGCAGGGCGATCGAGGTGTTAATCGAAGACTTCGCCACGGTGCGCACGGGTCGTGCGTCGACGTCGCTGCTCGACAGTGTCCAGGTGATGTACTACGGTTCTCCGACTCCGCTGAATCAGCTCGCTTCGGTTACGGTCGGCGACGCGCGCACGCTGCTCATTACTGCGTATGATCGGTCCGTGCTGCCTGAAATCGACAAGGCGATCCGCAAGGCCGATCTTGGCTTCAACCCGTCCAGCGATGGCACGTTGATGCGCGTTATCGTGCCTTCCTTGACCGAGGAGCGCCGTCGCGAGATGGTCAAGGTCGTGCACAAGAAACTGGAAGAGCACAAAGTTGCGGTACGCAATGTCCGACGTGAAGTCCACGATAAGCTCAAGGCGCTTGAGAAGGACAAGTCCGCTTCGGCCGACGACGTACGGCGTGCCGCAGAACGGCTTCAGAAGATCACAGACCATGCAGTGGCCGAAATGGATCAACTGGGCGCGCACAAAGAGGCAGATGTGCTGGCTGTCTGAGTTGGCGCGAGCGATGGCCGACGCCGGTCTGCGCCAGATGCCGATCGCTGGTTCGCGTTGGCGGGCGACGAACCGGACGACTGTAACGCCGCGGCCAGTCCGTCACGCGGGTTGATGCCGAGATGGGATCCAGTGGATGGCAACAGGCGAGGAAACGGCAGTGACTGCTACCGACGCCTCGCCTGGAGTCGACCAATCGGGCGCCCGCCGGTGGGCGGACTCGCCGACCGACGCGCCCGAGTCGGCTGATTCTCGCCAACTGACTCACATACCCCAGCATGTCGCGATCATCATGGACGGAAACGGTCGCTGGGCGCAGTCGCGGAACCTGCCGCGACTGGAAGGCCACCGGGCGGGCATGGACAACCTCCACAGGATCGTCCCGTGTGCAATCGACCTGGGAATCAGGGTACTCACAATCTACGCGTTCTCGACGGAGAACTGGGGGCGACCCCGTGATGAAGTGAGTGGGCTGATGCGACTGTTCGCGCTGGCCAGTCGGCGTGACGCGCAGCGATTGCATCGCAATGGAGTGCGCGTACTCCATGTGGGATCCTTCGACGGCGTGAGCAAATCTCTGGAGAAAGCGATACGCGGCGCCGTCGAGCTCACCAGGAGCAATACGCGTCTCACGCTCAACGTCGCCTTCAACTATGGAGGCAGAGCAGAAATCGTGCACGCCGTGCAAGAGCTGATCCGGGCGGGGGCAGGACCCGAGCAAGTAACCGAGGATGCTATCTCCGGGCGCCTGTACACGGCAGGGCTACCGGATCCGGATATGATCATCAGGACCGCGGGAGAGATGAGGCTTTCCAACTTCCTGCTGTGGCAGTCTGCCTACAGCGAGTACTACTCCAGCCCAAAGTACTGGCCCGAGTTTGGCCCCGAAGAGCTCAATGCCGCCATCGAGACATTTGCCGGGCGCAAACGCAAGTATGGCCGGTTGTAGGCCCTCATGATGCGTCGTGTCCTGAGCGCCTCCGTGCTCGCACCGATCGCGGTTGCACTTGTCGTACTCGGCGGGTTTCCTTTTCTGGTAGGCGTGCTCGCCATGTGTTTGATCGCGCTCTGGGAGCTGACCGGATTGCTCTCAGCCGCCGCGGCAAGCGCGCTAGCAAACAGGGCCTGGCGCTATGTGACGCTGGCAGCGGGAGGCGCGGTGCTTGCCGGCGTCTACTATGACCATTTCCGCAGCGGCACTGCTCAGGTTGCCGCCGCAACCCTGCTTATCGGCAGCCTTGCCACGCTCGTGTTCGGCGGTGCACCGGCCAAGCGCGTTCTGGCATGGGCAGCCGGCGCGGCAAGCATCGTCTACATCTGCGGTCTCGGATTGCACTTCATCCTGCTTCGCGAGACGACTCGGGGCCTGACGTGGACATTGCTCGCCTGCCTCATCACCTGGTGCACCGATATCGGCGGCCTCTTCTGCGGCAAATACTTCGGCACTCACCCGTTCTTCCCGTCCATCAGCCCAAAGAAGACAATCGAGGGCGCCATAGGCGGCCTGCTCGCCGCGATGATCGTCGCGGTGCCCGTCCTGGCGCTTGGTGACCTGCACGTGCGGTTGGCGCTGGCTCCGCTCATTGGAGTGTCGGTCGGCGCCTTTGCTCAGGTTGGAGATCTGGTGGAGTCGCTTGTCAAACGCGAGGCAGGCGCTAAGGACTCGGGCACTATCATACCCGGCCACGGTGGGATGCTCGATCGCATAGATAGCCTCCTGTTTGCCATCGCCGTGACATACTACTGGAGACTGCTCTTCCCGTGAAGCGCATCGTGATTCTCGGCAGCACCGGCTCGATAGGCGTGCAGACGCTCGATGTCGTTCGCAGGTTCCCGGATCGTCTGCAGGTCATTGGCATTGCCGCGCGCAGGCACGAGCTGCTGGCGCAACAGGTCCGTGAATTCTCTGTCCCTGTCGTGAGTGCGGGCATTGAAGCGCACCAGGCAGAGTTCCCGCCCGGCACGGCAATCCTGCATGACGTACGTGCCCTCGAGACTCTTGCTACCCTGCCCGATGCGGACGTCATCGTGGTCGCCACCGTCGGCCGCGCCGGACTCCTGGCTACGATTGCCGCACTGCGGGCGGGAAAGCGAGTCGCGCTGGCCAATAAGGAAGTGCTGGTCATGGCAGGTGAGCTTGTGCAGCGCACCGCCCGCGAGCACGGGGGGATGCTGCTGCCGGTGGATAGCGAGCACAGCGCGATCTGGCAATGCCTGCTTGGCGAGGATTACACGACGATCGAGCAGATCATTCTCACAGCCTCCGGTGGCGCCCTTCGCGACGTTCCAATCGACGCGTTGGGTTCAGTTTCTCCTGAAGACGCGTTGCGGCACCCGACGTGGAAGATGGGCAAGAAGGTCACCATCGACTCAGCGACCCTGATGAACAAGGGCCTGGAAGTAATCGAAGCGCACTGGCTTTTCGATTGTGCCTACAAGCGCATTCGCATCGCGCTTCATCCCACGAGCGCGGTTCATTCTTTGGTGCAGTTCACCGACGGATCTGTTAAGGCTCAGCTTGGCCGAACCGATATGCGGGTGCCGATCCAGTTTGCGCTCAGTTACCCGGAGCGGTGGCCGTATCCTGAGATGAGACTCGACATAACGTCGATTGGCCCGCTGCAATTCATGGAGCCGGAGTGGGAGAGATATCCATGTCTGCGTCTCGCGATAGAAGCGGGGCGACGCGGCGGAACCTATCCTGCCGCACTGTGCGCCGCCGACGAGGTTGCGGTAGACCTTTTCATCGCCGGCACCATACCGCTCACCGCCATTGCTTCGCTTGTCGAAGAGGTCCTGGACGCGCACGTCAGCATCGCCGCGCCTTCACTCGACGACGTGCTTGCAGCCGACGAATGGGCACGCGCCCGGTGTCGGACGCTCTTCACGGCCATGACCTGGCAGTAGGCGACGATGACCGCGTTCGTCGACATCGCCTCCTTCGTCGTCCTGCTGTTCGTGCTGGTGGGCGTCCATGAGCTCGGTCACTTCAGCGCTGCCAAGTTGTTTGGCATCCGGGTGGAGGAGTTCGGTTTTGGCTTTCCGCCGCGCGTCTGGGGCAGGCGGCGCGGGGAGACGCTCTACAGCATCAACGCGATCCCGTTGGGTGGATTTGTCCGGCTTGCCGGCGAGAACGGGGACGTACAAGGACCCTGGAGCTTCGCAGCCAAGCCGGCGTGGCAGCGATCGATCGTCCTCGCCGCCGGTGCAGTGATGAACCTGCTGCTGGCCTTCGTGCTGTTCTTCCTCGTGTACACGGTGGCGCCGATACCGTTCGACCAGCCGCGCGTGACGTCCGTGCAGCCGCATTCGCCGGCCGCCGTGGCACTGCGGCGCGGCGATCTGATAACGGCAGTCAATGGCACCGGAGTTACCACTCAGAGCGATGTCCAGGACCAGGTTGCGTGCTCCGCGGGCAGGCCCACCGTGCTCTCGATCGACCGCGAGGGGCGGCGCATCCAGGTGACCGTCGTGCCGAGGGTCAACCCGCCTCCCGGACAAGGCAGGGTCGGCTTCTGGGGGACAATCGCGTGGACGGGCACCGACGGATGGAGCGCGCTCCGCAACACGCTCGGCCAGCCGGGCGTCTTCGTGAGCAACGTCGCCGGCCTGTTTGCCGCGCACAGGTGCAACCCGCAGGATAGTGGCGTGACAGGCCCGGTGGGCATTGCGCGCGCCACCGGCGATGCCACCAACGCAGTCACCGATCTCGGCGCCGGGCCAGTGCTCTATCTCGCAGCCGTCGTCAGCATGAACCTGGCCTTTGTCAACATCCTGCCGCTTCCGGCGCTGGACGGAGGCCGCCTCGTCTTCGTGTGGATCGGCGTCGCTCGCAGGCGCCGCATCAATCCAAAGGTCGAAGCGATCGTCCACCTGGTCGGCTTCGCGCTGCTCCTGCTTCTGGTGCTGATCGTCAGCTTCCACGATATCAGCATCTGGCTGGGCGGCAAGTAGCGCCCGGCACGGTAGACTTCACATAACCTAGATTATCGGAAGTTGCGTCGGGAACCGTTCCGTGACTGCCGCTTCTATTCGGACAACATTATCGGAAGTTGCACCGGGACCCGGCTTCGTGAGTAGAACGGCTATTCGGAAGCGCCAAACGCGATGACGTTGAGCGTGACCTCAGAGGCAAGGTGGCCGACATGATTCACCAGTATCTCGGCCTGCCAGGAGCCTGCCTGCCGGGTCACCGTTACGGCTACCGTCGGCTCCGCCCGCTCTCCGGCGCCATGGTAGTTGTCAGAGGCTGACGCCAGCACCGCGGGCGGTTCCTCGCCGCAGAAGCTTCCATCCATGTCCCACGCGTATCGGGCCCAGTGGTAACCGTCGCCGCGCTGGGGTACGACGGTCACGCGCGTCGAGACCAGCGTCGGAGACGCTATCCGGCGAGCGCGAACGACCCCCGACGCCGATGCGGCTCGCGCCGCTCCCGTCGCGGCGGGCGCGAGGAGGCCGGTCCCTGCGAGCGCGCCGAGCAGACCGGCGCCCCTACCAGCAGGCCACGGCGACTGCGTACTCTTCTGGCATCCGGCACTGTCGGTCTGGACTCCCATGCCCCGCGCAGGCGCGCGTTCTCAGATTCCAGGATGGCCACGCGCTCGGCGAGCGCCGCGACAGTCTGCTCCAGCTCGGTCATCTGGCGCTCCTTCTGAACTTGCCGGCCGAGAGCCTGCCAGACCTTATCGGACCTGGCAAATAGACGACCGAGTTGATCGTGTGGCCCTCCATCGCAGCCTTGAAGCCGGCCTCCCAAGCCACCTGCGCCTACGCTCTCTGGCTGGAAATGAAGGACTAACTTGCACCGCATTCGCCGTACAGTCTCGATTATTTGCCTAGTATAGGTCCGCGGCCGAATCGCCGCCATTGGTAGCCGCACCACTGGGCAACGGCTCGCCGCTTGTATGCCGTCCATCTGAAACGTATACTTGATGGCGATTCACACTGATGGTGGCTTGTACGTAGCAGCGTTTGGAGCAGCTACATGCAACGGGGCGCGCTTCAAGGCTATCAGCAAATGCTGGGCGCGATTGGCAGGTATCTCGATCAGCACGCCTTCGAGGACATTCTGTTGTGTGAACTCGGGGATGGCTTCGTCGGCAGAGTGCTGCAGGAGGGGAGGCTGGTCGCTGCGATACCGTTTCAGGCGAGCGACCTGGCAGGCATGGTTCGTGCCGCCGCGGAGGATGGTTTGCGATCGAAGAGCAGTCCTCCAGTTGCTCCGACGCAGAACGGATCGTATATTCGACGCACGCTTGGCAGCTATCGCGATTTCCTGACCGCGCTCGGCCATCAGCTTGATCGGGTCGAGGCCGCGTCGATCATCGTTGCTGAGCTCGCGGACACCGTACTCGTCGTGTACAGGCGCCCCGTCGGGCCATATGACTCCGGGTCGGCCGCGGCGTGCGAGTACCTCTATGACGGCGACGGTATTCGCAAGTTGATGGCTGCCAGCGCGTCAAGCCTCCGGCCGTGAGGCCACGTCTCCTGTCACATTGAGGGCCGCGCGCCATTGACAGGGCCCGGCTCCGGGTTATGATCAGTGCGGGAGGCACAATTCGGCATGAAGATCAGCGCACGGCTCGCGGCGATCGCGCCGTCAGCCACGATGGCGATCGACACTCGCCAAAGGGCTATGAAGCGCGAGGGTCACCCTGTCATCTCGTTCGGCGCCGGCGAGCCAGACTTCCCGACGCCCGCGGCGACCGCGGCAGCAGGGATATCGGCCATCGAAGCGGGCTACACCAAGTACACCGCCGTGAGCGGTATCCCTGAGCTGCGCGAGGCAATCGCCGCGCGGCTCAGGGCCGAGCAAGGACTGCAATACAGCGCGCAGCAGATAACGATCACGACCGGAGCGAAAGCCGCGCTGTTTCACGCCTTTCAAGCGTTGATAGATCCCGGTGACGAAGTTGTCATTCCCGCTCCGTATTGGGTGAGCTATGAGGCGCAGGTACTGCTCGCGGGTGGACTTCCTGTTATCGTGCCAACCGCCGAGCAAAACAGCTTCAAGCTCGATCCAGACTCACTCCGGAGGAGCCTGTCGGCCAAGACTCGCCTCCTCGTCCTCAATTCTCCGTGCAACCCGACCGGTTCCGTCTACTCGGCGAATGAACTTCGGGCGCTCGGAGCCGTGTTGTTCGATAGCGAAATCGGTGTGGTGAGCGACGAGATTTACCAGCGCATTAGTTACGATGGGCCAAGCGCGAGCTTCGCTTCCTGCGTGCCTGAGCTGGCAGACCGCACGATTCTGATAAATGGGGCTTCAAAGTCATACAGTATGACGGGCTGGAGAATAGGTTTCGCAGCTGGACCAACGGACATTATCGAAGCCATGAACAGCATTCAGAGTCACAGCACGTCCAATGCAAGTACGGTCTCCCAGTACGCGGCGCTCGAGGCTTTCAGTGGCCCGCAGACGGAAGTTGCCAGGATGTGCGAGGCGTTCAAGGAACGCCGCGACATGATGGTGGGCTTGCTCAACGATATTCCGGGATTTCGCTGCTCCCTCCCATCTGGGGCGTTCTATGCGTTTCCCAATGTCGCAGGAGTGCTCGGCCGGACTTACGGATCGAGTGTGGTCGATACGTCGATGGAACTGGCGGCATATCTGCTTGAGCGTGTCTATGTCGCCACAGTGCCGGGCGAGGCCTTTGGCGCGCCAGGCTATCTTCGGCTCTCGTATGCATGCGGCACACCCGCGATTCAGGAGGGCATCGGCAGAATTCATCAGACATTGGCCGGCGCGCTCTAGCGCTCCGGACGGCGTCATGCTTGCAGTCGCGTTGGCTGCAAGTTCGGCACAGGTCTGCATCGGAGAGTCCGGCCGGGCACTATACACAGTGGCTGACTAGGCGAAAGCTGTCAAGGGAGGGCAGAGTATCGTGCCCTGGTTCGTGTGGCTTGTCATAGCGGTGATAGCGCTGGCGGGAGAAACCGTAAGCACGGCCTTCGCGCTCGTCTACGTGGGGGTTGCGGCCGCAGTGACGGCAGTGTTGGCTGCGCTCGGACTGCCGTTTATTCTGCAGATCGGCGTGTTCATTCCGCTCACAATCGCACTTCTCACTCTTGTGCGCCCAAAGAGTCTCGAATTGCTTCACGGTCATGCGCCGCATCGCCAGCTCACGACACAATCCGCGATGGTTCACCGCATGGCGGTGGTTGAACAGGAGGTTTCCGACACTGGCGGAATGGTGCGTATTGGCAGCGGGGAATTCTGGAGTGCGAGGGTATACCCGCCCGGATCGTCAATCCCGGCGGGGTCGAACGTACGTATCATGTTTGTAGATGGGCTCACGGTTCATGTGAGTCTGCCAAAGGCAGACGCGGATGGCCGCGACTCGAGCGAAGGCTTGGAAGAGCTGTGAGCGCGGACAACTGAAGAAGGGAGTTATGCCGATGGCTGGCCTGGAGGTCGTGCTCGCGGTCATAGCCGCGATACTCGTGGTTATAGCCGCTCGAACGTGGCGGATTGTGCCGCAGCAACGGGTCGGCGTCATACAGCGCTTGGGCAAGTATCATCGGACCGCCGCTGCCGGATTGCAGGTCGTGGTCCCGTTCATCGACAAGATGTTGCCGTATATCGACCTGCGTGAGCAGGTGGTCAGTTTCCAACCCCAGCCGGTGATCACGTCCGACAACGTCACGATCAACGTTACCAGCGTGATCTACTATCAGATTCACGATCCCCATAATGCGACATACGCCGTGGCCAACCTGCTGAATGCAATGGAACAGATCTCGCAGACGACGTTGCGCAACGTGATGGGCGCGCTCACGCTCGATAAAAGCCTTACGAGCCGGGACGACATTAATTCTCGGCTGCGCGTTGATCTCGACGAAGTCACCGAGAAGTGGGGCGTCCGCGTAACGCGAGTCGAGCTGAAGGATATCAGCCCGCCCAAAGACATTCAGGTAGCCATGGAGAAACAGATGCAGGCCGAACGCAACAAGCGCGCGGCGATTCTGACGGCTGAAGGAGACGCCCAGGCTGCTGTTCTCAGGGCCGACGGCGAGAAGAAAGCACTCATATTGTCGAGTGAGGGTCAAAGGCAGGCCGCGATACTGCGGGCCGAGGGTGACGCGAAAGCGCTGTTGACAATGCAGGAGGCGCAGGCCGAGACCGTCCGCATGCTGTTCGAAGCAGTCAACACATCAGGAGCTACTTCGGAGGCAATGCAGTACCAGTACATGCAGATGCTGCCCAAGCTTGCGTCCAATCCGGCCAACAAGGTATTTGTCGTACCCGCCGACATGGCCGGGCTGGCCGGACTTGCAACATCAGCGGCCCAGGTTGGCTCGGCCTTCACCGACGCGGCAACTGCGGACCGCTCCGCAGGGCGATCGCTCGGTGACGGCAAACGGAACGAGCCCGTGCCTCAATTGAGCTCTACCAGCGGGTAGATTTTGGCAGCAGAGCCCTGTCCGCAACGGAGGCGGCCCCGGCAAGGACCGCCTTCCCTGTTGCTACTCGGACAAACACTGTGCCGCGATCAACTACCGACGGGTTGTGCCAGCTCCGCCTTGCCGGTGTGCACGATCTGATCGAGAGCGATTTCCTCCTCGACCATCACTATCTGCCGGTGAAGCGCATCTACGGTCTTCTGCGCCTTGGCGTGTTCCTCCTTCAACCACTCCAGTCTCTGAAGAAGTCGCTTGCTGGGGAACTGCCGATCGTTCTCATACCGGCTGGCATGCTCCTGGAGCCGCTGTTGATATGCCTCCGCGTCGCGCTGATGGCCGAGCGCGCTGCGATGATAGTAGCAATGGACGTGCGCGCGCACCTCGTGATTCCACACAAGCTTGAAGTGGTGATCTTCGCAGTCGAACTCGTACTCCGACGCATCCTGAAGTTCAGTAAATGCAGTCTCCAGGACATCCGCAGGTAGCGAGAGAAAGTAGTCTCGAAGTAAGCGCTCGTGCGGATTCGCTTCGTAGTGGTGTTGGGGGCTGGGAAACTCGACGTGAATACCGTGCCAGGACAGCTTGTACCAAAAGTGTCCATGGTCGATGTCCAGGAGATCAAACTCCTTGAGAAACATATACCGTGAGGCGAGATGATCCTCGGAGTGAAGCTCACTCACGGTAGCATCGTCGATCTTCGACAGTTCCTCATAACTGAGTTGAGTCTCGGCCATCATAACCTCCAACTACCGAAACGTTGCCGCTGCTACCACATTGTCGTCATGGTACGCTGCCCCCTAACTGTGGTCAACAGCGCGTGCAGGACGAACGGACCCCCCCGTATGACTGTTGTCCTATGGATTTGACGGCCGCGCCCAGGGTCCGTATACTGCGTCGTACGGGCGGTTAGCTCAGTTGGTTAGAGCGCTGCGTTGACATCGCAGAGGTCATTGGTTCGAGTCCAATACCGCCCACTCGGGGACTTTGAAGTAGACTTGCCGGATCGTCTCGCTTCGCCACCGTCTTCAGAGAGGCGCTCGTAGTGCTGGAAGAGCGCCGGCGGGGAGCGAGTATGGACCGCCGGTAAGGAACTGACAGCGAAAGCTGCAACGCGGCCCGGCGCTATGGGCGCGGATGAAGTGGCGGCGCTTGCCGCTATGTAGGGTGGAACCACGGGGTAGGCCCCTCGTCCCTGGATGGACGAGGGGCCTTTGCGTCTAGAGCAGGAATGGAGATCACCATGCCGGCGGAGCTGAACATCGAAGGCGATGTGGAGAGCAGCGGCCAACAAGAGCTGGACGCTATGCGGCACAGCCTCGCGCACATCATGGCCGAAGCGGTGCTGAAGCTGTTCCCGGGCGCCAAGCTGGGCATCGGCCCGTGGATCGAGAACGGATTCTACTACGACTTCGAACTTCCCCGACCGCTCACGCCAGAAGACCTGGCGGCGATCGAAACACTCATGCGCGAACGGGTCAATTCGACCAGCCGTTTTGTGCGCGAGGTGGTTTCGCATGACGATGCGGTGCAGCTCTTCGCCGAGCAGCCGTACAAGCTCGAGCTCGTCGAGCGATTCCACGGCCAAGAACTGAGCACGTATAAGCACGGCGACTTCATCGACCTCTGCCGGGGACCCCACGTAGAGGATTCGGGAAGAGTGGGCGCGTTCAAGCTGCTGAATGTGGCGGGCGCTTACTGGGCGGGTGACGAGCACCGCCCGATGCTGCAGCGTATCTACGGTGCGGCGTTTCCATCGCAAGCCGACCTGGACGCGTATCTGGAACGGCTTGAGCTGGCACGACAGCGCGATCACAGGAAACTGGGTAAAGAACTGCACCTGTTTACCTTCAGCGACCAGATCGGACCTGGTCTTCCGCTCTTCCTGCCTCGCGGCGAGATGCTGCGCCACCTCCTCGAGAGCTATGTAAGGGAGACGCAGACTCGATACGGCTACGAGCACGTCTGGACCAGTCACATGGTCAAGAAGGAGCTTTATGTAAAGTCCGGACACTGGGAGCATTACAGCGACGTCATGTTTCCCGCCATGGCGGATGGCGACCAGGTGTTTTTGCTGAAGCCGATGAACTGCCCGAGCCATATGACGCTCTTCAACACGCAGCTGCACAGCTATCGTGACCTGCCCAAACGCTACGCCGAGTTTTGCACACTGTATCGCTACGAGCGCTCCGGCGAGCTCAACGGGCTGACGCGCGTGCGTTCGCTCACGCAGGATGACTGCCACATCTTCTGCACCCCCGATCAGGTCGAAGAGGAGTTCGGGCTGGCACTCGATCTCGTGCGTGAAGTCCTCGGCACCTACGGCTTCACAGACTACCATGTTCAGCTGTCACTTCGCTCCCGAGAAGCCGGCAAGTTCGTGGACGACGACGAAAAGTGGACCCTGGCCGAGGAGGCGCTCCGGCGCTCGCTCGATGGAAAGGGTGTGTCGTACGCGGCTGTCGAGGGCGAGGCGGCGTTTTACGGTCCCAAGGCCGACTTCATGGCCAAGGACGTGCTGGGCCGTCAGTGGCAGTTGTCGACCATCCAGGTTGACTTCATCCAGCCGGCGCGCCTGGGCGTCGAATATATCGGCGAGGATAACAGGGCACACACGCCCGTGGTGCTGCACCGCGCGGTCACGGGCTCCACGGAGCGATTCATGGGTGTGCTCATCGAGCACTATGGCGGCGCATTCCCGATCTGGCTGTCTCCGGTGCAGGCGATGGTGCTTTCAATCGCCGATCGCCACGCGCCATATGCACGGGACATCGCGGCGAAGATGCGGGGAGCCGGGCTTCGCGTCGAGGCTGATGTGCGCAACGAGCGATTGCAGTACAAGATCCGAGACGCGCAGCTCCAGAAACTGCCATATATGCTCATTGTCGGCGACCATGAAGCTGCCTCCAATACGGTCTCGATTCGCGATCGCGCGGGGGTCAAGCGCGACGGGGTCGCCGTGGACGCGTTGGTCGCCGAGCTTGTCGCCGTCAGTCGCGCTCGATCAGGTTAGGATCCGCCCGGGGGCACGTCGAGGCGCAGTGTGATGCTGTTAGCGCCTAGCAACTGTGTGACTTCGGCTTCAAGTGCCGGGGCAAAGGTCACGCCTTGGGCTGGTCCGCGCTCGATCACGCGCTTGAACGTCGAGCGGACCAGTATGAGCCGCGCCTTCACGGGCCCGGGATGCCTGTCGAGCAGGGCGTGGACAGATGCGATTCGCGCGAGGTCGGCGGCTCGATCGCCTGCCAGCTCTACGACAACTTCGGCGACGTACGGCGGCGTGTCGTCGATAAGTCGCCTGCTTACGCCGAGGCGCCAGCCGCTCGTCTCGACCGGCACAATCGAATCATCATGGCCATGCTCTTGCTCGGTGGCGTCACGCACCTGATTTCCGGTCAACGGGCGATCGGCGCCGGACAGGATGATCACTCCGGCCTCCGATTGCTCGGCCGCAGCGGCAAGAACGTAGGTCTTGGCCCGGATCGAAAGCGAGCGCGCCTCGACCGCCGATGCTCGGGTTGCTGATTCCCGTGCCATGAGCTTCGCCGCTCCTGTAGCATGAGATTCTGTTAGCGGTGACCAGCGCCGGTCAAGCGCGACGCGCCAGTCGTCGAGAGCCGGCGCTAGAGCGAGACGGACCTGGCCGGGTTCAGACTCGGCGCCGGGTGCATTGGCCGCGCGAAGCACGGAGACAAGCTCGTGTTCCGCATCCTCCGCGGCAAGAAACGAGCGGCAGGCTCCGGAAGCGACAACCCGGCACAAGGCTTCCGGCTGCTGCGGCAATACAGGAACACGCAAAGCGAGGTCGCTGAGTGAAACGAACGGCGCCGCGGCTCGTTGCTCGGCAAGCAGTTGCGCCACTGCACCGGACAGGCCGGGGATGGCGATGACCGGACATTGCAGCTCATATCGGCCGTCGTCAAGCTCGAGTCGCCACGAGGTGGCCACGCTTTCCACCAGCGGCGCGACAAGGTGCACGCCGGCTTCGCTCGCCGCGCGTGCGCTGGAGAGGACCACGTGTTCATCCGAGCTCATCAGCAGGCCGCGGTAGCCGGCGGTGGGGTTTCTGGCGGTGATGACGGCAAGCTGCCAGACCAACTTGGCCTGCGAGCGCAGGGCATGTGCTGCGATAGTGTGACCCGGCGTCGAGAGTCCGGACAGCCAGAGCGTTTCCAGCTCTTCCAGGCTGTCAAGCCGAGCAGGAATCGGGAGCGATGACCGGGACACATCTGGGACCAGGTGGGGCCACGCTGACGACATCAGGGCCGCCTGAACTGCGCGGTCCGCAACGAGTACCTTTCCAGACACTGGCGCCGTGTAGTCGTCCATGTCGACTTCCGCCGAGACTGCCGCGGCGACGGCAAGCCACAGCGCCGAAGAAATCAGGCGCACCGCCGCCGGTCGAATTCCACCTACTGGAAGAGTGAACAGCGGCTGACCGAGGTCAGCCGGAGCGACGTCGAGCGTGTTGCGCGGTTCGGCCAGGAGCACGGTCGTCCATTCGTCGATTCGTTGCAATCGCAAGCAAAGCACCAGGAGACTGCATTGCACATCGTGCAGTAGCGTCGCGTCCGCCCCGCGGGGAAGCAGCAGCGTCGGAATGTCGGCATACTCGGTCCCCAACCAGTCGACAAACGGCAATGCAGCTACTTCTGTTCCCGCATCGAACTCGACACGTGCCACGTCATGCACATCACGCGTAAGCATCTGCAGCGTCCTGGAGGTCGCCCATGGACCGTAGGCCAGCGCGGGTCCGCAATCGTTGCACGCAGCGGCGCAAATGACGGCGCACGCGAGGGCTGCGGACACGTCCATTCCCGCGCGGGCGACTGCCGATGCCTCGGCTGCCATCTCGTCACGGTGGTCCTCGAAGCCGGTCCGCGGGTACCGCTCCAGTACCGAAGACAGCAGCGTTGGAAACGTCGGCCCATCCGTTGCAGGCAATGTGGATCCAGCGCCTGCGTCCGGAGATGTCAGGTCGAGGTCGACGTACTCTTGCTCTTGCACGTCCGCACAATCCTGTGAGTAGAAGAAGCCTATGCCTATCGTAACGGCGATTGAACCGCAACACTATGGTCTTTCTGCATAAAGTCGATCGATAGGTCGGCAGGTCGGACTCGCCTGTCATTCCTTGCGGCAGTGGGCCTGCTCGCGTATAATCATCTAGGCTGGAGGGGTCGCATAGCGGCCGAGTGCGGCTGTCTCGAAAACAGCTAGGGGTGCAAGCCCCTCGTGGGTTCGAATCCCACCCCCTCCGTTCACGGAGAGGTCGCCTAGTTGGCCTAGGGCGCGTCACTGGAAATGACGTAGGCGCAAGCCTCGTGGGTTCGAATCCCACCCTCTCCGCACCCGCCCTTCGCGGACTTCCCACTGGCCACTCTTTCTCAGTGTTCCCGTATCGGTTCGGCTACATAGAAGTTGGGAGGAAGCGCTGGGCTGGACGAATAACTGTTGCGGTGGTGCAAGGTCGAGACCCGGGGGAGGGGTGCACTGATGGCCGACCGGAAAATAGAGCAACTCAGGAAGATGCCGATCTTTTCCCGCTGCTCAAAGTCTGAGATTGAGAACCTTGGGCGAAACGCCGACGAAATCGACTTCGCTGCCGGACGGACGCTCATCGAGCAAGACGTGCCAAACCACACGTTTTACTTGCTGCTGCAGGGTGAGGTAGAGGTCATGGTTCGCGGGCTCCCGTCTGTTCGCCTGGGACCTGGCGATTTCTTCGGCGAGATAAGCATGATCGAGCCGGGCCCGGCGACGGCCACCGTTGTCACGTCTACCGCGGTCGAAGCGCTCGTCATGAGCCATGCACAGTTCAACAACGCCATCAGAGCCGATGGGAACATCGCGCTGCAGGTTCTTGGGGTCATGGCGGAGAGGCTTCGCAGAGTCCAGCGAGGCGATCCTGACCAGCCCGCACACGGATTGTAGGTTCGCTCACCGTCGACCAAAGCGAGTCCGCGCTCGTCGAGGGACGTTCGATCGGTTAAGAACTAACAATTACATGTAGTTGATACTGCGCTAACTGCGTGCGCTTCCGTCCTCTGAGCGAGGCACCTTGTTATCTCCCCTTGGTGCCCCGTAACGCAGTCGCTCGACGGCTCGGCCGTCGATCAAGTGCTCGTGCACTATTTCGTCTACGTCGGCCACCGTAACTCCGCAGTACCAGATATCCTCGGGGTAAACCACGACCATCGGCCCGTGTCCGCACTGGTTCATACATCCCGCGTGATTGATGCGGACTCGACCCTTTAGCCCGGCGCGCGCCACGAGTTCCTTCATACGTGCGTGCACGCCGAGCCCATCGCCGTCCACTCTCGGACACCATTCGCCACTTGTGCAGACGAATACGTGCTTCTCGTACTGTCCCATCTGTCTCCTTCACCCTCAAGCCACCAGGCATCGCGTGTGTTCGCCAGTCTCTTGTACGATACAGCAAGGACGAGTCATCCTCAGCGTGATTCACGAAGGGGGTCAAATGTACATTCCACCGTCTACACGTGTCACGGACAGGACTGTGCTGCACGAACTGATGGAGCGCTTCAGTTTTGGCACGCTCGTCACCGCGCGAGATGGATGCCCGAATGCGACACATTTGCCATTTCTTGTCTCCCCCGGCGGAGAGCATGGCCGTTTGGTCGCTCACCTCGCGCGTGCAAACGAGCAATGGCGTGATTTTAGCTCGGGACGGGAGGTGCTGGCCATCTTCCAGGGCGACCACACATATATCTCACCTGCCTGGTACGAGGATCACCCGAGCGTGCCGACCTGGAACTACATGGCCGTTCACGCATATGGCGTGCCGCGCGTGTTGGACGACGCGGTGCTGGTCCGCCAGTATCTCGAGTCGCTCGTCGCCCTGCATGAAGCGCCGTTCGACGATCCGTGGCGGATGGATCTTCCCGCTGAGTATTTATCCGGGATGGTGCGTGGCATTGTCGCGTTCGAGATTCCGATCAGCCGGCTGGAAGGCAAGTTCAAGCTGAGCCAGAATCGGTCCGTGCGCGACCAGCGGCGCGTTGTCGACGCATTGTCGCGTAGCAGCGATTCACGCGCCCAGGGGGTCCGCGCGAAGATGGAAGCAGGTCTTCGCGTCGTGGCTGAGGAAGGCGACAGTAACTCCGATCGACAGACAGGCGATTCTCGCCAGAAACCAGACAGGGGAGCAGCTGATGAACAGGGAAGCCGGCACCTACCGTCGAGCTGACATTGAGGAAGCCCTTGCGCGCTTGCGCGACGCCGCCGCCGAGGCCCAGGCGTGGCCGGCTATGCGCTGGAAGAAGGTGGCGGGCCCCGGGCCTGAGAGCGTGGAGCTCGTGGACGGAGTCTTCCGGGGACTGGCACTTCTGCCAGGAGAGCAGGTGACACTCGAATGCGAATACGCGCTGCCTGACGCTGTAGCCTCCACGCCGCTGAAGGGTGATGCGCTCGACGTCATGGTCTTCAGCCTGTATCCCACGGCGCTGTCCTGGGACGGCAGACCACTGCTGGATGAGCAAGTTCCGCCTGTGGCGCTAGGACCGGCCCTGGTCCGCGTCTGCTCCGACCTGCAGCCAGATCTGCCTGGGGAGCTGCGCCTGACGATCAGTCCTCCCCGCAATCAGATGACCACCTGGTGCCGGCTGTATTTCAGCACTCCGCTCCTGCGCGCGCGTTTTGCCCTTCTGGACCTGACCTGGGCGCGACTGGCGCTGGCTTTTCAGCTGGCGGTCACGCCTGTTGAGCGCGAGGCGGTGCAGAGAGCAGCCGCGCTGGTGCCGGCGCGCCCAGACCAGATGAGCGCCGAGAACCTGGCTACGCATCTTCGGGATCTGCCGCAGGCCCTCGCGCCGCTGAGCGCGCGAATCGGGGCTCTGCAGGTACACGTGGTAGGTCACTCACACATCGACATGAACTGGCTTTGGACCTGGTCCGACACGCGTGAAGTAATCAAGCGCGACGCGCAAAGCGTGCTTGCTCTCATGGATGACTACCCTGAGATGACATTTACTCACAGCCAGCCTGCGACCTATCTCGTGCTCCAACAGGAAGCGCCTGAACTCTTCGCTCGGGTGCGGGCGCGCATCCTGGAAGGCCGATGGGAGCCAGCCACAATGACCTGGGTGGAGGGCGACACCAATATGGCGTCGGGTGAGGCGTTGGCCCGACAACTGCTGGAGGGCGTCGCCTACTCACGTGAGCAACTAGGTAGCCGGCCCAACGCCTTCCTGGCGCCCGATACCTTTGGGCATGCCGGCACGCTGCCGCAGCTCGCCGTCTCCGCTGGCGCCACCGTGTATTACCACCACCGCTGCAACCCCGGCTATACGTCGCCCGAGGAGATGCTTTGGCCTGCCTATTGGTGGGAAGGTCAGGACGGCACGCGACTTCTTGCGGTGTCCACGCCTAGCTACAACGGATTCATCACCGCGGGTGGCCTGGCCGAGGCGATGATCGCCGCCTACCGCCAGGGACAAACAGTAGCCCTGTACTTCCACGGCGTTGGCGATCATGGCGGCGGCCCAGCCCGGCGCGGCCTGGACAGACTGCGCGAATTGCAAGGTCTGCCGGCCTTCCTGAGCGCACACTGCAGCACGCTGTCTGCGTATGCCCGGGGCCTTTTGCAGTCCGGGGTTGCACTTCCGGTGCATCGGGGTGAGTCGGCTACCGTTTTCGAGGGTTGCTACACCACCCAAAGCGAGGTGAAGCGAGGCAATCGATTGGGCGAGAACCTGCTATGCACCGCCGACACCCTGGCTGCGCTCGCCGGTCTCACGTACCCGGATATCCTGTCAGACGCCTGGCGCAGGCTACTCTTCCACCAATTCCACGATATTCTCGACGGCTCCGCCATTCACGAAGCGTACGAGTACAGCGCGGACGAATTTCGGGCTGTAAAGGCAGCAGCGGAGTCCGTTGTCGAGAGGGCGCTGGACATACTCGAGCCGGCGATGGCCGCCGCTCAGATCGCGGTAACCAATCCGCTCGGCTGGGATCGCCATGATTTGGTGATTGCCTCGGACATGCAGGGTGAAGGTGTTGTCTGGCTTCACGGCGCTGCCGGCGACCGCACGCCGGGGCAGTTCACGGCGAAGGGCCTGTGTTTTGTGGCGAACGTTCCCGCCTTTGCGACGGTCGTGTACCAAGTCGGGTCTCCCACAGAGAACCCGCTGCCGGCCGCGATCGCCGCGGTGCCCGCGCTGGCGCCTGCCGCACTCGCCGCTCGTGACGTCGCCGCCGCACAAGCGACGGACCTTCCATACTACCGGATCGACACGCCGCAGTTCCGGGCCTACATGCGGCGCGACGCAGGCATTTTGGTCTCACTCTTTGACAAGCGTGTTGGTCGCGAGATCGTCGGCTATGGGATGCGGCGCTACAGCGACTACCCGGATACCGCCCGCACCGACCTGGCTCTGAATGTACTGCAAATCCTGGACGAGCTCCCCCATGAAATGTCGGCCTGGCACCTGGATGAGGTTCTGCGCGAGACGAGCCTGCTGCGCGGCGCAGCGACGCGCGTAGTGGAGTCGGGGCCAGTGCGCCTGGTCGTTGAGGTCAGGCACAGCATACGATCGTCGACCGTCACCCAGGAGATCGCGTTTTACCACGATCTATCGCGAATCGATGTGGAAACAACCATCGATTGGCGCGAACTGGGGGGGACCGAGGCAGGCGTTGCCAACCTCAAGGTGTCCTTCACTGCGCGACTGGTGGAATCCGAGGCCTGGTTCGAGAGCCCATACGGCGCCGTTCGGCGACCGGCAGACGGCCAGGAAGTGCCTGCCCTGCGGTGGGGCGACGTCGGCGGCAAAGAGTATGGCCTGGCCATCCTCAACGACAGCCGCTACGGTTACGACGTGTTGGGCAGCCGGATCCGTTTGAGCCTCGTACGCAGCGCCTACGACCCCGATGCGATTGCCGACCAGGGTTTGCACGCGCTGCGATACAGTATTCTCCCGCACGCAGGCGACTGGCGAGATGCGGGAGTAACGCGGCTGGCGGCTGGCTTCAACCAACCACTCATGGCGCGAGCGGTTCGCGAGCGTTCGCAAGGGTCCTTACCGCACGCTGTCACACTCGCTTGGCGCCCGCGCCTATCCGATGGATCGGTGCTGATTGCCTGTCTCAAGCCGGCGCATCGCCGGAACGGTACAGTGATTCGTCTCTACGAAAGTGCCGGCAGGATGGCTGAGGCGACTCTGAGCGGCCTGCCGCCGGAGGCTCGGCTCAGCGAAATGAATATCGTCGAGGATAGCGTCGCGTCAGTGGAGCTCGTCCAGGGAACTGCGCGCCTCTTCTTCCGCCCGTGGCAGGTACGCACTCTGCTGGTCGAAGAGTGAGGCGCCGCCAACTGCGCTACCGACCTGCAACCCGCCTGGGCCGAGTTAGCGGACGCCACAGTGCGGGCTGCTTGGCGATCGCGTCAAACGCGCGAGAGCAACGCTCTTTCACAGGTGCGTTGCTCTGACGCGCTAGATGAGGGAAGGCCTGCCCTGACAGCCGGGACAGCTCTGGTGCAGGCCCGCCCTTTCTGCCAGCACGACAGACTGGACGTCTAGCGTATGCTAGCCGTTGCTTTGCGGCAAATACGGTAACAACGCGTGGGCCAGGTTGGGAAGCGGCAGAGTCTGCAGCCACACACGACCTGGGCCTGTTAGCCGAACCAGGAATATACCGTCCCCGCCGAACACTTTGTTGGCGATTCCTTTGATCGTCGTGATCTCGAATCGCACTCGGTCCTGGAACAATCCCACGTGGCCTGGATGGACACGCATGGACTGGCCGGGGGCAAGGTCCAGCATGACAATCTCGCCTGACAGGCCAACCCACACAGTCGAGCTACCCTCGAGTTTCTGCAGAACGAACCCTTCCCCACCGAAGATCCCGGCGCCGAGTTTCTGGACCACCGGGTTGATCACGATGCCGGGAGTTCCTGCGAGAAAACCATGCCGGTGCACCAGGTAGCCCGATCCGGGCTCAACAGTCAGATCCAGGATCATGCCGGGCATCTTGGTGGCAAAGGTAACCGCACCGGGCCCGCCTCGTGCGGTGTATTCCGTGAGGAACAGCGTGCCGCCGCTCACCGCGCGTTTGATACTGCCGAAGATGCCCTTGGCGCCGCCGCCGGCCGTCGAGGTGTGCATCTCAATTGTATCGGTCATCCAGGACAGCTCCCCGCTGTCTGCGATGATCGTCTCCCCGTTTCCGAGCTGGATTTCCACCGCGGGCATCGTCGTACCGATGATCTTGTGCTCCACGTCGCCTCCACTAGCCAGGCACTCTCGGCTGGCCACCGATTCGTGAGCTGCTCGTACGTGCAACCCCGCACCTACGACCCTGCGCTTCGGGCCCACTTACCCATCTGCCGCGCGTCGGCGGCCGCCGGTGCCGAACGCGGCAAGGAACACTTGCGCCTTTCGCAGCATACGCTATCGCCCGGTTTCTGCCCAGCAGTGGACTTCTCGGTGTGACCTGTCGAAACCAGTCGACGTGGGGGTCAGCACGATCGTATAGTCGCAGTATCACCCAAACGGGTACTGCAATGCGGCAGCTCGTATGCCAAACTGCGAAGCAAGAGTATCGCATCGCACAGGAACGCACTTCGATTCTGCCGCAACGGGTGTGCGTCACGCTCCGGGCCACGAGCACATGCACGTGGGCAACATCAGGAAAGGCTGAACATGGCGGGTTCGCTGCGAGGCTTAGGGCGTCCGCGGGTGGGTCCGAGTCCACCAGGTATTCCACGGCCGCCATCGATCGAAGACGCTGCATGGGACTGCGTTCCGCCAATCCTCTCCGAGAGTGATGACACGCTCGGATCGGCGCCGCGTCCTGCTTTCGCTTCCGTCGCCGCGGCCGCACTGCGCATGACGCGACCGCCAACTCAGGAGCCGATGTCATTGCGCTGGCTCCTGCTTCCAGACGTGGTTGCGCCCGGCTTCAGCCTGCTGACAGTTTGCGTCTGGCTCACGCCCCAAACTGAAGCCCTGCGCCTGAGCACGTTGCTGAGCGCGTTGGCCCTGCTCGGCCTGGTCATCGCGCGCCAATTGGTTGCCGTGGCCCATGCCTATTCCGACCGCGTGCAGAATCAGGCCTTGGCGCAGGCCAACCAACAGCTGGCGACTATGAACCGACACCTCTACCTTCTGGCCACGACCGACTCCCTGACCGGATTGAGCAACCGTGCAATCCTAGAGGAGAGCCTCCGTCGACGGTCGAGCGACGCCAGTCATGGCGCCCACGACGCGTTGCTTCTGCTCGACCTAGACCGTTTCAAAGAAGTGAACGATACGCTTGGCCACCGATTCGGCGACCTCTTGTTGAAGCAGATTGGGCTCCGGCTGGTTGCCGCCCTTGCCGGCAAGGGCCGCGTCGCGCGCCTCGGCGGCGACGAGTTCGCGATGGTGCTTCCGGGAGCCGACGCTGAACAGGCCTGTGTGGTGGCACGACGCTGCCTTGACGCGTTGGACGTTTCATTCACCATCGAGGGCCACACCCTTCACGCGGGCGGCAGCATTGGCGTCGCGGTCGCGCCTGAGCACGGTCGAGACATCAGTACACTGCTGCGCTGTGCGGACGTCGCCATGTACCTGGCCAAACGCCGGCATTGCGGCGTGATGACCTATACTCCGGCGGAGGACCAGTACAGCCCACAACGACTTGCGCTATCCGGCGAATTGCAGCAGGCAATTGCTCAAGGCAAGCTCTGCCTGGAATACCAGCCGATCGCTCAGCTGGCCAGCGGCGACGTGCTGCGCGTGGAAGCGCTGGTCCGGTGGCAGCATCCCAGCTTCGGTCGCGTATCGCCCGATCAGTTTGTGCCTCTGGCCGAGCAATCTGGACTGATCGTTCCGTTGACCCGTTGGGTATTGGATACGGCCCTGCGACAGTGCCGGACCTGGCTCAACATGGGTCTGTCTATCGGCGTGGCCGTAAACGTGTCCATGCGCAATTTGCAGGACGCGCACCTTCCGGAGTTGGTTCAGGAACTGTTGCTGCGCAGCAAAGTTCCGCCCGATCGCGTGACATTGGAAATCACCGAGAGCGTGCTGATGGCTGATCCTGCGGTGACACTCGGTGTTCTGGCCCGGCTTCACAAGCTCGGCGTCCGCATTGCAATTGACGATTTTGGCACCGGCCATTCATCGCTTGGTTACCTCAAGCGCTTGCCGGTGCACGAGCTGAAGATCGACCAGGCTTTCGTGTTGAGTCTGGCTGCGCACGATACTGCTGGCTCATCCAAAGACCGGATGATCGTGCGCTCCGTCATCGCTCTTGCCCACGCACTTGGCCTGGAGGTAGTAGCCGAAGGCGTGGAGACAGAACGAGCCTGGGAACTCCTGCGTGCGTTCCACTGCAATGCCGTGCAAGGCTTCTATCTCAGTCCGTCGCTGTCAGCCAGAGACTTCGAGACATGGCTTCGAGCGGCCGGGTCTCTCTCCTCCCGCAGCGCGCTCGCGCCGGAGGTCAGAGGGCAGGCTCTACTGCGCGTGCCGGCCTTGGCGCCTCTTCCTGCATCACCGGAAGATCAGGACCTGCGCAGACTGACTGCTCAGCTGGGCGCCTCTGAACTTGCAGTCTTCGGGCAAAGCTGAAGCGGACACGCCCGGACTGCATGTACGGTTAGGTTGGTGCATGAGTCGCCTTCGACACGCTCGGCATTGACGGATCGGGGATGTGTCCGTCATCAGTGATCGCTCGCACAATCTGTGTGGCGCTCAGTTGGCCGGTGTTCTGAAAGATCCACACAGCAGGGTGGTCGTATTCATCGAAATCTTCGGACACCCCATCTTCCGTGTCTGTCCAGGGACCGAGCTGGGCATGTTCCGTCACGTGATAGACCAGCGTGAAGCCGAGCGCGTCCTGCACCCCCTGCTTGCTGCCCAGCAGCAGTTTGTAGAACCGCTGCATGTAGGGGTATCTGGCTCCATCATTCCAGAAGGTAGAAACAGCCCGCTCGCTGTTGATGATGTAGTACTGTGCCCGGGAGAGCCACGGCGAAAGCCGTTGAACCTTGCCGAGAGAATCGTCTTGATAGTCGATCAGGCCATCTACAGCGAAGGCCAGGAGCGTGAGAGACGCATACACGCGCCCGTTGTCGCAGCCGTTGGAGCCACCGTCGGGCTGGAGCTCGTCCGGAAAGTCCTGCAAGATGATGGCTCCGGCCGATACATGCCGGTACATCCAGCATGCAGCCTGGTTACGAGTGAGTGGCTGGGCGTAGATGTGCTGGTAGGCGATAGCATAGAATCCCGTGAGAAACAACACCGCGCCGCCGAGTCCGTAACTGGCGCCGCGTCGCCAGCGGCCGAGCCGCGCTTGCCATCGTGAGCAGATGACTTCCATCTTTGCTGCCGTACGCAAAGTGCTCCGGTTGCTCGTCACGGGATCGTGGGACTGGACGATGACGGCTTCGGCCGGCTGAACGGCAGGCACAACCAAAGACGGCGGGCACGGTGCCGGGCACTTTGTCCTGGCACGGTCGCCGGCCATGGCCGGAACGAGCAGGGCCGCCAACACGCAGAGAGACGGAACGACTGGCTCCATGTAGCGCAGGTACTGCATGTACAGCAGTCCGGCGGCGAGAAAGTAGGTGAAGACGAAGAACGCTACCATCGCAGTCCCGCTGCGTCTCGGCAGGAAGAGCGCCACGATGAGGCACCACAGTGGTGCCAGGGTTTCAACACAAGTCAGGACAATGGTGTCGACGTGAAGTGGACCAATATTGCACTGCACGCTCGAGAGCGGAAAGCTCGCGGCGGCGAGGATGCCGCACAGAATAAGGGCCAGTCCAGCGCTTGCACCCGCGATTGCGCCTCGAAGCCACTTTCTTGCCGACAGTCGAATGATCTGCCAGGCCAGACCGGCATAGCCGAGCAGCGCCAGCGGGATGCCAAGCGAGCAGTTTGTGAGTTGTGAAAGCGGGGACAAGAGAGGTGTGTCTCCGCGCCACCTGATGGTGTAGAAAGTCAGAACGCGGCCAGTCGCGAGATCGTTCTGACTACTCAAGTCGGCTCTGAAGTCGGACCAATCGACGAACATGTAGGGTTGGAAGACGAACAGAGCCACGAGCGCGATGACCGCGAGCACTGCGCTTCGCCGGACCGTCTCCCAGCTACGGAGCCGCCCGCGCTCCTGTTGCCGCCAGAGCACGGCCATTGCAGCGATGGCGACCAGTGGGGCCGCGGACGCCTTCGTCGCGCACGCCGCGGCCAGCCAGATGCCCAGCATCACATAGTCGCGCGCGCGGCCTTCCTGAAACAGCGTTACGCCGGCCAGCACGGTGCCCGTTGAAAACGTGCCAAGGAAGCTGTCGACGGTGGTGAAGTGGGCCAGCTGAATTGACAGGACGGCGAAACTGGCCAGGGCCGCGGCAAACAGGCCAGCGCGGTCGTCGGCAAGACGCCGGCCCAACAGGAAGACGAGAGCCACCGTGATCGTGTCGAAGGCGCCCGACAGGACGCGACCGGCGAGAATAGGATTCGCATGTTGCCAATTGCCGAATATCGAGAAGTGCGCTCCCAGCCAGCTGAGGATCGAGCTGAAGATCTTGATGAGGTACAGAGGCAACGATCCGTAATTGAAGCCTGTATGGGGCAAAGATCCGTTCGCGACGCCGGCAAGGTTAGGTACGGCGGCAGGGTTCCACGAGCTGTTGCGATTGAACAGGTCCAGCGGGCTGCTTGGATAGCCGAGTCCGCCGACGAGGCCGCCGATGTAGTTCTCGTCGGGATGCTGGAAATTCCCCTGGCCCCAATCAAAGCCATGCATGGTGGGCCCGAAGACCCGCAACCAAAGCGCGATCGCCAGGATAACGGCAAGAACCGCATGGGCAGCGGAGAAGCGGCGCGCCAAGATCATGGAGATCAGGTTAACAGCGATGGACGGCGACGCACAGAGTGCTATCGATCGCTTCCGCGTCAGTCACGCTGTGACGGGTTGCGCGCGCCGGACACTACTGGACGACTCACCGCCATTGATCGTAGAATTCGGCGCGAGCAGTATGTTTTAGCTGCCTGCCCTGGCAGTGAGCCAACGATGACTCGAGGGAGCACTGCGATGCCGCCGAATTCCTCCGCTGCATCCGACCCGCGTGCCGTTCGCAACGGCATTGTGCTCGCGGTACTTGGGCTGGTAGTCGTCGCGATCATTGTTGCGTTGATAGTAACCAGACTGCGAGCCGGATCCTCCCTCGATCTGACAGGCGACTGGCGTGCCCAGCAGGGGCCGGTGACCGTCGAGCTGCATCTGACAGGCTCTGCAAGTCACCTTACCGGCACGCTTGCGACCAGGAACTCCCCGGTCGCCGTCAATGGCACGGTCGTTGCCCTGGTGCATGGCAACACTGCCGATGTCACGGTGAACGCACTGGGCCAGTCACTGACAGCTACGTGCACTGTCTCGAGCAGCAAGATGTCGTGTACCGGTGCAAGCGGAAATCAAACGCTCACCCTTACCTTTACCCGACCGTAGCCTGCGCCGTAGACTTGCTGACGTGGCGAGACGCGCGACTTCCGAGTAACAGAAGCGCGGGCAGCACCGCGAGGGCAGTGCCGGCCGCGGCAAGGAGGAAGGTGTCGCGCAGCACGATCACTTCCTTGGCCTGGAGCGCTATACCATAGGCATCCATGGCGCGCTTGAACTCCGCCAGCCCGGCATTGGGTGATACCCGCGGCATGGGCACACGGGCGGCAAGCTGCTGGAACCGCCAGCTACTCCAGCTGGTGAGGGCTGACAGGCCGGCCATCGTCCCGATCACCCGAGCCGTCGTGATCAGGCTTGCCAGGACGCCACCATAGTCAAGACCGCTCACTGTCAGCGCACTGGTGGTCACTGGCGCCGCCACCAATCCGATGCCGAGGCCCGCCACTGCGGGCGGCAGCAAGGCCGGCGACTGCGGCGGACTGACCAGCCAGTCGCGCATCAACCAATATCCCAGCGTGGCTATCAGGAGGCCAATCACTGCCACCGTCCGTGGCCCCACTCGATCGCAGAGCCAGCCGCCGAGCGCCGCGCCAAGCGCCAGCAGAAGCAGATAGCGTAACAGGAGCAACCCGCCCTGGACCGGAGACACGTCGAGTATAGTGGTGGCGTAGACGGGCACGCTGATTATCGCGACGCCGAGCGCCACGCCGACCAGGAGGTTAGTGAGACAGGCTGCAATAAAGGCCAGGCTTCGAGTCGCTGCGCGCGGCACGATTGGGAGGGGGGAACCACGCTGAATGAGCCAGAACGCCAACACCAGGGCGGCGCTAACCGCAAGAAACCATCGGTTCAGGCTGCCGCCTCCGATGTCGCTGCCGAATGCACCACTGGAGCTGCAACCGATTACGAGCGCTGCCAGCGCCAATCCGAGCACCAGGGCGCCGCGGTAGTCCACGGAGCGACTTCGCTTGGCAGCTGGGAGGCGCAAGGTCAATGGCAGGAGCAGCACGACAATCGGCAGGTTGAGCCAGAAGATCGTTCTCCAGCCCGCTTCACTGTGTTCCGTGACGAACGCTCCGTACAGCGGGCCGCAGACGCCACCAAGCTCAGCGGCGGCCGCGATGACGCCGAGCGTCAGGCCCAGCCGGGAAGCGGTGACCTGATCCGCGGCAGCGGCAAGTGCGACGGGCAGGAAGGCGCCTGCGCCGAGAGCCTGTACCGTCCGGGCCACCACCAGGACAGGTAGAGCTGTGGCCTGCGCCGCTACCATGCTCCCGCCCAGGAATATAAGCAGGGCCAGTGTCATTATTTGGCGCCGACCGTGCACGTCACTTACGGCACCCATCAACGGCAGCACGGCTACGTAGCCGAGCAGATAGCCCGTCACCAGCCAGCCTGCTCGGTCGAATTGCAGCGCGGCGGTCTTGTGCAAGGAGAACAGCAGGATCGGCGCCCCAGTGTCGCCTAACATGCGCGGCAGCGCCGTGACGATCACATTCTGGTCCAGTGCGCCAATGAAACCGAAAGCAGCCAGGGCCATTGTCAGGAACATCACGCCCCACGGGCGAGATACGTCCGAAGGCTGCGGCGACAGGTCGGCAGCAGACACAATACGTCCAGTCGGTACGGCGGCGCCGGCAATTCCGGGTAGACGACACATGCAAAGATACTCTATCGTGGCGGATTGCTGGCGTTTGGCTCGTTGTTACGATCCAGCGGCCCGTCATCGTGTTCCAGGCCTGCGATTTGTCTCCGGATCGCGCCTGGTATAATTCGCCACAGGAGGGGCCAATTGTTCTACCGCCTCGGGGGCGCCATCTACTACCGGCGGTGGGTCGTGCTGGCCGTCTGGCTCGTCGCGTTGCTGGCAAGCATTCCATTCGCGCCGCGCGTGGGTTCGGCGCTCGACGGAGGTGGCTTCAGCAACGGCATCAGCGAGTCCGTTCTGGCAAACAATCTGCTTGTAACCGATCTGAAATTCAATCCCAGCCTCTCCATTGTCTTCTCCAGCACGAGCCTCCGTGCTGCGGATCCTCGCTTCCGTACAGCCGTGGATGCGGCACTCGGGCCGGCGGCTGGCTTGCCGCATGTGGTGCGCATCGATACAGAGTGGCAACACACGCTCCATCAGCTTGGCCAGCGATTCGTGTCGGTTGATGGCCATGCCGCTTTGGCCATCCTCGAGTTCGACAGCCAGCTCCAGAATGCCGACACGCTCGTCTCGCAGGTCCGGGGCGCCGTACGCAGCTCGACGCTGCGGGTGGTTGTCACGGGTGATGCCGCGGTAATTGACGATCTGCAGGTTATGTCTCAAGATGACCTGCAAAGAGTCGAAGTCTATGCGCTTCCGATTGCCTTGCTGCTCATAATCTTCGTCTTTGGCACGCTACCCGCATCGAGCTTGCCGCTTGCCCTTGGACTCTGCTCGGTGCTGCCAACCATGGCGCTGATCTTCGCTATTAGCCACGTCGCGGACCTCTCGGTCTTTTGCCTGAATATCACGACAATGATCGGGCTTGGCGTGAGTATCGACTACACGCTGTTCATCGTGAGCCGATTCCGGGAAGAGGTCCGGCGACATACGGTGGAAGATGCGATCGCCATTGCGGTCGGCACTGCCGGCCGTGCCGTTCTGTTCTCGGGCGTGACGGTAATGGCAGGACTATCAGGGCTCTACATCTATCCGGCGGTGGCATTGCGGTCGATCGGGCTGGCTGGAAGCCTGGTTGTGCTCGTGTCGGTCGCGGCAGCGCTGACGCTGCTCCCAGCTTTATTGGGAGTCGTGGGCACGCACATCGAATCCATGCCCATCTTCCCGCGGAAGCCGTCCGAAAGGAGCCGGTTCTGGTTTGGGCTTGCAACGTGGGTTACGCGCCATCCATGGCCGGTGATCGTGGCGACGCTTGCGATTGTCGGCGCCATCGCGTCACCGATCGCGGTGACACGCCTGGGCATCGTCGACGCCACCATCCTACCTACGTCGGCGCAATCGCGTGCCGGGTTCGACATGCTCAATCAGCGGTTCCTGCAAGATCAGAACAACCCTATCCTGGCGGTCGTGCATGCGCCGGACGACCTCTTGTCGCCGGCGCCGATGGGCGCACTATATGACTGGGTGCACGAGGTATCCGGCGACCGGGGCCTTGACTCCCGGAGAACCCTTAGCCTGGTGACCACGGTTCCATTTGCGACTCGCGCCCAGTACCAGCGGATCCGCGCGTACATGCGCGCGCCGCAAATCTCTGCCATCACGGCATCGTTCACCGGGAATGACAGCACTGTTATCGCGTTTCAGCCCACTCCGGGGCAGACCACTGGTCAGCTCGACGCTCTGGTTCAGAGGATACGGGCGACCCCTATCGGGGCCGGGCTGGTTCACTACATTGGGGGCACGCAGGCTGCAAGTATGGACTTCCTTGCCGGAGCCTACGCGAAGTTTCCACTCTGCCTCCTCGTGGTGGTGGCGGCTACCTATGCCGTGCTGCTGGTGTTCCTGCGCTCCGCCATACTGCCGCTGAAGGCGGTATTCATGAATGCGCTCAGCCTGATCGGGGCTTACGGAGCAGTGGTCTGGATCTTCCAGCAGGGCCATCTCAATACCTTGTTCGACTTCACTCCAGCGGGCCATATCGACGATATCACGCCAATCCTCTTGTTCTGCATACTGTTCGGATTATCGATGGACTACGAGGTATTTCTGCTGAGCCGGGTGCATGAGCAGTACTTGCTGACAGGCGACAATGCTGCGAGTGTGGCGCGCGGACTCGAGCGCATGGGAAGAATCATCACCGGAGCGGGCGCCATCCTGGTGGTGGTGGCCGGCAGCTTTGCCTTCGCCAACGTCGTGCTGATCAAAGCACTGGGTCTGGGCCTGGCGATTGCTATCTTCCTCGACGCAACGGTGATACGCTGCATGCTCGTTCCGGCTACCATCTGTGTGCTCGGGCAGTGGAATTGGTGGCTGCCCTTCCGCTCCTTGTGGCGCCGGTAGGCTCTTGAACCTCTCCTCGTCATTGCCGCATTTGGTGTCTGCCGTAACTGCACAGGCACGCCGCCTGGCGTGCAGCCTGGGCCTGGAGCTCCGGTCACGATAGCACGCGTGCGGTACCCGTTCAGGGCCTCTCGAAAAGCCGGTGACCGTACGCGGTCAGCCTTGATTCGCCAATCCGGCCACCCTGGGATGCACGTGGTTCAACCTGCAATGATCGTTAAGCTCGGCTCGACGGTCGTCATGGGCTCGGCGCCTCCCTCCGTGACCAGGAAGGCATCCTCGAACCGGAATCCGCCCCAGGGCGCGAAGAACATCGGCACGTCGATTGACATGATCATTGATGCTTCAAGAACTTCGACGTTGCTGGGACCGCAATACGGCGGCTCGAATTCCTGCAGGCCGACACTGTGCCCGACTCCATAAGCGCAGTACTTCGCGTAGCCGTGCTCGTCGAGCAACGATCGAGCGGCGGCATCAACCACATTGCACGCCACGCCCGGACGCAGCGCCGCCACGCTGCGCCGCTGGGCCTCCAGCGCGACGTCAATGGCCGTGCGTAGTGGCGCCGGCGGCTCGCCGACGTGCACCAGGCGCGCTATCGGCGCGCAGTATCCTTCGTACCGCGCGGCGAATGTGAGGGAAACGAGGTCTCCGGGCTGCACCTGCCGATGGCCGGAGCGTGCAATGATCGGTCTCGAGTTCTCGGGGCCGGAAGCGACAATAGAGTCGATCGCGGCGCCCTCCGCACCTTCGGCACGCATCGCATGTTCGGCGGCGGCGGCTATCTCGAATTCATAGGCGCCAACGTGGCACGCCTTCAGGGCGGCCAGCATGGCACGCTGGGCGAGTGAAAAGGCGTACCTCAGCACGGTCACCTCGTCGGCCGACTTGCGTTTCCGAAGGCCGACCAACACCTGATCGGCGCTCACTATCTCCGCTAATCCAAATGCTGGACGCAGACGCTCCCACACAGCCACCGACATCAGGTTGAGCCCGGCGATACCCACGCGGTGAGGGGTCGCGGCGCCGGCATCCCGCACGATGTCGGCCATGCGCTGCATCGCCAGGTATGGGTACTCTTCGCCAGGAACCCCGAACTCCTCAATCGCAACGATCTTTGGCGCCTCGGACACGAGAGCCGCATACGCCGCTGTCTCAGGGCCGGTTACCAACGTAGGATCACCCTGCGGAGCGAGCACCACGCAAGTGGGCTCGAAATGTGCAGGAAAGTTGACGAGGTACCGGACATCTCCCGGCCCAAAGACGACATGATCGTCGCTGAAAGCCACGTAGAGATCCAGACCAGTCGCACGCATGGCCTCTTGGGTTGCCCGCCATCGACGCTCAAACTCATGTCGCGGTAGCGATGGTAGCTGCACGATCCGCCCTCCTCTTTTCGAGCTATTCTGCTTCAGCCAAGGTCGCTTTGCTCTGGAAGCCAGCCAATGCATTCTTGCGCCGTCGGTTCCATGTCGCCAAGGTCAGCATAGCGATCCTGTCGACATCGGGCGGCGGGGCAGATTGCCGGCACTGGTAGACCGTGCTCCAGACGTCTCCACGTCCTCGCGGCCACCAAACACAAAAAACCGGCCCGTAAAGTGGCCGGTTTTCTCTGGTACACCCGCGGCGATTCGAACGCCGAACCTTCAGATCCGCAATCTGATGCTCTATCCATTGAGCTACGGGTGCGTGCGCGTGCCATAGTAGTATAGCGAGCCGCCGGACCTCATGCAATCCGCCCCGCGCTCGCCTGTGCTGAACATCTCCTGCCGGAAAGTAGCGCTGGCGGCGCGTCTTGCGCCCCCGTCGAGATGGCGGTGCTCGTGGCCTGTTCGGTGTCGCTGAGAAGAGGCGTCGGACTCGGGACCGGGGTCTGAATGAAGTAGTTTGTCGCAGTGGCACTTGCAGGCCGCGATAGCTTCTGCGGCAAGGCAGTCGTACTGGGCCGCGGCTCTGCCACAATCGGCCGAGGCGCGCTCGGAAGCGCCATCAGGGCATGCAGAGGCGGAGGAAGATCGCGGCCCACAATCAAGCCCCCTGATACGAGGCTGCGGATTCCGAGCGGCCCCGCGTATACATAACCGTCTAGGTCGTCCGGCTTTGCACTCCACACCAGCTCGGCGTTCTCAAAATACTGGACAAGGCGCCCGTTCACCTCGCGTTTCTCCGAGATCGGCAGGCCAAACGTCGATGGTCCGCCGTGGGCAAGGTAGAACTGAAGGAAGCGATTGGTGACCGAGTGCCCGGTCTGTGGATAGTAGCGAGTATCCGCAGTGTTTCTGACCTTCTTCACGGGCAGCAACCAGTCCCGTCCAGGCGCGGCGGCCAGCCCCAGGTGTACGGGAAGCACCACGTGTGCGACTGGATTATAGACGAGTTGCTGTGCGGCAAAGTACTGAGTGAGTGATCCATCCACGTCGACTGCTTCCGTCTCGGGAGGGCCGAGGCCAGCATATCCGCCGTGCTTTCTGAAGTAGGTCAGGTACGCACCGGATACGGAGTGGCCGGTATATGGGAAGTACCACTCCAGGCCAGACGCGGCGCCGGAGACAACGACCCGATCGGGCGTGTCACCCGCGTGCCCTGACGGCTCCCAGCTGAAGTCGCGCATCGCGTAGTTCATGAGGTCGCGCGCGTCCGTGAACACGTTTGCAGTGTTGAGAATCGCTGCCATGATGTGCCGCCCGTCGCGCTTGGCGTCGATGACCTGACACACGCCGGCTCCGCTCGTCCAGCCGGGCTTCACGCCATCGGCTCCCGGATACCACTGGATGAAATAGTCCACGGTCCGCAAGTCGTGCTCCTCGTTGTGCTGTGTCTTGGGCACGATGTATCTCTGAGTGTTCACGATCTTGCGGAAGAGCGGATAGCGCATGGCATACCGTGCCAAGGTTACAAGGTCGCGGGCCGATGAGTAGTGCCCCGGACTGTCTCCGTCGGCTGACTTCGAGAAGCCATAGGGATTCTCGTAGTGTGTGTGCTTCAGCTGCAGCTGCTGAGCGCGGGTGTTCATCAGGGCGACGAAACTGGACTCAGACCCACTCACGTGTTCCGCGATGGCTATCGCCGCATCGTTTCCCGAAGGTACCAGCAAGCCGTAGAGCAGATCGGTCATCGAGACGCGCTCGCCTTCGACCAGCCCCATCGTGGACTGGCCAACGCTCGCGGCTCGCTTGCTGACGCGGACGAGGTCGTGTAAGTGGCCGTGTTCAATCGTGAGCAGCGCCGTCATGATCTTCGTGGTGCTGGCCATGGGAAGCGGTTTGTCCGCATTGACCATTCTGAGCCACCGGCCCGAATCCACGTCGAGTACGGCCACCGCCGACGCCAGCAACGGTGGTTCTGGATATGCAAGCGTCGTGCTGAGTGGGCCAATTCCGCCGGCCAGGGCCGGCATGCCGCGAGGATCGTGCTCGCACCCCGTGACCAGGAGTGCGGCGACCACGAGCAGGGCAAGAATTCGGCGCCGCAATGCTTCCATGCTTCCACTCGGCCGTAGGAGCCGTGGCCGGTGCAGGCCACGCAGCGCCACAGTACGACAGACGGCAAGGCCTGTCAATCCGGTTATGGCGCTACTTGGCCTCCGTACTCGCCCCACTCTTCTCGGAGCACGGTGCAGATCTCGCCTATCGTGCAATGGGCTGCGAGCGCCCGTTTCATCGGTGGAAGCATGTTGCCGGTCCCGCGGGCAGCCGAACGGACCTCAGAAAGCGATCCGGAAACCGCGGTCTCGCTCCTTTGCGACTTCATGCGAGCGAGCGCCTGGATCTGGGCCTTCTCACCCTCCGGATCGAGATGATGGAGGCGCAGCGTGGAGTGCTGCTCGGACCGCTGATAATTCATGCCGACCACGATCTTGTCACTCGCCTGCACTGCGAGCTGATCGTCGTAGGCACTCAACTCTATCTTGCTTTGCATGAAACCCGACTCAATGGCCGCGACAGCTCCACCAAGTGAGTCAATTTCGTCGATAAGCTCGCGCGCTCGCCGCTCGACCTCGTCGGTGAGATATTCGACGTAGTACGAACCTCCGAGTGGGTCGGCGGTGGCCGTGATTCCGGTCTCCAGGCCGATTATCTGTTGCGTCCGCAGCGCGAGGGTTGCGGACTCCTCCGTCGGCAAAGCAAGCGCTTCGTCGTAGCTATTGGTGTGCAGGCTCTGCGTGCCGCCGAGGACGCCAGCCAACGCCTGCAGCGTCACGCGCACGACGTTATTCAGGGGCTGCTGGGCCGTCAACGCGCTACCCGCCGTCTGCGTGTGGAAGCGCATCAGTTGCGAGGCGGCGTTCTCGCAATTGAATCTCTCCCGAATAATGGTCGCCCATAGCCTTCGCGCCGCCCTGAATTTGGCGATCTCTTCGAAGAAATCGATGTGGGCGTTGAAGAAGAATGACAGCCTGGGGGCGAATTGCTCAATGCGCAGACCGGCCTTCAGTGCACTTTCGACGTAAGCGATTCCGTTTGCCAGGGTAAACGCGAGCTCCTGCACTGCTGTCGCGCCGGCCTCGCGAATATGGTAGCCGCTGATGCTGATGGTGTTCCATTGCGGCATGCTGTCGTTGCAATAGGCGAAAATATCCGTGATCAGGCGCATCGAAGGTCGCGGGGGGAAGATGTACGTGCCTCGCGCGACATATTCCTTGAGAATGTCGTTCTGAATCGTTCCATGTAGCGACTTCGCGGGCACGCCCTGCTCGTCTGCCGCCAGCTCGTAGAGCAGCAACAGCATTGCGGCAGTTGCATTGATAGTCATCGACGTGCTGACCTTGTCCAATGGAATTCCGTCAAAGAGGCGCTGCATGTCGGCGAGGGAATCGATGGCCACGCCGACGCGGCCGACCTCGCCTTCGGACAAAGGGTGGTCCGAATCGTACCCGATCTGCGTCGGAAGGTCGAAGGCTACGCTGAGGCCGGTGCCGCCGCCGTCGAGTAGCATCTTGAACCGTCCATTTGTCTCGGCGGCCGATGCGTACCCCGCGTACTGCCTGATGGTCCACAAACGATTGCGGTACATCTCCGGGTAGATTCCGCGCGTGAAAGGGTATGAGCCAGGAAGTGACTGCTCTCTCTGGCTCTGGAGGTCAGTATGTACGGGGTCGATTGGAATACCTGACCCTGTGGTGCGCGCGGATGTGGTCCTATCCGTCACGGCACAATACTCGCGCAGTGACGTTTGTGCCGCAGGGAGCGGAATGCATGAAGACACGGCCGCGGCGCCGCCCCGATCATGTTGAGCTGGAGCGGGCCCGGAGAGTCTCGCCCACAAGTTCCACTATCTCCGGAATCGTGTCCGCGACCGGGAAACCGCGCCCGCGAAAGGCTGCAACCTTGGATTCAGGTCCGCCGGTACCGCCGCTGATGATTGCGCCTGCGTGACCCATGCGCTTGCCTGGAGGGGCGCTCCGGCCCGATATGAAGGTGACAACCGGCTTCCGAGCCGTGGGCGGTATGCCGTCCAGATAGGCAGCTGCCTCTTCCTCGTCGCTGCCGCCGATTTCGCCGATGAGCACCACCGCATCGGTGGCCGGATCCGCCTGGAAAAGCTGGAGAACATCGACAAAGGTCGAACCGATGATCGGGTCGCCGCCGATGCCCACACAGGTACTTTGGCCCACGCCATGCCTGCTGAGCAAGTCGCCGACTTCGTAGGTTAGCGTACCACTCCGCGAAGCAATTCCCACTCGTCCCGGTAAGAACACGTCGCCCGGCATGATGCCCACCTTTGCTGCGCCGGGAGTTATCACTCCAGGACAGTTCGGACCGATCAATCGGGTGCGCGGATGGTCTTGGAGAAAGCGCACGACCCGTACCATGTCGTGAATGGGAATGCCCTCGCTCAGGCAAACGACAAGCGCAATCCCCGCATGTGCCGCCTCCATTATCGCGTCGGCCGCGCCGGGAGCAGGAACGAATATGATCGATGCGTTCGCGCCGGTCGCCGCCACGGCCTCGCTGGCCGAATCAAACACCGGAATCCCGGCCCTTTGCTCCCCGCCCTTTCCGGGCGTGACGCCGGCCACCACGTTGGTGCCGTAGGCGACCATCTGCGACGTGTGGAAAGCCCCATCGCGTCCCGTCATGCCCTGCACCAGCAAACGCGTATCGGCATCTACAAGAATCGACATCTGTTCCTCGTTTACAATTCCTGAATGGTCACAGTGTTTATCACCACTCGCTCACGAGGCGCGGACTTGTCCGGACCGCCAACAGGGGTATCGGCAATCTTGTCGACAACGTCGAGGCCGGCAGTGACCTGTCCAAAGATCGTGTACTGCGGAGGCAGCCGCGTGCCGCTTGCTCCCTGCACAATGAAGAACTGACTCCCATTGGTATTCGGGCCCGCATTCGCCATGGCAAGAGTGCCGAGCTTGTATGGGCTCGTGACCGGCTCATCCTCGAATCGATATCCGGGTCCGCCGGTACCGGATCCTGTCGGATCGCCGCCCTGAATCATGAAACCCTTGATTACGCGATGGAAGATGACCCCGTCATAGAATCCTTGTGTGGCCAGAAACACGAAGTTGTTGACGGTCCTGGGCGCGACGTCGCTGAAGAGCTCGACCGTGATTGAGCCAAAGTTCGTGTCCAGCGTCGCGGAATAGGACTTGCCTGGATTCAGTGCCATGGCGGGCGCGGCGCCCCACTGATTCTTTCCGCGTGGCCGCTGGCCCGCCGCAGAGAACGCTTCAAGCATCTCCGTATCTCCCCTATCCTGACCCTCTGTGTCGCGGAGGCAGTCACGTCAATCCAGGACGGCCACTATCGAACCGAGTGACCGTCCTGTGCAGTCATCCGGCAGCCAGAATGACCGACATGCCGAACGTCGCGCAGTCGACCGTCTACGACACCTGTATCGTAACGTTGGTTATCTTTACGGGCTTGTTCGGAGCGCTGGCCTCACCGCTCGCGGAGGCGTGCACCTTTGCCTGAGCGATCGTATTCACGACTGCCTGGCCGGCCGTCACATGGCCAAACAAGGCGTACGTGCGTGGGAGCGACGCGCCCTGCGGCCCCTGAATGATAAAGAACTGACTGCCACCCGTGTTGGCCGACGACATGTTGGCCATCGCCAGATCCCCGATCTCGTAGGCACGCGGCACAGCATCATCCTTGATCGTATAGCCCGGACCGCCGGTCCCGGTCCCAGTTGGATCGCCGCCCTGGATCATGAATCCCGACACCACGCGATGGAAGATGATCCCATTGAAATAGTCGTGGCAGGCGAGGAAGACGAAGTTGTTCGCCGCGATCGGGCCCAATTTCGGCAGAATATCGGCCGTGATTGCCCCGTACGTTGTGAAGATCGTCGCCGTATAGTTCTTGCTCTTGTCAATGACCTGAGATGGCGCCGCACCCCATTTCTTCGCTCCTTCAGCCTTATTCGCTGCGCGAGCAAACGGCGCACACGCAGCTGAACTTGCCGCCAGCTGCGCGCCGCTTGGCACCGAGGGCGTGCCGATGGCCACGGTCGGCAGTGGCGAGGGAGTCTTGGTGGGCGACACAGGAGGCTGGGTTGGCATTGGGGTCATCGTTAACGTCGCGCCCGAAGCGGCGGTAGTCGTTGGACCGGTCTGCTGCGCTAGCAGGACTATGGCGATGATCGTTGCCACGACTGCAACCACGGCGATGATTCCGAACACCATTGGAAAGGGATCGCGAACCTCGAGGCCTCGTCGACCTGCCGGATGAGGCCGCGTAGAACGCGCCTGGTCCGGCGCACCACTAGCGCGAGGACTGGCCGGCTTAGGGGGGCGATCTGTGGGATCAGTTGGTCCGGTACTCATCCGTCAATACGTCTCCTGCTATTCAATAACGGGACAGCCGGCTGTCCGCGCGGCCGCGCAGCCGGTTACACCATACATGCGCGCATTTGAACATGTCAAAGAACAGCATACAATGCGGCTTTGACCTTCGGTGAACGAATATGCTAGCATGCTGCAGTAAACGTCGTGGGAGATGGCGACGCAGGTGTGGCTGTGCCCATCAGCCTGGATGTGTCGCGCTCGGTGGTCGCGGACGGGTTTAAGCCGGTGATGCCATTTCATGACGGTATGAGGTGTCCGGCTTACTAGCGTGTTGGAGAGGTCGTTCGATGCCGAAGCTCAAGACGCACAAAGGGAGCGCCAAGCGTTTCCAGTACAGTGGAAGCGGCAAGGCAATGCTTCCCAAGGCGTGGAAGAACCACAAGCGGAGCGCGCGCTCCCGCCGCTCGAGGGCATTGATGGGCCAAATGCTGATCGCGCACAAGGGCGATGCGAAGCGGATCCAGAAGTTGATCCCGTACGGGGATCCGCGCTAGCGGCAGCGTTACAGGAGAAGAGGGGAAATGCCTCGAGTTAAGCGTGGCGTGCCGGCGCACAAGCGGCACAAGAACGTACTTGCGCTCACGAAGGGCCACTGGGGCGCCCGTCACCGGCTGTACCGCACGGCGCACGAGTCCATGCTCCACGCGTTGGCCTATGCATATCGCGATCGCCGCAATCGCAAGCGTGACTTCCGCAGGCTCTGGATTCAGCGTATCAACGCCGCGGCGCGGCTCAACGGCCTCTCTTATAGCCGGTTCATTGCAGGACTGATCAAGGCGCATGTCGCGATTGACCGGAAGATACTGGCCGAACTGGCCGTGAACGATCCTGGCGCGTTCACCGAATTGACGAAACTTGCCCAGGCCTGAGTGGCCCGGCGCGGGGGGCGAGCGCGAATTGGCGTCTCGCCCCTCGCAACGAGGACCGGGGCCCCGCCCCGACGCGATCACCGACGCCGCGATCCGCAGCGCGCGTCTGCTGCGCACACCGCAGGGCCGGCGACGTCTGGGTCAGTTCCTCCTTGAGGGCGTTCGCCTGACCGAAGATGCCCTGTCTCGAGGTGTCCGGCCGGACGCAATATTCATCACACCGCATCTTCTGGACTCCACCGACCGCGGCAAGGATCTGGCTCGTACAGTGCGCCGCATCGGCGCGCCGCTGTTCGAGATTTCCGAGCGGCATCTGGGACTGGTTGCCGACACTGAGACCCCCGCCGGTATCGTGGTCGTCGCCACAACTCCGGCGCCGCCACGAAGCCTCCCAGCACCGCTATCACCCGGGCTCGGCGCCGTCATGCTCGACCAGGTGCGCGACCCCGGCAACATCGGGGGAATTCTGCGCACGTCGGCCGCCGCTGGGATCCGTCACGTCGTGTCCACCGAAGGCAGCGCGGATATCTGGGCTCCCAAGGTCGTACGGGCAGGGGCCGGCGCCCACTTTCGCCTCTCTATCTACGCCGGCAGGCCGGTCGACGAGATTGAGGCATGGTTGGGTGAGTGGGACCAATGTGTTCTGGCGGACGGCAGAAGCAGAACCACAATCTATGAGGTTGACTGGTCGCTCGCTACCGTGCTCGTCCTTTCCAATGAGGCCCGTGGCGCTTCCAGCTGGCTTGACGAAATGGCTGTGACGAGAGCCGCGATTCCGATGAGCGCCGAAACCGAATCGATGAACGTGGGCGCTGCCGCTGCCGTGTTCCTCTACGAAGCGCGCCGGTCTTTTCTGTAAGCAGGCGGATCCAAGAATTGCTGAGATGAAGGGATGAGGTCCGGTGTTTGAGCACTGGAAGCTTCGAGATTTCGCGCCCGGCGAGGGTCGCGCGGCAGGCGCGCACACAGAACCACTTGACATGAATGGGTGGCTACCGGTCGACGTGCCTGGCGATGTTCACACGGCGCTCATCGCGGCCGGAAGGATCCCGCACCCGTTCCTTGATCGCAATGAGCTGGAGTGCCGCTGGATCGAGGATAGAGAATGGTGGTACCGCGTCAATTTTGATGGGCCGGCAGAGCCTCTGCATGCCGACGAGAGATTGATTCTGGTGTTCGACGGTCTTGATACGTTCGCCACCATCTGGCTTAACGGCGTCGAACTGGGCACGAGCGCGAACATGTTTCGAGAAGCACGCTTCGACGTAACGCCGGGACTGCGGATGGGGACAACGAATACCTTGGCGCTGTGCTTTGACCGACCGCTCGACCATGCCGGCGACGTGATCGCATTGCCAGACTCCGCCTGGATGCCCCCGCGCGTGGCGATGCGCAAAGCCCAGTTTGGCTACGGTTGGGATTGGGGGCCTAGGCTTCCCACAGTGGGAATCTGGAGGCCAGTGCATCTGCGCCGGCAGCGGGGCGCCGTGATTTCGGGCGTCGACTTCTGCACATGTGCCATCGATCAGACGTCAGGCCACGCCCTGGTCTCGGTAGTGGTCGAGGCCGAGCAGTTCAACGCGGGCGGGCCCTGCAGTGCCGTCATCACGCTGGGCGCCGCAACTGGTGCCCGACCGATTGCCGAGCAGACAATCACCCTGAGCGGTGCGGGGACCTCACTGCACGGAACCGCCTACATGCGCGTGGAGAGCCCACGACTGTGGTGGACGCACGATCTCGGAGATCCAGCCCTGTATTGCCTCGAAGTGTGCTTGATGTGCCAGGAAGCTACCCTCGATCGTGTTGTCCGACAGGTGGGCATCCGCACGCTGACCCTGGATCAGTCACCGGACCAGGAGGAGCCCGGTACGCGGTTCTTCCGTTTTGTGCTCAACGGTGTGTCCATCTTCGCACGCGGCACGAACTGGATCCCAGCGGACTCCTTCGTGGGGGCGATCGGCCCGGACCGCTACAGGCGGCTGCTCACGCTTGCGCGGGACGGGAACAACACCATGCTCCGCGTGTGGGGCGGCGGCATCTACGAGCACGATGCCTTCTACGACGAGTGCGACCGTCTCGGCATGCTGGTGTGGCAGGACTTCATGTTTGCGTGCGCTGCCTATCCGGAAGACGACGCCATGGCGCACGAGGTCGATGCCGAGGCCCGCTACCAGATCCGACGTCTGCGCACGCATCCCTCGCTAGCGCTGTGGTGCGGCAACAATGAGAATCAGTGGATCCACGGCATGCGGCACTGGCAACAGCCGGACCTGCCGACGCCCGGAGACCTCTACTACGGCACGGTGCTCCCGAGAGCAGTGGCTGAGCTCGACGGGCATACTGCGTACTGGCCGGGCAGCCCATTCGGCGGAAGCGACCACAACAGCATGGATGACGGTGACCGCCACAACTGGGATGTCTGGCACGGTCAGCGACCGCGGCGATTCGGGGAGCAGCCGCCAGGCGATCACACGCCGGAGGGAGTGAGCTATCTCAACTACGCCTGGGATATGGGCCGCTTCATCAGCGAGTTTGGCATGCACGCCGCGCCGGTCTACGAGACCTTGCGCCGGAATATCCCCGCCGATCAGCTCTTCCACCACAGCCCAGCCATGGACCACCACAACAAGGACAACCCCAAGGACAAGGGTGACAACCTGATGATGGCTACAACCGGCCTGCCACGCGACCTGGGGGAGTACATCGACTTCAGCATGATGGCCCAGGCCGAGGGACTGAAATTCGGGGTCGAGCACTATCGGCGGAGGTTCCCGCACTGTGCCGGCAGCCTGGTCTGGCAGCTCAACGATTGCTGGCCTGTCCTCAGCTGGTCGGTCGTCGATTACTACGGATTCGGAAAGGCCGGCTACTACTACCTCAAGCGGGCATACGCTCCGATCATCGCCACTTTCAAGGTGTTGGACGACGGAGGCGTCCAATTGTGGATCACGAATAACAGCCTGTCGCCTGCCGAAGACACGATCGCTGTCCGGCATGGCGCGTTTGCCGGTGAGACCGACTGGGAGCGAAGCCTGACAATAGCTGTGCCCTCAGCCGCCAGCCGCGTCGTACAGCAGTGGCATGCCGGTGAGCTTCATGGCGTCGCCCGATCGGTATATGGCCGTATTCTCGCGCTCGGACCTATTTCCGAGTAACCGGATCCTCTTCGCCGCGCTCAAAGACCTGGACCGGCCGGCCGGCGCCGTAGAGGTGGTGACGACGGCGATAAGTTCCCATACAGTGCAGGTTCGTCTAGCGGCCGCCAGCTACGCACACTTCGTGCACCTCATCCTGCCGATCGAGACGGTGACGTTCAGCGACAACTACTTTGATCTTCGTCCCGGCGAGGATGCGTACGGTAACCCTCCAGGACGAGACACACAGCATCGACCCGGCAATGCTCAGCGTACGCTGGCGGTAAGAGCAGACTGCTCCGATTTGCCCGCACCTGAATCGCTGTTTACCTCTACAGCGCAGTGAAATCCGGTAGGTAGACCCTCTCGCCGTCCCGCATCGCCGACTCGTGCGCGCAGATGCCCGTACAGGTCCAATTGGCGGCGGTCACGGCATCAACCCGGGGTTGGCGGTCCTCGACAATAGCCATCACAAACTCATGCGCCAGGTGTGGATGCGAGCCGCCGTGGCCGCTGCCCTGCTTGAACGAGAGGTGAGTTTCCGCGCCTTCGTAGAGGCTGTGTGTGGTATATTGCCGAATTCCCTCGGGCAGCCGGTCTGCATAGTCCGGTACGTCGATCGGTTCCGCTTCCTCGTCGCGGAACAGTATAGGTCTCCCGTTCGCCGATCGCTGCCACTCAAACGACAACCGACTGCCGTAGACGTCGAAGCTCTCGATATACTGCCGCGCAGTCTCGAACAGCGACCGCGTGACCTCGGCGGCGAGCCTGTGGTCCTTCAGGCGAATCAGGACGCTCTCTACCGCAAATGGTGACCCGTACTTGATTGCGAGATCATCTCTGATGCGACCGGAGCCCAGGCATACGACGCTTTCCGCTGACGCACCTGCCAGCGACAGCAACGGAGCGACCGCGTGTGTCGCGTAGTGCATCGGTGGGAAGCCTTCCCAATAGCCCGGCCAGGCTGCCATCTCTTGCATGTGCGACCCGCGCAGGAACTGAATGGCACCAAGGTCACCGCACTCAGCGAGTTCCTTGACGTACAGAAACTCCCGCGTATAGACGGAGGTCTCCATCATCATGTACTTCTTCCCTGAGCCCCGCTGCGCGGATACAATCGCGCGGCAAGCTTCGGCTGTGAGACCCATAGGAACCGTGCAAGCAGTATGTTTGCCGGCGCGAAGGGACATGACCGACTGTTCGGCGTGCATGGCGACAGGCGTATTGATGTGTACGGCGTCAATTGTCGGGTCCCCGACCATCTGCCGGAAATCGGTGTAGCGCGTGGTGACGCCGAACTTCTCGCCGCACCGGTCGAGTGCGACGCGATCTCTCTGGCAGATCGCCGCCACTTCAGCATACGGGTGATGCTGGTAAATAGGGATAAACTCCGCTCCGAATCCAAGTCCGACCAGCCCGACACGGACCTTTTGCGGTTGTTTCATGCTCGTACGACCTCCGTCCTCTACTGCCGTTCACTGGACAACAGCTGCTGTCACAGATGCGCGCCGTCTCGCGAAGTGACAGCCTTCACCCGCACGATCGGCATCTCCACGGTCCTGTCCAAGCTAGTCGACGGTTGCGATCACCGACTTCAGAAAAGGAATCGCCGCGCGGGCATCCGGTTCGGTGGTCGGGCAAAAACAGAAATCGACGCACCACCAGTCCAAAGGTTCCAGGATTGCTTTCATGGCCGTCAGCACGGAATGGAAGTCAATACGTCCCTGCCCGAATGGAGTATGGGTGCTGGTTTCGTCATTGTGCAACGAGCCGTCGGAATCGATCAGGTGGAAATGCCCAATGTATCTTGCCAGCATTCGTGCGTATTCCGCGACGCCCCCGCTGAGCGTTTCTACCTGGCCCGACTGTCGCGCGCCGGCCACGGCTCCCATGTACGCGTGACTCGTATCAAACAGCAGCTTGAAGCTGGGATGGTCGACTGCCTCGACCACACGTTTCACCTCGCTGGGCTTGTTCAGCCAGAAGCCTGGCTCAAATTCCCAAACCAGCAGCACGTCCGATTGCTTGCAAAGCTCGGCCGCGGCACGCCAAACTACCACGAGACGGTCGAGGCGCTTCCCGTAAGTGTTCTCGTCAAGCGCGGCGGGTGCGCTAACGGTGTCCACCCGCAAGATATGGATGTCCATGTTGTTGCAGAAGGCAATGCTCTTTTCCAACTCATTCAGGTAGTCGCCTCTTTCCGCAAGAGCCGGGGGCACGGCACGGAAATCGGGCGCATAGCCGGAGATGCCCAGTCCGAGGTCAGTAATCTCCCGTCGTAGCTGGTCGCATTTGGCCGGCGTGTCGTAAACGTCAGGGTGCGGATGCGGGTCGAAGCCGTTGATCTCGACACCATCGTAGCCTGCATCCGCCGCATACCGGACAAACCGCGAAAAGGACCAGGGATGCTCCTCGAATGGACCGAAAGAAAAGGCCCAGCTACCAAGAGAGATTTTGGGAATCCTCATCGGTTGCTCCTTCATCGCCGGAGGATTATTGCGTCAATTGCCTCAGAAATGCGAGCCCAGCGCGAGCAAGTTCGTCCTGCGATGGCGCGAATGTCCGCCAGACGGCCGCTGCGCGCGCAATCGTCTCAATCTGGCTTGTGAACGACTCGATGACCAGCGGTCCATGATAGTCGATCTGCCGAAGCGCCTGCACGACCTCTACCCAGTTGATGTGTCCCGTTCCCGGTGCTCCCCGATCGTTCTCGCACGCATGCACGTGTGCCAGGCGGGGCCCCGCCATGAGGATCGCGCTGCCCAACGATCGTTCTTCGATGTTCATATGGAAGGTGTCGAGCAGGATCCTGCAGGCTGGACTGTCCACGCGGTCGACAATCTCAACCGCCTGCGATGTCAGATTGACAAAACTGGTCTCGAACCGGTTCAGGGGCTCCAGGCAGATTACGGCGCCTTTATCGCGCGCATAGGCTGAGAGTTTGGTAAGCTGACCGGTGAGCAGGGCCATGTCCCTCGCGCGTTCATCGGTCGTTTGCTGCCATAGGCGACCGACTGCCGAGTACAATGGTCCCACCACGTTCCTACCGCCCAGCGTGCGCACTGCATCGATACAGTGTCGAACGTAGGCCATGCAGTTGTCACGAATTGCTTTGTCCTCGTGGATCAGGTCGCGATCCGCTCCTATCGCCATGCAGACGCTGCAATCCAGGCCATATTCACGAATAACTGCCGCCGCACGCGCGTAGTCAAGATCCTCAAGGCCATCGATCGGCACTTCGATCAAGTCATAGCCCATCCGTGCGACATTAGGCACAAGGGCCACAAAACCGTCCGTTGTGACCGGGGCAATCCATACCCAGGCGCTGATGCCAATCTTCATGCGAACCTCCCGACTCGGCGAATCACTCCGCCGGCCTGACAAATGAGACGGCAACATCGTAGGCCTTGCCCAGCGGAGAGTACACAGTCTTGTCTCGCGTCTCGACGGTCATGTGCCTCTGGCCCAGGGCTGCAATATCACCGTAGCGCACGCCCCGGTCACCTGTGTCATGGCATCGTGGACCTGGTCGACGGGGACGGTCGCACACTGTGTTCGATTGTAGCCCGGACGGCGAGGCGCCGATAAGTGTTCATCTATTCGCCAGGCACTCGGGTCGACCTGCACGCTATCGGCAGTCACCAGGAGCGCTATTCGCACAGGTGCGCGGATCTTCCTCCCGGAAAGGCTACTGCGGTTCTTCACCTCGTGTGCAACACTGTAAGGGTTCGGAAGGAAGGAGCATGCTTCGCCAGATTGACATCGCCCCTCAGCACATCTCCATTGCCGCGCCGTTGCCCCTGGTCTTTGACCTTCTTGCCCAGGCAGCAGCAGGATGGCTGGTCGAATTGCGGGGCGGACCACTTGACGACGTCCGTGCCCCGCGTGAGACAGGCGCAATTTCCGCGCGTGTCGCGGCTCGGGATCAACTGACACCGATCAGACGGATTGAGCTCCACCCCCCCAGGCGCCAAGTTGCGCTTCACGTGGGAGGACCCTACAGCGGTGCGCGTGAAGTCGCGCTGTTGCAATCGCAGGGGCCAAGCACTGGCGTTGTCCTGTACGCGCGGTTGCCTACGGAGCGCGAGAGCGCGGACCAGTTTCTCAAGCGAGCCTTTGAACAATCGGCACGGGAACACCTCAAAGCGATAAAGGCTGCCGCGGAAGCACAGGCTCGCGAGTTCCAGCTGGAAGATGAGGCCGGACGACCCTCGATGCACGGGTTGAGCGCCCTGACCGAACTGCAGCTCCTCCAGGCCGTCGGCGAGCAGGAGGAGGAGGAATACGGGCATCGCGGTCACGGGCGCGGAGTGGAGCGCGTGGCCAGCAGCCTTGCCGAGATCATCGAGTTGTCTCCCGGCGACTTGGAGGCGCTGCAGCGCGCTGCGCTGCTGCACGACGTGGGGAAAGTCGGGCTTCCACGTGCCCTCTGGGGGGCGCCCCGGACGCTGAGCGCGGATGAGCGCCGCAAGATGGCCGGGCATGTGCAGGTCGGCGCCGAGCTTGCCGCGCAGGCGGCTCTTCCCGACTTTGTAGCAACAACAATTCTTCATCACCACGAATGTTGGGACGGAACAGGGTACCCGGGCCGGCTGGTGGGTAAGGCAATCCCGCTGCACGCCAGGATTCTCGCAATCGCGGAGAGTGTCGACACGATGCTGCGTGTCACCTATCGGCGCGCTGCGCTCCAGACAGCGGATGCAGTTGCGAGGCTTGAGGCCGATGCTGGCCATCGCTGGGATCCGTCGCTCGTTCGAGCGGTAAGCAGTATCCTGCGGGGCAAGCGCCCAGACTGAACGGCGGCCGACAATCCATAGCCTCGCTTGTCAGCCTCCGACGACGGGCCTCCCGCTCTATGTGCGTTCTTCATTTCCCACTTCAAGGTGGGCCCGCCCCTCGCTTGCTGTCTCTTTCTTTGCGCTGGGTCTTGACACCGAGCCGCGGTTGGCTCAAACTCATAAGCGAAGATTGAATAAACCGATCTTTATTGGTTTGGCGGGGCAGAGGGTTCTATGCGAGACTTGCGTGAACTTCGCGGATACTTTCGAGCACTTGCCGACGTGCGCCGGCTGCGCATAGTCGGCGAGCTTTCGCACACACCCGAGATTACGGTCAAGGACCTTTGTGGCAGGCTGCGCGCGAGCCAACCGCTCATCTCGTGGCACCTGCGCGTGCTCGTGCGCTGCGGACTGGTGCGAACGCGACGCCAGGGTCGTCAAGTGTTCTGTGCCCTGAACCGGCCGGCATTCCACGCTTACGAAGAACGTCTGGCTCGCGTGCTTGACGACGTCTCGATGGATGATGTTTCGCCCATGCGCGATGATTCTTCAGTCATGCTGCCGCAACATCCTCCGCTGGGCGCGTGAGTAGAGCAGGAGAGATATCCGTGACCATTCAACTGACGACACAGCGTCCGACTCACGCTGGGTCGACCGTCATGGGTGGCTGACATATGCTTACCTATCGTATCTTTGTTTTTCTACGCCTCCTGGCTCGAAGGCTCCCGCGTCCGGTGCTTGGACGTGCCGGCGCATTCGTGAGCTATCTGGTCTTCCAGGCCATGCCAGAGAAGCGCGCGAACGTCGAGCGCAATCTCATGGTCGTGCTCAGTGGGTCAATTGCAAGCCCTGCGCCCGAGGTGAGGCGAAGAGTGAGACAGCTCGCCCGCAAATCAATGGCAAGCTACGGCCGGGTGCTGGCCGACTTCATGGCGTTCGAGCCGCTGCTTCCCGGCGCGGCGCGCGACACGGAGTTGACTCCTGGCTTCGACCAAGTCGAGAGCCTGATCGCAAGCGGGCGCGGCGCGGTATTCGCCACGCCACATTTTGGCCATTGGGACATGGCTGGGGCCGTGCTTGCTCGCAGATTTCCAGGGAAGATTGCGGCAATCGCTGAGCGCTTTGAGAATCCCCAGATAGACGACATGGTCGTACGACAGCGAGAGGGCTGCGGCCTCGAGATCGTTCGTATGGAAAACGTCAGACAGATGACGCGCGTGCTGCGCGAGGGCCGAGTGCTAGGAATCCTGGCCGACCGCCCTGTAGCTGGGGACGAGGGCGTGCAGGTGCGTTTCTTTGGCAAAGAGACCAGGCTGCCCGCAGGGGTGGCGACTCTCGCCCTGCTGGCGCGCTGCCCAATAATGGTGGGATCGCTGCATCGCCGCGCCGACGGTCACTTCGAAGGGTTTGTGCTGCCGCCGATCGAACCTGTGCGAACAGGCGATCGGGCTCATGACGTTTCTTCAACAATGCAACTGGTCGCCGAGCAGCTCGAGACAGTAATACGGCGTTGTCCGCATCAGTGGTACATGTTCCGGAACATGTGGCCTGAGGCCCTCAACCGAATACACTCTCGATCCGTGGTTCGTGAATGGCGCGTAGCCTGGGTCCCTGCGGTGCTCGGTTCAATTGCTCTTGCCAACGCGATTCGCGTTCGCCGTCCGAGCGCAGGGGAAACGCCAGAGCCTCGACTCGGTTTCGCGATGCAGGAGACAGCGCCATGAAGCCCGATTGGTTCAGCGCGTGCGGAGTCGTACGGTAATGTCCCTGAAGCTTGGCGCCCACAATATGGCCACGAAGGTCGTGTCCTCGCTGCCTCGTGGACTCGCTTACCAGCTGGCGCGTTGGATCGGCGCGGCATTTGCCCTGCTGCCGACGTACAGGCGGCGCGCGCTCGCGAGCAATATCGCAGTCGCACGCGGGTTGCCGGTAAGCGATCGTCAGGTTCGACGCGATGTGCGCAGGGCTTTCCAGCACGCGATGCTGAACTACGTGGACCTTTTCGGCCTTGATCGCTACGACTCGCCGGAGCTCATCGACAAGATCGTGGTTGAAGACTGGTGTCCGTACTTGCGCGCAGAGGAGAAAGGCAAAGGCGTCGTTCTGTTCAGTGCCCACCTCGGAAACTATGATACGGTGGTCCAGAAGCTGGCGCTTCTTGGACGAAGCGTGCTCATTCCAGTGGAGAACATCCAACCGCCGGACCTCCTTGATGCCTTCCGCAAGCGTCGGGCGCTGATGGGAATGGACATCGCCGCGATTGGACCCGACACCTTCAAACACATGGCCGCGTGCGTCCGTTCCGGCGGGACAGTAGTGATTGTGTGTGATCGAGACATACAGGGAACAGGCGTGCCCGTCACATTCTTTGGCCGGGGTGTCAATCTCCCCCAGGCTGCCGTACTGTTAGCAATTCGGACCGGCGCGCCCCTCCTAGGAGCGTTTGGCTATCGCTTTGACGACAATAGCATCGGTGGGCGTTTCACAGCCGAAATTGATTTTGGAAGCGGTCGCGCCGCGAAGCGTTCGATGGCCCTTCGCGATGCGGTGGCATTTGGCATGAGGGAGATTGTCGCGGTACTCGAACGCGAGATACGGCGTGATCCTGGCCAGTGGGTAGTGCAACAACCGCTGTTTGCACCGGAGTCCGATGCGAGCCGTCGATCGACCTTCACTTCCGCAGTAGATCGGTGTGCAGCCGCGATGCGGCAACACAGTCGGTATGCGCGCCGGCGGCCAGGAGGAGAGACCGCATGAAGATCGCGCTTGTCTCTCCATACGATTATCGGGTGCCCGGCGGTGTCGGAAAGCACATCGAGGCCCTTCGCACGCAGCTGGTGCGAAAAGGCCATGAGGTGCGAATCATGGCGCCGGGTGGCGACGATCATGTCGAGGAGGACCGCTTCGGCGTCTATCGCATCGGGCGAGTGACACCGATTCCCGCCAATGGCTCAGTCGCCCGCATCTCGATCGGCGTTCCCCTGTACACCGGCCTGGCGCGTAAAGTACGGTGGGTACTCGATGCTGAGCGCTTCGACGTGCTTCACGTGCACGAGCCCCTCATGCCGACGCTGCCTCTGGCCGTCCTCATGGCGCGCGTGCCGGGCGCGATCAAGGTCGGCACCTTTCACGCCTTCCGCGAGAAATACTACGGCTACTACTATGGACGGCCGCTGTTGCGGAGCGTCGCAAACAGGCTCGACGGTCGAATAGCTGTGTCTCGGGCAGCTTATGAGTTCGTCAGCAGGTATTTTCCTGGCACGTATTCGCTGATTCCAAATGGTGTCGACATCGATCGATTCAACAATCGTGTCGAGCCTATCGCCAGGTATCGAGACGGCAGGCCGACAGTCCTGTTCGTAGGCCGGCTTGAGAAGCGAAAGGGCCTAGCTTACCTTATTCGTGCATACTCCGACGTGCGAGCCGTGATTCCCGATGTGCGTATTCTCGTAGTCGGCAGGCAGGGTCGAGGCGGGCGTGGTTATGTCGACTACGTGCGCGACCACAACCTTCATGGAATCGAGTTCGTAGGTGAAGTCAGCCAGGCCGACCTGCCGCACTATTACCAAAGCTGCGATGTGTTCTGCGCCCCCGCGCTGAGTGGTGAGAGCTTTGGCATGGTTCTTCTCGAGGCGATGGCGGTTGGCAAGCCCGTGGTGGCCACGCTGATCGACGGGTACAAGCAGGTGGTGCAGGATGGAGTTCAAGGGCGACTGGTGCAGCCGCGCGATAGCCGGGGCCTCGCGCAGGCTTTGATCGATGTGCTGTCTTCAGAGGAGGCTCGCCGCAACTACGGGCAGCATGGCAGCATCACCGCTCGTGCGTTCAGCTGGGAGCGTGTTTCGTCGCGCTTGCTCAGGTTTTATCAGGACGTCCAGCGCCAGTCCTCGGATGGGGTGCGCGACTGGATATCCTCGCTGGATATTCAGGCTCCGTGGTTATCGGATCCAGCTGCGGACTCCGCGGAGTCAGCAAGCCTGTCGGAAGGCGCTACGCCGTGACTAGTCGGAATGTGAGGGGGAGCCATGTTCAATAAGGCGGTGCAAGATTGGGTTCGAACGCTTGCAATCAAAGTGATGAAGCGTTTCGACAAGGTCCCTATCACCCCCAACCAGGTGACCGTGGCGGGCCTCCTCTTCACGCTGGTTGTCGCCTGGCTCACTGGTACCGGATATGTGTTTGCCGCCGGCATTGTGCTCGCCGCGAGCAGTGTCACCGATATCGCCGATGGCGCTTTGGCGAGGGCACGCAATTCCTGCAGCGATTACGGAGCCTTTTTCGACTCGCTCCTGGACCGTATCGGCGAAGCCGTGATTGGCATCGGCATTATCGTGTATTATGTCAACCACGGTCATGCAATGGAAGGTGCGCTGCTGACCTACTTGAGTGTATGCGGCGCGCTCATGGTCAGCTACGCCCGGGCCCGTGCCGAGGGTCTGAATATCGAGTGCAACGTGGGATTCATGGCGCGCCCGGAACGAATCGTCGTCACGTGCGCCGGATTGCTACTGTTCCCTGTGTTTGGACTCTGGATTCTGAGCGCGTCGCTCTGGGTGCTCATCGTGACCACGTTCTTTACCACCGCGCAGAGGCTGCACCACGTCTATACCGTAACGCACCCTCATCTCGTGATCGATGAGCGCCCGAGGTTGCTCAGGCGACGACGCGCCGCGAGCTAGTCGTTCATTCTGCTCGATTCGCCGAGCCACAAGGTTCCAGGAGTGTTCGTCGAGAACGCGGCGTGGTAGCATTGTCCCAGCGCTCACGCCATTTCTGTGCAAGCATAGGTACCTATGTGCCTGGCGGCGCACCTCAGTCTGACTCCACATGTACGACCCAGAGGAGGCCGAATGTCGACATTCGCACGGACCTCGAGCGCTCGCGACGCGCTCAGCCAGGTTGACCCTGAGATCCTTGCCGCTATCGAGGGCGAGCAGCGCCGCGAGACCGACAAGATCGAGCTGATCGCCTCCGAGAACTACACAAGCGCTGCAGTGCTTGAGGCGCAGGGCTCCGTCCTGACGAACAAGTACGCCGAGGGCTATCCCGGTCGCCGGTACTACGGCGGCTGCGAGTGGGTCGACGTGGTCGAGCGTCTTGCTCGGTCGCGTGCAATGGACCTCTTTCAGGCAGCCCACGCGAATGTGCAGCCGCATAGCGGATCGACTGCCAACATGGTCGCGTACGCGTCGGTCTTGCAACACGGCGACACGATCCTTGGTCTTCGCCTCGATCAGGGCGGCCACCTGACCCACGGCAGCCCGGTCAATTTCTCAGGGATGTCCTATCACGTCGTTTCCTACGGGGTGAATCGCGAGACAGAGCAGATCGACTACGACGAGGTTGCCAGAATTGCCCGAGAATGCCGCCCGAAGGTGATTGTGGCGGGCGGAAGCGCATACGCGCGATTTCTGGACTTTCCGCGATTTCGGGAGATCAGCGACGAGGTAGGTGCCGTATTGGTCGTCGACATGGCCCACATCGCCGGCCTTGTGGCCGGAGGTGTGCATCCGAGCCCGGTGCCGCACGCACAGATCGTGACCAGCACCACGCACAAGACGCTCAGGGGCCCGCGTTCGGGATTAATTCTCTGCGACGATGAGCACAAGAAAGCGATCGACAAGACAGTGTTTCCCGGCATGCAAGGTGGCCCGCTGATGCACGTCATTGCTGCCAAAGCTGTGGCGTTCCACGAAGCGCTGCAACCTGCGTTCAAGTCGTACGCCACGACCGTCGTCAGTAACGCGAAGGTCCTTGCCTCGTCCCTTGAGGACGCCGGCCTACGCATCGTCAGTGGGGGAACCGACACCCACTTGTTGCTCGTCGATCTGCGGTCTGTCGGACTCGACGGCAAGACCGCCGAGCGCGTGCTGGACGTCGTCGGCATCACTGCTAACCGCAATGCCATCCCATTTGATCCTGAACCGCCGAACAACCCAAGCGGGCTTCGGTTGGGTAGCGCCGCGGTCACGACTCGTGGCTTCACCGCGGACGACATGCGTACACTGGCCGACATGATTGCGACCGTCTTGCACGCTCCGACAGACGACGTCATCCTGGCGGCAAGCTCTCGCCAGGTGGCCGAACTCACGTCGCGCTACCCCGTTCCCGGCATAACAGATCGGTAGCCGCGCCTGCACCGCGTTGCGGATAATGTGCTGTGAGAGCGCGTCGAACTTGCTTGCAGTAGGTGGTCGCGCAGGGGTCAGAGCAACGATGCAGTCGTTCTCACCGCGCGACTTGCAGTATCAGCAAGCGCGACGGTCGTATCTCATCGCGATACCGCCGAGGCCAGATCGAACGGTTCCGCGCGTGCTGCCACGAGGCGCAACGCCATCTTGCCCGGGCCATGCGCAGCCACTCGCGCGGCGATACCAGGCAGCGACGGCGCCACAAATGCGGCTCTTAGAGCCCAGGAACTACGGCACGCAGCAGTCGATGCAGCAGTGAGTCGTTCTGTGGCTTCTGCTTTGGCGCCGGCAGCGCAGCCAGCGGCACTGTGTCACTCCCGGGGGACACAAGTGGGCTGATCTCGAGCTGAATATCACCAGGCTGCACGTAGCCGTACTTGCGAGCCTCCTGCATGTAGAATGACCGCGAATGTGCGAACGTCAGGTCTTGCTGAAGTGTTCGGATCTGGGAGTTGAGTGAGTTGATTTCGGCGATACGCTGCAGCTTATCCTGGCCGGTCTGATAGCTGACCCAGGCCTTGTCCGCGAAATTGGCGGCGAAAAACACAGCGGAGACGATCAGCAACGAAATACCAAGCCGGCCTGTCGCCTTGTCCCACCCGACAGAGCGATACGCCGCGCGCAGACTCCACAACAGCCGCCTAAGATCGCGTTTCACCGATCTACCCCCAAACGGCTTGCGAATCAGTTCGGCCTCACGCCGGCGGCCTTTAAGCTCCGATATACCACCTTGCTCGGTACGGGGCCCGATTGTCTCGTTGAGGTGAAGGCCTCGGCCTCAATCCTGTCCGGCCAAGGTCGGACCCACTAGGCCTGCGCTTGTGCCTGGTTCAGCTTCTTCATCAGCCGCGACTTGCGTCTGGCGGCATTGTTCTTGTGCAGAATACCCTTGGAAGCGGCCGAATCGAGCTCCTTCAGGGCCCGTGCAACAGCCTCGGCACCGACGTCTTCGCTCACATTTGCGGTTCGAAGGCTTTTCTCGGCCGTCTTTACGAATGTGCGCACGGCGGATTTGGCAGCGCGGTTGCGGATGTGCCGTCGCTCTGACACGTGTGTACGCTTGATAGCGGACTTAATATTGGGCACGAACAGTTCTCCATCAGCGCGACCCCGGGGCTACCTGGTCGCCGTTATCAGCTTCAAGGCGCAAACACACCTCGGCATCTCAAAGTCCATCGGTAACTATAGCAGAGGCGCGGCGCATGCGCAATCTCCTTGGCCACATAGTAAAGAAGCTCGCGAATAGCCGCCACCTCGGCTACAACCGCCAGCATATCTGAGCTCTGCTCGTTCGGTGCTACGTCGGCTTTCCGAGTCCGGAGGTTCACGAGCATGCGGTTTGCCGACTCCCCAAGCCCAACTATACTGGTACTAGAGCACAGGCCGCCGCGTGAATCGGTGTGGTCAGCGCCTGCTGTACTGGCTAACGTGGTTTTCGTCGAAAACGACATAAGGTGCCTCACGGTCGCGATTCTGTGCTGCCGGCGTCAGCCGGCTTTGGCACACTGAAGAGTCGCCGGAGATTGGATAGCGCGCAGAGCATCTGCCGGGGGGGTGGTTGCGCCGGGCGCAACGCACTGCTTCGCGCGATTCATAGACGCACTGACTTGTTGTCGTTCTTGGGGGTGCAACGGATGGATGCTCGATGCCGGTTCTGTGGCTCCACATCGTGCCGGTCGTTTGTCGATCTCGGAATGTCGCCGCTCTGCGAGAGTTTCCTGCGGCGGGACCAGTTGAATGGCATGGAGCCGTTCTACCCTCTTCACGTGTTTGTGTGCGAGAAGTGTCTGCTCGTTCAGGTGCAGCAGTACGTCGGTCCCGCGGAAATATTCAGCGATTATGCGTATTTCTCGTCATACTCCGATTCCTGGCTCGACCACTCTCGACGCTACGTCGAGATGGCAATCGAGCGGTTTGGGCTCAACGACCGTAGCTTGGCAATGGAGATTGCCAGCAACGACGGATATCTTCTCCAGTACTTCGTGCAAATGGGTGTTCCGGTGCTCGGCATCGAACCTGCCCGGAATGTCGCGGAAGTGGCGCTCAGCAAGAATGTACCTACCAGGATTGCCTTCTTCGGACAGGCGCTTGCGCATGAGCTTGCCGCGGAAGGCGCTAGCGCGGACCTGATCGTCGGCAACAACGTTCTGGCCCAGATTCCAGACATAAACGACTTTGTCGCCGGGCTGAAGACTGCGCTCAAGCCGTCCGGAACGATTACGTTCGAGTTCCCTCACCTGCTCAAGCTCATGAGGGAGAATCAGTTCGACACGATCTACCACGAGCACTTTTCGTACTTCAGTCTCCTTGTCGCAAGCGAGATATTCGCCGCACACGGGCTGACTGTGTTCGACGTAGACGAACTCTCGACTCATGGCGGGTCGCTCCGCATCTATGCCCGGCACGCCGAAGACAGCTCGCGCCCGATGACAGACCGCTTGAATGCGTTGCGCACGCTGGAAGTGGAAGAAGGGCTGGATCGTGTCGAAGGCTACGCGGGATTTGGTGACCAGGTCATGGAGACAAAACGGAAGCTATTGGAGTTCCTCATTGCCGCGCGACGAGGCGGGAGGTCGGTCGCAGGCTATGGAGCTCCCGGCAAGGGAAACACGCTGCTTAACTACTGCGGGATACGGACCGACTTCCTGGACTACACGGTCGACCGCAATCCGCACAAACACGGTATGTTCTTGCCGGGAACGCACATTCCAATCTTCCCCCCGGAGAAGATCCGCGAGACCAAGCCGGACTATGTCTTGATTCTGCCCTGGAATCTCAAAGGCGAGATCATGCAACTCCACTCCTATGTCGCCGAATGGGGAGGAAAGTTCGTCGTGCCGATTCCTGAAGTGACCGTGTTCTAGCGCCATGCTGACGATTGACCCCGCTCCACAGAACGCCGCCGTCGGCGCGGAAATGATCGGTCTGATTAGCCGGCTCTATCCAATATGTCGAAGCATAACTGGAAATGGGTTCCGCGAGACACTGGCGATCCTGCAAGAGTACCTGCCAATAGAGCGGCATGAAGTGCGGAGTGGTACCGAGGTCTTCGATTGGGTCGTGCCCTCAGAGTGGAACATCGTCGACGCCTGGGTGAAGAACCAGGCCGGCGAACGTGTGATCGATTTTCGACGCAGCAACCTGCATGTGCTCAACTATAGCGTGCCGATCCATGCCACCATGTCGCTTGCCGAGCTCAGGCCACACCTCGCGACCATTCCGGCCCACCCGGACTGGATTCCCTATCGCACCTCGTACTACCGAGAGGCATGGGGCTTCTGCCTCAGCCAAAGTGCGCTCGATGCCCTCCCCGAGGGCCAGTATGACGTGCACATCGACTCGTCGCTGACGCAGGGCTCGTTGACCTATGGTGAATACTATTTACCTGGTCAGACCGATGACGTAGTGCTCATCTCATGCCACGCGTGCCACCCGTCGTTGTGCAACGACAATCTGTCAGGGATCGCGATTGCCACGTTTCTGGCCCGAAATCTGGCCGGCATGTCGCGCCGTTACTCATATCGCTTCGTGTTCATCCCCGGTACGATAGGGGCCATCACGTGGCTGAGCCGTAACGAGGCGGCCACGCAGCGGATCAAGCACGGACTCGTCATTACTTGCGCCGGAGACGCGGGAAGACCAACGTACAAGCGGAGCCGGCGCGGGAATGCGTCGATTGACCGAGCCATGGCCATCGCGCTGCGCGACTCCGGCCGTCCGTATGAGCTCGTCGATTTCTCGCCCTATGGCTACGACGAGCGCCAGTATTGTTCACCGGGCTTCAATCTGCCCGTTGGATGCTTCATGCGCACGCCGCACGGCCAGTATCCTGAATACCATTCGTCAGCCGACAACCTTGACATCATGTCTGCCGAAAGCCTCTTCGACTCACTTGTGCAGTGTCGTGCGGCGTTGTTGACGATCGAGCAAGACCGAACGTACGTAAATCAGAATCCCAAATGTGAGCCGCAGTTGGGTAGGCGCGGCCTTTACCGATCGATCGGCGGCCAGACAGAAGAAGCTGTGGATGAGCTTGCGCTTCTCTGGGTCTTGAACCTCGCGGACGGCAGTCATTCGCTGCTCGACATGGCGGAGCGTTCGGGCGTTCGCTTCGACCGCATCCAGCGTGCGGCTGTGGCCCTGCTGGAGCACAAGCTGCTCGTCGAGGCATGAGTCGAACACCGTTCGACTGAACGCGTCGTCAGGGCATGTCCAGAATCTCTAGGTGATTGATGCGCCGGCAGCGCCAGTGTGGCGCTCGAGCGGTACTCCCGCGTGAAATCAGGCTTCGCTGGACCCGCGCGACGACGGCGGGCCGCGCCGTGAAGAAACGATGGGGAACGATGGCGCATGTATAATTGTGAGCGTATACGCTAGGCGCCGACCTGAGATTGAGGATGCGAAGCATGCAGACTGTGCTGATCACGGGTGGGGCTGGATTCCTGGGCCGGCATGTAGTCGAACGGCTCCGCGAACGGCAACAGTATGTGGTCCATGCGCCGCGGAGCAGCGAGTTCGACCTTCGCCATGAGGCTGACGTGGCGAGACTGCTTGACAGGTGTGTTCCGGACGCCATCATTCACCTGGCCGCCGTGGTCGGCGGCATCGGCGCCAACCGCGCGCACCCTGGTACCTTCTTCTACGACAATTTGATGATGGGCGTGCAGTTGATGGAGCACGCAAGGCTGCGCGGCGTGCGGAAGTTCGTAGCCGTCGGCACGGTATGCGCGTACCCGAAGTTCACTCCCGTGCCGTTCACTGAGGACCATTTGTGGGATGGCTACCCGGAAGAGACCAACGCCCCGTACGGCCTGGCAAAGAAGATGCTGCTCGTTCAGGCGCAAGCCTATCGCCAGGAATATGGGTTCGACGCCATCTACCTGCTACCAGTGAATTTGTACGGCCCGGGCGATAACTTTGACCCTGAGACCTCGCACGTGATACCGGCCTTGATCAAGAAGTGCCTGGACGCTGTGGAGTCGGGCGCTGATGAGATCGTCAATTGGGGTGATGGTAGCGCCTCGCGAGAGTTCCTCTACGTGAGCGACGCCGCGGAAGGCATTGTGTTGGCTATGGAACGCTACGACGGGTCCGAGCCGGTCAATCTCGGTTCCGGCCGCGAGATAACCATTCGTGAGCTTACCGGCATGATTGCCGACCTCACAGGGTTTCAGGGCCGGATCGTGTGGGACTCGAGCAAGCCAAATGGTCAGCCACGCCGGTGCCTGGACGTGAGCCGCGCGATCGCCGGCTTCGGATTTCAGGCTACGACCGATTTCCGCGAGGGCCTTGCCGACACTATCGCCTGGTACAGAGAGCAACGAGCACTGACACCGCTTTCCACATGACGACCGAGAGAATCGGGCCGATCGCGGCTGCCGAACACGAGGAATCTGTCGATGCTCCGTTAAGTCGAGAGATTGTCATTCGCCCCAGCAAGGGCATCGTGCCCCTCAATCTTCGCGACCTATGGTTGTACCGCGGGCTCCTGTATTTCCTCTGCTGGCGCGACATCAAGGTGCGCTACAAGCAAACGCTGCTCGGGGCAGCATGGGCCATTCTGCAGCCGGTGATGAACATGGTGATCTTCACGATCATCTTCGGCAATGTCGCCCACTTGCAGTCGGAAGGATTTCCATATCCCATTTTCAGCTACTCGGCGTTGCTGCCGTGGACGCTCTTCGCCTATGCCATGAGCCAGTCGGCGGGCAGTTTGGTCAGCAATGCAAACCTGATCTCAAAAGTCTATTTCCCTCGGCTCGTCATCCCGATCGCCAGTGCCCTGGCAGGCCTGGTTGACTTCGCGATGGCGGGTCTCGTGCTGGTAGGTTTGATGGTCTACTACCGCATCACACCCACTCCAGCATTGGCCCTCCTGCCCCTATTCGTGATACTGGCTCTTATTGCCGCGCTTGCCGTAGGCATCTTCCTGTCCGCGCTGAACGTGCAGTACCGCGACGTCCGCTACACGGTGCCATTTCTCAGCCAAATCTGGATGTACGCGACACCGGTCGTATATGCCAGCAGCCTGACGACCGGGAAGCTGCATGTGATTTTGGCGCTGAATCCGATGACCGGTGTCGTGGAAGGGTTCCGGTGGGCGCTGCTGGGCAAGCAGGGCCTTGACGGGGGCGCGCTGGCTCTGTCGACGACCGCGACAATTCTCGCTCTTGTTGGAAGCCTATTTTACTTCAAACGCATGGAACAGCGCTTCGCGGACGTGGTGTAGGCCGATGCCGGATACGGTGATTCACGTCAATGGAGTCGGCAAGAAGTACCGACTGGGTGCGCGGACGGCGACCTACCGCACGCTGCGTGAGTCCGCAGTCGCGGCTGCGGCGTCTCCCCTCAGACTCGGGTTGCGCGCCATGCGCGGCGAGCCCTTGCGCCAGATCAGGCCGGAGTTCTGGGCGTTGCGCGACGTCAGTTTTGAGGTCAAGCGAGGTGAAGTGCTTGGCATCATTGGCCGGAACGGCGCCGGGAAAAGCACGTTACTCAAGGTATTGAGCCGGATCACCGAGCCGACAGAGGGCGAGATTCGTCTGCGCGGCAGAGTTGCATCGCTGCTTGAGGTAGGTACCGGCTTTCACCCCGAACTGACCGGAAGAGAGAACGTCTTCCTTAATGGGGCCATTCTTGGCATGGCCAGAGCAGAGATCCAACGGAAATTCGACGAGATAGTGGCCTTCGCGGAAGTCGAGCAGTTCATCGACACGCAGGTGAAGCACTTTTCCAGTGGCATGTACTTGCGACTCGCCTTCTCCGTGGCCGCGCACCTCGAGCCGGACGTGCTGGTGGTCGACGAGGTGCTCGCCGTGGGCGATGCGGCGTTCCAGAAGAAGAGTTTGGGCAAGATGAGCGAGGTCAGCCGGGAAGGGCGCACAGTGCTGTTCGTCAGTCACAATATGGCGGCTATTCGGACACTATGTTCGCGCGCGATTCTGCTCGATCGCGGCCGTATTCACGATCACGGCTCGACTTCGACGGTTATCGACGCCTACCTGCAGGGCCTAGAACATGGAGAGGACGGTGACCGGCTTCCGCGATCTGACCCAGGCGCAGTCGGCGAAGGCACCCGAATTTTCTGCACGGACCAACATGACCGGATCCGGCTGGAGTTCAAGATTTGGGAACCGTGGAGAATCCATCTTGAGTTCGATATGTTCTATGCAGCGACCGATGTCATAGCGGCAGTTGGACTCCGTACTGTTGACGGCACGCCGCTTGTCACGTACTGGTCCAGACCGCGGGACCTGACACCGGGCTCCTATGCTGCGGTCTTTAGCTTCGACTTACCTGTGGCTCACACCGACCTGCAATTCGCGGTTGGACTAACAAGTCGAGAAAGGCAATTCTACTATGTCGATGGAGTCTCCAGGGTTTCGATTGCCGATGTTGCCTTGGGTGAGCAACCCTATCGGACACGCGACACGTCGGTGCTTGTGACCGACCAACGGCCGGAGATCTCGGAACGCGGAGCGGAGTGAGGAGAAGGATTGGTCGCAAGCTGTCCAAGATGAGGCTATACGGCTGGCGCATCGGCCGTAACGCTCCACTATTGGCGCTCCGGCATTGCGACCCTAAGTTGCTTATCAAATGCCTCCAACCACACCTCTAGCATGCGCTTCTCGCTGGTGCTGGAATCCACCAAGAAACGGGAGAGATACTCTTGCGCGGTGCTACGAGAATCGAGCAGAGATGGACTTTCCCGCGTCTTCCTGGCCTTGATCTCAAAGTTGTAAGTGCCCTGCCATTCAGTGCTGCGTATGTCCTCCGGCTTGAACGCGAAAAGCTGTAGCAGTTTCGACAGGCTCGAGCGCGTGTAACCAGCGTAGTGAACGGCCCAGCCAGCTTCCTGCGACCCGAAAATATGTCGCATCGCGAGGCACTTCCTCCGATCGCTACTTCTTCGGCTGAGTGCAATCCTCGCCATTTGCTGGAAGTCGGGCACCTCTATCCATAGAATGCCCTCACGCACGATCCATGCGTGCCAACTCGCCAGAAGCGCGCATGCAACCGGGCGCGGAAAATGCTCGAACACATGGTGCAGTCGCACTTCAGCGATGCTGTTCGCCGCGTACTTCAATGCGAGCAAGTCGGCATATTGGTCGGCAACGCTCGTCTCCTGCACTGTGTGCTCAGACGGTGGGAAGTCAATATTGATATATCCCTGCAGGTACGTCTGACCGCAACCAAGGTGTAGCCTTGGCAGTAATTCATCTGCAGCAGCAGTGGAATGCCCTGGGAATGCGGAGGTCGGTTTCATCCTTGCCTCCGACATGCTTGCCGCATCGAACAGATGCCAGGTGGGACCAATGAATCCTGATGCTCTCGTGCCTGAGACATAATGCGTAGAGTATCCTGATACCGTTGTGGCTTACAAGATGTGCGATCCGTCCCGAGGCTACCTGGAAGCCAGGCAGCCCTATTGACATATTTCAGCAAAGCCGCCACAGGATAATGAGTACCCATGAGCGCAGTCCCGAGTGTCTCGGTCGTAATGCCGGTATTCAATTGTGAGGCCTACGTGCGCGAGGCGATCGACAGCATATTGGGTCAGAGCCTCACTAATCTAGAGCTGATAATCGTTGACGACGGTTCGACTGACGGCAGCCCGAACGTGTTGAGGACCGTCCGCGACCGTCGTGCCCGCGTTCTACGCCAGCGCAACAGCGGCGCGTATGCGGCTCGCAATACCGGATTGGCTGCGGCGCGCGCAGAGTACATTGCCAGTATGGACGCCGACGACATTTGTCACCCTGACCGCCTGTGGTTGCAACATGAATACCTTAGATCCCACCGCCAGGTAGGTCTGGTCGGCTCCTGGTACGTGCGATTCGACCGGCATCAAGAGACCGAGTACCGCGCACCTACCGAGGATTACGACATCAAATATGCGTTGTTCAATGAGAACGTCTTCGCCGGTGGGGGGGTCATGATGCGGACTGACGTTGTTCGGCGAGCACAGGGCTACAGGTCATTCTACGCGGACGACTATGATCTGTGGCTCAGAATCGCCGAGTTATCCGAGGCGGCAATCATTCCGATATTTCTTTACAGATACAGAATCAGCCAATCGCAGACCACCGCTACCGTTGGCTTGCGAATGCGCGACGATGGCCTGAGGGCAGTGCGGCTGGCGATCCAACGTTGCATCTCAGGGTGGGATAGTCTTGGTTACCATAGTCCGTGGACCAACCAGAAGCGGGCGTTCGCGACAACGTGCCAGGCCTTCGCCGCGCACGCTCTAAAGTTGGGCAACATTGATCTATGTCTTCGAATCCTGGCGTGCTCACTCAAGCGAGATCCTTTGTGGACGCTCGACGCGTGGGCGAGAAACGCCTCTCGGCTTGCAAGACGTAGGCAGCCATCAGGTATCTGGATTTCGAGATGACAGCCTGCACAACGGCATCAGTATCGGCTCTGCATTCCGTATGGCCTACGGACGCCAGACGACCTGACTGGACAGTTCCAGTGGGATCGGGCAGAACTTGCCGGGCCCAGCCTCCGGCACGGCGCTATCCAAGCATGATGCAATCGGCTGCGGCTATGTCGTCCAGACGCGGTGAGTGTGCAACTACTTCCTCCGTCGGCCGATCATCCAGACAGGGTGCTGCGCGGTCACAATAGTAGGCAGACCACACGGCACCCTTCGCATCCTTGAGGCTAGGCCAGCGTCAGTCCCAAATACGACATTCCCGGGAGCCCAACATGTTGATGAAATATCTGCTGGGGCGCATACGACTCGAGAAAGTCCTGTATGGCCAGATACGGTCCATGGTTATAGCCTGAAGACGGCTGGTAGAACGTATCGTGCACGAGTATCGCGCTGCCGCCCGCGAGCAGCCTGGCCAGCTCCAGCTCTCGCCGAACTGTCTCCTGGCGGTGATCGCCGTCGAGAAACAGCAGGCATCGGCTTGCGGGACTCGCGCGTATGAGGCGCTCGGCGATCGTAGCTCCGTCGCCGACATGCTTCTTCACCGGAGTCCCGCGAATGAATTCTGCGTGGCGATCGCCTGGGTATTCGGGGTGCGAAGGATCAAGCAAGTCGATGGTATGGATGGCTGTCGGCGTCCGCATCCGCTTACTCAGATCGTGCCAGATGCGCGCGCTCTTGCCGAGATGCGTGCCTATGTCAATCACGATCTCAGGCGAATGGTAGGCGAAGACGGCGGTCATGAGAAGGAGTTCGTCGAGCGGGTATGGCCGATCTCCAACCGCCTTCCGCAAGTCCAGCACCGTTGTTGACGCCGCCCACTTGTCGACTTCAAGCTGTTGCGGCTTGGCAGAGCCCGACCAACCAGGTAGTGAACCGTGTTTGCGATCGATGCGAGCTCGGATGCTCGCAAGCACGCTTCTTCCAGGCCGAAGCCCACGCACGTTCATCAGCTACCTCCCAGGTTCGCTGCGCTATGAGTCAAGCTCAGGTTGCACCGATGCCTTGACGCTGCCCGCAATCTGCCGTGCATACTGTGTCCTGTCGAGCATGTTCCGAACCTCGGGTAGCGGAGCCAGCCATAATCCCATGTTTGCCGGCGCCAGTCAAGATCATCTGGGCATGGCCTTATACTGAACATGGGCTTTCCTGAGCGCGTCGGTGCTGCCGAGCCGAACCTGTCGAATCTGAAGGACTATGCGAATACTATACGCCGGCATGAAATATGACTACGGCGATCCAGCGCGAGGCCTGAGCTTCGAGCACACAAATATCTATGACACTCTCGCGCACATGGGTCATGACGTCATCTACTTCGACTTCATGTCCGAGTTTCAGCAACGCGGCCGCGAGGCAATGAGTCGACGGCTTGTCGACATTGTTCAGGCTGAGAAACCTCAACTTCTGTTCTGCGTGCTATTTACCGACCAGTTTGATATTGACAGGCTGAAGTTCATCAGCGACAAGACTGACACGCAGACATTCAATTGGTTTTGTGACGATCACTGGCGATTCGACAACTATTCGCGCTTCTGGGCTCCGGCGTTCAACTGGGTCAGCACAACGGCCGGCAGCGCGCTACCAAAATACAAAGCGATCGGCTACACGAACGTCATCAAGACGCAGTGGGCGTGCAATCACTTTCTCTACCAGCCACTGGACCTGCCAAAGAAATACGACGTAACGTTCATCGGCCAGCCGCATGGCAACCGCCGAGAGACGATAGCGATGCTTCGACGCGCCGGACTCGACGTGGAAACATGGGGATTCGGATGGGAGAACGGCCGCGTTGAGCAGGATCACATGATAGCGATCTTTTGCCAGAGCCGCGTGAATCTGAACCTCTCCAACTCTTCCATCAGCCGGAGACGACGACTGCTTCAGCGTGCTTTGAAGCTCCAGCTCAAATCTACGCACAGCCAGATCAAGGGAAGGAACTTCGAGGTTCCGGGCTGTCGCACGTTCCTGCTCACTGATCCCGCCGACAATCTCGACAGTTACTACACACCTGGCAAGGAGATCGGAGTGTTCGAAAACGCGCGTCGCCTGGTAGAGCGAACGCGCTACTATCTTCAGCACGAGACCGTGCGCGAGTCGATCGCACTCGAAGGATACCACCGGACGATCCGCGACCACACGTATGAGCGCCGGTTCAACGATATCTTCGCATCCATGGGACTTCTCGCCGTTGGTGAGCAATGAGAGTACTGCATACGGTCGAGTTCTACAGCCCTAGCGTTGGCGGAGCCCAGGAGGTCGTCAAGCAGGTCTCGGAGGTACTTGTCCAGGACGGCCATCAAGTTACCGTGGCCACCAGCGCGCTGCCCAGTCGATCGGACCGCGTGATACACGGGGTGCGTATTGTGGAGTTTCCCATCAGCGGGAACCAGGTGCGCGGTTACTCCGGGCCGACCGAAGACTACCAGCGTTTCCTGAAGCAGGGGCCGTTTGACGTGATGATGAACTACGCGGCGCAGCAATGGACCGCGGACCTGGCGTTTCCCGTGATCGACCAACTGGGGTATCCGGCAGTGCTGGCCACCTGCGGCTTCTCTGGACTGCCCGACCCGGCTTATGCCGCCTATTTCGCGCGAATGCCTGATGTTCTGCGGAAGTATCGTCGCATCATTCTTCACTCGGAAACATATAGAGACGGCGTCTTTGCACGGAAGAGTGGCATAAGCCATATCTCCGTGATCCCAAACGGCGCCTCGGAACGCGAGTTCGCAATCAGAGACGATACGTTCAGGAACAGGTATGGAATTGCGGCTGACGTGCCACTGCTGGTCACCATCGGCTCCCACACCGGAGTGAAGGGTCACCGAGCAACAATTGAGAGCTTTCGTCGCGCCAGGATCGGTCCGGCCGTCCTCCTGGTAATTGGAAACGTGTTTGGCGCTCACGTGGGCTGTCGCCCAGATTGCAGGAGGCGCGCGTTTCGCTGCAACGTGCTTTCGCTCGGTAGGAAACGCGTGCTGGTGCTCGACCCTCCGCGAGCCGACGTGGTAGCTGCACTGCAGTCCGCGGACCTGTTCCTCTTCGCGTCCAACATCGAATGCTCGCCAATTGTCTTGTTCGAGGCGATGGCATCCCGGACTGCATTTGCCAGCGTGGCGTGTGGAAACGCGGAGGAGATCATTCGCTGGAGTGGCGGAGGCATCCTCATTCCGTCGCATGTCGATGCGCACGGCCTGGTACAGACTGACGTGGCCGCTATGGCACGGTGCATCGAGGCCCTGATCGCGGATCGCGCGCGCAGAGTGAGCCTTGCGGAAGCAGGTAATCGGGCCTGGCGCGAACGCTTTGGTTGGGCGCAGGTCGCACGCTCGTATGAGGCGACCTACCAGAACGTAGTTAAGGTGCATGGCCGGTAGGTTGGCTACTTCAAGGAAGTTGGCAGCCGACTCCGATGGAGCTACTCGGGCTCCCACCGTATCGGTTGTGATGCCCATGTACAATGCGGCCGCGCATCTGCGCCAGGCCATCGACAGTATACTTGCCCAGACATTCCAGGACTTCGAATTCATCATTGTAGATGACGGTTCGACCGACAGTGGCGTGGACATAGTAGCGTCTTACAGCGATGGCCGTATCCGCTTGCTCAAAGAGCCTCATCGTGGACTGGTGGCCAGTTTGAACGCCGGCATGTCAGCGAGCGTCGGTACCTATATTGCTCGCATGGATGCCGACGACATCTCTTTGCCCAATCGCATTGAGCTTCAGGTCAAAGCGCTCCAGCAGGACTCAGAAACAGGGCTGATAAGCTCGTGGTTCAGGCGGTTTCCCTGCGTCGAGGATGCCAATGTGTGGCACCCTGTTACCGACCTGGCGATTAAGTGCCGGCTTCTGTTTAGCAATCAGTTTTGCCATGGTTCGGCCATGTTCCGTCGGCAGCTTGCAATTGACTGCGGCGCGTACAGAGAAGCGGTGTTCCCGGCGGAGGATTACGACCTCTGGCTGCGTTTGAGTGAGCGTGCGTCGGTTATGAACATCGGCATGGTGCTCTACGGTTGGCGCGCCAGCGACACGCAGATTTCCGTGTCTCGCAATGACGCGATGCATCGGGAGGTAGTGACTGCCCGAGACTTGGCAATCGAGCGGCTGCTCCTGGGCATTGATCGCCTCGGCTGCGAACTTGCCACTCCGCGAGACAATGTGCCCACACTTCTGTCCGCCTTCGCTTTGAGCGCATGGGCGATTACGACTCGGCAATGGACACTGGCATTCAAGGCGTGGTGGATCGGCATGCACCGCACGCCAGTCCTCGCATCTCGCTGCTGGGTGGCAGTCATGCGGCACTTTGTCTTCCGACTGTTGCCTGAAAGAGCTTGGCGCTCGATTGAGTGGCGTCGTCGACGATTGTCACGACGCTTAGGTTGGCGCGCGTAAGCGAGTTCAGCGGCCAAGCAGGCTGTGATAGAGCGCCACATACTCGGCGGCTTGTCGTTCAGAATCGAACAACCGCCGCGCGCGCTCGTGTCCCGCCTGTCCCATGCGGTATGCAAGGTCCGAGTCCGCGAGGAGCAGGCCGATCTTCTCGCCGAGGCAATCGGCATCCCCGGCAGGCACCAAGATCCCCGTGACGCCGTCTTCGACAGTCTCTCTGATTGCCGGCAGGTCTGTGGCCACGACTGGCCTGGCAGCAGCCATCGCCTCGAGCGGTACCGCACCCAGCCCCTCCTGCATCGTGCCGGCGTGAACCACCACGGTCGCCGCCGCATAAAGCGCGTCCATGTCCAGGACGTGGCCTGCGAATATTACGCTGCCAACTAGGCCGAGCCGTTCGACAAGACCATGCAGCTCACGCTCGTACTCAGGACCTCCGGAATGCGTGGCACTCATTTGCACGAGTTGGTCGCCGGCGCCGGACGGTCTGGCCGACCCACCGGCGATCACGAAGACAGCCGAACTGTCGAGCGGAGTCACGGTCGCGGCGGCGTTGAGGAAGGTGTCATGGCCCTTTCCTCCCACCAGTCGACCTGGAAGCAAAACGATCTTGGATCCAGAACCAATCCCGAGTCTTGCGCGGATCGCCTGGCGATCCTCCACACTCGCGCGGCCGGCCTCAACGCCGTTGTAGATGACGTGGAGCTTGTTGCGTGAGATGCAGTACGGCGCGTAATACTCCATGACAGTGTGCGAAACGCAGATGATGCGCGAGGCGAACGGGCTCAGGCAACGGAACAGCAGCCTGGGGAAGGTGAAGTCGTGCAGCGTCCAGACCAGTGGACGCCGTGCCAGTGGCGCAGCCATCGCGCCAAGGATATGCGAGCGCAGCGTGTTCGTGTGTATGACATCGGCTCGCTCGGCACAGGCAAGCCTCCAAAGGCAGAATGCTCCCTGCCACAACGACAGTGCCGAGGCAAGTCTTCGCCTGTTGAGGGGCCGCAGCTCGAGAACCCGATACTCCACGCCGCGCTCACGCAGTGCATCAACCATTTGCCTGCAATCGCCCACGGCTACCACGGGTGTGATGCGCTCGTTGCGCAGGGCCGACGCCAGCCTAACGACCATGATCTCGGCCCCACCATAGATCGGCGCGTGGTCGACGAAGAGAACCTTCGTCCGGGTTCTAGTCACCCTTCACGCCTCCAGCCCGCGGACGTAACCTGGATCATCTCAGCGCTCACCTCCACGAGGCGCGTGTCATAGGAAACTGTCCGGTGCGCCGCCGGTTGCTCCGACACGTCCTGCGACGCACTGTGCCAGTAGCGGCGCGCACATTTGATGATACTCGGGCCGAGACAGGCAAACACACGCCGACCGCACCGACTCGACAGGCCCTGGCCGGCCGGATCACGTGAGCATAGGCCTTCAGCTGTGGCTGGATTGGGGACCACCCGTTCTGCGAGCGACGCACCGCCCGCGTCCGGCTGCTCCTCGGGCCATTTCCATGCGGGACGGAGGCCAGCATTACTTGAGGTTCGAGATTGCCGGTTAACGCCGTCAGGCCAAACTGGAACACGACTGCACGTGACAAGCGACGGCTCAGTCAGGCAGACCAACCGCAGTGGTCATCGGAGAGGCTGGGCAACACACCAGCATGGTGATTGAACGCACGAGGGGACCCTGCTACGGTGTGGTACGTGAATAGCCCGGGTCGAGAACAGGAGCGCTGAACCGATGATGCGTGTCGCGGACCCAACGCCCGCGCCGGCAGGCGAGTCGCGAGAGCCCGATCGGCGCGCCCAGTTCTCGAACGCCTCACAGCAGCGCCTCTGGCTGCTGCCCACCGGGCTGGCCGCGTGCTTCTTCTGCCTGGTGCTGGCGCCATTCGTGCTTGGAGGTGCTTGCCAGCCGTCTGGACGCTTCTTCACCGGGACCCTGAAGGCGTTGGGAGACGAAGGGATTTACATTTCGGCCGTCCGGCAAGGCGCGGAAGGGACATGGCTCTGGCGCGACCAGTTCATGGTCCACATGCCGTCCCCCATAGTCTCGTACTTTTCCTACATAGTTTTCGGACATCTTGGCGCGCTGCTCGGACTCTCCGTGCAGGCGACCTATGCGCTGATGCACGGCGTGGCAGCCGTCTGCCTGTTCGCAACGCTGTGGCTGCTGGGCTCGCTGTACCTCGAGCGAAAGAACCGAGTATGGTTTGTTGCATTTGCCCTTGGCACAAGCGGCCTCTACTGGCTGGACGCGCTTATCGGGGTTAGCGGGCATGAGCCGACCTCGCTGCCCTGGATGGCGATGCCACCCCTGGGTGGCCTGACCTCTGCTCTCATGGGCGCCCACGAGACGCTTGGAACGGCTGGCCAGGTCATGGTCATCACCAGCATACTGGCGGTGACGGATCGCAATGCCGGGCGACACTGGCTGGCGATGGTGTATGGAGCCTTGGGCACGCTGCTCGTGGGCCTCACGCTTCCAATGCTCCTGCCGGTCTCCGTAGCAGCGATCGGGCTGTGCTCTCTTCGCTATGTCGCCAGCGTTGCAAAGGGCCCCGCGCCCATCAAGGCCGTCACCGCCGTTCTCGTTCGTTGCAGCATTATCGCTGCGCCAGCCATTCCGACGGCGGCATACTACTTCTGGGAGGTCTCGGCCGGCGCGTGGTCCGGGGGCAATATCGCGGGCGTTCCAGGCCGGCCGCTTGTCGAAGCATTGCTCCAGTGGGGAATTGTCTTGCCGGCCGGCGCCTGGGGATGGTTCCGAGCACGTTCTGCCGATCGGCCCCTTGCCGATGCTCTCGGACTTTGGTGCTGTTCAGCGCTCGCGTGCATGGCGCTCCCGTTCTGGCTGGGATTTCGCTTCAGCACGGGAATCACGACGATGGCGGGTGGGCTCATTGCACTGGGAATCCTCGGCCGACCGTTCACATCGCGCATCCGCACCCGCGCGCTTCTTGCGGTCAGTCTGGGCGCGACGATTCACTACGTGTTCCTTGTCGCGCTGACGGCCTCGGGCCAGGACACAGCGCTGTATGTCCCAACTGCTCGACATCAGGCGATGCAGTGGATTGCGGCACACTCAAACGAGAGTGACGTTGTGCTTGCGCCGCTCGGTTTCAGCAATCAGCTCCCGGAAGTGGCGCACTGCAGGCTGGTCGCCGGGCATGGCTTTCTCACCTTCGACATGCCGCTCCGCGATCGCCAGCTTCACGCCTTCTACGATCCCACTACGTCGCCGAGTCTACGCCTCGCCGTGCTTCAGGCAACCTCGGCCGATCTCGTCGTGTTCGATCCGACCGATTCGGAGGATGGCACCTTCGATCCTAAGGACATGTCCGTATTGGCGCCAGTCTTCTCTTCCGGCGGAATCACCGTTTCCAAGCTCATACACTGACATGACCACGTCGAGTCCTCACAGAATCCTCGACCGGTTGCCCCGACTGGTGGTATACCTTGAGCGGGCGATCCGCGGCACCGTTTTCCCATGTAGACGCTGGAGATAGAGTGTTGGCAGATCCAACGGCGCAATTCGAATGGGCCCTTCCGTGGTTTGCCGGCGACGACAATGCGTACTACGAGCGCCATCTCGTGCTGGACCAAGTCGTCGAGCCGGGTGCCGCGAGCGCGCGTCAGCGGTTCGAAGCGCTTGCGCGCGCTCTGCGAGACCTGTTGGCGCAGCGGTGGTTGTGGACCGAGCAGCACTACGAACGCACAAATCCCAAACGAATCTACTACCTCTCGATGGAGTTCCTCATCGGGCGATCGCTTGTCAACAACATCGTCAATCTGCTCGTCGAGCCTGCAGTGCAGTCCGCGATGGAGCAGGCAGGAGTTGATTGGCGGCAGCTGTCCGAGCTCGAGCCGGACGCGGGCCTTGGTAATGGCGGCCTTGGCCGGCTGGCCGCATGTTATCTCGACTCGATGGCTACGCTGAAGTACCCGGCAATGGGATATGGCCTCCGCTATGACTACGGCATCTTCCACCAAGGCGTCAGAAATGGCTATCAGGTCGAGGCCCCGGACAACTGGTTGCGCCATCCCGACCCGTGGGAGGTTGCCAAGCAGGAGGAGACGGTCTCGGCAACCTTGCAGTCTTCGCTCCGCCTGAGGGAAGGAGACCACGCCAGGATCCCCAGCCAACAAATGACGTTGGTCGGCACGCCCTACGACCGCCCCGTCGTCGGCTACGGCGGAGCGACAATTAACACACTGCGGTTATGGAGCGCCGATTCGCCCGACTACTTCGACCTCGGAGAATTCGACACCGGCGACTTTGTCGGGGCGATGCTGCATCGCGTGGTCGCCAACACCGTTACACGGGTGTTGTACCCGGACGATGCGACGCGCGAGGGCCAGCAACTCCGCTTCGTGCAGGAGTACTTCCTCGTCGCCTGCTCGCTGGCGGATATTATCGCGCGATTCCGCCGACTCAATACCGACTGGTACGCCCTTCCCGACAAGGTCGCCATTCAGCTGAATGAAACACACCCGTCGCTCGCCGTGGCGGAGTTGATGAGAATACTTCTTGACAACGCCAGGCTGGGATGGGATGACGCCTGGGTGCTTACATGCAACACGCTTGCCTACACGAACCATACGCTTCTGCCTGAGGCGCTTGAACGGTGGCCGGTCGCGCTCTTCGAGGAGCTGCTTCCGCGGCATCTGGACATCATCTATGAGATCAACCGTCGTTTTCTCGACGGAGTTCGCGCGCGGTATCCCGGCGACGACGCGCGATTGCAGCGCGTAAGCCTGATTGAAGAGGGTCCGATCAAGCAGGTTCGTATGGCGAACCTCGCGATTGTCGGCACGCACAAGACCAACGGCGTCGCGCGCATTCACTCGCGGCTGCTCCAGAGCCGGGTGGTACCCGATCTCGCGGAGCTCTTTCCGGATCGCTTTACGAACATCACTAACGGCGTGACGCCGCGGCGCTGGCTTCTGATTGCGAATCCTGCACTAGCGGACCTGATCACGGAAGCGATCGGGGAGGATTGGATAACTTATCTGTCCAAAGCCCGCGCGATTCTGCCCCTGGCATCCGACTCATGGTTCCAAGCTGGGTTTCGATCGGCCAAGCGCGACGCCAAGGCGAGGTTTAGCGATTGGCTGCGCATCGAGACGGGCCAGATTGTGGACCCTGACACGATGTTTGACTGCCAGATCAAGCGCATCCATGAGTACAAGCGCCAGCTGCTCAATGTTCTCAGACTTATAGTCATGTACAACCGCTTCCGGAACGATCCAAGTTTGGCCACGCCTCCGCGCACCGTGTTCTTCGCCGGCAAAGCGGCCCCGGCATATCACCTGGCCAAACTGATCATCAAGTTGATCAATAATGTGGCCGCCGTGGTCAACGCGGACGGCGCGGTTAGCAGGCGTCTGCGTGTCCTTTTCCTTCCCGACTACAATGTCACGCTTGCCGAGAAGCTGATTCCGGCGACGGATCTGTCAGAGCAGATTTCAACCGCCGGATACGAGGCGAGTGGTACGAGCAACATGAAGTTCATGTTGAACGGTGCGCTGACGATCGGCACCCGAGACGGCGCAACGATAGAGATGGTCGAGGAAGCCGGCGAGGAGAATTTCTTTATGTTCGGCCTGACAGCCGAGCAGGTTGCTGCAAGTCGCGAGTGGTACAACCCGCGCTGGCATTACGAGCATGATTCTGAGACCAAGCGAGCGCTGGACATGATTGCCTCGAATTACTTCAGCCGCGACGAGCCGGGTGTATTCATTCCCATTATCGACGCGCTTCTCACGCACGGGGACTTCTACATGCACCTGGCAGATCTCGTGGATTACCTTCAGTATCAAGACGACGTCAGCGCACTGTACGCCAATCCTCCGGAATGGACGCGTAAGGCGATCATCAACGTTGGCTGTTCAGGCGCGTTTTCAAGTGACCGCTCGATCGCGCGCTATGCGTCGGACATCTGGGACGCAAAACCCTGTCCCGTGATGTGAAACGTGTGAGGGATGGCGCCGGACTGAGCTCGTGGTCGCCATCGGATCGTGTGCGCTCGGATGGCGAGGCCCTGGAAGCACTGCGAACGCAGTCTTGCGAGAGATCCGCCACTCGCCCGGTCATGTTTTGGTTATTCTTCGCCACCGCGCTCATCTACCTCTTTACCGCCGGCAGCAATTTCTCGAGCGGAGACTCTTTCGCCGAGCTTCATGTGACGAGTAGTCTGGTTGGGCACGGCTGGTTTGACGTTCCGGTGCAGGCGCCAGGAACACGCTGCGCCGGTTGGGGCTGTCAGGGTACCGACGGAAAGTTCTATGCCACACACGCTATCGGCTATTCCGTGTTCATGATTCCTTTCTACGGCCTTGCCCAGGCCGCGCTGCACGGTACGGGAGCAAGCCACTGCAGCGACCCACTCTGGACCCGGTGCGTGCCGATTCATCTCGTCAGCTGGAATACGTGCCTGGTGACGGCTGCGACCGTGACACTGCTTGCCCTTTTTGCGCTGGATCTCGGATACAGCCTTGCCGCGGCACTCGCAGCCGCCCTCCTCTATGGATTCGCCACCATGGCCTGGCCGTACGCACGCTATGGCTTCGATGTAACCCTCACCGGATTCTTTGTTCTGGCATCCGCTCGAGAGGCCTCCCTGGCTATGGACCAGAGGTGCGACGAGACGGCACGATGGTTTCGCTGCGGGGCGTGGACCGCGCTCGCGATCTTGGTCCGTCTGCCGACCGCACCGATCGTCCTGCCTCTGGCGGCAGCATGTTGGCTTGTGGGGAGTCCGGGCCATGCTGCGCGGTACAAGCGAGTGGCGGCGTACGTGGTGCCGCTTCTCGTCGCCGGAGCTTTTTCGGCCTGGTACAATGTGGTGCGCTTTGGCAGCGTGTTTGACGATGGTCATACAGCCAATACAGCGGACAAGCTATCGAGCGCGCCATGGTCCGGGCTCTTCGGCATCCTGATCAGTCCGGGCAAAGGCTTGCTCTGGTACTGCCCGGTCGTCGTGCTTGTCGTCCTGTCCATTCCACCGTTCTTTCGGGCTCGCCGTTCCACGTGTGTGCTCGCCCTTTCCGTCGCTGCTGTGTCGGTCATTCCGTACGTGTTTGTCAATGATTGGTATGGCGGCAACGCGTGGGGACCGCGCTTCGTGATGCCCGTGCTGCCGGTTCTCGTCCTCCCAATACTCGAACTGGGAGGCCGTTGGTCAACTGCGCTCCGGACGAGAGCGGCCTCCGTCGCAATTGTCGCTATCAGCTGTTTCGCGCAGGTTTCCGGGCTGCTTGTAAGCTATCCCGAACGACTCGCGCTTGCCGAGCGCAGCGGCTACGGCGGAGATATCTTCTGGAATCCAGCGCATTCGCCAATTGTGGATCACGTGGGCACGCTGCTCACGTATGTCCTCAATCCCACTGCCGCCACGCACCCGGTGCCCGTCTCGCACACGTTTGACGTCTGGTGGCTCAATCTCTGGCGGATCGACGGGATGCCGCCGGTGAAGGTTGTGTTTGCCGGAATCGTGGTCGCACTCCTGGCAGCGGGAGCAACATTGGTGCTCAGGGCGCAGGTGAAACGCCTTGGGAGTGTGCCGCCTGTTGGCGGTCAATCCGCCGGGGTTCATCGCTGAGCAGTGGGCAGCGCGCCCGGCGTCCGAACCTTCCTACTCCTTGCCCCGCCTGACAGCCATTACCGGACGGCCCCCCGTCCGGGTGCCGGATGGTTCTTGTCAACACTGCCCTCCACACTGTAATCTTCGCATCGGTGCCTGCCCGCTGGGGGACGGCACCGCGAGCGCCGGTCCGGAGCACGGATACATGTTGCGCGGCCGCGACGAACCGAGCGCAATGGTCGCGTCGAAGCGGCGAACCGGGTGGTTCGATCGCCGTTCCTTTTCGCACGCCTTGGGCCGAGGATGACCTGAATATATCGACCGTGTGTGTGTCTGGGATCGAAATCGCCGTCGAGTTGGTGAGGGTTCGGAGGAGGCAGGTAGGTTTATGGATAGTTGGGGTCCTTGGTTTGCACTTGGCTGCGCTGCTGCGGCGATAGTAGCCGGCGTGCTTCTCATCATGTGGGTCCTGCAGCAGGATCAGGGCAACCAGCGGATGAAAGATATCTCGAAGGCCGTACAGGAGGGCGCGGGCGCGTACCTCAATCGGCAGTACCGCACAATCGGACTTGTTGCCGTCGTCGTTGCGATCCTGCTGCTCTTCAGCCGGGAGAATTCCTCGCTGAATGGCATCAGTGTCAGCGACGGCGTAAAGTACATGATCTGCTTCCTCGTAGGCGCCGCGTGTTCGGCGGCGGCCGGGTACATCGGCATGAACGTCTCCGTACGCAGCAACCTTCGAACTGCTCAGGCGGCGACCAAGGGGCTGAACAGCGCGCTGACGCTTGCGTTCCGGGGCGGCTCTGTTACCGGTCTGTTCGTGGTCGGGCTCGGCCTCGCAGGCGTGTCGATCATGTACGAGGTGTATAACGACCCCAAGACCTTGGTCGCGCTGGGCTTCGGCGGCAGCTTGATCAGTGTGTTCGCCCGCCTGGGCGGCGGAATCTATACCAAGGCCGCGGACGTAGGAGCCGACCTCGTGGGTAAGGTAGAAGCAGGTATCCCTGAGGATGACCCACGCAACCCGGCAGTCATTGCCGACAACGTCGGCGACAACGTCGGCGACTGCGCCGGCATGGCGGCGGACCTGTTCGAGACATACGCTATAACGCTCCTGGCTCCAATGGTCCTTGCCGATCTGCTATTCTCCAGGCTCACGTCGACGCACCTGGCCGCAGATGCCACGGCGCTCAAGCAGCTTGTCTCGTTGCCCTTGGTACTGGGCGGTGTGTCAATCCTGGCATCGATAATCGGCATCTTCTTTGTGCGAGTCAGCGCAGGCAGTAAGGCGATCATGGGCGCGATGTATAAGGGCACAATCGTCACGGCTGTGATCGCCGCGGTTGCGTTCATTCCTGTGTTCTTTGGCTTGCTCGACAAGCTCGGCACCGTCAATCGAGACGCTGGAATCTCAGGCCTTGACCTCTCATCGGGCCGGCTGTACGTCTGCGCTCTCATCGGGTTGGCCATTACCGGCCTGATCGTGGCGACGACTGACTTCTACACGTCAGCCACGCACCGGCCGGTCAAGACCATTGCGCAGGCTTCAACGACGGGACACGGCACCAATATCATCCAGGGTCTGGCGGTCGGATTGGAAGCGACGGCGATTCCAGTAATCGTGATCGCGATTGGAATCTGGGTTTCATTCAGCCTGGTAGGCAGCCTCTACGGCGTCGCGATTGCAGCGACCGCCATGCTGTCCATGGCCGGGATCATCGTCGCCGTTGATTCGTACGGGCCAATCACCGACAACGCGGGCGGCATCGCGGAGATGGCCGAGCTCCCGGAGGAAATCCGGAACATCACCGACCCGCTCGATTCGGTGGGCAATACCACAAAAGCGGTGACCAAAGGCTACGCAATCGGCTCCGCGGCGCTGGCAGCTCTGGTGCTGTTTGCTTCGTTCAAGAACGAGCTCCCGTCGTCGCTGGTCAACGTGTCCTTCGATCTGACCAGTTACAAAGTGATCGTGGGTCTGTTCATCGGCGGTGTTCTTCCAAATATCTTTGCTTCACTATGCCTGACCGCAGTCGGCAAGGCAGCAGGCGGCGTCGTCGTCGAAGTTCGTCGCCAGTTCCGCGAGAAGCCGGGCATCATGAAGGGCACTGATCGACCTGACTACGCGCAGTGCGTGGACATTGTTACGAAGTCCGCCCTTCGGCAGATGGTGCTTCCAGCGCTCATACCGGTGCTCTCCCCGGTCGTGGTGGGCTTTGTTCTCGGCCCCGAAGCCCTCGGCGCTTGCCTTGTCGGCAGCATCATAGTTGGCGTGTTCATGGCCATCTCCATGACGAGTGGCGGCGGTGCATGGGACAACGCCAAGAAGTTTATCGAGGAAGGGAACCTGGGTGGCAAGGGGTCGCAGACGCATCAGGCCGCGGTGACGGGCGATACCGTGGGCGATCCGTATAAGGACACAGCCGGCCCGGCAATTAACCCGATGATCAAGGTGTTGAACATCGTCGCCGTGTTGATCGCGCCTCTGCTTTCACACCACCTCTGGTAGGCGCGGTCGACACCGCGTGTCTGGTAGCATAGGTGAGCTAGCGGTGTAGCTCGCGCGGTTATTGGTGCAGCCCGTAGCGTTCGTCTGGGCTGCGCCGCGGTGGGCAGCCGAGCCTTAAGAAGGCCCGGCTGTCCTCTTGTATGCGGCGACCGGCGAACCAGTGCCATGAACGCCGCCACGCGCGAGAGGGGTAGTCAGTGCAAGTACTTGTCACAGGCGGCGCGGGCTTCATTGGATCGCACCTTGTCGACGCGTTGATCGCGCAGGGCATGCGCGTGCGCGTTCTGGATAATCTATCGACCGGGAAGCGCGAAAACATTGCCCATCATCTGTCCGATCCGCGATTTACCTTTCGCGAAGGCACGGTAGTCGACCGCGAGACCGTGCGAGAATTGGCCACCGGTTGCGATCTCGTCTTCCATTTGGCCGCCGCGATAGGTGTCCGTTATGTCATCGACGATCCGCTCGGAGGCATGGTTACCAACGTGCGGGGCACGGAAGAAGTTCTTGCCGCCGCATGTGATGCCGGATCTCGTCTCGTGCTGGCCTCGTCCTCCGAAGTCTATGGCAAGGGACTGCCTGCAGATGTCTGGGAGCCGTTCCGAGAGGATTCGGATTGCGTTGTTGGCCCGACCTCGGTGCCGCGGTGGTGGTATTCGCTCTCCAAGAGCCTGGACGAGCACATGGGATTCGCATACTTCCGGCAGCGCGGTCTGCCCGTCTCCGTCGTGCGGTATTTCAACATCTATGGGCCACGTTGCGATCCGGGGGGCTACGGCGTGCTGGCGCGATTCGTAAGCAGGGCGCTGCGTGGCGATGAGCTGACCGTCTATGGCGACGGGCGTCAAAGTCGAAGTTTTACCTTTGTCTCGGACGCGGTCCGCGCCACGCTGCTGGCCGCCGAGCGCACGGATGCGGTCGGCGAGGCAATCAACGTTGGCTCATCCAATGAAATCAGTATCATTGATGCGGCGGGATTGGTTCTTTCCTTGACCGGGAGCCGTTCGGAGATCCAATATCAGCAGTATGCGGATGTGTTTGGCCCGCGCTTTGAAGACACCCGGCGGCGGGTTCCCGATGTGCGAAAGGCTGAGAAGGTGCTGGGATTCAGCGCAACGGTATCGCTTCGAGAAGGAATAGTCGCGACAGCTGATTGGTGGCGCAGCCGGCTCGGGAGTATGACGGACGCAAGGCCTTGAACCCGCGTACGGCTTCGTTGGTTCGCATCCTCGATGGCCTAATCGAGCTCGGCTGGCTCTTCGCCATACTCGCGGTGCCAACGTTCTTCAACCTGCGCGATGCCCGCATCTTCGAGCCGGACAAGATTGTGCTCCTGCGAGACATCGTCATCGTCATGGTAGTCGTCTTTCTGGTCAAGGCCGTCTACACCGCTCCCTATCAGATGCTGCGCTGGTCTGGGAAGTTGACTCCTGACAATCCGGGAAGCCCTGGAAGCGACGTCAAGACCTGGGTAACGCATCGGCCGATAGTGATAGCAGCCCTGGTGTTCGCCATCGTCTACCTGCTGGCTACCTTTGATTCGCTCCTTCCTGCCACCAGCTTCTGGGGCTCGTATGACCGGATGGAAGGGACGTACACGTACCTCACATACATCACGCTCTTCATGCTTATGGTCGGTCACATGCGCAGCTGGACGCAATTTGAGCGGGTTGCTACAGCCATCATCTTTTCGAGCATCCCATGTGCGGCGTACAGCTGGGTGCAGCGTTTCAACCTGGATCCGCTCGTGTGGGGCGGGTCCGGACCTACGGCCGCCATGCGGACTCCCTCGACTCTCGGCAACCCGATATTCGAAGCCGCCTTCCTGCTCATGACGGTTCCCTTCACACTGCACCGGCTTGCGCAGGGTGGCGTTCTCTGGTGGCAGTCCCCCAATCTCCGGCCCTTTGCCGCCGGCAGCGCGCGGTTCTATGCCGGCATGTTGGGATACATTGCAGCGCTCGTCCTTCAGGTCGGCGCCATTGTCTTCTCTGGCAGTCGCGGGCCCGGTCTGGGATTCCTGGCGGCGGTTGTGGTCTTCTGCCTGGCGATCGCAGTCCGGCGGCGCGTGATGTGGCTTCTTCGTACTGTGGCGGTGGGCGCGCTTGTCCTGGTCGCTGTCTTTGGCGCAGCTAACACAGTGATGAAGGCCAGCAATACACCTCAGTCAGGTTTCTCGCGGTTCTTGTACCTCCTGCCAAGCGAGTCCGGCACGTCGGAGGTGCGGTCGTTGCTCTGGAACAGCGCGCCTTCGCTGCTGAAGGCACATCCTCTTCTTGGTTGCGGACCTGAAGTGCTGATCTTCTGTTGGTATCCGGACTACCCGAGCGGTCTGCGCGCTATCGAGCTTGCCAATGCCGCGCCGGACAGAAGCCACAACGAAGACATCGATATCGTGTTGACGACCGGGATTCTGGGTGCGATGTCCTATCTGGCGTTAATTGCAGCGATCGTAGCCAGTCAAATCCGTATCCTTCTGCGATCGGTCGACTTACGTAGCATGACGTTCAGTGCAGCCCTTTTGGCAATGATTATCGGCCATATCGTCGAAGCGTTTGTCGGTATTGCCTTCTCAGCAACCATTCTCCTGATCTGGTGCGCGGCAGCGATGAGTGCAGTGCTGGCGAGCGGAGAGCTGACTGGTGCGGCGGCCGCGTACGCCCCGACCGCTGCTGAGTCGGCCGATAGCGTAGAACCGCGACCGGCGGCTCGCGAGGGGTCCAAATCCGAGGTTAGTCGCCGGCAAGCGACCGAGGGGGCCAATCGGAGCGTACGTCGGAACAAGGACGATCGCCGCACTCCTCAGGTTTGGGGTGCGGGCGCCAACACAGCACCGGTCTACTCGATGGTCGATCAGCTCGCCCGCCTTGGCCGTGGGGGGGTGACCGCATTTGCCGGAGGCGTACTCGTGGCAATCGCACTCATTGCCGTGTGTGGGGCGCAGTTCATCGCGAACATCGAGCTGATCCAGGCCGACGCTGATTTCCGGAACGGGCAGGGCTATGAGCAAAGCGCAGGCAACCTTGCGTCGCAAACAGGTCAAATGTCCGGTGCCGAGGCGACCTATGTGGGAGCGATTACGGCCTACCAGGACGCGATCAGCACGCTGCCGTCGTGGAACGGCAATCCGACGTATGATGAGTACAGCCTGTTCCTGGGCAAGACGTACCTCGAGTACGCAAACACGCTCTATAACGACCTGGCGAATAAGGTGACCGGTTCCGCGACGCTGGCGCAGGTCGAAAGCGAGTTCCAGAACGCTGCCGATGTGTTCGTCGCCGCCGCAAAGGCCAATCCTCTCAACCCCGATCATCCACGGAACCTCGGCAAGCTCTACCTTGAGTGGTCGGGCGTGAACAGCAGCAAGCCCGATCTGCAGAAGCTTGAGACTGCCAGCAGTTACTTTCAGCAGGCCGCCTCCCTCGCACCGCATAACGCGGACATCCCCGACGAGTGGACCCTGGTGAACATGCTCATCGGCAATAACTATCCCAGCCTGGCACGGGCGCAGTTCTCACAGGCCCTCGCGCACCTGATGAGAGCTCTGGAACTGTACCCTGAGAGCGGAGCCGCGTACCGCGATCTCGGGATCTGTCTACGTGCAGTACTCTGAGTTCGCGGCTGCCGACCACCAGACGAGCAAACAGACGCAGTACTTGGGACTCGCTCGCGATGCGTGGGTCAAGGCGCTGTCCTACAACGCTCCACAATCGCAGGGAATTTACCCCAAGCTGACATCGCTCGAGTATCAGGTGTTCCAGGACTACTGCGCTGCCGGCAACTATGCGCAGACCGGCCTGCAGCTCGTGCAAAACAAGACGTTGGCGGACTCTGACGGCAAGAATGCGGCTCTGTTCCAGCAGGCGATCGCGGCGGCCCGCAGCCATGGTTGCCGTCTCACGAGCCAGTGAGCGGGTACTTACTGTCGTTCGTATTCTCCATGGCCGTGGCATTGGTGGCTACACCCATTGCCAGACGCGTGGCCATCCAACTTGACATCGTTGACCATCCAGATGGCCGAAAAGCCCATGGATCGCCTGTTCCGTACCTTGGCGGTGTGGCCATCTACCTGGCATTCATAGTGATCCTTATTTTCGCTATAGGTCCGGGCAACCACGACTCCGGCTTCAACCTTGCAACCGGGCAACTCATTGCCATCGTCGGCGGTGCGTCACTGATGGCGCTGCTGGGCCTTCTTGATGACCGCTATGATTTGCCTGCAGGAGTCAAGCTCGTGGGCCAGTTGACTGGCGCAGGCATTCTGCTTGCGGCCAAAGTGGAGATTCACTTCAACCATGCCATGTTTGCGCCGCTCGAGGCGCCGATAACCGTCGTATGGGTAGTGGGAATTACCAATGCATTCAATCTCATGGACAACATGGACGGGCTGGCAGTTGGCACCGCTGGAATCGCGGCCACCTTTTTCTTCATACATGCAATTCTGGCCCTGCCTGTTCAAAGCTTCGTGGCGTCCCTTGCTGCCGCCCTGGCCGGCGCCTGCTTTGGCTTCCTCTTCTACAACTGGAGCCCAGCCAAGATCTTCATGGGTGATGCGGGCGCGCTGTTTCTCGGCTATATCCTGTCCGCTCTCGCACTGAAGCTCAGCCTCACGACGACCAGCCCCGCGCTCGTTCAGCTGGCGCAGACTGCAGGCTACTCTACAGGAGTAACACAGAATTTGCACGCAATTGCCCTCGTGGCTCCCGTCCTAGTGCTTGGCATTCCGATCTTCGACACGACCCTCGTGACGATTTCGCGTCTGCGTCGAAGAGTGCCGGTATCGCGCGGAGGCCGCGATCACTTGTCGCATCGACTGGTCGGCTCAGGCTTGACGCACCGTGAGGCGGTGATGAGCCTGTACCTGGCGAGCTGCGCTCTGGGAGGGCTGAGCATCGTGCTCACCCGCGTGAACCTGCGGGAGGGCATATTCGTCCTCTCCGTCGTCGCGATCGCCTCGGTCTACTTGTTCTTCCGTTTCGAGAACATGTACCGCATGCAGACGGCAAACCCCGCATGAGGAGTTCAGGGGCCTCGCGAGCGGCGAGCTGGGCACTATGGGCGAGGCCCGGCGCGATCCTATGTTCGGCGGCCATGTTCAAGCGCCGCGCTCGCCTGTTGACTGTGTCAGTCGGGAGCTGGTCCTCGCAGCGACGCTCTCGATTCGCGATCCGGTTCACGAGACAGCTCGCTGCGCGGCGGCTTGTCTGTAATGCGCCGGACCAGATCCGCTTCATTCGAGTACCGGAGGGAACCGCTTGCCGTTCCCACTGGGAACCAGGCGACCAGATCATATTCATGATCGTGTTGCGAAGGATCGCCGCCGATGGCAACCATCGTGTAGTAGGCAACACGCTTGCGATACCTGATCCCACGATCGAGGAACGTGTACGTAATCACGCCGGCAAAGCCCGTTATTGCCACCTCAAGGCCAGTTTCCTCGCGCACCTCGCGGAGAGCGGTCTGCTGAGCGCTCTCTCCGGCGAGTGGCGTACCCTTCGGCAGCGCCCATAGCTGCCGATCCCGCGAAACCTGATCGCGACCCACGAGCAGAATCTCGCGGGAGTCAGGTTGTCCTCGAAGCACGATACCCCCGGCTGAGAAAGCATGAACCACGCGTCGCGACACAGTCCCATCTACATCGCTGCACCGCGTCTCAGGCGTCCCCCTGGTCATGGTTCCAAACCGCCATCCGCAGAGTACTTCGCGGATTCGCCGGCATCCTGCCGCGTCGAACTTCGAATGCCATCAATTCCATGTCGACTTAACCCGACATGATTCTGCACGTCCGCCTGCGATACGGTTCTGACCCCGTTTCCGCGATCGCCGGTTCGAGCGGCACCCGCCGTGTCCCGCCTCTGATGCAGCACACCAGCGAGCTCGGTGAGATTTCGGCGAAGCTGGGCGTTCGCCGCAGTCCGTAGCCAGTTGGTCGAAGCGTGGCGATGGTCGTCGTCATCTCGGCAATGCGTGCTATCGCAACTGAGAATGCGCGCGAACTCCTCGAGCTCGGCAAGACTACTCGCGTTGCAACCTATCAGGTGCCCGGTGCCTACCGCCGCCAGCGCGTACAAATTGACCGAGCGATCCGCGACCGGCTCTCCATGCTGCCGAGCGGCTTCGCCCCGGCACTGATCCTTGATCACATCTGCAAGGAGGCGCATGACGGTTAAGTCTTGCAGTCCGGCTGTAATAAAGGCCGCCTGGGAATAGAGATAGTCGCCTGCAAGCACTACCAAATGCAGGTCGACAGCAGGCAGTTCCGCGGGCACGAGCGGGTCTCCGCGCATCATCTGGCGGTGCGCAAGGCCGGCAACCTCAACGATCTGCACGGCCACCGCAAAGCGGAGCACTCGATCCGGAACCGAGTCCACAAACGCGCGCGAAACGAGCAGGGCAACCCGAGCGGTAATCGGGTTTCCGTGGCGGTCCAGCAGGGTCTGAATGACGTGATGCAGATACTCGCCATCCGCCTTGCCCAGGCGTGCAAGAAACCGAGAGACGCGTTCCGCATCGGTCTGAACTGGGCTCAGCAGTGCAGCAAGTCGACCGTCCATTGCTTGCATCTGGCTACAAGCCAAAGAGGCGTCGGGCGTTGGCGACCAGGGACGGGGCCAAAGCGTCAACACTTACACCTCGCGCCGCGGCAAGAACCGCGACCGTGTGAACCACGTTTGCCGGCTCGTTCCGCTTGCCGCGCAAGGGCGCCGGCGCGAGGTACGGCGAATCGGTCTCTACGAGGAGCCGGTCTTCCGGTATGCCGGCGGCAACCTCGCGAAGCTTGGCTGCGCTGGGATACGTGAGATTGCCTGCAAATGAAACGTAGTAACCCAGCTCAAGGAACTTCCTTGCAAACCGCGTGTCACCACTGAAGCAGTGAAGCACACCTTGCACTGACGACCCGTAGCCGGCAGCAATGGCGTAGATGTCGTCGTCTGCGTCACGATTGTGCAGGATGATTGGCAGGTGAGTCGAAAGGGCCAATCGCATATGTCTTTCAAGATGAGCTCGCTGCAGCACAGGGTCCGTGTGCTGTCGGTAATAGTCAAGGCCAGTCTCGCCGAGCGCCCGCACCCGCGGCATTTTCGCGAGACGCTCCAACTCAGAGAAGTCGTCGTCAGGCGCGGCGTGATTCGGATGAATGCCAACGGCAGCGAACACCTGAGAACAGGTGTCAGCGATTGCCAGGACCGTCCCGCAATTTGCCAGGTCAACCGACGGCACGAGCATACACGTGACACCGGCTTGCAAGGCGCGAAGGATCACAGGATCTATTTCGGCACCTGCGCCGTCCAGAAAGTGCGCGTGCGTGTCAATATACTCGTGGTTGCAGCCGCTCTCCTGGCCCCGCGCGGAAGGCTGCCAATCCATACTACCCCATTTCATCGAAGAGCTATGGTAGGTACGGAGCCTTCCGTCCCGGCGTCGCCACTCTCCACACGTGCGGCGACGCTGCCTTCTCCGCCGATACTATACCACACCGAATTTCGGCCGAGCTCTAGCCAGGCGGCCACTGGAGTGCTCGGCCGCCAAGAACATGAATGTGCAGGTGGTCCACACTTTGCCCGCCGTCCGCGCCATGGTTCACCACCAGCCTGAAGCCGCCGTCAAGCCGCTCGGCGGCCGCAACGTGCTGCGCCATCTCCACGAGTGAATTCCAGAGCTGATCCTGCCCAGGCAGGTCGACCAGACCGGCCACATGGCTCTTGGGGGCCACCAGCACATGTACCGGTGCTTGAGGGTTGACGTCTCGAAATGCAATGACGCGATCGTTTTCAGCCACGCGCGTAACAGGAATCTCGCCTCGCGCGATGCGGCAGAAGACGCAACTATCGCTCACAAAAACGCTCCTTCCAGTTCGGTTTCGTATTCTATCAACTGCGTCGGCGCGGACCTGGCGCATTGACTGGCCCAAGCCCTTCAGCCTACAATTCTACAGCGTGGCGGTCAGGATCACGCCTTTCGCGCCGCCACTGGCCGTGCGTGGCTCGCGGGCCTGTCTCATACCCTGGACGATCCAGATACATTCGAGTGTGGTCGCGCGCTCGCCTACACGCGACCGTGCCGGCCAGCGCAGTCTGGCCAACAATGGGGAGACGGGATGCAGCGGGCAATCGAGCGGGTGCGGGGGTTCTATGACCTCGATCCGGTAGCCTACGCTCGCTCAGAGGCGGCTGTCGGCCTACTGAAGAGGTCATTCACGCTTGCGGGGTACTCGCTTATCGACGTGCCCGTGCTCGAGCATCTCGAGCTGTACGTGCGCAAGAACGGTGCCGATATCCTATCAAAGCTCTATGGCTTGACGGACCAGGGTCGCCGAGAGCTCGCGATGAGACCCGAATTCACGGCCTCGGTAATCCGCGCCATGGCGGCCTCAGTGCAGCGGTCGGCCGGTCCGGTTCGCGTTGCCTATGCGGGACCAGTATTCCGCTACGAAAAGCCCCAGCGAGCGACCGCACGCCAGTTCACTCAGGCTGGCGTTGAGTTGCTCGGCGAGGCGAGCCCCACGGCCGATGCGGACGTCCTGGCCCTGGCCTGCCAGACAGCACTGGCCGCAGGAGTGCCCGAGGTCCACGTCGTGATTGGCCACCTGGGACCACTTCGTGCGCTACTATCTCACCTCTCAGTGGACGGCTATGCGGAGGGCTATCTGCTGGAGCATCTTGAGTATTTCAATCGAGGCGCAGCACAGGAGAAGCTGGTCCGCCGGCAGCTCGGACTCGACCAACTGATTGAAGACTTCAGCGACGGCGCCGGCCGCGGAGAGTTCGCGGAGGCTCTCGGCGATCTCACTCCCGAGGCAGCGCGTGGTGTCGTCAGCGGCCTGCTGCAGCAAATGGGTGTCGATCTTGGCGGGAACTCGCGGTCGCCGGATGAGATCATCGCTCGAGTGCTTGAAAAGGCGCAGCGCCATGCGGCGGTTCGTAGTGGGGCACGCAGGGAAGGCCTCGAGCGCGCCCTGCAGTTCTGCTCCGCTCTTGGCGCGCTTCGCGGGGATCCTGAGACGGTCCTTCGGAAAGCCGGACATTTACTGCATACATACGATGTGCCCGCAAGCGCCCTTGACGAGCTTCGCATCGTCGTCGACCTTTTTCGAGACCATCGGCTGGCAAACGTGCGAATGACGCTCGCTCCAGGAATGGCGCGAGGCATCGCGTATTACAGCGGCCTCATCTTTGAAATGTACGCCAACCCGGCCGAGCGTTCATCGACAGGCGAGAACGAGCTGCAGATCTGCGGAGGCGGACGATATGATGGATTGCCTCTGGCCATCACGTGCAGCCGATCCTTTCCTGCGCTTGGCTTCGCTTTTGGCTTGGAGAGAATGCTGCATTGCATTCCTGATGGGGCCATTCGAATCGAGAAGTCGCGTACGATTGCCGTTGTGGTGCAGAGGCCGTCGCTACGACCGCACGGCCTCCGGGTCGCCGATGCGCTGCGGAAGAAGGGCTTCCCTGCGGTCGTGTCCGTGGAGAGCGCGGAAAACGGGAAGTACCTGGAGCGAATGCGGCGAGAGGGCTTCGTCGCGATGATCGTGCTCCAGGCCGCGCAAGGTGGCGACCACCCGCCCGAGCCGAAGGTTGTACAGCTAGTACCGCACGATCGTGAACTGAATGTTGATGCTCTGCGAATGGCGGCGGCGGACGCGATGCACTCGCTGGTCGACGAGCAACCGTCGCCACCCGCCAGTGGAGAACGCATGTGACAGAGGTGCTTAACTTTGCCGTTCCCAGCAAGGGAGCAATGGAGGAACCGACATTGCGGTTTCTTTCGGAGTGCGGTCTCAGTGTGCGGCGAAGTACTCCGCGCCAATACAGCGCGCGAATAAGCGGCAGAACCGATGTGGCGGCCGTGTTCCAGCGCGCCGCGGACATACCTCAGAAGCTTGCGCTCGGATTGGTGGACGCCGGCATTACGGGCTACGACATCTTCCGCGAACACCTGGGAGAGTCCGATGATGTCGTGGTTGCCATCGAGGATCTCGGATTTGCTCGATGCAGGCTCGAGATTGCCGTGCCCGAGGCCTGGCTCGACGTGTCAACGATCGAGGACCTTTGCGACGTTGCCGCTGAGTTTCGGCGGCGGGGCCGTACGCTGCGCGTCGCGACCAAGTTCTCACGCTTGGTGCGGAGATTCCTCATGAACAACGGGTTGCCCAGCCACGCGCTGGTCGAAGGGACAGGCGCACTGGAGATAGCTCCTTCGATGGGGTACGCCGACATCATCGCCGATATCAATGAAACCGGTACGACCCTTCGCGCGAACCACTTGAAGACAATTGTTGGCGGCACAATTCTGGCTTCGCAGGCCTGCCTGCTGGTGAATCGACCTCGCCTCCACCTGTCAACGTGGAGAATGGAGACGATCCGTGACATCATCGAGATGATTGAAGCGCACCAGCGCGCTGGACAGGTTGTGTCCGTCACGGCGAACATCGAAGCCGACAGTGCCGAGACGGCCGCGAATAGGGTGCTGAGCCGCCGAGCCCTGGCCGGTGTACGTGGTCCGACGGTAATGCCTGTGTTCGACCCACGCGCTCCGGGTACAGTCTTCGCCGTGACGATTGTCATCCCAACCGAGCTGTTGGGCGAGGTCAAGGATCATCTGCGGGCATGCGGTGGGGGGGCAATAACCGTACAACGTCCGCTCTATGTGTTTAGCGAGCAGTCGTCCGCGTTCGAGTCACTGAAGGCGACTATCGGTGGCGGACCAGTGTCGGTACCGCCAGAAGGTCCGGCTCCGCTCAAGCGCGCCCTGACGTAACCGTTTCCTTTTCCGCATGCTCCTCGGAGATCAGCGTAGCCCTGCTGAACCCCAGCATGCGCCGGCCACCCGGGCGTTCCGGCGTGCGCAATTTCCCGTCGTAGAGGCGCAGGAGAAGCTGCGAGAGCTTCTGCGAATCGTGACGCAGGGCGTTATTGGTATCCACGACATCGAATTCCACGCGCACAATACGATCCCGCAACGCTGACCAATCTCCTGGATGCACCACCTGACTCTTCCAGATCGAGGGTTTGGCCGCCCGGTAGTTGCTATTCGTGATCACGTAGTCGAACAGCTGGCGGCCCACATGTTTCTCGATTGCCGTGACGAAATCGATCGCCGAATAGGCGTCGGTCTCACCAGGTTCCGTTGCCACATTGCACACGAAGACCTTGAGCGACGCGCGAGACTCTTCGATCGCCCGCGCAATGCCTGGCACAAGCAGGTTCGGCATGACACTCGTAAAGAGACTGCCCGGTCCAACCACCAGCACGTCAGCGGACAGAATGGCCTCGACCGCCTCAGGATTCGCAGGGGGCCCCTCCGGGAGGAGGTACACGTGATCGATCGCGTGACCGCCCTTTGCCAGGACCGATTCACCCTCGATCGTCGTCTGATCGGTCAGTTCGGCAGCTAACTTCACGTCTTCGAGGGTCGAAGGCAGTATCTGCCCTTGCACGGCGAGGACGCGGCTCGATGCGGCAAGCGCCTCCTCGAAGCTGCCGGTAATGTCGGCCATGGCGGCAATGAAAAGATTGCCAAAACTGTGACCTTCGAGGCCTGAACCCTGTTTGAACCGGTAGTCCAGCAGTTGCTTCATCAAATCTTCGACGTCCGCGAGGGCGGCAATGCATTGCCGGAAGTCGCCGGGGGGGAGTATGCGGAGCTCGCGGCGCAGCCGGCCCGAGCTGCCGCCGTCATCTGCCACAGTCACGATCACGCTGAGGTTGCGTGAATACGTGCGAAGACCGTGCAACAACAACGACATGCCGGTGCCTCCGCCGATGGCCACGATCCGCGGTCCACGAAGGAGCAAGCGATGTTGCGCCACCGCGTCGATGACAGTGTGCGGCGCGCTCGACAGATCGCCGGGCCGGGAGATAACAGCAACAATGACGCGGTTGAGGTGTCGGAGCGCATACACGATCATGGAGGCGCTTAGCAAGAGAAAGAGACCGCCACGCACGACTCGGGGCACGGACTGCAGAGTGAGGTTGCCAACCCATTCGGGGAATCGATAGTCGACGTGGTACAAAGCCGAAAGGAAGTAGTCGACACCCAGGACCAGGAGGAGAAGCCCCGCGAACAGGACGAGGAGCCAACGCTTGATCGTACTACCTGGAGCCAGCCAGGCCGGAATGCTCAATGACCAGCTCCCTTTCCACGCACCAGCGAAGAGCCTGTTTCCTGTGCATTATTCATTCGTGTTCACTCTAGCAGCGTACCCTGAGTATGTCAAACTCCCTTAGCTGGAGCGCAAAGCGCCAGCACGAGCCTATGATATACTCTCAGTTGGAGGGCAAGACGCCAGATTGTGGACTCCGCCCCCCTGGACTCGCTGCTTACATTGTCGCACCTGGAGGCTCTCTGCGTTGGCCACCCGAGTCATCCTCACAGCTGATAAGCCCGCGCTGCACATCAAGGCCAGACCCGTGCAGCGTGTCGATGCATCGATTCGCAAACTTATGGCCGACATGGTGGAGACAATGCACAGTGCCGCGGGCGCTGGGCTCGCCGCGCCGCAGATAGGCGTGTCGCTCCGCGTGATCGTGTTGTGGCACGAGGATGACGAGTTCAGGCTGGTCAACCCTGAGATTACGTGGGCATCGCGGGACATCGAAGTCGACGAAGAGGGCTGTTTGAGCATTCCCGGCTACCGCGGAAACGTGCGCCGTGCTGCCGCCGTCAAGATTCGTGCGAAGGACGAGAAGGGTCGCAACACACACGTCCGTGCTGACGGCAGGCTGGCGCGCATCTTCCAGCACGAAATCGACCACCTCGACGGTATCCTGTTCCCAGAACGTATGGAGCCAGGTGAGCGGCTCTGGCGCATCGATGAGTTGGCCGACTCCGACGAGCCGCTGGCGCCGACAGGCACCGAGTCACGGTAGGGTCGAGCGCACCGTCAGGTAACCCGTCTGAACGTCGAGACCTGGGCCCCTACGAAGCTCGAACACCGCGGATTCGTCCGCCTCAAACAGCAGGCGATCGAGTCAGGTCATTTACGTTTGCAGCACCCGCTGATATGCCTCCGCGGTTCGCACGGCGATAGCATGTTGCGTGAACCTGGTGATTGCACGGTCGCGACCCAACCGGCCAAGTTTCGAGCGAAGTGACGGGTCCGACTGAAGACAACTCAAGGCATTGCGCAGCGCTTCGACGTCCCCTTCGCGCACGACTATGCCGGCACTACCGATAACTTGCGGAATCTCGCCGGAGTCCGAGCCAATCACCGGCACACCGCATGCCATTGCTTCGACGAGCATTCGGCCAAACTGTTCCTTCCAGCGAGGCGTGGTGAGGCTGGGTCCGGCCAGGACGTCGAAGCCTCGCATGACAGCGGGCATCTTCGCCGAGCCAACTTGTCCGACAAACTCGACCCGGTCCTGAATCCTCAGGGCGCGTGCCTGATGCTCAAACATGCCCCGATCTGGACCACTGCCAACGACACGCAGCCGCCACGCATCGCCGGTCAGACCGGAAACCGCCTCCAGCAGCACCCCAAGTCCTTTCGCCTCAGTAAGCCGGCCGACGAAGCCAATTGTGAATGGACGTTGAGCGACAGTACCTTGTGACTCACCTTCCGGCTGGAACAGCTCAGGGTCGATGCCGAACTGGGGCACCACCTCCACAACTCCCAGGAAACCCTTATCACGGATGATTCTCCCCGCATCCTCATTGCCGACGATGCCCAGGTCCGCTCGGCGGAACACGTCGGCCTCCATCCAGCGGAAGGGTGGCGGATACGTGCGCGGAATATTCTGCCAACTGAAGAACGCGAACTTCACGCGACGGCGCCTGGCCGCGCGCAGCGCCAGCCATGTGGAGAGATTGTAGGCCTCCTCGTCGAAATGGAGGATGTCCGGCATGACCGAATCAAGCAGCGCGCCAAGACCCCGGTAGTAGTGCACGTGGTAGTGGCCGTTCAGGCGCATCGGGAGCACGGTAAGCGTATATCCGCTGGTGAACGACCGCTCAAGCACCCAATCATGTCCCTTTTCGCGCCAGAACGGCGGCACCGCGACGGTCAGCTCCATGCCAGGCAGGGCTGCCAGCTCCTCCAGCTTGCGCTGATACATGCCGACAACCAGCGCCTTCGACACCATTAGAACGCGCACTGCGCAACTCCTGTGATGATCGCCTCCACGCGTGAACCCGTCGCTTCCCAGTTGAAGCGAGCCGCGCGTTCAGCTCCTTGGGCCGAAAGCTTTGCATGGAGGGTGTCATCGGTCGCGAGGCGTGCCATCGCGGTCGCCCAGCCCTGCACGTCATCCGGATCGACGAGGATGCCGGCCGACCCCACTGCCTCCGGAAGACTCGTAGCACCGGAGCAAATCACCGGAATGCCACAGGCCATTGCTTCCACCGGAGGCAGGCCGAAGCCCTCCGCGCGCGACGGAAACACAAAAGCACGAGCATCCCGATAGACGGCGGCGAGGTCCTCTTCGGCGATCCGCTCGACGAAGAGCACCCGCGATCCCAGAGCCAGCATCGCGGCATCCGCGCGCCAATCGGGGAAGAGCGCTTGCTGGCCGGGCTTCGGCAGTCCGGCAACCACTACGAGCGGCGGAATCGCTGCGCTTGACAGGCCGGCAACCGCCTTGAGCAGCACGCCGATGTTCTTCCGGGCATCGGCTCCACCGACGTATAGGAGGTACTGCTCTGGAAGCCCATAGGTTTCGCGGGCTCGAGCGGATGCAGCCGGATCGACCACGCGGTCAAACGTCGATTCGACCCCGGGAGTGACGACATGAACGCGCGACGCCGGGACACCCAGCCGCGTTACGATCTCGCTCTTCGCATAATCCGACAATGTGATTGCCGCGGCAGCACGCCGCGCAGCCGACCCGACGAGACGGAAGTAGGTCTTAGCCGCAAATGAGCGGGCATACGCTGGATCGGCGAGCGGAATGACGTCATGAATGCTGATGACTGTCGGGCAGGGGGATACAAATGGGGCGCTGAAATGTGGGGAATACAGCACCTTCGCGCGCACCCTTCGCGCCGCGATAGGGAGTGCCACCTGTTCCCAAAACAACTTGCGCTCGTAGGAACCAACTCGCAGGGGTGGCATGGAAGCGGCGACTATCCGCGGGACGGTATCGGGCACACCTGTGCCAAACGCCTCTTCCGCGAGCCGCCGATCATCGGCGACCACGAACGTTGCAAGATCCTGGGCGCTGCCCAGGTGTCCAAGTACGTGGCGCGCATAGCGCCCGGTGCCTGTGTGTGGATGCTCGAGAAACAGACCGCTGGCCGCCACTCGCAATGCGCCTGGCTCAATGGGCAGTGCGCGGCGAGCGCGCGTGTGCGTCGACGCGGTCATGCGGCAACTCGCTCGAACAACGCGAGCACCGCGCGACCTGCCGCTTCCCACGTGTACAGACTTGCCCGTGCCAGGCCCCGCGCGTGAAGGGCTTGACGGCATTCTTCGTCTGTCAACCCGCGTTCCATGGTCTCAGACATGCCTTGAATGTCAAGCGGATCGAAATACAGTGCTGCCTCGCCCAGCACCTCCGGAAGCGCCCCACCGGTAGACGATACGACTGGAACGCCGCACGCCATAGCCTCGAGCGGCGGGATACCGAATCCTTCGTACAGAGAAGGCGACACAAACAGGCCAGCGTGTTGATACAGATGCAGCAGGTCGTCGTCCGCTGCATCTGAGAAGAATCGCACCGAGTGCTCGAGACCCAGGCGCGCAACCTCCCTGAATATCGGCTCGAACATCCAGCCTTCACGCCCAGCGATGACAAGCATGATTCCCTGTGAGGATGAATCGCCGGTCAGAACTGGATTGGCCAAACCGCACCCCAGCCGCTTCCTCAGGAGAGAGAATGCCTGCAGAAGGCGAACATAGTTCTTCCGAGGCTCGAGCGTGCCAACCGACAGCACGTAACCAGGGTAACAGCTAAAAGGCGGCTGGGTCAGAGGTCCTCCCTCATGCACCGGAGGCGGCCTGAAGCGCGCGTCCACGCCGTTCGGTACCACGCGGATTCGCGCTGGGTCGACGCCAAGCCTGCTCTGCAGCGCATCAGCCGTAGTCCGCGACACGGCTACCACCGCGGCGGCCTGCCGGATCGATCGCGGCACCTCGGCCGACAGGTACTTACGCAATCCATCATCGGCGCACTCAGGGTGAATCAGAAACGAGAGGTCGTGCACGGTGAGAATGGACGGCACACGGCCCGGACGCGGCAGCGCGAAGTCGGGCGTGAAGAACAGGCTTGCGTGTCGTACAGCCATTGCCGGAGAGGGTAGAATGTGCAGCCTGTGCCAGCCGATTCGAGCCAGTCGTTCCGAAAGCGGTAGCCGGAGCCACCGATGATGCTGGGGCAGCGTGAGATCGTCTGGGTCCAATCGCGCGCGACCCGTTGTGACAAGCGTATAGAAATTCTGCCCGTCGATCTCGGCCAGGCCTTGCAGCAGCCCGCGCGCGAAGCGACCGACACCCGCGCGCTGACGTAGCGCAGCCGTTCCATCGAACACGATACGCATCAACTTGCAGGCCTGCCTTTGTCCGAACCTGTCATCTGCGCGAGGCTCGAGGACCTTCTGGCAGCGTCCGCGCCCAACGCGGGCAACGCTCTCTTCGTCTTGGCGCTCACAAGATAAATAATGAACCCGAACACTACTATGCTGAGATAGCTGATCATGCGATCCAGCAGCGCAAGCGCGGCAGCCTGCCCGCCGGTCGCCCCCTGCTTGAGCACTTTGAACGCGGCAATCAGGAATGTATCCACGACGCCAGCCCCTCCTGGAGTTAGCGGCAAGGTGGTCAGTACCGACGAACCAAGGGCAAGAAACACGGCAGCGCTCGGGCCAACCTCGCCCTGCTTAGCCATGCCGAGGGACGCCAGCACCAGGAAGAGTCTCCCACCTTCGCAAATCCAGACCGCAATCGAGATCCCGACCAGGGCGACAAGGTTTGCCTTGAAACTGTGGATCGCGCCTTCGCGAAAGGCTGTGAAGATGCTGTGGATACGCTGAGGCAACATTCGGCGAAGGCCATCGCCAAGGCGCCAGATTCCCACGATAACCGCCACTGCCAGGACGCCCAGGCCAAGGGCGCTTGCCAGCACGAATCGCAGCGTGCTGTCGTCCAGAAGACGATTGTGGAATGTCAGGACGGCCGCGGCGAGCAAGAGCGGGAACAGCACGAGAAGGTCGAGGATTCGCTCGGCAAGGATCGTTCCCACCGTCCTTGATGCCGAAACGCCGGTAGTCGTCTTCACCAGATAGGCTCGATACACATCGCCCAGCTTCGCTGGAATGACACAATTCGCGAACCACGACAGATAGAGTATCTCCAGCAGATCCTTGATCGACGTCTGCCGCACCGTCTCACGGTCGGCGCCGACGTTGGCGTTGAGCATGAGCATCTTCCAGCGAATCGTTCGGAGCGGAAACGACAAATAATACACCAGAAAAGCCGCTATGAACAACAGAGGATTGACCTTGTGAAGGGCGGCGCCGAGGTCGTCACGGTTGATGTGCAGCTTGTAGAGCGCGACGACCAGGATGACCACGGCAATGAGGAACGAGATGGGAGTGCGCCAATTCGTGAACTTGCGACCCAGATCGACTTGGGAGGCTATGTCGTCTTCGCCCGAAACGGCATCAACAGGATCCACCATAGCTGAGGACGCTCCAGCAGGCGCATCTGCGTCTGTGGCAGCGCCCCGTGTTGTCGGTGGCTCAACCGCGGCCAACTCGCTCGAATCGTGCATAGATATGTCCCCTAATCCGGGTCCAAAGACGGGCGGCAGCGCCGATGCAGCGCGGTCACCCCTCGCAAGCACCCGCAGCAGCAACGGCGGCAGCGCTACAGCTGGACAGGTCGTCGCGGAACCACGTGATGGTGCGTCGCAGGCCATCCTTCAACGTGACTCGGGGCTCCCAGCCGAGCACCTGTCGAGCCTTCTCGATATCCGGACGGCGGCGAGTTGGATCGTCCTGAGGCAGGTCAAGCCACGCCACCAAATGGTCACCTATGTCCCGAAGACGGCCGTCGACCTCCGCCGCGATTTGGCACACTATCGCCGCGAACTCGGCAATCGTGTGCTCTTCAGGATTGCCAAGGTTAAAGACCTGTCCGCCAATGTTGTCACCTAGCATTGCCGAGATCACGCCGTCCACCAGGTCGCTGACGTAACAGAAACTACGCGTCTGCGTCCCATCGCCGTAAATAGTAATTGGCTTCCCGGCGAGAGCCTGGCAGATGAAGTTTGGCACGACCCGCCCATCGTCGAGCCGCGAATGGGGCCCGTAGGTGTTGAAAATGCGCACCACGCGGCAGTCGAGGCCGAATGAGCGCCAGTACTGCATGACGAGCGCCTCGCCAAAACGCTTGCTCTCGTCGTAGCAGCTGCGCGGCCCGTTGGGGCTGACATTGCCCCAGTAGTCCTCAGCCTGCGGATGCACGAGCGGATCACCATAGATTTCGGACGTCGACGCAAATACGAAGCGCGCGTCACATCGCCGCGCGAGCTCGAGCAGGTTCCAGGTCCCTTGACTGTTCACTCGCAGAGTTTCCAGCGGCAGCCGCAAGTAGTCGACGACGCTGGCTGGACTCGCCAAGTGAAAGACGTACGATGGCTCCCCTGGGCCGGCGCCAGTCAGGTCGGACCCACCGACTGTGGCGACGTCCGCGACGCGAAAGGTAAACAGCTGATGGTCTAGCAGCGAGGCAACGTTTGACTCTTGCCCAGTCGACAGGTTGTCGATGCAGGTCACGCTCAGGCCCCGAGCCAGCAGCGCTGCGCAAAGATGGGACCCGATGAAGCCGGCCCCACCACTTACTATCGCGTGTTCCACGCTAACCTCCCATCGGTGGCTACCGATGGCGCCAGCAACGGTCTGAGATTCACAGTTGTGACTTCCGCACCTATTCTTCGATTATCCAGGCGTCGGTCGAGCGCCGATACGATAGGATGTCGTCCGCGTCGAAATACAGACCGAGCTCGAATTCGGCAGATTCTTCGGAGTCTGAGCCGTGCACCAGATTTCGACCGACTTCAAGGCCATAGTCACCGCGAATTGAACCGGGCTCAGCTTCTGCTGCGTTGGTGGCGCCATTCATCTTTCGGACGACAGCCACGGCATTGGGACCTTCGAGCGCCGCGATGACGACTGGCGCGCTGGTAATGTAGGACACAAGTCCTTCAAAGAATGGTTTGCCGCGATGAATGCCGTAGTGCCGCTCGGCTATTTCGTTGTCGAGCTGAATCAGCCTCATGCCGACAATTTTCAGCCCGCGGCGCTCATATCGTTCGAGTATCGGGCCGATGAGGCCGCGCTGGAGAGCATCGGGCTTGATGATCACGAGTGTCCTCTGCATTGGTGATCGGGGCATAGCAGCAGATCGATTCCCTTCTTCTACGCTCTGCAGTGTACGGCTAACCAGCGGACTCTGCCCGCAGCTCCTCCACGGCTTCGCGCAGTTCCAGCCTAACCGCGCCAAGGTTTGCGTCGCGAGTTGTCGTCAGCATGATCAGCGCGTCTCCAGCCTGGGCAGCATGCAGCGCTCCGTTCTCGGCCTCCAGTGTCAGGTTCATTGGCGCGCCGAGGTCAGGTAGCGCGCGCTGCAGCACCTGCAATGCGGAACCAAGGCTGGATGCTGCGCTCGAGAGAGCAGGAGAGTCGACTGAGCTCACTATCACGGATCCGTCTTGCTTCACGAGCGAGGCTTCCTGTACTCCATCCAGACTGCCAAGGGCTGCTATGCGCTTTCTCGCGCTCATTGCCTCACCACCTTATCGCATCTCAACACCAGCACGGTTTCACAACTAGGTCCGCCTTCAATCTTACAGGGTCATTGCCTCCAGTAGTCCTCGATCTGCGCCTGAAGGCCCCAGTACGGCGAGCCGAATGAACTGCGACTGAAAACACTCCTGCGCGACTCGCAAGATATCTTCGCGCGTGACGCGATCGATATCCGCGCACACGGCCTCGGGCTGGCGGATCTCGCCATGCAGCGCCAGCTGGACTCCACACCAGCCCGCAACGCTCTGCGTGTCCTCCAGCCCCAACAGCAGTCGACCCTTGTAGCCATCCTTCATCTTGTCAAGTTCCGGCAGAGGCACGATCTCAGTCTTCAACAGTCGCATCTGCCGCAGTATCTCGGAGACGACAACATAGGCCTTTGTTGGTTCGACCGCGGCGTACGTGACCAGCGCGCTTGTGTCGGCCAGGGTGTTGCCGTAGGAATGGATGTCGTAGGCCAGACCTCGGCGCTCACGTATCTCCAGGAATAGACGTGAGCTCATCGAACCTCCCAGAATGGAAATCAGTATCTCGTACGCGTAGCGATCTGCGTGCACACGCGGAACTCCCTTCGTGGCAAGACACAGGTTTACCTGTTCCGTGTCTCGCATCTCGAAGTGGAGCGACGGCGATTGAGGTAGGTAAATAGCGGAGGTGAGGGTGCGCGAGCTTCCTTGCCCAGGTGGGCTCCAGCCGGAAAATGCACTGGCAGCCAGGGCTATCGCACTGGCGTGGTCTATGCCACCCGCAACAACAAGCACGACAGACGATGGATCGTAGTGCTTCCGAGCGAACGCCACCACGTTATCGCGACCGAGCGCAGCCACGCTCTCACGGGTGCCTGCCACATCGCGCCCAATGGGAGTGCCGGGCCAGCACTGTTCATCGGACACGACATGAACCCACTCTTGCGGCGAGTCGATGGACATACCGAGTTCCTCGATCACCACGCGCTGCTCTTTGCGGAACTCCTCGTCATCGAACAGCGAATTCCGCACCATGTCAGCCAGGAGGTCCACGGCCAAGCCGGCATGGAACTTGCTCACTTTGGCCCAAACCAGGGTGAGCTCCTTGTCGGTGCTGGCGTTCAAAATGCCTCCGACGCGCTCGATCGTCTCCGAGATGATCTCAGCAGTAGGACGTCGCTCGGTCCCCTTGAAGAGCATGTGTTCGATCAGGTGCGCGCTCCCTGCCTCTTCGCTCGCCTCGTAGCGCGACCCAACGGTAACGTTGACGGCGACCGTAACCGAGTACATCCCAGGCATGGGAGCGGTAATTACTCGCAAACCGTTGTCGAGCGTGGTCACTTGATAGTCCATAATCCTCGTGTATTGAGCTTAGCAGCAAAGTCTGTGGTCTGGGCCGTCTGGCAACCACGCGCGAGGCAGAGCAAACGGGCGGGAGTGGACACCGCGTGAGCGCTGTGCTTGACGCGTAGGCACTGCCAACCCTACGATCATCGAAGCCCCTTCACCGATCGCCTGGCGTCAACGACCTGCTGAGGAGCATCGAGCCGTTGCGGCACATCGCTTACTGGATCTTTCTGCTTTCCATCGCCGCGGCAATCGGTGGCTCTGCGGCTTACGCCGGAGGGCCATGGGTCAGTGCGGTTTCAACGCTCTCCAGCGTGACGAAGAATGACGTGCCGGTATCGGTGCGAGCAACATTCACCCCGGCTCCCACCGCCGTTATCACCGGCACGACGACGATTCCGACTCCAACGATCCCCCCAATTCAGAGCGCTTCGGGCCGCGTCAACTATCTCATTCTGGGAAGCGACAACGACGCGAAGAATCAGGTCGACACTGTCCCGAATACGCAGGTGATCATCTTCGTATCGTTTGACACCAAGCATAACCAGGTCTACATGGTCTCGATCCCGCGAGACCTTTACGTGCCGATCACTGGATTCATTCCAGACAAGATCTCTACGGCGGCCAGCTGGGGGCAGAGCTTCGGCACGGTCCGTCAGACTGTGGAAGACCAGTTCCACGTCAGGATAGACCACTACGCTTGGGTCGGCCTGCAAGGCTTCGTGAACATCATCAATACGCTGGGTGGGATCGACATCGATGTGGCGCACCCGATGGTGGAAAGCAATTTTCCCGACGACCTGGACCCAACCGGCAGCCCGTACGCGATCCGTCGTTTCTACATTCCTGCGGGCCCCCAGCACTTGGACGGCATCACGGCACTGGAATACGTCCGGGCGCGCCACTCCGACCTCATCGGAGATTTTGGACGGTCAGAGAGGCAGCAGCAGGTGCTGCTGCAGCTGAAGCGCAAACTGATGAATGCCGACATCAGCGAGTTCCCGACTCTGATTGACGACATGAAACACGAGGTAAAGACGGATCTGAGCGCCACGGACATCTTGAGCCTGGCGATGGCCGCGCTGCATATGAGCTCGGGCTCTATCCATCATTTCTATCTGGATGTCAACGGGGGATATGTAACCGATCAGTCGACGACGTCCGGCGATTCCCTTATTCCTCGCTGGCCGAAAATCAATTCGCTGTTCGAGTGCATCATGTCCGACAAGGCCAGTCTTGGCTGCAGCAACCCATGATTCCGAAGTCGCCCGAGGGAAGAAGCGTCTGGCGCGGTATCCGAACCAGCACGAAGCTTGTGCTCTCGCTCTTAACGTGCGCCGTAGTCTCGATCGTTACGATCGCGAGCAGCGATGCCACTGTGACTCCGGTAGCGCAGGGCAACGGAACGGCCACGCCTGCTCCCACACCCGTGATCAGGGGACCCCTCAGTACGCCGAATCCCACGGCGATAGTACCGCAAGACGTCTTCGTCCCAGACCGACTGATGTATGTGAAGGGCCGCGTGATCTACATGCTGCATCAGTACGATGAGCCAATCCCTGTCGCCTACGGAGGCCAACCCAGCGTCTCCCCTGACGGAAGGCGCCTGGCGTATATCCTTTTCTACAAGAACTATGAGAACTTGATGACTGTCGATATCCAGAGCGGCAAGACAAAGCTTCTGCTTGACGATACGCTGACCAATCCGCAAGACGCGAGTACGGGGCGCACGGCAGCCACCCCAGCCTGGTCTGACGACGGCAAGTCGGTGTATTTCGCGTGGAGCTTTCCCGGATCCCCATTTGCTCCCGATTCGACGGTGCAGTGGAAGACCGACTTCAGCATCACTCAATGTCCTGCCGCCGGACCCTGCGGGGACGCCACGGCCAAGACGTTGACGAAGCCGTACTTCGAGAGCAGCGGAGACTCGGAGCCTGCGCCTCGCCTCGCCGACCCCAAATTCCTCGTGTACACGCAGTGGCAATATCAGATTGCGCGAGACAACACGAGCAGATCGTTGGCCAGCCTCCAGGCGCTGAACCTGACCACCAGCACCCAGATAACATTGACCGCTACGCTGGATAGCGACTCGGAGCCGGTGTGGAGCCCGAACGGTCGTTATATTGCGTTTGTCAAATCGTCCGACGACTACCAGTCAAGCTCGATCTGGATCATGCCGTTCCATCCGCCTGGCCGCATCTCCGACTACGGCAAGGCGCGCCTGTTGGTGAGCGGTGCGCCCTTTGCCGAGCACCCCGTGTTCTCTCCGGATGGCAAGTACATGGCCTTTGAGGCCTCCGCGTCGGACGGCCGACTTCATCTCTTCGTGGCCAGGGTCACGTTCGGCCCAAACGCGCATGTCGACAGCCCTCAGATGGTTCAGCGTGCTCAAATAGTAGATGGCGATAGTCTGGTATGGACGACCTCGTAGCGGATGCACACAGCCAGGAACGCCTGACAACGACAAATGCGGATAGCATTGGCCGTCCAGACTAGCGTGTAAGGGCAAAACATGAACGTTGGCATCGCCGGTGGCGGCGCCGGTGTCTCCGCGCTGGCCACCATGCTCGTGTTGGCCGGGGCAACCACGACCGTGCATGAACCTGATTCGGAGCGAGCGGGCAGGCTGGTCACGCGTATTGCGCGGAGCCTGGAACGTGCGGGAAGAAATGCCATGGATGCCACGGGCACGGATGGCCGTGGATCCGTGGGCGTAGCTGTCGTAAGCGTGCTCGAGCCTATGACATCGTGCGATATCGTACTTGAAATGGCCGGCGACTCACTGAAAGCGAAGCTGAAGCTGATTCAGGAGCTCGACGAGGCTTGTGCCGCTCCCGTGGTGCTCGGCTCTGTCACGGGCGCGCACAGTGTTAGCCGGCTGGCGTCCGCCGCGCGCAGACCGGAACGAGTGGTCGGCCTGCACTTCGCCGCGCCAGTCCAGTCGATCCGCCTCGTTGAAGTTATTCCCGGGCTCCGTACAGATGCGGTCACGATTCGTCGCGTCTCCGAACTGCTTCGCGAGCTCGATCGCGTGCCGATTCTCGTACGGAACCGGCCTGGGTTCGTGCTTGGACGCATCTCCCAGGTGTACTTCGGCGAAGCAGTCAGATTGCTCGAAGAAAGCGGATTAGCCGTGGAGACACTTGACGCTATGGCGCGGGGCATGGGCTTCAAGACCGGGCCCTGTGAGAGCCTGGACGCCGCCGGCCTCGACAGCGCCCTCGCGGCAAACAGGGCCTTGTACGACGCAAGTAGTGGCGATACTCGCTATCGACCGCACGCCCACTTGGTGGAATTGGTAGAGGCGGGCTTTCTCGGGCAGAAGACGGGTAGGGGATTCTATGCCTACGAACCGGAATAGACCGCGCCAGACGCCTTTCAGAACGCTTCAGAGCGGGACGTCCGCGTTCGTCCTCGGCGCCGAAGACGAGATCGCCGTCCTGGAGCCCGTCGTGCGTCAGGCGGGGCTAACGCCGATTGTCTGTGCCATCGACCCTCCAACGCTGGATGTTGAAGCAGTCGTGATGGACGAGTCAATCGCGGCTCGCATTGCTCCGTCGGCCATGGCAATCATTTGCGCCGATGTCTCGGGTGACGATCGGCTTCCTATCCTCTCGTTTGTGGACGAGTCGCTCCCGCCGGGCAACCTGCTGCTTGCATCCTGCACACAGGCCGGCGCTAACGAACAGGCGGCGATCTGCGAGCACGGCCATCGGCTGGTTGGGTTCGGACTGCTCGGACTGCTGAGCGGACGACCGATTGTTGAAATCGCAGGCTCGTTTGTCACCGGCGACGAGTTTCTCGATAAAGCGGCAGCCTTCTTTGGCGCCGCTGCCGTCCGTGTTCACACCGTGCCAGACACACCGGGACTCCTGCTTGCGCGCCTCTTGATGCCTGTGGTGAACGAAGCGGCATCCGTGCTGGCCGATCGCGTGGCGTCGGCAGAGGACATCGACACGGCGGTGCGCCTCGGCTTGGGTTTTCCGTTTGGCGTACTGCATTGGGCCGACGAAATCGGCATCGACCGGGTGCTTCTCGCCATGGAGTACCTGGTGCAGGCGACGCACGAGGAGCGATACCGCCCTGCGCCGTTGCTGCGAAGGATGGCCCAGGCCGGCAGAGCAGGCAAGCGGGCAGGTCGTGGCTTCTTCAGCTATGGCGTGGCAGCGGCAGCGGTCTCAACCAGTCGTACCAGATCAGACAACTCGGGCACGCCTACCACTCCGTAGCCCCCAGAGAGCCACGTAGGGACCGCGACTACTCCCATCGCGTGCGCTGCTGCCCGGCTTGCCGCGACGTGAGTGCGGTAGTCACCTGCGCGCAAATGGTCTTCCATGTCACAAGATATGCCGCGTTGTCGCGCTGTTTTGAGCACGACGTCGCTATCCGAAATGTCGCGGCGGTCTCGATAGTAGGCCTCGAACAGCGACCGATGCAGCAGTGCGGTCGCGCCTTCGTCTGCAAGACTTCGCTCCTCGAGGTCTCGAGCGATCTCGACCGCGCAGAGAGCTACACTGCTGTTCAACAGTCGCTCAGGCAGGTGAATCTCCAGCCCGTACTCCTGGGCGAGTCTGGAGACGTGTGCAGCCTCCGCACGCCGAACAAACGCAGGATTCTGCGGCATCGCCCCGCGGGGGGGAAGATAGTCGATCACTTCGAATGGGCGCCACGTTATCCTGACGTCGGCGAGCGACCGCAATCTGGCAGCGACTTCTACTGCCACATAGCAGAACGGGCTGGCGAAATCATAGTAAACGGCAAGATCAGGCATCGGTCCCAGGCGCCACGTAACACAACGCTAGCGCGCAGGGATCGGCGTCACCGCCGCTGGCGCCAGCGCTGCGTGCTCATGGGCGTGATACGAGCTGCGCACCAATGGACCCGATTCCACATGGAGAAAGCCAAGCTTCATGCCAAAGTCGCGCCAGTACGCGAATTCGGCAGGCGAATAGAAACGTTCGACCGCAAGATGCTTCGCGCTCGGTCTGAGATACTGGCCGATGGTCACAATGTCCACACACGAGGCCCGCAAGTCAGATAGCGTTTCGGCGATCTCCTCATCGGTTTCCGAGAGCCCCAGCATAATGCCGGACTTTGTCAGTCGCTGCGGCGCAAGCTCCTTCGCGCGCCGCAGAACGTCGAGCGACCGACGGTATTGCGCCTTGCGACGGACCCGTCTGGTCAGTCTCTCGACCGTCTCGACGTTGTGGTCCAGAAGCTCGGGCTCCGCGCGCAGGACGTTGATCAAGGATGATTCCACGCCCTCGAAGTCAGGTATCAGCACCTCAATGGTGCAGCCCGGGTTCTTCTCGCGCACCTTGCGAATCGTCGCGGCAAACACCGAGGATCCGCCATCAGGTACGTCGTCACGGTTAACCGACGTGATCACCACGTGGCGCAGGCCCATGCGCCGCACGGCATCGGCAACCCTCAGCGGTTCCAGCAGGTCCAAGCCCGTGGGTTTGCCGCTGTTCACCGCGCAGAATCCGCACGCTCGCGTGCACACGTCGCCGAGGATCATGAACGTTGCCGTGCGATGCTCCCAACACTCGCCCATATTGGGGCAGTGCGCCTCTTCGCAGACTGTATGCAGTGCGTTGTCCCGCATAATCGTCTTGAGCTCAACATAGTTTGGCCCCCCAGGTACTCGCACTTTGAGCCAGTCGGGGCGACGGGGGACAGCCTCAATCATGGGATTTCCATTCACTTCTCAGATTCGCGCCTGAACGTCGAACGTCGCGCACGATAAGCGTTCGGCGCGAGAGAACCGGTCTGGCCAGACACACCACGAGCGCGAGATGACGCGGCGAAAGCACCAGAGTCCATTACGTACGAGCAACGCGCCGGGCCTTCCATGCACAGGATAGCAGCCGGCGCGGAATGCGCAAACGCGAGGAGCGCCTCCCGCCCGCTGCCATCTCGCTCAGGACCCTTGCGCTGCATCGAGTCGGTAACTCCGCCGGCCGGCACTCAGGGCGGCGAGCCTCATCCTCGCCGGCGGACTGTAGCCGGCTATTGGAGCGGTACACGTGCAAACGCTTCTCGCGGAGCGCCGAGCCGCTCGCGCAAGATGCTGCTGCCGATCGACAGGAGGTTAGCCGGCCGTTCGGCCAGCCGCCGCGTCATGTACGGGTACCACTGGGTGCCAAACGGAACGTAGACACGAACACGGTAGCCACGGCGCACGAGTTGCTCCTGGAGATCGCGGCGGACACCGTACAGCATCTGGAACTCAAATCGATCGGCTGAAATGTGATTGCGCAGCGTAAACTCGCAGGCACGATCGAGGATGGCTGGATCGTGCGTGGCGATGGCCGGAGCCGTGCCGCGACGCAGCAGATTCTCCATGATGCGAACGTAGTTTCTATCGGTGTCACGCTTGCGTCTGAACGCGATGTGGTGCGGCTCGTCATACGCGCCTTTACACAGCCTGATGCGCGCACCGATGCCAGAGAGTCGCTCCGCGTCCTCGGCGCTCCGGTACAGACAGGCCTGAATCACGATACCGACAGTGTCGTGGTCGCGGCGCAACTGCTCAAAGACTTCTATCGTGCGGGCGGTGTATGATGAGCCTTCCATATCGATGCGCACGAAGCACTTACGGGTTTTCGCCTGTGCCAGCACCGACCGAACGCATCTCATCACCACGAACTCGCCGACGTCGAGGCCGAGCTGCGTCAGCTTGATCGAGAGATATGCATCGAGGCTGTCGCGCCAGATCCGATCGATTGTCACAGTCGCCATACTCACTGCAACCGACGCGCCTTCGTCGGTTGTCGTGTTCTCGCCGAGGTGATCAAGAGCGACGGCAAGACCCTGTCGATTGAGGCCACGCGCGACCTCGGCAGCCCGGTCGAGAGTCTCGCCCGCCACGAAGCGGCGAACAAGAGGCGCCGCCAGTCGCGAATCCGCTGCCAGCGACGCAATCGGCGAGCATTTCGCTGCACCCAGCACCAGCGTCCTGAAGACTCCACCTGCCATCGCTTGCTCGTCCTCCGACCATACACCATCAGGGTACACAAGTGCAGTGTATCGACGGTGCGACACTCGTCCACCAGCGTTATCGGGCACATCAGCTTTTTGGGAGGACGAGCGCGGGATTGCAGCCTGACCGCCGGACTGCTAGTCTGAGGCGTGGAGCGGATCTGTTTGACCGAAGGTCGGCATTGTGCTTCGAGGAGGGTGGGACGTGAATCCCGGCAAGCCGTACTTAGAAGGCGCGGAGGACGATGACCTTGCGCCAGACCTTGAACTGAGCGCGAGCGACTTCGATGACCTCGATATTCCGATCGACCCACCGATCATTCCAGGAGGAAGGGACAATGCACGGATCCCTGCCGCTGAGGACGCCGACGATGACGATCGAGCGCGAGGTCGCGCTGTTACGGACGACGAGATCACGGCGCGCGTGCACCGGCTCCTGCGGAGCGACTCGGCTACGAACATGCTGCCTATTCATGTAAGCACCGAAGATGGCGTCGTAACGCTCAGGGGCTTGGTAGACACTCTCGACGATACGGACAACGCCGCGGAAGTTGCATTCCGCGTCAAGGGCGTCGTCGACGTCGTCGACGAGCTCGAGGTTGAGCTCTAGACAGTGCGCACTCCTGCAGTCATGGCTGCAGATGACTGCCGGTCGTCACTCCACCTCCGGCTGTGAGACGCTGTACTACTCGCTGACCTTCGATCTGCGTTCCCTCCGCAATGGAGTGGCCAAAGGCGCGCTGGAAGTATGACTCGAGTCGCTGCATAGCGACTTCCTCACTTATGGGGGCGCCTTCCGCCTCCGCCTTCCGCCGTGTGAGGTGCATCAGCCGCGCAAGCACATCCGGGCCAAGCGCCTCGTCCAGACTCGCTACCTTGGGCCTCAAACCGGACGCCGACCGGCGTGACAACATCCCGGAGACCGCGGGCTTACCGGCGAAATCGGCATGGGGATCACTCGCAATTCCCTGGGTCGCAAGCATCGGTCCACGACTCTCCGCGCACGCCACGGTGCGTTCCTCAGGCGCGAGCGAGGGCATGAGTGCCGGCGATGGCGTATCCGGTCCGCGATTGGTGGCATCGGCCTGAAGCGTCGCTGGCACCTCGGAGCGCATCTCGACGGTCGCGTCCGGCCGATCAGCGGTTTCGTCGCCGACATCAGAGCTGCCTTCGTGCGGAAGAGTTGCCATGCCGGCATCGCGCGGCGCACGCGCGCCGTCCGTCAGGCACAGCACCTCATCCAGAACCCGCGTCTTGGCTCGCGACTCGGCCAGTGTGAGCAGGGCATAGCGGTCGTCAACGGATACCGCATCGCGACTCGCCTCACCCACGGCTCGAAACACCAAGCCGCCTGCGGTTCTGGCCGTAGCCACCAGCACCGCGTGTTGGACATTTGCATCGTTCGGAATCTGGACAATCGTGCTGTCCAGTTCCTGAAGGCCCGAGGAGAGCGCTCTTCGCAGCAGTTCTCCATAGTCCTGCCGAGATGATCCGTTTCCCATATGCACCTCCCACGCTTAGAATACTAGAACTTATATTCTAATGCAAGGCAGTACAAGCCTAGAGTTTGCAACAGGTCCTCCCCACACCGCCGGCGAGGACGGCGGCTCGTCGTGATACCATTTGGTGGCAGCGAATACCCGTCGCGATGACCCAGCGGTTGACAGGTGATGCCGCATCCTGATCGCGCAGCACCGGCCGTCCGTGCGCGTATTGAGCAGGCAGGGCACGCCAGTCGTGCACCCGGGCGCGGTCGGACCCGCAATGTCAAGAAGGAGCAAATCCAACGGCTTGCATCGCTCTGGATCTGCGAGTGACACAGGGAGGCTATCCGGGCATCGGAAGAGCCACCGAGGGGCTGGCGCGTCACATGCTGGGCATGGATATTCCGCATGCGCTCACCTGCATTGTTCGCGCCGGCCGGCCGGCGCCCCAATGGCTGGCGCAGCGTATCCGCAGGCCGCATCGCATACTGTACGTCGACGCCGGACTGAGGTCGCCGAGGGATCAGGTCGTGCTGCGGCTGAGGTTGCGACCGGCTCGCGTCGACCTGTACCACGCACCGTACTATGGCATGGCGATCTGCCCAGGTGTGCCGTACGTGGTGGCACTCCACGACACAATCCCGGCACGATTTCCAGAGTACTGGCCGGCATTTCAGGCGCGGGTAATTCGAAGCTGGCAGAAACGCGTGCTGACCCACGCCAGCTGCGTGATCACCGGCTCACACGCTGCTGTCGACGATATCGCCGAGGTCTACGGCGTCTCCGCGAGCAAGATCGTCGTGAGCCCGTGGGGCGCGGTGGAATGGATGGCGGAGGCGCGACCGCATGACACGCAGCTCGGGCCGTACCTGCTGTGCGTGTGCACCAACAAGCCACACAAGAACCTGGTTCGACTTATACACGCGTACCGCACCGTATCGGCGGCTCAGGAACACTTTCCCGACCTCGTCATCGCAGGCGGATGGAGCGATAGGTATCCCGAGACCGCGGCGGCTTTGGCCACTGCGAACGCAGCTGGATCAGGTGGTACGGTGCACTCGGTTCGTAGCCCCGATGACGGCCATCTTCGCTATCTCTACGAGCACGCGCTGGCCTTCGTGTTCCCCAGCCTGTATGAGGGCTTCGGTCTGCCCGTGCTCGAGGCAATGCAAGCCGGGCTGCCAGTGGCCGCGTCGACCGCGGCAGCGGTGGCCGAGGTCTGCGGCGGGTCGGCCCTCATGTTTGATCCGCTGGACACCGCGTCGATGGCCGGCGCGATACATCGGATCGCGACGGACTCGGATCTGCGTGACAACCTTCGCGCCGCTGGCGCCGAGCGCTTGAAGGCGTTCACCTGGCAAAAGACGGTCGCGCAGACCCTCCGCGCCTACGAGGTGGCGCTTGGCACGTAGCTCTACCCCGCATCGGGATCCGGGATATGAAAGGGGGGCCCAGCAACGGCAAATACTCGCATAAGAATCGTGCACGTTTATAAGGACATTTTTCCGGTACTGGGCGGCATGGAGAATCACATTCGCCTCCTTTGCCGTGAATTGGCCAGGAACCGCGACCTCGACGTCAGGATTCTCGTCACAAACACGGGTAGACGCTCGGAAGCCGGAAGCCTGGATGGCGTTCCGGTGGTGCGCGCCGGCCGCATCGCCACAATCGCGTCGACCCCGATTAGTGTTCGACTGCCAATCGAGCTGCGTCGGATCCGCCCAGACATTGTCCACCTGCATTCGCCGTATCCGGTCGGAGAGGTCGCGGCATTGGCTGCAACGCCGCATGTTCCCACGGTGATCACGTATCAAAGCGACGTGGTGAGGCAGCGAGCCCTGCTCAAGCTCTACGGGCCGATCCTCAAGCACGTGCTGCGAAGGGCATCGCGCATACTTGTGACAAGCGTTCCCTATCTCGAGAGCTCACCCTGGCTGCAGCCGGTGCGTGATCACTGCCAGATTGTGCCCCTCGGAATCGACCTCGATCCGTTCACGCGGGTGCTTCCGCGCGGCGACGGCCGGACTCTGCTGTTCGTGGGCAGATTCCGGTACTACAAGGGCCTGCAATACTTGATCGAGGCAATGCCGTCGATAGTCGATGCACGTCTGCTGCTCGTGGGAACCGGGCCAATGGAGCCACAGCTCCGTGCGCAGGTCCAAAAGCTCGGGCTCGAGCGCCGTGTCGAGTTCATACCGGGCGTGCCGGACGAAGCGCTGCCGGAATATTACGCGAAAGCTGACATATTTGTACTTCCCGCATGCGAACGAAGCGAGGCATTTGGCCTGGTCCTTGTCGAGGCCTGCGCTTCTGGACTTCCCTGCGTAAGCACTGAGCTGGGGACGGGCACGAGTTATGTGAACCTGAGCGGCCAGACGGGATTGGTCGTGCCGCCTGCCCAGGCCTCACCGCTGGCCGAAGCGTGCAACAGATTGCTTGCCGACGAGCGTTTGCGCCGCGAGTATGGCCTGCAGGCGCGCCGTCGGGCCATCGCCGAGTTTGACATCAAGCGCGTTGCCGCGGAGGTCACAAAGGTCTATCGCGAGATAGTATCGTAGTGGTTGCAAGCCATTTGGCCTGAGGATGGCCCCTCGGCCACGGAGGACGGGTGGGACCACCAACCGCATGGGGTACGCAGCCCATCAACCTCGACCGGCCAATCGGCGCACCATTGTCTCGCAAGGCCATGGCTCGCGGACCACGACAACGCGATGCATTGCCGGGCAGATTCGTTTGGCTGCCTACCGTTGCAGCAGCGTACCCGCGACCGTCGCTTCGACCAGACCACGCACGACATCGTCAGGCACGTCGTCACGGATGGACACGTGCCCGGGCTCATGTTCGGGGAGAATCCAACGAACGCGCCCCGCCTTGACCTTCTTGTCGACTGTGAGCCGGCGGTAGGTGTCGGCGGCCGACAATCGCGGAAGCGGTCGCAGCAGTCCAAGATCCGACAGCACGCGGTCCTGGCGCCGTACGAACGTGGCGTCTGAAAGGCCGAGTACCGATGCCGCGCGCGCTTCCATCGCCATGCCCCAGGCAACCGCCTCGCCATGACGCAGGCCGCGATATCCGGCCTCGGCCTCCAGCGCGTGACCGAGCGTATGCCCGTAGTTCAGGTGCATGCGGACGCCACCCTCCCGTTCATCCTCCTCGACGATACGCGCCTTGACCTGAATGGCCTGAGCAAGAATGGGCCCAACATCGACGGATCGCGTCCTCCATTCGACGGGATTGGCTTCGAGCCACTCGAACAGAGCCCGATTCGCGATGATTCCATGCTTCACGACCTCCGCAGTGCCTGACACCCACTCGCTGTCTGGTAAGGTCGCGAGCAGTGTGTAGTCGATTATCACGCGTTCCGGATGTTTGAACGCGCCAGCCAGGTTCTTCCCTTCAGGCAGATCAACGCCTACTTTGCCGCCGATACTGCTGTCGACCTGAGAGACTACTGTCGTCGGAACCTGGACTAGCCGGATTCCGCGCATGTAGCTGGCAGCAACATAGCCGAACAGGTCGCCGGGAACCCCTCCGCCCAGCGCAACCATGACGTCGTGGCGATCGATACCGTGCAGCGCCAAACGGCCCAGGGCGTACCCGACATTGGCAAGCGTCTTCTGGTCCTCTCCGGCAGGGATGCGGACGGCGAGACAGTCGAAGCCTTCGTCTCGAAGAACCTGCAGCAGCCCCAATCCGGCAATCTCGAAAACGTTGTCGTCAGTGCCGACGACCACGCGCTTGGGCGGGCCGCCGGGCAGCGTGCGCAATAGCGTGCCCACGGCATTGAACAGCGGGAGACCCTCGAACACCTCGGAACTCACGCTCAACTGGTAATTCAGCCGGAAACTTGGCAGGATGTTGCCTGTCACCCCAGTGCCGGAACGGTCACGACTCATCAACATTCCTTTCTGATGCGAACCACGCGCGATAGATGCGGGCGAGGTCCGCTGCAATGCTTCGCGAGCCAGGAGGCGCTTCCTCGGGCACCGCGCAGCGCACGTGCGACGTCGCGCGATACAGCGCTCGTCGCTCCACGTTGAGGCGTTCAAGCCGCATGAACAGGTTGTCGGCGCGCAACAACGGTCGCTCCTCGCCCTGCGTGTGACCGCTCAGGCGTTTCACAAGTATGTGCGTTGAGACGTCGAGCCACACGACAAGATTTCCGGAGCGCATAGCAACGCGGTTTTCCGCGCGAAGCACGGCGCCCCCACCGGTCGCCACTATCACATTCCGCGCGCAGGCCTCCCGTACGACCGCGGTTTCTTGCCGCCTGAACTCGTCTTCGCCCAGTTGGCTGAATATTGCCGCGATCGGCATACCCGCAAGTGCTTCAACCTGCCTATCCGTGTCCACGAACGGCAGCCTCAATCGCGAGGCGACCAGCCGCCCAACCGTGCTCTTCCCGCTGCCGCTCAAGCCAATCAGCACGAGCGCGCGACTCACTCGATGGGCCTATGACTGAAGCGGTCGGCCGGCGACGTCGCAGCGCGATCACGAAGCGCGCGCAGCGCCGCGTCATACATCACGGCTGCCGGCGGATTTGTGCCCGTCCAAAGGGCGAACGCCGAGGCGGCCTGGAAGACAAGCATCCACAAGCCGTCCTCCGCCAGCATGCCGAGAGAACGCGCCTGGCGCACGAGCGGCGTGGCATCGGGTCCGTAGACCAGGTCGAAAACCCGGGCGGTTGGGGCGAGCGCGGCCGCGGAAACAGGCGCGCTGACCGTATCTAGGCCGATACTTGTCGCGTTGACGAGCAGAGTGCACTGGGCAAGCGCGGCATCGAGGTCGGTGACTGCAGTAAGCGTCGCGCCAGCGCCGGGCGACAGCGCGGCAAGTTCATCGAGCAGTCTGCGCCCGCGCCGTTCAGTTCGGTTCCAGACAGCAAGCGAACGAACTCCGGCGTCAACGAGACCGACCGCTACAGCGCGCGAAGCGCCGCCGGCGCCTAACAGCACTACCCGGTCAGCCTCTGGACGGAACCCGAGGCTTTCCCGCAGGCAGCGCACAACTGCCGGCGCGTCGGTGTTGTCTCCGACGAGCCGGCTCCCCACCTTGTACACGGTGTTCACGGCGCCGATGCGCTTGGCCAGGGGCGAGACCGAGTCGACGAGTCCTACCATCGCCGTCTTGTGGGGAAGCGTTATGTTGGCGCCGAGAAACTCGGCGCCGCGGAGTTCGCAAACCGCGTCAGGAAGCTGGCCGGCGCTTACTTGCTGGGTCGCATATTCCAAATGAATGCCCAGTGCATCGGCTGCGGCATGATGCATGTCCGGGGACACACTGTGCCCCACGGGACAACCAAATAGCCTCACTTTGAACGGCTGCGTCATGTCGTCACGATATGCCGCGTCCTTCTGTCGCCTGCCGCGTGACATGTGGGCCGCAACGCCGATCGGATCCGGAGCGGCTTCATCCGGTCATCTCGGCGATGATCTCTGAGATCATACCGCACGATTGAGCAGGCAAGGAGTCTCAGCCTTGTTCAGGGACTGCGCCCTGAACAAGGCTAGACTCCTGACGGAGCAACAAAGATCGACATCACTATGTCGATGTGGGCGCCGCAAGCGCGTTGGAACCGCGACGCAGGCAACCTCGAGTACCCCAGCGCTACCGCAACCAACCGCTCTCTCGATGTGCATTCAGGAAGCGTATCGAGCGACCGCACGATCGCTGAACGCACTATCCAGACGGCGATTCCCCTGAAGGAGGTATCGAGTCAGTTACACGGTCGAGTGATGTGCGGGCACTGCGGCCGTGATAGAACTGTGGTAAGCGCAGGGATGTGCGACGACGAATTCCGAAAGTCAGATAGATGGTAAGCATGGCTGCCAACAACAACGACGTGGCGCAACTGGTCGAGGGACCTGGAATTGCGGACATCTTTCGCAGGCTGAGCGAAGGCATCGATGATATGAGCTGGCGACAACACGCCGTCACTCTGCGCGCCCTCGGCTTCGGCGTATTTGACCTGCGCATCGCGGGCGAAGGCGATGTCGAAGTCATCAGCCCTGACTGCCTGAACTGGTGGCAGTTGCGCGTCGACAACGACGGCTTCTGGCGTCTTCACTAACCGGGACTGCTCGCACGCCTCCTTCTACGGTCTGGCCCGCAGGGACACTCGCGGATCAGACGTTGCGCGACAGAAAATCGAGGATGACCGGCCCAACCAGATCTCGATGCGTGAACTGGACGGTTCGACCGGCGTTATTTACGACCAGCATCTCCGCACGGGGAATAGCTCGTCGCATCTCCACGACCTGTTCGATCGTCGCCATAGGGTCGTTCTCGCCGGCAATCAGCAGCGTCGGCACGGCGACCCGTTCAAGTTCGCCAAGGCCAAGGCCGGAGCCGCGCAGCGCGCTCTCGTTCACCTGTTTCTCAAGCAGCCGCCAGTAACCGGGCCATTTGTTCGTGTCGTGCAATTGCACCATCTCGGTCACCCACGCCGGTTGCGATCGCTCGATCGCGTCCGGCGTCTCGCGTTCGAGCATTTCCCGCCCTTTGTCGTCAACGGTGTAGTTCGTACCGGAGCAGATGAGAGAACGCACCAGGTCAGGAGAAAACAGCGCAAGGTGGAGGGCGACGATGCCACCATCGCCGATTCCCGCGCAGTGTACTGGGCCGCAGTCCAGCCGGCCGACGAACGTCCGCACGTCGTCCGCGAGTAGGGGATAGGACAAGTCCCTGCGGGGATTATTCGTTCTCCCGTGGCCGCGAAGCTCGACGAAAATCGCGCGAAATGGCTTCGCCAGCTGCGGTCGGAGTCGTCCCCAGCCACGCTGGCCATCAATCGCTCCCGTCCCTCCGTGAAGCAGCAGAAGCGGCGCGCCTGAACCCGCTTCCTCGAAGTACATTTGAATGTCGTTCACGTTTTGATATGGCACCGTACGCCTCCACGCGCCGAATCGCCAAGAAGGATATCTGAAGTAGTACGCCGATTCGTATGATACGCGTTGATGTCAGGTGGTGGGGTTCAGTCCGCTTCGCCATCAGCATGAGATCGCGCCCGGCTTGACCGATCGCGTGACACGTTGGAGCGGCTCAAGTACGTCCTGGCAGTCTCGCGGCCCCGGAATGGGGGACGGTTCCATGTACACACAGGTGTCTAGCCAGGAACTCCGGAGCCGGTGACCTGGCTCTCGTTCACGAGCAGGAGCGGGTCGAAAGCAACATTGTTGATTCTCATCTCGAAATGGACGTGCGGTCCGGTGGCCCAACCCGTGGCGCCCTCGTATCCGAGGATTTGCCCCTGACTTACGACTTCGCCGACGCGCACTTGCAGGTCGTGCGCGCCAAGCTGCATGTGACCGTAGATCGTCACCGTATGGGAGTTGTGCATGATAACCACGCAGTTCCCATAACTTTGCGTTGGCTGCCCCGGCACGGCCAGACCGGCATGAACGACAATCCCGCCAGCCGCGGCATGCACCGGCGTGCCGTCGGGCGCGGCAATGTCCAGGCCGGTGTGGTAGGACTGGAAGGGAGTTACGCCGCCAAACAGCGTCGTGATCACGCCGGTGACCGGAGGTAGGTACCCGGTCACGTTTTCCATCACCCCGGCATCGATCAACTGCTGCTGCGTGAACTTGCCGTATCCGTTCGCTGCCAGGTCGTTGTCGAGCATGAACGATGCAGGCGCGGTCGAGAACGATATCGGCAGCGTAACCCATCCCGGTAGCGGGGGAAGTGGAAGAGGCAAGGGTTCCGTCGCGGGCTCCGGGCCCGGCGCCGGCACGGCCAGCGGCCGCTTTCCCGGGGTTGGAACTGGCGGAGTCGACGTGGGCGCCGCACGCGTGGAGGTTGGACGAGGCAGCGTTGGCGTAACTGTTGCGCTCGCCGTACTCGTCGCGGACGCTGTGGCCGGCGCCGTCGGGCTGTCTGTGGCACTCTGAGTTGCCGTATCGCTGGCTAGGGCAATCGGCGTTGGCGTATTGCTCGCCGTGGCACTGGGCAGTGGCGTGCTGGTGGCCGTGGCACTGGGCAGTGGCGTGCTGGCGGCCGTGGCACTGGGCAATGGCGTGCTGGTGGCCGTGGCACTGGGCAATGGCGTGCTGGTGGCCGTGGCACTGGGCAATGGCGTGCTGGTGGCCGTGGCAACAACCAGTGCCGTGCCGCTGGCAGTTGCAGCGAGCGTGGCCGTATAGATGGTCGTGGCAGTTTGCGTGGCGGTACTGCTGGCGGTGTCCGTAGCAGTGGGTGTGAAAGTCGAATCCGGCGTGTCGGTAGCAGACGGCGCCGGCTCGCCAACAGCAGTCGCGGTGTCGCTCGAACTGCCGTCGACGGGAAGAACCGCTGTAACCGAAGGGGAGTCGGTCGGATAGGGATCCGGGTCCGGCATCGACGTCGCATCCGGCGGAGTTTGAACCGTCGTCGGCGAGTCCTGCGGCACGTCGCCTGTCGTTGGATCTTGCGCCGGTTCGGAGGTAGTGGTCGGCACCGGAGTGATCGCGGGCGTCGCTGTCACCGGTGTCATCGAGACGGTCGGACTGTTCGACTCCTCGGTGACAGGCGGAACGTCGTTCGTTGACCATGGAGTGGGCTGCGTCGGCGACAGGGCGGGTGCATATGGAGAGGTGGGAGTGCTCGTGACGGTGCCCTGAACGGGTGTGGCGTCACCATTGACTTGTCCGGGCTGGTCAAGCGTCACGAGGACGGAAGGGTCAGGATCGAGCCTGCCACCTGCACCTTCCATTGACACGTATTCGGCGCGATAAGGGCCATGGCCGGAGACCGGTGGCGAGATAGGGTCATATGCGAGAGGAATCATCGTCGCGCTGCGCGACGGCTCCGCGCTGCTCGCAGGCGCAGGAGTGAGCCTTACCCTGTGAACAATATCGGCGGTCGGCACTGGGTGGAACGACTCGGGCGTGGCGCGCATCGTTGCCGTCGACGTGGGCCGTTGTACGCCGGTCCGTGTCTGACCGGATACCGCGGTACCTGTTGCCGTGACTGTCGGGGGCGCAACACCATGCTTGACAAAGTAATCCCAGGCGGATTTACGTGCCTTCCAGGCCGTCAGCTTTCCCTGGTAGGTGGTCCATGCAGCCGTCCTGTCCCACCAGGCTTGTTCAATAATAGAATTGCGGCTGACTGCCGCGGACAATGCCGTATTGTAGACTGCAAGCCGTGAATCGTACAACGGCTTGATAGCGCTGTACACGGCATTGCCGCGCTGAAGAATGTCGCCGAGCCGCGTGAGCAGCCCGTGCTCGCGTTGTAGGCCGTCCCGAATCGTCGAGTCGCCAAGCAGTCCGCGAACCGTTGCCTGTGCTGTGAGTGTCGTGGTCGTCGAAATAGGAACGACGAGTTCGAAGGTGCCGTCGCCGTTGGCCGCAAGTGCAAGCGTCGCAGACGCTGTGATCGGCGCCACCGGCGGTGATGCCAAAACCTGATAGGCGCTTAACTTCCCGCCTTGCTGCGATCCGCCGTAACTGGAAGCAGTACCGACAGTCAGAAGCGTTGTGCCGCCGGACATCGGCGCGGTCTGCGTGTAGGTCCAGGTAACGGAGAGCAGACCCGCCAGGCTTGATGACGCTGCCGTGGGCGTGCCCACGGCGCCGGTGCCGGAAGCAGGCAGGGCGTAGCTGCCAAGAGTTGCCAGCATGCTGCTCATTCCGGTAATCGGCTGGGATGCCAGCACATTCACGGAGGACAGCCGCGGAGGCACTGCGATCTTGTTGACGAGAGCGGGCAGCGCCAGAGACACGTGCACGATCGCGTCAATTACGACCGGGCCATGCGCAGGATGTTGCGCCGGCGGGACGGTAGTCGTGATTGCCTCGTCACCGTCAGGAGCAGGCACGACTTGAGGCGCAACTGCACTGATCGGCACCGTCAATCCCTCGAGCTCGATCTGACGGGGCGGACCGAAATCCGCAGCCGCGCCGAGCTTGGCGAATGCCGGTGGCGGCGCGGCGCCGCCAGGCAAGATCGACAGTGCGCCGACCGTTCCCACAGCTGTAGCCGAGTGGGCCGCGGCAGCCTCGGCACGGGAGGGTGGAGCGATTCGCAGCGAGGATGCCTCCAGCAGGGATTCTCGCCAGGCGATCGTTCCCGGCCGACTCGCTTCCAGAGGCTGATATGGAATCTGAGGCGCTGGGAGTGCAAGGTGCGGGCCTAACAAGACGCCCGGCGCTGTGCTTCGGTCGGCTGTTTCCGTCGCGGTCGGAGACGCTTCCGCGGCAATTGCGAGTTCCTGCTCGAAGTCGCCAAACAGCTGTGCTTGGCGCGTCAGAGAGGGCTGCAAAGCCCCAAGTACATCGCGCGCGACAGCAGCGCCGACAATGCCGTCCGCGACGTTGAGGTCAGACAGAGTCGACGTACGTTGGCTAACAAGGTCGGTGAGCTGTGAGGCGAGTGCGTCGAAACTCGACGGCACCGCGCTCGCCGGATATGGCGCAATCGACTGGCAAATCAGCGCGCACACGAGCGCCAGAACCGAGATAGCAGGGGGACGCGCGGAACCTCGTGACGCACAGGTCAGTATCACCATGGGTAACCGGCCCAGTCATGCACGCGACGCGAACTCACAACGAGTGGAATCAGACCGAACAATGACGTCCGAGTCAATCTAGCCAACGCGGAATGCAGTCTGTCCTTCCAGGCGCTTGTTTCTATAGAATAGCACTCGGTAGTTGCCTGAGGGCAAGGGCTTCGCGCCGTGTTGGTAGTCAGCCCATGCCTTGAACGATTGAACAGGAAGGTATGTATGTTTTCCCATGGTGTGACCCGCAACGACGGTGATGTCGTCATGGGGAAGGGTGACACCGTTGCGTTGGAACACAAACCTCAGAACATCAGTTGCATGAACATTCTTGATCTTTGCAACCACCCAAAGTCGCAGTGCTGGTGAAACAAAGCGATTGGACTTTTCGACTGGAGTCTCTCCCTTGACACTGCGCGCGATGACAAGACTGACCGCACTTGTAGCCGTTGGTCTCGGTGTGGTTCTCTTGATAACAGGGGTTGACGTCGGCACTGCGGTCAGGGTTGGCTGCGCAGAGCCTACCGCCATCATGGACCCAATTCCTGCCTGGGTGGCCGTCGGCAACGGTACGGAAGCTAGTATTCTATGGTGAGTCGGCTCGGGAGATCGAGTTGCGGTCACGGGCGCCTTCGCGACAGGCGATGCAGCGCTACCATGACTTGTCAGAAGGAGCAGGTGCGCCACGAGCCAGCACAGAGCGATAAGCAGAGCAAGACAACCGGTTGCAAACACGAAGAACGGAACGTAGGATTTCAAGGGAGGCCGCCGGCGTCGCCGCCTGGCGGACTGCTCTAGCGCACTGTCCACCAACTGTGAGACCCTCCATCCTTACTCGTATCATGAACGGCGGTGATACCGTTCATGGCTTGGATCCAACACAGCGCACGGGCCCAAATCGTGTTACAGCACATTTCCATCGCAATTGCAGTCGAGCTGTCTGCCAAACATCTACTTGAGCAGCGAACACAAAGCCGGCCGGGATAATAACTGCCCACTCGTTCGACCCGCAGCTCTTTGATGCACGTTTCGAGCTCAAGGTGCAGTGCGCCATACTGCCCGAGTTTACCGCATTCGAATCCCGGAGCCACGACCAAGGTGGATAACATGCACTGTGGAGACCTATCGGCGCCAGGCAATACGCTCGGCGCAAGGAGGACATGGGTCGCATGGTTGTAGCGATGGCGGTTGACAAGCGAAACACGAAGCTGGTGGCAGGGACACTTGCTCTCGTTGCTGGCGTCGTATGCCTCCGGTACCTGTCTCAATGGAGGAACTCCACGTGGCAGCCCTGGGCAACGGCAGCTGCAGCCGTCGCCTGCATCATTTTTGGTGTCGCTATTATCCGAACGTTTGTCGCCGTGATTGCCGAGCGCTCAGTAGACTACCTTGGCGTGGCGCGCGTGCAGTCCGCGCGCTCGGTTGTAAGCGGGCTGCTGTACCTCGTTCTGGGCCTGACCGTAGCAGTGCAGGCCGAAATAGACCTGAGTGGTATCGCATTGAGCGGGGCGGTTACCGGGGTGATCATTGGCGTTGCCGCGCAGGCATCGATCGCGAACGTCGTGGCCGGCATTGTCATTCTCTTCGCGCGTCCGTTCCGGCCGGGCCAGTACGTGACGGTGCGTGCGTTAGCCTTCGCCGGAAACGAGTACAGCGGTGTGGTAGGCGAGATAACGCTGTTCTACACGACCCTGTTGTACGTGGAACGCGAGATCAGGGTGCCGAACAGCGCGATGGTTACGAGCGTGGTAACGTTGCGGCCACAGCTCCTTGACGTGTATGTGCCGGTAATTGTGCCTGCCGGTCAGTGGGGTGACATGTCGACGGCCGACGTCACGACCGCGCTTGAGGCTAGCGTTCCGGCCGGCAGCGCAGTGCTGGTGCAGGTGGAGAGAATCGAAGCAGGCAATGTGCAGGTCGGCGTGCGCGCATCGGTGGCCAGCGCCGAAGAGCGAGCCAAGTTGGAGCAGGCGGTCGTCGACGCGACACGCGGCCGTATGTCTCAGCCCGTCGCCGCGCCGGAGGGTGCTCCGCTAGAGCGCACCGGCCCTTCAGAGCCGCAATAGCGCGGTTGCAGCGGTTCCAAACGCAATGCTATACTCCTGAAAGCAGGCGCTCGTAGCTCATCAGGACAGAGCAGGGACCTTCTAAGTCCAAGGTTGTGGGTTCGAATCCCACCGAGCGCACTTCGCATTATGGTGACCGTAGCTCAATTGGCAGAGCACTGGATTGTGGCTCCAGTGGTTGTGGGTTCAAGCCCCATCGGTCACCCTTTGTATACATAGGCCTTCCTCGGGCAATATAGGCCATAAATCCTCCTTAAGGTGCACGATCATTCGGGTCGGCTCGTCGAGGTCGCAGTACAGGGCTTCCACGGCATCGGTGGCGATTTCGCGGCGTTCCTCAGTCGTGGCGCGCTGCCACATGGCCTGCAGGTTGGCCAGGAAGGTCGTCGCCTTTTCGACGTCGCCGCGCTCTGACTCGGTTGCCAGGGAGGCGCGCTCGTCTTCCAGCCTTGCCCGCTCGGTGCGGTACTCTGTGGCGTCCAGCACGCCGTCAATCACCAGGCCCTTGAGACGGGCAAGCTTGCGGTCGATTGCGGCCCGCTCTGCCGCCAGCACCGCCGCTCGATCCACCCTGCGGGTAAGGTCCAGCTCCGCTTGCCGGCGCCAGTCCTCGGGCAAGTGCAAGGCGCTGATCGCCTCGCCCAGAGCCGTGTCTACCAGGGCAGCGTCAACAGACTTCTTGACCGCGGCACACGAACCGCCGCGGTTGGCCACGTTACAGCGGTAGTGTGCCTTGCGGTTCTTCGCCGCTTGGCCACAGAGCCGATGGCCACAGACACGACAGCGAGCAATGCCGCGCGCCAGACACGGCGCATGCGGGCTCGTGGTCACCGGCCCGCGACGCCCGGCTCCGCGCTCGTTCACACCCGCGCGCGATCGTCGCACCACCTGTACATGCTCGAAGAAGTCAGGGTCAATGATCGCTTCGTGCAAGCCGCGTACCCACTGGCCTTCGCGGAGGCGAACGGCCCAGTTGCCACCTTCGGCCAGTGGTTGCACGACCAGCCCTGTGTAGAAGCGATTTGTCAGCAGGTGCCGCATGCTGTCCTTGTTGAAGCGGCCGGCATCGCCCTGACGTTTGCTCCGCATCTGGTAGCCGCGATCGTTCAGCATGCGGGCGATTTGGGCGTCTCCCCACTGCCCGGAGGCGCACAACTCAAAGGCAGCTTTGACAGCCGCCGCTTCCTCGGGCACAACCAGAGCGACGGCCTTGTTGTTGGCGTGCGGCACATCTGCCACCTTGGACAGCAAATAGCCGAAGGGGAGATCGCCGTTCGGCAAGCCGGCCGCGGCCCGTGCCCGTTTGCCCTTAGCGGTTTCTTCGCTCAGATTGTCGAGATAGATTTCTGCCAGGGCTGCCATAACCGCCAGCACGATCTTCCCGCTCACTGGGTTGGTAGTGTCGATGGGTTGCTGTGTACACACAAGCCCGGCGCCCATGTCCTCAAGTTCGCGAACGTAGGTGAACGTTTTCGCCATGTCACGGAAGAACCGATCCAGCTTGTGTACTACAAGCACGTTGGCTCTGCCCTCGCGAATCAGACTCATGGCGCGCTCCAGGCCGGGCCGTTCGCCGGTGGCACCGCTGATCGCCTCGTCGGTACATATCTCGTCCAGCGCCGTCCAGCCCATTCGCTCACAGTAGGCGCGCAAGTCGGATACTTGCGCGTCAATGCTCCAGCCATCCGCCTGCAGGGTGCTGGAGTACCGCGCATAGAGCACGGCTCGTCGCGCCACAGTCGGCATGTAGGTGATGCGTCTTCGCCTTGCTGCCATCGTCATTCCCCCTTCGGCGCCTGATAGTCCGTCGGCAATGGCGCGATCACGCCGCGGCTCCGGTGCATCAGATAGCGGTGCAGCTTGCGGCGGGTGGTGAACCAATCGCGCGCCGGGCGCGTAGCCGCAAGCCGGCCCTGCCGCGCCGCGACTTTCAGCGTGTCCGCGGTCAATCCTGCCAACTCGGCCGCTCGCTTCAAAGTAATCAGTTCGTTCGGTCCCTCGAGCCGCCTGTTCATGCTTTCCTCCGGCCGGGTTAGCTGCCGGCCCTGCAGCCTGTCTGGCGCTCCCGATTGCTCACTCTGCACTCATTATAATCCTCTAAAGGGGTAATAACAATAGGCTAGAACGGTTAAGTATCGGACGATTAACTAGACTTAGGCGCGCTATTCCAGACACTCTCGCGGGCCAATGGCCGGCGCCAGAATGCCCCGGAAGGCCCCTAGAATGGACCAGGACGAACGATAGCCGGGCTCTCGGGTATATTGCGCGGCAACACTCAGAGCTATTGCGTTCTGGAGGGAATCAGACTAGGCTGGTGCCGAAGGAGTGAGCCCACGCTACCTGAAGGATTTTCTGGCGGTCGGGATCTGATTTCATTGCGTAGGCATGCATCAACTTCCCCTGCACCTGCGTGCCTTACTAGCTGATCATGCCGGTATCGAGGCGAAGATCGAGGTTCCAGTCGACTGGACGGATCCGGTACTCGACGTAGCTGAATCGACGCCGGGACTGAGGCGACACGTACCTGTCACGAGGGAGTAACACCGATGAATAGCGCTGCCAGTATCTGGCTACTCGCGAGGCACATACGAGTACTCCCTGCTGGCGCCAGACGCTTCTGGCCGCCCCATAGGAGCGTGGTGCCCTCCGCTCTCCCTATCCTTGTACACACAATGACGCGGTGAGGAGGGAAGGTTGTAAGAATGGATGGCCTCCAAGAAGGCTGGGATGATTGTCAGGTCTGTGGCAAGGAGACTATCTTTCGCCGACATGGCATTGACCCCTGGTTCTGCACCATATGTGGCACTCGTGATCCCGAGAATACATTCAGGGCCGTGCGCTCTTTCGACAGCTTGGCGTTAGGAGTGCCGGCTCCCGATCCTTTCCCTCCGCGGCCGCGCAAGGCACGTGCATTTTTCATCGCACCTGTCTTGGCGGTTGCGGTGCTCGGTGCTGTCGCTGGCTGGCTTGTCATGAACCGCGCAACTGGGCCGAACGTCCCCGGAGTTGGTGCCGGCGTGCATGTTTGCACAGTCTCGCACTACGTCGAGAGCGGCGTCTACTGCCAGCAGGCCGATCCAATCGTCAGCCTTGACGATGGGTACGTATCGTTTACAGGTCCGCATGGCAACAACTTCCCAGCGACCACCCTGCAATTCGTGCTCCGAAAGGCGAACGCTGATGGCACCGAACAGACGGTTGGTCAGACCCGTTCAACAGTGTCGCTCGCGACCAATATCATGGCGATGGACCTCAAATCACTGTTTAGCAACTTCAATGTGACGCCCACACAAGGTGCTTCCTTTGGCCTCGAGGTCGACAGCCAGGCCATGATCTGCTCCTTATAGGGATCCAGCTTCGACCGCCGCCGCGGCCGTGCTGCTGGGGACGGCGCACCACGCAGGTACTTGCGTACCGTGTTGCGCGAATGTTGGAGTTCCCTGGCAATCGCCCGGATCGGTTTCCCTTCCGTGGCCAGTCCCAGTATCTTGTTCACGGTCCCACTCCTTAGCAAGATTCCATCACCCTTCTCACCTGGTTCTTTGTGGAGATAAGGGTCATGGTTGGTTCAGGGGTGGGTCAACTCTTTCGGCGATCCAGGGTCAAGTCTACGCCGGCGCGGGCAGTGTCGAACGTCACACCGAAGTACGGCGAACCGACGGCCTCGACCATCCAGAGCATCTCGTCGGATGTGTAGTCGCCATGATTCTCGGCAGCCAACCGTATGTCATAGCGCCGCGCCACCTCTACGGCTTCCCCGTACCAGCGGGCCAGTACCTCGAGCCGGGGCCGGCGGGGCACCGCGCGAAAGTCGCTAGGCCCAGGACCAGGCGTCACGCGCATGACCCGGGCCCCGATCAGCGCGGCATTGCCTATCTGCCGCACCATGTCGTCGAATGCCTCGCGGTTCGTGCCGTCTTCCAAGCCGAAGGGATGGCCCCAGGCATAGACGCGGTCCAGGCCGTAGCCGTCGAGCTTGGCGCCCAGTGCCTGCAACCATGAGGCCTCCATGGTGGGCAAGAAGCACGACTCCAGTGACACCCCGTCGACGGCCAGCTCCTCGGCAAAGGCGAGAAAATCATCGAGCGTCATGAGCGTGGCGGGTGGCGTCGTTCCCTCGTAGACCTCACCAAAAACCGATGGAAGCAATAGCTGTCGATACCGATTCTCATACTACTCTCCTTCGCTGATAGCTGCTCCGCCTGATGCTTCGCGCCCAAGTTCGCGGTACTGGGACGCAGGATTAGTTCGGCGTCTGGACCTTTGCGCAGCCTGACGGTGTATACAGCGTGTGTTCCCCGCCGTCCTCGGCGTACCGCAGGTGATCAACCCGGATGGCGTCTTCGGTTGGCAACGACACTTCGGCCGGTACCGCAGGCACATACACGACGCTCCCCGCACCCATGAGGATTAGTGTGTCACATTAGTGTGTCACGATGCAGGCTTTGGGCTGGCGAGCTAGCCAGGGTGGACAGCAGCGCTCTCCAGTCTGGTCCGCAGCACTGGCTGTGGCGAGAAGAGGCAACAGCCGACGGATCCGGCAGAAGGTGCGGTTGTGCAGGTCGCATAAGCGTGTGCTTTCGTCCAGGTGGAGGGGTCTAGCCGACGGTCATCACCCCATCCCCGTCGGAAACAGTGAAGCCCTTCAAATCGCCGCCGAGCACCGCGACGTGTCGGCGCACGCGTCCGGCGTCGTCCAGCGAGCGGGTGTAGATGCCCCAACCGGCCGAACAGGTGAACAGGACGGCGAAACTGCTCGATTCGAGAGCCGGCTTGAACCGCAGCGTCCTCTGCTCGACATCGCATGTGAAGCCGCTGAGCGCCGTCAACAGGGCCCAGCTTGCCATGGAACGCGCGTAGTGGTGTCCGCACTCAACCTCATCCCAGGGATTCCGTCGGCGACCGTCGTACCGATCCCGTACCGCCTTGACCAGCTCAATGCCCGCTTGGACGGCGCCCTCGTAGATGAGGTGCGAGGCAACCTGGTATTCCGTGCCGCTCCAGACCTCGTCTGAATACACGAAGGGCAGGCGGGGCTGGCCGCCTCGCGGCCAGCTGCAGAGCAGCAGCCCGGACTCGTCGGGCATGACAAAGGTGCGCTGCAGGTTGACGTACGCGCCCATCGGCCGCCGGAAGTTGAAGCGCCAGACGGAGTCAATCGCGGCGCGCACGTGCTCCGGTGCTGCCAGGTGCCCAAGCCCGGCGATATGCGCGAGTTGCTGTCCCAGCAGCTGATCGGACAAGCAGCCGTCCCCGAATTGATAGGCATGGGCGTCCACGTCCGCGAGCACCTGGCGGTAGTACTCACCGTTCCACAACAATTGCTCCACCTGCTCAGCGCCGCGCCTGGCCAGCCGCGCGTACCGCTCCGCGGCTTCGCCGTCGTCAAGCCGCCAGGCCATGGCTGTGGCCGCCCTCAGCGCGCCCACCATCAGGAACGCCGTCAGCGGGTTCGGACCGAAGAACTCGATGTCGTAGGTGTTATGCTGTTGTCCATCGGGCAGGCCGTCTCCATCCGTGTCCCAGGTCGCCAGCGCATAAGCAAGCGTCTTCCGCACGTTGGGCCAGAGATCGCGCAGGAACTGCCGGTCACCGGTCAGGAGAAACGCGCGCCAAAGCCGCAGCACCATGCCAAGCTGGCCGTCCGCCGCACCTTGGGCAAGGGGAAAGGCACTGCCGAAGGCCGCCTCCGTGCGGAACCTCATCATACCGTTCGCATCGACCTCATCGAGGTACGCTGTCCGCAGCATGCTGACCTCGAGCGCGGGAAAGAGGTAGGCCAGCGTCTGCGCGTAGTTCCAGACATGCGTACAGTTTCCATGGCATGATCCGCCGCGGTCGAAGCACCCCTCCCAGCCGAAGAAGCGGCCATCGCTCAACCAGAAGCACGTGTTGCTGCGCAGGACCGCAATGTTGCTAGAGAGCGCGTCTAGCACGGCCGGCAGCAGCGTGCTGCCAAACAGCGCGTCACGGAATGAGAACGTCGCTTGCTCCAGACGCCCGATGTGCCCGGCCACATACGCCGCCACTGCCCAGGCGTCGGTAAACCGGCCTGCGTAGCGGATGCGCGTGGTCGGGGACATGCCGGGACCGGAGCGATCCCACCCATTGACGCGATTAGGGAAGTACCAGCAGAGCAGGAAGGTGACGGTCCGGCATTCGCCTGGGGCAAGGATGAAGGGTGCGCCAAGGGATCCCGGATCGAGATTCGCCACACGGGGCCCGATGGCCGTCGCCGTGGCTTGCTCGGCAGGAGCGGCCAGCCTGCCGTCCGTCGCGAGATCTACCCAGAAATCGCGGAGTGCGTCGTACCATCCTGCTCGCTGCCAGGCGACCTTGGCTGTGGTGTCGGTCTCGAGCGTGGCGAGCACTGCATTGCCGAAGGCGAGGTCGGTTGGGCCGGTTGGCGGGCCTTCGAAGTAGATGCCCCGCAGGCCGTCATCCTGGCGCCACATGTTGCGCGACTCGCCTCTTGGATTGCCGCGCAGATTGCCGAACTCGTCAACGCCAGCGTAGCCCGCCGGGTTGAGCAGCGTGCCGACCACGGTCGCCTGCACCGGCTGCGGTCCGGGATTGGTGACGCGCCAGCGGAAGATGATGCACGGCAGGCCGGACTCGTCCGGGTCAAGGGGAACCAGCGGGGTATACGCGAGCAGATGCGCCTCGACCGGAATCTCGGGGTCGCGCAGTGCCACCTCAGCCACCGGGTACTGGCCGCGGAAACGGCTCTGCGCGAAACGGGGTAAGCCGCCACCATGATTCGGATGGATCCCGTGCGAGGCGGAATAGGGCGGCGGGATCTGCCCCTCCAACATGCGCGCGACGCTCGCGGTACCGGCCCGCTGCGCCCAGATCGTGAATTGCGTGTAGGGGAGCGTCAAGCCCTTTCTCGGCTCGTTCCAGATCTCGAAATCCCGCAAGTTACCGCGCGCGCCAAGCGAGATGTTCCCTGTCCCGATGCCTCCCAGGGGGAAAGCAACTTCGGTTGCCGACTGGTCCAACCAGCCGGCGCCACCCAGTTCACGCTCATCCGGCATGTGCGCTGACACGCTCGTCTCAACCTTCCGTGCCACACTGGGCACACTTTCGTCCATGCTCAGCCGATCGACAGGCGGCCGGTCACTTCTCACTGGGCGAACCGCATCCGGCCAGATTCTAGCACGAACTTCCTGCGCCCGGTCGATACGGACTGGAGGCGTTCGCCGCCTACGGGACCGCGAACGCGTAGCCCCGGCATGTCGGCTCGGCCATGCACGATGCCAGGAGTACGGCCATGTCGCTGACCGACCTCGACGGCGTGGTCATTGCGCAGGCTCCGGCGCCTCGCATGATCTCGACCAGGGCGTCAGCGCGCGCGACTGGAGTCTGTCAAGCCCGATGTGGTCAATCTTACCCTTGCGGACATGCCGACGGGCTTCACCCTTAGCCAAGAACAACTTGTGGAACAACAGTCATGCGGCCAGGGACGAAAAGACAACCGTTGCTGCGCTCAATCGGGCGGGCCGGACGCTGACATGCCGCGCGATGGGTGCAAGGCACCAGCAGCGATGCGAGTCGGAAAGCTTTGGTGAGCAGACGCGTGTCTAACGGGCAGCGGGAAGGGCGGCGACGTCCAGGTGCGGCCCGGGAGCGGCCGGGAAGGGCTGGGCGCCAGTCGTGCATGCCGCCAACGCCGACAGCTCGACGGCTATGTCATGAGGTTCATGCTATAACGGTACCAGCGCATCGCTCACATCCGGAATATTCAAGAGGGGACGAAGAGATGACTCGTGCGGTTGTCGTCAATCCTGAGGTAGCCGGTCGCCTAGTGCTGGCTGACGTTGGCGATCCCGACCCTGCGCCATCGGAGGCTCTGGTTCGTGTCGCTGCCATTTCGCTCAATCGGGGCGAGGTGCGCCGCGCCATGAGCGCAGACGCGGGATGGCGGCCGGGCTGGGATCTTGCTGGTACCGTGGAGCGAGCCGCACGTGACGGCTCCGGGCCGCCAGCCGGCACCCGGGTGGTCGGCTTTCTCGCATCTGGAGCTTGGGCGGAGGCAGCGGCGGTGTCGACGCGCGCCCTCGCGCCACTGCCGGATGCCGTGTCTTTCGCCCAAGGGGCAACGCTGCCGGTGGCCGGATTGACCGCGCTCTACGCCTTGGAGCAGGCCGGTTCGCTACTGGATCGATCGGTGCTGATCACCGGGGCCACGGGTGGCGTGGGCTATTTCGCCTGCCAGTTGGCTCACGGGGCTGGCGCCCGCGTCACTGCCGTCGTGCGGCGCCAGGACCAAGTCGGGCTGATACAAGCTACTGGCGCGGACCACGTAGTAGTCACCGACGACGCATCAGGAGCGGCGGTGCATGGACCATTCGACCGGGCCCTCGATTCGGTCGGTGGCCGAACCTTGGCCACGGTGCTCGCCATGATGGCGCCGGGTGGCACCTGCGTGGCCTTTGGTGCTTCTGACGGGCCTGACGTTCCGTTCAACATCTCGCGTTTTTATGCCACGGGTGGCGTTACGCTCTACGGCTTCATCCTCTTCTATGAGGTACAGAGCAAGCCGGCAGCCGCGGGTTTGGCGCGGCTAGCACGGCTGGTGCAGGACGGGCGGCTCCGGCCGCTGATCACGGTGGAAGAGCCGTGGGAGAAGGTGGCAGACGTGGCGCAGCAACTGGTAAATCGGCGCTATGCCGGCAAGGCTGTGCTCCTCGTCGCGCGGTAGCAAGGCTGGGCGGAAGCGCGGGGCTGAGTCCACGCAGCGATCCTGAAGCTGTTCGGGCGACGGCTGGTGTAGTGGGCCGGCACCTCTTGTACGCGGGCCTGCGTGAGCCGCCAGCGACTGCGCACTTGCTAGCCGGACGCTAGACGAGTGGTGCGCCAGGGTCGGGCGTGACCCCAAGAGCATCGAGCGCTGACGCGCGCACGGCTAAGCGGCTCGGCAGTGGCGGCCGCCAGCAGCATGCCGGGGAATCGCGCATCGATTTGCGCTTGCAACGCGGCCTGATCGGCTTGGTAATGCTCGGCTTGCTTGAACAGCCGGTAATTTTGCCAGGACTGCCGAATCAGTGCCACGACATCAGGAATCTCGACAGGTACGTTCCTCTTGCTGGGATCGTAGTCGAGCACCGCGCGATAGCCAAGGTTTTCCGCCTGCGTAATCTCGCGTTCGGCGTCGAGCACGTGCACAAGACTGGGCAATTGCGCAGATGAGATGGTGTTCAAGGTCAAGTGGGCTGAGACCAAGCCGCGGAGGCCGGCGCCCCCGATCAGTCCGGCAAGGCCGAGCAACAGCAGCTGCAGGATGAGCCGTGGCGAGCGAAAGATGTGCACCAGGTACCGCACCGCCTTACCTCGCCAACGCTCCGCACGCGACGTCGTCACCGGATATCGGTGATCTGCTCACCGGAAGCCGCATGTTCACGCGTCATCAATCATCAGGTAGACCAGTGTCTGATTGACCAGTTGATAGGCTATCTCCCCGAACGTGATGGGTCCGCTCAGGCCTACCTGCTTCCCTTCCAGCTCGCCATACAGGTAATTGAGGATGCAGTTGCAGGCGAACGCCGCACCGGCTGCGTCAGCCGGCACCGCGGCCTTGAACGCCGCCGCATAGTCGCCAATCGGCCGCGCCAGGCGATAGTCCATGCCGGCGAACACGGGCGCATAACAGGTGACCGTCCCGTGCTGAGCATCGACTCCCTGGAAACTGGTATTGATCAAGGCCCCATGGTAGTTGGCGACCAGCGGCAAGCGTGTATCGGCTGCACACTCGGCGAGATAGGTAGCAAAGGAGCGTTCCACGCCGTTCACCAGACACGTGGTGATCGTGAATCCGGTCTGCGGAAACCGCAACACGTCGCCCTCGCCCGGGCAAAAGATGTTGACTATCTCCACGCTCGCCCTGCGGTGTGCCGGCAGCGTGATATGCATGACCACGGCCTGTGAGTCACTCAGCGTTCCGGACAGCCCATCGATGACCTTGGGTGTGACAACGCCGATCTGGTCGAGCGCGGAACCGGACACCCAGCCGATGATGGGCGAGAAGAAGAGGCCCGCGTAGCTCGCCGCCTCCTCCGCATAGCGCCGATGTACCGCGGAACCCGCCGGCAGGATCAGCACGCTGAAGCCATTTCCCGGCGCGTCGGCAGCGATGTGGGGCAGCATGGCCTCGTCGTAGAGACAGATGGAGCAATCCTCGACGCCCGGGAGTTCGGTGACCAGTACGCGATCCTCCGCGTAACACCCGCCGACATCGGCCATGAAATAGGGGATCGTGCCGCCGACCCACCGCCCGGATGGCAGCTGCCGCAACGCTGCCTCGCTCGCGGCGAGCAGCAGCGGGACTCCGGCGCGAATCCGCTCGCCTGCTTCGTCGGTGGTGACCAGTGTCGTCCGCGCGCCGATGCCAGATAGCGTACTCAAGGCTTCACTCCTTCACTTTGCGGCACTGGCCAGCCGCGTCAGGTCGCCGGCAACCAGCTTCTCGAACTTCTGGCAGAAGGCATGGAGTTCCGCCGCGCGTCGCCCAACGTTCGCCAGGGACGGATCCTCCTGCACGCTGGCGGTGAGGCGCGTCAGCAGCATGCGTGCTGACATCGGGGTCGGGGTAAACGGGACAGCTCCGGTGACGATCGCGCGCCAGCGTGGGTCATCGACAGGTGGCAGCATGGGGCTCCTTTCGATCCGGATAGCCGCCGGCCGGAGGCATCGCCTGGATGGCACGCACCATGTCCCTGTGCGCCTGGACTGCGCCGCCTCCGAGGCTGCACGGCATTCGACTACTACAAGTGTATTGGTCAGCCTTCCCGCATTTACTCTATACAAGCGACTTCGCGAAAGGAAATAGCCCGATCGGAAACGGCTCGGCTATGGGAGTCGGCTACTGGCCTGCGGCGCAAGCTGGTTCTCTCGGTGCGCTGCTGCGGTCCCGCGCGTTCAACCGGCCAGCCGCCAACGAACCCGTCGCCAATGCCGGCACCCCGGTCGTGCGCGTGTGCTCCATCTTCCCGCATCATCGCACTGCGGCATCGATGCTGCGAGCCGTGTCCGTGGTATGGGCACGGAGTTCGCGCCGTGACCGCAGGCGCGCGCTCCTCAGGACCGTCGAGGAAGAGATCATTGAGGAGCGAGGCAGCGCGGAGAACACAGCATGGAAGAAGAGACCGAATCTTCCGACGGCACCTATGGTGCGAATTCGTCGTGTTTGTTTGAATCCGGTACCGAAAGAACCCTGAAGAAGTCGGCAATCCTGACGATCAGGAATAGAGGTGGAAGCGAAGAACCTTGGAGATGCCACAGAGCTCGGCACATGGCAGGCACCGGGGGCGTCGAGTAGTCGCCATACACGATTCACGAAGGGGACGGGGAGATTATGGCCTGGACTCGAAATCTGCAACTCTCGATATGGCTGACGGGCGGCTACGCCGCTATGGCGGCGCTGGGTTTTCTAGCGCAAGGGGCGGGCTACGCGGGGCTGGCACTGGCCATCGTCCTGGCGCTGGGCTGCGGCTGGGCCAGCGCTCGTTCCATGAGGCGACCGTTCGACGAGGTGCAACGGATTGCGCGCGCGTGCGGGACTGTCGGCCTGGCAAGGCTCGCCCTAGGCATGGCCGCGCTTGCCAAAGGAGACCTGACCGTGTCTCTGCACTCCAGCATCGAGGGTCCCACGTATGTCGGCACGAATGAGATTGGTCGAATGGCCGATGCCGTGCGCGAGATCATCGCCCATGGTCGCACCGCGCTACAGGCGTACGAAGAAGCACGCACGCAGTTGCACGAGCTCATTGGTCAGGTGGGCCGGCACGCGCAGGAGGTGGACCATGGCGCGACAGCGCTTGCAAGGGCGACCCAGCAGATTGGACAGGCCAGCACCCAGGTCGCATGCGTCATCGGGGAGGTCGCGCACGGCGCCGCGGAGCAGAATAGATGCGCTGGCACGATGATGGAGACGGTGAGCGCGCTGGACGCAGCCGTGCGACAGGTGGCCGATGGCGCGGTCCAACAGGCCGCGGCTGCCGGGCCGCTCCTGGCGGCCTTGACGGGTATGAGCACGGCGGTTGCCGCCGCGAACGAGAGCCTGGAAGCGGTGACGAAGGCTGCCACCCAGGCCTCGCGCACCGCGCAGGACGGAGGACCGGTCATCGACCAGACGGTCACCAGCATCGCTGCTGTGCGCTCGGCCGTGCAGCAGAGTGCCCAGCAGGTCGAAGCACTTGGTCAGCGCAGCGCGGAGATTGGGCAGATCGTCGAGACCATCGACGACATCGCCGCACAAACGAACCTGCTGGCGTTGAACGCCGCCATCGAAGCCGCTCGTGCCGGCGAGCACGGAAAAGGCTTCACGGTGGTGGCAGCGGAGGTGCGCAAGCTGGCCGAGCGGTCAAGCAACGAGACCAAAGCGATCGCCGGGCGCGTCCGGTCCATCCAACTGCAGGTGAGTGACGTGGTGGCGGCCATGCACGCAGCGAGCGCAGCGGTCACGGAAACGGCCCAGCTGGGCGAGCAGACACGCACGACCCTGCGTAACATCGTCACGGTCGTGGATGGTACCAGGAACCAGGTGCAGCGCATCGGCGCGGCGACGGAGGAGATCGGACGGCAGGTCGGCACGGTCACGGAGATGGGCCGGAAGAGCAACCAGATCGCCGAAAGCACCAGGCAAGCCACCGCCGTGATGCGGGAACGCTGTGAGCACTTAAGCCAACAGATAGAGAACACCGCGGCGGTGAGTGAAGAGGGTGCGGCAAGCGCGGCCGAGGTCAGCGCGTCAACAGAGGAGCAATCCGCCAGCGTGGAACAGATGAGTGCCGGAGCGCAGGAGTTAGCAGCACTCGCGACGGGGCTCGAGGAGCTAGTTGGGCAGTTCACCCTGGACAGTTCGCGCGCACCGTCGCAAACCCTCAACACGCAGGAAGCTTGGCTGATGCGGGTGGTCTGACGGCAAGACGCCACGCGTCCCCGCTTGGCACGTGCACAACGGGCCGAGGATCGTGTTGGACGCGCCGTTGTGCGGGACTTGACGCGTGTAGCATTGTTTGCAGTCGTGGTTTGGCGTGATCGCGCCGTGTACTGTTGCCATCAGTCAACGAGACGTGAGGGGGATTGACCTCATGGTGAACGCTTAGTCTGACCTGCCACAGCCCACGATCGGTATTCTCAGTCCTGTGCTCGGTGACGAGTTCTTCGGTGAAGTGGCCATTGGCATATACCACACGGTGCATCGAGCAGGCGGGCGGGAACGGCGCAACTCATGCCATCACTGGTTCAGGTCGATACGCCACACGGCTATGGACAGAAGCAGTTCCGCTTGGCGTACTTTAGTTGCCGCTTCGTCAAATGGCCCGATATAGAGCCTTAGAAGGGTAGCAGCTTGTAACTTGGCGAACCCCGTCACCGGTACCGGGCAGACCCGCGAGGCGTCGCCAGACTGGCTAGCAAGAGCGGGCCCCCTCGTCCGGGTGATGTGTCGGTCAGGCGTCACGCCTACTATTGGGTTGGAGCGCGGACGTATCGCTAAGGAAGTGTGGCCAATACCAATGCCGGCTGGGGGTCGTAGGCAGCGCCCACAGCGACCGTGAAATAGCAGGTAGCGAAGGTAGTGAACGGAGAAACAATCGTGAGTGCACAGGGGAAGAATCGATCATTGCCGGTGCTCTGGCGCCAGATCGCCGTGTTGGCCCTGGTAATTCTTGGCACAGGCCTCTTCATCAGCCAGCCGGCACATGGCCTGGGCGGCACCAATACGGCAGCATGCGCAACATGTCACGTCGACAAGCCGTCCGCCGGCTGGGGGTCGTAGGGGCCACAGCGAGCAACTGCAGTGGTTGGGTGCGCGGCTCCCGGCCGAAACAGTGTTAGTGTGCTGAATGGGACATCACGGGGCGCGGCGCACGCCGCGCCCCGTCCATGAGGGGCCCAGTAGGCCGCCACGGCCTCGGGCAACTCGACAGGTCCCGCCGGCTCGCCGTCGAAGCGCGCCCATTGCGGCCCGGCGTAGGCGATGACGTTTGCATACCGCGGGCTGTCGCCTTTGCGCCCTTCGCGCGTGGAGTGCAGCCGTCCCCGCACGAAGCGCAGCGGCAGCGCCCACATGTCCACGAACCACGCCGTATCCGTGCGGACGTTCGTGAGCAACGGCGAACAGTCTGCCGGCCAGCGCGCCTTAACGCACGTGCCGATGCTGCGGATCGCCTCGCTCCAAGTGGTCTTTACTATCTTCGGCGCTGACCAGCAGCTGGCAGTTCGTGTTGACACCTACAGATCCGCCGAAGTCTGCCGATAGACATGATCAAGGCTGCCTATAGGCGTTGTCCGCACGCAGGGCGCGTGCGGCGGGGCACCATGACTCAGAAGTGATAATAACCGCGTGATTGCCGAAGAGCTGAACGAGCCTCGCAACATGGAGGTGGAGGCAGGGTCTCCGCCGGCGGCGCCTCGTGACGGCCAAGACGCCGACTGGATTGGCAGACGTCGCCGCCCCAGCCGGCGCACGGTCGCAGCCGCAGGCATTGGGTCACGGTGTAGCGGGTCCGCTCCCGCGCGTGCTCTGCCACGATTGGTCCGGCAGCCGGTCACTGTGCCGCGAGGCGCGCTGGACTCCACCGCCGCGGCCGGCTCGGCAGGACGCTCCGATCCGGCCGGGCCGGTTGTCGTGCGCCGACACGTGTCCCTCCCTGCCCTGGCGCTCCGGCTCTGGCCGTGGCTGGTGATGGCCGCGCTCTTCAACGGCGCCCTCGTGGCTGTTCTCGTGCTCAGGCCCGGCGGCTATGCGCTGGACAACGCAATTGACGATCTGGTGTCGATAGCGGCTCCGCTGCTGGTGCTGCCGCTATGCTGGGGTAGCCGTGATACAGCTCGCACGCCTGCATTGGGCCGGTTTCCGCTGCTGATCGGGCTGGGGCTGCTAAGCCAGGCCCTCGGCGAAGCAGTCTGGACCGGGTACGATTTGGTTCTCCATTCGCAGGTACCGTCGCCGTCTTGGGCGGACCTGGGCTATCTGGGCGTCTATCCGCTCTGGCTGGCGGCCATCCTGGCGCTGCCCAGCAGTCCCCTCTCCCGGTCCGCGCGTACCCGCGCCGTCCTGGATGGTCTCATGGCGGTGATCGCCGCCGCAACTGTGAGCTGGTCCTTCATCCTCGGACCGACGATCCTCTCAGGCGATGCGACGCTGGCCAGCAAGCTGGTCAGTGCCGCTTATCCGCTGGGGGATCTCCTGCTACTGGCGAGCCTGTGCGTTCTGGCTGTTCGCAATCACGACCCATCGCTGCGCATCCCCTTGGCGCTCCTCGCCGCAGGGCTGGGTGTCTGGACCATTACCGACACCGTCTACCTCTACCAGACCGTACAGGGCATGTATGACTCTATGCAGCTGCTCGACGCCGGCTGGCCGATCGCCGAAATGCTCATCGGGCTGGCGGTGGGCGCCGTGCGTGTCACCTCCGTGCGCCGGCCCAGTGCTGTCATAGCCGGGGCCGGGGATGGCTCCGCTGGGGACGCCACGCCAAGCTGCGCAGTTGACCCCAACCCGCCGGGAGAACCGGAAGAGCCGCCGACGGCACCGGTTCGTCTGCTCCTGCCCTACGCGCTCATGCCGGCTGTGGCGCTGCTGCTCGTGGTCGCCTGGCGAGGTGGTGACGATCCCCGCCTGCGAGCAGGGGTGGTGGCGGGCAGCGTGGTGCTCATCGGGCTGCTGCTGTTCCGGCAGGTACTGGCGCTACTGGAGCAGGCACGACTTTATGCCGCGCTGCGCCATGCGCACCGAGAGCAGGAGTGTCTGCACGAGATCAGCCGGCAGCTCAACGCGGCGACCAGCCTCGACGACGTGCTCGACATCGCCTATGACGGCCTGCGCACCGGGCTGGGCTACGATCGCGTCGGTATCGACCTCATCGACTACGAAGCGGGCATCTACCGGGAAGCGCGTGGGACGGACGACCTAGGGCGCAAGACCATCCCCGTGGACCGCGCGACCCCGTTGGGTCCGGACAGTATCGTCTGGCGCCTCCCCGGCATTTCCAATCTCCTGGATGGAGCCCGACTGTACTTCTCGGAGAACGTCCTGGACGAGTGTCCGGAGGATTCTGCGGTACGTGCTGGATGGGCCGTCGACGCAGAACCTGATGGCCCCGCTCCGGGCCGGAGACCGGCTCGTGGGCACCATCTCGGTCGATAACCTGCTCAGCGGCCGGCCGGTGTCCGCCGCGACCGCCGGTCCCTTGCTGGCCCTGTGCAACCACGTCGCCACCGCCGTCGAGCGTGCCCGCTTGCGCGAGCGCGAGCTGGCCGAGCACGGGCGCCTTGAGGTGATGGCCACCACCGACACCCTCACCCACCTGCCCAACCGCGTCCTCTTGCAGCGCCGCCTCGACCAGGGCCTGGCCGACGCCGCCCTGGCAGGCAAGCCCCTGGCCCTGCTGGTGATGGATCTCGACCGCTTCAAAGAGATCAACGATACGCTCGGCCACCACTGTGGCGATCAGCTCTTGCAACAGATTGGGCCGCGCATCACCAGCCTCTTGCGCGACTCGGACACCGTGGCGCGCCTGGGCGGCGACGAGTTCGCCGTGATCCTCCCATCGGCCGGAGTGGCTGACGCGCTTCGCCTTGCCTGGACCATCCGTAACGCACTTGAGGAGCCGTTCCTGGTGGAGCAGCACGCGCTTGACGTGGGGATCAGCATCGGCGTGGCCGCCTACCCGGATCATGGTGCGCACAGCGCCACATTGCTGCGCTGCGCCGACGTGGCCATGTACGCGGCCAAACGCGCGCGCAGCGGCGTGGCGGTTTATGCCCAGGGTGAGGACGGCCATAGCGTGACCCGGCTGACCATGGCCAGCGACCTGCGCATCGCCATCGCGGCCGGTCAGCTCGTCCTGCACTACCAGCCGCTTCGGCTGACCCGCGATGGGCGCTTCACGCGTGTGGAGGCCCTCGTGCGCTGGCTACACCCGGTCCATGGCCTGATGCCGCCCGACAGCTTCATCCCCTTGGCGGAGCACACGGGGCTGATAGTCCCCCTCACCGAGTGGGTGCTTCGTACCGCGCTGCGCCAGTGCCGCGCGTGGAGCCTGCGAGGGCAGGAGCTCGGCGTGCAGGTGAACCTTTCGATGCACAACCTGCACGACCGAACGCTGCCGGACCTGATCCAGGCATTGCTGCAGGAGACAGGGGTCGCTCCCGCGCTGCTCACGCTGGAGATCACCGAGAGTGCCCTGATGACCGATCCGGCGCGTGCGCTCGAGGTGCTCGCACGGCTGGCCGGGATCGGGGTGCGACTCTCCATCGACGACTTCGGGACCGGCTACTCGTCGCTGGCCTACCTCAAGCGGCTGCCGGTGGATGAGGTCAAGATCGACCGTTCCTTTGTGCGGGACCTGAATGTCGCCTGCGATCCGGGGAGTATCCGCGACAACGCCATCGTGCGCACGGTGATCGCCATGGCCCACGCGCTTGGCCTGGAAGTGGTGGCCGAAGGCGTGGAGTCACGGGAGGCGTGTTCACTCCTGGAAGCGATGCAGTGCGATACCACCCAGGGCTACTACCACACCAAGCCGCTGCCGGTCACGGAGCTGGACCGGTGGCTCAACGAATGGGCCCAAGGGGCTCATGCACTGGAGAACACGGCCAGGCATGCGTCGCCAAGGGCCTCCTGTGAAACGGGACCAAACCTGACGTCGCACAGATCGGGGGCGTGGCGCCGAGCGCGGCGGAGTCATGGGACGAGAGGTCGGAGACTCCTGTGTCGGGAGTAGTGGCCGGCGTCGGTGCAGTCGCTTGCCACGTCGAAGCCTGTTGGTTGGGCTGGTGCACCCAGCCCGCATAGAAGCGGCTATACAGCGTGCACCGCGCGGTATCGCGCGTGAACAGCCGATGTCGCCATCATTGCTATTGCTGCCGCGGCCCACGCTTCGGGCGGCTGCCCGTGACACTCTGCCCGCAGCGCGTTAAGGTCGTCCGTCAAGGCACACGCGCACGCCAGGTCCTGCACCCCCCAGGACCTGGCGCGGCGGTTGTGCTTGATGCAGGTTATGGCGTGCCGCTGATCGTGAGTTCCGGCACAGTGTTCATCGGCCCACCCCGGAGGACAGGTAGGCGGTAACGAAGAGCTGGGCAATGACCGTATAGCCGGCATGCGTAGGGTGGATATCCGGCTGCGATCCGCACATGTTTGTGAGCGCGCAGAGCACCTGTGGTTGCGGTTTCCACGTATTGAATGGCACGTAGGCGTTTGCGAGCCTCGCACCGGCAACAGCCGCAGCGCTGGCCAGTGCAGAGTTCAGCGCGCCGACGACTTGCGTGGATGCGCTGGAGAGGACAGCGAATGGGTTGTACAGCTGCAGCACGACAATCGTCGAGGTGGGAGAAGCTGCTCGGAGGGTGAGCAGGATCTGCGCCATGTTGGCGGAGAGTTCGCATGCCTGCATACACCCCTGATTAGTTGTCTCCTACTTTGGCACCCGCAGCACCGCGATCAGCAAGGCTAGTGGTCTGTGATGCCTCTATTGACTGGTAGCGTGGCGGTTAGTACGGTGGTTGCATGCTATCCGCGGTCCAGCCACTCGACGAGCGGCGTGGCTGAGGACGTCCCGAGGGCTGGCTTTGAGGCGACGCCGGGGAATGCGCTATGCCCCCATCCGGGTGGTCCCCATTCGGGTATCAGTGACACGCCATGGACTGTGCAACAATATGGGTGAGAGACGGAAGCAGTCCTCACCGCTTGGGACTGTTAGAGGCCTTTCGGATAAGCACAAGGAGCGGTTCTGTCGTGGACTTTGAGGCGAATCAGACGCGGCATTTCGACGCATTCCGGCCGGCGGCAGTCAGATTCGAGCAGTGGTTCGCACGACTGCTCGAGATGCCCTATAGGCAAGGTCTGGTTCAGTATGCGCTGGTCCTTGCCTTGCTCGCGATAGTCAGATGGTGGCTCGTGAGCACGCTCGGCCCCGCATGTCGACTACCCTGAAGACCGCATCCAACACCTTGAAGCACGCATCACATTTCGAACTCGCTTCGCAGGCGGGCCAGTGCCTGGGCCTTGCGCGCGAGCGCTCGCTCGGCCTCAGTCTTCTTCTCTAAGTAATCGTTGCGGCTCGACGGTTTCCGTCTTGACCGTTGCTGCACACGGGTGTAACGCGTCGGGCCTAGAGTACACGCCAGCAGGAGTGCGCAAGCGCTTCCATGACTGTGCAGCCCGACCGTTCGGCCGTGGCACGAAACGTCGATGAGGCTGCATTAGGCGCGCGGTGGTGGCGGACAGACGCCGCTCGCAAAGGAGTCAAGAATGCAACCACTACGATGGCAGTCTATATGGTGGCCGGGATCCACCGCTATTCACACGCAGCAGACAGGCAGCCGGCAGACGTGCTGTGGCTTGAAGGTGCCCTCGCAACACCTCTACTGGCCTGACGACTGCGAAAAAGGCAGGTTACGTTGGTGCCATAGCTGCATCGTGGCTTCACATATTGCCGTGGCTAGCCACATCTCGAGCGTAGGCCAGATGGAGGCAGGCCGCACATCTTCCCCAAGGCGATTAAGGCCTGCCGCGGGCACCAGGCCCTTCGTGCTTTAGGCGATTACCGGGCGTGGCCGGATATTCTTCACTCCAACTGCCTGAGGACACGGGTCGAGAGGTCTGCCCTGAGCATGGCGCCGACGCGGCGGTGCATCTCGCACTGCGGCGGGCGGCCGGGCGGTTCTAGTGGCAGTTACCGGCGCAAGCTGGGTAGGATGATTGCAGCTAGCAGCGTGTGACCGCATGGTTCTGCAAGAGCTGAGAGCGCCGGAAGGCCACAGGGCAGGAGGGTCCAGTGAGGCAAACGCAGGAAGAACTGAGCGATCGGCACCTTCGACTGTTCTGCAACGACTGCGGAGGTGCGGTGGGCATCGTATTCGAAGTCCACTGTTGTGACGTGGATTCGCATGGCATAGTTGTTCACCCCCAAGGCAAGCAGGTAGCTCCGGCCGACTTCCCGGCGACCGCCAGCCAGCGGTTGTCCGTAGTGTTCCCCGAGCGCTCGAACCTCGTGGACCGGGGCGCATTGCTTGATCAGAACGATCCGCGGTTCTCGGGCCTGTGTGCCGAAGGTGCCCAGGTTCAGCCTGCCACGAGGCAATAGGTTACCTGCCGTCCGAATCTACAATGTCGGCTCGGTGCCACAAGGCTACAACGGTTTCGCCTAACGCGGCCTGCCGGTACCGTGGGTGCGCTTGTGTTGCGCCGGCCCACGGGCCAGTCCGCGATCGCACCGGCCTGGCGCGATCGGGCACTTGCGATCGCACGCTCACGCACCGTCGACCACTATTGTCGGACACGCCCGCCCGCACGCCTCCGGTTGAAGTCGGTCACGTTACAGCCCGCGAGCGTATGCTGAAATGAGCAGTGCATTCGCCTGTAGAGCGTGGGCGGCGCACTCCGTCCGTCGTTCGAGCCACCTGTGTTTCGACCGTCGAGCATCGCAGTGTTTCGTGGAGCCCGCGCGGGCATGGGGGGTTGGCGACGGCAAAGCACGGTGACGTACGGCAGCCGGGCGCTCACAGCCGGGGGGGTTCTCAGCACAGCAGGCTCAGGCCGGAAAGACGACCAGGGTCTTGCCGAGGCGCCTGCCTAGGGGTTCTGTCGCTGATTTTGTGCCTGGCGCTCGCGCAGGGCTCAGACCTGTGGACACATGCAGCTGGCTTGCTCTCCCCGGGTCCGGCGCAGGCTGTCTCTTCCTCCTCAGGGCGGGAGTCGGCTGCCGCCGCTCTCCGGAGCACGGCGACGGCGACTGCTACCCGCACGGCAACGCGAACACCGACCAACACCGCCACCCGCACGGCAACACGGGTGCCGACGAGCACGCCCGCTCGGACGGCGACCCGCACGGCCACGCGCGTCCCGAGTAGCACGGCAAGCCGCACGAGCACCAAGACGCCCACCAGCAGTGCGACCTCCACTCCCACAAACACGGCAACAGCCACGAGTTCCGTGACGCCCACCGGCAGTGCGACCTTCACTCCCGCAAACACGGCAACAGCCACGAGTTCCGTGACGCCAACGTATACGTGGACGAACACCGCTACTGCCAGCAGTACGCCGACGGCCACCGACACGGCCAGCGGCACGGCCAGCGGCACGCCCACAGACACGGCTAGCGCTACGCCTCCGGACACAGCGACTGACCCCCCTGCAGCCACCGACACGGCCAGCAGCACGCCCACAGACACGGCCAGCAGCACGTCCACAGACACGGCTAGCGCTACGCCTACGGACACAGCCACTGACCCCCCTAAGGCCACTGACATTGCCACCAATACACTCACCGCCAGCGACACCCCGACGGCCACCGACACTGCCAGCAATACACTCACGGATACTGTTAGCGACACGCCGGAGGACCCGGCGAGCGACACGCCGGCAGACACCGCCACGGCAATCAATACGCCGACGGACGACCCCACCGCCGGCGATACGCCCGCAAATACGGCTAGCGATAGCCCGACAGATGCTGGCACGAGTGCAGCGACGCTGACGCCGACGTTGACGAGCAGCGCCACGGTCACTACCACGCCGACCTTCACCGCCACGAATAGACCTACCAGCTCCGCAACACCCACCAGCAGCTCTACCGACGTAGCTCGCCCCGTCTGGACCGTGCGCGTGATGGGCCTGACAGCCCAGACGCATGACACTGTCTGCAATCAGCACAGCCAGGCAGATATAAGCCGCTTGGTCGGCTACATCCCCCAGTTTCACGCCAATTACGCGTCCGATGATGTGCCTTTTGACGATGCCGCTGGCTATGCGTGCACCTTCGGCTCGGGAAACGCGCCTCTGCAGCCTTACCAGTACATGCTGAGCTGGGCCAATACGATCCATGCCGCGGGCCTCAACGTGATCTTTCGCGGCAACTGGAACAATTGGGCCGGAGACTTCGGCCGGCCGAAGCTGTCCTATAGCACCAATCCCTCTATCCCCTATGAGGGGCCCGGAGGCCTCGCGGCCGTGCTCGACAATAGTGACACAAGCTCATATATCGGCATGACCTACCAATGGATCCTTAACCATGCCGACATCTTCCAGGACGGCGACATCTTCGAGCCCTTCGGCGAGCCTCAGAACAACGGTATCGCCAGCTGTGCGCCGCAAGCAGGCTACAGCAGTTGCTACGGCACCAGCGCCGGAAACTGCCCCAGCGGTATCTGCCAGTTCCCTGACGTGCCCAGCTTCAACCGCTGGCTGAGCGACTTCACACAGGCCGACCAAGCGGCCTTCCAGAAGATCGGCAAGAAGGTGTCCTCCGGCTGGTTCGGCTTGGCCGGAGACTCCTACAAGTACGTGGACTCCACCTCGCTCGCATACAGCAATGCCTACAGCATGGATCACTTCGCGCAAAGCTTCGCGGGCTTCACGAGCGGCATCCTGAATAGCCACGGTGCGTTCCCTTCACTGCCTATCACCCTCCAATGGGGCGACATCAATGGCGCGGACAACACGCCGCAGTTAGTCGCCATCACGACGGACCAGTACCTGGGCTGGCTCGCCACGCAACCATACGTGTCAGGCGTCGAGTACTGGTATCTTGCCGGACAGGATGATCTCGCGCAGTCCGCCGCGGTCGACATCAACACAGGCCAGATGACGCCTGCTGGGCAGATCCTCGCCAAGTGGTTCGCCGCCGGGTCGGGCTGAGGTCTCGCCGCGCTACGACTCGCTCCGGGCGGGCGTGCACAGGTGAATGTCACCTGCCTGCGACGTGTGCGGCTTAAGAGTATTGAAGCTGCGCAACTGCGGTCGAGCCCGTCATCTACTGATCGCTACGCAGGACCGTGTAGGCCCTATCAAGGGCGTCCAGCGTATCGTTGGCTCCCGGATCGGCGGCAATCAGCGCGCGCAATGCGTCGTACCGCTGAACGATATCGTCCTTTGGCGTCCCAACTGATAGACCAAGAATGTTGAGCGCGCGCAGACGCACGTTGTATCGCGCTATCCACTCGTTCCGAACACGTTCCAGGTCCAGCTCGGAACGCGAGCGCGGCTTCCTCCGCCGTTCACTTCTCTCGAACTGCGCCTGATCCTGCTGGCCGCGACGTGGCTTGCGCCAGAAAGGAATATACCAACCCGTATTGCGTCCGCCGCTCGCCTGGTGGCGTCGCGGCTGACGTTTTTGGCTCGCTTCCGGCGTTGACTCGTCCTCGGCCAGTTCAGTGCTCCAACATGCCGTTCAATGCGCAGAGGCAAACGGAAACTGGGTCCTACCCACCTAGGGAGTAGCGTAACATACCTTGCCCGAGTCCGACCGAGAAACTGAAGAGCTAGCTTGATGCACGTCGTTGTGTGTGCTCGTTGACGGTGCAGGTGAGCCGGAAGGCGCTCCTGTCGGCCTCCAACAGGTCAGGCGCTGAGCACGGAGCTGCACGTGAAGGGGATGTCATGCTCAACGCGAACGGCGCCAGGACCTCGGTACAACAGCGAAGCCTCGCCTTGACAGTGCACGCAGTTGGCAGTCACCCTGCCGTCGGAGTCATACATCCACTCAGTGAGCTGGTGACCAAACTGCCGTGCCGAGCACAGAAGCGCCATGCGGAGCGTGGAAGTCTCGACTGCGACAGCAGACGCCGTCGCATGCACGCCAGAGCCGGCATGCCCTAGTTCAGCTGCCAGGTTGATTCGAAGCAGGCGAGTATAGGTTGCTTGATTCACAATGCCTCCACTTAGCTGTTTGAGACCGTGTCAGGCGTGAAGAAGGAGTGGGGCTGGAGCTAGTCGATGGAGCTTCATTGAACCCACACGGCTCAGCCGCTTGGGGCGCCAGGCCATCTCCCGTGCTCGTATCCCACGCGCATCCTCTCACAAGCGAGACGCGCGCAATACACCCATTGGAGTAGTGCTCTAACAGGGAGGCTCATCGCCTTGGAATGCTTGAACCTGACTAGCGTCGTGCTAGCTGCACGTCGCGCTCGCGCGGAAGACTGAACCACGCCTCGTCGCACGCTGCCTGCACCTCGGAATTCAGGACGGTCGCCACGCCTTTCAGACTCTCCTCGAGCTGTTCCGGGCGGCTCGCACCGACAATCGCGCTTGTTATGCCTGGTTTGCAGAGGACCCATGCCAGTGCCACGTGCACCAGCTTGTGGCCGCGCTCTTGCACGAACGCGTCGAGCCGGTCGACCACGTCGAAGACGTCCTCTTTCCAATACCGCCGGCGGTACAAATCGCCTGCACCCTCCAGGGCGAAACGAGTGCCGTCGGCCAGTTCTCGGCTGTGGCGATAGCGGCCGGTCAGCATGCCGCCTGCAAGAGGGTTGTATGCGATCACCCCAACACCATGCTCGATGCACAGCGGAAGTACCTCATCCTCGATCATCCGGAACAGCAAATTGTAGCGAGGCTGATCGCACTCGAATCGAGCCAGGTCATGCCCGGAGCTGGTCCACAGCGCATCAGCCAGGCGCCAGGCAGGGAAGTTCGAGCAGCCGATGTACCGTACCTTTCCGCTGCATACCAGCGAATCGAGAGCGCGCAGCGTCTCTTCGATCGGCGTGGAGCGATCGGGCGCGTGTACCTGGTAGAGATCGATGTAATCCGTGCCAAGCCTGCGGAGACTCGCCTCGCATGCCGCGATGATATGCTTGCGAGACAGGCCTTCATCGTTCGGCAGGGGTCCCATGCGGCCGAAGCATTTCGTCGCAAGCACCACGCGGTCACGCGCGTGCCGTTCTCTCAGCCAATCGCCGACTATCTGCTCGGTCCGCCCCACGGTTGCAAGCGATCCACCGAGTGGGTAGACGTCGGCGGTATCGAAGAAGTTGATTCCCGCCGCATCGGCCACGTCCATGATGGAGAACGACGCCGGCGCATCGGCTTGATTGCCAAACGTCATGGTACCCAGGCAGACCTCACTCACTTTGAGGCCCGTACGCCCGACTTGTTTGATCTTCACCGCTTGCCCTCCGCCACTAAGCGCTGCGCCCATCTGGCTCGATGGTCCCATTTTCACCATGGCCGATCAGGTAATCCACGATGAGCTTCGCTGTAGCAGTGCATCCGCGCACGAAGCCAAAGAACGGCCCGAAGTCTCGCGTGGACGCCAAGCCCGCAAAAAAGAGGCCTGGCAAACTCGACTGAAATACCTCGTCCAGCACAGGATAGCCATCCGCAACCTGGAGTCGAGACATGACGGAGTAGTCCGACAGCAGTTGCATGCGCCCGACGTCCACCGTATAACCGGTGGCCAGCACGACAAAATCGACTCGCAGACGCGACTGATTGTCGAGATGCACATCGATTTGACCGTCGGCGGTCACGCGACAACTGGTTACACTGCGTCGCGGCCACGACAGGATACCTTCGCGCCCTAGGCGCTCCCACAGCCAGGGCTCGAGCTTGAGCTTGGCTTCCTCCCAGAATTGCATCTCGACCGCCTGCCGATCGCCTTCTGACAAGTTTCGATACCAGCCGGGGGCCAGCAACATTTCTTCGACATGCCTGCCGATCCAGGACCAGTCAGACGCCTCGAATCGCGGGGTGTCGTGCCTGAACACGACATGCACCTCCGCGCCACACTCCTCATTGATCAACGCCGCCCACTCAAATGCACTCTGTCTTCCACCGACGATAAGGCATCGCTTGCCGCGCAAAGCCGAGAAGTCAACCAAATCGCAGGTGTGCGCAAAGCGCTCCGGGGGCAGACCGGCGACAATCTCGCGCGGGATGTGCTTGTGCGGTTTGTATCCGGTCGCGATCACGACGTGCCTGGCTGTTATCGGAGCTCCGTCAGCCAGAGTCGCTTCGAACGCCGGACCGTCCCGTCGCAACGAGGCCACGCAGTCCTGCACTACGTCGAGCCCACTTCGCGACCGAAACCACTCGGCGTAGTCGAGGAAGAGGTGGACGGGAATGGGCAGCACCTGCGACGGATCGAGGGAAAGCTCGTGAAGGTACGCTTCAAATGTGAGCGTGTCGAACGCATCCAAGTGCCAGCTAACGCCCGATCGGAGCAGCATGCGCGCTGGCATATTGTGCTTCCAAAAGCCCATGGTCTCTCCGACGATGGACGTCCTGATGCCGCGCCGCATGGCGCACGCGGCGATGCTCAACCCGTAGGGTCCAGCCCCTACGACCAGCAGATCGACCTCAGTCACACGATGCTCCATCGCGCGCCACAATCGGTCATGGGTGCGCCTCCCTGCCCATCCAATTCCGCGGTGTCATTCCTGCTCATTCCATATGTCCCACGAATCGGGACTTCCGCCAATCGTCTGTGGCGCTCATTGCGATCGCGGCAGCGCCCGCACGCCATCGCGACCGGTTCATCGGCCGTCGCGCCGACGCCGCGGATCGCGGTTGATCGGACACAACCTAGCACGATTGACAACCGCTGATCAACAAGGTCGACATTCGCGGACAACAACACGCCGGCACGCTGCTGCACGCAGCGCACTATTCTACTGCTCGGGTGAATCTCTGCTTGATGGCTGGTGCCCGAGCCGCTGTACTATAGAGGTCAGTTGAGCCATCGACGGCTCTGATGGAGGAGAACATGACGACAGTTGTCCCTCGGCCTTCAAGCATAACGGGAGCCACGCCGGCGTTGCGCCCCCTTACCTTCGGCGTCATTATCAGTAACCGCCGGGGGTTCCCGGCTCGTCTCGCCCTCAGCGGGCGCAAAACGGTACTCGATGTCCTGGCCCAGGCAGGCATCCAGGCAGTCATACCGGGGGAGAGCGAAACGCGGTTTGGTGCAGTCGAATCGTTGCAGGAGGCGCAGATCTGCGCGGATGTGTTCCGGCAACATCGAGACCAGATCGACGGCGTGCTGGTGTCGTTGCCTAATTTTGGTGACGAGCGCGCCGTGGCCAATACGCTACGTCTGGCCGAGCTAAACGTGCCCGTGTTGGTTCAAGCGTTTCCGGACGACCAGGCGGACATGGGTCCAGGTGAGCGCCGTGACAGCTTCTGCGGCAAGGTAAGCGTGTGCAACAACTTGCAGCAATACGGACTGTCATTCACTTTGACCGACGCTCACACTGTTGATCCGGCCGACGAGGAATTCGCTGCCGACCTGCGCCAGTTTGCCGCGGTGTGCCGGGTGGTTCGCGGCTTGCGTCGCATGCGGATCGGTATGCTCGGTGCGCGGACCACAGCATTCAATACCGTGCGGTTCAGTGAGAAGATCCTCGAGCGGCAGGGCATCAGCGTGGACACGCTCGATCTTTCCGAGGCATATGGCCGGATCGAGCGCCTGGGCGATGCTGATCCCGAAGTAGCAGCCAAGGTGCAAAGCATCTCCGGTTACGTGGACACACGCAAAATATCCGGCGCATCACTGACCAAGCTGGCGAAGCTCGGTGTTGTCGTGGACCGCTGGATGAACGATTCGGGGCTCGACGGCACAGCCATCCAGTGCTGGACCTCGATGCAAGAGTACTTCGGCGTGGCGCCATGCACCGTGATGAGCATGGCCAGCAACAGTTTGATGCCCTCCGCCTGCGAGACGGACATAGCCGGCACGATCAGCATGTATGCCCTTGCACTGGCGTCTGGCGAGCCAAGCGCCCTCGTGGATTGGAACAACAATTACGGCAAAGACCGGGACAAGGCGGTCGTATTCCACTGTTCCAATCTGCCCAAAAAGGTCTTCGTCGACGTAATGCCGCGAATGGAGCGCATGGCGGTGCACTCGCCGACCATACCGGATGACAACACGGCAGGCGCGATATTTGGACGAGTGCGGGAGAATCCGTTCACCTATCTGCGCGTGGCCACGGACGACCTGCAGGGAACGATGCGCGCGTACCTGGGCGAAGGCGAGTTTACCGCGGATCCCCTGTCCACCTTTGGTGGCTACGGCGTCGTGCGCGTACCGCGTCTGCAGGAGCTGATGCGCTTTATCTGCAAGCATGGCTTCGAGCATCATGTCGCGGTGAACCAGGCAAGGGTCGCGGCCGCGGTGAACGAGGCGCTGACAAACTATTTGGGCTGGTCAGTCTACTGCCATGAGTGAGGTCCCGGCGTTCCGGCGCCCGCCCCTTGACGGCGTGACTCCGGCACAGTATGCTCAAACCGCCTGATGCTAGGTAATCGTGCCCCAATCCAGTGACCTCACGGTCATGACGGCCCGGCGATTTCTGAATCGTTCACGTGGTTGTGCGCAAGGGGGATCGCGGTCATGGACCTTCGCAAGCTGGGCGAGCGTGGACAAGAAATCTCTGTTCATGGCTGCGGAACCTGGGCGTTGGAAGCGCCCGCTGGCGGCCCTGGGTCTGTGGTCCATGGAACGTCGCTGAGTCGATCGCGGCGGTGCGACGCGGGCTCGGTTCTGCGATTGCGTGGAACGACACAGCCCCAGGCAAGGGTCTTGGCCACTCCGGTGAGATCATAGGCGGCGTTGTGGGCGCGAGGAGAAGGCATGATCGTGTAGCCGGCCCGAGCATGCGTGGAAGCACGTTCATGCGCGGTTCAATGGGCCGGTGGTACAGTAGATGTGCGGATGGCGCAACAACGCGGAAGGGGGGTGTTAGCGGGTCTATCGAAATGCACTACTCAAGGAATTCGTTCGATTCCTCGGCGGCGACGATGCCGAATGGCCTGGCTACATTGAGCCAGCAAGTCAAGGAGAAGATCTGTGACTGAAGAGACAAGACCAGAGATTAGTCGACGCAGGGCACTCGGGATGGCGGCTATGGCCGGTTTGGGCGGTGCGGCGGTGGCCGCGGGCCTGGGCGGCGCGTCGATCCAGGAAGTAATGGCGGCCGGAGGGGGTCTACCCAAGAAGTCCTACAAGTTTGTCTTTGTCAATCACGTAACGACCAACCCCTTCTTCACTCCTACCCAGTACGGCGCCCAAGATGCCTGCTCATGGATGGGCTGCAGTTTCCAGTGGACGGGCTCGCAGAACAGCGTCGTCTCCGAGATGGTCGCCGCAATGCAGACCGCCATCGCGGCCAAGGTCGACGGCATCGCCGTGAGCCTCGTTGACCCCAAGGCCTTCAACAAGCCGACCGCGGACGCCCTCAGCATCGGTATCCCGGTCATCGGCTACAACGCAGACACGCCCGGCAATGCCCGCCTGTCCTACGTCGGGCAGAGCCTCTACCAGTCCGGTTACAATATCGCCAACAAGTGGCTTCCCATGCTCAAGAAGGGCAGCCACGTGATGCTGTCCATCGCCACGCCCGGCTCCCTGAACCTGCAGCCCAGGCTCAACGGTTACATCCAGGCGATCAAGGACGCCGGCAATCCGGTCACCTACGACGTGGTCAACTCCGGCGTGCAGGGCTCGCAGGAGCTCTCAGCAATTGAAAGCTACTACCTGGGCCACAAGACCATCGCCGGAATGTTCGGCACCGGTGCCACCGACAGCTATGCCTGCGGCGCGATCTCCAAGAAGTACGGCCTGGCTGCCAAAGGCGTGATCACGGCCGGCTACGATCTGCTGCCGCAGACCCTGGCCCTGATCGCCAGTGGGGACATGACCTTCACGACCGATCAGCAGCCCTACCTGCAGGGCTTCATCCCGATCCTGCAGATGTACATGTACAAGCTGTCCGGCGGCGCCGTCTCACCGGCCAACTGTGACACGAGCTTGGCTTATGTCAACAAGTCCAACGTGAGCATCTATACTGCGACCAAGAGCCGGTTCGAAGGTAGTACTACCGCCGAGCCTATGTAGTCACCGCATCTGCCGAAGTATGCGCCAGGCTTCGCATGATCTGTCGCGGCCACCGACCTTGTTTCTTGCCATGGCATGAGAGAGGGCTGGTGATCGTGAGGGCACATACGGGGTGAGGCGGGCTTAACGGGCGCCGCCGGGGATCAGACGTAGAGACGTGGGACTCCCGGCGGCGCTCAGCATAGGCACTATCTGGTGTGCCTGTAGTGTTAAGGGCAAAGAAGAAGCGAAGATGGCACAGGTGAGCACACCGGTAAGTACACCGCAGAGTCCGGGCCAGGCTTCTGCTGGGGGGCTTGAACGCGTTCTCGTCTTTCTGTCGCGCTATCGAGAAGCCAGTATCCTGTCCGTCGCGATCGTGCTGACTGCCTTCTTCGAAATCCGCAATACCACGTTCCTTACCAGTGCGGAGCTGAGTGTGGTATTGCGCGACACCGGGCGGATCGGCTTCATCTCGGCGGCCATGGTGATGGTGATGATCACTGGAGAGATCGACCTCTCCGTGGGCAGCACCTTCAGCCTGGCGCCGTATGTGATGATCATGCTGGCCACCATCAACGGATTCAGCCTGTGGCTCGCGGCAGCCATTGCCATCTTGATCGGAGTGACCATTGGCTTGGTCAACGGACTGATCACGATCAAGTTCCACCTGCCGTCCCTGATCACTACCCTCGGCACATTCTTCCTGTTGAACGGCATTACGATCAGCATCGGCAACAGCATACCGCTCGACAATCCCATTCAGGAGCCCTTCAACAAGATCTTTGGCGAGAATCTTTACGGCCCTAACACCCCGTTCTTTTCCTGGCTCACGATCACCGGCTACAGCCCGTTTATCTGGGCCGTGGCGGTAGTGCTCGTGCTGACGGTGGTGTTATTTAATACCCGGTTCGGGCTGCACACCACTGCTACCGGCAGCAACCTGCTCGCAGCGAGCGAGATCGGGGTGCGCAGCGACCGCATTAAGGTCTACAACTTCATGATTGTGGGGGCGGCGGCGGCTGGAGCCGGGATCATCAACTGCATACAGTACAGCGCGGCCGATCCTCTGGCCGGCGGACCCAACCTCACGCTGCAGGTCATTGGCGCCGCGGTAATCGGTGGCACCTCGCTCTTTGGCGGCGTGGGCACCGCCATCGGCGCCCTGATCGGATCCTACGTGGTCGCCTCGCTCAACGATGGGCTGGTTCTGCTCGGCGCTCAGGCCACGCAGTCCGATATCTATCTCGGCGCGGCCATTATTGGGGCGATGATCCTCAGTGTGTGGGTCAACACGGCGCGCGAGCGCAGGAGGCCATGATGGTCGAAGAAGCGTCGATCATTCTTCAGGCAGAGCATATCAGCAAGCGTTTCGGCGCCGTCACCGCGCTGAGCGACGTGAGCATGTACTTGCGCCGCGGCGAAGTGTTGGGTCTGGTCGGCGACAACGGCGCCGGCAAGTCCACTCTGATCAAGATCATTTCCGGCTTCCACAAGCCCGACGGCGGCACGCTTACCTTCCAGGGCAAGCCTCTGCACCTCAACTCGCCGATCGAGGCGCGCGCGCTGGGCATTCAGACCGTCTATCAGGACCTGGCCCTGGTCAACGACCTGACAGTCTTCCACAACATGTTCCTCGGACGCGAGCCGCTCAGACGGATACTGGGTGTCCGGCTGCTGGACCACAAGCTGATGCGCCGGCAAACGCGCATGTACCTGGACACGCTTGGTATTCGCATTCCTAACGTGAACAGCGCGGTGGCCCAGCTCTCGGGCGGGCAACGCCAGTCCATCGCGGTAGCCCGCTCTATCTACTCCAACCCCACGCTGCTGATCCTGGACGAACCGCTGGCCGCCCTTGGCGTGCGCGAGGGCAGGCTGGTGCTCAACCTGGTACAGGAGCTCAAGCGGCGCGGCGACGTCTCGATTATCATCATCGCGCACAACTATGCGCAGGTCTTCGAGATCTGCGATCGGATCAACTTTGTCAGCGGCGGCATGATCACGTACGATAAGGCCACCAAAGACACCACGATCAACGAGCTCATGGACCTGGTGATGTCAGGCTACAGAGTCGATCAGCCTGCGTAGCAGGCGCCTCTTTTCGACTTCGCAGTGCGTTGCGGGGGCCCAAAGGTGCAATGCCTTTGGGCTCCCAGCTATCTATTCGGACGCGCGCAATCTTGAATCGCGATCCTGGGATTCCTGCGTGAAGGCCGGAGAGTCTCACCTCGAGGTCCGGCGGTACGGCTCGGCCCGCCGCGCACAGGAGCAACGATTGCAGCACGGGCTCCCGCTGCCCGCGAATCGTCCGCCACCTGAGCTGGCCCTCGCCAGATTGAGGCCGGCCCCGGCCGCTGTAACGCCCGGCATCGCATCGCTGATTGCAGCGCAGGCCCCGAGGTGCCGCCGGCGCGAGTATCATGATTAGGTTGATGCACCGCGTATGATTGTGGTGATGGGGAGGTTTGCGTGGCTGTTGGCTTACTGGAACTCCTCAGGTCGCGCCCAGCTGTTTCCGATGGCGCATGGGGTACGCAGCTGCAGGAGCAAGGGCTCGCTGCCGGAGAATGCCCGGACAGCTGGAACCTCGTGCACCCCGACCGAGTAGAAGATGTTGCGCGACGCTACGTCGATGCCGGAAGCCAGATCATTCTCACGAACACGTTCCGAGCGAACCCGATCACTCTTGCGGACTACGGCCTCTCAGAGAAGGCCTCAGAAATCAATCGAGCCGGCGCCGAGATCTCCCGGCGAGCCGCGGGAAACCGCGCCCTCGTCATCGCATCCGTCGGGCCAACTGGACGGCTGTTGATGACCGGCGCCGTGCAGGACGATGAGTTGCACGATGCCTTTCTGCTACAGGCGCGGGCGCTAGCCGAGGGCGGAGTGGACGGCATCGTGATCGAGACGATGAGTGATCTGGCTGAAGCGACGGTTGCCCTCGCCGCCGCGGTGGAGACCGGCCTTCCGGTCGTGGTCAGCATGGTCTTTGATTCGGGCAAGCACAAGGACCGGACGATGATGGGCGTTACACCGGAGCAAGCGGTGGAAAGCCTTGCCCGGGCCGGAGCGTCGGCAGTGGGGGCGAACTGCGGGCAAGGCATCGCCGGGTACGTTCCGATCTGCCGGCGACTTCGCCAGGCGACGGACCTGCCAATCTGGATCAAGCCAAACGCCGGCATGCCGTCGCTCGTCGAGGGCCGTCCCGTGTACGCGACAACGCCCGATGAGTTCGCAGGTTACGCCATCGAGCTGGTCGAGGCGGGCGCCGACATCATCGGCGGCTGTTGCGGAACGTCACCGGAATTCATCCGCGCGATCGTGCGCCGCCTGGCCGGCTGAGGCACTCGGCGGCGCACCGACGAGATAGGCAGCCTGATGCCTCACCAAGACGGGTCGATCTTCGCACCGGGTCTGGGCGTGAAGCCTGACCAGGATCGATAGGGCTGCTCTGACAATCTCTACAAGGAGTTGGGCGGCTCTATATGTGGACGCGACCCGCGGCGACCGGACTGGCTCGCGATCGTCCCCGGTCACGGCTACGCAGTGCCACAGACTGGACTGCCGTGATGTGCTGGGTTGAGCCGCGAAAGCGCACGCCTGGCAGCCTTCGGCGCCGGCGCGTCTCAATGCGATTCCCGCGGGCGCGCTGCTTGGGGACGCCATTTCACTAGCCGCGTGACCGGGTCAGTTCTGCTCGCGGATGGCGGCCGCAGCCTGCACCCAATGGACCAACCAGCTGGACGCGACGCCGAGCATGCCGTGCTTGCGCCAAGCGCGACACGCCCCCGGTCGATTTTGGTCTCGGAAGCAATTAAGCAGTGGTAAAATGCTAGATAGCTGCACTGAATCCGGGCTACCTGTGCGGCAGCATATTGGCCGGCGGCAGCCAATTGGTGCTTGCGGACCGTGGGATGTGAGACATGTTGGAAACACCGGCTCTGCGGGTGCGCGCGCTGATTCGGCAGCACGTGCCGATTCTGACCTGGCTGCCGTCCTACAAACCGACGTGGCTTCGAGCCGACGTGATCGCGGGCGCGACGGTCTGGGCAATTCTGGTGCCGGAGAGCGTTGCATACGCGCAGCTCGCCGGAGTGCCTGCCGTGGCCGCGCTGTCGCTGGCGCCGGGCGCGCTTCTTGCCTACGCAGTGTTCGGCAAATCGAGGCAGGCCATAGTCGGCGGGGACTCCGCCCTGTCCATCATGTCCGCCGCCGCGGTAGCGCCAATCGCGCTCGGAAGCACTGCAAGATACGGGTCGCTGACCGCCGAGCTGGCCATACTCGCCGGGGCGATTGCCGTGCTCTGTGGGTTCGGCCGCCTGGGATTCGTCGCATCCTTTCTCTCTCGGCCGGTAGTCGCGGGCTTCATGTTTGGTCTGAGTATGGTCGTCGCCATCGGCCAGTTGCCCAAGGTATTCGGCGTCAAGGGCGCCTCCGGGAATTTCTTCGACAAGTTCGGCGGTCTTGCACGCCATCTCGGCAACACGAACGGCTGGACGCTTTTGATAGGCGGATGCAGCCTGGCGATCCTGTTTGGCCTGAAACGCTTTGTGCCCAAGGCGCCCGCCGCGTTGATCGCGGTCGCCGCCAGCACGGTTGCCGCCTCGCTTCTGGACCTGGCGCACCACGGGGTCGACCTCGTGGGCACAATTCCCGCCGGATTGCCGCGCGCCGGATTACCGGACGTCAGGTCCGGCGACATCGCGTCTCTGCTACCGGCCGCGCTTGGCATCGTGCTCGTCGGGTATGCCGAGCACCTCGGCACTATCCAGAGGACGTCGACCGCGAAGACTGATGCGATCGACCCGAACCAGGAGCTCATCGCCCTGGGAGCTTCGCACATCAGTGCCGGCGTACTGCACGGATTTGTGGTCACGGGCAGCCTCTCCAAGACGACGGTCAACGATAGTGCCGGGGCGCAAAGCCAGGTGTCGAGCATCGTCGCTGCCGCGCTCGTCATCGCTACCGGCTTGTATCTGACGCCGCTCTTCCGCAATCTGCCGGACGCCACACTTGGAGCGATCGTCATCGCCGCCATCTGGCACATCTTCGACGTCGGCGAGATGCGGCGATTCTTCCGCCTGAGTCGCGAGGGATTCGTACTGGCGTTGACGGCGCTTCTCGGGGAGCTCGTGCTGAATGTCCTGCCCGGTCTGCTGTTCGCCGTAGGACTCTCATTCGCTCTCCTCATCTACCGGTCCAGCCGCCCGCACGTCGCCGTACTTGGCCGGTTTCCGGGCGAGCACACCTACGCCGACCTGTCCATGCACCCGGAAAATGAGACAATACCCGGACTGCTCCTGGTGCGGTTGGACGCACAACTCTTCTTCGCCAACGACGACGTCCTGAGAAGCAAGCTTCGCGAGCTCGCGCGCGCATCGGCGCCGGCGCCACGGGCGATTCTCCTCGATCTGGAAGCGACGACGATGTTGGACATCTCCAGCGCCGATACGCTGGCCGAGATAGCGGCGGATTTCAAGGAGGAAGGGATAGTACTCCTGCTCGCTCGCGTGCGAGACCCAGTGCTTGCCATGCTTCGCCGTTCGGGCGCGGCAGCGCTGATCGGCGACGCGCATTTCTACCATATGGTCGACGAAGGCGTGGCAGACTTTCAGCGCTGGAGCGCGGGCACGGCGTAGCTGCACGCAGTCCAGCAGGTTGTGACGGCGGTGACTGTGGCGTGAACGGCGTCTGATGTACTGGAGCATGCGGCATGGAGCACACCACATTCGTACAGGACCCGAGCCCATGTGTCCGCCCGGCACCGTCATCTACTGAAGCACAGCCACGCCGAAATTTGCAGCCCGAGCTGGCCAGCTCGCAGTTGTCGACAAGCGCGATCGGTACCTGCGCCGGGTCGAGCGTCACCACCAGTCCTTCGGCGGGACCATCGTCCGGCATCTTGGTGAGAGACCGGGCGTGAGCTCACGATCGAGCAGGCCTTCGTTACTGTGAGTATCCTCAGTTGAAATATGGCATTATTGATAGTAGAACTTCATTTCCCACCTCGCCTGTTGCCGTGTCCATTCGATCGTTGGCGCAGCGTCACGCTTCGAGCAATACGCACGTCGTGCAAAGCCGCCTGCGCCGTCCTTGCGGGCCGGTACTGGCCGCAGCAAGAAAGGGGATTTACCTGAATGCCAAACGTGAATCGCTACGCTTGTCGGCTTCGATATATCGTCGCTGCTACGGCGCCCTTCCGGCGTGCTACCATCGGCCGGTTGATCCTGGCTCTGGGGCTGGCGATGATTGCCGGGCTACCGGGGGCACTTGCCGCGGCGCACGCGTCCAACGCACTTCTCGCTCCCCCCACGTTTCCGGGGCCCCAGCGTGGGACTGCCGACACCTCCGCGATAACGCCGGCTGATTTTTCCTACCAATGCAACACGTCCGCGATAACCGCGCCTGTACATGCCGCCGGAGTGACTGTCTCGGCCGGCCAGGGCTTTCAGTCCATAGGATGCGGCCAAGCGCAGATTGTGCTGAACGCGCCGGCTTCCGGCCACTTCAAAGCCGCGGTCGCCGTCGCGGACACGGCTCCGGCCGGTAGTATGGGCGGTATTCAATTGCTCGTCCTCGGCCCGGACGGCCTCAACATTCACAGCGTGTTCGTGCGCGTCGCCAAGGACACGACGAGGCAGGCCGACGTCGACGTTTCGGGTGGCGTTGCGCTCTCGATCACATTCCTGCCGCAGATCCCGACCGTCGTGTACCACGTACAATTGACCGGTCTGGCGCGGTCGCTCCGTATCGTGCCCATGAGCGGCACGGGCATGCCGGCCGGCGCCACGCCGGTGCCCAAGGCCGACATCAGCCTGAATTGCGTTGCCGGGCCGGCAAACGCTCAGAGCACGGTGAGCGGCGTGACCGTGCCGCTCACCGGTACCTACCAGGTCCAGGGGTGCGGAAAAATCATCATGCAGGTGCCGGCAGGTGGTGGAGGCACGCTGGCCGTGCGCTACGGCACGGACGAGACGCTCACGAACTATACGTCCATCGCCGCCGAGGTTGATCTTCGGGTGCTGGATGCGAGCAACCACCTGCTGCGCAAGGCGATTGGCCTGTCGTCCATTGGTAGCGGCCTGCAGGCGCTCTGGGTAGACACGCTGGGCGGCAGCACCGCCACGCTGACTATAGATGTGTCTGGTGGCGAGCACGTGGCCGTGACCGGCATCAGCTTCGTGCCCGGCCACTACGCGCCGCACCCGAACCCGGATCATCAGGAGTTCGGCAGTCCCAACGGCGGAGCGATCGACATCGCGGCCGACGCAATGGTGAATGTCTGCAATGCCGGCGTGGGCACTGAGGACGTCACGGTGGCGCATCAAGATGTTCCCCGCGACAGTTATGTCAACATCATTGGCTGCGGCATCACCGAGCTGATCATGACCAACGCCCACGGCCGCTTCCACGCACGATTCGGCATCAGCGATACGAGCTCGAATACGAACAATCAGGAGACGGTGACGCTCGTCACCCTCGACCAGAACAGCCATCCGCTGGTGAAGGTCACAGTCAGCGCCAAATTCGGCGGGCCGTCCGCGACGCTGGACGCCAGCATTGACGGCGCCAGCCTTCTGGAGGTGCAGAGTGTCTCGGGCGGCGGGCAGGGCGAGCTCTTTGACATGACGCTGACAGGGCATGCCACGCTGTACGATCGCGTCTTCCCCCCCAGCGAGCCGCCGGTCAGCACGACAGGCGGCACGCCCGTCGATCCGCGCGGTTTTGCGCTGGCGTGTGTCGCGGGCGTGTCGACGCAGGACACCTTGCTCATCCACCAGGCGGCACTCGAGCAATGGTCGCTGGCGCTCGGCGGATGTGGCTCGGCTACGATTGACATCGCGAAGCTGCCCGGTCCGCATCATCTGTTCAGCGTGCTCTATGGCTTTGCCGTGCTGGATCAGCACTATGGCATAGGGCACCTGCGGCTGTCGGTGCTGGACGCGAAAGGCAAGGTGCAGCGGACAGTTGCCGCCGTCACTCGCGCTGGCTATGGACCACGGCGCCTGGCGATCAGCCTGGCCGGCGGCACAAGACTGCAGATTGCGGGCGTGGACACTCCGCTGACCGTCTTTGCGCTGACCTCCGCCTAGCCGGCGCATTTCGTTACTGCCTGGCAAACCCATAGTCCTGTACTGCCTGAGAATCAGGCATCCGATTTCCAGTACAATGATCGATGGCGCGCCGGTCTGTCCCGATGGCCCGGCTTGCGATGGGCGGGCCTTTCACCGCATCGGCGACAGCGCTGCCCCGAATTGCCCGAGAGGCGAGTTATGGACCTTGAGCGCGGATTGCCAACGATCCTGCCATTACTTAGGCGGTGGTGGTGGCTGATTTGTGTCGCCGTCGTGGTGGCCGGGTCCGCGAGCTATGTCGTCACCAAGCATATCAAACCGGTGTACGAGGCCTCTTCGCAGCTGTTCGTCAATACCTCGTCGGCAGCGGCCTTGACAGGCGCATATGGCGATTCCCAATCAGAGCTGGTACTTGCTTCGGCGGTCGCAGACATGATCAACAGCCATCGCGTGGCGGACCGTGTTCTTGCCACGACCAGGTCCCGCCTGTCCGCGGACGATTTGCTTGCTGAATTGAATGCAAGCGCATCGTCCAGCACGCCGATGGTGACGGTCAGCGTCAAGGATACCAGCCCGGCGCAAGCTGCACGCCTTGCTGACGCGGCTGCGTCGGCCATCATCACGCTCTACCAAGCCGACCAAGGCACTCGATACGACAGCCTCAAAGTTACGCTGCAGGCACAGATTGCCACCCTTACGAATCAGCTCGACGGGGACACGGCCAAGCTGCGTGATCTAGCCGCGCGCAGCTCGGCGAATGCCGCGCTTCTGAGTGAGGTAGCAAGCCTGAACGCCCAGATCGTCACGTTGCAGTCAAGCCTTACGTCGCTCAACGTGCAGCTGAACACAATCCTTTTGAGTCAAGCGCAGTCGGACACGACACTCACAGTGGTGGACCACGCCCAGGTTCCAACAGCACAGGTCAGCCCAAGTATGCGCGTGAATCTTGCCCTGGCGGTGGCGCTCAGCCTGATCCTCACGTGTGGGTTCATTGCGGCTGTCGAATACCTCGATGACTCAGTGCGCTCGCCCGCGCTGCTCGAGGAGCAACTCAAACTACCGATGCTCGCCGTTGTGTCCAGGTTCAGGTCGAAGAAGTACACACCGCTCCTGGCCGAGCGACCGTGGGACACCAATGCCGAGTCCTTCAAAACGCTTCGGACGAACGTGCAGTTCGTGAACGTGGATCGACCCCCGCGCACGATTCTTATCGCCAGCGGAAGCCCCTCGGAGGGAAAGACGACGATTGCCGCGAACTATGCAGTAGCTGTGGCCCAGGCGGGACGGCGCGTCATCCTGGTGGACTGTGATCTGCGACGCCCCAGGCAGGACCGCGTGTTCGGCCTTGAGCCCACGCCTGGACTTACCGATCACCTCGCCGACTCGGATCTCGGACTTGACGTAGCGCGCGACACGAGCGTGGCCAACCTGCGCGTCGTAACATCAGGTCCCGTGCCGCCAAACCCATCAGAGCTGCTGGGCTCGCACCGCATGGCCGAGTTTCTGGACCTCGCCAGGGGAGACGCGGACCTTGTAGTCCTCGATTCGCCGCCCGCGCTCGTGGTTACCGATGCCTCGGTGCTCGCGCCGCAGGTGGACGGTGTGTTGCTCGTCGTCGATGAGCAGACCTCAAAGATGCGACCCACCCTTCGCACCATTCAATTGTTCAACCTGGTCGGTGCAAAGGTGCTGGGCGTGGTCTTCAACAAGTTCGACGCGCGCCACGGTGGCTATGGTTACGGATACTACCACTACAGCGGCTACTACCGTCGTGGGAAGGGGTCAGACGGCGTCCGCGAGGCAGGTCAGGACGTGCAAGGCGATACCCCTGCCGGCGTGGCCACGGGAGACTCGGTGCCGCATGTGGGCTACGAAGTGGCGGCTCCGTTTGCTCGCAGCAGCGGCGAGTTGGAACAGCCGGGTGAGGCAGCGAAGGTATCGGACGGGATACGGCGGCGCTAGCGCTGTCCTGCGCGACGATGTACGGACCCCACGTGCCAGGCGTCGTTACGCGGCAACCGACGGCTACGGCAATAGCTTTTGCGGCAACACCTGGTTCCGCGTCACCGCCTGCCGCAAACAGGCCGACAACCAACGGCTACGGCAATAGCTTGCGCGGCAACACTGCAAAGTGCGGCTTGCCATCCAGGGGCACGGAGAGGTTGGTGCCGTCCACGGCCCTGAATGAGCCGGTTTCGCCCACTGCCACCAGCACGTAGCCCGGTTCGGTCACCTGAGTGTCGACGGTGGCTGACTGGTCGTTCTCGGTGCTCGCCGAGTAGTCGATAAAGCCATCCGGTAACAAGGTCGCTCCGATTGGCCACTGAGAGTGGTTGGTAATACCCACGTAGCTCCCGAACGACTGGTAACTACCAGGATCAATGCGATGCCAGCGGCAGCCGGGCTGTGTCTCACATGGAGGTGGAGTCGGCGTGTGCGTCGGCCTTGGCGTGAGAGTTGGCCGTGGCGTGTGCGTGGGCCTGGCCGTTGGCGTGTTGGTAGGAACGCGCGTCTTTGTGAACGTTGGCTTGGGCGTAAATGTGGCAGTTGGCCTTGGTGTGAAGGTAGCTGTGGGCCGGGGAGTGAACGTAGCCGTGGGCCGGGGAGTGAACGTAGCCGTGGGCCGGGGAGTGAACGTAGCCGTGGGCCTGCGTTCGTGCGTAGCAGTGGGCGTGGGCTCGTGCCTGCGTTCATGCGTGGCAGTAGGCGTTGGCTCATGGTGAGCAAATGCTTGCAATGGCGACTCACCCTGTACAACCGCGACCACGCCAGAAACGATAAGCGCGGAGGTCAGGATTCCCGCGAACGCGACGCGCTTCTGCATAGATCCCCCCTCGCGAGCGTCGTAAAGCAGGCTTGACGCCAGCACTGACGTTCGCGGCCACCCCGAACCCGCGTTTCTCACCCAGACGGGTGATGCGCGACCTCTGCACCGCCGCTGGCGGAGCCGTCAATCTTTATCTCGTCTGCTACACTATAGTCCATATTGGCATGGTAGCGCCAGTGCTGCCACGAATTTCGTCCCACTGCGTGAAGCGCAGTGGCACTGATTCTCGGATTCCTCACATGCGAGCCGTCCGCCTCGAATCGCCGCAAGTCGGTTTGCCCGCCCAGGGCCTGTGTAGGGCCGCGTGAGAGTGAATGATCTGGCGTGGACTTCGCGGGCTGTAGAGTCGCAGGCGCGCCAAGATCGCGCGGTCGGAATTTGTGGCGGCAGTTACTCGGCTGGCACAAGATGTGTCGAGACTGGTCCCGGTGGATAGCTGAGTGGGTCAGGACGGTGAGGTGCGACTGGCAGACGCGCTGGGGAGATCCACCCTGGCGTCAGCGGTCGTTGGACGACTGACTCCCGCGTCAATTGCCGCCGCAGTAGCGGGTCTGTCCGCGCTCGCCGTCTACATCCCATCGTTGGCCCGATCCATCACCTCGGGCTACAACACCGGCGACAGCGGTGAGCTTGCGTCCGCGGCCTATTCCCTTGGCATCAGCCATCCAACCGGTTCCCCTCTGTACACCCTGCTCGGTTTTGCAGTGACGCACCTCAGCACTGCCGAGCCCGCTCTCGCGCTCAATACGTTGTCGGCGGTCATGGCTGACTGCGCGCTGTGTGGCATCGCGTATCTGATCGGTCGGTGTTCTCTCATCGTCAATGACTCCGAATCGGCATGGGTTGTGGTTCCATCTGCCGTCATTGCCTGTACGTCGTTGGCCCTGAGCACGACGTTCTGGACTCAGGCTGTGGTTGCTGAGACGCGAAGCCTGGCCGTGGCGCTCGACACGATCGTACTCATGCTGCTGGTACCCCCTCACCTCAGCCGAAGGAGAGCGCTTAGCGCCGCACTGGTCTACGGCCTCTCCCTCAGCGCCCATCTGCTGGCCCTGTTTCTTGCCCCGACAGTCGTGCTGCTCATTCTCCCCTGGGCGCGATCGCGGATAGGGCGCTGGCTGCATGTGCTAGTCTGCCTCGGGCTCGGCCTTTCCTGCTATATCTATCTTCCCGTCCGCGCCGCCATGCACCCGGCTGCGAACTGGGGAAATCCTGACACACTCGCGCGCTTCTGGTGGGTTGTGTCGGGCCGCGAATATCGGTACGAGATGCTCACTCTAGGCCCTGGGGACGTGATATCGCGACTCGGAGACGAGCTGCACACCATCATCGTCCAGCTCAATCCTCTGACCGCGGCAATGGCAGTCGTCGGGTTGGTCGTTCTCATGCGGCGGCGTCCGCTTGTCGCGTCCGCCTTGGCGCTGACATTCGCGCTCGACCTCATCGGCTCGAGCGAGTACCAGGCCGACGCAGCGCCGACGTACCTTATGCTCGGCATGCTGTGCGTCTGCTTCTTTGCCGGCATCGGCTGGGTTGCGATCGCGCATCAAGCGGTACGCTTTGTTGCCCCACGGAATGTTGTCATGGCTGCTTGTATTGCCCTTGCCGTAATAGCCGAGCGCGATCCTGCTCTGGATGCGCACTCTGCTGTCGCCTGGCTTGGCGGCACTACCGTGCGAGACTCCGGTGTCGACGCACTGCAGGCGCTGCCGCAGCGCGCAATAGTCGACGCCCAGGGCGACGCAAACTCGGTCCCCCTGTGGTATGCCCAGCGCGCACTTGGCATGCGAAAGGATGTCACAATTGTCGCGAGCGATCTCCTGACCTTCGCCTGGTATTACCGTCAAGTTCGCTCTCAGCCGGCGTTTGATCCGCGTTTGATGCGGCCCAGCGATGCCTCGTCGGACGATGGGACCGACATCGCGCTGGTTCAGGAGCGCACGCCGCTCATCGTTCTGGCGGCGCGACCCGGCTATCCGGTATTCAGTGTTTTGCCGGAACCGTTATGGGCGGCACTCTGCCATGAACAACGCGTCGGTCCGGTATACCGCTGCGTACGCGCCACGCTCGCGCGCTGAGTCTGTGTGACCAGGTCTTCTGAAAGACGAACCGATCGGTCTGCTTGAGCGTTGACGCAGTACCGGCACCCAATTTGCCGCCCAAGGCCCACAGCATTGTGCTCGGCCCGTTTCCGAAGGCAACCTGGCTCATTCGACCTTGCCTCCTATCCCGGCCAAATCTGCCGACCGAGCAGAGCCGCTCCAATCTGCTACACTCCACATCGTTCTCGCGGGCGAGCCTCCGCCACTTTCCTCAAAGGGCACGGTGATGCGTCAGCCAGCAATTCTTCCGGCGCCGCCGCGAAGGAAGCGCACACGCGCGTTCCGGCGCTACGTCCTCATACTGTTGCTGTTGCTGGTCGCTGCTGCCGTGGCTCTTGGAATAGGCTTGTGGCCCGCTGCGCGCGCGGCGCGCGATGCGGAATCGCAGATAAAGGCCCTTGAGGGCATGAAGTCAGCGCTCGAGGACCGCCCTTCGGTTGCTACCCTGCGTGAGGCTGATACCCGGATCGTGCGACTTCATGCCGACATTTCCACGATCAATGGAACCTGGCAGTCGTGGAAAGGCACCGCGCTGTTCCTCAGTCAGCCGTTTCACGCGGTTCACGCCACCTTGCGACAAGTGGACCCCCTGCTCGTGTACGGCCGGCAGCTGACCGAAGCAGGACACACGTTGTCGTCGGCGCTCAGTCCTGCCGTTCGTGACATGACAGGACACATCAACCACGCCACTCTTCCCACATTGGTGGCTGACCTGGCACCGACGAGATCCGCGCTGCGCGGCGCCGGCGCTCTGCTTCGCCAGGCCGACGGCACTCGGCGCCTGATCCTGGCCGACGGGCTGCCCACATCGATCCGGCACGGGCTCTCGCTTCTGGACGCAGTGCTGCCGCGCGCGCCCGACGAACTCGATTCTCTCGCCGCTCTGCCTGCCGCCCTGGGCGGTGATGGGCCCCGAAACTACCTGTTGGTGCCGCAGAACAGCACAGACTTGCGTGCAACGGGAGGATTCATCGGCACGGTCGCGGTGGTGCACGTCGATCGCGGGAAGCTGACGCTGACTCGAGTCGAGGACTCGTATGCAGTCGATCCGGGACTGCGCCCCAATGTCATACCGCCGCTGCCGCTTGCGCTGCACGGGTGGAGCAGCCTCTTGTTTCGCGACGGCAACTGGTCGGCGGATTATCCGACGACTGCCCAGGTGCTGGAAATCCTCTATCGCCTTGGCGCGAAGCAGACGGTCGACGGTGTGATCGCCTTCAATCCCCCGCTCGTTCGTCAAGTGCTGCTGCTCACGGGGCCGGTCGCCGTGCCCGGCTATCAGGATCGGATCGATGCAAGCAACTTCTTCGAGCGCCTTGACTATCAAGTCAACGTGCTCGGCAAGACGAACAAGGCCTTCGCGTTGGCAGCCTATCGCGCGGTCTTCTCCCGACTTCTTTCCCTGAAGAACGTCGATGGCAAGCAGGCGGCGAGCAAGCTGCGTGCATCGGTGCGCTCCCGCGACGTCCTCATCTATGCGAACGATAGGACTGCCGAAGACGCAGTGCGCTTTGCCGGGGCCGACGGCGCTATCGACGCCACTACCAGGGACTATCTCTACGTCGTGGACACCAACATGAGCCGGCAGAAGATCAACTCTCTCGTCCATGACGACATCGCGTACCGAGCCACGATCCAGCCGGACCGAAGCATCCTGGCAACCGTTACCCTGCGCTACACGAATACTGCCGACAGTCGCAACACGCCACCGCTGCAGAGCCCTGGCTACAGCGAATTCGTTCGCGTGCTGGTGCCTGCGGGAAGCAAGCTGCTGAAGAGCACAGGTCTGGATACGGTGTGGCCGGCGAATGTGCTGCACCACAAGTCCGAGTTCTCAGGGTATTTCACGTTGCCGTCGAAGGCACGCCGAACCGTGATGTTCCGGTACCGCATTCCGTCCAGCGTCGATGCTGGCAACACGTACTCGCTTCTCGTGCAGCGGCAACCCGGCTCAGGAAGCTGGCCTGTAGTGATTCACCTGACGGCAGCGAATCCCATCCAGCTGACTGGCAACGTTCTGATCACTGGCGTTCTGCGAGGCGACATCGCGCTCAGGCTTGGACTCTTGGGCGGGTCCGCGCGACCGGCCGCTCCCGCGCCGGTGCCGACTGATGCGCCGCTGAAGCCGGGCTCACAGCCCGAACCATGGTTGACAGTGCCGGATAGCAGCTCACCCTTGGCGGCCAGCTAGCAGTTGCATGACGCGGGCTAACTTTGCGCTTCAATGGTATAGAACTCCTGCCGTCCCGAGATCACGAGCTCCTGAAGGCGCCCGCCGGCCTGCTGGAACGCGGGCGAAGCGAACATCTTGACCCGCCACTGCTCCCAGGCGGCAAGACTCTCATGCTGGCTTTCCAGCACAACAGTGTTGAACTCGCCGCTCAAGTCCGTCAGCAGCCTGGTATGGCTTTGCCGTGATTCCTCAGCGCGCAACGCGCCGTCCCGCATCAGCGCGACGACCTCGGCGACTTTGCCCCATTTCGCCTGCATGGTGACACGTACCAGAATCATCTGCTCGACTCCTTCACCGCAAACAGCGCTCCCGATCCGACGACCGGGCGGATCTTCCGGCAGGCATTCGGAACCTGTACGAACAGTGTAGCCGGCGCAGCATTAGCGCACAGGAGGGCCGATGCGGCCGCCGGCTCAACGGCGGTAGACAGACACGTGCGTGAGGCTGGCCGAGGTGAACGGTTCTCGCTCCCAGCCGGACCAACGCTCCTTGAGGCGGAGGCCGGCGATCCGCGCCATAAGATCGATCTCGCTCGGCCACGCGTATCGCGTCACCACCGGGTAAAGGCGCACGCCCTGAGCGGAGAGCGACACATGGACCTCGTCGAGCCGCTGCGTCGCCGCATCGTGCCGGCACACGTCGAGCCACACCTCGTCAACCCCGACGGCTTCGGCGTCCACGTACTGTCCGTCGCGAAAATGCGTGGGGTCGGGCACGAACGCCTCCACCACAAACGATCCGTCGTCGGCGAGATGGGCGGCGACGTTCTGGAAACACCGCACCTGATCATCCTGCGTCACCAGGTTGAACAGCGTGTTGAACACCACGTACACCAGCCGGTACGTGCCGGAGACCGGCATGTCGGCGAAGTCGCCCATGGTGACCGCGATCGTATCGCCTCCCGGTTTGGCGCGCAGTTTGGCAACCATCTCCGAAGATATTTCGACGCCGTCGACGTGCACGCCCCGAGCCGCGAGAGGCAACGCGATACGGCCCGTGCCGACCGCGAGCTCGAGCGCTCGGCCGCCTCCCGCCAGCTGGTCCAGAAACGCGACTGTCGCAGGCGTGTCTGCGCGCTCGGTTAACCGGTCGTACATCTCGGCGAAGCGCTCGCCGAACGTTCTCGACGTAAAGTGTTCCATGGCCCTACTTTACACAGCCACGTCGCGTTACGCAACCCGCAAGCTGCTTCCTGAAGGAACCAGACGCTTCCTGCGGTTATAGCGTCATTCCGGTCATGCTCTCTACGTACCACCTGTGCTGGCTGGAAAGCGCATCCAGCGGTGTCAAGAGGCACGAAAAGCGGAAAGGAAGTCGCCGGCGCCTACGTGCGGATGTAGGCAGGTCCCGATGCTGTGCCCTGAGATTCAGACAGACCTGCTCAAGTGGACGGGCTTTCCGGCCAGCACAGGGGTCTCTCGGGTGATCAGCTGCTCTCAGCGCATCGACAAGCGTTGGTCGCGGCCGGCGTAGAGGACGACAGGGCGAAGCTTCTCCAGTTCTGCGCAACCGTACGCTACGAGTGGCCGGCCCAACACGGCTTACCCTTGCTCGCGTCTTCCCATGCGGCCTCGTTGGAAGGGGGCCCCCGCCCGCCGAACTTGTAACATTGTCGCATCTGATATGACAGCTTTGACCTGCCAGGCGACACGTGCTACATATGATATCGGTTCACACACGATAAGGAGGCCACACACCATGCCGTCTACCCGCATCAATGCTCGCCTGTCACCGCCGCTGGCTGAGTTTGTGGCCCGCATGGTCGGGGAGGCCGGTCTCTACGAGACGCCGAGCGAGTATATCCGCGATCTAATACGCCGTGATATGGAGCAGCGGGACAGCCGCATGGTACATGGTGCCATTCTCTCCGGGTACCGAGATTGGGCCGACGGCGCCGTACTGGCCTCTACCGGCGACTTTCAGCGGGACATGCAGCTGGTGGCGCAGAAGGAAGCGCACGGCTGGGCATGACCCGGCGGCCATTTTACCTGACGCGCCAGGCTGCCAGAGACCTGCACGACATCCATTTGCACTCCGTCACGAAGTGGGGTCAAGAACGCGCCGATGCCTATCTGGCCGAGATTTACGCCGTCTTCGCCAAGGTAGGTGCCTCGCCGGAACTTGGCCGGCTGAGAGCGCATCGCTCTGTCCCCTTCCTGATGGTACCTGCGGGCCGTCATTTTGTCGTGTACGACCAGGCAGCAGACGGTGTCATTGTGCTGACGGTACTGCACCAGGCGCGTGATATTGAGCAGATCATCGCTGAGCTGGGGCCGTCCTTCCTCGCGGAAGTAGCCGCGCTGAGGCGCAAGGCACACAACACTCCCGATTGACGCGTGAGTTGTGAGAGGACTGGCTGGAAAGGGTATCCACGTGCTGTTGAGCTGCCCGAGCGTATGAACGGTAAAGCCCGCCAAGGACCGGCATAGCGCACACCGTGCCTGTCGGGTTGGCGGACGAGACCAGCGGATCGGGGATGCGTTGGTGCAGCCCATGGTGCTGCCGGGCGGAATTGTAGTAGTGCACGTACTCAGTCAGCACCCGGAGCACGTGCATCTCGTTCAGGATCAGCAGGTGGTCCAGGCACTCCCGGCAGACACTCCCCACCAAGCGCTCGCAGCAGTCGTTTTCCCTCGCTGCGCGGTAGGCGGTGCGGACGTCTTTGATGCCGGTAGCAGTGGCCAAAGCCCGGAAGGCTGGTCCGAACTTGGCGTCGTTGTCGCGAATCAGGTGCCTGGGGTGTTGGCCGAACGGTGTGGCCTCGCGCAGTTGCTGCGGCATAGATGCCCAGGCTGATCTTTGCGTGGGCAGTCAGTCGCTCAATCTGTGACCTGGAATTGACATGGTCGGACTGGAGCTATCTGAGCCACATGGGCCAGGCGCGGCAGCCTTGCTCGCATCGTTCCTGGACCGCAAAGACGCGTTTTGTCCACCGCAAGTACCCTATATGGTTGTACGCACCTCTGATATCCTAGGGATGGCCCGCCGGGCGGGCGTTTACTAGACGGAGATAAGAATCGTTGAACGTGTGGCTCCTAACTCTTCTCGGCGATGCGGATAGCCACACGATCGACGTGCTCCGCGGAGCAGATGGATTCTGGATCTATTGCCTGGTGTTCTTCCTGATCGTCATACAGGAATGTGGCGTTCCGCTCCCGGTTCTCCCGAGTGAGGTCGTTCTTCTCAGCGCCGGGTTCTTGGCATCCCAAGGCAAGATCGCTCTCCTGCTGATGGGCCTGTTTGCCACGGCCGCGACACTGATCGGAAACTCCCTGCTCTATTATGTCAGCCGGCGTTATGGTCGAGTGGCACTCGATCGATACGGCAAGTACGTGATGCTTCGACCTGAAAGGATTGATCGCATCCAGGCCTGGATTGGGCGGCGCGGCACGCCTATTCTCATGTACGGGCCGCTCGTTCCGATTCTCCGCGCGTACGTGCCTGCTTTGGCCGGGATGTTCGGCGTGCCATACCGTCTCTACATCCTTGTGCTCACCGGCGCTGCCCTTGCATGGTCGTTTGGCTTGCTTGTCATCGGACAAGTCCTCGGCGAGCATTGGCAGGATGCGATTGAGTTCATCAGGAACAATGTGTACCTCGGAGTGATCGCATGTCTCGTAGGTGGAGCCTGCACGTACCTGTACGTACGTCAGCAGCACAGGACGGCCGCAATGCGAGCGCAGCATTGGCCCGAAAACGTGCTTCCGCCCCCGCCGCACCGTCTGCTCTAGCACTCGATCGCCGCGCGTTCCATGGCCAATCGAGCGTCGCGAGCGGTCCGCCTCCGACGAAGTTTCCGGCAGACCTTCTCGCAGGTAGAATGAAGGGGATTCCGGCATATACACTTTGCCCTTTGGACAAGGTCCACAGCGGCATTCAAACTCTAGCAGGATCGACAAACCACATGCCCACCGAAATCACCAAGGACCACGTCATTCGGCAGATTGTCGACGCGTTTCCAGGCATCGACCAGGTATTTAAAGCACATGGACTTCCCTGCACTGGCTGCCACGTGTCAACGTATGAGACGGTAGCTGGGGGAGCACGGACCCACTCACTCGATCTTGAAGCCTTGTTGTCGGACTTGAACAGATTCTCGGCCACGGGTGAGGTACCGCCTCCCAAGAAGATCAGTGTCGTGAATCGCCAAGCCGCATATCCCGAGCGTCGCGAAAGCATCAAGCACGTCATCGCAATAATGAGCGGCAAGGGAGGAGTGGGCAAGTCGCTTGTCACGGGTCTGCTTGCCGTCACACTGCGGCGGTCTGGCTACAAGGTCGGCATTCTTGACGGCGATATCACCGGGCCTAGCATCCCCAAGATGTTCGGACTCCCGGCAAAGGCGATGCCTGAGGGCACTCTAGATGCCCCACGATCGTCTACCGGCATCGCCGTGATGTCCATGAATCTGCTCCTCGAGTCAGAGGACCAGGCCGTGATCTGGCGCGGACCAATGGTGGCGGGTGCTATCAAGCAGTTCTATAGCGATGTGGAGTGGGGCGAGCTCGATTTTCTCCTGGTCGACCTTCCACCTGGCACGTCTGACGCACCGATGACCACGATGCAGGCACTGCCTCTCGACGGCGTGATCGTGGTCAGTACCCCACAAGGACTGGCGACCATGGTAGTGGCCAAGGCCGTGCATATGGCTCAGAAACTCGACGTGCCTATCCTGGGTGTGGTCGAGAACATGGGTTACTTCAATCTTCCGCATAGTGGGGAGCAGTACGAGCTGTTTGGTCCCAGCCAGGGACAACACCTTGTGGCAATGACTGGGGCTCCGATGCTCGGCAGGCTGCCCATCGACCCCCGGATCGCGGCACTCTGCGATTCGGGCGAGATTGAGACCTATGAATCCGGACCATGCAGCGAGCTGTCGGAAAACTTCCTCAAAATCGTCGAGCGGCCGCCTGAGCCTTCGCACGCCGCGGGAAGCCTTCTGCAAATTGGAAGAATAGCGCGACGGTCCGGAGGCTGAACAGCGTACGCGACGACGCGCGGAACGGTGCGAACTGGGCTGGCTTGTGACCGGCCGCGCGGCCACACACCATGTACCGGCGCGCGCGCGGCGACAGCGTGCGTCTGCCTGCGCTGTGGAAGCCCGGCAGGCTGGGCCTGCGTCAGGTCGTGGTGCCGGTCACGCCGCAAGGTTGGCCGCACTATGTGGAAGGCGTATTTGGTCCAGCACCGCCTTCGAACAGGTTGAACTTGAAGAGCAGGACGAGGCCGACTATGAGTGCCAGAACAACGATAGCCGTCACGATCGCCAGCCACGCCATCGCACTGTCGTTTGTCTGATCGCCCTCGACTTTGCGGAGTTCGGACACAGAGAGTTGCCTCGCGTCTGGCCAACTTTCGAGTTGGGACCAAGCACTGCAGACGGCAGATGCACATCACCGCCGAAGCACCGAATCCGCGGAGATTGGCGTTGCCTGCACTCAGCCGATTGCGAATCCGGCCGGGTTGCGGGGAAATCGGTCCCGCAACCCGGGTGCATATCCAACTCCGATCTGCGAACCTGTCCGCAGCCTGAGCTTCTACTTACTTGTACGACCTCGCCATCACGTCCAGGGGGATAGCGGCATAATCGCCCGCATGGCCTGCCTGGCCAAATTGGGTCATCCTCTGCGCCACGACCTTTTGCATTGCCTCACGGGCCGGCTTGAGGTAGTCGCGGGGATCGAACTTCTCCGGGGTTTCGGTGAACACTTTGCGAATCGCTCCGGTGATGGCCAGACGGTTATCAGTGTCCACGTTGACCTTCCGGACGCCGTTCCGGATACCGAGCTGGATCTCCTCGACCGGGACACCCCAGGTCGGCCGGAGCTTGCCACCGTACTGGTTGATGACATCCTGGAGGTCCTTCGGCACACTGGACGATCCGTGCATAACGAGATGCACCTTTGGAAGTCGCGTGTGTATCTCGATCAGCCGGTCCATCTTGAGCACCGAACCGTCCGGCTTGCTGGTGAACTTGTATGCGCCGTGACTGGTGCCAATCGCGATCGCCAGCGCGTCAAGGCCCGTCTTCGCGACGAACTCGACTGCCTGGTCCGGATCGGTCACGTGCTCGAGTCCCGATCCACCGGCGCCATGGCCGTCCTCAATCCCGCCAAGGACGCCGATTTCGCCTTCCACGGTCACGCCTTTGGCGTGCGCCATCTCGACTACCGCACGTGTCGCTTCGACGTTGTAGTCGAAAGTGGAAGGAGTCTTTCCGTCCGGCATCAGCGATCCATCCATCATCACGCTGGTGAACCCAAGGTCGATTGCCGACTTGCATGTCTCCACGCTGTTCCCATGGTCGAGGTGCATGACCAAGGGAATCTCGGGATACAGCTCGGCAGCGGCCAGCATGAGGTGATAGAGAAACTTGTCCTGCGAGTACGAACGAGCGCCGCGACTTGCCTGGATAATCACAGGCGATTTCGTCTCGCGGGCAGCTTCCATGATCGCCTGGATTTGCTCCATGTTGTTCACGTTGAACGCACCGACGCCGTAGCCGCCCTTGGAGGCCTCGTCGAGAACCTGTCGCATTGAAACTAAGGGCATACTGTGAGCTCTCCTCTCTTAGAAAGAAACCGGTTCTATGGTAGCGTTTTCTGGGCGCGCATGACAGGCACAAGCGTGGGCCATCGTTCACCGGCCCCGTATCGGCGCAAGTTGTAAACATCGCGCACGGGCAGAGTGCCTGCGCCGCACCCCAGATCCCGGCACCGCGCGTTCCCAAGAACCGGACGGACACGATGTCCGCGTCCCGGCAAATGACGGCGCACGGTCGATCGCCGTTGTCGTTCGCCCGTAGCGACTGAGGGACGGGGGTGCCCTGGTATACTCCCCCGAGGAGGATTTCGTGAGTCTACAAATGGGCATCGTGGGGCTGCCGAACGTCGGCAAGTCCACGCTATTCAACGCGCTGACAGCTGCCGGCGCTGCAGTTGCAAACTACCCGTTCTGCACTATTGATCCCAACGTCGGCGTTGTGGAAGTACCGGATGAGCGGCTGCACGTCCTCGCCGACATGGTGCATCCGAAGAAGATCGTGCCAGCCACCATGGAATTCCTGGATATTGCTGGGCTCGTGCGCGGGGCCAGCAAAGGTGAAGGGCTCGGAAATCAATTTCTCGGCCATATACGAGGCGTGAACGCCATCGGCATGGTGGTGCGCTGCTTTTCCGACACCAACGTCATGCACGTGGAGGGCACTGTCGAGCCAAAGCGCGATATAGAGACTATCACCATTGAGCTATGCCTCGCCGACTTGCAGGCCGTTACGAAGCGCGCCGACCGTTCCCGCAAAGCCGCAAAATCCGGAGACAAGAAGCTGCTGGCCGAGGCAGATACGCTCGACGAGCTTGCGGCGCATCTCAACCAAGGTCTCCCGGCTCGAACATTTGAGCTGACTGAGGGTCTGGCGCCGATCTTACAGGAGCTGCATCTGTTGACGGCCAAACCCGTGCTGTATATTGCCAATCTCGACGAATCCGACATGGCGACGCTGAATGTGCGCAAACCTGCCAGCCTCGAAGCCGTCGAGGCATACGCCAATGCTGAAGGAGCGCAGGCAGTTGCGGTGAGCGCGAAGATCGAAGCCGAGCTCGGCGAGCTCGGGCCGGAAGAAGCTGCGTTTTACTTGTCGGAGCTTGGCCTTCCCGAGGGCGGCCTGCCACGGATGATCACGGCGAGCTACGCGTTGCTCGATTTGATTACGTTCCTGACTGCCGGTGAGCCTGAAGTACGCGCGTGGACTATCCGCAGGGGTACACGGGCCCCCCAAGCAGCAGGTACAATCCACACTGACATCGAGCGCGGCTTCATCCGCGCGGAAGTCACGGCCTACAGCGAACTGATCGCGGCCGGCTCATTTGCAGTGGCACGAGAGCGGGGCGTAACCAGGCTGGAAGGCAAAGAGTATGTGATGCAGGACGGAGACGTTGTCTACTTCCGCTTTAACGTATGAGCTGACAGGCACACAGGACCACGAACTCGCGCCCGGGGCCGCGCAGAGTCAGTCCGTGAGGGAAACCCGCCAGTCTCGCTTGGTGTCGATGCCGGTTGGCGTCTCCATCGACGATCGACGTGCGACCCTCAACTGGGCTCTTTCGGCGGTCATCGCATCGGCCGTGGCGGCCTATATGGCCGCGGAATCTCGAGGCCCGATGGACGACACCACTAGAGCGAGCTGGGCTGATGAGGAGCTGTATCGCGACCTGCGCGGCGCGGGGCCCTGGCCTTCCGGCCGCGCTTCATGGCACAGGGCAGAGCGACCCCGGTGAGCGGACGCATTGGCACGTCCGAGCGCCGGCTGCGCAGGGTACTCGTCGCCAGCCGAGGCGAGGCAGCTATTCGAGTAATCCAGGCATGCCGCGAGCTCGGAGCAGTGAGTGTAGCCGTGTACCGGGACGATGAGTCGCACGCACCGCATGTGCGGCTCGCGGACGAAGCCATCCCGCTCGGCGCATCGCGCGACAGCTATTTGAGCATCGACCGCATGCTCGAGGCGGCGCGTCGTGCCCGTGCCGATGCCGTGCATCCTGGCTCTGGACTGCTTGCTGAAAGTCCGGACTTTGCACGCGCATGCACAGCGAAAGGGCTGGCCTTTGTCGGGCCTTCGCCTGAAGCCATGATTGCCGTCGGCGCACGGACACGCGCGCGAAGCTTGGCGGTGCATGTGGGAATCCCGGTACTGGCAGATGAGCCGGAGATCATTCGCGACGACGCCCACGCGGTTGCCGTGGCCTCCCGTCTGGGATTTCCGCTCTCCGTGCTTCCTAGATCCGGGGCTGGAGGCCGCTCGCTGCAGATAGTACGGAAAGCGGACGACCTGGCGGATGCGATCAACCGCGTCCGGCATGAGGGACGGGTCTACTATGGTGACGACGGTGTCTGCGTGGAGCGGCATATCGCCGGACGTCGCCGCGTTGATGTGGACGTATTGGCCGACATGCACGGCGACGCCCTAAGCCTGGGTCAGCGAGAGTGCCCGGTCCAGTATCTGCACCACAGGCTGATCGAGTTGTCGCCCGCTCGGTTGTCCGCGCAGCTGAGCCGAAGTCTTGATTCTGCCGCTGTCATGCTGGCGAAGGCCTGTGGGTACACGGGGGCTGGCACGTTCGAGTTCCTGGTTAACGGCGAAGAGTACTATTTCCTGGGCGCTGTAAGGTGCCTTCAATCCGGGCACGCAGCAACAGAAATGGTCACGCGGATCGACATGGTGCAAGCCCAGCTGCGAATCGCCGGAGGCGAGAGAGTCTGGCTCGAACCTGGTGACGTACGGAGCGACGGCCACTCACTGTTGTGTCGAGTTCTTGCAGAGGCTTCCCAAACCAATGCCGTGCACGATCGTGGAGCGTTTGCAGTCTATTGCGCGCCAACCGGCCCGGGGCTGCGGATCGACAGTGCGGTCTATGGGCGCTCTGACACAGAATCTTTGCAGGATTCGCTCATCGCGCAGGTATGCGCGTGGGGCCAAAATTCCGAAATGTCGCGGCAACGTATGATCCGGGCTTTGCGGGAGTTTGGCATTGAGGGCGCCCACACTACAATTCCTTTTCTCTTGCGCGCGCTTCGGCATCCGCAAATAGCAGACGGCCATCTTTCCTCTGAGTTGGTTGAGCTTGTAGACGTCGCCGAATACGGCGAGCACACAAACGGCCGGCAACCTTCGGCGTTGACAGATGGCTTCGAAGACACTGCGCAAAAGAGTGGGAGTGCCAAGGCAGGTGGCAGGCGATTCAAGGTCTCCGTCGAGGGCCAACCATACGTGGTTGAGGTTGCCGAGCTTCCCCCACCAGGTCGAAGTTCACATCGAAGTCGCGCCGCGCGCCCATTGGTCACGAGGTCGGACGGCGTAGTAACAAGCCCTATGCGCGGCACGGTTGTGGAGCTGGCAGTATCGGAGGGCACATTCGTAAAAGAGGGCGCCGTACTTTGTACGATCGAAGCAATGAAGATGGAAAATGAAGTTCGTGCGCCACGTTCTGGGGTCGTTGCCGGCATCGAGGCGCGACCGGGCGACGGCGTCGCTGCCGGAGCGACGCTCATGCGAGTGACCACGCAGGGATAGATTGGGTGCCGGTCATTGCGCAGTTGAAGCCAACGGCCGAGCGCCGTATGGCGCCGTGCGGAGCCGCGTGAATGCGGGACTCGCCGGCAGGGACTTGCTAGCTTCTGAACCGGGCAAGCGGCAGGATGCGACGCTACCCGGCACGAGCCGATGTTTCGCAGAGCACGCTGACTTGGCGATAGGGGCACACAGGTGATCGATACGCCGCATTCTCACACCAGGGCGACGTGAATCTGGATACACTCTGGCGGGTGCTAGCGTATGCCAGGGCCGAGAGTCAAGATGATGTCGACCGGACCGCCGGCATCGTCATGGAGCTATTGGTCGAGCAATCCATCGAGAGTATCATGGCGTTCGACCGTGTATTGTTCAATCTGGTCGCTCAGGCGTACACGCCCCAGCTTTGGGCCGCGAGCTACATCATCAATTACGGCACAACTGACGCGGGCTTCGAATACTTCGCGGGCTGGCTCATCGCTAGGGGCAAGGAGACATATGAGGCCGCGCTGGCCGATGCTGACTCACTGACGGACGTCGTCAGCGTCGATGAAGAGGCCGAATGTGAAAGCATGCTCTATGTCGCCCAGTACGCCTACGAGCGGCGCATGGGAACCGAGATGCCAATTCGGAACCGGCGTCCGCCCCCCCGCGACGTTACGCTGTTGCGCGAGAGCGAGCTGCCTCAGCTTTGCCCCAGGCTCTGGGCGAAATTTAGCGCGTAGGACAGTTCGGCGCGCTACGGCGTCCGGCAGCGTACCAATTCGCTTGCTCGTACCATGCTCCCTGAGTAACGGGTGACCCGGCAAAGGGCCTGCTCGAGCACCGGGCAGGCCAAAGACGTCATGGAGCATGTGCTATATAGTTACAGTGAGGGTGTGTCTGCCTGGGCCAAAGTCGAGTTGCACGCACGGCGAAGCCGTTCAGTGGGGACTAGCTGGACCGCGCGTCAAGGAGCGACGCGAGATCCTCGGAGGCGGAGAAGAGGCTGATGAACAAGGTCAAGGTGCGCTGCTCTGTCTGCGGAAAACCGTTCAAGACGCCGTCGCTCAAGAAGAATGTCTGCCCGTCATGCGAGGCGGAGGCCAAGCGCGCAAAGCATCATCAGACTGGGCCCCTCCCGGCTGCGCCGGTGGCCGCTGCTACCTCGTCGGTCGATGTTCGAGCGGCACTGCGAGCTGCACAGGAAAACCAGGGTCAGTTTGGTGCGTATCGACCGCCCGCTCCGGCCCCGGCTGCGGCGCCTGTAGACTCAGCGCGTGGGCAGGGGGTACACGCGCCCGCCACTCACCCAAGCAGGCGTGAAGACAGGCCCGCTGTGCGAAAGCCGCGGCCCACGGGTCAGCCACGACAGCGCGTGCCTCATCCGCCCAGGGAACCAAGGCCCCGCGTCGTGCAGAGGCCGTTTGAGCCAACGCCTGAGCAGACGGAGTCCGTGCGCCTTCGGTATCTGGAGCTCGCCCAGCCGGAGTTCGACGGCATTCGGCATCAAATCGCGACCGAGCTCGGCATCCCCTTGCGGGTTATCAAGGATATCATCAAGAAGACTCGCGCAGAGGGTCAAATTCAAAGTTGGTGGGAACGCAACGGAGGGCTTCCGTCTCAAGAAGATCTCGCTCGCATAAGGGAGCTCTACCTGCCTTTGCTTCCAGAGCCTGATATAGGTGTTCACAAGGCTATCGCCGCCCAGCTGCATTTGACCAACACGAGTGTGTACCAAGCAATCGGACAGATTCGGGCACAGCTTGAGCTTCCCCGATATCTTGACCGCGAGGGCGTGGAGCATTCAGGCGGCATCGCAGACGGCACTGCGGATTACGAACCGCCCGCGATCGAGGACGCCGGTCGGGACGCTGTCGGAAACTCCGCGCCACCCGACACTACAGCCTCGGGAGTACCTGAATCCAAGCCGTTCGCCGGCGAATGAGCGAGCGATTCGGCGTTCGGGAACACGGAACTCCTGAGAGTGACGACCTCGCCTCCAGGGTGCTTCGTGGCGACGTTCGCGCGATTGCCCGGCTCATCACGTATGTTGAGAACGGCCGGGTGGAAGCCCGACTTGCTCTTGGACGGCTTTTTCCGCATACTGGCCGCGCGTATGTCATTGGGATAACTGGCGCGCCAGGCGCCGGAAAAAGCACCCTTGTCGACGGCCTTATCCGGCTTGCGCGTGCGGAAGGAGGCGAGGTAGCCGTGCTTGCCATCGATCCCAGCAGTCCATTTTCGGGCGGCGCAGTCCTTGGCGATCGCATCCGGATGCAGACGAATTCGAGCGATCCCCATGTCTTCATCCGCAGCATGGGCGCGCGAGGACACCTGGGTGGGCTTGCGCAGGCCACGCGCGATGCCGTGCGAGTGCTCGACGCAGGCGGCTACGCTCTGATTCTGGTAGAAACTGTTGGCGTCGGGCAGTCTGAACTCGACGTTGCGGCGGCTGCAGACACGACTGTCGTCGTCGTCACGCCGGGCATGGGCGACACTGTTCAGACGCTTAAAGCAGGTATTCTGGAGATCGCCGACATCTTTGCGCTAAACAAGGCCGACCAGGATGGCGCTCGCCGGACTCTTCTAGCACTCAACAGTGTGCTGCACATGGACTCATGCCGCGCCTGGCGAGCGGAGGTTGTTGAGACGCGTGCACACGAGGGACTGGGCCTGGAGGAACTATGGTCCGCGCTTCGCCGCCATCGCGCGTATCTCGAGAACGAAGGTGAGCTTATTGCGCGGAGGGCCCATCGCCTTCGTCACGAAGTGCACAGCCTTGTCGACAGCGGGATCCGTGCGACGGTTATCCCACGTCTGCTTGCGGCCGCTCGCTGGGAGCCGATCATGCAATCCGTGGCAGACCGAAAGCTAGATCCCGCCGCCGGCGCGGAAGAGATACTGCGGCAGGTGGCTGTGGCTTCGAGTATCGGGCATGAGCGGTCGTAGCCGGGTTGGCCGATCTGCGTCGCGCGATGGAATGTGGCTACCATGCGATTGAGCAAGTGAAGGTGCCAGGCCCGCTTGGCGGTGAGGTCCCCCGGTCCGGCAGCTACGAGTGCAGATGATAGGTTGAACATGATTGAGCCGCTACGACCCCTTCCAGAAAGAGCGCGGCAAATCCTCGAGGCGATGCACGCGCCGCCCAGGTTGCTGGCGCACCTCGCGCTCGTCCACGAAGTCGCCTATGAACTCCTTGACGGAATGTCCGTGGCGTGGCCTGACCTGCCGATCGACCGCGAAGCTGTGTTGATGGGCTCGGCCCTGCACGACGCGGGGAAGGCGGTTCACCGCGACGAGCTGACGACGTTGGGCAGCGAGCACGAGGACGATGGGCCGGGCCTGCTTGCCCAGCAGGGCGTGCCTCCTGACATCGCGCGATTCGCACGTACCCATGGCCAATGGGCAAGTGATCCGTCGGCCACAATCGAGGATCTGATAGTCGCGCTAGCCGACCAGTTGTGGATTGGGAAGCGCGATCAGAGTCTCGAGGACAGCATCATCAGGCAGCTGGCAGAATTCAGCAGGGAGCCCCTCTGGAGCGCGTTCGCCGCGTTTGATGAGCTGGAGCTGACGGTGCTCGAGGGAGCCGGTCGGCGCTTCGCACTGTACAAAGCCATCGCAGACAGCGAAGATCGGCTGTCGTAGCAAAGTCCAATGCCGGGGATCGTGGCCTGCGACGAATCACTCCGCTGATTGGCGGACCAGTCGGCGCCAGTGCCCCACCGACCTGCAGACGCACACCGGCCATCGGTCAGGAGTTGGCGCTGGCTGCTTATTTCAGCGTCTGCATGCGGTGGTACTCTTCAAACCAGTCTGTCATCCTGCCGGCAAGGAGCTCCTGCTCGGCGAGGCGGTCGCGCTCAAAGGCGGCCTCGATGCCGTCATGGATCAACCGTTTCAGGCGGTCGGGATCAGGCACCGCCTCCAAGACGATCGCCCCGGCGCTTCGCCGCTCGAGCACGATAGTGCCAATGTTCAGAAGCCGGCCGCTGACTGGGGCTGAGCAGGCGATTACATCGCGAACTGAGCGCAGATCGGCTGCTCGGTCACGGCGCATGAGGCCGAGCGGGTTGCGCATACTTACGAGTCGCTCCGACGTAAGTACGTACAGCCGGCTGCGCCAGTCCCACCAGAGCCAGAAGAGCGATAGCGCGCAGACCATTGCTGACCCGACGGGAGCGAATCGCGAAAGCTCGGGTCTCCACACAAGAAGCGCGGCGCACGTCCCGGCGCACAAGACGAGTGACACCACCAGGCCCCTCCCCAGCAAGGCGGGGTGCCTGCGCGAGACGAATACGATTGCCTCATCTGCCGCAGGGCCGAGTCGACGCCGCGCGCGCAGTGTCAGCCGCGTGATTCTCTGGAGCTCAATCGTCGGCGTGCAATGCACACCACTTCCGCCACGGAAGATTCTCGTCAGGGCGGCCTGTATCTGATCACCTCCGCTGCCGTGCAGGCGACGGTGATCCTCCTGCGCCTCTAGCACAAGTGACCGCAGCGTTTCCTCCAGCGCACGCGGCCGGGGTACCATCCTGAGAACGAACAAGCTTCCGCGCCCTTCGATATCCACGACGACATCACCGTAGTCAAGTCCCCACGTTGATTTGCCTGTCTGCACAGCTTCTCGAGGCCGCGCATTGCGCATATATGCCTCGCGACGGCGCACGGTTGCAATGCCCCGCTGCTCGACAATACGCAGATTGGTGAGGACATAGGACGTGCTGGCCCATGGGACAACGTGCCGCAGGAGCCAGCTCAGGAACATGATGCCAACAGCCGAGAGAACCACAAGATCGAAGATGCTCGAGTACCTGGCGAGGCCTGCGGCGGGCAAGCAAAAATCGGCTACCGCGTACGCCGGAAGAAGCCCCAGCAGCGGCACGAGCCAGAACAGTGGGCGCACCACCGTCCACCAGTGCCGGCGGATTACCGCGACCCGCCTTTCACCAGGTTGAAGCTTGAGTGACGAGGCACCTGTCATGACGTTGCCGCCCGCCGGGATGCGATCAGCGCCGCCAGAACCTACCCGTCGCGGCCTGGCTCTTCGGCTTAGCCGGTTCTTCAGGCGATTCGGCATCCCCTGCCAGAAAACGGGCAATGTCGAAAATGTTCTGGCTGATTTGCGCATCGCGCGCACTCAAAACAAATGGTGTCCCACTGTTCGCTGCCGCCGTTGCGCGCTTGCCGTCGCTGACAACGCGCCAGCGTAGCTCCTGCTTCAGGAATGCCTCGAGGTCTTTCAAGTGGCCGGGCGGCACGCTGTTCGAACGCATGAGGATGGGAACGATCTTCTCCATGTCGTAGTTGAGCAGCCGAACCACGCGCAGGAACGAGTTCAGGTTCTTCATGGCGGGGAGATCGGGGCCGATTGGCACGAGGATCGTGTCGGCTACCTCCAGAACAGCCAGAACTCGCTCGTCATAGCTGGGCCATGTATCCACAAGCGTGAACAGGAACAACTGCTTGAGGATACCCAGAATGCGTTGCATCTGTTCGCCTCGGATGCTGTCACCCTCTTCCGGCCGCAGCGGAGCCAACAATACTTGCAGTCCGGTGTGGTGACGAATGAGCGTGTCGACAACCACCTCGGGAGTCAATTGGTCCCCATCGCCTACCAGCTGCAGGATGGACCGTGTAGGCTGCAGCTCGAGAAACACCTCGTGACTGCCGAAGCTGATGTTCCCGTCGACGAGCGACGTCGCATGCCCTGCCAGCTGCAGCGCAAGCGCCAGATTGACCGCCAGCGTCGAGGTGCCCACGCCACCTTTTGGGCTGAAAAGCGCGACTACTTGATGCGGTCTGTCCGACGCAATAGCTTGAGTCGCCAACGCCGAGGCGAGATGCGAAGTCGGCGCCTTGCCCACCAGGGGACCTGCGAGCGCGCGCAGCTCTTCTCGCACATCATGTACGGCCTGACGCAGGGCCGCAATCTCGAAGGGATAGCGAAGCACGCGACGAGCCCCCGCGCTCATAGCCTCCGCCAACGCATCAGCCGTGTAGTTCGACGTATAGCCGATTACGACCGCCGCCGGGTATGAGCCCTGCACCTTGCGCGCATATGCAAGGCGCGAGGACCGATCCGCATCGAGGCCCACCAACAGCACGTCTGGGCCAGACCATCCAGGAGGGGTCGCAAGCGGTCGATCGGGAGGCAGAACATGCGGCGTGCAGCCTGCCCCTGCAAGCAACCCCGCTAGTTGCTGGGCAACGGTCTGGTTTCCCTCGATCACCACGATCTCAAGGTTGTCACCTTCCCGAACCATCTCTGCCATTCCCTATTCACTTGCGCTTTGGGTGCAACCCCTTGGGACACGATATCGCGCGACCCTCGCAGGGCCGTAGTGTTTGGGATCGCAAGTCCGTCGCACGCATCTCTTGCCGGATTGTACCGCACTCTCGGGACATTCCGATAGTACGATGGTGCGCAAGTGGCGTTCTCACGCCGGGCGTGAATACACCCTATGGTTGAGGAAGCAGGAACGCGGAGGAGGCTCCCAGTCCGGCCGGCAGCTTGACCACGGCGTAATGCTGTCTGAGCCACGGCACGTAAGAGCCACATTCCGGCATGGCCAGCAACGTCCGCGTCAGCAGTATCGCCTTCACGTGATAGCGGCGCGTGGCTCCCTGCGCGGTCGACGGTGACAGGTAGCCGGAGACGCAGCGAATCGTCGACGTATCGGTCAGCTCGGGAGGCACCGTGCGGTGCGCCAGCACGGCTATCACCTGATCGTCCACGACCACGGTATCCTGGGGAGCGGTGTGCGCGTCGAGCCACGCCGCAGCCCGGATTTTTGGCACCATGTTTGCAGATGCGGAAACCGCGACAAAGACATGTCTTGTGTGGTTCAGGGCGTCCGGCAACCAGTGGAGGTAGGCAAGCGCCATGCATGCAACCACCATGGTAACGAGTGCCTTTCGAGCGCTGCCCAAACCGCGCAGTGGAATGAAGCCGAGGGTAAGGCCGGCCAAAGCCGCCATCGGCGCCAGGAGAACCGTGAGGTGATGCACAAATAGAGGTTGGTAATCGACCATTGTCGCCAGATCGGCGGCCAGCCACGCAACAGGGATAAGCGCGAGCCGAATACGCAGGAGCGCGGCAATCGCGATACCGGCGATACCAAGCGCCACGAGGCCGCGATCCCAACCCAGGAACTGTCCGAACACATCTGCGTTGCCACCGGTAGTCTTTGCCACCTGGGAGGCCTTGAGATGAAAGCTGATCACCTGGCTCCACTGATCGCCCGACGCAACGAGCGCGAAGGCCAGCACCACAGGCGCTAGACCGCACGCAAGCGAGACGGCAACATCGCCAAGAATTCGGCGATCCAGCCTATGGCGGTCGAGATCCCACCACTTCAGCGCCAGAGCAACCAGCACCGGCAGCACCAGTGCGACGGCAAGCAGCTTCGAGAGCGCGGCTGCCGCAACCAGTGCCGAGGCCAGGGCGATCCAGCCCCGGCGGCCGGATCGCGCATACCGTGCGGCAGCGGCGACGGCGAGGCTGCCGTACGCCAGCATCGGCGCCTCCGCCTCAATCGCATGCGAAGCGATGACGAAACCCGGAGAAGCCGCGAGCACCACGCAAGCGAGAAGGGCGCTCCAGCCGCCAGATATCTCCCACGACAACCAAATGACGCCGGCCAATGCCAGTAGGCCGCAGATGAGGGGATACACATAGCCGGCATCAGCTCCTTGCATGCGCATGGTCAGGGCCAGGCCTTCTAGGAAGAGCAGCGGTTGAGAACTGAACACCTGCGAGAAGACGTGGTAGCCCGCGTTGAGCTGCCAGGCAGACTCTATGTAGACTCCCTCGTCGTAGTCGCTCCAGAGCTTCCCGCCCCACGGGGCATAGGTGAAACCGTGCAGATGCCGTGCTTCAAACACGAAGAACACTGCAAGTGTGGCAAGAAGAAGGACCACAATCAGAGCGCCATCGATCGTCAGACGCCGGGTTCGGCGGCGTGCCGCCAGCGCCCTGAATGCCGCGGTCCGTTCAGTAGCACCCGCGTCGCCAGTGCCGGCGGTCTGCGCCGCGGCTCCCGGCGGCGGTCCTAACGCGCTCACCCGCTAGCCCGCTACCCGTTGGGTGATCGGTTGAAGCGCATACCAGTCACGACCCCATTCAAGGTCCACCTTCACCGGCACCATGAGCGGCATGGCAGTCTCCATTGTCTCGCGTACCAGGGCAGCGGTCTCTTCGAGTTCTGTCTCGGGCACGCGCAACAGGAGCTCATCATGTACTTGCAGAATCATCCGTCCCCGCAGGCCGTGTGCCTCCAATCGATCGTGCAGGCGGATCATCGCGATCTTGATCATGTCCGCTGCAGTGCCCTGAACCGGCATGTTGATCGCCTGGCGCAAGGCCTCTTCCCGCAACGACCGGAGCGGCGACTGCGCTTCCGGAAGATAGCGCCGCCGGTTAAGCAGCGTGCTGACGTATCCGCGTTCCTGCACTTCCTCTTTCACGCGTTCCATGTAGGCGTGCAGCCCGGAGTACGTGTCGTTATAGTTCTCGATGAACTCACGCGCCTCCTGCTGGCTCACGCCGGCGCGGGCGGCGAGCCCAAACGCGCTGAGCCCATAGATGATGCCGAAGTTGACTGTCTTGGCGAGCCGGCGCATGTCGTACGTCACCTGGTCAGGAGGCACGCCAAACACCAGCGAAGCCGTGTTTGCATGCACGTCGATGCCCTGGTCGAACGCTTCAATCAACCTGGCATCGCGCGAGAGGTGTGCGGCGATGCGAAGCTCGATCTGCGAGTAGTCCGCGGCAAGAAGAATCGACCCCGGATCGCGGACCACGAACGCACGGCGCACCTTCTGGCCGATCTCTGTGCGAATCGGGATATTCTGCAGATTGGGTTCGGAGGACGACAGCCTGCCCGTCGCGGCGATCGTCTGGTTGAAGCTGGTATGCACGCGCCCCGTAAGCGGGTTGATCAGCGCCGGAAGTCCTTCAACATAGGTCGACCGCAGTTTTGTTAACTGGCGATATTCCAGGATAAGGTCGACTACAGGATCCTTGCCGCGGAGCCGCTCGAGCACATCGGCGTCAGTCGAGTAGCCGGTAGCGGTTCGCCTGCCCGGAGCCAGCCCTCGCTCGCGGAACAGCACTGCCTCGAGCTGCTTCGGGGAGTTAATATTGAACGGTCGCCCGACCAACGCGTAGATCTGCTGCTCAATCTGGCCAAACTGCTCCTGCAGCTCGAGCGACATGGTACGCAGGAACTCGACGTCGAGGTCTACGCCTTCCGCCTCCATGGCCGCGAGTACCGGTACAAGCGGCATCTCGACATCGCGAAACAGGTCAATCAGCCCCATCTGTTCAAGTTCCGGCGCAAGCGCGTGCCGCAGGCGAAGCGTAAGGTCAGCGTCCGCCGCCGCGTACGCGGCGGCGGCAAGGATCGGCACCTGAGCCATTGAGCGCTGGTCCTTGCCGGTACCGATCAAATCGGAAATCGGAGTCATCTGTATGCCGAAACGCACGGCAGCCTGATCCTTCAATCCGAGTCCGCGCTGGGCCGGGCTGAGCAAGTAGGCGGCGATCATGGTGTCGAACGCGATGCCGCGCATTTTGGCGCCGTGCGTCATAAGAACCGTCATGTCGTACTTGATGTTGTGGCCAATTTTGGCAGCTCCGGCATCTTCAAACCACGGGCGAAGACCTTCGAGCACCCGCTCCATGGGCAACTGCGCGCCTTCAAGATGGCCAACTGGGATGTAGTACCCAATGCCCTCATCGCATGCCAGCGCGATACCGACCAGCGCTGCCTGCATCGGATCCTTTCCGGTTGTTTCCAGATCGATAACCCAGTCGGGGCGCACGCGCATTCTCTCGATCAGCGCTGCGAATGCCTCCTCGGTATCGATGACAAACGACTCCGTCGGCGCCAGCGACTGGGGTATGTGCACGTCCACTGGTTCGACGACAGGCGGAGGCACGTCGAGCAATTCGAGCGCTGGCAGCGCCACGCCTTGAACTGACTTGTCTGTAAGCGGAGACATTGGCTCCCCCCGCGCATCACTGGTGGCGGCGTCCAGCCCGGCAAAGAGCCCGACATTCAGGGGCTCCGGCCGGCCACGCAGGGGAGCAGCGAACGTGGGTTTCTCAGGTCCTCCGGGCAGGCGGTCGATCAGGCTGAAGAACTCAAGCTCGGTAAACAGCTTGAACACGCAGTCATGATCATATGAGTCGCGAGTCGCGCGCTCCAACTCAAGTGCAACTGGCACGTCCGTGACAATCGTCGCGAGAAACTTGCTGGCAATTGCGTGTTCGCGTCTGTCAGCCAGGAGGCGCCGCGTGCGCTCCGGGAGCTCCTCGACGTGGTCGAACAAGTTCTCAATGGTGCGATATTCACTCAGAAGCTTGGATGCGGTCTTGGCGCCGATTCCCGGCACGCCCGGTATGTTATCGGAAGTGTCGCCAACCAGGGCCTTGTAGTCCGGGATCAGTTCGGGCGGAAGACCGAAGCGCGCCTCGACGGCCGCCGCATCATACAGGCTCACCATCGTGGGACCGCGTCCGGGTGTAAGGACCTTCACGTGGGGACCGACGAGCTGCAACGTATCCAGATCGCCGGAGAGTATTAGCGCGTCCACTCCGGCGGAAGCGGCCTGTCGGGACAGAGTCCCCAGTATGTCGTCGGCCTCGAAACCAGGCATCTCATAGGTCGGGAATCCGAATGCCGTGACCAGCTCGCGGATACGCCCGACTTGGAGCACGAGCGAATCCGGCATAGGCGGCCGATGACCCTTATAACCGGCAAACCTGTCATGCCGAAACGTTGGCATGGAAAGGTCGAAAGCCACGGCTCCGTGAGATGGGGCCTCGGTCTGCAGCGTCTTGAGAAGAATACTTGCGAAGCCAAACGTAGCATTAGTCGGCTCGCCGTGCGACGTGCTCATACTGGAGTCGGCAGTGGCGTGAAACGCCCGGTAGAGGAGGGCATGCCCGTCGATCAGAAGCAGCTTAGCCACGCCCATCGCTCCCATGCCTTGCCCGTGTCACACGGCACTATGGACTATTGTACGATATCGGCGAGCATAGACGCCCCGGTCTACTGGCTCCGCGCGACAAGTTCCACCGCTGCCGAGAAGATGTCGATGCCCTCTTCCAGCTCCCACTGGCTGACATTGAGCGGTGGCATGAAGCGAATGCACTGGTCGTGCGGACCACAGGTCAGCAGCAACATGTGCCGATCCAGGGCGGCCTGGCGCACTGCCTCCGCGAGTCGCCCGCTTGGGGAGCCGTCAGGCTCGACGAACTCGGTCGCGAGCATCAAACCAAGGCCCCTCACATCGCCAATGATCGGATAGCGGTCTTTGAGAGCCTGCAGTCTCGCGCGAAAGCAGTCGCCCATGCGCGCGGCGTTTTCCACCATACCCTCCTCGCGGATGACGTCGATTGTGGCGCAGGCTGCGGCGCAGGAGACGGGGTTACCTCCGAAGGTGCTCCCATGGGCTCCCGTGCTCCAAAGGTCCATAATGTCGCGCGTGCTGGTCACGGCGCTGAGCGGGAATCCGGATGCAATGCCCTTAGCCATCACCTGTATGTCGGGGATCACCGCGTGATGGTCGCTCGCCCACCATCTTCCGGTCCGGCCGAAGCCGGACTGGACCTCATCGAATACGAGCAGCATGCCGTGACGGGTGCACAGATCGCGCAACTCGCGAAGAAACCCTGTCGGCGCCGGCAGGTAGCCACCTTCACCTTGCACGGGCTCGATGATCACCGCCGCTACGCTCGCGGGGTCGACCACCTGTTCAAGCATCCGCTCGAGAAACTGCATACAGCCCTGACAGCATGCCTTGGGCTCATGACCGAGCGGGCAGCGGAACGTATTCGGAAACGGCGCGAAGTACGTCGAAGGCACGAAGGCCTCGTATCCTTTGCGGTAGTGCACCTTCGAGCTCGTAACGCTGATTGCCCCGAGCGTTCGCCCGTGGAAGCCGCCCTGGAACGCGACGACAGCTGGGCGCTTGGTCGCGAACTTAGCCAGCTTCAGCGCTGCCTCCACCGCTTCGGACCCGCTGTTACCAAAGAATGTCACATCCAGGCCGCTTGGAGTGATCTCGGCGAGCTTCGCGGCAAGCTCGATATTCGGGCCGTAGCGCACGGCGCTGGCGGACGGATGAACGATACGATCGATCTGCGCCTTCGCCGCTGCAAGCACCTTGGGGTGCGAATGCCCGGTATTAACCGAGGCAATGCCCATGACGAAATCCAGATAGCGGTCGCCTCCGGGGGAGTACACGAAGCTACCGCTGCCGCGCTCGACGAATACATCAGTCGTGCGGTGCACAACTCTTGCCAGATGCTGATCCTCGAGCTCGCGGAGGCGCGCGATCCCATCCAGTTGCTCGCCGATCATGGCCAGGCCCCTTCCCAGGCGGCGCTTATGTCAAAGATATTCAACCGTTCTGCCTCGCGCCGCGGAGCATGGACGGGCGGCAGCCGGCGATGCAATTGGAAGAATGTCGGGGTGCGCCGCCCCACACTGCCAGTGTAGCCGTGGCCGCCACCGCGCTGCAACAGAAAGAGAGCGGGAATCCGCACTGGTATAATCTGTTTCGGAGGCGGCCGGCGCCTGCCTCCGGCGCGCTGCGGCCGGCGTGGTCCAGGCGCGAGCGCACCTGTTACGCATGAAAGTCGAGGAAAAGCCTTGGCGAATTGGAAGCATATCGCCGTGCCGAGAACCGGGGATCGCATTACGTTCGAGAACGGCATGCCGCAGGTGAGCGACGTGCCTATCGTGCCGTTCCTTCGAGGCGATGGTATAGGGCCCGATATTTGGGCCGCCAGCCAGCCCGTGCTTGACGCTGCCGCCGGTCTTACGTCGGACGGACGGCGCCGTATTTCCTGGATGGAAGCTTTCGCCGGCGACCGCGCCATGGACCTGTATGGCGAGTACCTGCCTGGCGAGACGATCGAGGCGCTGCGGGAGTACGCGGTAGCAATCAAGGGCCCGCTCACGACACCGGTTGGCGGAGGCATTCGCAGCCTGAACGTGACTCTTCGGCTTATCTTCGACCTCTATGCGTGTATCCGTCCAGTTCGCTACTTTGACGGCGTCCCCAGCCCGGTCAAGGAGCCCAGCAAGTTGGACGTCGTCATATTCCGCGAGAACACGGAGGACGTGTACTCCGGCATCGAGTTTGCCAGTGGCTCGCCGGAGGCGGCCAAGCTCATCGCTTTCCTGCGGGACGAACTGGGCAAGACCGTTAGGCTGGATTCTGGCATCGGCATCAAGCCCATGAGCAAGTTCGGCACCGAGCGTCTGGTCAGGCGTGCCATACAGTACGCGATCGACCACCATCGCTCGAGTGTGACCATCGTTCATAAGGGCAACATCCAGAAATTCACTGAAGGCGCATTCCGCGACTGGGCATACGGCCTGGCGGCCCGCGAGTTCGCCGGGCGCACGGTGCGCGAGGACGAGATAGGTGCCGATGGTCCTGGAAACAGAGTGATCGTGAAAGATCGCATCGCGGATGCCATGTTTCAACAGGTGTTGCTCCGTCCCAGTGAGTATTCGGTGCTTTCCATGCCGAACCTGAACGGCGACTACTTTTCCGACGCGTGCGCGGCGCAGACTGGTGGGCTTGGGATGGCGCCAGGGGCGAACATCGGCGACAACGCAGCCATCTTCGAAGCAACGCATGGAACGGCGCCCAAGTACGCCGGCAAGGACCTGGTGAATCCAGGCTCAGTCATCCTTTCGGGAGCCATGTTGTTCGAGTACTTCGGCTGGCAGGATGCCGCGGACTTGATCTACGAAGGCGTGAAGCGGACAATCGCGGCCAAGACCGTCACGTATGATCTGGAGCGCCAGATGCCCGGCGCCACCAAGGTGTCGTGCTCGGAGTTCGGCCGCGAGATCGTGAAGCACATGCGTGCTGCGGCCTAGAGGCGCAAGCCGGTATGTTTGATGAGAACCAGAAACGAAGTTGTCAACCGCACCTCTGGTCGCCCTTGACGGCAGCCCGCTAAGGGCCTACACCAAAGCAGACGAACTTCGATTCACGCTCCGCGGTCGCCCGCGCGCGACTCGAAGTCCAGGCTAGACTGTGACGCTATATAGTTGAGGCGGACGCTGGATCAGCGTCGCTCGCGACCAGGAGGGCAGCCACGATATGGACGATCCGGTGATCCAACATGAGGTTCTCGTGGTCGGCGCCGGCTTGGCCGGCATGCGCGCCGCGGTTGCCGCCCGCGAAGCAGGCGTCGATACCGCCATCCTCTCGAAGGTGCACCCCATGCGCAGTCACTCTGGCGCTGCCCAGGGAGGCATCAACGCCGCCGTCGCCAAAGACGATAGCTGGGAGAATCACTGGTTCGACACGGTCAAAGGAAGCGACTATTTGGCGGACCAGGACGCAGCCGAAATACTGACGCGCAGCGCTCCCGAGAACATTTATGAGCTCGAGCACCAGGGTGTACTGTTCAGCAGATGGCAGGATGGCCGTATCGCCACGCGCCCGTTCGGTGGGGCAGGCTTTCCACGTACCTGCTTTGTTGCCGACATCACCGGACATGTCATCTTGCAGACGGTCTACGAGCAGGTGCTCAAGAATGGGGCGAAGGTCTATGAGGAGTTCTTCGTCGTATCGCTCATCGTCGAGGACGGCACCTGCAAGGGTGTGGTCGCCCTGGACATCATGACGGGTCGGCTGGTCGCCTTTCGCGCAAAGGCGGTCGTGTTCGCGACCGGCGGCGCCGGACGAGTGTTCTTCAAGAGCACCAACTCGCTGATCAATACGGGCGACGGAGCTGCAATTGCCTATAGAGCCGGCGCGCCAATCGAGGACATGGAATTCATACAGTTCCATCCCACAACGCTGGCGGCCAACGGCGTGCTGATCACCGAAGGCGCGCGCGGAGAAGGGGCGTATCTCCTCAACGCCGAGGGCGAACGCTTCATGTTCAAATACGCGCCAAGCAAGGGCGAGCTTGCCAGTCGCGACGTGGTGTCGCGGGCCGAGTGGACGGAGATTCTGGAGGGCCGTGGCGTAAATGGCTGCGTCCTGCTCGATCTGCGGCACCTCGGCGAGGCCCGGATCCAGGAGCGCCTGCCCCAGATTCGAGAACTGGCAACCGACTATGCTGGTGTAGACCCTGTGGAAGAGCCATTGCCAATCCGGCCGGGAGCCCATTACACCATGGGCGGAATCCGCGTCGACACCCACTGCGCTTCACCGGTCCAGGGTTTCTTCGCGGCCGGTGAGTGCTCGGCTGTAAGCGTGCACGGATCGAATCGTCTTGGCGGGAATTCGCTGCTCGAGACGGTGGTCTTCGGCAAGATCGCCGGGACGAGCGCCGCTCAATTTGCCAGGGAGCACGACTACGCTGAGCTTCCTGCCGATGCAGTGCAATCTCAGGAACAGCGCCGCCAGCGACTGTTCAATAATCCGGGCAAAGAGAAGGTGGCAGATCTTCGCGACGCGATGCAGGCGGCAATGAACGAGCACTTCCACATATTCCGCTATGAGAAGCAGATGGCGGCAGGTGTCGACAAGATTCGAGCGCTGCGAGAACGCTATGCCAGCGTGTCCATCGCGGATACGTCCCTCGTCTTCAACACGGCGGTCTGCGAAGCGCTGGAGTTGGATTCTATGCTCGACATAGCAGAGGTCATCGCCACCGGAGCCATCGCGCGCACTGAGAGTCGGGGCGCGCATGCTCGGACCGACTACAAGGATCGCGACGACGTGAATTGGCTCAAGCACACGGTTGCATCATACTCACCCGACGGTCCGCGGCTCAGCTACGCCCCGGTTACCATGGGTAAGTTCCAGCCAATGGAGAGAGTGTACTGATGAAGTCGACGTTCGTGATCCAGCGGTATATCCCGGGAAAAGATGAAGCGCCGCACTTCGAGCGCTATGAGTTGGACCTGTGGGATGAAGCAACCATCCTGGATGGTCTGAACACCATCAAAGACCGGTTCGACGATTCGCTCTCGTATCGGCGCGCATGCCGCCACTCGATATGCGGCTCATGCGCCATGGTGGTGAATGGCTACACGAAGCTCGTCTGCAAGACCCCTATCGCGCAAGAGCTCAAACGCGGACGAACCGAACTGCGCATCACGCCAATGCGCACCATGAAAGTGGTCAAGGATCTCGTCGTGGATATGGCGCCGTTCTGGAAGCACTTTCGGGATGTTGATCCGTGGTTGCAGCCTGGCTCCGCCAACGTGCCGGGGCCGGATGAGGAGTATCGCGTAACGCCGGCACAGTTGGCCCCTTCCCGCAAGGATCTCAACTGCATACTGTGCGCCGTCTGCTACTCGGACTGCAGCGTAACTGAGGTCGACAGTCACTTCGCCGGGCCGCCGGCTCTGGCTAAGGCGCACCGGTTTGTTACGGACCCGCGAGACAGCAAGCGGAAAGAACGGCTGGAGAAGCTTGTCGATCTCGGTCTCTGGGACTGTGCCCACGCATACAGTTGCATGGAGTGCCCAAAACACGTCGATCCGGCGAGCGCAATCGCCGATTTGCGCCGCATGTCCATTGAAGCCGGCATAACGAGGAACATCGGCGCCAAGCACAGCCAGGAGTTCACCAAGAGCATAGGCCGGGGTGGGCGCCTGGATGAAACTCGACTTGTGATGGAGCTTACCGGCATCACCAACGTCGCCGGCCAGATTCGAAACGCGCCCCAGGGCATGCGGATGCTGCTCAAAGGGAAACTGCCCTTGCCGATGCTTCAGAAGGTTGATAACCCGAAGGAAGTCCACCGCATTTTCGATACCGTGGGCACGAAGGAAGAGTAAATGAAGTACGCATATTTCACTGGCTGCGTGGCTAAAGGCACGTGCCCGGAGCTCCATTACTCCACGGTGAAGCTGGCGAAAGTCCTGGGCATCGAGCTGTGGGAAATGACCGATGCAACGTGCTGCGGCGCAGGGGTCATACGCGACGAGAATCCTGAGCTGCAGATCGCGCTCAACGCGCGCACGTTCGCCATGGCCGAGGCGGCCGGTATGGATATCGTCAATATTTGCAGCACGTGCCAGCAGAACCTTGGCCAGGACCGTCGCGCGCTGCGCGACGACCCCGAGCTACTCGGCCGCGTGAATGATGTCCTCGCTCAAAGCGGCCTCCATTACAGCGGAAACGTCGAGGTCAAGAACTTGCTCTGGGTGCTCGTCGGCGACTATGGCCTCGAGCGGCTGCGCGAGAAAGTCGTGCGACCCCTGACCGGGCTGCGAATAGCGTCCTATTATGGTTGCCAGCTGCTGAGGCCGATTGAGGATACAGGCTTCGAAGATCCGGACAACCCAACTTCATTCGACAACCTTATCCGCGCTCTCGGCGGAACGCCCGTGGACTACGCGGGCAAGACGCGTTGCTGTGGGTTCCACATCCTCACCGTGAATGAAGACACCTCGACGAAGATGGCGGTTAAGCGGTTAGAAGAAGCCGACGCAGCCGACGCGGACATCATGGTGACACCGTGTCCGCTGTGCCATACGTCTCTCGACGCCTACCAGCCAAGGGCGACGAAACTTCAGAACAGCTCTGTGAGAATGCCGGTGCTTCACCTTTCTCAGCTGGTTGGACTGGCCTGCGGCCTCGAGGTCGGCGACCTGAAGCTCAATCGGTTGATGGTGTCACCCCACAAAGCGCTGGCCGGCATATTGTGACGACCTGAACCGTGGCGTCGCGGGGGGAGAGAATGGTCGCGCTCGCCAAACCCGAAGGTATGACGGATGCGGATGCCGCCATCTGGTGTGACCTCGACGTAATCGAGATGTGCGCGCTCGAGACGGCCAAGGGCAGGGCGATCTGCGCAACGCCTGTTGGCTCGCGCTATCCGTATGTCTATCCGCGCGACAACGCACAGTGTGCCCGGGCGCTCGGCAAGCTGGTCACGTACTCGCAGTGCAAGGACGTGATCGACCGTGCCTTCTCGCTTCTGGGGCACATTGCATTGTATCTGCTGGAGGTCCAGCGGCCCGACGGCTTCTGGGGCCAACGCTATGACGTCGACGGAAATGACAAGGCCATCTATCAACAGGAGGACAACGTCGCGCTGGGCATGAGCGCCCTTCTCGACTACCTCTATGCGGCCGAATGGCTCGAGCGCATCCCTTCGTGGGCCCACCGAATTCGCGACGCGGTTGAAGCCTCGGCCGCGTATGCCATTGACCACTACTATCGCTCCGAGATTAACCTGTTCTACGGCACGACATCGATTCACGAATCGCGGATGGTACAGGGCTACGACATCTGGACTAACTTCGCCTACCTGCGGGCCTTCACGAGAGCCTTCCACGTATCGAGCGGATGGGGCGGTTTCAATGACTGGTTCCCGACGATCAAAGAATTCTGCCGCCAATTCGAGGATGCGGTGTTCCGCATCTTTATCCACGATGGGCGCTACGTCCGCAGGATAGATCCGCGAGGCATGTATGACGAGCGCCCCGACTTCATCATGCTGTCGCCGTTCTACTTCGGCTTCCTGAACCGTAACGCCAAGGCGCAGAAGGCTTCCGCCGACGCCATCGCGGAGGAACTATGGGATCCCGAACTGGGCGGGCTTCAGCGCTATCTCCCGTATACGGAGGATTTCACCTGTCACACGCACAGTGGCGCCGGTCCGTGGCTCGACTACACACTCGTCCTCGCACAATACCTCTACGTGGCGGGGCACGCGGGTGAGGCAGACAACATCTTGCACCTTGTCGAGTCGTACCGGACGGACGAAGGGTACCTTGCCGAGCACCTGACCACGCCACGTCGCTTCCATCATTTCTACTCGACGCAGTGGGACACCGGCATCGACTTTCAGAAAGAATTCGACAAAGAGTGTTTGCTGCCGAACGTCTCGTTTGACTTCATTGTCGAGGAGCTCATCCACATGCGAGATGCCTACCAGCGCGTCAAGAGGCAGATCGATGAGAATCCCAGCGCGCACTTTCTTCGGTTCGCGACCCCCTTGATGCGAGCACATGCCGAACACGCGCTGGCGGTCCTGGCGCGGCAGCAGTTTGCCGCCAGGGCAGCGAAAGGGCACAATTGACGCGCATCCTGCTCGACCTGGCCATCGGCGACCTGATGCCGGCTTCAGAGCAGCCGCGAAAGCGTTTCGACGAGGAGCCTCTGGCGGAGCTCGCCGCGTCCATTGCCGTCTATGGCATGTTGCAGCCGCTGCTGGTGACGCGCAGTTCCCGGCGCGACACGCCGCCTCGATACCGAATCGTCGCCGGTGAGCGACGCTGGCGTGCGGCGATCATCGCGGAAATACCTTCGGTTCCAGCCCTGTTGATCGGCGATGACGAACGAGTAAACCAGGAAATCTCGCTTGTCGAGAATCTTCATCGAGCCGATCTGCAGCCTCTCGAGCTCGCTCAAGCGTACCAGGCAATCATCAAGTCAACAGGCTGCACCCAGGATGAACTCGCTGCACGGCTGGGGAAGAGTCGCGTGAGCCTAACCAATACGTTGCGCTTGCTCGGACTTGGCTACTCGGCTCAGCAGGCGCTGGCGTCAAACCGACTCACCGAGGGTCACGCGCGCGCACTGCTCGCAGTTTCGGGCACTGCGCAGGACGCAGCGCTGCAGCGGGTGCTTTCTAGCGGCTTGTCCGTACGGCAGACGGAGGCGCTCACAAGGAGGATCATGGCCGAGCGACGGCCGCGTTCGACGTCGAACGTGCAGACTGACCTTCGTGCCTTGACTGAAGCCCTCCGGTGCGTAGTGAGCGCCCCTATCTCGATAGCGGGAACGGCAGACTCGGGCAGAATCGTGATCGAGTACCATTCGCGGGATGAATTGGAACGATTGTGCGAGCGTCTCGGCGGCGCGGAACTGGCGGATACCCTGGCCTGAAAGCGGCATCCGCGAACCCTTGAGCGCGCGAGGCTGTATACTACCTCACGGACCAACGAGTACCACGCGCGGCCTTCCCGGGTCCGCGAAACCACCTGAGAGTCACGGAGCAACACGCGCGATGACCGTGGAGGCGGCAATCTCTCTCGGCTCAGAAATACGCCCGCTGTCAGATGTTGAGCCTCACCGCGGCACGGCGGCAATCGATATTTCGATGGTGATCCCGGTCTACAACGAAGTCGAGAGCGTGCCGAAACTGCACGAGAAGCTTACTCAGGTCTTGGCGGCACAGGGCTGCAGTTATGAGATTATCTTCATCGACGACGGGAGCACCGACGGCACATTCGGCGCGGTCAAGGACTTGTTCGTGCAAGATCCAGCGCATGTGCGCGTGTTGAGTTTCCGGCGCAACTTCGGCAAGACAGCGGGTCTTGCGGCAGGCTTCGACAACTGTCGCGGCGAGATCATTTTCACGATGGACGCCGATTTGCAGGACGACCCCGAAGAGATTCCGCACTTCCTGGATAAGCTTGCCGAGGGCTATGATCTCGTCTCCGGTTGGAAGCAGAAGCGCAACGATCCCGTTTCGAAGACTTTGCCGTCCAAGATATTCAACGCGGTCGTGTCGTCCTCGACTGGCGTGCGCTTGCACGATATCGACTGCGGATTCAAGGCATACCGCCGAGAGGTCACCGACGAACTCAAGCTCTACGCTGACCTCCATCGCTTCATCCCGGTGATGGCCCACTGGCGGGGGTTCCGCATCGCCGAGATCCCCGTACAGCATCATGCGCGCAAGTTTGGCAGGTCGAAGTACGGGATCCGTCGTTACGCGCGTGGCGCGCTGGACTTCTTCAAGGTGCTGTTCCTCACGCGGTACATGCAGAAACCTCTGTCTCTGTTCGGTACGATCGGCGCTGCGCTTTCCATGATCGGGATTCTCTGTGGCCTGTACCTGACAGAAGAGCACTTCCGCACCGGCAATATCGGATCTCGACCATTGCTCGACCTCTCGGTGCTTCTCGTGATCACGGGGGTTCAGTTGTTCAGCCTGGGTCTCCTCGGGGAGATGCTGCGGCACGTGTCCTATCGCCGGGCGGAAGAGTACAGCATCCGGCAGCGCTTGGAATGACGCGGCTCACTACAATGTGGCGCAGCATCTGGGTGAGATACTCGCTCACTGCGGTGCTTCTTGCCGCTATCCTCTGGAAGGTCAACCCCAAGCAGTTTTGGGACACTGGACACAGCCTCAACCTGACTAACCTCGTGTTGGCCATGTCGCTTACAGTGCCATTTCTCTTTCTCAAGGCCTTTCGATGGCACGCCATTCTGCGCGCCGGCAAATGCCGAGCAACGTTTGCTGAGTCCTTCGTTTCTCTGGTCGGCGGTATGGGCGTAGCGCTGCTGACACCTGCGAGACTCGGGGAACTCACGCGAGCGGCATATCTCTCCGAGCCGAGGAAAGTACGCGTTGGCGCGCTGGTAATGGTCGACAAGGTATATGACGTGGTAGTGCTGGCGATCCTGGCAATACCCGGAGCGTGGCTGCTGGTCAGCCCTCTGCTTGCCCTGGCCTTTGCCGCCATCGGGCTTGCCGGGGTGTACCTGGCGGTGCAGCCTCGAGGGCTGCAGACAGCATTTCGCGTGTGCAGGCCATTGCCCTACTACAAGAAGATCGATGGGGCCATGGGCCGATTCGCGGAGTTCCCGGGCACTGTAGGTTTCGCCTGCCTGATGTACACGCTTGGGTCATTTCTCATCGTCCTGGCGCAGTATTGGATTATCTTGCGCGCGTGGAACGTGGGCGGGCTCAACGTCGTCGTGTATTGTTTTCCGATGGTTGTGCTGTCAAACGCCGTTCCGCTGACCGTCGCCGGGCTCGGCACCCGCGAGGGGCTAGCAATTATCCTCCTCAATCACTATGGGATCGCCCGATCAATTGCGGGCACCAGCGCATTTCTCATGTTCTTTATGAATACGGCCCTCCCAGGCGTCATTGGAGCCGTGGTGACGCCATTCTTTCGCCCGCCCTCGGCGGTACCCGAAGACCTGGCCATGCGACCGTCGAGCAGCGAAAGCGTGGTGCAGCCATGACTGCGCCCGCGACCCGGGTCCAACCACAGCGCGCGACTCGCCCGACCCCTGCACGGGACATGGCAGTCCACGTCCCCAGCCCAGCCGAACGCATGGCACGGTCCAGTACTGAACTGGGATTCTTGGCCGTGACCGCGCTCTACGCGGTGGTGTTTACCGCGATCAGCCTGCAGCAATATCACGCGTTCGTGCCTCACGCGTTGGACCTTGGCAATATGGCCCAGACGTTCTGGAACACGGTGCACGGTCATCCGTTCAGGTTCCAGAACATGCGCGCGCACGCATCCGTGGAAGCATTCGGCACTTTGACGCGGCTGAGCTTCCACGTGGAGCCGCTTATCCCATTCATGGCGATCTTCTATTTCTTTTATCAGCACGTCGAGACTCTTCTGGTGCTGCAGACCCTGGCAATTGCCACGGGCGCCATTCCAACGCGCCTGCTAGCGCGATCGCATCTGCACAACGGGCTGGCCGAGGTCGCGTTCCCGGTCGCCTACCTGCTCTACCCGGCGCTCGAAGCAGCTAACCTCTACGAGTTTCACCCTGTGGCTGTCGCGGCGCCGCTGCTCGTGTGGGCGTTCTATTTCGCCGACACCCAACGGTACACGCTCTTCGTGCTCATGGCTACGGCCGCGATGGGCTGCAAAGAAGAGATGGGTCTGCTCGTAGCCCTGATGGGCGTTTGGATCGCGGTGCGCAACACTGAGTGGCATTTTGGCTCCATCGTCGTCGTGCTCGGCGTGGTCTGGTCGTACATCGCGCTGAAGGTCGTGGTGCCACACTTCAACCTTGCCGATAGCTCGTACTGGGACCGCTACGTGCCACCCGGCTACTTCGGCAATCAGGTTGTGACCCAGAGCGACGCCATTCACTTCTGGCGCGACCATCCCGACCTTGTATGGAGCAACTTAACCAGCGAGGCTAAGGTGAGCTATATGCATCGGATACTCTATCCGACCGGCTACCTGTCGCTGCTCAGCCCAATTACGCTGCTAGTCGCGCTCCCCAGCCTTGCTCTAATTATGTTAAGTTATGAGCCACACATGATCAGCGGGGTCGCGCATTACTCGGCGGAGCTTGTTCCTGTGCTGGTGGTCGCATCGATCCTGGGCGTCGAATGGCTGGCGACGCGCGTAGCGCCCCGGCTGCGTATCCCCCCGGTCACTGTCGTCGTGGCGTGCAGCGCCTATGTGCTTGCCGCCGCGGTCTTCAACCAGCACGACAACGGGTTCAGCCCGCTTGCCAAGAGCTTCGCCTATCCGTCAATCACCGCGCACGACAAGATCGTGGAACAGATTCTTGCCATGATCCCAGCTAACGCGTCTGTCTCGGCCCAGGATAATCTCGATGCACACCTGAGCGATCGTGAGCAAATCTACCTCTTTCCCGATACCGATAGTGGTCGGGTCCAGTACATCGCCCTGGACGCCACACAGCCCACCGGCTCGGTGATGCGAGTATGCGATCTCGCGGTGCAGGTCATTGGAAACAACGCGGCATGCGACGTGGCCGCCGGCCCCGCAACGCCATCATCGATCCCGAATGCCGACTCGTACAACCGCAACGCGTTCTTGCGGAATGGCAAATGGACGATCGTCGCCGCGAACGACGGCATGCTGCTGCTTACGAAGCACCTCAAGGGCGGGCCGCTGGTCACGACGCTACCGCCGCAGTTCTGGACGTTTATGGAGCCCCCCGCGACCAGCGTGCCGTCCGGGCCCCCTATTGCGCAGCTAGGGGACTACCTGCAGCTCCAGGCCTTCAGGCTGAGCAGGACAGAGATCGTCAATCTCAGGAACCCCGACGTGCTGGTAACCACGTGGTGGAAGGTGCTGAAGCCATTGCCGCAGCGATCGCGCCTCATACATTATCTCACCGACTACCGAGGCGCGCTTCAGGTGTTCTCCGACGATCAGCAGGCGACCGACTGGCAAGTGCTGAGCCAATGGCAGGTGGGAAGAGTCTACAAGGTCCTGTCGTATCAATTAAGTGTCTATACGGCGAAGAGCGGCAAGATCGACGTCGACGTGGGCCTCACCGACAACGATCACCGGTACCAGGTCGTCGGCTTCAACGAGCCCGTCACGGTGCTCAATGCCGAGACCGGTGTTCTCGCGGTAGGCGGTGGCCGCGTGCTCAAGCTGGCGTCGATTCAAGCGACGCTTTGATCGGAGGCCTTGTACGCGCGTAGGCGTCTATGGCGGGACATTCGATCCGATTCACGTCGGTCATCTCGCCGCGGCTGAGGCGGTGCGCGAGGCGCTGCAACTTGACAGCATTGTCTTTGTGCCCAACTGGCAGCAGCCGCTCAAGACAGACACGCCGCTAGCGAACGCGGCGCAGCGCCTGGCCATGGTCAAGCTGGCGATCGACGACAACGTGCATTTCCTGGTCAGCGACATCGAGTTGCGGCAAGAGGCGCCCGCATACACGATCGACACCCTTGATGCGCTCAGCAGAGAACACCCCCAAGAGCGATTTCAGTTCATTCTCGGCGTCGACGCAGCCAACCAGCTCGCACTTTGGCGCGAGCCGGCTCGCCTGCTGGCCGATTATCAGCCCATCATAATGCTGCGGGCAGGGTGGCGAGACCCCGACTGGTCGGCATTGACGGCCATTCACCCGCGCGCCCGCCGCCTGGCCCTCGTGGTCGAAGTGCCATGGCTCGAGATCGCGTCGCAGGACCTTCGGGCTCGCGTGCGGACAGGAAGATCCGTGCGCTATCTTGTGCCTGAGAGAGTGCGAGAGTTCATTGAGTTACATGGCCTCTATCGCCTTGACGCGTGAGAGACGCGACAGTAGCATACCATCGTGACCGTGCTAGGCGGGGGGATAGCCGTCCCCTGAACGGCAATCCGGCTATATGGCCGGCGGAATCCCGGGCTCACGGGTGGCCCCTGTTGGGGACTGCACTTGCTCAGCGGCGTTCAACGCGCTGGGTCCTGACCGGCGGAGGCCCACGAACCCCGTCAGATCGAAAGAAGCAGCGGTAAGGGGTGTCCTCCGGGTGCGTCGGGAGTGCCTGGTGCGCAGTCGAAGAGCGGGCGTAAGCCGAACAAGGACACTCAAAGGTTTGGTGCACGGTCACTTACATCGGTTGTACACGGCCGATTCAGTATCCGCCGCGGGTGGTGGCGCCGATCGTACCGCATGCGTGTGATGGGCGGGTCGCAGCAAGAGCCGGGCTGAGGAGCGATAGCGCGCGTGGACGACGGCAGTTCTCTCCTTCCATTGGCGCCGAAGGCCCCGACCGATTCCCTGAGCGAAGGCGACCGGGCTTCGCTGTATCGCGCTTACCGGTCGCTGACCTTTGCCGAAGTCGTTGGCCAGCGCCATGTCACGCAAACCCTGCGTAACGCGGTCCGGTACGGCAAGGTTGCGCATGCCTACCTCTTCACAGGCCCGCGGGGGACGGGCAAGACGAGCACCGCGCGGATCCTCGCGCGGGCGGTGAACTGCCTCAACCCGCAAGACGGTGAACCGTGCAACGCCTGCACGATCTGCGTGAGCATGTTGCAGCGGCGTTCTCTGGACCTGGTCGAGATCGACGGAGCGTCGAACAACAGCGTTGAGGACGTGCGCGAGCTGCGTGAGCGCGTGAACCTGCGACCGGCCGAAGGCCGCCGCAAGGTCTTCATTATCGACGAGGTCCACATGCTCTCGATTGGGGCATTCAACGCGCTGCTGAAGACGCTGGAAGAGCCGCCAGACCACATCCTCTTCGCGCTGGCGACAACAGAGCTCCATAAGGTGCCCGCCACGGTTCGATCGCGTTGTCAGCTGCTCGAGCTACATCCAATTTCGGCCGGTGATATGGCTGAACGTGTGCGCTATGTATGCGCAAGCGAGCGCATCGAGGCAACCGATGACGTGATTCAGTTCATTACTGCGCAGAGCACGGGCAGCCTGCGCGATGCGCTGAGCCTGCTCGAGCAAATCCGTTCGTTCTGTGGCGATACGCTCGTTCTCTCCGAGGTTGAAGCCGCACTCGGCGTTGCCCGGAACACGCAGGTGGTCACCCTCGCCGGCGCCATGGCCGAAGGCGACCTCGCCAGTGCGCTGCTGATCGCCGGAGACCTGATGGATAGTGGCGTGGATCCTCGGCAGCTGACCAGGCAGCTCGCCGGCTACTGGCGTGAAGCGCTTGTAGCCAGAGCGCGGCAGAAGCCGATCGATGAACCGAGCGTAGCACAATGCCGTGCTGAACAGATCGTGCCAGTCCTGTATACGCTCATGAGCGTGGAAACCGGTGCTCGACGCTCAGATTCGCCCCGCTGGGCTCTCGAGACGGCGATCGCGGAAGCGACCCTCAGGTTTGGCGGCCGGTCGGGCTCACGCCGGAGCGAGCTTCTCCAAGCTGTCGAGGGCGAGCCACGGGAAACCGCAGACCCTTCGCGCGGGCACGCACCCCAGGAAGCGTCGCTGCCCGTTAGCCCAAGCGACCGGCGCCCGCGGCGGCCCGAGTCGGGCGCCGGCGCGGAACCTGCTGATCTGGCGACACAGGCCGGTATCGACGCCTCGGCCGGCCAGACCAGCATCGTGGCGCTTCCAGAACAAGAGCCGCGAGTGCACCAGGCTCTCGCTCCGTCCTCCGCCGCTGAACCGCCCGAACATCGTCCGACTGAAGTGAAGGACGCCGCAGAGGCGGGCCTGGCGCAGCCCGAGGGTGTTGCAGCGGAGCCTCGGACGCGCTGGCCGATGATATTGCGCCGCCTGCGCGAGAACAACAAGCAGCCAGTTCACGCTCTCCTGCAGAAGGTGGTTGTCGATTATATTCGGGCCGATGGCCAGGTCCTGGCTCTGCCGTTCCGGCCAGCCGATTCATTCATTCGGTCGCGATTGGAGACGACTGCGAACAGACGGACTCTTGAAGAGGCGATCAGTGAGGTCCTTGGTGGCAAGTGGAGCGTGCGCTGTGTTACGATCGAGGAACCAGCCGGCCGGCGGACAGGCCTCGCCGACCTCGAGTACCTCGAGCAGATCGCTGCCGAAGCGAAAGCTCTGGGTGGCGAGCGCGAAGACGACATCTAGCGGCGCGGGTTAAGAGAAGAGGGGTAGGCTCATGGGCTTCGATCAACGTGCAATGCGGGACATGATGCGCCAGGCCCAGCAAATGCAGGCCCAAATGGAAAAGGCCCAGCACGCGCTATCCGAAGAAATCGTTGAAGGCTCGTCCGGCGGCGGCGCGGTAACTGCCACGATCACTGGCCAGCTCGAACTGAAGACTCTGACGATTAGCAAAGACGTCGTCGATCCTGAAGACGTCGAAATGCTTCAAGATCTCGTCCTTGCCGCGGTCACCGATGCGCTGGAGAAGGCGAAGGCCCGCCAGGCCGAAAAGCTCGGAGCAATCACAGGCGGTCTCAATCTGCCATTTTGACCGGCCTCGGGCACGTGCGGGCTCGCGTGCAACGGTCCTGATCGCCGGGAGCCAGCTTGGCGACCTCGCACAATCTGACTCGTTGGCATGCCATAGGTATGGAGACCCGCGCAGTATGGGCCGCCCTTCCGACAGATTCAGTGCGCGTTTCCCTTATAAGGACTTGAGAGGATGTACAACTCGCAACCGGGCACTGCTTCCGTAGCGGAGCCGGTGGCTCATTTGATCGATGAGCTTGGCAAGCTTCCGGGCGTGGGACCGAAGACGGCCCAGCGGCTTGCGTACTTCATTCTGCGCGAGCCGGTCGACGAAGCGCGTCTGCTTGCCGATGCGATCCTTCAGGTCAAGGAGCGCATCGTCTATTGCAGTATCTGCTGGAATCTGACAGAAATGGACCCATGCGCACTTTGCTCCGACTCCGGCCGAGAAGGAGGGAGCGTTTGCGTGGTGGAGCAACCCCTTGACATCGTGGCATTGGAGCGAACTCTCAGTTATCGTGGCCGCTACCATGTGCTGCACGGCGCAATCTCGCCGATGGATGGCATCGGTCCGGGCGAGCTCAAGATCGAGCAGCTTGTGTCCAGAGTCGCAGCAGGCGAGATAGAGGAAGTGATCCTTGCCACCAATCCGTCGATGGAAGGAGACGCCACCGCTCTGTACATACTGCGTCGGCTTGCATCGTTGCCGAGGCGTGTGCGGGTGACTCGCCCGGCGCGAGGCCTGCCGATGGGTGGCGATCTCGAGTTTGCGGACGAACACACGCTGAGACAGGCGATCGAAGGACGGCGCGAGTTCTAGCACGCTGCACCGCGGTGCCAAGCCTAGCCTGAACGTATCAGCCAGGCCGCCATCGAGGTCCGCTTTGCCTCCGCGAAATGCCGACCGCGCGTAGAATAGCTCGCCACTCCGAACGTTCCGTTGTTTCGAACTGGCATCTACATTTGCGGGTGGTATACTGAGACATGCAATGACCGTACCAAGGGATCGGTGTACCCAAATCCTGGGTGCTGTGGTTCAACTGGCCGGCGTTGACACTACACCACCAGGAGCAGATGTTGATCGAAGAGCAGTCAACCCTACCTCAGGAACCTGAGGAGACAGTAGCAACGGCCGCCTCCGACGTTGAGCCGGCATCCACCGAGCAAGAAGCGGGCAGCAAAGTCACTCGTGCAGGTGCCGAGCTCAAGGGTTCGGTGCGCCCGGCGGCGAACGTACCGGCATTGCCGCAGGACGAGAGCGAAGACACTATGGAGTCGCTGCTCGACCACCCGTCAAATGCACTGCGCACGCTTCAACGAGGCGAGGTTGTCGACGGTATCGTGGCGCGCATCGACCCTGATGAGATTCTTGTGGACATTGGTCTCAAGTCTGAGGGCGTCATCAATGGGCGCGAGATGGATAACGAAGTTACCGAGCAGTTGCACATCGGTTCAAACGTGCTTGTGTACGTTATGCAGCCGGAAGGTCCCGAAGGGCATGCCATACTGTCCATCAGGCGCGCTCGCATGGAGAAATCCTGGCGGGCTGCCGAAGAGCTCTATCAGGACGACCGTGTGATCGAAGCCGAGGTAATTGACTTCAATAAGGGCGGCTTGATCGTCGATTTGGGAGTGCGGGGCTTCGTGCCGATTTCGCAGATTCCCGAGCTTCGCGGCCTGTCGAAGGGTCAAGAGGGCGAGCCATCGGAAGTCATCGATCGTTTGGCACAGATGAAGGGTCGCGTACTCAAGCTCAAGATCATTGAGCTGAACCGAAATCGAAACCGTCTGATCCTGTCGGAGCGCTTGGCCCTCCAAGAACAGCGGAGTCATCGAAAAGACGAGTTGTTGGCCGAGCTGCTCCCCGGCCAGGTGCGGCGCGGGCGGGTCACGAGCTTGGCCAGCTTCGGGGCGTTCGTCGATCTCGGCGGCGCCGACGGACTCGTGCATATCTCGCAGCTGTCCTACAGTCGCGTGAATCACCCCAGCGAAGTCCTTTCGGTGGGCGATGAGATCGAGGTATTCGTGCTCAGTATCGATCCCGATACCAAGAAGATCGCGTTGAGCCTCAAGAAGGCACAGCCCGATCCGTGGTCGCGTGTCGATCAGAAATACCATGTGGGCGACCTTGTTGAGGGCACGATTACGAAGTTAGCGAAGTTTGGGGCGTTCGCGAAGATTGACGATGGGATCGAGGGCCTCATTCACCTCTCAGAGCTTTCCTCAGAGCCCGTAGAAAACGGGAAGGACGTGGTGAGCGAAGGTCAGCGCGTCACGCTTCGCGTCATCAACATCAACCCAACCCGTCGAAGGCTGGGTCTGAGCCTCAGGCAGGTTGACGAGATTTCGCCCGACCTTCAGGCAATCATGGAAGGGATAGCTTCCCCACCAGAGGACGATCTCCCCGAGGAGGGCCACTGGGAAGAGGAACCCCCGGAGAGCCCGACCCAAGAAGCGTAGTTCGGTGAAGATGGGGCGCGAATCTACCGCGCCCCATCAGATTCACTGACAGGATCCAGCTACGGAAGAGAGCATGTCATGAACGAACGGTTCGATAAGTTCACCGAGCGTGCACGCAAGGTGTTGACCCTGGCCCAAGAGGAAGCGACTCGCTTCAACCATAACTACATCGGAACCGAGCACTTGCTGCTCGGATTGGTGCGCGAGGGTGAAGGTGTCGCGGCCAAGGTGCTCTTGAACCTTGGCGTGGAATTGAACAGGGTTCGGAGCGCCGTAGAGTTCATCATCGGCCGCGGCGACCGTCCGACGGTCGGGGAGATCGGACTGACTCCACGTGCGAAGAAAGTGATCGAGCTCGCGGTCGATGAAGCGCGTCGCCTCGGCCACCACTACATCGGAACCGAACATCTATTGCTCGGACTGGTGCGAGAAGGCGAAGGAATTGCCGCAGGTGTCCTCGAATCTCTGGGCGTCAACCTTGAGAAAGTGCGCACGCAGACCATCCAAGTGCTCTCACAGAGCAGCCCCACGTCGCATCACGAGCCGAAGCACGGCAGCAAGACCCCGACGATCGATCAGCTTGGCCTTGATATGACGGCCCAGGCGCGTGCTGGGAAGGTCGATCCGGTAATTGGCCGCGCCGTCGAAATCGAGCGCGTCATCCAGATCCTTAGCCGTCGGCTGAAGAATAACGCCGCGCTTGTCGGGGAGCCCGGTGTCGGCAAGACAGCTATCGTCGACGGTCTTGCGCAGCGAATCGTGAATGGTGAAGTGCCTGAGACGCTCGCGGGCAGGCGGCTGCTGACGCTGGACATCGGCTCGCTTGTCGCTGGCACGAAGTACCGTGGGGAGTTTGAGGAGCGCCTGAAGAAGATCATCGAAGAGATCAAGTCCGCCGGCGATTGCATTCTGTTTATCGACGAGCTGCATACTATCGTGGGAGCGGGCGCGGCTGAGGGCGCGGTGGATGCCGCGAACATCCTGAAACCGGCATTGGCGCGCGGTGACCTCCAGTGCATCGGTGCCACCACGCTCGACGAGTATCGCAAGTACATCGAACGGGATGCGGCCCTCGAGCGGCGCTTCCAAATGGTCACGGTAAACGAATCAACAGTGGATGAGACGATCCGCATACTGCATGGACTGCGACCCCGGTATGAGGCGCACCACCACTTGCAGATCAGCGACGAGGCGCTGCGCGCGGCTGCAGAGATGGCGGAACGCTACATCCCAGATCGATTCATGCCGGACAAGGCTATCGACCTCATGGACGAGGCCTCCGCTCGCGTGCGATTGCAGCGTACAGGCCAGCCGTTCTCGCTGAAGGAGGCGCTCCAGAACATCGAGCAGGTGCAGAGCGACAAGGAGCAGGCGATCAAGCTCCAGCAATATGAAGTCGCCGCCGACCTGCGAGACCGTGAGAAGCAGCTTCGCGACAAGATTGCCAACCTGCAGTCAACCTGGCAGGACAAGGACCGGGACGGCCCGGCCGAGCGTAACCTTGTCGTCGGCGATGAGGACATCGCCGAAGTCGTCTCGATGTGGACAGGCATTCCGGTCAGGCGCATCGCGCAGGAGGAGTCCGAGCGCTTGCTTCAAATGGAAAGCGCGCTGCATGGACGCGTCATTGGCCAGGACGAGGCGATTTCTACCATCGCCAAGGCTGTCCGGCGTGCACGTACCGGGTTGAAGGACCCCAAGCGCCCGATCGGTAGCTTCATCTTCCTTGGTCCGACCGGTGTCGGAAAGACTGAGCTGGCCAAGGCGCTGGCCGAGTTCATGTTCGGCAGCGAGGAAATGCTGATCAAGATCGACATGTCAGAATTCATGGAGCGGCACGCCGCTGCGCGGCTGACCGGAGCGCCACCGGGATACGTCGGCTATGAAGAGGGCGGCCAGTTGACCGAGGCGGTGCGGCGAAAATCGTATTCGGTGGTTCTGCTCGACGAGGTTGAGAAAGCTCATCCGGATGTGTTCAACATCCTTCTTCAGATCCTCGAAGACGGCAAACTCACCGACGGGAAAGGGCGCGGCGTCGACTTCCGTAACACCATTATCATCATGACGTCCAACGTGGGCGCGAGCCTGCTCAATCGCGAGGCGGCACTTGGGTTCCGCACCGCCAAGAGCGATGAGGACTCCAAGGCGCGAGAAGACAGGCACCACGAGGAGATGGTTCGCAAGATTACGAACGAGCTGAAGCAGACGTTCAAGCCTGAGTTCTTGAACCGCATCGACGCTACGATCGTATTCCATTCTCTGCGCCAGGATCAGATACGCGAGATAGTCGAGCTGATGCTGCGGCGCGTGCGAAGCCAGCTTATCGAGCAGGACATGACGCTGGAAGCGTCGGATCCCGCCAAGGATTTCCTGGTGGAGAAGGGGTACGACGCCGTCAACGGCGCCCGGCCTCTCCGGCGCGCAATCCAGAACTATATCGAAGATCCACTTGCGGAGGGCTTGCTCCAGGGCAAGTTCCATTCAGGTGATAGTGTCAGCGTCGACATCGAGAACGGCGAGTTGACGTTGGTCGGCAAATCGAGAGAGCCGCAGCCGGGTGATGCAGTCTTCGCCGACTAATGAATGGCAGGATACGAGCAATGTAGCGAGGGGTGGTCGGTCGGCCGCCCCTCGCCCCGTTGTGTGTGGGAGCATCTTCGATGCCTAAGCGGCGAACGAGCTACGTATGCCAGCAGTGCGGTGGTCAGTTCCCCACGCAATACGGGCGTTGCCCAAACTGCTCGACCTGGAACTCGCTCGTCGAGACTATTGAGGAGGCATCCGCAGGCTCCGTGCCGGCGCGTCCCGCCCGAGCCGGTCTTTCCGCGCGCCCGGTCAGGCTTTCGAGGGTAGCAACAGACAGCTGGTCTCGAATGCGCGTGCCGATCGCGGAAGTCGACCGCGTGCTCGGTGGCGGAGTAGTTCCTGGATCGCTTGTCCTGCTCGCCGGCGATCCCGGCATAGGTAAGTCGACTCTCCTTCTACAGCTGTGCACGCAGTTGGCCGTACTGTCACGCGTGCTGTATGTGACCGGCGAAGAATCCGCGGAACAGGTTAAGATGAGGGCCGACAGACTTGGCACTGTTCCTGATGAGCTGTATATCCTGGCGGAAGTCAACGTTGACGCGGTGCTGCGCGCTGTCCAGGATCTCAGCCCATCGCTGGTGGTTGTCGACTCAATTCAAACCATGCAAGTCGAGGAGATTGAATCTGCCGCCGGCAGCGTATCCCAGGTGCGCGAGAGTACCGTACGCTTCATGCACATGGCCAAGACAACTCACACGCCTGTCGTCGTCGTCGGCCACGTGACAAAAGAGGGCGCCATCGCCGGGCCGCGCGTACTAGAGCATATCGTGGATACCGTGCTCTATCTGGAGGGCGAGCGATTCCACGCGTATCGTCTCCTCCGCAGTGTAAAGAATCGCTTCGGCTCGACCAATGAAGTCGGCGTGTTCGAGATGCGCGACGCGGGCATGGTCGAGGTTACCAATCCATCAGCGCTGTTCCTGGCCGAACGAGGCAAGGCGAGCCCCGGTTCGGCAGTTGTCGCCACGCTCGAAGGCACCAGACCGCTCCTCGCGGAGATCCAGGCACTTGTCAGCGCCACGACCTTCAGTCTGCCTCGAAGGACGTGCGCGGGCCTCGATCTGAACCGGCTACACCTCATACTGGCAATCCTCGGTAAGCGCGCCGGCCTTCCGCTCCACACGTACGACGTGTACTGCAACGTCGCGGGAGGATTGCGCCTGGGCGAACCGGCCGCCGATCTGCCTCTTGCCCTGGCAATCGTCTCCAGCTACACCGATCATGCGGTGGCCGACGACCTGATTGCCTTCGGTGAACTGGGTCTATCAGGTGAGGTTCGGGGAGTCGGCAAGGCGGACGACAGGTTGGCAGAGGCGGCCAAACTCGGATTCACACGCTGTGTCCTGCCGGCTGCCAACCATCGTGCGCTCCGAGCGCAGAGCGCAGCCAACATCGAGGTCATCCCAATCACTGAGCTGCGCGAGGCGCTGCGCGTCGTTCTCCCTGGGGCAAATCGGCAACACGCGCGAAACGGGGCCGCCGCGATGAGGGACTGATTGCCGCTAGTCGGCACGGATGGTCGCGCCACGCCTCAAAGTGCCTGGCACTGGCCGGCAGCGTGACAATAGTCGTCAAGCATGCGGTCTGACTCGCCAGTCTCAGGCATTGGACCCCGTCATATCCGCTCGCGGCGAGGCGTCAGAGTCGCCCACAATGCCTGACTGCGAGGGTGTCTCGAGTCCGGCTCCCTCGGTCCCATCCGACGGCGATGCGTCAGTCTCGACGGTAGACGCACCTGCCGGTATGGCACGGTCCGAAGCGATAGGCTGTTCGGCAACCGGGCGCTCATCGGCGATTGCACGCGGCGGCAGGTCAGACGGATCCCCGGTGCCGGCAGCGGTATCCCCCGCAGAATCGTCTTTTGCGCGATCACGTGCTTCGACCGGCCTACGCGCGGCGTCGGAGGCCGTAGGCTCGTCCGTCGAAGCCGCGATGCGTTTTTCGGCGTCCTGACGAGCCCTCGTCTCCAGGGCAGCCTGCCGTCTCTCTCGCACCAGTGCGGCCCGCAAGCTCCCTAGCTCGCGAGCAAACCTTAGTGCCAGGCGAAACCGCTTCGTCTCTGGCTCAGCGGGCGCGCGTGGGTGGAATCGGACGCCCACTTCACGGATCTGAGCGCCCTTCTGGCTGGCTCGACAGAGCACTTCAGCATGTATGGCGCCAGTCGTACCCTCCAGCTCGAGTCCGCGCAGCAGGCTCACACGCATCAGCTTGAGCCCGCAGTTGACGTCCCGGTACTTCAGGCCGTACAGGATCCTTACGGTGACGCGATAAGCATAGCCGGCGAACCTCCGGGCCAGTGATGTCCCTTTCCCAGCTCGGAAACCGGCGACGATGTCGTACGCATCATCCCACTTCACCAGCCTTTCGAGATCGGACGGGCTATACTGGCGATCTGGGTCGACGAAGAACGCATACTGCTTGGTCGCCGCGGCGAGCCCCTCGCGCCAGGCCACCCCGTAACCTCGGCGCTGAGCGAAGTGCAACACGCGAATCGCGGGATGGGTCGCGGCCATTTCCTCGGCAATACGCCGCGTCCCGTCGGTGCTTCCGTCATCTACGACAATTACTTCAAACGACGGCACTACGTCGAGCAGAGCATCGAGTGTTTCAGCAACGACAGGCATGAGGTCTGCCGCGACATTGTGGGCAGGGAGCACAGCAGATATGCTGCGGATAGGAGCGCCTCGCGAGCGCGGCAAAGGGGTCATCGCCGAGTGGTTCTTCGTTGCAAACCCATGGCCCTATTATCTGGCATCATCATGAGCCGTGTCTATATCGAAACCAACGGGGAACTCGGATCCATCGACAGTTCGAATGAGCTAGACGGTCGAGAGCCTGGCTGGGTTGAGAAGTTGTAACGGACGGACCCGCTTGCTGTCCCTAAGCACCTGAGAATCGCACTCAACGTTGACACCGGCCTGGCAGTTCGATACCATTGTTTGGCACGGAGGCGTCCATGCCTCGGAGGGATGTCCGAGTGGTTTATGGTGGCTGTCTTGAAAACAGCTGTGCGCAAGCACCGGGGGTTCGAATCCCTCTCCCTCCGCCGACAACCTGCCCATCACTCGTATTCGGAGAGGTCGCATAGAGGCCTAGTGCGGCGGTTTGCTAAACCGCTGTAGGAGAAATCCTACCGAGGGTTCGAATCCCTCCCTCTCCGCCACCTCTGGCGCACAGCCAGCGCTAGGCTATGTCCAGAAAGGCCGGTCCAACACCTACCCGCGCCAGGTAAGGAAGCCGCCAGCCCAGGTCAGGCCTGCACCAAACCCGATGGCGAGCACCCGGTCACCGTCGCGCAGCTCACCGCGCTCCACGGCATCCGCCAATGCAAGCGGGATGCTGGCAGCGGACGTGTTGCCGTATTCTTCGATATTGGACAGGACCCGGCGAGGGTCGATCGCCAACCGCTTCGCCGCAGCAACAATCATGCGCTGATTTGCCTGGTGAGGAACGAACCACTCGAGGTCGTCCATGCCAAGCTCCTCGGCCCGCATGATGCGTTCGGTCACGTCTACGAGCGTGCGCACGCCGAACTTAAACGTATCCGGCCCGTTCATCGATACGCCGCCTGGGATGTGGCCGCCAGGATCCGGTATCGCTGCGCTATACATTGTCAGCATGGATGCCGCGGAACCGTCCGAGCCAAGCTCAAAGCGCGGTAGTGCACCGGGCAAGGCCGATCTCGCCAGCACGACCGCCGCTGCTCCGTCGCCGAACAATATACACGTGCTGCGGTCCGTCCAATTGAGCACACGCGAGTAGATTTCGCTTCCAATGACCAGCACCGAACGAGCGGAGCCGATTCGAATCATGCTGTCGGCAATCGCGAGCGCGTAGACAAACCCCGAACACGCCGCCTCGAGGTCAAATGCGCCGCCGCGGGCGCCGACCGCATGTTGCACGACGCAGGCCGATGCGGGAAAGCCGTAGTCCGGCGTGCACGTTGCGACAATAGTCAGATCGACAGCGGAACCGTCAAGGTCCGCCGAACGAAGTGCGCTGCGCGCTGCCGCCACCGCCAGGCTGGTCGTCGTCTCGTACGGCGCGGCAATGTGCCGCCGATGAATGCCGGTGCGCGCATAGATCCACGCATCCGAGGTATCGACCGTGAGCGCAATCTCATCGTTCGTCATGACACGCTCGGGGACGAATTTGCCACACCCGAGCAACGTTGAGCGATAGGTCATGCGTTGTCTCCGGTCGGCTCAATGTACATCAGTACCTGTCCCTTTTCTACGACGGCGCTCGGCTGGACTTCGATCGCCCGTACGATACCCGCGAAATCTGTCTCCACTGGGTTATACATCTTCATACTCTCGATGAGCCCGACGACCTGCCTCTCCGACACAAACGAGCCGATCGTCACGAATGGCGGACTCTGCGGAGACTCGGTAACGTAGAAGATTCCCGTGAGCGGCGAGATCACTGGTCGCCAGCTGTCGGGATTGAGGTCAGCTTGCGCCGGGACAGCCTCCATCATAGCGGTCGCTGTGGCGAGCGAACGTTTGAGATACACGCGGTACACCCCAGCACGAAACTCGCATTCCGTAACGGCGGTGCCGTCCAGTTCGTCCAACAGCGCCGCGACCAGTCCGATCAGGCCCGGCTGGGGTTCAACGGTACGTCGGCCCATCAGCGTGGTCGGTAACGCCGCAGCACCATGCTCACATTGTGCCCGCCAAAGCCAAACGAGTTGTTGATCGTCGTGTCGAGTGGGCCCGTCGCTCTTGCCTCATTCGGCACGTAGTCAAGGTCGCACTCAGGATCAGGGAACTCGTAGTTGATGGTTGGCGGCACAACGCCATCGAGCATAGACTTGATGCAGAAAGCGGCTTCGGCCGTGCCGCCGGCGCCCAACATGTGGCCGGTGGCGCTCTTGGTCGAGCTGATCGGGATGTGGTACGCGCGCTCCCCGAATACTGACTTGATCGCGGCCGACTCTGCCCGGTCACCGGCAAGCGTCGACGTTCCGTGGGCGTTGATGTACTGCACCTGGTCCGGATGCACGCCTGCCTTTTCCATTGCCCGCCACATCGCACGCGCGGCACCCTCCCCGCCTACGGCAGGCTCGGTCACATGATGCGCATCGGCCGTGGCAGCGTACCCGGCAACCTCAGCGAGAATAGTCGCGCCGCGGTGGAGGGCGAACTCTTCAGCTTCAAGCAGCAACACCGCAGCGCCCTCCGACAACACGAAGCCGTCTCGCTCCCGGTCGAACGGCCGCGAAGCGCGCTCAGGCTCGTCGTTTCTCGACGAGAGGGCTCGCATATTGGCGAACGCCGCCATTGAAATGAGCGTAATGGGCGCCTCCGATCCGCCTGCGAGCATCACATCCGCGTCTCCTCGACGGATAATCTCGCTGGCCTCACCAACAGCATGAGCGCCGGTGGAACAGGCAGAACTGATAGCGAAGTTGGGGCCTTTCATTCCATATTTGATCGATATCTGGCCAGCGGCCAAATCCGTGATCATCATGGTGACGAAGAACGGGCTGATGCGCTCCGGACCTCGCTCGAACAGCACCGCGAACTGGTCCATCAAGGTGTTCAGCCCGCCGATGCCCGACCCGATGATCACGCCGGTCCGATCCGCCATTGACGGTTCGATCGTCAGGCGCCCCTGTGTCAGGGCCTCGTGGACAGTGGCCATGGCCAACAGCGTAAAACGGTCGCACCGCTTCGCAAGCTTGAAGTCGATGTCAAAGTCACCCGGATCGAATCCGTGTACCTCGCCCGCGATTCGGCACCGGAGCGGCGTGGCGTCGAAGTATGTCACCGGCCCTATCCCGCTGCGTCCCGCGATCAGCCCACTCCAAGTGGCATCGAGACCGATACCCAGCGGGCTAATAACTCCCATACCAGTTACGACAACTCGCCGCACGTCTCCTCCTCGCACGCCGGGCGCCCCTGGCCCCGGCCGGTCGCAGGGAAGTATAGCATAGCTGCGCCTCCCCGCCCGAGAGATCACTGCCCGGGCCCGGCGCCGGGCCAGCAACCAGTCCTGCCCCGCGATCGGTCAGAATGCTGTACGTTGTACGCGTGCAGGTCCCTAATATAGGAGGTTAGTTCGATCGACGTGCAGCCATCCACGTTGGTCCGTGGCGGGGCACTATGCGGGTTTCTGTATACTGCCGTGACCATTGCGACCACACTCTACGTAGAGTCCCAGCCTGTTCCGCCTACCAAGAGCACGCTAACCAGCCAGCAGAATGACAGGATTCTGCTCAGCTGGGTCCACCAGAACGCCTCTTTGATGGACGTGTATGTACTTTCCGCGCTCGCGGGCTTCGTGTTGCTTGGCGGAGTTGCGTTCGCTCTGTACGTTATGCTGCGACGGCCGGGATCACGGATGCCCTTGATAAGCCTGCTCATGGGTGTTGTCGGCTTGTCGCTGAGCGTCGTCGCGGCTGCGTTCGAGCGGCTTGACTATGTGCAGAAGGCCCAACAGTTCGCCAACGCGCACGGCTCTGCCGCGGCCAACGCCGTCGTTTCTCCCGCGGTGAAAGCCATTGTGAAGTCCTTTGAGAGCAGCGCCGGCCGAGACTATGCAATTGATACGTCCGGCCGATTTGCCGTTGTGTTCTGGATCGGCATGATCGGCATTTCATTGATGGCGTTGTACGGCTGGAAGAGTACGCCCGCCCTCGGCTCGTTTGCCACCTTCTGTGTCGGCGTGCTAGGGTTTACGCCTGTGTTCGCTCTGTGGTCGGCAGGTGCTGGTTTTGGCCTTTGGAGGATCGCGATGCACGGCATGCCGGAGCCTCCGGTTCGTCGCGACGAGCCGGCTCGCGCCACTCCTCCGGTGCATGCGAGGAGCACTTGGCTATCTCGGGTGCGGCCGCAGCCGCCTGGACCGATCGACGTGGAAGCCGTAGATCTTGACGAGGCGCCGCCAAGCAGGATTGTCGTTGCGAGCGAGCCCGAACCTGCACCAGCTGCAATGGCCTCTCGCCCGCCGCGCGGCACGTCGATTCCCAGGAGCGCTCCCGCACAAGCAAAGGGCAGTAAATCGTCGCGGCCGCGAAAGCGCCGCTGACGGACAGTCTGCCCGTCATTGCCAGGGCGTGACGGCACCGCTGTCCGCTTGGGCCAGACCTTTCGAAACGCGCGCTGTGCCGCGGTAGAGGACGCTATCAATGGCAGACGAGCCAGTTCGCAAGAAGATCGTACTCGACCTGGACTTCTTTGGCCCTCCCGAGCAGCCAAAACCGGGACGGGTGCGTATCTCGCCGGGTGGAATGACGATCGACCTCGAACCAGGGGAAAGCATCTTCGACGGGGCAACGCGGAACGGAATCGCCATACCAACCGTGTGCGGAGGAAAAGGCACGTGCGGCACGTGTCGCGTCCTCTTTACCACGCCGCCTCGCGAGCCGACGATACTGGAGCGACAGTTCATCGATCGCGCTGACCTCGGTCGCGGTGTGCGGCTCGCGTGTCGCTCCCGGCCGAATGCAGATGTCGCCGTGACCATCTTGCCCGAACGGCGCCATTCCAGGCGCTGAAGAGCCAACCACAAGCTGGCGACCGCCGCCCTGCGCCACTCAGCGCTCGCCAATGCGCACTGTGCTCGCCCGTACACGATTGGGCGCAACTGTGCCACCTAACCGCAGCTTTGTCCGGCAGGAATCATGCTGCGTACAAGTATGCTCAGCATGCTCGTGCCACTTGACGCGCGTCCCTACATCGGCGATAATTAGTACATAAGTTCTAGTAATTCGAAGGGTGAGCGTGGGTGAAGAGAGAGTTTATCGTCAACCGGCAGGGCAGAGACTTCGTGTTATATGCAGGCCTGCTCGATCAGGCCCATCGCGAAGGGCTGAAGCGTATCACTACCGCACTTGTACAGGCACCTTCCGGCGAGAATGGCCAAATGGCGATATGCAGGGCTGAGGTGGAAACGGAGCGAGGTGTCTTCTCTGGAATAGGCGACGCGTGCCCCGACAACGTCGGACGCATGATCGCAATGCATACAATCAGGATGGCCGAGACCCGGGCGAAAGCGCGAGCGCTGCGCGATGCCATCAATGTGGGCGTGGCCTCGTTCGAAGAGCTGGGCGATATAGATGAGGATCCTGGTGAGACGGGCGGTGGCGCTTCGCAGGCGCATTCGACACGCCCGATGAACGCAGGCCGTCCGGCACCGCAAGCGGTCCCGGACGTTACTGCCACGCGAAGCGTGATCGCGTCGTCAGACGCTGAAAACGGTGCCGAGTCACGTGCAACACAGCAGCAGATTGATAGGCTGCATAAGCTGCAAGCTGCCGTCGGTCGCCCCTCCATCGTCAGCAACGACCTCAGTGCCGAAGCTGCTGCTCGCCAGATCACAGAATTGGTGCGAGTGTTTAACGCTCAATCGAGAGGGCCCGCAAAGTTCGGAAGCCGCTAGGATCTGCAGAGCCGTCCGATGCTCAGGCGGTTCAACGACCTGGCGCCGCGTCTACCTTCCCCCCACTGGACATGCAGAGTAATGCTGCTTGAGGAGATCCGATCCCGTGTATCGAAAGCCTGTGCCACCGCTCGGTCATGTTCCGGCCGCCAAATTCTCGCCAACACCGATGAGCTTGCAGCGCTCCGCTGCCGGGCAGCGAGGCCCCCCCTGGAGCCCTGCCTGCGACCGGCCATGCGGGCGCTGAGATTCTTCGCAGAATGAGAACCAGAAAGGCGTTCAGCGAGAATCGCGCGCGACACGGATGGCCGAAAGCGACAGGCCTGGTATGCTGTGTGCGAGGGGTAACTGCCCAGTGGCGCCCGTCCGTCAGCTGTCGACGACGCACCAAGATCAGCCAGCAGCAGGAATATGGCCAGCAAACGACATAAGAACGGGCGATCGCGCGGCGAGGATGTCGTGCGGATCGAACGACTGCCCGACCGCGAGCTTCAGAACGAATGGGAAGGCCTCTTCGTTCCCTATATCTACTGCCCAGGGTGTCGGCACACTTACTCCCCTGACGAGCTCAACCGCTTCGACCGTGACGACCCACTTCCATTGCCCGCGCTGAATGACGAAGGCAAACCCGAGGGAGCGCAGGACCTCGATATTGGGTGTAGCCGATGCCGCCGGTCACGCCTCGTTCGTGTGCTCGTGGATTTCGGCGCCGTCGAGCCGTATCGACTCGGCGATCGGCGGGCGGAAGATGACAGTCAGGTCTACTACCTGTGCACGTGCCCGCTGTGTGGTAGCCTTTGTCAGGTTCGCCGCAGTCGTGGACTGCGCATGGGCGAGGACTGGTATTGCCAGTCCTGCGAGCTGAGCCTTCAGCGACGCTGGAGCTGACTTGCGCTTGCGCCGTATGCCCTCCGGCTCATACACTGCCGGATGAGGGGCGGGCGTGGCGGCTCTGCCCCGTTTCGGGCTTTCCAGCCCAGCAGGTTGCCGCGCACCGAAGGAGCAGCTGAGGTGGTTTTCTCTGTCGAGAACTGGCGTCGCACGCTGGAGACCGATCTTGCGGTGGTGCAAAGCTTTGGCGCGTTTTCACCCGGCGGACGATACCTTGCCGCCGCGGATGCCAATACCATCGAGGTGCGCGACGCGCTCGCAGGTTCCATCGTGGCAACGGTCGAGATGCTCGGCGTTACGTCACTCGCTGTGAGCCCTGACGGCAGCCTTTTTGTGGCCGCCGACGACGACGGTCTCGTGGGTGTCTGGGCGTTGTCGCCACTGCATTCTCTCTGGAGCGCGCGGCTCGAGCTGCCGTCACCAGCGTACGCTCAGGTCGTCTACGATGTTCAGTTCGCATCGAACAACTTGCTTGCCGTAGCAAGCAAGCCCGCCGGCGTGAACAATACGCTCGTTGAGATGTGGCCGATGTCTACTGGCGGCATAGAGCGCCCGCGACCAACTTGGCAGAGCGTCATGCTGAACAGCGATTACGCTGCTTTTAGCCCGAGTCCCGATGGCTCACGTGTCATTCTGGTCACTGAAGATGGCTACTGGGTGATGCTGCCAAATCATGAACGGCTCTACATTGACGGCTTCTTCGACTCCGGCGAGAATGCCGTCATTGGATTCTCGCCAGACGGCGCGCACGCGGCCGGCATCGAACCTGAAGGCGGCTGGATATACGATGTTTCCACACACGCGATGCGAGAGATAGACGATCTCGGCATGCTCGAAGAGACGTCGGATGTCTGCTGGTCGCCTGACGGAAATATGGTGCTGATCACGAGTGAGGATGGCCTGTCGATCTGTACCAAGCAGGCTGAAGGTTTCGCCTACCAGGGCGTCATCGACGGCAGTGCTGGGTTCGAGGCAGCAGCGTTCGTCGATTCGTCTACTGTGGTGGCTAAGCGCGGCGACTCTTTGATTTTGCTTCAGGCGGCAAACTAGGTGGAGGATCAGCATAGTGATCTCTGATACTGCGTATGACGTTGTGGTTGTGGGCGGAGGACCTGGCGGCTACGTTGCGGCGATTCGCGCATCACAGCTTGGCCTGCGCACGGCGCTGATCGAACGCGAGTCCCTGGGCGGTATCTGTCTTAACTGGGGCTGCATTCCCAGTAAAGCCCTGCTTCGCAACGCGGAAGTGCTCTCGCTGATTCATAGCGCCAAGGATTTCGGTATCACCGTCGGCAATGTGTCGGCGGATTATGCCGCGGCCATGCGGCGCTGTAAGTCTGTTGTGGACAAGCAAGTCAAGGGCGTCGGGTTCCTCATGCGGAAGAACAATATCGCAGTGCATACCGGCACTGGAAGGCTACAGGGCGCCGATACCGTGAGCGTCACGGACGCTGGCGGGGTCCAGTCGACCTTGCGGAGCAAGAGCACGATCCTTGCCACGGGTTCTCGCGTGCGCCTGATCGGCGGCGTGGCGATCGACGGCAAGGTCGTCGCGAGCAGTCGCGAGATCTGGTCGCTGGACCGACTTCCCGAACGCGTGATTATCCTTGGGGGCGGAGCCATCGGCGTGGAATTCGCCACCGCGCTTCACGCCTATGGAACCGCGGTGACGATTGTCGAGATGCTTCCCCGCTTGATACCGCTCGAGGACAAGGACATGTCCGACGGCCTCGCTCGTTCCTTCACCAAGCGCGGCATCAAGGTGCTGACGGGCATGAAAGTGGATAGAGTTGAAGTGCAGGGAGATATGGCCCGTGTGTTCGTCGGTCCCACGGCAGGCGGCACCGACGACACCCAGGTGCTCGAGGCGGACCGCGTGCTCTATGCGGTCGGTTTCCAACCGAACACGGAGGACCTGGGGTTGGAAGCTGCAGGCGTGGCTATGGACCGCGGTTACATCAAGGTGAACGCTCGGATGGAAACCAACGTACCGGGCGTGTACGCCATTGGAGATGTCGCGGTGCAGGAGAACAGCCCCAAACTGAGTCTCGCTCATGTTGCTTCGGCCATGGGCGAAGTCGCCGCGGAAGTCATCGCCGGGCATCCGACCATCAAGCTAGACATGAATTCGATGCCGCGCTGCACCTTCAGCGCTCCGCAGGTGGCCAGCATAGGCTTGACTGAGGAGCAAGCACGCGCGCTGGGCGACGTCCACGTGGGCTCATTCCCGTTCAGACCCAACGGCAAAGCCTCCGCCATGGGTGAGACCGAAGGGCAGATCAAGATAATCGGGGACGCCCGGACAGGCGAGATCCTTGGCGCGCACCTGCTGGGGCCGGATGTAACCGAGCTGATCGGCGAGTTCAGTCTTGCGCGCTTCCTGGAAGCGACGCCCGAAGAGCTCGCGCGCTCGGTCCATCCGCATCCGACGTTATCGGAAGTAATCGCCGAGGCGGCGCTGGCCGTTGACGGAAAGCCAATTCACATGTGAGCGCGTCGAGCACGATGTCGCACCGAAGGGAACGGACTGGCGGCAGATGAGCGTGATGGAGGTCGGCGAAGACATCAAACGGCGAGTGCCGATCATCTTGCATAAGCTCCGAGAGGCATATCCGGATGCGGAGTGCTCGTTGCACTTCTCGACGCCACTCGAGTTGTTGATCGCGACGATTCTGGCCGCGCAGTGTACCGATGAGCGCGTGAACGTGGTCACCCCTGCGCTGTTCGAACAGTACCCCACAGCCGCGGACTATGTGGCCGCGCCTATCGAGGATCTCGAGAGGGCCGTCCGCAGCACAGGGTTTTTCCGCAACAAGGCGAAGAATATACAGGCGGCCTGCCGCATGATCGTACTGGAGTTCGACGGGCGCGTGCCACGTACTATGAACGAGCTGCTGCGATTGCCGGGCGTCGCCCGCAAGACCGCCAATGTTGTGCTTGGAAACGCCTTCGGCATCGTGGAAGGCGTGGTCGTGGATACGCACGCCGGCCGCATCAGCAGGAGGCTTGGATTCACCAAGCACGAAGACCCGGTCAAGGTCGAGTCCGACCTAATGGCAGTCCTGCCGAGGACATCCTGGCTCGACTACAATCACGAGGCAGTTTTCCACGGCCGCGCCGTGTGCACGTCCCAACGACCGAAGTGCGGCCGCTGCACGATCTCGCCGGAGTGCCCCAGCGCCGAGTTCCCCCCGGGATGAGGCCCGCCGAAAGAGGCGATCCGCCCGCCGGGTTGCCGGAAGACCTGGACCCACCGGCGTCGATGCCGGCGGGTGTCTCCGGCGGATTAGATGCAAGGAAAGCGGCTGGCGCCTCGCCCGTACCTTCGCCACGGACCGAGACTGCGGACGATGCATCGGCGCCGCCGGCATCCAGCAACGAACGCATCCTGGTATCCGCTATGGTTAGCGTCGTAGCACTCTTCTTCTCGCTCACGCCATGGCCGTTCATGGAGAAGCTGCGGTCAATCGGCCACGCCTGCTGCGCCCAGATCCCGAGCCATACTGTTCGATTCGCGGGTCAGCCATGCCTATCGATGCGCGCAACACCGGAATCTACACGGCAGTATTCGTGACGATCGCGATGTTGTGGCTGACCGGCAGGCGTAAGGCAGCGCTTTTCGTGAGTCCGCCTATCGGCGTGGTGCTGATGGCCTGTGTCCTGGCTATGATCTTCGACGGCTTTAACTCGGTCGCGGAGACGCACCACTTTCATACGTTCTATGCGGATAGCAACAACTTGCGCGTCGTTACCGGTACTTTGGCCGGAACAGCCCTGACAATACTCACACTCCCTTTGTTCAACCTTCTCGTCTGGCGGGACCCCGAACCCATCGCAATAGCTGAGGACTTCGGCGAGCTGGCTGGATACATTGTCGCGGCGTGCGTGATCATCATGACGCTCACCCGAGCCCCTGCATCTCTGTACTACCCCATGTCGATCCTGAGTATTGCTGGGCTTCTGATAACCGTCTCCTTTGTCAACGCCTGTATTGGGATAGTGGTATTGCGGCGCCGCAACCAGGTCGATACGCTCAAAGAGTTCGTTGTTCCCGCGCTGGCTGGGTTGGTCGTCACCTGCTTTGAGTGCGTAGCCATCGCATACTGGTTGACGCGGCACTGAGCTCACGACGCGGCGTGCCGTCGAGGACGAAATTCAGGTAGGCACGGCTAGCGAGGAGTGGGTGCCGACACCGTTCGCGTGGTATCCTGTCAGAGTTGCGCACGCGGCGCCCCCATTTCCGCCTTCCGGAGGATATCGTATGGCCACCTTCCGAGCTCAGGGCTTGACCTATGATGACGTGCTGTTGATGCCCAAGCGCAGCGGCATCGCATCGCGCCGCAACGTGAGCACCGCCGCTCAACTATCGCGCGGCCTGAGCCTGGACATTCCGATAGTAAGCGCAAACATGGATACCGTCACTGAGGCCCCAATGGCAATTGCTATGGCCAGGCAGGGTGGCATCGGCATCATCCATCGCTTCATGTCCATCGAACACGAAGTGCGTGAGATTCATCAAGTCAAGCGCGCGCAGGGCGCCGTGGTCGAGCAACCATACACGATCCTGGCCAATCAAACCCTGGCTGAAGCGCGCCGGCTCATGAGCGAGAACAGCGTTACTGGCCTGCTGGTGCTTGACGATCGCGAGCACCTCGTGGGCATACTCACGGCCCGCGATGTGCGTTTCGCGACCGACGCCACGATCCTGATCGGTTCGCTGATGACGCCACAGGAACGTCTGGTCACCGCGCGTCCCGGGATCGAATCCGATCGAGCACGCGCGATTCTCGACGAGCACAAGATTGAGAAGCTTCCCCTCGTCGACGAAAGCGGCAAGCTGCGCGGCCTGATCACCAGCCGGGATCTCATGCAAACGAACCGGTTTGGTGTCTCGGCGCGTGATTCAAAGGGTCGACTCCTCGTCGGAGCCGCCATAGGCGTGGTCGGCGACTATCTGGAGCGAGCACAAGCGTTGCACAGTGCAGGCGCGGACACGCTGGTTATTGATATTGCACACGGCCATTCCGATAACGTCATCAATGCGATTCGGGCAATCAAGCGGTCCATGTCTGACGTGAATCTGATCGCCGGCAACGTGGCCACGGCCGAGGGAACACGCGACCTGATCGCGGAGGGGGTTGACGCCGTGAAAGTGGGCGTGGGACCGGGTTCGATTTGCACCACGCGCATTGTCACCGGCTTCGGCGTTCCGCAGCTAACGGCCGTGCTGGAGTGCGCCGCGGAGTCGGCGAAACATGGCATTCCCGTTATCGCCGACGGCGGTGTCAAGGCTTCCGGCGACATCACAAAGGCGCTGGCCGCGGGCGCAGGTACGGTGATGATCGGCAATCTGCTTGCCGGCACCCGTGAGAGCCCGGGCTACACGGTGCTGCGCAATGGGCAGCGCTTCAAGATCAGTCGTGGCATGGCCTCACTGAGCGCGACTATCGGGCGGCACGAGCGCGAGGCGCCCGAACAGCAGGTCGGCGATGAGGGCTTCAACGAGGTCGTACCCGAAGGCGTGGAGGCAGTCGTGCCATTCCGCGGCGACGTAACCGACGTCATCTATCAACTGGTGGGCGGCGTCCGTTCTGGAATGAGCTACTGCGGCGCGCACACGCTTCCCGAGCTGCGGGAGAACGCCGAATTCGTTCCGATCACGGGAGCGGGCATGCGTGAGAGCATGCCACATGATGTGCACGTTCTGGCTTGAATCGAAAGGCAAAGGTGCTGGGAACGATTACGTGCGCCGCTGACGGCGGCGCACGCTGGCGTGTGTTCGAAGCGCCAGGGTAACGCTTCCTCGGCAATCTATTGCGATGGCTTTTCCCGGGTACGCATGCCGGTTCTGCACGCATGTTCATAGGATCGGTGCGAGCATTTGTGGCCTCCCACGGCAACTCCCTCGAACAACTGTCAGCCACGAATCAGGCGAATATTCAGAATCGTGCCGTGCCCGATCGATTTAGTGATTCCAGGAGCGCCACCGCTTCGTTCACGGAAATCTTGCCGGCCTGCAGATTCTCGAGAATCGCCAGTCGAGGATTGCCACCCGAGAACTCAGGTGATGGGCCCGCGTCCGGCGAAGTCATCGGAGTCTGTTTGCTCGGCGCCACCTCCGAGAAAGGCGCGTTCGGCGCCGGGAACTCCGCGGAAGCCTGGGCAGGGACATGGAACTCAGACGCGCCTGGAGGAAACGCTGGATTGGGCGCCGAGAACGGTCTGGGAGGCTGCGGCGCTACGGGGAACTGTGGCGCGCTGGGTTTGTTGGGCGGCTCCGGCGATGGCTGCTGGGAGAACCATGCAGCGCTAGGGCTGCCGTCTGCGTTCGCCGAATGCTTCTTAATCGAGATATCGCCGCTGCCGGTGCGCAGCTCGACGTCGATTGAGCTGTTCCCGATGTTTCCCACGTAGCGGCCACCGTTTCCCGCGTATCGTCCCTGCTTGCCGACGCCGACGAGTGGATACTCTGACTTGACCTCGCCATTTCGAGTGATGACCTGCAGACGCGCGCCCGGAGGATCCGCGATGGCGACCGTGAGGTCTCCGTGACCCGTGGAAAGCTGGTGGCGCGGCCCGCTCAGCAAGCTCAAGCAGTCAATATCTCCAGACCCAGAATGCACCGAGAGCCGATGAAGCGAGCCGCGATCCACTGCGATATCGCCAGCGCCGGTCACGACCTCCAACGACGCTTCACCTCCGATCCGAATATCGACGTCTCCTGCTCCGGACCGCACGTTCCACGCACCGGCGATATCGTCAGCTCTGATGTCGCCTGAGCCGGTCTGCACTGCGCCGCCTTCATCGCAACCCTTGATCGCTGCATCGCCGGCCCCGGTGTGTGCCGTGATCGGCCCGGCAAAGCGGTCGACACTCAAGTCGCCCATACCGGTAGACGCTTGCAGGCTTCCAGCGCCTCCCTTGACCTCAATCTCGCCCTTACTCGTGTGCACCGTGCAGTTGCCTGAAAGGTCCTCCACCAGGACATCGCCCATGCCAGTGGATACGACCAGATCGGGCAGCTCAAGCGTCGCGGGAACGCCGACGTGCAGGTGGGCCGAGCCGAAGCCGCTGAAGTTGATATCGACTGCGAGTATCGATTCTACCGCGCTGCTCACCATCTCCCCGATTGCCGCACCGAAGTTCGAACCCTCCGCGGAGAACATGAGCGGCGGTTTGACTCGAGACCGAGGTCGCTGACCAGATCCTCCGGATCGTATATGCACGGCGTTCGCCTCACGCTCGACCGATATCGGGCTATCGGATTCGACCAGAATAGAGTCGCCCCCAATGCGGCGGACGTCAACGTCCCCCCGGGGAACGCGCACCTCCAGGCGACGGACACCATCGATCAAGATCGACTCATTGAACTCGCTCATCTCACTGCTTCTCCTCACTCAAGGCACCGAGCAATTCCAGCGCTTCGCTCGCCGAGACTTCTCCGGCGGCCACACGCTGCAAGATGATGTCGCGAGCGCTCGGCAAAGCCGTAGGCTCGGGCTGCTGCAACGCGCGGATAACCTCTTCAAGCTTGTTCCGGACGGTGGGGTACGAGATCCCCAGCGCTTTCTCCATTTCCGAGAGATTTCCCCTGCGTTGGACGAACAGCCGCAGGAACGTTGCCTGCTCGTCTGTCAGCCTGCAGAAGTCGCACTGGCGGAATCGGCCGGATATGGTCGTGCCGCAGCCCTCGCATGTAAGTCCAGATACTACGAGCGGGCTGCCGCAACACGGGCACGCCTCCAACTGCTTGTGCATCCGAAACCTCCTGAATGCAAGAATAGACCAAATACTTGATAATGTCAATGGAGAACTTAAATATACTTATTATTTGATCGAGGAGATGCGTGCGGATCCGCACGGATCACGATGACCCCACGGCGATCGCCGTGGGGTCATCGTAAAAAGTCCAGGGATTAGAGACGCTAGAGCTGTCCGAGCTCCGTGATCACGCGTTCGTAGGCGTGGAGAAAATCGCGCTTGAGTGGCACGAGGGGTATATTGAGGGCCTCAAGCACAGTCCTGAGGTGCTTCTCACGACCGTAGTAGAACTCGGTCACGCCGGGCCACGTGTTCAGCGCGTGCGAATTCACCACATCACTACGGCGGAGCTCGAAGCTGCCCAGTGGGCCCATGGCAGCAAAGCTGCCAAATGCAGCCGGGTCGGCCTCCGTGTATTGGACCACCATATCGATAAGAGGCTGCGGAACAACAATGTATCCTTGATAGAGTCCCGCGAATCGCCCGTCCGCCGGAAGCGTTGCCGGGACAGCTTCGGCCTCCACGAGGTCGCTTCCAAAGAGATCGCCGGTCAAGAAATCGCCGGCATCGAGTGACGTCTCGTCCAAGTCCTACTGACCTCCGACAGGTTGACGCAACCGCAAAGCACAGTGCGTGCGCCATCCGTCATGGTATCGGCTCGCGCCTCATGCTGCAACATGGCCGGCGATCTCGCTCCAGTCAAGGCAGGTCAGCAAGCAGCGCATTCCGATATGCTTTAGTAGAGACAACGTTACGGGAGGTGGTAAACCTAAGAGCTGTCCGCTTATCTCTATCCCTGGCACGTGTATGCAGTCTGATAAAGGAGAAGTCTTAGCGTATGGGAAAGCAACTGATCTACGATTTGGAAGCCCGTGAGGCCCTAAGGCGCGGCATCAATACGCTCGCGGGAGCGGTCAAGGTGACGCTCGGGCCAAAGGGCAGGAACGTTGCGCTGGGCAAGAAGTACGGCGCTCCGGTGGTCACACATGACGGTGTCACCATCGCCAAGGAGATCGAGTTGGCTGACGCCCTCGAGAATATGGGCGCTCAGTTGCTCAAAGAGGCCGCGACGAAGACGAACGACGTGGCGGGCGACGGCACGACAACAGCGACAATTCTTGCGCAGGCTATCGTGAACGAAGGCATCAAGGCCGTCGTAGCCGGCGCAAACCCCATGATTCTCAAGCAGGGTATCGCGCTCGGCACGGCGGCGGTGATTAGCCGGCTCCGCGAAGAGACCACGCCGATCTCGGGACGCGACGGCGTCGCTCAAATTGCTACGATCTCCTCGGCGGACCCGGAAATCGGGAACCTGATTGCCGACGTCATCGATAAAGTCGGTCAGAACGGCGTGGTGACGGTCGAGGAGGCCAAGGGCATCAACACCGAGGTCGAGTACGTTGAGGGCATGAACCTCGATCGCGGATATATCTCGCCACATTTCATCACCGACCAGGAGCGCATGGAGGCTGTTGTTGAGCATCCGCTCATCTTGATCACGGACAAGAAGATCAGCGCGATTGCCGATATCCTCCCGCTCATGGAGAAGCTGGCGTCGACCGGGAAACGCGAGCTGATCATCATCGCTGAAGATGTGGACGGAGAGGCGCTCGCCACGCTGGTCGTCAACAAGCTGCGCGGGGTGGTCAATTCAGTCGCGGTGAAGGCGCCGGGCTACGGCGACCGCCGCAAGGAACAACTGCGGGACATAGCCATACTTACCGGCGGTCAGGTCATTACCGAGGAGACCGGGAACCGACTCGAGAGCGTCGCCCTGCAGGACCTTGGACGTGCGACACGGATCGTTGTGCGCAAAGAAGAGACCATTATCGTGGGCGGCGAAGGCTCGCCAGCGGACATCAAAGGCCGCGTCAGTCAGATTCAGGCACAGATCGACGACACGACGAGCGACTACGATCGCGAGAAGCTGCAGGAGCGGCTGGCAAAACTCTCCGGCGGTGTGGGAGTGATTCGAGCTGGCGCCGGTAGCGAAGTGGAGCTCAAAGAGAAGAAGGCCCGAGTGGAAGATGCGCTCGCGGCCGCGCGTGCTGCCCTTGAAGAGGGCGTGGTTCCGGGTGGTGGCGTCGCACTGTTGAACGCGTGCGCCGCTCTCGACTCCGTCGAGGCCGACGGCGACGCCGCTATTGGCGTCAACCTTCTCCGGCGCGCGCTCGAAGAACCGGCTCGGCAGATCGCCTTTAACAGCGGTGAAGACGGCTCGGTCGTCATCAACACGATCCGGACCAAGCAGGCTGAGTTCGGTAACCCACACTTTGGTTACAACGTGCTTACAAATGAATATGAGGATCTGGTCGCGGCCGGTGTCATCGATCCCCATAAGGTAACGCGAAGCGCGCTTGAGAACGCGTCGAGTATTGCGCAAATGATTCTCACTACCGAGACGCTTGTGGCTGACAAGCCAAAGGCGGATGAGGACCAGAAGTAGGACCAGGTCGTACCGGTTCATCTCCCAGCGTCCAACGCGCTGCCGTCTCGAATTGGACGGCAACGCGTTGGGCCTCGGCCTCCTGGAAGAGATCGGGGGAGGTGAGCGGCGACGTCGACTCTGGCAAGTTGGTCGGTGCACCCGGCATTTGTTGACCTCGATTTGCGGTTTGCGGTGCCGCTTTAGCACTCGGTCTGCCGCCTCGTGCAGTCTGGTACCAGAGCCCGGTATAATGACACGGACGGAGTCTCGCCATGCGACCGGATGAACTGTGAAAAGCACGACTGACCGTGGCCGCCCCGCCATGATCCCCCGGATCATCCAGCTCAACGCCCTACTCTGGCCGGAAACGTACGACCAACCGTGGCTCAGCTGGATGGATCTGGACCTGACGATGCCGCAGTTTAAACTGCTTCTGTTGATCGCATCGCGGAAGGGGCTCACAGTCGGCGACCTGGCACAGCGACTTGGCGTGACGCCGCCAACGGTCACGATCATGCTCGACCGGCTGGTAGAGCACGGTCTCGTTCGCCGCGAAGATGACCCGGTGGACCGGCGTCTTGTCATCGCCTGTATGACAGCCAGCGGCCTCCAGCTCTTGCAGCGCCTAAACCTGCATGCCGACACCGAGATCGCGGAGTGCATGAGCGACCTCTCACCGGCGGATCTCCATTGCCTGCTTACGGGCCTGGAAGCCCTGCATCGCACGTGGGCCGCGCGCCAGGCCGCACGAGCCAACGGGAGCGATCCTGAAGCCTGTTGAGCGGAGTCAGGCGGATACCTCGCGGTGCTGGAGCATTGGGTTCCGAATGGGGCGCGGGAAGCACCGAAGGTTAGCGTTGCGGGACGACCTTCCGAGCTGCCCGTGATTGCGGTGCGTGGTCCGCACCATCGGACCAGTGAATTGGAGTGCCTGTGAACGCTCTGATCGATCTCAGCCACGTCGTCGAAGCAGGACTGATTACCTATCCAGGTCTACCCGGGCCGATCGTCTGTGACTATCTGTCGCGCGATGCTTCGAGGGAGCACTATGCCGGCGACACGAGCTTTCAGATAGCGAAGATCGAGCTGATTGCAAACACCGGCACCTACGTCGATTCCCCGTTTCATCGCTTCGAGCGAGGCGCCGACCTCTCGCAGCTCAGTCTGATGGCTCTTGGCAACCTTGAGGGAGTCGTCGTCGACGCGCGAGAGACGGCGACCGTGGTCGACATTGGGCGGTTCAGGGATCTTAACGTTTCTGGAAAGGCCGTCCTCGTTCGCACCGGCTGGGACCGGCACTGGGCCACCGAGCGGTACCTGAGCGGGCATCCGTATCTCTCGGGCGAAATCGCGGAACTACTGCGCGATGGTGGGGCGGCGCTCGTCGGCATTGACTCCCTGAACATCGACGACACCGCCGACGGGTATAGGCCCGTGCACACGATACTGTTGGGCGCTGGAATACCCGTGGTCGAGCACCTGTGCAATCTGGGAGCGCTGCCAAACAGCGGATTCCGCTTCCATGCTGTTCCCGTCAAGTTCCGCGGGGTCGGCACATTTCCAGTCCGGGCCTATGCAGTCTTGGGCTGACGTCGAGCTGGTTCAAGCCTTCCACTCACGTTCCTGCACGCCCGCAAGCCTGTTAACTGTTCTGGCGAGCACGAACATGAGGTCCGAAAGCCGATTCAGATACCGCAGGATTTCTGGACTTACGGGCTGCTGCGAGCTTAACGATACGACGCGGCGCTCGGCTCGTCGAGCAATTGTCCTCGCTCTGTGAAGGGCGGATGCTGCTTGAGTTCCGCCCGGTAGAATGAACGACTTGAGAGGTGGCAACTGCGCCTCGTAGCTGTCGATCGCGCGCTCGAGTGCGTCGACGTGCGGCACGCCGACCTTGTGCAGGCGCCGCGCTAACTCGGTGCCTTCACGCTCTACCGGTGTCGCCAGTTCTGCGCCAATGTCAAACAATTCCGCCTGGATGACAGCCAGGAGGCCCGCCACGTCAGCCGCGCTGTGCTCAAGGAGTCCATGTGCGGCGCCAAGGGCGGCGTTGAGCTCATCTATCGAGCCGTACGCTTCAACTCGGAGGTCGTCCTTCCTCACCCTGGATCCGCCATACAGGCCCGTTTCGCCAAGATCTCCCGTGCGGGTGTAGATTTTCAACTCGTTACCCTCTAGTTTGAAGCGGTCCCGACACCTTAAGATAGCACCAGCATGATTCGTTACGCGCCTTATCGACGCCGCCGGACAGGATCGCTCGTTGTCCGCGGAAGAAGACCGGCAGGGCTTGTCGGCTTCCCGCACTGCAAGAGCTCGAGTCCTCGCGTGCCGAGACCTCCGACTTGCTGCGAACACTCGCACGCAAGAATGTCGTTCGGCGGCTCCGCTGACCGATTGGCGCATACACACTAGATGGGTTGTCACATGCCTCGGAGTGTACGCCGACCGGCCCTCGTGCAGACAGGGTCGTGGGCCTATGCCACGACCGCGGTTGCTATGCTTGGGCTTGCACTCATAGTCACTGCCGCGTATCTTGACCGTGCTCGGGATCCACTGCTGGCATCCGCAATGCCGAGCGCTCCCGTGCGGGCCGTCGTTGCGCTACCTTCAGGTGCCGGTCTTCCCAACGGTAGCTGGGCAAATACCGGCGACTTGCGGCTCCGCGTGACCATCGCTGGCAATGCCGATGACCGGACGGTCGTGCCTGAGTTTGAGATCCTCCCGGCGAACATTCGGTTTACGGGCGTGGCGAACGCGGCCGGCACGCTATCCACACTCCGCGCCGATGGATTGTCCGTCGTGTCGTTCCCTGTTTCCGGACTGCTCAACGATAGGCAGTATCATTGGCGCGTGCGAACGCGTAGCCTCGACGGCAGTACCAGCAAGTGGGTGGGAGGCGGATTCTTCGGCATCAGTGTCACTCCTCCCACGAGTCCGGAACTGGCCAGTGCGAACGCACCGGCCGGAGCCACTACCAACCTTCCTACCATTTCCCTCCACTGGAATCCGTCGATCGACCGTACTGGGATCGCCTACTACCAGTGGGCCAACAGTCTTGATCCGCAGGCAGTGCCGACGTGGCACAGCACGCGCGCCAGGGAGCTTCACCTGCACACCCTTGGAGACGGGACGTGGTACATCAGCATACGCGCCGTTAATCGCGCCGGCGTGGTGTCGGACCCGTTGCGGTTCTCGGTGCGCATCGATCGCAGTGCCCCTGAGCTCGAAGGACTGTTTGCTTCTACGTACGATCTCTCCGTCGGCGCCGCGCCCGCGCACGTGCAATTCTCGCTCTCCCGCGCGGGGTCCGCCACACTAGAAATCATGCGAGCCAACGGTTCACCGCTTTCAGAACATGTCGCACTGGGCACGCTGTCCCCCGGCACACATGACGTTGCATGGGATGGCAGGGATGCAGTCGGCGGATTTCTGCCCTCCGGGACCTATAAGATTTCGATCGCGGTGCGGGACGCCCTCGGCAATTCTGCCAGGCACGAACTGCCTGGCTTGTTCACGCTTGATACGCGGCGCGTTGTCGTGTCGCTGACCAAGCAGGACATGGCGGTATATGACGGTTCGAAGTTGCTCGTGCATACGCTGATAACCTCCGGCGGGCCGGAAACGCAAACGCCCGTCGGAGCATTTCACGTGATAGCGAAGTACTCGCCCTACGTGATGCGGTCTCCGTGGCCAAAGTCGTCGCGACTCTGGTATCCGACGTCAACTGTCAGCTACGCTATCCTGTTCAGAGCGGGGGGCTTCTTCTTGCACGATGCCCCCTGGCGAACGCTGTACGGTCCAGGCTCCAACGCTGTCGACGGCATACCCGGAGGAAGCACAACAGGAACTCACGGATGTGTGAACGTGCCCTTGGGCGTGGAGGAGTGGCTATACCAGTGGGTCCACGTAGGAACAACGGTGCAGATTCGCCCGTAGTGTTCGCCGGTTTTGACTCATAGATATTGAGGTCGGTACACTTGCGATCGTGACCGAAGAGCGGAGAGCCTCCAGCCTGGCATGTTCGCGGCCAATCCTTCGAAATCCGTGTGCCGACCGCACATGAAAGTTTCGATCATAGTTCCAGTCTTCAACGAAGCCGCGACAATCCGTATGGTGCTCGAGCGGGTGCGCATGTCGCCCATTGAGAAGGAGATCGTTGTCGTAGACGACGGTTCTACCGATGGCAGTCGCGAAATCCTTGCGCAGGAAGCGGATCAAGATACACGCGTCTTCATGCATGCGAAGAACCAGGGGAAGGGCGCGGCGATCCGCACGGGCTTGCGCCATGCAAATGGAGACTACGTGCTGATCCAAGACGCCGATTTGGAGTACGATCCTGCTGATTATGAAGTGCTGCTGAAGCCGATCATGCGAGGTAAAGCGACCGTCGTGTACGGCTCGCGCTTTCTTGGCGAGCATAAGGCCATGCTCTTCTGGCATAGCGTGGGGAACCGAATGCTTACGCTGATCACCAATGTGTTGTACGACACAACGCTTACCGACATGGAAACGTGCTACAAACTCATACCCGCCGATCTGATTCGCTCAATGCACCTCCGTGCGCGCCGATTCGACTTCGAGCCGGAGATTACCGCAAAGATCCTGCGAAGCGGCCATCGCATTTATGAGGTTCCAATTTCCTACGCGGGCCGAGAGCTGAACGAAGGAAAAAAGATTACTTGGCGCGACGGCTTCCCGGCCTTGATCGCGCTCATAAAGTATCGCTTCGTGGACTAAACCTATGCAACAGCTTTCAACGCCGCACAGTCTGGTCGGCGTTATTGGCGATCATCGCTCCGTCGGTGCGACGATTACCGTGATGGCACAACGCGCAGGCTGCGCCACGAGGCGAGTCCTCCTGAGCGATCTCTTCAGCATCTTCCTGGCCACCAGGCTGGGCTTCGTGCTGTTGACCTACTTTGGTCGCGCGCTCTTCCACGACCCTGCCCTGGTAGGCGCCGAACGCACGGGATTCTCGGGCTACCTCCTCGACAACTGGTTCTACCGAGATAGCCAGTGGTTCAGCGAGATTGTCACGCAGGGTTATCACTACTACGGCGCCGGCGTACGCTCGAGCGTGGCCTTCTTTCCGGTGTATCCGGTGTTGATTCGAGCCTTGACCGGCCTCACGCATATCGACGTCGACCTGGGCGCTCTAGCTGTCTCTAACGCCGCATTTCTTGGCGCGCTCATCTACATGCAGAAACTCTGCAGCCGCGAGTTCGGGGAAGAGGCCGCGAAGCGCTCGGTACTGTACGTAGCGGTCTTCCCCACGGCATTCTTTTCTTTCGCGCCGTACTCCGAATCGACCTTCATGCTGTTCTCGATAGCCTCCTTGTACTATATGCGTTCGGAGCGCTGGTGGTTGGCCGGACTGTGCGGCGGAGTCGCTGCTGGAACACGCATTCTCGGCATCCTACTCTGCATACCATTTGCTGTTGAATACGCGCGATCCTCCCGTCTCGATCTGCGCCGTTTGCGCCCGACTGCGCTTGGCGTACTGATCATTCCCAGCGGGCTCTGGGCATACATGCTGTACCTCTACGGGTTGACCGGCGACCCTATGTCCTTTGTTCGGGCCGCAGAAGGATGGGACCGCGGCACCGTCTGGCCCTGGCGGGTACTGGCAACGAGCTTGAGCGACATACCAAAGGCTGCCGCGTCTCATCCCTACTTTCAGGCGCACGCCATCATCGAGAATGTGCTGTTGCTCACATGCATCGGTCTTTTGATCGTCGGTTCGCGCCTGATCCCGCTATCGTTCACGCTGTACGGCCTGGCGTGTATCGGCCTACTGCTGAGCGCTCCTGTGGTGACCAGCGATATACCGATCACATCAATGTCGCGATATCTCTTTGTCGTCACGCCGGTTTTCGTCGTGCTGGCTCGGCTTGGCCGGTGGCCGATCTTTGACCGGCTGTACGTGATGACTTCGATCGGCAGCTTGGCGCTGTTTGCCACACTCTTCCTCAACCACATGTGGGGCGCTTAGGCTGAATGGGGCCCCCGACTTTGCTGCGTGCCCCTGAAGTGATGCGGTAAGGCCGTTGCGCGCATATCCCGGCAATGGAAGGTCGTTCAATCCGGGCTATTATCGGTCTGTTCCCCCGCGGACTCGACGACGGTAGCGCGCGCCTGCGGGACAGTTGACCAATCCCCCGGCGCCGGAAGCGGATCGAACAGCTGATAAACCTGCAGCATGGCCAGCAGGTAGACAAGTCCTATCATCTGACCTGCCGCCACATCGCTGGCCCAGTGATGGCCAAGATAGATGCGGGACGGTCCGACAAGAATCATCAGCGTGGCGCAATGCGCCAGCACATATGACCTGAGCGGTCCGCGCGGTAGATACCTGCTCGCAAGGAAGAAGACATAGCCGTAGAAGACCGAGAAATGGGTCGCGTGCCCGCTGGGGAAGCTATTGTCCCTGAGCAATCGATGATGAAGCCGGAATGCGAGGTCTGGCCTCGGACGTTTGATCAGCAGCTTGACGATGCCAGTACTGAAGCCGGCCCCCATCGTGCCGATGGAGAAGATGGCCTCGCGCCTGTACCCAAGTGCCCAGCAGTTTGCAGCGAGTGCAACTACGACACTGTGAGTGAAAGGCGCGTAGCCTGGAGCGCTGACAATCCGCAGCATCTTGCCGCCGCCACGCGGAACATGCCGCTGAAACAGACGGGTTATGGCAATGTCGATCCGATTGGGTTCGGGACGACTGGCCATAACGACAAGACCCAGAAACGCGCTCGCCCCAACTCCGAGCGCGATCTTGGTCCGAAGCGGAATCGCTGCCAGTATCGGCACATCGGCGTTCGGATTGTACGTACAGGGCACGCGCTCGGAATGCGAGGATGAAACCATTCCTCCAGTGTAGCAAAGCGACCGGTGCATCATGGCGTGACTCGACCCCGTGCGCGCGGCGACACGAGTAGCTGCGACCGAATCCTTGCTCAATTCATCGACCACGGGTACATTGGTGGAACAATGAGTCGAGATTTTCGCCAGGCGACAAGAGCTCGCAGAAACCCTCCGGCCGCTGCCGCGCGCGACTTCGGCGCGCTGGCTATGCCGCTATCTCTCTTCATTCTCACGTGGATCGTGTGTGCTGCAATTGCGGCGCTTAGCTGGGACAACCTGATTGGAAATACTCCCGGCGCGATTGACTTCGGCGTCACCGCGCGCCTCGTCCTTGCCGTCAGCTTTGGGCTCCCCGGTGCCGCGCTTGTGAGCTTGGCCTGTGGTGTGGTGCGCGAACGGTAATCGAGGCAAGCGACCAGTCTCTTGCTCCCCCTGCGCCAGACACGTTGTGATGACACGTATGAGATCTCGCACACCTGCAGTACTGTAGGCACGCGACGCCGGTCTCGTGGCGCGCCGCGTGCGCCCAGAAGCTTCGCGCCTTTTCCTCTGTGGCACTGAGAGCGCGGCGAACGCCCAGCCGGCAGGCACTCGGGGCCGGTTCAGCGCGGTCGCGCCACCTCAGCCCGCACGGGATGTCCGCGGAGAGCTGCGCGGTTAAGGGCATCGACCACTCGTCGCGCCACGTCCTGCGGCACCTCGACAAATGTGTAGGTGTCGTACAGGTCAATGGCGCCAATGGTGCGGCCCGGGATACCGGCCTCTCCTGCGATCGCCCCCACGATGTCGGCAGGCCGCACGCCCTCATTGCGTCCCACGTTCAGGAATAGCCGACTCATGCCTGGTTCTGTGACATCGGAGCCGGGATCTACCGGCCCTTTCTTCAGTTCGGCGCGTCGATCGAAGCCCGCAAGTTGCTTCAGAGCGGCAGCGGCAATATCCATCGCATCGTAGTCTTCACAAAGGGTCTCAGCGGCATCGCGATAGGCTTCGAGTCCACCTTCGTCGAGGGCGGTACGCACTTGCTCGATGAGCATGGCGCGGCGCCGCGCTTCGACATCCGATTGGGTGGGTAGCCGGCCGGCGCGAATGCGCTTCCCGATAAGGTGCTCGATCAGCTTGAGTTGGCGATACTCGCGCGGCGAAATGAGCGTGATCGCGGAGCCCTCGCGCCCGGCCCGCCCAGTCCGGCCGATGCGATGTACGTACGATTCGGGATCCCATGGAATGTGGTAGTTGACCACATGGCTCACTTGTGGAATGTCGAGACCGCGCGCGGCGACATCCGTGGCGACCAGTATCTCTGTCTTGCTATCGCGAAACGCGCGCATTACGCGGTCACGTTGAACTTGGTTCAAATCGCCGTGAATGGCTTCAGCCTTGTAGCCGCGACCCTGCAGACTCTCTACCAGCTCGTCGACATCGCTCTTGCGAGCACAAAAGATGATGGCCGAGGCGGGAGTCTCCACATCGAGGATACGGCACAGGGCGTCGAGCTTCGCGCGCTGTGGCACCTCAAAATACGTCTGATTGATCAGCGGCACCGTCAACGTCTCCCGCTCGACGGCGATATTCACAGCACGGCGAAGGTAGCGACGGGAAAGGTCCCGAATGCGCGGAGGAATGGTAGCGGAGAACAGTGCAGTTTGGCGCTCGGAAGGAAGCTGCTCGAGGATAAACTCGATATCTTCGAGAAATCCCATATTCAGCATCTCGTCGGCTTCGTCGAGAATAAGGATCTTCACCGCGTCGAGACGGAGTGTCTCGCGCCGGATATGGTCCATGATCCGCCCAGGAGTGCCGACAACAATGTGCGCGCCCAACTCGAGGCCACGAAGCTGGCGAACGATTGGCTGACCACCGTAGATTGGCAGCACGGTAACCTGCCTGCACCGGCCGAGCAGATGCGTCGCCTGGGCGACTTGAATGGCGAGCTCCCGCGTCGGCAGCAAGATAAGGGCCTGGACAGTGTTGGTCGACGTATCGATCATCTGCACTATAGGAAGTGCGAATGCAGCCGTCTTGCCGGTTCCCGTCTGCGCTTGGGCAACCACATCCTGGCCTTTGAGCATTGCCGGGATGGTGCGCGCCTGTATTGGCGTCGGCTCCTCAAAGCCAACCTCAGAGACGGCCAGCAGGATATCCTCTTGGAGACCCAGCTGCTCAAACGAACTGCGTTCAGGCTGCACCTCTTGTGCTTGTTCAACGGTCATGCGGCGAAAGGTTCCTTCGAGGCTTCGCGGCCATATTGCGCCGCGCACAGCCAACTATCATGCAATCAATACTGAATGATAGTACCAGAAACACCCTTCCCGCTGCTGTTCGCTGCCGTCACTGGCCACTGGACTGATGCCACGGCGACCCGGATGGAGATCCCAATATCGCTTGTCCTTAGCTGGGTGCTCGCGTGCCCCAGAGGGCGATCGGCTGCACGGCCGCATACGCTCGAACTGTTGTCACGCCGCCGGCAGGAGGAGGCAGGAAAGTCAGCCCTACCACTGTCGGTCGCGACGTATCAACCAAGATGTAGCCGGTGATCATCGAAAACATCGACGTCGCAGTGACGACCGTGCCTGCGGGGTTGGGGCAGTTGTTCTCATTGAGGCATACGAGCTGCCGGCCGGTCAGGCGCCTGCAGGCGCCCGCGCACTTGGGTGACACACGGCCGTAATCGATACGTCCGGTAACCACAACGTACATCGGTAGACCAGCATGAGCCGGATCCTGTACGAACGTGCCGGTCGCCGTCAGGACCGTCGTATTGGTGAGCCAGGGAAAAGCAATCGCCTGCGAGCGACCGGGTGGAACTGGGATGGCTACCTGCGGCAAAACAGCATGGATGTTGAACGACCCCGTGGTTGTACCGGCGCAACCTGAGTATCCCGACAGAGTCAGTGAGCCGCGGAGACCGAGCAGACTCCCAGCCTGCACGATCGCCGCCCGATGCGCCAGTATTCCCAGGCAATGGAGTGGCAACCGGTGTCGGCTCGGCGCCTACGGCATAGGAGGCCGGTGCAGGGCAGTCGACAGCACTGCCCGCGCTAAGGGACCTGGCCAGAGCCGCCGAGTCGGGCACGGGCGTCATCGCAACGGCAACCACAAAGAGCAGAGCAAACACGGCCATGGATGTCACTTTCCTTGCAGCCACGATGTCACCTCCCTCAGTTGGGATCGGTCACTTGCACTACCTTCACGGTACGGCTCCCTCAATGAAGCGGACATGAATCCCGGATGCGTGCCCGCGCTCACTGTTCACGGCGGCGCAGCTCACGGGCAGCATGCTCGAACACCGTCGTCAGCAGTCGCGTCTCATCCGCGCGAGGCACTGCCCGCAAGAATAGGGCTCGCATCTTCGACATAGTCACCTTGGTCCTGCCCTCGATGGGAGGATCGTAGAGCGCGGTAATCAGCTGATTGACTGCGTTGAACAACGCATCGAGGTCGCTCGTCACCGCGACTGTGCCTGCGACCCGCTCTATCAACGCAGCCGGAACAACGTTCGCGCCTGATGGAGCAGGCGCGTCGGGGCCCATGCCGACGAATATCTCGTACGCGACTATCGCAACGGCCTGAGCCAGGTTAAGCGATGCATCATGCGGTGTCGCTGGTATCGTTACAATTGCGTGGCACCGATCGAGAGCCGTGTTCGACAGGCCGAAATCTTCTGGGCCGAACAGTATCGCCGCGATCGCCTGGGAACTCTCACCCGCATCTCCAACGTGGGCGAGCACGGGCGAAAGCACGTCTGCCACCTGACGGGGACACAAGACAGGCCGATTGAGGGCGCGCTCGCGACGCGTAGCGCCAAGCACGAGCGCGCAGTCAGCCAGTGAAAGCGCCAGAGACGGGTACCGTTCGACGCGGGCGGCCACGGATTCGCCGCGGCGCGCGAATCTGAGGACTTTGTCCTGGTCGAAAGCGGCCGGCTCGACCAGGCGGAGTCGCGAAAACCCGAAGTTGCCCAGCAGCCGGACGACCGCGCCGACATTGGCCAGTTCCTTTGGCCGGTCGAGCACGAACACAATCCGGTCCAGGAGCGTGTTGCCGGTGGCGGAATCCATGCGCACAGTGTACTGCTTGGAACGAGTCCAAGTGCCGGGCGGACGAGGGAACATCGACCACTAGCTCGTCGGCCTGGATATAGGCGGGATCGCACGCTGAGAAAACCGCCGCGAAGAAGCCCTTGCAGCTCCTTCAGCCAGGGCGCGGCTAACAGATCGACGTATCAGGCAAGCACAGCCATCGGCAGGCATTGCATGGATACCGCGGAGCTTTCCGGGACCAAGCGGCCGTCGCGCTCTGCCCGAGCGACTGCTCTGCAACGCGTGCATCTGGCTTGCAGATAGTCAAAGCCCTCATACGTAACGATCTCCCAAGGGCCCATATCGTGCCCTTGCGCGCTGCATCGGCGCATTATGCCGCTCAGCCCGTCCTGAAAATTCATATACCACCTCCCGGTGCAGAAACCATTCGATGAGAGAGCCAAAAAGCACTGAGCCGAACGACACTCAAGTAGTCAGCCCTGGGTTCGTCGATAATTGTACTACCTGCCTCCACCGGAAGATAGGCTGCACGTGCACTGGCACACTCTTCGCAACTTCAGAATGTTGCACGCCAGGAACGTCATTCCGACTTTCGCGAAAGAACTGCCGGTATGGTACCATTTTCCTGACCGGTGTCTTGCCTCACTGTTGACGAGGCTGGGGCCTGGAGCGGGGGGTAATCATGTTGTTGGCCGAGGCGGTGATCGCCGAGTTGCTTGGCGCTTTGCTGATCAGCTACTCCGGAATCAAGCGCATTCGTGGCAGCGAGGGCGTTGCGTTTGCGGTTCTCCTGTGCGCACTGGTGCTGCTCTTCTTCATTCCTCTCACAGCTCACTACGTGCGCTGACTGAGCTTCCTCGCCCTCCCGCTGCTAAACACGAATCGGCCTTCGGGCAGGACCAGGCAAGTCAATTTCCCAAAACGGTGTACGAAGGCGCCGGTATCAATACCGATCTTATTTTCCTGCACCAACGGCCCGCCAAACTGCACAGTGTGTCCAAAGACAATTATCTTCCCCCAGTCGTACATGCTGCTGAGAAACGGTTCCCGAATCCACAGCCTATCGGAGTCGGACGATTCCGAGGGTGCTTTCCCTGGCTGTATGCCGGCATGGACGAAATAGTGTGTGTCGGTCTCGTACGACGTCAGCAGGCGTCTGATCCAATCAACATAGCGATCTGAGGGCAGTGTGCTGTCAAAATCTTGCAGAGTCTTCAGTCCCCCGTTCATGAGCCAGAGACTCCAGTCGGCCTCGGAGCCATCATACGCCGTCAGGAACAAATCCTCATGGTTTCCTTTGAGGAATACGCAGGAGCACCTATGCTCAAGGTCCATGAGCAGATCAAGTACGGCCCGAGAGTCTTCCCCTCGATCGATGTAGTCGCCAAGAAAGATCAAGGTGTCGCTCGTGGTAGGGTTCAGACGTGCCAGCAAGCGGCGCAACGCGCTGACCTCGCCGTGTATGTCGCCAAACGCCAGCAGTCGCGCTACGGTCACGTCTTCCCCCACAGTTGTTCCTCATCCCGCAGTGGTAGAGTATACTAATCCGGCATGGTTGAAGAAGCGTTATCCTCTCAATCGCCTCGCGGGCCCACAAGTCCGTTTCATACCATTTTCGCGCTTGCCTGCGATCCGTGGCCTCTGCGCTTACGGGGGGTCCTGCGAGGGATTGCGAAGCCAGCAGCTTGCAAGAGCGCCTCCATCCGCGGAACCACGTGTTGCGGCTCACCGGCCCAGGCTCTGCCGGGGTCATGTCGTGCGATCTATTGAGCCTCGGCAAAGCGCGGATTCCGCTGTATCCTGGAGTTCGGACCGGCCAACGCTATCCCGCTGCGGGCGGGCAAAGCTCAATGTCGTGTCCAAGTAGGAGGTTTGCGAAATCGGCGATGAAGGTCGTTGATGGGCCGCGCAGGCTATTTCGACCCGGAATGTTAGGCCTGTCGCTATGAGCATCACGCCGAGCAGAAACTCACGTCCGGCGCGCCCGTCAATGAGGCGCCGGCTCGCTCGACCGGATTACCGGCCGGCGCATCCTACCGCGCCACCGAATCGGATCTTCCGTCGAAACCTCGAGCGTCCAGCATTCAAGGATCCCCGCGCTGAGCCACGGGATTACTTCATGCGATTTGGCGTGATCGTCGGCTTCCTGGCCGTACTTGGCATCGCGTTGCTCATCTTCGAGAACTATTACTCCACGCGTGTGAGTCCCCACGTCAGCGTCGACGGCATACCGATCGGTGGTGTGGCTTTGACTGAAGTCCCTGCCTACCTGCAGCAACAGATCGATAGCCGGAACAGCACACCGCTCATCCTGCACGTAGGTGATCGCACGTACGATGTCACCAATAGCCAGTTCCGCCCACACTTCGATATGGCGCCGGTCGTCGCCGAGGTTCGAGCCGAAGGTCACACCGGAAATCTGTTTACGAGTACCTGGAATCAGTTCTCGACCATGCTGTCCGGCCACGATTTTCCCCTGCAAGGAAGTCATGACACGGGCGCAGTCCGCAAATACGTCGACCAGATTGCGAAGGACGTCAGTGTGGCGCCACAGCCCGCGCAGGTTGGCATCGCAAGCGGGCAGGTTGAGGTTGTACGCGAACCGCGTGTTGGGCGGTATCTCGACGTGGCGGCGGCGACGCACCTCTTGAATACCGAAATTGACGCGCACAGCGTGTTCAACATCACGCTTCCAGTGCAGTACCCCGCGTCACCTGTCACGCACGACATCGCGCAGCAAACCGTCGACCAGGCTCAGAGTCTGCTGAGCCAGAACGTGTTCTTCAGCTCACTCAACAAGGTCAAGGCGTGGTATTTGACTCCGAGCCAGCTTCTGCGATTATTGACTTTCAAGCCTGAAAGCAATGGGCATGGGGTTTGGATGGTTACGATGGGACTCGACACCAAGAAGCTTGCGGCGACCATGGCTCCAATCGCCGCCGCGGTCAATCACGCACCTATTCCGGCGTACTTCCGTTTTGTCGATGCGGCGAATGGGCAACCGGATGCCGCGGTTCCGTATCCCGACACCCCAGGCCTTGCCCTGGACGTAAACAAGGCCGCTCGGGCGATTCTAGCGTCTCCCGCGAACGGCCACGTCGCCGTCATCCCGTTCGAACACCCGCGCAGCAGCTTCACTGTGGCCAGGGCTCGGGCGCTGAATTTCGACACGTCGATGGGCACGTCGGTCGTCGACCTCCTGGGCTCATCGCGGACGCGAACAGGGAACGCCGACGTCGCGGCGAGTAAGCTCAGCAACATCCTCCTCGGTCCTGGACAATCATTGTCGGTCACGTCCGTGATCAGTCCGGTCGTCACGGCCGCGGCCTACGCACCTGCGGAAGGTGGATTCGGCACGAAGTCCGACATCGCAGGCACGAACGGCGGGCCAACCGCGGCGGCTTCGGCACTGTTTGAGGCTGCGTTTGCGTCCGGCCTCGCCATTACTGAGCGGACGCAATATCCGAACGTCACCGTGTTCAACGGCGTTCCTGGAGAAGATGCAGTTGTGCAAGCAAAGAATGGCGGCTCCGATCTCGTGTTCGTAAATAACACGAAGCACACCGTTCTGCTCGGTATGTCCGTGGAAGGATCGCTCATTAAGGGATATGTCTTCAACAGCGACGTGGTGCAACGGACCACGACGGTCAATTCGGTGGTGACGCTCAACCAGGACGGAAGCATCGATGCTGACTACAATCGGTTGTCAACTGGCGACAACGCCGGCCAGCAGCACCTGACTTCTCACTACAGCAATGTCGACGACTATCCATAAGCGTTGCCATGACAGTCCGCCGTTGGCCCTGCTCCGGGAACGTCCGTCCCCGCCACTCCTCGGCCCACGCCTGTTCAGGCACCGCGCCGTATGGCGACGTTGAGCATATCTCTTCGCCGCCTCTGGGCCATGAAGGCGTGTGACTCGATTCGGTTCGTTTCTGCGAGGGGTAGCCTCCAGACGACGTCGTCTGGAGGCTACCTGACGTTGGCTTGACGGAGCCGCGTAGCTGTTGCCATCCCCGCCCGCTGCGGTCTATGTGCCCCCTGCCTGACTATCTGGTGTCGAGTCGCGGCTCGCAAACTTGGCTGCAAGGCGCGATCCTCGTTGCAGCACGGACTGCTCCGTCGCCTAGTCGGAGCTCAGCCGCACGACCAGGCGCTCGAACGCGTCGGGGACCAGCGGCTGTGCGCGCTGTGCGCGATCGCTCCGCCGCGCCTCGCACAACAGTCGCCGCGTGTCACGTGCGGCGCCCGCATCGCGCAGCCTGTCCAGGTGCACTGCGGTTGAGACGCGGGCAAGGTAACTGGGGTCGAACATGGTGTCCTCCAACTTGCAGTGATGTTTCAGGATTATGCGCGGGCTTGAGCCTCGGCAATCGCCGATCGCAGCGCAGGCGAGACTACACCGCGCCTCATCGCCCGGTGATCGGCTGGCCGCCGCCACGTGCCCGGTGTGATGCCATGATAGGACCCCTACCGAACCGCACGGTTCTGGGGACGCGCTCGGACGAGGACGTCCTCGTCCGAGCGCGCCGGCCATCTACGCCATCGCCACGACGTGGCCACCCGGCAGGTTCCGGCATGGCACCACTCTAGGCATGGCGCGGAGTCATCCGCGACCGAGACGACGAGCCTCTGTCGCGGATGAACCTCGTGGCTCGCCTGAAGCGGGCGACCAGGCCGCTCACGGTATCGCCAATCGACACGCGGCAGCGATTCGCGATGTAGCGATACTCTTCGACTGAAATCTTGCCCTGGGCGAGCTCGCGCTCAGCCACGGCCATCATCCACGCGCGATCGGCTCCCGACAAACCGGCACGGTCCTGTCGATCGAGTCGGGCGCGTTCACTATCTTGAGTCTTGAACATGGTTTTCCTCCCATATGTGCCGGAAGTCGCGAGGTGACGCATATCGCGGCACGCAGGCGAGCCGGCACTTCGGTAATTCGTTTAGTCGTATCCGGAGCGCGCTGTAGGCGCAACGCGCCGCTTGGCCGGCCTTGGGCCGTCCGTCGGATACCAACCTGTACTCCACGGCGCGTTCCATAGCGCAAGCTCGAGTACGTCAAACACTGGCATGCTGGAGCATAGGCACTTGAGTCGCCGCCATGGCGCAGTACCTACGGGTGGCAGCATTTCGATAGGTCCTCGTCATCGAGGCCATCGTTCACTGTTCCCATCTCGAACGTAGCACAAACTTGAGTTCTTGGGGCCCTTGTGCCTGTAAAATGCGCAACGTCGAGGTGTCGAGCGCCAATTTTCTCCAGCCATCCGAGCTCGTGCTGCTCGCCGGCGCCCGTCGTTGGCCAGAGAAGCACATGTCCGCGACTGCAAGACATCCCGGTTCGCTGGATCGCACGCGCCGTAGGCTCTACAATCAAGGGCCAGGGAGACGGTGCCGGACACAACTCAGGTCGCGCCGCTTAAGGCCGCCAGAAACGGCCCTTGCGCAAGCACGCTCACAGGCACGTCCACCGATCCGAGGCCGATCCCCGGCTTGTTCGCGCCGTGAAAGTCGCTCCCCCCGCACCACCAGAGCCCGTACCTGTCGGCCAGGGCGCCGAGCAAGGCAATGTCGTCAGCGCTATGTCCAGAATAGTAGACCTCGAGGCCTGTAACGCCATCGGCGATCAGCGCCGGTATCAATGTGTCAAGGGTAGGTCGAGTTGCGCCGCGCAGAGGATGAGCCAGGCCTACCTGACCACCGGCCTCGCGTACCAGCGCGACCGCTTGGGCTGGGCTGAACTGCGGCGACGGAACATACGCGGGCCGATCTGCCCCAATCCAACACCTGAATGCGTCCCTCACGCTTGCGGCATAGCCTCTGTCGATCAACGCTCGCGCAATGTGCGGCCTGCCAATAGCGCCGGAGGTCTGGCGCGCGACGTCATCCCATGACAGCGAGATGCCCTGACCGGCCAGCCTCTGCACGATCAAGCGCGCCCGAACAGCCCGCCGCTCGATTCGGCAGGCCAGCGGAAGGCGAAGCGCGGGAGATTGGTAGTCGAAGCCATATGCCAGAAGGTGCACGCTACGGCCATCGAGTTTGGCACTGAGCTCGAGGCCGGAAACGACACACAGGCCCTTGCCACGCGCGGCAATCCGCGCGCGCTCGATTGCTTCCACCGTGTCGTGGTCCGTGATGCCAATGACTGAGACGCGTCGTGACGCCGCCTCCTGGACCAGCTCCTCCGGCGACAATGTGCCGTCCGATGCCGTCGTGTGTGTGTGGAGGTCGATGCGTGCCGGTGACCCTGCAGTCACGCGAAGCTGCCTTGTTCTGATCGTTGGCGAGGTCGTTCGGCGCCGGCCGTGTGCCTGAATTCGTGGAAGGTCACTGCTTCGATTCGCCCGTCGCACAAGAGAACCCACAGTCGAGCAGGCTCGACGCTCGATCGACGACGACGACCCGACACGTCAAACGACGCCATTCATGCGTGCTCCAACCCGATCGCGGTTTACGTACATGTTGTACTCGCCACGCCTCGAACCAACAAGGCCAGCGACTATCTACAGCACGCCTTTGGAGCTTGGGATGCGCACGCCACGTACCGGATCGAGACGCGTGGCTGCATGCAGCGCTCGGGCGAAGCCCTTAAACGCCGCCTCAACCCTGTGATGGTCATTTTCGCCTGCTAACTGGCGAATATGCAGATTGCATCGCGCCTCTGTGGCCAGTGAGTGGAAGAAATGTGACACCATCTCGTCCGGCATTGTGCCGAGCATCGCACCCCTGAGAGGCAGGTCGAGCGCGCAGTATGGGCGGCCGGAGAGATCGACGGCCACCAGGACCAACGCATCGTCCATCGGCACCACCGCGTGAGCCATGCGGACGATGCCGCGCCGGTCACCGAGCGCCTGTAGAAGCGCCAGGCCGAGCGCAAGTCCGGTGTCTTCGACCGTGTGATGAGCGTCGACGTGCAGGTCTCCAACAGCCTCCACGCTGAGATCAAACAGCCCATGGTGCGCCAGAAGGTCCAGCATGTGATCGAGAAAGCCCACCCCTGTCTTGACCGCGGCCGATCCGCTGCCGTCGAGGTTCCATCTTGCGTCGATGCGCGTTTCACCTGTGAGTCGCGAGCATGTGCCGACACGTGGCTCCACAGAATTGACCTCCCCTATTTCAGGAACGCTCTATCGAGCGAACTTGGGCTAGAGCGTTGACACGCCTCAACGGCTCCAGGCGCCCGCGGCCAGGACGCGGACCACTGCCTCGGCCGCCCTCTGCACCAATGGACCGGTCCGCGCAAATGCCTTAGCCGCCGTCATCGGACCGTCGACCACCGAGAGAGCTGCCGTAAGGCCAGCCGCATACAGAGGGCCGAGCTCGCGCACTTTCAGCGCTCCGGCCAGGGCAACGACCGGTATGCGGTGTCTGGTTGCATGCGCCAGCACGCCACTCACCACTTTACCATGAATCGACTGGCGGTCTAGTCGACCCTCGCCTGTCAGCACCAGATCCGAGCCCGGCAGGTATTCGTCAAAGCGCACGGCATCAAGGATGAGCTCGATTCCAGATTCCAGGGACGCTCCGGCAAGCAGGAGGCCGGCGGTTAGGCCGCCAGCCGCCCCTGCTCCGGGGCGCGAGCCAATATCGACGCCAGTGTCACGCGCGATGATTGCGGCATACCGCGCTAGATTGCGATCGAGCACCTGGATGCCTGCCCGACTGGCGCCTTTTTGCGGTCCGTACACCGCGGCAGCGCCTTCCGGGCCAGTCAGTGGATTCGTCACGTCGTTCGCGATCCTGAGCGAAACGTCGTGCAGTCGCGCCCGCAGGGCCGAGCTTTCAACGGACGCGAGCCCGGCTAGTCCAGTGTTGCCGGGCTCGATATCGCGGCCGTTGTCGTCGACGAGGCGCGCCCCAAGCGCCATCAGGGCGCCTGCGCCGCCATCCACTGTCGCGCTGCCACCGGCGCCAACCACAATTTCGGTAGCGCCCCGATCGAGCGCCGCGCGAATGAGCTCGCCGGTCCCAAAGGTGCTGGCCCGGAATGGATCGCGCTCATCGGGTCGCAGCAGAGTCAAGCCGGAAGCACGCGCCATTTCGACCACGAACATGCCTGCGCCGAGGTCGCCGATCTCCGCGTCGATGGGCCGGCCCAACGGATCGTGCGATGGCACGATCAGGCGCTTTCCGCCCCGCGCTGCCACCAGTGCATCCAGGGTGCCTTCGCCACCATCCGCAAGCGGTAAGCGAACCACCACGCAGTCGGCGAGTGCACGTAAGACACCAGCGGCCATCGCTTCCGCCAGCGCGTCAGCCGGGAGACAGCCCTTGTACTTATCGGGCGCACAGACCACTTTCACATACCCATTGTACAGGTGCTCCTCGCCCCCAATACGCCGTGCCGTGGGCCGATCATGCCGCGTTTGCCTGTGCATTGCATTCCAACAGAAACACTTGCAGCGCTCAGCGCGTTAGGCGGAACGGCATGTGCATTGCCGGCCCGGAACCCGACATATGCATCTATTTTGCATAAGTATGCGGACGTTCTACACGTCCGTTTAGGGTGCGCCAACTACATAGCGGTCGGAAAAAAGGTATCGCTCACAACCCTTTGTGGTGTTTCGGGCGTCGCATGTCGGTCAAAAAGGGATCTGGCCGGTGAAATTGGTGACTTTCAATGCACTGTATGCTATAGTACTGTCGGTCGTGCGCTGGTCAGGATAGCGTGGTGAGACTTTTTCCGCGCGGAAGATCACAGCTTCGAGGAAGGGGGGGAAAGCCGGAATCCTCTGCATCTGCCGGGGTGTCGGCTGTACTTATTGAAGAGACGAACGACTAGTTTCGCGCATTGTGCCACCCTTTCGGCGGCAATTGCGCTCTTTGCGAATGGCCTGGGAGCGGGCTCGGGTAGCGCCGCGGCTACGCGACTCACGGCTATACAGAGCGGCATCGGACACGAGGCGAGTGCCGCGGGAAACACTGCGGCCACGGCGAAGTTGGAGAGTCATGTCGTGAATGGACACGTTCAGCCTGCGCGCAGGTTCGTCCCGCGACAGGCGCACATGCTTTCCCAATCTGTGGCCAGCATCGGTCGGGTAAAGCGACCGATGTCCTCCTATTCGCTGCCATCAGGCGGCTCCTCCGCGCCGATCGCCGGAACTTCCGGTTCCAATCGGCCGATTTCGCCTGCCCCTCAGGCACATCTTGTACGCACAGCCAGCACAGTTTCCACGGCACACCTCTTAGCTACCGGTGGGGCCGTATCCACCAATTCCTCGCCGCGCCCGCTGATGGCGGCGAACAGCTCTTCGGGGGCACTGGCGGGGCAATCTGCAACCAGGGAAGTCGCATTTGTTGGGCCGGTCAACTCTTCGGTCGGACTGACGACAGTGGTTGGTACATTTCCCGACCGCATCGCGCGCCTCTCGTCCCTGAGCCTTGAACATGTACTCGATCGCCAGGTTCTGTCGCCGGCAACGCTGGCCGGAGTTGCACGTGTTGCAACGTCCGTCTTGAACCTGGAACTCACATTGCAGCGCCGGCCCGATCCTTCCGGGCTCAAACTGGAGGATGTTCATCCCGGCGCTACCCAGTATCTTCGAGGTGACCAGCGCCCACAGCCGTTGCCGACGGGCACTCCGGAGGCAACTCCAACATTCGCTCGTGCAGGCTTGACTCAGCAGACGCGTACGTCCACGAGCAGTGGTCAAGGCAAGGCTAATGCAGTAGTTATGCCAGGCGGCAACGCCCGCGTGTGCTATATTACCGGCTACACTGCCACCGGAAACCGGACTGCCACCGGCACCGTCCCTCATTGGGGAACGGTCGCGGTGGATAGCAGCGTTATCCCGCTTGGCTCGAAAGTCTACATCCAGGGCCTTGGCGTGTTCCACGCTGAGGACACCGGCGGTGCAGTGGACGGGAATCACGTCGATGTCTTCGTGAACTCGACGACGGAGGCCTATCAGCTTACCGGCTACAGGTTGGTGAGCTTCGTTCCGCCTCCCAAGTAGCGCTCGGCAGGACGATACCAGACACGACCAAGGCAACACCCGTCATCGACAGTGACGGGTGTTGCCTTTCAGACACGTATGTTCGCACAAGGCCAGCATGTTGCCGGCCGATATCGGATACTGTGAGTAGGTCTATTGTATTCTCAGAGGAGCCTCATGACGCTACGACGTTCCGGTGAATTCGTGAGGGCCTGTATTGCGATTGCCGCCTGCCTGCTGGCGTTGTGCCCGGAGATTAGCTCGCCTGGGGCCTTGGTCCTCGCAAGCAGCCCCGTCATTGCAGTGGCGCCAGAAGTGAACCTCCCGCATGGACTAGAATCGATAACGGGTTCAGGGTTCGATCCAGGCGCCCAGGTTGATCTATCAGTACAGAGTACGGACATGACGAGTACCCTGGGAATCCTCGTGGCCGACGCATCTGGATCGATACGTTCCTCCATCACGCTACCGTATACGCTTGACGCCGGTCTTGCCAACATGGTCATTGCGCACGAGCCAGGAAGCGCAGTCAGCGCCAGCGCATCGGTGACCGGCGCTGCGGTGATGCCGACTGCCGGGAACGGACTGCAGATCTCCGCGAATCCCGGTGATACGCTGCACCTCCATGTCGTGGGCTTTGCGCCTCGAGATCCTCTCGCGATTCTGGTCGGTGGCCAGCCCGCGCTGATGCCGCCAGGGATTTCGCAGTATGTCACAGATCCAACTGGGACAGCAATATCTGACGTTTGCGGTGCCGGCTTTCGGACAACCCGGTCCAAGCCAGATCGTGGTGAGCGGCGCAGCAGCCGGCTCCGGTCAGGTTGACTCCACAAGCATCCCGGTGAATATCGCTGGGAACGGCACGCTCGTGGTCACGCCGAACCCGGCGCTGGCCGGTCAGACCGTTGCGATCGCCGCCGCCGGCTTCACCCCCGGGGAACAAGTCATCATCTCGCTCGACTACGTCGATGCGGGAACGCACGGTGGCGCCCTGGCTGGCGCCTCCTCTCAGGCCGACCAGGGTGGGAAGCTTGACACTGATTTCGCGCTTCCTGCTACGGTTACCGGCGGCTTTACCGCCACAGTTGACGCGCGCGGATCGGTTTCAGGCATCGTGCTGAGCCGCGACGTTTTCATCCACTCACAGCCAAAGATCGCACTCGACCCGCCAGGAGCACCGGCCGGCTCGAACGTCACGGTGAAAGGAAGCGGTTTTGCCCCTGGCGAGCGCGTCTATGTGACGGCGCAGGCCTTCAGCGCTCCAAGCGGCGGGGTCGTCGCCGATGCCTCGGGCAGCTTCACGGATACGACAAGCGTCCGTTCGCTGGCGTCGGCCGGAGTATACTTGGTTGGCGCTTCGGGCATCCTTGGACACTCCGCATCGTCCGAGTTGACTGTCCCTCGCGTTCGCGTGCCAACTTCCGGGGTTGCCGCGCAAAGTCCGGTCGTCGACAGGACGTTCTTCGCGGAGGGATTCACCGGTGATGGGCCGGCAGTGCACTTCGGTGAGAGCCTGTACCTGCTCAATACTGCTTCGCTCACGGCGACAGGCTCTATTCAGTATTTCATAGGCATGGGCATCACGAAGACGGTCAGCATCACCGTGCCGGCGCACGCGGTTCTGAGCGAAAATGTCGGGCAGGATGTCGGCAAGAATCAGACTGTTAGTGCAATGCTTGAGCTACCCTCGTCCATCAGCGTGACGCGTACCATAACTCGAACTACCGACACAGGCCAGTCCCTTGCCTCGAGCATAAGCTCAGGTGAGTCGGCGCTCGCTAACACCTGGTACTTTGCGGAAGGTTACACCGGAGCGACGTTTCAGGAATACCTTGCGATACTGAACCCCGGCGCCAGCCCGGCGCAAGTAACTGTTGAACTGTTCGGCCCAGATAGCTCGTCGCCAGAGGTGCCGACAAGCGTGACCGTTGCCCCGCATTCGCGCGTGACCCTCAATATGAGGGCCGTTGCCCCGGGCCGCTCCATAGGCTTGCTCCTGACGTCTGACCAACCCGTTGCCTCCGAGCGCGTGCTTTACTGGGGCGACGGCACCGGCTCAGCCAAGTACGGATCGGCCGTGAGCGGCGGCGTGCTTGGACCTGCGGCGACTTGGACTTTTCCCTACGTCTCCACTGCCGGAGGCGACCAGGCGTACCTCAGTTTCATTGACCCCAGCTCTGTAGCCGCGCATGTGCAATTCACTGAGCTTGGTGATCGCGCGGGCGTAGCGCTTCCTACCGACCTGACGATTCAGCCGGGTACTCGCGCCACCCTCCAGATCATGGCGGGCTCCAGCTCAATCGGTGGCTCCGCCGCTGTCGTGGTTCACGCCGACGTACCGATAGTCAGCGAACAGGCAGAATATTTTGGAGGCTCGCCGAACACAGGTTCCCACACCGGTAGCATTCTATCGGGCGCCGAGCCTACTTCACAGTGGGCGTTCCCGAGTTTGGATTCGGATGGCTTCACCTCGGATATGTGGTACGTCGCCAACACCGGACCGAAGAACGCCCAGCTGACCGCAACTATCTATAGTGCGGATGGACAGAACTCCACGGTCAAACTCGTGGCGCCCTCGGGACGGCTCGCCAGACTGAGTCTGGATGAATCGAAAAGCGGCCACGTGGGCGCCCCCGTTGTGTGGAACAGCGATGGTCCGGTGAGTATCATCCGCCTGGTCCGTGCCGCTGGTGCCGACGTCGCCGACATCATCGCCGGAATGGCAATTAGCCAGAACGGCCCATAGCGCGGATCTGGCTGACAAGCTCCGCCGCCGGTTCGTATCGCTGAAAGGTCGGTATGACGTATACACCTGAGACCACGTGCAGACACGCGCCGAGTAGCTCGCGAGAAATAGCCAGTCCCTCAGCCTGCCCTTGCGCTCCCGCGGTGCGCATGCGCTCGAGGACCCGATCCGTCAGCCTGACTCCAGGCAGTTCGTTGTGCACGAATTCGGCATTGCGATAGCTCTGCAACGGCATTAATCCCATCAGTAGCGGCACATGCAATGGACCGACGCGATCGAGGACCTGCACAAACAGCTCGGCATCGTAGACGGGCTGCGTCATGACGAAATCTGCGCCGGCATCAAGTTTTCGAGCAAAACGGTCGAGCTCGGACTCGAGGTCCGAGGCTGTAGGATTCAGCGCCGCTCCGATCAGGAAATTGGTCTTCTGGCCGGTCGCGTTTCCGGCAGCATCCAAACCATTATTGAGGCCGCGAAGCATCCTGATCAACCCAATCGAATCGATCTCGTAGACACCCCTGGAGAGCGCAGAGTCCCCCGTATTCACGGGGTCGCCTGTCAGCGCAAGCACGATTCTCAAACCAAGCGCGTGCGCTCCCAGCAAGTCCGATTGTAGTGCCATAACGTTGCGGTCTCTGGTTGTCACGTGCAAAACTGGATCGATGCCGATGATCTGGCGCACGAGACTGCCCGTCGCGAGCGTGCTCATGCGAACTCTCGCCATGGCGCCGTCGGTAATATTGAGAGCGTCGACTCCTGCGTCCTTCAACAGGCGCGCACCGGAAAGCATTCGAGCCGGATTCGCGCCGCGAGGAGGGGAAAGCTCTACACTGATGGCCAGTCTCGACTGAAATGCGGTCTCCAGCGCAGATTCTTCGACCGGGCTCACGGTGTCCGTGTCGGGCGGCGAAACGTCGACGACAACCGGTTCTCGGCGCGGCGCGTCTCGTAGTTCGGTTGGTCGGCGGAGCGACGCGGCCATTGCCGCGATGTGGCTCGGAGTCGTGCCGCAACAGCCCCCAACCAGGCTCACACCTGCCCGGATCAGACGCGAACAATAGTCGGCGAAGTATTCCGCCGACGAGAGAAACAGCAGTCGTCCTGCCACGCGTTGAGGCAGGCCCGCATTAGGTTGCGCCGAGAGCGGCCGGCGCGTCACCGAGGCCATCCGTTCGACGATGTCGAGCGTGCTTTGAGGTCCCACGCTGCAGTTTGTACCGATGACGTCCGCACCGAGGTGGTCGAGCGCCACCGCCGCGGCCTCCGGCGTCTGCCCTGAAGGCGTCAACAACTCACTTGTGAAGCTGAGCTGTGCGACGACCGGAAGGTCGCAGACGTCACGCGCCGCGCCAATCGCTTCGGTAATCTCTTCGATGCTGAGGAACGTTTCCAGGATGAGCAGGTCGACGCCGCCCTTTACGAGCCCTTCCACCATCTCGCGAAAGTGTGCGCGAGCCTGTAGCAGGGAAACGCTGCTGTAGGGTTCCAGCAGGCAGCCAAGTGGCCCGATCGACCCCGCGACAAACGCGTCGACTCCGGAAACTTCGCGGGCATTGCGCGCGAGCCGAGCGCCCGCGCGGCAAATCTCTGGCACACTCTCTGCAAGGCCGAACGACGACATCTTGAAACGGTTCGCGCCGAACGTGTTCGTCTCCAGGATCTCGGCGCCCGCGGAGAGATATGCGCGGTGGATGCGCTCGACGAGCGCCCCGTCCACAAGATTCTGGCTTTCAAAACCGCGCTCAAACGCCACGCCATGAGCGTACAACTGCGTGCCCATGCCGCCATCGCAGAGTATGGGACCTCGAGCGAGGCGAGCCAGAAATGGATGGGGGCCCGCTGGCGGTCCCATGAGCAGACCTCCCGATTGTGTAGTTGTCTCCCGTTCAGTGTAACAAACGACCTGAATGCACAGGATCTCGACCGCTAACCGGCTAACCGGCTAACCGGCTAACCGGCTAACCGACAGGTCTATCCGCTTTGACCGGTACGAAACGGCAGCATTTGCTGTCGAAGCGCATCTGGACGGTTGCTCAGAATAGCTTCCACACCCGCCAAGGCGAGATCGCGCATCTCACGCTCATCGTCGACAGTCCAGGCCAGGACGCCGAGGCCAAGCTCGCTCGCCCGTTCGACGACCCCCGGCGTGACCAAGGTGTGCTCCAGATGCACGCCTACCGCCCCGAACTCCGCTGCCACAGTGAGTGTCGGGCCGAGCACGTCAACGGGCGGCGCAGTCGCCGGGTCAGCCACAGGTGATTCGAACAACAGCGAAGCACGGATGTCCGGATTACCGCGGCGGAGACGCATGAATGTCTCGACATCGAACGTTGACACGACCACACGGTCTGCGAGGCCATGCGACCTGATCGTCGAGGCGACGATGTCGTCGATGCGGTCGCTGGATGAAGCATCTACCTTGATTTCGACGTTGAGCAGCACGCGCTGCCCAAGCTGCTCAAACACAGCCTCGAGGGTTGGAATACGTTCGCCGACAAAGCGAGTGCTCTTCCAGGAGCCGACATCCAGCATTCGAAGCACGGCGAGATCAAGGTCTCCGACCATCGCTGGGTGTCCCGCGGTTCGGCGCAAATCGAAGTCATGATGCACAACCAGATAGCCGTCCGCAGAAAGGTGCACGTCGAGCTCAATCAACTCAGCACCCTGTATGGCTGCCAGGTCAAATGCGGCAAGCGTATTTTCCGGAGCGTACTCCGACGCCCCGCGGTGCGCTCCAATCAGGGGCTTATGTGGAAATGAGAGAATCACGGACTAGAGGTTTGCGCCACGCTCGCTGGCAAGGACCTCCTGCACAGCGACGATCAACGCATCCACAAGCCGTTTCTGGTCGTGGCCGTTGGCCCTGACACTGAGCTCCACGTCCGGTTCGATCGTCACACGGATCCACGGGCTGCGCGTGACTCTCGGCGCGACTCGTGGCGCGGCGGCCTGAACGAGCTCTTTCGTCGACGTGTCGGCAGCCGGCGAAGGGCTGATGCCGCGCGGGCGCGGCGTCGCGCTGGTTGGCCGCTGTGGCGTCTGGATTGCCCCGGTAAACAGCGCCTGGCCTGTGAGCGCCTGCGGCAGCGACCTCGAGAGCCGATTCAAATAGGCTTGAGCATCACCTTCCGACGGGAGACGCGAGGGCAAGGGGCGGTCCACCAGCGAACGCATTCCATCCGGCGACAACCTGGCCATGAATCGCTGTAGCTCGCGTGGGGGTACGTACTGACCAGATAGGCGCGCAACCAGGCGCAAGTGGATGAGATGGTCATCACCGTAAGGCATCGAGCCACCGCGCTGGTCGGGTGCAGGCAGAAGACCGTCCGCGAGATACTGACGCACTACCCGCTCGGTCAGTACTACGCCCTCCAGAGCGGTCACCTGCGCTATAAGATCTGCCAGACTGTACGTGAGTTCCACAGTGGATACGCGTTCCTCTAGAGTGACCATCATAGTTGCCAGTATAATGCCCGCGGTCCCTACTGGAAGCGCCGACTATGGATAAGACGAGGCAAGAACGCGGGGTGGCGTCCAGACCGAACACCACCCCGCCTGTCTCTGAGCTCCGGTCCGCGGCGCTATGCCAGGACAATACGCCCAAATGCTTCGCGCCCGGCGTACTTCGCGTCGTCCTCAAGCTCGTCCTCGATTTGGAGGAGCCGATTGTACTTGGAAGTACGCTCACTGCGTGCCGGAGCGCCTGTCTTGATCTGGCCGGCGTTGGTAGCGACGACGAGGTCGGCTATGGTCGTGTCCTCGGTCTCGCCAGAGCGGTGGCTGACCACGGCAGTGAATCCAGCGCGGTGCGTCATGTCGATGGCCTGCAATGTCTCCGTGAGCGTACCGATCTGGTTCAATTTGATCAGGACAGAGTTGGCAGTGCGCTCGGCAATGCCGCGCTTGATACGTCCAGTGTTGGTGACAAATATGTCATCTCCGACGATCTGGATCTTGTCGCCGAGCTTGCTCGTCAACAGCTTCCAGGCGTCCCAGTCGTCCTCGCTGAGACCGTCCTCAACAGAGACGATAGGGTACTGCCTGAGCCAACCCGAATAGAGCTCGACCATTTGCTCCCCGGAGAGAATCTTGCCTTCCTTTCGGAGGTTGTACGTGCCGTTGTCGAACAACTCGGTGGCGGCAGTGTCGATCGCCAGGGCAATCTGCTCGCCGGGCTTGTAGCCGGCAGCCTCGATTGCCTGAATGATCAGATCCAATGCATCTTTGTTTGAGGCAAGTACCGGGGCAAAGCCGCCCTCGTCGCCGACCGTAGTGCCCAAGCCGCGCTTTTGCAGCACGGATGCGAGCTTGTGGTACACCTCGACGCTCCAGCGGAGGCCTTCGTGAAAGCTCTCGGCGCCGACCGGCATAACCATGAACTCCTGGATGTCGGTCGACTGCCATTCGGTGTGCTTGCCGCCATTGAGAATATTCAGCATGGGCACGGGAAGCACGTGGGCGTTGACGCCTCCGATATAGCGGTACAGCGGCAGATCAACAGCCACTGCCGCCGCTCGGGCCACGGCAAGGGAAACGCCAAGGATCGCATTCGCGCCCAGTTTCGTCTTGTTCTCGGTACCGTCAAGGTCAAGCAGAATGCCGTCCACGATTCGCTGCTCGAGCGCGTCCTGCCCCTCGAGCGCATCGGCGATCGGACCATTCACATTCTCAACTGCCTTCAGCACGCCCTTGCCCTGGTATCGCTTCGGATCCTTGTCCCGCAGCTCGTGGGCTTCATGAGCGCCGGTCGATGCGCCGGACGGCACAGCGGCAACGCCTACGGCGCCGCTCGCCAGCTCGACCTGCACCTCAATGGTGGGGTTGCCGCGCGAGTCGAGAATTTCGCGGCCGAGAACGACTTCGATGGTACTCATGCTGTTCCTCTCTAATACACCTGCAACACGTGGCCACGGCCGATCGTCAAGCGGGCTGGCCGGATACCGGGGCACGCGGTCATTACACAGTATATGACAGTTCTCCTCGGGCCGCGGGCCGGGCCTAACTCAGTGCACAAACAGTGATCTCGCCACCATCTTGGCAGGCTGGGGCAAGCCCATGATGTCCAGCACAGTTGGCCCGATGTCACTCAAAGTTCCGCCGTCGCGTAGCCGCACCATACTCCAGGGAGAATCGGGGCTGGGCGGCACGACGACAAACGGCACAGGACAGGTAGTATGAGCCGTATGCGGCGACCCAAGCTCCGGATCGATCATCATCTCGGCGTTCCCGTGATCCGAAGTGACGAGCGCGAGTCCGCCGGCCGCCGCCACGGCGGCAAGCACGCGGCCAAGCTCGCGGTCCACAGTCTCCACCGCGCGAATCGTGGGCGGAATCATGCCGCTGTGCCCGACCATATCGCAATTCGCGAAGTTCATGATCACAAGATCCGGCAAGTCCGCCTTCAGCCGGTCGATAACCACCTGTGCGACGCCGGCAGCGCTCATCTCAGGCGCAAGATCGTAGGTAGCAACCTTGGGCGACTGTACGACCACCTGGTCCTCTCCCGGCCACGGCTGCTCGCGCCCACCGTTGATGAAATACGTGACGTGCGCGTACTTCTCTGTTTCCGCGACATGCAACTGCTTCAGGCCCAATTCGCTCACTACCTGTGCGAGCGTCACTTCGACCGGATCGGCGAGTTCTTCAGGTGGATAGGCAACGACGACTGGAACGTCCTTTTCATACGTCGCCAGCGTGACGAAATAGAGATCGTTCAACTGCCGCCCGCGGTCGAACGACGCGAAGTCGGGCATGACGAATGCCCGTGTAAGCTGGCGCGGGCGGTCGCCACGGAAGTTGAAGAAGATTATGGCGTCGCCATCGCAAACGGTCGCGACCGGGTGACCATCCTGGACGATTACAGTGGGTAGAACGAACTCGTCGTTCACATTCGCCGCGTAGCTGTTCTCGATCGCCGTCAACGCGTCGGCTGCTTGCTCGCCCTTGCCATACACCAGTGCATCATAGGCCCTCGCGGTTCGATCCCACCGTTTGTCTCGATCCATCGCATAGTAGCGGCCGCTTACCGTCGCGATCTTGCCGATTTGCATGTCGTCAAGGTTGCCGTTGAGCTTCTCGACATACTCGTGCGCGCTCCTCGGCGGCGTGTCGCGCCCATCGAGAATCGCTTGAACGAATACCTTCTCGAGCCCCTTGCTGCTGGCCAGCTTAAGCAGTGCCAGAAGATGCTCATCGTACGCGTGTACGCCACCAGGCCCGATCAGGCCGATCAGATGCAGCTTGGTGCCGCGGTCACGCACGTGTTTGATCGCTCCGGCGAATGCAGGGTTCTCAAAGAAAGTCCCGTCTTCTATGCGCCGTGAAATCTGCGTGAGCTTCTGCAGGACGACCCGGCCGGCGCCCATATTCATATGTCCGGTCTCCGAGTTGCCCATCATGCCGCGCGGCAACCCTACGGCACGGCCGGAGGCTTCGATGATCGTGTGCGGACAGGAGGACCAGATGCGATCGATTGTCGGCTTCTTCGCCGCGGCAATCGCATTTCCATGTGTTTCTTCTCGATAGCCAAAGCCATCCAGGATCACGAGGCAAACGACAGGTGGGCGCTCCACAACAACTCCTTGCTAACTCATGCACGGCATGTAATGCTTGCGATCGGATTGATGCAGCTGCAACCGGGATCGATACTTGCCCGGGAAGGTCCGGATAGTTCACCAGCTCCAGCGACGTAAGTGTACCACCACGCCCAGCGAGTCTTGGGGATTCTGGAGTTGACTCTCACGCCGGCTCCGTGCCCGTTCGCGACAAAACCCTGAGCGAACCTGTACCCTATTGCTGGGTGGACGTGACCGCGTATTCGCCGGCGACCCGGCGCGGTGAGGGCCGCCTGCCAAACGGCAGTTCATGCGTCAATCGTCGGGATCCCGTGAACCCGCGCGCTGAGAGAGATTTCGCCGCGCCGACGAGCGACATCGAGCGCAACGAGGCGATCCAGGGCCGGCGGAGTCCGCTGCTGGCATGCAGCGACAGGAGCACATGGACCAGAAGCATATTCGGAACTTCTGCATCATCGCGCACATCGATCATGGCAAGTCCACACTTGCCGACCGTCTCCTGGAGGAGACGAACACAATTAGTAAGCGCGAGATGGAAGAACAGGTGCTCGATCAGATGGACCTCGAGCGTGAGAAAGGCATCACGATAAAGGCCCAGGCTGTTCGTATGTCCTACGCGGCCGACGACGGCGACGTCTACGAACTCAATCTGATCGATACTCCGGGGCACGTAGACTTTAACTACGAGGTATCGCGCAGTCTTGCCGCGTGTGAGGGCGCCATTCTTGTGGTCGACGCCAGCCAGGGAATCGAAGCGCAAACGCTTGCAAACATGTACCTCGCCTACGAGCAGAACCTGACAATCATTCCTGTGATCAACAAGATCGATCTGCCCAGCGCGGAGCCCGAGCGCGTGCGCGAGGAGATTCAGCGTGTCATTGGCCTTGACGCCGAGGACGTTCTCCTAATCAGCGCCAAGGCAGGTATCGGCATCCACGAGGTGCTTGAAGCGATCGTGCGCATGGTGCCACCGCCGGAGGGCAATCTGAAGGCGCCCGTGCGAGCATTGATCTTCGACTCCAAGTACGACTCCTATCGCGGAGTTGTGGCGTACGTCCGCATGCGCGACGGCGAATTGCCGACCGGGGCCCGTATCAGTCTCATGTTTTCGGGTGCGGTCAGCGACATGATGGACCTTGGCAGTTTCAGGCCGATGCTCACTCCCCTGCCTGAGCTCGTGGCCGGCGAGGTTGGATATATTGCGACCGGCCTCAAGAACGTCAAGGACTGCCAGGTTGGTGACACTATCACGCTGGCCGAAGATCCGGCATCCGAGCCTCTCCCGGGCTACAAGGCCGCGCAGCCGATGGTGTTTGCCGGTATTTACCCGATTAATGGCGAAGACTACCCGCTCGTACGCGACGCCCTCGACCGCCTTCAGCTCAATGATGCAAGCCTCACGTACGAACCGGAGAGCTCGATAGCCTTGGGCTTCGGCTATCGATGCGGGTTTCTCGGCTTGCTGCACATGGAGATTATCCAGGAGCGACTCGAGCGCGAGTATAATCTCGAGCTCCTGGCCACGGCCCCCAGCGTGGAGTATCTGGTGAAGCGGACAGACGGGTCCGAGGTCAAGATTGACAACCCCGCGCAATTGCCCCCAGTGGGCGAGATTGCCGTGATTTCGGAACCGTGGGTGAAGGCCAGTATCTTCACGCCGACGGACTACATCGGGACAGTCATGGAGCTGAACCGGACGCATCGTGGGGTGTTCGGCCATATGTCATACATCGACGAGCATCGCGTACAGATCGACTACGACGTGCCCCTATCCGAGCTGATCGTCGATTACTACGATCAACTGAAATCCAAGACGCAGGGCTACGCGTCGCTCGATTACACGATAACGGGCTACCGCGAAGGGAAGCTCGTCAGGCTCGACATCCTCGTCAATGGATCGCCCGTGGACGCCCTATCAATGATTACGCATGCCGACAAGGCCTATACAATTGGCCGTCAGTTGGTAGACAAGTTGCGCACGATCATTCCACGCCAGTTGTTTGAGGTGCCGATTCAGGCCGCCGTCGGCACGCGAATCATAGCGCGAGAGACCATCCGCGCCATGCGAAAGGATGTGCTGGCCAAGTGCTATGGCGGCGATATTACGCGAAAGCGAAAGCTGCTTGAGAAACAGAAGGAAGGTAAGGCGCGCATGAAGCGCGTGGGCAACGTCGAGATCCCTCAGGAGGCATTCATGGCCGTTCTTTCCCTGGCTGATGAGTAGCACGCTCCAAGGAGACCCGCATTGCGATAGACTGGTGCTGTCCACAAGGCACGACGTCGCAGAGGTCTGGCTCGTGGTACATCGCCTAGTGGACACGGGAATTCTGAGTTTGCTCGAAGGCGCGTGGAGGTAGAAGCGTATGGTGGAGCCAAGCAGGGAACAAGTCCTGATCCGCATCCACGACCAGGTCGCGGACTACGTTAAGCAACTTGACGACCTCATGCGTGGGCTCGACCCAGAAGAAGCGGCGTCACTGGTCGGTCAGGCACGTCATCTGCTTACCGTTGCAACGTTTCTTCGCGACGCCACGCTTGACCTGCTGGAGACCGCCGGGTCGCCCGTCGACGAAGACGCCATGGACGCCGGTCCAGGCGAGCCGCCTGCTCACCGTCCGGAGCCAATCGACGCTGAATGATGGCGCCCGATTCGGGTATGCCGAGTGGGAACGCGGCCACGGCGCACGTGCAGGCCATATGGCTGCAATCGGTCAGTCGTGGACCCAAGGCAAGCGGCTGTTTGGACTATGCGGCCGGCCGTGATTTGGCGTGCCGACGGCCAACCTGGTCTGGCGTGCCGTCTCATACAAGACCGGCTGCCGTATAATAGCGAGCGCAATGGCAAGTAATGCGAAGCCAAGAATGTATCCGCCAAGAACGTCACTTGGCCAGTGCCACGCGTAGAGCACCATGGCCAGGCCAACAACGGAAAGCGGCGCACACAGGGCGAGGGCAAATAGATCGCCCACAAGGGGCACGTCTGCTCGGAGACAGAGCCAGATGAGCAGTCCCACCGAGAACGTGGCTCGCGCGGTCGTGCCGCTCGGATAGCTTGAGATCAGATTGACCGTAATGCCGCCTGCCTTGGAAGCCAGCGCTTGCACACTGTCGGGAGCAGAGTGTTGGAGCCAACCGGCGACGGTCTTGCTACCCGCGCCGTGAACGAGCGACGAGATTGTAACGGACGCCTCCTGGTTGCCCAGACCATCGGGCTGTGGAAGGGCAGCTTTGCAGATAACCTCGATCGGCCATGATGCGAAGCCGATCAGTGTGGCCCACGTGCGACGGAACCCGAGCAGCCACATCGTGAGGATGCCGGCTGCGGTCACTGCTCCGACAAAAGCGGCATCGCCCAGGTGTACAAGCGGATGGACCATTGCAAGGATATGTGTGTGGTCCCGCGCCGGTATCAGGTGGGCCACGATTCGAAGATCGTAATGCGTGAAGGTTCCGGCTACCCGGAACAGTGTGCTGGTGAGAAACGCCAGGCTGAGCACGATCGCTGCAGCCAGCGCCAGCGGCGATGACCGGTAGCCGCGGAGAACGGCGACTGCCTCCAGCCCGCCTGATCCGTGCAGGCCTGGTCTGGCCGCAGGCTCCTGGCTTGGAAGTGGCATTGCGACGAAGGCCTTCCTTGTGCCGGACATCAAATTCAGCTCTCAGCGTACTGCGCTGGCTTCCAACGAGCAACGACATTGCAGCCGGCTCAGCAACAGCCCACCCTGCTTTTCTGATGCCGAGCACGGGTGTACAATGCAACCACATTCCTCCTCGAGTGCCGTCCGCTGGAAGTGAGGTCGTACCATGGCGGTTAAGGTGTTTGTCGAGAGCGTGCGGATCAATCTGGCTAACAACTCGCGAGTCGTACTGCTTAAGGACTCCAAGATCGACCGCTACCTCCTCATCCATATTGGCGAATGGGAGTCTTTCGCTATTGCCGCCGAATTGCAGGGGCACAAGCCGGCTCGGCCGTTCACGCATGATCTGCTGACTAACATCCTCGAGCAGCTGAACGCTCATGTCGAGAGTGTCCTCATTCATAGTCTCGAGAATGACGTGTTCTTCGCGACGATCACGCTTGAACGTGACGGGAAGAAGCTGGAAATCGACGCTCGACCAAGTGATTCGATCGCCCTCGCCGTTCGCTGCGACGCAGCGATCTTTGTTGAAGAGGTCGTATTTGAGCAGGCCGGCCTGAAGGTGGCCAGCAAGGATCAGGACGACGAAAAGCTCGCGGTATTTAGAGATTTCGTCAATCAGCTGGACTTCTGATGCTCGTCATCTCGGAAGACCAGGTCGACCGTCTCCTGCCTGTAGCTGCCGCCATTGGTATTGTTCGGCAGGCCTATGCGGCGTTCTCGCGCGGCGAAGTGATCTGCCCACAGCGACTGCCTCTCCCACTGAAGCCCGAAAACGCCGTATTGTTGAGCATGCCGGCGTTCGATGGACATCGCTACGCCGGCGTCAAGGTGGTCGGCGTGCAGCCGTCAAACGCCGCGAGATCGCTTCCGACGGTACAAGCGAGCTATATGTTGTTCGACGGCTTGACTTGCGAGCTGCTTGCCGTGATGGGAGCGACCCGCCTGACCGCGATACGCACCGGCGCGGCCGGCGGCGTAGCGGCGTCGCTTCTGGCACTTCGTGACGCGTCGACCCTGGCGTTGATCGGCGCCGGAGCCCAGGCTGAAACTCAGATGGTCGCCGTTTTGGCGGTTCGGCCGATTCGCGATGTGTGGGTAATGAGTGCCTCCCAAGCGGAGACAGCCGGCTTCGTCGCGCGCATGAAGGGCCAAGTCTCGGCCCGGTTGCACGGAGCCCAATCCAGCAAGCAGGCGCTCGAGAGTGCGGACATCGTCGTCACGGCTACAAATTCGAAAACGCCCGTGTTCGCCGACTCGGACGTGAAGCCTGGGTGCCACATCACCGGCATTGGTGCGTTCACCGCGACAATGCAGGAGATACCGGACGCCACGATCGCGCGAGCGGCAGTCTACGTGGATGCCAACGAGGCTGCCTGGAACGAATCGGGCGAGCTGGGTGGGAGCTACGCCAGAGGCGTGATCTCGCGCAACCACGTCGTGGGCGAGATTGGCGCCCTTATCGACGGGCGTGTTCCTGGTAGACGTGACGAGAAGCAAATCACTGTGTTCAAGTCGGTTGGGCTCGCGGCACAGGACCTCGAGTGTGCCGCCGCCGTTTACGAGCGCGCGCGGGATGCCGGTATCGGCATTGAAGTCGCAGTCTGACACTCGAGCAGCAACCGATCAGAGGCAGCGGTGATCGCGTTACGAAGAACCCGTCCGCCTGAATGGTGTCGTCTCACAGCGAGTTGGGGGATGTGATGAAGGAGCTGGCCTACAAGGTGAAGCCAGGGGAAGACCTCGATCTTCACGGTATCGATCCCGGAGACACTCACGGCGTGGCGCGTCCCGAGGCCGAAGCGCAGATCGCCAAGGTACACGACGAGCTGACGTCGCTCCAGGAGATCCACTATGCGGCCGGGCAGAACGGCATCCTGCTCGTGCTCCAGGGCCTGGACACCGCCGGGAAAGATGGAACTATCCGCCACGTCATGGCCGCATTTAACCCTGCCAGTTGCCGTGTCGAGTCCTTCAAGGTGCCGACACCGGAAGAACGCGCGCACGACTTTCTCTGGCGCATCCATCGCGTGACCCCGCCGCTCGGCTCTATCTCCATTTTCAATCGATCGCACTACGAAGATGTACTCGTGACGCGGGTCCACGGGCTCGTCCCCGAGCGCGTGATCACCGCGCGTTACGCGCAGATCAATGCGTTCGAGAACCTGCTCGCCGAGGCGGGCACAATTGTCGTCAAGTTCTTCCTGTATATCTCAAGGAACGAACAGCGCGACAGACTGCTTGCGAGGGAAGCAGACCACAGCAAGTCCTGGAAACTCTCGACGTCCGACTGGCCAGAGCACGAGCTGTACGATGACTATGTCCAGGCGTATAAACTTGCTTTGGGCACGTGCTCGACGAAATCGGCTCCTTGGTATGTCGTTCCATCGGACAAGAAATGGTATCGAAACCACGCGGTGGCGCAGATCGTCGCCGACACGATGCGCGGCCATAGTGATCGATGGCGGAAGGAGCTCGATGAGCGCGGAAAGCGCCAACTTGCCGCTATCACGGCGCTGAAACAGAGCAAGAACCGCTAGACCGAACGGCTAGTTCGAATCCCAGCGCCGACTTACTCTTGATCTCTGCGTGCTACGCGTTCACGTCTTGTGAGGCGGCGTGACGTGGGCTCGTCCACTACATCTCCCCAGATCAGCTCCGCGTCGGCGATATAGACCGTATCGCCGTCGGCGACTCCGGCATGCTCCAGAGCGCGAGTCACGCCGAATCGCCGGAGGAGCGCCTGCAACCGGTTGAGGCTCTCATCGGATGTCATATCTGTCATTAACATCGACCGCTCTGCCCGACGGCTGTGGACGCGGAATACATGATCCTCGATACGCTCGATGCGCAACGCATCAAGCTGCGGAGGAATGATGATGTGTTCAGCCACCGGGAGCAAATCCGCGTTCCGTGCTCGAGCGGCAACGAGCAACTGCCTGACGCGCCGACCCATATCCTGGATACCTTGGCCCGTTGCCGCACTGATCGCGTATGCCTCGAGTCTTCGTTCGTCGAGCGCGGCCTCGATCTCTGGCCACTGCGCTCGAGCGACTGGGAGGTCCATCTTGTTCACGGCAATGATTTGAGGCCTGTCGCGCAGATCGGCGCTGTAGAGCGCCAGCTCGCTATTGATCACTTCGATGTGAGCCAGGACCTGTGCGACATCGCCATCTGAGCCGTCTACGACGTGGATGAGCACGCTCGTCCGCTCTATGTGTCGCAGAAATTCGTGGCCCAGGCCCAGCCCGTCGTGAGCGCCCTCAATCAGCCCCGGGATGTCCGCGATTACGTAGCTGTAGTCATCGCTCACCGATACTCCAAGATTAGGAGACACGGTGGTGAACGGATAGTCGGCAATCTTCGGCCGCGCGGCAGTCATGCTCGACAGCAACGTCGACTTTCCAGCATTCGGAAGTCCGGCCAGGCCAACGTCCGCAATGAGCTTGAGCTCGAGGAGCAGGGTCCGCTCTTCGCCAGGCTCTCCCTTTTCGGCGATACGTGGCGCCTGGTAGGTAGGCGTAGCGAAATGCGTATTCCCGAGCCCGCCTCGGCCGCCGCGCGCGACCATAAGCCGTTGACCCGGCTCGGCAAGATCACCCAGCACCGCATCCGTGTCCGAGTCTCGCACCAATGTGCCAACGGGCACGGGTAGCAGGAGGTCATCCCCGGCGCTGCCGTGTCGCCTGCGCAGCGATCCATTGCCGCCCGGCGTGGCGCGGTGGTGCCGGTGTAGGGCGTAGTGGTGCAGCGTGTTGATGGAAGGGTCCGCCACGGCATAGACGCTGCCACCGCGCCCGCCATCGCCGCCGTCGGGACCGCCCTTGGGAACGTACTTCTCTCGTCGAAAGTGCAGAGATCCGGCGCCGCCCGACCCGGCGCGCACAAAGATCTTTACCTCATCACGAAACACGTGACTCCATCAGTAGCGAGGTTAGGCCGAGCACAGGCTTCCGAACCTGCCTGCGCAGCAAGCCGAGGCGGGCCGGATTACTCATATAGACTGCAAGCACGACGCCCTTAGCCACCGGCGCGACCAGCATGGCCGCTTTCTCTGACTCAATGGCGAGGTAGTGCGGCTCACCAAGGCCAAGGTTGCCGGTCTCACGCACGGAGTTCTGCATCGCGGCCGCAATACTGCCGTCAAGGCTCATATCGCCATTTTCCGCACCCTGAGCGGCAAGCAGAACGCCTTGCGGCGCGATGAGGCGCACGAATACAACGTCGGTCGAGCCTGCCAGGTCGCGCATCAGATCGTGAGCACGGGTCTCCTGGATAGGAGAAATGTGCACCGAAGCGCCACCTGTTTCGCCTGACGCCCGTACGTCAGCTCCAACCCTCACGTGGCCGGCAGAAATCTCACTTGACGCCACTGGCTCATCAGCCAGAACAACTGTCTCCGATTCGCCCACGATGCCCCGTAGCGCGGCATCAATGGAGTCAGCATCCATAACCGTTGCATCCGGCATTGGCTGCGCGCTTGATCGCGGCTCCGCCTCCGGCTCGAGCGCTGCTACTAAGCCTGCCCTGGCATGAGACTCAGGAACATCGTATGCCGGCACAACGTGCGTCGAAGCAGACGCGGGTTGCGGTTCATTTGATGGATCGGAGAGGTGCTCTGTCGTGTCTCCTCCCACAAGATCGAGTGGAATGGTCGATTCAGGGCCCTGAGCATCCAGGTCGAGGAGGACCTCACCATCGATCAGCTCCGTGGTGGAAAACACGTGCGTTTCAAACCCAGTGTCGGGCAGGTCAAAGTCATCGACCGGGCGTGTCGCGTCGAGATCTGGCGCCTCGCGGTCCGACTCGATCCGCTCTACGGAGCCGCGATATGTCCCCGGGCCGAGCGCGCGATCGCCTGACTCCGCCTGCGCGTCAAGATCGGCTGCTTCTGTACCCGTCCTGTAGGTGCGCGGGTCGATCACGTTGAGGAGGCTCGCACTGAAGGGTACAGCGCCGACTGGGCCGCTCTGCTGCGGCGTCGGCGGCAACGGCCCTGTTGTGAACTGGGGTTTCGGTTTCGCACCGGAGGCTGCTCCGGCAAAGTCGGCCACGGTGCCGGGAAGGCCGCGCGGAACCGACTCACCACGGAGTATTGCTCGAATGTCCAGCGCTTGCGCTCCGGCAGCATCGACAGGCGCAGCCGCTGCACTCGCCTGTGTGAAAGACAGTGCAGGTTCAGCCGCGGCCTGGGCGGATTGTGACGGCATCGTAAACCCGCCGGCTACCGTACCGGGCAGACCAAGCCGGGGTCCAGACCCTGCAGGTCCTCCGGGTTCCGAACTCACTTTTCCCGGAAGACTCGGTCGCAAGCCGGGCCCGGGCTGCGCAGCCTGCTGGGAAGATGCTGGTGGCTTGGCGGACGGGGTCGGGCCGGGCACCTGCGGGGACAGATCACGGCCAAGCGACCGCGCGGCAAGAGGACTCAGTCCTTCTCCCGATCCGCCCGGCTGCGGGCCGGTCCAGCCCTGCTCGTCGCGGGTACCGGGATGGGCGAGGCGCGACAGGCGCGACGCAGGTGACTGATCGAGCTGGCCACCCGGTAGGGCGCGCCCCGGGTCTTGCCGGGAAGATAACGCTCCGAAGCCCGGCGCGACCGAAGGTCGGGTACTATCAGGCCTTTGGGTTTCAGCAGATGGCCAACTACCGGCGGCCGGGGACGCCGGCGGCAGAATCTGCCCCGGCTTGGCCGTTTCGACCCCTCCAGCCGCGAACGGCTGCTTGGTCGCCGCGGGCAAGATACGGCTGGTCTCAGCCGCGCTGCGGGCCGCGTCGCCAGGTGATGGCGCGGCCGCTGGTCGCGAAGCGCTCCTCCGATACTCGAGCAGCGGATCGTCGTCATCCGACGGCGGTGATATGACAACATCGCCCGTGGCCGCACGTGCGGGTAACGATATCTTCGACAGGCGCTCATGCAGGTCAAGGTCTGAAAAGTCGCTCGTCTGTGTCGCGGCGGAAGACCGCGCGCTGGCAAGTGACTGCCGTCGCAGCAGTACCATAACGACGATCATCAGTGCGAGGACCACCGCCATCGCCACCACAATGATAGTGCTTGTCAAGGATTAGCCCTCCACATTAGGAAGATGCTTTTGGAGCCGAGGCGAACACCGTGGCTGCATTGTAGCACGCCTTTAGGCCAACGTAACCCAGTACTAACGGCCGTGAGCCGCGCCTCCGGAGGCGCCTGAAGAGGGCTGAGGTCCGATCCAGGCATGTGTCGCGACTCGCACGCCCGTCTCCTGTAACGTCGCCAGCAGCCGTGAGATTCCCTTCGCAGCCCCGGTCGGCGGCGGCATCGAGTCGACGAACATCTCGCGGTCGATGTTGAGTGTTCGCACCTGCACCTCGTGAACGCCATACGTGCGGATAAGGTCGCAGAGCGCATCGACTTCGCCGCTGCAGTCTGTGTAGCCGGGGAACGTCAGGAGATTGAGCGCCACCCAGACTCCCTGGTCGGCACATAGTTTGATCGAATTGCGTACGTCGTCGAAGGAATACCCCCGGGGCTTATAGTACGCCGCATAGTGGTCGTCGATCGCCGAGATGAGGCTGATGCGGATGCGTTGCAGGCCGGAATTCACTACAGCTTTCAGCCCGCGCGTGTGCCAGCCATTCGTGTTCATGTTGATGCAGCCCCCATTCGGCGCCGCGGCCGGCAGGCGTGCGCGCACGCTCGCGATTGCTTGGGCGACTGCCCGCCAACGGTTGAGCGGCTCCCCCTCGCAACCCTGACCAAAGCTAATCATGCGATGTGGTCCGCCACTGAGATGAGCAAGGGCAAGGTCAGCCATCTGATCTGGCGTTGGCTGCAAGAGAAGGCGGGTCTGAGGTGATGGCACGGAGCCGCGCTGCTCGGAGATGCAGCCAATACACTGTGCGGAGCACGACCGTGACGAAGGCAGCGCGCCTTCCCAACGCTCGTAGAACACGTTTTGAGCTGTATAGCAACCGTATTCGAGGGCGCACAACGAGAGCTGCTCGATGAGTGGGCCTTGCGCATCCCGGGAAATGCGGGCGTCGACGAGCGCCTTTAGCTCAGGAGTCGAGTAGTCGTCGGGATTCCACGTTCCGGGCGCGTCGATCGGCTCGCAGGAAGCGCAGATCTCACCGTCAACAGAAGCCACTGCAGTGTAGCCGAACAGCGGCAGGTACGGTGCACCGACCGGCTTGCGGTACGCGGGCAACACAATCCGCGCGTACCCGGTGGGTAGCAGCGCGCCCACAGCCAGATCGATCTCGGGGCTCAGTGTGCGCAGGTTGCCCTTCGCGTCGTATCCCTGCGCCGTACACCCCGGCAGCTGGCACATCGTGGCGCCGTGCGGCAGGGGACGCCATGTGCACGCCCGCTGCGGTCCATGAAACGTGAGCGCGGCCGGCAGAAGCCCTGGGTGTTCAAGCAGGGTCCCGTCTGGGCGGGCGTACAGCAATCGAGCATGTGACATCAGTGCTATAATACAGACTCCAATCAATATGATACAGTTTGCCTTGCCATGCGCTGGTTTCGCCTCTGGCAGCGCTTGCGATGGGAGCCGGCTTTGATCACACGAGACGACGTCAAGAACGTCGCCGCCTTGGCCCGGCTTGAGCTAAACGACGATCAGCTGGATCGCATGACGGCCGAGCTCGGCGGTATCCTTGAACACATCGCGAAGCTCACGGAACTTCGAACGGAACACATCAGCCCGACTTCGCAGATTCTCGATTTGCGTAACGTGCTGCGAGAAGACGCCGTGCGGCCGTCATTGCCCACTGAAGCCGTTCTTGCCAATGCCCCCGATCGCGAAGAAAACTGCTTCCGCGTGCGCGCGGTTCTGGAATAAGGAGCGCCCGCATCGTGAGGCTGCATGAACTGACCATACACGAAGCCTCTGGCCTCCTCCGGGAGCGCGAAATCACGTCTGTCCAGCTCACCGAGGATGTGTTTGTACGCATCGCAGATGTCGAACCGTCCGTGCACGCCTACCTGACTTTGCTTGAAGATCGAGCCCTGTTCATGGCGGACGCCGCAGACCGCCGGCGCGCACGTGGCGAGGACGGCCCGTTGCTGGGCATTCCCATCGCTCTCAAGGACGTTCTATGCTTGAACGGTGAACGTACCACCGCTGCGTCCCGCATTCTCGAGCATTTCGTACCGCCGTATTCTGCCACCGTCGTGGAACGAATGGAGGCTGCGGGCGCCGTCTTCATTGGAAAGACGAACCTCGACGAATTTGCGATGGGCAGCTCAACTGAGCACAGCGCCTACTATCCGACACACAACCCATGGAACCTCGGCACCGTGCCCGGTGGTTCGAGCGGCGGTTCGGCCGCGGCAGTAGCATCCGACATGGCGCTGGCATCACTGGGATCCGACACCGGAGGCTCTATCCGCCAACCGGCGGCCCTCTGCGGCGTCGTCGGGATGAAGCCCACGTACGGGCGGGTTTCTCGCTACGGACTTCTCGCGTTCGCGTCCTCGCTTGACCAGATCGGCCCCTTTGCCAAGGACGTCGTCGACTGCGCGGCGATGCTACAGGTCATCGCGGGGCAGGACCCGCTGGATTCAACTACCGCTGGGGTGCCCGTACCCGACTACGGCGAGGCACTGAACAGCGACCTCAGAGGTATGCGGCTAGGAGTGCCTCGCGAGTATTTCGCGGAGGGCCTGCAGCCCGGCATGGAAGAGATCGTGCGCAGCGCGATCGAAGCTGTGCGCGACCAGGGAGCGGCGATTGTCGACGTCTCGCTTCCCTCCACGTCCTACGCCCTGGCGACGTACTACATCATCGCGCCTGCCGAGGCGAGCGCCAATCTTGCGCGCTACGATGGCATCAAGTACGGCTACTCAGCCGGAGCGCCCTCGATGATTGAAAACTACTTTCGCTCCCGAGCGCAAGGTTTTGGTGAGGAAGTCAAACGCCGCATCATGCTTGGTACGTACGCTCTCTCCGAGGGTTACGCCGACCAGTACTATCGCCAGGCTCAGAAGGCGCGGACCGTGATTAAGGCCGAGTTCGACGAGGTGTTCCGCACATGTGACGCGCTCGTGTCGCCGGTGTCGCCAATTGTGGCGTTTCCGCTCGGCCAGAAGATGAGCGATCCTTACCAGATGTATCTGTGCGATGTGTGCACCATCCCGGTCAACATCGCGGGCCTTCCGGGGATTTCGCTTCCGTGCGGCATGCTGCAGGGATTGCCTGTCGGCCTGCAAGTGATTGCTCCGGCATTTGCTGAGTCTGCCATGCTCAAGGTAGCCTACGCGTACGAGCAGAGCGGGCACTTTGCCGCGGGCAGGCCGAATCTGTAACACTGCTGGTAGTGCACGGCGCGCCACGTCTTCCGCCACCTTCTCGGCGGTCACGAGGGATAGACAGGGGAGCGACAATGGCTTGGGAAGCCGTCATCGGACTTGAGATTCATGGGCAATTGCTCACTGAGAGCAAGATGTTTTGTGGCTGCAGCACAGCCTATGCTGACACGGCCCCGAATACTCATGTGTGTCAGGTTTGCGCGGGGATGCCCGGAGTACTGCCGGTTGCCAACCGCAAGGCCATTCGCTACACGGTGATGACTGCGCTCGCCCTGCACTGCACCATCCCCGAATTCTGCAAATTCGACCGGAAGAACTACTTCTATCCCGACCTGCCCAAGGGCTATCAGATTTCGCAGTTCGATCTGCCGATGTCGCGCAACGGCTATCTCGACATTCTGGGTGAAGACGGAGAACCGCGACACATCGGAATCACCCGAGTGCACCTCGAAGAGGACACGGGCAAGTCGACGCATCCAGGTGAAGGCTACAGCTTGGTCGACTTCAATCGCTGCGGCATCCCGTTGATGGAGATCGTGAGCGAGCCGGACATGCGTAGCGCAGAAGAGGCGCGCCGATACTTCATGCAGGTACGAAGCGTCCTTCTGTATCTCGGCGTGAACAATGGCGATATGTCAAAAGGCTGTCTCCGCTGTGACGCGAACGTCTCTGTTCGACCTGTGGGCGCGATCTCGCTCGGCGTAAAGACCGAAGTCAAGAACATGAACAGCTTCCGTGCAGTGAAGTTGGCCATAGAGTATGAGATTGCCCGCCAGATCCGGATCCTGGAGTCCGGCGGCAGAGTCGTACAAGAGACCCGGGGTTGGGTTGAGGCTACTCGAGAGACTGTCTCGCAACGGAGCAAGGAGGACTCCCACGATTATCGCTACTTCCCCGAGCCGGACCTGCCGCCCTTGGTGCTCGAACCTGCGTACGTCGAGGAGATTCGGGCCACGTTGCCGGAAATGGCCGCCGAGCGTGCGGCACGGTTTGCCGCGCAGTACGATTTGCCAGTAGCCGACGCGCTCCAGCTTACAACCTCTCGTGCCACGGCGGACCTCTTTGAGCAAACTGCTGCAATGCTGGCCACGGGGAAGCGCGACGCGGCAAAGTGGATTCTTGGCGAATTCCAGCGGATGCTCAACGACTGCGGTATCGAAGCTGAGGAACAGGCCACGGTCCGCCCCGAAGGCCTGGCTGCGCTGATCAGCATGGTGGACGCGGGTCAATTGAGCACGACTGCCGCCAAGACAGTCTTCGACCGGTATTTCCGCAGTGGGGAAGACGTCGTGACGCTCGTCAACGCCATGGGGTTGCAGCAGGTGAGCGACCGCGTGACGCTGGAACCCTTTGCGCTCAGGGCCCTAGTCGACAACCCTAACGCGGTAGCCGACTTCAGACGGGGCAAGACGCAAGCCCTCGGCCGAATAGTGGGAGCTGTGATGAAAGACATGCGCAGCGCGAACCCAGCCCTTGTGAGCGAGCTTCTGCGCGAACTGATTGAACGGCAAGAAAGCTGAGGCACTTCACGCGCTCACTTCAATGGACATGACGGGCCCGAGCGCCGAGATCGAGTTGCTTGCCCCGGTTCAGGGTGGCAGGACGTTGGCGCGCCGGTCAGGTCAGATCGTCTTCATACATGGCGGCATTCCGGGCGAGACGGTCGTGCATGGCACGTTGGCGGAGAAGCGGGGCTATCTCGAGGGTGAGGCCAACAAGGCCGTGAGGACCGCACCCTCGCGCGTGTCGCCCCTATGTCCCTACTTCGGCGAAAACAGCCGGCGTCGAGGCAGTATAGAGGCAGAGTCCGCTACACCTGGACCAGTATGCGGTGGCTGTCAGTACCAGCACATCCGGTATGCTGCGCAGCTCGAGCTCAAGGCTCAGGTTGTGCTGGAACAGATGCGGCGTGTCGGCAAGATTGTCGATGCGCCCGTCCACGCCGTGCATGCGTCGCCTGCGCCATATGCGTATCGAAACAAGGCAGCATGGATTGTCACGCCGGAAGGAGCGTTGGCATACCACGAGTCACGCAGCCATCAACCAGTGCCGATCGACCAGTGCTACTTGCTCAAACCGTCATTGCGGGAAATCTTCGACTGCTTGCGCGCTGTATCGAGCGAGATCGGCTTGTCGGGTATCGTTCGGTCCGTAGAGGCACGCACCCTGCCGGCGAGAAGTGGGAACGAAGTGGCTACTCTTGCTCTTACTTTCGAGGCAGGGCTGGCGGTGTTGGAGGCAACGGCGGTCGCGGAGGCTCTTGCAGATGCATGTCCCTCTGTGCAGAGCGTGTCTGGAGCGACCGTCGACCGCGCCGAAGGATACGTCCATCTTGCGGGAAAGCAGAGGGTGCAGGTTGCCTTCCTTGACGAGGACCTGAGCCTTTCGCCCAGCACATTTTTCCAGGTTAATCTGCCGGTGGCCGAGCTTATGGCGCGACATGTGCTCGAGCAAATCGGTCACCTTCAGAAGCGAGTGGTCCTTGATGCATACTGTGGGGCGGGCACGTTCACGGTGCCGGCGGCCGGCCAAGCTGAGGCAGTGATTGGTTTGGAGCTCGACGCAACGGCGATCGCTGATCTCAGGGATACGCTGGAGCGCTCTGGGGCGGACAATGTCACCATTCTGCAGGGCGATGCTGGGCAAGGCCTCCGATCGCTGCTCCCGGGCACAATCGACTGCGCCGTGATCGATCCCCCGCGAAGCGGCTGTTCTCCACTCGCGATCCGTCAGCTCGCCCGAATCAAGATTCCGCGCATCGTCTATGTCTCGTGCGACCCATCGACGCTTGCGCGCGACCTGCGTTATCTGCTCGATCAGGGCTTTGTGCTCGAAAGCGTTGTTCCGTTCGACCTGTTTCCACAGACGGCGCATATCGAGTGCGTTGCCACGATGAGGCTACCCAAGAAGTTTCACGCGCGGTAAGGGTCAGGCTGAACGCCCGAAGGCTCGCGTCGGGGATAACGGTAGGCACCAACATGTCGCGGCTTGGCGCTGAAGTGAACCGTATCGATGCGGTCGTTTCCTAACTTCGGATGCAACCATACTATAGTGGGGCTTGTCAGGCGCGGAACTCCATTGTATGGTGCGTAACGACAGCGTTATATTCTGCTTCGCTGCCGGAAGGATGCTGTTGACGAACGACCAGATTGGGCAGACGGGTGAATCGTCTCGAGCGGGCCTCGCGCCTCTGACAAACGATGTGCTCGAAGCCGTGATTCGCGCTCAGCGCGAAGCCGTCGCAGGAAGCGAGCAAGCGTTCGCGGAAGCACGGCGGCGGCTTGCCGCCCAACGTCAGCGCCTGCATGAACTCGAGGACGAGCAGAAGAGGCGCGAGGGCGGGCAATCCGACCAGACTATCGATCGGCCCGCCACTCGAGCCTCCAGGAGGCGCAGCACGACTGGGATGGACGCCGTCTACGGCCGCGACGGCATTGATCCGTCGGCCGCGCTTGGCACGCATCGCTTTGTTTCACTCCAGCGCGCCGAAGTTGTCCTCGACGAAGCGGGAGATGCCGGCAGGCAAGCGATACGCTTTGTCGACAAGAACACCGGTGAGCAGCTCATGGCACACACGTTTGGCCAGGCGCGCGAGCTTCTCGAGTCCGGCCACGGACTGGGCCAGGTGGGCGTTTCGCTCCAGCGACAAGTCGTTTGGTACGTCGAGACGCGGAGGGCTGGAAAACTCCGCCTGGATCAGATATTCGTTGAACGCCGAGAGGAGGGCTAGCGATGCGCGTATTATCCGGAAGCTGGATCTTCGCGGTGTTGACGCTATGCCTGCTGGGGCTGACGTTGCAGCCGGCGCGCGCGGGCAGCACACTGGTTCCGGCTGATAGCCCAAGCAGCCTCGCGATACCGGGCTCTGCTGTGCCGACCGGATACACGGTCGACGGTATGCAGAGCCACGCGATTACCAACCAACTGATGCTTTCGACGCTGGGACAGCACGCATCCAAGTTGTTTCAGCAAGAGGGCTGGGTTACCGGCTACCATGGATGGCTGAATGCGAACGACCTGACGTATCAGGCCTTCATCACGTACGACTTCTATGGGTTCAAGACGGCGATCGGCGCGCAGGCTGCCGCGAGCTTGTATCTTGGTCTGGCATTAGGGGTACAGACGCCCACCTCGAACGGTGCACTCCCTCCGGATGCCCAGGTCTTCGTCGATTCGACCGGTGACTATAGCACAAATCTCAATGACCTCCAGCCCTTTGTTGCCGTCGAGGTCGTGTTTCGGATCCAGAATGTTCTGGCCGACGTGACGGGTTACTATAGGGGCGGCGACAGCCAGACAATTGACGACGCGACAACCGGCTCTATCAGCGCGGCTACGACCATCAGCACCTGGCTGTCGGAACGCGCGCGAACGGTCCATGGCAGTGAGCTGCCACTGCTCCTGCTGGCCTTTGCTATCTTCCCATGTGTACCGGGCCGGCGCCGGACATGAGCAACCAATCCGCGCACCTGAGCCCAGAGAAGTTCGCGAACAGAACCGTACCGGTATCGCTGCGCCGCTCGCAACGGCCAGGATCAGGCCGCCAACACACTGGTCCGAGAGAGAGCCAGTAATGCGGTGCTTAAGGTGCGCGCTGGATTACGGCCCGGACGACAAGTACTGCCTGAAGTGTGGCCGCGCCCTCAGCCGTCCTCCGGGAAGTGAAAAACGCGAAGGCCCTGAGCCGTCCGGAGTAGCGTCCGAGTACATGTACTCGGCCAATTCACCAGCCAAGGTCGGCGATGCGCTTCCGTCGCACGATATCTCCGCAACCGAGTCCGGTTTGCCCTTGCATGGCCTGCTGGGAGCCGCAGGCCGCCTCATAACGCCCCCGGACGCTGACCAACGTGCGGCCACGCCCAGCAAGCGTTTGGCCGGTCACCTCAGATCCGCACCGGTCGCGCACGATCCGTCGGCCAGGCCCCAACCACGCGCAAGTGGAAGACTCGACCGAGCGGAGCTTGATCAACCCGACACGCCGACACCTGCTGACCTCCTCCCGCTTGAGAGGCTCCTTCGTTCGGCCACCGGCGAGGCGCCCGAGGGTGACGACGACGACGCGGAATCACTGCCAGGAGGCGTCCGATCGCGACCTGCAATGATCGGCGCCGAGCCGACCGGCATTCGCGGCCTGCACGGCGGGTACCAAACCCGTTCCCGTACCGTCCGGAATGTTGCCTGGGGATTAGCTGTTGTCCTGTTCGCCATGGTGGCAGGATTGGCATACATACGGCACGGTACGTACGTCTCTGACATGCAATCGGGAAAGCGTTTGGCGCGTGCCGGCAACTACGCGGGCGCGATAGGCAAATATAGCAGTGCAATCGCGGATTGGCCGTTCCATGACGAGGCCTCGACCGCCCTTGCCAGTGCGAAAGCAACGGGTACCGCTGTCATGACCGGTGCTGAGCAGGTGCGCCTCGCCATGTATCAGAATCGTCTGGCCGCTCGGCAAAACGTAGCCAGTGAAGCCGATCTCTACGCCAATGCTACGGCCACGGCGGTGGTCGTAGCCACTGTCAACGCCGTGGAGAACAACACTGCCACGGCAATTGCGGCCGGAACTGCAACCGTCGTCGCACGTGCCAATGCCACCAGAGCCGTTATTCTGCACCAGCACCAGGTTGCGCGGGCGAGCGCGCGCGCTACCGCGGCGGCCAGGGCCACTGCCCGGACGTTGGCTCGAGCGAAGGCTACGCGCCTGGCACGCATTGCCACGGCCACCGCGCTGCGCTCAGCACACATATCTACGGCAACGGCCGTTGCGTATGCAACGCGCCAATCGGGCATTCGTGCCACCCGAACGGCAGTGGCGCGGGCAAAAGCCACTGCCCTCGCATCGCGAACGCCCCAAACGCCGACGCCCACTCGAAAACAGGCCGCCGCAACAACCACAGCCGAGGCGGTAGTCCAGGCGACCAATCTCGCGACGGTGGTCGAAGGGGCAATTCACGAGACGGCAACAGTCCAAACCGGCATCGCCATGAGGACGGCAACAGCACGAGCGCTCGCCGCCGAAATCGCGGCGACACGTGTGGCGTATGTCGCTCGCGTTCGCGCGGCCGACACGGCGACTGCCGTAGCCGGCCTGCCCCCCGCGACGCAGACGGCAATCGCGATGCAGTCTGCGGCGGCGCACGGCACAAGCAACGGGGGAGGAACCCCGTCTGGACAAGCGGCCGCCTCCAACGCGACCGCAACGGCCCGCGCGGCTGCGATAGCGGCCTCAAATGCCAAGCAGACCGTAGTCGCGCAAGTGCATGCGACGGACACAGCTGCCGGCGTGGCAAGACATGCCCAACAGACCGCTACGGCGCGCGCCCAGCACGCCGCTCTCGCCCAACAGACCGCTACGGCTCAAGCCCAGCACGCCGCTCACGCCCAACAGACCGCTACGGCTCAAGCCCAGCACGCCGCTCACGCCCAACAAACCGCTGCGGCTCAAGCGCGTGGTACCGTGGCTGCGGAGGAGCGAGCTACGGCGGCAATGGCAAAGGCGGCTGCGACGGCAGGGGCCAGTTCGGCAGCACTCGCTACCGCGGACGCAGCAACGGCGACTGCTGTGGCACGCTCCTCGTCGAACGCAACTGCGATAGCGCGATCAACCGCGATTGCGAGGTCCGCTGCCGCTACGGCCGTCGCCCAGTCTGCAGCAACCGCGACGGCTGCCGCACGCTCCGCCGCCACCGCGGAGGCGAAATCTGCCGCCGCTACCGCCGAGGCCAGTTCGGCAGCACTCGCCACCGCGGACGCGGCAACGGCGACCGCCGAGGCACGTTCCTCGTCGAATGCAACTGCGATAGCGCAATCAACCGCGGTTGCGAAGTCTGCTGCTGCGACCGCCGTCGCCCAGTCTGCAGCAACCGCGACGGCTGCCGCACGCGCCGCCGCGACCGAGCAGGCGAAATCTACCGCCGCCACGGCGGTAGCTGCTGCCACTGCGGCCGCCAAGTCCGCCGCCGCCACGGCCGTAGCGGCTGCCACATCGGCTGCCAAGTCTGCTGCCGCAACGGCCGCCGCCCAGTCTGCAGCAACAGCGACGGCTGCCGCACGCTCCGCCGCCACCGCGGAGGCGAAATCTGCCGCCGCCACGGCGGTAGCTGCGGCCACTGCCAAGTCTGACGCCGCCACGGCGGTAGCTGCTGCCACTGCCACTGCCAAGTCTGCCGTCGCCACGGCCGTCACCCAATCTGCAAGCGCCACCGCAGCTGCGAGATCTGCCGCCACGTCAGTCGCGGCGACGGCTGTCGCGGCGACGGCTGTCGCGGCTCGCGCCCAAGCCACTGCAGCGGCGGTAGCTGCTGCCACCGCCGCACAAGCAACCGCGCAGGCAGTTGCCAACAATGCGGCGGCAACTGCGGCTGCACAGCTTGGCAATGGTCAGCAAGGCACGCCCGTACCCCAGGGCGCGCCGATCGCGCTCACCTCCATGAACACCCAGGCGCGGGCGCCCGCGCCAGTGTGCGCCGGCAGATCTGAGTGCGTGGCCTTGGCTGCGGCCGTATCCGACGGCGACCACCTGACTCACCAACGTCCCAACATTGGGAGCCGCTGGCTCTGGAGCGCCCTGGGTTGGTGGGTCACAACAGGAGAAAAGAACGATGCGGCACGATCGCAACCGCGCCGCCGCCTGCTGACTCCACAGGCCGGCTGACGCCGGCAAAACAAGTGGCAAACGACGCGGCACCGGTCGGGTGCCCAGTCGTCGTCCGACGAGATTCTGGTCGGGGCGAGAGGATTTGAACCTCCGACCTCACGGTCCCGAACCGTGCGCTCTACCAGGCTGAGCCACGCCCCGAATTGGCCCCTGAATTATATCGTTCTCAGACCTTGCTTGCCAACAGTGCCCTCACACGCATAGAATGTCAATCACGCCCCTATAGCTCAGATGGATAGAGCGAGCGCGTCCTAAGCGCTGCGTCGGCGGTTCGAGTCCGTCTAGGGGCACAATCTGGTATGCTGTCAGTAGCACATGAGCCGTTTTAGACGATCCAGCTGCCGACCCAACGTAGCGCTTCCGCCCCTGTGGCAGCGCAGTCAGCGCGCCCCTTCTCACATGCTACGTTGCTGGTGTACTTGCACACGATACATCGACGCCGCGTGCGCTTATTTGCGCGCCCGCCTTTCGGTAGCGATTGGCGTCGTCCTTCCGGCCAGTGCCTCCATATCGGCGCCAAGAGGCGTCCCAACTTTCTCCATGCAGGAGGCATATGTCCACTCCGTTAGACGAGGCATTGGAGGCTCCGTTCCATGCCGACGATAGTAACCTGGCCGCCAGGTCCGAATCGGACACCGGCGAAACACCGACACCGACGGCGCTAGCACCGGTTGCCCCCGGCGTTGAGCCGGACCAGTCTGAAGCCCATTCCGCATCGTCGCGTGTTCGGCGCTTTGCACCCAAGCGTTCCCGATCCGTCAAGCCTACCGATGACCGGCTCGCCGTCTCTCCGGCGGAGGCTTTCGTGACGCCGGCCGTTGCGGGAGATCATAGCCAGACGATTGCGGATGAGGTCGGTAGCGGCGTATCTGCAGTTGCCGCGCGTCTCGATGCACGGCAGGCGGACCGGCATGTTCCTGACGCCGCGCCGCAGGTCGCTTCAGGCAATATCCCAGGCCACGCCACCACGCAACATGCCCTCGTTGATCCGGGGGTCGTTCAGACCCCGGCCCGGACCACCCGGCCTTCGCGCTCGCGTTCGCGACAGCCCAGGGCAGGAGCAGCCGCGGTTCACGCCACGTTGCCCGATGTTTCAGCACCTGCCCGGCCGGAGGTTCAGCTATCGGCTGAGCACTCCCAGGCGGCTAGCGCCACAATTGAGCTTTTGCGTGACCCGCGCCCCGAAACCGCCGACATTGCTGGAGGCGCCCATGCTCCCTCGTTGGCCGTGAGCGTTGAGCCAGCGGCCGTGCATGGTGAGGTCACGTCCACGCTAGCCACTGATAGCGAGCAGGGAGCTACGGACGCTGCGCTGACTAGCGCGAAGCGCCCGCCTCGCAGACGTTCGCGCGCGAGAGGTTCACGCAAAGCGGGCAGCGTCGTTCCGAACGAGTCGGCGCCCGTTGAAGCTCCCGAAGCGGAGCCGCCGGCGCCGTCGACTGACCTGCTGGCCGACGATGCGCTGTCCGAGCAGATTGGCGTCTCCACGGCCAGTAACCTCGACGTCACGACCACGGACCAAGCTGAGCCGCGCGTGCTAGATAAGCAGGCATCGACGCGGCCGCCTCGTTCCCGGCGCCCGCGGCGCCGGACGCCGTCCGGGGCCAGTCAGCCGGCAACGCCGACCAGCAACGTCGGTCAGGACGACGCGGTCGTCGTCGATTCAGCCGCGTCGGGCGATTTCATCGCCAGCGCGGAAGCGACCCTGGAGGAGCCGTTCTTCCTGACTGCACCCGGTGGCGAGGTCGATGGAGCCGAGGCGTTAGCCCGGTCACTCCTCGACATGTTCCCTCCCATCGAAGAGATCCAGGCTGTGGTTGACGGTGAGACGGGCCTGGAGCAGGCGTTGCCCCACGAACTCGATGGGCTGGACGAAGCCGTCGAGTCAGAGTCCATACCGGGTGATGACGTCCCTACGAGCTCGGCGATCTCGTCTGATGTGGAGGAGGATTCCGGCTCGGATGCCGCGCGCCGCCGCGGACGCCGAGGTCGTCGAGGCGGACGAGGTAGGAGGCGCGGGGCACTGCACGTAATTCCGGATACAGAGACCGCCACCGAGCCGGCCGATGCGCCTTTGGCAGCCGAGGCTCTGGTGCCTCGGCCGGAGGCGCCGATACAGAACTATGCGGATTTGTTTACGCCGGATGTGAGCGGACGGATCGAGCGGCCCTGGCGCGAGCGTGGCCCGCAGCGGCGCTGGGGGCGCACGTTCCCGCGAAGCGCGCAATCAATCGCCATGCCGCCGCCCAAGCCCAGCCAGACTGGGCGCTTTGCGCCCATTCCGCAAGCCGTCGCACCGTCGCTGATCTCGCAACCAGTGCAACCGCTGGTAGCGCGGGCGGCGCCGCTGATTGAGCTGCCCAGTCTGCGAACCGACGAGCCTTTGGCGCCTGGGGAGAGCAGGACCGAGCGCTTGCTGGACATTCAGAATCAATTGCTGCGCGCGATGATAGAGGGCCAATCTCGCCAGATCGAGTCGCTGACCGCTAACGTCGACGCACTCCATCAGGCCGTTCGGGATCTGGCGGCCGGCGCGGGCGCGCGCGCGTTCAAGCCCAAGACCGCCATCTTCGTCGATGCACCCAATGTCTGCTACGCGGCAGCCAATGCGCGTGTCAACCTCGATTTCGGGCGCATGCTCAAGTATCTGTCGCGCGACCGCCATCTCGTTCACGCCTTATCCTACTCGCCGATCATCGACGATGTGCGCGAGGGTATCCGATACGAGACGCAAAGATTCGTCGCGCCGTTCCTGCGAACCGGATACAAGCTGATCACAAAGCCGTTAAAGCGCTTCTCGGACGGCAGCGCAAAGGGGAACTTCGATCTCGAGTTGGCGCTCGATATCTTGACCATGGCTGAACGCCTCGACGTCGTCGTATTGGTGTCTGGTGACAGCGATTTCGAGTGCGTCATCGAGCACATCCAGCAGAGAGGCGTGCGTGTGGAAGTCGTAGCCTTCGCCTCCAACGTCTCAACCGAGTTGGTGAATATCGCCGACTCGTTCATCGACATCATGCAGCACGTCGAACATTTCAAGGCGCTCTAGGTCGGAAGCCAGGCATGGCAGTATACCGCCTTGCCTGGCGCCGCAGCCTGGTCCTGTATGATTTCGCCGTGGGGCAGCATCGGCCCAGGTGAGAACGGCTTCGCAATAGTCGACGCCGTGACATGCCGTTTTCAAGTCGCTGACCGAACGCTCGCATGCCTGAGCTACCCGCGCCCCACGACTGCCAATCGCCGAGCAACCTCGCCGCTTAACGGCTCGATAGCATCGGCCACTTGCCGTGCACGTACGAGCACTTCAGGGTGCTTGGCCCGCCACATGGAATTGCAGTCTTCCTCGTCAGGTGCCCGGAGCGGCGCCGCCCTGAAGACCGACAGCCTCGGCAAAACGGCGGAGCGCCGCCAGGTGGGCGGTTGGCGTCGCGAAGCCGCAGTCGGTGGTCTGCACAACGCCGTGAGTGGCACCGGCCGTCTGCCAGTCCCGCAGTAACTGCTGCCACACCGCCGGATCCCCCGCGCCATACGGAATGCGCGCTTCCAGGCCCACATCGGCGCGGCTCCGCCCAGCTTCCGCAAGGGAGCGGTCCAGCAGCTCCAGACCGGGCCGTCCCTCCTGGGCGCTGGTGTGGAGCGGCATCCAGCCATCGCCCAGTCGCGCCACGCGCCGGATTGCAGCCTCGGACTGGCCGCCGAACCACAGCGGGATCGGCCGCTGCACTGGAAGCGGGCTCGACCCGGCGTTTCGCACGTTGTGCCAGCGGCCGTGATAGTCTACCGACTCCTGGGTCCACAGTTGCCGAAGGAGCCGCACCTGTTCCTCCACGCGCTGCCCGCGCGTGTGCATATCGGCGCCCATCGCTGCATACTCGAACTCGTTCCAGCCGAGACCCAACCCCAGCCGCAATCGCCCGCCGCTCAGGATATCCAGGGTAGCGGCTTGCTTGGCCACCAGCACCGTCTGGCGCTGCGGCAGCAATAACACCCACGTGCTGAATGCCAGCCGACGGGTCACCGCCGCCATGAAGCCGAAGAGCACTAACGGCTCATAGAAAGCGGTCGTGTTGGTCACCCAGCCCGTCCAGCCGCCGGGTCGATTGGGGTTCGGTCCAATGACATGGTCGTCTGCAGCGACGTGGCTGAAGCCCAGCGCCTCGACCGTTTGCGCGTAGTCGCGCACGGCGGCGGGATCGGTGCCGAACTCGACATGGGGGAAGACAACGCCGATCTTCATCGATGCTCCTCACACCTGTATCCATTGTGTTGGTAGCGCCTCGGGAAGGCGCCTGGTACATGGTAGCGCGGTGTAGCGCCAATTGGTCGTGCCATCTGCCGGGTACGGGTGTACCTCGCGATTGTCGTGGACGCCTGGGGTCTCGCGCCACCTCGCCAATGCGGCCCCACCCAGTCTTCCTGATTACTGCCGCCAGACAAGCCTGCCACTATCGCTCCTTGAGCGTCGCTCCCATCACGTCGTATGCTGCTTGCGCCTCGTGCTCTTCCACAGTCTGGGCATAGCACATCAATCGCCGCTAACGTGGAGTAGATCGCTCATTGGTCGATTGATCACGGTTGACGTCGAATCAGCAAGCTGCCGAGGGCACCATCGCGCCGCAAGACCCACGCACCACGAGGTGTGTGTAAAGCAGGGTCTTGGTCGGCATGACCGATTCGCCACGAAGCAGTGCCAGGAGCCGGCGCACGGCCTCCCTGCCCATCTCGGCCCGAGGCACGCTGACCGTGGTCAGTGGAGGCGTCGTGTGTGCGCTTTCCAGCACGTCGTCGATGCTCACCAATGCCATATCCCTTGGTATCTGCAGGCCCCTTTCCTTCAGCGCCTCCAGCGCGCCAAATGCGGTCTTGTCGCTGATGGCCACAACTGCAGTCGGAGGGTGTTCGGTATCCAGAAGTCCTTGCATCTGCTGGTAACCCTTCTGCCCGCCAGCATGAGGCGTTGGCACGGGCATCAGCAACTGATCTGCCGGGATCTCGTGCTCGCCTAGCGCATCCAGGTATCCCTCCTGGCGATCGACCAGGCTGCGATACTTTCGCGGGCCGCGAAGCAGTCCGATACGCGTGTGGCCGAGTTGGAGCAGATGTCGGGTGGCCAAGTAGCCGGCAGTCACGTTGTCGGCAACGACGCAATGCAGTGGCTGATCGACGACATAGTTATCGACCAGCACAGCGGGAATGCTGCTGGCCACCAATCTGCGAATCGCGCCCTCAGTCAAGTCACCGCCGTTCGCTAGAATCAAACCGTCGGTCTCGCCGCGCAGGCTGTTGAGCAAGGAGTCCACACCTGACTCTCCGCCTTCCAGCAGATTGAGCATGACGCGATGGCGTTGGCGCTGCGCTTCGGCCTGTATACCCTGCAGGACCTCGGAATAGAAGATGTCGCGCTCGATCGGCTGAACCAGCTGTTCGGTGATGATGGAGAAAGTGTACCTATCGTCATCGCGGCGCAGCCGTGGACGCTGGACGTAGCCCAGCTGGTGCATTACAGCGAGGGTGCGTGCCCGAGTCTCGTTGCTGACCCCCGGACGACCTGTGGCGACGAGGGACACTGCTGCAGCCGACACGCCCGCAGCACGCGCGACATCGCGCATGCTTGGGCGGCGTCCGTGCATCAGCACCTGTTGTTCCACCTCATCCGACTTGGCACGCATCTAAACACTCCATCACACAGCCCCTGCGGAGACATAGTACTGCTTGACTGCAGACTCCAGCAATCAGCCCCCTCGCCCCCGCCCCACGAGCGCTTCCGCCAACCCGTCGACCTTAACATTACCACATTTGTGGGCGAGTGTTTAGTAGTGGAGGCGATGCCTGATCACTGTGCGCACTGTGCTCGCCCGGCCCGGCCTGCTGGAGGCACGGCCGTTGCATCGAGCACGGTACCCCGCCCAGGGCCAGGGCTTACTCAGATATAGCGTGCTGTGGTCTGGACCACGTTGCCGATGGCGGCCTGAGAGCGGCCGCGGGAAGTGTCGATGGCTTACGCGCACAGCTGACGAAGATGCATCAAACTGGTCGGGCGTTGGACAAACCGCCTCCGTATCGACGCCAGAGACAGTCCCCTCAATGGAGTTTGCGTAAGCAGCGAACCGTGCGTGAGTATACTGAACAATCAGTTCGGCTTCAACGGAACGCTAATGAACGACACCTTGACACCCACATGGCCGGATGCTATGCTCGTCTCAGAAACCCGGGGATCGGCTCGTTTCACTGTATGCAGATGCCATGCAAGGTCCCCGCCTCAGAGAGGAGGTGAGCCGACCGCAGCACCTACAGGTTCACGGCTTCGAGGAATGATCTGGCGGTGTTATCGTGGCTTGTCTTTGGCACAACGCAAAGTGCCGACCAGACGCAAAAGGAGTGATATGGACCGCGCAGCAACCACTACGCCGGATGCGAAGAAGATCGAGCGCAAGACATTTCTCAAAGGCGCCGTAGCCACTGCCGCGGCGGTAGCAGGATCCGGCGCGGCGACCGGGATCGCGAAAGCTTCGCCACGCGTCGAGGTAATCAGCTCGGCGCCGACCGGCGAAGCCCTTATCTGGATAAATACAAACCTGTTCACTGACGCGCAGGTGGCGGCCTTCAACAAGCGCTATCCAGGCGTCACGATCAAGCAGCAGAAGACGACCTATGTCCCCGGCACGCCGAGCCTGTCGTCGCACCTGGTGACGGGAGTGGATGTCCCGGACGGCATCTTCTTCATGGAGGACGCGTACCTCGGGCAATTCGCCCCGAATCTGTATGACGTTGCCCCGTTTGTGAAGCCCTATGCGAGCAAGGTCGCTCCCTTCAAGCTGGCCGTCACCAAGCAGTTGGGCAAGCAGGTCGGCATTCCCTGGGACATCTGTCCGGTTTACCTGATCCACAACATGGACATCCTTAGCCAGGCGGGCGTCGACGTGACCAAAATCGTCACCCACGACGATCTCATCGCCGCGGCGCAGGAGATTAAGGCCAAGGTGCCGACCTGCAAGACGCCGATTGGCTTTGGCTCCGATGCGGCTCACGTGCAGATGCAGGTCGAGGCCATGGTCTGGCAGCAGCACTCGGGCATCATCGACGCCAAGGGCAATCTCAATATCATGGCCCAGGAGTACACGAACGTCTTCCAGTACCTGGAGAAAGCGGCCAAAGCTGGGGTCATGGCAGAGCCTGCCCTCTTTACCACGCCCACGCTCTACAACACGTGGAACAAGGGCCAGGTGGCGATGATTATTTTCGCCGACTGGTGGTCGCACTGGAACTCGCCTGGCCTGAAGCCCCTGGTGGGCAAGATCGGCCTGGCCAAGCAGCCGGTGTTCACGCCCGGCAAGGACAGCCCCTATTCCATCATGGGCGGCTCAGCCTACGTGGTGCCGCTGAAGGCCAAGAACCCTGCGGCTGGGGCCGTGTTCGGCACCTTCCAGCTCTTCGAGCCGGACGCGCTGAAGTTGGGCAACGCATCGCTCGTCTACTCGGCCGTCCTGCCGTCGGCCGAGGCGCTCTGGCCGTTGGTCGAACTGGATGCCATCCGCCACAAGGAGCTGCTCAGCCCCACGGTGCACGAGCATGACATGCTCGTGACGGCCGCGCTGGGCGCGCCGGCCAGCTACCGCTATCCGCCGTGGTACTCCCAGGCGTTCCCCTACTACAGCCCGCCCGTGCTCAATCTCGTGAGGGGCAAGATCACTGCTGCGCAGTGTCAGCAGCAGGTTTACAACGACGTGCTGAACAAGGTGGTCAAGCGCTATAACCCGTAGCAACGATCTCCAATCAACGCGTGCCGTGCCGTATCATGTGATCCGGAGGCGTGGTCGAAGACTCACACCTCCGGATCACAACCCACGTCATGACTCCATTGGTGGCGAATCGCAGAGGAACCTTCAGTGGCGTTCTTAGGCGGGAGCGCGTGGACGGGGCAGGTGCTCGCGCTCCCGGATGGTGGCGCTTCGGGGACGGACCTACCTGCGATGCCGGTAGGTCGTGACTCCAAAGTCGGCCGATTCGGGTGCTGGAGAGTTTCGGCTTCGCGAGATAGGTGTTGCCGACCAGGCTAAGACAAGGCAAGCGGACATGACTGAACGCCAAAGCACAGCTCTCGCATCGCCCGCGCAGACAAGCGGCTATATGAGGCGCGTGCGCTTGATACGCACGACCGCCCCGTACGTCTTCATCGCGCCGTTCTTCGCCATCTTCACGACGTTCTTCGCCTACCCTGTAGCCTACTCGTTCTACGTCAGCCTGCATAGCTACTCCGGCCAAGGCGTGATGAAATGGGTCGGCTGGGACAATTACAACTTTGCTCTTTCCGACAATTACTTCACGGGCGCCCTGCAGAATACTGGCTTTCTGTGGATGTCCGTGCCTATCACTATCTTGCTGGCGCTGATCATCGCGGTGATCTGGAACCGGCCGGGCATGCTCGGCCGCAGCGTCTTGCTGGTCATGTTCCTTCTACCCACTGTGATCTCCATCGTGGCAATCTCGGTAATCTTCCGTGTCCTCTACGATCCAACCGCGGGCCCGATCGACATGTCGCTGAGTTGGTTGGGAATACCGCCGGTGGACTGGCTCAACGACGACACGTCCGCCCGTTGTGGCCTGCTAATTCTGCGCGTGTGGGAGACCCTCGGCCTGGGCGTCCTATTCATCGCCTCGTCGCTGCAGGCCATCCCCCAGGACTTCTACGACGCCGCCGCGGTCGACGGCAGTGGGCCGGTACGCACGTTCGTCTCTCTCACCGTGCCGCTGCTGGCGCGCACCATTCTGTTCCTTGCCGTTTGGTACACGCTTTCCGCCCTGAGTCTGTTCGCGGAGCCGTACCTAGTGATGAACCAGGGCGGCCCGGACAACTCGACCCAGACGCTGGGCCTGTATCTCTTCCAAAAGGACATCAACCTCGATCTCGGCACTGCGTCCGCCGTCTCCTTCCTGACAACAAGTGTCATGGCGGTCATGTCGGTGCTGCTGTTCGTTGCGGCACGCCGCTGGACAAGAGACTAAGCGGGAAGGATCGGGAGCACTGGAGATGGCGGAGATGCAGGCGGCGATGCGGAGGCGGACCCGGCGCGCGTGGCGTAGAGAACTGACGCCCAGCAGGCTCGGCGGCAGGCTTTTGCTGCTGCTGGCGTGGCTTATCGGCCTCGTCTGTGTCTTTCCCATCGTATGGACTGTTTTTGCCTCATTCCGCCCGGATTCGAGCTTCTTCGTCAACCCGTTCGGCATCAACGTGCACGAGCTGATGCTGGACAATTACAAGAGCGCCTGGAATCAAGTCGACTTCGCCACCGGCTTCAAGAACAGTGCCGTGCAGGTGAGCATCATTTTAGTCACCACCCTGTTCTTCTGCCCTCTGGCCGGCTACGGCTTTGCGAAGTTCGAATTCCGTGGCAAGCAGTTCCTCTTCGGACTGATGATGCTCACACTCTTCTTCGTGCCGATCACGCAGTACATCCCGCTGCTGCTCGAGCTGAACAACTTTGGCTGGCTCGATACGTACCACGGGCTGGTCATCCCGCTGCTGGTCAGCTCGCTCGGCATCTTCTGGATGAACGGGGTGATCGCCGGCGTGCCGAATGAGCTGCTGCACGCGGCACGCGTGGACGGCTGCGGACTCTTCTCCACCTGGTGGCGCGTTATCATGCCCGTGATCAGACCGGCGCTGGTGAGCCTCGGCATCGTCACCTTCCTCAACTCCTACAACGATTACTTCTGGCCTCTGCTCGTCGTGCCCGCGCTGCCCACGGTGCAAATCCAGTTGGGCGCGCTGCAGGCTTCCTTGCTCACCAACGCGCAGACCACCACTGGCAACTGGGGCGCGATGCTGGCCGGCAGTACCATCGTGTTCGCGCCTACGGTGATAGTCTTCCTCGTCATGCAGCGTTTCTTCCTGCGCGGCGTGCTGCAAGGCAGCATCAAGGAATAGGTGCCTGGTGCCATCGCGGTCGTCTTGACGCGTGGTACGGCACGGGAACCCTCCCGAGAAGAGATCAGGGGATGGAAAAGGCGGAAGCGTGATGCAAGCATATGTTCATCTCGATGCCGAGCACGGTGTGGGCCCTATCGACCGTCGCATCTTCGGTGGTTTCTTGGAGCATCTTGGTCGCGCGGTGTATGAGGGCATCTACGATCCAGAGAGCTCGTTGAGCGACCGGCACGGCCTGCGGCAGGATGTGCTCGAATGCCTTCGTGATCTGAACATGCCGATAATCCGCTATCCAGGCGGAAATTTCGTCAGCTGCTACGACTGGAAGGACGGTGTCGGGCCGCGCAACCGGCGGCTCAGTCGCCCGGACTACGCCTGGCGCACGATCGAGTCGAACCAGTTCGGTACCGACGAGTTTATGGAGTGGTGCGACCTGCTCGGCACGCTGCCCATGCTGGCGGTGAATCTGGGCACAGGTGACACGACTGGTGCGGCAGCGCTCCTGGAGTACTGCAATCTAGCGGGCGGCACATACTGGGCAGACCGGCGTTGCGAGCACGGTCATGCCGATCCGTACGCGGTCAAGCTGTGGTGTCTGGGCAACGAGATGGACGGCCCCTGGCAGGCAGGCCATGTGCCCGCGGAGGTCTACGCACAGCGCGCCAATCAGGCAGGAACCGTGATGAAGGGCCTCGACCCGTCAATCGAGACCGTCGTGTGCGGATCATCGCATCGCTACATGTCGACGTACATGGAGTGGGATCGTACGGTGCTGGATTACTGCTGGGACCACGTCGACTACATCTCCGCCCATCGCTACAGCCACAACCACGCTGGCGACAGTGCCTGGTACCTGGCCGAGGGTCTGGAGATCGATCGCATACTGGAGGACTACGCGGGCTTGCTGGCCTATGTCCGCGGTGTCAAGAAGTGCGACAAGAGAGTCTTCTTGTCATTCGACGAGTGGAACGTCTGGTATAAGGACCAGGGCGGCGATGGGCAGTGGACCACTGCGCCGCATCTCTGCGAGGAGATCTACAACCTGGAGGATGCGCTGGTGTGCGCCCAGTACCTCACCAGCTTCATCCGGCACGCCGATACCGTGAAGATCGCGTGCATCGCCCAGATCGTCAACGTGATCGCGCCCATCCTCACGCGGCGGGAGGGCCTGCTCGTGCAGTCGACCTATCACCCGTTCCGCATGATCTCGCAACACGCGCGCGGCAATTCCCTTGACCCGGCGCTTTCTTGTCCGATGTATCATGCAGGAGACCGCGGAGACGCTCCAGTATTGGACTGCGCGGCGAGCTACGATGCGACCACCGAGTCGGCCGCGGTATTCCTCATCAATCGCAGCCTTTGCGAAGAACTGGACGTATCCATCGACCTCTCTGGCCGGCGGATTGCGGGCATCGCCGGCGTAGAGGTGCTCGGCGGAGCCAACGTGAAGGCTGCGAACAGCTGGGAGCGTCCGCACGCCGTCGCGCCCTTCAAGGGCGAGGCGGCTCTCGACGACGATGGGACGGCGCATGTTCGCGTGCCGGCGCCGGGCCTCGCGGTGCTGCGACTTGACGTGGGTCGGGCGTAGAGTACGGGAAGCCAGCTAACGATCCACACATCACGCTCCGAATGATGCCTGCCGCCAGGCAGTAGTCGCTGGCCAGATCGGCTGCTGCCGTCCGGCGCAGATTAGTGTGTTTCACTGCACTCGCGCCAACCACAATCTCTGCCACGGAAGGGAAAGTCAGCATGTACCGACTTGTCAGAGCACTACTGGCGGCGGCAGTGCTCATGCCGGCAGGAGCAAGTGGCGGCTTGACCGATATGCGTCCGTCCCGAGACACGGCGGGAACCCTCACCCTACATCTCGACCAACGCGGGCCGGCGATCAATCCGACGCTCTTCGGGCTGATGTTCGAGGACATCAACCACTCCGGCGACGGCGGCATCTATGCGGAGCTTGTCGCCGATCGAAACATGGTCGACGATCCCCAGTCGAACGTGCCATGGGCAACCGAGGCGACGGGTCATGCGCAGGGAAGCATCGAGTACGTCACTAGCAAGCCGGCGGGAAAGGGTGCGCTGCGGAGCAGCCTGCGCCTGACAATCGTCAAGATCGCCCGGGGAGAGCGGGTTGGCATTGTCAACGCTGGCTTCGCCGGTATGCCCGCGCAGCCCTCAACAACATATCGCCTGTCGTTTTACGCTCGAAGCGGTGCCGGGTTTGCGGGACCGCTTATGGCCAGCCTTGAAGATAACCTCGGAAGGGTTCTCGCCACGTCGACGGTTTCGCGTGTCGGCGACTCGTGGCAGCACTATCAGTTGGCATTGACCACAAAGGCATGGGTCAAGCAATCCTCGACGAATCACCTCGTGATCTCAGGCACGCATACGGGCATCGTGTGGTTCAGTTTTGTCTCGCTCTTTCCCCCGACCTGGAACAATCGGCCAAATGGCATGCGTGTCGACCTGATGCGTGACCTTCGTGCACTGAATCCTGGATTTCTGCGCTTCCCAGGAGGGAATTTCCTCGAGGGCCAAACGGTGGCAACCCGCTTCAATTGGAAGTACACCATCGGTCCAGTCGCACTCAGACCGGGTCACCCGGACGACGCGTGGGGCTACTGGTCAAGCGATGGTCTGGGACTGCTGGGATACCTCGAATGGTGTGAGGATTTGCATATGGTCCCGGTGCTTGCCGTGTTCGCCGGCTACGCGCTGCAGGGCACGTACATCCCGGCAGGACCTCAGCTTGCGCCCTATGTTGCCGATGCGCTGGACGAAATCCAATACGCGAGCGGTGCCGTGACCACGTCGTGGGGCGCGCGGCGCGCGGCTGACGGGCACGCAGCGCCGTTCACCATCCGCTATGTCGAAGTCGGTAACGAAGACTTTTTTGACCAGTCCGGTAGTTACGATGGGCGATTTGCGCAGTTCTACAATGCAATCAAGGCCGTATACCCACACATGCAGATCATCGCGACAACCAGCGTGAAAAGTCGAGTGCCGGATATGATCGACCAGCACTTTTATGAGAGTCCGGAGTGGTTCGCAGACAATACATCGTACTATGACCGCTACAGCCGCGCCGGGCCGAAGGTCATGGTGGGCGAATATGCTGCTCGCCCGGACGGTAGCATGATTGGTCAGGGAACGGCCACGCTTGGCACAGCGCTCGGCGAGGCAGCATGGATGACAGGCCTCGAGCGCAATGCGGACGTTGTGCTGATGGCCTCGTACGCGCCCCTGTTTCAGAACGTGAACGCCTATCAATGGTCGCCGGATCTCATTAGTTACGATAGCCTGACGAGCTATGGCTCGCCATCATACTATGTGCAGCAACTATTCGGCCAGAACCTTGGCAGTGTCGTCGTGCCTGCTACATTGTCGGGAGCCGCGAAGCTCAGCTACGTGGCTAGTCGAGACATCAAGACTGGCGCGCTCTACGTTACGGTCGTGAACACGAGCGGCAGCGCACAGAAGGTCGATATCAAGGTCGTCGGCGCGATTGCCGTTTCATCGCGTGGGACAGCCAGCGTGTTGACCTCAAACAGCACCGACGCGGCCAACTCGCTCACGGATCCCGAGAACGTCCATCCCGTGACCACGACTACCGCCGGTCTCGGTCGTGCGTTTTCACGCACCTTCCCACCGGACTCGCTCACAGTCCTGCATCTCGATATCACATAGGCTGCTCTCGAGACACACGCCTTCGCTTCTTCCACTGTTCACGGCTGCCACGGCCTATCCGTTTGCTGTTGTCCGTAGCGAGCCCACACTCTTCGTCAGCTGGGAAAATCCTCCATGGAGGGCACCACGGCAGCCAGCTCGGCCCAGAGGTCGTCCGGCACGGGATGCTGCGCGAGTGCGATTGTCTCAGCCACCCGTTCCGGTCTGCTGATGCCCACGACTGTCGTGTCGATACGCGGTTCTCGCAGCGATATCTGTAGCGCGGCCGCAGCCAGCGGCACCTGATAGCGCGCGCAGATCGCTTCCAGACGGAAGGCCTTGCCAACGACTTCGGGTAAGGCAACCGTGTAGGCATAGCGAGCGTCGGTGCCCGGACCCTTACTCAGGATGCCACCGCCGTAGACCGCCGCATTTAGCGTGGCCATGCCACGCCTTTTGGCGAGATCCCACAACCCGTCGGCTACCTTATTGAGCAGCGTGAAGCGGTTATGACAAAGAACGGCCTCGAACGCGCCAGTCTCCACGCAGCGGGTCATAACGTCGATCTCGCCACCGGCCACGCCGACATGCTCAACTAATCCCTCCGCCATGCACCACCGGACTGCCTCGAACGGCCCGTCTGGAGCCATGACCTTCTCGAACGTGCTGAACTCCGGATTGTGGAGAAATACAAGTTGCAGGCGTTGCAATCCTAGCAACTGCAGGCTCCGTTCCACACTCCGGCGCGTTTCATCGTGTGCCGAGGCGCCAGGGGCCATGCGACATGTGACCTTGGTCATCAGTACGAAGCCATCCGGCAAGCCTCCCCGCTCGCGCAATGCGATGCCGAGCCGCCGCTCACTCTCTCCGTATCCGGCGGCAGTGTCGGCGCAGTTTGTCGGCCCGTCGAAGATCGCTCGAGCTGTTGCCACGCCTCGCTCCTCGCCGACCGTGTATGGAAAGTTCCCGGGATCGCCCAACGGCGCCGTACCGAAGCAAAGCGGATCTACGACGAGACCCGTCGAGCCAAGAGGTTGTTTCCGCCAGCCTGTCTGCATGTCTCCTTCAGCCTTTTCCAGTGCCTACGGTAAGGCACTGTATAACTATTCTCAGATCCAAGTTGTTCTAGCCTTGGGCCGGCCCGCCACACCGCGGCCGGCCGAAATCCGCGGCAACCGCACGCCCAGCGGGCCGTTACCTGCAAGTCCTCGAGCGCGTTGCCTCGGACAACGTGTCCGAACCACTACGCGCTATCGTCCACGCTCCGCTGTTACAGCGAGAGGTTGATACCTGCACGGCTAAAGTGGGTACTGGCGCCAAGAGCCCATGCGAGTTGATCCGCCGGTGTCCACCAGAACCACTCGCGCAACTGCACTCGTGCACGGATGGCTCGCATCGCCCGAATGCCCACCGCACGTTTTGCACCCGACAGACTCCACCAGATCCATCTGTCGTGCGCTCGGTCGTGGTCACTGGCACCCGGGGGCGCGGACAGTGACCCGAGCTGCTGTTGACGGGCTCGTGCCTCCCAGCCTCCCAACGCGAACAGTGGGATCGTCAACCCGCTCCTGCGGCCGCATGAGGCGACTCGGGTGTAATCTGCATCAGCTCTATCCGGTTGCCGTCGGGATCGGCTATCCAGTACTGCCAGTTGTGGTCTACGCCCTGAGTAGCCTTGCCTATGCTTTCGGCTGGTACGCCGCGTGCGACCATATCGCGCAAGGTGCTTTGGATATCGTCAACGGTGAGCGCGAAGTGGTGATAGCTATTCCCGGTGCTTCGCATGAGATCCTCAGGTATGGCCAGTGAAAAACGGCCGGACCCAGTCCCCATCTCGGCCGAGGATCCCACCGGCGCGCCAACCGGGAATAGTTCGATAAATGCGCCAGGCGCCACCTGGATGTACACGATCCATGGCGACGGCATGCCTTCCTGATCCAGACGGAATGCCTCGCTGAATCCAAGCTTGTTACAGTAAAAGTCCAGGGCGCGATCGAGATCCGCGATGTGAAATGCTATGTGCCCGATACCGGTCACCATGAGCTGCTCTCCAAACTTGTCTCGGCCGAGCCGAGCGCACTAATCCGTCAATCAGGAACCTCTGACCCACAGCTCGGACTGCACCGTCAGAGCGACAAGGAACTGTAACCGCACCAGTGGATTAGCCCTTGAGCGCGCCCGCGGTCAGGCCGCTGATGAACTGCCGCTGCAGGGCAAGGTAGACGATCACGATGGGCACGGTCGCCATGGTCAAACCTGCGGTAAGCGCCGGCCAGTCCGTCGAGTATTGCCCGACGGCCTGATAGAGCGCCGCCTGCAGCGTCTTGGAATCCGGCGACGCCAAAAAGGTATTGGCAAACATGAACTCGTTCCAGGTACCCATGAACTGAAAGATCGTAATCGTGGCGATGCCAGGGCCAGTAAGCGGCAGGTAGACACGCCGGAACACACCGAACTCAGAACAGCCGTCCATCTTGCCCGCGTCGCCCAGCTCGGCAGGTAACGTCTTGAAAAAGGCTCGCATCAAGAATGTCGCGAACGGCAGCGCACCGCCCAGATACGAGAAGGAGAGACCGGGCGACGTGTCGACCAGGTTGATGTCCTTGAGAAAGATGAACATCGGAACCAGGATAGCGGCTCCCGGAACCATCATTGCCGATAGGAATATATAGAATACAATCTCGCGTCCCGGAAACGGCAGACGCGCGAACGCGTATCCGGTCAGCGTGGAGACCGCTACCACGATCGCCACGGTCATCGCCGTGACCACAACCGTGTTCTCGAAAGCCTGAGGGAAGTTCATGGCAGTCCAGGCTCGCTGGTACGCTGAGCCATCCAGCGTGCTGGGGATGATTGAGCCGAAAGTCTCGTCCTGCGGTGTGACCGACGTCAGCAGCATCCACGCGAGCGGAAAGATAGTGACGATGATCAGCAGGATCAGGATCGCGTAGACTCCGGACTTCGTGGCGATCGCCTGCGTGCGATAGGAGGAGCCTCGTCTCATCGTCGGCGGCCGGTCCGCCAGGGCCGGAGTTCTAGGCTGACGAGATGTGGCCATGATCGGTGCCTCCTTTCTCCCGTATCAATACTCGGTTGCCTCGGATTGTCCGAGACGAATTTGCACGATACTGATGAAGGCGGAAAGCACGAGGATGACCACGCCAATCGTGGACGCGTAGCCCAGCTCGGGGTTCGCAGCCCCGTAGGAGCCAAAAGCCGAATAGTAGAGGTACGTACCCAGGGTATCGCTGGAATGGACGGGCCCGCCCTCGGTCATGGTCCAGATCTGGTCGAACGCCTTGATGCCGTTGATAGTGTTGAGCACCACCACAACAGTCATGACAGGCCTCAGGAGAGGTACTGTCACTCGGAGGAATTGGTGCCAGGCGTTCGCGCCGTCGATCGCCGCGGCCTCGTGCAGCTCGTGCGGAATGCTTTGCAGGCCGGCCAGGAAGATCACCATGTAGAAACCCATGGCCTGCCAGATCGAGACCACTATGACAGAAGGCAGCGACGTGTTCATGTCGGCCAGCCAGGGGTGAGCGAGGTTCTTGAGGCCAATGTCGCCAAGCAGGTTGTTGATGACGCCGTTAGTGGGATCGTAGATGATGGTCCACAAGAGCCCGCTGACAGCCAGGGAGATAATCACCGGCATGAAGTAGATGGTCCGAAAGATCACGCTGCCGTGGATCTTCCCATTGAGCAGGACGGCGACCAGAAGCGGAATGGCGGTCTGGAAGACCACGGTAACGACGACGAACACGGCAGTGTGGGCCAGAGCATTCCGGAACAACTCGTCTTGCAGAAGATCCTGGTAGTTGCCCCATCCGACCCACGTGGCCGGGGTAATGCCGTTCCAGGACTGGAAGCTCATGATGATGGTCCTGACCATCGGCACGAGCATGAACGCAACCATGATCACCGCTGCCGGGATCAGGAAGGCGATGGGCAGCCCAAACGTGCGAACTGTTCGCCTGAAGGACCCTCGAGGCCGCATGGTCGAAGCTGCCATGGCGTTGCGCTAACCTCCGCTCCCCTCGAATCAGAGGACTCCGTGCTCCGTTCTGATCAAACCGCGCCGTCGCATACACTTGGCGCCGAGGCCAGGATCTGTCGTTGCCATGTCGGCAGCGAAAGATCCTGGTCCCGAATGCCAGAGAACTCAGGTTCCTGGCACGCCCCAGGCGCCGCAGGCGCTAGTGGCGACCCTGCCGCGCCTTCAGCACGTCCGACTGCACCTTTGCCCCGGCCTTGAGCGGGTCGAGCGCTCCTGCCAGGACGGCTGTAGCGGCATTAGAGACCGCATTCCAGCACCCAACGCCGTAGAGAATGTGGTCCGTGCCGTCCGGCAGATACCCGATCATCGTGCTGACCAGCGGGTCCGTGATCATGCTCTTGGCAGTGACGATCGAGGGGAATTGCTGGCTATTCTTGATGATGATGTTGTAGACGGCTGGGCTGAACAGGTATTTCACGAAATCCAGCGCCAGGTCCAGGTGAGCTCCCTTCGCATTGACCGCGACACCCTCGCCGCTGCCGTCGCCACACCAGTGTCGTTCGCCCTTGGTGACGGTGGGAACCTTCGCCACGGCGACGAGCGGCTGGACGGCCTTCGGCGCCGCCCCACGCATGTCGCCCACGAACCATGAGCCGTCCCAGTGCATAACGGACTGGGCGTGGTAGAACATCTCCTCCGATTGCGGCGACTGCGAGAGCCCGTTCACGCCTTCCGGGAACACATTGGCTTTGTTCAGCTTGCCGAGCAGCGCGAACGCGTCGTTCACCGGTTTGGAGTCCCAGGTCAGCCCCTTCTGGGTCAGGCTGTCCAACGCGTAGACGTCGCCACCGTACTGTGTCACCAGGGGCAGCACGAAATCTGGCCCAGCATTGCCCAGCGCGTTGCCCCAGGACACTGGGACATAGCCGGCCTTACGGATGGCCGGAGTCATGGCGATGAGATCGTCCCAGGTCTCGGGCGGCTGCAGACCCAGCTTCTTCATGATCTGCGTGTTGTAGTACATGCCGAAGTCCTGGGCATTGAGCGGCAACGCGTAGATCTTGCCGTTGTCGTAGGTGAACTGCCTGATCGGGCTGGGGAAGAACTGCTTGACGAACGATGCGGGCACGTGGGTGGCGTAGTCGATGCTGTCGCCGGAGCGACCCAGCTGCGCCGTGAGCGTGGCCGCGTTATAGATGTCCGGCAACGTCTTTGCCGCCACCTGGCTTGTGAAGGCAGGCAGATACTGCGCGTAGGTGATGAAATCGCTCTGTACGACCACGCCGGGATGCAGCTTGGTGAACCCGGCCAGGATATCCTTGAACCACTGCGGATTGGCGCCAAACGAGTTGTTCCAGTGCTGAAAGCGCAAGGTGGTGGTAGAACTCGCGCGCACCACTGCCGGGGTGCGCCCGGTCTGCACACCGATTCCCGCGGCAACAGCCGCACCAGCCACGCCTATCTTCGCCGCGGTTGTCAGTGCGTCGCGGCGGCTTATCTCCACTCGAGCTTGTTCCGTTGGCACCGACTGATCTTGAGTATCTTGCTTCATAGCAACCAAACCCTTCCCAACTCTGGGAGGCCACTGCACCAGAGCGAGTGGCGTCTGCCCAGGAAGACGACGAATGATCGGGCTCATTGGCCTGTTCACTGCTCGGATATGCCACCTCTCGGCACGTCACGCCAAGCCGACTGTTCAACCCCTCTCTTCAACGACCTGCCGGCCGTCCACTTGCGTCACGGCACAACTCAAAGAGCGCCGGCCCAGCTAATGCGCTGCTTGCCACGTCAGCGGTCTGCGCCTTCAAGACGCGCGGCGAACTGGGCCCTCATTGATTCCCATGCTGCAATCACCTGGTCGTCGAACGGATCCTCATCGCTATTCGCAATGCCGCCTTGCGCGTCCAGCCAGGCGACACTCCTGCGCACGCCGTCGACGAACGGTATCGAGTAGCGGAATTGGAGATCCCGACGCGCCGCGGAAGTGTCAAAGATATTGACGTACTGCAAGTCGTTGACGATAAATGCTGCGTGGCGTGGCGCAACCTCCCCCAGCAGGCTGGTCGGGATGTGTACCTTGGTTGGCTCCGGCGCGCCCAGTGCTTCGGCTACTTTGTCGTGGTAGCGATTCCACGTGAGCCATTCTTCGCCGGTGACGTTGTACGCCTGCCCGAAGGTTGCCTTGTTTCCGATCGCCCCGACGAAGCCGCCTGCCACGTCGTCCGCGTGGCAGATCACGGTAAGCGCGTTGCCGTCGCCATGCACCACGATCGGCTTTCCCTTGCGTATGCGGTCGAGATACGTGGTCGTCAGGCCAAATGTGTGAAACACCCCTCGCCCATCACCGTACGTTGGGCCTGGACGAAGGATGGTCACGGTGAGATCGCCACGTCGATGCGCGTCGACGAACACGTCTTCACAGCGCGACTTCTTCTGCGCGTACTCGCCAACGGGTGTGTCGCGTGGCGCATGCTCCGTCAGCGGGTAGCCATCGCCTGCCTTGTTGTAGACCGTGACCGTGCTGCAGAAGATGTAGTGCCCGGTCCTCCCTCGGCAGCTACGAACGGCGCACCGTGCCTCTTCGGGGTCGAAGCAGACCATGTCGATCACGCAGTCGAAGTAGCCGAGTTGCTCGATCTGCTCTTCAAACCGCGGGTAGTCGGTGCGGTCGCCACGGACTACGCGGACCTGTCCATCCACGCGCAACGGAGTCTTACCGCGGTTGTAAAGTGTTACGTCATCGCCTCGGCTCACCAGTTGACGCGTGATGCCCGTGCTGATAAGACCTGATCCGCCGATAATGAGTGTCTTCATCATCTACCCTTCTTGCGTATGGCTTCAGGCCAGGCTGTGCTTGGTCGCTTCACAGTATCGTTTCCGGGCAGCGCCAGCCTAAGCTCACTGGAGGCTATCGATGTCGTCGTGTGATGTCACAGGCGCTGCCCGCAAGGAGCTCGACCCTCGTACAATCAGGTCCGGTAGCGGGAGTTCAGACATTGCCGGCGATCCGGGCACCGCCGGCCGGATCAACGAGAGAACCAGATCGGCAGCCCGTTGGCCAATCTCGCGCTGGTGCAGCCGAATGCTCGTGAGTGGCGGTTGAGCTACGACGGCGATCTCAGTGTCGTCGACGCCCACAATGGCTACGTCTTCCGGCACGCGCTCACCCGCTTCGCGGCACGCGAGCTGTGCGCCAACGGCGAGCAAGTCATTGACCGCGAATACGGCGTCGGGCCGGGAACGCTGGGCGAACAGCGTCGAGGCCGCGACAAAGCCTTCGCGGATCGTGGCGTGCAAGGCATAGCGGAGCCACTCTGGCTTGGGAGTAATATCGCTGCCGAGCAGAGTGTTCCTGTACCCTGTAAGCCGCTGCTGCGAGATCCAGTGACCGCTGCCCCTCACGCCAATGAACGCAATATGTCGTCGCCCTTCGTTCAGGAGATGCTGTGTCGCTAGTGCCCCTACCCGTTCCTCTGAGATCAGGATCGACTCGAACGGTGCTGGGTCTAGCGGCACGGCTCTTGACTGGCTGTTGATGAAAACCGTCGGGCAGTTGCAGCGGAAACGGTCCATCATCTGCCGCAGAGCCGCCGCGTCGATGCCGGTATTCCAGAGAATCAGTCCCGAGACACGGTGTGCCAGGAAGCCCTGTACCTGCGAGGCCTCGCGTCCTGGGTCATCTCTCGATGTCGCTATCGACAAGCCATAGCCGTTTCGCTCGGCCTGTTCCGCGCAGCTATCTATGGCCTTGGCGAAAAATGGGTTGGCGAGGTCGGGCACCACGACGCCAAGTGTGGCCATCTGGTTGGTGGCAAGTCCACGGGCGATTGGATTGGGGTGAAAATCCAGCTCCTTAATCGCCCGCAAGACTTTGTCGCGTGTTTCAGCCTGGACCCATCGCTCATTGTTCAGAACTCGCGAGATCGTCTTCGGCGATACGTCGGCTGCTTTGGCCACATCGCGAATGGTGACAGTCATGTGCCTAACACCCGCCTGTTCTGGCGCTTGACCAATTCCGTGCCGAATCTCGCATCCAGGAAACCTGTCAACGGTGTCAGTACCTCAGTTGTGCCCTGTGTCGTGAGAATATCACGACACAGGGCACCAGGTCAAGCGCAATACTGCGGGGGATCGACCGCTCTCAACGCCGAGGACTTCTCACCGGGCTGTTCAATATGATTGCGGTGTCAGGTTGGCGCAGCTTACACTTACTTTCGAGCGAGGAGAACTGCCGCCTTCACTCAGATCCCCTCGGCTGCAGCGGCTTGGTCGGCCGATGATCGCCAGCTGGCGATCATCGGCGCGACTGCGTCCGCCGGCCACATCTCGCGCGGCGTCGTCAGGCGGTAGCACCCGGGGCCGGGGATGTGTCCCGACGAGCCCGCTACCACGCTCTCACGGTCGTATAGGGCGACTCGGGTAAGAGCTTCAGCAGTTCTCCCCGGTTGCCATCTGTAGCCGCTGTTCAGTCGTGCCGGCTCTACACCCGGACACCATCACACCGCTCAGTCATCTGCGCGCGAGAGCACCACGATGGTGTAGAGCGGAAGGTTGAGCAGTGCGATCCGGTGTACGTCGCCCACCACCAGGACGGCCGCCTCAGGCATTCCGGACGGGCTATACACCGCCGCGCGACCAAATCGCTCCGGCAGGCGGAGATCGAGCTGCAACTCCGGCAGATCGGGCACGCAGTCCGCGGCCTCGTCGTAGTCGTAACGGATGATGTGTACGGCGGCGCCATGCTCCACGCGCTGGACATTGATTGCCAGTTCATGTGACTCGTGCAGCCGCGCCTGTGGTCCCAGCGGCAGATCACCGATGCTGAAGTCTTTCGCGCTCGACACCTGCACTGAGCCTCGGTGGCCGAGTATCGCCTCGCGCAGCTGCGCCGGCAGGTTGCGCCCGCACTCGCCCAGCACGACGAGCCGTCCGCCCAGCTCCAGGTAGGCGATCAAGAGTTCGGCCTGCGCCATCGTCAGGCACCAGCAGTCCGGCAGCAGCAGCGTGCCGTACTGGGCCAGGTCGGCCACCTGGAGCACATCCGCCCGGAGCAGCCCATCCGGGAAGAACACCACGTCATAGGGCTGGGACCCCGCGCTCAAGGTGGCGCAGACCTGTCGGAAGGGGAGCTCGGGACCGAGCGAATCGTTCACCCGCACGTCGGCCAGGAGGTCGCGTTCCGTAATCCGCTGGAAGTTGCTCTCCACGCTGAAGACGACTGCCGTATCCGAGCAGGTTCGGCTGCTGTACAACGCCTCATGCTTTGCTAGAAACTGCCCGATCTCCACGCACAGCTCATGCGGAGCGTAAAAGGCGTCCTGGATCACACTGCCCATCCACGAGCCGTAGGGAAGGCTCATGTTCGCCCCCAGGGCGGCCGCTTCATAGACGGAGCAGCGGAACCGGTCGTAGCCCCGGCCCTGCTCCAGGCGCCGCACCAGTTCCGGCACAACACCCCCATACGGGTTCTCCACCACCACGACCGGCTTGGCCCCTGCAAACCCAGCCACATAGCGATACCACTCCGGCTGCCGGTAGCGCGTGTTGCGCATCTCCGTGATCAGCACATCGACCTGCGGCTCCAACGCGTAGTAATGATCGAACAGGTTGAAAAAGTTCCCCGACACCAGCACGTCCTGGCCCTTGCTCGTCGCGTACGCGCGCGCATAGTCCGCCAACTCGCCGAAGGTGCGAGCGACGGACTGGCGCTGGTACCGCAGGTAGTGCCAGAAGAGCGGCGTCCGGGCGACGTCGATCTTGAAGTCGTAGCCACGCTCGAGAAGCCAGGGCCCGTAGGCAAAACGCGCCAGGTCGGTGCCGGCAAGTTCGGCAGGAAGCCGGTCGGCAGGGAGTGCCTGCACATAGGCGCGAAAACCCTTCGTGCAATCCTTGCAGAAGCAGCCGCCGTACTGCAGACTGGTAAGCGGCGTCTCCGCTTCATCCAACTGTACGCCGGCTACTCCGGCGTCGATCTGGATGCGGATAATTGCTTTGAGATACTCTCGCCAGACCGGGTTGTTGCGGTCCATCAGGTAGCAGTAGTGGGGTCGGTCGGGACATTCCACCCAACGGGCGTGGCAGGCCGTGCCATGAATGTCGCGGCTGCAGCACTCCTCCAACAGGTCGGTCACCTGTTCGCCGTCGCTGTTGACCAACCCGCCAGGGAAGTAGGATTCGAACGACCGCCACAGTTTGGGATAACGGTTCTGCGTGAACTCCCGCAGACCCATCCACCCCGGCTTGCCCACTCCCCGCAGCTCGTTAAGCGCGAGGACCGAGTCTTCCGCTTCGTTCACCTCGACGGGGAACTCCCAGCCCTGCACCTCGAACACGATGCCAAACACCTTGATGCCGCGCTGCTGGCACGCCTGGATGAACTCGCTGTCGTCGACGAAGCCGTAGAAGCGGTAGCGAGGATCGATAGCCCCGTGGGCCTCCTGCTCCAAGTAGGGCAGCGCGATCGAGCCGCCCCCCAGAGCCGACCAGACCAGCATCGTCGCCTTGAACTCCTCCAGCTGTTCTACCATGCGCAGACGACGTGGCGGCAGGCTCGGATGGTAGCAGTGCTGGCCCGGATACCAGGCGTCGAAGTAGACTCCGCGCTCCATATTTGCTCCCTTCCTCGCTCCAGTTGGCCACGGACCGCTACCGCGGATGAAGACGTCACACGCCCGGCCGAAGCCGGCCTCGTTCCTTCCATGCGGAGGCTATTGTTAGCTCAAGCTAGATCCATTGGTTGGCGCTTGCCTTGCACAGTGATCGCGCAACCCAGGAGGTCAACCATACTGCGAACCCGGCAGGCGACCCCATTGCGAGTGTAGCAGGCTGGCGGCCGTCGCCAAGCGGATCCCCGAGTGTCGCGCACCTACCGTCGGTGCCGGCGTACAGGCGAGAGTTGGCGTTGGAAGGGCAGAAGGCTCTAGTGGCGCCCCTGCGCGGACCAGCGTGCCTCGGCAGCCGCGTGGGGCGACGCCGATGTAATCTCCATAAGCTCGATTCTGTTGCCGTCGGGGTCCGCGACCCAGTACTGCCTATTGTGATCGGGCCCTTCGGACGCGACGCCAAGGCGCTCGGCAGGCACGCCCCGTGCCGCCAGCTCGCGCACGGTGGCGTCGACGTCGTCCACCGTCAACGAGAAGTGGTGGTAACTGTTTCCGGTGCTGGAATCGATGTCACTCGACTTGAGCGCGAAGCGCGGCTCACCAGTGCCCAGCCTGGCCGCAGTTCCCTCAGGAGCACCCACCGGGAAGAGCTCGATGTACTGGCCGGGAGCCAACTGGATGTAGACAATCCACGGGGATGGGCTGCCTTCACGGTCGAGGCGAAATGCCTCCTGGAAGCCAAGGATATCGCAATAGAAATGCAATGAGCGTTCGAGGTCTGCTATGCGAAACGCCAGGTGACCGATACCCTTGATCACTTCCTGCCCTCCTGAGACTATTCAACACTCTGCCGTTGTCGTAAAGAGGCCCCATTCCAGCCGCGCCACCGTGTAAACCCGTCACCGAGCACTGCCTCACCCCGGTGGTCCACATGATTCGCGGACCACGAACGTTGGCGGGACGATTACCGTCTTGCCAGGGGCGCAGAATATGCTGTCCAGGGACTCCCCTGTGACCCTATCCAGAAGCGCCGCCGCCGCGAGCTCAGCCATCGTCTCGACGGGCTGGCGGACGGTAGTCAAGCCGGGCGTAGAGAGCGCAGCGAACTCAATGTCGTCAAAGCCGACAACGGACAGGTCCTCCGGCACACGGATGCCGGCCAGGAGAGCGGTCTTGAGAACCGTGATCGCCGCCGCATCGCAATCGGTGAAGACTGCGGTCGGGGGCCGACCGACGCCAAGCAGGTGTCGCAGCGCGGCCTGAGCGGCGCCGAGATCGCGATGGTCGACCGCCACTTCCAGGGCAGAATCGTGGGCGAGACCGTGCGACTCCAGCGTGCTGGCGAAGGCGAGCGCGCGCTGGCGGTCCTCCCAGCAGCCCGTGCCCTGATCATTCCGGATATGAGCAATCCGAGTGTGGCCGAGGCTAATGAGGTGCTCCATCGCCAAGGTAACGCCGGCGACATCGTCCACGATGATCGCAGTCTCGCCCGCGACGCTCGGCCGGCTGGCCACGGTGACAACATGACGATACTCTCGCACCAACCGCGCCAGCGCTTCACTAAATGCCTCATCCGAGCCCTGCAGAAACCTGCCACCGATGACGACCGCGCCGTCGACGCGATCGCTGCTTGGAAGGCCGGCGAGCGTCAGTCCGTCCACGTCGTCGTCTTCGGCGATATGAAACAACAGATGGCTGCCCTGCTCCCGGCATCTAGCATAGAGCACATGAAGAACCTCGACGGCAAAAGGGAGCGACAAATCTGACACGATCACGCCGATAGTACTCGCGCGGGCGGTACGCAGGCTGCGCGCCCAAGGGTTGGGGCGGTACTGCAATTCGCCCGCTGCCTTGCGGACGCGCTCGACGATATCGGGACGGACTGAGCCGGTTCCCTTGCCGTCGTTGAGCACCCGTGAAACGCTTGCCATCGAGACGCCCGCAACCCGGGCCACGTCCCGGATGCCAACCTGCGCCCGTATTGCATGTCTACTCACGTCACTGCTCCAGCGCCGGCAGAAGGCCGTTTGTGAATCCTTTTCCCGCCAAGAATAGCACTGTGTGCTGGCGCTGTCAACGCGAGTCGCTGCATCTGCCCGCCTCGATCTTCCATCCGCACGAGGCTGTTTCGTCTTGTGCTGAACTCCGCATTGGCCACCGGCGCCGTTTGGACGTCGCGATGTCGATGTTCGCGTCGCGGGGTCTTGACTGCGCACGGAAACTGTGCTAGGCTCGTGAAAACTGTTGTGCAGAAACGTTTTCTGGCATGTGCTGCCGACGGCAAAGCGGGACTAAGCATGGGGGCAACGATTCGCGACGTGGCCGAGCTGGCAGGGGTCTCCGCATCGACGGTCTCGGGCGTGCTCAGCGTCAGGTCCGGAAACGCCAGGGTGAGCCCCGGCACCGCTGAGCGCGTCCGCAGCGCGGCTGCCAGCTTGAACTACCGGCCCAATGCCGCGGCACGCGGGCTGCGAACCGCCCAGACACAGACCATCGGGGTCATCGCCCGCAATCTGCTCCACCCTTTCGCCGCCGAGTTGTTGCGCAGTGTTTCCGCCGAATGCCGCGCGCGCGGCTACCACATGCTGGTCGGGCACGCCGAGCACGACAGCACGGAAGGATGGGTGCTCGGAGACATCTTGAGCGCCGACCGCGTCGATGGCGTCCTCTTGCTGGGTGATATCCTCTCGGGCAATAAGCGCCAGGAGCGCATGAGCCGGGTTTTGAAGACGCATCGGCATGTGGTGACGGTCAGCAGCCATCCCAGCGTGGTAGGCGAGCCCGCGGTGCTCGTCGACAATGAGCGTGGGGTCTGGATGGCGCTTCAGCACCTGGTCGCCCAGGGCCATCAGTCAATCGGCTATATCAATCAGCCGCTCGGCCCCGAGTCCTGGGAAGACCAGCAGCGCCGAGCGGCGTACCGCAGATTCCTCAGCGTGCACGGCCTTCCCTACACGGAAGCGTCCGAGGTGACGGCGACCGGCCAGGTAGGGGCTATGGTGAAGACGCTTCGGGAACTCGTTGCCCGACCCGATCGACCGACGGCTGTTCTGGTTATCCCGGACGCCGTAGCGGTGGTGGTGATCAAGGCGGCCTTCGCCTGCGGGATACGCGTTCCCGACGACCTGTCCGTGGTTGGCTTCGACGACATTCCGTTCGCAGCGCTGAGCTCGCCGGGCCTGACCACGGTGCGACAGCCTGTCGAGAGCATGGGACATTTCGCCGCGGGGGCCTTGCTGGACCGAATTGCCGGCGATGCTCAGGGAGCGCCCGTGACGCTCGAGCCCGCGGCAGATGCTACGGTGGTGTTTCCGCCGACGCTGGTAGTACGTGAGTCGGTGTGTCCTAGGCGGCAGTGACGGTCCAGCCGGCGTAGAGAGAAACACGGACGCCTGACCAGGTGCAGGTTCAAGAGAAAGGAGGTGAGCACAGAAGGGAAATGCCAGAGTCTTGTTCGCGTACTGGGGCCCGGGTCTTGAGGCGGTAGAGGTACAGCTCCGGCCACCTAGTGGCCGGAAGAACCTAAGGGAGAGGCATTGTATGGAATTCGATAGGTCCTTTTCACGCCGTGGCTTCCTGGCCGGCACGGCGGCCGCGGGAGCCGCGCTCGCGGCCGGTTCGATCCTTCCTGGCCGGATCGACGCGGCGTCGGCAGCGGCACCGGTCAACATTTCGTACTGGTTCCCGTGGGGCAGCGACTCCAAGACCTACGAAGAGAACCGCTGCAAGCAGTTCAACGCCACCCACAAGGACATCCAGGCTACGGCCATCTATGTTCCGCCGCATTCCGGCGTGGACAACGGCAAGCTGCTCTCGGCGATTGCCTCGGGTAACGTTCCCGACCTGGTGACGTGCGACATCCCCAGCGCTGGCGCGGTGATGGGCTATCAGGGCGGCCTAATGGATGTGACGCCGTACCTGAAGGCCGCGGGCTGGTCGCCGAGCCAGATGCTGCCGGCCATCCTCCAGCTGATGGAGTACTCTGGCGGCAAGATCTGGGCCATGCCGGAGACAGGGAACCTGAACTATCTGTACATCAACCGGACGCTGTTCAAGCAGGCCGGCCTGGACCCGAACCGGCCGCCGCAGACGATCGCGGAGCTCGACGCCATGGCCGCCAAGCTGACCGTGCCGGGCAGTGGAGGCAAGTTCAAGACCGTGGGCTTCGTGCCGTGGGCCTATGAGGGCGGCGGTGGTCAGGGCACCGCCGGCGTCTATACGTGGCCGTGGGTGTTCGGGGGCAACTACACCAAGGTGGTCAACGGCAAGGTGATGCTCACGCTCAACGACCCGGCTGCCATCCGCGCCCTGGAGTGGGAGACGAGCTACGCCAAGAAGTACGGCGCGGATAAGATGCAGGTGACGGTCTCCGGCACGCTGGATCCGTTCTCGCCCAACGACCTGTTCATCACCGGCCAGATCGCCATGATGGTAGCCGGCAACTGGCATACCGAGGCCCTGCGCACCTACAACCCGAAGCTGGACTACGCGGTGTTCCCGATTCCTTATCCGCCGGGAGGCCGCAAGAACGCGTGCCTACTCTTCATGAACATCTACATGGTGCCTGAAGGCGCCAAGCATCCGGCAGAGGCGGTGAGGTTCGCCATGTGGGCCGGGAACGGCACCGCGGTGATCGGCAACGAGGACATCTGGCGCACGTACTCGGGCTACAAGCAGAAGCCGACCGACCCCAAGAACAAGTGGCAGCGGAGCAACGATGCCGCCTACAAGGTGACCCAGCTGCTTTCGGTCTCGCCCAACGCCACCAACGGCCCGTTGCTGCCCATCACTGCGCAGCTTACCAACGAGCTGTGGGCGGCGCAGCAGAAGGTGATCTATGGGCAGGCCACGGCGCAGGCGGCGCTGACCGACGTCCAGAACCGGCTGCAGCCCCTTCTGGACCAAGGGCTCAAGCAGTAAGCGATTGACCGACTGCGCCGGAGTAGCAGGGTAGCCGCCTGTTGACCGGTAACGGCCGGCGCCTGAGGAAGGGCGGTAGCAGTACGCCGATATGGGATAGAGGCAACATGGCCAGAGCGGCCTCTATCCCATACGGACCGTGGAGCAAGGTTACGAAGGAGGGTGAACCGTGCGTCGAATGGGGGCCTATGAGCGGCGCAACTTGCGCCTCGGCTTGTTCTTCGTCAGCCCCTGGCTCATTGGGTTGCTGGCCTTCTACCTCTACCCGATCGGCTCCTCGCTGTACTACAGCTTCACCGACTACAACGTGCTGCGGCCGCCGAGCTGGGTCGGGCTGGACAACTACCGGGCCATCCTCAGCGACCCGCTCTTCCAGACGTCGCTCAGCAACACGGCATTCCTAGTATTTGTCGGCATCCCCATCTACACGGTGGCGGATATCGCTGTCGCCATCCTCCTCAACAGCAAGGTGCCCGGCCAGACGTTCTACCGGGCCGTCGTGTTCTTGCCAACGCTGATTCCGGTAGTGGTGCTCTCCATCCTCTGGCAACGGCTCCTGGAGCCCCAAGCCGGACTGGTCAACCAGCTTCTGGGCTCGTTTGGCATAAATGGGCCCGGCTGGTTCGCCAGTCCGGACTGGGCCAAGCCGGGGTTCATCCTGATGTCGCTCTGGGGGACGGGGAATGCTGTGGTGATCTACCTGGCCGGTCTACAGAATGTGGACAATACGCTTTACGAGGCGGCCGACGTGGATGGCGCCAACTGGCGGCACAAGATCTGGCACGTCACCCTGCCCAGCCTCTCGCCGGTGATCCTCTTCAACGTGATCCTGGCGATCATCGCCTCCTTTCAGTTCTTCACCCAGGCCTTCATCATCACGAACGGCGGGCCGATCAACGCCAGCCTGTTCTATTCGCTGTACCTGTACCAGCAGGGATTCTCGTATCTCCACATGGGCTACGCCTCGGGGCTGGCCTGGATACTCCTGGTCATTGCGCTGGCCCTGACGGTGGTCGTACTGCGCAGCTCAGCGAGGTGGGTGTACTATGCAGGCTCCCGATAGACCGGGCGGGGTGCAAGGCGCGGCAGCCGTGCTGGCCACCCGCTGGCCGCACCCGTCAGTGCACAGGATTTCGCGGTTCGTGATACTGGAAGCGCTCCTCATCCTGATGGCCCTGATCTTCTTGATCCCGTTCGCGTACCTGATCTCGACGTCCCTCAAGTCGGATACGCAGCTGTTCACGCGCAATATCGAATGGATACCGCACCCGTTCGTGTGGTCCAACTACCGTGATGCCGTGAACCAGTTTCCCTTCGCGCAGTACTTCGCCAACACCATGACCATCTGTATCCCGGTGGTGATCGGGGCCACGGCCTCCTCTTCCTTCGTGGCCTACGGCTTCTCGCGCCTGGTCTGGCCCGGCCGGGAGACGCTGTTCATCGTGGTGCTGGGCACCCTGATCCTGCCCTACCAGGTGACCATGATCCCGCTGTTCCTGCTCTTCCGCAGCTTCGGCTGGATCAACACCTACCTGCCGCTGATCGTGCCCGCCTTCTTCGGCAATGCGTTCTTCATCTTCCTCTTCCGCCAGTTCTACCTGGGACTGCCGACGGAGCTCTCGGACGCCGCGCGCATCGACGGGTGCAGCGAGCTGGGTATCTTCGCCCGTATCATCCTGCCGCTCTCCAAGCCAGTGCTGGCGACGGCTGCGATCTTCTCCTTCATCGGCGCGTGGAGCGACTTCCTGGGGCCGTTGATCTACCTGAACGACTCGAGCAAGTACACCCTCTCCATCGGCGTGCAGCAGGTGATCGGCCTGGAACCGCACTGGACGTGGCTGATGGCCATCGGCGTGATCATGACCACCCCGATCTTGATCCTGTTCTTCTTCGTGCAGCGCACCTTCATCCAGGGCATCAGCTTTTCGGGCATCAAGGGGTAACAGCCATGCCGAGTTCCGCCGCCTTGGCGGAGCTACGGATCTACGCATCTAGAGGAGAATCACGGTGATCAAAGGCCTTGGCCACATTGCCTTTCGAGTGACCGCGCTCGACCCGGCACTCAACTTCTACTGCAACATCTTGGGCTTCCGCGAAGCCTTCCGCCTCGACCGGGAAGGGGACCGCTCCCCCTGGATCGTCTACATCCAGGTTGCCCCCGGCCAGTTCATTGAGCTCTTCCCGTTTGCCGACAAGGTTGGCTCGCAGCCGGGTGAGGATGCAGGCTATAACCATTTCAGCCTGGCGGTCGACGATATCCACGCTACCGTACGACAGCTTGGCGCACGCGGCCTGAAGATTGATGGAGAGCCGACTCGCGGCCTGGATGGCAACTTCCAATACTGGGTGACCGACCCCGACGGCAACCGCATCGAGCTGATGCAAATTGAGCCCGAGTCGCCGCACGCCGCCGCGGACGCCACCTGGACCGGCCTGCGCTAGGCGCGGAGCGGGAATGTCGCTGGTCTGTCTCTGAACGGCGCCGGCACGTAGGCAAGCCTCGACGCACGGCTTGACGCTCACATGACACCGGGACCCGACCCGAGGGCGACGGCCGATCGTAGTTGGCTGCTGGTTCGGAGCTCAGACAGGTCGTGGCGGCGTCACCGCTGCCGGTGTTGTGCGGCGCGCCACTGGCATCCTACAATCGTCCGGCCACTTTCGCAGGTGGCTGGCTCAATGACGGCGCGACGCATAGATTGCCGATCGCGTGATTTATTCGCGGTCTGGATGGAGGCACGCAGATGAGCAATGGAATGGAACCGGTCGGAGTCGGCGTCGTTGGTTGCGGCAACATCAGCGCGAAGTACATGGAGAATCTTCTGCGGTTGTCGCCGGTTCGCCTCGCCGCCTGCGCGGACCTCGATGCCGGACGAGCGAAGGCGCGAGCCGCGCAGTTTGGTATCAGGGCCCTTTCGGTGGAGGAGTTGCTCGCGGACCAGTCTATCGAGCTCGTGCTTAACCTGACGGTTCCTCAAGCGCACGAGCAGGTTGCCTGCCTTGCGCTGAGTGCCGGCAAGCATGTCTACAACGAGAAGCCGCTGAGCATTTCCAGCCAGGCCGCCCGCAGGGTGCTGGACGAGGCACAGCGCCAGCACTTGCTAGTTGGCTGCGCACCTGACACATTCCTCGGGGGCGGGCTACAGACATGTCGCAAGCTGATCGATGACGGGTGGATCGGCGAACCGGTCGCGGCAACGGCCTCCATCATGTTGCACGGGCATGAGAGCTGGCACCCCGATCCCGCCTTCTTTTACCAGCGGGGCGGCGGCCCTATGCTCGACGTTGGGCCCTACTACGTGACCGCTTTGGTCTCTCTTCTCGGCCCAGTCCGTCGCGTCACCGGCTCGACGCGCGTGACTTTCGCGCAGCGCACTGTAACGAGCCAGCCGAAGTACGGCGTCAAGATAGAGGTCGAGGTGCCCACGCACTTTGCGGCTGTCGTGGACTTTGTGCAGGGAGCGGTCGCCACGCTTGTAGCCAGCTTTGACATCTGGTCCTCCAATGTACCGCTGCTTGAGCTCTATGGCACGCAGGGATCGCTCAGTCTGCCGGACCCGAACGAGTTCGGCGGACCGGTGCGCGTGCGGAGGGCGGGCGCTGGAGAATGGCGCGAGATGCCGCTCTCGCACGGCAATACGCACAACGCGCGCGGGCTGGGCGTAGCCGACATGGCGCTGGCAATTCGCTCAGGACGGCCCCATCGCGCGAGCGGCGATCTGGCCTATCACGTGCTGGACGTCATGGAGGCAGTCGACAACGCCTCACGGGAGGCCTGTCACATCGAGATTACCAGCACGTGCGATCGCCCAGCACCCTTGCGTGTGGGCCCGGAAGACGGTGTGCTCGCGATGCAGTAGAGGCTGTGCTGAGCTTTCCACGTGTACGGGCGCGCTCAGGCGCCGGGCTTCCGTCCTTACGAGAGGCACAGGCCTACTCGAGCGAGGAGCAGCAGGAACGGTCGTTCGCGTCCTACGGCACGATCCCGTCCACCTCGAAGCTCGCGTTGCCGGGCACCACGAATGTCCTGCGGCCGTCGACGAGATTATAGGTATAGAGACCCGTGTCTGGCTGATCGTCTTTGCGCAGGACCAGTGTCTGGCTGTCAAGCCAGCCCATGACCCGGTACCCCGCGACAAGGTCGGCTTTGCTCGCGCCGTTAGTTCGGGCAATGCAGGCAACCGGACGAATATACGGGGCGCGCACCCCTTTTGGATAGATGATGTCCAGCCTCGTATACGCTATCAGCGTTTCGTCCGGCGATACGAACGCCTGCCTGCTGAACACATAGGTGCTCGGCGCCGGTTGCTTGGGCAGCGCGGGATCTCTGTGCTGCCCGGCGACATCGATCAATGTTATGTCGCGGCCCCTAAACGTCATTACCTCGAGGTTGGCAGGCAGCGGACCTTCCCCTGAAGGCAGTAGCGTGTCTTTGCTCGCAAACACCATGCTCTTGCCACCCGGACTTACCCCGAGCACCTCTCCCCGCGGCTGCGAATCCTCTCCGACTGGCGGAAGCCAATCGCCCACGAGATCGCCGGTTGCCGGGTCAAACTCCTCGAGGCCCCTGTGAAAACCGGTGAAGCCGTAGCTGTTCTGCACGAGTAGCGTGGCCGGATCCCCGTATCTCCAACCATACACGATCGGCACGCTGCCGTCGGCGTCGATCGTTTGCTGCAGCAACACGCGGGCATTCCCACCGCCCTGGTCGGTCAGCACGATTCGACTTGCCGCCATGCTGAACTTGACTCCCTGCCACGTCCCCGGCGTTACAAGCACCCAGGCGATATACCGCCCGTCGGGCGACGGCCACGCGTCGTATACCACCTCGTCGACTGCCGTTGGAGGGGGGACCGGCGTACGGTGGCCGAAGATATCGCCAAGGTAAAACGCACCGTCGTAGTATACGAACTCTTGCCCGGTAAAGCGCGGACGCTTGAATGGCTCGGAGCTCGTCGACAGGTTGGACAGGGCAACGGGCGACCCGCCCACGGGCAGCAGCACGACCTGCATGCCGTCGTCGAACACTATCGCGTGGTCAAGCGCCCCCAGGCTGGGCAGCGATGGGGTGCTGGCAGGAATCGGTAGCCCTTGGGGAAGATGGGCGACCACAGGCGTACCCGTCGCGGTCGGCAAGTGAGTCGCCGTAGCTGTCGGCGTTGGCCGCAATCGAGTCGGTGTGGCGGTCGAGGTGGGCCGCAACCGCGGCCGAGTGGCGGTCGGCGACGGTTTGCCGGTGGGTCTTGCGGCCGCCGCCTGCACCCTCGAACGATGCGCCACCGCGTTGCCGCTCGTCATGATAGCTGAGATAGCCAGCAGCGCGACGACCGCGGTGGCTGCCAGTACGGCTAGTCGCTTCATTTGCCGAGCGATGCGTCGTCGGCGGCGATGTCCGTCCGGCTCCAGCACCCAGTGAACGTGACCGTCTCGCGCAGCTGGTACGCAGCGGTCCGGGCATCGTCAACTGTTCGCCCGCGCGATACGACGGTCAGCACGCGCCCGCCGCTCGTGATCACCTGGTTCTCCCGTCCTCGTGACATCATCGCGGCCTGCCGGTCCGCAACCTGCCCTCCGGCCCGACTGGGCAGAACCATGCTGAAGAACGATCGTCCGCCAAACGCTCCCCGCATTGGTCGCGGCGCCTTTGGTGTGACCAGGCTCTCGGTCCTCACGAACGGATTCCTTGTACCGCTATGGAAGATCCAGCTCGACGATCCGGTGTCTCCCAGCCCGATGATACCGTACCCGGTCTCAACCTCCCCCGGATACCCCTCGGACGCGACGACAACACCGCATGCCGCATCGCGGTTCCATGTGAGGGGTCTGATGCTACCAAGGTCGCCGTCGATCGCGGCGTCGAGAACAATGTAGAGGTCGGTGTCAAGTCTTGGCAACACGACCTGGGTCTCAGGATCGCCAAACCTGACGTTGAACTCGAGCACCTGCGGCCCCGCGCGTGTGATCATCAGGCCCGCGTACAGGACACCCTGGAACGGAACGCCGTCGGCCGCCATACCCTCGACAGTGGGCCGGACAATCGTGGTCATGACCTGCTCGCACAGATCATCGGTCATGGTAGAAACGGGAGAATACGAGCCCATGCCCCCAGTCATCGGGCCGGCATCGCCATCGTAGGCGCGCTTGTAGTCGCGTGCCGGAGCCAGCGGAATAACCGTCTCGCCATCGGAAATCGCCATGAAGGATACTTCGTACCCGCTGAGGAAGCTTTCTACAGTTACGCGTTGCGCTGGCTCACGACCGCGCTGCTCCAACGCCAGCCGTGCCGCGCCGATGGCCACGTGTCGGTCATTGGCAATCGTGACGCCCTTGCCGCCTGCGAGGCCGTCCGCTTTCACCACGATCGGGTACTCGTCATCGCGGAGCCGGCGAAGATAGTGCTCGACCTCGGTCAGGTCGGCGAACTCTTTGTAGGGCGCTGTTGGGATGCCGTGTCGCACCATGAATGCCTTGGCAAAGGCCTTGCTGGTCTCCAACTGAGCGGCGGCACGCGTAGGCCCGAAGATCCGCAGCTTCCGCGCACGAAACACGTCAACCACTCCGAGCGCGAGCGAGGATTCGGGCCCAACTACGGTCAGATCGATCTTGTTCTCCTCGGCCCAGTCGGCCAGCGACTCCGGGTCCGCGGCAGAGATATTGACATTCGGACCGAGCAGATTGGTCCCATAGTTTCCAGGAGCAGTGTACACCGCATGGGTAGCTGGGCTGCGGCTCAGTTTCCATGCAAGCGCATGTTCTCGGCCGCCACTGCCGATCACCAGCACGTTCACTACATCATTCCCATTCGATCGTCGCCGGTGGTTTGGAGCTGATATCGTAGACCACCCGGTTGATCGCCGGTATCTCGTTGACCACGCGGTTCGCTATCGCCGCAAGGACATCGTACGGAATGCGCGCCCAATCGGCGGTCATCGCGTCGTCGCTCGTCACCGCGCGAATCGCCAGCACATTTGCGTATGTGCGATAGTCGCCCATCACGCCGACGCTTCGCAGCGGAGTCAGCACCGCGAACGACTGCCAGAGCTCACGATACAGCCCGGCCCGCTTGACCTCGGTCACGACAATATGGTCGGCGTCACGCAACACCCGCAGACGCTCCTCAGTCACTTCTCCCAGTATTCGGACCGCGAGGCCAGGACCAGGAAACGGTTGCCGGAACACCATCGCCTCGGGAAGGCCGAGCGCCAGTCCAACTCTGCGGGCCTCATCTTTGAACAGGTAGCGCAGCGGCTCGACCAGATCGAACGGCAGATCATCTGGAAGGCCTCCGACGTTATGGTGCGTCTTGATCTTGACCGCATGACCCGTCTCGTGGCTTGTGCTTTCGATCACGTCCGGGTAAAGCGTACCCTGTGCGAGAAACCGCACGTCGCCGAACTCATGACGGATGCGCTCCGCCTCGGCTCGGAAGACGTCGATGAACGTTCGCCCGATGACCATGCGCTTCTGCTCGGGATCCTCAATTCCCGCGAGCGCGCTCAGGAACCGCGATCGCGCGTCGGCGTGCTCGACACGAATGTGCATGTCACGTTTGAAGGCCGTGAGCAGCTGTTCCCCCTCGTCCTTGCGTAGCAGTCCATTGTCCACGAACACGCAGATAAGGTGGTCGCCGATCGCCCTGGAGATCAGCGTCGCCGCCACGGCGCTGTCGACTCCGCCGCTCAGGCCACAAAGCACCCGCCCGTCTCCTACCTGGGCGCGAATTCGGGCGACCGACTCCTCGATCACGTTCTCAGGCGTCCACGTGCCATGGCAGCCGCAGATGTCGCGAACGAATGTGCGCAGCAGCGCCCGCCCAACCGGCGTGTGCACGACCTCAGGATGGAACTGCACGCCAACATGGCCTTTGTCATCGGCAATCGCGGCGATTGGCGTAGTTTCGGTTCTGCCGATGACGCGAAATCCTGGAGGGAGCTCGCCTACGGCATCGCCATGGCTCATCCAGGCTTTGAACGACGTGGGAAAACCGGCAAAAACACTGGCTTGCTCGAGCACCTCGACTTCTGCCGGGCCGTACTCACGTTGCTCGGAACCGACAATTGAGCCTCCCTGCTGATGTGCCAGCAGGTGCATTCCGTAGCAGATGCCGAGCACGGGAAGGCCGCTAGCCAACAACTCAACCGGCGCCTGAGGCGCGCCTGGCTCGTAGACGCTGGCAGGACCTCCGCTCAGCACGAATCCCTTGGGACGAAGTGCAGCAATAGCCTCCCAGGGAGTACTGGGAGGCACCAGCTCACAGTAGACGCTGCAATCACGAATGCGCCTGGCTATCAGCCGGCTGTACTGTGATCCAAAGTCCAGTATGACGATTGTCTCGCGCGCGGGCGTGATCGCGGATGCCATCCAACTCCTGTCAAGCACTCAGCGCCACCGCGACATCATCTACAAGGTACCGAGTTTGGCCGTGCTCGTGTGCCGCGATCAGCGGCTCGCTAGCCGGCCGCGGCAACCAACGGAGCGCCCAGACCGGCTGCCGCTCGCAGCGCCGCTGCCTTGTCCGTCCTCTCCCACGGCAAGTCGAGGTCCGGCCGCCCAAAGTGGCCGTAGCTCGCCGTCTGCTGGTAAATCGGACGGCGCAGGTTGAGATCGCGCAAGATGGCCGCCGGCCGCAAATCGAAATGCGCGCGGATGAGCCGTTCGATCAGCGAGTCGCTGACACGCGCCGTGCCGAAGCTCTCGATGCCGATCGACACGGGATGGGCTACTCCAATTGCGTACGCAACGCGAACCTCGAATCGATCGGCAAGGCCGGCAGCAACAATGTTTTTGGCGACCCAGCGTGCCGCGTAGCTGGCCGACCGGTCAACCTTCGTCGGGTCTTTGCCCGAGAACGCTCCTCCACCATGTCGTGCCATGCCTCCATAGGTATCCACGATGATCTTGCGGCCGGTGAGACCGGCGTCACCCAACGGGCCGCCGATGACAAACCGCCCGGTCGGATTGACGAAATACCGAGTTGTCGAGTCGAGCATCGACTCGGGCACGACCGGGCGGACCACCAGCTCGAGCACGTCACGCCGGATCTGCTCGAGTGTGGCGTCAGGCGCGTGCTGCGTCGAGATCACCAGGGTGTCGACACGCGTGGGCCGGCCGTTCAGGTACTCGATCGAGACCTGAGACTTGCCGTCCGGACGCAGATAGGGCAGCGTCCCGTCCTTCCGCACCGCCGCCAGCCGTCGTGTCAGGGCGTGCGCCAGACTGATCGGGAGCGGCATCAGCTCTGGTGTCTCCGTGCACGCGTACCCAAACATCATGCCCTGGTCACCCGCTCCCATCAGATCGAGCTCCGCATCGGTCGCCTCGCCTTCCCGCGTCTCAAGCGCGCTGTTCACGCCCTGCGCGATGTCGGGCGATTGCACGCCGATTGACGCCAGCACGCCGCAGGTCTCGAAGTCCAGGCCGTACGTGGCGTTCGTGTAGCCGATGCCCTGCACGACTTTGCGCACGAGAGGCCCGATGTCAACGAACCCGTTCGTCGTGATTTCGCCCATTACCACCACAAGGCCGGTCGTCGTAGCCGTCTCGCAGGCCACTCGTGACATCGGATCCTGGCGCAGCAGATCATCCAGCACCGCATCCGAGATCTGATCGCACATTTTGTCGGGGTGACCCTCGGTCACCGATTCTGAAGTGAACAAGATTCGCTGGTTCTGCATGCTATTCCCCCACAACGAGATATGCGTGAATCCGGTTCCTTGAGGCCTGTGGCCGGACTGATCGTTCCAACCGGGATACGCGAATAGTCATCTGCTCTGTCTTGGGCCGAGGCCACGCCCGATTTCTTGAGGTCGGGGAGAGCACGTCCTTTCAGACTTCCGGATTCGGCCAACCCCCCTCAGGTACCTGACTTCCACGAGGCGAGATAGGCGATCTGCTCGTCAGTCAGCGTGTCAATCGTCACTCCAAGTGTCTGCAGCTTCGTTCTGGCTACGCGCTGATCGATCTCCTCCGGCACGTAGTGAACGCCGGGCAGGAGCGTGACCGAACCCGATGCCAGATACTCTACCGTGAGCGCCTGGTTGGCAAAGCTCATGTCCATCACCGCTGCCGGGTGCCCCTCCGCAGCGGATATGTTGACGAGCCGGCCTTCGGCGAGGACGTAGAGCAGGCGGCCGTCCGGAAGAGCGTATTCCTGCACGAATGGGCGCACCGTGCGCACCGTTGCTCCTCGAGCCAGCTCATCGAGATCGATCTCGTCGTTGAAATGGCCTGAGTTCGCCAGAATTGCGCCATGCTTGAAAACGGCAAAATGGCGCCGGTCGACCACGTGGTAGTTGCCGGTGACAGTCACCACGAGATCGGCGACTTTGGCGGCCTCTTCGAGTGTGCTGACTCGGTGACCGTCCATCAGGGCCTCGAGCGCTCGCGTCGGATTGACTTCAGTAACGATCACGTGGGCGCCCAGACCGTGCGCCCGCATGGCCACGCCGCGGCCGCACCAGCCGTAACCGACCACCACGACTGTGCGACCGGCGAGGAGAAGGTTCGTGCTGCGCATGATGGCGTCCATCGTGCTCTGGCCAGTGCCGTACCGATTGTCAAAGAGGTGCTTCGTGTCCGCTTCGTTGATCGCGATCACCGGGTAGCGCAGGACACCCTCAGCCGCCATGCTACGAAGTCGGATCACACCGGTTGTCGTCTCCTCAGTTCCCGCCATAACTCCGGGAAGCTTGTCTTTCCGATCCGTGTGCAGCGTGGTCACCAGGTCGCAGCCGTCATCCATCGTCACCTGCGGATTGGCGTCGATCGTCGCATGGATGTGCCGGTAGTAACTCGCCGAATCCTCGCCCTTTATCGCGAAGGTGCTTATGCCGTGGTACTGGACGAGCGCTGCCGCGGTATCGTCCTGCGTCGAAAGGGGATTCGATGCACACAGCGTGACGTCGGCGCCACCGGCCTTGAGCGTGATGGCCAAATTGGCTGTCTCAGTCGTCACGTGGAGGCAGGCACCTATTCGCAGACCCTTCAGCGGCTGTTCCTTCGCAAAGCGTTGCCGGATCATGGCGAGCACCGGCATCTGCGTCGCCGCCCATTCGATCTTGTCTTGGCCCAGACGCGCCAGCGACATGTCCTTCACATCGTGCTTCGTACCAGCTTCGACACTCATCATGCGTCCCTCTCCGCTCGACCGGATTCTACTTCGCATACTTCTGATAGATGATCCCAAGTTGCTGTATCGCTTCAGGTGATATCGCGTCATGCGACGTCTGGATTGCCGACGCCAGCGCCGTGGCGCATTGGCACCCTGCCTGTGCGGGAATCGTAGGAATCAGTGCGAGCAGGCATTTGCGCACGGTCGCAATGTTGCGAGCGACTGTGGCCACCACCCGTTCGGCGGTCACGGCTTCCTCAGACTCGCGCCAGCAATCGTAGTCCGTGCTCTGGGCGATCATTGCATAATGCATTTCCGCCTCGCGAGCCAGCTTGGCCTCCGGCAGCGCCGTCATGCCGATGATGCTGGCGCCCCACGAACGATACATGTTTGATTCAGCCCGAGTGGAGAACGCGGGGCCTTCCATGCACACGTAGGTGCCACCTCGATGCACCGTGGCGCCCGCCTTGGCCGCGGCCCCTGCCAGCAGGCCAGAGAGAGTCGGACAGAACGGGTCGGCGAAGGCAATGTGGCCGACGAGGCCGGTGGTAAAGAAGGTTGACACGCGATTCTTCGTGCGATCGATGAGTTGGTCGGGAATGACCATATGGGCCGGCACAATCTCCTCGCGCAAACTCCCCACCGCGCTGGCCGCGATGAGCCATTCCACCCCGAGCTGCTTCAGCGCATAGATGTTGGCACGCGCGGGGATATCGGACGGAAGTGTGCGATGTCCCCTGGCGTGACGCGGTAGAAACGCCACCCGTTTGCCCAGCAAGGTACCGATGGTAATCGCGTCGCTGGGTCTTCCAAATGGCGTGTCGACACTCACCTCCTCGACGTCAGTCAGCTCGTCCATGGCATAGAGCCCACTGCCGCCGATAACCCCGATGTTTGCCGCGCTCATATCCTCTCCTCGATCGCGGTAACGCCGCGTCGGGTATCTCCGCTATCGGCGTGCTCCGTGGGCGGAAGACTGTTGCGCCGCGCGATGTCCGAGGCACAGAGTAGGCGTCCAACTCCGCGCCCGACACGGCCAGCACTCCCATGCAAAGTCAGCATTATGTCGAGTGTAGGTCGCAACTAAACAGTCCCCGGCATCGCCGTCCTTTGCGCAAAAAAAGAACCGCCTCACATGATGAGGCGGAAAGCAGCACTGCAGCCGGTCTCATCTTTGGCAGGCGAGCCCGCCACCGGAATTAGCACCCTAACATGGCTTGCCGCCACCGGGTTGCCGGGCATCACAGGGCCGGTCCCTCAGCCACTCTGGATAAGAGCTGTGCGTATGTACTTAATCGTGCTCCACAATGAAGGGTATCACAGCCATAGCGTAGTGCGCAATGGAACCATCACGGGCCTGGCCTATGCGCCAAGCCGCTGCACGACAAGCTCCAGCATGCCGCTAATACGGTTCAATACAGGAATTGTCGAGAGCATAAGATCCGCGCGAGGCAAATTCGCGGCGCGGCTCGTCAGGGCCGCGCGAAGGGGTGTTGGGAGCCCCCTAAAGTTGTGAGGCAGCATATTGCTGCGTCGGAGAACCTGCACAGCGAACCCGTGGCGTGCAAGCAGGCGCCGTGCCCCCGCACCGCTGTAGCGACGTTCATGCGTGTAGCCGAGGCGAAACGCGCGCACGATGAATTCGGTGTAACCGAGGCGTTGAGGCAGGTTGTAGATCATGAAGAGACCGCCAGGCCGCAGAACGCGGTGGATCTCATCAAGCGTGGCGTCTTCATCCGGTACGTGTTCCAAAACGCCACAGCTGACCACGACGTCGAATGCCGATCTCCCATACGGCAGCCGGCTCGGATGGCTGTCGCGCTGGATTGGCAATGAGGGGTCGATTTCCAGCGGCCACGTTCCGGATTCGCCAATGTCATAGCTGGTCACCGCGCAGCTGCGTCTGGACAGGAGGTACGACATATGGCCAACGCCGGCTCCCCAGTCAAGGACTCGCGGCAGCGTATGCGCATCCTGGCCGGAGAGTGAATGACCGCGGTTCGCAACCTCGTCCGCAATGCGAATGTAGTTGGCGACGGAGAACTCGCTCTGAAGGTGAACCATGTACGGGCTACTTGAAGCCCGCCCAACGGAGAGAATGTACCGCGCTTCCTCAGCGCGCGCCTGCTTGTTCCGTCTCCCATGGCTCGACTGCATGATCAGCCCCAACTCTACTCGCACGGGTGCCCGTCGTTCATCGTACACATTTGCGGCCTTGCCGGCGCCATGCGACAAGAAAGGACGTTTTCCCCGTGAACGTCTCCTGATTCGACACGCGGTGCAACGCGGTGAGTTGAACTGTTGCCCCATAGTCGGGTATAGCATTAGTGGAACATGCTATGTCAGGGCGGCTAGGAAACGGAATATCAATGATCGATTGTGCCGAGCTGTACGACGCGTGCACGTGGCTGGATGCAGAGGGCCGCGAGGTGCAGGTCTACGTTGGCAACGACGCGCTCGCCTGCTTGCGACTTGAGTGGGATCGGCTGCTTCCCAACAGCACGTCAGATCAGTTCTTCTCCCGCAATGCGTGGCAGCAGTTGTGGTGGAAGCATTTCGGGCACGACTACACACTCCAGCTTGTCACGTTGCGTGACTCGTCGGGCGGGCTCCGTGCCATCGCGCCGTTGATGATGTCACGTGGCGGTCGGCCAAGAACGTTGAGTCTCGTGGGCGGCAGCGAAGTTGCCGATTACCTTGATTTTATAGTCGATCGCCAAGAAGCCGAGAGCCTGACGTGTTCGCTGCTGACAGCCATCCGCGATCGGCTCGACTGGGACATCCTTGCGCTGCATTGCCTCCCTGAGGACTCGCCGACGCGATCCATCGTCGCGGATGTCTATGGCGGCGCCGGCATCGAAGTCGAGATCGAGCATGAGGACGTCAGCCCATACGTTGCGCTGCGTGGCTCGTGGGATGCCTATCTGACGGCTCTCAGCAAGAAGGAACGCCATGAGCTGCGGCGTAAGCTGCGCAGGGCCGTCGACGACCAGGGCGCGATTTGGCTGCGAGTGAAGACTGCCGAGGACCTCGAGCGATGCATGGACGCGTTCATCGCGCTTCACCGGATGAGCAGCGCGAACAAGGCGGCCTTCATGACCAGCCAGATGGAGGCGTACTTCCGCGATCTTTGCGCGATGGCACTCAAGTGCGGAACATTGCGCATGGGCGTGCTATGGGTCGGCAATACTCCGGTATCCGGCGCGCTTGGATTCGCGTACAAGGGCCGACTCTACCTCTACAATTCGGGCTATGACCATGAGTACGCTGCGCACAGCGTGGGGATTGCGGCGGTTGGACTCCTGTTGAAGGAAAGCGCGACCGAAGGACTCGAGGTCTTCGATTTCTTGCAGGGCAACGAGCCGTACAAATACATGTTGGGCGCCAAGGATAGCGTCGTCTACCGGGTGCTGTGTAGCCGTGGCCCGCGGCGGTGAACGATGCCTTCAACGGGCCGGTGCTCGTAGTTGGGGCGCATCCTGATGACCCTGAGTTTGGAGCTGGCGGCACCGTTGCCACTTTCACGAGGAACGGGCAGAGCGTGCATTATGTCGTCTGCACTGACGGCAGTCGCGGGACCAAGGATCGGACGATCGATCCCATCGACCTCGCGCGAACACGCGCACGCGAGCAGCGCGCCGCAGCCGATGTGCTTGGAGTCGCGAGCGTTTTCTTCTTCAACCAGAATGACGGCAACCTTGCGGTGACCTCGGAGCTGCGACGTGACATGGCGCGCATTATCCGACAGGTGCGACCGCGCATAGTGATCACCCACGATCCTTGGCGTCTGTACCAGCTTCACCCAGATCATCGGGCCGCGGGGTTCTTGACGACCGACGCCTTCGTCGCCGCCCGCGACCACCTCTACCACCCTGAGCTGTTCTACGACGAGGCCCTCGAGCCGTTTGACGTGTCTGAGATCTGGTTCTACGGTCCGGCAGAGACAGACCACTTTGTCGATATATCGCCCACGCTGGAACAGAAGATCGAGGCGATATCGCGTCATGAGAGCCAGCTGCGCGATCCGGCTGCCACCGCGGAACGCCTGCGTGCTCGCGCCGCCGAAGCTGGGAAACGGCACGGCATTCCTGCCGCCGAAGAGTTCAAGCGGCTTCGCATTTGATGGGCGTCTAGCGCGCGAGACGTAGCCAGGCGCGAGCGCCAACCGAACCCAGGACGACGTGCTTGCCGCTCAGAACGAACTCGGCGTTCGTGAAGTATTGCACGGTGTAGCCCAGTTTCAGCCGCTCTTCGGTGATTGGCTGCCCCCAGACCGAGGCTCCGCCCGTGGCTTGCCAGAACTGCAGAAACGCTCCCTTCAGGTTGTGTCCGGTTGTCTTGAAATAGAGGTGCTTCTGCTTCTTTGGTAGCTCAGCCGCCTTCGGATCCGGCTTGCCGCGGAGTTCCGTCAGGCCGAGCGGCAACAGGGTCACCGTATCTCCATGAGCCTGCATGCCCACCGCGTCATAGTACTGAACATCGCCGCCGGGGTCTGCCGAGGCCTCCGCAATTGGTGCGCCGAGCACCTGCACGCCGCCGAGCGCGAGCCACCGGCCCAGAAATGGCGGTGATACGTTGTGACCAGTTTCCAGCAGATACCAGCCGTCCGATCTTGCCGGCGCGGGAAGGTTCGGAAGGGTCGTCGGCTCGCCACCTGGCTTGAAGAGGAGCGTGTACCAGATGCCGGCCTGCACGTGGATGCGCAGTGTGCCTCCCGTCTGCGCATGGCTCTGCGCGGGCGCAAGGAGCGCCGTGCTTGAGATCGCGCCCGTGAGCTTTGGCAGATTCAGGGTGAGGTCGGCCTCATTCGTACTGGTCAGACGAAGACGGCCGGGCATCGCCCAATCCATCCAGAGTTGGGCGCTGGCCGGCCTGCTATGCGGAGAGAATGTCAACCGCGCGTCACTGTAGCTGCCGCCACTGACTCCCAGTGCATCTGGAGCCGAATACAGGTAGCCCAGCCCAGCGACGTTGTCGGGCCACATGCGCACGCCTCCAGGCTGATGTGGGCCATTAAAATACGCCGATATCTCGCGATTGATGTAGAAGCCGGCCTTGGGCATGTTTTGAGCGCCGAACAGGCCGAGCCCGTTTTCCACCGCATTGTAGCCGACCGTGTCGTCGTTCAATTGCCATTTGAAGTCCCCTGCGCCGCCGAGCACCCGCAAATAGAGACTCATTCCCGTCTCCTGAACCGACGCTGTGGCAGCCGATTGGAAGGCCGTGGAAAACCCGTATTCTTCCAACACCAACGGTGTCTTTGCGCCGGCAACCAGTGCCTCGAACGAACGCAGACTGTTGTGAATGCTGTCGAAGTTTTGCGTCGCCGGATAGAGGTGCAACGAGCGGAAACTCAGCACCTCGTTCGCGGCCAGTCCAGCCCAGAACAGGCTATTGTAGCCAACAGTCACGAGGTGAGATCTGTCGACAGACCGAACGGCGTTGAGCTGCATGTAAATGTACATGCTCAGGCTCGAGTTCACGGCTGACATGAGTGGCCACCACCGCCCGCCCGGACCCTGCGCGGCCTGATTGGGGTTTGCGCTCAAGAAGTCGTCGACAATCGATGCAGCGTTGAGATACTTGTAAACCTGATCGGTGCTCATGTGAGCAAACGGACCGGTGCGCCACTTGCCGCCTCTGCGATCGGACTGAATGCGTGAAAGCTTGTAGTGCTCGCCATATCGGTCGATCAGTGCCTGCGCCAGCAGAGGCAAGGACATGCCCGACGGATAGATCGCGCCGGCAATGTCTTGGAATCCCGGCTCGTTCTGCAAGTCGTAACCAAATATGGTCGTATTCCCCGCGTATCGCGCCGCAATTGCCCTGTCAACCATTGCGACACGTGCCAGTTCGGCATCCCTCGAATCGTTGAAGGTGATCAACAACCGGAGATCGCGCTGCTTCGCAAGAGACACGAGCGTGTCAAGGTGTCCGAATTGGCCCGCTAGCACTTGGGCGGGGAGAGGATCCTGCACAAAGACTCGCAGAATCCTATAGCCGGCGGCCGCGGCGTCGTCGAGGTCTTTCGCAACGAGCGTGGCGTCAAACTTGCCGTCTTGCCACATCTGCCACGGACGGTCGCTTGGGCCTTCGTAGTTAATCCCGCTAACATAGGGAACGACCGTGAGACCAAAGGCGAATCCGGCAGGTCCGATCCTGGCAAGCGGGCCGTTCTGAGGCCATGGGACCCGAAAGATCGGCGGGCTTCCGAGAGGTGCGATGGCCGCAGGGTAGCCTGCGGCTGGAGCGGACTCAGCGGCTGCCATAAGGCCCGTCGCCGACGAGGCCAGCGCGGCGATAGCGTCGACTTGCGAAGCGACTGGTCGCCAGGCCTGCACTTCCGAGCCGGGCGTCGCACGCGATGGGACCGACGTCGCAGCAGAAGATTCGGGCAGGCTTAATAGCGCTTCTGGCGCCGCAGACGGCAACGTTGATCGTGAGTCCGCTTGCGCAGCCGGCGCGGCCGCGCTGGGCGCAGCCAGCCGAAACGTCAGTCGTGGCGCGCCACGATGGACCATCCAACTCGAGCCTATGAGAGGAGCCGCTCGCAACGCGACCGCACGCTCGTACGCGGCCTGCTCAGGAACCGGCGCCCGAGCCGGCAGAGTTGCCGTACCGGTCGACGTGGTAGCAAGCCCCGGAGCTAGGCCGGCGCTCTGCGTCGAGCTGGATACTGCCGCGGGTGTGCCGGTCCATGTGAGCGAAGGCGTCACAGTGGCAGTCACCGTTGAAACCTCGCCTGGAGTGAGGGTCACGCGTTCGGTGGGGCTGGACGACGGAGGCGTGGTCGCGCTTGCGCTGGGAGACGGCGTCGCGCTCGCGGTGCTTGTGCCTGTCGCCGTGCGCGTCGATGTCGGAGTGGTTGTGGCCGTCCTGGTACTCGTTGCGGTGCGGGTACTCGTTGCGGTGCGGGTACGCGCCGGCGTCCGGCTCGCCGTGGCAGTGGCGGTCCAGGTTCTAGTCGGCGTCGCCGTACGCGTGGCACTGACAATCGGCGTCGCGGTCGACGTAGGTGTCCGAGTGGCAGTCTCATACCTGGCCGTCAGCGATGAAAGGGCCGCGCTGAAGAGTACACCACCTGACGAAGCGCCGAGCACTCCATCGGGTGCGATCGCATACAGGCGCGCGTCAATGCCGCCGACGAAAGTGAGGTCATAGGGTACACCATAACCCTGACCAGGCAGGCTTGCAGGAAGCCCTGACGATACATCTTGCCATATGCGCCCGCCGTCGCGCGAGCGCACCACGTGTCCGCCGTCAAGCGCGGCGAACAACCCACCTGAGCGCCCGTCGACTGCCAGGAGCCGGCCTGCCGCGGCGACTTCCACGCCAATGCCAGCGTAGGCAGGCAATGCAACCCCTGCGGACCAGCTGTGACCGTGATCGTCGCTCCGCTGGAAACCCCTGGTAAAGGACACCGCGTAGACGACCGCGCCATTTGCCGGCTCGATGGTAACGGCGCTGACAGGATACGACAACACCTGCTGCCATGACAGGCCTGCGTCGCCGGTGCGATACAGGCCACCATTTCGATAGCCGGCGAGATAGGCTGCCTCCGGGTGCCGTGGGTCCAGCGCAAGCACCGAACCGACAGCGCGACCGGGAGCATCGCTGCGAGTGTCCGATTCTATCCACGTAAGGCCCGCATCGGTGCTGCGGTAGACACCTGTTAGTCCGGCGGCCCATACGATGTCGGGATTTGAAGGAGCTATCTGAAGATCGAGCAACTGCGCACCGGGCCCACCTGCCACGCCCACGCGCAGGTTACGCCAGGTTCTGCCGCCATCGGCGCTTCGCGCGATCCCGCCATCGCTCAGGCCGGCGAATAGCACTGTGCCGGTTGGCGATGCTCGAACGAATCGCACGTGTCCAGAGTCGGGTAACCTGGCGGAGTAGCCGACGGTGTGCAAGTCCGGTGGCGTCTGTCCGCCCGGTGTCTGGATGGCCGATGCCAGGTCGGCCTGCGGCCGGACGCACGTCGCGAAGAGCACGGCGGCGATCAGGGCTGCAAAGAAACCGCGGCGAAGAGTCATGTCAGGTCCAAGTATGCCGGGCCGGCAAATACTCGACAATGGCGGTTTGGCGATAAACTACTAAGCAGCCTGGCGGAAGGTCCCATGGAGCGAGGAGATCTGGATGGCCGGCATCGCATTTCAGGGCGAGCGGGGAGCGTTCAGCGAGGAGGCGGCGGCACTTCTTTTCCCGGATGGAGTCATGCTTCCTCAACCAAGCTTTGGCGATTGCTTTGCCGCGGTGCTTGATGGTAGCGCAACCTTTGCCGTCGTCGCGGTCGAGAACACGACCGCGTATTCGGTCAACGAGACCTACGAGTTGTTGGTCGAGCACCAGGGCAGCGTCTTTCCGCGCGGAGAGTTCGATCTGCGCGTGCAACACTGCCTGATGGCGCTGCCTGGGCAAAGCCTTGCCGACATTCACACCGTACAGTCGCATCCGCAGGCGCTCGCTCAATGCCGCCCTTACCTCGAGCAGCTCAGCGTGCAGCGAGTACCGGTGTACGACACCGCGGGCAGCGCCAAGCTGATTCGCGAGGGGAACCTGGCCGGCGTCGCCGGAATTGCTTCCAAGCGAGCAGCCTCAATCTACGACCTCGACCTGCTTGCGGAGAACATTCAGACCAACAAGGAGAATTTCACGCGCTTCCTGGTGATCGGCAGTGAGGCTCTTGCACCGCATCCTGGCGGCAAGACCAGCATCATGTTCGTGCTTCCCGACCGTCCGGGCGCGCTCTTTCGTGCGATGGCTGCTTTCGCCATTCACGAAGTCAATGTGATTCGACTCGAATCACGTCCAATACAAGGTCGGACGTGGGAGTACATGTTCCACGCCAACATCGAAGGGCATCAGAGCGAGTCCGACGTGGCCGCTGCCCTTTCCGCGCTGGCCCGCTGCACGCTCACGCTGAAGATCATCGGCTCCTATCCCCGTCTGACGCCCGCGACAGTGTAGCGAATACATTTCAGTCCACGTGAGCTAGCCCGAAATTCGACTCGGCGTGGGCCAAGCTGTGGCTGGGCACGCCGTGAAGCAGCGAAACCACCGCCGCGAAGCGCCTGGAATCTCCCGTCGTGTACAGCTGGTGGGCTGGATGAGCGTGGTCGCCGAGCGCTCTCAGGTCGTCCAGCACTGTTCGCACTCTGAGGGCCACCGGCACACCGGAGTCGTACACCTGGATGCTCCCCGAGAGCAGCGATTCGATGCGCGGGCGCAGGAATGGGTAGTGCGTGCAGCTCAGTCCCAGCACGTCGGCTCCGCCCGCAACGATCGGTTTCAGGCAATCGAGCAGCAGGCCGTCGAGCCGAGGTCCAGTCAATTCGCCGAGCTCGACCATGTCCGCGAGCCCATCGCATGGCACGTTGATAAGTGTCTTGCCATCGGCGAACCGTTCCACCAGGTCCGCCAGATAGGCGCTCTTCGCCGTGTTGGGCGTCGAAAGCAGGCCGATGACGCCTGTTCGGGTCCGTTCGGCAAGGACCTTCACAACCGGCACAACTCCAACAAAGGGTACGCCGGGAAACGCTGCTCTCAGGTGCGCCAGCGCGTACACGGTGGCGGTGTTGCAAGCCACGACGATGATCTTGGCCTGGTGCTCGAGCAGGAATTCAGCCCACGAGCAGGCCAGATCCCGAAGATGTGCCGGCTTCAGGGCGCCGTAAGGAAAGTGCGCCGAATCGCCGACGTAGAGAAGACGCTCGCCTGGCAGGAGCTTGTGGACTTCGGAAAGGATGCTGAGCCCGCCAACACCCGAATCGAAGAAGCCGATTGGCCGATCATCCATTTGAGATGAAGATAGCATACCGTCGCGCCCTGAATCTCCATTGCTGGCACTTCACGCACCCTGCTATACTCAGAGGACGACAGGCCTGCGTGGCGAGGCGTACCCGATGGGCGCGCAGCGAAGTTAGCGCCGGGGGCGGCGGGCTAGTGGATCGGAAGCCAAGCCAAAGGTGAGCAAATAGCGAGATGGTAGAGACGACATCCGGGGAAAGCTTCGAGCACTTGCTGCGCCGGTTCAAGAAGGAAGTCGCGCAGGACGGTATTCTTCGCGTGTTCCGAGAGAAGAGCCGTTTCCAGACGAAAAGAATGCGCGAGCAAACAAAGCGGAAGCGCGCCGCGCGGAAGGCTCAGAAGCGACGCACAGGCGCTCCTCAGTAGGAACGGCTGGCGAGATGCACGCGTGGTTCCGCTTGCCGTGACCGTCTGGTCCGGCAGGCTTGTCGCGTTCGATGGGCCTGAATCTGGACCGCCTGAGTTCCGCGGCCATGTGCCACGCTCAACGCTCTTCGCTTATTCCTGCTCCCTGTCTCGCACGATTTCGGACCGCCGCTCATGCACCTGCTCGAACGCCGCATATCGTCATGACATACCGCTGACCACCGCCGGCTACTGTTGGACGGCGACGACCGTGCCGATAGTCGCCCACTTGAACAGCCACGCCTGAACGGAGCCCGGAACGTTAACGCACCCGTGTGTGCCGCTATAAACTCCGGGCGGACCGGGCGCAGTATTTGTTCCAGGGCCATACACGGTGCGCCACGGCGCGTCGTGGATGAAATAGCCTCCGGCGTGGAAGTACAGGGCGTACTGGACCTTGGATGGCGGGTAGTAATACGGACTGCTCTTCGGCCACGTGCTGATGAACTTGTACGGATGGAATTTCGCTTCGACATGCCAGATGCCTGGTGGCGTCGGGAGCAACGCGTTACCGGTCGTTACGAGCGTATGCCTGAGCAACGTGGCGCCATCGTAGACGTCCATGCTCTGCGTTGCCAGGTGCACGATGATGTGGCGATAGTTTACACCGAGCTCTGAGAAGAATCCATCTCCGACGTTGCCGAAATTGTCGGTCGTCTTCACCAGCATGGTGTACAGCCCTGCCTGGACCATTGCACCGCGGTAATCCCTGCCGTCCCATACAACGTTGAACCGTTGCCCAGCCTGTGCGGAGCCAAGGTCCAGGATTCTGACCGTTCCGTTCGTCTTCTGGCGGCGAATCTCCACTTGCACCGTGACGTCCTTAGTCGGTGTGAAGTGCATCGTCAGCTTGTCATATTGCGGATTGAACTGATAGCGATCGAAGAAGGCGTGCTGAACCTTGGGCGCAGTGGCGTCGACGTGCACCCCGTAGGTTGCAATCGGTCCCAGATTCCCAGCCCAGTCTTGGGCGCGCACGTGGAAATAGAGCGTTCCATTGGACAGCGGCCCCAGGTCCGCACTTCGAGCCACGCTCGGTGTCCCTGAGGGCACGCCATCCGGATTGCGATCGATGCTCGACAAATATCCCTGCAGGGCGCCGTTGTCCGTTGCCGCAGTCCAGCTGAAATGCGCCAGTACGGCGGAGTACGTGCGCGTTTGGTCCGGATAGGTGGTCGAGCTGATCACGACAGTACTGGGCGGCGTGCGGTCGAGCCTGAAGGCAGGGCCGTCATAGAAGTCGCTCCACGGACCGCGCCACTTGTCGAGTGCTAATCGGGCGCGCCAGTGGTACGCCCCTTCCGGCAGCTGACTGACTGAGACGGTGATCGCCGTGGTTTGCCCGGGCAACAGCGGCATTCCCTGGCCGGACGGTAGCCCGTTGTACGGCGAATTCAAAGGCTCGAGCTCGACCTGCGGCAGTGCTCCAGCGGTGCCGCCCGCGGGAGCTTCCACAGTAAGCACAACGGCGCTCGCGTTCGTCCAGTAGCGTGGCGCCAGTTTGCCACCTCCAGCTTCACGTTCGGAAAGGCCTACGGGAGCGAGCAGCATGGGCGTGGGCACCGGCGTGGCGGTGGGGATTCGCGTCGATGTTGGTTTCGTGGTGGCAGTCGCGCTCGCTCGAGGAGTATCGCTCGGAACTCGACTGGCACCACCACCCGGCGCATGGGTTGCGCCACCACCAACCGTGGACTGTGGAGGCATCGATCCGGTGGCCGCGGTAGAGCGCGCGGCAAGTGTCGCCGCCACTGCCGCCGCAACCTGCGTGGTCATGGCACTGGACGTCTGGCCGCCGGTGCTGGTGTCCTGCGACGATCCCGGCAGCGCCGCGCAACCGGACAGGAGCAGCGGTACAAGGCAGGCGACCACTGTCAGCCACGCTCTGCCCACCATACTCGGCAAACCTCCCGGCACCAGCGATTGAGACTCGGCCATGCACTCGTAAGGCGGTGCAAATGAGCTCCACGCGGTAGTATGGTGCCGCGGCATCAGCCACCGATCAAGGGTAAAGCGTGCACAACCGACCGGCAGCACGACTCAGAGCCCTGCGTCCTCACGCGAGTGGCGAAGACGATATAGTCGCCCGCGACGTGGTTGAGGCCTGCTCCGGCCGACAGGATCCTTACGGAACGGTGACAGTTGGGAGGGCGTGCCGGCTAATGCCTGAGGAAGAAGTAGGCTGTCATGGCACAGCCCACCGCGATCACGAATCCCCGTACCAAACGCGGGTCGAGCCGCCGCGCGGTCGATGCACCTACGTAACCGCCAATTACGGCGCCTGCAAGCATCAGCACTGCCTGTCGCCACTCGACGGCCGACGCCACGATAAATGCGACCACCGCGATGCCGTTGATGCAGCTGGCCAGCAACGTCTTGAGCGCGTTCATCTCGTGGATGTTGTCGAGGCCGAGCAGACTGAGGGCCGCAAGCATCAGTATGCCAATGCCACCACCAAAGAATCCACCGTACGTGGCGATGCACAGCTGCGTCACGACGAGCGCCACAGGTACACGCCCTGTCGCTCCGCCGCCGTGCTTCGTCGACGCAAACACGTTCCCAAGTCCGCGCTTAACCTGAGCATTGAAGGCGAAGAGCAACGTCGCCACAAGCAGCAGATAGGGGATCAGCGCTGAAAAGGTCGCCGATGGCGTGCGCAAGAGTATCACTGCGCCGAGCAGGCCGCCCACGATGCTTATCGCACTGAGCTCCCTGACGTGCGGAACAGCGCCAAGCTCGCGTCTATACGCCGCAACACTGGCCAAGGATCCAGGCCACAGAGCCACGGTGCTGGTCGCGTTTGCCTTGATCGGACCGACGCCGGAAACCACGAGAGCGGGAAAGGTGAAGAAACTGCCTCCACCGGCAACGGAATTGAGCCCTCCGCCAACCACGGCGGCCGCAAAGAGAGCAAGGTCCTCAAGAATCATGCTCTCTAGAGTACCAGAGAGTTGAAGCCGCTTCAGTCCTTCGGCGGCTTGGGATGTGGCCGGCGGCGCCGGCGGCGGCGCTCAGTCGGGTCCAGGGTTTCCAGCACGGCTACGCACTTCAGCAAGGCGGGGAGCGCATGCCGCTGCACACCCGGAATTGCGCCAATCCGGCGGACTATGGTCACGATGTTCATTGCCTTCCTCCACGGGGTCGAACTAGCCCCTGTACCCAGCGTAGACCGCGCACGTGACAATACGATGACACAGCAATCTCATCCATGGCCCCTCACAATGGCACTTTGCCTGCTCGAGCCCGCTACTCGGTCGGTTGTCACGCTCATCGCCGTCCAGATGCGGCCTGAAGGCCGCGGCTGGGCGGCCGGGTGAGCACGCGACCCGCTGCGGCAGGTGCCCCGAGCGGGCACCCGGGCCTGAAGGCCGGAGTCTCACACGAAGCGGCAATGGCCATGAGCAACGCACTTGACCCGCGAGTCGCTGATGGCGAGATCCTTCAGCCTCGAGCGCGGGTGATGGCGTACTCCAGGCTGTCGCTCAAAGCGATCCAGCTCGCCTCGATGATGTTCTGCGAACTGCCCACTGTGCTCCAGGTATCCTGTTCGTCGCCCGTTTCGATGAGCACACGGACAACCGCGGCGGTACCGTCGTGGCCGTCCAGCACGCGTACCTTGTAATCCAGGAGCCGGGTCTCCTCGAGATGCGGGTAATGAACCCGCAGCGCCTTGCGCGCGGCCAGGTCCAGCGCGTTCACCGGACCGTTTCCGTCGGCCGCGGTATGCTCGATTGTGCCGCCGACGTCGAGCTTGAGCATTGCCTGCGCCACCATCTCATGCGTCGGCAGGCGTTGGATTACAGTGGTGAAATCGACCAGGCGAAACGGCGCTTCATAGTCGGGCTCAGTGCGTTGCACGAGCAAATGTACTGAGGCCTCGGCGCTCTCGAAGGCAAACCCTTCGTTCTCCAGTGCCTTGACCTGCTCGACCACTGCACTGAGGCGCAGTCCATCCAGCGTGGCGCTTCCCACACGCTCGACAAGCTCCAGCACGTTGCCTCGCCCGGAAAGCTCCGAGATAAGCGTTCGCTGCGTGTTGCCGACTCGTTCTGGCTCTATGTGCTGATACGCAATGGGAGAACGCCGCATGGCGCTGACATGCACTCCACCCTTGTGCGCGAACGCACTGTGCCCGACATATGGCTGCCCCGTCTCCAATGCCTTATTGGCGACCTCGCCGACATACCGGGCCGCTTCTGTAAGGTGCTTGAGATTGCCGTCCGGTAGGCACCGAATGCCGTATTTGAGCTCAAGATTTGGGATGATCGAACAGAGATTTGCATTTCCGCAGCGCTCGCCATACCCGTTGAAAGTGCCCTGCACGTGCGAGGCGCCCTCGTGAACGGCCACGAGCGTATTAGCGACCGCGAGCTCGCTGTCGTTGTGCGTGTGAATGCCGATCCGCGCTTCGGGGAACGCTTCGCGAACGGTACGCACAACTGCGCCAAGCAGTTCGGGCAGCGAGCCTCCGTTTGTGTCGCACAGTACCAGCGATGCCGCGCCGGCGCCCGCTGCTGCTCTCAGCGTCGCCAGCGCGTACGCCGGATCGGCCCTGTATCCATCGAAGAAGTGCTCGGCGTCGTAGATCACGCGCAGACCCTGTGCGCGCAGAAAACCGACCGAATCCGCGACCATCTCGAGGTTCTCCTCGAGCGTGGTCTGCAATACCTCCGTGACGTGGTGCGTCCAGGTCTTACCGAAGATCGTGACGCCCGACGTGCCGCATGCGACAAGCGCCCGCAAGTTGGCGTCGGTCTCCGCCGAGACGTTCGGTCTGCGCGTACTGCCAAACGCGTAGATCCGCGCGTGCTTCCACGTCCGTGACGCAGCGGCCTCGAAGAACGCCACGTCCTTTGGATTTGACCCGGGCCAGCCACCTTCGATATAGTCCACGCCGAGCAGGTCGAGCCGCTCGGCTATGTGCATCTTGTCGCCGAGGCTGAGGCTTATACCCTCCCCCTGGCTGCCATCGCGTAGTGTCGTGTCGTAAACTTCCAGTAGCTCGCTCATATTGCCAATCGCCTTACTACTTCATCGCCCATCTCACCGGTGTGCAGAAACGGTGCCCCGGGCGCGGCGATATCGCGCGTGCGGTGGCCGGCGTCGAGCGTGAGCTCGACCGCCCGTTCAACCGCACGCGCAGGCTCCTCGAGTCCGAATGAATAGCGAAGCATCATGGCCACAGACAGAATGGTGCCAAGCGGATTGGCAATGGAGTGACCGGCGATGTCAGGTGCCGAGCCGTGAATCGGCTCATAGAGCCCGCGAGTCCCCTCGCCGAGGCTTGCGGAGGGCAACATACCCAGCGAACCGGCTAGCACGCTGGCTTCATCGCTCAAGATGTCGCCGAACATGTTCTCCATCACCAAAACGTCGAAGCGACCAGGATCCCGTACGATCTGCATGGCAGTGGAATCGACAAGCGCGTGTTCGAGCTTGACATCCGGGTAGTCGCGGCCGACGGCGTTGGCCAGCTCGCGCCAGAGCCCCGAGCTGGCCAGGACGTTGGCCTTGTCAACTGACGTAACAAGCTTGCGTCTGCCGCGCGCAAGCTTGAACGCCACGTGCAAGATACGCAGTATTTCCGGGCTGGTATAGACGAGGCTGTCGATCACACGTGTATGGCGCGTGCCAATCTTGCGGCCGCGCGGCTTGCCGAAATACAGGCCACCTGTGAGCTCGCGGACCACCAGCATGTCCGTGCCTTCGACAACCTCGCGTTTTACCGGAGACACATCGAGAAGGGCCGGCCAGGCTCGAACGGGCCGCAAGTTGGCGAAGACGCCAAGGTGCTTGCGCAGGCCAAGCAACCCTTGTTCCGGCCGCACAATGGCTCGCGGGTCGTCCCATTTCGGCCCGCCCACGGCGCCGAGTAACACCGCATCCCCCGTGAGAGCCAGCCTCAAGGTCTCTTCTGGAAGCGGCGTGCCCATCTCGTCGATAGCGCAGCCTCCGAAGAGCGCTTGCCGTGCCTCGAAGGCGATAACCCCGCTGCCTTGTAGCGCCTGCAGCACCTTGAGGGCCTCGGCGACAACTTCCGGCCCAACCCCGTCTCCGGGGAGCACCGTGATCGTAACGTGCGTCTTAGCGGTGTGTTGCGACTTCGTATCAGTGCCTATCTCGACCGTCACATCAACTCCTCACGTACCATTACCGCTGGAACAGAGGAGTGCGCCAGTCATCCTCCACGGCACCTTGTCCTTCGGGCGTCTGCGTCAGCTTGTTCAGGGCGTTCACGTAGGCCTTGGCAGCCGCGACGATGATGTCCAGATTAACCCCGTGGCCGCTGAACACGCGCCGCGGCGAGTCCGCACCGGCACCGTCCCTCGTCACCCGAACGCTGACTTCACCGACTGCGTCGATGCCCTCGGTGATTGCTTGCACCACAAACTCCTGCAGGGTGTGGCCGTTGCCGACAATCTGATCGATTGCCTTATACACGGCGTCGACAGGTCCGGTACCGATCGCCGATGCCTCATGCAGCTCGCCGTCCGCGCTCTCGATGCGCACTGCTGCTGTCGGAATGCCGGGCTCGCCGCAGACAACCTGGATGGACTTCAGTCGATATTTCTCTCCGGCCGGCTCGACCATGTCTATGACCAGTGCCTCCAGGTCCGCGTCGCCGATATGCTTCTTCTTGTCTGCCAGGTCCTTGAATCGGAGAAACACGCGGCCCACGTCCTCCGCCGACAAATCGTATCCGAGAGCGGCAAGCCTGGCCTTCAGGGCATGGCGACCGGAGTGCTTGCCAAGCACCAGGCTGCTCTCCAGCAGTCCGATGGACGTTGCGTCCATGATCTCATACGTGCGGCGCTCCTTAAGTATGCCATCCTGGTGTATGCCGGACTCGTGGGCGAAGGCGTTGGAGCCGACAATTGCCTTGTTCGCCTGCACCACCATGCCGGTTCGGGCACTGACGAGGCGGCTCGTCTTGTGCAACTGAGTCGTGTCGATGTTCGTGTCCAGCCCATAGCTATCCTTGCGGGTGCGAAGAGCCATGACGATTTCTTCCAGCGCCGCGTTGCCCGCGCGTTCGCCGATACCGTTGACCGTGCATTCGACTTGGCGCGCTCCGTGGACGACGCCTGCAAGCGAGTTAGCCACCGCGACGCCGAGATCGTCGTGGCAGTGCGTGCTGATGATGCACTTCTCGACGCCAGGAACGTTCTGGACGATGTCGCGAATCATGGCGCCGTATTCGTCGGGAGTTGAGTAGCCGACCGTATCAGGGATATTCAGCGTGGTGGCGCCGGCCTCAATGGCCGCCTGCAGGACCTCGCGGAGATAGGCGGGCTCCGTACGAGTAGCATCCATGGGGGAAAACTCAATGTCGTCGGTGTAGCCCTTCGCGCGCGCCACCATGTCACGCGTGATCGCGAGCGCGTCGGCGCGGGTCTTCTTGTATTGATGCTGAAGATGCACGTCGGACGTGGACATGAAAACGTGGATGCGAGGATGCCGGGCGCCCTTGATCGCATTCCACGCGGCATCGACATCCTCCGGCTTCGCGCGTGCCAGGGCACAGATGATCGGCTCCCTCACCTGCTCGGCAATTGCCTTCACCGCGTCCGACTCATCGGGAGAGCTTATCGGAAACCCTGCCTCGATGATGTCCACGCCCAGGCGCGCGAGCTGGCGGGCAATCTCAAGCTTCTGCGCGGCATTGAGCGTAGCTCCCGGCGCCTGCTCGCCGTCGCGCAAGGTTGTGTCGAAGATCACTACTCGATTCATGGTTTCCTCCCTCGGAAAGGGCCTTACTCGACGTATCTCACTTGGGATCGAGCCACGGCATCATCGCCCGAAGCTCCCTGCCCACCTTCTCGAGAGGGAGGGCCGCCTCGCGGGCCTTCAGCGCGCGAAACGCCGGCCTGCCGGCTTGGTTTTCGAGGATCCACTCGCGCGCGAACGTGCCGTCCTGAATGTTTTGCAGAATGGCCCGCATCGCTGCCCTCGACTGCTCATTGATCACTTTGGGTCCCGACACGTAATCACCATACTCAGCCGTATCGCTGATCGAATAGCGCATGTACGCCAAACCGCCCTGATAGATCAGATCGATGATCAGCTTCAGCTCATGCAAGACCTCGAAGTACGCAGACTCCGGCATGTACCCCGCCTCTGTCAACGTGTCGTATCCTGCCTTGATCAGAGACGTGAGGCCGCCGCATAGCACGGCCTGCTCGCCGAAAAGATCCGTTTCCGTCTCCTCGCGGAACGTCGTCTCCAGCACGCCGGCCCGCGCGCCACCAATGCCCTTAGCATAGGCAAGCCCGCGCTGAAACGCCTGGCCCGACGCGTCCTGTTGCACGGCGACCAAGCACGGGACACCACCACCCTGTGAATAGGTGCGGCGTACGAGGTGTCCCGGCCCCTTTGGCGCCACCATGCTGACATCCACGTCGGGTGGGGGAAGGATCTGTCCGAAGTGAATGTTGAAACCGTGCGCGAACATCAGCGTCTTGCCGGCAGTGAGGTTCGGGCCGATGGCTTCCTCATACAGACCATGTTGCACCTGATCGGGTACGAGGACCATGATCACGTCTGCCGCCCGCACCGCCTCCGTCACACCGGAGACGCGCAACCCCGCCTCCTGGGCCTTCGCGCGACTGCCGCTCGCGGCATGCAGGCCGACAATCACGTCAACTCCGCTGTCACGCAGGTTCAGCGCGTGGGCATGTCCCTGACTACCGTAGCCGAGAATGGCAACGGTCTTGCCGCGCAAAAGATCGAGATCGCAATCAGACTCGTAATAGAGCTTTGCCACTCATCCCCTCCGCATGTATTAATGGACTCACGACATGTGGCCGGACCCTCGTTCCTGTCACCTGTCATCTGACCGAAGACCGCGGCGCCCGACCGGAGACCCTGGCCCCCGACCCGAGACCCGGCGCCCGACCGGAGACCCTGGCCCCCGACCCGAGACCCCGGCGCCCGACCTGAGGCCCTGGCCCGCGACCCGAGACCCCGGCGCCCGACCCGAGACCCCGGTCGCTTGACCCGGGACCGCGGCGCCCGACCTGAGACCCCGGTCGCTTGACCCGGGACCGCGGCGCCCGACCCGAGACCCTGGCGTTTACGCCGGGGAGCCTCACCCGATCTGCTAGCGGTGGCCTTCAGGCCGCCTTCGATTTCCCCCTGCCCTCCCTGACCGCGGCGCGCGCCGCGGCAGCGCTACCCCGCCACGTAACCCGACAACGTATGCCATCGACACATCACGCTACCGGCTGCCACTGGGCTCGAAATGCGGTCTGAAGACCGCGGCTAGGCGATTTGTGAGGCTCTCCGGGCTGAAGCCCGGAGTTTCCAAGCGGACTGCCGAGTTTCTGTAGAACGCTCTACACGACGATGTCATCACACCGCCTCAATTCGGCGTGCCGCGCACCATGGCGATGATGCCCGAGCGCACGGTCTCCTTGATGCCAAACGAACGCATGACAGCGATCATCGAGTCAATCTTGTCACGCGTGCTCGTGAGCTCCGCCGTGACCGAGTCGACGGCGATGTCTACCACGTTGGCGCCATACACCTCAAAGAGCTGCAACACCTCGTGACGCTTGTTCCCGGACGTGGAGACCTTCACGAGAGCGAGCTCGCGAGACACGTGCGGTTCGTGCGTCACCTCGGTCACCTTGGTCACTTCGATAAGCTTGTAGAGCTGCTTGCTCACCTGCTCGACATTCGTGGTGCTGGCATCGACTACCAGCGTCATGCGCGAAATGCCTGGCGTCTCGGTATGAGAGACAGTGAGGCTCTCGATATTGAATCCCCGTTGTCGAAGCAAGCTGGACACGCGGTTGAGCACGCCTGGGTGGTCCTGCATGAGGACCACCAGCGTGTGAGCGGTGACTGGCCGCGACGAATATTCAATCATGTCAGTTGCAATGTCCTCGGCTGGCTGCCTTCGACCATGTCGCTCAGGCCCAGGCCGGGCGGAATCATGGGGAAGACATTCTCTTCTGGCGCTACCCGGAAATCGATGAGCACCGGACCCGACATGGCGAGCGCCCAGTCCACCGCGGATCCTACATCACGGGGATGCTCGACCTGTCGAGCCGGAATGCCATACCCCTCACAGATCTTGACGAAATCCGGCTGGTACATCTTCACGGCGACGTAATTCTTGTCGTAGAACAGGTCCTGCCATTGCCGCACCATGCCCAAGAAGCCGTTGTTAATGATCGCGATCTTGATCGCGATAGTGTTTTCGGCGATCGTTGCCAGCTCCTGAATCGTCATCTGAAAGCCGCCGTCGCCCACGATTGCCCATACGGACGCCTCGGGCCTGCCCGACTTGGCGCCCATAGCAGCAGGCAAGCAGAAGCCCATCGTGCCCAGGCCGCCCGAGCTGATGAACGCCGCTGCCTCGTCATACGCATATTCCTGCGCCGCCCACATCTGATGCTGACCGACGTCGGCCACAATGACCACTGGCTCTCGCGTGCGCCTGTATATCTCACGAATGGGCATGGTAGATGGAATCGGCAGAGAATCATCGACAGGCGTATGCGGCTCGCGGCGCTCGGCGCGCCAGCCCTCGATCTGGTCGAGCCAGTCACGATGATCCATCGCCGGCAGTTCCGAATTAAAGGTCCCGAGCACGGACTTGATGTCGCCCACGATTGGCACCGTGCACTTGACGTTCTTCGAAATCTCCGCCGGGTCGATGTCGATGTGCACGATCTTTGCGTGCGGTGCGAACGTAGACAGCTTACCGGTCACGCGGTCATCAAATCGCATTCCGACTCCGATAAGGAGGTCAGCCTCCTGAATGGCGAGGTTGGTGTGCGCGTGCCCGTGCATCCCGACCATACCGAAATACAGCGGATCGGAGCAGGGGTAGCCGCCGAGACCGTGGAGGGTGACCATCACCGGGATTTGTGCTTGCCGTGCAAACTGCTTCAGCTCCTCGGAAGCCCGCGATACCACCACACCATGCCCGGCCAGGATCAGCGGACGCTTGGCATCCTTGATTACCCCAATCGCCTGGCGCACCTGGCGGACATTGCCGCCCATTGTCGGTTTGTAGCCAGGCAGATCGATCGTCTCCGGATACCTGAACATCGTCTCCGAAACAAGCACGTCCTTGGGAATATCGATCAGCACTGGTCCAGGTCGGCCGGTCGACGCGATATGGAACGCCTCCTTGATCACCCGGGCCAGATCTGCCACGTCCCATACCAGGTAGTTGTGCTTCGTGATCGGCAGGGTAATTCCCGTAGCGTCTATTTCCTGAAAGAAATCTCGGCCTATCCCACTTGTAGGCACCTGACCCGTGATCGCCACGATTGGCACGGAGTCCATGTGTGCATCCGCAATTGCCGTAACCAGATTCGTTGCTCCCGGGCCAGAGGTTGCCAAGCACACCCCGACCTTGCCGGTTGCTCGCGCATACCCTTCCGCCGCGTGTCCAGCAGCCTGCTCGTGACGAACAAGGATGTGCCGGAGATCGGGGTATTCGGGAAAAACGTCATACAGGGGAATGAGCACGCCGCCCGGATAGCCGAAAATGGTGTCCACTCCCTCACGCATCAGGCTTTCGCACAGTATGCGCGCACCGCTCAGCTTCATCGCGCCTCCTCGGCCTTGTTGCAGTCTTTCATCCCAATGGGTAAAAAAAAGCCCCTTGTCCTCGACTGGACAAGGGGGACGAAATCACCTGCCGTACAGGCGCCCGCGGTACCACCCCACGTTGACCGAGCCCTCTTCGAGGAGGAATCGGTCCACTCTACACGATATCGGCGTGCCACCGGCAACCGGCATCCAGCGCTCCGCCGGCTAGCAACGGCGGGACCAGAACGCGAAGCGAGTTCGGATCGGAATGTCGCCGGCTTACAGCGCCGCCGGCTCTCTGAAGACCGTTCCGGAGTCCTACTACTCTTCGCTGCCACGAAGCAAAATCCCAGGTACACGATAGCACTCGTGCACCACGCACCTGATTGCTGCTTAGCGTACCATTCACAACTAAGGACGGTCAACCCCTGCGCAGGTCGAATCTCAGGGCCTGCACGTAGTTGTGTGCCGCATCACCCGCTGCGGCGGGTACCCGGGCGGCGATGCTGCCGCGACCCTCACAGCCCACCTTCGGCCAGGCAACATAGAGTCGGGCTCGGCATTCGGGGCAGCTCCCTGGGTTGCCTCGCTCAGATTGCAGAGCTCAGTTACCCGCGCAGAATGCATCCGGTTTGCAGCGTCGCGCGTAGGGGTAGGTAGAGGTACACAGCAACGTTCGAGCTGGTTGCCGCGCACGTGCGGCTCAAACGTCCCCTGTATCAGCGGAGGAGCCAGGCAAATGGATAACAGACCACTACCGAAGCCGAGACCGATGCACATCGGCCGGAACGTGTTCCTTGCCGCGCTCGGCGCCGGCGTCGTCGGATTGGCTGTCGGGGGAAAGCGCTTGCCAGGCTTCAATCTGATCGCGTCCGCGTTCTCCGTGAACGGCTTTCAGATCTACACGACCAGCGGCATTCCGCAATTGACCGCCAAGAACTACAGCCTCAAGGTCGACGGCCTGGTCGGAAACCCGTCCACCTACACGCTCGCAGACCTCCTGGCGATGCCGAGCACGAAGATCGTCAAGGATTACCATTGCGTTACGGGGTGGGTCGTCCCCCAGTGTCGCTGGGAAGGGATCAAGCTCAGCGACTTCCTGGCCGCGCTTCAACCTACGTCGCAAGCGAAATACGTGTTGCTATCATCTGCCGACGGCAGCTACACGGAAAGCCTCAGCCTCGATCAGGCCCACCTGCCCGACGTGCTTCTCGGCTACAAGTTGAATGACGCGCCGCTCTCGGCGGAGCAGGGATACCCGCTCCGTTTGGTGATACCCGACATGTACGGTTTCAAGTACATCAAGTGGGTGAACCGGATCACCCTTAGCAAGGAGCTTCAAACCGGCTATTGGGAGCAGCGCGGCTACGCTACCGATGCGTGGCTCGGGCCACGCAGTAATTACGGCTATGCAACATAGGTCGTCGTCGAGAGGGGAATCGCGGGTGCACTATCGCTCGATAAGCATCCGCGTTCGACCGCGGACCGGCACGCCGGTTACCGGCTATGAACCTCGGCGCCCGTGATCAGGCGCACGACCTGTTCCATGCTGGTCTCAGCCGTGCGTACCGTGCCGGCGTGAGCGCCGTGCCGCAGGACGTAGATGCGGTCGGTTACCTCGAATACGTGCGGCATGTTGTGGCTGATCAGAATCACTGCCACGCCCTGTGCGCGCACGCGCTTGATCAAGTCGAGCACGCTGCGCGCCTCTTTCACACCAAGGGCGGCAGTCGGCTCGTCCAGGATCACGATCTTGCGGCTCCACGCCACCGCGCGCGCCACAGCTACCCCTTGGCGCTGGCCGCCGGAGAGCGTGCCTACCGACTGTCGAACCGACGTGATTCCGATACGCAGGACCGAGATGCTCTCCATGGCATGCCTGCGCATCGACCGCTTGTTGAGGATATGCAGGAACGAAAAGGGGCCGGTTACTATCTCCTCGCGCCCGAGAAACAGATTGGCTCCGATATCCAGCAGAGGCACCACGGCAAGATCCTGGTAGACGGTCTCGATGCCGGCGCGGCGCGCATCGAGCGGATTATGAAATGTCACGCTCCGACCATCAATGGCGATCCGTCCGGCATCGGGGCTCAAGGCGCCGGCGAGAATCTTGATAAATGTAGACTTGCCGGCGCCGTTATCGCCGACAATGCCCACCACCTCGGCCGGATACAGCGCGAAGTCGACACCGCGGAGCGCATGAACGGGACCAAATGCCTTGCTCACGCCATGAGCCTCCAGCACTGGCGCAGCGGACCCTGCGGCGGTCACCCCACGACTCGGCACGTCCTGCATTTGCTGCATCGTATTGGTCCTCTGCTGGTCAGTTTGAGTGCGGCATGCACCGGCCTGGTGCTGGTCCCTCGACGGCTCTCGGGACCAGCACCAATCGCCGCGTGTCCCGCGGACACGTGGCCTACACTACGACCGTATTACTTGCCCATCAGCGGTTTGTCGTGGAGGAGCGCGCCAAAGGCCGCGGCGGCGCTTGCAGGGTCCTTGGCCACTTGCCAAAGATGCACGTACGGGCCAATGTTGGCCTTCGTCACCACCGGGCTGGCCTGCGGGACGAAGGATGGGAACTTCTTTCCTTTCAGCAACTCGTGGATGATCTGGACCGACTCGTAACCCCAGCCCCAATAGTCCTGCCCGACCAGCGCCGCGATCTGGCCCCTTTGCACCCAGGGAAGCTCCGGCGCCAGGTAGTCGAAGGAAACGACCTTGAGGCCGGCCTTGGTGGCTTTGGTCAAGTTAGGCAACGTGGCATTGGTGAACAGCGCCCAACCACCGACCCAAATCATGGCGGTAAGGTCGGGGTACTTGGTGACGGCGAGCTCGATGTCCTGGATACAGATTTGCGCGGAGTCATTGGCAGCGTATGCGGTCTCCACGATTGTGAGGTTCTTCGCCAGCGCATTCTTGACGCCCGCGACGCGCTTGTTAAGGTTGTCCGCTCCCGGATCGCCGCTCAGCACCCACACTTTGCCCGGCTTGCCGGCAGCCCACCCGTTGACGAGCTTGGATTCAAGCTGGCCGCACGCGTAGCCATCCACGCCGTAGAAAACCGGACGCTTGCTATCGGGGGAGTCGGAGTCCCAGGTCATCACCGTGATGCCCTTGCTGATGGCATAATCGATCGGCTGCTTCAACGGCCCAGGCGCATTGCAGCTGATCCCGATCCCGTCGTAACCGGCGGCGATCAGGCCATCGACCACCGTCACCTGTGGTGCAGCATCGGACACCGCGGATCCGGTATACGTGAAGTCGACGTCTCCCAGCTCCTTCGCGCGCCAGGCGCCGCCCCAGTTGGCGGTGTTAAATACCGGGTTGTCCAGCCCCTTCGGGATAATGGCGATGCGATACTTCTTGCTGATAGTGGCCGGGGCGGCCATCGTGCCGCGCGGCCAAGCGGCGGTGACCGCCAGCCCGGCGGCTGCCACGGCGCCGGCCTTGAGCATGCCGGCACGGCTGACCTTAGCGCCCAAAGGGCTTACAACTGCCTCGTCACGAGTCAAATCATCGGCCATGATAACGTCTCCTCCATAGTCCTGTTCAACGAGCGTACTCCACCGCGATCCGCGGCGTGAGCTTCCGTCACAGCGCCAGGTGTATGCCCTGCCGCTGCAACCGGGGTGGACTGCCTGAGCCCTACGTGTGCCGCGCCTCCTTCCTCACTTCACGCTCGCCTCCCGCTTCAACCGCGGCAGGCCGGCGACGTTCCGCTCCAGGCATCGCAGGGGCCGCGCCGAATTCCCCCGCGGCCAGATTACCAAGAAGCCAAAGTCAGACGCGACGCAGGCGGCGGCGCACCTGGTCCACCGTGACGGCAAGCAGGATCACGGCGCCGATCACCAGATCCTGCCAGTAGTTACCCCAGCCCAGTATCTCGAGCCCGTTCTGAATCAGCGCCAGCAACGCGGCACCGATCACCACGCCGAAGATGCTCCCCTCTCCGCCGGTCAGGCTCGCACCGCCGATGACCGCGGAGGCGATGCAGATCAGCTCGTCTCCCTGGCCGTTGTTGGGCAGCGCCGATCCTAACCGCGCCGTCAGCACCATACCGCCAATTGCCGAGAGCAATCCGGCCAGGATGTACATCATGAATTTGACGCGGTTGACTTTGATACCCAGGAGCCGCGCCGCGCTCTCATTGCCGCCCACGGCGAGGATGTGACGTCCCCATGTCGTATTGTTCAGGAAGAAGTGGCACAACACCGCCAGCGCCAACAGCAAGAAAACCGAGATAGGGATCGGCCCCCACGAATTCTGACCAATGGCGTTGAACGTGGTGGCGCTGACGTTGGTCGGGGAGACAATCTGACCGCTGGGGATCCCAGTCGCGAGGCCGCGCAATGCGCTCAGCATACCCAGGGTTACGATGAACGGCAGGAGCCGGACGAACGTGATCATGAAGGCGTTGACCATGCCAATCAGCGCGCCGGCACCAAGGCCGACGAGGATACACAGACCAAGCGGCCAGCCGTTAGCGAGCGCCTCCGCGGTAACCAAGCCGACCAAGCCCATCGTCGAGCCCAACGAGAGGTCGATGCCGCCTCCGCAGAGCACGATTGTCGATCCGAGCGCGGCGATGGCGATGTAGGAGAAGTCAATGCCGACCAAGGAGAGATTGTTCTGGGTAGGAAAGATAGTCGGGTATTCGATGGTGAGGTAGGCGCACAGGGCAATAATGAAGACCAGCACGCCAATCCACGGTATCATCAGCAGTCGCTGCGGTAGCGACAGGGTAGGCGCTAGCGCTGCTTCGATGTCGCCGTCACCGCCGAGAGGTAGATCTGCCCCCGGAATGGCACTGCCCTCAGTCACTGTCGAGCCTGGCCGAGCCATCCTCCCGCCCCTCCCGTATTCGGTAGGTATCCCCAGCAGCAGAAAACATCACACCCTGGCGTTATGCATCCAGAGTGCAATGGGGTTGGATCCGAATCCTGAAAGTCACCAGAAACCACAAAGGCCGGATGAGACAGCTGAGTTGATACAACACGCTACACGATAAATGCAGCACAGAATCTACTGATGGGGATTAGATTATTCACTGTACTTACAAATTTAGCGCTCCTGTTGGACCTAGCTTATACTACGCCGCCGCGGAGTGTCAACCAGGATGGGAAAGCCGTCCCAGACCCTTACCAACGTCAAGGAATCTCCGCTTGAAAGCGGGTGGCAGGGTTCTCGCCGGATAAAAACTGGCGAGGGCGGCAACCGCCACAGCCGGATTCATCCGGCCCATCGTTGCTTCCCGACCCTCCGGCTGGTACCCCGTTGAGCCGGAGGACGCAATCAATGCGCGCGCCCGGCCCGGTACATGGAAACCAATATCCAGAGCCCGAGGACGAGGGCGCCCACCAGCCCGGCCGCGAACAGAAAGAGCAGAAACAGCGACCCGTGGGATGTCTCCACCACCTGGAGCAGCAGCGCCAGCCCCACGATGAACGCGGCCGCCAGGATGGTTACTGACAGCCTGTTCACCATGTGGTTGAGGTCGCGCATCAACGCCTCCATGCCTTCCGGCCGGACCGCCACGCCGATATCGCCACGCTCGACTCGAGCCAGCAGGCGCTGCGCGCGCTGAGGAAACGTGGTAGCCAGATCGAGCATGGCGCCAAGACTGAGCACCGCTGCCTGACCGTCGAGCTTGGGAAAGTACAGCCTCCGCATGGCGTTCTCGATGTAGGGCCGCGCCTCCTCTACCAGATGAAACTGCGGATCTAGCCGAGACCCAAGACCTTCGTGCATTGCGAGCGTCTTGGCCATCAGCGCGAGATCACCGCGCAACACGAGGCGGTGCCGGCGAGCAAGGCGGAACAGGTCCGCGAGCACCTTGCCCAGAGCAATGTCTTGCAGGCGAGCATCGTGATAGCGCCCCAGCACGCGCCGCATGTCCGCGCGCAACTCCTGGCTCCTGGTCCCTGTACGGGCCACGCCGAGGGCCATCAGGCCTTCAGCTAACCCGTCCGCATCCTCACGTACCCAGGATGCCAGTAGCAGCAGCAGCTCGCGCCGCGTAGCGTCGTCCAGCACGCCCATGAGGCCAAAATCGACAATGCCAATAGCACCGTCCCCGCGAATCAGGTAGTTGCCAGGATGTGGATCCGCGTGGAAATAGCCGTGATCGAATATCTGCTGGAGCACCGAGCCCGACAGCGCACGCGCGATCCGGCACCGATCGACGCCAAGACGTACAAGCCCGGCAAGGTCACTGATCTTGATGCCGTCGATTCGTCCGAGCGTGAGGACGCGAGATGTCGTGAAGTCCCAGTGAACCGCGGGGACCACGAGGTTCGCGTCCTCGGATGCAAGGCGCGCGAATCGCTCGGCATTGCGAGCCTCATGCAGGTAGTCGACCTCCTCCCGCAAACCATCGGAGAACTGATCGACGGTTTCCTCGAGATTCCAGATGAGGGGCAGGTCGATTCGGGTCGCGGCGATACGCGAAAGGTTGTGGATGATCTGGAGATCGAGCTCGATATCGGCGACAATGCCGGGCTTCTGCACTTTCACTGCCACACTCGTGCCATCGGCCAGTGTGGCGGCGTGAACCTGGCCAATCGAAGCCGTGGCAAGGGGGACCGGGTCGAAGTAGGCGAACAGCTTGTCCGGTGGAGCGCCCAACTCCCGCTCGATCACTCCACAGACGGAGTCGAAGCCCACGGGCGCGAGCGCATCCTGCAACGTGCTCAGCGCGGCGATGTATTCCTCCGGCAGCAGATCCGGACGTGTGCTCAATATCTGGCCGAGCTTGATAAAGGTGGTGCCAAGCTCTTCGAGCGCGTTGCGCAGTGACTGCGGCCGACCAAGGAGCCCAGCACGTCGCACGATGGGCAGCCGGCTATGCTGTACGAGCAGTCCGAAACCGTGGCGGGTCAGGACAGCAACGACATGCCGTTCGCGGCCCAGTCGGCTCCGCCGAGGCCCGGGACTCACGGTTGGAAGCGGCGGCTGAACCTGCTGCATTGGCCTCGACTCCCATTGGCATTGTACTAGGGCTCACACAATTGACCAATCGTCACGACGCGTCGCGGGGCCCGAATGGGCACATGTCACGCGCGAACCGTCGATCACTGCCAAAGCACGTGCGCGATTTCCTTGCCGGCGGTACAACGTATAGCGGTGTCGGAACGTCTAGTCGAAAGGATGGCCACGTGACCTCGGCGTGTATCTTGACAATAGACGTCGGGAACACCAACTCGGTCTTTGCCATCTTCGAAGGTGAAGAGCTGGTGGGAAGTTGGCGCTTGGCAACCGCAACCGACCGAACGGCCGATGAGTACGCGGCCATGTTGATGCCGCTGCTGGCGAATGCGGGCCTGGACCACGAGGCGGTGACCGGCGCGGTCATCGCGAGTGTCGTGCCGCCCCTGACTGCCGTTATGGCCGAGCTTGTCGTCCGCTATTGGTCGGTTAGGCCTCTACTGGTAAGCCACGAGCTCCGCACCGGCTTCTCAATCAAGTACGACCGACCACGGGAAGTCGGCGCCGACCGCATCTGCGATGCGGTTGCCACGCGCATCCTCTACGGCACGCCGGCAATTATCATCGACTTTGGCACGGCCACGACGTTCAACGCGATGGACGCAGCAGGTGACTATCTGGGCGGCGCCATTGCCCCCGGCATCAACATCTCGATGGAGGCTCTGGCTCGCTACGCCGCGCAACTCCAGCGCATCGAGCTGGCAGCCCCTCCGTCCGCGATTGGACGCAACACCGTGCACGCGATGCAGTCCGGCGTCTTTCTGGGCTACATAGGACTTGTCGAGTCGATGACCAGACGATTCCAGGAGGAGCTGGGCGGCAGCGCGCGAGTTATTGCTACCGGCGGACGCTCGACTCTTCTTGGGCCTGCGATCCCGTGCATCGAAGTGATCGATCCGCTTCTCACCGTCAAAGGTCTACGATACATCTGGGATCTGAACCAGCCCGTACCGGAGCTCTAGCCGTGATTGTCGAAGCACATGCCAAGCTCAACCTGACGCTCGAAGTGCTGGGGAAGCGTTCCGATGGTTACCACGAGATTCGCTCCGTGATGCGTTCCCTGGCGTTGCACGACCTCATCGAGATCGATCTGGCGCCGGAAATCGACGTCGCGTGTGACGTCGAAGGGCTCAGCGGGGCAGACAACCTGGCATTTCATGCTGCCGAGCTGCTTCGTGACGCGACCGGCACGTCGCTCGGTGCGCGTATAGCCATCCGCAAGCTGATACCGGTGGCGGCCGGTCTCGGCGGCGGGAGCAGTGATGCCGCTGCCACGCTGAGAGCGCTGAACAGACTGTGGCAGACCCACGTCAGCGCTGACGAGCTCGCCGCGCTCGCGGCTGAACTCGGAACGGACGTGCCGTACTTTCTTATGGGCGGGACCGCACTCGCCAGGGGCCGCGGAGACGAGGTCTCACGGCTCCCAGACCAGAGCGACTGCCAGGTGGTGCTGGTCAACCCGGGATTCGGCGTTTCAACCGCTGAGGTCTATGAGGGCGTAACGTCGGCAATGTATACGTCCGGTGAGGCGAGCTCGCGATTCGCCGAGCTGCCGGCCAACTCCCCGGTGGCGCTTTGGCCCCTGGTCAACGCGCTTCATGCGGTGACAATCGCCATACGACCCGAAGTTGCCGAGATCCTGGAGTACATGCAGTCCTGGGGCGCGATCCAGACCCAGATGTGCGGGAGCGGACCGACCTGTTTCGGGCTGTTCGTCGAGCCTGCGCGCGCGACCGCGGCGGTGCACGCGGCGGAAACCCACCACTGGAAGGCGTGGCACACCCACTTCATCTAATGCGCCGCATCTGTGACCAACAGCCCCCGACAGAACGCTCCGGCCGCTCAAGAGCGATCCGGAATGACGGTTCTCACCCACAGCTCGTCGAGCTGTTCCTGCGGCACCAGCGACGGCGCGCCGGCCATCATGTCCTGAGCACTCTGGTTTTTCGGGAAGGCAATGACGTCACGAATGTTTGTCGTGTCCCGAAGCAAGCCCACAAGGCGATCCACGCCGCCGGCGATCCCGCCGTGGGGTGGGGTTCCATACTCAAACGCCTCAAGCATGAATCCGAACCGATCCTGAACCTCCGCCGCGCTCATGCCAAGCAGCTTGAACACGCGCTCCTGCACTTCCCGGCGATGAATCCTGATGCTGCCTCCGGCGACTTCGAAACCATTACAAACCAAGTCGTACTGCTTCGCCCGCACGCTCAAGGGGTCCGACTCCAACAGTGCAACGTCCTCGTCATTGGGGCTGGTGAACTGATGGTGCTTGGCGGCAACAGTACCATCTTCGAGCGCTTCGAACGCGGGCATATCCAGTACCCAGGCAAGAGCCAGCACGTTTGGATCGGGCAGGTTGAGCTTGCGGCCGACGTCGAGCCTGAGATGGCCAAGCGCCTCCAGTGCCTTGTCCGCTACGTCCGCGACGATCAGCAGCAGATCGCCCGCGGTGGCCTGCATCCGCTCGCATGTCAGGCGTGACCGGGACGCGTCGATGAACTTTGCCGCCGCGCCCTTGAGACTTCCATCGTCCTGGATGGCAAGAGTTACCAGCCCGCGCGCGCCATGAGTGCGGGCCAGTGTCGTCAGCCCGTCGAGATCTTTTCGCGAGCTCGAGCCCAGGCCGGGCGCCCGCAAGCCCTTGATTGCTCCTCCGGAGGCCAATGCCCCGGCAAATACGCTGAACTCGCTCGCGGAAAAGATGTCCGAGAGGTCCTGCAACTCCAGGCCGAAGCGCAGGTCAGGCTTGTCCGACCCATACCGGTCCATTGCCTGGCGAAACGTCAGGCGCGGCAACGGTTCGGAGAGCAACCGCTTGGTGGACAGCTGTTTTGCGATCGCCGTGTAGAGACCCTCGAAGAGCTGGAGAATGTCCTCCTGCTCGACGAAGCTCATCTCGACGTCCAGTTGCGTGAACTCCGGCTGCCTGTCGGCGCGCTGATCCTCGTCGCGGAAACAACGCGCGATCTGGAAATAGCGTTCGAATCCGGCCACCATCAGCATCTGCTTGAGCTGCTGAGGGGACTGGGGAAGCGCATAGAACTCGCCGGGATGTACGCGGCTGGGAACCAGGAAATCGCGCGCGCCACCGGGGGAGCTCTTGAACAGGATCGGCGTCTCGATTTCCACGAATCCGCGGGCGTCAAGGTAGTCGCGCATGAATTTCACGACCCTGTGCCGCGTTATAAGGTTCTCGCGCATGGTCTCGCGACGCAGGTCGAGGTACCGGTACCGCAGCCTCAGGGGTTCTTCTACAGGGACATCCTCGTTAATGTAAAACGGTGGCGTCTTCGATGGATTCAAGATCTCGACGTGCAGGGCGTGCAGCTCGATCTCTCCGGTCGCAAGCTTGGTATTCTCAGTGCCTTCGGGGCGGGCGGCGACCGTGCCGGTTACTGCGAGCACGAACTCGCTGCGCACACTCTCCGCGACGGTATGAGCCGCGGGAGACATCTGCTGATCGACTACCACTTGGGTAATGCCCCAGCGGTCCCGAACGTCGAGAAAGATGAGATGCCCCTGGTCGCGGCGGCGATTGAGCCACCCTTGCACCGTGGCCACGTGGCCAACATCTGCCTTTCGGAGTTCTCCACACGTTACAGTCTTATGTGCAGCCACTTTGGTGCGCATCTCCTTGCTAGCCCTGCGCGAGGCCGGGCGATTCTCAATCACGTCACTACCGGCACACCGGCGACCTACCGGGACCACTGCGCCGGTACCGCCTTATTACAGTTGTGATAGCATCCGCGCAGCCCGCTCACGTCTGGATTCCTGAGCCAGCTTTCGCCACGATGCGGACGGCACATCAGGCCAAGCCTGTGCGCTCGTTTGGGCGTTGCCTTAAGCCTACCGCAGCGACATGCCGGAGGGAAAACCCGGCTATCAGGCGGCTCGCGCTGAGCGACCCGCTGACTCAGGCGCAGGCGCGACGGATTCGGCCACCCTCGGGGCTTGCGCAGCATGGGGCCAGTGCGTCGCCCGATGAAGCGCCGCCTTAAAGCCGCGCCAGAAACTTGTAGTGCGGATAACTGGCGACGCTGCGACGTTCAGGCCCTTGTCGAGCACACCCTCGTATTTGCGCGTGGCCCACACGATCTTCTCGTGCACTGCCTTCATATGCTTCAGGACCCACCACAGGCCAAAGGCAATGCCTAGATTAATCGCCACGACCAAAATCAGCACGACGATAAGCTCGATGCAAACGATGGTCCCGCCTACGACACCGACAAAGTCATTGATGGTGCCCATGCTACGGCTCTCCCGCCGTCTCGCCTGGTTTGCGCGTGCGCTTCAGGCTGCGAGTGACACTCCCGGTCAACACTTGCACGGTCTTGGCCACGCCTGCCGTCACGCTGACGCTGGTAATCAGTGGTTTTACGAGGCCGCTGCTAACGAATTCGCTTGTCCCCTGCACGGTCTTCACAGTCTGCTGGGCCGAGCCGATTAGCGGCATGATCTCTTCCTTGATCTGCTTCACCAGATCGCGAATCTCCAGGGCTACCATCACCAGTAAGCCAAACGCGACGAGAGACAGGATCGCTGCAATGACGAGAAGCCAGCTGACAATGCCCGGCATCTAGTGCTCTCCTCCTGACGCGGTGTCGAGTACAAGCCAAATCCTGTTCTTGGATTCTAGCACAGCCACGCCATTCACGTCGTGCCTTCAGGACATACGTGATGGTGTGCCGGCAGTTGCCGGAAAACTGCCACAACTGCTACATTCACAACGCGCGTTCAGCGGCTGGGCGCGGCTTTTGGTGCTGGCTTGCGATGCGCGGCCAGGAGTTCTTCTCGCTTCGCTTGCCTCGATCAGGCGGACACCGGCCAGGTCGATTGAAGAGGCAGTCGGGGCTTGCCCAGGGGAAGGAGTGGTGTATTGTTACGCGACTACGAGGTCACCTTCATAGTCAACACGGCGCTCGACGAAGAAGCAATTGCTGCGGTCGTGGAGCGAGTGAACCATCTGATCGGAACCGGTGGAGGCAGCGTCACCGAGGTCCATGCGTGGGGCCGGAGACGTCTCGCGTATCCGATCGCGCACAATCGCGATGGCTTCTACGTTACGACCCGCTTCGCCATGCCGACAGAGGCCATGAGTGCGTTTGAAAACGATCTCAGGCTGAACGAGAACATTCTGCGACATGGAGCGTTCCGGCAGGACGAGGTGCCGATCAAGCCGGTACTGCCATTGTCTCCTGCCGCCGGCCCGGCAGCCGAATTCCGGCAGCCCGAGCTCGAAGCAGAGGATGTCGACGACATTTCCATGCTTCACGACGAAAGCATCGATCCCGATCTTGTCCCTGCCGCCGAGGACTAGCTCGCGCGGACCTAAGCTCTAATGGGGAGACGTGGCGATGGCTGGAAACCTTAAGAAAGTGTTCATCATCGGGAACCTTGGTAGCGACCCGGTCATGCGATATACAACCGATGGCACGGCAGTTGCGTCATTCAACGTGGCAGTTAACGAGCGCGCTCGCCGCGCCGCGGCCTCCGAAGGCGGACAGGGCGCGCAACAGGAAGAATCGACGACATGGTTCCGCGTCAGCGCTTGGCGAAGACAAGCTGAGATTTCCAATGACCTTCTCAAGAAGGGCATGTCCGTGTTCGTCTCCGGTGACCTGCGGACGAGGGAATTCGTCGGCAACGACGGACAGAAACGATTCTCGCTCGACGTAACCATGGATGATATGCAAATCTTGACGCCGAAGGGCGTGGCTGAGGGCGGCTCGTCGTTTGATGAAGCCCCTGCTTTCGGCGGATCCGGTCCTAGCAGGGCGCCCACACCATTCGTGGGCCGCTCATCTGCGAGCCGCACACCCGCACCCGACCTCGACGATCAGGATGATTCAGACATTCCCTTCTGAACCTGTACTTTGTGAGCGTTTCGCTCTAGCCAACTCGGGAGTACCAGTAACTCATGAGCAGCCCAGCATATACCTCAGGATCCGACGCGGGCGGACGAGCCGACGGAATGCGCGGCGGAGATCGCGCGGATCGCGGCGAGCGCGGGGGACGCGGTCCGCGCCGCGAAGGTTCACGCGGGGACCGCTTCTCGCGGCGCCGCGTCTGCAATTTCTGTGTCGACAAGATGGACCTTGTAGACTATAAAGACGTTGGCCGTCTGCGCAAATATCTCAGCGAGCGTGGCAAGATCGAGCCACGTCGCAAGACAGGTACGTGCGCGAAGCATCAGAGGGTGCTGACGACGGCGTTGAAGCGCGCGCGCCAGCTCGCCTTGCTACCGTATACCGCCGAACACCAGCGCTTTACGCAGAGATGAGCGCGCCAGTGGAGCCCCAACAGGGGCAGACAAACCCAGCAAACAAACCGCCTGCGCACCGCCATCGACGTCAACCACACGAACGGTATCGGCGTTCGAGCGCGGTCATCGATGATCGCCCTGACGGTACGCCTATCATCTTCGGGTACGGTCGACACATGACGAAACGCGAGAAGGATCGCGCTCGCCGATTGATCGCCTATTGCGTACTTGAAGCTGTGGTGGCAACCTGTCTGTCTATTCTCATCGTGTCGCTCGTCTACCTTAACTTCATCTACCCGAGCAATACGGTTGCCACGGTCTATAGCAACGGCGTCACTGGCAGGATCAGCCGGCACGACGCCGACGCCATGACCAGCTACTTTACCTACGTGCAACAGCAACAATCCCAGAATGGCCAATCGGCGCTTTCAGCGCAGGACCCGCATGCGCAGGCCATTCAGCAACTGCAGCAATGGAGACTCAGCTCGGTCGAGGCCAAACGGCAGTTTGGCATAACCCCATCGGACGCAGAGGTCAATGCCGAGTATTCGAAGGAAATTAGCGGTGCAGGCGCGCAGGCGAACCTCGAAGGCTCGCTCAAGGCGGCCGGACTCAGTGTTGGCGACTACAAGCGCTTCTTCGTAACGGCGAATCTTGTCGAGACCAAACTGGGTCTCGCGCTCACAAAGAATGACCCGGCGACCGCAGAGCAGTGGCACTATGCCCGCATTGAGGTTACTTCGAAGATCACCGCCACTGCAATTCTCGCTCAGATCGGTCGAAACAAGAACCCGGCAGCTGAGTTCAAGACGCTGGCAAAGACCAAGTCGGCGGACACGCAGACGTCGTCACAAGGCGGAGACGTGGGGTGGGAGCGCGCTACCGACTCGTCGTCGGATCCAATCATGAGTGCGTCACTCGTGCAGGCTCTCACGAGTATGCAGAAGAACCACACCGTGTTTAAGCTGTACAACACAGGATCGAGCTGGTATGTGCTGGAGTTTCTCGGGCACGATTTAAAGCACAAGCTCAGCTCCGCCCAGGTACAGTCGGATCGAACGGCTGCCGTGAACAGCTGGGGCAGCCCGCTCGTCGATAAGGCACTGTTCAACCCTCCACTACCGTAGAGTTCGTCAGGCCCGTCGACACTAACGTGGCGAGTCGGCGGGCTTGGCGGGAATCGTGCTCAGATTGCGGCCGGCCACGTGCACGGCTCGAGCAGTTAGGGAACCAGCTTCGTGATCCTTTATCAATCGCGTGAGCCGTTATCGGCGGAAGCGGCGCGTGACAACTGAGTCAGCTAAACGAATCCGCCTTGCCCTCCTGCTGGGTGGCCGCTCACCCGAACACGATGTGTCGCTGTCTTCCGCGCGCTCAGTCTTCAGGGCTCTTGACCCAGCACGCTTTGACGTCGTGCCCATGGCGATCGACCAGGATGGTCGCTGGCTGCCGATCGGGACCTCACAAGCTCTCCTCACAACCGGCCTGCCGGACGATGCTGGGGACGTGGTCCAGCCCACCGCCCTCGTTCCGGATCCGTCAATCGGCTCAGTGGTCGACGTTGTCTTTCCTCTGCTTCACGGTCCCTATGGCGAGGACGGCACCGTCCAAGGCCTGTTGGAGCTGCTTGACGTCCCGTACGTGGGCGCCGGCGTCGCCGCGTCGGCCGTCGGCATGGACAAGGCACTGATGAAGAGTCTGTTCGCTCAGGCAGGCCTGCCGGTGCTCGAGCATGCGGTCGTACGACTGGCACAGTGGGCGCGAGATCGGACCGGGATCTCGCAACGTCTCAGCACTGTTCCGGGGTTTCCGTGCTTCGTCAAGCCGGCCAATATGGGCTCCAGCGTTGGGGTGATTCGATGCGATCAACCTGGGGACCTCCCCCCTGCCCTGGATAGTGCATTTGTGTATGACCTGAAGGTACTTGTGGAGAAGGGTGTGCCAGGCTACCGCGAAATCGAGTGCGGCGTGCTCGGCAACGAGGAGCCACGCGTGTCTGTCCCGGGCGAAATCACAGTCTCAGGCAAGTTCTACGATTATCACGCCAAGTACACCGATGGCGCGGCGCGCCTGCAAGTTCCGGCTGAAGTGCGTCCCGAGACATCACGCGCACTCCAGTCCATCTCTCTGCAGGCGTTTTCCGCGATTGACTGCGCCGGCATGGCTCGAGTTGACTTCCTCGTCTCGCCCGACGAATCAGAGATCTGGCTCAGCGAGATCAACACGATTCCCGGTTTCACGCCTCTGAGCATGTATCCTTTACTCTGGCAGGCCTCACGTGTCTCATATGCAGACCTCATCAACCAGCTTGTCCAGCTTGCGTTCGAGCGCTTCGCGGCGAAGGCGCGCCTTAGACGCAACCGTGCCCCCGAGGGGGATGCCTGAAGGGCTGCACCAGTGCCTCGCGCCTCAGTCTCGCACGCGAGCTATCGACAGCCCATCTAGAGCGTACGAGCCACTCTGAGTCAGAAGGATCGTGCCGTCCAGGCGAGCATCTTGGGCCACCCGGTCGTTGTAGTCCTGGACGGCCTTGATCACATTGTCACGTAACGGTTGCTCCAGCACCGCGCCATCGCGCAGCACATTGTCCGCTACGATGAGACCGCCGCGCCGCGTGAGCCGCAGCGCGTGATCGAGGTACGCCGGGTAACTGCCCTTGTCGGCGTCGATGAACACCATGTCGAATGGTGAATCGTCGGGCAGCCTTGCCAGTGTGCCGAGCGCCGGGCCTACCAGCACTTCGATGCGGGCCGCCAGGCCGGCCTTGGCGATGCTGCGTCGCGCCACGCCAGCGTGGGGCTCCGAGACTTCGAGCGTGATCAGTCTTCCGTTTTCCGGAAGCGCTCTGCCCATCCAGATCGCGCTGTAGCCCGCGAGCGTGCCAATTTCCAGTACCCGCGTCGCGCCTGAGATACGCACGAGCAAGGCCAGCAGCTTCCCGGTGGAAGGTCTGACCTGGATTGCCGGCATTCCCGCCAGGCGCGCCTCTGTCAACAGCTCCCGCAGCACAGTGTCCTCGGGAGCGTAGAGCGAATCAATGTACTGATTCAATCGCGCGAGCATCTCTCCCACCACCGCCACATCTCTTTCCGGCACCGTCATTACCCCTGGTGCTAACCGCCGCGCGGCTCCTCGCGAACGCGCGCGGGACGGCTTCCTCCGGTCCCGCGCGTGTTCCTTACTCTCCGGTCGTCACACCATACCGCGAACAACCGTTACTACCAGAGTAGAGCAGATCGGAACTTCGCGCGACACGACGGGAACCAATAGCCGCCGGCGCTGCCGCGCGACCGGCAGCGCCGGGCCACTGGCAGCGCCGGGCCACTGGCAGCGCCGGTACCAAGCGAACATGGTGTGGCTATCCCGCAATGCCGGAGATCACGGATCGAGGGCGTGCTCCCGCCAAGGGACATGGCGGGTCGCTCGACATCTCATGCCAAAGCACATAAACTGATTCCATGGCCACCGAGACCAGTACTCAGCAGCATCAAGAGGTCAAACGCCAGATCCTTCCCCCGTGGCGAGTGCTCTTGCACAACGACGACGTGAATGACATGCTGCATGTCGTGAAGGCCTTGCTCAAGAGCGTGCCGTCGATGTCGGTAAAACGCGCGAAAGACGTCATGCTCGAGGCGCATATTCATGGTGTTGCGCAGGTCATTATTTGCCCACTCGAACACGCGGAGATGTATCGCGAGCGCTTGGAGCAGCACGGCCTCACCAGTACCATCGAGGCTGTATGACGGCCGACATCCGGCTTGGGATGATTGGATGCGGCCAAGTCTCCGAACGGTTCTTCGAGTGGGCTCGTGTGCTGCGGGGCGTGAAGTTTGTGGCAACGTGCGCCGCGCACCGTGCCAGCGCCGAATACGCCGCCCGAAGGTACGGGTGCCCAAGGTGGTATGACGACTATCGCGCCCTCCTCGACGATCGGGATGTCGATGGTGTCGTCATCACAACTCCGCATGCGCTCCATGCCCGACATGCGCTGGATGCTGTCTCCGCCGGGAAGCATGTGTTGCTTGAAAAGCCGATGGCTACGCATTGGGAAGACGCAACTCGCTTGGTAGCTGCCGCAGCGCGGGCGGGCGTGACGTTCTTTCCGCTGCCCTTTCTGGCGTACCCCGAGCACCTTCTTGCGCAACGTTTTCTCCATGAGAGCATCATCGGCAAGGTCGTGGCCGCTGAAGCCCACATGAGCTTACCCGGGCCGCCACGTTCGAATTGGTATTACCGGAAAGAGGCGGAAGGCGGTGCGATGCTGGATACCATGGTCTATGCGCTGAGCGACCTTGCCTGCGTGCTCGGCCCGGCAAGCGTCATCACCGGCCTCGTCAACACGTTGGTGCCCCGCCGCAGGACCGGTGACGGGGGGAGGGTCCGCACTGAAGTTGACGACAATGTGAGCCTCTTGCTCGCGTACGCGACCGGTCAACACGCCACCGTTCGCTCGTGCTGGGCCCCGGCGAACTTCAGACGGGCCACTATCTTCTACGGTCGTCACGGAACGATCTACCTTCGTGAAGGCGGCAAGCGCATCGTCGTACAGAGCGGGCGGGGACCGGTGCCTGGGGGGCATCGCGTCGAGTTCATGGGCCTCGACGACTGCTACGAGATCGTGCCACGACCAATTGAGCCCGAGGAGGACATCCTGGGACATTTCCTCGACTCCGTGCGTACCGGCAAGCCCGCCGTATCGAACGGCGCCTTGGCGCTGCACGTGACGGAGCAGATGATGAAGGGGTATGAATCATCCGCCTCGCGCCGGACCATCGAGCTCGAGACGGACTTCAGCCTCGCGTGGGATCGCGAGCCCGGAATCATGGACCTTTCCGGACCGGGCTATCTGTAGCGCGGTCTACGTATCGCGCACGATCAACGCTTCTCGCGCCTGGCCAATGCCGATGTAGCGTACAGGCACCCCGACGAGCTCTTCGATGCGCAGAATGTACCGCTGCGCGGCGGCAGGAAGATCCGCGAAGCGACGTGCGCCTGTCGTCGGCACTTGCCACCCAGCCATCGTCTCGTAGACAGGTTCGACGCGGCCGAGTTTGCGGGTGGTCGGCATGCCGCTCACTGTCCTGCCATCCAGCCTGTAGCCGGTGCAGATCGAGACGAGCGGGAAGCCGTCGAGCGGATCTAGTTTGGAAACCGCGAGCGACGTGCAACCGCCTACCTCCGCACCGAACCGCGCGGCGACTGCATCGAACCACCCGCAGCGCCGCGGGCGGCCCGTGGATGCGCCAAACTCTTGTCCGATTGTCCTCAGCATGTCGCCGACAGCATCCTTGAGCTCAGTGGGGAAAGGTCCTTCGCCAACGGCGGTCGTGTACGACTTGACGACACCGATGACCTCCGTAATAGCGTTAGGCGGGATGCCGGCCCCTGCTGCTGCGCCTCCCGGGAGCGTGGTCGACGACGTGACAAATGGGTAGATGCCCCAATCGAGATCGCGCAGCGTGCCCAGTTGGCCCTCGAGAATAATCGACTTCTCGGCATTCAGCGCGCTTCGCACCAACGGGAACGTGTCGACGATCTTATCTCGAAGGGCCGCGGCCCAGGCGCGGCACGTCTCCTTCAGCGCGGACAGCGCCAGCGGCTCGTGATCGTAGATCTGCACTAACAGGCGATTCTTCTGTTCTACAACAAAGGCAAGGTCCGCTGCCAGGTAGTCTTCGTCGAGCAAGTCGCCCATGCGGACGCCGGCGCGCGCAACCTTGTCGGTATAGCATGGGCCGATTCCGCGTCTCGTTGTGCCCTGCGCACGCGCTCCACGTGCACCCTCTTCCAGACTATCGAGCAGGCGGTGGTAAGGCATGACCACGTGGGCGCGATCGGAGATGCGCAAGCCAGCCGTATTTACCCCGCGGCGCTCGAGCTCAGATAGCTCTACAAGCAGAGCATCCGGATCCACGACGGTGCCAGGGCCAACTATGCACGTCGCGCGAGGATAGAAGATTCCCGACGGCACCAGGTGGAGCGCAAAACTCCCCAGGTCGTTGTGAATGCTGTGACCGGCATTCGCGCCACCATTATAGCGAATGACCATGTCGGCATGCCCGGCAAGGTGGTCGATAAGTTTGCCTTTGCCTTCGTCGCCCCAATGGCAGCCAACAACAGCTGTGACGCCCAGTCTCTTGCTCCCTTCAATACGCTGTATCACTGTACATGCTTTCACGGCCCGGACTCAAGGATCGCGTCTTGTTCTTGACGTGGCTGGCCAATGTGCCGCGCTGCAGGCAACGTCTAGCCCGAATGTCTCGGCGTCACGTGAAAACAGGAATCTCAAGGTCTGCGGTTCTTTTCTTTCCGATATCTGAAGCACGCGTGCCGGATTCGCGCCAGTTGTCGATAAAGCTGCCACAGCGTGCGATAAAGCGTTCTGAACGGCGTTGGCTTGCAGTTTGGTTTGCCAAAGGTATTGCGGTTCCATGACGAATCATGTATACTACGGCCCGGTTAGAGGCAACATCCCTGTGATGCACTCGGTCCGCCTTGTTCTTTCGTCGAGTCTCGCGCGCCTCGATGGATTTCGCGATCCGCGGTCTAAGGCTCTCCGGGCGGCTTGCTCGCTATGCATGCCTTACCGCTGGTTTCTCAAAGTTCAAGGGATTCAGAGACATCCATGTACCAGGACAAAACCCTCGTCTGTCGTGACTGCGGTAGTGAGTTCATTTTTAGCGCGGGGGAACAGGAGTTCTTCGCGTCGAAGGGCCTCCAGAACGAGCCAGGGCGCTGCTCGAATTGCCGGTCCGCGCGTCGCGCCTCTGGGTCGATGGGTGGTGGTCGCTCCGGTGGCGTGCGCGAGCTGACGACCGTTACGTGTTCTTCTTGTGGCCAGCCGGCGCAAGTGCCGTTTGTTCCGCGGAACGACAAGCCGGTGTATTGCAGCGACTGCTTCTCGAAGCAGCGCAGTTATAGCGGCAGCCTTCGCTAACGCAACGTTTGCGCGCGACAAACGCGGTAGCGCCGTCTTGAGCGTAAGGCGGCAGGCAGAAGACTACTGGCACACCTCCCTGACTGCACCTGAACGTGTTCGGGCAATTGTCAAGCAGCCGGGGAGGTGTGCTGTTTGCGGTGATCGGTTTGCAGACCACCGCGCGTGCCGGGCTTTACACTTCGGTGATCAACGGGAGCACCATCGGCCGCAGCCCGATCTGTTGGTGCACGTAAGTGCCGATACTCTCTCTGATCATATCCCCGAGAAGCCGGTATTCGACTTCATTGCGACGCAGACGCTGCAGCACGCGCATCACGCGCTCTTGCGCGCCCACCAGAAGATCCTCCGTCTCAGACGGCAGCCCGCGCGCGATGATCTCCGGCGTGGAGATCGGGCGGCCGGTTGTGCGGTCAACCACGACCGATGCGATCAGGATTCCTTCCGTAGCAAGCGCCCGACGGTCGCGAAGGACCACGCTGTTCACCTGGCCCACGGTCAGGCCGTCGACGATCACCGATCCATGAGGCACGGATCCGTGAATACGTGTGCGCTGAATGCCAATGTCAATAACGTCGCCAAGGCTGGGCATGAGCACGTTCTCTTCTGCCATCCCGCACTCCATGGCCAGACGCTTGTAGTGCACCATCATCCTGTATTCGCCGTGAAATGGGGCCACATAGCGCGGGCGAAGGATTTGCAGTAGCTCGCGATGCTCCTCATGTGCCGCATGGCCGGAGACATGAATGTTCGGCGTCACGCTGGGATAGAGCACATTGGCGCCCAACCGGAACAGATTGTCTATTGTGCGAGAAACTGAGGATTCGTTCCCTGGTACCGGCGTGGCAGCCATCACGACTGTGTCCGCCGGCATGATCTTAATCTGGCGATGCTCGCCCGCGGCAATGCGCGAAAGGGCGGCCGCAGGCTCACCCTGGCTGCCTGTCGTGATCAGCACGAGCTGTTCGGGGCGCCAATTGCGCATTTCATCCGTGCGGATGACGCTGCCCGACGGGATATCGATGTAGCCAAGTTCGTCGGCCACGCCGAGGTTGCGCTCCATCGAACGCCCGACAAGGACTGCGGCCCGTCCCAGCCGGTGTGCCGATACGATGACGTTCGCAACGCGGTCCACGTTCGAGGCAAAGGTTGTCACGATCACTCGCCCAGGCGCCGTCCGCAGGATCTCGGCGATGGCCTCAGTTACGACGGTTTCCGGGCCCGTTCGCCCCGGCGATTCAATCCGCACGCAATCGGCGAGGAGGGCTGTTACCCCGCCGTCGCCAAGCTCGCGCAGTCGTGCCACGCTTGCTTCCGGCATCCCGGCGAACTTCCAGTCGCCCGTGTACACGACGGGTCCCACGGGCGAATGAACGACCACGCAGTACGCGTCCGGAATGCTGTGGCCGACCGAAATGAATTCGAGCTGCAAGCCTCCCAAACGCAGCCACCGTCTCGGATCGACTGCACGCATCTCTACCAAATGACGCGCGTTTCGCTCGACCAGCCGGGCTTCGGCCAGGCCGAGAGCCAGTGGCGATCCGAAGACAGGTATCGGCGTCTTGCGATTCAGTGATGTGACGACGTGAGCGAGAGCGCCGATGTGGTCCTCATGGCCATGTGTCACTACAATGCCCTGCAGCTGGTCGAGGTGCTCAAGAATGAAACGTGTATCGGGAATGATCAGATCGATCCCCAGCATCTCGCTCTCAGGGAACTTGACGCCCGCATCGATCAGCACCAGCTCACGTCCATACTGCAGGAGCGTGCAGTTCTTGCCGACCTCACCGACTCCGCCAAGTGGAATGACGCGGAGTGACGTGTTCGGAGGGGTGGCACTCATTTTGCTACCGTTCATGGTCGGGCGCTTAATCTCCTTCTCGCCTGTAGGCCACTCCCAGCATGGTTACGCGTGCAAGGCGACCGCACGCATACACAAGCGTTGCTCCAGCTGTCAGAACGCCTGACTCGGCATCGTCGTGACCAGGCCGCGCCGACACCGTTTGGCACGCGCGCGCTGGACCGCGGCTCGAAGCTTACCTTACCGGAGTGTACAACAAGAAAGGCTTGGCGAGACCCGCGAATCAACCAGGACACAGATCGCTGCGTCGGGCAGGGGAGCTGTGCGCTGTACGAGGTATGATATGATGCCGAATGCGGTGACGGCAGGCTGTACGCACGAGCACCCGAAGTAATCATCATTTCATCACGCTGCTGCAGTGCAGGCATCGCCACGCGATCTGGCTGTTGCCGGCTGGGAAAGTCGGCGAGACAGTCGCGTGGGATCACAGAGCTCGCCGCGAATATCCATGCGAAAGGAATATGTCACACGTGGGCAAGAAGAGCCGATCCAGGAAAGCAGTCGAGTCAGTCGAACGCCGTCCAGGCGACAACAGCGGTCTTGCCGGAATCATCGGCGAGCTGATTTCCAATCAGCAGTACGAAGAGGCGTATCGAGCCGCGGCGGTACTGGTCGAGCAGGATCCGCTAAACCCCGATGCGCACGCAGTGATGGGCCTGCTATTGTCTCGGACCGACCGCATCCTGGACGCACTGCGCCATTACGAGCTGGCAATACGTCTCGGCAGAGCGACTGACCCCACGCTCTATGTGGGTGTTGCCACCAGCGCCGTGACCGCGCAGCTGATGTTCCACGCCGTGACAGCCGCGCGTCAGGGCACCCTTTTCGGAACAACGCAGCAGCATCAGGTCCTGTTTAAAGCGATCATCGACGCCGGGCAGCAGCAGTTGAGACAGTTGATCGGCACCCACGACGTGCCGGAGCCTGTCGCGGAACAAGCCATGCTGCTTATCGAGCGCTCGGCGCGCGCCCGGCAGGAGAGCGATTTCGGGCCTGCGCAAGAGCGCGCAGTCGAGGCGACGCAGCTCGCGCCCCAGCTGCCCGTTACCTGGTATAACCTGGCGCTCGTGCACTGGACCCTTGAAGAAGTGCCCGCCGCGATCGCCGCGTGCGAAATGGGCTTGAAGACTCTGCACGACGAGAACACCGAGCTTCTTGCCGCTATCGTTCGGCTGCAGGCGTTTTCAGGGCAGGAAGAGGCCGCGCAGGCAACGCTCCAGCGTCTTGCTGCCACACCGGTGGCGGATACAGCGGGAAGGACCGACATCGCAAAGGGTTATGCCGCGCTTGACGACGACCAACGAGTCTACGACCTTCTTTCCGGCACTCCGAGCGACGAGGAGCTACCGCTGCAACTCTTCGTTCTTGGCGTGGCCGCGGCGAATCTCGGCAAGCGGGAAGAGGCGCGGTCGGCCTGGCGCAGCCTCGTTCGCGACAAACACCCGTACGCGAGAGCGTTCAGCGAGATCATGGCTCGAAACGAAAAGCCGCCGACGCCGGGCGCCCGCTTTTCCTATTTCGTGTCTACCGACCTCATGCCTGGAGTCGCACTGGACAATCTTGTTGACGCGGCACGGAGACAGGCAAATCCTGCCGGTGTAGCCGAGGTCGCCGCGCGGTACCCCAAGGTCGTGGCCGCCCTGTGTGAGGCGTTCATCATGCGGATTGTGGATCCGCGGATTGTAGTGCAGATACTGCTGCAAGTCCCGGACGCGGCTACCGTCGACGCAATACGCGGTTACGCGGGAGGCCGTCTTCCAACTGATTATGATCGTCTTTTCGCTCACATTGCTTTGCGAGGCGCCGGGCTTATCGATGCCTCGGAGCCGGCGTCTGTCTGGTTAGGTGGCAGGCGGCAGCATCTGCACGTACCTGCATTGGCCCTCGGTGCGCCGCCCGCTCGAGCGTATTCGAGCGAGGTAGGCGCGATGCTGCGCGAGGCGGGAGTGGCGCAGCACGAGAACAACTTGATCAAGGCAATTGAGCTCTATCGCCGCGTTCTGGAGGTCGACCCTGCGAACGCGGAGGCCGAGCACAACCTCGGTACAGCTTTCATGTTGTCCGGGAGGATCGACGAGGGCGAGGCCCACCTCAAACGGTCGTTGGACAACGATGGCAATTACGCTATGGCGCGCTGCAATCTCGCGACGCTCGAGCTGAGTCGCGAGCGGGTCGCTGAGGCCAATAGCTACATGCAGCCGCTCGACGAGCGAACACAGATGTCGCTCGAGGAGATTGTCGCCTATCTAAGAACAAAGTCTGACATCGCCCGCGCGGCGGGAGACGCTCCGCGGTCCGAGGAGTTGCTGCACTGCTTGCTCACCTTCGATCGCGACAACGCCGTTGCCCTCGGGCGACTCGGACAACGCAGCGCGGCGCCGGTTTCAAGCAAGTAGTCTCGCTCGCCGCCATTGGCAAAGCGCGCGCCCGATTTCCGGCGTCACGGGCTACTATATCGATTCAGGCACACTGCGCAGCGTTATCAAAGGATTGTACGACGACCGGCCCATTGTTGTATGCTCAAGCCTGTTCGGACGCTCATCTTGCCCTTGTACGGCTATCCTTCGTAGTGCTACGCTGCCGTGGTCGGGCAAGCTACGTGGCGCAACTCGTATCGGCGGCGTTGAGTCGCTTTTGGGCACATCCAGCGCGGTTGAAGGAGGTCGGATCGTGCAACAACCGGACCACCAGGGGAGGCGCGATTCCGCGGTTGTCAACCCTGTGGTTTCTGGGCAGCATGCTCGGACCTGGACAGAAGTGCTCGCGGGTGCGCGCCGTTACATGTTGCTTCGCCCGGTGCTTTTCAGCACGCTCTTCGCCCTGCTTGTACTACACTGGGTAGCTCCTTCCGCTTTCGATCTTGGAACGCTCATTCTTCTTCTCGGCATCTATCTCGTCGCCGTGGGGTCGGGTGGCCTCGAGGCTGCCAGACTGTCGGGAAGCGGTGGCGACCGACGCCGACAGGAGCGACTGGCCGAGGACGCGTTGCGCCGCGCGGGCCGCTTGCAGAGTCATCTCGACCCGTGTTCGGCTACGGACGACGTGATAAACCGGCTTCTTGCCTCCACAACCGACCCGCGTCGCCTTGTGATCCTGGCCGCGGATGACGTTGAAGACGCGCTTCGCGCGGTTTACAAGCACTATACGGAAGCCGAGCGGATGGCTGGGACGTCGAACGGCGTGGATCTTCCCATGATCTTCCAGGTTCAGGAGCTCATATATCGCGGACTGTTGCCGCCGGACGTCTATGAGACGGCTGAGCCGATACTTGCCTTGCGCGAAATAGCTCAGGGCCCGAGAAGTCAGATCACGCAGCAGGTCGCTCGCGACGTTGCTCGCGTCACGCAGGCGATTATCCTGAGAATTCAATCGATGGGTATCAGAATCCAGCCCGCGCGCGCGCAGCTCATGTGGCTTCGCCACGACGTCGATGAGGCCGACGACGATCCCATGCGTGACAGCCAACGTGAGCAGGAGTTGCGGGGCGCTGATATGGCCCCGCCGGATGATGCGAATCCCGCTAACCCAGCCTACCTGGCAGCGTCCGTAGCGAAAGATAGGACGGGCCAGGACGCGGCGTGGCGCGATCCGCGATCGCGACTGGGTGCGCAGCCCACGTCGGATTCGCTGCCCTGATACGGTCCAGCGTGGTGAATGGCGAACCGGAACCGCGTGCGCGGAAGGGCGCTGAGGCGATCAGCTCGGCATTGCCAGCCAGGAAAGCGCGTGCCGGCTTCAGCCCGATACCAACAAGGCAGCCTGGAGCTTGCCGTATCCGATCACGTCGAGTCACTGTCTCTTGCTCGGACCACCGCCCCGGGATCGTGTGAATACGCGCCGGACAGCCACTACATACGACCAGATTGTCCGAACCATACAATAATGCTGCACGCTGCAACACGCCGATGGAGGGGAGCATGACCGTGACCGCGCCAGAGATGGCCAAGCAGTACGACTTTTCCGAAGTCGAGCCGCGCCAGTACGCATTCTGGGAGCGTGGTGGATACTTCAAGCCGCGCGAAGCCTCCGGCCAGGAGCCCTTTGTGATCAGCATCCCTCCCCCGAATGTAACGGGCGAGTTGCACTTGGGTCACGCGCTCTTTGTCACGATTGAAGACATCATGATCCGTTATCACCGGATGCGCGGGGATCCAACGCTCTGGGTACCCGGTACCGACCACGCAGGCATCGCCACTCAAAAGGTGGTCGAAGACCTGCTAGCTCGGGAGGGAACGAGCAGACACGAGCTCGGGCGCGAGGCGTTTATCGCGCGGGTCTGGCAGTGGAAGGAACAGTACGGAAGCACGATCGTACGCCAGTTGCGCATGCTCGGTGCCTCCTGCGACTGGGATCGCGAACGCTTCACACTCGACGCCGGTCTATCGCGCGCGGTGCGCGAAGTGTTCGTTCGTTTGTGGGACGAGGAGTTGCTCTATCGCGCGGCCCGTATGATCAACTGGTGTCCGCGCTGTGCCAGCGCCGTCTCGGACCTTGAAGTTGAGCACGAGGAGCGACCTGGCAAGCTGTACTATATCCGCTATCCGCTTGCCGATGCCGACGGAGGGTCGAGCGCGGATGGCACGATTACGGTCGCGACTACTCGCCCCGAGACGATTCTTGGCGATACTGCCGTCGCCGTCCACCCCGACGACAAACGCTATGCACACCTCGTTGGCCGCCATCTTCTCGTGCCGGTGCTGGGTAGAGTGATCCCGCTCATAACCGACCGCGTAGTTGAGCCAGAGTTCGGCACGGGGGCTGTCAAAGTCACCCCTGCCCACGATCCGACCGACTTCGCTATCGGGCAGCGACATAGTCTGCCGCAGATCCAGGTGATCGGGTTTGATGCGAAGATGACCACGGAGGCTGGGCCATACGCAGGACTCGATCGCTTTGCCGCGCGCGAAGCATTGCTCGCCGACCTTGAGCGGATGGGCCTTGTGGATCACGTCGAAGACCACGCGATCAATCTTGGTCTGTGCCAGAGATGCGATACGGCGATCGAGCCCCTGGTGAGCACGCAATGGTTCGTGCGCATGAAGCCGCTTGCCGGACCTGCCGCTGCCGCCGTGCGCCTTGGTCAGCTCGCCATAGTTCCTGAACGATTTGCGAAGGTATATCTGCACTGGATGGACAACATTCAAGACTGGTGCATTTCGCGACAGCTCTGGTGGGGCCATCGCATCCCTGCCTGGTACTGCGCAAGGTGCAGCGAGATTACGGTGGCGCGCGAGGATCCTAGCGTGTGCGCTCACTGTGGCTCGGCCGACATTGAGCGCGATCCCGACGTGCTGGACACGTGGTTCAGTTCATGGCTGTGGCCGTTCAGCACCCTGGGCTGGCCGGACGACACCGAGGACCTTCGCGCGTATTACGCGACGAGCGTGCTTGAAACAGGCTATGACATCCTGTTCTTCTGGGTTGCGCGCATGGTCTTTGCCGGTCAGCATTTCACCGGGGTGCTGCCATTCCATACGGTGTTTCTGCACGGTCTCGTCCGCGACAAACAGGGCCGCAAGATGAGCAAATCACTTGGCAATGTCATAGATCCGCGCGAGCTCATGGCCCAATACGGTACTGATGCGCTTCGCTTCTCCATTGCCACAGGTGGTACACCGGGTAACGATATCAAACTCGACCCTCAGCGCGTCGAGGACGGTCGAAACTTCGTCACGAAGGTCTGGAACGCCGCGCGTTTCGCCCTCTCCCATGAGCTCAGCCAGGCGCGTGGCGTGCAGGCGAAGCCCGCTACGCTGGCCGACCGCTGGCTGATCTCGCGCGCGAGTCGGGCAATTGAGGACGTGACACGGCTCATCGACACGTACCAGTTCGGCGAAGCTGGGCGCCAGGCCCATGACTTCTTCCGCGGCGAATTCTGTGACTGGTATCTCGAGATCGCCAAGATCCAGTTTCTCGGAGACGAGCGAGCGAAGCAGGCGACTCGCACGATGCTCCTGGTCGGGCTGGACACAAGCTTGCGGCTTCTCCATCCATATATCCCGTTTGTCACGGAAGAAATCTGGCGGCAGATGCCCCACGAGGGCCAAGCCCTGATCGTAGCCCAGTGGCCGCGAGCGGGCGTGAGGGATGAGGAGGCTGAGCGGCTGATGGAGACGGTCTTCGCTACCGTACACTTCGTCCGCAACGCCCGGGCGCAGCTCGGTCTTGACCCTGCCAGGCGACTGACGCTGGTAGCGGTGTCAGCGAGCCTGGCGCAGCTATTGCGGGAGCAGGAGCCGATAATTGCATCCCTGGCTCGCGTGGACCTTTCCGTGCATGATTCGGCCACCGAGATCCCCAGCCAGGCGCTGCATCTCGCGCTCCCCGGCGCCGACCTGTACCTGCCACTCGAAGGTGTCGTCGACATCGAAGCAGAACTGAGAAAACTCATCGGGGAGATCACGCGCCTTGAGGACGCCTGCGCCAGCCTGAGGAAGCGCCTGGCCAGCCCGCAATTCGTCGAACGCGCCCCCTCACAGGTCGTGCAAAAAGAGCGCGACCGCTTGGTGGAAAATGAAGCATTGCTCGCCTCGCTGGTTGAGCGGCGGCACGTACTTGGTGGATAATGGGGGTGGGTTCTCCACGGAGAACATTGACCCGCGCATTTTCGTACCGTACGCTCAGCAATGTGCAGATCACGACTAGCCGAGTGAACGCCGACCTGCCTTGGCTTGATGATCCTCAATTGTCCCTACAGGCCGGGACTTGAGCCAGATGAGACGTGAAACGATGAAAGTGAGCCGGCTTCAGCAAAATGCCGCGACGCCACAGCGTTCAAGTCGGACGCTGGCGGTTGCTCCGTTTGAGGGATTCGATCGCTCAAACTGTTTGGCCGTCCAGCAGGAGATTATCGATGATCAGCTCGCGGGCTTCACGGAGGGCGAGCTGAAGGTCATGCTCATGGTCACAAGGGCAACGAACGGCGGCCAGCGCGAGGCAGTGCCGCTCAGCGTACGCGTCCTCTGTGAGGGGGGCGCTCCGGATTCGCTACCCGCGCGCGGCTCCGGACTCTCGCCACGCACGGTCCAGGCGGCGTGCTCGGCGCTGGAGGCGGCCGGCTTCCTGCGGGTCACTCGAAGGATTGCGCCGGACGGAAGCGGGCTTCCCTCACTCTTTACGTTGCCTCTCATTGTTCCGGGCATGCGCGACCCAAACGAACCTGCGTCGCCGAAGTTCCCCGGTTACGCTGCTGGGCGACGGGTCCGACTTCCAATGCTTCTATTCGACCGCCTGCTGGCGGAGCTGTCCGGCGCCGAGCTCAAGGTCTTGCTCTACGTACTTCGACACACGTTTTGTGTGGGCGCGGCAGATGAAGTAATGCCGATGGCACGCCTGGTCGAAAACACTGGTCTCAGCCTGCGCCACACGCGGCTCGCGGTGTCTGCACTGACTACGCGCGGCGCGATTATGGTGCAACATCGCCAGGATCCAGACCACGGCAAGCTGGCCTCGCGCTTCGGCGTTAAGGTCATTGGCGAAGCCGCACCGTTCACCAGCGTGCCCTCTCCGGTGGCCGCCGCTCGCAGCGCGCGCGCGGACGAGCCAACTGCCGAGCAGACCCGCCCAGTCTGGCTTGTGCCCTCGATCGAGCCCCAGCCGGCTCGCCCGCCGGCGCTTGAGCCAGACTGTCCCGCGCCGGCCAAACCGGCAGCGCAAATCGTCGAGCCCGTGCCGCCGTTACAAGTCCTCGCAGCCGCGGCGGCACCACTGGATAAGCCTGTGCAAACGGAGCGCCCGACCCCCGTCGCAGCTGCGCGTTCGACAATGCCTCCAGGTTCTCCGACACCCATATTGGTCGCGGGCCAGTCTCCGAGAAGCAGTGTTCCGCCGGCTGTCCGCTCGGTTCCCGCGGCAATGACTCGTGACAACAGCCCCGTCTGGGCTGCCGTCAAACAGCTGCTGGCCGAACGGCTGCCCTACCCCGTGTTCGTCGAGCGAATCGCGCCAACTGCGAGCGTGGGCGACCAGGGACCGGAACTGCTTGTCGCCGTTCAGAATGAGCACCATCGCTGGTGGCTCGAATCCAAGCTCGGGATGCATATTCACCAGGCGATGGTCGACACGGGGCACGGAGACGTGAGCCTGCGCTACCTTAACTTCGTCGGGTCGTCCCCGAGCGAGACCACAGAGGGCCGGCACTAGCGGGAAGACTCGGCCTTACTTCTGGACATCTGTCGGAGCAGAGCAGGACCGTTTGCCGCAGCCACGTAGGGCTACCTTGCGGTAGCCCTTGCCGAGCGGGGGGCAGACAAGACCCCGGAAGAACGGACCGCGTTGGAGGATGGGGGTGCGGCCCGCTCTTCCTGAGGTCATCCGTGGGGGGATGCCTACGCTCCTACTGTACTGCTGTGCGAGCCCCATATGGTTAAGCCGTCGTTAAGCGTTCGTTAAGATGCTGCTACACAGGCGTCCTTGGTTCCCAAGTGCGTGTGCTCGGGGCTCGGTGCCGGGCTCTGCCGAGTCTTGGGAGTAGCCCATCGAGCCGGTACAATACAGGACGCGACACGGCCGCGGCGCGCTGCATGACGAACACTGGGCACAGACGTGTTGTGACCCTGGTGAAAACCTCTATCGCGAAGTTGCGGCCGACGGTCGGATTTCCGCACTGGCGTCCCAGTGTGCACGCAAGCTTGACGGAGGCGAATGGAAGTACCGGCCGAGGCGACGGCGGCATCGCCAAACGCACACCATAGTATCCTGCGGGCCGCCTCGATCATCATGCTCGGCAATGTCCTGAGCCGTCTTGTCGGATACGCGCGGGACATCTCAATCGCGACAATTTTCGGCGACACTCCTACCGTATCCGGTTATCTTACTGCCCTCAAGGTGCAGACTTCGGTCTATGACCTGCTGATCAGCGGCGTGATCAGCGCGGCTTTCATCCCCGTGTTCTCCGAGCTGCGTGATCGCCGCGAGGAGTTTGGCCGGGTTGCAAGCAGTGTGCTCACAGCCGCCATAGTGGTAATGCTCTTGGCCGCGCTGCTGATAGAGGTGCTCGCTGTGCCGTTGGTAGCCATGCTGGCGAGCGGCCATGCAGACGTCAATCGCGCGGCGGTGTCGGCTTTGAGGTTGATGGCTCCCGCGATCATCTTCCTTGGCATTTCCGGCGTGCTCACAGCCCTGTTGTATGCCAAACAGCGCTTCGTCTACCCCGCCTTTACTCCCGTTGTGTTCAATGTCGGTATCGTTGCGGCCGCGATCGCGCTCCACGAGCCCATGGCGATTAACGCGCTGGTAGTCGGCGTTCTCATGGGATCTGCCGGCCAGGTGGTGCTCCAGATGAATGGGCTGCGCGGAGTCAGCCTGAGGCTGCTCTTTGAGCCCTCACATCCAAAGGTTCGCAAGATTGGGCGACTCTATGTGCCCGTCGCGCTTGGCCTGATCATCACCGAGGCCCAGGTATTCCTGGACCTGCACCTGCAGAACTCCACCGGCGCCAACAGTGTCAACTACCTCTACTACGGCGTCCGAGTCTACCAGCTGCCCCTTGGATTTGTGGCTACTGCCATGAGCCTCGCCTCGCTACCAACCCTGTCATTGCTCAAGGGTCGCGAATTCATGGAGACGCTTACGCGCGGGCTGAAGATCACAGCGCTGCTCATCATGCCCGCGGTTGTCATCTTCGCAGTCCTCGGCACGCCCGTGATCGCTGTATCCTTTCGCCACGGGAATTTCAGCCCTGAAGGCGTGGCGGCTACCGTCGCCGGACTGGACTTCTACACACCTGGGCTCTTCTTCGCGGCGGTCGATCAGCTGCTGGTATTCGCATTCTATGCCCGCAACGATACGAAGACACCCGTCATCGTGGGCGTGATTTCAATAGCCGGCTACGGGCTGGCCGCCTTCCTTGGTCTAGACGTGTTCAATCTCAGTTTCAAGGGCCTGGCGCTGGCCGACTCCGTCAAACAATTCACCCATGCCACGATCCTGTTTGTCTTGTTGTGGCGTATGCACGGGAGCCTGGCAGGTTTTGGTATGGCGCGTCTTTGCATAAAGGTGGCTGTCGCGTCAGTGCTGAGCGCGGCAGTTGCCGTTTTGGAGCTCCACGTCGGAGCAGGCATCACCCATGGGCTGAAGCTGGTCGCATATGTCGCCGGTTCGTGTTTGATAGTCTTGATGGTGTACTTTGCGGCGTTGCTGGCACTCAGGGCCGAAGAGATGAATCTGCTTGTTGGCCGGGTTCTCGCCAAACTACGCACGTAGGCGATGATCTTCATGACGCGCGAAGGTAGCGAGGCCAGGACCGTCTAGTAGGGCCACTCTGCGTATCCGCGGCACTGTGTCGCCAAGGGAGGACGACTCATGGACCTACAGTACATCCAGCACACCTGCGCCGTCCTCACAGTAAGCACGACCGGAGCCGCAGGCGGTCGCGGCGATGCAAGCGGGCCGCTCGCGCAGGACCTGGCACGCGAAGCCGGCTTTGTCATAGGCCAGACGGCCATCGTGCCGGACGATGAAGAGACTATTGTCAACGTGCTCTTGCATTGGTGCGATCGCGAGCGCTTCGACCTGATCTTGACAACCGGCGGCACGGGGCTGGCACCTTCCGACGTAACGCCAGAAGCGACGCGTCGAGTGATCGAGCGCGAGGCGCCTGGGTTGGCCGAGGCCATGCGTTTCGGCTCGTCGTCAAAGACGCCCCTCGCAATGCTTTCACGTGGGATCGCGGGCGCCCGTGGCCGCAGCCTGATTGTCAACCTCCCAGGCAGTCCCAAGGCGGTGCGCGAATGCCTCGAGATCGTGCTCCCGGTGATGCACCACGCGGTAGCACTGCTCCGCGACGAGCCCGCCGGCCATTGACGCGACCGGCTACGCCTGTGAGCACAGGTTGCGACGCAAAGCAGGGCATGGAACAACGACATGCCGTCCCGTGCCGGCACATAGAAGTGGCAGAGGAGAGTGCTTCGCCCTCTCGATAAGCCTCATGTGCTCCGTCTTTGGCGCGCTACTGGAAATTGCCGCCCAATGGTGTTGACAGCACATGGGCACTGGACGTATATTAACGCTTGCC
>CAVSOU010000010.1:662500-1392718 GCA_963729625.1 uncultured bacterium
GGCGCCCGTGGAAGGCCGTCGGAAGCTGGGGAGACCACTCTCCAAGGCTAAGTACCTGCAACGACCGATAGCGGACGAGTACTGCGAAGGAACGGTGAAAAGCACCCCGGTGAGGGGAGTGAAAGAGACCCTGAAACCGCCGACGTGCAAGCAGTCCGAGGGGGGCGGCCGCAAGGCCCACCTGAGGGCGTGCCTATTGAAGAATGAACCAACGAGTGTGTATGCACGGCAAGGTTAAGTGACAGCCGTCACGCAGCCGGAGCGAAAGCGAGTCTGAAGAGGGCGCTGCAGTCGTGCATAACGGACCCGAAACCGCGTGAGCTAGCCATGGCCAGGGTGAAGCCGGGGTACGACCCGGTGGAGGCCCGCACCCACCACTGTTGCAAAAGTGGGGGATGAGCTGTGGCTAGGGGAGAAATTCCAACCGAACGCGGAGCTAGCTGGTTCTCCCCGAAATGCCTTGAGGGGCAGCCTCGGGTTACGCGCGCACGGGGGGTAGGGCGCTGGTCGGACCAGGGGGCAGCCAACTGCCTACCGCGTTCGGTCAAACCACAAATACCCGTGCGGGGCACCGAGAGTGAGACGGTGGGGGCTAAGCTTCATCGTCGAGAGGACAACAGACCAGACCACCGGCTAAGGCCCCTAAGTGTGGGCTCAGTGGACAAGGATGTGGGACCGCTTAGACAACCAGGAGGTTGGCTTAGAAGCAGCCACCCTCGAACGAGTGCGTAATAGCTCACTGGTCCAGTGGTCCTGCGCCGAGAATGTAGCGGGGCTCAAGCCCACCGCCGAAGCCGTGGACGCCACAGCGCATGCTGGGCGTGGTAGGGGAGCGTCGCCGTCTGCCGTGAAGCCGGAGTGGAAACGCCGGTGGAGCGACGGCGAGTGCGAATGTTGGTATGAGTAGCGTAAAATGCACGTGAGAATCGTGCACACCGCAAGCCCAAGGGTTCCTGGGGCAGGATGATCCTCCCAGGGGTAGTCGGGCCTAAGACGAGGCCGCAGGGCGTAGTCGATGGACAGCAGGTCAATATTCCTGCACCGTGCACCCACCGTTACGAGCAATGGGGGGACGCGGAGGGGTAGGCGAGCGCCACCTAGTGGACATGGTGCGCGCCGCTGCGTAGGGCGTCGGGGCAGGGAAATCCACCCCGGCTAAGCCTGAGGCGGCGGCGGAACCCGTCGCAAGACGGGTGAAGTCGCTCAACCCGGACCGCCAAGAAAAGCCCCTAGCCAGGGGGGTGCACGTCCGTACCGCAATCCGACGCTGGTGGGCTGGCAGAACACTGCCCAGGTGAACGGGAGAACCTTCGCCAAGGAACTCGGCAACTTAACCCTGTAACTTCGGGAGAAGGGGGACCCCAGCCCGTGCCGCGGCTACGCGCCGCGCGGCGGGCGGGGGTGGCACAGAATCGGCCCAACCGACTGTTTACCAAAAACACAGGTCCCTGCGAACGCGCTGAGCGGACGTATAGGGGCTGACGCCTGCCCAGTGCCGGAAGGTTAAGGAGAGGGGTTCACGCTCTGACCCGAAGCCCCGGTGAACGGCGGCCGTAACTATAACGGTCCTAAGGTAGCGAAATTCCTTGTCGGGTAAGTTCCGACCCGCACGAAAGGCGTAACGAGTTGGGCGCTGTCTCGGCGAGGGGCCCGGCGAAATTGAGGTGGCCGTGAAGACGCGGCCTGCCCGCGACAGGACAAAAAGACCCCGTGGAGCTTTACTGCAGCCTGACATTGCACCAGCGCTACACGTGCGTAGGATAGGTGGGAGCCACTGAACCCGGGCTCGCGGGCTCGGGGGAGGCACCGGTGAAATACCACTCTCGTGTGGTGCGGGTGCTCACGGTACACCCTCTAGCGGGGTACCGGACCGTGTCAGGGGGGCGGTTTGACTGGGGCGGTCGCCTCCTAAAATGTAACGGAGGCGCCCAATGGTTCCCTCAGGGTGGATGGCAATCACCCATGGCGCGCAAAGGCAGATGGGAGCCTGACTGCGAGGCGTACAGGCCGAGCAGGCACGAAAGTGGGGCTTAGTGATCCTCTGGCTCCGCGTGGAAGGGCCAGGGCTTAACGGATAAAAGCTACCCCGGGGATAACAGGCTTATCCCGCCCAAGAGTTCACATCGACGGCGGGGTTTGGCACCTCGATGTCGGCTCGTCGCATCCTGGGGCTGGAGTCGGTCCCAAGGGTTGGGCTGTTCGCCCATTAAAGCGGTACGCGAGCTGGGTTCAGAACGTCGTGAGACAGTTCGGTCTCTATCCGTCGTGGGCACCTGGATGGGTGCGGGGAGCCGCCCCTAGTACGAGAGGACCGGGGCGGACGGACCGCTGGTGCGCAGGCTGTTCTGCCAAGAGCATCGCCTGGTAGCCACGTCCGGAACGGAGAAGCGCTGAAAGCATCTAAGCGCGAAGCTGACCCCTAGATCGCCCATCCCTCAGGCTTGACCTGGTAAGGCCCCCGGCAGACCACCGGGATAAGAGGCGGGAGGTGCACGGCTGGTAACAGCTGCAGCTGACCCGTCCTCCATCGGCCGAGCGGCTTGCGGACTCATCATCTTTCCGCTGTCCCATGTATCGTCTTTGTCGACTTCGTTTCTTTCCACCGTGCAGACCTTGTCCTCTGCCGGCGGGGCCGGACACCGGCCCCGCTCCGTCTACTCTCTCTACCTCACAGCGTGCGATGTCCTGGTGCCCCAGTGCGCGATGGCCCCACCCGTTCCCGTCCCGAACACGGTCGTGAAACGTCGCAGCGCCGACAGTACTGCAAGGGCAACCTTGTGGGAAGATAGGCCAGTGCCAGGACTAACAACTCAGGCTCCCGAAAGGGAGCCTTTGTTTTTGTGCGGTTCCTCCGTGCAGTAGCTACCAGTGAGCAACCCGCAGGTGTGTCCAGAACGCTGAGCACTGCTATAATCTCTTGGTACCCCCAAGTGAAAGAGGACGTGCGCCCGAGTGTTGGAACAGCCCTTGTTGCCTCATGCGGCTGCCGACGAAGGCGCCGGATCCGAAAGTCAGTCTGGCTCAATTGTTGCTCTCGTTGAGGCCGCCCTCCTGCTCGACATCGTGGTTGTGCTATGCCTCATCCGCACATTTGTTCCCATTCCCCTGTTTCAGGGCGTTGTGCGGCTCTTCTGCCCCACTCCGTTTGTGCTGCTCGGACTGCGCCAAGGGTTTCGCACAACCGTCATCGCAGCCTTTGGCGCGTATGTCGTGTTGTCCGCGCTGGTGGGACCCCTCTTTGGCGTCCAGATTCTGATCTATGGCTTGCTCGGCGCAGCCTATGCCGGCGCTGCCCGTGCCCGCTTCCACTATACGATCGCAGTGCTGTTCGGCAGCCTCATCTACGGCGTATACATCGGCTTCCTTACCGTGGGACTTCCCCTGCTCCTGGGCATCGTGAATCTGCACATTTCGCCTGGCAAGCTGATCGACGACATCAAGCAGGGCCTTGTCTCCGTCGGCCATGGCATCGGCTCATTCCACCTCGGCCCATTGTCGCTGCACAACTGGACCGGGCTGCGTGATGTCTACCATTGGATGCTTCAGCACTGGATCGCCGGCCTGCTGTTCATCATCCTTTTCAATGGCATTGTCAACGGCTGGCTGTTTCTGTATCTGACGCGCGAGATCCTGGCGCGCATTGACCGCGGTATTCGCTACGACCGGTGGGGCAAACGCATTGATTTCTATCCGCCGACTGGACTATAGGTATCGCGACGCGACGCGATCCGCCGTACACGACATCGACCTGGAGATAGGCGATGGCGCGATCATTGCCGTGCTCGGGGCCAATGGCTCGGGTAAGTCCACGCTCGCCCGCCTCATTGGCGGACTGCTCAAGCCGACCGCCGGCACCGTGACGGTCGACGGTATCGACACGACGCTGCAGCCGCGCGGCTGGGCAATGCACCAGCACGTGGGCATGGTGTTCCAGAATCCCCAGAATCAGATTGTCAGTACCGTCGTCGAAAATGAAGTCGCCTTTGGCCTGGAGAACCTGTGCATAGGCTCGATCCCAATGCTCAGACGCGTCCAGGAGTGCCTCGAGCTCGTCGGGCTGGAGCACCTTCGACTGTCAAATCCACACGAGCTGTCGGCGGGCGAACAGCAACGTCTGGGCATTGCCAGCGCGCTCGCGGCGAATCCTCGCCACCTTATATTGGACGAAGCTACCGCGCTCCTGGATGACCAGACGCGCACTGATCTCATGGTCCGCGTGCATGCGCTGGCCGAGCATTTGCAGTTAAGCCTCCTCATCATCACCCATCGCATGGACGAAGTGAGCAGTGTCGATCGCGTGCTGGTGCTCTCGCAGGGCGCGATAGTGTTCGATGATACGCCGGAGATATTGTTTATGCAGGCCGAACGACTGGCGGACTGGAACCTGGCGTTGCCTCCTCTCCAGGCCTTGGCACTGCGATTGCGCGCCGCCGGGCTCAACGTGCCACTCACCGTGCGGACCCCGCCGGAGCTTGCGAGCAGTATATGGCCCTGAAGCTTCAAGGCGTATCCGCCAGCTATCCTATCGACCCTACCCGCATGGTAGTACACGAGATCACGCTTGACGTGCATGATCGAGGCTGCATCGCGCTCGTGGGACCGTCCGGAAGCGGCAAGAGCACTATCGGCCGCCTGATGAACGGTCTGCATAAGCCGGCCGTGGGAACAGTCGAGCTTGATGGCAGGAACCTTCAGGCCATGCAAAGCATTGCCGAAGCGCGCCGCCGTGTTGGTTTGCTCATGCAACAGCCAGACAACCAGCTCTTCGGCATGACCGTCGGCGAGGATATCCGCTTCGGTCCCGAGCTGGCCGGCATAGACCTGGCAGCATCGCAGCGGCGCCTGGAAACCGCGATGGACCTGGTCGGACTCGCCAGAGAGCGGTTTGTCTCCCGTTCTCCATTCTCGCTGAGCGGCGGAGAGCGACGTCGCGTGGCTCTGGCCGGCCTGCTGGCTATGCAACCACGCCACCTTATCCTGGACGAGCCGGTGGCAGGGCTCGACCCCGCCGGCCGCGAATCAATCGAAAACGTCATCTCGGATATGGGGACACGCATCGGTGTGATCCTGTTGACTGCTGACCTGCCGTTGGCCCTGCGGCTTGCGGACCGCGTGGTGCTGCTCGACACGGGTCGCATCGTGTTTGACGGTGACCCGAGCGGGGCGGTTGCCGATCGGGTGCTCCTGAAGCGCTTGCGCCTTCTGGCTCCCGTGGAGGCTGACGTGCTGGAGGCTTTGAGAAGCCGGGGAGCCCCGATAGGGCGCGTGGGCGACATGCGCCAGACGTCGGTGCTGGTCGCCATTACCACCGCCGTGCGCGGAGCAGCTAACGCGCTCGGAAGCCCCGGCAGACAGGACTCGCCGTGCTAAGCGGTCTAGGTTTAGGCACCTATCAGGCCGGCAACTCTGTTGCCCATCGCCTTGACGGCCGATCAAAGATCATCGCCCTCATAGCGGTCATGGCGGCGGCGTTCGGCGCCCTGCATTTGTACTATTTTGGCGTGATTACTGCCTTGCTGATTATCTCCAGCGTCGTCGCAAGGGTAGACCAGCGATCGATGCTGCGGAGCATGGCGGTGGTGATCGTGCTTCTGGCTATTAGCAGCTCTGTTTATGCTCTGCTTATCCCTGGCCAAGTCGAGTTTCGGTGGGGTCCTTTCTCCCTCACCAGTGATGGTGTGCAGCTCGGAGTCAGAATCTTCTTCCAGTCCGGCGCCCTGATATACGGCGCGCAAATACTGACGTCCAGCACGGAGCCACTGGCCATAGCTACCGCGCTCCAGCGGCTCTGCCGGCCCTTGAAGCGCATCGGAGTGCCGGTTGATGAGCTGGCAATGCTTGTCACTCTTGCCCTAACGTTCCTCCCGCTGATCCGCGAGCAGGTCCGGACCGTGATAGATGCGCAACTTGCGCGCGGCACGGACCTGTGGCACGGACCGATCGAAACGCGCCTTCGCGCGCTCATCAGCCTCTACAACCCGATCATTTCAGCCAACTTGCGCCGAGCCGGAGAGCTGGCCGCTGCGATGGAGGCGCGCGGCTATCGCGTGGGCAACGTGCGCACGCATCTGCGCGAACAGCGCTTCTCCACAGCGGACTACACGCTCATGCTGCTCGCCGTCATGCTGGTGATCGCTGCGTTCTTCGCGTGATTCACCCGTGGCGTCGGCGCTCAGCTGGCAACGGGAAGCGGAAGACGCACGAGCCTGCCGGATTCACTCGGCTCCGCAGCCACGATTTCGCTTCGCGGGAGCGTCACCGTGAACGTCGTGCCAAATCCGGCCCGGCTGACGACATCGATGTCACCCTGGTGCGCTTTGACCGCGCTCTTGGCGATCGCAAGGCCGAGCCCGGTGCCCTCATGGCTGCGCGACCGCGCCTGGTCCGCACGATAGAAGCGCTCGAAGATATGCGGCAAGTCCTCTGAATCAATACCCATGCCGGTATCGGAAACTGTCACGTGAATGGCATCAGGCAGGGACTCCAGCCCAACGCGCACCTCGTCTCCGGATGATGAGTACTTCAGGGCATTGTCAAGCAAGTTGATGAACAACTGCTTGAGCCGCGTTACGTCACCCTTGATTGTAACCGGCGCGCTGAACCAGTAATTCAGGTTGATCTCCCTGTCGCGCGCCAGCGGCTGCAAGCCGGACACGACGCTATCCAGTAGCACATCCAGCGCTACCGGCTCGTGCTCGACGAACGAAGCATCGGTGTCCAGTCTGGTCAGCACGAGCAGGTCGGATACTATACGAGACAGCCTCGTGACCTCTTCCTGGGCGCTCTCAAGTGTCTCGCGGTACTCCCCGGCGGTGCGAGGCCGCCGCAGAGCCAGGTCAATATCCGCTTGCATCACCGTTAGGGGCGTGCGCAATTCGTGTGACGCATCTGAAGTAAAGCGCTTCTGTCGCTCCACTGAGGCCTGGAGTCGCGATATCATCTCGTCGAACGTGGAAGCGAGCCGGCCAATCTCGTCCGGCTGGTCGAAGTGGAACCGCTCACTCAGATCCCTGATCGAGATGCGGCGCACGCGCTCGCTCATCCTATCGATCGGGCGCAGCACTCGTCCTGTAAGTATCCACGCGCCGATTGCCGAGAGAATAGTCATCACCAGGACCGCGAGAAGCATGATCTCCTTCATCAGGTTGATCGTGTCCTCGACGCCTTGGCGCGACGCCTCAAAAACGAGCACAGCCTGATCGGCGCCGGTCGGATACACGATAAGGTTCGTGTCGCCGTTGTTTCCCTTTACGGTCAGGCTCTGCGGCGTGTCAGATGTCAGCGACTTCGTGATAGTTTGCTTCAACTTGGGGTCAGTCGTGATTTTGGGGTCGGGCGGTTTGTTCTGTCCGCGAATCGGCCTGCCGAGCGAATCCAGGAACGTATAGTTGTCCGTAACGAGAGGACCCTGGTCGCCGCCGATCGTCTTCTTCGAAATGTTCAGCGACACGCCATACGTCGGATAGGAATAGTACTTCGGCTGAATCGTGTACTGGCTCACAATCTGGTCGGCCAGCGCCTGCATCTTCTGGTCGTAGTTGTCGTTGAGAATGTGGTTCAGCCCAAAAAGTATGCCGAGACTGAAAGCTGCAAAGGCAGTCGCAAGGAAGATGGTATAGGTGAGGGTGAGCCGGAACCGAATCAGCTTGAACCGCCACATATGCACGTGTCCCGTCTCAATGCAGCTAACCGTGACTCTAGTATATGCCACTCCCCATCATGTTTGAAGACTTAACGGCCACGCAGCGCAAAGGTCACGCAAGCGGTGCTCAGGAATCGGGAGTATGCGTCTGCAGCAGCATGAGACGGCGTTTGAAAGTGCCCCGGCTCGCCGCGCGCTCGTGTCTGTATGCATCGATTTCGGCGTGCTGGAAGCCTTCGGCGTGGATGAGCGCATCGACTACTTCAAGCACATCGCCGATTTCCAGCGCAAGTTCCAGCGGAGACACTGAGTGTGCCGCCGCCTCCGCCTCTTCCACAAGCTTCGCCTTGAGCGCCTGCAAGAATTCCTGCTGATTCAGCACCCGGGTTTCGGCGCGCCCGCCACTCTCCGCGATGAGATCCGGGATCCGATCACGGACAAGCGTATTGTGTCTCTTCAGCGGCATCGCCATCCCCCTTGACATCGGGCTCCGCAAGGCACAGGATTTCACTCTTCTACCATACGGTACGCGGAAACGGCCCGCCATAGCCAATGCGCGCGGTCATACCCAGTCGAGGTTGTTACGAGCTGTGCGTCTCGTCGGAAGGTTGTAAGGCGCCGACGCTGGCGCGCGGTTGCGCCCTCACGTACACTTGAGGCATGCGGCCCGAGCTCGAGCCACTTTGACATGGGCGATGGCCGCTGCTACGAACGCTCCGCTATCGGCGGCACTCAACCCGTGGAGGCGCCCATGAGCCCTGTACTTCTGTCCGGCGCGGCTCGCTTATTCATCGTTGCAGGGGTCATCGGTGTCACGTCCGGCAATGTGCACGTGCGTGCGCAGGCACCCCAGGCCAGGGCCACGCCAGCAGGTTTCAATCAGCCCGCCGCGGTACTGATCTGGCAGGGTCGTATCTTGCCCATAATCACCGATACGATAGCGTCGATCGGCGACCTGGGCAGCGCGGTCCAGCGCAATGATCTGAGCGGTATTTCCAAAACCTCGGCCGAGTTCGCCGGAGAGCTGATCCGATTCCGGCACGTAGCGCCTACCCCGACCGACATGCAGCGGACTTCGAAACTCTTTATAAAGGGTCTGACAGATCTCTCGGAGGGCGCGAAAGCCCTTGCGCTCGGACTGCGCACGAGCAGCAGGACAGAGGTTCAGAGCGCCGCGACCAAGGTAGACAACGGCACGCTTGAGTTCCAGAACGCGATTGACCAAATCCGGCGTAAGTCAGGACCGGCCGGGGAGCCCACGGTGGTCCCGCACTTCGCGGGCCCAACGCCAACGCCAATTATCAGAGGATTACCGTGACGTATGGAGAAGACACTCGTCAAGCGGCTTCTTAGCTGGGAGGAGATTCAGCGGCTGGTCGATTATCTGATCAGGACCTACTTGTCGGACACGTATGACGCCATGCTGGTGATCGCGCGTGGCGGCATGGTTCCAGGATGCTTGATCAGCGAGAAGATCGACCTCCGCAATATCCTGGTTGCGGCCGTCGTCTACTACACCGACGTCGATCAGACGCTGGACACACCGATCTTCCTGCAGTTCCCAACCGACACATTGCTGGCCGGAAAGCGGATCCTGGTAGTCGACGATGTGTGGGACAGTGGCCGAACGATCATGGCAGTCAAAGAGCGTCTGGATGCAGTCAGGTGTCACTACAAGGTGGCTGTGCTGCATTTCAAACCCGGCCGATCGCGTTTCAACGACGAACATCCTGACTATTATGGCGAGGCAACGGACGACTGGCTTGTCTATCCATGGGATCGCGAACGCTAAGCAGCCCGCTGCCCTTGCCTCGATTCATCGCACAGGTCCAGAGGCATCTCACACCGCCATAACGCTGAGAGAGTTCGCGATACGCCACCTCCCTACCGCGGCGCGCACCGGCCACAGGAGTGTGACACGTCCATAACGACGAGAGGGAATTGCTCACGCAACTCCCTCTCACTTGCTGGTTTACCCGCTTCAGCTCAGTGTGTCTGTTTTTACAACACCTCACGTCGGATAGAACAGCGGCCGGCCGTCAGTACGAATTAATCGCTGCCTGCGTAGCTTCGAAAGTGCAAAGGCTCAAGGGCCTATTCGTAGCGCTGGCGTTGGACCGACGACCGGCCCATTTGTGGAATCCTGCTTTCGCCCTCGGCTATTCCCGGAACGCTTGTTCCTAGCTCCATCCGGTTGGCCGAGTCGGTCTTAATCGACCTGAAGGACTCCGAAGAAAAGGTACGGCTTCCTCAGAATATACATTGGAAGTCTCCTTTCCAGGAGGCGGATAGGAGGCTGTCAGCCTCCTTCGTGCCCTCGCACTACAATCATGCTACGCCACACATATGCACATGTCAAGGCCCTTCCGTGGTGGAATACCGGTGATTCCTGCAGCCATTTCTGCTACTCGATCCGCCATACTTGAGGCATCGGGGCGAACACTATACTCTGGCTGCACTGCATGAATATGCTAAACTAAGTATTATCATGCGACAGTCTCGGCATCGCGGGGCCGAGCAAGCAACCGCCGGCCTCACGGCCCAAAGGCAAGCAGCACAGGAGGCCCAAGCTTGCCGCCATGCTGCACCGACTTGATGCTTTCAAAGATGATCCCGCCCCCGACTATAAGATTTCGGGCGGATGCCGACGGGAACGGCGGCTTCAACTCGCGAAGCACCACCCCCGTGTCCCGGTCCAGCAGGGCAATTCGGCCGTCATCGGCCTGAACGATGACCAGGTTGCCACTCACAGCCAGCGAACCCGAAGAAATGGAATTCAGGCCAGGTAAAGGCGTCGTCCACAGCATATGCCCGTCCTTGGCGCTGCGCGCGTCGACGAAGCCGGGGCGGAGACCAAACATGATCTCAGGCAGTGCGGCTCCGAAAAGGGTGTCCCTGGCCGTCCATGTCAACTTGCCGAACCTGTCATAGGCCCTGACCGACGCACGCAAATTATCCGATCGACCCGTGAGCAAACCTGCGTAGACCCTGTCGCCCGCGGCACTCCACGCAATGGCGCCGAGTTTCTTGAGTACGCGAAACTGGTAACCATTCGCGGCGTCGATCACATAGGTATCAGCGCTCCCGAACGCCCCGAAGCTAAGGTAGAGTGTCCCGTAGGCTAGACACGGTACGGACGTGAAGCTGCCGGGATGCTCCCAGACCTTGCTCCCTGTCACCGCATCGAAAGCGTAGTACTGGGCAATAGTTGTCGACGACGTCGCCCCGGACCCGGTGTAGATACGACCGCCGCTCACGATCAGTGACGAAAACGAAGGGGCCATGGTCCCCGCGGAATCTGTCGCCGAGCCTGCCCAGCCCGCGGTCTCCGCAGTGACGATGCGAATCTCCGAAAGGCGGTTGATGTAGAGGTAGGGTGACGCATAGGCAAGTCCCACGACGCCTGACGTTTGATACTGGTAACGAGGCGTGCCCATGGCCGCGTCGAACGAGGCCGCGTGCCCGCTTGCATCCAGGGCATAGAGAACGCCTTGTGCCTCGATTTGCGGCGTGAGTCCCTGCGCCTGCCAGCGGAGGTGAAGTAGTGGTATGGCGCCTGGAACGATGCTGCCAAGTGGATCTGCGTAGCTCTGCCCTGCATCGTGTCCAACCATCGGCCACGCGGCGGCGAGCGAGTAATGTGTGACGATCGGCGTTACAGGCGCCTGGGTGAGTGTCACGGTTGCCGATGCCGTCGTCACAGCCCTGGCCAGGCGTGGGGTTGGCGATAGCGTCCGTGCCGAGCTGCCGCGCGCGAACGGCGTGGCCTCGGCACGTACCTCCGCTCTCCATGCGATCAATGGGGAAGATGACGGAAGCCCTGAACGGAATGAAGCAGTCCATGCGGACGCGTCCAGCGTAAACAATACTCCGGCGACAAGGACAAAGCTACAGGCGATACGGACGGATATGCGCCAAGCCGGGCGGCCACAGGGGCGCACTACGAGCACTCCTCGCAGATGACTTGTCAACGACTCAGGAGCGGGACCGCGATGACTCTAGATTACTATATCAGGGCTGCGGCCACAGTAATCCCTCGAGGACCTTGGCCACGCCGTCGTCCGTGTTGGGCGGCGCGACAATGTCCGCCATTGCCAGGACCTCATCGTCGGCATTGCCCATCGCCACCCCCGTGCCGGCGATCCGGAGCAGGTCGATATCGTTGTGACTGTCGCCAAACGCGATCACCTGTTCGGGAGCGAGGCCAAGGGTTTCCATCACCAGCCTGAGTGCCGCGCCCTTGGACACCGCCGGGTGCAGGAACTCGAGCAAGACAGCATCAGTTCTCGTCACATAGAGCTGAGCGCCAAACGCCGCCTCGGCCACCGGACGCAATGTGTCAATGCGGTCGGGTGGCGCGGTCGCGACGATCTTGATGGCCGGCAAATGCAGCACCTCATCGAAGCCGCCCACCTCATACGCTCGCGGCATGCCTGGGGGCACAAGTGCATATTCGAGGCTGGATCGGTGAAGCACGTAAATGTCATGCTCCGAGAAATACGACGTGAATACATGCTCATCGCGCAGAAAGTCTATCACGGGGCGAACAAGGCTTGCGGGCAACGCTTGCAGGTACACGGGCCGTGCGGTGACCGGGTCGATTACCGCTGCGCCGTTATACGTAATCTGCGGCCCATTCAGGGAGAGCCCGTCGACGAAGTACCGCGCCATGGAATAGCTTCGACCGGTGGCAATCGCGACCGCTATGCCTTCGGCCTGTGCGCGTTCCAATGTGCCGCGGGTCCGCACGGAGACCTGCTTCCGGCCGTCGAGGAGAGTACCGTCGAGGTCCAATACGATCAGCTTGTATCGGCCTGGCAATGAAGCCTCACAATCTACGATGTGCATCGACACGAACAGGCTCATTGCGGGAAATAGTAGCAGAGCCGTCAAGGACTGGAGAGCACCGGTGCGCGACTGCTAGTCCCTCCTTCGGAATTGCGCCGTTATTCCCGACGTGAGCAGCGGAAACAGCGGCTGCTGCGCCGGCGCCGGCTTCGGCATAAGGCCTGACACGCGAAGCCCAAATAGCCTGATAGGTTCCCGCCGCCAGTGCTCACGCATCAAATCGGCAGCAACTACGGCAATCCGTTCCGCGCTGTCAAACTGCTCGGGCAGCGTGCGGTCGCGCGTGAGCAGTCGCCAATCCTCCAGCCTTAGCTTGATCCCGACTGTCCGAGCGACGAGCCCCTGCGCTTCGAGACGAACTGCCAGTTCACTCGCCATGCCCTGGAGCAAGACCCAGAGGCGCCTGGCGTTCGTCTCGCCGCGACCAAATGTCTGTTCGCAGCTAATCGACTTGTAGGTACGCCCACCTACGAGCGGACTATCGTCGACGCCCATGGCGTATTCATGAAGCTCGGTTGCCCTGCGAGGGCCGAACGTTTCCGCAAGGTCGCGCGGATCACGCGCGGCAAGCTCGCCGAGCGTGGCAAGGCCGAGCCCGTTCAATCGTTCGGCCGTGCGTGGTCCCACGCCCCACAAAACACCGACTGGGAGCGGTGCGAGGAACCGGGCCTGCGTGCCCGGCGGGACGACGACCAAACCTCGAGGCTTTCCCTGATTCGTAGCGATCTTGGCCACCAGCTTGTTTGGCCCGATACCAAACGAACACGGCAGGCCGATTTCGTGGAATATAGCAGACCGTGCTGAGATGAGTGCGGGCCAAGACTGTGCCAGGCCGCCAAGCTGAACAAACGCCTCGTCAATACTGATCTGCTGGAAAGTGCCCGATATGCCGTGAAGGACGGCCATCACGCGCGCGGAATACGCACCGTACAGTGCGCGCCGTACTGGAAGCGCAATCAGGTTCGGACAGAGCCGGCGGGCCGCCACGAGACTCTGAGCGCTCCTGACGCCGAGAGCGCGAGCCGCATAGGAGGCCGAAGCCACTGCGCCGTGCCCCTGCTCATCCAGGCCCATGACCACCGCGATCGGCTTATCCGCGATCGCCGGATCCTCTCGCTGCTCCACGGACGCGTAGAAACTGTCAAGATCCATGTGCGCAACACATCGGGCTCCGGCAGCCCATTCCGGCGCGTCGAGCTGTGATTCGGCGTCGATTTGGCGGCGGTACTCGTGCGATGCATCCATATACTAAGCGTACAGCGGAGCTCGGGGGGTGGCGGGGAGTTATGCACTTGAGCGCGTTCAGCGCGTCAAGGTACCCTTGTATGCAAACATTGACTGGCCGCATCGTTGTACATCCATGATCGGGATGCCCTCCGTTGTCGGTGAGGTGCGCGAGTGCTTGACGTATGCTTGCTGGGGTGTGGTGGCACCCAGCCCCTACCGGGGCGCCGCCTTTCGTCCGCACTTGTGCGGTATCGCGGACGCCTGGCGCTCGTCGACTGTGGAGAGGGCACGCAGGTGGCCATGCGTGAGCGCGCATGGGGATTGCGCAACCTGGACGCGATCTTCCTCACGCACATGCACGGGGACCACGTTCTCGGGCTGCCCGGCTTGCTGCTCACACTTGCCTTTACGGGTAAGGAAGAAAACGAGCGTTTGGTAATATGCGGGCCAGAGCCGATGATCGACGTCGTGAGCAGCCTGATGGTCGTGGCACCGCGTCTGCCGTTCCCGGTTGATCTGGTCGTCCTGGCGGGCGGCGAGCATTTCGAGCTTGACGGGCTCACCGGCCTGACAATCGATTGCTGCGCTGTACAACACGACGTGCCGTGCCTCGCCTACTCGTTCTCGCTGGCGCGCGCTCCACGGTTTGACCGGGAGCGAGCTGAGGCGCTCAGCGTGCCAAAGGCGGACTGGCGAACTCTGCAAGGCGGCAAGGAGGTTCGAGTGAACGGACGACTGGTTGGGCCAACGGCCGTGCTCGGCCCACCCAGACACGGCCTTCGCGTCGTCATGGCAACCGATCTTCGGCCGGATTCGGCCATCACGTCGTTCATCCACGCGGGTGGAGAAGGTGCGGATCTGCTCATAGCAGACGCGATGTATCCGACTGAGGCGGATGCGCCGAAGCGCTGGAAGCTCCGGCACATGACGTTCGCCGAGGTGGCCATGCTCGCTCGTGACGGCAATGCTCGCCTTCTTTGGCTGACGCACTTTGGACCGGCGCTCGCCGACCCGGAAGCGCAACTTCACCACGCAACAGAGATCTTCTCACGTACAGTTGCCGGCTATGACGGGCTCACCTCCACGCTGGCCTTCGCCGAGGAGTGAGGGAGCGGCTATGGCGTAGACTCAGCGGCGCAGTGCAGGCAGCAGGCCATCTCTGCTATCGTATTGGGTATACAGCGTGAGCAGATTGAGGAGGATCTGGGTGGCTCGCTTTCGCCAGGCAATGATCGACGACATAGAACCGGCTAGCGAGGTGTACAGGCGCACTCTAGAAGACGCACGACATCTGGCGCACAGACCGTCCCCGGATCAGCGTTGGTTTGAAGATCGCGCCTGGTGGGAGCACCTTCTCCGAAGCAGCAAAGGCGGGTTCTGGGTCGCAGAGGAGGGTAGTGTTCTGGTTGGTATCTCCTGCGCCATCATCCGCGATGGCGAGTGGTTGCTTACCCACCTTTGCGTCGTCCCAGATCGCCAGGGCCACGGCGTCGGGCGCGGCCTGCTCGAACGGGCCCTTCGCAATGCGCGAGGCACGGACCGACACGCTGCGTGCGCGGGTGGCAGTCACTTCGCCAGCTCCAGTCTCCTCATGCGCCATGGACTATATCCTGCGCGAGACGTCATTGGGCTCCAGGGCCCCGTCAGCATATTCGAGCGGATGCGCGCGAACGCCGATGGCCTCGTCGCCGAGCCGTTCGGAGCGCACTCGACGTCAATCATCGGTCACATCGACGCACTCGACCGCCTGGTGCGCGGCGCAGGACGGAGCGACGATCATAAGTTCTGGATTGACCTGGGTATGCGCGGGCTTCTGTTCAGACGACATGGCCAGATCGTTGGCTACGGCTTTTGCAGTCCGTGGGGTGGCATCGGTCCGGTTGCCGCGCAGCATGAAAGTGACCTGCCGGCTATGCTGGAGCGCTGCGGTGCGCTGCTCATCGAGCAGGGAGTGACGGAGACGTCGCTGCTCGTGCCAGGCATCAATCAAACGGTACTGTCGCTCCTGCTCCTGCACGGTTTTCGGCAGACATCGCTCGAGCTCTACTTGGCGACGCGTCCGGCAGGTGACTGGAGCCACTATCTTCTCTTTCACAGCGCGCTACCGTGATGCCACTTTAGCTTGCGCTGGATATGGCGTCATCTCGGCTTGAATCCCAGGTTCCTGGAGATCGCCGCGACACTGCTGACGCGACAGGCGTGACTTTTCGTCCTTGACGCCACTGGCATCATCCAGCACAATTGTGCCCCAACGCTGTCAACTCCGCCTTCCATCGCAGTACGATGATGTGGCGAGAGCCTCACTCCATGGCAGTCCCGAGGACACGACGAGTGCGTCACGACACGGAACAATGACTATCGACCCGCCCGACCCTGCACCGAGTTCGGACGACAACCGTCCCGCGAACGGTCAAAGCCGCCATGACGTCGAGACGGCTGCACCGGGCGCCAAGAGGCACAGGCAGAGTGTCGCTCCGGAAGGTGGGACAACACGAAGCAGTCGCACGGCCCTAATCGCCGGCACAGTGTTCGCACTCATGGCCATCGGGGTGGGCGCCGTGGTGATTTGGCATACTCGCCAGACGAGCAATGCGCGTCACACACCTGACGTCGACGATGTAGACATCAACAGTGTGGTGGGACGCAGGAGAGAGCGAAGCCGGGGCGCTGAGCTCGCCGCCAGCGCAATGCTCGCGCTCTTCGCCATCGTGGTGGGCTCAATGCTCATTGTCCATGCGCGCCGGCCGACGGCCGGGCGCCCCGAGTCGTGCAGGGCAGAAGCGGGCGCCAACACCTGCTTGACACACGTAACGACGTCGCGAGCGGCCACCGTTCCAACCTCCTTGAGGGGTCTCCATGCCAGAACCTCGCTTCCTGTCCGGGCCACTTCGCCCGTGCCCGCGCGATCACCTTACCCGACGGTCGGAATGGCGACCAGCGTGGCCGTGCCTCCGCTTCAACGTGTTTACGCGGACATACCGGGGCCGAGCCTGGCTCGCAGCCCGCGGCATCGGTACATCGACTGGCAAGCGCCCGCATCGCCCCCGACACCCAATGAATCCATGTTCGGCGCGGCGCCCACGCGTCAGACTGCTTCGACAATTTCCCTAGTCACCGGGGCGGGACCGACGACCACTGCCGTGCCGGTGGCCGCGGTCTCGGCGACATCGTCGGCCACGCCTACCCCTGAGTTCGTGGAATTGTCCGGTGCTGCGGCGTCCCTGGCGCCAAGCGCGACGTCGACATCACCCGTCCCGGCCGCCGCGAGCACGCCGCGGTCACCATCCATTGCGCCGACGCCGATCGCACCGACGACCGGGCCAACGCAGACCTTCCGCGCGGACACGCCGGTTCCTACCACGGCGGCCTCACCGTCGTTCTCACCCACGCCTTCACTGCGGTTCACGGCGGCCGCGCCGTCATGGTCGGCCACGCCCACCCTGGGACTGACGCCGACCTGGACGGCGTCGAGCACTGTCACGCTCACTCGTCAGTTCACGGCGACCTCGACGGCGTCGAGTACTGCGACGACGAGCCCCACGGTCGCCGTCACATGGACACCCGAAGCAACAGACACGTCGAGCGATACGCCGACGACCACCCCGTCGCCCACGCCCAGCCCCACGCCGGCTGATATCGGCATGCACTACACATATGTCGTGACAAGTACCGCGATCACCCTGGCCTGGCGCACCACGTACGCCAGCTACTTCACCATCGATGGCGTCCGGGAGCCTGTCAACGGGACTCGAGCATATCCCCTGGCGACGCACACCTATATTCTGGTAGCTACCAGCCTCGACGGCACACAACGCCGGATCCAGCCAATCGTGGTAGCTTTGGAGGGTTGCACGGCGAGGCTCAACAACCAGAAGCTGAGCCTGACGGGCCCGCGGTGCCATGACGGCCTGCGGTTGCTTGCTGCTACGCCCACAGACACGCCACGCGTCGTGCAAACCGGCACGCCGACGCTATCCACGGGTGAGAGTCCGACCGCGACGACCTTCCATGGGTGAGACGTGAGCCTGGTCTCCTGTCAGCCTACCCGACGATGCGAGCCTGAAGTGCCTCAGGACGGACCAGCACGATCCTGCGATCATCCATCGCGATCAGGCCCTTGTCCGCGAACCAGTGCAGCAACCGATTCACGCTGACGCGAGTTGCGCCAACCATCCCGCCGAGCTCGGTCTGCGTTATGTGAAGATCAATCTCTACTCCTCGGGCGGTCTTCTTGCCGTAGTCTTCGCCCAGACGCAGCAGCGTGCGCGCGAGCCTACCCGGGATGTCGAGAAACATCAGATCTTCGACCTGCGTGGTCAACCTTCGAACGCGCCCCGCGAGTTCGCTGAGCAAGATGAGCGCCGCCTCCGGCTGTTCATGCAAGAAAGACACAAACGAACCGCGATCGAGCGTCAGCACGCGCGAGGCCTCCAGCGCCGTGGCAGTGGCCGAGCGCGGCGCTCCGTCGAGCAGCGCCAGCTCGCCGAAGACGTCCCCAACACTGTGGACGTTGAAGACTGCCTCCTTACCTTCGCTGGAGAAGACGCTGATCTTGATGCGGCCGGCTTTCACAAGGAAGAGGCTGTTGCCTGGATCGTCTTTGTGAAACAGAATCTCGCCCCGACGGTATGAGCGCACCCGCACACGACCTGCCAACGCGGTCACCGCGGAGTCAGACAGGCCCGCGAACAACGTGATCTGGCGCAAGGCAACTTGGTTCATCAAGGCAAGCGGCATGAAATATCCTTCATTGGATACTATCGACTTCGACTCACGCTCCCATCGGGCAACACGCGCCGCTCAACGAATTGTAGGCTGGCAGCAGCGCGCTGGTCAATCGCCGAGCTCACCCCTCGCCGAGCGTCCGCTCCATCAGGCTGAGGGTCGCTCGAAGCCGCTCGAGGAGTGGCGCGCTCGTTGACCCACCGTCGATCGCGTCTTCGATGGCCTCTTCCACCGCATCCATCATGGCAAGAACGACGTCGACAATAACGGGAGTGTACACATGTGCCCGCTGAATCCGCTCGACTCTGCCATCCGCGGACACCATCACGTCGGCGTTGTCGTCGTCGGAGCGCAGCGCCAGTCCCGGACGGTTACTGCCCATACCACTGGCTTCGGCAACGCTCGAGAAGTACGCGTCCGACAACAGTGGATGCTCCCCGTATGTACAAAAGGTGGGATTCATAATCCTCCATAGAACATGCTACGATGCGAAGCAGCATGGTCAACCTGGGCGTAATCCGGGCACGACTCACAGGTCATGCTACAGGAGCAGGATACATGCGCGCTATTCGAAGCGGGTGCTGTGGATGGATGTAACACAGCAGTGCCCTGCCTGCGGTGCTCAAGCCTCCTCAGAGGCTATGTTCTGTGCAGCGTGCGGTTCGCGGCTCGCACGAATCGACGGTTCAAGGGAGACCGGGGACCGCTCTCCAGCCGTTCTCGCGCGCGGAGCCGGGATCGACCAGGGTGCACGCGCACATCAGGCCCCCAGCCATAGCTGGGCCCGGCACCTATCGCTTCCGCCGCAACCACTCGAGGCAGGCGCGCTCTTGGCCCGACACTACCGGATTGTCCGCGCGCTCAAGTCCGGCGGTATGGGCGCGGTCTACCTGGCCTCCGACGATGAGCATCCCGGGCGAAGCACAGCGATCAAGGAGATGTTGGACCATTTTGCCACTGAAGCCGAACGCGAAGAGGGTGAGGATTGGTTCCGACGAGAAGCGACGATGCTTGCCTCCTTGCAACACAAGTTCATACCGCGTATCTACGACTACTTCATTGAGGACTGGCGCTATTACCTGGCAATGGAGTATGTCTCGGGTGAGAACCTGGAAGACCTCCTCCATCGCACCGGCACGCCCGGCATGCCCGAACAACTCGTGCTTGGGCTCGGCGCGCAGGCGTGCGAGGTGTTGAGCTATCTCCATCGCCAGACACCGCCGGTGATCTTCAGGGACCTCAAGCCAGCCAACATCATGCTCACCGCAAATGGTGAGATTCGGCTGGTCGACTTTGGCATTGCGCGCAGTTTCTCCGGTGTTCGCGGCAACTCGCTCGTAGGCACGCCCGGTTATGCGCCTGTCGAACAGTATCAGGGACTCTCAGACGAGCGCAGCGACCTGTTCTCGCTCGGCGCCACCTTGCACCACCTGCTCACAGGCTGCGATCCACGCGACGAGCCACCATTCTCCTTCAAGCCGGTGCGCTCGTACGTCCCCAGCATAAGCAGGGCCACGGAGCACCTCCTCGCAAACGTCTTGAGCAAAGATCCGGCGGACAGGGGTCCCAAAGTCGAGGAGCTGGGCCGGCAGCTACGCAGGATCGAGGCAGACTTGTCGCTGGGAACCGTACCTGCCGTGATCGACGCTATGGCTTTCCGGGCTCCCGGAGGGCAAATGCCTCCGACGAGCATGGTGCTGCCGACCCGAGTACTGGATTTCGGCTCCCAACCCAGGAATGCACGGCACGCAATGAGTCTGCCCGTGTGCAATGAAGGCAAAGCTGAACTGCGGGTGGTCGTGCGCGCAAACGCCTCCTGGCTGCAGACGCCCAAGGGCCAGGTGCGCGTTCCACCGGGCGCGGTTGTTCAGGTGCCGGTTGCGGTGAATACCGGCGAGCTGAGCGGTGGGACCTACAAGGCGCGCCTCGAGCTGGATGGCAATGGTGGACTGGGAAATATTCCTGTACACGTGCAGGTCGGCTCGCGATGGACCGTAGGCGGTACCGTCATTCTTCTGCTTGTCGCCGCGTTCACGAGCCTCGCCGTCCTGATAGCAATGCACCTCATCGTGTTGACGCACTGACCAGCGACTTCCAGCCCCAACGGAATCGCCTGGCAGCGTTCGGCCGCACGACGTGCTCGCCATCAGCGCTGGCAAGAACTGCCGTCGCCAGGAGTGGCAGGATCAGGAAATACGTGTGCAGGCTCCGCCAGGCGAAAGCGAGGCATACCAGTGGAAGCAGCATGGCCAGGCCGGGCGCACTGAGGCATCGACGAGTGAAGAGCCGAAACGCCAGGCAATAGGCGACAAGCTCGATCGCAACGTAGAGCAACGGAGGACCGATCTGCTGCTTGAGCAGTGCGATCGGTATCGCGACAATACCCACACCTTCCGCGAAGAGAGGGTCGCGCATCGGTCCCAGGATACCTGAAACCCAGTCGCCCGGGTTGAGCAGAATGAACGGTAGGTTGCACAGAAAAAATACTACGACTGCCGGCAGCAGCCTGAGCCAGAGATCGCGCCATCCACCGGTACGCCAGCCGAGGTAGAGCAAGAACGGCGCGAAAAACCATGCTTGCTGGCGCGTTGCGATAGCCAGACCAAGCATCAATCCCGCCGCAAGTGGCCGGCCTCTCAACTGCCAATACACGACCAGGATCATTGCGTAGAGCACGTCCGTGGCACCAACGGCGGAATCCAGAAGCAGCGGCGCATCCCCTAGCAGCAATAGCATCGTGACCAGCTGAATGCGCCGGTCGGCGCCGCGGTAGATCAGGTAGGAGGCGACAAACACCGCGCCGAGGAACAGCCCGACAAGATCGCGGACTCCCAGAGCCCACGCGACCACGCCGATGAGTATCGCTCCGCCCGGGTAGTTAAACCGCGTCTCGAACTCGCTCGAAACGTAGCTTGAGTTATGCTTCTCCTGGCTCAGGTCTTTCCAGTACCGGCTCCACATCAAATTGTCGAACTGCTTCGACCCCAAACCGCCGTGTGCCCCTCCGCCGCTTGGATAGGTGGACAGGCTCCAAAAGGCGCCTGCACGAATGGGCGTGGTCTGGTTGAAAGCCAGGCCATGGCTGTTCAAACATGTGAGCATGTGCACGTTCGTATACGGATCGTGCCCATGCATGAAGAGCTGCGTAGCGCAGTCCGTCGCGGCACCGGCATCGACCGCGTACCTGTTCCGCTCGGAAAGATGCGGTACCAGCAGCCAGATCTGCACGACAGTGTTCACCGCAAGACCGGCGACGATTGCCGTCGTGACCAACCTCATGCGCACTGGAGCCGTGCGCTGGTCGGCGTGCACGATGGCCACGTAGAGCGTGCCAAAGAGGACCACCAGGGAGCACGTTGTGGCAAGAGTCAGCGGGACGCTGTCGCGCATGAAACTGTGGTTGACTCCTTGCAACACAAGGAGCGCAATCGTGGCCACTCCCACCGGCAGTGCCCAGCCCGGCACGAGCGCATCGGCAATCCCACGCGCAAGAGACGCGCTCGATGCCCCAATTGATTCGTCAGAAGACCACCCGATGCCGTCTGCAGATTGGTCGCGCACAACCGGACTCGCTTCCATCTACTACGCTCGATCTGCTGTTGAGGGCGCGGCCTTTCCAACGCTTGGGCGACAGTACTGCCTCCAATAGTAACATTCCTTCGAGCATCCCGCTTATGGGGGAGGCCGGCATCGCACCACCTTGTACGACTCAGTGCGTGGCCTCCTGCCGGTCGGTAATGGAACCTGACTTCATGAGGATAGAATCCCTCCGTCATGCGGAAGCTCAGCGCCACATATGGCGTGTGAGGCAGCGGCAGGCAATGTCGCATGGTCACCGTTTGCCACGACCCAGGCAGACCGGCATCATGTACGGGTAAGGGGCAGCATGAGCGACGATACCGTTTATCTGGACTTTGCCGCGACGACGCCTGTGGACGCGCGCGTCATCGAAGCAATGCTGCCCTACTTTGGAGAATTGTTCGGCAATCCGTCAAGCGTCTACACGCAGGCGCGTACCGCGCGCCAAGCGGTGGATCGCGCGCGCGGCACGGTTGCCTCGCTCCTTGGCGCCATGGCCAGCGAGGTCATCTTCACAAGCGGTGGAACGGAGAGCGACAACGCCGCGATCAAGGGCGCGATCTGGGCAAATCGCGAGCGAGGCAATCACGTGGTAACCACGCAGATCGAGCATCACGCGGTAATCCACACATGCGAGTGGTTACAGCGCTTCGGCGTCGAGACCACCTATGTGCCTGTCGAGAGCGACGGCATCGTCGATCCCGCGGCGATTGCCAAGGCAATGCGGCCCACAACCGTCCTTGTCTCGACAATGCATGCAAATAACGAGATCGGCACTCTCCAGCCCCTGGCCGAGATTGCCGAGATCGCGCACGCGCACGGCGCGCTCCTGCACACCGACGCGGTGCAGACCGCAGGCCAGCTTCCTCTCGACGTGAGCGCTCTTGGCGTCGATATGCTGAGCCTCTCGGCGCACAAGTTCTACGGCCCAAAGGGAATCGGCGTCCTGTTCGTGCGGCGAGGCTGTCCATGGCTCCCCACGCAGCAGGGTGGGGGCCAGGAGCGGGGCCGGCGAGCAGGCACGGAGAACGTCGCTTCGGTAGTGGGGCTCGCAACGGCGCTGGCGTTGGCCCGCGACTCGATGAGCCGGGAAGCCGAGCGCTCGCGTTTGCTCCGCGACCGACTTATTACGGGGATCTTGAGTCGGGTTCCAGGCAGCGTCGTGAATGGGCACCGCGAGCGGCGCCTGCCGAACAACGCCAACTTCACCTTTATCGGGGTCGATGGCGAGTCGATGCTGCTGAATCTCGACATGCAGGGCGTTGCAGCGTCAAGCGGCTCGGCCTGTACGGCCGGCTCAATCGACCCATCACATGTCCTGCTGGCTCTCGGAATGCCTCGCGATCTAGCCGCCAGCGCTCTCCGGTTGAGCCTCGGCAGAAGCACGACGGACGCGCATATCGATCGCGTGCTCGATATCTTGCCGGCGGTAGTTGCGCGGCTACGCGCCATCAATAGGAAGCAGTCCGTTGCACGGGCAGAGCGCACTGGCGCGCCGGAAAGCGCATAGACAGGCAACCGGCGCCGTCAATCCGACGACAGCGTCTCCTCACGCGGCGTATACTCCGCAAGATCGCGCCGGATCGCTCCGGCCAGGTCAGCACGCGCCATACGGTCGGCCAGTCGGATGCCCTGTATGATTGCACGCGCTTTCGATCGGCCATGGCAATTGATCAGCACTCCGTCAACGCCCAGCACGGGTACGCCGCCATATTCGGCGTAATCGACACGCGCGCGCATCTTATTGATCGCGGGCCTGACCAAAATGCTTCCGATCTTCGCCCGCAGCGAGCTCTGCAGTGTCTCCTGCAGCAGGCTCGTGACGACGCCTACCGTGCCTTCCATCGTCTTGAGAATCGCATTGCCGGTGAATCCATCACAGACGACCACATCGGCGACGCTCTTGGCAATTCCGTTCCCCTCGATGTTCCCGACAAAATTGAGGCCACTGGCACGCAAGAGATCGAAGGCAGCCAGCGTAAGCGCGGAGCCCTTCCCCTCCTCGGTGCCGTTGCTGACCAGCCCGACGCGAGGATTTGCAAGTCCATGCGCGGTGCGCATATACACGACGCCCATATGCGCAAACTGCACCAGCCACTGCGGCTTGCAGTCGGAGTTGGCGCCCATATCGACCAGGAAGGCATGACCAGTTCTGGTTGGAACGACGCCGCCGAAAGCCGGACGATCGATCCCCGGTAAACGCTTGAGGATGAAGATACCCGCGGCCATGATGGCGCCGCTATTGCCGGCCGAGACAGCAGCGCCGGCCCTGCCTTCGCGCACCAAGCCGACGGCAACCGGCATCGACGCATTGGGCTTCGCGCGCAACGCTCTGGCCGGATGCTCGTGCATCTCGATCGTGTCCGGTGCGTGCAGGACCGTGATGCCGGCAGGTGTCGGTCCGTGCTTCGAGAGCTCCGCACTAATGAGGATTTCATCGCCCACCAGGCACACAGCAATGCCATAGTCACGCGCGGCGGCAACCGCGGCGGCGACCTGCTCATCCGGCGCGTGATCGCCACCCATGGCATCGAGCGCTATGGGAAGGTTGGCTAGTGGTGCGGCCATTGCGGTGTCGTGATTCCCCTAACAGCAATTATAGAAGGAAGTCGGGCTGCCACCCCGCCGCATCGACACGCTCGTGACGCAGGGAGCATTCACCCGGCAGGCACGCCTGTGTTCTGCTTGTGTCTGCCACGCCCTGACGGGAAGGCCCCGCGCTAGACGTCCAGGTTCCGGACGCTCTTTGCGTGCGTCTCGATGAACTTCTTCCGCGGCGGCACGTTGCTGCCCATAAGCATGTCGAAGACCTCGTGAGCTTCCACCTGATCCTTGACTCTTGCCTGCAGCAGCACGCGATTCGCAGGATTCATCGTCGTCGACCACAACTGCTCCGGGTTCATCTCGCCGAGGCCCTTGTACCGTTGCACGGTGGGCTTCTTGTCAGGCCCGATCTCCGTGATTATCGCCTCGCGCTCGGCCTCGTTGTAGGCGTAGCGCACGGTCTTGCCGTGCTGCACGCGGTAGAGCGGCGGCTGCGCGATGTAGAGGTGACCGTTCTCAATCAGTTCCGGCAAGTGCCGGAAGAAGAACGTCAGCAGCAGCGTGCGGATATGGGCTCCGTCGACATCGGCGTCTGTCATGATGATGATACGGTGGTAACGCAGCTTTTCTATCGAGAAGTGGTCCCCGATGCTCGTACCGAGCGCGGTGATGAGCATCTTGATCTGCTCGTAGCCGAGAATCTTGTCCAGCCGGGCCTTCTCCACGTTCAGAATCTTGCCCCGCAGTGGGAGGATCGCCTGGAAGCCGCGGTCGCGGCCCTGCTTGGCGGAGCCTCCGGCGGAATCGCCCTCGACGATGTAGATCTCGGTTTTGCTCGGATCGCGTTCAGAACAGTCCGCAAGCTTACCGGGAAGGCTCACGCCCTCCAGTGCGCTCTTTCGCGTTACCAGGTCGCGCGCTTTGCGCGCTGCTTCGCGCGCCCTTGAGGCGATCAGGCACTTGTCGATGATTCTGCGGCCATCGGTCGGATTCTCCTCGAGATAGGCAAACAGCGCGTCGTTGACCAGGTTTTCGGTATAGGTGCGAACCTCCGCGTTACCGAGTTTGGCCTTTGTCTGGCCCTCGAACTGCGGATTGGCGAGCTTCACGCTCACGATCGCCGTGAGGCCTTCGCGCACGTCTTCGCCCGTGAGGTTCGCGTCCTTCTCTCCGAGCAGTCCCATCTTGCGGGCGTACTTGTTGATCGTGTTCGTGAGCGCGGAGCGGAAGCCGGTAAGGTGCGTGCCGCCGTCGGGTGTATTGATGTTATTCGCGAAGGTCGACGTCAGCTCCGTGTAGTCCTCGCAGTATTGCATGGCGATCTCAACCGACGCGCCGCCGAAGTCCTTGGCGATATAGATGGGTGATGGGATGACCACGGTGCGATTCCGATTGAGATGCCGCACGAACGAGATGATGCCGCCGTCGAAGTAGAAGCTTCGTTCGCGCTCTCTGCCGGGCCGCTCGTCGCGGAACGTGAACCACAACCGCCGATTGAGGTAGGCCATCTCGCGGAAGCGCTGCGCCAGCACGTCGAAATCGTAGTCGGCGGTCTCCATGATCTCGAGGTCGACGCGAAACGTCGTGCGCGTGCCGGTGCCTTCCGACGTGCCCACGATGGCGACCGGCGAGACCGGGACGCCATGGTCGTATTCCTGCCGATACAGCATCCCGTCTCGTCGCACATCAACCCGCATCCAGCACGAAAGGGCGTTGACCACGGAAACCCCCACACCGTGGAGACCGCCCGAGACAGCGTACCCTTCGCCACCGAACTTGCCGCCGGCATGCAGCACGGTCATCACCAGCTCCAGGGCGGAGACTCCCTTCAGCGGGTGGATATCCACCGGAATGCCACGCCCGTTGTCTTCTACCGTGACCGCGCCGTCAGCTTCTATGATGATATCTATGCGGTCCGCGGCGCCGGCCAGTGCTTCATCCACGCTGTTGTCGACGACCTCGAAGACGAGGTGATGAAGCCCACGCACATCCGTGCTGCCAATATACATGCCGGGACGCATCCTCACCGGCTCGAGGCCTTCGAGGACCTGAATCGCACCAGCAGTGTACGTTTCGGCAGGATGTGGGGGTTGCATGACCTCTCCCTTCAAGCACACAAAGCGCCCTGTGAAGGGCAAATCGACACGAGCTGCGCGATACGGAAACGGCCACCCGGAACGCAGCCAACCGACTGCAACGGCACTCGTTTCCAGAGGAGTGGAGTGGCGCGAATCACACCTGTAACCGTGCTTCAGTATACCAGATTTGGGCCTTTCTCCGGCAGCTCACCACCCCAAATCGAGAATGGTTCTCAAGGCTTGACACGACCTTGCTCGCTGAGTAAACTAACCCTTGTTGTGAGCAGGTCCGGCAGCCGCCTGGGCTGGTCTCTGTCGGCAAGTGTCAGGCCGAGATAGCTCAGTTGGTAGAGCACGCGACTGAAAATCGCGGTGTCCGCAGTTCAATTCTGCGTCTCGGCACCTTGCGGAAGTGGCTCAGTGGTAGAGCATCTCCTTGCCAAGGAGAGGGTCGCCGGTTCGATCCCGGTCTTCCGCTCCAGAGTAAAACCCCCTCGTATTGAGGGGGTTTCTGATTGCTTGGTCACGGATTTGGTCACAAAGGGTCACGGGACCCAGTTCCTACCCATATAAGGCAGTCGCGATGGCCGCCGCCGCGGCGTCTTCCATGCCTTCGGTGACGTGCCCGTACATGTCGCCAGTGGTTGACTGACGGCCGCGCGTGGCCCAGCCGCTTGGACACTGCCAGCAACGGCACGCCGCACTCCATGGCCAGCGCTGCGGACGTGTGGCGAATGTCGTGAATTCGGATGCGGGGCACGCCGGCATGCTTCACCAGCTCGTCGTAGCGGCGCGCCAAGTTCCTGGGGCTGTGCGGTGTGCCGACGGCCGTCGGGAATACCGGCCCGTGCTCCTGCCACACTTCGCCAGCCTTTCGACGCTTGAAAGCGGTAGTGTCCTTCCAGGTCTTGAGTGCATCGCGCGATACCGAACTGATCAGCACGACTCGCCGACTCTTTGGCGTCTTCGTGCCATTGATGATGGTCTTGGAACCGCCGACGACCGTAACCGTCTTCACGATGCGGATTGACGACCCGTACTCTTCGCAGCGGCGACCCGCTAACGTGACAGTAACAGTATCATCACGACGAATAACGTGGACACCGCCGCAGCCGACGCAGTCTACAAGTTGAGCTGTTGGGCGCAGCTTCGAGCGGGGTGCCGCTGTGAACAACGTCGGGCGGCAGCGCCTGCACCTTGGACACTCGTTGGTTGAAAGGAAGACGCTACATGGCTAGTGCCGAGCACGCCCCGACCGTTGTTGACCAGTCGGTACTCGACGATCTGCACGCGCGACTCCGCGTCTACCGACGAGTCGCCGTCCCCGCAGGCTTCGGATGGACGCGCGGCGTCGACGGCGACTACCTCGCAGACCTCATGGCCTACTGGGCCGACTCCTACGACTGGCGGGCACACGAAACCCGGCTCCGCGGCCTGCCGTGGGTTCTGGCGGGCCAGCACGGCACGCCGATTCGAGCAGTCCACCTGCGAGCGACGGCAGCCGACGCCGTTCCGGTGGTACTCCTTCATGGATGGCCCGACTCGATCCTGCGATTCGAGAAGGTCCTACCAATGCTAACCGACCTTCATCTGCTCGTCCCGGCCTTGCCCGGGTTCCCATTCGCGGCGCCGGTGGCCCGCCGCGGCATGTCGTCCTCGGACATGGCCGAAGCGATCGCGCAGGCGATATCCGAGCTCGGCTACGAACGCTACGTCGTCTCTGCTGGCGACGTGGGCTGCGATGTTGCCGAAGCGCTGGCTGCCAGTCACCCAGATCGGGTCGCTGCCCTGCACCTTACCGACGTATCCCAGTTGCACTTCCTGGTGAATCCTCCGCAGAACTTGTCCGACGAGGAGCGTGACTACGTCCGACACGGTCATCACTGGCAGGCGACCGAGGGCGGTTACATGCACGAACAGTCGACCAAGCCACATACGCTGGCGGTGGCCCTGGGCGACTCGCCTGCAGGCCTCGCCGCCTGGATCCTGGAGAAGCTGCGCACATGGACGGACTGCGGCGGCGATGTGGAGACCGTGTTCACTCGGGACGAGCTGCTTACATGGATTACCGCATACTGGGTCAGCGGCGCTATAGGCACCTCCTTCACTCCCTACGCCGAGAGCGGGTCGAAACCGATCGGGCGAATCGGCGTCCCAACGGCTGTCACGATCTTCCCGAGGGACCTCGTCAACGCCCCCCGGGAGTTTGCGGCGCGCATCTTTGACATCCGATCCTGGACTGATGAACCAGCCGGCGGTCACTTTGCGGCATGGGAGCGTCCGTCGGAGTATGTCGCTGGGATTCGGACAGCTGTTGGTCTCGCGAATACCTAAGGCCTGTCGTGCACAGTGAGTGACGGTCGCGGTCACCTGCTCGAAGATGGGCGCGCTCACGTGCCCGTGCACGTCGGTCTTGGTGCTCGGCTTGGCGTGGCCCAGCCGCCTGCCAAGCCCCTTGCGTGAAGTGTTATAATAGGAAATGGTTACAGGCGACCTACTGTATAGTGCCGAACGTCGCCATGCCCCGGCAGCAGGCCCCGATCCGGTGTGGTGGCTGCTCGCGTAGGTTCGCGATAGGGTGCGCTGGTAGGATTTCGGTAGTGCCGTGCCCCGAGACGGCGCGACAGGCGGAAACGACCTTGGCTGTCCGCTGATAAGGGCAGACATACGGGTGAGTTTTCCAACGGCAATGGCCCGCTAGCACAGGTGATGGCCGGGAGTGTGCTGCTCCTGGACGGGCAGGACGCCATAGTCGTGAGGACGGTCAAGCACGTCGGGCCCGTCACGCGTGCTGCACTGGCCGTGGGCCAGGGTCTCCGGTGAATCGCGTTCAGATGGGATGGGTTCCGTCCCAGGAAGAAGGGCGACGACGATGGGCAGCGCGCTACGGATCGCCTTGGGGTTTCTGCTTGTAAGCCTGACGGTGACCTCGAAAGGGCTTGCCCAGCCAGGTTTGCCACGGGCGAGCACCATGGCCTCGGCGACAAGCACGCACATGCTCCACAGGCAACTGGAAACCGGGCCACTGCCCGTCACGGCCGGCGGCTCACACCGGTTGGTGTACGTACCGCTGCCGGGCGCGCCAGCCCAGCCGACAGGCGAGTCTTTCGCGGCACCGCACGCGGCGACAGCCGGCCCCCTCGCGCTCACGGCGCCCGCAGCATGCCAAGCGCCCGCTTCAGTGCAAACGATTGCCCTAAAGCTGCTGGTCATCGCGGCCGACGGGACCGAAGCCGATTTGCCGGCGATCAAGCAATCACTCGACTACATGGGCACCCCGTACGACGTCTATGTTGCCGCTCAGCATCCCAACGGCCTGACGTCAGCCGTACTGTGGAACGGCGCGCAAGGCCGCTACCAGGGAGTCATCCTGACCGAGGGTAACCTCACGTACTTCAACGGCAGTGCCTATGTGAGCGCGCTGAGCGCGACGGAGTGGGGGAATCTGTGGAGCTACGCGGCCACATTCTGCATACGCATTCTCAGCTGGTATACGTATCCATCACCTTCCTATGGCTTCAACTTTCCGTCGGGTGCAGACGCTAATCCTGTGGCGGCAACGTTCACTGCCAACGGCCAGCAGGTGTTCGGCAACTACGTGAACACTACGGTGCCGTTGACCATTGGGACGAGCCTTCCCGGGTCGGGAGCCTGGGTCTATCACGCAACGGTGGCCAGTGATGGCCTGTCCACTCCACTGCTCACCGACGCCGCCGGCAACGCACTCTCTGTCGTACACACCGATCCAATTAGCGGGTACCAGACGCTCGCCTTGGCCTTCGACAGCAATGCGTTTCTTACCCACAATCTCGTCCTCGCCTATGGTCTCGTGAACTGGGTGACCCAGGGGCTGTTCTTGGGACAGCGGCACGTCTACCTCAGCCCGCAGGCCGACGATTTCTTCATCGACGACGACGAATGGCTGCTGAAACATCCGACCTCGGGTGGCCCCTACCCTGCATGTAGCGCGGCTACGGACGCTCCGGGTAATGCGACCTACAGGATGACCGGTGCAGACCTGACGACGTTCGATGGCTGGCTGAAAGGCGTCCATGGGCAGCCAATCACGGCAAACCTTGGCTTCAGTTTCGCGTTCAATGGCGTGGGGGCCGCCGACCCCACGGATTGGGGGCTTGTGTCGCTTCCAGATAGCCTCGTGGCCGCTCTCCCAACCGCGCAGTCGGATTTCAGCTGGATCAGCCACACGTACGACCACGGCAACCTGAACCTCCCGTTTCCGACCGACACAAACCTTACCTACACGCAAGAACTGACCCTCAACGACCAGGAGGCCACTTCCCTGAAACTCACGAACTACAACAGAGACGATATGGTCAACCCGGAATACTCGGGCATGTCGAATCCCGACTTCCTGAGCGTCGCCGTGGGCTACGGTATGCGCTACATCGTGGGAGATACGTCGCACACCGGCGCGGATGCCTCAGACCCCGACCCCGCCAACTACAGCAGTTTGCCGCCGAATGCAGGCATCTACAATACGTATCAGCCTATCATTCTGACGATCCCCCGCCATCCGACCAATCTCTATTACAACGTCACGAGCCCCGGGGAATGGCTGGCCGAGGACAACTGCCTCTACCCTTCGGGTGCGGACGGGCACGTCAGCACCTATGCGCAGCTGGTCGACAGGGAAAGCAGTGTCCTCCTGACCTATATGCTCAAAGGTGACATTGACCCCTTGATGTTCCACGTGGCGAACCTCAGGGCATACGACCCAGCCGGGGATTCGCTGATGAGCGATCTCCTGAACGCCACGTTAACCAAGTACAAGGGCTACTTCACGCTGCCCATCGTGAGCCCAAACATGGACGGCATCGGACAGCAAATGGCAGCCCGGATGCAATACAACGGTGGCGGCATTTCAGGCTTCGTTACCCGAGATAGCACAGGTGTCTGGCAAACCATCACGATCAGCGGCACGACAGCAGCCGTGGTCCCGGTTACCGGGCTGGACGCGACAGGTAACGAACTCTACGGAGGCCAGAATATCTCTCATCTCGCGCTCGCCGCTGGGCAGACGCTTAGCTGCTCCCTGTCGACAGGTATCTGTGGGACTATCCCGGTGCCGCCCACGAGCACGTCAACCCCCATCCCGGTACCGCCCACCAGTACGGTAACGCGCACCGGCACGCCCACCAGTACGGCCACCAGCACCCCGATGTCGCCCACCAGTACGGCTACACGCACCAGCACGGCCACGGCTACGCGCACCGGCACGCCCACCAGTACGGCCACCAGCACCCCGGTGTCGCCCACCAGTACGGCGACGCGCACCGGCACGCCCACGGCTACGCGCACCGGCACGCTCACCAGTACGGCCACCAGCACCCCGATGTCGCCTACCAGTACGGCCACACGTACCAGCACGTCCACGGCGACGCGCACCGGCACGCTCACCCCGGTACCGCCAACCAGCACGTCCACGGCCACGCGCACCGGCACAGCCACGGCCACGCGCACCAGCACGTCCACGGCTACCGGCACGGCAGGCGCGGTGCCGACATCCACCGTTACCAGCACGCCCTCGGCTACGCGAACCATCGCGCCTACGCTCACGGCTACGAGCACACCCGGTGCAGCGGGCTCGCTCACGCTGACGCCCGTCTCCTACACGACGACCTCGGGAAGCAGCGGCGGCCAGGCGGTCAGCGCGCTCTGGGTGAAGGACCAGTCCGGCACGCAGGATACCTGGAACGATTACGTCGAGTTCGACACCACCAGCGCGTCTCCATACTATTCCGGGTATCGCACGTACACACTGCCCAGCAGCGTGTCACCGTCCTCGCTCACGTCGCTGCAGGTGCAGACGAACTTCATCGGGCAGGCCGTGACCGCCCAGCGCTGGACCTGGCAGATCTACGACTGGACGACCAACTCCTACGTCACCCTGGGTGACAATACCGGTGCCTCTGACTGGGTGTGGTCACCGCTGAGCTTCAACGCAAGCGGCACGCTGGCCCACTACGTCAACAGCGCGGGGCAGATCCAAATCGGGCTCGTCGCCAACAACGCGTCCGACAACTGCGACCTGGACTACGAAGCAATGGTAGTGGGCCACGGTACGTAGCCACGGATGTGCTTGTCTGCATCTATATCGCCGCCGTGACCAGTCGCGAGCCGTGTGGCTGCGCGCCTCCCGCCCCAACCGTGGTCCCGGCTAGTACTATCATCACCTTGATTCCACCCGGCCAATAGCTCGCGGGCCAAGCAGTCTGGGCAACAACCTTTGCTATGCATTGGCGTAACCACTTTCCTGCCTTGGCTGCCGCGGTGATGCGGGAGGTCTATCGCTCCCCCAATCCCACCTGGCTTGCACGCAAGGTGGCTGTATCCTGGCACGTCACCGTCATCCCACATTCCGCACCCCCTTAAGCCAGGACCAGCTAATTGCCTTCCGCAGGGGCGCCGGCGACTTGCCGGGGCTGCCCTGGCCCTCACCGTGGGGTTGGGCGGACCAGCGAATTGCCTTCCGCGGGCGCTGGCGACCCGATACTGTGCCGTTTCGGCTCCTGAACGGCTCAGCTTCCCCGCTCGCCAGCGTAGAGCCGGCTCGATTCCCCGTTCGGGGGGTCCACGTTCGGGTATCGGAGAAACCTTGTGGTCGCGCGAGAATGCGGGATAGAGGCGCAAACAAACTCTGCGGCGTACCCAGAGATGGGGACGACGCGCCAAGGAGTGAACAGTGCAACCACGCCGATGGCAGTCTGTGTGGTGGCCCGGATCCGCTGCGATTCACACGCAGCAAGCCGGGAACCGCCAGACGTGCTGCGGCCTGACGGTTCCCACGAGACACCTGTACTGGCCTGACGGCTGCACCAAGGGCAGGCTAAGTTGGTGCCGTAGCTGCATCGTCTCCTCGCACGTTGCTGTTGCGAGCCACGTCCTGAGCCTCGATCAACTGCAGTGAGCCGCGCGTGTTAGGACCGGGGCACGCGATGGGGCTTGGTCGATTGGCCGAAACCACGGGCATCACTCGCCAGGCGTTGCTCGAGGGCTAGGCTGAACATCTGTTCTCTGTTCAGCCGATCCGGCGGAGCAGGCGGGCGCGCTCGGGTGCGATGCGCCATAGGAAGCGGCTGCGAATGGCCGCTGTCGGTTCCTTGCCCAGGCCCCTGCTGTACTCTTCGAGCAGTGCCAGGGCCATGCTGTCGAAGTTGCGGCCGAGCCAGGCGCGGCGCTCGGCAGAGCTCCACTGCGCGAAGGCGTCCGGCCTTTCCTGGGCGTGTTCGAGGACGGCGGCGGCCTGCAAGACAATGTTCGTAGTGTCGGAGAAGTCGTCCACGGCTAAGTCCTCCCTCTGCACGCTGCGACGGGCCGCCCTGGCACTTCTACAGTAGCAGGCTGAGCGGGACGGGGCCACGCGCTTGGTGCATAACATGAGTATCGCCGCGCTGTGCTATGCTATTGGAACCAGTCCAGGGTGCTGGACCGGAAGAATTTCTCGGCCACGATGTGGTGGCCGGCATTTCAGCACACAAGGAGGTGTGTTATGCATCCAATGACCCTGCGTGGCGGCACGCCAGTCCCGGCAGGTGTCTATCGGCAGTTGCACAGCGGACGGTTGGTGTACCTCGGCATCCCCAGCACACTGCCAGGCCAGAGCAACTCTGACTTCTATGTCAAGGTGCCGGCAGCGGCGCTGTTTGGCACGGGAGTGAGCCAAACTCCGTACTTCCATGCAGCGGAGCATCAGGCGAAGAGCAACTGAAACCTGGCCCGACTCGTCACATCAAGGTCACGCCGCGAATGGGCGTGGCCTCGGCGGGACGTGGCGAACGGGCTTCGGTTGAAGCCCGTTCGCCGCTTCGTGTGTAGTCTGGCTGCGGACAGTGAACGCCGCTAAGGTGAAGCCTCGACGAGACCTCCATGGACGCGTACGACCCTGGGCCGCGGGCGTCTCGCCCGCCCTCGTTTGGCCGCCGGCACACCTGCGATCGGCCACTACGGGTATAGCCTAGGTCAGCGGGGCGAGCAGTTCGCGGTAGACCGGGATAGGCCACGCGTCGGCGGCGGTAGTTTCCTCCAGTTGGTCGAGCACCGACCGCAGGTTCTCCTGAGCCTGGCGTACAGAAGTGCCGAATGCTTCCGTGCGGTCATGTTGCGAATCCGCCTCTTCGGCATGGGCCAGTGCGGTCCTGAGCGCCGCCAGCCGTTCCTGGGCGATGCCGGCCAGGCAGCTCTGTGCTTGCAGCGCGGCCTTGAGCTGTGCCGGAACCTCCACACCGGCCTGGTCGAGCTGCACGAGCGCATTGGCCCGGCGCCGCAGATCTTCGATCACTGCAGGGAGGATCAAGGTCTCCCCCATCTGGCGCAGCACCTGCGCCTCGATGGAGATCGCCTTCTGGTATTGCTCGTGGTAGATGTGAATGCGAGAGGCCACTTCCTCCGCGCTGAAGATGCCCTCACGAATCAGCACCGCCTGCGCAGCCGGCTCCTCGTAGATCTTCAGAGCCGCGACCGTGTCCCGGGCATGCGGTAGGCCGCGTCGCTCCGCCTCTTGCTTCCATTCCTCAGCGTAGCCGTTTCCCTCAAAACGCACGGCCTTTGTCTCGGTAATAGCCTTGCGAATCACGTCGATCGCGGCGACCTCTCGAGCCACGCCCGCGGCAAGCTCTGCCTTCATCTGGACGTTCAGCTCATCCAGCGCTTCCGCCATGGCCGCGTTGAGTATGGTCAACGGCCGAGCTATCGGTTGGCTGCTTCCCACCGCACGGAACTCAAACTTGTTGCCCGTGAATGCGAAGGCGCCGGTGCGGTTGCGGTCCGTGGCGTCCTTTAGCACCTGAGGAAGATTTGCCAGATGAATGCTCAACCTGACCTTGCCGCGCTCATCCACGACGTCGCCCGCTTCTACCGCATCCAGCACGCGGTTGAGCTGCTCGCCCAGGTAGACCGACATGATCGCGGGAGGAGCTTCGTTGGCGCCCAGGCGGTGATCATTGCCGGCCGAAGCGATGGAGGCGCGCAGGAGCCCACCGTGGCGGTGCAGCGCCTTCACGCACGCAACGAGAAAGTACAGGAACTGCAGGTTTTCCTGCGGCGACTGACTGGGCTCCAGAAGATTGTGCCCTTCATCCGTGGCAAGGCTCCAGTTCACATGCTTGCCGCTGCCGTTGATGCCGGCGAAGGGCTTCTCATGCAGCAGCGCGGCAAGGTGGTGGCGCTCGGCCACGGTGGTCATGATCTCCATCAGCATTTGGTTGTGGTCGAACGCAAGCGCAGCCGGCTCATAGATTGGCGCGATCTCGAACTGGTTCGGCGCGACTTCGTTGTGTCGGGTTTTCACCGGGATGCCCAGTTTGAATGCCTCCAGCTCGACTTCCTGCATGTAGGCCAGTACGCGCTCCTTAATGTTGCCGAAGTAGTGGTCCTCCAGCTCCTGACCCTTGGGAGGACGCGCGCCCTGGAGGGTTCGGTTGGCGAAAAGCAAGTCCGGACGCCGCTGCGCAAGCGCCAGGTCAACCAGGAAGTACTCCTGCTCCGGACCACACTGCGCGGTGACGCGGGAAGCTGCAGTGCCGAAGAATTCCAGGGCGCTAAGGGCGGCCTTGTTCACTACTTCGATCGAGCGAAGCAGGGGCAGCTTGTAGTCGAGTGCCTCACCGTTGTAGCCGATGAAGGCCGTCGGTATGCAAAGCGTGCTGCCCAGCGGCCCTTCCTTGATAAAGGCCGGGCTGGCCGGGTCCCACATCGTGTAGCCGCGAGCCTCGAACGTGGCCCGCAGACCGCCGCTGGGGAAGGAGCTGGCATCGGGCTCACCCTGTGTCAGCTGGCTGCCGGAAAAGCGCTCGATGACCGTGCCAGGCTCGTCCCAGGCGATGAACGCATCATGCTTCTCAGCCGTGGCGCCGGTCAACGGCGCGAACCAGTGCGTAAAGTGCGTGACTCCCCTTTCCGCGGCCCACTCCTTCATGGCCTGGGCAACAGCATCGGCCACGTCTGGAGTAAGCGACGTGCCGTGCTTCAAACACTTCTTGAATGCCTGATACACGTCCGCAGGCAGTCTCTCGCGGGCAGTTTCCTCATTGAAGGTGTTGATGCCGAAATACCCGCTGACTTTCGCCTGATCCAGCCTTCTGATCTGCTGGATACTGCCCCGCAGCGCTTCAACCATACGCCCCCTCCGGTAGCTATTAGGAGCAGACCTGGACATGGCCTGTGGCGGCACACACACATAGGGGCGTGCCGCTTACGGGCTCTAGAGTACCCGCCGCCCCTGCACTCTGCCAAGGATCGGCTAGTTCAGCCCATCCACAATCCGCCGTAGTCCCAGAATGCTCTGCTCCACAACCGAGCGCTCGTCGAAGCGGTATCGCGGGTGCAGGTGATCGATTTCCACGGCCAGCAGACCGGCATATCCTGCAGCCTTGAGCAATCCGAGAATCGCCGCGAGATCCACCAATCCGTCGCCAACCGGCGCGCTGGAAAAGAAGTACCAGTCTGCCGGAGACACCTCGTCGCGCACCGTCAGATCTTTGATGTGCGTGGCAAACGTATGCTTTGCCAGCTTCTGCATGGCCCGCACAGGGTCGTCGAGCACGCGAGGAAAGTTGCCGGTGTCGAACGTTACTCCAAAGTATGGTGAGCCGACTGCCTCGACCAGCCAGAGCATCTCATCCGCAGTGTAGTCACCATGGTTCTCCGCCGCCAGCCTCACATCGTGGTGGCGGGCCACCTCGACGGCCTCTATGTACCAACGCGCCAAAATCTCCAGCCGTGGCTGGCGTGGCGTCTTGCGGTAATCCATCGAGCCGGGCCCGGGCGTCACGCGCATGACGCTCGCTCCGATCAGCGCGGCATTCCGGATCTGGGCAAGCATGTCGTCGAATGCGCCGCGATTCGTGCCGTCCTCCAAGCCGCTCGGATGTCCCCACGCGTAAACGCGATCAAACCCGTAATCGTCCAACTGCACTTTCAGGTCGCGTAGCCAACGTTCTTCCATACTGGGCAGGAAGCACGATTCCAGAGACACGCCGTCGACCTTCAGCTCGTTGGCAAACACAAGGAAGTCACCCACGGTCATGGGCGCCGCGGGCACCGGCGTACCGTCGTACACTTCACCAAAGAAGCGGTGAAAGCAATAGCTGTCGATACCGATTTTCACGATCCCACCCTTCGTCCACCGTTTCAGTGTGCATCCGGTCCCACTGCTCGTGCCTCGCCCAACCACCGCGGAAGCATGGGGGAGTGTGCTGACGTGCGCGTGCTCCCGGTTGATGATGTAATCGCTGCTACCTCCGGATGGGTCGCGACGTCACACGGGCGCCACGGTCACCGCGTCCGTTGCTACGAGACCTTCCTCGCAGACCAGCCCGATGCCGCCGCAAGTCAGCGGCCGATCGCCGTCGACGACGTCAAAGATCTGTTCGTCATCCACCCAGGCGCGTATTCGGTCCCCTCCCAGCTCCAGGCGCAAGCCATAGGGGCGTCCGAGCTCCCAGGCGACGCTTGACTCCGCCAGCACTGCCTCGCCTTCAAAGCGCTTCACCAGCCGCACGTTGCCTTCCTGGTGCAGCACAAGCGCATAGTACCGCTCCATCCCTTGTACACGTGCGGCGAGGCCGAACGCCGAGGCCAAATGCGGCGTGAGGGTGGTCGCAACCTGATAGTCTGTCCACTCACGCGCGCCGGTAATCAGCAGGCCGCGCCCACGATTCTGCATGAGCCGGTAGGACTCCGGCCACTCTGGATGGGGGAATTGCTGGTCGAGGCCGTCCACCCAGGCCCGAAGCCACATCGTGCCCCTGGCCGCGGGCCGCGTCAATGTCACCCGTGGCGCACCGCCCCAGCCCAGATAGTCGAGATACACAATACCGGCCGCGTCAGAGGTCGCCCGCGCCTCCACACCCACCGTGGCGATCGGCTGGCCATCGGTCTCAGGGATCCGCCACGCGAGCACGTGCTCGCCGCCGGGGATCAGCGACGCAGCCGATCCTCGGTGCGTCATCAGTACGTCGTATGCGCCATATGTCTGCACGACCACGCACACGACCACCGGCACTGCATTCGCATCATCCGCCGAGAGCCGCGCCTGCAAGTGCTGCCCGGCGTATAGTGTGGGATCGATCAGGTAGTTGAGCCAGGTCTGGCCAATCTGAGCCTGCGTGAGGTCGCGCGAGATGCCGTAATCTTCGAGAGCGCGGAGGAACGTAAAGGTGCCGCCGATGTCGTCGTCTGGGACCACGACGGGCACACCGCACCGCGCGTTCACGTAGTAGCCGATCTCGCCCAGTTCGGCCATGATGCGCTCCTAGCTCCACATTTCAACCGGCCGGCCGAGGTAGACGCCGATGATCTTGCCGAGCACGCCGGCGTACACGCGTTCCAGATAATCTGAAGGCACGGGCATTGTCATTTCCTTTCACGCACGCCGCACGGGCCTGCCGGCCGAAAGTCCGACGGGCAGAATCGCCCGTCGGGTAGCGATTTGCGTCGAGAATGCCAGGCCGCGAGGCCGGGTCAAACCGTGCTATGCCGAATCGCGTAACACCAGGGTCGTAGGGATCATGAGATGCGCGTGTGTTTGCGGATGCCCGTCGATATGCTGAAGCAGCAGCCCGGCCGCAAGCTGGCCAGCTTCGTAGGCCGGCTGGCGCACGGTTGCGAGTGCCGGCTCGACGATCTCTGCCTCGTCGATGTCGTCGTATCCGACCACCGCCACATCCTGCGGTATGCGCAAGCCACGTTTCCTGAGCATGCGCATTGCGCCAATGGCCATCAAGTCGTTTGCGGCCGAGACAGCGTCGAAGGTGACACCGCTGTCGAGCAGCGTGAGCATCGCCTGCTCGCCGCCGGTACGTTTGAAGTCCGCGGTTACCCGCAATTGTGGATCGGCTGGAATGCCGAACTTCAGGTGAGCGGCGAGATACCCCGCATGCCGCCGGTCTGATGCCGGAGTGTCGGAGAGGCCGCCAATGAAAGCAATGCGCCGCCGCCCGTGCTCAAGCAAGTGCAGGACCGCCTGTTCAACTCCTCCCGCGTCGTCATGAGAGATTGAAGCAATCTCGATGTTGCCGACCTTTGGGCCGATCACCACAATCGGTATGTCGCCGCCGCAGATTGCCGCCGATGCACCACCGGACGAGGGCGGGCTGAAGTCCGCTGCCAGGCTGCCAGTGAGTCTCCCCTGTGAACTTCGGGGTTTCAAGGGAGGTCCCAGCATTCAGGTACGCCATTGGGCGTATCCTCGGGTAGTCTGAAACCGCTCTGTCTGGTAGGCTAGGATCTTCGGATAACGCATGTCAGCGTGCAGGAGCCCATCCGTGGCAGAGCGTCCGCTGGAACATGGTGATGGGCCCGCGAACCGCGCGCTCCAGCATCCCCGTGTCGTGCGCTGGTGCCTGGCGCTGGCGCTGATCCTCGTCAGTGGCGGTGGGGCCGGCTTTGACGGCGTGCCCCAGACATCATCGTTTGGCGTCCCGGTCCGCGTCTGGCTTACCACTGCCGACCTCACGAGTGCTCTCTCACCGCAGCCGAGTCGACGCTTCGTGCGTGATCTGGGCGCCGACACTGGTGCCATTACAGTCAACGACCATATCACGTTTCAGCAGATGGATGGCTTCGGCGCGGCGATGACCGACACGTCGGCCTGGCTGATTTCATACCAACTCGACAGAGCGGCACGTGCGAGCCTGCTTCAGGCTTTGTTCAGCCCGTCCAACGGGATAGGGATTGACTGGGTCCGCGTTCCGATGGGCTCATCAGACTACACACACGACCACTATTATTCCTATGACGATAACGGCGGAATGCCCGACCCGAGCCTCGCCAACTTCTCGATACAGCACGACCTGGCGTACATCGTTCCTGTGCTTCGGCAGGCACTGCGTAGCAATCCGGCGATCAAGTTCAATTCGAACCCATGGAGTCCGCCCGCCTGGATGAAAAGCAACCAGAGCATGATCAATGGCGGCCGGCTGCTACCACAGTATTACGCGTCGCTGGCTCAGTACTTTGTGCGGTTCCTTCAGGCGTACCAGGCGCTAGGTCTCACCATGTATGCCATCCAGCCGCAGAACGAGCCCCTTGCACAAACCAGCTATCCGAGCATGTACTGGCCGGCGGTAGACGAAGCGCGCTTCATAGCGAACAACTTGGGGCCGGCTCTCGCCGCGGCCCACCTGCATCCACGGATCCTGGGCTACGATCACAACTGGGACCAGCCGGGTTATGCTGAAACGCTGCTCAGTAATGCAGCCGCCGCACCGTACCTGGCCGGGACCGCCTGGCACACGTATTCCGGCACATCCAGCGCCATGTCGGTTGTCCATGGGCTCTTCCCCAGCAAAGACAGTTACGAAACGGAGTCGTCCGTGGCGAACCCAGCCGACCTCTTCATCAACGCCGCTCGAAACTGGTCGCGATCGGGCGTTATGTGGAACATCGCGCTTGATACGCACGGCGGCCCGCTGCCCAACAACGTGGGCTGCGTCGGCTGCATCGGCCTGGCCACCGTCGATGGGGCCGCGGGGACGTATTCGCTCACGCGCTACTACTACCAGATCGGGCATTTCAGCAAGTTCGTGTTGCCGGGCGCTTACCGCATCGACTCTTCGTCGTTCAATGGCAACCTGGAGGACGCTGCATTCAGGAACCCAAGTGGATCGATGGTCTTGGTCGCGTACAACGCGTCGAGCACGATCCGCAATTTCAAGGTGGTCTGGGGCGGCGAGTCATTTCACGCAACATTGCCGGCAGGCGCGATCGCCACGTTCGCGTGGAACGGCTCATGAATCTGTTTGCTGGCCGTCCACCATGGACGGTGCAGGCGTCCCCAAGCGCAGTATTCGTTTTGCCTGCAGTTTGACCGGCATCTGGCCCTTCGCTATCATGTCGGTGTACCGGGCGACGTCGCCAAGTGGTTAAGGCGGGGGTCTGCAAAACCCCTATCGTCGGTTCGATTCCGACCGTCGCCTCCTATTCTCGTCGCTGCGTGCGCCGCTTGATGGGGCATCGCATCTGGCCGCAACCACGCAGTTTATGCCCTCCCGTGGTGTTCCACATGTTTCTCCGTGACACGCTTCAAGCGCGCGACGTGCCTGCATCGCGACGCGATTGTTCGATTGTGGCGGGGACGGAATGACCATCGAGCACGCCATCGATTCAGCCCCCGATGGGTCGCACGGCGCTGTATTGCGCGTGCGCTGCACAAACGATCAGGCTGTCGCTCTATCCCGGCTGCTCGGGAGGCTGTATCCGGGCAGGCGCCACACATTCCTTCCGCTGCTCGGCGCCGGCTTCACACATAGCTGCTCGATACCGGATACGCCAAACAACCTGCGAAGGAAATGGCCCGCTATTGCAGTGCAGCTCCTGCTCGGCTCCACCACCAAGTGCGCGGAACCTGGCGAGGCTCCGGCCCTGGATGGCGTGTCGCAGTCGGATGGGACGTCACACGATGCTCTGGCGCGCCAGCAGTCGCGCGAAGGCGACGCTCGTGGGAGCGTCGTGAGAAGGCCGCGGACCTGGGCGACCGGTGGAACAGGAAGCGGTGGTGACATTCCGCCGCCGGGAGAAAGCGCGTCGAAACAGCTGCGTCGCGCGCGACACCTACCGGCCGGCGAACGACGTATTGTACTTGAGCGCCTGTTCAACCAGGGTGATGCGTCGGCCTTCGAGGCGGGTTTGCTGCTGGCCCAGACCCTCGAGGAGATGGGCGCATGGAACGAGAGCCTGGCGGTCTACGATGCGTTGGAGCGGCAGCCGCCGGGGCGCCAGGGCGTGGTGCGCGCTGGCCGCCTCCGAGCCCTCTCCTCACTCGGCAAACATGACGAGGTGATCGCGCAGGTCGCGATTGACGAGAGTTCGCCGGCCCTGCGCGGGTTGCTTGGTCTGGCGTTAGCGGCTACGAAGGGCGTCGAAAGCGCGTTGGCGCATCTGGAATACTGCTGGCAATCGTCGGAGGCCAGCACGACGAGCGTGGCGCTGGCTCTGGCGCGCATCTACTGGCAATGTGGCAGGTACCACGAAGCCGCCGCGCCCTATCGCCTAGTGTTTGACCGCGCACCAGCAGATCTCGCGCAGGCCGATTATGCCGCCTCTGATTTCGCGGCGATCATCGAGCTCGCGCGATTGGGTGAATACGACGATCTCGCCAGCGGGCGACTGCTGGATTGCCTGATTGCCTACTGCAATCGCGCCACCGAAGAAGATCGAGCGAGCGATCGGGCGCATCAACTGGTGCTGTCTGGCTTGGAGATTGGCCGCCGCCTGCGCGATTCCGCGCGCCTGCTGCGCGCGTACCAGCTCGTCGTTGACGATCTTCTGCAGCGGCGCGAAGGCCATCGGCTTGTCGAGCTCATCGAGGCAGCAGCAACCGACTTCCGACGAGGCCTGCTGACGGCCACCCAGCGTTTCGACATTCTCGACGCCATTACAGACAATCTGGCGGACTATCCGCAACTCCTTCGCCCGTCCCTGATCGAGAACTATGAGGACCTTCTGCGGACTGCGCTGGAGCGCGACCAGGGAGAAGCCGGCCCGTTGCCGCAAGAATCCCGAGAGATCTACCGATCCCTGTACGACCTGGATAGGCGCAATCCGCTCTGCGTGCGTTATCGGCGTATGGCCACACTGCGCCGGGCGGGCAGCGGTGAGCGTGCCGATGCTCAGCGGGATCACGTGGCTCTCACCGGAAAACGCGTCGCTATCATCGGCGGTCACGACAGCACGAGGCTCAGGGTCCGCGAACGGCTCGAGCGCTGGGGAGTGCGCGTCGACGAAGTTGCGCCCGCGACCAGTGGTCGCGTGAGCGAGCGCGAGATACTCGATCGCGTGCGTCTGAGCGATCTGATCCTTCTGATTGTCACGTATATGGGTCACGACATGAGCACAATCGTGGGCAACCTGGCGGCCCGCGGCGCTCTGTCCGGGCAAGTCCTCTCTGTCGATTGTCGTGGAGCGACAGGAGTGACGCGAGCCATTGCCGAGTGGGCGGACGCACTTCACGCCCGTTGAGTGGTCGGCGCCGTGCCATGGTCCGCCACCGCCGGGCCCGCGCCTATGGGCGCACGGCATGAGCGACTCACCGGGGTACCTGCCCGAAGGGCGGGTCGTCGTGGGTTGTGGTACGCCGCGGCCACGACTCGATGCCCATTTTCCGCAGGTGCGGCCATGCTGCTCAGTATGGCTGCATCGTCATCAAGGCACGACGCAGCACGTGAACCCGTGAACCTGGGAGCGCGATTCCGCCCCGACCCCACAGCCCGAACCTCATCGCGCACGCACCACGGTCGTGGCGCCTATTCCCGTCGCGGATCCAAATTGGCGCAACCCCGCTTTCACGGGCAGTCTCCATGGTCAATTCCGGCTCAGGAGCTTGCTGGCCGTCGTAGACCTCACCGTAGAACCGGTGGTAGAAGTCACTATCTGTGCCAACGCGCATAGCTCTACCTTTCGCCGGGCTGCACCCAGTCGTTGGTGGCAGGTGCTCCCGCCTGCTCCAGCTCTTCCAGATTGGCGGTGTGCTCGATCCCGAGATCGACGCGTCGACCAAGTCGGGCCGACGCGTCCATGGCGTCGCAGATCAGCGCCGTGCGATAGCCGTCGTAGAAGGTCGCGCCATCCGGGTCGACCGCTCGGTCTTCCGCGATACAGCGCAGAAAATGGATGAACATGTTGATGTGCGCGTGCTCCCAGCCAAGTAGGTGGCCCGATGGCCACCACAGATCCATGTAGGGATGGTCGGGCTCGCAGACGATGACATCGAGCAATCCGTCGACGCTGCAGTGCGACGTTCTGGTTGCAGTGACACGCAATTCGTTGAGTCGCTCCAGATCCCACTGCAGGGTGCCTTGGTCGCAGTTGATCTCCCACGCAAGCATGTTGCGACGGCCGTACGACACGTTTGAGGCGTCGATCGTCCCACAGGCGCCGTTGTCGAAGCCGATCACGGCCGTCACCACTTGGCCGGGCCATGCCGCATCCACGTCCGAGGGGCGGTCGGGCGTGATGACTGGATTGGTGAGCATGGCGGAGACGCTCGTGATCTCGCCGACGAGGAAGCGCGCCTGGTCGATGGCGTGGCAGCCTATCGTCCGGAGCGCCCCCACCGGCGAGGGTGGGCGCCCGTCTTGCGAGTAGCGGAATCGCGCCTGAAAGACATCCCCCAGCTCGCCGCGACGCAACATGGCACGCGCAAGCCTTACGGCGGGTACGAATCGGTAGTTATAGGTGCACAGATGCTTCACGCCTGCTTGTTCCGCTGCCAGCCACATGCGGCGCGCGTCAGCGCTATTGCGCGCGAGGGGCTTCTCACAGCTCACATGCTTGCCGGCCGTGATCGCCGCGAGCGTTGGCTCGACGTGCACCTCGTCGGCGGCGGCATTGTCGAAGATGCTAATGCGCTCGTCCTCAACTAGCCCGCGCCAGTCGGGGTAGCAGCCGGCAAAGCCGAAGCGCGTTGCCGCCTCGCTCGCCAGCTCCTGCCTACGGCCGGCAACAGCTACGAGGTCGGGCCGCAGTGCGCTCCGCCAGTCAATATAGGTCAGGGTGCGCAGCGCGTTGCTATGGGCTTTCCCCATAAAGCCATAGCCGAAAACGCCCACTCCCGCACGAGCGCGTTGGTCAGACGGCGCTTCCATGTAGCCTCGGGCTGGCATTCCTCCCTCTCCGATCTTGTGCTCTTTAGCGCAACGCGAGGATGCGACGCTGCACACGAGAATACGGACGAGCTCTACGCCGGGGACGGGGCCCTCGCGGCCAATGCTGATCAGCTCCTTTATTCTGCGACGTCCTTATGCCGAGTAGCTTAGACAACTTCGAGCGCATCGGCCACCATCGCCGCGGGATGGGCGACAGACGTGTCTTTCTGATACCAGAACGCCGTCGAGGCGATATCGTCCTGCAGCGGCAGATAGCGCCCACCTGAGCGCCAGCCCAGCGCCTGGATCGTCACCCGAACGTCGGACATGAAGCGTATCGGGTCCATGACGTGCCAGCGATACATGCCAAATCGCTGTTGGCTGCGGTACAGGCCGTCCGGACGCAGCACTTGGTTGAGGCCTATGTAGGAGGTGGAGAAAACGGTGTAGCCTTGGCCAGGCACCTCGAAGTCCCAGGCGCCGCCGAAGTAGTCTTCGGTACCGGTGCCACAAATCGTGGGAAACGCGTCATCGCCGTCCAGGTAGAACTTAATCTCGCCTTCGCCCCACCAGCCCGAGCTGTTGACGCCCCATGCGAGGTAGGTGCCGACGTACTGACCGCTGCTGTGCACGCCGTCCAGGAGCGTGTGGACTTCCTTGTAGGGAAGAGGATTGCTGCGCCGCCACTGAGCGTGGAAGTAGGCTGAGTGGTCCGGCACCTGTGTTTCCATGTAGGTGATCTGGTAGTAGAGCACGATTGCCTCGGCGGCGAGACTTTCCACGGTCACCCGCGCGCCGCGCCGAAACGGCATCTCCCAGAAGCTGTTGAAGCCGCCGTACGGATTCACGGCGATTGGCAGTGAAGCGACGTGGCTGTATTCGCACCAGCCGTTGCAGAAGAAGTCGCCCACCGGCACTTCCACGGCAGGCTGCCTGTCGTCATCCCAGTACAGGCGCAGGACGAGGCGGCGCCAGTTCCGCGGGTGGGTGGTTAACCAGATATGCTGGATGGCGCCCATGCCCACTATACTGGCCAGACTGATCGTCTCACCCGGCGCTATGGTGATACTCGGCGATACCTTCCAGCCTTGACCAAGATCGCGAGCCGCGTGCGCGCCCGTGCCCTCGCGCGCCATTCCGCCCTTGCCACTGGCGCCGGTTGGGTTCTCGGCGCTAATCGAGCGAGTGCGCGCGTCCGAGAGAGACGCAAGCGTGCCCAGGCCCATTCCAAGACCGCAAAACTCACTCACGTGCCTGTGCCCTCCTTAGAGCTACGTTCTCGAAACTTTGAGATCTTTAACAACGTATTGCCGCGAGGCAGTGAAACGCAAGGCAAACGGCGCCAGTGCTACGCCTGCCGGGTGACTGACGTGCTCCGACCGTGTCTACAACGCAGCTACGTTGCATACTTGTGGTTCTGAGCACCGTATCGATGCAGTGCTCGTTCCTCCAGTTGGTCGCTAACCACTTCTCCGCGTGCCGCGTCTCCCTGCTAGGGGAAAGCGACAGAAAGGCTTGAACTGGGTGCCGAGAGGACTGGCACGCGCAGTTCTGAGATGGCGGAGTGATCCGGGTGCGAGCGGCGTTTCGAACACCCGGATTGATCCGGTATCAGTCCTGCCATTCGCCTTCGAGCGGAGGCTTCGGACTGTTCTCAGACCGTGGGGACTTCCCCGCCAGGCCTTGCAATTCGTGGTGGTCGGTGCTAGAATTCGGACGGCTGCTATAGGATATAGGATGCGCGACTTCCCCGACCTGCCGTGCAGGCAGAGCAACGCACGAATGCACGGGGCCCGGCAAAGCCTCGTCACTGCGCGGAAAGGAGATACTGAGCCCAAGACATTGCACATACGTGGAACCCATGCGTGGCAACCTTCCAGTGAGGAGTTAGTGGATAAGATGAGCGAACTCACGACAATTCCGACGTTTTCGCGTAAGCGATTCCTCAAGGTTGGGGCGACGACCGCCGGGGCGGCGGTCCTGGCGTCTTGCGGCCAGTTGGGGATCGCGAACGTAGCGGACGCCGCAGACAAATCCGCTCTGACGGCCACGACCAGCCCGGCTCTGGCTGAGCCGGTGACGCTGAGCTTTGCGTCGGTCGTCTCGTCGCCTGCGCCCAACTATACCGGACGGATGAGCGTGATCAAGAAATACGAGCAGCTTCATCCGAACGTGACCGTCAAGTACCAGTACATTCCGTACGCCCAGTTCTTTGTTCAGATGCTGACTCGTACACTGGCCGGTGACGCGCCCACCGTGGCGCAGAACGGGTACCTGACGCCGCAGTTGGCTGCCAACAACGACATCATTGCGACTGATGACTACCTCCGCGTCGCGGGGTTCAAGGCCAGCGACTTCTGGCCGGCGGTGTGGGAGCTGGGCCAGTTTAGAGGCAAGAACTACAGCGTACCGTTCACCCTGGACACCCGCTTCACCTACTACAACCCTAACCTGTACAAGAAGATGGGCGTTGGCCCGGCGAAGACCTGGGACGATGAACTCGCTATGGCCAAGGCGGCCCTGCCCCTGGGTATTCACGCCTATACGATGTCGTGGCAGGCGGATATCAATGCGGTTTGGGAGAGCGTCACCAACCTGCTGAAGACGACCGGCGGCGACTTGCTCAAGGTAAATCCGGACGGTACCGCCACCGCCACGCTCAACACCGAGCCCGTGTACGAAACACTCGACTTCTTGCGCCAAATGTTCGTTGCCCAGGCTTTCACGCCGGGCGCGCTGACCCATGACCAGACTATAGGTAAGGCCGAATTCACGACCGACAAGACGGCCTCGTGGCTGGTCGGCAACTGGGAGATTGCCGACCTCGAAACCCTCTACGCCCAGAAGAAGATAGATTTCAATTTTGGGCTGGCACACAACGCGATCAAGAAGCAGCGGGGTGCCTCCAGTGGAGGCTGGGCATGGGATATCTACAAGACGGCCGTGAACCCAGACATAGCTTGGGATTTCGTCAACTTCTTCCTGAAGCCTGAGAACATCAATCTGGGCTGGGCCGATTCGTTGCCCCCAACTGTGGCCGGCATGAACCAACCGTACTATGCACACGATCCGCGTAACAAGTTCGTGCTGGAAGTGCTTAGCTACTCAACCTGGGTGATTCCACCCATTGCAGGGTTCATGGAGCTCATGCCCACCATGTGGCGCTACATGTCCCGAGTCCTCAGCGGTCAATCGAGCTCAAAGCAGGCGATGGCCGACGGCAATCGGGCGGTGCAAGCGCTTATCGACCGTGGGAACAACAAGATCGTCAGGTCGAAGCACTGAGCAGCAATTGCGCAGCATGCCGGCCCCACAGCGGTGCCTAGTGGGGCCGGCAACGCGGCAGCGGAGCTGAATCGTATGGACCACTACCATCCTCCCGGCCGGCTTGCCCGCGGTGCTCCTGGCTAAGGAGAACCAATGCTTCTGAGACGGTGCCGAAATCTGGTAGGCTCTGCCAAGACGAAAGGCAGCCTGAGGCAATGGCTACGAGCGAAACAAATGACCCGTTAGTTCCTCCGTCGGAGTTCGCGGCCGTCGCGACGCGGCGCCAGCGAGCCGCCTGGCGTTACCGCCTGTCGCGGGCTCTGGCGCCATACATGATGGTCGGTCCCGCGATTATCGGGATAGCGCTCGTTCTGGGGTTCCCGATCCTCTTCAATGCCTACGTCTCGTTCACCGACACCTCTGGGTACACAGGGTTGGGTCACCACGATTGGGTCGGTCTCGGCAATTACCAGTACATCTTCTCCGATCCGGATTTCCAGTCGGCTCTTCAGTTGACGTTCCTCTGGACGTTCGCAAACCTGGTGGGGCAATTGGGACTCGGCCTGCTGCTGGCACTGATTCTGCATGACGGACCCTTACGTCTGGCCAAGGTAGTGCAGCCGCTCTGGCTGTTGCCCTGGTTCCTTCCCTCCGTGTCCATTTTCTTCGTGTGGCAGATGATGTACGATCCTACATTCGGTGCGCTGCAGCACATTCTGGGACATGTCGGGATCGCATCCTTGAATGGCGTGCTGTCCGATCCGACCTGGTCCATATGGGGCATCATCGTGGCGGGCGTCTGGAAAGGATTCCCCTTCTACATGGTGGCATTCTATTCCGGCCTCCAGGCCGTCTCGCAAGATGTCTACGATGCAGCGCGAGTTGATGGGGCCAGCCGGCTGCGGGTTCTGCGGCACATCGAGCTACCGGAACTCCGCGGTATCCTCGCCACCGTCGGCATACTGGGCTTCATGTGGATCTTCAACTGGTTCACACCCATCTATATCATGACACAGGGTGGTCCGGGCAGCGCGAGCATGACTGTCGCCATCTACATGTATGAGCAAGCAATGCGCGAGTTCTTCTTCGGCGTAGCCGCTTCGGCTGGCAGCGTGCTTCTGGCCATTGTGGTCGTTCTCTTCGGAGTGGTTCTTGTGGTGCAGCGCCGCCAAGGGCAGTTTGATACGTAGCCAGAGGTAGAGTAATGATCGCAGTGCAACATCGCAGACACCTGCAGCCTGGTGATGTAGTGCTCGTCGCAATTCTCGCGTTAGTCTCACTGGCTGTGCTGTATCCCCTGCTCTGGATGGTTTCCTACTCCCTCCGCCCAAATACCGATTTGACATCGACCGCAGGCCTCATCCCGGCACATCCTTCGTTCGATAACTACGCCCGCATGTGGACTGAGGCTCCTTTTTTCACTTTCATTCGCAACAGTGTAATCGTTGGCATCGGATCGGTCGCGATCACGCTCGCATTCGCCACGCCGGCCGCCTACGCTCTCAGCCGTTTCCCCTTTCGTGCGCGGGGTCCTCTGACGATAGCACTGCTCTTTACGCAGGTGCTCCCTGCAGTCACCTTGATCGTGCCCCTCTATCTCTTGATCAAGCAGATCGGTCTGTACGATAGTCTGCTGGGTCTGACCCTCGTCTACGCTGGGCTGAACACACCGTTCATTACGCTCCTGCTGCGCAGTTTCTTCGCTCAAATACCCCAGGACATGGAAGAAGCAGCCCAGGTTGACGGTGCAGGGTGGGTGGGGGCCTTCTTCCTCATAGCGCTTCCGCTTTCCCGCCCAGGACTACTTGCCGCGGGCACCATCGCCTTTCTGGGCGTATGGGAAGAATTCGTGCTCGTTCTGACGCTCTGTCCGGATAACCAGACGATCCCTGTGGGACTGCAATACTTCAACACAGAGTATGGAACAGACTACGGCGGCCTGATGGCTGCGTCGGTTGTGTCCTGTATCCCGGCACTTGCCCTCTTCCTTCTTCTCGGCCGCTTCATTGTTCGAGGTATTGCCAGTGGTGGACTCAAAGGCTAGTAGACGCTCGGTGCAAAAGGGTGACCAGTTCAAAGCCGGTCTTGGGGCGCAGGAATCGCTGCAGCGCGGTCTCGCGCTGGTCGAGCGCGTGCTTGGTCCCACGCTTGGCCCCCTGGGAACTCCTGTCCTCGTCGCTCGGATTGGGCGACCCAATGAGCCGCCCGAAGTGCTCAGCGATGCTGGGATCCTGGCCTTGCGCTTGACCGGGATCCCCGAGCCGTGCGCCAATGTCGGCCTGATGCTCAACCGGCAAGTGGCCTGGAAGCTGCGCAGCGAGATGGGCGATGGCAGCGCCACCGCCAGCGTGATCTGCGCGGCGACGCACCGTGGACTCTTGACGGCCACGACGGCAGGAGCGGACCCAAGGAGACTGCGAAGCGGCGTCGAGCACGCCGTTGAGCTGGTCTCTCGGGCCATTACGGCGTCGGCGCGGCCGCTGAGCTCTGGCGAGGCCGAGCGATTCGTAGCCGCGTCGAGCGGCGATCCGCGGCTCGTGCCGGTTGTTACTGAAGCTATAGCCCTGTTGGGACCGGATGCCGTGATTACGGTCCGAGACTCACCGCGCGATACGCCGGAGCTGCAGATTGTCGAGGGCGCGCTGTGGGAATCGGGGCTCGTATCGAGCCAGTTTGGCGACGGTGGCATGGGCGAAGACCTCGTCCTGGACCGTCCGCGCGTTCTCATTTGGGATGAGAAGCTTGAGGATGCCGCGCCGCTGATCGACACACTGGAGTGCCTGCGCTGGAACGGCGTACGCAGCCTGCTCCTCGTGGCACGAACAGTGGGTCCGGCGGTAATGGCGCTGCTTGCCGCCAACAACAAGCCCGACTTTCGCTTGGCGGCCGTCAACGCGCCCTATGAAGGCAACAACCTGGAATGGGCCCTCGCGGACCTGGCGGCGCTGACGGGCGCACGGGTGCTGGCACCAGAGCGTGGTGACACGCTGAAAAGACTTGACATGGGAGCTGTCGGCAGGGCACAGCGTGCGATAGTTGGGCGTGGATTCTTCAATGTCTTTCCTCTGGATGCTGCGTCAGAGGCAGTCGCGCGCCAGGTGGCATCCGTACGGTACAGGCTTTCCGAGAGCGAGAACGAGAGCGAGCGTGGCGCATTGTGGAGCCGCTTGGGACGGCTCGCAGGGGGTATGGGCGTCGTGTGGGTCGGCGGTCACAACGAGGAAGAGCGTCTGCAACGGCGGCGGGCGACGGAGCGGACGGTTGCCGGTTTGCGGGCCGCCGTGGACGGTGGTGTCGTTCCGGGTGCCGGCGCCACGTATCTGGCAGTCGCACGCTGCCTGTCAGGCAGTACGACACACGACGAGGATCTTGGTGTCGCCGCGGTGGCAGCAGCGCTGACCGCGCCGGCACGGTGGATCGCGCGCAACGCTGGGTTGGATCCCATTGCGGCTGTGGCAGAGGCAAGAGCGGTCGCGCCCGACCAGGGCATCGACGGAGTAACTGGGACCCTTGTCCACCTGCGGTCTGCGGGAATCGTTGACCCGGCACTGACGCTGATACGTGCCGTCTCGGTCGGCGCTACCGCTGCGGCCATGGCAATAACCGGCGAGGTGCTTGTCGTGCGTCCATACCTACGGATCACGTCAGCGGATATACGCCCATGAGTACATCGTGGGCGCTCCGCGGCCAGGTCGACGCGTCGTCGATCACACACATCGCCATCTCACCTAGCTTCTCACAAGACAAGACGCTGCTGGTAGGAACCCTCGCCGGAGTGTCCGTCAGCCGCGACGCCGGAGCGTCGTGGGAAACCCCGGCCCGAGGCATCGTGGGGCCGTTCATCCGGGACGTTGCCCTCTCGCCCACGTTCGCGGTCGACGGCGTCATGTACGCCACCGCCCCTGGCGGCTTCTTCCGCTCACCCGACCGCGGGCGGGAGTGGCAGGCGGCGACACAGGCGTCGCTTTCAGGCTTGCTTGCCATCGCTCCCGACGGGACCTTGTATCTCGTGCCTGACGGAGATACCTGCGTGTGGCGTGGCGCCGCTGCCGGCCGGTGCGAACCTGTCGGTCACCTCCCTGGTGTTCCGCTCACTCTGGCTGCAGATGCCGTGGCAGGTATCCTGTGGGCAATCACAGAGAAAGGCGTGACCCGGAGCCACGATGGCGGCAGTTCCTGGCATCAGCTCAACCTTCCTGCCGCGGCGCACTGCCAGGCGTTGGCCACATGTGGCCCGGAAAGCGTGGCCGTTGGCACGGAGGAGACGGGCGTGTTGCTGTATCGCCGTGACGGCGCCTGGGAACTACCGGCAACGGTGAGCGGACTAGGCGTGACGGCGCTTGCTGCTAGCCACGACGGAGCTACCGTTGCCGCGGGTACGCAGGAGGGTGTCTTCATATCCTCCGATGCAGGCCGCACCTGGGCCGCACCGACCGAAACCGTACCGGTCCTCAGCCTTGCCATGACGCCCGACGCGGGGTACGTCTTTGCTGGCCTGGCGGGTGGTGGTTGTCACCGCTTGGCCAATCTCGGTTCTGAGTGGAAGGCATTGCCGGGAATCGGTGGGGCCCTTATCGCAGACCTTCATGCCAAGTCAGAAAAGGCGATCGTGCGCACCGTGGATGGTATCATCGCGCGATCGGGCGACGGCGGCCGTACCTGGAGCATGGCGCCTCTATCGGTGCCGGCGCAGGCTGTTGCCGTGGCTGCAGATACGGGCGACGGATTTGCGGTAGCAACCGACGATGGAGTCATGTGCGAAGGATTGCATCTCAGACCGCCTGTTCGAGCGGAAATTCGAGGCCTAGCAATCGTCGACGATCCAGTTGCCTGCCCGCTTATCGCAGTGGCCGATGCAGGCGAGGTCGTGCTTTCAGGCGATCGGGGGGAAACCTGGACGAGCAATACCCCTGTCCTGGAAACTGGGCAGGAAATCGTAGAGATTGCGTTCGGTCGGCCCGGCACCCAGGCAGGGCCGCTGCTCGCCGTGGCGACGCTTGCCCCGGATGGCATGGGAGAACTGTGGCTCCGTACCCAAGAGGGTACATGGCGACGGTCAGTGGCCCACCATGCGGGGGCAGCAGGCGTACACCTTGCGGCGGTTGGCGGTCCACGTGGCATCTTTTTCGCTGCCGGCGCCACCATCTACCGGCCCGCTCGCGTTGGAGCACTGGTGTTTTCCGGAGAATCATTGGGTAGCTTGAACGGCGGTTCGGTACTGCAGCTTGCGGCTATTCGGGAACCGTCCGGCACTGTGACCCTTGCCGCTCTCAGTACCGGGGGCGTCTACCTGTCGCGCGACGGCGGGCTCAGTTGGTCGGAGCACCCAACCCCCGGTGGGCCGCCTATCACCGCGATCGCGCTTCGCCCCGCGTTGGAAGCGGTTGAGGTGCTCGTTACGCACGTGGGGGGCAGTGTATCGGCGGCCTCGGTGGGATTCGCGCTGGCGTAGTCGTGCTCGCCGGCTGCTGCGGCGAGAAATGGAGAGGCGTGTCAATGGTAGTGCAAGAGAACCGTACACGGATGAGCCTTGCGCAGGTCTGTGCGCGCCGCACGGGGATGGTCAACGGGCTTTGGCCGCACGATGCCTACCCCGAGCTGCCCACCCTCCAGCCCGGTGCGACGGTGACCATCGCCGACATCAAAGGGCCGGCCGTCATCACGTGCCTGCATATGGCACAATTCAGGGATCCCATCGCCTATCGCGGCGTTGTCTTGAGGATCTTCTGGGATCACGAGACACGGCCAGCCGTGGAGTGTCCACTGGCAGATTTCTTCGCGGACGGCTTGCAAGGCAAGAGCGCGTTCTTTTCCACGCCTTTCATGGAGAAGGCCCCTCACTCATACAACTGCTATCTGCCCATGCCGTTCCGCCATCAGGCACGAATCGAGCTTACAAATGAGACGGATCGGGTGCTCAACGGCTACTCGACCGTGGAGTATGAGACGCTGCCCGACTGGCCGGAGGACTACGGCTACCTGCACGCGACGTGGGATCGACGCACCGTCTATATCCCTCGCGAGGTCTTGCCGCTGGCCGATCTGCATGGGCGTGGCCACTATGTCGGCGCCAATCTGAGCATTACCAGCACCGAGCCCGATTTCGCGGGTGCCCAGTTCGTGATGGAGGGCAACGACGAGCACTTCATCGACGGTGAAGAACACCAGTCGCTCGACTACCTTGGTACCGAAGACTACTTCAGTTTCTCTTGGGGCTTCCAGCAGCCCTTCACAGGCCTGCACGCCGGGATCACCCACGTGAACCATGAGATACTGCCCTTTGAGCTGGCGGTATACCGGTTCCGTGACGGCAACGTGATCCGCTTCGAAAAATCATTGCGGATCCAGGTGAACTGGGCTTGGGAGTTCCTCCGTTATGGACCGGAGACCTCGGCACGCCAACTGCGCGACAAGCTTGACGCGGCCGGTGGCCGGCCGATCGACGTCGCCTCGACCATCTACTGGTACCGGCTTCCGGGAAGCGGGCACGTGGACCACAAGCCCCTCCCGGCACTCGAAGACCGGCTCAGTCTGCTAGGAGGTGTGTAATGTGCCAGCTCGACCCTGTTGGGCCAGGTAGCCGAGGGCTCGGTAGAGTGCCGCGGCGGTGCGCGTGGCAAGCTTTAGCGGCCGTGACAGCCAACAAGTGGATGGAGAATGGTGATGCCTCAGACCCCGCGTGAGGTTGCAGAGTCGTACTGGCGCGCAGAATGCGACCGCGATATCGAGGCAGTCTTGTCACACTTTCATGAGGACGCGGAGTTCCGGCCTGCGGGGCAGATCTTGCGTGGTCATGCTGAGATACGCACCTTTTACGAGGATTCGTGCGCACGTTTTCCCAGCCTCGAGAACACGATCGTGCATGGGATCGAAAGTGGGAGCGAGGGAGCGTTTGAGTGGGACGCTGTCTTGGTAGACCGTGACGGTGGGCGTCTCCGGCTGACAGGCGTGAATGTTGTGCGGGTTGAGGACGGCAAGTTCCGCTGGGTCCATGCCTACTTCGACGCAGGCAGCTATCGGGCTGTCTCTTAGCGGGTCGCCAGCGAGCACATCTCTGGGGGCCGATCATGGCACGCGTAGCGAGGGAGAAACATTGTGAAGATCACAAAGGCGCGCGCCTACCTGTGTGACGTGAAGGTCGAACGCCCGCGCACGGACGCAATCCAGGCATTCGTCAAGCAGGAAACTATCCTCGTCGAGATCGAGACGGACGAGGGCCTGTCCGGTACGGGCTACGCCTATACCATCGGAACGGGCGGGCGGGCAGTGCGCGAGCTATTGCAGTGCGACCTCCTGCATCTTCTCATCGGTGAAGACGCGCGCCAGATTGAAGCGCTGTGGCAGAAGCTTTTCTGGGCCACGCACGGTACAACCGTTGGCGTGACTACCAGCCTGGCGCTCGCCGCCGTCGACACTGCTCTGTGGGATATCCGCTGCCTCGCGGCGAACCAACCCCTTTGGATGCTCGCGGGTGGCGTGAGTCCCCGGATTCCGCTCTATGATACGGAGGGCGGGTGGCTCCATCTGACCACCGAGGAGCTCGTCGCTGCAGCAGTCCTCTCCCGAGACCAGGGATGGCCCGGAGTGAAGCTCAAGATTGGCAAGCCAGATCTCGTGGAAGATGCCGAGCGCCTCCAGGCGGTCCGGGCTGCTGTTGGCCCGCGCATGCACATCATGGTTGATGCCAACCAGTCCATGACCTTTTCCCAGGCTAAACGCTGGGCGCACATGCTCGAGCAAGCCGACGTGTTCTGGTTTGAGGAGCCGCTACCCGCCGACGACATTACGGGACACGCCCGTCTTGCCAGCTCCACGAGTCTGCCTATTGCCGTGGGTGAGAGCCTGTATTCGGTGAGCCACTTTCGCGAATACCTCGCCGCGGGAGCGGCCGGCGTCCTGCAAGTGGACGCGGCCCGCATTGGAGGCATTACGCCCTGGCTGAAGGTCGCGCATCTTGCGGAGGCCTTCAACGTCAAGGTGGCGCCGCATTTCCTCATGGAGCTGCATGTGAGCTTGGCTGCAGCAATCCCAAATGCGCTTTACGTCGAGCACATTCCCCAATTACGGGCGCTGACACTGCGGGAGGTCGCAGTGGAAGGCGGCCAAGCCGTAGCCCCGAACGATCCGGGGCTGGGGATCGCGTGGAACCGCGACGCGATTGAGCGCCTGCGTGTTGACTGAGGCTGCCGTATGTTGACCTCAGTTTCCGGCGCATCGAGATGCTTGCGACCCGCGGTCAGGTGGTGGAGGGAGGCGGCATGGACTCACGCGGCCGCGTACTGGCGGCGCTGAACCACCAAGAGACGGACCGGGTGCCCATCGACCTCTCCGGGTACAAATCGTCGGGCATCGCCGCAATCGCGTATCGTAAGCTCAGGAGGTATCTCGGTCTCGAAGAGCGACCTATCCGCGTGTACGACATCCAGCAGCAGCTCGCTATCGTGCATGAAGATGTCCTCGACCGCTTCGGCGTTGACACCATTGAGCTAGGGCGTGGGTTTGCACTCAACGACGCCAACTGGGCGGACTGGGTACTGCCGGACGGCACGCCATGTCAGGTACCGACCTGGACGGCGCCCGAACGCGTCGACCTCGGCTGGGTGATTCGATCCAAGACGGGACGAGTCATCGCGCGGATGCCGGACGGGGCTCTGTACTTCGAATCGGCCTACTTCCCGTTTGCGGAAAGTGGGCCGGATCACACGGATCTCGAAGCCGCCATGGCGGAATGCATGTGGAGCATCCCCTCGCCGCCGGGACCGCTGGTCGATGGGCTCAATGGCGAGAGACTGCTCACTGAAGGCGCTCGACGACTTCGTGAAAGCACCGATCGGGCGATTCTGGGTCTCTTTGGCGGCAATTTGATGGAGTGGGGCCAGTTCCTGTACCGGAACGATAACTTCCTGGCGCTGCTTGCCGCGGAGCCGGACCACGCCCATGATGTCTTGGAACGCCTCACGCGGATCCACCTGGCAAATCTGGAGAAATACCTCGGCCTTGTCGGGCCATACATCGACGTTATTGTCTTCGGCGACGACCTTGGGATGCAGTCCGGCCCCCAAATCTCACCCCGGATGTATCGAGAGTTCTTCAAGCCGCGCCATGCCCGCTTGTGGCAGCGTGCCAAGCAGCTTGCCGACGCCAAGGTGATGCTGCACTGCTGCGGTGGGGTACGGCCTCTCCTGCCTGACCTGATCGACGCCGGCCTCGACGCCATCAACCCGGTGCAGATCAGCTGTCGGGGCATGGAGGCCAGCGGGCTCAAGCGAGATTTCGGCAACAGTATTACGTTCTGGGGTGGGGGCTGCGACACCCAATGGATGCTCTCGCATGCTACGGCCGATCAGGTTCGGGACCACGTCGAGGAGCAGATTGAGATCTTGCGACCCAGCGGTGGCTTCGTGTTCCAGCAGGTCCACAACATCCTGGCGGATGTGCCGCCGCAGAATATCGTGGCCATGCTCGACACTGCTCGCAGCCTCGTTCGGTCCGCGGCACCACGGTCCCGACCGGGCTGATATCGCGCGACTGGGCTGGAAGCAAGAGGATTCGACTCAATGCGCACAACAATGAACGCCGGGAAGCAAGAGAAGGGCGGCCGCTTGAGTCTGGGTCCGGAGCGGGATAGGCGTCGTTTGCTGACCGCGGCGGCGACTGACAGGACGGCACGAGGACGGTGCGATGCCCGACTTTCCGATCGTTGATGCACACGTTCACCTGTGGGACCCGTTGCACTTCCCTGTTGGCTGGCTTGCGGGCAATGAGCGGCTTGACCGGCGCTACTCTCTCCCGGAATATCGCGCCGACACCAACTCACTCCAGATTGCGGCGATCGTCTACGTGCAGGTTGATGTCGATCCGGCATATGCGCTGCTTGAACCCCGCTGGGTCACCGACCAGGCACAGGCCGATGCTCGCCTTCAAGCGATAGTGGCGTGGGCGCCGCTTGAGCACGGCGAACACCTACGCACATATCTTACGGCAATGGCCTCAACGGACCCGCGCATCAAGGGTGTGCGTCGCAACATTCAGTCGGAGGTCGACCCAGCATATGCCGTACGCCCGGGATTCGTTCGCGGCGTGCGGCTGCTGCCCGAATTCGGCCTGTCGTGCGACCTGTGCATTGTGCATTCTCAGCTCGCAAGCGCCACCGAGCTGGTGCGCCGATGCCCCGATACGAACTTTATGCTCGATCACCTGGGAAAGCCGAACGTCAAGGAGCACGGGCTCGATCCCTGGCGCATGGAACTCGCGGCGCTTGCAGCCCTGCCCAACGTGATGTGCAAGATCAGTGGTGTGGTGACTGAGGCGGACCATGAGCGGTGGGCGCCGGCAGACGTCGCACCGTTTATCCAGCACGCCCTCGATGTGTTCGGTGAGGATCGCGTGGTCTTTGGCAGCGACTGGCCCGTGGTGACGGAAGCGTCATCGTGCCTGAGATGGGTCGAAACACTCGACACCATGACGGCTCACCTGTCAATGAGCGCACGGCGCAAGCTCTGGACCGGCAATGCGCGCCGGTTCTATCGGCTTCGCGACGAACCATAGCGCCGCGAAACCTCGGCTGGCGCCTGGCTTCCCGGTTGAGTTGGTATATCCTATGTTATGGTAGCTTTGACCAGGTGACAGGGGTCCGCCCGACACCAGCCATCACTGCATCGCAGCTTTCGCAACCCAGGCATGGCACGACTTGGGGTCGGATCATAGTGCCGGCACGAACGGTTCGGACGTATCTTGCAACGCCAAAGGCGAGAACAGTGAGCATGTCGACAATAATCGGACACCGCCACACGCGGGTGCCAAAGCGACAGATTCTCACCGACAACGTGTATGAGGCCGTAACAGGCCTCATCATGGACCACCGGATCGAGCCGGGCACACGCATCAACATCGACCAGCTGGCGCGTGATCTCGATGTATCTGCCACGCCGGTGCGCGAGGCCCTGGCTCGTTTGGAGTCAGACGGCCTGGTCACCAAGGAGCCCTTGCGCGGTTACTCCACCACCGCGTTGCTCGATTTGCCCTCCTTCCTCCAGCTCTACGAGCTGCGAGCGATCCTGGAGCCAGCATCCGCGCGTAAGGCGGCGGAGGCGCCGACGGACAATGATCTGCAATTGCTGGAGGAGCAAGTCGAAGCCATCGAGCGAGCTGAGATCGGGCACGCCTACCAGGAGTTTCGCATACTGCCAACCCAGGACGCCAGCTTCCACGACACTATCGCTCGGATGTCGGGCAACGCGTATCTGCGCGACACGCTGTCACGTTTGCATGCCCACCTGCTGCTTTATCGCCTGGTTGAAGATCCCAACCTTGGCGGAGTCACGAGCGTAGAGCACCGCGCGATCCTGGACGCGCTGCGCGGGCGCGATCCCGATGCGGCAGCGCAGGCAATGGCCGAACACATCACGCGCTCGCAACACCGTATGTCCAGGCCGTTTGAGCCAGTGTCGAGTTGAGGGCCGAGGGAGGCGAGGACCTTGGAGTGGAGGGTCACATCACAGATCCCAATGCCTGAACGCCGTGACTATCCGATCGCAATAGTCGGCGCAGGCGGCATTGTCTATGACGCCCACATGCCCGCGTACCTGAAGGCGGGGTACAAGGTCGTCGGCATCTTTGACATCGACATGGAGCGCGCGCGTCGAGTGGCCGCGCAGTTCGACATTCCCACCGTCTATCCAAGCCTGGACGATCTGCTCTCCGGCCCGTGCCGAATCGTCGACAGCGCGGTACCGCCTGGTGCGAACCTGGATGTCGTCGCGCGCGTGGCTGCGGCCGGCAAGGCCGTACTCATTCAGAAACCGCTCGCGGAGGACCTCCGTACCGCTCGCGAGATCGTGGCCAAGGTCGACGAGGCTGGGGTCGTCGCTGCCGTAAACCAACAGGCTCGCTGGATGCCTGCCGCCATGGCCGCGAAGGATCTTATTCGTCGCGGCCTCCTTGGCGACGTGTACCAAGTGTCTTTCCTGAACAATGTCTTGACACCGTGGGATCTCTGGCCGTGGATGATGGCCCGTCCGCAGTTTGAGATCATGTACCACGCTATCCACTACCTTGACATGATCCGATCTCTGGTCGGCGTGGAGCCCAACCTCGTCTTCGCGGACGGTTCTACTTTGCCCGACTACCCAGCCGAGGGAGAGACGCGAACAGTCATCCATCTGATCTTCGATGGCCAGCTCCGCGCCACGATTACGGATAACCATCACAATATCGGCGGGCTGCAAGACCAGTACGCGACCGTTCGCGTGGAAGGCACAGAGGGTACGGCCGTCGCCGAGATCGGGCTCAGCAAGAACTATCCCGTGGGCACGCCCGACAGTTTCCGTTACTCCAGCAGGAAACTGGAGCCAGGAACGTGGATCGCTCCACGACTTGAAGGCACGTGGTTTCCTGACGCGTTCGTTGGCACCATGGCCAGCGTTATGCGCGGCCTTGAAGGGGCGCCAGGCGCTCCCGAAACCTCGGTTCAGGACAATTTAGGCACCCTCAGGCTCGTCTTCGCCGCCTATGAGTCGATGAGCCAGCGGCAGCTCATCGATCCGGGGTCACTCTAGCGGGTCATGCTGCAATTGCATGCGATGGTTCAACGCAGTCGCCAGAGTCAGCCAGACGACGCTGGCGACGGCGTTCGCGGGCGCGCAGCCGTCGCTCGTAGCGCTTGCCGCTCCAGACGAACAGCGTGGGTGCACGTTCCAGCCCGCGACCGCGTCCACCGCCTACGGTGCCCGGCAAGCTGCCTTCGACCTGCGTAGGTTGCTGGCCAAATGACTTATGGACTGTCTCACTTTCCGATACTGCAGTCCTCCGATGGGGTGAAACCTGAGTCGCCCACTAGCTTGAGCGTCAGCCGCTGCACCGTGAAGTTGTAATCGTCCCAGGAACCCGCAGATACCATAAACAGAGTCCGACCGTCGTCCATCATCCACTTGGTCGGGAAGTTGGGCTGATAATCACCGTACGTGCCCCAATTGTCGTCCTGATGAAACAGCGACCATGGCCCCCACGGTTCTGGCGCTTCATACAACGTCAGTTGGCTGCGATCGGTCGATTCCGGCCATGTTCCCTGATGGTAGGGTCGCGGCCGCAGTTCGGCGTCGACAAAACTGTAGTTGCCTAGCAAGTAGCGGTCAATGTGCTTGTCATAGCAGACGTGGTCTTCTCCAGTCATCTTGTCGTGGCGGAATACTGGCTGCGCCCCCGCCTCGTCCCTAGTCCACAGTGGCCGGCCGATAGAATCTTGGCTCGTGTAGAACTCCCACGCGGCTCTGACGAGGATCTGCTCTTTCGGCACACGTCCCAGCAGCATATAGTCGCCGTTCGTCCAATAGCTGTACCCCCCGTCGGCAGCCGGGAAGTAGGCATAGACGAACTCGTCGCGTGCCTCGGCATAGCCCCTGCCGTACTGCAGAAAATGACAGGAGGCCAGGCGGCCGGTGAAAAAGGATTGCGGCGTTGCTTCCCGGTTCCAAGTTTTCCCGTAGTTGGTCGTCGTGATGATCCAGCCCTGGATATTGGTCTGGCGGTTGAAGGTCGGGTCGGTGCCATAGTTCTGAGTCTCGACGGCAAAGTAGAGCGTTCCGTCGATATCCAGGAGGCCGGCGGGCTTCAGGCCCATGTGCCGATCAACACGCGGATCGGTGCAATACACACCGGGGTCGAGAGGCAAATTGTCAATTTCATCTGTGACCCAGCGATTCTGGTAATTCAGGGCGTCTGCCTGCATGGCTCCGCTAGGGTTCCAATGGTCCTTGGGCTGGCTGACTCGCCAGAAGTTCATCGGGCTGCTGCGGTTGTCGCCAGCAGCCGCGTAGATGTTGTCGTCGGCTCCCCAGGTCAGCGGCCACATATCGCCTTCGCCGGTGTGATAACGATGGCGGTCGAAGACAACGTCGGTGATGTATGTCGATCGCGGGTAAGGTGGTACGGCCTTCCCATAGTCGATATAGTCCGCCCTTGCCCCGCTCCCGCTCACGAACATGACGTATTCCATGCGCATTGCTCCATCCCACTACGAGGGAAAGTACGAAAAGCCGCAACCGATCGCGTCGTCACGACGCTCAACCGGTCGAACCGGCGCCTCAAGTGTACTCGGTGGACGCCAAGGTCAGAATGAGCCCGCGAACCTGAGTCGGATGCCCCACCGCGAGCGCCAGATCGATTACCAGCCTCATGTAGGCCAGCGGCCCAGCCTGTTGAAAAGCGTTCACCGTCCAGCCTGCTTGATCCTTATGCCGACGGGCTCCATTCTGGGGCGTACCGGTGTTGGGGGGCGACAGGCATCTTCACGCTCGAGCAGCACGCCATCACCCTTGTCGACTGGGATGGGGCGCACGTGCCCTCCTGCCACTTGCCTTGGTCCGGCATCACCGTCGCTGCCGCCGCCTAACCCCAAATGTCCAATCTTCCCTATTTGCCGAACAGCGCAGCGAGGGAAGCGCCCGAAGATAGAATAGTGCCGGAAGCCAGGTTCGGCACGAGCTCGCGACCGTTCCAGCGTCGCATGCGATAGAGCGTGGCGAAGTTGAACGTGGGGACTGCCATGCCGAAGCCTCCGATCAGCTCGCCGCCCCGCCGCACGTTGTCGGACATCCAGGCCGGCAGCAGCACATGATACGGGTTGCGGCCTACCTCGCCCACGTGAAAACTGAGGGCCGCCACAAGGTCTGCCAGGTCCGCGGAGCTTGCTTGCACCATGAGATTCGGATCGGCCATGGCGCCCCAGAACTCCGACTCTACCACCGGGCCTTGCATGCCGTCGCCAACGAGAGAGAGGGCGTCCATGACCGCGAAATGCGTGCCGATGTGCGTCGGATTGCTGTCACCAGCGTGAGGCATGAAGATGGCGCGCGGTTGGCGATCTCGAATGATCGTGGCAATGACCTCGACACACTCGGCCCATGCCGAAGGATTCGACGCTCGAGTCTTGAGATTCACTCCGGTGAGGCCGCCCTCCTTGGTGGTAATCAGCTCGAACCCAAGGAAGCCCGTGGCGTCGCGAAGCTCTTGCAGACGCGCCGACTGGCGCTCCACTTTGCTGCCCTGTGTGACAGCCACGACGGCGATGTTGTACGCAAGCTCTCGCCGGATTCTCAAAGGTAGGGCTCCGATGATGCACTCGTCATCTGGGTGGGGAGCGAACACCAGCACAGTGGGGGCGTCGCCGGAGACACGCGGCTGCGCCAGCGGCAACAGCCCGCCAAGTGGAATCGCCCGTGCCTCGTCCAGGAGACGCGATATCTGTTCTACGTAGGCGCAATATGCATGGGTCACGGCGCGACTCCTTTCAACGTTTGCGGCAGACTGGCAGCAGCTACGGCCTGGCCGACTCGGCGGCTCTTTTCGTCGGGGAGGAACATTGAGATGCGCTGGGCCAGCTCTGGAAACCCCGCCGCGAAGATCGCGCGGGCCGTCGAAAGGATTAGCTCGCCTCCAGCGCCTGAAGTGACGCGGCCGAGGATCATGGCGTGCTCCAGCCCGTAAAACACGTCGTACCATGGGATAGTGTAACCGAGGTACACGCCGATCGATGCAAAGATGTCCTGAGCGTTCTTGTCGCCTCTCGACATGCCCTCCTGCACGACTTTCAGCCGGTCGGGGAGCTGCATGTCGCCTGGAAACGTCATGCCAGCGGACGCGGCCAGCCTGTCGACGGCTTGCTGGGAGAAATAGGCAGCCCCAACTCCCGGATTGCCGGACCAATCGTCCGCCCCGCCCTCGGGGTTCGCATCCACCGGGGCGAAGGCAAGCTCGTTCAGCCAGCCGGTAATATGGCCCGAGCGATCGAGATAACCCACGGCCTCGCTGGATCCAAGTGCTATGCCCAGGATGCCGGTCTGGTCGAGCGATAGGCCGCCGGCCAGCGCCGTCACGTCGCCGTCGTTAATCACTTCAAGTGGCACGCCCCATTCCTGCCGCAGACGAAGAAAGATTGGGCGAGCCTTCGCCTCGAATACGTCGCGCGGAACGGCGCGGAACAGCGACGCCACCATGACCTGATTATCGATCATGATGCCGGCCGATGATCCGCCAATCGCATCCACGCGCGGCATGTGTGAGGCAGCAATTCTTAGTCCATCATTTATCCGCTCGTAGTGATAGTCGGGATCCGGTTCCACCTTTGGATTCCACGGAATTTCGGTGCTGAAGATCACTTCGCCGTCCTTTACGGCGGCAACTTTGTAGTCACTGGCGCCGAGATCGAACCCGATGCGAAATCCGTCAAGATGGCCGCCAAGCGCTAGAGGCTTCTTGCACGGTTGGGGCACACTGGCGGCGTCAGTGGTCAACACCTGGAAATCCCGACCGAACGCCTGGCCCATGATCTCCGTCTCGAATCGTCCGCGTCCGTCGGTGGTATACTGGGCGGCCACAGCCTTGCACAGCGCATCGGGCCCGCCGAGCGTGGCTCGCCGGCCTCCGGCGACCCACAGGAGGCCGTTGAGGATGTACGTGACGTAGCGCACGTTGTCCGCGTCTCGGCCGGATCCAGGAGGAAACACCGCGACGTCAAGTCTCGAGATACTCTCAGGGCTCTGTTCAAGCGCGATGCTCACACGTTCCGACGCGCCGCATTCGGCCAACGCAGCACGATAGTTGCGTACTCCGAGAGATAGTGGCCGGTAGCCGGGATCGAGCCTCAGTGGCGTGCTGAGCCTGACATCAAAGAGGCTGCCGGAGAACGCGGAATCCTGTGGTATCACTTATGCCTCCATCCGGTCAAAACGCTCCGCTTCGCGATGCAGCGCCCGAATGGGCGGTAGTGCAGACAAAATGGTCTTGACGATGTTATGAAGAAACGCGGTCACTTGTAAAGTGTGTGTACGGTCGAGACCCATGAGAACCGAGATGGACAGCGCGGAGTTCGCGTACTCCGCGCGTGCGTCAGCTGCCAGCGGCAAGCCAGCCAGTGTGTTCGCAAATCATGTTTGACGACGGGTTGCGGGCCTCGCTACACTGTGCGCACGGACATCCAGCGGCCGGCGTGGCGGAATGGCAGACGCAAGCGACTTAAAATCGCTCGGGCAACCGTGTGGGTTCGACTCCCACCGCCGGCACCAGAGAAGATGACACATTTACGCGCCGGATCGCTGGCTTCCAGGAGGATTCCGTCTCACGAATATCTCACGGAAGCAGGCGCGACCGGCATTCGGTGTGGCTGCCACTGCACTAGAGTCCATGAGCGAGCTATGGTCGCTCAGGTGACTTGAATTCAGGGACGATGTGCGAGGCTGAACTACAGACACGCTGACTTCAATCAGCATCCACAGCCTGTCTAGGCAACCACTTTGCTGCTCGTCGTCGACGCGATACCGACCTATGTCAAGGCGAGCGCGTTGCAGACGAGCTTCCCGAGCGTCTTGAGACCGTTCTCGATGCGCGGCTGCCAGGTATGGCCGCAACTCAGCCGGAGACAGTTGGCGTAGCGATTGCCGGCGGAAAACACGTCACCAGGGGCAAAGCAGATGCCGTGGTCGAGCGCAAGGTCGGACAGCTCGCGGCTTTTGAGCGAGCCAGGCAACTCCAGCCAGAGCACGAACCCGCCCGCTGGTCGCGAGACGCAGGTACCGGGTGGAAAGGTCTGCTCGATGGTCCGTTGCATGTGATCGATATTGCTCGCGAAGGTACGCCTGATGCGGCGGAGATGGCTGTCATAGCCACCCGACGCAAGGAACTCAGCGAGAGCGAGCTGGGGCAAGGCCGGACCACAGAGCGTCAAAGCCACCTTCTGCTCCAGCACGCGCTGCATGTGGCGACCCGCGGCGATCCAGCCAATCCGGTAGCCGGGCGCCACGGTCTTGGAAAACGAGCTGCAGTAGAGGACATTGCTCCGAGGAGCCAGGGCCATGAACGGCTTTGGTCGCTCGGAGCCGAAGTAGATCTCGCCGTAGATGTCGTCTTCGATCAGCGGTATGTCGTGCGTGGCGAGCAGGTCAAGCACTGCAGTCTTCTTCGCATCAAGCATGGTATAGCCCAGCGGATTGCTGAAGCAGGACGACAGGAGGCAGGCCTGTACCGCGTTGCGCGCGAGCGCCTGCTGCAACGCGTCCAGCTCGATGCCACTCGTCGCATCCGTTGGCAGCTCGAGTGCCTGCAAGTCCAGCGCTTCGAGGATATGCAGGAGCCCGAAGTAGGTGGGTGACTCGATGGCCACGGTATCGCCCGGCCGCGTCACGGCTTTCAAGGCCACCGTCAGGGCCTCGGTGCAGCCGCACGTGATGACAATGTCCTCGGGGGCGAGCGCCTGTCCCCAGCGCAACGTACGGCGGGCAAGCTCCTGACGCAACATCGGATCGCCTTGGGCGGCGGTGTAGACGTTGTAGTCCAGTCCGTTCACGCGCGCGGCCCGTGCCAGGAAGCGGTCGAGGCGACTCGCTGCGAGCAACTCGGTGCTGGGGATAGCGCAGCCCAGCGGCACGAGTCGGGGATCGGCAGCGTAGTTCAGCAGCTGCAACACCGCGCTGGACACCGATACGCCGGTGGCGTGCCCTGGTGGCCGGGATACCGTGGGCGCGTGCAGCGAGACCCGAGGCTGTGCGGCGACGTAGTAGCCAGACTGCGGTCGCGCCTCGAGAATGCCCTGATCCTCCAAGACACGATACGCCTGCATTGCCGTGGAAAGGCTCATCGCCCGCTGCCGGCTGATCTGGCGGAGCGAGGGTGCCCGTGATCCCGGTGGTAGGATGCCCTGGTGTACCAGACCAGTGATAAAGTGCACAACCTCTTCGTACCGGTAGAGGGTGTCGGCCTGCACCACGCGTGTTCCTTCTTTCGGCGCGCCGGCGGCAGCGCATCGTCGCCTGGCACAGGTCAGAAACTGTTCTGGATACAATACATGGTTTCTGTATCTGTTATTGTAGCGTGCGCGGCGATAGCATCGTGGAAGTGATGCAGCCGTCGGCCGGGTGCGGTGGCGAGTATCGCGCACGCGTTGAACTACGTGCACCGCACCCGGCCGACGGCGCCGAACGACGCTGTGAGTGATGACAACATCGGGCGACTTACACGCACGTGAAAGGTGAGACGAATGACAGTGCTTGAAGACAGGGTCGTCGCGGCAGCGCAGCATGGCCCCGTGTTGACTCACCCGGAGTGGCGAGGCCGTTTTCCCTACAACGCGATCATTTCCCTGCTCGACGTGAATCGACCATTCAATCTTGCGGAGAGCACATCGCAGGACCTGACGGTCGGAGACGTGCTGGACCTGGCCGGGCTCGAGTCTCTGCGCGGATTGAAGCTCGGCTACGGTCGGTCTGCCGGTGCGGTCGAGCTGCGCGAGGAGATCGCCAAGGCCTGCAACGTGCCTGCCGAGCAGATCATCACGACCCAGGGTACGGCCTTGGGACTCTTCCTTCTGGCCTTCGAGGTTTGCCGACCTGGTGATGAGGCAATCCTCGTGATACCGTGCTTTCCGCCGAGCCGCGACAGCCTTCTTGGCGCAGGTGTCAACGTCCGCGAGATCAGGTTGACATTCGAGAACGACTACCAGTTGGATGTGGACGAACTCGCGACCAGCCTTTCGCCGAAGACCAAGCTCGTCAGTCTCGCTTCGCCCCAGAACCCCAGCGGGGTCCGGACGTCGCGCGCCATCGTCGACAAGGTTCTCGAGTTGCTGGAGAGTCGCGCGCCGCAAGCCATCCTCTTCATCGACGAGACCTATCGCGAGGCCACTTACGGCAATGAAGCTGCGCCAGATAGTTTTGCCGGACTGCATCCGCGCATCGTCACCGGTGCTTCTGTGTCGAAGGCGCTTGGCGCGCCTGGCCTGCGCACGGGCTGGCTCACTAGCGCAGATGCGGACCTCAGGTCGCGCCTAGTCGTCGCCAAGATGAATACCGTGATCTCCGGTTCGGTGCTCGACGAGGCGCTGGCCACCGCACTGTTGCGCAATCGCGATAGCGTGCTCGCGCCACGCCGCCTGCTGCTCGCCGAAGGTCTCGTGAAACTAGCCGCCTGGTGCGAGGCTGAACGCACACGCATTGAATGGATCCGCCCGCAGGGTGGTGCCCTCTGCTGCCTGCGCCTTCGCGCTGACACGTTCGACAACGCAGCCGTCTTGCGGTTCTGGGACTTGTTGCCCCAACACGAACTGCAACTAGCTTCTGGGGCGTGGTTCGGAGAGAGCGACCGCGTCTTTCGGCTGGGCTTCGGGTACCTGCCGCCCGAGCGCCTGGGCCCCGCGCTGGCCGCCCTTTCGACGGTGCTGGACGCCGCTGCTCCGTGATGGCCAGCCGACGTACAACCACGCACATGATGGTCCGATCCTTCACCCTGAAACCGGTCGAGTGCACACATGAACGTACGAATTGCCTACATCGAAGAGCCGCCTTACTACTGGACCGCCGAAGAACCCCTGTCGGAGGCTTCTCATTCGATAGGGGCAATCACGGCCTCCTGCGTGCCGTGAATGAGCAACTGCACGGGTATCTCGGTTCGGCAGACCACCGCGCCCGGGTGGCGAAGTACGGCATCACGCAGACAGAAATCGACAGCGTGCTACCCGCCAACGGTGCGGCGTATGGCGGGCGTGCCCGACGGAGAGCAAGATGAAGAATTCCTATGACTACAAAGTAGTGGACGTTTTCACGAGTCGACCGCTGGCAGGCAACCCGGTGGCGGTCGTATTCGACGCGGGCCGCCTGGAAACCGACGATATGCAGGCCATCGCGCGCTGGACCAACCTCTCTGAGACCACTTTCGTCCTGCCGCAAACGACGACCGCGGCGGACTACCGCCTCAGAATCTTCACGCCGCGCAGCGAACTACCCTTTGCCGGGCATCCGACGCTGGGCAGTGCGCATGCCATCCTGGAAGCGGGACGGGCCGTGCTGCGCGAAGGCGGCCGGTTGGTCCAACAATGCGGCATCGGCCTCGTTGACGTAACGATCGAGGACGGCGCCGACGGCCGCCTGCTAGCATTTGCCTTGCCGTCCGCTCGTATCGCGCCGCTGCCAGCTGCCGACGTTGCGGAACTGGCGCTCATCTTGGGATGCAAGCTGAACCCTGAGGCCGCCCCGGCCCTCGTGAACGTGGGGCCTATCTGGGTGGTTCTACCGATGACTGACGCGGCCGCCGTGCTCGATCTGAAGCCTGACTTCACGAAGCTGGCGGCGTTCGAGCGCCGTCTTGGCGTTACGGGTCTCACGGTCTATGGCCGCTACCAACAAGGGGAGTTGGCCATTGAAGTCCGCAGCTTCGCACCGTCGTGCGGGGTCGAGGAGGACCCCGTTTGCGGAAGCGGCAATGCCAGCGTGGCGGCCTTCCAGTGGGAGCGGGGCCTGCTGCCGGCGGGTGGCGTGGCCTACGTGGCCGCGCAAGGACGCCGCGTTGGGCGGGACGGGCGCGTGAAGGTGCGGATCGGTGCCGACGGCCGCGTTCACGTAGGCGGTTCGTGCATCACCTGCGTAGATGGTCTGCTTACTCTTTAGGACCGAGTCCCCTGCCGTTCTAGATGAACACGACCGAATTTCCAACCCAGCTCCCGACAGACTCCGCGTGCGGCCGCATCTCGGTGACCAATCCCTTTGATGGCGTCGAGGTCGGCGCTGTCTCCCTCATGCCGCCCCAGAACGCGCAGGCGATTCTGCGAGTCGCGAGTGACGGTGCGCACTCACCTGTTGCCACGGATTTGGAGAGCCCCGAGCCTTCGCGAGCATACACGTGCAGTACGATCCGTGAGGTGCTTGGCCAGGTGGGAGGTGTTGGGAGGAAATAGTGGAGCCAAGAGCCCTTCTTCATCGGCCCCCACAAGAGGCCGCAGTTGTTGGCATCTGGTGTGAAAGACTCGCACAGGGGTCCTCCACGCAAAGGAGTGTCGGTTCGTAGCCGGAGCTGACTGCAAAGAAGCCAGCTCGGCACTTGATCTCGGTCAGGTCGCCGAGATCAAGTACCGTTCATTTGCTCCTGGCAGTGTCGCTCGGGCCACCACGGTTCATTGCTCCTCCGAGGTGCCAAAGTGCGACCAGGGCAGCCGGCGCGGGAGTCGTCGCGGCCACCTCATCGCCGCCGAAGGTGAGAGCCTCCACCGGCCCGGCGACCGTGCAGCCTACGAATCGAAGCAGTGACAGGCTATGGACAGCACTCGCTTCGTCGTCACTCAGGCCGAACAAGGCGCCGAGGCGCACGGCCAGCAGGCAGGTGCGGAGCCCGTACTGCGACGGCTGGCCCATTCCCAGATCGGTGCCTACAATGAGCGCTGCGATGACCTCGGGCGGACGCCGGCGCTGCGTGGCTCTTCCTGCTGCGTCCGCGTGCAGCGGGGAGCCATGACGAGCCGAAGAAGCCGTGCGGAATAGCCGTCGCACAATGTCGCGTCCTGCTCAAGCCGCGCTGCCAGCCGAGGCAGATCTTCGGGAAGATCGACATCGAAATCGCCGGCGAGTAGCCGCAGAGAAAGTCCGCGCTGCGCAATCGCGCCGCACGTATCTGCCAGCACCGTCGGCGTGCTCATCGGCACCATCGTGAAGATATCGTGCGGGGCGGACATTCCGACCAGATGGTAGCCGCCGTCGTCCGACGGCGCCAGCACAACGTCGCTCGTGGCAAGCGCCGCGAACGCGCTCTCTACCACATCGGGCGACAGGTGCGGCACATCCGAGCTGATCACCAGGACACGCGCGAAGCCTGCATTGATCGCCCAACTGAAAATGTTGAGCAGACGGTGCCCCAGGTCAGGCCCTGCCTGCATGAGCACCGATCCGGGCGTGAGTGCCGATGGTGGAGCACCGCCCTCGGGCGTGTAGGCCCAGACCAGATCGCACGCGTCACCGGCAAACCGCACGCCGAGATCCTGGAGAAACGCCCGGTAGAGCGCGCGTGCACCTTCCTCCCCCAGCGCCGGGATCAGCCGCGTCTTGACCTTACCCACCTCCGGATTCCGGCAGACGATGGCCAGAAGGCGCCGTCCTTCATCCTCGCGCACCGTCACAGCCCCAGCCTGCCGGCGGCGGTGAGCACGGCGATCACGGTCATACTGTCCACGATCTGGTAGATCTCGCGCGTGCTCAGCGCCACCCGGGGCTGCTCGTGCATCGTCGTTGGGCGTTCGACTCAGAAGGAAAGAGTCTGAGCGCCGGTGACCATTTCTTCTACGGCCTTGGCGGCACCGACGACTTGCGCCCCCTCGATCAGCTGTTCAGCCGTGATATTGCGCGGCTTGATACAGGCGCCGCAGACCCACAGCTTGCCGCCGTTCGCGATGAACTTCTCAATCAATTCCTTGATCGGCGGATAGCCATCTGCCTGTAAGCCGTCGACATAGCCCTTCGTCGCCACCCAGGGGCCATCAATGCTGAGCAGCACGATTGCTTCCTGGTCAGAGCTAAGCGCCGCGTTCGCAATCACGAAGCTGAGCGTGGCTCGTTCCAGGTTATCCTTGCCGTTGGTGTTGTTGATCAGCACCTTGCCCATGTGCGCACTCCCTCGCTAGCGGCTAGCCCTTACGACGCACCAAATAGCGCTCGTCCTCGTGTTGAATCAATGTATGTCCCGTCAAGCGACACCACGCCGGCAGATCGACGGCCACGCTCGGCTCGGTGGCGCGGATCTCCACGGTCTGGCCCGGCAGCATCTTGCGAATAAGCGTAGCGATATCATCCAGGGGCCCGTCGCCGCAACCCTTGTTGCCGGCATCGTAAAATGCGTCTGCGCCGAAGCGTGGTTGAATCGCTCTGTGTTGGGGGCAGCGACATGTTGCACAGGCATGACCCTCCTACAGGAGCCAGAAGCGGGCGGCGAACTCGTTGGGGGAGAGTCCCGGCAGTGCCAAGCCTTGGTGCGGGCGGTCATTGTAGGCGACGCGGAATTGCTCGAGGAGCGTCTCCAAGGCCGCAGTGTTGCTCCAGGCGTGCTCGGCCAGCCAGATTTTGAGCGTGCGTACGAATCGTTCCGCGATCCCGTTCGACGCGGGCCGATGCCGGGCTATGAGCACGTGCACGAAGTCCTCGTCCTGGGCGAACTGCGCGAACTGCTGGGCGGTGAAGTGGCAGCCGCGGTCGGAGATGAGGAACTGGAGCTGCGCGGGGAGGAGGTCGCGCAAGGCGGCGACGACCACCTCGGCGGTGACCTTGGGACCGGCGACGAAGAGCGGGAGACCCGCGCACTGCCGGGTACAGTTATCGGTCACGACGAGGATGGCGATCCAGGGTGGCCTGGCCAGCTGCGCTGGCGGAGGCTGCAGGCGCTCCAGCGCAGCCTGCCAGGCGGCATCCTCCTCGCGCCGCCGGGCCAGGACAGCCTGGCGCTGATCGTGCAGCAGAAGCCAGCGGTCCTGTGCGGCCAGATAGCGGGCATACTGGCGCGGCGACCACTGTTCCGGCCGCAGCTGTGCCTGCCGCTCGCGGCAGACGGCCTCCCAGAGCGCATCCTCTTGCCGGCGCTGCTGGAGGATCTGCAGCCGTTGCGCCGCCAGCATCCGCTGCTGCTGCCGCGCTGGCTGCTCCACCGCTGGCTGGCGCGGGTGCCGGGTGGTGCGTGCCGCCTTGCGCGGTGGCGTGCGCGGCGCGGATCGCCACACGAACTCCCGCATCGCCTGCGCATAGGCCAGCTCGGCGTCCTCGAACACCTGGCCAGGCCAGGCCCGTTCCGCCGCCGCACCCTCCCGTGGTCCATAGATGACGAGCCGGCCCGATGACCCGCTCACTGCCGGCAGGCGTACCGCCGCCTCGTGCACGGCGGGCACGAAGCACAGGTCCACGTTCAGGGTTTGGCCGGGCTCGTCGGCCGTGCGGTTCTCGCCGCTTGGCCCCCCCTTTTCACCGGTGGTGCCGGTGCGGGCCACAATCCAGCGTCACGCAGGATGCGCTTGACCGTATTCGGACTGACCAGCGGTACCCACCCCTGCGCCTTCGCCAGCTCATCCGCCAGCCGTTGCTTGCCCCAGCTGGGCTGCTCCTCTCGGAGGGCGATCACCTGGGCCTCCACCGCCGCGGCGGTCCGGTGCGGCTGGTGCGGCACGCGGCTGCCGAACCGTGCGAGGCCGGTGTAGCCGTCCGCGAGGAAGCGCGGCTTCCAATAATAGAAGGTGCGTCGGCCGACGTGGGCCACCCGACAGGCCTGCGCGACATCGCCCGTGGCTTGCCAGGTTTCGAACAAGAGTCGCCGTTGCGACGGCGTGGTGAGGGGGAAATAGGTGCGTGCCATGCGCTTCGCCTTGTGCCTAGCCAGGAATCGTGCCTGTTCCACCTGGTCCGCTCAGCATGGCACATCCGACGCTATGGTGCAACCTGCTCCTGCCCCCAACAGGTTGAATCGCTCTGTTGGCGCCTGGCTCATACACTTGCATACTAATGACTGCTCTCCCAGTTCGCAGTAGGCTGATGCGCTACCGCCCATACATTGATATACGGAACCCTCAGCCGGTTGGATTGCCAAATACGCTACCATGTTGGTTGAATTGTTTCCGCATGTCGGGTGACGATCGCCACCATGGTACCATGTGCCGAGTCGCAGGACGTAGAGTTCGTGAAGAGGAGATGGCGTGCAATCATCGATCGATCGTTGCCCCGTCTGTGGCCGTATCCACGACGGACCTGAAGGCCGGCGTATCTTCTCCCGCCTGTGGGTGTACACCAACTACGATTGCAATCTCTGCTGCTCCTACTGCCTGGTCTCGTCCACCCCATCCGCGGATCGCCGGCGCTTGTCGCGTGGCGACTTCGAACGGCTGATCGACGAGGCATCGGACATCGGCTTTGACGAGGTGTTTCTCACCGGCGGCGAGCCGGCCCTGTTGCCGGATATCACGGATATGCTTGGCTACGCGCTTCTCCGGATGCCCGTGACGCTGATGACCAACGGCATGCTCTGGAAAGGTGCGCGCCTGGCGCGACTCGAGTCGCTGTTGCGGATGCCGGAGAGCACCGATTTGACCTTGCAGACCAGTCTGGACAGCGGCAGTCCGGAGATCCATGATCGCAATCGCGGCGCGGGAACCTGGGCCAAGACGGTCGCAGGTATTCGGCGGTTGCAGGAGCGCGGCTTCCGTGTGCGCGTTGCCGCGACAACGTTGGCGCAGAACCAGCACGACCTTGAGGAATGGTCCTCATTCCTTGAGACGCAGGGTGTCACATCCGAGTATCGGCTCGTGCGCGATCTGGTGGCGCGGGGCGAGTCGAGCGAGGGAGCCGTGCTCACGGGCGAGGACATCGTGCCGGAAATGACGGTCGACGTGAGCGGCGTCTATTGGCACCCAATCATGGGCGAGGATCTGCGCCTAACGGAGACCGTCTTCCCGCTTCGGAGTGCCGCCGAGCAGCTTGCTCGACTCTGGCATACGATCAGCGGCAAGGACAGAGCTTCGGTGTTCCGCTGTGGCCCTGATCGAGCGGCAGCCGAGGAAGCAGACGGCGACATCTCGCTGCTGAAGATCGCATCTCATTGACGTTGCCGCGATGTCACCTGCACCAGCATCGCTCACCACCCTTGGGAATGCACGGGTGCTCGCGCGTGCAGCGGCGAGCGCGCACACTGCAATCCTGGGCGTCGCGGCGTCAAGGTGCCGGCAGACGCCAAGGTATTCAGCGGAAGGAGTGAGCGATTGCAGCTTGTTCCTGGTCGCTGCCCATAGGGACGTTGCCGTCCGTCCACCCGGCGTTATGCGTCGACGCACCAACACGCGTATTTTGTCCGCAGTCCCGGTCGGCGGATTGGCGTCAGCGAGGCCACGATAGCAGCGAGTTCGGCACGGTCGCGCGGCGGCCCGCGGAACAGCCAGGCCCGTAGCAGAAGTGCGCCCACACGATACGCGGCCGCGGTCCCAAGAGAGTCACCCAGTGATCGTCAAGCTTACGTGCTGGTAGGGCTGGTTCTCGAGGCAATTCTCCATGGCGCCAAAGAAGGAGAAGTCATAGGTGCCAGGCTTAACGCCCGCCGGGACCAGCCAGGTGCCCCGGTAGACATCGCTGCCCGCATGCGCAAGTAGCACGGAAAAGCCGAGCGGGCCGTTCACTGCGAACTCCTCTGCCGACAATGGCCCGCCCTTTCCGGGACTGATGTGCGCCGAGAAGGTGATCGTATCCCCGGACTTGGCAGTCGTTGCTGAGATGGCGGCGCCGGTGACCGTGGGCAGGAGATCCTTGGGGAAGGTTTCTCGCGGCATCTTGAAGGAGTATTCGGTTACTTGCCCGGCCCTGATCGGAATTGGATGCCCATGATAGTACACGTAGCCCTGGGCGAAGCCGTAGGCGTCGGTCAGCGACACGGGCTTGAGGTGGTCGATGCGGTAGTGTCCGGACGAATCCGTCTCGCCGACACGCTTGAGCGTGGTCCATCCAAGCACCATGAAGGCGTGGGCGATGGGCTTGCCGCTGGTCGCGTCGGTCACGGTCCCCTGGACGGCGCCCATTGTGCCGTCGCCGGCGATAGGCATGGTCATCACGGACGTTCCCGTCGAGCTGCTACCCACCGTCAGCTGGGAGGCGGTGGACACAGTATCCACCTTGAACACGTCCCACATGCCGCCGACGGCATGCCCCGGCACGCCACACACAATTGCGTAGGTGCCCACTTTTCCGGCCACGAACGAGAAGACCTCGGGCACCTTGAGATTGGCGACGCCGGCACTTGGATTCGGGCTTGCTGAGCCGGGGAAGGCGGGTGGGAACGGCCCGACCTGAGTTCGCAGGGCGTATGAGGTGATCACCACGCTGTGCCGCACGGCGGATCGGTTAGTATACGACACAACCACCTTCGCGCCTACCGGCACCGTGATGGTCAGATGTCCCATGTTGTAGCCGTCGAAATTGAAGCCGGAGCCGACCTGATTATAGGCGGCGGCGATCGTCAGGCTCGCCGTCTTGCTTCCGGGATCCCAACGCACCCAGACGGGTTCGGCGGCGCGTGCCTGTCGCGCCGGAATCGCGAGACCCGGCAATAGAGCGAGGCCCAGCAACACACACGTCCCCGCCTGGACGAGCGACCGTCGTTTCATGTGGTGTCCCCTTTCGTGTTTGCGATTCTTGCCACTGCACCCGACAGGGCGCGGGCTCCTTCCAGTGTAGTGAGACTGAGGCGAATATCGCGCGATTGCTGCGGCGCGGCGCGCTCCCCTACACCTTTCCCCTACGGCTGGCTGCGCAGTCCCGGATTCATCGCCCGTCTGCGGAACGGCGGCCGAAGGCATAGCGGACGGTGACGCCCAGGATATAGTAGGTCGCCAGCACGCTGCCCCTGACGGTTCCTGAAATCTTGGATTGACCGATACGTCGGCGATAGCTGACCGGTACCTCGCTCACACGAGCGCCGCGCCGAGCTGCCTTCACCATCATCTCCGTTGGCCACCCATAGGTCATCTCCCGCATCGCCAGGTCGAACAGCAATTCGGCGCGGATGGCGCGGAACGGCCCCAAATCGGTGATCCGCATCCCGTAGAGCAGCCGCATCAGATGGGAAACCAACCAGTTGCCGAATAGTTGATGGGTCGCCAGAGCACCGGGCTCGCGCCGCCCTCGCAGCCGCGATCCGATCACCAGGTCGGCGGCTCCAGACAGAATCGGCTCCAGTACGCGAGTCGCCTCCTCGGGGAAGTCGCTGTAGTCGCCATCCAGAAACAAGAGGATATCGGCTCCGTGCGCCGCGGCGACACCGGCGGCGCAGGCACGGCCGTAGCCTGGACGCAACTCCGTCACCACCTGCGCCCCTGCTGCCCGCGCCACGGCCGCAGTATTATCCGTGCTCCCATTATCGACCACGATCACCTGTGCCACGACGTCGCGTGGCAGCGCGGCGATCACCTTCCCGATCGCCTGCTCCTCGTTCCGGGCCGGAATCACGGCCACTACACGGAGTCGTGCGTGCATCGCGATACGCCTTTCGTGCCTCGTTTATCTTCGCGCATGGCCAACATTACCGGCCGGTGCCGGGTGGGAGGCGGGACATGCCGTAGCACCGCGCGCAGTCCAGACGAGAGCCGCGGTGAATCGCTCTGGTGCCTGGCCTGCGCAGGCCACAAGCCGTCGCACCCAACTAGGCCACTGCGCTGCGGGCCAGCGTGGCGGCTGCACGACGACGAAGCGGAGCGGTGCCGGATGACCGCTGAGATGTCCCCCCGCGGCTAGCAGCAGCGCCGAATAAGCGTCGACCGTGTCGTCCGGGGCGGTGAAGAGCAGGTTGAAGCGTTGACCGCCGGCCTGCAGCACGATGAAGGCACTCACCTGCCGCATTTGCGCAAGAGTGATCAAGTTCGAGCGATCGGGCCGTAGCGTGATCTGGAAGCGGTCGGGCAGGAAGCTTGCCTGCCACGTGTGGGCGACGTTGCTCCCGGCCAGAATCAGCGCCAGCACCACCGCTGCTCCGCGTACCGCTTGCGGCACGATCGTGCGTGGCCCTCCCACCATGTGGAGAGCCGGCAGACGGCCGGCAAGCAGGCCCAGCGCGAGTGCCGGCACCGGGAACAGCGGCATGGCGTAGTGCGGGCGAAGCTGGGAGCCGAAGAACAGGTACCCTGCCAGGTAGACGCCGCTGTACAGCAGCAGTAGCCGTGCCAACGGGGCGCCGCCGACTCGCGCGCCGGCGATCGTACTGTGCGCTCGCATGCCACCTGACGGCAGGGTCGCCTTGGCACTGACGCCGAGAAGGAGCACCATGCCGAGCACGGCCGCTGGACCCGGCTGACGCACGCCCACCAGGCGCTGCAGCAGCAGGAGCACGCGGGCAAGGGTCGGTCCGACCGCGCGCGTGCCACCGTTGCCGTGGTGGCTATAGGCGAGCCAGGCCCGCGTCTCCACCAGTCCATGCGTGACATCGTGAATGATGGATGGCGCGAAAAGCGCTAGAAGAGCCAGCAGCCCGAGCAGCGCGTAGCGCCGGCAGCCCAACTGGGGCCTGAACACGTAGAAGTAGAGTGTCAGGAAGGGAAGGAGCAGTACGGCGGTAGGCTGCAGCTGCAGAGCGATGCCAAGCCAGACTCCCAGTAGCGCCAGGTGATACTGGCGTCCCTCGCTCAGTGCCAGCAAGCTCCAGAACATCAACAACACAAGGCAGGGCAGCATGTTGGGCCAGAGGAAGCGCGAGTAGTAGACGACCTCCTGCGCGGTGGCCAGCACCAGCGCCCCAACCAGCCCAGCCACGCGCCCCCCGCCGTGGCGCGCCAGTAGTCCACAGCACAGTCCTACCGCAATGACTTGGCAGACTCCGTTCAGCGCCACCGCGGCCGTGGGATTGAATCCGGACAACCAAAGCGGCAGGGCGATCAGGTAGTCGAAGAGCGGGCCCAGGTGTGCACTGCCGACCGCCAGCGCCAGACCGTAGGCGGGGGGCTGATGCTGCAAGACGAGGGCCCGGACAGCCAGGACAAGGCTGCCCTCGTCACCGTGAAAACTCTGCAGGCTGTCCAGCCGGTAGAACTGCAGAAATGCCGAGAGGCACAGGATCGACCCTAGCGCCAGCGCGCCGGAGTGCCGAGCGCGACGCTTCACGACGCCGACGACTTCATTGATACCTGAGGAATCTGCAGCATTCACGCCGGAGACGTCCGAATCCACAGCGGACTATGCTCACCGCCGATGTGGCGAACTACCACTCCAGATCGAATCGCTCGGGCACGAGCGGGACCGGACAGCGTCGCTGCGAGGACGAGCAACAGTACAAACCTGGATGCCACAACTACCCGGCAGCGCTTGTTGGTCACAGCGGCCCCAGTGCGGCGGCCCGGATCGCGAGAGAGAAGGCCGTGGCGTTGTGCCAGTGAGGACATGTGGGTACCGCGACGACAAGCCGGGCGATCATACCAGAGTGCCTCCCGCTACAGTATCCTCAATACGCCATCGGAATGGAATTCCCTTCGTCGCACTCCAGAAACGCGCTACACGCCTACCGAAGGAGGCACGTATTTGGACCGCCCGACTGCGGCACGCGCTGGCCGGCGTGAGGGCGCTGAGACCGCGCGCCGGCTACTCGTCGTAGCGCTGGTGGCAGCGGTTGTGCTGGCAGGAGGGATCCTCGTGCAGCGTCAGCGGCTGCGGCAGAGCCAGCGCGACTGGCAAGCAGCGGTCGCGCGTGGCCGTTTCGACTACGCCACGGGCTCGTGCATTTCCTGCCATGCACTCGCTCCGATCTCCTCCGCGGGCGCCGCGATCGACCTCAGCCATGAAGGGAGTAGGCGTACGTTGACCTGGCTACAACACGAGATTCGCTTTCCAACCTCCATCCGACCGCCTACTCCGGCCGGGCAGGCCAATGATCTGGCGGCGTTTCTAAGCAGCCTGAAGTAGCGGGAGCGAGGATGGCGTCGTGTTGGTGCGCTACTATGCCATCCCCGAGTTCTCTGTGGTGGATCGCGGCCCAGATTGACCCGCTCGTCGAACTTGGCGGGTCGCAGACGTCAGCGTGGCCGGGCAACCTGCCCCGCTGAGCTCGGAGGACTATGCTTGAGAGGGTAAGTCCTGATGCGCACATCAGCGACTGTCGCAAAGCACCAGCCCGCTGCACCGGCCAGCTATATCCGCACTGGTTGATACCGTACCGGGGTATGGGATATACTGTGTGCAGTGAAATACTTGCATGGTAGGACGCGGCGCGGTGCGCCTCGACCACGCTTGAAAGGAGCAGAACTGTGCGACAGCGTTGGGCATGGGCTAACAACCGGGTGGCACCGCGCATACGCGTCGCGCTGGGGTTTGCCCTCGTCGCAGTCGGCTTCGCGGTAGGAGGAAGCACAATCGGTGTCGGATTGACGCTGCTCGGCGTCTTGGTGTTCCGGACGGGTACTTGTGGCCGCTGTGTGTTTGGCTCCTGCCCGCCGAGACGCGCCCGCTAGCAGGTTGTGTTGCACAGTCAGGAGACGGAGGCGCTGACAGCGGCAGCCGCTGGAGACTTGATGAGGAGAAGAGGAGCAAGCAGATGACTCAGTTCAGGCAATTGACGGGATCGACGGGGCCAACCGGGGCGGCGGAGGTGGAAGTGACCGCTGCGTACACCCTGCAACAGCAGGGCGCACAGCTGATTGACGTGCGCGAAGCGGATGAGTTTCGTTCGGGCCACGCGGTAGGAGCACGGAACATACCTCTGGGCGAGCTACGCAGCCGTCTGCAGGAGCTGCAAGCCGGCGCGACGGTGCTGCTTATCTGCGAGAGCGGCAGCCGCAGCTGGTCGGCGCAGCTTCAGCTGCAGCACCTTGGCGTGCCCGACGTGCGGAACGTGATCGGCGGCACCAGCGCTTGGCGGTGGGCGCGGTTGCCCACGCGGGCCGGATAGCCTGCGGAGCCGCGCGTCACTTGGCAACGCGCGACAGAGCACGATAGAAGGGAAGACAGGTGAGGCTATGGCGACCGAAATTGCAAGCGCGCTTGGCATCGGCAAGCGCTTGAACCTGACCTTTGACACGGCCATGGAGCGGACCCGGGCGGCGCTCACGGCGCAGGGTTTCGGCGTGCTGACGGAAATCGATATTCGAAAGACGCTGAAGGAGAAGCTGGACGTGGACTTCCGGCGGTACACCATTCTGGGCGCGTGTAATCCGCCGTTTGCCCACCGCGCCCTCTCCGCGGACCTCGAAGTTGGGCTGCTGCTCCCCTGCAATGTCGTGTTGTATGAAGATGGTGCCGGCACTGTCGTGCGGGCCATGGACCCGCAAGCCGTGCTGGGACTGATGACCAATCCGGCGATCACCAGCCTGGCCCGCGAGGTGCGCGACCGCCTGGTGCGCGCCTTCGCCACCCTTGACGACGACTGACCACCAGCGCGTGCAGGTGCCTGCGACGCGGAACGATTGCCTACTGACAGCCGAACGCGCTGTCGAAAGGAGGAGTTGGCCCTGACACGCGCCAAGGCTGTGTTGCTGCTCTCGATTGCACTTCTCGCGTGCGGTCTCCTGGTGCCGGCCTCTGCCGCCGGCGCGAGCCAGACGATCACCGGCGCCAAGGTCAGCGTGCCGGGAGGCAGCTATCGCGCCGTTACGCCGCGCGAGCTGGCGACGATGCTGGCCCACAAGAACTTCCTGCTGGTGAACGTGCACTACCCCTATGCCGGCGAACTGCCACATACCGATCGCTTCCTGCCTTACGACACGATCGGCCAGCACCTTTTGTCCCTGCCCGCGAACAAGCATGCCATGGTCGTACTGTACTGCCGCAGCGGGCGCATGAGCGATATCGCGGCGCGCACACTCGTCCGGCTCGGTTTCAACAACGTCTGGCATCTGGCGGGCGGCATGGATGCCTGGCAGCAGCAGGGCTACAAGCTACTCTTTCTCTTCCGCTGACCGGTCGTAACGACGGTCCGCTCCGCACGCCTGCACGCGAAAGGATCTTACCGTGAAGCTCCTATCCGGACTATCACTTGTCGCCCTGCTGAGGGCGCTCTCGGCACAAATCGTTTCCCATCCAACCGCGGTCCCGTGCATACCACGCGCCCGCTTTCTCACCGTTGCCGATTTGGCGGATCTCGACGAATGCTTTGCGCGCTCTCAGCAGCGGCCGGTCGTCCTGTTCCTCCACGATCCTGGCTGCCCGATCAGTGACGCAGCCTATCGGCAGGTGTCCGGACTCGATGCCGAGGTCAGGCTGGTCGACGTGCGCACCGGGAGGTCGATCACGCGCGCTGTGGAAGACCGCACCGGCGTGCGCCACGAATCGCCGCAGGTCCTCGTGCTCAAGAGTGGTCAGGCACTATGGTCGGCATCCCACTACGCCATCACCTCCCGCGCTGTCGAGGCGGCAATACTCGGGACCTGACAGGCGGGCCGGCACGGCCAGGTCCTGGGAACGTTGTTATATATGCCGCACTGCGCCGGTTCGAAGAGGTACGCGTACGCGCTGGCTCCTACGCCTCTAGCCCCCCACCATTTGCATCTTGCATGTATCGGCGTCAAAGCTTTGGATCGTAGTAGCTCGCAGCCAGCGCGTCGAGGTCGATCGGCGAGACGACACGCCCCTCGGACTGTTGACATGTAACAAATACCATGTATATATAATACATGGTATTTGTTACCGCGGCGCTGTGCTTGCGCGTGCTGCCGGCGGCGTCTCGACAAGGTCGGTCCATGCCTGCGCTCATCGAAGGGCTGCGGCAACCGTCACTGCATGAATCCGGACGCCCACCGCGTAGAGCCACGGAAGATGGAAAGGACCGCCACACGGGATGAAACGCTTGATGCGAGGGAAGCGATCTATGAGCTGCTCTCCACAGACGGCCACACTTATGTGCTGCAGAGCTATGCCCTGATCGTCGATCCCGGCTTGACCCAGGCTGCACTGCCCACGCTATCTGGCCGCCTCACGCTGCCGAAGGGATGGCGGTACCGGATGGTCGTTCCGGCGCAGGACCTCGTGCTGAAAGTCACAGGCAAAGCTACTGTCCTGCAGGACAGCCTGGACGATACCTATCAGCTGGTGAAGTAGCGTGGGGTTGGTCGCCTCCCTCCCCAGGCCACACCGTGGACACGGCGGTATGTGGCGCAGGACACCGAACATAGGAAGCAAACGGGCTCGTTCAGCAGTACGTGGCCGGTAAGAGTAAGAGGAGGACTGCTGTTGCCTCGACCACCTCTGAGCGAAGCGCAGCTCCAAGCCATGCGCACGCGCATTCTCGACGCCGCGCTCGACATCCTGCTCAAGGAAGGCCCACACGGTCTGACGTCGCGGGCGATCGCGCGTGCTCTGGGTATTGCTCATATGACCTTGTTCACCTACTTCGAGAACCAGGCAGCCCTCCTCGCGGCGCTGGCAGAGCGGGAAATGGCTCCCATTCGGACAGACCAGCAGCGTCTCGAACGCCAGGCGGAGGATGGTGATATCGTGCGGGTGATGCGCGACGCACTCGCGCTGTATCCGCGCTTCGCCGCCGAGCACTCCAGGCTCTTCCAGCTGGCCATGGCGGGCCCCCAGCTCGAAGGCGGCAGCGCTGACCGGGCTCGTGCCCGCTCCCAAACGCACGTCACGCACCTGGCGCGGCTGGTGCAGGTGGGCATCGCCCGCGGCACGTTTCACCCCCACGATCCCGTGCTGGCTGCTAGCGCGGTCATGGGCATGGTCGCGATGCCGCTGTTGCTGTTTGCCACCGGCCGTATCGCCTCCGAGGATCAGCGTGATGCGCTGGTGGCCGAGATGCTGGAGGCGGCGCTGCTGTATCTCACCGTCCCACCAGCGGCAGCGGAAGCGCACGGCGAGCACTGGAATCGACAAGCCGGTTCAAGAACAACCGGTGAACGTCCGCTGAGTCCGGAGGTCAAACCACTGCATGAGCCTGCACGTCGGGCCGTGGGTCAGAGAAGGACCGGGCCCGACCAGTAGTTGGGCCACCATTCACCAGAAAGAGAGACATCATGGCCTGGGTCGGTCGGTTCGTCGTTCGCTTCCGCTATCCGGTGATCGCCGTCTGGATACTGGCAACCGTGTTCTGCATTCGTGCTTTTCCCTCACTCGGCAGCGTTGTCAACAGCGACAACAGCTCGTTCCTGCAGAGCAGTGCTCCCAGCAAACAGGCTGCACAGTTGACCACCGCGTTCCAGCCCGGCAACACCTACACGTCCGTTATCGTGGCCGCGCGGGATGGCGGGCCCCTGACGCCGGCAGACCAGGCGGCGATCACGCGAGCCGAAACCGCCGCCGGTGCCGTAAAGCACGTGCGCTTCGTCCACGATCAGGGGGTCTCCGCCGACGGTCATGCGCGCAAGGCCCTGGTCGGCATCGACGTCTCTCCCTCCGACAGCCGAGCAGGCGGCGTGGTCGATCGGTTGCGTTCCGAACTCAGCACTTCTGGCGCGCCTGCCGGCTTGCAGCTGCACCTCACCGGCGCCGTCGCATCGAACGTGGACAACAGCCGCGCCGCAGCCGACGCGAACAAGCTGACGTCGATACTCACCAACGTCGTCATTCTGATCATGCTGGTGGTCGTCTTCCGAGCGGTGCTGGCACCTCTCGTCACGCTGTTCCCCGCGGTGCTCGTATTGTTGCTTGCGGGTCCCGTGATCGCCCAGGCCTCGTCGCTAGGCTTCCAGGTATCGAGCTTCACGCAGGTCATCTTGACGGTGCTGGTCTTGGGAGCGGGCACCGACTACGGCCTCTTCCTGATCCTGCGAGTGCGCGAAGAGCTGGGACGCGGGCACTCTCCAAGGGATGCAGTGATCGAGGCTGTGGACAAAGTGGGCGAGTCAATCTCCTTTTCAGGCGGGACGGTGATAGGCGCCCTCTTGTGCCTGCTGCTGGCCAGCTTTGGGGTCTACCGTGGTCTCGGCCCGGGCCTGGCGATCGGCATCGCCTTGATGCTGCTGGCCGCGTTGACCCTGCTGCCCGCCATGCTCAGTGTCCTTGGCCATGCTATCTTCTGGCCGCTCCGCGTCGAGCCGGGAGAGGCGAAAGTCGGCGCCTGGGGGCGGATCGCGGTTGCCATCGTGCAGCGCCCCATCACCACGCTCGTCGCAGGAGTGGTGTTCTTTGGCCTGCTCGCAGCCCTGGCGACCGGCTACGTGGCCGGTGGCTTCGCCAGCAGCTCGAGCGGCCCGAGCGGCAGCGACTCCTTGCAGGGTTCAACCGCAATCGCCGCGCATTATCCGCCTGCGGTGGTCAATCCCACCACGGTGATACTGGTGTTTCCCGCCTCGGTTTGGAACGATCTCGACCTGGTGCAGAGCGCTGAGCGCGCGCTGAGCCAACAACCCGTCTTTCGGTCCGTCAGCGGCCTGCTGGACCCCAACGGCACGTCGATCCAGTCCACGCAGCTATCTGAGCTACACGCGCAGCTTGGCGACCCGTCGAAGCTGCCGCCGTCGGAACCGGCAGCCGTTGCCGCCCAGGTGCCGCTCGCAGACTACAACGCCTACAGGTCGACGGCACAGTTTGTCAGCTCCGACGGTCGCACCGTGCAGTTCTACACCACCCTCACTGCCGGCGACCCCGCCAGCTACAACGGCGCTGCAGGCGATCCCCTCCATTCGCCGGTCAGCCTCCTCAGTCGCCCGCGCCTCGGGAGCGAGTGCCAGCGGTGTGGTAGGGCAAGCCGCTTCAGGCTACGACGTCAGCAGTGCATCCAACTCGGACCTGCTGCACATCGTGCCGGTCGTGCTCCTGCTGATAGCCGTGTTGCTCGGCCTTGTCCTGCGCAGCCTTGTGGCGCCCCTCTACCTGGTGCTGAGCGTCGTCTTCTCCTATTTCGCTGCGTTGGGCGTGGCGGTGCTGGTGTTTATGCACGGCAAGGGCGACGCTGGGTTGAACTTTGTCCTGCCGTTTCTGATGTTCGTGTTCCTGATGGCGCTCGGCTCCGACTACAACATTCTGGTGATGAGCCGCATCCGGGAAGAGTCGTTCAAACGATTGCTGCACGACGCGATTGCCCAGGCATTGAATGCAACTGGAAGCACAGTGACCTCAGCGGGCATGATTCTGGCCGCCACATTCGCGGTCGTGGCGGTGACCGGATCAACAGATCAGGTTCGCCAGCTGGGAGTCGGTATCTCCACGGGCGTCTTGCTGGATACCTTCCTGGTACGCACACTGCTCGTGCCGTCGATCGTCGTGCTGCTCGGGCGCTGGAACTGGTGGCCGTCATCCCTGGCGCACGGCACATCGCCGGCAGCAGAGCCCGGGCGCCTGAACGCGGCAACAGCGTGACGAGACGGTCGGCATCGCATCGGGGCGTGCGACTACCGTGCAGGATGACCGGGAGCAGACGGCTGACGGGAGCGCAGGTGCACCGTGCCGATCAGGTGTGCCTGTGCAGATACTCGTCGGGCGACTCCAGGTGCTGGGCTCGGGGTCCGGGTAACCGCACGATACACAGGTGATCAATTTGGGAAGACACGACAGCGCGCCGAAGCGCGAAACTGTGCTTCGGCGCGCCGGATGGCCAGTGGCTGGTTGGGCGTCAGTGGGCTGAGACGGCTCCCAGGACCTTGTCCAGCGCTCCCGCCAGCTCGGCCTTTGGGCGAACCCCGACGAACCGCTTCACCTCACGCCCCTGCTGGAACAACGCCAACGTGGGGATGCCCTGGATGCCGTAGCGCTGCGCCACAGCCGGGCTCTCGTCGACGTTGACCTTCACCGTCCGCACGCGGCCGTCGTAGGCTTGGGCCAGCTGCTCCACGATGGGGGCCACCATGTGGCAGGGGCCGCACCAGGGCGCCCAGAAGTCGACCAGCACCGGGACCGCGGCCTGCAGCACCGCGCGATCGAAGCCGCGCTCGTCGGTTGAGATAATGTTTGCGTTCATGCTCTTCTCCTTGCTGATAGCTTCTTGCATCTGATACCAGGATTATACCATACCCCCCTATGGTATATAAAGGCATGACCCAGGACTCGCCCATGTCACGTACAGCAGTGCCATACAGCGTGCAAGACGTCAGGTTTGGCGAACCGCCTGCCGCGTCAGCCAACCATCAGCAACATCGCCCAAGATGCCGACGACGCGCCGCTGGTCACCCCGCTGACGCCGCCGGGTCCGGCCGACGTCGTGGTGGTGACGGCGAAGGCACCTACTGCCCCATCAGGCGACCATCCCGTGCTCTGGCCGGCGCCGGCCGAGGACCTGCGCTACTGGTCCCTGTGCACCCTTGTGGGCACGGTGGAGCTGCCTACGGTGGTGAACCGCTTGCCGAACGGCACCACTGACTACGGGTGCCGCGACAACGACGCGACCGCGGTCGATGCCGCCGGCTACTACTTCTACGTCGTCGGTCGCGAGTCGCAACGCGCCGCCATTGCGCAGCTGCCCCACGTCACGTTTCTGCCGTTCTCGGCTATCGCGCCGACGGCAATCCATTTCCTGTATCTGCGTAACAAACTGGCCAATCCCGACTTCGCCAATGCGGCACAGCGGGTGACGCAGTACAGCAATCCCGCCGCGGCGGCAGCGGCGATGGGTCCCTACTACCCGCGCGCCGCGGTGTGCGCGCTGAGCACACTCACGAGCAAAGGCGTGCAGGCCTGCCTTGCCCATCCCTGAGCAGGTCGGGACAGGTGGTGCTGTCGGCCGGCTGCTTACAGGTGAAGGGGGGGTAGAGACACCACGAAGGACAAGGGGAGTCAGACGAAGCTTTCTGCGACCTTCACAGACTCTTCGATCCGGTTCGTGTGTTGCTCGCTCTCCACCCTACTGGTCCTCAGGCGCTCCCGAGCAGCAAGCGGAGCCCGACCAGCCCGAGGGCCAGGGCCAGGAGCCTGATAATACGCGGCCCCTTGAGGCGGTTGGACAGGGCAGCACCGGCCTGGGCACCCGGAATCACGCCGATGGCCAGGGCGACCGTCTGGCCCACCACCCCGTGGAAGTCACCTCGCGCGGCGTGCACGAGGGAACCGGCGCCCGAGGTCATGGCCAGGATGAAGTGCGAGGTCGCGGTCGCCACGTGCGGGGGAATGCCGAGCAGCTGCACCATCGCCGGCACATGGATAATGCCGCCGCCGATACCTAGCAGGCTGGAGAGGAAGCCGACCGCGCCGCTCAGGCCCAGACCGAGCCATCGGTTGTAGGTATAGGTGTAGGTCGTGCCCGTCGCGTCGACCAGCGTGCGCTGGGTCAGCCCACTTGTACTCCCTGCCGGCCTGGCCTCAGTTTGGGGACGGAGCACGAGCCAGAGCGCGATCAGGATCAACAGCGCGCCGAGCAGCTTGTCGAATGGCCCGCGACTGAAGAGTCCGGTGGCAAACACGCCGATCACGGCGCCGGGAATGGTCGCCAGGGCGAAAAGGCGGCCAGTCTGGTAGTCGATGCGCCGCATGCGCGCGTAAGCCAGGCTGCCTGAGACGGCGTTGGCACAGACCACGGCCAGCGAGATGGTGGTGATGGTCAGCGGTGACTCGTGCGGGTAGAGCAAGAGCAACGCGGGAACCAGCACAAACCCGCCGCCCGCCCCGATCAAGGTGCCGTAGGCGCCCACGCCGATGCCTAGCAGGATCAGCAGCAGCACCTGCATCATGTACGATGCCAGTCGAGCATCACACGACGCCGGCCAGGTGCTGCAAGAGAAGGCTCTGCGTGGCCGGCGCTGGCGCCGAAGCTGTAGCCTGCGGCCACCACCGACGGCGTATCGTTGATGGCCGTGCCCGCCCACGGCCCAAAGCCGTGCGCCGAGAAGCCGGACAGCCGGCCGATGGGCGGGAAGATCAGCACGCCCGCCACGTTGAGCAGGAAGATGGTGTTACGGAGCACGATGCCGAGCAGAATGGCGATCGCCGCTGCGCCGACGACTGGCGCCAGGTAGCCGAGCGCGGTCGCGGCACCGGCAAGGCCGGCGCACAGCGCTACCCTAGGCAGAGAACGGGCGAGCAGTGCACGGGTCTTTCGCGCTGGGCGTTGGTCTCGGCCAGCAGGCGGGGTGGTCTTCGCCGACACGCTAGTGCTGGGCGAGCTGAAGCTGGCCGAAGAGTGGGAGGGGGAAGACCTCGCCGGGCGGTGTTTCAACATACCCTGACAATACAGCCTGCGCTAAGCTTCGTCCAAGTATATTTCGTTCTCATGTTAGTAAGTCAGAGTTCTGATGAGCGTTACGCTGGTGCGGCTGGAAACGTTCTCACGGGTGGCACGGCTGCAGAACTACACGAGGGTGGCAGAGGAGCTGCATCTTACACAGCCGGGCGTGGGCCAGCAGGTGCGCGCGCTGGAGAAGCACTTCGGTGTGCGCCTTGTGGGCATCGTCCGGCGCCGTCCGGTGCTCACAGATGCCGGCTGGTTCCTGGCCGCGTGCGCAGGGGACCTGCTGGGAACAATGGCGCGCACCTTGCGACTCGTGACCGTGCGCGGTCGAACCCTGTCACCGGCCGCGCGGGCCTTCCGCGCCCTGTTGCTTGACGCCGCCGGCAACTTACGACTCGCGTCAGCAGCCACCACCCAATCGGTTCGCTGGCTGGTGCGCGATGGTCAGACGCTGACCACGCTACCACTGCCGTACGATATACAGCGACAGGCACTCTTCCCGCTGGGTCTGGGGCAGTAGACCGCCGGCAGTTGCTCATACCGCGGAGCGTATCGCGAGCGAGTCAGGTTCCGGCGTAGGCCCGCGCTGTCATGTAGGCACCTGACGTAGCAGCCGCCCGCCGCGATACGGGTTATCCACAGGTGTTGCAGGAACAGGAGCCACCGCTGCATGCACTGTAGTCACTGGCGGAATCGCCGGCTGCGTAGCTGTCCCCAGCTGAGCCAACGCTCGCGAACGAGGAGACAAGCTTGCGCACCTTTGGACTGCGACAGTGCCGGCACACAACAGCATCAGACAACTTGCGCTGCTGAACGAACAGTTCGAACCGCTGCGAACAATCGCTGCAAGTATACTCGTAGACTGGCATGTTGACCTCCTGGCGCCGGCTCTACTTGGTCAGCGCTGCGAACTCCACCGCCATATCAGGGTTCCCAGTGGGCGGATAGCACTGGGTCTCGCACATTCAGGACGTCCGGCGCCCGTGATACAGGCAAGGTGGGCCAGTCGTCGATCGTTCAGCCGATTCCTCGCAGTTCCATGGCGCGAACCGCTCCGTCAGTTGTGTCGCTGCATTCAGCATACCATACCTACCTACGGTATACAAATCCCCCGTGCGCTTCGGCCAGCGAACAGCTCGGCTGCTCAAGAAGCATCAGGCTGCCGGAAGGGCGCGTCTCGCGCGCCGGCCGATGTCCAGCCGTTGAGGCACGCCACCTTTGCCGAATATACCATACCATGGTATGGTATTAGGTAGTGCGGTGCGGGTTGGGCACGACGTCGCTGATCGCTTCGGTCGGTGCCCCTGCGAAAGTAGGCGAGCAGGTGGGTTCCCTGTCGCGCAAACAGCACCGCCGGGGGAGAGCGACCGTGAAGACGCTGTTACCGCCGGCACGAAGTGTGCTCGCCGTGTGTGCTCATCCTGACGATGAGTCCTTTGGTCTGGGCGCGATCCTGGCCCGTTTTCAACAGGACGGCACGCGGACGGCCGTGCTGTGCTTCACCCAGGGCGAAGCGTCGACCCTGGGTGCCGGCGATAGCGATCTGGCGGTCGTCCGCAAGGGAGAGCTAGAGGCCGCCGCCCAGTTGCTGGGCATCGAGCGCACGCAGCTCCTTGCCTACCCGGACGGCGCCCTGGCTGACTCGCCCCTCGACGAGCTGTCCGCGCACGTCGCGCACATGGCGACGACCGTCGCGGCGGACCTGCTGCTGGTGTTCGACGAGGGAGGGATCACCGGGCACCCCGACCACAGGCGCGCCACCGAGGCCGCTCTGGTCATCGGCCTGTCTGCCGAGCTGCCGGTGCTTGCCTGGGCTCTGCCTCGTGCCGCGTCCACTGCACTCAACACGGAATTCGGCACCACGTTTTTCGGCCGTGCTCCGCGCGACCTGGACATCGCCCTCACGGTCGATCGATCGGTGCAGCTGCAGGCCATCGCCCGACACGTCAGCCAGACAGGGGACAATCCTGTACTGTGGCGGCGGCTCGAATTGCTGGGCTCGGCCGAATATCTGCGGTATCTGCACCGTGCCGCCGACGGGGGAGGCGCGCCGGCGGAACGCAGAAGAGATAGTGCCCCGGGAGGATGAAACCTCCTGATACGCGGTCGTTGGAAGCCTCAGTTCGTGGCAGGATTCTCTTGCGCCGAGGTGCCATCAACACCGACAACGCTCGTGAGAACTGCCTGCGGCCGTTGCACGCCGGTCCTGCTGCCCGCGCGGCTCTCGCTCGTCGGCTTCTCGGGCACTCGCATCCTCTCGGTCAATTTGACCGTCCATCGCTACTTCGTCCCGTTGGCATTGCTGGGAACGATGCTCCTGGCCTTCTCCATCGCTTCCTCAGCCGCCGCGCTGTCCGCCACCTGCGCTGTGCCGCGGCATGCACAAAACTGAACCGTCGCGCAGTCTGCCGATACCAGGTCACGCCTCCAGCGGCCTCAACTCCCCTGTAGGTGACATTACATCCAGTACTTGCTACCATACGGGGGTATGGTATATACTGTAAGCGGTGAAACAAAGGCACTCGAAATCCTCGCCGCGCTTGGCGGCGACACTGGCCCGGTTTCACGCAAGGGAGATGGCATGATGAATCAGTTGGTAGCGTTCATGAATGGTCAGGCCGGTCGAGGACTGCGCGGCGTGCTCGGCCTGGCGCTCATAGTGGTCGGGCTTGCGGGTGTGCACGGAACCGGCGGCGCCGTATTGGCCGTCATTGGCGTGGTACCGCTGGCCATGGGTGCCTGGGGACGCTGCTTGTTCGAGCCGTTCGCCGCGCATCGTCCCGCCTGATCGGTTGGCGATCGACTCCTCCGTGCAACCGGAGCCTGCGACACGCATCCCGTCCGAGAGACCGAACCGCCCGAGTGCTTGCAGAGCCACTCGATCCACCAACAAGACGCACATCAGCAGACGGTGAGAAAGGAATCACACATGTTCAAGCAGCTTCTGTCATCCCTGGTTGGTACCCAGGATTCCACCATGAATGTCGACGTCGCACAGGCTCATGCCCTGCAGCAGGAGGGCGCGCAGCTCATCGACGTGCGGGAAACGAGTGAATTCCGCTCCGGCCACGCCAAGGGTGCCCGCAGTATTCCGCTCAGCCAGCTGCAGCAGCGCTTCGGCGAGATCAAGTCCGACAGGCCGGCGCTCGTGATCTGCCAGAGCGGCAGTCGCAGCCGGTCCGCGCAATCGATTCTGTTGCAGAAGCAGCTCACGGACGTACGCAACGTGCTCGGCGGCACGAGCGCCTGGCGGCGCGCCGGGCTACCAATGCAGTAGAGCGCGACAACATGCGTTCACCACGTCGTGCTACGATGCAATCCGGTGAGGACCGCCATGACTCTGTTCTCGTGTGAGGGGCTGCCATCGTGACCGCGCAGGATGTGTGGGCTGGTGCCCTTGCCGAGTGGTCCATCCCTAAGGTCATTCTGGCCGCGGCGCCTGCATCTCCCTGGGATCTCTTGGTGGACCAGTTTGCCGAGAAGGCCGCGCGCGCCGTGCGCAATCCAACGCCATCCCACGATCGCGCGCGCGAAGCGCTGCCGGCCGGTGGCTCCGTCCTCGACGTGGGGTGCGGCGCCGGCGCCGCCTCCCTGCCCCTGCAGGATCGCGCGGGTCGGGTGATGGGGATCGATCCCTCGCCGGAGATGCTGTACGCTTTTCGCTCCTTGGCGGGTGCGCGGGGGGTGTCGGTGGCCACTGTCGCCGGCACCTGGCCGGAATCGTCCACGCACGTGGATCAGGCCGACGTCGTGGTCTGCCACCACGTCGCCTATAACGTGCCCGATCTCGGGTCGTTCGCTCTCGCACTGGGCGAGCATGCCCGGCATCGTGTGGTCCTGGAGCTGACGGTCGAGCATCCGCTGCACCATCTCAACGAACTCTGGCTGCGCTTCCACGACCTCAAACGACCCGACCGGCCCACAGTCGACGACGCGCTCGCCCTCCTGCGCGAAACCGGAATCAAGCCGCACTGGGAGTCCTGGCAGGGGCCGCCGGGCCCGTGGTTCTGGCGACGGCAGGACCTCGTCACCTGGGTCCGGACGCGCGTCTGCCTGAAAAAAGACCAGGACGCGGAGCTTGATGCCGCGCTGGACGCTGAAATCACACGCGACGACGATGGACGTTGGTGCCTGCCCGGCAGGGCAGTTGCGACCGTTTGGTGGGATCGCCCACATTGGTCCGCGCAGTTGAGCGGTCAATCTCTTCATGACGGTGTGCTCTTGGCGCTCGGCGGATATGCACCGATCATGGCGGTCACACGATACCTTGCTGAGCTGCCTTATCCTGCCCGCACACTGTCGCATGTAAAGAAAGGTCCCCCATGTCTGATTCTCTTCGCCTAGTGATCGTCGGCGGCGTCGCCGGCGGCGCCAGCGCCGCGGCCCGCGCGCGCAGGCTCTCCGAGGACGCCAGCATCGTGCTCTTCGAGCGCAGCCCCCATGTCTCCTTCGCCAACTGCGGGCTGCCTTACCATATCGGTGGCGTGATCGAGGAGCGAGAACGCTTGCTGATCCAGACGCCCGAGAGTCTGTACCAGCGCTTCAACATCGACGTCCGGGTGAACACCGAGGTGGTGTCCATCGATACCGCGGCGCAGGTGGTGGTGGCCAGGAACCTGAAGACGGGGGAGGAAACCCGGGAGCCCTATGACGCGCTCGTGCTGAGCCCGGGCGCGTCCCCGATCGTGCCACCTATCCCAGGCGTTGACGACAGGCGCATCTTCACCCTGCGGAATATCGAGGACATGGATGGCATCCTTGGCGCTCTCGCCACCCCAGGCATGGCTCGGGCTCTCGTGGTGGGGGCTGGCTACATCGGGCTGGAATTGGCGGAACAGCTCCGGCACCGGGGTCTGGCTGTGGCCGTGGTCGAACGGTTGCCTCACGTGTTGGGCGTGGCGGACGCGGAGATGACCTTCCCCCTGCAGGAGGAGTTGGTCCGGCAGGGGGTGGATTTGCGCCTGAACCAGGCCGTGACCGCCTTCCAGAGGGAGGGTGACGGATTGATAGCGATCCTGAACAACGGCGATCGTATTGCCTGCGATATGGCCGTGATGAGCGTGGGTGTGCGTCCGGAAACGCGACTGGCGCGAGAAGCGGGACTCGCGCTCGGCAGGACCGGCGGCATTCTGGTGGACGACCAGATGCGTACCAGCATGCAGAATATATACGCCGTGGGTGACGCGGTGGAGATAAGAGACTTCGTGAGCGGCGATCAGGCGCTGATCCCGCTGGCCGGGCCCGCTAATCGTCAGGGCCGCATAGCGGCGGAGGTGATCTTTGGCCGCGCCAGCCGGTACAAAGCGACCCAGGGCACGGCTATCTGCAAGGTCTTCGACCTCACGTTCGCCATGACCGGGCTGTCTGAAGCCTCATTGCAACGCAAGGGCTTACCCTACCGCCGCATCTACGTGCATCCCGCCGACCACGCGACCTACTACCCCGGCGCGCACGCCATCTCGCTCAAGCTCCTCTTCGACCCGGAGAGCGGACGGATCCTCGGGGCACAGGCGGTGGGCGAGGCGGGTGTCGACAAGAGAATTGACGTCCTCGCGGTGGCGCAGCGCGCCGGCATGACCGTCTTCGATCTGGAGGATCTCGAGCTCTGCTATGCTCCGCCCTTCGGCAGCGCCAAGGATGTGGTGAACATGGCAGGCTTCGTGGCGTCCAACGTGCTTCGCGGCGATGTGGCGCTCTGGGAGCCGGAGGAACTGGCCTCACTGACCGATCACCAGACGCTGTTGGACGTGCGCAGTGTCCGGGAGTATGCGCTTGGCACGATCCCCGGTGCCACCTGCTTGCCGGTGGACGACCTGAGGGATCACCTGGACGACCTGCCGAAGGACAAGGAATTGCTCGTCCTCTGCCAGGTGGGTCTGCGCGGCTATGTGGCAGCCCGTCTGCTGACCCAACATGGGTTCACCGTGCGCAATCTCTCTGGCGGCTATCGCCGGTACACCATGTGGAAAGGCACTCAGGCCGTGCAGCCCATACGTGAAGCTGCGCTCGCGAGCGCGGTTTGAGGCTAGGCGATCTATAGCAATTCACCTATCCCAGCGCCGTCTCACGCCACCAGAGAGAATGTGCCCCATGCACACTTCCACTCCCAACCAGATCAGTGAGTGGGCAACCTTGACGGCAAGCAATGGCGAGGCTCTGACATTATCGCATTCCGCTAGGCCGACGATGGCTTGGTTTGCGATTGCAGTCGCATCGCGGCACTCGCGTGGCTGCGGCAGTCCAAGGAGCTTCGGACAACGCATACCGCCAAGGAAGCCGCGCAAGGCCGCTGGAGGGAGGTCATCAGAGCTACGAATGTCAGACGCCACGTTCACGCGCCCATCTCTGTTTGCCGCAACATTGCTCGGCCTTTCGCATCAGTATTTGTTGCCGGCAAGGATGCGATTCTGCTGGCGTGACGCAAGTCACAGCCACCGAGTGTGCCTAGAGTGACAGCGTCGTGCCCACGCTGTTGGCGACGAATGCGTCGGGCATCGTCCGAGCAATCTGGTGCGTGGCGATCCAGCCTGTGCAGTGCCCGGGCATCACAAATCTCGGGCCAATAGCCTGCAGCGCCGCGATCGTCGGCGGAATACGCGACTCGAACATGGCGCCGCTGAGATGGAAGCCGCCAACCACCGCGTATATCGCCGGAACACCAGTCAACAGCTGAGCGTTCCGGATCACGTTGATGATGCCGGAATGTCCGCAGCCTGTCACGATGACCAGGCCCTTGTCGCGCACGTTGGCAATAGCACACTGATCATCCATGATCAAGGGGTCGGGCTCCCAGACACCCTGACGCCTGGCTTGATGGATCGGAAAGCCCGTCTCGAACCGGGTGGTGCGGGCTACCTCGCCCGAGACGAGTAGCATGTCGTCCACCAGCATCGAGGGGCCAGCCTCCTCGATCAGCGCGATGTGCTCTCGCTCCAGGTCCGATTTTCGGGGCGGAGGCAGGCGCTGCAACTCCTCGCCCGTGGGCAGGATCACGCGTCGTTCGAGATACGCGTCGGGGTGCAGGATCAGGGGAACGTTGCGCGAGCCGAGGCGATCAATCAGGCCGGGGAGACCCATGGCGTGGTCGGCATGGCCGTGACTGAGGACTATCGCCTGAATATCGCGCGCGTTGATCCCCAGCACATCCAGGTTGCGCAGGATGCCCGTCCGGCTCACTCCGGTGTCGAACAGGACGACACCCGTGCGACCATCACGTTCCACCTCGATCAGGGCTGAGAAGCCGTGTTCGGCGAGCGGCGTCTCATGTTCAAAGAAATCGAGACGCAGCGGAAAACGCCGGACCACCTCGTTTCCGGCCATCAAGACGTCAAACGTGTTGTCCATGACCAGCGTGACGCGGACGGCGTCGACCGGAGACAGGGAAATCGTTTGCTGAGGCATTGCATTGCTCCTCCGGACTTCACATGATCCTTTGTCCACAGCATAGCGAATCAACCGCAAGCCTCATATCCGGCACCGTAGAAGCGCCTCTGCATGGCTAGGACATGCCGGGGCGCTGCAACCAAGACCGCCTGTCGGAGCTTGTCGCCTGTTCCCACAAGGTGCCGCACGTTGACGTCGCGCGGGCGTAGCCTGTACAGTTGTAATTGGCATATGCCAAGAACCTGGGGGGTTGGTTATGGCTCGCCCGATCATGTGTCGCAGGATCAACTGCTCGCCTGCCGCCCGCTATTTCAAGCCGCGAGGCATTCCCATGACGGAGCTTGAAGAGGTGTTATTGACACTGGACGAGCTCGAAGCAGTGCGACTGGCCGATCGCCATGGCCTCTATCAAGAAGCGGCCGCCGCGCAGATGGGCGTGTCGCGCCAGACGTTCGGCAACATCCTGACCAGCGCCCATCGCAAGGTGGCGGAGGCGTTGCTCGACGGTAAGGCGCTTCGCATCGCGGATGCACCGCACTGGCCCCCCTCGATCGCTCGTCAACCCAATCTGGAGGAGTCATGAAAGTCTGTTTCCCTGTGCTGCATCCCCAAGGTCTGGACTCGGTCATCAGTCGCCACTTCGGTACGGCACCCCACTTCATGGTGTACGACACCGATAGACAGGAACCGTCCGTCGTGTCGGCTGAAGGCGACGGCTCCTGCCAGTGCGGATCGCCGCTGCTAACAAACCTCGACGTCGACGCCGTGGTCTGCGGAGGCATCGGTGCCGGTGCCATAAAGCGGCTGTCCGCACGCGGTATCAAGGTCTATGCAACCGAAGCCGCGACGGTGGCTCTGTCGTTGGGTCTGCTCACACAGGGTCTGCTCACAGAGGTGATCGACGGCACCTGCCACGCCGATCACGGCCAAAGCACTCACGGCTGCCATGCGCAGTGAGAGCACGCAACGCGCTGGTTGTTGCGTGGTACGGGCCCACGCCGCTGGTCAAGAACCCAGCCGCCTGGTTTTGGTGCTGGGGAGAGGCCGGACGCGTCGCGGGGTACGAACAAGGGCCAGCGGCTGGATGTGCAGGGACCGACTGAGCTCGCTTCCGAGGATCGATTGCGTTGCACGCCTCGGTCGTACGGTGGAACAGTGGTTTCTAACTGCACTGAGCGTACAAACTAGTTCAGCCCATCGGGCTTGCTGCGCGTCGCCGATGGGCCTCGTGGAGAGGCAGGCGGCGCGCTGAAAGATGATGAAGGACAGATGGCCAAGATCGATGAGCGCGGCACAACTACCCCAACACGACAAGATCGAACTCAGGCTGAATCCCCATCAACCCGAGATAGTCGCGGGAAAGCACGACAAGCGCACCAAGATGGCCAGGCGGCCCAAACTGGTCGCGGCAAACAGCGTCGTGAGGCGATGAGACGCGCCACGCAGCCGTGGTGGCGGCGCCGTGTGGCGATCGGTGGCGGGGGGATCGTGGTTCTCGCGATCGTGGTCACCGTCTTCGTCGCCTTCTCCCATCAAGGTGGCTCAACTGGTGACACGCAGATAGGCACCCTCGCGCCGACCGACCTCGTGCAGAAAGTGGCGACGACCAATCCAGTTATCATCGCGGCGGTTGGCGGCGGCAAGCTGCCGACGGGTGACACGCTGCCTCCGCCAATCCACGCAATCGCAGGCCCTGCGCTCACGGCAAACGGCAAGCCTGAGTTGCTTTTCATCGGCGGTGAATACTGCTCGCACTGCGCTGGCCTGCGCTGGAGCGTGATCAACGCTCTGGGCCGGTTCGGTACTTTCTCCAATCTGCAGTACATGCGCACGTCGGATGACTATGGCGACCTGGCGACGCTCGACTTCTACTACAGCGCCTACAGCAGCCCGTACGTGAGTTTCGTGCCGGTGGAGAACAGAGACCGCGCCGCGAATGAGCTTCAGCCCCTCACCACCGACCAAGCGCAGCTGCTCGACACGGTTGGCGGCAGCACATACCCACTGCTGGACATCGCCGGCCAGTATACGAACGACGCGAAAGGTGCCTATGGAGGCGGCTATGACTTCAGTGTCCTGGATGGGAAGGACTGGTCGCAGATTGTAGGCGCCTTGAGCACTGCCGGCGATCCGATCACGGAAGGAATAGTCGGCACCGGGAACTACATCACCGCTGCCCTCTGCCGAGCGACCCACGACCAGCCGAGCAGCGCGTGCAATGCTCCCACGATCCAACGGCTGAAGAAGCAGCTGGCACCGTAGCCGTGCGATGGCGGCGACCCGGCTATGCATGCCACGCCGATCTCAACTGCACGCACGCGTACGGCGCCACGGGAGCCCTGATGAGACGGCACGCGACTGGATAGCGCTCGCACTGCAGCCGGGGATAGAGGACAAGCGTGCGAGACCCGTTGTACGCTGCTACGACGCTCAAGACAACTGGCGCAAGACGTGTGTTCGGGCTGGACAGATCGACATACCACCAATCGGGTAGCCCAAGGGCTCACGGAGAAGCTGTCATGCCCGCCAACACAGTGGATAAGGCGTCGACGCCGCCCTGATAGTAGGCGACCCATTGCACCGGCGGGTGCTCTTGCTGCTGGGACGCGGCAAGGTGGCCGCCCCAATCAGCCACCAGGGCCTCCACGCCGACACGAAGGTCGCGTGCATCCCGGGCTCGCGCGAGGCGCTTTGCCGCCAGGAGGGCGTACAGCTGCCCTTCGTCATACTTGAGGCCGCCGGTCATTCGTCCGCTCTTCTGCAGCTGGCAGAGCGCGACGCCCCCGGTCTTGCCCGCAAACGATCGCTCGACTGCTGCAACTCGTTCCTCGATGAACAACTGGACGGCGTGTGTCTCCATGAGGCCGTCCCTCGCCATTCTCCGCCGGAGCAGTGTGTGAGCGTAACTGCGCGGTGCCCGACACTTACGCGCTCTTGGACCGTGCCGTAGCCGCAGGTACGTCGGCATGTCGTCCTCTCACGTGGTGGGGTGCGCAGGCGGAACGGTGTCACCCGCAGCCTATGGGGCCCGAGGTCCGCCTTCGTCTTGTTCTACATCGTCGGGGTAGCGCTCAGCAGGCTGCGAGCCAGCGCGGAAGCCCGATAGCCCTGGACGCTAGATGTGGGTCAGCAAAGCGATGCTGCCGGCAATCGCGCGCCGCTCCTTCTCGGGCACGGAGACGAGGCACTCGTCCACGCTGTCAGCTACCACCGCGGCGGCGACCTTCTCCAGTGCCGCGCGCGCTGCCAGTATCTGGGTGAGAATCTGGTCGCACTGGCGTCCCTCGCGTACCATCTTGCCGATGCCGTGCACTTGCCCCTCAACACGAGCGAGGCGATCCAGGACGCTGTCGTTGGCCTCCCTCCTTGATCGTTCTTCCATGACCTTGCCTTCCTTTCAGCCGTGCTTACGCCGCTATTATACCATACCCCCCTATGGTATTCAAGTGGCTTAGCCTCTGGGCGCATCCCGTTGGTCGGCCTGGGCTTCGCAGCCGCTACTCCCGCCGGCCGCGACAGGTAGCGCGAGATCGGCGCGAGGCGCAAGGCACCGCCGACGAGTTGCCGGCCCGCAACCCCGTTCATCGCTGCCGCCGCGCCCCGATCGCCGCCGGCCGCCTGGGCGCCGCGCTCCATCGTCTGCAGGCGGGCCTCGGTCTGCGCCAGATGCAATCCATATCGTTCCCCCAGGGCAAGTGCCAGTCGTATATCTTTGGCCATGTTCTCAAGCGTGAACCGAGGCGCGAAGTCCCCAGCAGCCATGAGACCGGCTTTGCCAACCATCAGCCGCTCGGGCAGACGCGAGTCGGTGCACCTGCTTCACCGATCCAAAGGGGGTGCTTCGGGCCATGCTGTACTACCCGCTGAGCACCGAACGCAACGTCGACGAGCTGCTCCGGGTGGTCGATGCGTTGCAGACGACCGACGCACACGGCGTGTCGATGCCGGCTAATTGTCGCCCAGGCGACAGCGTCGTCGTACCGGCTCCTGTCACGATGGAGCCACTCGACACCGAAGAAGCCTAGAAGCAGGACTCCGACTACAAGCGGTGGAACTTGAGCTCAGGAAGATTTAGTGCTTTCTCACCATGCGCAGCATCTTGAAGTTGATGACCACGAATCGGAAGAATTGCCAGACCGGATTTGTGCGCATCGCCCGAGTAAGAGGCAGCGGAACCGGCGGATAGTAAGTCTGCTCGTAGGGTTGGCGCTCGCCGTGAGGTAAATCGGACATTAGCGATTCCTCCCGTTAGCTGGGGTCGAGGCGTACTCCTTACATCGATGAAGTGCTTCTAGAGAAACGTGCGTCATTCTGGAACAATGCGCCAGAGCGGATTGGCCTTTGCTTTGTAGATGAAGGCATAATGGAGCAACCGCTTGATCCAGTGACCTGCCAGGCCTATCTCTCCAGACGTGTACCGGAGATTGCGCCCTGTTTGGGGAAAGCGCTGATAGTCTGGCACGATCGGATACATCGTCATCGAGACCGCTGTTCCGTTGATGAAGTTGGAGCCGGTAGACGCGATACAGGCTGCGCCCATCTTTGCCAGCGACGCCTGGCGTGTCGGCACAGCGCTCTTCCCCTTGATCATGTCCACGATGTTCAGCGCTACCTGTCTGGCCATGACACCGGACGGCATGCCGGTCCGCGGCGGAGCAGAGAAGATCGGCGTTCCTGCCGGGCTCTTCATCGGTTTGGAAATAGCGTGCGGCGGCGCGAACGCAATCCCGACCGCGAATACGTTGCCATACTTCGGGCTCTGATACGTCTTCGGCCAATCCTCCGGCGACCACTCCTCGTACGGTTTGGGCTCGTACGCCCCATCCACGAGCATGAAGCCGCTCTTGGCAAACAGCGTGCTGGTGATGTCCGTGCCATCCCTGGCAATTGCCGTGAGCCCCACGCCGGCAAACGGCGGCAGGAGCATGGAGAAGTCTGTCTGCAGGGTCCGTTCCTCACCATCGAGGTTCTCGTAGGAGATCGAGTTCTTCTCGACTTCTTTCACATGCGCACGGGTGATCCAGCGAATGCCGCGCTCCGTGTAGAGTGACTCCGTGAAGATGCGTGAGTGGGTGACATAGCCGCCTCGCTTGATATGCATCCCACCGATGCCGAAGTCCCCAAGCTCGTGCTCATTGGAAATCCAGACGATGTCCGCCCTATCTCGAACTTTTCTGCGCACCAGCTCGTGCTCGACATTGAACAGGTACTCGAATGCGGCTCCCTGGCAGGTACACGTCCCGTGACCGGTGCCAATGACGAGCGTCTTCTTCTCACCGCGCTTCATGCGCTCGACAAGCTCATCCAGAGCCCTGGAGGTCTGTGCCGCGTGGTCGTAGGTGCACACGGAGTAACTATTGTGTTTGGGGCCCAGGCCCACCGTCGCCTCGAAGTTGAGCTTCGGGCCGGTAGCATTGATCAGGTAGTCGTAGCCGACCGTATCCTGCTGCCCCTTCTTCTCTGGTGAGGTGAATTCTACGGTCACAAACGGCTGCGCGTGGGTGGCATCCCCTTCAGGATGGATACTGACGGCCTTCGCCTGGTGATAGGTAATGCCCGTCTTCTTGTACACCGGTGCCAGCGGAAAGGTAACCTGCTCGGGCTTCATCAACCCGACGCCCACCCAAATATTCGAGGGGATCCAGTTCCAGAGGCTGTTTGGCGTGACGACGATTACCTCATGGCCGCGCTTCAGATGCATCTTGGCATAGAGTGCAGCCGTCTGACCGGCGATCCCTCCACCGAGAATCACGACACGCGCCATATACTCCTCCTCACGCTTGGCCTAAGAGCTCATGGCTAAAGTATCAGCGCATCGGACGATAGCGGCTCACCGGTGCGCGCGTACCTGCCTCACGCATGCCTCACTCTACCACGCCACCGAGTGCTTGGCATCTTCACAACTCAGACTCCATCGAGTCGTCCGTTCTTCTCCGAGACCTGCAGTCGACGTGAAGCTTTGCAAGTAACCAGGCAAATGGCTACATAAACCACGAATCGGTGTCACACCCCCAGGTTCTTTAGGAATCTCAAATAGAAGGCTGCAAACACCACGACAATGCCGATGTTCACTATCAGACGTTCCCAGAATCGATTCTTGAAGAACAGTAAATCTACACTAACGACGACGGCAATCAACACGACAAGGTAAGGCACGACAGACATCTTCCTTATCGGCATGGATTGCTCCTTTCACCCCTGCATGAGGGCCGGCGACGATGCGAGCGCGGGTGACCGACAGCGCTCCAGCGTGCATGACCCAGGGCGCCGGTATCATCATAGCGCAATCAGCGCCAGCCGCTCGTGCTGAAGCATCCAGGTAGATCAGCAGAGCCTATCGCGTGATAAGTGCGCATGCCGTTGATCGCAATGATCCACCTCGGTTTTAAGGACACCTGCTTGTTTATTGTCAAATGGCCCAGTGCGACACGACGTCGCACCATTCGACTGGAGCGTGACAGAAACGGCGCTCCCAAGTCAGTATCCGGGACTTGTCCCCACCTTCTCCGTCACCCTCTCGCAGCCGCCACGACTGGCCCACTCCGGCAGACGTGCTGTTGCTCGCTGCCGACACCACCGTTCGCCGATTCGGAAATGCGACCCCTTGTCCTGACTGTAGACGAGCGACCCAGCGCCGCCGATGATTATGGCCACGGTGCGCACGCTCGTTCTTATCAAATACGCGTGCTACTCCGGTGCCAACACTGTGGATAGTGGGACCCGATCGATCAAATCTGCTTCGATTCGTGCCTTGATCGCGTCGCGCACAGTGCGATAGGCCGCAAGCTGCTCGTCCTCGCTGCCGGACGCTTTCGAGGGGTCCGGAAAGCTCCAGTGCAGCCGTTCGCGGGCTCCGGAAAAATACGGGCACGCCTCCGCCGCGTCGTCGCAGACGGTGATCACGCGATCGAATTGCTCGTGCAGATAGCGCTGCAGTGTCTTGCTCTCCTGTCCCGAGATGTCGATGCCGATCTCACCCATGGCGCGGAGAGCCAGGGCCCGCACGTGCGTGGCTTCGGTGCCGGCCGAGAAGGCCTCGAAGCGATCGCCGGCAAGCGACCGCAGCAGCCCTTCGGCCATCTGGCTGCGCGCCGAATTGTGTGTGCAGAGAAAGAGCACGCGTTTCTTGCTCATGAGGTCCTCCCACTTCCTGCCGAGCAGGCAAGCTCAGCTGATGAATCAGATTAGGGCCGGCGCCGGCATGCACAGCATCTCGCTACGAGCTTCGCCGCAGCTGTACGGCATCCCCGACGACACGCAGGAAGTGCTCGATTCGCAACTCAAGCTCCGTCACGACGCTGGAGAATGCCAGCTGTCGGTCGGCATCGTCCTCGATCATTGACGGATCCGGGATACTCCAGTGCAGGCGCATGGGGTCACCGAGAAAGGATGGGCACACCTCTCGTATGCGATCGCAGACCGTCACCACGTAGTCGAAGGCCTGCTCGGTGAACTCGGAGAGCGGCTTGGCCCGGTAGCCGGTCGTATCCACGCCGCGCGCCTGCAGCAGAGCGAGAACCTCGGGAAGAACGGCGGTCGGGTGACTCCCGGCACTGTACGGGGCGATCCGACCACCGCCGCACACATGGGCGAGTCCTTCCGCCAGTTGTGACCTCGCGCTGTTGTGGGTGCAGAGAAAGAGCACGCGAAGCGGCCGGTCCAGTGACGGCTGTGACTGCTCGTCGGGCAGCGACTCACGCGCTACCTCCAAGGCATCGCCCAAGGTGGTATAGAACCGTCGCAAGCGCGGCAAGTCGAGATGATAGTAGATGTCGCGCGCGTCGGCACTGCTGCGGTGGTCCGCCACCAAACCCATGTCGCGCAGGTACTTGAGGTGGTACGACACTGCGTTCTGTGACATCTCAAGCCACTTGACCATGTCACCGCCGCGCAAATCGGTCAACGTGAGCCTGCGGAGAATGGCAAGACGCGTCTCGTCGCCCAGTGTTCGGCAGAACTGCACCATCTCAGACGTGGATGCGACGCCGGCGAGCGTGTTGGTACTCATTACTGCACCATGCCAAGGATCATCGTTGCCTGCTCCTGAATGTCATACGGTAGAGGTATCGTATTCTGCTGCTGGCCATTCATCACCAGCCAGCGGAACAGTTGGATCAGCGCCTGGTCATGCGCTTTGGGGTGTTCCGGCAGTAGCACCCAGGAGTAGCCGGCGATGGGATAGCTTCCCACTCCGAGCGCGTTCACGATCGAGAAGTCCGTGGCGCTGATGTACGGGCGCTGTGCCGCCGCCGTGCGCACAGTGGCGACTGTCGGCAGCACGAAGTAGCCGAAGCGATTCTTGATCTTGGCGTACGAGATGTGATTGCTCAAGGCGTAGTCCAACTCAATGTAGCCGAGGGCGCCGGGATGTTGTTGGATGGCCGCGGCGACGCCAGCGTTGCCGTTCCCGCCCAGGCCGCTGGGCCAGGGGACCGACTTGGCCGTGCCGATGGCGGTCTGCCAGGAGGAACTCACCGTGCTGAGGTAGTCCGTCGTGATGTAGGTGGTGCCGCTGCTATCGGAGCGGTGCACAGGGATGATCGGGAGCTTGGGTAGTGACAGCGATGGATTCAGTTTCGCGATCGCGGCATCATTCCAGACGGTGATCTTGCCCATGAAGATCGCCGCCAGAGTCGATCCGTCCAGTTGCACGGGTACCGTGATGCCCGGCAAATTGTAGGCGATGGCGACGCCGCCAAGGGCGATGGGAGCCTGGACCACCGGGCCGACGACGGCCTGGGCCGCCTGCAGCTCGGTGTCGTTCATCGGCACGTCGCTGGCACCGAAGTCGACCTGCCCCTTGCTGAACTGCTCGATGCCTGCCCCCGACCCGACCGCGCGGTACGTAATAGCCGCCGGATTGTGGGCCGAGTAGTCGGCAAAGGCCTTTGCGAAGAACGGCGCGTCAAAGGTTGAACCGGCGCCAAGCAAATGCACGACGGCATGGGCTCCGCCTCTACTGGCCGCGCGCACCGGCGCCGGCACCACCGCCGTAGCCATGCTCGCGAGACACAACGTTGTGAGGATCAGTTGTTGCCGATGAGTTGTGGTCTGCATTCGAATTACCCCTTTCGGAGGCCTGCCGCGTTGCTGTGGCGCATTTTCACCTCTGCCACGTGTCGGTCACCCGTGTCAATGCCGGTTAGTGCATCAACAGGAATTGCATCAATATCGTCAGTACTAGTATGCCTATCAGGCGCTATGGGCCAAGATGGCGGCGGTCGATCAGATTTCTATCCCCGTGCGGGCCCCGGTCCTCCCGCGCCGCGCTCGTCCATGCCTGCGCGGCCAGCTGCACCGGGTCCCACGGACTGGAAAGCGGCGGCGTGTAGCTCAGGTCCAGATCGCTCAGCTCCTCCACGCGCATGCGATGAAAGAGCGCGGAGGCGAAGACGTCAATGCGCTTGGCCACGCTGGCCCGCCAGTGGCCCAGTATCTGCGCGCCGAGGAGCTGACCCGTGCTCCGGTCGCCGATGACGCGGAGATGCAAGTCGCGCGCCCCCGGATAGTACGCCTTGTGGTCCGGCACCGCCAACGAGACGGTCAGCGCGTCGTACCCGGCGGCTCGCGCCGCCACCTCGCCCAGGCCGGTGCCGGCGATGGCCAGATCGAACACTTTCACGACCTGCGTGCCCAGGGAACCGGCGAACAGGGCGTGACCGCCGGCAGCGTTCTCCCCCGCCACACGTCCCTGCTTGTGGGCGGTGGTGCCCAGCGGCAGGTAGACAGGACGTTCGAGCAGTCGGTGCCAGGTCTCCACACAGTCGCCGGCGGCAAAGACATCCGGCAGGCTGGTCTCCATGGCGTGGTTCACGTGCAAGGCGCCGCGCTCACCCAGTGTGGCGCCGCCAGCCTTGGCAAGCTCGGTGGACGGCCGCACACCCGCTGCCACCAGCATGAGATCCGCCGCGGCCGTGAAGTCCGGCGTACCCGTGACCCGCAGCCCGTGCGTTCCTTCGCCGATCACAGTGATGGCGACGCTCGTATGCACCGTGACCCCATGGCGTCTGAGCTCGGCCGCGACGTCCTCACCCAGCGGCGGATCGGCCGTTGGCATGACGGTGGGTGTCATCTCCACCAGGGTGACCGCCAGGCCGCGATGCCTGAGGGCATCGGCCATCTCCAGACCGATGTAGCCGCCACCGATGATCAGGGCGGAGCGCGACTCCTCGCGGGCGAGTCGCTCGTGCAGAGCGAAGGAGTCATCCATCGTATGCAGCATAAAGACACCGGGAAGATCGAGACCAGCGATAGGCGGGCGAAGCGGCGCGGCGCCGGTGGCGATCACCAGGCGGTCATAGGCGAGTGTTATAGCGTCGCCAACCCGCGGCGTCGCAGATACGGCGTGGGCAGCGGGATCGATGCGTGTGGCCGTGTGGTCAAGGAGCAGTCGCACGCCGCGCGCCTCCAGATCGACGCTGGTGCGATGGGCCAGCTGAGGCCACTCCTTGACCTCACCCGAGAGGTAGAAGGGCAGCCCACAGATGCTGAAGTTCGGGAAGCGGTCGGCGACGAGCACGGTGACGTCTGATAGGGGAGCGACCTCTCGCGCCCGCAGCGCGGCGCTGATGCCGGCATCACTGCCGCCAATGACCAGCAGTCGGGTGGCAGCCATAGCTCACGCCCCGTGCCGGAAATGCAGCTTCTCCGTGACAGTGGCGAGCGTCTGCGTCACGCCACTGGGTTGGGGAGCCTGCTGTGTCTCGGTCTTGTCCGTCATGCCCGCCAGCGATTCGGGCCGCCCGCGCCGCCCGCTGGCCGGATGGGGCATGTTCAGCAGGTGGCCAATGCGCGTGTTCAGCTCCAGCCATAGGGTGCTGAGCGCGCGCGCGCGGGCCGTTTTGTCTTCAATGAGGGACGGGTCGGGAAAGCTCCAGTGGATGCGTATCGGGTCGCCGGGGAAGGCCGGGCACTGGTCGCGAACGCTGTCGCACAGGGTGATGATGTAGTCGAACGACTGGCCCACGAACTCGTCCATGGACTTGGAGCGGTGCTGGCTCACGTCGATACCGTGCTCCTCCAGGAGCGCGGCGGCCATCGGGTGCACGCTTGTGGGGTGACTGCCGGCGCTGAACGCTTGCACGCGCGGCCCGCCCCGCACGCGAAGGATGGCTTCCGCCACCTGCGAGCAGGCGCTGTTATGCGTGCAGAGGAAGAGCACGCGGATACGCTCGTCTCGGTCCGTCGACTCGGTAGGTGTGGCCGCGTACGTCGTTGGCGTCTCGCTCGCCTCAAGGGCTGTCGGAACCTGATCGTCCGAACGGTTAGGCTGGGTATCGGTGTCGCTACGCATTGTCTTGTCTCCTCGGATACTACTTCTACGAACATGCAATCGAAGGCCGCTTGCGATCCAAGCGCGTCACGAACACATCACGGCATCATGTGGGGTGTCCTTATGCCGGGCCAGGCGGTTCGGCCAGGTGCATACGCCGCCAGCTGGAAGGATGCGGTAGGAGCAGCAGATAGCTGATGAGTTCGACTCATCGTCCGCGACCCCATTGCCCTGCCTCTCAGGTTATTACATCAATGGAATTTGATTCAATCTCTACTGTAGTGTGACAGGAGCGCGCCAGGAAGTCAATTGGAGCAGGCTGGAGCTTGACAATCGCTCAGGTCGGTGCCGTACGCGCCAATGACGGTGTGTCGGCGTTCATCCTCACACCCGACTCGCCGCCCACTCGTAGTAGGAGGATAGGTCCAGCTTCATGAGCCTTCAGCACACCCTCTTCATTCCGGCCCTGCTTGTGCCCCTGGCTATGGACACGTTCGTACTTGCAACTGCATTGGGGCTTACCGGGCTACCAGAAGAGCAACGGGCTCGAACAAGTATCGTGTTCGCCGGCTTTGAGGCTGGCATGCCGGTCGTGGGTGTTCTCGTCGGAAGCGGCATCGGCAGCGTTCTCGGTCAGTTCGCAGGCCATGTGGCAGCCGTGGTGATCGGCATGGCTGGCGTGCTGCTTTTGCGCCCGAGAGCGTGGGGGGTCAGGCTTGCGACTCCGACAGGCCCGGGCGCGGCACCACTCCGTGCCATGCGGCCCCCACAACGCAGGCCGTTGGGCCCTGGCGGGAGCGAACCAATCCGGCGTCTACTACAAGCGAAAGGTACATCAATGGCTATTGAACTAACAATCAGAGCCGTCGACGTCGAGCCGCCTGCCGCGGACTTCCTGAAGCTGCTCGCCGACCCCACGCGGCGCCAGATCTTTCTCCTGCTGATGCGCGGTGAGATCTGCAACTGCGAACTTGCCGTCGAGCTAGATCTGCCGCAGAACCTGATCTCGCACCACATTCGGAAGCTGCGGGAAGCCGGGCTCGTACACGAGCATCGCGATCCGCATGATGGGCGCTGGATCCACTATACGGTGGGCGTGGAGGCGCTGGCCGCCGCTTGGCAGGCGTTGATGGCGGCCTTCGACCCCGCGCATCTCGGATCGCGCGTGCCGCCGTGCCGCAGCACCACGCTTGAGCCATAGGGCGCGGCGGACGGGAGCCACTGTTCTTTTTTCGTGTGGGATATACATCAATAAGAGTTGAACTAGCATGATTGTCGAACGTCAGCGCGCCAGCAAGCAAGAGCAGGATGGTGCGTACAGCTTCGTGTTGGCCGACCCGGCCGCCGCTTCCCCAGGACATCCGAACCGCTGGCTAGGCCTGCGTATCGCCGTCGCGGTGGTCGTCTGGGTGTATCTCTACAGCCAGCTCGACGCCTTCGCCGGCTGGCTGAGCTACGACATACTCCGTCTGCAGCGCGGCACGCACCTCGGTGACGCGGTGGACTTCTGGGTTACCGACGTGCCCAAGATCTTCCTCCTTCTCTCCGGTATCGTCACCGTGGTCACGATTATCCGCAGCTACTTCCCACCTGAGCGGGTGAAGAAAGCCCTGGCCGGCAAGGGCGAATTCATGGCCACGGTGCTGGCGGCACTGCTAGGGACGATCACCCCCTTCTGCTCCTGCTCGGCGGTACCACTCTTCATCGGCTTTGTGGAATCCGGCCTGCCACTGGCCGTCACCTTTGGCTTCCTGATCGCTGCACCGGTGGTTAATGAGGTGGCCCTCGTGATGCTGGCCGGGCTGTTCGGCTGGAAGATCGCGCTTTTCTATGTGGGCATGGGGCTGGTGGTCGCGGCAGTGGGCGGCACGGTGATCGGTCACCTGCACCTGGAGGATCAGGTAGAAGACTACGTCTATCGGATCAAGGTGGGTGAGGGGGAGACAGCGCGCCTGACCTTCGCCCAGCGTCTCGACGATGGGATCGCCTATACGAAGGATATTTTGCGCCGGGTCTTCCCCTGGGTCCTGGGTGGCATCTCCATCGGAGCGCTGATCCACGGCTATGCGCCGACGGACTTCGTGGTGCAGTATGCCGGGCGCGGCAATCCGCTAGCGGTGCCGCTCGTGGTGCTGATCGCTGTCCCGCTCTATTCGAACGCCGCCGGCACCATCCCCATTGTCCAGGCACTGATGGAGAAGGGGTTGCCGATGGGCACCACGCTGGCCTTCATGATGGCGATCACGGCCATCTCGGCGCCCGAGATGATCATCCTGCGCAAGGTCATCAAGCCGAAGCTGATTGCCGTCTTCATCACGGTCGTCACCCTGGCAATCATCCTGATCGGCTACGTCTTCAACGCGATTGTTTAGCACGCAATGCAGCCCGGAGCGGGCAGACTGAACCGTTGGCAGCAAAGAAGGAGAGACACCGTGGACGTCAAGATTCTGGGAACCGGCTGCTCGAACTGCAAGCGGCTGGAAGCACTGGTACGGGAGGTGGCCGCGACAGAACACCTTCAACCCGCGATCGACAAGGTGACCGACATCCCCGCCATTATGGCCTACGGCATCATGCACACACCCGGCCTGGTGATCGACGGCGAGGTCAAGGCTAGCGGGCGTATTCCGTCAAAGGCTGAAGTCGCGGGCTGGCTGCTGGCCGCGGCTGCCAAGTAAGCAAGGGCCAGGAACGAGCGGCGGCGCGGCTCGAGGACCCGGAGGCACGCCGCCTACCCTCTTCCCTTGAAGGAGAAAACGTCCATGTCAACCGTGATGACTGTGAAGAGCCCAGTTCTCGAGCCGCCTCGCCCTCCTGCTCAATCATGGCTTAGCCGCTTCCATACCGGCTGGTTCGCCGCCGTCATGGGCACGGTGGTGATCGGCGTGGTGGCCAACACGAATCCCGGGAACCAGCCGGCACTGAAGGATGCCTGCGAGGCGCTCGCCGTGGCGATGGTCGCGCTGGCACGCTTCTTGCTTGTCGCCAGCTACGCGGCCTGGGGCATGGGCTTCTTCCTCTTCCTATTGACCGCCGCCCTGCTCTACGCGCGGTATGTCTACAACCCGCTGCCCAAGGCACCCATGGCGCCCGCCTTCGGGATTGGCCTGGGCCCGATCGGCGTGGGCGGCCTGACCCTGCTGCGCATGGCCCAGGCCTCAGGGGTCGTCTGGCACAGGGCGAACGTAACGGCCGTGAGCCAGCTCTCCTCGCTGGCCGCCACCGCCTTCCGGGGGCTTCGGCCTCTGGTGGCTGCCCATGGCACCCATGCTCCTGGCGCGCTACCGGCGTGCAGGCCGCCTACCGTACGGCGTCGGCTGGCGGGCCTTCGCGTTCCCGCTCGGCGCCTACACGACGTTGACGCGCGCGCTCTCACGTGCCTGGAACCTCGGTGTCATTGAGGTGCTCGGCGCCGCGTTCGCCTGCTTGCTCGCGGCATTCTGGCTCGTAGTCACCACCTACACGCTCGTGCATATGCGAACCGGCCTAGCCTGAAGACGCTGATGTGCCGGCGTGAAGATCCGATGGGCGCGGGTCAATGAGCGGCGAACACGACCACGCCCACGGCATGACGCGCAACACGACGCCCCAATAGTTTCGCTATCCCTGCCGGCGCGTGCGTCTCGGTCGCGCGTTGAATCGTTGAGGTCGTCCTAGACTGAGGGTGTATCGCGCTGATATCATTTCAATGTAGGTTGATATATATCTACGATGGTTGCGGAGAAAGAGGCAGGGGAATGGCGAGGTCGGTGATCGCGGCTCGGTCCTCGGGATTGGAGACCGAGGCGCAACTTGGGGATGTGCTGCGGGTGCTCGCAGACCCCACACGGCTGCGAATCTTCCGCCTGCTGCGTGCGGGGGAAGCCTGTGTCTGCGAGATGGCGGCCGAGCTGAAGCTGGCTGAGAATCTCGTCTCCCATCACCTGCGTGCGCTCCGCGAGGTCGGACTGGTCCACGATCGGCGTGACCGCTCGGATGCGCGGTGGGTTTACTATCACCTGAGCACGCCCGCGCTCGCTCGGATACGTGCAGAACTTGGCGCTCTGTTCGATCCGTTTACCCTCGGCGTGCGCACGCCGACCTGCGGTCCCGCCGCGCTCATTCAGGTAGGAGCGAGCGGCGCGGAGCGCGCGGCGGAGATGTGCTGCACGAGGTGAATTGGGGCATGGCGTGGCGATCTTGGTGTGTCCAGGATATCAATAGCTACTGATGCAATTGTAGTTGAGCTATGAAGCCGTGAGTGCGAGGGATGTACCCGCAGCCGCGTGCAAAGTTGCCATGAAGGGAAGAGAACGATGACCAAAATACAGGTGTATGACCCACCGATGTGTTGCTCGACGGGTGTCTGTGGCCCAAACCCGGATCCCGTGCTGCCCCGCTTCGCGTCCGACCTGCAGTGGCTCGTCGGCCAGGGGGTGGTCGTCGAGCGCTACAACCTTTCCCAGCAGCCGCAGGCCTTCGTCGCGAATCCGGTGGTCAAAGCCGCGCTGACTGAGCAAGGTAACCAGTGTCTCCCGCTCCTCTTGGTCGACGGCGATGTCGTGAGCCGCGGAACCTATCCTGTACGAGAGGCGCTCGCACGCTTCACCAGCCTTCAGGAAAAGGACCTGTCGAGCCTATATACGCCTGCGGTGGCCGAGCTTGTCGCCATCGGCGCCGCCATCGCCGCAAATTGCGAGCCCTGCTTCAGATTCCACTTTGAACAGGCCCGCACGCTCGGGGTCTCCACCGAAGACCTGGCCAGCGCCGTGAAGACAGCGCAGACGGTCAAGGACACGCCCGCGCAGTCGATCTTCGATCTGGCGCAACGCTTCTTGCGACCGAAGGCGGCACCGCTAGGCTTGCCCGTGCTGCAAGCGAGCTGCTGCGCTTCAGATGATGCCTCGTCCTCCGACAGCTCAGGGTGCTGCTGCGCTTCGGATGAGACCTCGTCGCCCAGCGGTTCAGGCTGCTGCGCATGATCGGCGTGGCGCATTTTCTCGACCACGCTACGCGGATCCTATTCTTTACCGGCAAGGGTGGGGTCGGCAAGACCTCGCTGTCGTGTGCCACGGCCATCGCCCTCGCGCGGCGCGGTAAGCGGGTGCTCCTGGTGAGCACCGATCCGGCCTCGAATCTCGACGAAGTGCTCGGCGTCCGGCTGTCCGGCGTGCCAACAGACGTGCCGGGTATCTCCGGCCTCGCCGCGCTGAATATCGACCCGGAAGCCGCGGCACGCGTCTACCGGGAGCGGGTTGTCGGTCCGTATCGCGGCGTGCTGCCGGAAGCGACGGTAGCCAGCATGGAGGAGCAGCTTTCCGGGGCCTGCACCGTGGAGATTCGCCGCCTTCGACGAGTTCACCATGTTGCTGGGGGACAAGCAAGCCACAACCGCTTTCGACTACCTCATCTTCGACACGGCGCCGACCGGGCACACCCTGCGACTGCTGAAGCTGCCTGCGGCCTGGACCGGGTTCATCGCCGAGAACACCACGGGGACATCCTGCCTGGGACCGCTGTCCGGCCTGCAGGCACAGCAGGCCCTGTACGAGGCGAGCTTCCGGACCCTTGGCGACCCCACGACGACGACGCTCGTGCTGGTCAGTCGGCCGGAGACCTCCGCGCTGGCCGAAGCGGAGCGCACGCGGGCCGAGCTTGCTGCCATGGGGCTCACGAGCCAGTACCTGTTCCTCAATGCCGTCTTCACGGCATCGGACACCACCGACGCCGCCGCATGCGCGCTGGAGGCCCGTGGTCTCGATGCGCACCAAAGTATGCCGGAATTGCTCGCCGCCCTGCCGCGTGTGGAGGTACCGTTACTTCCCTTTGCGCCTATGGGCGTCGCCAATCTCGGGCGTGTCTTCGGCGCGGACCCATCCGCGTCCGATCCTGCGGCCCCGATGCAGAGGGAGGCGCCCGATGTCACGGGATCGCTCGCTAAGCTGATCGACGCTATCGAGCAGCTGGGTCACGGCGTGGTAATGACCATGGGCAAGGGCGGCGTGGGCAAGACAACGGTCGCGGCGGCCATCGCCGTCGAGCTGGCGCATCGCGGCCATCGGGTGCATTTGAGCACCACGGACCCTGCCGCACACGTGGCCGCGACCGTCGATGGCGGCGTGACAGGGCTTCAGGTCAGCCGCATCGACCCGGCGGCCGAGACGCGGCGGTATGCCGAGGAAGTCCTGGCCAGGTCGGCCCCCTATCTGGACGAGCAGGGCAAGGCGGTGCTGGAAGAAGATCTGCGCTCACCCTGCACGGAGGAGATCGCGGTCTTTCGCGCCTTCGCGGACATCGTAGCCTCCGGAGAGGACGGCCTCGTCGTGCTGGACACGGCGCCGACCGGCCACACGCTCTTGCTGCTCGACGCGGCCGAAGCGTACCACCGGGAGGTACTGCGTTCGATGAGCGACACGACGGACGCCGTGCGGAACCTCCTGCCGCGCCTGCGCGACCCAGAGTTCTCCCGCGTGCTGCTGGTCACGCTGCCTGAAGCGACGCCGGTGCACGAGGCGGGTTCGCTCCAGGAAGACCTGCTGCGCGCCGGCATCACCCCCTTTGCCTGGGTGATCAACCAGAGTTTCTCCGGCAACGGCTTCCGCGACCCCATCCTGGTCGCGCGCGGTGTGCGCGAGCTTCCCTTCATCGAGGAGGTCGGCGCGCACCTGGCGTCCCGGCTGGCCCTGGTGCCGTGGAACGCCGAGGCACCGGTGGGACCGGTGCGGCTCAGACGACTCGCCCAGGCCGAGCATGAGAAAGTGAGTGTGTGACCGATGGAACATACTTCCGCAGCGGAACGCGTCGCGACGAAGCGTCTGCAACAAGGTCACACGAAGAAGAAGCTTGGCGCCTTCGAACGCTACTTGACTGTGTGGGTGGCTCTCTGCATGGTCGCCGGCGTGCTCCTGGGCAAGGCCCTCCCCGGTATCGTCGACAACGTGCGAGGCATGGAGTTTGGCGGTGGCAGCCAGATCAGCGTGCCGATTGCCGTCCTGATCTGGCTGATGATCGTCCCCATGATGATGCGCGTGGACTTCGCGGCCATTCGTGAGGTTGGGAAGCGGCCGCGCGGACTCTTCGTCACCCTCTTCGTCAACTGGCTGATCAAGCCGTTCTCCATGGCCCTGCTGGCCTGGCTGTTCTTCCGCTTCATCTTCTCAGCCTGGATCTCCACAGCCGATGCCGACCAGTACATCGCGGGTACCATCATCCTGGCCGCCGCGCCCTGCACTGCCATGGTCTTCGTCTGGAGCTACCTGACGGACGGCGACCCGGCCTATACACTGGTGCAGGTCTCCGTGAACGATCTGATCATGCTGGTGCTCTTCGCCCCCATCGTGCGCTTCCTGGTGAGTGGCGCCTCCAACCTGGCGGTGCCCTTCAACGTGCTGCTCTACGCGGTGGCCATCTACATCGTGATCCCGCTCACCGCCGGCGTGCTCTTGCGCCGCTGGTTCGTGGGCCGGCACGGCAAAGCTTGGTTCGAACAGCAGCTCCTGCCGCGCTTCGCACCGGTGACCATGGCCGCGCTGCTGGCGACCCTCGTACTGATCTTTGGCTTCCAAGCCGACAACATCACCGGCAAGTTTCAGGACGTGGTGCTGATCGCCATCCCTCTGGTGATTCAGGTCTACTTCAATTCGTCGCTCACCTACGGGCTGATGCGCGTGTTCAAGGTCGAGTATGCTGTGGCGGCACCCGGCGCCCTGATCGGAGCCAGCAACTTCTTCGAGCTGGCGGTGGCCACGGCGATCGCTCTCTACGGTCCGGGCTCCGGAGCCGCCCTGGCCACGGTCGTCGGCGTGCTCGTGGAGGTTCCGGTCATGCTATCGGTCTGCTCGGTCTGCAATCGCACACAGGGCTGGTTCCCGGCCCCGGCGCACGCTCGCTTCGGAAAGGAGGTTTCATAGGGCATATCCGCACCTGGTTGTCGGGGTTGTCACGCACCGGTGACGTTGCAGCGAAGGAATTTCAGCCGTGTTTTGCTCACTTGCTCCCAGGCTCCGGCTGCCGGCACTGATTGCAGGGCTGGGTGGCTTCGCTCGCGTCGCGCGCATGAACCCCAACGCGCCCTCGATCGTCAGCGCTGGCTTCAATCCCATCGGTAGCGACGCCCAGGGCGAGCGTGTACAGTCTGATCACCCACTGGACGTCGCTGGTCGACGCTACATGCTTCTCCTGCAAGGCCCGCAGCGCCACGAGTTCCTGCGATGCGCAGCTCATGGTGGTAGCAACCTACCTGCGAGGTGTGAGGCCTTGCTAGCCAGACCACTCACGTGGGCACGAGGATGGCCAGGCGGGCGGCAGCGGGTCAGCCGGCCGCCTGGTTACCGACTGCGCCCTACATGCCGTTCGACCTGGGGTCGTCGTCCAGCACGACCGCGCTGAGCTTCAGCGCGCCCGTGCCCTTGAATAGCCCAATGGCAACCACGGTGTAGTCATGGTCGGCCTTGAGCTGTACGCCACTCACCGTCAACACGGTGGTGGTGTCCGCACCGGCCGGATGAACCAGCACGGTATAGGTGCCGGTCGGTGCGCTGACCGGAGACATGGCGCGATTGGGGAAGGAGACGTCCTTGAAGATCAGCCCCGCCCCCTTGCCTCGATGTCCACGGCCGGCGCGAGAAGAATTGCTCAGGCCCGTATCACCTCCATGTTGTCGTAGTCTTTCCAGCGGTAGATCGAGGTGGAAGTGATCCACGCCAAGGCGAAGATGGCGAGAATCACGAAGCCCATCTTGTTCAGGTCGATGTTGTTGGCGATGAACTTCCAGAATGGCCCGCCCAGGTCCATCTCCTGACCGATTACCTGCAGCGCCTCCAAGGCGCCGATCATCAGGGCCACGAGCACCGAGACCAGCGTGATGTTCAGGTTGTAGTAGAGCTTGCGGATTGGCTTGACGAAGGCCCAACCATACGCGCCGAGCATCAAAATCGAATCGGTGGTATCGATCACCGTCATCCCGGCCAGGAACAGCAGGGGAAAGACCATGATAAAGAACACCGGTAGGTGCGTGGAGCCGCTGGTGGCCACGATGCCTAGCAGGCCAACCTCGGTTGCGGTGTCAAAGCCGAGCCCGAACAGCACCCCTACCGGGTACATCTTCCAGGAGGAGTCGACCTGACGGATGATGGGACGGAACAACCGCGCCAGCAGACCCCGACTTTGCAGATAGTCCTCTACCTTCTGCTCCTCATAGACGCCGCCCTGGGCCACCTGCCGCCACATCTTGTAGATGTCGATCAGGACCAGGATGTTGATCGCGGCAATGAGGAGCAGGAACAGCGCCGAGACCGCGGTGCCAATCACCCCGATGTGGTTGGCAAGGTTGCCGCTGTTGACGTTGTCCCGTACCACCTTGAGCGAGAGAGCCAGCAGGAAGGAGATCACCAGCACGATGGTGGAATGGCCCAGGGAGAAGAAGACGCCCACCCCAACCGGTCGCTTGCCGTCCTGCATCAGCTTGCGCGTCACGTTGTCTATGGCGGCGATGTGGTCGGCGTCCACGGCATGGCGCAGGCCAAAGGTGTAGGCAGTGACGGCGGAGGCCAGAAAGAACGAGTATTGTGCCGAGGCCACGAAGGCAACCGCCCAGGCCGCCACATTCAGCAGCGCCAGGCCGCTGTAAAGCAACACGACCCGTCGCTTCGCGTCGGGCGGCAGGGCAGTAAAGACAGTGGCAAAGTTCTTGAGCATGGATTCGATACCCTTCTGTTTCTTTGAAACGTCGCATGTGCCAAGCTATGCCTGGCTCGATGGGTGGCTGTTCCGACGTTGGCTCCACGAGTCCGCATGGTGCGTCCACCGTATCACCTTCTGGTTTCACCCGGTCGGTGTTTTCGCGCGCGTCCAGGACGTCCCGGCAGGTGTGTCCGCGATCACATAGCCCAGTCGCTCGAGCTGCTCGCGCACCCGATCGGCCTCGGCCCACTGGCGACTGTCCCGGACAACGGCACGAGTCGAGACCAGCAGGTCCACCAGCAGCTGCGATTCCTGCCGCGCCTTCTCCGCGCCGTCTATGGCTTCAAGGAGCCGAACCAGGCCGGGGAGCGTTCCCTGCAGTGCCTGCACCGCCAGCTCAGCCCGGCCTGGCAGGGACTGCTCAAATCCGGAGCCGGCCAGCAAACTCAAAGCGATCAGGCCGTGCACGGCCTCGGGGATATCGCGCCTGGCAAAGGCTTGCTCCACGCGCACACGCGTGGCGAGAATATCGGCATCCTGCGCGGCTTCGCCGTTCTCACGTGGCGGAACGACCATGGCCTGGTGGCTCACTGGGACTGCCTCTTCATCCGTGTGTGGGTGATGAAGAGCGAGATGGTCACCGCGTGCGTAGACAGATTGGCGACCCGCAGTACGCAGAGTGACCCGGCCGGACCCAAGCACCTCGGCGTCCCGGTCAGGTCGAATGAACAGTGCGCTGTATTCGTCCAGGCCGAGGACGAGCGCGTCGGCGGGTAGCTGCTGCTCGAGCGTCTCGAAACGCGCTGCTCCCATGTAGCAGTAGCGCGTGTCGTGTTCGCCGCTCGCATTGTTCCAATGGGGCACCACAGCGAGCCGACGTTGGCCGGCAGCACCCAGCAGGTTCAACCCCTCAATCCACTCCGGGTCGTATCCGGCCTTGTAGATCTCATAGACGGGTATGGCCCAGGTCCCCACGCTGAGCGCGGCCGCGCTTGCGAACACCAGGAGCGCTCCCGCGCGCCAGCGTGCGACGACCGCCTGCCAGACCGGGCTCTCGCGCAACACACGGATGGCGTAACTCGGGCTTCCTGGCCCGGCCAGAATGTAATTGGCCTGGCCGATCGCGCGCAGCGCAGCGCCCACGTCTTCGGCGCTTTCGCGACCGGAACGGTAGCGCGCAACTTCCAAGCTCAATCCGAAGTTGCGCCGAAAATACTCGACTGCCTTGTGGTCGATGGCATCAATGTTAGACTCGAAGCCGGCCGGCGTATCGAGGAACACCGGCCGTACCGGGCTTTCGAGTCGTGCCATGAGCGCGCGGTGCGTCTCGGCCATCGCATCGGCCAATTCACCGGACCCAATCAGGGCGATGGCACCGGAACCCTGCGTGAGTCGCGTGTCCGTGACGACCGGCAGGCGAGAGAGCTCGGGCGCGCCGTCACCAACCTCCGAAGCGCCCTCGAGATGCGGATGCTTGGTCACCACTCACATATCCTTCTGAATCGTCAACCTAGCGCGATGCGAGCGCGGCCGTGTCATTGCCAGGCGATGGCACGGCTGCTCGCTGAAAGAGTACCTGCGCTGCTCGGCGCCACATCCGGAGGCGCCGTAGGCGGGCTGCCAGCGAAGCTAGCCCGGCTCAGGCTGCTAGGCCGCCTCACCTTCCGCCACGAGGTCATCTTCCTCAGACAGATCCGCGGCGCCACGCGACGGCTGCACCCGCAGGAGCCGCGCCGGAAGGGACGGCAGCCACCAGTTCCACTGCCCAAACAGCGAGACCAGGGCGGGAACCAGCAGCATCCGAACCACGGTGGCGTCGAGTAGGACACCGGCTGCCAGGCCGGTGGCGAAGATCTTGATCGTCGTTTCGGGGCCGGAGCCGAGGGCGGCGAAAGCCAGGAAAAGAATCAGGGCGGCGCTCGTTACCAGCCTGCCCGTAGTGCCTACACCCCGCACCACCGCTCCGTTGGTCCGGCCGGTGGCGTTGTACTCCTCCCGCACCCGGGCCAGGATGAACACCTCGTAGTCCATGGAGATGCCGAAGAGGAAGGCGAAGACCATCAGGGGGACGAAGCTGGTGATCGATCCGGTGGCCTGAATACCCCAGATGGCCTGTGAGCCGAATCCATCCTGCCAGACCAGCACCAGGATGCCCCAGGAGGCCGCCACCGAAACCAGCACAAGCACGACGGCCTTCAGGGGCAGAAGGATCGAGCGGAAGGCACGTGCAAGCAGGACGAACGTGACGAGCACAATCAAGCCGATCATCAGAGGGAAGCTGCCGTAGACCGCGGAGATGAAGTCGGCGTTCTCCGCACCGGCACCGCCAATGCTCACGCTGCTGGATTCAGCGCGCGCCACCTGGCGCATCCGATCCAGCGTGCTCCGTCCGGCGTTGGAGCTGCCGTCCGCGGTTGGCAGGGCCACAACGAGCGAGGTGCCGCCTTGGCGCCACGCCGGACCTCCCGGCGCCACGGCGCCGCGGACCCCTGATGTCTGGCCAACCCTGAGAGCCACCGTCTGTGGGTTGGCGTTCGCTACCAGGATCTCGAAAGGATTGAGAGCGCCAGGCCCGATGCCGGCCTGTTCCAGGGCGGACAGACCCTGATAGGCCTCGCCTGCCTTGGCCAGTGAATTCGCTTTCGGGTCGCCGATGTTGAGCGAGAGGGCGGGAATGGCCAGCGCGGCCAGGACACCGATCGCCAGCCCCGCCGCCAGCCACCGGCGGCGCACCACCAGTGTGCCCCAGGCCGTCCAGAAGCGGTTCGTGCGCGGTTTGCTGCGCCGCGGCCAGTCGATGCGCGGTCCTACCGTCTTCAATACAACCGGCAGCAGGGTGGTGGCCACCAGCACGCTGACGAGCGGGATCAGCATGCCGCCGTAGCCGACGCTGCGCAGGAAGGGCAAGGGCAGTACCACCAGAGCCAGCAGGCCGACTGCCACCGTCGTGCCGCTGAAGATCACGGCCGTCCCGGCAGTCTCCATGGCCCGCTGGACTGCCGCCGTGTTGTCGAGCCCACCAGCGCGCTCTTCGCGCCACCGCATCACGATGAGCAGCGAGTAGTCTATGGCGATGCCCAGCCCGATCAGCGCGACGAGGAATTCGACGATGAAAGACACATCGGTGACTCTGGTCAGACCCCAGATGAGCAGGAAGGTGGAGGGAATGGCGACGATTGCCATGACGATGGGCACAAGGGCCAGGAACGAGCCGAAGACGACGGCCAGCACGATCAGCGCCCCGATACCGCCCAGCATCGCCTCCACAAGCACGCTTGGGCCGCCGCCACCGCCACCGCTTTCCAGCGCGCTCGTGCCGGTGACGGCGAAGTGCGCGCCGGCAACGGTGAAGCGCGACAGTATGTGGCGGACGGTAGGTAGCGTCGCATCGGGCGCGAAGCCGACCGGCTGCGGTCCGTAGATGAGGCCGAAGGTGGTGTGCCCATCGGCGGAGACAAACAGCCTGCTGCCGGTCGACGCGTAGGAAACCACACGCGTACGACGTAACGCGGCCTGCACGGCGTCGAAGGCGGCGCTCAGCTGAGCGCGCACGCCCGGGCTGTCGACTGTCACGGAGGACGGCAATGTGATGACCGGGACAAGCGGAGGGGTCTGGCCGCCATTGTCGTATGTCTGCAGGATGCGTTGGTTCGTCTGATACCCTGCCCCGCCGGGGACGGAGAACTGGTAGGATAGCGCGTTGTTGGCCGACTGCAACGACAGGATCGCGGCGACCGCGACGAGCAGCCAGAATATGGCGACAAACCTGCTGTGCGTGAGCATCCAGCGTGTGAATATGGCCACGTGAGCCCTTCTCCTTTGTGATCTGAGTCCGTAATTGGGCCGGCCTGACGCGCTTCGTGCCGCGTTGCCTTGTACGCGACGGTAGCAAGTGCCCGTGACGGCCGCCATCAACATTTCTAGGATCATGATAGTTGACTAAGTTTTATTAGTCAAGCCTTCCAAGGTTCTAGAAGGTCGCAGCGTGCGCGTCCTATCCCGGTGTGACGGCCGCGGATGCTACAGGGCACGGAGAGCAGCCGCGTGCGCAGGAAGGAAGGGTTTCACCTGCCGGGCCGGCTTGGCCTTCGCGGCGCACCTTCAGTTGGGTCTGCGAGGGGGCGAGGCAGTGCGAGATGTCGATGCCACAGTGCGGGCCGCGACGAACATGGCCATGGCGCGCCGGCGTCGCTCGCCGTGATCGACTATTGGCGCCGGATACGTCTTGCCAAGGACGAAGCCGAGACGCGCGGACTCGGCCGAGGGGAGCGTCCAGGGCGAGTGCACGTGCTCGTCCGGCAGGGCAGCCAGCTCGGGCACGTAGCGGCGCACGTAGGCGCCGCCCGGATCGTAGCGCCGTCCCTGCGTCACCGGGTTGAAGACGCGGAAGTACGGCTGCGCGTCCATGCCCACCGACGCGCTCCACTGCCAGCCTCCCACGTTGGCGGGCTTGTCGGCATCGATCAGATGTTGCCAGAAGTACGCTTCTCCCCAACGCCAATCGATCAGCAGATCTTTGCACAGGAAGCTTGCCGTGATCATGCGCACACGGTTGTGCATCCAGCCCTCGGCGTTGAGCTGGCGCATTCCCGCATCGACGATCGGATAGCCGGTCAGGCCGTGACACCAGGCAGCAAAGAGATCGCCGGAGTTCTCGTAGGGCATCGCGTCGTAGCGCCTCTCGAATGCCTGAGCAATCACCTCCGGAAAGTGGTACATCCAGGCGAAGTAGAATTCGCGCCAGGCCAGCTCGCTCTCCCAGGCATCGGGTCCCTTCTGACGATCCTCCGGGGCGTCGTGCCGTGCGCGCTCCGCGGCGGCGAATGCCGCGCGTGGCGAGATTGTGCCGAAGCGCAGGTGAGCTGAGAGATGGCTGGTGCCGAGCTGAGCCGGCAGGTTGCGTGCCGTGGCGTAGGCGTGGATGGGAGCGTGCGGGGCACAGGTGAACTGTTCAAGCTGGCGCAATCCCTCGTCCTCGCCACCATGCTGGGTGCCGGCCGCGCGTGTCCAACCCAGCTCTTCCGCCGTCGGGATCGCATGGCCCTGGAGCGCGGGCGTAGAGAGCGGTCGTTCCAACGCGGCAAACGGCAACGCATGGGGCCGTGCCGACCAGGCCCGCCGGTAGGGCGTGTAGACCCGGTAGGGCTGCCGGTCCTGCGTAAGCAGCTCATCGGGCTCCACGAGCACGAGATCCTTGAAATCGCGGTACAGGAAGCCGGCCGCCTCCACTGCACGGCGCACGCGCGCGTCGCGCCGCATACCGGGAGCAACGTAGTCGCGGTTGACGTAGACGCCTTCGGCGCCGCTCTCCCGCAGCGTGGCCAGGAGAACCTGTGCTGGGTCACCGCGACGTACCAGCAGATAACTGCCGTGGTGGCGCAGATTGGTATCGAGCACGCGCAGGCTGTCCAGCAGGAAGGTGATGCGTGGGCCGTTAGCGTGGGGCGCGGTGATCAGTGAGGGGTCGAGGATGAACAGCGGAATCACCCGCGCCGCATCACGCACCGCGTGGTACAGCGCCGCATGATCGCGCGTGCGGAGGTCGCGCCGGAACCAGCAGACGAGGGTGCGCATCGGCCCTATGGCTGTCCGAGTTCCAGGCGGATGCGCTGTGCTACGAGTCGAGCACCAATGATCACCATCGGTACGCCGCCGCCCGGCACCGTTCCGGCACCCACGAAGTACAGGCGATCCAGGGCCCTGGCCTTGTTGTGGGGCCGCATGTAGCCGACCTGGAAGAAGTCATGCGCCAGGCCGAACGTGGCGCCGTGGCGCAGGTGATACGATTCGGCCCAGTCGGCCGGCGTGACCATCTTTTCCACCACGATGTGCTGCCGTATGTCCGGCGCCGCCAGCGACTCGACCTTGTCGAGCACCAGCTCCCGGTAGCGCGGCCCCTCAGTAGCCCAGTCCATGCCCTCGTAGATGCGCGGCACGGGCACGAGGACATAGACACAGTCCGCACCAGCGGGCGCCATGGCCGGATCCGTGCGGGTGACGCAGTGCACGTAGAACGAAGGGTCCGAAGGCAGGCGATGCTGTTTGAAGATTTCGACGAAGTTCCTGTCGCTGTCTTGGGCGAGGAACACATTGTGGTGGAACAGGTCGTCATAGACCTTGTCGACGCCGAGGTAGAGCATGAAAGCCGAACATCCGTAGCGCAGGCGATCCAGCCGCCCGCCCGCGTACGGCGCGCGGAACTGAGGTGGCAGCAGAGATCGGTAACTGTAGGGGAGGTCCGCGTTGCACACGACGACGTCTGCTGCCATCTCGGTGCCGTTCGTCAAGCGCACTCCGGCGGCGCGGCCATTTCGGACGATGATCTCCTCGGCCTCACACGCAAGGCGGACTTCTCCGCCCAATTCCGTGAGAACCCGTACGAGCGCGCGCGGAATGCTGTACATACCGCCCATGGGGTACCAGATGCCGTCGTGGATCTCGGTATAGGGCAGTAACGAGTAGATCGCCGGCGCGTCGGCCGGAGCCAGGCCAAGATACATAGTCTGGAAGGTGAAGGCGACACGTAGCCGCGGGTCCTTGAAGTACCGGGCGGCGAACTTGGCGAGCGACGTCAAGGCGTTGAGACGCAGCACATAGTAGAGGTTCAAAGGCGTGAAGAATTCCGCCCAACTGCGAAAGTTGCGATCGGTGAAGCGCTGCCGCGACACACGGTACTTGTATTCGGCGTCGGCGAGAAAGCGCCGATATTGGTCGCCTGCTCCTGGCTCGATGGCCTCGAGCTGGCGGCAGAGGGCCGCCTCATCACTCGACAGATCCAGGTGCGTGCCGTCGCCAAAGCGGATCCGGTAGTTGAAGGGCAGCCGGACCAGCTCCAGGTACTCGCGGATGTCCCTGCCGACCGACCTGAACAGCTCGCGCAATGTGTCCACCATCAGAAGAATCGAGGGACCTGTATCGAAGGTGAAGCCGGCCTCCGCGTAGGTGTTGCAGCGTCCGCCTGGTGCTGCATTCTTCTCCAGCACGGTGACGTCGTAACCCTGGTGCTGCAGTCGAACCGACGTTGCCAGGCCCCCGATCCCAGCGCCAATCACAATCGCGCGTTTCATTGCCGTCCTGCCTCTTCTCCGGCAGATGCCGGAATCTCGCCAAACACGTGCTCAGCCAGGATCGTCGTTGCCCGCGTGCTGTCGCTTCAACACATAGTGCCGAAGGAGCAGTACGGTCTGCACGACCATCAGGTCGGTAAGCAGAAAGAAAACAGTCTCCTCGATCGGCACATCGGCAACCGCGAATCCGACGATGTGGTCGGCGTGCAGCACCCAAATGCCGGAATGAATCGCCACGCCGTCCGCGCACGAGAGATATACGGTCGGCAGGCTCGCGGCAACCGCAATCAGGCCCAGCCGCGGCAACAGCACCTGCCGGCCAACCAACCAGTGCCCGATTAGCACAGGCGCCGCCCAGCCCAGCTCGAAGATGAGATACGTTGCGTGACCAAACACAGGCTACCGCATCCTTGTAGTCTGCCGCTGCAGCAGCCAGATCGTGAAGAGGCCCGTGAGCACAACCTGCAGCACGTAGAACACGTACTCTTCTACCGGTACGACGCCCAAGACGACGCCGACGACATGGGCGGGATCGAACGACCACACGCCGTTCCGTATGAGCGCGTTATCCCACGGCGCGGTGTAGGCCAGGGCCACCAGCGTCGTGAATGCCGCCGTGGGCCACGCCCAGCCCGGCACGCATCCGCGCAGTGCAACGAGCAGACCGCCAATGGGCAGAACAAGAAACAAGGCCAGGAAGGCGAAATAGCTCATGCTCTGGGCTTCTATTCAAGAAATGACGTTGCGGCACGTCACCATCACCGTAAGCCGGCATCTCAGTATGCCCAAGCCAATCTACCTCCCTGCGCGACGTATGGCTTTCAGCATGATGTGGTAGGAAACGCGGCCACAGCGAAGCCTATCCTCCGCGATGTAGGCCCCATAATACAGATAGGCCAGGCGATCGTACAGCGCCTGGCTGCGGAGCAGGCCCTTGCCGAGCGACAGCATCGCCAGGTTCAGCAACTCGACCAGGCCCAAGCCGGTGCGCTCGACGTGCTCCACGAGGAACTGCGGCGAGAGCAGGCGTCGCAGGTCGGCTTCGGCGTAGTGACGATGAAAGGGATATCCTCCCTCAATCACCTCCTCTGGAGGATGGGATCCGCCGCCGGCAAGAAAATCCCACACATTCAGCGAATCCAGCCACTGCAAGACACCCTTGTGCGGGACGCTGAGGACCAGCGTGCCGCCCGGGCGCAGCACCCTGGCGATCTCGGCGAGCACCGGTTGCTCGCGTCGCACGTGTTCCAGCACGTCGAGCAGGAGCACGGCGTCGAAATACGCATCCGCAAACGGCAGGGATTCGGCAGAAGCAACCTGAAAGGGAATCTGCGGGTGACGGCGCCGCGCACGCTCAATGAAGGTGGCCGACGCGTCCACGCCATACACTTCGTGCCGGCGCGCGATCATGGCGGTGCCGTAGCCGAAGGCACAGCCGAGATCGAGCACGCGGCCACCCTCCGGCAAAAGCCGCAGAGCCCGCTGCCAGCGTGCCATGCGCCTAACCTCCTCCGCCTGCCACAGCGGTGTATGCATGCGCGGTCTCTGTCGCGTCTCCGACCGGTGCTCGGGCGAGCCTGCTTCAGGTGAGAAGTTCCGTCTTCGGTCGCGCGATCCCCTGATGCGCTCTCAAGCCCCGGCGCGTCGTACGCACCGCGAAGCCGCGGCGGCAGGAGCGCGGCGATCCGGCACATGGCACAAGACCTCGCCCACGCGTCAAGCGCCCCGCCGGCAGGCGCGGATAGGAGGTCAGGCGTCCACGGCGCGCCAAACCGCGCCTGCAGAGTCCCTCCGGCTTCCCACACGGCGGCCGGCACGACCGCGACGCCGGAGCGATGCAGCCGCAGGAGCAGCGCGCCGGTACCGGGGAGCGCTTCGCGCAGGCCGGCGGTGGTGCCCGCCGTTCCCTCGGGGAACAGCACGATCGGCTCACCCCGGCCACGGGGCGCCGGCAGGGCAAGCCGAAAGAGCTGCCGGAGCGCCGCGGCCCGGCCGGCGACCGCGCGCGGATCGGTGGGCAGCGAGACCATGCTCCAGATACGAGCGACACGTCCCAGCAGGAGTCCGGACCCGGGTATCACTCGCCCGCGCACACGTATGTCACCAATCACGGCAAAGTGCACGCGGGCGTGATCCGGCCGGGCACGACGGATCTCTCGCGCCAGTATGCCGCCGGCAAAGCCGATCCACAGGCCGCGCCGCTGGTAGTGGTTGGCGACGATCACCATGGCACCGGCCGGAGGAATATGCTCTCGGCTGTGGACAATGCGGCTGGCGCGGCCACGCGGCGAGCACGCGCTCGGCATCCTCCTCAACCGGCCTGCGGGCGCCGTCGAACAGACTGCGCGTCAAGTCCAGCCACAGCCAAGACGGGAGCGTGTACTGGCGCGTCCCTCCCAGGCGATAGCCGCGTCGAAGCGTCGGTGCGATGGCCATGTCAGCGAACCTTTACTGTCATCGTGCAACTGGCTCCAGCAATCAGCGGTCGACTGAATAGACGCGGCCTTTCCACGGCGCGCCCCGCCGGGTCAGGGTCCGTGCGGCCGAATACAAAGCGATGGCCTGGAACACCAACGCCGAGATAGGGTAGGTGAGCGCGCCAAGCCGGCCCGCCTGGAACTGGCGCTGCCAAAAGGCCAGGCCACGCGCCACGACGACATACAACGCCAGCACGCTCAGCCGGCGGATGCGTCCGCCGTGCCGCCAGGCGTGCCAGGCCAGCATGGGCAAGGCGGTATCGGCGATGACGCTCGCGGCAGTAATGGCGCCCCCGATGGGGTCTGCCGCCACGAAGCGGAAGGAGTTCTTCCCGAACCCGGCCCAGATGGCGCCAAAGCCATCGTACATGCGCACGCTTGCCAGTTCTTCCCCGCGGGCCAGGGGCAGGTTGAGGCCCGCGCGCCGGCACTGCTGTGCCAGCGCCACATCCTCGATCAGGCTGCCACGCACGCCCTCATGGCCCCCGCAGCGCGCGTAGCCCTTGACGCTCATGAGTATCCACTGGCCGTTCGCCCGCGGCGACGAGGGCCGCGCTCCGGCGAAGTAGCGAGCGTAGGCGTACGGCAGCAGCAGCCGCTCCCAGACGGTGAGGCAGCGCTGCTGCAAGAGCAGCGACAACCCGTCGAGCGAGTGGTCGATCACGTATCTGTAGCTGACACGCAATGCCTGCGGAGACAGCTCGGTGTCGGCGTCGAGAAACAGCAGCCAGGGCTGGGTCGCCGCGTCCGCGCCCAAATGGCAGGCGAAGGTCTTGCCGGTCCATCCAGAAGGCGGCCCCTGGCAGCGGATCACGGTCACCCCGGCCTTTTCGGCAATGGCGGCCGTCCCGTCCTCGGACTGGTCGTCGACGACGATGATCTGTGCTGCCTTCAGCGACTGCGCGGCAAGTGACGAGAGCAGCGTAGGCAGGTTGTGCGCTTCGTTACGCGCGGGGATGATCGCCGAGATGGGCGCCGGGCCGTCTCCGCCGGCGTCTCCTTGCGCCTCGCTACCGTGCACCATGGGCAGTCGCGCGTAGTTGTGTCGCGCCAAGTAGAAGGTCAGCATCTCCCAGGCGATGAAGCCTGGCAGAAGAAGCCGCTCCCAGTTGGCTACGAATCGAGCGTTGCTGCTGTTTCCCATCGTCAGTGAGCCTCAGACATCGACGATAATCCGGTGATATCCCGTCGCGCCGGCCGGGTAGATATCGCTCTCGTGCTCGGTCTGCGGCGCTCCCGTCCCGTCGAAGGCGCGCGCCTCCAGGGTCAGATGACCGTGCACCGGCAGGATAACCCGCCATTGCACCCAGGTGAGCCGGGACAGCGCTGGCACCTGCAGGGCGGCATCGACCCAGGGACCGCTCCCCGTCCGCACCTGAACCCGTCGGATCCCGCGGCTGCCCGCGAAGGCCACGCCCGCGACAAGCGTGCCGCCGGCAGCCTGTCTCGCAATATCGATGCGCGCCGTCGTGTGCACCACGGCACTGTCGGTCCAACCCAATTCCTGCCAGCTGCCCTTGAATGCCTGGTCGACGAGTTCGATGTGTTCAACCCACTTGATGCCTTTGAACCCGTAGCTGCCGGGAATCAGCATGCGAGCGGGATAGCCATGCCGCCGGTCCAGGTACTGACCGTTCATGCCGTAGGCAATGAGCACCGCGGGATCGAGGGCCAGGTCAAGCGGGATGCTGTCCGCCAAACCGTCCGGCGCGCGCATGACGACCTTGGCGTCGGTTCTCAAGGGGCCGGCCGCCGCGAGCAGCGCGCGAAGCGGCACGCCGGTGAACAGGGCGCAGCTCATCAGCGAGCCGCCAACCGGATTGCTGACGCACTCTTGGGTGACGTAGTGCGACGTTGAGGGTAGAGCAAGGAGCGTGTCGAAGGTGTAGACGTAGGGGCGTTTGACCAGGCCGTCGACGCGTAGGCTCCAGCTCACGTCGCTCAGATCGGGGTCGACGAGGTTCTTGCTCAGGTAGTAGAAGTTGTCGCTAGCCGTGACTTCCGGCGTGATGCCTGGGATCTCGAAGCCCTGTCGTCGCGGTCTTGGCGCGCTGAAACCAAACAATCTGCCGCCACGCATCAGCACGGTGCGCGACTTATACCAGGGTTCAACCAGAAGCAACGCGGTCAGGACCATGGCGGCGCGCACGATGCGCATGCTGTCGGAGATGAACGCTTGACGTGGCCGCTTCTGCCCTGCCCGCTCCGCGCGCGGACCGCGAGGTGCAGTGATATGGCGCCACCCCAGCACCACCGCGTACAGCCCTACCAGGATGGCGGGAGGCACGAGGATCAAGGGGTGGAAACACGATAAAGAGAGCGATGCAGAGCAGGAACAGTGCCGCCAGGGGCAGTACAAAACCGGGCAGCCTCCCGCGTGGGCTGGCGGCGACTGCTCCCGCCAGCCCGCCCAGCACGAGACAGACGGCAAACCCTCCCAGGAGCGCGAGCGGGCGCGCGGCAGGACCGAGATGCAGGATCAACTGCTGCGCAAGATCGACCGGAGTCGCCAGCATTACTTTCTCGGACACCGGTTCCAGCGCCCAGGTCCAATTGAACAACAGGCTCGGTATGCTGGCAAGCACCACGGCCAGCGCCATCGCCAGCATGCCGTTTCTGTAGCCTTCTAGCAGCTTCGTCGCCGTCCTATCTCTCGTGATCGATGCACCCACCATGCAGAGACGGTTCCCTCTTCGAAGGAATGCCTGTACAGGGCAACAAACTGCGCTCTCCACTGCCTACGTGTGCAGGGGAGTCGCCTCCAGGGACCGCACGACCTTGAGCGCTTCCTGAACGTGGTGCCGCACGCGCAACTGGGATGAGAACGAGTAGCGGACAACACCTGCACTGTCGATGACATAGGTGACCCTGCCGGGTAGAAGGCCAAATGCCGTCGTCGCACCATAGGCTTTGCGCACGCTGCCGTCGACATCCGACAGCAGCGTGAACGGCAGCCTGTGCTTGGCCGCGAACTGCTCATGCCGTGACGAGGCATCCGCGCTGATGCCGACGACCTCAGCGCCGGCTTCTCTGAAGTCCTCGTAGTTGTCGCGGAAGCTGCAGGCCTGGGCCGTACAGCCGGCTGAGTCGTCTTTTGGATAGAAGTACAGCACAATGGTACCGGAGCCGAGCATGTCGTGCAGGGAAACCGTCGCCCCATCGGCGGCGGGAAGAGTGAAGTCGGGTGCCAGATCGCCGACTTCTACTGGGCCCGAATGTCGTGGATTCTCAGTCAATTCAGTCATCCTCTCGACAGATGGTACCCCATCACCCGCGCGGATCGGCGGGCTTTCAGGGTACGTCGTCGGAGGAGCACACAAGCGTCGCACCGGGAGCGCAATCGCCACAAGCGTTGGCACTCTGCCTGCCGGCTACCAGCCCAGCCGCCGCGTTGGTCGCACCGCCGACGACGTATCTACCATCACCATAGCTGAGTTTGTTGGATTTGACTAATCTTTATTATTCAGTTTACACTGGATCGTAGAGATGAGGCACGCGGCTCAGAGTGGGCCGCGAACGAAAGAGAAGATGCACAGCAAGCAAGACAGTCCTCAAGGCGGATCCAGCTTGTTCCCGATTGGGACGGTCGCGCGACTGACCGGGGTGCCGGAGATGACCTTGCGGAATTGGGAGAAGCGGTATGGCATGCCCAGTCCGGGCCGCGACGGCTCGGGCGGACGGCGTCTGTATACCGGCGACGAGATCGCCCTGGTCCGCTATCTTGCCCAACGCGTGGCGAGTGGCACGTCGATCCGCAGGGCGGTTGCCGCGGCGGTGGATAACCAGCGAGACCCCGATCGCCTTGTGCAGTCACTGCTCATGGCTGCACAGTCGTTGGATGCGGCAGGCGTGGAGCGGAGCCTCTCCGCGGCGACGGCGGCTCTCCCTCCTGCCGACGCCTGGTCCCGCGTTCTCGTACCAGCGCTGCGCGGGCTGGGCGATCGCTGGGAGGCGGGCGATGACGTGATCGCCGCGGAGCACCTTGCCAGCAGTGCCATCGCGGCGTGGCTACGGGCAGTGATCGCGGGCATCCCGGCCGGCACAGGACATCCGCGAGCAGCTGCGGCGTGCGGTCCCGACGAGCAGCACGAGCTGGGCACGATGGCCCTGGTGGCGCTGGCATCGACTCGCGGCACCCCGATGGTGTACCTGGGCGCCAACACGCCGCACAGTGCTCTGGAAGATGAGCGACGGATCATGGGCCTGCGCGTCCTCTGCATCACGGCCACCCAGCCCGACACAGCCGATCGCGTGGTCGAGATCATCGAGAACCTGGCAAGGCAGCCGGCTGAGACAGCGCTGGCCTATGGTGGGCCAGGGTTCGCGCAACGCGAGGGCGCGCACGCGCGCCTGACAGGACTCGCCATCTATCTTGGCGTGACGATTGACGACGCGGTCGGGCGCATCGAGCAGTTGTGTGCCCAGGCAGCGGGCGGCGCCTGACGCTCTAGGCTGGCCCTAGGGCGCCACGTGGCGGAAGGCGTGGAGGAAACCGTGTATGGATGGTCATGGCCACGACCGCGATGGCAGTGAGGGAGTCGGCGGCGAGATGAATGGATTCGGACGGAGCGATTCGATGCTGGAGCATGCCAACGCGCATTGCGCCCGTATCATCGCTGCGAAAGCCCGCAGCTTCTCGCTTGCCTCGCGCTTTCTCCCTGCCGGCAAACGGTGCGACGTGAACGCGCTCTACGCCTTTTGCCGCACCGTCGACGACATCGCCGACGTGCCAGGAGACGGCGCATCGTTCGCTTCCATCCGGCTCCAGTTGGATGGCTGGCGAGCCTGGCTGCTCGCCGGGGCCCCATTTGAGGACGAACCGGTTCGCTACGCACTCGCACACGTCATACGAAAATGTTCGCTGCCACTATCGCCGCTGCTTGAGCTGCTTGACGGCCTGTCCGACGACGTCGAGCCCCGCCAGCTTCCCGATCTTGCCGCCCTTGACCGCTTCTGTTACCGCGTCGCCGGCACGGTGGGCATCGCCATGGCCGCGCTGCTGGGCGCCCAGGACGCGGCCGCCCTGGATCCGGCGCGAGATCTCGGCATGGCGATGCAGTTGACCAACATCGTGCGCGACGTCGGTGAGGATCTGGCGCGGGGACGCATCTATATTCCCGCGGACGCCATGGCGCGGGCCGGCTATCGGCAAGTCGATCTCGAGCAAGGCATCGTCGACGCGCGTTTCGTGACTCTGCTTCAGCCACTCATCCAGCGTGCGCGTGACTACTACCGCATGGGTTTGGCCGGGCTCCACTACCTGCCTCGCGACTGCCGGCTGCCCATCGCGATTGCCGCGCAGGCCTATGCTGGGATTCTCATTAAGGTCGAGCACGCAGGCTTCGACGTGCTGACGCAGCGAGTGCACACGGGACGGCGCGAGAAGCTGCTGCTCGTGACGCGGGCCGGCCTCAAGCATCTTGCCACGCGAGGGTTTGCGCGCGGGCCGAACGAATGGCATGGGTTAGACAGCGAACGCCGTGAGCCGCCAGGAGAACCGACGTGGAAGATATCCCTGTAATCCTTGTCAGCGGCGCCACGGGATATATCGGCGGCCGCCTCGTCCCTCGCTTGCTGGCGGACGGCCACAGCGTGCGCGTCCTCGTGCGCGACCACGATCGCTTGCAGGGCCGTGCCTGGCGCAGGCGGGTGGAGGTTGCCCAGGTTGTCCACCTGCATCACCTTCATCCGCGCCCACCATCACCAGGCGCACAGGCCGGCTGAAGTGCTCGCGGGCCTGGAGATAGAGGTCGAGCAGCCACAGTTGCCCTTTATGCGTGCCCAGCCGTCCCACGCAAAGGATCGTGAGTGGCGCACCTGGAACGCTGCCGACGGCCGGCTGGGCGGGCACAGCGGCACCGCAGGGGATGCGGACCAGCTTGCTATGTTGCGGCCGATATGCCTCAGCGACTCCCCGCCACTCGAGCTTGCGGAGCGCCACGGCGCGTTCCACCTGGCGGCAGATGAGGGTATTCGGCCAGCGCAGCGGTGCGCGCCAGCCATCGAGATCATGGAACGACGGTGTGAACACGGTGGCAGTATCCCGGGATCGTCGCGCAAGCAGGGGCAGGTGCGCCCAGATCCAGCCATCACCGACGAAATGGAGCACGTCAGGCTTGTATGTGTGCAGGATATGGCCGATTTCGCGTGGAGAGAAGTAGGTTACCGGGCAGGAGTAGCGGGGAAACAGCGGTGCGGGCCGGTGTGGCGCGCAGGTGAGGCGGAATACCTCCAGGCCGCCCCGCTGCACCTCGTGCGCGGCAAGTCCTTCAACGTAGCGGGGAGGGAAGGCATAGCGCGTGGTGAGCACCGCGCGCCGTTCAATACCGGGTTCTGCTCGAAGCGCCCACGCGAGGCGCTCGATCGCTCGCTCGATCCCACCGAGGTGGGCAGGCTTGTAATAGGGTGTGACAAGGAGCACGCGCATGGGCCTACGCCGCCCCTGTGTCGAGGGTGACTCGCTCACCCTCACGGTACTCGTGCGCACGGCCCCCCGTATAGACGGTCACCGGTCCAGGCCCTACCACCTCCCACTCAGGGCCGTTGCCGAGCAGCCCAACATGCTCGGGGATGCCCAACACGGCGAATGAGGGGAACACCTCGCGAGATGCCCGCTCCGCCAGGGTCGCCATCGATCCGGCGCGGCGGGGTGAGTAGTGCGGCATGACCAGCGCATTGGCGACCAAGGCGAGGGCGGCAACCCATGGGGTGTCGTCTTCATTGCGCCTGCCGGGCAGGAGCGTATGGCTGCACATCACCATCGCGCCGGCACTCGAGCCACCCACCACGCCACCTCGCTCGCAGACGCGAAGCGCCGCGGCCCAGGCCGCTGTTCCAGCGAGCACGTCCAGCAGTACATCCGGATCGCCGCCGCCAATGTAGATCAAGGTGCCGCTCTCGATCAGACCGACGTTCTCAGGCTTCTCGGCATCGTCACGGGTCAGGATCATCGCCACCTCGCAGGGTGCGCCAAGTCGCCCGAAATAGGCTACCGCGCCACGTCCGCTCTGATACGGATAGTGGCGGGCTACGGCGGTTGGCAGGAACACCACACGGGCATTGACGCCTCCGGCGGCGCGCAGCACCTGCCGGTCCATGGTCTCGCAACCCGGTCGAAACTCATCGCCGCCGGCAAGCACGATCTGTCCCGCCATGACCCTTCCCTTTCTAGGTTTCCTGCCAGGTTAACTCGTAGAAGGCAACGCCTTCGGGCGCCAGGCTCTTGCGGGAAGGTAAGGCTGCTTGTAGCCGATGCTGTCAGTCTTAACGCCTATACCGCGCTCGTCAATTCACGCTGCCGCTAACACAGCGTGGAGGTTTGAAACTTGATCGACCAGGGTGTCTTGGGCAGAAACAGGTTGCACGTCAGGGTCGGATCTGCCATGCCGGCCTTGGTGTATACAAATGCAATAGTCAACAGGGCTACCGGGCGGACGTGAAGACACAGGGCGGGAGTCGTCAAGAAAGTGGAAGGAGTCGCAGGCGGCTGTGGCTGGGGTCAATAGTCAGTATGGCTCCGGCTTGCAGCTCCGGCTCCATTTGCTTGACGGCGGCGATAACGTGTGTGCCGATAGTGTCGGGGCTGACATCATCGGCGCGAATCCGTATGACACTGGGCTTGTGATCGTGCGTGGCTGCCAGGATTGCGCTGAAGTCTAGATCGTGGGTCAGGACGATGTAGTCATGCTCGATGGCAAACGCCATGATCTCGGCATCTGGCGCGTCATGCTTGCCCACTGACGCCCAATGGACTGCCGGTATTCCTTCACCGGCCAGTCGGCCGACCCAGCGCGGTGAAAGGTTCATGTCGACAAGCAGCTTCATGCTTTGGCCAGCTGGATTTCGCGTTCTTCCGCGCGCCACGCAGCGTAGCGAAGCGCCTGCATAATGTCTTCGAGTTCAACGTATGGGTAGTCGGTCAGGATCTCCTCGATGCTATGGCCGGCACCGATTTGGCCAACAAGCATGCCGACCGTCACTCGCGTTCCCCGAATGCATGCTTTGCCCCCCATAACCTCAGGTCGTTGGGAAATGCGGTCGAATTGTGTCATGTAGCCCTCCTCAGACTTTCTGTCATGATGTTACCCAGAAGGCAGGCCATGCTGGTCCGTGCGCCCGACGCGATCACCGCGCCGGTGTCCAGATCTTCGTCGATGCGCAGGAGTCGTCGAAAGCCCGGTCAGTCTGCGGCTCTCAGAGCGGCAAGAGCGCCGCTCCAAGCGACCACCTGGTCGAGCATGGCGCTCAGCGAAGCTAGATGGTGGTCGCCCGGCTTGAAGCGCGTGTAGTGCTCAAAGTCGGCGTGCAGCGACAGGGCGACTTGGGAGCGAACATCGGCCATTTGCAGTTCCCCGGCGATGAGGCGCAGGTGTTCCACCGCCCGCGTGCCACCAGCGCTGCCATAGCTGACGAAGCCCACAGCCTTGTTGTTCCATTCCTTATAAAGGAAGTCGATGGCGTTCTTGAGTGCGCCCGAGGTCGAATGGTTGTACTCCGGTGTGACGAACACGAAGCCGTCGAAGCTTGCGATCTTGGCTGCCCAGGCAATGGTATGCGCCTTGGAGTACTGCCCGAGCGACGGGGGCATCGGTTCGTCGAGATGCGGCAAGTGGAAGTCGAGCAGATCGATGAGTTCGTAGTCGGCGTCAGCACGCTGCGATGCGATCGTGTAGACCCACCGTGCCACGGCCTCGCCATTGCGGCCCGGGCGCGTGCTACCGATGATAATGCCGATTCTGGTCATTGCTGTACTCCTTTTTGTTACGGGTGTGTGCGTCTCGAAAATTCGGTGCTGTCTCAGTAGGGACGAGCGATGATGGGACTGGCGTGCTCTGTACTAGGTTGAGCAAGCAGGACGACGGGACCAGAATAACCGCAGCCCGGGGCCGGCGCGACCGCAGATCCCAGCCGGACTTGGCGTTGGGCGTGCAGGTCGTGCGCAGCTTGCCGGTGAGTCATTTCGTGCCCATGCGAGCGCTTGCCGATATCCCTGGTCATGCCTGCGCACCTTCCGGCCTGCGCGCCTCGAACGGCCGGGGCACGTTCGTCATGGCGGCGCCCGTCGCCAGACCGGACGTGCGGGTCGCGACCGGGGTCGCGCTTGCCCGGCCAGCCGGCGCCGTGCGACGACTATATGCGCCAGGCCAACCGGGGAGAAAACAGGCTAGGGCAGTGGCGACGATAGAGATGGCCAGCGCCGCGACGTAGGCATGCTCTAGGCCCGTGAGGTACTTCTGCTGGAATCGTCCGACTGCTGCGGCCGTGGCGCCGACCGACGGCTGACGGAGAGTGACCGCCCCAGCGGCGATGGTGGCCAGCAGCGCTACGCCTATCGCCTGCATCGTTTGCTGGAAGGATCTGAGCAGCGGAGTCGCTCGTCTGATGCGAGTGAACGGCACGTCGCTCAGTGCTGCAACCTGCGTGGTTTGGATCACCAGCGCTACGCCGATGCCGCGGAGTGCTGCCAAGACGGCGATGAGAGTCAGGCTCGTGGAGAGGGTGATGTGCGAGAGCTGATAGGTGTTGAAGACCAGGAGCAGGAATCCGACCAGGATCGGTAGGCGCGGCCCGACCCGGTCGGTAATCTTCCCCGCGAGAGGTGAGACAACCCCCGAGGTCAGGGCGAGGGGAAGCAGGAACAGGCCCGCTTCGAATGCCGTCCGACCGCGCAGGACCTGCAGGTACAGCGGGAGCAGGAACTCGGCGCCGAACAGGGCGACGCTACCCACCATGCCCACGACTCCGGCCACGGCAAAGCTGCGAATACCCAGGAGGCGCAAGTCGAGCAGCGGCTCGGGGGCCCGAAGCTCGGCCACGACGAGGGCGAGCAGCGCCGCCAAGCCCAGTCCCAGTCCTGCCAGCACGCGCCAGTCGCCCCAGCCCGCGCCGGGCTCCCCGGCCACCGAGGCGGCGAAGAGCAGGGCACCGAAACCAAGCGGCGCCAGCACGATGCCTGCAAGGTCGGCACGGGCCGCACGCGCCGGCTCCGCCCTCAGCAAGCGCCCGGCGATGCCGGCGCCCGCGAGGCCGATCGGCACGTTGATAAAGAATATCCAGGGCACCTGACCTTGGTCCACCAGCCAACCGCCGAGCAGCGGGCCACTCGCAGGGGCAAAGACCAGCACGATACCGAAAATGCCGAAGGCGAGGCCGCGCTGCTCCGGTGGGAAGGCCCCGAACAATAGGGCAGTGGCCAGTGGCAGCGCGATGCCGCCGCCGATTCCCTGCAATGCGCGCGCGGCGATCAGCAGGCCCAGATTCGGGGCCAGGCCGCAGAGCGCGGAGCCGAGCACGAAGATGAGTAGACCGCCGATGTAGACCCGCTTGGCTCCAAGGCGGTCACCCAGGAATCCGGAGAGTGGGGTGGCGACTCCCAAGGCAAGCGTGTACAGACTGATCACCCACTGGACGTCGCTGGTCGACGCCACGAACTTTTCCTGCAAGGCCCGTAGCGCCACATTGACCACCGTCGCGTCGAGGATCACCATGAACAGACCCACCACGACCGAGGCCAAGACCTGCCATTTGTAACGATCGGCGCCGACCCCGCCTTCCCTGACGGCGGTCTTCCACGAACCTGGCGTGACCGGGCGCTCGCCGTGCGAGCTATCCACTATTCCCCTCCAGCCCTCTGTTCCTGTGCCAAACCATGGACCTCGTGTTCCCGCGATACGGACTTCATCGCCGTAGCAACGTGCCCTGACGTCGCTGCCGCTGCGTCCCGACGTAGAGTGCAGCCCTGCTAGACGTCTTCACCGAAGATGGAGCGTAGCGGCGGTGCCTGGTCCGCACTATGAATAATTTTTCTTAGTCAATTCCGCTCCGTATTCACTATACCCGAAGGCGCAGAGTTTGACTACGGTTATTAGTCAAACAGCCAATGTGGAGGTCGCGCTCCAGGCGGCTGCAGCGCGCGACGCGGCCGTCATCGCCGCACTGCACACCAGCAGCCGGTGTGGCACATATCGCGGCATCTTCTCCGATGTCTACCTGGACCATGAGATACTTACCGAGCGTCAGCGCTATTGGCGGCGCCAGCTTCAGGCAGAGCCGCGTGCACAGCAGAGCGTCCTGATGGCCACAGACGGCAGCACGGGCGTCGGCTTCATCTGCGTCGTGCTAGACGCTGAGCCGTAACGGTGTCAATGCTCGACAATCTGCATATCCTGCCCTCCTACCAGGTTCGTGGGATAGGACGGCAACTGCTCGACACAGGTCGTGCCTGGGTGCAACGCCGGGCGGCGTACGACCCCTAGCACCTGTGGGTGGTGGAGGACAACCGAGCTGCGCGGCGCGTCTAGGAGCATCTGGGTTACATACCGGCAGACCGCGCCATCCACCATGCCCCTGACGGCACTGAGTTTTCGTCATGGCGCTACGTACAGCGGATCCAGGCGCCAGCGTCGAGTTGAGCATTCTGCTGTTTCAAGCTCCCAGCAAAAGCCCTGCACCCATCCCGTGCCACAGCGTGGCCGCCGGGTCGCCTGTCCCACCACTGGAAGGACCGCGCGCGCAAGCGCTGGAGGCATCAGCGCATCTTCATGCGTGAGGCCGTGTGTTGCGCAGCGAGTTCGGCGCATATCCCGACGTCAGGTCCCGGTAATTACGACGTCGCACCCCATATCCAGCGGGCTATCGTTACTCCGTGCTACCAGCCACCTCGTCGAGAGATGCGGCAAGATAGACGATGCCAACGCCACCTCGACGATCGACTGCCTCAGGCGGAAGGAAGCGCGGCTCAGACTGATTGCGTACGGCGGCAGCCGCCTTGCGGATCGGGACGCCGCTGAGCACGCGGTGCGCCAGCAGGCGCACGTGGTCAACATCCTCCACTCGGTACAGGCGCCGGTTTCCCCGTACGGTACGCCGCCGCAGCGGAATGCCGTACCGCTTCTCCCAGTTTCTCAGGGTGGTTGCCGGTACGCCCGTGAGGCGCGCAGCGGTGCTGATCGGGAACACGATGGACTGAGCAGGCCGACCTTCTTGCTCCACGTGCCTTGCCCTCTGCTCAGCACACAGTCGCAGATCCTCAGGAGGCCTGCGCACACCGCCTACTCCAGTATGAGATGACTAATATAGATTATTCAAGCATGGGTGGTGCGCCTGCCTGGTCCGTCTCGCGACCGCCATGCACGAGAAGTCTGCAAGGCGCCGCCGCCCATCCCCGCCGCCCACCCTCTGCCGTCGCCGGATCACCGGCGGCGTGGTTCAGCGGTCGCCGAACGACGGACGCACCGGGCTGCAAACTGGACTTGAAGAAGAAATCTAGTCAAAACGTACACCGTGTGGTATGGTGGTAGCGAGGGCGCTTTGACTAGTAAAACTTAGTCACGGTGTCTTGGGAGAGGTCAGGCGCCATGGTCGCGCAGAGCGCTCCTCGAGCGGTATGTGCCGAAGGGCACAGGGAGGGATGTGCAAGCCCGCTGAATAGTAGGTGCAGAATGTGTTCGGCTCGGTTACCGTTTACCACTTGCCGGCGAATCGCACCGGCGTCACCACCCAGATAGTCGCCTGAACGTTCACAGCCGGGACTTGCCGGCTCAAGAGGAGGATCGATGACAGTCCTTGTTCACCGGCGGGTCTTCACCCGCCTGCTACCCCTGGTGTGTGCTCTCCTGGTGGCGATGCTCGCGCCGTCAGCATGGGGCCTCAACGCCAGTGCCGCAACTCCCCCGCCAACCGCGAACGTGCGCGTCGTGCATGCCTCGCTGGATGCTCCGGCCGTGGATGTGTATGTCGACGGGGCCAAAGCCTTCTCCAATCTTGCCTTCATGGCGGTCACGGACTACGCCTCGCTGCCGGCTGGCAGCCACCATGTGCAGGTCTTTGCCGCCGGTACCGGCCCGTCCGGCAAGGCGGTGATCGACGCCGCGGTGACGCTCAAGGCCGGCACGGACTACACCGTCGCCGCTATCGGGCTGCTTGCGACGATCAAGCCTCTCGTGCTCGTCGACGACAACAGCCTGCCGCCACCCGGCGCCTCGCGCTTGCGTGCCGTTCACGCCTCCACGGACGCGCCGGCCGTGGATCTGGCCGTGACTGGTGGCCCCACTGTAATCAAGGGCCTGGCCTTCGGCTCAGCCAGTGACTTCCTGACCGTGAAGCCGGGCGCTCTTCCGCTCAATGTCCTGGCTGCCGGCACCAGTACGGTGGCCCTCGGCTTGCCCGACTTCCGCATCCACCCCGGCCGCACGTTCACGGTGTTCGTGGTGGGCACGCTCAAGGGGGGCCTGCAGGTCATCGTGGCCAAGGATCGTGGGCCGCAGGCGCGCATACGCGTCGCGCATGCTTCGCCGGATGCCCCGGCCGTGGACGTCTACCTGGACGGCGCAGCGGCGATCACCAACCTCAGCTTCAAGACGGTGACCCCCTACCTGACGGTCCCCGCGGGCAGCCATCATGTCCAGGTCTTTGCCTCCGGCACCGGCCCGTCCGGCAAGGCAGTCATCGACACGACGGTCTTCCTGAAGAACGCCTGGGACTACACGGTCGTGGCCGCCAACAAGCTGGCCAATATCACCGCCTTCGTGCTGCATGACAACAACCCGCCACCGCCGAGCGGGAAAGCCGAAGTGCGTGTGGTGCATGCCTCGCCGGACACTCCGGCAGTGGATGTCGCGGTGACCGGCGGCGCGGTGCTGAGCTCAGGGCTGCAGCCCAACGCGGCCAGCGACTACCTCACGGTTCCTGCCGGCACCTACAATCTGGAAGTGCGCGCGGCAGGCACGACCACCGCGGCACTGAAGCTGCCGGGCGTCACGCTCGCCGCCGGCAAGATCTACACGGTCTACGCTGAAGGGCTGCTTTCGGGCATGCCCGCGCTCAGCACCATTACCTCGGTCGACAACTAGCGCGCGTGCCTCGCAGATACGCTTTACCCGTTTAGCACCTAACAGGGAGCAGTCAATGTCAATGTTCACATCGCTCAAACACATGGGCGTGGCCATCGTCGTGGCGGGCGCCACGCTTGCGCCGCTCGCCGTCACCCATACCGCACAGGCTGCCGGCACTGCGTACGTGCGTGTCCTCCACGCCAGCCCCGATGCCCCCGCCGTCGAGGTCTTCGTCGACGGGGCCAAGGCGGTAAAGAGCCTGTCGTTCCCCTATGTCACGCCGTTCCTCACCGTCCCTGCCGGCTCGCATCACCTGCAAGTATTCCCGGCCGGCGCGGCGTATAGCGCCAAGGGCGGGGTGATCAACGTCACCGTGCCCTTCACGGCCAACATCTACTACACCGTAGCAGCCGTCGGCCAGCTCAAGGCGATCAGCGCCAAGGTGTTCAGCCTCCCGGCAGGCATGAACAGCACCAAGGCCACGGTGCGCTTCATCCACCTTTCGCCCAACGCGCCGGCTGTGGACATCGAGGCCAAGGGGGCGGGGCTTATCTTCAAAGACGTCGCCTTCCCCAACCGCGCCATGGCTCCGGTCACCGTACCGACAGGCAGCTACACCTTGTTGGTCCACCCTGCCGGTGCAGACAGCACCACCGTGTTGACGGTGAGTGGCATACAGCTCAAGGCCGACCATGACTACACCGTGGTTGCCATTGGGCTATTCAAGGGCACGGGCGCGCAGAAGCTCAGCGCGGTCGTACTGGACGACGACCCGATGTCGAACGGCATGTAGGGAGGAGTTAGCGAGCAGCCGTGCCGTTGCGAGTCTACGGCACGGCTGCCCTGGCAGTGTGGCAAGGCGAGAGTCGCAGAAGAATAAGCGAATCGTGACCAGGAAACGCCAACACAAGAACCCCGTAGAAGTTGGCAGCCGACGTCCCGTTCCGATTGAGAGCGCCGGCGGCGTGGCCGCTGCCCTGCGTGCGATCGGTCAGTCCAACTACATTGGTGACAGCAGAACGGGCACAGCGCCCGAGTTGCGTGCCTGTGCAATGACTGGACCTTGGTGATCTATGACTATTTGGAGTGGCAGGGACCTTCGTGTGGCGCCCGACGCCGATTTGGATCCCGGCCGAGCGATAGCGGCCGGGATCGCGGCTGCAAGTGCCTATCTGCTGGTAATGTACGCGGACATGGCGATCACGCGGTCGGCCTCCGACGATCTGCTCATGCTTGGCCGGCCTTTCACCTCGGACCCACGCCGAGCACGCCTCATCGGCCTGCCCTTGCACGTGGGATTCGGCGCCGCCGTCGGCCTTCTCTACGGCGGCTACGGGCATTGCCGGTTGCGCGGTCCCAACTGGCTGCGCGGCGTCGCCATGATGGCCATCGAAAACACGGTACTCTGGCCCACGGCAATCATCGCCGACCGCATGCACCCGTCGATGGTGTCGGGGGAGCTGCCAAAACTGAACACGCCGCTGCCGTTCGCCCAGCAGCTAGTGCGGCATGCTGCCTTCGGCCTCGTGCTGGGCATCCTGTGTGGGAACGGCCGGCACGTCTCAGGGTAGGAGGTCGGCGCGGCGGACGCACGGCGGAAGTGCTTGCCTGCGCCGTTATCGCTCGTATCTTGACAGCTGCTCTGCGAAGGTTCAGTTTCGCTGGTTAGGCGCTATATTTTGGGCTGCGACCGGTCTTCCAACGCCAAGGCAACAGCCGCGTCAAGGGACAGAAACAGCAGCAGCTGTAGTGCGCAGTGCCTACGGCGCCAGGTCGGCCCTTAGCCTTCTGGATGGCAGAGTCACATACGTGAGCGACAGGAAGGGTATCATTCGTTACAGGTTCTCTTCCCTGATCCGCGTGCATCATCACGTCCAGGAAGCGCTGAAGGTCGTGCGCTCCCTGGAAGAGGCTGCAGATGGGCTTCCCGACACTCACCGCGTTCAATCTGGCGGAACAACGGGTCACACTGCCCGGGGACCTGAGCGGTGAGCGGAACTTGCTGCTCATCGCTTTCCAGAGATGGCAGCAAGAGGAGGTCGATACCTGGACCGGGCTGGCCGCGCAATTGGGCAGCGACCATCGAGGATTCCAATTCTATGAGCTGCCAACCCTCGAGCCGGGGAACCCGCTCTCTCGCTGGTTCATCAACCAGGGCATGCGCTCGGGGATCAGAGACCTGGAGAGCCGCCGTCGCACGATCACGCTCTATCTTGACAAGAAGGCGTTTCGCCGTGCTCTAGACCTTCCGGACGAGAAGCAGATTCACGTGCTGCTGGTCGGCCGCGACGGGACGGTCTACTGGCGGGCCGCGGGGCGTCTCAACGAAGACAACGCACGGTCGCTGCGAGCAATGCTCGCCGAATGGGAGCGGGAGGAGTCGCTGCGCAGTATTGGCCGTCAGGTCGAGGAGCATGTCGATGAGCCGATGCACGATGGATGACGCGTTCAGCCCCCAGCTTGTAGATGTTGTCGGCGTCGCCGGCGATGCACAGGCATGCGAGGGATTGCTGATTCGGTGGATTGGCGGCATGCGCAGCACTCGTTCCTGCACAGCAAAGACATGTCAAGAATCGCGCAGGGCGAAAAGCCTCGGGCTGCCTCTGCCAGCAGATGGCCGGGCCTTGGCAACGTGCGTCGGCCCTGGGAGCAACGGTCCTTCCGACCGGTCAGGAGGACCGACGTGGTAGATACCGCGGTAGTCCTGGTCACCGGCGCCACGGGATATATCGGTGGCCGCCTCGTCCCTCGCTTGCTGGCGGACGGCCATAGCGTGCGCGTCCTCGTGCGCGACCACGATCGCTTGCAGGGCCGTGCCTGGCGCAGGCGGGTGGAGGTTGCCCAGGGCGATGTGCTCGACCCTACCACGCTGCCGCGGGCACTTGCTGGTGTGCATACCGCGTACTACCTGATCCACAGCATGCTGGGTGGCGAGGATTTCCATGTGCGAGACCTAGCCGCCGCACGCAACTTCGGACGTGCTGCCCGGGCCGCGGGGGTCCACCAGATCATCTATCTCGGTGGTCTAGGAGATCCCGATGCCGATCTCTCCGCGCACTTGCGCTCCCGCCAACAGGTTGGTGATGCCCTGCGAGAGAGCGAGGTCCTCATCACAGAGTTTCGAGCCGCCGTTATCGTCGGTTCTGAGAGCGTGTCGTTCCAGATGGTCCGCACCCTCACCGACCGACTGCCGATCATGATCTGTCCTCGCTGGGTGTTCAGCCGCGTGCAGCCCATCGCCATCGACGATGTGCTGCGCTACCTGACGGCCGCGCTGGACACGCCCGAGAGCGCCGGCCGCGTGCTCGAGATCGGCGGGTCTGACGTTCTGACGTACGGGGAGATGATGCTGGCCTACGCGCGTGTCCGTGGACTGCGCCGAGTGCTCATTGCCGTGCCGTTCTTGACCCCGCGTCTCTCCTCCTACTGGGTGCATTGGGTCACGCCGATTCCGGCCGCCATCGCGCGTCCGCTTATCGAGGGGCTGCGCAACGAAGTGATCGTGCGAGATGACAGCGCGCGCACCCTTTTCCCTCAGATCCAGCCCATGGGCTATCGCGCGGCCGTGAAGCTCGCCTGCGCTCAGACCGTGGCCGATGAGGTGGAGACAACCTGGAGCGATGCGCTGGCCTCCAGCCGGCGAGGCGAATCCCCCGCGACGCTCAATACAGACGCCCGCATGTTCAGCGACCGCCGAGAGCTAGTTGTGCACGTGCCTCCCAGCCTCGTATGGCGGGAGTTCACGCGGCTTGGTGGTGCACACGGTTGGCTCTACGCCAATCGACTGTGGCAACTGCGGGGCATGCTGGACCGCGCAGTGGGCGGCGTGGGCTTGCGCCGCGGCCGTCGCCATCCGGACAAGGTCTACGTGGGCGATGCCATCGATTTCTGGCGCGTGGAGGCAATGGAACCGGACCACTTGCTCCGCCTGCGGGCGGAGATGAAGGTGCCAGGGAAGGCATGGCTGCAGTTCGAGGTCACGCCCCGCGGCAGAGAGGAGTCGGTGTTGAGGCAGACGGCCCTCTTCGCTCCAACGGGTCTGCCTGGACTGCTGTACTGGTACGTGCTGTATCCCATTCACGTGCGAATCTTCAGCGGCATGGCTCATGCGCTGGCGCGACGCGCCGAGGCAGCGGCACTGAGCCGACAAGCGGTTCTGTAGTAACCGCCCCCGTGGCGCCGCGGGGATTTGGGCGCACGTGCCTGGAGGACTTGAGCCCCGCTCCCCCTTTGGACACAGGGTCCGGTTACCGTGCTTTTGGGAGGACTGCCCGTGCGCATCGCGATAGTGGGGGCTGGGGTCTCTGGGCTGGTCTGCGGACGAACGCTCGCGTCTCAGGGACATCACGTGGTGGTCTTCGAGAAGAGACGTGGCGTTGGCGGGCGAGCCACGACCCGCCTACTGCACGGCTGCGTGGTCGATCACGGTGCGCAGTATCTGCGCCTGCCCGACGATCTGCCCGACCTGCGCCGCTTAGTGCTGCGAGACCTGTCCCGCGAGGGGCTCACCACCATCGATCGTCCGGTCTGGCCCTTCGATCGGCGGAACAACATTCGACCGGCAGACACACGGCACAATGCCGAGCCCAAGTGGACCTATGCCGGTGGCCTACGCATGCTTGGCTGCGCCCTTGCCACGGGGCTGGACGTACGGCTGGGCACGCACGTGAGCCGCGTCTATCGCGTGCCCGGGGGCTATCGTCTGCTGGATCAGGCTGGCGCGGTGCTTGGTGAAGCGGAACGGGTGCTCGTGGCGATCCCTGCGCCTCAGGCAATTGACCTGCTGCAGGGCAGGCCGGGACGCACGGACCGGGTTGATGCCGCGCTCGCGCTCCTCGGGACCGCGACGTACTGGCCGATGCTCACCTTCATACTCGGCTATCGCCGGCCGCGGGACGGCACGATCTTCGCCGGCGGAACGGCGCCTGACCCACGTCCGTATTATGCGCTCGTCAACGCCGATGGCGATCACGATCTCTCATGGCTGGCAGTCGAGAACGACAAGGGTCGCACGCGGACGCCGGACGATGTGCTGGTGCTGGTCGTGCAGATAGCTGTGCCGTTCAGTGAGCGGCACCTCGACGTACCGGCCGCCCACCTGTTGGCTAGCATGCACGGCAAGGTGCGCGCCCTCCTCGGAGTCAACCTTGGTGAGCCGCTCTGGTTCGATTTCGCGCGGTGGCGCCATGCTCGGCCCAGCCGCCTGCTTGACCTGGGGGAGCTGAACACCGCACATGACGGACTGTGCTTTGTGGGCGACTATGCAGCGGGCTGGCGCCTGCATCTGGCACTGCAAGCCGGGCTCAATGTAGCGCCGCTCGTTGTCGGCCACCCCACCTGAAGCAGATTCCCCGCAGTGGGCGTCCGCTCGCGAGGAACTTCTGCTGCCAATCTACTCTCTCCCTGCCGGCAGGGTGCGAGCGGCAGCTTCCCCGCTGGACATGGCGCCCTCAATGCTGCTACACGCAGTGATCTCGGAGGCCAGGAAAGTGCTGCGCAGCGCCGTGCGGTTGGCGGGAGCTTGCCACCACCACGGCCTCTGCGGCCACTTACTCACCGCCGTTCAGGCGCACGCCGAGCGCCCGATCGCCTTGGCGCAGCACGGCCTTCACAGTGGTACCTCAGCGAAGGGCTCCTTCTGGCAACGCTGCGGCCAGCTGCTCGGAAATGGCTTGCATGCCGGCGGCGGGCACCACGGTGCGGCCTTCGGTCAGCATCTTCACGGAGAATCGGCCCATTGCCGAGCTGGTCTCCAGCGTGGAGTCCAGAAAGATACCGCCGAAGAGCGGACGCAGAAAGCGCTCTACGAAGCGCGGCGAATAGTGGCGCTGTTGCACATACACCAGGCCGGCCCGACCGGCGGATGATCGTCGGGCACGTTGGCACCCGACGAGCAGTCGATCCAATACGCCCGTGCTGACGCGGCTCTACCGCAGGACAGCAGCCTGCCGGTGACCATTGGACTTCTCCTTCGACATGCCCTCTGCTCGCGCGGCGCGCACCGCACGAAGCCACCCTGCCATCTCGGGCGCGGGCGCCGGACGGGCCAGAAAGTAGCCCTGGCCGAGGTCGGCGTTCATCATCGACAGCAGAGCCCAGGCCTCGCGCGTTTCCACGCCTTCCGTCACCACCTTCATGCCCAGGGAGTGGCCGAGACCGATGGTCGAGGCCACGATGGTCTGGTTGGCGCTGCCGCTCGCCAGGTGCTGCACGAACGATCGGTCGATTTTGAGCTCGTGGACCGGAAGCTGGGAGAGATAGGCCAGCGACGAGTAGCCTGTGCCGAAGTCGTCGATGGCCAGACGCACGCCGAGCCCCGCCAACTGGTCAACCACGGCCCGCGTGCCCTCGACGTCTGCCATGAGCACGCTCTCAGTCAGCTCCAGACACAGGTGATCGGGTGCAACCGCATGCCGGCGCAGAAGACTGGCCACCGTCTCGCACAGGTGTGGGTCGCGCAGATTGCGCAGCGAGAGGTTGACGGAAACCGCCACCTCGAGGCCCTCCTGCGCCCAGGTCGCCACCTGGGCCAACGCGGCGTTCAGCACCCACTCGGTAAGTGGGACGATCAACCCTGTCTGCTCCGCCAGGGGGATGAAGCGGTCGGGCGGCAGCATGCCCAGTTCGGGGTGAGGCCAGCGCACAAGGGCCTCCACCGCCACTACCTCGCCGGAGGCCACGGCGACCTCAGGCTGGAAGTGCAAGACGAGCTCATCGGCGGTGATCGCCCGCTGCAAATCGGCCAGCAAGTTCAGCCGGCTCGCATCGTGGCCATCCTGTGCTTGGTCGTAAAAGGCGAGCCCCAGGCCGCCGCGCTTGGCCAAGTACATGGCCACGTCAGCGTGCTGCAGCAGGCTCGACTCCGTGGTTCCGTGTTCGGGGGCGACGGCGATACCCACGCTGGCCCCGATGGAGAGCCGCTGCCCATCAATGACGTAGGGCTCTTCAATGGCGGCACGCAGGTTCCTTGCGACCGCCGCGGCGCCGTCCACGCCGGCGCCGGGCAGGAGCACAGCGAACTCGTCCCCGCCTAGCCGCGCCACGGTATCGCTGCCGCGCACACCGCTGACGAGGCGCTGGGCAACCTGGACCAGCAGTTGGTCCCCGACGTCGTGCCCCAGAGTGTCGTTGACCTCCTTGAAGCGGTCCAAGTCCAGTAGCAACAGGCCGAGCGGCTCGGAACCGCGTTGCACCTGCGGAAGCGCCTCGGCCAACCGCACGCGGAGCAGGCCGCGGTTGGGGAGACTGGTGAGAGTGTCGGTGCTGGCGAGGACCTCCAGCTGCGCATTCGCCTCGGTCAGGGCGGTATTGTTGTGGTAGAGGGCAAGCAGATCTCTGTGCAACCGCGTCAAGTTGCGCGCGAATTCCTGGTTCTCCGCCAGGGCAAAGACTTGCCGCGCCAGCACCAGGACCACCAGCACGGCGCTGCCCAGATATACGCCGAGCTGCAGGAACGGATCAGCCGGACTCCGCCAGGCATAAATCAGCAGGGCGTACACAGCAGGCACCAGCGCATAGGGCCACAGGCTCCGCCAAAACGCGGACACTTCAACGGGCAGCGAGATGTGGGCCTCAGGCTGCGCAGACGGTTCGGCCGCGTCGGCGGCTGCCCGCCGCAGCAGCCACATCCCTAGGCCGACGATAAGGTAGCTCATCGGCCAGACTGCATCGAGCGGTCCTCCACTTGCGTAGGTCCCCTGCAGCGCTTGATACTCGGAAACGGAATCGACCGTCAGCGTGAGACCGATGCCCAGAGCCAGGATCAGGCCGCCCGTCCGCTGCCAGGGCTCGTGGGTACGCACGAGCATCAAGGACAGGCAGCAAAGCAGCACGAGATCAGCGCACGGGTAGCCGACATTCACGATCAGTGCGAGCGCATTGCTAGCCCCCTGCAGCAGCGTCGGCCCCAGGATGAAATACCAGCTGAAGGTGACGCCTGCAGTGAGGAGCATGAGGCCATCCAGCAGGATGCGGGTGCGCACCACGCGCGAGAGGGGACGCCGTGGCAGCAGCAGGAAGCCGCAGAGGAGGATCGGGTAGCCGCTCAGATATGCCAGGTCGGCCACCGATGGTGCCGGTGCCGGCTGCTGCAGGACCTGCGCATAGATGGCCAATATGGCGTCGCCAAGTGCCCAGCAGAGGATGCCCAGGCCCACCAGAAAGGAGGACATGTTGAGCGTGTTCCTGAAGCATACTCGCTCAGTGCGACCTCCTTGACTAGCCGGAGAAGAAGACTCGCTCGGCAGGGTGGTGCCCGCTCTGCCGGTGGAGCCGAGGAGGCAGAGTGCGACCGCTGCCAGGTCGAGCACTACAGACCCAAGGTTGTCGACAGGCCCGACGAGACCATGGTTGACAGGGCGAACAAGGAGAAACCCGAACAGTGCGCCACAGGCCAGGAGGATGAAGGGCAGGGGTAGCCAAGCACCGTATGGCCTTGCTCGCAGGCAAACGACGTTGGTGCTGGTCGAGGGCAGCCCTGGGCTGTGTCGCTGCGGATTGTGCTGCCCTTCCGCCATGGGCGGTACATGGTCGCCTTCGGCGCACGCGAGCAGCGCAGCGACTTTCTCCAGCTGGTTGGGAAAGAGATCGCCGGGCACGGCATCGCGACCGCGCGCCTGGCATACCACGTAGCGGGCGCAGACAGTGAAATCGCCGTGGCAGTACTGCGTGCGAAGCCTGTCGCTCAGGACCGGCATCTGCGCCAGCTGGCCATTAAAGAACAGGCATCCCGCGAGCTTCTCGCAGTCTGGCATCGGGTCTCTCAACTCTCAGCCCAGCATGAATGGCATGTCCGGCATTCCAGATTGGCTTTTAGCAGCATGAGCAGGAGCGACTCTGCTCGCCAACACGTGCCTATGCGCTACCGGATGACACCTACTGCTCATCTCTATCGGCACAAACAACCGGCACTTGAGGGCCAAAATACGCAGGGACTTCTCCCAATGCAGCAGAGCACCATGAGCGAGAAGACTATAGCCCGATCATCATCGATCACCTTGTCCTGGCCCGGACTGAAGGGCTGGGGTGCCCACGTAGCGCGTTGCGCAGTGCGCGATCGCCCCAAGCACTGGCGCGCCTGCTGCAAGCAACAGCTGACGTCGCACATCGGCCACTGGTGGGGTCTTCCCGCACAGTACTGCAACTTCACAGATCGATTGCAAATCTTTAGCAGGTCATGACGTCGCGGTTATGGCACGGTAATTAGCCACCACCATGATGTCGGCAGTGCATCAGATCCGACGCACACAGGAAGCCTTCAGCTTCTCCGAGCGAAACATACCGCCGCAACCGAAGTGAGCTTTGGCGACAAGGGCTTCTTGGTCGGCAATCCTCGCCTGGCTGTGCTACGCCGATTCCCATCTACGAGTGTTCACGTGAGGGCCACGCCGCCGATGTGCAGCGCGGCCTCACGGTCGATACCGGCTGCGCCGTCAGGCATTGCCATGTGGCACCGACAGCAGCGAACATGGTGGTGTCGCCATGGGCAGCTCACCCGCCTTTCACGACGGTCACGTGGTACTTCATGTTCTGGGCCATGATCTTGAGGCGGCAACCATGCGCGCAATCGACGTGCTCCGCGACAGCATGTACGCGCCGTAGCGCATCATCGTCTCTTGCCGCGCCTGCTCGATCAGCTCGGGCCACGCGGCCATCGAAGGTCCTGTCGCGAAGCGTCGGCAGCAGCGCCAGCGCGATCGCCGCCATACCCCCAACCCAGACGGCCACGGCGAGCAAGTGCAGCCAATCAAGCAGTGTCGACGTCACCACCAGTTGGGGCACTGCCGCCGTGTGCCCCGAACAGGTGATGGCCAGCAAGTAGGCAAGGCCCAGCACCCTCGCTGTCCAGACGGCAGGAGAGTCGGGCTCGCCGGCCTTTGCACCGGCACCTGCGTACGATGCGGACGGGCCGGGTCGCGATCCGGTGCCCCACGCATGCGTTGACTGGCCCGAGCCACTCAGCAGGCGAGAGGGCCAAGCCAGCAGAGCGCCGCTGAGCACGAGGAATGCCAGGATGGACAGCACCCCGCGACCTAGCCTGCCGTTCGTCAGGAACGGCACTTGCACCGTCCTGTGGAGGGCTCTGTATTGGGCATCTCAGCTGCCTGGCAAGTGCGCGGCTCCGGCGGCCCAAGTGCACGCCATTGAGAGCCCTGGTCACCTGCCTGTTGACGACCTGTTGACACCGTTGGTCAGTTTGTTTATGCGCCAGTTTATGTCCCGCCGATAATGTAGAGCTTGAATAACGGTCGTCGTGGAGATAGATGTATGGCGTTCGACCTATGGGTCATGCTGCTGACGGTCCTGTTCTTTCTGGCGGTCGTCGCCTTCGCAGTTGGCTGCGATCGATTGATGGGGACAAAACGATGATCGAGAATATCGTGCTCACCGTCATATCGCTGTTGGTGCTGGCGTACCTGTTCGTCGCGTTGCTGCGGCCGGAGGTATTCTGATGCCCAATTGGTTGACCGGAAGTGCCGTCATCCAGTGGGCGATGTACAGCGTCATCCTGCTGCTGACGGCAAAACCGCTTGGAACGTATCTCTATCGCCTGTTCACTGGTGGACGCACCTTTCTGCATCCAGCAATACGGCCGATTGAGGTCGGCATCTACCGGCTGACAGGCGTGCGCGAAGACGAGGAAATGACCTGGTACGGCTACCTTCTGGCTTCGTTGGCCTTCAGTGTTCCCGGCCTGATCCTCACCTACGTCATCGAGCGCACCCAGCAGTGGCACGGGACCTTCTTCAATCCGCAGCATTTTCCCAACGTGCCGGCGCTGTTGGCGTGGAACACCGCCGTAAGCTTCACCACCAATACGAACTGGCAGAACTACGGCGGTGAGTCGACGATGAGCTACCTGACCCAGATGACGGGTCTGGCCATGCACAACTTCTTCTCGGCCGCGGTCGGCATCGTCTGGGCGGTGGCCCTGGTCCGCGGGCTCGCGCGCCACACGGCGGGAGCCATCGGCTCCTTCTGGGTCGATCTTGTGCGATGTTTGCTCTATGTGCTGCTGCCCATCTGTATCTTCTACGGACTCTTTCTCGTGTGGCAGGGCGTGCCGCAAAACTTCAGTTCATACACGGTAGCCCACACGTTGGAAGGCACGGTCCAGACCATCGCTCAGGGGCCCGTCGCCTCACAGGAAGCAATCAAGGTGCTGGGCACCAATGGCGGCGGCTTCATGAATGCCAACTCCGCGCATCCATTCGAGAACCCCACCCCGCTCTCCAACTTCGTTGAGATATTGTCCATCCTGCTGATCGGGTCCGCGCTCGTGTACATGTTCGGCAAGTGGGTGGGCAATACGAAGCAGGGGTGGTCGCTCTGGGCGGCGATGTTCATCCTGTTCTCTATCGGCTACTTCACCGCGGTGATCGCCGAGCAGAAGGGCAACTCGCTCATCGCCTCGGCCGCCCATGTCGCCCTCGCCGCCACGAACAGTCCATACCAGCCCGGTGGCAACATGGAAGGCAAGGAAGTCCGCTTCGGCATCGTGGACTCCTCCCTTTTTGCCACAATCACCACCGACGCATCGTGCGGCGCCATAAACGCCTGGCACGAAAGCTTCACGCCCATCGGCGGGCTTGTCCCGCTCACCAATATCGCCACTGGCGAGGTGATTTTCGGCGGCGTGGGCGCGGGACTCTATGGCATGTTGATGTACGCCATCCTGGCCGTGTTCATCGCGGGCCTCATGGTGGGACGCACGCCAGAGTACCTGGGTAAGAAGATCGAGGCCTTCGAGATCAAGATGGCCAGCATCGCGCTGCTCATCTCGCCGGCGAACATCCTATTGTTCGCGGCAACAGCAGTGCTGGGAGCCTGGGGCACCACGTCGATACTCAACGCAGGCCCGCATGGGCTTACCGAGATCCTGTACCTGTACACGTCCAGCAACGGCAACAACGGCTCGGCCTTTGCCGGTCTGACAAGCAACACCAATTGGTACAACTGGAGCGGCGGCTTCGCCATGCTGATCGGCCGCTTCGTGTTCGTCACGCCACTGATCGCCATCGCCGGCTCGATGGCCAGGAAGAAAGTGGTGCCGGCATCGCTGGGCACCTTCCCTACCGACGGGCCGACTTTCAGCTTCCTCCTGGTGTTCGTGATCATCATCGTCGCGGCGCTGACCTACTTCCCGGCCTACTCGCTCGGGCCAATCATCGAGCAATTGCTCCTCAATGCTCACCACACGTTTTAAGGAGTCACACTGATGGCTTTGACGACACCACACGTGGGCGAGCAGGCTCCGGCGCCGCGCGGTCCGCTCGGCGCTGAACGCCGCAAGAGCCGATCGCTCGCCATCTTTGACCGCGCGATTACGCGCCGCGCCGCCGTTGACGCCGCGCGCAAGCTGGACCCGCGGATACAGCTCCGCAATCCCGTGATGTTCGTCGTCCTGGTGGGCGCGACTGTCACTACCGTGGAGTTCGTGCGATCGCTCTTCGACAGTGCGCTGAGTGCCGACCGCGGGTTCACGCTGCAGGTCTCAGTCTGGCTGTGGTTCACCGTGCTGTTCGCCAACTTTGCCGAAGCAATGGCCGAGGGACGCGGCAAGGCTCAGGCCGACACGTTGCGCAAAACGCGCACGGACGCGCAGGCGAAACGGATTTCGGCCAACGGTCAGACGCAGATCGTCTCCGCTACCGAGCTGCGGCGAGGCGACCTCGTGCTAGTGGAGGCCGGTGACCTGATCCCCGGCGACGGGGAGGTGCTGGAAGGCGTCGCCTCGGTCAACGAGGCGGCAATCACCGGCGAAAGCGCCCCGGTGATCAAGGAGCCGGGCACGGACATCCGATCATCGGTCACGGGCGGTACGACCATTGTCAGCGATCGCCTGACGATCCGCATCACCGCGAACCCGGGCGAGACGTTCATCGACCGCATGATTGCCCTGGTGGAAGGCGCCAGCCGCCAGAAGACCCCCAACGAGATCGCCCTGAACATCCTCCTCGCCTCGCTGACGATCATCTTCCTGCTGGCCGTCTATACGCTGCAGCCTTTCGCCATCTACTCCGGCAGTGCCGTGGCCGTGACCACCCTCGTGGCGCTTCTGGTCTGCCTGATTCCCACTACCATCGGCGGCCTGCTCAGTGCGATCGGCATTGCCGGCATGGATCGGTTGGTGCAGTTCAACGTGCTGGCCATGAGCGGCCGCGCGGTGGAAGCCGCGGGCGACGTGGACACATTGCTGCTCGATAAGACCGGCACGATTACTTTCGGCAACCGCCTGGCCTCCGAGTTCTTCGCGGTGGGCGGCCACAGCCAGGAAGAACTGATCGAGGCGGCCCTGCAGTCAAGCCTGGCGGACGACACGCCCGAAGGCAAGAGCGTTGTGGCCCTGGCCGAGCAATTCGGCGCCAAGTCCGGCAGCGTCGTGTTGCAGGGCGCGGAGCTGGTGCCGTTTACGGCCGAAACGCGCATGAGCGGCGTCCGCCAAAACGGGCACCAGACCATGAAGGGCGCAGTCGATGCAATTCGGCGGATCGTACCCGCCGCGCCGCCCGAGCTGACCTCCGTCGCCGACCGTATCGCGGGCGAGGGCGGCACGCCGCTTGCCGTCGCCCGCGACGGCGAAGTCCTTGGCGTGATCTATCTGAAGGACACCGTCAAGCCCGGGATGCGCGAGCGCTTCGATGAGTTGCGACGCATGGGCATCCGCACGATCATGGTCACGGGCGACAACAAGCTCACTGCGGCGACCATCGCCAGGGAGGCTGGGGTCGACGACTTCGAGGCGGAGAGCAAGCCTGAGGACAAGATCGGGCTGATCCGGCGCGAGCAGGCCGAAGGCAAGCTGGTGGCTATGACCGGCGACGGCACGAACGACGCCCCAGCTTTGGCACAGGCCGACGTAGGCGTAGCCATGAACACCGGGACACAGGCGGCCAAGGAAGCCGGCAATATGGTTGATCTGGACAGCAACCCCACCAAGCTGATTGAGATCGTGGCCATCGGCAAGCAGCTGCTGATAACGCGGGGCGCTCTGACCACCTTCTCGATCGCCAATGATGTCGCCAAGTACTTCGCCATTCTGCCTGCGATGTTCAGCAAACAGTTCCCCCAGCTGAGCGCCCTCAACGTCATGAAGCTGTCGACTCCGCACTCCGCCGTCCTCTCCGCTGTCATCTTCAATGCCCTGATCATCGTGGCCCTGATCCCACTGGCGCTGCGAGGTGTCAAGTACCGGCCCCAGGGCGCGGCACAGATTCTGCGCCGAAATCTGCTGATTTACGGCCTCGGCGGCATAGTCCTGCCGTTCCCAGGTATCAAATGTTGCGACCTGGTGCTCACCGGGCTGCATCTGACGCTGTGAGGTGGTGAAAGTCATGGGTACCGTATCAACAACATTGGAGCCGGCGCCTGGATCCGTTCATCTAGCGAAGACCTCAATCGGAGCTTCGATCCGCACCGGAATCGTTATGACGCTCGTGCTGACCATCATCGTCGGCGTGGTCTATCCGTTTTTCGTGACTGGAGCGGCCCAGGTGCTGTTCCACGACCAGGCCAACGGATCGCTGATCGAGGGACCGAATGGGCAGGTCGTCGGATCGTCGCTGATCGGTCAGAACTTTACACAGCCGCGGTATTTCCATCCGCGCGCGTCCGCCGCCGGCGCCGGCTACGATGCCAGTAGCTCGTCCGGCACGAATCTGGGTCCAACGAGCACCTACCTGCTTACTACTACAGTCAAGCTCGCGGCACAGCTTCGCGCGGAGAACAATCTGCCGCCAAGCTACGTCCTGCCTGCGGACGCGGTTTCGACGTCGGCCAGCGGCCTCGATCCTGACATCAGCCCCGCGTACGCTGATCTGCAGGTTCCGCGCGTGGCCAGCGCGCGCGGCCTCTCGCAGGTGCAAGTGCGAAACCTGGTGCAACAGTACACGAGCGGCCGCGATCTGGGTGTACTGGGCGAGCCGCGCGTGAACGTGCTGCAGCTCAATCTGGCCCTGGATCGCGTCAAGAAATAGCGAGATCCACTGTGCAACGCAGCAGGATCGGCATTTCCGGCGTTGCGCGTTCCGAGGTAACGTACTAGGGTAAAGCGGACACCTTATTGGGCCTGGCGTCCGTGAGGAGCATCGGCATCGTTCCATGCGCACCGGTGCTGATGCCGGCGCGACACACCCGCCGGCATCGGCGATGACTGCGCATCAAGCAGGAGAGAAGCGCGACACATGTACGGCCAGTATGGCTAAAGAGCGAGAACTTGAGCGACCCGACCCGGACGAGCTCCTCGCGCGCATAAAGGCTGACGAGCAACCGGCAAAGGGCAGGTTGCGCATCTATCTTGGCGCCGCTCCTGGGGTGGGTAAGACGTTCGCCATGCTGCAGGAGGCCCATCGCCGCAAGGAGCGCGGCACTGACGTCGTGATCGGCTTCGTGGAAACACACGGACGCGCGCATACCGCCGAGCAGATCGTCGGCTTGGAAGTAGTGCCGCCACGCGAAGTGCCCTATAAGGGCGTGATCGTGCGCGAGATGGACACCGATGCGGTCATCGCCCGCCATCCGCGAGTGGCGCTTGTCGACGAGCTGGCGCACACGAATGTGGCGGGCTCTCGGCATGAGAAGCGCTACGAGGACGTGCAGGATCTGCGCAATGCCGGCATTACCGTCCTCTCGACGGTGAACATCCAGCACATTGAGAGCCTCAACGACGTCGTGCGACAGGTCACGGGTGTGAGCGTACACGAGACTGTGCCGGATTGGGTAATCGAAGAGGCAGACCAGGTAGAGCTGATCGACATGACACCGGAGGCGCTCATCCAGCGGATGCGACACGGCAACATCTACCCTCCCGAACAGGCAAAGCGCGCTCTGGACAATTTTTTCACGGGTGCCAACCTGATGGCACTGCGAGATCTTGCGCTTCGCGCCACGGCAAAAGGCGTGGAAGAGCACCTCAGCCGCTACATGCACGGCCGCGACGATCATGGTCCGCATGCGGCAGTGACAGACCGTATTCTGGTGGCGGCAGACCACCAGCCAGGCGCCAAGACCGTAATACGCCGAGGCTGGCGAATTGCCTCGGCACTCAAAGCCAACCTCGTGGTCGTCTATGTGGAGCCCGAGCGCGGGCCACGCGGCGCGCAGACCATCGAAGATGAGCGTCACCTGCGCGCCAATCTGCAGCTGGCCGACGAACTGGGCGCGCAGGTAGTCCGTCTCAGGGGAAAGGTCTCTGACCAGCTGGTCGCTTATGCGAGCGCGAACAATGCAACGGAAATCGTGATCGGACAGTCCAGGCGAGGTCGCTGGTCAGAGTTCATCCATGGCTCCGTGACGCATGACCTGCTGCGCAACTTGCACGGAATCGACGTGCGCGTGGTCGCCGAGCCCGCAAAGACATCGCGCCGTGAGTAGTGTGTTCGTGCGGCGGGGCAATGCGCCTCGAGACGCGAGTCCCCAAGGCTCGTCGCCGAGTTCGGCCTATACTGGTTAATGCATGAAAGCTCTTGAGCGCAAGCTTCGCCGGTTCCCGCGTTTTGACATGCGGGTCCAGCGCCCTCGCGCGGCGGGCGGCGCCGGCCTCGTGCTTGTTTGCATGCTCGTACCGCTCTTGAGCGCCCTGGACGGCGCCAATGGCCCGCTTGGCCAGAGCATTCCCCTTCTCTTTCTCGTCCCGGTGCTCCTGGCCTCCGCTGCGGGAGGACGCGCCGCGGGCTCGGTGGTCGCCTGCGTAGCCGTTGTTGCCTGGGATTGGTTCTTCATACCGCCCGTGCACCGCGTCACTATCGCAACGCCGCGCGATGCAGTCGCCCTGTTGGTATTTCTGCTTGTCGCGCTGCTGGTGAGCGAGCTCGCCACCATTGTGCGCAAACGAACCAGCGAAGTGGTACGGAGAGCCAGCCTGTCGGATGCCCTCTATGACCTGAGTATGGCGCTGATCGGGCGGCGCGCGCCGCTCGATCAGCTCAGCCCGCTCACCGCGCGCCTGAGCGCGGCGTTCGATCTGGAGGCGTGCGCGGTTCTCATGCCGGATCAGTGGGGACGTTGGCAGACTATCTCCGCCAGCGGTCGACTGCCCGACGAGCTTCGAGCGGAGCAGAACCGAAATGTCGCTGCCGTGGCGACGCAGGTGCACGAGCACGGGCACGAAGGCTGGCTGGGCGACGTGGATGTCGCGCGCGCGCGGCGAGACAGGGTGCGGAGGCCGCGCGCGGGTCACGAGCGGGTCCGCTTCATTCCCCTCCGCGTGGGCGATCGCCCGGTTGGCGTGCTGGAGCTGCTGCTGCACGCAGCTGAGTCGGTCGACGTCGAGCGCGAGCAGCTCCTGGCCACCTTCGCCAACGGGGCGGCGATCGCGCTGGAACAGGCGCGTCTGGCAAGCGAGGAGCAGGCGGCGGCCATAGCGCGCGAAAGCGACCGGCTCAAGAGTGCGCTGCTCTCGTCAGTGTCGCACGACCTGCGGACACCGCTCGCAGGTATCAAGGCCGCGGCAAGCTCGCTGCTGGAGGACGACGTCGAATGGAGCGACGAGGACAGGCACGCATTCGCCGCCGAAATCAACGCCGAAGCCGACCGTTTGACGCGCCTGGTGTCCAACCTGCTCGACCTGTCACGCATTGAAGCAGGCGCCATGCGGCCTCTGAAGGAATGGGAGGACCTGGCGGCGCTCGTCGACAGGGTAGTGAACCGACTGCGTCCTCACCTGGCTGACCACCCGATCGCATGCACCGTTGACGACAATCTGCCACTGGTCGACCTGGATGCCGTGCAAATCGAGCAGGTGCTGACAAATCTGCTGGAAAACGCGGGCAAGTATGCACCTGAAGGCTCGCCGATAACGGTCACAGTTGAGGCGCACACGCTGGACGACCGCTCACGGCGCTTGCACCTCACCGTGCAGGATCGAGGCCCAGGTATTCCGCCCTCGGAGAGGGATCGAATATTCGACAAGTTCTATCGTTTGTCCGGGCCAGGGGCCGGGGCAGCCGGTACCGGTATGGGTCTGGCCATCGTCAAAGGCCTGGTTGAAGCGCACGGCGGCCGCGTATGGGTCGAGAGCGCGCCGGATGGGGGCAGCCGTTTTGTTGTGGAGCTACCGATGGACAGACAGTCTTCGGGGCATGAAGGGCTTGGGCCGAAGCAAGCGGTGGCCGGCGCGGCGCAGAGTGCCTGAATAGTTCCGGTCGGAGGTTGAACGTGGCACGCATCCTCGTGGTGGACGACGATCCGGCCATCCGCCGCACGCTGTACACCAACCTCTTTGCGCGAGGCTACGATGTGGTCGCCGCGGAGACTGGTGAGGAAGCGGTGCACTATGCCCGCGAGAGTGTGCCGGACCTAGTCGTGCTTGACCTCATGTTGCCGGGGCTCTCGGGCCTCCAGGTGTGCGAGATTCTACGGTCCGAACTGGCGTCGCCGATTCTCGTGCTTTCCGCACACGGCGAAGAACACCTCAAGGTCCGCGCGCTCGACCTCGGAGCAGACGACTATCTGACGAAGCCGTTCGGCATGGGCGAATTGCTCGCTCGGGTAAGGGCGCTGCTGCGCCGCCAGCAAAGTGAGCCCGACAAGCCACGGGCGCTCGTTGTCGGCGATCTCGAAGTGGATCTCGACGCCCGCCGTGCGACGTGGCGCGGGGCTGAGCTGGATCTGACCCGGCGCGAGCTGGAGATACTGGCCTATATGATGCGCCGTCCGGGCCAGGTGGTGACACACCGCATGCTGCTTGAGGCCATCTGGGGTCCCGAATACGAGGCGGAGACCCATTATGTCCGCGTGTTCATGAACCGCCTGCGCGGGAAGATCGAGGCTGATCCGTCGCACCCGAGCGTACTCGTGACGGTGTCTGGGGTCGGCTATCGTCTCGAACTCGCTGCCGCCGAGCATGGCAATTCGCCGGCTGAGCCTGCCGGCGACGCGCCAGGCAGCTAGGCTGGCGGAAATAGCCAAGATCGCGGAGGATCGCGGCGAGAGATGTTGATCAACGTGTAAGGTGCGACATGGCCGATTCAATCTTGATTATCGAGGACGATCCCACGTTGTTGCGCGCCATCTGTCGCAACCTTTCGGTGCGCGGCTATGACGCGCGGGGCGCCACCACCGTAGCGGAAGCCCTTGCTGCTATCCGGCAAGACATCCCGGCCGTGATCGTGGCCGACATCGATCTGCCGGATGGATCGGGCTGGGAGGTATTGCGCGCCGTGCGCGAGAGCCGGCACGGTGAGGTTGGTATGATCGTCATGTCCGCTCTTCGGCCCAATCAGCGGCTGGCCACCGAGCTCGAAGTGGCAGGAATCCTGGAGAAGCCATTTCCTATTGATGCACTTCTCCGGCTCGTCGCGGCCCAGATCAGGCCCTCGCCACCACCGCGCGACGATGAGGCGGCAGCAGCGGAGGGCTAAAGAGGGGCCGCATACACACTTCTTCCGAAGACCTTCCGTGCTGTGCTACCTTAAGATCCGAGCCCGCCCTCCTGCCGGCAGCGCCAGCGGCGAGATCGCCAATGGCAACCTGCGAATGCTCAGCCTGGCAGCACCCCGCGGGTCGTGGACAACTTGTGCCATAGCCGAAGGAGCGTCGTCGCAGCATGAACCTTTTCGACCAGATGCAGATACGTGATGTCGTGATCGCCAATCGCATCTCGATGGCGCCGATGTGCACTTATTCCGCTGACAACGGCGTCGCCAACGACTGGCATGTCCTCCATTACGGCACTCGTGCCGTGGGCGGCGTTGGTCTGATCTGCGCCGAAGCCACCGCCGTTATCCCCGAGGGCCGCATTACTCCCGGAGACCTCGGACTCTGGGACGACGACCAGATCCCTCCCCTGAGCCGGGTGACGGCCGTCATCCGTCAGCACGGTGCCGTTGCCGGTATCCAGCTGGCCCACGCAGGGCGTAAGGCGAGCACGTCACGCCCATGGGATGGAGATCACGCCCTGGAGACGGCGCAAGGTGGCTGGCGGCCGGTCGTAGGGCCGAGTCCCATCCCGTTCGACTCTGACCACCCCGTGCCCACGGCGCTCGACGAGGCCGGCATCCAGCGCATCATCGACGCGTTTCGTGCCTCCGCGAGCCGCGCCCTTCAGGCCGGCTTCCAGGTTGTGCAGGTTCACGCGGCCCACGGCTATTTGCTGCATGAGTTCCTTTCACCGCTGAGCAACCATCGCGAGGATGCGTACGGCGGAACGTTTGAGAATCGCACTCGATTGCTTCGTCAAGTTGTCGACGCTATCCGGGAGGTGTGGCCCGCCACCAATCCACTGTTCGTTCGCCTGTCCATCACCGAGTGGCTCGACGCGGGCTGGAGCGTGGCCGACTCGGTCACGCTGTCCCGTCAGTTGGCGTCACAGGGAGTCGATCTTATCGACTGCTCGTCCGGCGGTAACATTGCCGGAGTACGTCCGCCACTGGGGCCCGGCTTCCAGACGCCGCTGGCCGTAACGATCAAGCGCGATGCCGGCGTGTCGACCGCGGCGGTAGGCATGATCACCGCGCCTGCCCAGGCGGACCATATTGTTCGGACTGGCCAGGCCGACATGGTCTCCCTCGGGCGCGAGTTGTTGCGCGACCCGTACTGGACTCTGCACGCCGCAAAGGTGCTTGGGCAGGAAGCACGCTGGCCCAAGCAATACATGAGCGTGCGAGCCTGAAGCTCGGCACGACACTGCGGAGCACGTGGAGGAGTGTCGCGCCGGCGCGGTTGGCGTCTCGGGGCGAGCGTACCGCCGTTGACAGGTCCAGGCACCACGTTCAGCGGGCGATATACGCAACTGATGGCGTGGACAGTGGGCTCAGACGGCAGCTACGCTGCGGTCTTCGATCTCCCACGTGTGATCGAGCACGTGCCAGGCGATACGTCTGACAGCGTAGGGCGGTGGCCAGCCTGTCTCTGGCAGTCGCGCCCACGCATCGGGCGCCTGCAGCGCCCTGATCATGGCATCACGCAAGGCCGCGATAGCAGACGGGTCGTCACGTGACGGCTGCCGAAGCGCGACGCCGATCTTTCGCCCGTAGACCGCTTCGGCCCCCAGCACGTGGTCGATCATCTTGTCCCGATCGCGGCCGCCCCCGCGCGGGCCTTTGCGCAGTTCGGCCGGCGCAGTCGCGATCACCCGTTTGAAGACGACCCAGGACGCTCTTAGGAGCGCGATGTGGTGTTCGGCCGCCTCAGGCGGCCATGGCAGCAAGTCGCTGCTGGCGCATAGCCCGGGAACGCCGAAATCGGTGTAGCCCGCGGAGCCGGCCAGTCGCTCCACAATCTTGAAGTCGTTTCGTGGCTGAAGATCGAACGAGATTCCTGCCTCCCGTGCGACGGTCGCGTAACGCTCGGCGTACCTCGCGAGCGCTTCGAGAGCCTGCTCTTCGGTCTTGCCGGAGCGGCACCACCCGGGCCAGCCCAGTGCGCACGCGAACACGCGTTTCTGCCCGATCTCAAGGTAGACTGCCGTCAGGTCGCTGGATCGAGGTGGCGTCAACACGTCGTCCCGCCTTCCATATGAGGTTCTCGCGTAGCACTTGCGTCACCTTTGCTGTCGTGGGCCGTTAAGCCAGGCTACCACGGATCAGGCTGCTGGGCCACAAACCTGTGCGGCTCCTTCCTTCGGCCACAGGGGTGGCGCAGATTGACCGCAGCCATTCGTGCCCGAAGTGTTGATTGCCGATTGAGGCGAGCCTCAAAGCCCAGAGGATCTCGGTGGTCAGCGGGCAGCAGCGCTCACCGCCCTCGCCTTAAAGGTTGCGTAGAGTTCCTGCCCCTCACGGCACTGCAGGAATGCCTCGGCCTCAGGCGTGATCTCGGCGACCAGCGGCACTGCGCCTTCCGATCCGACTGCCAGGGTCACGCGCACTCGGCCTCCCAAGGGCAAGACCTCTCGCACGCGCCCAAGCAGGGTGTTGCGGGCCGAGCCGGCCGGCGGCTCGGTGGAGAGAGTGATCTCCCAGGGCCGCAGGCCAAGACTTACGGGCCCAGCCGTCAGGCCCTCGGCAGGCGCGAAGACCTCTACGCCACCGGGAACCACGACACGGGCCAGATGGTCGGGCTCGTGCGCCAGCAGTTGGCCCTCCAGGTAGTTGACCCCGGTGAAATCGGCCACGAAACGGGTGTGGGGGTGTGCGAGCAGGTCGGCGTGGCTGCCGTCCTGCACGACTCGTCCATCGACAAGGATCACGATCCGCTCGCGGAACACCAGAGCGTCCGCGTAGTCGTGCGTCACCAGCACGGTCGGAATAGCCAGATCTGCCAACACCGAACGGAGCTCGCCGCGCACGCTCGTGCGCGTCTGCACATCCAGTGCCGCCAGGGGCTCGTCCAGCAGGAGTGCGCTCGGCTCCAGCACCAGAGCACGGGCCAGCGCAACGCGCTGTCTCTGCCCGCCCGACAGCTGCGCCGGGCGTTCGTTCGCCAGATTGGCCAGACCCAGTCGCTCCAGTGTTGAGCCAACGCGGTTTCGCCGCTCGGCCCGTCTCACTCTGCGAGCCTCCAGGCCGTAGGCCACATTCCGCTCCACGCTGAGATGGGGAAAGAGTGCGTACTCCTGGAACACTACGCTGATATTGCGCCTGCCCGAGGGCAGGCGGGCGCCCCCTTCTACATCGTCGAGAGTTCGCTCACCCAGCCGGATCGTCCCGGCATCCGGCGGCGCCAGACCGGCGACGAGCCGCAACAGCGTGCTTTTGCCCGAGCCGCTCGGACCGACAACAGCGGTTACACCGGGAGCGAATGCGAGATCCACGCTCAAGGTGAAGTCGCGCAGCTGCTTTGTCACGGCGATGTGCAGTGTGGCACTAGGCATCGATCAACCGCACTGCCAGTGAGACGACCAGGCTGACCAGCACGAGTACGACTGAGAGCGCGACCGCCCCGTCGAGGTCCCCGCTCTCCAGGCTGAGGTAGACGGCCAGAGGCATAGTCTGGGTGACGCCCATCAGATTGCCGGCAAACATGATCGTGGCGCCGAACTCGCCCAGTGCCCGCGCCCAGGTGAGCACTGCCCCGCCGACCAGGCTGGGCAGTGCCATGGGGACAGTGATCCGACGAAAGGTGCCCCAGCTGCCATAGCCCAGGGTAGCGGAGGCATCCTCCAGCACACGGTCCACAGACAGGAAACCGGCGCGAGCTGCTCGGACATAGAAGGGACAGGACACGAATAGCTGGGCCATCACCACGGCCGGAGTGCTGAAGGCAATATGGATGCCCAGGTTGTTCAGCGTAGGACCGAGCAGGCCCTGCCGCCCAAAGGCGAGCAGCAAGGCCACGCCGGCCACCGCGGGCGGCACCACGATCGGCAGGTCCACGACGCTGTCCAGCAGGCGCTTGCCCGGGAAGGAGCCGCGGGCCAGCAGATAGGCCGTCGGCGTTCCCAAGAGCAGCGTCAACAGCAGGGTTACCGCGGTCGTCTCCAGGCTAAGCGTCAGGGCGCTGGTGGCGGTCGAACTCTGTAGGCTCGCCCATAGCGTGCCCGGCGGCGTCTGAAGCACCAGTGCGGCCAGTGGGAAAGCAATGTAGAGCAGCAGCATCGCCGCCAGAAAGACCACCAGCAGGCGCCCGGCCCCGGCGCGAAGACCGGGACCGATGTTGCCGCGTAACGGTCGCATCGTGCCTACCGGATCGCGGTCACGACGGAGTGCCCTCCGGCGTGCCCACGACGATGGAATTGACGTTGGCCACCCAGCGCCCGGCCAGGGTATCACCCGGCACGATCAGTCGGATGGCACCTTCATCGGCCGCCAGCGGCTTTCCGTCTCGGTTATAGGCCAGGATCACCTGCTCGTGCCCGAAGTCTGGGGTGATCTCGGCCATGCCCACCGTGACCTGGTAGTTATCGGTGGCGCCGACAGTGACGAATTGGCGGAGCAGATCATTCTTGAAACTGGTGTTGGGGACCAGGCCGGCCTTTTGCAGCACGGTGTACAGGAGCGGACCAGTGTACGAGTAGACGCCCTTGGTGCCCGTATCCGTACGCAAGGTGACGGTGATCGTGGTCTTCGGCAGCTTCTGCAGATCGGCGACGGTCAAAGTGACTATTGAGCTCACAACGCCGCTTATGACCACGGACGATGAGGGACCGCCCGCCGGCGCGCTGGTAATGAAGCCCTGTGCGGTCAACACGGCCTTGCCTGCCGCCGATTCCACATAATCGACGAACTTCTGCGCAAGGGTCGCGTTCTGACTGGCTTTGGTGACGGCGATGGGATAGACAGCGATCTGGTTGAAAGGCGGGGGCACCGCGATCGTCTGCACTTTCGGGGCCACGCTGGGCGTGACATCGGTCACGTAGACCACACCGGCATCGGCCTCTCCCAGGCTGACCTTCGCCGTCACGGCCTTGACGTCGGTCTCATTTGATTTGATGTTGGCCTGAATGCGGGCGAGGAAGTCCGTCCCAAAGGCCTCATCGGCGGCCATCACCTGGAAAGCGGCGCGGGCATATTTGCCCACGGGCACGGTCGGTGCGGCCAGCACCAGGTTCACGCCAGGGCGCGCCAGGTCGGGCAGGCTGTATATGTGCGCCGGGTTGTCCTTGGGTACTATCACCACGAGGCGGTTCCGAACGAAGACCGTGGGGGTGGAGGCGATCAACCCTTTGGAGGTGGCGAGCGTCATCTGCGCCTGGTTGGCGGACGCAAAGACATCGGCGGGGGCCCCCTGCGCCATCTGGGTGACCAGAGCGTCGGAGCCGGCGAAGTTGAACTTCACGCTCACATTGTTTGCCTTGCTGAACGTGTTGCCAATGGTCGTGAAAGCTTCCGTCAGCGACGCAGCAGCGAAGACCGTGAGTGTGCCGTTGTCCGCGGCTCGGTTGTCGGGCGAGGCAGCGCGTGCGGCGCCGCAGGCGAGCGATGATAGGACGAGGATGAGGGCGACTAGCGAGAACGCTGGGCGTCGAAGTCGACTGACCATGGTCCCTCCAGTGAGCCGATGGCTCAATACAGTGGGTAGAAAAGAGCATGAGCGGAAGGAAATGACGGCGATCCTGCGCGCTCTACATGCGTGCACCTCCCCGAAACTTGCCTTTAGCGGAGGGCTTCAGGGCCGACAGGACGCGGGGCGACACACACGAGTAGAGGCAGAGATCATCGCACACTACTGGTTGCCCCCAGTGCTTCGGCGCAACGGTCGAGCCAGGCCAGCGCCGACCTTGTGCGCTCGACGCGGCCGTCGTGCAGCAGCCGGCGAAAGAACGCATCCTGGCTTTCGGCAGGATATGGAGGCTCGCATTCGAGGTCTGCGAGATACGTGCGGAACCTCGCGCGCTGGCGCGCGAGCAAGGCGTCACTGCGGGCGGGACCCTGGCGGTACGCCAGATACAGTTTGAGGGGGAAATCCAGCATGATATCGCGGGGCCGGTCTACCGGCTCGTCGATCCAGCGCTGCACCAGCTCTCGTCCCGCGTCGGTCAGCTCGAACACATGGCGTGGCGGACGAGCGCCCTGCTCAAGGAGATGGCCCTGCACCAGACCATCGCGTTCCAGCTGGGCAAGAAGCGCATAGAGGTGGCTGGCGCCCAGGTGCATGATCGAGTCAAGCACCGTTCCGGGAATGAACGCGCGCGCCAGGTCATAGCCGTAGCTGGGACCCGGCAGAAGGAGACCGAGTAAGGCATGCCGCGCCGGCTCGGCAGCAGTCAGCGGACGCCGCATGCGCGCAACTCCCATGATACATGGAACGTCACACTATAATTACCCATAATATGACTATAGGCAGCCTGCGTCTAGTGGTCAACAGATGCTCCTGCAAGGCCAGGGAATTGGGCTGCCTCCTCTTCGGCGCCGCTGGGCGAGCGGCGCCGAAGAGGAAGACCGTCAGGAGCGAAATGCTTCGAGGTAGAGAAACGTCAGCCTCCAGCGGCTGACCGGCGAAGGGCGTCAGTATCGTTCAGGCACGAACGTCTGATCGGTCATCGGCGGCCTCACGTAGCCCCGTTCGCTCTGGCGCGGAGGCAGGACGAAAGTCTCTGGCGTCAGGTCCTCATACGGTACCGTACCGAGAAGATGGCTGATGCAGTTGAGCCTCGCCCGCTTCTTGTCGTCTGCGTTGACGACATACCAGGGGGCCTGTTTGGTATCCGTGTAGGAGAACATGGCGTCCTTCGCCTTGGAGTACTCCGCCCAGCGCGCCCGGGACTCCAGGTCCATGGGGCTGATCTTCCAGCGCTTGGTAGGATCCGCGATACGGGCGTGGAAACGCTTCTCCTGCTCGTCATCGCTCACCGAGAACCAGTATTTGACCAAGATGATGCCCGAGCGAATCAACATGCGCTCGAACTCAGGGCATGACCGCAAGAATTCCTGATACTCAGCCTCGCCGCAGAAGCCCATGACATGCTCGACGCCGGCGCGGTTGTACCAGCTCCTGTCGAACAGCGCCATCTCGCCTCCAGCGGGAAGGTGGGGCACATAGCGCTGGAAGTACCACTGACTCTTCTCGCGCTCGGTAGGCGTGCCCAGGGCGACCACTCTGCATATACGCGGATTCAGGCAGGCGGTAATTGTCTTTATGGCTCCACCCTTGCCGGCCGCGTCACGCCCTTCGAAGATCACGACCAGTTTCAACGCCTTCGCCTTCACCCACTCCTGAAGCTTCACCAGCTCAACCTGGAGGGGGATTAGCTGCTTCACGTAGTCTTTCGTGTCCATCTTGGGGCGCTCATCCCCGGCGGGGCGGGCCATGATGGCGGCCCCACCGAATCCCTTCGGATCGTTCGCGGGCTCCGGCTTTGGCTCACGTTGCTTCTGTGCCACGAGGTCCTCCGATCGCCTGGGCTCCAACACGACAGCCTGCTGTTGAACCAGCTCGGCCCCGGCAGCGAATGGCCGTTCTTGTCGCTCTCTGTTCAGGCATGGTATAGCGACGTTGAGGTGATGTCCATGAGCCGTTCGGAGCAGGCTACAAACTACAAGGCCCGACTCGGCTATGGCGCCATGATGCACCATGACGGGGCGGCACAAATCGGCGTACGTGAGAGTGTATCATCTGCCTAGGCACGAAAACCCGCACAGGGCTGTGTCCTGATGTGAAGCATGAGAGCAACAGAGGTAGCTTGCAATGAAGGTACTGTTCATCGGCGGCACTGGCTTCATCAGTACCGCAGTCAGCCGCCAGATAGTGGACGCGGGCATCGACCTGACGTTGCTGCACAGAAGCCCGGACCCGGAGTCGATGCCCGGCGCCAGTCACCTCACGGCAGATATCGACCAGCCGGAAGCCGTCGACGCCGCCCTCCGAGACAGGCACTTCGACGTGGCAGTCGACTGGATAGCCTATACGCCGGACCACATCGAGCGCGACATAGCACTCTTCCGCGGTCGCGTCAGACAATATGTATTCATCAGTACGGCTGCCACCTACCAGAAACCACCCACAACCTACCGTTTGACTGAATCGACGCCATTGTGCAACCCGTATTGGACGTACGCGCGGAACAAGATAGCCTGTGAAACGCGCCTGATGCAGGCATATCGAGACGAGCAGTTTCCCGTCACCATTGTGCGTCCAAATCTGACATACGGTCCGAACTTTCCCATAGCGATCGGCGGCTGGGGCTGCTACACGCTGGCCGATCGCCTGATGAAAGGTCAGCCGATTATTGTGCATGGGGACGGAACGTCATTGTTCGTCGTCACACGCTCCGAGGACTTCGCTCGGGGCTTCACAGGGCTCCTCGGGAATTATCTGGCGATTGGCCATGCCTTCCATATCACATCTGACGAAGTGCTGACCTGGAACCAGATTTACAGCACGCTGGCCGACACACTTGGAGTGGAGGCCAACATCGTGCATATCCCGTCGGATTTCATTGCTCGCATTGCGCCGGATCTCGGTGCGGGCCTGCTCGGAGACAAGTGCTGGAGCGCGGTGTTCGACAACAGCAAGATACGGTCGTTTGTGCCAGGGTTCCAGGCGGTCATTCCTTACCGAGAAGGCATACGCAGGACGCTGGCCTGGTTCGCTGCCGACCCGCGGCGTCAGCGCGTGGATGCGAAGGTGAACGCGGAGATGGACAGTATTCTTGCCGCCTACGGCCAGGCTCGATCGACCTAGACCGCGGACCGGCGTGAATGCTGAGACGAGTAGCCTCTCCTGCAGGTTACGGCGCAAGTAGCTCGCCCATGGTCCGCAACTCCAGCTCGCCGATCGCGGGCACGCCATGCTTGGCCGCGGCTCTCACCTTGCTGCCGCCTGGCGTGACTCCGGCCACGAGGTAACTGGTATGGCTGCTCACGGCACTGGCGACAGTGCCTCCGCGAGAGCGAATCCATGCCTCGACGTCCTCGCGGCTACCCATCTCCAGGGAGCCGGTCACGACGAAGGTCCTTCCGGATAGAGGGCCATCGGCGGCCTGAGAAATGCTCTCTCGCTCGCCCTGCACGCCAAGCTCCGGCATCCGGCGAATCCACGCGGAGTTCTCGGCAAGATACGTCGAGAACGCGCCGGCGGTCGCTTGCCCGATGCCATGCAGGGCAGTCAGTTCTGCCTGCAGAGCTTCGAGAGACTCCCCGGCTCGCTCAAGCAAGTCGGCCAGGCCGAAATGTTGGGCAATGGTCCGGCATTCGGGGTAGCCAACCCCCGGCGCTCCAAGCGCGTGCAACACGGTGCTGAACGGCTTGGCCCGTGACAGTGCGATAGCCGTGGCAAGCTTTGCAGCCCTGACGGCGCCGTAGAGCTGCCCGTTCGCCAGCGGCAGGGATGCCAGCTGGTCCGGCGTGAGACGATAGAGGTCCACGGGAGAACGGACAAGGCCGCCGCTGACCAGCGACTCGATAACTTCCTTGCCCAGACCTTCGATGTCCATGTTGTCGCGCGCCGCAAAGTAGTCCAATGTCTTGCGCAGCTTTGGCGGGCAGGCAGCGTTGCGACATTCGAGCACCTTCCCGTTACGGAGGACCAGCGGAGTGCCACAGCTTGGGCACTGGTCTGGCACGGACAAATTGGGATCGCGCTCCTGGCCGAGCGCAAGGCGAAGCACTTTGGGTATGACGTCTCCGGCGCGGGTGACGACGATGCGCGAGCCAGAGGCTGCACCCAGTGCGCGATAGAACTCTGCATGATGCGCGGTATAGTGGGTCACCTGCGCGCCGTCCATATCGAGCGCATCGCAGATCAGCACAGGGGTTACCTGGCCCGTGCGTCCGACTTGCCACTGTACGTCGCGCACGGTCGTCTCGTACTCCGCGCCAAGGCGCTTGTACGCGATCGCCCAGCGTGGAGTCTTCTCCGAGGCGCCAAGCCGGCGCTGCCAATCTCGCCTGGCGACCTTGAGTACGATCCCGTCAACCGCGAAGTCGGCGCCGGCCAAGCTGTCAAGCAGATTGGCAATAGCGCTACCCATTTCTGTCGTCGGCTCGTCAAACGTCTCATCCGGGGCAGGTCCCTGGGATGCCACGCGGTACTCGGGCACGGTGAATCCCCAGTCAACCAGTGCCGCATCAACGTCAGGCTGTTTAGGCAAACGATCAATAAGCTCCCAGCCTTCGATGCTATAGGCCAGGAACGTGATGCCGTGGGCGTGCGCCCGGTTTGCGCCGCCCGAAGTCAGCGATTGCTGTCCGCTTTTCCGGCGCAGATCGCCGGCAGCTGTGTTCCGCGCCGTGGCAATATCTTCTCCCACGGCCTGCAAGGCGGCAAACCGTGAGAGCGGCAAGTATGCCTCTCCTCGAACATGTACGGTCCCGCTCGTTTCAGGAATCTCCGTGGGGACACCCGGCAGGCCGCGCACGTTGTGCGTGACGTCCTCCCCGATTCTGCCGTTGCCTCGCGTCAGGGCCCGCGTCAGCCGCCCGCCGGTGTACTGCAGAACAAGCGTGAGGCCGTCGATCTTCGGCTCGATCGTCAGCTCAAGTGCGTCTGGTCCGCCGGGGACGGCCAGCGTTCGGGCCACGGATTCTTTAAAACGGTATATCTCGTCGGCCGAATACGCTTTCTGCAGTGAGAGGGTCGGGTACACATGGGGAACGGCGACGAGCTCATTGCTCACCTCGCCAAGCACCTGGTGCGTCTGCCCAGTTACCCGCTTTGCGAGCACAGCAAGTCGATCGTAGCTAGCGTCGTCGATGATCGGTGCATCCTCGTCATAGTAGGCTGTATCCGCTGCGCTCAAGAGCTCGTCAATCTCTATGGGCTCCGCGGGCGCGCCGCTCAGGATTGCCGCTACCCGAGTTGCAACGCGGTCGTTCTCGGAACTCACGAATGTTGCCTCCCCGGCAATACCGGTCAGATCAATCTCTGCCAATCACTCTTCAAGCGCAGAGCCCCTTCTGACGTGCGACCTTCGAGCACCCAACGTCTTCAATCGAAGCATATAGCGTGCGGCGATCGCTTGACGGCCCGCATGTGGAAAGCGCCGCACGCTCAGCATTGCCGCTCTATCGGCTAGCTCGGAAGGATTGTATGTCGGCGCCCAGCGCGGGAGCATTCACGCCAAATTGCCTCCGGTTTACAGGTAGCGTGCAGCATGGCATAAGGTTTTGAGGACCTCACCGCTTCCCTGCCTCGGAGCGTTCATTCCTAGCGGTTCCACTGGAAGCGCGACGCTGCAACACTCCAGAGTAGCCATGCGCCGAACGTGACGACGACGGCCCCGCCGACAACCCACTCGCCATGCCCGGACATGCCTGATCCCTTGATGAGGTTGAAGCCCTGGAGAATCCAGACCAGGCCGACAAGCAACAGCAGTCCGCTAAACCCAAGCTTCAGCCAGTGCATCAGCAGCTCCTTTCATGACGTGGTGGATCAGGGCAGGCCGCGACGGACGCCACGATAGGCTCCGCCAGGCCGCCCGGCAGCCCCAGCTGGCCCAGGACTCCGCCCAAAATAGTACTACGTGCCCAGTTTCATGCCGGATGTTCGGAATCGCCCCATGCGGGCGCTGAACTCGACCACAAATGGGGGAGCCAGGATATCCTATCGGCATTCTATTCCCCAAAGAAAGAAATTGATCTATTGTGGAGCCAGCTTCCACACGAGTGCACGCGTGGTGGAAGGGGTTGGACATCGCGGCGGGCGTGATTAGCTACGCTGCGAGCGGCGAATGCTCGCGCGAAGTGTGAACGTTCGCACAGTGCACGGAGTATTGCAATGAAGAAGAGATCTACGGCAATCGCCACACTGGTGGCCGCGGCAAGCCTGGCCGGCGCGGCAACCGTCAGCGCGCACGCCTATCCCGCGCATGAAGCACACTTTGGCCAGATGACCCCTGTCAGCAAAGTGGCGAATGTGCGGCTGCACGCCCTTCTTTCGACCCATGGAACCGCCGAGCATACGGCAACGATTCGTACGAGTGGCTGGGGACTTGGCGCACACTAGCGAGCAACCCGAACACTCGCCGAGGCGTTTGCCGCGCCGCGAAACCTAGGGCTGTTAGGCTCGCCGGAATCCTGGAATACGCTCGATCAGCGAACCTGGCGGCGTGGCCCAGCCTCGTGCCCACTCGGCCTCGAACGCTTTGGGGCCGAGCAGCGCGCGCAGCTGCTGGAGGTCCGCCTGGTATTGGGGATGGTCCGCGGCGTGTACCGGTACACCCGTGCTCTCTCGCAGGGCAGCGGCGCACGCCAGGAGATGCCCGCAGAGCTTCAAAGCAGGCTTGTCGTGCGCTCCGACAACGTGGCTCAGCAGGACATGCGCCACGCCTTCCAGGGCGGTTGACATTTGAGGGCGATCTCCGAGGGCAACGGAGATACGCAGGCCGGCGACATAGAGGTCTGCCGCCCGCTCAAGCTGTCGCCGGTCGCGTGCAAGCTGAGCCATATTCAAGTAAGCAACGCTCAATCCCACCTGGTCGCCCGCTACCTGCCATATGGCGCACGCCTCGGCCAAAGCAGTCTCAGCATCGTCGTAGCGCTGCATCCGGGTGTAGACCATACCGAGGTTCAGGAGGAAGATGGGAGTCTCCGGCTGATTGCCGTGCTGCCGTTTCAGGGCAAGCGCCTCGCTGAGCGATTCCACCGCACCCGCGTCGTCGCCGCGATCATAGCGTACCAACCCAAGATTCCCTGCTACGCGCGCGATTCCTTCCGCATCGCCCAATTCGCGAAAGAGCGCCAAGCTGGCCTCCATCAACCGCCCGGCCGCGTTCGAGTCGGCCTCCAGACGCGCCAGGAGTGCGCACCTGTTGAGCGCAGTAGCACGAAGCGCCTTGGGCGCGCGAGGGGCGGCGTCAAGTGCGCGGGCTGTCCAGCGCCGCCCCTCGCTGACCAGCCCCCGAGTCTGCCAGTAACGGCTGAGCGCGCTCGCCAGGCGGAGCGCCTCGGTGGCAGCTCCGGTGTTTCCCAATCCCCATGCAAGAGCGGCACGCACGTTTTCGAGCTCGGCATCCAGGCGGCGCAGAAGTGTTGCCTGGTCCGTGCTACCCCAGGCAGCGATTGTTGCTTCACAGAAGCTTGCGAACCAGGCTACGTGCCGCACGCGCAATGCTGCTTCTTGTTCGTCCTCGCCTAGCCTGGCGTGCCCGTATTCCCGCACCGTTTCCAGCATCCCGTAGCGCTCCTGCTCGCAGACTTCTCTTACCGTGGCCAGCGATTTTGCCACGAGACCGCCAAGCGTATCCAGGATGCTTTCACGCGGGAGCTCGTCGTCCGCGCAGATACCTTCAGCCGCCGAGAGCGTCCAGCCGCCGGCAAATATGGTGAGTCGCCGTAGCAAGGCCCGCTCCTTGGACCCGAGGAGACTGTAGCTCCAATCCATCGCCGCACGCAGCGTCTGATGCCGCGGCAGAGCGATACGGCTGCCGCCGACCAGCAGGTGGAAGCGATCGTCCACGCGCGCGGCAAGCACGTCGAGCGACAGAAACGCCATGCGCGATGCCGCCAACTCGATCGCCAGTGGGATGCCTTCCAGCCGCCTGCAAATGTTCACCACTAACGGAGCCGTAGCTTCACTCAGAACGAAGCCGGGACGCGCCGCACGAGCACGCTCGACGAACAGGCGAATGCCGTCGAACGTCGAGAGACGCTCAAGCGTACAGCGAAGCCCGGGCTCCGGCAGTGACAGTGGCGGAACCGCCCACGTCGCCTCTCCAGGCAGGCCGAGCACTTCCTGGCTGGTGACCAGTATCCTGACATCGGGGCAGCTTCGTAGGATATCCGTAACCAGGCGGGCCACGGAATCGACAAGATGCTCGCAGTTGTCCAGAATAAGCAGCAGGCGACGCGGTCCGAGAAACGCGCAGATCGTAGCCTCAAGCTTGCAACCGGGGTCTTCTACAAGGCCGAGGGCGCTTGCCACGGCGGCGCTTACCGGTTCCGATCCGGCTGGAGCACTGTGCCGCTCGGCTTGCCGCGCCAGGCCGGCCAGCTCGCACAACCATACGCCGTCCGGATACGCCGTCAGCGCCAGTTCCGCGACCCGCAGTGCGAGACGCGTCTTGCCCGATCCGCCCGGCCCGCCCAACGTCACCAAGCGAGATTCCCTCAACAACCTGCGGACCGTGGCTTTTGCGTCCTGACGGCCGATGAAAGTACTGAGGCCACCGGGTAGATTCGTGTGCCGCCGCGAAGGCGCCGGCGATCGGCGTGTTGCACGCGCTGCCTGTTGAGCCTGTAGCCGCTCAGCAAGGTCGGCAACTTCTTCGCCCGGCTCCAGTGCATACTGGTCGCGGAGCGTGTCGCGGAGCCGCTGAAAGACACGCAGCGCTTCTGTTTTCTCTCCGACGGCTGCCAGGAGTGTCATCTGCCTGCACGCTGCCTCTTCATGCGCGGGGTCGATGGCCAGGACCGCCGAGAGATGGCTTCGGGCCTCTGCGGTGTCACCCTCCTCCGCGCACAGACGAGCGTGATGAAGTAGCAAGGCGATCCGCAGGTCCGACAACTCGTCGCGCCGGCGACTGGTCCAATCATCGTACAAGTCATCGGGCAAGTAATCGCCGCCATAGTGCGCGAGCGCCGCACGACACAAATCGGTGTCACGCCCAGCCAGGGCAGCCGCTGCCGCCACTTCAAATTCCTCCGCGTCGATCCGGATTGTGAGCCCGGCGGTAAGGGCAACGATCTCGCCGTGCGACTGGACTGCTGAAGCGCCCTGGGCCGGGTCCAGTGCATGGCGAATGCCGTGCGTCGCCCCGCGAAACCCCGACGCCGCCGACCTGGACGCCGCTACGGGCCAGAGCTCGTCGAGAGCCTGGTCGCGAAGGATCCTGTGACCTGGCGTGCTGATCAAGAGCTTGAACAGCGCCAACGACTTGCGCCGGAGCCAGGCCGATTCAGGTAGAAGCACGTCATCGCGCCATACTTCGAATCGACCCAGAGTAACGACGCGCACATGTGGTAGCGCTGTTGCCCGCGACGGCGGTCCGGCGCTCTTCTCAACGGCTGTCTGGGCCGCCTGTGGGGCAGTCTTGCCCAAATACCGCGTTCGCGTGCGGCCCGCCTCCCACCAGAAGGCATACCAGTACGGCCCATGGCCAGGTCCATCCGCGCACCGGCGGCAGGCCGGCTTATGGCAGCGAGTGTACTTCTGCTGGTAACTATAGGTGCGGTCAGCGACGTCGACTCGTGGCACTGCTGGCGACTGGTCGGTTACTTCTGGCTGCTGGTATTCGTCGTGTGGCGACATCGTCGCCCCCTGCGACACAGGCTATGGTTGGGCCATCTTCTCTAAGCGCTCGCCGGTCTTCCCAGTTACTATACACCGCGTGGCACGCCTATCCACAGCCGGTCGCGGAACATTCGCCGTGCCGGCAGCGCGTGGCCTGTCGCCACTTCTGTGAATCTGCTCGGTCTTCGCTAAGTTCTGGTGCGTCTTCCCTAAGGATCCGAACGGGCCCCCCCAATCATCCCCTGTCCGGCTCTGCACGCCGGCGTAACATGCGGGCCCTACAGTACGTAGTGGCGCTGCATTGCAGATGCACAGAGCACTTGAGTACTAGGGGAAGGGAGCCACGGATGAATATCGTCAACGCTCACGAATGGCACAAGAACGTTCTGGTCCGGCTGATGCTGGTTCTCGCGTCACTGCTCACGCTCGTCATGGCATCCGGCGCCGGCTGCGGTTGGTGGTAGAAAGTGGCTTGATAGCGTGCCGTCGCCCGCAGGGCGGTACAGTTTCGCCCGCGGCACGGCCTGCAATTGGCCTTAAGTCGCCCTGGGACAGGATCTCGGGGGGACGGGGCCGGCACTCGACTCCTGTGAGTGGCGGTCTCGTCCCACCGGTGCAGGCTGTCGATTCCACGCCAGGCTCTAGCTGACGAAGCGGGTACGCGTACATGTTGCTCGTCGTTCCGGCTTTGGTTGCCATCATTCTTGCCGCGGTACGGGGCGGGTCCGCCCGGAATCTGGCCAGCCTGCCCGTTCGCGGCGCCTGGATGATATTGGTGTCGTTTGCGGTCCAGGCTATCCTCTACTTCTCCGTGCTGCGTGCTTCCGGGCTCGTGCTACGGGCTGGTCCTGCTATCTACGTGGCGATTCTCGGTCTGGTGATCATTGGCGTCTCAAGAAACTGGCGCCTGGGCCCTGGGGCCCAAATGGTGCTTCTCGGCCTTGTACTCAACACGACAGTGATCGTTGCTAACGCCGGGCACATGCCGGCCGACGCCGTGGCGCTTCGTTCAGTGCAGCGGTCGGCGATGGTTACCGACATCCAGCACGGCATGTACTACAATAGGCAGCTCGTGACTGCTTCCAGCCGACTAACCATCCTCGCTGATCGATTCCCGGTGAAGCTCCCGTTCGCGCCCGGCTACGTCTACAGCATTGGTGACGCATTCGTTGCCGTCGGCGCCGCTCTACTCGCGTACAAGGGAACGCGACGCCCGTCGCGTAGCGCCTCGGCTGTGAGTGGTCGGAAGGGCACGGCGGCGCGTTGCGCCGTCGCCTGACACTGGCAAGAAAGGCCTAGCTAGCTTGCTCAGCAGGCTCAGCTTTCCTGCCGGTCCAGGCCGGCGTGGCAAGACTCACCGCGCCTGCCGCTATCGCCAACTCCAGCCCGCGCACCACGCGCGGATCAAATTGCGTGCCGCTGCACTCGAGAATCCGCCTTCTGGCCTCGGCCATGGAAAGCGCGGACCGGTACGGGCGGTCGCTGGTCATGGCGTCAAACGCATCCGCGACAGCAAGAATCGCCGCGTCCGAGGGGATCTGGTGCGCCTGCAAACCGTCTGGATAGCCGCGACCATCCCAGTGCTCGTGATGGTGCCGCACTGACGGCAGTATCTCCTTCAGGAAGGGAACCGCGGACAGCATGCGTTCGCCGATGACCGGGTGCTGCTGGATAGCCGCGTATTCCACTGGTGTCAGCGTGCCCGGTTTTGTCAGGAGCACGTCGGCGACCCCGATCTTGCCGACGTCATGCAGCTGGCCAGCAAGCTGGATGCGAGCAATCTCCGTGCCGCCGAGGTGCAATGCATGCGCCAGGGCCGCGGCGTACAGGCCGACTCGCTGTGAATGCCCTTGCGTGTAGGGGTCCTTGGCGTCAACCGCCGCGGCCAGTGCCGCGACCGTAGCCATGTTGGCGTGCGCAAGCTGCTCGGCAAGTACAGCCGGGTCACGGTCGAGTCCAAGCACGACGTCCTCCGGTCGCGCGACGCGTCCCTTGCCCGCGTGCTTCGCCGCGTACGCAGCCTGATCGGCCGCTCGCAATAGCTCCTCCGCAGCCTTCCCATGCTCGGGTAGGGCGGCAACGCCAATGCTGGCTGTGAGGCGGACAGTAACAGGCCCTTCAACAACATGCAGAGCGGCGATCGCTTCGAGAACCCGTTGGGCAATCTCGAACCCCTGCTCGAGATTCGTTTCCGGCAGCAGCGCCAGGAACTCGTCCCCCCCGTAGCGCCCCACCACATCCATAGCACGTACACTCTCAGTCAATGCCCGAGCCACCGACCTCAGCACTGTATCACCTGATACATGGCCGTACGTATCGTTGATTGCGCTGAAATCGTCGAGGTCGACCATCAGAAGTGAAGTGGGACGCCCGCCCCGATTTGCGCGCGCCACTTCCTCCTCGAGGCGACTCTGTACGGCCCGCCGGTTCAGCAGGTCCGTGAGGCTATCGTGGGCGGCCAATGCGAGCGCACGCTCGTGCAGGTAAGCGTTCTGTAACGCGATCGCTGCTTGCGTTGTCAGTATCGCCAGCACATCGCGATCCGCGCTGCCGACACTCTCTGAAACGCCGGAAACAAGCAGCATCCCCGCAACGCCCTTACCGTCGGGCTCAATTGATGCGCGCAACTCGCTCGAGGAAGCCGGGGCGTCGCACGAAGCAGCTGCGAGCTCCACGGGTCCCTCGGAGATGGCTTCCGCCGGAGCCAGCACGGCGCGCCGTAGCAGTCCAGGTTCCTCTTCATCCTGCAGATACCCTGTCACCGTCTCGGCGCCCAGAATGGTACGGGCAGCTTCCGCAACAGCCTTAAGAAGGTCCGCGCGGCTCAGCTGCAGCCGCAGACGTTGGCCGAGCGCAAGCACGGCCTCCAGTTGACCACCGCGCCTGCGCAGGGCCTCCGCCCTTTCCTCGGCCCGCGCATTGGCCTTAAACGCTGCCCGCATCGCGGCGACTGGAGAGACAAGCAGCACCAGTGCCGCGGCATTGTACGAGCAGATGATGGCGGCCAGGACCCCAATGGACGCCGACCCCATCTCGGGAAGCAAGGTGTGGCGGAATGTCTGCATCCAAATCTTCAGAGGCGAGCCGTTGCCAAGGAGGGCCATCAAGCCAAGCATGATGCCAACGTCGAACACGTAGAACAGAACCACGACCACGGCCATGGCCGGGAACGCCGCGAGGAAGTCGTGGTGGATCAGATCGACTGGATGGAAGAACGCCGCGCAGATCTGGCCAGTGAGCCCAATAGCCAGCACAGGTTTCGTGACGTTGAAAGTGCGCTTGGTCAGCGCACTCCCCCGGCGATCCAGCTGGGACATAACCGTGGCGGCGAGCGCGATTATCATGGGCAATGGTGGAGCAAACAGGAACAGCGATGACACATGCGCGGCCGTGCCAAGGTTCTGCCATACCTCGCCCCTGATTTGCAGCCAGGTGTGTTCGCACACTGCACTGAGCGCAACAAACGCCACAATCGCAAGAAGCGTCCGGCCATCGTAACCGGACGCTTTGCCACGCAGCAGCTGCTCCGCCTGATAGGTGAGGAGCATGAAGCAACTGGCGTGCAGGCCAATCAGGTAGAGACGCAATCCGCGCGGCATTCTCTGCACGTGTTTGCCCTTCCCGCGCCCAGCGCGCGGCTGCACCGTGACGATCAAACCATATTTTCGCTCCGGAAAGTATCACCCATGCAGGGGATCGGCCTGACTCGCCACGTCCCCATCCGCCCGACGACGATCCCACCAATACGAAGGGATGTGGCCGGCGAGGCACGACTCGCCCCTGGGGCCGCTTGGTATTGCGGCAACAAGTACGCCCGTAGTATTGTGACGACAGGCAGTGGCGGCGCATCATTCGGGTCTGACTGGCCGCGCCGATGCTCCGACAGGTCCTCTGCTGCGCCGCATCACGGCCCAGGAGTGGAGTGAGGGTTTAGTAGGGCGCCGGAGGAGAGCCATGTACGAGCAGTTTGGCTACTCATACCCTGAGACGGGGGACCAACGCCTGACCCTGTTTGTCCCGGACAACACGGTTGATCCCGCGCAGTATACTCGCGGAGGTCCGTGCCACATTCTTGACGTGCGCGTCATTGGGGACTTCCAGAGGCTCGTCAATCCGTCGGCGACGAATTGGGATGTTGCCTCAGGTCTGGTGATGGCCCAGACAACGGACCAGCACGGCTACCTCTTCACCTATGTTTTCACCAAGCCACTGCCGGACGGATTCTACCAGTATCAATACGTCGTGCGGTTCGAAGATGCAAACGTCCCTGCGCGCATCGTCGGGGATCCCTGCACAAAGCATGGAGGCGAGTCGCACGACCGCTCTGCGTTCGTTGTCGGGCGCGCTCCCCTCAAACCGATGTCCCTGCCGAACCGGCTGCCCTCGGAGGACCTGATCGTGTACGAGTTGATGATCGACGACTTCACGAACGAGTATCGCGGGAACCGCCCCGCCATCGACGCGGTGGTCGACAAGCTGGACGTGCTGCAGGCTCTCAACATCAATGCCATCGAGTTCATGCCGTGGATATCGTGGCCCGACGACGTCGCCTTCAGCTGGGGGTATGACCCGGCGTACTTCTTTTCAGTGGAATCCGCCTACGTATGCGATCCGAGCAATCGTGCGGACCGCCTCGGGCGGCTCGCAACGTTGGTCACCGAGTGCCACAGGCGCAACCTGCATGTCTTGCTGGATATTGTGCTGCAACACGCCCGCCAGGGTTCGGGAACAAACGGGTTCCCGTACTATTGGCTGTGGCAAGACCCGGCCGACTCGCCATTCATCGGGTCGTTTGTGCCGGTGAGCACGTACGGTATGCTGCCGCTCGACTACGACAACTTGTGCACGCAGCAGTTTGTCACGGACGTCTGCACGTACTGGCTGCAGTGCTTCGCGCTCGATGGTTTCCGCTTCGACCAGGTGACAGGATATGACGTTCCCAGGTTGCCAACAGCGGGGGCGCCCAAGCTGGTCGCCGACTTGAAGCAGTATGCCCTGGGCCACGGGCTCGAGAACGTGACGCTTATCCTTGAAGACGCGTGGGACTTCACTGTGATTCAAGATGCGAACACGATGCAGGCAACCGGAGCCTGGTTCGACCTGTTCCGTTCCTACCCGTTCGACGTGTACCACGGTTATGGCATTACAGGGCATGTCGATGCCGCGTACATGCGCGTCCTGAATGCGGCGCGCGACTTCGATGCTCCCATCTGCCCCACGATCTATATTGAGAACCACGACCACGCAACGGTCACCCACGTGCTTGGGTCACGCGACCGCTGGTACAAAGCGCAGCCTTATATGATCGCGCTTGCGACGTGTTCCGGCACCGTATTGATTCACAACGGCCAGGAATGGGGACAGGTTGAAGATCTGTGGGAGGACGATTCCCAGGCCCCGCCCCAGATGAAACGCGTCCAGTCACGACCCCTGCGTTGGGCGGAGAGCGGAGATACAATTGGCCGGACCATCGTGGGCCGGTTCAGTTTGCTCCTGGGCCTCAGGCGCCTGCACAAAGGGCTCCGCTCACCGAACTTCTATCCAGACTACTATGACGAAGGCTGGCACAATTTCTCGCCGGAAGGGTACGGAGTCGACGAGCAGCGGCAGGTGATAATCTACCACCGGTGGGGAGAAGCCGACGATGGTGGGCTGGAGAGATTCGTGGTCGTGCTGAACTTCTCAGATGCGACACAACCCGTGGAGATCCCACTGCCGGCAAACGGCGCGTGGAAGGACCTCCTCAACGGCAACACGGTCGTGCAAACCACGGACTACCGCCTGCACAACTATCCGGTTTCCGCGAATTGGGGCTGCCTGTTCTGGCAGAAATAGGCGTCGCGTCTCACGCGTTGCGTCAATCCGTGGACTGACGCCAGTGTCGACACCAAGAACCCCAACCGTGGCCGCGCTCACGCCATGGATAGATCCCGCAGAGCCGAAAGGGCCCTGTCGCGGCCACACCAGTTGCAGCCGTGACGGGGCCCTCCAGCGCCCAGGGCTGAGTGCTTCGCTTACCTCGCGTTCTTGCACGGCTGAGTCGTGGCAGCCCTACCGGTCGTCACGCCGGTCGTCGCAGCGACCGAAGACGTGGGCGTCGCAGCCGAAGTGCTCGACGCGGCATGAGCCGCTGCTGTGATCACGCTCCCGCCGGCAATGCCGCCCGCCAGCGTAATGAGCCAGAGATATCGTCGAACCATGTGCTGCTCCCTGTTCTATTGCATACGGAACCGTATGTAATCAGCATAGGTACGACACCTAAGAGCCCGCTAAGGCGACAATTAAAACAAGATTAGCAAGTGTTAAGAGTTCTTAAGTTGGTTCACGTAGCTGGCTTGTACGCCGTGTACTTTCGGGCGCTCCCGCGTGCGAGGTCGGCCGGATACTTCATTGTATTGGTCTCCAGTTTCGCACTCACGACCTCGCAAACATCAACCCCCAGCTGGTTGGCCATACTGAAGCACAGAATCAAGACGTCCGCCAGCTCCTCGGTGATTTGGGCGCGTGTCTCTGGCTCGGTCAGTGCCTGCTCCGCCTCCTTCGCGGACTTCCACAGAAAGGGTTCCATGAGTTCAGCGGCCTCGATCGCGATTGCAGAAGACAATTCCTTGGGAGTGTGAAACTGCTCCCAGTCGCGCTCGTGCACAAACGCGCGCACACATTCGCGCAAGGCTTCAATGGTCGAGTCCGCGTCTTTCACAGTTATCCCCTCACTTACTCTACGTTCAGTGTACGAGGCCGTCCCGGCAACTGCGCACCAGCTCTTCGGCGGCCTTCGCCGCGCCCGCGGTTCTGTGCTCGTCCCCAAAGTGTAGCCGGAGCAGAAAGCCTTCGGCGCCGCCAGTGCGCAGAGCCGCCCGGTGTAACGAACTGTGCCCGGCAGATCGGATCCTCCGCGTCAACGAGCGCGGGACGTGAAGCCTGCATCTGGAATCCGACGCCGCTGCCCTGAGATCCTCATAGAGTCGCCACTCTTGTTCAGTCTCGAGCAAGAGCTCGCCCACGATGCTGGCTCGCGCAAGCGCAAACGCGGAGGTCCAACGAGGGCTGTGGTGACCCTTCTCTGCTGTGCCGGCTAAGCTTGCCAAGCTGCCAATTAAAACAGAGACAGCGCCCGGCAACTGTCGTCGCCGAGCGCCGCCCCGACACCTCCGTGTCAGACCCGCCAAATACTACATGGCGCCCGGCACCACGACGGCCCACCAAACGCCCGCCACACCCTGTCCGTTGATGTCTCCGGGCTTCTTGTCGTTGGCGAACGTGTAGAGAGCAGCACCATCGTAGGTGAGCTGATCCCCGCCGCCGGCAAGCATGATCTCCCCGAAAGTACCGGGGACGCCGGCCATCTTCGCCGGTGCCATCACGCCCTTGGCCAGCAGAACGGGCGGCCAGAACTTCGCGCACTGTCCCGTACAGGTACTCTTTCCCTTGGCGTCCTTGGCAAAGACATACAGCGTCATACCCTGGGCGTTGACCAGGATGTGGGCCGCTGCCGTCTTGACCGGCGCGGCCACGGCACCGCTGCGGGTGCCGGCATTCACTCCGGACACCGCCGCGATCAGCAATAGCGGGACAGCCAGCAACCACAAAAGACGATATGACTGCGCCATTGTGTACCTCCACTTGCCACTGAGCGCCGGACCACACGCCGGAATACGTCAGCTACGGCTTGCCTGAAACCAGCGTACACTCCCACATTGTTACTTTCTAGACGGTTCGCTATCAGGCTGTCAGGGGCGCCCACGGCTACCAGTGGCAGATTACGAGAAGACTCAGCATTCGGCCTGCGGAGCAGCGCGCGGCGGTGCTAGTATGGGGGAAGCAACACCTGCGTGGTCGGTTAGTTGGGAGAACCGCCGATTTGGTGACTTGTGCCGGGTCGATGCCCCTTAGGCCGTACCGCCGCGACATCGAAAAGAGAGGGAGATAATGGTCAAGCTCATTGTGATCCGTGGACTCGTGGCTGTCCTGGTCGTTGCCGCCGGAGCGGTGGCATATGTAGCCTTCGCCGGGCCGGACGTGACGGTGAGCGCTCCCGGATGCGGCACCATCAACCCACCCAGCCTCGTATCGCTCGCCTGGAACTCCACGCCTGACGGCGGCGTCGCCAAGGTGCCTCCGTTTTCGGTGCAGGTCGACGCTTCACCGCAGAACGAGCAGCTAAAAGTGACCGTGAAGGGTCCCGTAGGCATTTCGACCACCTTCGACATCGGGGGCAACGTCGCGCTTGTCACTGTCGACGGGGCGACGCTGTTCAGGCGCCCGGACCTGTTGCATACATCCATGACCGTCGACCTGGGCAAGACCAAGCACCACTACGTGGTCGCCGTGTGCCGTTAAGCCCGAACATCCATCGGTGGCCTGCAGGCGTTTCGAAGCGTGCCCGTGGGGACCACGCCTCGACCATTCTTGGCCGGGAGACCAAAGCGAGGCGGCCGGCCTGCGGCGCCTTAACGGCGCCGCGCTTTCTCTGGGGCATTTCGGCCCTGCGAGGTCGGGACCTTCGACTCTCCCAGGGCGCCGAGATTGGATCCAGCATAGTCCAATGGCATTCCGCGCCAAGCTGCAATGGCGTAGCTGAGCGGACCGATCGGAGGAACAGTATGCACACACTTTCGCGACGGACGTTTCTCGGCGCCAGCGCGAGTGCTATCGGGGGCATAATGCTCGCCGATCGCCTGCGCTTCTTCGAGACTGCCACGGTGGCGAACGCTGGCGAGCTTGCCGCCCAGTCGACAGAGCTGGTGTTCCGTACCGGCCACTCCAATAACTGTGACGGCGCCTGCGGACATTTGATACACGTTATCGACGGACGCGTGTCCATGGTCGAGCCTGCGTCCTGGGAGACCACCACTATCGCCGGACAGGCGGCACCGACGTATAACCCGCGAATATGCCTGCGCGGACTGAGCCAGATTTCCAACACCTATAGCCCGGACCGCATCAAGTACCCGTACAAGCGAGTGGGGGATCGGGGTGCCGGCAAGTGGCAGCGGATAAGCTGGGACGAGGCGACGGCGACAATCGCCACAAAGTTTGGAGAGATTCAGAAGAAGCACGGGCCGACCTCGGTGTGGATTGCACCATACACCGGATCGCTCAGCCTGATCGAAGGCGTGGTTGGAGCGGGCTTCCGCTTCGCCAGCGTGATCGGCGCCTCCGCCGGTGACTTCGAAGGCGACAACGAGGGCGACAGCGCTACGCCTGCCGGCTGGAACTACGTGCTGGTCGATCCGGCCAACAAGGCAAACGGCGGCGGGTTCTTCGATGGTCACGAATCGGTCGATTTCCTCAACGCGAAGGCCATCATCCTGTGGGCCAACAACGTGGCCGAGACGTCGATACCCGACTGGCGTATCATGCTGGACGCGCGCGACCAGAATGGCGCTCGGCTGGTCTCCATCGACCCGCGCTTCACCCCGACGTCTGCCGCCTCCGACGAATGGCTGCCAATCCGCCCGGGGGCGGACACGGCGCTCGTCGACGGCGTCATCAACTACGTGTTGGCACACGACATGTATGATGCCGGTTACCTGCGGCAGTACACTGTTGCTCCGTATCTGGTCAATGCCAGGACCAAGAAGTGGCTGCGCGAAAAGGACGTCGCATCCGGCGGCAAAGACGACTACGTGGTGTACGACCTGGCGGACAAGAAGCTCAAGGCGGCCGGCGACAAGTCGCTGAAGAATCCTGCCGTGCTCGGCACCTACGAGGCGGCCGGAATGCAATGCCGCACAGCACTGCAGGTGCTCGCGGATACGATGGCTCGCTATACGCCCGAGTACACGGCATCGCTTACCGACATCGCGGCCGAAAAGGTCGTCGCCCTGGCCGAGCTCTGGGGAAGCACGCATCCGGTCGCCGTCCGTGCCGGCTTCGGCCTCTCGCACTGGCATCGCGGCGACCTTACGATGCAGGCTCTGCTCACCCTGCAGGCGATCACCGGAAACATCGGCGTGCATGGTGGTGGCGTGACCACCTTTGCCGGCGGCCTCACGACCACGGCGTTCGACCTGGCAAACTGGTGGGCGCCGGCCGGAAAGACGTTCACGGTTCTGGAGCCGATGGACGCGTGCAGCGCCATGCTTGAGGGCAAGCCGTTCCCGGTACGCGCTGCCTGGTTCATGATCGACAACTTTGCCCAGCAGATGTCCGACCGCAACAAAGTGATAAAGGCCTTGAAGTCGTTGGACTTCATCGTGGTCTCCGACTACGTGATGTCGGCTACAGCCGAGCTGGCGGATATCGTGTTGCCCGCCTGTACATATGTTGAAAAGACCGATCTCCTGTCTTCCAACAACTTCTATTTGCAGTACATGCCGAAGATTATCGAGCCACTGTTCGAGTCGAAGTCCGACCTTGATGCCATCAAGCTTGTCGCCCAGAAAATGGGGGTGGGCAAGTACTTCGACAAGACGCCGGATGAGTACCTCAAACAGCTCCTGCACATCGGCGATCCTAAGGCCGACAGCAATGTCGTGGGACTGACGTGGGAGCAGGTCACCAGCGGCAAGGCGGTGCACTTGAACACCAAGACTGTGCCGTACGTGCCGTTCTCGGACAAGCAGTTCCCATCCAAGTCGGGCAAGATTGAATTCTACGTGGAGATGCTGGTGCCCTTCGACCAGGAGGTTTGCGACCACAAGGAGCCGATCGAAGCCTCGCCAAGCAATCCGCTCTACAAGAAGTACCCGCTGGTCTTCCTCAGCACGCACACGCGTTTCCGCACGCATTCCCAGTATGTGAATCTCCCTTGGCTCAAGGAGATCAACAATGGCGGCGACGGCTTCCTGGAAATCAACCCGGTGGATGCCGGAGGCCGTAGCATCGGCGATGGCGACGTCGTGCGCATCTTCAATGACCGGGGCGACATGAAGGTGAAGGCGCGCCTGACTGAGGGAATCAAGCCCGGAGTGGTGAACTGCTACCAGGGCGGCTGGGACACCATCCAGGTCAAACACTATATCGAAGGGCATCCAAACAACCTGACGCACCAAGTCGCTAACCCAGCACAGGCGCTCATCCCGAATTTCCCGTCGAACGCCGCCTACTACGACTGCCTGGTGCAGGTCGAGAGAGTTGGAGGCTGATGCAATGACCGCGAGCAAGACCCAGAACCCTCAAACCCCTCACCACGCGATGGTGATCGACCAGAACCGTTGTGTCGGCTGCTGGACCTGCGCGGTGGGATGCAAGGAAGTCAATAACGAGCCCCTCGGCTACTGGTGGAATCGCGTGCTGACGACCGCGCCAAACGAAACGACCACGGCGTCCGCTCCGGCAAGCAATTCGATCGACGTGCCGCGCGGCGTGTTTCCTAATGTCGAGCTGGCATATCTGCCGGTCGCATGTCAGCACTGCGAGGACGCTCCGTGCGTCAAGGTGTGTCCGGTGCAGGCCACGTACCGCCGTGATGACGGCACTGTTTTGGTCGACTACGACCGGTGCATCGGTTGCCGCTATTGCATGGCTGCGTGCCCCTATGGTGTGCGTATTTTCAACTGGGGCGGCGCAACCTACGCGGCTGGTGGCACAGTCGGCTACGGCAAAGACTACAGCAGCGACGGGCGGCACGTATTCACGCCTGAACGACCGCGCGGCGTGGTCGAGAAGTGCACATTCTGCGTCGAGCGGATCGATGCCGGTCAGGAACCGTTCTGTGTAGCAGTGTGTCCCATCGGCGCGCGCGTCTTCGGCGACCTCAACGACTCCGAGAGCACGGTGAGCAAGCTTGTCGAAGGTGGTGCCGTACAGCTGCATCCTGAGCTTGGAACCAAGCCGAACGTCTACTATGTGCCTGTCCGCAAGCGTGTTGCGGAAGAGAGCTGAACGGGAGGGAACAGGCGATGGCAGTGACAACACGATCCCTCTCGCGAGGAATCGAAGTGCGTGGTGGGCAGGTCTGGTCTGCCGTGCTCGTCCTTCTTGGCGCGTGGGGCCTGGCCGCATGGATCTACGAGCTGGCCAACGGACTTCAGAGCACCGGTATGCGCGACGTCGTTTCCTGGGGCATGTACATCTTCAGCTTCGCCTTCTTCGTCGGCCTTTCCGCCGGCGGGCTGATCGTCGCCTCCTCCGCCGAGGTGTTTGGCGTGGCGGCGCTCAGGCCCCTGTCCCGGTTGGGCGTGCTGAGTGCGGCGGCGTGTATCACCGTAGCGGGACTGATGATCATCCCGGATCTCGGGCGCCCGGAACGGATCTTCAACCTCGTGTTGTACCCGAACTGGACGTCACCGCTGATCTGGGACATCTGCATCATCGCCGCGTACTTCGTGTTCTCGGTGGTCGACCTGACGGTCCTGAGCCGCCACACCACCAAACCAGGGCCATACGGGCAATGGGTTCGCATCCTGGCGTACATCGGCCTGCCGGCGGCCGTGGCACTGCACTCGATCACGGCCTGGATCTTCGGACTGCAGATCGCGCGCAGCTTCTGGAATACGGCGCTGATGGCGCCGCTGTTCGTAACGTCCGCCATTCTATCCGGCACGGCCCTCGTGACCGTGATCGCGCTGGTGGTCGAACGCTTCGACGGCGTCCGTCTCGGCATGGACACAAAGCAGTGGCTGCGCAAGCTCCTGGTAGTGGCGCTGATCGTGGACCTTTTCCTTGTCGCAAGCGACTACCTCACGATCCTGTGGGGCAACGTGCCGCAGGAACGGTCCGGTCTCGACCTGATTCTGCCTGGCGGCAGTTGGTCCTGGTTGTTCTGGCTGGAGTGGGTCGTCGGCGGGCTGCTGCCATTCCTGCTGCTGGTGGCGCCGAGGCTGAAGCAAATGCCCGGATCGCTCGCGGCGGCGGCAACGCTGATTATGGTTGGAGTCTTCGCCTTCCGCATCGACCTGATCGTGGGCGGATTCATCAGCCCGCTGATCTCGTACACGCCCGGCATCGCGCTGGGCACCTACGGGTCATCAACTGCTTCGTTCCAGCTCGCCGGCGCGTATCATCCGACCTGGGTTGAGTATGGAATCGTTGTCGGTTTGGTAGCTCTGTTTGCCGCCATCGTGACCACCGGCTATCGCAGACTGAACGTGATGCACGGCGAGGCACAGGCGCAGTGACGGCCGAAGACTCCCGAGCCATGAACGGCAGCGCGATCGCGAATGGGGCCGATTTGCTCGCCCACTGGTGGAGCAGGCCGGTGGCGCAGGAGATAGACAGCTGGATCTCCTGGCGAGAGATCGCGGCAACCCTGGCGGAGGCGCACGGCGCCGCCTCCGCCGTGGCCGTCCTTTGCTCGCCGGCTCTTGCCGGTGATGTGGAGAACCTGCTTGCCGAATACGAGCGCCTCTTCGTGGGCCCGGGCCGAGTTCCGTGCCCACCCTACGAGTCCTACTGGCGCGACGACGTACCCGTGCACCTGCGGCGCAGCCTCATGGGTCCGTGCACCGAGGATCTGCGCCGGATCTACGCGGACATGGGCCTGCGGATCGCGGCAGGAACCGGCGAGATGCCCGACCAGGTTGCGGTCGAGCTGGAAGGGCTTTCCGTCGCGCTCGGGTCTTCAGGCATGCTCGACGCTGCGAAGCAATTGTACAAGGGCCACATCGCCGTCTGGCTGCCGAAGCTGTGCCGCGCGGTTGCCCACGAATCCGCGCACCCGTTCTATACGGAGCTAGCCGCGCTGACCCCAGCCTGGCTGGCGCGTGTAGCAAGTCTCACGACGAACAACGCGCCTGAGTAGTGTCGCATCGGCGCCCTGCCCGGCGAATTCGGAAAATGCACCTCGCGAAGAGGCTCTGTGGTTCGGTTTGCCCGTGACCTGGTTGGTCCGGCTTTGCGGCAGCGCAGACGCTCGCGACGCGCTGGTGGCTTCCTTACAAATGAATGACTTCGACGTCGCGCCAGTGGGCGGCCATTCGCTCGGCCACCAGCCGGCGATGGCATTTCTCTGGCGTGGGCTCGCTGCACAGCAGGCAGGACGTCAGCTCCTCGAACTCGGCGCGGTTCAGCGACTCCGGGATTCCCCGAGTGTCCATCAGGGCCTCGAATCGCTCCACGTACCGGGACCAATCCGAATCGACGCGATGGTCCACAAGCATCTCCTTTGTCGGCGCCAGTCCCGGCATGTGTACATACTGGCAACCTCCTGCCAATCGTGACAGGAAGTATGGCAAGTCGTCTCTCTTGGCAAACCCCGACAGCTGCCCGTCCGGGCTAATACGAATATCGACCAGACGTTGGACGCCGTTCCTGGACAGCAGGTCAAAGAAGTCTTCCGCGCGCTTCTGCGTAAAACCGAGAGTGTAGAGCTTCACCAAACCGCTCCCGATGACCGACAATGCAGGGTCGCTGGGAAGTCTACCATGAGCGCTCCGGCAAGGGACCAGGCCAGGCAGGTGCAGCGCGGCTTCCTGGGCTCTTGCCTCAACAGCCGATCGCAGTTTCCGTCGCAGGATCCATCGGCGCCCCTCGCTTCAGCAGCATAGCCGGTCCACTCGAATCACGCACCTCACGAAAGGGCCATCGAGGGGCCAGAACCGCGCTTATTCTGGCATTTTGGATGCACTTGCAGGAGGCCAGTCGATCGCTTATAGTGGTAGTGGCTTTTTGGGGTGCCCGCCGACGTGACATGCCGCACCGGGTGGAAACACGTAGGCCGGCGGAAGGGACTATCGTAGTGTCTATCAATCGGTTCTCGGAAGGACGTGCACGATGACGCCCAACTTCATGAACGCAACGGCCTACGTCTTCCACTGGAACGTCTTTACGGTCGATATTTACATCTCGGCGGCAAACCTCATCGTGATCGGCCTGATGTTGGTGGTCTTCGCGTTGGCGCTGGTGCTACCTCATCCCGCGGCGGGGAGGTTACGGTGAGTCTGACGCGAGATCTCCAGCAGACGCTGGCCAAGACGCTCCCCTACGAGGAACTGTTACCCGATGAGCAGCCGGCCTACGTACACAGCTATGCCTACCTCTTCGGCGTGGCCACCATTGCGGGTTTCGTGCTGCTGATAGTGTCCGGCATCGTGCTGGCCGCCTTCGGGCCGCAGTGGTGGCATTACTCAGGAGCCGGACACTTCTTCAACAGCGTCCATTTCTGGTCGGTACAGGCCTTCTTCTTCTTCATGGTGCTCCATCTCTGGACCGCGTTCTTCCAGGCCGCCTGGCGCGATGGGCGCGGCCTGACGTGGGTGGCGGGCATGTTGACCTTCTTGGTCTCGATCGTCACGGCGTTCACCGGCTACCTTTCGCAGCAGAACTTCGCTTCCCAGTGGATCGCCATTCAAGGCAAGGACGCCATGAACTCCGTCGGCGTCGGCGCGTTCTTCAACCTGCTCAATTTCGGGCAGATGTACGGTTTCCATATCTTCATCTTGCCCTCGGTGGTTGCTTGCCTGATTGGCATCCACCTGGCGCTCGTGCGCATGAAGGGCGTCGTAAAGCCGTATGACGAGCCTGAGGGGGTGCAGCGATGACGGACCAGAAGAAGCTGTACTACCGCGGCGTCCGCATGGCACCCTACGACCTCGTGAAGGAGCTCCTCGTGGCACTCCTGGTGGTGACGGTGCTCGTCATCGTCCTCGCCGCTGTATTCTCGTCGCCCGACGAGCCGCCGCTTACCTTACAGAGCGTCGCCCGAACATCTCCGCAGATCTTCGTCCAGACCACACTCGACGAGCTTGACGGAAATAGCGATATCGCCGGCTACGGGCCACCCTATAACCATAGCACCGGCTCGGTGCAGTACGTTGGCCCGCTTTCCGTGCAGGATCTCGTCGGCGTGCATATTCCGATTGATACTGCACAGGACTTTGTGCTCGGCCCCCTCTCGCAGGTTGCGCCTACTAACCTTACCTGGAAGGCAGCACTCGACCAGTTCAATGCCGCCTCGGCGAAGCAGCAGGCGGCTTGGGAGAGCGCCTACGATACGGCGCTCGGCAAGGCCACACAGTCGGGCCTCCAGCTCTCCGTTCCGAGTTGTGCCTGCGGCCCAGTTCCCACCATGCTGTCCGCCTTGCTCGAGCTAGGACAGCAGGGAGCGATGGACGGGCTGTTACTGACGAACGGCCACTTCTACCAGACTGACTACACTCGGCCGCTGCTCTTCATGCAGAACGATGCCGTGGCCAATCGTGGCGCCCAGCTCGATCTTCAGGGCTCGCAGTGGGGCGTGATGAACGAGACGGGGAACTACCCGGGGCAGGCCTGGCTATGGCTGTACACGCTGTTCTACCAGGTGCCGCCATACACCACCGCCTGGGCCGCCAACACCGACCTACTGGCGGTGCTCAGCGTCACGATCCTGTCTCTGATCGTGCTGTTCCTGCCCTGGATTCCCGGCTTGAACCGATTGCCCCGCGGCCTCAAGGTCTACCGACTGATCTGGAAGGATTTCTATCGGGAGCAGAGCGCCTCGCCGCCTGCCAAGCCTGCGAGCCCGCCCGCAGCCGGAGCGGGGTGATCGTGGACTGGCAAGCGCTCCGTGCGAATGCCCTGCTGTTGCTTGCCACCCTCTGCGGCATTGTCGGCATGGCGACGGTGTTCACAGCGGCCACGGATGGCAAGCCGAGCGACCTGGTCCTCGGTCTGCCTCTGCTGTTCGTCGGGCTGTGGTGGTCCGGGATCCAGCTCGGCCGAAGCCAGGCTGCCGGCCGTGCTCGCCGGGCCGCGAGGCTGCGGGCCCGCTCTCCTGACGGGGGTTGAGTCGCTGTGGCCTGCACTGGTGCAGTCCAGCACCGGCGGCGAGCCAGCACACGGCGCGGCTACGCCGTTCGGGCCGTGCAGGCGTGTGCCCGCAGCCAGGTGACTGTGGAACACGTGAAACTGGTCAGTGAACACGGCCGGCAGCAGTGTCCGACGGAGCGACCTGTCTGCTGCCCACGCAACGCGCTTCGACAACGTGAGGCCCCGGAGCGGCGCCCGGCTGGTCGCGGCTACATCCTGCAGATCAACCACGCAACGCGCTTCGACAACGTGAGGCCCCGGAGCGGGCTTGGGCCGGCGCGGTCGCGAACTCTTCGAAAGGATAGCAATGGAAGCACCGACCTTTCGTGATGTATTATGGGCGCGCAAGCGCATTCGACCGTATCTTGCTCCGACACCCATGTATCACTACGCTGCCCTCGACGCGCTGATCGGTGCCGACGTGTGGGTGAAACACGAAAACTACCAGCCGATCGGTGTATTCAAGGCCCGCGGAGCGATCAACTACATGGCACAACTGGACCCCACGGCAAAGGTCCGCGGCGTCATTACCGCGTCGACTGGTAACCATGGGCAATCCATTGCCTACGCAGCACAACTCTTCGGCGTTCCGGCCCGAGTTGTCGTGCCTGACGGAGCTAACCCGAGCAAGGTGGCTGCCATAGAAGCCATGGGAGCGGACGTCATCATCCATGGGGTAACGTTTGATGACGCTCGCAAGCACGGCGAAGCTCTCGCGCTTGAGCGCGGCTACCTCTACGTGCAGCCATCGAACGAGCCGCTGCTCATCGCGGGCGTTGCGACCGCGTCCCTTGAGATGCTCGAAGAAGTGCCAGGCCTCGATGCGATCATCGTGCCTGTGGGAGGAGGTACCGGCGCCGCGGGCGCGTGCATCACCGCGAGCGCTCTCAGTCCCTCACTGCGCGTCATCGCAGTCCAGGCCGCGGCTTCTCCTGCCGCGTTCGAGTCATGGCGAGCGCGGAGCCTTCTCGAAGCGCCCAACCGCACGTTTGCGGAAGGCATGGCGACGGGGATCGGTTTTAGCCTGACGCAGGGCATCATGTGGGAAGGGTTGAGCAGTTTTGTGCTCGTCGAAGAGGACGAAATACGACGAGCCATGGTCTGGATGATCCAGCGCGCCCATACCATTGCGGAAGGGGCTGGAGCCGCCCCGCTCGCGGCGGCGTACAGTATTCGTGAGCAGCTAGTCGGCAAGAAGGTAGGACTCGTTTGCTCCGGCGGCAACACGTCGCTCGCGCACCTGCGTGCGGCCCTGGACCTGCGCCAGTAGGTCCGCGCGACGTCAGCTCACAGCATAGCATTCACGACTTCCGTGCCGCCTCTCGAAGCGCGCTGAGTCATTCAAAGGAGAAGTGATGCTGATCGAACATCAGGGCCGGAGCCCTCGCATCGATCCTTCGGCCTACGTTGCCCCGACGGCTACAGTTTGTGGCGACGTGGTCGTCGGCGCAGACAGCCGAATCCTCTTTGGAGCGGTGCTGACAGCAGAGGGCGGTCCCATCGTTGTTGGCTCGCACTGCATCATCATGGAACATGCAGTTCTACGCGGCACGAGACGCCATCCATTGCGGCTGGGCATCCACGTCCTGGTCGGGCCGCGAGCCTATCTCAGCGGTTGCACTGTCGAGGATGATGTGTTTCTGGCGACAGGCGCCTCGGTATTCAATGGAGCGCGAGTCGGCCAACGCGCTGAGGTGCGCATCAACGCTGTTGTACATCTCAAAACGGTGCTTTCACCCGATTCAACAGTGCCTATCGGTTGGATTGCGGTCGGCGACCCGGCGGCGATTCTGCCGCCCGGCGAGCATGAGCGAATCTGGGCCATTCAGGAGCGACTGAACTTCCCGCGCGAAGTGTTCGGCCTTGAGCGGCCGCGCGCCGGCCAGTCCATCATGGAGCCGCTTACCAAACGATACGCTCGAGCATTGTCAGCGCACTGCGATGACTTACTCATCTCGTCGGTGGGCGAGGCAGATTCTGTCGACGACTAGCGCAGGTCAGGCGTGGCGGGATTCCGGCGCCCGAGGGGCTGTCGGCCTCCGCGTGTCGTTCGAGGGTGGGCATGCAGCGAACGAGCCAAGGAAGCAGCGCGTACAAGACCGCATACGTGGCGCACGGCCTGCCGGCATACCTCAAGCTGTCGAGCAAGGGGAATAGTCTGAGTGCCTACTACAGTAACGACGGGCTCAGCTACGCGCTGGTCTCGGGTTCCACCCAGACGCTGAGCCTCGCCTCCAACCTGCTGGCGGCCATGGTCGTCACTTCGCTCGACGCACCTGCTCTGGGGGCCGTGACCCTGACTGACGTTACCCTCTAAGGCCTAACCGATCGCACGGCAAGAAATCACCAATGCCTGGAGGCCCCATCGCATCCTTGGACCGATAGGGCCTCGTACGAGTATCGAGGCAGCCTAGTTGTTGCGGAAGAAGTCGGCGTTGACCTCGACAAACTTGACCTTATCCGCCGGAACGTCGTCCAGCGCCATGATCGCGCCGTAGTCGCACTCTGGAACACATGCTCCGCAGTCGATGCACTCGTCAGGATTCACGAAATACATCTCGGCTTCCGGGGTCGTCTGAATGCACTCGACAGGGCACGCGGCCACGCAGTTCTCATCTTTTGTGCATGCATCGGTAATGATATATACCATGGTCTTCTCCTCCGAATATGCTTGCTGACACCCACCAGCATTGAACTCTACAGAACCAGACTACTCAACCAATGCGATCTTGACACCCGCCATTCTGTACGAATCTGGCTGCTGAACAGCATCTATTGCATGGGCCGGTCCGCGGCGTTACAGGGGTCAAGTGGGCATTCCGGTGATGTCAACTGGATCCAGCGTCATCGCGAAACCAGCATTCTCGTCGCGCGAGAGGCGAACGGGATGCTCCCCGATTCGCGAATCGACGGTGACGCCGCGACGTCGAGCCCGAGGCAGGTGACAAGCTGCTTCCGCAGGATTGGCTACACTGAGGTTCAGGGGGCATGTGAACGACAGCAGCAACTCGCCGACAGAAAGGCGCAAGCTCGAGCACATCCGCATCAATGTGCAGGAGGACGTGCAGAGCAAGGGTGTCTCCAACGGGTTTGAGGCATTCCGGCTCGAGCATTGTGCCCTTCCCGAGGTTGATTTTGCCAATGTGTCCATAGCCTGCGAGCTATTTGGTCATGCGCTCGGCGCGCCGCTACTCATCTCCTCGATGACAGGAGGCGTGCCGCGCGCACAGGAGATCAATCAGAGTCTCGCCCGCGCCGCGCAGCGCTTGCGGGTGGCTATGGGTCTTGGATCACAGCGGGTCGCGCTGGAAAAGCAGGATGCGGAGATGTACTTTCGCGTGCGCGACCTTGCGCCCGACATCCTGCTCTTCGCGAACCTGGGCGCGGTGCAACTGAATTACGGGTACGGTGTGGACGAGTGTCTCCGTGCGATTGAAATCGCCGGAGCCGACGCACTGTTCCTGCACCTCAATCCCCTGCAGGAAGCACTGCAGCCCGAGGGCGACACGAACTTCGCCGGCTTGGCGGATCGTATTGGCGCCGTCTGCCGCGGACTCGACGTGCCGGTCGTGGTCAAGGAAGTGGGCTGGGGTATCTCCAGACAGGCTGCCACGATACTGGCCGATCTTGGTGTGGCCGCTATCGACGTGGCCGGCGCGGGCGGAACCTCATGGAGTGAGGTCGAGCGGCACCGCGCGCCCTCAGAGCTTCGCCGGCGAATTGCCGGGTCGTTCGCCGGCTGGGGTATCAGCACGGCTGAATGCCTGGTCGAGGTGCGGCGCGCGGTGCCGCAACTGCCGATTATCGCCAGCGGCGGTATGAGATCTGGGGTCGATGTGGCGAAGGCAATTGCCCTTGGTGCCTCGCTCGCTGGCCTGGCGTCGCCGGTGCTGCGCGCCGCATCGGAATCCGCCGAGGCCGCCTACGAGGAGTTGTACGCAGTGGCCGAGGAACTGCGCATTTGCATGTTCTGCACCGGCGCTGCCTCGTTGCCAGAACTCCGTTCACCTGGGCGAATCGTTCGACTGCCTTCGTGCTAGTACTGCATCAAGGCCTGCTGGTGAAACGGCATATCAGGATCGCTCGGCGACGAGCCACTCGAGGGGCTGCCACCCTGCCTTGACCGATGACGGCCGGGCCGGTGCACACCAGACGAAAGAAAAGCACGCTAGTAGCGCCAGGTCCTGCCGATCCCCCAGTTCGCGAGCGCCCACCGGACAAACATCAGAGGCACGTTGAGGCGCATGGGCAGCCGGCGAAGCCTTCGTGGAGATGTCGCGATCCAGCTGTCGTCCACCTGGCACATCGGCACCCCAGTCTGTTGTACGCGGGCAAGGAACTCCCGGTCCTCGGCCAGGCGAAGGTCCTCCCGAAAACCCCGATGCTTGATGAAGAGCGCCCGGCTACAGAAGAACATCTGAGCCTGGTGCGAGAATAGGCGCTTGCCAAACTCCATCAGACCGAAAAACGCGCGATCCAGCCAATCTTCCGAATCGGCGACGACTCGGATGCTGCCGGCGGCGAAGCCCGCTTCGGCGAAGCCCAGTACCTGGGCGGCGAGGTCCGGCGCCATTCGCGAGTCGGCATCCATGAAGATGAGCCACTCGCCGCGCGCCGATCGTGCGCCCAAGTTCTTCGTCCGAGATACGCCGGCTACAGGTTCAGACGCCAGTAGCACGGCCAGATCCGGCCGCGCGCGGCGAAATCGATCTATCGCTGCGGCGGTTCCGTCCGTCGACGCATTGTCCACCACGACCGCTTCGATCTGCGCCAGCGGCAATGACTGCGAAGCTACCGAAGCAAGCGCACGCTCGATATACTCCTGCTCGTTCCTTGCCGGAATGATCACCGAGAGGCGAGGTTCAGTGCCTGCGTTCAAGAACCTGCTCCACGGTTTGAAGCACGGCGGTCCGGGGCAGCTTGGCCCCGCCCTGCGCAAGTGTGGTCAGCGTGGCATGGGCAAGCGCGAGCGGAATGGCGCAGAACTCGCACACCGGTCCCGCCGGGAGCGCACCTGTGTAAGCGTCGGCGAGCGCAAGCTGGCGATAGGCATACGCAAACATGTGCTCATCACGCCAGCCGGCCGGGAAGAAGTCGACTCCTCGTCCCAGATCGTCGCGGCGATTGCGAAGTATGTTGACCGCCTGCAGACCTCTGCCGAACCCTACCGCCTCCGCGCGGCTGGTCTGCGTGCCATCGTGCCAGGACCACAGGTCGGAGAGTAGCAGTCCGACTGAGCCCGCGACGCCAAACGTGTACCGATCCAGGTCCATTTCGGACACAATGCGCCAGCTGTTCTCAGCCCAGCCGGCCATCCGCTCCGCCATGGTTGCAGTCGACTCCCACACACGGGGTGCGATGGCTCGAGGCGCAAGCAGCGCCCAATCGCCTATGCGCAGCGTTACGTCCTCCAGCACGGCCCTGTGCTCTCGGAACACGGAGCGGAAGCTTGCGGTGCTGAAGTCCGACTGCAGGATCCGGCTGATGGACCGCAACAGAATAGCCTTCGAGTGGTTGTCGAGGGTGGGATGATCCTCTACCTGGTCGATGGCGCGCATGCACAGGTAGCCTGACATGACTGCCTCATGCAGTTGGCCCGGTAGCCTGCTGATTGGAATCGAGAAGGTGCGGCTGGTCTCTCTGAGAACGGTGAGTGCTTCATCCTGCATCGACATCGCTAGACACCCTTCCTATTGGAGCCCACCAGTCGACAACAATCGCAGGCCCGCCTTCAGCGCGCGCGCCGATCTCCACGAGTAGTAAGGCGCCAGACGAGCCAGCCAAGACAACTCCTTCCAGGACGACCATCGCCGCACGGCGCGGAGGGGCCGTTCCCACTCGGCCGAGATCTCGCGACCCGCGCAGTCCAGCACCACCCGGACCGTCGCTGTCCGCGCACCAGTCTCCGCCAGCCTACCTGTCTCCATATCCACACCAACGAAACCACGGTCCGCCCAGGCTCTTCGTGCCGGGCCAACGACCATGCGTTGTGCCGTCAACAGCGGACGACTGTCGAAGCTGATGCGCGCATCGTTCAATGCTGCGTGCAGTGCTTCCACGGCGTCGCGGTCGCAGTCGAAGAACCGCCCATCGGCGACACCAACGCGCTCGGGAACCAAGAACGTGCCCGGCCGCACGTCGGCCGCCAGCGCGCCGGCAAGCCCGCAAACCAGGTAGAGACGATCGTGCTCCCATCGGCTCCGCCTTGACAGACCGGTTCCTGACCAGGTGACGTCCGCGCAGGGCAACACACACTTCGCTGCGACATATTCAAGGAGCGTCGGCGCCACAACTGCCGGGTGTCTCATCGCTGCTGGTCAGACGCTACACGCTACGCGCGTCGGTCCAAACCCTGGAGCCGCGAGGTTGCGCTGGGATTGCGAGCATGCGTGATTGCCCCCTGCCTGCGCTCAAACAGCATAGCCGTGGTCCGAATACCAGGTGACCGCGCGTTCCAGAGCCGCTACTATCGAGGTCGCCTCGTGGCCAAGCCCCTCGCGAGCTTTCCGATCGCTTACGAACATGTTGTGCCGCGCCATCCGCACGCCCTCCAGGGGCACAAGAGGCGAGCTGTCGCCCAGCTTACCACCCAACAAACGCAAGCGGACCTCCTCTGCCCAGCCCAAACCGAGGGCCAGACCATAGGGCACGCGGGCCGCAGGAGGCTTGCGTTTGCAGATCCCAGCCAGTATCTGCCAGATCTGTGCGAGGCTCAGATTCTCGCCGCCGATCAGGTAGCGCTCTCCATCCTTGCCACGGTCCAGAGCGCGCAGGTGAGCCGTGGCGACATCCTCGACGGCAACGAGGTTCATGCCGCCGCCCAGGGTACCGAAAATGCGCCCGCGCATGAAGTCCACGACCATCTTCCCCGTCGGCGTCGGTTTCCAATCACCTGGTCCAACCGGCGCCGTCGGCAGCACGAGCACCACAGGAAGACATGCCGCCAGCGCCACTCGCTCTTGCTCGCACTTCGAAGCATGGTACGAACGCGGTCCCGAATCCCAGGCGTAATCCTCCTCGGTCGCCGGGCGAGTACCATGCGCATGACCTACGGTAGCCGAGCTGGACGTAACGACGGCACGCTCAACTCCGGCTTCTGCCGCGGCCTCCAGCAGCCCCGCACAGCCATGCACATTCGTTGCCCAGATGTCACCGCATTTCGCCGGCGCGAAGGTATAGAGCGCCGCGACGTGCACGAGAATCCGGCACCCGCGCAGCACCGGTATGAGCGCGCCTGCTTCCCTCAGGTCACCCAACACCGGCGTGCACCCATCGACAACGGGCAGCGGTCGTGACGTTGGTCGCACCAGCGCCCGGACTGGGTATCCGGCGGAAATGAGCGCATGCAGTACGTGGCTGCCGACAAATCCACTGGCTCCCGTCAGGAAAACATCGTCACGCTGTGCCATTGCTCCCCCCTGCATGTCGCGGTCATTTCCTGTACGGCAGTGGCAGGGTCCTGGCGCTGCTGCGCAGTACGTCCAACGCCGCACGCAAGGACTGATACGGTGAACGGACGGTCGCCAGCACCGCCGACGGCTCGTAGCCGCAATGCGCCATACAGTTGGCGCACCGCGGATCCTTACCGCGACCATACTGGTCCCAGTTGGTCGTTTCTATCAACTCTTTGTAGCTCTTCGCGTAGCCGTCTGCCATCAGGTAGCATGGTCGCTGCCAGCCAAATACCGAATAGCTGGGGATGCCCCAAGCCGTGCATGAAAAATCGACCTTGCCTTCCAGGAAATCCAGGAAGAGCGGCGAATGGTTCAGGCGCCACTCGGACCGCCGACCGCCGGAAAACGCCTTGCGAAAGAGCTGTCTGGTCCGCTTCACGCCCAGGAAATGGTCCTGGTCCGGAGCCTTCTCATAAGCGTAGCCAGGAGAGATCTGCATGCTATCGACATGCAGGTCGTCGTTCAGAAAGTCAAGCACCGCGCGAATGCTGGCGGCATCATCCTGGGAGAAGAAGGTCGTGTTCGTGCAGACGCGGAAACCCCGCCGCTTCGCTTCTTTTATGGCCTCCACGGCCTTGCCGAACACGCCCGCTCGCGATACCGACTGGTCATGACGCTCGCGCAGTCCATCTACGTGCACCATCCAGGTGAAATATGGTGACGGCTTGAATTGGTCAAGCTTCTTGACCATAAGAAGCGCGTTGGTGCACAGGATCACGAGTTTGCGCCTGGCAATCAATGCGTCGACGATCGCGCCTATTTCCCTGTGCACAAGCGGCTCTCCGCCGGCAATTGACACCACAGGCGCGCCGCACTCCTCAACCGCGTCGACACACTGCTGCACCGACAGCCGGCGCGCAAGGATGTCGTCCGGGTGCTGGATCTTGCCGCAACCGGCGCAAGCAAGGTTGCACTGGAACAGGGGCTCCAGCTCGAGCACGAGAGGGTACTTCGCGCGCCCCTTCAGACGCTGCTCAATGATGTACCGAGCGACGAGGAAGTTCTGCCGCACCGTGAGTGCCATCAGTGGAAATCCTCACGAGAATCAGGTATTTGACGAGAGCAAGTATACAGTATTATCCATTATGGGCAGTCAAGAGTTATGAAGCACACCAGAGAAGGGGAGTCACACGTGGACGCGGCGTGCCGGCAGGCGGTCGACTGGTTGCTTGCGCGACAGGACCCCGCCGGCTGGTGGTGCGGGGAGCTGGAAACCAACGTGACCATGACCGTGGAGCACGTTCTCCTGCTCTGCTTTCTCGGCCTTGACTCCTATCGTGAGCGCATCAGGGAAGGTGCGATCCGGCACATCCAGGGATGTCAGCGTCGCGATGGGTCATGGAGCCTCTACTACGAAGGCGCCGCCGACGTGAGCACGACGATAGAGGCCTATGCCGCGCTGAAGGTGCTCGGCGTGGACCCGGAGTCTGAGTCGATGCGCCGCGCTCTCGCGGTTATCGTGAGGCTGGGCGGCGCGGCCAGGGCCAGGGTATTTACCAAGATCTGGCTCGCCATGTTCGGTCAGTACCCGTGGGAGGGCGTGCCGACGATGCCGCCCGAGCTGGTGTACTTCCCTTCGAGCATCCCGCTAAACCTGTATGACTTCGCGTGCTGGGCCCGCGGCACTATCGCGCCATTGCTCATCGTGATCTCTCGCCGGCCAATCCGTCCGCTGGGCTGCTCGCTCCGAGAGCTAATCGTGCCGGGCTCCGAGCGGTTGCTCACGCGCGTGCCGGGCTCGGGATTTTTCTGGTGGCTCGACAAAGGCCTCAAACTCTACGAGCGCCTGCCATGGCACCCCGGCCGAGCCCGGGCCAGGCATCTGATCGCTCGATGGGTAGTCGAGCACCAGGAGGCTGACGGGAGCTGGGGAGGGATACAGCCGCCCTGGGTCTACTCGCTCATCGCGCTCAATCTGGAGGGCATGGATATCGATCACCCCATCATGCGCAAGGGCATAGAAGGGCTGCAGGGGTTTCGTCGTCGAGGACCAAGGGGGTTGGCGCCTGCAGGCCTGCATGTCTCCGGTGTGGGATACCGCCTGGGCCATTCTGGCGCTAAGGCGCGCAGGCATCTCGGGAGAACACTCGAGCATTCGTCGTGCGGTCGAGTGGATTCTGGCGGAGCAGATCCATGGGGGCGGGGATTGGCAAGTTCGGGTTGGGAACATCCCATGTGGTGGTTGGGCCTTCGAGTTTGAGAACGACATCTATCCCGATATCGATGACACCGCCGTCGTCGTACTCGCCTTGCTGGAAGCGGGCAATCGCATGCAGATCGCCGACGCTGTGGACCGCTCGGTAACGTGGACCATGGCTATGCGGTCGAAGAACGGCGCTTGGGCCGCCTTCGACAAAGACAACACGCGCGAGCTTGTCTATCGCCTGCCATTTGCCGACTTCGGAGCGCTGCTCGACCCGCCGACTGAAGACGTCACCGCGCACGTGCTCGAGATGCTTGCCCACGTCAACACACCAGAAAGAGATGCGATCGTGCGGAGCGCGCTGACGTACCTCCATCAGACCCAGCGCGCCGACGGCTCATGGTTCGGGCGCTGGGGCGTCAACTACATTTACGGCACCTGGTGTGTGATGACTGCTCTCGCGGCGTTGCAGAATTCAGGCAGCCGATCGGCAGCCGGGCCAGCGGAGGTGCGTCGTGGACACGCCGTCCCTGCTGCCGGGCGCGTGACCGGCGCCGGCGTACAGCGCATGATCGACCGTGGAGCCGCCTGGATGTTGTCGCATCAGAACGACGACGGCGGTTGGGGCGAATCATGCTACTCGTACGCCGACCCGTCGTTTGCGGGCATCGGCACAAGTACTCCGTCACAGACTGCTTGGGCCGTTCTCGCCCTGCAGGCAGCCGGACTTGGTGAGCACCCGGCGTGCACGCGCGGGCTGCAGTTTCTTAGGGACCGCCAGGTCGGCGGAACCTGGGACGAGCCGCACTTCACCGGTACTGGCTTTCCCGGCGATTTCTACATCAACTATCACCTGTATCGTCACGTGTTCCCGCTCATGGCGCTCGCGAGCTGCACGTCCAGCCGGTAGCTGTTCGGGTTCCTGCCCGAGTCAGGTGAATTGTCCCTTTCACGATGTCCAGCGCCTCGGCCATAGCCGTTTCCAGCGGCATAGCGCGCCCCGCGGCCCATGCCGACTGTGAACCCGCCGTACCCGATTCAGCGCGCGCAGCGCCCGTATGTGCGCTACTGAGGATGGTGCCGTGGTCGCCCACGGCCAGGCAGGTGCAGCCCTCCGGCAGGCAGGTCACGCCATGCAGAGTCCAGGTCGTGACCGAGGAGCCAAGCCGCCATGTGGCGCTGCAGTCCGCGCTCACGCCGATGGTGCCTTGCTGGCCCACTTTCACGCACGTCTGCGCATCTGGACATACGTGCCGTCGCGTGCGGCGGACGTGCCCGAGTGCTCAGCACTCCAGGACGTGCCTCGGTTGGCAGTGTGGAGGGCCATGCCGTCGCCGCCCACCGCCACGCACTGTCCGCCGGCTGGGCAGGCGATGCTCATCAGAGCGTGACACAACTCGGAGTATACGGCGTGCCGCCCTGCTCCGCTGAGAATCTGAACACCCTGGCTCACCAGCATGCGGCCGGTGCTGGGGCTGCCGGGCGGGCAGGCTGCGCCCCACAGCGTCGTGGACTTGCCCGTGCTGCCGGCCGTCCAGGACCGGCGCCGCTCGCGGGACCTGTGTCCCTCCCGTTCCGGACATCGCCGTGCTTCTATGCGCAACGGCCAAGTTCGCGGGAAGCAGCGGCCTGCGGGAGCCCTCCCACAGGCCGCTGCATGGGATCTGGGCCGGCTGCGAGGCTACTGGCTACGCAGCTGGCGCGGCGACATCTCGTTCGCGGTTTGGTGGCGGGCTCCGTTCGTGAAAAGTGGCAGGTCCGCTGCACACATCACGCGGAACGCGGTCCGGATGTTGTCACGATGCGGCCAGTCTGGCAGCTGTCACCACGCCATTGGTCTCAGCGTGGATCCGGATACGGCAGATCGAGGTGCAAGCGTTCCGCGAGGCCGGCAAGGACCATGGCGACTTCAAAGTCGAGGTTGACGCCGGCTGCAGTTGAGCGGACGGCGGCTCGATGCTCCTTCTCGCCCGCGACAAGAATCTCGACGCTCGGGTCTGCGTGCGGCGATGACTTGATGCGCTGCAGAAGGTCCGCCAGTCGCCGCTTGAAAGCGGAGGGCTCGTCGAAGGCACCGATGTTAATCGCCATGAAGAAGTGTCCAAGGTCGCTCGGTTCAGCGACCCACACGCCGTGTATAAGCGGCCCGTAGAGGGAACCGGGCAGAATCGCCGACAAGATCTCCACTACCGCGCCCAGCCCGTACCCCTTATAGCCCGACGTTATACTGGGTCCGCCAAGCGGCAGAAGCCCGCCCTCCAGTCCCTCCTCCGGGGAGATTGTCGGTCGCCCGTGCTTGTCGAGTGCCCAACTCTCGGCCAGCTTCTGGCGCCTCCGCTTGGCGACTTCGAGTCGTCCTCGAGGCACGACGGAGGTAGCCATATCCAGCACAAATGCGGGCATGCCCTCAACGGGCGCCGCGAACGCTATCGGGTTCGTGCCAAGCTGCGCCGCCTTGCCGCCGGTGGGCACCACGAGCGGGTGGCTGTTCGTGAGCGAGATTCCGATCTGGTCGTGTTCCAGGGCCATCATCGCATAGTAGCCCGCTATCCCGTAGTGGTTGGAATGGCGAACGGTGACCATGCCGAGGTCGTGCACCGCGGCCTTCTTGATCGCCATCTCCATGGCCCTGACACCTGCGGGATGGCCCATGCCATTGCGTGCATCGATTACCGCCGTGCTCGCGGTCTCTCGCACTACCGCGCACCTTGCCCGGGGATCGATGCCGCCTTCGTCTATCATAGTGACGTACCAGCCAATCCGCGCAACACCATGCGACGCGATGCCGCGCGCATCGGCCGCGACCAGGACACTGGCCGTGGTTTCCGCGTCGGCTGCGTCGAGACCGACTGCCGTCAGGATAGCTGCTGCCAGCGCCCGCAGAGCCGGAACTTCCACCCGGATATTGGCACTGCCGTTGCTATCCATTGCCACATCGTCCGACGTTGCCACAAGGCCTCACTGTCTCACTTGCGGCCCGCGAATCCTGGGGCCGGCGCATTCAACACGATTTGGGCGTGAACGCCAGGGAATCTTCTGGACACGCTCAGGATACAGGCGCGTGGCACGGGCGTGCTGGCCCGTTGCCTCCAAAGTACCCGACTAATGGCAGTTCTCGGCGATAGTCAGCGACCTTGGGCCCTCGGACTTCCGCGCAACCGGGCATCGCGGGTAGAATCTGGTGCAGGGGGCTGGTAGCAAAGCGGATGGTCAAACCGTTCTTCTCACTGTATTCGCATGGATTCGTCCGCGTGGCGGTGTGTATTCCACGCGTACGGGCGGGCGATCCGGCCGTCAATGCAGAGCGCACGATCGCGCTTGCGGGCCGCGCTTCAGCTGCCTCTTCGGCACTCGCGGTGTTTCCAGAGCTCGGCATCTCGGCCTATGCCATAGACGATTTGCTGCAGCAGGATGCGCTGCTCGATGGTGTTGAACACGGCTTGCGGAGCATCGTGGAAGCAAGTTCAAGCTTGACGCCCATGCTGCTGGTCGGCGCTCCCCTGCGCTTCGAGCACAAGTTGTTTGATTGCGCCGTCGCCATCTATCGTGGAGACATCCTCGGCGTGGTGCCGAAGACGTACCTGCCAAACTATCGCGAGTTCTACGAGAAACGGCAGTTTTCCGCAAGCCGTAATGCGCTCGGCACCGAGATCTCGCTGCTTGGCCGGCGAGCCCCGTTTGGCAACGACCTCATCTTTACGGCCGGCACGGTTCCTGGTTTCGCAGTGCATGCGGAGATATGCGAGGACGTCTGGACACCGATTCCGCCCAGCACGTATGCCGCGCTCGCGGGCGCAACGGTGCTTGCCAACCTGTCAGCCAGCAATGTCACGATTGGCAAGTCGGGCTATCGCCACACCCTGTGCGCATCGCAGTCCGGTCGCTGTGTCGCCGCATATCTGTATGCTGCCGCCGGTCTGGGAGAATCGACCACCGATCTGGCGTGGGATGGGCAGGCGTTGATCTACGAGAACGGCGAGCTGCTGGCCGAGGCTCCCCGTTTTTCCGAGCAGGATCAGGTGATCGTGTCGGATGTAGATCTCGATCGCCTGCGCCAGGAGAGAATGCGTCTCACCAGCTACGCCGACACGACAGCCGACCATCGGGGCCGTCTCCGCCAGATGCGCACGGTCGAGTTTCCGTTCGAAGTGCCGTCAGGCGAGATCGGCCTTATCCGTCCTGTCGAGCGCTTCCCCTATGTGCCGTCGGGCGCGGCGGCGCGTGACGAGCGCGCGTACGAAGCCTACAATATACAGGTTCACGGCCTCATGACCCGCCTCCAGAGCACGGGAATCAAGACTGTAGTGATCGGCGTTTCCGGCGGCCTCGACTCGACCCAAGCGCTGCTCGTCGCCACGCAGACAATGGATCGGCTGAGACTGCCGCGCACGAACGTGCTGGCCTTTTCGATGCCCGGCTTTGCCACGAGTACCCTCACCCGGAGTAATTCGCTTGCGCTGATGTCCGCGCTTGGTGTAAGTGCGTCCGAAATCGACATCCGCCCGTCGTGCATGCAGATGCTGCGCGACCTCGGCCATGCATTCGCTGACGGCAGGCCGCTTTATGACATAACGTTTGAGAACGTGCAGGCTGGCGAACGGACGAGCCACCTGTTCCGCCTCGCGAACCAGCACGGCGCGCTGGTTGTGGGCACCGGCGACCTGAGTGAGCTGGGGCTGGGTTGGGCGACCTACGGTGTAGGCGATCAAATGTCGCACTACAACGTCAATGTCTCCGTGCCCAAGACGCTCATCCAGTATCTCATACGCTGGGTGATCGCCAGCGGCCAATTCAATGCCGACACTAACGCCATTCTCGAAGCAATTCTCGGCACCGAGATCTCACCCGAGCTCGTGCCGCACGCGGATGGCGACCGCGACAGGCCCGCGCAAAGCACGGAGGAAACGATCGGTCCATACGAGCTTCAGGATTTCAGCCTCTATTACATCACGCGCTTTGGCTTCCGCCCGTCGAAGGTGGCCTTCCTGGCGCGCACCGCCTGGAGCGACGTCACATGCGGCCACTGGCCGGAGGGATATCCGGCGGATCAGCGGCGAGAGTACGACCTGAAGGCAATCGTCCACTGGCTGGAAGTGTTTCTGTACCGGTTCTTCGCGATCAGCCAGTTCAAGCGCTCCGCCATTCCAAATGGCCCGAAAGTTGGATCCGGCGGCTCGCTTTCACCTCGAGGCGACTGGCGCGCGCCGAGCGACGGCGATGCCGCGGCGTGGCTGGCTGAGCTTCGGAACAACGTGCCGGTGTAGACGTCGTGCCGTCGGGACGACCGCGCCACCAGATCTACCGGCTCTCCGCCGAAGTTCGGCGACTATGAAACGCACGCGTTACTCGGCCGACCAAGCAACACCAGAACGCAACGCTCCGGCAAGGGAGCGCGACCTGTGGCAGATCTGGGAGGAGCGGCGTCTGCCTGTGGCGCTTCGCACGCGGGACGGGCAGGACTTGCGCGTGCTGTTTCCCGGTGTCGCCAACACAGATGCGGGGCCGGACTTCGTCGGAGCATTTCTCGCCCTTGACAACGCCTCCCCCCAACGGGGCGATGTTGAGCTGCACCTGCGGGCCGTGTCGTGGGAGCGCCATGGGCATCATCAGGACACCCGGTACGATCGCGTGATCCTGCATGTGGTGCTGCTGGACGATGGAGGACCCGCGCGTACGAGCGCCGGTGTACCCATCCCGCTTCTGACGCTCGGCCCGATTCTGGCCCAAGGGTGGGAGGCCGGCGCACAGTCGGTCCAACCGGGTTCATGCCACCGTCTCGCTGCGGATCGCGCGTCCGTGCCAGGACTGGCGACCACCCTGTTGCTGGCCGGGATGGAGCGATTCGATCATCGCGTTACTTCCTGGCAAACCGCGCTGCAGACCAGGAGCCTTGAAGACTGCGTGTTGCTTGCCCTGTTGCGCAGTGCCGGCCTTGGCAGAAACGAGGCGCCGTGCGCGGCACTTGCCGCGGCTCTGGACGGTGTGACCTTGGAGGCGATACTGGTAACGGGCGGGCAGCGTGCCACGGCCACCGCCGCAGCCGTATTGCTGGGAATGGCTGGGTTGCTCGAGCTCGCCCATGCGGACCAGGAGACCCGCGATCTTTGGCTTGCACACCAGGAATTCTGGCCCGGCCGCCCTCTCTCCGCTCGAGCCTGGCGGCGGTTCCGCGTCAGACCCGCAAACTTCCCGGAGTCCCGCCTCCGGCTTGTCGCCGCGCTTGCCGGCCGGGCCGGTCTACAGCAGTTCCTTGCAGATGTCGTGGACATGATTCGCGCCGTGCCGGCGCCGTCGTGCGGGGACTGGATGGCGATGTTCAACACGGAGAATCAGACGGCCGGGCGGTCGTGGACCCTCGAGGCACTGGCCAGCGTCTGGCTTCCGCTGGCTACTGCTTATGCCCGAGATCGGCAACTGGGCGAGCTGGCTGAGCGAGCCGTTCTCACTTATGTAAACTTCGCGGGAGGCGGCGACAACGCGGTGCTGGATCGCATGGCGCGCATCGCCGGTTTACACGCTGTGCCACGCCGCGCAGTCGAACAACAGGGACTGCTCCACCTGTGGAGCACACATTGCAGCAGACAGCAGTGTGAAACGTGTCCGCTTGCCGCCGATCGGCTGTGAAGCTCAGATGCCGCCACGATCGCGGAAGAACTCCACGACTTGCGCGCGTTCTTCTTCGCTGGCCATCACCTCTATGAACTGCACGCGGTGCATGGGGTAGATCATGCTGGACATCCCCTGGCTGGCGTAACGCAACGGCCTGCCCTCACGCGTCCGGGGATTGAAGACTTCCACGAATGTATCCGAAGACTTCGGAAGTTCGATCATCTCGGCGAGGAACGGATCTTCTCCCGACATGTGGGCAACAATGGTTCTCATCGTATCCTCTCAAACAGTATGGGGCCGCTCAGTCTACGGAGACCGCGTAGAGCCACGAATCGGTTGCGCCAAAATAGATAGTGCGCTCATGCAGAATAGGCGAGCCGGGGATCATGCCGCCAGCGCGGTACCGCCAGGCAAGACGTCCAGAGCGCGCGTTGAGGCAGTACAGGTTCTGGTCGATACTGGTGAAGAAGAGCAGGTCTCCTGAGATCAGCGGCGTTGAGCTGATCTGCCCGCCGGCTTGAAATTTCCAGGCAAGCTTTCCCGTCTTCAGGTCAATCGCGTAGAGATTCTGGTCGGTTGACCCGATGTACACGAGGCCGTGCTGGCTCTTGGGACCGCCGAGGATGTAGTGCGCAGTCTTGTACCGCCAGATCTGCCAGCCCAACTCCGCATCGAAGCAGTACACGTGACCGTCCATACTGCCAATCAGCACGCACTTGTCGACAACGACGGGAGAGCTTGTAATCTCTCTGAGCGTCTGAAACTTCCACTTCATCACGCCCGAAACAGCTTCGACGCCATAGACCGAGCAGTCCTCGGAGCCGATGTAGATCATTTGCTCGTATACGCTTGGAGTGCAGCGCAACGGCTTCCACGTTCGATAACGCCATAGCTCGTACCCGGTCTGCAGGTCGAGTGCGTACAAATGGCCGTCGTCGGAGCCTATGTAGCACGTGGTATCCGTCAAGCGCGGCGAAGAGCGCACCCTCGACTTCGTCTGGAACAGCCACTGCACAGCATGCTGTGCCACGTTGAGCGCGTACACGTTGTTGTCCTCGGAACCGAACACGACCAGGTCGCCCGCGCCGGCAGGCGTCGAACAAATGCCGCCCTCTGTGGCGAACTTCCAGCGCAACGCTCCCGTGGCCGGATCGAGAGCGTAGAGGTTCTGGTCATATGTGCCCACATAGAGCATGTTGTCATGAACGAGAGGCGTAGATCTGATCTCATCCTCTGCCATGAACTTCCAGCGCAGCCGCGGTTGCCCATCTCCGGTAGCGCCACTGCCTCCCGGGCCCCCTACCGTCCCGGTCATCAGGTGGGTGCCGATCCGCTGCCTGGTCATACACGTCTCTATAGCCGAGCGCATTTCCTCGGCAGTAGCAAACCGATCTTCAGGTAGATAAGCAAGCGCGCGCAGAATCAGCGCTTCCACGTGCCTTGAGACGGTCGGATTGATCTTGGTCGGGGGCCGCTCCGCGAACGTAAATGGCGCCTCCAGCCTCGGATCGATGCGCGTGAGCATATGGTGCATCAGAGCTCCAAGAGAATAGAGGTCGCCGCGGGGTTCCGACATGCCGCGATACTGCTCAGGCGGGCAGTACCCTTCGGTACCGATCATTGTGCCCTTGCTCTTCGACTGAAAAGCTTTGGCAATGCCGAAGTCGATCAATACGATGCGATTGTCGTCGGTCAGCATGACGTTGGACGGCTTCAGGTCTCGGAACACGATCGGCAACGGCTTGTGGTTGTGCAGGTAAGCGAGTACGTCGACGATCTGCAGCGCATATTCAAGTACCGTCTCTTGTGGAATCAGATCCTCGCTCGCGTTCAGCACAGTTTCGAGGTCGTTGCCCTTAATGAATTCGAGGACCAGGTAGACTTGACTTCCCTGAGTGAAGTAGTCGTACACCTTGGGGATAGCCGGGTGACTCAGGCCCGCCAGGAGATTGGCTTCGCGCTCAAATGTCTGCAGGAGTTGCGCGCGATCCGCTTTTCCCTGCGACGTGTCGCTCATCTCCTTGACGGCGCAAGGTTTGAATGTGTTCGCGAAACGCATGTCGCGCGCCGCATACACAGTGCTCATGCCGCCAAGACCGACAACTTGCGTTATCTGATACCTCTTGGCAAGCACCGTACCTTTCGGCAGGGTCGTGCGGCCGCTACCGGATCCGACACGGGCCTCTGAAGCGCTCTCAGGCTGCTCCGTCTGCACCTACGATATCCTCAACCACTCAGCCGCCTTCACGAGAGCCGTTGCACCCGTCCGCGCGCACCGTCGCCGGGCGTGGGAGTGAAGCGCGACAGCGTGTTTGAAAACCCGCGGTGACCACCTCATTGCCGTGCTCCCTTGCGGACCCAGTTCAGTATCCCAGCTAAAGCGAGATCTGTCATTGGCCAGTCTGGTTTCGGGCAATGCGCGCGCGTCAGGCGGTCGGGATACCGGCACGTCGACCAGGATGGATGGTAAACGCCACCACGCCCGAGTCGCCGCCATGAGATCTTGAGCGCGACAGGCACCAGAACGCGCTTCATCCACAAGTGTGGGCGAAACAGGGCTCGAACCTGTGACCTTCCGGGTGTAAACCGGACGCTCTAACCAACTGAGCTATTCGCCCGATCACGCTCAAGCAACGCCGTGGATGGCCGGCAAGCTCTTGCACGACTACCATTGCACACCTCGCCGGTACTAGCGGAGTATAGCATGGGCATTGCGCACCAGCAACACGATGTGGCGCCGCTACAACCGCCGTCCTCGCTGCAGAGAAGGGCCGCAGGGAGAGCAAGATGACGACCAGACATCGCCCTTGGCGGCGCCGGCCTGCGCCCCGGCACGGTAGGTCTACGCGGCGCGCGGGGCGCATGTACAATGGTCGTGCGGCGCATTGACGCCGGGTGCTGCCGATGAGCGATGCACGACGCGCAAGCGCGGCAGGATCGGTCGGGTCGACTGGCGAGGAGGGCAGGCAATGAAGTACGCAATCAACGTGCCTATCTTCGGCGAGTACGGCGATGCGCGGCTTTTATGCAGTCTGGCGCGGGATGCGGAAAGCGCTGGGTGGGACGGCTTTTTTGTCTGGGATCATCTGCAGTTTTCCGACCCTCCGACGCGAATACCGTTCACCGACGCATGGGTCGCGCTTTCTGCTATCGCCGTGTCCACGCAGCGGCTGCGTATTGGGCCACTGATCACGCCCGTGGCGCGCCGTCGTCCCTGGAAGCTTGCTCGAGAAGCGGTGGCCCTTGACCACCTGTCCGGCGGTCGCCTGGTGTTGGGTGTCGGGCTCGGTGAGCCCCCGGTGGCGGATTTTGCCGCATTCGGCGAGGATCCCACCCCGAGCGTACGAGCAGGCAAGCTCGACGAAGGTCTTGATGTTCTAACAGGACTATGGTCCACTCAACCGTTCAGTCATGATGGCCGGTATTTTACGGTCCGTGATGCCATCTTTCTGCCCCCACCCCTGCAGCAGCCGCGAATCCCCATCTGGGTCGCAGGAACCTGGCCCAATCGCAAACCAATGCGGCGAGCCGCACGGTGGGACGGCGTTTTCCCCTTCATGGCCGGCGATTTCGCTCTACCGACGCCGGGCCAGCTGCACGACATCGTCGGCTATGTGATGGAACAGCGCACCGCCGAGGGTCCTTTCGACATCGTCTTGGCGGGCGACACCCCAGGAGACGACCCGGACGCGGCAGCCGATTTTGTGGCCTCCTACGCGGCGGAAGGACTCACATGGTGGCAAGAGGGGCTGAGCTCCCAGCGCGGACCGCTTTCCGCTATGCGCGCCCGAATTCTACAGGGTCCGCCACGATTCTAGACCGGCAGTCCGCGACGTTGGCGTCGACTACGCCTACGGCCACCACAGGAACACCGCGCTGCAGGCCCATGCCGCGATGAGCGGGCGTCGCACCCAGCATGAGCCGAAGCTGGGATGGACGAGCGACGCCAGCACCATACCGTCAGCGGTCCTCGCGGACGCCCAAAGATCGGCGTACGTCTGGCTCGGCAGCGTCCAGACAAACACGATGTTGGCGGCGAGCGCAAGGGAGCGCCAACTCGTGGCGGCGAGCAAGACAGCCGTGCCGACCTGTGCCGCGCTGAGACCAGATGCCGCACGCGAGCAAGGCCACGCACAACACACTCGGACCGGCAACCGCCAGGAGATCGCCCACGACCGCCCCGGTGCCACGAGCCCCGCGCAGGCCCACTAACAACAGGCGTGGTGCAGCATGCGCTTCCGATAAGCCTGTGTGGCCGAACATGTGGACCAGCGCCAGCTGCCAGGCAAGATAGGGCGCGGCGACCAAAACGGTGAAGACGGCGAAGGAGTTGGCGCGGCCGCGAAACGCGTAAGACGCCGCAACTGCTGCCGCGAACAGCAGCGCGGTCTCCTTGGTCAGCACGGCTGCCGCTAGCAGCACACCGGCCAGCGGAACACGGTCAACGCGGACCGCCATCAGCGCGCACGCGACGAGCAGCATGGCAAACGGCTCGGCGAGATCGCGCCAGAATGCTGCCACCTGGCCCGCATAGAGCGCCCATGCCAGCGCGTAGGCAGGGTGAAATCCGTTCGCCCGCAGGAACCGGGCGCAGACCAACGTGCCGATGGCAACGGCGACGATGTTGATCAGGACGAGCGCCCCCGGCACAAGCGCATTGCGGCCAACACTGAGCGCGCGAGCCAGCATCGGATAGCCGATGCGCTGGTAACGGTACGCGACGTTATCCAATCCGCGGGACGTGCCCAGAGGAGCAATGGCGATCCGGTAATAGAACTGACCATCGTAACCATGATTGCCGGGAGTATTGGATGTGCCCATCACCACGAACGGCAGGGCACTGCCATCCGCGCGAACACGCACCGCGAACACACACGCGTATACGGTGAGCACGAGCAATGCGATCAGGTATGCCGGTCCGAATTGACGGGTACGCGCGCGGAGATCCACTTAGGCTCCCCCCGCCGGTCAGCGTGGACAGCCCGCAAGCGCCTGATCGAGGTCCGCCAGCACGTCTACCGTCGCCTCGATGCCCGCCGAGACACGGATCATGCCAGGCCCGACTCCCAGGGCTTGCAACGCGTCTTCGGGTAGACCGTAGTGGCTTGTCGCATACGGATACGAGACGGTCGTGGCAACGTCGGCAAGGCTGGGAGCAAACGCGATCGTCTTCAGATCATTCAGGAAGCGCCGAGCCGCGTCACCCCCGCCCTGAAGCACGAAGCTCAACATCCCTCCGCAGCCACCCGGATATAGTCGTTGATAGAGTGCATGATGCACGTGGCTGGGCAGCCCCGGATGAAGCACGCGCGCTACCGCCGGGTGCGCCTCGAGATGGCGGGCAACGTCCAGTCCGAGCCGGGAGTGCACGGGCATGCGCAGAGGCAACGTCGGCAATCCGAGCAAGGCGAGCCACGCGTCCATCACGCCCAGGCACGACCCAATGTGAACGATCTTCTCGCGCATTGCCTGAACGAGTCCACGCTCACCTGAGGCGACGCCGCCGCACGCAGCGCTGTGGCCGCCCAGATACTTAGCGGTAGAGTGCCATGATAGCGACGCGCCGTGCTCGATCGGGCGCAACAGAGCTGGAGAGGTGAAGGTCGCGTCCACCATGACAGGCACGCCGAAAGCGCGTCCCAAAGTGCAGAGTGCCGGGATATCAGCCACGCGCATCGTCGGATTGGACAGCGCCTCAACCATGAGAGCTTTTGGACGCCGCCGCAGAGCGTGCTCGACCGCATCGAGATCGACCGCATCGATCAGCGACACGTCGATGCCAAGCCTGGGCAAATCCTGCCTCAGCAGGTTATATGTGCCGCCGTACGCGTGGCGATCGGCGACGATCAGGTCGCCCGAGCCTGCCAGGCTCAGAACGGCAGCGGTTGCGATTGCCATTCCCGAGGCCGCGGCGACCGCAGCTTCGGCGCCCTCCAGCCCGGCGATGGCGTGCTCGAGCGTGTCGTGCGTCGGCGTGCCGTTTCGGTAATATATGTGACCCGCCGCGCCGTCGCGCATCGCTTCGAGATCCTCGAGGCGATCAAACTCGTACACTGTGCTCTGGTAGATCGGCGAGATAAGCGGCCGAGAGACAGTTGCTCCGGGGAGCGGGCGCGCGGCGTGCGCGGCGAGCGTTGCGAATTCAGTCATCCTACCTCCCACGGCAGACGAGTATCAGCCTGCCGCGCCTGCCTGGAATAGTACAGCCTCGAAGCGAACGACTGCGCGGAATGCGCGGATACCTGCGTGGACAGTCTTGGGTTATCCTTAAGGTCGGACTATCGCACTTGTTGTTGCTACATGGCAGCAAAGCGAAGAAGTAAGTCGAAACGGAGCAATCGCCATGCGTTGCGGACGCATCTTCCTCGCGTCAATCGCCATTCTCGCCGTCATGCCCAGCTTGGTCGGCGCGCCGGCGCCGGTACGCGCAGGCGGATTCCAGGGCGCCGCGCTGACCGACTTCACGCAGGTAACCCCGGCAACCGCCATCTACTATAGCGTGGCCCAGAACACGAATGACAACCAAAACACGAATCTCAGGGCACTCGGAGGCGATCTTTCTGCGCATGTCGATGTGCAGAGCCTTCTGAAGCAAGCGCTCGGATCGAGCGCGAGTGACCTGCCGGGCGCCGAGCTTGTGATCAATCAGGTCCTGGCGAGCCTTCAGAAGATCTTCAATGGCGAGTTTGGCGTGGCCGTGCTCCCCATCTCAATCTCGGCGACGAGTCGTGCTGTACCGGATGTCACTGTGCATCTTCTTCTCGACGCGGGCCTGCAATCCGGCATCTCCGCCGATCAGCTGGGCGCCGAGCTTTCATTGCTTGGTCCCAGTATCGTCAAGCAGGCACCGCACTACCGGAACCTCCCGGTTGCGGAGCTTGACCTCCGAAGCTTGATCAAGAATGCCGCGAGGTCCGCGACAGGCCATGATCGACTTGGAGGACCAGGTATGGCCGCGCCGATCATCTCGGGTGATTTCTTTGGCGCGGTCGCCGGTAATGATGCCGTCCTGGCGAGCGATCTCCCCACCTTGAAGCAGGCGCTCGATACGTACTTCGGCATGGCTCCTTCGATCGCCGGCGTATACGACTTCCGCCAAACCGTGGGCGCGCTTCCGACCGGACCGCCTCCTGACGAGCTACGTGCATATCGACACTGAGCAGTGGCGTCCGCTTGTGCATGCGCTTGCGAGCAAGCAATCACGCAAGGCGCTGGCAAGAGCCTTTCCGGCGACGCCCGGCACGATCAGCGATGCCTATGCGATCACCGCGGAGCCGGATGGCATTCTGACAACGATAAGTCCCCGAGTCAGTGCCGGCTCGCTCTCAACCAGCCTGGGCCTGACGGCCACGGGCCTCAGGGAGCCAGGCATTCTTCCCGCGGGCACGTTGGCGTATGCCGGCATAAATGACCCAGGAAAGATCGTCCGCCAGCTGATCATCGGCGGCTATTCCGCGTTTGAAGCCGTGCAGGGGACTACGAAGCTGCTGCCCGATGGGCTGAACATTCCCCAGATCATGGCGCACGGCGACGACATCATTCAGCAGATCGACAAACAGATCGGCATCAATCTGGACGATCAGGTGTTCTCGTGGATGCACGGCGATGCATCCGTTGCGATTCTGCCCGTCGGTTCCAAGGACTTCGGGACAGGAAGCCCGACCACAACCCTGTCACTGGTTGCAACGCTTCAGGTGACGGACCAGGCCACCTTGGTGGCCGATCTCGCTGCTATCCAGTCAGCGCTGCAAGCCATACCCGGCAGCGGACTCGAGAGTCTGCGGTTCACACAGGTTCCCACGTCTGCCGGCAACCCGTTGCAGATGCTCATGGCTACGCCGACTGGAATCGGCTACACGTTCTATCACGGGTACCTGATCGTCGCCACGGCGCTGCCGGCGGACTTCGCCGGGATCGTGCAGGCCTCGACAGGCAACAGCCTTGCTTCCGACCCAAAGTACAGGACGGCGTTTTCCTATTTCCCGAGGGTGCCATATGGCGCGGCGATGTACGCGAACCTCACCGGAGTGCGTGAGATGGCGGAGAAGCTCGCGCAGGCTTCGGGCGCCGACATGCGCGACTATGACAGACAGGTGCGGCCAATCTTGAAGAGCTTCACGAGTCTGGCCACGGTAAGCTTCGCCGGCCCGAACGGAGGCAGTGCGCGGTTCATCGGAATAGGCAGCTAGAGCCTGTCGAGCGCGCAGAACCCTGTGTCATCGAGTTCTTCTCATCGGCGCCCAAAGTGCTCGCATCGTACAGGCCATAGGAGCCTTTGGGCAGGCGATGCCGTCGTGGTAGAGGGCTGCGCTCTGTGCCGTTGCGTATTATCAACACACGGAGGAGATGGACCTGCCTACAACGTGCAGCTCACCAGCGTCGACGTGCGCATTCCAGTAGCGACGCTCTACCAGCGCACTGGCGTGCCCGAGACAGCACCCGCCGCGGGCGCGCCAGGCGCCCGCGGCGGGTTGAGGATCTCACTGCAACGCGGACCTTCTCGGCACGCGGCCCGATCAAGGGCGACCAAGCTCGCTCAGTGGCAGCTGCAGCCGCGCGCCGCGCCGCTCTCATCCGCGGTGCGGAATGAGTGGCCACAGCCGCAAGAAGATACGGCATTCGGGTTGTTTACGGTGAACCCCGCACCCATCAGGCCGTCGACATAGTCGATCTCAGCACCGTTGACGAAGGCCACACTATCCGCGTCAATCACGACGCGGATCCCGTCGTAGGCGACGATAGTGTCATCCTCCATCGGCTCGTCCAGCGCCATGCCGTATTGCAGCCCAGAGCAACCGCCGCCACTCACGTAGACGCGCAGCGCCAGATTTTCGTTTTCGTCCGAAGCCTTCGCCAGAATTCCGCGAACCATCTCCGACGCCTTGGCCGTGAGGGTCACGACCTGCTCCTGTGCAGTGCTGACTTCGTCAATCGTTACCACGCTGTTTACCCTTCTGTCCCGTCAAACACCGTACCACTGGCTATCAGTGCGCAAGTCGCCCATCCAGTTCTATTGTGGACGTCTGGTTTCAACATAGCTGAGGGGTCCAGAACAGTCAATTCGGCGATTCTACACCGTCAGGCCGTCACGACCTTCAATTCCAGCATGAAATGCCTGGCTTCGCCTGGCTCCAACGATGGCATGGCGTTAGCCGCCCGCGCGCTCGCGCGACCTGTCATCACGCGGGAATTGGTCGGCTCGAGGCCAACCACGTACGCTCCCTGGCCAAGCTGGCGCCAGACCACCATCCACGGTAGCGTGGTCAGATCCCAGCGAACCTTCAGTCCCAGGCCGCCATCCAGCGCCGGATTCCAGAGCTCAGCCTCGCCCCAAGAGTCCGGTCCAGGCTCCGGTGTGGCCAGGAACACCTGCTCCTTGAAATGCGGCCGTGGGCCGTGCATAAGCTGCCAGCCGGCGGCATTTCTGGTCGCCTCCGCGTCACGCGGTTCCACGGAGACGAAGGATCCACGTACCTGCGCGCCGTCGTCGAGAAGCGGGAAACCCGCATTGATGTGATAGGTCAGAAGATATGGTTCCAGTTCCCAACCCTCGTTCTTCACCACATCGTGAAGTCTGATCGTATCGCCTCCCAGTTCCATCTCGACCGTGCGAGCCAAAGTCAGGTTCTCGCCAAAAAGCCTGCGCTGCCCCATCGTTCCGGTGGCAAACAGCGTGCACGTGTCTCCTTCCCAGCGCTCGCCCCAACTCGGTCTCGACGCAGGTATGTTGTGGATGCGCCCGTGCTGGTAATAACGCACGCCTTCGTCGACGCCACCCGGTCCGAAATTGTCCAGCCCACACGTCGTCAGCATGCCGCCGAAGAAGCTGCGCAGAAAGCCGGTGTCTTCCATCTGGAACAAGGTTGGAGCGACGCGGCCGGTACCACTGTGCCAGCAAAGCGAGCGTCCACGCCAGGTCAGGTTTGAGATGTCCATACTGCGGTCGGGCAACACTGTGCAGTCGAGATCACCGCCGCAGAGACGCAGCGCCTTCACTCCCCGCTCTGGTCCATCGTCGAGCGCGACAGCCTCCACCCCGCCGACCTGGCTCAGCCCACCAACACGCTGCAACAGATCAGCTCGCGAGTATTCTTTCCCCCATAGGCGTGCCATTGCCTTCTCCTTTCACTGTCGAGTTACCGGGCCCTTCAAGCATAGCGTCGCCGTGACGCGATGCACACTCCTTGCCGCCACCGTTCGCGCTATCTCTCTCTTAGGGTTCGCGTTCGGCAATTCTCGCGATGAGCTCACCGAGCAGCGCCACGCGCGGGACGATCGAGTCGAGCAACAGCCACTCCCGAGGGCTATGATCATCGCCTCCTACCGGTCCTAGGCCGTCGAGAACGGGCGTTCCCACGCTGGCCACCTGGCAGGCGTCGGACGCCCCGCCCGTGGCGACGGCCTCAATCTCGAAGCCGAGATCCCGGGCCGTCTGCTTCGCGAGTGTCGCAAGCCGTTCGATCGCAGGCGTACGCGCCATGGGAGGAAAGCCTCGGTGCGCCGTGAGCTTCGTCGTCGTGTCCGGCACAGAGGTGGCGGCGACAACCTCACGTATTGCCGCGTCTATACGGTCCAATCCTTCAGGGTCCAGCGCGCGCGCCTCGAACTTCGCGAAGGCCGTCTCGGGCACCACATTCAGCGCAGTGCCCCCTCCCGCCAATCCCACGTTCACCGTGGCGCCTGGAACTGTGCCGTTTAGAGCCTGCAGCGCAATGACCTTGTGCGCCACCTCCAGGATCGCGCTGCGGCCTTTCTCAGGTTCCACTCCAGCGTGTGCTGAGCGACCCTGCACATCGATCCGGTAGTCGATGATACCCTTTCGCGCGGCGACAATCGCGCCCGACGCCCGCGCCGCCTCCAACACCAGCGCGGCGTGGCACGTTCTGGCAATCTCGGTAGTCAGCGCGCTGCTTTCCGGCGAACCGATCTCTTCGTCGCCGGTGAAGAGAAGCACGACTTCCGCGAACGGCGTGTGGCCCGACCATTGCAATGCCTCCACCGCGTAGATGCCGGCAAGAAGCCCTCCTTTCATGTCGGACGTGCCGGGCCCGACGATCTTGCTTCCCTCGGTTCGCATGGGTCGCTCAGCGGCAGTTCCGTCCGGATAAACCGTGTCCATGTGCGCCAGCAGCAGAATGCGGACCGTTCCCGAACCAGGCACGCGCGCCTCGACGACGTCCGCCCGGCGGGCGCCAGCGTGAACCCGCGTCGCCCAACCGTTCCGCGCACACCGCGCCCGCACCCAGGCGCCAACCTGATTGACGCCCTCCGTATTCGCCGTACCGCAATCGATACCGCTGAGCAGATGAAGATCTTGAAGAAATGTCTCGAGCCTCTCCGCGGCACGCGCTCGCAAGACTTCGCACCGATTCTCAGGCGCCACGCTTGTCTCCTTGCTCAATACTCATGCCGTCGGCTTCAGCTACGCGGCCAGGTCAATGCGCACTGCGCCCCGGCGCGCGCACCCAGTAGCAGCTCAGTCCATGGAAATCTACCACGGCTTGGCCGCTCGCAGACACGAGGACGCCCCACTTGGGGCGCCCTCGCGCTGCTATCCTGGCCCGCCAGCCCTGCCCGTCGTACCGGACGACAGGCAGGGTCTGCTGATCAACGGCTTTGCGGTCGATTGCGAAGGAACGTGGGTAGGTCGTATGGATCGACCGAAGGCTGCATCTGGGGATTGATTCCCGGTTGGCGAGTCTGAATTGGCTGCTGGGGCTGCTCGACACGAGGCAAGGGCGCCTCCATCGGCTGGCTCAGCGGTCGCCCCGACTGCTGCCGGATGATTGGCTGTTGCGACTGCGGGCGGCCGTCGAAGCCGGTGGCAATCACCGTTATCTGGATCTCACCCTCCATGCTTTCGTCGATCACCGCGCCGAAGATAATGTTGGCGTCCGGATCGGCGGCCTCCTGGATAATAGCCGCAGCCTCGTGCACTTCGAACAGCGTGTAATCACTGCCGGTAATATTGAGCAGCACGCCGCGAGCACCCTCGATCGACACATCCAGGAGCGGGCTGGCGATTGCCTGATGTGCGGCATCGGTCGCGCGGCTGTCGCCCGAAGCGCGTCCGATGGCCATTAAGGCGCTGCCCGCCTGGGACATAACGCTCTTCACGTCGGCGAAGTCGAGATTGATCAGCCCCGGAACCGTAATCGTGTCCGAGATACCCTGGATGCCGGCTCGCAGCACGTCGTCGGCAAGCGCGAAGGCCATGTTCATGGTCATCTTCTTGTCCGCCAGGTGCAGGAGGCGGTCGTTGGGAACCGTAATCAGCGTGTCGACTCGTTCTTTAAACGCGTTCGCACCTTCGTCAGCCACGCGCCGGCGCCTGTTTCCTTCGAACGTGAAGGGCTTGGTAATCACGCCGACGGTCAATGCGCCGAGATCCTGAGCGATCTGCGCAATGACAGGGGCTGCCCCGGTTCCCGTGCCGCCACCCATGCCCGCCGCGATGAAGATCATGTCCGCGCCCTGCAAGGCGTCGCGCAGCTCTTCATAGGACTCCTCGGCCGCACGCTGGCCAACCGTTGGATCGCCCCCGGCCCCCAGGCCCTTCGTGAGCTTGTCGCCGATGCGCACTTTGACGGCGGCCTGTGAATGCAGCAGTGCCTGGTTATCCGTATTGACGGCGATAAACTCGACTTCCTGCATGCGAGCTTGGATCATGCGGTTGATCGCGTTACAGCCACCGCCACCTACGCCGATGACTTTGATTATCGCGTGGTCTGCGATTGATGGAACGTTCATACCGGGCGCGCCTCCTATTCCCGAACCCTGTCTCATTCCAGGCCCGCACCGGGACCAAGCCCGCAAGCCCATGTACCGGTGTTGTCACTCATGAAGTGGCCGATTACGTCCAAGTTGACCAATAACGTGTCGTGAGTATAGCACAGTCACTTTTGCGAAATAACCAGGATGTCAGGCAGATGCCCAGAAATGCTTCAACCAGCCAACGAACCGGCCGAAGACTTCGCCCCACGACGGGCCTCCTCCGCCCTCATCCGGCGCCTGGCCACGCGGATTCTGGAACTCACCCGCCTTCAGCCCCCACGTGAGCAGCCCGACCGAGGTGGAAAAGGCGGGGCTGCTGATGCTATCCACCAGGCCGGTGAGCTGTGCCGGCCCCCCAACCCGCGCAGGCATCGCCAGGACGTCGCGAGCAAGATCGACGATATCGGCTAGCTGCGCCGACCCGCCCGTGATCACCACACCTGCGGGCAGCACGCCATGGTACCCGGCATTTCGTATCTCCTCGTGCACGAGCGACAACATCTCGCGCACGCGCGCCTCCACGATCTCGCAGAGAAAGCGCCGTGACACCGGCTCTCCCGCCGAGTTGTCAAACGTCGGGACTTTAATCATCTCGTTGACGTCGATGCGCTCCGCCACCGCGGACCCATGCTTCTTCTTCAGCTCTTCCGCTACGTCAAAGGGCGTGCGCAGACCGACCGCTATGTCATTGGTGAGATGATTGCCGCCGATACCAATCACGCCGGTGTGCCAGATGCTTCCATTGATAAATATCGCCAGATCCGTGGTGCCGCCGCCGATATCGATCATGGCCACGCCCAGGTCGCGTTCGGCGCTCGTGAGTACAGCTTCACTCGATGCCAGCGGCTCGGGCACTATGTCGCTGATCTCGATGCCGGTCTTCTCCACGCACTTATACAGGTTATGAATCGACGTGGTCGCTCCGGTGATGATGTGACACTCGACCTCGAGCCTGTTGCCGGACATGCCCAGAGGGTCATGGATACCGGCCTCGCCGTCGACTACGTATTCTCGGGGGATGACGTGCAGGACTTCCCGATTATGCGGGAGCGGCTGCGCTCGTGCCGCGTCGATCGCGCGATCGATGTCCGGGCGCGTTATCTCATGCAGATTGGGAGAAACAGCGACAATGCCGCGACTGTTCTGGCTTGTGATATGGCTCCCGGCGATACCGACGAGCGCCGTGCCAATCTTGTAGCCTGAGATTCGCTCAGTCTTATCCAGTGCCTCGCGAATCGCGGCGGCTGCCTCGTCTATGTTGACCACCATTCCCCTGCGAAGACCTTGCGATGGCGCCTGGCCAACTCCAACTATGTTCAGCCGGTTGTCCTGGTCAACCTCGCCAATCAAGGCGCAGATCTTTGTCGTGCCGACGTCCACGCCGACCATGACCCGCTCCTTGGTCATCAGGCCTCCCCCCAGTGGGCGATCTCCTCTATATGAGTCCTGACGATGATACCACCCGTCCTATAGGCAGTAAAGCAACACAGTGGGTACTCGATCGGAGAAACTGTTGACTTCGCGACGGTTCCGGAACTCACCTGCCACCGTGCACGTCTGCCCGGGTTCCGGGCCGTCGGTCCATCTCAGTGATGCCCCGCCCCAGGTTACCCGCAGTTATGGTTGGGGTGGATGTAGCTGGGCGGGGAACCCTGGAGATTTGCTTCTCGAAGATCGATGCACTGGCCGGGTGCGAGAAACGGCGGCCTGTGGGACAACGCACCAAGGAGCGCTGCCATGCGGAAATCCAGATTGTTCGATCTGTCCATGCCGAAAAGCGCCCACCAGTTCGTCTTGCCGACCACGATCTCACCCGTAAACGGCTTGTACGTATACCCCTTCACTAGCGGTCTCAGATCGGGCGGCGTTCGGCTCTTAAGGCTGCGGGCCATTTGCAAGGCCTCCACTCCGACATGCTCTCCGACCAACAGTCGGTGGCCCTTGCGTATCACCGTGTCGTAGCCCTCGTCGAAGACTGGGAGTGACTTCCATGCAGACTTGGGAAACGGCTTCTTCCAGACCTGGAGGACCTGTCCGTCGGAAGACACGGCATACGCCGCTTCGGGCGTCCGCCAGATAGCCACGCGCACTTTGTAGTGCGCGATCACGCGCACGTGGTTCGGGAGACTTGTCTCAACTCTGTCGACGATCAGGGCTGGAATACCCGAGAGCCGTCGCTTGATTACGTCGGCCTGCAAGGTGAAGATGCTCTTATCAATACATTCGCAGCGCGCAAGAACCTCGGCAGTCTCTTTCTTGCCCAGTCGCGGCGTGTCTACCGCCCGCACGGTGAAGGTGCCTGAGAGCAGGACGTAGTACAACACAACGATGCTGCACGCGATCGCCACAATCCAGGGCACCGGAAGTTGCCTGATCGCACCCCAGCCGAAACGTCGGCGTGTGCGGAAGAAGCGGCGTCTGGGCTGGCGCGATGCACCCGTGGCGGGGCGCGCCATGGCCATCTGCCGGGGTCTATGTGGCGTCTGGCGCTTCACGGCCAATCGGCTGTACCTCCAGAACCAACTCAACGCCAAACTGCTCGCGTACCCGCGTGCGGACTAACTCGATCAGGGTGGCTATGTCAGCGGCAAGCGCGCCCGAGCGCGTCACCACGAAGTTGGCGTGCCGGTGAGAGACTGTGGCCCCACCGACGCATACGCCTTTCAACCCCGCCTGATCGATCAACCTGGCGGCACTCTCTCCCGGCGGATTCTTGAATACCGAGCCCGCGCTCGCGCTTGCTAGAGGCTGCGTGGACTGCCTCTGGCGCTTATACGCGTGCATCTGCAAGCGAATCGCGGTCGGATCGGCAGCGCGAAGGTTGAACACCGCGCGCAATACGACCTCGTGGGAGACGCCGTGCTCGCGCAACCGGCTGTGCCGATAGGCGAGGCGCATCGCTCCGACCGGAATCCAGCGTGCGCCGTCGGCAGGAGAGAAGAGCTCGGCCTCGCGCAGCGTGTCGGCGATGCAGCCGCCATGCGCGCCGGCATTGCTCACGACCGCCCCTCCAACGGTGCCCGGGATGCCCGCGCTCCATTCCAGACCAGCCAACCCTGAGCGCGCCGCGCGGTTTGCCAGCGCGCTGAGGAGGACGCCCCCGTCCGCGCACAGCCGTGTTCCGTCAAAGGTGATGCATTGGGTGCGATTGAGGATCACCAGTCCCTCAACACCCAGGTCGCTGACCAATACATTGGATCCCCGACCGAGTACACACCAGGGTACGCCGTGGGCTTCCGACAGTTGCAGCGCACCGATCAGTCCGGCGATGGTCGTAGCGGTACAAAGCAGATCAGCTGACCCTCCTGCGCGCCAGGTCGTATGCGGCGCCAGGGCTCCGAGTACCGCCACGTCTGTGAGGCCGGCTCGGCTCTTGAGTTCGCCGGCGAGTTCAGCCAGAACGGCGGGGTGAGAGGTGTAAGGCTCGGATACCATCACCGGCCACCAGGCTCTCGCGAGCGCAACGCATCCACAATCCGTGGCCCGCTCTCCGTGATACTGCCTGCGCCCATGGTCAGCACAACGTCGCCTGCCACCGCCACGGCAAGCACAGCAGACGGCACATCTTGCAGATCTTCAACCAGTCGTATTCGCCGCGCGCCTAGCCGGGCCTCGAGCGCCTCGGCAAGCACCGCAGCGCGCATACCAAGCGTGTCGGTCTCTCGCGACGCGTAGATCTCGGTCAGGATTACCTGGTCTGCCAGATCGAAGGCCAGGACGAAATCGTCGAACAGGAGCTTGGTACGAGAGTACGTGTGCGGTTGAAAGAGCGCCACGATTCGCCGGCCCGTAAATCGGGCACGCGCCGCCGACAGCGTTGCACGTATTTCCGTGGGATGGTGCGCGTAATCGTCGAACACCACGATGCCCGCAGCCTCACCAACCATCTGAAACCGCCGGCTCGTGCCATGGAACTCAGCCAGCGCCTCGATTGCCTGATGAGCGTCTACTCCCGCGCTCACGCACGAGGCGACCGCCTGCAGGGCATTCAGGACATTGTGTCGCCCGGAAATCGCGAGCCGGCTGGGCATCGCGCCGAACGGAGATCGTATCGTAAATGAGGTGCCCGCGGCGCCCTCCACGACGCGGTCGACTTGCCAATCGGCGACGCATGGCGCGGGAGCGCAGGTCACGGTCGACACGTGATCCGGAGAGGCTAGCCGCGATAAATACGGATCCGCGTGGTTGACCACCAGGATGCCGCCCGGCCGCACGCGCCTGAAAAACTGCTCATACGCCTCATGCATGGCCTCGATATCGCCGTAGTACTCGAGGTGATCCGGCTCGACATTGGTGATCGTAGCGATGGAAGGGCTAAGCTGCAGGAAACTGCGATCGTACTCGTCAGCTTCGACCACTGCCCATGCCCCGTGGCCGAACGCCGCGCTCGCCCCGAGATCCAGCACCTCGCTGCCGACGACATACGACGGGTCGAAACCCGCCCGAGCGAGGATGAGCGCCACCATTGCCGACGTCGTGGTCTTCCCATGCGTGCCGGCCACGGCAATGGTCTTGTGCGGTTCCAGCAGCCAGCCAAGCGCCGCCGCTCGTTTCACTACTGGAATGGCCGCGGAACGTGCGGCCGCAACCTCCACATTGCTCTCGCGAACAGCCGCCGAGATAATGACGAGATCCGCGCCTTCGACATGAGCCGCGTTATGCCCCAAGTGGAACACCAGCCCTTGCGCGGCAAGCCGGCCCATCTGTGCAGTGCTTTGCGAATCCGATCCGCTCAAGGAGTACCCTCGCGCAAGCAGCACTGCGGCGAGAGCGTTCATACCGGCGCCCGCGACGCCGATCATGTGGATTCGAGCGCCCGAGTGCAGCGCCCTTAGCGGCGCTTGCGCCTGGTCAAGAGTCATGTGCACGACCTCGCATCAGAGCCTTCCCACGCCCGCCACGCGGCGGACAATAGTCGCGATGGCGTCCGCGGCGTCCGGCCGCGCCAACGCTCGCATCTTCTCCGACATAGCGTCAAGCCGTGGATGGTCCCGGAGCAACGCAAGCACACGCTCGCGCAGAGACTCGGGCGAGAGAGCGGAGTCGAGCAGTACAACAGCCGCGCCTTGTTCCTCGAGATAGCGCGCATTGGTTATCTGGCTCGAGAATGGACCGGGAACCATGATCGCCGGCACGCCGGCCAGTGGGAGCTCGGCGAGCGGCGCGGCGCCGGCACGGCAGACAACCAGGCTAGCAGCGGCAATTACATCTGCCATTTCAGAGGCGGGCAAGTAGCTGAACAGACGGTATCGTCCCCGCAGTACCTGCGGCAGAGCTGACTGCCGAGCCTGCTGCTCCGCGAGGTCGGCATCGCCGCAGACGTGCAACACCTGAGTGGCCAGCAAGATATCCGGCAGTGTGCCAGAAATCGCCTCGTTGATAGTGTGCGCGCCTTGACTTCCGCCAATCACGGCCAGCACGGGGAGCGAGGGATCGAGATAGAGACTGGATCGAGCCTTCTCGCGATCCATATGCAGGAACTCTGGTCGCACCGGGTAGCCGGTCAACGTCGCGCGATCGGGCGGCAACTTCGCCATAGCAGGCGGGAATGCGGCGGCAATCGCCGTCGCGACCCGAGCGGCGGCATCGCTCACCCACCCCTGATCGATCTCCACGGCGAGCACTACCAGGGGCACGCGGTGCGCGAGACTCGCGGCCACCACCGGTGCGCAGACGTAACCGCCCGACACAAGCGCCACGTTTGGCCGAAACCGCTTGACAACGCGCGCCGCCTGCACGAAGCCACCGGCGAGGCGTGCAACATTTGGAATGGCGCGGATACCCATGCCACGCAGTCCGCCCGCCTCGATCTGTGCAAATGGGAGCCCCGCCTCTTCGACCAGGCGGCGATCGATAGGCCTTGGTCCGCCGACATAGAGAAACTCAACGGTTCCGGGCGTGGTTCCGCTCGCGCCAGCTGCCACGCGCTCCCTGGACAGGGACTTGGCGGTCGTGAGGCACGGGTAGATGTGGCCGCCTGTTCCCCCACCAGAAATGAGTACCCGTAAGGTCACTGCGATCCTCCGGCAACGGCTCGACATGCCGCGATACGTTGAGCAAAATGCCAACGGCCAGTAAGTTTACCACGAGAGAATTGCCACCGTAACTGATGAACGGCAACGGCACACCGGTGAACGGGATAGTGTTGGTCACCGACATCATGTTCAGAAGCGCCTGTACGACGAGATAGCTGGTGATGCCCGCCGCGAGCAGCTTGCCGAACGGTTCCGCGGTCAAGAGGCTGACGCGGATGCCACGATAGGCGAAATAGGCGAACAGCCCGACTACCACGAGACAGCCGACCAGCCCCGTCTCCTCGCCGATGGTCGCGAAAATCGAATCGGAATTTGCGGCAGGAATGAAATCCTTCATCTGGCCGTTGCCGAGTCCAACACCGGTCAGACCACCGTGCCAGAACGCGAGCAAAGCGTGAGATATCTGGTAGCCCAAGCCCAATTGATCGTCCCACGGATGCTGCCAGGCCTGGATGCGCGCGCTCCAGTAGTTGCCTTTGTGCGACACGAAGTATGCAATAGGGAGGAACAACGCCGCCAGCATGACGAGGTGCGGCAGTCGCGCCCCCGACACAAAGAACATGATCACCATGGCGCCGCTCACCACCGCGGCAGTTCCCAGATCCGGCTGCTGAAAAATAAGCAGTGTCGTGAAACCAAGCACAAGCAAGAACGCGAGAAGGCCCATGAACGATTGTTTGACCTCTTCGGGCTTTCCGGCGAGCCACGTAGCTGCGTATATCGTCAGCGCGAGCTTCCCGAGTTCGCTTGGCTGTATCGACTGACCTTTAAAGTAGAGCCAACGCGAGGAGCCACCGGACGAATGGCCAAGCCCTGGAACGTGCACCGCGATCAAGGCCAGAGCGGTGAGAATCAAGAACGGCATAGTCCAGCGCCGGATCGACATGTAGTTTATCCGCTGCCCGAAATACATCGCGATCAGACCGAGCGCCACGGATACGAGCTCTTTTTTCATGTAGTAATTCACGTCGCCGTTGACCTGATAGTCCTGGACCATGCTCGCGCTATAGACAAACACAGTGCCAAGGACCAGCAGGCAGATGATGGTCGCGAGCAGGCGCACGTCGACCTGCGGTCTCAACACGTCGGCCTCAGCCGAGAGCCTCTCCTCAGATGCGCTTGACTCGGCTTGGGCGCCTTCAACAGGCGCTGTACCGGCCACCATGCGCGTGGCCATCATCTCGGTCGCAGCAACAAGTGGCGGGCGCGGCCGGCTCATGGGCTGGGTCTTCCGTGCCGCCGACGGCCCAACGTCTACGCCCTGCACCGGAGGTCGCACGAAGGCGCTAGCCTTCGCCACGCAGCGCCCAAGTAACGCTGCCGACGCTCGCAGCGGCATGACGGAGGCCACCGCGCGAAGCGCAGGACCTAAACGAGGACTCGGGGGAGGCACGGAGTCGGACTGAAGGTTGCGCGAAGCGTAGGTCCCAGGGACGCGCGCAGAATACCCCACCCGGCGTGTTCCGCGGTCGGCATCATGATGCGGCGTGGGATCTTGCCTTCGCGCGTGCTGCGCCGCACCTCCGCCCTGTTTCCGGTTAGCTGCCACCTAGTGCCCCCACGAGCTCTCGGAACCGTGCGCCGCGCGCCTCGAAATTGGAAAACTGGTCGTAGCTGGCGCAGCCAGGCGAGAGAAGGACCACGTCGCCGGGCTGCGCGAACGCCGACGCGTCCGCCACGGCATGCTCGAGATCGACGCTTCTACGCACGTTGTCCGCCGTAAGCACGTGTTTTCCTGGCTGGGCCAGCGCTTCCTCAAGTTGTGCAGCGATGAGCTCCTGCGCCTCGCCGATCAGCAGCACCGCGCGAGCTCGCTTTGCCACGTTTCGGCAGAACGCTTGCCACGGGAGGTCCTTGTCATGACCGCCCAAAATCAGTACCACTGGCCCATCGACTCCGTCGAGCGCGGCTTGCGCGCGATCGGGCGTGGTGGCGATCGAATCGTTATAGTAGCGCACGCCGTCGAGGATACGAACGAGCTCAAGGCGATGTGATACGCCGGAAAAGTCGTGCAGCACATCCCGCATGGCTTCGACCTCGACGCCCATCTCATCCGCCGCCGTGATCGCCGCGAGCGCGTTCGCCACGTTATGGAGACCGGGCACGCGCAGAACACGGCGGGTGCACACCGGTATGCTGAACCCGCCGCGACGGACGCACAGCATGTCACCCTCCAGAACCGCGCCATCGGACTGTGCGGACTCCAGGCTGAAGTATAGCACGCGACCGCCGGCAGACCGGGCAAAGAGTGGAGCATACGCGTCCTGTGCATTGAGCACCGCGAGATCGCTCTGGTGCTGATTCTGGACTATGTGGAGCTTCGCGGCTGCATACTCGTTCATTGTCTTGTGCCGATCGAGGTGATTAGGCGTGACGTTTGTCACTACGGCGATCCGCGGGCTCGCCGCCAGCCATTCGAGCTGAAAACTGCTCATCTCCAGAATCACCCAATCAGTCGGGCGCATGTCTCTCGCCTCGTTCAGAAGTGGCCTCCCAATGTTGCCTCCGACGTGAGCCACCAAACCACCCGCCTCCGCCATGAGGCCCAACATTGTCGTGGTCGTCGTCTTTCCGTTGCTTCCAGTGATGCCCGCGATGGGTGCTGGACAGATGTCAAAGAAGACATCCGTTAGCGCCGAGACGCGGATGCCACGAGCCAACGCAACCTGAACGACCCGAGCCTCCTTGGGCACGGCCGGATTCACATAGACGGTGTCAAACGGCTCCAGGTCCGGGCAGTCGTTGCCGGCGACAAGCACGGCACCGAGCATTGCAGCGGTTTCGGCAGCCGCCCCAAGCTCAGAGGCGGGTCGGCCGTCACAGACCGTCACATCCGCTCCCGAATCGCGCAGAAAGCGTGTCAAAGCCAGCCCTTCGCGACCAAGCCCCACGATCAGCGATCTGGCCAAACCTTGTCCTTTCCTTCAATCCAGGCGCCGACCGTGCAAAGATCTCTCTTTCCGTAGGTCAACGGCGGGCCTGCCCGGCTCCCGATCAGCATGCGGCGAGAGAAGATCGCACTGGGAAGTGTACCCCACTGGGGACCTACCCTCGCGCCGCCTCAGCGGAGCGTGACTTCAATCGTGTGTTCCCCGAAGCCGAAGATCGGCGCGACATTGCCTGCCACGACCTCCCCGTCGACGAGCAGCGATCCTGTTCCCTTGCAGATGTGGTGGGGATTCTTGACCGCAATAAAGTACCTAGCGTTGCGCCACCTGCGAACCATTTCGAAGCCGTTCCAGGCGCTGGGTATGCACGGGTCGACAACCAGGCCATCGAATGATGCTCGCACACCGAGAATCCACTGGATGGCAGCAACGTAACACCAGGAGCTCGTCCCCGACAGCCATGCGTTTCGCGCCAGACCAAATTGCGGGTGCTCATCGCCCAGTATGTTCTGCGGATAGCAGTACGGCTCAGACTCAAACTCGTCGAGATTGTCGTTCTTGGCGACGGGATTCATCTGGCTGTAATACTGAAACGCACGATCGCCGCGGCCCAGCAGGCACTCGGCAATGATGGCCCAGGGATTCGCGTGGAGGAAGATGCCACCGTTCTCCTTCGCGCCGGGAGGGTATGTCGTTACGCCGCCGAGTTGCGGATCGAAACCACGATAGCTCGGCCACGACAACTTGATCCCGTTTCGCGTATTGACGATCTGATGGAGGCTGTCCATTGCCCGTACTGCCCGTTCGCCGCCGGCAAACCCCGATAACACAGGCCACGTCTGTCCGTTCGTGAAGAACCTGCCGTAACGGTTCGTGCGCGATCCGACCGGTTTTCCCGCGTCGTCGAAATAGCGTACCCACCAGTCGCCATCCCAGGCCGCGTCGTTGACTATGCGCTTCATCTCGTTGTAATAGCCTTGGAATTCGGCCTCCTCGTCGCGGCGGCCAGTGACGCTGGCCACTTCCAGCGCTTCGCGCAACGCCGTGCCGAAGAGATTCGCGTTAAACAGCGACTCGGACCCTGCGGGCAGGTTTACCGTATCGTTCCAGTCGGCGTAACCGAGGTGAGGCAAGCCGTGCCGTCCACGATCGTTCCAGGTGAAGCGGAGCGAGCGGCAAACGTGCTCCCAAACGGTTCCGGTTTCAAGGGACAGTCCGGCGCGCCCGTCTTTGTCGTAGTACGGAATGAACTTGTCGAGAAAACCCAGGTTGCCCGTCTCTTTCAGGTAGGCAGCCACAGTAAGCACGATCCACAGATGATCGTCGCCGTAGTAGCTTCGCCAGTGTTCATTCGCCGGCGCCTCGCCCGAAGTTGCTTCCATTGTCGAAGGAAAATACTGATGCATCGCAGACCCGTCGCGCCGCTGCACGGACAGCAGATTCTCGGCCAACTCGCGTGCCTCCTCGGGCATGTGGCTCGTCACGCCGAGCAAATCCTGCGACGAGTCACGGAAGCCGATACCGCGGTCGGATCCGTAGCCAAGCTGGTAAAGGGAGAGATAGCGCGACCAGTTCTTCGTCGTGTAACACTGGCGCGGATTGTGCAGATTTACCAGGGAATTGAAACAGTCGTCGGGTGTCCGAACCTGTATTGCCTTGAGGTACTCGTCCCAGAACGCCGCCAGGCCGCGGAAGGCCGTATCGACGGATTCCAGGTTCCGGAACCTCTCGATCTCGGCACGGGCGGCGCCCAGATCGTGTGCCTGGCCGAGCTGCGTACACGCGCGGAACGTTGCCCCAGGCGCCAGCGCGCCGACGATAATGAGCAACGCCGCGATATTGTCGCCTCGCGAGCACTCTGAATTCGAGAGGAGCGGTGCATCGAGCGAGAGAGGGTGTGCCCAGGAACCCATCTCGTTGTTGCCAAGGAACCTGCGGCGGTCTCCCTCAAACGAAGCGACAGGCTTGTCCGCGGTCACGTAGTTGATGCAAGAGTCCCGCCGCATAAACGCGTATTGCTCCAGGACCACGTGTCCTGTAGGCTCGTAGTGCGATTTGAGTGTCATTGTTTGCGGAACCCAGTCCGCGTTCGTCAGCTGCTTGAGTGCGTCAAAGTGGCTGAATTCGTAAACCGGGCAAATGTCAAGTTCCTGCGGCGCGTCGCTCATGTTTGTGAGGCGGATGTCCTGGAGTAAAGTCGACGCGCCGGCCGGGACGAATATCGTAATCTCAATGCGCAGGCCCCGATGCTCGACAAGCCACCGCATGTATGACAGTCCGACGTGGCATTCCCATCTATCCGGCCATTCCAGCGTCGGAGTGACGAAAGGGCTGAACAACGCATAGGAGCCGTCCAGCCGCTTGATACGAACATACACTGTGGAGCCCTTGAAGTCGGAGTTTGGCAGCCACGCAAGGTACTTGGTGATGCGGTTGAGCGCCGGATCGCCTTTGCAGATGAGACTGCCTCCGGTAGTGTCGACGATGCCGCCGAACTCGAGCGTACCGACATAGTTGCACCACTTGATTGGAGTCGCGGGCGTGGTCAGGACATATTCTCGTGTGGTGTCATCGAAGTACCCATATTTACCCATGGGCTGTATCACTCTCCTTCTCTGGTGCGTATCCAGGAACCAGGGCTCCAGTAGCTGAGGAAGGTCACCCATCCCAGCGCCGTTCGAGCCATGAGTCGGACCAAGCAGACTGTCGTGACAACATCCCAGCTGTAGCGGAATCGGCGCGGTTCCTGTGCCACCCTGGAGCGCCCGATGCCGATCATGCTGCTCACGGCGAAGCCGACCACTGCCATTGACCGTTTGCGGAGGCCATGTGCTCGAGCGTCAGTATACTAGACTATCCCCCAGGCAGGTCCACGGTATTCGGCGACACTATGCCGCGAGAGCGTCACGATTCTAGCCGCGCAAGCCCAGTCTCACACTAATCCGATCGCCGTCGCAGCGTGAAGAAACCGCAAGAAGTCATGGCCGAGCTACAATGCAGCAGGGGCCGGGTCAACTGCCCGGGGCGCCGGCTTCTGCATCAGTCATCGCAGCCCCAGTGCGACGTACACGAGCAGTGAGGGGAGCGTCTTTTGCCCGCACTACGCGCGGTGCTCTTCGATCTTGGCGGAACTCTCTGGGAATGGTATCCCGGCCTGACGCCGGAAGGGATCCTTGCCACGGTTGCCCCGAAAGCAGTGGAGCTGCTCACTCCGGACCAGGCGGCATCGGTGACACCGGAGCGTCTCGCTGCTGTAATACGCCAGACCTACCTCGAGCTAGAGGACGCTGCGCGCCGCGGCGACACGTCGCCGATGCCCAACGAGTTGATTGCGCGGCGCGGGCTGGCGAAACTGGGGGTGTCAATTGATCCCGCGACTGCCAGCGCGATCGTCGACGCACTCTACGTATCGGAACGCCAAACTACCAGGCTGCTGCCTCATGTCGTGGAGATGCTCGGCGCGCTCAGCAGGTCCGGCCTCCGGATCGGTATCGTCTCCAACCGCATGTATGGCGGCGACCGGCTGCGGAACGACCTTGCGTACTTCGGCGTCGACCGGTACTTCAGCTGCATCGTGACCTCGGCAGAGGTCGGCCAGATGAAGCCGCATCCATCCCTGTTCCAACAGGCGCTGTCGGAGCTGGACCTGGCGCCGAGCGCCGCGATGATGGTTGGTGATGATCTGTGCTGTGATGTCCGCGGCGCGCTCGACGCCGGTCTTCACGCGGTCTGGGTGAGGCGCCCGCCTGAGCGTCGCGACGGTCCGCCCAAGGGCGTCCCATCGATCAAGGGCATGGACGAGTTGATCGCGGCAATCGACAGGCTACGCGGTTCCTCGTAGCCACGTGCCGCTCCGTCGCGCTGGAATTCGATGAGGCCGCGGAGTAGGTGCGTCGGACCCGGAGGACCCCTGCCATCGCGGCATGCCGTACCATGAAGCTCCGGGGCCGCGCGACCAGTCCGGGCCGAGCACCGCAAGGACCCGGACCCTTCAATCGGGCCGCATCCGGAGGGCTACGTGGGTGACTTTCGCTCGCGCCGCGTTGCTTCCTGCTGCTTTCGCAAACGCGTCTTCATCTCTTCGATCTGCCGTTCTATCTCGTCCGCCTTGCGCAATGCGTCGTCGAACGATTGCTGGGCATCGGCGGCAGCTTTGTGGGCTCGGTCGGAATCTTCCTGCCAGGCGCGTCCGTCGGTCGGTGTGCCGGGCGGATGGGCTCCGCTCGTGCGCTGGCGGTCCACATATGCTTGTCGCCCGTCGGCGGGCGCCGGACAGTGGACACACAGACTTCCCTGCTTCGATCGCTCGTAGCAATCCGGGCACAAATGGGACCGGCAGCGGACGCAACGATCGGCGCAGTGAGAGCATACGGCCTTGCCGCAGTTTGGCAGTCCATCGTCGTGCGCGCCGCCACACACGAGTGTTGTAGACGTGGATCGCGAACAGTTATTGCAGCGCCACAAACCCTCGGTCGTGATAGTCACGCCTCCGATCTTTGGCTTCGCTACGCCTGCCATCCGCGCGCCCTCCTGTCGTCAACCAGCGGTCCTACCGGAATTATGCCCCAGCCTGAGTCACAATGAAAGGCCGACGTGCGGTAAGCCGGCGAACGGCCTGTAATCGGTCATCTGTCCCTGAGGGGCCATGCCCTCGCCACTGCGACTCGTCTGCAACGGTCTGCTCTGCTCCCCTGTCACTGTCGGCTCCGCCTGCGTCAGGCGCGGAGCGCGAGTGCCACACCTCTTGCAAGAGATGAAGCCACGTGCTAGAATAGCAGACGCGCTGGGACTTACACCGGTGTATTGAACGGGAGAGGCGGCTTCGCGGCCGGTCCTACGGTAGCACGGGTTCGCTCTCGGCCTCGATCGCGATTCCTCACCGGTTTACCTCAGTACGGGTCTCATTCGTTCTAGGCACGCACACCTGAATGGAAGGAGGGTGACAGCCTTTCGCCTGACCGGCATCCACAAACCAACCCCGAAGCGACCAGAGGGAGCGATGGCGCGTCTCATGCCGTTTCCGGACCGCGACTGGCAGGTACTGCGCGTTTCGGCCGATGAAGTCCATTGCTCGCTACGTAAGGCATAAGGAGAAAAAGTTGAAGTCCAGAACTCTTCTCATATCAGCGCTCCTGACCACTGCCACGGTGCTCTCGATGACCCCAGCCCTGCCGACCAGCGTGCATGCCGCCACCAGGGTCGCGGACGCTACCCTGAATGCCCCGCCTGTGCCCAACGCGGCCGCACTGAAAGCCAAGTATGGCGGCCAGAGCATCACGTACGTCGGCGGCTCGGTTGGCAGCGACCACAACCGCGACCTCATCCTCGCCGCGGAATTCACCAAGGATACGGGCATCGGCGTCAACATCGTCGAGGGCGCTGCTTCCTCCACCGATCACTACTCTCAACTCGTGCGCGACTTCCAGGGTCACTCCAGCGCCTTTGACGTGATGGTGATCGACGTGATCTGGCCGGGCGCCTTCGCCCCCTATCTGGTCGACCTCAAGCCCTATTTCAGCAGTGCGGAGATCGCACGACAGGCGCCGGGTATCGTCGCCAACGATACGGTCGGCGGCCACCTGGTAGCCATGCCATGGTTCGGCGATTTCGGCATCCTCTACTATCGCACCGACCTGCTCAAGAAGTACGGCTTCAGCGCGCCGCCCACGACCTGGGACCAGCTCACGAGCATGGCCACGACGATCGCGGCGGGCGAGCGCAAGTCCAACGCGAACTTCTCCGGTTTCGTCTTCCAGGGTGATTCGTACGAGGGCCTGACCTGTGACGCCCTCGAATGGCTGGCCTCCAGCGGCACGCCCGGCTTCATCGTGAACGGCAAGGCGGATCTGAACAACCCCTCCTTCATCAAGATGCTCAGCCTGGTCAAGAGCTGGGTGGGCACGATCAGCCCGCGCGGCGTCACCAGCATGGAGGAGGAAGGGGCTCGCAATATCTTCGACTCCGGAAACGCGGCGTTCATGCGCAACTGGCCGTATGCGTACGCCCTGTCCGCGGCCAAGGGCAGCAAGATCGCCGGCAAGTTCGACGTCACCACGCTGCCTGCCGAAACGGGGAGCAAGCCGGTGGGCACCGTCGGCGGCTGGCAGCTGGCCGTGTCCAAGTACTCCAAGAACATCCCCGCATCCGTGGAGTTCGTGCGCTACATGACCAGCCCGGCAGTGGAAAAGTTCGATGCCCTCTTCGCCAGCTACGTGCCAACCATCGCCTCCGTAGCCAGCGATCCCGTGGTTCGGGCAGCCAACCCATACCTCAAGCCGCAGATCGCCAACGTGATGCGCGTGGCGCGACCTGCCGGTCTGCTGGGCATCAACTACCAGCAGGCTTCCACGGACATCTACCAGGGCATCAATTCGGTCCTCAACGGGTCGAATCCTGCTTCAGTCTTGCCGGGGGTCGACAGCAAGCTGAACGCCTTGATGGCGAAACATTAGTCCGAAGGCTCTGAGTATCTAGCGGTCCAGGTTGAATCGCCGGGGCTGGAAGGCACCTTCCAGTCCCGGCCAGTGGTCGGAGGGGAGATGAACGAGCAGATCGGCCTGCCGGCCGGCATGAAGAAGCGCCGCGGCGGGTTCACCCTTCAGCAGCGACAGGTACGGCTGGCCTGGCTGATGCTTGTCCCGGCCCTATTGGTCCTGGTGTGTGTGGCCCTGTACCCGCTGATCCGCACCATCTACAGCAGCTTCACCAACGAGCAGTTCCTTGGCAGCGGCACCAAGTTCGTGGGATTCGAGAACTACTACAACATCTTCACGAACAACGTCAACGGCGGTTTTCCCGATTTCTTCTCCGCTATCGGCTTGACGCTCAAGTTTGCCGTCTGGTCCGTGGTTCTGGAGTTCTTCATCGGGCTCGGCATCGCCCTGGTGCTCAACTCTCGCTTCCAGGGCCGGGGCGCTATGCGCGCCGCCATGTTGGTGCCGTGGGCGATCCCCACAGTTGTATCTTCCCAGATGTGGAAGTGGATGCTCGACGACACGTTCGGCGTGGTGAACGATTTTCTGGCCAAAATCCACGTGCTCAAGGCGCCCGGCCAAGCCTGGCTCGAAGACCCCAGTACGGCGCTGGCCTCCACCATAGCCGTGGACGTCTGGAAGACCACGCCGTTCGTGGCCCTGCTGCTGCTGGCCGGCCTGCAGGTCATCCCTACCGACATTTACGAGGCCGCCGCGGTCGACGGTGCCACCGGGTTCCAGAAGCTCTGGCGGATCACACTGCCGTTGCTGCGGCCGGCAATCGCCGTGACGCTCATCTTCCGCACGCTGGACGCAATTCGCGTGTTCGACATCTTCAACGTATTCTTCGGCAACCGCGCAGACACGCAGACCATGGCCACGACCATTCAGAATGAGATCGTGACCAGCAACCAGGTTGGTTATGGCGCCGCCTTGAGCGTCGTCATGTTCGTGATCATCGCGGTCTTCGTCGTGCTTTATACGAGTGTATTCAAGGTGGAGCAGCAATGAGCGTCAATGCAATCCCGCGGTCTGCCCGCGCCGCTACGCCGCTCTTGAAAGGCGGCGCCCCGCGCCAAAACCTCGTATTGCGGGGCCTGTTCTACCTGGTGATCGTCGTGATCGCCTTCTACATGCTGTTCCCGTTCTACTGGGCAATTCGCTCTGCGCTGACCAAGGAGACCGACCTCTTCCTCACTCCCGTGCAGTACTTCCCCAGCAGCCCCACGTTGGACAACTTCAATAGCGCCTTGACCGGCGGCGTGCTGAAGCCCGCACTGGTCAATTCTGCCATCGTCGCCTGCTCGGTGACCCTGCTGTCGCTGGCGGTCGGCTCCTCCGCTGCCTACGCCCTGGGGCGTCTGAAGTTCCGCGGCCGCACCGTGATGATGTACGTCATCCTCTCCATGACCATCTTCCCCCAGATTGCCATCCTGGGCGCGCTGTATACCGCGTTCAGCAACTTCGGCATGATCAACACGTCGTGGTCGCTGATCATCTCGTACCTGATTTTCACGCTGCCCTTTACCGTGTGGGTGCTGCAGAGCTTCTTCCGCACCATGCCGAAGGAGCTCGAGGAGTCAGCCTATGTGGATGGCGCGTCTCCGTTCCGGACGTTCTGGTCGATCATGCTGCCACTGGCGGCGCCCGGACTGGTCACCACCGGGTTGCTGGCCTTCATCAATGCCTGGAACGAGTACCTCTACGCGGTGTCGTTCCTGCAGACATCCGACCACTATACGGTTCCCGTGACCATTGCCGCCTGGCCGGGCAATAGCCAGTACGCGCGCCCCTGGGGAGACATCATGGCGGCCACCGTGGTCGTGACGGTACCGCTGATCATCCTGGTCCTGATATTCCAGCGCCGCCTGGTGGCCGGTCTGACCGCCGGCGCGGTCAAGGGATAGGCGCCTGGCGAATGACCTGATTCACTGCGCACCGCATCTTGTAGGTAGAGAATAATGAGCAGCGATGCCCAGGAAGGCAGGGAGTATCTGCACCCTGTCGAGCCCTGGAGGTTGACTGAACGCGCGTTCGATGCCGGCGCCAGCGTGCTCAACGAGACCCTGTTCGCGCTGGGCAACGGGTACGTTGGGCTGCGCGGCGCGCACGAAGAAGCATTCGCCGGCCACGGGTATCGTTCGTTGGACGGGACGTACCTCAACGGTTTCTACGAGTCGGACGACATTCAGTATCCTGAACCGGCCTTCGGCCTGGCGCGGCATCACCAGTTCATGCTCAACGTGCCAAACGCCAAGGGCATTCGGCTGTACGTGGACGGCGAGCTCTTTAGCCTGCTGCGCGGCACGATCGAGCGGTACGAGCGGTGGATCGACTTCCGGGAAGGAGTACTGCACCGCTCGATCGTCTGGAAGTCTCCCAGCGGCAGGCGAGTGACGATCGCCAGCAGGCGGCTCGTCTGCTTCACGCACAAACATCTCTTCGCACTCGACTATGAGGTGCGCCCACTCGATGGGTCCGCCAGCGTTCGACTGGTATCCGTGCTCGACGGCCAGGTCAGCAACCTGGAGACAGCAGACGACCCCAGGGTTGGCACCGCCGTGTCCGGGCCTAGGCTCCAGCTCGAAGACGTGCACCTCACCGCTGATCTCATGACCCTTACCCATCGCACCCAACACAGCGGGTTCGTACTGGTGAGCGGGGTTCACACCGATTTTGTGCACGATAGCTCCGGCACGCCGGCACGAGACGTTGAACGCAGCGACCAGCGGCTGGAACAGCGCTTCACCGTCGACCTTCGGGCCGGCCAAGCCGCGCGGCTGACCAAGCTCGGCGTCTATTGCACCTCCCGTGACTTCGCCGAGGATCGGGTCATGGAGGAGGCTCAGTTGGCCCTGCTGGTAGGTCACCGCACCGGTTTTGATGTCCTCTGCGAGGAGCAAAGAAGCTTTCTGGCGGAGTTCTGGCGCTGCGCGGAGGTCGAGATCGCCGGGGATGATTCCCTCCAGCAGGGCATCCACTTCAATCAGTTTCACCTTCTCCAGTCTGTCGGACGGGACGGCAAGACGAACATCGCGGCCAAGGGCGTGACCGGCGAGGGCTACGCGGGTCACTATTTCTGGGATTCGGAGACGTACGTCTTCCCGTTTTTCCTGTTCACGAAGCCGGAGATCGCGCGCTGCCTTCTGCAGTTCCGCTACGAGGGACTTGGGCAGGCTCGCGACCGTGCCTGCGAGCTCTCCCGCGCCTGCAGACCCGCGGCCGGTGCGGGTGGTCCGGATCCGGCGACGGGAGCGCTTTACCCCTGGCGCACTATCGGCGGTGAGGAGTGCTCGGCATACTTCCCCGCAGGAACCGCCCAGTACCACATCAACGCCGACATCGCCTACTCGATCAAGTTGTATGAGGAGGCCACGGGCGACACGGATCTTGTCTATTCCCGTGGCGCCGAGGTCGTCCTGCAGACCGCCAGAATCTGGATGGAAATTGGCTGCTACGTCGAGCGGCGCGGCGGCCACTTTTGCATCCACGAAGTGACCGGCCCCGACGAGTACAAGGCGCTGGTCAACAACAATTACTACACGAACGCGATGGCGAAGATGCACCTGCAGTACGCCGCGGACCTGGCGACCCGGATGGTCGGGGCAGAGCCACGAGCGTTCCAGGACCTGGCCGAGCGAATCCGGCTCCGTCCCGACGAGCCCGGCGAGTGGCGCCGCGCAGCCGAGCTGATGTATCTGCCGTATGACGACAAGTTGCGCATCCACCCGCAGGACGATAGCTTCCTCTTCAAGGAGAAATGGGACTTTGCTAAAGCCCATCAGGGTTCAGGTCCTCTGCTCATGCACTTCCACCCGCTCGTCATCTACCGTTACCAGATATGCAAGCAGGCAGACGTCGTACTGGCGCTCCTCCTCCTCGGGCATTGGTTCGATCCCGACGACAAACGGCGAGATTTCGACTACTATGAAGCCGTAACGACGCACGATTCGTCTCTTTCCGGCTGCATATTCGGCATTATCGCCGCCGAAGTCGGCTACCGCGAGAAAGCCTACAAATACTTCATGGAGACGGCGCGCCTGGACCTTGACGACACGCACGGCAACACCGAGACCGGAGTGCACACCGCGGCGATGGCCGGGACGTGGATGGGCGTGGTATACGGATTCGCCGGCATGCGCTTACAGGACGGCCGGCTGCGATTCGCGCCCTACCTTCCCGGCAAGTGGACGCGGTACCAGTTCAAGATTCGCTTCCTCGGAAGGCTCTTGCAGGTGCGTGTCGACGAGCACCATGCGACGTACTCACTGCTCGAGGGCAATGCGATCGAATTTCAGCATCGCGACCGGGCGATACGACTCTCCTCCGGCGACTCGGCCGAAGTGGCGGTCGACGCGCAGGTTTTGCATGAACGTGCATAGGGAGCGACGAGGGCAACGACTGGCCGCAAGCACCACGCTCGTGCGTGCAACGAGAGGGATGACGGTGCCTAAGCAACGGGACTATCGAGCGGTCATCTTTGACCTCGATGGCGTGATCACCGATACAGCACGCTACCATTTCCTTGGCTGGAAGAGGCTGGCAGAGCGTGAGGGGATCCCGTTCGATGAGCAGTTCAACGAACGATTGAAGGGCGTGGACCGTATGGGCTCGCTCGACCTGATACTCGCCCAGTCCGCCAAACAGTATTCCGCGACCGAAAGACTCGCGTTGGCGGACGAGAAGAACGAGTACTACAGACAATTGATCGCCTCCATGACACCGGTCGATCTTCTTCCGGGCGCGCTGAATGCGCTGACATCGGTCCATGCCGCCGGCCTCAAGGTCGGCCTGGCCTCCGTGAGCAAGAACGCTCCCACGGTGCTCGATCGACTGGGAATTGCCACACTCTTCGATTACGTCGTGGACGCCCGAACCGTGGCCAAGGGCAAGCCCGACCCGGAGATCTTCTTGCAGGCCGCAGACCGCCTGGGTGTGCCGCCTGCTCTGAGCATCGGCGTGGAGGATGCCATCGCAGGCGTGCAGGCGATCAAGGCGGCCGGAATGTACGCCGTCGGCATTGGCGACCCGGCAGTGCTCCGGCAGGCCGACTTCGTCCTTCCCGGTCTCCAGGACTTCCGCATCGCCGACGTTCTGGACAAAGCAGAGCGTCGGGCCATTGAGCGCAAGTGACGATGCTCCTCGAGCGCCCTAACCATGCCGTGAACTGCGCCGAGCCGCCGGACAATCAACCGTCGCTTGTATGCGCGGGCCCTGAATCGCGCCCGACATTGCCTGGGGCACTGCGACGGCTCACCTCCCACTCGACGGCAAGCATGGCATAGACGTACTCGTCGCCCCAAGCGCCCTTGAAGCATTCGTTTTGGCGAAAATACGCCTCGCGCCGCATTCCCAGGCGCTCCATCAACCGCGCTGATGCTGCATTTCGCGCGTCGCAGCGCCCGACAATCCGGTGCAGCCCCAGCTCTGAGAACCCCAACCGCAATACCTCAGCAGCCGCCTCGCGCCCGTACCCACGTCCGTGATGCTCTGGATCGAGGACGAAGCCAATCTCCCCCTGCTGATGTTGCGCGCTGAGCCACAGGAGGCTTACATCCCCTATCATGGCGCCGGAGTCGCGCCGGTCAATCGCCAGAAACAACCGGTCGCCTTCTCTCTCCAGCGTCGGATGCTGTGCTCTTCCCGCGAGAATGTCGCGGACCTCGGCACGGGTGCGCGGCTCTCCATAGAGATACCTCATCACCTCCGGCCGGCATTGGATCGCGTAGAGCGCGTCCAGGTCGTCGAGTGTGAACGGGCGAAGACGCAGTCGTGCAGTCTCAATAGGATATTCCGGTCGCAGCATGATGAACGCCTTCGGGCTATATCTGGGGCAGTTCGAGCACCACTCCGCTCCGAGCCGGTACCTGCAGCCTGAGCCGGAGACCGCTCGAGGTCAGAATGTCGGCAGTGCCGAAGCTCACGCGCGGAGCCCCGGACGATCCGGGCAGGGCCGCCACGGGAACGTCGACGATCTGTGCCGCGTCGCCCACGTTCAGCGCCACGACCATGGCGGGCTTTCCACGACCGGTGTCTTGGCCAGGCAAGCGGGCAAACGCGTAGGTTGTGTCGCCAGCGGCCAGCGGAAGATACTTGCCCGTACGCAGCGCTTCGTGCTCGTGGCGTAGTTTGATGACATCCCTTGTAGCCTGTAACAGTGACCTATCCCAGGTTTGCGGCTGATCCCATGGAAAGGCCCGTCGCGCCAAAGCATCGCTCGGTCCTCCGGTCAGCCCTATCTCATCGCCATAGTATATCGAGGGCGCGCCGGGGTAGGTGCACAGCAAGAGCAGCGCGAGCTTCAGGCTCTGCACGTCGCCATTCGCCAGAGTCATGAACCGAGACGTGTCGTGACTGCCGAGCAGATTGTACTGCACGAGCTGGGTCGGCCACGGATAGGTGGCAAGCAGCGTATCGATCCTGCTTGCATACTCGACACCGGTCAGAGGCGGATACGGGCGATAGCCCCGCTCACCAACCATTTCCGGGCGTACTCGCGAGCCAGCAGTGAAAGCAATGACTGCCTCGGTAAACGGATAGTTCATGGTCGCGTCGAAAGTGTCCCCTCGGAGATGTTCCGGTACCATGTGCCAGATCTCCGCCACGATGTATGCTTCGGGGTTGATCCGCCTGATCCTTTGCCGAAACTCCTGCCAGAAACCCGATGCGGAGATCTCGAGCGGCACGTCCAGCCGCCAGCCGTCGATGCCTCTGCGCATCCAATATTCGCCTACCTGCATCAGGTATTCCCGCACTCTTGGGTTGTCAGTATTCAGCTTGGGAAGGGCATGCAGCCCGTACCACGCCACATAGCCGGGAGGCCGGCTCGGGTCATACGCGTTGGGAGGATAGCCTTCAAACGTGAACCAATCCAACCACGGGGACGCCGCACCGTTCTCGAGCACGTCGTTGAATCGGAAGAAACCCCGGCTGGCATGGTTGAAAACGCCGTCGAGCACGATCCTCAGGCCCCGCCGTTTGCATGCGCGCACAAGCGCCTCGAATGCCTCGTCGCCGCCCAGCAGCGGATCGATCCGATAGTAGTCGTGGGTGTGATAGCGGTGATTTGACGCCGACTGGAAAACAGGGTTGAAGTAGAGCGCGGTAACGCCGAGATCGAGCAGGTAGTCGAGCTTCTCGATCACGCCATACAGGTCGCCGCCCTTGTAGCCGTGTGTGCTGGGCTCGCTCTCCCAGGATTCGAGACTGGTCGGTTTCTCCAGCAGTGCGCTCTTGGCGAAGCGATCTGGGAAGATCTGATAGAAGACGGCGTGCTTGACCCAATCGAGCGTTTCATCGTCCTTCATGTTCACTCAATCTACAGTGAGAACGGCGCTCTGCAAAGGCGCCAGGTCGAGATGAAGAGCGCCGGCTGACATGCGATGTCGCGTGCCGGACAGTACATCGCGCCACACTGGTGCATGTGGCAGGCCGCCCGCTGGCAGCCTCACCGTCGCCCCTCGACTGGATGCATTGACAGCCACGACCACCGCGTCGTCATTCCACTGGCGAAGGTACACGAACTGCCTCCGGCCACGCTCTGCCAACAACGGCAGGCAACTTCCGCGCAACAGCGCCGGATGCTGGAGGCGAAGGCAGGCCAGCCGCCGTACGTGCCCGTACAGGTCGTGATCCTGCTTGGCGGGATCCCATTCCATGCAGCCTCGGCACCCGGGATCCGGTCCGCCGGCAAGGCCCACCTCATCGCCGTAGTAGATGTGCGGAACTCCGGCGTACGTCAGTTGCAGCGTAAGGGCCAGATGCATCTTGCGCTTGTTGTTGCCGCATTCCGTGAGAAAGCGCGTGGTATCGTGGGTGCCAAGCACGTTCCAGAGGACTGCCTGCTCCTGATAGGGAACCCGAGCCCTGGTCAGACGGTTCACGAACTCTGCCGCGTCGATCGATTGTTTGGCGATGAAGCGGCTCACGGCTCCCATGAAGGGAAAATGCGTCAGGCCGTCTAGCTCACCGGGCCGCACGAACTGCGCAGCCTGGTACCAGATCTCGGCCACCAGGAGTGCGTCGGGATTAACCGCACGCACCGTGCCGCGAAGGTCGCGCCAAAACGCGTGATCCACCTCGTTCGCGGCGTCCAGCCTCCAACCGTCGACGCCAAAACGGGTCCAGCGCTCTGCGACACCGAGCAAGTAGCGCCGGACCTCCGGATTCAGCGTGTTCAGCTTCGGCAGTTTCGTATGGTTGCCGAAGAACAGGAATGTCGCATCAGCTTCCGTCGCCCGCGGATCGACCGGGAACGAGGTGATCCAGAACCAGTCCTTGTAGCGCGACCGCTCCTGATTCCGAGCTACGTCGAGCCAAGGTCCGAATCTCATGCCAGCGTGGTTAAACACCGCGTCAAGTACCACATGCATCGAGCGTGCGTGCGCACCGTCAAGCAGCCGCCGCAGGGCTGTCTCGTCGCCAACGGACGGATCTATTCTTGTGTAGTCCACGGTGTCGTACTTATGGTTTGTGTTGGCCAGAAATATCGGCGTCAGATACAGAGTCGAAACACCAAGATCGGCAAGATAATCCAGGCTGTCAATCACGCCCTGCAGGTCGCCGCCCGCAATCATCTTTCCCGTTGCTAGAGTGCCCCAGGGTACTGTACTTTTGGGATCGTTGCTAGAATCGCCGTTCCGGAAGCGATCGACAAACACCTGGTAGACCAGTCCCTCGCGCGCCCATTGTGGCGTATCGAAGACCTCGGTCGCGTGGATGAATGCGTGATGGAAGTACCCGGCGGTCATCAAAGTACCGGGTTCGTCCAGGCTCAATCCCTCGTCGCCGTACCAGTACCTGTGCTCGCCGTCGTCCACGCGAAAGAGATACTGGACGCGATGCGTTGGTTGCGGCAGAGCTGCCTGCCAGTAATCGTAGTCCGCGTCTCGCGCCCACAGATCCATCGGCTGCTGCAGATCGTTCTCGCGCGGCATGTAGCGATCGCCCCACTGCACGATGCACTGCTTGACGACACCCAGCCTGGAGCGCAGCCGGACGCGCAACGTCGTAGCATCCAGTGGATATGAGTCACCGGCGTGGGGAAGGTGCACCAGGCTCTCCGGATCGAACTGAAGTCGTGCCACCGGCTGCTCCCACGGGTAGACTCACCCCATGCCACGCTGTTCCGGCCTTGTCGCCGCACGCAGCGCTCAATTGCTAAATCGAATTAGCAAATCAATTAACTAACTCGATTAACTGCGTTAGTATGGTAGGACGCCCGTGCTTGGCTGTCAAGCAGCCGGACAGGCCTTTTGGGTCCCTTCGCATCGCGTTGGGATCGAACGGTCAGTCGGCGAGACGGTGGCCTGCAAAGTGGTTGCGCGCTCCAGATGCGGTGGATATTGCCGCGAGGGGCCGTTGCGATGCCGCTATACTTGTTCCACATGCCAGCGGTCGAGCGCGAGGGTGGTGAATATGCCGCAGAGTCTCGACGACGAGTGGCAAGACATCGCGCTCCGCAGGGACGCCCGATATTGCCAGTCCGCAAGCCAGAGACGTGCCACGGCGATTGTGATCGAGCATCAGCGCTCCAACACGACAGATAGCGGTCTCGATAAGGCTGTCCGGCGCGGCCAGTTTGCGATCAGCCGTACGGCGGTCAACTGCCGCGTGCTGGGGACACTCATGCTTGCTATCGCGCTTCTCGCCTCGAGCGTCCCGGCTTCAGTGGCCGTGCATGGCTCACCTGCCACACTGATCGGCGCGCTAGATCTCGGCGGCGTGCGGATCATTTCTCGCGATCAGTGGGGCGCCGGCGACGGGGAGGGAAGTCCCCGATGGGTGCCGATGTTCCAGCGGCCGTTTCACATCGTCATTCACCATACGGCAGCTGAGACCGGTCCGAATGGGTCGATAGGCGACATCACCACCATTTGGGCGTACCACACGTTCACTCTCGGCTGGGGCGACATCGGCTACAACTACCTTATCGATCCGGAAGGCAACGTCTACGAAGGCCGCGCCGGGGGGGACAGCGTGGTGGGGGCGCACACCCAGCACTTCAACTTCGGGTCGATCGGCATCTCGCTGATGGGCGACTACTCTGTCTCCAAGCCTGCCAAGGCGATGATGGCCTCGCTGCGAGAGCTCGTTACGATGCTGTCCAACAGGTACGGCATCGACGCGCGCGCCACGTTCTCAGAGGATGGCGCCAGCTACCCCGAAGTCGGCGGACACCGAGATTTCAACTACACGGAATGTCCAGGAATCAACGTATATGACCTGCTGCCGGTACTGCGGCAGCAGGTCGCGTCCGGCGTGAGGAGCGACGCGGCTCCGGGCGAAGGAGAGACCGTTTTCGTGCACTCAGGTGCGCCCGCAATGGCGCAGCTCGTGGTGCGAAACACCGGCACGACAACGTGGAATGGCCGCTTCACCTTGCGCCTCACGGCAGGCGACGAGTATCGTGCTCTCATGCTCCCTATAGCCTATAGCGTCCCCGATGTCGGGCCCGGCGGAACGATCACCATTCCGCTGTTCCTGCCCGCGCTCAGGGCTGGCCAGGTCATCAACACCGACTGGCAGCTCTCAGACATGACGGGAAACTCCGTGGGCCAGACGTTTCCGTTTTCGATCGTCGCTCTCGCTCCCGGCTCGGTGCTTCCCACTCCGTTCCCGGCGCCTACGCTCACGTTCACGCCCATCCCTACCACCACGCCGACGAACACCATTACGAGCACGCCGACACCGTCGAACACTGTGACGCGTACGCCCCGCCCAACCGGAACACGGCCCACGGCCACGCGACGCCGATGAAGCGGCAGTAGCAGTCCTGCATTTGGGGGCTTGACGCAAGAGAACTCTAGGCATATCATAGATATATCGAGATAATTATAGAGTGCTCGATGAAAGGTTTACACGATGGAAGGTAGCGACACGATGCACGCAAGCGTACACAGGCACTTCAGGCAGCGGTTGCATCATTTTGACCGACACGAACATGGGCCGAGGGATGCACGGCCCTTTCCACCGGATGAGGCGCCCGATGAAGCGCCACCGCACGTTATGGGAATGCGCTTTGGCGGGCCGGAAGGCTTCGGCAGGCATCGTCACTTCGGCGGCAGGGGTGGCCCCCGGGTCGGCCGGGGCGACGTCCGCGCCGCTACGCTGCTCCTGCTGGTGGACAAGCCCATGCACGGGTATCAGGTCATTCAGGAAATCGCCGCAAGCAGTGGTGGAGTATGGCGGCCAAGTGCGGGCTCCGTGTACCCGGCACTGCAGCAGTTGGAGGACGAAGGCCTGGTGCGAGCAGAACAGACGGACGGGCGCAGGGTGTTCTACCTGACCGACACCGGTCGCACCTATGTCGAGGACCGGCGCGCAGAACTCATTGCCGCGCGCGACGCCGTCACCGATAACGTCGATGGCGGCGTCGTCGCGCTGCACGACCTGTTCATGCAAGTTGGCGTCGCGATCAAGCAGGTGGCGCACGCCGGCACCCCCACGCAGATGGCCACGGCGCGGGAGCTCCTCAAGGCCACTCGCAGGCAGCTCTATCGCATTCTTGCAGGTGACGACTCGGCATCCGAGCCCTAACATGCACGATTTGAATGCCTGCTGGACGCGCTCGATGCCCTGCTCGATACGCGAACGGCCCCCGCCTTGGCAACCGTATGGCGTACTCGTCGGGGGTCCGGCCGCCTCCGCGCCGATTGCCCAAACAGGAAAGCTCTTTTGTCGCATCCACTCCGCGCAGTAGACTGTGCGACGAAGCGAGCGGGCCCGGAGCCGCCGGGTAATGCTGGCTTGAGAAGCGATGCGATGAACGTTATCTCGGAATCGTGTGCCGAGTGGCACAAGGAGCTCCTTGCCGAGTGATGAGAAGCGTGAGATACTTCAGGTTGTTTCTGAAAGGCCGGTAAGCTCGCAATGACCGCAGCGACAGGTTCACGACGCGTAGCCCTGGTGACAGGCGGCTCGCGCGGTATTGGGCGCGCCACGGCAATTGCGCTGGCTGCAGCCGGCAATGCCATTTGCGTCAACTATCGGGATCCCACTCAGGCCGAGCTGGCGGATTCGGTTGTGGCAGCGATCGCCGAGGCCGGCGGGTACGCTGTCGCCATCGAGGGCGATATCTCGAAACGCGAGGATGTCGACGCACTGTTTCGTGCGGCGCAGGAAAAGCTTGGGCCAGTAGAGATTCTGGTCAACAACGCGGGCATAACGCGCGACACCCTGCTGTTGCGCCTGTCGGATGACGAGTGGGACGTGGTGCTGAACACGAACTTGCGCGGTGCATTCATGTGTACAAGGGCGGCCATGCGGTCCATGGTACGAGCGCGCTGGGGCCGCGTCATCAACATCTCATCGGTCGTGGGCATCATGGGTAATCCCGGTCAGGCCAACTACGCGGCTGCCAAAGCCGGCATGATCGGCTTCACGCGCGCGGTTGCGCGCGAAGTGGCGAATCGCGGCATCACGGTGAATGCCGTTGCGCCCGGCTTCATCACGACCAACATCACGGAGGATCTGCCGCCAGAGCTCAAGGCGCGCATGCTCGACGCCATACCGGCCGGCCGTTTCGGCACGCCGGAAGACGTCGCAGAGGTCATCGCGTTCCTTGCGTCGGACGCATCGCGCTACGTAACCGGTCAGGTGCTGAACATAGATGGAGGTTTTCTGACCGCATGATCACGAACAGACTCCGCCAAAGCGGCTCGCGTCGAGATGACAATCGTGCCGTGTTCGTGTTTCCCGGGCAGGGCTCCCAGTTCGTTGGCATGGGCAGCGATCTGTATGAGGAGTCGGCGGCAGCACGCGCGGTCTTCGACCAGGCAGATGACGTACTGGATACGTCGATTAGCAAGCTCTGCTTCGAAGGACCGGAGGACGATCTCGAACGCACATACAACCAGCAACCAGGTGTGCTGACCGTTAGCATCGCATACCTTGCGGCGCTCCGCGAGCGCGCCGCGGGCGTCGGGCGCAGACTCAACCCGGTGTTTGTCGCCGGCCATAGCATGGGCGAGTACTCGGCGCTCGTCGCCGCGGATGTGATGGATTTCGCCGACGCACTGCAGCTTGTCCGCGAGCGCGGACGACTGATGGAAGAGTCCAGTGTGAAATCGCCGGGCGGAATGGCTGCGGTCATTGGCCTGGACATGCCTACACTGGAGTCCGTCGTACATCGAGCGCGAGAGCTGGGTGAGATCGTACTCGCGAACATGAACAGCCCCCTGCAAACGGTCATTTCTGGTGAGGTCGGCGCTCTCGTTCGCGCCATGGAGCTTGCGCGCCAGGCGGGCGCCCGCCGCGTCGCACGGCTCAAGATCAGCATCGCCTCGCATTCGCCGCTCATGCAGCAGGCGGCCGCTCAGCTCTCTGAGAGACTGGCGTCCATCACCTTGCGCGAGCCATACATACCTGTCGTCGCGAATATCACCGGTCAGGTACTGCAGTCGGCCGCGGACATCAAGCGCGAGCTTGGCGAGCAACTCTGCAAGCCGGTGCAGTGGACGCGATCCGTGCTCGAGATGCGTAACCTCGGTGGCCGAATGTTCCTCGAGATCGGACCAGGCAATGTGCTGTCCGGCCTGATCAGGCGCATCGACGGCACGGTACAAGTTGTAACATGTCGAGACGTCGAAATAGACGCCATATCGACGCCCGTATGATGGCAAAGCGATCGATGAACCCGGTTGTCATCACCGGGCTGGGTATGCTGTGCCCTGTAGGCATCGGCACGGAGGCGGCCTGGAAGGCGCTGCTGGCCGGCAAGTCAGGTGTTGCCCGCATCACGCACTTCGACCCAAGCCCTTACGCCGTGCAGATTGCCGGGGAAGTCAAGGGATTTGACCCTTCATGCATCGGCGATCCTAAAGAAGTGCGCAGGATGGACCGCTGCTCCCAACTCGCGCTCGCGGCGACGCTCGAGGCTGTGCAGGACGCCAAGCTGACTCCAGAATCTCTTGACCCCACGACGAGCGGTGTCGTGATTGGCTCGGCAGCCGGAGGCATCCAGACCGCACTCGAACAATACCGGGTGTTTCTCGAGCGGGGACCGCGCCGGCTGAGTCCCTTCTTTATCCAGAACATGCTTGTCGATTCCCCTGCCGGTCACGTGGCGATCAAGCTGGGCCTGCAGGGGCCCAACATGGCGGTGGTCTCGGCTTGCGCCACCGGCACTCAGGCAATCGGCGAGGCCGCTGAGCTTATTGCGCGCGGTGACGCCGAGGTTATGCTCGCCGGCGGCGCCGAAGCGCCGATTCACCCGCTGTTTTTGGCCGGCTTCGGTGTAATGGGCGCCCTTGCCCGGAATAACGAGGAACCATGGCGCGCGTCCTCACCTTTCACCAAGCGTCGCGACGGCTTCGTGCTCTCCGAAGGCGCTGCGGTCGTCGTGCTTGAGACGCTCGAACATGCCAGAGCGCGCGGCGCCCACGTTTATGCCGAGGTAGGCGGATATGGAGCCACGAACGATGCGTTCGACATGGCGGCCATGCCCGAAGACCCCGTGACGGCGGCTCGATGCATGCAACGTGCCCTTGACAAAGCAGGAATGCGGCCTGAGGACATCGACTACATCAACCCTCATGGCACCAGCACGCCGGTGAACGACCTTGCCGAGACGCGGGCGATCAAGTCCATCTTCGGTGACCACGCGTATCGATTGGCCGTAGGTTCTACCAAGAGTATGACCGGGCACATGATGGGAGGCTCAGGAGCCGTGGAGGCAGTTGTCTGTGCCCTGGCGATCCGTGACCAGGTCGTGCCGCCGACGATCAATCTTGACGACCCCGATCCGGAGCTCGACCTCGACTATGTGCCGAACCAGGCGCGACGCATGCGCGTGCGCGCAGCACTCTCAAACTCATTCGGTCTCGGCGGTCACAACGCCACGATCGTCCTTCGCGAGGCGTACTCCACTTAGGCCAGGGCCATGCCGGGGTCATGCCACAATGTACCCCGAATGCGCGGCGCCGGGCGCTTAGCGGAAGCGCGGCATCACCTCTTCTGAAAAGAGACGAATCGAAGCGAGAGAGCGGGCCGGATCGAGATTTCCGAACTGGCTCATGAAGCAAAAGTCGGTGACACCAAATCTCATCCAGGCACGGATCTTGCTTTCGATGACGTCCGGCGTGCCAAACATGACCCTCCCAGGGAACATCGCGTCAAAGGACGGGGATGGCAGGTCGGCGCGCCCCGAATCGCCCCCCTTGAGGAACGCTCTGTCCACCGCGCTCAAGTACTGGAGCAGAGCCTCGCGCGGCTCTTCGCGCACCGCGCGGTCGTCTCGAGCCACGTACAGATGGTAGTTCACCATGATCCGCGTGCTGCCGGCCTCATGGCCGGTGGACGCGAGAGCCTCGCGGTACCAGTCGAGCCCGCGACGCACCTCATCAACCTCGCGGCTATATGGGTTGAGCATCAGGTTGAATCCGCAGCGTCCGGCGAGCTCGAAGCTCGATCGGTTGCTCGACGCGGCCATCCATATTGGCGGGTGCGGCCGCTGCACGGGCTTGGGAAACAGCTCCACGCCAGTCAGGTGGTAGAAGTCACCTTCGAACGAAAACTGGTCGTGTGTCCATGCGTCGATGAGCACGGATACGCCTTCCTCAAACCGGCGCTCTCGCGAATCCATCAAAATCCCAAGAGACCTGAACTCGTGGCGCGAGAAGCCGCGACCAATCCCCAGTTCGGCGCGCCCGCCGCTCAGGACGTCGAGCATTGCGTACTCCTCGGCCACGCGGACGGCGTGGTGGAGCGGCAGGACAGCCACCGCAGCACCTATCCTCACGCGCTGTGTGCGTGCCGCCACCGCGGTTGCCAATAGAGCCGGAGACGGCACGATGCCGCCAAACTCGTCGAAATGATGCTCGGCGAACCAGACATTGTCCCATCCCAGTTCGTCTGCCACGCATGCCTCACGAATGACCGTCTGGTAGACCTGGCCGGCTGTGAGCCCGCTGTGCACGGTAGGAATGTAGAAAAGTCCGAAACCCATCTTCAACGCGCCCTTCTGTGATCAGCCCTGGCGGTGCTGGCCGCGGTTGAGGCTGTCGCTGCTACTACTGCTGTATCACGTGCAGGCTTGGACAGACAACTCCGCTTCGGCTGGTGCTCACTCCAGAGGAACAAGCGATAAAGAGCGCCCGCGCCCGGCCTGACCCGCGGGTCTGGTGACGGCTGTATGCTACACTCGATGGCGATCCAGGTCATCTGCGCTCGCGTGGATGCACGGCTCCCTTCCTTGCAGGTCATCGGATGAATGGCCGCCGCTCAGACGGAACGACTTTTGACAAGATGTCGTAGCGAGATTCCTGTCCTCTAGCGAATCAGCATACGAAGGAGTGTATTCAGTGGCACGAGTATACAACTTTAGCCCGGGCCCATCGATGCTTCCCGAGTCTGTGCTCGCGCAAGCCGCGGAAGAGATGCTTGATTATCGCGGCACCGGGCAATCGGTGATGGAGATGAGCCACCGATCACCGGAGTTCGAGGGCATTCTCCATGATGCCGAGGCGCGTCTGCGCGATCTCATGTCCGTCCCAGCTACGTACCGCGTGCTCTTTCTGCAAGGCGGCGCGTCGACCCAGTTCGCCATGGTTCCGCTCAACCTGTACAACGAGAGGCGGAAAGCCGACTATGTCGTGACCGGCATGTGGGCAAAGAAGGCTCTTTCAGAGGCCAAGCGCTTCGGAATTCCCCGGGTGGTCGCCTCGTCCGACGACAAGAACTTCACGTACATTCCGGACTTGACCCCCGAGATGTTCGACCAAACCGCGTCGTACGCGCACATAACCACAAACAACACGATTTTCGGTACGCGATATCGGCAGATCCCAGACACTGGTTTATTACCGCTCGTCACCGACATGTCGTCGAGCATCTTGTCGGAAGTCTACGACGTGTCCAAGTTCGCACTTATCTATGCCGGGGCGCAGAAGAATATAGGGCCGGCCGGACTCACCATCGTGATCATCCGCGAGGATTTGATCGGAAGGGCGCTCGATATAACTCCCACCATGCTCAACTATCAGACGCATGCTGAGAGTGATTCACTCTACAATACGCCGCCATGTTTTGCCGTGTACGTCGCCAAGCTCGTATTCGAGTGGGTCATAGCGCAGGGCGGGGTAGAGGCGTTACAACGCGTAAACGAAGAACGAGCTGACATACTCTACTCGTTCCTCGACAAATCCGGGCAATTCAAGGGCACTGCGGTGCCGGAGTTCCGGTCGCTTATGAACGCACCATTCGTGTTGCCTACCGATGAGCTAAACAAGAAGTTCATCAAAGAAGCGACGGCGCAGGGCTTCATCAATCTCAAGGGGCACCGGTCGGTCGGTGGCATGCGAGCCAGCATGTACAACGCCATGCCGATCGAGGGCGTCAGGCAGTTGGTGGAGTTCATGAGCAACTTTGAACATCAGAATAGCTGAGGTCGGGCCTGGAGTGCAAGTGTACAGAATACAGACGCTCAATAAGGTATCGAACGTTGGGATCGAGCAGTTCTCGCGCGACTCCTATGAGGTTGCCTCGGAGATCATCAATCCGGACGCCATTCTCGTGCGCAGCGCGAACATGCTGGAAATGCAGATTCCCGAGTCCGTCAAGGCTGTTGCCCGAGCGGGCGCGGGCGTCAACAACATTCCGATCGAAGCTTGCTCAGCTCGCGGTATCGTCGTGTTCAATACGCCGGGGGCTAACGCCAACGGTGTGAAGGAGCTGGTGTTCGCCGGCCTCCTGCTCTCCTCGCGCAAGATCCTCTCCGGCGTCCAATGGGCCAAGAGTCTGGCTGGGCACGGAGAATCGGTGCCCAGCCTGGTCGAAAAAGGGAAGAGCCAGTTTGTCGGACCCGAGATCAAGGGCAAGAGTCTCGGCGTCGTCGGCCTCGGCGCTATCGGAGTCATGGTTGCGAACGATGCGATCGGGCTCGGGATGCAAGTAACCGGGTACGATCCGTTCATCTCCGTTGAAGCAGCTTGGGGCCTTTCTCGAAGCGTGAAGCGCGCTCGCTCGCTCGAAAGCTTGCTTGCGGATTCCGACTATATTACGCTTCACGTGCCGTTGAACGGCGACACGAAACGGCTGATCAATCGCGATCGCTTGGCGCTGATGAAGAAAGGCACTAGGCTTCTCAATCTCGCGCGCGGCCCACTTGTGGACAATGAGGCACTAGGCGCCGCGATATCCGCAGGCATCGTGTCCACGTACGTGACTGATTTTCCTGACGAGGAACTGCTGAAACTCGACAATGTGATCTGTTTCCCTCACCTTGGCGCATCAACTCCTGAGGCTGAAGACAATTGCGCGGTCATGGCGGTGAACCAGTTGAGGGGATTCCTCGAGTTGGGCAATATCAAGAACTCGGTTAACTTCCCAGACTGCGAGCTGGACATGATCGGCGCGACGAAGCGCGTTGTCATCGCCAATCGCAATATTCCCAACATGGTTGGTCAAATCTCAACTATTCTGGCGAGCGAGAGCATGAATATAGCCGACATGATCAATCGCCATAAAGGTGACTACGCGTATAACATCATCGACGTCGAGGGCGACATGCAGCCGAACCTGACTGACCGGATCCGCGGCATCGACGGCGTGGTCATGGTGCGAGCAATCGACCCGACCACTGAGGAGCAATCACAGGACTCGTAGCAATGCTATCGGTATCGCCACGACGCCTGAGCACTGCGGGACATCTGCCTCCGGCGACGGAGTGCGGTGAGGCGCTGACTGCGCCACACAGGCGCGGTGCAAGCAGGCGCGGCAAAGTACCGCCCTGCTTGCATTGAGTGCCACTGAGAGCCAGCAGGTTGCGCGGAGATCTCAGCAATGGACGAGCAGCATGAGAAGACCCAGGACGATGTCCGTGCGGCGGTCGCGCGCATCCTAACCGCAGCGCACGGGAGGACGTCGTCGATCACGGAGTGCGGCCGCGAGAACATGCGTACGGTCAACCGGCTTTCACGCATCATCGCACTTCGGCATGTCGCAAACGACAAGACGTTCCGACACAACCTCGCCCGTTACCGGTCAGAAGCGCTCGAAGAAGATATCGTGATCGGCGCGCGCCGCGAGGGAAACGGAGTGTGGTCGCTCGTGGCCGAGCTCGTACCCCGCCAAGAACCATACTGAGCACGAGCCTTCGGGCAGCCATCGACTCCGTTCGCGCCCCAAGGACGCAGCGAGCGTCGCCGCGGATTCGTGCCTTTCCAGTCCCAAATGCCATACGAGCCCGGTTGTGGGCACCGGGCTCGTATCGGGGCGGTCGCCAGGAATATGGACCTGTGCCCTCATGCGAGAGCGTCAAGGAGATTCTCCCGCACCGCGGATATGGCCTGAATGATTGACTCATCGTTTGAAGCTGTCGCGCCCTCAATTCGCTTGCACCCATGCAAGACAGTCGAATGATCGCGCTCGAGCTCGCGGCCGATACGTGCGACCGTGAGACCGGCATCCTCCCGAAGCAGGAACATGCCAATCTGGCGCGCCTGAGAAATCGTTGCTTCACGTTTCTTGCTCAACAGATCCTCTTTGCTTACGCCAAATTCAGCACAGACCGCACGAAGAATAGTCTCCACGTCACCGCGCACGGGCGCGTTCTGAGCTTGGCGTAACAGGTCGCAAAGAACACTCTTCACAATGGTGGCGCCGACTACCGTTCCACGCGGGGCAAGGTGCGCGCAGCGGCGGACCGCGGTCTCAAGCTCGTTCACGCCGCCTGCGGTCCGGTGAGCCAGAAGGTGCAGGGACTCTTCCGTGAACCAGGTCTGAGTATATGAGGCAAATGTGCGCGCAAGGACGAGACGCGTACGTAGGCTGGGCTTACCAATACGCACGACCTGCCCCGAAAGCAGGAACGACCGAAGTCGCTCAGACAGGTCCTTAATCATCGCTGGGTCGCCCTCGCCGCTGAGCACAACCTGGCGCCCGCTGTCGCGCAGAGTCTCGATAGTGTACGCAAGATCTTCGAGGACCGCTGCTCGGCCGGCCAACACCGGGAAGTCGTCCACAAGCAGCGCGTCCACTGAACGGTAGCGGTCACGCACTGCTTCGGCGCGGCGTTGCCGGATTCCGCTCGTGAGCTCCTGGCTTACTGTCTCCGCAGGGATGTACAGCACGTTGTGCATACCGGGTATCAGGGAAATCTGCTGTGCCATTGCCTTCAGTAGGTGGGTTTTTCCCATCCCGGGTGAGCTCTGAAGATAGAGTGGGTTGTACGTCGTTCCCGGCGACTTTGCGACATTCCAGGCGGCACGATACGCCAGTAGACTCTCCGGTCCAAACACGAACGAGGCAAAAGAGTAACGCGGCGGTTGCCCTGTATTTAAGTGCCTGTGTGTCGCAAGCATTCTTGCCCTCCTACCTAATTCAGAACCTTGCACACTCTAGCAGACAAGGCCGGGGTCCACAACCGCGCTTCCCCTGCTTATCCACAGCCACGAGACACACTGTCTCCACAACCGTTCATGGGTAGTGAGCACGCCTTATCCGCCTCCCAGGGGTGTTTATCCGCGTGCTATCCACTGTTATCCACATGGATCCACAACTTATCCACGAAATTGTGGCAAAGTTATCCCCCGGCTTGGGGAGCCTGCTCGGCCAGCGGACTGACGCACCCAACGGATCAATCGACAGATCCTTCGCCTCGCCGCACAGGAGACCGCTCTCCGGCAGCGACTGAGTCTGGCACGAAACGCGTCACGTTTGCGCTCTGGGTCGGTCCTCGATCGGCTAGAGTATGACGACTGCCGTGGCCGTTACGAGCGCCTGGCCTTCGCTATCGGCCACCTGCAGATTGCATTCAACGTGCGTCGACCCATCACGCATAGTGACTGACTTCACCACTCCGCCCACTCGCACACTCGAGCCAACCTTTGCAGGCACCCGGAACCTCGCGTCCAGAGTGCCGCCATGGATCCAGGCCGAGCCGAAGCGCCGCGTGAGGAGGCGCGACACATACGCCAGCAAGAGCATGCCGTGCGCTATTGTGCCGCCGAAGGGCGTCGTAGCAGCAAACTCACTGTCGATGTGGATCGGATTGTGGTCCGAAGCTGCGTCGGCGTACGCGCGAACACACTCAGCCGTGATGTTCAATTCCAACTGATCCAGGACCTCGCCCTCGCTCGGGAAAGGTATCGGGCTAGCCATTATCTACCTCCCGAGCATGTAATGGGACCATGAGCAGGAGCCCGCCTTCCAGTACTGGCTTGCCTTCGGAAAGCACATGCGCGTCCAGGTTGAGCGCTGCATATCCCCGACGTTCAGATCTGGAGCGCACGACCAGAGTCGCGGTCACGGTGGAGCCTATGGGTATGGGCTTGTGTGACGTAAGTTGCAGGGTGAGGTGCAGAACTCCCGGAAAATGTACCAGCACTTCGGTCAGGCAGCGCATCGCAAGAGCGAGCGCAGCCAGAGGCGGAACGACAGCGTGCTCTCCCATGTAGCCCTCAAACGAGTCCCCTACAGCCGACACGTACGCCGACACTGTCTCGGCATCCAGCTCGATCGTTTGAACCGGAAACGCAAAGCCGGTCTCTACCGAGGGCAGGTCTAGCACGGACATCTCCTCACAGCGCTGATCACGCGGGTGCGGACGCCAGAGCACCCGTCGTCGAATTATAGAACACTACTTTCTTGCCGTATCGCTGGACCTGCAAACTGCCAAGCGTCGTAGCCTGGCTTGTCGGCAGACCCAGGCCTGGGTGTTGCTGAAAGTATGACAGAAATGGGGGTCGGACGAAGTAGCCCGTCCCAATGTAGTAACGCCATGGCTTCCCCAGCCCATCCATTCCCGCCAGATACCGGTCAGGCGCATCCTGCCGGAAGTCGTCCGAGGGGTAGAGAAGGCGCTCTAGGCTCGCGCTCACGCTCGCCGGCGAGTGCCAGGTGAAATCGTGTAGGGCGAAGTTCAGCAGATCGCGCACGTCCGTGAATCGATCCACCATGCCCAAGATCACTGCGGCGACATGCCGGTCGCCCCGCACGGCATAGAGTGCATCGCAGAAGCCGGCCGCGGTCGTGTTTCCTGGTTTCGCGCCCTTGACGCCGGGATACCACCACAGTGGCTCGTGCACGTTCGTCATTCGGTGCAAATAGTTATGTGCTGTTGCCGGGATCGTGAACGTACGAGTGCTGACGACGGCGCGGAACGTTGAGAACCGCAGGTCCGCCAGCAATATGAGCAGTAGATCGTGCGCCGTCGAGTAGCCGCCATATCCGTCAAGCCCGTGTGGAGTCGTGAAATGCGAGCCCGTGCAGCCAAGCTTGCGGCAACGACGGTTCATCGCGGTCACGAAGGCGCTCTCAGTGCCGCTGACCGCTTCTGCGAGCGCGATCGCCGCATCGTTTCCCGATGGGAGAAGCAAACCATACAGGAGTTCCCGCAGGCTCAACCGCTCTCCCTCACGCAGATACATGGTCGACTCGCCGATGGTTGCGGCTGCGTAGCTCGCGGTAGTCGTACTGTCAAGATGGCCATGCTCGAGCACGAGGAGGGCTGTCATAAGCTTCGTGGTGCTCGCGATGGGTAGCTGTTCCTGAGAATGCGCAGCATACAGCGTTTGGCCAGAATCCATGTCGTAGACGATCGCTGCCTTTCCCTCCAGGGGTGGAGCGGGATACAGCGTGTCGACAGCAATGCTGCCCGGATCTCCATGAGCCGGCGCCGGGAGCAGGCTCAGCAACAGCGCGACAAGCACGCCTGTGACGGCTGCCCTTCGGCAAAGTCCGCACACGTTCACCTGCGTCCATCTCCATGCCGCGCCAGGCACTGGAAGTCTCACCCTGCTCAATGCCGAACTCATGGATGGCCCACTCCACGCGGCACTGCCTTGCCATCGAAGGACTCGTCGCCGCACATCAAGCGCAATACGTGGGATAGAGTACACGACGCGGCTTTGCCATGAGAGGAAGAGAGCATCACTCGACCGATTGCCGCGATCAGAGGCGGTCGCCACGCGCTAGGCGGCTGGGTCCCCACCCGCGTAGCTGGGCGCGACAGCCGGGACAGGGGCATCATGATAGTCAACGAGGTACTTGCGAAGGAAACTCAAGACGGTTTCCTGATACGCCTGGGGTAGAGAATCAAGCGCGCCTGATTGACCACCTACTGGCGAGATCCAAAATGACTTGTGCTGCACATGAGCGACGTCTAGCAGTTGTCGGGCCGCTGCCTCGGACGTTGTCGAATTGGTATCGCCCTGGTCATGGATGATCAACAGCGACTGATTCGGCGACAGGTGCATCGCTCCCTCCAGTGCGCTGCGCACGTCAGGGTTGCCGCCAACTGTGGCATCCACTGCCCATCGCGCATCCGGCAGGAATTGAATATGGTGGCCAAAGAGCGTAAACGCGTGCGGAAGTGGGATGGAGAGTCCGGCCAACGGTAAACTGTTGAGCCGATCGATGGTGTCGTCTTCAGTCGCCCACGGATTGTCGGCGATGACTGCCACGACTTCGGGCGCACCGAGATACTGGTCGCCATTACCTCCGGCCGTGGCGATCGCGACGCCAGCGCCGAATGACACACCGTACAAGGCATAGTGGTGGTTCGTCAGCTGACTGTTTGAATCGAGGTAGCTGATCGCGGCCTTCACATCCATGGGCTCGTTCAGCCCAAGACTGAATTCTCCCCCGCTGTGGCCCGAACCACGAAGGTCAATTGCCAGTATGTTCAGCCCGCCGGTAAGCAGCATCCTGGCGTAGCCGACCATCGCGCTACGGTCGGCCTTCCATCCTGGAAGTAGAATGACCGTCGGCGCGTGTGTGTTGACAACGTACAGCCAGCCCGCGATCGGGATTGGATTGTCCTGCCCTACGATTCCGGACCCCGTTGTGTCATCACTCGTGTAGAAATGCGCATCGCTCGCCTCCAAGCCGTCGATCACGGGTGGGACCTCGACCGTGTGCTGGCTCTCTCGGAGCAACAGCATAGCGCGTGCCATTGGCGTGACAACCCACAGGCCCGCGACGACGACGATGAGGCTTACCAGGAGCGTGGAAAAGCGTGGCATCAAGCCGGCCTTGGAAGAAGTTTGGGCGGCTCGCGTGTTTCAGCTTGCATTGCTCGGATAGACACGTCACCGTCCAGTCTCGCTGAACAATTAACAGACGAAAAAACCCGGCCGCACAGACCCGAGCGTCCGGCGAGGCTGGCCCGTGCGGCCCCAGCGCAAGACACCCAGCTACAGAGCGACCGGCCTTCTAGGCCCGATCCCACCGCGTTGTACACTCTGACTCGACAATGCGTCAAGGAGATCGAACGAAACATGCGAGTCATAGCAGGCTCAGCGCGCGGTGTTACGCTCAAGGGACCGCCCGATGCACAAACCAGGGCTACCGCAGACAAAGTCCGAGGCGCTATCTTTAACGTGCTTGCAGCGTTCGTTCCCGGGTCGCGCGTGCTCGATCTGTATGCCGGAACGGGCGCGCTCGGCGTGGAAGCCCTGAGCCGCGGGGCCGAACACTGCGATTTCGTCGAACGCCGGTACGCCCTGTGCGCGATCATTCGGGAGAATCTTGCCAAGACTCGCCTGTTGGAGCGGGCACTGGTGGTGCAGGCGGAGGCGTCTCGGGTGCTTTCCGAAATCCGGGGACCATATGACATCGTCCTGGCAGATCCGCCATATGGCGATAGCGAGAGTCTCGCGCTGGTCTCGATGCCCTCGTTGCATCACCTGCTGGCAGCGGAAGCCGTCGTAATACTGGAGCATAGCCCCAGGGCGGAGGTAGTCGGAGACGTCGGGCCGTTGCGATTTGTGCGCACGCGACGGTATGGTGACAGTGCTGTTAGCATATGGCAGCGCGAAGAAGTGGAGGTTACGCCCTGACACGCGCCTTTTTTCCCGCGAGCTTCGACCCGATGACCAATGGACACTTGGACATCGCCGCGCGCGCCTGTGCCGTGTTCGATGAGTTGGTAATCGGCGTTTACCGCACGCCCCCTAAGAACGTGCTGTTCACATGGGAAGAGCGAATCAGTATGGCGCGAGAATCTACCGCGCATTTGGTTAATGCGCGTGTAGAGGGATTCACCGGCCTAATGGTAAACTATGCAATGCATATCGACGCGGATGTAATCGTGCGCGGCCTTCGACATGGACCGGATTTTGAAGGCGAGTACCAGATGGCGCTGGCCAACAGAATGCTCGCGCCGTCACTGGAGACAGTCTGCTTTATCGGTAGCCAGGAACTCGTTTTTATTAGCTCCAGCCGTATCAAGGAGATCGCGTTGCTGGGAGGCGATGTCTCAGGCCTGGTACCACCGCCGGTGGCTACGCGTTTCGCGCATCTCCGAGCGAGGACCAGTATCACCGATGACGCTGATGCCCACAAGGCGGAAGGAGGCTGATCCTATCGACATTCTGCATTTGCTGGACCGGCTGGAGGAAACCATCCGTTCCGGCTGGCATATTCCTGGAATGTCTCGCTGTGCGATCGATGAGAACGAAGTGCAGGAGATCATCGAGAGCATCAGAGTGAGTATTCCGGAGCAGGTCCGCGAGGCTGATGAGGTCAAGCGCGGACGAGAGGGTATTCTTGCCGAAGGCAAAGCCGAAGCTGAACGCGTCATTGCTGATGCTCAGGCGCAGGCGATAGAGCTCGTGCACGAGCAGGTACTCTACAAGACGGCCGAACGCGAGGCGCGCCGAATCATCGAGGAAGCCAATCAACAGGCCTATGAAACCCGGATTCGTGCCGACGAGTACGTCGTCGGCACCCTCGAAGCGCTTGAGCGACAGCTCCTGACCACAGTCGGTACTGTTCGAAACGGAATCGCCGCGCTTCGCACCGAGGTCGTGACCTCGGATCAGTGAGTCCTTGCCTGGTCGTCCGACCTTGTCCCTGGATCAACCAAGAGGCACCTTGACATGCAAATTAACGTTGCCCAACTCTTGAAATGGCCCGTCGGGACCACACGCAGCTATCCAATCGATCTCGATGAGCCACTTGTGCTGGATGACACGTCCATCGCCAACTTAACAGGCGGGAAGGTACGCCTTGATCGCATTGACGGCGGAATCCTGGCGCGCGGCGATGTCGAGTGTACGGTAGACATGGAGTGTGGCCGCTGCCTTGATGTATTTCCCGCAAGAATGCACGTGCACTTTGAGGAGGAGTTTGCACCGTCGATTGACGTCGGCACGGGCGCACCGCTTCCTGACCCCGAGGATGATCTCGTGTTCAGGATTGACGCCGGTCACGTTCTCGATCTTGGTGAAGCCATTCGACAGAATGTCATCGCGATGTTTCCGATACAACCTATTTGCAGAACGGAGTGTCGGGGGCTGTGCGCCGTATGCGGTGCCAACCGGAATCTGGTGCCTTGTCCTTGCCTTGCTGCAGCCGAGACAGAGGCGAATCGCCCTTTCGCAGCCTTGCAAGGTCTGCTACACTAACTCTTTGGTGCCGGAAACCGTCGAGCCTGGGAAAGACGCGCCCGGTCGCCAGCAGACGAATTATGTGGGGACGACCGGTAACGGGCCCCCAGTCAGTGTGCGCGGGTATGCGCGCTAACAGGAGGAATGATGCCGGCCGTACCTAAGAAACGAACGTCGCGCGCCCGCCAGGGCGATCGCAGACAGCACCTGCGCCTGAAGCTTGCCGAGCTCAACGTGTGTCGGCAATGCCGCCAGCCAAAGGTCCGGCATCACGTCTGCCCAACCTGTGGCACCTATAAGGGCCGGAGCTACATCGAATTCAAGGACAAGACGTCCAAGCCTCGTGGAGGCGCCGCATCGTGACAGAGCGCTCGCTGGGCCAGAGGACAAGCCTTCCTGTTGCCGGCAAGATCACCCTCTAGATGGTTCGACACGCAGCGATTCTGTTTCCGGGCCAAGCTTCCCAGCAGATCGGAATGGGGCGTGCTGCCTACGCGCGGTTCGCCAAGGCTCGCGAAGTTTTCGATCGCATAGACACCGCTCTCGCTATGCCGGTTAGTCGCGCGTGCTTTGAAGGCCCGGCCGAGCGCCTTCTGGAGACTCGATGGCAGCAGCCAGCGGTGTTCGCTTGCAGCATGGCTCTGTACTGCGCCTGGAGTGCCACCACCCCCGATATCGTGATCATCGGGGCCGCAGGCCACAGCCTGGGCGAGTACGGAGCGCTCGTAGCAGCTGGCGCCCTTGCGCTCGAAGACGCCGCTAAGCTGGTGGCCTTGCGTGGCGGCGCGATGCAGGACGCGTCAGACGTGGTTAGCGGCGGTATGGCTGCCGTCATTGGCCTTGACAGGGCATCCGTGGAGACGATATGCGCGGGCGCCTCGCGGCCGGATGCAGGGGCCGGCGAAGTCGTGGTCCTCGCGAACGACAACGGGCCGGACCAGTTGGTCATCTCGGGTGGATTGACCGCGATCGAGCGCGCCGCAGTGGCGGCGAGATCACTCGGCGCGCGACGCATCATACCCCTCAGGGTCGCGGGAGCGTTTCATTCGCCGCTGATGATGTCAGCTGTAACGCCGCTGGCCGAGGCGCTCGCCCGAGTCCCGATGGGCAGATGCAGTTTTCCCGTGATCGCGAACACCAGCGCCGAGCCCCTTGTCGAGGCCGAGTCCGTGCGCGCCGAGCTAATCCGCCAGGTGACGGCGCCGGTGCGCTGGGTTGAGTCGATGCATGCGCTTGCGACGTTGGCTCCGGAGGTGTGGGTCGACGTCGGGCCCGGTGCGGTCGTCGCCGGTCTGCTTTCGCGCGTTGTGCAGGGAGCGGACGTGGTTCGAGTGGCGGCACTTATGGACGTCTCGCCGCCGGCCTAGTCAGCGCGACTGTGGCCCCATGCAGCTATGTCTGCGTGCCCCATCTCGCGTACCATACACCGTGCAAAGCGTCCCCGAGTGGAAATGTGCCGCCGTCATCGGATTGGCCTCGGCTGTACACTCACTGCGCAAAATGCACGTCAAGGAGCAAGGGTGATTCAAAAGGTTCTGATCGCCAATCGAGGTGAGATAGCTCTCCGTATCATTCGAGCGTGCCGGGAGATGGGTATTCGCACCGTGCTCGCCCATTCGGACGTGGATCGGAACTCGCTTCCTGCGCGATATGCCGACGAGACGGTGTGCATCGGACCGGCGACGGCGGGCAAGAGCTACCTGAACATCCCGAATCTCGTCACGGCCGCGTTGATGAAAGAGTGCGATGCCGTACACCCTGGGACCGGATTCCTCGCCGAGAACCCATACTTCGCCGAGGTCTGCGAGAAATGCGACCTGATCTTCATCGGTCCGTCAGCCAGGGCGATAACCGACATGAGCGACAAGCCTACCGCGCGCGTGGCGATGCGGCGCGCCGGGCTGGAGGTGCTACCCGGGTGTGACGCGCCTCTGCGCAGTCTTGACGAGGCCCAGAGCATGGCTGCCGAGATTGGTTTTCCGGTGATCCTCAAGGCGGTTGCGGGAGGTGGTGGCCGCGGCATTCGTGTGGCAAACGATGAAGCCAGCCTGACTAACGAGTACATGACGGCCCAGGCAGAGGCACAGGCGGCCTTCGGCAACCGGCAGCTCTACTTGGAAAAGTATCTTGCCTACTGCCGGCACATCGAGGTGCAAGTCCTGGGCGATCACTTCGGCTCAGTCGTGCACTTTGGCGACAGGGAGTGCTCGCTGCAACGGCGCCATCAGAAGCTTGTCGAGGAAGGCCCGAGCATCCTGTCAGATCAGGAGCGCGCTGCCCTCGGGGCCGCGGCGGCGCGCGCGGCCAAGCTGTGCGGCTACACCAACGCCGGGACTCTGGAGTTCCTCTGGGCGGATGGACACGCCTATTTCAGCGAGATGAATACCCGCATCCAGGTCGAGCATGGCGTAACAGAGTTGCTCACGGGATTCGACCTCGTCAAGGAGCAGATACTGATAGCATCAGGGAGACCCTTGAGTATCCGCCAGCAGGATGTTACGCTACGTGGGCACGCGATCGAGTGTCGAATCACCGCCGAAAGCGCCGACGACGATTTTCAGCCACGCTTTGGCACGGTTACCGCATATCTGCCACCAGGGGGGACGGGCGTGCGCGTCGAGTCTCATCTGTACACGGGATACCCGGTGCCGATCCACTACGACTCTCTGTTAGCCAAGCTTCTCACGTGGGGCAGGGATCGCGAGGAAGCCATTGCCCGCATGGAGCGCGCTCTGTCGGAGTACATCATCGAGGGCGTAACGACGGTCATTCCATTCCAATTGCGAATCATGGCCGACGCGAATTTTCGCCAGCGCAACATACATACGCGATACCTGGAGGCGCTGATCGTCGCGGACCGCGAGCGCGCCGCGGCTGTGCCGGCAGGTGAGGTAGAGTCCGCATGACGGAAGCAGCATCGTCGATTCGCATCGCGCCCGAGGTACTGGCCACGATTGTCAATCTGACGACGATGTCCGTCCCCGGAATCGTTGCGATGGCGGATGTGCCGCGGGGCGGCATCTTCAGCCGGCGACAGCAGCCAGATGCCACGCGCGGCGTGCTCGTCGATGTACGCGACATGACCGTGCACGCCGATGTCTATGTGGTGGTAGCCCAGGGCGTCAACATGGTCGCGCTGGGAAACGAAGTACAGCGCAAGGTGTCTCAGGCGGTCCATGAGATGCTGGGCATGTCGGTGCGCAACGTCAACGTGTATATTCAGGGCGTGGAATAGTGGCCACCCGCAGACGTCTTGCCAGGCACGTTGCCGTCCAGGTGCTCTACGAGGTGGACGCGGTGGAGCACGATCCAGATGACGTAGTCGCTCGCTGGGCGGCCGAGAGCAAGGCCAGCGAGGCGACGACGGCGTTCGCTCGTGAGCTTGTTACCGGTGTCTTGCAAGAACGCGAAGAACTCGATACCCTGCTGCAAGGGTCGGCGCCGCTATTCCCAGTGTCGCGGATTGCTCCTGTGGATCGGGCGGTCTTGCGCCTTGCGCTCTTTGAACTGTTGCACGTCCCAGCGACGCCGCCCAAGGTCGTAATCAACGAGGCGGTGGAGCTGGCGAAAGAATTCGGGGGAGATAAATCAGGTAGTTTTGTTAACGGTGTCTTAGGTAACGTTATGGTGCGCCATGAGGTCGCAATCGCGGCTCGCGACAGCGGATAGTGATCCGACTGCGAAAAGGAGTTCCACAGTGTCAGATACCCAGGCAATTGAAGAGAAACTGCGCCCGATCATCGCCGAGCAGCTTGGCGTGGAGGAGTCGAAGGTTACGCGTGACGCAAGCTTCCAGGACGATCTCAATGCCGATTCGCTCGACCTCGTCGAGCTGATAATGTCCCTTGAAGAGGAATTCAAGCTCGAGATCTCCGACGAGGATGCCGAGGGGATCAAGACGGTTGGCGACGCCGTAGACTATATCGTGGAGCACGGCGAGTAGGTATCTGCGGCGCCAAACTCGTCGTCGTGGGATCCCACTCGCGAGACAGTAAGAGTCGGATAAGGCGATGGCTGTGACTGGGCCACGTGTGCGCCGTGCCGCATCAATGGGTACCGGCAGGCGCATGCCCGTTCTCGCAGCCACTCGTCGACCGTCGGCGACGTGGAAGGTGCGCGACGCCGTGTTCATTATGGGTGCTGGCCTGGCGTTCCTGCTGGCCGCGCTTGTCATGAGTCTTGGCGTCTTTGAGCTGCAAGGAAGCGCGTTTGCCGGCTCAGAGAGCAGAGCGGCACTCAGCACATTCGTACCCGCCGCCTTCTCGCTATTCCTCTTCTGGATGATCTACGTCGTCGTCGTGCATCGCTACCGCTGCAGCTGGCGCATGCTGGGTGTCCGGCCTGTCTCTTGGCAATGGCTTGCAGCCGTGCCTGTCGTGTTCGCGCTGCTAACCTTCTGCTATGTGCTGATGCTGCGAGGTGCGGTCGCTGTATGGGGTCCGACGGTGCACTGGCCCAGGACACTGACCACGTCGACCGTGGATGCCACGCACGTGCCTTTGCTCGAGGCCGTGGTGATCCTCTCAAATGTTGTGCTGACCCCAATCAGCGAAGAGCTTCTGTTCCGCGGGGTGCTCTACCAGGCCTTGCGGCGGAGCCTGCCTGTAGGCAGTGCTATCGCCATAAGTGCCATCGTCTTCGCCTTTATGCACCTGAGCCTGGTTCTCTTCATCCCGTTTGTGCTGATGGGCTTCATGCTCGGACTGGTTTTCGAATGGAGTGGATCGCTGATACCCACCATTCTGCTTCACGCCTGCAACAATGGGATAATCCTGCTGTTCATGGCCTACGGCGCGACATAGCAGCGATCAACCGCCGGCAGGGTCCACGGTCTGGCGGCAAGGTGCAGGGGGGCCTGGCTCACTCCAACTGCGGCCTCACGTCCCTGCCCTGGCAGTTCCTGGCTGACACTTGAAGGTCGATGCGGCGGGGCATCCGTACAACGGCTTCTGCCCACAGGCCTGCCCTCCAGTGCGCGTGTCGTGCCGGCTAGATGCTGTGCTCATACACTGCGACGCGTTGCAGTGCACCTTGATGGTCATAGTAAAAGCAGATCTCAAGCCGCTTGTTGGTGCTCATGCCCAGCGAATGGATCGTGCCAAGCGCGGCCGCGAAGAGGGTGGCGCCCTGCGAGTACCGTTCCGATCGGCAAAGCTGGCCGGTGCGCTGAGCATCATCGGGCGCCGGCACCTGAACCATAGCCGTATCAGGCGTGACGTTGCTAAAGTCGTGCGTTGCCGTAAACCCACGCAGCGAGGAGGACTCCAGAAAGCGAAGCGTGGCCGCGATGCTTGAACCGGTCCTCAATCCCTTGGCGACGGCCGATTTCGCGGCCGCCATATCGCTCTGCATCACCTGACCGGGGAGGTATTGGGCAGCGAGAACCCACCAGGCAACCGCAGCGATCACGCATGCCACTAAGGCTGTGTTCAGCCCTGATCCGCCACCCGAAGCTGCCCGAACCCGCATGGCGCCCTCCGCGGCACGCCCGATCGGGCGCCGCAGGACATATCGTACACCAAAGGCGCCATCCGTCTACACGCGCGTGAGCATACTTATGCTTCGACCGATGACCTCGCGCGCCTGATCCGGCGGCAAGGCAAGGCAGGTGTCAATGCTCGTCGACACGACAGCCGCGGCAATCTTCTCGAGCGCCGCTCGAACAGCCATGATCTGCACCAGCACCTCGTCGCATGGGCGCCGATCGTCGATCATCTTGCTCAGGCCACGAACCTGCCCCTCAATCCGAGCGAGGCGATCGCGAAGGTCACGCGGTGACTCGCCCTCAAGTTTCGGCTGCACAGTGCTCACCTCCAATGTCTTGCCGCCGGTATGGCCCATATGCTCTCAAACAGTTGCGACGTCGATTTGAACCCCGACGGCGGTGTCCTGCGACCGCTCTTCATCGACCACCGTATACGATGTGTGAATAGCCGCGACACCACGCACCGTCGCGGCAACCGAGCAGTACTTTTCCTCAGATAGCTCGATTGCCCGCTCCACGGCTTCTTTGCTCACGCTGCGCCCCCGCACGGCGTAATGAACGTCAATGTGCGTAAAAGCGTGCGGGAACTCCGTTTGCTGCCTGCCAGTCACGGTGATTCGCAAGCCAGTCACCTGCTGGTGCTTCTTGCGCAGGATATCTACGACATCGACACCGGTACAGCCGCCAACTGCCGCCAGCAGCAGCTCGCTCGGCTTGAAGCCATCCCATGCCGACCGACCGGCTGGAGCGTCCAGCACAACACTGTGGCCTCCAGATCCCGTGCCGACAAACTGAACTCCCTGTACCCATGTCACGGTCACTTCGGCCATGCCAGCCTCTCCTCCAATGCTGTCCAGCGAGCAACATCTGCGGACCTCGTCGAGCCCTGGATCTGGATGCCTGTGTGCCAGCCCACGCAGCGGCTTGAGCCCACGGATCCCTGGGCTCAGGTCGCGAACAATGTGACTTCACGCTGAGCTAGGCACCATGCTTTCGCATGAACCAGCCCGCGCGCCATGCCTCTCTTGACTCAGTATATCCGATACCCCGGTACGGTATCAAGTCCCCTGCAGGTCGGACGCGGTCGGGCTCTGTGGTCCGGGTGCGCAGGTCAATGCGAGCGCGCAGAGCCGGACACTTGAACCGGCGTAATGCGCCGGGGATCCGGGTGGTGGGAGGAGCTCGAACTAGTTCGGCGGGACGTGCATATCCGGCGCGACGTTCCCTTCGAACTTGATCGCCCGGCACTCGTGAAGGCGCAGGAGGCCTCCTGAAGTATTGGGCAAATGGGTTTCAGACCGTGAGGGTCTTCCCGTCGAACGTCGTGAGAGAGAGCCCGGCGAACTGCTCGTTGTAGGTGCGGCGCTCGCTTTCCGGGGGCAGTTGCCATCCAGGCGGCCCGATGGCCGCAGGCTGTCCCTCAGTACGGTGCGCGACACACATATGACCTTTCTGCCCTACCGGTAGCACCGGCAAGACCCCGGGGACTGCCGTTTCTACCAAGAGATTGCTGGTTGGATGCGAAAGACATAGGCAGCCCCGGTGCCTTGGTTTCTGAAGCCTGCTCCCACAAGGCCTGTGGCCCCGCTCAACGCCACAGAGGTGCCAAAGTAGTCTTGCGCCACCTCGTCACGGGCCGTGAGCCGGGCCTGCTGGACCCAATTCGAGCCGCGCCGCGCAAACGCGTAGGCGGCGCCGAAGTCGTCATTCGCGTACCAGGCGCCGACCAGGGCGGTATCCCCACTCAGCGCCACTGCGCGACCGAACCAGTCGCCAGCCGCACCATCGTAGGCGGCAAGTCTGGCCTGCTGCATACAGTGGCTCCCTAGGCGTGTGAAGACGTAGGCGGCTCCCGCGTCGTGCTGCGCAAACCCTGCGCCTATCAGGGCTGTGCCGCCGCTCAGCGCGACAGAGGTCCCGAAGGTGTCGCCCGGTTTTCTGCCACCGGCGTTGAGCGTCGCCTGCTGGGTCCACTCGCGCCCGCCCTGCACGAAGATGTAGGCGGCGCCGGCGTTGCTGTTCACGCCTGCAGCTCCAACCACGCCGGTGCGCCCATCCAGGGCTACCGAGGTGCCGAAGAAGTCTTGCGCCGCCCCATCGCGGGCGGTGAGGCGAGCCTGCTGGGTCCAATGCCTGCCAATTCGCGTGAAGATGTACGCCGCTCCGAAGTCGTCATGGGCATACCAGGAGCCGACCAGGGCGGTGTCCCCGCTCAGTGCCACTGCGCGACCGAACCAGTCGCCAACTGCACCATCATCGGCGGCAAGTCTGGCCTGCTGCATCAAGTGGCTCCCGACGCGCACGAACACATAGGGGCCCCGGCTCGACCGGCCAGTGGCGCACTCACCAGGGCGGTATCCGCGCTCAGCGCCACCGAGACGCCGAACCAGTCGCCCGGCCTGCCGTCGTCGACGGTGAGCTCGGTCTGCTCGGTTCAGCCATTCCCGTGCTGCACGAAGATGTAGGCGGCACCGGCGCCCTGGTGTCTGTCCCACGCGCCGACCAGAGCAGTGCCATGGCTCACGGCGACGGGACCGCCCAGGTGGTCGCCCGCCTCGCCGTCGCTCGCGGTCAGCTCAGCCTGCTGCTGCCAACGCGCCGGGGTTGTCGCCGCCGCACGCGCTGGAGTATGGCTCAGGGCGAGCTCCAGGCTGCCCTGTGGCTGGTAGCGATCCGCTCGCAGGATGGCGACACGGCCCGGCGCGCTGACCTGGTGGAGTGCTGGACCCGCGGCTGCCGAGGCGGAGGCGGACAGGCAGCCCACCAGCAGGATGGACGGTAACATGCTGTGGATCGTGATCACGGTATGGGACCTTTTCCATGTCGCGCGAACTCGGACTTCGCCAAAGAGGGCGGCGCCACGGCCGCGCGGTGCTCCTGCGGCGCCGGTGCCGGTCTCAGCCCGTCGGCAGGTCAGCTATTTCCGGATTGCGTGGGCACGCATCGTCAGGGTGCGGAAGCGGTGCGCGCACGCCCTTGCGTGGTTGCGGCCCGAGGTGCGCAGTCACTGCAAGGCATCGGGGGGGGGGTGCCCGCTGCAAGCAGCAGGTTGGGACCCACGGGCACAGGAAGCGAGCGATGTAGGATTCCTGCATCGCTCGCATCCTTCTCACGCCAAGCTCAACTCACTTCCAGGGGACTACCGCACTGATCGTGAATTGCCAGTGATTGTAGTCCTTGTCGGAGCCGACCCACGAACCTGAGCCGTGCAATCCGGCGAACCCTCCCGTACCGGGGCCCCACGTGGCGGGGCCCTGCTCGAACTTCCCGTTGTCGCTACCGTAATATTGATCCGAGATCGTGCCGGAAAGGCCTCCACCAGTGCAAACGCAGACGTCGACACCGACATCCACCGACGTGCCGTCCGGATAGGTCAACACATTTGAAAAGTCGTGGTCAATGCCATTGAGTACACCACTGTACTTCCAGACATAGGTGTAGGACGTCAAGGTGATCCCGTTCACGTGCACCGTCCCTGTCGTCTTGCTGCTGACAATTGAGGCGGTGCCCGATCCCGACAGGATGGTGGGCGCTTGGGCGCGCAAGGTACGCGCTATTGCCGGCGTGGCGCCGACGTGTAAACAGGACACCGCCAAGACTGCGATAACCAAGGCGGCGCGCACGATGGACGGACGCAGGAACCTCTGTTGCATGGCTCTTGTACCTCGCTTCTCGGGGGAGCGAGCTCCCATGTTGATGGGTACCGTCTCGCTCCTGCTTCATGTTCATTTGTGCTGGGTCCCGCAAGCTCACCCATCCCCGATCGCGGCAGGGCATAGCCGCTGCTGGGCCTGCGGCGACGTGCTCACCTCTGGCGCGAGAGTGCCCGCCGATCGGTCGTCCGGGTGCCGGTGACGATCACCGCCGCTGTTTGATCCAAGGCTGGCTGCAGTTTCCTCCCTCCGACGCTCACAGACACCAGGCCTGTCGCCGCAGTCTGCGCTGTCGCCTGCCAGCGAGGTCCTGTCCGCCTACCTGCCGCACTGCTGGTATGTTGTTCTCAACACTGCACGATCCGGTCGGCCGGCACCAGGCAACTCGCCACAGGAACTCACGTATCGACCCACATGTACGCTGGTGCGACTGCCGGCCGGCCGCCCTCGTCGGGTCATGGGAGTGAGGCAGACGTGGACCAAGCGCCCTCCTTCGGCACGCTGCTCAAACGCCATCGTGCGAGGGCCGGCCTGACCCAAGAGGCGCTGGCCGAGCAGGCGGGCATGAGCGTGCGGGGCATCAGTGACCTGGAGCGCGGGATCAATCGTGCGCCGCGAGCGGTGACGCTCGGGCTGCTGGCCAAAGCCCTCCGCCTGACAGAGACGGATCGTGCGCAACTGGAGGCGGCAGCCGACGTAGCCGGGAGCGTGGCGGCGGCGCTCACCGACGGCGAGCAGCCTGGCATCGCCAGCCGGCCGCCCCTGGTGGGGCGACGGCGTGAGCTGGCGCTGCTGGAGAAGCACCTGGCCGGGGAAGGGCCGTCAGTGCTGCTGTATGCGGGTGAACCCGGCATCGGCAAGTCGCGCCTGCTGCAGCACGCCGCGCAGCAGGCCCCGGCGGCAGGCTGGCGGGTGCTGGAGGGCGGCTGCCAGCGACAGGGCGGTCAGGCGCCCTATGCCCCGCTGCTCGAGGCGCTGGAGCAGCACCTGCGGAGCCGGTCGCCGGTCCAGCTGCGCGCGGACCTGCAGGGCTGTGCCTGGCTGGTCCGCCTGCTGCCGGAGCTGGCAGAGGGGCCGATCGAGCCGCTGCCGCGCTGGGTTGTCACGCCTGAGCAGGAGCGCCGGCTGCTGTTTCGGGCGGTGGCCAGGCTGCTGGCCAACGTGGCGGGGCCGGCAGGGACCGTGTTGGTGCTGGACGACTTGCAGTGGGCGGCTGCCGACGCGCTGGAGCTGCTGGTGACGCTGGTGCGCGCCGCCGGCAGGCCACTGCGCGTAATCGGCGCCTACCGGACCACGGAGATGACACCGGACCAGCCCCTCGCGGTTACCTGTGCCGAGCTGGCCGAGGCCCAACTGGCGACCCTGCAGACGCTCGGGCCGCTGGCCGAGCATGAGGCGGAAGATTCTGGTTGCCTCGCTGCTCGGTGGCCGGGAGGGGATGGCGCCGGCAGCGGCGGCACAGGTCGTGCGGCGGGTGGGTGGCGTGCCCTTCTTCCTGGTGAGCTACGCCCGGAGCCTGGAGGGCGAGGGCGGTGCGGAGCGCGGCCCCGGCGGGGCTGCCGTGGGACCTGCGGCAGAGCCTGCGGCGACGGATGCGGGCGCTGTCGGAGGCGGGGCAGGCGCTGCTGGCCGCGGCGGCGGTGGCGGGGCGGGTGACGCCGCGCGCGCTGTTGCTGGCGGTGCTGGGCCGGCCGGAGTCAGAGGTGATCGAGGCCCTGGAGGAGGCCTGCCGGGCCGGGTTGCTGGAGGAAGTAGGCGATGACGGCTACGGGTTCGTGCACGACGTGATTCGGGAGGTGGCGGAGAGCGACCTGGGGCAGGCGCGGCGGCGGCTCCTTCATCGGCAGGCGGCCGAAGCGCTCGAGGGGTTTCCGGGTGGAGCGCCCGCTGAGCTGCTGGCCTACCACTACGGGCGCAGCGACGTGCCGGACCGAGCCCTGCCGTACCTGGAGCAGGCCGGTGACGCAGCGCGGGACCAGGCGGCCCATGATGCCGCGGAAGGATACTACCGGGAGGCGATCACCCGCCTGGACGGGCTGGGCCGCCTGGTCGAGGCGGCGCGGATTCGGGAGAAGCTGGGCGCCGTCCTGTACACCAGGGCTCACTTTACGCGGGCGCTGGAGGTGCTGGAGCAAGCGGCGACGGCGCTGCGCCTGGCCGGGGACGTGGAAGGCCTGGGCCGCGTGGTGGCACGCATAGGGCGCGTGCACGATCGCCAGGGAACGCTGGAGAAGGGGATCGAGCGCCTCCTACCACAGATGGAGACGCTCGTTACGGTTGGGCCGTCCACCAGTCTGGCGGCGCTCTACCGTGCTCTGGCCGGTCTCTACATAGGTCAGGGGCAGTTTCGCGCGGGACTGGCGGCAGCCACGCGAGCGGCGGAAGTCGCTCGCCTGGTCGGTGATCACGGGCTGCTCGTCCGGGCGGGGTGGACGCGCGGTGTGGTGCTGCTCTATATGGGGCGTGTCGAGGAGGCCCTGGCGGTATTCCAGGAGGCCAGTGTGCTGGCCGAGGCGGAGGGCAATCTCGAAGTCGTATGCGGTGTGGCAGCGAATCTGGCATGGCTGGCCGAGGAACGGGGCGAGCTAGAACGGGCCAGGCAGCATGCGACCAGGGCACGCGCGCTCGGTGAACGGCTCGGCGATCCTGTCCTTATGCAGAGGGGCCTGATCAGGCTTACGGGCCAAGCCTTCTTCAGCGGTGCGTGGGGCGAGGCACACGCGTACATCGACCGTCTCCAGGAACTGCCCGACCGGTCGCCCGTGGAGGATGCCGCGGCGGCGCTCGAACCCGGCCGCCTGCTGCTGGCCGAAGGGGAATGGGAGCAGGCGGCCCGCTATCTGGAGCAGTGCAGTGCCATCGCGCGGCAGGCGAGCTATCTCCTCTTGCAACGGGTCGCGCAGAGTTTCCTGGCCGAGCTGGACCTGATGGAGAGGCGACCCGCGTCGGCACTTGCGCGCCTGCTGCCGTTGCTGGACCGCGACGGCATGGAGGAGTGGATTGTGACCATCCACGTGCTGCCGGTCCTGGCCTGGGCCTACCTGGAGCTGGGCGAGACCGAGCAGGCCGCGCGCACGATCGAGGACGCGCTGCGGCGGCAGCGGGCAGGGCAGTGCCGGCGCGCGCTGGTGGACACGCTGCGAGTGCAGGCGCTGGTTTCCCTGCGGCAGGGCACGATGCAGACTGCGGCGGACGCGCTGGAGGAAGGGCTGAGCCTGGCCCAAGCCATGCCGTATCCCTACGGCGAGGGGCGGCTGCTGGAGGTGTGCGGACGGCTGCACCTGGAGCGCGGCGAGATCACGGCTGCACGAGAACGTCTGGAGGCGGCGCTGGCCATCTTCGAACGCCTGGGTGCGCGAAAGGACCGCGAGCGGACAGAGCAGTTCATAGCTGCACTCGGCTGATGTCGATTCGTCAGCATTCGCGGAGCCAGGCCGAGGTGAGGGCAACTTTGGAGGCACCTGGGCCGCCGCGATGCTCGCTCTGGACGGTGACGCCTCGCTGCTGGTGGAGGCCCATTGAGCCGTTGAGCAGATCGTAGGGGCCCTTCCGGACACGGGAGTACGCCGGACGGTCCCAGCGGCAGAACCGGTGCGCCTGGTCACCCGCCTACACGGATGAGCTCGGCTGCCTATATGCAGGCAGATCATGGCACTCCCGCCGATCCCTGATTTGGCAACGACCGGCAAGCGTGCTCACTTAGGAGGTATGCCTCCTTTGACGCAGCGTATCCGATACCCCGGTACAGTATTAAGGCTCTTGCCGAACCCGTGTTCGGGGCTTATGCTACGGATGCGTCGGTCAACGCGAGCGTGCTCAGCCAGACGTTTGAACCGGCTTGATGCGTCGAGGAACTCGGCGAGGGAAGTACATGCGCAGTGTGATCACTGTGGCGACGACACGCCGATTGCGTGCGCTGAGCGCAATCCTGTTATGCTCCACGCTTCCATTGGCCGGTTGCGCCGGGCAGGCACACTCGACATCACCCACGCCGGTGCCGGCCGCCGCGGTTTTGATGGAGACGAATCTGGGAAGTGGGCTTGCCAACGCGTCGCTCATCGTAGAGCCCGACGACAAACGCACTGAGGTGACGCGTGCGCTGCGGGCAGCTTCGAAAAGCGTCGATTTGACCATGTATCTTCTGACGGATCGCACACTCATACACGCTCTGGAATATGCTCATGGCAATGGAGTGCAGGTCAGGGTGATTCTTGAGCGATACCCGTACGGCTTCGGGGTATCAGGCAGAAGTGCGAATCAGAACGCCTACGACCAGCTGACGGCTGCAAACATTCAGGTCCATTGGTCTCCTTCGCGCTTCGCCCTTACTCACGAGAAGGCCATGATCGTGGACGGCAAGAGTGCCCTGATTCTCACGCTGAACTTCACGGCGTCCGCGTTCACCACGAACCGCGAGTTTGGCGTGATCGACCAGGATCCGACCGACGTGCGGGCCGCGGACGCAATCTTCAGTGCGGACTGGAATGACCGATCGCATTCACCTTCCGACCCGCACCTCGTGGTGAGCCCCAGCAACAGCCGCGCGAGTCTTGATGCATTGGTCCGGCGCGCGAAGCGGAGCGTCGAAGTCTACGCCGAAGAGGTGCAGGACACGGCCATCGAGGCAGCACTGGCGGCAGCCCAAAAACGCGGCGCCGCCGTGCGTCTGATCAGCAACGCGAACGATGCCAGTAACACGAAGGGGCTGAACAGGCTACGGAACGCCGGCGTGAGGATCCATCTGGTGACGAGTCCATACATACACGCGAAGGTCATCATCGTAGATCGGTCGCTGGCCTTCGTCGGTTCCGAGAACATCTCTTCGGCGTCGTTGGACGAGAATCGCGAGCTAGGTGTCATCCTCTCCGACAAACGAGCCATCAGTCGGCTGGAAGTCACCTTTGACCACGACTGGTCGCGCTAACACCGCACGCCGTCGCCTCACTCCGTGCCGCGCAGCCTCACACGACCGTGCAACTATGGAAATGTCTCGCCCGCGACCGTGTTTACGCCGCCAGCACCTCGCTCACCATGCGCACGGCGCTCGAGGCATCGGTGGCGTATCCGTCCGCGCCAATCTCGTGCGCGTAGGCACTGGTGATCGGCGCTCCGCCCACGATAATGCGCGCCTTGTCTCGTAGCCCTGCCGCCTTGATCGCCTCGATGATCACCTTCATGTTTGTCATTGTTGTCGTCAGAAGCGCGGACATCGCTACGACATTGGCACCCTCACGGATAGCCTCGACGAACTTCTCAGCCGGGACGTCTACGCCCAGGTCCATGATCTCGTAGCCCGAGCCTTCCAGCATCATCGCCACAAGGTTCTTCCCGATGTCGTGCAGGTCACCCTTCACGGTGCCAATCGCCACTTTGCCGCTCGAGGCGACACCCTGGCTCACCAGCTGAGGCTTGAGCACCGCGAGGGCCGAGCTCATTGCTCGCGCCGCCACCAGCATTTCAGGCACGAATACTTCGCCCTCTTCGTACAGCTGGCCTACCTGCTTCATAGCCGCGATAAGCCCTTCTTGAAGCAGCGTGCCCGCCGGTATGCCCTCGGCCAAACCTTGCGTGACTCTTGCCACCGCAACCTTTGCCTGGCCCTCTGCCACGGCCTCGCGAAGCTCGTCTACCAGTGCCATAGAAGCCTTCCTCCCGTTTTGTTGTGTCTCTTCACGCCCAAACCATCATAGTGGATTGCTGCGATACTCGTTGACCGCCTCGTAGAGGGCCAGCAGATTCTCGATGGGAATGCCGGCCTGAACATTATGGATCGTGGTGAAAACGAATCCGCCGCCGGCGCCGAAGACCTTCAGCCGATCCTTCACCATCTCTCGCACCTCCGCCGGCGAGCCGAATGGAAGCACCCTCTGGGTGTCGATGCCGCCGCCCCAAAAGGTGATGCGCTCCCCATACTTGGCCTTCAGCGCGACCGGATCCATGTCGGCCGCGGAAGTCTGCACGGGATTCAGGCAGTCGAATCCGGCATCCACGATATCATCGAGCAGGCGCCAGATTCGATCCGCACGAATGGATAAAGCACTTCCATTGCGTATGGGAGTGAATCCACTCGTTCACCTTGACATGAAACGGCTTGAACAGGCTGCGGTAGGCCTTTGGCGAGATGAAGGGGCTGTTCTGCGCGCCAAAGTCTGTGCCGGTCACGAACGCACCGACCACCCGGTCACCAACAACTTGATGAATCTTCTCCAGGTTTCGCAGTCCGATGTCGCACTGCCGCTCGAAAACCTCGTACACGTAGTCTCGGCGCAAGCTCGTGCTCACGTACCACTCGTCGACGGCCCGGATGCCCTTTGGGTGCTTCAGGTTCATGCCCGGCACCAGGGCAATGTCGCCGAAAGCCGTACCCCCGAAGTTGGCTAGAATCGCCTTCCCGGTGGGCCACAGGCGATCGACTTCCTGCTTGAGATAGGCCAGGTCGGCATCGCTGATTGGCGCGAACTCCTCGAGGTTGTCCTCGACGTTCAGCCGGTCGTCGTCGATAGGGTCCTGCCTGGTTATCGCGTCGAAGTAGAAGCCGCCCCTGGGCATGCGGGCGCACGCCGCGACCGACATATCACCGGCGGGATAGGCCAGAATATCACCATTTGGCTCCGGAACTGTGTTGAACCCCTCGGGAACCAGCACCGGAGTGCCACCGAATGTCGTCCAGGGCTTCCAACCTTCATTGCGAAAGCCAAGCATCGTCCCCGGCATCCCCAGCCCCACGATGTCGACGCCAAGCACGTCCATCAGGTCCGGAGCGATCTCGCCGAGCAGCTGGAACGGCTCGACTACCTTCACGGGCGTGCCAGGAGGATCCAGGTGCAGCGCCTGCCGCAGCCTGTACACCGAGTCTACATGCATTCCTGTCACCGGGCTGCCGCCAAGATCGAGCGGCACCTTGTCTGGCTCCTGGTGCTGCACGGCACACTCGACACGAGCACGAGACGTCAACATCGTTCGGTCCTCCTTCGGCCCGCTGAAGTCAGCCGACCCTCTCAATATCTCTCCGGCGGCATGGATAGCACAAGTCCAACCATCACCGCGAGAGCGCAGTTGAACATCCGGCACTCGCAGTCCAACACAACCTCGTTACGCAGCGTCGCAGCACAAGCAAAAGTGATCTGATCACCGGAAGATATGAGCCATGGTGAGCATAGGCTAGAGCTTGCACGCTGTCAAGAGCCAGAACGACCCATGGAGTGTGGATGTATTGACAGCGCGCCGATCCTGCACTATGCTCACACTGGCCTGAAACAGTTGATGATCAGATCTCCTTAACAGTCATCTGATCACCGGTGTCCATCGCCAATACTTGGACTGCATGGCGGTCGAGTTCACCTTCCATTACGGGGAACGGTGCCCAAAGGTGCAGAAGCAAGCGCAACGGCGACAAGTCTATTCGGCAGTGATGGACCAGATCCGCGATGATATCGCCGTGGGACGGCTGCAGGCCGGCGATCGGCTGGAAACTGTCAGCAACTTGGCCAAGCGCCTGGGCGTCGGCCAGTCATCGGTGCGTGAGGCTGTCCGTGTCCTCAGCTACATGGGCTTGCTGCGCGTAAAGCATGGCGGTGGCATCTTCGTCACCGAGCGCCTTAGCAGTGGCGGCACGCCCGATCCTATCGATTCGATGGCTGATGTCGAGCGCATCTCATTGTGGCACCTGATGGAGCTGCGCTTGGTCGTCGAGCCGGCTGCCGCGAGGTGGGCCGCGGAGCGCGCGACGGCTGCTGAACGCGCGGAGATCGTGCGCCGGTGCGCGGAAGTGCAGGACGAACTGCGCCGCAATATTGAGTTCCTTGAGAACAGCGAGTTCCAGGAAGACGACGTGGAGTTCCACCTGGCTATCGTGCGCGCCGCCCACAATCCCCTCCTGCTCGATACTCTTGAGCGCGTACACGCTCAGCTTCGGGTTGGACGCTACATCACGTCGCATGTACCCCAGCTGGTGGACAGCGCCCTGCGATTCCACCCGCAGATCGCGCAGGCCATACTTGCACACGATGCGAGCCGGGCCGAGACTTACGCTCGTTCGCATGTTGAAGATGTCGTGTGGTGGCTGGAACAGCATGCGGCCGACCGCCTCGCCCTGGGCGACGAAGGGCGCGCAGGGCCTGCACTTGAGATCCCCGCCATAGTGACCGGAGAGCCGGCGAACGCGCCTGGATCCGGCGCACTATTGTCGGGTCGTGCTAGGTACGCGAGGAGCGACGCGTCGCCGGGAGGTCTAGCTTGACTTCGGCTGCCAGCGCGGCTCCGCCCTTGGGTCGCACGCTTTTGCGCGCAAATGCCGTCACCAAAATCTATCCGGGCGTGCTCGCGCTGGATCAAGTCAGCCTGGACGTCTGTGCCGGCGAAGTACATGCCATAGTGGGGGAGAATGGCGCGGGCAAGACCACCTTGATGGCCATTCTGGCGGGCACTCAGCTTCCCGATGGTGGTCAGCTGTACATGGACGGTACCCTCGTGCAGATCCCCGACAGGAAGACAGCAGAGCACCTTGGCATCAGCATCGTGTTCCAGGAGCTCAGTCTCGTCTCGAACCTGTCGGTTGCCGACAACGTGTTCGCTGCTCGCCAGCCCGTGGGCCTCCTCAACCTGGTGCGCCAACGCGAGCTGTACGCTCGCACCCAGGCGGTGCTGGACCGGTTCAATCTCGGTCTCAACGCTCGCACGTTGGTGGGAATGCTGCCCACGGCCAGCCGCCAGGTGGTAGAAATCGCCAAGGCGCTGTCGCTTGACGCGCGAGTGCTCATCCTCGATGAGCCCACCTCGTCGCTAAACCAGCACGAAGCGCAGCGGCTTTTCGCGGTGATTCGCCGGCTGCGTGATGAAGGTATGGGCATTTTCTACATCTCACACCACCTTGACGAAGTGTTCGCTATTGCCGATCGCATCTCGGTCCTCCGCGACGGCAAGCATGTCGGCACGCGAGTAACGGCGGAGACGAACGAAGCGGAAATCGTGCGGCTCATGGTTGGCCGCGAGGTACAAACTCTCTATGGTCGAGCAGAAGCACTCGACCGCGGTACCGCTTCTCCCGCGCCGTTGCTCTCCGCGCACGCCCTCCGTTTTGGCGCGATGCTCAGGGACGTGTCTTTGAGCATCAGCCCAGGCGAGATAGTCGGCGTGGCCGGACTCGTGGGAGCCGGTAGGACGGAGCTTGGCCGTGCGCTCTTCGGGCTGCTGCCGCTGGAAGGAGGCAGCATGACGATCGACGGTAAGTCGGTCGAATTGCGATCGCCTGCCGATGCCATCCGGCACGGTCTCGCCTACATCCCGCAAGAGCGCAAAGAAGAAGGACTGTTCCTGATCATGCATCTGGCCGACAACATCGCGGCGCCAAACCTGCGATCGCTCAGCCGGTACGGCATGATGCAGGCGGACGCCGTGCGCCGCCTGGCGGCCGAGTATACGAAGACGCTGAACATTCGCACGCCAAGTCTTTTCTCCAGAGTGAGCAACCTCAGTGGCGGGAACCAGCAGAAGGCGCTGGTCTCCATGTGGCTCGCACAGAAGCCGCGGTTGCTGATCGTGGACGAGCCCACCCGAGGTATCGACATTGGAGCGAAGGCAGAGATTCACCGACTTCTGCGGGAACTCGCCAGGGAAGGCATGGCAATCCTGATGATCTCCTCTGAGCTTCCGGAGATTCTGTCACTCAGCCACCGGATCTTGGTCATGGCAAAGGGCCGTATCACGGGTCATTTCACAAGCGAAGAAGCGCAAGAGGAGTCGATCATGGCGTGCGCCTCGGGCCTTGCTTTGCATCTGCCGGCACAGCCGGACTCACTGTAAAGGAGCATCGCGTCATGATCAAGGAACCGCCTGTCGAGGCCGAACTGGCGGGCCAGGGCGCCGAAAGCGTGCCCGTAGCCGCGCTCAACCCAGTGATGCGCGCGCTTGGGGTCGTCGGGCAGGTCCGTGAGCTTGCATTGGTCATCATGTTGGTGCTCGGCAGCCTCATCGTCAACATCTACCTCCCGGGCTTCCTTGGCTGGACGAATTTCAAGGTCATACTCCTCGGCATGAGCTTCGATGCCGTGGTGGCCGTGGGCATGACTATTCTCCTCGTAAGCGGCGGATTCGATCTCTCGGTCGGGGCCACCATGGCTCTGGGCGGGAGCGTCACGGGCCTGGCGATTGGTAACGGCACGCCAATCGTGCTTGCCATGGCCGAAGGGCTTCTGGTGGGTGGGATCGTCGGACTCGCAAACGGCCTGATCATCGCCCGGCTGGGTGTCAACCCGCTGATCACGACGCTGGGCACGATGAGCATCGTGAACGGCGCGGTCCTGCTGATCACGGCGGAGCAGGGCGTGAGCAACCTGCCCGACTCGTTCACCGGCCCGGTTGGCCAGGACACGCCGCTCGGCATCCAGGTGCCGATCCTGGTCATGGCGGTGTTCGTCGTCGTCGGCGATATCTTGCTGCGGCGATCGCGGTTCTTGCGCCAGAACTACTACATCGGCGCCAACATCAAGTCCGCCCGGCTCTCCGGCATCACGGTCACGCGCATCCAGATTTTCAACTACACGCTCATGGGCGTGCTGTCCGCCGTGGCAGGCATACTCACCGCCGCGCGCCAGTCCGGCATCTCGACCAGTACCGGTGGTCCGGACGCTCTCCAGGTCATCGCAGCGTGCGTGATCGGTGGCGCCAGCCTGAGCGGCGGTGAAGGCACGATACTGGGAGCATTTCTCGGACTCTTCCTTCTCAACGCAATCCTCAACGTTATCTCCGGCGCCGGCATCAATCCTGACTGGGGTCCGGTCATCACGGGCGCGGTGCTCGTGATCGCCGTGTCGCTGGACCAGCTTGGTCGGGTGATTCGCCTGCAAGGCGGCTGGCGAAGCGCCACGCGCTACTTGCTGCGCATGGCACGGCGCGGCTAGGCGCGGCACGAGGAGGAGAGGAGGACGAGAGTAGATCGATTCGCAGGTCGGGGCAATACTGGTGGTCTCATTTGGGCAGCAGGTACATGGCTCTAGTCCGCATGCCACACTGATCGTGGTCCATGCGCAAGCAGAAAAGGACATACCGTGAACGATTTTGAGGATCAGTTGCCCGAGGCAGCACACGATTTTAGTCGCCGCGATATTCTTACAGCCGGCCTCGGCCTCGGAGCCGCGGCAGGCATTGCAACCCTGTTTCCCGGCTTCGCCGGCGTCGCCTCGGCAGCATCGCGAGCACAGGTGCCCGTGAGCGCTCAGGTGTACGTCGAAGTATCCGCACTGTCATCGCTTTCGTATTTCATCGACCATCGCCTTGGCATGACGTTAATTGGGAAAGATCTGGGCGTCAAGACGCAGTATGTGGGACCGTCGAACCTGGATCTCACGGCCATGTTGAATATCATCGACCAGAAGATTGCTCAGAAAGTGTCCGGCATGCTGGTCGTCGGTTTTGATCCAATCCTCAAGAGTGGCATCGACAAAGCGATCGCGGCCGGCATCCCGGTCGTCACGCTCGACGCCGATGTGCCCACGAGCAACCGGCAAGTATTCCTGGGCACGGGCAATGTCAATGTCGGCATCCTGGGCGGCAACCTTATGGCGACCGCTATCGGCAAGAAGGGCAAAGTCGCCATTATCAGCAGGATCGGCCAGAGCAATCTTGACGAGCGCGTGCAGGGGTATAAGACTGCCCTCGCGGCCTATCCCGGTATTACGGTCGTTCAAGTCGCCAACGACGACAGCGACTCGACAAAGGCAGCGTCCGTCGTAGGCTCTATCCTGCGCACGCACTCCGATCTTGCCGGCGTAGCCTGCGTTGAAGCGGCTGGCGGCGTGGGATCGGCTACCGCGGTGAAGGAAGCAGGGAAAGTCGGTAAGGTCCAGATCATCTCCATGGATCGGGACGATCAGACCCTCAACTTCATTGAGCAGGGTGTGATCCTCGCATCCACTGCCCAAAAGACGGCTCTCATGAGCTACCTGGGTACACTGATGCTCTACTATTATGTCAACCATCCGGTGCCGATCGTCGCAGACAACATTGCCGCCGCCGTGACGCCGCTCCCGGCGACCGTAGACACAGGTGCGCTGGTCATCAACAAGGCAAACGCTCACTTCTTCTTCCACAAGAAATAGAGCAGTACCGGGCATCCGCCGCACGCGACTCGGGGCGGTCGCGTGCGGCGGCACCTGCCAGAGGAATCCCAGCATGAAGATCACCTCCGTCAACACGGTCGTCGTCAACGCAAAGATGCGTAACTGGATCTTCGTCAAGGTCGCTACGGATGAGGGGCTGATCGGTTGGGGTGAAGCCAGCCTCGAGTGGAAGACTCGAGCAGTGAGCGGTGCGGTTGCCGACCTTGCGCCGCTGATCGTTGGCCAGGATCCGACACGGATCGAACACCTGTTTCAGATCATGTACCGCCATCCCTTCTTTCGCGCCGGCGTCGAAGGAATGAGCGCGATCTCCGGCATAGAACAGGCCTGCTGGGACATAGCCGGGAAAGCTGCCGGCAAGCCTGTGTATCAGTTGCTTGGTGGCGCCGTGCGCGATCGCGTCCGCATGTACGACCATCTTGGCGGCGGCGAGATGACGGCGCTCTATCTCCGCGATACCGCGGAAAGCATGGCAGAACGCGCCCGCGAGAGCGTTGCTTCGGGATACACGGCGATCAAGGTGCTCGTGGTGCCAAGAACCCTACCGCTGGAAGGTAACGCACCAGTGCGGCATGCCGAGACCCTGATGCGGGCCATTCGCGAAGCCGTGGGCCCGGATATTGACATCATGGTCGATCTGCACGCGCGTACCACCCCTGCCATGGCTATCCAGTATGGCGAGGTGCTGCGCCCGTTCAAGCCGTTCTTCCTCGAAGAGCCCTGCCCTCCCGAAAACGTCGCAGGCATGGCGGAGATAGCGCGCGCGCTGCCGGGCATAGCCATTGCCACCGGCGAACGCTTGATCACTCGATGGGGCTTCCGCGAGGTGCTGGAGCGGAGCGCATGCGCGGTCATACAACCGGATCTCTGTCACTGCGGCGGCTTGTGGGAAGCTCGCAAGATCGCGGCGATGGCGGAGACCTACTACGTGAGCGTGGCGCCACACAACCCGTTGGGCCCGGTTGCCACCGCGGCCGCGATCCACTTTGCGCTGGCCACGCCGAATTGGCTGATTCAGGAGGCAATTCGTTCCGACGTACCGTGGCGGGACGCGATAGTCGGCGAAGCCCTGCCGGTCGCGGATGGCTACATTCTTCCGCCAACGGCGCCGGGTTTGGGAGTCGACGTGGACGAGACCGAGGCCGCGAAGCATCCGTTTGAGCAGGAAGTGCTGATGCAGTGGTGGCACTCCGATGGCGCGGTGGCCGACTGGTAGCCGTCGCCGGCGGCTTCGCGGCGCTTTGGCGTCCTTCATGAGGCCGGAGAAAGAGCTGTGCCTGCGGCGCGCCAAACTTCTGAGCCGAGTGCTTCCAGGGTGTCATCGCTCAGTTCTGGGCGCCCGCGGGAATTCTCGCACAGGCCTTGACCCCGTGGCGCCCGGCTCGCTAGGATTGGCTATGGCAATAGGCAACCAGGGGAGGGGCGCGTGATGAGTCAGGGACGAGTCGCAGGGAAGGGTGCCATCGTCACCGGGGGTGCATCCGGAATCGGATTGGCCACTGCTCGGCTGCTGGCGCATGAGGGGGCCGAGGTCATGATCGCCGACGTGAATGCCGCGGCCGGTGAGCTCGCGGTCGCGGAGATCGCGAAGTCTGGAGCACATGTTCTCTTTCAGGCTGCCGACGTGTCCGAGCCTGCAGCCGTTCAGGCACTGATCTCCCGCGCAGTGCGTGAGTTTGGACGCCTGGACATTGTCTTCAACAACGCCGCGATCATGCCATTGGGGTCCGTGCTGACGACAACGCCGGCGGTGTGGGATCGCGTGATGGCAGTCAACCTTCGTAGCGTCTTCCTGGTTTCCCAGGCCGCGGCGCGCGCTATGCTCGACGGAGCGCTTCCATTGGGCAACGTCGGCAGCATCGTCAACGCGGCGTCGCCGACGGGGTTGCTTGGGTATCCCAACCAGTTGGCGTATTGCGCCTCCAAGGGAGCGATCTCAGCCATGACCCGCACCATGGCCGTCGAGTTGGCGCCACGGATCCGCGTGAATAGCGTCGTGCCCGGCACCACCGACAGTGGTCTCTTGCATGCCTATATGGAGACAGTCGAAGACAAGGATCGCGTGTTGAGCGCGTTTGCATCGCAACACCTGCCGGGCCGCATTGGCAAACCCGAGGATGTCGCGTTCGCCGTACTGTACCTCGCATCCGACGAGGCAGACTTTGTCACTGGATCGGCGCTCATGGTGGACGGTGGCGCCACCATCATGAAGGGCAATCCTCAATGACGTCAGAAAGCCCGACGGGAGATTGGGTGCGCTGCTACGATGTGCCTGCCAGTCGCCCACGCAAGCACTCGAATACGGCTCGGCGTCCGGTCTGGTAGTCGCGACGCACCGATTCGTACTTGCCGCCCTCCAGCAGGGCCACAACCGGTGAGTACTGCGAATTAATCACAAGCCCGGTGAAATCAAGACCGTCCAGCAGATCGCTGAAGTATTGCTCGTACTGCAAGGGAGTGAAATCGCAGACAAACAGCGCGACCTTCCTCCCCAGCTTCTCCCGCAAGCGGCGGAAGCCGTCGAGGTCGTAGAGCGTGTAGTTGTTGATCGCGCGAAGACCATCGATCGCCAGGAAGTTCTCCGCCTGGTGCGTAGCGTTGCCGCAGTAGTGCAGGCATCCTCCGTCGAAGGCGCGCAAGAGCCGTGAGTTGTAGGGCACGACGAACTCGCGGTAGTACTTCGGGGACATGATGACCGCGTCATCGTCGGAGAACCAGACGCCGGCGTGTCTGCCCGTATACACCTGCTGGTCCGCGATACATTCTGTCAGCGGCTCGCCAATCACCTCTTTCTGCACCTTGACCCACCGGATGAGGGCCTCGGTGACCTTCTCCATCAGCTCGTGAGCCGCCGTTGGGTAGTCTGCCATCAAGTAGATGAGCTTGTCGTAGCCCATCAGCTGGTTGGCCGTGGTGAGCGGTCCCTGCAGATCGGTGATTCCGACCGGCAGGAAGCTGTTCGACTTCATATAGCGGAGATAGTCGAGCACGCGAGGCATAAGGCCATCCCGGTGCGGATCTGGGATCTCCAGCTTCCGGACGTCCTCCGGGGTCGTGACGGGATAGAAACGCGGATTGGCGGCGGGATCCTGCTTCGGAAAGAACTCGATCTGGCAGCCGAAAGCGGACGCGGTGACGACTGTGCCAAGCCACGGCATCAAATAGGGAACGAAATCGTCGTCGATCTGCCGAACCTGGTCGTAGTACGTGCGCTCCTGGAAGGCCGTCATGACGGCGGCATCCTCGCAGTACTCGGCCGGCAACACGTCCGTGTCCAGTCCGAAGATCCAGTAGAGCGAACCGTTCACACTGAACGGCGGTTCCTTGACCGGTCGAAACGCGAACACGTCGTCGGTCTTGGCCTTGACCTTTGCGAGCCGGCGCTCGAACAGGCGTTGAAAATCCTCTCGCTCAGCTGCTGAGAGCGGTTTGACCTGCGTTGCCGTTTCCATGTTCACTGCCTCCGATACGAGCCGTATTTCTTGGCTGACTCTACCAGCGCGTGGATGTTGTCGGCCGGCGTGTTGGGCGGCAATGCGCAACCTGGTCCGAGAATGAAGCCGCTGCCGGGTTGGCACACCGCGATCAGTTCGCGACACGCATCTTCTACCTCGCCTGGCTTTCCAAGCGCGAGCAGGTTGGTGTCGATGTTGCCGAGCAGCGTCGTCCTGCCGCGCGCTGCGTCCTTGAGCCGCCTCGCGTCGGTCTTGTGGTCAATTTCGAGCACCTGTGCGCCGGTGGCGATGTAGTCCTCGGTGATCTTCGCGGTGTCGCCGCAGATGTGCAGGTGCAGAATGATGCCGTGTTGCTTCAGCTCTTCGACCATGCGCTGCTCGTGGATCCACGGGTATCGCCGGTAGTGCCGGGGCGAGAGCATCGCAGGTCCACCTACCGGCTCGCCAATCGACGTCGAATGGCCGCCGCACTCAATCAAGGCGAATGCATAGCGAGTTGCCACGCGACGAGCATAGTCAAGCAGCGCATGGATCAGGTCCTCGCGTTCGCCTGTCGCTATGTCCATCATGAACTCACTCATCCCGCGCAGCTCAGCCGCCAGGTCCATCGGTCCCTGGTCTGCCCGCGCGCAGATCCACGCCTGGTCTCCGACCTCGCGCGCGAGGATGCGGGTCGCCTTAAGGATTTCGCACATCGGGAACGCAGTATAGGGATCGGGCACCTCGAGCTCGGTCACGTCTTCGAGGGACTTCAGAAGGGGCTCACCGACGACCGGCGCTGTGTCGTCGCGGTAATACACGTGCATGCCGCATGCCTGCGCGTTGCAGGCCGTGCCGTTTTCCAGCAGGATCATGTCGTGATGAAACTCGCGCCACGCCTGCAGCATTGACTCGGCCAAAAGCTCTCCGTCGCGGAACACTTGCGACATGGGTAGCCCCGAGGCATATGCTGCCGGCTGGAAGTTGTGCAGGTCGACCGGGACGCGGTCTGGCTCGCGCAGCTCGATAGCGGCACGAACGCGCTCAACGGAATCCAACTCGCCACCTTCCTCTCATGCTTCCAGTATGGTGCGCAATGCGGTAGCCTATTGGGAGATAGACCAGACGGTCGGCTCTGCCGAGGATACGGACTTTCCGCTCAATTCATGAAAGGAACCGCCAGATGGCGAAGAGCACGGGCCCTGTAGCACGCGAAGCGTACCGCCGCGTGGCTCGACACCCGCGCACTCCGACGCCAGAGTCTTCCGACCGCCAAGTTGCCCTGCGCGAGGGTGCCAACAGCTTACCGGCGGTGATCTCGATTGCTATCCTCCTCGTGATGACCGTGGTACTGGTGATCGACTTCCACTTCGATCCTTGGCTGTCACTGCTCACCTTGGTCCTAATGGGCTCGGTCATCGCCGCGATCGCTACTGTTGGCTGAGCGTAGCTCAGTCGCGCCCAGACCCTAAATCACGGTAATACGGCACCTGCGGCGCTGGTCGTCAGATTGAAGCGCCTCTTGGGCGATACACGAAGGCCACAATTGCGGCTACAACGGCAACCGCGAAGCACGCTTCCGCGCGCCGGGAGTGCGATCCGGTGGCAATAACGGCCCCGGCGAGATACAGGATGCCTATCACAGCCAGGAGAACAGTAACACCGCAAGCGACCGTGAAGATCAGTTGGCGTTGTTGAGTGTTCAAGCTCTCTCCCCTTCCATTCAGACAACCGCCGCGTCAGGACTCTCGCCGCGCTCGTTGACCGCCGACCCAGGCGATACGCTCAGTATACGCGCGCAGGGCACTGCTGAGCGCGCTGGACGAGTGAAGCGGAGCGAGTTCCGTCTGTCACGGTCCGCATTACTAGCGCGCCGATCACTTCGGCGCCGAACGAAGAACCGCCGCGCGGGTCGGAGCGCGGCGGTCATTCAGCGTCGTCCCCATGGAACTCCGTCTGACGTCAGGATCTTCCAGCAATGGTCGCGCCGGGTCGGTTGAAGTTCGCCACGATCAACGACCCCGCGGCGAGCGCGAAGGACAGTACCGCGTGCTTCCAATGGAATCCGGACGGAATGAAGTGGCTCGTGAGATAGAGTATACCGATGACGACGAACACTATGGCTGCCGCGATCGCCAGCAGAAAAACCTTCTGACGGTCATTCGCTCCCACAGTTTATCCTCCCTCTTAACACGCCGGCCTGCCAAACCACAACGCGGCAAGCGAACCGCAGAGCTCTCGCGAACTGCTGGTACGGAGCACGAGTCTCATTTCCAGCGTAGAATACCACCTCAGCATACTAGCCGCGAAGCTTCAGGCCAACGAGCGCGAGGCTGCCCGCGGCCCAGCAGTAATATGCAAACGGAGTCAGGCGTCCGAAAGTGAAATAGCGCATCAGGAAGCGGACACTTGCATAAGCTGCCAGCCCGGCGACCACGCCGCCCAGAACGGCATCGCCGAAAACCGATCTGCCCGATGAGCTCAACAGGCTCGGGATCTCGGCTACACCCGCAGCGAGAATGATCGGTGTCGCCAACAGAAACGCAAACCTCGCAGCCGCCTCATGCGTCAGCCCGGTCGCTAGGCCGGCGACCATGGTCACGCCTGAACGCGATATACCAGGCACCAGAGCAAGGGATTGAGCTCCGCCGACAAGCACGGCTTCGGTCCACGTCAACGTCGAAATGGGCCTGGGAGCACCTGGCATCCTGGTGACGTCATGCTCAGCCTGGGCGACCAGAGCAGTCGCGCGGGCTCTAAGGCGCTCGCCAAAATACATCACGAAGCCGTTCACGACGAGGAATGCTGCCGCTATCCTAGGGTCGGCGAAGAAGTCCTTTACCCTTTGCTCGAAGAACACGGCGATGATGGCAGGAGGAACCGTTCCCACGCAGACCAGCCAGCCGAGCTTCTCCTCCGGACTGTCGCCCAGGGTGCCGCGCCGTACGCTTGCCACCATGGGTGTGACGACTGCTACCCATTCGGACCAAAAGTAGACGATCAGTGCGATCCCGGTACCCAAATGCAGCGCAACCACAAACGGCAGGAAAGTGTCCGACTTCTGATCGATATTCCAGCCAAGAAGCTTCGGCGCGATGACCGTATGCCCGAGACTGCTGATAGGGAACAGCTCTGCGACGCCCTGGAGCAGGCCCAGCAGCACGGCCTGCAGGTGACCTATGGTGGTCGTGGCCGCCGCCGCGGTTGCATGGATCGGCGCGTGCTGCAGCATCGTGGCCGCCGCGAGGATGACTAGCACCTAAGACATGCTCCTTTCGGATTCGCCAATACGCGGACCCCGTGCTTCATTCGAGCAGGGCACGCCCTCCGAATCCATCACGCCCAGTGTACCGGACCGGACTGGCCTGATGGCCGGCAGGAGTATCTGGTACGACGGGCGTGAGGTCACTTGGAGCAGTCTGCCCTTACGGCGTGGCCGTGTCCCCTGAGGCGGCAACGGGCGTCGCGCCGCGGGCGGCAACAACGAACGTCACGCTTGCAAGGTTATGGCCGTTGATGGTCGTGCTCACGGCATACGTGCCGGGCCCACGCGGAACGATCTGCGCGTACGCGGTGACGTCGCCCCTGTAAGGGGTCACGTCGGGAATGTCCAGTGAGAATGAGCTTCCGTCGGGGTAATGCCAGACAAACTTGACGACGTCGCCCTTGGCCTTGCCGTGAATCTTGGCGACAGCATAGACGACCGAGGTCCCGGCCGTAAACTCAGTGGTCACTCCTTCTGGAGCATAGTGGTTGCCTACCTTGGACGCGGTAACGAGCGTGATCGTCGCGCCGTGACTTGAGCCAGGTGTCTTGGTTCCCGAGGCGGCAACAGGCGTATCGGTGCCGGAGGTCGGAGACCCGGTGCCGGCGGTAGGTGTCTCCGCGGCCCCCGTTGGAGTGATACTCGCCAGGCTGGCGGTCGGCGTGGCTGTATCGGCTGGCGTCACCGTATCTAGCGGCGTGTTGCTGGCGACAGGCGTGCTGGACGGGATTGGCGCGGGACTTGCCGGCGGCGTGTTCGTCTCGGGCGGAACGATAAACGTTGCCGTAGGCGGCCCGGACTGCGTGGGCACGATCAGCGGCACGCGCGTGGGCTCAACTGGCAGTCGCCGTCGCGACAAGGGTTGGCGTGGTCGTAGCGGTTGGGCCCGACGTCGCGGAATCGTTGCCCGAAATCGTGTGGTAGATCAGTACAGCCGCAAGCAGCAGGATTGCGGTCGTGATCAGTGCAGCGAACGCACCCCAGCTGCCACGACGGGCCCGATGCGGCGGAGCGGCGGCCAGTGCCTGAGATCCGGCGACCACCGTGGGCGCCGCGCCGGCAGCGCCGGCTGCTGACGATGCGCGGCGCGCTCGAGGAACCTCCGTTTGCGCCACCACCGGCGGTGGCGGGGCCGGCTTCGCGGCGGCAGTTAGCGCCGCCATCAGCTCGTATCCAGAGTGGTAGCGCTGCGACGGATCCTTGGCAATTGCCTTGAGCACTACTGCCTCGACCGGTCTGGGCAGTTCAGGCACGAAATTCGTCGGGAGCGCCGGCGAATCGTTGACCTGAGCCATCGCGACGGCCACCGGATTGGGCCCGGCGAATGGCACGTGCCCTGTAAGCATCTCATAGAGCACCATCCCCGCAGCGTATAGATCGGACTCCGCGGTGGCCTGCTGGCCGCTCGCCTGCTCAGGGGAGAAGTACGACACGGATCCCAGGACGGTACCGGTCGCCGTCAGCGCGGAGCCAGCGAGCGCACGGGCAATGCCAAAATCGCCGACTTTCACTTCGCGTTTGTCGGTTACCAGGATGTTCTCAGGCTTGATATCGCGGTGGACCACTCCATGCGTGTGCGCGAAATCCAGCGCCGCCGCCAGCTGCCTCATGAAGCTGACCACGGTACCGAGCGGCATTGGCGCCTCACGGGCGATGATTTGTTTGAGATTGTCGCCGGGCACGTACTCCATAACCATGTAGTACTGACCGTTCTCCTCCCCCACGTCGTACACGCCGACGACGTTGGGATGCGCGAGCGCGGCAGCCAGCCGGGCTTCTTGCTTGAAGCGTTCAATGAATTGTGGTTCGGCCGTGAATTGCTCGCGCAAAATCTTGATCGCAACGGTCCGGTCGAGCCGCGTGTCGGTGGCTCGGAAGACACGCGCCATTCCGCCGTCCCCGATCACGTCGAGGAGCTTGTAGCGACCGCCGTAGAGCCGATCGTCGTTCATCTATCCTCACCAGATACTCTGCCGGCCGTGCCGGCGACGCACGAACAACCTGGCCGCCAGTGGTGCCCGACACTCCCCGACGCGAGCGCCAGGGTGCGCAAGCGTCTCGGCGTATCGCGTCAACTGGCAGGCAAGTCCGTGACAGATGGATTGTAAACCGCGGCGCGCGTACCTCCAAGGGACAGTGAGCCGCAAGTCTCCGAGACTGGTGATCGCCGGTCCATGGTTACGGCACATCGTGCTTCACTCACTCGATGCACGGACAGGGCTGCCCGAATTGAACGACGCACCTGTTGGGACAGTTGTCGGGCACACCACGCGCCGTTCGGAATGTGTATACTCTATCCAATCACCGCTGCCCATGATGGCTAGTGGAGAGTTCGACATTGTATCGTCGTCGTCTCCTAGCTTGCTTACGGACGTTCGTGTAGTTTGAGGTATGCGGGATCGTGCCACGGCATTTGAGCAAATCGACGCACTCGTCGTCGCGATTCCGCGTAGGTGGTCAGCAATGGCGCGTGCCAATCATGGTCGGATCACGTCGCGTTCGCGCCCGAAGCGAGGCGAGACCACAAATTGGCTTTGCTAAAGGAGGTTGAAGAGAGCAGATACTGACCGGAAGGGAGGAGTAGACGGCGCGACCTGCGGGTCGGGCATGACAAGTGCCGGAGCTGCATCAGGTAGTGCGTCGAACTCCTGTAGCAGCGTGGGACACGTAATCAATGATCGGCTCGCAGATAGTTGTTGCTCTGCCATGGCTATCAATTCATTCATCCCAGGAATTGCTGCATAAGTGAGGGAATGTACCCATGACGAAATCTCAACAGGCGCTTCGTGGACTCGGAGCGGTTGCCCTGGCTTCACTCCTGTTAGGCAATGCCATGCCGCGGGCGGCTCATGCGACGGCAAGCCGCGCCAGTGCGACGGTAACCATCGGCGTCAGCGTTCCGATCCTCCAGCTGGCCGACCTTGCCAACGGTATCGCCCGAGGCGTAAAGGTTGCGGCAGCCCAGGCAAATGCCAGTAACTTGGTGCCCGGCGTCACGTTTAAGGTCACGGTCCTGGACGATACTATCAATAACGCCAACAACCCCGAGAAGGATGCCGCGAACGCCCGTTCGTTCATCGCGGACAACACGGTAATCGGCGAGGTGGGCCCGCTCAACACCGGTTCCGCCAAAGGTTCCGAGGCGGTATACAACCAGGCCGGACTGCTGCAGATCAGCCCCTCAAACACGAATCCCGACCTGACGAATCCCAAGTTTCGCGCCAAGTACGAGCCGCGCACCGCGTCTGGTAAAGGCCCTATCACCTACTTCCGCACGGTAACAAACGACATCCATCAGGGCCAGGATGACGCGGTCTATGCCGTGAAAGTGCTCAAGGCCAAGCGGATAGCCGTGACCGACAATACCGACCCATACGGCGTTGGCCTTGCCTCGTACTTCAAGTCAGAAGCCGTGAAGCTGGGCGCCACGATTGTCGGTACCGGCGAGCTGGACCTCACGCAGCCCAAGCTGGGAGCGGACCAGGTAGCCCGAAATATCGCCAACGTCAGTGGCGGCAAGGTCGACCTGGTGTTCTTTGGCGGCGAGTATGACCCACATGCCGGTGGCGGCACCTTCCTCGCCGACGCTCTCAAGGCAGCAGGTTTGAACAGTTACTTCATGGGCGGCGATGGTCTCTACTCTCAGGACTTCATCACCCCCAGCGCCAACGGCGGCGTGCTGAAGGCCTACGCCAGCAGCATCGGACCCGATGCCCAGAACTTCCCCGCCGCGAAGTCCTTTCTGGCCGCGGAAGCCAAGCAGTTCCCTGGCACTAACACGGCTGCGTACGACGTCGAGTCCTACGATGCGGCAAACCTGATCATCCAGGCCTATGCTCAGGCCGTGAAGGCCGGCAAGGTCAAGGTCGGCCAGGCAGAGGACGTCGCCTCCCGCTCGATCCTCGCCAGCTATGTTGGCATGACCAAGAACTATCCCGGCGGGTCAGGCAGCATCACCTTCGACGCCAACGGCGACCTCACCAGTTTCGTCGTCTCGATGTACAAGGTCGTCGGCTCCGGCAAGACCGCTCACTGGATTTACGCCGGCCTGGCGCCACAGCCTTAGGCTTCGACGCAATGGCCCAGAGCAGGAGGGGCGGCAGCGCGCCGTCCCTCCTGCTCTGTGAACATCACACCGAACCTTACACTATGCGAGGTTGCGTTTGAACCAGTTCTTAACAGACTTACCGAACACGCTGGTGAGCGGCCTGGCGCTGGGGATGATGTATGCGCTTATTGCCCTCGGCTATACGCTGGTATACGGCATCCTGGAGCTGATCAACTTCGCGCATGGCGACGTGTTCATGCTGGGAGGCCTGTTCTCGTGGGCAATACTCCAGGATCTGTTTGGAGGCCCAATAAGCAACAACTATGGTGTGCTCACGGGCGGTATGCTGATTGCCGCTTTTGTCGTGGCATTTATGGTTGCAATGGCGGGCTGTGGTGCGGTCGGCTTTGTCATCGAGCGCTTCGCCTATCGACCTTTGCGCGGGGCGCCCAAGCTCGCGCCGCTTGTCACGGCAATCGGCGTCTCATTCATCATCGAAAATGCAACCCTGGTCTGGCAGATAGGCACGAATAATGGTGCGATCTCCTACCCCAGCCTGATCAATCCGCAGTACCTGCCGTTCCTGGGTCTCAGCATTTCCAATAAGGCCATTATCGTTTTTATTACCGCGCCGCTGCTCATGATGGGCCTTCTGTACCTGGTTGGCAGCACGAAGATCGGAAAGGCGATGCGCGCCACGGCTCAAGATCCCGAGGCCGCTCGCATGATGGGGATCGACATAAATCGCGTCATTTCGTTCACCTTTGTCGTCGGCTCCATCCTCGCCGGCGCCGCCGGTGTGATCTACGGTCTGTACTACAATTCGATCGACTATTCCATTGGTTTCCTGGCCGGGCTCAAGGCATTCACGGCCGCCGTATTGGGCGGTATCGGGAATATCCGGGGCGCCATGCTTGGCGGCCTGCTCGTGGGAGAAGTTGAGGCGCTGGTGGATGCCATCGACGCATCCCAGGGAGTCGGCCTGCAGTGGGCCGAGCCTGCGGTGTTTGCAGTACTGATGATGGTGCTGATCTTCCGGCCCACCGGCTTGCTCGGCGCTCAAGTCGTGGATAAGGCATGAGCCATATGGCGACAACCGCATCAGCTCGTCGCAGCAGGTTGCTCTGGACATTGCAGCGCAACCGCAAACTGCTCATAGGCTGGGGCACGCTGGCGATCTTCGCCCTGATATTCCCCGTTCTCATCAGCTCGACCGGGCAGCTCCAGGTCATTACCGGCGATGTGGTTGAGGGCGAGATCTATGCGATGCTGGCACTTGGTTTGAACGTCGTCGTCGGCTTCGCGGGCCTGCTCGACCTCGGTTATGCTGCTTTCTTTGCCATCGGCGCCTACTCGTTCGGCATGCTCTGCTCGTCACACTTTACACCGACGAGCACGTTCAGCAGCCCTTTCATCAGCTGGGGTCCGGGCGGCGTTCATGCCAACTTCTGGTGGTTCCTGCCGATCTGTGCTCTGCTGGCGGCCGGCTTTGGCGCCATCCTCGGCGCCCCCACGCTCAGGCTGCGAGGCGACTACCTTGCAATCGTCACCCTCGGCTTTGGCGAGATCGTGCACAAGATTGTCGCGAACCTGGGTCCAGGCGCCACGCTCACGGCCTTCGGCTGGCCGGACATCACCGGAGGCACGAATAGCCTCGACGGCATCTTCGCGCCGAGCATTGGCGGGCTGCAGTTCGGGCAGTCCGACCAGGTGCCCTGGTACTACCTGGGCCTGGCAATCCTCGCCGTGATCATCGTGATCGCCTACAGCCTGCAGTCCTCACGTCTTGGACGTGCCTGGGTCGCGATGCGTGAAGATGAGCTCGCCGCGTCGTGCATGGGCATTAACATCATGCGCACAAAACTGATGGCCTTTGTGATGGGCGCCTTCTTCTCGGGCTTCGCCGGAGTGATCCAGGGAAGCCGCCTCGGCTTGGTCGATCCGTCCCAGTTCACATTCCTGGTCTCGATCTCCATACTGGTCATGGTCGTGCTCGGCGGCCAGGGCAGCGTGCCGGGCGTCGTACTGGGTGCCGGGCTAATCGCGTTCATGCAGTATTATCTGCTGCCGAATCTCAATAATTGGGCTTCCGATGTGGGCAACAAAGTCAGCGTGTTGAGTTTCCTCCAGAATGTCGATTTTGTGCAGTCGCAGTACTTGATCTTCGGCATCATGCTCGTTCTGATGATGATTTTCCGCCGCGAGGGGTTGATCCCCAGCGCCACGCGCCGCCGCGAGCTTGCCCCTGGAGAAGAGTCGGTACTGGCGGAAGAGAACATCCAGCTCTACGATGTGCGCAGTGGAGGTGCAACGTGAGCACCGTCGCCGCCACCGCTCAGCCAGCGCTCGGCTCCACGGCTCAGCCAGGGCCGCTCCTGCAAACGATCAAGTTAACCAAGACGTTCGGCGGTCTCGCCGCGGTGCAGAATATCGACTTCCAGATCCGTGCCGGAGAGATCGTCGGCGTCATCGGCCCAAACGGCGCCGGAAAGTCCACGTTCTTCAACCTGATTACCGGCCTCTACAAGCCGACCTCAGGCCGCATCTTTGTCGCGGGCAAGGATGTCACTGGCCGCAAGCCTGATGCGGTCCTGCGGGCCGGGGTGGCCCGCACGTTCCAGAACATTCGGCTGTTCCAGAACATGACTGTGCTGGAGAATGTGCTTGTCGGATACCATTCGCGCCTAACGTCGCAGGTCTTCGGCGACGTGCTCAAGCTTCCGCACACCCGCAAGGAGGAGAGCGAGGCGCATCGGCGAGCGCTTGAGGTGCTGCGGTTCTTTGGTACTCGCTTGCTCGCCCAACGCCACGATCTGGCGCGCAATCTTGCCTACGCCGATCGCCGCATGCTCGAGATCGCGCGGGCCATGGCCTCGTATCCCAAGCTGCTTCTGCTGGACGAGCCCACCGCCGGCATGAACCCTGCCGAGACCGACGCAGCCATTCGTCTCATCGCAACGATTCGATCCAATGACCTTGGCATCATCTTGATCGAACATAAGCTCAACGTGGTGATGGGCATGTCCGACCGCGTCGTCGTACTCGATTACGGGCAACAGATCGCCGAGGGCACGCCACGCGAGGTACAGACCAATGAACTGGTCATCGAGGCGTATCTCGGCCGCAAAGCGGCTGCTCGCGCCGCGGAAATGCTCGACCGCCGTGACTCGACGGAGGTCGTCAAGCCATGAGCATGCTCCAGTTCAATGGGGTGCACACGCATTACGGACCTATTCACGTGTTGAAGGACGTCAACTACCGCGTCGACGAAGGCGAGATCGTGTGCCTGCTGGGCGCCAACGGCGCCGGCAAGACGACGACGATGAAGACGATACTCGGCCTGGTCCGCCCAACCGGCGGTCATGTCGTCTTCAATGGAAAGATTATCGACAAGATGTCGCCGAGCGAGATCGTGAAGGCCGGCATCGCGCCGGTACCAGAGGGGCGCCGCGTCTTCTCGCGCATGACCGTTGCCGAGAACCTTGAGCTTGGGGCGTTTCTCCGAACCGACCATAAGGCCATAGCCGAGGATCTGGCGCGCGTATTCGATCTCTTCCCAAGACTCAAGGAGCGCCGGAAGCAGCTGGCCGGGCTTATGAGCGGCGGCGAGCAGCAGATGCTTGCCATGGGCCGCGGGCTCATGGCCCGGCCTACGCTCCTGATCATGGACGAACCGTCCATGGGACTCTCACCAATCTTCGTGGAACGTGTGTTCGACACCGTGCAGAACATCAACCGCCAGGGCGTCACCATCTTTATGGTGGAGCAAAATGCGAACCTCGCCCTGACGATTGCCAATCGCGGCTATGTGCTTCAGACCGGCGAAGTGGTGCTCGAAGACTCTGCGGCAAACCTGCTGCGCAGCGAGCTCGTGCGGAAGACGTATCTGGGCGAGACGATCGACGTCAACTGACACTGTGACCGTTTCGCACGATGGCCTAGGCTGGAAGTACGGGGAACGGCGAAGGCGGTCACAGCGGGCAGCTGACCGATACTGTACCGTTGGCCCGACTCGTGGGTGATGAAGAACAGGCTGCTGCTATCCCTGGCGATAACGATCGTCCTGTCCGGTTTGGCCGGGCTGCGACAGGTAAGCAGCCGCTCCTTCGATCGCGTCGTCTCGCTGCCGGGCGACCCTGTCGCCGTCGCCGTGGACAACGCCACCGGACGGGCGTTTGTGATCAACGGAGCCGACTACACTGTCGGTGTGCTTGACACTGCCAGCGGGGATCTGCTGCGATCCGTTTCCGTAGGCCGCGGCGCGCTGAGTATCCTGGTCGCCGAAAGCGCGCACCGCGTCTTCGTGCCGAATTCAGGCGACAATACAGTCAGTGTCCTGGACGGAAGCTCCGGCCTGGCAGTCCGCACGACCGCGCTGGGCTTCACACCGCGGCTGGTCGCGGTGGACGAGCGATCGGGTCGAGTCTATGTGACGAGCGCCGGCGGCGATGTCCTCGCCACGCTCGATGCGCGTGCTGGGAACTTGCTCGGCACTCTCCGGCTCCGGAGAGTCTTGCTCGCGTTAGCCGTGGATCCCGCGCTGCACCGTCTGCTGCTGGCGAACGCGGATAACACAGTCCAGGCAATCGACGCCGGCACAGGCAGAGTGCTGTTCGACGTGCGCGTAAGTGGCTATCCGTCCACTATAGATGTGGACGAGCAGACCGGGCGAGTGTTCGTCGGGGACGCGCTGCACGCCCAGGTAAGCACGCTTGACGCGCGCACCGGCGCAACGTTGGGTCGAGCACAGCTGGCGTCGAGTCCGGAGGCGTTTGTCGTCCTCAACGGCCTGGCCAAGGTGTTCGTCGCCTGCGTTCCCTCAATCTCCGGATCGAGCGGCGTAGCGGTGCTCGATGCTCGAACTGGGCAGCTTCTGCAGGAAATGCCGCTCAGCCAGAATCCCGCCAACATGATCGGCGACGATCGAAATGACACGCTTCTCCTCGACGTGGGCAACGCCGTCCTGGCTGTGAGAGTTGCTGACCCAAGTGTCGTCCGAACGTACCCCGTCCTCGGAGCGCGCTTCACCGCGCAGGGCATGGCGATCGATCGGCGCACGGGTCATTTGTTTGTCGTCAATACCGACAATTCCAACGACAGCGCCACCACTTCGGGCTTTGATGTCCTGGGTCGTTGGATTCCCTGGCTGCGCTCCAGGACACTCGCCCCATACGGTAGCCTGAACGAGTTCGCGATCTCGAACTAGTGGGTCGATTGCCTTGCTGACGGCCATTGCCTCCGCACTCGAGACCCGGCCGCAACCGGCGGGGAGCTTCGCCGGCCGGCCTCCGGGTACCCACGTGCAGCGTGGGTCGTGACTTCAGGCCGCTCCGTCCGAACGACATCGAGCGTGGCAAGTGAGCCACCACCAGTGCGTTCGGCAGGAATGCACTGGAGAAATCGGCGCCGGCGCTTCAGCACGGAAGACCTTACGTCATCGCTCAACGGCCGGATTGAGGCCTTCGCCGACTGCGGAACCAGGGTGGACGCGGTATATAGCGCTCAGTGCACGGGCTGCCGATCGAGCGGCGGCTTGAGCGGGCTCAAGTGAGACGTATCGTTGAACAGCGAGAGGACAGCGTCGTCTTCGTAGACCTCGACGATCGAAAGCGAGGCATTGTCGAGCCGCAGCTTCCGCGCGTCACGGTTCGACATCTCGAGATACTGCGCGACCAGTGTCCGAAGAGAACCGCCATGCCCGGCGACCAGGATTGACGCGTCGTCCTCGGACTGGTGGCGCGCCAGCGAGTTCGCGAAATCGCGGACTCGCCGATCGAGATCGGCCGCCGACTCGCCGCCAAGTGGCGTCTGGTTCTCTCGATCGGCAAGGAACGACTCCCATTCCTCCGGAAACTGCGCGCGGACCTCCTGCCTTGTCAGGCCTTCCCATAGTCCGTAGCTCACCTCATTGAGGTCGGAGGATGTGTACAGTGGGCAGGACCGGCCATTCAAGAGAATCACCGCGGACTCACGCGCCCTGTCAAGCTCGCTGCAGTAGCTTGCCTGGAAGTCCTCCGTGCGCAAGCGGTCGCGCAGCCTTCGCACCTGGTCCCGTCCCTCATCGCTAAGCGGCACGTCGACCCGCCCCTGGTACATGCCGCCTTCATTCCAGGTGGTAATTCCATGTCTAACAAGAAACAACCGAATCATCTACTCACGTTTCCTCGGTGCGAAGCCGTTATAGAGCAAGCTAGGGGCAATCATCAAGCGTCCGGACTGCATCAACACCGGCAGCGTCTCCTGAATGAATACCTTGACAAGCCGCCTGTCCCACGTCGTGCCGGCCTCCCTGGCAAGAATGACGAGCGCTTGAGCAAGCGGGATGCCGGCCCGGAATGGACGCTCGTGCGTCATCGCTTCGAAGCTGTCGCAGATACACAAGATCCTGGAGCCCAACGGAATACTCTCACCGCTCAGGCCATCGGGATAGCCTTTCCCATCAAATCGCTCGTGGTGGTGGCGCACGAGCTTGGCAAGGGCCTTCGTTTCCAGTCGCTCCAACAGGGACTCGGCGCCTCGCGCCGCATGGGACTGCACGATCTCCCACTCGTCCGGTGTCAACGGGCCTTGCTTGCAGAGCACATCGCGGGGCAGTCCGAGCCGTCCAATATCATGCACCCGAGCTGCATCGAGAATCAGCTGTTCCGTCTCACATTCGCTGCCAAGGCTTTTGAGAAGATACGAGACGTAGAGCGCCACTCTGCCGCCATGTCCAGGCGTCCCGGCATGCAGATCGGCGCGGTCGGCCATACTCACCAGGTTGAGCATTACATTCTCGGCAATCATGCTTCTCATCCTAACGCCGGTTCCGGCCCGGCGCTAGAGCCTGATCATGCCAGTTCGACTCTGCCATATGTCACGAAGTATTCTGGCTTCGAGCTTGTTCGAGCGCGCCTGATGTACTGCCAGGAAGGCCGGACCGGCCCTCCGATCTGCTACCGTGATTGCCGTGGCCCTGCACGTAAGAGCGCGTTGCGGGGCACGGTGATCCCGGGCAATCACAGTGTGACGGGAGGATCGATTGATAAGCCCGTTGCCGGAAAGGTGCAGACTGGCGATACTGTCCGTCGTGGCTCGTGTCTGCGTCTTGATGCCATTGCGTGGAGATACACGCGGGCTGACGAGCGTGCGGTACATGGCGAATGCGTGCGAGACTAGAAGGCTGCTCAGTTGAACGGATTCACACCACCTGCAACGGTCGACAGACTCACGATCTTCGCCGCACTGCTGGCAGTGCTGGCGCTTGCTTCGTTTGTGTCCGGAATCACGCGCATGCTTACCGAGCGCCGCGCTCGAGTGTTCAGGCTGCTTGGAGGCCCCGCCATTCTGCTGGCGGCGCTGGCGGTCTTCGCCGTGGCAGGCTGGGCGCAGACCTATCGTGCGCTGATCCGCAACCAGCTCGTGGCCACCGTGACCGCCGTACCTGTGCCCGGGAAGGCACAGACAATGCAGGTCGTCTTCACGCCGATGCTGGACGGCAAATCTGGACGTGCGAAGACGTTCACGATACGAGGAGACGAATGGCAGCTCGGCGGGGACGTGGTCACGTGGCAAGACTGGCTGAATATTCTCGGCGTGCACACCGGATATCGGATTACGCAGTTGGACGGATACTACGAGAACCCGAACGACTACAAGACAAGGCCGGTCACGCGCTATGACCTCGGCAGCGCCCATGACACCGTGAGCGAGTTTCAGCACCAACACGCGAACCTGATGGCGTTCGTGCGCACGACACACGGGAACGGCGTGCGCATGCTGCCCAGCCCGGCTATCTACCAGGTGTACCTCTCAACGTCAGGCTATTGGGCGGCACAGAGCTAGGTGCACGCCCGGCTGATATTTAGCAGCCCTTGATCGAGACTGCTAAACGACGTATACTACCTTGTGGACGTTAGCAGTCGAGCTGCCCGACTGCTAGCCTTAGGTTGTAAGCAGCATGGAATTCAGGAGGTTCAGGCGTTGGCAACGGATGTTAAGGTTCAGGTCCGTCCCCTGGGCGACCGCGTGGTGATCAGGCCGGCGAACAAGGAAGAAGTAAGCGCTGCTGGCGTCATCCTGCCGGACACTGCCAAGGAGAAGCCCCAGAAGGGCACGATCATCGCAGTTGGTCCTGGTCGCATGCTCGACAATGGCACCCGCCAGGTACCCGAGGTCTCCGTCGGCGAGGAAGTGCTGTATGCAAAGTATGCCGGCACCGAAGTCAAGGTCGAGGGTGAAGAGTATCTGATCCTGTCTGAGAAGGACATTCTGGCAATCGTCTGAGGCGCATCCCTGTGTTGAAGCAGGATGAGGAATGGCCGGCACGTGTGTGCCGCTGAAACAGGAGGAATGAGCGTTGGCAAAGCAACTGTTGTTCGACGAAGAGGCACGACGTGCGCTCAAGCGCGGCGTCGATGCGCTCGCCGATGCCGTCAAAGTGACCCTCGGGCCCAAGGGCCGCAACGTGGTGCTTGACAAGAAGTTCGGCGCGCCCACGATTACCAATGACGGCGTGACCATCGCGCGGGACATCGACCTTGACGACCCATTTGAGAATATGGGCGCACAACTGGTCAAGGAAGTCGCGACCAAGACCAACGACATCGCGGGCGACGGCACCACCACCGCCACCGTGCTGGCCCAGGCGATCATCACCGAAGGCTTGAAGAACGTGGCCGCCGGTGCCAATCCGATGATTCTCAAGCGCGGAATCGACAAGGGCGTGGCCGTGATCGTCGAGGAGCTGAAGAAGCTCGCGAAGCCAGTTAACACCCCCGAAGAGACCGCGCAGCTGGCGTCGGTGTCCAGCCAGGATCCCGAGATCGGCAAGATGATCTCGCAGGTGATGGAGCAGGTGGGTAAGGACGGCGTCATCACGGTCGAGGAGTCGCAGGGTCTGACCCTCGAGCGCGACTTCGTCGATGGCATGCAATTCGACCGCGGCTACGTCTCCGCGTACATGGTGACCAACTCCGAGCGCATGGAAGCGGTGCTCGAGACACCCTACATCCTGATCACGGACAAGAAGATCAGCGCCATTGCCGACATCCTGCCCGTGCTCGAGAAGCTGGTGCAGTCGGGCCAGAAGAACCTGGTGATCGTGGCCGAGGATGTGGACGGCGAAGCGCTGGCGACGCTGATCGTCAACAAGCTGCGTGGCACCTTCCAGACCCTGGCCGTCAAGGCCCCGGGCTTTGGCGATCGGCGCAAGGCCATGCTGGAGGATATCGCCATCCTGACCGGCGGCCAGGTGATTTCTGAGGAAGTCGGTCTCAAGCTCGACGCCACCACGCTTTCGATGCTCGGGCAAGCTCGCCGCGTGACCTCCGACAAGGACAACACGACGATCGTCGAAGGCAAGGGCTCGCAGGACGGCATCGAGCGCCGCATGAAGCAGATCAAGGCCCAGATCGCCGACACGACCAGCGATTTCGACCGCGAGAAGCTGCAGGAGCGTTTGGCCAAGCTTTCGGGTGGCGTGGCGATCATCAAGGTCGGCGCACCAACTGAGGTCGAGCTGAAGGAGAAGAAGCATCGCATCGAGGACGCGCTGTCCGCGACGCGTGCCGGCGTGGAAGAGGGCATGGTCGCAGGCGGCGGTACCGCTTTGATCAACGCACTTCCCGCCCTGGACAGTCTGGAAGTGGTCGGCGACGAGAAGACCGGCGTGAACATCCTGCGCCGCGCTCTCGAGGAGCCCCTCCGGCAGATTGCCAAGAACGCTGGGGCCGAGGGCTCCGTGGTCGTCAACGCGGTGCGCCACAACGAGCCGGGCGTCGGCTTTAACGCCCTCACTGGGGTTTACGAGGACATGTTCAAGGCCGGTATCATCGACCCGGTCAAGGTGACGCGCTCCGGCCTGCAGAACGCAGCCTCGGTTGCCACCATGCTGTTGACTACCGAGACCATCGTCACGGACCTTCCTGAGAAGGAAAAGGCTCCGGCGATGCCTCCAGGCGGCATGCCCGACTACTAAATCGGCAACCAACGCTTCGTGAGGAGCCCGGCACAATGATTGTGCCGGGCTCCTTTGTCACTTCTCCTTGCCGGCCCACAGAGCCGGTGTCCTGGCAATGGGACGGCGTGTCTCACCGCATCGCGGCGACACTCGAGATAGGCCTCGAGCTCCCACGTGTTCAAGCCATCACCGTTGTCCGGGGACGAGTCGGGACAAGGCGCCGAGTCCGCCGACATTACGGCGTGAGACAGACGAGTTGCTCGAGGCGATCGATCAGACCGGCCATCACGTCGAATGTCCGGTCGATGGGCTCGGCATCGGCAAGATCGACGCCTGCACCTTTGAGCAAGCTCAGCGGGTAGTCAGACGAGCCGGATTTCAGGAAGGTCAAGTAGCGGTCAACCGCATGTGGCTTGCCATCGAGCACCGCTTGAGCCAGCACATTTCCGCCCGAGATTCCCGTAATGTACTGGAACACGTAGAAGTTGAGATACATATGGGTGGGGAACTCTGCCCAGGTAATCCCCGTCCGATCGCGATCTTCCGCCACCTGCGGACCGTAACCCTCCGCAAAGAGCGCGGCGGTGCGCTCGACCATGAAGTCGGCCGTCAGCGGCTGCCCGTGCTCGGCGCGGTCGTGCAACTCAAGTTCTAGCTGCGCCAGAATCGGCATGATGAAGAAATAGCGGTGGAAGTTATTCATCGCCTCCTCAATCACCGCGATCTGGAAGTCGCGACCGGCGGCGTTCGCCAGCAGATGAGCGCGGACCATCGCCTGATGGAAGTTCGATGCAACCTCGGCCGCGAAGATGCCGTACCAGCAGTAGATCTTCGGCTGCGTCCGCCAGGTCATGTACGAGTGCATTGAGTGGCCGAGTTCGTGCGCCAGGGTGCTCATGCTGTAGATGTCGTCCGCGTAGCTCATCAGGATGAAGGGATGCGTACCAGGAACGCCGCTAGAAAACGCTCCAGCACGCTTACCCTTGTTTGGATAGCGGTCGACCCAGCGCTGCTCGAATACACCGCGCTGCATGGCGGATACATAGTCGTCGCCTAAGGGCTGCATAGATTCGAGGATCCAGGTCATCGCCTGGTCGAAGGTGACCCGAAGCGGGCGTGCGCTGAGCGGAGCCTTCCGGTCATATGGCTGAAGCAAGCCGGTGCCCAGCGCCTGCCGCCGGACAGCCCAATAGCGATGCCAAACCGGAAGGTGCCGTCTGAAGGAGGCGACAACCGCGTGGAATACACCTGTCGGAATATGGTTAGGGGTGAGCGCAGCATCGAGCGAACTCGCGTACTTACGCACGCGGGCCTCGAACACATGTTGCTTGACCCCTGCCGATATGCAGTTCGCCATCGTGCCCTTGAAGGCGACGTGCGCATCAGCGTAATGCTCGAACGCAGTGCGTCGCACCTCACGATCGGGGTCGGCCAACAGCGAATCGATGTTGCCATGACTTATCTCAATCGCCACTCCGCCCGCGTTGCGCGCAGGAACGATCGGCAGGTTCGTATCGGCCAGGATGCCATGTGTGGCACTGGCCACGGTGAACGGATCCTGCAGGAGGCCAAGCACTTCCTCGATCTCGGGCGAGCAGACGTGCTCTTGCAGCCGTCGCAAAGTGTCGAGATAGTGCACGTACACGTGAAGTCGTGGTTCCTGCTCAATCCAACCAAGCACGAAATCCAGACCTATGCCCAGTAGTTCAGGCTCGATGAAAGCCAGCGCTGCACGCACCTGGGCGAGGAGGCTGAGCGACCTGTCGCGCTTGGCGACCGCTATCGGATCGCCTTTGTCTACCTCGTAGAACATCGAGGCGTAGAGGCGCAGCCGGTCCGTGCGCAATGCCAGGTCGTCCGACATCTCCAGAGCGTCGCAGAGTGTCGAAGCGCTTTCGTGGAGGCGTCCTCTGAAACCAGAAACAGCTGGAAGTAGGGCAGTGACGTGCTCGATCTCTGCTTCCCAAGCGCCATCGCTCTGAAACACACTCGAGGCGTCCCAGGTGTCTTCGATGGAAATCGCGCTCCGAGGCGGAACCGCTTGCCTAGCCATCATGCCTCCGTCCCTTTAGGCTCACTACAAGACGCGACGAATCTCGTTGCCTAGCACGAGCGTCGGTACGGCGCCGGGTCAACTCCGGCCCAGCGCCATGTCGTACACGTTTGCGAATTCGAGTAAGCCATCACCACGTGCTCGGTTAGCGCCCACTCAGGGCCCATGCGTCGCGAGCAAGCCACATGCGCGCCGGCGCTCGATGCATCCGGGCGCCCCCGGGCGCGCGGACCGCCCGCGCTCGCGAACGAAAGCAAACCGGCAGCGGCGGCGCTCACGATCGCTTCCAATCGTACCAGGCTCACCCGCGCGGCGGCGCAAGACGCTGGAGACCAAGCTCGAACAGGCCCACGTCCGCGACAACGCTGCGACCCTCCTCGTGCCCGCTCTTGTGGGCACATGCGGAACACCTGACGTTGCGAGCGGAGCTCGATCCGCAGGCGCAGAGGATTCGGCACCGCACCTGACCGGTCGCGCATTGATCCCGACCGCTTGCGCCCACTTGCGATCGGCTACCGCGACACCCCCGCAGCCTGCACAATCCGCTGCCCGACCAGCTCCGCGGCCAGCGCTTCGACGACCTCGGCGTCAAACTGTGTGGCTGCGCAGCGGCGCAGCTCTTGCAGGCTGTCCTCCGCCGAATGGCGCTGCTGATACGGGCGGTCCGCCGTGAGTGCGCGATAGGCGTCAGCTACTGCAACGATGCGTGCCCCAAGCGGGATCTCTCCACCAATCAGGCGGTCCGGGTATCCACGCCCGTCCCATCGCTCGTGGTGTGCGCGGATGATCGGCGACAGCGGGCGGAGGGCGGGAACGCGGCCGACGACGTCCGCTCCGATTTCCGGGTGCCTCCGCAGGATCTTCCACTCCTCATCGGTGAGCGGAGCACCCTCCTTGACGAGAACGGAGTCCGGAACCGCGATCTTCCCTATGTCCTGCAGACGGGCGGCCATCTCGACCAATCGGATCTCCTTTTCGCTCATGCCGAGCCTGACCGCCATACCCGTGGCCAGGCTGACGACAGCCTGGCAGTGCTCGCCTGTGTAGCGATCCCGGGCGGAGACCAGCACTGCCATGGCTTCGACCGTCCCGGCAAGGGTGGCATCCTCGTGCAGATCTGAGCGAGTGTCCACCCGCTCCAGCGCACCGACCGCAGGATCGGAGGCCGATCTGACTTGGTTCCGCCCCAGACGCTTCGCAGCATACATCGCGGCGTCGGCGGCCGCCACCAGTCCATTGCTGCTCTTGGAATCATCGGGATAGACCGCGAGACCGATCGAGGAGGTCACGCGACCGGCCTCGCCCGATACAAAGGGGTGTTCGGCGATAGCGGTGCGCAGGGCCTCCGATGCTCGCATGCCACCGTCGGAGCTGGTCTCCGGCAATATGGCCAGAAACTCCTCGCCACCCCACCTGCCTGCCACGCTGGTAGGACTGAGTGTGGCGCGCACTACCTTCGCGAGCTCGACCAGCGTGTCATCGCCCGCTTGGTGGCCGAATGTATCGTTCAGCGCTTTGAAGTGGTCGAGGTCGATGAACAACACGGTGAAGTGGCGGCCGGTTGTCTGTGCCCGTGCCACCTCGCGATCGAGCTCGTCAACCAGCGCGCGGTGATTGAGCAGGGCAGTGAGCGGGTCCGTTGTTGCCAGCCGTTCGAGGCGCGCATTTGCGTCGGATAACGCCACGTTCTGTGCCTCGATTTCGGCTTTGAGACGCACGGTCTCGTCGTCGAACTCCTTCAGCGAGCTGACGAAGTCTTCGAGAACCTGCAGCTCTTCCTTGAGCGCCGTTTCCTCCCTGTCCGCTTCCTGCATGCGGACTCGCAGGCCCCGAAGCTCCCGGCGTGAGCGCGCGCCACGCAAGACGCACAGCAAGAGGCCGCTCAGCGCGACGAGCATGCCAACCGCGAGCCATACGCTGCCTCGCGTCACGCAGATGACTCCGAGCCCGACCACGAGGCAACCGACCGCTGCGGCGTCCAGACTGCCTACTGCGATCGCCGTACGCCGGTACTTGACATCAGCGAGGCTTGTTTCTGCCAAGTCTATCGCCGCCAACTCTCCCGCGACTCAACGCGCGGTCTCGAATGCTCTACGCCAGGACATGGTTCCAGGCGGACGCTACGCAAGCCGTGCGTATCACCTGCCGCCCGGAGTACAGCCTCGTTTTGACACCTTGCCGCTTGCAATGAGCCTATCACGACTGATAGCACGTCGATACTCCCCCATTTGGCTGAATCAGCCCAGGAAAGGACGCGCTTAAGCCTTTCGCAGCACGAAGCCAACCGGTTCTCCTTCGAGTGGCGCGCTGTCATGGAAACCGTCCGCGCCCGCCACCCCAGGGTGCAGCTCCAGTGCCAGGGTCTCCGCGCGTATGTAGGCGTTCCATTTGTCAAACACGGGCCGTAGATTCTCACCCGTTTCGTGGTACACGACGATGCGGTCGGCTACGTCGAACCCAGCCGACTTTCGCAGCGTCTGCAACCGATGGACGATCTCACGCGCCAGCCCCTCTTCACGCAGGTCAGCGGTCAGTTCGGTCACTAAACCCACCAAATAGCCGTGCTCCTCTGCAACGGCGTAGCCGGGAAGCGCCGCGGCCAGCGGTTGAACATCGTCCATCCCCAGGCTCAACTCGCGATCCCCGACGAGTACCGCGAGGCGCTCGCCTCGCCTGAGTCTCGCAACAGCGTCCCCGGCATTCAGGGCCTTGAGCGCCCCGACAAGCTTGGGTAGATCGGGCCCGAGCCGCGGGCCGAGCGCCGGCAGATTCGGACGCAGCTCGTAGTGCGCGACTGCCGCCTCGTCCGCCAGGTACCGGACCTCCTTGACGTTGAGCTCTTCCTTTATCTGCTCGACGAACGGCAGCAGCTTTTCCCACTCCTCGACCCGTCGCGTGCGGATCAGCGCCGCGGCAAGCGGCTGGCGAACCTTCAGTTTCCCGGCATTGCGCGCCGCTCGCCCAAGACCCACCACGCGAATGGTCAGGCGCGTGGCCTCGATGAGCCCGCGGTCCACGAGTGCCTGGTCCGCCACCGGCCAGTCGGTCAGGTGAACACTCTGCGGCGAACCGGAGACGACCCCGGCCTCAAGGTTTTGATAGAGTTCCTCGGCGAAGAACGGCACCATTGGAGCCAGGAGGCGCGTGATGGCGGTCAGCAGTTCATAGAGCGTGGCGTAGGCAGCCGCTTTGTCCTGGTCGTCTTCGCCCTTCCAGAAGCGGCGTCGGCTACGCCGGACATACCAGTTGGAGAGCAGGTCGACGAGGTTCTCCAGATCGCGAGTCGCAGGTGCTGCCTCGTATCGTTGCAGAGCGGCCGTCACACTCTCAACGGTGGACTGCAGCTCCGCGAGGATCCAGCGGTCGAGAGCGCTTCTCTCGTTCACGACCGGGCGCCGAGCCTCCGGATCAAATCCGTCCAGGTTCGCGTAGAGCACGAAGAATGAGTACACATTCCACAGCGTCAGGAAGAATCGCCGGCGCACCTCCTCGGCGACGGAATACCCGAAGCGCAGGTTACTCGCCGGGTTCTGGCTCAGATAGATCCAGCGCATGGCATCGGCGCCCATAGGCATGTGCTGCTTTCCCTTGAAATCTTTGCCACCGGCGTCCGCTGCCTCCTCAAATGGAATGGAGTTTCCCCACGACTTGTGCATCTCGCGGCCGGTTTCATCCAACAGTGTGGCGAAGCCGAAGCACGTCTGGAACGGCGGCACTCCAGTCAGCGCGGTACCCATCACCAGCACAGCGTAGAACCAGTTTCGGAACTGACCAGGAAAGCTCTCGGTGATGAAGTCCGCGGGAAACCACTTCTGCCAGTACTCGCGATCGTGGCGGTACTTGAGCGTCGAGAATGTCACGATTCCGGCATCCAGCCACGGCGTGCCGACGTCCTTGACACGGGCGACAGGCGCGCCGCACTGTGAGCAGCGGATCTTGACGCCGTCAACCCACGGCCGGTGCGGAGTGTGGCCGACAAAGGCATCCCAGCCTTCAACCGCCCTGGCTTGCAGCTCGTGTTCGCTGCCGACCACCTCGAAGTGTCCGCAGGCTGCGCAGTCGTAAATCGGGAGCGCGAGTCCCCAGTACCGCTTCTTGGAGATCATCCAGTCACCCATGTTCCGAAGCCAATCGAGTTCACGATCGCGACAGAACTCGGGAAACCACGCTATCTGGTTCACGACGTCGATTAGCGGCTGGCGAAGCTCCTGCACGCTGATGAACCACTCGTTCACCAAGCGGAACACCAGCTCCGTGCCGCAGCGCCAGCAGTGCGGATAGCGGTGCCTGTACTCTTCGGTGCGGTAGAGCGCCTGTTTTTCACGCAAGGAGTGAAGAATCGGCTTCACCACTTCCTTAGCGTGCTGGCCTGTGAGGAATCCGTAACCCTCGACGTAGTTTCCGTTCTCATCGATCGGGGCCAGCACCGCCAACGATTCCGGTCCAGACAGTGAAAAGTCCTCGCGACCGCAGCCAGGAGCGATATGCACGATACCCGTGCCCTCGGTGTCGCTTACCTCCTCCCAGGCGATGACCCTGTGCTCGACTCCGTGCTGGGAAGGCAGCTCGTCGAAGGGACCACGGTAAAGCCGTCCTAGAAGATTGGACCCGCTTAGTGTGCCAAGCACGTCGTAGTCGCCGCGAAGCACGGTGAGGAGCGGCTGCGCCAGATAGTACACATCGTCGCCTTGCCGAACCCGAACATATGTGAGATCCGGCTTGACCGCCGCCGCGACATTCGCGGCAAGCGTCCATGGGGTCGTCGTCCACACCAGGAGCGCCGCACCAGGTTCGTCAAGAAGGGGAAGCTTGACATACGGGCTCGTATGCGTGGTCTCGAAGTATTGATCGATCATCTCATTCTCAGTAAGCGCCGTACCACAGCGCGCACACCATGGCAACACATCGCGACCCTTGTAGATCCAACCTCGCTCGAAGCACGTTTTGAGAAAGAGCCAAATCGTGTAGTTGTTCTCGTCGGACATCGTGTAGTACGAGTTGTCCCAATCCATCCAGTAGCCAAGTCGAATGGACTGCTGAGTCTGGATACCTGCGTACTTGAGCACGCGTTCCTTGCATTTTTCGACGAACGCAGCGATGCCATACGTCTCGATGTCTCGCTTGGACTTGAAGCCGAGCTCCTTCTCAACCTCAACCTCAACCCAGAGTCCCTGGCAGTCAAAGCCATTCTGGTAGCGCTGCTCCTCACCCAACATGGTGTGAAAGCGCTGATAGAGATCCTTGTAGGTACGGCCCCATCCGTGATGCACGCCCATCGGATTGTTGGCAGTAATGGGCCCGTCGATGAAGCTATACCGTCGAGTGCTCCGGCGGTTTCGCGCCAGGTACTTGTCGACAATCCCCTCATCCTGCCACCAGCGGAGCAGCTTGTGCTCCACGGCCGGGAAGTCCGGCTGCGCGGAGACGGGCGCGAAGCGCCGCGAAGTCGATTTCCCTGTCATCCGACCCTCCAAAGCAATGCCAGATTTCACTCACTGGCTGGCAGCGCAACCATCAAAAAACCCCATCCCACAAAGGGACGGGGTCGGCTCCCGCGGTACCACCCTGGTTTGGCCGGCGCCGGCAGACGCAAGCCCACTCGCTCGGACACGTATACATGCCCACGCCGGGATAACGGTCGGCGATTCCGGGTACGGCTGGGGCGCCTGGCCCGCGCCACATCAACTCGGAAGTGATCTTCAATCGCCTTTGCCCGGCTTCCCTTGCACCGCCCGGAAGCTCGCTTGCGGGAGCAGACGACCTACTGGCTCCGTCAAAGTCACTGCTACGAGTTTCCCACACGGCGGCCGGACCGTCAAACCCGATCGTTTGCGGCTGCCGAGGGCGCCCGCACCGAGTTTGGCGTGGGCTATTGAGGTATCATGCACCGTAACAAGGAGCATAATGGCACGCGTGATGGAAGACGCCGGCATCGTGCCGGCGGCGGTGCAGCCGCGCCCTCCCGTGATCTCGGTAGTGGCGCCGGTGTTCAACGAGCAAGACAGCCTGCCGCACTTCTACGAGCGGGTCGTGGCGGTCATGGAGGGCCTGGGCGAGCCGTTTGAGCTCGTGCTCGTCAACGACGGCAGCCGGGACAACTCCTTCACACTGATGCGCGAACTTCACGTCAAGGATCCGCGCGTGCGCGCCATCAACTTCTCTCGCAATTTCGGCCATCAAGCGGCGATTTCGGCCGGGCTGGATCACGCGCGCGGCGACGCGGTTGTGATCATCGATTCCGATTTGCAGGATCCTCCCGAGGTCATACCCGAGATGGTCGAGCGCTGGCGAAGCGGTGCACAGGTTGTCTACGCTCAGCGCCGCCAACGCGTGGGCGAGACACGCTTCAAGCTGCTCACGGCTGCCTTGTTCTACCGGCTGATCAATCGCCTTACCACAATGAAACTGCCGCGAGACACAGGCGATTTTCGGCTTCTCGATCGCAAGGTCGCCAACGCTCTGATCCAGATGCGCGAGCACAACCGCTTCATGCGCGGGCTGTCTGTCTGGGTCGGGTTCCGGCAGGAGGTCGTGAAGTACGACCGACACGAACGGTTTGCCGGCAAGACCAACTACCCACTGTTCAAAATGGTCCGTCTTTCTATGGATGCAATAACCGGATTCAGCTACGCACCGCTGCAGCTTGCAACGTCGCTCGGCTTTCTCTTCGCGGGCCTGAGCCTCATAGGCATCGTGCTTGCGATCATCGCGCGTATCGTCGGCGGCGCCATTGTCGGGCAGGGCACGACGCTGATCGTTGTACTGTTCCTGGGAGGCATCCAGCTCATCTTTCTCGGTGTGATCGGAGAGTACCTTAGCAGAATCTATGACGAGGTGCGAAACAGGCCGCTCTACATCATTAGCGAGACGCTCGACAATGCGGACTGTCCTGCTCAGCCGTAGACATGGCAAGCCGGCTCACGTTTGGGGACGCGTGGCTGGAGGCGCGCGGACGCAGCGATCGGTGCATCGCCCTAGAGATCCCGACGAACGATGGGCTAAGCGGTTGATGGCGCCGCCGTGCGCAACGCCAGGCCCACCGTCGGCGCCATCACGGCCGCCTCGATGCAACTGGCGATGAGCAGCCCCACGCCCAGCCCCACGAGGCCGTCAAGTGTCGCCCCCTTGGCGCCCATAACGAGCTTGAGCACGCTGCCTAGCAGCACCAGCGGGGCGGCGCCGGCCGGTCGCCCGTACACTCGCTGGATCGCGGCGTAGTGCTCGCGCACGCAGAGAGGAAGGTTAACCGCGGCAAATAGCTCGAGCGGGATAGTCCCATTTTCGGAATAGCTATGCCCAAACACGCCCATCACCGGACCTGCCGCCACCGACATCAGGGCGATTGCCAGCGTGGTCAAGAGCACTGACAGGCCAAGACTGAAGCGAAACCGCTGCACCAGGGTCGCAGGCTCCGCCGCCCCAACCGCGAAGAACACAGTCGCAAGGGACGATGGCACGATGAAGACAAGTGAGCCGACCATCGAGGCAGTGTAGTAGTACGCGTTGGCAGTGGTCGACAGAATCACGGTTACGATAAGCGGCATGGCCAGCCCAGCCAGCTGCATCGTGACGTTCAGTACGTGATGTCCGACCGCCTGCCAGCCTAACCCGCGCAAGAGCGACGGCCGCGGCCTGTGCAGGTGACGGGTGCCACCGACGAGCGGTAGGACCAGGGCCAGACACACAACGTACCCGACAACCCACGTAGCATACAGGGCACCGCCGCCCCCGTTGACCAGCCACATGCCGGCAAGCGCAAGCGCCAGAAGCTTTGCCACACTGAACAGGCCGTTGCGCCATAGCTGCAAAGATCCACGCAGCAAGCCGATAAAGGCCTGGTCGAGTACCACTGAAAGCGCCGTCAATGCTACTCCCAGGGCGAACAGCAGGACTTTCCACACGCTATCACCCAGGGGTCGCAAGCTTAACGAGAAATGAGGAGCAAGCGCCGCGAAGCCGGCGCCGAGCGCGAATCCCGCTATTCCCGCCGCAACCATCGCCGTCACTATAAGTTGGCCACGTTGTCCCGGGCGTCGCGGCAGCTCGCCGATCAGCAGGCTGCCGAGTCCCAGCATGGCAAACGACCCGAGGAGACTCATCGCGGCGATGGCCGCCGATGCCAGGCCGATCGCCGAAGGGGAGAACCAACGTGCCGCCAGCCACCAGTACACGAAGCCCAGGCCGAGAGTCAGCACATTGGTGCTTGCCAGCGTCCCAGCATTGAAAAGCACCGACCAGTTCGCGCCTCCTACGCGCTTCGCGGTCTGGCGTAGGCCGAGCATGGTCACGTGACATACCCCACAGCTAGCGTGCCGATCGACTGCCGCATACATGGCACATTCATGCGCTAGACCAGGAAACCGACGCGCGAGTGGGATACCATGGCCGCTTTGCCAGCGCCTCAAGCCTGAACGCTCGGTCGTCTCCGAGGATGAGCCTTGCCGCGATACCAATCATTGGTCGGTGACCGAGGAGACGGTACTCGGTCTTCAGCGCGCAGATGACGTAGGCGCAGATCTCTCTGTTCGTCCTGGACGGCTGCTTGTCCAGAAGTGCCTTCAGATATGAGATAGCAACAACGCTCCGAGCTTGATCCGACGTGCCCAAAGCATGTCGCTGCAATAGCGATAGCAAAGGCCGACACACGTTCGGAGCCGTGTCTCGACCGGCATACGACCGGCCGAGCAGTCGCCGGCACATATCGTGCCACTCTGAGAGCCGGCGATCGTCGAGCAGTGAGTCCCGTAGCAATTGATCGGAAACGGCTTCGTCACCTTCGACAAGGCTCACAAGAATGGCCTCGAAAGTACTGTGCTGCACGGCGGCAGCCACCCTGAGCCGGCGCTTGGGCGGCAACGCAGGACTTGCGGCAAGCCGCCTGAGCGCTAGAACGGTTTCAAGACGATTGGTCAACCATCCCGTGGCCGTCAGTGCTGCGGGCAGCTGACGAAACGCCCCCCAAACACCGGGGAGGCGCACCAGCTTCGACCGTACGCCAAGGCGAAGCCAGAGGTCATAGTCCATTGCGTATCGCATTTCTGTGTTGAGGCCCCCAACGCCGAGCAAGTGACGCTTCCGCATGAGCGCCGACTGATTGGGTATGATATTCGTCTCAAGGAGATCGGAAAACCGAAATCGTGTGGCATGCCACGTACCGTCAACATCCCGTTCAGGGCTTACGAAGTGGCAGCTCGCATAGACCGCCGCGATATCTGGGTGAGACGTCATGTAGCGGGCTGCCGTGCCGAGCACGCCTGGATAGTAGTAATCGTCGGAATTCTGCCAACCGATTAGCTCTCCCTCAGCCATCGCGAGGCCCTTGTTAAAGGCATCTGACTGGCCCTGGTCCGGTTCGCTGATCCAGCGGAACCGGCCAGGATATCTCCTTCCATACGCTTCGAGGATCTCGAGCGTACCGTCTGTCGAGCCGCCATCGACGATTATGTGCTCAATATCCGACCAGTCCTGTGCTAGAACACTCTCGATCGTGTCCCGAACGTAGGCAGCGTGATTAAGCGATGGAGTTATCACGCTGATCCGAACTGTGTCATGTGACCGCATCAATTGGTCCTCCAGAACTCGCCCACTGCGCGCAACAGAGCGGCTCCCATCCGCCATGCCGAATCGTCACCGGCACCGCGCTACCAACCCGCGAGCTTGAGCAGCGCGTTCACTCCTCGAACGGGCAGGGTCCCGGCATACCGTTGGCTGGCGTACAGAATACTGAATACAACTCGCTCGACCAGAGATCGAGGATCGCCATAGCTTACGTCGTCTCCAGCGAGTCCACCTCTTGTCGCAATGTCGCGCCAATCCACGTCCCAAATCGCTACCCGCTTGAAATACGCCGCGCCGTGCCTCCGAAGGAGCTCGAGCACCTGAAAATCCCAGTAGTAGAGGCCCGCCGAAAACACTGTAGTCCTGTCGATCCCACGTTCCTCGTACGCCTCAACCCATTCACGAGGAATAGGGCGCCTATCTGCTGGACCAACGGAGAACATGTGATGGTACTGCCTGAAGACGTCGACGACATGCCGCTCCGGATGATTGAGGCACTCCCAGCATTGGTACCAACGATGCTTGCTTCTCATCCGCTCCCAATCGGCGTACTGGTAATGCAGCACGTGGATCGCAGTCAAGTCGACTGTATTGGCGTTGACCGGATGCGGAATGCGAAGCCCGTGAATGTCCTGACCATGGTGAGCGGATCCATCGTCGACGAAGCCAAGATGAAACCTCGAACAGTCCATCAGCCAGTAGGATTCTCCGTCAGGCCATATCTCGGCCCGAGTGAACGTGATCACCGTCCCAGGCGGCGCCGCCATCGCGGTTTGCCACTCAGGATCGGTAAGCACGTTCGCACTCAGGATCTCGTCGGCATCGAGGGCGATCAAGACCCTGGGACCGCTGATGGACCGTGCGGCGTCGATCAGCAAGTCTTGCCGAGAACTCTCATTGAACGCCGGAGAAGTGTTTTCGATCAGCCTGGCCTTTGGACACCGATCGACTATGGCGCGAGTGCCGTCATCCGACTGTTGATCAGCAACGATGATGACGTCGGCCCACAGGCTGGCAGTTGCGAGGTAGTACTCGAGAGCCCACGCCTCATTCTTAACTGGCGCAAGGCAAACTACTGTAGGCTTCCTCATCTCAGTATGGCACGTGTGACTATACGGCCTGGCTATGGGGTGGGACATGCGAGCAACGGGAACGGGTGGCGGCCGCAAGTGGATGCATACACGCGGAAGCCTCACGCTTGTCGCCGAGGTGAGCGCAATCTCGATGCTGTGGGATCGCCCTGACCAATACTCTCCCGTATTCTCTCGGGGTCGTCCCCGCGGTGATTGACAGTTGCCTCGTAGGGCACCTATATGTGCCATCTCCGGCGTCTCCGGCGCATGCCCAGGTGCTCTCTCTAGTGTACCGGCCTCTCCAGCAAAGATCGGCATAGGGAATGGTGGGCGGATTCTCCTCCTGGTCGCGCTTCAGCAGACAGGCCCTTGGGCCGGTTCTGGCCTGCTGTTCCATCGCGGGGGGCGGCGATGCTCGTTCGCGTTGTTGGCGGCAAGCAGACGCGCGGGGATGTCGCCAAACTCGTGTGCGAGATTACAGCGCACACCCGATGCTGACGGAACTGCTCACTGACAGGCATCTTGGGGCCTATTTGGCTATCATTGAAAGGACGAGGCAGCTTGAACCAGGTCATCATCACCTACCCCCCAACCCTGGGGCGCACAGACGGCGTGCGAAGGAGGTCGGTGCGTGCGGCCAAAGACCGGCAGGCAGGGCATCGCTGTCGCACGCTTATCGGGAGGCTCCTGGCGCTCGACATCGATCGTTGCCAGGCAAGCTGCTGAAGAAACACCTGGCGAAAATGATCGAGAAGGATGGGTAGTGAAGTCCGAACCGTCTCTCCCCCTCGTATCGATCGTCATCGACAACTACAACTACTGCCGGTTCCTGGGTGCTGCCGTTGACAGCGCGCTGGGCCAATCCTACCCGAATGTTGAGGTTATCGTCGTCGACGATGGCTCGACTGATGGATCGCGACAGTTGATTGCAGGCTACGGCTCGAGCATTGTGCCCGTATTCAAGGCCAACGGAGGTCAGGTCTCGGCGATGAACGCCGGCTTTACCCGTTGCAGCGGCAGCATCGTATTCTTTCTCGATGCGGACGACGTGCTGAGGCCGGATATTGTCACCAGGGTCGTGCAAGCCATGCACGAGAATCCGCAGCTCAGCAAGGTCCAATTCCGGCTGGTCGTGACGGACGCTACAGGTAGGCCAACAGGTGAGGAGAAGCCTCCGACGCATATCACGATGCTCGATGGCGACCTGCGCCGACATTACCTAACGTTCCCGGACGATGTGTGGAGGCTGCCCACCTCGGGGAACGCATTTACTCGTCGCGTTCTCGACCAGATTCTGCCAATCCCCGAAGCGCAGTATGGAACGTTGCCCGGCGATACGTACCTCACGCACGTCGCGCCGCTGTTCGGGCCGGTGCGATTCCTCGACGACGTTGGCGGCGAGTATCGCTTGCATGGTGGGAATGGCTACGAGTTGGCGGAGAACGTCCTGTCACTGGATCGAATTCGAGTCAATATTGTCCTTGCTCAGCGAACACATGTCGAGCTCAAGAGATTCGCGCGGCAGATCAACCTCGAGCTACCGTCTGCGCGAGGCGCTTTGTTGTCGACCTCCTATCTGATAAACCGCATGATTTCCTGCAGGCTCGAGCCTGCCAAACACCCAATTCCCGGCGATACACGACTGGGAATTCTGCTTCTCGGCATCAGGTCGTCATCCCAGCGCTTCGACGTGTCGCTTCCGATGAAAGTAGTGTACGCACTGTGGTTCGCGGCGATGGCCGCTGTCCCGCGCGCGCAGGCGGCTCTGCTGGCGGAACGGGTGGTCTTTCCGCGGACGCGGCCCTGGGCTGGCCGTTTTCTCAAGCTTGTGCAGAGACCTCGGATATCACGCTCCGCCAACGCGTAGGTCAGAAGGTGGCGGCCCTGCGGCTGCGCTTGTCAGCCTGTCAGAATATCTGTGCGGACCTGGTCCCAGTCTTGCGGATAAGCTGGATTTGGTCGCCGGCTGGTGCTACGCTGGCACGCAGCGAGCTTCTGGGCTCACAGGGCAGTTCCACAACTTCCGCTTCAAAGAGATGCCGAATGTGTGCGAAGCGCGCGACGGAAGACTCTGGACCAGAGCACGCCGATCTGTCACGTTGGTCATGCTGGACGAGATCATTCGCGAGAAATAGCTGACTTCCCGGAGGCTGCCGGTCGGCCGACAAGGGCCTTGACGACATGGCCATACGACCCGTTGGAGCAAGTAGATGATCGATACGTGGGACGATCTGCTGACGCATCTGCGCCACGGTGACGTGCCGGCTACAAGTCTCTCCAAAGACACGTTGCGCCGCATAGAGGAGATCTCACTTGCCGCCGACGGACCCGCCGGTGTCCGACCGCACCGAACAACCGGCGACGTGCTGGAAAGCAGAATGCGGACGCTCGGGGTGGTACTGCCAGTTGACATGGACGATCTGGCTTACGGCGAGATTTCGTTCTTTTGGCGAGATTTCTTTCCCTATGAAACCCCGGATTACGAAGGTCGAGTATTGGCCATTGTTTACGACGCCGTTCGGGCAGTCCACATTGGCAACATCCAATGCTCGGTCGTATGGAATGGCAACCTGCCGGTGGTTACAATGCCGCGCGAGACGCTCCAGGCCCCGCCGGAGGCGAATATCCCACAGTGGCTTCGGCAGGTCGGGTGCGAGATACGTTTCGGCAAGCGGGCCGCCGGCTGCGTGCGCTACGATCGCATCCCACGACCGGACGAAATCCTGGAACGCGCTGTAGAGTCGCTCGACCAACCGCAGTGGAGGGATTTGCACCATGACTGGCGCTTGCTGGCCCAGCCGGTCACGTGGACGAGCGACACCGGCCTAAAGGAGACCCGCTGGTGCGTGCCGGTAGCGCCGAAGACCGGATCGGTTCCAACGGATGACTTCGCTGTTTGCGCGTCGCGACAGGCGGCGTGTGACGGCGCAAGGAGACTCCTGGCCGCCGGACTCGCACGTCAAGCGAGAACCACGAGCGAGCAAGAGCTGGGTGATCTGATCCTGCGTATCATGCCTGCCTGGGAAGACCTCACGAGCGACGTGGTCGCCGGTCTGATCGTCAAAGCCGTGGCATCTGCGCACGCCCCGGCATGACGCGACTCTGCCCCGGTCGTTCTCTCGCGGCGATCCTGCACGGGGAGGAGCGTTGCGGCTATCGCTGCAGCTGGGCGCTGGCGAGAAGATCTCGGTACATCTGCTGCGTCTGCACATCTGGGGCGATGTTGAGTTCTCGCCGAAGAACGTCTGCAAGCTTCCGGTACGTACGGACCGCCTCGCCAGTGCGGCCGTCCGCGACCTGGAGTCGCATGAGGCCGCGCGTCGCGGGCTCGTGGTACGGATCCTGGTCGAGAACGGCATGCAGGCAGCGGGCGGCGGCGCTGAAGGCGCCATCATGCTCGCAGAGGGCGGCCGTGTGTAGCAAAATGGCAAGATAGCGCTGGCGCAACTCTTCCCTGCGGGTGACGGCCCATTCGTCGTACAGGTCTTCCGAGAGGTAGTCGCCCTTGTAAAGCGCCAGAGCAGCACGGCAGAGCGCGATGCTCTTGTGGGCAAGCGCGTTTGTCACTGCGCGATCGAAGACGGCGGCATCCAGCCAGTCCTGCGGCGCCGGCACGTCCGGTACGGCAGTCAGGACCAACATGTCTCCCTCCGCATGGATATAGCGGACGCCTCCCGGGGTCTCGCCGAGAATCCGGCGAAGGCGGTGCACCGTGATGCGAAGGTTGTTCGCGCCGAGTTGAGGATCTGCATTTGGCCAGAGCATCTCCATTGCATGTTCGCGGTGTACGCGCTGGCCCGGCGCACTGATGAGACATTTGAGGAGCCCGAAAACCTTGCGCTGTCTCAGGCTCTTCGCAGGCACCCGTATATCGCCGCGCCATATTTCGAATGAGCCGAGGGTACGCACCCGGATGCAGGGGTTCGTCGGATCCGGCGACCGTGGCGTGACCGTCGGCAATGATAGGCCGGGCCCCGCGACAGCTGGCGGCAATTGCTTGCCCAGGTAGTGAGATCGCAGACGCCGGCCTTCGCGCCAATAGGCATACCAGTAGGGCCCATGGCCGGGTGCGCCGAGGCTGCAGCAGGAGCAGTCGGACTTATTGCAGCGCCGAAACTGCCGGCTGTACGTGACATGTGCCTGGGACTGAAGGTCACCGAACACCATCCGCCAACCTCGAAGCAGCTCGCCCGTTCTTGGCAACAGCTTAAGAACAATTATGGACTCTCGCATGAGGTTGCACAAGGGGCCTCCAGATGTACACAAGGGCCACCTGAGAAACTGTGCAGCTCCGCTGAAACGAAGATGTTACGTCGAGGCGCTAGGCTCATGTGTATGGAAGCTCAGCGGTTCGACGTCTTTCTCTCGCACAATAGCCGGGACAAGGCCGCGGTCGAGCGCTTGGCCGTGAAGCTGAAGACCGCGGGCTTGGAGCCCTGGCTCGACAAATGGTGTTTGACGCCTGGTGGTCGTTGGCAGGAGGAGCTCGTCGCTGGGTTGCGCGCATGTTCGGCCTGCGCGGTTTTCGTCGGCCCGCACGGGCTTGGCGATTGGGTGCATGAGGAGCTCGGGGTCGCTCTTGACCGTGCGGCAAAGGATCGCAGCTTTCGTCTATTCCTGGCCCTGCTACCCGGGCTGCCCGAACCGTTCGACGCGACGACGCTCCCTCCGTTTCTCAGCACCCGCACGTGGGTGGACATGCGCCCGGGAATCGAAGACACGCGATCCTTCCAACACCTGATCAGCGCGATCAAGGGAGTGCCTTTCGGCCAGCAGATGCCCTCGGAACCGAACACCGATGTCTGTCCGTACCGGGGACTGCAGACCTTTGACGAAGAGCATGCTGAGCTATTCTTCGGGCGAGAAAACGACGTGCAGAGGCTCGTAGAAAAGCTGAAGGCGACGCACTTCCTGGCCGTGCTTGGTCCTTCAGGTAGCGGCAAGTCCTCACTGGTGCGGGCAGGGCTTGTGCCCGCACTTCGACATGGGGCGCTTTCCAACAGTAACTCCTGGACGATCACCGTGTTCGCCCCTGGCGCCCATCCCTTGACCACTCTGGTCGCGCAAGTGCTGCGCCTTGGCGGTCACGGCAGCATGAACCAGACGCTTGACGAGATGGGAACCGACGCGCGCACCTTACATCTCGCGGTGACCTTAGCGATGGCCGACCGCGTGCCCGCGGACCGCGTGGTGTGGGTGGTCGACCAATTCGAGGAAATCTTCACGCTGTGTCGCGACGAGCACGAGCGGAGCCAGTTTCTCGCGAATCTTCTGTACGCTGCGTCGGTGCATGAGGGCCGATGTATCGTGTTGCTAACCCTGCGCGCCGACTTCTACCAGAGGTGCGCAGTATATCCTGACCTCTCCGCACGCATAGCGGCTCAACAATTCCTGGTCAGCCCCCTCGAGCCGGACGGACTGCGACGGGCGATTGAGGAGCCGGCATGGCATGTCGGCCTGGAGTTCGAACATGGTCTCGTGGACACAATTCTCGAAGACGTCATTCGCCAACCAGGGGCTCTCCCATTGCTTGAACACGCGCTTCTGGAATTGTGGGAGCGCCGCCGCGGCCAGATGCTGACGCTCGAGGCGTATCGCCAGAGTGGGGGAGTGCAGGGCGCGATAGCGAAGCGTGCGGACACGATCTACAGTCGTTTTAGCCAGGAAGAACAGGCGATTGCGCGCCGGACGTTGCTTCGCCTGACTCAACCGGGCGAAGGAACGGAGGATACTCGGCGCAGGGCATCGATAGGCGAGCTGGTCACTCGACAGGGCGCCAATCCAGAGGTAGAAGCTGTTATTCGGGCGTTGGTCGACGCCAGACTGCTGACCACGAGCGAAGACGAGCCGAGCCACGAACACATGGTGGAAGTCTCGCACGAGGCTCTCATTCGCGGGTGGCCTCAGTTGCGAAGCTGGATCGACGAAGATCGCTCTGGGCTTCGGGTGCAGCGCCGTTTGACAGAAGCAGCGCTGGAATGGCAGCGCACGGATCGAGACGAAGGCGGGCTGTATCGAGGCGCTCGCCTGGCAACCGCGCTGGAGTGGAGCGCGCAGCACGAGGGCACGCTCAACGACCTCGAACGTGAGTTTCTTGACGCCAGTGCCGCCTTCAAACTCCGCGAGGAAGAACAGGAGTTGGCGCGCCAGCGCCGGGAGCTTGAAGCGGCCCGCCGGTTGGCCGATTCAGAGCGACGCCGTGCCAGGGTGGCTCGCTTGTTCTCACTTGGTCTGGTGCTTGTCTTGGCTGCAGCACTTGTCACTGCGGTGATCGCGGTTCAGCAGCGCACTCAAGCGCAAGACAGCGAGCGCAGAGCTCAAGACAGCGCGCGAAAGGCACAGGTCGCGGAGCAAAAGGCCCAGGTAGAGAAGCGGCTGGCCGACCAACAGCGCAGCGTGGCCTTTTCGCGCGAGCTCGCGGCAAATGCCCTGGCGAAACTGCAAACAGATCCGGAACTCAGTGTACTGCTGGCCAGTGCAGCTGAGCGCGCTGCGCATACGACTGAGGCGACTGAGGCGCTTCGCGATGCCCTGGGCCAATCCGCTGTGCGAACAGTGTTCCACGGGCATTCCGGACCGGTCTTCACCGCACTGTACAGCCCGGATGGACGTCTCGTTGCAACGGCGGGCAACGATTCGACCGCGCGCGTTTGGGACGTGCAAACCGGGCGGCTGCTCTCGGTGCTCCGCGGGCATACCGGCGCCGTATACAGTGCGGTGTTCAGCCATAACGGCAACTTCGTGGTCACCGCAAGCAAGGACGACACGGCCAGAATATGGGAAGCACGAACGGGACGCCTCATCACCGTGTTGCGAGGCGATTCTCGCCCGGTTGTCTCCGCGTCGTTCAGCAAGGACGATCGCTTTGTCGTCACGGCGAGCTACGACAACACAGCGCGGGTGTGGGACGCACGGACTGGTTCGGTGGCAGCAATACTGAGAGGACACACCGCGCCGGTCTGGTACGCCGCATTCAGCCCCAACGGGCGCTACGTTGCCACAGCAAGTGCCGATGACACCGGCCGAATCTGGGATGCAGCGACCGGTCGCGCCGTAAGCATCTTGCGGGGGCATTCGAGCATCGTCGATGACGTGGCATTTAGCCCCGACGGCAACTACCTGGTTACCGGCAGTCTGGACAAGTCGGCCCGGGTGTGGAGTGTGCCAGACGGCAAACTCGTAACCGTGATTCGGGGGCATCAGCAGGGCTGGGTGACGACGGCCACGTTCAGTCCCAACGGAAAGTACGTACTCACTGCCAGCGCGGACGGATCGGCCGAGGTGGCAGACGCGCGAACAGGCGTGCTGTACAGTTGGATGCTCGGTCAGTCGGGCATACTATACAGTGCTTTCTTCAGTCACGACGGCCGGTACGTGGTCACCGCCGGCGCCGACGGAACCGCGCGGGTGTGGGCGGTTGGGGATCCGCCAATTGCGTCGCAAGCAGGGCCGATCCTGCGGGGCCATGCCAGCGATGTGTTCTTGGCGACCTTCAGTCCTGACGACCAGTATGTCTTAACGTCTAGCAAAGACGGCACGACGCGCATCTGGGATGTCGGCGCGGGCCATCTGGCGGCGAAGGCGCCGGCCGGAGCTTCGTTCTGGGGCGTTGGTATCAGCCCGGACGGCACCCAGCTCGCTGCAGCCGCCGATGACGGCATCGTTCGTGTTTTCGACATTCGCACCGGACGGAGCATTGCAGAGCTTCGCGGCCAGGGCGGGACAGTTTGGTCCGCAGTGTATAGCCCGGACGGAACACAGCTCGTGACGGCGAACAGCAATGGCACGACGAGGAACGGCACGGCGTGGGTGTGGCAAACCCGGACGTGGAAGCGACTTGCGATACTGCAGGGCCACGTTGGAAGCGTTAACCGGGCGGAATACAGTCCGGATGGGAGATACATTGTTACGGCGGGATCCGATGGCACGGCACGTGTGTGGGACACACGCACCTGGAAGACTGTCGTCGTGTTGCCAGCAAACAAGGGCAACGAAGGAAATGGTGCGTTTGCGCTCTATGATGCGTCGTTCAGCCACGATGGCCGCTACGTTGTACTGGCCAGCAACAGCGTCACGATTCACGTGCTGCTCGTATGGGATACCCACACGTGGCGCCTGGTGAAGAAGATTCCAGGCCCGTCCGACATCGTGTGGACGGCCGAGTTTAGCCCAGATGGCAAGTATATCGTGACGGCCGACAGCGACGGTTCAGCGCGCGTCTGGGACACGCAGACCTGGGACGTCTCGGCGGTACTCCAGAGCGGAACGTATGGGCTGTGGACTGCGACCTTCAGTCCCGACAGCCAGTGGATAGTCACTGCCGGCCAGGATTCGACTTCGCATATATGGCAGGTGGGCACATGGGCGTCGGTCGACGTGCTCTACGGGGACAGCAACCAAGTGCATCGAGCAGCTTTCAGTCCTGATGGCAAAACTATTGCAACTGCGAGCGAGGACGGCACCGCGCGAATCCACCAGTGTGACGTGTGCGGATCGGTCAGCCGGTTGCTTGCACTCGCCAACACGCGAGTTACACGTAGTCTCACGCCGAGCGAACGGAGGATATACCTGCACGAGTAGCGGAACACGGCGGTCCTGTAGTCATAGCGACTAGCTTGTCGGGGGCACACGAGGGCATGGCCCAGTACGATTCGTTCATTCTACGTGTCTGGCGAAGCACGGGCGACGACGGCTCCCAGTGGGCCGGGAGACTGGAGCATCTGCAGCAGGGTCAGAGCTGGAGCTTCGGCAGTCTTGAAGAGCTGCTCGAGCATCTGCGGAACGTCGCCGATGGTGGTGGTTCGACTGTTGTATCAGTGCTCGACCGGTCGGGCCCAGGCATCGCGACCGACGCGGCAGGAACGGGTATGTCGAACGCGTGACAATGACCAGGGGTCATGGGCAGTGAGGAATCGACTGACGGACGACAGAGTTTGGAGGGTGGTCCGTCGAAGGGGGAGAGTAGATGAAGTGTGTTCATTGTACGCATGACGTGCCCGATGGGGTCTTCTGCACGCGATGCGGTGCGCAGCAAGCGACTACGCAGCAGGCCGGGAATACCAGGATGCGAGTTTCGCATTACGCGGCACATCCGGGCGAGCACGTGTTTCACCCCGGGATTTTCACGACGCTGTTTCCACACCTGGGCCAACATAAGTTGCACGAGTTCCGCTGGGCTTTTCTTGCCGGACTCGCGGGTATCTTTGTGCTCGACGTGGCCGGGCTGATCTCGGCCGCTATTCTGTGCGCCGCGCTGCTCATTCCGATTCTCTACCTCATGTACCTCTATGAGGCGCAGGTCTATCGCGACGCGCCGGCCACCGCGTTGGGCTTCACAATTGGAGGCGGCATCCTGCTTGGCATTGTCGTCACGGCGATAGTGGACCATTTCTCGAACTCTCTGGAGCTTGGCGGTCCGTTGGGCAGCCAGACAAGCACGCTCGTCGGCTTGTGCGTCATCGTGCCGATAGTTCAGGAGGTGCTCAAGCCAATCCCAGCCCTGATCTTGCGCGAGTCGTCTGACTTTGCGGAGACGGTCGACGGATTAGTGTTCGGCGTTGCCGCCGGTCTGGGGTACAGTGTCGCGGAGTCGATCATTCGGTTTTCATCCGTGTTGGGAAATCTCCCCAATCGCGTCGACCCTGGAAACTGGATCTATCCGCTCATCACCTTGGCTGTGACGCTGCCATTGCTTCAGGGGAGCGCGACCGGCGCGATAACGGCCGCCGTGTGGCGCCTGCGCAAAGGCAGAATCGGTGTTCGCGAAGCAGGTGCCATCGTGATGGCCATCCTCGCCCATATCGGATTCATTCTGGTGAGCCAGCTGATGAGCGACCGCGGCTTGTCGCAGCTCGTGATTCTGGCCTGGCAGGCCGCTGTCGTTGGCGCGCTTCTGATTTACATTCGGTATTTGCTGCACTATGCGCTGCTCGAGGAGGCAGTGCACATGGGCTTTGACGAGACCATGTGTCCGAACTGTCATCGGCATATTGTGGCCTCGGGATTCTGCCCCAACTGCGGCAGGTCCCTCGCAGCCACGTCGGCATCGATCAGCATGGCCCGCAAGCCGGCCACGACTTCGGCGCCGGCGGGGGGCTGATCGATGGCTCGCCAGTGCGCGTCCTGTGGAGCACAGAACCCCGACATCGCGTCATTTTGCCAGAACTGCGGCCGCCCCATCTCGGCGGCGCCGGCGGCTGGCCAAGGGGCCCCGGTGGCGGCGCCCCAAGGCGCTCAACCGCCCGGACAATCTTCCCCCGGCACGCCCTGGCAGGGCGGCCAGCAGTATCCGGCGAGCGCGCCACCGCAGCAAACCACAAGGGATGCCGGTTCCGCCGTACCAGCAAGGGCACTCTCAAGGTGGGCAATACGGCGGTTACTATCCTCCAGGAATGGGCAGCTCTCCATCGATGCACCGATTGCCTTTCACGTCGATAGTCGCGGTCGTGATCGGAGTTCTCGGGATATTGACCGCCGCCGCGGTGCTGTTTCTGCACTCGTCGAATCATCCCATGCCGCTGCCGCCACTTCCGACCCTCACCGTCGTGCCGACTGTCGCTCCTGCGGTGACCGGCACGCAACAACCCACCGCGACGCAGGTGCCGAATCCCACTTCGTTACTGAACCCCACGCAGCCGCCCAGCCCGAACCCCACGCAACCGCCGAATCCAAGCCCCACACAGCCTGCAGGCGGGCAGGTGCTGACCACACAGGGCTTCTCGATTGACGTGTTGTCTGGATGGAGCGTGTCCCAGCAGCAGAGCAATTCAGCGCTGTTAGCCCACGCTTCCGGATCGGGCACGAATGGACTGCTCTATGTGGGAGCAGGACAGAGCAGTTCGCCGACAACGGCACAAACCATCCTGCAAAACACTTTGACTACGTTGCAGCAGCAATATCCCGATGCGAAGCAGTGCGGCGACCTGGCGCAGTTCGCCGTGGCGAACATTCCCGGCACGGCGATGCCCGTATGCTTCACACTCACCCCCCAGGGAGGCGCCTCGTTCCAGGCGCTCAGCGTCAACTGGGCGGCAACGAACTCCGCTGGCACTACCATCTACACGCTGCAGGAGATGGGCGCCGAGAATCCGCCCGACTTCTTCAACAACGACGTACCGCCGATAGTCAAAACTGTAAATTGGACGGTGAGCTGATGCCGCGTTTCAGATCGATGCTTCTCGTCCCGGCAGCTGTCGTGCCGGCGCTTCTCGCAATCGTCGTCGGCGAGGCTGTGCCGGCGCAGAACATGGCGTCCCCGCGGGTGGCGAACGCCCATGCCGGCGATCCGTACGCGCTCATGGTGGACCAATCGACCGACCTCGGCGCCGTGGCGCCGGGCCTTCGTGTTTCGCTGGTGCTAGGACTAAAAGATCCACATGCAAAGTCCAGGGCGGCGGACTATGCGGCGATCAATACGCCGCACTCGGGCCAGTTCGGACAGTCGCTCACCTCCGCGCAGGTCGCGGCCCGCTACGGGCCATCGCCGGCCACGATGGCGCGCGTGACGACCGTACTGAAGCGCTACGGCCTTAGCGCGCAATGGCAGCCTGGCAACACGTGGGCCGTCATAACAGGGCCTGCCAGGGCTGTGGAGTCCGCGTTCGGTGTGAACGTGCACTGGTACAGATCATCTCAAGGCGTTCACTACTTTTCTGCCGATCGCGTTCCAGTTCTGCCCCCGGCGCTCTCGGACGTCGCTACCGGCCTGAGCCGAATCTCAAGCTACTTTCCACAGCCGCGCCAGTCGGTGCCATCCGGAGGGGTAACGCCTACGGACCTGGTGTCGGCCTACAACATGGCGCCGCTTCGCAACATGGGACTCGACGGCACCGGCTCGACCGTAGCATTCCTGGAATCCGACGGCGGCTGGAACCAGCAAGACTTCGATACGTTTACTCAGAAATTCAACCTGCCGCCCTTGCACCCGGTACTGGCATCGGGCCCGTCGGGCAAGCCGCCCGATGGCGAGACAGAAATGGATCTGGAGGTCGTGCATGAGATCGCGCCTGGTGCTCGCCTGGTCGTGTACAACTTCCCGTTCCAGGAGGAAGCCCAGGCCGCTACATCCGACAGCGCGACGCTCACCGACTGGCTAAAACTTCAAACGCAGATGCTCAACGACAACAAAGGCGGCGTGCTGAGCATGAGCATGGGCCTGTGTGAGAAGATCTGGGACCCAACGCTGGCCAAGGCGTACAAAGACGCGTATGACAACACCACGCCGTTCCGCGAGAGCGTATTCGTTTCCACGGGAGACAGTGCCGCGTACTCGTGCATCATCACTGCTCCGAAGCGCGGTACGCCGCCGGCGCCGGATTACCTGGGAGCAGAGTTGCCGTCGGCGGTTCCAGGTGTTACGGCCGTTGGCGGGACCCGCCTGAGCCTGACCACCGACCATGCCTGGTACGACGAGACGGTGTGGGAGTATCCGGTGTCGACCAATGGCACTGGTGGTGGCGTCAGCGCCTACTACTCGATGCCAACCTGGCAAAAGGGAAACGGTGTGTTGAACGCACAGCTGAACCCCAAGAACATGCGCGAGGTACCCGACGTCTCCGCGGATGCGGACGTGGCCAGCGGCGCGGCCACCTATTATGGCGATAGCAGCGGCGGCCACTGGGACGAGGGAGGCGGTACGAGCCAGTCGGCGCCGATCTGGGCTGCCATGACCGTGCTCATCAATCAGTATCTGCAGAAACAGGGTCTTCGTCCCGCAGGGTTTCTGAATCCCGCGTTGTACCAGATAGCGGCCAGTGATCCCAACGCCTTCCACGACGTTACCGTTGGCACGAACCTGTACTATCCGGCGACGCCGGGCTATGACATGGCTACCGGTCTGGGCACGCCAAACGCGTGGAACCTGGCCCAGGACCTGGCAGCATACCAGCGGAGTGGCGGGCAGTGAGCGAGCAAATGTACCAGAGCAACGTGCCAAGAGTCACGTGCCCAAACTGCAGCAGATCAGTTCCCGACGGCGAATTCTGCGGCGCGTGTGGTGCGCACCTCGGAAGCGAGTTTCTTCGGGCCACCCACCGTCCTCACTCGTACGCCGCCAACCCAAACGAGCATGTGGTGCATTTGAGCGTCGTGTCGACGCTCTTCCCGCACCTGCCCCATCGCCACACGGTACCGTTTGAGGTTGGCGTGGGAGTGACCGCCATTCTGCTCACTCTGCTTGGCCTGCTGCGCCAGACCGGCCCAAGCATTGCGGTAGCCGCGGTAGCGATCCCTTTGCTGTATCTGCTCTACCTCTACGAAGTGGAGGTGTATGAAGACGAGCCCGTCATTGTCATTGGCCTGACGATGGTCGCGGGAGTGGCGATTGGGATTCCTTGGGCGAAGTTCACCGGACCGATCATCACGAGGCTACTGCTCGAAAACACGACGTTTGGGGTCGTTCCCGGTCGTCTGCTGCTGGGCGCGGCTGTGCTGCCGCTCGTCGCGCAACTCTTGATGTTGTTGGGGACGATAGCGCTGTATTTCAGGCGGCGATACGACGAGACCCTCGACGGTTTCACCTTCGGCGCTGCCGGCGCGCTCGGCTTCACCATGTCGAGCACCGTTGTCAATCTTTGGCCTGAACTACGGCATGGCACTACCTCGACGGCGCCGGTCACGACGAACGTGCTGGACGTTCTGCAACAGGGGCTGCTCCTTCCCGTGGTGAATGCCAGCCTCACCGGCCTCATTGCCAGCGCCATATGGTTGAATCGTGGCGCGATCCGACGCTTGCGCTTCCATCGCTGGACCTCGGCGATAGGCACCAGCGTAGCGATCGCCGTCGTGCTCCGCGTGGCGCTCGGGCTAGTATCGGTGTTGGCAGTCGACCCGATCTACAGCGTCGTCGCGTACGGGTTTGCTGCGGTCGCGGTGCTCATGTGGGTCCGCGTTGCCCTTCACCATATGCTGCTGAGCGAGGCAGTAGACGTGAGCGTGGGCCCCGATTCGGTCTGTACGCATTGCCACCGGATGGTTCCTCGCATGGCATTCTGTCCGCATTGCGGAATCGCCACCCGGGCCACGCCCAAGTCCGGGCATGGTCGAGCAAACCGCACCTTCAGATAGGAGAGCGCCATACATGCCGACAATCAACTGTAGCAAGTGCGGCGCTTCGAACGATTCGAGCGTCCCCTTCTGTGGACATTGCGGAGCGCCGCTGCAAGCTGCCCCGGCGCCCGTCCCAGAGACGGTGTCGTCGATGAGCTGCCCGCGATGCGGGCTCGCCAACCAGCCAGGAGTACGATTCTGCGGGCACTGCGGCGCGTCGTTGCAAGCATCGCCGGCACCCCTCCAGGAGCCGGCTCCGCCGACTAACTGCCCTCGATGCGGGTTCGCCAACCAGACTGGGGTGCGATTCTGCGGGCACTGCGGCGCGCCGCTTCAGTCCGCCACAGTGTCACCTCCCGAACCAGCGCCACCAGCGGGGGCTGCACCGTGCCCGCGTTGTGGTGCGGCCAACCAGACCGGAGTACGGTTCTGCGGTCGCTGCGGCCAACCGCTTTCCATGCCGGTAACGCCTGCTCAGGGCCAAGCCATCGCGGCCTTCCCCCACCGACTTGGCACCAGAGCGGAAATCGCTGCGGCAATGCCCCGCAAGACTGGGTACCGGCAGCCGGTTTGGCCGATTCTTGTGGCCGTGATTGGGCTGCTTATGGCCGGGCTCGCGTTTGGCGCTCGCGAGCTCGAAGCAACGCCCACGCCACCCTGCGGCACGCGCTGCACGCCGGCGCCCCCGCCGATTGGTCCGCCCCTGCCGGCAGCCCATACGTATACCAGCTCCGCGCTCGGCTTTTCAGTGGAGTACACCGACAGCGTGGTCCAGAACCTTGGCGCGCCGATCACGGACGACCATTCCCTGGGCTGGAGCGTGACCCTGCAAAATGGCGACGCAATCCTGGTCAAGTTCCAGGGAGAAGCTGCCGGAGGACGCTCGGCGCAGCAGGTTGTGACGGCCTTACAGCAGAGTCTCATACCCGGCGCCACACTCGTGTTCCAGATTCCTGACGCTGAGCTCGGGTACACCGAAGGATACGGCGCGGTGTACGACATCACTGTTTCGCCCCAGGGAGGCCAGCAGGTCGACGAACACTTCGTCATCGAAGCCTCGGTCAACAACGACGTCGCGGTCGAGCTGATAGGGTCGAGTGCCTTCACGCCGGACAAGAATGGTCACCCAAGCCCTGCCCAACTCGAGCCGGCGGTCGAACAGCTGTCCGATATCTTCGGAAACACCGTGATCTGGAAAGGCCAGTCGCCAAAGTAGGCATGTGAGAGGGTGATGTCGTATGTGCCCACGTTGTGGTGCCCAGAACCCTGAAGGATCGCTGTTTTGTCAGAACTGCGGCGCCCCATTGGCGGGCGGGCAGGCCGGTCCGCCGCCGCGGCACGACGTATTGCCGCCACCGGGCATCATCCAGCCGCCGGGTGCGCCGCCGCCACCGCCGGCAGGATCGCCGATTCCGGTGGGGGGCGTCCCCGCGGGAGGATTCCCACCACCGGGATACTCACCCTATCAGAGTCCGTATTATGTGCCGGTCGGGCCACCCGGAGCGCCGGTTCATCGGTTGCCGTGGTTCAGCATAATAGGCTTGGCACTTGGCGTCCTCGGCATCGTTGCGCTTGGCGCAACATTGCTTCTGCGGTCCAACGTACCGACAGTGCGGTCGCTCAGCCCGTTGCCTACCGCGACGGCGGTTCCCACCACGCGACCGCAGGAGACGTCGACCGCTGTCCCGACGAACACGTCCGTACCGACATCAATCCCGACCGGTACGGCTATGCCAACATCGGGCGCGACAGTCACGGCGGCGCCTACTTCCGTACCTGCCGAGACTGACACGCCCGCGTCGAGCTCCAGTCCGGCGGCAACCGACACCCTGGCCGCTACGGTCGAAGCGCCCACCGCTACGGCGGTCGTGACGGATACCCCCGCCGTACCGGAGGCCACCGCGACGACAGCAAAGCTGCAAAAGCCGGCCACGTCAAAGACGCCAACAGGTTTGCATATTCCCGCACCGACGCCCGTGCCCACGAAAGCGGCGCACACCGCCACGACGGCGTGCCGCATTACAGCGGGCAAGGTCGTGGCGACGAACACGTTCTGCGTTGCCTTGCTCCAGGGATGGAGCGTGCTGCAAAAGGAAAACGTCGACATCATTCTCAAGGACGACACTGGGGGCGGGGGCTTCGGAACCCTCTACATTAACTCGGGAACCTTGAAGACACCCACCACTGCTCAGGAGTGGCTCCAGCAGGTGATCGCGGGCTATCAGAAACAGTACCCCGATGTGAAGGAATGCGGCACCGCCGCACAATTCACCGTAGGTAGCGTCACAGGCACCGGCATCCCGATATGCTACAGTGAAACCCCGCAAGGCGGCGCCGCGTTTCCGGCGGTATCGGAGCTGTGGGCTGCCACGAACGGGGGCGGAACGACGGTCTATTCGTTTGGAATGAACGCCGCAGCGAGCGACGCGAAGATGCTAGATAACACGAGCAAGCTGCTGGAATCCTTGCAGTGGTACCTGCCCTGAACACAACTGGAACCATCGCATACCGCCTGCGGATTGGCGTAACCGGCCATCGGTGCCTGCCAACGGACGACGCATTCGTGGCGCGCGTGAGCGAAGCCCTGGATAGAGTCAGGCGGATGGCGCCGCCGCGGCCGGCCACGCCAGTGTATCTGGCGGTTTGCTCCGCTCTGGCCGAGGGCGCAGACAGATTGGTGGCCTCACTCGTGCTCGAGGATCGGCATGCCTGCCTGGAGGTGGTGCTCCCAATGCCGATCGCGGCGTATAAGTCGGACTTCCAGACCGAGGAGTCCAATCGAGCGTTCGACCAGCTCATGGAGCGAGCGACGCGGGTCGTGGAGCTGCCGGCGGCGGAGACGCGCGACGAAGCGTACGAGCAAGCCGGTCGATACGTGGTCGAGCGATGCGACGTATTGATTGCCCTTTGGGATGGCAATCCGGCGCGCGGTCAGGGCGGCACTGCCGACGTAGTCGAGTGGGCACGGGATCGGCAAATACCGCTACTCTGGGTGCACACGGTTGCTCCGTACGCGCTGACTGTCGATCGGCGCGCCGCAATGTCGACGGCATCGTACGAGGGGCTTGATCGTCACAATCGCGCGCGCCTTCCCCATGAAGAGTTTGAGCGAGACGTGCGGCAGCACGTAGAGCGCTTCCACACTCAGGCCACGCGTAACGGGCTGGAGCACTCCGCACTGCAGCCATACTGTGACTGGCTTATTCCAACATTCGTGCGGGCGGACCTGCTGGCGACACGCTACCAGAAGCGGTTCTTTCTGTTTAGCGATGCGATCTTTATCCTGGCAGCGCTTGCCGTGGTGGCCTCTGCCGGCACCGAGCTCGCCAGCCACGCGCCCTCGTTCGTCAGTGGGCAGATTCTGTCGCGGGTGCGCCCGCTCCCGCTGGTCGAGTTCACGGCGATGCTTCTGGTTTTGGTGGTGCTGCAGCTCGTGCGGCGCCAGGCATTTCACCGAGACTGGATCTCGCATCGCGTCATGGCTGAACGCCTGCGCTCGGCACTGTTCCTCGCGCTCGTGCGTCTCGACATAGGAGATGAGCGTGGCGTCGAAAGCGTGAGTCTTCATCAGGCGGCCGATGAATGGTTGGAGCGAGCCTACGAGGAAGTGTGGAACCAACGACCTCCGCCCGACACGTCGATTTCAGTCGCTATTCTCAGGCGTTTCCTGGCCAAGGCATGGATTGAGGACCAGGTCAGCTATCAGCGGAAAAAGAGTCATCGGCACGAGTGGAACCATCAGCTGATCTCGAACATCACTGTGGCGATATTCCTCACCACACTAATCATTGCCGGGATGGATGCGATTGGCGCGATCAGCGACAGCGCGCACGACGCGCCGCTGTGGACTACCACGGTGCTGTACCTCTCGGTCACGCTTCCGGCCGTGGCCAGCGCACTCGGCGGTATTGGGGCTCAGCGGGAGCACACCCGTAACGCGCATCGGAGCGGGCAAATGGCGCGCTATCTTACGAGTCTCGAGCAGCGGATGGAAGTCGCGACCGACCTTCCCACGATTCATAGCGTGGCGCGACAGGCGGAGGCCGTGATGCTGCAGGAAATCGACGATTGGTTCGTCACGATGGAGTATCGTGACGTCGAGCTTCAGGGCTGACCGTGCACCTCCGGTGCCCTTCATGCGGATCATCGAGTGTGCGGCGCGCGCGGTTCTGCACGCGTTGCGGTGCGCCGCTTCCGCCGGCGCCTACCTTGTTGCAGGTGCTTTGGCACTCCCCAACGGCGATAATCGCCGGGGTTTCAGTCGCTTCCGTGGCCTTGATCGTGGCCGCGGCGGCCGCCAGCGGGCAACTGGGCGGTGCGGAAGCGCCCACCCCTGGGCCGCCGCTCACGGCCGTATCGAGCGCGGTCCCACAATTGACGGGAACGCCTGTCCCGGGAGCGACTTTCTCGGCGACGTCCGGGCCTGTTCCTACCTCCGCACCGGGCCAGTCGCCCGGTCCCATCGATACGGCTACTCCCGACAACTCCGGGTCTACTGATGCGGCTCATGTCGTCAGCCTGCAGGACTCGGTGACGTTTCCCAATCAAGATCCCAACACCACGAGCGATCCGCAGACGATTACGCTGAGCAACGAAGGCGGTACCGCCCAGGCGTTGGGAGCCCCACAGATAGGAGGCTCGAACCCAGACGCTTTTACCGTCTCCAGCAATGAGTGCGGTTCCAGCATTGAAGCCGTGACGCGATGTGATGTGCTCGTGACATTCACTCCGTCCGGCGCGGGCGGCTACAGCGCGGAGCTGGACATAGTCGACGAACAAGGCAACACCGTGGTCTCCGTCGCGCTTGGTGGAGCCGGTGGAGGCGCTGCGGAAGATGTGTCCGTCACGGCGTACAGTCTTGACTTTGGCAGCATCAATATCGGAACGTCGACGTCACAGTCTTTCAGCGTCGACAATAATGGCACAGCTGCCGTTACCATCAGCGCGGCCCAAAGCGGCGACTCGGCCTTTGAGCTATCCGATGAATGCTCCGGGAGCCTTGCCGCCGGTACAAGCTGCAGCGAGCAGGTCTCGTTTAGCCCGTCCGACTCGACGAGCTACTCGGGGTCGATCACGATCAGTGACGACAGCGGCAATGAGCTCGGAACTGTCTCACTCGCGGGCTCGGGCTACGACCCGAACGCGTCGAGTGCCGTGCATGGAGCGTCCACAGGGGCCGTGCCCCATGCGTCTGGCCCAAGCTCTCCGACGGCTGTGCATTGATGGGGCACGTGACGGGAAACACATGCTCGACCTGTGACGAGATCGCCGGATAGTCGCGACCGCGGGTTGCTGGCAGTCGTTCCGCCCGCACCGGGCGCCTCCTTGCGGCCCTCGCGGCTCACTTCGCGCCGTGCAAACCACGCTCCCGAACCCATCTGGCCCACCGTGACGCCCGAGGCAGCCCTGTGCAAGCGGCACTGCGCAGCGTACTCATTTCTGGCTCGAGGATCGTCGGGGGTGCCAGAGCGGCCGAAGATGCTTTGAACGAACTGTGGCTATTATTCGATGCCATCGCCATGACAGGTGCTATAATAGTGAGGATATTATACGTAGCATATCCGTCCTGGAACGAGACGCTCGCACCAGTGGCTCAAGTGGCAAGATCCTTACAAAGTGAGGGAGGTCATCATGCCCAGGCCCGCTGCACCGGCCGACGCGATGGTGAGCGTTGGACTCCAAACTGACGCGACGTTTCTCATCGCCGATGTCGCGGCGCTTACGGGCGTTGCACCACCGCAGCTCCGCTCCTGGGAGCAGGCCGGCATCCTCCATCCACGACGTTCGCCGAGCGCCACGCGATTATATGCCGTCGAAGACGTGGCGCGAGTGCGCCTCTTCAAGCGGTCGCTGCTGAACCCCGGGCGGCGAGGCAGCCTGCGCCGAATCGCGCAGGGTCTTGCCGCAGGCACCTTGGTCCCCGCGCCGGAGGATTACGCTGGGCTCCGCGAGGCGGGCACGCCCCCGATCATGAGCGATGCGGCGTACTGGCAAGCAGTGGTCGAGTCGATGGACGAGCTGGTCGTCGTCTGCAACAATTCCGGCGGCCTGACCTCGATCAACCCGGCGCTGCGCGCCTTGCTCGACCTGGAGACCGAGACGAGCAATGCCGAACTGCCTGGGCGGTCGCTTGACGGCGGGTCGCTGCCGGCCGTCTTGGAGGCACTGCCCTTGCGGTGGTCGGCGGTGACGGGTACGCAGCACCGGGATGTGCTCTTGACGCTCCTCGACCCGACGGATGCGATGGTGCAGACCGCGTGGACGGTGACACCGCTCCGCGACGAGAACGGCGCGGCGATTGGCGCCGTGGCTGTGGGGCGTATTGTCCCGCCGGTGACCTCGCTGCTGCCCGAGGACTGGCTGGCCGTTGCCGCACATGACCTCCGCAATCCGGTCACCGCCGTCCTCGGGCGGCTGCAATTGGCTCGTCTGCTGAGCTCCTCCATGGCCGAAAGAGATAGGGCGGCACAGCAGCTCGATCACCATCTTGCCGTGGCAGAGAGCAGCATGGAGAACCTGATACGCGTGATGGAGACCGTGCTCGACGCGTCCGAGGCCGCCAAAGGCACGCTCATTCACCATCTCGAGCCGGAAGGCGTGAATCTTTCCCAGTTGGCGATGCAGGCAGTCGAGCACGCGCAACTGCAGACATCCCGCCACAGCGTGACACTGAGCGTGCCTCCGGCGCCCCTGATCGTCGCCGGCGATCGCATCAGGCTGCGTCAGGTGCTCGATAATCTGTTGGCCAACGCGATCAAGTATTCGCCGGAGGGCGGCCCAATTACTGTTGCGCTGGAGACCGCTGCGGCGCCAACCAGCGCGCTGTCGACGCCCGATGCGCAGAGCGAAGTGCGGGTAGATAGGGCGGCAGACTGGGTGGCCGTGCGCATCGCGGATACCGGCATGGGCATTCCACAGGCCGCCCTACCCCACGTGTTCGAGCGATATTGGCGGGTGACCAGCTCTGGGCAGGGCATCCGCGGCGCTGGCCTGGGCCTGTATGTTTGCCGGGCCATCGTGGCAGCACATGGCGGCCACATCTGGGTCGAGCGAAGCGTGTCCGTCGCCGAGTCAGCGACGTCGGCGGACGGGTGGCATGGCGCCGTGCTGGCACTCGTGTTTCCGCTTGCTAACGCGCCCACACGCGCGGATCTGCCAAGCAAGCTCGACGGAAACGATAGGCTCACCACCGAGGATGCCAGGATAGTCTCGCAGTAGAAGGGAGCGATACGCATGCCGGAGCAGCAGCAAGGAACCGAGGATACCGTCGTCAACGAGGCATCCTTGGCAACCGACCCCACGGGCGTGCCGAATCTGGACCTGATTCTGGGCGGCGGGCTGGTACGCGGCACGCTGGCCATCATCGTGGGGCAACCCGGATCCGGGAAGACGACGCTGGCCATACAAATGGCGTTCGCCGCCGCGCGCGCCGGGCGGCAGGTTTTGATCCTGACCGCGCTGTCCGAGCCGCCGAGCAAGCTCCTCGGACATCTGAGCGCGTACGCGTTCTACGATTCAGCGCTCATAGGCTTGCGTGTGAAGCTGCTCAGTCTGCAGCCTTTCCTGAGTGCCGGCCTGGCCAGCGCGAGCACTGCCATGATCGACCTGGTGCGCGCCGAGCGCGCCAGCCTCGTGGTCCTCGATGGCTTCAGCGGCATGCGCGCTACGGGAGCCGATCCGCATTCGGGCCGGCAATTCATGTTCGAGGTCGGCACCGCGTTGAGCGCGCAAGGAACGACCACGGTCATCACCACCGAAGCCCAGGTGCGCGATCCCAAGTTCTTCCCCGAGGCGACCACGGCCGACACGATCATCGGCATGCATTTTGGCGTCTTCGATGAGCGGCAGCGGCGTCGGCTGGAGGTGGTGAAGGCACGCGGCGCCACGCCCCTGTCCGGCCTGCACAGCCTGGAGCTGAGCACGGCAGGTGTCATCGTATCTCCCCGCCTGGAGGCGCGGGCGGCACGGAGACCGACTGTCCCTGACGACGACAAGGTGGTCGCGGCCGCGCCGCCGCGTCCGGAAGACGCATCGCGGGCGGTGTTTGACCTCCCGGCGCTCGATGCGCTGCTGGACGGCGGCCTGACGCGTGCCACAACCACCGTGGTGATCGGCAGCGGCGGCACCGGCAAGACGCTTCTGAGCCTGCACTTTGCTCTGGCCGGCGTGCGGGCCGGTGAGCCGGTGGTGTTCCTGGGCTTCCACGAGGATCGACGGCAACTGTTACTCAAGGCCGACACCTTCAACCTGGGCCAGGATTTGCGCGCGGGACTGGCAAACGGAGGTGGACTGACGCTGCTGCATTATCCGCCCGTTGAGCTCGATGCCGACGCGCTCGCCGACCAGCTTCTGGATGCCCTTGACCGCACGAGCGCGCGGAGATTGGTTGTAGACAGCGTTGCCGTGATCGAGCGCGCGGTCAGCGAAGGGAGCACGCCGCGCAGGGTGCAGAACTACCTGTCGGCGTTGATCACGGCGTTGCAGGCACGGCGAATCACGGCGCTCTTCACGAAGGAGACCGGCCCGCTCGCGGGATCCGATCTCGAGCTGGAGACGGACTTGAGCTCAAGCATCGCCGAGAACGTGGTGTGGCTCCAGGGCGTCATCTATCGAGGCAGCTTCTTCCGGCTACTCTCGGTGCTCAAGATGCGCTTCTCACGCCACGACCTCAGCTTGCGCGAATTCACCATCGCGTCCCCCGCCGGCATCGCCGTGCGGGCGGCGTCCGAAAGCGCGTCGGGGCTGCTGGCAGGCATCGAGCGCGAGCAGGGAGAGTTCCGGCCGAGCGCGGTTGCGGGCGCAGTCACCAGCCACGCACGCACGCGCGTGCGCCGCGGCCGTGCACAATCGCGGCTGGCCGAAGACGCGGCCAGGGATCAGGAATGAGCGCGATGGAATCTGCCTTATCGACGCCGGATGCGTTAGGACCTGCCCTGGTGCTGATCGCAGAAGACGAGGAGCCGCTGGCCGAGACCGTTGCCCTCGCGGTACGTGAAGCGGGCTACACGCCACTGATAGCCCTCCATGGCCGGCAGGCCCTGGAGCTCGCGCGGGCGCGGCGGCCTGCGTTGCTCGTCCTGGACCTGATGCTTCCGTATCTCGATGGGGCAACAATTATCACCGCGCTGCGCGAGGATGCGCGCGCGACGGGCACGATGCCGCCGATAATCCTGATGACCGGGGCCAGCCTGGTGCAGGCCCGGGCAGCCGGTGCCGACGTCGTGCTACGGAAGCCGTTTCACCTGGCGGATCTCGTGCGATTCCTCCATCGCTTCTTGGCACATGCATCCAATGCCGCTGCGACTGAAGCACGCTCTTCTGAGGAATGAGGCAGAATTGCATTGGCTAGCGACATGGCGGCACGACCGCTGTGGAAAGCGGGATGGTCGTCGCGAACACCTTCGCCGTCCGGCGCCCGCCACGGCACCGTCGACCAGTCCAACGTGCGAGTCTGATGAGCCGGAGAGAACCACGAGGAAAGGATGGAGATGTATAGCGAACCGCATGAGAAAGTCGGCACCGAGGCAGAAGCAGCGCCGGAGTCGCTTGATCCGACCGGCGTGCCGAACCTGGATCTGCTGCTCGGCGGGGGTATGCCCCGAGGCGCCCTGGTGCTGCTGGTGGGTTCGCCCGGCAGTGGCAAGACAACTCTCGCCAGCCAGATGGCGTTCACCGCGGCGCGTGGCGGACGACGTGTCCTGATCCTCACGGCGCTCGCCGAGCCCGCCAACAAGCTTATCGCGCACCTGCGCTCCTTCACCTTCTACGACGAGTCGTTGGTAGGTGATGTGGTGCAGGTGTTCAGCTTGGCTCAGCATCTGGCGGAAGGGCTGAGCCAGGCCGCACTGCAAGTCATGGCGATGGTACGCCAGACGCGAGCCGATGTGGTCGTGCTGGATGGCTTTCGCGCTGTGATCGACGCGTCGGGCGACTCGCAAGGCGCGCGCGCCTTCCTGTATAAGGTGGGAACGGCCCTAAGCATGCCCGGCGTAACGGTGATCATCACCGCCGAGGCGACCCCCCGCGACCCCACGATCTTCCCCGAGGTCACAACCGCGGATGTGCTGTTGGGCTTGCACTACGGTCTTGAGGGTGCGCGACACCACCGGGCGATCGAAGTCATTAAGCTGCGCGGTACAGCCCCCTTGGGTGGCCTGCATTGCCTTGCGATCTCGACATCTGGGGCTGTGATCTATCCCCGGCTGGAGGCGCGAGTGGCGTCCCTCGCCGAGCAGGCGGAAGAGGCGGCCGAATCGGATGAGCGCGCCGCGTTCGGTCTGCCCGAGCTGGACGCGCTCCTCTCGGGAGGCCTCACGCGCCAGACCAGCACGTTGCTGCTGGGCAGCCTTGGCACGGGCAAGACGCTGCTCGGCCTGCATTTTGCCCTGGCCTGCGTTGCGGCGGGCGACGCAACCGTGTTCCTGGGCTTCCGCGAGTCGCGCGCCCAATTGCTGCGGCTGGCCGACATCTTCGCCCTGGGGCCACGCCTGCGCGCCGCGCTTGCTCAGGGAGGGGGGCTTGCGCTCCTGCGCTTGGACCCGGTAGAGCTCGACCCGGACATCGTAGCGGACGAGCTACTGGCCGCGCTCGACGCACACGGGGCACGGCGGCTGGTAGTAGACAGCGTCGCCGAGCTTGAGCGCGCGGCGGGCACTCGCGATGCACGACGCGTGGACGATTATCTGGCAGCGCTGCTCAAGGCACTGCGTGCGCGCGGGGTGACCGCGCTTTTCGTCAAGGAGAACCGGACGCTGCTGACAGAGCAGTTGCAGTTCACAGCCGACGCGCTCGCGATCCTGGCCGAGAACGTACTGGTGCTGCAGCAGGTCACCTATCGGGATCAGCTCGTTCGCGTGCTTTCGGTGCTCAAGATGCGCTTCTCGGCGCATGATGTGGCACTGCGTGAGTTCCGCATCACGCCGACAGGCATCATGGTGCTTGCCCCCAGGGAGACGCGTGCCGAGCTGCTGACAGGGATCGCACGCCAACAGGGAGCACCGATTGCCGCCAGTGAGAATGTCGCTGAGTCCCCACCGAAGACAACTCCGTGACTATACCGACTCCGCCCGTTGTCCTGATCGTCGACGATGATGAGCCCATCGCGCAGTACGTGGCCGATGTGGTGGCCCAGGCGGGATATCACCCCGTGATTGCGATGAACGGGCAAGAGGCGATCGGGCTAGTACGGGCGCATTCGCCTGCGTTGGTCATCACCGACCTGATGATGCCGTACCTGAGTGTTGCCGAGCTGATCGCGGCCTTGCGGGCCGAGGCGGTCAAGAACGGAGCGCGCATTCCGGTGATTCTGATCACGGCGGTCGGCCTCCCCGTTGCGCGCGCCGCTGGGGCCGACGCCATCCTGCGCAAGCCTTTCAGACTGGAATACCTGCTGGCGCTGCTGCACCGGTTTCTCGCTGCGGGCAGCTCGGAACGCACATCGCGAGCGGCGAAGGACGAGTAGTTCGACGTATCATTCGTAACCGGTGGACGGCGCGGCCATTGCGCCTCGCGGAGAACACACGTCTGACATTGAGACACATGCATCGGCCCCCGTCTCTTGATAGAGACGGGGGCCGACCTTGCGGAGGGACGACTAGAAGACCAGGATGGCGGCCTGGGCATGACGGCCGCTCTTGGCGCCGGTCGCCAGCAGCGTCGCCTTGACCCTATGGAATTGCGACGGCATCCGGAAGCTGGCATGAGCGAAGTTGCCATGGCTGTCGGCAGAGACCGCAAGCACCAACTGGCCGTTCACGCGCAACAACACGATCTCGCGTGCTGTATAGCCGTGTCCGGACACGGTAACAGTCCCGTTCCGCTGCACTACCGTGGGCGACACCGAGATGCCGACGCCCGGAATCGCCGTGACGCGGACGTGCACCGTTGCGGAACGCCCGCTGCGCGCGCCGGTCACGCTCACCGAGAAGGTGCCGTAGGGGCTGTTCACGGGCACCTGGAAGCTGGCCTTACCGAAGTTGCCGTGGCTGTCGACCTCGGCAGCTCCCGCCAAACTCCCGCGGAAGCGAATCAGCACGATCTCGCCACCTTGATAGCCGCTACCGGACACGGTGACCTTGCTGCCCCGGTGCAGATTCGTCGACGACAGCGTGAGCCGCGGCGCGGCAGGCGCCGCGGCGATGATGTGCAGCGCTGCCCTGGCGCTGCGCCCACTGCGCGAGCCGGTCGTCGTGACGTAGGTGACGCCGTAGGGCGCGGTACCCGGCACCGTGAAGCCGGCATTGGCGAAGTGACCGTTGCCGTCGGTGGCGATCGCCTGTACGAGGGTGTTGCCGAAGCGGATCAGGACGACCTCGCCGGCCACAAAGTTGGCGCCACTCACCCGCACGACGGCCCCGCGATGGGCCGTGCTCGGCGCGAGCCCGATGCTCGCCGTCACCGGCTGCACCACGCGCAAGGTGGTGGAGGCAACCCGGTGGCTGATCGCCCCGGTGACGCTCAGGGTATGCGTGCCCAGCGCGGCGCTGAAGGCGCGCAGGCTGCTGAAGGTTCCGGATCCATTGGCGGCGATGATCCCCACAAGGACATTGTCCAGGCGCACGAGCACCTGCTCACCCGGCGTGAAACCAGAGCCGCTGAGCGTGGCATTCTTTCCTGGCGTAATAGTGGAGGGATTCACATACAGCCGCGGCGTGATCACCGGTGGCGCGGCGTTGACGGTCAGCACGACCGAGGCGCCGCGGCCGCTGCTGGCGCCGACTGCCAGCACCTTGTAGCGGCCGGGTCCCAGCGTGCTCGGCACGATGAAGACGCCATTGGTGAAGGAGCCTGACGCGCTGGCGGTCAGGTACTGCACCAGCACGTTATTCACGCTGACCAGGACGGTCTCGCCGGGCTGGTAACCCGTGCCGGCCACCAGCACCTGCATGCCAATCGTGGCGCTGAGCGGGCTGATGGCGATACCTGCCACAGGCACGGGTTGCGGCGCCACCACGATCAGCGCGGTGCTCGCCGAGCGCTGGCTGGTCGCGCCGAAGGCCGTGACGTGATACGTGCCCGAGGCCGTGCCGGACGGCACGGTGAGCACCACGCCGGCGAAGTTGCCGGCGCTGTTCGCGGCGATGCCGCTCTCCAGGGTCCCGTTGAACCGGATCAGGACCGTCTCATTCGGCGCAAAGCCACTGCCGCTGATCACCACCTGCGAGCCAGGGCTGGTGACCGCCGCGCTGATGATCACGACCGGATTGGCCGGCGGTGTCGGTGCAGGCGTCGCGCTTGCCGTCGCGGTGGCCGTGGCCGACGTCGGCGCCACCACTGCCACCTGGGTGCTTATGGAGCGCGCGCTGCTCGCGCCATACACTTGCAGCGCGTAGCTTCCGGGACCCAGATTTGCGGGCACCGGCAGCTTCGTCAAGGCGAACGCCCCGTCTCCGTCGGTCGTGACGACCACGGCGCTCACGCCGCCGTTGAGAAAGATCTCGGCCCGCTCATTCGCTTTGAAGCCGGCGCCCTTGACGCTGAGGTCCGTGCCGAACACAGCCGGATTGGGCGTCATGGAGATGGTCGGCGCCGGCGCCGGCGCGATAACGTGAAAGATCTGCACGCCAAAGAGGCCACTCTGGTTACCCTGGGCGTAGACATGATGCAGGCCAATGCTCACGCCCGTCGGGATAGGCACGTTTACCACGAGCGCGCCCTGGCCGTCGGCGACCGCCGTGAAGCTCACGCCGTTCGGCGCACTGACCGCCACGGTCTCGCCGGGTCGGAACCCGCCGGCTGCCAACGGCAGCGAACCGCCTGCCGTGGCACTTGTCTGGCTGAGGTTGAGCTGGACCGGGTTAGCCTGGATCGGAGCCCACGGCCAGATGAGTCCGCCGGCCACGGTATGCAGGGTCAATACGGTGCCGTCCGGCAGCGTCGCGACAGTACCGGGATCCAGGTTGATAATGGTTGATGAGTCGTAGGCAAGGGCGCTGAATGTGGCGGGCGAATCGATCCAATGTCGCGCCTGGGCCCAGACCAGGTAGACCCGGCTAGACGACGTGTCGCGGATCAGCGTGCCATCGGGCAGCGTCGCCGTCGCGACGGCGCGAGCAGGCGCGGACATCACCGTGGCCGCATGCGCCGGCAGACCGGACATGCCGGGCAGCAAGAGCAGCGCGAACAGGATACCGGCGCCAAGGCGCAGGGCAGAGCGCATACCGCGACCGGCGTCATTGATGAGTGTGGACATTTGTTTCTCCTTCTGAGAGACCTTTCTCGGGCCCGCCCCAGGGCGCGGCGCTCATTGCGCCACGCGCTGGGGCGCCGATCTCGAACCTGCCCCAGTGCCTCAGCGCTACTGCGCCACGCCCTGGGTGCTGGTCGCCTGCTGGGTCCTGGTATTCAGCTCCGACTGCTCGGCAAGGAAGACCCGGTCGTTCGTACTCTTGAGCATTGCCCCGTAGCGGCCAGCGGATAGACCGGGAATCGCGTTGACGTTCAGAGCCGTGTCGCTGTACGGCGGAAGGTTCAGATCCTGTGTGACGGTGGAGCCGGCCGCGGTGTAGAACGTGGCATGTATCGTGGCGGTCTTCAGACCCGGGTTGAACAGGAAGATCGTGGACTGCGTGCCATCGGCCGTGCCGCCGCCGGGTAAGGCCCAGGAGAGTCCGCCGCCGTTGCTGCCAAAGACCACGCTGCCCGAGGTGGCCAGGCCCAGGTTCGCCGGTCCGTTATAGTCCGGCCGCTCCACGACCACCGGCACATTGCTCGTCAGGATAGTGGCTACTTCGGCGTTGGGCAGTACGTCGTTGAGCTTGATGTTGCCGCGCCGCAGCGCGTTGACGACAATCGTCCGCGACCCGACCGGCTTGCCCGTGCGGTCGAAGAACGTCGCGGTCACCGCGGCAGGCGCTGCCTGGTTGGGGTTCAAGATGCTGAAGAACGTCTGGTGATCGCCGGAGCTGACACCCTGGGCAAAGAACCAAACCGTCGAGGCGCTGGTGACGCCGATCTTGTCATGTGCGCCACGACCCCCGATGCCGAAGCGCATGGTGCGTTCCACCACCACGTCCGTATTGGCCGTGACGATGGCGCTGAAAGACTGCCCGGGCATGTACTGGCTGGCGTCAATCGTGATGTTCGAGCGCGGTTGCAGCTCGAAGCGGACCTCGCGAGCCGGCCGGTCGTTGAAGGGGAGGAAGCGCACGTCGACCGCGGCGAAGGTCGTGGCCGGGTTCATCACCGCGATTTGCTCGCGGAAGCTCCCATTGGTGTAGCCCTCCGCCAGGTACCAGGTCTTCGCTGGCCCCGGCGCGCCCAGTGCGGTCGTTGCATCGCCCGTGCCGTAGCTGACACTGCTCTCAGCGCTGATCTGGCGGTCGGCCTCCAGCAGCGTGGAGACATGGCGGCCCGGCCCGGCCGCCTGCGCCAGGTCGATGGACGCCACGCTGTGCGGCGCCACGACCATCGAGTAGGTGCGCTCCGGCCCGTCCTGATAGAGGAAGGTCATCTTCACGCTAGCAGGAAGATCTCCGGGATTGAGCATGGAGATGGTGGTCCGCGTGTTCCCGGTGGTGTCACCATTGACGAAGTACCAGCGCGTCGCAACTGGCAGCGTCGCCGTGAGGTTGGTCGAGATGCTCGCCCTGCTGCTGACGCCACTGGCTATCACGATGTTCGTGCCGTTGATCACCGTGGCGGGCGTCACGAACGTCGCGCCGAAGTGGCCGATACCGTCGGCCAGAACGGTGGTCGGCGCGGTAAGCAGTGCCGACCCGTTGAGCGCAAGCACGATCTGCTCACCAGGAGCGAAGCCGCTGCCTTGCACCGCCACGGTCGCGCCTGGCGACAGGGTGCCAGTGGAAAGCGTGAGACGGGGGGCCAGGGCCGCGACCTTAGTGTCGAGGCTGGCCACCGTCTTGCCCCCGACCATCGCCTGCAGGGCATAGGGGCCGGCAGGAGTGGTCGCGGGCAGCGTGACACCCGCCGGACCGATGGCGCCCTTGCTCGTGGCGCCGATCGTGGCCAGTGGTATGGTCCCGCCCGGGCCGGCAAGGGTGATGGTCACCTGGCCGCCGGCCGGGAAGTTGCTCCCTGCCAGCTGCACCAGCCCGCCGGGACTGAGCAGGTAGACCGCGCCGGCTACGTGCGTGGTGTCCAGAATGCCGAGGATCGGCGCTGCCGGCGGCGGCGCCTGCACGGTAAGCGGGCTTGTTGCCGACCGGCCGCTGGTATGCCCAAACGCGGTCAACGTCAAGGAGCCGGAGGGCACGAGCGTGGGAATCACCAGCTTGGCGATGCTGAACGCACCGCCGGTGTTGGCCACGACGGCCGCCAGAGTCAGAGCCGGCAAGGTGCCGCCTGTCAGCTGGATGGAGACCGTCTCGCCGGGGATGTATCCCTTGCCGGAAACGCTGAGGGCGTCGCCTGCCTTGATGGAGCTACTGCCAAGGGACAGGACCGCGGGCAGGGACCCGATGGCAATCTGGGCCGTACTGCTCAGGTGGCTGCTTGCCCCGGTAGCGACGGCGCTGTCCGTTCCTTGTGGCGTGTTCGCCGGTACGCTTGTGTTCAGGCTAAAGGAGCCCGCCGCGTTGGCGCGTACCGTACCCAGCTTGGCGCTGCTCGCCAGTGCCACCAGGTCGACCTCCACGAGCTCGCCGGGCTGAAAGTGGCTGCCGCTGACGCTGATCCGGTCGCCCGGCTTGGCGGAAGTGGGTGCGACCAGCAACGTGGCCACCGCGGCATGGACCGTGACCAGCACGGTCGCCCGCTGTTTGGAAAGTTGGCCGGAAGCGACCAGCTGCACCTTGCCGGCCGGGGCGTTGAAGGGCACCTGAATGGTCTTCGGTCCGAAGTTGCCCGATGTGCCGGCACGCGTTTGCCCGATCTTCACCGAGGCTGAGCCGGAGGGTGTCATCAGGTAGATGAATACCATTTCGCCCGCTGTGAACCCTGTCCCCTGGACTTTGATGCTGTCACTGGGGGCGAAGGCTGTTGGGCTACTGCTAAGGGAAGCAGTGGGGGTCAGCGCCGCCGTGGGGGTCAGCGTCGCCGTGGCTGTAACGTCCCCTGCGCCCTGCAGCACGAGTAGCTGCTGCGTCTGGGCACCTTGCGGCACGATAGCTTGGGATGTCGACGCGCCGGCGGCGCGAACGGATCCAGCAGGGCCGCTCGTGCCAAGGGCCGCGGGTACCACGAACAGGAGCAAGAACGCGCTGGTAATGATACGCGCAAGGATCGCGTGATGATGTCGCATGTGTTCCTCCTTGCAGCCGGGTAACAGACACCGTGCTGCAGCTGCACCGACCGCCATGCCAAGCCTGAAAGGCTGATGCACGAAGTCGGGCGCCCACAAGTGGGTCAAACGCCCACGGGGCAGATGGGACCGCGCCGGACTTGACTGGACCAGATGCCGCGCTCAGCGGCATCCTGGGTCACCTATCTTCTCCTCGCCGGACCGCTCTTGGATGGTGCGAGCCGAGTCGCCGAGCTGCAGCACTCTGGTCTGGGGTTACAAGTTTATTTGAGCTACTTCACAGAATACATCGCAATAATAGCACATATTTCGGATAATAGATAGAGCTGTTTCATGATATACTCAATGTTGGGCGGACTGGATGCTGCGACCTTGTGTCGCGTGCAAGCGTTCCCGCCATACGGGAAGGCGCACGACTCAGGCGCGGCCGGCAGTGCGCAGGGTGCTGGAGGATCCGTGCCGCCACGTCTCGCGATCGCGAATGAAGGCGCAGTGCCATCTGTCCTTGGGCGGGCTTGAATGAACGACCGTGAGTTGGCCTTACTGTAGTGGAGGAGCGATGCGATGTCCACAGGCCGAAGAACCCTGTCACAGCATGAAATCGAGCTTCTTGTCCGCGACATCCTGGCAAATGACCTGACTACACTCGACAAAGTTCGTACGCTCGCCGTGCTACGGCAGAAAGGGTACGACGATCCTGGCACCGAGTTGGGCCGCATCGAGTCGGAATTTCGTACTCCGCACAATCTGTTGATCGCCGGCCGGAATGCCAGTGGGGCACTGGATCGGCAGATCGAGGCTGCGGACCTCCGGGTGACTGTGGAGCTCTCGGAGATGCGATTACGTCGCCAATGAGGAGGATAGGATGAACACACTGACACGGGACCGATCGCTGTGCACGTGCTCGCGCGTGGCCAGTGCCGGCGAATGCGATATCGCTTCTGCACGTGTGAAGCCCGAGAGCGGATCATCCGATATGTGGTCGTCTATCCACCACGCCGCCACCCTCCTGTCGCTCGACGACGCCGATCTGGTCGATCGCGCAGTAGGAACACACGCGGGTCCCCCAGATGCGGAAGCGTTTGGCGTGCTCTACGAGCGCTACGTGCAGGCTATCTTCGCCTTTGGATTGAGCAGGCTGCACAATGTCGCCCAAGCCGAGGACATCACCTCGCAGACGTTCTTGCAAGCGCTCCAGGCGCTGCCGCGCTATCAGCAGCGGGGCATCCCGCTCCGGCACTGGCTATTCACTATTGCCGCCAACGTGATCGGCGGCCTGTATCGAGCCTCTGCTCCCGGCATATATGCGCGGCTTGGGTCTCGAGAAGAGAATGGGCGGGCTGTGCAAGGCGCGGAGCCTGAACTCAACCTGCCCGACCCGCACGCCGAAGCGGATATCGATGCCTGCGTCGGGGCGGAAGAGTTCAAGCGCCTAGTACAGATCCTGCCGCGGGAGCAGGGGACGGTCATCCGTCTGCGCTTCGCCGACGGGCTGGCGATCGCGGCGATTGCAATGCGCACGGGACGCACAGCGGGAGCAGTCAAGGCGTTGCAGTTTCGCGGCGTGCAGGCGCTGCGGCGCCGGTTGGAGCAAGAGACCTGCGTGGCTCGCTCGCTCACAATCGGCGCCCGTTAGCCCTGGGAACGGCCATTCTCCGCGCTCTTGGTCCTAGCCGGCCGGTACCGGGTCAAGCGACCATTCAATGGTGTCGGCCACGGGCCCCATCGTGGTTAGTCCGCGTCGGTCCCCCCCGATGAGCAGAACGTGGTACTCATCGACTGCCACAGCTGCGAAGGCGGCCCACGGGTCGGGTAGCGATCCGGCCGAGAGCCAGGTTCTGCCATCGAAGAGAAGACACTGCATGGTCGGCTCACCGAGCACGGAATGCCCGCTGACCAGGAGCGCGCGGCCGCCCCCCACTGCGACCAGAGTACCACCTCGGTGATCTTGACCGGTGCTGCTGGTAGTCGTCCAGGTATCGGAGGTTGCAGTATAGAGCAAGGGCCGAGGTTCCGGGGAGCCGGGGCTGTCCGCCGTCGGACGCGCGCCGGCGAATAGCACGCGGTTTGCGTCCAGTACCACCGCCTGTGCTCCGTCCGACGTGAACGGCGGTTGTGCCAGGGTCACCCACTTGAGTGTAGTCGTCAGCAAGCATGCGCGCCGCACGGTGCGAGGCTGCGAGTGTTCGTCGATGACCACCGTGATCATCATCATCATGCCTCGACCCGGCAACATGACAGTTGAGTAGCTGGCGACATTGGATACGGGAGCTCCAATCGGTGTCCACCGCCGGTTGTAGAGGTCGAAGACTGCTCCCACGAAACCACCTAAGCCCCCGACGGCGATGATCCGCGTCGCGTCCAGCCTGTACAGGACCGGCCTGAGCAGCGGCACCGGTACGCTTGGAAGCGTCATCCAGGTGCGGCCGGTCACGTCCAGCAGCAGCGCTTTGCTTGGCGCTGCGAGCGCACCACTGGCGAAAGACGGCGCGACAACCATGACCATCTCAGGCGTCAGGGCCAGTGCGGCAGGAGTGCCAATGTCGACCGGTGCATCCGGATATCGCGTCCAGCTCGCCGCTCCGGGCAAGAGAAGCGCTGCCAGACGGATATTCGATGTTTCGCCGCCCAGGACCACAACCGAGCCACCCCCCAGTGGAGCAGCCGTCAGCCAGTCGGCGGCGGTAGGCAAAGACGCACCGGCACGCCAGGCGCTGGTACCGACGGCGGCACCGGACGCGGCGTGCGACGGGAGCCCTGGCAACAGCAGCACGAGGCCCGCTAGCGCAGCCACATACCATCGAAGAAACAAACGCGACATCGCAGCAGACACGACACCACAGTCCCCTCGCTGGGCGAAAGAGACGACAACCAGCGCCAGACTCGGGCCGGCGCGCGGTGCGCTTCAAGCATGGCCAGCGAAGCTCAGCCCGCTATCCAGTATGGGCGCTGCCCCCACCGATGTCAAGCATAAGTACAATTTAATATCATTATCTGGATCCACAGGCGCATATTGACGTTAACTACCTAATAGTATTTGCGCCATCCACGAACACGCTTGATCGCGGGCGCGCTATCGGCAGGCTATGGACGACCAGCAGCGCGCTCCGAAGTGGGCTGGCGGCAGTCGAGGATCGGCACGCCATCCTGGTCAGTGCCTTGAGCCGGCGGCGACGGGAGATCGACGAGCAGATCCGCATCGTCCGTCATGGCCAGGAGCTCCTGTGGCTATAGCCGTACCCAGAAGCGGGCGAACACGGCCATGCCATTGGTGGAGGCGGTCAGATAGAGCTAGCGATGGATACGGCTACGAACTTGGGCGAGCCTATACGCGGCGGCGCACACAGCCTGATCCGGCTGGTCGTCCAGTAATGCGCCGACTTCTTCGCCGTCACGTTGCAAGCGCGATAGCTTGCCGCTGTCCGGACAAGTGTGACAGCAGTTTATGTGATGATATTAACAACGATTGGACATCTATCTAGAATATCACTCCAAATAGGGAGAGCAAATTATGTATATCGTTGACACCAACATCGTTGGGGCGCATACTGCATTCAAGTGGCCGGATCGCAAGTATGCGTGTTCTCATCATGCCGCTGGCGGCTCGGTGTGCCGCCGCGAGAGGGGAGTGCCCACGTGCCCATCCAACTCGAGACACAGCGAGGCGAAGCACAGTATCAGCCGGGCCGCTCGATTGATGCCTTGGTCCTCAATGGCTCGGATCCGACGGCAACATGGCGGCTGCACATGCAGAATCAGACAATGGCCCGGCAGGCAGCTGAGCAGCGTTATGCGAGGCAAGCCCGTTCGGTAGAATTCGACGGTCCGCAGTCGAAAGAGGATGCGCGACGGCGCGCTGCGGGACTGCGCGCGGAAATGGCACGGATCAGTGCCGAGCATAGGGCATGGCTGCGGGAGCACCAGTCGGATGTCATCGATCGCCCGCGACGTACGCGTATCACGCTTACGGCAGCGCACCAATAGCCCGCGAATCTGGTTCGCATGCTGTGCTGTTGGAGACGTGGACTTCCGGGCATGCGGTGATGGCCGCGTGTCCGGCGGCAAAGGTGAGGATGAATCCTGACGATCATGCCCCATTGCGTCGCTTCGGACAGGCTACTCCTGGCCGGCCGGGGACGGCAATACGGATAGCCTCCTCGCTCCCGGCCATCGGCCCGAGCACGCGTAGCAAGCAAACACGCGATCAAGTTGAATTCCGGTAGAATCTGATTCTTGGCGCCGGGGCCACGGCATCGTGGGGTGCCGACCACTCCAAGTGCGCGGTAAGTCCGGGCACATGACAAACGAGAAGGATTGAATCCATGCGAAACTATCTCATCCGGCTCCTGATATTCGCGGTACTTGTTTCAGCTCCCATCTCCACGTCCGGATGGCTGTCCGCCGGCCAGGCGTCCGCGGCTCACGCCGCGCGCCCAGTTTCCGTGGCGATGGATACTTCCACCGAAACGGCTACTGCAACCGTCACCCAGACAGCAACAGCCACGCAGACTGCCACTGCCACTATGACCGCAAGCGCGACCGTGACTCGAACCCCCACGATCACATCGACGGTCGCAGCACCAACTGCCACGGTCACCAACACGAGTACGGCGACAGTAACCGCTGCCGCCACGGCAACCTCAACACCGGTGACGGTACCGGGCGGCACCAGCGACTATTTCGCCGAGGGATTCACGGGCTTGGCCGCCACGAATGGGCGTGCGACGTTCACTGAGGTGCTCAACATCCTCAATCCCAGCCCAAGCGTTGCCAGTGCCACCATCACCTACTACATTCAGGGCGTCGCGGCACCTGTGGTGGTCACGCGCAGCCTCGCGCACACCTCGGTCCTGACTGAGTCAGTCAATGCGGATGTCGGCGCGGACAAGATCGTGGCGGCCGTAGTCACCTCCCCAGAGCGCATATATGTGACGCGCACGATCAGCCGTGTCGCTCCCGGCGGCAGCCGTCTAGACAGCAGCACCACCCTGCCGGTACGTGCCCCAGCCACTTCATGGGGCTTTCCCGAAGGCTATACTGGGGCGACGTTCCAGGAATACCTGACGGTGCTTAACCCCGGAAACACGCCGGCCAACGTAACCATCTTGCTCGCTCCTCAGGCAAGCAGCGCCGCGGGGGCGCGCACCCTGGCGCTTGTTGTGCCGGCGCTGAGCCGCACCACGGCCAACATTCGCAGTCTCAACCTGGCGGGCTCCGCGAAGTCGGTAGCCATGCTGATCGGCAGTGACCAGCCGATCGTGCCGGAGCGCGTGATTTACTTCGGCGATGGCTCCGGTTCAGGAAAGTTCGGATCTACGGTGAGCAGCGGCATCGCCGCGCCCTCGACTGCGCTGCGCTTCGCCTTCGGCAGTTCCGGTGGCTCCGGGCCGACCGGCAATCAGGACTTCATTACCCTGCTGAACCCCAACACCACCGGCAACCCGGTCGTGGTGACCGCGTCATTCTCCGATGCGTCTGGACATCCGGTCGGCAGCGCCGCGACGGTGACCGTCAGCCCGGGCACACGGCAGACCATTGTCGCCAACAACTACCTCGGTGCGGCCGCGCTGCAGGTATTCAGCGTAGCCCTGACCGCGACCGGCCCCATAGAGGCCGAATCCGCGCAGTACTTTAGCGGATCTCCCAACATCGGCCAGCATCCGGGCGTGGCCTTTCCCGCGCAGACGGGCGCCGCGACCGACGCTTTCCTCACGGACCTCTCCACCAGACTCGCCGACAATGGCGCCACGGTTGACCGGTCCGTGTATCTCTACAATCCCGGAAGCGCGGCCAACCAGGTCGTCGCGACCTACTTCGGCGGCAACGGCGCCACCTCGTCCGCGAGTTACATCGTGCCGCCGGGTGGTATCCGGGTGGTCGACGCGGACCAGGATTCACAGGCAACTATTCCACCCGGCCCGTTGGCGGCCGAGTTCACGCTAGCCGTCGGCAGCAGCGGTGGCTTTATCGCCTATGCCGTCGGCCTATCGGCCGATAATCTCTCGGCCACCGAAGACGTGGGCAACCCCGCGTACTAGGAGGCAGATATCAAGGAGCCGCCGGGCGTCCGGTTGCCCGGCGGCTCCTTGACGAAATCTGGCCACGCCCCGCCGGCACCGAGGCCAACGGGGGGGGGACCGAAGTCCACATTTGGCGACTCCCGCACGTGTGTTGCGCGCGCCTGAGGCTCCCTGGGATCTTTCCCAGGGCATCCTATCTGCGGCACGGCCTGCAGATCCCGACGCGGCTTGGCTCTAGATCTGCTCCGGTATCATGATGATGGCACCGCACGGACACTCCTGCATACACATGCCGCATCCTTTGCAGAAATCGAGATTGAAGGCAAATCGCTGGCCCTGGCCCAGCTTGATCACCGCGTTGTCCGGGCAACATCCGAAGCAGTTATCGCATTCGAAGCAGTTGCCGCAAGAGAGGCAGCGGCGGGCTTCGTAGAGGGCATTCGATTCGTCCAGTCCGCCCGTAACTTCCTCGAATGTCGTGTGCCGGCGTATCATGTCCAGTTCCGGCTGCACTGTCTTTGGAGCGTCGGTGTAGTACCACGTGTTCAGCTTGTCAAACGACGCGAGCTCGGCTTTGTCCGGTGCCTCATAGGTCGCACCGTGTAGATACGCGTCGATGCAGCGGGCGGCATGTTTGCCGTGGCCCACGCTTACCGTGATCGTACGCTCTCCGGGAACCATGTCGCCACCTGCGAAGATGCCCGGGTAAGCTGTCATGAGCTGACCGTCTACTTCGACGACTCCGTCCTTCCCATACTTCACGCCGGGAATGCGCTGCACGACAGTGGAGTCGACATCCTGGCCAAGCGCCAGCACCAGGCTGTCACCCGCGATGGCCTCAAACTCTCCTGTCGGCTGGGGCCAACCGTGTTCGTCGAGCACCATCTTCTCGATGATGAGCGCGTCTTCATCCATCTGCCGTATCGTGCTCAGCCAGCGCACGGTTACACCTTCCTCGAGCGCCTCCTGCACTTCGAAGTCGTGCGCAGGCATACGATCGCGCGTGCGCCGGTACACGATCACGGCCTCGGAACCCAGGCGCTTGGCCGTGCGAGCGGCATCCAACGCCGTATTGCCGCCACCGTACACGATGACTCTGCGGCCCAGCTGGGATGGCTCGTCTTCCGACTCGACACCTCGCAGCATGGTGACGGCATCCAGGATCCGGCTGGCGTCCACCGTGGGAATGTCAATGCGCTTGGCGAGCTGGGCGCCAATCGCAATGAAGCACGCGTCATATCCGTCCACTCTCATCGCGGCCGGTATGTCCTGTACTTTGGACTCCTGGATGATCTCGACACCCAGGTCGCGAATTCGCTGGATCTCAGCGTCCAGCACCTCGCGCGGGAGGCGGTAGGCAGGGATACCATAGCGCATCATGCCGCCCGGCTCCTTCTCGGCGTCCATGATCGTCACGGAGTGCCCTAGACGGGCCAGATGGTACGCGGCCGCCAGACCGCTGGGTCCCGCCCCAATGACCAGGATCTTCTTGCCGGACGACGGCGCCGTGACGGAAACGTTCCAGCCCTCGGCAATTGCCAGATCGCCCAAGAAGCGCTCTACGGCGTGGATATTCACCGCCGTGTCGAGTTGAGCCCTGTTGCAGGCTCCCTCACAGGCGTGATAGCACGCGCGGCCCATGACGGCAGGCAACGGGTTATCCTGCATGATCTGTTCCCAGGCGCCGCGATAGTTGCCCTCTTCGGCGTGGTAAAGCCAGGCCTGGATGTTCTCGCTCGCCGGGCACACGTTGTTGCACGGAGGCAATCGATCCACGTAGAGCGGCCTGTTGGTTCGCCAGGCGCCAGTGCGATTGGCGAGGCTCGTGCCAACGTCGAGTGTGGTGGCAAAGGGCTTATTCACTGGCTGTCTCCAATGTTCGCAGCAATTGGTAACGCTCGATGTTCCGGTCCGCGATCCGCTGCAGCGCGGCAATTGTGCCTTCTGCTCGCTTTCCGCCCTTGAACAGGTGCCCGAATCGCTTCTGCGCCTCAAGATACTCATCGACCGGCACAGCGCGCCGGATCGGAGTGCTCCCGGTCACCACGCCGTACTCGGCCTCAAAGAGCGGAAACATTCCACACTCCTGGGCCAGTCGCGCCACCCGGATGGTGTCCTTCGGCTCGGTGCCCCAGCCAAGTGGGCACGGGACGAGAACCTGGATATAGCGGGCGCCCCGAAACTGCATGGCTCTCGTGACCTTCCGTTCCAGGTCGTGGAGGTCGGCCACGCTAGCAGTCGCCACGTACGGGATCTCGTGTGCCATGGCGATACGCGGCACATCCTTGCCGGCGTGGAAGGCGTTGCCCGGCTCGCTACCGACAGCCGGAGTCGTAGCGGTCCAGGCCGCGGGCGGAGTGGCGCTCGAGCGCTGCACGCCCGTATTCATGTAGCCCTGGTTGTCGTAGCAGATGTACAGCACATCGTCGTTGCGCTCGAACATGCCGGAGAGGCAGCCGAAACCGATGTCCGTCGTGCCGCCGTCGCCACCCTGCGCGACCACGCGTATGTGCGTGCGCCCGCTGACGCGCAGCGCTGCCGCCACGCCGGAGGCGACGGCCGCGGCGTTGCCGAATAGCGAGTGAAGCCACGGCAACTGCCATGAGGTCTCGGGATACGGCGTCGTGAACACTTCCAGGCAACCCGTGGCGTTGACCGCCACGAGCTGGTTGTTCGTGGCACGCATCGCGGCATCAAGGGCATAGCGCGCGCCCAGCGCTTCGCCGCAACCCTGGCACGCGCGGTGACCGGACGTGATGGCGTTCGTACGATTCATCGAGGCTTGCACGGTCCTGATCGCCGGATCGATGAGGCGGTTCCCGACCGTCAGCGTGCCCTTCTGGTAGAACTTGACCCGCTGGCCCGATTCACTCATTGCTCTGTCCTCCCTTGGCTTTGGCGGACGCGGCGCTCAGGTCCCGCAGGATGTTCTCGGCGATAGGCCCCGACCGGCGCTTGCCGTGCATGCGAGCGATCTCGCGGTTGACAACGTCCCAATTCAGGTCAAGGAAAGTGACATCGTCGAGCTCATCCCGCTCCGCCTGCTCGAAGAGGCGCGCGAAGCGATGCTTCGGTGATCGGGCGGCCTCCCAGACCGGCTATGGTCGTGAAGACGGGGATACTGCTACCGCGAAGCGCCATACGTACGTTGGAGGCAACAGTGCCGCCCAGGCCGACCGCAAGGCTCTTTTCCACGACGACGATGCGCCGGGCACGTGCGAGCGCCTCGCGCGTCTCCTTCAATGGAAATGGGCGGAACGTCGTGATCGCTACGGAGCCGATCGAGTGGCCTTCTTCGCGCATGGCGTCGATGACGTCCTTAATGGTCCCGTTCACTGAGCCCATTGCCACGATCAGCATATCGGCATCCTCGGCCCGGTAGCTGTGCAGCAGGCCGCCCGACCTGCGGTCAAACTGCGCGGCAAACTCAGCGCCTAGCTCCGGAATCACCGAAAGCGCCTCCATCTGCTTGTAGTGCGCGAGATAACGGACTTCGCTGAAGGCGTCTGGCCCGACCATTGCGCCGATCGAGACCGGGTCCGAGGGATCGAGCACCTGAGCCGGCACATACGGCGGAAGGAACGCATCAACCTCAGCCTGGCTGGGTAGATCCAGCCGCTCAAATGCGTGCGTCAAGATGAAGCCGTCCACGCAGACCATCACGGGGCAACTCAGCTGTTCGGCCAGGCGGAACGCCTGAATATGGATATCGATTGCCTCTTGATTGTCCTCCGCGAAAAGCATGATCCAGCCGGCGTCTCGCATCGACATCGCATCGCTGTGGTCGTTCCATATGTTGATTGGCGCGCCAATGGCGCGCGTCCCCAGGGTCATCACGATAGGCAACCCGAGTCCGCTCGCGTTGTAGACGGCTTCGGCCATGAACAGCAGGCCCTGGCTCGAGGTCGCAGTATAGGAGCGCGCGCCGGTGGCAGACGATCCGATGGCCACACTGAGGGCCGCGAACTCCGACTCGACATTGATGAACTCGCAAGCGGTCAGCGTCCCGTCCTTGACGAGCTCGCTGAGGCCTTCGACGATGTGCGTCTGCGGCGTAATCGGATACGCGCATATCACCTGTGGCCTGCACATGGCGACAACCCGCGCAAGTGCACGAGAACCCTCGATCTGCTTCAACATGCCGCGATCTCCTTTGTCTCTGCGCCCGTCACGGCGTCGAAGGCCGCGGTAGCAGCGGCGATGTTCAGCTCAGCCACTCTGCCGGTAAATCGCTCGCGCAGCGCGGCGCAGACAGACTCCAGGCCGATGACGTCGGTCATCGCCGCGAATGCTCCGAGCAGCGTCGCGTTTGGAATTGGCCGGCCGGTCAACGCCAGCGCCAGCTCAGTGGCCGCCACAGTCCTCACGTGACCCGCCGGAAACCCCGCCACGAACGCGTCGATGCCGAGGGCCGCGTAGCTCCTGGAGGAGTTGATCAGCAGGTAACCGTCGCTGGATATGCCCTGCAGCACGTCGACCGAGCTGAACAACGTCGGATCTTGTATGACCAGTGCGTCCGGCTGCATCACCGGTTCTCTGGTCCGGATCGGCCTATCGTCTATGCGGCAGAACGCGACCACCGGAGCGCCCATGCGCTCGGACCCGAAGCTAGGGAAGGCTTGAGCGTACTTGCCTTCCATGAATGCGGCGATTGAGAGGAGCTCGGCGGCCGTCACGACGCCCTGTCCGCCTCTTCCGTGCACTCGAATCTGAAACATTGCATCCCCTTTGGCGCTGAGCGATCCGGGCCTGCGGGCAGGGCTCGCGCGGGGCCCGCAACTTGAGTTCCTGCGTATCAGTCACTTGTAATGATCGTGACAGCCGTGGAGCCTAGCAAGTGCCGCATGGCCCGGCGTTTAAGGCCGACCCGCAGGCTGCACTCAACCTCGGGGCGGCGAACGGCAATCATTCGTTTCAGACCTGCGGACTATTGCCGCGGAGCTCGCGCCAGGCGGACGTGCCCACGGCCTGCAACAAACCCGCCAAGGGTGCGGCAAAAAGCGCGCCCCAGATGCCAAACAGCTCGCTTCCCGCCACGAGTGCGATCAGTGCGGTTGCCGGGTGGATGCCCACGGCCTTTCCCATCACGCGCGGGCCGACCACGTCGCCCTCGATGACGTGCACAACGGCGAAGTAGGCGAGCACGACGAGCGCAAGGACCCATCCCTGGAACAAGGCGATCAGAACGCACACGGCGCCGGACACCAGCACCCCGATGATCGGGATGAACTCCATGAAGAAGGCCAGGACACCCAGCAGGATAGCGTACGGGACGTGCAGGATCAGCATTCCGCCGGCAACCAACACCCCAATGAGCAGCGCCATCGTCAGCGTGCCCCGAATATATCCGCCCACGACCTGGTTCACGATGCCGAGGAGCATGGTTGTACGCCATCGCTGGGCGCCTGGCGTCTCGCGGCGCAGCCGTTGCGCGATCTTTGGGCCGTTGGCGGTGAGATAGACGCTGAGGATCAGAATCAGAATCAGGTCGATGACGGTGCTGACGATCCCCGAGACTATGTCCAGAGATTGCGTTGCGGCTGTCGTGCCGGCGCCCTGAATATAGCTGGTCGCTTGCTGCTGGGCGTGGTCGAGCTTGGCCTGCGTGACCCCGAACGGCTTGAGCGCGGCGATCAGCTGTGGCTCAAAGCGCTTGAGCTGAAGCTGATAGCGAGGGAGGTCGTGAACCAGGCTGGTGACCTGGTTTGCCGCAGTGTCCACGATGAGTGCGACCAGCCCGAGCAGCATAGCGAAGCCGAGCGCATAGGCCACGGCGATCGCGAGCGCTCGAGGCATCCAGCGTGAGAGCAGCGAGACGAGCGGCGTGAGGGCAAACGCCACGATGCCGCTCAGTAGCAACACCAGAATTGTCTTGGTGATATGGGCTAGGAGCCATACCCCAACCACGAGGACGCCGAGCCAGGCCAGGATAATGAGAGGGAGATAGAGCGCTCGCTGCCAGGACGCGGGCATCGGCAGGTCACCCCTTTCTTGCATTTCCGCCGACTCGTCTCTTGCCAAACAACGCGGTCTCGGAATCGGCAATACACGCTGCCCGCTCAGCATACCACGCGCTGTGCCGAGGGCCCGAAGTGCTACGGGCGCTTGCGCAACCACCCTTAGTCCGAAAACGAACTGACTTTGGCCATACGACCTGGAGCGTGTACGCTCACACATATATGCTGGCTCCAAGCCGCCACAGGCTCTCCTCCAGCAGTTATAGCTTCGCCATGGAAGCGCAAGGAGGTTGTACGATGCCTCGCCAGCCCGGGTCGTCCGCCCGCACGTGCGCAATCAGTATGCTTCTCCTGTCGTTGCTCCTCGCCATTGCCCCTCAGACGTCGGCCGCTCCCAGCCGGCAGCCAGAGGCAGACTGGACTATGTACCACGCCAATCCAGCGCGCACCGGCTTCGTCGCCGGCACCCGAGACCCCGCGAGCCTCACGAGCCTGTGGACGTCTACGCTCGATGGGGCGGTCTACGCCGAGCCACTTGTGGTCGGCGGCAGTGTGCTGGTTGCGACGGAACATGATTCGATCTATGCGCTTGACGAGCGGAACGGGCACGTGCAGTGGAGGCTTACCGTCGGCACGCCGGTGCCGCAATCCGCGCTCCCGTGCGGCGATATCTTTCCCCTCGGTATCACCGGAACGCCGGTGTACGACCCGCGAACAGGATTGATCTTCGCCGTCGCCGAGACTAGCGGCCCCTCCCACGTATTGTTCGGAGTCGACGTGAAGACCGGACACGTCAGAGTGCGGCGCTCCGTCGATCCCTCTGGCACGGATCCTCGGCCCCTTCAGCAGCGTGGCGCCCTGGCACTCTCGGGGAATATGGTGTACGTCGCGTTCGGCGGCTTGACTGGCGACTGTGGCAACTATCACGGCATGGTGGTCGGATCGCGTACCGACGGATCGGGAGCATTGCTCCGCTACCAGGTGCCGACCCCGCGCGAGGGCGGTATTTGGGCCACCCCGGGGCCAGTCATCGACAGCCAGGGCAACCTCTACGTCGCCGTCGGCAACGGCGCCGTCACGCAAGGGAACTGGGACTACAGCGATTCCGTACTGCGTCTGTCTTCCGCGCTCCATTTGGAGGATGCCTTTGCCCCTTCACAGTGGCAGAAGGATAACGCGTCAGATGCCGATTTGGGCTCCATGGGGCCGGTGCTCCTGCCCAATGGCTTGCTGTACGCCGACGGGAAGTCGGGCCACGGCTACCTGTTGCGAGCGCTTCATTTGGGAGGAGTAGGCGGCCAGATTCAGACCCTGTCGCCATGCGCGGCGTACGGCGGAGCCGCCGTAAATGGCCAGTTCCTGTATATTCCGTGCGACGACCAGTTGCGTCAGCTCAGGCTTGCCTCAGGGTCGCGCCTTGTCGTCGGCTGGCAAGCGCCCGCGGCTGTCACTGGTTCACCGGTAGTCGGAGGACAGACAGTCTATAGTCTCAACCCAGGCGCCGGCACGCTTTATGCTCTCAACGCCGCTACAGGTGAGGTACGCGCCACGGTCGGAGTGGGCGTCGCATCGCGCTTCGCCACTCCGGCGCTCTCGGGGAACACCGTGTTTGTCGGTACCATGCAGGGAATCGTCGCAATAAGCATACGCTGAGCACCAGCCTCGACCATCCTCTCCTCTCAACCTTCGTGCCCGACCTCAGTCAATAAGCACTGGTCTGTCGGTGAAGCGCACCAGATAGTTGTCGGAGCTGCCGGTCCCTTCAAGCAGGAGAACCATCAGCGTGGCGGGCTTGTCGATCGCGAGCGGCACGCCGTGCCACACACCTTTTCGAAGCTTGGCTCCCTGACCCTGTCGGATGCGAAACACGTGAAACTGGTCAAGCGCCGGAAGCCGCTCGGGATCGTCCAGGTGGTCGGGTGGCCCGACGTACACCAAGCAGTCTTCGATAAGAGGCACCAACGTTTCCTCGCTGCGGAGATGCCTTTCGGCCCAATCAAACGAGAGCGGGCGGGGTTGAAGCTGCAGGAAGCCCACACCGTTAGGACGTGTATCCGCCTCCAGCAATGTTGTTTCTCCCCACCAATTCCAACCGGTCCCGCCTGCATCAGCTTCCCGGCTGGGTATCTCGACCACCGTGCCAAACGGCGCAAACGCACTGGGAGTCAAGGTCTCCACCTGCAGGTGCAGTTGTTCGTTCATGCAATCTCCTCCACTTCGCCGCAGGGTAAGCAACGACCGCCGGTTCTCATGCGCCGGGACCGCCGCCACGCAGCATTCGGGTCTCCGGCGGCCCGGCTCACGCGTTCCGTTTGCGAGGCGGCCGGACGGGGCCGCTGCCAACCCCCAAACGCTCGATCGCAGCCTGGATCTCGTCGAGGTCCTCCTCAGTGAGAGTGACGGTCGCGCCGCCGATCCAACCATCGATCTGATCCGCCGTGCGCGAGCCCACAATCGCCCCCGTCACACCTCGCCAGGCGAGGATCCACGCCAGTGCGACCGAGGTCACGTTCGTCCCGTGCCGCGCTGCGATGGGCTTGAGGCTGTCACGCAGCGCGAGATTGCGACTCAGCCTCGGCTCGCCGAACTCCTCGGCGAGATCGGCCTGCCACTTGCGCCAGTCGTAGGAGTCCATCAGCTCGACCCGCTCCGCGGAGAATGAATCGGTGAGCAGCCCGGACCGCAGCGGACTGTAGCAGATAACACCTGTCTCGTGATCCGCGCACCAGTCGAGCAGCTGCTGTCCGGCGTCGCGGGCGAGCAGTGAGAAGGGAGGCTGCAGCGAATCGACGTGCCGGATCGCCTCGCACCGCTCGAGCAGGCCGACGTCGAAGTTCGAGACAGCCGGCGCCCGCACTTTGCCCTCGTCGACGAGCTTTCCCAGCTCCGCCCACGACTCCTCCACCGGCGTCCCGGTCTTGTCCGGCCAGTGGAACTGCACGAGGTCGAGCCGCTCGATGGCGAGCCGGCGCAGCGATGCTTCGCACTCAAGCCGGATCGACGCGGGCCGGAGGTTGTTTTGCGGCTCGCCATAGGGGTCGGAATTTGACCAGCGGAGGCCGCACTTCGAGAAGACGTACGGCCGCTCGTCCGCAGGTATTCCCCTGAGGGCCCGGCCCACTATCTCCTCGGAATGGCCGCGCCCGTAGATGGGGGCAGTGTCGATCCAGTTGACGCCGCATTCAATCGCGTGGCGGATCGCTCGGACCGACGTGGCGTCGTCCTGCGGGCCCCAGCTGTACTTCCAATTTGGGCCGCCAAACACCCACGTGCCCGCTCCGAGCACCGTGATGTTCATGCCGCTGCGGCCCAATGCACGGGTTGGCAGGGTCATGTCGCACCTCCTGTAGCTACGTCTCGCCGGAAGCTCTGCACCATGAACTCGATGAGCTCCGGCAGGGATATCTCGCTGAGACTCTTGTCCACCGTCACCCGGCCATGCTGTATCACGTTGATGCGGTCGCAGATTTCGAAGAGGTGTGTGTAGTTGTGGTCGATGACGATGATCGAGATATTCGTCTTTTTCGATAGACTCTTGATGAGGTTGATGATCAGTGACGTTTCCTTGGCTCCCATGGCCGCCAGCGGCTCGTCGAGCAACAGGATCTTGATGTTTTCCTGCCGCACCGCTCGCGCCACGGCAATGGCCTGCCGCTGGCCACCGGACAGCCTCGCAACCGGCGTATCGACGGACGGGACGTCGACTCCGATGTCGTCCAGGTAACGGCGCGCGGCGACGCGCATCGATCGATTGCCAAGGAACCGGAACCAGCCGCCGCGGGTGTGCTCGCGGTTGAGAAACAGATTGTGGTACACGCTCAGCTCGCCGACCAGCGCCAGGTCCTGGAACACCGTCTCGATGCCGTGCTGGCGTGCATGCTGGACGGAACGAAACCGGACCTCCTCGCCCTCCAGGTAGATCCGACCTCGGTCCTGTCTGTACAGGCCAGTCAGAATCTTGACCAGCGTGGATTTGCCGGCGCCGTTGTCGCCGACCAGCCCCAAAACCTCACCGCGCCGCAGCTGCACGTCCACGCTCTGCAGCGCGACCACGGGACCGAAGCTCATCGCGATGTCCTCGGTCCGCAGAACCTCCTGCACGCCAGCTTGTCCGTTGCTCAGCCCATTCGCCGTCATCGGCGCTTCCTTACCTTTCTGCGCCGCGGGAAGATCGAGAAGACCTGGCTGACCGCTCGCGCAAACGACCCGCGCGGCCCTTGCGCGGAAGCTGCCCGCTCGATCTGCACGTTTAGGACCATTGCGAGCAGGATCGCTACGCCGGTGACCAGCTCGAGCGCAAAGGAGCTGGTGCCGAGGATGAGGAACCCGTCCTTGATACTACCCAGCACGAACGCCCCGATGACTGCGCCAACCATGGTCCCGCGCCCGCCGGTAAGCGCGGTGCCGCCGATCACCGCTGAGGTCACGCCGAAGAATGTGAAGCTCAGGCCATCAGTGGCGGGGTCGAGGCTGCCGAGGTGATAACCGTCGAGGATACCCATGAATCCGCCCACCAGCGCGCACAGCACGAAGCACCAGATCTTGGTGTAGTCGACCCTGATGCCCGACTCCCTGGCCGACTCCGTGTTTCCTCCCACGGCCACGATGTGCAGGCCGAAGGTCGTGCGTCGCAGTATCACGTGCAGCAGTGCTGCGAAGCCGAGCGCCCAGAAGGCCTCGGACCAGGACCATAATCCCAGGACGTTGGCCAACGCGCCCGAGCCGACAGGATTTGTCGGCGCCCCGTTCGAATAGATGAGGACCACGCCCGTAAGTGCGAAGGACATTGCCAGGGTGGCGATGAACGACGGCACCCGAAGCTTGACCGTGGCCAGGCCGTTGATGAACCCCAGGCCACAGCAGACCAACAGCGAGAGGACGATGCATGGCAAAACGGGAAGACCAGTATTGCTCCAGTACGTGGCAAAAAAGGGCGACACGATGTACATCTCGCCTACCGACAGATCGATCTCGCCCAGGATCAGGACCGGCACTTCGGCGAGCGCGAACATGGCAAACGGCGCGACGAACTGGGACATCACCAGGGCGTTGTCAGTCGTGAAGAAGTTCGGGGACTCGATGGTGAAGAAGATCACCAGTGCGACCGCGACCAGCGCGCCGACCAGCTCGCTCAAGTGCTGGTCGATGAACCGCCGCGTACCCGATGTGGGTACGCGGCGGTTCACCTCGCGCGGCGCTAGGGTGTTCGCACTCATATCCTAGATACCCCAGTACCGAACATTATACAGACTCCAAACGGGCTACGGATGGCTGATCGTGGCCGGCCGAGTGAACACCACCGGCGTCGGGCTCGAGCCTTCCCAGGTATCCTTGTTCTTCAGATAGGCCCCAACATTGTCCTTGGTCACATACTTGAAGCCGGTGTTGTAGTCGGTGGGCGTGATCAGTCCGCCCGTGACGTTGTAGAGGAACAGCTGGTAGACCGACATGGACCCCTGCAGGTAGGCTTGCTGATCGACCGTGAATGCCAGGCTACCCGCTTGGATGTTCTGCAACACGGGAAGGCCGACGTCAAAGGCAGAGCCGCCGACACCCTTGGCGGCGAGGTTCAGCTTCTGGATCGTCTTCGCCACGGCGACTCCGTTGCTGCCGCCAGTCGAGAACATCCACTTGACGCTCTGGTGCCCCTGATACCAGGCCTGGATCGACGCGAGGGCTGGCCCCTCAGTGGCGCCGACGCCTACCTGCACTGCGTTGACGCCGGCCGCCTTCAACACGCTCGCGGCGCCGTTCCAGCGCGGCTGCTCGTTCAGGGAGCCTATGACGCTAGTCATGCAGCCGACCAGGTCGCCCTTCTTGACGTACGTGAGTATCTTGTTTCCCACGGCCACGCCGGCGCTGTAGAGGTCCTGACCGATGTAGGAGAATACGTTACTGCCGGCGCCGGCCGGAGCCTGGGCATTGTAGCCTACGACGGGAATTCCCTTGTCCAGTGCATTGTTCGTCACGGCGTTGAACGCCTTGGGGTCCACTATGCAGCACGCGATGCCATCGACTTTGTTGGCGATGGCAACGTTGAAGGCGTTGACCATCTCGGGGATGAGGCCGTTCTGCGAGCCGGTCCAGGTGTAGGTGCAGCCGAGCAGGTCGCACATATCGGTCGCCCCGGCGCGAACGGCGTTGAAGAAGACGTCGGCCGTCACATGACAGACAAATGCAAACTTGTAGGCAGGGTACGCGGGCCAGGGATTCTTGGTCGCGATGGACGACGCCGCCTCAACAGGGTCCGCGAGAGACCCGAGGAAGGGGAGACCGGCGGCCGCGATACCGGCATTGCGCAGGAAACGACGCCTGGAGTGCGCGTACTTCACTGGATTGATTTCGGGCTGTGTATATTTGGCCATGTCAGGTCCCTTTCTTCGCCATTCCGGCATAAGGACTCTTTGTACGTTGGCCCTGGTCTGCCCAGCCGTCTAGAGCCTCCCGCGGTCGCACGATGCGCACGCTCGCATCGCGCTTTGCCGCCCTGGCCCCCATGGCGCTGAGCCGTCCTCGCTCACCTCCTTTCGATATAATCATGTCATTACAGGATCCGAAAACGCCCATAGTTTAGCATGTGCTGACCGTTCAGTCAACGACCGCGAGAAGTTCGTCCACTCGTTGCAAGTGGTCCGCGTTGCGGCCTCCGAACACGTCCCAAAAAACAGCAGGGATGTGCTGCGAATATCCTGTAGTATACGCCTTGGCGCCGGACCGCGAATGCACAGCCACGATCCCCCCTCCGCTTGCGGTCTGAATGCCTTGACGCCAATCGAGACCTGGGGCCGCCGTGGAGTTGACACGGCGACCATGCTGTGCTACGGTACCCACGTTGTGTCCATCCTGTCATTACAGGGTTACAGCAGCACGCCTTTGTCACATGTATAGGCGTGGGGCGGTGTGCACCGCCGTCAGACGGTTCCGGACAGGCCCGTTGATCGCGGCACCGAGATCTCGATGCCGCGGCGATCGGCGCATCAAGAGAATCCTCGGTAGGCGATGATGCGCCGAGAGCCCTTGCGATATCCTCATCAATGGACGTACGCGGACTTGGAGGCAAACCATGATACGAGATCGTTTCAGCCTGGACGGACAGGTCGCGATCGTTACCGGCGCCAGCACAGGCTTGGGACAGGGGATGTCTTGTGCACTGGCCGAGGCAGGCGCGAATGTAGTTGGAGTGGATTATGTAGAGATGACCGAGACTGAGAAGCGCGTCGCTGCGGTTGGCAGGCGATTTCTCGGCATCGTGGCTGATCTGCTGTCGATCGACCCAATTGCGATGATTGTCGACAAGACGGTTGGCGCTTTCGGCAAGATCAACATACTTGTGAACAACGCGGGAATCATACGACGCGAGGATCTGATCAACTTTGGCGAGAAGGACTGGGATGACGTTATGAGCCTGAATCTGAAGACGGTGTTCTTCTTCAGTCAGGCTGTTGCCAAGCAGTACATCAAGCAGGGAACAGGGGGCAAGATCATTAACATAGCGTCGATGCTTTCTTTCCAGGGAGGGATCAGGGTTCCTTCGTACACGGCCAGCAAGAGCGGTGTACTGGGAATCACGCGAACAATGGCGAACGAATGGGCGAAGCACGGTATCAATGCAAATGCAATCGCGCCAGGATACATGGCGACAAACAATACGGCTCCGCTGAGAGCAGATAAAGACCGAAGCGCTGCAATCCTCGACAGAATACCCGCGGGCAGGTGGGGCTTGCCCGACGACTTGATGGGGCCCGTCGTCTTCCTGGCCTCGAGCGCCTCGGATTATGTTAACGGGTACACGCTGGCAGTCGACGGCGGTTGGCTTGCAAGGTGAACACGAGGTAACTGGAGATGAATGATCTGCGAGGCGGGGCGCCATTCCGGCTAGACGAAAGAGTGGCTCTCGTCACAGGCGCTGGTTCAGGCATTGGCGCCGAGATAGCACGCGTCTACGCGCAACAGGGTGCAAGCGTGGTTATCGGCGACGTCAACGAGGAGCGAGGCCGGTCCGTCGCCGAAGAGATCGCGCGGGCGTCGGGTGCCGCCTGCGTCTTTAAGCACCTGGATGTGACGGACGTGGCCTCGTCGCAGCGCGCCGTGCAGGCCTGCGTGGACTCCTTTGGCGGTCTGAATATTCTTGTCAATAACGCTGGAGTCGGCTACGTAGGAGACGCGCTGGAAACCGACGAGCAGGAGTTTGCCCGACTGATGGCAGTCAACGTCACCGGAGTCTACAACTGTTCCAAGGCTGCCCTTGCCTGGATGGTTGCCCACGGTGGTGGCGTCGTGGTCAACATTGCATCCGTCGCCGGGCAAGTGGGAGTGAAACGCCGCTTTGCATACGGCGCCTCCAAGGGCGCGGTGATTGCGATGACCAAGAGCATGGCGGTGGACTTTGTCGACCGGGGCATACGCGTCAACTGCATATGCCCCGGCACCGTGTACACGCCCTTCGTGGAGTCGTATCTCGACCGGTTCCACGCTCACAATCGCGAGGAGACGCTTGCGGGCCTCAACGCTCGACAGCCCTTGGGCCGCATGGGTAGGCCGGCTGAGATTGCCCACATGGCCCTCTACCTCGCGTCCGAGGAGTCGGCATACGCCACGGGCTCGGCAATGGTGCTTGACGGAGGCTTGACCGCTCAGTAGAATCTCGCGCTCCCTCGCTGGTAGCCGAGCTCCAAAATACATCGCAGCCGTTCGTGGCTGTGGAGGGAACGCAGCGTCGTGAGACTTGCACTTCCTTACGGACGGGAAGGCCTGATTGTCGATCTGCCCGACAGGAACGTCGACGTCGTGGAGCCATATCACACGCCGGCCCTGCAAGATGAAACCGCGGCCATCGTGTCGGCGCTTCGCCAGCCGTTGGATAGGCAGCCTCTCCGGGCGATGGTCTCACCGGGTGATCGCGTGGTCCTCGTGGTCAACGACGGCACCCGGCCAATGCCTTCGGCTCGCGTGCTGCCCCCTATCCTGGCGGAGCTGGCACACGTGCCGCCCGACCAGATCTCGGTGCTGGTCGCCACCGGCACGCACCGCGCCAACAGCGCCGTCGAGCTGGCGGAGATGCTGGGGCCCGGTATTGTCGCACACTACAAGGTAGTCAACCATGATGCTCGCGATCCGTACCAACTTGAGTATTTGGGCTGTAGCTCGCGCGGGCATCCCATCTGGATTGACAAACACTACCTCAACGCCGACGTGAAGATTCTCACCGGCTTCATCGAGCCCCATTTCTTCGCTGGATTCTCCGGTGGCCCAAAACTGGTCATGCCGGGGCTCGCGGGTTTGGAGACCGTGTCGGCAAACCACGCACCGGACATGATCGCTGATCCGAACGCGACTTTCGGTGTCCTCGAGAACAATCCAATTCATGAGGAGCAGCGCGAGATCGCGCTGCTGACTTCACCGACGTTCAGTGTGAACGTGGCCCTCAACCGGCGCCGCGAGATTACTGGAGTGTGGGCTGGCGAGATGGTCGCCGTCCACGCGGCAGGAGTGGAGTTCGTACGCCGTGCAACGAGCCGGATCCTTTCTCACCCGTATGACGTCGTGTTGACAACCAACAGCGGATACCCACTTGACCAGAATCTCTACCAAAGCGTTAAGGGAATGGCTGCGGCAGCTCCCGCAGTGAGCGCGGACGGTGCTATCGTGCTGTGCGCGGAGTGCAGCGATGGGCTGCCGGACTTTGGCATCTTTGCTACTCTCCTGCGCGAGGCGCCTGACGCGGAGACGCTGCTGGCGCGCGTGCAGGCAGCGCAACCGCCGTTGCCCGATGGCTGGCAGGGCCAGATTCTGGGGCGCATACTGCGGCACGCCAGGGTTCACCTGTATTCGCGGCTGCCGGAATCCGTCGTGCAGCAGACTTTGCTCCTGCCATGCTCAGACGCTGGTGCGCGCGTGCGCGAACTGCTCGCCGCGTCAGGGCCGGAAGCAAGCCTGCTTGTCTTGCCGGAAGGACCGCAAACGATTGTTACCGTCGGATAACGGCACCGCACGGCGGCCAACGGGCAGGTTCGCGCCCCGCGATGCAGCACGGCACGACCGGCTTCGCGGAACCAGCGTGCTGCCTGCCCTGCCTTGTTCGGCGTTGTTGACGGCCTGAGGTGGGAAGGCTATACTCGGTGTGTCTCTTGAAGCCTGTAATTACAGGATGATAGCATGTCGCCCAACATCGGGCCAGCCTGGAAACCGGGCTTGCCGGCGTGGTGCGAGTGGTACGTCGAGAGTGAACGTAGCGGGTCGCTAATGAAGGAATATTGGTGAAATGAACGAGGTGCTGCACGCAATTAGCCAGATAGGCCTGGTGCCGGTGATCAAGGTCGACAGGGCGGAAGATGCCGTGCCGCTTGCACGTGCGCTGGTCGAAGGTGGGCTGCCGGTAGCCGAGATTACCTTCCGGACCGCGGCAGCCAGAGAGGCAATTCGCAACATTGCGGCGGGCCTTCCCGAGATGATCCTGGGCGCCGGCACCGTGCTGACCGTGCAGCAGGCCGAGCAGGCTGTGGAAGCCGGAGCAAAATACATCGTGTCGCCCGGATTCGATCCGTCAGTCGTCGATTGGTGCCTGGCGCGAGACGTCGCGGTCACCCCTGGGGTCGCCACGCCTACGGAAGTGATCATGGCGCTGGGTAAAGGCCTGCATAACCTCAAATTCTTCCCAGCCGAGGAACTGGGCGGTATCCGGATGCTCAAGGCCCTCGCGGGTCCGTTCGGCGACGTGCGCTTTATCCCTACCGGTGGGATCACCGCCTCGAGTCTTCCCGACTACCTCCGACTGCCCAACGTGTTTGCGGTGGGGGGAAGCTGGATGGTAAGCGCGGCGCTGATCGGCGCCGGCAAGTTCGACGAGATCAAGCGTCTCGCCGGGGAGGCCCGGCAGATCGTCGCCACGGTCCGGGGAACATGAGGGCCAGTAGTGCAACGCGGACTTTCTCCTGGGGTGAGCCCACGCTGTGTCGCCAGCTATGAAACCGTTCGCAACCACGTGCAAAGAATGGGGTAGCCATGGAAAGCAGAAACTCCGTAAACCCTAGGGATGTGCGGGCCTATGACACGCAAAGGCTGCGCGAGGCATTCCTGATTCAAGGTCTTTTCGCAAAGGGCGAGACCACGATGGTCTACAGCCATGACGACAGGATCATAGTGGGCGCTGTCTGCCCCACATCCCCGGTAGTGCTCGAAGCCGGCGAGGCGATACGAGCCGACTACTTCCTCGAGAGACGGGAGATGGGGATCATCAATATCGGGGACAAGGGTGCGGTTACCGTGGACGGCGTACGGCACACGCTGAACCAGAAGGATGGCCTGTTCATCGGTAAGGGTTCGAAGCTCATCGAGTTCTCGAGCCACGATCCGAACAGTCCTGCCAAGTTCTACTTCAACAGCGCACCCGCACACGCAACCTATCCGACGGCAAGAATAGAGATCGGCCAGGCCGAGTCTGAAAAGCTCGGGTCCCTTGAGGGCGCGAATCAACGCACGATCTACAGGTACATCCATTTGCGCGGTGTCAGAAGCTGCCAGCTGGTCATGGGCATGACCATTCTCGAGCCGGGCAGCGTGTGGAACACCATGCCATGTCACACGCATGACCGCAGGATGGAGGCGTATTTGTATTTTGGCATGCCGGAAGACGGCGTGGTGTTTCACTACATGGGTGAGCCGCCGGAGACAAGGCACATCGTCGTCAGGAACGAAGAAGCGGTCATATCGCCAAGTTGGTCGATTCATTCCGGTTGCGGCACGAAAAACTATACGTTCATATGGGGCATGGTTGGCGAGAACCAGGTGTTTGCCGATCAGGATTTCGTGCCGATGAAGGATCTACGGTAGGCCCTTCACATCCGAAGGCTTTCCCGGCCTCGGCAACCGCCTGCCAGCTGAAGTGAGCGACTCTCACACCATGGCTGCCAAGTTGGCCTCGGCTACGCCCACCGCCGGAACGTGCCTGCCAGTTCCTCCTGCCAAAGCCTATAGGCGTGAGAGAGGGTGGCGTAGATCGCCGTGACCTCGGTCCGCGGTCTGGCCGGCTCTCCCTGACGCTCGGACGTTGCGCTCGCCACGGCCGCTAGATCGCCGAAAAGGCCAACTGCATGGCCGGCAATCAGTGCGCTGCCCCAGGTGGCGAATTCAGCGCGCTTGAGTCGTTGATACGGCACACCAAGCACGTCGGCCTTGATCTGATTCCACACATTGCTGCGTGCGCCGCCACCGATCACGCGAGCCTCGACGAGACTGAGGTCCGGTATCAGGCCGCGCAGGATGCTCAGGTAGATACTATACTCAAACGCCACGCTCTCTAGAAGCGCGCGGGTGAAGTAGTCTCGAGTGTGCCCCCAAGAGAACCCGGCCCACGCGCCGCGCATGGCCGGCTCCGCCGGGCAGATCCGCCCGCCCAGGTGGGGGGAGAAGCGGAGCCCATCGGCTCCAGGCGGTATCGCCGCCGCTCCGGCGATCATCCGGTCGTAAAGGCTGTCGCCCGCGTCCGTTCCGTCATGAGCATAGAGCTGATCGCGAAGCCAATGCAGCGCAAGCCCGCCACCGCCGACATAGGCCAACGGATGCCAGAGTCCGGGCAAGACAGACCGCATGCACAGAAGCGTGCGGTGCTCGACATCGGCGACAAAGCGATCCGTGCACCCCGCCAGCACGGCCGCGGTACCAGCCGTATCCAGCAACATGCCGGGCATCACCACGCCGGCGCCAAGGGCGCCCGCTGCCGTGTCTCCGGCGCCGGCGGCGATCGGCGTCCCCGGAGTGAGCCCGAAGTCACGGGACGACTGCTCCGTCACCTCCCCGACGAGGTCCCATGGTGTGACGATACGCGGTAGCTTGTCCCGATCGACGCCCAGCAGCCCAATGAGCTCATCCGACCACGTGCCCGCGCGTCCATCGCTCAGCGCGGAGAAGTGCAGGAACGTGTGATCGATAAAGGCCTCTTCGGCTTTGAGACCCGCCATTCTGCCGGCCACAAAGGCGGCGGGCATGAGAAACCTGGCGATCTTCCGGTACTGGTCAGGCCGCTCATTCCGCCACCACATCATCTTGGGACCGTGATCGCACGTCGGCGGGCAGCCGGTAAGGCGCGTGATCACGTCGCCATGCTGGCGGTCCAGGGATTCGATGTAGGGTTGGCAGCGCATGTCCAGCCAGGAATCAAAGCCGGTCGCCGCCCGAAAGTGCTCGTCGATGGAGCCCAGGCCCGCCATCTGGCTGTCGCAAGCAATTGCTTTGACGTCGCGCGCATCGATGCCGCTTTCGACGAGGCACTCGCGCACGGCTCTTGCCGCCGTCCGGTAGAAGTCCTCGCTGTCCTGCTCTACGACTCCGGGCTGCGGATGGTGGATCGGCACTCCGACGCCGGCTTCGGCCACGAGCGTACCGTCCTCACAGTAAAGTGCGGCCTTTGTCGCGCTCGTGCCCAGGTCGACGCCGACCAGGTAGCTGCGGCTCATGCTAGATCTCGTCAATTCTGAGCTCAAAGACCCTGCAGACCAACCCCATGTTGACCAGGTTGTGGCCGGTCAACAGAAGCGAGTGGTGCGACGGGAGTCCTGCCATGAGCTTGTGACCGTCGCGCACGCGAATCACCGCGCCGTTCAGGCAATCGGATCCTGGATACTGTGCATAGCCGGTAAGCGCACCCTCCGCCACCGTCATGGCGTTGAAGCTGGAGTCCAGCTTGGCCAGAGTCAAGTCACCCACTGGCAAACGAGCGTCGATCGCGGTTGCGTTATTGTCGACGATTGCCAGGACCTTCTTCTTGAGACGCCATTCGGTCGAGAAGGACTGAGGGAGCACGCCGAGGTAGCCGCAGTGGGCGGCCAGCACATGGTTGTCCGGCTCGTCGACCAGCGGGAAGTGAGGAATACGCTCATGCTTGAGGGCCGACTGACCCATCAGAAACGGGTAAAGGTTGGTCATCATTATCGGCACGCCGAGTGACCGGTCGAGAATGTGCTTCGTCAGCATGGAGACGGTATCGCCCTCACATCCCCAGATCAGGTTGCGCTCCTCGTAGAGCATGTTCCAGGCCAGGCATGGAGTCGTGTCGGAGAAGTGCGATTCGTTGAGGCAGTTGATGCCGACCGCCTGAATGCTGGGATCCAGGTCGAGCTCTCGTCGCACGGCAATATAGAGCTTGAGCGCGCTCAGCACTGATTGCCTGGGCATTCGCGCGATCGGCAGTTTGGACTTCCAGTGCGACCAGACTTCCTCGGCTTCACGGTCGTCAACGGCCTGCGCTGCTGCACCGAGCGCCTGGAAGCTCTTCTTGACGACGGTGACCCCGAACTTCTCGTGCATGCGCTGGGCACATTCGTCTTCCCACCAATAGAAGCGCTTGAAAATACTGGGCTGAAAGCCTGCCTCGCCTGGTTTGTCCTGAAACGCCAGGAACTTGGCCTGATGCAGTTCACGTTTCGCGACCAGTGCCCGACACACGATCTGTGCTTGCTCCAGGTTGTAGGGCGCGATGGTATCGACTCCTTCGGTCCTCAGGTAGCTCGCGATCTCCCAGTCCCACATTGCCATGGTGCCGAACTCGGATGTCATAATCAGGATGGGCAGGTCGAGCGCCTTGAAATGAGCCAGCTGACGATATGCGTCGCCGAGCATTTGGGGAAATACCACGGCGTCCACAACGGGAATGGCGTCGCCAAGCGCGACGGGCTCGAGGATCTCGGCCTCTTCGCGAAAGAGAACCCTCAGACGCTTGACCTGGGCAGCGAATTCGTCGTCCCACTCGGGCCTGAGATGGAGCGGAACCAGGCGCGCTTTCATCGTGTTGCATCTCCCTCGACAGCTTGCGCACGTTGCGATTACCGAATTGTACTACTACACGCCGCGGTCGTTCCGAGCTACCCTCATGTACCCCTGTAATTACAGCCTCGCCAGGTCGCCGGTACGATAGCACAGGGCCACCCCATTGTCAACACATCATGGTCGAAGACCAGCCCTTGACAGTGCTGCTACCCCTGGACTAGTATCATTCCGACTGCATGTCATTACCGGATTACAACCCACGTCTTGCGGAGGCCACGAGGAGGATTCGGTGCTCCCCACGCTCGAGCCACTGTGTCGGCGCGACGCCGCGGGCGTGTTCCGGCCGGCCCAAGACGGCCGAATGAAGGAGGCAACGCTATGAAGGCTGTCGCTGTGCTGGAGCCAGGCAAGGTCGCGCTAGTAGACATTCCCGTGCCGAAGCCCAGTCCGTACGAGGCTCTGGTCAAAAGCGAGGCGGCATTTGTCTGCAACGCGACGGACCGCAAGATCGTCCAGGGGCACGCCGCCTCGCTCGGCCTCGGCCCTGATTCCTATCCCCTCATACTCGGCCACGAGACGGTCGGTACAGTTGTCGAGGTTGGTGCCAAGGTCACCTCGTTCAAGGTGGGCGATCGCATCCTCGGGGGGCTCTTCTTTTCGCCGCAGGGCTACGGTTCGGGCTGGGGAGGGGATTCCGAGTACGTCCTCGCTGCCGACCATACGGCGATGGCGGCCGACGGGGTGGCAGACGAAGAGCATGGCTGGAACGACGTCTTCAAGATCATGAAGAAGGTCCCAGAGGATATCCCGGTCGAAGCCGCAGGCCTTCTTGCAACCTGGCGCGAGGTGTACGCCGGCTTCTCCGATTTTAGCCTCAAGCCGAACGACGACATTCTCATATTCGGCGCTGGACCAGTAGGCCTGTCCTTTTGCCGCTTCGCCAAGCTACTCGGGCTCGGGTGGGTTGGTGTCGTGGATCCGCTTCCATTCAAGCGCGAGAAAGCCCTTGCTCTTGGCGCGGACGTCGTCTTTGCTCCCGGGGATGCAGCGATCGCCAGTCTTGAGAAGGCGCGTGGAAAGCCCTTGGATGCCGTTATCGACGCGGTGGGCTCGGAGCAGGTCATCAACGCCGGCCTACCACTGATCAAGCTTGCGGGTTCGGTCTGCGTCTATGGCGTCTTGCCGGGCGACAGCCTTGCTCTTGACAAGGCAGTCGCCCCAAAGAACTTCAATGTTCTCGTGCATCAATGGCCGACCCGTGACGCCGAGGCGGCCGCTCAGGAGCCGCTGGTGGAATGGATCAGGTCGGGGATGATCAGACACCAGGATTTCCAGACAGGCGAATTCGCACTGTCGGAAATCGAAGCGGCGCTGGCGGCAACAGCGCTCCCGACCTCGATCAAGACCATGTTGCGCTTCTGACGGGCCCTGCCCCAACAGTGCTATCTTGCTTTTGAGCCGCGATCTCCCCAGGCGGGGAGGCGATCCAGTAATGACGAGGTGATGACATGAAGAATGGTCGCGTGCGCGTCGGTCTGGCCGGCGCGATACATCCGAACATGCCCGGTGACGATGCCGCCTTGTACGCACGAATGATAGCCGCTTTCGTCGAGATAGCCTGCGCGGAAGACTTCGACCTCTCGGTGTTCCAGAAGCCGCTCAGGAGCGAGGCCGACGGAGAGGAGGCGAGGGCCTTCATGGATGGCGAAGGTGCGGACTTCGTGCTGCTCTTCAACGCAAGCCTGCCCTACGGCCGCGTGATACTTCCCCTCGCCAGGGTACGAGGCCACATTGGCCTGTGGTCGGTGCCCGAGCCTACCACCTCTGGGGTGCTGCAGCTCAACTCGTTCTGCGGGACGAACATGCTCGGTGCGATCATCGCCAACTACCTGCGCGAGTATGACATCCCCTTCAAGTGGTTCTATGGCATGCCCGACGAACCGAGATTCCGCGAGCGGCTCTCGGTAACCCTCGCCGCAATGCGAGCGATGAAGACGCTACGGACCGCGAGGATCGCGCAGATCGGCGGCCTTGCCGATGGCTTCGAAGACCTCTACATCGACGAGCGCGTCCTGGAGAAGAAATTCGGGACTCGATTGCAGACCCGGCACACGGTTGAGGAGATCGTGGCGCGAGCCGAAAAGCTTGACGCTGCCGCGGTCAAGGCGGAGATCGGGAGAATCGGTAAGGAAGGCAGCCTCGACCTTCGTGTCGTCAACCCGGGACACGCGGAAAAGTCGGCGAGAGTCTACCTTGCGCTCAAGGAATTCGCGCAGGAGAACGACTACGACTCTCTTGCTCTTTCGTGTTGGGCCCGTTTCCAGAAGGTCTACGGCGTGGCGGTCTGCGCCGCCATGAGCCGGCTCAACGAGGAAGGGATTGCCACGCCGTGTGAGGCCGACGTAACGAGCGCGGTGATGATGCTCGCGCTCAACGCGATGAACGGCAAGAAAGCCGCACTAAGCGACCTCGTGGCCTTTGACGAATCGGACCAGAGCCTGAGCCTGTGGCACTGCGGAGTGGCTCCGGCGAGCTGGGCCGATTCAAGCGGTGTCCGCTGGGAGAATCACTTCAACATTGGGCACTACGAGGGCTGCACATGGTGCGGAGACGGGCTGGTAGCCGATATGAGGTTCAAAGCCGGGCCAGTCACCGTCGCCACACTTGACAACGACTTCGACAACATGCTCGTCCTTTCGGGCCAGATCGCGGCTGGCAAGCACGGATACGCCGGCTCTGGTGGGTGGGTGAAGGACCTCCGATTGAACGGAGAATGCGTGAGCATCGAGGATCTGATGAACACGATCGTCGTGGGAAGAGTGAACCACCACTACCCGAGCGCGTTCGGCGACCTTACAAACGAGCTCAACGAGTTTGCGGCATGGAAGGGGATCAGCCTCGTCGAGCGAGTGCCGTACAAGCCCTATGTGCAGGTGTCGAAGCGATCGAAGTGACCGAAACGGCAACGCCAGAGACTGTCTGCCTCGCAGCCGCTTGGGGCCAGGTGTCGAGTCCGACTCGGAGGTCCGCGCGGCGATGCCGGCCACGCCGGCGGTTGCCGCGCACGTCCTCCGAAGAGATCGACCGAACAACCTGCCGGTGGACGCGATGCCATCGTCGGTGACAAGGGACGGCAGTCTCGGACTGACCAGCCTTTGCCGGGCGATTTGAGAGCGTGCCGCGGGCGTCTCAGGAAGCGTTGACATGCGTCTAACGCCGTGCTACCATACGGCCGTTATCGGGGTAAGTATTCTTGTAATTACAGGGTGCTTGAATGGCGGGACGCTACTGTTAGAATCCCGCTGGCTCACATGAAGGTCGAAAGTCAACGGCTACGCGCAATCTCGTTGCGCGCGGCCAGGAGAAAGAGCAGGCATGAAGTTACTCAGAATCGCCATGGTCGGTGCGGGGCGCGCAGGCACCGTGCACGCGGAGAACCTTGTTGAGAGCACGCCACGTGCCGTCGTGGTTGCCGTGGTCGATGAGAATCGAGCCGCCGCGGACAAGATGGCATCGCAAACGGGTACTGACTCAATACACGCGTCACTGGCAGATGCGCTGGAGCGGACCGAGTTCGACGCTGTGGTCATTACAGCACCGACGTTCGTCCACCGAAGCCTCGTCGAACAAGCCGCGGCGGCAGGAAAGCACATATTCTGTGAGAAACCGATGGCGCTGAACGTTGCGGATTGTGACGCGATGATCGATGCGGCTAACCGAGCCAACGTTGTGCTTCAGATCGGATTCATGCGCCGATTCCAACCTGAATTCGTCGATGCCAAGCGACGGATTGACGAGGGCGCGATCGGCGAGCCCATGCTTGTCAAGTCATTGACCCGTGGGCCCGGTCTCCCGCCGGCCTGGGCGCGGGATCTGCGGACATCGAACGGCATGCTGGCGGAAGTCAATAGCCACGATTTCGACTGCGTTCGGTGGCTGGTCGGCTCGCCCATCGAGCGCGTCTATACAGAAGTGACAAACCGCAAGGGCCCTGAACGGGGCGTCGACGACCCGAGCTTCTATGACAATGCGGTGGTTACCCTGCGCTTTGCCAACGGCGCGATCGGCACAATCGACGGCACGTGCCCGGCGGACTACGGCTACGATGCACGCGTCGAGGTGCTTGGTTCGAAGGGACTGCTCATTATCGGGTCGGTCCAGGAGAGAGCAGTTCTCGAGATACGGGACCGTGAAATCGGCGGGGTTACGCCCACCTATCGCACCTGGCCGGAACGTTTTCGCGAGGGCTACCGGGCCGAGATGCGCGCCTTCGTGTCCGCCGCGCTTGACGGGATTCCTCCACTGGTTAGCGGTGACGATGGGCGACATGCCGTCCGTGCCGTGGTGGCCGCAAACCAGTCGTGGCAGGAGCAGAGACCGATTACTCTGACACAGGAGGCGGGCTCGTGAAAGCGGTCGTCTATCACGGGCCTGGCGATTTGCGCTTGGAGGAGCGGCCCCGGCCCGATCCAGGACCAGGGGAGGCGTTATTGCAGATCAAGGCGTGCGGCATCTGTGGCACTGACTTGCGTATCGCTGCCGGCGTGCATAGGGCGTATCCTGCAGGTGTAATGCGGGTGCCCGGCCACGAGATTGCCGGAGTCGTGGCAGCGCGAGGCGCGGGTGTGAATCTGACCGAAGGAGTGCCGGTCTTTGTCGCGCCGAATGTCGGGTGCGGGCGCTGCGCATCATGTCGAGCCGGTCGGGTCAATCTGTGCTCGACGCCGGCGGCGCTTGGCATCACCCTGGACGGCGGGTTCGCGGAATACGTCCTGCTTCGCGCCGACTTGATTGCACAGGGTAATCTCCTGGCAGCGCCGGACACGCGAGATTTTGGCGCTCTCGCCCTCGTGGAGCCGCTCGCGTGCGTGCTGCGCGGATCGCGCGCGTGCGAAATCGCCGCGGGTCAGCTCGTGCTCATAAGTGGCGCCGGACCGATCGGGCTGCTCCATTTGCGCGTGGCGAAGTTGCGCGCCCCACGCGCCGTCGTGGTGAGCGAGCCGAACGCGCGGCGACGGACGGAGGCCACGAGGTGGGGAGCCGACTATGTCGTAGACCCCACAACCGGGGACCTGCCTGGGCTCATCGCCGATATCTCCAATGGCGCTGGAGCAGATGCCATCGTCGTCGCGGTGCCTGCGCCGGAGGCCCAGAAAGCAGCGATCGAGCTTGCCGCCGTAGGAGGCCATGTCAACTTCTTCGGTGGGCTGCCGCGGGATCGCTCGCAGGTTACAATCGATGCGAATCTCATTCACTACAGGGAGCTAACCGTTACCGGCACGACGGCAAACACTACGCAAGACTGCGTCGAGGCTCTGGAGCTTGTTGCGACGGGGCAGATCGATCTGGAGCCGCTGATCAGCGCTCGCTACCCGTTGTCAGATTTTCAAGATGCGCTCGAAGCAGCCGGGTCCGGTCGCAGCCTGAAGGTCGTGTTCGAGCCGGAGCGTGCATGATGAGCGATACGTCAAACCAGCCGCTTAAGCGGTGCGTGGTGTTGGTGACGCCGCGGTCCTTTGGCGCGGACGACCCAGGGCTGCGCCGGGCGCTGGAGGAAGCGGTTGGGGAAGTTCGTTACAACGGCCGTGGCCGGCCTCTGAAGTCGGCCGAGCTGCAGGTCGAGATACCTGAAGTCGATGGTTTGCTGGCTGGCCTTGACGAGATCGATGCCGCGGTGCTCGCTGCCGCGCCAAGATTGCGAGTCATTGCCCGGTACGGCACGGGGACAAGCAATGTAGACCTCCGATCAGCTAAAGAACATGGTGTGACGGTGACGAATACGCCGGACGCCAACACCGAAGCGGTTGCTGAGCTGACGATCGGCCTGATATTCGACCTCGCACGCTCGATTAGCAGGGCCGATCGGGCTGCCCGATCGGGCACGTGGAAGGGTATGCGGGGAATCGAGCTGACCGGCAAGACCCTGGGCATCGTAGGGCTCGGCCGGATCGGACGATCCGTAGCTCGGAGAGCGGTGGCCCTTGGTTGCACGGTCATGGCGTACGACCCAAATCCCGATCTGTCGTTCCCCGGCGCTGACGACATTCACCTGGCGTCGCTCCATGATGTCCTCGCCGAAGCCCACATACTGAGCCTGCATGCGCCACTCACCGATCGCACCAGGGGAATGGTGAACCGCGACCTGCTGGCGATGATGCGCGACGACGCGATTCTGGTGAACACGTCGCGCGGCGAGTTGATCGTCGAACACGACCTCGTGCAGGCGCTTGACGCGGGGCGACTGCGTGGCGCGGCGCTCGATGCGTGGTCTGAAGAACCTCCTCGTCCCGACAACCCTTTGTTGCACCGTGAGGACGTCGTGGTGACACCGCATATGGGCGCCCACACGGCCGAGGCCGCGTCGGCCATGGGGCGTTGCTCGCTGCATGACCTGCTTGCCGTTCTCGCGGGCGAGCCGCCGCTTCATCCGGTTGTCCCGTGAATGTGGATGCAGAGCATGCCATCTTTTGAGAGGAACTCCACTATGAACCGGCAATTCACTTTTATCGGCGTCACTACCACGAAATCTTCGATCATGCAGATCTTCCCCCGCTGGAGGGACTTATTGGGGCTGGGCGCGGACGTCGGGATAGTCGGTTGGGACCTGCCAATTCACGCCGACGCCGAGCTGTACAGAGCTACGGTACGGCGGCTAAAGGATGACCCACGTAATCTCGGCGCGCTGGTGACAACGCACAAGCTCGACCTGTATCAGGCGAGCCGCGATCTTCTCGACGATGTAGACCACTACGCGCGTCTGTGCAACGAGGTGTCGTGCTTGGCCAAACGAGAAGGGCGCTTGCTTGGTTGGGCCAAAGACCCCATATCTTCCGGTCGCTCGCTCGAAGACATCCTTGGCAGTGGCTACTTTGGCAGGACGGGGGGGCATGTTCTCTGCTTCGGCGCCGGGGGCTCGGGGGTCGCGATCACGCTGCATCTGATGTCGCGCCCCAACGCGGCGGATCGACCGGCGCATATTGTCGTCACGAACAGAAGTCTGGGCCGGCTAACCGCCTTGCAGGTACTGCATCAGCAGATCAATTCCGACGTCTCGGTAGAGTACGTGCAGAGCGCCGATCCATCGACCAACGATCGGCTGGTCACGGCACTGCCCCCAGGGTCGCTTGTGATTAACGCGACTGGAATGGGCAAGGACACGCCCGGCTCACCCGTGACGGACGACGTGCGGTTCCCGGAGCATGGCATCGCCTGGGAGCTGAACTATCGTGGAGAGCTGCCATTTCTGTTTCAGGCGTGGGCCCAGCGACAAACGCGTGACGTGCGTGTCGAGGACGGCTGGCAGTATTTTATCTACGGGTGGACCTGCGTCATGGAGGAGGTGTTCGAGCGCAAGTTTGGCGCCGAGGACCTGCGTGAGCTTGCGCGAGCCGCGTCATTCGCGCGACCCGAGCTGCCCACAAACGTTCCAGGCGCCACTCAGGTGTCAACGAATTGACGTTCGGCCAGGAAGCCCATATAATCTTCCTACACAGGCTCTGCACTCTTGTCATTACAGGTTGCGAGGATTGAGCGGATGGCGGTGGACGTGTCAATCCGGCGAGATGTCCCAATACCGTACTACTATCAGCTGATTCAGGTGCTCCAGGGCGAAATCCAGGCGGGATCGTGGCCGGTGAATGCCGCCATCCCATCCGAGCACGAGCTATGCCGGATGTTTAGCGTGAGCCGGACCGTTGTCAGGCAAGCGCTCGGCGAACTCGTTACCAAGGGGTTGCTGTACCGCGTGAAGGGCAAGGGCACCTTCGTTGCACCTGCCAAATTGAACGAAGCCTTCATACAGCGTTCGGACGGTTTCTACCGCGAGATGACGAGCCGCGGATTCTCAGTACGGTCATCGGTCCTGGAGCAGCGTGTTGTAGAGCCGCCGCCAAACGTCCAGGATTACCTCCGGCTCGCTGGGACCAGTCCTACGATCAAGATCGAGCGCCTGCGTTTCGTGGACGAGGAGCCGATGCAGATCGCGACGACATACATTCCCTACGACCTGTGTCCGGATCTCGTCGCGGCCGACCTGACGACCGGCTCGCTGTACGAGCTGCTGCGCACGCGCTACGGGCTAGCCGTCGCGTCAGGCAGGCGCGTGCTGGAGGCAGTCCCGGCGCAGCGACCGATCAGCACGTTGCTCGGCGTCAGCAAGGGCGCGCCGCTATTCAAGATGGAGAGCATCAGCTACCTGCGAGACGGTGAGCCGCTTGAGTACTATGTCGCGTGGCATCGTGGTGATCGCAGCAAGTTCGAGATTGAGATGATCGTCGGCGCGGATGCTTCAAGAGCACCATTGGCGGCACGTGCCATTCTGACCAAGCCTGATTGACGTAGCCAACGATGTTGAGGATCGTTCGATGACTGATCGCCCCTACAGCTTCGGCGTCTCGCTCCCGGGTGGCCGGCCCAGCCGGAATTCACGTCATATCGAGCGCCGCCTCTCCTCGATGCGCGGACAATACGAAGACCACGAGGCCTACGCGTCGATGCTGCGAGCAGACGACTGTTTACTGTATGAAGTGTATGAGCTCGAGCGACCGGCCGAACTCGGGGAAGTCTTGCACGGCGTCTCGATCGTGCATCCGGGCAGGGTCGGCGAAGAATACTTCATGACGAAGGGCCACTTCCACGCGGTACTCGAAACGGCGGAAGTGTACCACTGCATTAGCGGAGGCGGTGCCATGGTGATGGAGACACCGGAAGGGGACTGGGCAGTCGAGCCGATGAGTGCAGGCACAATCCTCTACGTTCCACCCCGCTGGGCCCACCGTTCCGTAAACACCAGCCCCGACACCGATCTGATAACGGTGTTCGCCTACCCGGGCAACGCCGGCCATGACTATGGCAGCATTGAGCGGCAGGGGTTCCGCAAACTCGTTGTTGCGCGTGATGGCCAGCCGGTCACTATTGATAATCCCCGATGGATAGCGCCGGCGGGACGATCGTAAGCGCCCCGATTGTCCAAAGATCGAAACGGGCAACGGCCGCGCGGGCTTGGTCCCGTCTCTGAGCGGGATTGCCCTGACTACCGCATCTGGCTCGATGCGGGCCGTTGTTTAGGCGAACCAGGCGACAACCGATCTCAGGGGCCACGCGTCAGCGCATTGGCAGCGGCCCCTGCGCGGGCGTATCATCACGGCGTCGCCTTAGTGTCCATCGTGGACCGTTCCAGGATTGGTAGCCCTCCGCGCACAGCTGGCAGGCACACAACCCTGCCGCTGGGCTTTTCTGTGCCTGCGCCAGTCGTCGCACGCTGGAGCGCCGTGCGAATGGGAGTGCGGGTGCCCTACTTTCAGGGATTGGCATTGAAGTGCTGACGATCAGATACGTTTCAAGGCTGCGCAATGGCGGTGCGGTTCCTCAGGTCCTGCTCTCACAGGTGTTTATAAACATCGGCCTCGGCACCTTCGGTGTCCTGTACAATCTCTACCTCACCGCGGTTGGTCAATCGCTGGCCTTTATTGGCACATTCAATGCCCTGAGCCTTCTGGCCCTGGGGGCGAGCGCCATTCCCATCGGCGCCGCGACACGTGCCGTAGGCCACCGACGCACGCTCAGCGCCGGCGCTGTGCTGCTGGTCGTGGTCCAGCTGGTGTTGGCGACCAGCACCGCGCCTACGCCCTTGCTGCTCGCTGGGGTAATGTGGGGGATTGCCCAGGCCTTGAGTACCGTGCCGGTGGCGCCGCTGATCAGTGAAAGTGTTCCGGGTACACAGCGCGTTATCGCGTTCGGCAGGCTGTACGCCGCATGGTCGCTTGCCGCCGTGGTGGGAAGCGTATTGGGCGGTATTCTTCCGGGAGCTCTTGCCGCTGTGCTGTCGCTGGGGCCGTCGAACGGGACCGCCGCATATCGCGGCGCTTTGCTGATCACGACGGTCATCACGTTGCTGGGCTGGCCGCTCCTGCTGGTGCCGATGGCGACTCCAGTACAGCGCACCAGCCAGGTCCAGGTAGACGAGTCCATGGGCGCAGCCTGGGCTCTCCGCTCAGTAGGGCGCACGGCCGGAGCCGTGGCAGTCACAATGGCCCTATACAGCTTTGCATGTGGTTTGGTGGCTCCGTTCATGAATGTGTACTTCGCGGAGCGGCTGCACGAACCAACCGCACTTATTGGCGTGCTATTCGCGGCAGCCTCGCTCCTGGGAGTGGTCGGCAGCCTGCTCGGTCCCCGGGTGAGTTGGCGCCTGGGAAACGTCCGAGGTGTGGCGGTGATGCGCCTCGCCATCGTCCCCTGCCTCCTCGCCCTCACCCTTGGCACACTGCTCCCGCTCCTGGCGATGGCAGGCTTCGTGCTGCGCTCCGGGCTCGTGTTCACCGCTGGCGCGCTCGACGCGCACTTCACGCTCGCCGCGGTCCCCGCCCGGCGTCGAGCTCTGCTCTCCGGCCTGCGCACGGGCACCTACAACCTCTTCTTCGCGCTCGGCACGTGGGGTGCTGGGCATCTGATCCCCGACCTCGGGTACCCCGTCCTGTTTATCTGGAGTGCCACTATCACCACCGTGGGCGGCCTGCTCTTCCTCGCAGTGTTTAGCCTGCCTCGTGTAGCACGCTGACGCTCACACATGAGCAGCCCGAACGAGACGACAAAGCCGTATGCAGTACATGGCGACGTACTCGACGATCGTGAACGCATCGATTGCCATCGGCCCTTGCTGGGCACGTTCCTGTTGAGTGTCTCCGGCCCTGCGCTTGCGTTTGCGGTGGCCGCGATCCTCATCTTTTTCCGGAGCATGTTGCTCCTGGTGTCCGAATCCGCCGGAGATGCGCGGCCAGCCGCATCGGCGCGATGCTGGCGCCGGGTTGATCAGTCAGGACGCCTTGAAGATCGTAATGCTGCCGGAATGGTCGGTCTCCGGAACGCCGCCGTTGACGACAACCACCAGTCCGAGTCGCTCATCGACGGCCACTGCAACGGGCTGAGTGCCGACGTGCACTGCGCGAACCACCCGGCCGGTAGAAGCGCTGAGAACGCTGACGGTGTCGCTGCCCTGATTCGCCACATAGACTCGGCCGCGCATGCTGTCGAGCGCGGCGGCGCTCGGCAATGTGCCCACTCTCACGACGCTCAGGAGTTTGCCGAGCGTGGCGTCCAGAACGGCGACCGTGCCATCAGCGGGATCCAGGACGAATGCATGTCTGCTGCGAAAGTCGACGAGGATCGATCGTGACGTGGAGCCAATGTGGGCCGGCGATCGAAGCCGGGCTCCCTCGATCAGCGCGACATCGCCACCGAGCGACACCAGCGCGCCGTCCCTATCCGCCGCCACCGCCCACGGCAGTGCATCACCCAAGTGGATAGACGCGAGGAGCTTCCCGCTGTGGCCGTCCAGCGTCAGCAAGCTGCTGGGACTCACTTGGTCCAGGACGTAGACGCGGCTACCGTCATCGCTCACGGAAACAGCATACGGATCGCCAGAGACTACGCAGCCGACAATCGCCAACGTGGCCGCGTCAAACGTACAGGTACGCCGGCCGGCGATCACAATCAGCCGATTCGTGGGTGCATCGACAGCTAGCGCGTAGGGAGCGCCGCCGTTAGTCATGCCGCTAACCGATATGGCTTTCCCGGCAGACCGTCCGGTCCGACTATCGTACACACCGATTGTATTGCCGACCCCGTTGGCCACAAACAAACGATGAGTAGCTGCGTCGATCGCCATCATCCAGGGTGCGGCGCCGGTAGGCTGGTCGGAAGACAGGCGCCGGGTGGTGAGGTCGATAGCCTGCAGCCGATTCTGCCCTGAAATAGCAACGAAGGCAAGTCCTCTGGTAGAGTCCACGGCCAGAAGCCCGGCATTCCCGGACGGAGCGTGCGTGCCGGCAAGCGGAGCGTGGGCGAGCTGCACGAAGCAAGTGGATGCGCATGCGGCCGGGACAGCGGTTCTGGTCGCCGTGGCGGTCGGCCGGCGCGTTGCCGTCGCCGTGGCGGTCGGCCGGCGCGTTGCCGTCACCGTGGCGGTCGGTCGGCGCGTTACCGTCGCCGTGGCGGTCGGCCGGCGCGTTATCCGTCGCCGTGGCGGTCGGACGGCGCGTTGCTGTCACCGTGGCGGTCGGCCTCATTGTCGGGGTCGCCGTGAGCGTTGGGGTGCTTCTCGCCGTGGGGGTGCGGGCAACGATGGCGGGCGTACGCGACCCAGCTCCGCCTGTGGCCGGTACCGCCAGCGCGCGCATGATGTAGATACGGACACCGCCGACGCGGGCACTGCGCGACCCTAAAGCGGTGATGCTGTTCCATCCTAAAGGCGCGGACCTGGGTACCTGGAATGTGAGGGCTGCGAATCGGCCGCTGGAGTCGACAGTGGCTGCTTGCACAAATGCGCCATCGAAACGGACTATCACAATTTCCTTTGCGGCAAAATGAGTCCCGCTGACCGCGATCCGACCACCGCGCCGGGCACTTGCAGGATGCACAGATAGTGCGGGATTCACCACAGCGGTGAGCAGGAGGGTCGCTACGGCTGATCGACGACTGTGGCTTCCAGTTGCCGTCACCCTGTGACGCCCTACCCCGAAGTCGGCGCGGATGCTCATCGAGAACCTACCGGCCTCGTCGCTCGTCACACCGGCGACCGGCATGCGGTCGACGGTGATCACGACGCGCTCCCTAGCGGCAAACCCGGCGCCCGCCAAGGTGGTATGGCCACCCACTTCTAGCGAACCGGGATTCAGCGCCACGTGAGCCGGCAAACCGACGATGGTCAGAACAGCAGCTGCCGTGTTGCCGCTTACACTCCCGGTTGCCGATACCTCGTGCAATCCCGGCTGTAGCCCAGCCGGCGCGCGCACCGCAGCCGTCTCGAAACTTCCGGACATGTCGGCGATCGCAGTACTGACGACGACGCCATCGAGCGCGACGGTAAGGGTCTCTCGTGGCATGAAGCCGCTACCCGAGGCGACAAAGGTCGAGCCAGGCGTGCAGCTTGGGGGACTGACGTCAAGCACCACGGCAGGAGCCGCTCGCAAAACCACGAGCGCTGCACCCGTAGCAGTCCGGCCACTTGACATGCCGATCAGCCTGATCGAGTACGTGCCGGGAGCCGCTCCTGCCGGCACCCTGAAGGCGTAGCCATCGAGCCTGCCGGCCGCATCCGCCAGGCCATAGCCGGTGAATCGATCCGAAAAGCTCAGCAGGAGTCGCTCGCCCGGGCTAAATCCGCTCCCTGTTACCACCAGCACGTCGCCCGCACGCACGACGGGCGGGGTCAATGTCACGGTCGTGACGTATGGTGCTACCGGCGTCGCGGTTGGCGCCGGCGTGATCGTAGGGCTAATCGTCACCGTATTCTCACTCAATGGCATGTAGGGATCCTGGCGAGTAGGCGATTGCGCTCCCACCAAAACCGTGGCAGGCTGTGCACGTACGCTCGAAGACGTCGCAAACGGCAGGGGACCGATAGTGGTTATGGCAATAGACCATGCAACTGCAATGGCAACGGTACGTGTGAGCAGGGATCGTGCTCGAATCGCCATGTTACCGCGCACCTTTGGTGTTCTCTGATCCATGAACATACCGGTCAAGACTCTCCAGGCCAGCACGCCAACCGCATCATACCTCCACGTCGGCAGTGCCTGCCATAGTCATTCAAGTGTCAGGCGGTGGCGCGAGCGGGAAGTAGGCCCTCGTATGATGTTACGCGCCGGCACATGCCGGCAACGTGTTTGAGGTGCGCACGTGAATCTGCGAGTAGGCTCCGATGTCGGGCCCTACACCATCGAGAGCGTCGTCGGCGCCGGCAGTTCGGCTACGGTGTATCGGGCACGGCATCGGCTTCACCAACGGGTCGACGCGCTGAAAGTCTTTCATGACGCGGTGGCGGCCGATGCGAGCTTTCAGGCGCGCTTCTATGGCGTGGCAGAGGAGCTGGCCCGGCTCAAGCATCCGAACATCGTGCAGCTCTTTGACGTGCAGGCCGGCGACAAGTTCGCTCTGGCGATGGAGTTCGTCTCCGGCGGCACAGCACTCGATCTCCTTCGGCGGTATCCGCCCGGGACGCTTCCGCTACCGGTGGTGCTCAAGCTGACAACGGAGACTGCCGATGCGCTCGAGCACGCACACAGGAATGGCATATGCCACGGAGACATCGACCCAGGGAGTATCCTGCTCAGCACATCTGGAGCCGGCAGCGCGGTAACCTACACGGCGAAGCTCCGTGATTTCGGTCTGGCACAGCTCGTATCCGGAACTCAAGCCTCTTCAAAGCAACTCTTGCCAAGCTCGCTCACCTATATGGCGCCTGAGCATTTCAATGGCGCGCCATGCGACGCCCAAAGCGATTTGTATTCACTTGGGGTGGTACTTTACCAGCTGGTCGTAGGTGAGCCACCGTTTGAGCCGGTTTCCTGGCGTGTAGCCAAGCAGCAGCATCTATTCGCCGACGTTCCGCGTCCATCCGATCGGCGCGATGCCGTGCCGCCCGCGCTCGACGCGATTATTCTGCGCCTTCTGGCAAAGCAACCCGAGGGTCGATATCCATCGGCAGATCACGTTGCGGTGGGACTTCGACGGGCGCGCCTGGAGCTGACGAAGCACACCAGAATCGTCGCCGCGCCCCAGATCGTCGCGCCGATTGAGAATTCGCCGCCCGTGCCTGCCGCGATCCCTCCGAATCAGACGACTTCCGCGCCTACCGGTCCAGCCGATGGTCGGGAGACCAACGTTCAGATGGTTTCCATTGACCTCGAGCCGCAAGCGCTGGGAGGCAGTGCGGTGTCCGCGGAGACTCCTGGGGTTGCCTCGGACACCCCGAAGACCGAAATCGCCACCCCGAGGGCCATGGGCTCGGCAGACCAACGCGCCCTTGAAGCAACGTTCCCAAGCCCCGGCAGATCCGACATGTCCATTGCCCGTCCAGACGTGCACGCGCAGACCGCGCTCCTCACGAATGCTGGTCCCGCTGCCGCGACATCGGAGCCAGATGCGGACGGCGTTGGCCCTGATACAGCAGTGACCAGGCTGACTGTAGCCGCGGCGTCCGCAGCACACCGAGATCGCCTCCCGATGTTGTACAAAGTGGCCCTGGCAGTGGGGTTCGTCCTGCTTCTGCTTGCTCTCCTGCTGCAGCGACTGATGCCAGCCGGTCCCTCTCTGAGCCAACCGCCAGACGCATCTTTCGGTGCCCACCTGATCGGGGCCATTCCTGCTGCGGAGCAGCTGATGACCTTCAGCAACAGCGGAGGAGCGAGCCTGTCGTTTCATCTGAGCATCGCACCTGCCGGTCAGAAAGAATTCACGGTCAAGCCTCAGGATTCGCACCTCTGCGGCATGACCGCCCTTCGGCAGGCAGGCCTGATTGCGGCTCATAGTAGCTGCACGCTTGTGGTGAGCTTCCTCCCCAGATCGACAGGCCAAGCCGTAGCGTACTTGCTCGTGCTCAGCAACGCCGGCGAGCGCACGGTCCGGCTCAGCGGCTCCGGTGTTGGCACGTTGGCCGTTCGGTATGATGCCGCGGAGCTGATCGCGCCAACTCGCGCGCTCCCGTCCAGTGCCAAGGTTCAGTTCACGCTGGTAAACCGGAGCGTTGCCGTGCTGGCGATCAAAGCATCCACGAGTCACACGCGCGACTTCAGTATTGTCGCCGGCCGCGGCCAATGTCTGATGCGCCGACAAGGGGACTCCTGCACGTTGGCACTCCTCTTCCGGCCTCGCGTGAGCGGCCGACGGACAGGTACGCTCGTGCTGGAAGAGAAATTCGCCCTTGCAATGCAGACCATAACCAAGATCGAACGCCTTGATTTACGCGGTGACGGCGCGGTGTTCACAACGGCGTCGGACGGCAGTGCGATGGCTAGCGGCCTCCGTTTTGGTCGGGGCGATGTAGGCACCAGTAGCCTGCGTGCATTCACCATGACTGTCGCCGGCATCACGAGGCTACCCAAGCTCACAGGAAGTATCACCGGCGCCAAGGACTTCTCCATAGCTGCTATGTCCTGCGGCTGGATCTCCTCGCGGACGGCCTCCTGCACTGTGCGTGTCCGATTCCTTCCCACCTTTGGCCTCGGCACAACATCCTCCCACGTCGCGCGGACTGCTGAGCTGCGGCTGGCGGTACCCGCCCTGGGATGGGCGTATGCCGTCCCGTTGCAAGGACAGTTAGCCTTACCGCTAGCCGACTTTGGCAGCCCATCGACGATTGCACTTCCAGCGGCACGTGTGGGGACGACCACAACGCCGTCGACCATCACCGTCGCAAACAGAGGAACCGCCCCATTACTCGTGGCCAGAATCACTCATTCCACAACTGACAGTTTCGCAGTGAAGAGTGATTGCGTGGGCCGCCACGTTTTGCCAGGCAGATCCTGCCGAATCGAAGTCGACTTTAGGCCGCAGCACGCCGGGCTCGCCAGGTTCAACCTTGTCGTCGCGACCAATGACCCCGACCTCGAGCGACGTACTGCGTCGTTCACGTTCAATGGAATCGGAGTGCAGCTGCTGACGAAATTGCCCCCGGTAATTGACCTTGGAGGAGTACACGAGCGTGCCACTGTGCGTCGAACGAAGACCTTCACAATCGCGGGGATTGGCGGCGACTTCACTGTGACCCCGCACGCCGGTGGCGGCGACGGCCCCGACTACCACGCCAGCGTCAGCTGTGAAAAGCCTGACAGGGAGCTTGTACGCCGTTGTGTGTTTGCAGTCGCCTTTCACTCGCTCTCGCCCGGGCGAGTAGGCACGCAGCGGATCGCGTACTCAATATCCGCTCATGGACTGGTTGTGCTGCGCACTGTTGTGACAGCCACTGCGCTCGTGCCCCGCATACAGGTAACGCCTGTCCAACTGCAGTTCTCCCCGGTGGCGGTAGGGCGCGCAGGTATACCGAACATCGTGACAGTCAAGAACGTTGGAAGCGACGTGTTGCGCGTTGCGACACTAAACGTGACTGGTGACGCTGTCCAGTTCGAAGTGAACGACGCGCCTTGCCATCATCCTCTCGAACCGCGAAACTCGTGCTCGGTCAGCATTCAGTTCGCGCCCAAGTCTCAGGGCCTGCACAGAGCGGCGCTGGAAATTACGAGCACGGCGCTCGGTGGTCCGGTAGTTGTCGGCCTTGTGGCAAGCGCCATGCCGCCCACTCAGACTCCAACACAGACGCGCACGCCGACTGCAACGAGCACTCCGATAAAGACGCCGACACCGGCCCCCACTGCGACCAAAGCACCGACACTGGCTCCAACTGCAACCAAGGCGCCGACACAGGCTCCAACTGCGACCAAAGCACCGACACAGGCTCCAACTGCGACCAAGGCGCCGACACTGGCTCCGACCGCGACCAAAGCGCCGACACTGGCTCCGACCGCGACCAAGACGCCGGCGCCGACAAAGGCTCCGACGTTCGCGGCCACTGTGACTGCGTCGCCGTCGCGAACCAGTACACCCATATCCACACCCACGATCCGGCCGGCGGCGACACCTCGGGCCACCAGGGCGGCGCAACCGGCGACCCGTGTGCCGTCACCAACGGCTCAACCCGCTACGATCGCGCCCACGGCGAAGCGGAGCACCGGCGCGAACGGAAATGCCATCGCCACTCCACACAGTATTGTCGTACGAGTGGACCCGAATCCGGTTGCGTTCAGGCCGCAGCGAGTCGGCACCCGCAGCGCGCCAATGCTGGTGTTAATCGACAACACGGGCATAACGCCCATCTACCTGGGACAAGTGACAATCTCTGGGGCAGATACCGAGGACTTTGCAGTCCAGCGCGATCTCTGCAGTTCCAGCACCACGCCGCTTGCGCACAATGTGCCCTGCAGCCTGTACGTCGTCTTCACGCCGATCGTGCGCGGCCACCGCAGCGCCACATTGTATGTTCCGGGAGCTCAGCAGCAAATGAAGCTCGTGGTCCTCGAGGGAACAGCGCTGTAGGCCTTGCTTGGCCAGCCCGAAGCCACCGGGTTACTTATATGCCGATCATCTGAATCAATTGCAGCCCCCGCCAGGTCCATGGCAGGTCCATGTCTTGCTCGGCACTGGAGCGAATCGAGCCACTGCAGAAGATGGGATTCTGCCGTTTGCCAGTGTAATCCAACGCCCCAGCACCTTCAGCTGGAGCACGAATCCCGGCAGCGGCGCGGCAAGTGCATCAGCGGATGGCACCAACGTGATTGCGCCTCCAACGGCAACCACAACGCGTGTGTTGATCGGAGCCCTTTCGAAGCTTCCCTCGCCCACGACGACAGGCCGTCCGACAAACCTGGCAGTAAATCCTAGGCGCAGTCGGGGCACAACGGCGTACGCAGGAATGCCATCCAGCCTGACCGTCATCTGAGCCGCATCGGAGGCGACCAAGCTACCGGTGCTCTGAACGGAAGCAAGCGTGTCCGTGAGTGACACCGGCTCGACCGTCAGTGTCGCCAAGACATCCTGACCGACAGCCGTCGGAAGGTAAGCTAGGCCGCCATCGGGGCGCAGGACCGCTATTACCGGCAGGCGCGTCTCGTTGGTAATTGTGACGCGACCACCCAAGGTGCGACCCCAATTCGGGTTGACAACTTCAGCCAAGCATCCACTCGTCAGCGAGCACGCCGGCAAACTGGCGGCATGTGCCGGACTGCTCAACGGCGGGACAGCGTCGGGCAGCGCAACAGACGCGATCGACGCGACGCACGCGATTTGGAGAAGTAAGGACCGTGCCCTCATCTGTGTCCCTTCGACGAAAGATAGCCGTATACCAGGGCTCCACGCATCACAGCGGCCGCCACAACTGTTGCTCGCTCGCGCAGTCAGCTGTGCCTCACGGAGAGTCTAGCACCGCGCGACCGGCTCTGTCGATCAGCCTACCTGGCTACTCATGTCTGCAGACATGAATCTGCATTGCGCGGCCGAAAGTACGGACAGGCCCGTGCAGTTCCATGTTGGCAGTCAGGTATGCCGTGCCCCTCTACGTCCCGTAATGCCCCCCCTTACTACTATATATTGTGCTAGGCCGCAATGGCTTACTACATCTAGACGTAATACTACAGTTGCCGTATACTTAGCTTGGCAAGGAAGCGCCGGCGTCCACGGCTGCCGTGGGTTCGCGTCGGCGCCACCCGCCAGGCAGGAGAACGGCCATGAGCGTGAACGAACTTATTGCAGTCCTGGACCAGCACGGCTTCGAGCTCGAGTATGAGCACGAGCCGCTATGGGCGCCACCGTGCCGCTGGTATGTACGGCGAGTGGCACAGGCACAGGCGGTCGCCTGGGGCAAGGACCGTGATGAGGCTAGCATGGTCCGGCACATCCTTCAGTCGCTTCGGATCGCATCCGACCCGATTCAACCGGCACTCCAGACGCCGTACCCTCGCGCCCAGGCCGGCTGAACCCTATAGCTCGTTCATCCCCCTGCAGTATTTAGCCGGTCTCTCCGCCGTCGCGGGCGGCACGCCGGAGCTGCTCGTCGACGGCTACAGTGATCGGTCTATCTATCCTATCCGTGCACGCGTACCGTGACCTTGCGTGCCCCAACCCACTACGCTGGCAGGAGCTTGGGGCCCGGCAGCCGCGCGACGCGATAGAGCGTGACTCGCGCTGAGCGAAAGCAGTGGATCTATCCGCGACCCGAACTTGCCATTGCTACCTCACGTGCCATTGGTATCGTCTGCGCACCTTCCCACAGACTGTAGCGGCGGTACCCGCCTGACAGATTGCGTACCGTGAATCCGTTCCGGGCCTGCAAGCGGACGGCCGCCAGGGCACACACACATTCACTTGGACTAATCATGCCGCAGGCCGTATCGTCAACGTATGCGGATTAACAAGGCGCTCAGGCCTATCGCGGCCCCCTTGCAGGCCGGATCGGCACACACCGGCGACACCGTATCGGCCGCGGCTGCACGGCATTCTGCCGGACACGGCGGCCCCACCCGGACCAGACGTGAAGTGTTCGAGCGAATCGCGCCGGGTCTTGCGCTGTGTGCGGGTCTTGCCGGCATCGCAACCGGCCTTGGACACCTGGCGCCTGTGGTCGGGGCAGCCGTGATCGCCATTCTGCTCGGCATCGTGCTACGTAACACGCTTGACGTACCGGCACGGTGCGCGCCCGGCGTTCGAGTCTCAAGCAAGCTGGTGTTGCAGGTGGCCATCGCGGTGCTCGGTAGCAGCTTGAGCTTGCACCAGGTGTGGGCGACCGGCACCGGCTCACTCGCCGTACTGCTTGGCACGTTGATAGTTGGGATCCCCGTGATTTTGCTGCTTGGGCGTCTCCTCGGCGTCGGCAAGACCCTGACCCGTCTCATCGGGGTCGGTACCGGCATCTGCGGCGCCTCGGCTATTGGAGCGCTGGCGCCGATCCTCGGGGCAGAGGAAGGAGCTATCGCCTATGCCATCGCCACCATCTTCCTCTTCAACGTGGCCGGAGTACTGCTCTTCCCGCCCCTGGGCCGGCTGTTTGGCTTCTCCGCGCACGGGTTCGGCCTTTGGGCCGGTACCGCCATCAATGACACGTCATCGGTTGTGGCCGCGGGCTACAGCTTCAGCACCGGCGCCGGCTCCTATGCAGTCATCGTCAAGCTAACGCGCACGCTGATGATTGTGCCCGTGAGCTTAGTCTTTGCCGCGGTGGCAGCGCGGGAGCGGCGATTGCATCCATCGGGCGACAGTTTGCTGGCCGAACGAGCTCGTATGCCGCGGTTCATCTTCTGGTTTCTGGTGGCAAGCGCACTCAATACAGCGGGCGTGTTTGGCGCCTGGGGACCGCATGTGTTACCTGCGCTCGGCCAATTTCTCATCGTGGTCGCCCTGGCCGGGGTGGGCCTCTCCGCTGATCTGCGGGCCATGGCCCGGACTGGCTTCCGGCCCATCCTGCTCGGGTTAGCAGGATGGATGTGCGTGGCCACGCTGAGCCTGATGTTCCAGCACATCGCCGGCGCGGTGTGACGCATTCATGGGGCCGCCGTTCATGAGGCAACAAGCTACGCAGCGGAATTGGCAAAGGCCCTGGACACGGCGCTGGGAGCCGGCATTACAGTCAGAGCATCGGCCCACCTTACCATCGGCGGCACGTCGAAGCAAAGCACTTCGCATCGGCGGGTCGTCGCAGCGCAGCTTCGCCTTGGCAACAGCGCCAGAGCCATGGCCAGCAAATCGCGCACGACGGGGCTATCCAGCCTTGCGTCTGGCTACGTCGACGGCTTCGCCAGCAGTGCAGCGACTTTATCATTCTGGTTTGGGAACAGGTCGACCGGCACCGCTGCCTTGCCGTTGGCCGTACAGACTATATAGCGCGCACAGCCCATGAAGTTCCCTCTGCAGTACCGATTTCGCAGCATGTCGGACAGGGCGGGCATGTTCGCCATTCTGCCGCCAAAGAACAGGCAACCAGAGATCTTATCGCAATCAGCCATCGAATCCTCCCTCCTAACGAAGAGATCATAATCTCGACGATATGGTTGCGATAGGACCCGTTTGGGCCATGGATCCGCGATAGTCACGTTGTAATGTCCGGATTAGAGCTCCGTCAACATGCTGATGCTGTTGCCGATCACTCGCCGCGCTTCCGCCGGAGGCAACGCCAAGCACTCGTCGAGCCCCGTTGCCACGATGGCTGCAGCCACTTTCTCAAGTGCGGCGCGCGCGGCCATCACCTGCACGAGAATTTGATCGCACGGCCGATGATCGCCGACCATCTTGGCGATACCGCGCACCTGTCCCTCGATTCGCGCGAGGCGGTCCTGGACCGCCTGCGCGGCATCCGTGTCCAACTGTGTATCCACGGGCGTTCCTCTCGCTCTTTACCAACACTATATCCCATACCCCCGTATGGTCTCAAGCACCGATCGGCACCTGCATGCAAGGCAATAGGTTTATCTCTCGCGCTTCAGCATCAGTTGCTTCGGCCCTTCGAGCAGCAAGATCGCTCCGGACAGGCTGGTATGGGGATGACGCGGAACGGGATGGCGGAAGGGCCGCATGCCCCACATGGTCATGGCATTCGGCCCTACCGGGGTATGGTAGCCATGCGCGATAATCGGTGCGTCAATCTCGCGCAAGGCCTGTCATTCCGCTTGCGGTGCAGCACGAAACGAAAGAAGGACGAAGATGGCAACGGACCTCCTGCAAGGCATTCGAGTCGACAAAGTGGTGGACGCCCGCGGCACCTCGTGCCCTGGCCCGATCTTGGCCGCGAAGAAGGGCATGGCGGACGTGGCGATCGGCGGCGTCATGGAAGTGCTGGCCACCGACCGTGGCACGCAGAAGGATCTGCCTGCCTGGGCCAAGAAGATGGGCCATGAGTTTCTCGGTGTAGTGGAGGACGCCGGAACCTGGAAGCTCTACGTCAAGAAGCTGAAGTAGATGGCTGCTCCGGCAACCGCGGCGACCGCGCCAACGATATTGGTATTCTCCACGAACAACATCTCGGACCCCGGCATCGATCTGGCCGGCAGCGCGCACCTGCACTACTCGCCGAACGTCATGGTGATCAGCCTGCCGTGCACGAGCGGGATCAAGCCAAGCTGGATCCTGCACGCCATGCAGCAGGGCTGCGACGGCGTATTCATCGCCGCGGACGGAGACGAATGCGCGTATCTTCCCGACTGCTCGACGCGTGCCTCGCGTATCGTGACCGAGGCTCAGGCGTTGCTCAGGGAGCATGGGTACGAGGCGCGGCGCGTCCGCATGGGCGCCATCTGCTCGGTCTGCGCCGATCCGTTTGCTGCCTATATGCGCGAGTTCTCAGAGTCATTGGCAGAACTAGTGCCTTCCGGGAAGGAATAGCCCATGGACTATGACGCCCTGGTGGTCGGAGCCGGGATCGGCGGCATGGAATCGGCACTGAAGCTCGGCGACATGGGCTACAGCGTGTTGCTGATCGAGAAGGAAGCCAGCGTGGGCGGCAAGATGATCCTGCTCAGCAAGGTCTTCCCTACGCTGGACTGCGCCAGCTGCATTTCCACGCCGAAGATGGGCGCCGCCATCCATCACCCCAACATAACAGTGCTCACTCACTCCGAAGTGGATCAGATCCGGCGAGATGATAGCGGCCACTTTCGAGCAAAGATCCGCCGGAAGCCAAGCTTCGTAGATGAGGCTTTGTGCACGGGCTGCCGCGACTGCGAGATGGCCTGCAGCGTATCAGCGCCCGACCAGTTCAACGCCGGTATGGTGTCGCGCCGCGCAGCCTACATCGCATTCCCGCAGGCGGTACCGAAGAAAGCGGTGATCGAACGAGCAGGCACCTCACCCTGCACCTTTGAATGTCCTGCCGGCATCAAGGCGCACGGCTACGTCTCCCTGGTGCGCAGCGGCGAATACGAGAAGGCCTTCGCCCTCGTGCTCGAAGCCACTCCCCTGGTCGGAAGCTTGGGCCGTGCCTGCTACGCGCCCTGCGAGAGCGCCTGCAGCCGGTCAAGACTTGAAGGACCACTCGCTATCCGGCGCTTGAAGCGCTTCATCGCCGACACGCATTACTGCGGGCGCGCGGAAACTTTGGTGTCAGCGCCGCCGCCGAATGGCAAGCGGGTAGCGGTCGTCGGCTCCGGCCCCGCTGGCCTGACTGCGGCCTGGCAATTGGCGCGGCAAGGCCACGGCGTGAAGATCTTTGAAGCCGCGCCGGAGCCCGGCGGCATGTTGCGCCTGGCCATCCCCGACTACCGGTTGCCGAGCACGGTCGTCGAGCAGGATATCGCGAATGTGACCGCCATCGGTGTGGAGATCGCCACGAATACGCGCGTGGAGAATCTGGAGGATCTCAAAACCCAGGGTTACGACGCCATCCTGCTGGCGACCGGCACACCTCGCGCCGTCGGCTTGCAGGCTCCCGGCGGCGATCTGCCGGGCATCACCAGCGCCCTCGCCTTCCTTCGTGCCGTCAAGCTCGGCGAACCCATGGATTATCACGGCAAGACCGTGACCGTGATCGGCGGCGGCAACGTAGCTATCGACGCCGCGCGCAGCGCCCGCAGACTGGGCGCGGCGGCTGTGCACATGGTCAGCTTGGAATCGCGGCCGGAAATGCCCGCGCACACATTCGAGGTTGAGGAGGCGCTGGCGGAAGGCATCGTCCTGCACAACTCCTGGGGCGTCCGGCAGTTCCGCGGCGAGAACGCGGTGGAAGGCCTCGAGCTGCGCCGCTGCACGACCGTATTCGACGCCGATCGACGCTTCAACCCTCAGTATGACGAGAGCACATTCCGGGATCTCCCCAGCGATGTGGTGATCCTGGCTGTAGGCATGAGCGCGGATACGATTGCCTTCGCCTCGTCGCTTGGGATTAACCGGAACAAGACGCTTCAGGCAGATCCAGGCACCTTGCAGACAACTTTGCCCTACGTCTTTGCGGCCGGCGACGTGGTGTCCGGTCCGTCGATGATTACCAGTGCGGTCGGCCAAGGCCGGCGTGCTGCCTTTATGATCGACCGCTGGCTGCAGGGCCGAGAGCTGGACGTCAAGGCCTTCGAGACGATGCTGCCCGTCGTGGAGCAGATTGACGTGCTGCGGCGGCAAGTCCATTTCGCGCGTCGCGAGCCGCTCCCCGGGGTTGCGGTTGAAGGCGCACCGTCCGACATGGCGGAGCTGGAACCTCCGCTCACCGAGGAGGAAGCGCGCTACAGCGCCGGACGCTGTCTGGACTGCGGCATCTGCTCGGAGTGCCATCAGTGCCTGGATGCCTGCCCCGCGGGCGCCATCGACCTGAACATGCCTGAACGCGAGTTCGAGGCCGAGGTGGGCACGGTGGTGCTCGCCACCGGGTTCAGTCTCTTCCCGGCTGACCTCAAGCCACAGTACGGCTTCGGAAGATTCAAGAACGTGATCACCGGCATGCAGATGGACCGCCTGCTGGCACCCACCCGCCCCTACAACTCCGTGCTGCGGCCGGGTGACGGCAAGGTGCCCGATCGCATCGGCTTCATCATGTGCACCGGCTCGCGCGACAAGACGGTGGGCAACCCCCTCTGTTCCAAAATATGTTGCATGTATTCGATCAAGCAGAATCAGCTGATTATGGGCGCCCTGCCGCTGGCGGACGTCACCGTGCACTACATCGACATGCGCGCGGTGGGGAATGGGTACGACGAGTTCTACGAGCAGGCCCGTGCCATGGGCGCCAACTTCATCAAGGGGCGGGTAGCCGGGATCACGGAGAAGGAAGATGGCAACCTGATCCTGCGCTACGAGGACGTCGACAATGGCGGCGTCCTGGCAGAGGCCGAATACGACCTCGTCGTACTGGCGGTGGGCGTGCAGCCGAATCTGGATATTCGCCGGCTCTTCCCGGGCTCGGATCTGGCCCCGGACGAGTTCGGGTATGTCGACGAACCCGACGAGGATCTCAATCCCGGCTGGACGGGGACGCCGGGCCTCTATGTGGCCGGCGCCGCGTCAGGCGCAAAGGATATCCCGGATTCCATTTTGCATGCGGGGGCGGCCGTAGCGCAAGCGGCGGCGCATCTGGAAAGGGCGAGGGTGCGCGCATGAGCGGCAAGAGGATAGGCGTCTACGTCTGTCACTGCGGCGGTAACATCTCCGATTACGTGGACACTGATCAGGTAGTGGCCGAAGCCCTGGCGGAGGAGGACGTGGTGATTGCCAGGTCCGCCATGTTCACGTGCTCGGACGCCACCCAGCAGGAGATTGTCAACGACATCCAGGAGCACCAGCTCGACGGCCTGGTCGTGGCTTCCTGCTCGCCCAAGCTGCACACCTTCACCTTTCGCGAAGTCGCCAGACGTGCCGGTCTGAATCCCTTCCAGTACACCCAGGTGAATATCCGCGAGCAGTGCTCGTGGGCGCACACGGACGACAAGGATGGGGCTACCTGCAAGGCGGGCTGCCTGGTGCGGGCAGGGATCGGCCGCACGCGGTTATCGGAGCCATTGGAGCCGCTCGTGGTGCAAACGGAAGGGAGCGTCCTGGTGGTCGGTGGCGGCGTCGCTGGACTGCGCGCGGCCATTGGTCTGGCCGAGATCGGGCTCTCGGTGGTCCTGGTGGAAAAGGAGCCCCGGCTTGGCGGCTGGGTCGGCGCTTTCGGCGACATGTATCCGCATGGCAAGAACGGCAGAGCCCTGATCGAGCATCTCGTGGCGGAGATTCGCAAGCGGCCGGAGATCACTATCTTCACCAATGCCGAGGTGGTGAATAAGTCGGGCACGCTGGGCAACTACAACGCAACCATCGACGTACACGGAGAGTCGCCGGCATCGATTGAGGTGCAGGTGGGCGCGATTGTCGTCGCTACCGGCTTCGACGCCTACACGCCTGAAGCAGGCGAATACGGCTACGGCATCGATGGCGTGGTCACGCTGCCCGAGTTTAAGAAGCTGACCGACCAGTCGCAAGGCCCATTGATGCGTCACGGCAAGCCGATTAAGTCCATCGTCTACATCTACTGCGTCGGTAGCCGGCAGGGCTCGAACGGCAGCCCGGGTAACCCTGGCTGCTCGCGCTACTGCTGCACTGCCGCCGTGCATGCCTCGCTGACCGTGGCGGCCAAGGACATCAACGCGCGCCAGTACCACCTGTACCGCGATATGCGCACCTACGGCAGGTACGAGACACTCTACAGCGAGTCGCGCGAGAATGGATCGCTCTATCTTAAGTTTGCCGACGACACGCCGCCGACGGTAAGTCGGGACAGCAGTACCGGCAGGCTCACCGTAACGGTAAGAGATCTCCTGACCGGTGGTGAAGAGATCGCCATTCCGGCAGAGCTTGTGGTCCTGGTCACCGGCATGATGCCGCGCCCCGTCGAGGAACTCGTCGATGTGCTCAAGCTTCCGCTGGGCAAAGACGGCTTCTTCCATGAGATTCACCCCAAGCTACGGCCGGTCGAGACCGTGGTTGACGGCGTCTTAATCTGCGGCACCTGTCAAGGACCCAAGAACGCGGCTGAAAGCGTGGCCTCCGCACTGGCCGCGGTGACCCAAAGCGCGGCAATGCTGAAGAAAGGGTATGCCGAGCTGGATCCACAGGTCGCGCGCGTCAATGCCGAGGTTTGTATCTGGTGCGGCAAATGTCAGGAGGCCTGCCCGTATGGCGCGGTAGGCCTGCTCCATCTCGACGGCAGAGATAGTGCCGTGGTCGACGCTGCCGGCTGCAAGGGCTGCGGCGGCTGCGTGCCTGTCTGCCCGAACGATGCCATCGACCTCCTGGGTTACAGCGATGCCCAGGTCAGGGCCATGATCGATGGACTGCTGAAGGAGCGCGTGTCATGAGCACGACGAGCCGGGATGTGCGCGAAATCATCCGCGAGGAGCCCCTGATGCGGGACCGCATCCTGCAGGTGCTGGAAGCGGGGCCGAAGACCGTGCCGGAGATCGCGGCGGCGATCGGCTACCCGGACCACGAGGTCATGTATTGGGTGATGGGGATGCGCAAGTACGGCCAGGTGACTCCGCTCCCCGACGCCACCGACGAGGGGTTCTACCAATACCAGGCGGTGGAGGGGAACCGGATATGACCACGCTGCTGAACCCCGACCTGGCGCGGCAGATCTGGCCGGGCGATGAGCTGAATGCCGATGCCTGCATGAACTGCGGCGTGTGCGGCGCCGTCTGCCCGATGGGCATCGCACTGCTGCCCAGAAGGCTGTTCCGGTACGTGCTTCTGGGCATGGAGGACCGCGTGCTGCAGGAGACGGAGAATGTGTTCTCGTGTCTGTTGTGCAGACTGTGCGAGGTCAATTGCCCGGCGGACGTCCATATCGCGGAGAACATGCGTGCCGTGCGCCACTATATCAACACGCACGCTGTCAGAAGCTAGGAGAGTGCCAATGCCACTACCGCCGGGCGACATCATAGGCATCCTGTCGGATAACCTGCGTCTGCGTAGGTCGGTGCTGCCGATCTCTACCCGGAGCGTCACGCGGTGGGCGCGTGGGCTGAACCTGCCACGCGGCGGAGAGACCGTTCTCTATACCGGGCAGATGTACCAGCTTATCCCCTACATCGAGCAGATGGTGCAGATGCAGGAGCGGGTGGCAGATACATGGCTGGCTGGCTTCACCCGGCTGGGCCGGCGCCTGAATAAAGTGGTCAACATCACGGCGTTCATGGGCCGCCCAGGCGCGGATGCGCGGGCGGCCAACGACGGCGTCTTGCACAACGTGGTTTCGCTGCTCCGGCAAGCGGGAGTCGCCTTCGGCTATCTCTTCGAGGACGACCTCTATTCCGGGGCACTTGCCTACGACCTGGGCACCGACGAAGCTTTTGGCATGCAGGCGCGACGAGTGGCTCGCATGCTCAAGAAGCATGGCGTGCGAAACGTGATCACAGTCGACCCGCACACGACCAATATGCTTCGCTCCGTCTATCCGAGGTTCGTCAAAGGATTCGACGTGAGCGTGCGCAGCTACCTGGAAGTGCTGGCGGACAAGGGCATGCGGCCGCAGACATCGCTCTCCAGCCGGTTGGCGATTCACGATTCCTGTGTCTATGCCCGATACGAGGGTGTGATAGGGCAACCCCGCGCGCTGCTGGAGCAAGCCGGTGTCACCATCGTCGAGCCGGATAATGCCGGCCGCTTCACCTGGTGTTGCGGTGGCCCATTGGAGTCTCTGTACCCGCGTAAATCATTGGCCACCGCCCAGAAGCGCGTGGAACAGCTCCGTCAGGCCGCACCGGAGGCGGTGACGATGTGTCCCCTGTGCCTGGTGAATCTGCAAAAGGCGGCGGGCCACACACTGCGCCTCACAGACATCTCCGAGCACCTGCGACGGGCGTATACAGCTCAAGCCATCTGAAGTCGAAGGAGAAGAAGGTGCGCACAGACAAGAAGACATTGATCGTCTTCAGCGGCGACCTCGACCGAGCGCTCGCGGCATTCATGATTGCCAACGGCGCCGCCGCTATGGGTGACGAAGTAACCATGTTTTTCACCTTTTGGGGCCTGAATATCCTGCGCAAGGCCAAGAAGGTGAAGGCCAAAAAGACGTTCCTGCAGGCAATGTTCGGCTGGATGATGCCCCGCGGCCCCAGCCGGCTGGGCCTCTCCAAGATGAACTTCGGCGGCATGGGCGCCATGATGATGAAGAAGGTGATGAAGGGGCAGAACATCATGTCGCTCGAGGACCTGCTCGCTGCGGCGAAGGACCAGGGCGTCAAGCTGGTGGCCTGCACCATGTCGATGGATGTGATGGGCATCAAGGAAGAGGAGTTGATCGACGGCCTGGAGTTCGCCGGCGTGGCCAGCTACCTTGGCGAGGCGGACGAGGCCAACGTCAACCTGTTCATCTAGTCGCGCAGCGCAAGCGTCGACGCCAGCATATTTGCGGCACGAGGGCAGGGAAGCACACACCTACTTCATCGAGGTGTTCTCGTAGAAGCTCGCGCTGGGACAATGGCAGCCAATGGTCGGAAGCACAACCTCGTCGCCGGGACCTAACGTAGCAACCTGCCAGGTGCCGTCGACGAGTCGCGATCTGACTTCGACAGACACGCGGTCCGTGGCGATCAGCGCGTAGGTGCCCAGGCTCGTCAGGGCGCGATACATCCCGAACTTATCGCCCTGGTCGTAGTCGACCGTCTTGGGCGAGAGGGCCTCCACGACGACGCGGGGATGGCGGATAAACTGGTGGGCTCCGCGAACACACGGCGGGGCGTTCAGCATGAAGAATGGCCTGCTCGACCGCGAGCTGTGGCCTTTGCCAAGGGTAGTGCATGTTCGGTAGGCTGGATGACGTCAGCCTGAAGGAGGATAGCCGGACTGCTGTGAGCCTGCAGCATGAGCGTGGCGGGAGGAATTGCACAGATGGACGATGCTGAGAAGACGTGGCATACCAAGTGTGCCAAAGAACTTTTCAACCACTCTTGGGATCTCCTTGACCAGGCTAGCCGCACCGATCAGGAAGACCACGACCTTCTCCACGCCGCGTTCGCCTCGCGCTATCATTGGGGCGTCGTCGGCACCGAGGAGAACTGGATCCTTGGCGACGCGCACATCGCCCGTGTCGCCGCCCACCTGGGCCACAGCGCGTTGTCCCTGCATTACGCAGCTCGGGCCCTCGACGACACGTACGCGCGTGGCTGGCGAGACTACCGTCTCGCATCGGCCCATGAGACGATGGCGCGGGCACACAGCGCCGCGGGGAACTCGGTCGAGCGTGACCGCCACCTTGCGCTTGCCCGCGATGCTCTCGATCTCGTCGACGACCCAGAGGATCGAGAGATCATCGCCGGGCAGATTGACTCGGTCCCTGTGGGCTGAACCGCAGCGAGACCTTCCGGGCAATGGACACGCATGCGAGAGCGCCAGCGTGCTTCGGAGGCCCGAGCGGGCCGCTGCCCGACTACCTCTTCCATCCGCTGTTTAGCTGGAGCAGCTTCCGTCGCCACGGCTCCGGCCGCCGCGTCCCGACTTGGCGCCGTCGAACGCCTCTCGTGCCTCGTGGGCCAACCAGTAGAGCAATGCCAGGGCGGCGACACTATCCGCCCACCACCAACCAAATGCGACATTTGCCACCAGCCCAAGCAGCAGGGTGCACGCCATATACGCACAGGTGATCGAGCAGGCTGCATCCCCGCGCAAGGCGGCGCTGTCGAGTAGGTCGGCAATCCGTCGCTTGCGCCGCGCCAAGATGGGCATGCCGATGACCGCGGCGATGGCAACCGCTATCCCGGCGAAAGAGCGACCGGGCTCGGTGTGCGTAACCAGTGCCGCTACTGCGCTGATCGCGACGTAAATGCAGAGTAAAGCCAACGCCACTCCCGTGATCCAGGCGGAGCGGTGCTCCGCGCGTTCGACCTCTTGCAAGAGGCCGCCGCGCGCCTCGGTCCGCAGGCGCCAGAGCAGCACCCCGCCAGATGCCAGTTCGATCACGCTGTCGACGCCAAAGGCGGTGAGCAGCACGCTGCGGGCAAGTAGCCCTGCGCCGATGGCGACGGCGGCCTCCACCACCATCCAGGCAATGGCGACCTGTTCCACACGTACACCCGAGCGTGCCGCACTCGCACGTCTACGCTCGTCCAAATCAGGCGGCGTGACAACGTCGGGGGTAGCCGTTGTTGTGATTTCCTCCCCAGTGAGTGCTTGCTCGGCGCGCGCGGCAGCCCAGTGACCTCAAGCTGCTTCAGGCTGGCCGATTCCCACGAGCAGACCGTTATCGGCTATGGCCGGGCTGGTAGTTACAAAGAGCACGACGCCGGCTACCGGGCTCGCAATTGTAGCGATCGGCTCTCCCCACAGGTCGACCATGTCGCCAAGTGAATCTCCGGCGCTGAGCCGGTCACCCGCCCGAATAGCCTTGCGGAAGAAGCCGCCTCGCTCGGCGCGCACCCATGCGAAACCTCGGACGAGCGTCTGCGGCGTGGATAGCTGCTCCGGCTCACCCTCGAGCATGTCCAGCCGCTGCAGCACGCGCCGCAACCCGCGCAAGTGGAGCGCCACGGCTTCCTGCGTAAGCTGGCCTATACCGCCGGCCTCCGCGATCACGGCCGGTATGCCGACTTCAGCCGCGGCAATGTCGGTGCTGCCCGATACGGCTCCGCCTGCCGGCGGTTCCACGATGACATAGGGCAGGCCGAACGTGGTGGCCAGATCCAGTGCCTTGTCGTCGACTTCAGGCCGACCGCATTGATGCATCAAGCTAAACGGCATCAGCTCTTCTACCAGATCGCCGCAGTGCAGGTCGATGAAGTAATCGCCCTGGCGAATGACCGAGTGGAAGAAATGATAGGCAAGTACGTCCGAAAAACTGCCGTCTGGATTTCCTGGAAAGGCACGGTTTGGGTTCTTGCCGTCGCGCGGGCAAACGAAAGGTGTGCGTTGCCAGAAAGCTGGAAGGTTGACAACAGGTACGCCGACGATCCTTCCGCGAACCTTTCCCGGATCGGCCTGGCGACAGAAGCGCATCAGCGCATCAATCGGCGGGTATTCGGCACCGTGTATTCCGGCGATCACACACAGCGTGGGACCGTCCTGCGCTCCCGCAATCGCGAAGTACGGCCATTCGTAGTCGGCGAGCATCGGGGCGTCGAAGGCGAGCAGGCGGCGTTCGGTGTGGCCGGGCGCCGGGAAGACGATTGACCTATCCGTCATGCTGAGCTCCCATCTTGAGAGTATAGGTGACAGGCAACTGACCGGCCGTGCGAGACGCGCCGCTGCGCCGGGTACTCTTCCTTGCAAACCGGCATCACATGCGGGCAACGAGGATGAAAATGACAACCGCTCGGTCGATTGACCGGACTGGGCAGATCACCTTCCAGCGAGGGTGTGGTCGCCTTCTGCCGTGGAACAAGCTTGGGCACTGCTCGGAGCAGCGCCTGTGCGTAGGGGTGCAGTGGCTCGCGAAACAGCTCGTCCGTCGGCGCCAGCTCCACGATCTTGCCCAGGTACATGACCGCGACACGCTGGCTAATATGGTGCACCACGCCAAGGTTGTGCGCGATGAACAGATAGGTCAGGCCAAGCTCGTCCTGCAGGCGCATCAGCAGGTTCAGGACCTGCGCCTGGACGGAGACGTCGAGCGCGGAAACGGCTTCATCGGCAACGATGAAGTCCGGGCCAACCGCGAGTGCCCGCGCTATTCCGACCCGTTGCCGCTGCCCGCCGCTGAACTGGTGCGGCTTGCGCTCAGCCATCTCGCGCGAGAGTCCGACCATCTCCATCAGGGCGCCCACTCGCTCCGTCCGCTCCGCGGGTGGACAGACCTTATGGACCTTCAGCACTTCCTCGAGCATCTGGCGAACCTTCATGCTGGGGTTGAGTGACGAGTAGGGATCCTGGAAGACTACCTGGATCTTGGTGCGCAGCTCACGCGTGGCACGAGCATCATGGGAAATGATATTGACGCCATTGTGAAAGATCTCCCCCCGCGTGGGCTCATAGAGCCGCAGCAGCAGCCGTCCAAACGTGCTCTTGCCGCAGCCGCTCTCGCCTACCAGCCCAACGGTCTCGCCGCGGTTGATAGTGAGGGAGACGTCGTCTACGGCCTTTAGCGTCGGGCGCGGCATCCTGCGCAGCCGTCGCACCAGGCTCTCGGCCAACACGAACTCCTTGGAGACGCCGCGAGCCTCAAGCAGGGGGTTAGTGGCCGCGATGTCAGTCACTCGGTTCCTCCACCTCTTGGTGCCGGCGGCAGCGTGACACGTGTTGTCCTCCTACACTCAGCAGCTCGGTCTTCCATGTACGGCACGCTTCCTCCTGAAGGGGACAGCGATCGAAGAACCGGCAACCCGCCGGCGGATCCACCAGGTCCGGCGGCGCGCCCGAGATCGGGGTCAGATACCGCGATCTCGTCTCTCTGATCCGGCAACGAACGGAGCAAGCCGACGGTATAGGGATGTTTCGGTCGGGTTAAGAGCGTCACCGTATCGGCCATCTCGACGATTTGCCCGGCGTACATCACCGCCACGCGCGTGCAGGTCCCCGCGATTACGCCCAGGTCGTGGCTGACGAGGATCATGCTCATGCCGAGCTCGCGTTGAAGCCCGAGCAGCAGGCTAAGGATCTGGTCCTGAATCGTCACATCGAGCGCAGTGGTAGGCTCGTCCGCCAGCAGAATCCGCGGCTTGGAAGCCAGGGCGATCGCGATGAGCACTCGCTGCCGCATCCCGCCGCTGAACTGATGGGGGTAGTCGTCGACGCGCTGCTCGGCCATCGGTATGCGAACGTGACCAAGCAGCTCCACGACAGCACGGTGCCGCTCAGGGCGACGCAGGGAAGTATGGGCTTGCAGCGCTTCCTCGATCTGGGCTCCCACGCTCATCACGGGATTGAGCGAGCTCATGGGATCCTGGAAAATCATGGAGATTTGCGCTCCGCGCACCTTCTGCATGGCCGACTTGGAGAGCTTAACGAGATTCCGGCCTGCATACTGTACGGTTCCGACCGTAGACGCGGGTGGGATCGGCAGCAAGCCAATCAATGAGCGACACGTTACGCTCTTCCCGCAGCCACTTTCCCCGACGATACCGAACGTCTCACCAGGATAAAGGTCGAACGTGACGCCGTCGACAGCACGCAAGACCCCGCGTGGCGTCGCGAAGTAGGTGTACAGATCGCGCACGCTGAGGAGCGGCTCGCCTGCCGAATGCTGCACCTGGATATCCGTATCCACCGCAATCGACATATCTGCGTTCCTTACGTTCTCACTGCGCGGGCCGGAGCACGTCCGCAAGGCCGTCACCCAGTAAGCTAAGCGACACTCCGACCGCGACGATGGCGAGGCCGGGAATTGTCGGCACCCACCACGCCGTCACCATGTAGTTCTGTCCGTCGGCGATCATGGTTCCCCATTCGGGGCTCGGCTCCGGCACGCCTAAACCCAGATACCCAAGAGCGGCACCGAGCAAAATGTTACCCACCGCATCGGCCATGGCGAAGATCAGGGCTGCCGAAAACACGTTCGGCAGGATATGTCTCAGCATGATGCGCATGTTGCCGAAGCCGAGCGCGCGAGCCGCCAGCACATACTCCTGTTGCTTTGCGACCAGCGTCTCTCCCCGAATAATCCGCGCGTAGGAGACCCAGCCGACCGCCCAGATGGCAATGAAGAGATTCAGCAGGCCCGCACCGAGTGCGGCGACGATCGCCAGTACCAGCACAAAGAACGGGAAGGCAAAAAACACGTCAACGATTCGCATCAGAACTGCATCCAGCTTACCGCCGAAATACCCCGAGATCAGGCCTATGATCGTGCCGACGATAATGGTGACGCCCGTCCCGCCAAATCCGATGAGCAGGTCGACGCGGCCGCCGTACAGGAGCCTGCTCAGTATGTCACGCCCGTACGGCGCATCCGTTCCCAGTGGGTGTCCAGGCGAGAACGGCGCTGCACCCTGATTCAAGATATCCTGAGCGACTGGGTCATACTGCGTGAACAGTGGCGCGCCCAGGCAGGCAATGACGATAAGGACAAGCAGCACGGCACCGGCCAACAATGGCCAGTTTCGTATACGGCGCCGTTTGCGTCCTGCTTTCTTTTCGAGGCGCAGGGCGAGCAGTGTGCCGGGATTGGTTGCCTCGACGGCCATACGCTCCTCCTGCCTCAGGCCAGGCTCACGCGCGGATCCAGCAACGCATACGCTACGTCAGTCAGCAGGTTTATCACGACGACAAAGATGGCGATGAGCAAGACGATCCCTTGAACTACCGCATAGTCACGTTGCAGAATGGCCGAGATCAGCAGGTTCCCGACACCTCCGACGGCGAATATGTCCTCAATGATCACGGTACTGCCCATGAGAAACGCGATGTTGATGCCAAAGATGGTAACGGTCGGGAGCAACGCATTGCGCAAGATGTGACGGGTCATGATGCGCCAGCCGGCCAGCCCTTTCGCACGGGCGGTGTCGACGTAGTCCGCAGTCATGACCGACAGGATGCTGTTCCGCAGCGAGCGAATCAGCACGGCGGAGAAGCCAAGGGCGATCGTCAGCGCCGGCAGAAACAGGTGGTAGACACGGTCTGTAAAATTGTCGCCAAACCCGCTGACTGGAAACAGCCGAAAGTGCACGCTCAGGATGAGCTGAAGAATGATGCCGACCCAGAACGATGGCATCGCCAGCGTCACGATAAAACTACTGCGAATGGCCTGATCGACGATCCCGTCGCGGTACACTGCCGACGCAACGGCGAGCGGCAAAGAGATGAGCAACGCCAGCAAGGACGCGTAGATCACCAGCCAGACGGTAGGAGGGAGCCGGTCGAGTATGACGCTTGTCACGGATTGCTGGTAGTAGATCGAGTCGCCAAGGTTGCCGTGCGCCAGGTTGCCCATGAAAATGAGGTACTGCTGCCAGATCGGCTGGTCAAGGCCGAGCGCGCTGCGCAGCTGTTTCGCTAGCTGAGGCGTATAGTGGTTTCCCAGTATCGCGACAACCGGATCTCCTGGGATGAGTCGGATCAGGAAGAAGGCGATAATCGTGATGCCGAGCACGACAGGGATCATTTGAAGCAGGCGACGGCCCACGAAGCTGAACCTGCTCATAGAGGCTCCCTACCGCTTCGCCCGGCAGTGCGTTTTGCGGCTGACTGTCGTGCTTCCCCTGGTTGCTCAGCCCATTGGGCTCCTTCCACGTCGGCCCTGCCGGCTTCCTCGTTTGCGGAAGTAGAAAGTCGTTCAAGCAATGGCCGCAAAGCAGCCACGCTCGCCGGTTCCGGCGCATGGAGATATTCGATCGCCGGCACATCCGGCGAGACATGAAGCACGATCGTTTCGCTGCCACTGGCATAGATGATCGCTTCGGCCGTGCTGAGTACGGCGTTCACACGTTCAACGTCGGAAAGAACAGCGCAGAGCGGAGGTTGTTCAGGAGCTGCATGAGCGATCACCCCCTGGAGCATCGTGGGCATGAATTCGCTGAACGTGCTGATCAGTCCCAGACGGCGGCCCCGAGGCAGATCTTGCATTCGCTTCACCGTGCCCTGATGCACGACAAAAGTGAGTCCCAGTACAGGCGGGTGCTGTCGGGGCAGCACGAGTTGTACCTCCTTGACCCGATTTGCCAGGGTCAGGATGACGTCGGCCGTGCAAACGCACTCCCGCTCGCCTGCAACGCCGGACCGCAGGCGCTCAATCGTATACGGCATGATCTCGGGAGCCAGATCACCTAGCATCGTCCGAAGCTCGTGCGCGTATACCTCGGTAGCATGGCCGAAGACACCAATGAGCGCGATGACCGGACATCGCCGATGTCTTGAGGCAAGTCGAGCCGTGACCATTTGGCTGATCTCTGTCGGCGTAAATGATCGCTTCAGCGCCTGCCCGACCATGCCATCTACGAGGCGCCGTAACTCTTGAATGCTCGCACCGGCACGCAGGTCCGCGCTGTTATTCCCGACGTAGGTGCCCATGCCAGGGCGCACTGATATCAGTCCCTTGCTCTTCAGAGCCCGGTACACATGACTGACGGTGACGTGGGCGACGCCTTCCGCCGCGGCAAGCTCACGCACGGATGGTAACTGCTCTCCCGGTTTGAGAGCGCCGGAGGCGATTCCATACTCGATCTGCCCTGCGAGTTGAGCGCTGACAGAAACAGGCAAATCGCGATCGAGAGAGATCTGCAACGCCAAGGCGCACGACCTTCGCATACATGTCTAGGTTCGTGGCGCCTTCGACGCTGCAGGCATGCCGGCACAGCCACGACGAAGGCGCCACACAGGGCCGCTGCCTCCGACCGACCTGTCAGAGGCAATCACGGCTACGACTTGGTCACTCCCTGAAGGTTGAAGTACCCGAGCGGATTCTCGCTGAAACCGTGAACTTTCTTGTTTACCGCATTCACGAATGGGTTGTAGTAGAGGGCAAAGAACGGCTGATCCTGAGCCCAGAGCTCCTGGATCTTGTAGTAGAGGTTCTGGCGCGTCGCGCTGTCGTTGGTCTGCTCCGCCTGCCGTGAAAGGCTGGCCATCTGCGGATTGTTGTACCAGGTATAGAAGGAGTGGCCGCCAATCGCGGGATCTACGGCGAAAGACACAATCTCATCCGGATCCGGAATGTCGTTGGTCCAGAGGCTTTGAATGGCGTGGTGCTTGCCGGCATTCCGCAGTCCGTTTAGCGTGTTCGGATCCACCTGCACCAGGTTCACCTTGACTCCCAGCGGCGCGACCTCGCTCTGGAAAATCTGTGCCTCCTCGTTGTAGATGGTGTTGCCGCTGTAGACCTCCATGGTCATCGTGAAGCCATGCGGCACGGATGACTGCGATAGGAGCTTCTTGGCAAGCGTCAGGTCATATGTGGGCGTCGGGATGCTGGCATCGTAGTCGATCGCCCCTGCAGGCAGGAACGAGTTGGCGACCGTTCCATGCCCGTACAGTATCGCTTTTACCATCGCCGCGCGGTCGATGGCGTGGCTCAGAGCCTGGCGCACCTTCAAGTCGTCGAACGGCTTGATCGAGTCATTTAGCACGAAGTAATTCGTCTCCGTGGACGGATTGATCTGAACGTCCACCGCCGTATTGGACTGACCTTGCGCGATCAGGTTGTACGGCAGCACGTTGTCGACGTCCAATGCGCCGGTCTCCACCTGGAGGAACCGCGTGTTATCGTTGGGGATAGTCAGGTACTTGATGTACTGCATGGGATACTTGGCGGCGTCAAAGTAGTTCGGGTTCTTCTTGAAAAGCACATACTGCCCGCGCTTCCACTCCTGGAGCATGTACGGACCGGTGCCGATCGGGTGCGATGCCATAACGTTGGCACCGACCTTCTTGAAGTACGCTTCCGGGTAGATTCCGGTGTCGAAGAGTGCCAGATCGGAGAGCAGCGGCGCCCACGGATGGGTCAACGACACGACCACGGTGGACGGATCGGGCGTGGTAATGCCCTTGATCGCGCTCAGGGTCCAGCTCCAATCTTGTTTGGGGTCCCGAGCCCGGTCAAGGCTGAACTTCACATCCGCGGCGGTTAGCGTGGTGCCGTCGTGGAACAATACGTTGGGCCGCAGGTGGAATGTATAGACCTTTCCGTTCTTGCTGACATCCCAGCTCGTGGCCAGGTCCGGCCGTATGGTCTTTCCATCGGGCGCGATGCTTAACAGTTGATCGAAGAAGTTGACGAGCGTCCAGATCTCCGAATTATTCGTGTAACCGGCGGGATCGACGGTCTTCGCTTCAAAGGCCCAGCCGATATTCAGGGTGTTGCTCGCGGTTGGGCCTGCATCCGCGGCGTGCACCCGCATCTCCTTAGGGGCCATCCCGCCCAGCGCAAGTGTAGCCAACAGAATGCCCGCGCCCAGCCAACGCACGTAAGGAATACGGCGATTCAGATCCATCAGCACACCTCTCTGTTGTGAGCACTAGTCACGACACGTACGCGCCGCGCCAAGACGCCGCGCCTGCTCCTCCGACTGGTTGACTTGCCTCGCGACTTGACATGGCCTCCTTTCCGAGGTTTGCGTGGCCGGGCCGAGCGATATCGAAGCGTCTCAGGGCCACAGCGGGTTCACAGGTATCACGACTTGGTCACGCCCTGAAGGTTGAAGTAGCCGAGCGGATTCTCGCTGAAGCCGTGCACCTTCTTGCCTACCGCGTTTACCCACGGGTTGTAGAAGAGCGCGAGCATCGGCTGATTGGCCGCCCAGATCTCCTGGATCTGGTAGTACAGCTTCTGGCGTGTGGCGCTGTCGTTCGATTGCTCGGCCTGATGGGAGAGCGCCGCCAGATGCGGGTTGTTGTACCACGTATAGAACGAGTAGCCGCCGCTGGAGTAATCCACCGCGTACGAGACGATCTCGTCGGGATCCGGAATGTCGTTGGTCCAGACGTCGATGTCGGAGTGGAATTTGCCGGTGTTCCGCAGCTGATCGAGAGCGTTCTGCTCCACCTGCGTGACGTGCGCGGTAATGCCGAGAGGCGCCAGCTCGCTCTGGATGATCTGGGCTACCTCGTTGTAGACGGAATTCCCGCTCGGCACTTCGATGGTCATGCTGAAGCCGTGCGGGACGGAAGATGCTGCCAGCAGCTTCCTGGCCAGTGTCAGGTCGTGTGAGGGTACGGGAATGGACGGATCCCAATCGATAGCGCCGGCAGGCATGAAGGAATTGGCCGCCTTGCCGTGACCATAGAGCACTGCCTTGACGATGGCGGCCCGGTCGATGGCGTGGCTGATGGCCAGGCGTACATTCGCCTCGTTAAGCGGCTTCACCTGTGTGTTTATGGTCAGGTAGGTGATCTCGGTGCCGGGATTGATCTGCACTTGCACCGCGGCGTTGGTCTGAACCTGGGCGATCAGGTTGTAGGGCAGCACGGTATCCACGTCCAAGGCGCCCGTTTGCACCTCGAGAAGCCGCGTGTTGTCATTCGATATCAGCTCGTATTTCACGTAAGGCATGGGATACGCGGCAGCATTGAAGTAGTCGGGATTCTTCTTGAAGAGCACGTACTGGCCGCGCTTCCACTGGTCGAGCATGTAGGGCCCGGTACCGATCGGATGCGTGGCCAGGCCCTTCGCGCCAACCTGCTTGAAGTAGGCTTCGGGGTAGATGCCGGTGTCGAACAGCGAAAGGTCCGAGAGCAGGGGCGCCCACGGATGGATGAGCGTGATCACTACGGTCGAGGGGTCGGGGGCCGCGACATTCTTGATTGCGGCAAGTGTCCAACCCCACTGTGCCTTGGGGTCTCTGGCGCGGTCCAGGTCGAACTTGACATCTTGGGCCGTCAGCTTGGCGCCGTTCTGGAACACCACGTTTGGTCTCAGATGGAACGTATAGACCAGGCCACCCGTGCCTACGCTCCAGCTCGTGGCAAGGTCGGGCACCAGAGTGTTGCCGTCAGGTGCGACCCGGAGCAGCTGATCGTAGATGTTGACCAGGGTCCAGATCTCCGGATTGTTGTCGTAGCCCACCGGATCCAGACCGGTGGCCTCAAATGACCAACCAATACTGAGCGTGTTGCTCTGCGTCGGACCCGAATCCGCGGCATGAACACGGGCACTGCCGGTGTGGCCGCCGAATCCAACCACACAAAGGAGCGTTGCGGCAACGAGTCTGCCCGCCAGACGAATGCGACGACCTCTAGTCATAATTCCGCCTTTCTGAGTTGCATGTGTGTTGGCAATCTCGCTCTCACATTGGAGCCGGAAAGCCACGACGAGCCGGTAGCCGACACTCAGGTTTCTCGCGCGCACCTCTCTTTCACGCATAGGTCGATACTGCCCATAAGTCGATCGAGGAATGGAGCCTGCCTGCGCTGGACGGCCCCGATACACACCTGTACTCGTTTAGCGGGATCGCGTGCGGCTCTGCTAGCGCGATCAGTTTCGCAGGTTCAGCCGCGCACCATGGGACGTATATGTGGCCCGCTTCGCCGGGTGCGGACTCGAAGCCGGTGCGCCGTGCACGACAATGTTATGGCGTTATATAACAGTAGTTGAGCTGCGGCGTCAAGAGCACGCGCTCAAAGTGATGATGCGGCTCTGACCTGCAGCGGGGGTTTCATCGCGTGCCAGGTATGGTTACGCTCGTACGCGTAGGCGAGGCGAAACAGGGTGTTCTCGGCAAATGGGCGTCCCGTAAGCTGAAAGCCGATTGGCAACCCTGACGTCGAAAAGCCACAGGGTACGGTGAGTGCCGGCAAACCGGTCACGTTTGCAGGAACCATATATTTCACCGCCGCGGTCATTGGATCTTCGCCGCCCTCGCCGGGGACAAGTGCGATGTCGACGGGATAGGTAGTGCTGGGCAACGTCGGCGAGATCAGCGCGTCAAGCCCGTGCGACTCGAAGAGACGCCGCGTGGCGTCCTTGAGCACGCTTCGGGCGCGCTGTGCAGTGATGTACTGTGTCGCGGGAAGCAGCTCGCCCAGCTCAAACATCATCCGCGTGTTGGCGTCCAGATCGGCCGCGTGCGCCCGGAGGACGTGTCGCGCGTTTGCGCTTGCCTCGGCAAACAGAATTGTGGTGCCCACCGTCTCCATCAGGTCCAGCTCGGGTTGGACAACCTCCACTATGTGCACGCCGTGCCGGGACAACTCTTCGATGACAGCCTCCACTGCCTGCCGGACCTCCAGCCGTACTTGCTCGCGGAAGAAGTAACGGCGCTCCACGCCAACGGTCAGTCCGGCAACGCTACCTTCCAGGCTCGCGGCATAATCTTCACGCGGCACGTGAATACTGCCTGAATCGTCGGGATCGTACCCTGCCAGCACCTGCAGCAGGATGGCACAGTCTTTGACCGTGCGCGTTATCGGACCCGCGTGATCCATAGAATCGCTCACCGGCACGATTCCGGACCGGCCGACAAGGCCAAACGTGGGCTTCATGCCGACCAGGCCGTTGAGCGAAGCGGGCTCGCGAATTGACCCTCCGGTGTCCGTGCCCAGCGCTCCAAACGCCGAACGCGCGGCGACAGCAGCACCCGACCCGGCGCTGGACCCGCCTGGATAGCCATCTTCCAGCCAGGGAGTGCGAGTGGGCGGTTCATTGACGCCGTAGGCAAACTCGTGCGTGACGGTTTTGCCGATTACAATCATCCCGGCCTCATGCAGTCGCTGGACGGCCATCGCGTCAAATGCCGGTATGAAGCCCGCGAGTGCTCGCGATCCTGCTTCTGTTGGGATGCCTCGCGTGTAGTACAGATCCTTCACGCCGATTGGGATTCCGTGCAGCGGACCCTCTGCGCGACCTGCCGCACGTTCCCTATCGGCCTCTGCCGCAACCTCTCGAGCCTGGTCCGCAAGCACCAGCGCATAGGCATGTATGATCGGTTCGGTCTCCGCAATTCTGTCCAGGGTATCCTCTACTAGCTCGACCGCGGATACGGACCGCTGTTCGAGCAGCGCGCTCGCCTCGTCGATCGTGAGATCGACAATTCTCGACTTCATCGAACCGGCTCGCGGCCGGCCTCCTTTGCTTGCTGCGTCTGTGTCGAGTGCCGATCGGCCGGCCAGCGGGGATCGAACTGCAGTGCAGGCTGAACGTGCGCGAGATCGAGCTGATCCAGCATGTCCATGCAGGCAAACTGGCTCGTCAGCGATTTCGCCAGCGACTCAAGATCCTCGGGCGGAAGGCTCAAGCCGGCAGCTTCGGCCAGGGCATTGATCGCCTCGGAGCTCAATTGCTCTGTATCAGACGGTCGGGTGTAGGGCATGGCTCGCCTCCCGCAACGCATCCAGCCTGTCGAGGTTGCTCCACGACATGGCAATATTGCCAACTTCCAGTTGATGAACCATCCGCACAAGCTCGCGGGTCAAGGGCATGGGCAGGCCATATGAAGCTCCAATGTCTGCGGCCAGGCCGATTTGTTCGTCTACCTCGGTCTTCCGATGACGGACCGCAAGATCGCGCCAGATACCGCTCTTGGCCTTCAAATCCCGACGGCGCCGGGCCACCAGCGCATCCAGAGAGCGATCGATCGCCGCCGCATCGCGGTGCTCCGGCGGGTAGTAGAGCGACGGCTCGACATTGTCGAACGGCTCCACGCGCACACCCTCGCGCGCGGCCACCGAGTAGATCTCGCTCGCCAGCTCGACCATCAAGAGGCGATAGCGGTCGATGACGTCTGCCATCGTTTCATCCGCCAGTGCCGTGGCAAACAGCATGTTGGCGTAGCCCATCTTTCCCCACAGGTAGCCCCAGATGTTATCGGTGACTGTCGCCGTTCCCCAGGCGGACAACATGGCTTGCAGCGATTGAACGCGCGGTGATATCAAGCCGCTCAACTCGCCCAGGTACAGGCTTCCGACCCCGCCATATGCGATCACGCCGGGCTCGAGATAGTCGGCCGAGAAGTTCACGAAACTGCCGATGGTGCGCTCCGGCCCGATACTTCCGGCGATGATCCGCTCGCACAGGCCGTTCTGGAGAGAAACGACCATGGCATCTGGAGCCAGCAAATGGGCGAATGCGTTCAATGCCGCCTTCGTATGCTGTGATTTGACCGCCAGCAACACGATATCCAGGCTGCCGGACAAGTCCTCCGGCAGACATGCATCCGCGGGCACGGTAAAGGTCTCGGCAAAGCCGCGTATCGTAAGGCCGTGCTGGCCCATCGCCGCCACGTGATCCCGGTCCTGGTCGACGAGCTTCACCGCGTTGCCGCCGCGTGTAAGATAGGCGCCAATCGTGCCGCCGATGGCGCCCGCGCCCACCACTGTTACAGTCATGCAATCTCTCCTGCAGTGCGCCAGAAATCGGCCCATACCGCGAGGCCGTCCCATAGCCGTGACAGCCGAAAGAATTCGTTGGGCGCGTGGAAGTCCTCATCCGCGGTTGAGAACGAGAAGAATACCGTGTCCATGCTCAGCTCGCGCCGGAACGTGTCGCTCACCGGTATGGTGCCGCCGCTCAGGACGGTTACCGGCTCCTGGCCATAGCGTCGCCGAAGGGCCATGCGAGCGATCCGCAGTGCCGGATGCCCTGGATCGATTCGGTAGGCCGGTGCGGCGCCCGGGTGCGGGACAATCGACAGGGTCACGCCCGGCGGTGTCTGTGCACGCAGGTGTGCGGTCAATCGGTGCAGGATTTGCTCGGGATCCTGACCTGGCACAAGCCGGCAGGACAACTTCGCGTGCGCGGTGGCGGGAATGACCGTCTTCGAGCCCGGGCCCTGGTATCCGCCATAGAGGCCGTTTGCCTCCACGGTAGGTCGAAGCCATTGACGCTCAAGCGTGCCGAAGCCCTCCTCGCCGTACAGCGCCGGAGCTCCAATCGCCTGGCGGTACGCTTCGTCCTCGTAACCCAATGCCGCGATCTGCTCGCGTTCGGCCCGGCTTGGCTCCATAACGCCGTCGTAGAAGCCCTCGACAGCGACAGAGCCGTCGGCACGATGCAGGCCGGCGATAAGTGAGGCGACCGCATGCAACGGATTCTGCACCGCACCACCGTGCCTGCCTGAATGCAGATCGGATCGCGTCCCGCGTACTTCGACGTCGAGCGTGACGATGCCGCGGCTGCCCACGGTGACCGACGGCTCGGTGATACGCCACATGGCGCCATCGGCACTGAGCGCGTAATCCGCCGCGAGGCGGCCCGCCTCCTGCCGGACCAGATCGTCCAGGTGCGCGCTGCCGATCTCCTCCTCTCCTTCGATGAGCAGCTTCACGTTGATCGGCAGCCGCCCATGCGTGGCGAAGAACGCCTCAGCAACCTTGATCGGGATGAACACCGATCCTTTGTCGTCGCTGGCGCCCCGCGCGTAGATTCGCTCGTTTCTGATTTCTGGCTCGAACGGCGGTGAAAGCCATTGGTCGACCGGGTCAGGCGGCTGAACGTCGTAGTGACCATAGACGAGCACCGTGGGACGCCCTGGCGCGCCCAGCCACTCGGCATAGACGGCGGGGTGTCCGCCGGTGGCAAGCTGCTCCACGTTGAATGGACCTGCCTCCTTCAAGCGATCGCCGATCCAGTCCGCACCGGCCTGGACGTCCGCGAGACGCGCAGGATCGGTGCTGACGCTCGGGATGCGCAGGAAGTCCAGCAACTGATCCAGGATTTGATTTCGATGCTTTTCCAGATATGCTTCTGCGGTCTCTTGCATGTTCCCCCAATCAGCCAGAAACCGGCGCCGCTTCCATAACCGGTCCGGCAGGCCAACGCAACGCTAGAACATCGAGCTCCCGCCGTCGATACTCAACACCTGTCCGGTGCACCAGGCCGCGTAGTCGGACGCAAAGAACAGCACACCGTAGGCTATGTCGTCTGCCGTGCCCAGCCGTTTCAGTGCAAGGCTCTCGACAAGTTGCCGCTGCCCGTCGGGGCCATACGACTCCCATTGCTTTTCCGTAGTCGGATTGCTTCGCACGAATCCCGGCGCGATGTTGTTGGCCGTGATGCCCCATGGTCCCAACTCCTGCGCGAGCTGGCGAGTCAAGCCAATTTGACCTGCCTTGGCGCTTGCGTACGCCTGGATGCCGGTGAGGCTGACGCTGCGACCTGCACCGGACGAGATGTTGACGATGCGGCCGTAGCGCCTGCTCTTCATCGACGGCGCGACGGCGCGCGCCATGTAGAATGCGGCGTCCAGATTGACGCGAAAGATCGCGTGCCAGTCGTCGGCGCCCACGGTCTCGAGTGGACGGCCAGTTTGTCCCAGCACGCCGCCGGCATTGTTGACCAGGATATCCACACGCCCCGCGGTGGCCAGCACTTCGTCTACGAAGCCGCGCACTTCGCCCTCGACCGTGACATCGACCTTGCGAACCGCACACAGGCCGCCCGCGGCGGTGCAGGCCTGCGACGTCTCGGCAAGCTCGTCGTCGCGTACATCGCAGGCCCACACCGACGCGCCGTGCTTCGCAAGCTGTACGCTTATCGCCCGGCCGAATCCATGCGCGGCGCCGGTGACGATCGCCGCCCTGCCGCCAAAGCTAAAGTCCATTGATGACCTCGCGGGTTTCTTCGACGCCGATCTGCCAGAGTGCCAGCATCTTGTCGTCGGGCTTCTCGTAGGCGCCGCCGTAGTTTCCATCGCCGATCACATCTCGAACGCCCGCTGGCGGCAACCGGCGCAACCGCTCCAGGTCCGCCATCTGCTTCCGGCCGGCAGGGACTGGCGCCACGCGGGTCCAGGGAAAATTCTCCATCCAGGAACCATGCGAAGCGGCTGGATCGATCTCCTGTACGGCTTTCCACGTCCGCGGCGCGTTCCACCAGTTGTGCAACACCACTGTCATTTCAGGATGATCAGCCACCCATTCGCCTGCCAGCGACCCAGCTGGAATGTTGCCGCCATGCCCGTTTACCAGCACGATACGTCGGAATCCGTGGCCGGCCAGCGAGTCCAGTATGTCGCGCACGACCGCGAGATACGTTGAAACACGAAGGCTCACCGAGCCGGGGAACGACAGAAAATAGGGCGTGATGCCGTATGGTATAGCCGGGAACACCGGAACTCCAAGCGGCTCTGCTGCATCTACTGCGACGCGCTCGGCGAGAATAGCATCGGTTCCCAGACTGAGGTAGCCGTGCTGCTCCACACTGCCCAATGGGACCACCCCCCGGTTGTCTCCACCCAAATAGCGCTCCAGCTGCATCCAGTTCAGTTCCGTGACTCTCACTGTTTCCTCCTGATCTACTGCCCCAGGGTGGGGCGCGAGCAGCCCGGCCCGCACTTGCACGCCATTGCCTCGACCATGACAAGCATATCAGCCACGCCAAGCGACGTTGATCTCAGCTCCCGTCAGGTCTTCGAGCACGCCCATGTCAAGCTGTATCATGCATGCGATTACATGCGCCCAGGATTGGAACTTCGCGGCGACGCGACGATCAGGTCCCTAGCGTGTTTCATCACCTGCGAGAAAGTGAGGGTTCATGTCACGCCGACTGAGCCGAAGTGAGGTGCCGGTCGAGGAGACCTGGGACCTGTCTGATATCTACGAAACTCCCGACTTGTGGGTAGAAGACGCGGCGCATATTCGCGCGGATATCGATGCCCTTCTAGCCTATCGCGGGCGCCTCTCCGAAGGAGGCACGATCCTTCTACGCTGCCTTGAGGCCCAGGATGAACTGGCTGGGCGTCTGGACAGAGTGCGCATGTACCCCTACTTCGCGCTGAGTGCTGACGGCGAATGCCCTGAGAACCAGGCGATGGCCGCTCAGGCTGACACGCTTTCAGCACAGGCGAACGCGGCGCGGTCCTTCGTGATGAGCGAGCTACTTGCGCTGCCGGCAGGCACGATCGGGCGCTACCGGCGAGAGGTGCCGGGCCTGGCGCGCTACGATGCTTTGCTGGAGGAAATACTGGCCCGGCGACCGCATATCTTGCTGCCTGAAACTGAGAGGGTGTTGGCCGCACTCGGCCAGACGTTGAAAGCGCCAGAGACGATCTGGAATGCGGCCACAGCCGTGGATATGGATTGCCCCGCGGCCCGTGATGCAGCCGGTGAGGAGTATCCAGTCTCGATCTCCGGCTTCGTGTTTGGGCACGCCTATTCCTCGGACCGTACACTGCGCGGTACGGCGTATGACGCACTGTCCGCTGGACTTGGCGGGGTGAAAGCCACGCTCGCAAACACCCTGGCAACGCACATCCAGCAGAATGTGGCCATGGCACGGCTACGCGGCTATGCTTCCGCGAGCGAAATGATCCTCGCCAGGCAGCAGGTGCCCGTGGACGTCTACAGCGCAGTACTCGACGTTGTGCACGACGCCATGGCCCCGCATGTGCGTCGGTTGGCTCGCCTCCGCGCTCGTCTCATCGGAGTGGAGCGGCTTGAGCGATACGATCTCGAAGCCCCGCTCGACACAAGCTATACGCCGGAGACGACGTTCGAAGAAGGCAAGCGTATTGTGCAGGACGCGCTGCGCATCCTCGGCGACGAGTACGGATCGCTGATCACCACGGCATTCCGTGATCGGTGGATCGACCGCGCCGACAACATCGGCAAGGGCAGCGGCGCCTACTGCTGGCCCGTCTATGGCGTTCATCCCTACGTCTTCACTACTTGGCGCAACACGCTGCGCAACGCGTTTACGCTCGCGCACGAGCTTGGCCACGGCGGCCACTACACGGCAATTCTTCGGCACCAACCGATCAGCACGTTCAGACTCGAGCCACTCAGCCTTCTGCTGGAGGCGCCATCCACCGCGAATGAGCTGCTGCTTGCCGAGCACTTGTTGCGCGCCACCTCCGAACCGCAACTCCGTCGCTGGATCATTCTCCAGTCTCTGGGCACGTTCACGCACAACATGGTCACACATTTGCTCGAAGGGCACTTTGAGCGGCGACTCTACGCGTTGGCCGAGGCGGGCATGCCCCTGACGCTGGCCACGATCATGGAGGTACAGGGTGATGTGTTTGAGCGCTTCTACGCCGGTACGGTCGCTATCGATGACAGGGCGCGGCTCTACTGGGCGCAGCAGCCGCATTTCTACATGAATCACTATTCGTACACCTATGCCGCGGGCGTCGCCAGTGGCTATGCCGCCGTTCGCGCCATGTACTCCGAAGGCCAACCTGCCGTGGACCGCTGGCTCAACATGCTCACCGCCGGCAATTCGCTGCCTCCGATCGAGGCGTTACGCCGCGCCGGAATAGATATCACGAATCCAGACGTCCTGACGGAGGCGGCCAGCCGCTTTGGCACACTGATCGACGAGCTCGCGCAGGGCTTTTCCCGCGACTAACGTGGTACCACCCCGGAACCCGCAGGGTGGTCACCAATCGGCGATGGAGTGGATGGCCGGTGTCACCTTGATCCGTATTTGGCTCACGGATTGTCCACGGCCGCCTCGTTGGAGCCCACGGGCGACGGCACCACGGCCACTACCCGATGGTCTGCCGTGCGGATGATGGTCACGGCGTTGCCGCCGATGCTGGCCACGTACACGTATTTTCCGTCCGCCGTCACGTCGGGGCCGTGCGGCTGCGCCGCCACCGGCAGCGTTGCGATGACGTTGCGGCGCGCGGCATCGATCACGCTGACCTGGTTGCCCAGCTGATCGGCCACATACACGGTGCGCCCGTCCGGCGTCACCACCAGCAAGGCCGGGCCCTTCCCTACCGGGACGGTCGCCACCACCCGCAGCGTGCGCTCGTCGATGACCGAGACATCGTTGGCGGTCTGATTAGCGACCCAGACCTCGTGGCGCGGCCCATCCACGGCCACGCCGTAGGCGCCCGGCGCGGTGATCACGGTCCGGACCGGTGTGAGTGTCGTGGTGTCCACGGTGTAGATCCAGGCGCCGCCGGCGCAGGCCACGAACACGGTCTTGCCGTCTTCCGCGATGTCGATGCCATGGGGCTCGAAGCAGGTACCGTCGGGGAATTCGATCTGTTTGCTCTTGCCTGTCGTCAAATCGAGCACGGAGAGATCGTTGGAGCGGAAGTTCGTCACGAAGGCCCGCCGTTGATCGGGTGTGAAGACCACGTGGGCGGGTCCCAGGCCTACCGCAAAGGTGCGTACCACGCGCATGTCGCGCAGATCGATCTGGGACACCGTGCCGGGGTCGGCCCCGAAGTTGGTCACGAAGGCATAGGGTGTGCCGTCCAGTACATCGACGCCGTGGGCCTGCACACCGGTATGCAGGACCGGCCCGCCCAGCTTGCGTACGCCGTTCGAGCCCATCTCCGTCACCAGCACCGTGTAGGGCAGGGCGCGGGAGAGCGCTAGGTTGTACGCCTGGCCGAGGTTGGTTGAACGTGCCGGCAGGCCCGCTGGATTGGTCCCGGTCCGCGGCGTGAGTAAACGCATGGATCCGCTCAGCGGCACGTAGTACGTGACCTGGTTGAGTGTGACCCAGGCACCGGCACGCTCTGCCTGGATGGTGAGACCCCAGCGGCCGTTCATGGGTGCGAAGGCGTTGTGCACGGCCCAGCGCCCGCCGCCCTGCGGCGTGGCCGGCAAGGTCAGGACGCCCATGTCCATGTCCAGCGATTGCGAGAGCAGGCGTACCGCGGCGGCTTGCCCAATGCCGGTGAGCGTGAAGCTGTTTGGTGCGCTGATCAGGCCGGGCGACACTGTGGTGTTCACGGTGGACTGGCCAGACTGGTCCAGGAAGGAGGCGCCCGGCCCCACCAGGAACGCCAACGATAGGTCGCGGAACTCGCTCGGGTCGTCACGCGTGCGCACGAGCACGTCGGCGCGCCACTGTCCATTCTGGGCCAGGTCGCCCGTGCCGTCATAGCCTCCGGCAGTGGGCGTGGTCTCCACGAAGGTGTAGCCCAGGGACGGTTGTGCCGGCACGCTCAGTCTGATGCGCACCTGCCCGTCGGTCACTGCGCGGCCTCGCTTCTCCACGATCACGCGGAACTTCGTGCTGCCCAGGGCCGGCGGTGTGATCGTCAGTGTCGCCCGCAGCACGCCTACTGTGGTACTCCCGCCTATCGCACCAGGCGTCGCCACAGTGGGAGCAGACGTCGCCGACGCAGTTGGCGTGCCAGCAGTTGGCGTCGGCGTGCTAAAGACCGCGACGGCGGGCGCTGTCTGCCCCATCAACGCCACGCAGAGCAGGACTCCGGTGCCGAGCAGTGGCTCGATGCGCAGGCGGGCGGCCAGCGATGTGTACCCGCGTGCTGCAGCCGGAGCATCAGATGGTAGCGTTCGCAGCCTGGGGCGTGTCAGGAACACATGCGAGGCGCTGAGCAGCATGATCGCGCCGATCAGCGCCAGCTTCGCCAACAAGAACCGTCCATAGAGGGTCCCGGTGAGGCGGTCCAGACTGTCCAGATGGACCTGCGCGTTGAACATGCCCGTGAACGCAGCCGTGGCGACCGCGATGTAGGCGGCGGGCGAAAAGCGGTCCAGCAGCTGCAAGTAGGCGCGCCGGATCGCAGGTGCGCCCACCCGGCTGTCCGCCGTCAACGCGTGGAGCGCCGGGAGCAGCGCCAGGGCGATGGCCGCCATGCCACCGACCCAGAGGGCCATGGCGAGCAAGTGTAGCCAGTCGAGCAGTATCGACGTCACCACCAGTTGTGGCACCGCCGCCGCGTGCCCGGAGCAAGCGATGGCCAGCAAGTAGGCTAGTCCCAGCGTGGTGACGGTCCAACTCACGATAGCGCCGGGCGCATCGGTCGTCGTCTCGTCGAGCACGCGTCCGCCCGGCAGATGGCGTCGCGAACCCGCGCCTGCACCGGAGACGGGCCGGCGTGCCCCGGTTGCCTGGCGCAGGGGCCGGCCGGCCAGCGCGCCGCCCAGCGTTAACACCGCCAGGAAGGACAGCAGCATGCGTGCTAGCCAGTAGGTGCCGTACCGGGCGCTCAGGATGGCGTCCAGCGTAGTGGACGACGCCACGCCGCTCCAGCCGCTGGCGCCGTAGGCCTGCGTTTCCAGCTCCAGCAACGACGTCACCAGCGAGGCCAGCAGACCCAGCCGGGCCAGCAGCAGGCAGCGGCGACCGGCGGCCCGTGCGAGGGCGACGAGCGCGCCATGACTCGTGGCAGCGCGTGCGGGGAGCAGCACCAACACCAGCAGCAGCAGGGCACCGGTCCAGAGCGCCGAGGCCGCCAGCGCCAGCCAGTGTGCCAGCGCCGCCGCTACCGCTGTGCCGTCCAGCGTGGGGTTTTGCGGCGCGGCGATGGCGCCGACGGCGGCGCTTGGCGTCGTGGCGCCGGGCCCGCCGGCAGTGAAGGTGTAGAAGCCATGCAAGACATGGCCATCTTGCGCCGAATCGCTGGTCCAGAAGACCGAGCAGATCCCATCGGGTAGGGCCGGCAGCGTGACGTCCATCTGCTCGTTGTTCGCCGGGTCGACCCGGCCGGTATCCTGGTTGATCTGCCGGCCCTCTGCGTCGCGGATCTCGATGCGGGAGAGGGCCGGATTGAGTGCCTCATCGAACCAGAAGTGGTAGGTGGCGGCCTTCACCACGAGATGGCTATCCGGTGCCAACTCGGCGCGCACCAGATGGGCGTGGGCGGCCGCCTGTCCGGGAATGGCGAAGAGTGCGAGCACCACGGCGCACGCACTGAGACTCACGCGGCGGCATAGTGTCATACAGGCTCTTCCTTCATGCGAGAGACGCGTGCTTGGGCCCTATCTGGAGGACCGCGGCAGCAGGCGGATACCCGCCTGCCGCCACATCACGGCGCCGGCCGGTCAGATGAGCGAGAAGGTGAACCAGCCTCCGGCGTGGTGACCGTCGTCGGCCGAGATGGTGTACCAGATCAGGGCATAGGAGCCCTTGGCCAGCTTGGGGACGGTCATGGTCATCTCATGCGCGTTCGAGAAGGAAACCTGGCTGTTCTCGTTATCGTCCTGACCATGATCGCCCGTGGTCTCGAAGATGCCGATGAAGCTCCCCTTGGGGTTGACCCCCTCGGCGAAAAAGCACTGCACCGCCTTGGGCATGACCTTGAGCTTGGCGCCGGGTGCGATGTTGCACTTCTGCAGGCTGGCGTGGGCCAGCGCCACGCGCGGCGCCAGGGCGCTCACGCCCAGGACCAAGGCCAGCGCGGCAAGCCAGCGAGTGAAATGGATGCGCATGTGACTTCCTCCTGATCGAGATGCCCTTGAAGGGCTCATGTGAGGCAAGAGACGAGGTAGCCGTTATCGAGCAGCGCGCTGCCCGTTTGTCAGCCCGAGGTCATCGCGCTGCAGACCCGCAGCGACGCGGTGCAGTCAACCACCGGCCCACGCGATACCGTGCTGAGGCCAGGCAAATCCTGACCGGCTGCATGTGGCTTGTGTCGGCGGCGAGGGGTGGTGTGGCGACGCTCAGACCGGCGGCGGTCGCGAAAGCGCACCGGGGCCGCACAAGCGACTGAGCTGGGCTTGAAGCGGCACCACGGGGAAGTGAACGCGGCGCGGCGCCTGTAGGGCCCGTCTGAGCAGTCGGCGCAGTGCGCTGATCACTGCCTGCAGCGCCACCAAACGGTATTCGAGCCGCCAGACTAGCAGCGCAAGCAGGAGTGCCACCACGAGGTGCACGGGCAGGACAGGAAGCGTGCTCTGCACCGCCATGTCCATGGGCACGCTATGCATGCGCATGGCAACGGTCATCGGCAGGCAGCGCTCGGCGAGCGCGTACAGGGCGACCTGGCTTGCCAGGAGTGTCACGAACAGCGCAACCAGGCGTCCGCGGTGCAGCGGGGTTCGAGGTAGCGCCGGTGAGAGCACTGGCAGGTTCCGCGCGATCAGGGTGAGGCTGCGCTGCTGGTGACGCAGCGCGCGCAGTTCGCACCACACGGCGAGCAACGTCAGCAGAGCGGCGACGAACACCACCAGGAGTCCGCCCCGCACCGGGCAATGCGCCAGCATGAATGCCAGCGACGCCTGCCGCCCGTCGACAGTACCCAACCCCACGTGGTATTCGACGACGTGGACGAGCGCCGCGCCCAGACCGGCAGAGCACAGCAGCGCGCCTGTCCCTGCGGTGAGCACAACCGTGCCGGCACCGGCGCGCATGCGCGGCAGCGGGAACCAGACGGCCTGTGCGAAACGGGTGCTTGAAGAAGCCGGCTCGGAGCGGGAAGGATCCATACTCATAGTATGCATGGTTATCCGTTGTCACTTCGGGCACGCACCCGTGTAGCCTGCGCGAACGGCATCTTCACGGTTTGCTTGAGACCGCACACCCCCGCCGCGCCGCCGGCTATGCGGCCACATATCGCCCAAGCTTTGGGGCCAGAAAGCGATCAAGGTGACAGGCCGGCGCGTCCACGGCAGACGAAGACGTCCGCGCCCCCAGAATCGTGCCGTTCGATGGAGATCCCGTCGAGTCTTCACTCTGCCCCCCATGGCAGCGCCCGCGGGCGCTGCCGCCTCCGCACATGAAAACGCCGCTCGTCCGGCCGCAGCCGGCGAGCCCCCACCGCTGTGAGGATCGACTGCCATCCGCAGCTGGAGGCTATTTTTCAGCCTCGGCGCCATAGGCCTCCTTGGCAGCGGGTGTGACAGTGCGATAACCTCACCGTGCGCGTTAGAATTCGATTCCAGGGGGTATTGTGGCAATTCCACTGCTCAGCACGACACGAAACGAGGTCGTTGAGCGCCTGGAGCGCGGTCATTGCGTCATTGCCGATGCTTCGGGATCGGTCATCTGGTCCGTGGGCAACCCCGACCACGTCACGTACCTCCGATCTTCAGCCAAGCCCTTGCAGGCAGCCGCACTTGTGCTGAGCGGCGCCATCGAGCGTTTCGGTCTGGCCGACGCAAATGTCGCCGTAGCCTGCGGCTCGCACCGCGGTGAGCCGGGCCACGTGCGCGCTGTGCTGGACACGCTCAGCCGGGCCGGTGTAAGCCCCGACGCGCTCGGCTGCGGGACTCACCCGCTGAATCACGCCGAGGGTTTCCGGCTGGCGGCTGACGGGCAGACTCCCACGCCGCTGCACAACAACTGCTCAGGCAAACACGCGGGCATGTTGGCGGCGGCCACCGCGCTTGGCGCTCCTATCGACACCTATCTGGATCCCGCTCATCCTGTCCAGCGGCAGATACTGGACACGGTGGCGACATGCGCCGGCGTGCCTGCCGCGTCCATACACGTGGGCATCGACGGCTGCAGCGCGCCCAACTTCGCACTGCCGATGCGCACGATAGCCCGCTGTTTCGCAAACATCGCCAGGGCGAACGATTTGCCGGCGGACCTTTGCGGGGCGCTTGCGTGTGTGCGATCCGCCATGCAGGCCCAGCCATGGTTCGTCTCGGGCACCGGACAGTTCGACACGCTGGTCATGGACGCGATGCCGGGTGCAGTCATAGCGAAGGGCGGCGCTGAGGCACTGCATTGCGTCGCCCTGCCGAGCCTCGGCCTGGGTGTCGCGGTGAAGTTTGAGAGCGGCAGGCCCGACGGCATCGCGTCCATTGTGCTGGCAATCCTGCGTGCCGCAGGCGTCTTCGGGTCCAGTTTGCCCAGCAGCCTGCAACCCTTCTACCGGCCCGTGGTACTCAACCACCGAGAGATAGTCGTGGGAAGGACGCAGGTGCTCATCGATGAGGCACTGTCGAAACTTCGTGAGCTAAATCTCGCGCGGGCCTGAGTGGGTTCTCTTCGGCAGAATGTTAGGGGCAACCGGTACCAACATGGCGGGGCCATTAGGCTCTAGTGGCTCGCATCCGGAGTGATACGATTGCCACAGCTATGAGTTCGGCGCTCGAAGCACTGAGGAGGCAGCACAATGTCGCCTGTCTTGTCGCACTCACCGGACGGAGACATTCCGGCAGTTGTGGAGCGCGGCGAGTTGCCGGCGCTCTTTGAGGCGCTGGTCACGCGTGGGTACGCCCTGATAGGGCCGACCGTGCGCGACAACGCCATTACATACGGCGATCTGGCCACGGTCGATGACCTGCCAGTTGGCTGGACTGACGAGCAAAATGCAGGCACGTACCGGCTCGCGCACCGTGACGACGGCGCGCTGTTTGGCTATACCGTAGGACCCCACAGCTGGAAACAGCTGCTCTGGCCTCCGCGCGTGCAGCTGATGCGTGCCCGCCGTGAGAACGGCGTGCTGTCCTTCTATCAGGATGACCCAGCGCCCGCAAAGATGGCCTTTATCGGTGTGCGCGCGTGCGAATTGCACGCGATGTCCATCCAGGACAAAGTGTTCTTGCAGGGGCAGTACCAGGATCCAATCTATGCGGCGCGGCGCGGCGGCGCGTTTATCGTCGCCGTGAACTGCGGCCTGGCGGGGGGGACCTGCTTTTGTGCCTCGATGCACACCGGACCTCGCGCGGACGCCGGTTTTGACCTGGCGTTGACCGAGGTTCTGGAAGCCGGTCGGCACTACTTTGTGGTGGAGACGGGGTCAGACGCGGGACGCGAGGTGCTTCAGAATATCCCGAACCGCGGCGCGAGTCAGGCCGAGCAAGAGGCGGCCTCAGGTATCGTCGCCCGTACCGCTGAGTCGATGGGCCGCACGCTCGATATGGACGGCCTCCAGGAATTCCTGTACGCGAACCACGACAACCCGCGTTGGGACGCCGTGGCGGATCGCTGCCTGAGTTGCGCGAGCTGCACGATGGTATGCCCGACCTGCTTCTGTATGTCGGTGGAGGATGTGACAGATCTGAAGGGCGGTATGGCCGAGCGTTATCGCGTGTGGGCGTCGTGCTTCAGCATTTATTACTCATACATTCATGGCGGCAGCGTGCGACGGTCAGTGAAAGCCCGCTATCGCCAGTGGCTGACACACAAGCTCGCCACGTGGGCTGAACAATTTGGCGTTCCGGGCTGCGTGGGATGCGGCCGATGCATCACCTGGTGTCCGGTGAGCATCGACATTACCGAAGAGGTGCGAGCTATGCGGCCGAGCTCCGCTGAGCCGAACCTCGCAGGCCGGCACGGAGGGGCTGCCGCGCGGACTGGAAGGGGGAACGTTCAGTGAGCACGACCGTGCTGGAAGCTCGACCGGCTGACGCGGTGCAACCCATGCTGCCCAGACCGTATGTCGTTGCGCGCGTGCACAAGGACACGGCGGACACGTTTACGCTCGAAATCCACTCGCTCGACGGCCAGGGTCTCGTCTACGCCCCCGGCCAGTTCACGATGCTCTACGCGTTCGGCGTCGGCGAGGTGCCGATATCGATCAGCGGCGACCCCGCCAAGACCGATCCATTGGTGCAGACGATTCGCGCCGTGGGTCCCGTGTCGAAGGCGCTTACCGATGTAAAGCGCGACGAGATGATCGGCGTGCGTGGCCCGTTTGGCAGTCACTGGCCGGTCGAGGAGGCCGTGGATCATGATGTGCTGCTCATGGCCGGCGGCATCGGCTTGGCGCCACTTCGCCCTGCCCTCTACTACTTGCTCGCGCACCGCGACCGCTTCCGGCGTATCACGCTCCTCTACGGGAGCCGCACGCCCGCTGATCTCCTCTACCGTCAGGAGCTGGAGCGCTGGCGCGGACGACTCGATCTGGACGTGTCTGTGACGGTCGACAACGCCACCACGACCTGGCCGGTGTGGCGCGGCGGTGTCGGCGTGGTCACCACGCTCATCCCAAGGGCGCACTTCGATCCGGATTCCACGATCGCCATGATTTGCGGGCCAGACATCATGATGCGCTACAGCGCCAGGGATTTGCAACAGCTCGGCGTGAGCGCTCAGAAGATTTTTCTGTCCATCGAGCTCAACATGCAGTGCGGTATCGGCCTGTGCGGTCACTGCCAGTTCGGACCGACGTTTGTTTGCAAGAATGGACCGGTCTACCGCCTCGACAAGGTGGCCCACCTGCTGGCGAAACGGGAGATTTGAGATGGCACAACAACGCCTGCCCAAACTAGCAGTGTGGAAGTTCGCATCGTGCGACGGGTGCCAGCTCAGCCTTCTCGACTGCGAGGACGCGCTGCTCGCGGTGGCCGGACAGGTCCACATCGCCAACTTCCCCGAGGCGTCGCGCGCGGTCGCGCGCGGCCCATACGATTTGTCCCTCGTGGAAGGGTCGGTGACGACGCCGCACGACGTGGTGCGTGTCAAGGAGGTTCGCCAGTCTTCGCGCTTCCTGGTGGCGATTGGTGCGTGCGCAAATTCCGGAGGTATCCAGGCGCTGCGCAACTTCAAGAACGTAAAGGAGTTCATCTCTACCGTCTACGCCAATCCCGAGTACATAGACACGTTAAGCACGTCCACGGCGATCGCCGACCACGTTCCCGTCGACTTCGAGCTGCGAGGTTGTCCGATTAACAAACTCCAGCTCATCGAAGTGATTAACGCCTTCTTGAACGGCCGCAGGCCAATCATCCCTGCGTACAGTGTCTGCGTCGAATGCAAGCTGCGTGGCACCCCGTGCGTGATGGTCTCGCAAGGTACGCCGTGTCTGGGGCCTGTCACGCAGGCCGGTTGCGGCAGTTTGTGCCCGTCATACAATCGCGGGTGTTTTGGCTGCTATGGGCCACAGGAGACGGCAAACACGACATCTCTGGCTCACTGCTGGGGCCAGCTGGGCGTAAGTGACAGCGGTATCATGCGCGTATTCCGCACGTTCAACGCCAATGCCGCGCCGTTCAGAGAAGAGAGTAGGGCGCATGAGCACTAGAACCATTCTGGTCGATCAACTGGCGAGGGTGGAGGGTGAGGGCGCTCTCACAATCCAGATCAAGGGCAACGTACTGCAGGACGTGAAGCTCCGCTTTTTCGAGCCGCCGCGTTTCTTCGAGGCGATGCTGCGTGGACGGTACTTTACCGAGGCGCCCGACATCACCGCACGCATCTGCGGGATCTGCCCGGTTGCGTATCAGATGTGCGCCGTGCAGGCCATGGAGGCTGCCTGCGGCGTCGAGGTGACTGGACCGTTGCGCGCGCTGAGGAGATTGCTCTACTGTGGCGAGTGGATCGAGAGCCACGCCCTGCATGTCTACCTCTTGCACGCGCCCGACTTTCTTGGCTATCAGGATGCCATCTCCATGGCCAAGGACCACGGCGATGCGGTCAAGCGCGGCCTCCAGCTCAAGAAGGCCGGAAATGAAATTGTCAACGTCGTCGGTGGGCGCGAGATCCATCCAATCAACGTGCGCGTTGGTGGCTTCTACAAGGTGCCAACGCGAAAGGACCTGGCGCCCGTGCTCGAGCACCTCAAGTGGGCTCTCGATGCCGCGTTGGAAACTGTGAAATTGACCGCGGGCCTCACGTTCCCGGACCTGGAGTTCGATTACGAATTCGTGGGCCTCAGTCACCCGAATGAGTACGCGATCACCGACGGCCGCCTGGTGTCAAATCGCGGACTCGACATAGGCGTGCACGACTACGAGCTCCACTTCATCGAGGAACATGTCCGTCACTCAACTGCCATGCACTCGCGCATCCGCGAGCGCGGAGCGTATCATGTTGGCCCGCTCGCTCGCTACAATCTCAACTTCGATCGACTTTCCCCTCTGGCGCAGGACGCTGCGAAGAGCGCGGGGCTTGGACCCAAGTGCATCAATCCATTCCAGAGCATCGTGGTCCGGGCTGTCGAGCTCGTGTATGCGTGCGAGGAAGCGATTCGGCTCATTGAGGACTACGACATGCCGGAGGCGCCGGCGATCAAGGTCGAGCCGCGCGCGGGCACTGGTTGTGCATGCACGGAGGCGCCGCGAGGCACGCTTTACCACCGGTACACCATCGACGAGCAGGGGATCATCCTGGACGCCACGATCGTGCCGCCAACAGCCCAGAACCAGAAGACGATCGAGGGCGACCTGAGCCGCTTCCTCGCCACCCGCTTGGGCATGCCCGAGGATCAGCTTGTCTGGCAGTGTGAGCAGGCCGTACGCAACTACGATCCCTGCATCTCGTGTTCAACGCACTTCCTGCGACTCGAGATCGAGCGCGTGTGACGGAGACCGGAGCCCCGCTTGGGCCTGGTCTGGAGGGGGCGAGGCGGTTAGCCGCTCATCGCAAGACGGCTCGGCGTGTCTCGTCCTGCTCGTGACTGACTCGCAGTTGGGCTGAACGGCCCGCGCAGCGACCGCCGCCATCGATTGGAGCAACACGGCCTGCGGTGCACGCGCTGCGTGAGTGCGAACGATCTCACCTGCCTTACGGTAGCCTGCTTTCTGGGATCGCTGCGCACTCGGTCGCGAAGCACCCGGCCGCGGGTGTCGTGTCCGCTCCCGTCCGGCACACGGACAGGGCCCCGGCGCAGCCGTCTGCCCGGCAGCCCGCGCTCGCGGCGAACCGCGCCCGCGTGAGTCACGCGGACGCGAAGCCCACGCCACGAGATGCGCCCACGTCGTCGATCACCTTTCAAGTTAGCCCAGTGGGCGCCGGTCCGTGTGCGCCAACGAGCTCATCGCGCTACGGAGCACGGTGAGCGCGGAAGATGGCGTCGCTAGGAGTGCTTTCCGAAAACGTCCAGGAGCTGGAACTGCGTCGCACGCAGCTGTTCCGCCATAATGGAGGCGAACCGTTGGTGAAACGCGTAGCCAAGGTTGTGGTCCTCCTCGCATTTGGCCCGCAAGCACTCGCCGTCGAGCGCTAGAGCGCGGGTGAGCTCAACCGCGCGAGCGTCCAGATTCCAGCGATAGGGTGGCACCAGCCAGGACCATCCGAAGACATCGCCCTCACCAAACGTCTGAACGACGATCGGTTCCTGCTCCCGCGCAAAGACCTCAAGGCGCACGCTGCCCGCGCGGATAAGGAAGAATCGATTTGCGTGTTCGCCCTCTCGAAGTATGTAGTCGCCGGCGTTGAACCGCACATTTGACGCGCAGCCCGCGAGGAGCTGCAGGTAACGTTCTTCGAAGCCGGCGAAGAAGGGGTGCCGCTCGAGGATCGGTTCCAGGGATTGCATCAACTTCCTCCAATAGCAACGTGAAGCCGGGCTCCGCATGCCGCGATGCTTGTGTCGATGCCGACCACGCGGTTTCCGCCGAGACTTGAGTTCACACCGGCCATCCCGGACGCGCGGACGACGACACGCATAATGCAGTATAACCGGCCGGACAGGGCTTACCTGCGCACGATGACCGGGAGGATAAGGCGCGACGGATGCAGCCGATCGTGCCAGACGCGGTTGATTGCTTGCTGCACGTCGCTCTGTCGATCCTCGGCTATCGCCCCGCCGCTATTCGTGTTGCGGTCGAACCGAGGAAAATTGCTGCTGGAGACCTCCAGCCGGATGCGATGCCCCGCCGCGAATAGGTTGGCGGTGGCGCCCACATTGATCGGCATCTCGTATACGGTTCCCGGGTCCATGAGTATCGGAGTCTGGAAGGACTCGCGGTAGCGGGCGCGCAGGATTCCATCGGTAAGGATGGTGGCCGTCCCATCGGGCGAAACGTCGACCAGCTTCGCCGTGAAGTCGGTGTCGCGCGCCGTAGATGAACAGAACACGTGCAGCGTGACCGGACCGATGACCTCAAGGGCGTGAGTGAGTGGAGGGGATGTGTAGCAGAGCACATCGGCGCGGAGCTCGACCGCACGTTGGTCGCGCGGACCTGAATTGGCCCCGACCCACAGTCCGGGCAGCAGGGTAGCTCCCCCGCAAGTCGGCACCGGTCGAAGGGGATCATACAGGTACACGTCGGGGTCTTCATCTGCCGGCACATCGGTAGTGAGAGCCCCATCTCCGGCCAGGGAATTGGCGTTCCCGCCGCTGTGGAGGTAGTACGAGCGATACGTCGTATCCGGGAGCGGCCAGTCGCGTTCCTCACGCCAGGTATTGGCGCCCATAACGAATATGCGGACCGGTGCTTCGTGGCTGATCCCGTCGTCTATATCCTTAAGGATGTAATCAAACCACCGCAACTGAGCGCCGACAAGATCGACATTGACTGCTCGCGTGCCGGCTCGTGGCCCGAAGCTTTGCCAGGGGAACGTGTCCCCATCGACACCATGGGCCCACGGTCCCATGATCAGCCGTTGACGGTTGCGGGCGTGAGCGCTTCCGCCCCGCGCCTTCATGCCGATATAGTTGGCCAGGGTGCCGTTCGCAAAGATGTCGTACCACCCACCCATGTTGAGCGCTGGAACGGCGATCTGCTCATAATGCCTGCTAGGAGAGATCCGCTGCCAGAAGGCATCGTCTTCGGGATGCTGCAGCCAGGCGGCATAGTATGGGCTGAGTGATGCCAGCAACGGCATACCGCTGAGGGGAAATTGCTTGTACAGCGAATCAATGGCCCCGGTAGCATCCAGGACGCGCTCGCGGTCGTCCGGCGTCGCAGTGCCGCGATCGATTCTCCTGAGAGTCTCAGTCAGCGCGAATCCGAGCACCCATTGGAGCGTGAAGCCAAGCTCGAAGGCCCCGCCCTGGTAGGTCCAGCCTTCATAGTAGTCCGACGCGGTGACCAACGGCGCCATTCCGCACAGGGCGTGGTGTGCGCGGGTGGCGGCCAGCCACTGCGTGGCGCCGACGTACGAGGCGCCGAAAGTACCGATTCTGCCGCTCGACCATGGCTGCGTTTCCGCCCAGTCCATTGCTGCCGATCCGTCCTCCGCCTCGCGCACAAAGGGTGTGAATTCTCCCTCGGAGGCAAAGCGGCCGCGTGTGTCCTGGACGACCACGCAGTACCCCGCGCGGGCCATCCGCACGATGTCAGGTATCGTCGAGTAGTCTTTATCATATGGCGTGCGCTGCAGCAGCACGGGCAGCGCTGCTTCGGTGCTTGGACGATAGATATCGGTTGCGAGGGCTACGCCGTCCGCCATCGGCACCATAACATTCTTCTGGATGAGGATACTTTCGGGCACCTGCCTTATCCCTCCCTTGACCGTGACCAGCCAGGCTCAGGCACATCACAAGCTGGATCTAGCATACTGTTGACAGTAATCATCAGTAAACACGCCCACATGGGCCGGGCGTGTTCTGAAAGAGTGACCGACGGCGCGCAGCCATCTTCCGGGTCGCGGACATCGTGTCCGCCCCGTTTTCGGGCGCGCGCGATGCGTGGGGCAGGGGTGCACCGCAGGCGCCGTGCGTACTTGGGAGGGCGCCTCGGCTGTCGAGATGGCACCGGAACCCTGCCTGCAAGGACCCGGTGCGGACGCCGGCGATGCTTCCTTGATCAGCCCTTCACGGCGCCCGCTGTGAGGCCCGAGATCATATAACGCTGGATCACGATATAGAAGACCACAGGCGGCAGCGAGAACACCAGGCCTGCGGCAAGCAGCAGTTGGATGGGCGTATCGTAGAGGCCCATCATGGTCGTGAGACCGACCGATCCCGGCAGCAGACCGGAATCAGGTGTAACAAGCGTTGAGGCAAACAGGTACTCATTCCAGCTGAAGAAGAACCCAACCACGCATACGGCCACCAGGCCCGGAATCGACAGCGGTACGAGGATTCGCCCCAGCACGCCCATCTCACCACAGCCCTCAGTCAAAGCTGCTTCCATGACCTCGATGGGCACCGAGTCAAACACATTCTTGAGGATCCAGATGCAGATCGGCAGGGCGAAAGCGGCCTGGACGAATGCCAGTGCCGGCAGGCTGTTGACCAGGTTCAGACTCCGGTAGAGTCTCAACACCGGGACGATGATGATGGCGCCCGGCATCATCTGGGTGAGCAGAATGAAGAAGCCAAAGGCCGGTTTGGCTCTCCACCGCAGCTTCGAGAGCGCGTAAGCGCCGAGCAAGCTCAGGCTCAAGCAAACCGCGGTAACCATAAGCGCCAGCTGGGTGGAGTCCCACAACCACAGTCCCATGTCATAGTTGAGAAACACGGTGTGGAACGGCGAAAGGTCCAGGCCCCGTATAAACAGGCTCGGAGTGTAGACGAGCGAGTATTTATACGGCTGTATCGTGCTCAGCACCATCCAGTAGATTGGAAACATGATCACCGCGCAGACAACCACCAAAACAGCGATCTGCACGGCTTTGCCGCCCTTGAACCGCAACCGCGGCGGCGTCAGCATCAAGTCGAATGGCTGGCTCGACATTATCGTTCCTCCGCCGCTCTTGCCTGCCGCTCCAGGAAAACGAACAGCAAGGCCGCGACAATCGCCTGTGCGAAACCAGCAACGCCAATCGTAGCTGCATAGGCAGTGTCGTAGAATTGAAAAGCCTCGTTGTAGATCAGTATGGCGAGGGTCTGCGTAGTTTCCAGAGGACCTGGGCCGGTTGTCTCCCAGATCAGCGTGTACTGTTGGTAGGAGAAAATAAAGGCCAGCAGCGCGAGCAGCATGAGGGTGGGTTTGATTGCCGGCAGGGTAACATACCGGAATCGTGTCGGCGCGTTGGCGCCGTCCACGATCGCCGCTTCGTACAGCTCATTGGGAACGCCCTGCAAGGCGGCCAGAATCACAAGAGAGTAGAAGGGAAATCCCTTCCACACGGAGATCAGCACGACGGTTGCCAGGGCAAGCTTCGGGTCCAGCAGCCATCTCGGGTTATTGTGAACCCACGGTAGCCAGCGCGCCATCTCGCCGAACACCCCGTATATAGGGCTCGCCATCCACACAAAGATGATCGCACTGGGTATGTCCGGGAAGGCCCAGGGCGTCGTCAAAATGGCCCGGAAGATGCCTCTGCCCCTGAAGGATCGATTCATCAGCAGCGCCGTGCCGAGCGCGACCGAGAGCGCGACCACGATCACTGCCGCCGAGTACTCGAGAGTGACCTTTACAGACTGCCAGAATACGCTGTCGGTCAACATTCGCTGGTAGTTGGCCAGGCCAACCCAGCTCGACGCCGAGGATCCCGCCTCGATATTGCTCAGGCTGTACTGAACCCCGACCGCCATTGGATAGAGGATAAAGATGCCTTCATAGATCAGGATGGGCAGGGCGAGTAAATAGGGAAGTCGATGGCGGGACAAACGGGCGAGGATATGCACCCACCCCGAGGGCATTTCAGGTCGCGGTCCAGGCTCTTGACGCGTTGCCACCTTCACCTGCCTTGACATATTTATCAAATACAATGAATCGCGACTGGCCAAGGGGACGAAGCCGCGTCACGCCTAGCTGCGCCGCTATACCACTCCAGGACCACAGCGGTGTGACCGAACCCCCTACGTCCACGGCGGTCGGCAGGTCAGCAGCGAACAAGAGGGCCAATCGCTGGCGGTGGTACTACCCACGTAAACTCGACAGTGCCTAAAGCGCACGGCTGCCGGACCGCGTGGGCGGTCCGGCACCCGAACGCTTCGACGTGGGTCAGCGAAGTCTATTTGAACCAGCGATTTGAAGCATCCTCGACCTGCTGCTGCGCGTTGTCCATAGCGGCCTTCACCGACAAGTTGCCGAACAGGGCCTGCTCGAAGTTCTGCGTGACGATATTGCCGAACTCCGTGTCGTGAGCAATGAAGTCACCCTCGCAGGTCGGGAAGGGCACGTGCACGATCTCCTGATAGCCGGTGGCCCAGGTCTGGTTCGCCAGCCATTGCTTAACACCCGGTACCGCCAGGATCTCCGGGTAGGATGGTATAACGTCCAGGCACAGCATCATGAGCTTGGCATTGTTCGCCGGTGTATACATGAACTCTGCGAATGCCTTCGCGCCATCCATCTTCGACGTGCTGGCCACGATCGAAAGGGGGTGCAAGCGCGAGAGAGACTTCTTGGTCGGCCACGGCGGCGGCACACTGCGGATGTAGGGGAAGAGCTTCGGCGCCGTCACCTTGTACTGATTCACAGCCGCCGAAACATTGAGCGTCTCGGCGATCTGGCCATTGTCGAAGAGTTTTGTCGCCACAGCATCGGTGGCGCCGACGGCCATGGTGTTCTGGTATTGCTCAAGCCAGACCTCGAGCGCGGCAACAATCTTGGCACTGTTGACCTGCGCCGTTTTGCCAACGGCCCACAGCGTGTCGTACATCAGGCAGTAATTCTGCAGCTGGAACCACCAGCCAAAGACCTCAGAGGGCGAGTTGGGCTGCCAGATGCCGAACTGATTGGGCTTATGTGTCAGGGCGTGCAGCTGGGTCTTCCACTCCGTTGGAGTCGTGGCCAGCTTCGTGATTCCGGCCTTGTCGGTCAACTGCTTGTTGTAGACGACCGCGAACGGCACCTCGACCGTGTTGATGCCGTACAGGTGGCCACCCTTGCGCAGGAAATCATGCGCCGGGGATGGGTGAATGCCGAGTTTGGCGACGATGTCGTCGATGGGCGAGAGAACGCCCGCCTGCACCAGGCGATAGGCGAGATCGGGGATCAGTGTCATTACGTCGGCGCTGATACCGCCCGATTGCTGCTGAACCAGAACGTGCGAGGTATATTGCTCGCCAGGCCAGCCGGTCCACTTGATACGGTAGTCATTTTGGGAGGCGTGGAAGTCCTTGATCAACTGGAACCAGGCAGCGTTCCTCCCAGGTTCGAACTGAAACCACGACATCAGGGTGATGGTCTGTGGGGCGCGAGTTACGATTGCTGGTGCGGCGGCCTCGGCTGTACTCGTCTTGCCGAGCGTGGCAGCGGCAGCTAGCCCGGCGGCGCCTACAGCACCCGCCTTGAGCGCATCGCGGCGCGAAATCTTCGCGGAACCGGACTCGGCGTCTTTTACTTCGGATGCCACGAACGTACTCCTCTTTGCACGAAGACCTGAATGCAAATACCTGGGATCGACCAACCGATCGTCCTTTGCTCTCTGTACGCTCCACCTCCCAACGTGAACCGGCTGCGCTGGCGGAACACTCGGAGCGCCCGCGTCCACTCCAACAACGCGGGTCTCTCATAGCGCTGAGGTTCGTGGCGATGGAAAGACACGCCTTATGTTGTGGGCAATACCCGCATCAGACACTTTCCCCGCGAATTCCTCCCCTGATCCCGTAATACCACCGGCATAGTTAAGGTGCAAACACCAGAGTTTGGTTCCGAAAAGCCACCGACAGTGCCGGTATGCCTCGCTCCCATGGTTATAAGAAGCTATTTACTGTTAGAACATGTCGTATACTGTTAACAGTTATGATGCGCTTTGCGAACGCTATCTACGACTGATCTGGCGCACGTTTCTATCGAGCGGAGCGCTATGATCCCATTGGACAGACGTGACAACCTAAGGAGGACGCTCGGTGGCGGTCGGGGAGCCTGATGCATGGCAGTTGCTATACACCGATGCCCGCGAATTTCCCCTGCCCGATCGCTATGTGGAGCAGGCGAACCGGGCCGGGATCCGCATCGCGATGGTCGGTGGGCACGACCCCGAGGAGATCGCCTCCTACGGCGAGCGCTGCCACGGTTTGTTCCTGTTTCGCGCGCGCGTTGACGACGCATTGCTCTCGGCGCTGCCACGCTGTCGTATCCTGGCGCGCATTGGCGTGGGCTACGATCTGATCGACGTCGAGGCCGCGCGCCGCAGGCAAGTGCTGGTGACCTACGTGCCCGATTTCTGCACCGAGGAGCTGGCCGAGCACACGATGGCCTTCATCCTGGGATTCGCCCGCCGGTTCCCCCAGATCCTGTACTACGCGCGCGATCACCGGTGGCTGGGCGCCCACGAAGTACCGCCGATGCACAGGCTCGTTGGGCGGAGCCTTGGTATCCTGGGCTTCGGCCGCTCCGGACAGCGTACGGCCGAGCTTGCAGGCGCATTCGGCATAGAGGTGCGCGTCTGGACACGGACGCCGAGACCAGAGGCGGTGGCGCGGGTGGGCGCGCGAGCCGCATCCTTCGAGGAAGCCGTCGGTTGCGACTTCGTGTCACTCCATCTGCCGCTGACCGAGGCCACGCGCGGCCTGATCGATCGCGCGGCCCTGGCACTGTTCAAGCCCCACGCCGTGCTCATCAATATCGCGCGAGGCGCCATCGTGGACACCGACGCGCTTGTGGACGCCCTGCGCGAGGGGCGCCTGGCAGGCGCCGGGCTTGACGTGGTAAGCCCCTCGCCGTTGCCCCCCGAGCACCCGCTTTGGTCATTTCCCACGGTGTGGGTCACCTCGCACTCGGGCGCATTTTCCCTCGAAGGCAAGGATGAAGCCCTCTCGACTGCTTTCGAGGACGTCCTGCGCGTGCATGGCGGTCGCCCTCCGCTGCACCTGGTACCAGAGATGCGGGATGCCGGATTCTAGACGAGCGGAAGGGTCGGGATATGGCGGGAATGCCGATCGAACTCGAGGGAACCGTGTCAGATGTGTACCAGACGTACTGCGAAGGGCGACTTGACGATCCGTACGCCCTGTTCACGTGGTTGCTGGAGACTCACCCCGTTCACTGGAGTGAGCCTCTTGATAGCTGGTTCGTTGTTCGGCACGCCGATGTGGTGAGCGCACTGCAGGACCCTCGGCTCTCATCGGAAAGGGCCGACGTGAACATGCGGAAGCTGCCGCCGGATATGCAGACCAGGCTGCACGCGCTCGGCGAGCACGTAGCCAACTGGCTCGGTTTCATGGATCCGCCGCGCCATACGGAGATTCGCCGTTTGCTGGCTCGAGTCATCACCCCGAAATTGGCGCAGTCCCTGGAAGGTAGGGTGCGACTGCTTGCGAACGGATTGGTGGACGAGTTGCCGACCCCTCGGGCCGACCTCGTGGCAGGCCTGGCACACCCGCTGCCGCTGACCGTGATTTGCGACATTCTGGGCATCCCGGTGGAGGATCGCGACCGGTTCAGGCAAGCGGTGATCAACATCTCGGACTACGTAGCCGAGGCCGGTCCAAGTGCCGTGGCCGCTGCCGAGCGCGCACACGATGGCGTTCTTGAGCTCACGACATACTTCGGAGCGCTCGTTGAACGCCGCCAGCGCGAGCCCAAGGACGACGTGGTCAGCCAGCTCGCAACCACCATGCGCGAAGCGGTTGGCATGACTCTGGAAGAAATCCTCGGCATTTGCGTATTTCTGTTCTCCGCCGGCCACGACACGACGACCAGCCTGATCAGTTCTTCAGCCCTGTTGCTTCTCCAACATCCCGAAGAGCTTGCTCGGCTGCGGGCGGATCCGGCGCTCCTGCCGGCGGCAGTGGAGGAGTTCCTTCGCTTTGAAACGCCGATTCCCCTTATCTCGCGCGTCGCGCGCGAGAACATGGAGCTTGGCGGACAGCGAATTCGGGCCCGCGACACGGTCGTCCTGTGCGCGGCGGCGGCAAATCGCGATCCTGCTGTTTTCGCTGACCCAGATCGAATGCACGTTGATCGGGCGCCCGGCAAGCACGTAGCGTTTGGATGGGGCGCGCATTTCTGCCTTGGGGCGCCGCTTGCACGCGCGGAGGCACGCTATGCCCTTGCGGCGCTGCTCGACCGACTTTCAGCCAGCCGCCTGGAGAATCCGGTGCCCGCCTGGCATAACCGAAGCGGCCTTCGGGCGCTCCGCGATCTGTGGACCGTCTGTGCGTGACAGCTCTCCTGCCGTGCCTGCTGTCGAGGCGTTGGTTGGCGTGCAGTGCGCAAAAGCCCCGGAGCCCCCGCTTGAACGCGTATGGCAGGGTGGTAGCCGGATAAGTCCGGTTACGGTAGAAAGCGCGGCGCCCGGGTCAACCGGCCTGCAGTAGCTTCTATCCGTCTTCCATACGAAGCCTGTTTTGAACCGCGTGCAGGAAGCGCTGGTTGTCACCGGCGCTCCAACGGCACCACCGCGAGCCGACCAAATCGCCCAGGCCGTCCTTCCAGGTAGTCGAGCATCCCATCGACCGTCGTCGTCCGCACGCGGCGCTCTGCCTCCGTTGAACACCACGCCAGGTGCGGCGAAAGCACCACGTTCGGCGCCCGCAGGATGGGAGCGTCCGGGGGCGGCGGCTCAGCCTGCAATACATCCAGCCCTGCGGCGCCAACCTGGCCGTCAATCAGCGCTTCGGCAAGCGCCGCTTCGTCGATCAGTGCGCCTCGGGCTACATTGATGATCGTCACACCGCGTCTCATCAGGGCCAATTCACGCCGGCCGATCATCGCCCGCGTCTCCTCGGTCAGTGGAGGATGGAGCGTCACGATGTCACTTTCGGCCAGAAGCTCCTCCAGCGTGGCGACCATGCGTACTCCTTCAGGGGGCGTGGTCACGTAGGGGTCAAAGCCCAAGATAGACTGTGTGAGCGGTCTCAAGCGCTCGATCATGGCGCGGCCGATCCTGCCACAGCCGGCGACACCGGCCGTCTGGGTGTACAGCGGCCGCAGAGGAGTCAGAGCACGCCACCCGGACCAGGCATTTCGGGCGAGATGATCACCCTGCACGATCTGCCGGTTGACCGCCAGGAGCAGGGCTATCGCATGCGTGGCGACCTCGTTCGTGGCGTAGTCGGGGCAGTGCAGTACGGCGACACCCCGTTCCTCTGCTGCCCGAAGGTCGATAGCATCCAGGCCGATGCCGGCGCGCCCAATGATCCGCATGCGCGGCCCAAACGAGGCAATCGTTTGGGCCGTGAGTGGATGCGTAGTCACGACAATGCCGTCGGCATCTGCCGTGGCTTGCCGGATCGCATCCGGCGTGGCCAGCGAGTCCGGCCGCACGCTTACCTGCCGCCCGGCCAGGTGCGCTCGTTCTATGTCTACATCTCCGAATCCCGCGATTACGAACGTGTAGCTACCAGCCATTATCCCCTCCGTTTGTGCTTGTCCCACTCTGATGCGATCGCTCGCTTGGAATGAAGTCGTCACTTGTTTCGCGCGGTCCTCGGTTCAGGCTCGGCAGAAGCATCTTGACGGCCACATGGCAAATGCGCTTTCGATACGGCGATAGTCGGTCCGGGGAAACGCCGGTCTCCGTCAGTCGGTGATCGTCTACGGCCATGTTGCCCGTCACCCGTACAGGCATTCTTCTCGAGCAGTCTCATACATGGCCAGGATGTTGTCCAGCGGAACGTCTGGCAGCAGCGAATGGCTGCAGTTACAGACGTAGCCACCACCGGCGCCCAGATCCAGGAACCGCGCTCGCACTTCAGCCCGCACATCTTCCGTGGTGCCAAATGGCAGGGTAGCCTGCACGTCGATTGCGCCGTGAAAAGCCAGCTGGTGACCGAAGCCGCGTTTCAGACCCGCCGGCTCCATCCCCGTGGCGCCGACCTGAATTGGATTCAGCAGCTGCAGTCCCATATCGACTAGGTCAGGAATTATGGCACGGATCGCGCCATCGCTGTGAAGCATGACGGTCACCCCATGTGACCTCGCGCATGCAAAGAGTCGCTCAAAGTGAGGGCGGACGAGCCTGCGCCACATTGCCGGATTGATCAACAGGCTCTGTTGCGTGCCGAAGTCGGAAACCATCATCACGATGTCCAGTTCCCCAGGCGCATAGGCGAAGAGACGATCCATGATCGTCTCATTGTAGGTGGTGACTCTGTCCATGATCAGGTTCACCAGCTCGGGCGCGTCGTAAAGCCACGTGAAGAATTTCTCGAAGCCCACCATCTCGATTGCGTCGAAAAAGACGCGGCAATCAGGGCCGCCGAGCCGCGCGTGATCTCCTGCCTGCCGGCAGAGGTCCCGCCACGCCTCGACGTCGACTGCGTCGGGATCGGGCCAAGCGTGCGCCTCGACATCGGCCCTGGTGGCCGCGTGGGCGAGCGGGTGGTGGGACGTGTATCCACCGTAGGATCCGGAACGGCGAATGCCCCAGATATCTTCGGTCTCGCCTGATCGTAAGATCTTCGCCTTGCGGCCTCGATCGTGGTAGGGCACAGGGATACGACGCACATCCACGCCAAGCGCCTCGAGGACTGCCTCTTCGTCGACGACGTTCAGCCGGCGCTGCAATGCGACTGTAACTTCCGACTCGGCGAGGTAGTCCAGAGGCAGACGATCTGGGAGTTCATGTCCGACCGCCGCCATGACACGTTCGCGCGAATTCATCGTCATTCCTCAACCTGGTGGCGTTCCTCGACCGAGCCCGGCATAACTGCACCATCTGCATCTGGAGACTGTGGTCAGTCTTCAACCCGCTGGCGCGGCTCGGCCGAGCGGCAACTAGCCGTCAAATAACGGGCACGCCGTGCGGCGCTACCCCCAGTCGGCCTCGGTTCATCTCGCGCCCAGCCAAGCCGGCGATCCCGACCCTCTGTCCATGCGTATCCGGAAGGCGTCGCACCCTGTTCGCCGCCGCTCCTGAGGCGATCAACCACTCGATCGCCGATGATGCCGATTGTATATTGCTGACTCTCAGGTGTCCAGCCACGGTCTGCGCACGGGTGTCCGTCAGATTTCCGGAGACCTTGTGCCGACCGCGCGACAATTCGCGCGGCGTGTGATGCCCCGGGATTATATCCCGTTGACAGTTGACAGTCGCCTGGCTCGGCACTACCATAGGCGGGAATGCGTCGGTCGGCAGGGATGAAGCGCGCAGAGAGGGGTACTTCGCTGGCCGCTCGCCAGCGATGGCGGGCACCACGCGGTGGTTCGCGTCGTCATGCACGAACCGCCAGTCCCAGGATCTGGCGCGGTATGCTCGTATGAGAGCGTGTTGCAGCCGAGGAAGGTGATCACACAATGAAGATCGCGCGCGTAGAGACCTACACCGTCGGTGTCGATTGGAAGAACTGGCTATTCGTGAAAGTGATCGCCGATGACGGCTTGCACGGCATCGGTGAGGCGACAATGAACGGCTTTGTCAAAACGACTGAGGCCGCGGTCCACGAGCTCGAGCATTTCGTGCTGGGAAAGGACCCCAGACAGATTGCCTCGCTGACGGGCACGCTGTTGGAGACCATGCAAGACGGCGGGCACATCCATCGGCTCGCCACTGCCGGCATTGAAGTGGCCTGCTGGGACATCCTCGGCAAGTCGCTTGGCGTGCCGATATACCAGCTGCTCGGTGGAAAGGTGCGCGACGACGTACCGGCCTACGCGAACGGCTGGTATCGCGGCGAGCGATCGCCTGAGACATTTCTTGCCCTCGCCGAGAAGGCGGTAGAAAAAGGGTTCCGAGCCCTGAAGCTCGATCCGTTCGGTCTCGCCCGCGCGACCATCGACGAGCAGAGCCTGCAGCTGGCCTACGACATTCTGCGAGCAATCCGCGACCGGTTCGGTCCGTCACTCAAGATCCTGATCGACGTGCATACCCGATTCCTGCCCAGCGAGGCGCTGCGCGTCGCGCGTCGCCTGGCGCCGCTCGATCTGTTCTGGTGGGAGGAACCGACCACGGCAGAGCGAGAGGAGCTGACCAACGAGATCGCTTCACAATGCCCTATACCGGTGGCGACAGGCGAACAGTTCGCCCGCGTCGGCAACTTCATGACGCTTGCCAGAGGCGGTCACGTCGGCATCTATCAGCCCGAGCCGATGTGTCTCGGCGGCATCTTGAACAGCCTGGCGGTTGCCAATATCGCCCGCGCCAGCGGCGCCACTATCGCTCCACACCAGAGCGGCGGGCCGGTCGCCACGGCGATATGTCTGCAATTGGCGGCATGCGTGCCGAACTTTTTGATCCAGGAGCACTTCGACCCCTTTAACGCGCCATGGACTCAAGACCTGGTTACCTGGCATCCGACGCTCAACAGGGATAACGGCCGTCTGTCGCTGCCGGAGGCGCCTGGCCTGGGCCTGGATCTGAACCTGGATGTCGCGAGCGCCCACCCCTACGACGCGCGGTCGTTCTTCGACGCCACCAAAGAGGGATGGGAGAAGCGTTTGGGCACCCAGGCTGGTGCCGACCGGGTGGGATGATCGTTCGCCCAGTACGCGTCGAACCCCAGGTCTTCGGCCCTCAGCACAAAATCCAGTGTCTCCTGCCACTCCTTCAGGAAGATGCCGACGACGGCGAAGCGTCTCCTGTTCTTGCCCTCGGCGACCCACGGATGTGCGGGGCGATCGGTGTCCATGTGCCGTGCTCCCTAGCCATCCTGCTTTGGAGCGGGCCAGGCCACATTGCCCGCCGCGTTCAGGGCCATGTTGCCGCCGTCCACATACAGCAGGTGGCCCGTGACGAATGCCGAGGCGTCGGACGCAAGGAACAGCGCGGGACCCACCAGATCCTCATCGTGGCCCATCCGACCGAGGGGAATGCCATTGAGAATGTGCTGCTCGAAGGCGACATAGTCCCAGGGCAAGCTCGTCATGCCCTTGATCCAGTTCTGATTCGCGATCTGGGCGGGCTGGATCGCGTTCACCCGAATGTGGTGCGGTCCCCATTCGACCGCCAGATCGCGGGTCATTTGATTGACTCCCGCCTTGGCCACGCCGTGCGGCAGATTGCCGCGTCCCATGCCGGAAAGACCGCAGGTCGAGCCGATATTGATGATGCTTCCGCCGGCGGCTCGCGCGATCATACGCTTCCCGGCCTCGATAGAACACAGGAAGGTGCTCGTCAGCGAGATGTCGAGGACGCGCTGCCACTCAGATAGCGGCAGCTCTTCCGGCCGGTAGCGCGCGCCCGCACCTACGTTGTTAATCAGAATGTCGATGCAGCCGAACTCGCGATCGAGGACGGCAAAGAGCGCCATGATATCCTCACGCCGGGCGTTATTGCAGGTGACGCCGACGCCGCGGCGCCCTAACGCTCGGATCTCCCGGCTTGTCTGCTCAGCGCCGGCCGCATCAACGTCGCTGACCAGCACGTCCGCGCCGGCCTCCGCCAACCCAATCGCCATAGCGTGCCCTAGCCCGCCGTTCGCGCCGCCGCCGGTCACCAGCGCGACTTTCCCAGTGAGGTCGAACCTCTCAGTACTCTTCATTTCCGCGCCTCCAAGCACCTACGGCTTGACAACCTTCAGCGGATCACGCTTGTGGATCAGCACGTCGCTGATCAGGACCATGGCCGCCCCGCTTACAGCCACCTCAAGCGCCTTCTGAAGCACCGCCACCGGATCCGTTATGCCGGCCTGCCACATCTCGACCACCTGGCCGGCGTTAGCGTCGAAGCCATGCCAGGGCCCGGCGGCACGAACCTGGGCAATAATCGCGTGCCGATCAAATCCAGCGTTGGCGGCCATGACCCCAATCGGTTCCTCCAGCGCGGCCTCCAGCGCTTGAAATGCGACGAGCTCATCGGCGGACCTCGCCACATCCTGGAGGGCGTGCTGGCAGCCGAGGTAGGCCGCGCCGCCACCAGGGACGACCCCCGAGGCCAGGGCCAGTCTGAGTGCCGTGACGGTTCGCTGGGCCAATGCCTTGCGCGGCTTCTGTTCGCGCTCGCTATCGCCGCCAACGTACAGGATGGCAACGCCCCCCATGAGCTTGCCCAGGCGCTCCCGTACCTGCTCTCGCTCCTCCGGTTTGTCCGTTTCGGCCAGCTCGGCTTTCACCCCCGCGATTCGCCGGCGCAGTGCCATGGGGTCGGCATCGCCGCCATGCACGCCGAAATTGGCGGAGTTCGCCCACACGTGGTTGGCGCGACCGAGGTCGTCAAGGCTGAAGCTCGCCGCGCGCTCCCCGCTCGCCTCGCTCAACACCCGGCCACCCGACAGCACTGCCAGGTCCTCGAGAATTCGCGCTCGATTGTCACCCTGCGCCGGCGCGCGGACGGCCACGCAGTGCAGCGTCCCCTGGCGATGATTCGCAACCAGGAGACTCAGTGCGCTGCCACTCACTTCATCCGCGATCACGAGCAGACCTGGACAATGTGCGGCCACGAGACGATCCAGAAGCGGTACAAGCTGGTCGGCATCGGTGAAGTGCAGGTCACTGATCAGGATCATGGGGCCGTCAAGCCGCACTTCCTGCTTGTCCTCATCGGTAATGAAATACGGAGAAAGATACCCTTCGTTCCAGTGGACGCCCTCCACATAGTGCCGGACCAGCCCGGGAGCGTAACCATTCTCCACAAGCAAGCACCCGTCGGCGCCAATGATGTCGAGAATTTCGCCCAGCATCTTCGCCAGCGCAGCATCGTGGCACACGGTCTCCGCGGCGCCGGCAATCTCGACAGGCCCGTGTAGTGGCCTGCTCTGTTTGCCCAGGGCATTCGCGACCAAGCAGAGCCCTCGCTCTAGGCTCCGTCGCACGACAAGCGGATCGCCGCCCGCCGCGATGTATGGCTCTGCGTGACTGACTATCGCTTGCAGCAACACAGCGGTGGTCGCACCGCCGTCGCCTACCGTGTCGTATGTCTTCCACACTGCGTGGCGGAGCATCATTGCTCCCATGTTCACGTAGGGATCGGGCAGCTCAATCACTCGCCTCAGAATCGTAGCGGCATCGTCGAGCACCTCGATCGGCCGCCCAGAATTGACATCCTCCACGGCAACCGTACGCGGAAGCGGCCCCAAGGTTGGCCGGACCGCAGCCACCATGGCCGCGATGCCGCGGCGCATGGCGCCCCGCGCTGCTGGCCCGTGGAGAATTCCGGGGCCGATTCCTGAATCCGGTACGGGCCTCGCTACTCTCTGCGCCAGTAACCGTCGAGACATGTGGCCAACTCGCACTTTCCAACTGTCGGGGCCGCACGCGCCGCTACCCGACCATCAAATCCTGGCTACGTACGTAGCCGTCACACAAAGAAATAAGTAGGGCCGGCGGGTGCCGACCCTACCTACTCGGTGCAGACCTGGAGCCAAATGACCCTGCCGCTCCGCGCGCAGCCTGCCTACTAGGTTGGCATGATGCGACAGGGCTCCTTGGCTCACTCGCGGACCTGGCACCCGCGCTCTTCGCCGGCGAGAATTCTAGCCTTCGCCGATGAACGTTCCGAAATCACCAACGGCCGGGCCGGCGAAGGTGCCCGTGTATTTGGTAATGCCTACCGCATGCTTGCTCGACGCGACCAGCATCAGAGCGCCAGACTTGGACCAGAAGATGGTAGACGTGACATTACCGTTTACAACACGACCCTCGGCCGGAAGCACCGTGTCATTGCTCAGGAAGGCGAAGGTACCGTCACCCCATCCATCGGCAGTCAGCTGAAGCGTCAACTGCCCGGCCAGGGCCAGCGTATCCGCGCTACCCATGCCGCTCTTCCCGCCAATGCTGAAGGTCACTTCCTGGGTCTCAGGTGTTAGCGCCCACGAACCGGCGCTGGTGTTCGCGCCCAGCGCAACCATACCGCCCCAAACGCCGGACATCTTGTTCAGCAGCTTGCCGGTCAAGCTCATGGTGCCGGCCTTGCCTTTCACCGCGAGCTGTGCAGTGTCAGCGGCCGTGCCACTGACTGTCGACGTTGCACCGCTGGCCAGAGTTAGCGTTGCGGTGAGGAGGCCTGTGCTGTTGATCGTGCCGGCGACCTGGCCCGCGACCATCGCGCCGGCGCTCGGACCCGCCAGGAGTTGCGCCGCCAGATGGAAGGCTACCGGGCTTTCCGTCACCGCCGCTTGGCTGCTGGAAGCAAATGTGCGGGGAGCGATGCTACCACCAAGAATGGTGGCGCAGACAAGGACGAAGCCTAGTATGGTCTTTCGCATCACTGACGAGGGTAATCGTACACTGATCATGAACTGTCACTCCTTAGCATCGCTGATTGAGAGAAACCTTCGTTGGTGATTGAGAGCTGTCGTCACTGCTAGCACCCCAATAGGGAGCAGAGCAGCCGTTTCTCGGACCAGGCCCCCATGACCTATGTGACTCGATCCGGCGGTCACTTGTGGCTGACGATGCTTCCGTACTCCCTTCTGCAAGCGGTCTTGCGTCCGTCAGGATCTGCCGAGATGTAACCACAACTCCATCGTCGCCAGCCGACAAACGCGGCCACATTAAAACTTCATCCCGGTCATGGCGACGCCACGGATCATGTACTTCGATCCGAAGAGATAGGCCACCATCAGGGGAATTGACGACAACACGCCCGCCGCGATCAGATAGTCGTACCGCGTGATAAACAATCCCTGCAGACCGCTAAGGAACAACGGCAGCGTTTGGTTACTCGGGCTGGTCAGCACCACGAAGGGCCAGAGGTAGTCGTTCCAGACCCCGAGAAAGATGAAGATACCCAGCGCCGCCGCGGGCGAGGCGGAGAGAGGGACCACGAGCTGAGCAAAGATACGCCACTCCGAGGCGCCGTCGATGCGGGCGGCCTCGATCAGCTCCGTCGGAATGCTTAGCATGAACTGGCGCATCATGAAGATGCCAAAGGTGGAGAAGAAACCGGTCACGATCACCCCGGCCAGGCTGTCTGAAAGCCCCCAGTCGCTAATCCTGATGTAAAGAGGCACCAGGATGACGACGAAGGGCACCATCAGCGTGGCGAGCAGCAGCACAAAGAGCAGATCCTTGCCGGGAAAGTGATACTTTGCGAATACGTACCCGGCCATGGTCGAGGTGAGAACCGAAACGCTCGTGACGCTCGCCGTCACGATGACCGTATTTCGGAAGCCCGTCCACACGCCTGAAAGGCCTGTCACGTACTGGTACGCGTCCAGCGTCCAGTGCTTTGGAAACAAAGCACGGGACTCCATGAGCTCCTTGAATGCTTTGAACGAGCCGAACACTGCCCAGATCAGGGGAGCCAACGCTATCAGTACACCAACTGTCAGCACCAGGTAGATCGCGACCTGCCCCGTGCGGAGATGCACATGCCGCCTCCCTGCCGGCATGGGTGCCGGCATTGGGACGTCATGAGCGCCCGGCAATCGGTCAGAAGGGCGAGCTACGAGCATTGGCTCTCGTTCCATCCAGTCCTAATACGACCACTGCATCCGTGTCAAGCGCAGGGTCATCAGCGTGAGCACCAGGGTGATAGCAAACTCGATCAGCGCGGCGCTGGAGGCCACGCTGAACTGGAAGTTCTGGAATGCCAGATCATAGATGTAAAGGTTTAGGGTCAGCGTCGCGTTGGCTGGCCCGCCACCGGTCAAGACCTGCGGGATCGTGAACTCCTGCAACGCCCCAATCACACCAAGGATCACCACGAGATTGATGGTCGGCTGCACGAGGGGCAGAGTGATGTGACGCAAGCGCGCCCAATCGCCCGCCCCGTCGATCCGTGCCGCATCGATCAACTCGCTCGGAATGTTGAGAAGCCCCGCTGTCAGGATGACAATCGTGACCCCCAGGCCCTTCCACGTGCCAAAAAGCGCGGAACTGGGAAGGGCAGCGTTGCCATCGGTCAGGAACCCAGACGTGGGCAAGTGCAAGAAGCTCAAGAAGCCGTCGATCGGTCCGACCACTGGATCCATCAGGTACTTGGCAATCAGAATGGTGGACAGGAGGGGCACGACGACAGGCACGAACACCAGACCCTGGAGCAGGTTGCGCCCGTGCGCGACGTTTGCCAGGCAGAGCGCTATCGCCAGCGCCAGCGGGATACCGACCAGAACGGTGATCGCTCCCCATTCGACGCTGTTCTTCAGCGCAGTACCAAAGAGCGGATCGTCAAACAGCTCCCGGAAATTGTCCAGTCCGACGTATCGGCCTGGTCCGAGCAGGCGGTAATGAATCAGGGCGATGCGGAACGCCTGGATCACCGACCAGAACGACACCACGGAGTACCAAGCGAGCAAAGGGACAAGTATGGCAAAACCAAACCAGAATTGGGGCCTTTGCAGCACTCTGCCGATCTGGTAGACGAGTCCCCTCCTTCGGAACGCTATCACCCCCGCACCGTTTCGGTCCATGCCAACCCTCTCGGATGATACTTGTCCACACTGGCCGCCTGCTCGACGGCACGGAGCTCCCTGGCACGCCATGGTGGCTCCGTGCGCCAGCGGTCGCCCTCAGCATCTGCTAGAGGTTTGCGAGATCATTCTGATACTGTTTGTACTGCGCCTCGGCCAGGGTCTGGATGGCCTGCGCGCCCTGCGCAGCGGTCATCTTGCCCAGCCGAACCGACTGGGACGAGCTGACGATGGCATCGATGATCTTGTTGTAGTAGCCAACCTCGCCGATATGCTTGCAAGTCTCGTACATGGTCCTGACTTGCGGAATGCCGTCCACCTGATACGTCGCGTTCGTGGAGTACGGCTTGGCGAAGCGAGATATGTCGTGGTCGAGAATCGGCTTCCAGGCGACAATGGCCACACCACCATAGATCCGGTCATAGATTATCTGGCCGGCATACGAGCATACCAGTCGCAGGAAGGCATCCGCCGCGTTCGGGCTATGGGCCTTGGAGGACTCAACCAGGCCCCACCCCTGTCCGGAACCCACCGCGACCGGCACGTTACCGTTCACCTTCGGGCTGCCGGAGATCTGGAAGTCGTAACCCAGCGCGGGACCAAAGATCGAGGCTGACCCGTTGGTCAGGCTGATCGCGCATTCGCCCTTCAGCGCCACGTTCTCCACGGCAATGTTGTCACCCCATTCGCGCTCGATCCCCATCTTGACAGGGGTCTCTACGTGGAGCTTCATCGCCTCGACGCCGGCCGGAGAATTATAGTTGAACTTCTTGGTTGCAGGATCGAATACAGGCGTACCCTGGGTCTCGATGAGCATGTTGATGGCCGCATCGTCCCAGCCCTCGCCGCACAGGCCGTAACGGGTGACTTTGCCGCCGGACGACGCTTGCAGCGCCTTGGCTAGCTTGAACAGCTGGTCATAGCTGTCGAACCAGAACGACCCGTTCGTGGGCGGATACTGGCTGGCCAGGCCCGCTGCCTTGACCAGGTCGACCCGCACGTTGCAGAACGAGCCCAGACCGCCATCGCATTCCAGCGGCACACCATAGATTTTGCCGCGCCATGAGAACTCGTCAACCCCATCGCCGACAATATCGCGAGATATGACGATATGGTTGGCGTCGTATACGTTGCTCTTGATATCCTTCAAGGCGCCTTGGGCGGCGAGCAGCGTGAGGTTCTGGCCGGTGTTCGCACAGATGTCGGGCTGCGTACCCGCGGCGGTTGCGGCAATGAACTTGGTAGCGACAATCGCCGAGTTCAGGGCCGCCGCTGCTTGCGGTCTGAGGGAGATAGTCGTCCCCGTCTGCTTCTTGAATAGAGCAATTTGCTCGTTGAAGGCATTGATGTGGGGCTGCCACAGCATACACCACATTGTCGCTGTGGATTCGAGGCTTGCCGCACGTACCGCCGCCGGGGCCGCCTCGGCTACCGATTTGACGCCTGCCTCGAGACCGGTGGCCACGGCCATGCCGGCGCCAACCGTTCCTGCCGCAGCCTTAAGAAAATCACGCCTACTCGTTGGCCTTGCACTCATAGCATTCAACTCCTCTGTGAGGTTCCAGTGTGATGACTAAGTGCTAACGATTCCCGTAGGCAGCCGGCTCCTCTCTCTTCACCTCCTACCACTCAGCCCGACCGTCGCAAATGGGCAGCCGAGGCGCCTTCCAACTCTGACGAGACTGGAACGCATTTCACTCTAGCTCATAATCGCTGCTAGTGTCAACAGTCAGCAATAGGGCAGGTACGGTCTGCAGATAGTCAAGGAACCCGCTTGGACTCGGACGAATAGGCTCTCGACTGGCCGATCCGAATGCTGCAGGCGGCCACCACAAGCAGATCAATCCGGCCGCGCGTCTCTTCTAGCCGACTTCGTCGAAGGCTCCTTGGCCTACGTGCACTCGCCTATCGAGCGTTTCCCTCGCAGAGCCTTCAGTCCGCCCGGCAGATCGTGCGGTGGCATGGGTCCTGAAAGCACATACTCCCAGCTGACCTCAAGCATATACTCCCTTCTGATCATCGGACCTCAGCGGATTCGCTACCCGTACGACCGGATATACACGGCCTTGTGGTCCGAAAAGAACTGAGCCCCAGCTCTCCCGGCCTCCGGCAGGCCGCGAGCGGAATCCTTCACGCCACCGAACTCGAGCTGCGGCTCCTTCCAGGAAGTCGGCATGTTGACGTGGCACAGGCCTGCTTCAACTTCTTCGACAAAACGATGCGCCCTTGCCAGATCATTGGTATAGATCGAGGCCGCGAGTCCATAGGTACTGTCGTTGGCCAGATCGATCGCGTCGTCGAAATCCGCCGCACGCATCACGGAAAGCACCGGGCCAAAGATTTCCTCCTGGGCGATCCTCATGCCCGGAGTGACTTCGGCGAAAACCGTGGGCGCTACGAAGTACCCACTCGCACGCGTGCCATCCGTGAGAGCGATGCCGCCGCGGCACAGCCGGGCGCCCTCCCGCGTTCCAATCTCCAGGTATTCCAGGATCGTCTGATACTGTTTCGCGCCGGCCACTGGCCCCATGCGCGTGCTTTCGTCGAGGCCGCTCCCCACGACGATTTGATCCACGCCTGCAGCCAGCCTCTCGAGGAAGGCGTCGTAGATTGGCGCTTCGACGATCGCTCTGCTCGTCGACGTACACCATTGGCCGCTGCAGGAATAGGCGCCAAGCAGTGTCGCCCCCACCGCCGCGTCGAGGTCGGCGTCGGCGAGCACGACCAGCGGGTTCTTGCCGCCCATTTCCAGCTGCACCCTGGTGCGGCGATGCGCGACCTTCGCGGCTATGCTCAGACCGACTTCGGTCGAGCCGGTGAACGAGATCGCCCGTACCTCCGGATGCGTCACCAGGCTGTCGCCGATCACCGATCCACGGCCCGTCACGAGGTTGATAACGCCTGGAGGGAACCCCACCTGATTGACGATCTCGACCAGGAGCGCCGCCGTCATTGGGGTGAACTCCGCCGGCTTGAGCACGCAACAATTCCCCGCGATCACGGCTGGGAAGAGCTTGCGGCATGCCACGTTCAGTGGAAAGTTCCAGGGCGTGATCAGACTGACGACCCCCAGCGGCTGCCGCGTGAGGTAACACAGCACCCCGGGTTTCTCGGAGGGCACGAGGTCGCCTCCCAGTCGGCGCCCTTCCCCAATCTGGAACTCGGCCTCCTTCACGGCCGATTCGAATTCCGCACGCGCTTCCCGCAGGGTCTTGCCATTTTCGAGCGTGATGGCGCGCGTAAAGTCGTCCTGGCGCTGCCTGAGCACTCGCACTACCTCTTGCAGCAAGGCGGCCCGCGCCGGCACGGGCGTGCGGCGCCAGCCAGGAAAGGCCGCGGCGGCAGCCTCCATGGCATCGCCAACGTCCTCCGGTGACGAGGCCTGAACTTCGCAGAGGACTTCGTCACGGTCGGCAGGATTGATATCAGGGACCGTTGCGCCTGACCTGCAGCGCATCCAATGGCCGCCGACATAGTTCTCAAAGGTTCGCACGCCAATCTGCCCGGCTACCATATGGTGAACCCTCCGTCGATATAAAGGACAGAGCCGGTCATGAAGGAGGATGCGCTAGATGCCAGGAACACAATCGCCCCTTTGAGCTCGTCGAGCTCCCCGTAACGCTTCATCGGCGTTCCGGCAATAATGCGCTCCCTGATCGCTGCGCTGCTGGCGCTGACGGCGGTTTGAGGCGTCAGAATATACCCTGGGGCGAGGGCATTCACGCGGATGCCATACCCTGCCCACTCCGCGGCCATTCCTCGCGTCAACTGGGCGATCCCCGCCTTTGCCACGCAGTAGGTCACGTTATGCCGCGGCAGGATGTTGCTGATCACGGTCGCATTGATCGACGCGATGTTGATGATCACGCCACCGCGACCCCGGCCGATCATGCGCTGCGCGACTCGCTTACCCACGTAGAACGCGCTGGAGAGATTGACGTCGACGATGTCCCTCCAGAGCTCATCGTCAACAGTCTCCAGCGCAACACCCTCCGACGGGTGTGCCGCGTTATTGACCAAAATGTCAACAGGCCCCAGCGCATCCTCGACGTCAAGCAGAAACCTGTCGATCTGGGCGGAGTCGGAGACGTCGGCCCGTCCAAAATAGGCCGGATGGCCGAGCGCTTCCAGCTCTGCCCGCGTGCGCTCGCCCTCGTCGGCGAGCAGATCACAGATCGCCACGCGCGCACCGGCTTCGGCCAGGGCAAGCGCGTGCTGCCGGCCAAGCGCGCGCGCACCGCCGGTCACCACCGCCACCCGGTCAGTCAGCTTGAATCGCTCCAGGACGTTCTCGCCCATCACTCCGCCGGCCACGTGGCTTCGCCAAATACCGCGTGCCAGTCCGCGAGGAATCCATGCATCCGCATGTCGGTGAAAGGGTGCTCGAACAGCATCTTCAGGAATTCGAATCTGAGCGTGCAGATATCGGTGCCTGCCGCTGCAAAGTCGCCGAAGGAACGAGGGAAGCGCCCGCACGAGAGGATCTTGGTCGTGAAGCCATAATTCTGGAAAATCTGGCGGATCGGCCTGACCAGCTCCACCGGCTGGTCTACGACCTGGTCGAGCGGCCCGTTGAAGACGGCGACGATGTCTGCCCCGCATTTGCCGGCCAGATAGGCTTGCGCCACCGACGCGACGGCTGTGATGGCAATCGGCATGGCCGGATCTTCCTGTTTCAGGGCCTGTAGCGCCTGAATCCCGGCCACGCTCATAGGCAGCTTCACCACGATCTGCTCGGAGAACCGATGTAGCCAGCGCGCTTGCGCTACGAGCTGTCCGCGTTCATGCCAACCGACTGCCTGGCAGAGGACGACGCCAGGGGCCACGTCGAGGACGCGGCGCAAGGCGCCGCGCATGTCCGGACCCGCTTTGGCGATGAGCGATGGGTTGGTAGTGACGCCCTGGATAATGCCCCATTCCCTCGCCTGCAGGATCTCCTCTGGATTGGAGCTATCGATGAACAGCTGCATATCTGTCACCTCTCAAACAAGTCCTCAGCCAGGGTGCCGACGTAGTCAGCGATGCATTGTTGGTAGGCTCGGTAAAACTCGGGCGACAACGTGTAGAACTGCTCACGGTTAGCCATCTGTCCGTTCGCGGTGCGCCGGCCAACATAGGCAAATCCGTAATGGTGAAACACCATGTGTCTGCGGGACGGTCTTCGGTCGGCACTCTGCTCGTATGCGCGAAGGCACTCGCTCGCAAAATCGGAACCCGCCTCTGCCTCGTCACGCGCATAGGCAAGCGCGTCGTCCCACCAGCGCTGAAAGAGCTCCGGGTCATACTCCTGCAGCAGGTCGGCAAACAACAACTGCGGCATGGGGGAGATCTTGTAGTGCAGCCGGCCCCCGGTCGCGCGCCGCAGCGCTGCCCGCACCGGTGTGGAAAGATCGTCGGCGGAATGGAAATCCAGCATCACGCCGAACTCGCCGGCGATGGCCTGCAACGTGGCGACGCGCCGTTCCAATGCCGCCAAACCGTCGGCTCCGCGGTAGTCCCATCCCTTCTCAGCCCCGTAGTTCGGCGCCACGTGCGTGACGGGAAGGCCCCGGCGAACGATCTCCCGCAGCAGAAAGAGCAGCTCTTCCGGGCTGGTCAAACAGTCGAACGCATCGACCTCCACGGGATGCTCGTCCACTGTGAGCTCGAGGTCGAAGGTTTGACCGTCTTTGAGTGTGCTGATCGCTGTGGACAGGTCCTCGAGAGTGTTCAGCGCATCCCAGTACTTTGCCGCCAGCCGGTTGGTAAGCTCTTCGCTCGAACTCAAGGTCGTGTCGCCAACCCGGAACGGCGCACGATGAGCGCGCAGGATAGCGTGACGCTCCGCCGCGTCGCCAACGTTTCGCTCGAGGTAGCTCATGTCGGCCGAGCCGCTCAAAGCCTCATAGTGCAGGATGTCCGCCATGTCCATGGTGAAGAATGTGTAGTAGCGGGAAGCCTCGATCAGCCGCCGAGCGCGCGCAAGGCCATCCGGGCCACGCTTGACTTGCAGGTGATCGGCGTCGGCGCCGTAGCGCAGCGCTGCCTCCTCCTGCAGGCCCGCCAGGGCGCCCGCGAGCCAGAGCCCTTCGTAGGTGCTGCCGGTGTAGCCGCTCTCGATCGTGCCGAAGCCGCAGGCGTAATTCCGCTCGGGCGGGCGTCCCGCGAGCACATCCTCCAGGATACTGAGCTCGCGAACCGAGTTCTGGATTGGATTGGCTGCGAAGCCGTGGGTGCGCATCGCCTGAAAGACTCCCGGCCAGACCGCGGTGGTCATGCGACAGCCTATTCCCAGGCGAGGAATGGCGCCCAGAGGACTAGGGCCTTTGTGAGGGGCAAGCAGCCGCAAGAAGCGGTCGAGAACCGGCGCGTCGGCAGGATAGGCCGCTACGGCAAGCCCATCACTCAAGCGCATGGTCCCCAGCGGTCTACCCAGTGTTTGGACGCCTCCGCCAAGGCCGAGCTCGAGCAGGACCTGCTGTCCGTCTGTCAGCCCAGCCAGGCAAAACGCAGCGGCGCCGCGATGGACGACAGCGGCGCGCGGCAGGCTCACGCCGGTCGACCCACACCAGCCGGCAGTACGCACACCGTGCAACGCACTGCGCCACTCTTCTCCGACCTGGCAGATTGCCTGCCAGGCTCGCTCGCGCTCCCACGTCGACGTGGCCAGAATGGCTGGATTCGTGGCCGGGTCAATGCCCAGCCGCCGATAGTCTTGGTCATTCCCCATGGTTTCGCTCCAGCACCGCTATCGGCTCCCAGACTACAACGAGCCCACCCGTACTTCGACCAACAGCCTTGCCGCCGGGCGGTTCTCAATTTCCACCGAGCACCGAACCGTTGCGTCAAACGCCGGCTTGTCCACCTCACCTTCACCACAGTAGAACCGCGCCAGTTGGGCCCAATTCCGTCAACAGTATACATTACTCCTGGCAGTAGCGTTGCAGCTTCGACTGGAAACCCGGCCGTTCAAGCACGTCCCCGTTCAGGATGTTGTCAGGCAGCCGGCCATGCGATAATTCCAGCATGCCTTCGATGATCGGCACGATCGTGGCCCTGCCTGCCTGCCGCGTGGAGGCCAGCCAGTGCGGCGTGAGAATCACATTGTCGAGCTGCAACAGTGAACTGGAAAGCGGCAGCGGTTCTGTCGCGAACACGTCCAATCCGGCGCCGGCAATTCTCCGCTCTCGCAAGAACCGCGCCAACACCTCTTCCTCCACCAGCTCGCCGCGCGCCACGTTGACGAGATAGGCAGTTTGCTTCATGATGCCAAGCTCGCGCTCGCCGATCAGGTCCCGCGTCGTCTCCGTCAGCCGGCAGTGGAGACTCAGATAGTCCGACTCGCGCAGAACGTGCCCGAGGCTCCCAACCAAAGTGACGCCGAGGGCGCTTGCGCTCGCCGGGTCAGCATGGGGCGAATAAGCGATGATCCGCATGCCAAAGGGCGCGATGAGGCGCGCCAACTCCAATCCGGTTTTGCCCAGACCAATGATCCCCAATGTCTGCCCGGTCAGATCATCGCCGAGCGCCTCGTTCTGCAAATCCCAGCGATAGTCGCGGATAATCCGCTCTTGCAGAAAGTATCGCCTGGACAGCCCGAGAATCAAGAATAGGGCCGCCGACGCGGTCGAATGCGTGAGGCCGTATGGCGAGTTGAAGACGACGACATCGTTTGCGGTGCAGGCGGCCAGATCGATCTTGTCATAGCCGATTCCGGCACGCCCGATGCCGATCAGACTGTCAGCTCCGCCGGCAAATGCGCAGGCCTTGACCCACGGACGGCAGACGACGATGCCGTTTGACACTGCGACATGGTGAGTCTCAATCTGCATCGAATACAGCAGGTCCTGATACGTCGGGTCATTGGATCTCGGCTGCTGATCTACCAGAAAGCCTCGCCGGACATGAGGTGCGAGGTCAAGCAGGTCCCAGCCCAGCCCCATGGACTGGTCGGAGCTCCCATCACTCATATCTCCAGTGAAATTCAACACGAAGTCTCGCACAGTCATATCTCCATCCTGCGCCCTGCACGGTGCCGGCACGTAGGAGCGGCCAAGCTCGCACGGTCGGCCACCGCTCCCAGAATGCGCGAGTACACCGAAAGAGTCTGCTCGTCGGAAGCGCGATTTCCAAGTTCGATTGCACGGACTTACCGCCAGGCGTCACGGCGCGTCAGCTCGCCTCGTTCGTCTCCGCGGGCGATCCCTGTCCCTGCGGGCCCGCCACTACTACCGGTTCCTTGACATCCGCTTCAGTGGTAACCTCGATGTGCGCGTCAGTCGCCCACCACAGGTATGCAACTATGCATGGCTTGTCACGCGCCACCGACTGCCCGATCCTACGCTCAGCCCCGCACGCTGTCAACAGTTGACGAGAGTCGGAAATCCAGAGTATGGTTATTGCCAGGCTAACAGCGTGTCGCCGGTGCAAGGGAGGTTGCAATGACACTCACGTCTCGCGCGCGCGTTGAGCTGGCGCTGCAGCATCAGGAATCGGATCGCGTCCCTCTTGACCTCGGAAGCAATACCGAAACCGGGATGCACGTGTCTTCCGTGTACAGGCTGCGGCAGGCTCTTCGACTTGACCCACCGGGCACGCCCGTCAGAGTAGTCCAGCCGTACCTGATGCTCGGCGAGATCGGTCATGACCTGGTCGACGTGCTGGGCGTCGACGTCGTCGGCCTGGGCTTGCCGACCACGTCGGTCGGCTTCAAGAATGAAGGGTGGAAGCCCTGGACCACGTTTGACGGCACGCCGGTGTTGGTTCCGGCAGGCTTCAACACGGAGCCGGCCCCAAACGGCGACATACTGATGTATCCGTGCGGCGACAGGTCCGTGCCGGCCTGCGCGCGGATGCCCAAAGGTGGTTTCTATTTCGATGCCATTAGCCGACAGGCGCCTATCGACGACGACAAGCTGAACGTGGACGACAACCTTGAAGAGTTCGGCGAAATCAGCGACGACGATCTCTCTCACCTGCAACGGGAGAGCGCGCGATTGGCGGCGACCGGCAAGGCAATCATGGCAAACTTCGGCGGCACGTCGTTTGGGGATATCGGGACGGTGCCAGGGCTCAAGCTGAGACATCCAAAAGGCGTACGCGATGTCGAGGAATGGTACATCAGCCTTAACTCGCGACGGGACTACATCTACAACGTCTTCGAACGGCAGCGCGACATCGCGCTGAAGAATCTCGAGAAGATTCACCATGTTGTGGGCGATAGTGTTACTGCCGTTCGCGTGACGGCAGCGGACTTTGGGGCGCAGCAGGGTCCCTTCATCGGGCCAAAGACGTACAGAGCTCTCTTCAAGCCGTTCCACGTGCGAGTCAACGACTGGATTCACGCCAACACATCCTGGAAGTGCGTCATTCACTCATGCGGATCAATCTGGCGACTGCTTGACGACATCGTGGATGCTGGCTTCGATGCGTTGAATCCGGTGCAGACTTCCGCTGCAGAGATGGACCCGGCGATGCTAAAGCGGCGCTATGGTGACCGGCTCACCTTTTGGGGCGGAGGAATCGACACGCAGCACGTTCTTCCGTTCGGCACGCCGGACGAGATTCGCGAGATGGTTCGAGATCGCATGCGGATTTTTGCTCCCGGAGGCGGCTTTGTATTCAACACCATACACAACGTGCAAGCAGGCATACCTGCGGCCAATCTGCTGGCGCTCTACCAGGCAGTGGAAGCGTATCGGTCATACCCGGTTGACTAGCGCGCCGGATGGAAATGTAGTCGAACTACGTCAAGGACTGACCGGCCTTAGCCGTTGCAACTAAAGTTCGGACACGACGGTTGTGGCGTCAGGGCGTCGTCGCACGTCTGGCAGCAGGGCCGTGCCCAACCCCGGCCCGGTCGGTGCGAGTATGTGACCGCCCTCCACGATTATGGGCTCGGTCACCATCTCGGGGTACGTGACATGCAGATAGGCCCGCACCGTCTCCTGATAGACTGCATTCGTCGCATTGATTGCCAGGTGGATGCCCGCCATCATGGTGAAGGGACCGGTGCAATCGTGGAAGGCGACAGGGCGTCGATATGCTTCCGCCATCGTGGCAATCTTCTTGCTTTCGGTGATACCGCCCGCCCAGGTCGGATCAATCATGACAATGTCGACCGCTTGTTGCTCGAATAGCGCCTTGAACTCGTAGCGCGTCGTCAAGAACTCGCTGGCCAGGATAGGGGTGGAGGTGCTCCGCCGCAGCTCCGCGAGAGAGGAGATGTCGTCAGCACGCATCAGGTCTTCGAGCCATGCCGGCTGGAACTCTTCCACGGCGCGTGCGATGTGCTTCGCCGCCGGAAGCGACCAGAGACCATGCCCTTCTAGCATGATGTCCATCTTGTTGCCTACCGCGGCGCGGATTTTGCGAAACGGCTCCAGCCCGCGCTCGAGATCGCCCTCGTCGATGCGCTGGCCGCCAAGGGTGCGCAGCGCCGGGTCGAAGGCGCCGCGAAAGTCGCGCCACTTGTCCCAGGAACCTGGCGCGTGCACGCCGGGATCGAAGGGCCAGATTTTCATCCCCGTAATGCCCTCTGCCAACAGGTCGAGCGCGAGCTCGTCGGCCCGCGTCATGAAGGCAATCAGGTCTTCGTAGCGGCCTGCACTTTCCTTCAGCGTGCCGCCGAGCGTGGACCGTCCATAGGCCGGGCCGCCACAGGTGTTGTAGGTCTTGATGCGATCGCGGGCCGCGCCCCCGAGCAACTGCCACACCGGCATGCCGGTGGCCTGACCGAATATGTCCCACAACGCTACGTCGAGCGCGGACAGCCCGCGGATCTCCGCGCCCTTACCGACAATATGCGTAATGATCTCGTAGAGCCGGCGCCAATGCAGTTCGATCGCCAGGGGGTCGTGGCCCAGCAGCAGCGGCGCCGCAAACCTGTGGATATATCCACGCACGGCGTCCGGCATGTAGAAGGTGTCGGAATAGCCGACGAGCCCCTCGTCGGTGTGCACGGCGATGAAGAGGATATGCGGGTAGTCGGCCAGATGGATCGTCTCGATCTTGGTCAGCTTCATTGTTCTCTCTCCCATCGTTCACGCATTGACCGCTCCGGGCGTCAGACCACGGATATGCCCTCGTTTGCAAAACGCCAACCGGATAAATTGCTGGTCGACCGAAGCACGCCACTCTCCGCGAGGCCCGCCAACACGAGGCTGTTGGCCGGGAATGTCGGTGCTACGGCGATGCACAGGACGCCCGAAGCCTCCACGCGGCGCGACCAGGTCTCCCCCCCATCGTGCGAGACGCATACATCGGAATCGGTGGCCATCAGCATCGTGTGGTCATCACCAAAGCCGGGCGAGAGCACGATGGCGTTGACACTGACCTCGCCCAGCCCCGGCGCCAGCGGTTGCCACGTGACGCCGCGATCTCGCGAGCAGAACAAGCCGGCTCCCTCCGTGCCGGCGAAGAGAGTATCGTCAGCGCTGAAGTCTGGCGAGATGGCCAGGCATTGCACGGCGACGCCTTCCGCGGGCGTGCCTATCTCGCGCCAGGCCCGCGCGCCATTCGGACTGCGAAATATGCCCGTGGCTGTGGCCGCGAACAGCGTTTCGTCCTGCTCGAACGCCGGAGACACTGCCAGCGACAGCACGTCAAGATCGAGGAGTCCAAAGGTGCCGGTCTCCCACCTCCCACCTCCGTTTCGCGAGACGAGCACACCGCCGGACATGACCGCGGCGAACGCCACCCCATCGCGCGCAAAGGCGGGCGACACGGCAATCGCGGCAAACCCGCCCGCACGCCTTGGCAGATCGGCCACGGACCATTCCGCTCCGTCGCCGATTACGCGATAGAGGCTGCCTTCCAGGCTTGCCGCGAGAAGCACCCGATCGTGACTGAAACCAGGGGAAATCGCCAGGGCGCTGAGGGACGGCTTCCCGCTATCGGGGCCTACAGGCCGCCAGGTTCGCCCAGCGTCGGTCGAGGTGAAGAGGCCGGCAAGGGTGGCCGCAAACGCCGTTTGATCGTTGTCGAAGTTCGGTGATAGCGCGATGGCAGTGACGCTGGCGGCCGGTGGCGCTGCCATGAGTTCCGGGTTGCTTTCAGTTTCCGACATGAAGACCCATCCTTGCTGAGCGAATGACGTTGACGTTCCGGTTCCTGTCTATGCGGCGCCGATACCGGATCAAGACACGGTAGTCCCTTCAGCCGACCACAGCCCGGGACGGCGCCGCTGCGGCGGTGGCGTCCCGGCGGATGTTACGTCGAGCGCGCGTACAACGGGCCACGGCCCGGGGTGCCACGAACCGCGCTTCGCGCCGGTACCCGGTGAGTCGCCTTCCCCTTCCGCCGCGGCTGGAGGTCAATATCCTGGAAGACCGCGATGGCGCCGCCGCGATGGTCCACGACGCTGGTCGCGGACCATCCCGATGGACGAAACGCCTGTGGCACGCGCAACCGGCCACAGCCGCGGTGTGCCCGCGATTCGGGTCGCCTTCCATCCGCGATCCGGCCCGGCAGGTACCCCGGCTGGAGGTCGATTACCTGGACGCCGGCAATCCTGCATATGGCAGCTAGCTGGGCTCGATGCCGCACTGAATAGGCAAGCGTATGTGCGCACGCGTCTGCCGCTACCTCGTCACGCCTCCGCGGTGACGGGATTCACCAGCGTGTCCAGCCCCTGGATCTCCACGCGCACTACGTCACCCGGTCGCAGGAATCGTTGCGGCTTCCGAGCGGCGCCGACCCCTTCCGGCGTCCCGGTGGCAATGACGTCGCCTGGCTCGAGCGTCATCGCGGCACTGATGTAGGCGATAAGTGTCGCAATCGGGAAGATCATCTTCCTTGTGTTCGACGACTGCAGTACCTCATCGCCAATCGTCAGGCGCAAATCCAGGATCTGCGGATCCGGTACTTCATCTGCGGTGACCAGCGTGGGGCCCATGGGTCCGAAGGTGTCGAAGGTCTTGCCGATCACCCATTGGCTGGTTCGGGACTGGAAGTCGCGGGCGCTCACGTCGTTGTAGGGGGCATAGCCGCCAACAAATCGAAGTGCTTCATGCGCCGCCACGTTCTTGGCGCGCCGGCCGATCACGACGGCTAGCTCGCCTTCGTAATCCACCTGCGTGCTGATCTTGGGTAACACGATGGCATCACCCGACGCAATCATGGTGTTCGCATACTTGGCGAAGATGATCGGGTATGTCGATGGGGCTGCATTGGATTCCGACGCATGCTCGACATAGTTCTGACCAATGCAGACGATCTTTCCCGGTCGCGGTACAGGTGACAGCAGCCTGACCTTCTCAAGGGGTAGACGCACTTGAGGGCCGGCGTGCTCTGCTGCCGCGCGCGCTCGCGCCAGTACGGCGTCTCCACCCTCGAGGAACGCTATGATGTCTGACGGAATGCTGGGATCGGCTCGATTAAGGTCGATGACCTCGTCACTGCCGTGAGCCTGTTGCATGGCGCCTAGCCGAGTTCCACCCTCATGGACAAAGCTTACCAATCGCATGTCTTCCTCTCCCTTTCTTGCCCGGTCGCCAGGTTCTGACCTGAGCGTTCTCCCGCGAAGCGGCGCCTAGTGGGTCGCTTGTCACGTTCATCGCCGTTCAACAGCGGCCTGAAGGCCACAGTTAGCTCAGCACGTGAGGACACCCACTCTTGTGGGTACCCGCGGCCTGAAGGCCGGAGTCTCACACGAAGCGGCAATGGCCAAGAGCAACGCACTTGACCCGCTAGTTCACACATCCGGCCCCGCCCAACGTTGCGATCAGCGTATCACTGTCGGGGCCACGCCTTACACGATACCTCCCTCTTCCGCGATCCCGAACGGAATTGCCGGCTACGCTCGGTACGCAACCACAGGCCGGCCGTCAATGCGCGGATGCCGACGACCGATACCGGCAGCAGCGCGCCAGCGGGCATCGCTTCCACCTTCCATGGCACAAACGTTACGCGTGAACGAATGAAGCTTGGGCCGCTACATCTTTCAGCAGTCCGTGCCTGCGCAGGACGGTCCTGATCTCGTCCCGCTGTGCAGTGTTGGGCGTCGAATAGGGCTCGGACGGACGGCCGCTGCCAAAGCCGAGATCGCCACAGGCGGCGATGAGCGCTGCAAGCAACTGGCCCTGAAAGAACAGGGAATAGAGATCGGTGATACGCTCCTGCAACTGCAGGCACGTCTGAATGTCGCCGCGGTGGCCCGCTCGCACGAGATCCACGAAGTAATGCGGAGCCACGTTGGCGAGGCCCGCGATCACCCCGTCGCCGCCCAGCAGCATGCTGGCCGCCATCACGCGCTCCGCCCCTTGCAGCACGCGGAAATCCGGGCGCTGCCGCTTGAGCGCAAGGTGGCTCTGGAAGACGGTCATGTCGGCAGAAGTGTCCTTGATCGCCAGGACGCGGGGCTCGCGAGCCAGCCCGGCAACGGTATCAGGGTAAATAGGGTAGCCCGTGCACTGCGGAATATTATAGAGCACCACCGGGAGCTTCACCGCGGCCAGAATGGCCTCGACATGTCGCAGCTGTTCCGCGGTCGCCACCGAATTGTAGTAGGGGGTACCGGCCACGATCGCGTCGGCACCCTCTGCCTCTGCCCGACGCGCGGCTTCCCGCGCGGGGCCGGTGGCCGGCAGCATGCAGCCGGCCAGCACCGGAACGCGCCCGTCCGTGGCGGCAACCACCGCTCGCAGCGCAACGCTGCGCTCCTCGGTGGTCAGCCACGGTCCCAAGCCGCAGCCGCCGATCGCGAAGATGCCGCTGCAGCCGGCCTCCAGCACATGGTTTACCAGGGCGCCTGCCGCGCCCTCATCCACTTCTCCGTTTTGCTTGAGCGGCGTGATGACTGGAGGTACCACGCCACACAGCGCCTCGGTCCACGTCCATTGCTTGGTTTGCGGTTGTGCCAAACTCATGCTTCTTCCATCTTTCTATCTGAACTCTGTGTCACACTGTCAGCCGCGTATGTCCAGACCGCGCCAACCATCCTGATCAAGACCAGCCTGTCAGCTACAAAAGGTCACGCTCGCCGCGACCACAGTTCCCAATGGCGCCGATACGACTCGACTCATGCTGCAACGAATCATTGCTGGCATAGCTAAGAGGAACGGCCCGTGCCCACGCGCTTTTCCCACACAGCAGGATTGACAAGACCTATCGGTCGCTTGCCACGCAAGATGGCCAGTACCGCCTCCGCAGCCATCGTTCCTCCCGCCACCCGCATCGCTTCAGTGCGGCCGGCAGCATGCGGAGTCAGCACAACATTGTCCAGTTCGGCAAAGCGCCCCCCCGTGCTGGGCTCGACTACCCGCACGTCAAGTCCTGCACCGGCAATCCGTTCGTTTCGCAGAACGTCGTACAACGCATCCTCATCGACAAGACCACCCCGTGCCGTGTTGATCAAATACGCTGTCGGCTTCATCAGGGCGAGACGACGGGCGTCGACAAGGCCGGCAGTGCTTGCCAGGAGCGGCGCATGCAGTGAAACGAAATCACTCTCGCGGAACAGGTCGTCAAGATCGACCAACTCGACGCCAAATTCTGCCACAAACGCGGTATCGGGCGCCGGTTCGAAGGCGAGTACGCGCATGTCGAACCCTTTGGCCCGGCGAACAACTGCCTTCCCGATACCACCCAGGCCGACCACACCCAGCGTCTGGCGAAAGACGTCCGCGCGCACCAGCCCCAGCCACGCTCCCCGGCGTATTGCCTGGTCGTCGCGGATGATGCGGTGTGCCAACACCAGCATCAGACCGAATGTGTGGTCGGCAACCGGCTCCGTGTTTGCGCCGGGCGTGACGGTGACGATGACTTCACGTTTCGTCGCTGCCTCGACGTCGACCGAGTTGTAGCCGACGCCGTGACGGGCAACGTGTCGCAGCATGGGGACGGCTGCGAAGATCTCGTCCGTATACGGCTCGTCTCCACAAATCGTCGCCACGCAGCCACCTGCCAGCTCGATGAGCTCCGCAGAATTGGCCGGCCTTCGCGGCGCATAGCGCAGGTCAACGCCCCCCTGCTCGAGCATGCTGACGCCGCCGCTGTCGCCAGGCTTCAGCATGTCAGTCGTGATCAGGACCGTCGGCATAAGCCACCCTCCCTAAGCCGCTCGCTACACCGAAATGGCGGGACGTGCATAGCGGCCAAAGCGCTCGCCCGCAGCCAGGTACGCCCGGTAGTTGGCCTCCGGCATCGTAATCAACGTGTCCGGCGCCAGAATGAATCCGCCCCCTGGGGCGAGCAGGTCGATGCGAGCCTTCACCTCGGCCTCGACCTCCTCAGGCGTGCCGAGCGTCAAGATTCGCTGGGTGTCCATGCCACCCAGCAGGCACAACCGGTCGCCATAGAGACGCTTGGCTGCAGCCTGATCGTTGGCCATCACCTGCACGGGGTCCAGGATGTCCACGCCAATCTCGACCAGGTCAGGCAGGATCTCCATGACTCGACCGCATGAGTGCAGCCAAAAGAGAGCGCCACCATCCTTCGCGGCCCTAACGATGCGCGCCAGCTCGGGTTTGATGAACGTGCGCCAGAGACGTGGCCCCAGAAGCATAGAGCGCTGCGTCCCGTAGTCGTCCAGGCCACGGATAATATCGACGCCCATGGCCAGGTAACGCTGGATGATACCGATCTGATAGTCGGCGATGCGCTGCAGGAGCACGTGCATCTGTTCCGGCCGATCTATCAGCGCGAGGAGGAAGTTATCCATGCCCATCAGGGTGTGCGCCCGATCCTGGACCGGAAACATTAGCTCGCCGGTGACAAGCACCTGACGTCTATCCACACCGTCGTAGAGACCGTCCATCATGCCCGGTTCATCCGGATCCGGGAACGAATAGGAGTCCAGACGGTCCAGGTCCTGCAGCGGATGGTGCACAGGGTAGCCCTGGATCTCGGGTTCAAAGTCGGATTTCGCGGCAATGCCGCCGGCCCAGGTCACGCCCCAGCGATCGGTTCCACTGAGCAGCGCCCGGCTGTTCCGGTAGATCAGGCGAACCATGCCGGGAACACTGCCGTCCAGCCGCCGAACCGGAACGTACTCTGGGTCGTTGTGCATGATTGCTCGCAGCAAGTTTTCGCGCTCGCTCAGGTTCGTGTTCGTCACGCGCCCTCCGCTCCGCCGTCACCAGTCATCGCTCGCTCCCCACCTGGACCAATCCTTGCATCCACGCATTCCCAGCATCGACTACTCCTTCGTGATGGTCCACCCGCCGTCAACGACGAGCATGGCGCCAGTCACATACGACGCGTCGACTGAGGCCAAGAAGCAAATGGCCGCAGCGACCTCGTCGGCTGTTCCTATCCTCTTCGCCACCACGTGCGGTTCGAACTCCGCTCGTGCGGCCGGAGTAAATGCCGCTGCGGGCGTGTCAACCGCGCCTGGCAGAGACTGCGTTCACACGCACGTGCGGACCATACTCCACGGCAAGCTGACGCGTAAGGGCACAGACCGCACCCTTGGCAGCGGCGTATGCAGGGTGCCCCTGGAGACCAACCAGCGCGTGCACCGACGAGACATTCACCATGGCGCCGTCCACGGCCTGGAGCTGCGTCATGCAGACGCGTGCGGAGAGATACACCTGCTTCAGGCACACGTCGATCTGGCGATCCCAAACAGTTTCGGCGAGCTCGTGCGCCGGGGCTATCACGAGACTGTACGCGTTGTTGACCACCACGTCTATGCGCCCAAAGCGTGCCAGGGTTCGCTCGCCAAGCCCTTGCCAATCGTCGAGCGAGGCAACGTCGCAATGCTGATACATCGCGTCGCAGTACCGATTGGCGATGTCGCTCCGAACCACCTCTCCGTTCTCATCCTGAATGTCGGCCAGCACGACGTGCGCGCCCTCCGAGGCGAGCCTGCGCGCCGTCGCGGCGCCGATACCGCTCGCCGCACCGGTCACGATGGCTACCTTGCCGGCGAAACGTTCCACTGCTCACCATCTCCGTTCGCAATGACCTTGACCGGATGATTGCGCGAGATATGGGCAGTACCAGGCGCTCCGTCGCAACGCTTGACGCGCCAGGGAGCGAGACTCATCCGCCATTGGCGGTCTCCTCAACGCGCACCGGATACGTGCCGAACTGTTCGACCAATTCGGTAATGCGCTCTATGCGTTCGATGAGGCACAAAGGCATCGTGTTGTCCGCCACACCCAGAATGAAGCTATCGCCCGGCGCGACCGTGCGGAACACGTTGCGAACAAACTCCTCGAACTCCTCCCATGGCGTCGTCGCCTCCAGCAGGATCGACGGCACTCCGCCCCAGATGATTACGTCATTGCCCCAGGATTCGCGTGCCTCGGCGAGGGTGCAACGGACCATCGGCTCCGTCGTGAAGCACTCAGCCATATCGAAGCCTGCTTCCTTGATATGAGGCAGAATTCGACGCGAGTTGTTGTCGGCATGGAACGCCAGCGACTTGCCGTGCTGGTGCAGAATGGCGGAGAACTCCCGGTAGTATGGAGTGATATATGGCTCGAAGTAGTGGGGAGGCGTCATTTGCGAGTCGAAGTGCACGCCGTGCAGGATCAGTCGGGCATCCGAGGCCGCGACCACCGGCCAAAGGCGCTCCCGCTCACAGTCGGTCATCACGCGTAACAGGCGCTCCACGCGCTGCGGCCGATCGAACAACTCAAGATAGGCGTGCTGGTACCCGGCAAGTGTCATCAAGTAGTTGTGGAACGGACAGTCACCCGCGTCGACCAGCGGCAAGCCGTCATCGCCGATCCATGCATCGTAGTCGCGGTAGGCTTCGGGCGTGGGATCGTAGAACGTGTGCTCGGCTACGTATTCCCAAATGTCGTAATCGTGTTCATCTTTGATCGGGAACTCGACGTCCATGGCGTCATCCGCGTAGCCAACCAGAGATGCCGCCAGCTCGGCCCTCTTGGTCGCGGTTCCGTGCGGCGTAACATACCGGGTAGTCCTGACTCTCCCCCTGTTGGTTGTTATGACCTCCATGCCCTCATAACGCACGACAAAAATGCGTCCCTCGCGCGCCGGTGTGCCTACCCCGAGAGCGCGCTCCACCTCTCGGAGTGACATGCCGGCGAAGCGCTCAGGCAGGTTGCCCTCGGCGCGGCGCGCGTTATACCAGAGCTGCAGCCGCGGAATCCACGGGATGCGATCGGGACTCTTGCGGTCGAGAATAGCCAGGAGCCGCTCACGATTTGTCACGGATCCGTTCCCTCGGGAACGCGACGTGTATTCGGAGCAACGTCTGGCAAGATTCGCCCACTCGGCCTGATGCGAAGCGCCCTCAACTGCCTGCTCGCACGCTGTTAAGCTGCTGGGCGGCGCGCATCATGGCCATGTAGTTGGCGTGCTGAACGCCGACCATCACGCTATTGCCACACGTGAGCACGAGGCCGCCGGAACGCGGCGCGCTCTCGAATGCCACGCGCACCTCCTCCTCGACCTCCGCCTCGGTGCCGGCGACCAAAGTATCGACGTCCACGCCGCCCCAGAAGCAGAGACGGCCGCCGTAGCGCTCTTGCAGCGCGGGAAGGGTCATGCCAAGGCGTGGCTGTATTCCTTGCCAGCCGTCAATCCCCGCCTCGACCAGCATGTCCAGTAAGGCCCACATATTGCCATCGGTGTGCTTGATCAAGTACTTGCCCTTGGCGTGCGCGGCATCGCACTCGGCCTTGAGCCAGGGAAACATGAACCTGCGAAACATCCGCGGGGACATAAACGGGCCGCTATTGCCGGCCAGATCGCTGGTAGGCAGCACGGCGTCACAGCCGGCGTCCAGGAGTGCGTCGGCTACGGCAATGCAGTGCTTCGTCTCCACTTCGACGATGCGGGCCACGACGTCAGGATGGTCCACCATGTTGCGCAGCACGTACTCGAATGTATAGCGCACGATCGGGAATATGCCGTCGCCGGGCCGCCCCAGGATGAAGTGGGTGCCACCCATCTCCTTCACCACGTACCGCACCAGTTCCAGCTCCGACTCGTCGGGCTCAAAGGGGATCTCCTGGATATCGTCCACGGTCACGTCGGGTTGATCCACGAGCATTGCGTGGCCCTGGCTTTCGGGCGAGTAGACGAAGACGCGCCCATCTGGATCCCGCCACTTGTAGGTATCCAGGAACTCTGGCACGACCGGCGGCTGGAGACAGGACGGCACCAAGAAGGCTGGAACAACGTCGTGGTCGAGCGCTCGGGCTAGGTCGACGATGTCACGCTTGCATGAGTCGACATAGTCATCTCGCCTGCCTTGCCACAGCGCGGTGAACTCCTTCCACTTAGCTCGGTACAGCGTGGGGTGGCCGAGCACCTGCTCGGTGATGGCAAAATCAATGCCGGTTTCTCCGACCGGAATGCGATCCGGGTGACCAAAGTCCAGTGCGGCTATCACGCGTTCCTTGGGCAGCATAGTACTCTCCAGTGCTCGACCGCTAACCTGGGTTTCGGCCAGCCTTCGCCGGCAGGGCATCGCGCCCCGACCGATTCGGCTTCAGCCGCTCATCCATGCTGGTAAAGTGGGGAACCAGGAGTCGGCTGGCCGCCTCACCGTCCCTGGCCTCCAGCGCGTGCAAGATCTGCTCGTGGCTCTGGGCCTCCTGGTGGGGGTCCCGCACCTCAAGAAGGGAGCGATCTCGCAGGTGCTTGTATACATCCCAGAACACATCCAGGAGTTTGATCAGCAGCCGATTGCCGCCCGCCCCGTAGATCGTGCGATGAAAGGCGATGTCTTCCTCGAGGAAGATGCGGCCCTGATCCGCCCTGCGATACATCGCTTCGACCAACGCACGCAGGTTATCCAGCGTGCCCTCATTCATGGCGGCCGCGGCGTCGGCAATGAAGCTTATCTCCAGTCGTTCACGTACTTCCAGCACTTCACGGACGTCTTCGACGTCAAAGAGCATGCTGTAGTTCAGGTTCTGCACGATAGGATCCAGGTTGAAGCTGTTGACGTAGTGACCTTCCCCGCGCCGCGACGTGATCACGCCTAACGACTGCAGCGATCGCAGGGCCTCGCGCACACCGGAGCGACTCACGCGGAGCTGCGCGGCCAGCCGTGCTTCGGTGGGCAGCGGGTCTCCGGCCCGGAGCCTGTTCGTGATGATGTAGTCCTTGACGCCAGCGACAAGGGCATCATGGACTGTCGGCATCTCGATCTGTCTCAACGTTTCCATCGGCTCGTCACTTACCCTGGAACACGACATCCTGCTAGGCGGCGGCACGCCAGCCACTCCTGGTCCGGCACAACGCGACTGGAGCGAACCTCACGCATCAACGCCTTCTTGTCCAAGCCCCCATGCGAATTTCGACAGGATCTCCGGACCGTCCGCTGTGACCAGAACCATCTTCTCTGTCCGCGCGCCTGTGCTCCCGCCCTGGCCTGCGTACGCGCCCGGCTCGACGGCGAAGACCATGCCGGGCTCGATCGGCGTGTGGTCGTGTGGGACCAATCGAGGCAACTCGTTGACGCACGCACCGATGCCGTGACCGGCATAATGCGCGACTGGTAGACCGTGGCGCGCCAGGCTCGCCCGTGCCGCCTCGTAGGCATCCAATGCACGATTGCCCGGACGAAGGGCAAGCATCGCCGCCTCGCAGGCGTCTCGTGCCGCGGTAAAGTAGCGCAGCTGATCCGCCGTGGGATCACCGACAACCAACGTGTTGCAGCAATCGGCATAGTAGCCATTCACCCACGGACTGATGTCGCAAATGATGGTATCGCCGTGCTCGACGTTCCGCGCCCGCGGCCCGCCCGGGTATTCAACGACCGCCGTGCGCGTGCCGGCCACCAACTCGCCGGTAATGGGCACCGCTCCGCCTGCCTCCGCTTCAATTGCCGCACACAGCGCATTCCACAGGCTGAGCTCGCTGACGTCGCCTCTCGCCTCACGCATCAAGGCTTGTTGTCCCGCGTCTGCAGCCCGTGCAGCCCGGCGTAGCAGCGCAATCTCACGCGGACTCTTCACCATTCTGGCCCGCGCGATAGCCGCGCTGGCATCACGCAGCGCAACCTGTGGATATCGCTCGGCCACGTGCGCCATCGTCAACGCCGGAAGACTGCGCGGCTCGAACCCCAAGACTACCGGGGCGTGACGAGGCAGCACACTCTGCAGAAGCTTGTCGAATCCGGAGAGGTATTCTGAACGCGCATTCAGCGATGTGAGATGATCGAACGCCGAGTAGACAGTGAGGACGTCGACCCGGCCGTCGATTCTTGCGGCGCCGGCTTCCGATCCGGATACGAGCAGTCCAGATGCATCTGCCCCTATCGCGGCGAGGACCGGCCCGCCGGCGAACGCGTTGCCTGCGCCGATCGGTAGCGGAACGGCGAAACCCGTAGCGAAGCAGATGCTTCCCGGCTCGGAAAGCAGCGCACCGTGAAGACCTTCCGCGGCAAGCGCTTCCCTCAATCGAACCACTTCCATCCCGAAGCCTGGCAGCCCATCCATAGCCATCCCCCGAACAGTTACGTCAGTGATCGAAAAGGTTTCCGTCGTCATCAAACCGTGGAGGCGCGAGCGGGCTGTCGACCCTCAGCTGCCCATTGGCATGCACGTCGTCCAGCAAGGCCTCCGACACCCAGAAACTCTCGAGATGGAGCGTATCCTCCAGGCGCAGCAGGCGTTTCTCCCGGTCGACGACGTTGCAGGTCTGCAACGCCGCAGCGAGCGCCAGGCGGTCTGACGGCAGCACCATAGGCATGGCCACGGGCCGCACCACGGTTGACGTCAGGGCATTCGCGTACATGGCAGCAAGCGACATCTTTCGCGCAGCATGTATTGTAGTAAAGTCCGCGGTGCCGAGGCCGCACGCGTTTCCGTGCGTGGCCTCAGTAAGATCGAGCACGACCTGCTTGGTCACCGAAGGTCCGCCGCGCGCATATGGCGTAGGATAGCATCCGGTGATGTTGGGGTCGGCTCCGTCCCCGCTGATGTCCTTACCAATGCGATCGATCACAAGCACGTCGAGTTGATCAAATGGGATGTGGGCCATCGCGGCGCGTGCTTCATCGAGTAATGGCGGCTCTGCCTCGAGGATACGGTTAGCCGGCACGAGTTCCACCCTGAACGGCTGGTCATAGGCGTTCTCGAGCACCGCAAGGGCAAACCTGAAGGGCGCCTTGGCCAGTGCAACGGCCGCGAGTGCCGGTACATGCCGGTGCATCTCGCCGAATCCCTCCGCATGGCAAGCCGAGGCGCCCTCCTGCTTGCCAAAGCCGATGGCGATCATTTTGGCAAGTCCACTCTCATAAGGCCCGCGGAAGGACGTGTGCGGCTTGACTCGCGCCACAAAGACGATACCATCCGCTGCCGCTGCCAGACGATCGAGTCTCACCGGCGTGCCGTCTGGCGTGATGCCAACCTGCACCGTCTCCATCTGAGCGCGGATGGGCGCGCCGACGCGATCTTCCGTTACGCCCAAACTGTGCAGCATCTCACGCTGTCCTGCCGCCGTTGCCCCGGCATGACTTCCCATGGCTGGGACTATATAAGGATCGGCGCCGAGATCACGAAGGCTCCGCACGAGCGCGGCGACAAGCTCGGGCAAGCGCGCGATGCCTCGACTACCGACCCCGATGGCAATACGCTGTCCGGGAGCGACCATCGAGCGCGCGGCGCGCACCTGAGCACAGACCAGCGCATCGACGTCGCCCAGTGCCGGAGGCGTCACCATGTCATAGTGCACCCGCGCCATGAGCGGCATCGGCACGGCGCCGAGCAGCTCGTGGAGCATCTGGTCCGGCGTTTCAATCTCAAGCTTCATGCATCGCCCTCGGCTACCTTCCGCGCCCGATCAGAGATTGCAACCCCGCGCGAAGCCGCCGACCTTCCACGGGACCTTTGTCAACAGTATACTAGTCGAACAAGCGGCGTCAACCCACCGATTCTGTCAACAGTTGACCACGGTGCAATTCTGCGGTATGGTTAGGGCTGCATTGCCGAGGCAGGGCGCATGTGTTGCCCCGCGTTGCCTGCGCCGACCGCGCCGGTCCATTCGTTCTGCCTGGAAGTCATCAGCAACGCGAGCCCGAGGGACGAAGAGCTATGCACGACAGTGAGACTATCGTTCCGCGCGATATCGTCGTGTCCGCGGACAGCCTGCGCAGCTTCGCTACGGCGCTGCTCGCAGGCGCCGGCATGCCCGGAGATGAGGCGGAACTGGCGGCGCGTGTGATCATCGATGCCAATTTGCGCGGCGTGGACACACACGGCGCCTTCAATCTCAGGCCATATGCACGAAGACTCCACGCGGGGTTGATTAACCCCACACCGCATATGACGTTCGATCGACCGCGTACCGCCGTCGGCGTGGTCGACGCGGATGGGGGAATGGGGCAGGTTGCTACCATGCGCGCCATGGAGCATGCGGTCGACATGGCGCGCGAAACCGGGGTCGCAACCGTCCTGGTCAAGAACTCCAATCATTTCGGCGCCGCGGCATATTACGTCAACTGGGCAGCGCAGCGGGACTGTATCGCCATGGTTTGGTCTCCCGCTGAATCCAGCGTGGTTCCCTTCAACGGCCGCAAACGCTTTTTCGGCACCAATCCTATTGCCATCTCAGCTCCGAGCGGAATCAAGTATCCTGGCTTCACCGTCGACATGGCCACAAGCGTCGTGGCCGGGGGCAAGTATCATAAGGCCGCGCTCGAGCACAAGTCTATCCCGGAAGGTTGGGTGATCGACAGCGATGGTCGACCGGTGACGCAGCCATCGGATGACATGACCGTCTTTGCCACCTACGCGGGCCTGCCAATGGGTGGCGCCAAGGGCTACGGCCTGGCGACGATGATCGAGTTCACCACCTCGCTTCTGATGGGAACCCAATGGGGACCGACCATTGTGCGATGGGGCGAGGACTACGATCACAAGGTGAGCTTGTCGCACTACGTGCAGGCGATGGATGTCGAGGCTTTCGAATCGATCGACGTTTACCGCGATCGTGTCGACGAGTTCTGCGCTGCACTCAAGGCCATTCAACCTATCGACGGGGTGGCCGAGGTGCTGTTGCCGGGTGAGCCAGAGCTCCGGATCTCCCGCAAGCGCTCCGTTTCCGGATGCCCACTGACGGCAAATACCGTGAAGATCTTGGAAGATGTCGCGGCAGAGCTCGGCGTGCCGTTCACGCTTCGAGATGGTAACTGAACCTCAGACACGCTGATTCGGCAGCCACGACGGCTGCAAGAGTACAACACGCAGAGTTGGAGGCGATGATGGCAGTACCGAAGGTCGTGGTGACCGATTACTCGTTTGCCGAGCTTGATCTGGAAAAGCAGCTTCTGGAGCCCTTGGGGTGCACGGTTGTAGGGGCTCAATGTCGAACCGACGATCAGGTCATCGAGTGTACGGCAGATGCCGACTATGTGATCACACAATTCGCGCCGGTCACCGGTCGCGCCATTCAGGCCATGAAGAAGGCCCGCATCATCGTGCGATACGGCATCGGCGTCGACAACGTCGATCTCGCTGTCGCAAGATCGCACGGAATCCCGGTGTGCAACGTCCCAGACTACTGCATCGACGAGGTGGCGGACCATACACTGGCGCTCGTCCTGGCAATCACGCGCCAGGTCGCCCGCATTTCTAGCACTATTCAGGCCGGCGGCTGGAATCCACAGCTGCCACTTGAGGCGTATCACACACTGAAGGACATGACGACGGGCGTCGTCGGGTGCGGTCGAATCGGCCGCGAGGTCATTCGGCGCCTGGTGCCGTTCAAGACGAAGATTCTGGCATACGATCCACTCTTGACCGATGAGGCAGCCCGAGCGCTGGGCGCCGAGCGCGTGTCTCTGGAGACGCTTCTCACTACGAGCGACCTGATCTCGCTGCACTGCCCGAGCACTCCGGAGACCCAGAAGATGGTCAACGTGGCGTCCCTTGCGCGCATGAAGGACGGCGTCCTGCTGGTCAACATGGCCCGCGGTAATCTTGTCGATACTCCTGCGCTCATCGCCGCGCTGCAATCCGGCAAGGTGGCCGGGGCCGGGCTGGACGTCACGGATCCGGAACCGCTCCCCGCCGACAGCCCGCTTCGTGCGATGGGATCCGTAGTCATTACCAGCCACGTCGCCTCTGCCAGCGTCAAAGCAGTCACGACCCTCCGCACGAGCGTCGCCGACACTGTTGCCAAAGCGTTTCGCGGCGAAAAGGTGCCGAACTGCGTCAATGGCGTGGTCTAGGCAGGCGCAAGCGCGAGGATTGGTTGTGGCGACCAGCCGAAGACTGTGAGCAGGAGGCGGACCCTGGCTGCCGCGGCGAGCCGCGGGTCAGGGGCGCCGCAAGTGCGATCGACAATGACGGACAGTGACGATAGAAAGGGACTGACGACGATGGCGGCCAACGGCGCAGCAGCGAAGAAGGACGGCGGGTCAATAACTCTTGGAGGCGTGATTCCGCCCATGATTTCGCCTCTTGACGAGCTCCGCGAGCCCGACGCCCAAGCAATCCACGGCCTGGTAGACCATATCCTGCGCGGAGGCTGCCAGGGCTTGTTCGTGCTCGGGGGCTTTGGCGAGGGCGCCTGGCTGACCGGGTCGCAGCGCGGGGCAGTGCTCAAGGCCGCCGTCGCGGCGACTGCCGGTCGCGTCCCAGTCCTGGCGGGCGTGATGCTGCCTGGCACCGGGGCAGCATGCGAGGCAGCGAAACAGGCCGAGGCGGAAGGTGCCGATGTCCTGGTCGCCGGCTCACCGTATTACTTCGGCGTAGCCGGTGACGATCAACGCCGGCATATCGAGACGATCCTGAGTACCTGCTCTCTGCCAATCGTGCTCTACAACATCCCGCAGTGTACGCACAACGCTATTTTGCCTGAGACTGTAGCCCTGCTCGCCCGCGACTCACGCGTGATCGGTGTCAAGGACTCGGCAGCGGACCCGGAAGCATTTCAGCGCCTCTTGGCCATTAAGGATGAGCGACCCAGTTTCCGGGTGTTGCAAGGAAGTGGCCTGATGATCACAGAGACGCCGCCACCCGTGGGCGACGGCCTCGTCGCCGGTCTGGCCAATATTGCTCCACACCTCTTCGTGGATTTGTTCGAAGCGACGAAGGCCGGCGACCTGGAGAAAGTCATCCATCTGCAGGAGCAGGCCAGGCATCTGGCGCAGCTGGAACAGTTCGGGCACTTCCTCCTGGGCGTGAAGCTGGCGATCGCCGCTCTGGGTTTCGGAAGTGGCACGCCTGCGTTGCCCCTTACAAGGCCCGATGCTGCAACGCAGCGCGCGGTCGCGGCAATCGTCTCTCGGCATCAGCTGGTTGTAGCCTAGCAACAAGAGAGCACGAGGTAGGTGCCAAGCATGCGCCGTCGCCGACGCGAGGCGCATGTTTGGCCCAATGGCAACGGAGCCAGCGCTGAGGTGTGACGGGAAAAGGATTGACACTCGCTGAGCCAACTAGACCTTGAAAAGGAGGGCTTGATGCGGTCACTTGTCAACGTCGCGCCGGGAACAGTCGAGCTGCAGCAACGGCCGATTCCCACGCCCGGCACTGGAGAAGTGCTGCTGAAGGTGCGCGCGGTTGCCGTATGCGGAAGCGACCTGCACCAGTGGCGAGGCAAACAGTCGTGGAAGGTCAACTGGCCGGTAACACTCGGACATGAGTTCTGCGGGGAGATAGCGGAGCTCGGATCCGGCGTGCAGGGCTGGAGTGCAGGCGACCGTGTCGTCTCCGAGACTGCGGCCCGGATCTGCGGCGTGTGCCCCATGTGCCGGACCGGCCATTACAATTTGTGCCCTTCTCGGCTCGGTTTCGGATACGGCCTCGACGGCGCTGCTGCTGACTACGTGGCTGTTCGAGCCGGAGTGCTGCACCACGTACCTGCCAACCTCTCATGGGAGGTTGCCGCGTTGACCGAGCCCTGCTCCGTCGCGATAAGCGCGGTTCTGGAACAGTCATCGCCTCGCCCAGGAGACGTCGGCGTGGTTATCGGGCCGGGGCCGATTGGCCTGCTCGCCACGGCCGTGATTGCCAATACACATCCCGCCCATCTGCTCGTGATCGGACTTGCGCGGGACGAGCCCCGCCTGGAGATCGCCCGGGCCTTTGGCGCGTCAAAGGTGTCCATGGCAGACCACGAGAATCCCGTGGACACTATTCGTGAAATGGGAGACGGGCTTGGCGCTCACCTCGTGATCGACGCGGCGGGCGTCTCCGCCACCCTTCGGACGGCACTCGATCTGGTGCGGCCTGCCGGCCAGATCACGAAAGTCGGCTGGGGGCGAGAGCCGCTCAACTTCTCGCTCGATCCGCTTGTCGCCAAAGCGGCCCGTCTGCAAGGGTCGTATAGTCATACGTGGGCAACCTGGGAACGCGCACTGACGATGCTCGGGAACGGATCACTGGATGTGCAGCGGCTCGTGACTACCTACTCGTTGGAGGCGTGGCAAGCGGCGTTCGACGACATGGAAAGCGGCCGGGTCGCCAAGGCCGTATTGATTCCGTAACGTGCTGCTCGAGCCATTGGCTCGACACTGTGGAGGTGACGCCAGATGGGACGGATGATCGGCAAAGTGGCCGTTGTAACAGGCGCGGCGCGAGGAATCGGGCGCGGTGTTGCCGTTCGACTTGCTCAGGAAGGAGCGCGAGTCGTCGTTGCCGACGTGCAAGATGAACTGGGTCGGTCCGTAGTGGCGACTATTCAGGCATCAGGACACGAAGCGGTGTATTGCCATGCCGACGTGGTTTCGGAGGAGCAGTGCGCCGCCTTGATCGAGTCGGCCGTCTCGAGCTACGGGCGCCTTGACGTGCTCGTGAACAGTGCAGGCCGCATGTCGCGCGGCACCCTGGAAGGCACGTCGACCGACCTGTGGGAGGACATTATCAAGGTCGACCTTCGTGGGGCCTTCTACTGCTGCAAATACGCTGTACCTCAAATGCGTCGAAGCGGCGGTGGCAGCATCGTCAATATCGGTTCGATCGCCGGTGTTCAAGGGCTGCCCAACATGGTTGCCTATGCAAGCGCCAAGGGCGGCCTGCTCACGCTCACGCGTACCCTGGCTGGGGCGTTTGTACGAGACCACATCCGAGTCAACTACGTGATCCCCGGTTGGGTGCTGACGGAGGGCGAGCTCGAGTTGCAGCACGGCAACGGAGTCACCGACGAAGCGCTCAGCGCGGTCGCAGCCACGATGCCGACGGGCCGCCACCAGACCGTCGAGGATACTGCCAATGCCGTGGTCTACTTGACATCCGACGAATCCACGCAGCTCACGGGCACCGTGCTGCACCTCGACGCAGGCGCTTCGGAGCTTCCGGTACAACCGACTGCGTCCTACACGGCTTAGCGCCGGTTATGCGCTTGTTGAAACAGGAATAGGAGTGAGGGTATGGCTCTGGGGCCTTCGTCCAAGATTTCGGCGTTCCCGAAGTGCTTCATGGATGCGCTCTGCGTCACAGGGACCATGACCGTCACGGAATGGATCGAGATGGCCTCCACCTTGGGGGTCGATGGTCTCGAGATGTACCCGGGTTTCTTCACCTCACTCGACCACGAGTACCTGGGATCCGTGCTTGCGGCGCTCAGGCAGCACAGGTTTGTGATGCCGATGCTGTGTGCATCTCCTGACTTCACCACACCCGTCAAGGCCGACCGCGATGCGGAGGTTGCGCGCATGCGCGAGATGATCGACCTTGTGGCATTCTTCGACGCGCCGGCGCCGAGAACCTGCCGGGTGCTCTCGGGCCAACGCCGCCCGGAGATCTCTGAGGATGACGGCGTGGCAATGGTGGTCGAGGCGATCGAGTCGTTGCTGCCGCACGCCGCGAGTCGCGGTGTCATCCTGGTGATCGAGAACCATTACAAGGACAACTACTGGACGTATCCCGAGTTTGCCCAACATCTGCCGGTCTTTCGCCGGATCGTGGAGGCGGTGGACTCGCCCTGGTTCGGCGTCAACTTCGATCCCTCGAACGCGATATTGGCCGGGGACGATCCCTTGGTCGTGCTCGACGCGGTGAAGCATCGCGTCGTCTGCATGCACGCCAGCGACCGGGGTCTGGTGCCCGGGCACACCCTGGAGGAGCTTCGCACGTTGGAGGACACGGTGGGTTATGCCTCGATCCTTCACCATGGCGAAATTGGCACCGGGCTCAACGACTATCCTGCGATCTTCCGCGTGCTTCAAGGTGTCGGATTCGACGGATGGATCTCGATAGAGGACGGGATGAATGGCCTGGACGAGATCCGGCGGTCGGTGGAGTTCCTGCGTGCCACGCTGGCAGACTACTCAGTCCCAGTGCCAAAGTCGGCTTCGAAAGGCAGTGTCTCTTAGCTGCGGCAGCTTGCTGTGGCCCAGCGGTCAAGGACCCTGCATCAGGTCAGGCGCACGCGTGCACTCGGCACAACCCACGCCGGTCGATGTCGTCGCTCGGCAATGGCGAGCTACGTTGGCAACCCGACGCGGCCCTTGGCAAGGAGCGCGTCCCATTCACCCGCAGGGATAGTCGCGATAGTCGGCGATCGCCTGGCAAAGGGCCATCAGGTTGCCCACCGGGATTCGTGCCTGCACATTATGAATCGTCGCGAATACAAAGCCTCCTCCAGGCCCCAAGATTCGCATACGCTCGCGCACCATGGCGCGAACCTGCTCGGGGGTGCCGAAGGGCAATACGTGCTGCGTGTCGATCCCGCCGCCCCAGAAGGTGATCTGCTCGCCATACTTCTGCTTCAGCGCCACAGGGTCCATGTTCGCGGCGGACGTCTGCACCGGGTTGAGAATGTCGAAGCCGGTGTCGACAATGTCGTCCATCAGTCGCCAGATTGACCCGCATGAGTGCAAGAGCACTTTCCACATGGTGTGCTCGTGAATCCACGCCGTCATGCGCATGAACAACGGCTTGTACAGCTCGCGATAATCCTTCGGCGAGATGAGTGGTCCGTTCTGCGCGCCGAGATCGGTGCACGTGATCTGAGCGACCGTCAGTCTGTCTCCAACCACTGCGTGGATCCTGGCCAGATTCTGAATACCGCGCTCACATTGACGATCAAAGAGGTCATACAGATAGGAGCGGCGTGTGTGATGGCTGACATAATACTCTTCCACATCACGGATACCTCGTGGGTGCGGAAGGTCGACACCCGGAACTTCTCCAACATGCCCGAGCGCCGTGAATGGGAAATAGCAGAGCACAGCCTTGCCACTGGCCGCGAGCCGATCGATCTCCTGGCCCATATACGCCAGGTCCTCCCTGGAAATAGGCGGGTACTGCTCGAGGTTGTCTTCCACGTCGAGACGTTCGTCGTCAATAGGGTCCTGCCGAGTGATCGCATCGAAAAAGCATTCGCCAGCGGGCATCCGAGCGCTGGCCGGCGCCGACAGATCCCCACGCGGGTATTGCAGCAGATCGCCGTTCGCCTCGGGCACCGTGTTGAAGCGGCCGGGGACGAGTACCGGCGTCCCGGTCGGCGTCGTCCACTGCTTCCAGTCGACATTCTTGAAGCCCAGGTTCGTTCTTGGCGGGAACAGCCTCACCACGTCCACGCCCAGCACGTCCTGAAGGTCAGGCGCGATTTCGCCGAGCATTTGCAAGGGGTCGACCACGCGAACCGGCGTGCCCGGACGATCGAGCGCCAGAGCTTGCCTGAGCGCGTACACTGAGTCCACGTGCATCCCGGTAGCACCTGTAGCACCCAGGTCGAGCGGCACTCTGTCGGCTTCACGGTGCTCGAGTGACAGCATGACGCGCTCGAGTGAGGTGACCATCGATGACGACTCCTTCGAACAAAGGGCTTTGCCTGTCGACACCCGCGCCCCAGAATGTCAATCGCCCGCCGTAGCCTCCGCTTGAGCGCGGAGGGATCCATGTTGCCCGCAGGGGTCTGCACCGGATTGACGACGTCGAAGCCGGCTTCGACGATGTCGTCGAGCAATCGCCAGATCGAGCCACATGAGTGCATGAACGCCTGCCACGGCGTGCCCAAACTCTTGCGCCAGACCCAGCTAGTGTAGCATCGGCGCGACGAGCACTGTCAACAGTTGACCATGGGCGGAGACCGTCCTATGATAAATGGCGATGTCCATCCTGGCTCGGAGGCGCCCAGGGTCACACTCCAGGGTGGATGCGGCGGGATGGTTGCGTTCTGCGGATTCGGCAGTGATGCCGGTAGGGAGAGCTGAATCATGAAGAAGATCATTAACGAACCCATGGCGGTTGTCGACGAGATGCTCCAGGGCTTGTTGCTCGCGCACCCCAGCTCACTCCGTGCTGCCGGAACTCCGCGCGCGATAGTGCGTGCCGACGCCCCGCTCAAGGGAAAGGTAGCTTTGGCCACGGGGGGCGGCTCGGGCCACCTTCCGGTGTTCCTCGGCTATGTCGGCAAGGGCCTGCTTGACGGATGCGCTGTCGGCAATGTCTTTGCCTCGCCGAGCGCGGAAGTGATGCTCGATGTCACGAAAGCGATCGATGGCGGTAAGGGCGTGCTGTACATTTACGGCAACTATGGCGGCGATGTGATGAACTTTGACATGGCCGCCGAGATGGCTTCCCTGGAGGACATCGAAGTGCGAACCGTGTTGGTGGCCGACGACGTCGCTTCTGCGCCGCCCGGCGACGCACGGAGACGGCGCGGCGTGGCAGGCATGGTTTTTGCCTTCAAGGTCGCCGGCGCCTGCGCCGCGGCCGAACGTTCTCTCGATGAAGTGGAACGGGTGACACGCCACGCACTCGCCAGCACGCGTACAATGGGTGTCGCCCTGTGGCCCTGCACTATTCCTGCCGCCGGCGTCCCCACCTTCACTATCGGAGACGACGAGATGGAGATCGGTATGGGCATCCACGGTGAGCCGGGCGTGCGCCGAGGCAAGCTCGAGCCCGCTGACTCCATCGCCGATCGACTGTTTGACGCCACCGCAGCCGAGCTTGCGCTCGACAATGGCAGCCGTGTGGCCGTAATGGTCAACGGTCTCGGCGCCACGCCGCCCGAAGAACTGTATATCCTCTATCGAAGGGTCCACCAGCGACTTGCGCAGGCAGGCGTCGGCGTCCACCGTGCCTACGTCGGTGAGTTCGCGACTTCCATGGAAATGGGCGGAGCGTCGGTCACGCTGTTGCGATTGGACGACGAGCTTACCCACTGGCTTGACGTACCGGCTGAGTCGCCATTCTTCATCCAGAATGCGCGTTGAGCGAGGCAGCGGCCTGAAGGAGGAATCGCAGTGAACGAGACGCTCTCCCCTGCCCAGATCCGTGACGCTATCGCCGCGATGGCCGTGGCGCTTATCGCCCACGCCGATGAGCTCAATGCCCTCGACGCGGCTCTTGGCGATGGCGACCTTGGGATCACGATGCGCCTCGGTTGCCAGGCGGTGCTCGACGATCTGGCGGGGCAGGCGGACGCAGATGTCTCGGTGACCTGCACACGCTCAGGCATGGCGTTCAACCGGACAGCAGCCTCCACCATGGGGGCCCTGATCGCCACTGCCGGCATGCGTGCCGGGAAAGAGGCAAAGGGCGCCGGCGCCATCGACCTTGCCCTTCTGGCACGCATGGTGACAGCGTGTGAAGCCGGCATACGCGAGCGAGGCAAGGCACAACTGGGTGACAAGACGCTTCTTGACGCGCTAATCCCGGCCGCGGAAGCGTTGCAGCAGGCGGCCGCTGAGGGGGTCGGGTTCACGGAGGCAGGACGGCGTGCGCTCCTGGCGGCGCGACAGGGCTGCGCGGCGACGATTCCCATGCGCGCAAAGGTTGGCCGCGCTAACTGGGTGGGCGACCGCACTGTCGGCCATGTGGACGCCGGAGCGACCGCGCTGGTGACTGCAGTGGCTGCACTCGTCGAGCCAGAGGTGGGCGCTCCGCCAGCGTAAAGCGGCCGAAGGCTCGACCGGCGGTTAAGGGGTTAAGGGGCGCCGTTATCGGTGCCGGAGGTCATGGAGACACCTATCGGCGCCCCGTGAGCCGAAGGCCGGTGTCACTCGCACCGGAGAGGATAGCGCCCAGCGGTGTTGGCTTCGTCGAGCATAGCGTGCACGTTCTCCACCGGGACGTCCGGCTGGATGCAGTGCACGGCTGCCAGAATGTAGCCGCCACCCTGTCCCAGGTCGCAGATTCGTCGGCGCACCTCGCGGCGCACGTCCTCAGGCGTGCCGAAAGGAAGGACGGTTTGCGTGTCAATGGCGCCGCAGAAGGAGAGCTTGTCGCCAAACTGCCGTTTCAGGCGGGCGGTGTCGCCCATTTGGCGCGCCGATACTTGCACCGGGTTGAGCAGATCCACGCCGATGTCGATGAAGTCGCCGATCAATGGGAACACATTGCCGTCGGAATGGTAGAAGATCTTGGCGTCCGTCTTCTGCTTGATGGCAGCGATCAGGCGGGCATGATGGGGCTTGATCAGCGCGCGGTACAGGCTCGGAGAAATCAGCGGCCCATGCTGGCTGGCCTGGTCGTCGGCCATGACCAGCACGTCAACGTACTCGCCCCACTTCGTCCAAGGAGTGCCTCAACGCCGGCAAGCATCAGGTCCGTGACCAATCCAAGCAGCGCGCGAGCGAACTCGAGGTTCTCGACAAGATCCACGAGCCATGTGTCGAGGCCGCGCAAACCCCAGATCTGCTCGATGGGATTCACGCCGCTTAGCGCTACCACCGCGAAGCCCTGCCGGCGCACGGCGTCTGCTTCCGCGGCCAGGCCTGCGAAACGACTGGCGTGGGCAAGGTCGGGCCAGGGGTACGGCGCAAGATCGCTCAGCGTGGCGCGGCGTAATGGACAATCGGCGATCTCGTAGTAGAGCGTCCCCGGCTTCATCCGCCATGTCGTGCCCCATTCGTCCACCAATGTGTGTTGATCGATCTCCTGGCGCAGCGTGGAGGGCGCAGGGCCCGGCAGGAGTGGTCTGCCGTCGACCCCGTAGCGGAGCATGACTTCTTCATCCAATCGGGCGTACTGCATGGTCCTGGAGAGCAGCCTGGGCGCGCTCCTGACGCCAAGATAGTCCGCGAAGCGCGCGTAGCCGGGGACCAGCATCGTGGTGGCGCCAGTCGTGCCAAAGAAGATGGGCACGCGATCCGGCTCTTCATGATTCAGTGCACACAGCACTCGCTCTCGCGGTGTCATGGCCATAGCGTCCTCCTCCATACGGCGCGAGGGAGGGAAACGTCCACCGTGCCAGTGCCACACCCATCAACACTGATGCCTCGTTGATGGCGATCGGGATAGTCGTCCTGGCGGTTCGCCCAGTACGTCTGCCAGGTCACCTGTCCTGGCGCGAACCGCATCGGGTTCCTCCCCTGGCGGAACGCGATCGGCAGCTGAAACGGCCATCGATCGAACAGCATAACCGGTCAACTGTCAGTAGTATACAATGATGATCGGATCTGGCACATAGGGTGCGGGAGCGACGAGTTACCCTCGGGCGTCGACGCGTTCAGATGTGTGAAACGGAGGTACGCGAAGGATGTTGAGTGCCACCAGGCTTGAGATCGTACATGTCCAGGCGCTCTGGGAACGTGTGGCCGCAACCTTGCGACGCGCCATCGTGCTGGGCGAATTTGCCCCTGGCGACCGCCTCAAAGAGCCGTCACTGGCCAAGCAGTTTGGCGTCAGCAGGCTTCCCATACGCGAGGCGATCACGCAGCTTGAACGCGAGGGTCTCGTGCGCAGCGAACCGAGGCGGGGCGCTTACGCCGTCGGCGTGACGCAACAGGATATCGCGGACATCTACGAGTGCCGGCTGACGCTCGAGACGCTCGCCATCCAGCGCGCAGCCATGCGTGTGACTCCCGACGAAGCCGCCGATCTGTATCGCGATATCGCGGAGATGGAAGACGGTGTATCGACCGGCCGGGTCGGCGCTTTTGCCGCGGCCGACATGGAGTTTCACCGCGCGCTCATTGTGCTGTCCGGCAACCGAGCGCTGCGCAGCGCGTGGGAGCCTCTGGCGCCACTTATCGAGACCACGCTGGATATTGCCGACACCAGCGTCGAGGATATCTTCAAGGCCATAGCCGGCCACCGCCCAATTGTGGAGGCCCTTGAGCGCCACGATCCCGCTACCGCCAAGGCGCTCCTGTACGACCACCTCGCCGGCGGTGAAGGAATCACTCTCGCAGCGATACTGAGCAAAGCGATTGCTCCGTCAAAGCGCAAGAGAGCCACGCCTCGGCAGGGTGCAGCGCAGCATCCAGCCGGTCCCGCGTTGACCGTACGCGCGGCATCAGACACCCAGACGCAATAACTCGCTTCCGCGGCGAGACCGGGTCGTCCGCGGTGACTAGCCGCGCCAGCACATGTCCGGGAACTGCTCCTCGGCGAGGCGGCGAAATTGTTGTACGGTCTCGTCCGGGACCGGCAGATAGGGGCGGCGCGTCCTGTTTGCCGGCACAAGGAAAGACGAGGCGGCCGTGAGAGCTTTGCCCACGATACCGTGCAGATTCCCAGTGCCAAGGAGGAGGCTGGTCGATAGTATGAACGCATGCATGCGTTGTTGCCGGGCTGTTGCCTCCGCCCATCGCAGATTGACGGCGTCGTCGTACCAGGCCACCATGTACGGCGCGTTGAAGTTAACGAACCAGGAGTAGACTCCTCGAGCCCCGAGCAGCATGAAGGGCGTCATCGCATGTTCACCCGTGAAATGGCTGAGCTGCGGAGCGCAGGCCATAAGCGTCAGGAACTCAGGTACGCTGGAGCCCACGTGCTTGCTGCCGATGAGGCCCGGTACCTCTCGTGCAAGCACGGCGTAGTCTGGCCCAAGCTGGTAATTGTGCACACGCGGAGTGTTGTAATGCACGAGCGCGAACCAGTCAGGGACCGCACGCTGGACGTCCTGCCAGAATGCCTTGTACGACTCCGGCGTCATGGGCATGAAGAATGGGTGGCCGACATGGGCGCCGAGAATGCCGCGACTGGCGGCGAAGCTCGAGCCGATCGAGCATGCCTTGCGTATTGCACCAGGTCACCCCAACCTGGGCCGGCACGCCCAACCGTTGGGTCTCGTCCGCGAAGACGGTGACAATCCGCTTGAACTCCTCGAATTCAATGGCGTAGAACTCGCCATCGCTGTCGGTCGTATAGATCCCGTGCACGCCAGCGGCATGAAGCCGCCGAATATTCTCACGAAAGACCGCCTCGTCGAAGCGATCGTCGGCATCGAAAGGCGTCGCAGTTGCTGCCCATACGCCGTGGAGATTGTCGCGCGTCAGTCGCTCCCGCATTGGCACCGCATAGCCACTGTCGGCTTGTCCGCTCATCACCGTTCCCCTGCTGCCTGAGCACCGGCGGCGTGCCGGCAAATAGAGGGCCGACGCTGGATCAACTCCGGTCAACAGTATACAATCGACCCTGTGCGAGAGCAAGCTGATCGATGACCGGAAGCGCGAACGCACGTCCATCGCCCACCGGTCCAGTTCCCTCTGGAACGAGCGCGAACGTACGGAACGATACGCCTTGAAGTAGCAGGGGGCAATCGTGTACACCATCGACTTTACAGGCAAGATAGTGACCGTGATCGGAGCGGGGACCGGCATCGGGGCCGCAATTGCACGCGGATTCAACGACGCCGGAGCAGACCTCGCCATCAGCTACCAGAGCAGCAGGGAAGGCGCCGAGCAGGTAGCTGCCGAGGTGCGCGCGGCCGGCCACCGCTGCCTGCTGTTCCCGGCGGACGGCCGTCGCGTTGCCGACGCCGAGTCCGTGGTCGACCAGACGGTTGCCGCATTCGGCGCTATCGACGTGCTCGTGTACAATGCCGGCCTGACCGATCCACGTCCCCTTTTCGAACTGACCGAGGAAGATTGGGATCGTACGCTGGACATCAATCTGAAGAGCATGTTCTTCTGCGCGCGTCGCGCCGCGGCACATATGCGAGATCGACATTGCCGGGGGAGCATCATTCTCATCTCGTCGATCCACAGCATCCTTGCACGCCACGGACACACCCATTACGCGGCCAGCAAGGCCGGGATCAACATGATGACTCGCTCGCTGGCCGAGCAGCTGGCGCCCCTGGGAATTCGGGTCAACGCCATCGCGCCAGGTTCGATAGATGTGCGGCGGGGGGCTGCCGCGCTGGAACCGCTGCCCGCCGATATCGGAGCGTATATTCCGCTCGGCCGGGTAGGGCTGCCGCACGAGATGGCGGATATCGCCGTGTTTCTGGCCTCGGATCGAGCCTCATATGTCACCGGCAGCGTGCTTGTCGCGGACGGAGGCCTGACCGTGCGCATGCACTTACCCGGCTAACACGAGATGCCATCGGCTTGGGTTTTCGTGCCAATCCGGTCCGCCGCCTGCGACCCAACGTCCTGAGCAGGTAACGCCAGCCTGCGCCATTGCGCCAGATAGTACGGCTGTGTATACTGTTGACGGAAGTTGCGCCGGCATGTCATGACCCTGATCCAGTGTTGCTCTGGACTCCGGTTGCGTGCCGCGATCACGTACTCACGACAACAAGGGCGGCAAAATGGCGGTAGACATCGTGATGCCCCGGCTTGGCTGGGGAGGGAATGAAGCCAGCCTGGTCGAGTGGAGCAAGAAGGACGGCGACAAGGTGGAGGCTGGCGATGTCGTCTGCCTGGTCGAGGGCGACAAGGTCGTCACCGAAGTGGAGTCGATGGACAGCGGCATTCTGCGGATTGCGCCGTCCTGCCCGCCAATCGGCTCGGCTGTTCCGGTTGGGACCATCCTCGGGTACCTGCTGGCCCCCGGTGAGCCTGCCCCATTCGCGCCCGATTCAGCGGCGATTACGGGTGATACTCAGACTACCCCGACGGTCGCTGCCGCCGCTGCGCCGCCTTCGACTGACTCGTCCATTCGGCCAACGCTTGTCGATGCGCCTGTCAGTGCGGATACGCTGTCGACGTCGCATATCGAGCCCACAATAAGCCCGCGGGCTCGACGAACAGCAAGGGAGCTCGGCGTCGACTGGGCGGCTGTCCGGGGGAGCGGCAGGTCCGGCCGTATCGTCGAGCGCGATGTGCGCGAAGCCGTGATGAAGCCACCTTCCGCCGCACGGATCACGCCCATCGCGCGCCGCGTTGCCCGCGAATCAGGCGTCGACGTCGATGACCTGGCGCTCGCGAAGCCGGGTCAGCGCATCACGCGAGCAGACGTCGAGAGCGCTGTGAGCTCTCAGACGCCGGCCACGCTCCCGCCGCCCGTCTCGACCGTAGGTGGTGTCCGAAAGCTTGTGGCAGAGAGATTGACGACAAGCATGCGCACTGTCGCGCCGGTCACATTGACCACGGACGCGGATGCGACAGAGCTTGTCGAGCTGCGCCGCAAGATCAACGCCGACGCCAGTGCCTCGGAAGCGGCGCCGATTTCGTACAACGATTTGTTGGCCCGGTTGGTGGCAATCGCGCTGACCGAACATCCGCGGATCAATGCCTCGTTCGTCAATGGTGAGATCGTCGAGCACGCCACGGCCAATATCGGAATCGCCGTGGATACGGAGCGCGGCCTGTTGGTGCCTGTAGTGCGCGACGTCGCGGCGAAGTCCATCCGGCGCATCGCCGACGAGTCGGCCGAGCTCGTTCGCGCCACGCGCAGCGGTCGTATTTCTGCTGACCATTTGCACGGCGCGACGTTCACTATCACGAACCTTGGCATGTACGACATCGACGCCTTTACGCCGATCATCAACTTGCCCGAGTGTGCGATTCTCGGGGTCGGCCGAATCGTAGCGCGTGCAGTCGTGGTGGACGAGGAAGCCGGCACGCTTGCCGCGCGCAAGATGATGGCGCTCAGCCTCACATTTGATCATCGCCTCGTGGATGGCGCGCCGGCCGCGCGTTTTCTGCGCCGAGTAAAAGAGTTCGTCGAGCGCCCGACGTTGTGGCTGGTCCGCTAGGGTCGGCGACGGAGCGGAAAGGATCTTGCCGGCATGATGAGTGACGTTGCCCTGCACCCCGCCTCGAGCCTGAGTAAGGACCAACTCCTGGCCCTGTACCGCCAGATGACGCTCATTCGACGCTGCGAGGAGCAACTTGTCCGCTCGCACCAGGCCGGGCTGATTCCCGGCGCCTGCCACACGTATATCGGTGAAGAAGCCGTGGCGACCGGAGTGTGCGCGCACCTTCGGCGCGATGATACAGTCATGAGCACGCACCGCGGTCACGGCCATGCCCTGGCGAAAGGCGTGTCGCCCCATGCTCTGATAGCCGAGCTGTTCGGCAAGGCGACCGGTGTGTCGCACGGGCGCGGCGGCAGCATGCACTTGTTCTCGCCGGAGGTGGGTTTGCTTGGTACCAGCGGCGTCGTCGGCCCGAGCATACTGATGGCGACCGGCGCCGGGTACTCGTTCAGGCTGCTCAAGACCGACCGCGTCAGCGTGGCGTTCTTTGGCGATGGCGCGGCGAACAATGGCGCCTTTCACGAGGGCCTCAACATGGCCTCGATCTGGAAGCTGCCTGTTCTGTTCGTCTGTGAGAACAACATGTACGCGACCGAGGTGCCATTTGCGACCGTCGCCGGCAATCCGGTTGTCGCAGAGCGCGCGGCCTCCTACGGTATGCCCGGCAAGCGCGTCGACGGAAACGACGTCGTCGCCGTCTACCAGGCAGCCGGTGAGGCGGTGCGGCGAGCCCGGGCAGGGGAAGGTCCGACGCTGCTGGAGTGCGTGACGTACCGAACTCGACCGCATTCCGAAGGGATGAGCGATTCGGGTTACCGCTCGCGCGAGGAAGTGGCCGCATGGCGGGCCCGCTGCCCTATTCAGCGACTTCGCACGAGCCTGCTTGGCGATGAGACGGCGACTGAAACCGAACTCGACGCCATCGACGCCGAGATCCAGGCTGCAGTTGCGGATGCCCTGGCGTTCGCCAACAGCAGTGCATGGCCTGAGGTAGCTACGGCGACGATGCATGTCTTCAGCGACCGCTAGATGACGGTGGGGGTCCGATAATGCGGGAAATGACATACGCGGCAGCAGCGCGCGAAGGCCTGACCGAGGAAATGGCGCGAGATTCGACGATCTTTGTCGTCGGCGAGGGCATCGGCTCACGCGGGGGCAATTTCGGCACGACGCTGGGACTCTTCGATCTGTACGGTCCCGAGCGCCTGCGCGACACGCCGATCAGTGAGCGCGGTTTCACCGGGCTCTGCACGGGTGCAGCTATGACCGGCAGCCGACCGATCGTCGACTACATGTTTTTCGATTTCGCCCTGGATGGTTTGGGGGAGCTGATCAACCAGACGGCAAAACTCCAGTACATGAGCGATGGCAGGCTGAAGATGCCCATCGTGCTGCGCGGGTGTATCGGTGTCGGCGACTCCTCCGCGGCGCATCACACCGGCAACTACTATCCGTTGTTCACGCAGCTCCCCGGCTTCCGCGTGGTTGTGCCCACTACGCCCCGAGATGTCAAAGGGTTGCTCAAGACGGCGATCCGCAGCGACGACCCCGTGATCTTCATGGAGCCGCGCACGCTGCTGAACACCAACGGCCCTGTACCCGACGACGAGTATCTGATCGCCTTTGGCGAGGCAAGTGTCGTCCGCCAAGGCACGCACGTCACGGTGGTCGCTGTCGGTTCTATGGTACCGCGAGCCGTTCAGGCGGCTGAGGAGCTGGCGAAAGACACGATCTCGGTGGAAATCATCGATCCACGGACAATCGCGCCCCTCGACATCGACACGATCCTCGCGTCAGTCCGCAAGACTGGCAGGCTGCTGATCGTGGACGAGACGTATGCTCCGTGTGGAGTTGGCGCGGAGATCGCTGCTCAGGTGGTGGCCCGAGGTTTCGACGATCTTGATGCCCCAGTACAGCGCCTCAACGGCGCATTCACGGTTGTGCCGTACAGCCCGGTGTTGGAGCGGACCATCGTGCCTGACACCGCGCAGATCGTCATTGCGCTGCGCGACCTGCTCGCCGAGTAGTGCCTCGATCGTCCGATTGCGCAGATGCGTGTAGCTCTGGCCGAAACGGGCGCCGGCGCATGGTGCCATGATGGACGACGCGTGACACGCGTGAACACTCATGCCCATCGATGCAGTCGCGGCTACAAAGTGGCTCGTGTCAGACGTGGACGGATGCGCGCTATTGTTGCTCTCGTTTGCCGAAGACTGATGTCGCTCATGAACGATGCCGCGACCAACCAGTCGGAGCTCGACGATGTGACCGCCGACGCGGCTAAAGCGCCGTTTGTGCTCACGCTCGACGTGGGTACGTCGTCGGTGCGTGCCATGCTGTTTGACGCGCTCGCGCGAGGCATACGAGGCATGGCCGTGGCTGTGCAGCAGGAGATGCGCACGACGTCTGATGGCGGCGTGGAGGCGGACGCGGACTCGATGGTGGACTTGACGCTGGTCGCCGTGGACAGACTGCTGGCGTCCGCCGGCCTGCACGCCAGGCATATAGGTGCGGTTGCCGTCGACACCTTCTGGCACAGTCTGCTCGGAGTCGACGATCGCGGCCGGGCTGTAACGCCGGTATATACATGGGCGGATACGCGCGCCGCCGCCGCCGCGGAGCAGTTGAAGGCAGAACTGGACGAGGAGGCTGTCCACGCCCGGACGGGTTGCATGCTTCACTCCACATATCCCCCGGCGAAGCTGCGCTGGATCGCCGGCAGCCAGCAGCCGATCTTTCGGAAGACAGCCACGTGGATGGCCTTCGGCGATTACCTCTACTTGCGGCTGTTTGGCTATGCCGCCAGCACCCACTCTATGGCCTCCGGATCGGGATTGTTCGACCAGCACCGCTGCTGCTGGGATCAAGAAGTGCTGCAGGCCGTGGGGTTGACCGAAGGGCAGCTGCCCGTCTTGATTGACCGCCAAGATGCGCTGCGGACGTTGCTTCCGGTCTTCGCGCGACGATGGCCAATGCTTGCCGGAATTCCGTGGTTCCCGGCAGTTGCGGACGGGGCAGCCAACAACGTCGGCAGCGGATGCCGCACCGCCGATCGCGTCGTGGTGATGGTAGGTACATCCGGTGCCATGCGGGTGGTCTGGCCGGCCGAGCACGTGCGCATTCCTCGAGGGCTGTGGGTGTATCGGTTGGATCGGAGCCACTTTGCCATGGGTGGCGTGCTGAGCACCGGCGGGAACATGGCTGCATGGATGCGCGACACGTTGCGCCTGGATGACCTTGGCGCTGCCGAGCACGAGCTGGAAGCGATGGCTCCCGACGGCCACGGGCTGACGATTCTGCCATTCCTGGCCGGCGAGCGCAGTACTGGCTGGGCAGCACACGCCAGCGCCGTATTCGCCGGCGTGACGCTCCACACACGCCCTATCGACCTCCTGCGCGCCGGTATGGAGTCGGTTGCGCTGCGCTTTGCGGAGCTGTGGAGTATCCTGCTCCGGGAGTTGCCCGCGGCCGGCGGCGGAGACGGCGCTGGCGGCGCGGCTGACACGCATGTTCAAGTCGTGGCAAGCGGCGCCGCGTTGGCACATTCTCCCGTGTGGATACAGATGATCGCCGACGCTCTTGGCTGCCCGGTTGCTCGGTCGAGCGTGCCTGAAGCGACGAGCAGGGGTGTCGCGCTCCTGGCGCTTGAAGCGCTGGGTGTAACCTCGACGCTCGCAACGGTCACGACGACGCTTGAGCCATCGCTGCAACCCTCGAGTGAGCACCACCAGGTGTACCAAAGGGCCCTGATTCGCCAGAAATGGCTGTACGATGCCGTGATTGCCTCGCGGGAGAAATAGACCGGCCAGGACACCGGCGTATAGGCCGGTGTCTCAGCGCTGCACGCGCGCGCTGGCCCCAGCGACCAGGCTCTCCACTTCCGAAAGACTTGCCATCGACGTGTCACCAGGAGTTGTCATCGCCAGCGCGCCGTGCGCTGCGCCGTATTCTACCGCAGTCGCAAGATCGCCTTTTTCCAGCAAGCCGTATATCAGACCGGATGCGAAACTGTCCCCACCCCCTACCCGATCGAAGATTGCCAGGTCGGGACGATGCGTGGCCTCAACGAACAGACCGTTCGCCCAGGCGACCGCCCCCCAGTCGTTGACGGACGCCGACTTGACTGCCCGCAGCGTCGTCGCCACGACCGCCAAATTGGGGAACCGCGTTACCACGTCCCCTATCATGGTCTTGAAGCTGGTGGCATCCAGGGATCCTGCTTCGAGATCGGTACCGGGCACTTCAAAGCCAAGGCACGCGGTGAAGTCCTCTTCATTGCCCAACATCACGTCGACAAGGCAGGCTAACCGCCTGTTGACCTCCTGGGCCTTGGCTTGCCCACCGAATGCCTTCCAGAGACTTGGCCGGTAGTTCAAGTCGTATGAGACGATTGTCCCGTGGCGCTTCGCGGCGGTCATCGCCTCCTCGATGACCTCAGGTGTGCTGGCCGACAGCGCCGCGTAGATGCCTCCCGTGTGGAACCAACGCACCCCTTGCACGCCGAAAAGGTGTTCCCAGTCGATGTCACCGCGGCGAAGCTGGCTGGCCGCAGTATAGCCGCGGTCTGACACGCCAACGGCACCGCGAACGCCGAAGCCACGTTCCGTGAAGTTGAGGCCATTCCGTACGCTGCGTCCGATACCGTCGTAAGGAACCCATCGTATGAGCGAGGTATCCACGCCGCCCTGGAGAATAAGGTCCTCCACGAGACGTCCGACATCGTTTGCCGCAAAAGCCGTCACAACAGCAGTACGCTGACCAAAACAGCGGCGCAGACCGCGGGCGACGTTGTACTCGCCACCGCCCTCCCAAACCGTGAATGAGCGGGCCGTACGGATACGAAACTCACCGGGGTCGAGTCGCAACATGATCTCACCCAGCGAAACCTCGTCGAACCGGCAACTCTCCTTTGAGCGAGTCGTTAACACTGACACAGCGCTTACTCCTGTCTGGGTTCTTGGGCGCGTCCGGGACGGACCACCTTCTAGAATCGATTGCTCTGCAGACGTGCTTGCGGGAACCTTCCAGCTACCCCTTATAGGCCCAAATCTCGCAACGGATGTCAATGGTTGGAAGCAAACGTCAGTCTTCGCACGGTTCCGAGCCATGGTATTAATGGCGCAGTGACAGCGCACCACCCAGGAGGACACAACGCAAAGACATCGGCGGGCGCAATCATGCGGCCGGCTGGTTCTGCATCATGTTGACCATGGCGACGATGTTCTCCGCGGGCACGTCGCCAGGTATATCGTGAGTAGGAGCGGCAATATAACCGCCGCCGAGGGCCATGGTGCGCATCGTCTCGCGCGTGATGGATCGGACTTCCTCAGGCGAACACCATGGAAGGACCCTCTGCGTGCTGATCCCGCCCCAGAACGTCAAATCTTGCCCGTACTGCCGTTTGACCTGGTGAATGTCGTAGATCTCGGGCTGAAATGTCTGGTACACGTCAAGCCCAATTTCTATCAGTTCGGGGAACAGCTGATGAATGTCGCCACAAGAGTGCTGGGAGACAAACCTGCCTGCCCGCTTGACCCGCTCATACATGCGCGCCATCCGCGGCTTGATGAAGGTGCGCCACAGGCGCGGACCCATGATGAGGCCACGCTGCTGACCCCAGTCATCGCCAAAATGGAAGCCGTCAATAGGGTACTCGAGGGCAATGTCGACGATCCGGAGATCGTGCTCGCAGATTGCGTCCAGCAACTCGTGCACAAAGTGCGACTCGGTGAGCATCTCTATAAGGAGATTCTCCATGCCTCGTAGCGTCCAGGCTCGCTCAAACATCGAGAAGCCAATGGCGCCGATCAGACAACGGTCGCCAGCCTGAGCCACAGCGGTCGCATATTCGTGCCGGATCCGCGCCTCGTCGAGCAACGGAAATCGATACCCAGTCAGCGATGGCGTCTGCAATACCAGGCCCTCGATAGCGCCGATATCTTTGTCTGCGCCGTTGCGGTTCCAGACAACGCCGAAGTGGTCCTGCCAGTAGCCGGCGCGGTGGGCCAGCTCTTGAAGGTAGCCGTCGTAATAGACGATCTCAAGATGATTACCTATCCGCTCGACGTATCCGGAATCGCCTGTAAAGCGCAGGAGCCGGTCGCGAGCCTGCTGCGTGAGGCCAACGTTGTAGGGAACGGTATCCGTCTCCTGATGTCGAATGGCCTGAAGAACTCTGTCACGTCTGGTCAACGTACGCCTCCTCGATGGTCCCTGTCGCGTCCAGGCTGCCCCCGGCATCCAACACGCCGCCACTCACCCATCAGGCACTAGCTATCGTGCGTTGCTCGTTCGTATAAGGAACCTGGGCAGCGCCAGAGTTGCTACCGCTTCGAGAAGTGTAGCACGACGATCGCATTGAACTTTCGTCACCCCACAGCCGCAAGAGCGATCGCAGCGAGCTCGTTGATGAGGCCAGCGGCCTTCATGCTACGATGGTCATCGGTGAATACACGAAGACGGATTGGAGCAAGGATGCGCTCTCGAACCTTCGGGCGAACGGGTTGGCAAGTCTCGGATATCGGGTTTGGTGGATGGGCGATTGGAGGCGGATGGGGTCCTCAGCGGGACGAAGATAGTCTTGCCGCCTTGCACCGTGCCCTGGACCTGGGCGTGACATTCATCGACACGGCCCAGGGTTACGGCCAGGGGCACAGCGAGCGCCTGATTGGGCGCGTGCTGCGCGAGCGCGGCCAGCGCGTCGGTACGGGCGACATCAAGGTGGCCACGAAGATCCCGCCGACCGATGGTCACTGGCCTCCGTTCCCCGATGACGATATGAATGTGCGCTACCCCGCGGTCTATCTTCGGCGGCGAGTCGAGGAAAGCCTGCGGCGGCTAGACGCCGAACGTCTGGATCTCCTGCAGCTTCACACCTGGACACGAGCATGGAATCAGCAGCCAGCACCGTTGGTGACGCTGCGCGAGCTCCAAAAGGAAGGGAAGATCGGCGCGATTGGCATTTCCACGCCCGAGCATGATCAGAACTCTTTGATCCAGCTCATGCGTCAGGGTTGGCTGGACGGCATCCAGGTGATCTACAACATCTTTGAGCAAGAGCCTGCCGCGGAGTTGCTCCCTGCCGCTTTGGAAAACGGCGTGGGCGTGATCGTGCGGGTGGTCTTTGACGAGGGTTCCCTGACCGGGAAGTTCACGTCACGGACGACGTTCGTTCAAGGAGATTTCCGGTGCTCCTACTTTCGCGGTGATCGTCTCGCCACAGTCGTAAACAAGGTCGAAGCCGTGCGGCTGGCCGTGCGGAAGGTAACCGGGGAGCAGCAGCCGGACATGGCGGGAACAGCGATTCGGTTTGCCCTGCAGCACCCCGCCGTATCCACGGTAATCCCGGGTATCCGAACGGTGAGCCAGGCTGAGGCAAACGTCGCGGTGTCGGATTTGGGACCACTTGATTCGCGCCTCTATGCCGCTCTCAAGGAGCACAACTGGCGCCGTGGAGATTGGTATGGTGGCGAAGGCATCTAAATCCAGGCAACACTATCCGAAACCCGGCCATCGGCACAGGGGCTGGATGCGTTTCCCGTTCATAACGCCGCCAGACGAACTCCGGAGGGCTGCCTTCGGCGAACGGCCGCGGCAGGCGCGTTGAAGGGCCATGATGAGCAATGAAGTTGTAAGCCCGGATTCCCTCGGCTGGAGCTCACGTTCGGTGTGGGCCGGTGAGGAAGAGTACCTGTTGCAGGGTGCCACGCAAGTGCCGGTCGTGCACAGCGTGTCATTCGGTTATCGCGATGTCGACGAATGGCTGGCCGTCGCTCGGGGCGAGAGACCGGGCCATATTTATGGCCGCAACACCAATCCGACCGTGCAGGTGCTTGAGGAAAAGATCAGGCAGTTGGAAGGCGCCGAAGCAGCCACGAGCTTTGCCACGGGCATGGCCGCAATCAGTGGCACGCTGTTCGCCCTGCTCAGGCCAGGCGATCGTGTCGTTTCGGTAAAGGACACCTACGGAGGAACCAACAAGCTGTTCTTGGAGTTCCTTCCGCGTGCCGGCATACCCGTGCAGCTTTGCGATACCACGGATTTTGCATCAATTGAAGCTGAGATCCTCACCGGTTGTTCGTTGCTGTATCTCGAGAGCCCGACAAATCCGACGTTGAAGGTCGTCGACCTGGAGCGATTGGCTGCCGCCGCCCATCGTGCCGGAGCAATCGTTGTGGTCGACAACACATTTGCGACGCCGATCAACCAGAATCCTCTGGCGTTGGGTGCGGACCTGGTCCTGCATAGCGCGACCAAATTCCTTGGCGGACATGCCGATGCGCTGGGCGGCCTCGTATGCGGCTCCCGGGCACTCGTCGGCCAGGTCTATCACTATCGTGAGATCAACGGCGCTACCCTCGATCCTATGGCCGCCTATCTGTTGCTTCGCGGCATGAAGACGCTGAGCCTGCGCGTTCGTCAGCAGAACGAGAGTGCGATGCGTATCGCTCAGTTCCTGCAAACCCAACCCGGTGTGGATCGTGTCTTCTATCCCGGGCTGCCTGACCACGAAGGGTATGCAGTGGCGCGGCGTCAGATGCGAGGCTTCGGCGGTGTGCTGAGCTTCATGCTCGCGGGAGGATTCGACGCAGTCCGCGCGTTTCTGCCACAGCTGCGCCTGGCGCATCTTGCCGCAAACCTTGGCGCGGTAGAAACAGTGGCCGGACCGCCCGCCACCACAAGCCATGTCGAATCGTCGCCCGAGGAACGCGCACGTATGGGGATACCAGAGGGATTGATTCGCTACTCGGTCGGAATAGAGGACGTGGACGACCTGATTCGCGACCTCCGACGGGCGTTTGACGCAATTCTAGCCTGACAACGGGTAGGCGCAAGACCCTCGACGCCTGCCTCTGAAGCTAGGTGCTGCACAGGCAACCCCACAGGGGATTGACCACAGCGCGACAGCTGCCGAAGTGTCGGGAGACCGAACCATGACCATGGCAAGCCGCGAGCAGATCCTGGCCGTGAGCGGCGGCATCCTGGGCTATTTCTTCCGGCGTGGCTGGCTTCAGTAGGGTTCAGGTTAGGTTCAGAACGATTGGTGTTCGGTCCGGGCAATGATCTCGTCCTGCAGAGCCTTGCCAAGATCGCAGAAGTAGTCGCTGTAACCTGCCACGCGCACGATCAGGTCGCGATGCCCTTCAGGATGCCGCTGCGCATCGAGCAGACTTGCTGCATCGACCACGTTGAACTGTATGTGATGCCCGTCGAGCTTGAAATATGTGCGGATCAGTCCGACCAGGCCGTCCATACCGGCCTCGTCCGCCAGCAGCTGCGGAGTGAACTTCTGGTTCAGCAGTGTGCCGCCAGTCCGGACATGATCCATCTTCGCCGCCGACTGGACTGCCGACGTAGGGCCACGGCGATCTGCTCCCTGCACGGGTGATATCCCCTCGGAGAGCGGTTCACCTGCGCGACGTCCGTCAGGTGTCGCGCCAATCACCGAGCCAAAATAGACATGCACCGTGGTCGGCAGCAAGTTGATACGATATCTGCCGCCCTTGGTGTTCGGTCGGCCGTCGATGGCATCGAAGTAGATGTCGAAGACCTGCCTCATAACGCTGTCGGCGTAGTCGTCGTCGTTGCCGTACCGTGGTGTGAGGTTAAGCAGCAACTGGCGCGATCGCTCTTGTCCGGCGAAGTTGGCGTTCAGTGTCGCAACCAGCTGGTCCATCGTCAGCGCGTGGCGATCGAACACGTGATACTTGATCGCAGTGAGGGAATCGGTGATCGTGCCAAGCCCCACGCCCTGGATATAGCTGGTGTTATACCGTGCGCCGCCGTCGTGATAATCACGGCCGGTCGCAATACAGTCGTCGGTGAGCAGTGACAGGAACGGCGCGGGCATATGGAGAGCGTACAGCCGTTCGATCACACAGTTGCCGCGAATCTTGACATCGACGAAGTGACGGAGCTGCCGCTCGTAGGCTGACATCACGTCATCGAACGACGTGAACTGCCCGGGATCGCCGGTGGATACGCCAATTCGCGCGCCCGTCAGCGGATCGACGCCGTCGTGCAGGGCCAGCTCCAGCATTTTCGGCATGTTGAAATAGCCGGTCAGGTTGTAGTTCTCTTTGCCGAAGGCGCCCACCTCGACGCAGCCACTCGACCCGCCCGCCCGGGCGTCGTGGACGGATTTGCCTTGCCGCACCAGCTCCTGCACGATCAGGTCGGCATTGAAGACGGAGGGCTGGCCGAAACCGGTCCGGATGATCTCGCCGGCACGCCTGAGGAAGCGATCGGGGCACTTCTTGCTGACCTGAATCGACGCACTGGGTTGCAGCAGGCGCATCGATTCAATCACGTCGAGCAACAGGTACGTCACGTCGTTCACTGCATTCGACCCGTCGGATTTGACCCCGCCGAGATTGATCTGCGCGAAATCAGTATAGGTGCCGCTCTCCTCCGCGGTGATGCCCACCTTGGGCGGCGCCGGCTGATTGTTGAACTTGATCCAAAAGCACTGCAGCAACTCCTCCGCGGCCTCTCGGGTAAGCGATCCGTCGGCAATGCCACTGGCGTAGAAGGGGTACAGGTGCTGATCGAGGTGCCCGGGGGAAAAGGCATCCCAGGTGTTAAGCTCGGTGGTGACACCCAAATGCACGAACCAATAATACTGCAGAGCTTCCCAGAAGTCGCGCGGCGCATGTGCCGGTACATGCAAACAGACCGTCGCAATGTGTTCCAGCTCACGTTTGCGTGCCGGATCGCTCTCTTGCAGTGCCTGCGCGCTCGCCATCTCGGCGTGGCGTTCCGCAAAACGGATCAGGGCATCGGTACAGATTGACATCGCCTGCAGTTCCTGTTGCCTCGCATAGGCCTGCGGGTCGCCAAGGTAATCCAGTCGGCGCAAGCCGTCGTGGATATCGTGCTTGAAGTCCAGCATACCTCTGCCGTAGATTTTGCCGTCCAGCACAGTGTGGCCCGGCGCGCGCTGCTCCATGAACTCGGTGAAGACGCCGGCTTGGTAGGCCGCATTCCATTCGTCCGTCATCTCTCGAAAGATCAGGTCTCGCATCGATTGGTGCTGCCAGAAAGGCTGGATCATCTCGGCATGCACGTCCCGTGCCTGCCCACTGACCGCGAACGGGATCTTGTCGCGCGTGTCCAGGATTTCGAGGTCCTGCAGACTGTGGCAGCAGAGCTCAGGATAGGTCGGCGTTGCCTTGGGCGCCGGGCCCTTCTCGCCGACGATAAGCTCGTCGGCGCCGATATAGACGGTCTTGTGCTCCATCAGATACTGAAACGCCAACGCGCGGCGCATCGGCGCGGAGAGCAGGCCTGTCTGCCGCCGATAGGCGTCGGTCAGTAGCACGGCGCGTTCGGTGGAAATACATGGCGTGGCATCCAAACTCTGGCGGCGCAGGCGGATCACGCGATCACCGAGCATCCTTGTCCTCCAACGGTCACATTCAGTCCGAACTGGCTCAACAGGAGCGCGACACGTTCCACACGCTCAAGTGAGGGTGGACGCATGCCGGAAAGTCGATATGGTTTCCCCAGGTTACTGTACTTGTCCGTCGCGACGGCGTGATACGGCAGAATATCGACCCCGTCGACCTGTGCCAGCGACGCGGCAAACGCGCCGATCTGGCCGATCGTCTCATCGTCGTCATTGATGCCGGGGATGAGCGGCACACGGAGCATGATACCGTGCCGGTGTTGCGATAATCGCCGTAGGTTTCTTAGGATTGGCGCGTTGGGCACGCCCGTGTACTCGCGATGTGTGGCATTGTCTATCAGCTTGAGATCGAATAAGAACAGGTCGACGAACTCGCGAATGAGGTTGAAACTCTCCCATGCCGCGAACCCGCTCGTGTCTACAACGGTATGAATATCTTTCGCCTTGCACGCTTGAAGCAGCGCGAGCAGAAAATCGCGCTGCAATAAGGGCTCGCCACCGGAAAAGGTTGCTCCACCACCGGACTGATCGTAAAAGGCGATGTCGCTTTCCACCTCGGTCATCACCTGCGCGGTGGTCATCTCCTTGCCAATTCGTTCGCGCGCCTGGGCGTAGCACTCGCCGGCACACGTGCCGCAGTGCTTGCACGCCGCCCGATCGGTGACCGGCGCACCTTCCGCCCACCGAATAGCGTGCTGGGGACATATCTCGACGCAGGCTCCGCAGCGAATGCAGCGGTTTCCATGAAGGATCATTTCCGGGGCACTTGCCTGGCTTTCAGGGTTGTGACACCACCAGCAATTGAGCGGGCATCCCTTGAAGAACACTGTCGTCCGGATGCCGGGACCATCATGAATCGAGTATTTCTTGATATCGAAAACCAGGCCGCTCTCCACGGTGCCTCCACTCTGCAGTAGCAGCGTATGCGTGTACAAACGAGACTGTCAACCAGCGCGCCAACGCCCCGGTGGGCATCTACGCAGACGCATTAGTCTGCATATCCATAGCAATACTATTGCACCCCCTAGGTGCAAGGTGGGGGTTCCGTTTGCCGGCCCGGTTTTCGGGCGCACATGCCGCCTGTGACACGCCGTACATTGATGGATGGGCCTCTGCTGTCGCGCCACATACGGGTTTCCTAGTGCGTCATGGAGGCTCGGTCTGCCTTGCAAAGTCCTGCGGAGCTGGACGTGCGTATTGACTGGGAGAAGAGGAGAGCGATGCCTGAAAGGCGAGCGCTGGTCACGGGAGCATCGCGGGGTATCGGCGCGGCGATCGCCGCTGCCCTGGCCACGGCCGGCCACGTGGTTGCCGTGCACTGCCACAGGAACATCGCCGCGGCGCAAAACGTGGTCGCCGGCCTGCCCGGGCAGGGCCATTGCGTCGTGACCGGCGACCTCGCCGATCCCGACCAAGTTCAGGCGTTCGTCTCCGCCACGGTCAGCGCACTGGGCGGCATCGATACCCTGATCAACAACGCGGGCATCTACAGTGACCACCCCATATCCGCAGTCTCCTATGCTGAGTGGCAGGCCGCCTGGCGGCAGACTCTTGACGTCAATGTCCGTGGCAGCGCCAACGTGACCTGGTGTGTGGTCGACCATCTCCTCCACCGGCCCGAGGGACCAAGAGGCGCGCGTATCATCACGATCGGATCGCGCGGCGCATATCGCGGAGAGCCTACCGCTCCAGCGTACGGTGCTAGCAAGGCCGCAGTGCAGGCCATGAGCCAGTCCCTGGCGGTGGCCCTCGCCGCGCACGGCATCGCCGTGGCTGCCGTTGCGCCGGGCTTTGTGCGGACGGAGATGGCCGAAGCAACGCTGTCCGGTGCGTTAGGCGACACGATTCGGGCCCAGAGTCCCTTCCTGCGAGTGGCCGAGCCGACGGAGATTGCCGCGGCCGTGGCGTGGCTCGCCTCGCCTGGAGCAGAGTGGGCGAGCGGCGCCGTGCTGGACCTGAACGGCGCCTCCTATCTACGCTGAGCGTCCCGCCCTAGCCATGGAACGAGTTAACGAGTTGCACATCTTGCCGCGCGCGTGTAGCAGCACGTACACTTGCTGCAAGCCAACAGACTGCACGGCAGCATGCGGTTCGCCTGCTGGGTCGGAGCGGTTGCAGGCAGACCAGTGATGTGCGAGCTGGGTCAATGCCGCACCATTACGGTCGGCACCCGCGACAATTGACGCCGCAGAGAGTATAGGGCCGTGAAGGCGCTGATCCAGGGTGGCGTGCAGCAGGCACGGCGAGGGTTGCGACACTGGTGGCGCCCAATGTTGCTCTGGGCTGTCGTGGTCGTAGCCTCCGGAATTGTCGCGATACAGAGTGATGCGCGCGAGCGGAAGGCTCTTTCCGACCAGTTTACGCTGCGCACGACAATCGCCGGCACGTTTCTGGCCAGGTACGTCCAGGACCAGCAGACGCTCATGCGCGTGCGGGGTGAGGACCTGCTTGCTGGACCGATTGTTACCGCCCAACAGCTCAAGTTAGTCGTGTCAGGCCTGGGCTTTGCCGGTGGCGGCGTGTTCGATGGGAACGGGCGGCTGCTTATGAATGCGCCGTATCTCCCAGCTTTCATCGGCCGCGACTACAGCGCTACGCTGGAGCACGTGCGCCTTGCCGTCCAGACGAACCGATCCGCAGTCTCGCAAGTGCTGGTGTCACCAGCGTTGAACACTCCGGTGGTCGCCCTTGCCGTACCCTATCCTACCTCGGCAGGGCGACGAATCTTCACCAGCGTGCTGCGGGTGGATGGGAACACGCTGACGAACCTGCTGGGGAATTCCGTGGGATTACAGACCGACGCGATCTACCTGATCGACCGTACTGAATATGTCATCGCCGGCTCAAGCGCGCTCAAAGCAGCGATTATTCCCCTGAGCAGCCTTGCGCCTGCGTTGCCGCACGCCTTGGCGCACAACGCACGTGGCTCGTACACTGCCGACCACCACAGCCAGTATTATGCTTCCAGCTCCGTGGGCGCCACGGGCTGGCGGCTGGTCACAGCGGTCGGCACGGCGGCACTTTACCAGTCGCTTGCCTCCGGTGAAACCTCCACGCACTTGTTGGTTGGCGCCCTGTGGATGGCTTCCCTCCTGGCAGCCATCTGGTACGGCGTGAGCGCCCGCCGGCGGGAACGCGTGCGAGAGGTGCTCGTTCGCGAGCGAGAGATGGCACGGTCAAGTGCGCGTCTGCAGCAAATCATCGAGGTGCTGCCAGAGGGCCTCATCCTCTATGACACCTCCGGGGAACGCGTGGGCCTGAACCGGGCAGCCGTTGCACTGTTGGGCGCCAACCTGCTAGGTCAACGCATCGAACAGGACTACCAGGCCGCATGGCGTGTCGATGGCACGCCGTACACGCGCGACGAGTTGCCCGCGGTGCGCTCGATGCGGACTGGAGAAGTGGTGCTCGGAGAGCAGATGCTTCTACGCAATCTTGCCACGGGCCACGAGACGCCGCTGTTGCTCAGCAGCGCTCCCCTGCGGGCAGACGACGGGTCGATTGTCGGCGGCATGGCCGTGCTGCAGGATATCTCTGGCCTCGTAGAGCTTGAGCGGCAGCGCGATCGCATGCTTTCTGTAGTGGCCCACGACCTGCGCAACCCGCTCACCAGTATTGCCGGTATGAGCCAGCTCCTGCAACTGCGGGCCGGCCGTCTGGAAAAGCCGATACGTGGTCGGTTCGTCCCGAGCCTGCAGACGATCGAGATGGCGGCGAGGCAAATGACGACGCAGATCGGCGATCTGCTCGACTACGCGCAGGCACAGGCTGGTCGGAAGCTGGAGCTTGCCCTGGAATCCACTGATATCGTGGCCCTTGTGCGAAGAGTGGTGGACCAGCACCGCCACTCGACGGACGCACATACTCTGGAGGTACGCGCTGCCGAGGAGTCGATTGTGGTCCAGGTGGATCCGCGCCGCATGGAGCGCGGCATTGCGAATCTCGTCGTCAACGCCATCAAGTTCAGTCCCGGAGGGGGACCGATAGTGGTCACCGTGACGCGAACCGCTGAGCCAGACGGTGACTGGCTGCACATCGACGTCGCCGATCGCGGGGTGGGCATTCCGCGCGCCGAGCTACCGCGTATCTTCGATCACTACTATCGAGCCAGCAACGTGGCCTCTACGATTCCCGGCACCGGGATCGGACTCGCCGGCGTGCGCTACACGATCGAGCGACACGGCGGAACGGTGACCGTCGACAGCACTGAAGGCGTGGGGACCGTGGTCACGCTGCGCGTTCCGCTGCGCGACAGCGCCGGCCAGACCGACGCACAGGGTGGTAGCCTGAGTTGAACGCCGCCTCTCGTCTACCCCGCTCGGCCGCTTGCAATGGGTAGCGCCGGAGCGGCGCACGCATGACTCGCAGAGCAGCAATACGTGGTATCCTCTGGTTACCGGGGAGGGTTCGATGCGGGGCGATTGTGCCGGGGTATTGGCCGACAAGCGAACGATCGACGCGCAGTCCGAGGCACTGGTCGAGCCCGGCAGCCGTCACCTCCGAGCGACCGCTGCCTGGATGCCGTGCTTCCTTCGCATTTCGGTACGCTTGGGCTGCCGCTCGTGACCCCTCAGGCTCGGCGGGCAGAGCTCCGTCAGCTGTTGGGCGATTTGCCGGACGTCATATCGCCGCCGACGGCGACGAAGCTGGACGAAGCGGTGCGCGATGACTACGTGCTGGAGACGCTCGTACTCGACCTGAACGGCCTCGAAACCGTGCCGGCCTACTTCTCGCGGCCGCGCCATGCGACGGGGCGAGCGCCGGCTGTGCTCTACAACCACTATCACAACTACGACTACGAGTCGGGCAAGCGCGAACTCATCAACGGAGCCAGTCTCATGCAGCAGCCGCCGTATGCGGTGGCGCTCGCGCGGCAGGGATATGCCGCGCTGTGTATCGACGCGTGGGCCTTTGGCGAGCGACGCGGGCGCACAGAGTCAGAGATCTTCAAGCAGATGTTGTGGCAGGGCCAGGTGCTGTGGGGCATGATGGTGTTCGATAGCCTGCGCGCCGTCGACTACCTGACTGCGCGCGATGATGTCGACAGCGGACGTCTGGCCACGCTTGGGATGTCGATGGGCAGCTCGATGGCCCAGTGGGTCGCTGCCCTGGACGAACGGGTGCACGTCTGCGTCGATCTGTGCTGCTTGACCGACTACCAGGCCCTCATTGACACGCAGAATCTGGACGGCCACGGCCTCTACTACTACGTGCCGCACCTGCTGAAGCACTTTAGCTCCGCGGAGATCAACGCGTTGATCGCCCCCCGACCACATTTGGGCCTGGCCGGGAATTTCGATCGACTCACGCCGAAGGTGGGCCTCGACCGCATCGATGCCCATCTCCGGCAGGTCTATACGGAGCGCGGTGTCCCTCAAGCCTGGCAGTTGCAGCGCTACAACGTCGGCCACCTCGAGACTGCGGCGATGCGCGCCACGGTCCTTGCATTCCTGGCGCGGTGGCTGTAGAACTCCAGCACGCGTTGCCCTCTTCGACTTGCAGGCGTGTTTGACCTCGGCACGACCGGCCGCTCTCTCTGCCGCGCGCCGTCCCGAACAGAGCGGTCGCGAGACAGCCTTGGCCCGTAAGCTTACAACTCGATCGTCCTTCGCTGGCCGGTAGCGGCCGAGCCGATGGCGGCGAACACCATGGCCAGGCTCTTGATATTGTCGTGGCACTCGCCCATGGGCGTCTCGCCGGTCTCGAGTGCGTGCAAGAATTCGCGCAACGATCCGGCTATACCGGGCGCGACTGTCCGATCGGCCGCACCTTCTATACTGCTCGTGCGCGACATGAACCCATCGGCCGACGTCACCACGTCTGCCTCAACGCGGTCGATGCCGTCCCACGTCGCCGTCCCGTGAGTCCCGGTGGCGCGCCACTCGCCTTCCCACGAGGTCGGATGCCCTTCGCTGCACCAACTCCCCCGATAGGTATAGCGCAGGCCGCCCGTCATCTCGAACATGGCGGTGGCACATGCGTTGCCACGATACCAGCTCCACGGCGGATTGAACTCCTCGCAGTACACTGACACCGGATCGGCGCCTGAGAGATAGCGCGCCGCGTCAAAGGTATGGATCGCCATATCCAGCAAGAGCGGGCTGGCCATCTGGTCCCGGAATCCACCGAAGTGCGGGCCCAGGTAGAAGTCGGAATTGATGATGCCGAGCGGTCCAACGTGGTCGACGATCAGGCGGCGGAGGGCCTGAATGCCCGCGTGGTACCGACGGCTCTGGCTGACCATGTACAGAACACCGGCACGCTCCGCGGCGTCGACCATGGCCCGTGCCCGCTCCATGGTGTCGGCCATCGGCTTCTCTCCGAGCACCGGCAGCCGGTGGCGCAGCGCCATGAGCGTGACCTCATGGTGCGCCTCCGGCACGGTCACATCGACGACAAAATCCGGCCGCGCTGCGGCTATGGCTTCCTTCAGATCCACGCCAACAAAGACGTCGGTAAGCGCCAGCTCCGCCACCGCCTCGGCCGCCGCGCCGGCGCGCAGGTCAACCCAACCGGCAATCGTCAGGTCGTCGCAAGCGGAGAGGTTCCGGCCCCACGACCGGCCCATGCCGCCCGCACCGACCAGCAGGGCCTTGCGCCGTTGCATTCTCCGCTCTCCCGGCCCTGAGATCTATTCTGCCGCCAGCGGGCGATACCAGATGTTGCGATAGCGCACCGGGTCGCGGTGGTCCTGGAGCCGAAGCGGCGCCGTTTGCGCATGTGGCGTGTAGGGTAACACGGAGCGGTGCGACGTGGGGCCGGTCAGCGCCTGGTGGTTCTGTACCAACACGCCATTGTGCAGGACGGTCACGTAGGCAGGCGAGAGCAGCCGCTCGCCCGCGAACCGCGGTCCAGTCCAGATGATGTCGTAAGTTTGCCATTCGCCCGGCTTTCGGCAGGCGTTAACCAGTGGCGGATACTCGCCGTAAATTGCTGCCGTGGTGCCGTCGGCGTAGGTTGGGTTGTCGTAGCAGTCAAGCACCTGGATCTCGTACAGGCTCATGAGGAAGACGCCGCTGTTGCCACGACCCTGGCTGGCGCCTTCGACCAGCATGGGCGCCGCCCACTCGACGTGCAGCTGGCAGTCTCCGAAGTGCTCGCGCGACTCGATATCTCCCGTGCCCGGTACGACTGCGATGTAGCCGTCGTCCACCTTCCACCGTGCCTCCCCGCCGTCCAGCCCTACCCAGCCAGAGAGATCCACGCCAGAGAACAGCGTCTTCGCATCCGAGGGCGGCCGGCCGGGCATGTGCTGTGTGCTCTCCGTGCCGGAAGCTATCACCCGTGGCTGCGGACGTCTGCTGTCGTGCACCTTGTACTGCGAGCCAGGGATCAGCGGCGTGTCGTCATAGCCAAGCGGGGCCTGCGGTTCAACTGTCATGTGCGTCCGCCTCGTCGTCCTAAACGGTTCCAGACTGGAACGCCTCTCAATCTGGTCATATTGCTTGTTCCTTGGCTAACCTGATCATGGCAGCCAGGCTCCTGTCCACGTCCTCCTCGGTTGTGGCAGCAGAGGATACGCTGATTCGCATCGCGGTGTGCCCCTGCCAAACCGTGCCGCCGCACCAACAGGTTCCGTCGTCCTGCAACGCCGCAATCACCCGGCGCGTCGCTTCCGGGCCCCCGAACGACACAAGCACTTGGTTCAGCACCACGTCGTTGAGCACGTGATAGCCCGCCGCGTGCAGGCCCTCGGCGAAGCGCGTCGCATACCGGCAGGTCCGCTCGACCAGGTCGGCTACGCCGGACCGGCCGAGTTCGCGCAGCGCCGCCCAGAGCTCGATACCTCTGGCCCTGCGCGACATCTCGGGTACGAAGTGCCACGGCTCGCGCCGCCCAGCGTCCACGAGGTAGGCAGCCACGCTCGTCGACATCGCAGCGCGCAGGTGCGCCGGTTCTCGTACAAACGCGAGCCCGCAGTCGTACGGCGTGTTCAGCCATTTGTGCGCGTCAGTACTCCACGAGTCAGCGGAAGCCAAGCCTCTCGCCAGGTGGGCGCGCGCGGGCGCCGCTGCCGCCCACAGACCGAAGGCGCCATCAACGTGGAGCCAAGCGTCGGCGTCGCGGACACTGGCCCCGATCTCTTCGATGGGATCGAACGCGCCGGAGTTCACATTGCCGGCCTGAACGCAGACAATGGTCGGGCCTGCCAACGGCGGCAGGGCGTCCGCGATCATGCGCCCTTGGCCGTCGACGGGCACGCGTGTGAGCCGGTCCCGCCCAAATCCCAGCAGTGTCAGGGCCTTCAGCACGCTGACATGCACTTCATCGCCCACGATCACGGTGATCGGCGGCGCGCCGAACAGCCCGTTCGACTCCACATCCCAGCCCAACCTTGCCAGCACGGCATGGCGCGCCGCCGCCAGGCCAGAGAAATTGGCCATGGTCGCGCCGCTCACCACGCCGCACCCGCAGCCGCCGGGCAGGCCGAGCAGGTCGACCAACCAGCTCGTTACGATGTCCTCCAGTCGCGCGGCGACCGGCGAGGACGCGATCATGCCGGCATTCTGGTCCCAGGCCCCTGCTAGCCAGTTGGCCGCCAATGCGCCTGGAAGTGAGCCACCGATCACGAAGCCGAAGTAGCGCCCGCCGTCAGTGGCAACCGTCGCCGGCGTGCCCAGGTCGTCGAGCAACGCCAGGACTTCGGATGGGTCCGTAGGGGTGTCGGGCAGCGGACCAACCAGGGCGTCGAGCGCGGCGACCGCGTCCGCGGTGGGGGCTACACGGCGCTCGGCGAGCGAGCGTCGATAGGCGATTGCACGCTCCGCGGCATCGCGGAGGAGCTTGTCCATGGTCTACCTCCAGAGCTCACGCTACAGGGAGTACCCTGTGCTGCTTACGGTATTCGTGCGGCGACACGCTGTGCGCGCGTTTGAAGATCGTATAGAAGTGGTTCAGGCTACCGAAGCCCACGCCGTAGGCAATGCCCTCGACGGTGCGATCGGTGGTCGCGAGTAGCTGTGTAGCAGCCTGCAATCGCATGTCGCTTATCAGGTCGGTAAATCGCCTGCCGAACACCTGTGTGAAAAGGTGTGAGAAGTAGTGTGGGTCCAGCCCGATGAGCTTGGCTGCCTCGCGCGCGCTCAGGTCCCCTCGGTAATTGTCCTCCACGTACCGCACCACCGATGCCCATCGCTCCGCCGTGACGGTGACGTGGGCGGACGACTGGCGGATTACCAGAGTCGGGGCTACCAGCACGCGGCGCGCTGGCGCGTCGGAATCGCCATGTATCCGCTGGATAAGCATTTCCACCGCTACATGGCCCAGATGCCGGAGATCTGTACGCACGGTTGTCAGTGGGACACCTGTGAGGCTGTGAACCGGCTCATCGTCGAAGCCGACGATGGCGAGATCATCGGGGACGCATAGCCCCAACTCCCGAGCGCATTCAACGACCTCGCTCGCCAGCCAGTCCGCGCAGACGAACAGTGCGCGTGGCAGGTGCGGCTGGCTGAGATAGCGCAAGATCTCGGGTATTCTCATGGCGCGATTGGGCTCGGTCAGCCCGTATTGCAGCTCGAGCGACCATTCAGCGACCGGGGCAAGATTGATTTCTCGCAGAGCGTCGACGTAACCACGGCGGCGTTCGTACACGCACTCCATCCCGGTCCGCAGTGTGACGTGTCCTATCTGTCGATGCCCAAGGTTAATCAGGTGTCGCATGCCGAGCAAGGCACCCGCATAGTCGTCGATGCCAACAAAGTCGAGGCCCGAGATCGGCTTCTGGTCGAGGACCTGAACGCAGGGTGCGCTGCGCACCAGCTGCTCATAAAGCTGCAGATTTTCGGGAGCGTGGTCCCAGAGGAAGACAACTCCGGCTACATCGGCTTGCTGAATCGACTGCAGGAGTGACTGCTCGCGCGCTACCGACCGGTGAAAATCCAGGCTGACAAGGCGGAACCCGCGCGTCGCGGCGGCGGCACTCGCGCTTATGGCAAATTCCGCTGCCTGCCAGTGGACGAGATCCTGTGCCACCAGTGCGATAGACTTCTCACGATAGCGTCGCAGGACAGAAACCAGGCCAGCCGGTGCAGCAACTATGTGATGAGGGTCGGGCAAAGCTAGTGGCGTCAATCAGCCAACCTCCATCGACTGTCACCACCTGGGGCTGCGAGCCCATGGAATATCTGCCAGCCCGATCCCGTCCTTATGTCACGTAGGTAGACTGCCAATATTCGCCTCGTGACATATCATATATCATATTTCCGCGCCACCAGGCTCCTATGTTAAGGCACGCCCGCGCCCGTGTCAAGGCGCTCCCTATCGCCCTATCGCCGCGTGTCCGTCAGATTTCCGGTGGATCCGTCGGTGGGGACGGACGCTCGCCCTTGAGACCCCGGGATTGATTCCGGGAAGAATCACGGCTCGCCCGGTGTGGGCTTCGGTCCGGAGCTTGGCGATGCTGTGATGCTCCCCGCGTTGAAACGCGGGGCATCATAGCGTCCCGCCCCGCACGTGCTGCATGTGGGTTTCGTCGTGGTCTCTGTTTAGGGTGCCGGGCAGATATCTTGACCTCTGCCACACTGGGGCGACCCTCCGAGCCACGTGATGTCCGGGGATTCCTCCTAGGGGAGACTCGTGGCTAAGGCTGCGCCTGTGCGGAGTTCAGCCCGCGTTCCGCCAGGCCAGGTTATCACGCCTATGCAGTGTCCTGCACATCAGAGACCGCGGCGCCCCATTGGGGTGGCGAGACATCGGAGCCTGTTGCCGGGCCTGGCGACGCGGCCAGGCTCAGGCGACGAGAAGCTCGTGCAGCATTCTCATCACAACAGTCCGTGGCGTCACGCGCTACGCGCCTATCGCCGAGGCCACCCGCGCTGTCGCGCGCGCGGTGGACTGCAGGATCCGCTCCTCGCTCCCCTCGGACTTGTCGAACTCGTCCACGATCGTGCCGTGGCTCAACACCAGGCAGCGATCACAGATGCCGACAAGCTCGGGTAGCTCCGAGGAGACCACCACTATGGCCACGCCCTGATCGGCCAGGTCGTGGATCAAGCGGTAGATCTCGCGTTTGGTGCCGACATCCACGCCCTTGGTCGGCTCGTCCATGAGCAGAATGGCAGGCGTGCGCACGAGCACGCGGGCGAGAAGCGCCTTCTGCTGGTTGCCACCGCTGAGATGCGCGACATCGGACCGTATGGACGGCGCCTTTATCGCCAGCGTCTGCATGCTCTTCCGGGCAACCAGATTCTCTTCCCGGCGATCGATGACACTGTATCGGGCGAACAGCGGCAGGCTACCCATGGTGATGTTCGGACCAAGTAACAAGTTGAACAACAGGCCGGCGTTCTTCCGGTCCTCCGTCAGCATGGCGATGCCGGCCTTGAGCGCGTCTGCCGGACGCCGGATCGCGACTTCTTGCCCATGCACCCGGACACGCCCTTCATGCGGAATTCGGCCGAAGATCGCGCTCAGTACCTCGGTCCGACCCGCCCCAACCAACCCAGCGAGGCCAACAACTTCGCCGCGACGCAGGCTGAAGCTTGCGTCTGAAATGATGTCCGTGCCGCCGCCGGCACGAGGCACGCGCAGGTGTTCCACGCGCAGAACTTCATCGGTGCCGATCTCGCCTTTGCGCTCCGGATACATCGTGTCGATACGGCGTCCAACCATTGCCGCAACAATAGCGTTTTCGTCGAAGTCGGCACACCGAACAGGCTCACGCCGCCCACGACCACACCCGCGATGCAGTTCAGCTCCCAGCCCACGCCAATAGAGGTTGTGGCGCTCGCCAGGCTCGCCATCACCAGCATGCCGGCTACCGCCGAGAGGACGCCGGTGTTGACGAAGCAGATCAGTTTGTATCGGTTCGTATTGATGCCGACGAGGCGTGCTACTTCCTTGTTGCCACCTGTCGCGTAGAGATTCCGTCCGATGGTGGTACGCCGCAGCATCAGGTCGCCACCGACAAGCAGAACGAGCAGAATGAAGAACGACCAGCCGATCCCCCACACGAAGGAAGCCGCGCCGAAGTTTCCCACCGAATCTGGAATCGGATAGATTGGGTAGCCGTTTGTGACCACTTGCGTCAGACCCGCGGCCACGAACAGCATGCCGAGCGTGGCGATGAAAGCGGGGATGCCGAAGCGTACGACAACCGTACCGTTGACAAAGCCCAGTGCCGCTCCGGTAGCAACCCCTCCCAACAAGGCCAGAGGTACCGGCACATGGCCGCTGGTCATCAACCACCCAGACACCACGGCGCAGAGACCGGAAACCGAGCCTACCGACAGGTCGAACTCACCGGCGACGAGGAGAATCGTCTGGCCAACGCCGATGATCCCTATATATGAGACGGCGATGAGCATCGCGCGAATATTCATCTCCGACAAGAAGCCCTGATTCAGGATGTCGAAGACGGCGATCAACAGCACGAGCGCGAGAACCACGCCTGCTTCGCCGCCGGCCAGCAATGCCAGAGCGGCCGGGCCAAGGCGCCGGCCATCTTTGCGGCCGGCCAATGAACCTATTTGCACTATCAACTCCCGCTGTTCAGCACGTACGAGCGGCACCGCGCCCGACACCGATTACCTGGGTCCGGTCCAACTCGGGAGGTCGGTTCACCACCATGCGCTGCGCACAGATCGGACCACTCATCAACCTTGCACACCTATGTTTGGCTAGAAGCACACTAACACCCGGACCCGCGGTGAGCAATGCGGAAAAGTTTGGGGCTTCTCCTCATCGGGTAGTGTGTCGGCCCATCGTGCCGGGTGTGGCTCACGTCGATTGCGACTGCTTGCATGGCAGCACACCTAGCTCATGCCTTCGATTGACTTGTCGTGCAGCTGCAGCGGCAGCGTCAATCCACCGTCCACGAATATGACCTGACCGGTGATGTACGTCGCGCGATCTGAGGCAAGAAACAGCGCCAGGTTTGCAATATCCTCCGGAGTGCCGACACGGCCGAGAGGAATCTGCTTGCCGAGCTCACGCGGGTCGTAGAGCTGTGCCTCTTTGTGGCGTTCGACGTAGGTCGCTCCGGGAGCGATCGCGTTTACACGGATCTGGTAGCGAGCCAGCTCGAACGCCAGCGATCGCGTCAAGTTGTTGATGGCTCCTTTGCTTGATGCATAGTGCATATGCCCCGGATAGATATGGTTGCTATGGACTGAGCTCATCAAGACTATGCTGCCGCCTGAGTGGCTCGACCGCAAGTACGACGCCACTCGGCGAGCACAAAAAAACATGCCCTTGAGGTTTATGTCGAGCGTCTTGTCCCACTGTTCTTCCGTAAGCTCGAACAGCGGATGCGGATCGGTAATTCCAGAGTTGTAGACCAGGCTGCTGATCGGGCCAAGTGTGTGGACCGCGGCATCGACGAACGCCTCTATGTCCGGAACGCTGCGGCTATCCACCTGTCGCAGCAGGCAACGGCGTCCCACTGCTTCGGCCTGCACGGCGATTGCGCGCGCCCCCGCTTCGCTGGTGTGATAGCCGAGTGCAAGGTCTATCCCGGCCTCGAGAAACGCCCGAGCGACCCCTGCACCGATGCCTGTTCCCGCCCCCATCACGAGGGCAGCTCCGTCAGGTGTAGTCAAAGTATTCAGCACCTTTCTACCTACCTTCGGTCCCCCTTGGGCTTGGTCTTATCATACGCAGCGATGCCCGGGGAGTCTGGATCGCCTGAAGCTCGGCAACTGTGTTTAGGTCGGAACTCGATTGCGCTGCGACGAGCCTACACTTCTCGGAGGTCCGTGCCAATGCGGAAAGGTTTGCAATTCCTCCTTTCCGGGTGGACCAGGCATCAGCTGGACACACCACGCAGGAAGTCTCCCGCACTTTTGCGCATACCGGCGCGTTGACGCTGGTGATATGCTGCTCGCGATCTGTGAACAGCAGCGCACGGCAAGTGTTCGCAACCCAAAGGAGGCCACTGATGGATTCACGAAGCCGTGTAGTAACGGCGCTCAACCACCAAGAACCCGACAGGGTTCCGATCGACCTGGCCGGGCATCGGTCGTCTGGAATCGCCGCCATCGCCTATGCAAAGCTTCGCGAGTACCTCGGCCTGCCAAAGAAAGCAATCCGCGTATTCGACATTATTCAGCAGCTGGCCGTGATCGACGACGATGTCCGTGAGCGTTTCGGCGTCGACACTATCGAGCTTGGCCGGGGCTTTGCGCTGGACCGGGACCATTGGGTCGATTGGGTGTTGCCGGATGGCACTCCCTGCCAGGTGTTGGCGTGGGCCCTGCCCGAGCGCGCACAAGACCGATGGATCTTGCGTTCGCGGACCGGGAGGCCTATCGGAGAGATGCCGGAGGGGTCACTGTACTTCGAGGCCTCGTACTATCCCTTTGCGTCCGGCGAGCCTGACTTCGAATCACTGGAAGCCGTCATGCCGGAATGCATGTGGGCGTTGCCCACTCCGCCCGGACCTGAGGTCGAGGGTCCAGGGGGCGACGAGCGACTTGCGGCAGGCGCTCGCCGGTTGCGCTTGAGCTCGAATCGGGCGCTAATTGGTCTGTTCCGAGGCAATCTCATGGAGTGGGGTTGGCGTCTGTACCGGATCGACAATTTCCTCATGTTGTTGGCCACCGAACCTGCCAAAGTGCATGACCTCCTCGAGCGGCTCACCGAGCTGCATATGGCTGCGCTCGACCAATACCTCAAGGTGGTCGGACCATACATAGACGTGATAGCGTTTGGCGACGACCTTGGCATGCAGACGGGTCCCCAGATTTCGCCGCGCATGTATCGGGAGTTCTTCAAGCCCCGGCATGCACGACTGTGGAAGCGTGTTAAGGAGCTGGCAGACGTCAAAGTCATGCTGCACTGCTGTGGCGGCATTAGGCCCCTCCTGCCAGATCTCATCGACGCAGGACTTGACGCCGTTAATCCCGTCCAGATTAGCTGCCACGGGATGGACGCGGCTGGACTGAAGAGGGACTTCGGACGCGACCTCTCGTTATGGGGTGGCGGCTGTGATACGCAGTGGCTGCTCGCGCACGGCACGCCGTCAGAGATTCGAGATCACGTCAGGAGACAGGTCGACATCCTGCAGCCGGGCGGGGGATTCGTCTTCCAGCAGGTGCACAACATCCAGGCAGATGTGCCGCCGCAGAACATCGTCGCGATGCTCGACGCCGCGCGCGGCATCGCCTAGGTGGAAGAATGCAGGAAGAGCTTACCGGCCGGGAGCGGCTTCTTCGAACATTCAGACACGAAAAGGTCGATCGCGTCCCGCTTTCGCCGTTTCTGTACTACAACTCGACCTACGAGATGTTCAAGTACAAACCCGCAATCGATAGCTTCTTCGATCCTCCGGATTTCGACCCGATTGTAAAGTTCGTCGAGTATTGCGGCTACTTCGGGTTCGACGTTCTGCACTCGCTCGGCAGCGTGTGGGATTTTCATACGGCGTATAACTCCACTAACGACCGCAGCTTCGTCCGCAGTGCCGACAACTGGGATGTCACGATTGCTGAGGAGCGGCGAGGAGACGACGAAAAGCGTCGGACGGTGACCATTCGCACTCCGGCTGGACACCTGCGTCTGGCGGAAGAGTACAAGCGCACGTCGACGTACCTGATCGTGTCGGCCCCGGTGGAGTATCCCGTCAAGACGAGGCAAGACTTCGAGATTATTCGGCGCTACGCTCCGCCAGGCGACGAGATGGATTGCAGCCTGGTGCGGCGAGCCAGATACGCGGTTGGCGACCGGGGCTTGGTGTCCACATGCATGCACGGCGTCTTTAACCAGGTGGCGCAGTTCCGCAAGCTCGAAGACGTGATGGTTGATCCGCTTGAGGACGAGGCTCTCTCCAGGGACATGATGGAGTTCGCGCTGGATCGGATTATCAAGCGCGCGACGAAGATCATGGCGAACGGAGGCGAAGTGATCGAGTGCGCGGCCAACCTGGCGGGTAGCGGGGTGGGACCGCGCTTCTATCGGAAGAATGTGATGCCGTATGAGAACCGGCTCATGAAGGCCCTCCATGACCTGGGCGCCATGGTCATCTTCCACAACTGCGGCGATGCGTCCAGGATTATGCACCTGTACAACGAGATGGATATGGATGTCTGGGGTTACCTCACGCCTGCACCGTTCGGAGACGTGGAGTTGGATGACGCGGTGCGCGTGATGCGGCCCGACCTCATACTGCGGGGCAATATCGACCAGGTTGAGTTCATGATGAGGGCGACGCCGCGCGAGGTGAGAGAACGTGTCCGGCAGGTACTGGCGACGGTGAAGTCGCGCGGCAACTTCATCCTGTCTACTACCGACTTCTTCTTTGACGGTACCCCGTATGAGAACATAATGGCTTTTGCCAACGCGGGTCGGGAGTTCGGACAATACGGATGAGCGAGATCGAGAGAGGAGGCACCCGTGTCCATTCGTGAGATTGCCTACGAAGGTCAGATGGCTCTCTCGTACGAGACCGACAGACTCGCCCTCATAGTCCTGCCACGTATCGGCGGCAAGGTGATATCGCTCGTCGACCGGACGACGAATCGCGAGCTTCTGTGGCGCGAACCGAACCGTCCGATTCGCCAGCCGGCATACGGCGCATCATATGACCAGTTCGACATCAGCGGCTGGGATGAATGCTTTCCCACCATCGCGCCCTGCTTGTATCCTAGCGCGCCGTGGTCGAATACTGCTCTTCCCGATCATGGAGAATTGTGGACTGCCGTTTGGTCCGCGGACTCGGACGGCAACGACCTGATCATGCGTGCCGGCAGCAGGTCGCTGCCCTATACCTTCGAGCGGCGGTTTCAGCCGAGTGCCGGCGGATTGCGGGTACAGTACCGAGTGACAAACACGGCTACTGAGACGTTGGCGTGTCTGTGGTCCATGCACCCATTCTTCGCCGTGTCTCCCACGACGCGGATCGTGCTGCCCGAGAATGTACGTGTTCGCGTCGAGCTCTCCAAGCACGATCGCCTCGGCGCGCGGGGATCCCTACATCCCTGGCCGATCACGCGCGACGGCGCCGGGTGCCCGGTCGATCTGGGAATTATCGGGCCTCCGCGGCAAGATGCTCTCGAGAAGCTCTACACAGAGTACCTGCCGGCCGGCTGGGCGGCGATGATCGATGAAGCGAACGGCCAGTACGTGGCCTTCACATTCGACAGGGCGGTGGTGCCATTCGTAGGCATGGCCGTCAACCGAGACGGCTGGCCATTCGATGGAGTTCCATCGTCGAGCCTGATACTCGAGCCGTGCACTGGCTGGCCTGACCGCCTGGACGAGGCCGTCAGCCGGGGTGCGTACGTGACCATTCCCGCGGGCGAGGTGGTTCGGTGGCATGTCGACATGCATGTCGGAAGCGGCGAAACTGAATTGTCGCACGTGATCGCGTTGGACGGTACCCAGGCCACCTGAACGGACTTCTTGCGGAGAAGCCAAGAAAGGTCACGACTATGGAAGGACAATCAGCGGCGACACCGCTCACTCCAAGCGAGCGCGCGCACTTCCAGCAACTGTTCGAGAGGCGGCTCGAGGCCGTAAAAGCGAAGACGGACGACTTGTTCGCGTTTCGGGAAACCGAGGTCCCGCCGTTTATTGTGAACGGCGCCTTCTACACGATATTCGGCATCGATACGGATGCACTTCCCGACACGTACTTCGAGGATCCAGCGCAAATGACCAATTTCCAGGAGCGCATGTACTACGAGCAGGTAGAGGCCATCGACGATGCCTTTGTCCCTTACCTGATGCCATGGTTCGGCACCGCCGTTGTCCCCTCGGCCTTCGGCTGCAAGATTGAGTTCTACCCGAAGCTGGACCCGGCAGCCGATCCGCACTTCTATCCCGTTGTGACTGTCGAGGACGTCAAGAAGTTGCAGATTCCCGATCCGAATCGGGACGGCCTGATGCCCAGGGTATTGGCGTTCCAGCGTTACATGCGCGAGACCAGCTTCTTGCCTGTGGGGGTCACTGATCTGCAGGGTCCGTTGACGACGGCAAACCAGCTCATGGGCTACGACAAGCTCATTTACTTGATGACCGACGAGCCTCAGGCGGCGCACGAGCTGATGGACAAAGTAACCGAAACGCTTATCCAGTGGATCAAGGCACAGAAGAAGGTGATTGGAGAATCGCTCACCGAATGCGTCGGCGTCCAGCAGTTCTACACGGGAAGACACGCCGGGATCTGGATCTCCGACGATGACGCAGTGATCATGTCGCCCAAGTACTATCGCGAGTTCGTGGTGCCGTACAACTCCAGACTGCTGCAAGCGTTCGGCGGTGGCTGCGTGCACTTCTGCGGGGGCGGCGCGCATCAGATAGACAACCTGCTCGCAACCGACGGCCTCGTGGCAGTACACAATTTCGTGCTGCATAACAGCCGAGCTTTCCACGCACTGCGATCGCGCCTCGAAGGGCGTATCGTCATGTTCGCCTGTGAAATGACGCCGCTCGACTACGAGACATACTACAGCGAGCTGCTCGAGGGTGTGTCGCTGCCTGGCCTCGAGCTCAGCTCGTGGTATTCGCCGAACGTCGCGCTCCTGCCCGGCGGGAAATACCAGGCTGTAAACCGCGATATGCGATCCGGCCGCCAACGCGTATACGAGTATCTCAAGCGGCGCTTTCAGGCCCGTCCCTAGCGGCAGAGGCCAGCCGAGGGGGCAGATCACCCACAAGGCCGAAGAGCTTCAGATATCTGATATACTAGATATGACTGGAGCCCTGGATTGCTCGCGCGTCCTGAAAGGAGAGGATTCGCCGCTCGCGGTAGGTGCGCCACGAGTGTCGGGCGCACGCTGACGCGGGCCGCAGTGGCCCGATGGGCACACCCGTCAGATCGATAGTGATGGTGCCCTCGTGGAGATGCCGGCGTTGCACACGCCATGGCAGGCGTCCCCGGCCCGGGATGGCTCATTGGCGCGTGTCATCCCTGGTGGACAAGCGCAGGCCAGAAAGGAACCCGCGGGCTGAATCGGCAGATGGTTAACGTTGTCGCCGACGATCAAGTCAGGAAGCCTGCCCCGCGCGAAGGCTATGCGGCGGGCACGCTGGCCCGTGACGCAAACTTCAAGTTCAGGGTCTATCGCACGATTCGCAAGGCCATTGTAGATGGTGCGCTCCCGCCAGGGGCGCGCTTGGTCGAAGCGAGCCTCGCGGCGCAGTTTGGTATCAGCAAGACGCCGATACGTGAGGCCCTGCTGATGTTGCAGGCCGAGAATCTGGTTACCATACGCCCTCACAAAGGTTACTGGGTAAGGCACCTGTCGCTGTCGGAGTTCAGCGAAGCGCTCTTTCTGCTCGACGCGCTGGAGTTTGCCGCCTTACAACCAGCGCTGGCAGGCGTGACGCCCGCGCGTCTCGAGCGCGCGCGCGCGCTCGCGGCAACCATGGCCACGGCCGTATCCGAACGAGACATCGACGCGTACCGCCTGGCGCAGCGCACCTTGCATCGGGTGGTGCACATCCCTCCAGGCCACCCGCTCCTGGCGAGCTCCATTGAGCGGCTCATGGACATCACGGATCGGTATCATCGTCTCACCATCGCCGCGCGCCCTGAGCAGCTTTCGCGGGATATCGAACGATCAGCGGCCCGCGTCGCCGCGTTGGAGACTGGCGACGCTGCTCGCATGATAGCCTTCATTCGCGATAGCCACCGGCAAGTACTGAATACCCTTCGCGAGGCCGTGGCCGCGGACCAGGGCGGCATCGCTGCGCTGTTCGTACCAGACGAGGACACGGCGGCGGGGGATGAAACGGCGCTGCTTGACGTTCTGGCGTAACATGCTGCGCCGAGGGCGCCAGTTCGACCAGGGTGCACCTGCCAGCCTGGGATCCCTCTATGCCGCACGATCCCGGCTACTTCGCTCATCCGCGGACGCGCCTAGCGTCACAGCGGCGCGGTCTGGCCAAGGCGTGCACGTTGACGCAGCGTGTCCGCTACCTTCTGATCGACCGACAGCGCGCTCGCATGCCGGGCCCCAGGAGGAAACTGGAACTCTTCGGTCACAATCTCCCAGGAGAAACCGTCCGCGCTGACGGAAGCGCCGAGGCCGCCTCGAATGAAGCAGTCGTACAGCAACGTCCAGCGGCCACCATGCCAGAAGAGTGATGGCCGCTCCACGGGAGAGAGTGTCTCCACGCTGACCGGATCACCAAATGTCGCGCCCAGTCCATTCAAGCGCACCGGGCAGACCCAAAAGGCCGATCCCGGAGTCTCGTCCTCAGGCTGGCCGCGCTCGGCCTTATAAGCCATCAGGCATTCGCCATCGCGACTCCAGACCGACGAATCGCTTACGGCATAGCCTGGGTCGAAGAACATCTTCGACGGTGAATAGTAACGGAAGTCGCGCGTGGCGCTGGCCCAGATGCGGTGTTCCCATTGCGCCCCGTGTCCGGGGGGACGGACCGCGGAAGTCCAAACGATACGGTAGAGCTCGGCAAGCGGGTCGAAGATACAGGTCGGCGCGCACGCGGTTGCGGCGCCCGGCACGCCGGCCATGACCGGCAGCAACTCTTGCGGAGTCCAGCACTGCAAGTCGCGCGACGTGCTGTGCACGATGCTCGTGCTCCGCCAGCCGTCCGAATAGAACAGGTGGAACGTGCCGTCATTCGCCTGAATCACAAAGGGATCGCGCATGGTTCGGGCTCCGGCTACTGGCCGGAGCGGAGCCTCGTCGAACAGCGCATTCCACACCAGGCCATCTGCACTTATCGCCAGGTGCAGCGCCTCGTTCGTCGTTTGAGAATACGTTAGCACTAGCACTGCGGGCGCCCCCTTGCCACGACCACTCAGACGACATAGTATTCGCGGCTAGGAGCGATGCCTATGCGGAAAAGTTCGAATTTCATGCTGACTGGTGCGCAATCCTTGCCTGCCGCCAGCCGAGGCCGCAGGCTTGTTTTGCACCTGAGCGTATGTGCTGGGCGGGTCAGCTGCCGCGTGTCAATGGAATCGGCTGGCCGATTTCGGGAATGACCACCCGCCCGCGTCCGCCTAGCCGACCATACGTCTCGGCGAAGACTGTCGGATCCAGGGTGGCCTCATCCCCGGCGGTGTTGGTGGCCCAGAGATAGTGATGTATGGGTATCACCAACTTGCTGCCCAGTTGCCACGCCAGCAGCGCGGCCTCGTGAGCGTTCATGTTCCCGCCAACGCCGTTGATGCAGACCATACACACGTCGAGCTGCCGGGCGCGCAGGAGGCGCAGGCGAATATCGTACTCCGTGTCGCCGCAGTGGTAGATCGTGAGATCACCGACGGTAAGAATAATCCCCATCGCGTCCGGGACTTCCCAACCGGGGGTGTCGACCACGTGGCGCGCCGGCGCATGCGAGATCGTGACATCATCGAATTGCACGGTCTGACCATCGGCCAACGCCGACGCCCGGTCGCGTGGCACACCCCAGCCAAGCGCGCGCGACAGCGCGGTAGGTGGCATGACAAATCGTGTCGCGGGGCTGTGTCGCGCAATCAGCGGAATTGTGCCAGGGTCAAGGTGATCCTCATGCCAGTGCGACGACACCACCACCGTCGGGCGCGCATCGGCTGGGGAGATCGGAGGTGGGAAGGCCCGAGCCTGACCGAAGATGTCGTTCACGCTATCGGACAGATAGGGGTCGAGATAGACCTGTGTTCCGGCGGCAGTCTTCAATACGAAACCCGATCCTCCCAGCCACCAGGCTGTCACCTGGCCTTGCGGCACGCTCGTTGCCGCGATGCGGTTCACCAAGCTGGTCTCGTTCACTGAGCCGTCCACCACTACCCCTCCCATCTATTGCCTCGCTCAGGCAGCCGCCGCGTCCGCCCAGGCGATGGCGTAAAGGCGCGCCCGTGGCTCGCGTCACCTCCGCTGCCTTGACGCGCTGTCAGAATATCATATATTATCCATCATATCCAAGAGGCGCCGCCCGACGACGGCAGCGGTGCAGGCTGCTGCATGTGTTGGGGCTCGAGCGATAGCAGTGCGTTCGTTGTTCGACGAGGGGCCATGCACAGAGGTGGGCGCGGGCGTTGAAGCGGCAGAGGACGCTCTTCATGAGGTACATCTGCTGAAGCTTGAATTCTGAAGCTGAAAGCGGGAGACGAAACATGATCGCCGACTGGTTCGACCTCTCCGGGCACGTGGCAATGGTAACCGGGGCAGGCGCAAACGGAGGAAACGGCCACGCGATCGCCGTGGCCTTCGCGCGCTCGGGCGCCGACGTGTTCGTAAGCGACATCGACGAGCACGGCATGGACCAAACTAGGCGCGAGATAGAAGACCTGGGCCGTGTCTGCAGCGGCTGTCGTTGTGACAACGGCGATCCGACACAGATCGCGGCAATGTTCGAGCAGTTTGATCGCGCGTTCGATTGCATCGACATTCTGGTCAACAATGTGGGAATCGGCTGCCGATCGCATCCCGAGGATCTCACGCTGGAGCGATGGCGTAGGGTGATGGCCGTTAACCTGGAAGGGACATTCCTGTGCGCGCGTGAAGCGGGTACGCGCATGATCCGGCGTGGTCGCGGCGGCAACATCATCAACATCGGGTCGATTGCCGGCGTGACGGCTCTCGGCCGGGGTAACTTCGTGTATAGCGTCACCAAAGGCGGCATAAACCAGCTTACTCGCGAGCTCGCGGTGGAGTGGTCGCCGCACCAAATCAGAGTAAACGCGATCCTGCCTGCACAGATTCTGACCCCGTTGCTCCAGCAAATGTTCGATGATCCGCGCCTGAACACGCAGCGGCTGCGCGAACGCCTGCTGGCAGGCATTCCCCTGGGTCGGCTGGGCGAGCCCGACGACGTCGCCAAGGCGGCGGTCTTTCTGGCTTCCGATGCCGCCTCGTTTATTACCGGTCACCTGCTGCCTGTAGACGGAGGCAATCTCGCTCTGAACGGCGGCGGCAGCCGCGTGTGGCCCAGCGACGACGAAAGCTAGGACGAAATCAGCCTCCGGCCGCAGCCGGCAGGCCCACGCCGCAGTGGGGATCCCGTTCCATCCGGACGCACACGGAGGCCATTTTTCAGACTGAAGATGGCCGCGCGGCATCGCGCGGTATCTCCAACAGCGAGTCCGCGGAATAGAGACCTAGCCCACGCGGAATACCAGGGTGCGCGCGGGCAACCTCTTCGTTGAGGTCGATGCCCAATCCAGGTCCATCCGGGACGCGCACCTTGCCGCCCACGACGCGGATTGGCGGCGACGCCAGATCATCCCGCCAGGGCGCGTCACCAGGGTCAAACATCTCCTGAATCTGCACGTTCGGCAGCGTGGATACGACCTGCAGGGTTGCAGCCGAGGAGATCGGGCCGGCCGCGTTGTGAGCGGCCACGCCGACAGAATACGCTTCAGCCATCACGGCAATCCGCTGCAGCTCTGCAATCCCGCCCACATGGATGACGTCGGGCTGGATCAACGGCACCAGCCGGGCCTCGAGCAGGTCCCGATAGTGCCAGCGCGAGTACAAGCGTTCGCCAAGCACGATTGGAATCCGGCACTGCCGTACCAGCTGCACGATGGCCGCGGGATCGTGAGGATGCACAGGCTCCTCGACGAAGAATGGATCGTAGGGTTCGAGGCGCTGAAGAAGGCGTAGAGCGCTGAGCAGGCCGAAACGTCCGTGTGCATCGAGACCAATGCGCATGCCGGCTCCGACCGCGGCGCGCACGGCGGCCACGGTGGCGACGCCGCGCTCGATCTCGTCGCCGCTCTGCGCGAACGACGCGCGCCCGAAAGGATCAAACTTGAGTGCCCGGTAACCCAACGCGAGTGGCTGGCTCGCGGCCGAGGCGAACTCGGCAGGCGTGGTGGCCCCGAAGTACCAGGCGTTGGAGTAGGCCTCGACCTCGTCGTGCAGCTTGCCGCCGAGCAACGCGTGCACGGGCACACCGAGCGATTTGCCCAGGATATCCCAGAACGCCATCTCCAGCCCGCCCATGGCGCTACGCAGAACGGGCCCGTCCATCCAGAACGAATCGCGGGTCATCGTGCGACGATGCTCCTCGATGCGCCGCGGATCGCGTCCAAGGAGCTCGCGCCTGTAATCTGCTACCGCGCCCTGCACGGCAGACTCTTTGCCTTCCAGGCTGCATTCACCCCATCCTACGATGTCCACGTCCGTAGAGACTTTGACAAAAACGAAGTTGCGATAGAGTCCGTCCACGAACAGCGTCTGGATATCTTCGATCTGCACGAGCCGGTCCCTTCTGTCGCTGAGTACATCTGGTCGCGGTGTCGGGGATGCGGAGGCGCTCAGCCTTACCCGACCCGCGATCACTGCAAGATACGAAATACGAGCTGCCGCCGGCGGCAGCTCCCCTCGGCCTCTCGATACGCCGCATCAGCCAGGTCGGCCCGGGCCGAACACCCGCCCGGGTCAAGTGAACGATAGCTCGATGAACGATCCACGACTCATCGATCCGGCCCGACGTCAGGAGACAGACTGCCATGTCCCGACTATAACGTGTTGCCGATCCGCTGCAGGGCTGCCGGCATGACCACCAGCTCCGGCACCAGCACGCGTGGCGGCAGTTGCGCCAGGAAGGTGATGATGCTGGCAAGGTCGTCAGGCACCAATGCCTTGGCCAGCACGTCAGCAGCCGGCGGCTCAGGCCGCGCGTTCAGCAATGGAGTATCAATGAGACCGGGGCAAACCGCAGTGACACGCACGCCGTATCTCTGCTCCTCCAGGCCAATCGCATGGGCCATCCCCAGTACCGCGCGCTTGCTGGCTTGATAGGCTGGTCCGGAGGCATCAGGCCAGCGCGCCGACACCGAGGCGATGATCACCACGAGGCCGGCGCGCGCCCGCAGCATCTGGAGGCACGCCTGTGTCACATTGAAGGCGCCCGTGGCATTCGTATCGAGGATGCGCTGCCAGTCCTGGCTCGAAAGTTCTTCGAATCTGCGACGCTTCACATTGATGCCGGCGGCGCATACCAACAGATCCAATCCGCCGTAGTCGTCGTGCAATTGCGCCGCGAGCGTATCCACCTCCGGCCGGCTCGTGACATTTAGCGGCAAAACGCGCACGTTCGGCGCTTCCGCCGCGAATTCCTGCAGCGTGGGATTGTCGAGAGCGGCGCCGACGATCGTGAATCCTGCCGCGGCCAGGTGCAGGCAGGTAGCCCGGCCAACTCCGCTACTCGCGCCCGTCACCAACGCCACGCGACCTTTTGCACCGGGATTGACCATACTGCTTGACGCCCTTCCGAATATCAGATATTATCGACCATATTCCAAATTTGCTGCCATAGTAGCAAACGGCGTCTGCTGAGTCAAGCGCCCGATCTCGACGGCGCTGCTTCACTTGCTGACCGGAGATCGTCGGTGCGGTTACCGGGGCGCCACATGTGCCAGTGCCAGGTTTGCCTTGAGCGGGCATGAGGACATGTACCGGGCGAGAGAAAGGCGGAGCCCGATGCTCGTCGGGTTGAACCAGGCGTCGTTTCCAGGAGTGTCGACGTCGGAGTTCATGGATATTGCCGCTCGAGCCGGCGCGGAGAACGTGTCGCTCCACCCGTACCGGGGTTCCGAGACCCATGCGGAGATCATTGCGCAGGCGCGGGCCGGAGGAGTCCGTGTCGCCGCCGTCGACGAGCTGATGGATTGGGCGCTTCCCGACGATCCATACCCGCATCCCGCGTTCGAGTCGTTGATCGAGCTGGCAAAGTCGGTCGGAGCACCCCTGCTCGTCTGTGTGGCCCCCCTCCGTCGCGAGGGGCTGCCTCCGCCGTCGACCGTCATGCGGTCTGCCGCTGAACGACTCTCCCTGCTTGCGGAGACTGCCAGGTCGCATGGCATCTCTCTCGCGCTTGAGCAGGTTGGGCGCTCGTCGACCCGGCCGGACGTGCGGAGCGGCATACGATCGCTCGCAAACGCCTTGACGATCGTGGAACAGGCGGCTGATGACGTGCTGCTCGTCCTGGATGCGTTCAATATCGCGACGGCCGACGACGGATTCGACCAGATGCGCAAGCTGCCCGCCAGGCGCATCGGCATTGCTCACATAAACGACGCCGATGCGCAACTGCTGTCGCGCGTGTCGCTCGGCGAGGGCGTCCTTGACCTTCCGGGCTTCGTGCAAGCGCTTCACTCCCGCGGCTACGAGGGCTCGCTTTCACTCGAGCTGTTTCCAAGCGCGCCATGGCCTGATCCCTACGCAGAGGCCGCAAAGGCGGTGCAGGCTATCGTTCAACTGCTGGCAGCAGCGGCCTGACCTGCTCGCGGCGCGCCACGTTCTCCAATGCGCCAGGCAGACACGGCGTCCGCGTCCGCAGCAAGACACACACCGTCGATCGCCTCTTCCGCCTCCCGGTGGTCTGGCCCGTTTGATCTACGAAATGGCCGTGCTGCGCTAGAATGAGCGTTGAAAGGCGGCGATGCACCGCCTGAGCGGGCAGATCGGCCCGACGCGTGGGTGCATTCCCGACCTCGATCGCCCGGCGCCGTTTGTTTGCCATGCGGTCGCTGCAGACCTGAAGGAGAACTGGATATGAAAATCACCGAGATCGAGACGTTGCGGTCAGCCGAGTATCCAAACTTGATCTGGGTGCAGCTTCATACGTCGGAGGGACTGGTCGGGCTCGGCGAGACATTCTACATCCCCGGGGCCGTTGAAGCCGTGATCCACGACTTTGCCGCACCGCTTCTGTTGGGTCAGTCGGCGTTTGACCGCGAGCGGCACTGGCAGAACCTGTTCTCCTATGCCAATTTCTTCGGTTTCGCCGGTGCTGAAATGCGAGCCATCTCCGCATTGGATATCGCGTTGTGGGACGTGATCGGTCAGTACCTCGGTCAGCCGATTGCTAACCTCCTGGGAGGGCGTTGCCGCGAGTCGATACGCGTCTACAATACCTGCGTCAACACGCCACTCTATGCCGACCAGGACGGCTTCGTCGAGCGACCAGGCGAGCTTGCCGAATCGCTCCTTGCCCAGGGCATCACCCAGATGAAAGTGTGGCCGTTCGACCGTTTTGCTCCCCAGATCTCCATCGCAAGTGTCACCGGGCCGGCCGGCTGGTCCGCCGTCGGCCCATGCGGTCACTCGATCACTCCGGCCGACCTGCAACAAGGTCTGTGGACCGTCCAGGAGATCCGCAAAGCCGCCGGGAGCAGCATGGAGATCGCCATTGAAGGCCATTCCCGTTGGGATCTCAACACGGCACTCCGCATCGCACGAGCACTGGAACCGTACGACGTCGTCTGGATGGAAGACATAATCCAGCCGGACTGCGTGGATGATCTGGCCAGGTTGGTGTCGGAGACGCGCGTGCCGCAGTGCGTCAGCGAGCGGCTGTTCACCAAGTACGCCTTCCGCGAGGTACTCGACCGGCGCGCGGCACACATCGTGATGCCGGACATCATCTGGACCGGCGGGATTACCGAAGCGTGCAAGATCGCTGCCATTGCCGATGCTCATCACCTGGCGATCGCGCCGCATGATTGCACCGGCCCGGTGAATCTGTTCGCCTGCCTGCATCTGTGCGCCGCCGTACCCAACGTTATGGTCATGGAGACGGTGCGCGGCTTCTGCGAAGGATACTACCGTGACGTCGTGACGAAGCCTGTAACCATTCGCGATGGTTCGGCCTACGTGGACGACACGGCCGGACTGGGAGTAGCACTGCGACCTGAGCTGCTGGCTCGCGCCGACATGCAGCGACGAATCTCGACGGCCCAGCACTGAAGGTCGTCGGTCGAAGCGATCTCCGGCAGCGCCGGCCTGGCATTGGCGCTTGCATGGCTTCCACTCCTCCTGCAGGAGTAAAGGTCGCGTCTCAGGTGAGCCCTCGCAGCGTCTTGCCGTCGAGAAACCCGAAGGCGTATGCACCGGCATAGCCGACCATATCCGCGCACTCCTCCTCGATACGGAGCAGGCGGTTGTACTTGGCCAGTCTCTCCGAGCGTGCTACAGACCCAACTTTGATCTGGCCGGAACGTGTTCCCACGGCAAGGTCCGCAAGCCAATCGTCCTCCGTCTCCCCGGAACGGCCGGAAACAACTGTCGCGTAACCGGCTTCGCGAGCCATGCGGAGAGTATCCAAGGCGCCGGACAACGTGCCTGCCTGGTTGACCTTGACCAATACGGCGTTTGCAACACCGTCTGAAATACCCTTGCGCACCCGCGACGCATCGGTCGCGAAAAGATCATCTCCGATCAGCTGCACGCGAGCGCCCAATCTGCTGGTCAGCACCTGCCAACCTTCCCAGTCATCTTCGCCGAGCCCGTCCTCGATGGAGATCAGCGGGTAGCGGTCCACCCATTGCTCCACCCGCGCAATCATCTCCGCGCTTGTGAGCCGCGGCTGCGGCGAGCCCTCGTGCCGGAGGTCATAGGTGAGCCCGCGGCAGAACTGCGTCGCGGCGACGTCGAGGGCCACGGCAACGTCGATTCCGGGTCGCAGCCCGGCTCGCTCGATGGCCCGAACGACTGCCGCCAGCGCGTCTTCATTCGTGGGCAGCGCAGGGCCAAATCCTCCCTCATCGCCGACCAGCGGTGTGTGTCCCATCTCGATCAAGAGCGATCGAAGCGCCCAATACACGCTTACGACCGCTTCAAGCGCAGCCGAGTAGGTGTTGGCGCCAACAGGCATGGCCAGAACGTCCTGGATGTCGAGGTTCCCCCCGGCATGGGCTCCGCCCGAGATCAGATTTACCATCGGGAGCGGCAGTATCGGTTGCACGCCGCAAAGCTGAGCGATGTACCGGTAGAGCGGCACGCCGGTTGCCTCGGCCGCGGCACGCGCAGCGGCCAGCGAGATCGCGAGCGCGGCGTTGGCTCCGAGCCGAGCAAATCTTTCGCTGCCGTCCGCGAGAGTGAGGGCGTCGTCGAGCCCGGCCTGATCGCGCGCGTCGCGCCCGAGCACCGCTGGTCCAAACATGTCGCACGCGTTGCGTACTGCGCGATAGACACCGCGCCCCGCCCACCCGCGCTCGCCGTGGTCACGAAGCTCATGGGCTTCGTGCGATCCGGTGGACGCGCCTGACGGCACGCTGGCCCGCCCCATGATGCCGGAGACGAGAGTGACATCTGCCTCAACCGTCGGCGCGGCGCGCGAGTCCAGAACCTGGCGGGCCGCGACTGCGGCAATAGCGTGGCTGTTCTTCACCTTTCCTCCACCCTGCCAAACAGCTCGTCGACTCCAGTGACCGTGCCGCGCAGCAGGGCGGCCCCCAGGACTCGTGCCGTGGCAAGACCGGCGGCATCCAAGTACTCGACTCGGGACTTCCCGTCGGCTCGGGCTCGTATGAGACAGCCGGCCTGCCGCAGGGCGCCATCAGTGGCCTCGCTCAATCCGCGCCTCTCGACGGCAGCTGCGTAGCCCTCGAGAAAGGCATGAGCTGCATCGGCCAGCGACGCGGCCGCGGCCGGGCGGTGGATCGCCTTCAAGGCGAGATGCGTGAGCAGGAACGCGGTGTCGAAATCCGGATTGCCCCAGTGCACCACCTCAAAATCGATGGCCATTACACCTCCCGCGGTCACGAGCAGATTCTTGGGACTGTAGTCGCCGTGAACGAGCGTAGAGCGCCGGCCGGTCATCGCATTGGCGCCCTCGCGCAGCAAGCGCGCCACGTCGTGCTCGCCTCGTTCGTCGGCCACATCGGCGGCCCGCCCGTGATAGGGGTCGAGACGCAGCTGCCGGAACAGATCAAGGTTGCGGAATTGCGACGCGATCTCCATGTCGTCCCAGGCGGCCCGATGCATCCGTCCGAGCAACGTTCCGACTTCGCGAGCAACATTCGGATCGACATCGCCTCTGAGCAGCGCGTCTTTCCATGGCGTGGCCGCAGCCGGCGCGCACGCCATCCCCACCAGAGAGGCTGACTCATCGACGAAGAGCACACGCGGAACACTGCCGTGAGGTAATCGTGCACCAAGTGCGGCCATCGCGCGGCCTTCGAGCACGGCACGCGTTGGATCTGCCAGCCACAGCTCAGGCACCCGCAGCCGGGCGAGAGCGCCTTTCACCACGACGCCGCCATTGCACTCGAAAAGGACGACCCAGTTGGAAATCCCCCCTGACAGCAGTCGCCATGGCGGCAATGAGCCACCATTGACGTAGCCGAGCCGGCGAAGGTGCGTCAGCGCGGCCGCGAAGAAATGCTGTGGCGGCTCGGATTGATTCGCGTCTGCCAGGTCCGGGAGCGTAGAATCATGCTCGTCGCTCACAGAGATTCTCCGTCCTCGCGCCTCGGAAGTGGCCGGTCAGTCATCTCATGGATTGTAACGTAGGAGCTCATTTGCGCGAGCCTGGCATTGTCAGATACAGTGTGCTGCGGATGTCCGCTACATTGCCGGATGGACGTGTCGGTTTGATACTGTCGACTGCCGAGACACTTGGTGCTCTGCCCCCTTCGCTCAAGGCTGTGGCAGAGCGGCAGCTGGTGGCGTCTGAACCTGTGCTCGGTGCAGTATACCTCGTGAGCTTCAGAGATCCGCCAGCCGTTCTCTCGCGAAGCAGGAGCGGCGGCAGGCTGCCGAGAGTGCCGGGACGGGCGCTGATTGTCACCCAGGCACGCGTGCTCGTACTTGACGACCCTGCGGATCGTGCAAGCACCAGCGCCGCGCACCAGTTCGTCACCGCTGCGTGCCCGCTCGACGCGATTATCGGCATTGAGCTTCGCTCGCATCTATTGGATTGCGCTTTCACGCTGGTGCTGGCGGCACCCGATGGAGCGCGCCGCGTGACGATCGGGTATAACGGCGTGAGCGAGCCCGACGTTGTTGGCGCCGTGCACCTGATTCGTAGGGCGATGGATCTCCCAGAAAGATCGGCCTCGGCCGATTCCCACGAACCTGTATCCGCCGAGCAAGGTGACGCATCGCGGCGCGCATTACACGGGCTGAGCCTCCGGCAACGCAACTACGTGCGGAAATATGTGCCCTCGCCCGAGCAACTGCGCAGTTTGCTGGCAATTCCTGCACTACCGCGTGGCCGATCTTGGCGCCGCTTCAGTTTGCTGGCACACGAGCAGCCCGCCGCGCTGCTAGCAAGAACGGATCGGCAGGTCTTGCTGGTCGAGAACGCGCCACGGGTGCTCCGCCGGGCGGCTTCCAACGGGTGTGACGCGTGGTTCATGCCGGTGCGTTCACTTTCTTGGGCGGAGCTCCGGCAGGGTCAGTCAGAATCCACGCTGGCCTTTGGCCTTGGAGGAGCGAAAGCATGTTATACCGTGGAAGTTGCCGTGCCCGCGAGCCTCTCGCAACAGGCGGCGACATTTTCCCGGACGATTCACTCGAACGTGCGCTGATCCAGAGGTGTATCCGTGCATGACCAAGAGACGGATGTGCCGTCACTCCGGAAAAGCCCGGTAACGAACCGGCAGCTGGGGCTGCTCGACCTACCGAGCGTCAGCGCCCTCGAAGCCTGCATTCGCTGCGGCCAGTGCCTGTCTGTCTGCCCGACGTACAGACCTACCCGGGTGGAGGCCAAGTCGCCGCGGGGTCGCATCGCGCTTGTAAAGAACATGGTCGAGGGGCAGCTTGACCTGCGCAGTGCCGCCTTGTCGCAGCACATGGATCTCTGTCTCCAGTGCATGGCGTGCCACACATCCTGTCCAACGGGCATCAGTGCCGGCGAGGTGGTCGCCCAGTCCAAATCATACATGCGTGCGGCCGCGCGCCCCGGCAGAGTAGAGCGGATGGTCAAGACGCTGATCTACAAGCAGCTGTTGCCGCACCATCGGCGGATGGAGCTCGCATCGTTGCCGATCCGCATCTATAACCGCAGCGGACTACAGCGAATGACCCGTCGGCTGGGTCTGAACCGCTGGCTGCCTGGACCCCTGCGCCGCATGGAAGAGCTGCTTCCCGCCCGCATCGCGCGGCCGCTTCGGCCACGTCTCGCCGACCGGATACCCGCTGTGGGCGCCGAGCGCGCCGAGGTGGCGTTTCACCTGACTTGCGTGAATAACGTGCTGCTGCCCGAGGCCTCCGCGGCATCCGTCCGGGTGCTGGCCTTCAACGGCTGCACGGTCCTGCGCGCGCCGGGGGCCGGCTGCTGCGGTGCCCCGCATGAGACCAAGGGCGAGATGGAGATCGCGCGCGACCTCGCCCGGCGGAACATCGCTGCCTATGAGGCGCTGGGAGACTGCGTGGTGATCTGCGATGCCGCTGCCTGCGGCGCCACGTTGAAGCACTATGGGCACTGGTTGCGCAACGACCCCGTCTGGGCCGAACGCGCGCGCCGTTTCAGCGCCCGCGTGCGCGACATCCACGAGTACCTCGTCGAACTCGGCCTGGTCCAGCCGTCAGGTGAGCTGCGCCGGAGGGTGACCTATGCGGATCCGTGTCACCTGTGCCATGCCCAGGGCATCGGCAAGGAGCCTCGGGAGCTGCTACGGGCTATCCCTGGCATTACCTATGTGGAGCTCAAGGAAGCGACGTGGTGCTGCGGCAGCGCAGGCACGTACAACATCGAACAGCCGGAGATGGCCGACACAACCCTGGAGGCCAAGATGACGCACATTCGCCAGACCGGAGCAGCGGTGGTAGCTTCGGCGAACCCCGGCTGCTTGCTGCAGCTGGAAGCCGGCGCGCGTCGCTACGGCGTGCCGGTTCGAGTGCAGCAGCTGACGCAGCTCCTGGACGAGAGTTACCGCAAGGGCAGACAGAAGCCGAGACGGGAGGGCAACTGAAATGAACGCTGACGGGCAGACCGTGATCGACATCGTGCACGGCACGCCGCTCACCGGCGCCAGCTTCAATGCGATCTCGGATCGAGGGGTCTCGCAGCTCAAGCACCTGCTCGGCGCGGAGCGCGTGCTCACTCTGCCTGAGGACCTTCAGTCGTATGCGTACGACGGCACCTTCCTCGAGCACCGCCCGGACGTAGTCGTGCTGCCGCGAACGACCGCTGAAGTGCAGGCAGTGCTCAGGCTTGCCAGTGCCGAGCGAGTGCCGCTTGTGACACGAGGCGCCGGCACGGGCCTCGCAGGGGGCTCCGTGCCTATAGCCGGGGGTATCGTGCTCGCGCTGGCGCAGATGAATCGGGTGCTCGAGCTCGACGATGTGAACATGCTCGTGCGCGTGCAACCTGGAGTGGTGACCGCCGACTTGCAGGCACTGGTGCTCGAGCACGGCCTGTATTACCCACCCGACCCTGCCAGCCAAAAGCAGTGCACGATCGGCGGCAACGTCGCCATGTGCGCGGGCGGTCCCCACGGACTCAAGTATGGCGTGACCAAGGACTATGTGCTCGGCCTCGAGGCCGTGACCTCGGACGGCTCCGTGCTGCGCACTGGCGGCAAGATGATCAAGAATGTGACGGGCTTCAACCTGACACAACTCCTCGTAGGCTCGGAAGGCACGCTCGCGGTGATTACCGAGATCATCCTCCGCCTCGTGCCCAAGCCTCGCTCGGCGCGCACGGCCATGGCGGTGTTCGACGACATCGACGTGGCAAGCCGAATGATCACCGCCATACTCAACGCCGGGATCGTGCCCGCCACGATAGAGATCATGGATCAGGATTCGATTCGTGTCGTCGAAGAGTGGCTCCACGCCGGCTTGCCCGTCGACGCTGAAGCAATCCTGCTCATCGAGGCGGACGGAGATCCCGCGGCGGTCGACAATGAGCTGCGTGACGTCGAACGGCTGTGCCTGGAGGCCGGCGCCCGCGAGGTTCGTGTGGCGAAGAATGCAGCGGAGAGCGAGACGCTGTGGACGGGACGCCGCGCCGTGTCCGCCTCAATGGCCCGAGCGCGTCCAACAAAGCTGGGCGAGGATATCAGCGTGCCGCGCAGCGCGATCCCGGAGATGCTGCAAGCCATTCGTGCCATCGCCGTGAAGTATCACCTGCTGATCCCCGTCTTCGGGCACATCAGCGACGGCAACCTGCACCCCGAAGTCCTGTTCGATCGCCACGACGAAGAAGAGGTGACGCGCGTGAATCAGGCGGCAGGCGAGATTTTCGATGCCGCGATTCGCCTCGGCGGCACGCTAACCGGGGAGCACGGCATCGGCGCCCTGAAAAAGGAGTTCATGGGCAGAGCGCTGGACCCAGTCGAGCTGGAGCTGATGCGAAGAGTGAAGAGCGTCTTCGACCCCCAGGGGATTCTCAACCCAGGCAAGGTGTTTGGCGCTAGATAGTCGCGCCCGCTCATTGTCCGCCGCCGAACGCGTGCGTTTTACACTTGAATGCTCAACAAATGTAATGAAGTGGTCGGCACGAAAGGACACGGAAGCATGGCCTCTACAACCAGGATACGCTTCGGCATCAAGACCGCGCCTCAACACACGACCTATGAGGATATCCTGCGGGTCTGGAAGGAGGCCGACGAGCAGCCTCTGCTCGAGCATGCATGGCTCTTCGACCATTTCATGCCGATCTTCAGCGATCCGACGGGCCCCTGCCTGGAGGGCTGGACGCTCGTCTCGGCGCTTGCCGCCTCGACGCAGCGCCTGCGTGTAGGCCTCATGGTAACTGGGAACACGTACCGGCATCCGGCCGTGCTGGCCAACATGGCGGCTACGGTCGATGTGATTTCGCACGGGCGGCTGGACTTCGGCCTTGGCGCCGGTTGGAACGAGCTCGAGCATCACGCCTATGGCATTCCACTTTACCCGGTGGGCGAGAGGATCCGCCGTCTTGGCGAGGCCTGCGAGGTCATTCGACGCATGTGGACTGAGCATGCCGCGTCATTCGAGGGCAAGTACTACCAAATCAGCGAGGCGTACTGCGAGCCGAAGCCGGTGCAGAAGCCGTACCCTCCGATCGTGATCGGCGGCAGTGGTGAGCGGCTGACGCTCCGCGTCGCGGCCCGATACGCGGACATCTGGAACTATGTCACGGGACCGGTCGAGGAATTCACGCGAAAGAGCGCCGTGCTTGACCAGCACTGCGACGCGGTCGGCCGCGACCCGGCGGTAATACAGCGCTCGGTCCAACTGGCCATGGATCCTGGTGACTGGCCGGCCAGCCGGACGCTGGTGCGCAACTTCATCGCCGCGGGAGCGACACACGTGATCCTGAATCTGCGTCCGCCCTATCCCGAGCGCATCGCGCGCAGCCTGGTGACGGAGGTTGTCGAACCGCTGTCGTCATAGCAGCCTGCGATTATGTCATGACTCGCCGCCCGGCCCCAGTGCAGCTTGCACCATCTCTCGATACTGCGGTAGAGCCGCGGCCACGCCGCGTAGCAGCCCGAAGCAGCCGCAGAGCATCATGTCGCCGTGGGGCACGGCCAGATACGGCCGCAGCGGCGATCCGGCCAGCAGCCTGCGGCGAGGCCCCGTCACGGCCAGAAGGTCGGGGACGGTGCGCGGCGGCGCGAGCGATAGGGCGCCGTGGCCGCGGTCGTCGAAGATCGTCTCTCCCTGGAGCGAGCCATCCGCCAGCGCCTGCACATAGCGCTCCAGCTTCGGGCGATCGATTTCCCCGGTGTGGTGTTCGAAGAGGGCACGAATGCGCCCATCTTCCAGGTGGAACGCCAGGGTGTGGAAATTGCCGACATTTACCAGCAGCGTGCTGGAAGAGTCACGCACCCGGGGATCCTCCAACGCGCCGAGCACCGCGGCTGCACCGGTGTCCATCACGACTACCGGTACGTCGCCAGGCACGTCCGCGGTCAGCGCCACGAGACGCGTGAGCGAGGCAGGCAGGCGATCCGGCGTATAGGCGAACGAACGCAGATCGTCTCCGCGGCCAAGAGTTCCGCGAAGGAAATCGAAACGAAAACGCCGGTCGCTGTACCCAGGCGGGGCAGCGCCGTGGTCGAAAGCGGCGAGCGCATAGACGTCGAAGCGGGCGGACACGCCAAAGGCAGACAACGCCGTCGCAATAGCCCCGGGCATGAAGTCACCGAGTCTCACCCTGCAGGTGCCGGACATCCGATCCGCGTCCTCGTCAGCTACGACCTGCACGCCCATGCGAGCCACCGCCTCAAGATCGTCATCGAGCGTGCGCGCCGCGTCCGGTGTGGCGAAGACCGGTAACCCGGCCCGCAGGTGGGCATCCACGGCCCACGCGCACGGGCCACCGCCCATGGTCGCGCCCGTGAGCAATAGCGCCTCGCCGCGGGCAGTGGCAGCCTCAATGAGGCGGGCGACCAGCACGGTCGGCGACGGCATGACCAGCTTGATGGCGTTCTCAATCTCCTGGCCGGCCTCCAGAATCAGGATGTCCTGCGTGCCTGTTCCGATGTCTATTGCCAGGATCCGCGTCGGATCGCCCACGTGTCTGCTCCTTGCATCCAGTGTAGCGGGTGCGTGCTGACGGACATGCCCGTGCAGTGCCGGGCACGTGTCGGCAACAAGTGGTCGACGATGTCCAGCCGACCGCTGTCAACAGTCGCTCGTGCCGGCCGGTCGTGTTGGTTGCGGGCGGCGGACAACCTGGCCGTGGCTTTCCCGCCCGAACGCTTGCGCCACAGCTTGGCGATGCGGGTCTTGCGCTAACTGGCGGTAAAAGTGCCCGTCGCCGACTTCCCCTTGCTGACCACCGTCATGGTCACCTGGCCGTCTATTCCTTTGGGAATGCTCCACATGTAGATGAGGTGGCCGTCGGCTCCAGCCTTTTGCTGCTTAACGTCCTGCGTGCCGTTTGGATAGTCGATCACGATGGCAACCAGAGCGTTCTTCGATGCGACGATCTGCGCCACCTGCTGGCTGCCGGCGCTGACCGTGGCAGTAAGGAACTTAAGGCCGAGCGCACCGCTGCTCGGTGTGGCCGGCACGGCTGTGGCCATTCCGGGTCCGGTAGCCGGCCCGAAGACCTGTACTTCGCCTAGGTAGGCAACAGTCGAATTGGTCTGGGTGCTCAATATACGGATCATCACGTAACGTGCATCCACTGGAGGGAACTTGGCTGCCTGCCCCGTTCCGAGCTGCGGCGCCAGAAGATACTTCCCCACCGGCGTAAACGTCGACTTGAGCGCCGGGTAATCCGCAGGCTTCAACAATGGTTGGGCGCTGGTGGATACCAGGACCTCATACTGGCTAACCGTGAAGGCTTCACTGTAGTTAGATTGCCACAGCACCACGCTATCGATGGTCATCTGGCTTGTCTTGGCGAAGGTAAAGATCAGGTCGATTGGAGTTGCCGGCGACAAATTGTTGCCTCCCCAGTCGCAGCCCCCGTCACAGTCCGTGCTTGCTGTGGAGGCATGGCCATCGATGAGCTTCATGGCTCCATATTGCAGGCTGCCTGTCGGCGCCCACCCGGGCTGACCCGCGGGAAGACTGGCGAAAGACATGTCGCTGGTGGCAAATGCTGCATTGCCCCCGTTGGTGCGCGCGACGAGATCCGTATTGAGTTTGGTAACAAGAGTGCTCCCCGCAGCACGGGTTGTTCCGGCTATGGGGATGAGCAACGCGGCCGCTACACATGCCGCCGCAAGTCGAGCCAGCGTCGTCTTCACTGTGTTCATGGTTACCCTTCTTCGTCACACACTGAACAAGCTGCCTATCAGCCAACCGGTGCACGCGCGCAGGCACGTGTCGAAAATCGGACGTCGGACAATCCTGTACTGTTGTCTATGTCCGCGTTGCGCCACTCTGTCCTATGTGCACGAGATACGCATCCCGGCTGTCTTCTGCACCTCCTTCCGGCGCAGGAACGCGCTCTACTCAGGACTCTCGTGGTCGACCTCTTTGGCTGTATCTTTACGGCAAGCGGTCTGAAGTCATGTCTTCATCGACCCAATACGATGCAGTTGGCCAGCCTAGGCCCAAATAGACCCCGTGCGCACGCCATGTCCTGCCATGCCTGACGACGGCACGCCGCGCATCCACAAGCAGCGCGGTGCCCGCACGCAGCACATGTCTCGCCGTCAGCGCTACTGTTCTCACTGCCCGACAAGTGGGGCAAGGTGCGGTAGTCGGATCAGGGTCATCGACGCATGCCACGTGTAGTCGCCGCTGCCCTTGAAGCCGAGACACCCATAGCAGTCGTCTGTGCTCGTCACGGGTACAGGAATCCGCCCACTGGCCTGCACGGTGACCTGGTCTTGCTTTTCCAGATCTGCCACCATCTCGACCTTCTTGAACCACGTGTCGGGCGCAGCGAAACCCTCGGGGGAGCACTTCTGACCGGTACTGCGCTCAGAAAGATCGGGCCAGATGATGGTGATGGCCTCGTTGATCAGATTCGGGTGTCTCGGGTTCGACGGTGCTTCATCGAACCCGACCTCCTCATACGAGGATCCGCTGAGCAGAGTGCCGGCATCACGACAGGAAGCCGGTGGATGCTGTTCGGTCTTCGTGACCGAGTAGATGGTGTACGTAGCCTTGACCGGAATACGTGGCAACTCGACAATGTAACCGCGGATCGGCATCGGAACAATCGTGAGCACCGGCCTGCGAAACGCTGAAGCCCGCATGTTCTCAGTCCAGCTCGCTCCCCCCTCGGCGGTCTCCCAACCTGAGTTGTTGGATTGGTTGGTCACAGACCAGCCCCAGGTCTCGTGCGCCCCGGCACTGAAGCCGCTGACCTCAAAACCAACCCCCTCCAAGCCGGTCGACGCCGGCGTAGCTGACACCGGCACCGCGCCCCCCAGAAGCAGCACAACTCCCAGCCCCACCGCAGGCAACCCGCCAACCTTCGTCTTCATCACTGCTCTCTTCCTCGTAGTCCAGTGACCACAATGCGTGTCGCTGATTGAAGCTTCCGGCGAACGATGCCGCACACTCGGCCAGCCGATGTCGCCGTGGGCGCCGGAGATCCGGCGACGCCGTCATCCCCGTAGTGCTATTCTTCATGGCCACTTCGGTGACCGCCGCATTGGCCTGGCTGTCGCTTGAAGCGCAGTCCCTGCCGAAGCCAGCCTGGTCATTGTTGCCGCCAATCTCCTTTCGCGCTACGCAGGGCCGTACCAGAGGCCGCTGCGTGTGGCGAAGTGATTCACTCGCATGTAACGCGCATGCACATCGCGCAAATCCCGGCATCCGAAGGTCCCTGGTCCGCCCCAGGCAGCAGGAAACCGGCACGCGACACTTGTCGTGGCCGGTTTCACCAGTGGCTCGCTGCAGTCGGGGTGACCAAGCGAAGGTAGGCGTCAAGAGGAGCTAACGCTCGCTACATCGTCAGCACCGGATAGCGTCGAACCCTCTCAAAGACTACAGATCATAGCATCCACCACAACCTCCATCGTACACCCGTGAGTCAAGCGCTGTTTCCGTCAGGACGCCTCGTGCACAGGTTTTCTGTGCATGAGGCGGTCTGGGTGGAGGTCTGTCGGCTCCAGCAGGAGCCACAGTGCGCGGCGGTCTTTAGCGCATGTGGAAGGTCTGCACTGTCGTCTGGAGCATGGGGATAAGGCTATCCTGTGCAGCAGCATTACCAATGCGTGCCGATGTTCACCCGCCGGAAGGCAATGTCCGGGTCGGGGCATCGCGCGCCGCGGGCGCAGTCGACGCACCGGCCGGTACAGCCAGGCTGATGCTCCGCATTGAGCCGGTCCGTCTGCTGCACCAGCAACCCCCGCACGTACTGTTCACTACGTCGCTTCGCTTCCTTGCGCCCGAAGAGCGGCGCAGCAGTATCCGGCGGCGTGCTTGCTCGGGCCTGCACATTAGAGATGTGCCTGGACCAGCGCATCCTGCAGAGATCCGATGTACGACTCGCTTGTATACGTTGCGCCGGAGACGCCATTGATGTTGGCGCTCTGCGCCTGCAAGGTCTCGCTGCGCAGCATGGGGACGGCCTGCGAGTTAATGTACGCCGATCGCCCATTGTCCTGCGGTGCGGTGATGATCACATCCGTGATCCGGTTCCCCGTGACCACCAGTGTTGCTTGCACGGTGCCGAATCGGTTTTGCACCGCGGTGCCTGTGTACGACCGAGAGGTGCCGGCCGCGGAGCCGGCAGTCTGAGGCGCGGCTGCCCCGCCAGAGCCGGAGGCCCCGTTTGGCGCTGAACTGCCCGGTGCTGGCGCGCTTACCGCAGCCCCGGCCGACTGGCCGGAGATTGCCGCGGACCGAGAGCCACCAGCCTCGCCGGCGGCGACGCGTGTGCCAGGATGTCTGCCGCGGTGACGGCCGGGATCGCTGTGGCAAACGCGACCATCATGGCAGGAATGAGCCGTGCCGCTTTGCTTCTTGCTTTCATGCTCGTGCCTTCTGTGGCTGCATCGCGCTAGAACGCGAATTCGTCGACGTGGATCAGCGGTGCCGGCACGCCGAGCTTGCGCAGGGCGCGCGTAAGTGACCGGACCATACTGGTCGGGCCACACAGATAGACGTCCCGTGTGGCGATATCGGGAACCAGGCTGCGCAGATGATCGCGGGACAGGAGATGTGCGTTGCCTGGGGTGCGGCGGTCGCCGAGGACGTACTGGACCCGCATACCCCGTTCGCGAGCGAGGCGCTCAAGCTCGTCTCGGAACACGATCTCCCCCGCGTGCCCGGCACGGTAGACCAGGACGATATCCCCCTGCATGTCGTCCAGCAGCGCGCGGATGGGTGTGATGCCCACACCGCCAGCGATGAGAGCCACTCGCTCTTTGCGTCCGGGCCTCCTCTGTGAAAGAGCCAAATGGGCCTTCCGCCATCACGAATGTGCCAGGCTTCACGCTGGCCAGGCCTCGACTGAAATCTCCCAGATCCTTGATCGTGATGCGGAACGACGAACCGTCCGGAGCAGCCGAAAGCGAGAACGGGTGTGACTCCCGCCAGCGCTCTCGGTCGAGGAACCGCCAGCTGGAACCACTGCCCAGGCCGCGCATTCAACCAGTCCAGGTGGCGCCCGCTGATGCGCAGCGATACTACTCCCGGCGCTTCCCGCCTCACTTCTGTTACCCGCATCCGGTGCCAGAGGAAGCCAACCAGCGGTTGGAGCACGCGAAAGAGCAGCACGAGCTGGAACGTCGCAACATAGAGCGCGGTCCAGAACGCGGCCGCCAGCGGACTGCCGAGAAAGTCGCCGCCGGTAGGCACCTGATGCGACCAAGCCAGGAAGATGCCGAGGTAGGCCATCAGATGGACGCCGTACCAGGTTTCGTAGCGGAGCCTGCGCCGCACGATTACGATCGACGAGAATGCCACAAGAATCAGGAGCACCGTGCCCGCGAGGGCCTGCATCATGCCCGGATAGGCTGTCAGGAACGAATTCAGCTCGGCAAGGATGGAGATGCCGGGTCTGCTGTGCGTAGCCGACAGTGATGGTGGCTACGTGGGCCAGAATCAGCCCCAGGCTCACCTTGCCGTTCAGACGGTGACGTTTCATCAGCCTATCGAAGCCCACCGTCCATTCCAGGAATGGCAGCCGCGCCAGCAGGAGAATCTGCAGCAGGAGCAGGTAAGCACCAAACAGGCCCGTGAAGCGGCCCACGCTGACCAGGAGCGTGCCGGTGCTGTGTACACCGGATATGCCGCCATCTTTGAGCCACAGCGCGGCGAAGATGGCGGCGGCGCCATAGAACACGAGCCGCAGGCTCCAGGTCACGGCATCCTTGAGGTCACTGCCGGCGCGGCGGTCCGCCCGCGCTGCATGAGTTTCACGTCGGCTGGCCATCCGTGCCATCGGCTGGACGGGCTTCGCGCGGCGGCTCAGTCCCGGCATTCGCTGCAGCGGTCGAGCGACGCCGGCGGCAAGGTCGCTTTGCATCTGTCTGCTTTCCCTTCAATGTGCGAGGTGGCGACCGTTTCCGTCAGCCTGCGCACCTACAACTGTCACGGAGTTCATGCTTTGAGGATAAGGGGCGCAGGGTGACGGTTTCGTGATGGCTTTATGACAGGAACCTTACAGGTAACTGAGCTTTTGCTAAGTCCGCTGGATCGAGCTGCGCGAGGGCTTGCGTTGCGCAGCCCGCATCCCGGGACCTTAGGCAGGGGGTATCGGTGACCGTCGGCAGATGCCTCTCAGGCATGCACCGGCCTAGACTATCCGAAGAGCTCTAGGGCATGACGCGCGCGCGGAAGGAGGCACGCGATGGCAAACGACTTGATGTCCCCGCCTCGCACTGATGCGGTGCGGGACTTGCGCGATGTGCTGCTGGCCCAGCAGGCCATACTGCCGGCCGGAGTGAGCGGGCAGTCGGTCCCCGCGGGCGCCCTGCAAGTGGAATCCGCGGCGCGAGATATTCTGGCCCTTGTCCAGACCGAGATCGACACGCAGGTCGAGTGGCGGGTGCGGCAGGCGGTGGCGCGCCTCCGGGCAGAGGGCCTGAGCCCAACGCCCCAGCAGGACTCTCACCCCGCGCAGCGGACCATGGCGGCAGCAATAAGTATCCCCACGCTGATCTTCAGCATCCCGATCATCGCCATCGCTGGCGGTACCGGCGGCTTTCCAGGGCTGGCCCTGGCGCTGGTCGCGCTGGTCATGATCAACCTGGCGTGGGCCACCGGATGGACTCCGGGCCGGCATCGGCGCTAGCTGGAGAACCGCGGCAGAATCTGGTACGACGGACGTGGGTCCGCGCCCGGCGCCTTCCTATCGCTGCGTCGCCGTGCGCAAGGGAATCTCCTTGAGGAACAGAGAGACAACCAGCGCAATCATCACTAGAGGCACACCGGTAAGAAACACATCATCGATCGCGTGGGAGAATGCCCCCAGCACGTGCGTCTTGAGCGGCTCGGCCAGGCGCTGGATCGCTTGCACATTATTGATGTCGATCGTGGGCGTCCTGCCGGACGCGCCCCGTCCCGCAGCCAGACCAGAGCTCATGTAATGTGACAGGCGGGTGGACAGCACCTCGCCGAAAAGAGCCGTCCCTATCGCCGCTCCCGTCTGGCGAAAGAAGGTCACGGAACTTGTCGCAACGCCCATATCGCGACGGTCCACCGAATTCTGGATGGCCACCATGATCGTCTGCATCGTGAAGCCCAGGCCCGCGCCCGTGATAAAGGCAATAACACCGATTTCCCAGTAGGCAGTGCCCTGCTGCACCTGCGCGAAGAGCGACATCCCGACAATCAGCACCGCTGCGCCAATGATCGGAAATATCCTGTACTTGCCGGTCCGACTGATAAGCCGTCCGGAAGTTATCGACATGCCGGCGATACCGAGCGACATGGGAATCATGGAGAGGCCTGACTGAGTCGGGGACATTCCCTTCACCGCCTGCAGATAGACCGGCAGGAAGATGACGGCGCCAAACATGGCCATCCCGCTGAGAAACGCATAGCCGTTCCCGACGCTGAAAATGGAGTTGGTGAACAACCGCATCGGAAGCACCGGCTCCGACGCACTCAGCTCGACGAACACGAAGGCAACCGTCAGGACCAGCGCTCCGGTCAAGAGCGCCAGGCTGCTGGGCGCGGTCCATCCATAGCTGCCGCCCGCCCAGTTCAGATACAGCAGCAGGCAGGTTACCGCAGCGATAATCGTCGCGGCGCCAAGGTAGTCGATGGCGTGCTGGCGTCGGATAACCGGCATCCGCAGCGCCGACGAGATGACCACGAAGGCGACGGCGCCGACGGGCAGATTGATGTAGAAGATCCATCTCCATCCCGGACCATCGGTGAGCCCACCGCCGATCAGCGGCCCGAGCACGCTCGACGTGCCCCACACTGCGCCAAAGTAGCCCTGGTAGCGACCACGCTCACGCGGCGGAATCACGTCCCCGATGATCGCCAGCGCGATAGACATGAGCCCGCCACCGCCGACGCCCTGCAAAGCACGGAACGCGATAAGCTCTCCCATGTTCTGGCTCAGGCCCGACAGCGCCGATCCAACCAGAAAGACCGAGACCGCAAGCTGGAAGATCAACCGGCGACCGTACAGATCGGAAATCTTGCCCCAGAGAGGCGTGACCGCCGTTGACGTCAGCAGATAGGCGGTGACCACCCATGAGAGCTTGTCCAGCCCGCCCAAGTCTGAGACGATGCGGGGTAGCGCAGTGCCCACAACACTCTGGTCGAGCGCTGCCAGGAACATGCCCGCCATGACGCCCCAGATGACGATGAGGATCTGACTGTGCGAAAGGTACTGCGGCACCTCGTCGGCGCCAGATTGGGGACGCTCACCCGTTGTCGGCTGAGGCGCCTGCATGCAATCCTCGTTTCTTCATCTACAAACGACCCACCTCTACAGATGATCTACCTGGCGGCCTCGTATTCACGAAATCAGACCTGGCAACCCGTCGGTCCGCTATTTCAAGAGCGCGTAGTAATCAAAGCTGTCGGTACAGGCGGGATTGAGCACATAGCGGTGGATCGCGCACCGCACCGCCGTCGTCTCAGGCAGATCGGCGAGCCAGACCGCCGCGGGGTCTGCAACGAGCAACTGTTGCACCTTCTTGTAAAGCACGGATCGCTTGGCAACGTCTACGGTAGCGTCAGCCTGTGCCAGCAGCGAATCAACCGTGGTGTTCTTGTAGTAACCACCGTTGCTGCCTGCCCCGGCAACCTGGCTGGAATTATACCGCGGCTAGAGCCAGTCTCATTGTCAGTTCCCGCGCGTACGAAGTCTTGACCGCGGCGGCAGAAAATGGCGTGCCGTCGTGGAACGTGAGTCCGTGCCGCAAATGAAACGTGTACACCCTGTGGTCGGGGCTATTGCTTCACGCATCGCGCAGTATGCTCCATGAGGGCGCCTGCCTGTGACCCAAGTCACCGCTGGGCCGCAGGAAACTCCCTATACTGATTCCGGTATGGTGTGACGATATCACGGATACTCGGGTGTCACCTGCGTCGAGACCGGCGTCCGGCGCGGCCGGTGGCCGATATGACCCAGGATGCGCAGCCAGGAAAGGTTCCCAGCATGCGTAACCGGCAGCTCCTTCTCACGACCCTGGCATTCGCTATCTCGTTTTCTGTCTGGGGCCTGGTCTCCGGCCTCGGTCCGAAGTTCAAGGACGTCTATCATCTCAGCGATTTCCAGGCTGCCACGGCCGTGGCAGTGCCGGTCATACTTGGCGCGCTGATGCGCTTGCCCATGGGAATACTGGCGGATCGCTACGGCGGCCGCCTTGTGATGAGCTGCTTGATGGCCTTTGCCATCCTGCCCGCGGCCCTCATCGCCCTCGTCCATTCGTATACCGGCCTGTTGATCGGCGGCTTCTTCTTGGGCGTCGCAGGATCCAGCTTCGCCGTGGGCGTGAGCGCCACGACCAAATGGTTCCCGCCGGAGAAGCAGGGCCTGGCCCTGGGGCTGTTCGGCATGGGCACCGGTGGGCAGTCGATCGCCGTGTTCTTTGCCCCCCGCCTGGCGCGCGTTATGCCCTGGGAAGCGGTTTTCTGGATTTTCGGCCTGGCCAGCTTGACCTGGGCCGGAGTATTCTGGCTGACCGGCCGCGACGCCTCAGCCGGGCGCGTGGTCCCGTTGTCGCACAGTCTGAAGCTTCTATTGCGAGAGAAGCTGTCGTGGGCGCTGGCGTTCTTCTACTTCATTACCTTTGGCGGCTTTGTGGCCATGGGCGTGTACTTGCCCACGCTTCTCAAGAATCGCTTCGCCCTCACCGCCGACGATGCGGGACTGCGCACGGCAGGCTTCGTGGTGGTTGCCGTCCTGCTGCGCCCCGTAGGTGGATGGCTGGCGGACCGCATCGGCGGCGCGCGCGTGCTAGCGGTAGTGTTCGTCCTGGTCGCGGTACTGGCCGCGCTGCTTATATCCTCGACGATGGTGATCTTCACTGCCGGTGCTCTGACCATTGCCGCCACGTTAGGTCTCGGAAGCGGGGCAGTGTTCCGCCTTGTTCCCGAGCGCTTCCCGTCGGAAGTGGGAACCGTGACCGGACTTGTCGGCGCTCTAGGTGGCCTCGGGGGCTTCTTCCCGCCCATTGTGCTGGGCGGCCTGAAGCAGGCCACGGGCAGCTATACCGGAGGCTTCCTGCTGCTCTCGCTGTTCGCGTGCAGCGCGCTGGCTCTGGATGTAGTAGTGTTCCTCCGAGCTCCTGCACAGCGCCCGATCGCGGCCTGCGCGATACCAGGCTAGCGGTCGTGCGCGGATGCCGACGCGAGTCGCGCCGGTCAGGTGGGCAGAGGAGCGTGCCCGCGAGACCCAGGTGGTTGGACGCCGCTGTCTCCCGCTACATCGTCACCGTCTCGACCATAGTGTTGCCCAACGGATTCTCCGTCTGCTCCTCACAGGCTTTGAACAGCAGCAATTCCGAGGTCATCGCTGCATCCAGGCGAATCACCAGGCCTGAATTGCACAGTTCGCGCCCGCGCATGCGGAATGTCGCGTGCCGGTTATCCAGTGTGACCTCGAAATCGCGAGCGTGGTCCAGCCCGCGCGGACGGAACACGAACTCATCCTGACCACGTGCGGCGTTTCCACCACTCAGCTTGAATACGCCTGCATACCCTCGCATCCGGTCCGGGGACCCGTATTCTAGCACACACCAATCGGCTGGCCGCAATAGCCCAATGTCCGGCGTGTGATGATAGACGGCAGGGTGGCCGACCAGGATTGGACGGCAGACTGCCTTGGCCAACTCAATGTAGCGACGAGTCGTGGCGAAGTAAGGTGTGTTGCGATCGGTACTCTGCGCGCCAAACCCGACGAATACGGGGTTGGCAAATAAGGCGACCCGCAAGTGGGTATCCAGATCCGCGGTGAGATGCGCATCCATCAGGTGGTCGTGGTAGTAGCAGATCGACTCCGGAGGGACGTAAAGCGTCATCGCATTGATAGCGCGAATGCTGAAAGGAAAGGCACTCACATCGGATTCGCACGCGTAGTGGAAACGAGACAGCATTCCCAGGTCGTTGCGGCCACCGCCGCCCGCGCAGTTCTCCAGGGCCACCAGCGGAAATTCCTGACGAACGCGGTCAAATACACGATAGAGCGTCTCGTTGTGCCGCCACATCTCCTGCTCGGCATAGCCGTGCCGTATGTGTTGCCCGCCTTCATCAAGGAACTCATTGTAGTCCAGCTTGTAGAAGTCCAGCTGGTGATCATGGATCACCCGTAGCACCGCGTCCTCAAAATAGCTGGCGGCTTCGGGATGCGCCAGATTCAGGCTTGGGAACCGAAGCCCATCGCTTCTGGTCAGTTGCCAATCCGGGTGTTCTTTGGTCAACCGGCTCTGTTTCCCCGCCGCCTCCGCTTCCATCCACAGGCCAAACAACATGCCTCTGGCGTGCGCATAGTCCCGTGCACCGGCAATCCCGCCCGGCATCCAGCTGCCTTCGAACCAGTCACCCCGGTTCTCTGGCCAGGGTCGGAACTCCTCGCCATACCAGCCGGCATCGACCATGAAAGCCTCGATACCCATTTCCGCGGCAATGTCCATTTCCCTCAGGATCCACTCGCCAGGCTGTTCCACCACGCGACCGGCGATCGTGTACATCTCCTTGCCCGCCGGGCGCGCAGGTATGACCGAGGCGCGCATGTGCCGGTGCCAGGCCTGTACGGCTTGATCGAGACCACCGTGATACATCCCGAGGTGTACCTCAGGCGACTTCACGGTCTCGCCTGGAGCGATGACTCGCAACGGGGCAGCGCCCAACGGACCTATGTGGAAAGACAGACAGGTATCAAATCGGTGCGAAAACTCGGCCACGTACGGGCCAGACCAGGCCAGGCCAAGGAAACACAACTCGCCGGTCACTTCATTGTGCAGTACAAAGTAGGGCGAGCCGAATGCGTGCTCCATCGTTCGCTCGATCCGGAAGGTCTCCAGCGGCAGGGCGCGCCAGGTGAAGTCCCACTCTTCGCCCCACTTCTCTGCTACCTGGTAGCCCAGCGAGTACCGGGGATGCGTCGCCGCATCCCAACCCAGTCTCGCGTCCACCCAGTTAGCGGTCCAGAGCACGCCTGACCAGGGCGATACGCGGGAAAGCGCGGCAGGTGTGCCGCTTGTGTTGGTAATCTCCAGCCAGCGGGCCAGCACAGTGGTGCCGTCCAGGCGGGTCACGACCCGAACGGTGACCGGGCGCAGCTGGTGCTGAAGCTCCACCACCGCCTCGACCGTGCCCGCCCGTACTCCCAGTCGTTCCGTCGCGCTGGTCCAATCCCACCGATCATTTAGTGATTGACCATCGATCTCCAACTCGAAGACGGCACTGGGCCGAGACAACGGATCGAAGCCAGGCAGCGATCCCAGCATATTCTCACGCGCCACCTGACCGGTGGCCGACCAGTAGAGTCCTGTTAGCCTTCCATGATGCAGTGCTTCTTCGCGGACAGTGGTCGAGGAGACGTACCGGGCGGTGTCGCGATCGCCGACTCTGTGGAACGCGACCTCAATATGCCGGGGCCTTGACGCGTCTGGAGCTTGGCGGAGCATGCTGGTTCATCCTTTTCATCGTGATTCGATGGCGGACTTAACGATTGCACCTCCGAGACATCGTAGAGCATCGAGTCTCTCAGACACCAGGCTCGCTGGCCTTGGCCGCCTGACGAAGGGGTGGAGGCGGGCGAGCTACTGCGTGGCCGTGATCCCGCCGTCGATGAACAGGATCTGCCCAGTAATAAACGAGGACGCCGGCCCCGCAAGGAACAGCGCCGCGCCCGCACAGTCGAGAGGGCTCGCGATGCGCTGCAGGGGAATGCGGCTAACCAACCCGGCGTAGAATTCCTCGTCCTCGAGGTAGGACCTCACCAGCTCAGTACGGGTAAATGTAGGAGCAATCCCGTTTACCAGGACTTGCCGCGGCGCCCACTCGGCCGCCAGCTGCTTCACCATCAGGTTTAGCCCGCCTTTGGCACTGCAATACGGTGCATAGCCTCGGTCCCGGAGGGCCAGTTGACTGCGGACGGACGACAGGTGGATCTGCCGCCCGCTCCTGGCACGCAGCTGATGACGCCCAGCCGCCTGGGCAAGGAAGAAGGCCCCCTTAAGACTGACGTCTGTAACGTAGTCCCAGGCCTCCTCGCTCACCTCTTCAGCACTCTCCTCGCGTTGCGCACCGACGCAGTTCACCAGGATGTCGATGGTGCCGAACGCTCCGGCAACCTCATCGACGTGCCGGCGGATGCTTTCGAGGTCCAGGATGTCGAAGCTCGCCGCATAGGCAGAGTATCCGGCCTCGGCCAGGTCACAAGTCAGGGCTGTGGCGCGCTCCAGCGATCGGCCGGAGACAGCCACCGTCGCGCCGAAAGCGGCAAATGTCCGGCAAATGGCCTCGCCGATGCCGCCGTAGCCCCCGGCGACCAAGGCGACCTTGCCGTCGAGGCGGAACAACCCCGACAGCTGTCCCGTATCAAGCCCCACGCCGTACACGCTCACCGAGTTCTCCTTATCTGCCCCAGGAGAAACACGCCTGGAAACAGCTCGGTCACGTCCGAGCCGCCCGCTGGATCCCTGCTTCGTCGAAGGCCCGTATAAGGGTGTTGAACGTCATAGTGGCAGCGGCGAGCGGATCGTATCCGGGTCTCCGCTGCACCATCATGCTCACTTCGCCGGTGATGAAGCCATCGTAGCCTGCCTGCTGCATCGCCTTGAGGTACCTGACATAATCGAATGGACCCTCGCCGGGAATCAAGAATTCGTGGTCAGGCACCCGACCGCGTTGGTCCTTGACGTGAGTATGGACCGCCAGTGGCGCCAGCACGGGCACCGTCTCTTCGATCGTGAACCCCAGGACGTCAAAGTGACTGATGTCGAACTGCACCCGCAGATATGGCGAGCCGATCTCGTCGATGACCAGTTTGGTTGTGTCCGGCGATTCCAGGATGGTGAAGACGTGCGGCTCAACGGCGATGATCACACCTCGCGGCGCCGCGTAGTCCAGGACCATGCGCAGCCGCTCAACGAGACGCGCGTGCCGCCGCTGGAACTCTCCTGATGTGCCGCCAACGAGATTGTCGATCACAGGCATGCCTTCGGGACCCGCCAGCTCAACCGCCAGGTCGATGGCTGCCCGCAGGTACGCAAAGTTGGCCGCCCACTCCTGCGGATCGTCGACAACCAGGTCCCGATGCACGGCGATCGACGGCAAGGCCAGCCGGTGTTTGTCAAGAAGGCGGCGGATGCGCCGCCGCTCAGATGCGTCCAGCCGGCTGAGCTCCGTCGAAAAGCCCGGGAACACAGTCAGCTCGACGCCGTCGAATCCAAGGCCGGCCACATGATCCAGCGTCACCTCAATCGGCAGCGACGGCATTCCCCACGTGGTGTACCCCAGCAACATGGCGTCTCTCTTTTCTACTCTGTGGCTGCGTCGTTGCCGGGGCTTGATTGTTCCGTGAAGTACGGCCGGACGGAGCGAGCGAAGAGCCGTACCCCTTCCATGCTCGGGAAGTCCATGAACCACAGCATGAAATGGCTGATGCCAAGCGCACGATATGCTTCAAGCCTGGCGATGATCTCGTCCGGTGTGCCGACCAGCCACTGATCCTCGCGAACCCTCAGCCTGGAATCTCTACCGGCCCCCCCGCTATGGTCCGCGCCCGCTGCATAGTCCAGCAGGGCTGCTACTCGTTCTTGCGTCGGCGCGATCAGTATCTGCGTCTCCAGCGAGAGTTCCAGCTCGTCCATAGCCCTTCCAACCGTCGCGCATGCGGCCTCGACGCGCACCAACCGAGCCTGAAGTTCATCCACTGAGGCCGGCGCACTGTTCCAACCATCGGCAAGTTCGGCCACGGTGGCCAGCATCACGTCGTCGGGCGTCTCGCCCAGCCACAGCAGCGGGTGGGGTCGCTGCACGGGATGCGGCAGGCAGACCGCCTCGTACGCCGCATAGTTCGTGCCCTTGAATGTAACGGGCCCGCTATCCTGCCACAATCGCAGCATAAGCTCCAGCGCCTCGCGCATGCGCGTGTTGCGTGCCCGGCTGTCCTCGTGCCAGGGAAAATCATATGCCTCGAATTCGGTGCGACGGTTGCCTGAATCGGCGAAGAACAACAGCCGACCATTGCTGAGCACGTCCAGGGTGGCGGCCATCTTGGCCAGCAATGCCGGGTTGCGGAATCCGGTACAGAGGTGAATCGATCCCAGCTTGATCCGGCTGGTCAGCCCAGCCAGCACGCTCAACGTCGTCCAGCCCTCAAGGATCGCGCCTTCGCGGCCAAGGAATAGGTGGTCCGCGACCCAGAGCGAGTCATAGCCGAGCAGCTCGCATTCCACTGCCGCTCGCAGCGTGACCAGAGGATCCAACTGTTGGTAACTGGGGGTGCGAAACAAGTCCGGCCCCGGGTGGGCAAAGACGGGTACGCAAAAGCCAAACTGGATCGGCCTGACCTGGCTGACGATCACGGGTGCCCCTCGCCAATGCCAAGCGCGGCGTCGATGTCGCGCTGATAGTCTCTCGCCGCGCCGCTCGCGACATCATCGAAGCTGACCTCTCGGCCGGCCACCGACGACTCGAAGAAACCATAAACGGCGGCGACCGCGTCCAGCCCGCCTTGACCGTCGACCTCAGGCGGCCGGCGGTCGAGAATCGCCCGCCCGAAGTCCTCGAGCTCCAGGGCCAGCAACTTGCGATCAATCGCTTCGCCCGGCAGGTCGTAGTTGGTCAGCAAGGAACTGCCGAACAGCCGGCTCGTCGGCTCATCAAGACTGAAGCCAGGTGCGAGCATGCGCACCGTGGCCACATCCAGGGTGTGGAAGCCTCCCTGAGTGGCCCCGGCGAAACGCACGGGGTGGCCGGACCGATCGCCGGGTGCGTCCAGCGCGCCGTCGCTGCCATAGAACCTGCGCATGAAATAGCCCTCGCCGTGACCCGAGAGGCTGAGGAGCCACTGTCCGATCGCGCCCCGCGTGAATGTCACCAGTCCGGCGGCTGTATCCTCCGCCGTTGCCATGACTGGCTCAGAGGATTCGGGAGCGGCGCCATAGTAGGTGGCCATCATGCCACTCATTGGCTCACTGTGTCGCACTGGCTCAAACAGAGCGATACGACCCGTGACGCGCTCGATCGGGCCGAGGAAGTACAGCCAGAGATCGGCGTAGTGCACGCCCATATCGACCACGATGCCGCCGCGATCCTTATAGTGGCGCCAGGGTGTAATTGTCACAGTGCGTCCGCCGCCCACAGACTCCTGCAGCGCCATGAACGGAGTCCCGATGGCGCCTTCCCGCAGCAGGGCCGCAACCAGCCGGTTCATGGGATCGCGCCGATAGTTCTCGGCCGTCGCCAGCACCATGCCGGCACGCGTTGCCGCGTCGACCAGTAGCCGGCAGGCGCGGACGGTCAGGCCAAGCGGTTTCTCGCAGAGCACATGTTTGCCGGCCCGAAGAGCCGTAACGCCCAGGTTGTGATGTGCCCCGACATCGGTGACCAGGTCGACGGCATCGAGCAGCCTTCCAGTTGGGCCGGCAAGCAATGAGGCGAGCCCGGTATGGACTTCAGGCCGCCGCCCGAGAATGTCCTCCGCCACATCCGCGGCACGCAAGACGGCGTCGCGCCGTGCGTCGCAGACCGCGATCAGCTCGAATGGTGAAAGGCCGGACTTCTCGAGCTCCGCCAGACCCTGGAGGTGGCGCAGACCCATGCCGCCACAGCCAACCAGCCCGAGTGCGAGTGTCGTGTCACCCATTGGCTTGTGCCGCCCCGGCAGTGCCTGGCGTCGCGAACGCTGGGAGAACTGATTCGGCGAAGCATTCCAGCTCGTCGTCGTCGAATGGTTCCAGGGTGATCAGCATGAAGTCGTCAAACCCCATCGCGACGTAGCGCTGAATCTTCTCGATGCACTGATCGGGGCTACCGGCGATAAAGCGCTCGGTGGCGCCGTCCGGCGGGTAGCCGCGCGCACGGATGACCCGTTCCACGCGCTTGCGGAGGATGCGCTCGTCTATTGCAACCGCAATTGGCACTTCAAGTGAGCGACGCAGCGTTGCCGGATCACGGCCGGCATCTGCGCAGAATCGGTCAAGCAACGCTTGCTTGCGGGCCAACGATTCGATGTCCATGCTGGGTATGTTCCAGATGTCCGCGTGCTGCGCTACCAACCGCAGAGCGATTTGCTCGCCCAGGGCACCGACCAGAATAGGCAGCAGGGCTTGCACGGGCTTGATCTCACATGCCGCCTCCTCCAGTTGGAAGTACTTGCCTGAGAATGAGACCACGTCGCCCGTCCACAGCAGGCGACAAATCTGGATCGCCTCGGCCAGCATGGCCAGGCGTGTGGCCGGAGACGGCATAGGGATCCCATAGGCACGATGCTCATGCTCCGAGACGCCGGCGCCAAGCCCCAACACGAAGCGGCCTCCGCTGATCTGATCGATCGTGGCCGCGCTGACCGCAGTTATGGCTGCAGTGCGGTGCGTGACGCTGGCGACCAGTGAGCCGATTCGGATCCGCGAGGTACTTGCGGCAAGCGCCGCAAGTCCGCCCCACATTTCCAGCACCGGATGTGGCGGCCCGGAGCCACGGATGAAATGATCGGCCAACCACACACCGTCGAAGCCGAGCCTCTCGGCCTTCAGTGTCCAGCGCCGCAATTCTTCCCATGAGACTGTTTGCGGGCCCAGCTGAAGTCCAAGGGTAACTGGCCGCAAGGCCCCGGTCCCCGGTTCGGTCGCCATAGTCATCAGCCGAAGCTTCCTTCCTGGTTAGCCCTTGATTCCACTTAACACCACGCCCTGGATCATATAGCGCTGAGCCAGGAGGAAGACCAGCGCGATCGGCAGCACCATCGCGAATGCCACGGCCATCAAGAGTTCCTCGTGGCGCACAGCCAGGCTTCCTGAGTCGGCAGCAAACTGGTAGACGCCGAGTGCGAGGGTGAACTTGTCCTGCGAGTTGAGATAGATTACCGGGCCGAGAAAATCCGTCCAGGAGGCCTGAAACCAGAAGATCGCTACCACCGCGATCGCCGGCTTGGAAAGCGGCAGCATTATTCGCCAGAAGATACCGAAGGTCGAGCAGCCGTCGATGCGCGCCGCGTCGTCGAGATCGCGAGGGATGGTCTGGAAGAACTGCCGCAAGAGGAAGATGTTGAAGGCACCGCCGCCAAACCACGCCGGGATGATCAGCGGCTTGAACGTGTTCAGCCAGCCGAGATCCTTGAAGATGATATAGAGCGGCAGCACCGTGACCGTGAACGGCAGCATAACTGACGCAATCACGCACATAAAGATGAAGTCGCGTCCCCAGAAGTGCAGCCGGGCGAAGCCGAAGGCGCACAACGTTGAAGTAGCCAGAACGCCCACCATCGATGTGACCGTAATGAAGAGCGTGTGATACGTGTAAAGCGTGAAGTTATAGGATGTCCAGGCCACCTTGAAGTTCTGCCATTGCGCGACCTTTGGCAGGATGGAAGGTGGGAACGTGTAGTTTTCCTGGAGCGTCTTGAGCGCGGTCAACAACATCCACGCGAGAGGGATCAAGAAGATGGCGGCGCCCACGTACAGGACGACATGCAGCACGGCGCGCCGAGCCAGACGCCCATACCGTCGTGACCGCGCCTGCGTTGTTGCTAGCGGGATATTGGACAGCTCAAGGTTGCCCGGCATTCCCACGCTTCCCATCAGCGATCTCCGTAGAAGACCCAGAATCGCTGCGTCCCGAACAGGATGAGCGTGATTAACAGGATGATCGCGAACAGCGTCACCGACATCGCGCATGCATAGCCCATCTGCTGGTTGCCGAAAGCCACCTGATAAATGTACACGGTGAGGAACAACGTGCTGTTCAGCGGTTCGCCCAGCCCGCCCGTGGCCGTATTCGAATTGCCCAGAATGAACGCCTGGGCGAAGTATTGCAGGGACACAATGAGACCAAGAATGATTTGGTAGAAGATCGTGGGCGAGATCAGCGGCAGAGTCACGTGGCGAAACTGAGCGGGAGTTGAGGCCCCGTCGATCTTCGCTGCCTCATAGTATTCCTCGGGGACACCCTGCAATCCGGCCAGGAACACGATCATACCGCCGCCAACTCCCCACAAGCCCATCAGCACTAACGATGGCAGGGCGCTGCCAGGGTCGACCAACCACAAGCCGGTAGGCAGATGCAACGCCCGAAGCGCGTCGTTCAGCAGACCGACATCCGGATTGAGGATCCAGATCCAGAGTACGGCCGTTGCCACCAGCGGCACGATGGAGGGGATGTAAAAGGCTGTACGCAGGAAGCCAATGCCGCGCACCTTCTGGTTGAGCAACATGGCCATGGCCAGCCCCAAGACGATACTCGTGGGCAGGAACATCGCCGTAAAGCTCAAGGTGACCTTCACACCCTGCCAGAAGAGGGGATCGTTCCACATATGGACGTAGTTCCTGACGCCGTGCCACGTGGGCGATGACAGGAGATCATAGCGTGTGAAGCTGAAATAGAACGCGGTGGCGAAGGGTACAAGCGTCCAGCAGAGCAGCCCAAGCACCACGGGTGAGACGAACAGATAGCCTTCGAGATTGCGCTTCAAGGCGCGCCGGCCCGCTTCCGACGACGAAGTCAACGCCTGAGACACGTGCAAGATCCTCCCCCGCGTCCTTCCGCTTACCGAAGACCGAGGCAGCAGAGCTTCCTCTACTGCCTCGGCCCGGCGGGCGGTCTCGCCCGATCTTCTCCTAGTAACCCAGAGAGTCGATGCACCCGTTGATGGTCGCGTCCGCTGCCTTCGCGGAGTCGGCGACCGATGCGCCTCGATCGATCTTGCTTTCGAGATTCGTTTCCGCCGTGGCGAAGACGCCGCCGCCGTTGATCGTGCCGCAGTTTATCGCCGAGTCTACTGGCACTAGCTCGGGCGGTGTGACGCCGTACTTGATCGCTTGGAGGAAGGCATCGTTATTGAGGCCCGGCCTGCGCCAGATTGGGTTGTTGAGCATTGACTTGCGCACCGGCATGCTTGTGCCGGCCTTCGCCAGTATCGTCTGCCCTTCCACGCTGGCCACGTATTTGACCACGTCCCAAGCCACCAGCCGGTTCTTGGAGTTCTCCGAGACGGCGAAGCCCGCCGTGCCCATGCCATTGACGTGCTTACCGTTGGGGAAGCTCGGCAGACCCTGGACATCCCAGGCAAACTTCTTGCCGATTGCCTGTCCCCATCCCCCTACGGCTCCGTGAACGCTCCATCCCATGGCCGCCTTGCCGATCAGAAAGGGGTCGCCGGGGAGCTGCACCGTCGGAGGCACTGCTACTTTGTACTTGACGACGAGATCCTGAATCGCCTGTAGACCGGCGATTGATCCCGGCGCCGAGAAACTCGTGTGCTTGTTATCGGCCGTGAGTACCGAGCCGCCAAAGCCGTCTATCCAGGCGGTCGTCCCGGTCCATCCTCCAACAGGATCCATACCCCACTGGACGACTTTGCCGCTGGCGTCGGTCTTGGTCAGTTTCTGGGCCGCGTCCAGGAACTGCGCATACGTCCAGGTTGACGTGGGAAACGGCACGCCTGCCGCCGTGAACATATCCTTGTTGTAGAAGACTACGATGGCGTCTGCCGAGAACGGAATCATAAAGAGCCCGCTCGAACCCGGCAGGCGGCCCAGTGCCAGGAAGTTCTGGTATATATCGCCGAGGTTGTAGCTGGGATCGGCGTTTGCCAGCGGCTGCATGTCGAGGACGATGTGGTGCGCCGCGAAGGGAATTGTCCATCCATCCGAGGTCAAGATGATGTCGGGCAAGGTGCCGGCCGCCGCCTGAATGAACACCTTCTGCTGATATGTGGCGCCATCAACCAGTTGCAGCTCGATGTGTACGTTCGGATGGGTCTTGGTATACCCGGCGATCATCAACTTCGCGATCGGGGGCCAGAACGTATCGTTCGTGACCTCCCACGTGAGGGTGACTGGACCGGCTGCCGCCCGAGAGACGCGCGTGGAGGGGACCAAAGCAAACACGCTGATAATGCTGGCTACCAAAGCCCAGCGAAGCCAGGACGGGAGTGTGCGTTGCATCAAGGCATCTCCTTCGATCTAGATACTGAGAAGTCAGTGCTCCCAGCGGCGTGGTGCGGGGTTCCGGAATCACATGGTTCCGCGTGGCAGACCATCGCCGCGATCGGCTCAAGCGTCTCGTGCCACCGACCAGTTCTACAGGGCTAGGCCGCCGCTGGGGTAGCCCAGGAATCGACCGGTAAGCACGTCATCGCAGGTGGAAGGGTGGAGCAGCCCCGATTTCGGCGCCAGGAACGTGGGTTGTGATCAGCTCCGGCCTCCTTTTCAGTGCACCGAGAATGGCCAACCGTTGAGGACCTCTCCGGTCACGCTGTACGCCGCAGTCTCCACTGCGGGATGAAAGGGGCAGCGCATCACGGTGGTGGCATGCCAGAGACGCTCGTGCCGCGGGCCAATCACGCACCCCGAAGCCGACAGCGCTCGCAGAGGAAGTCTGCTATGAAACTCACTATAATGTGCAAACTGTGTGCTGTCAACAGTTTGCAAATTACACGTCGTGCTGCTACATTGAGATCCAGCAAGCATCCCCGACAATGAACTCCCTTGGTGAGAAGCTGATGCCTGAGCACGTTGCAGAGCTACCGTGGATGGAACCTTCGTGGGGCAGCAGTGACACGTCAGGCACGGCGCCCATCGTAGCTCAGGCGCCCCAATTCCGGCCGCTGCGTAGTGACGCCTACGAAGCGCTGCGTGAAGCCATCCTGGTCGGTCGCTTGCGACCAGGCGAGCGGGTGGTCGAGGCCGAAATCGCACGTCAGATGGGGATCAGTCGCGGTCCCATTCGTGAGGCAGTGCGTCAGCTCGAACACGAGGAAATGGTCGAATACCATCCGCGCCGTGGTGTGGTTGTTGCGCGCCTGACCCGCGAGGCCGTGGCCGACACCTACGCGGTCCGAGCGGAGCTCGACGGATTCGCCACTCGCCTGGCTGTCGCTCACGTCGACGAACATCACCTGGACCACCTGCACGGCTTACTCACCAACATGCGGCTGCAGGCCGGTGACGGCGATAGTGCCGCGCTGCTCCACACCGATGTGGAGTTCCACCGCTACATCTACGCTGTGGCAGGCAACAGGGTGCTGCTGCGTGCCTGGACCAGCCTCGGGCCCCACGCATGGACGCTTTTCAGCGGAATGCGGCTGCGTGGCTATACGCTCCTTCAAATCGCTGACCGCCATCGCCCAATTGTCGAAGCCCTGCGCACCCGAGACCCTGTCGTGGCCGAGCACACGGCCAAGGAGCATACACTGGAAATCGCCCGCAATGTGCTGGGCCATCTTGATAATGCTGCCCTGGATCTCGCGGCCGGCGCTCTGCATCGAACGCAGGCTACCCCTTAGTCGAACAGGGTCAGGTCGAACGCCACCGGCGGCGCAACCCCGTATTTTGCGCAGCGCCAAAGACAACTGGCAGGAGAACAGGATACGGCAATGGGAAGACCCCAACTCATCGACCTCACCATGGAGATCTACCAGGGTATGCCGACTTACCCAAGTGTCGCCAAGCCCTTCGTCCACGAGTTGGAGAACCACGAGCAGATGGCGCGATCGACCGGAGCCTGGCAGTATGGCCTCACTCACGCGCCCAACCACTGCGTTATCGTCAGCGGCGACCATGTCGGCACCCACGTCGACGCCTGGGGGCATGTCAAGCCCGGCGCTCCGCGCGCGGAGGGTATCCCGCTGGAGTACTGTTACGGACCAGGTGTGGTGCTGAACCTCTCGCATGTCGCGCCAGGCGAAGCGATCAGCGTGGCCGACGTGACGGATGCGCTGGCCTCAACTGGGTACGATCTGCAGCCGCTGGATATCGTCCTGATCCGCACCGACGCCTCGCGCTATCGAACGGAGCCGCGCTACCTGACGGAGCATCCGGGCATGAGTAAGGAGGCCGTGCATTGGCTGCTGGACCGCGGGATCAAGATGATGGGCATCGACGCGATCGGTTTCGATGTTCCCGTCCCTCGGATGTTCGAGCGGCACGCCTTCTGGGAAGCACACATGGTGATGCGCGACCGCGAGTACTATCATCTCGAGAACCTGATCAACCTCGACCAGATTCCGATCTCACACGGATTCACTGTCTCGGTGCTGCCGATACCGTACCGCGGCGCCAGCGCCGCCCCGGTGCGCGCGGTGGCGATCCTTCCCGAAACATGATTGCCACGCGTGGCCATCGGGTTGTGGAGCGCGCCGATCTCGGTGTTCCTGCCGTTCTCGACCAAACATGAGAATGTGGAAGAGGGCCTATGTCGAAGTACCGCTGTAGCCGAGCTCCAGGTACAACCTACCGGCTCGACGGGTATGTGGCGGGCTATCCGCAGAGTTTTCGTGACCAGTGGCCGATGATCGCGCCATCCGCAAATCCGGCCATGCTCGAGATGTTCCGCGATCGGAATCGCCTGCCTTATCGTGATCTTGTTCCCTGGGCTGGCGAGTTCGCGGGCAAGCACCTCACCTCAGCGGTCCAGCACCCTTCAGTTCAGCTAACCCGATGCGATGCGTTTGGCCGGACCTCGCGTGAGCGCTCAGCAGGGCCGGTCAATGCCAGGCAGTCATTCTGAGGTCCCGACGCTCTTTCGCCGGCACCGGCGCCCGAGCAGCAATTTCGGTGAGATATGGGGCGACGTGACTACGTGAACGGTGAGTAGGAGGGTGCCTTGCCCGATCATCGGCCTTGCTTTCACATACAGCCTCCGGCTAACTGGGCGAACGATCCAAATGGGCCATTGTACTGGCGCGGGAGGTTCCACCTGTTCTACCAGCACAATCCCGTTTCGGTGACCGGGGGCCTGATGCACTGGGGACATGTGGTCAGCACAGACCTGGTGCGTTGGTCGCACCTCCCGGTGGCGTTGGCGCCCGGCCCAGACGGTCCGGATTCCGGCGGATGCTGGTCGGGCTGCGCGGTCGTCCGCGACGATGCGCCAACGTTGATCTACACCGGAGTGCCGCTTGAAGGGGATCGTCGTGTTGGGAGCGTGTGTCTGGCTACGAGCTTCGATCATAATCTGGTCAACTGGAGCAAAGACCCGAGCAACCCGGTGATCGCCGGCCCGCCGGCAAGTCTGGAGCTAGTTCACTTTCGCGATCCTTGCGTCTGGCGCGAGGACGACTGCTGGTGGTGCGTGCTCGGCGGCGCGGACCACTCAAAGGGCGGCATCCTGCTCTTGTATAGTTCAGCAGACCTTCGGCAGTGGAACTATGTCGGTATGCTTTGCTCGCAGCACGAAGCAGACCGCGCGACCGTCCGTTCTCACGAGGGAGCAGACAGCATGCCAATCGGCTCGGGGCGCGTCTGGGAGTGCCCGCAGTTCTTCGCGTTGGGCGAACGACACGCGCTCTTGATCGCTGCCTGGGACAAGCCGGACTTCCAGCACACGCTGTATTACATCGGGAGCTATCGCGAACGCGTATTCACGCCGGAGCTGCGCGGACCATTCGACCTTGGCGCTGAGTACTACGCTCCCGTCTCGATGAACGATCCTCAAGGCCGGCGTCTGGTATGGGGTTGGACGAAAGAGGGACGCAGCGCCGAGGCGCAGGCTCAGTCCGGCTGGGCTGGAGCATTGACTCTGCCGCGCGTCGTTACCTTGAGGGACGATGGGACGCTCGGCATCGACTCCCTGCCCGAGTTGGCGAGCTTGCGAGGTCGGCATTATCGTCGGCGTGACCTGGCGCTCGTGCCCCGCTCGCCGCTGCATCTGAATGATCTGCGTGGTGAGAACCTGGAGATTGCGGTCGAGATCGCTTGCGAGCCAACGTCCGTCGTCTCCCTTCGTATACGGAGGTCGCCCGGGGACGAGGAGTACACGCAGATCCGATATGACCGGCGCGCCGGTCGAATCTCGGTTGATCGAGACCACGCCAGTCTGGATCCAGCCGCGTTCAGAGGCGTCCACGGCGGCACTCTGGTGCTCGCGCCCAATGAGCCGCTGACGCTGCGCGTCTTTCTTGATGGCTCGATCGTCGAAGTCTATGCGAATGGGAGAGCAACCCTCACCGAGAGAATTTATCCAACGCGCGAGGATAGCCTGGGCGTGAGCCTTGGCGTCGAAGGTGGCGATGCGCGCGTGATCTGCCTCGATGCCTGGGAAATGCGCAGTGCCGGGCTCAACACGACAGGCCGCGACGGCCTGTAATCAGCAATAGTTGCGCGTGCCATTGAACCGCACGTGCTCAAGCACAATCGAAAGGGATTGAGCGATGAAGCCGGATCAGAGAGTCCCACTCGTGACGGGGCGCGACATGCTCAAGAGCCGCAACTGGACGGAACCATTCACCTCTGCTCCGGAGCAGCTCCCTATTTCCTTTCTCTACGACAGCGCCAGAATTGCCGGAATCCCCGCCGCCTGGACGCCCGCGCGCAACGAACGGCGTATCGATGCGAACATCGTGGAAACCGTGTTCACCGGCGTCGATCCGCGAACCGGCCTGCGTATCTGGGTCGAATGTCTACGGTACGCGGATTATCCGGTCGTGGAATGGACGGCATGGTTGGCAAACGGGAGCAACGCGCCAACGCCGATGATCGAGGATCTGCTGGTGTTGGACGGGGCGTTTGACGGCGCGTCACCGGTGCTGTCGCATTCCAACGGCGACTTTGCCAGCGAGAACGGTTACGCGCCCACGGACACGGCCATCGCCGGCAGTCAGCCTTTCACCATCGCGCCCACCGGCGGACGGGCGTGCAATGAGGCGTTTCCCTACTTTCGCATCGAGTTTGCAGGCTGTGGCATGACAATCGCCATTGGGTGGCCTGCCCAGTGGTTCAGTACGTTCACCCCAACTGCCGACGGTGTCGCGATACAGGCCGGCCAGGAGCGGACGCATCTGCGCCTGATGCCAGGCGAGACCATCCGCACGCCGCGCATGACCATCATGTCGTGGGAGGGCGACCGCACGCGAGCCATCAATCTCTGGCGGCGTTGGTACCTTGCGCACGTCCTGCCGAGACCGAACGGCCAACCGCTGCGGCCGATACTGGTCGCAGGAGCGACCGACGAGGGCGAGGAACACACCGCCGCTACCGAGGAGAACCAGATCCGCTATATGGATAGGTTCAAGGAGCGCGGATTTGATCTCGACGCATGGTGGATCGACGCGGGGTGGTACCCCTGTTACGACGACGATCATGTGCGCCATTGGTATCTGACGGGAACCTGGATGCCAGATCCGGAACGATTCCCGCGCGGATTACGGCCCGTCTCCGATAACGCCGCTCGCAACGGCACCGACTTGCTGCTTTGGTTTGAGCCTGAACGTGTCGCGCCGAATACCGCGCTGCACAAACAACACCCCGAATGGATGCTGCCCACATCCGGCGACGCGAAGGCATTCTCCCAATGGTCGACGCACCTGTTCGACGATCACCCGGATTGGCTGATCGGCGCTTCTGGCCCGCACCAGGGATTTGGGCAATGGTCGTTGATGCTCAACATCGGCATCCCGGAGTGCCGGCAGTGGCTAACCGACCTCTACTGCAAGCTGATTCAAGACAACGGAGTCAAGATCTACCGTCAGGATTTCAACTTTCCGCCGCTGCTGTACTGGCGTGACAATGAGCCCGCTGATCGCCAGGGCATCAACGAAAACCTGTACGTGCAGGGCTACCTGCAGCTGTGGGACGACATTCTGGCCCGCAACCCGGGGATCTGGATCGACTCGTGCGCGTCGGGTGGGCGCCGAAATGACCTGGAAACATTGCGACGCTCAGTCCCTCTGCACTACTCCGACTACGGTTATGGGGATCACAGGCTGAAGTTGGCATTCCAGCACACACTCTTCGAATGGATCCCCTACTTCAAGGAATTCACGATGTCGTGGGACATCAGCGGCCCCACCCGGTTCGATCGGCAACTGGACAGCTTCTCGTTCCACTGTGCAATGGCGGCGATGCTCAACTTAACCCTTGATATCCGCAAGGAGGATTATGACTTCGCGGTGGCATTGCGCATGACGGCGATCTGGCGGAGAGCATGCAATCTGGTCTTGCACGGAGACTATTATCCGCTCACTCCGTTTAGCAAGAGCCCGGAACGATGGGAAGTCCGACAGTTTGACATTCCGGAGACGGGGCATGGGATGATCCAGGGAATACGGCTCCCGGCATGCTCGGAGGACCGGATCACTGTGATTCCGCAGGGGCTTATCCCTGACGCGATCTACAGTCTGGAAAATCCCGAGACTGGTCAGGCCCGAGAGTTGGTCGGCTCCGCGCTGCTGAGCGATGGATTTACTCTTGAGCTTCCGCGGCGCAGCGGCGCCATCTGGTTCTACAAGCGATAGTTCTCGCATCTACTCAGTCGCCAGAAATTCCAATCGCGGCCAGGCGCCCTGCGCCTACCAGCCCGCTGTGGGAGCCAAGAAGCGCCGCACGCAACGGCACGCCGCGCACCGATGGCAGGGTGCGACGCGCGAAGCTCACGCGGGCAGGAGCGAGAATAGCCTCGCCACCTTCCAGTACTCCGCCGCCAAGCACGATCAACTCCGGATCGAAGAGCGTCGCGAGATTGGCCAGGCCGATGCCCAGATACCGGCCTGCTGTGGTAAGAATCTCCTGGGCAACCGCGTCACCACTCGCCGCAGCCCTGAAGACCATCTCGCTGTTCACAAGTTCCGGACGGGCGCCGCACATCTCCTGCACGCAGGTTGCTTCACCGTGCCGCAGCGCGTCCCGGGCGCGAGCAGCAATGGCGGTGCCGGAGCAGAACGCTTCCAGACAGCCGTTGTTTCCGCAGGCACACGGCGGGCCGTTCGGCTCGATTACCATGTGCCCAGCCTCGCCCGCGCAGTCGTGCGCGCCGTGGTACACATGATGGTCGATGACCACTCCCGCACCAACTCCAGTACTGATCGTCACGTACAGGAAATCCTTGCTACCTGTTGCCGCGCCCCGCCAGCCTTCTCCCAGCGCCGCGCAGTTCGCGTCGTCGTCGATATGAACGGGTAGTGGAAAGTAGGCGGCAAGGGCGTCACGGAGCGGAAAGTCGCGCCAGTCGAGATTCGGCGAGAATACGACCACGCCACGCCGCCGATCAAGTGGGCCAGGCACGCTGCAGCCGAGCGCGATCATTTGCTGCGCTTCCAGGCCCCGGGAAGCGATCAATGCGTTCAACGAAGTGGCTATGCTCGCCACCACAGCCTCGGCGCCCCTCTGGACATCGCTGGGCACGCTCCGGGAGCAAAGTACGTGCCCCTCGCGGTCGACCAGGCCAGTCAGGATCTTCGTGCCGCCAACATCGATTGCGCCAACATACGTTTCGCCCATCACGTCATACCGTGCTTGCAGGTGCTGTGCTGTCGCCCGGCTGGCGCACGAAACCTGTAGGCCAGACCGCGTCAAGGATGCCCCGCGCCTGATCCACGGTGGCGATAAATGGGTTGGCTACAAGGGCACGCAACGCAGTGGTCCAGGATGCTTCCTCCACAGCCTGGATCGTCAGCGTCTCGTAGGCAGCCTGGGCCAGCAGAATTGCTTGCAGATCCGGCTGGGACAGCGTCACCGCCAGCGGGCGAACGCCGGAGCTATCCACCAGCGCCGGAACCTCCACTGTTGTGTCGACCGGCAGCCAGGGCAGGAGCGTGCCATTCGGCACATTGACCACTTGCACTGTCGGATGACCGGTGACACTCGCGGCAAGCAACGGCACGATTACCAGGTGATACCAGAGGGCGCCGCGGCGACGGAGCAGTTCCGGCCTGGGCTCGGCCCCGGGAGCAGCATATTCTTCCAGCAATGCCGTCTCCATTGCCTGTACGGCCGCGGCCCGTGCCGGCCGGCCCTGTTGTGCCGCCAGCATGCGATCGGGGTGATAGAGGTAGCGCAAGTACGAATTGGGCATCACGCCGGTCGCAACGAGCACTGCCGGGTCGATCGCCGCGCCATCGACGCGCGACGCACGCGCCAGTGCAAGCGGCAGCAGATCGGTACTGTCGTCGCACAGGGCAGTAGCCCAACCAATGTGATTGATGCCGACGTACGTGTAGGCCAGGCGGTCGAGGGGAAGCTCCACCAGGCGCGCCAGCGTAGCCGCCAGGCTCAAAGGCGCGTCGCAGACGCCGATCACACGTTTCAAGCCGGCACGGCACAAAGCCTGGCACACGACGCTGGCAGGATTGGTCAGATTGATCACCGTTGCGTTCGGGGCGGCGGACAGGACTTCCTGCGCAATGGTCCGGATAACCGGAAGTGTGCGCAGGGCGTTCGCGAATCCCCCGGCACCGACGGTTTCCTCGCCAGGCAACCCGAACGCGTGAGGAAATGTCTCGTCCTGGGCCCGCGCCGCCAACCCGCCAACACGAATCTGGTTGACGATATACTCCGCACCGTGCAGCGCCCGGCTCAGGTCGGTTTGCGCCTCGACCAACAGCGGCGGCGCCTGGCCATCCGCGATTCTCCGGCAGGCGTTCGCCACTCGCTGCAGCTTCGTCTCGTCTCGCCCGTGGAGCACCAGGCGTATGGGCGGACGGGCGTCCTTCCATTCAGAGATGGCATAGGCCAGCTCCGGGGTGAATGCACCGCTGCCGCCGAGCACTGTGATCGTAATCGCCGGCAGATTGGTCATCGGTCAAACACGGCTTTCGGCGTGGCGGATCTTTTATCCAGGGTCTGCCGACGACGTCTCGTCTCCACCCGCGCATGCTGCACCGCTGCCCTCGACGCCATCGCCTGTCTCCTCCTGTGCCTGCAATCTCTCATCTCGGCTCGCCTCATGCCACACGATACCCCGGCCGGCGACTGAGCGGCCTACCGGGGGCGCCCTCATATGCGTTGACCACTCAGCACATGTGTTGTAACATATCTGACAACCTGAGGAGGTGCACTGGATTGTCTGATATGATGCAGCCTCGGCGAGATCGCCGTACCCTGGTGACGCGCACGCGTGAGCACCTGGTACGCCGCATCCGTGGAGGCGAATTCAAGCCGGGTCAGCGACTGCCGTCCGAGTCGGACCTCGCGCAAGCCTACGACGTCAGCCGTGTGACGATGCGCGAGGCGCTCAAGGGACTCCAGCAAGAGCATCTGATCTACAGCGTGCACGGCACCGGATCGTTCGTCGCCGATACGGCGATCACGCGGCAGGTTACCCATCTGCAGAGTGTGACCGAGTTGGTCGCCGACCTGGGCTATACCATGGAGACACAGGTGCTGGACGTTCGTCGTGAAGGTGCAGTCGGCGTCGCGGCGACGGCGTTGAGTGTGGCGGCAGGAGCGCCGCTGCTCTGTTTGGAACGTCTTCGCTTGGTGGACGGCCGGCCGGCTATCTACTCCCTCGACTACTTTCCCGACAGCCTGGCGGACCTGAACCGTGCGGCAGGGGAGTGGGAAGAATCGCTTTTCGCATACATCGAAACGCGAAACAGCCTCTCAATCACCCACTCAACCGCGACGATCCGCGCCGCTCTGCTCGCCGCACAGATCTGTGCGCGGATCGGTGCCAAGCGGATCCAGCCCTGGCTCCTGATGGAGCAAACGAATTTCACCGCGGATAATCGACCGGTGGTCTACTCGCTCGACTATCACCATGGCGAAATGTTCAGCTTCGACGTGCTCCGCCGGCGCTATTGAGACACAGGCGCCGCGGGCCGATGCCCGACAGGCGCCGCGAGCATACCTACCAGGAGAATACCATGTCCAGGGCAGCCCCTCGTGCCGACAAAGTCATTCCCAGTGAAGACCTCACGCGCCAGTTTCCTCAGATCGAGCGAGAGGTGATGGCGGCAGTGGTCGACGTGCTGCCGCGGGGCAGGTATACGCTTGGACCGCAGGTCGCCGCGTTCGAGAGCGAGTTCGCGCAGTATTGCGGGGTGACGCATGCCGTGGGTCTCAGCAACGGCACTGAGGCGCTGCATCTTGCTCTGCTGGCCTGCGGCGTGGGCGCGGGGGACAAGGTTATCACGGTTCCCAACACCTATGCCGCGACGGTATTCGCCATCAGCTACGTCGGCGCGACGCCCGTGTACGTGGATATCGATCCTCGCACATTTAACCTCGACCCCGACCGGCTCGAGGCCGCCGTCACCAAACGCACCAAGGCAATACTACCGGTGCACATGTACGGCCAGCCCGTCGACATGGACCCCGTGCTGGACGTCGCGCGACGTCATGGCTTGCGCGTGATAGAAGACGCCGCGCACGCGCATGGCGCTACCTACAAAGGTCGAGCAGCGGGCTCGTTGAGCGATATCGGCTGCTTCTCCTTCTACCCCGGCAAGAATCTGGGCGCGTTTGGCGACGGCGGCGCCGCCGTGACGAGCGACGAGGACTTGAGCGATAAGCTTCGCCAGCTCCGCTATATGGGCCAGAAGGTCAAGCACGAGCATGAGATCGTCGGCTACCAGCAGCGGCTCGACGAGCTGCAGGCCGCGATCCTTCGCGTCAAGCTGCGGCACCTGGCGGAATGGAATGCGGAGCGACGTCGGTGGGCAGAGCTCTACGACGAGCTATTGGCCTCCACCCCGGTGACGACGCCTTACCGCCAACCGAACGTCCGGCATGTTTACTACATGTACACTGTCCGCGCGCCCCAACGCGACGATCTCCAGTCGTATCTGGGGCAGCGCGGTGTAGGCACGCAGGTCATCTATCCCAAGCTGGTGCCGCAACAAAAGGCCTACGAGGGCGCGATGTACCGTCCGGGTTCCTATCCGCAGGCCGAGCAGGCGACCGGGGAAATACTGTCGCTGCCGGTCTTTCCTGAGCTCACCGAAGAGGAAGTGCGTTACGTCGCCGGATGCATTATCGAGTTTTACGCCTGATTCACTGCAGCGGTTGGACTTTGCGCGGCGGCCGTATCTACGTTCGGCGCCTCGCCCGGACCTGGCCGAACACCCAGTCCGCGTACTGTCGGCGAGTCCGCAATACTGTGTTTGGACGGCTACCGGTCCGATCACCCGCACGCTCGTGGCCGGCACGCCCGACCAACGGCGGCGGGAAGTCTACGACGCGGTCGTCGCCGCGTCCGAAGCAGCCCTGCGTGGCGCCCACCCGGGCATGAGCGGGGCCGAGGTCGACGCCTTGGCGCGCAACGAGATCGAGCGACGCGATCCACGAGCTACTCGCGACCCTGCAACGGATGAAGAAGGCATATATCGCCTCACTCAAGGGAGCTCGCTGCGACCTGTCGAGCTCGGTGGCGGCGCGACCTCGTCTACCGTTATTTCGCCAAAGCTGTTCGACAGCTTTGCTGCCAGATATGACAGCGAGCTCATCGACGCATTCCACGCTGCAGGCCAGCGGGTCGTCTACCACACGTGCGGCGGAACGATGCTATTGCTCGAGCATGTCGCGGACATGCTTCCGAACGCTATCGAGACGTTTACTCCTCCGGGCATGGGCGCCGATGTCGATCTGGCCTAGGCGAAGCGACGCATCGGAGACAAGGTGTGTCTGATGGGCGGCTTCGACCAATTCCATTTCTTCGTCGGCTGCACGCCAGACGAGACGAAGGCGAAGGTGCGGCGGGAATCCCGGGACAGCGTATCATCGATCGGTGAGAATCCACCGATCGGGCCAGAGGGAGGTCGTTTATGGGACGTAATCGAAAAGCCGGCAGGTTCTTCGGACTGCCGTACGACTGGCGGGCGCTGTCGATGGCGCGCGTGAAGCAACGGATGTGGAATCCTGACGACAGGCGGGTACTGACACCAAAGGCATTTGGCTGGGGCTATACGGTTAACTTCTACGAGTTGGCGCGACGGTTGGGCTTTATCCGCAAGTAGCATACACCTGCCTCAGTGGTCGCCGTTCGAGTTATGCATTGCACTGTCCTGGGATGAGTGCAGGTAGCCCATGCCACGTCACAAGCAACACAAACTGGCTGACAGCCACCAATACTGTGGCTTCTGGCAAGAAATGCTGTGACGTGCTAGATTTGAGTCTGTTCTGAATGGTTCAGAGCGGCAGGGATCGACTACTTCCCGACTTCCAGCGCAACCCGGCCTACGGCGCGGGCGGCGCGCCTGTCATCACACAGTACGACTTCTCCGGTGACGGAGTTAACGCCACCACGGCCGGCGGCGAGGCGTTCCTCGACGCCAGCTCGATCGCGGCCCAGGGCAACACCGCCTACAACCTGGCCCAGTTCGTCGCCGCTCCGCAGGCGGCGCGCTTGCCTGCGTCCGGCTGCTGGATCAAGATCGTCGGAGCGGCTCCCGGCGCCAGCGTCATGGCGCTCAAGGTATTTGCCGAGAACGACGACACGACCGAGTCCGGGTTTCTCCAGGCCATCCAGTATGCCGTGCAGCACGGCGTTAAGGTCATCAACCAGTCGTTCGGCGCCACCAACTTCCCGGACACCGTGCAGGACGTCACCCGCGCGGCGGACGACGCCGCCGTGGCGGCCGGAGTGACCGTCGTGGTGAGCACAGGCGACGCCGGCAATACCAGCACCATCGGCTCGCCATCCAGCGACCCTAACGTGATCAGCGTCGGAGGCACGACGACGTTCCGCTCCTACGCGCAGGACAACTTCGGCGGTTTCTACAACCCGTCGGTCGGCAACGGACGCTGGGTGGACAACAACATCTCGTCGCTCTCGTCCGGTGGCTTCACTCAGGCCGGCAACACCATCGACCTGGTCGCCCCCGGTGACCTCAACTGGGCGCTTTGCTCCACGAGTATCGGCTCGTACTACGAGTGCACCTCCGACACTGGAGCTCCGAGCCCCATCCAGCTGTCCGGAGGGACCAGCGAGTCGTCGCCGCTGACGGCGGCAGCCGCCGCCGACGTCATCCAGGCCTACACGCAAGCCCACGGCGCCAATCCGTCACCCGCGCTCGTGAAGCAAATCCTGATGAGCACGGCCACGGACATCGGTGCTCCCGCCGCCGAGCAGGGTGCCGGGCTGATCAATATCCAGGCCGCCGTGAAGCTGGCAGCTTCACTGCCTGGCGCGCGCACTGGACCGCCAGCAGGCAGCATACTCGTCAGCCCGGGCCAGGTCAACTTCGTGGCTTCGCCCAACACCCCGCAGAGCCAGCAGATCTCGGTCACCAATCCCGGATCGGTTCCTGCCTTCGTCGGGCTATCCACGCGGGCACTCACCGATAAGGTCGCGGACACTGGTCTCCAGACGTTCAACCTTGACCCCGGCAACCCCACCAGCAACACCGGGACCATGCAGATCTGGAGCGGCGTCACCGAGGTGTACCAGACGGAGACCTTTATCGTCCCCAGAACTCACCCCTGGACGACGTCGCGGCTGCTCTTCTCCGCCGACTATCAGTACACGGGCCAGACCTCGCTGCCGCACATCGCCCTGTTCGAACCAGACGGCACGTACGCAGGCTATACGTTGCCCCAGGGGCTCGGCAACTTCGAAGAAGCGGAAGTGGCCAATCCGCCGGCCGGCACGTGGACGGCAGTGATCTTTACTGGCCAGACCACGACAACAGGTATCGTCGGCACCAGTGGCCCAGTGCAGTGGGATGCCAGCACGTGGGAGTTCGACCGGGGCGGGTCGATCAACCCGCCATTCCTGGTCATCCCGCCTGGGCGGACGGCCACGGCGACGCTCCGTCTGACCACTCCCTCCGCGGCAGGCGACACCGCCCAGTCGATTGTCATTTCCTCGCTGGGCGGCCAGACGACTGTCCCCGTCACCGTACGGTCGACCATCCCGGTAGACCCGATCAGCGGCGGCACGTTCAGCGGAATGCTCACCGGCGGCAACGGCCGTTCCGGGGTCCAGGCACAGAGCAACTCCTATACCTTCACCGTACCCGCGGGCAAGACGGACATGGACGTCAGCGTGGCGCTGGCAAGCGACCCATGCCAGGAGCTGATCGCCTACCTCGTCGACCCGCACGGCCAGACCGTCGGCTACTCGAGCAACTTCACCTACGGCCTGACGACTACCAGCTGCCCCAACACTCCCGGTACTGCCGGTGAGGCGACACGGTACGCCCAGCTGTATCACCTGGCCCCGGAGCCCGGGCAGTGGTCGCTTTTGCTGTATTGGGCCAATCCGGTGAGCGGCAACGAGCTCCAGGAGCAGTTCACCGGTTCTATCAAGTTCAACCAGGTGCGTGTTTCCAGCACGCTGCCGACCTCGGCCGCCACCACCGTTCCGTTGGCAGGCGGCCCCTACAAGGTCAACGTCAAGAACACCGGAGTGGCTCCCGAGGCCTTCTTCGTGGACGCCAGGCTGTACGGCCAGACCGCCACGGTTCCCTTGCCGAATTGGAACCCAAGTGTGACGGCCGGCAACTTCCAGATCCCGCTTCCACCGGGCGCCTACTACCCGTACTACCTCGTGCCCACCCACACTACCCAGCTGCAGGCCAACCTCTCGCGGCTCAGCGGTAGCCAACCGGTCACCTTCGACCTGCAGTACTTCCCCGGAGACCCGGACGTCTCTCCAAACCAGGCCGCGCCGGGTGTAGCGAATACGTCCAGTGCCGACGGATCCTCCGCCGGCCTCACGTTGGCCGAAACGCCGGAGGTCAGCCCGGGCCTCTGGCTGCTAAACCCTGCCGAGTTTGGTCCATACCCGTCCGGAGGCGCCACCCCCGAGTATGCCAGCGCCAATCTGTCTGCCGTCACGGAAGCCTTCGACCCGGCGGTGACGTCGGGCACGGACAACTTCTGGAAGCTGGGTTTCGCTGCAGGCAACTTCCTGCTCCTGCTGCCCGGCCAGACCGGCACGATCAATGTCCAGGTAAAGCCGACGGCCAGCCCGGGCGCCGTCGTCTCGGGAACGCTCTACGTGGACGACATCACGCTGGCCGCCTTCAGCACGTACAACGCCTTGCCCAATGGCGATGAGCTTGCTGCCATCCCGTACCAGTACACCGTCGGGAGCTAAGTCTAGACGGAGCGACGAGCTATGCACAAACGGGAGGGGTAGGCGTTCGGCCCGCCCCTCCCGTTGGTCCGCGTGGACCCGCTCCATTCCCATCCGTTCAGGCTGCCCTTGAGGCTTCCGTCCGACCCCTGAGCGCCGAGCACCATGTCGAACAGCTACGAGAACGAGCTGTCGACACCACGCTGCACTGGCATCCTGAGCACGCCAGGTTGTCTTTGAAAACTGATTGTTACCGTTTCGCTCTCTGGCTTGGCAAGGCCTGCTCCGCTTGCTGCACACTGAGGGGAGTTTCGGCTGGTCGCATCGCGCGATACACGATCGATGCCAGTGCCCCTCCGCCGAGCGGCGCCACGCTGAACAGCCAGAGCTCCTGCAGCGCCCAGCCGCCCACAAAGAGCGCCGGTCCAATGCTCCGGGCTGGATTCACCGACGTATTATCCACCGGGATGCCGACCAGGTGAATCAGCGTCAGCACCAGGCCGATCGCCAGTCCGGCGAAACCGACTGGCGCCAGTCGATCCGTCGCGCCGAGCACAGTAAGCACCAGAAAGAACGTCAGGACGACTTCCACGAGCAAGGCCGATCCCAGCGAGTACTGTCCGGGTGAGTGCGCGCCGAACCCGTTCGCTCCAAAGCCAGCGGTGCCGGGATCGTAGCCCGTCGGCACGCCTTTGGCCACGATCAGCAGCACTGCTGCCGCCAGAATGGCGCCAAGCACCTGCGCCACCAGATAGCCGGGCACATCCTGCACCTTCATCTTGTTGCTCAGCCACACGCCCACCGTCACCGCGGGATTCACGTGGCAGCCCGAGATTGGTCCGATTGTGTAGACCATCGCGAGCAGGGACAGGCCGAAGGCAAAAGCGACACCAACATTGCCGATGTGCGGCCCTGCCAGGACGGCACTGCCAACGCCGCCGAACACGAGCACGAACGTTCCCACAAACTCCGCCATGTACTTCTGCAAAGACTGGCTGGACATTCTGCGTTCTCCCCCTCTCGTCTGGCCGCATTCGCGTCCTATGGTCTCCGCGCTTGTTGACCGCCCGTTGATCCGCGCGCATCCATCGACGTCCAGTTCCCGGTCCATCGTACCTGAAACGATACCGTCCGGAACCGTGAGAAGTACACTACAAGGACACGGCTGTCACCCCTGCAGTTCGCGTGGGAGGGCTCGCCGCGCCAGTTGTTCGTGTCGACCTTCGTTGTTGCGAGCGCCGCGGCGGTCATGGGCGCGTTCGGTCGCCGAGCCCTGGATGGTCCCGGCATAGGTGAAGGAGTCAGCAAATGAGCATCTCGGCGGAAGAATTCAGCAAGGGCTTGACCTACGAAGCGTACATGGCCCAGATCACGCGGAACCGTGAACGCTTTCTCGCCAATGAGCAACGATTCGAGCCCGATCCGGCGGATCTGGCGGTGTTCCAGAGCCTGCCGGCGCCATTGCACGTGCTGGTCATTGCCGAGGACTGGTGCGGCGACGTCGTGGACAACCTGCCCGTTCTCGGCCGATTGGCCGCCAAGAGCGGAAAGCTGGACCTGAGGGTGTTCCCGCGTGACCAAAACCTCGATCTGATGGATCGCTATCTCAACCAGGGAAAGTTCCGCTCGATCCCTGTGTTCGTCCTCCTCGACGATCGGTTCCAGGAGCTTGGCAGGTTCGTCGAGCGGCCGGTCAGCGTGACTGAGCGCCGCGCCCGGTTCAAGCAGGAGTACTTCGGCCGGCATCCCGAGCTCGGATCGCCCGACACGCCTGTCGATCAATTGCCTGAGGAGCCGCGTGTGCGCTACATGCAGGAGCTCGCGAAACAGCGCGAGGAATGGAAGCCTCTGGACGAGCGGGATGTCGTGCTGGCGCTGCGCTATATCGTCGAACGCGCCGTGGCCTAGTCAGTGAAAGCTAGAAGCGCCAACATGGGTTGGGACGGCGCCATGACGCACCGGCCAATAAAGGTGACCATCGCGTATTGCAGTGAGTGCGGTTACCAGCCGCAGACTCTCGAGCTTGCTGGGGCTCTGCTCAACGAGTTTGTCTATGGACTCTCGTCGGTGGAGCTGATTCCATGGCACGAAGGCACGTTCGAGGTGTCCGTCGACGGCCAGCTGATCCATTCGATGGCCCGGGAAGGAGGCTTCCCCGACCCCGCGACGATAGTGGCGGCAGTCCACGATAGGCTGGGTACCGGCTCAGTGCCCCACGCGAACGAAAGTCCGAGCTAGAGAAGTCCCTAAACACTGTGTCCGCGCGTCGTCTTGAACCAGCACCGGGCACAACGCCGTCGCGGTCGAGAATTCGACGACATGACAAGCCTCGACATGACGCAGCCTGCCGACACGTCGCCACGCGGTTTCATGCGCGGGCAGTCGGCGTCGCGGATGCGACCTGCCGCGCGACCTGGTTGGTGACTACTGCGAGGACTATCAGGACGCCGACCGTTGCATACGCCGTGTCGATGCCCACGCGATCGGCCAGCCCACCAAGCAACAATGGCACGACGCCTATCGCCGTTCCCGAGGCAAGGGTTGCCCTGGCGCTCGCCAGGGCGCTCCGGCCGGGCGCGGTGTCGAGGGCCTGCGCGAGAGCCAGGGGATACAGCGTGGCGATGCCGATGCCGGTAACAAAGAGCCCAAGGAGCCGCACTGCCGTGATCCCGACCAGCCAGTATATCGGGAAGCCCACGGCAGTCACTGCGAGGGCCGGCAAGATCATGACTTCTGCCCTGAACACACGCGTAAGCCGGCTTCCCGCAAAACGGCCAACGACCATGGCGACAAGAAACACGCTGACGAGAGCCGCCGCGGTTTCCTTTTGCACACCTGCGACTACGTGCAGGAAGTCCGCCGTCCAGTAGATCGTCGTGAATTCCAGTGACACGCAGCAGACGAGCAACAGCCAATATGCCCAGTAGGCGGCCGGCAGCGAACCGCCCCGCAGCGGTTCGCTGCTGGAGATGGAAGCCGGCGGCGTGTCGAGGCCCTGAAGGCGGCGGACAACGGGCACAAGCAACAGACCGCCGAGCAAGAAGGCCGTGCGCCAGCCAAACGCGGTGCGCGCAAGTGCGCCGACGACCAGAGGCGCGATCACCGCGCAGGTGCTTGAGAGCACATTTGCCTCATTGAGCCCAACGGCGCTGAGCGGGCCTTGCTCGTCGGCGATGATGGCAGGCACGAGAACAAGGACGAGCGTTCCAAGGCCGCCCATCAGCAGGGCGCCGCTCAGGGTGACTGCCGCCGCGCGTCCGGCAACCAGGAGTACGCTGCCTGCTACCAGACCGCAGAGGCCGTACACCATGGTGTCACGGCGGCCGAAACGGTGTGTCGCACTGTCGCCCAGCAGGCCGGCGGCGACCATGCCCAGCGCAAAAGCGCTCGAGTGCAGGCTGCCCGCCGCGTAGCTGAGGTGCAGATCGGACCGCAGGAACGGCATCACCGGCCCGAGTCCATTGATGACATAGCCGTAGTAACCCAGGGCCAGGTAAGCCAGCCAGGTCCGCTGTGACCGAACGAAGGATCGCTGCACTTCAGCCTCGGATCCCCGAGAGTCAGCCCAACTCGATCCTGCTCTCCGGCAAGGCCTGCCCAGCGCCCGCGCAAAGGGCGTGCGACGACCGAGCCCGCGACGCTCGAGCGGCGTGCAATCCAAGTGGCAATCATGTGGTGAGGGGGGGAGGGTGGGATAAGGGAAGATGAGTTTTAATATTTTCATCAAAGCGATGAGAGGTGGTGTGCTGGCTAAGGTGAAGAAGGTATTCAATATGTGGCTCTTTATTGTGGAGTGAGCGCGTTCCCTTGAGATCTTCAGGTCGCCACCGCACATGAAAGCGGTCCGACGACGAGCCGGCCGCAGTCGGTTTCGCTCTGCGCTCGCCGCAGCTGGTAGGCCCGCTCGTACCTCAAGCATGATGCGCAGGAGGCGCGGGCGGCGGTCAAACCACCCTTGCTCCGAACCGGCTCGATTGCCATTGCGCACGTCTCTGCGATTGCTCTTTGCAGGATGGCAGCGTTCGTCAGAGAGGGTGTTGAATCCGTCTCTTGAGCCAGGCACCATGTTCGGGATACAGTAGTTGCACGCGATCTAACAGATTGTCCGCGGTACCTCGGCGCCGGCAGACGGCAGCAGGCCGGGCGCTCCCGGGAAGAGGTCCGGAAGGACCTTCGCCTGAAGCAGTAATCGGCCCACAGTGTGACGAGGAGTAGTCGATGACCCACCGAGAACGTGTGCTCGCCATACTGAGCTACGCCGCCTACGATAGGCTGCCGCTCGTACATTTCGGCTTCTGGGAGGAGACGCTTGAAAAGTGGCGGGTAGAGGGGCATCTCACGGACGAAGAAGCCTCCGGCTGGGCGGACGGCAACGAATTGGACCGGGCCATCTCGGCGAAGCTTGGCTTCGATTTCGACTGGGCGTACCACTATGCCGGCGTAACCGGGTTGTATCCACCCTTTGAGGAGCGCGTGGTGGAGGAGCGTTCGGACGGTACCTATCTGCTGCAGAACGTTGACGGCGTGATCGTGCTGCAGAAGACCGGTGTGCGATCGATTCCCGCCGAAATGGACCACCTGCTCAAGGATCAGCCAGTTGGGAAGAGCATTACCTGCCGCGCCTGCAGTACACATCGGACCGGGTAGACGCGCTGATGGCAGCAGAGATGCTGCGGAATGCTGCACGTGACGGTCTCGCCATCGGCATCCACTGCGGCAGTCTGTTTGGCAAGATCCGGGAGTGGTGCGGCCTGGTCGGCCTCAGCTACATCGCTGCCGACGACGAGGATCTCTTCGAAGAGATGATCGATGTCACTGCGAACGTGTGCTACAGAAGTGACGGAGCAGGTGCTGGCCACTGGCGCGCGCTTCGATTTCGGGCACTTCTGGGAGGACATCTGCTTCAGGAGCGGTCCACTCGTCAATCCCTCCGTGTTCGACCGCAAGGTCGGTCCCCACTACGCGCGGATAGTGCAGCTGCTCAATGACCACGGTGTCACCATCGTAAGCCTCGATTGCGACGGCAAGATCGACGCGGCTGATTCGCACCTGGCTGCACGCCGGAGTGAACACGATGTTCCGATTGAAGTGGGCACCTGGAACGCCAGCATCGCTCCCTGGCGCGAGCAGTACGGCCCGCAACTCCTCGAGGGTGGGTGGGCATGGACAAGCGAGTCTTCGCGCACGACCGTGCCGCAATCGACGTCGAGATCGAGCGGCTTCGCACGTTGGTGGCGCTAGGCGGGTACATCCCCTGTCCCGACCATCGGATCGCCCCGGATGCCGATTGGGACAATGTGCGGTACTACTGCGACCGCATGCGGCAGGTATTCGGCTAATGGGAGGGGGTCGAGTCGCGCGAAGAAGTGCGGCTGGTGACGATACGTCGCGCCGACATGCGCTACGGCCATGGATGCTGTAGCCCTGGCGCTTGTTCTGGCGGCCGGCTTTTTCCATGCTGCCTGGAACCTGCTCTTGCACGACACGGGCGATCGCGTGGCGACCATGGCGGTGGCCGGACTGATCGGCGGCATGCTGTTGCTACCGGCTGCCGCTGTTGCGTCGCCGATTCAGGTGCTCCCGCTTATTCTCGTGTCTGCCTGTGCGGAGGCAGCGTAAGCGCTATGCCTGGCGGCAGCATATCAGAGAGGAGCGCTCTCGATGGCCTATCCTATCGGCCGTGGCGTGGCCCCGCTCCTGGTTACGCTGGGCGGCTGGACGTTGCTCACGCAAAGGCCCTCGCCGCTGGCAGTAGGTGCCGCGATGTCTCTGTATCAGACTGCTGCTCGTGGCCACGGATGGCCGGGACACGGGCGATCGCGCGGCGATAGCCTTTGCCGTGGCGATGGGTTGCATGATCGCGCTGTACTCGCTCGTTGATGCGCGAGCCGTTCGGCAGGTTTCGCCGGCAGGGTATCTCTCGATCGTCTTGATCGTGCAGGGTGTGGTTCTCAGCCTGTGCCTGCGTGCATCGCTGCCTCGACTGCGCCAATCGCTGCGCTTGGGCAGCGCCGTGGCCGCCGGTTCCGTGGCAGCATACCTGCTCGTGCTGCTGGCATTCCAACGTGCCAACGCCGGGCATGTCGCCACGGTACGCGAGGCCTCGGTGCTGATCGGCCTGCTCTTGGCGCGCGAGCGGATCGCCTGGCGTACCTGGACCGGTGCCGCGCTAATCGTGGCAGGGGCGGTGGCGGCGGCCTTCTAGCGCCGGCGCGACACGTTGGCGCCGCAGTCGTTCGGCGACTGGCGGCTATCCGGCCGTTCATGAAGGCCGTCCGCGTCTACCATCGGCGGCAGTTCCCGGCGTCGAGGCTGATTGTGCAGCACCTGCAATGCAATGCCCAGCGACGGGTATCATCTTCGGCTGCGGCGAAGGTCCGCCGACGCGCCGCGAGCGGCGTCGCGTGGTTCCTGCTACAGTGAATGCGCGAACCGTCGCCGGCGCCGGCCTGCGTACGACACAGGAGCGAAGGGAGAACGCCATGACCCCACTGATAGAGGCACTGCTCGACCGATTGCGGTTTGTTCATTCTGAGGCGCGAACCGTCCTCGAAGCTCTGCTCGCAAACTCCCTCGACTGGGTTCCCGGGCCGGGCATGAACTCAGTCTGTGTCACGGTCGTGCATCTGATCGGGGCGGAGCGCTTCTTGCTCGGCGATGTGGCAAGCGCCGATCCCTCTGGTCGGGATCGCGATGCGGAGTTCACGGCGAGCGGGCTCGGCGCCGAGAACTTCCTCGAGAGACTCGCGCAGGCGGACGCGTATGCCGAGAAGGCGCTCGGCAGCCTCGATCCCGCCCAATTGGGGACGATCCGGCGTCTGCCGATCCATGGTAGCGAAATCTCTGTGGCATGGGCTGTCGCGCACGCTGTGGAGCACGGCGCACTGCACGTGGGGCACCTGCAGATGATCCGACAGCTCTGGGAGCAGTCGAGAAACGCCGGCACGCCGCAGACCGCGTGAGCTGAGCGCGACCTTGCTGTCGGATTGCCGACATGGCGACCGTGTCCTCGAGTCGACTCGAAACATGCTGCCGCGTCCGGTCAGGCTCGTCGCCGCCCCATCCTTGACGCGGGTAGCTCCGCCATGGACCTCAGATCTTCATGGTCCACGAACCATCACCGCGCATGAATACGTCGATCGCCCGCCGACAGCCGGCGTGCCCACGCCGATGGCGGGGATCCTTCCGCGGCCCGATGCGCGAGTGATCCGCGGATCGGGGGGCAGTTTGCTACCTCAGTCCATCGAGAGATCTCTGCAACTGCATGAGCTCACCGTGCAACCCGCGACGCCCTCGATCGTAGCGTCGATCGCATGTTGACAGGGGCAGAGAACACGAGTATAGTAGTACAAGACTGAACGTTCAACTGAACGATGAGCTGAACGTTCTAAGAGACGGCCCGCGGAGGGGACGATGGCGACCATCGTGGACGTGGCACGCAAAGCCGAAGTGTCGATACAGACCGTTGCAGTCGTGATGGAAGGTCAACCAGGAGCCTCCAAGGCCACGCGCGAGCGCATCCGTCGCATCGTCAAGGAACTTGACTACCAGCCAAATTCCCTCGCGCGTGGCCTTCGCAGCCAGTCCACGCGCACGATTGGCATCCTCATCCCGACACTCACCAACCCATACTGGACCGAGATCGTGCGAGGCGCCGAGGATGCGGCGCATCGCAACGGGTACGCGGTCTTCCTGGGCAACACGGAGAGTGATCCGGAGAAGCACGGCGCCTACCTGCAATCCTTACGACGCCAGCGCGTGGTGGGCATCTTCTTCTGCGACGACGTGTCGTACGTGGAAGAGGTGGAGCAGCTGCTCGCCGGCGGGGTCCACGTGGTGATCAACATGGCTGGATGGGAGCCACAAGGGAAGGCAGTCTGCCTCGCCATCGACGACGAAGCCGCGGGCTATGCCGCGACAGCCCATCTCCTCGACCTCGGCCACCGCCGGATCGGATTCATCGGACCGTGGAACCAGGCGGGCATGATCGTGTTCGGACACAATACAGGACTTCCCCGTTGTCACGGCTACGCGCGGGCCTTGCGAGAGCGCGGGATCGAGCCCGATTCCGCCTTGGCCGTCATGGGCCGGTACGAAGTCGCCGATGGCCAGGCCGCCGCGCTCCGGCTGATGGCAACAGCACCGCCGCCCACCGCCGTTGTGGCCGGCAACGACCTGATAGCCATTGGCGTTCTCCGAATATTGAGACGACTGGGTATGCGGGTGCCGCAGGACGTGGCCGTGGTCGGCTTTGACGACATCCCCATCGCCAGGCTTTATGAGCCGCCGCTCACGACAGTGGCACAGCCCCTGTACGAGATGGGGGCCCGCGCCACTCAGGCTATCCTCGACCGCGTGCAAGACCCTGACTTGCCTGGAGGCAAGTTCATCTTTCCGACCACCCTGATCGTCCGGCGTTCCACGGTGGCAGGCGCCGACGATGACGTGGATGAACCCCTGCCGAGAGCAGAAGCCGACATGCACGCCCTCGGCAGGGGCTTGGGCAGCGCCCCGTACCAGTGGCAGGAGGTGCCTATGCTATAGCTTACACACTTTGCACTTCTGATTCGATTGATGCTTCTAGCAGGCTGTGCTGGCTACGAAAGAGGTATGTACTGATGAAGAGGTTGAGTGCGATTTGCGCACGCTGCGTTGCGCGCGCGGCTGGCGGCGCTAGGCCGCGCTGCCGGAGTTTTCGCGCGCTGACGGCGCTCGACGGCAAAAGGAAAGTCGTCGTCGATCAGTGCTCAACAACCTGGATTTCACTGGCTCTCCATTGGCGAAGAGCTTCGTAACTACCTCTTCGACCGCAATTCATAGCTTGTTCCCGCGGCCTGACCTCTGGCGAGCTGATCGACGTGTGCTGCTGAAAGCGCAAGATATTCGGCGCTACGCGATGAGCGGTACTCTGGGGCTGACGACTGCCTCAACACTCGCAGCTCTGCCCCGGCTATGGCGCCGTTCCGCACACGGCAAGCTCTGGGGCATACCGCTGGGAACTCTGAGCGGAGCCAGTATGCAGACCAACGCGTACTGGCTGAACAAGATCAACATGCCCTACCCGTCAGACCTGAGCGAGATGGCGAAGGTCTCTGCAGCGCTGAAGAAATACGGCGTCAGCCTCTTCGTGCACCAGGGCGGCTACAAGTATCACTGGCAATCTGGTTCTTCATCCTGTTTGACCAGACGTCCGGCAACAAGTCTCTGGAGTTGACCGGAAATGCTGACCGGCAAGCTCAGCTTCAACGATTCTCGGGTCGTGGACGCCTGACGCTTCTGCAGCAGTTCCAACAGGAAGGGTACTTCTCCCGGACACCGCCTCCCTGCAGTACGCGGGCGCCGAGGGGGCTGGGCCGCCAGCAAGGCGATGTACGGATGGCCGGAACTCTATGACCTCCTGCAGCGCTGAACAAGCCGCTGAAGAACCTGGTCCTGCAGATGAATCTGCTCCCCGCGTGGTCAGTGATAAGTCCGTGCAGTCGCAATATCCCGGTGCGACGTTCCTGGGGGCATCTATGCAAGAGCTAGAACAAGGCTATGGCGGTGCACCTCTCAACGACTGTCGAGCGATCCAATCGAGCAGATCATTCTCGGATCTGCAAGCTCGGGCACTCCAACATCCACGTCCACGGTGACCCTACGGCGATGAAGTACGGATTGAACAAGTTGCTGCTCCACCTGGTGGTATACCTGGATTGTCGTGGCTGCCGGAGGTCACCGCCGTGTTCCAGGATGGCATGCAGGGCATCTTCACTGGCAGCGCTACGCTGAAGCAGGTTGCTCAGAACGCGCAGATGACTGGAAGCTAAGCTCAAGCAAGGCTGGAAGTACATCCCGTAAATCTGCAGCGGTGGCGATGGACTGCTCTGCTTAGCGGAGCAGTCAATCAGCCTCCCGCTCGTCCAGGAAGATTGACGATGCAGAGCTGCCACATGCGGCCCGCAACTTGGCACGCGACGAGCGCGCTTGGAACGTCGTTTGGATTGCTCCGGGTCTCTGCTCTACGCTGTCTTCATCCTGGTGGCTGTGATCGTGAACTTCTGGATGAGCTTCGTCCGCTGGGATGGCATCGCGGCGCTGGTGGGAGTCGGCTTCCAAAACTTCGCGAACGTCTTTCACGACTCGCTTTGGAGCGCTATGAAGATCGGCGCTGAGTTCAGCTTCTTCTCGGTGCTGCTCAAGCTCGCACTCTCACTGCTGCTGGCTGTGTTGCTGAACTGCGCGTGGCTCGGTTGCGGCGCGATGCGCGTGATCATCTTTCTGCTCTGCGTCATCGCGCTGGTGCTCATCGGCATGATGTTCAACTACGTGCTGACTACAGCTAGGGGCTGGTCAACGGCATTCTCGGCGCGTCGGCTCGATGCGCTCAAACGCAACTGGCTGGCAGGCTGACACGCACTGGGCTCCATCGATGGGCGTCGACGCCTGGCGATGGACCGGCTTCCAGACTGTCATCCTGCTGGCTGGGCTGCAAAGCATCCCGCTGATCTCTACGAAGTAGCCAAGATCGACGGCGCCAATGCCTGGACCGCGTTCTGGCGCATCACTCTGCCTCTGCTCACTCCGGTGATCATGGTCGTGGTCGTGCTCTCGGAAGGGGGCGGCTTCAATCTGTTCGATCTCCCCTACGGATGAATGCAGGCTGGCCAAACCTGGCGCACCGATAGGCAAGTCATCGAGATCTATACTCAGGTCTTCCAGTTCAACCAGTTTGGTTACGGCGCGGCGAGGGGTCGTGTTGTTCTTCGTCATCGGGGCTCTGGTGCTGGTAACGCTCCGGTTCTTGCGCAGCGAAAGGTATTTCTAGCCGTGGAACACGACGACACCACCCGGAGCAAGAACGTGCTTCAGGCGGGCGCGACACCGTCGCAGGACGCCATTTAGGTGGCCACCGTTCGCTGATCGGGACGTGGCTAGTAAAGTGGCGGTGTATCTCCTGCTGTTGGCTATGACCGCCGTGATCGCATATCCCACTGGTGATGCTGCTGATCGATCGCTCATGGCAGAGTTTGAGTTCTACACGAACCGCTTGGCCTGCCTTCGTCTGGGCGCCGGACAACTTCGGAGCGGCTAAGGACAACATTCCGTACTTCACGCTGTTCAGCAACAGCATCATCATCACGGCCGGTACCATTCTCATCGTGCTCGCCTGCGCCAGCGCTCTCGCCTTTGCCCTCAGCAATTTCAGCTTCCGCGGCAGGAACGGCCTCTACGTGCTGATGATCCTGATGCTGGTGGTGCCGCTGCCGACGGCTTTCATCCGCAGTACATCGAGGTCGTCAAGCTCCATCTCGATAACACGCGTATCGCGCTGATGCTGATCTATGCCGCGGGAGGCATGCCGCTCGCGGTGGTTTTGCTGCGTGCGTTCTTCGACACGATCCCGGATGAGCTAATCGATGCTGCGCGCATCGACGGGTGCAGCCACTTTGCTCGTAACGGCGCTTGTGCTGCGATCAAGCCCGGGATCATTCCACCGCGGTGAGCAGCTGGTTTTGGCTGCCTGGAACGATTTCTTCTATCCACTGATCATCTTGCACGACCCAAACAAGTTCACGGTGGCGCTGGGCATGCAGAACTTGATCGCGAACACGCTCAACACGAGCGGCAACAGCGCGTTCAGCAGCTTTGGCGTGATGCTGGCGGCACTGACCATCGCGATCGTGCCGATAATCGTCGTCTACACGCTCATGCAGCGGCAGTTCATCAGCGGGCTGACAGCAGGTGCGCTGAAAGGCTGAGGCGTCGTGATGGTCTAGAGGCAATGGCTTAGGGGGAGCACTGACCATATGAACAAGAGCAAACAGATACGCGAGACCTTTGAGAAGAACAACGGCGTGTTCCGGTTGATCCCGGTCTTTGTGCCCAGACGGTTCGGCCAGGCCGGTCGGCAGACTGCGCCTGCATCCGCACGACTACTACGCGCTGGGCACGGCGCGGGGCTCGATCAAGGAGCGCTGGTTCTCCTCGGTCATCCCGGCCATGAACGGCGACCTGGCGGCCGCCGGACGAAGGCATGAGCTACGTCGGCCCCAACGGACAATGCAGGACGATAGATTCCTGTTCAAAGACGCGGTCGACGAACTTGGCGCGGACCTGATCGGGCCGGAACTGATGCGAGCGGTACGGCACCTGGCCGATGTATTCCAAGTTCTTCGATTACTCGACGCCGCTTGTTCCACCACCTGCATCTCACGCGACGGCGCCGCGCCCGAGTAGGGCGGCATGGGCAAGCCGGAGGCCTACTACTTCCCGCCCCAGCTGAACAACCACGCCGGCCAGTTGCCGCATCACCTACTTCGGCTACGACCCGGATGTGACAAAGGAGCAGGTGATCGAACGGCTGCTTGCCTACGAAGCCGGCGATAACCGGATCACCGAGCTCTCCCGCGCCTACCGCATCGAGCTAGGCACGGGCTGGTACACGCCGCCCGGCGTGGTGCACGCCCCGGGTCCGTAGGTCACCTACAAGCCGCAGTGGAACAGCGACGTCAACTCCGTGCACGAGAACATCACCGCCGGCGAGGTCTACGCCTACGACTTCCTGGTCGAGAACTGTCCCGACGGACAAGAAGCGGGACATCGACTACGTCATGAGCCTGCTCGACTGGGAGAAGAACGTCGATCCCGCACTACCGGAAGACCTATTTCCGGCCCGCCGCTGATGTGCTGCCGAACTCGGACGGGCAACACGTAGAGCGGTGGATCAGCTACGCCAACGACTATGTTGGCGCCAAGGAGCTGACGATGCGCCCAGGTCAAACGGTGACGCATCACGGACAAGGTCGGCGTTCGGCTGCATCGTCAGTACAGGGGCACGGCGCGTTCGCCGGTTATGACGCGGAAGCGGCCGGCATGCTGCGCTTCGGCCAGGCTGAGTGCGGACGAGTACTTCGTGGGCGAGAGCGCCGCGCGGGCTGGTATCACCATCACCAACAAGAGCCGGTGGGAGCCGATGGTGATTCTCAAGCATTTCGGACCGAACCATCCGGACATGCCCCTGATGGCGCCAAACGGAGTAGAGAGTCATCGCAGCGAATGCGAGGTGAGACGAGTGAAGACTGCAGAACTACGAGCTGAAGAACGCGAAATACGCGAGCAGTTCCTGACGGACTCAAGGATGAGCATCCGGAGAAGCTGCGGCAGCAAGCTGAACTTCTCCTGGAGCAACTGGGGCTTCGGTATGGAGACGCTGGCCGTCTCGGCGGCGCGCCTGCAGCGAGCCGGCATCGAGTTCATCGAGCTGCACGGCAACCACTATGGCCCCGACCTGGGCTACAAGGTCGACGGAAACGCTCAAGATCCTCGCGAACCACGGCATCAAGGTGGCCGGCGTCTGCGGCATGTTCTCGGCCGACAACGACCTGTCCAGCAACCGGCCCTGGCAGCGACAGGCGGCGCTCGATTATCTCAAGCGCGAGATCGAGTTCACGGCGGCGGTCGGCGGCACATACATGCTGGTCGTGCCCGGCGCCGTGGGCAGACCGCACGCGTATGAAGACACCGAGTTCGAGCGCAGCGTCAGACGCTGCGCATCGTCGCCGACCTGTTCGTCACGACGGCGTCAAGGCGGCGATCGAGCCGATCCGGTCGGCCGAAGTCAGCTTCGTGCACACCGTCGCCGAGGCCAATGCCTATATCGAGGCGGTCGACCATCCCGGCGTGGGCCACATCAACGGCGATGTCTACCACATGCAGTCCGAGGAAGCGCACATCGGCGAAGCGATCCTCCGGGCCGGCGATCGGCTGATGAACCTGCACATGGCCGACAGCAACCGCTGCGCCCTGGGCGACGGCTCGCTCGACCTCGACACGCTGATCATGGCGCTCTACGTCATCGGCTACAACACGCGAGGGCCGGTACGTGACGCCCGAACCGCTGGGACCGGGCGGGGAGCCCTACCCGGCGATGAACGGCAAGCCCGACCAGCGAGCAGCTCGAGACACTCGTCATGCGACAGCGGCTCTATTTCCGCGAACGTGAGGAGGAACTGCTGCGATGAAGAAGCATGGGTTTCTGAGCGCGCCGGTGGCCGAGATCATCGCCACGATGGGGCACACCGACCGGCTGATCGTGTGTGATTCCGGCTTCCCGGTGCCGCCGGGAGTGAAGCGCATCGACCTGGCAGTGAGCGGCGAACCTTCCTGCGTTCCCCGATGTGCTGCGTATTCTGCTTGGGCGACCTCGCCGTCGAGAAATTCATCCTGGCCTCGGAGACCGAGGATGTGAGCCCGCGGCGCTACGCAGAGATCTCGCGCTCTTGCCCGGGATTCCGCATGAGACGGTCCCGCACGTCGAGTTCAAGGTGCTGGCGCGCGAAGCACGCGCGGCGATTCGCACGGGCGACATCGTGCCGTACTCGAACATCATTCTCGTGAGCGGCGTCACCTATTCGTGACGCGCGTTGCGTCCAGGAGCTGACTCGGCCGGCCCGCGGAGCGCGCGGAGCTGTGCGCGGTCGCGGGAGTCGGCGCCGGTGCCGGACGATAAGGCGCAGCGGGGGGGTCATTCAGGATATGAAGAGGATTTGGGGTAGATGAGCGACATTGTGCTGGAAAATGAAACGCTGCGACTGCGCTTTGACGAACGAGACTGGAAGGCTGAGCGAGCTTGTCGCCCTGCGAGACAGGCTGGAGCTTGCTGGATCGGCCGGAGCTCGGGCTTTCTTTCCGCCTGCTCGTGCCGTTGCCGGGGCGCCGCAACAATCCCGTGCACGGAGATCGGCAAGCGCGTGACGTCGTATGACTGCAGGACGACGACGGGCGTGGCCTGACGCTGGTGTGGGAGGGCGTGGAGTCACTGCACGGTGGGAGGCTCGACATTCGGGTGACGGAGCACGTGCGCTTGCAGGAAAGGCAGGCAGTCTTTACGCTGACGGTCGAGAATCACAGCCCGTACCCCGTGGAGAATGTCTACGGACCGTACCTGGGCGACGTCCGGCCCCCTTCCCGAGAAGGAGCCGTTCTCCGCCTTCACCTACAGCTACGGCACGAGCCAGGAATGGCCGATCTGGCCGACCTATGCGAACCAGTTCGGCTACTACGGCGACGACTATCCGACACAGTTCGGCTATCCGCCGGCGGGCGGCGCCCCACGGCACCGTTCATCCTCCTGCGCGATGCCCACCAGGGTCTCTACGTGGGGATCCATAAGGCAAGCGCGGAGCTGGTGTCCTGGCACACTGAGCTTCGTCCGGGCTACGGCGACGCCATGGACTCGCAGGTTCCCGATGACTCAACCATCGGAGGGACGGACGTGAGTATCCGTTTCGCGGCGGTGCATGTGCCCTACATTCTGCCGGGCGAGCGCGCACGTTGACCCCAATAGCCATCGAGCCTATCAGGGCGACTGGCAGCAAGGCGTGGACTGCTACCGGTCGTGGCGCTCAAGCTGGATGACACCCGCGGTGCCGCCGGATAGGGTGCGCGATCCGCACGCCTGGCTGCAGATCCACATGAATTCGCCGGAAGACGAGCTCCGCTTCCGCTTCACGGATCTCGTGCAGGTGGGCGAGGAATGCGCTCGCCACGGCGTGCGGGCCATCCAGCTGGTGGGCTGGAACGACGGCGGTCAGGATCAGAACAACCCCAGCCATGATCCCGACCCCGCCTCGGCACCGCGGCGGATCTGCGGGCCGGCATCGCCGCCGCCCAAGCCCTTGGCGTGAAGGTCTTGCTCTTCAGCAAGTTCACCTGGTCCGACCGCGCCACGACGCGCTACCGCGAGGATCTCCAGCGGTTGGCCATCAAGGACCCCTATGGCGACGACTACGTCTACGCGGGGTACAGGTACTTCACGGCCACGCAACTGCTGGACATCAATACCAAGCGGCTCATCCCCATGTGCTTCCTGGCCGAGGACTACCTCCAGGTGTGCGAGGATGAGTTCAAGAAGGTGCTGGCGCTTGAACCCGACGGTATCCTCTACGACGAGTGCCAGCACCACACGCCGGCCTTGCTCTGCTTCGACCCAATCATGGACATTGCATCGGCGCCCCGTATACGCCAATGACCGCGAGCTGATCCGCCGGCTGCGCATCCTGGCTGCGAAAAGCCGTGTTGACTTCCTGTTTGCCGGCGAGGCCTGCTACGACTGGCAGTTCGAGCAGTACGACCTGGCGTACTTCCGCTCCTGGAGCCCGACGCACGTGCCGCTTTCGCGCTACATGCTGCCGCAGGCACAAATCATGACCGCGATCACCGGGTTCGACGACCGCAACATGCTCAACCAGTGCCTGCTCTATCGGTACGTGATCAGCTACGAGCCCTACCACTTCAAAGGCCGGCTGGACGACTTCCCGTTGACGCTCGCCTACGGCAAGCAGGTCGATGCGCTGCGCGCCGCGCTGCGTGACTACCTCTGGGATGGCGAGTATCGTGGGACCGTGGGCGCCACTGTCACTGCCGCCGGCCAGCCGCACCACCCTTACGCCGTGTTTCGCCAGGATGGCCATGACGCACTCGCGGTGGTCGTGGCGAACTATGACACGAGAGGACCAGTCTCGGTCCAGGTGCGCCTGGACAATGGCCGGCGGCTGGCACGCTATCAATTGGTGGACGATCCCGCGTGGCGTGAGTTCGACGAATGCGCGACTATCCCGGCGCATTCAGGCCGCGGCGTTCATGCCGTAGGATGGGGCTACGGCTCCTTGAAGTAGAGCTACCTGCTGAGAGGAATGAGTAGAATGGCGAATCTCGCGCCGTCGCCTCGGAGCACCAGCCGATCCAATAGCTCTGCTGGCCATCTAGGACAGCGGCGATAACGCGGCGACGCTCCGAGGGCGGTGTCACGCAGCACGTGCTACAGTGAAAGCGCGAACCGTCGCCGGCCCCTGCCGGCGTACGACACTGGACTGAAAGGAGAACGCCATGACCCCACTTACGGAGGCACTGCTCGACCGATTGCGGTTTGTTCATGCTGAGGCGCGGACCGTCCTCGAAGCTCTGCCCGGCGACGCCCTCGACTGGGTTCCCGGGGCCGGCATGAATTCAGTCTGTGTTACCGTCGTGCACCTCATTGGAGCTGAGCGCTTCTTGCTTGGCGACGTCGCCTGCGCCGATCCCTCGGGTCGAAATCGCGACGCAGAGTTCACGGAGAGCGGCCTCGGCGCCGAGAACCTACTCGAGCGACTCGCGCAGGCGGACACGTACGCGGAGAAGGCGCTCAGCAGCCTCGATCCCGCCCAATTGGGGGCGACCCGGCGTCTGCCGAACCATGGTCGCGAGGTCTCTGTGGCATGGGCTGTCGCACACGCCGTGGAGCACGGCGCGCTACACGTCGGGCAGCTGCAGATGATTCGGCAGATGTGGGAGCACTCGAGAAACGCCGGCACGCCGCAGACCGCGTGAGCCGGAGCGCGCCTTTGTTGCCCTATTGGCGGCGCGGCGGCCATGTGAATCGACCCCCGACAGCATCGCGGGAGATCGGCACATGCTTTGCGGGTGGAAGCTAGCGCTTCAGGTTCGCGGCGGTAACTCCGTCGCCGCCCGCTATCCACGGCCCGTCGTCAATACTCTCAACGAGCGGGCTCTGCGCCAGGACCGCGCGTACCATGCGCCGCATCACGCCCTCGCCGACGCCGTGTATGACCCGGACGCGCGGCAGACCGCATTGGGCGGCCAGCATTAGATAGTACTCCAGCGTAATCTTCGCATCCTCAACCCTGGTGAACGGATGCAGGTCAATCTCCTCGGCGAGCTGGCTGTCAGCGCGAGGCGCGCTGCCCGCCGCTGAAATCGTCGGCCTGGGCCGCCGCACGGCCTGAAGCGCCGACTTGTCAGCCATACCGGCCTGCCGAAGGACGAGGTCGTAATAGGCATCCACTTTCGCGTGATCATGAGCACGCAGCTCATCAACCCGTTGCCGTGTAAGCAGGGCACGGTCCGTCAGCGGCGGTTCAGATCGCTGTTTGGCACGGCTTGCCATGGTTCCCTCAAGGTTGCCGGTGGGTCCCGAGTCGCACCCGGCCGAACGTCTCGCATAATGCTCGGCATATCCAGCAGGGTAGCAGACTCCGGCCAGAGCGGGGCGGGCGCCGAGCCTATTCTCCTTCGTCCGTTGCTGGAAATCGCTCGGCTGCACCACGATGACTGCATCGATGATAGGCTGCTTGGCACGTCTGCGGCTCCTCTGTGCGTACTCTAGGCCATCTCTGAGTCGGCTGGACCGGACTTGGGTCGGAGCCGGACACCTGCAAAACATAGTGAGATCCGGCGCTTCGCTAAGCCGCTGCGTACTACCATGGAATTGTGGTGCAGGAGATGCGATCGATGGGATGGGTGCGCTGCTCGCGGGAGACCCTCCCGACAGGTGCCGCCGAAGCGGCGGCAGCGGCCTTCAGCTGAGGATTCGCGCGGATCCTGCCCATCGGGACAAGCAGTACACTGCGGCGCGACGCTTGCTCACGTTGCGATGATCTCCCGTTTGGCTGCAGAGAGGGGTAGTGCAATGGCCGGCAATCGCTGTGTTGTCTATATGGGACCTGGCAAAGTCGAAGTCCACGATATTGGTTATCCCGAGCTGGCCTTGCCCGAACAAAACCGCAAGTGCGAGCACGGCGTGATAGTGAAAGTCGTGGCAACGAACATTTGCGGAAGCGATCAGCACATGGTGCGCGGCCGCACGACAGCTCCCGCGGGGCAGACGCTGGGGCACGAAATTACCGGCGAAGTTATCGAGCTCGGTCGCGACGTCGAGTTCATCAAGAAGGGTGACCTCGTCTCCGTACCTTTCAATATCGCCTGTGGGCGATGCCGGATGTGCAAGGAGGGCAAGACCGGAATTTGCCTCAACGTCAATCCCGCGCGGCCCGGGGCCGCCTACGGGTACGTGGATATGGGCGGCTGGCGAGGCGGGCAGGCCGAATACGTCATGGTGCCCTACGCGGACTTCAACCTGCTCAGGTTTCCCGACCACGACCAGGCCATGGAGAAGATCCGCGACCTGACCATGCTGTCGGATATCTTTCCCACGGGCTACCATGGCGCCTACACGGCCGGCGTGACGACCGGCTCGACCGTCTACATCGCCGGCGCCGGGCCGGTCGGTCTGGCATGCGCCGCCTCGGCGCAGCTGCTTGGCGCGGCTGTCGTCATCGTCGGCGACATGAATGGTGAGCGGCTCGCGCAGGCACGCAGCTTTGGCTGTGAGACAATAGACCTCACCAATGACGCGCCGCTTGCCGACATGATCGCTGCGATCGTCCGCGAGCCGGTGGTGGATGCCGCCGTCGACTGTGTTGGCTTCGAAGCGCGTGGGCACGGGGTGGGCGGGCGTGAAGCTCCGGCCACGGTGCTCAATTCTATCATGACTATCACCAGGGCCGGCGGCGCGCTCGGCATCCCCGGCCTGTACGTGACCGACGATCCCGGCGGCATCGACGAGCAGGCGAAGATCGGTCAACTCGGCATGCGAGTCGGACTGGGCTGGGCCAAGTCCCTGTCATTTGCCACCGGCCAATGCCCGGTCATGCGCTACCATCGCCAGCTCATGATGGCCATCTTGCATGACAAAGTGAAGATCGCCAGGGCAGTTAACGCCACCGTAATTCGATTGGACGACGCTCCCCAAGGCTACAAGGATTTCGACAAGGGCGCTGCGAAGAAGTACGTCCTCGATCCGCATGGCATGTTGGCCGCCTGAGTAGCTTCCTTGACCAATTGCCCGCCTACGACGCCTGCTGGCGGCCGAACGCACGTGCATCGACTGAGCGCTTGCTCGCCGGCAGGCGGCGATGAGGAGCATGCCACCGACCGAAGCCGTGCTCCCTGCGAGCATATGAGGCATAGCTGGCCACTTGTCGAGAAGTACAGGCTCAGGCAGCACGCACGACACTGCGTCGGCGTCAGCGACGAAGGCCGCAGCCTCAGCCGCATCGCAGGGGGGCGTCAGTCCCACGCCCCCAAGCCGGTGTGCACGTTCGCCCGGGTCCAGATAGCGCATGGGAGTCAGCTTGCTACATCAGCAAGGTCGGCTTCCAACTGTGCAAAGTTGAATCCAGGCGCAAAGCCGGGCTGCTTCGCCTCCGGCGGTAGAACAGCATACGCTTCGTCCACGCACTCGTCCCACCAGTCCCACGTGCCCTTCTGCGTGTTGCCCCAGGTCAGCACAGTGACCATCTGCTGGTCGTACCCAGTGGCAAAGACCGCATGGCCGTCGGTGGTCAACGTGCCTGGCGTCCACGGCTGACCGTTGTCGAATTCCTGAAGGCAGTTCTTCTGAACCTGAAAGCCCAGGTACACGCCGCCAAAGACCTGAATTGCCTGCTCCACATGGGTATGATTCTTCGGATCGATGCTGGCGTACGCGATAATCTCGTCACCAGAAACCCGGTGCTGGCGCCAGTAGTTTAGCACGTCAAGCTCGTTGAGCCCGGAATCCAAGCCATGCGTCAGATGCAGGTACAGCTTGACGACCGCCGGCTTCGAGGCGATATGCTGCCGGCGGACCAGACCGCAGTACACTGTCTCAGCATGTGCCAGGGCGGCAATGGTACAGTCGCCCAGGGTGTCATTGCCGTCCATAGGGAACAGCGTGGTGGGGTCGGCGGTCCCCAGGTTGCCGTACACCCGGGCAAGGTTGTCCACGGAAGCGGGCGGCGCAGCCAGAGCAGACGTCACGTAGTTGTTGAAGCGTAGTGTGCGATAGTCGATCTTTGGTGGATGCTTTCCGAATCGATAGGCTGCCATTTGACGCGACCTTTCTTTCCCTCGCAGACATCTGTAGCCGCCATTACCACGCTTGCCGAGGCACGTCCTGCAGGCTCCGGCAGGCTCCGAGTGGAAGCCAGATTTGCAGTTCGATCTTTGCCCTTCTTCCTTCAATCCTGCTCGTTGCCGCCGCAATGCGCAACCGAGGGCCTGGCGGCTCATCGCGCGGTGGGTAATCCCACACAACATTTATGCCGCATGCGCGTGGTGCTCCCAAATCGTGACAGAGGTTCAGACGCACAATTGCTTTGGCTTCCATAGGTATTCTCTCCTCCAGTTCACGCCAATCGTGCCGATATCTGTGCTGAGCAGTGCGCGCCCGCTGGCCTCCAATGGGACACACTGGGCCGAGAAGCGCCCACGCAGTGCTGCCGGCGCACACGCCAGGAAGCAGAGGCTGCACGATACGCATAAGTGACAGGGGCCAAGTTCCATGAACCACCTGCGAGCAGGAGAAGACGACAGCGCAGCGCCGACAAGTAGACGCCATGCCGTACGTCCGCCAGTCAGCGATACTGTGTCCGTGCTCGTGGTCGATAACCAAGCAATCTATCGGGCTGGAGTCGTGCATGCCCTGGCCATCGCCGATGCCACCATCCACGTGGTCGGCGAGGCTGCCGATGCGAATGAGGTACTTACTTTGGTCGAAGACCTGGTACCGCAGGTAGTATTGCTCAATACGGAGGCCGCAGGCAGTAGTGGGTTGGAACTGATACGCACAATCAGACGTACTGGGCGAACCAGCAACGTGATCATCACCAGCAACTATGAAGACGAAGACCAACTCTTCGCCGCGATCAGGTTCGGTGCCGCAGGGTACGTCCTCAAGTCGGTCGGCATCGTCGAGCTGTGCGCGGCGATCCATCGGGTTGCAGTGGGAGACTACCCCATCAATAATCGTGTGCTGGCGAACCCCGCCTTAGCAGCCAAAGTGCTTGCATCGTTCCGCGAGCAGATTGCGGTGGCCGACCATCGGGTAGCACCGCTCTATTTGCCGCTTTCCGCGCGTGAGATACAAGTCCTGGAGCATGTCGGCAAGGGGAATAGCAACAAGGAGATCGCTCGCATTCTGCGTATCAGCGATCAAACGGTAAAGAATCACATCACTTCAATCATGCGTAAGCTCGCCGTGAACGATCGCACGCAGGCGGTGGTATATGCCCTGCATCACGGATGGATCAGAGCATGAGCTAACCTACCGTGCCTGAGCTGGACCTGCTGCCGATGAGCCGCTGCAGTTGCCCTTCCTCGGATGATCCGTAGTACAGTCCACTGGGATCGGGACCATTGACGCGTGACCGGTCGTCGGAACGTACACGTCGTTCTGAAACAGATCAGATCGCGAAAGGAAAGTACGACTCGACGGCCGAAACCGATCGACGAGTCGTGGAGAGGGACGCTGAAATCGCGGAGAAGCGCGGAGTGCCCCGGGTGCACGTCGCGCTTGCCTGGCTGCTCCCGAAGAAGCCAGAAGCCGGTGACAGCGCCGATCATCGGGGCCACCAAGATCTCGCATCTGGAAGTCGCCATTGGCGCTCTGTCCTTGAAGCTGACTCAGGAAGTAGTCGCCCACCTGGAAGAGCGGTATGTACCGCATCGCATCGTCGGTCACCAGTGATGACACCATACGGTTAGGCGGCATCGCCCAGCAAGGGGATGGCGGCACGCGGGTGAAGGACGGGCCGACGCTGTATGCCTATCGCGCTGGCAGAGTCGCCGGTCTACAGGCGCTCCAGCGCGACCACGGGTATCTCGCGCGACGTCCGCTGCTGATACTCGTTGTAGTCCGGCCAGATGCCGGTCATCAGCCGCCAGAGTCGGGGCCGCTCCTCGGCAGTCGCCGTCCGTGCCCGGGCATGGAAGCGGTCGGCCAGCACCTGCAGGACGACTTCCGGGTCAGCGACCAGATTCTCGTACCAGCGCGGATGGTCAGCCGCCCCACCGTTTGAGGCCACCACAACATAGTGGTCGCCGTCCTTGCCGTAGATCAGCATCGTCCGCCGCGGCCTGCCGGAGCGCCGACCGAGGGTCGTGAGCGCCAGGGTGGTCACGCCCTGCCAGAGGTGCCCGTCCGCACCGCCGGTGGCCAGGTATCGGCGGAGATGGTCCGTCACCCACCCGGCGGGATTGTCGATAGGTTCGTCATCGAGCGACATGTCTCTCTCCTTCGGGCCTCTTCCCCGCCCAGGCGGGCTGACGGCCACACACACATGCTACAGGCTACCCTGCTATACCGCCGCGGCGGAAGTCCCACGTACGTTAGTCTACAGCGGGGTGGATGCACCGTACTTCCCCGGCCTAATCGATAAGCTCAATGCAACGATCCAAAAGGCCGTGGCGGGCTCCGGTGGCGAGTTACATTTCGCCTGATCGGGCCTTCACCGGGCACGACGTGTGCGTGGGGTCACCTTATTTCTTTCCGCTAGAGCTTGACAATGTGCTTGAAACGCTGCGTCCGAACGCCCAGGGCCGCACACAACTTGCGGCTTTGCTGCGCAGCGCGGCCGATCCGCCGCCCGACTGACGAGGGCCTGGCCTTGCAGTTCAGCGATTGCCGGAGATTGCCGTTGAGTTACGTATTCTCCCCGTCCTCGGTCAGATCGTCTCCAACACCTGCTCGGGCATCAGTCGCCAACTGACTGTCAGCCGATAACGGTTTGTACACAAAGCGGCTGGCAAACAGGTAGCTGAACACGAACTTGCCGCCGATCCCAAGCACCTGCGCCAGATATTTGTTCACGCCGCCTAGCTCCTTGATGATCTGCGTGATGATCCAAGCAAGCGTGATATTCGCCGTCTGCAGCTTGATGCCGCGTCGCAACCACTCCCAGCCCCGCACGTGCTTTTGCTCGCCGAATGTGAACAATTGATTGGCGACAAGGTTGATTATGGCGCTTGCTTCGAATGCGAGCGCCGATGCCAGCCTATCCGCCCACACGCTATCCAGTCGGCCGCGAAGCAGAGCGGAAAACAGAACGAGGAAGCCAAGGTTGATCGGTACCCCGATGGCCCCAACGAGTCCATAGCGTACGAAGCGGCCGTGCCAGAGCGAACGCACCAAATCAAGCATAGTGCGATGCGGACATGCGGAGCGCGTCCGACCTCCTTTCACCGGCGAGGCGCGTGCCGGGGCATGCTTTGCATGCTTACAACCTGCGGCGCCCTGCGACCACAAGTATACGGTGTCCGGCGCGCGAGCTTCGTGGGTCGGCTACGACAACTACGCTGGCAGGCACTGCAACACCGCCGCAACGCCCTGTTTGTACATCACCGAGGGATCCAGATCCTTTTGTAACCGTACCCGTGTCGACGGAGTCAGAGATCGGCGGTGTTGCGCTCGACCGACTCAACGTCCCTGCGCGCTCCCAGCCGGCGGAAGATCGCCAGTGCCGCCTCCAGCACACCCATAACTGGAGAAGGGAGTAGCTCGAGCGATTGGGTAACGACACGTGTGAAAAACCGAGGCCCGGGCCTGACCTCTGAACAAGCGGAGCGTGTATTCGACAAGTTCTAACGAGTGCACTCCGGCTGCTACGCCTCAACCTCGAGCGCGACGGCTATTGCGTCTCGACAGAGAGCGATGCGGCCGGGGCGCTGGTCGCGAACTCGCGCACCGCGGTGTCTGCCGGCTGCGCAGCAAGGTAGGTGCGGAGCAGATCGAGCAACGGCGCATAGGGGAACGTGTGGTCGGGCTCGAAGCAGCGACCGGCGAGTACCAACATCCTGCGGGCGGCGGCGCGTGCCCGCGCTTCGGCCACCAGCCGCGACTTGCCGATCCCCGCCTCACCGGTGACGAACAGCACTTGCCCTTCGGCTGAACGTGCCGCCTCGATCTGCGCATCCAGTGCGGCAAGATAGGGCACGCGGCCGACAACGATCGGACAAACCAGCGGCCTGTTGAGTGGGGATGCCATCGCACCTGCCCCGGTAGATGGAGGTAGTCGTCATCGTGTGGATTGGTATCTATTATAGGCGCGCAAAGCCAGTGCGAGCGCGAGCAGCGACCACAGGCTGCAGGAGCGGCTTCGTTCCCGCCTGCGCTCGGCCTACGGGTAGCTGGTTGTCGCGAATGTCGTGCCGATGCTTGCCCCGCGCCTGAATCCCGCACGAGCAATCCGGCAAGAGGAATCACCAGGTACGGCGTGGCGAGCGCCACAGTAAGGCCCGGATAGCCCCATGAGTCGGCGATACGCCCACTGCACAGGTTGCCGAGCACGAGACCGAGACTCGTGCCGACACTCACCAGACCGAACACGCGCCCGCGACTTTCGCCGCGGGTAGAGAGCGCAGTCAGAATGTTGATCATCGTCGTGGCGATGCCGGTGACGAACCAGAGGACGCCGGCCAGGCGCAGTATGGGCACCAAGGCGTGACGCCGCACGGCAGCCAGGTCACCGGCACAGCAAGCGCACCGTCCACGATGAGCAGGTGCTTGCTCCGCTGCACGAGATCGGCCAACCGCCCTGTCACCACGGAGCTGACGGCCAGTGAGAGATAGGCGAACGCCAGAAAGAAGCCGGCGACGGACGAGCCGGCACCGAGCTGCAGTAGGTATACCGGCATCAGTCCGACCCGCAACTTGCCCCACCCCCATCGGGCTGCGCAGTCTAGCGCGGGACCCGCCGCTGTCGGCCGCGCGTGGTTCGTGACGGCACAAACTCGCGCGCGCTATCGGGGAGCCGACGGTTTTGCCATCTAGACCGAGGCTGGCAGGCACGTGTGGCTGCCCGATGCCCGGCGCGTTGCTGAGTATCTCCGGCAGAGCACTGATAGTCCGCTCGTTTGAGGTTGAGCTGTATGGGAAGCAGCAACGAACTGACAGATACCACAATGACCTTCGGCAAGTTTTGCTTGGCGCGCTCGAAAGCGGCTGACTGCAGTGGCTTTCGGTACTTTGATACTCGTTGAATGAAGGAACTGGCGCTGACCGTAGCCGAAGCGTGATAATGGTTCTGAGACGATGCTCTCCTGCGCTTGCAATTCGCTGCTTCAGGGCGGCCGTTGACCTCGCGAACCGGACAGGTCAAAAGGTGAAGAGAGGGACGGAACGTGGAAGCACTGCGAGAAGCGGTGGCGGGGACGGCCTGGATAGACACGCACGAACACCTGGTTGAGCCGGCAACCCGGGCACGCGGTGCCGGGGCGCATGCTGATCTGCAGCCGTGTATCGATTTCGCATTGCTGTTTGCCCATTATGCGGTGGACGATCTCACGGCCGCCGGGATGCCCACCGTCGACCGGGCGCGCCTGCTGGATCCGGAGGTTGCGGTTGCCACCAAGTGGAACCTGCTCCGTCCCTGGTGGGAACGCACGCGCCACACCGGCTCTATGCGGGCCGTTGCCGAGACGGCACGCATCTTGTATGGGGTGCAGGAGTGGAACGTCGCGACATGTGAACGTATCAGCGCCGAGTTGCAGGCCGATAGCGTCCGAGCGGGACACTATGCCGATGTCCTACGCCGGTCAGGGGTGTTGACGTGCCAGGTGAACTCGCTCGAAGTACTTCCCTTTTGTGAGACGAGCGAGCGTGACTACCTCTTGCAAGACCTCAGCCTCCTGCCCTTGTCCACGGATCTGGACATTGCCGGCATGTGCCGACTGAGCGGGTTGGCGGCAACGGACCTGCGAGGGTGGCACGAGATCATCGACTGGACTTTCGCGCGCTGCGGACCGCAGGCGGTCGCCGTCAAGAGCCAGGCCGCCTACGCCCGCAGGCTTGACTACCGAGATGTGCCGGCTCGCGAGGCGGCACCCCACTTCGCTCGCGCCGCCCGCGGGGAGCCGCTGGCCCCTGTCGAGAGCAGGGCGCTGCAGGATCACCTGATGCGCTATTGCCTGGGCAAGGCCATGGCTGCCGGGCTGCCCGTCAAGCTCCATTGCGGCTTCTATGCCGGCACGGGTGTCATGCCGCTCGACCGTGTGCGGCATAATGCCGGCGATGTCTGCGCGCTCTTGCAGGATTTCGGGGATGCGCGCTTCGTGCTGATGCATATTGGATACCCGTACCAGGACGAGTACATCGCCCTGGCCAAGCACTACGCAAACGCGTATGTCGATCTTTGCTGGGCGTGGCTTGTCAATCCTGCAGCCAGCACGCGCTTCCTGTACGAATACCTGATGGCGGCGCCCGCCAACAAAGTGCTGTGCTTCGGCGGGGACTACGCAACGGTGGAAAACGTGGCAGGCCACGCGGCTGTGGCACGGCAGGGGCTGGTGCTGACGCTGGAGCGCCTGGTCGCCGACGGTTGGCTGGCCCCCGCCCAAGCGCTGGAGTTAGTTCCCAGACTGATGAAGCAAAACGCGCAGGAACTCTTTGACCTGGATGCAGCGGGACGCCTGCGCAAATCGGCGCGGCCGGGCGATTCCAGCTCAGCAACGGCGATGGCTATGCAAGCGGGAGGAGCTAGAGCATGCCCTTCTGGCACCGGCAATCGGCAGACGAGCACGAACGGGAGCAGGAGCACCAACGCCACATAGCGGAGCGCGCCGCCCTGGAGCAGGCGCGCGTAGCTGAAGCGCAGCGCCGCCAGGCAGCGGATCTCAAGCTGCTTGCCAGTGGCGGCATTCCTACGACGGCGCGATCACGTCTCAACACACTCAAGGGCGCAATAGCCACCGGTGGCAGCTTCAACAGCGATTTGTCGCCGAGTGAAGCTGCCTTGCTGCACTACGGCGGCCATACCCCCCTGGGTTTGGTTGGCGGAAGTGCGATGTACTACGTGGGTGAGCCCTCCGTTCGCGGCGGGGAACTGAGATCCATGTCGCGCGCCTACAACCACGCCACTGACCTTGCTGTCGGACGGATGGCGAAAGAAGCCCGTGAGCTTCGGGCGCACGGGGTGGTCGGTGTGCGTCTCTCGTTCGTGCGTCACGAGTGGGGCGAGGATTGCGTCGAAGTGCGGGTAGTGGGAACGGCCGTCTTGACCGCGGGATCGAGAACGCAACGTCCGTGGATGTCGGACCTTTCCGGGCAGGAATGGTGGATGTTGCAACGGGCCGGCTTCGAAGCGGTGGGTCTCGTGTATGCGCATACTGCCTGGCTCGCCGTCACCACCGCCGCCGATCGGCAAATCGAAAGAAATCGCGAGAACAAAGAATTCAGACACTGGAGCAGCGCGTGGAAAAGAAGTCGCGACATCGCTGGCGTCCGTGTTCAGGAGATGGCGCAGGAACTAGACGCCGACGGCGTGGTTGGCGTGCATCTCTCCCGTCGGGTTGAAGACATCGAGCTCGAAGGAGCAGCGGAGCATCTGCTCACGCTCAGCGTGATTGGCACCGCTGTCCGCCACGTGCCAGGCAAAGACGAGACCGCGGCCCACACTCGCCCCGTGGTCTCGCTTCGCAGCGGAAGACTCGAGCCTACCTTGCGTGTGTCGGCTCCCGCAGCGGTAGTGGAGTAACGGGACGCACGCACCCGAATACGCGAGTGCGTCCCAGACAGCGTCTGTATCGGCGCCGTCAGTCGACCAGCGGGAGCACCAGCGTCGGCGGCTCGATCACGTGGTCCTTGCTCAATTCATCGACTGCGGTGCCGACGGCGAAGAACTCGATGACATGGCTGCCCCAGGTGTGCGAGTGCTCGTGGATGTCGGCGCCGACGATGCCCTTTGCGCCCAGCGCCTCCGCTTCAGCCTGCATCCGTTCCATTGCCAGCTCACGGCTGTCGTACAGGGCCTGCGTATACTGCATCAGCTCCTGGTTCTGGTTCATGCCTTTCATGAAGGCACTGAATCCCTGTTTGGCCACATGGTAGACGCAGTTTCCCATAACCATACCAAGGGGCCGGTAGCCGGAACGCAGCAATATATAGAAGTCCTGGCCGGAGAGATCGCTCGTAAACGGCTTCCCGTGCTTGTTCTTGAAACGGCTCGGGTCATTCCGGTGAGCAACGGCGGTGCCGATCGCCACGAATTCCGCCACATGCTCGCCCCAATCCTTGTGGTTGACGTCCAGCCGCACACCCACCACGCCGTCCGCACCCAGCGCAGTCGCTTCCTCTTCCATCCGTTCCATCGCCAGCTCTCGCGCACGGTACATGGCCTGCGTGAGCACGGTCATTTCCTCGTTCTTGCTCCAGCTCGACTGCTGGTAGCCGACATGATAGATGCTCGAGCCCACGACCAGGCCAATCGGATCGAAGCCAGCTTCTTTCACGAGAAGAAACTCGCTGGTAGACAGATCGCTGGTGAAGAGCCGCTTCTCCTCGTCGCGCCCGCGCATCTCCACGAGACGTTCCCGCGCATGTTCCGGCAGTGCCGCAAACTCGCTATCCTTCGTCAGCTCGTCCATGCTTTCTCACCTTTACTTATGTCCTGGCCCGCGCGTTCGGGATGTTGGCCACGGGCAGGCGTGCCGCACGCTAGTCGAACGTGGCCTCGCCGATCGAGATCGTCGACGGCATAAGGCGGCCGTCACCCAAGGACAGGACGGTGCCCGTGGCCCGAATGGTGGCGGGCGCGTCCGGCCGCAAGCGGATTGCCGTACCAATCATGCTGAGCATCATGCTGTGGTGTTCTCGCTCGTATGCCGGATTCTTGTCCGGGCCATACAACCTCATCTTTGAGACATGTCGCGAATAATGGACTCCGACAATGCCAATCGCCTGCAACTGCTGCCCCATCTTGACGGCGGCCGAAGAGGCACGGTTCCTGCACTGTGTCAGTGCGGCACTGAAATGCGATAGCTCCGTGTTTCCGACGCTTCGCTCGTTCCACTCGTCGCTCGCTGCCGTGAGCACGAACCACGCACAATGACCGTAGACAAGTGCAATCGGGTGATAACCGGCCCGATGCAACGCCCACCAATCCTGGCCGGACAGATCCGAGAGCCAGGGCGTGGAGAGCGCGCGGTCGGGACCAGCGACGGCGGTCCCGAGCACTCGCACCTCAATGCTCTTCGCGCTCCACTCGCGCCGGACGATATCGAAGCGAACGCCAATCACTCCCTGTGCGCCTACAGCCGATGCTTCTTGTTGCATGCGCGAGACCGCAAGCCCGGTCGCCGACGTGTACGCGGCCGACAGCTCGCGCATCTCCGAGTCGGAGCTTCCTGACGCATGGACGATGCCGACGTGATACATGGCGCTGCCGCTGACCAAACCCAGGCTCCGGTAGCCGTTTCGTCGCAGCAGGGCGGATTCGGCGGGAGAGAGGTCGCTGGAGAAAAACGTCTGCTGGGGATCGGTCCCGCGAATCGTTGCCAGGCGCTGCGTGGCCATCGCCGGAATACCGCCGCCACCGAGCAGCCGGAGATCCGCAGCCTGGCGGACGGCCTCGGACTCGCGATTGGCATCGATCAGCTTGTCGAGTTCTGCTCGCCGCTGCTTCTCGGCGTCTTTGGAGATTTCCTGTTCCTGGCTCGTGTGATGCCAGGGCAAATGAAAGTGGGATCGTTTGGGCTCGCCTGACGACTCCATGCGCTGTATCCCTCCTTACACAGATGCCCAGTCAGGCATGCGAGCCATACTCCTCCAATATGCCACGAGTTTAGTTTGTATGGCAGCCACCCGCCGCGCAGAGCGCGGCTGACGAGTGTGACTACTGTTCGAAGATAACGACCGTGAGACAGGACACGTGCACCGTCAATCAGGTCTCTATTCTCACACGATACGACAGCGTACACTGGGTTCACGAGCGGCGTGCTGGTACCACGAGGGAACACGAGGGAAGCGTACTTCCATGGAGCCGTACTCAAGCAGTAACCGGGGCGAACACACGGATATGGCGCCGCCCATCGCGACGCCGTTGCTGCGCCTTGCGACCATTTCCGTGCTCGCCATTCTGCTCGGTGCAGGCGGCGCACTTTTCGTCATGCGATCTGCGCCTGCCGTGACACTGTCCCAGCGGACGAAGCCAGGTGTTGCCGCGCTCACGGGCGCGGCGAACCCCCTGCACATTCTCTTCATTGGCAACAGCTACACAACTGTGAACGATCTGCCTGGAACACTCGGGCGACTCGCGGCGTCCGGAGGCAACGCGATCGCAACCAGTGTCCTGGGGGAGGGTGGCTGGACATTGTCAGAGCACGAGACAGCACAGGAGACCGCCACCGCGCTGCACGATGTACGCTGGGACCTCGTTGTGCTGCAAGAACAAAGCCAGGTGCCCGCCAGCAGCAGCGACCGGACGCAGACAATGTATCCGGCGGTGCGCGCACTGGCACGCGCCAGCCAGTCGATCGGGGCCACCCCGCTGCTCTTTCTCACCTGGGGGCACCGCACCGGCTGGCCCGAGCTGGGCCTTCAGAGCTATGCGGCGATGCAGGACCAGGTGACGAACGGCTACACCACCATCGCGAATCAGTTGGGGTTGCCTGTCGCCCCGGTCGGCGAAGCATGGCGGCAGGGCACTACCACCTCACCACCCCTCGACCTCTGGCAAGCGGACGACAGCCACCCGACCATGCAAGGCACGTATCTGGCCGCCTGCGTCTTCTATGCGACCATCTTCCGGAGAAGCCCGCAGGGGCTGGCCTTCCAGGATGGCCTCAACCCCGCCGTCGCCCGCACCATTCAGAACGTCGCGGCCCAGACCGTGCTCGGTGACCTGTCGCGCTGGAACCTTCGTGCGGCGCTGTCAGCGCCGCAAGCTACAGCAACGAACGACCGGGTTGCCCTGCCGTAGTCACACACAAGCGTGAGGGATCGAGGGAGGCGGCGACCGTCGGGAATCTCAGCTGTCCAATCTGCGCACCGCGGGAGACGGCCTCCTCGGCGGACGACGAAGCCGCAGTGCCTGATCGCCACAAGGGCGCACGAAGCCGCGCCTCCGGTTTAAACCGGATGGCAGAGACGACGGGCCCGATACATCCGGCTGCGACGGACTTGAGCGCACCCGGATGTATTCGGCGTGGCTCCAGCCTTCCGCTTTCACGTGGCGAAACCACTCATTCCAATGCCGAAACCTGCGCTTGAAAGGGCGCCCTCCCCGGGGACGTTGCTCCCCATGCATGGGAGGGCGATGCAAGGTGGCGTGGCGCGCGCTCAGCTTGCCGGTGCCGGAGCAGGGGCCGCTGCTTTGCGTGCGCCGACCTCCTTCTGCAGCAGGAACATCGCGGTCGGGTTGTCCCCAATCATCTTCAGCGCCTCCACGATCTGCGTAGCGTTCTTCTCCTCCTCCACCTGCTCGCTCACAAACCACTGCAGCAGGATCTGCGCCGGATAATCCTCTTCCCGCAGCGCCAGCGCATAGATCCCGTTGACGGAAGCCGTCACCGCCTGTTCATGCTGCAGGGCCTGGCTGAAGGCGTCGAGCGGCGAGGAGAAATCGCGCCCGGGCTGGTCCAGTACCAGCAGCTCGGGGCGGCTGCCGCGGTCGAGCAGGAAGTCGAAGATGCGCATGGCGTGGCCCACTTCCTCCTGACTCTGTAGCCGCAGCCACCGCGCAAAACCCGCCAGACCGGTCGACTCGCAGTACCCCGAGGCCGATAGGTAGAAATAGGCTGACGCCAGCTCCATGCTGATCTGCCGGTTGAGTGCGGTCCTGACGGCTTCCTTCATGACACGCTTCCCCTCTCAATTGAGCGGACTACCGAATCTTGTGGACGCGAGATGAGCGGAAGACTAGCCCGCGACCTGCCCTCCCGACCCTATCAGCCCGCTGCTCGCGCCTGCTTTATGGTAGAACGTCTGCGACGTGCACGCCAGGGGCACGCTGCGCCAGGGCCAGGGCACGCCGGAGATCGCGTACGGCATCCGGCAACTTGCCCACGTCCGCGAGCGCTTGTCCGCGTGTCTGCTAACCCGCCGGCTGGTATTTGAGCCGACCCCGTCGACGACTTTGGCCCACCGATTCAGTCGCACGCCCGATTGCGTCGCCCCATCGGCCGCGGGCAAGAGGAATCTCGGCGCGCACCTGAGTGAGGCGGATCTGCCGTAGCCAACCGTGCCATCGTGCGGTGGCGCCGCCACCTCGGTCACCTCATCCAGCGGTTGCTCAGCCGGACCAATCTCCCGGCGTCTCGTCTACCGCCTTGGCCACTATATCGGTTTGACGAACAGCCGACTGGAGCGGGCAGCGCATGCTCTCAAGAACGGCGGTTCCGTTGGGGTAGCAGTGGGCATGGCTACGCCAGGACTGCGAGCCGTCACACTTACCGCTTGCTCGGCCAGGTTGATTAAGAGTTCAGAAGTAGGTGAAGCGGAAATCGAGCCAGAGGTGTAGCGCATTACGTCGCGGCCCGGTAGGGTCAAGGAATGACACTCGACGCTGCCTTGGCCCTGATTGCGGAACTGCAGACCCAGAATGCGCTGCTGCGGCAGCAGGTGGCGCAGTTGCGAGCGGAAAACGCGGCCCTGCGGGCGCGTGTGGCGGTCTTCGAGCAGCGGATCGCCGAACTGGAGGCAGAGAAGCGACCACCGCCGCCCTGGGCCAAGGCCAACCGGGTCAAGCGCGTGAAAGCGGACGGCGAACAGCGGCGGCAGCGGGCGCCGGAGCAGAACCATGGGCGACCGCGCGGCACGCCAACCCAGACGGTGCAGCATGCCTACGCGCACTGTCCGGACTGCGGCTACCGGCTGCGCGGGCAGGCGGTGCGGCGGCGGCGGGAGGTGCTCGAGCTGCCCGCCACACCGGTGAGCGTGGTCGAGCATCAGATCCTCAGGCGGTACTGCCCGGCCTGCCGCGCCTACAAGACGCCGTAGGTCTCGTTTGCCGGCGTCGTGCTGGGCCAGAGCCGGATTGGCGTGCGCCTGGCCAGCCTGATCGGCACCCTGCGCAGCAGCGGTCGGCTGCCCGTGGCGCAGATCCAGCGGCTGCTGGCCCAGGTGTATGGGCTGCAGCTCTCGCGCGGCGGTGTGCAGGACATCTTGTCTCGGCTGCGCGCGGCGCTGGCGCCGGTGGCGAGGGCGATCCGCGCGCAGACGCGGGCCAGTCCGGCCCAGCACATGGACGAGACGGGCTGGCGCCAGGATGGCCAGAACGGCTACCTGTGGGTGCAAGCGACGGATGGGCCCACGGCCGCCCGGCTGTACACCTTCCACCCCAGCCGTGCCGGCCAGGTGGCGCGAGACCTGCTCGGTGACTTTACCGGCGTGCTAACCACAGACTTCTACGTCGCCTACGACCAGTATGCCGGGCCCAAACAGCGCTGTTGGACGCATCTCCTTCGGGACGCGCACAAACTGGGCGAAGACTATCCGGACCGGCCAGACGTCCAAGACTGGGTAGGGACGCTCAAAACGCTCTTTACTCAGGCCCGCGCCCTCGACCTGGCGGGCTGCACCGCGCGTGAGCGGGCCCGTGTGGCCCGGAATCTGGAGCGACGCACCCGGCTGCTCGCCCGCTGCTACCGCGAGACCGACGGCCACCCAGCACACGTCCTCGCCACCCGCTTGCACCGCTACGAGAGCGAGCTGTTCGAGTTCATCCGCACGCCGGGCGTCAGCCCCACCAACAACCTGGCCGAGCGCGCCGTCCGGCCCCAGGTGATCGCGCGCAAAATCAGCGGTGGCTCGCGCAGCCCGGCCGGCTCGGCCATCCGCTGCGATCTGGCCACCGTCTTCCACACCTGGACGGCCCGCAACCTCAATTCCTTCGCCGCCTGCCTTGAGACGCTCCAGACTCCTTTACCTCAAGTCTGAACTCTTACTCCAGTACCTCGTCGTCGCTGACGCCGGTGTACGCTTGCAGGATGGTTGCCAGTGCCACCTGGGCTGGCGGCACGGGGGGATGACTGACCGTGCTCGCCGCGTACATCGTCGCCAGCTCCGTTTGGAACGCCGCGTCAAACAGCACGTGCCGCTGCTCCCGCAGCCAGATGAACAGGGTCGCGCGCTTGATCCGCCGCATGATCGCAGCTTCGTCGGATGACAGGTCGACCGGGGGCTGCCAGATGGTTGGGCGCATGGGGAAGTCCTCTCTGAGTCATCTTGGGCCTGGATGGGGTGCTTCCCAGCAAACCACGTCGTTGCCTAGCGATCAAGCAACCTCAGCGCTATTAGCTAGCCGACGCTCTAGAGCTCCGGGATGTGGCGATACGGATAGCGGAACTAGCGGCAACAGTGCACACATGTAGCCCATACAGCTGGCAGGGCACGGGTGCCTGTACCCGGTCAATCCGCGGTATCTTCACTTGTGGCATGAGTTGCGCCGCTACATCCGTCACGCCAATCCGGCGCGACTGCCTGCTGGGCGCCTATTGCCCCAAAGGGCGAGAACGAGGGCGAGGGACGCAACGCCGGACGAGCAAGGGAAGGTTGTACCTGTGGAGGGACAGTCGTTCAGTGCGTTGTTGCGCCGCTATCGCCTAGCCGCTGGAATCTCACAGGAGACGCTGGCCGAGCGTGCGGGCATCTCGCTCCAAGCGGTCAGCGCGATTGAGCGCGGCGTTCGCCGCGCGGCCCGGCGGGAGACAGTGGCGGCCATGGCCCGCGGGCTAGCGTTGAACGCGGAGGAATCCGGGGCGCTCGACGCCACAGTCCGTCGCCATCGACGTCCGCGTCCTGCGCTCGCCATGCCGCACGGCCTACCGCTCACTGCCAACCCGCTGATCGGGCGCGAAGCCGACGCGTCGGTGCTGGCATACCTGCTCCGCCGGCCGCACGTGCGGCTGCTGACAATTGTCGGCCCGGGCGGCGTGGGCAAGACGTGCCTTGCTCTGCGAGCGGCGATCGATGTCGTCGGCTCTTTCGCCGACGGCGCAGTCTGGGTAGACCTCAGCTCGGTGCGCGACCCGGAACTGGTGACAGCGACGATCGCCGCGCGGCTGGAGATCCGCCAGCGCGGGCCGGAACCGCTCGCCGATCTGCTTGTGGCTCACCTCCGATCGCGGATACTGCTGTTGGTGCTGGACAACATCGAACAATTGCTGCCGTCGAGTGTTCTGCTCCAGCGGCTGCTGGATGACTGCCCGGGATTGCGTATTCTGGCAACCAGCCGCGTTCCGCCTCGAGTACGGAGCGCACAGGACTATGCATTGGCCCCCCTGGCCTTGCCACCACCCGATTTGCAGGACCCCGCGGTGATTGGCACGTATGCGGCAGTGGAGCTATTCCTCGTGCGCGCCCGTGAAGTCGTTCCGAGGCTCACACTGAACCCTGTCACGGCACCGATCCTCGCCGAGCTGTGCCGGAGGCTGGATGGGCTCCCACTGGCGATCGAGCTGGCGGCGGCCCTGGTCCGGCAACTGCCGCCGCAGGCCATGCTCGATCGCCTGTGCGAGCATGCCCCCTTCTCCAGCGGTGCGCTTCATCTGCTGGGCGGAGGCGCCTGGGACCGACCCGAGCGGCAGCAGACAATGCACGCGGCGATCTCCTGGAGCCACGAACTGCTCGAACCGGAGGAGCAGACACTGTTCCGGCAACTGGCCGTGTTTGCCGGCGGCTGGACCGCCGCGGCCGCCGAGGCCGTGGTGCAAGCATCTGACGAGATCATTGGCGACGTGCCCTGCATCCTGGGTGTATTGGTGCAGAAGCACCTGGCACGCCGCGAAGGCCAGGCGGGAGGGTCGGCGCGCTTTTCGATGCTCGAGACAACTCGCGAGTACGCGGTAGAGCAGCTCGAGCGCCGCGGTGAGGAGGCCGCGGCTGCGCGGGCCAGGCACGCAGCCTACTATCTGGATCTGGCTGAGCGGGCAGAACCAGAGCTGACCAGTGCGGACCAGGCGCTCTGGCTGATCCGGCTTGAGGCGGAGCACGACAACCTGCGCGCGGCACTGAATTGGGCGACGCGGCACGGTGACCCGGAAATAGGCCTGCAGCTTGCGGCGGCGCTGTGGCGATTCTGGTATACGCGTGGCTACCTGGCAGAAGGCCGTCGCTGGCTGAGTGCGGCACTGGCGCATGCACCCGTGGGTGCACCCGGCAAGGCACTGGCGCGGGCGCAGGCGCTGTTTGCCGCCGGCGTGCTCGCCTCCGAGCAAGGCGCGGACGACCAGGCTCAGGCCGCCAGCGAAGAGAGCCTGGCGCTGTTCCGCGCGGCAGGATACCTTCGAGGGCAGGCAGGGGTGCTGAATACACTCGGCGTGATCGCGCGTAACCGCGGCAACTATACGCGCGCCGAGGCACTGTACAAGGACGTGCTGGCAATTGACAGGGAGCTCGACGATCGGCGAGGTGTGGGCGCCGCGCTGCACAATCTCGGCATCGCGGTCGCGCAGCAGGGCCAGGTTGAGCGCGCGCTGGCCCTGTTCGCCGAGAGCCTGACCCTGCGGCGTGAGACCGGCAACCGGTGGGGAACCGCCAACACGCTGCTTAGCATTGGTGCCGCGTGCGTGCGGGCCGGTCACCAGGAGCTGGCGTACGCGGCGCTGAGGGAGAGTGTGGAGGTTTTTCGGGTGCTTGGCGATCGCGACGGAATAGCCGGCTGTCTGGAGGAGCTGGGCGCGCTAGCCGCGACCGAATTGCAGCCCGAACGCGCCGCGTGCCTGCTCGCGGCAACGGCCCAGATGCGCGCAGCGATCGGGGCACCGCTCCCCCCAGACGACCAGGAGCATACCAACCGGATCATCACCTCCCTTCTGGCGACGCTGGGGCGTGAAGCATTCGAGACGGCCTGGGCCACTGGGCAATCGCTGGGCATTGAGGAAACCATCAGCATGGCGTTGCAGCATGAGACCGCCGGCTGAGACGCTGCCGTCAGCTCGCCACGTGCTTCCCGCTCTATTCTGCCTCCTGGCAGCTGCTGTCGACACCTAAAGGGCTGTGCTCACAAGTCCGCAAACGATGCCGGTGCTCACGGGTTCCGGTATGTGGCCACAAGTACGCAGTGGACGCAGGTCCTGTCCGGCTCACCAAGCACGCGCACACCGCTTCGCCCACGCCTCGCTGGGCCTGTACAATTGGAATAGCGGCCACCTGGAAACCCCGGGGACAGATGGAGCGTCCCCGTGTCTGGGCTGGTCGAGGAGAGGTCGATCTGGTGGAGGAGCGCCCGTTCAGTGCCATGCTACGGGACCTTCGCCGCGCGGCCGGCCTGTCGCAAGAGGCGCTTGCCGAGCGCGCCGCTCTCTCACCGCAGGCCGTTGGCGCCCTGGAGGCCGGCCGTCGCCGTATCCCCCGCCGGGAGACGGTCGAGGCACTGGCCGGCGCGTTGGCGCTGGATGAGAAGCGGGCTGGCGCGCTGGCTACGGCGGTCCGGCGTGCGCCGGTCGCGCGCCTACCAGACGAATCGCACCACGAGCTGCCGCCGGCCACCACGCCGCTGATAGGGCGCGAGAATGAGCTACGACAGCTGGTCACGCGGCTCGGCCATCCCACTGTACGCCTGCTATCCCTGGTGGGACCAGGCGGCGTGGGCAAGACTTGCCTTGCGCTGCAGGTCGCCATCACCACGTCCGCCTTCCGCGACGGCGCTGCCTGGGTGGATCTCAGTCCGGTACGCGACGTTGACCTGGTGGCCGCGACGATCGCCGCACGACTGGAGGTTCACGCAGCCGGGCTAACACCGCTTCCCGATCTGCTGGCCGCGCACTTGGCGGAGCGGCGGTTGCTTCTGGTGCTGGACAATCTTGAGCAGGTTCTTTTGGCGCGAGGGCTAGTACAACAACTCCTCGACGCCTGTCCCGGCTTGAAAGTCCTGGCCACCAGCCGGGTGCCGTTGGGCCTGCCGGGCGAGCACGTCCACGCGGTGGCGCCACTGCCCGTGCCGGCAGCGGGGCAGCAGGATCCCGAGACGATCGCGGGACACGCGGCGGTGGCCCTCTTTGTGGAGCGCGCGCGCGAGGTGGCGCCGCGGCTGGCGATGACTGATACCGATACCGTTGCGGTCGCGGCCATTTGCCGGCGTCTGGACGGCCTGCCGCTGGCGATCGAGCTGGCGGCGGCGCTGGTCAAGGTGCTGCCGCCCCAGGCTATGCTGGCCCGGCTGATCGCGAGCACGCACACGCAGAGTGGAGCGCTGGATCTGCTGACGGCTGGCGCCTGGGACCGACCCGATCGCCAGCAAACCATGCGCGATACGATTGACTGGAGCTATGATCTGCTCTCACCTGAGGAGCAAGCGTTGTTCCGCCGCCTTGCCGTGTTCGCGAGCGGCTGCACTCTTCCGGCTGCCGAGGCGGTGTGTGCCGCGCCCAGGGAGAACCTGGACGTGCTGGAGGGCCTGGCTTCGCTGCTGGACAAGAACCTGCTGGTGCAGCTGGAGGGTGCGGATACTGCGCCGCGCGTCGGCATGTTGGAGACGATCCGGGACTATGCAGCGGAGAGGCTGGCCCTCAGCGGCGAGCGGCCACGGATTCAGGAACGCCATGCCGCCGAGATCCTCGCGATCGTCCTAGAAGCCGAGCCTGAGCTGGGGGGACCACGACAGACCATATGGCTCCAGCGCATTGACGCGGAACTGGATAATGTGCGCGCAGTGCTACTCCGGTCTGTCGAGGGCGAGGATACTGCTACCGGACTGCGGCTGTCATCGGCGCTACTGAATTACTGGACGATCCGTGGTCACTTCGCAGAGGGGCGAAAATGGGTAGATCGGCTGCTAGCTCACCCAGAGACCAACGCAAGCGAGCCCGCCTCTCAGGCCCGCGCGCGCGCACAGCATGTCGCGGGGAGGCTCGCCTACCTGCAAGGTGACAACCCGCGGGCACTGGCCATGTTCGAGGAGAGCCTGGCGCTCAGCCGCCTGCTCAAGGACAGCGACGGCGTGCTGTCTGGGCTCAACGACATCGGAGGCGCCGTGTTCCGCCTGGGCGACTATGCGCGCGCCGCGGCCCTCTATGAGGAGGCGATGGCGATGCGGCGCGATCGCGGCGAGACGCGACTGGTCGCGCAACTGCTGAATAACCTCGCGACCAGTGCCTTCGCGCAGGGCGAATTCGCGCATGGGATCGAGCTGAGCGAGGAGAGCCTTGGCCTGCTGCGTGCGCTCGACGATCGATACAGCATTGCCGTGGCGCTGACAAACCTAGGCCAGGCCTCGCTGGAGATGGGCGATGTTCATGGGGCGGTCAGGGCCTGCGACGAGGGTCTGCCGCTGGCGCGCGAACTCCAGGCGAGCGATGCGATCGCCAGATTCCTCTCGCTCGGCGGCAGCATCTCTCGCCAGAGCGGAGACTTCGGCCGAGCGCGCCGCCAGCTTGCCGAGGCACTGGCACTGTACCGGGACCTGGGTGCAAGGGACGAGCTGTGGCGGACGCTCGAGGAGCTCGCCATGGTGGCGCTCGGCGACCGCCAGTTTGAGCGGAGTGCGCTTCTGCTTGCCGCTGCCTCCGCGTGTTATGAGGTTGCCGGCACTGTGCGCTCACCTGTCGAGCAGGCCACGTACGACCACTGCGCGACCGCCGCGTCGGCGGCTCTGGGCATCCACGTGTTCCAGGCCGCCTGGACGCGGGGACATGCGTTGTCGCTGGAAGACGCAGTCGCGCTCGGTGGCGAGGCACCCTGACGAGCACGGCTCGGACGTGTGCTGAAATCCAGCCCATAACAAGTTTTGTATGGTTTTATTGTGCGGCTCATTGTCGCTGGTCCCGCGAACGTCCAGGGCAAATACTGGTGGTAGGGGATCCAGTGACGCGGTGCGCGCCTTCTGACGCCGGCATCTGGATGTGAGCCCCGATACGGCAGGTTGGCCGTCAGCGAAGGAGACGAGGGACCATGGACGAGTACATCTCGCACACGCATGAGCAGGTAGGACCCCGGCGGGACACGAGCCGGCGAGGTGGACGGCGTCTGGCAACGCGCGTGCTGGCGAGTGCAGCGCTCCTGGGTGCGATCATTGCCGGCCTGGGAAGCCTGGGTGGCGGGGCCGGGCGGGCGCCGAGCGTCGCGTACGCCAACGCGCTCGTGCCCACCGTCGGAGGACTCTTGATCCAGCCCGTCCCGGTCGGCGTCGATGCCTTGGGAACCAACTTTCCACCGGGCGGCTTGGTGCACGTGGACTTGGTTGTTTCCCAATTGCCATCCCCCATCGGGACGCCCGCACCGGGCAACACGCCCATAACGGTTGGCACCGGGCCGCAGATTATCGCGTCGGTAGACACCACGGCCAGCTTCGCGCGCAACATTCCGATCGGCAACGGCCGCTTCTTCCACGTAAACGGTGGCACCTTCGACGTTACCCTGACCTCGCCGTCACCCTTTTGCGGAACGAACTCACAAATATCCTACAGCCTGGTTGCAACCTACGTAGCAACTGGCGCTGTCTACACCAGTCCCTCGATAGAGATGGGACCTGCCTGCAACTAACCGTGCCAGAAGAGCGCGGCGGTAGGCACATACCGGTGGCCTCAGGGCGCAATGCTAAGAACAGGGAGCAATGACATGGTCGACGATCGCATCACACACCTCGAGCGTAGTGTGGCACAGTTGGAAGGAGCGTTGAGCAGTGCGCACCGCCGCATAGCTGCGCTCGAGGACGGGCCGGGCCGCACCCGGCGTGCTGCATGGAGCGCACGGGCTTCGTGGCTCATTGGCGGCTTCGCCCTGGCCGCTGTTGCGACGCTCGGACTGAGCACGGCCTCCGCGACGACCACGCCGCAACCACTCACCGTCAGCCAGCTCCGCGTGGTCGATGGGACCGGCGCGGTGCATGTGCTACTCGATGCGCGCGGGCTTCAGGTATATGATCCCCGTGGGCAAAAGGTCGAGGCTGCCATGGTGGCGGAGCCGCGACTCGGCGGGCAAGTCGCTACATATGATTTGAAAGGGAACAAGTCCTCAACGCTGGGAACGGATCAGAACGGCCTGCCCGCGGTCCAGGTCTGGTCGCCGAAGCAGCTGCAGCCTCAGGCCGGCTTGCTCGTGAGCGCTGCTGGGTCAGGACGCGTGCAGGCGAGCGGCGAGCTGGAGATTGACGGTCCCCAGGACTCTCTGGCCCGGCTCGGTGCGGATGGCAACAACCTGTCGCTGCGCTTCTATCAACCGGATGAAGACTCGTATGACGTGCTGGCCAGCATCGGCGAAAGTCCGACAGCCAGCCCCACAAGCGGCGGCCTGGTCACGGTCAGTCGTGTGAAAGGTATCCCGCAAGTGTTGCTCACAGGGGGCGACCCAGGCGGGACGGTGCAGACATTCGATGCCAGCGGAAACAAGGCGGTGGTCCTGGCGGGCCCGCCCAGCGGTGGTCAGCTCAGTCTCAGCAATCCCGCCGGGACCGACCGGGTAGTGGCCGGTGTCAACACCAATGACCTGGGATTCGTGCGAGCCGATGGACCGACAGGCTTCAACATCATCACAGGAAAGTAAGAGCGGTCCGCTTCACCACCGATCGCCCCCCGTTGAGAGAACGACCAGCACACGGAAGGAAAGCAAGGACATGGATGACCATCGGTTCGCGCACCTGGAGACCAGGCTTGCACAAGTGGAAAGGGAGCTTGACGAGGCACGTCACCAGGTGGACGAACTGCAACAATCGGAGCAGAGGCTACTGCAGGTTGAGACGGGGCTGGCCGCGTCTGACCGCCTGATTGACGACCTAAAACATGGTACTACCCGCTCTCGCTTCCTTGGGCGCGTTTCCACCGCCCTGACCGCGTGCGGCCTGACGGCAGTCCTTGCACTTACCGTGGGACCAGCCACGGCGGCACCGGGGCCACAACAGCTAACTGTGAAAACTCCGTTTGAAGTCCAGAATACAGCAGGGCGGGTCATCTTCCGCGTGGCCGAGCAAACCGGCGAGGGTTCGGGCGTTGTGACGGTAAGCGGCAATGACGGCAAAGCACTGGTGGCCCTGCAGCCAAATGAAAGCGGCGGTAGCGGTGAAGTGGTCGTAAGGGGTGTCAAGCCGGGGCAGGTGGCGAGGCTGAGCAGCTCAGGCGGAGACCTCTCGCTCCGTTTCTACAACGGCGCGAACTTGCTGGCCGGCATCGGCAGTTATGACGGGAGCGGCGTACTCCAGGTGAACAGCAAAGCCGGCAAACTGATGGCCAAGATGGGCAACAATGGTACCAGTGGCACCGTTGGCATCTACAATGCCGATGGCAGGACCAAAGGTCTGTTAGGCACAGACCCCAAGAGCGGAGACGCCGAGTTCGACCTGTTCTATGCCGACGGTACCACGCCGGCCGTCCAGCTCTCGGAAGTGGCAGTGGGCGGCTATATCGGGGTGACCAATCGCGCCGGCATTGCGCGAGTCGAGGCCGGTACACTCCCTGACACCGACCAGGGCATTGTCAAGACCTTTGGACCGGGCGGCTTCGACTACATCAGAGGGCGCAAGTAGCCCGTCTGTCTGGCAATGGAGACACGGTGCTAGTAGACACGTCGATTCCTCCCGCCGGACTCGCGTTCATGACTGTGTAGAGTCACCGCATAACCCTTACCCCAATGGGGAAACCGAATAGGCCGGCGCGTGCCGGCGAAAGGACAGCTTTGATGCCCAGATTGGCCATCAACCTGGAAGCGCTGCGCGCGACGGCCACGCGGAACCCGTCCGGCGATCGGCTGTCCTGGTCCGAACAGACGCCGTCGCGGCGGCGGGTCCTGGGCATGGCTGGAGCAGCGGGTTTGGGCGCGGCGCCGATGGCGCGCCTCGTGCGGGCGCTCTCACTGGGCGACGTTGAACTGGTAGAGGGACCTGGCCGCATCGCCTTTCGGCTGGGGGGACTCGATCTCTGGGTGATCGACGTGCGATGGTTTGCCGGATCGCCGTCGCTGCGCGTGATGCACGGACAGAACCAAGTGCACATCACGCTCCGCGGCGCGCGACTTGCCGGCACGCCGCTGCCGGCGGACCTGACCTGCGATCTGCGCCGCGCACTGGCCGGTTGGCGAATCGCGATCTCGCTGGGGCTGGGAGGATTCAGCGCCGAGGGAGCGCTGGAGCCGTGGCTGCGCGGCCAGGGGCCACTGCGAGGCGCGGCACGGCTTGACGCAGAGTTTCCCTTGCAAGCTGGAGCCTCGCTGGCGCTCCACGGCGTGGCCGCCGCCTCGTTCTCGCCCTCCTGGGAGCTGCGCCTTGACGCACAAAACGTCGTGGTACTCCACGATGCGGGCGCCGGCCCACTGGCCGCCGACACCGCGATCCTGCAGCCGCTCCCGGCCGAAGCCCCAAGTCTGCTGCGCGACCCTGCCGCCAGACGTACCGCGCTCTCGCTGCGACGGGGAACCCACCCCTGGACGCTGGCGCCGAACCTTCGCCTTCCCGCGGGCGCCCGCCTGCTGCATGGGCCGGCAACCTTTGACGCGCTCAGCCTGGAGTGTGGAGAGGCCAGGACCGGAATAGCAAGGTACGCGCTCGCCGTCACCAGCGCGGCCGGCGCCGACCTTGCCTATCAGCCGCACAACGCGTTGACCGGCAGCGACGGCGCGCCCTTCACCCTCCCTCTGAGCGCGGCATCGTATGTCCTGGTGCTGGCGCCGTATGGACGGCAAGAAGCCCTGCTGGCACGGCTGCGCGAGGAACCAGTGCGATTGGTCTTGGGCGGACACACGCTGGACCTTGTCGACACGGCGGATGCGCCGGCGCTTGAGCTCGCCAGCACAGCGCCGCCACGGCTATCGGCTGCCGTGGCAAGCGCGCAGCTGTCGCTGCGCGGTGCGCTGGTAGAACCGTTGGCACCGCCGCCACATGCCCGGCTGGCCATCACTGGCCCTGGGCTGGCCGACACAACGGCCGGCGCCTGGGCAGTGCTGCGGCTGGGTGCCCCTCAGCTTTCAATCAGCAACCCCTCGTTCAACATCGTGCGCCCCGACGATCTGTTGGTGCTGACATTCGAGTGTCTGGACTTCGTGCTGCAGATCGACGCCAGCGGCGCGGGTGCGTTGGTGCCTGCGAGCGGCGCGGCCAACCCCACGCTGATCGTACGCTTCCCGCCGCAGCACATCCAGGAGCAGGCGTTCTTCCGCCGGGTGACCAGCTACCCGGTGCCCAAAGGCGATTCCGATGCGTCGACAGGCCAGGAGACGCCTCGGCAGCCGGCTAAGGCCTACCTCGCGGAGGAGAGCAGGCTGGTCTTCGGGCTGGGCCCGGGAATGACGTCGATTCCGTTCACCCTGGAGTCGCTGCTGGACTGGCAGCAATTCACGCCGCTCCTGACCGGCACCGCCCGGCCGCCGGTCCATGTGCGGCGTCGTGTTTCGATCACGCATGCCGGCAGCAGCACGGGCATTTCCCAGACAACGGCCTCGGCGCTGGCGGTCGGCCCGCTGGCGCAGATCCTCAGGCAGCAGCTCCTGCACCCGGCACCCTCGCAGCCCGGGGCACGCGAGACGGCAATTGAAGCTCCCTGGCGCCTGATCATGTCGCCGGTGCCGTCCGGCGTCTGGCTGCATTCATTCTCGCCGGTGACCGACCACGGCCGCACCGAGCTCTGGCACACCCGCCTGGGGGTCAAGCTCGCCCCGGCGCAGCCCGCGGACCCGCCGTCATTGGTCGATCTACACTATGTCTATCAGCCGCAGGGTACGGGCCTGGACCGCAAATACGTGGTCACCGGCGAGATCCTCTCGCAGGGCCGGCCGGTCGACGCTTACGGCGCGGATGCGCCGGTGCCCGACCGCGTGGTACGGGCGGTGTGGTCGCGCGACTACCAGACCGGTAAGGTCGATGCGCCGGCGAACCCGAGTTTCCGTGCATCGCTCAACGCCAACGACCGCTACCAAATCGTGCGCCTGAGCGCCGACTTCTCGCACGAGGCATTGAAGCAGCAGCCGTATCAGCCCCCTGCCATCGCCGCGAACCGCCTGATGCTCAGCGGCCTGGGTGCGTGGCTGGACCTGCGCGGTTCCTTCAGCCCCTCCGCGCTCAGTCTCTCGGTGGAGGAATGGGTGCACCGCGGCGCCATGGGGCGCGATGCCTACGTACGGGTGGTCTATCAAGGGTATCTGTTCCCCTTCGGCCATCGCGCCTCGCTGGTCAAGGTGACGGAGCGCAAGTTCTTCGTGGAAAGCGGCAAGAACGTCGCCTACCTTCTTCAGCGCATGTTCATCGTGGTCCGCGAGCCGATCAAGCAGTTCCGCGTTTCCGGTCAGGTCGACGACCAGCAGAACTCCGTCGATCGCCAGATGCCGTTCAGCCAGGTGCGCAGCACCACGATCACCACGCCGGATCTGGATATCCCGCAGGGCATCCTCGCCGGCCAGCCCCATGAGAATGCGTTCGTGCCGCGCGTGGCCGGGAGCGACTTCCTGTTTCACCTCGCCAGCGCCGACGTGACCGGCCAGACCGTTGAGTTCACGGCGCCGATGGCCTTCGTCACTGCCAATAACGACCTTGCATTCAATGCGGTCGCCATGGACAGCGTGCGCGCGTACATGCTCGGCGATGTATCAAAGGGACTGCCACCGCGCACGACCTATCAGACGTCCGGGCAGAACGTCGCCTTTGCCGAGAGCGCTGCTTCCGGCGACACGACGCTGCATGCCATGGACGTCACGTTCTCCACCTTCAAGCCGAAGACCTCGGTGCTGGAGCTCAAGAGGTTTGACCAGCCGGCGTTCTATCCGGTGCTGGCACGGGCGTCGGTGAAGATCCCCGTGCTGGAGGCTCTGCTTCGCACGGGCCAGGTACCGCAGGTCAAGGTAAGCGGCTTCTATCTCAAGTATGGTTTCGGCGACCCCCGCAACGTAGGGGAGATCTACCTGGAGATGGTCGATGCCAACGCCAGCCGAGTCTCCTTCTCCGGCTCGGGCTCGGGCCCGGAGGGGAGCCTGGGCGTGATCTCACCCACGTACAACATCGCGGGTATGTCGCGCAAGCAAGGTCCGGTCGGCAACCCGCTCGACCAGATTGCTGCCGGCTCTTTCAGCGACACGAGCAAGACGTTCTATAACCAGTTCTTCGATCCTTCGCAGGCCAAGATCCTCGGCGGCCTCAGTCTCGGGGACGTGGCGCACAAGCCGACCAACCCCTCGGACCTACCGATGTTGCTGCAAGGCAATGACCACGAGAATCCGAACGATGTCGATAGCCCGCTCACGCACAAAACCTACAGTCTCAGCTGGAAGCCGAAGGTGCAAAGCTTCGGACCATACAAGCCCGATACCGGCGATATCGACGCCTCGAAGAACGGCGCCCTGTCGGTGATTGCCTCCTCCGAACGGGACTACACCGGCAAGCCAGGCAGCTATAAGGTCGAGGGCAAGCTGACCAATTTCGCGCTGGACCTGTTCGAGGTGATAGTCACGCACTTCGACGAATTCAGTTTTACCTACGGCGCCGACGGCAAGCTGGGTGTCAAGCCGAAGGGGATCAAGGTTGAATTCGGTGGACCGCTCTCCTTCGTGAACGACCTGAAGAAAGTCATCCCGGGTGGCGGCGATTCCGGCTCCTCCGGCTCGGCGAGTAGCAGCAGCGCGGCATCCGGCGGTTCCTCATCGGCACCACCTGCTCCCGCCGCCAGCAGTGGGCCTGACATCGGTGGCCCGTTCGTCGATCCGTCGCTGGATCACGTGGATGCCGGCTTTCGGATCCACCTGCCGTCTCTCTCGGTTGGCCTCTTTGCCCTCACCAATATCAAGTTCGGGATGGTCTTTACCGTCCCATACTTCGGCGACCCGGTTACCGCGGCCATTACCTTTGGCTCTCGCAGCGAGCCGTGCCACCTCGAGATCAGTCTCTTCACCGGCGGGTTGTTCTTCGGCATCACGGTGGGAATGGATGGCGTGCACAGCCTGGAGGCGGCGATCGAGTTTGGGGCGAGCGCCTCGCTCGACTTCGGGATCGCCAGCGGGACGGTCTATGCCATGGCCGGCATCTATTTCAAGTTCACGCCGGCCAAGCCGGCAACGGCGACCACGCCGGCCATCCCGGATGTCGCCAGCTTGACGGGTTACTTCCGCGCCGGCGGCGCCGTCGAAGTGCTGGGGATCGCCTCGGTCTCCATCGAGCTCTACCTCGGCCTGACCTATGAGAACAGGGGCGGCCATGGCGTGGCCTATGGGCAGGCGACGCTTACCCTGGAGGTCAGCGTCCTCTTCTTCAGCAAGTCCTTCAGCGTCAGCGTGGAACGCGAGATTGCCGGATCGGATCCGCACTTTATCGACCAGATCAGCCACGGCGATTGGGACGAATACCAGGCGGCGTTCGCCACGGCATGAAGGAGATTGCATATGTCTGAGCAGATCATCTGGACCGCGTTGCCCCACGGCATCGCCAATGGCCGCCTGCGGCTCTCGATACTGATCTCGCCGCGCCTCTCAGGCGCCGGCACGCTGACGCTGAACGATTTCCCGCATTTTCAAGACTGGCCGGCAGTCGTGCGCGGGCTGAGCTTCACGGCAGCGTTTGACGGCGGGCCGGCGCTCGCCGCGACGCCGCTGTTCCGCGGACCGCATCCATTCAATGCAGCCAGACCGGACTCCTCCCTCTGGAAAGCGATCTTTCCACACACGACAACCGTGACCTCCTACGCGTTCGACGATTACTCACAACAACTGATTCGCTCCGTGCCGATCGGCAGAATCCATGACGACCTCAAGGGACGGTATCTCCAGGTTGCCCATGCTGTCGCGGACGCTCCGCACCTGTTGCCGGATTCAACACAGGTGCTGACGCACTTCGCGGAGGTCGTGCCGGGGGCGACGCGCCTGCTCGCCTATTCACGCATCCTCAAGCAACAGTCGGCCGTCAGGCAGCTGCTGATCGAGTCCAAACAGGCTGTGGTCAATCAGATCGACGACACCCTCAAGCAGCAGCGTGCACTGAAGCCCAATCAGCAAGTGGGCGGCATCGCCGGAGACTACCAGCAAATCGAGATCTTTCATCAGCCACGCCAAGCAAGGAATCGCGTCGCCAACGCGGCGTCACCATACGTCCGCCAGCCATTGCCAACTGCTGCCGACTACCACGATCAGATCGACTTCCATCACATCGTGTCCATGCTCGGCAACTATCCGCAGCTGGCCACCCGGCTCGGACTGGTGATCGATCTGGAAGTGCCGCTTGACGCATCAATCCCGCGCAACGGTGCAGTCCAGGTGATCAGCTCGACGTTCGGCGCACCTCCCAACGTGCACCCGCGAACACAGTACCTCCTCGACGACGTTCGTTTCGAGCCCCAACCTAGGCCCAGCGATCCACTCCTGGCGCACGGCATGCTGCAACTGTCCGCGCAGCGGGGTCTCTTCGACGTCGTACAGGTGGACGTGCACGGCGCGGCGGAAAAGGCGACGGCGATGGTCGCCAATCTGGCCTATTCGCACTCGCGAAAGGCCGGATTCGACGGCATTCCGCCGTTCCGCTCGGCGGGCCTCTCGCTCGTGCATTCGGGTCGCGCTGCCGAGTTGGCCACGATCTTCCTCAAGGCAGCCCAGCGTCACCAGGACGCGCAGGCTAACACGCCGGTAGACCTCTACGCCGAGGACCTGATCCGCGGCTATGTGATCGATGTGCACGATTCACAGACCGATGCCTGGCATTCGCTCTGCCAGCGGCGCGGCGACTACCACTTTGAGCGTGCGGGCGAGACGGTCACGTTGGAGGATGAAGGCGCCGTCACGCTTGCCGTCACCAGCGATTCGAGCGGCTCCTCGACCGACCTGTTTCTGCAGGAAACCATGTTTCAGTGGCAGGGCTGGAGCCTGGTGGCGCCTCGGCCCGGCAAGGCGATCGCCGCCAACGCCGATCCTGCCAACCCCAAGAGCATCACCACCACCGTGACCAATACCTCCGCCACGCAGGCAGAGCTGTCCATCTCCTTCAAAGCACTGCCGGGCAGCCTGCCGCGCCTTCGCTTCGGCCTGCGATACGAGGTGCGAGCGCGCGCCATGGATCTCGCCGGGTACACAACCGACCCATCGTCGTCCGACGCGCGGGCCCCCGGCGCCATATCCGTCGAGCGACCCTACCTGCGTTGGGAGCCGGTAGTCTCGCCGGCGGTGGTCCTGCGCCATGCGCTCAGCGGCTCTCCGGCGGAAACGGCCAGCAGGCTCGTGATCCGGAGCGATGCAGGCAAGAGCGTCGAACACTACTATGCCGAGATGAAGATCGGCAACCGCTATGCTGAGCGCCATATCGTGGCCCCGAGAGCAGGCCAGCTGCTGGCCGAGCAGCACGGCATGTTCGACGTGCCGCCGCCAGCCGGCAAGAACTGGTTCGAGATCATCGCCTCGCGCGACGTGAGCTTCGAAACGGCGGCCGATGGGATCAATGCGGCGCACTACGACTCAGATCAAATCGCCACGCCCTATCTGCCGGACCCACTCGCCTCGGGCGCGGCCTTCCGGGATCTGCCGGGTACCACGCATGACAAACCGATTACCACGGCCGATTTCTCCGGCGTTTGGCCCAACCATCGGCCCTTCCGCCTCAAGATCACCGGCGTTGCCGAGCACACGCCGCCAGCGCCACCACACTGGGACGCCGGCAAGCGCGTGCTGACCGTGCAGTTACCACAGGCGGCGATGCTGGACGTGAGTCTCAGCTGCACGCTCGACCTGCCGGCCCTGGATCTGCTCGGTATCTGGTCCTGGCTCGGTGAGACCAGGCTGGCCGGGCTCTGGCAGCAAGCAGCACTCGACGGGCAGGTCTGGATGGCCACGCCATTCACCACGCTGACGTTGGTTCACGCGGTACAACATCCCCTGATCATTCCGGAATTCACCAGCGCTTTCGCCGCTCAAAGGCGGTTGGGCGGCACCTCGGCAGTGCTGGTCGACCCCAAGATGCCTATCGACGGCCCAAGCACGGTCAGCATGAACGTGTTCGGCCAGTGGTATGAACCGTTCGATGACCCCGCGCAGCCTGCTCCGCAGGTGCGTGCCGCACACGGTGCCGTATGCCATCTGTCGCTTCAGCCCGACGACACGACGGCACCGCTCAATCCCGCGGGTAGCGGCGAAAACCCGGCCAAGCTCCTGAATACGCATCAGCTCGGCGACACGCGGCATCGCCGGGTGGCCTACACCGCCTCGGCCACCTCGCGCTTCCGCGAATACTTCCCATTCAGCGACGCGCAGATCGCTGCCGACCCGGCGCTGATCACCGTCACCGGAACGCCGGGCACCCTCCAGGAGCCCGATCCGCAACGTCCTGCCGCGCCACCCAGCGGGGCGCTCTCTGCTGGCGTGGTGGAGGTGCCGAGCACGGCACGGCCCGACATCCCGAAGGTGCTCTATGTGGTGCCCACCTTTGGCTGGGATGCCTCCGCCGGAGCTGCGAGCATCCAGAGCGTGAGGCGTGGCGGCAGCCTGCGCGTCTACCTGGAGCGGCCCTGGTTCTCCTCGGGCGAGGACGAACTCCTCGGCGTGGTATTCTCCGCCGCGCGCGGTTTGCGCGGTACGATCCTTCGCGGATCGCAGCCGGACCCAGCCTTCTGCACCGAGTGGGGCCTGGATCCCATCCATCTCTCGGCCGATCTCCCCGCTGCCTACGCCCCTTCGCTCGGCGCGTTTACCAGTGCCGTGCGCACGCAGACAGGCCTGTCGCTGGATGAAGCCCCGAAGCGCAATGCCAGCGTGGCCGGCCATCTGGTTGCCTTCGACTCGGACCGACGTCTCTGGTACGCGGACATTACCATCGCGGCCGGGCAAGCCTACTTCCCGTTTGTCCGCCTGGCCCTGGCCCGCTACCAGCCGTTCTCGGTCGATGGCGCGCATCTCTCCCGCTTGGTGCTGGCCGACTTCATGCAGCTCACGCCGGATCGAACGGCCACCGTGACCTTCGACCCAGGGCGGCCGGGCGCACTGCAGATCGCCGTCTCCGGACCGGTTCCTTTCAGCAGCACGAACGTCGTGGTCGCCGGCATCGAGCAGCAAGCTGGGGACGCGCCGGATCCGGACCTGGGTTGGGCTACCGCGACAGGTCAAGGAGCAGTCGTCACGCTGCGCCTGCAGCAGGGCGGCCCGATCCGCACAAGGCGGCGCGGCGCAATCGGCACCTGGAGCGGCTCCCTGCAGGCCCCGACTGCCGGAGGTCGCCTGCGGTTGGTGCTGCGCGAATACGAGAATTATGCAGGGGACGTGCCGCTTTCGAGCCAGCTGGCGAAGCGCGTCGTCCCGAGCAGTCAGGTCGCCGGCCGGCTGGTCTATGCCGCCGTGATCGATCTGCTCCAGCCGTAGGAGAAACCACCATGGTTCACAGGCAGAGAGAGTTTGAGGTCAGCGCCGACGTAAGCCGGCAGTTCAGGGAGGTACGGCATGCGTGGTTATCAGCCACACCCGCCGAGGGATGGCCGATTCAGCATCGCCGCGGACGGTAAGCCGGCCCGCTCGCGTGCTTTCAGGACAACAGCAGCCGTGTTGCTCGCTGCCTGCCTGGCCATTACCATGCTGGCATGGCCCGCCGGCACACGGTCTGCGCGCCAGCAGGATCAAGTGGTTGTCACCATCGACCCCGCGATTGGTTTGGCGGGCAGCACCTTCTCGATCGGCGCCTCGGGCTATTCCTCGTTCGTGGTTCAGATTCAGGCCACTGCGTTCATCCAGTTCGACATGAACGGGCAGCCGGTTACGATCGGCCAACAGGCGATTGAGTACTGCCCAAATTCCCCACAGGACATCCAGGTCTACGGATTTGGCGCGCCGTGCGGCCCGGGCGTTTTGGTGACGGTACCGGCCGATGCCGCGCCCGGCCCTCATACGGTGACGGTGCACGTGCCGAATGCCAACCCCCTCCTGGTGGGCGGCGCCATCGACGTGCAAACTACCTACACCGTGATCGCACCGGATACGGCCACGCCGACCATCACGGACACCCCCACGCCGACCATCACGGACACCCCCACCGCGACAGTCACGCCTACCGCGACCGGCACACCCACATCGACAGTCACGCCCACCGCGACCGGCACACCCACATCGACAGTCACGCCCACCGCGACCGGCACGCCCACATCCACCGCTACAGGCACAGCTACGTCGACGGCCACGAACACGGCACCCTCAACCGCCACCAGTACTCGCTCGGCCACCAGCACACCAGCGAGGGCCACTGCTTCCGCCACGTCTACGCCGGGCAGGCCAGTGGCCGTGCTGGTTACGCCCCTCTTCTCGATCGGCAAACTGATCCTGACCGTTCGCGGTCAACCGTTGGCGGCGGTCAACATTTCCCTTGCTATCCAACACAGCCAGAAGGGCGTCGTCAGCAAGGTGTATCAGGTGAAGAAGACCGGTACAATGGACTCGAAAGGCGGCTTCTCCACCGTGCTGCCCATCACGTATCGCGGTCGAGGTCTGGCCGCGCTTATCGTGATCGTCAACGGTCAATCGAAGGGCGTTCGGCTGAGTCGCACGTACCGCTACAGCGGCTGAGCACGGCTTGCATTCTCCACAAACTAACGGGGCTCCGCCCCGGACCTCAAGATGTACGGATAGGAACTGGTGCGGTGGGTCGTAGCCCCTGGTTGCCGGCACACACGAAGTACGGTAGAACCGCGCTGACCTTACACGGTGGGCGTAAACTGCAAGGAGTGGTGCATCGACGCTGGCGTCTCAATCAAAGGATGATGTCGAAGCGCTCCTAAAACCGAGTCACCGCTCGAAATCCTCGACCGCCACAAGCTGGAGGCAATGATGGCGATGCCGCGCCTGCAGATGCGACTCCTGGGCGGCTTCAACCTCAGCTACGATAATCTGCCCATACAGGCAGTGCATTCCGCACGCCTGCACGCGCTGCTCGCCTACCTCCTCCTCCATCGTGATGCGCCGCAACCTCGGCAACATCTCGCATACCTGTTCTGGCCGGACGCAACCGAGCTGCAGGCGCGCAGCAACTTGCGCCAACTGCCGCACCAGTTTCGTCACGTGTTGCCTGGTGCCGACGGCTTTCTCGGATACCTGGGCGCCGCCTGCTCGATCGGCGCTTCCCCCTTGCGGCGTTTACGCAGTTGTATAAGGTAATTGTACGCCACACCTATCGATGGACAGCGCGCTGAACAGGTGCCTTCCTGAGAAGGACGGAAGGATCTCCGTCCCGCGCACGGCGGCTCCTTGTTCTAGCCTGGATTATGCGGGAACGAGCAGCTGAGCCGCAGGGAGGCAGGTTTCAGGCTACGAACCGTTGAGCGTGGTTGATTGCTAGGGTTCGCTCCCTTATGGTCAAGTTCTTAGACGACGACCAACGAGCGGAGCGAACCCTATGGCTACTCAGTCTGCCACACAGCGCTATCACTTTGCCACCCAGACCGGGTTGGCGCTCGAGGCCCTCTTTGATGGTGGCCGCCTGACCAGCGATGGCGGCCTGCCCTGGCTCGCCAAGGCCGACGCGGTGTTGGGACTGTGTGCCGGGCTGGCAGCGAGCCTGCCGGAGCGCCGCCAGCGGCACATCCGCTACTCCCTGGAGGGTCTGGTCCGCCAGCGCGTGTTCCAGATTGCCTGCGGGTACGAGGACCAGAACGATGCCAACACCCTGCGCCACGACCCCCTGCTCAAGATGGTCTGCGGGCGTCTGCCGGAGAGTGGTCCTGCGCTGGCCGGCCAGTCCACCTTCAGCCGCCTGGAGAACAGCGTGGACCGGCAAGCCTGTCGCCACCTGGCCCACGCCCTCCTGGAGGTGTACCTGGTGGCGAGGGAACAGGACGGCGTGCCTCGGCACATTCTGCTGGACATCGACAGCACGGATGACCCCACGCACGGGCACCAGGAAGGGGCGGCGTACCACGGGTACTACCGCCAGCACCAGTACTACCCGCTGCTCGTCTTCGATGGCGAGACCGACCAGCTGATCACCGCCATCCTGCGCCCGGGCACGGTGCACGGCAGCCGCGGGGTGATTACGGTGCTGCGCGTGCTAGTCCGGGCCTTTCGGCAGCGCTGGCCCGGCGTGCAGATCGAGATCCGCGCTGACGCAGCGGGCGCCACGCCCCGAATCTACCAGTTCTGCGAGCGCCACCATATCACCTACACCCTGGGTCTGGGCACCAATGCCCGCCTGGCAGCCCTGGCCGCGCCCCTGCTGGCGCAGGCCCAGGCCCAGCGCGAGGCCACCGCCGCGGAGAAGGTCCGCCTGTGCGGCGAGACCACCTACCAGGCCGAGAGTTGGGACCGCGCACGGCGCGTGGTCTACAAGACCGAAGCCCTGGCCAAGGGGCCCAATGTCCGCTTCGTCGTCACCAGCCGCACCGACGCGCCGACAGACCTCTACGATTGGTATGTCGATCGGGGCACCCCGGAACTGTGGATCAAGGACATCAAGCTCGCCTGCTTCGCCGACCGCCTGAGCGACCATCGCTTCTGGGCCAACCAGTGCCGCCTCATCCTGCACGCCGCCGCCTATTGGCTCCTCGATACCCTCCGACGCTGGCTGACTGCCCGCGGCCTGCCCCGTCTGCAGCTCGATACCCTGCGGCTCCAGCTCATCAAGATCGGCGGCCGGGTGCGGGAAGGGCTGCACCGCATCCGCCTGCACCTGGCCAGCAGCCATCCTGGTCAGGCCCTCTGGAGCCTGCTCGGTGCGCAGCCGCCCGGCCACGCGCCGCCGTTCCTCCGCTAATCCGTCCCGCTGCTGCCGATCGCTGCCGACACCGCGACTGTCCCTGTCGCGGTACGACCCCTCACGCCGTCCTCCCCGCGCCAACTGCCCCACCAGCGAGCCCAGCCACGCACCGCTGGACGCACGCTGGATCCTGCCGCCGCACCAGGCCCCCTCTGCATGCCGGCGCACATTACCTCGACGCGATGCGGGCCGCGACGAGCCTCCCCTCAACCTTGCTTAGCTCGCTTCCTTCAGGGGTCCCGCATAATCCAGGCTAGACGGCAAGTGGTACTGATCACCTGGCGCGGGCTGGCTGTCAGCGGCGACCGCTCTCCGAAGCGCAGCGGGGCGCAACTTGTGCGACGGCCGGAACGAGGCACCCGCCTGCTCTTGGCATCCGGAACGTGTCGCGTAACACGCGGCTGCCCGCAACGACAGGCCGCCACGGCACGAGCGACACGCACGCAAGCTCGTCGCCGTGCTGGCTCGTACCTTCGCGGGTACAGACAGCTACCGGCTCAAGGACCGGCCATGCCGCCGAACACCCGGCCCTTCCGCGGAGATGCCGCTCGAGCGCCACCAACCGGCGATCGTTGCGAAGCCGAGCTGTCCAATCTACGCTGGGCGGGAGAACGGTAGTCAACAGGCGACAGGGACCGCTCAAGGCAGCGTTGCATCGTTGGAACGACTGCCTCACCCGCGGCAACGGCTTGGTGCCGCAGCGGCCAAAGCACCGTCACCGCCCACCCTGCGCCCTCGGCACTGTCCCGGGGACGTTGCTCCCCATGCATGGGAGGGCGATGCAAGGTGGCGTGGCGCGCGCTCAGCTTGCCGGTGCCGGAGCAGGGGCCGCTGCTTTGCGTGCGCCGACCTCCTTCTGCAGCAGGAACATCGCGGTCGGGTTGTCCCCAATCATCTTCAGCGCCTCCACGATCTGCGTAGCGTTCTTCTCCTCCTCCACCTGCTCGCTCACAAACCACTGCAGCAGGATCTGCGCCGGATAATCCTCTTCCCGCAGCGCCAGCGCATAGATCCCGTTGACGGAAGCCGTCACCGCCTGTTCATGCTGCAGGGCCTGGCTGAAGGCGTCGAGCGGCGAGGCGAAATCGCGCCCGGGCTGGTCCAGTGCCAGCAGCTCGGGGCGGCTGCCGCGGTCGAGCAGGAAGTCGAAGATGCGCATGGCGTGACCCACTTCCTCCTGACTCTGCAGCCGCAGCCACCGCGCAAAACCCGCCAGACCGGTCGACTCGCAGTACCCCGAGGCCGATAGGTAGAAATAGGCTGACGCCAGCTCCGTGCTGATCTGCCGGTTGAGTGCGGTCCTGACGGCTTCCTTCATGACACGCTTCCCCTCTCAATTGAGCGGACTACCGAATCTTGTGGACGCGAGATGAGCGGAAGACTAGCCCGCGACCTGCCCTCCCGACCCTATCAGCCCGCTGCTCGCGCCTGCTTTATGGTAGAACGTCTGCGACGTGCACGCCAGGGGCACGCTGCGCCAAGGCCAGGGCACGCCGGAGATCGCGTACGGCATCCGGCAACTTGCCCACGTCCGCGAGCGCTTGTCCGCGTGTCTGCTAACCCGCCGGCTGGTATTTGAGCCGACCCCGTCGACGACTTTGGCCCACCGATTCAGTCGCACGCCCGATTGCGTCGCCCCATCGGCCGCGGGCAAGAGCAATCTCGGCGCGCACCTGAGTGAGGCGGATCTGCCATAACCAACCGTGCCATCGTGCGGTGGCGCCGCCACCCGGGTAGTGGTGGGCATGGCTACGCGGGGACTGCGAGCCGTCACACTTACCGCTTGCTCGGCCAGGTTGATCATTAACCTTGGCCAAGGTAGTGTGGTGCTATCACGAGCGGGCTGTGACCGGAACACGGGCTTTGCTCGCAGAGGCCACAGTTGGCTTCCTCCAGCAACCCCGGACCACGCGTTTAGGGAGTGATCGGTGACAGTGGTACGCTTGCGGACAGATCTCCAACTGCTACCTCATCGCGAGCGGTCAGATTTTCCGCCGCGTCGGCTGTCGTCCGGTGTGCAGGTGTGGCTGGTCGCCCCGGCGATTGCGGCGCTGCTGATCTGTTGGCCGTTTGCGGCGGCTCACGCGTCCCCTACGCACGGCCATGCACAGAACACCCAGATTCATGCGCAGTCGCATTATCGGCCGGGGCGAACGGCGGATGGCCGTGGCAATGCCCTGGCCATCAACCCAGTGCTCAGCACAACGCACGCTGGGCCTGGGGCCAGCCATCCGCGCACGGGTACTCACTCCCTACCCTATCGTAGCGCAACAGCGGGTCCGATCCGTGCCCCGCCTGTCCAGCGCTTGGTCGGCGTGCGCGACGCGACGCGTGTCTGAAGGGATTCCACGAGGCGCGGCAATCTCAGTTGGGAATGGGGAATTCGATTCGCATGCAGCGTGCACCGAGCGGCGCGCCGGGCAGTGAATGACTTGCGAGGCCCTTGCCAGTAGCGGTGCGCTTGCTGGGATACCCACCGACCGGTGGAAGGCGCCTGTGCGCTCGAGCGGTTTGTCGTACGTAGTCAACCACATGAGCATCAGAGGGAGGCACGTAGAGCCATGGTCCAACAGGTTTCGAAACCGTTCACATTTGATGACGCCGCGGTGCAGCCACTTCGAGCGAGCCTGCGCGGCACCGTGCTCCTCGCGGGCGCCGAGGGCTACGAACAGGCGCGCCAGGTCTATAATGCGATGATCGACAAGCATCCAGGGGCTATCGCACGCTGTGCCGATGTGGCGGATGTGATCGCGGCGGTCAACTTCGCCCGTGAGAACGGGGTGACGCTGGCGGTGCGCGGCGGCGGGCATAACGGCGGTGGCCTGGGCACCTGCGAGGGAGGACTCGTCATCGACCTCTCGCTGATGAAAGGCACGCGCGTCGACCCGGAGGCCCGTACGGTGCGGGTGGCCGGCGGCTGCACCTGGGGTGAGGTCGACCACGCTACCCATGCCTTCGGGCTGGCCACGCCCAGCGGCATCATCTCCACCACCGGCGTGGGCGGCCTGACCCTGGGCGGCGGCATCGGCCATTTGACACGCGCGTGCGGCCTGGCCATCGACAACCTGCTGGAAGTGGATATGGTGCTGGCCGACGGCAGCGTTGTCACCGCTAATTCCGACCAGCATAGCGACCTGTTCTGGGCGGTGCGCGGGGGCGGGGGCAACTTCGGCGTGGTCACCTCCTTCCTGTTCACGCTGCACCCTGTCAGCACGGTCTACGGCGGACCAATGCTCTGGCACCTTGAGAAGAGTGAAGCGGTGCTGCGCTGGTATCGCGACTTCATCAAGCAGGCGCCGGACAATCTGAACGGCTTCTTCGCCTTCCTCACGGTACCGCCGGGCCCACCCTTCCCGGAGCACCTGCACGGCACGAAGATGTGCGGCGTGGTCTGGTGCTACACCGGACCGGCGGAGCGGGCCGAGGCGGTCTTCGCTCCCATCCGGAGCACATTCGGCGGCCCCGACCTCGACTTCGTGGGTCCGCTGCCGCATCCTGCCTTGCAGGGCATGTTCGACGCGCTCTATCCTCCGGGCCACCAGTGGTACTGGCGGGCGGACTTCGTCAAAGAGCTGAGCGACGAGGCGATCGCGCGACACATCGCGCACGCCGCCGCCCTGCCGACCATGCAGTCCAGCATGCACCTCTACCCGGTGAACGGGGCAGCGAGCCGGGTCGATCCGCACGCGACTGCCTGGAGCTATCGCGATGCCACCTGGGCAGAGGTGATCGTGGGCGTCGACCCCAATCCGGCCAATGCGGGAACGATCAAGGACTGGACCATCGCCTATTGGGAGGCGCTGCATCCCTACTCCATGGGCGGCGCCTACGTGAACTTCATGATGGACGAGGGGCAAGAGCGGGTCGAGGCGACCTACCGCGGCAACTACCCACGCCTGGCTGCGGTCAAGAAGCAGTACGACCCGACCAACCTCTTCCATGTCAACCAGAATATCCGGCCGCAGGCTTGACAAGCAGGAGGCCGGGTTTGTGGCAAGCAAGGCGGGCCGCCACGGAAGGGGAGTAATCCGCCGTGCGTCCCCTTTAGCGTAGGCACCGTCGACGCTTGCCGCAATGTTGCACAACGTCAGGGCAAGGAGGAAGACCGATGTCCACCGAGGAAATCAGGGCAACGATGCGTCGCATCCCCGAGGAAATCTACAATCAAGGCAAGTTGGACGTCGTCGACGAGCTGTTCAGCACGGACTACGTCGAGCATTTCCCACTGCCCCCCGGCTTTCCGGCCGGGCTCCCCGGCGTGAAGGCGTTCATTACCGCGCTGCGGGCTGCATTTCCCGACTTCTACTACACGGTCGAGGACGAAGTCGTCGAAGGCAATAAGTACGTAGTGCGCGTCACGGCTCGGGGCACGATGCAGGGAAACTTTCTGGGCATGCCCGCGACGGGCAAACAGGCGACGTGGTCGGAGATTCACATCGCCCACGTGGCACGCGGGAAACTGGTAGAACACTGGACCTGCATCGACCAACTGGGTATGTTGCAGCAACTCGGCGTGATCCCGGCGCCGGGACAGTAGACTACGTCTCATGCATCGCGCCTGTCGAGCTGAGGCAAGGTAGCATCACGGCACACGGGGCGACCGGCCGCTGCTGACACACGGGGTCGGCTCCAGGGTCATTTCGCGGAGGAGCAGAACGCAACCTGAATCCGGATAGAGGAGAAGGAGAACGCAAATGTACGGCACAGTGGCACGAATGCGCATCAAGCCCGGAGCGGAGGGGCAATTCCTTGAACTGAACCGCGGGTTCGAGGCACCGAAAGGGGTCGTCGCTGAATACCTGTATCGAATGGATACCGATCCCACCGACTACTACCTCACGGTTGTGTTCGAAAGCAAGGAGGCGTATGTAGCGAATGCTGCGAGGCCGGAGATGCACGCCTTCTACCTGCGGTATCGGGAGATGCTCACGGCAGAGCCCGAATGGCATGATGGCACGATCGTCGATGCACGCACCTGGAGTAGTACCTGAGGATGACCTGTCGAGACAATGAGACCTACGGTGCCAACGCCGGCAACCCAAGTCTGGACGCCTGGTGTCGGCGTTGGCGTGCGTGCCTGGACGAGGACGCTATCTGGGAGGATGGTGATATCGTCGTGGTAATCACCTGGCAAACTTCGCCGGAGTAAACTCGCACCATGTCCGCCTTGCACGCCGAAGTCCGCCTTGCCGAGCTGGTTGCCACGCTGTCGCTGGGCACCGACCTTGGCCTTGGGCAGCCAATGGAGCACGTCATCCGCCACACCCTGATCGCGCTGCGGATCAGTGAGCGGCTGGGCTTCGACGAGTCCGCGCGCGCGGTTCTGTACTACGCCGGTTGCTGGCCTGGGTCGGTTGCCACATAGACGCCTACGAGCAAGCCAAGTGGTTCGGGGACGACATCGCGCTCAAGGCGGACTCATTGGCGCAATCGCCGTGCAGCATCACGAGCGGCTTGACGGCTCGGGGTATCCGCGAGGCCTCTCGGGCGATGCCATCAGCCCGGCGGGACGGATCCTCGTCGCGGCCGACACGCACCATGCGATGACCGAGCTACGACCGCACCGGCCGGCGCGGTCGTCCGAGGAGGCGGTGGCGGCGATACGGACCGAGGTTACGGCCGGGCGGCTGGATGGCGACGCGGTCAATGCCGTGCTCCGTGCCGCCGGCCACCAGGTACGTGCGCGCCGCGACTGGCCTGCCGGGTTGACCGGGCGCGAGATAGAGGTGCTGAAGTTGGTGGCCTGCGGGTTCTCCAACAAGGAGATTGCGGAGCAACTGGTTATCTCGCGCAAGACAGCGGGCAATCACGTCGACCACATCTACACGAAGATCGGCGCCTCGACCCGAGCCAGGGCAAGTCAGGAGCGTCTCGGCGCGCTGGCGGGCGTCGCCTTCAGTGTGCTCATCCTTCTGGGAGTGTTCGGTCTGGCGCCGAATCAGCCGAGCTCGACCGCTACCACCAAGGAAATCGTTACCTACATCCACGATCATCAGAATGCGCTGTCCGTGGGAAACTACCTGGAGGCGTTCGCGGTCTTCTGGTTCCTGTGGTTTGCCGCGAGCCTGAGCCGAGTGATCGCGACTGCCAAGGGTGGCATCCAGTTCGCAGCTTTGTCGCTTGGCGCAGCGGTGATCCTGGTAGCCCTGATTCTCGTCGTCGGCGCGGCTGAAGTGGCGATCACGCAGCGAGCGTTCGTCGATTCCGACGTTTCGGTACAAACCCTTTATCTGTTCTCCGAAGCGGGTGGCGCACTGTTGCCGTTCCCGATCGCCGCGTTCATCGGTGGTGCAACCGTGGTAGCGCTCGACGCCAGTGTCCTGCCGCGCTGGCTAGGGTATTTTGGGTGTCTGATTGCCGCACTTGAGTTGCTTTGTGGCTTCGACGCGGCGGTCTGGAGTGGCCCACTGGCGCTTGACGGCGCGATAAGTCAGCTCAGCTTCCCGGCATTCGTGGTGTGGGTGCTTGCCGCGTGCGTCGCTCTCCTGGCACGCATGCCGGCAGCTAGGGCCGAATCCCGATGATCGTGCCGCCAGCCTGGTGTTTCGCTGCGCCCAGTCGGCTGTGGGGGGGGTCGCCCGCGAGATCGTCTTCCCCTTGCTCGACAGCACAATCACCACGAGCAGACCGTGCGAAGCATGAGACGGATGCGCTCACAGCCTCCCAGGCGATCTCAGAGTTGTCATCAACTCGCTATGCTGCGATCACGTCCTGGTCATAGAACGTACATACTCTGTTCATAGGTCCCGTCATTGCGCCGGAATGCACGACTGTGAGAATCGCGAAAGGTGCCGCCGCTGCATATCAGCAACCCACTTGCCGCGCCGTCGAGCAGTCTGGAGAGAGGGGCGGCGCGGGGCCGGCTGAGTAATGAGCTTGTGACGCTGCTGCTGTGGTATGCGCCACTGGCCATCGGACCAATGTTCTTGAAAGGATGCCCTGAAACCGCACTTGAGCGATCGCGGCAGCATCTTCCTATGTCCCGATCTGGACAGGAATCGGGTGCGGTACAGCGGTCATGGCGGATGCGAGCGCACCTGGCGCCTGTGCACCCAGTGTCCGAGCAATTGACGGTGACGAGTTGAGCTGTGTGCGAGCGGCGCCGTGGTACTGAAGCGCAGCGGCATCCGCGCGCGTGATCGGGAACCGGCTATGGAACGCCGGCCGATAATCGCACTGCGGCGGCCTGCCCCACCTGCCGGCAATGCCGAGGAAGAGCGAGCGACCCAGCGCCGTTCAGGCATTGACACGCTGACCAGTGCCTGCTTCTGGGCGCTCGTCACGCTCTACGCGGTGACCTTCACAGCTATCGCGTTGCGGCGCTACGACGCTTTCATGATGCATGCGCTGGACATGGGCAATATGGAGCAGGCAATCTGGAATACCTTCCACGGACATCCGTTTCGCTTCACCAACATGCGGTCGCATATCGCCGTAGAAGCGTTCGGTACTGATACGCGCCTCTCCTTTCATGTCGAGCCGATTCTGCTTCCGCTCTCATGTCTGCAGCTCATCTTCGCCGGCCCCCAGGCACTGCTGATCCTGCAAACGCTGGTGCTCGCCTCGGGGGCAATACCGGCACGGCAGCTGGCACGTCGGTACCTGGCTCCCAGCCACCTGGCCGAAGTCGCGCTTCCCCTGGCCTACCTGCTTTTTCCGGCGATGCAGGCAGCCAATCTGTACGAGTTCCATCCCGTCACACTCACGGCAGCCATCCTGCTGTGGGCTTTCGACTTTGCGGATCGTCGACTGCCCGCGCCGTTCATGGTGGCCGGGCTGGCCGCTGTGAGCTGCAAGGAGGAGATTGGGCTGGTCGTTGCCCTTATGGCCGTCTGGAGCATACGTCGCGGCATGCCCAGACGCACCGCCATCCTCTTCGCGCTGTTCTGCGCACTCTGGTCGCTGATCGCGGTGCTGGCGATAATCCCCGCTGCCGAGCACGCAGAGCATAGCGTCTCGGCGAGCAGCCCGTACTTGACGCGGTATGTGGATCCTGGCTCGCTCACGCCAGGCCAGTATGTGCAAGCGTCTCCCCTGGATGTAGTGCGCTACTGGCTCCAACACCCAGCCGACCTGGCCAATACCGTGTTTGGGGCGCAGAAGCGTGGCTTTCTGGAGCGACTGCTGGCGCCCGTGGGCTATCTCTCTCTCCTGAGCCCGCTCGTCATTCTGACGAGCGCGCCAAGCGTGTTACTGGTCCTGTTGTCGAATGACCCCCATATGTTCAGCGGCATAGGGCACTATTCAGCCGAGCTGGTAAGCGCACAGATCGTCGCAGCCGTTCTGGGTCTGGCGTGTCTGGTTAGGGTCCTCACGCGCTGGCACATTTCGAGGCAGCGTGTTATCGCTTGCGGGTGTTTGCTGCTGTGCACGCTCGGCTTGGCAAACTCGCATGCCAACGGCTTCTCGCCGCTGAGCACCAACTTCGAATGGCCGGCCCTGACGCAACACGACCGGCTTGCCGAACGCATGCTGGAGATGATTCCACCTGCTGCCTCGGTATCGGCGCAGGATACGCTCGATCCGCACGTAAGTGATCGGGCCGCCATATATCTGTTCCCAGACTATGCGAATGCCGACTACGTGGCGCTGGATGTCTCCGCCAGTGCCATCCCCAGCAAGCCGAGTGCGTTGCACGACACGGTGGTCGCGATGCTGCAATCACGGCAGTGGGATATGCTGTTCGCCGACGACGGCCTGTTGCTCCTGCATCGACGGCCACAGCGCTCAGAAGCAGTCCCGGTCCTCCCGGCACAGTTCTACAGCTTCGCACTGCCCACGAACACCTCCTTCGCGCATCCGCTCCAGACCATGATTGCGCCTGGCCTGGAGTTACTCGGTTACACGCTCACACGCAAGGAGGTGGTCAACCTGCGTACGCCGGATGTCGTCATTACCACGTATTGGCGGGCCACCGCGCGACTCACGCACACGTTAACTATTCTGACAGGCCTGACCGATGTCACCGGGCAGCTGTCAGGCCTGAATGGCGAAGAGACCGCTCTCCCCTGGCTGCCCACGACAAACTGGAAGGTCGGGCAGATCGTCGTGACGTCCAGTACCAGCATTGGGATCGACTCCTCGGATCCCGGAACTGTGTCTGCCTGCGTGAGCGTCTTTCCACGTCTATCGTTCGGGTTTTCGGGAAGACAGGGCCTGCCCATGTCCGTGACGGGACCCGCCGCAGCCAGTGGGCAGCACCACCTGACCTCGGGTGCGCGAGTCGTGTGCTTCGGCATCATCCCGGTGATCTTCTAGCACGCCGGCCACCGTCCACCCCATGTAGGCTCGCAGCGCGGCGCGCAACGCGGTGTCGGCCGGCAGGCCAGCATCGGTGGGACTGCAGAAGGCCTGGGGTATTCCGGCACGCGAGCGTCACGCAGCCACGCGAATGGCCCAGATCAGTGGCACAGCCGAGTACACTGAACCTTCGGGGGTCAGGGCGGCTGGGCCGCCGCACAGCGCGCGCTGAGCCGTACCGAAAGGAACGCGCGAACGCTTGCCCGCGTTCGCGGGATTTCGACGAAAGGAGCAGCGATGCACCACAGTGACCACTCTCCCGGTAGGCAGCCACCACCAGTAGGCAACGCGCAGCCACGCCCGATGGTTCGCGCCCCGCGGCCCGAGCCCAAGAGGTCGCCATGATACGCGACCTCGCGTTGCTCGTCGTCGTTCTCTGTGTTGCATTCACCGTGACCGCGGTTCTGATGCTTCAAAACCAGCGGAAAGGCAGACAGCTGACCGCCCAGGCGAAAACGCTCCTGGGCATCAAAGGCGCCAGGGAGCAACTGGATGCGCAGCTCTACGCCAACGAGATCACGCCGGAAGAATACGGCCGCCGCATCAAACTACTGATGCAGGCCCATCCCGAAGAAACCGCCTAACGCAAGGAGAAACACCCCATGCTTTGGTTCATCCTGCTGGTCCTGGTGGTCGTGATCACCGGTGCCTGCACCCTCATCGCCATTAGCGCGACCCAGTACAAAAGCGCCTGGTTCGGCGGCGCGGCGGGCGCCGTCGTCGTGTTCATTTTCCTCACCCTGTTCATGTCAATCCACCAGATCGGCAGCGGCGAGCTCGGTATCGTCTACAGCATCTCCGGGGTGGTCGACGGCCAACTCGGTCCCGGCATGCAGACCGTCGCCCCCTGGAACTCGGTCACCGTGGTCGATGTGAAGACGCAGAGCGTCATCTTCAACAACCTGACTGCGTTTTCCAAAGAGTCTCAGGACATCTCCGGGAACGTCCAGGTCAACTACCACCTGGACCCTGTCGCGGTGCAAAGACTCTACACCACGGTTGGGCCCGACTGGTATGACAAGTACATCCCCGGAGCTGTTACGCAGGACTTCAAGGAGATCATCACGCAGTACCAGACAACGGATATCGCGCCGAATCGAGCGGCTATCGCTCAGAAACTGCTGAGCAGACTTCAGGCCGATCTGATCTCGCACAGCATTTACATCGATAACGCGTATGTTCTCAACATCGGGTACTCAGACCAATTCACAGCCGCAATCGAGGCCAAACAGGTGGCCTCGCAGAAGGTGCAGCAGGCTCAGCTGGAGGCCCAGGCGGTCGTGGCGAAGGCCAAAGGGCAGGCCGATGCCAACGTCGAGCTGGCCCAGGGCAACGCCGCCGCGACTGTCGCCGAGGCACAGGGCCAGGCTACGGCGAACCACGATTTGACGAGCAGCATCTCGGATCTCCTGATTCGGTACCAGGAAATCCAAAAACTCTCACCGAATATCAAGGTGGTGATCGCGCCCAGTACCGGCAACCTACTCAACCTGGGCACGCTGACGGCGCCATAAGAAAGGCCGGAGTCATGACCGTCGTCGACTGGCTGCTCGACGCGGACCCGTCGATCCGCTGGCAGGCGCTGCGCGACCTGACCGACGCGCCCGCAGAGGAGGTCGCGACCGAGCGGGCAAGAATCGCGACGGAGGGTGCGGGCGCGCAACTGCTCGCCCTCCAGGCGGCCGACGGCCTGTGGGGCGGCGCGGCGTGGAACCGCGGGTGGAACTCCACCATGCACGCCCTGATGCTGCTGCGGGACCTGGGTCTCGACCCGGCGAGCGACCAGGCGCGTCGCGCGGTGAGTCTCGTCCGCGATCGTGTGCGGTGGCAGGGTGGGGAGTGGGACGGCAACCCCTTCTTTGCCGGCGAAGTCGAGCCCTGCATCAACGGGCAGGTGGCGACGGCCGGCGCCTACTTCGGCCAGGACGTCCAGGGGATCATCGACCGATTGCTCGGCGAGCAGCTGTCCGACGGCGGCTGGAACTGCGAGGCGCCGAACGGCTCGGCGCGGTCGTCGTTCAACACCACGATCTGCGTGCTCGAGGCCCTGCTCGAGCACGAACGGTCGGTCGGAGGGATACCGGAGGTGACCGAGACCCGCCTCCGCGGCCAGGAGTACCTCCTCGAGCGCCGCCTCTTCCGCCGGCGGTCGACCGGTGAGGTGATCGAGCGAGATCGCAAGGGCGGCGGCGCGTGGACGCGGTTCGCCTTCCCGACGTGGTGGCACTACGACGTGCTGCGGGGGCTCGAGTACCTGCGCAGCGCCGGCGTCGGACCCGACGAGCGGGTCGCCGAGGCGATCGAGCTGGTCGCGTCGAAGCGCGACGGCGACGGGCGATGGCCGCTCGAGACCCGGTACCCCGGCGTAATGCCGCTCGAGATAGACGATGGCGAGGGCCGACCGAGCCGGTGGAACACCTTGCGCGCCCTGCGCGTGATCCGCTGGTACGAGCGGGCTGGAGCGTAAAGTCCGTGGTGCTCAGCGGCATCGGGGTGGCTAATTTGGCCATCGATAGGGCCAGCGCAAGGGCTAAGCCAGTAGCCGCAGCTGATAGGGCCGTCCGCTGCCCAGCCACGCCAGCACCAACCGGAGCAAGCTCAACTGCCCGATCTACGCTCGTTGGCCCTTGGAACGTCCATTTGAAGAAAGCGCGTGGTCCTTAGCCCGGATGCCTCGCCGGCAGCAGCGGCAGTGTGATGTCCTGCCCGCTCGCCAGCGACAGGTAGCCTGCCTCCAGGATCTCCTGTGTGTCCCGCCCGGTGGCGGGGCTGACGATCTCGTCGAAGGGCGTGCCTCCCCGCAGACAGGTCGTGAAGTGCTCTACCGCATTGCGCTGGCCGACAGGAAGGTCCGGCGGCTCGACGAGATAGCCGTCCGGCCGCTCCCTGGTCATCACTTCAATGCTGCCTTCCTCGATCTCCTGCCCTTCGCGCGACTCGTGTCGCTGGTGGACCACGATCGTGCCGTCCGTGCCGTAGAAGATGGGGCCTGCACCGGCGCCGGGGCCGATCTGGCTCCACGAGGCCTGGGCCGTGGCCATGGCGCGAGGGTAGGCCATGGTCAAGAGCGCGTTGTCCTCCACCAGGATGTAGTCCTTCTGATAGCGGCCGCCGACGGCGTGTACCCGGTGCGGCACACCCAGGAGCACGCGCGCCAGCAAGGCCCCATAGCAGCAGTAGTCGATCAGGGCCCCGCCGCCATTCCGCGCTGGGTCGTAGAGCCACTCGTAGAACTGCGGTGAGCAACCGAATTCCTTCGGCCCGCAGTGCGCTGCGCGGTAACCTACCTCTGTAATGCGGCCTATCTGCCCCGCTCTCGCCAGGGTGAGCGCGTGGCGGAAAGCTGGATACCAGGCCACCGGCCAATTCACCATCAGACGGACCCCCGCCTCGCCCGCGGCCGCAAGCATGACGTCCGCCTCACTCAGGCGCGACGCCATCGGCTTCTCGACGATCACATGCACTCCACGGTGCATTGCTTGCACCGCCAGTGCCGCCGACCGGCTGTTGTCGGCATAGATCATCGCTATGTCCAGCTGCCCGTGCTCGAGCGCGTCCTCCGGCCGGTCGTAGCGCTGCTCGACCGGGATTGTTTGGGCAAAGCGCCGCACCAACTCCTCGTGTTCATCCGCCACGGCCACTACCGCGACGGCTCCGGCACCGGCGAGATCCGCCACGTGCTGCCAAATATGATCGTGGGTCAGTCCCAGCACACCTACACGGAGTTGCTCAACCACTTTGCTCCTCCTTCAGCGCGAGCACACTACGGGTGCTTCACGCGACCAACTGGCCGCAGCATGGCGTGATGCATGCTACACGCGGATCGAGCTCATGATGACACCTTCGTGAGTCGCCGCGCAATACCTGCGGCCCCGGCACTTGCCCTTGTCCTCGTGGCGGCGGATTGCCGAACCATAACCGGTGGATTACGAAGGCCTAATGCCAGGACCTTGTGGCATGGCAGCAGCAAGCGTGTACTGGATGTAGGCAGGGTCGGCAAACAAGCATCGGGTGCTTGACGGCCTGCCGGAGAAGCACAGTAGTAAGGATCACGAGCATGGGCATGTTTGTAGCAGCGCCGGTTCTGGCCCTCGTCCTGGGACTGGTGTTCATCGTGGCGCTCTTTCACTTGGTGTTCAGCTTGCCGCTTTGGCTCATCGTCGGCGGTATCGCCGTCTACCTCTGGTATCGCGGAGGACCACGCCGCCGGTGGCTGGGACGGGGCAGGCGCCACGCATACCTGGAGCGGCGAGCGCGCTGGTAGACGAAAAGCTGTAGCCGCTGCAGGCAGCCTCGCTAAGCAGGTAGTCATTTGTCTCCGTGGCTTTGCCACCACAGGCCAGCGCATAGGAAAAGCATGCCAAAGTTATGACTACCTGCTTAGAATGCGCAGATTGAGGCGACGAAGTCGCTGGAGCCATCGCGGAGCCAGCCATCGAGCTGAGCGACGTCCTTGAGTTGCTGGCCGCGTGCCCGCGGCACCTCAACATAGCGACACTCCAGCTCGGGCAGAGCAGTCATGTCGCCCCATAGCTTCTCGAACTGTGCCACCGGCAGGATATCCTCCTGCCCTTGTCCCCAACGTTTCTTGACGTCCTTCAGCGTGACGTACGTCGGCATGCGCGCCGCGACTGCCCGTACCGCTGCCGCGATACGCTCCTCGTCGTGCAGGTCGGCCCTCGTTAGCCCAAAGACCGCCAGCACGCGGTCGATATGTAGCCACATCGTCCCCGTGTTATAGAACGTGAGAGTGAACTCGTCCTGCTCGCGCGGCATAGCCAGGCCCTCAACCAGCCGCAAGCTCCCGTCGGCGCGGGCCAGGCCGCCGCCCCGGTCCTCGACGTGTCGCCGGATCACTTCCACGATCATGGCCGCCTGCGTCTCGAGATGCCACGCCAGGAGCGCCGGATCGACGTCCGTACCCGCCGTGTCGATGTTATGCACCATCAGCACCTGCAGTGCAGGGCGCTCCGCGATGAGCTGCGCCAAAACACCGTTCCTGAGCATGTTGGTGAACTCGAACCAATGGCCAACCGGGTGGAGACATTGGAGTGGCAGGTTGTCAGTGTAGTCGCTACCCTCACCCGCTTGTTGGGCCCAGCCGATGAGCGCCGCACGCTGACTGTCCCGCACCTTCTGCGCCTGCTCATCAAGCATCTGCTGGGGCATCTCCTCCCAGGCGAAGCGCAGGTCGCGTGTCATCGGCACCAGACGCAAACCGACATTCCGGCCGGGCGAGAGTACCAGTGGTCCGCCATAGCCGTATCTGTCGTGGGCTTCGAGGAAATCCCGGATCGGCTGGTCGGTCAGAAAGCTGGTCGTGACGACGTGCGGCAAGTCCACCCCGCACTCCCGGCCGACTCGCCGGCTCTTTGCGAGATGGATCTCGAGAAACGTACGGTGCTTGCCGGCGAGCCTGCAGAACGGGTTGAGCGCCTTGACCACACCCGCCCCCTCGGTCCAGCGGCTGCCTACGCCGGCCGCGAACGTGACCACCGCGGCAGCGCCCTCGTTGACCAGCCCCCGACCGCGCTCCTGCAATGCCCGGAGGTCTGGCAGGTCCGCGATGCAGGGCACGTCGCCCGGTTCGGCGTCGCGGATGACGGTCCGCGCCGGCAGCCGGTTCTGGGCCAGGCCAATGCGGCCACTCCGCAGGTCCGCTCGGATTTGTTCGTGTTGGACGCGGTCGAAGCCGAGTGCGGCGAGCATTTCGTTCAGGCTCTGGCCTTCGCCATCCACATGCCCTGGCCCGGGCATGACCCGGTCGAAGATCCGCTGCACCGTGCCGGAGAACTCAGGCTGGGTCCGGCAGGCCATGCCGAAGCGGCTTAACTCGAAGCGGCGTCCCTGCGAAAGACTGAGCGGGTCCTGCCGTAGGAGCGCGGGAATCGTGAGCGGGTAGTAGCCGGACGGCATCAGTGCCGAACCACCCGAGAGCAGCTCGGCAAACGTCCCCCGCGTGTTGATGGCGAAGTCGTAGACCACCGGCTCGATTGCAAATGGCAGAGCATGCTCGAGGCGCCGCTTCGTCCGCACCATGATCTCATGAAGGCGGTCCTTCGCGGCATCTCGCCGCTCCGGCGCGAAGATGAAACCCATACCACCTCCGGAGGCTCCTCCGAGCATCCAGAAGCCCCAGGACGCCTCGCCGAACTCTGCCCGCACCTCCTCGATCAGCGACTCAGTGAAGAGGTTTGTGGCGCGCGGGACGATCGTTCGAATGGGCCCGAGGAAGTAGCGCGTGTTCGCGGCGCCGATAGCCCGGATGTCGCCCGTACGCAGAAGGCCCATGACCTCCTCGAGGTGAGCGCACGCCTCTTGCCGCGCGGCCCATTCGGCCTCCGAGCGCAGCAAGTACTTCTCGGTCACCATCTCAAGCAGCGGCCCGACGTTCTGCGCCATGCCACCGTGGACAAGCACCAGGCTGTCCTGGAGACGGCGGCGGGTGTCGGCCGACGCCTCGTCCTCGGTCAGGATGTGGTGGACCGGCAACAGACAGCCGCGGCTGATGCCGTACTCCGGGTCGTCCGGCGAGGCCAGAACGCCGGTGATCAGCTTCGTGTCGGGCCAGACCCCGCCCGAGTCCTGCCATCCCCCGCCCGAGCCCGCCAACCACTCGCCCAGGATGGCGCGTGCCGCCACGATGCGCCGCTCGCTTTCGGCGAGTTCGCCAACAAGCGAGGCCGTCTGGCCGGTTGCGCGCATGCACGCCGCGATCAGGCAGGCGAGCAGGTTGGTGGAAACTGCGAGGCGCGAGCCCTTTGGGATGCCGTTGACGCGGCTGACGAGCTCGATACCCTTGCCTTTGCCAACTACGCGGGCCAGCAGGTCCTCAAGGCGCTCGCCGGAGCCTTCGATCCCAGGAGGAACGAGGCCGGAAGCGATGACCGCGGCCTTGAGGAGGCCGAGGTAGTCGGCGGCGTAGTCGAACACCCCGCCGAGGCTCTTGATCTCTGTCGTGGCGCCGAGGTCCACGCTCGCCAGACGGAGGACAGGCTCGTCGACGACGCGGAAATATGCCTCCACGGGCGGGCGCGGAGAACGTTCACCGCCCCGGATCGCGAGGTCGATTGAAACGTTCAGCACGCGGGCGCCCTCGGGGTAATCCATCCCGAGAAAGAAGATGTCGCTCCAGGCACTATGGCTCAGTTCCATGCGGACCGGCGTCGCCTCGTGGAGGATCGGGAACAGGCCGTCTGGCGACCGCTCCAACAGCTCGCGGCGCACTCGAAGCGGCTGGTCCATGGGATGGCCGACGCGGAACATCCACTGATTGCCGCGCACCGAGCGGACGCTGCGGCGCACCTGATCGGCCAGAGTCTGCAAACCGAGATGACGATATGCTTCGGCCAGGGCGCTGGAGATCGCTGCGCTGTTGCTCGAGTTGCGCTCGGCCGCGAGAAATTCCGCGATCGCTTCTTCGAAGCGCCGTTGCAGCAGGCGAGCATAGCCCTCATAAGGGATCAGCCCAGAAGATGGTCCGTTGAGCTTCGCCGGCACGTGGAATCGGTGGATCGCGTACAGGAAGAAGAGTGCGCGCACGCGCTCATAAAGGTTTGCACTGGTGTGTCGCAGGGCCTCCAGGTCCGCACATTCGCGCTGGAGGTCGGCCAGCGACGCCGTTCTGCAGTACGCGTCGAGTGATCGGTTGCGCACTGCCGGGTCGGTCGACGTGAGGATCTCGACGAGTTGCCCGCTCATCATGACCTCTGGGTCGCCCCGAGGTCGCGCTGCGCCACCAACTCGAGGAGCAACGCGAGCACTTCTGCGCGGTCCCTTCCGCTAAGCGCCAGGGCAAGTTGCGCGTTGAGAAGGCCGTACCTGGCGCCAACGTCGTACCGCCAAGCACGCTCCTCGAGGGCCAGGTATCTCTCCCGCTCGGCCAGCCTGGCCAGTGCCGCGGAAAGCGTGGTCGCGGCCGTGGCCTCGGCCACCTGGTCGCTCAGGATCCCCATGATCGTGGGTGTGAGCACGTGCATCCCGAAGAAGCAAAGGTAGTGCCCGGTGCGCAGACCAGGGACGGCAAGCTTGAGCTCCGCCTCGGTTGGCGTCGGCTTCTCAATGACCGTCTCGACCAGGTAGAGTTCCCGGTGTCCCTGGATGTGGCGGCCCCCGATGGCGCCGAAGTAGGGGAGCAGACTCTCCCGCGTGGCCTGCACGGTCGAGACCGCGCATTCCTGGGCGGTGGCTGTCTCGACCAACTGTCGGGCGCACGACTTCTCGCTCCCGGAGACGTAGAGGTGATCACCGACGAGGTGCAGGAAGGACTCGCCGCCGACAAAGTCGCGGGCGCAGTAGACGGCATGACCGTACCCTAGAGGGCGCTCCTGGCGGATGAACGTCACATTGGCGCTGCGGTATCCGTGACCCAGGCCATCTCGGTCGCCAATTGCCTCCTGGTAAGACGTTTCATCTCCGGGGGCGACGACCACCCCAATTTCCTCGATGCCGGCGCTCACGGCTTCCTCGACAAAGATCTGGAGCAGAGGTTTCTCGACGCCATCGCGGTCAATGAGCATCTGGACGGGCAGGGTGCGCTGACCGGGCCCGGCCGCCGTGATTACTGCCTTGGTTACATTCATCGCCGTCGGCCACTCCTTGTCGTGCTGCGCCGTCCAGGATGTGCCAGCGGAGCACCCTGACACAGATCCCTTCAGGCCGGTGGAGAGGCCCGCAGCATCTCTCGGGCTTGCCTCGCCTGGCCCTCTGTCAAGGTCGCTGCAATGGTGTCATTCCTCGGCGCCCCCACCAACGTTAGGATATCCGCTATCAACACGTAGTGGGCCTGCCCACAGTTCGAGCACGACGTTCCGGTCCTAGAGAGCAGTTCAGCTTCAACGCAAGACGGTTCGCTCACCGTGACCGCCGCGCTACGGATAGGCGGCGGTCCCATCTGGCGTGCGCGTCTGAGTCCATTCGATCCGCTCATTCGTGCAAGGATAGCGAGCCGCTTGCTGCTCGTCGAGATCGATGCCCAGGCCAGGTCGGTCCGTTGGATACATGTATCCCGCCCGGACCTGCGGGCAGCCAGGGAAGACGACCTGCTCCTCCTCGGAAAATCCGGACCACTCTTGCACGCCGAAGTTGGGGCTGGACAGGTCGAGGTGAAGGTTCGCCGCGTGGCCCACCGGCGACACGTCCGCTGGACCATGCCAGGCGGTGCGCACGCCGAACGTCTCGCACAGGGCAGCCAGCTTGCGCGCCGGCGTCAGCCCGCCGATGGCGCTGATGTGCACCCGGATAAAGTCGATCAGACGGCCACTGATCAGCGGAATCCACTCCGCCGGGTTGACGAACAGCTCACCCATGGCGATGGGGACGGCACATTGCCGGCGGATGGCCTGGAACCATTCGTTCTGCTCAGGCGGCAACGGATCCTCGAGAAAGAACAAGCGATAGGGCTCCAGCGCCTTGGCAAGTCGCACGGCGTCGATGGGCACGAGGCGTTCATGGACGTCGTGCAGCAGTTCGACGTCCGCGCCGACCTTGGCGCGCACGTGCTCAAAGAGGTGCGGCACGCTGCGGGCATAGCTCTGCGGATCGAAATAAGCGCCCGGTACCGCGCCTTCGGGCGAGCGGCGTGTCGGTGCCAACCCCCCGTAGCCGCCCATCTGGCAACGAACGTACTGATAGCCGTCGTCCAGGTAGGCCTGGACCTGTTCCACAACCTCACAAGGATCGCGTCCATCGGCATGGCGGTACACGGCAGCCCCGTCGCGGCACTTGCCGCCGAACAGCTCGTACAGTGGCAAACCGGCCAGTTTGCCTTTGATATCCCACAGCGCCATGTCCACACCGGAGATGGCGTTGTTGAGCACCGGGCCATTGCGCCAGTACGAGTTGACGTGCATGGTCTGCCAGGTATCCTCAACCCGCCGCGGATCGCGACCGATGAGCAGAGGGGCGAGGTGGTCGTCGAGGGCCGTGCGCACGGCAAGATAGCGCTGGGTGAATGTGGCGCATCCCAAGCCGTAGAGGCCTGGCTCCGAAGTCTCAACTTTCACGACGACGAGGGCGATGCCACGGGGCGCAGTCAGGATCGACCGCACGGCGCGGATGATGAGCTCAGCCATCAGTACCTCCAATTTGGTCAGATACATGTGCGTGCGTAACGCTGCCCTTGTCCGTGTTCTCGGTGCTCGGCAACCGGCCATCCCGTGCGTTGCCCTCCCGCCCGCTTGGCTGGATCGCGAGCACATCCGGCCGGTGGTATGCCGGGCTATAGTCCAGCACCGCGCGGGCCCGCGTGCCGTCGAGCAGCGACCACCGGCCCGTGGTGGCCCTCTCTACCGAGAACTGCGCGCTCCGCGGCACGTTTGGGAAGTAGCGTTCCACCAGGGTATCTTTCGGCAGGTCCGACGTGGTGTCGGCGGAACATCGAATTCGAGCGCCCAACGCGCCGCCTCTTCCCACCTACCTCTATGCGGAATGATCGCATACTCGGCCGTGCACGGTCCAACAAACTGGGCGCCGGGCACCGGGCAGACCCCATTATCCCGGAGCGGACTCTCCGCCTGCAGCGGCTCCGGGTCCGTCACGCCCAGGGCCGTCCCGGCCAGCTTGCCGCCTTGCAGCGCTGCAATCGGCATGCGCGTCGTATCTATTCCTGTGGTTTCACCGCTCGGGCAGCAGAGATCGTCATCCAAGTGTCATATTGGCGTCAGCCTCGTGTCATCTAGGAGTTGTACGGTGAGGATGCGCGGGCTGCAGTCGGTCCCTCACCCAGTGCAGTGGGACGCGCGCCGGAACTCTGACAAGGCAACCAGGGCGTTCTGACGTGTGCCTCGGAATGCTTTGTCCGCTCTCGCCGACTGGCCAGCACGGCAGGCATGTGCAGCGGGCTCTGCTCGCAAGAGCGATCGCGGTTCCGGCGGGAAGGATCATCGTGCAGCACCATGTTTCCCGTGTGAAAGGAGCCCTACCTATGCATCGACCCACGTCCCTGGCTCTGACTGCGTTGCTTACCCTGGCGCTGGCCGCGCCTGCGGTGCTCCTACCGGCGCGCGCCGGTGCCGCGTCGCAGAACGCGGGCGGCGACTGGCGACGCGGCTACCCCGGCCTGACCGGTACCCTCGTCGCCACCCCCCAGAATATGCTCCCGGCGACTCTCTTCCTGCAGGTCGGCGGCACGACCATTCCCGTGGTGATCACCGCGGCCACCGCGGTGAGCGACGCCAACGGTAACTCGCTCAGCCTGACCGCGATGGTGGATGGCGACACCCTGCGGATTGATGGACCCACCGACCAGAGCGGCCAGGTGGATGCCACCCTCGTCCAGGACCTGTCCCAACCCACCTCGAGTCCGACAGCGGTCCCGAGCACCTACCAGGCCTCGGGCACGCTTGCCGCAGCCTACCCGAACCTGCTGTGCCTGCAGAATGCCAGTGTGGCCGGAGGCGCAATCGCGCCGAACGCCGCGGTCGCCTCGCCCTGTCCGAGCAACGACCTCTCGGTCTACGTGACCAGCACCACGAGTATCGAGAACGCCTCAGGCGCCGGCATCGCCGTGACCTCGTTGGCATTCAACGATAGCCTGACGGCGACGGGCAGTCTGGTCAGCGGCCTGTTCACCGCCTCGCTGGTGCTAGATCTCACGCAGTCCGTGACCACTGTGCCGACCCTCACCTACCAGGTGAGCGGCACCCTGGCCGTGGCCTACAGCAGCGTGCTCTGCCTGCAGAACGCCAACGTTTCTTCCGGCACGCTCAGTCCCAACGCCCTGGTCAGCAGTCCGTGTCCCAGCAACGAGCTGGCCGTGTACCTGACCAGCGCGACAAGCTTTGTGAACGCCGGCGATACCGCGATCACCGCCAGCGGTCTCAACGTGAACGACAGCCTGGCGGCAACGGGCACGCTGAGCAACGGCCAGTTTACTGCCTCGCAAGTGCAGGACCTCACGCTAGTGACTCCGACACCGACCGCGACGCCCGCGCTCTCCACCAGCTATCAGGTGACCGGTGCGGTTGCCACGAACTACGGCAGCATCCTGTGCCTGCAGAACGTGAGCGTTACCGGCAGCACCATCAGTCCCAATGCGGTGATCAACGGTCCCTGTCCAAGCAACGATCTCGCCGTCTACGTGACCGGCAGCACAAGCGTGGTGAATGCCAGCAATACGGGACTGGCTGCCACCGCGGTGTCCGTGAATGACACCGTGATGGCAACGGGCACGGTAAGCAACGGCCAGTTCGTCGCGACGCTGGTGCAGGACGTCACGCAGTCGACCACGGTCAACCAGTCCAGCTCGCTCACGCTCGTCGGCACGGTGCAGTCCTACAACTTCACCGGACGCAACCACAGCATCACAATCCGTGTGTCGCAGGGTGCGATGCGCGGCACATACACGATCAGTGTGCAGGGCAGCGCGCAGGTCTTGGCCCGCAGCGGCAGCCACACCAAATACACAGCGCTGCGCAAAGGGCAAACAGTGACCTTTACCGCCCCCTATGCCGCACACGGGCACCGCTGGGGTGCGATCACACGCATCCAGATTCACTAGACCGCGCGCAGTTGCCTTGGTAGCCACGCAGCGAGGCCCCTCATCCGGTTGCACGCGTCCACGATGGACGGCAGCGGATGAGGGACCTCGCTGCAGAGGAGTTGCCATGAGTCTGTTCTGAGCGTGGGACGCGTGCTTTGCCGGCCGCGGAGGACCACGTGAACGTATTATTCATCTCGCGTGCCTACACCCCGGTCATGACTCGACGTGCCGAAATCTCGGGCACTGAGGTCGAACGTGCTGCCCTCCGTGCTGGCCACCATTGCGAAGGGCGGCCTGGTCCGAGCGACAGCCGAGGCGATCATCCGGTCGAGTTCTCCGTCGCTATGCGCCGGGTCGTGATGGAACGGCATCAAGTACTTCACCCTTGCCAGCGCCGCGAAGGCAAAGGCGTCCTGCATCGCACTGTGTCCCCAGCCAATTCGGTCGGCATACTCGCGCTCGGTGTACTGAGCATCGTGGATGAGCAGGTCGGCCTCTACCGCGAGATCGTAGCCCGACGTCCACTCGCCGCCCAGGTATCCTGCGCGCAAGCCCAGAGCCGGCTCATGGTCGGGCAGGTAGGCGAGCGCTGTACCCCCCTCCGTGATCCGATAGCCAACCGTCACATTTGGATGGCAGACCACCTGAGCATCGACACAGAAGGGCCCGATCGCGATCTCGTCGCAGGGCACTTCGTGGATCTGCAGTTCGCACGGTAGGTCCCGCAGATGCACCGGGAAGAGCGGTGGCGACAGATAGCGTGCCAGGCGGGCGCCCAGGCTTTGCGTCGTGCTGGCCGGGCCCCACAGGTGCACGGCAACGCGCGGGTCGAACAGGGGCGCGAAGAAACCCAATCCCTGGATGTGGTCCATGTGCAAGTGCGTGAGCAGCAGATCCACGCGACGCACCGATCCAGCCAGCGTGGCTCCAAGCCGACGGATACCCGAGCCCGCGTCCAGAATCAGCACTGTGTCATCGGATCCCCGTACCTCCACGCAGGAGGTATTGCCGCCGTAGCGCACCGTCTCCGGACCAGGGGTTGGCAGTGAGCCTCGAGTGCCCCAGAGCGTGACCTTCATGGTACCGGCGCCGTCCAGAACAGAGCGACGGCGCCCAGGCATCGACCCGCCACGCCGACGAGTGGAAAGGCGGTAACCTCCACGTGCCTGGTCACGTGGTCCAGACCGCAGATGCACATTCGGCTGTGAACAGGCCGGTTGTTTGCGATGGCGACCAGCAGCGGCAGCGCCTCGGGCGAGAGGGCCTCCCCCGTCTCGTCGGTCGGCGCGAAAATGGCCGTCCACTCGGCGGCGGGCATCTCGCCCGTCTCGTCGAAACGCTTGGCAAAGATAGCCTCTGCCGGTTCGTTGAAGTAGAGCAGTGTCCCAGCAGGATCTACGATAAGGATCGGCATTGCTAGGTAGCTCGCCAGCTGCCTGGTTAGGATGAGCTCGATCTCCTTCTGCGACATTCCGGTTCTCCCCGCTATCCCAACCCTTTCGGCTCCTCGGTCGCTCTCGCGGCGACGCGCGACAGGTGTGGCGCCTCGCGGCTATGTTGGCCCTGCACCGACCGCACTTCCGGGATGAAACCGGAATCCCCGGCACCCACCCACTCGCCAACTGCGCCTCTTGCCCTAAGCGTACCAGAGGCAAGTGGTCAGCAGCGCTATCCTGCAAGCGATCCAGATCCTGGTGTCCCGTCGTGCTCAACAGTTTACCATGCCCAAGAGTGACGACTCAGTCGCCGGGCTGCGCAGACGGGATGCGTGCCTACCTGGGCCGTAGGCGTGACGCGCACCCGATAGCATGTCGGCAGTCGCTACTCGGCTCCATCCAGCGCCCGCAGGCGCTCGTGGGACACTGCAATGAGGCAGATGGCTCGCAGGAACAGCACAAGACCGCTGGTCTGACTACGCTGCGATTACGAGCTATCACCCACGTGTGACGGGAGCACTCGTCAGGATAGGGTGCGCTATTCGAGAAGCATCCACGTCATACAGCAGTTCCCATGCCGGTTGCCATTTGCCATGCGAGAGCACCTGTATCACAATTCTTGTCCGCCCTGCCATGGGGAAGATGACCATGCCGCTGTAGGTGTCGCCACCGGCAGGTTGGGCGTCGAACGCGGTCTGGCCCATACCCGGCATCGATGGCATGTCCATCAGGTATTGCACGCGCAGCCCTGCGCGCAACCGAACGCTGAGCACGTCTGGTGCGTTGCTCGGCTGCGAGAGGTCGACCGTCGCCGGCTCAAACTCTGTGCGATGCTCTAGGCTCGGCCGCAGGGCCACCGAGGGCGACGCACGGCGCGCAGTGCCGGTTTCCGGTTGCCCGTGACGCCAGCGATACGCTGGCAGCGCCAGCGCGCACGCCAGCACAAGCAACAACACCGCCTTGTACGCAACCCGTGGCATACGAAGCGCTCCTCTTCGGCCAAGCTCCAGCATCACCGGCACAGCCGAGCCTCACCGCTCCGCCGACGTGCCGTAGATGTCCGTGGTCGCAGTGACCGCTCCTTGACTAGTATAGCCCCCGATCTGCAGTACCCTCCCCCCGCGCAGCAGCGCGGCGCCTTGCTCTGCGCGGAGGACCCGCATCGAACGAACAGAAGACCAGCGATGGCTCGCAGGATCGTAGATGTCGACGCTACTGGTTCCTGATTCCAGACTTGCCTGGGCATCTTTCCCTGTGCTACCTCCGGCCACTAGCACGTCGCCGTTCGGCAGCAAGGTTGCCGTGTGCCGCGAGTGCGGATGCGGCATAGTGCCAGCAGAAGTCCAGGTGTTTGTCCGCGGGTCGAAGATCTCAGCCGTGTCCAGCAACGACGTAAACGCATGCTCGCCCCCAGCCACCAGGACCATATGATTAGGGAGCAACGTCGCGGTATGTCGGTACCGTACAGTGGACATTGGACCCGTTGCTTTCCAGCGGTTGCTCGCCGGATCGTAGACCTCCGCGCTGGCGCTCCCGCCCCCGGCTACCAGCACCGTGCCGTTCGCGAGCAGCGTGGCCGTGGCATCCCATCGCGCGGTGCTCATGGGCGGGGCCGGAGCCCAGTCACCTTTCCGGGGATCGTAGATCTCAGTCGATCTGACAGGGGCCGTGTCGGTTGTCTCGCCCCCTGCTACGAGCACGGTGCCGTTCGGCAGCAGTGCCGCTACGTGCTCGTCACGCGGTGTGCGCATGCTGCCAGTCACGGTCCAGGTGCCGACCCGGGGGTCGTAGATTTCGGCATCCGCGAGATAGCTCTCCGAATCAGTGCCTCCTGCGACCAGCACTCGGCCGTTCAGCAATATGGTGGCGGTGAAATACTCGCGCGCAATGTGCATGCTTCCGGTGACTGTCCAGCGACCAGTTGAGGGGTCGTAAAGCTCGGCATCTGACAGTGGGCCATCTGCCCCCGATCCGCCCATGACGAGGATCCGGCCATCGCGCAACGTCACCGCCCGCGCGACACCCCGCGCGGTATGCATGGCTCGGCCCATGCGCCAGGTGCCTGGGAGGGACAGCAATGAAGCGGTTGGCATCGGCGTCTGCACAACCTTCGCCTCGGTGGGTGCCATGGTCGCGGTTGCGGATACCAGGACTGCTGCCGTCGAAGCCGGTGCGGCAACGTTTGTCGCGGCGACAAGGCTTGACGTGCCGTGGCTTCCGCTGTAACGCGTCAGCGCCACGACCCCGGCGAGCAGTACCAATACCGCGCCGCCTGCTATGGCGAGCAGCATCGGATTGAATACAGATCTCCCTCGCCGAGGAGCGCCCAAATTGGGCGATAGGGCGGTGGTGGTGCCGTGCGCCTCAGGGCCTGCATCGGCGTCCGGGGCGGCAACTTCCGCTGCCACGGGCGCCGATGCGGCTGCGGTAATGGTCGCCGCTGCCTCAAGTGTGCCTGTCGTGGCTGGCGGTACGGTCGCATGAGCGGGTTGATTTCCGACTCCGTCCTGGCGCAAAGCTGCGGCCAGTGCCGCGACGAAGTCAGCGGCCCAGCGATAGCGCTCGGCGGGGTCCTTAGCCAGCGCCTTATGAAACACCTCATCGACGGCGCCCGGCAACTTCGGGTTGAGCGTGCGCGGTGAAGGTAGCGGCTGCAGCACGTGGGCGATAAGGACTGCAGCCGGCGATTCACCCGTATATGGCACCCTACCAGCGAGCAATTCGTACGCAATTACAGCCACGGCATAGCGGTCGGTTGCGGGCGCAAGCTGCGCCCCGTTCGCGATCTCCGGCGCCATGTATGCCGGCGTTCCAATCATTAGCCCGCCTGTGTCCCCCAGCTCCGACATGGGCTTGCCATTCGTTGCCAGTCCCAGCAGGCCCGAATCCGCAAGCACAGGTAAGCCGTTGCGGGTCAGCATGATGTTCGACGGTTTGATGTCGCCATGCACGACACCTCGCGCATTAACATAATCAAGGGCGGCAGCGACCGGCTCGAGCATGCTTACGACCTCAGTGGCGTCCAGCAACGTGCCCCCGAGATTGGCGAGAGTTTGGCCTTCGGTCAACTCCATGACCAGATAGGCAATCCCATCCTGTTCGCCATAGTCGATCACCGGCACAATGTTCCTGTGGCGCAGCGAGGCGATAGCTTTCGCATCCCGCTGAAAGCGTTCGTGGAAACCCTCATGCGTGGTGCATGCAGGCGGCAGGACCCTTATCGCCACCAGGTGCCCAAGGCTGGATTGGGACGCTCTATATACGGTGCCCAGTCTGCCGTGCGCGATTTCGTCGACGATCGAGTAGCCATCGCCGATCTTCGTCCCCGGGGACACATCCATGAGCGCCCACCTTTAGCTCTCCGAAGCGGTGCACGTGCACATGCGCCAGAGATTAGCTGCCTATTGCGATCAATGCACTTTCACCGGTAAGCGGCGTGAACAGTGAGTGATCACGATTCGCCAGCACCACGTACAGCGTATGAATGCCGGTCCTGGGAGTGACCTTGGCCAGGGCTGTGGCAGCCACATCAATGGTGGAGTTCGAGCTCGTGAGCACGAGGTTCCTGCTTGGATTCGCCTGGTCGACGAAGTCAACATAGACCTGGTAATAACCGCCGGATTCGGATCCGGGCGCAACGCCCTTGATCTGCAGATGGAGTGTAACCTTGCCGCCGGCGCGAATCGGCGTCGGCAGACCCGGCACCGCCCACTCCGCCACCTGCAAGGTAGGGCCAAGGCGGATCACAGTCGATGTCAGCACCAGCGGCTTGAGCAGGCTATGATCGTTGTTCGTGAGTGCCACGTAGAGTGCGTGCGTGCCTGTCGTCACGCCCGCCTTCGCCAGTTGGTCCGCTGTCACGCGGATCGTCGGTGTGGCGCCAGCCTGCAACCAGAACTTAAAGGGCGCATTGGGATCGATGCTATCGACGAAGACGTGGTAGTGTCCGTACCCTGGCCGATTGACGTGGGAACCCAGATGCGCGGCGTCAAACAAGAAATGCCGGGGCTGAACGGCAAAGACAAAGCTACCGTCCGACGCCTCGGCCAGAGGATTGGTAACGCTGCCGATCCCACCGGTGATGGATATCGCCGCTGACTCCTTCGGTACGATGCTGATAACCGTCGAGGCAATGGCCAGCGGCTTGACCAGGCTATGATCGTTGTTCGCCAGCACAATGAAAAGCACGTGTGTGCCATTGCTCACGCCCGCCCTTGCCAGTTGGTCCGCAGTCACCCGAATTAGCGGGGCAGCGGCGGCGTTGACGTAGTACTTGAAGACGGAGCTGGGATCGAAGTAGTCCGCGTAAATGTGATAGTGGCCGACACCGGGCCGGTTCGTGGAGCCAATATGCTTGGGATCGAGGATGAAGTTCTGGACACGGATAGCAATTTCAAACACGCCGCTCGCATCCGCCAGTTGCGGATGTGCATTGGTGCCGATTCGCGAGGTGATGGTGATAGTCGCGACGCCAACGCGGCTCCGCTGCGCATGAGCAAGAGTGCCGGCGAACAGGCTGATCAGAATGCAAAACCCTGCGAGGTAACGTGCCCTGGCAAACATCGCGAACGCCCCTTCCCCTCTTCCATCCGGCCTGACTGTTGCAGCTCAAGTTACTCGCAGACAACATCCATGGCGCGTGCCAGCGTGGTCGCTGAGCACGCCTCTCTAAGGGAAGTGTAATCGTTCAGGCCTTAAGAGGTCGGGGCCTGACCCAATACCACAAGGGAGCCGTTCAGGCGTGGTGCTGGGCCACGATAGTACCCTTATCGCCTACCGCGACGCACGTGTTGCCGTGGCAGCTGATGCCATTCAGCCCGTTCCCGGTGCCAGAAGTCTGGCTGTGCCAGGTCGTGCCCCCATCGGTAGTGGCCACGACGGCGCCCTGCTGGGCCACCGCAGAGCAGGTGCCAACGGACGCGCAGCTGATGCCATTCAGCCCGTTCCCCGTGCCGGAGGTCTGGCTGTGCCAGGTCGTGCCCCCATCGGTAGTGGCCACGATGGCGCCCTGCTGGCCCACCGCGTAGCACGTAGCAACGGCCGGGCAGCTGATGCCATTCAGCCCGTTTGAGGTGCCTGAGATCTGGCCATGCCAGGTCTCACCGCCATCTGAAGTGGTCAAGATAATGCCCTGCTGGCCCACTGCGTAGCAGGTTGCAACGGCCGGGCAGCTGATGCCATTCATCCCGTTGCCGATGCCTGAGATCTGGCCCTGCCAGGTTGTGCCGCCATCGGTAGTAGCTACGATGGTGCCGTGCTGGCCTACTGCGTAGCACATGGTGGTCGGACAGCTGATGCCTCGCAGTCCGTTACCGGTGCCGGAGGTCTGGCTGTGCCAGGTCGTGCCCCCATCGGCAGTTGCCACGATAGTACCTTGCTGGCCCACCGCATAGCACGTAGTAGCGGCCGGGCAGCTAATGGCATTCAGCCCGTTGCCGGTGCCAGAGATCTGGCCGTGCCAGGTCGCGCCTCCATCGGCGGTGGCCTGTATGGTGCCGTTTTCGCCTACCGCATGGCAGGAGCCAACTCCAGAGCAGGTTATGGCAGACATGCGCAGGGCAATTCCCAAGTACGTTACCGGATAGGATCCGGCCTGAGCTGTCGGCTTGGGTGCAGCACTTTTCCCGCCCCCGCTGCTGCGCAGCAGCTCACCACCACCAGCCAAAGCCAGTAGCCCGGCGACAACCAGGAGCACGATGGCATACCGCGGGAGCTTCGGTCGAGGGCGTGTACCTGCCGGTGGCGCTTCCCGCGCGGCAACGGGTGGTGAGCTGGTCTCCTCGGCCAACACTACCGGTGAGGGCGAGGCTGGTACCGGTTGAATCGACGCTTTAACCGAGTGTGGCGCATCCTGCGCAGCCACGGGTGATGCGGCGGCCTGCTCGGCTGTGACCGCCGGCGAGGGCGAGGCTGGTACCGGTTGAATCGGCGCTCCAGCATAGGAAGGCCGCGCAGGTGGGGCGACGGCAGTCGGTTGCACGGCAGACTTGCCGAACTGGCCGGCTTCCTGCAAGGCCGCAATCAGCGCTGTTGCGGTGGGGTAACGGTCCTCGGGCGCCTTGGACAAGCCCTTGAGCAGAACCTCCTCGATGGCAGCCAGCAGGCTCGGATTCACGGCACGCGGCAGCGGAAGCGGCTTGTGCACGTGGGCCAGCACGACTGCCAGCGGCGTGTCGCCGCTGAAGGGCACTTTGCCTGTCAGCATCTCGTAGGCAACCACGGCCAGCGCATACCGGTCGGAGGCAGGGCCAACCTCCTCGCCCATGCCTTGCTCGGGCGCCATGTATTCGGGTGTGCCCACCGTAATCCCGGTGCTCGTGAGGCGCGACAGCGCTCCCACGATCTTGGCCAGGCCGAAGTCGGAAAGCACCGGCATGCCGTCACGGGCCAGCAGTATGTTGGAAGGCTTGATGTCGCGGTGCACTATGCCGCGCGCATGCGCGTAATCGATGGCCGCGGCGACTGGACGCAGGATGTCAAGCGTGTAGTCGAGTGGGAGCGGCGCTCCAAGCTGCTCGGCCAGCGTTCCGCCGTCGACGAACTCGCTGACAAGGTAGGTGATACCGCTCTCCTCGCCATAGTCGAACACGACCAGGATATTGGGGTGGCGCAGCTTTGCCACTGCGATCGCCTCCTGCTGGAAGCGCTCACGAAACCCTGCGTCGTCGGCGAAGAAGGCAGGCAGCACCTTGACGGCAACAAAGCGGGCCAGCGACGCATGATAGGCCTTGTACACCGTTGCCATGCCGCCGCGCCCCACCTGCTCGATAATGCGGTAGGGTCCGATCGTGGCGCCGGGCGCCATGCTCATCCGTCGATCCCTTCGATCGCGTAAGCCTCGACCGGAGTTTTTCGTCCCTTCACGGTCAGCTGTCCGAGCGGACTGGCCCGCAATCCTGCCCCGGCCGCCTTCAGCACGGCTGCCGAGCAAATGATGCCGCCCGCCGGCGCGGCGCTTTGCAGGCGCGCGGCCACATTGACTGTATCGCCAATCGCCGTGTAGCACTGATACTGTTCGCTGCCCAGGTTTCCTACTATCGCCTCACCCGTATGCAGGCCGACCCCGTATTCCAGGTCCCGGCCGACTGCCTGCGTGGCCTGCTGAAAGGCAAGAGCACCCCGTACCGCCAGTCGCACATGATCCGCCTTCGGGGCGGGCGCGTTCCAGAGCGCCAGGATGGCATCGCCAATGTAGCGATCGATCGTGGCACCCTCGGCGCCCAACGCTGCTACCGCGGCACCGTGGTAACGTAGCAGCAGCCGCGAGACCGTCTCGGGCTCCTCCGCCTCGGCAAAGGTGGTATAGCCGCGCACGTCGGCATGCAGCACGCTGACGACCTGGCGCACGCCGCCTACGCCGATGAACGAGGGTCGATTGGCGACTTGTTCGGCAACCGCGCTGCCGAGGTAGCGACTCAGGGCGTCGCGCAGTCGTGCTTCCTTCGCTCCTGCCGGATCATTTGGGCTGGGACGCGCCTGCGCATCCAGCTCTTCGGCGACGAAGAAGACCCCAGCCAAAGCGCCCGCATCGTCGCACAGTGGCCCAGCATTAGCACGCAGCTTGGCACGGCGGCCATCAGGCAGAGTCGCGGTCAGGGTGTGCGCGGCCGCGCTTCCCGCGCGAGACGCGAGGATGTAGAGGCGAAGCATACGATGCGCCAACGAGGGGCCGAACACGTCAGGATAGAGGCACCCGATCGCGCTCTCTGCTCGAATACCGAAGAGCTGCTCGGCAACGACGTTCAGCATGGTGATTCTGCCTGCCGTGTCCATGGCCACCACGGCCGTGGGCGCGGCGTGCAACATTGCCAGGTTGATTCCAGCTGCGACGGCCGCCTGTGAGGCGACCACTCCTATACCTGTAACGGCTTCCATGACACGGTGCCTCTCCCGGCAGAGCAAGTATGGTGAACCTACGCCCGGGTCTTGCCGCGACCGGCCTGACGCGCTCGCTTCCGCACGTGTCTATCTTCGCACAAAATCAACGCGTGCGCCTGGCTTCCACGCCCTGAATGGGCAGTGCGACTCGAGACTACAGTGCTCCGCCAGGCATCGGCCATCTAGTAGTCAGTGTATCGTGGGTTCGAGTCCCACCACCGTTACCCGCCAAGAGGCCAGCACGAAGCCACCATGTCACTGTTACAACTGCCATCAGCTGGAACGAATCTCGACACCCTGTTGACTGGCTGCGACGATGTTGCCGAGCAAGTTCGCCGAGTCGGTTATGGGAATCGAGATCGCCGGGCCAGTGAGACTGGAGAACGAACAAGAGGCAATAGACGGCCTGCTAGTGTCGTCTGCCCAGATGCCATCACCTTGCGACTGGGCAAAGACACTATCCGTGATCGTTGGATTGGCCCCTCGCACGACAGAGAGCACGCCTTCACCGGCTCCGCCGAAACCGCCAAAGGAGACCTGCACGTGGCTTAGGATGGACTTTCCGCCGCTGGCTCCGTCCAGGATTATGTTCTGCCAGTCGCCCGCAGCGGGCCGCGAGCTGTTGCTCGTCACCACGATGGGCGCATCGGCGCTGCCCAGGGCCCGCAAACCGCCCTCCACATGAAATGTTGCTCCGCGTGCCATCCTAAGCTCAACCCCTGGTTCGATCGACAGTGTCACATCCGCACTCACCAGTGCGCCATCCACAATGAGCGGTGCGTGCTGAAAGCGCCAGGTGGCGTCATGCCGCATAGGCGTGTCCCGCACCTCGATGCCCTGTTGATTTGGTCCCGCCGACGTCCCGGTAACGAACCTCATGCCGTCTACGGGAACCGAGATGGCCACCGCACCGCCTCCGGCGAATGCACAGTTGCTGATCGTGGGTCTGCTATGGTCGTCAGCCCATATCGCGACGCTCTTCGCCTGCGCAAACACACTGTTACTGATTGCCGGAGCCGCTCCGGCGATCGCCGACAGCATTCCGTCGCCAGAACCATGGCTCCCGTAGGAAAGCCACACGTGGTTGAGAATGGACTCGTTGGTCCCCGTGCCGACGAAGTCTATGGCTTTCCAGTCGCCAGGAGCCGGATCATCTTCGTCGCTGGTAAGAATGATCGGCGTAGCCTCGCTACCCTGAGCCACCAGGGTGCCTGCGACGCTGAATGTCGCTCCCGAGGCCATTCGAATGACCGTGCCCCGATCAATCTTCAACGTGACGCCGGAGTTCAATGTGCCGCCGTCCAGCACGAAGGGCGCGTCCTGCGCATGCCAGGTGCCGTCATGCGTAATGTCCGTGCTGCGCACCTCTATGCCGATCTGGTTTTCGCCCAGCACGGAGCCGGCCACTTGGGCTGCGCCGTCCGCAGGCACGGAGATTGCCGAACCGGCATCGTCGGCAAACACACAGTTGCTGATGGCAGGGCGACTGGCGTCATCCGCCCAAATCCCGCCCGACCTCCCATGGGCAAATACGGTGTGGCTAACAGTTGGCGTCGCTCCATCGATCACCGACAACATGCCGCCACTGGCGCCGCTCGCACCACCGTAATACACGTCTACATTCTCGAGCACGCTGCTGCTGGCACCGGCGCCGTCCAGCACGATATCGTCCCAATTTCCGGCCTCTGGTTGCGCACTCTGGCTCGTAATGATGATCGGTGCGCTGGAGCTGCTCGCGGCACGCAGAGTGCCCTGGATGTGGAGACTTGCCGCGGTTGCCATGCGGATCACAGTGCCTGGTGCTATCATAAGGGCCGCACCGTCGTCTACTGTGGCGCCGTCGAGCACGTAGGGCGCATCCTGCTGCTGCCACACGGTGGAATGGCCAACAACCGTGTCGCGAATCTCGATCCCGTTCTGGGCGGCGCCGAGCTCGGTGCCGGTCACGAACCCCGCTTCCTCAGCTGAAACGGACACGGCGAATACCGCGTCCGCGCCGAAGACACAGTCACTGATCGTGGGCCGGCTAGAATCGTCGACCCAGACGCCATCCGACTGGGCCTGTGAGAACACGCTCTGTCCAATCGTCGGGCTGGCCCCACCAGTTACTGAGAGTATCCCCGCTTCACCTCCGCGCCCGCTGCCATAAAAAGCCTGGACGTACTCCAGCACGCTTCCGCTGGCTGCCGCACCCGCGATGCTGATTGCGTGCCAATCGCCCGGCCGCGGCACTTCCGCGGCACTGGTGAAGATGATCGGCGATGCGGCATTGCCCTCTGCCAGGAGGGTCCCGTTCACGCCAAGTGACGTGCCGATACTCATCTTGATCACTGTGCCGGGCGCGATCGTCAGCGTCGCGCTTGTAGGGACCGTCACGCTGCTCGGCACATATACCACTCCCGACCAACGTGCTTGCACCGGGTTGGTTGCGGTCATGGTTGCGGTCGCGCCGACCGGGGGGAGGGCAATCTGCGCCGGAGGAGGCTGCGGTAGGTTCAGCACTGGGTGGGCTGGTGGTGGCAAAGGAAGGTTCAATACAGGCGGAACAGTGGTAGGAGCGCTGTTCGGCACATTGTTCACCCAGGACACAACTCCGCCAAGACTCACAGCCTGAGGTTGCTGAGGTACCCCGCTTGCGAGCACGACGCTCTGCTCGCCGGTGCCGACAAGCACGCTCTTACCGTTGCTGGTGACCTGCACTTCGCCCTCGATGACCGTCACGACTGCAGCGTTGGTCTTGGGATCCAGTCTCACATCCAGGCGCGTGCCCCTGGTGGCCGCCACTGCCGTGCCGGCCTGAATCTGATGGCTCACGGCGCCATGAACTAACTCTAGGAATAGCTCGCCGCGCGAAAGGGTGAGATGGAGTGGATCCTTGATTACTACGTCAGTATTCCCGTTGAGGTCGACCAATGAGCCGTCGCGGAGTGCGAGCGACGCAAACTGCCCCGCGTCAGTGATAGCGTGGTAGCGGTCCAACAGGTCGGTGCCAACTCTCCCCGGAAGGGACTGGGCACGTGGCGGCTGAACGAGCATACCAACCTTGATGGCGGCAACCGTCGCGGGCGGGCCAGGAACCACCGGAACGCTCAGCCTGGCCGTTGCATAGCCGCGGCTCTCGGCTTGCACCAGCATGCTGCCGGACGCAACGGCGTGAACCTCAATCTTGAGCACGCCGCGTGGTGCGGTGCCCACGATCGGCAGGCCAATCCCGGTGGCCGAGATCACAGCCCCGGGAACTGGCCGATTTGCTGCGTCGGTGACTCGTACTGCGAGCGTCACGTCACGGCCAAGTTTTACTTCGGCAGGCTGGACGTTGATGCGAAGGATCCGTGTACCGGACCCTGTTGTAGCGGCGCCAGACTCAGCCACCGCGGCTTGAACCGGTGCCGATCTGGCTGAAGTCAACGGGATATGTCCAACGAGCAACACAGCCAGCACCAGGCCAAGACGGAGCAAGCGCACTATCTCTACCTCCAAGGAAGGCCTGCTGACATGGAGCAAGGCTGGTCATCTACGTGCCACGTCGGCTATCTCGTGGGTCAGGGGGTTGACCTCAAGCTAAGGGGCTCGAACCTACGTGTCAAGTTGGGCGTCTATTTGGTGGATGCGCCAACCCTGACAGCAGTGATCAGCCGAGAGAGTTTGTCATGGCGTTGTGTGCAGCGCGCCCACCTGGAGTCCCAGAGCGCGTGCCTGCCCGAGCATCGGCGACCAACGTCTCGCACGCGGGATCGGCGAACGGTCCGTTATGGTTCGGCCAAGCCGACGTCACCCAATGACGCGCAGGGTAGGGCGTAGCCACGGCAGGGTTGGGCGGTCTGCATCAGACCGGTATTCCAGACATAGCCCCATCGACGGCGCCGCTCAACTCGCGGGCACCCTGACACGTGAACACGCCGCAGAGCCTGGCTGCGCTGACCACGCGGGTTTCGCACGCCGTGAGACGTAGCCTGCGTCTACGGGATGCAGATCGCTGCGAACGCGCTCAGGCGTGAGACAGAACCTTCTTCCCCGTTGTGCCTGTCCGCACCAGCATCATGGTTGCCGCTTGATCGTGATCCAGTCGCTCCGCCACGGATCGCGATGCCCAGCCGGTCAGTTGCGTGCTCCCGCGAGTCGCAAGCACGACCAACTGCCCGCTGTGGCTCACAGATTGGATCTCTGCCGTGGGATCCCCCAGGACCACCCGGCACTCTCCCACGGTTATCCCTTGCGCAGCCAGCCGCTGCGAGATCGACTCGAGGTATTGCTGCGCGGCCGCTCGCTCTGCTTCTCTCCCAATCACCCGTATCAGAGTTACGTCGTGTGCGATTGGTGCGAGGGATACGGCAACCGGCAGTGCGTCCTCATGCTCGGGCGAGCCATCCAGAGGTACCAGCACGTGCTCGAGGGAGATGGGAGCGCTGGAAGCGTGCACCAGGAGGATCGGCGCCGTCCCATGGCGCAGCACACGTTCGGCTACAGACCCGAATGCGAAGCGCGCCAGTCCACTGCGACCGTGGGTGCTCATGACAACCATATCGATACCTTCATCGCGCACATACTTGATAAGCGCCGATGCGACGTGGTGTCCATGTTCTTTCAGAGTGGCCGTTCGTCCGGCAACCCCGTTCTTGGCGAGGCGCTGGCACACTGCGTCCAGGTAGTCTGAGGCCGCTCGCACGTCACCCTCTAGGAGGTCGTTGCAGGCGTCCTGTGGAACATATGCCGCCCCGCCCACCGTCATTCGGGCAGCAGGCAAGCGCACCACACGGACGAGATCAATAGTTGCACCGTTCGCCTTGGCCATTTGATCGGCGATCGGGAGCGCGCATTCGGCTAGCTCTGAGCCATCTAGAGGAACCATCAGGTGGTGAAACATGATCTGCTCTCCTTTCTTGCTGCATCGCAGCCCGTAGCTGCTTAAGAAGCGAACGCAGCTTGCGGCTCACCGCACGGCGTTCGCCGACTATTCGAGCGTCAAGTCAGCTGCCTCCAATCGCTTTATGGTCTGCCTCCAAGACCGTCGTACGCCTGTCGGGCGTGAATATGAAGGGCCGACCGTCACTGTCGTGACGCTAAACGTCACAATGTGTACGATAGTGGCTGCCATCAATGACTTCGAGCCAAGCGTACCTGCCTAACCCTGAGCCCGCCAGACCGCGGCAAAGTGTTTCGTCAGGTCCAGATACTGCGTGCCGTAGTGAATGCTGGGTTCGATGGTGTTGCCAAGATACCACTGGTTGAAGCTGCTGATTGTGATCCACGCGGGCTTGCTGGCGATCGCTGCCTGCCAGCTCAAGGTGTATGTGGCTCCGTTGTCCCGCGGCACCACCAGCGGCTGGGGTTTCTGGCTATCGTTATAGCCCGGCAGCACGCCCGCGATCCAGAGTTTCTTCGTGCCGTGCGCCTGGTTGTACGCGTCGACCTTGGCGCGGAAGTTCTGGTAGAGCATGATCATGTCGTGCTGGGTGATCCCCCAGTAGCCGGCTCCGACGAGGTGCATGCTGTCGAAGGTGTCGTCCAGCACAGTCACCTCGATAGTGTCCAGCGACCAGAACGTCTTGCGCTGGGGATCGACCTGCTTGCGAATTGCTGCCCAGGTGGCCTGCGTGCGCCCGCCGCCAAAAGCGTCCCAGATGAAGAATACCGGCTTCCCCTGCCAGTGGAAGTAGGTGGATCGCGCGGTGTACGAAGCGATCGCGTAGTGGAGTTGCTGCTCGATGCGCGACTCGGTCTGCAGCAATGCGCCATCATCTTCCAGCTGAATCGCAAGCACGAACTGCGTGCCGGTCTTCTTGTTCCACGCGGCGACGCGGTCCAGCATCGTGGCGAAATTGCTGTCCTCGGAGCTCCCCTTCCCCCACCAGGAGACGATGAAGCCCGTGACGCCGGCCCGCGATGCTTCGGCTATCTGGTCGTCAATGACCTTCGCATCATTCGAGCTGTACCTGGTGGCAGGCAAGTCGGACATCGTACAGGAGCACCAGCTCGACCGCGTGTACCAGGGGTAGTAGAAGGCAAGAACCGGCCGTTCAACGCCCGCCGCCGCGGCGTGCGGGAGCGCGGCCCCCGGCAGGGTCCCAAGCGTGAGCAGCAGCGCAAGAATGGCGATCCACAGCCTGCCAGGCTGCAAGGTATACACGGTACGAGTGGACGCATCGGCGTGAGTCATCGGCTTTTCCCCTCCAATATCCGAGTGTATCGCCCAGGCGATGGTTGCAGTTTGACTGGTACCGTCGAGATCGTACGCTGTGCTTCCCGGGTTTCCAGACCAATCCGGCAATCGTGCTCCGGGCCGCGGCGCGTATTGCCTGACTCGGATCCCCACGAGACCGCCGCTGCGCGGCAGGTTGGCGCAGGTTGCCGGAATCTGCCTATCTTGACAGCAACGGCCTCGGCATGTAGGGTAAGATGTTGCCCTGGAACGGCGTGCACCGCCTCTCACATCCTCATGTGCAACGGGCGCACGTTCACTGCCAGTCTGGAGGCCGACATGATTCGCTGGTTCCATCTGTGCGCGGCGCTACTGCTGATAGCGGCGCCGATGTCCGCTCCGATCCGCGGCGCGCGTGCCGCAGGCGCCGCAGCGCGACCGTACCTCTACGGCTCTGTACGTTCGAAGCCATCGCCCCCGTCGCTGCGGTTGAGCGTCCAGCCGCCACAGGTCAAGGTCGGACGCGACGTGCTGCTCGCGATCCACGTATCCAACACAGCGGGAAAGGCGGTCTCAGGGGCGCTCGTGACGATCACCGGCGTCAACAGGCCGGCAGTCGGCAGTACGCGTGGCGGCATTGTTTCCCTGGTCGTGCATGCTGGAACAGTAGGAAGTGCGCTGGTGCAGGTGAGTCACGCCGGCTACACCCCGCTTACCGCCCGCCTACCAATAGTATCGGGACCGCCTGCGACAGTGGCCGCGGTCAAGGCAGGGATCAGTGTGCTGGCGCCCAAAGCCAAGCCGGTGCTCGGAAGGGTCGGTACCGACCTTCTGGATCAGTACCATGCTTTGACCGGATCGGGTCAATACGCCTCCATTGCGCTGCGCGATGGATCGCTGGTCGACCTGAGCACCAATACCGACGTCGCGATCAAAGACCCGCTGCATATGACGCTCACAGGCGGCGAGCTGTTTCTGGAAGTTGTCCATGGAGCGGCTAGCCATAACATACAAGTAGGCACGGCGGTGGCCTCCACAAAGGGCACAAGGCTTGACGTCCGCGTGGACCGCAAGACCAAAGCCATCGTGGTCACTGTGATCGAGGGAAAAGTTCAGGTAAGCAACCGGAAATCTACGGTGCTGATCGGAGCCGGACGCCAGACTGTTGTACCGCGCAACGGGCCACCGGGTCCGCCGAAACCGGCAAATCTGAGCGCTATCTTGTCCTGGATCAAGAAGCTTCCAAACACGACGGCTGCCACCGTTCCACCTGTTCTCAACGTACCGAACCCGCCACCCGCACGTGTGACGCTGCCGCCCACCCGCCTGCCGCCTACGATGACCGCGACAAATCCGGCACAGGCTACCTGGTCCGGAGTCGTCTCGGTCCCGGGCAATATCGACGTGCCCGCGGGCTCCAGCCTTACCATTCAACCTGGAACCGTGGTGCAAATCGCCGGCAACGCCGGGCTGAATGTGCAGGGCACGCTGCTGGCGCAGGGTACAGCTGCGAAACCGATCATCTTCACCAGCGCTGCGGACCGGCCGAAGCCAGGCGACTGGCAGTACATTTCCCTCGACCAACCGAGTGCAAGTGGTAGCCGTCTGGATTACGTGCAGATGTTCTACGGCAGCTGGACCGGCGGAGACGACGGCATGCTCTCGGTCACCGGCGGCGCAGCTCCAATGATCAGCAACAGTGTCTTTGCCCAGGCGACTCAAATCGGAGTGTGGTCGGACGACAACAGCCGCCCCACCATCAGCGACTGCGTTTTCGCGGGCGACGGCGCAGCCGCCATATCGGTGTCCGCCGAAGGCGCCGGTCTCATTAGCGGTACCCGACTCGGCCAGGGCCAGCGCGGAATCGAGATTCGTGACACGGCAGTCACGCACGACACCGTGTGGCACCGGCAGGACGCGCCCATTGTGCTCGATGGCGCTACGGTTAATGCCGGTGCTGCTCTGACTATCGAGCCCGGCTCGGTTATTCGCATGGCGCAAGGCGCCGCATTGCACGACCAGGGCACGCTTCTGGCACAGGGTACGGCCGCGGCGCCAATCATCGTAACGAGTAATGCCGCCAACCCGGCACCGGGTGACTGGCAGTATGTCGCCATCGACGGGCCCGCCGCGAGCGGCAGCCGGATGGACTACGTGCAGATGTTCTATGGCAGCTGGAAAGGCAGCGACATCGGCATGCTGTCGGTCACCGGAGGCGCTACGCCGGGAATCGGCAACAGCGTGTTCGCGCAGGCCACGCGACACGGCGTGTGGGCCGACGATAGCAGCAGACCCACGCTCAGCAACTGCATATTTGCCGGCGACGCGTCGTCCGCGATCTTGGTGCCTGCCGACGACGGGACCCTGGTCACCGGCACGACGCTTGGACCCGGCCAGTCTGGGATCGAGTTGCGGGGCACGGCAATTACGCATGGAGGCACATGGCATCGTCAGAGCGCTCCGTACATCCTTGACGGCGGCGTTCTGGACGCCAACGTGAGCCTGACCGTCGAGCCCGGAACGCTGCTGGAAATGGCCAGCGGAGCTGCATTCCTCGTGCAGGGAACGCTCATGGCCCAGGGCACGACCGCAGCACCGATCATCGTAACGAGCAGTTCCGGCAGCCCGGCGCCGGGTAACTGGCAGTATTTCGCCATCGACGGACCGGCCGCGAGCGGCAGCCGGATGGACTACGTGCAGATGTTCTACGGCAGTTGGAACGGCCGCGACCACGGCATGCTGTCGATCACTGGAGGCGCTGCGCCGGAAATCGGCCACAGCGTGTTCGCGCAGGCCACCCGGAACGGCCTTTGGGCCGACGATACCAGCAGACCCACGCTCAGCAACTGCATATTTGCCGGCGACGCGTCGTCTGCAGTCTCGGTGCCGGCCGACGACGGCACCGCGATCGGCGGCACGGCACTGACAGCAGGACAGCGTGGGATTGAGCTACGTGATACGGCCATCACTCATGATGGGACGTGGAGCGCGCAGGCGGCGCCGTTTATTCTGGACGGTGGCGTGCTGTCCACAGGGGTGACCGTGACAGTTGAGCCGGGCGTCTTCGTCCAGATGGCAGACGGAGCGGCATTCCGCATCCAGGGCAGCTTGATCGCGGTCGGTACGGCCGCGAACCCGATTGTGATCACGAGTGTGAATGCGACCCCGGCGCCCGGAATGTGGAAATACATCGCCATCGAAGGCGCGGGTGCAGACGGCACGCGGCTCAACTATGTGCAGATATATTACGGAAGCCGGAACCGTGGCGACAACGGCATGCTCTCTATAACTGGAGGTGCCAGCCCGAGTATCCAGAACAGCCTTTTCGCGCAGGCGAGTGCGGTCGGGATCTGGGCGGACGACTTGAGCAGGCCGGCAGTAGCCTTGTGCACCTTTCAGCAGCTTGGCGGACCCGCGATGTCCATTCCAAAAGCGGACGCCGCACGCGTGCATGACAATCGCGTCGCTGCCGGCGTTCAGCCCATCGAGATCAGGGGCTAGAGTGTTCCATCTTCCCGCGTCGGACTTTCACATCGCTCCGCTCGGCGCACGCATCCGTCGTGGCCGTCCTGATCAACCGTACCGCCGGAGCCCTTTTTCGAGTGCTTACCCTGTGAGCTCGCCTGCCTGGTGCAAAGTTCGCGTGGAGCGCCCGGCCAGAAGCGGTCAGTCGAGCGTGGTCGTCAGCGCATGGCCAACGCCGCCGTGATGCCGGCCTTCGGCCCCGGTGGCATCGCGAAGGATGAGATCGAGTGGGCAGGGCACCGGCCTCATAGCGACCACTACTGAAGGATGCGGTCGACCAGGCGATTGAACGTCGCGGTTACGGGCAGATCCGGATACTTCACGGTGAAAACGCCACCGCTGGCGAGGGTCATGATCTCATCCGAGTGCGGGAACACGGCAGCCACTTCACTGCTATACGTTTCTTGCACGCGCATCCGAACCGACTCGGCATCGAGGCTGGGCGGACACTTGTTCACGACGAGCAACAGCAACGGGACGCTTAGCTTGCGCGCCACTTGCACGGTCACCCCGGTACCCTGATAGTCCTGCAAGTCTGGTCGCAGCACGATCAGCAGCACGTCGGAAATGGCGATGGACAGCAGTGTCTCCTCGTTGAGGCCAGGGTGCGTATCGATAATCAGCGTGTCCAGCTTCAAATCGCGTACCAGGGCGTTGAACCCGTCGTTTAGCAATCCAACGTCGTATCCCTCGCGCAAGATGCGAGCAATGTTGTTTGCCTGCACGCTGGCCGGCACCAGGAAGACGCGGCCGGGCAAATCCCCGGCTACCGTGTTCGTTACGTCATATGCGGCGTCCTTGATCTCGCACTTGCCCCACAGATAGTCGTTGAGGACGGGGCCGGCCGGATCCTGCGACATGCCGAACAGCACGTGGATACCGGGCGACATGATATCTGTGTCAACGATGCCCACACGCTGTCCACGTACAGCCAACAATGCCGCCAGATTCGCCGACGTATTCGACTTCCCAGTGCCCCCGCGGTAGCTATGAACCGAAATAATACGCGCCATATGTATTCCTCTCTTCGTGCAGTCCGGGTGCTATGCAGACGACTTTGGACGATGCACGACGACAATGTTCCGGTTTCCCTCCGCGGTCCGCTCGTAGCGGAGCTCATCGGTGCCGCGAAGGGCCAGGAACACCCCGAGACCACCGATCTCACGCTCTTCCAAGGGCCGGTCCAAGTCGTCGGGCGACTGTGCTTCATGCGGGTCGAAAGGCTCAGCCTTGTCCTCGAGGCAGAGGCGCAACTCCGCCTCGTCAAGTTCCGCCCACATAGCGATCGGCCCTTGTCGGTTCGCCCCGGCATAGCCGTGTACGACAATGTTCGTGGCAATCTCGTCAACCGCAAGGCGCAATTGATATGAAGCCTTCCTGTCCAAACCGGCATCAGCCGCTGCGCGCAGCACGAACTGGCCGATATCCGCCAGCGATTCCAGGGTGCCAGGGACGGTCAGACGGTCCACCATTCTCTCCTTTGAAACCTGTTGTCTCTAGTCGCTGCCCGATCGGTCAGCGCCAGCACGCAACTTCAAGTGATTGCGAACGGTTCTTCCGTCGTCGACCGGCGCACTGCCAGCATCGTGATGTCGTCGAACTGCACCGCGGTGCCGATATGCGCGGTTAGATGAGCATGGACGCTCGACACCAGCTCTTTCGCCGAAGCCGGCATCGGACTGTTGATGATCGATCGCAGTCTCGCTTCGGTGAAAAACGCGCCTGTGACATCTCGCGCCTCTGGCACACCATCGGTGAAGGCCAGCAACATGTCTCCAGGCGCAAATGTGACCTGCTGGATCGCAAAATCCACGTCCGGGACCATGCCGACTGCGGGTCCCGTTGGCGTAAGGCGCTGCTTCACGCCCGACTCGTTGAACAACCAGGGCGGGCAATGGCCGCCATTGATGTACGTCAGCACGCCGGACCCAGGGTCTAGCACGCCGAAGAACATGGTGGCAAACATGCTTGTGTCGCCATGATTCGTGATAATGTAGTTGTTGGTCAGCGTCATGGCGTTCTTCAGTGCGGTCGTGCCTGTGGAGGGGATGCCGCGGCGCCTGTCCGCGACCGGGCTACTGAGGAAGTCCGACTCTTCGTCGCCCATCCAGCGCAGCGAATAGTGCTGCTGAGCAAAGGCGCGAATGAGGCTGCGGAAAAGTGCCATAAACAGCGCCGCCCCTACCCCCTTGTCGCACACGTCGGCAATCACCAGGCCGAGCCGCCGGCCCTGGTTGAGCGGAAACGCATCGTAGAAATCGCCCGCTACCTCGCGCGCCGGCTCGAACTCCGCGGCAAGCTCCCAGCCCGGCACCTGCGGCAGCGTCTTGGGCAGAAAGCTGAGCTGAATATCGCGCCCGATCTGTATGTCACGCTCGAGCTTGAGCAGCACCTCCTCGCGCTTGGCGTTGGCTGTGCTCTGCTGCCCAGCATCATCCTCTATCATGCAGTGGTTCTCCATCCCTGAGCTTGTGTTCGGACAGGCTCAGTAGGTGTCGACAATGGAGACACTGTGCTGGAAGCCTGTCATCTCCAGCGTGTCCCTCACGCCGTCTTGCAGGCCCACGAGCACGACTTCCACCGAGCCACCCATCTTTTGCTTTGCAAAGATCAAGCCGCGCAAACCGGCGCTGGCCATGTATGACAGGCCGGACATAAAGATGACCAGCTTGCTCACGTGCGCGCCGGCCGCTTCCTCGACCTTCTCCCGAAACGCGGGAGCTACGCTAGCGTCAAGCTCGCCTTCCAAGGTGATCCGTGCTTCGTCCCCTTCGATCGTGAGCGTTGCATTGAAGGCCATGTCCTGCTCCATTCCACATGCGAGCGCAGTCAATTGAGCTGACTAGCGCCCAACCAAGATACAAACCGAGCGATCGCTAAGGACCATAGCGTGCTGGTCGCTCAGCACGGGCTCGGCGCCAAGCTCCCAAACGTCATCGGGTGCAGCCACGCCGGTGTTGGCGAATACGTGCCAGGCACAGCCTTCGGGCAGTCCCGGCAACTCGAACACGTGGGATTCCCAGTGCATGTTCATTGCCACGTAGACAAAGTCATCCCGTTCGGTGCCGCCTCGCGCGTGATGTCCATCCAAGAGAAAGGCCAGCGTGCGACTCGTGCCGGACCAATCCGCGTTCCACGCCTGGGTGCCATGCCAGGTGATGTCGGAATAGCCGCTGCCTACGTAGTCGCGGTTGGAGAAGTGGTACTGGTTGCGCAGCACGGAATGTGCATGGCGGAAGTGGATGCAGGCTCGGCAGAAACGGAGGAGGCCCGCGTTGCTTTCAACCTGGCGCCAGTCCAGCCAGCTCAACTCGGAGTCGTGGCAATAGGCATTGTTGTTGCCTTGTTGGCTCCGCCCGATCTCATCGCCCATCAAGATCATCGGCACGCCCTGACTCGTCAACAGCATCGCCAGCGCGTTCTTGATCTGTTTCTGACGCAGGAAATTGATCCCGGGATCGTCCGTCCATCCTTCTGCGCCGCAGTTCCAACTGTGGTTATCGTCAGTGCCGTCGTTGTTGAACTCGCCGTTGGCAGAGTTGTGCTTTTCGTTGAACGAGACCAGATCGGCGAGTGTGAAACCGTCGTGGCAGGTGATGAAGTTGACGGAGGCCGCGGCACCGCGCCCAAGCGCCTCGTAGAGATCCGGCGACCCTTGCAGCCGCTGACCCATGTCGCCTACCACACCCTCATCACCTTTGAGGAAACGGCGCAGCGTGTCCCGGTACTTGCCGTTCCACTCGGCCCAGCGACCGAAGGCCGGGAAGCTGCCCACCTGGTACAGTCCGCCGGCATCCCAGGCTTCGGCGATGAGCTTGCACTTTGCCAGCACCGGGTCGTAGGCCAGGGTCTCCAGCAACGGCGGGTTGGAGAGCGGCGCGCCGTTCTGGTCCCGTCCCAGAATCGCCGCGAGGTCGAAGCGAAAGCCATCGATGTGATACTCTGAGGCCCAATAGCGAAGGCAATCAAGAACCATGTTGCGCACAATGGGATTGTTGCAATTGAGCGTGTTGCCCGTGCCACTGAAATTGAAGTAGTAGCCTTCGGGCGTCAGCATGTAGTAGGTCTTGTTGTCGATGCCTCGGAACGAGATGGTCGGACCGCGCTCGTTGCCCTCGGCAGTATGGTTGAACACCACGTCGAGGAACACTTCGATACCGGCGCGGTGGAGATCTTTGATAAGCGCCTTCACCTCATCGACTTGCATCCCCAGCTTGCCGGTGGCCGCGTAGCCCGACTTAGGCGCGAAGAAGCCCACGGTGCTGTAGCCCCAAAAATTGTAAAGCGTCTCCCCTGTCTCCGGCAGCACGCGGCTGCCCTCAAACTCGTCGAACTCATAGATGGGAAGCAGCTCCACACAATTGACCCCGAGCCCCTTCAGATAGGGGAGCTTCTCGCGGATGGCGGCAAACGTACCGGGGTGTTTGGCGCCCGACGACGGATGCTGCGTGAAGGCGCGTGCGTGCATTTCATAGATCACGAGATCCTCGATAGGGATCTCCAAAGGGCGATCGGACTCCCAGTCAAAGTCGTCGTATACCGGCCGCGCACGATGAGGGTAGGCGTCGTTCCAGTCGGGCTGCTTGCCCCAATGGTCACGGCCCGCGATCGCCTTCGCGTAGGGATCCAACAGGATCTTGGTCGGGTCGAATCGATGGCCCTCGCTCGGCGCGTATGGCCCTTCCATGCGGTAGCCGTACTCGATAGACTCGGGGTCGAGGTCGAAGACGACCATGGCGAAGACATTGCCGATGCGGAAGGCATCGGGAACTGGAATCTCCACCAGTGGCTCCGCCGCCCCCTTCTGGAACAGCACGAGCGTGCAGGTTGTCGCGTGGCGCGAATAGATGGAAAAGTTGATCCCGCCCGGTACGAGCGTGGCGCCAAAGGGGAAGGGCTTGCCAGGGCGGAGCCGGTAGCCCAGGTGCTCGTGGGTTGGATGGACGTCGATGCGCTCCATAACTGGCATGGCCGGTTACCCCTTTCCCAGCGATGCCAACGCCGCGGCCACGCTCGGGTACGTGGTGAAGAACTCGAGGAACCCGGTCGCGGCCATCGTGTCCTGCAGATCCTCCGACAAGCCTACCAGGTGCACTGAGCCGCCTTTGGCGGTGGCGGACCGGTGCGCGGACAGCAGCATCCTCAGGCCGGCACTCGACATATACGCGACTCCCGTCATGTCCAGAATCACGCCCACCCCGGCCACCAATTGCTCCAGGATCCGTGCCTGCGCCACCGGCGCCGTGCTCCCGTCGATGTCGCCTGCAAGCTCCACGACGGTCGCACCGTCCACGCTCTTGACCAGAACCTCCATCATTGCCCTCCAGGCCCATGCACTTGGGCTCCATCCACCTGGGTAGAGACCCGCATCACTTGTGCGGCAGCGCTCCGGGCTACCGAGTAGGCGTCAGCTGTACCTTTACGCGCACCTGATCGCGCGTGTCCGGCAGGTGCACGGTCAGTGCCTCGGTATCAAAGTCGGTGTACGGCTCGTCATCCACCCACACGGCGGTCAGCTTCACGCTGCCCGGCGGCAGGATATCGGGCGAGACGCGGAGCAAATGGCCGGGAAACGCATCGGGTAACGGCTTGAAGTAGAGCTCCATGGGCGTCTTGGTGATCAGGAGATTGATGTAGACCGCCGAGAGGTAGCACAACTCCGATGCATGGTAGAAGCTCATGGAGTGGCTGCCCTTGTAGCGCTCCGTCCCCACCAGATAGGGGATTCCACTGGCCAGCACGTTGAAGTACACACCACCGTCGTCGTGGTCGAGATGGAAGGCGTTGTAGAACGCGGCGGCCTCACGTGCATGCTTGAGGTTCTCGTCGCCGCCGAATGTGCCTGATAGAATTTGGTAGCACAGGATTGCCTGCTCCTGCTGCCACCAAGCCTTTCGGTCGTGCCAGGAGAAGCGATGGTACTTCTCACCTGGGGCCAGCGTGCGCTCCACCATGTCGTACCAGCCGCCGCGCTGTGTGTCGGAGCCGACCGCCGGCATGACGCGCCCGATCTTCTGCGCCAGCTTGGCGTAGCGTTCATGTGGCTGCGCATTGAAGATGCGCGTAAGGTTCCAGGCTATCTTCAGGTTGTGCCCGACGACCGCACGATCCTGCTGGAAGCCCCAGGTCTTGTCGTGGCTCCAGTCCTCGTAGAACCGCTCCTGGACGAATGGGCTGTGCTCGTCATCGGGGAAGTACTGTTCGATGCAATCGGCGCAATACTCCAGCATCTTCGCGTAGCGCTCATCCCCCGTGGCGAGCCACAGGTTCACCAGGTACGCGGGCGCATGGTCGCCCACGGAATTCCAGTTCTTTTTGCCACGATTGCGTCCAAGCGTCTCGCTGCGCGGATCGAGCGTAATCGGGTCAATGTGCGAGAAGTAACCCTTTCCTTTGTCGTCACGGAAGAACCGGTCAAAGAGGTCCATAGTTGCAACGGCGTCCGCGTGAATCCGAGGATCGCCCGTAATCCTGTAGGTCTGAATCGGACCTGCCAACGCATATATCTGCTCGTAGGCCGGAATGGCATCGTAGTCATCGCCAAATTCGGACGCGAAGACTTTGTCCTCGCGCGTGCCATGCACGTCGATGCCGTGATACCAGTACACGATGTTCTCATCTCGGTCGACGAAGCGCATATGTTCGCGCAAGTATTCGGTGCCCTTCTCGGCGCCCTCCAGGTACTTGTCTTCACCGGTCAGCATGTAGCATGAAGCGAACCCGTACACCATGCGGGAGATGGTGTCTGTCTCCTGCCGGAAGTCATCTTTCTTCTTGCCGCCGGTCAAACTGATCATCGTGCGGTAGTTGCGATAGTCGATGGGCTCGTCGCCGAATTGCCAGCGCAGATAGCAGTCGCCCACTGAGGCGATTTGCTTGATCCACCAGTCCGGCTTTTCGAACAGGTACTCCGTAGGTGTGCGGCCGACAAAGATCAAGCGTTTCGCTTCGTAGGAAAGCGTCTCCTCCGGGTAGAAGCTGCCGTAGGCGAAGAGGAACCGCCCAGGCACCAGCATCCGATTGATCAGGCCGGTGGCATCGGCATAGGGCTCGTCGGCGTTGCGCAGCAGCTCCGCATAGGCACCGTCGCTGATCTTGACGGGGAACTCTCGGCCGTCGGACGTCTTCAAGCCAAACGTGCGCTGGGCCTCGTCGAATGTTGTGACGTAGCCAGCGATCGTATCCGAGAAGGTGAAGCTGACGCTATTCATCCAGGCGATCTCCTTGCAGCTGAAACACTTACCGCAGATACCGCATGCATCGACAAGCGTGGAGGTTGAGCTCGCAGTCAACCCCACCGTCCACGAGCGGCAATAGATGGCTCAATTCTTCACTATAGCAGGAATAATCTACAAAAGTTGGGCATTACAGGTCGCTCGTGCCGGTTGGCGCCATCGAGGCGGTCGTGCCAGCGGCAGTGGCAAACAGGGCGCGTCGGGCTCCCATCATTTCATGAAGCTGTCATCAAGGGGCTGGCCATCGACGACGGCCGAATCCCCTCCGTCGAAGGTCCGAGACCCGCGGACAGTTCGGGCCCGAAGCTGCAGGTTCTTGAAGAAATCGGTGTCGGCAATCTCGGCCACCTGTTTAGCTTGGAGTGCAGGGTCGATTTCTATACGGAGCTCGCGCACCTGTTGCTTGAGCGCCTCCTCCCGGGCCTGCACTTCGCGCGCCATCTGCTGAAACTTGCGGGCAAGATGTCCCAATGAGTCAGTTCGCTGGGTTACTTCCTGCAGCGCTTCAGGGCGGAACGTGCCGACTTCAAGATCGTGGGCCGCAGCGGTGATCATTTCGACCATGCGAATATACTCGTAGTCCTCCGTCCGATCCGAATTGGTGCCCCGCAGGCGCTCGCACAGCACTTTGATCACGCCTTCAGCCACCTCACTGCGCTCGCTGAGCAGATGGCGAAATGCCGTGCTACTGAGCCGGTACAGCCGGCAGGCGGTGGCGGCTACTGCGGTGGCACTCCGTGTCTGCGAATCCAGTACCGCCATTTCACCAAATACTTCGCCCGGATAGTGGTGATCAAGCAGCAGGGGACCGTCGAAGATGCCGACTTTGCCGTCGACGATGATATAGAGTGCGTCACCCATCTCACCCTTGGCGAAAATGGTCCGGCCGGCTTCGATGGCCACCGCAGTGAGGGCCTCTGCAACTTCGAGAAGCACGTGTTCGGGAGTGCCCGCCAGGATACCAATGCCGCGCAAGCAGGTCAATCGTTCTTCGATGTTCTTCAAGTGTTTCGCCCCCATCGTGCGACTAGCATGCGTGAGATTGGTAGTGCAGGGAAGCAACATTCCTTGTTGGGCTTCTCGATCGTAAACAACGAAGAACCGCCCCTTTCTCCAATCTATACTGCCAAGCCCAAGAAGCAAAGGGGTCGCTGCGAGCCGCGATTGCTCACCAGCGACTCCAGAGCCACGGGCGGGCACTGCAGACATGCAGCGTGAGCCTTCGTCGCCTAGCGGCTAGCTTTGGCAGACCGTTGGGAGAGCCCCACTGTGATAGTCAGCTAATTCGACAAGATGTATTATTGCGCAGCAAGAAGAACTCTGCCTATTCGACAGGCCTCCCTGTGATGAGGAGTTGTGCTATGTATCGACGGCCGCGCGCCCTACTCGCGATTTCCGTGCTTCTGCTGGCGACTGCACCTGCGTCGCGTGTCTCCCAAATCGCCTTGGCACACTCGGACCAGGCATCGAAGTCGCCTGCGAGCCCGACGGCCCTGCTGAAGTTGAGCGTGCAGCCCCCCAAAGTCCAGGTCGGCCGTGACGTTTCGCTTCAGATCCGTATCACTGATGCCACCGGCAAGCCCGTGACGCGGGTCTTGGTCACCATCATGGGCGCCGGTCGCCCGGGCGCTGGCACGGCGAGCTCCGGCACACTCGTCTTTGCCGTGCATGCCGCATCGCTAGGCACGATCGTCGTGCAAGCTACCCACGCAGGTTTCGCACCCGCCACCGTGAAGCTGCCCATTATCTCAGGCTCTCCAGCCACCGTCGTCGCAATCAAGTCCGGGCTAAGAGTCCTGGCGCCCCACGCCAAACCGCAATCCGGCAAAGTGGGCACCGACCTTTTCGACCTCTATCATGGCGTTACCGCCAAGAGCCAGTACGCGTCGCTGGCGCTGCGCGACGGAACCTTGATGGACCTGAACGCGAGCACGGACGTAGTGATCCACGACCCCCTGCACACCACGCTTACGAACGGCGAACTCTTCCTGGAGGTCGTGCACGGCGCGGCGAGCCACCAGATTCAGGTTGGTAATGCAGTAGCCGCTACCAAGGGGACACGCCTCGACGTCAAGGGAAACTCCAAGACGAAGACGTGGGTAGTGACGGTGATTGAAGGGCAGGTCCAGGTGACCAATGTTAAGGTAAAGGGGGCGCCGAGCACGATCCTTGTTGGGTCGGGGCAACAAAGCACCGTAGTCGGGAACCGCCCACCAAGCCCACCAGCGCAGGTGAACGTGAGCAAGGTGATAGTGTGGGTGAAGAATGTGCCTAACACCAATGCGACCACCGTTCCCCCGGTGCTCAACCTTCCCCTGCCACAATATGTACCTCCCGTTGTGGCTCCTCCGGCGGCCAGCTCGCCGGCGATCACCATCACCGGCACGCTGTCGACCAGCACCTGGACCGCAGGGGACGGCCCCTATCTCCTGAATGGCGGAGTGACCGTGCCGGCAGGGGCGGCACTGACCATCGCCCCCGGCACCACCGTGGAGATGGGCCCCTACGCCTACCTGGATGTGCTCGGCACGCTCACCGCCCGCGGCACCGACGCCACGCCCATCATCTTCACCAGCGCCGCGGCACAGCCCAAGCCGGGCGACTGGCAGTACATCCGTTTCGACGGCGCCCGGGCCGTCCGCAGCGTGTTCGACCACGTGCAGGTCTTCTACGGCAGCAGCAATGGCGGCGCCTCAGGCATGCTCTCGCTCACGGGTGGGGCCAATCTGACCATCAGCAACGACGTCTTCAGCCAGGCCAGCACGCTGGGACTGTGGATTGACGACACCACGCGCCCCACCGTCACCAACTGTGTCTTCGCCGGGAACGGCAGCTACGCCATCGAGGCCCCGGTCGACGACCTCGGGCTGATTACCGGCATCGGCTACGGTCCCGGGCAAACGGGCATGCGGGTGCGAGGTGGCACCGTCTCCCATGATGCCACCTGGCAGCGTCCCGATGTGCCGGTTCAGCTGCTTGATGCCACGACCATAGCCACAGGCGTTACGGTCACTATCGCCCCCGGCACCACCGTGGAGATGGGCCCCTACGCCTACCTGGATGTGCTCGGCACGCTCACCGCCCGCGGCACCGACGCCACGCCCATCATCTTCACCAGCGCCGCGGCACAGCCCAAGCCGGGCGACTGGCAGTACATCCGTTTCGACGGCGCCCGGGCCGTCCGCAGCGTGTTCGACCACGTGCAGGTCTTCTACGGCAGCAGCAATGGCGGCGCCTCAGGCATGCTCTCGCTCACGGGTGGGGCCAATCTGACCATCAGCAACGACGTCTTCAGCCAGGCCAGCACGCTGGGACTGTGGATTGACGACACCACGCGCCCCACCGTCACCAACTGTGTCTTCGCCGGGAACGGCAGCTACGCCATCGAGGCCCCGGTCGACGACCTCGGGCTGATTACCGGCATCGGCTACGGTCCCGGGCAAACGGGCATGCGGGTGCGAGGTGGCACCGTCTCCCATGATGCCACCTGGCAGCGTCCCGATGTGCCGGTTCAGCTGCTTGATGCCACGACCATAGCCACAGGCGTTACGGTCACTATCGCCCCCGGCACCACCGTGGAGATGGGCCCCTACGCCTACCTGGATGTGCTCGGCACGCTCACCGCCCGCGGCACCGACGCCACGCCCATCATCTTCACCAGCGCCGCGGCACAGCCCAAGCCGGGCGACTGGCAGTACATCCGTTTCGACGGCGCCCGGGCCGTCCGCAGCGTGTTCGACCACGTGCAGGTCTTCTACGGCAGCAGCAATGGCGGCGCCTCAGGCATGCTCTCGCTCACGGGTGGGGCCAATCTGACCATCAGCAACGACGTCTTCAGCCAGGCCAGCACGCTGGGACTGTGGATTGACGACACCACGCGCCCCACCGTCACCAACTGTGTCTTCGCCGGGAACGGCAGCTACGCCATCGAGGCCCCGGTCGACGACCTCGGGCTGATTACCGGCATCGGCTACGGTCCCGGGCAAACGGGCATGCGGGTGCGAGGTGGCACCGTCTCCCATGATGCCACCTGGCAGCGTCCCGATGTGCCGGTTCAGCTGCTTGATGCCACGACCATAGCCACAGGCGTTACGGTCACTATCGCCCCCGGCACCACCGTGGAGATGGGCCCCTACGCCTACCTGGATGTGCTCGGCACGCTCGACGCCCGCGGCACCGACGCCACGCCCATCATCTTCACCAGCGCCGCGGCACAGCCCAAGCCGGGTGACTGGCAGTACATCCGTTTCGACGGCGCCCGGGCCGTCCGCAGCGTGTTCGACCACGTGCAGGTCTTCTACGGCAGCAGCAATGGCGGCGCATCCGGCATGCTCTCGCTCACGGGTGGGGCCAATCTGACCATTACGAACTGCCTGGTCGCCGACGCCGCGCAGATCGGAATCTGGGTGGAAGACGGCAGCCATCCTACCATCGCCTACTGTTCGTTCCGGGATGACAGGGGCGCGGCAATCAGCATTCCTGCGCCAGATCCGGCGCGTATTCACGACAACACGTTTGCGGCAGGCCAGGCAGGAATGGATGTGCGGACGAGCGGCGCCTCCTATTGACGTGTAGGTAACCGTGTGCCACCCCGCATGCACCAACCCTTCCCGATTCTGCTATCGCTGGAATCGCGTTTACGAGATAGTATGGATTGGGCAATTGGACGCCATCGGAGATGCGGGTGGGGGACATCCACTATGCGTGACGCCGAGATCCAGGGTTGGCTGAGCCAGCACGAGAATGAGCCTCGGGTTCGTGGAGTCACTGCTGTCGATCTATTGGAGCTACCACCAGCGCTCAACCAGATTCTGCGGATGCTGCTTTCGCATGGGCCTATGACGCAGTCGCAGATACAAGCCGCCCTGGCCGCGTTGCCGGACACGCTCTGGGTTGACGACAGCGACCTGCCCTTCGCACTTGACGGTCTGGTCAATCTGCAGTGGCTGCTACGCGAAGCGGCGAGTCCGCCGGAATCGGGGCCGGTATATCGAATCAACTTGCGCACGAAAGCCCGCAACACTGCTGTGACCGGCGGATGGGAGGCGCTCGATTTCTAGACTCGGACTTGGGCTACTTGGGCAGACGTTGAACGTTCAGCGCGGCGAGTGGGCAGTGCTTAGCCGGTTTCTCGTGCTGTTCGGCATCCTCAGCCTGCTGATCGATGGCGTGGACGTACTGGCGACGAGCGACTACGTGCTCAATGTCGGCACCGACGCGATTCCCATCATCTGGTCAGCTGTCACTGTCACGCTGGTGGTCGTGTCTGCGGCGTATGCCTTGATTGCCGACCGCTTCCCCCGTCAAGTCGTGATGCGTATTGTGCTGACTGCCTTCGGCCTTGCATTCGTCGTGGTTTGGATGCTGCTGAATGGTTCGTTCCTGTCGAAGGCAGTGCTCTACAACGCTCTCTATTTGTTGACAAACGTGCAGATGATCGTTCTGCCACTTGCGTTTTGGCCGATGGCCAGCGATCACTACAACGTCGCCAATAGCACCAGGTTGTTTCCGGCAATCGCGATGGCCGGCCTGATCGGCAAGATCGTAGGGAACTGGCTTGGGGGCGTGTCCGTTGCCTGGTTTGGGGCGCGAGGCCTGAACGGCAACGATCCCCTGCTGATAGGCGGGGGGGTGCTGTTTCTGGCTGCGCTGGCGATTCCTGCATTGGTACCGGAACGGCGAAGCGTGGAGGCGAGGTCGGGCTCACCCAAGCTCAGCATCGTCGACACGTTGCGAGAGGGCATGGACTTCGTACGCGAAGTGCCGTTGCTCCGCTACCTGGCGATCGTCTTCTTTGTCAATCAACTGGTCATAACGATTCTTGACTACCAGTACCTGGTGGTCGGCGCGGAGAGGTTTCCACGCGCCTCCGACTTCAGCGAGTTCTTCGGCAATCTTCGGGCACTCTGGAACGTGCTCGCCCTAGCCATGCAGGTGCTGATTGTCAGCCGCCTGAGTGCTCGGCTTGGACCGAAGAACATTTTTTTCCTGGTGCCAGGTGTGTTGGCGGCTGGGATGGCGGGCGCCGCCGTGGCCTACGCATTCATCAGCGTGGTCATTGTGCGCTTCGCAGCCAATGTCATTACCACGACCTTTGAACGGCCGGCACGGAAGGCGGCCCAGGGCTTGGTGCCGGAGAGCAAGAGGGGCCGGGTGACCACCTTCATCGACAGCTTCCTCTTTGCCATTGCCCAGATCATCGGCTGCGCAATCATCGGGGCCGGAATCGTGCTCCGCCGCGCGGGAATTTTGGGTTCCACAGGCGTGGCGGTCGGTTATCTGGCGATCGGCGCCGGCTGCGCCCTTCTCGGCATATACTTTGTGATGCGTCTGCGCGCTACGTACGATGCCAGCCTGGTGAATTGGCGCCTGGCACGGCGCAAGCGGGTATCGGCCCTGGTCGACCTGGACCTATGAAGCGCGAAATCGGCGCCGCCTGCACCTGGCCAGAGCCCAATCAGTTGGCGCAACCATCGACCGGCGTCCGGCCCGTCACTGCATGACGGAGTAGAGGAGTACGAGCATGCGGCGTGTGTTGTCGAACATCCTGAGGCGAGCCGGCTGGCTGCCGGCGACTGTGACATGGCATGTGCGGCCAGTAATTGCCAGGGTCATCCTCTGGATCCAACTCATGGCGGTGTTCCTGCTACTCTTTGCCCTGGCCTTTGGGGGCACGGTATACCTGTTCTACAACAATTCGTCCGACCAGGCCATGAGCGTGCTGCGCAACGATCTGAATGGCAGCGCGACTGCTCTGGCCGCTCAGCTGGATGCCGCGACCGTGGCGAGGATACATGCCGTTGGGCAAATGAATGGCGAGTACAAAGCGGTTCAGGCGCAGCTGCTGTATCTGGTAGCCTCCGACCCCAAGATCCACGGTGCCTATATCTTCACGCGCAATCCTTCAGATCCCAAGACGATGCTCTGGATTGTCACGTCCAACCTGCATCCAAAATGTAAGTGCAACGTGACGCGCAACAAACCGTACGATCCTGCAACACACGCAGCCGAGATGTTCGCCGCGTTTCAGCATCCCACCACGAGCCCCAATATCTATAGCGACGTGTATGGTTCGTGGTTGTCTGGCTACGCGCCGATTCGTGACGCCAAGGGAGCCACGGTGGCGATTGCCGAGGTGGACATGACTGCCCAGTCGGTGGTCACCGTGCAGAACAACATCAAAGATGCCAGCATTCGGGTGTTCGTCATCGTGCTGGCCTGCTTGCTGGCCGTCATCCCGCTCATGGCCGCCGTAATCACCAACCCGCTCAAGATTGTGACACTGGCTGCTCGGGCGCTCGAGGTCGGTAGCACCCCTGACAGGGCCGAGCTGGAGCGCGCCACGCAGGGCCGCGACGAAGTGAGCCAATTGGCGCGCGTCTTCATTCGCATGACAGACGAAGTGCGGGCCCGGGAAGAAAAACTCAAACGTCAGGTGGCGGAGCTCAAGATCGAGATTGACCTCGCCAAGCAGGATACCCAGGTGGCAGAGATTACGGAGACGGACTTCTTCCGCGAGCTCCAGCAAAAGGCGCTTCTCATGCGCGCGCGTGCCACGGAGCCAGTGCCGGCCCTGCCGGCTGTCTAGCTATGTTGCGACTAATCAACCGTGCGGCGCGGCGCGCCTGCCACGAGTCGGGGGAGTTCTGGTGAAATGGTCGAACTGACTTTGACCGCAACGCTGACGGCGGAGCGGGTCACTGCTCGCCACAAACCGTTACTGCGCGAGGCCACACCCGGCGACCGGGACCGTCTTTGGCAGTTCATCACGAGATCGGGTCTGGAGGCCGCGGGCGCCCTCGAGTCAGGGACCCGTTTCTGGGTGCTGGAAGACGGTGACGGGCAGATCGTGGCGAGCACCGGCCTTGAGTACGGGCCCACTGCCGTCCTATTTCGAAGTACCGCAGTCGACCGTGCCTACCGGCGCCGTGGCCTTGCCCTGGCCCTGTATGAGTTTCGCTTCGCGGTGGCTATGACCGAGGGCTACAAGATTGCCTATGGCTTCTGCGATACGCCGGGATTCATGCTGCGCACCGGCTGGCGAGCGGTGCCGGTGGCAGAGGTGGTGGAAGCGCTGCCTCAGGCTCACCAGGTTGCCCATTTCGCGCGGATCGGCTGGTTGCCTACGGAGCATGCTTTCCGCAGAGACTTGACTACCAGGTGGGATGACGGGCTGTCCTGAGGAGAACGGCAATGCCCGGCGTTCACCCGGATGAGCCGGACTGGTAACACCCGACAAAAGTGGAGCAGTAAAGCGGTCGGCTTCGCGCTATGCCGTCGTTTGGTACCTTTAGGCCAGAAGGAGTTGGAAGGGTGAGACGCATCTTGGTCGGTCTTTCAGAGTTCGGATATTGGGGTGAGGAGTTGGTCGGCCCCTTGGAGGTGCTGCACGAGGAAGGGTACCACACAGACTTTATGACCCCTAAAGGGCGGCGCGCTCATGCACTCCCGCCCAGCATGACCGCCGGCTATCTCGACCCGCCGCTCGGCAAGGTCGTGACGGACGAGCACTTCGCAGCCGCGACGCGAGCGCTCGACGCCTCGCCACAGCTCGACGATCCGGTCAATCTGTCGACGTGGTTTCCCGAGCGCCCGTACTTCAATGTGCCGAACTTTGGTCATGACCTGGAGGCCTATTACGCTGCACGCGATACGTGCTGGCAGGAGCTCGAGGCATATGATGCGCTGTTGCTGGTCGGCGGCAGCGGCCCAATCGTCGATATGGTGAACAATCAGCGGCTGCACGATGTGATCCTTGGCTTCCTCGCCGCCGGCAAACTGATCGCTGCCGAATGCTACGGAGTTGCCTGCCTGGCCTTTGCTCGCGACTGGACGGACCGCAGGAGCATTATCTGGGGCAAGCATGTCACCGGACACGCGATGGAGTATGATTACAAGGATGGCACAGGCTTCCTCAACACGGATATCAACATGGGACCGCCCCCGTACCCACTTGAGCTCATCCTGCGCGACGCCACCGGGCCTGACGGCCAGTACCATGGTGGTGTAGGGCGCACTCTGTCGACCATTCTTGACTATCCCTTCCTGACCGGGCGGTCCACGCAAGATTCCCACCTGGTCGGTGAACTCATGGTGCAGGTGCTCGAAAAGGGGCTCCGGCGATACGGCTGGTAAGGCCGGCCCAAGTCGGACTCATATCCTGATTAGCGAGAGGTGTAGGCGCAATGCAGGAAAATGGCCATCATGCGGTGCTGAGGCAGTTCGTGGCCGACGGGATGCACTACATGTTTGGCAACCCGGGCACGGTAGAACAGGGATTTCTGGATGCCTTGAGCGATGTTCCGGAGTGCCGCTACATACTGACGCTCCAGGAGAGTGTGGCGGTCATGGCTGCCGATGGCTACGCCCGTGCCACGCACCGCCCCACGTTGGTACAGATTCATAGCTCCCCTGGACTCGGCAATGCTATTGGCGCCTTGTACCAGGCAAATCGTGGCCATTCGCCCCTGGTAGTGATCGGCGGTGACGCGGGCATCAAGTATCAACCGATGGACGCCCAAATGGCAGCGGACCTCGTTGCAATGGCCAGGCCGGTGACCAAGTGGGCGACAACGGTACTGGAATCCCAGTCGTTACTGCGAGTATTGCGACGGGCGATCAAGATTGCCGCTACCCCGCCGATGGGACCCGTCTACATATGTCTGCCGCAGGATATCATGGACATGCCCGCGTCCGAGCCCGTGTTCCCCACCAGCATCCCGTCTGTGCGCGTTGCGCCCCAGCCAAGCCTGCTGCAGCAACCGGCGGCCTTTCTGGCCGGGGCGTCTCACCCCATGATCTATGTCGGAGACGGCGTTGCCTATGCCGATGCCCAGGATGAGCTGACACGGCTGGCCGAGCTTCTTGGCGCCGAGGTCTATGAGGCTGATGCGGGCGAAGTCAACATGAGCTACGACCATCCTCTGTATCAGGGGTCGACAGGCCACATGTTCGGGTACCAGAGCCTGCCCATCATGCGGCGAGGTGACGTCAATCTCATCTGCGGCACGTATGTGCTGCCAGAGGTGTTCCCGGAGCTTGGCGACATCTTTGCCGACGGTTCGGTGGTCATCCATATCGATCAGAATGCGTACGAGGTCGGCAAGAACCATCGCGTTGACTTCGGCTTTGTTGCCGATCCGAAGCTGACTCTCGCCGCCCTTGCCGATGCCGTGGAGGCAGCGGCCACGGCCGAGCAGAAGGCGGCCGCTCGCGAGCGCCTAGCCCGGATCACGGTGGATAGTGCTGAACGCCGCGCGAAGGCGCTCGAGTCGGATGTGTCGGTGCGGGATGTCATGCCGCTCCACATGGCTCGCTTCGCCGAGGAGTTGAAGAAAGCGTTGCCGGACGATGCGATAATCTTCGATGAAGCCCTGACTAACAGCCCCCCGATTAGCCGCTACGTCCTGCCCGGGCGCACCGGGCAGTACTTCGTCACGCGTGGAGGATCGTTGGGCGTGGGATTCCCGGGAGCCATCGGCGTGAAGCTAGCGAATCCCCACAGGACCGTAATAGGTTTCAGCGGCGACGGCGGCGCGATGTACACGATCCAGGCACTGTGGACTGCTGTTCGTCATAACGTGGATGTCAAGCTCGTGGTCTGCAACAATCGCTCATACCGGCTGCTGCAGCTGAACCTCCAGGCCTACTGGAAGGAACGAGGCGTCGAGCCTCGCGCGTTTCCGCTCAGCTTCGATCTGTCGCAGCCCGACCTGCGGTTCGATGAGATGGCAAGGTCCATGGGTGCCCAGGGCGTGCGGGTCGAGAAACCGGGGGAAATCGCCCCAGCCATCGAGAAGATGCTGGCAACGCCTGGCCCGTTTCTGATTGACTTGATTCTGGAGGGGGACACGCATCCAGAGTTGATAGGCGTTACTTGCGGCCAGTAATGGCATAAACGCGCGTGGTAGTCTGCGTTCGTGCTGGGCGAGGATTGAGACAGTGCGGAAAGGAGCGCGATGAAACTCACCGGGGCCAAGGTTGGCGTGCTCATCGAGGGCGACTTCTATGAGAACGAGATCCTCTATTACCAGCACCGCTTCCCTGAAGAAGGGATAGATCTGCACTTCTTGACCAGGCTGTGGGGGCAGCCTTCGCTGACTTTCCTCGGACACGAATATCGAGTGCCCTTTGAGTGCCGCGAGAGCTTCGAAGACCTGGATGATCAGGCTTTGCGTAGCTTTTCGGCAATTATCGTGCCGTCGGGCATTGTGGCTGACCGGTTGCGGTATACCGAGGACATCAGTAAGCTGCCACCGGCACTCGAATTTCTCAAGCGAGCATTCGCCGAGCAAAGCATCATCAAAGGCATCATTTGCCACGGCCTGTGGCTGGTGGCATCGGCGCCTGAGCTTGTGCGCGGCCGGCGGCTCGTCGTACACAACAATTTGATCGGCGATGCCAGAAATATGGGAGCCATCTACACGGATCAGGATGTGGTCGTGGATGGCGACCTGGTGACGGCGCGTACCGGCGGGCATTGCCATCAATTCGCACGCACAATCATCGATATCCTGGCCGCCCGCTAGTGGGTCAAGTGCGTTGCTCATGGCCATTGCCACCGCGCCTGAGACTCCGGCCTTCAGGCCGGAGGGCCTCACCCGCTCGCCCAGCCGTGGCCTTCAGGCGGCATCTGAACGGCGATGAACGTGACAAGCGACCCACCTAGCGCGTCAGCTGTGCCTGCCCAATAGCCCATTACCCTATGCGTAGAGGAGTTGAGCAACAATGGCCGAACCCATCACCCTGGAACAGATCAAGAGACTGGTGGCTGCGTGGTATCTGGCGCTGGATCAGCACGACCCTATCGCAAACTGCTACGCGTTGCTCGCCGACCAGGGCCTCAACGTGCAATTCCCCGACGGCGACATCCGTGACCATGCCGGCTTCAAGAAGTGGTACGACCGGGTCACCAATTTGTTCTTCGACGAGAGTCATGTTGTCCAGAGCGTGGAAGCCGAAATCAAGGGTGATGCGGCCGACATCAGAGTCGTCGTGGGTTGGCAGGCCAGCTGGTGGGAGGCGCCTGCGGCGAAGAGCAAACGCGTCTCCATGGATGCGACGCAGGCATGGACGGTGCGCCGGTCGGCAAAGAATGCCTATGGTCTGGAGATCGTCACCTACAACGCGACCGTTGAGCCTTTCAAGTATGCGCCGGGATTTGCGCGCCTGTAGCTCGCCGCCGCTCCTTAGGACCGAACTTGCTACACTGCCCTCATCAGGGCATCCTCACCTTGACCGCATGAGGCTGTTCTTGACGGGTTGAAGCGGGTTTAGGAAAGGAAAGGCACGATCGTCTTCTCGTGGTTGAGCTGCACGCAGGCGCGTCCCCGGCTCTTCCGTTGGCCCACACCTCCTGGCCTTGGTGCCCCGCGCTAGACCTGGAGAACGTCCCCTCGCTCCGTTGTCACGAGTCCGATGTATTGACCACGTATTTGGAGGACGGCATGCCGAAATTGACAGAGGCGGGTCTTCAGGAATTCATCCTGGAGTTCTACCGGCAGGCGGACAGTAGTGCTCCCCTGGTCTGGTTCCTTCCCTACATTGAAGACGATTTCCACATGGTCTGGACGCCCACGTGCGAATTTCGTGGCCAGGTGGGATTCGAGGAGTTCTACCGCAACCTTACTGGAAACCTGTTCGATCGCGTTCACCAGGTCTCCGATATCAGCATCAAGACTGACGGCGATAAGGCTGAGGTCACCTTCACCATTCACCTGACCGCCAAGGTATGGAGCGCTCCGCTACCAAAAAGCATCCACGCCGAGAACTACGCCAACTTCCGCTGGACCGTACGCACATCCGAAAAGACCGGCAATCTGGCCATCATGGACTACTTCCTGACGGGAGTGCGTTTCCCAGAAGGAAGCATTATTGTCGATGCGGACAAGGTCTTCAAGTACCCGAGCTGGATGCACGGCCCCTGGGGTTTCCCGTAGATCGCTGGGGCCACGGTGAGCGGTACGCAGGCTGCGACCGGCACATGCGCGCCGTGAGAAGTCGCGGCACTGGCAAGGGGCTCCCGGGCCGGTACGGTGCTGCCTGCATGATGTAGGTGGCCGGAAACGCGCCAGAGGCAGTCGCTCACGGTTACTCGCCACCAGGCCGATACGAGTCGTCGACCGCGCGCGCAGTACGCACGTCTTGATGCGCTCGCGGGGTTTGGTAACGGGCACAAGGTAACAGGCACGCGCGCCGAGTAAGGAGGCCAATGCTGTGACACCTTCCGACAACAGAGCAGTCGTTCAGGCCTGGGCAGATGCCCTGAGCGCCGGTGATATCGATAGGGCTCTCGTCCACCTCGCACCAGATTACGTCGGTCACTTTTCCGCAATGCCCGAGCCCGTGCAAGGACCCGAGGGCTTCAAGGGCATGTACATGTACTTCATCAAGCCTGCGTTCCCAGATCAGAAGATTACGATCGAGCGGCAGGTAATCTCAGGCGACAGGATAGCGATCCAATTATCGTGGACCGCGACGCACCAGGGCCCGTTTCTGAACACGCCGCCCACCGGAAGACGTGTCGAGGTCCCCGGCACCGGCATCTTCCGTGTAGCCGGCGGCCAGATCGCCGAGGAGTGGATGCTCGAGGACTTCCTGGGCCTCTATCAACAGATCACTCAAGGCTAGTGCTGCAGGGAGGGCGTCATGCCAGAACGGGAAAACGCGGCTATACTGGAACGCTACTACGAAGAAGTGGTGAACCAGGGGAAGCTTGACGTGGTCGACGACGTTATCGCGCCCGACTACGTATCGCATCATAACGACCCAGCCCACCTCCCCCCCGGGCCTCCTGGAGTCAAGGCGTTTGTCTCCATCACCCGAGCAGGGTTTCCCGACCTCCACCTTACGGTTGATCAAGTCTTTGCTGAGGGCGACCAGGCAGCCTCGATGTGGACAATGGAGGGTACCCACACGGGCGAGTGGTTCGGCGCTCCCGCGACAGGCAAGCATGCGAAGTGGTCAGGCATCGTGGTATCGCGCTTTGAGAACGGCAAAATCGCTGAGGACTGGTACAACTTCGATCAAGTATCGTTGCTGCAGCAGCTCGGCATCATCCCGAGTTAGCCTTCTGGTCAGGAACTCGCAACGGCGGTGAAATGCAGGCCTCGCCGCAAGGCGAGGCGCTCGTTCCATCGCCGCTGCGGACCCACGTAACGCACAAGCGCGCTCGGATGTCTGGCCTGCGCCTGGCGCACCGGCCGGCTGACCTTGGTGAGATCGTTTGTTTGTTCTGCGGGAACATGTTGTGCCGGGTGAGCCACCTGCGATCCCGGCAGAACGCACGATGGAGAACCGCACGCCCGATCCAGTGACACGCGCTATTGCAAGGAGTGGCAGAAAGATGGGATTTCGATGAATGCCAAGGGACAGCGTGAGCCAAACAGATTGAAGCGGAACCTCATGGCCGGCAAACCGTGCATCGGCACGGTGGTGACCCTCAACAACGTCGCGGTGGCCGAAATGCTCGCCCGCGTCGGCTACGACTGGCTGTGGTTCGAGACGGAACACACCTCGCTTGAGCTGGAAAGCTTGCAGGCCATGCTTGCCGCCACAAACGGCTCTGACGTGAGCACGGTGATTCGCGTGCCGTGGAACGACAAGACCATGATCAAGCGCGCGCTCGACCTGGGTCCGGACGCGCTCATCATTCCGGAGGTCAACACCCGCGCAGAAGCCGAGCAAGCCGTCCGTGCGATGAAGTACCCACCGTGGGGCGAGCGGGGCGCCGGTATGGCTCGCGCGCAGTCGTACGGCGGTCAGCTTGTGGAATACCTCGAGATGGCCAACGACGAAGTGATGGTGATTCCGATGATCGAGCATATCCAGGCCGTAGAGAACATCGATGAGATTCTCGCGGTCAAGGGAGTGGACTCGGTGATGGTCGGCGCGCTCGATCTCTCTGGGAGCCTGGGCCTGCTGGGCCAGACGGGCCACCCGGATGTCGAAGGTGCTGTGCAGCGGGTTTTGGCGGCGTGCAAGCGAGCAGGAATACCGTGTGGCGCCGTCGCCATGACGCCTGAACAGGCCAACGCACGGATCGAGCAGGGCTTCACCAACATCTCGTTGGGCATGGACGTGGTCTATCTCCGCGGCTCCGCGAAGGCTGCCGTGGAACAGGTGAAGCGCCCTGCCACCGCCAGCTAGCCGTCGGCATGGCTACTGGCTCGCTCAAGCTCGTTTGGAATTAGGCAGAGGGGCCCCAAGGCCGGACCGGGCGCGCCTATCTGGATGGGCCTGTCAACCCTGGTGGTCGCCGGGCACGTGATCGAGCATCCGGCGCGCTTCGTCGTACTGCGCCATGGTGTCCACGTCGATCGCTATCCTGGCGTCTGGCGCCGGTACCGTGGCCACCAGGTCCGGGCGCTCGAGTAGCAGCGAGCGCACTCCACGGTCGCCAGTGATGGACATGACCAGAGGCCAGACTGTGCGATCGAGGAGCAGCGGTGCGCCGCTGTATCCGCCATACTCGGTGGCGATCAAGGGCTGACGTGTCTCCACATGCCGGGCCTCGAGTAACCCGAACAGGTCACTGGTGACGAAGGGCTGATCGCCAATGACTAGTATGACGGCCGTGACGGCCGGTCTCAGGCAGGCAAGCCCAAGCCGGAGGGAGCTGCTCAGTCCCTCGACATGCTGCGGATTGATCACCACGTCGATACCGGCCAGGTCAACCGCGCGCGAAATCTCGTCAGCCGCGTGCCCCAACACCACCACCAATTGCGCGGGACCATACTGTCGCAGCGCCGCCAGAGGCCACTCCAGCAGAGGCCGCCCACCCAGCGGTAGCAGCTGCTTTGGTTGACCAAGCCGGCGCGAGGCGCCGGCCGCCAACACGAGGCCGGCTATCACGAGCGTGTGCCGGCAAGCGCGCTCAGGGGGCCGCCAACCCTGCCGTGCCGCGTTGCCACGATCTCTGCCAGGATGCTCAGCGCAATCTCCTCCGGCGTGTCTGCCCCGATGTCCAGGCCGATCGGGCCGCTCAGACGTTGCAGATCCCGATCGCTGAACCCCAGGGCCTGCAGGCGCTCGCGGCGCTGCGCGTGCGTCCGGCGGCTGCCAATCACGCCAACATAGGCAGCCGAACTGCTCAAGAGCACCGGCAGCAATGGCTCCTCGAACTTGGGGTCATGCGTCAATACGGCCACACTGGTGGTAGGACCAATCGGCCGTCCGATGAGCGCTTCATGCGGCCAGGCGACGATGATCTCGGCAGCATGTGGAAAGCGCTCCCGCGTGGCAAAAGCCGACCTGGCGTCGATCACAATAACGCGGTAGCCGATCAAGCTCGCCATCGACGCCAGGGCAATCGAGACATGGCCGGCGCCGATGATAACAAGCGTGGCTGGTGGCACGTGCGACTCGACGAAGAGTTCCACCATCTGCTCGCCGTCCGGTGCATCACAGCCGAGCACACCGGAGTCCAGAGGATAGCGGCGCGTGCGAGAGCGTGACATGCTTAGGGCTCCCCGTGCGTCCTCTTCAACACGCGCATCGAGTTGACCAAGGCCCAGTGAACCCTGCTTTGAGCCATCCTGGAAGATCAGCATCTTTGCTCCAAGAGTTGCGGGAGCGCCGATCACCGTGACCTCGACCACCGGCTCCTGTGCTCGAATTGCTTGTGCCAGGCTGCAATAGTGCATCGTCGACAGGCGTTCGATGGACACACGCATGGCGCCGCCACACGCCAGACCGATCTCGAAGGCCATATCGCCGGTGAAGCCATACTCCACCACTCTCGGCGTTCCGCTCTCGATCACCTGCAGTGCGTGCTCGAAGACGTCGGCCTCGACACAGCCGCCGCTGACGGATCCCACGAATTCCCGCTCGGGCGTCATCGCCATCTTGGCGCCAACACCCCGAGGAGTGGACCCTTCCACCGATACCACGGTCGCCAGCGCGACCTGCTTGCCCTGTTGGTGCCACAGGTCGATCTGATCCAGAAGCTCCCGCATCTGACTGCCCCAGGGATACTGCGGGGCCTGCTCATGCGGCCCCATACAGGATTATTCTAGCCGGTCCAACAGGAAGGTCGAAGATGTGTCCTGGCGATGCGTCGTCGTGATAGGCCAGGTTGACTTCTGGTACTGTCAATTGCCCTCGCGCCGCACTTGCTATCTCACTGGCTTCCGAACTGCTACCATTTATCTTAGGACAGCCTCGCGCTGAGCAGAATCGTGAGAGGGTGGTTGCGAAGAATGGGCAAGAAGGTTCTGGTACTCGCCTCCAATATTGGCTTGTGGGCCGAGGAATTGCAGGCTCCGTGGGACGCGCTCAACAAGGCGGGCTTTGACCTGACGCTGGCTACAGAGCAGGGGAAGACGCCGCTATCCTTGGCACTCAGTGAGGATCCGGAGTTTGTGGATCCGGTCCAGAAGTACCATGTGAACCCTCCAGAAGTCGTGGAGAGGGTCAAAGAGATCTACGCAACCGGCGAGTGGGACAACCCGATCACTATCGCGTCCGCCAACATGGACGACTATGATGCGATTGTCGTCGTCGGAGGGCCCGGGTCACCGCTGGATCTGACTGGAAACGCGAAAGTCCATCGCCTGCTCGAGAAAGCATTTACGGACAGCAAGACCATCGGGGCTCTCTGCTATGCCGTGGGTGCGCTCGTGTGGGCACGGAACCCCTCCGACTGGAACAAGAGCATCATCTACGGAAAGCAGATAGTTGCCCATCCCAAAGAGTGGGATTTCACAGGCCCCCTTCCCTACCCGCTCTATGGAGCGACCCCCGACAATCCGGGCACCGATCTGGTCACGCCCGGGTTTGTCTATCCGCTCAGCCCCATTGTCGTAGATGCCGTAGGGCCAAGCGGGAAAGTTCATTCCGACCCGACCGCCAATCGCGAGCATCCACAGGTGATGTATGACCCGCCTTTTGTCACCGCGCTGTCAGTCGAGTCGTCAATCGCCTTTGGTGAGAAGCTGGTCGAAGTTCTTTCGGCCAAGCTCGCCGGGGTGAGCGCCTGAGACACAGACCACGGGGGAACGCAGGGCGAGGCTTTGGTGAATCGCCTACCGCTCCCGAACGCTGTTGATCGCGCTCGTCTTGGCTGTCACAGGTCGTGTCCCAGGTAGGGGTACGCCCTGTCTTCTGGATGAGCCCTTAAGCATCTTGGTCCTATGGGAGTAAAGACGATGGCACTCGATACGCCAGGCTGGAAGTTCTTTGAGAAGCACCTGCAGTTCTTCATTGATAAGGACGTCGACGGCTTGCTTGCCAGCGACTATCACGACGACGCCATGTGCATATCCTACGACTTCGCAGTCAAGGGCAAGGAAGGCCTCAAGAGCCTGTTCACCGGTTACCTCGAGATGGTTGGCGACATCGCGCTCAGATCCACGGATCATTGGCGCGAGACCGAAGACTCTATCCTCATCGAGGCCACAATGGACACCTCGCGCGCCGGAGAGCGGAAAGTCTACGACATCTTCATGATGAAGGACGGCAAGATCTCGCATCACTTCACCGGCGTACGAGCGTAGAAGCACTCGTATGTCGCACAGCAGCATTGGAGCCCGAGGAAGGCCCACCGGCTAGTAGTGCGCAGAACTGGTTTCTGGCGAGAAGGGGGAGACCTTGCGGATTTCGCTCACAGTCAACGGGCAGCCGTATCGAGCGGAGGTCGAGCCGAGACTGCCGCTTGTCGACTTGCTGCGTGACACGCTTGGTTTGACGGGCACGAAGAACGGTTGCGGCACGGGTGAGTGTGGTGCATGCACCGTTCTGCTCAACCACCGGTCGGTCAAGAGCTGCCTGTTGCTCGCCGCACAGGTGGACGGTGCCGAAATCACGACGATAGAGGGATTGGCCACGCGCGATCAGCTCAATCCAATCCAGCAGGCATTCTGGGAGCAGTTCGCGGTTCAGGATGGATATGCTACGCCTGGTGCGGTGCTCGCGGCAACGGACCTGCTCGAACACAATCCGGCGCCGACCGAACGAGAGATCCGGGGCTGGCTCGATGGCTCGCTCGATCGAATTACCGGTTATCAGAACGTAGTGACGGCAATCAGTGCCGCCGCTGGAGTATTGCAAGGTACAGCACCCTCCCCCGATGGAGCTGCCCCTTCTCCGATTGTAGGCGCGTCAATCAAGACCAAGGAAGCGCCGGCGATGCTGCGCGGTGAAACACGCTATGTTGCCGACATTACACTGCCCGGCATGGTGCACGCTGCGATTCTTCGCAGTACGGTGCCACATGCTCGGCTCAAGCATGTCGACACGTCGGCTGCCAGTACGATGCCCGGCGTCGTGGGGGTGTATACCGGCGAGGACACGGCGGACATCATGCCGCTGCCTGTTATCTGGGTACCGCAGGATGTGGAAACCCACTTCCCGCCTCACCCATCGGGCATGGTACCCGGCTCCCAGCTGGTTCTTGCGAGGGAGCGAGTACGATTCGTGGGTGATCCCATCGCGGTAGCGGTTGCGGAAACCCGACAGCAGGCCGTTGACGCTCTCGACAAGATCGTGGTCGATTATGAGCCATTGCCGTTCGTACTCGATGCCGAGGAAGCGCTCAAGGATGGCGCACCACAGCTGCACGATACGGTGCCTAACAACCTTGTGTTCCGCGCTTCATACGGAGACAAGGCGCAGACGGAACAGGCTATCGCGGACGCCGAGGTCGTCGTGCGGCAGCGCATCCGCAGCCAGCGAATGATCGCCAACACTATCGAGACGCGCGGGGCAATCGGCAGCTACGACCAGACGACCGGCGACTACACGCTGTGGACCAACGTGCAGCCGCTGTATCCGGTACGCCTGCTCATCTCCCTGTATGTGCTCGGTATCCCGTACAACAAGCTTCGCGTTATCGCCCCCGCAATCGGCGGCAGCAACGGCTCGAAGGGCTACCTGTTCGCCGACGGGCCGCTCGTGCTCTGGCTGTCGAAGAAGATCGGCAAACCGGTCAAGTGGATCGACACACGCGAGGGCATTGCCCAATCCACGCCACATGGTCGCGACCATGTTGACGATGTCACGCTTGCCGGTACGAAGGACGGCAGAATCACAGCGCTCCACTGCTCGGGCTACAGCAACATCGGTGCGTATCCGGTGATAAACGCCCCCGGTCAGCCGCGCACGCTGATTGGGAAGAGCATAACAGGCGCCTATGCAATCGAGCGCCCCTATTACGAAGTCGCAGTGGTCATGACGAACACGGTGCAGGTCGGCGCCCTGCGCGGCTCCGGCAGGGCCGAGGCCATCTACATGATCGAGCGCATGGTCGACATCTACGCGCGCGAAATCGGCATGGACCCCGCCGAAGTCCGCCGCAAGAATATGGTGCAGCCGGATCAGCTTCCCTATGACAACAAGCTGGGCTGGCTTTATGACTCAGGCGACTACCCTGCGGCGTTGTCCAGGGCGCTGGAGGCGGTCGATTATGCCCACCGCGCGGAACGAAAGGCCGAAGCGCGCGGGCGTGGCAAGAGGCTGGGCGTGGGAATCGGCTCTTACGTCGCGGTCGCGGGTGTGGGCCCGTCGGCCAAGATGGGCAAGGAAGGGCTGGTAAGTGGTACGTGGGGTAGCGCTCATATCGGCGTTCAGCCAACCGGCGAGGTGGTTGTGACCACGGGCGCTCAACCCCATGGACAGGCCCACGAGACCACGCTGGCACAGATCGCCGGTGCCGAGCTCGGCGTCCCTGTCGACAGGATTCGGGTCCGTCACTCGGACACGGAAGGGCCACTCCTCTATGGCCAGGGAAGCTATGGCAGTCGAACGCTCTCCGTCGAGGGCGCAGCTGTCCACCTCGCGGCGCAGAAGATCAAGGACAAGGCTCGGCGACTCGCGGCCCATCTCTTCAAAGCAAATGTCGACGATATCATCTACGACGGGGACGCAGGCAAGGTCTTCCTGAAGTTCGCGCCAGACCAGGCGGTGATGCCGCTCCAACAGGTTGCGTTCGTGGCTTGGCTTGCCTGGGATCTGCCGGAAGGCATGGATCCCGTGCTGGAAGCACTCGCGTATTTCAATCCACCCGAGTTCAACTACCCATTCGGGACACACGTGGCCGAAGTTGAAGTCGACGAGGACACCGGCGAGGTTAGCCTGGTGCGCTATGTCGCGGTCGACGACTTCGGCACCGTCGTGAACCCCGGCGTTGTGGATGGCCAGACGCACGGCAATATCGCGCTGGGCGTAGGGCAGGCACTATTCGAAGAGGCTCTGTACGGTGCAGATGGGCAGCTCGTGGCGGGCGACTTCTCCGCGTATGCCATTCCTCGAGCGTCGCAGCTGCCAAGCTTCGAGTTGCACCGCACGGTCACGCCTACGCCGAACAATCCGTTGGGGGCGAAAGGGGCAGGCGACGTCAGCAATCCGCCCGTCGCTCCCGCGGTTGTCAATGCCGTTTGCGATGCGCTGAGCGACCTGGGCATCCGACACATCGAAACGCCGCTGACTCCCGAAAAGGTTTGGCGGGCGATGCAGGCGGCTACAGAACGTAGTGGGGCGGTGATTGCATGATTCCCGCGCAGTTTGAGTATGCGACGGCAACCAGCGTGAACGAAGCTGTGCGGTATCTTGAGGCGCATCCAGGCGCACGTGCGCTCGCTGGAGGCACGGGGCTGATCCCCGCCCTCTCACGCCGCCGCCTGACCGCAAGCGCCTTGGTCGATCTTCAACACATACCCGGACTTGCGGCCATGACGCCGCTGGACACGGGTGGCGTGCGCATAGGGGCGCTTGCCACGCTCGCGGCGATTGTCGACAGGGAGGGTATGCGGGCAGCCTATCCGGTGTTGGCGGAAGCAATCGCTTCTGCCGCCGATCCACAGATTCGCAACCGCGCGACGCTCGGTGGCAGCCTTGTCCTCGACCACCGGGGAGGAGATGTCGCGGCTGCGCTTTTGGCTTTGGGCGCGTCTATAAACGTCACTGGGCCTGCCGGCGATCGGGTGGTCGCCATCGACAGGCTCCTCAGCGATCTCGGAGCTGCTCGTCTTGCCCCAGCCGAGATCGTGACGTCGATCGATCTTCCCGGTGACGCCTCGGGCACTGCGTATGAGAAGATCCGCAATCCTGCCAGCGGCTTTGCCATTTGCGGCATAGCTGCGTTGATCCGGCTTGGTGGGGAAGGCGCGGTGAGCCAGTGCCGCGTGGCGGTGACCGGAGCGACCGCTGCTGTGACCCGTCTGCTGTTGCTGGAGGAAAGCCTCACGGGACAAGCTGCTTCTCTGGCGACGATTGCCGGCAGCGCGCTTGCGGCGCAAGTGGCAACCCTCGCTTTCGCCGGCGACTGGCCGGCGTCTGCAGAGTTCCGAGCGCATTTGACTCGAGTACTGGCAGTGCGCGCCGTGCGACGCGCGGCAGAGCGCGCCGGATGGCGTGCGTGAGTCGCCACGGGAGCTCGGGCCTGTGCCCGCCCTCGTCCGGCGGATAGGACGCCAGGTGTCTTGGGGCGCAGGCATCTTGCCGGCCCTGGTTTGGAACGGAGAGGGTGATCAGCGGTGAAGAACGTACCTGACACAGCGCTCGGGCGCATGTATCGTGAGCACATCCAACATATCCTGGACAAGGACATCGAGTCACTGCTGGACCAGTATACCGATGATGCCCTGCTGATCAGCAGCTTCACCCGAAAGCCCCTCATCTACAAGGGTCGTGCGGAGATCCGCGAACATATGCAGGGTATTCTTGGCATCCAGGGCCTGGAAACCGACATCGCATTTTGGGCGGAGACAGAGAGTCCGCAGACTCTCATGATTGTGGAGGAGATCACCATGCAAACTGCTGACGGGGAAGCACGCATGCGCTTCGCCGACAGCTGGGTGCTGCGTGAAGGGCGTATAGCCATACACTTTGCTGGGATGACCCAGTATCCCGACGGCTCGGTGGCCTAGCACACATGTCTGCCCTGCGCAACAAGTATCTGGCAATGCGCTATTTCCAGGAGATCATGGTCGGGGCCAACATCGCGACCATGTATGAGCTGGTGGCGCCAGAGTGTGTCCTGACTCTGCCCACATACCCCCATACCTACAGTGGCCCGGATGGCTGCAGAGACCTCGTGAGCATGCTGCACGGTTGTTTCCCAGATTACTTCATCCATCTCAATGACATGGTGGCATCCGGTGACACTGTGGTGACGCGCTGGCGATCTGGTGGCACGCACCTCGGCGCGACGTTCACATCAGTTGGCGGTAGTATTCCGGCCAGTGGGCGCTCGTTTGAAATTGACGGCATGACGTGGCTTCGCATGGCCGGTGGCCAGATCGTGGAAGCAATCGGCCATGAGGATACGGCCGGCATGTTCACGCAGCTTGGCGTGATCCCCAGTGCGTCGAGCGCCACAACGCCGGAGCAGAACCTTGCTACGGCGCACCGCTACTTCGATGAAGTCATGAATCAGGGCAAGCTGCGTGTGATCGAAGAGATCATGGCGCCCGGCATCCAGTTCATTATCCCAACTCAGCCGGAGCCTATCACGGGATACGGCAATATGGGCGGGTTTGTCGGCTATCTGCGCAACGCCTTCCCGGACATCCATTTTGCTGTTGAGCGTGAGATTGCGGTGGATAACAAAGTCGCCGTGCGATGGTCCATCACAGGCACGCATGCCGGCGAATTCCTGGGCAAGCCGCCTACCGGGAACGCGATCGAGGACTTCGGCATCGATATCTTTACGTTTGAGGACGGTAAGATCCGGGCCGTGCACGTGAGCGAGAATGACTTCGGACTGTTTCAGCAACTCGAACCCAGAAAGTGATTCGCGGTTGGCGCCTGCTGAAAAGACGCTGGTGAGTGCCCGACACGCCTATGACTACGTTGTGGTCGGCGCCGGCGCGAGCGGCTGTGTGCTGGCCAATCGCCTGAGTGCTGACCCGGCGACGCAAGTCCTGCTCCTAGAAGCCGGTGGGACCGACCACGAGCCCCGCATCCACAATCTGGACGGCTTTGTGCAGCTCTGGGGCACCGATGTCGCCTGGGCTTTCCTCACTGAGAAGCAAGCTGGCCTCAATGGGCGGCAAATCCTGATCAACCAGGGCAAGGTGTTTGGCGGCGGCAGCTCGATCCACGCCATGATGTACGTGCGCGGCAACCGCCTCAACTTCGATCAATGGAGCGCGCTTGGCGCGGATGGGTGGAGCTACGAGGAAGTACTGCCGTATTTTAGGAAATCTGAGAACTACGAGGGCGGCGCTTCAGCATATCGCGGCGTAGATGGCCCGCTCGATGTCCGACCGTGCCCCGACCCTGTCGCCCGCTCGCTCGCGTTTCAGGAGGCGGCCGTGGAGCTGGGTTACGACGGCCCGGATTGGGATTACAACGGTGCCCGCCAGGACGACGGCGTGGGACCGATCCAATTCAATATCGGCAACGATGGCCGTCGCGTCAGCGCGGCCACGGCGTTTCTCACGCCGGCACTCGGTCGCCCTAACCTCACTGTGCACACGCATGCCGAAGCTACCCGCGTGCTTTTCGCGGGCATGCACGCGGTGGGTGTCGAGTATCGCCAGGACGGCCAGGACCAGCAGGCCCGGGTCGCGCGTGAGGTAGTCCTCAGCGCCGGCACATTCATGTCGCCCAGGATTCTGATGCATTCCGGAATCGGACCGGCGCCGCACCTGGAGGCTCACGGCATCCCCGTGCTCGTCGACCTGCCCGGTGTTGGTCAGAACTTGCACGATCACCTGCAGATCTCGGTGGTCTACAAGTCGCGAGTACCCCTCGCCGATCCCACGCTGCTGGCCGGGAACGTCCTGTTCACGCGCTCCCGCAAGGGCACGCAGACCGCGCCGCCCGATCTGCAGATCATGTACAGCCCCGGCGTCCCGTCGGCCCTATCGTCCGCGATCCCAGGGCCTCGCCCAGCCAGCATTTTCATTCCCATTCTGCTGCAACCCCGTAGCCGGGGAGACGTCCGCCTGCGATCTGCCGACCCGACCGATGCGCCGGTCATCGACCCACAGTACCTGCAGCGCGAATGCGACCTCGAGGCCCTGCTGCAGTCGGTCCGTATAGTACGCGATCTGGCCGGTACCAGGGCGTTTTCCGATCTCAATGGCGGCGAGATAGCGCCGGGCCCGAATGCCGACCTCAAGGACTACGTCCGCCGCAGCGCGACGACCATGTGGCATCCTGTCGGCACGTGCAGGATGGGCCGCGATGCCCTGGCGGTGGTCGATCCGCAATTGCGGGTCGTTGGCGTCTCCGGGCTCCGTGTTGCCGATGCGTCGGTCATGCCGGCAATTCCCAGCGGCAATACATTCGCGGTATGCGTGATGATTGGCGAGAAACTGATAGGCCTGTTACATGGCACTGATTGATCGACACTCGTGGCTCAGGGAGGTAGAGGACAAGTGGTTCATACGGCGTTTGCCCACGTGGGGTTGACCTGCAAAGATCCTGTCGCGGTCGAGCGGTTCTATACTGAGCACTTTGGCTTCCGGCGAGCGCGCGCGATCCCGCTGGGGGGCACTGAACAGATCGTCTACATCAAGTCGGGCGATATGTACCTGGAGCTGTTCCAGGCGAAAGCGCCGGCCCCGATCGCGCCGCCCGAGCAGGATGGTTATGGCTGGCCCGGCGTGCGCCACCTGGCGTTTGTAGTAGACGATGTCGATGCCAAGCTCGCCGAGCTTGGCAATGCCGCAAAGGTCACGCTTGGACCGCTGGACTTCAGTGACTTCATTCCAGGATGGCGAACCGCCTGGGTTGCCGATCCGGAGGGCAACATTGTCGAGATAAGCCAGGGGTATCAGGACGATCCGGGCCTGATCTAGTCGACTGCCAGGTATCAGGATGTGCGCCGGCCTAACACCGGAGTACGCAGCACCCACTGCTGTGGGTCGCGGTGCCCAAATGCCATAGCTTCGGGATGGGAGCACTGCTGAACTGGGGGAAACCACGCATGGCTGTCGCCCACGTTGGCGCCTTCGTCGTCGGCATGGCACTGGTAATTCTGACGCTCCGTTCGTCCATTCGCACGTTTGTGCTCCCCAGGAGCATCAACGACTCACTCACGCGTGCTGTGTTTCGAGCCATACACAGGCTGTTCCTGCTGTTTGCGCCGCCGGCGCGGGCCTATGAGGAGCGCGATCGGATCATGGCTTTGTTTGCGCCGGTGGCCTTGCTGAGTCTGCCGGTCGTGTGGATTGCTATAGTCACGACCGGGTACGCAGGCATGTTCTGGGCCTCCGGCGCCCGCGATGCGCAGGCCTCTTTCACGATCAGTGCATCGTCCATGGTCACGCTTGGGTTTGACGCGCCGCACGGCCTGCTGCAGACCTTCCTTGCGTTTAGTCAGGCGTCGGTCGGCCTGGGTCTGGTGGCTCTCCTCATCGCCTATCTGCCGACCATCTACGGCGCGTTCTCCAGGCGCGAGTTGGCCGTCAACATGCTCGAGGTCCGGGCCGGGTCACCGCCATCGGCCGTCACCCTCATTACTCGATTTCAGCGCCTGGAGAAGCTGGAGCGACTGGAAGCGTTTTGGGAGGGCTGGGAAGTCTGGTTTGCCGAGCTGGACGAGACGCATACCTCGATCGGCTCGCTGGCGCTGTTCCGTTCACCGCTTCCCCAGCACTCATGGATTACGGCAACTGGTGCCGTGCTCGACGCGGCTGCTCTGCGCTGTTCGGTGGTAGCGTTGCCGCGAGAGCCGCAAGCCGAGCTGACCCTGCGGGCAGGGTATCTGGCGGTGCGCCATATCGCGGACTTCTTCAAGCTTCGGTATGAGGCTGATGTCGACTGGCGGTCTCCGATCAGCGTCGCGCGTCAGCAGTTTGACGAGGCATGCGCGAGTCTCGCGGAGGCCGGTGTTCCACTGAAAGACGATCGCGACCAGGCATGGAAAGACTTCGTAGGCTGGCGCGCCAATTACGACGGCGCCTTGCTGAGCTTAGCTGCGCTGACCATCGCGCCGAGTGCGCCGTGGCTGTCAGCTCACGCGCGTGGAGCACCGCCGATAGCGGCGAGAGACGGAGCAAAGCGCTCGGACAACCTCGAGTAGCACTATTCCGTCGCGTAAGGGCAACGGGCTAGTGGGACAAGTGCGTTGCTCATGGCCATTGCCGCTTCATGTGACACTCCGGCCTTCAGGCCGGAGAGCCTCACCCGGTCACCCAGCCGTGGCCTTCAGGCCGCATCTGAACGGCGATGAACGTGACGAGCGACCCACTCGCTATGTGTGGCCCGCTCCCGCTCCTTCAGACGGCTGCTCCAGCTGCGGGCCAAGTCCATAAACACGAATGGCGGTGGTCCGTCCCTTGACGTGGATATCGCCGAGTTGAGTGGGAGTGAGTTCTGCTCTGAGCTCGGGAGCCAGTGCGTCGACAACGGCCGCGCTGGCCACGATCGAGAAGCCGGAGTCCTTGGTATGGCTCTCCAGGCGTGAGGCAGTGTTGACTGTATCGCCGATCGCCGAGTATTCGCGCTTGGACGGCGCACCCATGACGCCAACAGCCGCCGGACCGTGATGCAGTCCGATGCCGACCGCAATCCGCAGGCCGAACGTAGTCGAGAATTCTTCGTTGAGGGCGTGCAGCCGTTGTTGCATTGCCAGCGCAGCGCGAACGGCCTTGGTTTGAGGCTCTGCGAGGTCGGAAGGCGCTCCAAACAGCGCCATGACGGCGTCTCCCACATATTTGTCGACCGTGCCATCCTGTCGCTGTATTTCTTCCACCATGGCACTGAAGTAGCGGCTCAAGAGCCGCACGATGGCCTGGGGCGGCAACCCTTCGGAGAGCGTTGTGAAGCCACGGATGTCGGAGAACAGGACCGTGATCTCGCGTAGCTCGCCCTCCAGACCAAAGGCGTCGGGATCATCGACGATACGCGATACCACGCCGGGCGCTACATACCGGCCGAAGAGCGAGCGAAGCTCGCGATGGGCGCGCTGCTCCGTGGAAAACCGCGCCCCAAGCACCGAAAGCGGCGCCAGTACAAGCGCGAGTGTCGGCGAGCTTACGTCGACCCACATGCTGGCTGCCAGGAAAGCCGCTACGCTTGCACCTAACGCGATCACCGTGAGGCAGGCTGTGACCAGCAAGGTTGTCAGAAGCCGGGCGCGAATCGCCCAAGCGGAGACCAGGATTGCCAAGGGGAAAGTAAGGAGAATCTGCATGGGCGTGCCGGGCCTCCGCAGCGGATCATGTTCCAGAAGGGTGTTAAGGGCGTTGGCATTCATCTCAATGCCATACATGAGGTCGCTGCCGCCAAGGTTTTGCGCGTCGCCGCTGTCAACAGGCGTTGCGAAATAGTCCTTGTCGGTGCTCAGCTCATCGCCGATGGCCACGATCGCGCCCTTGACGGCCGCTAGGTTCTGCGTGCCGTTGAGTACCGCGGCGAGCGAATATGTTGGGTACGTGGCGCCCGCAGGCCCGGCGAAATTGACCAGGAATGTGCCACCGCTCGTAGTCGGGTGCTCGCCGAGAGCGATCGCGGCTGCCAGGGCAAATGACGGCGGCGCACTGCCCGTAGCAGTTCGCACGGCCTCGATCCAATAGTTGTAGGCGCGATACTGAGCATTTGGGTCGTTGCTGTCCGGAGGCGGGAGGTTGACCACGCCGACTCCGCGCGCCGCCGCTGCAATGCTGCTTTGGAGCGGTACCAAGCTTATCGAATTCGTGTACATGGTCGAACCGAGCGCAATCTCCTGAGCGAGAATCACGTTGCCGGCTCGACGAATGGCGCTGCTCAACTGGGCAGTGCCGCTCCGATTGTCTTCGTAGAGACGGTCGACCGCGATGAGCCGTGCGCCGGCCGCGTGCAGGCGGTCCAGCAGCTGCGCGGTCGCCTCGCGCGACCAGCCGCCAAGCGCCTGGTCGCTGTTTTGGTCATACGCGACGATGATGATTGGGGCTCGCGGCGGATCGAGCCCAGCCAGGTGCCTCAGCGTAAACAACCGGCTCTGCCATGCAAGGTCCACCGGCTCGAAGGCGCCACGCAAGGCCATGGCGCCGCACACGAAAAGCACTGCAAGCGCGGCAACCGCACAAGCGATTCGAGTTCTGCGGCGGGCGCGTTGCGCCGCTCCTCTAGGATTTCGCGTCTTCGGCACGTCTAGTTCCCGCCGCCAACAAAACATACAGGGCACGCCGAAGCGCGATTGGAGCCGTCGTACGCTCGCCTTCGACTGCGTCCGTCAGATGACCTGGGCGTGCCCAAGTCGTCGTTTCAGACTGAAGCTGCCACAGCGAGTTCTGTTGAGTGCTGGAAGCCACTCGTTTCTCCCACGGCTGTCACTATGTGTGTGCCGGCCAACTCGATCACCGGAATAACAGCCGTAGTACTGAACGTGCCATCAGCAAGCACAGAAGGCAACGTCAATTGTACTCCATCCATTGAAATCAGCACGAGCTCGGAAGCCTGGAAACCGGTACCGCTGACGGTCACAGTTTGACCAGGAATAACGGCTGAAGGGTTACCCGGCACCAAAGATGTAAATGCAATACGCAACGTAGGCGGCCGAAAAGCCGGCGCAGTCGCCGTCGGCGTCACTGTCGGCGTCCCAGTCGCGGTCACCCGGGGCGTGAACGCCTGCGTGCCGTGCGCGGTCACTGTTGGCGTGAGCGTCTGCGTGGCGGCCGCCGGCGCCCTATGGATCGCCGTCGGCGCCTTCGTAGCCGCGCTAACAGGCGGAAACAGGTTCGACGGCAACACGGCCGCCGTGGTGTTCGGCAGCGCCCTTACCCACGACACGACCTTGCCCACATTCACGTTCTTGGGTGCACTCGGCGGCTGGTTGGCCACCACGGTCGCCTGCTGCCCGGCACGTACCAACGTTGATTTCCCACGGTTGGTCACCTGCACGCGCCCCTCCAGCACCGTGACCACAAATGTCCGGCTCTTGGTCGTGTAGCGCACGTCGAACCGCGTTCCCTTGGTTGCCGCCACCGCCGTGCCCGCCTGTACCAGATGGCTCGTTGCACCGTGCACTACCGCCAGGAACAGCTCCCCGCCGGTGAGTGTTGCGTGCAGCGGGTCCTTGATCAGCACGTCGGTATTGCTGTTCAGATCTATCAGGGTGCCATCCCGCGCCGCCAGCGAGGCCAGTTGCGCCTGCCCCGTGAGCGCCTGGTAGTTCCCCAACAGGTCGCTGCCCACCGCGCCCATGTGGGCCCTGGCGTGTGGGACCAAAATACTCATGCCATGCACGATCGCCGCCACCGAGGCCGGCGGGCCCGGCACGATCGGCACCCCTAGCGTTGCGGCGCGAAACCCCGTCGCCGTGGCCTGCACCGTGGCGATGCCCAGCACGTTGGCGTGCACCATGATGGTGAGCGTTCCTCGTGCCGCGGTGCCCTGCAGCGTCTTGCCAACCCCGCTGATGCTGATATGCGCAGCGACCGGCTTGTTGCCCGAGCTGGTCACCACGATGTGCAGCCGGACGTCGCGTCCCACGTTGATACGATTCGGGGTGACCGTCACGTGCAGGGTGGCCGTCGGCGCCGCGTAGGATCGCGCGGCATCCGCAGGCAGACCCTGCAATGCAGCCAGCACCGACACGAGTGCGACCAGAAGTACTCGATCGAGACTACGCAAAAGCACTCCGGAGGAAGGGGGGGTTGCAGGCGCCCAGCCGATAGGACATAATTCACGCTACCTTGTTGCGGTGGTGTCGTCAAGCAGAGTGCCTTCGCGTTCCAGGGTCCGCAAATAGTCGTCTGCCCCTTCAGACTCTCTATGTCAGGGGGCTCGCCCACGGCGGTCGACCATCAGATATACGGCCTCCCCTGGGCACCGAGTTGCTCCTTCGGCCAGAATGGTTTCAGCTGCAATGCTCGCGAGTCGATCAAGCTACTGCTGACATTACTGCGCGCTGCCTTCCCTACCTTCAGCACTGCCATCGTCGACCATGCTGCTACGGACAACATGATCTTCGGCAGGGCTAGCACTACGGGGACCTTTACAGGTACGGCTACAACGGTTGGTGGTTCACACATTACACCGACGAACCAGTCATTCAGCATTGAGATTCACGACCAGTTTCGGTTTGAGCGCCTCTCCGATTACCAGTTGAGCCGGGGCCAGACCCAGCGCTCTGCCGTGACCCTCACCCCAGATCTCAGGCCGGCGTGGACTTCCCGCCGCACCGCCTCTTCACGCTGGTAGCCGCACAGGAAGATCGTCTTCACGGCCCGGCCCAGTTCGAGGTGCACGGGAAGTGCCGTGCCCGGGTGAAGAATCGGCACTCGGCCGCAGGCGTGCGCATCCTCGTCCGCCCACCCGTTTGCCGATTATGGCGTGCCCCCCCAACGATGCCGGCTGCTGCCCCTGGTCAGGGTCCCGCGTCGTCTGCCACTCCCTCCTGATCCGCAAGGCGGTTCAGAAACACAGCGGGCGTGACGATAGGTGGCCGGCAACCGGTCAGCCCGGTGAGATGCGGGTCGCCGGAGACCAGGTAGTCGACGCCCGCCTGTTGCGCCAGCGCGATCAGATAGTCATCGTCCGGATCGGGAGAGAGCGCCAGGGGCGGGGGACCGTCCGGCTGGATACGGGCGATTGTCCCCACGAGTGCCACGTACCGCCGCGCCTCCTCTGCTGAAAAGTAGCGCCGGAACTTGGCCCGCTGCAAAACCTCGTCCAGTTCAGCCAGCACCAGGGGGGAGGCAACAAGCACATAGCGACCGTCAAGAGCGGCCGAGAGCACCCGTCCACACACGCCGTGCGGCGTGATTGCGGCGGCGATCAGGACGCCGGGATCGAGGACGGCCTCCACCGGCTAGACAGAGGGTCGTGCACGGCGGGCCTCGTGCAGTTCGATGTTTGCCAGGTGCAGGGCTTCCTCGTCGTCCAGATCGGCACGCGGCGCAACCTGGTCGAGCAGGTTGCGGAGCGCGTCTCGGCTCGTGGGAACGGCAGCCTCGCGCAAATACCGGCGCAACGCCTCTTCAAGTACCTCGTATTCATGGCGACCGGTGCTCGCCGCGAACACCTTTGCTGCACGGAGCAGCTCAGGGTCGACGTAGATCGTGGTCTTCTTGCGGCTACTGTTCATAGCCGATAGTCTAGAGGTTTTCTGTCTTTCGTTCAATACGTACTGCAACACCCTTTGCAAAGTGTTCCCTGCTACATCGACGTGCGCTACATCCACGTTCACGTCGCCTGCGGTGAGCGATGGCACTGACGGTGTTGGTTCGCCGTTCCAGATGGCTAATTTGCACTTGGCTGCAGCTTCCGTGACACTGGGCCCTATTCCGTCGCGCACCCTGCAAGGTGACGCCCAGCCGATGCCGATAGTCTCTCGGCAGTTGCGGCCCGTCACATCCGACTAGTGTTCCTACCGGCGGCAGGCAGGGTTCGGCTCCGCGGCACGAACCTTGCCTGCTGCTGTATGTCCGTGCCGGGCCGGTCGGGGCCACCGCGTGCTGCCCGCCGTCCGGTGCGCAACTGCGTGCTTCGCTAGGCGTCTCACCCGCGCCATCCAAGGGGGCAGTGGCACTGCGTTGGTCCTCAGGGCCGGCGCTCCAAACATTCAGCCGAGCAACTGAGGCATCCGTTGGCCTGTACAACCCGAATTCGTAGCCCGGCCACGGGCGCAGGCGCCTTCATCGGTCACGCCTAGATGCGCCATGCTCTGGCCTGGCAGGCTCAGCACGGTCGCACACAAGCGCCATGACGCTCGGGCGCCTCCAGATCCGTGAAGACGGGCGCGCCGAAGCGCTACCCTGATGGGCAGCGTGTAGTCGTGAAGCAGAGTGGGCGTCGATGACCGAGCGACCTGGACACGGGCAGAAGCCGTCGCTGATTACGGGTGTGGGCTATGCCCTGCGAGCGGCCCGCGGGCTCTTCACGCTCAATCTGCCGGTATCGGCCAGGGTCAGACGTGACTTCAAGCTGGATCTGCTGGGCGCCGTCCTGTATGGTGTGTTCAACGGCGCCGTCGTGGGGTACATGCTGGTGGTCGCGCGCACGATTGGCGTCAGCCAGACCGGCATCGGCTTCCTCGTGGCCACACCGGCCCTTGGCGCTATACTGTCCCTACCGGTGTCGCTCGCCGTCACCGGCGCTCGCTCGCGGCTCTTCCTCCTGCTGACCTTCTACCTTGGCCGCGCCCCGCTGCTGCTGTTGCTGTTCCTCGCCTCTCCATCTCCCTATCTGGTCGCGGCCTCCACGTTCTTCATCTTCGGCAGCCTCTCGTCGCCGTTCTACGCTGAGGTCATGCAGCATGTGTACCCAAGTGAATTCCGCGGACGCCTCATGAGCCTGGTACGCATCGGTACGGGTGTGGCCACCACCCTGTCGTCGCTGGCTGCCGCGTATCTCCTGGGCGCGGGGAAGGTGTCGTACCAGGTCATGTTTGCCCTGGGTGCCGTGCTGGCACTGGCCGCGACCGTCGTGTTCGCGAGGATCACGCCGGTTCGGCCGCCGCCCCGGCCGCGACAATCCCTCCGCGACACGTTCGGGATCCTGGTGCGCGACAAGCCGTTTGCGCACTTTCAGCTGGCCCTCTATTGCATGGGCATCGGCAATATCATGGCCGGCACGCTCTATCCGCTGGTTATTGTCGACAAGCTCCACGCCGGTTACGGGCCGTTCGGCGTGCTCGCGGTGATTACGTCGCTGGGCTATCTCGTGTCCTGGCTCGGTTGGGGTCGCGTCGTCGATCGGGCCGGCCCGGTGCCGACCATCCTGCTGGCCCAGGTATTCAATCTGGCACTGCCCGCCGGGATGCTGGTGGCCCCCAGCGTCTACTGGCTCGCTCCCGCCATGTTCTTGAATGGCGTCTCCAACGCCGGTTTCGAAATCGGGCCTTTTGCCTCGTCCATACACTTCAGCGCAGCAACACCCCAGGAAGTGCCCAGGTATATGGCGCTGCATTCACTGCTGTACGGCACGCGCGGACTGGCCTGTCCGTTCATCGCCACGCTGTTGCTCGCCGGCAATCGATTCACGTTGTCGATCGGCACGTCGTTGGTGATGGCGGTCGCCGGTGCCGTCCTGATGGGGCGCCTCTTTGCGATTGCGCGGCATACGGATCGGGCTCGACAGGAGACCAACGGCCGAGAGCAGTGGAACACTGGGGCGTGATCGACAATCTTGTCCTGCTGCTCGAGCTCCAGGGTTTCGATCCTACCAAGCCTCCCTTTACTAATCCGAAGAATCTTCCTACGTACCCTGTCGGCCTCTAGCGCTGAACGTCGAACGACCTCATCGGCAGCCTGATCGGTGCCGTTACCGCCGGGCAAGCCCAAGAGCGACTCGCCCGGCATGGTCTTTCCCGGGACAGCCATGTAACGCGTTGGCCAGGACCTCCGGCTTTCTACCAGCTAGGTTGCCGGGCGATCCGCCTAGGCAGGCATCGAAGCCAGGCGATCCGTCCCCGTTTCATGGGCCTGCTTCGGCGCCGGGAGCAGCACGAAAGTAAGCAGAACGCCCACTGCCAGCACAATTGCCGAGCCCGCGAAAGCGTAGTGATAGCCATCGATCCGCGCTGAGGCAGTGGATATCCAGTATGCCGGCAGTGGAAACTGCCCCACCTGGACATGATTCGCGGTGATGACATGATTGAAGCGCGTGGTGGACACCGTGACCAGGGCGGCTAAACCGACTGCGCCGCCAACCTGCTGCGACGCGTTGATCAGGCCGGAAGCCAGGCCAATCTCCTTCGGATCGACTCCCGCTACCGCGGCAATTGGCAATGGCACAAAGATGCAGCCCAGTCCTACCGCCACGATCAGCATGCCGGGGATGAGGTTCAGGCCGTACGAGCCGTTCACCGGGAGGGCGAGGAACAGCAGCAGGCCGATGGTGGTCAAGGCCATGCCGATGGCGATGATGTACTTAAAGCCAAACCGTGTCACCAGCCCCGAGGCAATGCCTGCAGTCACCGAAATCGCGATCGCCATCGGCAAGAACGAAAGCCCAGCCTTGAGCGCAGTCCAGTTCAGCACGATCTGGGTGTAGAGCGAGAGGAAGTAGAACAGCGCCACGATCACCAGGCCGGTCAGGAACCCCAGAACGTTCGCCACGGCAAGCGATTGATTCCGGAAGATTCCCAGCCGCAGCAGCGGGGCATGAGAGCGCATCTCGGTCACGATAAAGACCGCGAGCAGTACCGCGGCCAGGACAAAGAAGCCTATCGTCTGGCGCCGAGCCCCAGCCGTTGTCCGGAGCCTTGACCACGGCGTAAACGATGGAGCAGAGCCCACCGGTAACTGAGGCAGCGCCGAGCAAATCGAACGCGCCCGGCTTGTAGGTACCATGAAGCGCAGGAATGAATACAGGGCTGAGCGCGATGACCGCGATGCCAATCGGCACGTTGACATAGAATACCCACTCCCAGCCAAAGTCGGAGGTCAGGACGCCACCTAGCAGCACGCCGAGCGCGGCGCCGAATCCGGCCAGTGCGCCGTAAATCCCCAGCGCCTTATTGCGAGCCGATCCCTCGGAAAACAGGCTGCTCACGATTGAGAGTGCCACCGGCGAGATAATCGCACCACCCAGACCCTGGACTGCACGGGCGATGACCAACCAACCGGCATTCTGCGCAAGCCCGCACATAAACGAAGCCAGCACGAAGAGCGCCATGCCACCAACGAACATACGACGCCTTCCGAACAGGTCGCCCGCGCGCCCGCCCAATAACAGGAATCCGCCAAACACCAGCACGTAGATGTTGACCACCCACTGCAAATCTTCCTGGGTAAACTTCAGCCCCCGCTGGATCGAGGGCAGGGCTACGTTGATGATCGAAATATCGAGCACAATCATCAGCTGCGCGATGGCGGCCAGACTAAACGCGGCCCACGGGCGGGTTGACTGCGAACCTGTTGCCACGGTAATCCCCTTCTCCTTATTCAGCACCAATCTGGCGCATAAAAGCCATAACACGCACGACTCGGCTGGGCATCATGGTGAGCACCAGCCCCCGCATGCCCATCTCCTCGCGGGACACTGTCTGCGTCTCGCCTGCCCTCCACCAAGTCATGGCCACGACCAACTGGTGGCGGCCTAATCTGCCCGCGGACGCATCGGCGAGCGCGGGCAGCCTCAGTCGCACAAGGCCACTGTAGATTCCTCCTACTTTACACTATAGTTTCTGCTCATACTTCGCAATGCCAGGGGTGCAGCAAAGTGCCGGCAGCGGCAGCCGCGGAAGTATGCATGCCGGATTGTGCCAGCCCTTCAGGATACCCTACCAGACGTTAACGCCTCACACCTTGACGAGCGCTCGTCGCACCCCGTGCACGCTTCCCAAGCCGCGAATGAGGTAGCATGGTATGCGACATGGCACCGTGCCAGAGCGAGAGGGTGAGGGCATTGGCTGCGGAGACATCACGCGTGCGCCACGATCAAGTACTGTCCACGTCCGGCCGGCGCGTTCTACGGACGCCGCCCTCGCCCGCGCCTGAGCCTGAAGCTGCCGGCCGGCGCCACGCTCCTGCCGGCGCACGAACGGCGCAAGCGCTCAGCAGGGCGAGCGGCGTCTTGCTTCACCCCACCTCGCTGCCGGGGCCGTACGGGATCGGCGACCTCGGACCGAGTGCCTATCAGTTCGTCGACTTCCTGGCTGCCGCGGCCCAGACGTACTGGCAGATCTTGCCGCTGGGGCCCGTCGGCGCCGGCAATTCGCCCTACCAATGCTACTCGGCCTTCGCCGGCAACCCCCTCCTGATCAGCCCACGCCTGCTCGTCGACGAGGGCCTCCTGCCGGACGACGCACTCGACGGGGCGCCCTCATTCCCGGTGGACCACGTGGACTACGAGGCAGTGGCGGTGTACAAGCAGCGGCTGCTCGCCGAGGCCCATGCGCACTATCGGCTCCGGGGCACCCCCGCCCTGCGGCGCGCCATGGACGACTTTGTCGCTGCGCATCGCGCATGGCTGGAACCGTTCGCACTCTATATGGCCCTCAAAGATGCGCACGAGGGCCGACCCTGGACTGAGTGGGAACCTGACATCGCAGCGCGAGAGCCTGAAGCGGTTGCGGTCTGGAGATCGCGACTGCAGGAGGACGTCAGTTGCCACTGCTACAGCCAGTATCTGTTCTTCCACCAATGGCGCCGCCTGAAGGACTACGCGGCGGGCAAGGGCATCCGCGTCATCGGCGACGCGCCCATCTTCGTGGCCCACGAGAGCGCCGACTGCTGGGCCGCTCCCGAGCTGTTCTGGCTCCGCCCAGATGGGAGGCCGTCATTCGTCGCCGGTGTGCCGCCTGACTATTTCAGTGCCACTGGTCAGCTCTGGGGCAATGCGCTGTACCGCTGGGATGTGCTCACGGCAGACGGGTATCGGTGGTGGATCGAGCGCCTTCGCCTGCTCCTGGCCACGGTCGACCTGCTGCGCCTGGACCACTTCCGCGGCTTCGCCGGATTTTGGGCGATACCGGGCGATGCGCCGACGGCGGAAACCGGTCACTGGGAGCCGGGACCGGGTGTCCCCTTCTTCGCGGCTATTCAGCAGGCTCTTGGCCGCTTGCCACTCATTGCCGAGGATCTCGGTGTGATCACGCCGGACGTCGTTCGCATGCGCGAGCGTTTTGGCTTCCCGGGCATGCGGGTGCTGCAGTTCGCCTTCGACGCCTTCGAGGAAGGGGCGGGCAATCCGCACCTGCCCCACAATCATGTGCGGAACTCCATTGTCTATACGGGGACGCACGACAATGACACCACCGCCGGGTGGTACGCGGGCCTCCCACCGCGCCGCCGGCGCTACGTGCGAGCGTATGCGCGCTCCACGCGGACAGGCCCGGACGCCGTGGCGTGGGACCTCGTGCGCATGGCGCAGGCCTCCGTCGCCCAAATCGCGGTAGCCCCGTTGCAGGACCTCCTTGGGCTGGGGAACATGGCACGCATGAACCTTCCGGGGACGCCAGCGGGCAACTGGCAGTGGCGGTTTGCGGCGGAGGCATTGACGGAGGACCTGGCGACTCGACTCGCGCACCTCACCCGCCTGTTCGGGCGCGGCCCTGCCGGGCGACCCTTCCGCTGGCTCTGGCACAACCGGCGAAAGTGTACCCGCGGCAGGGCACGGTGTGAAGCGCCCTTGAGTGGTACCCCTACCGCCCCAGCCTCCCGCTCCGCCCGTGGTGCGCGAGGCGGACCGGAATGGACGCTCCGACGCCGCGCAGCATGGTCCGTCACCGCCCAGAGATAGTGGGTCAAGTGCGTTGCTCATAGCCATTGCCGCGGCGCCTAAGACCCAGGCATCACCCACTCTTGTGGGTTCCCGGCCCGGGTACCCGCTCGGGGGTGCGCAGCACACCGCAGCGGGTCAAGTCCTCACGTGCTGAGCTAACTGTGACCTTCAGGCCGCCCAGAGTCTCGCGCTCCGCGAAAAGCCATAAACGTGAAAAGTGACCCGCTGGTAGTTTGGGCGCGGCCCGCGCGACTTCGCTCCGGCGAAGCGTGCGTTGCCTCGGGGGCGGTATGCTTGGATAGAGGGAGCAAGCTTCATGCAGGAGCAGGTGTCCGCGCTGATCACGATGCTCTATACGGACATCGAGGGCAGCACCCATCGGTGGCAGCGTTTTCCCCAGATCATGCATGCCGTGCTGGCTCGGCACGATGCCATCCTGCAGACCGCCATCTCGCAGCATCGGGGGAAAATCGTTGTCACCACCGGAGACGGCGTGCTGGCCGTGTTCACCTCCGCCCGCGATGCCGTGCAGGCCGCGCTGGCCGCACAACGCGCCCTGGACGCCGCGGATTGGGCAGACGTTGATGACCTCAAGGTGCGGATGGGCTTGCACACGGGCGAGGCTGTGGAGTCGCACGGAGACTATCACTCACCGGCGCTGAATCGGGGCGCTCGCCTGATGGCCGCAGGGCACGGCGGGCAGATCCTCTTGTCGGCGGCGACCTTCGAGCTGATACGGGACGACGTACCGGTGGGCGCGGTGCTGCGGGATCTGGGAGAGCACCGGCTCAAAGATCTGATCCGGCCTGAGCACATCTTCCAGATCGCGGCGGAGGATGACCATCGGGAGTTTGCGCCACTGAAGACCCTGGACCACCATCCCAACAACCTTCCCATGCAGGCGACGCCGTTGATCGGCCGCGAGACACAGGCCGCAAACCTGCAGGCGCTGCTGCGCCGCGCTGATGTACGGCTGGTGACGCTGACCGGGGTGGGCGGCGTGGGCAAGACGCGCCTGAGCCTCCAGGTGGCGGCAGAGCTGCTGGAGGAGTATCCCGACGGGGTGTACTTCGTGGCACTGGGGTCGCTTGACGCCGCGCAGCTCGTGCTGCCGGCAGTTGCCCTGGCGCTCGGCGTCAAAGAGAGCGGCGACCAGTCATTGCGCGACCGCGTCGCGGCGTTCGTGCGGAACAAGCAGCTGCTCCTCGTGCTGGATAACTTCGAGCACGTGCTGGCAGCCGCTCCCGTCGTGACGGAGCTGCTGCAGGCGGCGGCACGGCTGAAGGTACTCGTCTCCAGCCGGATCGTGCTGCATTTGTACGGGGAGCGGGAGTACCCGGTACCGTCCCTGGAGCTGCCGGCGCCGCAGAAGCTTCCGGCCAGCCTTGAGACTGTGTCCCAATGTGCGGCGGTGAGCTTGTTCATTGCCAGAGCTCAGCTGGTGAAGCCGGACTTCGCGGTGACCAATGAGACAGCGCCGGCGGTGGCGGAGATCTGTTCACGGCTCGACGGGCTGCCGCTGGCCATTGAGCTGGCGGCCGCGCGAGTCAAGATGTTGCCGCCTCAGGCCCTGCTGGCGCGCCTCGAGAACCGCCTGAAAGTGCTGACCGGTGGAGCGCGGGATCTGCCGGCACGGCAACAGACCATCCGTGGCGCCATTGACTGGAGCTACAACCTGCTCGATGAGTGTGAGAAGGATCTGTTTGCCCGCCTGAGTGTGTTTGCCGGCGGCTGGACGGTGGAGGCAGCGGAGGCAGTCTGGGCGGCAGGGGAGATCCCTCACTGGAGCTGCTGGACGTCCTCTCGTCGCTCGTGGACAAGAGCCTGGTGCGGCAAGACGATCGCGGATCGGACAGCCAGCCGCGTTTCACTATGCTGCAGACCCTGCGAGAATACGCGACCGAGCGGCTGGTGGCGGGCGGAGCGCGGGACGATGCGCGCCGCGCACATGCCGGCTATTTTCTGGCCTTGCGTCGAGAAGGCCGAGCCGCAGCCGACTGGGAAGGAGCAGGTCGCATGGCTCGCGCGGCTCGAGGACGAGCACGACAACCTGCGGGCCGTGCTGCGCTGGGCACTGGAGAGCGGTGAGATCGCGCTTGGCCTGCGCACGGCCGGCATCGTGGGACATTTCTGGTGGCGACGTGGCTATCTCAGCGAAGGGCGCGGCTGGCTCGAGGCGCTCCTGGCCGCGGCGGGAACCGAGTATGATGCCGGGATGGCAAGCGCGCGCGCCGCGGCGCTCCAGCAGGCGGCTCGCCTTGCCGACGCCCAGGGCGACACCGCGCGGACCATGGCACTGGCGGAGGAAGGCCGGATCCTCTGCGGCGCTCTGGGAGACTCACGTGGTGCGGCAGGCTGCCTGAACTTGCTGGGCGGCGCGGCCAGGCGTACGGGCGACTATTCGCGGGCGACGGCGCTGCATGAGGAGAGCCTGGCCATCTGCCGAGCGCTTGGCGATCTCCGCGGCACGGCCACGTCGCTCAATAACCTGGGAATCGTCACTGCCGAACAGGGCAACTACCGGCGCGCCCTGGAGCTCTACGAGGAAAGCCTGACCTTGCGCCGGAAGCTCGGCGACACGTGGGGCATCGCCGTCTCACTGAACAACGTGGGTCTGGCGGCGCTGGACCAGGGCGAGTACGCGCGAGCTGCATCCCTCTATGCAGAGAGCCTGGCGCTGCTATCAGGAGCTGGGCGACAAATGGGGCATCGCCTACGCCCTGGGTAACCTGGGCGACGTGGCGACGCAGCAGGGCGACTACGCACGGGCGGAGGCCCTGCACGAGGAAAGCCTGGCCTTGCGTCGGGAGCTGGGAGATACATGGGGGATCGCCATCTCGCTCCTGAGCCTGGGCTGCCTGGCGGCCGACCAGCACGACTACGCACGGGCGGCAACGCTCGAGAAGGAGGCGCTGTCCCTGTACGGGGAATTGGGCGACAAGCGGTGGATCGCCGCGTGCCTCGAGGGCCTGGCAGCGGTAGCCGGTGTGCCCGGCAGCACACAAGAGGCGCTGCTTCACGCGGCGCGGCTCTTTGGGGTGGCCGCCGCGCTGCGCGAGGCGATCGGTGCACCGGTGGAACCGAACGAGCGGGAAGCCCACGAGCAAAGGGTGGCTTCCGTGCGCACGGCTATCGGCGAGGGAGCGTTCGTGGCTGCGTGGGCGGAAGGGCAGGCGTTGACCTTGGAGCGAGCCGTCCCCCTGGCGCTGGCCGCGCCATCTCCTGCCTGAGCGGCGGGCGCGGCGTCGTAGTCGGACCATCCCCGCCATCCGGCGCCGCAGCGTGACGGCCGTGCGCGCCGACGCGAAGTCTCAGCCGCCTATGGGCGCCCCCCTCTCATGCTTTTTCAGCTTGGCGATTCGCAGCACAAGACTCAGGTTGTCGGCGTAGCCATCGTTGTAGCTGCCGAACTGGCGCGTCATGGTCAGAGTGACGGCAATCGACCGGGTACCGGGTGGCAAGCGGCCGGTCTTGGAGCGCCGCAACAACCCGGTGACGTCGTGACGGTCCTTTGGCGTCACGCCGCCGACGTTCACGCTCCCCAGCTGCGTGCCGCCGGCGTTCAAGAAGCGGAGAGCCATGGTGGCCGAATCACCCTGGTTGCCGAAGCCGCCAAAGTATCCCGAGACGGTGAACGACACGTCTCGGTCAATGTCTGCCGCGGCGGCGGACACATCGATGCTCTGGGTGGCCGTGGACGCAGCGACGTTCGGACCGCCGGCAAACAAATTCTTGCCTCGCGATGACGGACCAGGCGAAGCGGGACCGGGAAGACCGCCGCTCGCCCCGTACTGGACCGCGGTGAAGCCGGCGCTTGCCTTCCAGCCAACCGGCGGCAGGACACTGGTGTCATCGTGGGCGCCCGGGCTGCTTTCCGCATCCCCATTGACGATCAGGTTGGTCCCAAGCACGCTCGGGGCAGCGCCGGCCTGACGCATGGCACCAGGAATCGCAAACGTCGGCATGGAAAGTAGGATCGCACAACTCAGGAGCAGTACAACACGTTTCACTGGACTCCGTCCTTCCTGCCGCGCTCCACCAAGAGGAATACTGCACGGTTTTTGGGCATGCATGTGAATGCCTGCCCCTTACGTCCAGCTTGCCTGAAGGACAGAATACGCGTACTACTCCGGTATTGAGGGCGAACCTGGCAAAGTAATGGGCAGGGCGAAGAAGATGGCGAGGGCAATGCAGAGCGCCAGGCTTGCCTCGGCGCTGACCAACGCCAAACCCATAGCTACCACGTACATGAGCGGGCCAAAGGCGACCTGGCGAGTGACGTTGCGGATAGTCATATCATCCGTACCGGCGTCGAGCAGGCGCCTGCGGCGCGAGGCATAGAGCCACATAATGACAAACAGTGTGGCCATCATGAGGTACAGGCCGCTGTAGACTACCTGCGCCACCCGCTTGTCCGGTCGCTGGAGGTAAGTCGCCAGCAGGGACGTGCTGAATGGAATCGCCGCGACCACCATCAGCAGCAGGCCGTTGAGCACCAAGAACACGTGGTCGATCCGTTGTACCAGGAGAAACATGTGATGGTGGTTTATCCACACGATCAGAATGCTGAGAAAGCTCAGCGCGTACGCCAGGTATGTCGGCCATTGGTTTAGCAGTGCCGAGGTGAGCCCTTGCCCGTCTACTTTGGCCACGGAGGGGACGGTGAGGTTGAAGGCGAGCAAGGTGACTACAATGGAGAGCACTCCGTCGCTAAATGCCTCCAAACGCGCGGTCTCCATTGTAGGTCTCTGTGATGTGACATCATCAGCCATGTACTACCTCCGCAGTCGGAAACTTCTTCTTCGGCTCGAAGCATAGCAGTTCCAGGATGGGCAAAGGAGTGGCTGACCGTCATCCTGGGCCAAGGTGCGTCAGTATCTCCATCTGGAGCTGATGCCGGCGCCGGTTGTCTGCGCGCCACGCGCAAGGTTGTTCTTCAGTTGCTTCCACGGCCACCGGTGGCGGAGCGTGATGGCGGTCCTCTCCGGCTAGAGGATCCACTCCCGCCGCGCGGCGAACTGGTGCAGAGCCAGCTCCTGAAGCTCGCTGCCTATGGCGCCGGGGCAGCGGGCGCGCACCTCGTGGACCGCAGCATCCGGGGACACGCCGCGACGAATCAGATATGCGGCGAGCACCGTGCCGGTCCGTCCCTGGCCGGCCAGGCAGTGCACGGCCACAGACCGACTGAGCATCTGTTGCCGGTCGATGAAGCGCAGGGCGGTCATGAATTGCTCAGGAGTCGGAGCGTGGAGGTCCGGCACCGGCAAGGGCAGCATCGCCAGCCCGTGCGCGGCAACGATTGCTTCCGGGAGTGGCGTCTCGGTCAGTGACAGCACGGCACCCACGCCTTGCTGCGCCAGCCAGGTGAGGTCCTGGCTGAGTGTCTCGCCTCCCGCCCCGGCGACCGGCGGGCCGCCTCGGTATCCTCCGGGGCATGAGCAGCCGGCCAGCTCTCCCTCTACCAGCCAGTAGAATCGTAGCAGCAACAGTCTGGTCCTTTCCTCTGAAACCCTCTGATGACGCACCGGTGAGAGAAGCGCAGAGTGCGTACCTTCACTCTACTTCGACGCTGTCGACATGCACACCAGTAGTTCGGCTAGGCACAGCACTGGTCAAAAGCAAAGGAGCGAGATGTGCTAATCCGGCCGCGACAGTGAAACAGCCCTGCAAGCAGACTTGACTATTGGGCCCGGTAACATACCCTAAGGAAGAGTCGGATTTCAGCAACCGGGGCGTGAGATGCATATCGAGTTCAGCCGCAGCGAGCTGCAGACACTTGAGGCTGGTCTCAAGCGCGAATGGTTGCTGACCAATGGAATTGGTGGCTACGCGTCCGGGACAGTCAACTGTGTCAATACGCGCCGGTACCATGGACTGCTTATCGCTGCGCTGCGGCCTCCGGTAGGGCGTGTCGCTCTGCTGCTCAGGCTGAATGAGGCCGTCACGATCGATGGGGTTACAACCGAGCTGACCGCAGCCGAATACAGCGACGGTACGGTGTTTCCCGGTGATCTCGAGCACCTCGAGTCGTTCAGGCTCGAGCACGGCTCACCCGTCTGGTCCTATGCCGTGTCCGGTCACCTCATCCGGCGAAAGATTTGGATGGTCCCCGGCCACAATACGACCATCGTGCGCTACAGGCTCGTGGTGGGTAGCAGCCCGGTCGACCTCGCCATCCGGCCCCTGTGTGCGTCTCGCGCCCACCACACGTTGCAGCGAGGAAGCGCGGACCAGCATTTCTCCGTCCTGCCGTTCCATTCCGGCGTTCGCGTGCAGGCCGGGCTGACCGCGGCCCCGCTCTGGCTCGCCTCGGCAGGCGCCTCATTTGTGCAGGGTGGCGACTGGTATTGGCATTTCTTGCTTCGCGAAGAGCGAATGCGCGGATATGACTACGTTGAGGACCTGTACCAGCCCGGAACGTTTCACGCCACGCTCGAGCCTGGCAGCTCGTTGATATTCATCGCGAGTGCCGAAGATCCCGTCGAAGGTCTGCCGGATCCGGATGTGGCGCTGATGGCGGCTCGGAATTCGGGTACGCGAAGCCGCAGGAGCGAGCATAGGGTGCTGGGTGAAGGCGACACATGCCTTGCTGAGATTGAAGATGCGCTCACCGCAGCGGCGGATCGTTTCGTCGTACACCCGCCGTTTGCTTCTGGCGAAGAGGCACATACCACCAGCATCGCCGGCTTCCACTGGGGCGAAGACTGGGGCCGCGACGCGGCGGCCTCACTGCCCGGGCTACTGATTGCCACGGGCCGGATGCGTGATGCTGAGTCGCTGCTTCGCCATCTCGCGGCGCAGACCGATCGGGGCATGATCCCTGGGAGCCACAGCGAGCTGGAGCGCGCCCCAATCTACGACTCGGCAGATGCCGTGTTCTGGTTCTTCCGGGCCCTGCGGCTGGCACTTGATGCCGGAGCCGACGAGCATATCCTGACCGATCTATATCCAGGGCTTGCGGAGGCTGTCGACTGGCATCTGCGCGGCACGCGCTTCGGCATCGGCACCGATCCCTCCGACGGGTTGCTCCGGGCCGGCCTGGCGGCACCGGGAACACCGCCGACGCGCCTTACCTGGATGAACGCGACCTTTCGCGACGTCGTGTATACGCCGCGTGTCGGAAAGCCCGTGGAGCTCAATGCCCTGTGGATCGATGCGCTCGACTCCATGGCAGCGTGGGCGCAGCGTTGCGGCGACGATCCGCGGCCATTCAAGGAACACGCGGATCGCGCGGCCCGCGCCTTCGCGCGACGGTTCTGGTTTCCAGACGGCGGCTACCTCTTTGACGTAGTGGACGGCCCAAATGGGGACGATGCGAGCTTCCGTCCAAACCAACTGCTGGCTCTGGTAACACCCCGAAAGCTGGTGTCCGCGGCCCGCTGCCGGAGCGTGCTGCGGCACGTGAAAGAGGATCTCCTCACGCCGTATGGCTTGCGCACGCTTTCTCCTACCGATCCACGATACAAGGGCACCTACTTCGGCGACCAGCCGAGTCGCGACCGCGCATACCATCAGGGAACCGTGTGGCCGTGGCTACTGGGACCGTATGCGGAGGCACTCCTGCGAACGGGGTCGGATCCGAAGGACGTGGGTGCGCTGCTGCTCCCATTCCACGAGCATCTACGCAGCGCGGGTATCGGCAGCGTGAGTGAGGTGTTCAATGGCGACGCGCCGCATTACGCGAGCGGCTGCATTCATTACGCCTGGAGCGTCGCGGAGCTGCTTCGTAGCATCAGGTTGATCAATAAGACGCAGTAGGTCAAGACAGGCCGCGACAGCAGGAGTGTCAATTGCGGATTCCTGTGGTAGTAGCGCCCGGCCCTGACACAGCCAGTTCCACTCACTTCTATTCAGGCTGTGTGCCAGAACCACAGCGAGCGCACCCTGGCCGGCTGGGTCGACGAGCTGGCGGTGCCGCTCTATCGAGGACGTGAGGTGACGGGGTTCGCGCAGGACGACACCGGCGTCGACGGGGAACTGTCCGACGGCCCGTCCCCGCGGGCGGCTTATCTCGTCGGGTGCGCTGGCGGACGCAACCTGATCCGAAAAGCCGCCCGCAGAACGTACAAGGGAGGGAGTGGATGGGCCGCTACGTGTTGGATCTCCAGGAGATCGATGAGACGCGGGTCGCGGTCGTCGGCGGCAAGGGCGCGCACCTGGGGGAGCTTTCGCGGATCGAAGGCCTCCGCGTGCCGGCTGGCTTTTGCGTGACGACGTACGCCTTCCAGCGGATCATGACGGACGCGCCGCCGATCGACGAGCGGCTCGATCGGCTGTCGCGCCTGAAGCCGGACGACCTGGATGCGATCCGCGCGCTGAGCGCGGAGATACGCCGGACCGTCGAAGGGATCGCCATCCCCGACGAGCTGGCGGCGGCGATCACCCCGCTCGCTCGCCCGGCTCGGCGAGCACGCCGCCTGCGCCGTCCGATCCAGTGCGACGGCGGAGGACTTGCCGACGGCCTCCTTCGCGGGCCAGCAGGACACGTACCTGAACGTCGTGGGGCCGGCGGCGATCCTCCAGCACGTCAGCCGGTGCTGGGCCTCGCTCTTCACCGAGCGGGCCGTGACCTACCGCCTGCGCAACGGCGTGGACCACCGCAAGGTCCACATGGCCGTGGTCGTGCAGCAGATTGTCTTCCCGCAGGCGGCCGGCATCCTTTTCACGGCCGACCCCGTCACGGGCAACCGGACGGTCGCCTCCGTAGAGGCCAGCTTCGGCCTCGGCGAGTCCCTGGCCTCCGGCTTGGTGAACGCAGACGTCTACAAGGTGCGGGACGGCGAGGTCGTCGCCAAGGCGGTTGCCCCACCACGCTCGTGCCGATCCGCCTCGGCAACATCAGGAACTGCGAGCGGGGCGCCGGTCAGCGGCGCTTCGAGCACGGGCGGCAGGAGGCCTGGAAGAAGGAACAGGAGCTGCTGGAGCGCTTGCGGGCATTGCCGGACGTGGAGCGGAAGGCCGCAGAGGCCAAGCGGATGATCGACCGGGTCCGCACCTTCGTCGGGTACCGAGAGTATCCGAAGTACGGCATGGTCAGCCGCTACTTCGTCTACAAGCAGGCCTTGCTCGAAGAGGCTGAGCGCCTCGTGCAGGCCCGCGTGCTTCGTGAGAAGGACGACATCTTCTACCTCACGTTCCAGGAGCTGCACGACGTCGTGCGCACGAACCAGGTGGACGACCAGCTCGTCCGCCAGCGCAAGGACGCGTTCGGGTCCTATCAGGCGCTCACGCCGCCCCGAGTGCTCACGTCGGACGGCGAGGTCATCGCCGGGTCGTACCGACGCAACGGCGTGCCGGCCGGCGCGCTGGTCGGCTTGCCCGTTTCCACCGGGCTCGTCGAGGGGCGGGCTCGCGTCGTCCTGGACATGGCGGAGGCCAACCTCGAACTGGGAGACATCCTGGTCACCGCCTATACGGACCCCAGCTGGACGCCGCTGTTCCTCGCGATCGGAGGCCTGGTGACGGAGGTGGGGGCCTGATGACCCATGGCGCGGTGATCGCTCGGGAGTACGGCTTACCGGCCGTCGTGGGGGTGGAGCATGCCACCCGGCTAATCCGGGATGGCCAGCGGATCCGCGTGCATGGAACGGACGGGTACGTCGAGATTCTGCCCTAGCGAGCCAGCCAGGCCGCTGCCGGCGGGACTTGTCCGCATTGAGTCGTGCGAGTCAATGTGGCACGGTACCTTGGGCGAACGGGGAGACCGAGCGTTAAGGTATAAGGTATGCACCTCCACCGTCTCGGACACGGCGCCGAGGCGACCGCTACCGTGCGAAAGCAGGTCGACGCGCACCGCCGCAGCTGTCTGACCGCTAATCGCGCACTTGGCCTTCGGCCAGTTGCCGCTGCAACGCCTCAATTTGATCGATCAGTCGCATGACGACTTCGAGTCCTGCCTGGTTGAGGCCCAAATCGCGCTCAAGCCGCCGGATACGGCGTGCGCGCCGCACGTCCTCTGCGGTAAAGCGCCGAGGCGAGCCGGGACCCTCGGGCTCGCCGCTGGCTTCGATCAGGCCGGCTTGCAGGTAGCGCCGCATCTGGGATCGGGAGAGATCGAGTAACTCCCGTACAACGTCGACACGATAGTACATGAGCGGCATCAGGCATGCTCTCCTGTCTTGCTGCGTCCGCGCAGCGTCGCCAGTGTGCCAAACAGGTTACGCTCCTCCTGGCTGAGGAGTACGGGCAGCACGACCTTCACGAGGATAAGCAGGTCGCCGGTGATTTCCGGATGCTTGAGATGGGGCATGCCCTGCCCCTTGAGCCGAATGACCTTCCCGTTCTGCGTTTCGGGGGGAATGCGCACCGCCAGCTTCGTGCCTTTGAGTGTTTCGACATGGATCTCGCCGCCGAGCATACAGGTGTAGAGATCCAGCAGCTCCTCACGGCGCAGGTCGTTGCCGTCGCGCTGGAACCGCGAATTCGGCGCCACCGAGACGATCAGATAGAGGTCGCCGGACGGGCCTCCGCTCTGGCCCGCGCCTCCCTGCCCGCGGAGCTGAATACGCGACCCATCACGCACACCTGGCGGAATGCGCGCTTCGATCGCGCGCACACCCCCTGAAGGATCGGTGAACTGCAGATGCCTCGCCGTGCCACGGAAAGCTTCCTCAAGGGTGACCTCCACTGCCGCCTGCGCGTCGGCGCCTTTCGCCGGCCTGCCGGAGGCACGTGTGTCGCCGAAGACCGACTCGAAGAAATCGGAGTACGGGCGCTCTTGGCCGAACAGGTCCCGCAGGTCCTCGGGGGACGCCTGTGTGCGGCCTCGTTCTGCGCGCGCGGACTGCCGGGAGCCGCTCTCGGCCCGGGCGGGTTCTGCAGTCGCCCGGGCGAATTCGGCAGGCGACGCGGCCCCTCCGGCCGCGCGATACTGCTCGTATTCCTTCCAGCGCGAACCGAGTGCGTCGTAGAGCACGCGTTTGTTGCTATCCGACAGGACCTCATTCGCCTCGTTGATCTGCTTGAAGCGGGCCTCGGCGGCGTCGTTGCCAGGATTCACATCGGGATGATGCCGACGCGCCAGCTTTCTGAACGCAGACCGGATCTCTTTGTCCGTGGCCGTCTTGGCTACGCCCAGCACGGCATAGTAATCGCGAAACTCCATGCGCTACACTTCCTGGTACTCGCCCTCCACGGTGTTTTCGTCGTGCCCCGGCGCCCCGGCTTTGCCGCCAGTCCCACCGTGACCGCCGAAGCCTCCGCCATTGTGGCCCGAGCCGTTTGAGCCGTTGCCTGCGGCACTCGACTGGCCGTAGATCGCGGCGCCGACTCCCTGCAAGGCTTTCTTGAGCGCCTCAGACGTGGATGTGACGCGCTCAACGTCGTCGCTCTTCAGGGCAGCTTTGACGTCGCCGATGTGTCGCTCAATCTCGGACTTCAGCGTATCGCAAGTCTGCTCGCCCATCACTGTAGCATATGCTGGATAGATTCACGTTATCTGAAGAGCATCGACGCCGGCCATAGTCGAATTGGCATCCGCAGGCCGCAAAGGCTGGCTCGACGCCGATTGTGCGAATTCCATCATGGCGAGGCTCCCGGTCGACGCTCACAGTGAGAAGCCTTCAATCGCCGGGCACAGCACCTGGCCCAACGGCAAGGATTCCTGCCGCGGTTCCCGCTCCCGGTACTCGGTCATTGCCATCACCGGGAGAGGAGTGGCCGGCTGGGCGAGCTTCCCGCGATACATCGCCGCCTACGGCGTAGCCTTCGCCAGATAGCCTCTTGACATCTCAACTTTGGCGCGCTCAGCATTGGGCTCCCGCTCCGCCGCCCCAGCATAACCCAAGAGAACCCTTCCTGGCGTCCCTTGCCGCCTACCGCGTTCATCAGATCTTTTCCTGGTGCACTGACTCAAGATAGGGTAACGTTAATTAGTACGATGGGCGTTTGACCTAGTCGCACCCCACTACGCGGGAGGAAGGTGGAGTATGGTCGTCAAAGAACGTAGGGACTACAGTCTCACCGGAGCAGTGAACGGCCGCGTTCTGGCTCTGGATGACGACCACATTGAGGATCAGGTAGAAGAAACTTGGTGGCATCCCGCGCTTGACCGCAATGAGCTCAAAGCCCTGATGCAGAGGAGCGATGGCCCTGCTATCCGGCATTTTGCTCTGTGGATTGTCTTGCTCGTCGCCAGCGGTTATGCGGCGATTCGCTCCTGGAAGACGCGCTGGGCCATCCCCGCGTTCCTCACCTTTGGCACGATCTTTTCCTCCTCCGATGCCAGCTGGCATGAATGCGGTCACGGCACACCCTTCAAAACCCGCTGGCTCAACGAGATCTTTTACCAGATCAGCTCGTTCATGACGCTCCGCGAAGCCGTCCTGTGGCGCTGGAGTCACGCCCGCCATCATACGCACACCTACGTCGTCGGTCTTGACCCCGAGATCCAGGTCATGCGGCCCGCCGATCTGGTCAAGGTTGCCATGGATTTCCTCTGGCTGCGCAGCGGGCCGCCGGAAGTCTGGCGTATCGTCCGCCATGCGTTCGGAAAGCCCACCGCCGATGTACGCAGCTTTGTGCCCGCATCCGAGCTGAAGAAGATGTACCGGTCAAGCCGCATCTACATGGCCATCGTCAGCTTCTTTGGTCTGTGGTCGCTGAAGAAACGCAGCTTCCTGCCGCTCATGTTCGTCGGTCTCCCCCGCTTCTACGGAGGTTGGCTGCATCAACTCCTGGGGTTGACCCAGCACGCCGGGCTCAAGGAAAACGTCTTCGATCACCGCCAGAATACGCGCACCGTCTACATCAATCCGGTGTTCCGATTTCTCTACATGAATATGAACTATCACATCGAGCATCATTCGACGCCCATGGTGCCGTATCACGCGCTCCCTCGTCTGCATGACGCCATCAAAGCACAAACACCGCGCGCCTATCGCTCCTTGTGGGCGGTCTACAAAGAGATGATCCCGGCCTTGTATCGGCAGGCCACACAAGACCCTGACTATCACATCGTGCGCGAGCTTCCCACCACGCCGCAGACGCCGGCAGCGACGTCCAGCGGCGCGGCCAGTCATCTAGCATCGCTTGGGCCTGCTCCGGAGACGATCACCGGGTGCTGGGTGGACGCCTGCGCGGTCGACGATATTGCTGAGGACGATGTGATCGCCTTCAACCACAATTCCAAGGTCTATGCCATCTACCGCCTGCGCGGCAACAGGTTCTATGCCAGTGACGGGCTGTGCACCCATGGCCGAGCGGAACTCTCCGGCGGTCTGGTCATCAGCGGCTGCATCGAGTGCCCCAGGCACAATGGACGTTTTGATCTTGCCACGGGCAAAGCCGTCCGCGACCCCGCTAAGGTTGACCTGCACGTGTACCAGGCAGAACGGCGGCGTAACCGGGTGTTCATTCACATACCAGATGAGCAGCCAGAGCCGCTGGGTTGATCGATACAGCGGGCCGCCGCAC
>CAVSOU010000011.1:0-942533 GCA_963729625.1 uncultured bacterium
TTGAACGTACAGTGGCGCCGGACAGCCGTCAAAGCACCGAGCCGGATTGCCACTACAGGCGTCGCCTGGCCACGGTGGCCAAGGACTAGTAGTTTTCGTCTGTGGCCAGATTATGCTCTGTCACGTAGAGTGCCTACCAGCTTGTCTAACTATGCGCATCGACACGCTGGGGCTCGCGCGACTCGCAGGCCGACTACAGGCGAAACTGTGGCATCGCGAGCGCGAGTGCCGTGGGCGCAAGTGTTCAGTGCCGGCGCGCTTCGGCCCGTCGATCCGTGAACCGGTCGTCTTCTTCCGAGCCCTCGTCATCTGCGTCCAGAAGCCGTGCGGTAGAATGAATGCCATGGTGGAAGATGACGATATCTACTGGAGCAAGGCCGAGGAAAGCCTGGCCGGCGCAGTTAGCGAGTATGCCAATCGCCGTTACAACAACATGGCGAATCGCTGCTACTATGGCTGCTTTCAGGCTGCTATCGTCGCGCTCCGCGCGGCTGGGCTGGTACCCCCTTCGCGGCAAGCGGTGTGGAGTCATGAACAGGCGCAGGCCGTCTTTGCTGGCGAACTGATTGCTCGTCGCAAGGTCTATCCGGCCGAACTGCGGGACGTGCTGTCACGCCTCTACCTATTGCGGGAGGCGGCCGACTACAAAGAGGATCTGGTGAGCGAGTTGCAGGCAAGACGGGCGTTGCAGCGGACCCGGGCGTTTCTGGCAGCGGTTCGGGCCCAAGGGAGGACGATGCAATGAACGACGCCTACTGGGCAGGGCTAGACGAGCGGTGCAAAGCTGCTGTCCAGGAGTTGAGTGCGCTTGTCAGGCAGCACTATCCGAGCGCAAGCGTTCGCGTCGGACCTGCCGAAGAGGATCCGCATGTGACCCATCTGACCGCGATGGTAGACACGGACGATCCTGACGAGGTGACCGACCTCGTACTCGACCGGATGCTGGCGTTCCAGTGGGACGAGCAGATTCCCGTCTACGTCATCCCGATTCGGACCCCAGAGCGAGTGGCGACATTGCGCCGGCAGCTGGCGTCATCGCGCTGGGCGTCGCCGGAATTGCCGCTACCGCCTGCGGCGCATGGATGAATGCGGCGCGCACCAGCGGCGACCTGGAGCGACACAACAGGATTGGCGCCGTCCTGCTGGTGGGCGCGTTGGTGCATGCATATGCATGAGGCCGCAAGGCAACGCCGCGTATTGGCACCGATTCCTGGCGACCAGTGCTGTTTGAAGGAATGCGCACGCGATGGGCGCAGGTATTGTGTGCCACTCGTATTCCACGGCACGCCACTGGCGCTCGTGCTCGGCCGGTTCGGCCCCTCCATCGGCACTTCATCCTGCAGATGAGCCAGCACCGTGGCGATCGTGGTCGCCGCGGGCACTGGGAGATCCGCGTCGGAGTGCCGGGCGCGTATTTCCGCCACGAGCGCCAGCAGGTCGTCATCTCCGTGATCGGGGAACGCTGCCTGCGCCTGCATGAAACCACCTCCTTACCGTGCCTTCACTCTACGCCGAGCACCGTGTACCGCGCCATCGGCGTGATTACCCGCGCGTCAGCGCCGGTTGGAACGCTGCATGCGCACGGTCTCTCACCAGCGCAAGATCGGGCATGAACGTCGCCGTACGGACGTCCTTGCCCCGGCGGGTTGCAGGCGCCCTGCCGGTGCCCCTGCACGTCCTGCGCAGGCGGATCTGCGCGGGATCGCTTCCCGGCTGCACCGTGAAGTCGTGCTCGACCTGGCTCTGGTTGCCGTGGAAGACCATGTCCACGCCGAGACACACGTGCTGATAGGCCACGCTCCCGTAGGTGGGAATGTTGCTGAGCTATGCACTGGGGTCGCTGCCGATGAAGTAGTTGGCCGCGCCGGGCAGCGGCTGCTGCACCGTGAGCGATGCCTGGTTATCGGCGCCGGCACGCTGCAGGTCCACGACGGCAGCGGTGGCTGTCGCGCTCACCGTGACGTGCGTGGTCGCGGCAGCCGTGGCAGTCGCAGCCGAGGTGGCGGAGGAGGTGGCAGTGGACACGGCGCTGATCCAGGTGACGAACACAGGCATCGTGCCCGAGACCTACTCCATCGACCCGCGGCTGGCTGCCGGCCACAGCTACACGCTCCCGGCCATCCGGCCTCCCGCGAGCGGCACCTTCACCCTACCGTTACACACCACACCACGGCTCTACGTGCCGCCGCGCACCACCGGGCTCGACGTGCTGGCTACCTCACCGGTACCGATCGACATGGTGGCGGGCTGGTACGATCCCGCGCTCCTCGGGCGGACGGGGACCAACGGAGGCAGATACACCAGCGAAGTCACCTTCACCGCGCCGGAACTACCGCAGGGCATTTGGGGCGCTTCCCCGAATGAGATCGGACCCTTCATTGGCCCCGCACCCTCCAGCACGGTGAGCGTTGCGTACACCTTTACCACTGAGGCGCTCGATCCGGCGGTCAGCGCCGGCACGGGCAATGTGTGGGCGTCCCTGATGGGCGGATCGAACGCCTACACGCCGCTGACCCTGGGGCCGGGGCAGACCGGCACGATCGCAGTCATCTTCACCCCCAGCAGCACCAGCGGCACGCGGGTCAACGGCAATCTCTACCTTGAGACCTATGACGCCAACGCCGTATTCAGTGATGAGGTCGCCGCCGTCCCCTACTCGTACACTATCCGCTAACCGGCACAGCCGTGCTTGATCTTGGCCTCACCCCGACCTTCGCTACGGCGCCACTCGGGGTGAGGCCGAACAGGCCGGCAAGGCGCGGTCTATGGCGGAAGGGCGGCCCGAGCAGCGGTTCCGTGGCCTGAGAGCCGCTTGTCCACGCGTAGCGCGAGCCGCCTATCGACAAAGAGCAGTCCAGAAAACTCTGCTGCCACGGGTCTGTGCCGGCGATGCCGGCCACTTAGCTGAGCAGGCGTCGCACCTCGGTTGCCACCGCATGACCCAGCGCTGCGTGTTGGTCCGCCTCGAAGTGTATGCCGTCGAGCGGGCTCGATTGAATCAGCTGGGCCGTGTCCAGGCACGCGCATCCCTTCCACTTGGCAACAAGCCGGTAATACTGCCCCAGCTCTCGCGACTTCTCAATCGCTCCCTCAAACACGCCGGAAAAATCGGTCAGCTTGATTACGGCTGGTGGGGCAAGCAGCAGCACGCGGGGCGCGCTTCCGTTCGGCCCCATTCCGCTGTGAAGCGCTACCTCCGCCAACAGGCCGGCCGCCTCGGCGATGTCCGACGGGCGCAGGCCAAAGCGCGCCTTGAGGTCGTTGGTACCCAGCATGATCGCCACGAGGTCCACCGGATGGTGCGAGTCCAGGCACGGCACGAGGTAGTCCTTGCCGTTGCGGTACTCGGTGACAGGGTCGTCCCAGACGGTGGTGCGACCGTTGAGCCCCTCTTCAATCACCACATAGCCGTCGCCGAGCGCCCGGCGAAGAACGCCGGCCCATCGGACGTCTGCAGGAAATCGCTCGCCGGTCGCCGGATTGTACCCCCACGTATTGGAGTCGCCGTAACACACGATCGTTCTGGTCATCGTTCTCCCTCCAGGTGCCGAGGTATGCGTCATAGGGGAGACGCCGGCGCCCCGCCGCGTGACTACCCTTTGCAGGCTGAAGATATGCCAGATCGTGTCGATGGGGCAAGTCGCGGTCGTGGTGGGCACCATCCTCGCGATCTTCGCGTTCGCGGTGGAAGATCGGCTCGGACGGGCGTGGGGTTCGCCGCGATCCCGGTACTCCGGCGCTCCTGGTGCAGGTGTGACGCCGTCGGCTCTCCCAGCGGTGGGAGTGGCAGGCGCCGGCCAGCCTGGCTTGTCTTCTCGTGGCCGGGATCTACGTGTCGCCAATCATGGTCGCATGGGCGCGGAGCCAGGCGTCTAGGTCGGCAACCGCTCGATCGACAGTTCCAGCTGTGAGCGCGGCCAGCATAGCCTGCGCGGCTTCGAGCGGCTCGGCCGCAATGCGGGTGCCGTTGGCACGTAAGAACAGGTAGCCCGCCGCAAGAGCCGTACGCTTGTTGCCGTCGACAAAGGGTTGGTTGTGGACCATACCGGCGATCAGCGTGGCCGCTTGTCGCACCAGGTCTGATCCTTCGTAATACGCGGTCGTTTGCGGTCGTGCCACGGCACTCTCGAGAAGTCCCTCATCGCGCAGCCCGGCTGCACCACCATAGCGGGCAAGGAGATCGTCATGGAGCGCAACAACGTCGGCCATGCTCAGGTGGGCGATACTCACCGATCGGCAAGGTAGCGAAGATCGGCGTCCAGTTCCTCGCGAATGGCGGCAAAGTCCGCTTGGAACACGGGCGAGAGGATGGGGCGGACCCGCGTTTCCAACTCCACACGGCGCACTTCGACGCTCACGTAGTCGCCTACAGTGATGTGCTGGCGTTCCATCTCTTCGCGCGGGATAGTGACACTATAGCTGTTGCCGATCTTACGCACTTTCTGGGTGATCACGGTGTATACCTCCTATACACAGTATACATGAAACCTGGCGCTCCGGTCACGGATCGCCCGATCGTGATCGGGCGCGTGGCTTGCAGCGGCTCGACACCGGGGCATATGCTCAAGCATGGCATGCCGGCCGGCCATGCGCTGCCGCGTGCGGCGATGAAGCCGGCGTGTTTGTCGTCGATTGGCCGGAGAGTCCTGGGAGAACAGCATGATACCGTTGAGCCCGGATGAGCTGTTGTCGACCACGCGCGCCGTACGCAAGCGTCTTGATCTGACGCGGCCCGTGCCGCGGGCGGTGCTTGAAGAATGCCTGGCCCTCGCCCAACAGGCGCCGTCCGGATCCAATAGTCAGCGCTGGCACTTTGTGCTGGTGACCGACCCGGCCAAGAAGGGCGCGCTCGCGGAGATCTACCGGGTTGGCTTCCGGCAGTATGTCGCCGAGTCGCTGCCGCCCACCGGCGTTGAGCCGTCCCGACTCGCCGCCTGGCACCGGCTGCGGGACTCGGCCCAGTATCTTGCGGACCACCTGCACGAGGTGCCGGTGCTGGTGTTGCCGTGCATCACAGGGCGTACTGACGGCCAGTCGGCCGAGGCTCAGGCGGGGACGTGGGGGTCGATTCTTCCGGCCGTGTGGAGCTTCATGCTGGCCGCCCGGGCACGTGGTCTTGGCACCGCTTGGACGACCCTGCATCTGCAGGGGGAGCGGTCGGCGGCCGAGGTGCTCGGCATCCCCTACCCCGACGTGATGCAGGTGGCACTGATCCCGGTCGCCTACGCCGTCGGGGCAGCATTCAAACCGGGCCCGCGTTGGCCGCTCGACACTCTGCTGCATTGGGATCGCTGGTAGTGGGTCAAGTGCGTTGCTCACAGCCATTGCCGCTTCGTGTGAGACTCCGGCCTTCAGGCCGCGGGTACCCATAAGAGTGGGTGTCCTCACGTACTGAGCTAACTGTGGCCTTCAGGCCGCCCAGACTCTCGCGCTCCGGGAAAGGCCATGAACGTGACAAGTGACCCAGTAGTGGTGGAGCGTTCAGTCGCAATTGCCAGTTTCAGGCTGTGCCCCTCAGCTAGGTGAATATAGCCTCCATCTGCGGAAGGATGGCAGCGACGGGCCGACTGCGGTCGGGCGAGCGCGGCGGTTTTCATGCGCGGTGGTGGTCCGCGGACGATGGAAAACTAGGTGGAGTGCTAGGCCAGGCAGGATAACGCAGCGGCGAGTGGCCGGTTGTCCCAGGGGACCACGATGCCGCACTCCCCGTCCGAAGACCTGCCCGCGAGGGGTGCCAACGCCCAGGCCCGCCTTGCCGCCATCCGCGCCGACCAGGCGGGAATAGTGTCCGAGTTGGCGCAGGTTTCGCCGTACTACCATGCCTTCAGCGTGGTCAACGCCGTCTCTGGACATGCTATCCGCCGCATGATCATGCACTGGCATCGGGCCCCGGTGCAGGTCAACGCGATGGGCGCATGTGTCACACACACCATTCACGGCTGCGCAGAGTCTACGTGGGGCTCTGCACGCCCTGCACGCAATCGTGCGAGACTTTAGTACCGCACCAGGACTTCCTCGGCGTGGACGCCGGCGGGAGAGGGGCCGAGGTCCAGCATGCCGTCACGGTAGTAGCCCTGTTGCGTCGGGATCGGCCACATCTCCGGATACGCGATGCCCCCCGCCGCCATCGGGTTGTGCACCGCGCGCACCATGCTCGGACCATAGAACGTCACCCACTCGTCGTAGACGTAGAAGTACCACGAGGCCGGGCTGAAGTAGCCTTTGCCGTGCCCGGTCATGTAGCAGAGGCCGGTGAAGGCGGTGCTTCGCCAGAGCTGGGCATCGCATAGCGGACTGAGGTCGCTGCCGCTGCCTGCGAGCGTCGCCTCATACTGGAACGTGGCGCTGCCGGCAGCATCGCTCACGATATCCATGGTGATCGCGAGGGTGACGGCGCCGGGCGCATGGTCGGCCCGCCCGCAGACCAGACCGGGACCGTGGCCGGGCTCGCAGTGCCAGACGAGCTGGGCTACCCAGTGCCCGGCCAGCGATGGGCTGCCGATCGCCGCGCCTGCCTGCCGCGGCATCGCGGCGCACAGCATGGCCAGCGACAGGAATGCCGCGCACGTCGCGCGGAGCAAGATGTGTATCGCCTGCATGTCTCTCCTCCTCGTATGCTGCAACAGCACGATGTGCTCCCTCGGCGAGGACGAAGGGCGCCGGTCGCCATCGCGCTCGTTGCCACCGGGCCCTCCCCTCTATCCGCCCTTCACTCTGCGCCCACAGGCGCTGCGGAAACAGGCGCAGAGCCCGGCGAAACCCACATGATCGGGCACATGAGTGGCCCGGGTGCACACACCTCCAGGCGGAAAACGCACACGCCGCCGGTCCGAGCGCGCCTCCATGCTGTGCTATACTGGCAGCAGCCATGACCGCGGCATCGCTTGCCGCGCGTTGGGGGTTCCGGGCATGGTGGAGAGCACAGCCAGCCCATTTGGCGACCTGCTCAAGCGGCATCGCTTGCGCGCCGGGCTCACGCAGGAGGCGCTGGCCGGGCGCGCCCGGCTGAGCGTGCGGGCGATCAGCGACCTGGAGCGCGGGGTCAACCGCGCACCCCATGCGGACACGCTCGGCCTGCTGGTCGGCGCGCTCAGCCTGCCGCCGGGCGAGCGCGCCCGGTTCGAGGCGCTCGGACGAGGGCGCCTCGAGGGCACACCGGCCGGCCCCCGCCCGCCGGCACGGCCGGGCCGGCCCCGCCAGCTGCAAGGCTACGCGCCGCCCGCCATACCGGGTTGGATGTGGGACACCGCGTTGCCCTTGGTTGGGCGCGAGCGGGAGGTGGCCGTGCTGAAGGCGCACCTGGCCGGCGAGGGACCGCCGTTGCTCGTTCTCGCCGGGGAGCCGGGCATCGGCAAGACCCGCCTGCTGCAGGAGGCGGCGTCCCGGGCCATCCCGCGGAGTTGGGCGGTGCTGGCGGGCGGCTGCGGCCGCGGAGCCGGCGAGCCCTTTGCCCCGCTGCTGCAGGCCCTGGAGCGGCATGTGGCCAGCCGGTCGGTGGCAGCCCTACGCGCGGAGCTGGCGGGCTGCGCCTGGCTGGTCCGCCTGCTCCCCGACCTGCCGCCTGAGGCGCTCGAGCCGCTGCCGCACTGGGTGCTGCCGCCGGAGCAGGAGCGCCACCTGCTCTTCAAGGCCGTGGGCCGCATCCTGGCCAACCTGGCAGGAGCGGCCGGCACGCTGCTGCTGCTGGACGATCTGCAGTGGGCAGGCGCCGATGCCTGCGACCTGCTCGCCAGTCTGCTCCGCCAGCCGCCGGACATGCCGCTGCGCGTGGTGGGCGCCTACCGCGATACGGAGGTCGGGCCGGAGCACCCGCTCGCACTGGCTCTCGCCGAGCTGGGCGACGCGCAGCTGGTCAGCCAGCGGACGCTCAAGCCGCTTGCCCCGCCCGAGGCCCAGGCGCTGTTCCTGCGCGCCCTGAGCGAGCCGGGACAGGACGGCGCGGCGCTGGCCGCGCAGGTTGCGTCGCGCGCCGGCGGCGTGCCCTTCTACGTGGTGAGCTATGCGCGGAGCGTGCGGGGCCGGCAGTCCGAGGAACGGGCCACGCCGGGCGTGCCCTGGGACCTGCGCCAGAGCATCCGGCGCCGTGTGCAGGTACTGCCCGAGGCGGCGCGGACGCTGCTGGGCACGGCGGCGGTGATGGGCCGTGTGGTCCCTCGTGCGCTGCTCCTGGAGGCGGTGGCACTGCCCGAGGGCGAGGTGCTCGATGCCCTGGAGCAGGCCTGCCGGGCCGGGCTCCTGGAGGAGACTGGCGACGACGCGTACGCCTTCGTGCACGACCTGATCCGCGAAGTGGTGGAAGCGGACCTGGGTCTGGCGCGGCGACGCCTGCTGCACCGGCAGGTGGCCCAAGCCCTAGAACGTGGGTCCGGCAGGCCGCCGCTGGAGGCGCTGGCCTTCCACTTCCGCGAGGCCGGAGACGCGGCCCGGGCTGCGATCTACCTGGAGCAGGCCGGCGATAGCGCGTCGGCGCAGTTCGCCCACGCGGCGGCAGCGGCGCACTACCGGCATCTGGTCGCGTGTCTGGAGGGACTGGGGGTGCCGAGGCCGACCTCCTGCGTGCCCGTGAGAAGCTGGGCCGTGTCCTGGCATTTCGCCTGGAGCAGTTCGACGCCGCGCTGGCAGTGCTCGACCAGGCAGCGGGCATGCTCCGCCGGGCGGGCGACCTGACGGGCATGGCCAGGGTGGAGACGCTGATCGCAAGGATCTACGCGAGCAGGGGGCCCTTTGCGGCCGGGATAGCGCGCCTGCGGCCGATCCTGGCCGAACTGGAGTCCCGCGGCCCCTCCGGCGAGCTGGCCGCAGCGTACTCGAAGCTGGCCGATCTGTATGTCAACGATGCCCAGATGGACAGCGCGTTGGACCATGTGACCCGCGGCGAGGAGATCGCCCGTGCCTTGGGCGACCGCGCCCTGCTGGTCTCCGCACTCGCAAGCCGGGCCTACGTCTGCATCCTGGCCAGCCGTGCCGACGAGGCGCTCCGGGCGGCCCAGGAAGCGGCAGGATTGGCGAGACCCGAGGACGGTTGGGGGCCCTACCACGGCCTGGCCTGGATCCATGAAGAGCGAGGGGAGTACGAGCTGGGCAGGCAGGCCGCCGAGCGCCTGCTCGCATGCGCGGAGCGGGCACACGATCAGGGTGGCATCGTCAATGCCAGGAGCCGGCTGGGGCTGGACGCCTTCCTGAGCGGCGACTGGGCCGCCGGCCGCGCCTATCTGGAGCGCGGCGTGGCCCTCGCGGACGAGGCGGGCTTCACCGACGGCTTTGACTACACCCGCCCTCGCGTGGATCTGGGGCGACTCCTGCATGCCGCGGGCGCCTGGGACGAGGCGGCGCAGTGCTTTGAACAGGTACTGGCTGTCTCTGGAGGAACGGGCGAGCGCCTGCACGCGCTCATCGCTCGCGCCCTCCTCGCCGAGCGCGACGTGCTTACCGGCCATCCCGAGGCAGCCTGCGCGCAACTCCTCACGCTCCTCGACCGGCCGGGTCAGGAGGAGCGCATCGTGACCCAGTATGTGCTGCCTGTGCTGGCCTGGGCGCAGCTCGAAGCGGGCCAGATCCATCAGGCTGCCGTGACCGTGGGCGAGGCGCTCGAGCGGGCGCGGCGCGGCACCTGCCGGCTGGCCTGGGCACAGTTGCTGCGCGTGCGGGCCCTCGTGCTGCTGAGGCAAGAGCGCTGGGACGAGGCGGAGCAGGCACTGGAGGAGGGCCTGGCGCTGACGCGGAGCATGCCCTACCCGCACGGCGAGGGCCGGCTGCTGGAGGTCTACGGCCGCCTGCACCTGGCTCGCGGCGACGCTGCGGCCGCCCGAGCCTGCCTGGAGGACGCGCTGGCCATCTTCCGGCGACTGGGTGCGCGTGCGGATATTGCAAGTGCCGAGCAGCTGCTGGCCACGCTCGGCTGACGAGTAGCAAGACCGGCTTCTGTGTCCACGCGTTATGGCAGGCCTTGATTGCCGCGTGCCGGCGTTTGAGATATCGGCCCAGGGATCGAATTGGGGCAGACATCTGTAGGCCATACCGGCGGGTTCTGGGCGAGCAGCGTATGCATGACAACAACCCAGCACGTTCGTGGTCGGAGTAGCGCGGTCGCTGGCGCTGAGAACCGGGATGGCAGCCGAGCGCCCGGCCAAAACTGCTACGATTGGGAGCAGGATGGAGCGCGAATGACTGAGCCTCGAGGCTTCGGGTGGCCTGATGTGGGCCTGCTGTGTGCGGCCGTGCTCTGGGGGCTCAACTACACCGCCGTCAAGGTCGCATTGGGTGATCTGCCCCCACTGGTACTCGGCTCCATGCGCTTCTCAATCGCCACCGCGCTGCTGTTCGGGTTGCTCGCCTCCGTGGAGCGTGGGGTTCGAGTGGCCCGTGCGGACCTCGGGCGATTGATGCTGATGGGCGCGCTATCCATCGGCATAAACCAGGTACTGTTCCTTGACGGGCTGCGCCGAACCAGCGCGTCAATCGGCGCTATCATGTTTGCCTGTGCGTCGGCCTTTACCATTCTGCTGGCCGTCCGCCTCCTGGGCGAACGCGCGAGCCAGCGCCTCTGGGCAGGCATCGTGCTCGCGAGCGCGGGCATCGCGCTCATCGTCGGCCTCGGTGCGCCCGGCGGCGCTGGGGCAACGTTAGGAGAAGTGGAGGTCTTCTTCAGCGCACTGGCCGTGGGTCTGTCGTCTCTGCTTGCCAAGCGCGTGCTGCAGCGCTACTCCGCGCTGCGCGTGACTTCCTGGTCGGCCTTCTGGGGCTTGTGCTGCCTGTCTCCGTTCGCCGCGCGAGAATTTCCCACCGTGCACTGGACGGCCGTGCATCCGCACACGTGGGCCGCGCTCGCATTCACGGCCGTCGGCGCTTCCGTTGTCACGCTCATGCTCTGGTACGCGGGTATTGCCCGGGTCGGCGTGACACGCGCGACCGTCTACGGGTATCTGCAGCCAATCCTCGGAGTTGCCTTTGCCGCGCTCTTGCTGGGCGACCAGCTCAGCGCGCGCCAATGGGCTGGCGGCGCCGTGGCACTGGCGGGTACGTGGCTCGCCAGCTCTGCTACCCTGGCCCGTGTAAGCCGCGCGTCCGCACCCGAAGCGGAGCGCAGCCCAGCGCCTGCACTTCAGCATCCAGCACTGCCCAGGCACCCCGTGGGCGTGATCACGACATCGGTGGACGGCGACCGGTAGCCTGCACCGGTCCGTGGCCGCCCGTGAGCGCCGCCACGACCCATGATCTCGGAGTGCATAATACCCATGTAGCTCGTTCAAAACAGCACCGTGCGCGCATTCCAGGAGGACAACATGAACCCAACTGAGCGTATCGAACGAGTCAAGCAGGCCATGCTCTGCATGCAGCGAGCCGGCTGGGAACAGGGAGTCGCCGCACAGGCCCTCCTGGAGCTGAAGGACGTCGACAGCCTCGTGCTGCTGGCCAAGGACGCCGTCGTGCGGCAAGCCGAGGACGGCCGGCCTGCTGTGCTGGGCTCCGAGAACAACGTGACGGATCCGGCCGCGAACGGGGAACCGCTGCTACAGGCCGGGGTTGTCACCGGATCGCCCGTCTTCAAGCAGGCAGCCGACCGCCTGCTCGACTACCTGCTGTACACTGCTCCGCGCACGGATGACGGCACGCTGTGCCACCTGTGCGACAGTGTCCAGGTGTGGGTGGACTCCATCTATATGGCGCCTCCGTTTCTTGCCGTGGCCGGGCGGCCCGACGAGGCGGTGAGACAGATCGATGGCTACAGGGGCATGCTGTGGAATCGAGAAGCACGCCTGTTCTCTCATATGTGGGACGCGGGCAAGCGCCAATGGATCAGGCAGGACTTCTGGGGCGTGGGCAACGGATGGGCAGCCGCGGGTATGACGCGGGTTATTCTCGCCCTCCCGCCCGAGATGCGTGATGCGCGGCAAAAGCTGATCGCGTACGTGCGGGAGGTGCTCGACGGTTGCCTGGCGTATCAGCGGTCCGACGGTCTCTTCCACGATGTGGTCGACAGGCCGGATACCTTTGTCGAGACGAACGTCGCACAAATGCTCGCGTACAGCATCTATCGTGGCGTGCGTGCCGGCTGGCTGGAAGCCCGGTACCTCGCGGCGGCGGACAGGATGCGGGATGCCGCGCACGGCAAGGTCGACGCCTACGGGCTTGTGCAGGGCGTGTGTGGGTCGCCGACCTTTACCGGCCCTGGAACGGCAACCGAGGGGCAGGCATTCTTCCTTCTTATGGAGGCCGCCTATCGCGACCTGAGCCAACGCTAGCTTCCCGCCCGAAGCAAGCCAGATTCGCTCCCGGATCCTGCTACCCGTCAGGGCTGCGTCAATGGGGTTCGCCTGTGCCTGCGAAAGGATTACACGCGGCCGTCGTTACTATCTGGGAGAGGGTAAGACGACGGAAAGGGTTGTTCGTCCAACATGGAGTCAATGCTCCGGATGTCGCTCGCGGTAGAGCCGGCTGATCCGATCCGGCCCGCCCGCTCGCATGGTGCCGACGAATTGCTGGTCGCTCCGTTCAAGGCTGGTGACGTACGCGCATTCGACGCGCTCTTCGCCCGCTACGGCCGGCCTGTCTTCGGCTACATCTATCGCAGCGTGGGCGACCCCGCGCTGGCCGAGGAGTTGACGCAGGATGTCTTCCTCAAGGCCTTCTTGCACCTGCGCCGCACGGCGACGGATACGATCTTCAAGGCCTGGGTCTACCGAATCGCTACCACTACCTGCATCGACGCGTACCGTGCCGCGGCGCGGCGCCCGGACCCGGTTCGCGACGAGGAGGCCCTGACGTTACTGGCCGATCGCGATACCAGCGATCCCGAGCAGCGCCAGGTTCAGCGAGAGCAGCGCCGCGCCGTGCGGATCACGCTGAACGCCGTGCCGGACCACTACCGGCAAGCGCTGATCCTCCGGCAATTGCAGGGCCTGTCGTACGCGGAGATTGGCGAGGCGCTGGGAATCTCTGTCGAAGCTGTTACGCACGAGCTGGGGCCTGACTACCTGGTGATCCGCCAGGGCCTCAACTTCAGCGGCCGGATCGCCTTAGTCGACATCGCTGCCGTGCACGCCACTGAACGAAAGCCCACGCATTTTCCTCTGCAGCTCTATCGGCATACTCTGTTTGTCGCCCTGTGGCCGGCCAACATGGTGGCAATACGGCTGTGGCGGCCCCAGAGGTTCCGCCTGTTCCACGCGCTGCCGGTATGGAAAGTGCGTGAGATCGTGATCAACGTGGACCGCCGCGACGCGTTCATCGCCGACTTGCGGGCGCGGGTGGCCGCCGTCCAGGTGCCTGAAGCACAGAGCAAGTGATACGAACCATGAGTACCCGAACTTGACGCGCTCCGTGCTGCATCGCTAGAGCGGCGTTGCCATGATCGGCGTGATTGAGAGCCTGCCGCCGCACGGTGTGGCGCCGTTGGCAGGCACTACGATAGTGATCGTCTCATCAGGCGGCGTCACGAGGTAGTAACCGACCGGCGGGCAGGTCTCGCTGCCGGTTGGAACGTCCGCATATATGAATGTCGCATAGGCGGAGGCGCCGGGCTTGACGAGAATCGTCTTCTTCGGCTCGCTCGGAAGCTGGCTGCCGGTTCCCCAGAGCAGGCGCGTGGTCATGTTCTGGCCGGTCGCGCTGACCAGCTGCATGCCTGGGAAGCCGTAGAACGAGCACACGGCTGAAGCGACCGAGCGGAAACGCAAGGTGATGGCGATATGCCCGGCAGCCCCGTTGGAACCGCTCACGCTCACGTACAGGCGGCCGCTGTGGCAGCGTGGCGCGGCACTCGCGGCGGCGGTTGGCCCGCGGCTGACGGTAATGGTCGTCGCGATGAGCGCGACGGCGGCCAGGAAGCGAGTTGCGGTGCTCATGGGTGAGGCCTCCTCTAGGCATTGGCAGCTGACACGCAGGCTGCGCGGCATGGTCATACTGCAGTGTGCCATGACCTGGGACCTGTGTGCCACGTGCGTTGTTGGGTTTCGGTGTCACATTGAGCTGGTAGCCTGTCACCCGTTTTCGTTCTCGGCTGCCTGACACCGCGCTGGGTCGGGCTGCCCGCGCCCCGCCCGGTATCAGGCTGCCCCAACGCCGCCTACAACTGCTCGGCGTGCAAGCCGGCGTGACTTCCAAGGCAACTGCGCGAGACGACCGGTCGGTGGTTGGCGTCTGCATGGCCAGAAGGCGATAAGGATTGACCGCCTGCCAGCCGTCCGCCTGTCGGATCAAGCGGCAGCAGGCGTGCTTGCGGGAGATCGCGCCGACTATTCTGAACACACTCGCGTTTCACGAATTCACGGCGGGATTGTGTATTACGTGACGTCCTGCAATTATCGAGGTGTGGATCTCGGAACGCAACGTTTCAGCACCCTGACACGGGTCGCCGCGAACCCGTACGTGACGTGCACTCCAGCGGCGCGCGGTGCGAGCCGCATATGTAGCGCCGACCCCGTCAAGGTCACGCCGCAAAGAGCATGTCTCGCCCATAGACCATCTGAATGAGATGCTGTGGCTGATTGCCTACCGGGTGCAGTTGCATCATCAGGTCGCTGCCCGCCACCGTGGCGCTCGCGACCGTGAACAGAACGTCCCGGTACGGCCTGTCCGTCATGCTGCTGAAGCCGTTCTGCGCCAGCGAGCGGCGCGGCGCCAGGTCCGCCTTCGCCTCCCTGGCGTTCAGGTAGTGCATAACCAGCAGCCCCACTGGTCGGCCACCCTGGTCCCGGTAGCCGATGCCAAGCTCCACGTACGGGTGGAGCTCCTTTAGCAGCGTGCCCGTCACCGAGTGCTCGTACCCCTCGGCGAGCAGCTTTGTGCTACTGAGATCCGGCGCACAGGCTCCAGCGCCAGGCATGATCACGGCTGCAGCCATCGAGCCCAGATGGCTGATGGTGGCTGGCGTCCAGGGATCCAGGCCGCACGATGTGCCTGGTGCTTCGGTGCATGCGCACGCCAGTCCACGAGCCGAACGCCGCCCAGACGGTGTCCGCGTGCCTGGACTGCTCGCCCTCCTTCCGTCAGCTCGCGGCAGCACGCGGGCGGCAACGGCTGCGGTCGAGTTACTGGGAACACGTGGGGTTGCACGCACGCACGGTCAGCTTGTACTGTCCATAGGCCACCGCACCGGGGTGGTTGCGGGCGTAGGTCAGCGTTCTCGCAATCGTCGACACCTTTGCCTGGCGAGACACGGTAATGGGAAACTGCACCGGCTTGTTCGACATGGCCCGACCGAGCACCGTCAGTGCCGACACGTACGGCAGGTCAAATTTGACGACCTGCGGCACCAGAGTGAGCGGTGTGACCACCACGTAGGTGATATGCGCGACCGCGCCGTTCGTGGCGTCCGTGCCCTCGCCGGGTGGATTTATGGTGAGTGTCTGCCCGGTGATCTTGCCCTCGACCGGAAGACTGAAGTGGATCGGTGTGTCCGGCAGTACCGCCTTGTGAAAGAGCAGGGCACCGATTACCAGCTTCGGATAGAGCACACGCAGGGCGTTCTCGCTCACGGTGAAATCAGTGGCATCGCCCTCGAACTCGCCGGTCAGCTTGACCGGGCCGTGCCCTGTCGCGTCTTTGGAGTAGCGGAGCGTCAGCGTGCCCTGGAGACCCATGTTGTATTTCCACCACGCCGTGCCCTTGTCGCTTAGGGTGGCTGCCAGGCTTGCGGTGAACGGCCCGACGAATTGCTCGCAGTAGTAGGAGAACAGATCCTGCGAGCTTGCGGCGACCGCGCCCTTGGCAACCTTCAGGAGCCCATCGAAGAAACCAACCGGAGCATCGGCGGGGTCAATTTTCTCCAGTGCGTCGCGCAGCTTGGGATCGTAGGGCAGGTGGACGACTTCCTCTTGCCAGTTCAGACACTGGACATTGTCCTCGAGCCCGAGGCCGGTTCCTGCTTTGTATTTGTCTTCGAAGTCGGCCAAGGCATGCATGGGGCCTTGGAGCTCCGTGATCAGGTCGACGAGCGCGGTGAGCTCCTTCTCCAGGTGAGCCACGTCGTCGCACCGCACCGTATCGGAGTCGTCTACGTGCATCTCGTCACGCAGCGTCGACTCCATGGCCTTGGCCTTATCGTTCCAGTCCCCGAGTTGCTTCAGCAGTCCTGCAAACTGCGCCTGGTCGCGAGGAAAGTCCTTGATCGTGCCGAGCACGTCCTGCAGCGAGTCGGAATACTTCTGGATCTGCTTGAGCGCCGTGGCCATCTGTGGCCGCAAATCGTCGAGCTTGGCATGCAGATCCTCGGCAGCGGGCGAATCCGGCAGTGCCTGCAGCAGTCCTTCGACGTGATGCTCGATGTCCACGCCTAGCTTGCCCAGCTCCGGATCGGGATCGGGCGGGCCGAAGCCGGGATCCACCTTGAACGTCGTAATACCGACGGCGCTGCCGGCCGGCGACTCGACGCGCACGTGATACGTACCAGCCTGGCCGGTGAGGTTGAAGCAGACCGTGAAGAACCCGTCGGTTTGACGGATCGGCGCGGATCCCGCCGCGGCGTTGGCTCCACTGGGCAGAGTCACGGTCAGCTTGATCGGGCGGTTCGCAGCGTCAACCGGTGCATTGCCCGATATGAGCACCATATCGCTTTGGCCGATGCCGGATTCGGGTGTGATTTTCAGCTGAAAACTGGCTGGAGGCGAAGCAAGGACGGCGCTCGAGGAATATACAGCCTGAATACGATCGACGATGGCAGGCGCAGCTCCGACGGGTGCAGACCGGGCGCCGGTCACGGTGGCCGCTGCCATGAGGCCCAGCACGATTACGGATCGCCGGATCGACGGCAGCATACCTGCCGGGTGCACAGGTCTCGCTGCCTTGCAGGATCTGTAGCGGTGCGTGCGCATGTCGTTCCCCCTTCTATCTCGGCCTCTCGTGCCGTGGCGTCCTCTATTGCTCAGTATGCGGCGCCTGCTGGTAGGAAGCCATGAACAGGAACGGAACACTGGACGAACAGTCAGACGGCACCAATCAATGTGCTCCGCTATCACGTCATCCTCTTGCTTCCGAGGCCAATCGTACCGACATGAAGAAGCTGGCCGATCTGCTCGACGCGCGCCTGATGCTGGCGCCGGACCTGCCCGCAGACGCGCCGGAAGACGAGCGCCCGTACCTGACGCTGAACCGGGGCTACGACTACGACGCCTGGCGGGACACCACCCGCGCCCACGGTTACATGCCGCACATTCCCCGTCGCGCCAGCAAAGACCGTCCCCTGCCGCCGCCAACCGACTCGCAGCGGCACCCAGCGCGCAGATGGGTCGTGGAGCTCGCACACGCGTGGTTTAATCGCTTCCGCGCTCTTCATATCCGCTGGGCCAAGAAGGCCGAGAACTACCTCGCGCTGCTCGACCTGGCCGCCGTTCTCCTCATCGAACGCAAGCTCCGCTATGCCCGCTCATTTCCTGGATAGGCTGTTAGTGGGCTGGCTGAGCAAGCACTCGCCGTGGTCGTGCCGCGGCGCGACCATGTGTCCACAATGTGGCAGGCTTAAGTAGTGCCTGTCACCAGCGCACGGAAGCGAGAGGAGGCAAAGAGAGTGATCGGCGCTACCCCGCCGACTCAGGGTTTGTTTGCGGCTCTGGAGGCCGAGCGTCCTCTCCAGATCGTCGGCGTGATCAACGCCTACGCGGCCTTGCTCGCCCAGCGCGCCGGCTTCCGCGCGCTCTACCTGTCCGGCGCCGGCGTCGCCAACGCGTCATACGGCCTGCCCGACCTGGGTCTGACTACCCTCGACAACGTGCTGGAGGACGTGCGCCGCATTACAGCCGTCACGGATCTGCCGCTCCTGGTCGATGGGGATACCGGCTGGGGCGGGGCGTTCATGATCGCGCGCACGGTAAAGGAGCTGGCCAGAGCCGGTGCGGCGGGACTGCATCTTGAAGATCAGGTGCAGGCCAAGCGCTGTGGACACCGGCCGAACAAGTCACTCGTACATACCGGCGAGATGGTCGATCGCATCACTGCCGCGGTTGATGCAAGGTCGGACCCGGCGTTCGTGGTGATGGCGCGTACCGACGCCCTGGCCGGCGAGGGCCTGGACGCGGCGGTCGAGCGCGCGGTCCGTTACGTGGAGGCGGGGGCTGACGCGATCTTCGCCGAAGCGGTGACCGATCTCGACCACTATCGCCGCTTCGCCGAGGCAGTGCGTGTACCTGTCCTGGCAAATATCACCGAGTTCGGACGAACTCCCCTGTTCACCCTCGCGGAGCTCCGCGATGCCGGGGTCGGCCTGGCCCTTTATCCGCTGTCGGCCTTTCGCGCCATGAGCGCCGCCGCTCTCGACGTGTATGTGACACTGCGCCACGATGGCACGCAGCGGGAATCCGTTCCCGCCATGCAGACGCGAGCCGAGCTCTACGATGTTCTCGGCTATGAAGCATTCGAACGCAAGCTGGATGAGCTCTACGCCCGGGAGGCAACCCGAGCCAATGTGCCTCTGGAAGACCGTGACGAGCCAGGCGTGGACTCTGAGAAGCAGTGAGCGCTCACACCGCCAATCCCAGCCGGCCGCCCGATGACATCTTGCAGGACATCGCCCGCTACGTCGCCGCGGGCCGCATCGAAAGCGACGAAGCGTATGCCACGGCCCGCCTCGCGCTGGCGGACGCCTTGGGCTGTGCGATCCTGGCCCTGCGCTACCCGCACTGCACCAGGCTATTGGGCCCGCTTGTGCCGGGGACGGTCGTGTCGCACGGCGCGCGCGTGCCCGGCACCGCATTTGAGCTCGATCCCGTACAGGCCGCCTTCAATATCGGGAGCATGGTGCGCTGGCTCGACTATAACGACACGTGGCTCGCCGCCGAATGGGGCCACCCTTCCGACAACCTGGGTGGTATCCTCGCGACGGCCGACTACGAGAGCCGCCGGCGCCTGGCCGCGGGACATGAGCCGCTCGCGATGCGCGATGTGCTGACGGCGCAGATCAAGGCCTACGAGATTCAGGGGATCCTGGCGCTCACTACCAGCCTCAACCGCGTCGGACTGGACCACGTTCTCTTCGTAAAGATCGCCACGGCCGCGGTCGTCACGGGGCTGCTCGGCGGGACGGAAAACGACGTCATCGCCGCCGTCTCGAACGCCTGGCTCGATGGCGGCACGCTCCGCGCCTACCGCCACGCGCCGAACACGGGGTCGCGCAAGTCGTGGGCGGCCGGCGACGCGACCAGCCGAGGGGTGCGCCTCGCGCTGCTCGCCATGGCGGGCGAGATGGGCTACCCGGCCGCGCTAACGGCCGCGATCTGGGGCGTCGACGACGTGATCTTCCGAGGCAAGCCGGTGGTGTTGACCCGCCCCTTGCGGTCGTACGTGATGGAGAACATTTTGTTCAAGGTGTCGTATCCAGCCGAGTTCCACGCGCAGACGGCCGTCGAGGCCGCGGTCGCGCTGTCGCCGATCGTGCGCCACCGGCTCGACGAGGTGGACCGGATCGTACTGACGACACAGGAGTCCGCCCTGCGCATCATCGACAAGTCCGGCCCGCTTCACAATCCTGCCGACCGGGATCATTGCCTCCAGTACATGGTGGCGATTTCGCTGATCGCAGGCAATCTGCGTGCCGATGACTATGAAGACGCTGCTGCCGCCGACCCTCGAATCGACGCGCTGCGTGCCAGGATGGAGGTGGTCGAGGATCCGCAATTCAGCCGTGACTACCTGGATCCAGACAAGCGGTCCATCGCAAACGCCGTGCGAGTGCGGTTTCGCGACGGCTCGTCGACCGAGAACGTGGTGGTGGAGTATCCCGTGGGACACCGTCGCCGTCGCGGCGAGGCTATCCCACTGCTCGAAAGGAAACTGATCGACAACCTGAGCACGCTGTTCCCGCCGGACCGTCGCGACCTTCTCGTGCAGATCTGCCGAGACCAGGAACGGTTGGAGCGTATGCCGGTTCCCGACTTCATGCGCCTGCTCGCGCCCATGTAGCTTCGACACAATAGGATTGAGCGCATCGCCATCCGCGGGCGATCACTCCGGGGGAAAGGCGGGGAAACGTAAGGTCATGGCACACACTGGTATGCCCGAGCCGGATCGGCCTTGGATGCCGGGTTATGGCATCTCCGAGGAGCCGGTAGATCCGGCAACCTGCAACTGGAATGCTATTGGCGATAAGCTCGCCCACGCGCGAAACTACTGGATTTCCAGCATGTGCCCGAACGGCAGACCGCATGCGATGCCCGTTTGGGGACTGTGGCTCGATGGCGCGCTGCACTTTTCTACAAGCCGCGCATCGCGCAAGGGCCGGAACCTCGCCGGCAATCCCCACGTCGTGGCGCATCTCGAAAGTGGGGACGACCTGGTAGTCGTCGAAGGCGTCGTGGAGGAAGTCGTCGATTCCTCCGTTCTTCTTCGCTATGCGGATGGCTATGACGCGAAATACCACCTTCAGCCGGATACTGCGAATGCGGACGACGTGACCTACGTGGTGGTGCCGCGCGTCGCCTTCACCTGGCAGGAGAGCGCGTTCGTGGACAGCGCGGTGCGCTGGAAGTTCGGAGCCGGGGAAGCGCGTGGATAGCTCGCTTCTTAGCTTGAGCTTGCTCCGGCGCTGCCGACTGCATGACCACCTGCCCCACGGCGGTTGGCCTTGACCGAGAAGAGATGGCAGGATAAGATACTGTGGAATGACTGGTCTGACTAGTTTGAGGATGCAGCGTGATGGCACGGCAATGGCAGGTACAGGAAGCCAAGGCGCGTTTCTCGGAGGTAGTGGAGCGCGCTATGGCCGGCGAGGCTCAGGTCGTGACGCGGCGTGGCCGGCCGGCCGTAGCCGTGATCCCGTATGAGGAGTACGAACGGTTACACGGAACGACGAGCGCCTGGGACCTTTTCAATGGCGCGCCGCGTCTGCGCGACGGCGATCTGCTCATCGAGCGCGACATGACGCCGGTACAGCCCGTCGACTTGGGCTGAGCCGTGCCGTATCTCCTGGATACTGACGTCGTATCCGAGGCCTTACGACCTGCCCCAAATGTGCAGGTTGTCTCGTGGCTGACGGCACAGTCGAGCGCCACGGTATACCTGTCAGTGCTGACGATTGGAGAAATCGAGCAGGGCATCGTTCGCTCCTCCCACCCTCGGCGAGCGGAGCGCCTCCGGCACTGGCTGAACGCGGAGCTGGTGCCGAGCTTTGGGGCGAGAATTCTGCCGGTCGATGCCGATGTGATGCGACGATGGGGCCTGATCACCGGACAGGCCTTGCAACAGGGCCGACCGGTTGGCCTGATGGATTCGCTGTTGGCGGCGACGGCAATCGCGCATGGTCTGATCCTGGCGACGCGCAACACCAGAGATGTCGCTGCGCTGCCAGTGCAAACCCTCAACCCGTGGGGGCAGAACCCGTAGCTAGTGCGCTACTCTTGTGTCCAAGTCCGAGCTTGTGCCGGGGCGGCTTCGCGCGTTGCCCTGAATAGACGCTTGCACACATCTTCGCTATAAGGCCCGGAGAGAGCGACACTGTCACCAGGCGCAAAGTAGCTCCATAGCCGGGCGCTCAAAGCATGTGGCGGCGAAAGACTACGTTGCCACACGCGACGCGCGCCGCTTCGGCAGCGATACGCCGTCGATTTCGCCCACCGTGCTTCGCTCAAGCGCGTCCCGTGCCGATGCCAGATCGGGCTGGAAGAACGCCTGGGCAATCATGGTCGGGACCACGGCTGACAGGATCACCACCGTTATCAGGATCGTGTATTGCGACTGCGTGATCAGCTTGTTTGTCAGACCGAACAGCGCCGATATTGAGCCAAAGGTGAGGCCGGTGCTCATAAGGAGCGTGAGGTAGGCGCTGTGCTGCTGCCGTATCCGGAAGCCGCGGGCCGTCGGCCATACCCCGATTGCCTTTGCGCCCAGCTTGACGATCAGGAACAGGGCGATCAGGCCCGCTCCGGACACGATCGCCGGCAGGGAAACGTACAGGCCCGCCTTGAGAAAGTAGAACGGCGTGAGCAGTGAGAAAGCGATCGAGCGCATGCGCTCGACCAGCACGCGGTCGTGCACGAACACGCCGGCAATCACCAGCCCGACAAGGTAGGCGGGAAGCACGGCCTCGCTGTTGGCGCCCTGCGCCAGCCAGCCCAGAAACAGCAGAACGACGAAGATGAACTTGACCTCCGGCTCGGAGACGCGGCCTCCCACGGTCGCGATCACAAAGCGCGTCGCCCGAGGCAGGATGATGAGCGTCACGCATGTTACCACGGCGAAAAGCAAAAGCCAGCCGTTGAAATTGGCGAAGAGCACGCCGAGGGCCAGCACGGTACCCAGGTCCGTGACAAAGCACGCGGCGAGGATGAGTTTGCCCAGGTCGGTCCTGTTCAGTCCGGTCTCGACCATCACGGCGTACACGATAGCCACGGACGTCGTCGACAAAGCAACGCCGGCAATCTCAGACGCGTGCAGATTCCAGCCCACGAGGAATCGGGCCACGAGCAGCGCGCCCACGAACGGAAACGAGAACGAGACGATGCCGATCGTCACTGCCGGCTTGACGTGCCGGCGAAGCGCATCGGGATCGATTTCGGCGCCGGCGAGAAACGTCAGCAGTACGGACCCGAATCCGGCCAGGAAGTCGATGAAGGGCACGGTATGCAGATGGAGGTAGTTGCCCCCTACGACGCCCATGGCGATCTCCACCAGGGCCACCGAGATGCCCACGCGAATGGAGATGACGCTCGCCACGAGCGCTAGCGCCAGCCAGGCCGAGGCCACGAAGTAAATGCTATTTGTATCCACGAGAGCCCGCACCTTTCACCGGCGTGACCGTGCGGGCGCTTGCTGCTGTGTCGCGGTAGCTGCTGTCTACCGGCACAAAAATGCTCCCGACCGGCCAATCTCTGACCTATCAGGAGCCATCAGCAGAAGTCCTGCGGTTTCAACAACGGCGTTGCGGCGGTCCTCCATCGCCTATGCAATCATGATATCATGCACGATGAGCTAGTGCCAACCAGCCGCCAGGGCTGGTCAATTCTCGTAACAGGCGCGTGTCAACGGGCCTGGGACCGCCGGGGATCCGCGTGCGGGTGTTCTGCCCGCCCCGTCCCGCGAATCACCTGCCCACGACCTCGGATGGCGGCGACTCGCGCCTCCGCCTGCGACAGACATACAGCCCTGGACCAGCCAGTAGTCGGGCTGTCACGTGCCATGTCCAGGGCGGTGAGTCTCGTCTTGCTGCGGCGCGACCGGCACGCGTCGCCACGCTGGATGCACCGTGGCGACCTGGAACGCCGCTCTTCAGCGCACGATAAGCACATCGCATGGCGCGTGGCGGCTCACCTTCTCGGCCGTTGTGCCCATGAAGGAACCCCAGATGTGCGAATGCCCGGCATGGCCCAGCACGACCAGGTCGAAGCCGCCTTCCCTGGCAACGCGCACGATCGTCTGCGCGGGGTGGCCCGGAACCACCTTGGTCGAGAGCGTCCAATCCTGTTCAGTGGCCACCTGCAGCGCCTGCTCCTGCACGGCGCGGTAGTATGCGTCGCGCTCTTTCTTCACCTCGTCGAACTCGTCGATGGTGCCGGCATAGGTGGGCAAACCTTCCTCGACGGAAAGGCAGCAGAGCTCGGCTCTCTGTTCGCGAGCCAACTGCGCGGCGACGCCGAGAGCCTTTGTCGACGAAGACGACCCGTCGTAGCAGGCCAAGATGCGGTGAAACATGGTTACCTCCTCTGGCGGCAGCGGTCGCGGGCTCAGCATCATCACGAGTGGCCGGCACGCCGCCTCCCACGCAGCCTTGGTGGTCGCGTGGAGCAGCCGGCCACACGCGAGGGTCACCTGCAGACTGACCGGTCCTGCGCCACCCCAGTGTCAAGCACGCCTCTGCCGCCGCAGACGCGATCCCCGACCCTACCTGAACAGAGCATAGACCTGCTCGAATGCGCGGTCAACGATTACTTTTCTTATGGCCGGCTGGCGGTGGCTTCAGCTGGGAGTACTGGACTGGCTGTCCACCGGCTCCCTACACTTGAGAGGAACAGTGAACGCCTGAGGATCTTGAGGGGCCGGATGAACGACGCATACCTGGTGCTGGCCGACGGCATGGTCTATCCCGGCTACGGATTTGGCGCGCCGGTCGAGGCGCACGGCGAAGCGGTGTTCACCACGGGCATGGTGGGGTACCCGGAGAGCCTGACCGATCCGTCGTACCGAGGCCAGATCCTGATCTTCACCTATCCGCTGATCGGCAACTACGGGATTCCGGCGCAGTCGGAGGAAAACGGGGTGGCGACGCAGTTCGAGTCGAACGAGATTCAGGTGCGCGGCCTGGTAGTTGCCAGCTACTGTGCCGAGCCGAGTCACCACGATTCGATCCGCAGTCTCGGCGATTGGCTTCTCGAGCACGGCATTCCAGGCGTTCAAGGCATCGATACGCGCGCGCTGACGCAGCACCTCCGGCACTTTGGCGTGGCCGCGGGCCGGATAGTGCGGGCGCGGAGTCTTGATGAGGCGCGCGCGGCGGTGGTGCCCGCGGCCGACCTGTCCGGCCTGCTGCCGGAGGTCTCGGTTGGACGGCCGCGCATGCTCCGGCCCACGGGCGGCCAGACTGGCCCGACTGTGGCGGTGCTTGACTGCGGAGTGAAGAACAACATCCTGCGTTCGCTCTTGGCGCGCGGCGCCGGTGTGCTGCAGGTGCCGTGGGACATGGATCCCTACGCGTGCGGAGAGCACTTCGACGGCGTCCTGGTCTCGAACGGGCCGGGCGACCCGAAGGACGCGGCGCCCACGATCGCGCATCTGCGGCACATGCTGCAGCGCGAGGTACCCATCTTCGGCATCTGTCTTGGCAGCCAGATCCTGGCTCTGGCAGCGGGTGCGGACACGTACAAATTGAAGTTCGGGCATCGCGGCCAGAACCAGCCATGCAGGGACGTGGACACGGGCCGCTGCTACATTACGAGCCAGAATCATGGCTATGCTGTGGAGGAGTCGACGCTGCCGGACGGCTGGGAGCCCTGGTTTCGCAACGCCAACGACGGCACGAATGAGGGCGTGAGACACCGCTCCAAGCCCTTCCGCGCCGTGCAATTCCATCCAGAGGCGCACCCCGGTCCGGAGGACATGGGCTTCCTGATCGACCAGTTCCTCGCGGAGCTTGGCTGACGTGTTGTGGGGCGACACGGGACTTGGTTTTCGTGACGTGAATCTCTGGCCGCGTGCGCGGAAAGTATGCTACGCGGCACTTGTAGGCAGAACACGTCGTCGCGAGCGCCCTGGCCAGCACCAGATCGCGGGAGACCTTGGTATGAGGATCCGACCCTGCCCACGGAGCGGGCGCCATCAAGGGAGTGGAAGGAGTCGCAGTCGGCTGTCGCTGGGATCAATGGTCAGTATGGCACCGGCTTGCAGCTCCGACTCCACTTGCTTGACTGCCGCGACGACGTGTCTGCCGATACTGTCGGGGCTGACGTCGTCTGCACGTAACTGTATGACGCTTGGTTTCTGACCGCCTGTCGCTGCCAGGATCGCGCTGTAGTCCAGATCGTGGGTCAGGACGATAAAGTCTTGCTCGACGGCATATGCCATGAGCTCTGCGTCTGGTGCGTCATGCTTACCTACTGCCGCCCAGTGGATCGCGGCTATGCCTTCATCGGCCAGGCGGTCAACCCATTGCGGCGAGAGGTTCATGTCGACAAGCAGCTTCACGCGTTGGCCAGCTGGATTTCGCGTTCTTCAGCGAGCCACGCAGCATAGCGAAGTGCCTGCATGATGTCCTCAAGCTCGATGTACGGGTAGTCGGCCAAGATGCTCTCGATGCTATGGCCGACACCGATCTGGCCGACAAGCATTCCGACCGTAACGCGCGTGCCCCGTATGCAGGCCTTGCCCCCCATCACTTCGGGTCGCTGGGAAATGCGGTCAAATTGCGTCATGTCGATCTCCTGATGCTGTCTATCGTGATGGTATCGAGAACGCAGGCCATTGTGTCCAACACCGGCTTCGGATGTTCCCCCAGGCAGCGTTGCCGGCACTGAACGTACCAGAAACTAACGTAGGCCGCCGTCTCAAACGTTGAAGAGCCATCCTGTGCTGCCTTCAACGAGAAGCACAGGGAGTTTGCTCATGGCTGAGCTCATTCGGGCAGTGTATGAACATGGGCGACCGCGTCCACTCGATCCCGTAGGCTTGACTGATGGTCAGGAGATTCGGTTGACTGTTGTCTCCGAGCGCGAGCAAGTGCGACTGGCCCTTGTTGATCTGCTGATGCCACTCGCCAAGGAATCCGCGGGTCCCCTCGACGAGTCGGCGATGCTTGCTCAGCTCGACGCGGATCTTCGAGGCCGGGTGGCAGTATCCGACGCCATCCTGGAGGAGCGTCGAGAGGGGCCGTGACAGCATTCTTCCTGGACAGCAGCGCCGTAAGAGTTCAGACCTGAGGTAAAGCAGTCTGAAGTGCCTCGATGCAGGCGACCTGATCAAGCGCAATGTGGCCGAGCCAGGTACGATCTGGGTGCGCGCGCTGTGCGCTTCTCCTGCGGGCCATAGTGTCCTGGTGGCCGCGCATTCGCGCAGGCTGCTCTGCCTGGATCCGCAACTGCCTCCTCCCCGGCGGATCCCTATCGCCGTGGGGATAAATCGGCGGCTACCTAGCGCTTTGCGGACATGTACGTGGCGATGTCCTTGCGCACCTGCTTGAGTGCCGTCGCGAGTGCCTGCCGCGGTGACGCCTTCCCTTGCAGGACGAGGTTGATCGCGTTGCCCTCTGGGTCCCAGACCTGGGACATTGCCGGCGTGTTCGGCATCAGGATGCCCGCGCTGATTGCCGCTCGGCAGCCGCCTGCAGCGCGTTCGGCGTGAAGCCGGGCGCGACCTTGAGCGTCGGCAGGCGATCTTCATACCTGGCGGTGATCGCCTGGCCGTTCAGGCTGAGGTACCGTGCCAGGTCCCAGGCGGCGGCCTGCTGCTTGCTGTAGCGGTTGACCGCCCACACGCGGATGCCCACGAACGGCCTGCTCACGCTGCCGCCCGGCATGGTCGGGATGCTTGCGGCGCCCAGGTCCGACCCCAATGTCCCGGCATAGGAGTCGAGATTCCACGGGCCGTCGAGGATCATCGCCGCTCGGCCGGACTGGAATGCGGTGGTGACAAAGGTGTAGTCGGCCTTCTTCGGCACGATGGCGGTGAGCGACTGGATAAACGAAGGGCCTCTACGGCGCTGGCATTGTCGAGCCCGATGTCCGTGATGTCGACCTTCCCGCCCTTGCTCCCGAAGATGTAGGCGCCGTCGCCGCTGTATGCCCAGAAGTTGTAGTACAGGCCGCCCGTGATCCAGTAGAGAAAGCCGTACTGGTTGCCTCTCGTCATCTTCCTGGCTGTAGCGATCAATTGCGCCCAGGTGGCGGGAGGATCGTGCACCAACCGCTTGTTGTAGAACAGCAGCAGGCCGTCTTCGTCGTGCGGAATCGAGTACGGCACGCCGTCAACCTGGGTCGCGCCGAGCGCGTATGGCTGGTACTTTGCTTGGTCGGACCCGCTGAGCACGCCGGCCGGACGTGGCGCAATCAGCTTGGCTACCGCGTAGCCGCCTTGCTCGTCCTCCGGAAGGTAGATGAGGTCCGGGCCGTCTTTGCTCTTAGCCTTGGGCGGGAACTGACAGGGGATGCAGTTGGCACCCCCGGGCTGGCCGAAGCTGACGAACTTCACGCTCAATCCGTTTGCGGCGCCCCACCTGTCCGCCAGCGCGGCAAGCCCGTCCAGCGCCGGAATGGAGTTCAGATCTTCCCACACGACGATGGTCGCGCCGGCACGCTGAGAAACCGCGTGCGCGCCGCCCGTGGGCGGCAGGACGGCCAGCACGATAGCTACGGCTGCGAACAGGCTTCGTCTCATCTCTCGTCCTCCCTTGACAATCGTGTGTCGCAATCATGGATAGGCGGGACATGTCCTCTGATACGGCAGGCCTCCCAGGTAGTGCTGCCACTCGCCGAGAGTAAGGTTCCGCCCGGCCTCCTGGCAGACTCGCTGCTCCAGCACCGCGGGATCGATGGTCCAGAGCCTGAGCGTCTGGTCTGTGCCAACAGACACCAGCGTCTTGCCGCCTGGTCCAAAGGCCACGCCCCACACACCGCCCGTGTGCCCGGCGAGCGCCGGGCCCACCGCCAGCTGGGTCGCCACGTCCCACAGGCGGATGGCCTCGTCGTCGCCGGCCGAGGCGAGTGTCGCGCCGTCCGGGCTGAAGGCAACACTCCGCACCACGGCGTTGGCGACCAGCGGTGCGCCGATTGCGCGCGCCGCCGCCGTGTCCCACAGGCGGATCGTCCCATCGGCGCCGCCCGAGGCGAGCGTGCGGCCGTCTGGACTGAAGGCCACACCGTAGACGGCGCCGGTGTGCCCGGACAGCAGCGTTCCCCGGTGGTCGCCGCTCCCCAGGTGCCAGAGCCACACACTGCCGTCCAGGTTCCCGCTGGCCACCATGCTGCCGTCGCGGCTGATCGCCACGCTCCATGCTCGCGCGGCAGGCCCGACGAGCGGCGGGCCGATCACCTGCCGCCGAGACGGATCCCACAAGCGGATAGTCGCGTCCGCGTCGCCCGCGACCAACACCCGGCCGTCGACGCTGAACGCCAGGCTCTCGACGGCGGCCCCTGCCGGATCGGTGAGCGGTGCGCCCAGAGGCCGGCAGCGGGCCGTGTCCCACAGTCTGATCGTCGCGTCGTCGCCGCCGGACGCCAGGATCCTGTCGTCAGGGATAAAGGCCACGCTGTTGACGTAGTCGGTGTGGCCGGCCAGCGGGTTGCACCGCAGCCGGCGCCCGGCCAGGTCCCACAGGAGAATCGTCTTGTTCGCTCCTGCAGAGGCTGCAAGCGAGCCGTTCGGGCTCAAGGCGACGCCGGCAGAGGGATTGGCGCTACCGGGCAGGGGAAGACCCAGGGTGTGAGCGGCGGAGACATCCCACAGGTCCACCGTGGCAGCCTGGCCGCCCGAGGCGAGCAGGCCGTCATCCGGGCTGAACGCCAGGTCGGTCACGCCATTGCCGTAGCTGAGGCCGGCCGCCATGCCGGCCGCGGGGCCCGCGAGCGGCGCGCCGAGGGGCTGCCCGCGCGGCATGCTCCAGAGCTGGATAAAGCCGTCGGTGCTGGCCGACGCCAGTAAGGCGCCATCATGGCTGAACGCCACACTGTAGACGGCCTGCGGCCCTTGCGCGAGCGATTGGCCGAGGGGCCGCCGGTGTGCCACGTCCCAGAGCTGCAGCCGTCCGTTGGCGTTCGACGCCAGGATCGAGCCGTCATGGCTGAACGTTACCGAAGAGACGGAGGCCAAGGCGGCGGTTTCGAGCAGCCCGGCGATCGGCCGGCGCCTGGGCGCGTCCCACAGCCAGAGCGAGCCGTCGCTGCTGCCCAGGGCCAGGGTTCTGCCGTCCGGGCTGAACGCCATGTGTAGATGGCGCCTTGCTGGCTCGCAACGAACGTGCCGATCAGGCGGCGATGCGCCACATCCCACAGCCTGATAGCATTCGGCGTGTAGGCCGCGACGAGGATGGTACCGTCGGCGTTGAAGGCGAGCGCCGTCACGGCATCGGCAGGATTGCCGGTGCTGAAGTCGCCGACGCCGTACCGGTGCAGCAGGTCCCAGACGACCGGCACCCCGCCGGCACTGTACGCCATCAGATTGCCACCGGCGCTGATGGTCAAGGCGGCGAGCGTACTCGTAACACCGCGGGCCATAACCGAGGGGCTCTGCTGCCGCAGGCTTGCCACGTCCCACTGCCGCACGGCGCCTCCGAAGCCGACCGCGCTCAGGCGCCTGCCGTCGGGGCTGAAAGCGACGCTCATCGCGCCGACTGGATCGCCCTGCAACACAGCGGCCAACCTGTTGTGCTGGTGCTGGAAGCTCTGCAACAACGCGCCCCGGGCCTCTACCGTGCTCGCCAGGCGATTGGCTTCCACGCTCAACAGCAGCGCGAGCGTGGTCTGGTTGTCCAGGTGACTCACGGCCTGCAGCGCCAGCGTCGTCGACAGCGCCAGATCTCGCCGGGCAAGCGCGGTGGCTTTGGCGGCGGCTTCCTGACGCTCGCTCGTCCGCGCCGTGCTGGCTGAGTTGATCGCCACGGTCGCCAGCCCGGCTGCTACCGCGAGGAAGACCAACAGTGTTGCTGCCAGCACGCGCAACCGGGAGGCTGCGCGCCGTTCGAGCGCCAGCTCGTGCGCCTGGCGCTCCCGTTCTGCTGCTGCCCGCTGCGCCTCCGTCGCCATGCCGGCTGCCACGAACGCTGCCTCGCTCGCGCTGGGCAAATTGCGCGCAGCCCAGTCGCGCGCCTCCAGCAGCAGCGCGCCGCGGTAGAGGTAGTCGGCACCCCGGCGCTGGCGCTCCCACTCCGCCGCGTCGGCGCCGACGGCCTGCTGCAGCCTGATGTCCTCCCGCGCTTGCTGCAGCCAGGATCCGAGCCGCTCCCATTCGCGGAGCAGCGCCTCGTGGCTGACCTCGATCGTGGCGCCGCCCTCACCCTCGCTCGCGCTGAGCAGACGGGCGGCGACAAAGGCCTCCGCGGTCTCATGCAGCAGGCGGGTCCGCGCGGGATCCTCCAGCACCAGCTCGTGCAGCGCGGCCCGCCGCCGCATCGTCTCCTGTTCGCCGGCGCCGGGCGTGACCAGTCGCAGGAACAGGGCGCGGCACAGGTGCCGCTGCTCCTCGCTCAGCAACGCCGCGTAGACCGCCTCGGCATGCCGGGCCAGGGTCCCCCGCACGCCACCCAGCGCCCGGTAGGCAGCGCCCGTCAAGCGGCGTCCTTCTCGGCGCAGCACGAGCTGCTCCAGCGTGAACTGCAGCAGCGGCAGTGCGCCGGCCTGGCCGCGCACCTCGAACAGCAGGTCGCCCACCAGGTCCGCGTCAAAGGTGAGCTGCACGCCGGGCAGGGCAGCCGGGCCCTCAATGGCAGCGCGGAGGTCGGCCGGCGTCATGGGCAGCACCGTCTTGGTGTGCCCGTCGAGCAACGCCGCCAATTCGGGATAGGCCAGCGGCCGGTCGTAGAAGTCCGCGCGCAGGGTAAGGATGACGAGCACCGGTCCTCTGGGCTCGGTCGCCGCCGTCACCAGGAGGTCGACGAACTGCTGCCGCTCCGCTTCGTCGGTCGTCAGCGTGAACAGCTCCTCGAACTGATCCACAACGAGCACCACGCGACTGCCGGCCACAGGTGCCAGCCGCAAGCCGAGCAGATGGAGCCCGCGCGCCGAGATCCCAATCGGCGCGAATGGCCTGCACGGGCGAGGCGGGCAGGGCCGCGGCAAGCGCCACGCTCAGCGCTTCGAGCGGGTGTGCGCCCGGCACGAGCGGTGGCAGGTAGACCCACGCCGCGCTGCCGGGCACTGCGCCGCGCTGCAATCGGGGCAGCAGACCGGCCAGCACCAGGCTGGACTTGCCCGACCCGCTCGGCCCCACGACGGCCAGACAGCGCGGCGCCTGTTCCTTCTCGCCGGCCAGCACCGCCAGCAAGCCGGCAACCGCTGTCTCGCGGCCGAAGAAATCGCCGGCATCCGCGGCGCGGAAGGCGCGCAGCCCCTTGTAGGGGTTGCGCGGTTCGCCCGGCGCCGCGCCCTCCGGCGGCGCCCCACGGCTTGCCTCGGCCGGAAGGCCGCCGCGCAGCAGCGTGACGATCTCGTCGAGCGCCGCGGCATAGCCGTCGCCGCGCGCGTCCAGGTACTGCATGCCGCCCCAGCCCAGGGGCACACACTCCAGCCACGCCTCGCCTGCCAGCCACAGCGGGTATATCGGGCGTCGGTAGAGCTCGGCAACGCGCAGCTCATCCGCCACGTAGCGCGAGGATCGCGCCTCGGGCGAGCCGAGATAGAGAACTGCCCTGGCGGCGCGAATGGCATCACGTGCGTCTAGCTCCCACCCTGGGGTACCGGGCTGGAGCTCCTGCGTGGCGCGCCACGGCCGGATGCCCCACGCGAGCAGATCGGCGCCGAGGCGGGCGACCAGCGCGCGATCGGCCCGCGCATGCACGAGGTAGACGTCGGGTGCCTCCGCCTCGGACGGAGAGGTATCCGCGTCGCCGCCCCTGGGCAGCAGCCCGCCCGGCAAGGGGGAGGCCGGGGATCCCGTTGCCGCGACCGCTCCGCTGCGCGCGTCGAGCCGCCGGGCTGCCGCCGTCAACCGCGCTCGTTCCTCATCGGGCAGGGCGAGCGCGTCCGTCAGCAGGCGAGGGTCTCGCCCTGCGGCGTCTGCCGGACCCCGCGCTCCAGGGCGCTGATCGCCGTGGCGCTCAGCCCGGCACGTTCGGCCAATGCCTCCTGGGTCAGGCCGGCCGCCACGCGGGCACGTCGCAGCAGTTCCCCAAACGACGGCGCTTGGACCATGGCAGGCACCCGAGTCCCTTCCCCCGGGCACGCCCCAGCACGTCGCCACGGACCGGCTGGTCCGTGCGCGAGGTGACCCATACCAGTCTACCAGACTTGCTGGGGCTCCGCCAGCGCGATCAGCCCGCTGTACGGCTTGTTGTACGGCCAGTTGTGCGGCTAGTTGAGCGCCTTGTGCGTGGCCTGCCACAGCAGCGGCGACCAAGCTAGAGGCGTTCGCAGATCACAGTCCGCTGGACCAAGAGAGGAGGCCTGCCAGACACGCGCTGACCCGCCGCACACAGCCGTCTGGCGAATCTTCGATGAACGCACATCGCACCGCGCACCGCAGCCTGTTCCGAGCGCTCTCCCTCCTGCTGGCAGGAGCAGGACTTTTCGCTTTGCTCCCCCAAGGCATCGCCTTGCTGCGCACGGGCAGCTTCGCGGCGCGAGCCGCGCTGCCCGCCTGGTCCGCGCCAACCACGCTGCATCGGGGTCTGCACCTCTTGCCCGGCACCCGCCGCGTGGACTATGGGCCGCTGCCACCCCTCACCCTGCTCGGTGAGACGACGAGGTTCCCGGCCAGCGTCGATCTCAGCCGCTACGCGCCGCCCGTGGGCGACCAGGGCTGGGTGAGCGACTGCGTGGCCTGGGCCGCCGTCTACACGCTCGCCGGCTGGTACGTCAACGAGCAGCATGCCGCCACCGGCTACTTCGCGCCGCTCTACACCTACAGCCAGATCGACGGCCATCAGGATAAAGGCAGCTGGGAGTCACAGGTCCTCGCGGCCGCGCAGCAGGGCATGCTGCCGCTGGCCGACTATCCCCAGGGCAACTACGCCTGGCGCAGCCGGCCCACGCCTGCCCAGCGCGTCCTGGCCCGGCATTTCACCCTCACCGGCGTCACGTACTACCCCGGGCAGGCGGCCCGCATCGGCGACCCGCGCGACTGGGACACCAACCCTAACCGGGTGCGCACCTCCATCGAGACCGCGCTCGCCGCCGGCCACCCGGCGCTGATCGGCATCGCCGTCTATCCCAACCTCTACAACGCCACCGCCACAAGCGCCTGGGTCGCGCCGGTGCCGGCGGATCCATCCGGCTCATTGGGCGGCCACGAGCTCGTCGTGATGGGGTACGACAACGCCGGCGCCTGGGTCGAGAACTCCTGGGGCACAAGCTGGGGTCTTGACGGCTACGCCGAGATCTCCTGGCCCTACCTGGAGGCCAATACCTCTGCCATCATCACGGCCGACGCCCTCCGCGTCACTGCTGCCTCCGCGACGCATCCGGCACGAGCGGAGCAGCCGACCATCACCATACTGCGACCGTGCTGCGCGACGGCGCGTCGCAGCCGCGCGCAGTAATCCTGGCCAACGGCGAAGAAGTCGCCTTGACCGGCACCGGCTTCAAGCCCAATGAGACGGTCTCCCTGTACTGGGACGGCCGCTATCACGGCTACGTCACCGCGCTCCCGGACGGCACCTGGAGCGTGGAGTGGTACGACCACCAGCAGGTCCCGGCCAGCGCCCACAACATTCGGCCCGCCTCTGGTAAGCATGTCCTCGAAGCTCGTGGCAATCAGGGCACTGACGCGAGCATGGCGCTGACGGCTGCCTGACCGTGCCTTCAGTTGATGTTCGGTGCGGTATCTATAGTTAGTGCTCACCACCGATAGCGAGCTCAGGTATTTACAGCATCGAGCATCGCCACGACGTTCTCCGGCGGCACGTCCGCGAGGACGTTGTGCACCTGCTGGAACACGAATCCGCCCCCAGGACGCATGATCTCAACCTGCCGCTTGACATGCTCGCGAATCTCCAAGGGTACTCGCGCTTCCGTTTCGCTGACGGTCGTGTGACCCGCGCTCGTTGCACGTCGGTAGGAGTGGCCGGCTAACCCTGGAAGCGCAATGATTCTGTCAATTCTCGCCTGGCAGACGGAATGTCGGCGATCCATGGCGAGCGGTCTTCCTGGTCAAGGAAAAGATGCTCGAAGAAGCCCGCGCTTCATGCACCACTCACAATCCTCCCAGCTCCAGCGTCTGCGCGGCGCCGGCCTCCAGTGCGACGCTCGTCCGTCTGTCACCCAGAGATACGTGCGCTACGCGCGTGCGGTCGGTTGTGTTGCGGATGGTCACGGTCGCCTCGCCGTTCCGATAGCGCGCCGTTAACGCGAACCCGTTTGCTAGCAAGTCGCGGAACGCGCAGTCCGTCCATCCCGCCGGCAGCGCCGGAAACAGGCGCAGCTCTCGCCCTCAGCCTGCAAGAGCAGGGCGTGCAGCGCGCTGCAGAGCGCCGCCTGCGCCGTGCTGAAGTACTGGAAATTCCACGTGCCGTCGGGCTTCACGTATTCCGCGCATCCGCCTTGTGCGCACAACGCGGGACGGGTGAGTTCCAGTTGCTCCCACGCTGCCTCCGGTTTTCCCTGGTACGCAAGGATACGGGCTACGACCCCGGCCGCCCAGGGAAAGCCCAGCTCATTGTTCCCATGGCCGACCATGCGGCCGGCGTACAGCGCCCGATAGGCGTCGACCGTCGCTCGGGCGCGCGGATCGCGCGCTGGCAGCACGCTGGCAGGATAGATGGGTGCAAGCGAGCTGCTGTTGAGGCGGTCCTCGTCGCGAGAAGCCTGGAAGTACCGGCCATTGAACAGCGAATGGAGCGTCGGGCGCAGCAGGTGAGCGGCAGCGGCGCACCGCCGCCCAATGGCATCGTTACGTCCGAGCAAGCGTGCCGCGACCGCGACGTCTTCGAGGAGGCGAAGCGCGGCGGCTACCGTGGCGCCATCGTTCACGACAAGCGTCGTGCCCTCGTGGGAGCCCACCAGTGGCTGGGTCACGAGCACTCCGCGCTCCTCCACGAGTACCGCGTGCAGCAGGAACTCGGCCGCTCCGGCCATCAGGTCATAGCCTTCCGCCAGTGCCGCGCGGTCACGCGTGGCCCGGAAGTCGGACATCACCATGTGCGCCAGAATAGGCGTGTTGTGAACCTGGAGGCGCTGCGCCACCCACGGCGTGTAGGCGCTGTCTCCCTGATGCGTGGTCTCCCAGTTCCAGTGCAGTCCGGGCGCGCCGAACGTGTCCCGCGCGTTCTCCGCCGCCTTGCTCCGGGTCCGGGCCAGGAAACGCCAGGCTTCGCGTGCCGGCAACACGTAACCCGCCTCGAGCAATGCCCGCTGCACGAAGGCGCCGTCCCAGAAGATGTGCGAGTTGTACGCCCGGCGCAGGTTGTTGACCGGCAGCCCGCCCGACTCGCGGTGCTGCATGGCCGAGAACATGTACATGCTGAACTTGTGGAGTCGCTGGTAATCGGCATCGGGTATCTGAATCGTCCCCCGCGCCGGGTCAGGCCTGCGCTGCCCGGGCGACTGGGGGAGCCGCTGCCAGGCCTGGTGCTCCGCTGGATACCGCGTACATTCGAGCACCGCCCACCAGGCCAGGCGGCGACCGCGCAGACGCACCCACGCTCCTCGGGTGTCTCTGCCGGCGCCCTCGCCAATGCCCGCAGCCGGCAAGAGGCGCAGCGCGCACTGGTGCGTGCCTACCCGATACTGCCAGCCCGGCAACTCCTCGTCCAGCGGCGCGTGCTCGCTGGTGGACTGGACCCACTCCCTATCCTCGGGCCAAGTCCCCGGTGCCACGAACGCGACAAGCGAGATTTCCTCGCTCGCCTCCACGGAAAAGTGCAGCGCCGGTAGATCGGCGGCAAGGCTGGTTTCGATGGCCAGTGTTACCCCGCCGTCGAGCAGCACCGTCGTTCGCAGTACTCCTGTTTCCGCATCGACCCGCTGATCGGCTCCATGCGGATGCAGCACGGCGCCGCGCTCATCGACCAGCTCGTACCAGGCGCGGCGAGCGGCGCAAGCTGAAACACGGTCCCGCCGGGCGGCAGGGAATGGAAAGCCACGGGATCGTCGCCTTCCTTGAACTGGCGATCGTCGGCGTAGTAGGTGTCCGCCTTGTACCAGTAACAGCGATCGAGACCCTGCGCGGCCTCGGTTGACACGCAGCCCAGGGGGCCGAGCAGCACTGCGTCTATCCCGTTCCCCAGAAACGTGGTAGCTGCGCAGCTCGCTCACCGCCGCTCCAGAGGCGCGGTCGATCGTCGGACGATCGGGCTCTGGTAGACCACGCGACGCGGCGGACAGGCACGCTCCACCAGCGGCTCGACGGGCAGCTCCACCACGTTCACGCCGATCGCGTGGTTATCCTGCCGGATGCTGGTCAGCGGCGGCTCGGCATGCTGGGTGACCAGCGTGTCGTCAAACACTGCGAGCGACATCGTAACCGTTGAGCGCTCGGGAGGTGGTGGTGACCGAGAGATTGGCGGCCCTGGCGACATCTTTGATCGTCGGCATACCTATCCACCCAAAACGTTTTCAGTCCTGCTTGAAATCATAGGCTCCGGCAAACGCGCCGTCAACGTCCTCGCCGCTCTAACGCAACCCACCTGGTTGCCCGGTGATCTTGCCCGTCCCACGCTGAATCGGCGTTCTGCAGCACGTGCTGACCTATCGGGGTGCTGGGCTTGACAAATGTCCGCTGGTGGCCGATTATCAGTACGAGCATTACAGAAACGTTTCGGATAGAATCGAGGCACCGGCTCAGCTCTGCCGGCAGGCGAAGGGGGGTGGTTGCGCATCGCCGGCACGCCGCCAAACAGACCAGCGGTATACACAGTCATACTGTTCAATATGGTTCGGCGTTTGCATCTGCAATTGGAGGACATGCAATGAACCTTGCCACACGGGTGCTCGCAATAAGCACCCTGGTAGCAATCGCCCTGCCCCTGAGCTCACCGGCACGGTCCACTATCACCCATGCGGCTTCGACTTGCACGGGAGCAGGGTTGGCCTCAACGTCGCCGGCTGGGCCAGCGCGAACTCCGAGGCCGACATCGTTCGCCACGAGCTCGACCTCTTCTCTCAGGCGAACCCCTGCATCTCGGTCTACTACCATCCTATCCTCGGCAACTTCCAGCAGAAGATTCAGACCGAATTCGCCAGCGGCGATGAGCCCGACGTGTTCTACGTCAGTCCCGACATGATTTACAACGAGAGCAAAGCCGGCAAACTGCTCGATTCGACGCCCTACCTGTCGAAGGACGGCTTCAATCTGGGCGCCGAAATCCCCGCGTTGCTCAAGACGTTCCAGCTCAACGGAAAAACCTATGGCCTGCCGAAGGACTGGGCCACGCTCGGCGTCTTCTACAACAAGGGCATCTTCGACGCCAAGAAGGTGCCCTATCCCACCAACAACATGACCTACGATGATCTGCGCGTGCTGGCGGAGAAGGTTTACACCGCAGGCTCGACTTCCGCGACGACGACCTACGGCATCATGATGCCGTCAGACCTCGGTCGCTTCAACGCCTTCATGTATGGCTTCGGTTCCAATGTCTTTGACCCTGTCACGAACAAGATCCTCTTCAACAACGCCAAGGCCGTCGCCGCGCTGAACTACTACACCAGCTTCCAACTGACGGACAAGTCCGGTACCATCCCCGGCACCGTCGGTGATGCTGGTAGGCGATCCTTGGCAAGGGCAAGGTTGCCATGGTGATCGAGGGCAACTGGCTGACCCCTAGCTGAAACCCAGATCCGAGGAAAGTATGGCATGGCCGATATTCCGACGGCCGCTGGCCGCGCTGACCCCGTCTACACGAATGCCTGGGGTGCCTCTGTCGACACGGTCAAGGCCGGAACCGCTGCCGCTGCCGCCAAATTGATCGAGTTCCTCAGCGGACCGGTCGTCCAGAAGTACCAGACCGACATCGGCTTCTCGCTGCCGACCCTCACCGCGCTGCTGAGAGATCCCTACCTCAAGGCGCATCCCGAATCCGGCAACCTCGCCGCCTCCTACTCGGTCGGTCAACTCGGCAGCTACGGTGCGTACAACAGTCAGGTGAACACGGTCCTGAATAACGCTATTACCAAGGTTCTGCTGGGCAAGATGACGCCCGCTCAGGCCATTGCGGACGCCGCAAAGACCCTCGAGAGCCGAGATCACAGCGGTACCGTAAGCCAGCCAGTGACTCTTGCTCTGGGCGCGGTCGAATGCTACGTTCGTGCCACGCCCAGCACAAACCACCAGGTCGCGTGACAGGTAACACCGCGGATCGCCGGGGACCATGGTTCCCGGCGATCCGCGGCAGTGGAGGACAGGCTGGATGGACGTGCCCGCGTCGAACAGGACCGTGACGCCGCATCTCACGTTCCCGCGCCGCCGGGCGCTGCGCAAGGCGCTGCGCCGTAACGGCACCGCATATCTCTTCCTCCTGCCCTATCTCTTCATCCTCCTTACTTTTACGCTCGGGGCCGCCGTGTTTGGGCTGGCCCTCAGCCTCTACCATGTGAACTACGGCATCGACACCCCGCGTTACATCGGCCTCGACAACTTCCGCTATCTCTGGGATCAGTTCCTCCATAATCGTGACAACTTCGAGTTTGCCATCAGCCTCAGAAACATCCTCCAGTACGCCGTCGTCGTGATCATCGGACAGACGGCGCTGGCTCTCTGCTACGCCCTGCTCCTCAATCGGCCGGTCAAGGGCCGCTCCTTCCTGCGCACCGCGATCTACCTGCCGTCGGTCACGTCGTCCGTGGCCATCACACTGATCTTTCTTTACCTGCTCAGCAACGGCGGCGCGCTGAACGCCTTCCTGTCCATCTTCCATATCCAGGGACCGAACTGGTAAACGACCTGGCAACTGCCCTCTGGGCGATCATGATCCAGAACATCTATACCACGGCGCCGACGTTCATGATTCTGTTCCTGGCCGCGCTCCAGGGTTTGCCGGCCCCGCTATACGAGGCGGCCAAAGTGGATGGCGCCGGCACCTTGGCCCTGTTCCGCTGGGTCACCCTGCCACTCCTCCGCCCGACCATGTTCCTGGTTGTCGCCCTGGGCACCATCGGCTCGTTGCAGACCTTCGATCAGATTGCCATCGCCACGAAGGGCGGCCCGCTGAACGCCACGGTCACGCCGGTCTGGACGATCTACGACACCGCGTTCCTTCAATACCACTTCGGTTTGGGCGCTTCGATGGCCGCCGTGCTCTTCGCCATCATCTTCGTCATTACGATGGTCCAGCGGCGTTTCATCGACGCCAGTATCGAATACTAGGAGTGCCGGATGGCGACAGTCGCCTCGCGCAGGACCACGGGCGTCACCGCGCGTGCGCCAAGAACGCCGCGATGGCTCATCGCCATGGTCATCGTTTATGCGCTGCTTCTCGTCTTCTCGTTCATTGCCCTGTCCCCGTTTGTCTTCGCCGTGCTGTCGGCTTTCAAGACGGCCGACAAGGTGCTCGAGTAACGCCGCGCCTGATCCCCAATCCCTGGACGCTCTCGAACTTCTCTGACCTGCTCAACAATCACAGCACCGACGTGCAGTTCACCCGCTGGTTGGTGAACAGCCTGTTCTACGCCGTGTCCATCGCCGGCCTGAACCTTCTCTTCAGCTCAATGGCGGCCTTCGCCCTCGCGCGCCTGCAGTTCATAGGCAAGACGTTCTGGTTCTGGATCACGCTTGCCGTGATGATGATCCGGGCGAGATCAACTGGATGAGCGTCTACATCATCCTGAACCATTTCGGCCCGTTCAACCTGATCGACACATATTGGGCCGTGATTCTCCCCGCTGCGGCGCAGCCGTTCTCGGTCTTCCTGATCACCCAGTTCCTGAAAAGCCTGCCCGTCGAGGTCGAGGAGGCGGCAACGATCGACGGCGCCTCGAAGTTCCGCACGTACTGGCAGGTCATCCTCCCGATGGCCCGGCCCGCTCTGGTCGCGGCGGGCATCTTGAGCTTCCAGGGCGCCTGGAACTCCTTCGTTGCCCCGCTCCTCTATCTCGATTCCTCTTCCAAGTTCCCTCTCACCGTGGGCCTGAACTTCTTCAATGGCACCTATAGCGCCCAGACCAACCTGATTCTCGCCGGCGCCATGTTCAACACACTCCCCATGGTGATCATCTTCTTCGTCTTCCAGCGCTACTTCATCCAGGGAGCCGCCACCAGCGGCCTGGCCGGACGTTAGTCGACGACAGCATCCGCGCTCGTCGAGGAAAACCGACAAACCTGGTGCTCATCACCGATAGCGATCTCAGGTATTGACAGCGTCGAGCATCGCCACGACATTTTGCGGCGGTACGTCCGCGAGGACGTTGTGCACCTGCTGGAACACGAATCCACCGCCGGGACGCATGATCTCAACTTGCCGCGTGACATGCTCGCGAATCTCTGTCGGGCGTGCCGTGCGACAACAGCCACTGCGTATCGCAGCCGCCACCCCAGAACGTGATGTCCTTGCCGAAGTCGCGCTTGAGCCCGGCCGCATCCATGCCTGCGCAGCTGATCTGCACCGGGTTGATCGCATCCAGCCCGGCATCGATGAGATCGGGCAGCAGTGGGCGCACGCCGCCGCAGCAGTGCAGCATGACCTTCACGTCAGCCAGTTCCTTTGCGCGTCTCCACAATCTGCTGTGACGGGGCTTGAAGAACTCGCGATACATTTTCGGCGAGATCTGTGGCCCCGTCTGCATACCCAGGTCGTCGCCGAAGCCGATCACGTCGATGGAGGGACCTACCAGGCCCAGGTACTTCTCGAGATCGACCAGATGCAGCTCCATCAAGCGATCGAGCAGATCGTGAGCGCGATCGGGCTCGCCGGCGAGCAACATCAGGAAATTGTCGTTCCGGTAGAGGAATTGTCCCCACTCCAGCAGGTTGCCCCCGAACAAACCCACAATCGCGCGATCGGTCAGCGCCTGCAGGCGCTGTGCGCCCGCGGTGAACAGCGCGTCGCCGTCTGGCCCTTCGACGAGCGGCCCGGGAGGGCTCGCGGTCGACCACATGCATTCCGCCATCACCTCGCGCAGCGCCTCATGCCGGGGCTCATCCACCGCGAACGGGTAGTAGGCGGTCTCAAAGTACAGCGCCCCATCCGGCATCTGGGCAGAGACTCTACCCGTCCTGGAGCGCAATACCCACCTCTGCTGCTCACGCTCCGGCAGGCACCAAACTGGAACCTGGCAGGGCGTGCCGTCTGGCAATGTCCAATTCGCCCAGTCTTCGTCGCGCAGAGAGAATCCCCGTCCCAGCTCGATCGTGTCGATGCCGAACCGATCGAGGACGTCGTCGTCGACGACTGCCAGTTGCTGCACGATGTCGTAGACGCGAACCGGCTTGTTGGGCATGCCCAGGTGGTCGCGGAGTCTGCGATAGGCGATTGCGGAAATCCCCGACGAGCGGTGTCCCGAGAAGTCGATTGGCACCTTGTCGGATTCTTGATGGCGCAGGGCGGTGAGCACGCGATCGCGTGAATTCATGGCGATCTCCCTTCGCAAGCACGGCGGGTCATCCTACCTCTGTGGCGCCCCGGGTGCCAGGCCGAGCAGCAACCGGGGGCTTTCGTAAAGCACCGCACGAGCGACCTCGAGTGCGCTCTCCACGCTGTGCTGTCCCTGCGCGACCTGCTCGGCAAGCACGTGGGCGAGCTGCTTGCGCACCATCACAGCCTTTGCGTAGGCCCACTCGACCACGTAGGCGTCTGAGAAGAACCCTATCTGTTTGCTCCACGGCAGCATGTCCAGGCGCTCGGCGATTACCGCGCGGATCACGGAAGGGAAGAAGTTGTGCCACCAGTAGCCGGCCAGGCTCAGGTTGGGTAGTTCACGCGCAAGCGTGCAGAGCGACTGATTGCCGTGTTGGCTGGCCAGGAAGCACTGGAACCGGATACGCGGGTGCCGGCCGACGATCTCCGCCAGCTGCGTGATCGTTCGTTGTGGCAGGAGACTCGCCGTTTCGTACGGCATGGGCTCCGCGCCCAGCGAGAACTGGAAGACAAGGCTGTCTGCAAGCGGCTCAAACGCCGTCAGGAACGCTTCGTTGATATATGATGCGTAGACGTCGCGCTCTCTCGGACCGGCTTTCTCGCGGCGCGCCAGCGCTGCTGCCAGGTCCGCGTCACCGGGCACGGAATAGTCAATATTCGTCGACAGGTGAGTGGCCGTGGCGACGATCCGATCGCTGGGAATGTTGGCCACGTAGTGACTGACAGCAGCATGTACGTCGTCAAGCGTGCGTATCCGTCGATCGGTAGGAGGGCGCGCGCCCGATCCTATCGGTGTCGACGCCTCAGGCTGGCGGCCCCAGCAGCGCTCAAGCTCGTACAGCGCGGTATCATGTTCGCCCCACTGGCAGCGCGTGAAGAACCCCCATTCCAGCGCGTACTGGAAACGGGCATCGTCCACGCCGTCTCCGCGCCGCACGACTTCAGTCACCGATCGCGTGATACCGGCCCGGTCCAGAATACTGTACGACCACTGGCGATCGCGAGATCTCTCCCGAATGATGTCGTCGAGACGGCGCCAGTTGTCGGCGGTGATCGGCTGATGCCAATCGTAGAGGTCGGCAAGGATCACGCGCAGGCACCATGCCGAGCTCGTGTTCTGAATGTGCGGAAGGAAGGGAATCGCCTCCTCAATGCGAGCGCGCGCTTCCGCATCGCTCGGCCACGAGGGGAAAGCAGTGAGGCGGGCCCCGCTCGGGCACCCGGCCGCGTAGAGATCGCTAATCACCATGTGGTACAGCAGCACGTCGTGGAGACCCTGTGCGCCCAGGCTGCCGCAGGTGAGATGCGTGTGGGCGTCGAGCAGTGGCATCGTGGCGAGGGCCTGCTCGATCTCGCCGGCTGTTGCTGTCGCGTTCATAGTGAATGCTCCTTCACCAATGCCCCGATGCTGACCGACTAGAGCGAAGCCAGCCACTCGCGGATTTCCTTGGGGTTTTCACGAAACATGAGCGATCCCGGCACGATCCAGTCGGCGCCGGCCGCCTTGAGCACCGGAACCGTCTCGCGGCGAATGCCGCCATCCGCTTCGATCTCGGTCGTCAGGTGCCGGCTCCTCACGATCTCCTTCGCCGCGCCTATCTTCCCCGGCACTCTGGGGTCCATCGTCGCTCCCTTGATGCCCATCGCCGTGCCGCACACGGCCACGATGTCCAGGTCAGGCCAGTAAGGTTCAAGGACCGTAACAGGCTCCTGCACGAGGAGCGACACGCCCGCCCTCAGTCCGAATGACTTGATGACCTTGATCACGGTCCCCGGCTCGTCGGTGGCGTCGAAGCAAAATATCAGCGCATTCGCTCCCGCCTCCGCGAAGGGCGCGATCCACGCCAGCGGATCTGTGACCATAATGTGGACCTCGAACGGGAGCGTTGTATGTGCCCGCAATGCGCGAACGAGATCCGGAAAGAAGAGCAAACTGTTCACGTAGTGACCATCGGCAACGTCAAAGTGGAAGCTGTCAGTATATGGTTCTACGCGTCTGATTTCATCGCCAAGCCTTGAGAGATCGGCGGACCAAAGGGATGCAGCGCATTTCAGCATCGATTACTCCTCAGCTCGGACGCGCGTCCGACAGGAACATGAGCCATTACCAAACGGCCTCCTCGACGGGAATGAGCGGCCGGACAAACTCATCGAGGAATCTCTGAACTTCCGCCACGTGGCGTTCTCTGCTTACCGCTTTCGGCGTCAATTCGCGAAAGGTCGCGAGCGGGATCGCGCGCGCAAGTGCCTCTCCGTACTCGAACGGATGAACGGGATCCTGCCGGCTGGCGAGCACGAGCGTTGGGACGTCGATGACAGCCAGGTCGGCAAGGCTACTGCACGGCGCGTCCGCGGGCAATCGCTCAAGCTTGGACACCGTCTCGCTTGCTCTGGGGTGTGTGAATTGCCCAACCAAAGACGCACCGGCATCAGCGGAGATTGCCTGCGTCTGCACATAGAGGTCCGATTGCCTGAAAAGCTCGAGCCCGTGCTCCGCGCCGTGGCGGCGAATCAGGGCAGCAATGGCGCCGTAGATCTGCGACGTTGTGCGTATTGGGACCGTCGAGCCACGCCGGGCGCGAGAGGACGAGGGCGATGACGCGATTGGGGTAGCGGAGCGCCAGGCTCAGCGCGACCGCGGCCCCTAACGACACGCCGCCGACGATCGCGCGTGGGAGGGACAGCGTATCCATCAGCGCGATCACGTCGTCGGCAAAGCACGCGATACTGAGTTTCCCGCTGTCTCCCAGCGGGCGGGTTTCGCCATGAGCGCGGAAGTCCATGGCCAGGAAGCGACACCCCGGAGGAGGCTGAAACAGTCCAAACGGCTGGCCAACGTCGCCGCCAAGCCCGTGCTGGAAAACGAACGGCAGTCCGGCGCCCTCGTCGCGGTAATGGAACGTGATGCCGTCTCGCTCGAGGAATGGCATCAGCCTGTATCCTGGCTTCTCTGTGGCGCCGGGCTGTCGAGAGACTGCGCAAGCTTCGTTCGCAGAAACGCAACGCTCTCGTCGACGTCGGCCTCTGTAAGGCCGTGCAGAATCAAGGGTCCCGAGAATCCGGTCTGGTGGAGGAGCGACAGGTAGCGGTCGTAATCGAGCAGACCGCGACCGGCCGGCTCCTGACCCGACTCGCCGTCGCGGCTCAGGTCCTTGGCATGGGCGACGACGATCTCGGCGCCAAGCAGCTCGAACGCTTCGTCCAGCACGGCCGTCATGCGCGGCAGCTCGCCGTGGTGGAAGAGGTTGGCGGGATCCATCACCACCTTGAGAAGCGGTGAACGGAGTTCGTCGAGGAGGCGCCGCGCCTTGACCGCCGAGTCGACCACATTTGTCACCTCCGGTTCGAAAGCCAGCGTGACGGAGAAGTCTTCCGCGATGCGCAGCGCCTGCTGCATCGAGTCGAGCAGATCTTGCCAGGCCTGAGGAGTATCGCTGTCCACGTGTTTGCGCCACATGTTGTCCGGGTCGCGCGTGCCCGTGCACAGCGTGATCACGTTGGTGCCGATGCTCCGGCATGACTGCGCAATCACACGCAGCCGGGCGAGGCCGGTTTGCCGATGGCTTGCGACCGGATGGATCATGTTGAACGTGCCGGACACGGCTGCCATGCGTAGCGATCGGCGACCGACCTGAGCACCGATTTGCTCGCATGTAGCAGGTTCAAGAGAGTCGGGCATGCTGGGCATGCCGGCGCATGCGAAGTTGAACTGGATCGTGTCCAGCCCGTGCGCGACGACGGCGTCCAGCGTCGCTTCGAGACTGGGGCGCACGAAGGTCTTGGCAAAGATGCCGAGCGAATTCATACGCTGCCTCCTACATCGGCCAGTGAAACCGTCTTGCCGGATCTCACGGACTGGCGTATGGCAACCAGGGCCTGCATGGCCGCGACGCCATCGTCGACGGTCGCGCCGCGCTGATCCGCGCCCTGGAGTATGGCGTCGGCAAAGCCCTCAATCTGGAGCTTGTAGGTATAGGCGTCTTCCCCGAGCGGCCTGTGGAACTGCCCGTCCTTGGCGGAGAAACATTCCACGTCGCTGGCCTTGTGGAACCACGGTAAGTACGTGGTGCCGGCAACGCTGCCAAGCTCGCCGTATGCCCGGAACCCTTCCGAGAAGTCACCGCGAATGGGGATGGTCAGGTCGAGGTGGCCGAGCGCGCCGTTGCGATAATCGACGTCGATGAACCAGCAGTAGGCGCCGGACTTTAGCGCCAGGCGCGCAGATACCGCGAGGATCTCGCCGCCCAGGTATCTTGCCGTATCCACCAGATGGCTGCCATGGGTCAACAAGAAATAGCGCTCCTTGTCGGCCTTTGGATCGCCGGGAGGCCGTGTCGCATGACTGCTCTTCTCGGGGATTGGTTGCAGGTTATCGGTCATGGCGTACCGATAGGTGGAGTCGCAATACCAGGCCTTGAGAGCCAGAAGCTCCCCCATATCCTCGGCCATGAATTGCTGCGCAAAGGCGATTCCGGGATCGAAGCGCTTGTTGTTGGCCACTTGAAACACCAGGCGCGTGTCGCGAAGCTCCGCGCGAAGGGCTTCACAGTCGTCCAGATCGACGCCCAACGGCTTCTCGACCAGCACATGCTTGCCCGCGGCGATTGCCTTACGTGCAAGTGGAACGTGGAATTGGTCGGCTGTCGCTATGATCACCGCCTCCACCTGGGGGTCGGCCAGCATCGCGTCGTACGTGCCGTACGTGACCCGTGGGTGATGAACGGCGGCCATTTGAGCTAGCAGGTCGCTCGCGGTATCACACATTGCATAGAGCTCAGCATTATGTGCCTTGCGACACGCGTCGAAATGGGCGAACTGGGCGATTGGTCCGCACCCGAGCACGCCAATACGAAGCAGGCGATCGTCCTTTCTCATCATTGCCCTTTCAAATAGCGCAGGCGATGCGGACCTGCGAGCACCTGCACACCACTATGGCGCACTGAATTGTGGTGGTCCTGCCTGACCACCACGTCGTTCATTGCAGGATTTCGCGGGCACTCCTCCCATCATGGATCACCGCTTTGAAGGCGCGAATCGTCTCGCCGATCCGATCGGATCCCCAGATGTTCCTGCCAATCGTGGCGCCGCGCGCTCCACACTGCACGACGGCTGCCATCATGTTCAGCGCTTCCTCGAGCGTTGGCGTGGCGGGACCGCCCGCGGCGACGAGTGGTACCGGGCAGTCGGCGACGATCTGCGCATACGCCACTGCATCGCCGCAGTAGGGCGTCTTCACGATGTCGGCGCCCGCTTCTACCGCGCAGCGCACGGCCCACGCGGTGTCTTCGGGCTCGAAGGACACGGTCGGGGTCCCGCGCATATCGCGCGCATAGATGTGGCAGATCACCGGCAAATCGAAGCGCTCGGCTGCGCGCACGCAGTCGGCCACCACGCGCAGGTGCGCGGCTTCCGTGTCGCCACGAATGAACGCGGCCACGGCCACGGCGTCCGCGGCCAGGCGCACCGCGTCTTCGGGTGTCGCGAGCTGTTCACATGCCGTGTCGTCGGCGCGTGCCGCTGTCGTCTGCAGGATCAGCGGGATGTGCCCGGCATAGGGCAGCCAGGCCGACTTCGCAATGCCTTTGTGCATGGTGACGGCATCCGGCCGCGCTTCGACAATGGCGTCGAGCGTCCGCATGATCTGCCGGAGACCTTTCGGCAGTCCCTCGCCATAGCCGATGAAATGGTCCACGGCAACCGAGCAGAATCGCCCCGAAGGGTGCGAGAACAGCCGGCGTAACCGCGCTTGCTTTCCAGTCGTCATATCTCTACTCCTGCGCTGTCGCGCAACTGATGCCCGCCAACCATGCTGCGCTCTGCCGGCGGGCGTATCACAGCGCGGTTCTCGACCCGGTACGATGCCACCAACCGGTCACGCCTCGGACAAAGCGACACCCCGGCACGCGCGACCTGCCGTGTCGGGAGCCGCGCCTGTCCGAGTACGGGCATGGCGCCGCATGCAGCAATTGCCAGCACAGTAACAGAAGGTACTGAAAGTGTCAAGAACGGATTAGGGTGGAGAAAGAAAGGATCACGCTTGCCTTAATTTTCTGTATACGCGTTACGGTTATTCGGGCGTGACCACGCCAAATTGCTGCTTTAGGCGCGGACAAGGTACGCTGTTTGCTGGTGCCCAAACCACGCGACGGTCTTTGATTTGCTGTGTCTCCCCGCCCGGCCGCAGCCGGCGGGCCCACGCCGAAGGTGGGGATCCTCCTTCCTGCCGCAGCAGGAGACGCCGTGCCATCAATCAAAGTCGGCGGAGGCAAGCACTGGGCTGCGCGGCGCGCCCCGCACGAAGCCGGTCCGTAACCGAAAGCCTCCGAACACGTTACGCCCATGAAGCGAAGGTCTTGACAAATGCATCGCAAGCCTTTACAGTTGCGGCGTGTTAGGGCAAGGAGTCTTGCGAAATGCTGACGTCACGTGAACGTGTCCAGCTTGCACTGGCGCATCAGGAGCCCGACCTGGTACCGCTCGACCTTGGCGGCACCACCTCGACCGGCATGCTGGTCAATACCGTCTACCTGCTCCGGCAAGCCCTCAAACTCGATCCCCCCGGGACACCGGTCAAGGTGACTGACACCTATCATATGTTGGGGGAAATCAAGCCGGACTTGCAGGCGGTGCTTGGCGCCGACGTGGTGGAGCTGAGCGTGCCGGCAACGCGCTTCGGCGACACGAGCACTGGTTGGAAGGAGTGGACCGCGTTCGACGGCACTCCCACGCTCGTCCCTGCCGGCTTCAACACCAAGCGTGAGGCGGACGGCAGCATTCTCATGTACCCCGGGGGGGACCCGTCGGTCCAGCCGTCGGCGCGTATGCCGCAGGGAGGCTGGTACTTCGACGCCATTGAGCGACAGCAGCCCATCGACGAGGAGCACCTCAGCGTCGACGACAATCTGGAAGAATACACGCTCATCTCGCAGCAAGATCTCGACTATCTCGGCCGCGAAGCCGAGCGTTTGTCCCACACCGGCAAGGCCGTCATGGGCGCGTTCGGCGGCACAAGCTTTGGCAATGTCGTCCGTGTCGTGGGCATGGGACTCAAGCAGCCCAAAGGCATCCGCAGCGTTGCGGAGTGGTACATCAGTCTGAGCGGGCGGCGCGAGTTTGTCTACGAGCTCTTCGACCGCCAGTGCGCGCTGTCCCTGCGGAACCTGGAGCGGATCCACCAGGCGGTGGGTGAGCGTATCGATCTCGTCTTTCTCACGGGCACCGATTTCGGGGCGCAGAACGGCCCGCTCGTGTCGCCGCGAACGTACCATGACCTGTTCCTGCCGTTTCACGCGCGGCTGAATGCATGGGTGCACGCGCATACGACGTGGAAGACGTTCATGCACTCCTGCGGCTCCGTCTGGCGCTTGCTCGACGACATTGTCGACGCCGGATTCGACGCGATCAATCCGATCCAGACTTCGGCGGCAGGCATGGATCCGGGCGCGATCAAGGCCAGGTACGGCAGCCGCGTGACCCTCTGGGGCGGTGGCGTCGATACGCAGCACACGCTGCCGTTTGGCACGCCCGAGGACATACGGGCGATGGTAAAAGAACGCATGCAGGTTTTTGGTCCTGGCGGCGGCTACGTGTTCAGCACGATTCACAACGTGCAGGCAGGCATCCCAGTCGAGAACGTGCTGGCATTGTATCGCGCGGTCAATGACTGTCGGAGATATCCGCTGGCGTAGTGGGGGCTCAGAACGATGACCACACCAGAGGCCGTCAGACCGCTCCTGACGACGGAGCGGCGAGAGCGAATCAGCGCTCTCGTGCAACAGCGCGGCGTGGTGCGCGTGAGAGAGCTGAGCGACCTCTTCCACGTGTCCGAAGTGACGATTCGCAACGACCTCGACGCCATGGCCAACGAAGGGCGGCTGCAGCGCAACCGGGGCGGGGCCGTGGCTGTTGCCTCGCCCAGCCTGATCGTCGCGTTCGAACAGCGCGCCGGCGTGAACCTCGAAGCGAAACGCCGCATTGGCCGGGCCGCCGCCGCCCTGGTGCGGCCACACGATCGCATCATTCTGGATTCCGGCACGACAGTCATGGAGATGGCGAAGTGCCTCTACGACCACGGTCCGATCACGGTGGTCACGAATGCGCTGAACGTCGCCACGCAGGTCGGGGTTGGCCTGGACGTCGACGTGGTGGTCGCGGGCGGGTCCCTGCACCGGGGCAACATCTGCACGTTTGGCCCGCAGGCAGAGCGCGGGCTGGCCGATGTGGTGGTGAACAAGGCCTTCCTGGGCACCTACGCACTGGACCCCGATGTGGGCCTCACCGATCTGTCCATCGAGCTTGCATCGGTCAAGCAGGCCATGACCCGCGCCGCACGTCAGGTGATCCTGCTGGCCGACTCCAGCAAGTGGGGCACGGTCGGTTTTGCAAAGGTCCTCCCTCTCTCCGGGGTGCACACGTTCGTATCGGATACGAACCTGCCTACCTCGGCGCGCGCCGCAATGGAACGCCTCGGCATCGAAGTGCTGCTGGTCTAGTGCGCCGAGCCACGTCAGTGGGTCAAGTGCGTTGCTCATGGCCGTTGCCGTATCTGAGACTCCGGCCTATCAGGCCTCAACGTTGCCCACAAATCGCCTGCTGGAGAACGAGGCCGTAACACTTCCTCGGCGGCGCCCACAGACGCGCGAAGCAGGGCCATGCTACAATTCGGGAGCGCGCCCAAGGCTGAGCGCCGCCTCCGTGCGTCGCATGGGGGCTACGGCTAGTATTAGGGCCTGTGGGTAGGTACAAGTCTCGTGTGCCTCCGCCCGACAAGATAGGCATCGCTGATGCAGCCCACCGGTCTCTACCTGACCGGTGCGTCGTTGTACCCATGAAGTTGTTGCAAGCAGGCCCGACTTGGGACTGGGGAGGTGCCGTGTATGGACAGCAGGTCGCGATCACATGGCCCTACGATGAAGTGTCAAGAGGACAATTCAGCGGGCGTGCGGGAGTTTGTGCGGCGCTCTCTTTGTCCCGCCTGTGAGTCGGATGGCGCGAAGATCCTCTATCAGTCCTCGTACGACCATGGACCCGTTTTCGACATGCTCTCGAAATACTACTCGAGGCCATGGGAACCACAGTACCTGCGTGGGGCGACCTACTGCCTGGCGCGGTGCCGCTCCTGCCGGCTGGTGTATCAGGTTGATGTGCCGTCCGACGAGTTGTTAAGCAGAATCTATGAGCACTGGATCTCAGACGATCCGGTGAGAGATGTACGTCTCCGGTGGAGCGGTGGCGAGAATAGCTATGCGTATGACTTCCAGGAGATAACCGCCGCCATCAGCGTCCTGGGTGGGAGACCCTGGGAGATGAAATTCCTCGATTTTGGCATGGGTTGGGGTGAGTGGTGTCATCTTGCTCTCAGTTGTGGGGTTGAGGCGTTCGGATCAGAGCTGTCTTGTGCACGAATCATGCACGCCCAGCGAAAGGGAATCTGTACCGTCACCTGGGACGAGATTCCCAGTCACGAGTTTGACATGATTAACTCCGAACAGGTATTTGAACACCTCGTGGAACCGCTCCTCGTCCTCCGTCACTTGGCCCTAGCGCTGAAGCCACACGGGCTCCTCAGGATAGCAGTACCGAATGGCGAGGATGTCGAGCGCCGACTACGCGTGGGGAACTGGACCGCGGCGCGAGGCAGTAGAAACAGCCTGCACTGCGTGCACCCGCTCGAGCACATCAACTGCTTCAGCCGACATTCACTTGTTCGGATGGCAGCGTTAGCTGGCCTGAAGCCGTTTGCCATTCCACTCAACGTTCAGTATTTCAGGAGTATGGCGTGGACATCTGGAAAGCGCATGGTTCGGAACCTTGCTCGCCCGCTGTACCGTAGCTTGCTGCACCGGGGCACCTGCGTGTTCTTCGTGCGGTCCTAGCTCGCGGAAAGCTTGTCGTCCTTGCGCTATATGTTCACATCACCAGCGCGTCGTCCTGCAGGTGTACCCCGTCGATACTCCGCCGGCCGTGTCCACCTGCAGCATGCTCGGTGTAAGGGAAAGGGCTGAAGCCCGGGGCGTCGTCACCAAGCGCCGGTCATCACGACCCAGGCTCGCAGTTCACCGTTCTGGCTGCATCCGCAGCTCGTGGCGAAACGTGGGTAAAGATAAGGCCTTCAGGCCCGGGTACCCGCTCGCTCTCAAGGGTCGGTATCGCATCGGAATGGGTGGATCCTCTGGGAAACCTACCCCTGTGAGGTACCCGCTCGGGGGTGCGGAGCACACGGGAGCGGGTCGTACCCTCACCTGCTCGCCCCGGGGCACCTGCGTGCGCGTCGTCGGTCGCGCCTCCAGGCTGCCCCTGGTGGCAACCTCTCGGCTATTCGACGCCGCGCAGGACGGCAGCAGGGTCGATGCCGCGCAGCATCATGCCCTGGCCGCGTGACAAATGTGTCTGTATCGTGGGCGGATCGAGCGGGTCGCGCATCTGAACCAGCACGGTGGTTCGCGCCTCGGAGCTGACGTTGATGCCGGAACCGTGAATGGTAAGGTAGCTGAAGAACAGCACGTCGCCTGCCTTCGCCGGGCAAGGGACCGCCAGGGTCAGTGGGTACCTATCCAGCGGCAGGTGCCAGTTTCCCTCCGGAATGTGCTCCAGTGGCCCCAGCTTATGACTGCCCGGCACCATGCACACGCAGCCCTTCTCCACCGGCGCATCGTCGAAATGGACTATCGCCGCGATCATGCTGTGTCGCTCGTGCGGGAAGAAGGGGTGGTCCTGATGCAGCGGAAAGGGTGACCCCTTTTCGGGTGGCTTGATGAACATCTTGGTGTGGTGCAGTTGCACGTTCGGACTGCCGATCAGCGCCGCGGCGACGCCGGTCAGCCGCTCGTCTACGATCAGCCGGCTGAACGCGGCCGAGTAGAACTGCACATTATGGCAGCCGAGCAGCATCGTGGTGCCCTGGCCGCCGCCTGCTGCTTGAGCGCTTTGCCAGGTACTCTCCAGCGACGCATTTGCCGAGAGTCGCCGTGCCAGGTCGTGGCACTCCCCGCGATACGTCTCGGCTTCCCCACGTGTGAGGAGTCCCTCCACCAGCACGTAGCCGTTCTCGCGATAGAACGTGCTCTGGTCCGTGCTCAGGGCAGACTGTGCCGTCATCACCATCGGTCGCTCCTTCACTCCAAGGCATGTAGGTACTCTGCGTTCGCAGCCGCTATCTCATTTATACGTTACTCACGAATATTCTGAAGACCGCGGCTTGGCGATGTAGTGAGCCCCCCTCTCCGCCGTACAGGCCAAGCCCGCAGCACCGCCTCCGACAAGGTGCGTTGACCGTATCACATTGCCGGAATTCGGTTGTGATACGCGGTCGACAAACCCGGCGTTCACTTCGATACGGGCGAGAGACGCCATGGCTTGTCTTTGCACGGAAGGCAAACGCCTGGTTTGAGCGCACAGGAAGGAAATGGAAAGCAATCGCAATCCAGAAGATGATATTTCGGCAGTCTCAGATAGTTGACTCCTTCAAATACTTGTGTTATTGTTCCGCCATCAGGTGCTGCTGAGGAGCAAACCCTGTGGGAGTAGAGACTGCATCGCGACCCGATCTGTGGTTGGAAAGGAGGTAGTGGTTCCTCGCCCGGCGGCTCGGATGCACCATTGCCGTGCGCAGCGGACCTTGACCGTCGGGCGCCTTAACGCACTATGCGGGGTAGGGGTGACCGGTTACGGGTGCCTGGGTTGATGGGGCGGACGAGGCGGATACTGACACAGCGCGGCGCTGCGCGGCTGCGAATTCATCAAAGAGCATGACACTCTGTGTGAAGGAGTTGGCCATGAAATTCGCTATCTCGAATGTGATGAAAATCCGAAAGCGTGGGGCGTTCAGGGGCCTGCTCCTGGCCTCCCTGATCGTCGTGCCGTCGGTAGTAACGAGCTCGACTGCCCCGACAGCGACTCACGCGGCGGGCAAGATCAAGATCGTGTACGTGAATCCGCTGCCCTCCACGCCTGACTGGGGACGGTCCGGCCGCTACTTCCAGCAAGCCGCGGCGAAGCTCGGGTACCAGGCGACCGTCGTCGGCCCCAACACGTTCGACATTCCGGCCATGATCACGGATATTCAGGATGCGATTGCCGCGAAGGCCGACGTTATTATGACATGCGCCTGCACGGGCGGCGCGTTCGACGCCGTTCTTAAGAAGGCGCGCGCGGCCGGAATCGTCACGGTCACGATTGCCGCCGATAGCGGTCCGAACACCCGCGACGTGTTCCTGGGCACCAATTACCCGAAGCTCGCTCGCGATGCGGCCATGGCGTTCGTAAAGAAGATGAACGGTAAGGCGAACATCGGGCTTGTACAAACGGACGGCACGACGCCGAATCAGGTTGCTGAGGTCAGTGCCTTCAAGGCGGCGCTGAAGCCCTATCCGAATATGAAGGTCGTGGCCGCCGTCTACGACAACAGCGACGCAGCTATAGCGGCGCCCAAGATGTCGCAGATGCTCATTGCCCATCCTGAAATCAACGCCATCTGGACGGTCGAAGGCGCGGCGCCCGGCGTGGCGGAAAGCGTGCTCAAGCAGGCTGGAAAGAAGCCCGGTGATGTAGCGGTCCTGGGCATCGACCTCCAGGTGCCGGTCAAGATTGCGATTCAGCAGGGCTGGATCTGGGCCACGCAGTATCAGCAATTCTTTGATGCTACGCCCCTGGCCGCCAAGTGCGCGATCGACATCAAGGAAGGCAAGAAGATAAAGAGCAGCGTGATCGATACCGGCTCGCTCTTCATTACCAAGAACAACATTCCAGCCAATCTTCCGCCCAAGGACGAGGTCTTGCCGAACGCATGCTAGTCACGCGATCTAGAGGTACACTCCGGTCAATGCAGTGACCTGAACCGGATTTCTCGGTAGGTACGTGGAGTGCGGGAGCACAACCCGCACTCCACGCCTGCCGTAAGTGGTTGGATGAGTTTAGCAGCACAGGGACTTGATGCATGACGCCGCCAGGCGATCTTGTCTTGCGCACGACGGGTATATCGAAATCCTTCGGACCGGTGGTCGCGCTCCGTGATGTAGACCTGGAGGCGTACTACGGTGAGATCCTTGCCCTCGTGGGCGACAACGGAGCGGGCAAATCGACGCTCGTGAAGGTGCTCGCCGGTATTCACAAGCAGGATGCAGGAGAGCTTCGCATCGATGGCAAGGTTGTGAACTTCAGCGATCCAATTGCCGCGCGCGCGGCTGGAATTGCCACGGTGTTTCAGAACCTTGCGCTTGTCGAATGCCTCGACGTTGCCCGCAACGTGTATCTGGGGCGCGAGCCTACTGTAGGGCCGTTTGTGCAGCAGCGACTGATGGTCCGCGAGGCAGCCGAGAGCTTGCGCAGGCTGAAGATCAATGTGCCCTCGGTCCGTACGACGGTGGGCTTGCTGTCCGGCGGCCAGCGGCAGGGCGTTGCCATCGCTCGAGCCGTGGCGCAGGGGGGCAGGATCATCATCATGGACGAGCCGACGGCGGCGCTCGGGGTGCAGGAGACCCATCGCGTCGAGGAGATCATTCGAGAGCTGCGGGATCAGGGGCACGCGGTGATCGTCGTCAGTCACGACCTGGAACTTGTGTTCCGCATCTCCGACCGCATTCAGGTCCTGCGCTTGGGCCGGCGTGCGGGCGTGGTAATGACGCGAGAGACGACCCGCGCCCAGGTGGTAGAGCTGATCACCGGCGTTAGAGCGGAGGCATCCTGATGCCGCCCGACGATGTGCCGGGAGCCGCCGTACTGCCCCCCACTGATTCAGACCCCGCGCCGTACACGGACGGAATCGTGCCGCGGAGCCTGACCCACGTTGCTTCAATCACGCCGGCCGGCAGCCGGTGGCAGACCTTCGTGCGGACATCGCCTGAACGAATACTTCAGAATCCCCAATCCGGCATGGTGCTGGCTCTGATTGTCTTCTCGGCTATCATCGCGTCGCGGAACTCGCTGTTCCTGTCTCACGCCAATATCATCGAGATCCTCCGTTCGTCGGTGTACATCTTCATCATCGGTGTGGCCGCAACCTTCGTCTTCGTCTCCGGTGGGCTGGATCTATCGGTCGGCTCGGTCTTCGCCGTCGGGTCGATCGGCACAGGGTACATGCTCGTGCACGGCGTGCCTGCCGTGTTGGCGATCCTGATCGGCATAGGCTTCGGTGCGCTCACCGGCGTGATCAACGGCGTCATCATCGTCTATTTCGGCATTCCGCCTCTGATTACCACCCTCGGAATGCTCTACGTGGCCAGAGGCGTGATCACGGTGGTCACCGGCGGCGTGCCTCTGTACCCGTTCCCGGACCAGTTCAACCAGATTGGCGAAGGCGATCTCTGGGGCATCCCGTACCTGGTGATCTATGCCGTGGTCATCGGCATTCTTGGTCATGTGATTCTGGAGTACACGCGTTTTGGCTTCGACGTGCGCGCGACGGGCGGCAACCACGAAGCAGCGCGGTCGACCGGCATCAGGGTGAACCGCGTCTCGATGACGGTCTATATCGCGAGCGGCATTTCCGCCAGCTTCGCGGGCATGCTTCTGGCAAGCCAGCTTGGTTCCGGACAGCCAAGTGTCGGTCAGGGCATGGAATTGCAGGTCATTGCCGGCGTGATCATCGGAGGTACAAGCCTCTTTGGCGGCATAGGCAGCATTATCGGGACCGCCCTCGGCGCCCTGCTTCTGGCCGTGATCACCGACGGGCTGGTCATGCTGAGCCTTGACCCCTCGTACCAGAACATCGTCGTCGGCGTGGTTATCGTGATCGCCGTGGGTCTGGACCGTTTGCGGCGGCTTCGGATGTGGAAGCGTGGAGTCACGCAGTAGCCTGGGCCTCACTGCCGCGGAGCACGCGGATTTCCAGCGACTGTTCTCGGCGCGCCTGGATCGGGTAAAGGCGACGACCGCTGATATGTTCGCCTTCAGGCAGCTCGATCGGCCGCCTTTCTGCGTGAACGGCGCCTGGTACTCGCTCTTCGGCCAGGATAGCCATACTGTCCCCGAAGCACTATTTCGAAGACCCTGCCGTCATGACGAGCTTCCAGGAGCGCTCGTACTACGAACAGGTCCGGGACGTGGCCGACGATTTTGTGCCGTATCTGGTGCCGTGGCTTGGCACTGCCGTGGTTGCATCGGCATTTGGCGGTCGTGTCGAGTTTCTGCCCAGGCAGGATCCTGCCACCGACCCGCGCTCCTACCCGGTCGCGACGCCGGAGGATGTCCGGCGGCTGCGAATTCCCGATCCCGAGATGGACGGCTTGATGCCGCGGGTGCTTCGCCTGCAACGCTACATGGTGGAGAACAGTTTCCTTCCGGTCGGCATAACCGATCTGCAAGGCCCGCTGACGACGGCGAATCAGCTCATGGGCTATGACCGTCTCATCTACCTGATGGCGGACGAGCCCCTCGCGGCGCATGAGCTCCTGGAGAAGATCACGGAGGCGCTCATACGCTGGGTAAAAGCGCAGAAGGCTGTCATCGGCGAAACACTCACCGAGTGCATTGGCGATCAACTCGTCTATACGGGAAGTAACGCGGGCGTGTGGCTCGCCGACGACGACGCCGTGATCATGTCCCCGAAATACTATCGCGAGTTCGTCGTTCCTTATAACTCGCGATTGCTGCGGGAGTTCGGCGGCGGCTGCTTGCACTTCTGTGGCGCTGCGTGCCACCAGACCGACAACTTCCTGGCCACCGATGGTCTTCGAGCGATCAACGTCTACACTTTGCACAATGCTCGCGCGTTTCGAGAGCTCAAGGAGAGGCTTGAGGGCCGGATCGTGCTATTTGCCTGCGACTATGCGCCGCTTGAGCACCGGAGCTACTTCCGCGATCTGCTCGACGATCTCTCGCTCAGAGGCCTGGCAATTAACCTCCACTATTCCCCCATTGTCGCCCTGTTGCCCGGTGGCAGATACGAAGCCGTGCAACGAGATATGCGTTCGGGTCGAGATGCGGTGTACACGTATTTGCATCGGCGCTTCGGCTGAGCTACCCGGAACCGTCTCCCCTTTCCGACGCGCCGGCGCAGCGAAGTGCCCGCCGAACGCGCGCGCCGACCTCGTACAGGGCGTCTCTTGCTCGGTCCACCGAATCGGCGTAGTGCAGGAAGCCATGGATCATCCCCTCGTAGCGGATGAGCTGCACAGGCACGCCCGCATCGAGCAGTCGGTGCGCGTAGAGCTCTCCCTCATCGCGCAATGGGTCGAATTCGGACAAATTGCCGCCCGCACTGTCGCCGCCCACTGCGATGCAGCCGGCGTCTCCGCCCAACTCCGCGGCGTGCTGAGCGATCCATGTGGCAGCGGCGAAGCAATCGTTCACAGCCGCTGGAAACGGATTCTCCGGCGCCAGTCGATAGTCAACCGACACCGTGAGGCACCTAGCGCCGTTAGTCAGCGCGCGGCAGATGGCATCGTGCGTGTCCAGGTTGTTGAGTACCCAGCCACTTCCGTGGAAATACAGGAGCACGGGGAAGGGCGCGGTCCCATCCGGCGCATAGAGTCGGACCGGGATCGCCCCGGCAGGGCCCGGAATAGTGCTATTCTCGACACGCGCGACGCGCTCCATTTCCTGCCTTCCTTTCCAACATGCTGCCCACGGGCAACTCGCGGCTAAGGCCCGCTGGCCTCCCTCGCGATGCTGCCATATATAGCGTAGCGAGGCGGTTGCCGTATCGTGCCGGCGAAGATGCACCCCTGCGGCAGGTGCGCCTTCCCGGCCGCGGCGGCCGTATCCCACCGCACGTCCAGGCCCATAAGGCCACCCCGGCCGCGCATCCGAAAAGGGTTAGCCGGCAGCGGCCGGATGGGCGCGGCAGCTTCACGCTACGCGATTGTCCCACCCGGGTGTCGATGCAGGATCTCTGGGTCGTACATGGAGCGCACGTGTCGTCGAAACAGGGTGACACGAGCTAACCGGGGGCGTGGCCGCTAGCCCACGCTGTGCTGTTGTGCCAGGCTCGGCACAAGGCTTAGGAGCGTGCCCTGTTGGTCGACCAGCTGATCGGCAATGCAGCGCAGGAGCGCATCGACTACCTGAGGGTCCCATTGTAGCCCGCGGCCCTGGCGCAGGATACCCGCCGCCTTGGCGACAGACATGCCGGGGCGATACGGTCGGTCGCTGGTCATCGCGTCGAAGCCGTCCGCTACCGCGAGCACCCGCGCCCCGAAGGGGATGGCCAGCCCCTTGAGCCCATCCGGGTACCCCCTGCCATCCCATGCTTCGTGGTGGTGCCGCACAATCGTAATGCCGCGCGTGAAGTCCTGATACCCTGCCAACACCTCGGTTCCCCTCACCGGATGCGTCTTCATGAGCGCAAACTCGGCGGCGGTCAGCGCTCCGGGCTTGTTCAGAATCGCGTCAGGAATGGCGATCTTGCCGATGTCATGCACGCGCGCGGCCGAGAGAATCAACTCACAGTCGGGACCACTGAGCTTCATCTCCCGCAGGATTTGGCCACAGTACTCTTCAACGCGCCGCGAGTGGCCGCCGGTGCAGGGATCGCGCAGATCTACCGTCTCGGCCATACTCTCTAGCAGCCGGTGGGTGGAGTCCTGCACGTCGTGCAAGTGCTTCGCTGCCTTGTAGACCAATGCCCCGGGTACCACAAGAAGCACCAATGCCCATTCCGCGCGCTGGGAGACCAGTACCCCAAGGAAACCGACCAGGTACTGTATGCCGTCGGGCACGGCGGTGTCGCCGGCAAGTGCACGCAGCACGCGCAGCGGCCGCTCCCCCGTCATGGGAGCCACAATCAGCGGTAGGGTGACGAAATCGCCGGCCCACAGCACCAGGGCCGATGCTGCAAGCATGAGTAGCGCGGCGTCTCCCGGAGCGGGTACGTGGGCCACCAGATTGCCCAAGAGCACGACGAGCACCCACCGGGCGACAGCCGTGGCAATATCACTCGGATAGAGCTTGCGCTGCTCGCGCACCGATACTTCCCCGAGCAAGGTGCCGAACCCGGCTGCAACCAGAGCAAGCGGCAGGGGCAGTAACGCGGCGATTAGGAAGTACGCCATCGTTGAGAGTTGCACCTTGACGTGGAGACGAATGTGGATAGGGTACTGGTAGGCCACGACGACCGCGGCGGCGAGTGCCATCGCTTCCAACGTCACGCCCAGCGGTGCCGATCCAAGCTGGACCGCCGGCGACTGTAGCGCCGCGACCGTTGCCGCCACGGCCAGGAGCATAGTGGCGAGCGCCATCCCAGGCTGGGGCAACAGAGGCGACAACCGCTCCCAAATGGGCACTGCCCTCGCGCGGCCTGCTGGTCGTTTGTGGCCAGTGTCGCCGGCCAGACTCGCGGGCGCCTGATCACCGCCTTCTGCCTGTAGTTGCCGTGCGGCTGCCGACGTCGGAGTCGCTATCGCTGCGAATGCGGCAGCGCCCGCGGGTATTGCCAGCGGGGCGCGATCATGCACCTCGCCGTGCGCCTCAGCTGGGACCGGCATCGGCATCGTCGCGGGCCCGGCGTGCTGTGCCGGCTCCTCCTGCCTGCCCTCGTCCGTTGTCGCCGCGACCGCCTTTCCCGCCGGCTGCGGGATCCGGCGGTCCCACGAGAGATCAGATGCGCGCACCACGGTATTGCGTCCGCGGGTCTTGGCCTCGTAGACCGCCATATCGGCGGCAAAGATCAGCTCCTCCGAGGTGCTCCCGTCCTGCGGATAGCAGGCCACACCCAGGCTCATGGTCACCCTGATCGGTTCGGCAGACGTCGCGACCGGAAAGCGCGCGTCGGCGACGGCCCGCCTCAGGCGCTCGGCCAGAGTCTCGGCCACATAGGGATCGGCCTCAGGCGTGACCAAGAGGAACTCCTCACCGCCGAAGCGGCCGCCGATGTCGTACTCACGCATAGTCTGGCGGATGACCTGGCCGATGCCGGCCAGGACCGCATCGCCGGCAAGGTGCCCATAGCAGTTGTTGACATTGCGCAGCAGGTCGAGGTCGGCCATGATCACGGCGAGAGGCCGCTCAAAGCGGCTGGCGCGGTTGAGCTCCGCGCTGAACAGGGTTTTGAAGTGCCCAGCGTTGGCCAGTCCGGTCTTGCTGTCGATGGCGGCCAGGTGCTGGAGCTGCGGGATCATCAATGCCCGGTACATCAGCACGAGCGGGGTGAGGGCAGGCACGATGAAGATTGGATGGAGCTGCCAGAGCGTGGCAACCACCAAGCCCAGGCAGGCCAGGACCAGGTCGGTCAACGTACTCGAAAAGTCGAGCATCTCGGAGTCGTGCCAGCTCACGCCGCGGGCCAGGACCAGGGCAAGACCCAGAAGAACCCGGTTGAGGAGCACGTAGCTGAGCGCCGCTACCAGCCCCCTGATTGCCGGTGCGGCCGCGGAATCCGAACCACCTAAGGCGGTTAGCGCCACATACAGCCAGTAGGCGCTCAAGCCGGTGAAACCGGTCATGGCGATGTTGAAGGGCTGGAGGTACCAGGCGCGCAGGTGCGGGCTGCGCTGCCAGCGCTCCTTGCCCCACTCGATCAGATGGGGAATTGCCACCAACAGCACAATCAGGAAAGGAGGCAGGAGCAGCACGCCGGCGAAGAAGAAGATTGGGCTGGTGTAGAACAGGACGTGGTTGGGCGCTTCCGCCTTGAATAGCTGCGCGAGCGTCGCCAGCACGGTCAGCGCCGCGAACGTACCCCAGGCCGCTGGAGTCGGGGCGAAGCGCAGCACGGCAAGGGTACTGAGCAGCAGGCCGGAGCCGAGTACGCCGCCCACGTAGGCGCGGGCGCCAATCGACATCGCTGCCCGCCCTTCACTCGCCAAGCGGCGCCCTCTGCGCCGCGCTCAGCACTTGCTAGTAGACTAGCATTGCTGCACGCGGGAGTCGCTCCCCCAGTTGGGAGGTGTCCCGCGGCCAAATCTGCCGTTAGCCACTCGCTGACTGGTCGGACCGTCGCCGATCACTCAGAGCTGGATGCCCTGCGACGCGAGGAAGATCGAGGGCGGGCACGACCCTGACACCCGTGCCCACGGTCAGCTGCCCCAGTAGTCGCTGCCCCAGTTCACCGAGCCCCAATTGACGCTGCCCCAGTTCACCGAGCCCCAGTTGACACTGCCCCAGTTCACCGAACCCCAGTTCACGCTGCCCCAGGTGACAGGCTGGCTGCCGGTCCACAGCAGCTGGCTGGCAGCTATCCCGGTGTTTGATGTGGCAGTCGCTGTGCCGTGCACCGCGGCGTAAGCATCCACCTCGCCCGCACCCGTGCCCGCGCCCACATAGTGAGCCGTAGCCTTCAGGCGATATTTGACTTGGTCGGGATTGAGTGCCGGGTTGGACTGCAGCAAGAGCGCCACCACGCCGGACACCACGGGAGCCGCCATGGACGTGCCCGACATCCGCAGGTAGATGCTGCCGCTAGGCCCATTGACCACGTTGGCCGGGTGCGCAACACAGATGACGCAGTTCACATTCCCGGACAAGCTCACCAGGTTGCTTCCAGGCGCCACCACATCCGGCTTGCTGAATCCGTCTGTGGTGGTCCCGTACATGGAGTACGTGGCCAGCGTATGGTTGGCCAGATTGGTCGAACCGTGATCGTCCACCGCGCCCACGGTGATCACGAAGGGATCGTTAGCAGGCGCGTAGACGCCCCCGCTGTTCCCCGCGGAGACCACGACGACGATGCCGTTGAACCAGAGTATCTCGACGGCAGCGTCGATCGGGTCCACGTTGTAGGAATCCGGAGCTGTGCTGTTGAGCGAGAGGTTCACGACGCGGATATTGTAGGTCTGCTTGTGGGCGAGCACCCACTGCAAGCCCTGGACGACGTTCGACGCGGTGCTCGCGCCCTGGTCGTCGCTGACCTTCACATTGATGATGTTGGCGCTCGGCGCTATCCCGACATAGGCGCCGTTTGATCGACTCGCCGTTGCCGGCAATGATGCCGGCGACGTGGTCGCCGTGGCCATACATGTCCGTGACCGACGTGTTGGGGCCGCTGTTGAACGCGACGTTGGCCACCAACCGGCTGACACCCAACGGCGTGTACAGGTCTTGCGTCGGATTGACGCCGCTGTCGACGACCGCGACGCCGACGCCCTGCCCCTGCAGATACGCAGGCCCTTCATTCCAGACCCGTGAGGCGCCCACATCCTGAGGATTCGAGACTCAGCAGATTCGCGGTGTTGATGCACTGCGTACAGGAGCTGGCATGCACGACCGGTGCGTCGGTCGAGACCCACCGTACCGATGCTGCGCCCGCCAGCTTGGGCAGCATTCGTGCCCGTATGGTCGCGCTGAAGCCGTTGATGATCGGCAGCAGTACTCCGACCTTGCCGCCTAGCGCGTGCACCAGCTCTTGTGCGCTGGTCGTTGAGCCCGTCGCCTGCACGATGACTGTCACCGTGGCCCCAGGCCGGGCCGCAGCTAGTTGCAGCAGGACAGGCTGCGCCTTGAGCGACTGAGCACGCGCTACGGTCGCGCTCGCCGGTGGTACCGCGAGGATCGCGACGAGCGCCAGGGCAGGCAGCCAGCGCCACTTGTTGGACCAGTGACGCGTCGTCTCCATGATAGTAATCCCTCCAAATTTCACGATAACCTTACCGGCTCTGCCGGAATCAGTGCACCAGGACCGGCGACTCTGTCGACGCGCCTCCAAATGGGTGCATCCGCAGCTTGCATGACCGGTCTCCGTCCTCCGCCACGCCACGCCTACGATCCCCAGCTCACGTTTGGCTTGACGGTCGAGGCGCTGCCGATAACGGTGAGAATGGGCTGGTTGCTCATTCCTGCCACCTGGACTTGCGTGCTGCCGAGCCAGGCATTGCCGGATTCGTGGACGGTCACCGGCACACTGCCACCCGTCGTGGTGACCGTGGTGATGGTTGACACAGTCTGGTCCGTGCGGTCGGCGGTGTAGGAGTACGTTTCTTTCCCCTGCAGCGCGCCGCCGGTAGCGACATATGTCGTCACCACGGTGCCCACGGGGCCGTGGACAGCATAAGAGATACTCTGAACTTGCGTGCTGCTTGCGCTCACGTCGACGCCCACATTGATCTGCGAGGTCGCGCCCGCTCCTGAGGCGTCCGCGATCCAGATGATCGGTCCGGCGCGACTTCCTACGGCGGCGCGCACTTCCGGCGCGTGTGCCCAGCCGCCGGCCAGAACTCCGGCTAGCACCGTCACGCCCATCAGGGCACGAACCCCACGTACAACCTTCGTCATAGTTTTCTCCCTTTGTATGGCGATGCCAACCCGTCGAACGCTGCCGCACACGCGTGCCCATCGGCGGCCGGTCACACTCGCTATCGTATGAGAAAGACGCGGCCTGCGCATCACCTGTGTAGGCATCACTCCATCAGGTACTGGTTCTGGCTTTATGGCACTGTTTGCTTCCATTTCGCCCCAAGAGGTCGTTGCCGAGCATGCATTGGCCCCAGCCCATCCGAGCCGGGACGACACTTGTGCCTTACCGGAGGCGATCGCCTGATTGAGGCCTGGTCATAACGTTGAGGACATGGCTGTGTCGTGGGTCAGGCAGCAAGGACGGAAGATATCAAGCCCACGCTGAGGTCGCGCTCGACGCGATGGTGCTGGCAGACAGTGAGCTGGTAGAGCAGCACAGCGGTCAAGGCGAGGCGGTTGCCATATCGCGCCGGCGATGATGCACTTCTGCGGCAGGAGCGCCTTCACGGCCGCGACAGCCGTATCCCAACTCGCGTCCAGGCCCTCTTGGCCGCCCCAGCCGTACATCCGAAACCTGACCGCAACTGATCGCGACCCCGGCGTTGCCGTACGAAAGCGATAGGCGAGGCCGATTGCAGCAGCCCCAGCAGCACGGATTTCTGGCATGATGAATCCGGCTACCGTCTGCCTGGCCGACAGAGAGTCCGAGCCGAATGATTCGCAAGTCTCTGCGTGATCCAGTGCGAAAAAGGATGTGAGTTAGGGTGTTGACGAGGTTGCTGATGCTCCCGGCCGGTCGCCGGGCGAAATGGATTGTGCTGGCGCTCTGGCTTCTCCCGCTCATCGCCTTGGGAAGCTACGCCGGGAAGTTCAACAACGCGCAGAAGAACGACCCAAGCAACTTCACGCCCAAAGGCGCTGAATCGACGCAGGTCGATGACCTGCAGCGGACTGAATTCCCGGGCGGGAAACAGGCTTCGGCGATCGTAGTCTTCCATCGCGCTTCGGGACTGACGACTCAAGACATGGCCCGGTTTCGTGCCGATCTCGCCTACTTCAGCGGCCCGAAGCGTCCGGCAGTCGCCTTGCCCCCTGTTCCTGGTAGTGTGTCCGCGGACGGCAAGGTCGTCACGTTCACCATGTCGATCGCCAGCAATGACGCTCTGGAAATCCAGAGGACCGTAGACGATATCCGGCTCTACCTTGGAAAAGGCACGAATGGTCTTGATATCCGCCTGACCGGTCCCGCCGGCATCCTGGTAGATGCGGTGAAAGTCTTCGGCTCGATAAGCGGCGTTGTGTTGGCTGCCACGCTCGTGCTGGTGTTGGTGTTGCTCCTTCTCATCTACCGTTCCCCGATTATCGCGTTCATCCCGCTCTTCACCGTCGGCGCTGCCTACAGTATCGCGGCGGCGATTCTCTACTTTATGGCGACTGATGCGGGCCTCACCGTCAACGGCCAGTCAGGCGGTATTCTCCCTGTTCTGATGTTTGGCGCCGGCACCGACTACGCGCTCCTGCTTATCGCGCGCTACCGTGAAGAGCTCTGTAAGCATCAGGATCGCCATGAAGCCATGGCGGTTGCCCTTCGGGGGGTCAGCCCGGCAATTCTCTCGAGCGGGACCACGGTTGTCGCCGCTATGCTCGTGCTCCTGCTGGCCACGCTCCGGTCCACCCAGAATCTGGGGCCGGTGCTGGCTATCGGCGTTGGCGCGGCACTGCTTGCAGGGCTCACACTGCTGCCTGCGGTCCTGCAAGTTGTTGGACGCAGGGCCTTCTGGCCTTTCGTGCCACGGCAGGCTGACGTGCCGGCACATGAACGGGGCATCTGGAACGCGGTGGGACGGGTTGTGGCGAGGCGACCTGGATTGGTCTCCACCGTCGCGATCGTCATGTTGCTGGGTCTGGCCTTCGGCGCAACCTCAGTGCGTGAGAATCTGAATCTGATCAATGGCTTCGTCGGATCGACGCAAAGCGCGGAAGGCTTTCAGTATTTGCAGGCGTCGGAGCCGGCCGGGGTGCTGTCCCCGACGAACATCGTGGTGCGTCCCGCGTCCGCCCTGCCGGCGGTGCTGCGTGCGGCGCATGCCGTGCCCGGCGTCGTGCCCGCTGCGTTCCCCTCCCTCAATGGTAGAGATGGCTATGTGCAAGCATCGGTGATCTTCAAGGACGATCCGTACGGTGCGGCGGCACTCGATCGTCTCGTCGCGCTCCGGCACGCTGTTCATGCCGCCGCCCCGGCGGGCGCGACTGTCCTGGTGGGCGGTGAAACCGCAATCACGCGGGACACGCAAGACGCGGCGAACAATGATATACACGTCATCGCGCCGGTCATCCTGATCGTGATTCTGACGATCCTGTGCCTGCTGCTGCGTGCCGTGATTGCTCCCTTGTACCTTATTGCTACGGTAGTGCTGTCGTTCTTCGCCAGCTTTGGCATAAGCGTGTACTGCTTCAACCACTTCTTCCACTTTGAGGGTATCGACGCGGGATTCCCCACCCTGCTGTTCTTGTTTCTCGTCGCGCTCGGCGTCGACTACAACATCTTCCTGGTCACCAGGATTCGAGAGGAGTCGGCGCGCTTCGGCACCCGTGAGGGCGCCGTGCGCGGACTTGCGGCGACAGGCGGCATCATCACGTCTGCCGGACTGATACTGGCGGGCACGTTTGCCGTCTTGATATCGCTGCCCCTCAAGCAGCTCGTGGAGTTTGGTTTTGCAGTGGCGCTCGGAGTGCTGCTCGACACAGTCCTGGTGCGCGCCATTCTCGTTCCGGCGCTCGTGCTGAAAGTTGGTAGCGTGAGCTGGTGGCCCAGCGCGCTGCATCGAGCGACGTCTTAAGAAGCGTGACCGCTTCCTTCCGGTTAACCCTGGAAACATGGCGACCGCCTGCACGTTGGGCGCCTGCGGCCTGTGGCCTGATGGCTTTGCCGGCTGGGGCGCTTTGATGCCCGCGCAGCAGCGGAAGGGCTGGCGTATCGACCGCGGCGTGACAACAGGCAGAGAGCGAAAGGCAATAAGTGGTGAAGCACAGGATGGTCCAGACGTCGTTGGCATCGCTATCCTGAAAGCGTGGTGGACTCTGCAATGGATCTGGTGGAAAGCATGGTCACCACGGCGGTTGCGTTCGCTCTCGACGATCCTCGTGCATGAGGGCGCTGCATGGAGTGATGCTCTCAAGGAGATTGATGCATGATGCCGGATCTGGACAAGCAGGCCGCGGTGTCCCTGGCTCGCCTGACAAGGCGCTTCTCTGTGCGGTTCGCGCCCGCCGCGAACACGGCCGCCTGGCAGGCCTTTGCCGCGCGACTCGATCGTCATTTCGCCTCGCTCTTCCAGCCGCTCCTCGATCTGTATGGCAGCCGCTATGACTTCTTCTATCACCTGGAAGAGATCCTCGCGGCAGCGGCCGAGTCGTGGCTCGCGCGGCCCCCGGAGCTTCAGAATCTGGACGCCGCGCGCGAGAAGGACCCCGACTGGTTCCAGGCACAGGAGATGATGGGCGCGGTCTGCTACGTCGACCTGTTCGCCGGCACTCTCGACGGTCTGGCGAGCAAGATTCCCTATCTGCGCGAGCTCGGTATCACGTACCTGCACCTGATGCCGCTATTTCGGTCACCCGACGGGAATAGCGACGGGGGCTACGCGGTCAGCAGCTATCGAGAGGTCAATCCGGAGATCGGCACGATGGCGGACCTGGAGCGCCTCGCCGCCGCTCTCCGCGCGAACGGGATCAGCCTGGTGCTCGATTTCATCTTCAATCACACCTCCGATGAGCACGACTGGGCTGTGCGGGCACTTGCTGGCGACGAGGACTACCAGGACTACTACTATATGTTCGCCGATCGCTCGGTGCCGGATGCCTATCAGCGTCACCTGCGCGACATATTCCCGGACCAACGGGCAGGCAGCTTCACCTACCGTCCCGAGATAGATAAGTGGGTGTGGACCACATTTCATAGCTTCCAATGGGACTTGAATTACGCCAATCCCGCCGTCTTCCGGCGCATGGGCGAGGAGATGCTGTTCCTTGCCAACCACGGCGCGGAGGTGCTGCGGCTGGACGCCGTCGCCTTCGCCTGGAAGGAGATGGGTACGCCCTGTGAGAGCCTGCCGCAGGTTCACACGCTGGTGCGGGCCTTCAATGCGTTAGCGCGCATTGCCGCGCCCTGTCTGCTGTTCAAGTCCGAGGCCATAGTTCACCCGGACGAAGTCGCGCGCTACATCACGCCACAACAATGCCAGATTTCCTACAATCCACTCCTGATGGCCCTGTTATGGGAGTCGCTTGCCACCCGTGAAGTGCGGTTGCTGCAACTGTCGATGCAGGAGCGTTTCCAGATAGACCCCGGTTGCGCCTGGGTCAATTACGTGCGATCGCACGACGACATCGGCTGGACCTTCGCCGATACGGATGCCTGGCGATTGGGTATCGACAGCGTGGGCCATCGTCGATTCCTCAACGATTTCTACACCGGCCGCTACCCCGGCAGCTTTGCAAAAGGGCTTCCGTTCCAGGAAAACCCGCGTACGGGAGATGCCCGTATCTCGGGTACCTGCGCGTCTCTCGCCGGACTTGAGCGCGCGGTCGAGCAGGGGAGCCCGGATCAGGTTGACCTGGCGGTACGCCGCATACTGCTGCTGTACGGCGTGGTGCTGTCCGTCGGCGGCATTCCATTGCTGTATCTGGGCGATGAACTGGGCACGCTCAACGATGGCGCCTATGCCGACGATCCGGCAAAGCGTGAAGACAGCCGCTGGATCCACCGATCCAGGTTCAACGAGCAGGCTGCCCTTCGCAGGCACGACGCGAAGACTGTCGAAGGGCGTATCTTCCAGGGGCTCGCGCGCCTCATCGACATGCGCAAACGGACACGCGCGCTGGCGGGCGGCCGCATGGAGATTGTCTACATCGGCAACGGCAGCGTCATGACCTATGTGCGGCAATGCGGCCCGGATCGGCTGCTGGTGCTCGCAAACTTCTCGGAGTATGACCAGCCGATCGACGCTGGGGCGGTGCGCTGGCACGGGCACGCCTCAAGCTTCACCGATCTCGTCGGCGGGTGCGCGGTGTCTCCGGCCGACAAGATTGTTCTTGCTCCCTACAGCCTGCAATGGTTGGCGCCGATACCTGAACCCAGGGACGGTCCGGCGGACGCCGGCGAGCAAGATAAGAACGCTCACGGTACGTACTCGTGAGTGGTGCTGTACGTAGCTCCGATTGGAGAAATGCCCCCGACGTCCGTAGCATTCGCCTCCAGCCTGGTGCGTAGCACATCGCAGCGGGTCGCGGATCAGGCCACCCACTCTCACGAGATGAGCGGCGCGCCGGCCGCGGACGGATGTGGCGACCGGCTTTCCATCCGACCGCTCGTCGCACCAAGCACGCTGCCGCGCAATGGTACCTTGTACTTGGGATCGCCTGGAGCTCGCGCCAACCGCGTGGCGTCGCACGTGGTTGAGTGAAGCGCTGAGCAGCGCGACAGAGATCAAGAGGGGGAGCATCGATGAAAGCAGTGGTGATGGCTGGTGGGGAGGGCTCACGCCTGCGTCCCCTTACGGTGCGTCGACCAAAGCCGATGGTGCCGATCGTCAATCGCCCCGTGATGGAGCACATCCTCCTGTTGCTCAAGCGGCACGGCATCACCGAGGTAGTGCTCACGGTGCAGTACCTGGCGCGCATCATACAGGATTACTTCGGCGACGGTTCAGCGCTGGGCATGCGCCTGCACTACAGCGTCGAGGATGTCCCCCTCGGCACGGCCGGCTCGGTCAAACTGGCCGAGCATCTGCTGGATGAGACCTTCCTTGTGATCAGCGGCGATGCGCTGACCGACTTCGACCTGACCAAGATCGTCGAGTACCATCGTGCCAAACACGCAGTAGCCACGTTGACCCTCAAGTCCGTGCCGGACCCTCTCGAGTATGGCGTGGTGGTCACGGACGCCACAGGACACATCCAGCGCTTCCTGGAGAAGCCATCCTGGAGCGAGGTGATCAGCGACACCATCAACACGGGTATCTACGTGCTCGAGCCCGAGGTGCTGCAGCGCTGTCCCACCGGCCAGTCGTTCGACTTCGGTCAGGATGTGTTCCCGGCGTTGCTGGCCGACGGCAAGCCGATCTACGGTTGCGTCATGGAGACGGGCTACTGGACCGACGTGGGCACCATTCAGGAGTACTCTCGAGCCTGCTTCGATGTGCTGGAAGGAAAAGTGCAGGTCGAGCTGCCCGAGCAGAGCGAGCGGCCCGGCATCTGGTGCGGCCCGGGCGTGGAGATCGCCGCGAACGCCCGGCTGACAGGCCCCGGTCTTTCTCGGCCACGACGTGCAAATTGGACCGGGTAGCGTGATCGAGGGACCGGCGGTGATCGGCGACAACTCCATCGTGGCGGCGCACGCCGACGTAGCACGGAGCATCGTCGGACGGAGCTGCTACGTCGGGGATCGTGCCGAGATGCGCGGGGCCATCGTCGGTGAGCATTGCAGCCTCAAGACCAACACCGTGCTGTTCGAGGGTGCAGTCGTGGGCGACGGCAGCACCGTGGAGGATGGCGCCATCATCCATGCCAACATCAAGATCTGGCCTGACAAGCAGATCGAGGCGGGGGCTTCGGTCAAGAGCTCCATCGTCTGGGGCCGCCAGGGTCAGCGCATGCTCTTCCGCCGTCATACGGTTTCGGGACTGATCAACGTCGACATGACACCGGAGTTTGCCGCCAAGATTGGCGCGGCATACGGCGCCACGCTGCCGCTGGGTAGCACGGTGGTCATCAACCGTGACCTCTATCGCATCTCGCGCATGATCAAACGGGCCATCATCTCCGGCCTGCCGTCGGCCGGCATCAATGTTGCTGATTGTTCGTCCTTGCCGCTGCCGGTAGTGCGGTACTACCTGCGCACCAGTAAGGAGCTGAGCGGTGGAGTCCATGTGCGGCTCAATCCGCTCGACGGCCGACTGGTGGAGGCGCGCCTCCTCGATAGGAACGGCCAGGACATGGGAAAGAACACCGAGCGCAAGATCGAGGCGCTGTTCTTCCGTGAGGACTTCCGGCGTGCCAAGCCGGAGGACATCGGCTCGATGATGGACGCGCCGGAGGCCCGGTCGCGGTACAGCGCCGCGTTCCTGGAGCAAGTAGACCATGCGCGTTTGGAGCAGGCGCATTTCCGCATCGTGCTGGATTGCTGCCACGGACCGGCCGCAGAGGTGCTGCCCGCGCTGCTTGAGCGACTGGGATGCGAGGTGCTGGGGATCAACACCACGGTGCAGGACAACCTGCCGGGTATGCCGGCAGGCGAGAGCCTGCAGGAGAACTTGCGGCGCGTCGGCGCCATTACCGCGGCGTTAGGGATGGATCTGGGCGCGGTGATCGATCCGGGTGGCGAGATCCTGCTTGTCACGGACGAACAGGGCCACGCGATCCCGCCCATGGCAACCCTTGCGGTCATGGCGGCGCTGGCCTTCCAGGCGCAGGACGGAAGCGCCGTGGCAGTGCCGGTCACCGCGTCGACCGTGCTGGAGAAGATCGCGAGCGCCAAAGGCGGGCGTATCGTGCGCACAAAGGCCGATCCACAGGCACTGATCGCCACGCGCGAGTCGGTCAAGTTCGTTGGAGATGGCGACGGCGGCTTCAGCATCCCGCGATTCCAACCGGCCTTTGATGCGATGTTGGGCTTGGTCACGCTGCTGGAACTGCTGGCGGGCTCGGGCGCCACGCTGGCCAAGGCCGTGCGAGCTTTGCCGGCCTATTTCACGGATACGACGGACGTACCCTGTGCCTGGGAGCAGAAAGGCAAGGTGATGCGCGTGCTCAACGAGCACTACGGCAACAGCAAGACGGCCGCGATCGACGGTATCCGGGTCGATCTGGGCGAGGAGTGGGTATTGGTACTTCCCGACGCGGACCGCCCGCTCTTCCACATCGTGGCAGAAGGTCACACGCAGCGATCCGCCAAATCGCTGGCGGAGAAATATGCCGCGATCGTCAATGGCCTGCAGCGCTAGCCAGTTGACTCATTCGAGCTCGGGGCGCTAAAAAGACACAACCACGAAACCTACATGCAACACGTGTGGAGCGGGACGCTCTGATGCCCCGCGCTACAGATGATTTTGAGTATATTCACCGCTGGACCCTATGGCTTGATGTGGTGGTCGCGGCGAGGACACTTGCGGTAATTGCCAAGGATAGCTACGAAGCGGTATCTGGAACGAGGGTTCTGGGTGCGCGGTGTTGCGTACACGAATATTACCACCAAATGCCCACACATTAGAACACCGCTGTGCCCCCGGGTCACGGTCTGAAAAAAGTCCCGCGCGGGCGAGAAGAAACGAACTCTCCCCAATTGCGGATGCGTGGTGGCACATCCACTATGCGGTTGGCTTCGTGCTGATTCCCGTAGTTGCGCTAAAGCTGTCCAGTACGGGCTACAGGATGATGCGGTACTACTTGGGCGAACCGACGTACCGGGCTGCCGGACCGCCCGGACTGGTGCCCCGGCTTATCGCGCCACTGTTAGTCGTGTCCGTCGTTACCGCGCTAGCCACCGGCGTGGCGCTCTACTCCGAGCACAGCCGGAGGGGGCTGCTCAGTACGCTGCACACCGATGCCGCAGTGGCGAGCGCGCTGCTCCTCGGCGTTCACCTGCTCACGTACGTCCCGGACGCGCTGGCGACTGTCGGGCGCGAACTGCGACAGCTGCCGCGAGTGCGCACGGCCTCTATCCGGCTGGCCGGCGTCGTGGCCGCGCTGGCCTTTGGGATCGTTCTGGCTACCGTCACGTACAGTGGCGGCGTGTGGCCGGCGCGGCCCCATAATCGCCGGCTCGGCGTCGGCGTCTCCCAGAGTGCGCCCGCTGACTCCGCCAGTCGAACCGGTCGGTGCAACGGAAATCGGGGTCTTCGTGCCCCAAGCGCCTGACGCTGCGTAGGGCGGCAAGGCCACGCTGCCGACAGGCGCCCCGCGCGAGGCCCTGAAACTGGTGATGCTATTTCCCAGAGTGCATCTCTCGGTATCGTTGGGCGACCAGGGCTTTACCGGGTAGAGCGGCCACGCCGGAGTCTGACGTTCGGTAGCCATGCTGGTGCCTCCTCGAGCTACTGTACACCACGAGATCTATGCCGGGCGGACACGGATAGTGTGCATGGCGAGAACCGCCCGGCACCGAAGCTTGTGCCGACCGGCGTTTGGTGGGAGTATTGAAGAGTGAGCACGTATAGAGCGGGCCATGATAGCTTCAGGTCCAGATGAACAGCCGACCGCGTGATACTCCCGGTGGAATAGCGCTCATTGGGTCGGGTGAGCTGGCTGATGCGTCGGCGGAGACGCACCGCTCGGTGATGGCGCATGTGGGCGAGCCGATTCGACCGCTGTTTCTCGATACCCTGGCCGGCTTTGAGTCGAACATCGACGCCATCGACCGCAAGGCGTCCGAATACTTTAACGCAACTTTGGCCTCGATCTGGCGCTCGCCCGATTCCGCACCGGGCGCGAGAGCGCGGACGAGGTGGCGGCGGCGGTCAGCGCGATCGGCCAGGCCAACTATATCCTTGCCGGCCCGGGAAGTCCCAGCTACGGTGTGAGGGTGCTGCGTGACAGCCCGGTCTGGCAGGCCGTGACGGCACGATGGCGCGCCGGCGCGCTGATAGTGCTCGCGAGCGCGGCAGCAGTCATCGCCGGGTCTCGGGCCATTCCGGTGTACGAGATCTACAAGGCCGGCGTCGACCCGGCGTGGATCTCCGGGCTGGATCTGCTGGGTGCAATCGGACTTCGCGCCACAGTCGTGCCGCACTGGAATAACACGAGCGGCGACGGCTACGACACACGCTACTGCTATATGGGCGGTTCGCGGTTCGCCGTCCTCGAACGGGAACTGGACGCCGGCGAGATGGTACTCGGTCTCGACGAGTACAGTGGACTGTACATACGCCACGATCTGGCTGCCGACGTCCTGGGCGTCGGCCGGGTTACTATCCGCCTGGCCGGTCGGGAGGCGGTTTACGCTCGCGGCGACCACATTACTCTGGACAACCTTGTGCCGGGAAGCGTCGTAGCTTCATCCGGCACTGCGAACGGAGTCGAATTGGCGCCGGCGCAGGGCGCGCCCACGCACGACGCCGACATTCGCGCGCTGCGCGAACGAGTTGAGGATGCGCTGGCCCAGGGCAACGCCGGCACGGCGGTAGAGGGCCTTGCGGCGTTGAGCCTCGTGGCGGGCGCCAGCCTGGACCAATCGCTGCCCGGCCGGGCCGAGCTCGCGGTGCAGGCGCTTCAGGCGACACTGCCACGGCTTGCGCGCGCAGCTCGGGCGGTCGAGGCGCTCCGGCAGGAATCGCGCGTGCTGGTCGATGCCCTGGTTGACGCCCGACTCGCCCTTCGCAAGGACCATCAATTTGCAGCCGCGGATCAGCTGCGAGACACATTGTCCGAGCTTGGCTATGTCATTGCAGATACACCGGACGGAACAACATGGTCGCGTCAGGACAACACACGCCGGCGTCTCTAGCGGAGGCCGCGGATTGTCGCCGGGTCGAGCGGAAGCCCCCTCTTGCGCTGCTTGGATTCTATGACTGATTGCATTCTGGGGGCGTGGACATCATGTCCGCCATCATCGGACGCCTGCGCGAAGGCTCGGCGCCTACAGCTGCGCCTGCGCCTTCGAGTCTTCTGACACGCGCACGCCGCCGTCGCGGCGGCCCTGGCTCGCGGCACGCTGCTCCCTCGAAACTGGGCGGACGACATGTCCAGGCCCCCATGCGTGGAGACTTCACGATCGAGTCTGGGCCCAGCACAGTAGGTCAATCTGGTATAAACTAAGCTATTCGACCGGAATTATGTGGTATTTTTGCGAGAGGGGTGAAACACCATGAACAGGGCTCGCTCGGTCGCTATCGCGGCCCTCATGCTCGTGCTTCCGCTTGGCGGAAGCTTGTCGGCGCACGGCTCCGTCCATGTCCGCGCGTCCGTGGACGCCGCGGCTCCGGTACGGGGCGGCACGGTCATCGACGGTCTGTACGAAGAGCCCACGTCGCTGATGCCGAACACAGGCGTGACAGCCTTCAGTATCGGCGTGCAGGAGACGCTGTTCTCGCCGCTTTTCTATACCGACGGCGCCGGCAAGCTGCACCCTGGGCTTGCGGCAACCATTCCGACATTGGCTAACGGCGGTATCTCGAAGGACGGCCTGACCTACACATTTGCGCTGCGATCGGGCCTGAAGTGGTCGGACGGGCAGCCGCTCGACGCACGTGATGTGGATTTCTCGTGGCGAATGTGGACCTCCGCCGACGTGCTGGTCAATAGCCGTGTGGGCTTCGACGACATCAAGAGCGCAGACGTCTCGGCCGACAATCTGACGATCGCTTTCCATCTCAAGCGTGTCTACGTGCCTTTCCTCTCGATCTGGGTTGACCAGGTCATGCCGGTGCCGGAGCACGTGCTCAAAGGCCTTTCCGGGAAGCAAATCAACACGAGCAAGTTCCTCTACCAGCCGACCGTTGGCAGCGGACCGTTCGTTATTGCATCGCGCCACGCCGGCGCGGATATCGTCGAGAAACGCAATCCACATTTCTATATCGCCGGACGCCCATACCTGGACCAGCTGATCTTCCGTATCATCCCCGAGCAGACGGCGATTACCAACGCGCTCAGCGCCCACGAGATCGATGCCGCCTGGTTCCTCGACATCTCACAGGTGAGCACGCTGAAGAGCATCAGCGGCTACACGTTCCTTGCCGCCCCGGCGCCAAACTATGAGCAGGCAGTCGTCAACTTTGAGAATCCGACCCTGCAGGATGTTCGGGTACGCCAGGCGCTGGAATACGGGCTGGATCGTCCGGCCATGGTGAAAGATGTCTGGCACGGAGCGGCGCAGCTGATAGCCTCCGATCAGGTGTCTGCCTCGTTCTCCTACGATCCGGCCATCCAGCCGTATCCATACGATCCGGCCAGGGCTGCCAGGCTCCTCGACGAAGCAGGATGGAAGCTTGGCTCGGACGGTTATCGCCACAAGAACGGGAAGACGTTGAGCCTGCGCTGGTCGACCACCGCGCACAATCAGTGGCGCGCGCAGGATGAAGCCATTGCTCAGCAGAGCTACAAGCAGATCGGCATTCAGCTGACGCTCGTCAATTACCCGGGCTCGACACTCTTCGGCAGCATATTCCCGAACGGCAAGTTCGACCTCGGCGAGTGGGAGAACGGCATGGTGTACGACCCGGACAACACCATCGCCCCCTACTTCGGCAGCAGTCAGTTCGGGCCCAAGGGCAATAACTTCGGCCATTACGCCAACGCTGCGTACGACAAGCTGATCGCCGCGGAGGAGTCCACGTTGGATCCGGCAAAACGGAAGGTCATCTTCAGCCAGATGCAGCGCGTCATGAATCAAGATCTGCCGGCGCTTTGGCTCTATGGTCAGAACACGCCTGCAGAGCACCGGAACACGCTGCATAATTACGCGCCGGGGCCGTTCAGCTATGAGCTGTGGAACACGTGGGATTGGTGGAAGGGATAGTTCCGGTCTGGCTGGGCCGTACAGGCTCCCCCGTTGGTAGCGGGTAAGTCTCGTCATTGAGTTCGGCGTCCCACAAGGGGACAATGGTGGCGCGGTGGCACGCGCCGGCAAACCCGCACGCTCGTCGCCACCTTCCGTAATTCCCGATGAGGCAGGAGGTCGGAAACGTGCGTCGGTGGCTCGCATTGAGCGCGGCATGCGCGTTGGTCATCGCCGGCCTGGTTACCGGCGCGCGCGCCCGGGAGGCGCTGCGCACGACTGCCAATGCGCCGGTCGCCGGCGCCCCCGGTTGCCCGATCTTTCCCGCGAACAACGTCTGGAATGCGGACGTGTCGGCGCTCCCGACGGCGACCAATTCCACGGCGATGATCGATTCAATCGGCGCTTCGACCGGGTTGCATCCCGACTTCGGCTCCGACCTCAGTTACGGGATCCCATACAACGTGGTCAGCGGCACCCAGGCCAGGGTTCCAGTGACCTTCGACTACGCTGGCGAATCCGATCCGGGCCCGTATCCAATCCCTGCGAATCCACAGATAGAGGCCGGCAGCGATGCTCACCTCCTGATCGTGGACAAAGACGCCTGCTATCTCTACGAGTTGTGGGACACCAGGCAGGTCGGCGGCCAGTGGCTCGCCGGATCCGGCGCCATCTGGAATCTTCAGTCAAACGCGCTGCGACCCGACGGCTGGACGAGCGCCGACGCCGCCGGCCTGCCGATCCTACCGGGCCTTGCTCGCTACGAGGAGGTAACCGCCGGCGTGATCGACCATGCGCTGCGATTTACCGCGAGTAACACGCGCAACATGCACATCTATCCTGCTCGCCACGACGCCGGATCGAACAACGCGGCGTACCCGCCTATGGGCCTTCGCGTGCGGCTCAAGGCGTCAGTTTCAATCAGCGGCTTCACGCCGGATGTGCAGGTTGTGCTGACGGCGCTGAAGAAGTTCGGGATGATTCTGGCCGACAATGGCTCTAACTGGTACATATCCGGCGTATCCAATGCAGGTTGGAACGACAGCAATCTCCACCACCTCAATCAAATTGTCGGATCGGATTTCGAGGTCGTGGACACAAGCGCGCTTGTCAACGGCCCGGATCCGGCCACGGCCACGCCGGTGGGCGGAGGCGGCCCGACCCTGACCTGGACGCCCACGCCCACACGGACACCAGTCCCGCCAACGTCGAGCCCATCACGCACCCCATCGTCGACTTCGACTGCTACGCTCACGCCGGCAGCGTCGCCTACAGGCCCGCCCGCAACCTCGACCATGACCCCTCCAGCTCCCACCACGACATCAGTCTGCTACCGAAACGCGGACAGCCGTACCGGTTCCCAGCGCCACGCCGACGTCGACGCCTGCGATCACGACACTGACGGTGCCGATCGCGGCCGGATGGAATCTGATCACGATGCCCCTATCTCCTACCGTGGCGCTCTCGGCCGACGCTCTGCTGTCCGGCGTGCTGAATAGATCCGGCGGCAACTTCGCGGAGATCGCCGGATATCGCGGCGGGCAATGGACCGCCCACCGTTACGACGACCGATCAGAAGGCCTCGGCTTCGGCGGTTCGGATGACTTTGCGCTGGGACTGGCCACGGGTTACGCGCTGTACAGCGACGAGGCGGCGAGCTTCGTCTTCAGCGGGCTGCCGGCAGGCTCCACGGCTGTGCCGCTTACCCCGGGATGGAACCTTGTCGGCTGCCCCGACGCTCTTGCTGGCAGTGTCCAGGCGTATGGCATCCTGTCCAGCTCTGGTCGCCCAGACCGGTGGCTATGCGGAGATCGATGGTCTGGCCGGTAGCGCATGGCGGCCGAGCGCCTACGACGATACTGTCGACGGTCGTAGCGACGGCCAGGCCAACTTCGCCGTTCTGCCGGGCGAGGGCTACGCGCTCTTTTCGACGGCTAGCGCGACACAACCGTTGTAGGACGGCGCTCGTAAAGGACGATGTCGTCGTCCTGGGCGATGAGCTTCCACGCCGGATCGTGCTCTATGGCAGTGACGGCGCTTAAGCGCTTGGCCTCCGTCGCCGAACGCTCGTGCAGGTCGAAGAGCAAGACCTGGGCTTGCTCATACCCGGTGAAGAAGTGGGTGACCCAGCGGCGCTCTGTCAGGTGCGCGCCCATCTGATTGTCGACTGCCAGTGCCACGTCTGGAGGAACCATGGAGACGAGATGCTCCATGGCTCTTTCGCGCGGCCCCATGCTGAAGTTCCCGGCCACGAAGCCCTGCTGGCCCGGTAATGGCCCGATCAGCAGTCCCTCGATCACTACCGCGATCAACAGCATTGCCGAGGCGCCGAGCCGGTAGCCGGCGGGCAGCCGGCAGAGGCCGTTGACGGCGGTGGCGAAGAGCAGCGGGATCAGCGGGGCGGCGTAGTGGTAGTGAATGTCATACTGCAAGGGATAGGTGCTGAGCAATGTATAGCCGATTGTCGGGACGATCAGCACGATCGACCGGCCGCCGAGAAGCGGGAGGAACAGGAGAGGAGCGAACAGAAGCGCGAGGTAGCCAAGCTTGTCCCCATTGAGAAATCGCGTCAGGTAGCTCAGGTCCACCGATCCATGTCGGAGCAGCCCGCCCTGATAGCGTCCCTCGAACAGGTAGGGGCCGCCCCGTATGTGCGGGACGGCCCAGTATACTACACCGGCTGTCCAACCCAGGCCCAGCGCGACGAGAACGAGACCGGCGGCCCGGTAGCGCTTCTCGAGGAAAGCATAGGTGCCGAACCCGGCAGTGATCAGCCCGACTTCTTCTTTGAACAGAAGGGCGATACAGAGCAGGACCACGGCGTGCCATGTCCGGCCGGCATCGAGACGCTCGATGGCCCAGGCGAGAAACGGCACCGCGAGGGCGATTTCGTGGAAGTCGAACAGGTTTGCGAATGCGAGCGACGGGTAGAGGAGATACGCGATTGCCAGGAGGACGGCAATGCGCTCGTCATCGGCTCGCCTTCCCGCAAGCAGATAGATGGGAACAGCGCCCGCAGCCAGGAACAGTGTCTGCAGAACGAGAAGGGTGTAGACAGACGGAAAGAGCAAGTCCGGCACGGCAAGCACGACGATACCGGGGCTGAAGTGCTGGCCAAGGAACACGTGATTTGCCTGGACGTATGGGTCCAGCGTATCCCAGAACCAGCGGCCATGCGCCGTGTTCCAGATCACTTGGTCGAAGATGCCGAGGTCGATGAGCGACGAGTGGTATGTAGCATGTTTGAGACAACTCAGGACGGTCAGCGCCACACAGTAGACAAGCAGAGCAACGCACAGTAGCAGGCGAGGTTGTGTGCAGCGGGCTTTCAGTGACGTGCTCCTGCCGACTCGGCATGCGGACCGAATCCAGTTGCAGATGATAGCCCCGTAGCGTCGATGCAAGCAAGGAGCAGAAGCAATGCGTGCGATTCTCTACTACGTCGACGGCCCACGACCGTTGGAGCTGGCTGGCCTGGAGCGGCTGGTGTTCGAAGACCTGACCCTGGAGGATGCGCGGACACTGATGACAATTCCGGCTGCACGCGCACCCGGCCTGCCGCTGGAGCCGGCGACCGTGCGCGGCCGGAGCTTCAATCGCCACGAGGACAACCGCGTCCTGATCCGCAATTCATGGGGCATCACCGACGTACATGTCGCAGCCAGGCAGCACGTTGTGACCATGTTGCTCCCGGCCGACGACCTGGAGACGCTCGAGCGGAGAGATCGGGAGCATGCCTGAGCTCCCGGAAGTTCAGACAGTAGTCGACCAGTTGCGAGTACGGCTCGATGGCAGCCGCTTCATTCCCGGTGGCACGTTTCTCTGGTCGGGCGCGGCGGGTTATCCGGACGCCGATGAGCTGATCGCGCGCGTGACGGGCCGGAAAGTCGCGAGCGTCAGGCGTCGCGCAAAATACATCCTCATAGATCTTCATGACGACGTGCTGTTCGTCGTCCACCTGCGGATGACGGGCAATCTTCACTTCGCGGCTCCCGGCGATCCGGCCCACCGGTATTTGCGGGCGCGCTTTCCGCTGGACACTGGTGAGGAGCTGCGCTTTGCCGATATGCGGAAGTTCGGACGCCTCTACATCGGCAGTCTCGCCGAGCTTGACACGGCGATTCCCCTGGCACGGCTGGGTCCCGAGCCTCTTGACGATCGGTTCACGGCAGGAGTGCTCGGCGAGAGGCTGGCCGGAAGACGCGGGGCAATCAAGTCCGCTCTGCTCGACCAGGGGGTACTGGCTGGTCTCGGCAATATCTACGCCGACGAAGCCCTGTTCCGTGCTGCGATCAGCCCCTTGCGGCCGGCAGGCTCGCTTTCGGCCGGCGAGCTGGAGGCGCTTCATGCTGGTATCTGCGCGGCGCTCCGGGAAGCCCTTGCCAACCGAGGCACCAGCTTTCGAGACTATCTCAGCCTATCGGGCGAGCCGGGCGACAACGAGCCGTACCTGCTCGTCTTTCGCCGGGCGGGCCACCCCTGCGCACGATGCGGGCAGCCCCTGACGCGCATCGTCGTGGGCGGCCGAGGCACACACTACTGTCCAAATTGCCAGCTGTAGCGAGCTCATCCTTCGACCATCTCGTGCTTCTTGCCGGTGTGCGAGGCAGTGCTCGCCAGCCTCGCGTAGGGTGACGGGCCTCAGATTACTCATTTAGCGTGACCGCGCCCGGCGGGGGCCGGTGACCTGCCCTGAATCCAGATTGGTAAGGGAAGCCGCAGCCGTGCACTGCTATACTGGCGCTGACTCCAGGAATCAAGTGAGTTTCTCCCCACCAGGACGCGGACCCCTCATGCTTCCGTCTAGCGGTAGCGGATTTCCAGCATGGTCACGCCTTGTTCGGTCCGCCACGGCCCGTGCCGCATCCCCGGGGGGCGGCACGCATACATGCCCGCGGTGAAGGTGGCGCCCAGGTTGAGGTCGGTGAGATCTCCGTCCAGAATGTAGACTTCTTCCCAGTAGTCGTGGAAACGGACGCCCAGCGGGCTGCTGTCCGCGCCGGGCTCGTAGCGCTGCAGACCAGTGTAGGCGCCGCTGTCTGCGTCCTCCGCGAGAACCTGTGCCCAGATGCCGGGCACAACATCACTTGCCGCAACCCAGTCTCCAGACGGTCGATGAAACTCCAACTCAGGTTTTTCCATCTATCCCTTTCCAATCCTCCGTGCCTTGCGGGTCGACGGTATTCGGGCGAGGACGCCACGCATTGTGTAGCTGGAACCGCGCAACGCACGGTGTCCTCGCCGGCCCGAGTCACGCACTGAATTGCACGAGCCTCTCAGTTCGATGCCCCACTCGACACCGCTCCAAACGGGTCCCCCTCCGGTGGGAACCGCTGCAGATTGGTCCAAAACGGCCCGGTAATTTACAGAACGTTAACAATTGAGGCATAGCGTGATAACATACTGGAGTTATACTAGCAGTACGTGGTGAGTGAATCACCATCAAACACGGACCATATCCCCCGGTTCTGGCAGCGAATCGCTGCCAGTACTTATCTTCTCCGCGCCGTCTCTGCGCGCACCAGAGACGGCGCAACTGTGTCCGGTACTTGCATCGCTCACTGACCCAGAAACCCCATCACCACCATGCCACTATTGCCTAAAGGACATGAAGTGTGGCAGACTGCACTGTGCATAGGTAGGTCTATCGGGTAGGTGTGCGAGGCTGGCAGGCGCCTCAAGGGCATTCCGCGTCTTTAAGGCAGGAATCCGCGAGGATTCCCCGATCGCCATCGAAGGGCGCGCTGGGCCGTTGTATACTGATCGGTGGTTGAAAGCTGGCCAGAGTTGCGGCTGTGACGTGCACAGCACAACATGGTGCGGTTTTGGCCGTAACACTGCTGAGTCTGGTTGATCGCTCGACGATACGATGCAAGATTGCCAACGTGTTCCGTTAATCGATGATCGCGGCGAGCGGTCTGGGAAGGACTCGCCCGATCGCACGTCTGGCTCCAGTGTGGCTCAGACCGTCGACGTGAAGCGGCGAGCCGATCGCTTCTTGTTGTTGAGCACTGCAGTACAAGAACTGACAGCACTGCGCACGGTCCCGGAAGTGTGCGAGGTCCTGTACGCTCAGACGAAGCGCCTGACAAACTGCACGGTCTTCTATGTCGGTCTCTATTCGTATGAACGGCAAGAGGTCGAGATCGTGCTGAAGATGGAGCCCGGCGTGGCGTACCCACTCAGCTCCGTCCGGGCCGTGGAAACACTCATTGGCAAGGCGATTACGTCGAGGCAGGCATTTGTGCGCCACGCCGGCTCCCCGGTCGACCCGGAGCTGCGGCTTGCGCAGGACGCCATCGGCCCTCAGTCCGCCCTCTTCGTGCCCATGCTAGCCGGGGACCGCATCGTGGGAGCGATGTCGCCGCACAGCTACAAGGATCGCGCGTACGATGAGGACGACATCGCGATCGTGCAGGCACTCGCGAACCAGGCAGCTCAGGCGATTGAGAATGCGCGGCTCTTCGAGCAAACTCGCGCCTGGGCGTCTAAACTGGAAACGGCAGAGCGGCTCGGGGCCGACCTGCATCGACCGACCTCCGCCGGCGAGGTGGGCAAGACCATGGGCGAGGCTCTGAAGAACCTGTTGCCTCTGGACACCTTCCGGGTCATGTTGGTTGAAGACGATACGCAGGATCTGGTCGCATTCGAATACGGCGTGGCATCCGGCGGGTCGTGTGGCTTGCAGTCCACCGATCTGCGCGTGCACAAAGGGCAGGGCCCCGTCGGTCGGTGTGCCCGCGACGGCGAGACGGTGCTTGTCACCGTTGATGCAGATGGCGAACGACGCACCAGCTCTCAGCTTGGTCCTGCGTCCGAAGTGACATCGCTGGCGGCGCCGATGTGGCACGAGAAGTCCCTGATTGGCGTGCTTGCGTTGACGAAGGAGGGCCGGGACCAGTACGACGCCGACCATGTCCGACTGCTGGAGCGTTTCGCCGACCACGCGGCGCTGGCATTAGCCAATACGCTAATCCTGGACAGGACGAACCAGCGTTTGGCCAAGCTCAACGAGCTCGATCAGTTGCGCAAGGAGTTCCTCTCGACCATACGGCACGAGCTGCGCACGCCGCTGACCAGCATTGTCGGCTTCACTGAAACGCTCCTGCACTTCTGGGACAGGCTGACGATCCTTCGCCAGAAGGAAATGGTCTATAAGATTCAGACGTCTTCTGCCCGCTTGCAGCGCCTGGTTGAGGATCTGCTGTCCAATTCGCGCATGGATGGCGCCACGCTGTCGCTAACGCTTGAGTCGGTCGACTTGGCATCGCAAATACGCCAATCGATAGTCGAAGTGACGACAAAGTATCGCGGCCAGATGGTGATTCAGGAAGCCCCCAAGGACGTCGTGTCGGTCTGCGCCGACGCGCATCGCGTGCAGCAAGTGGTCGTCAATCTGCTGGATAATGCCGCGAAGTACAGTCCGGAAGGGCGCCCGATCAACGTTCGCTGGAGCGTGATCGATGACTTTGCGCAGGTGTCCATTCAGGACTTCGGGCCGGGCATCGCTGAGAAGGACATGGGCGTCCTGTTCACGCGGTTCGGGAAGATTGCACAGCCGATGCGTTCGGGCCAGTCGGGCACCGGCCTCGGCCTCTTCATCTCGCGCCAGCTCATCGAGGCTATGGGCGGCACTATTTGGGTGGACACAGAGGAAAGTCGCGGCAGCACCTTTTCCTTTCGCTTGCCGCTCGTGCCCCATGCCGTGCAACGTGACGACGGTGACGGAGTGACCAGGTCCTCGGTACGGCTCGATCAGCGGAGTGCCGGCTGATACGCTGCCTCCTGCACGGCGTCGTAGGTGACACCGTCAACACAGATGAGCGTGCTTGGCCGCCGCAGCCGTCCGTGACCGCACGTCATGCCAGTGACATGTGTGCTCATCCATGACCGACTTGCCACCAACCTGACGGTCGGTTATGAACGTAGAGTTGCGCTCACGGGACCGCAGTCAGGCACCCACCGCGGTGGGTGGGGCTTCCCTGCTGCCGCGGCTTCAGGCTTGGGTCGTGTCGCAACCACTGCACGTCGACAGACCAGCAGTCCGACACTGCCGGCATGTACTGTCCCGCCGGTGCGGCCGGCACAGCAGAGGAACCGGCGATCAGTGGCCGCAACTCCCTACGCACGTGTGCATGTTCTCCACCACCTTGACGATGGCCGGCGTGACGAACAGCGCAGGGAGAAAGTTGCCGATCCGGAGTTGAACGATCTTCAGCAATTTGAAGCCAATGGCAATGATGATCAGACCGCCAACCGCCGACATCTCGGTGACCATCGATGTGTCGACCACGTGTTCGAGCAGCCCCGCACCCAGACTCAACGCTCCCTGGAAGATGCCAATGGTGACAACGGACAGCAGTACGCCCCAGCCCAACACACTGCTGAACGCGAAGGACGAAAATCCGTCGAGCGTGGCCTTGAACACGAGGCTTTGATTGTCGCCGGTCAGGCCGTTCTGAATCGAGCCGAGAATAGCGAGCGGGCCAACGCAGAACAGCAGGCTGCTCGTGACGAATGCTTCGCTCAGGCTGCTGCCGTCGCTGCCGAAACGCCTCTGGATGCGGTCGCCGAAGCGCTGCAACCCGCCGTCAATGTCCAGTGCCTCGCCGATAAGCGATCCCACGAGAATGCCGCCGAGGACGTAGAGCGCGTTCTTGGTCTGCTGGCCATTGAGGATGCCCAGCATCAGCGCTGCAAGTCCGAGCGCTTGAAGTATCACCTCCTGAAAGCGCTGTGGCATGCGCGCCCCGACCAAGCGGCCGAGCACGGTGCCAACCGTAACGGTGGCCATGTTGATCAGCGTGCCGCTGGTCGCGTCGAGTGGGCTTATCATATTGCCCAAGCATAGCAGAGGGAGAATGCCCTCTGGCGACCACCTGGAGCGCCGGTGAGCCCAGTAGCCTTCGCCGATCCGATCTATTCGGCGCGTGCCCCGCTTGATCGTGCCGGCTTCAACGACGCAAGCCAGAAGCCTGCGTAGGCCAGGAGCTCGTGTGACGCGTAATTTGACGCGTGCGCCGTGGTTTGGCGACGCTCGATAGCCAGCCGGAGGTCGGCCGCGGTCGAGCCCGGGAATCGCGTATAGCTCTTACCAATAGCTTCCACGATGTGCGCGTCAGAGCAGCCCACCACAGGCAGTCTCCCGGTCTGGCGATTGTGTCTCTTGGCCCGGAAATTCGCTACGTACATGAATGGCGTGGAATTCTCCACTTCGACTGCGTCGAATGGCAGCTCGGCGAAGCGGCGGCCGACACCCTGGATCTCCTGGCCGAAGGCCGTGATAAAGGGATGTGCCGCGATGGCCAATCCCCCTTGCTCATGGATGGCGGCGATGGTGTCTTCCGGGCTCATCATCGGCCTGACGCGCTCGCGGATAAAGAGGGCCAGGACGTGGCCCTCCCGAGACGTGACTTCTTCGCCAAGTACCACCTGAAAGCGATAGCGAAGCTGCAGCTCCTGCGCTCGCAGTGCCCCTTCGATTGTGTCGTGGTCGGTAATGGCAATCACCTGCATCCGCGTTCGCGTGGCCACGTGGTCGAGCACGGCCTGCACAGTCGGACGACCATCGGAATGGCAGGTGTGAACATGGAGGTCGGCCCGACCACGATGACCCCTGAGGTGCAAATGCGCCAGGCCGGCGCCTCGTGAAACATGCGTCGTCATGCTTGCCCCAGACCGGTAACTGCAAGATTCGAGAAACCTGCTTCGAGCGTAACATACCTGGCCGTCGATGACCCTGATCTGCTCGCCCTGGCCACCCGGGTGGTCTGGTGGAAGCCATCGGAGGAGACGCTCGGTGATCCCATCTTCTTCCTTGCACACGTGATGACCTACGGGACTGCGGACGATGTGGCGATAGCACGCGAGCACTTTGGCGACGGCGCTTTTGGCGCGGCGCTCGACCAAGCACCGGCCGGGGTGTTCGACGCACGCAGCTGGGCTTATTGGCAGGCGGTCCGCTGGCGCATTCCCCCTCCGCCTCTCCCTACCCGCCTGATCCCGGATCGTTCGTCGGCACTCAGTTAACCGCGCCAGACGGCCCTCGCACGGTCGGGCACACGCGCTTGGCTACTCGCGTGCTTGCTCCTGTTGCGTGAGACGTTGCAGCTCGGGATAGCTCCGCTGTTCGCGCGGGTCAGCCTCGATCTGAAGTTTGTGCATGACATCCTGGATCGCGCCGGCTTCGCCCTCGATCTCCACGAAATCCCCGAACTCGAGGCTGTCGAGCGCAATCTCAGCGCCGTGCCAGCGCCACGTTTCTCGGTCCTTGACATAACGGATAGCCTCGACGTAGCCAAGCTTCGACAACATGGCGAGAAGCTCCTCAGTGCCGTTCGCCGAAAATTCGACTTCGAGCTCTTCACGCGTCTTGTGCTGGAAGGGATCCAGGTCCGCGGCGGGACCCTTCCAGGTGATGGTGCTTTTTCCGGCGCTGCGCACCCGCAGAACCTCATGCCGGCGCTGAAGGACGGCGTCGGCAGTATCCAGGATTCGATTGACCTCGTGCTCGATGCCTTCGCGGCTAGCACCAAGCGTCTCGAGACGTTGGCGTATCGTCGCCAAGTCCGTCACCCGGATCTTGACCTCTCGTTCAATCATTAACGTCTCCGTTTTGTCCCCTGGACGACCGCTGCTTCAGCCGTCCCGGCTCTGGCCCCCGATCCTGTCCGACCGCAAAGTATGTGAACGACTATCCACGTCGCAGGCATGCCCCTCGTCAGATGGTTCCTGGATCTTGCACGGCTTGGTCCTTCACGCCGCGGCTTCGAAAGGCCGCTATCCCAGGCTTCTGGTGCCGTAGATGATGCGTTTCATGTTACCTGCTTGAGCCTGACCCTGCCGCTCAACCCGATCGGCCTCAGCCAGGGCAAGCTTCGCCAGCTCCGGCGAGCCAGCGGCTTCGAGGTGCTTGGCAGCGGTGCGAAGACTGGCAGTGCCCTTCTGTGTCTGACCTTCCTGGATCGCCTGCAAGGCCTGTTCCTGCAGCCGATGGGCCGTTATCTTGCGGAGAGCGTCGTGTACGCGAAGATGGACGGGCGGCTCATTGTCCCATTGCTCGACAAAGGCTGCCGCAATCTGGCAGGTGGACGTCTGGTTCTCAAGCCCAAGCGCCGGCACATCGTAGAAGAACTCCAGGTCGGCGACGCGTACCATTCCGGGCTTGCGCGAGGCTATGACGAATTCCAGGAGCAGCCTGTATTCGCGATCGGTGCTCACCCTGCCAAGATCCAGTTGTACGGCTTGCGCGGCGGCAGGCCCGTCGGTCGGCACCGGGAGCGTCTTGATCCCGGGCGCCACCCAGGTTGCTCGCAGCACTCGACTGGAGGCATCCGGCGTGATTTCGACGCGCAAGTTGCGAAGAGCCGTCAATTGCAGCGTGCGAAGCTGATCCTCAAAGACTCCACGCAACTGCTCGGCGCTTTGCACGTAATCCGAGTGCCCGCCGGTGCGCGTCGCAAGCTCGTCAAGCAACACACTGTTCCAGTCATCGCCCAGGCCAAGCGCGGTGATCTGCACCTGCCGTTCACCGGCCAGGGTCGCGAGCTCAACACAGGTATCCTCGTCACCATAGGTCTGTCCATCTGTCAGCACGATCATCTGGGAAATGAGGCTTGTGGCATGCGTTTGCAGCTCCTGCAAACCCGCGCGCAGTCCTGTCGAAATCTCCGTGCCTCCTCGGCAGCGAATGGCGTCGAGAGCTTCCTTTGCGGCTCGCTTGGTGCCGAGTGGGCCGCAGGGCAACAGCACCGTGGCCCGGTCACCAAAGGTGACAATGGACAGAAAGTCGCGAGGACTCATCATATCGACGATTCGCGCCACGGCTTCCTTGAGCCGTTGTAGCTTGTCGTCCCGTTGCATCGAGCTACTGTGGTCAAGCACAAGACAGAGGTTCAGCGGTTGGCTACTGCTGCTGATTTCGTCGCTGAGCTTGAGATCGAGCAGGACATAGAGCATTTGCGCGCGCGGTTGAATCAGCAGCCTGTCGCGCCCCAGTGTCGCGGAGACCTCGAGAACCGGACTGGTCAGAGTCGCGCTCGGCGGGGATTCTGCCGTCGAGAATCCAGCATCGCTGTAGGAGACATGCGGAGGAGCTTGCGTCGGGCGTTGCGTTACCTTGGGTCGCTCGAGCGATCGTTCAGTGAACGACGGTGGCGTGGCCGAAGCTGCCCTTTGACCTGCCACATTCGGCTCGCCCGCTGGCTTCTCTGTCTGGTGGGCACGGATGCTCTCGAACGCACTCTGCACAGCATCGAAGCGGTCGCGCGCGCCGGGGTTCACATCGGGGTGCAGTTCCCGTACGAGGCGACGATGAGCGGCACGCACCTCACTGAAGGGCGCACTCGGTAGCACGCCGAGCACATCGTACGGATCGGCGTTTGGAGCTGGCGGGCTGCTCATCGTCTCCCTGCCGGTAGTCTTTCGCCCCTTCTGTCCCTCATCGCGGACAGTTTGAGAGGTTCCTGACGCCTCCAACACAGTGCGCTGCGGCACCCACGGCGACACTGGTGTACCGCCAGTATAGGCAAGCGAGTCAGGCCAAGGCAATAGCACAGTGTGGGAAGCCAATGTTCCACAATGCCATGGTATGGTAGTCTGCCACGGGCGCGTTGCAGAACAAGGCTTTGCAGAAGGCCGGAAAATACCAGATCATACATATGTGGCAAGCATGGCAGCCAGACTGGCGTAGATTCCAGGCGCTCCGGTTTGGAGCTGTTCCTGCCGGATGGGCGAGCGCGGGGGGGTGATGGCTGTCGATCGTTCAGTCACTATCGGAACTGTCCTGAGTGGACGGTATCGCCTTGTGTCCCTCTTGGGACAGGGCGGCGGTGGCGCGGTATACCTCGCGGAGGACATTGAGCTGTTTGGCCGCCCGGTAGCGGTCAAGGAGCTGGTCGACCAATTTGCCGATCAAGCCGACCGCGACGCTGCTGTGGCGCGCTTCACGCAGGAAGCAAAGATGCTCGTCACGCTCGACCACCCCAACCTTCCCGACCTGCGGTCGTACTTCACGGAAGGCGGCCGTCACTACCTGGTGATGGAATTCGTGGAAGGTACGACGTTGCTGGCGCAGCTGGAGCGGGCAAAAGGAGTGCTCTCGCCGCTGGTGGTGGCCGAATGGGGACGGCAGATTTGCGACGTGCTCACCTACTTGCACAGTCGTACGCCCCCAGTGATCTTCCGCGATCTCAAGCCGTCCAACATCATGATCGACCGCAACGGCCAGATCAAGCTTATCGACTTCGGCACTGCCCGGCACTTCGATCTGACGAAGAATACGGACACTTTGAAGATGGGAAGCATCGGCTATGCGGCGCCGGAGCAATATCAGGGCCAGGGCCAGACCAGCCCAAGGTCCGATGTCTACGCGCTCGGCGTGACGCTTCACCAGCTGCTGACCAACGCCGATCCGAGTGCGCGTCCATTTGTGTTCACGCCCCCGTCCATGCTCCGGCCCGACATACCCGAAAGCCTGAGCCGCACCGTGATGCGCGCGGTGAACCTCGATCCTGCCCAGCGGTTTCCTTCGGCCCTGGAACTCCGTCACGCGCTCAATACGGGCCTCACAGACGGCACCACCACCTTGCTGAAAGTGACAGCCGAGCCCGAGCCCAACCCGTGGCTGGTGGCCGCTCTTGGCGTCGTGGGAGCGGCCCTGCTTGAAGCGGTGGCGTTGATTCCCGAGTTTCCCAATCTTGGCAAGGGCACCGCCAGCGCCGATTGGGCAGTCGACTACGGGTTGTTGGCAGGCGCGGCGCTGGGTGCAGCCATCGGAGGCGCGCTTGCGCCGGGTTGGCAGCGGCGACGCCTGCCAGCCACAGTTGCGGCGTTCGTGGGAGCTGCCGTATTCTGCGCCTGCGTCGGCCTCGCGGTTGTCGCTGGGATTGGTCACGGAGACCCGCGGCACTTTTCATTGCGCCTGCTCGCCGGCCTGGCCCTCCCGGCCGCTGCCGCTGGTGCTGCGCTCGTGCGCGGTTTCCGCGTCGGCGAATAGCCGTGATCGATATCGTCTTTGAGGATCGCTTCCTGATGGTCGTGATAAAGCCGGCCGGCATGGTAACGCACCCTGCCTATCGCCACCCGGACGGCACGCTCTGGAATCTGCTGGCTGACCTATTCGCGGAGCGCGGAATTCCGGAGCGTCCTCATCTGCTGCACCGCCTGGATCGCGCCACGTCCGGGCTGGTGTGCGTTCCCAAGCGTCTGCCCGCGCACCGATCTCTCGAGCGGATGCTGCGAGAGGGGCGCTTCGAGAAATCCTACCTGGCTCTGGTGGAGGGAGTTCCGCCCCCTCGCGGAACGATCGCGGCGCCACTGGGGCGAGATCCCGTCGATCGGCGGCGAGTCTGCGTGCGGGCCGACGGCCAGGGAGCGGTAACGCACTTCTCCGCCTTACGCCGTTTTCAGCATTGCACGCTGCTTCGTGTTGTGCTGGAAACGGGTCGCATGCATCAGATTCGCGCGCATCTCGCGCACATAGGTCACCCGGTGATGGGCGATATCGCCTATGGTGGGATCGCCGTCGAGAGCGACAGGATTTTCCTCCACGCCGATCGCCTGGCGTTTCCGCATCCGATCACGCGGCAGCGAATCGACTGCCGCGCTCCCCTTCCTCCGGACATGCGGCTGGCTTTGCACCGATCTCACCAGGCGACGCGAGGCAATCCTGCCTCGTTCGGGCCTGGTCTTGAAGAGCCGCTTCTGTTGCCTCGCGCCATGTGAGATCGGCGGGCGCAGCCTCGCGACGACTGCGCAGGGTCTCCTCGCAGGCGATGAGAAACCGCACTGCTTCGCAGTAGGGCCCGCCAACGTCGGGGTTGGCAGCGGCTTTCTTCATGCTCCCTGCACTGACCCTTGCCAGGGCCGCGTCTATAATAGGGAAGGGCCATCGGGCAGTTGGCCGAGCCCTGAACTCGAGGAGTAAGCATGTCCCGCTACGTAGTCAAGGGTGGCGTCCCCTTGCAAGGCGCCGTGGAGGCGTCGGCGAACAAGAATGCCGTTCTGCCGATCATGGCTGCGTCACTTCTGACTGACGATGAATGTGTTCTGACGAACGTACCGCAGATCACCGACGTGGTGGTAATGGGGAACCTGCTTCGCGAGCTCGGTGCGCGCGTGGACGGCCTTGGCAGCAAGGAAATCCGTATCTGCTGCGCTCCCGTCCGAGCGTCGGACCTGAATCCTCATCTGGTCAAGAAGCTCCGAGCATCGGTCACCTTGCTTGCTCCATTGCTGGTCAGGCAGGGCCACGTGCGGACGTATCATCCCGGTGGCTGCGTGATTGGCCGGCGCGACATCGGCACGCACCTGGATGCGCTGACCGCGATGGGCGCGCGCGTGGGTGAGCTCGAGGATGGCTACGACATCACCGCCGACCGGCTCACCGGTTCGAGTATCTTCCTGGACGAAGCGTCGGTTACCGCTACCGAAAATACTGTGATGGCCGCGTGCCTCGCGTCTGGCCGCACCGTGATCAAGCACGCCGCCTGTGAACCCCACGTGGAGGACTTCTGCACGTTCCTGCTTCAAATGGGCGCGCGCATCGCTGGTGTCGGCAGCAACATCATTACGGTAGATGGCGTCTCGGAGTTGCACGGCACGTCGTTCCGTATCAGCACCGATCATGTCGACGTCGGTACGTTCGCGGTCGCCGCCGCGCTCACGCATGGCGACGTCGTGATCAAGAACTTTGTTCCGGCGGATTTCGAGCTTATCGGCCTCGTGCTCCGGCGTATGGGCGTGAAGATGGAGATCGGCGAAGGCACGCTGCATATCTTGCCTTCCAATCTGGAGGCGACGCGTAAGATTGCCACCGATCCCTGGCCCGGCTTTCCAACCGATCTCGCCTCGGCCATGATTGTGCTTGCTACACAGGCGGCTGGTACAACGCTCGTTCACGACTGGATGTATGAAGGACGTATGTTCTTCATCGATAAACTTGTCTCCATGGGCGCGAACATCATTTTGTGCGACCCGCACCGCTGCGTGGTGACTGGCCCCTCGCCCCTCCGGCGTGGCACGGTGTTCAGTCCCGATCTTCGCGCCGGCGCCGCGCTCGTCCTGGCGGGGCTGGTCGCGAGCGGCACCAGCGAGATCCACGACGTGGAGTTAGTGGAACGAGGTTATGAGAACTTCGTGGATCGCCTCAGCGCGCTTGGCGCTCGCATCGAGAAGGTAGACTAGGCACGTGCTCGCGCTGTTGGCTGCCTGCCCCGCGCTGCCAGACTGGCTGAACAAGCTGCACGTGCTCGGCGTGAACATCAGCATCGCGCACATCCTGGATACGTACGGCTACGTGATGGTGGCGATCTTCATTGGTATCGAGAGCACGGGCATTCCATTTCCCGGAGAGACCATGCTGCTATCGGCGTCCGTCTATGCCGCGCAGGGGTGTGGGATGCGCGAACAGTGGGTGATCGTCGCCTGCATCATCGGTGCTACCACCGGCGACAACATGGGCTTTTGGGTAGGCCGCACAGGTGGCAGAGCGCTGATCAAGAAGATCCCGTTTGTCAAAGAATCGCACCTCGCGCCGGCCGAAAGGTATTTCCAGAAATATGGCGGCGCGACGGTCTTCTTCGGTCGCTTCCTCGCCGTGTTGCGCGCGTGGGCGGCGTTCTTGGCCGGGGTCAATCGGATGCGGCCGTTGAAGTTCTTCCTCTACAACCTGAGCGGCGCGGCGATATGGAGTACCACGTTCGGCTTGCTCGGCTACGAGCTGGGCAGGAACCTCGATAAGCTGAAGAGCATCGTGTCCGCGCTCGGCGTATTCGGCGCCATCGTCTTCTTCGTGATCGTGGGTATCGCCGCAGGTGTCTACGTTGCTCGACGGCGGTCCTCTCGGCATGACAAACTGCCTGCCCCGCCAGAACATGTTGAGACAACCTCGGTACAGCCTCAAGCGACGAATCGTCGTCAAGTGAGCCCCGGTGTCGAGGTGCGGCCGGGAGAATAGCATTCCTCTCGCGAAAATTCCCGAAGACGGCGGTAGCCTTTTCACCATCCTGCTCCCGCGCGGTGTGCCTCGTGAGATAGAATAGCGCCAAGGGAGATGTGATGGCGCGCATATTGGTTGTCGACGACGACGTGATGATTCGTAACTATATTGATATGGCGCTCAAGGAGGAAGGACATGAAGTCCTGGCCGCTGAACACGGCGCCGCGGCACTGCTCGTGCTTGATGCCGTGATTCCCGATGTAATCCTGCTCGATATGCGCATGCCAACCATGGACGGTTGGGAGTTCGCGCGTCAGTACCATGCCCGGCCGGGGCAGAAGGTGCCGATTGTCGTCATGACGGCAGCGCAGGATGCCTCTCAGCGGGCCGCGCAGATCGGCGCGGATGACTACCTGGCGAAGCCGTTTGACCTGGATGACCTCTACGGGTGCGTCTCCCGCCTCACCAGCTCCTCCTGAACAGCCCACACTCGATACACACCCGGAGGACGGCGCCGATTGGACGCGCGTGCGAAAGCACGTTACGCTCACGCGTAAACAGTAGTCGCGGCCACGGGCTGGGCGGGCGACCTGGACCACAGGCGTTGCATCGAGCACCGGTGGTGAACTCTTGTTCTTCCCTCGAGGATTCGAACAGGAGGCGGACATGATTTTTTGGCCATTTCACAGGGCGTCTGCGTGGACGCGCCACGTCGTGCGCACGCTGCTGCTGCTCGGCGCCCTCGTGCTGCCGGGTGGGGTTGCCGTGCAGGCAGCGCCATCGCGTGCTGCCGCGGCAAGCGCTCGTGCCCCAACCGCCTCCACGGTCGCCAGCTCAACGGCAGCGGCCGGGCAGCATGCGGCCACGGATGCCGGCACCTGGGTCTGGCGCCATCCATTGCCACAAGGCAATTCGCTTGCGGGCGTTGCCTGCCCGAGCAGCACGCTCTGCCTGGCCGTAGGGGACTACGGCACCGTCCTGACCAGCGTGGATGGCGGCGCCACCTGGCGACGCCGTGCTGTCGGCACCACGGACGTGCTCATCGCGGTGGCCTGTCCGAGCAGCACCCTCTGCCTGGGCGTGAGCAACGGCGCCTTACTGAGGAGCACGGACAGCGGCGCCAGCTGGAGCAGAGGGGCGGGAGCGTACACGTTTGGGGGTGTCACCTGCGCTACCGGCGGGTTCTGTTTGGCGCTGGATTCACACGGCGCCATGCTGGTCAGCACGGATGGCGGTGCCACCTGGCGCAGACCGGCGACCGGTCCCGGCGCCGGAAGCCTTAGCATCGCCTGCTGGAGCCCGCGCTCCTGCGTGGCCGTGGGAGGCCGTGCGATCCAGACCAGCGCGGACGCCGGTCGCACGTGGCGCAGCCCCTCCCTCCCTGGCGTCAACTGGTCACTGGTCAGCGTGGCGTGCTCGACCGGCGGCGCCTGCCTGGCCGTGGGCGACCACGGCGTGATTGTGGCCAGTGCCGACGGCGGGGCTACCTGGACCGTCCAGTCTTCCGGCACCGACAACCCACTCAACGGCATCGCCTGCCCGAGCGCCGGAAGGTGCCTGGCGGTCGGTCTCTTTGGCACGATCCTGGCGGGCGGCCCGGCGCACGCGATGTGGCCGGTGGGAACACCATCGCCGGCGCCATCGCCAACACGCATCCCGGGGCCGGCTCCGGCGACGCATTGGCGCCCGCGCCAGTCGGGCGCCATAGACGACCTCTACGCGGTCACCTGCCCGAGCAGCAGCATGTGCCTGGCAGGCGGAGGCAGCTTCAGGAACGTCCTGGTCAGCACCGACGGCGGAGCCAGCTGGCACGCCAGCCCCATCACCTCGAGCGTGGCCGGGCTCGCCTTTCCCGCCCAGAATTTCTGCCTGGCGGTGGGTGAGGACAGCCTGGATCAGGTGATTCCACCTGGCGGAGCCGGCCTAAGCAATCCTTTCATCTACCTGTCGAGCATCGCCTGCCCCAGCAGCAGCACCTGCGTGGTGGTGGGCGAGCGTGGCAGCATCGTGGCCACCGCGGACGGCTGGAATTCGTGGACCAGACGACCCTCCGGCACCGCCGTCGATCTCTTCAGCATCGCCTGCCCTAGCAGCAGACTCTGCCTGGCGGTGGGCCAGGGGGGTACGATCCTCGGCAGCGTGGATGGCGGCGTCACCTGGATCGCACGCCCCTCCGGCACGCGTGACTTCTTGCTCGGCATCGCCCGCGCGAGCGCGAGCGCCTGCGTGGCCGTGGGATCGCGCGGCACCGTCCTGACCACCGCGGACAGCGGCGCCACCTGGCGCAGCCGCGCCTCCGGCACGACGAATGCCCTGGCCGCCGTCACCTGCCCGACCGCCGGTGCCTGCCTGGCCGTGGGCGAGGCCGGCACCATCCTGGCCAGCGGCGACGGCGGGGCCACCTGGACCGCGCGTCCCTCGGGCACCACCGCCTTCTTGAACGCCGTCACCTGCCCGAGCGCGACGGCGTGTCTGGCCGTGGGCCAGAGCGGCACCATCCTGGCCAGCACCGACGGCGTCGCGGGATGACCTGACCGTCCACGATGCTGTGGCAAAAAGAGTTCATAACCGGTGTCAAGTCGTGCTCGGCGCCGTTCTGGGCCGGCCAGAGGCGCCGGTCAGTCAACCTCGTTTTCGAGCGTGAGGAGTTGCGCGCGCGCCTGCATGTGCATGACGCGGCCCCGAAGGCGCAAGAACACTTCATCGCCTCCCCCCTGTCCGTCGCGAGCCATTTCGAGTTCATAGGCCTCCTCCAGGTCCTGGCTGAAGCTGAGCACGTCCGCGCTCAGCGCCCAGTATTCCTTCAGATAGTCAGGACCGGCATGGATTGCATCAAGCAGCACTTCGAGCAGATGAAGGTCGTCGTGAAGAGCAACCCAGCGGGTCTGCCATGGAGCCAGGGCCCGTTTGTTTCGTTGCATGTGCACCTTCGTGTAGCTTCAAGATCGGCGAGGCACGAGATCTGGCCCGCCCTTCGCACAAGGATACCTTTGTCGCGCGCTCCTTGATTGACGGTGATGTCTGTGGCAGGGTGTGATCATGAGCGGTATGCGCATCACGGCGGAGCGTTGGCCCTGGCTTCGCCTCTTTCATCCTTTTCCGTCGATCCTGGTTACAGCTTCGTGCGCCGCGTTCGCCGAGATCGCCGCGGGCGGTCACGCCGCGCCCGATCGCTTGGCTCGCCTGATAGCCTCCGTCCTCTGCTCGCAGTTTGCCATCGGTAGCGCGAACGACGTGAAAGATCGTCACCTGGACCGCGCAACCAAGCCGTGGAAGCCGGTAGCGCGCGGCGTGGTAAGCGCCCGCGTGGCCGCGATGCTGGCGCTGGCCCTCTCGCTGGCCTGCCTCGGGTCCTCCCTGTCACTGCCGTGGCCGACGGCGCTGGCCGCGGCACTCGGGCTTGGCTGTGGCCTGTCGTACGATCTTTGGCTGAAGCGAAGCCGATGGAGTTGGCTGCCGTATGGCTTCGCCATACCCACGTTGCCGTTATGGTCCTGGCTGGCAATGGGCAGGTTCAATGCGATCTTGCTGCTGGCCTATCCACTGGGCTTGCTCCTTGGGCTCTCGTTGCACCTGGCGAATACCCTGCCCGACCTCGAAGCCGACTCCGCGTTCGGCGTGGCTGGACTGGCCCACGGCCTTGGCGCGCGCCGAAGCCAGATCGTATGCTGGGCCACCCTGCTGCTGGCACAGTTGATTACATTGGCCTTGGCTCCCGTGCTCAGCTATAGCGGCGTCTGGTACCCGTTGGGACTGGGCGCCTCGGTCGCCTTGCTTGCAGCGGCGATGATCTTGTACCGCATCCGCCCAACGAGCACCACACAACAAATCAACTTCGGGCTCGTGGCGCTCTCATCCCTGTCGCTTGCCGTCGGTTGGCTCGCAGGTGCGGTCGCCTAAGTCAGACTTGGTCCGGCGCCGGAAGCATACGCCTGGTAATGGCGGTCAGGCCTGCTCGTTCCTGAGCCTTGCCAGCTCCCTGCGCAGCCGGTCGTTGTCCGCTTCGGCTGCCCGGCGCGCGGCGGCTTCCGCCCGGCGCGCAGCGGCTTCCTGCTGAGGCGAAAGCAGTCGTTCTCCCTCGGCCGTCTCCGCCACGAGCAGACTGCCATCCACGATCAGCCGCAATTCAAGCACGGCGCTCCACAGACCGCCTTCCGGCTCAGCCCGCCAGGGTACTAGCCGGCAGGACTGATCGCGCCGAAAGCCCGCCAGCAGCGAGGGAGCATCCTCATGGGGCGTGAAGAGGGCATATTCGGTCGCTCCGAGTGCCCCGTACGCCTGCAACTTGTCTTCCTCATCCCGCTCCACGCTGGCAGGAGAGACCACTTCCAGCACGAAGGGCGGAAAAGCCCCCTCCACCTCCAGGTCGTATGATCCGCGCGGATGGTCGGGGACAAAGGCGACGAAGCAATCCGGCGAGAGCTGCCGCTTCCGCCGGGATCCTTTCCAACGATAGCGTATTGGCAACATGCTGGCCACGAACCATGGGAGGTCATGGGCCAGGGCGTGATTGCGCAGGCTGTGGGCGAAGCTGCTCGCCGACCAGAACTGCTGCGTGCCCATCACCATCCAGGGAGCATCCTCCGTATCGTCTTCCAGCGTCAGCATGAAGAGGTCGTCCTCTTCCGCCTGGGTCAGTGGAGGCTTGCGCCACGAGAGTGCCATTGCTGCCCTTACCTCCCAGAACCTGCGCTCGATGCGTGCATTGTACCACTGCCCACTGGGTTACTTTGCGGCCGTCACCGATAACTAGCCTGGTCCCCCTTGGCAGCGCCCGCGGGCGCTGCCGCCCCCGCACATGAAAACACCGCTCATCCGGCCACAACTGGCTGGCCCCGACCGCAGTGGGGATCGACTGCCATCCGCAGCTGGAGGCGTTTTCAGTCTAGCGCTCGAGATAGTGCTCGAGTGTCGCCCGCGCGCCTTGGCTGTACAGCATACCGAGAGCTTCTTCCAGCGCCGCGATGAAGTGGGGATTGTCCAGCAGCGCGCCGAAGAGGCTTCGCATCTCGAGCAGCGGACGCGGATCTTCTTTGCCTTGCAGGGCACGCCTGGTCAGCTCGGATTTCATCCGATCCTCGATCGGGATCGGCTGGCCCTGCTCGTCCACTCCGTCAAGGAATCGGAACCACCCGGCTACCGACAGGGTCAGCAGTGCTGTGGGCTGGCCCGTGGCCAGGCCCTCTGCCAGTGTGGGCAGCAGGAACTTCGGCATGCGTGCCGACGCGTCAAAGCACAGTCGCAGCACCTGGTCCCGCACTTTTGGATTCGAGAATCGCTCGATCAGCGACCGTTTGTACGCTGTCAGATCCACGCCAGGAACCGGCGCGAGATGCTGTGTGATCTCTTCGTCCATCAATCGCGCGATGAACGTCCGGAGTTGCGCGTTGCTCATAAGGTCATCGACGTAGCGGTAGCCGCAGAGATATCCGAGGTACGCCATGGCCTGGTGGCTGGCGTTCAGCAACCGCATCTTCATCAGCTCATACGGGTGAACGTCTTCCACGAACTGCACGCCGACTTCCTCAAGCGGTGGCCGGCCATTGCAGAAGTGGTCTTCAATAACCCACTGCCGGAACGGCTCACACATGACCGGCCAGGCATCGCGGATGCCGAAACGCGTGGCCACCATCTCGCGGTCCGCGTCGGCGGTCGCCGGCGTGATGCGGTCCACCATGGCGCTGGGGAAGGCAACGTTGGCGTCTATCCAGTTGGCCAGCGATGGGTCCCGGAGCGTGGCAAAGGCCACGATCACGCGTTTGGCGATAGCGCCGTTGCGCTCCACGTTGTCGCAAGAGAGCACCGTGAATGGTGGCTTTCCCGATAGACGGCGGCGATTCAGCGCCTCGCACAGGTAGCCAAACACGGTCGAAGGCATAGCTGGATGCTCCAGGTCGGCCACGACGTCTGGATTCGACGCTTCGAACTCGCCGGTGATCTGGTTGAAGTTGTATCCACCCTCGGTAATGGTGAGGCTCACGATGCGCGTCCGATCGCTCGCCAGCGTATCCAGCACCTCGTCACGGTGCTCGGGTGCGAACATGTACTGCGTGATGGACCCGATTACTCGCGGGTGTTCGAGCTCGGCGCTGCGCTCAACCAGCGTGTAGAGGCAATCCTGAGACTGCAGCGCTACTTCCATGCGCTTGTCTTGGGGCAGCAGCCCGATGCCGCACACCCCCCAGTCTAGCGACGCGCCCGAGCTCGCCAGGTCGTCGAGATAGAGCGCCTGGTGCGCGCGGTGAAACCCTCCGACCCCGATATGTGCGATCGCGGGAACGAGGTCCTGCCTTGCATAGGACGGAGTCCTGACACGCCCAGAAATGGCGTGAAGTCCAGAGTTGCTCAGTGGAATTGCGCGCACGGCCGCGGCCGACTGTGGGTCGCTCGGAGGAGTCATAGCCGAATGGTCTCCTATCTCTCGAAATCTTCATGCACAACTGCAGCTAGCCAGCGTGCTTCCTGTCCGCGGCAGTGCCGCGGTATACCCTCGCGTCCTGGCAGCAGCTCCTGAATGAATGCGAAGAAGGAAGCCAGCCGGCAGTATTGTATACCAGACAGTCGCGTGTTGGGTGCATTATTGCGGCTGCACTTCGTGGAACGAGTTCTTCTTCGCCTACATGCTCATGGCCGGAAATGCCGGCACGCTGCCGATCTACCTGGTGCGTTTCATGAGCAGTCACGGCCAAAGTCTCGCGAGCATGTCCGCGGCCTCGACAATCGCGGTTGCGCCGGTCTTTGCCGCGGGCTGGATCGCCCAGCGCTCGCTCGTCCGCGGGCTCACCATGGGCGCCGTGAAGTAACACTGCGCGCGGTGCCCATGCGCCGGTCTCAGTCATGGTCTCGACCCAGCGAGCGGCTTCTAGTCGCCCGCCCAGTCATCATCCGCATCGCCGTCGCGATTCGTGGAAGATGGCGACCTCCACGCGCTCAGTTCCGTTCTCAGTGGTTTAGGGACCGACTCGGCAGGGTGCGCGAGCTGCCAATCGACGACCTCCAGGAGCGGGCCGGCAGCGTCGACGACCGTGAGATTGAGGGTGCTGGACTCGGCCGCGGGCAGCAACGAAAGCACCGGATTCGCAGCCTTGTACTGTGCTGATGTCTCGTCGATGAACGGCGGCGCCGGCTGCAGCGCGTAGGGCCGTAAGTCTGCCGCTGTGAGGCTTGACACGGTGTTCTTGTCCTGGAACAGGTTATAGAGGGCGGCGGCGTTTTGGTCGTATGTGCTCAGGTACGGGAGGTCGAGCATCAGCTCGATGGTTTTCAGTACCGATGCCTGGCTGTAGCGCACATGGCTGACGAAGCCCGCCTTCCCGTCCGTTCCCACGTGCTTGGCGTACGGGCTGATCACGTACAGCAGGTTGCGATGGCCGTCGCGATGATCCAACCCGTCCTGACTGTCGTCCTCCATCACGAAGACCGCGGTCGTGGGCCAGTACGACGAGTGACTCAGCGCCTGCACGATGAGACCCAGACCGGCGTCGTTCTGGGCCACGCGCGACCTTGGCGTGTTCGTGAAGGCCAATCCACCGGTGTGATCGCCCGGGAGAATGACGTAGCTGAAATTGTTGAGACGCGCCGACGAACCCCGGATTTGCACGCCTCGGGTATCAAGTCCGTTGTCGGTCAAGAAGGCCGCGGCATCCTTGCGATTGTCGACGTCGAAGGTGAAGATACTGCCGCCTTTGAGGTCGATGTTCGCGCTGGGCACCGGCGTGCAGTGCTCGGGAACCCCTGGCGACGCATTGCCGGGTATGGGAGCGACCTCGCCGATTGCGCTCGGATTGGCGATTCCGATGATCTCTCCATAGTCCTTGAAGGTGAACGCGCCGTGGGTGGCCTGCTGGCGGGCCAACGCCGCCTGGAAGATAGAGCAGGCCCGCGGCTCCGCCAGTGAGGACAGCGGATCCTCAAGATGGTGGCGGGGTGAGTAGTACAGGCGCCAGGACTTCTCGACATAATCTGAGACATTGGCGCTGGAGGTCCAGTAATGGCCCTGGATGCTTGCCTCGCCGTCCGAGAAGAAGTTGTCGCTTGTGGCGTATGCCGGGTCGGACGTTCCCGGCATCGGATCCCCGACGAGCGCGTGGGCATTCGGCGTCACGGAGCGGCCGAAAACGGTGAAGGCGGGCTCGCCGTCGATCACGGTCCGGCTTCGCCCCTGGTCAACGCCGGCGTCGCCGAGCACCTGGTCGAAAGTGCGGTTCTCTCGCACGATCAGCACGACATGCGAGATTGGGCTGGGATCGCCGGCCACGGCCGGGATAGGATTGTGGAGTGAACGCGTCGTATCGGCTGCCGCGGCGTACTCGATGTCCTGCCGCGCCGTCGTGCCGCCGGCGCGCAATGCCTGCGCATCCGGGGCCGGCACCGCCTGCAGCAGGCCCGGCATGTTGTTGCCAACGTATTGGTACGTGGAGGTTATCGGCGCGGGGCGGCTTCCCAGTCCCTTCGCGTCGACGATGTACACGGTGCGGCCATCGCGGCTAACGGCGACGGCGCTCGGATACCAGCCGGCCGGCAGGAAGCCGGTCACCTTGAAGGCACCCGGCGCTGGGCTCACCGCCCGCCTGGCTGATGGGGCCGCCGCCAGTGCGGCAGCGTCGAGCACGGCCACCGCGTTGTCGCCCGCGAGCGCCACATAGAGCCGGCGCCCATCGGGGCTGACGGCCACGGAGTTCGGCACGGCGCCAAGGGCCTCATGCTGCAGCACGTGGAGCGGAATGGCAACAGCCTGGCGCTGACCGGCAGTGGTGACGATGGAGAGCGTATCGTCGTTGGCGTTTGCCACGTAGAGTTGGGAGCCATCTGGACTGAGGGCCACGGCGGTCGGATGGTCGCCTACCGCGATGTAGCCGTGCACGCTGCCCTGGCCGTCGCGCAGATCCACCACCGCGATCTCTCCCGCGCCCTGCAGGGCGACATATGCCGTTCGGCTGTCGGAGCTGACGGCGACGCCGTACGGGTAGCCACCCCCGAGCACCGGTAGGCCAAAGCGTATGCTGGTGATCGCGTACGTCGTGGTATTGACGATGTCGAGCGAATCATCCAGCTCGTGCGTGACGAGCAGATAGCGGCCATCAGGAGTCACGGCGACGTCTTTGGTCATGCCCGAGCCGAGGAGTGAGGGCACGCTACTCGGCAGCACGATCGTGCGGAGCGGATGCGAGGCCACGACATCCCCGGACACGGCGAAATCATACACCGAGTCGTTTCCGCCCCCGGCCGCGTAGAGGTGCCGTCCGTCGGGCGAAAAGGCAACACCGCTGTAGAAGTCGTTGAACGTACCGGCGCCGTGATTCGCGCGATTGTACGTGGTAGGAACTGCCGTGACTACCTCGCTCCTTCCCATTTGCAGATTGACAACGGACAGCGATTCGTCCGGCGCATGCGTGGAAGGATCACCGGCTGACTTCGAGAGGGCCGGGTCCGGCGGATTCGCATAGGGGCAGGGCTGTCCGCCCTGACCGCCAACATCGCAGTAGCTGCTGAAGCCGTTGTTCAGGCCGAATCCCTGCCCGCTATTGATGGCCGCGGCAAGCACGCCGTCGGGAGAGATAGCCAGGCCCAGCGGGAAATCGCCGAGGTCATACAGCCTGCCTGCGGGGGTGACAAGCCTGCCGTTCGGCAGTACGGTGCCCGTGCCGACGCTGCGAAGCGGCGCGGCCACAGCCGCCGGCAGGCTGCCTGGCACGGAGCCGCTACGCGAGTAACTCAGACTTCCGGACAGGAGGAGCACGGCGACGAGGAGGCCACCGGCGAGCGAAGGGCGAGATCGGCTGGCGACGAACATCATCCTGACCTCCCGCATACGGGACAACTCTCCCCATAGCGTACGAGGTTTTGCCGGGCGGAGGACACGCGTGCTGCTCTACCCCGCGGCTTCCGCGTGCGCGCCCTCGGGCTGGCCTGCAGCTGCCGGCAGGTAGCTATCGGCGTGGCCGAGAGCCGTGAACGAAAATGACAAGGGGATCACGATGGTGATAGCGCCGATGATGCCGTAGATCAGGGCGACGTTGCCCGTCACCTGAATGGCCACGCCTCCGAGCAACGTGCCCACCGGAATGGCGGACCAGGCAAGCACCCCCGCGACGCTTATCACTCTGCCCAGCATGTGGTTTGGCACGATTGCCTGGCGCAGGCTGCCGGTGTTGATGTTGAAGAGAATGCCCAGACCGGCGGCCAGGCCCCAGCAGAGCAGTGCCAGGGGATACCAGCTCACCAGAGCCATGGCGACCGTGCAGAGTCCGCTCAGCATCAGCGCGGAGAGCGCGACCTTGCTGAATGAGTAGCGCTTTCGCAACGGGCCCGCCGCGAGGGATAGCACGACGATGCCGATGCTCTCGACGGAGTACAGCACGCCGATCTGTGCCGTACCGGCGTGCAAGTGCTGCCGCCCGTACAGGACGAGCTGCGCGTACGTCGTCGAGCCGAAGAAATTAACGAGAGCCATCATAGCCGAGATGTTCCGCAACACCGGATGGGACAGTACATAACGCAGTCCCTCGCCGATGTCGCGAAGAATGCTTGCCGTGTGATCTCTCTCGGCCGTATTGAAGGGCGCACGGATCAGGGCGAGCGAGCCGGCAGCGATCAGGAATGACGCGGCATCGAAATACAGCACCCGTTCAATGGGCATGACCGCCGCGAGCATACCGGCCAGCAGAGGACCGGCTATCTGCACGGTCGAGTAGCTTGCCTGGATGCGGCCGTTGGCGCTCACCAGGTCGTCCGGGCGCACCAGACTGGGCACAACCGCGAATTCCGCACTGCTGAAGCAGATACCCAGTGTTGAGCCGACAAAGCCCATGGCATAGATCCACCAGATCACCAGATGGCCAGAGGCGGCCAGGGTCGGGATAGAGCCGACGACCAGTGCCTGCAGCACGTTCGTGACGAGCATGAGACGCCGCCGGTCCGTGCGGTCCACCCAGGCGCCGATGATCAGGCCAAACAGCAAATATGGAAGGAAGGCGGCGGCGCTGGTGAGAGCGAGATTCACCGCGGAGCCCGTGAGCCGGTATACGAGCAGGGGCAGAGCCAGGTTCGTGAATGAGGTTCCCAGGGTCGAGATAGCCTGACCGCTCCAGAAGATCCAGAAATCGCGGCTCAGGCCGGACCGCGTACCTGTCATGATGTCACCGCGTACACCTGCGTGCCGTCGGGGAAGCGCTTGACCAATGGCAGGTGAGCGGCATCCGGTGGCGACGGCCGTCCGATCCAATCGGGATGCCAGATCACGTAGCGTACACCCCACCGCAGCAGCAGCCGTTCGGCGGCGGCATCGGGCCAGCGATTGAGCGTGGCGGCGTCGCTTTCGTAGGAGGCCGGTGTGTAGCCGCCCAGGCCGTTGACGATCGGCCGCCAGTGGTACGCCGCGTAGTACGTCATCAGCGCCTGCTGGGACCAAATTGTCTTGTTCTGTTGTCCGATTGGAAGCTCGAGCACTGCCGTGCCGGCCGGCTGGCTCTTCAGCCAGTGGTAGACCTGAGGCACATTCTCGCCTGTCGCCACGGACGGGGTGTCGATCGGCGCGATCCAGTATTCAGCCAGAATCGCGACGCAGAGCATGGCGGCAATCAGGCGCCTGCGGCGAGGCAGTGCATCGGCCAGGCGACTCTCCACGATCGCCGTGCCCCAGGCGGCGAGGAGGGCAAGCGCCACGAAGCCGATGAAGAAGAAGCGCGCGATGTCCCGAAAGCTGTTGAAGCCAGGCACATGATCGTAGAGCAGCACGAATGGCAGTGGGAGGCTGTAGAGCCGATCGAATGCCTTGAGCTGCACTCCCAGAGCCAGGATGCCGGCAAGCAGTGCCATGCCGCCGTACATGCGTATCTCCCACGACCCGCCGCGGTGCCGCCACGCCAGCCAGGCAAGCGCAAGGGCCACCACGCCGGGGAACAGATACTGCTGGGCATCCTGACCGGCCACGCCCAACACGTGCTCGGTCCAGCCGTAGAGCGCGCTGGACGGCGGCATGCGCAGGAAATCACGGAGATCCGCGGCGAAGTAGATGGCCTGATCGCGGCTTCGCTGGGACGTGGCAGCGCCCTGAAGCCGCAGGTACGGCACGATCACCGGCAGGAGCAGCATGGATAGCCCGGCGGCCGCGGCCACGACGCCGATCGCAAAGCGCCTCGCTCGATGCCAACCGGCATGCAGGACGTACGCGAGCAGGTAGACCAGCAGGCATGTTGCCAGGAACGCGGCATAGTAGATGCTGCAAAGCGCCAACAGGGCGTAGAACGCTACCATGCACGCCAGCTCGCGTGCCAGTCTTACGCGGTTGCCCGCGGACGCCGCCGTCCTGGCGCGTTCCCAGAACAGCAGAACCAGGGGCAGCCACTGTCCGGACAGCTGGTTGAGATGGCCGAGGTGGGACATGCGATATGGGCAGAAGGCCACGATAATGCCGGCCACGAGCGCGCCTGCCGCGTTCCCGGTCATGTAGAGCGCGAGGAGATAGGCAAACGCGCCGCACATCACGAACGAGAGGAGAAACAGCATGTTGTAGGTGAATGCCGCGTTGGCGCCACTCAGCAAGTACAGCGGCGTGGAAAGCGGCAGCAGCCCGATCAGCGTATCGTTGTAGATCAGCGCATTGGCATGCGGATAATAGATGTTGCCCTGAAGCAGCTGCGAGGGCGCCGTGGTGAGGGCGTGAACCGACCAGGCGACCAGCCATGATTCATTGGGCGGATCGCCGAGGTCCGCTGGGAAACTGTTCCCGATGTGCCGCACCACGGGCCGGAACAGCACCGCGGTAATCGCGGTGTAGACCAGGACAGCGACAAGGAAGCACGCCCATGTCGGCCCGGCGCTGCTCCCGGCCGCGCGTGCTGAACGATCTGCGAGCGCCGCATTTGTCGGAGAAATGGCCACCGAAGGCGCCCGGCCTACTTGCGGTATCGGTGGAGCGCGTACGTTTGATCCTGGGTCTTCGGCGCGTCCGATTTCTCCCGGATGGTGCTGCTGGAGTGGCAGAGCCCGCACTCAACCATAAGCACCTCCACACCGCCGAACCGCATCCTGGACTTGATGTGGTCCTTCGTGAGCTGGGCCGAGCGGCAGTGCGGGCAACGAATGCCCGCCTCTTCGAAATACTCGACGTTCATGGTGATCGTCATGTGTTGCAGGCCAATCTGCTTCAGGCCGCGAAGCCACGGGGTTGAGTCAGTTTGGTCGCGCTTGCCGTATCTTTCCCGAAATCCTGCTGAGCGGTAGTCGTTTCGAATATCCCGTTTCTTCCGTAGCATCTCTACCCTATCATGCCGATACGCTGCCTGTCGAACGCTTGGAGCAGGGCGTGCGCTCCTTCCAATGCCCGATCATAGCAGGCGTCGGAGCCGGCGATGGCCGGCATGGTCGCTAACAAGTCTGCCGCCGGTCAGCGGGGCCGCTCGCCTTCCGAGCGGCCCCGCAACCGATATTTCAGGTTGTTCGATTGGTCACGGTCCCACCGTGAGCGGCAGCTTGTCGAAGACCTTGCTACGCGACCCTGCCGCGCTGACGATCAGCACCGCCGGCTCCACCACGGTCAAAGCCGCTTTAGGATGAAGAACGCCGATATACAGCCCATAGGCGTCGGCGGTCCCGCCGACATGCAACGTATATATCGTCTCTCCCACCTTTGGATAGTGCGGAAGCTTGATCTTGACCGGCTTTTCCCCAGGCAACGGCGTCGGCGTCGCCGGCGGAGGCGGCGGTGCCACGGTGTTCGTCACCGCCAGCGTCAGATCGACTTTGGCAAACGGCGCCGTGTGGATGGTTGCCGTGAGCGGCACGGTGCTTGCCACCGACAGGGCCGTCGACGATAGTTCCAGGATAAGTGGGATCGGGCAGATCCCAGGCGCGGGCTCCGGCAGACCGGGAATCCTGGCCACGAACGCGTTCGGGTTTGGCGGGATATACTTCCGACCGCCCGGCAGGTAAGACCCGATCTCTCCCGCGAGGAAGTTCGGTGATGACGTCACGCCCCCGAGATAGACGCTTCCGGCGCCGTCGACCGCGATGTCCTGCGCGCTCTCGGCAAACGTGCCGCCCAGGTACGTCGAATACAGCATCTTTGTGCCGCAGCTGTTGATCTTGACCACGAACGCGTCGCTCATGCCAAACCCGCCGCGGTTGCTGCCCAGGCGGGGCTGCAGTGGCTTCACCAGCGGGAAACTGGGGCTGCTGAACTCGGCGGAAGTAGTGGAGCCGGCTACGTAGGCGTTGGTCCGGCCATCCACTGCCACGGCGTTTGCAATGTCGACGCCGCTGCCACCAATGTACGTCGCGTAGACTAGTACGCCCCGGGCACTGAACTTGGCGATGAAGCCGTGGGTTGCTCCGGAAACCACCTGGGCCAGGCCGACAGTAGGATGTATGCCGCCATTGGTCTCGCCCACGACGTATGCGCTGCCGGCCGTATCCACGGCAATACCATGAGCCTTGTCCGCGGCGCTCGCACCGAAGTAGGTGGCGTACACCAATCGATTGCCGTTAGCGTTGAGCTTGGCGATGAACGAGTTCAGATCGGTGCCGGCCAGGTGCGGCTGCAAGGAATGGGTTGGAATCTGGAAGTCGATCGAATTGGTCTGGCCGATCACGTAGGCGTCGCCGCTCGGGTCCAGCGCAATGCCATAGCCGTAGTCGGTACCGCTGCCGCCGAGATAGGTACTGTAGATCAACTTGGATCCTGACGGATTGAACTTCGTCACGAAGGCGTCCACCTGCGTGCCGAGCGCACCCTTCCCGTAGCCAAGGCTGCCGAGGAGCCCGTTCTTGACTGGAAAATTCCACGCATAGGTGTACCCGGTGAGATAGGCAGCACCCATGCGGTCGACGACGATACCGGTACCGATGTTGTCGCCCGCCGAGCAGTTGTTATCCGTGGCGCCGCCCAGCAGCGTGGAATAGATGAGCGAATGGCCGTCTGGGCTGATCTTCGAGAGGAAGGCATCGTTGGCGCCGCAGAAGGACCGCTGGAAGGCGCCATTAGTCACCGGGAACGTCGTACCCCTGACCCCCTTGACTGCCTCGAGTCCGGCGTTCGTGTAGCCTACGACGTAGGCAAAGCCCAGCGAATCTACAGCGATGCCAGACGCATAGTTCGCCGTGCCATACGCGCCGGCAAGAAACGTGCCGAACAGGTATCTGTCGCCCTTCGGGTTTATCTTCTCCACGTAGACTACCGGACAGGGACTGGTGGAGTTTGAAGGGCAGTATCCAGGATTGTATGCTGGTTGGAGTGCGTTCGTGCTGGTGATGACCGCTGTATACGTGGTGCCGGTGATGTACGAGTCACCCGCTTTGTCCACGGCGACTCCCGCAACGGTCGTATTTGACCCGAGGATCGCCCAGTAAGGCACCACCGGATCAATCACGAGCGGTAGACGCGGGTCATAGCTCCCGATAACAAATCCCACCGTTTGCTTGCCGGATATCTGATACCGGCTGGAGATGATGCGGCGTTGGCGACCAGCCTGTTGGTAAACCGTGGGCGGTGTCTGAACGATGCCGCCCGCGGCGGTCGCGATAATCAAGTTTCCGTGCGCATCGATCGTCAGGCCGCTGGCGCCGGAAATGGCCAACCGGATGATGCCGGGCTTCGCGCCGGGCGCCAGCTGGAAGTCGTATTCCAGGCGATCCTGCGTTCCGTAGTACACGAGGTTGACACCAGGATAGACGTTTCTATATACCACGCCGCCATACGTGGGGACTCCCGTGCGCCAGTTTTGGCTGTTGGAGCCAACGAAATAGTTCACGGTAGTTTGTTGTCGATCCAGCCCAGAAATGCTCGGATGCGCGTTGGCGCCTGCGAGGTGGAAGCGCAGCGTGGCGGTCTGCTTGCCTGTCGAATGGCCACTTGCCGTGGATTGGTTGCCGGCCCCGGCTAGCAGGATGGCGTCGGTGTCCGTGAGGTACAGCGCGTAGCCGTTGCCGCGTGACAGGAAGCGCACGCCCGCCGCCGACGTGCCTCCGGCTGCCTCGAAGACCATCGGCAGACGGTCAATCGTCGCTCTGGCGGCGGACAGCTGAGCCGCCGAGCTCGCCGTCGGAGCGGCTTGAGATATGTGCGGAGCATTCGCGCGCGCGACCGCAACCGTCGCCGCGGTGAAGGGAACGCCGCCGCCAGTAAGGCCGATCGCGACGAGCAAGCAGATCGCGAGACTGATATTCGTCCAGGATCTCGATCGACGCGCCAATCTCATGAGCTTTCTATCCTTCCCGATCTCCGTCCCAGCACCGACTCCCGCGCAAACGCGGCATCCGCGGTCGATGATGTATCGACCCGCGACTGGACGTGCCGGTACCACACGAACACTACGCCATGCGCGGCCGCAACGCAAGCGACCTGTTAGGGGTAGCTCGGGCGCTCAGGATCCGGCGCGCTGCCGCTCGTCCGTGCCGAGCCAGACCGCAAGACGCCGCGCGATCTGGCGCAACAACGCGCTGCGTCGCCGGCCGTACCCGGAGGCCCACTCGTTCACCGTCGCCGCGAAGCCGACGTCGTGTCCCCGGTCCTTGGAGGTCATGTACTTGAGGTCGCTGAGCTGCAGGTAGAGGTCAGCCGCGGCCGTGGAATCGGCGTCGAGCGATCCATGTTCCGCTACCGCCTGGACGATGACCGGACGATACACGGTGTGATACCAATCATTCGCAGCTTCGCGCATCGGCACCAGATCGCCGGGCTCACACAGATACCAGCGATGTTCGTAGATCTGCTCGAGGGCCTGATCGTATCCGGCAGGCGTGCTGAACGCCGGCGATCGCAACCCGGTGTGCAGAGAGAAGCGGGCTCGCGCCGCTTCGAGCGGGTCCACGGCCGGCTCGTTCTGCTCGATGCAGTCGATGACGACGGCATCCATGTAGAGCTGCCCGACGACATGCGCCGCGCCAACACGATGGTGACCGTCGATCACATAGTACCCTCCGTGCAAACGGTACAGCTCGATCGGTGGGAAGATGACGCCTTCCGCCATCGCCTTGCATATTGCTCGAAAGCGGAAGGTACTCGCGGCAGTCGGCCGGAAAAGCCCGTCCAGCTGGTCGTGGCGGTTGACCGACCCCACGACTGCCTGAACGGGGATGGTCTCCAGGCGAGGCGGCAGCATGCTCAGTGTCGGATCGCCGGGCGAGCCAATGGGGAATCTCAATGGCTTGTTGCGCGGGTTCCGCTGCCAGCACGGCCGAAGTCGTTTACGATGCATGAGAATCCTGACGATTGTGATGCCTGTAAGAATTCATGCTTTGATCGTACCGGCTTCAGCCGAGGGTTTGGGGACGGCCCTGTTAAGGTTTGGTTAAGGTTCGCCGGCCGTGTCAGCCATTTTACAGCGCCACGCTGCCCGGCCAAGGCGTATCGAATCCTGACACCGCAGTATCAGGCTCGCCTGCCAAGCGTCTCCACGTGTTCCAACAGGCGATCTATCTCCGCAGCCGTATTGTAGTGGACAGGACCTACCCGGACCACGCCGCCCGTTCGCTCCAGGTCGAGCCTTTCGGTGAGCGACAGCGCGTAGTTGTTTCCGCTCCACACGTAGATCTCTTGCTCTGCCAGTGAATCCGCGACGTCGCCGGGATGATGCCCGGCCAGCGTGAAGGCGACCGTGGGCACGCGCTCGGCCATCCGAGCAGGGTCGGCGATGCCCCAAATGTGCACGCCGGGAATCCGCGCCAGTCCCTCGAGGAGCCGCCGCCCGAGTGTCGCCTCGTAGCCGCGGATTGCCCGCAGCGCCCGCAAGATCAGTTCGCGCCGGCCGGAGTCCGTGCCGCCGGTTGACGTTTCCGCGATTGAGCCGGCGTGCTGCAGATAGGCCATTGTCCCGAGCAAGGCCGCGCACCCTTCCACGCTGGGCGCGCCCGTTTCGAACCTGCCCGGAAGCTTCTCGGTGGCCGGCCGGACCTTGTACGGGTGGATCGCCTCCAGCCGCTCGCGTTTGCCGTAGAGAATGCCGAGGTGGGGTCCAAAGAACTTGTACGACGAACAGACCAGGAAGTCGCAGTCGAGTGCCCGCACGTCGATCGTGCCGTGGGCTGCGTACTGTACCGCATCGATATACGAGATGGCCCCTGCTTGACGCGCCAGGCGACATACCGCGGCGACGTCGACAATCGAGCCGACAAGGTTCGAACAGTGCGTCACCGCTACGACACGCGTGCGCTCGCCGATTTTGGCCGCCAGATCGGCCATGTCGAGCGTGCAGTCCGCGGGGTTGATGTCGACCACGCGGATCACCACGCCTCGTTCCTCGAGCGCGCGCCAGGGAGCCACGTTGCCGTCATGGTCCAGATTGGTGACGACAATCTCGTCGCCTGCGGAGAGGCCGCGCCCGATGGCACGGCTCATGGCAAACGTGAGACTCGTCATGTTCGGGCCGATGACGATTTCGTCCGGCGAGGCGGCGCCCAGCATGTCTGCCATGGCGGCGTGCGCCCCGTCCACGGCGTCGCTCGATCGCGCGCTCGCAGAGAAGTTCCCGTGCGGATATGAATTGGAGGTGGTCAGCATGGTATGTACGGCGTCGATCGTGTCTCGCGGCACTTGTGTCCCGGCGGGATTGTCGAAGAAGGCGGGCACGCGGCCTCGGACCACCTGCTGAAGCGCGGGGAACCGTTCACGCAGCTGTGCCACGTCGAAGGGCGCCTTTGTGGTCGTGTCGATCATCGGTACTGCTCCTTCAAGGCTCAAGACTACACTGTATTCAGCGCGACTGGGGCAACCGCTCCGGCGCGGTTTACACTCACCAAGGATAACTCCCAGCCGGTATTGACCTGTGGTCTCGAGCGAACGGAACGGCCGGGGGCGGAGACCGCATGACGATTGGGGTTCATCTGTGCCGATCGCATGTGCCGGGACGCTGTATCGTAGACATGTTGTCAGCCTCGGGTGTAGCACACTGTCAACAGTCGTTCATTGCGGTGGTAGTAACCGGCCGTGGCCGGCAGTGCCACGACCCGAGACGACCCGCCCTTCGGGCAGGTACCCCGGCGGTGCCCGGTGTACCGCGCCTTCCATCCAGCAGTGGCCGGAGGGCAATGAAAGCTCTCCAGGCGGAGAGGAGCACGCAATGCAGCTTGTTCTGCGAGCATATGACGCCAAGGGCGTTCTCAGGGCGGAGTCACTCCCTGTAAAGCGCCTCTGGACGCTGATGGAGGCCGGTGGGCTCTGGGATCGCTCAAAGGCGCGTGCCGGCTTGCACGAGCATGCGGACGTGTATGCGCGCGAAACCGTGGTGGCGCGTCTGGAGTCGCTTGTGCAAGAAGGGTATGGTGACCAGAGTCTCTATTACCTGCGCGGCGCCAATCCGCCCACGCTTGCCACGCTGCGCCGGCCGCACTGGCCGGTCATCGGCGAGGACGAGGCAATCCAGCTTCGCGAGGACCTGGTGCGCTATCTCACTTACGGCCTGTGGCAGGCGCCGGAGGAAGTCGTGGCTCATGCCATCGCTTTGCTTACCGGCCGCGGCGACGCAGCAGTGCTGATAGGCGGTCTCCAGGGCACGGGAGAGCTGCAGGCAGTTCTGAGCACCGTCGAAGACGAAAACGCGTTTGCCGATGCATATGGTCCTACCGTCCGCGAGGGACTTCGGCAAGCCGGCGTGCCGGTGGACGACGCGGCGCTGGCTCAGGAGCTTGCCCGGCTCGTGCAGCTACTTGCTCCAGTGCGGCGACTGGTGCGTGGTGCGGCCGATGCCGGCCTGGCCGTTATCGTGTACCACGAAGAGGCGAAGCGAAGTGATGCGCTCACTCGCCACATTGCCGCGGCCATGCAGGTCGAGGAACCTCAAATGCCGGTCAACGATGAGCCCGCTACGGATGCTCCCGATGGTGTCGTGTATAGTAACGGGTACGGGGAATCGCCCGATGACCGCTAAAGGGCTGACATGGGTGGCTGAACTCACGGCGGCGGTCTCCGGTCGTGGCTGCCACATACAGGTAGCGGGTGGCGACGTGGCCATTTCGGGCGTTTCGAGCGAACCGCGCAATGATTGCAGGTGTGTGACGACGTGCTAGGGCAGCCGACTGAGACGATTACGCCCCAGGGTACTCGCATACTGATCATCGACGATGAGCCAAGCATCGTGCGCCTCCTTCAGGCTTACCTGGAGCACGAGGGCTTCGAGGTAGCAACTGCGGCGGACGGCGCGGATGCCTTGCTGGCATCTCGCAGCTTCAAGCCGCAGCTCGTTCTCCTGGACCTGCTGCTGCCCGAGATTGACGGCCTCGAAGTGTGCCGGCGGCTTCGCCAGGAATCCGACGTCTACATCATCATGCTTACCGCCCGATCGGAGGAGACCGACATTATCGTCGGTCTGACGCTCGGCGCGGACGATTATGTGACGAAGCCATTCAGCCCGCGAGAGATTGTGGCGCGCGTCAAAGCGGTGTTGCGCCGCGCGCGACGCCCGGCAGTGAGCCAGGAATCCGAGGTTCTCAGCTTTCCTGACATTACGATCGACACGGGACGCCATAGGGTGGTCGCGTACGGCGATCCAGTCGATCTCACCGCCCTTGACTTCGACATTCTGCGCACGCTCGCGATGCAGCCGGGAATGGTATACACGCGGGCACAACTGCTCGAGCGGGTCTGGGGATATGACCACCTTGGAGACGAGCGCGTGGTCGACGTCCATATCGGCCTCTTGCGCAAGAAGATCGAGCGTGATGCACAGGAGCCGCGGTTCGTCAAGACCGTGCGCGGCGTGGGCTACAAGTTCGACGACGGTGAGGCCGACCCGTGAGCGCCTTCCGCCGCCTCTGGCATCTGCTGTGGAGGCAAATTACCTGGCGGCTTTTCGTTTCTTACCTGGTGGTTGGACTTGCGGCGATAGCCCTGCTTGGCTTGTTCATCCTCATCCTCGCGGAAAACTACTCGCACACGCATCCCGGCAGCTCTGGATTCCGGCTTGAGGTGTTGCAGGGCGTGGGGATCGCGGCTCTCGCTGCGATCGCGGCTTCTGCCGGTGCGAGCCTCTTCGTCTCGCGCCGAATTGTCGGGCCTCTGCGACTGCTGATGGATGCCAGCCAGCGCATCGCAGGCGGGCAGTACCACGAGCGAGTTCCGGTCGACGACGACTTCGAGATCACCCGGCTGGCGGCCAGCTTCAACCAGATGGCGCGGGCGCTTGAGTGCACCGAGGCGCTGCGGCAGGCGCTGATCGCCGACGTGGCACATGAGCTCCGCACGCCATTGACCACTATCAAGGGGTACATGGAAGCGCTGCTGGACGGCGTGATGCCACCCGGGAGCGAGACATTCGCGCTTGTGCACGACGAGGCGGACCGGCTTTACCACCTGGTGGAGGACCTCCAGGAGCTGTCGCGAATCGAGGCCGGGCAGGCGCCCATCGATCCGCATCCGGTCGACCTGGTCCCACTCATGCAAGGAATTGCCAGGCGCGTGCAGCCGCAGTTTGAGGCTAAGGGTGTACGGCTCGCCGTCCCAAGCGCCTGTGGCGCAGGACGGGTGCTGGGCGATGACGATCGTCTTTGTCAGATATTCCTCAACTTGCTCAGCAACGCCCTGCGCTACACTCCTCCCGGCGGCAGCGTGGAGGTGCGGGGCTACCGTGACCAGGACCAGGTCTGCGTGGTCGTGCAGGACTCAGGCATCGGTATCGCGCCCGAGCATCTCCAGCACATCTTCGACCGATTCTACAGGGCCGACAAGTCGCGATCCCGATCTCAGGGGGGCACAGGCATTGGGCTCACGATAGCCAAGCACCTGGTGGATTTGCATGGGGGCGGAATAACGGTCAGCAGTGTGCCGGGCTCCGGCAGCACGTTCACCGTGTCGCTTCCTTCCGCGCCCGTGGCCGCAGATGCCAAAGGTTAGCCTAACTTCCTGCCTCATGCGACGAGGATGCCCATCCGCGCTTTTCTACCAGGCGAAGGAGCTTGAGCGCCGCCCCGGTAGGCCGCTTCTGGCCGATCTTCCACTTTTGCACTGTGGAGACACTCGTATTGAGTAGCGCTGCGAACAGCACCTTCGACTGGCGCGCTACACCTCGGCTCGTGACTGGAGTACAAACGCGATGAACGGCGGGAACACGAGCAACATCATCACCGGCAGCCATTCGAGCCAGTGACTGGCCGAAAAGCTGAACATCAGGATCACCGCAGCGAACGTGAGCAGGCAGAAGCCGGCGATGGGGAGGTTGGAGCGATCGCGCCTCCATAACGCCACCGGTGCGAGGAGCATCGCGGCCGCGAAAGCATTGAAGATCAGCCCGGCCCAGAAGTGATGTGGCGCGTAGTCGTTCTCCGGGAAGACCGCGTTCATGATCAGGCCGAGGCCGCTCACGGCTCCCAGTGTCTGGACGATCACGAGAAGGCGCCGCTGGTTTTGTGTGCCGCTCTGCCGCCAGCGAGACAGGTTGAGGAAGAAGAATATCGCCAGCACGCCGGTGAGAGCGCAGCCGGTCAAGTAGAAGATCGCCCCGTGTGGATTGAGCGTGGAGTTCCCAAGCTGGCTCAGCGTGTTGTTGTACCACGGGCCGTACGGGCGGGGGAAGCGTGAAGCAGCCAGCACGGCGAACAACACGTAGGCTGCGGTCATACTCAACCCCAGCATCAGAGGGAGCCGGGCGCTGCTCCTGGTTCGCCGTGTCATAGGATGCTGCCGATGCCCGGCAGCTTGACGAGGTAGTAGGCGAGCGTGAACGAGGCGGCGATGCCTAGCGGTGCTACCAGCAGGAATTTCAGCTCGGAGGGCATAGCCGCCGCCCTGAGCGCCAGGGCCAGGCCCATCACCACCGGCGCCTGGATCACGTAGGCGGCGTAGTAACTGCGCGCGAGCGGCTTCCCCAGCGGCAGCACGGCATGCACGTGGCGCCGGAAGAAGCCCAGCATCCACACCGAGCCGCAGACCGCCAGAGTGCCCTCCACGGCCGGGGCAAACAGCGCCTCCCAGTGCCAGCCCCCGCCATACAGCCCCGGATCGCTGGGCAGCACCTTATAATATACGGCCAGCACCATCACGCCGCCCGCCGCCGCGGCCACCAGCACCGCGTAGCCGCAGCCGCGCCACACTCTGTCGGTGAGCACGGGCCAGCCACGCTCGGCCGCCCAGGCCCCGGTCCAGAACAGCAGGACGTACTGCGGCCATTGCCACAGGTGCAACCCGAGGAACTGGCTGCTATAGATCGGCCACTCCAGGCGGAACAGGAAAGAGAACACAGCGATCGCCGCGGCCAGCAGAATCATGGCGCGCGTGGTGACCGTCGCGGCCCCTCGAGGACGAGTGGGCCAGAGCCGGTCGTAGATCGCGTAGGCCACCGAAAACACCAGCAAGGCGCCTACAAACCAGAGCGGCCCGGCATCCAGTGGCCTGACCTGCTGCAAGGCACCGCTCCAGGGTGGCTCTGTCGTCTGCCCCATGGCGCGCACGACCGCATACTTGGTCAGCGGCATGATCACCAGGACGTAGACGGCAAGCGGGATGCCCAGGCGGACAATCCTGTCCTGGGAGAATGCGCGCGGCCCCTTTTCCTGCAGCGACTTGGGCACGAACATCCCGGCGATGAGAAAGAATACGCCCAGCCAGAACAGGCCGCCGAGCAGACCTGGAACGCCCAGGATCAGCGTCTCCACCACGCCGGGGTGCCCCTCGTGATAGGAGAGCCAGCCGCCTCCGGGACCGTAGATGAGCGTGGCGTGGCAAGCTATGACGCCGGCGGTGAGGACGATCTTCAGGTTGTCCAGGTAGACCAGGCGTTGTCTGACAGCGGGCCGTGCGGGCGCCGCATAGTCCGCTGAGGTGGCGGCGCCCGTCTGGATTCCGGCGCCGGGGAGCGCACCAGGGACCACCGTCATCGCATCACCCTTCCTCTGTTAGCGACCGGAGCCCTGCCTGTAGGGATGCTTCGACGTCGAGGTAGGATCCGCCCGGCCGGCTGGCGATGGGCTGCCCGAACCGCACCGTGACCGTGCCTCGACGCGGGATGCGCCAGAAGGCACGTTTGCCATCCAGGCCCACGATGCGGGCCGGGACGACCGGTACCCCGAACTCGGCAGCCAGCAGCCCGATGCTAGTGTCGATGCTGACGCCCTGTTCACGTCGCGCCGGATCGTCCCGGAGCAGGAAGAGAATCGACCAACCGTGATCCAAGAGACCGGAGGCATGGACAAGGGTCGCGTGCCGCGACCCGGACTGCGAGTAGCGGAACGAATTGAAGAAGAACGCCACGGCAGCAGCGATCCACTTGCTCGTGCGGTCTGTCTTCCAGCTGGTGGAGATGCCGATTCGCTCTCTGATCGGCGGCGGCATCGCCGCGAGCGCGAACGGTGCATCGAGCACGCTCCTATAATCCATGACGAAGATCGCGGGCAACCGCAGTCCATCCAGGTGTTCTCGGCCGAAGACGTGTGGCCGCACCACGATGCGCTCGGCGGCGAAAACGGGCGCCTGCAGCAGCACGCGCAGTGAGCGGATGCGGTGGGAGAAGGGCCACAGCGGGTAGAGGTGCTCCCCACCGGGGTTCTCGGCGCAGAGCAGCGACTCCAGCTCCGCGACCGTCGTCTCGGGCCCGATCCGGGACTCGTCCATGAACTTGCCCAAGCGGTCCTCCACCGCCCTGCCGAGCTGGATCCGCCCCGCCGCTTCCAGCCCAATGTCTGCCAGTCTCGTATCCGGGGCGATCTGCTCGGCGGGCTTGCCCACCACGCCGGCCAGCACGTGAGTGAGGGTGGGCTTCGTCGAGGCTTGCAGGGTCTGTGGTGGGGTAGACACCTTCTCACCTCGCCGCCCTGCCAGGACGGCTTTTGCCACCTCCGCGCGCTTGATCTTGATCGTGTGCGTGCGCGGGAAGTCGGGGTCCGGCCAGAGCTCATAGGAGCGGATGTGCTGGTGCAGAGCAAGCCGCTCGTTCGCGGCACGCACGATGGCGCCAGGGTCGGGATGGTCTGGCTCGCACAGCAGGACCACATGGATCTGCGGTCCGTGCGCCGAGGGCACGGCCATCACCACCGATTCCACCACGCCCGGCACCCGCCTCAGCGCGTCCTCGACGTCCTCGGGATAGACGTTCAGCCCGTTCGCCAGCACGATCAGGTCCTTCTTGCGCCCCTTGAGGTAGAGCCGCCCCTCCGCGTCCATCTCGCCGAGGTCGCCGGTGTTGTACCAGCCATCTTCCAGCGCAGCGGCGGTAGCTTCGGGATTCTTCCAGTAGCCCTGCATCACGCTAGGCCCCCGCACCAGGATCTCGCCTTCAGCGGTCAACCGGACCTCTGTGCCCGGAATCGCCTTGCCGACGGAGCGGGGCTTTCGGTCGCCGAGCGAGGTCCCGGTGATGATCGGCGAGGTCTCGGTGGATCCGTAGCCCTGCAGAATGGCGATGCCCAGCAGCTCCCACTTGTGCTCCAGCTCCGGCTCCAGCGGCGCCCCGCCGGCCACCAGGAACTCGAGCCGTCCGCCGAAGCGCCGAATCACGCTGCGGAAGAGGAGCCTGCGGGCAGACATCGGCAGGTATCGCGCGACGCTGCAGGCCAGACTCCACGTCTTCTCCTTGCCCTCTTGGCGCACCCCGCGCTCGATGGCTTCCATGAACATGCTGAGGACGCGCGGCACGAGGACCATGACGGTGACCCGGTATTCGGCCATGTCCCGCTGGATCGCCGCGGGCTGGATTGCCGTGGCATAGGCGATGGCCGCGCCGCCATGCAGCGCCAGGAGCAGGCAGCAGGTCTGCTCGAGCAGGTGGCTCAGTGGCAGGATGGACAGCGGCCGGAAGTGGGGGCCGCAGGGGACGATCAGGTTGACCGCCTCGACGTTCGAGCGCAGGTTGCCGTGGCTGAGCATCACGCCCTTCGGCGCCCCGGTGGTGCCGGAGGTGAAGACGATCTCGGCGAGGTCGTCCGGGACGATCACCGGCAGGGTCGCTGGGCCGCCCGCAGGCAGGAGATGGTGAAGATCGTCGATGGCGAACACCGGCACGTCGTAGCGCCACGCGCGGGCCACGCCAGTCGCGGCGATCGCCAGTCGCGGCTCCGACTGCCCGATGACGCGCTCCACGAAATCGGGGCTGCTGCGGGCGTCGAGCGGGACGAGGACGGAGCCGTTGCGCAGGATGCCGAAGAAGCAGGCTACCCACCACGGACTGTTGGGCGCCCATATGACTACTCGGTCGCCCTTGCCCACGCCCTGGTCTTGCAGCCAACGGGCGACGCGGTGCGCCGCCTCCCCCAGATCCCGGTAGGTCCAGGTCTCCGTCTTGAGACTGGTCTTGTACAGCAGCGCGGGCCGGGAGGAGTAGGTTGTGGTGATCCACTCCAGGAAAGCGGCCAGGGTCTGATCGGCCGCCATCGTCCGCGAAGTCTGCTGGACCGGCGTGCCGCGCTCCCCCGTTGTGGGACTCTGCTGTGCGATCATGGGAGCCCCTCCTTCGTATCGAACTACCTCATCACGTCTGCTGACCATAGCGTGCCTGCGGCCACCAGCAGGGGCGGCGATCCGGCGGGGACTGGGCGAGTGGCTGCTCCCCTTCGGATCGCCGCCCCGCGTCTGCGCTACGGAGCAGGGTGTTGCGGGATTACCACGGCCAGGATCACCGGAAGCAGTACGAGGAGAGCGGTAAGGCCCACCGCCGCCAGGCCGCCGATGGCGCTCGCGATCTCGCCCCCCTCCTGCCACCGCGCCACTCGGCGGAGCGCCCGCTTGCACATCACCGCATAGAGGGCGACCGTTACGATAAGGCCCACGACGGCGATAGCCATCGAGATGTCCCGCCGTGCGAAAAAACCAAGCCCCGACGTCAGCTGCCATGCCAGGATGGTGAGTCCGGCGGTCGAGCCGCCAGTGAGCGCCAAGCCCAGCAGCGGGAGCAGACCTCTGGCTACGCCGCGACCTAGCGCGGCCCTGGTCGACGCGCGGCCGCCCGTGGAAGGTCGCGGCGTCACCGCGGGGACCGTTGACGCCGGCGACATGGTGTGTCCGTTCGCGTTCATGCCTGCCCCCTTCCGGTGTCAGGCCCTAGGGCTCCATCGAAGAAGCCGATGACCCGGCGTACATACTCCTGCCCGGCGACGTGAAAGGACTGGGCGTGCGTCGCCTCCGGCACGAGCCAGACCTGCACGGGCGACCCGGCCGCACGCGCGGCGGCCGCAAGGCGCAGCGTATTCGCCGTGGGCACATAGTCGTCCTTCAGGCCGTGGATGAAGAGGACAGGACGGGGCGCCAGGCGCGCGATGACGTCGATGGGCCGGGCGCTGTAGAAGTCCACGCCGAAGAGCACCCGTGCGGCGACGAGGATTCCCGGCGTGAAAGCCGCGGGCAGGCCCCCCTTCTTCGGCACCTCACGCTCCAGCAGCGGTGCCGCGTCCGCATAGGGGCAATCGGCCACCACCGCCCGTATCGCAGGCTCCTGGGAGGCTGCCATGATCAGGGTGCTGGCCCCCATGGAGACGCCCCAGCCGCCGATGATGCGCGGCCGCCCGAGGGCCGGGTAGGGTAGCGGGCCGGTGCGCAGGAAGTCCACGGCGCCGAGTACGTCGCGCTGCTCATAGATGCCCATGGAGATCGGCGTGGCGGCCGACTGGCCCATCCCTTGCATATCGAAAGCCAGGACGGCGAAGCCGTGGCGCGCCAACTGAGCGCTCACGTCCAGCACGCCCGCGTCCCGGTCCTCGCGATTCGTTCGAAGGCCATGCACCACGATGATCGCGCGCTCTGCGGTCAGTGTCTTACCCGGGAGGACGGCGGGTATGAACCATCCCTGCAGGCGCACGTGATCGCCGCGGCTCTCGAAGGTGACCGGGTGGTAATCCAATCCCAGGGTCGCGGGCGTGCGTGTAATCGGCTTCGGCGTCTCGTAGACCAGTCTACCGGCAGCGTACACCGAGATGCCGGCATAGGCCGTGGTAAGCACGCCAGACAACACCAGGAGCAGCGCGACCAGCCGGCGGACAAGGTAGAGGCGTCTAATGTTGCACCTGATATCTTTGCCGCTTTCTCGGCCCTCAGATGCGCCGAGTATGAAAAACCGGCGCACAACCAAACGGTCGTGGCCGGTTTCACCAGTCGCTCGCTGCAGTCCATGGTGGCCAGGTCGGGGCCAGGCGTCAGAAGTAGGGGAGTGGCATGTTCACTCTCGGCTCTTGAGGCGTGGTACCCTTTCTACGGCTGCAGGTCGTCGCATCCATGACAATACAATCATACGGCCTGGTGTCAAGGGCATTGGACTCTTATATCCTCTTGCTCGCGCTCGGCCTCGTCACGCTGCGGCGACAGGAAGCCCGGGTCAGAACCGCGGATCTGCAGCAACCCAATGCCCGTGGCACATGACGAGATAATGAGCACAGGGGAGGGTTGGCCAACCGTGACCGATACGCGGCAAGGCGGCTCTGCGGACTCAGTCTGGACGCCGCCGCTGCCCGACGCGCTGCGCCTGCGCCGGTACGTGCAGCCACGAAGGGGCGCACCGCAGAAGAGGCGTTCGAAGCGCCGGCTGTGGCTGGTCGCGGTGTCCGGAGTCTTGCTGGCCTACATTCTGCTGCTGCTGACCGCGCTCGGCGTGCGGCAGCTGCTCGCCCAGCAGGCGCGGCAGCAGCATGTTCTTGGTTCCGGTCAGGTTGGGTCTCCGGACGGTGGCTGGATGCGAAGCTGGATGCTTGGCCAGTTCACATTCGCACCGGCAGGCCGCCTCAAGCCGGCAGCGGCCCCCACCGAAACCGCGAGCTGGTCGCCGGACGGGCTCTGGCTCGCCACCGGGTCGGGCGATGGCACGATCGCTGTTTGGCGCGCGCGCGATGGTCGATTGCGGTGGGCAGTACGTCCATTCAGTGGTCGTGTGAGCTCGTTGACGTGGTCCACGGATGGGAATCAGCTGGTGGCCGGTATTGCCGGTGCGGTGGTGGTGTGGCTTGATGTGCATGCGGCTCACGTGGTGACGCTGCTACCCGCTGCGCGCTTCGTGGCGCCCAGCGCGGCGTTCGCGCCCCATGGCAACCGGCTCGCGATTGCCTCGGGTCGCGGCGACGTGCAACTTTGGGCGGCAATCGGCACGCAGCAGCCCCACTTTCTGCGCAGCCTGAGTACCGGCACGGCAACGACGACCCTGGGCTGGTCGCCGGACGGCCGTTCGCTGGCGGTGGGCGCCATGAGTGGCGCGCTTCAGATTTGGAACGTAGAGACGGGTCGCATCGTACGCCGGCTGCCCGCGGGGCAGCACGGCCCCCTCTGGTCGCTGCAATGGTCACCCCTGCCCTTGCAGCTCGCACTTGGCTGGGCGGATGGCGACGTGGAGATCTTTTCGGGACCGGGCCTGGTCCCAGCGCGACGGTTTCAGGCCGGAGGTGCCGTCAATACCCTGGCCTGGTCGGCCGACGGCTCACTTCTGGCAGTCACGGCGGTCGGCATGCCGATCTGGCTGTGGGACGTGCGGAGCGGTGCGCTCATCGGACATGTCTCCACGGGCTGGGACACCAACCAGGTCGCCTGGTCGCCGGACGGGAAGACGCTTGCAGTCGGCACCGACGGGCATGATCTGCGCCTGTGGCATGTCCAGCCGCCGGCTGCCGGCCTCGGCCACCAGGTCTGTCTTCTGATGCCGGGAGCCTGCGCGGGCCTGGCCGGACAGCCTGCCAGCGTGCCCAGCTACATGGGGCGCTGACCGATCGCGATGCCGCGCGGTCTCCCTGTACGAGGCGAATCGACAGCCTCACCGGCCTGACCGGGACGCCTCCTGGAGTCTATGGACCACCTGTCGTATTCCTGGCTGGTCGTCGCGTAGAATGCGATCACCGACACGGCAGCGTGCGCCACGTGCAGGGGCCGTGAGCCAATAAGCGTTAACGCTACCAGCAGCAAGGCCAGGAAACGCCATGGGACGAACGATCCTCTGGACGCACGCACGATTCTCGTCTCGTCGCTTGCCGTCTGTTCACTGCCGTGCTTTGCCATCTACCCGTGCCGCGTTGCAGGCTCCTGCGTTCCGCCTTCCCGAGAGGATGGCGCCTTACGAAAGCACGCCCTCTCGCCTCACCGGGCATCGTCGAGCCGTAAATGGCAACTGCGGTGGCTCGCCGGAAGTCGGAGCCTGCCCTTCTCTCCAGCGTACCTGAGCCGGCGCAGCTGGAAGCAGCGGGCTCGAGCAGGCCGCGCTTGTGGCGGCTAGGACCGGCTGACCCCGACATGAGAGTACTGTGGCACTCTGCCGAACTGGGTACACGGTTGGGCTACAACTGCCATAGTGCCAGCATTGCGATGTCAACGACGATAGGATAGTATCTGATCAGAAAGCGATGCCCGTGGGGCACGCGCATTGTTCATTGGAGGCAGCGAAGAATCGGCGAAACTCGTCCCGCGGCCGACAACGCAGCAGCGGTTGTGTTTCGCTCCGAACCAAGCCTGTCTGTTCACTTGTAGGACGAGCATCACACTACACGGATTTTGGGCGGCTGACAATCACCCAGTGGGCGCCCAGTTGGGGGAAGGGCTCGACAAATCCAGCGAAGCAGGCATGCTAGAAATGGGTGAGTCGGCGTACTGCCTGGTACGGTAGACGGCCAATCGGCATAGTGTGGTTGCGGTTCGATTTCTCGGCCGTGTACGGGAGGACGTTCAGTCTATGCGACAGGTTTCAGTGCTACTTGCCATCGCGTCGTCTATGCTCCACGCGAAGGTTCGGTCTGAGGTGATGGCGGACCCTGCGTTGGAGCTCGTGGGCGACGCAAGCACGCCACTGCAGGCCATCGCGCAGACAAGGCGCCTTGAGCCGAGGATCGTGTTATGCGATCAGGATATGCTTGCCGGCGGCCAGATGGCCGTCCTCGCGCAGCAGACCGTGGTGGTATCGCTGCTGGTGTTGGTCACGCCGGACGATGAAACCTGGCTGCCGCGATTGTCCGTGCCGGTCGCGGGAACGGTGTCGGCGCACCACAGGCCCGGCGACCTGGCCAACAAGCTGAAGGCGATCATCGACGCTCCGGCCGCGTCCGTTGAGCCCGCATTGCTGCAGCCCAAAAGCGCTGGACCGCTGGACAAAGCGCAGGATCTCAAGCCGCTCCCCTACGACCCAAGCCAATTGCCGAGTCTCCCCGCCGAACTGGCTCCGTGGGCGTCACTCAGTCACTTCCAGATACCCGCGCCGGCTGGTGCATATGGGTTTCCCGCGCCGAAGGACACGTCACTGCTGAAGAGGGTATTCGGGGAGTCCGGCAAGTTGTAGAGCTGATCGTTCTGCGCGCCCTGATCGCGATACGGAGTCCGTTTCGACGACTGAGCTGATGCATCGCCTTGGTGCTCGATGGACGACTGGATGCCGTTGGCGCTGCGCATGGCAAGTGGCGCGCTCCGAGCCAACGTGCGCCAGGGGGACGTGGCGTGCCGCCTTGAAGGTTTGGGCTTCGCGCTGGTGCTTCCAGGTGTCGAGGTGAGCTCGATCTCGGAACCGCTTCAGCGCCTGCACGCCGCGCTCAGGCTCGTCCGTGCCCATCACAACAGTGGCGGTGAAGCTCTCGACGCGGGGGTCGGCATGGGATTCTGGACCCCCGACGTCGCTCCGTCACTCGCGCTCCGGACGGCATTGCAAGAGACTGCGGCTATTCGCGCCCGCGAACGGGCCGGTACGGCGTTATAGATCATCGGCGAGTCCCACCTTCATCGTGTACCAGAGCGCATTGCCCTCCTGGGACGCGCACCGACGGACTCCTCGAGCCCTGAAGCGGTTCTGCCACGCAAGCATCACTCTCCGGCCGGGAGCCACGAGCGTAGCCGCCCGTGTTGTTCATTAATCCCGCAGGACGCACCCATCATCCAAAGCCGGATGCACCACGTTCAGGCATGCGGCCAAGTGGGACGGTGGCGTCACATTCGATTTCGCCAACGACGCATATGCCAGGCTGTGTGCCGAGGCGAACGGCGGGAGTTGTTCTCCTACACCAAGCAAAGAGGCAGCCCGCCTCATTGGTTGAGTGCGGTGCGCACGTCGGCAATATCCATCAATGCCATGTTGCAGACAACCCGATCAAATCCCGCATCCGGGAACACGGCCAGGCACTGGCTCAAATGCGTGCACGGTCAGGGCAGGGTTCTGCAGCTTGGCGAAGAGCGAGAACAACCCGACGTTGGCGCCCACGTCAAAGACGTAGCGGCAGTCGGCGAGCGAGAGGCCGGAGCCCAGGTAGTCCTGCCAAAGAAAGATCTCGTTGTAGATAGCGGCCGTCTCGATATGTCCTTCGCGGCTGTAGCAGCGGAAGCCGTCCGGAAAGGTGAGCAGGCTGAGCCCGTCAGCGGCTGCATCGATCGCACACGGCATGGCGGCGATGTACAGTTCCTTGGGGCGATGCAAGGCCAGGCTGACAGGATCTCAAGCACGACGACGACGAACCAACGCGCGAAGGCCAGAGCTGCCCATGCACCTCTGGCCTACCACGTCTCCTCGCCGAAGTACAACGGCGTGCTCCCGAACGCATCGCGGGCACGTTGACCCTTGGACGAAAGGACGAGCAGCATCATGACTTCCCGGCTTCGCTCAGGAGCATTCATGTCCCCTATGAGGGTCGTCACTTCATCCATGGCTATCCAGCCGCTTGCCGCGTAGAAGTCGCAGAGCGGGTGAGCGCAATACAAGATGCCGAGATCGGCGTCGGTCGCCCGGATGTACGCCGTGCCTGCCTCGACAATCCGCCGACCATAGCCCAGATCGCGGAAGGACGGATACGTGAACACGTCGCACAGTCCCGCCACCGTGTACGTCTCGCCGGCGTGCTCGAGGGTCTTCCATCGCACCTCGGTATGGCCGATCAACACGCCTTCCTCCACGAGCACGATGTGCCGCGTCCGTGCAGGGTCGGAGCTGATCCAGGTGCGCAGTCGATTCGGACCGCAGAACCCCTCCGGCCAGACCACGCGCAGGAATGAGACGATCTGGCAGTGCAGCGCGGCCGGCAACGTCTCGCTAGTATACAGCTGCTGCTCGACCATGGTCCTCCGCTTGGGGCAAGCACGACGGGCCGTCGGCATCCTAAGGCTCAGTATAGCCACACCCGCGAAGCGAGCTGGACCACGACCCCCTGTGTGTGGCACAGGCACGTTTCACGGAGAATTGATCAGGCGACTCGGTGGAAATCACATTGGATCGAACGCCTCGGCCAGTGCCGGAAAGACCTCTCCAACCTTGGTGCAACATGCCTTTGCCCTAAACGGCACTGTGCTTGCTCCGCCGGCCACTGCATTTCTATTCGGCAACCTCAGGCATACGAGTTGCCCTGTTTTGGGCAGACGGATGCTACACATGGTCATCGAATGCACAACGCGTGATGACGGCGCAAAGCCTTACATGGCATGACCTCACTGGCCACCGAGATCGTGCAGGCTGGCCGTTCCAAGGCCTGTGCAAGATCACGCTACCCAAAACACGCTCAACGCCTCAACTTGGACATGTCGCTTGATCCTGCATGTTACGCTATCAGTGGTCAAGCCGGTACGCTCTCGCCGTGTGTGCGGCGAAAGAATCGTTGTGCTTGTCGCGCTGCCGGAGATTGGCACGCGAGCTGGAGGTATGTCCATGCTGGTCGGCACGGCGTCTGTCAATTGGGGCTTCGACCCACTGTACTACTGGACCAATCCACCCTCGTTCGAGCAGATGCTGGGCGAGATGGCCGAGAGCGGCTACGCCGGCACCGAGATAAGCTACCATTTCCCTACCGATATACCTGCGCTGACGGCGGATCTCGCCCGGCACGGGCTCCTGGCGGGAGCCACGTTCCACGAAGTCGAATTGCTGGATCCCGCACGGCATGATGCCGAGCTTGCACGTGTCGTTCCCGTGGCCGATCGGCTACAGGCGTTGGGCTGCGATGTGCTAATTCTGGCCGACCACACCTCACCGGAGCGCTTGGCCGTAGCGGGCCGAGTCAATCCCGATGGCAGCGACGGGCTCGATGAAGACCGCTGGCAGAGCCTCGCGACAGGCTTGAACCGCATCGGGAAGCTGCTGCGTGATCGCCACATGCGCGCCGTGTTCCATCCGCATGTGGGCACCTACGTGGAGACGCGCGAGGAGATCGACCGCCTCTGCGCGTTCACCGATCCGGAGCTGCTCGGCCTGTGCCCGGATACGGGCCACCTCGCGTACGCCGGAGCCGACGCCGAGTCGGTCTTCGTGGACTATGCATCGCGAGTCTGGTACGTGCACCTCAAGGATGTCGACGCCGGGAAGCTCGACTACGTGCGTGCCGAACGCATGGACTTTGCCGCAGCGGTCAAGAGCGAGCTCTTCGTTCCTCTCGGCGATGGGTGTGTGGACATGGATCGCATCTTCGGCTCCCTGCGAGAGGTGAGCTATGACGGGTGGATCATCGTCGAGCAGGATGCGCCGTCCGATCCGCTGTACGCCGCGAAGAAGAGCAGAGCGTTTCTGAGGGATAGGTTCGGGCTTTAGGCATAGCAACGCCGCCGATGCTCGTGAGCGTGAGCAACCGGAGGTCCGGTTCCTGCTGCAGCGCCCGTCCGGCCCCGCTCCCCTGTTCTCATCCCGGCAGTGCGTTAAGCGCCACCGGCGGCGCTGCGAACGAATCCGGGACCTTGCCGACCGCTCGCGGAGCGCAGCGGCCGGGAGCGTCGCGATTGGAAGACCTTCGCTGCTCACCCCGTTCAGTGCAGTCAGAGGAGCAGCACATGGTGGGCACCGAGCAAGGAGTTCCCGGGTGCCCACCGTGCTGTGATGAGCGCCTCAGGATGCGGGCGGGGCGAAGACGATGGGGCGGAGGAATTCGGCCGCCTTGCGCGTCCCTTCCTCAAGGCCCATCAGCGGATCCTCGTGCTCGATGCTCAGCACCCCGTCATAGCCGGTCATGGCCAGCACGCTAATGAAGTCCCGCCACCAGCCGGCGTCGTGCCCGTAGCCCACGGCGCGGAAGACCCACGACATGCGATCGGGCACCGCGGGAAGTGTGGTATCCAGGCAGCCGTTGACGGCGGTGTTGCGCGGATCGACCCGCGTATCCTTGGCATGCACGTGGGCAATGGCAGAACCGAGCGCGCGCACAACCTCCAACGGATCCATCCCCTGCCACCACAGATGACTGGGATCGAGATTGGCACAGATGGTCTTGCCCACAGCCTCGCGCAGGCGCAGCATCGAGGCGGTGTTGTAGACGCTCATGCCGGGATGCATCTCGAAGCACAGGAGGACGCCGTGCTCTCGGGCGAGGACAGCAGTCTCAGTCCAGAAGGGCAGGATCACCTCATTCCATTGCCAGGCCAAGAGCTCGGCGAAGTGGTCCGGCCAGGTGAACGTGACCCAGTTTGGGTGGTCGGCACCACCCGGTGCGCCGGGACAGCCGCTCATGGTCACGACGCGATCCAGGCCAAGTGCTCCAGCGAGCCGGACGGTGTCGCGGATAACCTCGGCATCGTGCCGCGCCATCTCCGCAACGGGGTGAAGCGGGTTACCGCTGCAATTGAGGGCACTGAGCACCAGGCCGCGCCGGCTGAGATCGTCGAGCAGGTGCTTGCGCGCACCAGCGTCCTCGAGCATGTGGCGCAGATCGAGGTGCGGGGCGGGCGAGAAGTTTCCGGCGCCGATCTCCACGGCCTCAATGCCCCATTCGACGTAGCGGTCGAGCGATTCGTCCAGCGAGAGGTTCAGGGTGCTGTCGGTGAACACGCCGATGCGCATGTGGGTCTCCTTCTCATTCACTTGGCGACGTAGCCAGCAATGGCCGGCGCCATTTCAGCAGCGAAGCGCTTTGAGCATGGCAATGGCCTGGGCCACGTCCTCTTTGCCCTCGGCGCCGTCAGTCAGCGGGTGAGTGCCGTGAACCACGCAGTCGTGGAAGTGCAGCAGCTCCTGCTTGAATGCCTCCTCGAAGTTGGCAAGGTGCTCGCTCCGGGTATAGACGCCCTCGTCCATGACCTCCAGCACCACCGGAGTGGGCACGCTCTTGAGGAACGGCGAGGGGAAGTGGATACCCAGTCTGCCGTCGATCGCCAGGAGCGATATGTCCTCCCGGTAGTTGCGCACATCGTCCAGGAAAGTCCAGGTGAGCACGGCCCTCACGTCCTTGCCGTAGCGGAGCATGCTCATCACCGCGTTGCCATCGGCCCATATCTCCGTGCTCAGGACCTCGTCGGGCGCGCCCAGCAGCCCGCGCAGGGCATTGATGTCGTGGATGATGCTGCCCAGCAACACCTCCGCGTAGGCAAACTCGATGGACGCTGGCACCTCTCCCACTGCCTCGCGCACCAGAGCCGACTGCTCGGCCCGCAGCCGATCCAGGGTGGTCGTCGGCACGTCGGCGGCGCGGCGTAGCCCGTGGTGCTCCAAATACTGCGGCTCCGATGGATGCCAGATGTGCACCTCCACCGCGCGCAACCCGCGCAGACGCGGCAGCACTCGTTGCGCGAAACGGTAGCCAGGATCGTAGCGCTTCATGTAGGCCACCATGAGCGTCACGCGGGCGGCCTCGGCGGCGGTGATCATCTCGTCGGCTTCGCGCAGGGTGAAGCACATCGGCTTCTCCACCAGGATATGTCTGCCGGCCTGAGCGGCGGCGACTGCCGCGGCCGCGTGCGAGCCGGGCGTCAGGATCAGCACGGCATCCAGATCGTGGCGCACCAACTCCCGAAAGTCGGCGTAGCGAGCGGACACGCCATAGTGGTCGCCGACGGCATCGAGCACGCCGGGCGAGATATCGCAGAGAGCGGTAATGGCGAACCTATCGTCCAGCTCCCGCAGGTAAGGCAGGTGCATAACCTGCGCAACGCCGCCGCAGCCGATCACGCCCACGCGCACACGATCCATCAAGATACTCCCTCTTGCTTCTCCACTGCCGGCATCGGGACGGCGGTACAGCCGCACGAGTGCCGGATAATCAGCTCCATTGGTAACAGGGTCTTTCACTCTCGCGGTCCCCACGCTCCTCGGTGTCGCACACCAACACGGTGTAGCCGTGCCGGCTCAGGACAGAGGCAGCGCCGCGCAGCGCCGCGGCGTAGAAGGGGCTGGAGATGTCGCGTACGATCATGCCGATAGTCTGGCTGCGCCGAGCCCGCAGCCCCCGCGCCAGCGAGGATGGCTGGAAGCGAAGACGCTCTGCCGCTTGCAATACGCGAGCACGGGCCTCGTTGCTGACGTAGGGTCTCCCGTTGATGGTGCGCAAAGCCGTGGCGACCGAGACTTCGGCCGCTCGGGCCACGTCGAGCAGGGTGGCCATCGCTCCGGCGCCGTGCGCGGTGCACGTCCGCGTGGCGGGAGCGGTGCTGGGGGGGCAACCGGGCGCACGATGAGCGGCATGCCGGGACCCTGCAGGCGGCATGGCCGGACCGCTCACGTCTGCCACTTCTTACCCCTTGATGCCTGTGAGGGCGATGCCCTGTACGAAGGCCCGCTGCGCCACCAGGAAGAGCAAGATGACCGGCAGCATGAACATCACTGATGCTGCCATCAGCGGCCCCCACGAGATGAAGTGCGCAGACTGGAAGTCGCGCATGCCGAGCGACAGCGTCCACAGGTCGTTGTTGCCCTGCAGGTAGATCAGGGGGCCGAAGAAGTCGGTCCAGGTGGCGAGGAAGGTCAGCAGTGAGACCACGGCGATCACCGGGCCGGAGAGCGGGAGGATGACTCCGAGGAAGATGCGAAACTCCGAGGCCCCGTCGACGGTGCCGGCGTCGTTCAGCTCGGCCGGGATACCCCGGAAGAACTGACGCAGCAGGAAGATGTAGAAGGCATTGCCGCCAAAAGCCGGAATGATAAGCGGCCAGAAGGTGTTGACCAGCCCGAGATTGGCGAAGATCACGTAGACCGGGATGATCGTGACCGGATAGGGCAGTAGCATCGTGCACAGCACGATAAAGAAGAGCATGTCACGCCCCGGCCACCGCAGACGTGCCAGGGCGTAGGCGGGAGGCGTGCAAGAGATGAGCGTGCCCACCACGTTGGCCACGGACAGAATGACCGTGTTGGCCGTGTAGCGAAAGAAGGGCACGGTGCTCAGCGCTTTCGGGTAGTTGGAGAAGTCCCAGACCAACGGCAGGAAGGTCATCTTGTGGAATGTCTCATCCGCCGTCTTGAACGAGGAGAGCAGCATCCAGATGAAAGGAAACAGCCAGAACGCGGCCAGGATCAGCAGCGTGATGTGCACGGCGAGCCGGCCGAGCAGCTTCCGGCGGCGCAGCCGTGTGCCCACGCCCGACGTAGGTGGCACCGCGCGGCTCATCTCGGCGATCTTTGCAGGCGTGGCGTTACTCACCGCTCACGTCGATTCGTAATAGACCCAACGCCGCGCCCCCAGGATGAGAATCAGCGTGGCCACCAGGATCAGCAGGAAGAGCAGCGTGGCCTGCGCGCTGGCATAGCCGAAGCGCGCGTAGGCAAAGAGGCTATTCCACATGTACATCACCGGGAACATCAGTGATCCTTCGGGTGCTCCAACCGAGCTGCCGTAGGCCGTGGACGACAGGACCAGGCCCTGCGTGAAAATCTGGAAGGTATTGATCATGCCCACCATGAGGTTGAAGAAGGTTGCGGGCGACACCATGGGAATGGTGACATGCCAGAGGCGGCCCCAGAGACCTGCTCCGTCGACCTGCGCCGCCTCGTAGAGGTGCGCGGGCACTTCCTGCAACGCGGCCATATAGATAATCGTCGTGGTGCCCACGGTCCAGAGAAGGAGAAGCACCAGGCACGGTTTGGACCACGTGGCGTCGGTGAGCCAGTTCGGCTGCGGCAGGCCGACCTTGCTCAGCCCGACGTCCACCACGCCCAGCTCCGGGTTGAAGAGCCAGGTCCAGATCAGCGTGACCGCCACTAGCGGCATGAAGGCGGGCAGTACCAGTGCCGCGCGGTATAGGGCCCTGCCTCGGATAGGGAAATTGAGCAGCCAGGCATGCAGGAACGCCACGATAAGCGTCAGGGGCACCGACACCACCACCATGTAGGCCATGTTGAAGAGTGCTTGCTGGTACATGTCGTCGGATGTGAGCATGAAGCGGAAGTTGTTGGTGCCAATCCAGCGTGGCGGATCGGCGCCGTTGTAGTGCGTGAATCCCAGATAGGTCGTTCCCACCATTGGATAGAGGGTGAAGGCGACCAGGCCGAACAGGAACGGGGTCATGAACAGCAAGCCGGTGACCAGGTTACGTCGCATGAGCCGGCTCATGTTCCTCCTGCCAGCGCTGTGCATGGCCGGGGCGAGCCGAGCGGCTCGCCCCGGCTCTCTGTCAGATGCCTGAGGCCTGTTGATCGAGCAGTGCCTGCATATCCTTGGTCACCTTATCCAAGCCGTCCTTCGCCGACATCCGGCCGTGGAGGACCTTGTCCTCGGTGGTGGCCAGCTCAGCGGCAAACTGCGCGGAGATGGGCAGGTTGGGGAAGATTTGGATCTGCGCGACACCGGCCTGGTGCACGAACGTGCGGTAGTAGGGGTTCGGATCGAGGTTGTTGCTGGTCAGCGCTGCCTTGACCTGAGGCACGTTGTTGAGCACATTGGCGAAGCTCACCGTGGGATCGACGTTCTGGATCCAGAGCAGGTACTGGAAGGCAGCCTCCGGATGCGGTGCCTTGCGCATAATGAAGCCCATGTTGCCACCGGCCTCCGCGACGTTCGTGTTGCCGCGGGCCGCGGGCACGGGCAGCGGCGCCACGCCGTAGTCGAACGTCTTGGGATTGCCGTACTGCTTGATAAACTGCGGGTTCCACTCGCCCGAGATGTACATGGCCAGCTTGTTGCTCAAGAAGAGATTCTGGGGTGTGCCGACGGCCGGGTTATTGTAGGCGCCGAAGTGATCGACGTTCGACACGCCGACGGTCTGGTAGTACTTCGCCTCCCAGGCCAGCGCTTGCACGCACTGGCTGCAGTTGGCTGTGATCGTCTTGCCGTCGGAGCTGACGAGCTGGCCGCCGAACATGTTGATGTACACGGGGAGGTATGTGCCCACGAAGTCGGGCCCGCCGTAGGTCGGCAGCATCGCCAGCGAAGTGATTTTGCCGGAGGAATCCCGCAGCGTCAGCTTGTTCCAGAGCGCCTGCACCTCCTCAATGGTGCGCGGCGGCTTGTTGGGGTCCAGTCCCGCCTTGCGGAACAGGTTCTTGTTGTAGAGCATCATGTAGCAGTCGGTCAGGTACGGCATGGCCCACACGTGGCCGTTGTACGTGATCAACTGGCGGGCCGAGGACGTGAGGCGATTGAGGTCGAAATGGCTCTGCTGTATGAACGAGTCCAGGTTATGGACCACGCCGTTGCTCGCCCAGGTACCGACTTCGGCATTGCCGCAATCGAAATAGATATCCGGCGGTTTGCCACCGCTCTCGGCGGTCAACACCTGCTGCACGGTGGCGCCGTAGGTGGCCTTGACCACGATATCCTTCTGCACCTGATTGAAGCTCTCAGCGATCTTGACGAACTGGGTGCCCTGGTAGCGGTCCGGCCAGCATCCCGCCACGTTGATCACCACAGGCGCCTTGGCGCGCTGGCCCAGAACGGGGCCGGCGTGGACCTGCGGCACGATCAGGAGAGCGGCGATGAGTGCAGCGCGTAGTAGCCGTGAGTTGCGTGCCATCACAGAACCTCCTGTATGGGTCGATCAATGACATCGCTCGACGACCAGGTCAGGTTTTACTGCTGCCGCTGACCTCCTTCCTGTGGGGTGCCACCTCCAGTGCCCTCACCAGCGCCGGGATGTCCCGGGCGTTCGACGCTCCCAGCGGCGGCGCAAGAGCGGACGCTAGCGGCCAAAGCCCGCCCGGGCACTCTCTGGAAACGTTCTCAGAGATGACTCGGATAGTAGCATAGGCCCTATGCGCTGTCAAGACGGCCGCTACCCCAGCCCGGACCCGGAAAAGGTGATAACGTATAAGCACTGGAGCAAGGCCATGATGTATATGGAAATCGCGCGCCCGAGCACGCCGTCTCCTGGCGGAGCCATCGGTCGCAAGGGTCAGCACGTGAAGGAACGACCGCGCTATGGCTCGGCGACCTGCTGCATGGCGCGCGATCGCGCACGCCGCAAAGCGGACTCATCAAAGACATCGGCCCCGGTATCAAGTGCGACGTCACATCCACGCAATGACAGACAGCTTCCAGTGCCCCACGGTGCGTGGCCTCTTGACGAGTTTCCATGCACGAAGCCGCATGACCTTTCAGCTGCGGCACGGTTCCTTCGCGCTCCCAGTGTAAGGCGCAGCTACACGTTGCACACAAATTGGCGCGCGGGCGACTTGCCGGTCGTCTGCCGGACCGTGCCCCGCACTCTGCGGCCGATCGTTGGACAGCGCCGCGCATGGCAAGTGGCGCGCTCCGAGCCAACGTGCGCCAGGGGGACGTGGCCATAACCTGAAGTCGGTCGAGATCTTGTCACTGAAGCTGGGACACTGCCTACAACCTGCCGGCGGCCTTCAGCACGTACAACGCGTCGACGGACACGAAAGGGTTTTGCTGCGTCCTGCCGCCCGGTCCCCAGTCTGCGAAGCTGCCACGGCTCGTTATCATTGGCGAATGCGCGCAGGTCCTGATCTCCAGCGGGAAGCCCCCATCCGGCAACTGCTTTGCGGCAAGCAGGTCGAGGGCGGCACCACATCGCGGATCGCCGAGCATGCCGCATTCCGCCATGACCGTGAGCGCGAAGAGGACGTCGTAGAACTGGATCGGGTACTGAATGGCGGTAATCTCCTTACCCCAGTCTGGGCGAATGAGGGCGCCGTCATGCACGCGATACAGGAGCCGTCTGCGCAAGAGATACTCTGCGGCCCGTTCCGCACAGGCCAAAGCCGGCGCATGTCCATATGCACGGCCATAGTGCCGGAGTGCGCGCAGTGGGATGAGCGTCTCCTGCACCGAGGAGGTGCGCGCCTGCGGCCGCTTGTCACAGTTCCAGCCGCCATCGGGCCATTGCCAGACTACTAACCGCCGGGCGAGCTGGTGGATAGGCTCGTCGGCGAGTCCCAGCTTCATCGCGTACCAGAGCGCATTGCCCTCCTGGGACGCGCACCGACGCACTCGGTCCTCCTGGCCAGGAAGAACGAGGGTGCTGGGGAAACGCAGGTGCGTGGGCGCAAACAGCCAAGCCCATATCTGGTCCTGCAGGGGCACCAACCCGTCGTTGTCACTGTCCGGATAGGCGATGAGCGCCAGGCTGTACAGGGTCCAGTGCGGACCCTGCCACTTCTTGTAGGGATGCGTACGGATGGTGCCGTCCTCCTGCCGGTGGCCGAGCAACCGGCGCGCCATCTCGCAGGTCCGGATTGACCCGCGCAACCGCACCATCGCTGGAGAGGCAGGCGGCTCGTCGAGGAGCAGATATCGCGCGCGGAAGGCCACAACTGGATTGGCGGATGCGCCCAGTTGCGATATCAGGCGTTCTATCGTCGCGCTGCGCATACCGGTCCAGCTCTCACCCGGGGGTCACAGGGCTCTCGCCAGTCCTCCGATAGTGTCTTCACCGACTGTCTTCTTCGAGCGGACGCGTCAAGAAGACGGGCGCCGTGGATACGCATGGTGTCCCATCAGGCGGCACCTTTCCGCACAAGATATACGCCCGTCGTCCCGCCTGCAGCGACCCTGGCGTCGGCGACGCGAAGGTGCGCGGCGGCAAAGAGCGGCGGTAGCCCGCGCTGGGCGATGAAGTGCCGGTAGTGCGCGAAGTGCTGGCGGCCGCCGATGATCAGCTCCAGGGCCAGGATGACGCCTTCGTAAATCCACCCGGTGGGGAATGCGTACGGGCCGGCGCGGAAGTCGGCGACGACGATCGCGCCGTCCTCGCGCACCACGCGCGCGCACTCGTCGAGCACGGCCCCGCGCAGCCTGGCCGGCAGCTCATGGAGGACCAGCACGACGTTGACCAGATCGAAGGTGCCGCTGGCGAAGCTGGTCTGCGCCGCGCTCTCCCGGCGGAGATCGGCATCTTGGCCTAGCTTCCTCCTGGCGAGTGCGAGCATGGCGGGCGACGTGTCCACGCCGGCGACCGGGCAGCCGGCCCGCTGGTAGACGGCCAGTTGGGTGCCGGTGCCGCAGCCCATGTCTAGGACACGCAGCCCAGGTCGGGGCGGACACAGGGCATAGCCGATGGCTCTATTCCTTCCGGCGGCGGGTTCGACGAGCCAATCGTACCACCGGCCCACCTTCCTGTACGGGTCACGGTCCAGTGCGGCAGTCGGCTGAGATCCGGCAGGCACGGCCTCGGCGCGTCGGCGTGAGTGACTCACGGAATCTCTCCCGAATCGGGCGGCGTTACTGCGCACGCTCTCGGGTTGCTGGACGCTGGCTGGTTCAAGAGCGCCGCGTTCGCGCCTGACTCTAGGAGTACTGTAAGGCACCGGCCTCAACCGTGCAACAGAGTCGCCCGTGTCTACGGTGACTCGGCGACCGGTGCGAGCTGCTCAGCGCCTCTTAGCCGCCTGTCACAAAGCGGGGCTCCAATAATTGACCGTGCAGCTGACCCACGTGGGCAACCTGACAGGCCTGCGCCACGCTGCCCGAAAACGCCTGCCTGTCTCGAACAAATACCGCCGTTGGGACTGCATGGATATGCGGGAAATAGGTGCGCACCGTGGCGTCCGCGTTGCGCTACGCCAGGAACAAGCGTGCGTCTCCGCATGTCCGGGGCCCGGCTCAGAAGCCCCGCGATGCAACCTGTTTCTGCCCGAAACACACTACATCCATAAGGGAGTAAGCGCTCGGCTCTGGGCAGCGTCATCGGCGCCGATTTGGCAGCCGCCATCCACAAGCAGGTTGGTATGCTGGGCCGTGAGGACCCCGCATCAAGCACAGGATCCACCGACGTGCTAGGGTAGAGCTGGGCTGGCCCGGCTACGGGTATGGACCATCAACCCGGGGTGGGGTAGAGCCATCGTTCCCGCGGCAGGCAGAGTGTAAGAAGGGAAGACGGCGATGTCTGATCATGACCCGTGACGAGCGGGAAGCGTTCTGGCAGCGCTGCATGACGGCGCGACCAGCACGAGAAGCCAGACCACGGGGGTCGTAGTGCGGTGGGAACAGAGCGATAGGCGGCAGCAGCGCCTACGCGTTACGACGGTAGGCCAGCGCTGCGGCTGGTCAGCCTGCGCGCATTGCGTTTCCCTACGCGTACTGTCGGTGCAAGGCGTGGTCCTGACCATAGGTCGTGGATGCCACATTCACCGTTGCCCTCTTACCCTACGCCATGAAGGTGCTTATCAAACGCCGGACTGTAGGCAGCACGCGGGATCAAGGCGCGCTCGTCCGGAAGACGGGGACAGACACGCGAAGGCTGTTGAGGAAACAGATCGCTATCTGTCGCGGCAAACGAGTACGTGGATGCGGCACATGGCGTCACCGTGGCGCGCTGCGCCGTGAAGTCGGGATGATCGAGCGGGGAGGGGATGATGGCAGAGAACGGCCGGTGACGGTCAGGTCTTGGCGGGGTTCGTGGCAGCCATGGGCGCTTTCTATGTCCTCACAACCACCGCAAATGTGGCACGGGAATACGCACTGACCAACCATCGGAAGTGAAGCTAGCGACTGATCTGCGTTTATCCATGCTCGCTCACCTTCAGCGGCTCGGCATGGATACCACGGGGCGGGTACGGAGCATCGATCTGCAGGCACGGTTCTCCACGGACGTGACGACAATCAAGCTTGCCCGCACGAGGTCTGCTTCCCACGGTCATTCGCTATGGCCTCCAGGTGTTCGCGGATCGTCGTGCTCCTGTTCTTCCTGGCGTGGCAACTGAAAGAGCAGAACGCTACTGGGCGCCTTGGGCAGACGACCCATTGCGGCGAGGAGATCGGCGCGGCAGCGACACTGGACATGGCATTCTGCGAGGTGGGGATGCGCTGATCGCGGCGCTCTCGTCGTGGTGCCACACTATGCGAAGCTGACGGCGGTCGCCGTGTGGATCTTTACTTTGGCATTGTCAACCCCTTGCAGCCTGCTCGCCTTGTGCCCGCTCCATGCGCGAGCCGACGAGCGCCCGCCAGCTACGGCAGCGTCTTCCGCGCAGGCCATGGCGCGGCCGCGCAAATATCGTGAAGCCGTTGATGCCGGCAGAACATCTGGTCAGCGGGAGCCGAGCACCTCGTCCAGGCAAGTCGAGAAGCAGGTATAGATAGCCAGATTCAGGAGGCGATGTTCGCGTGCTTCAGGAAGGCTGTGAACGTCGGACAGGCTTGCCCGATTTCGCGTTGTAGGATGCTTCAGCGGGAGCGAATCGAGGACCATCGCATGATTACGCGAGTCATCGCGATGGTGGCTTTTCACTGAGAAACGGAGTTTGCGCTTGCTCGCGCGAAGCGGCGCAGCAAAAGAGGTGCAGCATGAAGGTGGTGATCGTGGCTGGCACCAGGCGCGTGGCTCATATTCCATGCGCGCTTTGATCGTGGCGAGCCCTGACGGGACGAGGTGCAGTTTATCGGCCGCACCAGGCGTCCTCGGACGACTGGCGCTTATCTGGGTTCACAAGGCCTTCCGGTGTGGCCGTTGATGTGCGGCACCACGACCGTCAGGTGGACCTTGCAGCGCGTGGACGCTGTGCTGGCCAATACGGCGGGACCCGACTTTGAGATGCAGCTTCCCGCCGTCAAGGCAGCGATCGCGGCCGGCGTCGATTACGCCGACATCGCCGCGGACGGCCGTGCGACCGATGAGGTGCTTGCCCTCGACGGCGAGATGCGTGTCAAGCGTAGAACGGCGCTGATTGGAGTGGGAGCAGCCCACGGGTGACGGACCGCACCGATACAGGCTCTGCGGCCACTCGACGTGGTCAGGGAGATCCAATTCGGTACCTGTGGGGAAGCTTGGCTGGTGGCGTGATGCGGGCCCACGTCGGCTATGTCGCTACTCCGGCAGCATAACTTCTGGCAGATGCGTGATGGCGTTTGTGCGGGGTCCGGTGCGGATCTATCGCGACGGGCAGCCCCAGACGGTCGACCCATTCACCCATGGAGTGACGGTTACCTGGCCGACCGGTGAGTCCTGTCGCCATCCGGTGGACAGTCGCCGAGACCCGACGCTGCCGTTGCATCTTCCCGGAGCGCTGTCGTTCACCAGCCTGGTGTCGTTGTGGCCCCGCGGCTCAATGAGTTGTGGAGGGAGCAGAGCAGTCACATGCTGGTTGGGATCATGGGCCCGGCAGAAGCGGCACAGGCACTGTACGAGGCTGTCGCAGCGCGGCCGGGGCACTGGCTGGCCAAGCAGGCCAGGAGCCGGAGCGCTCGTGGGGCGGATTGCTCGCGGCAAGTCGGCGGACGGCCCGCCCGCTATGCCTGATGGCCACGGCGATGGTTCTATTCGACGACAGAAAGTCTCCTCGCGGTGGCTACTCTGGCGATGGTGCGTGGTGAAGTGCGAGCCAGAGGGGTGGTGCCGCCGGAGGTCGCCTTCGAACCGTCAGATGCCCTGTTTGCTACGTTGGCGGGCTTCGCAGGGACAGACGCGTCGCAAGAACCCCTGTTTGACGAGTCGATTGTGTATGAGGACAGCGTGAGCGGGTGAGCGGGCGGAAAAGCGGCGTGCTGACCTGCCAGGGCGTGAGTCTCATTGGCGAGGAGGTCAGAATGACTACGCGAAGTGCGCGGTTCGATGTGCATGCGCCACAGGTGGTGCCCTGGGCACCCATGCCGACAACGGCGGACGGAGACGCGAGACGGAACGCGGCGGCGACACACGCGGGGCCAGCCAAGCGACGCGCGGAAGCGGACACCGCGGCCCGCGCGAGACCACGCGGGGCGCTGGGCACGGACACAACGTGGCTCTGCGGCACCGGCAGCTGGGAAGCAGGCGGCAACAGTGGACTGCATCTCGGTGGGAAGTCGGTAGCGCTCGTGGGGGCAGAGGAATGGACTCGGGCAAGCGGTCCTGATGGAAAGAGAAGACTATTAACATTGCGAACTGGGAGCCGCCTTCTATCTTGCTGTGGCGGCGTGTGCGGGCTACACTTCACGCGTCGACTACCAGCGAATGAGTCTTGGCGGTAGGCGACCGAAGAGTAGCCCCGCGTGCCGCCGGCGAATCGCTGGAGGGTAGCAGTTGAACGGGTGCATTGTGGCAGTTGGTCGCATCCGAGGCGTGACCCTCCTGTGCTTCGCGGCAGCATCGGTCGCCATCGGTCTGGCAGGCTGTGGCAGCAGCTCGACCAGCGGACCACGGACAACGGTCGCTCCCAGCGCGACTGCCGGTACCGTGAACCTCGCAGGCTGTGTTCCGGCGTCGACGGATGGGAATGGCGGCCCCTACCCAGCCGCCACCTCAAGCGATTGCACGCGGCAGAAGACCGTGGAGATCGACGTCGTGAACGATCCAAAGACGATTGGCGGATTCTCGCCCAGTAACGTCCTGGTGTCTCGCGGGACCACGGTGACGTTCGTCTGGAAGTCTTCGGGCCACAATCTCAGCCCGTTCCATACCGATATTGAAGACACAGGCTACGTGTTCCGCAAGACTTTCGATCGCGCCGGAGAGTACGACTACAATTGCCAGGTCCACCCGGGCCAGAACGGCGTGATATTCGTCCGGTAGCGGCAAGCGATGCAGTATTGTATGCTAACGACAGGGGCAGCTCGATCGGTCCCCGGATTCGACGACGGTGCGTGAACTATGCTCGTTCATTAGAAGGCCGCGAGGAGAGACAGTGTCCGCGGTGTTGCCATCGGTGTGCGCGGACAAGCCACGGCGTGTTTTGACACCTGTGCCTGCCAGTGCGGGAGGTTATCCAATACTATGACTCAGACATGCGCCCGCTGCGGCCTCTTCCATCCGCAGAATGTGCCGTGCGTCTCGCAGGCATTGGCACTGGTCGAACAACCCGATGAGCTGGTCGTCGATTCTCTCCTGGCCGGTCGCTACCGTATGCTGCGGACGCTGCATCACGGCGGCATGAGCGTCGTGTATCTGGCCGAAGATATTCTGCTTGGGAACCGCCACGTGGCTATCAAGGAGCTGCGGGTGCCGGCCTCTTCCGGGCCTGAGGAGCGGCGTGAAGCCGAGGCATGGTTTGCCCGCGAGGCATACATTCTCAGCGCCTTGAATCATCCTCTCGTCCCGGAGTTCTACAGCTCGTTCCCGGAAGGCGGCACAAGCTATATCGTCCAGGAGTACGCCGACGGCGAGAACTTGAATGACGTGGTGCGCGCGCGCGGACCGCTGCCCGAAGCCACCGTGCTGGAGTGGGCAATATCGCTCTGCGGACTCCTCAGCCACCTGCACGGGCTGGACGAGCCGGTGCTGTTCCGTGATCTGAAGCCCGCGAACATCGTGCTTCGGAACGCTGCGTCGACGAATCCAGACCGGGCGTGCCCGCTCAAGGTCGTGGACTTCGGCATCGCCAGGCACTATGAGCCGAAGACGGTTGGCACGGTCATAGGCACTCCGGGTTACGCACCCCCAGAGCAATACCAGGGCCTCGCCACACCGCAGAGCGACATCTACGCGCTGGGTGCGACGCTGCACAGGTTGCTCACCGGCTACGATCCCGAGCACGGCACCACATTCTGCTACCCGAGCATTCGCTCGCTGAATCCGTTGGTCTCAAGTGAGCTTGCCGATATCGTCGAGAGAGCTATCCGCCTGGACCCGGCCCAGCGCTATGCCACGGCCGGTGAGTTTGGCGATGCCCTGCTTGACCTTGCCTGGGACCGTGGCCAGATCGGCGTTTCCGACGTGGCATCGCCGGGCGGTCACTGGTACCACGGACCGTCGACCAGGTCGCGACAGGCGTTCCGTTGGACGGCCCTCGTAGTATGCCTGATGATGGTTGCGCCCGGCGTGTTCTCAGTGCTTGCCGGCATGAGCGTGAGCTCCCCGAGCGCGACGATCGGCTTGGGAGACTACGCGTGTCCTCCAGCCTACTCTGATGGGGCCGGGGGTCCTTATCCTGCCCAGTCCCGATCGTCGTGCCTCGGTCAATCCCGGGTCTGGATTCAGGTCGTGCCGGACGCCAACCAAGGCGTCGGCTTCGCGCCGAGTAACGTCAGCGTCAGCGTGGGAACCACGGTAGAGTTTTGGAGCAGTAGTATCGGCTGCAAGGTCGCATGGTCGCCGAATACGGTCGGCGTGCGGACTCTGTCCGGAATCCAGTTCACGCGCACGGGTGACTATATGTACTCCTGCCAGGAAATGCCAAACGTGTTTGGGGTTGTGCATGTCGAGTAGGAGTCGGCACGGCAGGTTCTCCAGCAGTGCAGCTGATTTTCTGGGAGTGACGGCAACTGGGTGACTGAACCAAGGCGAGACGGCGACACCTCGGCGCCCGCACCGGCCGTGGACACGCTCCTCTCCAAGAGCGTGATAGTCGTGCCCACGTACTGGAGTCGGTCGCACGGATTTCGTCGCCCTGGAGACAGTACGGAGGATCATCCGACTCCCGCCAACGAGTCGGGCACTATGGCCCGCCTGCTTGCCAGTCTGCAGCGGCTGGCGGAGAAACCCAGTCTGGTTCTGATACTCATCTCTAGCTCCGCGCCGGACGTGGCAACCAGTGCGTCGTGGCAGGCAGACACTATTCGAGACAGATACCCCGATCTCCCGATCGCGCTTTGGCTGCCGACGCATGTGCAGATTCTGCATGGCCGGCTCCGTTCGCTGGGTCACGACGCGTGGATCTCCTGGTTTGATTCTCGCGGCTACCCGCTCATCCGGAATATGCAGCTTCTGGTGCCTTTCGTGCTTGGCATGGAGCTGGTCGTGGCGCTCGATGACGACGAGATCGTCGAGGACCCCCATTTCTTGCGGCGTTCCGCCGAGGCAATCGCGTGGGGTGACGCCCGCGGCGAACGCGTGTTCGGTGCCGGCGGGCACTACCTCGATGATGCCGGCCGGCGTTGGCACGAGGTCGGGGAGTCGGAGAAGATGCAAACCAACCCGTTCGAGAAGAAGCCCCACCTCATGAACGGGATCCTCGAACGTATTGCCGCGATGCCCGGAGAGATCGTGCCGAGCGCGTTCGCGCTCGGCGGAAACATGAGCTTCAGCCGTGAGCTCATGTGCCGGGTGGGGTTCGACCCTTCGATCGCGCGGGGAGAAGATATCGACTACGTGCTCAACGCAGCGCTCGCTGGCATTCCCTATCACTTTGACAAGGAGCGACCAATCCGGCACCTTCCGCCCCAAGGACGGTCCTACAAGGACTTCGATTATGCGAAGCTTCAGCAGGACGTGAGACGCTTCCTTTACGAGCGCGAGAAGCTACGCGCCGCGGCGGAGGCCGGTGGCTTTGCAGCAGTGCGGCCCGAGGATCTTGATCCATACCCGGGCGCCTTCTTGCATGACGACCTGGAGGTCGACGCGGTCGATTCGCTGACGCTGCACAGACCGAAGCTCTTCGACGTGAGCATCCAACAGCCCGACGTGTTCGTTCAGAACGCGCTGCACTTCGCGCGCGCCGCCGCCGAACGCTACATCACGTTTGCCCGAGCATGGCCTCAGGCGATGGATCGGCTTGCCGACGATCGCGTGCTGCGGCACGTCATCCGGGGTATTCTTCCCGGGTAGTCTGTCCTGAAGGGCCTCAGCCCGGCGATCTTGCTACAAGCCTTGAGGCGCGGACGCGCGTCTCCACCTCAGGTCTGGCTTCCGTGCCGCGAGAGCTTCGTCGATGCGCGATACCGGCGCATGGTGCGGCGCGCCGCGGACCTCGTCGCTCCCCGCTTCGACTTCCCGGGCAACCGCCAGCAGCGCCTCGGCAAAGCCCTCGAGAGTGGCTCGATCTTCCGTCTCAGTCGGCTCGATCATCAGGCACTCGTCGACGATGTGCGGGAAATAGATGGTCGGCGGATGGTAGCCGAAGTCGATCAGGCGCTTCACCATGTCTATCGTCTTCACGCCTTGTTGCTTCTGCCGCGTGCCCGACACCACGAATTCATGCATGCAGCTGCCCGGGAAGGGCGCCTCGAACGCGCTGATCAGCAAGGAACGCAGGTAGTTGGCATTGAGCACGGCGTCGCGGCTTGCCAGCGTCAGGCCGTCGGGACCCATGGAGCGAACGTACACGTATGCTCGAATGAGCAGGCCAACGTTGCCGAAGAAGCTGCGCACACGGCCGATGCTGAGCGGCCGGTCGCTCGTGAGCGTGTAGAGCTCCGCGCCATCGGCACCGGCTCCCCGCTCGATCTGCGGCACGGGCAGGAAGGGCGCCAGCGCGGCCTTCACCCCGACGGGACCCGTGCCTGGTCCGCCGCCGCCATGTGGCGTGGTCATCGTCTTGTGCAGGTTGAAGTGCACTACGTCGAAGCCCATGTCGCCGGGACGCGCGGTGCCCATGATCGCATTGAGGTTCGCTCCGTCATAGTAGAGACGTCCACCGGCATCGTGTACGATGCCGGCTATCTCCACGATGTCCTTCTCGAAAAGACCGCACGTATTCGGATTGGTGAGCATCAACGCCGCGGTTCGCGGTCCGGTTAGCCGGCGCAGATCGTCGACGTCGACCGTGCCCCGAGCATTGGATTTCACTTGCACGACGCTGTATCCTGCGGCAGCCGCACTCGCCGGGTTGGTTCCGTGGGCCGTGTCCGGCACCAGGACCTCGCTCCGGCGATCGCCGCGACTCTCATGGAAGGCGCGGATGATCATCAGACCCGTGAGCTCGCCATGCGCCCCCGCTGCCGGCTGCAGCGTGAAGGCGTCCATGCCGCCTATCTCACAGAGATACTCCTGCAAGCGGAAGAGAAGCGCGAGCACGCCCTGGACTGTGGAGTCGGGCTGGTGTGGATGGAGACCGGACCAGCGTGGATCGGCGACTAGGTCCTCGTGCAGTTTTGGATTGTACTTCATGGTGCACGAGCCAAGTGGGTAGAATCCGCCGTCGATGCTGTAATTCAGCTGCGAGAGCCTGGTGAAGTGCCTCACGACCTGCAGTTCACTCATTTCGGGCAGCTCAGCAGTTGTAGATCGCTGGAGTTGCGATGGGATGAGTGCCGCGATCGGTTGCTCAGGCACGTCACAGGCCGGAAGGGAGAAAGCCGATCGACCGGGAGACGATAGCTCAAACACGGTCGGCTCGAGGACCTTGCGGTCGGCGGTTGTCGCGGCGGAGCTTGGCCGTGCTGGCGCCGCGTCCTGCATATCTTTCAAGGGCTGGCCTATCGCCATCATGCGCGCACCTCTCCCAGTGCCTGAGCCAGGGCATCGATATCTTCTCTGCCGTTCAGCTCCGTGCAACACACGAGCAGTCCTTGCGGAATGCCCGCCTGTCCATCCAGCGGGATTCCGGCGAGGATGCCACGCGTGACCAGGGCGTCGCGAATCTCCGCTCCCGGCAGAGGCGTGCGGACCGCGAACTCATGGAAGAAGGGCCGGTGAAAAGCCAGTTCATAGCCGGCGACCCTGCCGATCTGGTCGGCCGCGTAGTGCGCCTTCTGCACGCACAGATTGGCCACGTGGCGCAGACCCTGCTTGCCCATGTAGCTGAGGTACATGGTGGCCGTCGTGGCGCAGAGCGCATGGTTGGAGCAAATATTGCTGGTAGCCTTCTCCCGTCGAATGTCTTGTTCGCGCGTGCGCAGCGTCATGACGTAGGCACGGCGCCCCCGCGAGTCGACGCTGGCGCCCACGATGCGTCCCGGCAAGCGACGCACGAGCGATTCCTTGCAGGCGATGAACCCTGCGTACGGTCCGCCATACGCGAGCGGCATGCCAAACGGCTGGGCATCACCCACCGCGATGTCCGCGCCCACTTCACCGGGCGTGCTCAACAGTGCCAGCGACAGCGGGTTTACACACGCGACATACAGTGCGCCGGCCCCGTGCGCGGCTTCGGCCAGAACCGCCTGGTCTTCGACAATCCCGAAATAGTTCGGCGACTGAGCGATCACGACCGCGCTGCGATCGTCGAGGGCCGCGGCCACCCGCGCGGCGTCCACGCTGCCATTCAGGGCCGGCACTTCAGTCAATGTAAGGCCCTGGCTCCAGCAGTACGTCCGGAGCACCTGCAGATAGTCGGGATTGAGTGTGCCGGGCACAATCACCCCACGACGCCCCGTGGCGTTCACGGCCATCATCGCCGCTTCCGCACATGCCGTGGCGGCGTCATAGAGCGAGGCGTTGGAGACGTCGAGCCCGGTTAGCTCGCAGATCATGCTCTGCCACTCGTAGGTCACTTGCAGCGTGCCCTGGCTAACCTCCGGCTGGTACGGCGTGTACGCTGTGACAAACTCGCCACGGGACGCCAATGCCGAGACAACGGCCGGAATGTGGTGATGGTAAGCGCCGCCCCCAAGGAAGGAGCGTGGCCCGGCACGCAGGCTATTGCGGTCGGCCAGTCTCTCCATCTCCTGGATGATCTCGGGTTCCGAGACCGCAACTGGCAGGTCGAGCGGACCAGAGCGCAGTCCTGATGGGATGTCGGCGAGCAGGTCCTCCATGCTGGAGACGCCAAGCGAATCGAGCATCGCGCCGCGATCGGCATCGGTGTGAGGGAGATATGGTGTGGGCATTCTGCGGTGATCCTTTGAACTCGTCAATCTCGATGTGTCCCCGCGCTGCCCTGATGCCGCAGCTTCAGGCCCACGGGCGCCATATCTCGTAGCCGCCGCAGCCGCGGGGTACGCATACAGTGGGTCGCCTTCCATTCTGCTGCAGCTGGAGGTCAATCAAGTGGAAGCCCCCCGTGCGCTCCCCTGATGCCGCAGCTTCAGGCTTGGAACACATCGCGACGACTCCCCCCTTCACGTATCAGCCTCAGTGCGCGGCGGTCTCCTGGTACGTGGCCCGATCCATCAACAGTTCCCGATCGGCGACATTCCCTGAGATCTTTAGTAGCCAGCCGTCGCCGAACGGGCTGTTGTTCACGAGCTCGGGCTTGTCCACCAGCGCGGTGTTCACCTCCACCACGGTGAAATCGATGGGTGCGTACAGATCTGAAGCAGTCTTCACCGACTCGATGGTCCCGAAAGTCTCGCCGGCCTTGAACGCCTTGCCGACCGGCGGAAGCTCGACGTACACGACGTCGCCCAGCTGTTCCTGCGCGAAGTCGCTGATGCCAATGGTCATGGGGTCGCCATCGCTTGTCCACTCGTGGCTGCTCGCATAGCGGAGAAGATCCGGATTCACGTCTGTCCCTCCTATGTGCTTCATCGGTGTACGGTCAACTGGCGAAACGATCGTCGACTCGGGCGCGCCCGGGAATCGCGATCTGTGCTGATGAGTCAAATGTCCTGCCTGTGGCCTTTCCAGTGGCCGGGCCTCGGCCCGCGCGTCTGATACTCCCGCCTTCAGGCCGCCTCTGCTGTTGTGCCCTGGGAAACGTTACGAACGTGACAAGTGCCCCTCTAGGTTTGCTTTTGGCGTCGATAGAACGGTGTCTTGACTACCGTGGCTCGGTGCGGCTGGTCGCGCACCCGCACGGCAACCGTGGTGCCGATTGGCGACTCCGCGACCGGCAGATAGGCAAGGGCGATTCCCTTGCCGAGCGTGGGCGAGAAGCCGCCGCTCGTCACCTCGCCAAGCTGATTGCCTGCGCTATCGACGACAGCGTAGTGGGCGCGCGGCACAGCCCGATCATCCATGGCGAGCCCGGCAAGCACGCGTGTGAGACCTTCTCGCTGCTGCGCTGCCAGCGCATCGCGGCCTCTGAACTTCGGCTTCTCAAGCTTGACCCAGCGGCCAAGTCCGGCTTCCAGCGGCGTCGTATCGTCGGTGATGTCATTGCCGTAAAGGGGTAGCCTCGCCTCGAGACGAAGCGTGTCGCGCGCGCCGAGGCCAACCGGTCGCAGCCCATAATCGACGCCGGCCCCGCGCAGAGCGTTCCACAGATTCACCGCCTGCGCGGCGTCGACCAGCAGCTCAAAACCGTCCTCGCCCGTGTAACCGGTCCGCGCAATGGTGACCGCGAGTCCAGCCACCACAGACGTTGCCAGCCCGAAGAAAGGAAGCGCTTCGAGCGGCTCATCCGTCAGCGCCTGGAGGATGATTTCCGCATTCGGACCCTGGATGGCGATCAACGCGGTCTCGAAACTGCGATCTTCGATCGTCGTGACGCCTTGCAGCCGTTCCTCTCCTTGAACCTGATTCAGCCAGGCCCAATCCTTCTCGGTGTTGGCGGCGTTCACGATCAGGAGGTAATGGGCGTCCTCCGCTCCCGGCAGGTGGTAGGCGATAATGTCGTCCACGATCGTGCCGTCGTCCCGACACATCGGCGAATAGACCGCGCGCGACGCCGGCACCATGCTGATGTCGTTGGTTATCAGCGTGTTGACGAGACATAAGGCGCCCGGGCCGCCCACGTAGAACTCGCCCATGTGCGAGAGGTCAAAAAGACCGGCGGTGGTTCGCGTGGCGTTGTGTTCCTCGACGATGCTGCCGTAATCGATCGGCATGTGCCAGCCGCCGAAGGGCGCCATGCGCGCCCCTAGCGCCACATGCTGGGCATGCAGAGGCGTTTCACGCAACGTTTCCGTTGCGGGAGCCACGTCCCGCCACGGGCTCGGCCTCGCCGCGCGATCCGTGCCTGGCACGTCGTGCCCGGGCCGCGCCGGAGTAGCGTCCTCGCTCATCTCGTCACCCTTCTCAAGGCTCCAGTTCCGGCACCACAAAACAGAAAGAGCGGAGACTATGGGGTATCATCGCCCGCATAGCTCCGCTCTGTTCTCGTCCAGCCCGCCTCGCAAGAGACGGCCGGGTCCCGTTCAGAGCACCGTCCAGCCGGAATCCTGTTGCCTGAGAGATTCACCCGCCTTGCGAGCTTTCCCCTTCGGCGCCGCGCCTAGCTTGACGCGATCTCTTTTCCTGCCTTCTCCCGGTAGCTAGTCACAGTGTAGGCGGGGTGAGAGGGAAAAATCAAATTCACAGAAAGTTTACAACTGGAAACACAACGTTTATCAATGCATAACGACCTGCAAACATTTCGCGCCTACCCTTGGAGTGTGCGCAGGCAGATCGGCCCCCGGCCTCGGAAGGCGGAGCAATCCGCGAGGGCCTGCGGAAAACGGCAGGGAGAGAAACGCTGTGGCTACCGCGGTTGAGCAGCTTGGACTTCTACGACGCATTCCCCTTTCGAGCATTGTCATTGCCAGCACCGACGCGGCCGGCGTTCCGACGGGGTTGACGGGCGCCGCCGGCTCGCGATCGGGCACAGGCCTCGCCGACCGCATAGCCGCTCAACGACGGACGTCGCTGCCGCCGGCGGGGAAGGCTGCGATCCGGGTCATGCAGTCCGCCGCGGTCGAGGTCGCCGTGAGGAACGAGGGCGCTCTGATCTGGGATCTGCGATCGTGCCCGGCAAGCAGCTACCTCACGGTCGAGGCCGGCACTTACGATATCGAAGTGCGAACGACCGGTTCAACGGCTGACCCCCTTCATCTTCCCGGGATCACGCTGCGAGCCGGGAAGATCTACACGGTCTACGGATATGGCGACCGCTCACTGCAAGGCTAGGCGTATTTCATGGAGGTCGGAGGCCGCCCCATCAATACCGCACACCCAGCGTGGAAGCATTCAGGCCGTCACGTCACCGCGACCGGCTGCACCGCGGGCAGACCGGCGTTGGGCACGAGGACCGTTACCCGACCGGAACCGTCCACCTGTTCAATATTCACGTGAGGCTGGTTGAGTCTTCGCGATGTCGCATCGAGCGAATCGGCCGGCTTCAGCAGAGTCGTTAACCGAGAGTCGTTTCCGACCACGCTGAATATCACCACCCTGCTGCCGGGCACCTGGCTGAATCCGCCGAGGTAGTAGGCGCTGAGCTGCACAACCACGCTGCGCCCCGAGCCATCGGAGGTCGCGCGGCAGATGCTCGCAAGATACCTGGTCGACGTCAGCGTGGCAGTGCCATGACCGATCTCTACTGTCGTCTGCACGGTCCGCTGCTCGAAGTAGAGGGATTTGCCGTCCGTGGACCAGCTTGGCGCCTCTCCCGGACCGACACTCGCCAGGATGGCGCCCGTGCGTGCGCGTAGAAGTTGGACGGACGGCACGCTACCTGCGCCGGCGGACTGGCCGACGAGGGCCAGCACACCAGTGCGCGAAAGCGCCGGGCTGCGCCACGACCGCGCGGCGCCGAATACCGACGTCTTTCCCGTGGGCAAGTTGATCACTTGCAGGCCGGGTGCGCACGGCGAAGCATAGACGGCAATGCCGGAGCGAGCGCTCCAGCGCAGCGATCGCTCGGGGTTGGATTCGCGCAGGTAGAGACTACCGGCCGGGTCGGAGACGCCTTCGCCAATACCGCAGAACTGGGCGTTCGTCGACCGCCACAGGTGGCTCGTGCGTCCCTGCATATCCACTGCAGTGACGTCGAAATAGGCGCGGCCGTGGTCGTATCCCGAATCCGAAATGTAGGCAACCTGGTCCGTATCGACGGCCCAACCCGGGTAGAAATCCCCGCTGCCGCCGACAAGCGTGTGCAGGACTGTACCGGAGCGATCGAGGACGAGCAGATTCTGGGGCGCCGTCGCACCCGGGCCGTTGTTGCGACGGAGCAGCGCAAGGTATTTGCCGTCGGGCGACCATGCATACCACGGGTACGAGGCGCCGGAGCCGTTGTCGCGACCCTTGGTAGTCACGACGGTACGATGCCGCGTCGCAAGGTTGATGAGGAACACGTTGCTGTTCTGCGTGAAGGCCACGAGAACGGGCGACACTGGCGTGGCCGTCTTCGCCTCGACGTGCCAGGGAACGATGCAGATAGCCGTGATCAGGGCGCACAGACCGCGAAGACGCATCACCCGCATCACCCCAACGGTACCCTGCTCGCTATTCCTGCACCCTTTGCTTCAGAGTGTACGACCTTTTCTGCCGGACGCCGGCCCGGCAGAGCGTCGGAGATGCCGCCTCAGTCGCCGCCATCGCGATCGGCATCGTCGGCACAGAGATCGCGCAAGCCGGTCTCGTCCAGGAAGCCGTCTGCGCCGCCGGAGACCCCGATGCGTGACCTTGCCGGCCCGACCTCGCACACTGCAGCGTGGATTTCGGCTATTATTACGAGAACCACCTCGCTACCGAGTTACCATTGATTGATGATGTCCGGACGGAACGCGAGTCCGGCAGCCTCGTTGGTTCAACCGCCGGCATCAGGTCCACCGCATTCCCACTCAGGTGGCGGTATACGGTATATTCTGGATCTGACCGCAAGATCATGATATCGCCGACGCTCGGTATCTTCAGAGAGCGCGGCCTCGGCTCCGCCACAACGATCGTGGCACCCTCCGCGGCAAGGTCGCCGGCATTGGGATACAGGCCGGATCACTCCTCGTAGCAGAGAGAACAGAAGGAACACATGCACAGATCCCATCCGACTGCCGACCTTCCTCCGGCGCAGGGCCTGTACGATCCACGGAATGAGCATGACGGCTGTGGCATAGGCTTTGTCGCCAGCATTCGTGGAGAGAAGAGCCACGACATTATTCTCAGAGGCATTGAGGTCCTGATCAACCTGACTCATCGCGGCGCCAGTGGCGGCGACCCGGAGACGGGTGATGGGGCGGGCGTACTGATCCAGATTCCGCACCAGTTCTTTGCGCGCGAGTGCGCCGCCCTTGGCTTTGAGCTGCCCGCGCCCGGAGCGTACGCCGTGGGCATGGTATTCCTTCCTGTCGACATGCAAGGCCGCCTGCGTTGCGCGGGAATACTCGAGCGCATCATGAGCGATGAGGGCCTCAGCGTCCTGGGCTGGCGCGACACCCCGGTCAATGGCAATGCGATTGGTCGCGTGGCGCGCGCCGAACAACCGTACATCGAGCAGATCTTCGTCGCGCGACCGGACGAGGGTATGGACGAGGATGCGTTCGAGCGTAGGCTCTACGTCGCTCGCAGGCGCGCCGAGAGGGAGATCGCGGCGTCCGATATCGAAGATAAAGGCATGTTCTACGTGCCCTCGCTGTCCTCGCGCACGATCATCTATAAGGGACTGCTGCTGGCGCCGCAAATCGCCAGGTTCTACGTCGAGCTTTCCGATCCCGAGGTAGTCAGCGCGCTGTGCCTGGTGCATCAGCGATTCTCGACCAACACGTTCCCAAGCTGGTCGCTTGCCCATCCGTATCGCTACATCGCGCACAACGGCGAAATCAATACGGTGCGCGGAAACGTGAACTGGATGCGCGCCCGGCAATCCGTGCTCGCCTCGCCGTTGTTCGGCCAGGACATCGAGAAGCTGTTCCCGATCATCACGCCGGGCGGCAGCGATTCATGCGCCTTCGATAACGCGGTCGAATTGCTCTTCCTGACGGGTCGAAGTCTTCCACACGTGATGGCCATGCTCATCCCGGAGGCCTGGTCGGGCAATCCGCACATGAGACCGGAGAAGAAGGCCTTCTACGAGTATCATGCCTCATTGATGGAGCCGTGGGACGGCCCCGCGTCGATAGCGTTCACCGACGGGCGCGTCATCGGCGCCACGCTGGACCGCAACGGGCTTCGACCAGGTCGCTACCTGATCACGCACGACGACATCGTGGTGCTCGCCTCGGAGACCGGGGTCTTCGACGTGCCGCCGGAGGAAGTGAAGCTCAAGGGCCGCCTGCAGCCGGGGAAGATGTTCCTGGTAGATACCGTGGCGGGACGAGTCGTCTCGGACCGTGAGCTCAAGAAGACACTGGCGGAGCGGCAGCCGTATGCAGCGTGGCTCGAGCAGCACCAGATAACGCTAGACGAGCTGGCCGAGCCCACGCGGGTGCATGGGCCAGACTACTTCACGCTGCTCAGCAGACAGCGGGCCTTTGGTTATACGGAGGAAGATCTGAAGGTGATCCTGGCGCCCATGGCCGAGAAAGGCGAAGAGCCTGTCGGTTCTATGGGCGCGGATACGCCGCTCGCCTGCCTCTCGGATCGGCCGCAGATGCTGTTCCACTACTTCAAGCAGCTCTTCGCGCAAGTGACAAATCCGCCTATCGACGCGTTCCGAGAAGAGATGGTGATGTCGCTGATCAGCTACATCGGCACCGAGCGGAACATTCTCGAAGAGACACCACTCAACTGCCACACGCTCAAGCTGCCGCAGCCCATACTCACCAATCGCGAGCTCGAGAAGCTGCGGCGCGTGTCCAGCGGCGACCTCCTGGCCACTACCTTGCCGGCGCTCTTCCGCGCCGGCGATGGCGAAGAAGGACTCAAGCGTGGGCTGGACGAGCTATGCCAGCGCGCGTCACACGCGTTGCAGTCCGGCTACACATTGCTGATCCTCTCCGACCGCGGCGTGGATGTGCATTACGCGCCGATTCCCAGCCTCCTGGCGCTCGCCGCGGTGCACAACATGCTCGTGCGCCAGGGTACGCGCACCCAGGTCGCGCTCATCATCGAGTCCGGCGAGCCGCGCGAAGTGATGCACTTTGCTCTGCTGATTGGCTATGGCGCCAGCGCCGTCAATCCATATCTCGCTTTGGAGACTGTTGCGCATCAGGCTCGGCGAGGGTACTACTCGCCAACTATCACGCCCGAGATGGCGGTCAAGAATTTCATCAAGGCCATCGACAAGGGCCTGTTGAAGACGTTCTCCAAGATGGGTATCTCCACGCTGCAGAGCTATCGAGGCGCTCAGGTGTTCGAAGCCATCGGACTGAATAAGGATCTCATAGAAGCGTACTTCACCGGCACGGTCTCGCGCATCGAGGGCGTCGACCTCGGGGTGCTCGCGCGCGAGGCGCAGATGAAGCACGAGTACGCGTTCAAGCCCCCAACGGACTCGGAGACCTCCCTATCCGTCGGAGGTACGTACAGCTACAGGGTCGGCGGGGAATTCCATCTCTTGAATCCGCTGACGATCAGCACGCTGCAGCATGCAGTGCAACAGTCGAGCCCCACCACGTTCAAGGAATACACCGAGCTGATCGACGGCGAGAACCGCAGCCTCTGCACGCTGCGCGGACTCATACGCATCAAGAAGGCAAAGAAGCCGATTCCGATCGAGGACGTCGAGCCGGCCAAGGAGATTGTGAAGCGCTTCACCACCGGCGCCATGTCCTTCGGGTCGATCAGCAAAGAGGCGCACGAGACACTGGCCGTAGCCATGAATCGCATCGGCGGAATGTCTAACACCGGCGAAGGCGGTGAGGACGAGGGGCGTTTCACGCGCGATGCGGATGGCGATTTGCGCCGTAGCGCCGTCAAGCAGGTGGCTTCCGGTCGCTTTGGCGTGACGACCAACTACCTGGTCAATGCGGACGAGTTGCAGATCAAAATGGCGCAGGGTGCAAAGCCGGGCGAAGGCGGGCAGCTCCCCGGCCACAAGGTCGACGAGGTGATCGCGCGCCTGCGGCACTCTATACCTGGCGTCGGACTGATCTCGCCCCCGCCTCACCACGACATTTACTCGATCGAAGACCTCGCGCAGTTGATCTACGACCTGAAGAACGTGAATCCGAAGGCGCGCATCGCCGTGAAGCTCGTGGCTGAAGTGGGAGTCGGCACCGTCGCCGCGGGCGTCGCCAAGGCGCACGCGGACGTCGTGCTGATCAGTGGCGATAGCGGCGGAACCGGCGCCTCTCCAATCAGCTCGATCGTGCATGCCGGTATTCCTTGGGAGCTCGGCCTGGCCGAGACCCAGCAGGTGCTGCTCCTGAACGACCTGCGGAGCCGTATTCGCGTGCAAACCGACGGGAAGCTGCAGACCGGGCGCGACGTGACTATCGCCGCGCTGCTCGGCGCGGAGGAGTTTGGTTTCGCCACCATGCCGCTCATCTCCATGGGTTGCATCATGATCCGGAAATGCCACCTCAATACCTGCCCCGTGGGCATCGCCACGCAGGATCCTGAGCTTCGCAAGCAATTCAAAGGCCAGCCGGAGCACGTGATCAACTTCTTCTTCTACATTGCCGAGCAGGTCCGCGAGTACATGGCGCAGATGGGCTTCCGAACGGTGGACCAGATGGTCGGCCGGGTGGATATGCTGGACGTGCAGGAGGCGGTCGAGCACTGGAAGGCCACCGGGCTCGACCTCTCGGCAATCCTCTACAATCCGCCCCTGCCGTCGCACGTGGCGCGCAGGCGCACCCAGCCGCAGGATCACGGGCTGGACCAGGCTTTGGATCGCCAGCTGATGGTCTACGCGCGTCAGGCGATTGAATCGAAGCGGCCCATGCAGGCCACGCTGCCCATCCGCAACGTGCACCGCACCGTCGGCGCCATGCTGGGCGGCGAGATCGCGCGGCGCTACGGTTCGGAGGGGTTGCCGGACGACACGATTCGTTTCCATTTCATTGGATCCGCCGGGCAGAGCTTTGGCGCCTTTGTGCCCAAGGGCATCACGCTCAGTCTCGAAGGCGATGCCAACGACTACCTCGGCAAGGGCCTTTCCGGCGGACGGTTGATCGTCTATCCGCCAAGAAATTCCGGATTCCGGCCTGATGAAAGCGTGCTGGTCGGCAACGTGGTGCTGTACGGCGCCACGAGCGGCGAGGTGTTCCTCAACGGCATCGCAGGCGAGCGATTCGCGGTACGTAACTCAGGCGTCACGGCGGTGGTCGAAGGGGTCGGCGACCATGGCTGCGAGTACATGACCAATGGGCGAGTCGTGGTGCTCGGGCATTGCGGGCGCAATTTCGCAGCCGGCATGAGCGGAGGCATTGCGTACGTATTTGACGAGAGCGGGGACTTCGCCGAAAAGCGCTGCAACCGGGCGTCGGTCGACCTTGAGCCGCTCGACGACGAAGAGGACATCAGCTTGGTGCACGGCCTGATCACCAAGCACCTGGAGCTGACCGCGAGCCCACGGGCCCGGTGGCTTCTGGACAGCTGGGCGGATATGCTGCCCAGGTTTATCAAGGTATTCCCACACGAATACAAGCGCGTGCTCCGCGACATGCGCGAGATGGAGTCATTCGTCCCGCCGGCGCAGGTTCCCGTGGCCGCGGAAGTCGGACAGGTGGTGCGGCATGGGTAAGGTCACCGGATTCATGGAGTACGAGCGCGAGCTGCCCGAGCGCCGGCCGGTAGCGGAGCGCGTCGAGGACTACCGCGAGCTCTACCAGGACTTCTCAGCCGAGAGCACCCAGAGACAGGCTGCGCGGTGCATGGACTGCGGCGTACCGTTCTGCCATACCGGTTGTCCGGTGAACAACATCATCCCGGATTGGAACGACCTGGTCTATCGCGGTCACTGGCGCGAGGCGGTGCGCAGGCTGCATGCGACGAACAACTTTCCGGAGTTTACGGGACGCATCTGCCCTGCGCCTTGCGAGGCTGCTTGCGTGCTTGCCATCAACAAGCCGGCGGTGGCGATCAAAGTCGTCGAGAAGAGCGTCGTCGAGCGAGGTTTTGCCGAGGGCTGGATAGAGCCTGAGCTGCCGTCGGAGAGAACCAGGAAGAAGGTGTCCATCGTCGGTTCGGGCCCCGCCGGGCTCGCGGCGGCGCAGCAGCTCTGCCGTGCCGGCCATCTCGTCACCGTGTACGAGAAAGCCGACCGTATCGGCGGACTCTTGCGCTACGGTATCCCGGACTTCAAGCTGGAGAAGTCGGTGCTGGATCGACGGCTGCTCCAGATGCAGGAGGAGGGCGTGGAGTTCGTCACCGGCGCGCACGTGGGCCACAATCTCTCCGTTGCCGACCTGCGCCGAAAATCCAACGCCATTTTGCTGGCCGGCGGCGCCGAACAGCCGCGCGATCTGCCGTTGACGGGTCGCGATCTCAAGGGAATCCACTTCGCCATGGAGTTCTTGCCGCAGCAAAATCGGCGCGGCTCTGGCGACTCTATGGACGGCGTCGAGGAGATCCTCGCCACTGGCAAGCACGTGGTGATTATCGGCGGCGGCGACACGGGCGCCGACTGCCTTGGCACCTGCCACCGCCAGAAAGCGAAGTCCGTGCAGCAGCTGGAGATCATGCCCCAGCCTCCGCTCGAACGTGCGCCGCAAACGCCCTGGCCGCTGTGGCCGCTGCAGCTGCGCACAGAAGGCGCGCACGAAGAGGGTGGTGTTCGCAGCTGGGCCGTAACTGCCACCAGGTTTACCGGCGACGAGTACGGAAACGTCAGTCAGCTTCACGCCGTGCGCGTCGGGCCGCCGCCGAAGTTCGAGCCGATCGAGGGCAGCGAGTTCGTCATGGACGCCGACCTGGTGCTGCTCGCCATGGGCTTCCTCGGCCCGGTACGCACGGGCCTGGTCGAGCAGCTTGGCGTCACGCTGGACGCGCGTGGCAACGTGGCCACGAACAAAGACTACATGACCTCGGTCGAGGCAGTATTTGCTGCCGGCGACCTCCGTCGCGGCCAATCCCTGGTCGTGTGGGCTATTTCCGAGGGCAGGCAGGCAGCGGCGGCCATCGATCGCTATCTCGGCGCCTCCGTCGACGGCCGGTCGCCGGTCGCGGTTTCCGCGCGGTAACGAGTGGCCCGGAAACACAGATGCCGCCGATGGGAGGAGAGGCCACAGACGACGCCCGATATGCACACGAGGGTCTTGGCGAACAAACGCAGCCACACGGCCGGCCAGACGCGGTAGAGCTGGGTATCTGCATCGACACAGTGCATAGTGTTCGCCAAGGGCGGTACGCGAGGCGGGCGATAGCGAGCAGTAAGGATACTACGCGCCGAGTAGGCGGGCCAGGACTTCCGCGAGGCCGACGTCGCCGGAGTCACCAGGCAGCACGGGAGGCGCCGAGACCCGTAATACTTCTGGCAAGCTATCGTCTGGCCGAGTACACTGCTGCCGTCTTCGCTGAAGAAGCGTAGCTCGCTCCCAGGATAGAGAATCCAAACTGAGCGTGCGTTGGGGATAGCGTCGCAGTAGGCATGCATCTTGTACAGGTCCGCGCGTTTGAACATGCCGCGGCGTTCCTCGCCTTCTGTAATCATGACCGCCGGCCGGGCGACCCGCTGCCCCGGACCAGATGGCATGCGATGCCCCGGACCTGGACGCGATCCCGGACGCGGTCGCGATGCGCCGGACCCGGTCGCGAATGCCCCGGACCCGGTCGCGATGTCGCCGACCCGGTCGCGACGCGCCGGGTGAGTGCGTCGTTACGCGTCACAACAGGTGAGATGGAGGCCGTTCTTGGATCGATCTTCCCACACCGTAACAGGTGTTCTCGGGACGGACCTGCACAAGGCACCAGGCCCACAGCGCGCCGACTTGCTCCTACTCGGCAACAAAGACACAGTCCTTGATGATCGTGGTGTGATGCCCCGGCCGACGACCTGTGTAGCGTTCTGTATCGTGCACCGCTCGATCGTGCCGCCCCCGTCCTGAAGAATGTGCACCCACGGCTGCACCGGCGCAGGCGCTACCTGGTGAGCCTTTGCAGGTCCCTCCGACGCTTTCATGCTGCAACGCTGGATGAGAGGCTCCGCGCCGCTGCCAATGAGCAGATGCGCTCCGTGGCTGTTCTTGAGTGTACAATCTGTGATCACTCCCGGACCCGGTCGCGATGCCCCGGCAAGGAGTCGTCGAGGCTGATGTCCGCGGACCCGGTCGCGAATTGATACCGGTGTGTGTGTCTGAATCGTGCTCTCTTCAAGGGTGCCGTGGGCGTCGTCGTCAAAGACCACACCCAAACTGCCCGGGGCGCAACCGCGATCCCCGAACCTGGACGGATGCCCGGGGCGAGAACCACGTACAGATGCCCCGGAAGCTCTGCACATCACAGTTCTCAAGATGCAGCGTGCCGCTTACATGCTCGATCGTTCGGCACCGATGTGTGATCCTGTGGAGGTCCCCAACAGGGTGAGATTGCGAATCGACACATCCTCAGCCCGCGGGAGCCTCATTGATCGCCATCCGCCTGGATGATCACATCCTCCCTCTCGTTGCCGCCGAGAATCTCTACGCTCTTCGCCAGCGTAAGGTGCTCCCGGTAGAAGCCAGCTCTGATTTCGATCTGGTCCCCGGGTTGTGCCTCGCGGAGGGCTTCAGCAACCGTGGGGAAGAAGCCACACTCTCTGCTGGATACGATGAGCGTACGCGTGCCGGCGCTCATACGTCGTGGCTCGATCGCCTTGTCGCGCGCAAGTAGTCCAGGAGTGAGTAGTCGCGAAGCCTTTAGGTCCGCTTTTCGCGCCTTTTCGCAATCGGCCGCCGAGTCGCAGTCTGGAGCCTACGAGTAGGTATTGAGTGCTGCTGCTGTAGGAACGACCAAAGTTTCAGCGTGCAGCCGTACTTCCGGCAATCGAAGTACACCCATCTGGACTCGTCAACGATCTTGCCGTTCCCACCCTTATTACTGTTCTGCTTCTCGGCGGTCCTGGGCTTGCCATTCTTGTCCATCTTTACCAGATTGAGATAGATGCGATAGCCTTCAGGCCACTCGAAGCCGGGCTGCAGAGCAGGGCGAATGTCTTCGCGCGGATCATCTGGATCCCACTGATCAACGAGAGGTGGGGCTCTATGCACAGCCGCGTTGCGCAGGCATCGCACATCGTCCATCTGCTGAATCGTCCGCGGCTCGTACGCTTTCAGTTGACCGAACGCGTCAATCAAGTCTCTAAAGCACACATCCAGGAGGCCATGGTTGCCGGCATTTTCGACAATAGCCCTCCAGTTCACTGGGCAATTCGCATCCGGCAGAAAGTAGAGCGCTCGATCACAGAGCGCACGCATCAGGGCTTCACCGGAGGCAATAGCGGACGCGGTCGGGCAGCCGCTCTCCAGAGCGCGCTTGGCCTCGAGGAGAAGCTTCAAACATTCTTCGCGATACTCATTCCAGTAGGGATACGCTTGCAGGAGGAATCTGAAGGGGACGTTAGGATCAAAGTTCAGCTCCGGGCGCGCTTCTGGTTTTGTGCTCACTCTCTCCGCTCCATTGCCGCAACACGCGTCAATCGCACATTACCGTTCGACCGAGCGCTAGGGCCCTATACGAGTTGCCTGCGGTCAGCCACGTTCTCAATCAGCTTCTTGCCCCTCAGGCGACAGCGGCCGCTCGTTGCCATTGCTGCTCGTGGTCGCGGGAGACACGGGCTTGGTGGTCGCAAAGATCGCGGTGGGTGCCGAGCGAGGTGTCACGATTACCGGCCACCAGAAAGGAAGGCCGCGCCATCCCCGTGCTTCCTCGCCATTCTGGCGAAGGAGCATGAGGACCGGGACATCCATCGCTTTCGACTGGGCGAGATCCTTTTGTTGCTTGGTGTCTGGCGCGTTAGAGAACCTGCCCTCCTCGCGGTATCGGGACACGTTACGGTCTTTGGCAGCGATCAGCCAGACCTTACCTTTGAGCTGAAGTTCCGAACTAGTGCGGGACAGATGCTCCAGAGCGGCCACATGGGCATCCGCTTCGGCACACACCGACTCATCGCACTCCAGGTTGCCGTATGCCATTTTCATGAGTTCAACTGCGACCGCTACGTCAACGAGCACTGGTCACCCCCGTCGCCGAACACCTCCGCGATGCGCTATCACGCATCTTAAGGGCCTTAGCGCCGGAGTGCGGCCACGGCTGAAACCCGATAGAACCAGCCGGCGACCCGGCCTTATGCTCACGACATCGGAGAACAGTATCTTGTTGGGAGAACAAGGAATCAACCTGTTTGAGGCGTCCTTCTGGATGAAGTACACTCCGCCATCGGTACCCCTGGCCTCGAACGCCTCCCGCAGCGCCGCATCGAATGCGTGAATCCTCTGCATGATCAGGTAGACCTGTAGAGGCGCATAGAACCTCGTCACCGCGATGTCGGCAGACGAGCGCGCCCCGTACATCCTTGAATGCTGTAGCACCGTGTCCTGCTGAAACCGATTCGGATTCCTTCCATAGTAGAATCCGATGAGGTTGTTGATGGTGATGCCGCGGTCAAGAATCTGGCCACCTATGAAATGGTGAGGCGGCGTGCGAATCTTACTGACCATCTTCAGCAAGCAGGTGCTTACGTCCTTTCAGAGTTGACTCTCTGACTGAGCCGGAAACCGTCTCAAGCGATTCCACGTCCTGCATGCTATCCTCTAGCCAGGCGGCAGTATGCCTTCCAATCGATGGACCGCCGAAGTCGTGTACGCGGCGCGGATCAGGTCGTTGAACCGCGGGCTATCAGCATTGGCCTGATCTACCAGCCCATCCCTAATCGCGCTTGCGACCCGCTCCTGCCACTGATGTGAATCTCGGCTCTGCTCGGTATGGAAGAGAAAGCTATACTTCTGAGCTCGCTGGCCAGAGGCCCGTTGCTGCAAGCGGCGTATGGTGCCGCCAACAAGGAAGGTCACAATGGCATCGGTGAGAACCTCTGCATTCTTCGCCGACAACACTCGCTCGATCTGAAAGCGCCGCCGGTCTTCCTTCTTAAGGGCATCGCGCTCTGCAAGTGGGACCTCGCGATACATATAGAACGCGGGCGCATCGGGGTCGCCACTCTGCTCGAAGTATTCGTCGCCGCCGATGTACTTGTTGTGCGTTGGTAGGAGTACGGTAAACGCCGGGCGCTTCGGCTTGAAGAGTGAGTCTCCGTTGACAACGGTCTCATCGTCCGGCTGCAAGTACAGCGCGTAAGGTGTTGCGGTCACCTGCAGGTAGGCTGAGTCCGCCACCGAATCCCGAAGCTGGTCGATCTGCTTTGATATCACCCCTGGTGTGGCAACACCGTTCTCCTTGCGGAAAGTTACTGAGGCGAGGTCAGCCTCGTCGTCAATGATAAGTACAGCCTTGTCTCGCAGAGCCGGATATTTCGTGTTGAATAGCTGCAGGAGTCGCCGCAGGTTGTCGTCTTCCTTCTTCACAACGAAGATCAGTTTTCGCGTCAGTTCGTATGGGGTAAGGTCTGGCACGGTCAGAATGTCGTACACGTCGACCTGGTCCGTGGCAATGAACTCTCTAAAGTCCTCCTTAATGCGACTGAGCGTCTGTTCCGCAAGGGACTTGGTGCCCTTCGTAAGCAGCGATCGCAACATCGTTTCCTTGGTCAGGAAACGCCCGTGCTGCAAACCCCAGGAAGGCTCGAGTCTTGCCACTCTGAATACTGCCGAGAAGTATGCCCGGGCGCATGGTCGATGTGGCCTGCTTCTGCAGCTGCTTTAAGACCTCTTGCACGTGTCCCGCAGCTCTGGCGAATCTCCGCGCTTGCTAGCGAGTTGGAGGTAGAAGAGTTCCACCTCCGGGGAATCCCCGGCAGGCCGTCGTGCCAGGCACAGCTTGATCTGATTCACGGCAAACACGGCCCGGATTTCAGGTAAGCCAGCGGGGCAGGAAAGTCAGAAAAGCGCTTGCGCCAGTTGACGACGGCCGAGGAACTCACGCCGGCAAGGTCGGCCACCTCGTAGATTCCGATGAGCGCTTCGGTCATTACCCCCTCGATTCCCTGAATGTAGTTCACACTCAGCAGTTTATTACGTTCACAAGCAGTTGTCAACGTTGTTCACGACACTCCTGAATGTAGTTCACGAACATCGCAGGGTTCTCTAGTAGGGTAGAGAACAGGATTGGGCCCGCCTGAGACGTGGAATCCACGGCAAGGGCACGAGTACGACGTTCTGCGCGGGATGACTAGCCGAGGCCCGGCCACGCGACATCTCGCATCGGCCGACGATGAGCGCAAGCCGGCTGCGGCATGGCTGGGCTCGAGGGTTCCTGATCAGTGTGAATCGCCTGGGCGGCGGATCGGGGCAGTGCCCCTGCGCGACTCAAGTCGCGGTATGCTTGCCTCAGCAGAGACTAGCTGCTGAGGATCGTTGTCGAGGCGAGGTGAAATGATGCCGAGAAATCCGTTGTTCTCCACCTATCGGCAGGGCGAGAATCGCGTCACCGCCTCCATGCTCGCCGTCTTCGAGCGACTAGACTTTTCGTTGCTCGAACGACTCCTGCATGCCGTCCAGGCGAAGCCTCACTGCCATTTGTGTAGTTCACCAATCAGGTCGCTGCGAAATGCCTAGCCTGGAGGGGAAGCACACGGATATGACCCAGGTTGTGATCGAGAATCCGATTATTAACTCGCCATATGACGAGCCGTCTCGCCATTTCAGGTTTTCCGACGAGGGGATCACAAATGAGATAGCTGCCGGCCGGCGCACCAGCTCGTATTTCATCCCCATCGCCAGGCCGAAGAAGAAGAACAAGCTTCAGCCTGTCCTCGACACGGAGTGGGTGCAGGATCGTATCGAAGAGAACAAGGAGATCAACCAGATACGCGACCGCGTCGCGCAATGGCGCCGCGGCGGTTACCTCGGCGTCACGCCGGTTACGGCTCGCCTGATCGCCTACTGGATCGATCCGGGCCGCGATAGGAAGCTCTTCTTCTGCCAAAATGAGGCGCTCGAGACCGCGATCTACATCACCGAAGTGGCCAAGAGGTACGGAGACGCTTGGATCGAGAATGAGCTCCGCGCGGCGAACGATACCTCCAACCCCGGGCTGCCGCGTATCGCCTTCAAGATGGCGACTGGATCAGGCAAGACGGTCGTCATGGCCATGCTTATCGCCTGGCAAACACTCAACAAGCAGGCGAGCTCGCAGGATGCCCGGTTCTCCGATACTTTCCTGATCGTCACGCCCGGAATCACCATCCGGGATCGGCTGCGGGTCCTACTGCCGAACGATCCTCAGAACTATTACCGCCAACGCGACATCGTTCCGGCACAGCTTCAAGAGCAGCTCGGGCAGGCCAAGATTCTGATCACCAACTACCATGCTTTCCAGCTGCGCGAGACGGTTGAGGCCGGCAAGATCACAAAGTCGATACTCGCCAAAGGCCGGCCGAGCCCGTTTGTCGAAACGCCCGACCAGATGGTGCGCCGCGCCTGTCGGGAACTCGGCACCAAGAAGCAGATCATTGTCATCAATGACGAGGCCCATCACTGCTACCGCCGCAAACCCGATGGTGAGGACGAAGCACTAACCGGCGACGATCGTGTCGAAGCCAAGACGCGTGAAGAAGAGGCGCGTATCTGGATTTCCGGCATCGAGGCCGTGAAAGAGAAGATCGGCGTGAAAGCCATTTACGACCTTTCGGCCACGCCGTTCTTCTTGCGAGGCTCGGGCTACCCCGAAGGCACGTTGTTCCCTTGGGTCGTCTCTGACTTCTCTCTGATCGACGCCATCGAGGCCGGAATCGTCAAAGTGCCACGGGTGCCAGTGGCGGACGATTCGATGACTGGCGAGCAACCCACCTACCGCGACCTCTGGCTCCGCATTCGCGATCATCTGCCCAAGAAAGGACGAAAAACCGACGAGGTGGGAGGCGAGCCAAATCTGCCGGTTGAACTGCAGGGTGCGCTGCTCAGTCTCTATGGCAACTACGAGAAGTACTACCGCCTGTGGGAGCAGAATGCCCAGGCTCATGCCCGCGGTATCACGCCGCCGGTCTTCATCGTCGTCTGTAACAACACCAACGTCTCCAAACTCGTGTTTGACTATATTGCTGGCTGGGAGAAGCGGATTGGCGACCAGACCATCGTCCAGGCCGGCCAACTAGCCATATTCCGCAACGACGACGGCAACGGCGCCTGGTTGCAACGCCCGAATACCGTCCTGGTGGACAGCCAGCAGCTCGAATCCGGTGGCTCAATGAGCGACGACTTCAAGAAGGTCGCCGCCCGCGAGATCGATGAGTTCAAAGCTGACTATCGCGCCCGCTTTCCTGGCCGCGATGCCGAGAGCCTTACCGACGAGGATCTGCTCCGCGAAGTGATGAATACCGTCGGCAAGGCCGGTAAACTCGGCGAGCATGTCAAGTGCGTGGTCAGTGTCTCAATGCTTACTGAGGGCTGGGACGCCAACACCGTCACGCACGTGCTCGGCGTCCGCGCATTTGGCACGCAGTTGCTGTGCGAGCAAGTAGTCGGCCGCGGCCTGCGTCGTATGAGCTACGCGGCAAATGAAATGGGGCATTTCGACCCCGAGTACGCGGAAGTCTACGGCGTACCGTTCTCCTTCATCCCCTGCAGCGGCGCCACGGTCGAACCGAAACTCGGCCCGCTGCCCACCCGAGTGCGCGCCCTCGAGAGCCGCATCGCCAGCGAGATAACCTTTCCTCGGCTGCTTGGCTACCGCTACGACGTGGCCGGCGAGCGACTGGCCGCGACGTTCACCGATGAATCCAGGCTTGCGCTCTCGACTGCCGACATCCCGACCAAGACTGAGAACGCACCGATCGTGGGTGAATCAAGCATCCACACCCTCGACGATCTCAAGCACCGCCGGCTCAACGAGGTCGCCTTCCTGCTTGCCAAGCTCACGTTGGAGAAGTACTTTCGCGATGACGACGGTAACGACAAGCCCTGGCTGTTCCCCCAACTACTCTACATCGCGAAACGGTGGCTTGCTGAGTGCGTCACGCTCAAGGACAACACGTTCCCCCAGCTACTGCTGCTGATTGGGTTCGCGCATGACGCCGTCGATCGCATATACAAGGCCATCGTCGCCTCAACTGACGGCACCTCCGCTCTCAAGCCGATCTTGCGACCGTACGACACCGTCGGCTCGACCCGCTATGTCGACTTCGACACTACGCGGCCGGTATTTTCCACACGCGCGGACAAGTGCCACATCTCCCATGTGGTGGCCGATACGGACTCCTGGGAGCAGAAGATGGCGCAAGCCATCGAGGACCCGCCCGAGGTAACGCGCTATGTCAAGAATCACAACCTCGGTTTCACTATCCCGTACACCTTGAATGGTGAGGAGAAGAACTACATTCCGGACTTCATCGTTTGCGTCGAAGACGGCCACGGCCCGAACGATCTCCTGAACCTGATCATCGAAGTGACCGGCGAGAAGAAGAAGGACAAGGCTGCAAAGGTCGCCACCGCGAGGACGCTGTGGGTACCGGCGATAAACAACCACGGCGGCTTCGGGCGCTGGGCTTTCCTGGAAGTGGCAGATCCGTGGGACGCGCAGAGTCTCATCCGCGGTTTTCTGAAGGGGAGAGCAGCATGAGCGAGGAGCAGCCTGCCGAAGGACACGGCAAGATGATTGTCTTTGGCGCCAAGGAGATCCGCCGAATCTGGCACGATGACGAGTGGTTCTTCTCGGTCGTGGACATCGTCGGTGCGCTCACCGACAGCGAGAATCCGCGCAACTACTGGAACATGATGAAGGCTCGAGAGCAACGGCAGAGCGAAGTTCAGTTGTCCACGCTTTGTGTACAACTGAAGGTGCCCTCCTCTGACGGCAAGAGCTACAAGACCGACTGCGTGAACACTGAAGCCGCTTTCCGCATCATCCAGTCCATCCCCAGCCCGAGGGCGGAGCCCTTCAAGCGCTGGCTGGCAGAGGTCGGATATGAACGCGTTCAGGAGATCGAGAACCCCGAGCTTGCGCAGCAGCGGATGCGAAGCCTTTACCAGCAGAAGGGCTATCCAGACGATTGGATTGAGAAGCGCGTGCGCGGCATCGCCGTGCGTGACGAGCTGACGGGCGAATGGCAGAAACGCGGCATCGCCGACCAACGAGATTTCTCGATCCTCACTGCTGAGATCGCCAAAGCTACCTTTGGTCTGACTCCCTCCCAATACAAAGAGCTCAAGGGTTTGAAGCGCGAGAACCTGCGCGACCACATGACCGACCTCGAGCTAATCTTCACCATGCTGGGCGAGGCAGCCACTACGGAGATCGCGCGCACGACGGACGCCCAGGGCTTTGTCCCCAACAAACGCGCCGCCCGCGAGGGCGGTGCGGTCGCGGGTACTGCCCGCCGCCAGCTTGAATCCAAATCGGGCCGGAAGGTTACTACCAGCGGCAACTACTTGAGCGACAAGCCCGCGCCCAGCCTGCCGCCCAGATCGGAGTAATTGCGATCATGGAACGTGTGAAGCCCGCCAAGAGCGTCAAGCCGGCGCAGGTCGACTCCATTCGCCACAAGGACCGGAGGTCCAATATACCCACGGAGGAGCTGCGCGACTTCGTCGCGGATGATGAGTCAGCGCCGAGTACGATGCTATACCCGCGCGATCCCTCGCTCGATCCGCAACTGGTCTGGAAGGGCAAGGACGAACAGGACCGCGAGGATCTCGCGGTACCAGTGGTGCCGATCTATATCCAGGAGAAGATCCACCCACAGGCGATTATCGACGACCTTTTGGCCCACGCCAGACGCCCGGCAGATGGCCGCTTGGCCGAGGAGGCAGCCGCCTATCAGCTCGAGCTATTCGAGGACTTCAACGGCGGGCCTCACGACTTCGAGCAGAAGGTCGAGTTCTATTACCACGATCAGAACTGGACCAACCGCATGGTCCTGGGCGACTCCCTGCTGGTTATGACCTCCCTGGCTGAGAAAGAGGGGCTGAAAGGGAAGGTCCAGACTGTCTACCTCGACCCTCCATACGGCATCTAGTTCGGCTCCGACTGGCAGGTCAGCACGCGCAAGCGCGATGTGAAAGACGGCAAGGCCGAGGACGCCACGCGCCAGCCAGAGCAGGTACGCGCGTTTCGCGACACCTGGAAGCTCGGAATACACTCCTACCTAGCGTACTTACGCGACCGTCTGCTGGTCGCTCGTAGCCTATTGACTGAAACGGGCAGCATCTTCGTACAGATTGGCGATGAGAACGTCCATCTTGTGCGAAACGTGTTGGACGAAGTATTTGGACGGAGCAATTTCTCCGGACAGATCTCTTTCACAAAGACAAGTGGAAGTACAGCAAGCACGATTCCCTCTGTCTCAGACTACCTGCTATGGTATGCCAAGAACGCTGAGGACGTTAAGTATAGAAAGCTATTCGTTTCAACAGCACCGGGAAGCGCCGGAGCGGTTGAGTACAAGAGGGTAGAGCTAGCTGACGGCACTAACGCACCAATAAGCCAGTTCATCTCGGATAAACAGCTGGTTCTACCCGCTGATGCTAGGATATTCGCAACGGATAGCATAGTTTCTGCAGGTGGTGACGATCCGGATATTGATCTCGAGTGGAATGGAACGAGCTTTCGTCTGTCGTGTAAACCAAACCGTCATTGGAAACCTGGGGTAGACGGGATCAAGAGGCTGTGGTCAGTGGGACGGCTTCTTCGTCAGCAAGGACTTCGAATCTACAAGCGGTATTTTGACGACTTTCCATATCGAGAATTAGTGAAGAATTGGACCGACACCCGTGGCGAGGACGACTCGGTCTACGTCGTACAGACCAATACAAAGGTAATTGAGCGCTGCCTGTTAATGACCACCGACCCTGGAGATCTGATACTCGACCCAACTTGCGGTAGTGGCACGTCTGCTTTCGTTGCTGAGCAATGGGGGCGCCGCTGGATCACGTGTGATACCAGCCGAGTTGCATTGGCCCTGGCCCGCACGCGCCTGATGGCTGCTAAGTACCCGTACTACCTTCTCGCCGATTCATCCGAGGGCAATAGGAAGGAAGCAGAACTTACGGGCAAGCTGGCGCCGGATTACCTGATAGAAGGCGACGTTAGCAAGGGCTTCGTCTACAAACGGGTGCCGCACGTTATGCTCAAGTCGATCGCAAATAGCCCGGACATCGTGGAGGGGATGACACGGGAGCAACTTGATGCAGCGATCGCGCGCCACGCCGACAGTGAGACGCTGTTCGACCAGCCCTACGAGGACAACAAGCGAGTCCGTGTGTGCGGACCCTTCTCGGTCGAAAGCCTGTCGCCACATCGCGTGCTGTCCATCGCCGAAGATAGCGTTAGCGGAACGGTCAGCGAGCAGGAGGGCCAGCAGCAGCAAGACTTTGCCGTAATGATCCTCGAGAACCTCAAGAAGGCGGGCGTGCAGAACACGCGCAAGGCAGAGCGGCTCACATTTGACCGTCTGGATCCCTATGCAGGAGCGTGGTTGAACGCAGCCGGTGAATACACGGGCGCCGATGGCAAGACACGGCGTGTGGCCGTTTCCATCGGTCCTGAACATGGCACCGTCGGGCCGGATCAGGTGAAGGAAGCGGCCAAGGAGGCCGTGCAGGGTATCGGCTTCGACGTGCTTGTTGTCTGCGGCTTCGCCTTTGATCCCCACGTCGGCGAAGAGGCAAAACGCTACGGCAAGCTGACCGTGTTGCCCACCAAGATGAATCCCGATCTGGCCATGGGCAATGAGCTGCTCAAGAAGACGGGCGCCGGCAATCTGTTCATGGTGTTCGGCGAGCCAGATGTGGAAATCACGAGACGAGCGGACGACCAGATCGTCGTCGAGATCAAGGGTGTCGACGTCTACGATCCAACCACGGGGCAGATACGCAGCGCGTCGACCGACGATATCGCCTGCTGGTTCATCGATACCGACTACAACGGCGAGAGTTTCTTCGTTCGTCATGCCTACTTCACCGGGGCGGATGAGCCATACGAGAAGCTGAAACGAGCGCTACGGGTAGAGATCGACGAAGGCGCCTGGAGCAGCCTCTACAGCACGGTAAGCCGTACCTTCGAAAGACCGAAGTTGGGCGAGATCGCGGTGAAGGTCATCAATCACTACGGCGACGAAGTGCTGAAGGTCTTTGCAGTCTGACGGTGTCTGCGGATGAAGCCCGCTGGCAGACTACCGGGATGATTGGTGGCCTTGTGGTCGTCGTCCTGCATACCTGGCCGGATGACGAGGATGAACCGGGGCGGATTATCAGCGCTCGACAAGCAACACGGCGCGAGCGAAAGGAGTACGAACATGGCACAGTATGAAGACCTGACCCCTGCCCAGCGCGCGGAGATCGACGTCTTGGCAGCGCGGGCCGACGAGGAAATCGACCTCTCCGATATTCCCGAGATTACCGACTGGAGCGATGCGAAGCGCGGACTGTTCTACCGGCCGATCAAGCAGCAGTTAACCTTGCGGCTGGATGCAGACGTTGTGGCTTGGTTCAAGGCGCACGCCTCGAAGGATGCAGGATACCAGACGACGATCAACCGCGTGCTGCGCGCGTACGTCACGGAGCACGCACGCTCTGCCTGATATGTAACTCGTCTAGATCCCGGCCTCGCGCCGCAAAGCGCGCGGTCGATTCCGTCCCGAAGCCATTCCTGATCAAGCGCATCGTGCGGATAGCGCTCGTCGAGGCCGATCGCGTCTGCGTGCGCTTCGCGCATCTTACTCGTGTTACACATCGTTTACGAATTGATGACGTTGCGACAATGTGTGCGCTCTACATTGTGTTCATGGGCACAAGACCGCCGTTCGGCAGCCTTGCCCGACAAGTAGCCTGTACAGGAGAAAGTCATGATCGAACACCGCTCCGTCTCGCGTATGCTCTTCACGGCCGCTCTGGGCGGCCTGGTTCTTGCCGGCACGCTCGTGCCTGCCGCCGGTCACGCCGCGGCCCTGACCGTTCGACCTCAGTCCTTCACCGTCGTGTCCGTACCGAGCGCCACGCCCAATACGCTGATTGTGCAGCGCAGCGTCACGGGTCCCGAAATCACCGTCACGCTCAGTCCCGCGGCCACCATCGTCCGCCGGTTTGATGGCAAGTCCAATCTCGGCGAGTTCAGCAGCGGCGACCACGTCCTTATCACGCGGGTGGCGCCACCCGTGGCCACCGGCGCCGCGACAACCGCGCCTGCGGCAGCCATCACGGCCAGTGCCGTGAAGGATGACAGTATTCAGGTCGGTTACACCCAGATCAACGGCCGGGTCGTCTTCCTCAATCAGGCGCTCAACCAACTGGTGCTGATCGTCACGGCCGACGAAGGTAAGCTGTCTGCCATTCCCGTCGGGGACCGCGCGTTCGTCGATGTGACCCCCACCACCCCGGTCAGTCTGGTGGGCAAGCCGGCTGCTACCATGGCCGACGTGCGGCCGGGCATGGTCCTCACCATGTGGGGTCTGACGCAGAATGAAGCCCATGTGCTGTTCGCCCCGCACGACATCACCCAGCTGCTGGGCAACGCGGCCTCCCTCACGAAGGTGGCGCCGAACGATAGCACACCAAGGTAACTTACCGAACGCACGCGCATGCGCCGAGGACCCTGCCACACGATTCGGAGGCAGGGTCCTCACGTGTGCCGGGTCCGGCGCCCGTGTGCTGTATCGGAATCCGCCGTCCGTGCGCGCTGCGTGTGCTTGCGCAATGTCGGCGAGCCCAACATGCCGGGCGCGGTAACCGGCACAGACGGACATCCCTGGGCTCCGGCCGTGCGCTTGGCCAGAGACTCCAGAGCACCAGGGCGAGCAGAGCTACCGGCGCCCGGGGCCGGAAAGGCGGCGATGTCGGGCCACGTATCAGCCCGTCACGACCGGGCGTCGAGGGGCAGACGCCGGTGTTCGGACGTGCTTGCCGGCAGCATCTGGGCGGCGCTGGTCAGCGCTTCTTCAGCCCATTCGTTGACACCAGGAGACTCTCGACGTCGCTCCACCGGATGTCCGACCGAGTCGAGTCCTAGCTTGCAGACTGTCGAGGAGCGCCAGCGTGGGCATGCTCTCGGGAAAGAGTCGGGCGATCTCCGCAGCCCGATTGGGGAGTGCCTGTATAGCCAATGCCTGACGCTGCTCGCCTTCGTGGGTGCCGAAAGTCGTTCCACAACAGGCGAACGCGGAGAATGGATCCTACCTTCGAGCCTCAGTGGTCATTTCGAAGCTGGCGGGATCGTAGATCAGGACGTTCGGGCTCGCGCCGTCACCACCGTTGCTCCCATTCAATCGGCGATATGCCGACTCGGCGGAGCGTCTGGCCTGCAGGGGCGACCCACCGGCAGAGACTGAGATCGCTCGGGGGGCTTCCAAGCCCCTTAGCAGGTCCGCGAAGTCGCGCTGCGAGTCATACCAGACCACTACTCGGGGTTCACGCAGCAGGGCGTTGACGCGGTCACGGATATGGGCGGAGACCGGCCCCGGCGCGGCAGTCGTCATCTATATCCTCGCGCCTCACTCCTATCGTGAAGCCATGCCGAGATTCACGTGCCACGATGTCTGCGTCGATGCCCCAGGATTCACGTGCCACGATGTCTGCGCCGATGCCCCAGGATTCACGTGCCACGATGTCTGCGTCGATGCCCCAGGATTCATCCTGGGCAGCCTCATGGCCCACCTAGCGTGGGCTTCGGCCCGCTTCCGCGGGTTCACCTTGGCCTGAGTTTAGTGGTGGCCTCCGATGCCAGCCTTAATGGTCGAGCGCGTGCAGCTGTCAGGGGCCCATGTCCTTTGCGCCTGTTCCATTTGGCGGTTCTTCAGCTTGCCGACTTCGCCCCTGCTCGCGCAGGAGCAACGTGGCTTCTAGCAGCGGGAGCATGGCCAAATCCTTGGCGCGACCAGCAGCCCGCTTTGCCTTCATCAGACCGGCGAGGTCGAGTACTGCGACATCAAGTTCATCAAAGCGGACAGTGGCCGCCTCACGAAGGACTTCCGGATATCCACCCAATCCGTCTACCTGGCTCAGTAGATCGATCGGACCAGCATCAGTTTGCAGAGTCAAGTTCGGTGAATCGCGCAGAGTGCGCTCGTCCCAACGCCAAGGAAGCGTGTGGGCCACCTCGTCCGGCATCCCTTCCACGCGCAAGCGTGGAGCGAGCGGCGCGAGGGCGTCAACCAGGCGAGCACGGTTTTCGGAGTCTGAATCGTAGCAGAAGTCGACGTCCTGCGTGACGAAGGGGACCCCCATGGCCACGGCTGCCATGCCGCCGATCAGCACCACACGAGCGCCGGTTTCGCGAAAGCGGCGCAGGAATTGGAACGTGTCGAGCTTCGGCGTGTTCATTGTCTGGCTTCACTCTGCCTAGTCGCACGCTGCAGCCGCCGCACGAGCATGAGCTGTCTCTCCATATTGGCGATGCGCGCGGTCGGGGTTTGCGCAAGCGTTGACTCCACCAGCGACAGGTCCACACCCCAGCGCTGCAGATCGCGCAGACGTGCGTTCCGTCGAGCCGCCTCAGCAGCGCGAGGTCCGGACGGAGAAGGTTCCGCATGCGGGCGCTCGCCCTGCACAAAGCGGCGTACCAGATCGGGCAGGCTGTCGGTGCTGCCGCGATCCTCCGCCTGCCTGATGAACGCGGGTAGCAAGTGAATGTCGCGTATGGGCGTCTCGCGGGCCAGCATGCCCCCGGGGCCACCAGCCAGGTCCGTCTCCGCCTGCGCGGCAAGCAGGGCCAGCGCCAGCGCTCTGCTGCCGGCGGTATCCGGCGATAGCTCGGCCCCCATCACTGGCTGCAACCGGGCGTTGAAGGATTGCACGCGCGCCTCACTTATCACCGTCTGCCTCGGTGTCCGGCGTGGCGACGGTGGAGCGCGCGCGCCCGCGCCGCTTCTTGGCCGCGGCACCGACCGGCTCCACGTACAGTTCCTCCAGGACGTGTGCGATGGCCAGAGACTTGTCGGTGCGGCATTTCTCGTGCACCCGATCGGGCCAGATCGTGTAGGCCAGGTGCGCCCAATCGTAGTCGCCGCGCTCCAGCCTATTCCAGCACTCCTTGGTGTCTTTCGCCCACTTCGGCACGCGGAACAGGCGGTGCAGCGGGGCTGCGTTGATGATCACGCCGTCGTATGCGCCGAGCCGGCCGATCTGCTGGTCGTGCACGATGGCAGCGGCGCGACTGACGGTCTCCAGACTGGCGCTGAGAACGGTGCGGGGAAACAACCGAGCCAGCATGCGCCTGCCCACGGGGCTGGTCACGGACGTGCCCCACCACGGCGTTGCCGCGTCTTCGCCGGGGCTTCCCACGAGGTAGCGCGCCTGGATGATCGACTCCGCCCACTGTGCCATGTCGCGCACCCTTCAATAGCGTGACCAGGTCGTGAGTAGCGACAACGTCAGCACGCACAACGGTACCACTTTTCGCCCGCGCTAAACTAAGCAGTATTCAACGCTGTGCGTACTGACTGGCCTGAGCCATGCCCGCAGCCAAACGTCCACGCCGCGTCCTCACGCACGCCGGGCGCCCGATCCAGCACTGCGTTGCCCGGCCGGAGCCGGCCCCTTCAACCAGTACTCGAACGGACCGATATCGGCGAAGCCGAGTCGCAGATAGATGGGATGGCCCATGTCCGTGGCCTGGAGGACTGCTGGTAGTTCGGGGGCGGAGGCGATCGCCTGCGCGGTGAGGGCGGTTCCGTATCCTCGGTCGCGCGCGTCGGGAAGCGTCGCTACGGCCGTCACATCGAGCACGTGCTGATCGGCAATCGCGGTGGCGGTCGCTACCGCGCGATCATCTACATATCCAAGCCAGGTGCGAATGCGTCCGGTGAGTCCCCGCGGGTCAAATAACGAGCCGGGCGGCGCAGTTTGGAGGTCGGTCAGGCCAAGGCCGTCGATGGCCACCCGTTCCGCGTCCGCCAGCATGGTGGTATCGGTCGCTTCCACCACGCGCAGTTCGCGTGGCGTGCCGGGCAGGACGCCGCCGGATCTGCGCGCCATGCACGTGTCGGTAGAGAGCAGGTCGTAGCCCAGTGCCTCGAGAGCAGGGGACGGCCAACTACACAGGAGCAGCCATAGCGCTCCGGGCCGCTCGGCATAGAACTGACTCAGTCGGCCATGCAAGTCTCCGACACTTCCCGGGTCGATGGGGCGAAGGAGCGTTGCGCAATTGAGGAAGGGGCTGGGACTCTCTAGGTCAACTGCAGATGCGTCCTCCCAAAGGAACCAGCGGCCATTCCGGTCATGCGCAAGTTGCTCGTACAGGAAAGACAGGCTAGCGGCCGAGAGGTGCAGCCATGCTGCGACATCGGCCAGTGACGGCACACCAGTGTGGTGGGACCCAGTGGGCGCTGCCATGAGCGTCTCCATTTCACGCGCAACGTTCGTTTCCGGCCGAGGTCGGGCCGAAGGCTCGCCCGTCAATGGGAAGCATTGTATCAGGAGGCCCCACGCCAGGCACACAGTCACGACTAAGCCTCCATGCAACGGTCGGTGGCGGGAAGGAACGCACAAACGAGGTGTGTGCGCTGCGCCTTGTAACATCACCATCGGCTCGATCGGGAGGGTGGAGGCAACAGGGCGCACGCGGTGCCGCCTTTGACGCCCGCCATTGACACTGTCGTAAGACAACGTTACAATTGTCTTGTGATTCCCCCGTGTGCAGCTGATACCGGACGCCTCCCGCCTGGCATGCATGAGGCAACCTGGCATGAGATCCTTGTACGCTACGGGTTCAACGCGAGGCGCCTGCGGTTGCTCGCGGGATTCAAGGCCGCGCTGGATAGCCTGCGCCAGGTTGGCTGCGCGAGAGTCTACCTCGACGGGAGTTTTGTCATGGCGAAGGAGCTACCAAATGACTTCGACGCCTGCTGGGAAATGGCTGGGCTGGACTTCGATGCCCTCGACTCCCTCCAACCGACCTTGCTCGATTGGAGTCACCGCCGAGCAGCGCAGAAAGCGATGTTCGGCGGTGAGCTGTTCATTGCCGAATCCGCCGCCGATCCCTGGGGCACGCCCTACCTCGAGTTCTTCCAGCGCGATCGGGATTCCGGGGAGCCAAAGGGCATCGTCGCCCTCAGTCTAGGAGACCTGCCATGATCACCAATGAGCGCCAATATCGGATTACCAAGAGCTGGCTTGAGCGCTTTGCCCAGGCACGGGCGGGCGTCGAGACGCACGCGAGCAGCCTGCAGCCGCGCGCCGCTCAGGCCCTGCGCGATCAATACGACAGCCAGCTTGAGGAGTTCCGCCAAGACATCGCGGACTACGAGTCGCTGCGCCGCGGTGAGATTACGGTCCTTGAATTGCATTCGCTCGGCGAACTGCCGGAAGCACTCATACGCGCGCGTACGGCGGCAAAGCTGTCACAGCAGGACCTAGCCATACGCCTCGGCCTGAAGAAGCAGCAGGTACAGCGGTACGAAGCGACACGCTATGCCGGCGTCAGCCTCGCGCGCATCCAGGCCGTGGCCGAGGCGCTGGGCCTGACGATCCACGAACAGGTCGTGTTCGGGGTCCTCCCTGCTGAAAGAGGGGCAGAGCCGGCGGAGTCGGTGTCGGCATAGTCTCCGTGCTGTCGAACGGGACCGCAGAGAAGGAGAGTGTGTCGGCACTGCTCGATGGGGCGTGCACACGGGCCACACCGCGCCGGATTAGCGACCACGGAGGCGGAGGCGGTGCTCATGACCTCAGTGCGTCACTTGCCACGCCACGCAGGGGCTACTTGTAGGGCAACTACGAAGCATTCTCGGCCGTTGGCAGTGTCAGCTGGGCTCGGATACGTACGCCAAGTGCGTCCACTATCGCCTGCGCGCGCTCCAGACTCACACCGGTGTAGCGGGTGGATTCGTAGCGTTGCACCTGCTGTTCCTTCAACCCAAGTCGCACAGCAAGCTCTTTCATCGCCGACCTAGCGACCCGCCGCACGCCCTGGAACGATCTGAAAGCCGAGCCCGATCGCCCCACGCGCAAGCATCTGCAGGAGTTGTTGGCCCCGTCGCCTCCGCCCCTTCGCGCGCCTGCACCCAGACCGCCGGCATGCAAAACTGCCAAACGAACACGCTCCCTCCATCGCTCCCACCCCTGCCCGCTGGCCACGGCAGCCGCCCTCGGTCGTCCCGCGCTCAGGCCACCGTGCGCGGGCGGATCCATCTGCGGCATCGGTGAACATCTGTGGCATCGCTGTCTCTGCAGACCGCCTGCCCGCTGGCCACGGCAGCCGCTCTCGGTCGTCGTGCGGACAGGCCGCCGTGCACGGGCGGGCCCATCTGCGGCATCGGTGAACATCGGTGGCATCGGTGTTTCTGGAGACCGCCTGCCCGCTGGCCACGGCAGCCGCTCTCGGTCGTCGTGCGGACAGGCCGCCGTGCACGGGCGGACCCATCTGCGGCATCGGTGAACATCGGTGGCATCGCTGTCTCTGCAGACCGCCGATCGATCGATCACGACCCTCTGCGTAGCACTGCCTGTGACCCTCCGCCCCCAGATTCTGTATCATGCTGACGATCCCACCGGGACTCGGTGGATCGGGCAGACAGGAGCGAGGAGCTGTCGAGTGATGGTTGCCGATGGCGAGCGCATTCCGGTCATCCTGGATACCGATATCGGGACAGACGTGGACGATATCCTCGCTCTGGCTCTCCTGCTCCGTTCAGCCGCCATCGACCTGCGCGCCGTAACGACCGTCTACGCAAATGCGGCGCTTCGCTCGCGCATCGTCAAAGCCGTGCTGTCCGCCGCCGGCCGGCCGGACGTGCCGGTCGGCTGCGGGGTCGATTGGCCGCTGGTCGTTCGCGGCTCGACCTACTGGGGAGGCTGCGAAGGCGAAGGAATCCTGGAAGGCGCCCCCGAGCTGCCGGAAGCGTTGCCGTACGCCGTCGACCTGATGACCGATCTCGTGCTCGCCGATCCCGGCGCCGTGACCGTCCTCGCCATTGGGCCGCTGACCAATCTCGCCCTGGCAATCGCCCGCGAGCCGCGCGTGTCCACTTCTGTCCGGCGCATCGCGATCATGGGGGGCATCGTGCAGCGCCGCTTCGACCAGCTCACGTTGCCCTACGTCGAGCACAACATGCGCTGCGATCCGGAGGCGGCACAGCTCGTGCTGGCGTCGGGCGCGCCGATCACTCTTGTGCCTCTTGACGTCACCACTCAGGTCATGCTCCGGCGAAGCGACTTGACCGGCCTGGCCGGCGACAGCCTGGGCGCGTTGCTGGCAGACCAGATCGATCGGTACCTCAAGCACGCCGGCCGGGACTGGACGCACCCGCACGATCCGCTTGCGGCCGCGCTGTTGCTCCATCCGGAGTTCGTGCGGACGCATCGTATGCACGTCTCTGTGGAGACTCGCGGCGAGGTGACGTGCGGACAGACTGTCGCCACAATGGCAGGGGATGGCGATCCGGCCCGGGCGGTCGTCGACGTGGCCCTGAGCGTTGATGCCCATGCCTTTGAATCATGGCTGGTGCCTTGTCTGGCCGGGGCCGCGACTGTCTGAAGACGGTTGTCAGCAGCTACTCCCGCTGGGACCGCAGTGTCAGGCCGCGCCAACAACATAACAAATGACGATTGACAGGAGCTCTGGTCGCCCACGTCGGGAACGCCCTCGGTTTCAGAGCGGCTCGAATCGGTTCATGAAGAGCCTGGTTCAGGCTCGGTGAAACGCGCGATCTCGATTTGCTCGAGACGCGCCATCATGCGCACAAACAGCCACAGCAAAGCGATGCCGAGCACCGCGTCGCCGCCATCCATCATGATGTTGCCGGCCAATACCTGATCGTCGAGTACTGACATACCCCAGAGGCGCGGAACGCGGGTGTAGTAGGCGTAGACCGGCGAGCCGGCAAGAATAATGATGAACCCGAGAGCCGACTCGGGAATCGTCGCCAGCAGCACGTACAGGAAGCGCCAGGCGTAGCTCAGCTGCGGCTTGCCTGGATAGGGCTGCAGGATCACCCACCAGAACGGGAGCGCCGCGGCGAAGAAGCAGGCGTGCTCCAGCACGTGAAGATTCTCATCCTGCAGCGCGGCGTCAAAGAGAGTCGGGACATGCCACCCCAACACCACCCCTGCAAAGAGCGGCCAGGCGAAGAACGGTGATGTCAGTATGTCGGTCAGCCGCCTGAACCAGGTGACTCGAGCATGTCGCGCGGCTACCCAGCGGACCAGCCCGCGAGGTGCGCCCACGACAAGCACCGGAATCGGCTTGCCCAGCAACAGGAGCGGCGGCGCCACCATCAGCAGCAAGAAGTGCTGGACCATGTGCACGGACAGAAGGTCATTGCTCAAGCTGTCTATCGGCGAGAGCAGAGCCGCAGCCACCGCAAGCAGGCCCAGAGCAAAGTACGACTCGTGCAAAATTGTCACTGTTCGCCGCAGCCGCCCGCGCCGCCGGAGCGTGCGCAAGCCTCTCACGTAGATGAGCGCAGCCAGTACTGTACTTACGATCACGCTCGGCGTGAAGGTCCACTGCTGGAGAATGGTGACGAGCGATGGATTGGTACTCATAGCTCAGAGTAGCACAGCTTTCGCCACTCTCCCGCGGCTCAGGCTCACAACAGTATGCAGCTGTCACCAGCCGGTAATGGCGCTGTCATGAAACCATCATCTTCTTGTTGCGGTCTGGTCATGCAGCGAACGCACAATTGCTTGTGTAGCCTGGTGGGGAGAACTATGTGCGATACAGCAGGCATTGACTCTCGGAAGGAGTGACGATGGACACACGATCCCGATTCTTCTTCAGGTACGCGCCTGGCGGCGTTCGACCCCTCTACGCGGTCTTCGCCGCGGTTGTGGCAGTATGCATGGTCGTGCAGCTTTGGAACCTGATGCCGGCGCACGCGGCCGCTACGTCGTCCCCGGCGAGTGGCCCTCACGCTCACGCCATCCAGCGGTCCGGTCGGCACGCTCGTTCAAGCCCAAGCCACCGGCTTTCAGGATGGTGAGATCGTCTATCTCTACGTAAACAGCCAGCTAAACACCTATACTACGGCCTCCATCGGTTCCGTGAACTTTCACGTTCGCGTTCCCAACAACCGCGAACATTGGCGCCCAGACCGTTCGACTGCATGGAGTCACGAGCGGCATCGACGTGAGCACGACCTTCAACGTCACGTCGCTCGCCAGCGGCAACCTTTCGCTCGTGCCGACGTCCGGGCCTGTGGGCACACAGGTAACCGCCACTGGATACGGATACAACCCGTACGAGCAGGTGTACGTGTCGGTATTGGGCTACGGTACGGTATCCACTACCACGGCGTCGAGCACGGGCGCGGCCACGACTGCCTTCAGCTTCCCGAGCGTCGCCACTGCTGCCGTGGTGACAGTGACGATGTATGGCGCCACCAGCGCCGTCCAGAACAGCGCGTCGTTCAGCGTAACGTCTTACTCCAGCAGCACCCTTACGCTCACGCCGGCAAGCGGGGCAGTTGGTACCCTGGTAACAGCCAGCGGCTACGTGAGCACCTTGACGTATGGCACGTACGCTAACATTCCGGTCACGCTCACCTTCGCAGGCCTGCTGGTAGCGTCGACGTCGACGAACACGAGCGGCTACTTTAGCGCGACGTTCGTCGTTCCCAGTGCCGTCACTGGTGCGCAGATCGTGACTGCCGCCTCCGCGATCTACGGATTCACGAGCTCTCAGATGTTCTACGTGACCTCCGGTTCCAGTACCGCCCTCACCCTCGCGCCGTCGAGCGGAGCGGCGGGAAGCTTGGTAACAGCGAGCGGCTACGTGCCTAACACGACATACGGCGCGTACGCCAACATCCCGATCGTCATTACGTTCGCAGGCATCCAGGTGGCTTCGGCCACGACGGACAGCACCGGATACTTCACGACGGCGTTCGTCGTTCCGAACGGCCTGAGTGGCGTGCAGACCGTAACGGCCACTTCCGCGTATTACGGCTTCAGCGCCTCGCAGGTGTTCACACTCGGTTCGAGTACCGGCCTCACGCTGACGCCGTCGAGCGGGATCGTGGGGACATCGGTGACTGCAAGCGGCTACGTGACCACCTCGACGTACGGAACCTACAACTTCATACAGATCACGATCACGTTCGGCAGCACCCAGGTGGCCTCGACCATGACCAACAGCATCGGCTACTACTCGGCAACGTTCAGTGTCCCGAGCGGCGTGAGCGGCTCGCAGACGGTGACGGCCACGTCCGCGTCCTACGGCTTCACCGCCGCGCAGATATTCACGGTCGTCTCCCCCAACATCACGCTCAGCAGTACCACGGCAGTGCCTGGGACGCTCGTGACCGTGACCGGAGGCGGCTTCACGCCGAGCGAAGCGGTGACCTTAAGCTGGTCAAACGGGACCAGCGCCGGGTCTGCTACCGCCGATGCCAGTGGTAACTTCACTGCGACCGCTACCGTTCCCACAGGACTGACCTCGACCAGCGTCACGATCAGCGCCATCGGCGCGTCAAGCCAGATGACGGCAACGGCCGCGTTGACTCTTACCGCCGCCACACTCTCAGCCAACCCGGCGAGCCTGGTGGCCGGGAATCAGGTCACATTTGCGGGAGCCGGCTTCGCGCCGGGTGAGGTGGTGGCGCTGACCGATTCAACCGGTGGCAGCCAGAGCGCGACAGCCGACAACCAGGGGAACTTCAGCGTGACCATCACTATTCCCGGCGCCAGCGCCGGAGGGAACATCACGTATACCGCGCATGGCGCTACGAGCAAGTCTACCGCCAGCACCACGGTGGCGGTCACCGCGACCGCACCTACTGCGACCGCCACGCCGCAGGCAACGTCGACGCCGGCTTCATCTCCGACGCCGGGCGTGTCGGCTACGCCGGCAGCCCCGGTGATAGCCACAGGAAGCTCGGCCTGGTATTTTGCGGCAGGGAGGACTGATCGTGGCTACAGCGAGCAGATCGACCTGCTCAACCCAACTAGCGGCTCCGTACAGGGTACGATCACCACGTATTTCGGAGCAGGAAAGAGCGCTTCCCAGTCGTTTACCCTGGCGGCACTGAGTCGAGGCACGTACGACGTAGGCACGATCGCGGGGCGGCAAAGCAGCGTCGCCGTCGCCGTCCAGGCCGGCCAGCCGATACTCGCTGCTGCCACCGGAACGAACGGCACCAGCAACAAGACGGTGCTGAACGGCGTCTCGGCAGGCTCAACCCAGTGGTACTTCGCCGACGGCTACACAGGCCTTACGTTCAATGAAACGCTCAGTCTGTTTAACCCGGGCTCGACCGCGGCCAACGCGCAAGTGGTGTGGCCGCTGGAGAGCGGTCAGCCTGTGCGGCTCGCCGTAAGCGTGCCGGCACATTCGGTCGTGGCAGTGCCGGTCAACCAGCACGTCAACCGCGCTTCGCACGCCACGATCGTCACCGCGGACCAGCCCGTGATCGCCGCGCGCACCATGGCCTTTGGCTCCAACGGCCAGGGAACGACGGTCACGCCCGGCGTGACGAATGCCGCCAATGTGCTCTATCTCGCCGAAGGATCCACCGCTAACGGCTTCCAGGAATTCGTGAGCGTGCTCAATCCGCTGAACACGATAACCGCACACGTGACGGTGACATTCTATGGAGGCGCCGGGACGGCATTGGGATCTCGAACCCTCACCCTCGGCCCGCTCCGACGCGGCAGTATTGGCGTCAATAGCGTGACACATGCTTCATCCGTGGCTGCCGTGATCCGAAGTGACCAGCCGGTGATTGCCGAGCGCGCTATGTACATGGGGGCCCCGAATGGGCCTTCCGGCGGTGGCACGGATGTATTTGCTGCCTCGCAGACCAGCACCGGCTGGGCATTTGCATCGGGTGATACGAGCGGCGGACAGAAGGAATTCGTTGCGCTGCTGAATCCTGGCGGGACCGCGACCACCGTGCTTGCCACCTGGTACAACAGCGACGGGCAGCTCACGCAGCAAGGCTTCAACTTGGCTGCCTACGCCCGCATGACGGTAGATGTCGTTCTGTCCGCCCTGTCGCTTCCAGCCGGCACTCACGGCCTGGTGCTGCAATCGAAGACCGGGGTGCCATTCGTGGCGGAGGAGGCTTTGTACAACAGTACCCTGCAGCAAGGAGGGGCAGTGCCGGGAATCCCAGTGAGCTGAATGCTTCCTGCAGCCCGGGGTGCCACGACCCGCGCTTCGCGCCGGTACCCAGTGGGTCGCCCTTCCATTCTGCCGCAACTGGAGGTCAAGTTCAGAGCAGTCGCGGGCCAGGCCCCCGATACCGCACGTTCAAGTTGGAAGCATAGAGCGCCAGTTAGCGGATAGCGGTGGGACAACAGGCCGGAATGAGCACGTATCGTCTGCTCATTCCGGCCTGTTTGCGCGGTCGAGAGCCCTGTCGCGTAACCGAGCCCAGTGCCGCAAGCGTCGGGTCTATGCTACTATCTATGACCGAGGCTGGTGCATGCCGCGGCTCGCTGCGGCATCCGGAGCCGGCTTCTACGCTGCACCGGCGTGTCGCGAATCGTGCGTGCGCTCGAATGCGTGCCGGGCGCTCGGCGCTCGAGTTCACGCGGAAACCGGTCTAGAGGGAGAGGCGTGGAACAGATAGAGCTTCGCGGCGTTACGAAGGCTCTCGGCAAGGGCAACCAGCGCATTGTGGCCATCACCAATGTGAATCTGGTCATCTCCAGAGGCGCCTTCCTCAGCATTACCGGACCGTCGGGATCCGGCAAGACCACATTGCTCAGGCTGATCGGCGGCTACGAGAAACCTTCGGCCGGCTCCGTCCTGGTGCAGGGCGTGAATCTCGACACGCTGAAGTTTCTCAAACGGCGCCGCTTCATCGCGAGTACGTTCGCGTACATGCCCCTGTTCATCGACACGCGCCGCTACCGTACCGCGCTGGCCATGGTGATGGCCGATCTCCCTCGCTCCATGGCGAAAGATGAGAAACGCCGGCGAGCCATGGCGATGCTCGAACGCGTCGACGTCGCCAATCATCACGCGGCATCGCCCCTCAAGCTATCTGGTGGCGAACAGCGACGCGTCGCTCTGGCACGGGCGCTGGTAACCGAACGGCCCATTGTGCTGGCTGAGGAACCAACAGGGCAGGTCGATCCGGTCACTGGGCGGGCGCTGCTCGCACTGATGCGCGAAATCAACGCTCTGGCCAGCACGACGTTCATCGTGGTGACAGAGAATGAAGCCCTGGCGCGTGAAGCAAAGCGCACGATCCGGCTCGAGGAGGGCCGAATCACCTACGATCTCGGAAGATCGATTGCGCCCTTACCACGCTCCTGAGCTCGCGCGACCACTGAGGCGCCAAGGTCCCTGCACATCCAGTCGAATTCGCATATAATAGGGAAAGGTGCGCGGCGCCCAGCCTCGGTCGTTGCCGTACCGCGAGAGTTGAGTTGCGGGTCCGACACCCGCTAGACGTCGGGAGATCGCCTAGAGGATACGAGCGAGACAGTTGGTCGGCTGGTTTACCCAGCTTTGGGAGAGCGGTTTTTACCGAAAAGTTCTGTCTTCGACGGACCACGCGTGCCTTAGAAAGGTATGTGCACATGGCTAGCGTATCCTTGAAACACGTCTACCGCAAGTTCGGCGACGTTATCGCCGTAAACGACGTCAATATCGACATTCTGGACAAAGAGTTCCTGGTCCTCGTCGGCCCGTCCGGCTGTGGCAAATCCACTACCCTCCGCTTGATTGCCGGTTTGGAAGAGATTTCCGGCGGCGAGATCATGATCGGCGAGCGCATTGTGAACGACGTGCCGCCGAAGGACCGCGATATCGCAATGGTATTCCAGAGCTACGCGCTCTACCCGCACATGAATGTCTATGACAATCTGGCCTTTGGTCTGCGGCGCCGCAAGACTCCCAAGCAGGAAGTCGACAAGCGCGTCCGCGCTACCGCGCAGTCGCTGGGCATCGACAACCTTCTCGACCGCAAACCCAAGCAGCTTTCAGGTGGCCAGCGCCAGCGCGTCGCGGTTGGTCGCGCCATCGTGCGCCAGCCAAAGGTCTTCTTGATGGACGAGCCGCTTTCGAACCTCGACGCGAAGCTGCGCGTCGAGACCCGCGCCTACCTGATCAAGCTGCACCAGCAGCTGCAGACTACGGTCATCTACGTCACCCACGACCAAACTGAAGCCATGACCATGGGAACGCGCATCGCGGTGATGAAGGACGGATTCCTGCAGCAGCTGGCGGCGCCCCAGGAAGTCTACGATCATCCGTCCAACATCTTCGTCGCCGGCTTCATCGGCAGCCCGTCCATGAACTTCTTCGATGCGCGGGTGGTTACCGAGGGTCAGTCGTCATGGGTCGACACGGGCGTGTTCCGGGTGCGCTTGCTTGGTGAGAAGCGGCAGAAGGTTCTCGATCACAGCTCGCAGGAGCTTGTGCTCGGCATCCGCCCCGAGGATATCTACGACCGCGCGCTCCTCTCGGAAGCGAATCCGTCCGATGTCGCTACCGTGAATGTCGAAGTGGTAGAGCACATGGGCAGCGAGATCTACGTGTACTTCGTTGCCGGCAAGGCGCAGTTCGTCGGCCGGCTCGATCCGCGCAGCCGAGCGACCTCGGGCAAGCCGTTGGATGTCATGTTCGACTCCGACCACATTCACCTGTTCGACAAGAACACGCAGGCCTGCATCTCGAATTAGTAGTCTACCGGCGGTCGCTCACCCCGCTGCTGGACGGCCCGGCAGCGGGGTGATTGGCAAGCCGTGATCGCGGGGCTGGGCGACCGACCACGGCGGGGCTGTGGTGGCCGCCGGCACAATGGCAGATGGATCGCAGGAGGGGACGCCATTCGGCGTCCCCTCCTGCGCATGTCCTGTCGATACGGTTTTCAGCCCGCCAGGGCACGGAGCAGCGCCATCGCCGCCACTCCGGTAACGACAGTCCCGAGCAGGCTGCGCGTGCGAGCCGCGACAAGCAGCGTCGGTATGGCGGCAAGCAGGGCGATGTTGTCGGGCGGCAGCGCAAGATGCCCGTCGGGCCGCGTGACGGACTGGGCAAGAAGTGCCGCCAGCACGGCAATAGGGACATAGCCAAGCCAGCGGATCACCCACCCGGGCAAGGTCGCCCGGCTCAGCAGGGCCAGAGGCAAGCACGCGAACACCGACGGTCACCAGGCCCGATCCCACGATAGCCGCGAGCACCCACAGCCTCACTTCCATCGCGTCTGCTCCTCCAGGGTCACCCCGGCAGTTGCCGAGGTGACTGCGGCGGCGATGATCGCCCAGCTGGCAGGGACGATCTGAGCGCCGCCGACGGCGATCATCGCGGAAACACCGGCAACGACAATCGCGTGGCGCAGCCGTGGATGGCTCGAAATCTGCAGCACCAGCAGCGCCGCGAACATGGCGGCCAGCGCAAAATCCAGCCCCAGTGCGCGCGTGTCAGGGATAGCGCGTCCCACCAGGGCGCCTGTGGTAGTGGCTGTCAGCCAGGTTGCCTGCGCTGTCACGTTGAGCCCAAACAGCCATGGCGCCGAAGCGACGCGCCCATCGGCAAGATGGTTCATGGCCACCGAGAAAGTCTCGTCGGTCAGCTCGGCGCCTATGAGCGCGCTCTTCCAGAGCGGGAAGTGCCGTACGCGGGGCGAGAGCGCGGCGCCGTACAGGAAATGCCGGATATTCACGAGAAACACCGTAATCACGATGGCCGAGACGGAGGCGCCGGCACCGATCAGCCCGGCTGCTACAAACTGGGCCGATCCGGCGTACAGCAGCAGCGACATCATGCCGACCTCCAGCGGCGATAGTCCGGCGGTCCGCGCCACCACCCCGAAGGCAAGGCCAATAGCCAAATAGCCGAGAATGATCGGCAGACACGCACGGGCGCCGTCGCTGAGCTGCTCTCTCTCTGTCCTGGTACGTGCCGTTTCGCTTGGCTCAGGCACGGGCAAGCATCCTTTCCAAGATCGGCCGGCAACCATGGAGCCCGCGCCCGCCGAATAGCGCAATTCGCTTCCAAGTATGACGCCTCCCGGCGGAACGCGGCCACTCGGTGCGCGACGGACACGTCGCTCCGGGGTGCCGCCGCCGGAAACCGGGTACCCCACGCTCAGTGGCGCACCGTATATGACCGTCGTCGAAACCATTGCCGTGATGGGCTCAGTCGCACCCGGACTCAGCACTCAGTGGCGCACCGTCTATGACCGTCGATGAAACCCCGGCATCACCCACTCTTGTGGGTCCCCGGCCGGGGAGTCTCACTGATGACCTAACGGCGGTGTTCAGACCGCCTTCGTCCGGTTTCGTATCCACGGCGACCCATGCTGATTGGGTCTTGCTCCCCCGCTGCTCAGCATGTCCTTTCGACGGCGGCCCGTGCGCAGGGCAGGGGTCGTCTGGCAGAATGCGGCCCCGCCGGGCGCGACCGACGGCGACCCGCTGCAGTAGGTGCCTCGAGCAGATACCCGGGCCTGTGGGCCCGAGCCTCGCCGCTACGGCGGGCCGCCGCCAGAGTCGATCCGCCTGCTCCCTGCGGATCGGCACCCGATCAAAGAATCCAGGCGCACCCGGTGCTCAGACCCGGCAATCGGTGACGGTGCCCAGGACGTACACTGAATTTGGAACGGCAAGGACGGTTCTTGCCCTGCTAGTATCGGTGCGCACGCTGCAAGCGGAATGAAGGAGAGCGCGTCAATTGTACCAATATCGAGATAAGGTAGCTCTCGTCACGGGTGCGTCATCGGGAATCGGCGAGGCATTTGCCTGGGCACTGGCGCGGCGGCGCATGAGGCTTATTCTCGTGGCCAGGTCAGACGACAAACTTCGCCGGCTTGCCGCCGAGCTCATCCGCAACTACCGCGTACGCGTCGAAGTGGCAGCTATCGATCTGGCTGAAGAGGGTGCGACGGATCGGCTGCTTGCGGAAGTAGAACGGTTGGCGATGCCGGTCGACCTGCTTGTCAACAATGCCGCATTCAGTAGTCACGGTCCCTTCGAGAGCATTTCCCGGGAACGCGATCACCGGCAGGTGCTTCTCAACGTCGCGGCAGTGGTCGATCTCACGCATGCCGTGGTGCCGGGAATGCTCGCCCGGGGTGGTGGCGCGATCGTGAACGTCGGCTCGATTCTCTCGTTCTGGCCGTTGCCCGGTGAATCTGTCTATGCTGCCGGCAAGGCCTTTGTTCTGTCATTTTCCCGGGCACTCGCGGCGGAGTATGGGGATCGCGGGCTTCGCGTGCTGGCGTTGTGCCCCGGCACGACCGCCACGAACTTCGCCCGAGCCGCGGGAGCTCCCAAGTCTCGCGCCCGCTTTGGCCTGCTCAGCCGGGCGCTGGTTCGCCGGCCGGAGCAGGTCGTATTGACGGCGATCAGGGCCCTGGAGTCGGGCAAGCCCGTGGCCGTGGACGGCCCGTTCAACCGGCTCGCGGTGTATATGCAGCACCCTGTGCCGAGGATGTTGATCGCGCGGTGCTTCGCTGCCGGCCAGCCGGCCCTCCGGGCGGCCAAGGTCAGGAGCGCCGAAGCGAATCCCTCCGAGCCTCCGTCGTAAGCCGAGGAGCTGCCGTAATCGCGCGGCTGGCGCTTCAGGTTTTCATGGCCCTTAGGCCGCCACCGCGGCCCACACCGCAGTGGGGATCCCCTTCCATTCGACCTCAGTCGGAGGCATCCTCAAGTCAGGCGCCAAACGCAAGCTCTGCCTGTACCGCCTGGCCTGACGAGTGAAGCCAGTCCACCAGTCCGTAGCGCTCTCGGATCTCGGCAACCTGATCTGCGAGCTGTTCGGACGCCCGGCGCGGAGGATACTTGCCCGGGTAGAGCCGAGCGTGGAGCGGGAGGAGCTCCGGATATTCGAGCTCGAGGAAACGCAGGTAGTGAGCGCGCTCACCGGCTCCGAGGTGCAACGCGCCGGCGGCGAAGAATGAGGCTCCGTGCTCGGCCGCCGCGCGTACCGTCGCTTCGAGCTGGTCCGGCCTGCCACTGAGGCCGGGGATAATCGGCGCGGCAAGCACGCCAACGCGCACGCCTGCGCTGGCCAGCGCGGCCATAGCATGGAGCCTCTTGGCGGGCGGGGCAGTGCCCGGCTCGGTAGCACGCCAGATGGATCGGTCGATCGTAGGAATACTGAAGCACACGACGCATCCCGCGCGCCGCTCGACGTCCGCCAGCAGATCGATGTCTCGCATGATGAGCGTGCCCTTGGTGACCAGGCTCAGCGGGTTCCGAAAATCGTTGAGCACCTCGAGCATGCGCCGTGTAATGCGGAACCGTCCCTCTGCAGGCTGGTACGGGTCGGTCGCGCTACCGATCGAAATGCTCTCTCGGCGCCAGGAAGGCAGTCTCAGCTCGTGGAACAACAGTTCTGGCGCGTTGACCTTGGCAAGGATGATGCCGGAGAAGTCCTCGTCGACGTTCAGATCCAGGTAGGTGTGCGTGCCGCGCGCGTAGCAATAGTGGCAACCGTGCACACAGCCCCGATAGGGATTGATGCTCCACTTGAAAGGCATGCCGTACACGCGATTGATGATTCGCTTGGAGGCGATCTCGCGATACTCGACCCTGGCCATGCTGCCGCCCTCGCTACCAGTAGTCTGTCGCCGGTGAATAGTAGCGCTCACTGGGACCGCAGTCTTGGTGCGCTGCCCTGATGCCGCAGCTTCAGGCATGCACCACAGTGCAACCACGGCACCCAGACAAGATACTAGATCATATGTTCCAGTATAGCAGGCTTCGACGAACAAGGCTGTTTGGCCTGGGCGGATCGCTCTTGTACCTCACGCCTCCGATTCGAGTGGAAGCACGACTCTCATTTCCGTGCCACCATCCGGCGGGAACGCAGCGTCCATCCGTCCGCCGTGCAGTTCGACTATCTGGTGCGACACATAGAGTCCAAGACCCATGCCCGAACGATGGGCGCCTGCGTGCGCCTGGTAGTAGCGGTCGAAGATATGCGCGCGCTCCGTTTCGGGAATGCCGATACCATGGTCGCGAACGTATATCCGTGCCGGCCCATCGGTGTCTCGCGACACGCTAACGGCTATCTCCCCTCCGTCTGGGCTGTACTTGACTGCGTTGTCGACCAGGTTCGTGATCACTTGCTCCAGACGCAGGCCGTCCACCGAGGCGATCAGGCTGGCGGGCGCGTGCACGACCAACGTGTGCGCGGACGTGCGCGATTGCGCATCCGACGCTACGGTGCGAATGATAGAAATCAGGTCGGTTTGCTTGCGTTCCAGCTGCAGCCGGCCGGCCTCGATACGCGACACATCGAGCAGCTGGTCAACGAGGAGGTTGATCTTCTCCGATTGCCTGGCGATGGTCTGCAGGGCACGACGTACCAGGGCTGTGTCGGGTTCACGCCCACGCCCGTAGATCCGGTCCAGCGCTTCCGCGAAGCCCAGGAGACTGGTCAACGGCGTCTTCAGCTCATGCGCCGCGACGGAGAGGAATTCGTCGCGCTGGCGGACTGCCTCCTCCGCCGCTTCCGCTCGCAGGCGCTCCGCCTCCGCTTGCCTCCGCTCGGACGTATCGCGTATCACCGCCGTGACCAGTGCCTGGCCGTCGGAGACGAATGAGCTCAAGCTGATCTCGACAGGGAACATGGAGCCATCCTTCTTCCGCCCGTGCAATTCTAGCCCTGCGCCCATCGGACGCACTCGAGGGCTCTGATGATATCCCGCGCGATGAGTCACGTGGCGAGCCCGGACCAGCTCCGGCACGAGCGCTTCAACTGTCATGCTCAGCAGCTCTTTGCGACTGTAGCCGAACATATGCAACGCCTGGAAGTTGACGAAGACAATTCGACCACGTCCGTCGACGGTCAGGATCGCGTCTGGGACGGATTCTAGCAAGTTGCGGAGATACGATTCGGTGATGATCGCGTCGTTCGCCAGATCGCTGAGGCCGTCGCCCGAACCCTCGGCTCCGCGGTTGCTGTCGGGCTCATGGTTTGTCGGGAGCTCTCTGGTGGGTGGTGGCATTGGATCACTCTCCTGCTAACTGGCGAGATCCTGGCCATTGGTGCGGGCTCGGACATGACGCCCTTTCCGCACTGTCGCCACGCGTCGCTGCTCAGGCATGGCAGACGGTTAGGATAACATTTCTCCTGCCGGCATGGCGGGAATTGCATCGGCGATGGTTACTTGCGGCACTGCGCTCCGGCTGTCACTGCTCTGCGGTGGAGCTTTGTCGTCCCTAGGCCAGGTCACCTTGATATACCGCGCTCGTCGCGTTTCGGCAAGGCTGCCGCGTTCCGCATGCCAGCCGGCAGGCGCATCACATCACGTCGTCCTCACGGCAACTTCTGCTCGCGGCAACCCGCACCCCACGAGCCGTGCTTGCACGAGGTCCGCCCCCTCAGTAAGCCGCACAGTGTCGATGGCTTTGGCCGAATTGCCCTCAGCCACAAGAGCCGTTGTGCAACATCGCGCTGCTCCCGTATCATGTCGGTCAACCACGGCGTGGCGCGAGTCCCATGTCCCTAGTGGCACCATTTTGACATAAGGAGTTACCCGTGCGCAGGAGTGCACTGCTCTGCGAGACGTTGAGGCAAGCCCCCGCCGACGCGGAGTTTGCCGGTCATCGGTACCTGCTGCGTGGTGGGTTTGTCCACCCGCTGGCTGCAGGAATATATTCTCTGCTTCCGCTTGGCCTGCGCGTGAAGCGCAAGATCGAGCGGGTCCTGCGAGAGGAAATGCAGGCAATCGGCGGGCAGGAGATCGTGTTGCCTGTCGTGCAGCCGGCAGATCTCTGGCAGCAAAGCGGTCGCTGGAGCTCCCTGGGCCCAGAGCTAGCGCGCCTGAAGGACAGAAACGGCCGTGACCTGGCGCTGGCCATGACGCACGTGGAGGCCGTCACCGACGTTCTGCGCAGGCATGTTCATTCGTATCGGCGGTTGCCTTTACTCGTGTTCCAGATGCAGACGTCGTTTCGCGACGAGCCACGATCGCGTGGCGGCCTGATCGGCTTGCGCGAAGTCACGATGCAGGATGCCTACAGCGTCGATTTGTCGACCGGCGGCCTCGATTCGTCGTACCAGCGCGTCTACGACGCGTATCTCCGCATATTCGCGCGGCTGGGCCTCTCCGTGCTGGCGGTGCGCGCGGACTCGTCGGCGATCGGCGGCTCCGCGGCGCATGAGTTCATGTTCGTCTCCGATGCCGGGGAAGATACCGTCGTGGTCTGTGACCAGTGTGGCGCGGCCGCCGATCAACGGGTTGCCGTCTTCCGAAAGGACGCGCCGCCTGCGGAGGATCTGCAGCCGCTCGAACCGGTCGAGACATTGGCGACGCCGACAATCGCCGCGCTCGCCGCTTTTCTCAAGGTGCCCGCGTCGCGCACTGCCAAGGCCACGTTCTTCACGGCCGACGGCCGCCTCGTGTTTGCCGTCGTGCGCGGCGACATGGAGGTCAATGAGACAAAGCTGGCCGCGGTCATCGGCGCCGGCGACCTTCGCTTTGCTGCTCCGGAGGATCTCGCCGGCGCGCGCATCGTGCCGGGCTACGCCTCGCCCATCGGCATCCACGGCGCGATCGTGGTCGTCGACGATCTGGTGGCTCGCTCACCCAATCTGGTGGCCGGCGCCAATCGCCACGGCTTTCACCTTCGCAATACCAACGTGCCTCGCGACTATCAGCCGGATTTCATTGCCGACATCGTGAAGGTCCAGGAGGGCGCGCCGTGCGCCGCCTGCGGCGCATCTGTTCGCCTCACGCGGGCGGTGCAGGTCGGTAGCGCTGTCAAGCTTGGCACCCGCTATTCGCGAGCGTTCGGCGCCACCTGCCTGGGTGAAGACGGGCAGCTGGCGGAGATTGTCATGGGCTCCTACTGTATCAGTGTCGAGCGCCTGATCGCCTGTTTGGCTGAGGCGCATCACGACGCACAGGGACTGGTGTGGCCGGCTATCGTCGCCCCGTACGACGTGTATCTCGCAGGCCTGGATCTCGAGAACGAGGCGGTGAGGTCGGCTGCCGACACGCTCTACGGCGAGCTTCGAGCCGCGGGAGTGGACGTGCTCTATGATGACCGCGACGAGCGGGCAGGAGTGAAGTTCAAGGACGCAGATCTGCTCGGGCTACCCTGGCGCGCGACGGTCAGCCGAAGGACGCTGGAGCGCAACGCCGCGGAGTTGAAGGCCAGGATCGGAGCTGAGACGCGCGATGTGGCGCTGGAGCAGGCAGCGAACGCGATCGTTGAGGAAGTTGGGAAAACCAATAACCGTTGAAAGGCTTCTAGCCCGTCGACATTTGCTTTCGCAGGAGTTCGGCCTCTCTCCTGGCGGCTTTTGCCTTCTCGGGCTGGCCGATTTCCACATACGATGATGCCAACCTCTCGAGCTCCCGAACTGTCTCGCGCCGCATTCCGGCATCGCGATACTGCGCGACGTTCTTTTCCAGAAAATCCACCGATCCAGCGCGATCGCCGCGCCGCCAGCGCGATCGCGCGATGACAAAATAGGCCCGTGCGCAGGCTTCAGGATCGCCGGTCTCTTCGGCAAGCGCTTGCGCCTGTGCAAACATCTCACGCGCCTCTTCGACCTGGCCCTGCTGATCAAGGACGGTTGCGCAGTTACCAAGTGCTTCGGAACGACCGATGCGGTCTTCGGTCTGAGTGCGAAGCGCGAGCGCCCGCGTGTAGTGGTCAAGCGCCTCAGAAAGGCGATTCTGCCCCTCGTACGTTCTACCAAGCTCGTTCAGCGCAACAGCCTGTCCATTCTCATCGCCGAGGCTCTCGCTGATAGCCAGCGCACGGCTCAGGTTCGAGACCGCAGCCGCCAGCATGCCCTGGGCTGCGAGCGACTTCCCAAGCCTCACTCGAGTGGCGGCCAGAAGCGCTTTATCGCTCTTGCTCTCGAGAAGTGGAAGGGCCTGCTCCAGCATGCGCCGTGCGGCGTCGTGATTGCCTTGACGCTGGTACACTTCGGCAATGGCGCTCATGGCTTCGCCCGCCTCAGGCGACGATCCACGCCTCTTCGCGAATGCGAAGGGCTGTCCGCAGGCGCTCAAGGGCGGTGGACTCGCGATCCTGCCTGGAGGCGACGACGCCCGCGGCGTGGTACGCCTCGGCCAGCAACGGTCGGTCACCGAGCGTCTCAAGCATGGCAATGGCGCGTGTGTAGGTCGCTTCCGCGTCGTCCAGGTTGGCAAGCTCCGTCTGGACGGCGCCGATTTGCAGGAGACAGTCGGCGATTAGCGGAACGTTATTCTGTTTTTCACGCATAAACAGCGCCTGGTTGAAACCGGCAAGTGCCTCAGGATACAGCTTCATGGCTACGAGAACGCGAGAGGCGGCGCCGACCGACGATGCTGTGGCGTCCAGGTCACCCAGTCGCTCGCATACGGCGACGGATCGCTGCGCCATCGCGTAGGCGTTCTGATATTGCTCAAGCTGCACATAGAGGCCGCTCATGTCGCGCAGCACCGTAGCAGCCACGGCGAAATTGCCAAGACGATCGTGCAGCACAAGCGCGCGCTGGCACACCTGCAGAGCCTCGGCCGTCATGCCGTGCTGACGATAGAGGCCGGCAATCCTATCCAGTGCACTTGCTGCGCCCGCGAGATCACCGTCGGCCTCGCACTCGATCACGGTACGTTGCCACTTGGCGAGCAAGATCCTTCCGGACGATGTTAACGGTGAAGGGGTTTCGGGCACGGTCCGCACTCTCCTGAACCGGCGGGTAACTGCCGGTCTCCATGATACCGCGTGGCGTCCATCCACCGCGACAGTTGTGCCACACCGCGTGCTCTGATAGTAGCGCAAATGCAGGCGCTTCGCTCGGGAATCGAAGACACTACGACACGATCCGATGACTTCCGTGCGGCGAGCTACGGCAGGAGTGCCACCCGGAACGAGCGCACCTGGAACGGTAGGATCGTGAATGTGAGTGATGCGCCTTCCACGCGCACCGGCCCTGCCGCGCTGTCGGGCTCCTCCAGAATTGTGACGGACGAAGCCTTGACGACCTGATTGGCGAACGTGAGCGTTACCGCGCCTCGCTGATTGGCGCAATCGTACACGCGCACGATGAGCCCGCTCCCGTCCTCGGCCGGTTTCACGGTATCAACGACCGCATGCCCGCGGTCACTGCGCACGAAGGACGCCTGGGCAGGCAGCCTGGTGCCGGTCCCGGGCACGTACCGTGCGCGCACTGGCAGATTGAACGCAATCGCGGCCCGCACCGTGTCTTCTATGTGCCAATCGGCGCCGTGAGGGAAGAGCGCGTATGCGAAGCTATGTGCGCCCTCGTCTGCCAGCGGATCCGGCTCGATGCCAGATTTGAGGAGTGTCAGGCTCAACACATTTCCGAGGCAGTCATAGCCGTACTTCCCGTCGTTGAGCAGGCTCACGCCGTACGCGCTTTCTGACAGGTCAGCCCATCGGTGGGCAGGGACCTCGAATCGCGCGGCGTCCCAACTCGTATTGCGGTGTGTCGGCCGCTGCAAGCAGCCGAACGCGCACTCATAGGTGGCCGCCGTCGCGTGGATCGCGAGCGGGAAGGCCGCCTTGAGCAGAACCTGCCGCTGGTGCCAGTCAATGGTGGTCTGGATGTCAACGCGCGGCGTGTCGGCGTGCACAAGGATCCGCTGGCGGATCGTGGAGAGTCCATAGCGCCGGACAATCTCCACGCCTGCGCGGACCGGCCCGGTCTCGACAACCTGCCAGGACTCAACATCGTCAATCTCGACACACTTATCGACATAGAAATCGTCGATATCCCACGCGTCGTTGTGAGTCGGTTTATCTTCAAAGGCCAGGAGCCGGTTCCCACCTACGGGCGCAAGCACTTCCCGATTGAAGCGTTTGTCGAAGAGTGACGCAATCCGGCCGCGATCGTCCAGATTCAGGTGGAAGAAACGATTCTCGAGCGCTCGCTCGCTCACCGAGATCTCCGTGGACGGGGTGGCTGCGGCGCCTCCGGCAAAGACAAGGGCATAGCCCAAGGGCGGCACCGTAAGCCCGGTGACCAAAACGCCGCGCTCAGCGCCGGTGGCCACGACCTGCGACGGCAGCGCACGCCCTCCGCCGGTCACAAGCGTGCTATCTGCCGGCACGTTTTGCGGCAACCGGAACTCGAGACTCTCGCTTCGCGGAAATGGAGATGCGTTGAAGACGGCGATGGCGGGCGTGTCCGACTGAATGTGCAGTGCGATTGCATCCTGTGCCTCGGCAAGCACTCCTCCGGCGGTGGCCAGAACCGACGCGTGCTGTCTGCGCTCGTCCTCATAGACTTCGCCGATCGAAGAGCCGGGCAGAATGTCGTGAAACTGGTTGAGGAGCACATCCTCCCAGCATGCTGTGAGGCGTTCTCTGCGCGCGGTCTGGTCACGGTCGAACAGCGCTGCCCAGGCGCACCACAGCTCGGCATCGTGGAGCACGTGCTCGGCGCGCCTGTTATTCCATTTGACGCGTCCCTGGCTGGTATATGTGCCGCGATGCAACTCAAGGTAGAGCTCACCCTCCCAGACAGGCGCCTTCGCATCGTGGAGAATGCGATCGCTCAGCGTGGCAAGGTACGTTCCGACACTGGTCTGCGAGACGCGAGGTAAACCGGGGTAGTCGCGTAACCTGGCCGCGTATTCCAGCATCTGTTCGGTCGGCCCGCCGCCGCCGTCTCCGAAGCCGAAGGAATACAAGGTCTCCGTGTTCAATCCCTTGTCGCGGTATCGCACCCAGCTTCCCATCACTTCCTTCACCGAGAAGTTGGCGTTGTACGTGGACTGCCCGCGCTTCACAGGATACGGATCGGCCATGTAGTCAAGCGGCTCCCAGTCGGCGCCGGCCGTCATAAAGTAGCCCAGGACCTCCGTACCATCGATGCCGCGCCAGCGGAACGTATCGTGCGGCATACGGTTGGTCGAATTCCAGCTGAGCTTGATGGTGGCCATAGCGTTGATTCCGGCACTGCGCATCAGCTGTGGCAGCGCTCCGGTGAAGCCGAAGACATCAGGCAGCCATAGGTAGCCACATGTCGCGCCGAAGCGCTCGCGCATAAAGCGCTGGCCGTAGAGGAACTGCCGCACGAGCGATTCGCCGGACGTCAGATTGCAGTCCGGCTCGACCCACATTGCCCCTGCCGGCTCCCAGCGACCCTCGGCCACGCGCTCCGCGACCTGGCGATACAGCTCCGGCTCGTCTTCCTCCAGCCAGCGATACTGCTGGGGTTGGCTACATACGAATCGGTAGTCGGGGTAGCGCTCCATCAGGCGAAGCACTGTGGACCAGCTGCGAGCCACTTTTCGTCTGGTCTGCGATAGATGGCCATAGCCAGGCAGTGTCGATGTGCGCGTGTCCGACGGCATTGATCGTCGGTCTGTGGGCGGCGCCGTCGACCGCGATCGCTTCAAGTCCTCGCTGTACATGCGCGCGCGCGCGTGCTACCGATTGTCTGAACTCGTCCAGGGTAGGCTCGGTGCGGTTCACCGTGTTCTCCGCCTCGACCAGTAACCTGAGCAGCGCCACCCGCTCGACTGACGCTTCGGGCAGGATGGCGAGCGCTTCGACGCCAACGGCCAGGTCGTAGTAGAACGCTTCAGATTCGCTGTCGAGCAGTTCCAGGCGGCACTCGCCCACGGTAAACATGTCGGTTGGCTTGCGAGCAACAGTGGTAACCGGCGACGCATAGGCTTCAACCGCCGCGACATGGGAAGCGCCGTCGAAACACTGCGGCGGCAGGACCACCGATCGATGGTTTTCGTCCAGGCCCTGCCAGGGTCGCCCGTCGAGATAGACCATTGCCTGGCCCCCCAGCGGGAGCGACAGCCGAACCTTCTGGTCGGCCCACGAGGGTGGAACGCGGAACCAGGCTCGAAACCACGTCCACTCCTGCGAGCCGCCCCAGCTGCTGCCGATCATCGCATGCGACCAGTCGCGCTCCTCCTCCGGCGACACATCCAACCCGCGGACTCGGCCCGGGTGCATGAGCAGGCGCTCCAATGGGAGCGACGCCCGCACGATCGCCCGCTGCTGCTCACGCACGCGTGCCCGCAGACGCGCCTCCTGCGACCCGCTCACTGCAGAAGTCGGCGGTGCACGGCGTCGATCACCGCCTGCGATGCATTGATGGGGATAGAGCAGTTCCCGGCAAGGATCAGCCCGCGATTCCGTGCCTGGTCGGCTGCCATCGCCAGCTCTTTCAATGCTGCGGAGTCGTCCGCCGCGGTGAGTGCATTGTTTGACAGGCCGCCCGCGACCGCACGTCCAGTTACGGAGTCCGCGACGTCGCCGAGGCTCGGGTTGCCTTCCTCGGTGACAGCCCAATTGAGAACGTGCGCCGGATAGTCGAGCAGTCGCAGCGCCATATCGTTCTTGCGGCAGATATGCAGCACGTTGACGCGGGCCCCGGTTGCCGCGGCCAGCACGCGCAAGTCGTAGGGCCGGCCGAACGCTTCGTACTCGGCGGCGGTCAGCGTGTCATAGGTGGCCCACGCTCCGGTGGCGAAGAAGATGCCGCTCGCGCCGGCGTTGAGCACTTCCTGCACGAACGCCACGAACGTTTCGGTAATTGCCTGAAGCGCGCCATGAACCGCGGCAGGATCCTCGTGAATGTGCTGCAGCAGCACCTTGACGTCGCCTCCAGCGAGGTAGCCGGCGACCGAGATCGGGCAGAAGATGGTCTCGACAAACGGCACAGCGCCGCGCAGCCCGCGCCTGATTTCACTCAAAGCCCGCAATTGCTCGTCGAAGGCCGGCGTGGACGGCGGCTTTACATCGATGTTGTGCCAATCCCCTGCGGTCGTTACGACGGCGGTTTCGATCACGGGCTTCACGTCGGGTTGGCCTGAATAGTGGTAGCGATTGCCCCACGCTTCCGCATGGTATTGCGCCCTGGGGTTGACTTTGAGCAGGTCAAAATCGTTTCGCGTCTGCCAGTCCAGCATGGCGCGCGCCAGACTCGAGGCCGTGGTTTCGCGATCGTAGAAGTGGCGCCAGAGTGCCCATGGAATGCGATCGGTCGGTTGCTGCTGGATGCTGGCTTCTAGCCGCTCCCACTTGTCCATCTGTGCTCGAGGCATTGCCTGATCCTCCTGACCGCTTCACCAGTTTGCGGCGACCGGGCCGCCCTACGACGGCGGCTTGACTCCCACGATCCACGGCCAGCGGCGCCAGAAGGCGCGGATCTGCCTCCGTAGCACTGCGGGCTTCATGAGCGCGACGGCGCTCCATAAGAGCAAGATCAAGCTGACAAGGCCATTGAGGCTGACCAACCGCTCGGCGACGAGATTGGGCTCCGGAATGTTCTCCGGCTCGGCCGGGTCTGCCCCTGTCTCGATGGGAAATGGCGAATTCTTGTCTGTGTCGTCCATGGCTTGAGCATAGCCAGGTGAATGGATGCGGGGCAAGGCGAGCATAGCTCGGGGCTGACTGCGGCAGATACGGCGCATTCCCATGGCTGAACCGGTATCATCAACTCCAATCGTCCATCTCTCCCTGTCGCGCGTCGGATCCGCGCGGCCGGCAGCCTGCTCCAGGTGAAGGTAGTCGCGTCGTGTTGAGAACCGTTACCGCAGTCCGTTATCTCACTCCGCTGCGCGAAGGCGGCTCGCTGCCGGCTATCGTGGAGGCTGACGACGGCGAGCTCTACGTGCTGAAGTTTCGCGGTGCCGGCCAGGGGCAGCGTGCCCTGATCTCGGAGATGCTCGCCGGTGAGATTGGCAGGTTGCTCGGCCTGCGCGTGCCAGAGATCGTGGTGGTCTTGCTCGATCGTGCATTTGGACGCTCCGAGCCGGATCCGGAGATCCATGACCTGATCGCGGCAAGTACCGGACTCAACCTGGGACTTCGCTATCTCTCGGGCGCGCTGGCCTTCGATCCGATCCTTACGCCGCCGCCGTCCTCGGATCTCGCGTCAACGATTGTGTGGTTCGATGCCTTTATCACTAACGTCGACCGCACCGCGCGGAACACAAACATGCTTCTCTGGCGGGATCAGCTCTGGCTCATCGATCATGGTGCGTCACTCTACTTCCATCACTCCTGGGAAGGCTACGTGGAGAGGAGTGCCTCGCGTTTTCCGCGTATCAAGGACCATGTGCTCCTGCGTTCCGCTTCGCTGCTTCCGGACGCCGACGCGTACCTTGCTTCCCGCCTGGAGGTCCCAGCCCTCCGCCAGATCGTGGAGGCCATTCCAGCGGAATGGCTATCGGATGAGCCCTCGTTCAGCTCGCTTCACGAACATCGCGACGCGTACATGGTGTTTCTCACCAGGCGGCTTCAGCCGCCGCGAGCGTTTGTTGAGGAGGCAGTCAGTGCCCGGCACGCACTCGTATGACTACGCCATAGTGCGAATAGTGCCGCGGGTGGAGCGTTGCGAATTCGTCAACGCAGGCGTCATTCTGTATTGCCGCGTACGTCGATTCCTGCGTGCGTCGGTCGAGCTCGATCGCGAGCGGCTTCGCGCGCTTGCTCCATGCATAGACATCGAGGAGGTTGAGCGGCATCTGGCGGTCATCCCACTGGTATGCGCCGGAGGCCGTGCGGCCGGCCCAATCGGATCGCTGAGCATGGCGGAGCGGTTTCACTGGCTTGTCTCGCCGAGGAGCACGCTCGTGCAGCCCTCGCCGGTGCACTGTGGCCTCTGCGACGATCCGGCGAGTGAGCTGCGGCACTTGCTGGAAACCATGGTTTGCCCCTTGGACTAGCTCCGCCCAGCCGGTATCATCCCTGGCGAGATGCAGACCGCCAGCCCACCAGTCCGCCCCGTGTCCTCTACTACGGCCGGCGCCAAGAAGGCGTGGCGGCAGTACGTCGCTCTGCCCGCGGCGACCATTTTGATGATTGCCTTCCTGCTAAGCCGCGTGCTCGGCATGTTACGTCAGGTTCTTTTCGCCGCCTTGATCGGCACGCATACGACGGGCGCCAGCGCGTACGTCACGGCGTTTCGCGCTCCCGACTTCGTGTTCAATCTGGTCTCTGGCGGCGCCTTCGCGTCGGCCTTCATCCCCACGTTTGCCGGCTATCTGGCGAAGAACTCGCAGGATGAAGAGGCCGAGGGCTGGCGCGTGGCAAGTACCGTGTTTTACCTGACGATTCTCCTGCTGCTGCCGGCGCTCATTCTGGCTATCGTCTTGGCGCCGCGCTACGTGCCGCAGATGACTGGACCCGAACACGCCGACCTGATCAGCACGACCATCCCGCTCACTCGCATCATGCTGCTGCAGCCGCTCTTCATGGCGCTCATAACCATCTGCCAGGGCGTGTCGAACTCGTACCTTCGTTTCACGGTCCCCGCGCTGGCGCCTCTGGTCTACAACCTCAGCATCATCGTGGGAATTATCATCGGCCACTTCGTGGGCGTCACGGCGATTGCCTGGTCCGTCACTCTCGGGGCGGCGCTCCAGCTCGCGTTGCAGATTCCGTTTCTGCCGCAGGGGCGCCGCTTGCTGCACCTGTCACTTAGCCTTGGATCGGCCGGCGTGCGGGAGATTGGCCGGCTGATGGCGCCCCGCCTGTTCGGTCAGGCCGGGATCCAGGCCACCTTTATCGTCACGACGTACCTTGCGAACAGGGTGCAGGGAGCAAATCCTAACCCGGCCCTAACGTACGGCTGGACGCTGATCCTACTGCCGGTCGGCATTTTTGCCGCCGCGCTCGGCCAGACCGCATTCCCGGTGATGGCCAGGCAAGCGGCGGCCGGCGATATGCCGGGGTTTGCCAGCACCGTCAATCAGACGATTCGCATGGTGTTGTTTCTGACGGTACCTGCCGCGGCGGGTTTGATCATACTGGCCCCGCGCGTGGTTCGCGTGCTGTTCGCATACGGCACAAGCAACAACGCCATCGATATTCAGCTGATCACGCTGGCCACCGTGTACTACGCGGTAGGTATCCCCGGCCACTCGCTGGCTGAAGTGCTCCCCCGCGCGTTCTTTGCCATCCGCAACACGGTCACTCCCGTGCTGGTAGTGGTATGGACGCTGGCACTTGCCATTCTCGTCAGCGTGGTATCAGTCAAGGTGCTCAGTCCTGAGCATGCCGTGGCAGGTCTGGCCTTCGCCATGTCGCTGGCGGTACTCGCCGAAGCGGTCAACCTGATCATCGCGCTGCACCGCGCGGTGCCGCAGTTCGCCCTGGGGCCGCTTGGATGGGCGTTAGCTCGCGCCAACATTGCCACTGGTGTGATGGTTGCTGGAGTCGGCCTCACGGCGGAGCGTCTCATTCACGTCATCAACCCGAGCCGATTCGGATCCTTCGTCACGCTGCTCATCTGCGTGCCTCTCGGCGCGTGTCTGTACCTGGCAACCGCACTGCTGCTGCACGTGCCCGAGGCAGTGACTGTCGTGTCGCGCGCACGGACGAGGGTGGGAGGCACGGTCTGAAAAAGGTCGCGACGTGCCTGACCGGGTACCGGGTACCCACAAGAGTGGGTGATGAGTGGGTGATAGGTCATGGCAGGGGCACGGCCCGGGGTGCGTAGCACACCGCAGCGGGTGATGGGGCAGACGACTACTTGCAGACCCTGGGGTGGGAGGGTAGTGCGCAGCTGCCCCCTCATGGAATGGCAGCGAGCGGGGCCTGAATGTGGTCGTTCAGAGCGAAATGGCTGGCCGTTCCCGTCACTGGCGTGTGTACCCAGAGGAACGGCTTACTGGGCTGCGCCAACATGCCGAGCAGGAGAAGCGTGAGACGGTAGACCGCCTGCAGCAAGGGATCGCCGCACTTGTTGGCTCCACGCGGCGTAGCGACAATCCAACGCGAGGCGGGGGCCGAAGACATACATGAGACCGCCAGCCGACGCGAACGTAGCGCCGACGTCGAGCATGCGTCTCGTATCCGATGCGGATACTGGCAATCATGGCCCGTGCGCGAGCCGGCTTCGAGCGGCGCTCACGGGTGGAGCCTCGACTCAACCTCGGCCAGCGTTGGCGCCCGTCAGTCTTTCAGCATCTCAGAGGCTTTCAATCAATTATCCGTTCGCGGGCACTCGAGCAACTGGCTGCCCCGGGTGCATGAGTGAGGAGATTAGCGCCGGACTGCGGAGCCTCGTCCGGCAACGTGCCTCGCAGCGCTGGCGTGTTCGCCTGCCCCGTCGAGATGCACGCACGGGTCATGCCGAAGGCCCGCAGTCGGCACAGCACTTCCAGCAGCGCGGACCGCGTCAATCCCTGGCGGCGGTAGGCGGTGCGCGCACCGACCGGGCGGATGACGCCGATCTGGTTGAGCGAGTCGATCCAGCCGTGCGTGTAGGTGGCGATGACCCAGTTCGGGGCGATCGTCACAACATCGAGATCATGCTGGTAGCCGGGGAGTAGCATGAGGCGCGCGTAGTCGGTGCCGTCGATCTGGCCCACGTACCACGACTGCCACACCTCATGCTGGATATCGACGGCCGTGGGCTTGACGATTCGCTTGCGGGCCTGTAACCTTGTAACACAGTTACAGGGGAATGGGATCATGCAGACGAAGAGCAAGCCAGTCCGGATCTTCGCGAATGACGATAGCGCGCTCGAGGTACTGGCGCACCTGCGCCGGCAGAGCCGCGCCGAAGTGATTCACGAAGCGCTCGCCGAGTACGTGGCGAACCATCGCGACGAGCTGCACCGGATCTTCAGCGAAACGCAACAGGCCATCGCGGCTGGGGACCTCGAGCGCCTCGTAACCGCTTCGACGGCTGCGCGTGACGCCGAGATTGACGCCATCATGGCCGATATCCCCGAATAGCAGTGTGGGTGTGCGACAGCGGTGATGCCCGACGAATCGGCATGGACGCTCGGCGCCACCTACCGATGTCTCACCGAAGATCTGGACCAGGCTCCAGCTGCTGCTGATCGTCCGATTGCCGAGCTAGCAGGCGAGCACCAGGTCATTGCTGACTTCGTCAAGAAGCGGGCAGAGCAACCTGTCGGCATCGAGACGATTAGGGGTCTGCTGCCAAAGCTCGTCGCCTACTCGCTCCATAGCGGTCGGTACCGCGCGGCGACATGGCACCACGTAGCCGCAGGCATCGTCTGGCTCTTGGCAGCGCATTGGCATGAAGCCGGTAGCGCGGACGATTCGTATCCCTATTTCGAGCGGCTCCTACACAGCGGCCGTCTTCTTCCGACCCGGCCAGATGTCGAACGTGTCGTGGATCAGCGCCTGCCCACATTTGCCCGGGCACTACTGCAAGACGTGCCGCGGATTCGGCGGCTCGCCCTCGACCATCCAGGGGCACTCCAGGAAGCAGTGATCGGCGGTCGCGTCCGCGTGCGGGTCGCCTTCGAGAACGGCACTAGTGGCCTGCTCTACGTGGCAGTCACTCGCCGTCTCCTACCTGGGAGGCTGCCACTTCCTGTGGAATGGGATGTGCAGCTACTCGCTGCCTTCTTTCTGGGCACAAACCTGGAGGAGATCGACTACGCCAATGAGATTGCGGGTCACCACACCAGAGCTGGCGAAGTGTGTTATTGCGGACTGGTGTCGAGGGGCGGGGCGGCAAGTCCATCAGCTGCGGCTGCAGAACAATAAACGCATTCGGCTGCAGGCGGGTCGCATCGCGACTACGAATGGCGGTCCGACTACGGGCCTGCAGACGGTAGCGAAGCCCGTTACCGCGGCCACTCAGCCTCGGTCATGTCGTCCCTGCCAGCCTCAGTACTGCACGTCTGTCCGCATGTTCACGCCGAGCCTTGCTCACTGCCATGAACGGCCGATTCCGCATCGAGCCTGCCGATGAATTGCATACCTGCGCCCACGGCACGCGCTTCAGTTCTCGCTTCCGGACCTGATTCAGGGATACCGAGACCGTTCGCGAGTCATGCCGAACTCTTGCATACAAATGCAACGTCGCGGTTGCACAGAGAGCAAGGGCGGCGCGGCGCAACAGCGGAGTTGGCGCGGGGATGGGGCCGATCGCGTGCATTTCCCGTTCGCCTGGCCGGCGCTCGTCAGCCCCTGTGCTAGACGCGGGTCCACGGGCAGCTACGGGCTTGGCCCAGCGAACAAGCCAGCAGGGCCGTGCCTTGAGACAAGGTCTATGATCGAGTTGAAGTGGATGCGCTGACCTGCAGCCCTAGAAAGGGTCCGACGCCGCAAGCACCGCGAGCGGCGAGACCGCTCCCGTCCTGCTGACGCCTGCTCTTGCCTGGCCACCCCTGGACTGCAGCGAGCAACTGGTGAACCCGGCCACGATGGCATGATCGTGCGCCGGGTTTCTTGTGCCCGGCGCCATGCAGGCGGACGCCTCTCGCCGCTTGCTAAATCGAAGGGAGCTGGACATGCAGCGGCTTATCGCTCGTAGTCTCATCCTGGTCTTTGCCCTCCTGGCATCCCTGGCCGTTCCCGCTTCCCACGCCGGCCCCACCCGTGCCGCCATCTCGGCGTCCGCTGGGAACTTACAGCTCACGGTCAGCCCCAAGACCTCAGCCTCGGACACACCGCTCACGATCCGGATCAGTGGGCTGCGGCCAGGTGCGCGCGTCACGCTTTCGGTCGCCTCGGTGGACGCGGCCGCTATCACGTGGGGTTTCACGTCTACGTACACGGCCAGGTCAGCGGGCATCGTGGACCCGGCCACCGCGACAGCAAAAGGCGGCGTGTCGGCGTACGACGGAACCGACCCCATGGGCCCCGTTGACTTCATGGGGTCGGCTGCCTAACCCACTCCGCTCACCAACGCGACCTGGCCGCTCGGCCTGGACCCGATCTGGCCGTTCGGCCTGCTGAGTATCTATCCGAGCATGTATGCGTGGGCCAGTTGCTCGCTCCGCCTGCAGGGCCAGCACGGCTGCGTGTGGTCCAAGCCCCTCAGCTTCAAGTTCACCGCGACGAGCGGCGGGGCGCAGGCCTCGGTAACGATCCAGCGCGGTCCGGCGCTCCCGGTGACGGCGACCTACGAGAGCCCTGCGGCCACCGGCTTCTACGGCGTGTTCTGGCAGCCTCCCGCCGGCCAGGATAACCATGTCGGCATCGTGGCGTTCGGCGGCCCCGCCAGTGGCATCAACCTCCCGGCTGGCGCCATGCTTGCCTCGCGCGGTTATTCCACCCTGGACCTCGCCTTGTGAGACGCGCCAGGCCTCCACCAGGACTGCGCGGGTATCAGCCTGGAGTACTTCGCCAAGGCGCTCCGCTGGCTTGGACACCAGCCCGGCGTTAACGCGAGCCGCGTGTGGGCGATGGGCGCCTCGACGGGCAGCGAGGCGGCCCTCTTGCTGGGCGTCCACTACCCTAACCTGGTGCACGGGGTGGCCGCCCTGTCATCCGACGACGCGGCCGAGTGCACCATTTGGACCTTCGGGGGCCAATCGGTGCCCTGCACTGGCCTGATACCGGTGGCGAAGGTCCAGGGCCCGGTATTCCAGGACTGCGGGGAGTACGACTCTGCGGGGCAGACCTGCGACCAAGCCAGGACGGCCATGGCCGAGCTAACTGCCCTCCACGATCGTTACCCGCATGAGCTGCTCGACTACCCCGATGCCGGCCACGGCATCTGCGACCTGCTGCCCTTCTACCCCGGTGTTGCTGCTGTCGACCAGGCGTTGGGCATCGATGGCACCAGCGAGGTAGCGAACCCGCTCGCGCGTGCCGCCCAGTGGCCGAAGCTCCTGGCTTTCCTCCGCAACTGACCTTGCGAACCGGCGCCCATCAACTTGGCAGCCCGCCTGTTCAGACAAGCAGCAGCAACGGCATGGAGGAGAATGACATGAATAGCACGAGGAAGCTGGTCGCGTTGCTGGTGGTCATGCTCGCCGTCCTCGCCCTGGGACCCGCGCCTGTCGCCCAGGCGGGAAGCGCGAAGCCTTACGTCACCCGCCCCAGGCACGCCCGTTTGGCCACACGTACACCGAATGGGAGGTGCGGTGGATGTAGTGGTGGATGGCCATACCCGCACCGGTGAACCCGGAGTCCGATCACACCGGAGCATACTGCGCCGTGGGCCAGTCCGGCCCGGTCTGGAACCTCCTCACCAACATGGGCGGCTCCGATGTCCGGACCTGCACGGTGCCTGCCGGCAAGGCGCTCCTCATCTCGCCGGTACTCTGGGAGAGTTCGGTGGCGGAATTAGACGGCACTACCTTTGCGGCACTGCGCAGTTGCGCCAAGGGCCATATGGATGGGACCGAAGCTGACGTGACGGTAGATGGTGTGCACCTCGCGAACCTGCCCACTCGCTACCGGTTCCAGACCCCCCTCTTCACCTTCAAGTATCCCGCCGACAATGTCTTCCGGTTGCCTGGGCCTGGGACCACCAAGTCGGTTACAGACGGCATCTTCGTGATGTTGGCTCCGCTGGCGGCGGGTCGGCACACGATCGACCTGAGCTATTTTGGCCAAGGGTCTGGAGAAGTGACGTACCATCTGACCATTCGCCGCTGAGCAGCGCCTTCCGCGCACTGCTCGTAGACAGCCTCAGGGCCTCGCGGCACCGCCTGCCGGAGCCTTGGGGCTAGGCGGCCATCAGGTTGCGGGCGATCACAGCGATGGCTGCCTCCTCGAAGCACTGCGGTCAAGACGCACTGCGCGCAAAGCGGCCTGATCGGCACGCCATGGACCCATGCAGTGAGAAGGATAGGCTGAGGCCGCCATCAACGCGCGCCGTCATGCCGCGGTTGTTCCCCTGAAGGCATTCAGATGTCGCCGCACGAAGATCGCCACCAGCGCGACAATCGCCACACCGATCAGGATGTCGAAGCGATGGATCCAGTTGCCGACATCGTTCCAATGCTCGCCAAGCTTCCGGCCGATCAACCCGAGGATCGTACACCAGGTCAGCGAGCCCGCGGCGGTGAAGGCCAGGAATCGCGTGAAGTTCATGCGTGCGATGCCGGCAGGTAGGGACACGTACGCACGTACAACCGGCAACAACCTGCCGATGAATATCGTGATGTCGCCGCGCTTGGCGAAGAAGGCGTCGGCACGCTCGGCATCGTGGCGCGAAATCAGCACGTAGCGCCCGTACTTGAGCAAAAGCTCGCGGCCGCCCGTGGCGCCGATGGCATAGGCGATGCTCGCCCCGATTACTTCACCGCAGGTACCGGTGAGCACAACGGCCACGATGTTGAATGTATGGTCGAGTTTCAGGGTGGTCGCCATGCCCGAGACCGTGACCGCACCTGCCAGCGGTATCACCAGCTCACTGGGCAGCGGGATCAGGCAGCTTTCGATGATCGTAGCAATGAGAATGCCGCCGTAACCCAGGTTGTTAAACAGATAGCTGACGAAATCCTGTAGCACTGTCACCTCCACAGGCTAGTATACCGGCTCGACAAATTCCCTCAGTCGAGTGATCTACCCTCTACCCTATTCTCGAACCTCTTTATACTTAGTACCGTGAATGCGATTGGTCGTTTCGAAAGCCTGATGGAATCGCTGGTTGAACGCGGCTTCGCGCGGTTATTGCGGACGCGCATGCAGCCCGTGGAAGTAGCCAAGCGGCTGTCTCGAGAAATGGAAGCGCATCGCACGGTCGCCATCAATCATGTGTTGGTTCCCAATCGCTATACCGCGACGCTTAGCGTGAAGGATTTTGAACAATTCATCTCGATCCAGGCGACTCTGCAAAAGGAGATGGCCAACTATCTGCTCGAGTATGCAGCGGAGCGTTCGTACACGATTCCTGGCGCGCCGACCGTGCAGTTCGACAAAGACGACCGGCTGCGGACGGGCAGTGTGCGGGTATCCTCACGCATGGAGGACCCAGACGATGACGAGGTAGGGACGACGCCGCTTCAGCCGACGCAAATTATGCCGGAGCCCGAGCCGCCCATAGAGGCATATGCTCGCTCAGTGCCGGCCGGGCGGGCGCGGCTCGACCTCCAGGGAGCGTCCTGCTTCATAGATGTCGATACGGCGTCGATCGGACGGGGGCTGGATAACGACGTCGTGGTCGAAGACGCGCGTGTCTCACGACATCACGCGCGGCTCCAGCGAGCCTCACGGGGTTGGCAGCTAACCGATCTTGGCAGCACGAACGGTACGTTCGTAAACGGCAAGCTGGTTCGGCAGTGCCCGGTCGGTAGCGGTGACACGATCTCGCTTGGAGGACTTGATATGAAGTTCGTCCTGGAGACAGCCAAGCGGTGAGCTTCGCGATAGTCGTCCTCGTGGCACGACTTGCCCTCGTGGCCATGCTCTACCTGTTCCTGTACCTGGTGGTCCGCGTGCTCTACCGCGATCTGCGTGCTGCCGGACAGCCCACGGTTGCGCGCGACCCCATCCGCACGACGGGCGTTCCGCATCTCATCGTGCTGGCCTCCGGAGAGACGAAGCAAGCAACCGGCAAGATGCTTCGTCTCAGAAGCCCAACTCTGCTTGGCCGCGATCCGTCGTGCGACATACCGGTCGAAGATGATTGGGTCTCAGGACAGCACCTGCGTATCCTGCAGACTACCTCCGGCTGGCAGGCGCAGGATCTGAACAGTACCAATGGCACTCGCATCAACGATGTGCGCATCCGCGGGACGGTCGTCCTGAAGCATGGCGACGTACTTGACCTGGGGCGCTTCCGCGTGCGGTTCACCCTTGAGGACTAGGCCGGCGGCAATGGGGCGGCGGTAGTGATGCAGGCGCCTGTGACCCACATTCGGCGGACGGAATACGGCCTGCTGCTGGTGACAGGGATCTTCCTGGCCATCGGCTGCTGGCTCTTGGTGGTCAATCAGCCGTCACTGCCGGCGTCTCAGACGCTCCGGCAGCTGGCGACCCTCCTCGGCTTGTTCGCCGTCGCCAGCCTCTTCTTGAGCTGGAGGCTGCCGCGGTGCGATCAGCTGCTGCTACCGGTCGTGGCGCTGCTCTCGGCGATCGGCACGCTATCGATACGGCGCCTGGGCGCCGACGCGCAGTACGCCGGCTACTCAGAGCGCCAGGTCCTCTGGCTGGGTGTCGGCATCCTTGTCCTTGTAGCCACCATCGTGCTCGTTCCGCGCCTCGACGATCTGCGACGGTACAAATACACGGCCGCGGTCGTAGGCTTCGTGCTCATCTTGGGCACGATACGGTTCGGGGTTGACATAACCGGGGGGCCGTATCGCCGCTGGTTCGGTTTCCACGGCGTCTACTTCCAGCCGGTGGAGATCCTGAAAGTCTTGGTAGTCGTGTTTTACGCCGCCTACCTGGACGAAAAGCGCGAAGTGTTGGCCCAAGCCGAGTTTCGCTTCGGAAGACTTCGACTGCCGCCGCTGCAGTATCTCGGGCCCCTGTTCCTCACGTGGCTGTTGTCTCTCCTGCTGCTGACCTTCCAGAACGACCTAGGCAGCGCGCTACTCTTCTTTGGCATCTTTCTGGCGATGCTCTACGTGGCGAGTGAGCGGCGCATCTACACGTGGATCGGCGTCGGCGTATTCGCCGCGGGCGTGGTTCTGGCCTTCCGGTTCTTTCCGCACGTGCGCCAGCGCGCCGACATCTGGCTGGATCCGTGGAGCTATGCGCACGACCAGGCATACCAGGTGGTGCAGGGCTTGATCGCACTTGCGAACGGAGGCGTGCTCGGTAGCGGACTGGGACAGGGTCACCCTGGCTATGTCCCGGTCGCCAATACGGACTTCATTTTCACCAGTATCGGTGAGGAGATGGGGCTCATAGGCGGACTGGCGGTGCTTGGCTTGTTCCTTGTACTGACGTTTCGAGGATTGCGCATCGCTACCGAGGCGCGCGACCCTTTCGAGGGCCTGCTTGCAGTCGGCCTCACCAGTACGCTGGCAATCCAGGCGCTCGTCATTATCGGCGGAAACCTTCGTTTGATGCCGCTTACCGGCGTAACGCTTCCGTTCATGAGCTACGGTGGCAGCTCGCTGCTGGCGAACTTTGTGCTCATAGGACTCCTGCTCAGGATTAGCACGCATGATTGATGTGGGTGGCACCGGGAAACGATTGCGCCGGCTCGCGCTCTTCTTTGTCGCCTTCTATCTCGTTCTGTCGGGGCTCCTTGTGTACTGGCAGGTCGTGCGCGCGCCGAGCCTTATCGACCGCCCTGACGACCCCCGTCTCTACGCTGCGCGCCAGGCGGTGCACAGAGGCGCCGTCATCGACCGGCGCGGCACGATCGTAGAGCAGACCACGTTTGTGGATGGCAACCCAGTTCGTTCTCTCTACGACTCCTCGCTGAGTCCAGTTATCGGCTATCACAGCCAACAGTACGATAACTCCGGCCTGGAAGCATCATACAACGACTATCTCAATGGCGACGCGGCAAGCCAGCCGCTAGACAACACCGTCCGGCGCATCCTGCATCAGCCGGTGCTCGGCGACACACTGCAGCTGACCATCGACGACCGCATTCAGCGCATTGCCGATGCCGCGCTAGGGTCTGGCGCCGGTGTGGCGCTCGTAGCCGATCCGCGCAGCGGACAGATCCTGGCCATGGTGAGCAAGCCGGCGTTCAACGCCGCTCGTATCGACGAGACGGGTTACTGGGCGTCGCTGCAGACGGGCGACGGGCTGCTGCTGAATCGTGCCTTGGAAGGACTATATCCCCCGGGGTCGGTCTTCAAGGCGGTCACGCTCGCTACCGCGCTGACCGAGCACGCGTATGCTCTGCAATCTGTGTTCTCCGGGGAGGATGCGACCGGTCCCCTGTATTTCGGCGGATCTGTGCTCACCACCTCAGCCAGCAATCTTCCGCCCGGAGTCGGCCGGGTGACGCTCGCCGATGCGTTCAAATACAGCGACAACATCGTCTTTGCCAGGATTGGGCTGAGACTGGGCGGGAAGGCGCTGATCGACGGGGCGTCCAGCTTTGGCATCGGGCGACCGATTCCGTTCGACCTGCCTGTCAGCACGAGTCATGTAACGACCGGGCAAGGCGCGATGAGCGACTACAACGTCGCGGCGACTGCATTCGGGCAAGCAGCAGTGCAAGTGACGCCGCTCCAGATGCTGCTTGTTGACGAAGCTATTGCCAACCAAGGAACGATCATGCGGCCGACCATCGTGCAGCGAGTGCGCGCGCCAAGCGGCGAGGTCCTTGTGGACAATCAACCGGAAGTCTGGAGGCAGGCGCTCGATCCGACTGTCGCGCATCAGGTCGCTCAGGCGATGATCAACGCAGTGAATGGACCCGGTGCGAGCGGCTACGCGGCTCGGCTGCCCGGCGTCGTGGTGGCGGGGAAGACGGGCACGGCGCAGGTCGGCGGCGCACGATCGCTCCCCCACGCGTGGTTTATGGCGTTCGCGCCGGCCGATAGCCCGCGCCTCGCGGTTGTCGTGCTGAAGGAGCACGGCGGTGAGGGTAGCGCAGTGGCCGCTCCAATCGCCAGGCAAATCCTGGCCGAAGCGCTTCCGCTGTACCATTAGCACGGCTCGGCCCAGGCGCGCCGTTGACGTCTCGGCGCGTCCAGCAGGCGTTGCTGGCAGAGGGCGGGCATTGTGTGGCGGGACTGCCCCGCGGCGCCCTGCCATACCGGAGACGTGGCGCGCGGTTCGCCAGGTCCCGTGCACCACGATGTGACGAGCTGTGCGAGCAGGCAGTACCATGAGCTGTGTGCCGGCGACGGCGCCGCACCAAGCCGCGCCCGAGCACCCTGTTTGAGCTGGCTGTTTGCACCCTGAGCGCTGGGATGCGGTATCGCGAGGAAATCGATGACCAGTACCACAGCAGCTGAGATTCGCCCGGCATCGGGTCGCGTATATGGTTTCCTGAACCTCGCCGTGCTCCTGCTGATCGCTGCGGCAGTCACCGTCATATCGACCATCTTCCTGCTTCGCTACAAACAGCCTTCGGCACCGGCATCGCCGGCGCCTGCGCCGTACCGCGCGCTCGTGGTGCGTGGATCGCAGCTGTGGTCGACCGGACCGGGCGTTCAGCCGAGTGTGATGCCCGGTCTCCGAGTTCCGGGCGAGTGGCGCGGGTTCGAAGCGGCAAGCGACGGCAGCGGCCTGCTGGTGACTTCAAGGGTGTCCGGCAGAGACAGCGTGTATGTCGTCCACACCCTCGGCCGCGCCGCGCAGCCCTTGCCCGCCCCGCCAAGCTCGTACGGCCCAGGACCGTGGCGTGTTGTGGACACCGCCTGGGTCGGCAGCACCGATGCCGTGGTCCTGTGGAGTAAAGTCGCCTCGGGCGGCGCGGACGTAGTAGCGCGATATTCAGTGGATGGTACGGTCCCGAATGCCGAGCAGTGGATTCGCGCGTCGGCTGCGGGCGGCCAGTCTGTGTCGTTGTCGCCCGACGGTCTTCAGGTCGCGCGTGTCGAGGTTCTGCCGGCGGCGAAAGGGTTTGCCGGTCAGGTGCAAGTACGGCTTCGACAGCTGTCCGGCACACACTCGTCGGTCGCGTTACGCTACTTTGGCAGCAGCGTGCCGTCCGCGGTGCTCTGGTCGTCGGATGGCGGCACGCTGGCCATCGAGGTACCCGGCCAGGGGCTGATCCTGCAAAAATCGAGCGGACGATCCGTCCACCAGACATCAAGCGGTGAGCTGCCCGCGGCGTTTAGTCCCGAAGGTGCGGCGATTGCCTACGCCGGCGGCGGTGCGGGCACCCCGTTGATTCACGTGCTGAACCTACACGGGGAAGTCGAGAACGAGCTGGCTTTGCCCGCGCCTGGCGCGCTGGCGGCTCTCGGCTGGACGCCGGATGCCCGCGCGCTGGTGTGCGCGATCGGCGGCGCGCTGTACCAGCTTGATCCCGCGACCGGCGCCTCCCAGAAGCTGTCCGGAGCCATCTCCGGTATCCTGGTGGGCACTGTTCCGCTGTCGTCGCAGCTCGTGCGATAGGTGCGCATGCGGTTATTGCGCGCGCTGCTTGCCGCGGTCGTCATGGCTGCAAGCGGGCCGGCTTGGCCGCGGTTATCTGCCGCGGGCAACGATGCAGGCGCGCGAGTCTCGTGCGCGTTCCAACACCTGGACACCGGGGGCAAGGTCGGCCAGGTCTTCATGGTGTCGTTTGACGGGAGCGAGCCATCGCGTGCACTGAACGACTTGGTGCGTGCCTGGAGGCCAGGCGGCGTCGTGCTCTTCGGTAGAAACATTGGTACAGCACGTGAGCTGAGGGCGCTTATAGCAAGTGCGCAGCATGCGGCTACTCTGCCCCTGCTGGTCGCCACGGACCAGGAGGGTGGATCGGTCGTGCGCATTCGGGTCGGACTGAATCCCCTGCCTGCCGAGGCCTACTACGGGACGATCGGATCGGTGGCGCGCGTCTATCAAGACACTTTGGCTCAGGGTCGGGCGCTGAAGAGCCTTGGGGTCAATCTCGATCTTGCCCCGGTCGTCGACGTGCGTGTCGACGCCAAGAGTGCAATCGGCAGCCGCAGCTTCGGGCCGAATCCGGCGCTCGACGGCATTCTGGCGGCTGCCGCGGTGCAGGGGTATCAGGCGGCCGGTATCGGCGCCACGGCGAAGCACTTCATCGCGCTTGGCGAGGTCAAGGCGAACGCCGACCTCGACCTTCCGGTGGTAAAGGCCAGCCGCGCGGAGATCGAGGCTCGAGACTTACCCCCCATGCGCGCGGCGGTGGCGGCTGGGGTGGCGGCGATGATGGTCACGCGCGTCCAGATCCCGGCACTGGATCCGAGCGGCACGACCGCCTATGCATCTCCGCGCATGATCAAGAATGTCATTCGTGGCGAACTTGGATTTGGCGGTTTGCTGATAACCGATAGCCTTGTTACACCTGCGATCTTCGCCGGGCCCGGTCCGGAGATCGCTGCAACTGCCGCGTTACGTGCTGGAGACGACATGCTGCTTCTGGGTAGCGGCGTCAAGATCCCGGCAGCGCGCCTTAACAAGGTCATCCTGGCCGTGTCCCACGCGGTGGCAACAGGCAGTGTCTCCACGTCTCGCTTGAACTCGGCAGTCCTTCAGGTGCTCCGACTCAAGGCGCGACTGGGTTTGTTGCCGGCTTGTGGCGCATAAGAGGGCGGCGTCTGGCGTGATACGCCCACGAGCTGCAAATCGTTCCACACGACCTCCGGGCAGATATGGATGGAAGTGACGATAGGCCAGAAGGCTCCGTGTACGCGCTGCAGTCGTCGCCCGGGGACTCATGGGACGGAACCCCTGCCCTGCGCTTTCAACCCGAGGTTCCTTGAGTATTTGGGGACTGGTATGAATGTGTCGAGCCTTGGCTGCATACTCGATCGCAGAATCCAGGTGTGCGCGGCGTGCCGGGGGTGCGGAGACCTGAGAAAACGCCTGTGGTACAATCCCAGTGAATGACGAGCCAAAGTGCGCTGGGTGCCACCCAGCCGGCTCCTAAATGATGAACGCGTGTTAGCGCGAAGAGGGACCAGACGACAATGGCTGCGAAACGTTGGTACGGGCGAGATACTCAGCTCACGCTACGGATGGGCTTCACGCTCTTCCTCCTGGCGCTGTTGTACTCAGTATTTCTCGCGGTGCTGTGGAAGGCAACAGGCAGCTTCTTCTTGCTTGTGTTTGTGGGCGCCGCAATGGTGTTGTTCCAGTACTTCGCGTCGGATAAGCTTGTGCTGCTCAGCACAGGTGCGCGCGAAGTCACGCCGCAGCAGGAGCCCGAGCTGTATCGCATTATTACGAGGCTTTCGCAGCTCGCGGATCTGCCGACACCGCGCGTCGCGATCATGGAAACCATGGTGCCAAACGCCTTCGCGACAGGTCGGAGCCCAAAGCATGCGGTGATCGCGGTGACCCGTGGCATCACTCAGCTCCTTGATCCGCAAGAGCTGGAGAGCGTGCTGGGGCACGAGATGAGCCACATCAAGAATCGCGACATGATGGTGCTTACATATGCGAGCTTGTTCGCCAGCGTAGCCTCGTTCATCGTCCAGATCGGCATGTGGACGGGATTCGGGATGAATGACCGTGACGATCGCGACGGCAATGCAGCCATGGTGGTGTTCCTCGTCTCAGCAGCCGTGTGGGCGATCAGCTTCTTCCTGCTTCGCGCGTTGTCTCGTTATCGTGAGTACTCGGCGGATCGCGGGTCAGTGCTGCTGACCGGCACGCCCGCCACGATGCGGTCGGCGCTGCTGAAGGTGAGCGGTACGATGCAGCGCATTCCAAATGCGGACTTGCGCACCGCGCAGTCGATGAACGCGTTCTTCATCGTGCCTCAGGTGAAATCTGCTACTGTCGAGCTGTTCAGCACGCATCCTTCGCTCGAGCACCGCCTGGCGCGGCTCGAGGCGCTGGAGAAGAACATGAACAAGTTGGGCCGGTAGCCCGTGAGCTTCCTGGATAAGCTGCTCGGTACGACAAAGCCTGTCGCGTCCAAGACCGAAGGTCTTTTTGCCATCTCCACCGCCGTCGTCACGCTGCAGGTGTCGCTGCATCTCGAGCCAAGCAAGGAGGCTGCGATCTGCTTCAAGTCGGTGGAAGCGCTGCGGTTCGAGGAGATGCAGCGTGACATCAATGACTTGCTCGCGATCCGAGCAAAAGATACGGGCACGCAGTCTAATATGCGCGCACTGTCGGACAACCTTGGTTTCCAGTGGGCGATGATCCACACCGAGGACTTCGAGGATCTGGTAACGACCGTTCACATGGTGAGTGAAGAGCTCCGCTCGCGCGGGTATGGCGATCGCCTGTATTCGTCGGTCTTCAAGTTCATGGGCGAAGGCCAAAACGTATATTGGATGTATAACTACAAACGCGGCAAGTGGTACCCCTTCGTGCCAAAGGGCGAAGGCGCGCGCGACAATTCGTATGAGTTGCGCCTATCCTCGTTGATGAGCGGAGAGATGCCCATCGAGAAGGAGCTGGAGTATTGGTATCCGATGTGGGGCATGCCGGTCTGAACCGGCCTGCTTCTCGGAGGACGACGCAGTCGCCAGGATCGAGCGAGGGGTGCTGCCCCGATCGGCAGCACCCCTTGACGAGTGGTAGGGAACAGAACGGCTATCCGGGAATGAGGCCGTCTTCCTTCAGGGTAGCCACGATTTCGTCATAGGTGAGGTCAGCGGGCGGAAGGATCGCATCCGACGGGACGATTTCGTCGTCACGCACAGGGCTGCCTTCGGCCTGCACAAACGCGATCATCTTATAAAGAAGCGCTGTGACTGACTGCTCGTCGTGATGCGTCACGGCATCTTGTAACTGCGTATCCAGCGCGTTGAGCCCGTCGAGCACCGAGCTCTGCAATTGATACTGACCGCTGCCTTGTACTCGTACTATCATCGATGCTGTCCGCTTTCACTCTCCATCGGGCCACGAAGGTAGGATCTGGACTGCGTGCGGCTCACGGCAGACACGCTGCTCTCGCGGCCAACCATTGCCGACACCGCGAGGCCAGATAGCCCGGGCGGCCATTGCCACTACCCGCGCGGCACCCCCTTGCTGGGTCCGCGCTCCGTGAACCATCCCCGCTCATCCTTCACGTGGCCGGGCTGCCCAATCCCGCGCGATCTTCGCGACCGAGCAAGGCATGAAACTCCTCGATTGTGAACGTGTCATGTGGGAGCACTGCATCGGACGGAACAAGCTCATCGAGGCCGACGGGCGCGCCCTCTCGTTGGACCAGCGCAATCATCTCCTCGAGAAGCTGATGCGTTCGAACGTCGTTCTTAGCCTCGACTGCTGAAAGCAGGCTGCGATCGAGATCGTGCACCGCCTGTTCAGTGCTTTCGGACAGGCGATACTGCCCGCTCCCCAGCACTCGCACGATCATTGGCCACTTCCCGTGCTCTGGCCCAACTGCTTCGGCGGTTCCGCGCCCTGACCAAGCTGGGCCTTGAGCGCGGCGAGTTCCGCGTCGACATTTCCTCCCGCCGACAGCTGATCGAGCTGCGCTTGCAGATCGTCGCCGGGGCCTAGCACGTCAGGCAGGGTCCCGGCAGCGGTTAGCTCGCCGATGGCGTTCGCTCGTGCCTGCATCGCCTGCGTCTTGTCCTCGGCGCGCTGGATGGCCGCGTTGACATCGGCCATCTCCTCAGACAGGCCGCTGGCCGCTTCACTGATACGTACCTGAGCTTGAGCGGCGGTAAACTGCGCCTTGATTGTTTCTTTCCTGGTCTTGAACGACTCGATTTTCGCGGCAAGACGCTGCTCGCCCTGCTGCAACTGCGCCTGCTGTGCCTCGAGCGTCTCAACCTGTGCCTGCATGCTCGTCACCTGGGTCTGGAGATCTGACTTGCGTTGCAAGGCGAGGCGGGCGAGGTCCTCGCGGTTGGCAGCCAATGCCTGACGCGCTTGGTTGTCGTACTTTGCCGAGTCCTGTTGGAGCTTAGTCAGTTGCAGCTGCAGACGCGACTTGGCAGTGACGACGTCGGCAATGCCGCGGCGCACCTTTTGGAGCTGTTCGATCTGCTGCTCATAGGAATAATCGAGCGTTTCGTTAGGATTCTCGGCCGCATCGAGAGCGGAGTTCATCTTGGACTTGAATATTGTGGAGATGCGGCCCAGCACGCCTGCCATCAGAACCTCCCTGCTGACGCGATTGACGTCATAAAGCCGTGGGACGGTACCCGGGATCTCGTGGTGCCCACCCATAGCCTTCCTACTATAACATTAGTGTCCTTGCCATGCGACACTCCGCGCAATCGTAAGCACGAAGGGCTGACCGGCGGGCGCGGATTGCATGGACGCTATGACACTAGTCTACCGTCGGTAGAAGACTCACGTGAAACCCTCGCTGACGAAGGGCAGGGTGTAACTGTGCCATCCGTGTTTCGGGCTACAGTGCTCCCGCGCCTCAGTCGGTTTCCGACGCCGCGGGCGCTTCGAGATCCGGCGCGCTGTCGCGCCGTGCGTCGAAGAACTCAATGTCGCGCTGCAGGAGATCGAGGCTGAACCGCTTCTGGCCGTCGTTCCCGGTCCACTCGCGGGCTTCCAGCCAGTACTTCTTCGTCTTTGCGGTCTCTTGCCGATCTTGCTAGAGTAGGGTTGGGTTCCGCCTATGCACGTCTAACGTGAAGCCACGGCGAGATCTCCATTGACGCGCACGATCCTGGGGGCGCGGGCGTCTCGCCCGACTTGTTTTGTGGCCGGCTACGGCCTTAGTTTAGAGTCAGAATGGGTTTCGCGGACCCGCGTTGGAGGGACGTCGGTGGTCATGCTGCCGGACCAACAGAGGAAGTACGGCTCGGCTATGAAAGTCGTGGCCGCCTTACCGATCCTGGTCGTTCTGGCGGTCGTCGTGGCGTTCGTGGTCCATCTCGAATGGTCCGCCCTGGCTGGGTCGCAGCAAGCCGTGCCCACGGCTGCCGCAACGCTCACGGGGGACCAATCGGGGGAATCTCCGGACGCGACCCTGACCTATCCTGGATCAACGGACATCAAGCGGCAATCCGGGACCCTCGCGAGCCTGGCAGGGTCGAACCCGTTCAGCTCCGGAATGGTAGCGCAGTTGGCTGATGCCGCGAAGGGTTACTCGTCGGCGCCGATCTTCGGCACCCAGTTCGACACCGGCGACGGTCCTGCTACTGTGCTGCAATGGTTTGACGGATCGCTTAGAGCTCGCGGCTGGTGCGCGCCAGCGAGCGTAAACCTCAACACTGCTATCCACGTCTATGTTAATCCACCGCTTGACGCATATGCTGTGATTGCGATGCCTGCGCAGTCGCTGACCAGTGGTCAGACGGGTTCGAGCGTAGCGACGTGGTACCTGCGCTTCCCGACTTCCGGCGCCGTCCCGTCGTGCTAGCGGTCTGTCGGCTTGCATCGGATAAAGTGGAAGGCCGGCCTGACATTGCGCGGGGCCCGACCCACTCTTCGGGGGGTACCCCGTGCGGCTCGCGGGCAGCCCCGGCGCGAATGCGGTCCCCGGAGCCGCAAACACGTGTGGTAGGTGAGCTACGCGTCATCCGTCAGCCCTCTGCAGTTGCGCTATCCCGACAGTTCACCGTCCGTGCGATGCCCTGCCGCAGCTTCAGGCTGGGCGTCCGACCCTGCCCTTGCACGCACCCTACGCATGCATGACCCGCCGCTAGCGGTCCCGGTCGATCGTCGCGAGCGCCAGCACCGCGGCATACACGTGACGCGCGCCCGATCCGCGGAGGGCGTCTGCTGCCGCTCGCAAGGTTGCGCCCGTCGTGCACACGTCGTCGACGAGTACAACGCTCCTGCCCTTGTACGCGCCGGCTTCGGCTGAGAACGCGCCTCGGATGTTCCGCGCCCGCTCCTCGGCGCTCATGCCGACCTGCGGCGGGGTCGCTCGGACACGCTGCAGGCCGGTGTCTTCCACGCGCATTCCGTGCTTGACGCTTGCGGCCCGTGCGAGCAAGGCAGCCTGATTATAGCCTCGCTGGCGCTGGCGACCGGGGTGGAGCGGGATGGGCACGAGAATTGGGTCCATGCCTGCGAATGGGGCGATAGCCCTGTCGAGCACGACGGCCAGATCATCCGCCGCGGCTCTTTTGCCCCCATATTTGAACCGGTGGATGGCGAGCCGCAGTTGATTGTCGTACGTCCCCGCGGCCCTGACGTAGAGCAAGGCATGCCTGCGACAGCGGCAGTGCGGTTGCTCCGGGTCAACCGCCACTCTGCAGGCTGGGCACATGGCATCGTCCAGTCGACGCGTGGCCTCGAGACAGGCCATGCAGAAGAACGCGCCGACGACATCACAGCCGAGACAGCGGGGCGGGAACAGGAGATCGAGGACCGTTCGTAGCGGACCCACAAGTCGCGCTCTCCCATCCGGCCAGGACGACCGCCGCTGTGCTTGCCAATCCGATCGTCGCGGCGCCAGCTACCGGTCTTCCAGCACGATCGCGTCGCCTTCCACCGTACCGGTGCGCGCAGCCGTTCCGGCCGGCAATTCGATGGCCATGCGGCATTTCCGCACGAACGGTCCCAGCCTCCACGGCTTGATGCCGTGCAGTACGCGGAGCACCGTACCCTGCTTGTCGGTATGCACGATATCCAGCGCGAAGCGCATGAAGAACATGTGGACGGGCTCGCCGGACATGATCACCAGTCCGCCGCCTTCCGGCAGGCCCCTTCGCAGCATCAGCCCCGCGAACTTGGCAAAGAAACTCGAGGCAAGCTCGGCGTCATCGGCGAGATACGCTCCCCGCGTGCTGTTCAGCACCCTGACGTGGCGCATAGTCGGTCTCCCCTTTAGCGCAGCCGCCTCTGCCAACACGCGCTCTGCCCGTGTCGCCGCTGGCCCGGGCAGCGTGGATGTCGTCGTTGAGTATACGACAACTGCGACCTCTTCTGGCATCTCGTGACGTGGCGCATGACCTTATGTCGTGCCTTCCCTCGGATTCTCAAGTCTCCTCAAACGCAGACCCGGCTCTCACGCGCACCTCACATACTGACGTGCTCTTGACTTGGACCACCCACACGCCGGCATGAGTAGCAGGGCAGGAGGCACAAGGTGCCTGGCCCGCTGCTGGCATATCTGCTAGCATTACATGCAGGAGGTGATAGCAATGGCAGCATTGAGCATCCGAAACCTCGATGAGCAGGTGCAGCGCCGCCTTAAGGTGCGCGCAGCGCAACACGGCAGGTCGATGGAGGCAGAGGCGCGCGCGATTCTCACAGACGCCGTTCGGGAGCCTGCAGACGCTGCCGGGCTGTTCACCGAGATTCTGGAGCGCTTCGGTGCACTCGGTGGGGTCGACTTGCCGATGCCAGAGCGCCACGACCCGGCGCGTGCCGCGGATTTCAACGCATGATCATCCTCGATACGAACGTGGTCTCCGAACTGATGCGTTCGGACCCCGCGCCACAGGTCGCGACCTGGGTTCGCAGGCGAGACAGGCATGAGCTTTGCACGACCTCGATCACGCTCGCGGAAATCCGCTACGGTATCGCCAGGCTTCCCGACGGCCGCAGGAAACAGGCCCTCCTCGGCACCGCCGACGAGGTCTTCCGGACCTTCGAAGATCAAGTGCTGCCGGTCGACGCTGCAGCCGCGCTGCACTACGCAGAGATCGCGGGCAAGCGCGAGCGATCAGGAAAGCCAATCTCTGGCTTCGACGCGCTCATCGCGGCGATTTGTCGCTCCCAGAATGCCGCGCTAGCAACGCGCAACGTGTCTGACTTCGATGATACCGGCATCGAGATCATAGACCCCTGGGCACAGCGCGACACGTGAGCACCGTTAGGCAGGCCGCCAGGCTCGTCGTACCCGCGATTTCGTCCGTGTGGTGGCCAAGGTGTTGATCGCCTGGCACGACGACCTACCCGCGGATGACACAGAGCCTGTCAACACCACCGTGGAGCGATTGCGCCGCCACGGGCCAGCGCTGCGCCGACCGACTGTCGGCCGGATCGAACAATCGCGGTACGCCAACATGCGCGAGTTGCGTGTGCCCAAGAAGCACGTCCGTAACCTGTTTGCCTTTGACCTGCGCCGCTGTGCAATCCTGCTGCTGGGCGGCAGCAAAGCCGGCGATTGGGACGCTTGGTATGATCGCAATGTGCCGACCGCTGATGCTCTGTACACCGAACACCTCGAGATTATTCGCAAGGAGCAACGGCCATGACCAGGAAGTGGGACCAGATCAAACGGCCCGGCAATCCCGCCATGGAGCGCGGCTACGACGCGGCACTGACCACAGCTACCTGGCTTTCCGAGTTGCGCCAACGTTGCGGGCTGACCCAAGTCGACATGGCCCAGCGCCTCGGAAAAAGCCAGTCAGCGATCTCTCAGTTGGAAGCTGAGACGGACACGCACGTCTCCACCGTCGTCGCCTATATCGCGGCACTTGGCGGCCGGCTCCAGTTCACCGCAACCCTACCCAGCGGCGAACAAGTTCAGCTCGACCAGATGCCACCCGATGACGCGGCTACCCAAGACACCCTGCTGGCCGAAGCGATCTAGCAGCCTATCGGAGAGATAGTGTAGAACGCGATGCGTGTACGAACTGATCGGCGAGCCGGGCGTGCTCGCATACGACCCGCTGATAGACCGGGTCCAATGCGCGATCTGCGGCCGGTGGTACCAGACACACACGAACGGCCCCAGTCGCCAGGGCCGGATGCCGGGAAGGATGCGAAGCACCGTCCCCTGCTTGTCCGCATGGATCACGTCCAGCGCGAGTCGCATGAAGAACATGTGGATCGGCTCGCCGGACAGGATAGAGGTTATCACCGGCGAGCACTTCGTTTGAAGTCAAAGCGAACCAACGCCAATAACTCCTGAACACCCGCCAATAACTTGTGAATCCTACAACCGTACCTGAACGCTAGAGCGAATTCATGATGCTGGGGACGACCGGTCCCAAGATGACTACGAAGATCGAGGGGAAGATGAAGAGCGCCATTGGGAACAGCATCTTTAGCGGCGCTTTCTGCGCCTGTTCCTCTGCTCGCTGCCGCCGGCGCATACGCATTTGTTCGGATTGTATACGCAGCACGTTGGCAATGCTAACACCCAACTGGTCCGCCTGGATGATGGCAGTGATGAATTGCGCGAGGTCGGGCACGCCGGTGCGCCAGATGATGTTCCTCAGCGCCTCGCGGCGCGATTTTCCCAGTCGAAGCTCGACCAGATAGCGCTCGAACTCGTACGACAGATCGTCGTGCGCTTTGGAGGCAACACGCTGGCAGGCGGCATCGAAGCCAAGTCCTGCCTCAACGCTGATCGCGATGATGTCGATAGTATCAGGCATCGCGCGCGAAATGCGCTTCTGCCGGCGCGTTCTCTCGTCGTGAACCCACAGGTCGGGGAAGAAGAAGCCGACAACTATGGCGACGACGCCCCACACCAGCGAAGACACGGGTGCCTTGGGCGGATACGGCACGACTCCAGGGTACGGATCGAAGTACATGAAAATCGTGAGCAGTACGGCAAAGGCGACAGCTACGACGCCTTTCAGCCCATAGAAGCCTTCAACGTTGATCCCGCGGGGATTTCCGGCCTGTGCCAGCCGTTGCTCGGTCTTCTCCAGAGTGTTGCCCGGCGAGAGACGTCTCGTCACCTTCGCCACCTGGTTGGTGAGCGGTATGAGCACGCGGTCGCGGAATGGCCGCGCGAGCTCAAGGTCCTCGAGTGGAGTGGACGATTGCAGCAGCTGGTCCGGCAAGTACGTGGCGAGGCGCTCTCGGATCGCGCCGCCTGACGAGTCGCGGAGCCCGAGGAAGACCAACGCCACGGCGGAGGCGGCCAGTGCGCCGGCAAGGAGCGTGAGAATCATGGCCTAGACCTCGATCTTTGTGATTCTGCGCATCAGGAAGGTTCCGACGGACATGAAGAATAGTGAGACCGCCAGGAGGGGCAAGCCGCACGTGTGGTCATTCCAGAAGAAGCTTATATAGTGTGAATCGATGGTGTAGAGGATGAACGCCAGGCAGAGCGGAAGCGCTGAAATGATGTACCCGGACAGCGTCGCCTGAGCGGTAAGCGTCCTGATCTCGCCCTTGATGCGGACACGCTCGCGAATGGTATGCGCGATGGTGTCGAGAATGATAGACAGGTTCCCGCCGATTTCACGCTGGACATTTATCGCCATCACCATGATCTCAAGATCGACGCTCTTGATTCGGCGGACCAGGTTGGCCAGCGCTTCTTCCGGTGACAGGCCGATGCCGACCTCCTTGATCACGCGATTGAACTCCGTGGAGATTGGCGGGTTCATCTCGCGCGAGACCAATTCCATGCTTTGCAGCATGCTGTAGCCTGAACGGAGGCTGTTGGCGAGCATGAGGATTGCATCCGCGAGATTGTTGTTGAAGAGCTTCAGGCGCTTGTTCGCTCGATACACGAGGTACCAACGAGGTCCGACAAGACCGATTGCACCGAAGACAATGATGTGGACCACCGTGCCAAATATGACCGCGCCGATGAAAATGCAGCCGATGAACACGCTCGTCCAGAGAATCAAGTACTCGCCGACCGTGAACTTCAGGTCGGCCCGAGAGAGCGCCGTACGAAGGTTCTGTGCAAAGCTCTGGTTCTGTACGGCACGGTCCACCGTGCGCACGATCATGTCGCCTGCTCTCGTGCGTTCGCGCTTGGTCCGCTTCTCTTGGGCGATCACCGCCTTGGCTTCGCTGTACCTGGTCAGGCGGCTGGCAATGCCGCCACCACCACCGAAGCGCATGGAAGCAGCATAGGCGAAGAAGAAGACTGCGGTCGCCGCGCAAAGTGCCGCAAGGAGCGTCAGGAGCATCGCCTACCTCCCCTCTTCTCAGAAGATTCGGTCAAGTCCGAACACGCTTGGCGGCAGATAGATGCCGTTCTCTTCGAACTTTTCGATGAACTTCGGGCGGATGCCGGTTGGCCGCAGACGACCAACAATACGGCCGTGCTCGTCGATACCGCTCTGCTCGAAAACGAATATGTCCTGCATGATGATGACGTCGCCCTCCATCCCCTGTACTTCGGAGATGTTCGTGACCTTGCGCGAACCGTCTTTCATGCGAGCCTGCTGTACGACTAGCTCGATAGCCTTGGATATCTGCTCACGAATAGCCCGGAGTGGCAAATCCATGCCTGCCATCAAGCACATCGTCTCCAGCCGGGACAGCGTGTCTCGAGGGGAGTTGGAGTGCAGCGTGGTCATCGACCCATCGTGGCCTGTGTTCATGGCCTGGAGCATGTCAAGCGCTTCGCCGCTGCGGCACTCACCGACGATAATGCGTTCGGGCCGCATGCGCAGCGAGTTTCTCACGAGGTCGCGGATCGTTACCGCGCCCTTGCCTTCGATATTCGAGGAGCGCGCCTCGAGCGTGACCACATGCTCCTGTCGTAGCTGCAGCTCAGCCGAGTCCTCTATGGTAACAATGCGCTCATCAGCCGGGACAAAACTCGACAGCACGTTCAACAACGTCGTCTTGCCGGAACCGGTGCCGCCCGCCACGATGATGTTCAATCTCGCTTCGACCGATGCGCGCAGGAATGTGGTCATTTCCTGCGTGAGCGTGCCGAAGTTGACCAGGTCATCCGGCGTCAGGGGATTGCGCGAGAACTTTCGGATCGTGACCGTCGGGCCCACGAGCGAGAGGGGAGGGATAATGATATTCACACGCGACCCGTCGGGAAGGCGGGCATCGACGTACGGGCTGCTTTCGTCGCATCGCTTGCCGAGTGGCGAGATAATACGATCGATCACACGGATGAGATGATCATCGTTGACGAACTGCACGTCCGTCTTGATCAGCTTGCCGGCGCGCTCGATGTACACCTGCTTGGGACCGTTCACCATCACTTCGGTGATGGTGTCGTCGTCGAGGAGTGGTTGGATTGGGCCGTAGCCGAGAATATCGGCGACGATCTGTTCGAACAGTCGTGCACGGTCCGCGCGGGTGAGCTGCGTCCCCTCCGTCTCCAGGGCAGACTCGAACAAGACCTGGATGCGCTTGCGCATTTCACCGGCCTGGGAAAAATCCGCGTTGGGTCCGATGTCCTGAATCAGTTTCTGCTGAACGCGTGAGCGAAGCTCGGAGAAGTTGTCGTGCTCTGTGGCAGTGGGCCGTCGTAGGGCGGCGATGCTGTCCAAGCCCTGGCGCATGGGCCGTCCAGGCTGCAGGGCCGCGCCGGCACTCGATGGCAGCGGCGCCGTCGGATATTGTGATGCGCTCGAAGTACCTGCCGAAGCAAGGGCACTGCCAAGGCCGCCCGAGGTCCCGCGCGGCGGTGCCGACTGCGCGTTCGGAGGCGCTGCCGGTACCATCGCGTCGCCCGGACCACCCGTCGATGCACCTTCAATGCGTTTCAAGAGCGACATGCACTACCCTCCAGACTTGAGTCATCCGCACCTTGTTCTATCTGACCTGACAGCCCAAACCGTCCCGACCACCGTGCCTGGGCTGCGCTTTCCCCCCGCCGCACTTCAGGACCGCCAAGTAAACCCATGGTCAGTTTGCGGAGATCCTCACCCGCCATCAAAGCACGATAGGCCAGCAGAATAGATGTTTTCTCGTTGAGGCAGCAACTCGCGAGTTTCGTCGTCGAGACACGGCCGGGCGTCAATGATTGTATACTGGCATGTTACCTTGGGCAACGCAAGCGTACGCTCGATCTGCCCGGACGTTATCGTTTCGGCTGTTTCGGACCGAGGAGAGGCAAAAGGCGATACCGTCCGGACTCCGGTATCGGGCCCGCCTTGGCGTGGTCATCTCCGTCGCGCCGGCGCCCCTTTGCCCACGAACGGCGATAGCCATCAGCGCCAGATCACGATTGACCCGCCAAGCCGGGCCCGCCGCGGCAACTGCCTCGGAGACCGAGCCCACCGTATCGACGGTGGGTCCGGTCGCCAGCCGGGAGAGCAACGCCTTGTCGCCTTCGGCGATCGTGACCGAGATCAGTGTTGGGGCGCTCACAAGGATTTCCCAAGGGGCCTTTCTATTTCACGGGTGCAGTCGGCTGAGGTGTAAGAGTGGGCCTTGGCGTCACAAACGTGTTTGGCAGGCCGTTGCCCTGCGGCGTGCCCTTAACGAATGCCTCGGGTGTAGCGAAGTACTCTGGGAAGATCGCTTTGGTCCGAGGCTGTACCACCTGGCCCTTCACATCTTCACCCGCGATAAGCACGATATCGACCGTACCGTACGTATCCTTAACGTACTTGAGCAACAGGGCGTCCTGAGGCGTTAGTGCGAGCGTGTAGGTTGGGCTGGCGCCAGCTGTTACCGGGAGCCCGACGGCGAGCACACGTGCATCGGAGATAAGCTGCTGAGTGTCGATTGGGCCGACCTCTACGCCTGACGGCTGTGGATTCGACGAGAGGCTATCCACGTCACGCTGGCGGATACTCAAGTACACATTGACCGAATCGCCCGGCTGTATATGGAGGTCATCCGATTGCAGGCCGGTTACCTGGATAGTCTCTGCCACACGCCCGGGCGGAATATTCCACGAGAGACTGCTCGGCGGCGGGACCGGGAGCACATCGTAGTCGGTGGTCAGGAGCGCATTGCCCTTGGTGATGCCCTTGGTAATCTCGATGTCGTTCAGAAACAGGTTGGCTGTATCGGAATACACGTGCGTGTAGGTCGTGATCCAGTCTTGAATCGAGCTCACCCAGTCGGGATTCCGTATCGCCTGGGACGGCACGGGCTCATCCGTGAAGTACTGAGTGATCTTATCGACGGCTGTCGAGCTTGGTGAACGGCGGTACCTGGGCGTAGGCCACCACATAGTGAGGGCCGGGTGTCGCCGTGAGGGTCGGTGCAATGACAGGCGTGCCTCCCTGACTCGTTGAGGTGGTGGTGGTGGTGTTCGACTTATTGCTCAGTACCACTACGACGATGACGAATGCCACCAACGCGAGAACAGCGCCGATCAGCAACTGGCCCCTGCTGGTCCGCAACAACTGCATTCCCATTCTCAACCCCCGTCTACACACTAGCGATCCGTTGCTTCAAACCGACAAGCCAGGTTTCCAGCAATACGACGTAACTCTCCGTTACCAGGCGCTTGTCCGCGAGGCTACGGCTTTGTCCTTGCGCGCGCCGTTCTGCCCCAAGTGCAGGCTCTAGCCCTTTATCCAACCCTGACGCATCGCGTAGACCACCGCCTGCGTGCGGTCATTGACTGCTAGCTTGCGCATAATCGAGGTGATGTGATTCTTAACCGTCTGATCGCTGATACTCATTGCGCGAGCAATCTCTTTGTTGCTGTTACCCTTCGCTATGTAATCGAGCACCTGCACCTCGCGGCTCGACAGCGGAATGTACAGCGGCTCCGCTTCGTGGTCGACCTCTTCGGCCAAATCGCGGAACGACTTCAACACCTTTGAAGCCAGCACGGGTTTGGCGAGCACGCTATCGTTGATCAGGTATTCTCCCGCCGCGACACGGCGCAGGACCCGACACATGTCTTCGATGCTAATCGTCTTGAGCACATAGGCGGCAGCACCATACTTGATGGCGTAGAATAGCTTCTCCTCGTCGTCACGGTTCGTCATCACAACGACGCTAATGTTGGAGCCTCTGCGTTTGAGCTCCCGAATTGCCTCCAGTCCGTCAAGGCCCTCGACCTCGGCATTCAGCAGCACCACCGTGGGCGCCAACTCCTCCACGAGACGGAGGCCGTCTTTGCCGTTCGACGCCTCGCCGACGATTTCCAACTGCGGATCCACGGCCTTCACCGAGCTGCGCAGTCCGGCACAGAACAGCGGCTGGTCGTCTATTACCAAAACGCTGAGGCTGTCTGTCGAGTCGTTTTCCATCCATCGCTCCAGGGCAGGCAAGCCCACCTGCATGAGACGTCATTCAACGGCGCAAGCAGCATCGTCTCATAGCTCAAGCTGATCGCCTTGACCAATCATGCCCGTAGCATAGCCGAGCATTGGAGGCGACACAATACCACAGTTGGTAGTTTCTGGGCACAGATTCGTGCAAAAAAGGCCTCATTGGCAGCGCAAATTACATCCTATACGATAGATTCGATCCGTAGCCGCCTTCAGCGCCTCCTCAAGTGGTCCACGCGGTCCGCTGCAGCGTTCATCGATGGTTGTTCGCGCCGCTCCGCCCCACGCGCAAGGGATTCGCGTAGATCGTGTACTCGCCTTCGTGATAGACAGTTTGCCAGTGGGTCCGCGCGAAAGTCGCGAGCGCGCGCTCGCGGACATTCTCCGCTATCCATCGTCGGGTGAAATCGTCGATCACGAGATACGTCGCTGCTGACAGACTCGTATCAAACGCGAAGTGGCTTCGCGGCAACGCGCTTGGATAGAACGACGTTCCATGGCCACTTATCGCCACCGCCTGAAGCAGGTCCGTAGTTCTGCATGCGATCAGCCAGGACTCCTCGGGCATGATTATCACCAGCGACGAGGGCGCGACTCTGGCATTCACCCAATCCGCCATCGCGTGGGCCGCGGCAGGGGAACGTGGCAGCGCCGCGTCGATAGCTGTCTTGAAGCGCCCTCCGGCTCCCGTTACATCGCTGGCAAGCATCGAAAGAATGAACGGTGTGATAAAGATGGCGTAGGCCAGCCGTGCGCGCTTCTTGGCTTGGTGTCGCGCCGATGGGCTACCGGCGAAGACGAGCAGAAAGGAGAGTAAGCGCCAGCAGCCGCACAGGACCGTGCCGATGCCGATGGCAACGAGCGGGAGCAATGGTACTGCCGCGCGGAAGTAGGGCGCGGGATCGCGAACGGCCAGCACAATCAGCAGCAGTCCCGCGGTGAGTACGACAAGCGCCCGGCGTGTCGATCCGCGCGCGGTAAAGAGCACGCCGATCAATCCGACGGCGATGAGCGGCTCGAACTTCAGCAAGTCGATGAACCGGCCTACCAGCGTGGCTGGACCGAGGTCGAGCCGCGTCGCCGAGTGCTTCACATCAAAGACGAATTCGTTATTCCTGGCGACAAGCATCCATGTAACGTAGGCGAGCGGCGCGATCGCAGTGGAGATGCCGGCGACAAGCACGCAGACGGCGCCCCGCGGCCAGACCAGTATCGCCAACGCGGGCACCAGGGCAATCGCTTCCTGATCGGTAGCCAGCGCAAGACCGGCAAGCAGGCCGGCGGCCATCGCCCCCGCGCAGCGGCTTCGACGTGCCATGACACGCGTCGTCGAGGTCGGCGCTGTCGCCTCCTCATCGCCACTGCTCGCGGCGTCCCGGAGCACAAGCCAAAGGCTGACAGGAATGAGCAGCGCGAGGAGGTTGTAGGTGTACGCCCAACGTTGTTGCACTACCACCAGAGGCCAGATGGTCATGACGGTCGCGGCTGTAACTCCGAGGCCGCGGCCACCAAGCCGTGAGCAGAGGGCATAGACGGCTACGACGGACAGCACCCCGGATGTCGCCGCCACCGCACGCAGGGCGATCAGGTCATGCGTCCATACGCGCATGAGCGCCGCGCTGAGAAGATAGAACAGAGGCGGATGCTGCACGAATGCGTAGCGAAGCCCGAACATTTGCAGGTGGCCGGCTGCCAGATTCGAAGCAATGTTCCAGTTGTAACCTTCGTCGCCGTCCCATCCCGGGTTGTCCGCGAGGTTCGCGAAGCGCAGATATATGGCTAGCAGCATGAGTACGGCTACGAGCAGCAGCCAACCTGACCGGGCTCCTGCGCCGGCGGGTGAATACCTATGTGCTTGCCGTGTAGCCGGGCCACAAGTGCTATTCATGTCCCGATATCCGGCGGAACGCGACCACGCCGTGTTGCGAAAACACCGATCGAAAACCGGGAATCTGGCTCAGCTCGACGTAGCCGGGCGATCGCTCGAGCGGGCTATAGATAACCAGCGTCACGTGCTCGCGCGCAACAAGCGGCACGAGCGCCTGGAGGGCTGCCGTTCGCGACCTCGCGCGATAGAACCGTCGAACCTCGTCCTGCCTGCGTGCCAGGTTGAACGTCTCGAAATTTTGGCCAACTACCACGTGGCACGTACAGGTCTCCGGCACGAGATTCCCGAAGCCCGCGCTGGAAAGCACAACGTCAGACTCGCTTGCGTGATCGCCGAGCCAGGTCACAGCACTCGCTACACCTGATGGCGTGTAGTAGTCGTCGTCGAGGCCGGAGGCTGCGATCGCCGTGTACAGGGCAAGGAGCAGCGGGGCAGAGAACACCAGCACACTTGTACGAATCGCCGGCAATACCCGGATTCCGTCTGCCACGACGCCGGGGCCCGAAAGCCAAATAAAGCCGAGCAGGGCCAGCGGTACACTTAGCCCCAGCTCCTGACGGCCCTGCTGCCAGATCGGGAGCATGAGCGTACACAGGTTCGTAACGCCCCAGATGAGCGGAAACCACGCAGCAGCAATGGAAACCGGATCGGTTGCGGACCGGCGCATGCGCGTCAGCGTGCGTACGCCCCCGTACGCCGCGCACGCGAGAGCGCCGTAGGCGAAGAGAAGGACGCCGAAGCTGGGCGGGGCGACCTGAGCGAAGCCACTGTGGCTCCAGAGGGGGTCGCCGCGAAAAACGGCGAGATAGTACAGGCCCATCAATCCCGCCGGAATCAGCGAAATAATGGCGATGCGCATTGTAGACAAGAACACTTGGCTGGCCCGCAGTGTGTTCTTCGGCGCGGCTCCAGGCGGCCGCGAGTACCACGCCATTCGCGCCGCCGCAGTAGCATAGACGAGCAGAACGAATCCAACTGTCGGCAGAAGAAACGGATAGGCGAGCGCCAGGACGAAGAGCCATGCCGCCGCACCGGCAATCGCGTGGGACTGCTTGCGCTGCGCCGCCGGCAGGAGCTTACGTGTCGCCCAGAGCGGCTCACGCACTCCAGCTGCGCGCAGAATGCTCGCGAATGCCATAAGCTCCGCCGCCAGTCCCAGAGATTCGTGCGGCGAGTTCAGCATGGTTATGGACGGGCTCAGCTCAGGAGCCGTCAACGCGGCGAGGTTGACGATTCGCGGCGCCACTCCGCTAAGCGGCAGCGCCAGCCAGTACAGACTCCCCGCGAGGGCGACGAAGATCCAGCATGCTCGAAGGGCTGCCCGTCCTACAAACAGCAAGCAGAACTGCGCGACGGCGAAGAGCAGCAGCCCACCGCAGAGCAAGCGCGCAACCTGGTAGACCACGGCGGGCGATACGCCTGCCGCCAGATGACCGGCGAGGAGATAGGGCACGTAGATCAGGAGCCTGGAGGGATGATCTGGAGAGAACTGGTTGGTATAGCGCCATGCGCCCAGCGATCCCTGGCGTATTGCCGCCAGGTACTGGCTCAAATCGCCAGTGTTGTTCAGCGCTCCGAGAAAGCTCTTGCCCTGCGGCGCCAGCAGGTAACCGCAGAGATAGGGCACCAGGCTGAGGGCCAGTGCCAGCGCGCCAAGACCGAGAATCCGACCCGGGCGCGCCTTCGCCAGTGGTCGCGCGGCCGGTCGGCGTCCTGCCTCGGTACCACTAGCCATGAGAGGGATCTCCGGCCACTACGGCTTCCGTCTCGGCGGGACTAACTGCAATTGTCCTGTTTGCCCCTGGCGACATAGAGTTGACTCACCGCGTCGTGATAGACGAGCGACCATCCGGGCGTGCGCCGCAACACCCCTGCGATACCTGCGTCCGGCTCAATCAGGGCGTAGCACAGGCGATTGGTGGCGAACAGTGATTTCCACGAGTCATGACCTTCCCAGGCCTGAATATAGTCGTTCATGAACGTGTCGCCATACATGTCGGGCCGCCCATCGACGAAGACCTGACGCCGTGGATACGAGTTCCAGATGAGGAACCCACCCCAGTTGTAGTAGTCAAGACCTCTCTCAGGGACGCTATGTGTATCCATATAATGCAGCGCGCCAACCGGATACATTGTAGCCACCGCGCGTTGCTGACTGGTGTCGCTCAACTTGCCGGCACTCGAAATAGCAATCATCAGCGCAATGGCGATCACGACGACCAGGTTGACCATGGCTCTGCCCTGTGGTGGTGGCTTCAGGGCGCGCGCTCGCCGGTACTGATCGGGCAGCGCCGCGACCACGAGCTCGGCGATGATCGGCGCGGCCACCACGGCGAATAGACTGATGTTCCGGACAGACTCGAAGGCAAGATACAGAAAAGGTAGAACGATTGCGACATCCGCAAGACCCGCCCTGCGCGGTCCAGCCAGTGCGGCGACCAGCAGAAGGAGTACAAGCGCCTCGAAGATCAGGTACTGCGCTTGGTGAAAGTCAGGCGAAACCCACTCGGCAATGTAGCGGGTCGACGCGTTATTGCCCAGGTATGACAGTGGATACAAGGCCCCGGTCAAGCCATTTGGGTTGAGCAAGGTTGCCACGGTCGCGAGCCCGAGAGTCCGGCAGCACTGCGGGATGCTTGCTGCCGGGTGGTCTTCTCGGCTGCGTGTGGCGCCGTTCTCGGTTGGCGATGTCCGCGCTGTCGCCCAACGCAAGTGATCCGCGAGTGCGTAGGCCCCGGTTGCAAGGAACAGCAGCGCGAGTCCGAAGATGAAACCTCCGTGGATATTGACCCAGGGGACCATGACGGCAGCCATCCAGAGAGGCGGCGACGGCAATCGGCGCACGATCATGCGTGTGATGCCGAGCCCGAACACGGCCATCAGGAAAAGCGAGATCATTTGCGGCCTGGTGCCCCAGGTATGCGCCGAAGCCAATGCAGCCAGGAGTACGATCGCGGCGCTCACGTAGGCGGGTGCGCCTCGCTCGCGAGCAGTGGCGTAGACGACTGCGAACGTAAGCGTGATGACGCATGCGGTGGCGAGCATCAACAGTCGAAAGCCGCCGAGACTCCAGCCGCCATAGAACAACAGCTCGGTCACCCATTCGTGCGTGATCCAGACATGATCGCGGACAGTCAGTGAGAAGAGGTCATGATGCGGAATGACACCCGTCGTGGCCATGTAGCGGCCGGTCGCGAGATGCCACCAGAAATCCGGGTCGTTCACCGGCTTCAACGCCACCGCGAAGATGGTCAGGAAGGCGCAGGCAACGGCAACGCCGCCGAGGCTAAGGCGCGCGATCGCGTGCCTCTCTCGGCCAGGCGCAAGAATATGCTCGGCATGATACACGGCGCTGTCGGCCACGCGATCTCCGGTTGGACAGATCGAGCTGGAATGCGCGAGCCCAGGGCCGCGCTTGGCTCAGTCTAATCCGTCGAGCCACGCGCTTCAATAGGTCGAGAGGTTAGAACGGTCAGACCGTGCCGGTGCCGGCCGCGCCTACAACGCCACCGCGTGCAAGCATGTCCGCCATCAGGGCGGTCGACTCCTCAGCCCGATGGCAGGCCACGAGGTGACCGGTTCGCAACTCACGGAACTCGGGCTCCTCACTCGCGCAGCGATCGATGACCAGAGGACACCGCGTCCGGAAGTGACAGCCGCTTGGCGGATTGATCGGGCTGGGTACGTCACCCTGAAGCACGATCCGGTTCCTGCGGACCAGTGGATCCGGATTGGGAATCGCGGAAAGGAGGGCCTTCGTGTACGGGTGCAGCGGATTCTTGTAGAGCTCATCGCCGGCGGCAAGCTCGGCCATCTTGCCCAGATACATGACGCCGACACGATCGGACAGGTATTCGACTACGGAGAGATCGTGCGCGATGAACAGGTAGGTGAGCCCGAACTCGTTCTGCAGGTCCTCGAGCAGATTGAGCACCTGGCTCTGTACGCTGACGTCGAGCGCGCTTACAGGCTCGTCGCACACAATAAACTTGGGGCGCAATGCCAGGGCGCGGGCCACGCCGATACGCTGCCGCTGGCCACCGCTGAACTCGTGCGGATAGCGTCGAACGTACTCCTTGCGCAGTCCCACCACGCTGAGGAAGTACTGTACGGTCTTTTCGCGCTCTCTCCGATCGTGCATGCCGTGCACGCGCAAGCCCTCGCCGATGATGTCGCCGACGGGCATGCGGGGATTGAGCGACGAGTACGGATCCTGGAAGATGATCTGCATGTCACGGCGCCGAGCCTTCATCGAGGATGCGCTCAACCCCAGGACGTTCTGCCCTTCGAACACAACCTCGCCGCTGGTCGCCTTCTGCAGCCGCAGGATCGTGCGCCCGGTCGTCGTCTTGCCGCAGCCGCTTTCGCCGACAAGACCAAATGTCTCACCACGCTTGATGTCAAAGGAGACGCCGTCAACAGCCTTGACCTCCCCGACCTTTCGGCGGAGCACCCCACCCAGAATCGGGAAGTAGGTGCGCAGCTGACGAACGCTCAGCAACACCTCGTCACTTTCGCTACTCGTGTGAGTAGTCGCACGTTCGGCAGTCTGCTGCATGCTGTTCTCTTCTCCGGCAGTCTGTTCAGTACTTCATTCGATGCCGTGTTAGTCGGGCCTGACACTGCGGTATCAGGGCAGCGCCCGGGGCGACTGTGGTCGCGGTGAGCGTGAGTTTGCGCCGTTGACGGGCCACCAGCGTCATTAGTGCATAAGTGTACCAGGGAAGCACGCTCAATAGAGCCAGCACCTCACCTTGATTCCACCCTCAATCGTCTTTAGGTCCGGCTCTTTCTCAGTGCAGATGCCCATCACCTGGGAGCATCGGGGCGCAAACGGACAACCTTTGGGCAGGTTGAGCGGACTGGGCACGGTGCCGGGGATCACGTAGAGCCGTTGGTTCTTGACGCCGAGGCTCGGAATCGAGCTCAGCAAGCCAACAGTATAGGGATGCTTCGGGCTCTTGAGCACGCTGATCACGTCGCCCTGCTCCACAACCTTGCCGGTGTACATGACGATGACCTCGTCGGCCATCTCCGCCACAACGCCGATGTCGTGCGTGATCAGCAGAACGGCAGTGTTCACCTTCGTACGCAGATCTTTGATCAGCTCGAGGATCTGCGCCTGAATGGTCACGTCAAGCGCGGTGGTCGGCTCGTCGGCGATCAGCAGGCTCGGCTGAAGCGCCAGGGCCATGGCAATCATCACGCGCTGCCGCATTCCACCGCTCATGTTATGCGGGTGATCGTGGATACGCCGTTCGGGCGAAGGGATGCCGACCATGCGGAACAGGTCGACCACGCGCGTGTCGGCTTCCTTCTTGGACACCTTGCGATGCACGCGTATCGCTTCGCCAACCTGGTTTCCCACGGTGAAGACCGGGTTGAGGCTGGTCATCGGTTCCTGAAAGATCATCGAGATGCGGTTGCCGCGAATGTGGCGCATCTGCTCTTCCGACAGCTTCGCCAAATCCTTGCTGTCGAACATGATCTGTCCACCGGCAATCCAGCCGGGCGGGTCGATCAAGCGCATGATCGAGAGGCTCGTCACGCTCTTGCCGCAGCCCGACTCGCCGACCACGCCAAGCGTGCGGCCGGGAGCGATAGCCATGTCCACGCCGTCCACCGCTTTGACGACGCCGTCCATCGTCTTGAAGTAGGTCTTGAGATCGGTCATTTCCAGCAGGTTGCCGGAGATGTTGCGGCCAGCGCCGGCTTCCCGGGAGTCAACAGAGACGCTAATGAGAGAACCTCCTTGGCCACACGGAGTTTACATAATGCGAAACATGGGTGAAAGGCATGGTGCTAGACCTTCATTCTCACGTCGAGCGCGTCGCTGAGGCCGTCGCCCACGAAATTCACCGCCACGACGGTGAGAACCAGGAACACACCGGGCCAGATCGTTACCCACGGCGCCCCGGCGATACCCATTGGATCGGCCTCGGCAAACGAGAGCACCGATCCCCAGCTGGTGTCGGGGTATTGCAGGCCCACGCCGAGAAAGTCGATTGCCGCTTCCGTAATGATGTTGCCGGCCACGGCGAGTGTCGTGGCAACAAGTATTGGGCGCAGCGCATTCGGCAGCATGTGCCTGAACATGATGCGTGAGTTGGAGACGCCTACCGCCCGCGCGGCTTCCGTGTACTCCGCTGACCGCAGCGTGAGGAACGAGGCGCGCAGCAGGCGAGCGATGTAGGCCCAGCCGAAGAAGGCGAGAATGCCGATCACCAGCAGCACCGACGTGTGGCCGCCGCCGACAATTGCCGCCGCCACGAGCAGGACGGGCAGGAACGGCAGGGCCAGAAAGATGTCCACGAGGCGCATTAGCACCGAATCGACCCAGCCGCCAAAGTAGCCGGCAACCGCGCCGATCACGACGCCGAACAGCGACGCGCTGATCGCGGCGCTGAACCCGATCAGCAGCGAGAAGCGTGCGCCGTACATGATCTGCGAGGAGATACTGTGGCCGTTGTAGTCGGTTCCCATGGCATAGCGCAGTCCCTGAGAGAGAGTGGGCGCCATGTCGGTGAGCAGCAAGTTGGCGGCGTTCGGATCGTAGATATTCTCGGGCGCGAACCATTGCGCGGTGATCGCCATCAGCGCCATGAACAGCAGAATGATCGAACCGACCATCGCCAGGCGATGCCGCCGGAATCGCATCCAGGCCAGCTGTAGCTGAGTGAGCTGCTTGGTCTCGATGCGCTCGAGACTTGACTGCGCGATCTGGGCCGCGCTGGGCCCTGGCGCCGGTGCGCCCAGCACGTTGGGCGTATCCTTCTCTCCTGCAGCCACGCTGTTCTCCCTCTGAGGGGTATTGCTCGTTCGCTTTGCCATCGGACTAGTCGTACCTGATGCGCGGGTCGACCCAGGCGTAGGTGAGGTCGCCGAGCAGATTGCCAACAAGGACCCCCAGGGCGCTGATCATCAGGAGCGCCTGCAACAGCGGGTAGTCCTGTGCGCCGAGTGCCTCGTAGAACAGTCTCCCCATACCGGGCCAGCCAAAAATCGTCTCCGTGATGATCGCGCCGCCGACCAGGGCCGGCAGGTTGATCGCGATATTGGTGATAATCGGGAGCAGCGCGTTGCGCAACGCGTGTTTGAGCACCACGGTCCGTCGCTTGAGTCCCTTCGCACGGGCAGTGCGGATGTAATCCTGGTTGATTACCTCGAGCATGCTGGCGCGCATGAACCGGCTGTCGTTGGCAACCTGAATGATGGCCAGGACCGCGGCAGGCAGAGCCAGGTGGCGCAGCAGGTCGAGTCCGGCATGAGCGGGGTGGCCGAAGAAGTACGACCAATAGCCTGTGGCGTTGAACGGGGGAATGTTGGCAGTGTCGCCGATGATGCCGCCGGCAGGCAGCCAACCGGCCCACACTGCGAAAATCAGGATCAGAATTCCGGAGAGCCAGAACGAAGGCATCGAGAGCCCGATGTAGCTCATCACGGTGAACAGTGTGTCGAAAAACGAGTAGCGGCGCAACGCGGCGAAGATGCCAAGCGGAATCGCTATGCACTCGGCAATGAGATAGGACAGTCCGCCAAGGAGCAGCGTCGCCGGCATGCGCTCGAGAATCTCCTGCGAGACCGGCCGGCCCTCGCCGATGCTGAGGCCGAGGTCGCCGTGCGCGACGTTTCCTGCCCACTTGAGATACTGCACCGGCAGCGGTTGGTCCAGGCCAAGATGCACGATACAGCCATGGTAGCGTTGCTGCTGCGCGACCGTGGCGCCGACCGTCTGCAGCGAGTTACAGGGCCCGCCGGGCGCGATGTGAAGCAGTACAAAGAAAAATATCGACAGCCCGAACAATATCAGCAACGTCTGAAGCAGGCGCCTCGCGATGAACGTTCCCATTGATTCCCGTCCCTATCGCTCGGAAGAGTACTATCTGGCCCGCAAGTGGCGTCCATCCACGACGCGCTCCGGCGGGTACCCCGGCCCGAGGCCGGCCGGACCCTGAACGTACTCCAGTGAGCAATCCCCCCCACCGAAATGCCCGCGACACACGTTCCCACAGGTTGAGCACGGGACTGTGCGCGAGTATACAAGAAGCATACATACCATTATGACAAAAAGGGCGTTGACAAGGGGGCGAAGCCGCCCCCTTGCCGCGAGCAAAGGCCTGTCAGCCTAGGACGACAGGGCTTTCTGGCCGCCGGTGGAGTCGTACCACCATTCAAATGCATTCCACTCGTTGCCGGCCTGCGTGGAGTTCGGCTTGAAGTTGCCGATCGTGCCCTTAAAGGCAATGATGTTCGGCCGGTTGTACAACGAGATGTTGTACGCCTGCTGGATCATGTAGTTCTGATAACTGGAGTAGTCTGCCTGGCGCTTGGCGTTGTCCAGGGTAACGCGCGCGTCCATGAAGAACTGCACCAGCTTGGGATCCCGTACCTGGATGTAATTCACTCCGTTGGGGCTTGCGGCGCTGCCGATCTGGGAGGGCAGGAAGTTCTGCACTGCCTGGTCGGGGTCGGGGCTGGTGGTGAAGGCAAACTCCGTGATGTCGAAGAAGTGCCGCGAGAGGATGCCGCCGTCCTGATAGCTGTCGAACAGGCCGTTACCGTTGCTGCCGTACGCCGGCACGTAGCGGATCTTGATGTTGATGCCGACCTGTCCCCAGATGCGCTGCAACAGCTGGGCGCTGCGGATGCGTGTGGCGTTGTTCGAAGTGGTGAACGTCAGACTCAGGTGATTGCCGCTGCTCCCCGGCGAGTTGGCGTAGCCGGCGGCAGCCAGCAGCGATTGAGCCTTGGCCTTGTCAAAGGGGTTGAGCGGAAGCTGGCCGTTGATCGACCACGGCGAGACGGCCGGAAGCGGCGAGGTCAGGGCGATCTGCTTCCAGTCCTTAACCGCAGGGAATTCGGCGTTCAAGTAGGCCTGCTTGTTGATGGCGTAGTAGATCGCCTGCCGCACGCGCACGTCCTTGAGGGCAGGATTGCCCGGCGCTGCCTCGTTGATCTCGAGGTGCTCGTAGGACAACGCAGGGGACAGCGTGACATTGTACTTGGACTTGTAGAGACTGGCCAGGTCCGTCAGCTGGAAGTCCTCGGCCTTGTCGAGCGAGTTGTACGTATCGCTGGCCTGCAGAGCCTGCGTAAGAGCGGCTTCGCTCGACGAGACTTCGACAAACTGAATCTTGGCCACGCGCGGGTGGTTAGGATCCGCGGGCAGAATGTTGTAGTTCGGGTTCGGCACCAGCGTGATGCGCTGACCCGACGTCCAGTCGCCCAGCATGTACGGGCCGTTGAAGACATCCTTGGGCGAGATGTAGCTGTCGCTCAGCCAGGCGTTGATCAGCTTCTGGAACGACGATCCCTTGTAGCTGCTGCCACTGAAATACGCCGATACGGCAGCGTAGGTGTAGTTGGACAGCAGATCACTGGGGAATGTGCCGCCGTACTTGGCCTGGAAATAGTGGACCGGGACAGGCGTCGTCACGTTTGGCAGGCCCGGCTGGCCGTACGACAGGGCCGGCGCATACAACCCGCTGTAGGTAATCGCCATGTTGTCGCCGGTGAAGACGATCGACTTGATGCGCGCATATGGGTCAACCTGGTTCACTTCCGGAGCCAGGTCCAGCAGCAGAGGCGCCACCATGTCCGCGTGGGTGATCGCCTGGCCATCCGACCACTTCATGTTGGGCCTGAGGTTATAGGTGACGACTTCGTTGCCGCTCACCTCCTTGATACCGCCGTTGGCGGTGCTCGGCACCTGCGTCACCATGTCGGCGTAGAAATTGCCTTTTGAGTTGAGGCCGAGATAGCTGTCGGCCAGCGCCCCTACCACCTCGAAGTCGGCGACCGACGCTGCCTGGTTGCCGCCCATGTTGGTCTCAGCCGGGAACTGCCAATCGGTGATGGCGACAGTGCCGGCATAGCTGGCTTTAGCTGCGGCGGCGTGGGCTGAGCTCACCGGTAGCGTCGTGGCGACGGTTCCCAGCAAGACGAGCGCCGTCGTCAAAACCGCGATTCTCCTATGAAGCATTGAGGCTCCCTCTTCCATATCTGCAAATCAGTGGCGCGTGTAGTGATGCACTGGTTCAGTCCCAACCCCGAACACCTTCGAGCCTGGCGTACGATCGCATACGTTACATCGGTATTGGTCCATAGCTCGGCGTATACAGTCCCCGCCCAGCATCACCCCCCTTCGATTCAGCGGTCGCCTGCCTCAGCAATTCGTCCAAGCGATCCGTTGGCAGAAGCTCGGCACCAACTTGACTCAGCGGGACCGCGGAGTCCAGATCATAAGCCACCTCAGAGACCAACAGCGCAGGCACTTCGTGGCCGCGCACCCTGGCATACTTGACCGGCAGTTTCGCCGAGCATGGACCGCACGGACCGGGCGAGCTCGTTGTGGCGGTGGGAGCGCTAGCCTGAAACACACCCGAATGCAGCAGCCCAACGCGGCCCACGAGCAGCGACGTGACGACCAGAAGCGCGGCAATACCGATACCGGCGCGGGCAATCACCGCCGTCAGCCGCGGGATACCACGGGATCGTCGATAGGCGCGAGCGACGCGCTCGCTCAGATCGGGCGGGACCCAGCGGTCGTCAAGAGCCGATTGGAGGAGCCTTCGGGTGTTCCGATGCCGTGCGAGCGCCGCCTGGCACCTGCCGCATGTCGCCAGGTGCAACTGCAGGAACTCACGTTGCGCCGGCACGGTCTCCCCATCAGCGTAGGCGGATACGAGGTCGTCAAACTCAGGGCAGCCCAGCAAGCCTTGCCTCCGTTCGTGCGTCGTCATAGAGCTCCCGGAACTGTTCTTTGGCCCTGGCGATGCGCTTCCGGGCGCCCTCGGGCGTGGTTCCTACGATCTCGGCAACCTCGGCGTAGTTGAAGCCTTCCTTCACGTGCAGCAGCAGACACGCGGCACGATCTCGCGGCATCCGCATCAACGCATATAGTACTGACTCGCGCTCCATGATCTGATCGTCCGGGGCCGACGAAGCGGCATGTACGCTGTTCTCGAAATCCGACAGGCAGTGGACGCGCAGTCGTCCGGCTTTGGTACGCGCCCGCACCGCAAGGCGCGTGGCGATCCGGTAGAGCCAGGCGCTCAAGGCGATCTCGGACCTGAGAGAATGGATACCGCGGAACGCATTGACGAACGTGTCCTGCGTCAGGTCCATGGCCAGCTCGGGGTCATTGACCAGGCGATTGATGTAGCGCGCGATGCGCCCTTGATATTGGCGCACGATGGCGTCAAATGGATCGCTTCTCGTGCCGACAACTGCCCAGCCTGCGCTGGTCACGTCCGTGTTGACCATACCCACCCCTTGACCAAACAACCCCGGCATACTCTACAGAGCCTGTCCAGGGCTCGATCCGGACACCGTGTCGCGAATTTGACGGATATCACGCTCCGGGCAACGATCGCTGCTCAGTCTCGAGGTCCGCCCGCGGCCGGAAACCAGGGATCAGCGAGTTCTCTTCTGTGACGAAGCGTACGCTTGCGGTCGTTGCATGCGCTGGCCCGAGGAGGGGGTTCGGCGCACGATACGCATGATTGCCAGTGCCAACACTGCCAGAACGAGGAGCACAACGAATCCGCCGCCAATCACGGACCGGATGGTCGACGACCTGCTGTTGTCGTCCGCTTGATTGAGGATCGCCCGTCCTATCCCCGTGGCAAGCTGGGCCGGCATTGCCATGCTGTTTGCCTTGAGCTGCTGTGCGACCAGGTTGGCGATCGACCCGCTGTCCAGTCTGTTGCTGGCGGCAGCGGCCAGTTGCGGCGTGACCACCACCACGATGCCGCTCGGCAGGTTAAGCCGGGCAAGCAGGTCCTGAGCATAGTCCGTCAGGCGCGTGTACGGTGCAGGCGTGGCGTCGAGGAACACGAACTTCACTACCGTGTTTGACTGGTCGGTAGCATCGTTGGCAAACTGCACGATCTGGCCCTGATCGGCCACGCTGACTCGCGAGGCCATGCCGGGCGCGACGAAGTAGGCTTGCTGCGGATCCTGAAACACGGAGTATGCCGACTGCGCTTCCTGCTGAGCAGCCTGGGCAGGTGAAACCGTACCGGCTGTCATGGTCGCGTTTTTCATCGCCGCGGGCGGGCCCACGTCGTACGCGCCCGCTTGCTCCAGTGCGTTCAACTCCTGCGTCGCCGAAGGATTGGACGTGCTGAACGCCGGGTCCGAGAGCGCCTTCGCCACGGCCCAGGCGGCGTTGCTGAGCTGCTTCGTCTGTTTGAAAGCCAGGCCAAGCTGATAATACGTAGCCGGGTCGTTGTGACCGTGGAGTATTGCCTGCTCGTAGTCGGTAACGGCCGTCCGATAGTCTCCGTGCCGCGCTGCTGCCTGCGCCTGGCTGTAGTAGCTCGCGCCTCCAGTCGCCGCGCGAGCGCTGTTCGGCGTTCCGGCAGCACCCAGCACCATACAGACAGCCAACAACGCTGCGCACGCCTCGCGCCGCCACCCGCGCGTGCAGGTTCGTCTCACGTTGCCTAACCCCCAGGTGCTCTCGCCACCACGTGAAAGCAAGCATACGGGCGGCCGCATGAATCACACATGACCGGACCAGTCCGCTGATTACAGGCAGTGTAGCAGGTCCCGGCAAGGCGTTATGACGATGTCCGCGCCCCGAAGTAGCGCCAGGCAAGGTCACGAGGCTGAGGTACGCTCACGCGTGCAGATCAACCACGACGCCTCCGGCCCCGCGCCGCCGGAGTTGGCGGCTGCTTCGAGCTTTCCATCGCCAGTGGTTCGTGCTCGGGAATGCCGGGCCGCCGCGGCAGCCCGCTCGGCGTGGCGGCCACCTTGCGATAACGAACCAGGCAGCGCGCATCGCTGTCCCCCGACACCACAGGGACTACGGTTGGCGGTGATGCGCCGAGGATCACCCGTGCGGGCTCGGCGTCCTCGAGCTCGCGGTCCAGGGCGGTGGTTCCCTTATAGAGGATCACCGTTCCCAGCTGGCGCACGAACGGGAGCGTGAGCTCAAGCAGGGCAGCCGTGCGCGCCACGGCACGCGCCACGCAGAGGTCATACACTGCGCGGTGACCGCGATCGTGGCCGACCTCCTCCGCGCGACCTCGCACTACTCGCGCGTTGGCAAGGCCCAGGCTCGCTATTGCCAGCTCAACAAAGCGCACCTTCTTCGTCGTGACTTCCAGCAGCGAGAGCTTCCACGCGGGAAAGGCAATTGCCAGCGGTATGCCAGGGATCCCGGCGCCTGTGCCGACGTCGAGACAGGCGTACGCCGCCGCGTCCGGGTGCTCGGGCAGCGCGAGCGCAATCGTCAGAGCGTCGAGGAAATGTCGCGACCACAGCGCTTCGATGGCGCTCGGACCAAGCAGGTTGAACCGCTGGCTCCACTCGATCAGTAACTCCGCGTACGCTTCGAACATCGCGGCCTGGCTGCCGTCAAGCGAGACGCCGAGACCGGCAGCGCCATCCGCAAGCAGCGCGAAGCTTTCCTTCACCTGTCCACGCTCCCGCCATTCACCGCAGATCGTTCACAGCCACGGCCTGAGTATATTCCGAAGCCTCCGCTTGAAAGCGGATGGCAGGACCGATACCGGACGAATCCGGGTGCGAGGGCGGGGCGAGTTCCCGGATTCATCCGGCCTTCCTTGTCTCCATACGGATTCATCCGGAGGCTATGGCCAACCACTTGCAGGCCATGGGTTCGCGGGATATCCGGGTTGCGGTGTATTCTCCGCGCTGCTATGGTACACGCGGAATGTCGCGGTGCTGATACTGCGACATCGGTTGATCATGGTTTATTGGCCGCCGCCTGTACTGCGTACGATAGCAGGATCGCAGGACAGGCCGGATCTATTGGCATGCATGCGTCCGTGGTAAACGGTGATATTGAGAGATGTAATGGGGAAGTTTCTCGGACTCTGCTTCTTTGCATGCGGCATTGCCGCCGTCTACTTTTGGGGTGTGCGGCCCCTGATCAGCCAGTCTTCGACCGCGAGCGTATCGCCGCCGGTGACCATCGTGGCGCGGGCGACGAACACGCCCCCGTCAGACCTGAGCACGGATCAACTGGCCGCGGGGTCAACTGCTCGCTCGTTCCTGACAGCATGGCAGAACAAGCAATACAGCGCTATGTACGACCAGCTAACCGCGGCGGCCAAGCTCCGGATTACCAGAGATCGTTTCGTGTCGCGCTACAGCGCGGTCGCCGCCGAAGCGACGATCGTGTCGATCGGCACGACCTTGAGCACGGTCTCGCTCGACATGCCTTTGGCGACCGCAGCGTATACTGTGCGATTCGCGACGCGGGCCCTTGGCGACATACGCCAGCCGAACCAGATGCACCTGGTCTTCGCTCGCGGCAAGTGGCAGGTAGACTGGTACCCCGCACTGATCTTCAAACAGCTGGTCGATCCGTACGTGGTGCACCTTGAGGCGCTGCCTTCGCGTCGCGGGTCTATCTTGGATCGCCACGGCACGCCGCTGGCGGAAGACGGCCAGTTCTACCAGGTCGGCGTTGAGCCGGGCTTGATTCTTGATGAGAAAGGCCTGCTTGCATACCTCAGCTCCTGGCTGCACATAGACAAGGCCACCATCAAGCATCTCTACACGCTGTCCTGGGCGAAACCTGACTACTTCATGCCAATCACGACGATCACGGGTTACCAGTGGGCACACGCGCCCAATGGTCTGAACAGCGCACAGGCCAACGGCTTGCGGTACCAGCTCAGTGCTGGGCGCACGTATCCCTACCACTCGCTGGCATCCATCTTGCTCGGCTACGTGGACCCTGCCACGGACCATGGCAAGGCAGGTCTCGAGCTTGCGCTCGACAAGGTACTTGCCGGCAAGGATGGCGTTGGCCTTTACGTGACGAACAGGGCGTATACCATGTCTGCCGCCACGATCGCGGAGCGACCGCCTGTCAACGGAAAGAACGTGTGGCTTTCTATCGACATCAAGGAGCAGCAAGCACTGGAAAACGCTGTTGGCACGCGCAAAGGAGCTGCGGTGGCTATCCAACCGGCGACCGGTCAGGTGCTCGCGCTGGTGAGTTCGCCCGGCTACGACCCGAATCGATTTGAGATTGAAACGGCGGGCAGTGGCATCGGACCTGTGCGTTCGATGTTCCCCCGCGCCACGATCGGCACCTACCCGACAGGTTCGATTTTCAAGATTGTTACGATGGCGGCAGCACTTGAGCGTGGGGGATACCTGCCGAGCACGCTTATTGATGGCCCCCCGGTGTGGTACGGTCTCGGGGCCGCGGATCCGCTGCATGACTGGTCGGCAGCAGGCCACGGCACGATATCGCTTCAGGAGGCGCTCACCCAGTCGTGCGACACATGTTTTTACGCAGTAGCCAAGCGACTCGACGGAATCGGCGAGGATATATTGCCAGAGTTCGCGCGGGCCTTTGGCTTTGGCAAGGCAACCGGCATTGACGACGTAGCGGAAGCGTCCGGGCTCGTCGGCGACAACGCTTGGAAGTTGACGACGTACAAAGATGCCTGGCGCACCGGCGACACCGTGAATCTGTCGATTGGCCAGGGATACTTTCTGGCGACACCGCTGCAAGTTGCATCGATGCTTGCGTCGGTAGCCGACAAAGGTGTCATACACCAGCCGCAGCTGGTCGTGCGGATTGGCAGCGCCAGGGAGCAGGGCAGCATTGCCGGCCAGTTGCCGGTCAGCCAAGCGCATCTCTCGTCGATTCTCAGGGGCATGCTCGGCGTGACCACTGAAAGCACCGGTACGGCGACGTTCGTATTCAAGACCTTCAGATGGGCGGTGGCCGGAAAGACGGGCACGGCCCAGAATCCTGGCGCGCAGCCGCACGCCTGGTTCGCCGCTATCGCGCCGTACAAGACGCCCCAAATCGCACTGGCAATCGTGCTGGAAAACGCGGGTGAAGGTTCCACGGTTGCGGGCCCCGTCGCACGAACCGCTTTGCAGGCCTACCTCAGCGAAGTGGTGCCAGTAGTCGTCAACGGAGCGCAGCCGTTGCAAGTGCCCGGGGGCTGAGCGAGTCCGCGACGCCACGGCTGGCTTATACGGTGTCACGTGGATTGGTTGGCAGGATAGGCCCGACCTTTCAAGGCTTATCTTTCTGCACATCTTGGCATACAAAGAAGTTCAGGCGCAGGTTGCAGCTTCTTATGCACTAAGACGTATCTTCAGGAGAGCCGAGCACCCTGGAGGTGGTCCGATACCTGCCGCGAACCTCATTGAGTCTGATGCGAATCAGGTCCAGTGTCATGGTCAGAGTGTCGGATACTGCCCGAACGCGGGAATCGTCGTTGAAATACCAGTCGATTCCAACGACCTTCGCGGCATAGCCGCGCTTTCGTGCCAGAAACAGGATCTCGGCATCGAAGCTGAATCCATCCATTCGCTGGCGAGAAAAGAGATCTCGCGCGGCGCCGCGCTGGAAGCCCTTGAAGCCGCACTGCGTGTCGTCAAGCCCCCCGATCACGAGGGTCCTCACAAACAGGTTGAAGATGCGGCCCATGAGGTGGCGGCGAGCGGGCTCGCCATAGCGTTTAGCGCCGGGTCCCTCGCGGGATCCGATGGCCAGATCGTATCCTTCGTCGAGCACGGCGATGAACCGATCCATATCCTCGATCGGCATTGATAAGTCGGCGTCACAGAGCATCACGAACTGCAGGCTCGCAGCCAACATGCCCGCGCGAACCGCGGCGCCCTTGCCGCGATGCGGTAGCTGCAGCGGGCGGAGATACGGCGCCTCTTTCGCGCGCGCTTCTAGCAGGGGCCACGTGCCATCGACACTGCCGTCGTCGCAGACGACGATTTCAAGTGGACGGGGGAACTGGGCGCGGAAACGTGCAATCTCATCGAGCGTATGTGGCAGCCGGCGTTCCTCGTTGAAGGCCGGAATCACAATGCTCAGTCCGGGCGCGGCAGACGGGGCCGATTGCACTTCATCCATGGTGTCCCTGGGCTACCTCCGTTCCTGGTGGCGCCGGCAAGGGTTCATACGGACAACCCTATTCTTCCGGCCACCCGCGCGCCCAGCAGGCAGTGAATCGCACTCGTGCTCTCGCGTCGACACGCACAAATGCCCTTCAATCCTACCTGCCTTCGAGGAACGTCACGCGGAAGGCCCTGAACGCCGCAGGATGAATGCACCGAGCTTCGACGATCCGGCATTCGGGTATATCGCGCCCGTCGCCGCGGGACCCCGTCGCCCTCTGCAGACGGTGCCCCGGGAACTTCCCCGGGTCGGACACCGGGGCTCATCTCACGTAGGCTTGTCCGTAAGCAGCACCCCGGTTACCGGCGCCTTCACGCGGTCGAGCAACTCTCGCGCCCTCGCCGCGTCGAGGCGGTGCGTCTTCCCCGGTGCGACGGCAATGATCACTCCGTCAACCAACTTTGCCAGGTCCAATCCATCGATCTGCTCAAGTATTGGGGCGCCAATGATTATCACTCTATCGACACTCTTCTTGAGCTGGAGAAGCACCTCGTGTAGATGCTTGGCTCGCCCAATACCCCCAGCGATGGGAGCGGCAGTCCCGGCGCCGATGAGATGCAGGCCCGGCACGTCCGGCACGGCGTTCAGGGCAGCCACGAAATCAGGGGATTCGTCCTGAACGAGATTCTTGAATCCGAGCGGCGCGGTAAGCGAAAACAGTGACTCCAGGCTGGGCGTGTGTGGATCACCGTCTATCAGCACGACGCTTTCGCCGTCTTTCGCAGCTAAAATGGCGAGATTTGCTGCAACCGCGCACGCGGAGGCCGACGCGTCGATGGCGCACACGAGAATGCTCGTCCCTTCGGCCGTCATGAGCTCGTACTTCACATTCAGGAACGCCTGATCGTACGCCTTCCTGAGTGAGTCCGGACACGCCGATTCGCTTACGAGGGCGCCGGTACCGTGCGACTGTGCAATCGCGGTGCCAAGCCGCCCGCTTTGCTCCTGAGAACCGACCATCAATATGTCATCCTGTCACTTTGCCTGGACGCACCCCGGCCGCTCTCTCGCGCCGTGGAACGCCTGGCACGTCTCACTTTCCACCTACTAGAACGCCGAGCGTGGGCGTATGCATCCAATGCCGTACGTCCTGCTCGTCGTGGATGCTCTCATCCATGTATTCCCACAGGAAGGCAAGCGCGATGCCCAGCACCACGCCGGCCAGAGCTTTCTCCAGCCAGCTGATGGCGGTGGAGGACAGCGACTGGGTCGTGGTGGTCGGCGGATCAATTGTACGCGTGGTAATCGGGAACTCCTTCACGCCGCCGTTCGGAGCGGTGGCCAGTGCGGTCCTGTTGTAGTCAGGAAGGAAATCGCGATTCAACACCGCCACGGCGGCGTTGACGAGGTTAAGTGCCTTAGTCTGATCGGACGACTTGTACTCCAGTTCCAGGTCCCTCGCGGCAGTGTTGTTTGCGCCAAGCACGGAGCGAATCGTCTTCCAGTCGATCTTGAGGTTATAGTGCTGGAGAATGTACGCCTGGACCGACTTGGGATATTGCAGGTGCGTGGTATAGGTCTTCGCCGCGCCCGCGGCAGATCCCGCGTTGCCCAGGGCTGCTCCAACCGGATCGATATAGACATTTGCCGTCTGATAAATTGGCGCTTCCTGAGAAAACTCGATAACCATCTGCGCCTTGTAATAACTGCCGAAAAACGTGTAAGCAGTGTATGCGCCTGCCACTACGGCCACGACCACGATCGTCGTTATGATGATCTGCCACTGCCGTTCCAGCACGCGCCAATACCATCGAAGTTCCAAGAGCTGGTACCTCCTCTTCTTTCCAGTCGATGGTAATGGATCGAACCCCGATCAGGCTAGGGGTGAGTCAGTCGCCACTGGGGCAAAGCGCGCTACTGAGATTTCGGGCCTACATATCTGATCATTTTCGGCCTCCAGCTGCGGCCGGTTGAAATCTGCGGGACCAACACCGCGAATGGCAATAGTCCGGCTCCTACCAGGCCGCAGCCGTCGGGCCCCTACCGTCCTGCCGCAGCTGAAGGTTGGTTTCCACCTTAGTACGCGCCATTGCGCGTCATCACCGCAAGAATCGTTCGGAGCAAGATCTTCACGTCAAGCGCGAGGGACCAGTTGTCGATGTAATACGTGTCCATGATGATGATCTCTTCAAAGCTCTCAATGTTGCTTCGGCCGCTGACCTGCCAGTAGCCAGTGATGCCGCCTATCACTTCGAGCCGCTTAAAATGGTGAGGTGCGTAGTTGGCAACCTCGCTTGGCAGCGGCGGGCGCGGCCCAACCAGGCTCATGTCACCACGAAGCACGTTGATGAGCTGGGGTAGCTCGTCGATCGATAGCCGGCGAATGAAGCGTCCCACGCGGGTGCGCCGCGGATCGTTCCTGTCTTTGAAGATACGCGGGTCGACGATGCCACTCTCGGCGATGAGCTTGTCGAGCATCTCATTGGCGTTGACGTGCATCGACCTGAACTTGAAGAAGGTGAACGGCTTGCCGTCTTTGCCGACTCGCTGCTCCGTGTACAGCACGGGGCCTCTCGAGTCCAGCTTGATCGCCAAAGCCACTAGCAGAAGAAACGGCGACGCGATCAGTAGCGCCAGCCCGGAGACCACGGTGTCGAGGGCACGCTTGATGCCGCGCGCGACGCGGCTGTGACGCCTGCGCTCGACGTCGATCAGTGGAATGCCGGCAATGTGGTCCATGCGCACGCGTGAGAGGCTGAGTTCGAAGAGATCCGGCACCAGTTTGACCGCCACTTCGGCCTGCTCGCAGTGGGCGCAGATAGCGGCGATGTCGTCGTGATCCGTGGCTGGAAGTGCCACGATCACTTCGTCTATCGCCAGGTCGCCCACCACGTCCCTGATTTGGGATACATTTCCCAGGCACGGGAACCGGCCGAAATTGGCGCTCGCAGAGGAAGCATCGGCTGCAGCCGTATCGTCTGGCGACCCTGCAGATTCCTGCAGAAACCCGATCAAGTGATAGCCATGATTGCGCTTGGTCAGCAGATTCTGCATCACCATCTTGCCGACCGGCGTCGTACCGGCGACCACCACTCGCCTGGTGTTCCAACCGTTGCCGTGCAGGCGCGTGAGAAGCATATAGAGCAAGATCCGGCCCGCGATCAGCAGCGCCACAAGCAGCACCCATGAGTAGACAATGACCAGGCGCGACTCAACTTTGACCGGCAAGTACGCAGTGACGATCGAAATCACGCCGATACCGACAAGACTCGTGCGGCTAAGGTCGAGAAGCTCGTCTGGAAGATCGCGCCCGAGTCGCGTTCGGTAGGCCCCGGAGACGATCAGGCTCATGCACTCGATCACGCTGAACACGATGCCGAACGGAATCCAGTCTCGAAATGGAACCCAAACCAGGCCGCGCTCTACCGGCACCCACTGCACGACGTAGCGCAGCATGTACGCGCAACAGAATGCCAGCCAGATAAGGGTCACGTCCAAAGTAGCGGCGAAAGCAGCCAACTCCAGTCGCGCCCGCCGTTGGGACGCCGGCAGTGACCGTGTGATGCTCCCGCGGCTCACGCCGGTCTGCACGGCTCCGATCTGGTCCCTACCGGTAACTACGGGCTCCACGAGGGTGGGTGCCTGCGCCATATCAAGCGCCCTCCAATGCTTCGGCGTAAACCTGGACCACCTGCTCCGCCGTGCGACGCCACTCGAACCGGCGAGACTGATCGCGCCCGCGCCGGATCAGGTCTTCTCGCAGCACACTGTCGCCGGCGATCCGGCACAGCCCTTCGGAAATACACGATCCGTCTTCGGCGTCCACGAGGATCGCCGCCTCGCCTGCGACTTCGACCAGGCTGCTGTTGCGTGCAGTCAACACGGGGCAGCCGCAGGCCATGGCTTCCGCCACCGGAAGCCCGAATCCTTCGTACAGCGATGGGTAGACAAAGGCGCCGGCGGCTCTGTACCAGAGCGGCTGGTCCTCGTCCGGAACGTACCCGGGAAACTGGACATGTCCCTCTATACCAAGAGCCTTTACGCGATCGAAGATTTCGTCATACATCCAGCCTTTTGCGCCGGCGATCACGAGCGGCCATTCCACGCCTGCGCGCCGCGCCGCGTGATAGGCATTCAGTAGCCGAACAAGGTTCTTGCGAGGCTCGAGCGTGCCCATGAACAGGAAGAACTGATCGGGAAGGTGGTGCTCGTCGCGAAACCGCGCCAGGCGGTCGGGCTCGATCGATTCCCTGAAACGATCGTCCACACCGAGATAGACAACGCGAACGCGATCCTCGGACACGCCCAGCAGCTTGACCACGTCGCTTTTTGTGTTTTGCGAGCTGGTCATCACGCGTCGCGCGCCACGCGCGCTCAGGCGCGTAAATGTGGTGAGATAGCGCCGGCGCCCCGGAAGGAAGCGCTCCGGGAACAGGAGAAAGCTCACATCGTGGATGGTGAGGACGCCGGGAATCCGCCGCGCCAGCGGCAATACATTCAGAGTGCCGTGAATGAGGTCGATCCGGCGCTTCGCCAGCAATGCCGGCAACGCGGTCTGTTCCCACAGTATCCGCTGCGCGGGCTTTTCCGTGTTCAGCATGCTGTGGACGACCTGAAAGCGGCGATCGCCGTGAAGTGGCAACGCAGCGCTGTCCGCATTGGTGAAGATAGTGTAGCGATCCGACGTGGGGAGCGAGGGGAGTATACGCAGCAGGTGGTAAATGAAGGCTGCCGTCCCGGCGTTTCGATATGTTCGCGCGAAGGTGAGCAATTGCGCGTTGATTCCGATTCGCGCCATACCACTCCTGTGTGACCGCGAAGCTCAAGCTGTCCGACGGCGGCCAACGCTGCCGCAACCACCAATGAAGCACGTGTCCGTGGCTTGGCCTGGTTAATGATGTGAGTATACCGCGAGCACTCGGTACCACACGTCTGTTGCGACTTTGCCACTACGGATTTCCGTTGACCACTTCGACGGACAATACTTGTTCTTGCACGCGGCCAGATTCTACGTTGCAGCACGTGGCGCGCCCTGTCTTGAGACTCATGCGCATACCGATGAACCGGAAACGACGTTGGACAGGCGCAATATTGGCGCGGGTTGCTCGTCGAAGACTCAGGCGCCCTGGGCGCATACCTCCTACTGAGGCACCTGTGAGCGGCGAGCCGCTACGTCGGTCCCAGCTGTCGGGCCCAACACACTCAATGCCGCGGTGTGCTATTCAGGCAGCGCGCCACCAAGACCCCAATAGCTCAGCCACTTCATGATCGGTGGTAATCGCTAATGCGGTCGTGGTCCACGTGAACGACGCTGGGCCAGGCACACCTGAGAAGCGGCGTGATAGTCACTTGACCCACTTCGGGCGCATTCCCGGGAGCCGCGCACGTTCACGACACGTAGGAACCGGTCTGGGGCTCAACCTGGGGCGCCAGCCGGCCCAAGCCATGCACGACGAGCTCGATCGTGAAGGCAGTGACTCTGGCGGCAGCACGGTTCGCTGGCGCCTGCGTGCCGCGGCACATTGCTCCGCGGTAGTGTGAAGGTGCTCATATTCGGCGGCTGGGTGCGTCCAAGGATGCCGAGCGGACCCGTAGCCATGTCTCGCCGGGAGTGGCAGACTGGCAATAGTGCTCGATTGGCGGGCTGACCGGTGCCGCGGCACCGCAGTACGGGAACAGGAGACGGAGTATGGCGACTGTCGATCTTCGGTCCATTCAGGCTCCGCTTAAGGAACGCTACCGCGGAGATCCCGCTTCCGCGGCCGTGGTCACCATGGCGCGGAGCATCCCTTACGATCCGAGCGATCCGCAACACTGTGTTGCCGCGCCGGTCGCGTTTCCCGAGGTCGAGATCCGCTCCGGGCTGCATGCTGCGGCGGGAGGCGCCGGGGACGTGCCCTGCTCCGGAGATATCCTGGCAGCCGCCCTCGTGATCTGCGAGGAGAGCACGATTCGCTCGGTGGCGACAAACATGGGGGTAGAGCTCGAGTCGGTGCGGGTGGAAGCGGAGATCCACTGGGACTTCCGGGGCACTATGGGCGTCGACCGATCGGTCCCGGTCGGAGCTACCAGGATCGAGCTGCGCAGCCAGGTCAAGGTCAAGGAAGGAGTGGACGAGGAACGGGCACGACGACTGTTGCAGAGTGCCGAGCGCTACTGCGCGACGCTCCAAACCCTGCGCAGCGGCGTGACGGTGGAGACCAAGTTCCACCTTGAGTAGTCCACCCAGGGGCCGCACCCGCTGCACAGCTTGCGTTCGGCACGCCCGAGCAGTCGCGCGGGAAGCGTAACGAAGGGCCGGCTCTGCTCCCTTCACTGCCTGCCAGGGCCAGACCAGGCTGGAACCCCGGACTGGTCTGGCCCAACGTCGCCGTTGTCGTAGGGTCTGCGCTGGCTAGCACTCAAGCTGGCCTGCGCCACCGTGCCCGCGCTATCGACTGTAGCATGGACTTTACCGGTTGCCTTGGCGGGCAGCGTCAAGGCCCGTGAAAGCACGGCCTATCCGGCAGATGCGTTCGCGGTCAATCGATCGCGGAAGGCAGCTATCTGGGAGCTGTGCTCGCGCTTGTGCCCGTAGTACATGTAGACGATCACATCGTCCAGTGCGTATTCGGTTCCATACCAGGGCAACGTTCCCGGCTGCCGGCGCCGCTCCTCCGGGATGCGAACGATAAGCTCCATGGTTCGCGCGTGCGCAACCGCGAACTCGTCCAGGATCTCGCGCACAGACGCGGGCCGACGCGCCTCGACCTCGGCGTCGTTGAAGGCGTCACCGGCACGCATGCGGTCCAGGCAGGGGGTTGAGCCCGTGTCGAGGAGCGAGCCCAGGATATCCTCCAGAATACGCTCATAGGAAGTCAGGTGAGCGACGATGTCTTTCATCGACCAGGTTCCGCAGGCTCCTGAAAGCTCCCAGTCAGGCTCCGCGATGCCCTCGATCGTCTGTAGCACCGTCTGCTGCCCGTATTTCAAGATGTCTACCGCGTTCATCGCCTGACTCTCCTGCACTCTCAGGGACGGAGGCACGCGTCCGCAGCGTCAGCGGTGGCCGCGGCTCCGTATGCACCACCAGTTCGAAAATGTCGGGCCGTGCGTAGTGGCCCGCAACATCCAGCATCCATTTTGAACCGCGCAGCTGGCGCGGGTCGATCTCGGCATAGAGGATTTCCTCCCGCTCATGCGCCGGCCCGGCCACAATCTCACCCTCTGGATTCACGATCGCGCTGTCTCCCGCGTTGATCCATTCCGCGGCGCCTGCGTAGAACCTTTCCTTGAGCGGTCCTTCCGGAAGCTGATCCCTGCGCAGGACCATACAGGAGCCGAGCACTACCATGCGCCCTTCTTTGGCGATGTGCCGCAGTGTGGAGAGCCAGGGTTCGCCGCGGTCCCAGGTGGCCGCGACGTATAGCTGCACGCCCTGAGCGTACATGGCGTAGCGAGCCAACGGCATATAGTTTTCCCAGCAGGTCAGGCCGCCCAGTCGGCCGAATGGCGTATCGTGGACGACGAGGCCGCTGCCGTCGCCCTGCGCCCAAACCAGCCGCTCGCCGCCAGTCGGCACCAGCTTTCGGTGTTTACCCAGAATTCGTCCGTCGGGGCCCATATAGAGGACGGTGTTGAACAGGCTGCCGCGGCTCCCCTCGACATTGCGTTCATTGATGCCCATCACCACGTAGGCACCGGCATCTTTCGCTGCCAAGCAGAGGGCCTCGGTGGTCTCGCCGGGCACGTCGACCGCCTGGTCGAGCAGCTCAGCGTACATGTCTGCGAGCATTCCGTCTTCGCCCGCCGGCACGGCCCAGACCCAGTCGGGGTAGGCGGGGATGAACGCCTCCGGAAAGGCAATCAGTCGTGCACCTTCGCGTCCGGCCTCGGCGACCAGATCGCACGCCTTGGCACTCGTCGCAGCGCGGTCGAGGAACACCGGTGCTGCCTGCACGATCGCGACCTTGAACGGCGTTTCGCGTGCATAAGCCATCTCTTGCTTTCCTCCACTACCGTGAATCCACGGTGCGAATTGCCCTGCGAGAAGCTGCCCGCGGCAACGCATCGCGAAACTCCTCCATCCTCTTCCAGTCTGGTTCAGGCGGCTCGTGATCCAGACGTGGTGCGTACACAGAGTGGGCAACCAACCGCATCTTGTGGATGTACCGCGGGCAGTTCGGGAAGATGCGTTCAACCGCCACGCGCACGATGAGCTGCGCGCCAGGATAGGTCGGTCGGAGTGGGTCATCGTACGAGACTGTGGCACGGCCGTGCACGCGGAGCCGATTGGGATGCTCGAAATCGATGAACAGTAGCGCCACTTGCGCGTTCACCAGTACATTGCCCAGGCTCCGGAACATGCCGTTGCCGTCGTAGTCCGGGAACGCGAGCGTCCGCTCGTCCACCGCTTGTACGAAGCCGGGCACGCCGCCCTTATACGAGCAGTCGGGATGCCCGTGGGCATCCGCCGTGGCCAGGAAGAACATGCAGCAGCGTTCGATGAAGGCGCGGTCGCCGTCCGTGATAGTGCCGTGCAGGGTCACCTGTTCGAGCCGGTCGGCAATCCGTCGGCTATCGAACCGGTCCTGCAACCTGCGTGAACCTTCGTGATACATTGGCCGCGCCTCCATCGAATCTCGCGTCACGTGCTCGCGCCGGTTGCGTCAGCCGGAACGAGCGAGCCTCTCCGCGTCGGCAGTGCGCACGTCGCGCCGCCGCCGCGTCCCCAGTGATTCCACCCGTGCTCGGCTCGCCGCGCAATCGCGCGAGCTTTCGGAGCGCGGTTCGCTACGTCTCCCTGCGTTATAATGCCGGCCGGATATTCTGGTTGACATGGAAGAGGTTGGTCGGGTCGTACTGGTTCTTGACCGCAGCCAGGCGTGCGTAGTTGCCGCGGTAGGTCGCCTCGACCCGCTCTTGCCCCTCGTCCATCATGAAGTTCACGTAGGCGCCGCCCATGGAGTAGGGATGCAGCGCCTCCCAATAGGCGATGGTCCAGTCCTTGATCTTTGCCGCATTGGCCGGATCGGGGTCGACGCCCACGATCACCTCTGCCCAGGTGGCATCGCGATAGCTCCAGGCAGTCGCGTGCGGATCGACCCGGCTCGCTGCCCCGTTCACCGGGTAGAGGTGCATGCTGGACTGCATGGTCGGCAGGGCGGCGGCGTGCGCGATGTGTCGCGCGATCGCCTCGTCGCTCAGCTCTTTGACGAAGTCCGCCCGCCAGTACCACTGGTGGCCCGGAGGATAGAGCGCGTCGAACATGCCCTGCAAGGCAGGATGCGGCAGCGGACCCACGAAGTCGAGGTCGGGGCCGCCGAATTTGCTCCGGATGGGAGCGAAGACCGCCTCGGCCCGCTCCGCCGGTCCGGTGTAGCACCAGACCACGCCGCACATCTTCGTGCCGTGCAGGTGCTCCGGGAAGGGTGGGCCCGGCGGTACCGTGAGGAAGGCGAAGAAGCCGTTCAGATTGTCCGGCGCCTGCTTGATGAAGTCGCGATACCAGCGCAGCACCGCTTCACTCTTCTCAAGGTGCCAGAGCATCGGTCCGCCGTAGACCGTGCTGACAGGGTGCAGCGTGAACAGGAAGGAGGTGACCACGCCGAAGTTGCCCCCGCCCCCGCGCACCGCCCAGAACAGGTCGCTATGCTGGTCGGAATTAGCGGTGACAACGCTACCGTCGGCCAGCACCATATCCACTTCCAGCAGGTTGTCGATGGCCAGGCCGCACGCGCGTGTCAAATGGCCGATGCCGCCGCCCAGGGTCAGGCCGCCCACGCCGGTGGTGGAGATGATGCCGCTGGGCGTGGCCAGCCCGAAGGCATGGGTAGCGTGGTCGACCTCACCCCAGGTGCAGCCGCCGGCCACCCGCACCGTACGGGCCTCCGGGTCGACCCGCGTGCCTTTCATGAGCGAGAGGTCGATGACGAGTCCTCCCTCGCAGGTGCCCAGGCCGCCGCCATTATGCCCGCCGCCGCGCACCGCCAGCGTCACCCCGTTCTCACGGGCGAAGTTGACCGCCGCGATCACATCCGCCACATCGGCACAGCGTGCGATAGCCCCTGGATGCTTGTCGATCATCGCATTATAGACCTGGCGCGCCTGTTCGTAGCCCTCGGCGCCGGCGAGGAGCACGGTGCCGCGCAGGCTCGCTCGGAGCGGCTGCACCGCGGCATCGTCAAATGTGAACGGTTTCGAAACTTGTTGGACCATGGCTCTCCGTGCCTCCTTCTGCTATGTTCGCGATTGGTCCCGTGTATCAGACGCTAGCTGTCGATGGAAGGTTGCCTCGCGTGCCGCGCAGTACCCGTATAGTCGAGGAATAGGCCGGTTGATCACGAGCGGCCAAGGCGCGCTGGCGATGCCCGGATCGGCCTCGTACTTTCGCTGCGATCTGGCGTACCTGGTGGATTCGCGCGACACTGGCGGTCCGCGGCCCGCTCTTGCGTCGTGCAGCGGGCTCGACTGGCAGGCAGCGCCGGGCCGGACGTGGGCGTGCGGTGGATCGCTGGTAGTTGGCATGTTCCTGAGCGGACGAGCAGTGTCACCGGCGTCTCCTTGAGGGCAAGGGCTGGCGTTAATGCAGCGAGCTATCGAACCAGCTGTTCCGAGGCAATCTGGGACGCGCCCTCGAAGTCCAAGAAGACGCACGGTTCATTTCCTACAATCCAGGCATCGTGCCCTGGCGGGATGATTGCCACTTCGCCGGGGCCAAGCTCGTGCTCGGTCCCGTCGTCCATCACCACGTGCATCCGTCCGGATAGCACGTAGCCTACGTGGCGAATCTGGCAGCTCGGCGTCTTGACCAATGGCTTGAGACACTCCGACCACTTCCACCCCGCCTCGAATGTGCTTCTGCCGGCGATCACATCACCCAGATTGACCACTTCGATCTTGCCCTTGGGAAAGGCGCGTATCTCATCAGGAGAGCCTAACTGCTTGCGAATAACACGTTGGCCCGTAGCCGTCATGCTCTTGCATCCCCCATCGTGCCGGGCAGGCTGTGCCGTCACCACGTTTCAACTATGCGCTGGTTACATCAGAAGGAACAGGTAAAACTACCATGCCGCTAGCATTTTGCCGGTAGCTTGCGCTGGGCGGCTCGCACTTTACGTCGGTAGCCGGTACGATCAGCGGTAGCGTCACGTGGCTCGAGGATCTCGTACGACTCTCCACGAGGCAGATCGGTGCCGGACATGACGAGTGATGAGCCCGTCCCCTTCGCGACCCTGCTCAAGGAATATCGTCGAGCAGCTGGGTTGACCCAGGAGCAGTTAGCTGAGCGTGCTCATCTGAGCCTGCGGGCGGTCAGTGCGCTCGAGCAGGGGCAGAACCATGTGCCGCGCACCGACACCGTGACGTTGCTGGCCGGAGCGCTCGCCCTGACCGCAGACATGCGAACCCGCTTTACGGTAGCGGCTCGCGCGCCTGTCGAGCGTGAGCAGCTTCGCATGTCTAACGCCGATCATCGTGCCGAATCGGCTCATCCGCATAATCTTCCGCTGGAGTTAAGCAGCTTTATTGGCCGCGAGCAGCAGTGGTTGGGCGTGCGGCAGCTGCTGCAGTGCGAGCCTGCCCGGGGGGGATATCGTCTGGTCACCCTCACCGGCGCGGGCGGAAGTGGGAAGACCCGCCTCGCCCTGCGTGTGGCTGCGGACCTGATCCCGGACTACGCCGACGGCGTGTGGTTGGTTGAGCTGGCGTCACTGCTGGATCCGGCGCTTCTGCCGGAGGCGGTGGCCTCGGTGGTCGGCGTGCGCGAGCAGCATGTCCGGCCGCTGCGCGAGTCGATCGTCGACGGCCTGCGTGCCAAGCGCATGTTGATCGTCCTTGACAACTGTGAGCACCTTGTAACGGCTTGTGCCGAGCTCGTCACCACGCTGTTGCAGTACTGCCCCGGCCTGCGCGTCCTGGCCACGAGCCGAGAGCGGCTGTATATTCCGGGCGAGGTCACCTGGCATGTGCCGACGCTCGCGGTGCCGGATCAGGGCGAACTGCCGTCGCTCGAGGAGTTCTTGCGCTGCGAGGCCGTGCTTCTCTTCGCGGACCGCGCGCGTGCCGTGCTGCCGACATTTCTGTTGCGCGATCAGGATATGCCCACAGTTGCTCAGATCTGCCGTCAGTTGGACGGCATGCCGTTGGCCCTGGAGCTGGCGGCAGCGTGGACCAGCGTCTTGTCAGTGCAGCAGATTGCCACGCGGCTCGAGGATTGTTTTCGGCTGCTCACCGGTGGCCCCCGTGCCGGGGTAGGCCGGCAACGGACACTCAAGGCGACCATGGATTGGAGCTATGCTCTGCTCTCCCCAAGCGAACAGACGCTGTTTGCGCGGCTGTCGGTATTTATCGGCGGTTTTGACCTTGGTGCGGCAGAGGCGGTGTGCCCCGATCAGGTTCTGCCGGAATCAGCAATTCTGCAGGTGCTGGGCGGTCTGATGGACAAGTCGCTGGTTCAGTTCGAGCGACAGCAGGGCGCTCCCCGCTACCGCCTGCTCGAACCAGTACGTCAGTACGCTGCCCAGGTGCTGGAGCGCTCCGGCGATCCCGCGGCGATGCGATGCCGGCATCGAGACTGGTGCCTCCGTCTCGCGGAGCGTGCGGAAACTCAGTTGTGGACCGAGGAGCAACAAGGCTGGCTGGAGCGCCTGCAGCGTGACCACGACAACCTCCGCGCGGCACTGGAGTGGTGCGTGACAGCCGAGGGTGAGGCTGAGATGGGCCTGAGGCTCGCTCGTGCACTGTGGCAGTTCTGGCTCCTGCGCGGACACTATAGCGACGGTCGCTACTGGCTTGAGAGTCTGCTCAACGTGGCCCCGCCAAACGCACCTCAGCGAGCAGAGGTGTTCCTCCATGCCTGTGCCCTGGCAGCACGCCGAGACGCTTCAGCGGCCGGCGATCTGGCGGACCAGGGCATCTCAGCCTATCTGGTCCACCACGATCAGCGGGGTCTGGTGAAGGCCTTGCATTTGCGCGGTATGATCGCCTGGCTGCAGTTCGACTATCAGCGGGCTCGCAGTCTATTCGAGGACGCGCTCGCACGGGCAGTGGCGGCTGAGTTGTCCGCGGAAGCCGCACTCCTGACCCATTCAGTGGGCTTCATGTGTTGGTGGCAGGCTGACTTGCGGCAGGCCCGCGTGCTGATGGAGACGAGCCTGCAGCAGGTGCAGGCGCTCGGTAGCGACGCGAGTCTAGCCGCCTCGTTTCTGCATCTCGGTTGGCTACCGGTGGACGATGACGCTCTCGCACCCACCGAGATGACCATCGAGAGCTCCTTGCTGCTCCTCAGGCAGTTCAGCGCGCCGGCAATCGCAGCGCACATCGTCGCCAACCTCGGCAACCTGGCGCGATGTGAGCACGATCACGAGCAGGCCCTCCGCCTTCTCACCGAGAGCCTCCGACAATTTAAGCAACTGGGGGACAGAGTGGGCGAAGCACAGGTGCTGGGTCAACTGGGAAACCTGGCCAGGGTTCAGGGGGACTACGGCCTGGCGCGTGACCAGCTGGCAGACTGTGTCGCCCTCAGGCGAGAGATTGGAGAAAGTCGTGGTATTGCCCACGCCATGGTCAGTTTGGGAAATCTGTCTCTGGCTGAAGGCGAGCCGCGCAGGGCGGTCGCGCAGATCGAGGAAGGTTTGATGGCGGTCCGCCAGATCCAGGATAAGCCTGCCATAGCGTGGACCGCGGCGAGCTGCGCCTCCTTGGCGCTCCGGGCTGGTGACATGGCCGCGGCGCAGAGGCGCTATCGCGATCTTGTCGCGCTCTATTGCAGTTATGGCGCCGATCGGCAGGGGCAGGCCCTGGCGATGGCCGGCCTGGGGATGATTGCCGCGCGCGAGCAGGACTACGGGTCCGCACGATCGTGCACGGAGGCCAGTCTCGATTCATGGCGGCAAGTCGGGGACCGGCGAAGTTGTGCCGCGCTGTCGTTTCAGCTGGGATGCGTGGCGAGCCTGGCCGGCGATCCCGGTCTGGCAGGTTCACGCTTTGCAGAGAGTCTCACGCACTATCAAGCGCTGGGCGATGTACGAGGCGTCACGCATGTGCAAGCTGCCATGGCGAATTCGCCCCGCCGCTCGATACGGACGGCCCTCTGAAGCCTGCGATGCAGGTTCACCTGGATGGCTGCGGTCGGTGGCTCTTGCACGGGCTGAGGCCTGCGAAGTCTCGCGAAAGGGATACTGGCATTCCGCTATGCAATAGGTACAATAGAAAGATCATGGAGCTGTCACGATACGATCATGAACCGATCGGACAATGTAGTCGAAGGCTGCTGCCGCGCGCTAGCCCGATTCAAGATGCGCGGGGACATGCGGAGGAGGAGTAATAATGCACCTCGATCTATCTTGGCGTGGCCTGCACCACGTCCGAAACAGTACGCGGTCATGGCGACTAGCTCTGCTCACGGCGATTGTGGCGTTCTTAGCGGTACCCGCGCTGCATGCGACTCCCGCGTTTGCAGACACGCTGCTCCTGAGCCCAAATACTGGTGCGGTCGGCACCACTGTCTCGGTCAGCGGCTTCACGCCGACGACGTTCGCCACGGGGACGCCGATCACGATTTTGTTCGGCAGCGCGTCGGTCGCCACGGCCTACGTCTCGGCTTCCAGCACGTACTACAGCACGACGTTCCTGGTGCCGAGCACGGCCAGCGGCACGGTGACGGTGACGGCGAGCTCAACCACCTATGGGTACTCGGCGACCGGCACCTTCTACGTGACGGGCGGCTCGACCGGCGGTCTGACGCTGAGCCCCGCCACTGGCGCCATTGGCACAAGCGTCACGGCCAGCGGCTTCACGCCGACGACGTTCGCCACGGGGACGCCGATCACGATCCTGATTCGGCAGCACGCAGGTTGCCACGGCCTACGTCTCGGCTTCCAGCACGTACTACAGCACGACGTTCCTGGTGCCGAGCACGGCCAGCGGCACGGTGACGGTGACGGCGAGCTCAACGACCTATGGGTACTACGCGACCGGCACCTTCTACGTGACGGGTGGGTCGACGGGCGGTCTGACGCTGAGCCCGACTACCGGCGCCATTGGCACAAGCGTCACGGCCAGCGGCTTCACGCCGACGACGTTCGCCACGGGGACGCCGATCACGATCCTATTCGGCAGCACGCAGGTTGCCACGGCCTACGTCTCGGCTTCCAGCACGTACTACAGCACGACGTTCCTGGTGCCGAGCACGGCCAGCGGCACGGTGACGGTGACGGCGAGCTCAACGACCTATGGGTACTACGCGACCGGCACCTTCTACGTGACGGGTGGGTCGACGGGCGGTCTGACGCTGAGCCCGACTACCGGCGCCATTGGCACAAGCGTCACGGCCAGCGGCTTCACGCCGACGACGTTCGCCACGGGGACGCCGATCACGATCCTATTCGGCAGCACGCAGGTTGCCACGGCCTACGTCTCGGCTTCCAGCACGTACTACAGCACGACGTTCCTGGTGCCGAGCACGGCCAGCGGCACGGTGACGGTGACGGCGAGCTCAACGACCTACGGGTACTACGCGACCGGCACCTTCTACGTGACGGGTGGGTCGACGGGCGGTCTGACGCTGAGCCCCGCCACTGGCGCCATTGGCACGAGCGTCACGGCCAGCGGTTATGCGCCGACCACGTATAACGCTGCGTTACCGATCACCATCGCGTTCGGAAGCGCGCAAGTTTCGACGACCTACTCCAACGCGACAACCGGCTACTTCAGCACCTCCTTCTCCGTGCCGAGCACGGCCAGCGGCACGGTGACGGTGACGGCAAGTTCGACCACCTACGGGTACTCAGCATCCCAGACCTTCAGCGTGGTGGCTCCGCAAATCACGCTGGGCAGCACCACGGTCACACCGGGCACGTCGCTGACAGTCACTGGATCCGGTTTCACGCCGAATGAGACCGTGACGATCACCCTGCCAACCGGCAGCACCACGACTTCGACCGCGGATACGAGCGGAAACTTCAGTACCACAGTCACAATTCCGGCTGGTTTGACCAGTGGCGCAAACTCGATCAGCGCTATCGGTTCCTCCAGCCAGGTCAAGGTAACCGCATCATTTACGATCGCCGCGGCAACGCTGACGGCCACAGCCTCCTTGGTCAGCGGCGGTGCTGGGGTCACTCTGTCGGGCACCGGCTTCGCGCCTGGTGAATCGGTCTCGCTAACGTCCTCTGCTGGCGGTTCGCAGACGGTCGCGGCGAATAGCCAGGGTGCTATCAGCGCAACGGCCACGATCGCGTCCACGCAGGGAAGCGGCACGGTCACCTTCACGGCGACCGGCGCCACGAGCAGATTGGTGGCCACGACGAGCGTAACTGTCATCGCCATCGCGCCGACGGCCACGCCTACGCCAGCGTATATCACGCAGACGATTCACTTTGATCCGCTTCCCAGCCACAACTTCGGCGATCCGCCGTTTACGGTGAGCGCCACTGGCGGTGGTTCGGGCAATCCGGTGATCTTCCAGGCGAACGGGAACTGCACGACAAGCGGGCCGAACGGCACGACGATCTGGCTGAATGGCGCTGGCAGTTGCACGGTCACCGCCAACCAGTATGGGGGCGGTCAGTATGTCAGCGCCGCGCCGGTGGCGCAGACTTTCAGTGTTGGACGCGGCGTGCCGGCAGTTACCTGGCCCAATCCCGCGAACATCAGTTACGGTACTCTGCTGGGCGCGCGCCAGCTCAACGCCAAGAGCCAGCTGCCGGGTACCTTCCGCTACTCGCCCGGTGCCGGCACGCTGCTGCCTGTGGGCGCCAACCAGTATATCGACGTAACGTTCACGCCCGCGGACCAGACGAACTATGCGCCGGCGGTGGTCACGACGCGCATCACGGTGGTCCAGGCAAGCCAGCACATCGCGCTTGTGCGACTGCCGAATCGAACGTTTGGCAACGCACCCTTCACGGTGAGCGTAACTGGCAATCTGGCAGGTACGGCGACCAAGTTTTCGGCGCGAGGTGCTTGCCGGTCCGGCGGCACGAACGGCAGGACGATCAGCCTGCTTGGAGCGGGCAGCTGTACGGTGACCGCGACGCAGCCGGGAAGTCAGAACTTCCGCTCAGCTACAGCCACCGCGGTGACGTTTCGCATTGCGAAAGCCATGCCGCGGATCACCTGGCCGAGTCTGGCATCGATCCTGGTTGGGACGCCGCTTGGCAAGAGCCAGCTCAACGCTCGTGCCAGCTTCATCGGTCGGGCGTTGCCCGGGACGTTCTCCTATACGCCGCCTGCCGGAACCAAGCTGGCGGCGGGTAAGCGGACGCTCAGCGTGACGTTCACGCCGAACGACCGCACAGACTTTCTGACAGCTAAATCAAGCACCGCGATTACCGTGCTGACCAGGAAAGCGTAGAGCTGCGTGGAGCGTACGTCGAACTCAGCATCGAGCTAGCTCCAGGGTGCCGGGCCAGCCACGGCTGTGTTTCCGGCGGGACCGAGCGGGGAGTGGCCGACGATCGCCACTCCCCGCGAAAGGTGATCGTTAACGAGTGACCGGGAAACCCTCCTCGTCGAGCGTTGCCAGGAGCGTGGCTTCGTCTACCTGTTTGGGGTCATACCGCACTTCGACGCGCTTGGCGGGTATATCCACATGCACGGCATCCACGCCGGTCAGGGCCCCGATGGCGCTCTCGATCGTGCGCTGGCAATGCTGGCAGGAGATTGCCGGGGCGGTGTACGTGACGGTTGCCATCTGCTGTACTCCTTTGTGTGTACGCTCCAGTGTTTGCATTGGCGGTTGGTTCATCGCCAGAATCTGACTCCGTTGCGTATTGGACTGCCTGGATGGACACGGAACGTCACCGTAGGAACAGATAACGCAACAGTCTCCGGAATGCGGGCGCAGCCTTCCCCCGCAGCGAGTACTTGTGTAGAAGAAGAGACAGGCGTCCTCCGGCATGGTATCAGTCGTCCGCTGCCCACAAAACGGACAGGCCAAGGTGGAGGTCGTCGCTCACGATAGCATCCCCAGTGCTTCCGAGTCTGACATGGTGCCGCTCCTCACGCCGCCACGGTGCTTGCATGAGCCGGCGGCTCGCGATCGAACCGTGCGCCTCCGCGGAAGCGACCGAGGCGCAGGCTGTTACCGACCACCGTGACCGAGGAGAGCGCCATCGCCGCCGCGGCGAAGATCGGATTGATGATGCCGACAGCAGCCAGAGGTATCAGGGTCACGTTGTAAAAGAGGGCCCAGAACAGGTTCTGCTTGATGATGCGCATGGTCGACCGGGAAAGGGCAATGGCCTCCGGCACACTTCGGAGGTCGCCGCGCACCAGGGTGATGTCGGCCGCGGCCATGGCCACGTCGGTGCCGGTGCCCAGTGCGATGCCGACGTCCGCCTGTGCAAGTGCGGGAGCGTCGTTGATGCCGTCACCCACCATAGCCACTATCCGACCCTGGGCCTGCAGGCGTGCTACCTCGGCTGCTTTTTCCTCCGGCCGCACTTCGGCGACAACCCGCGCGATGCCGGCCAGCCGGCCAACGGCCAGCGCGGTACGTGTATTGTCACCGGTAAGAAGAGTCAAATCGAGGCCAAGTGCTCGCAGCGATGTGACTGCGTCCGCGGCGCCAGCCTTAATGGTGTCCGCCACGGCGATGATGCCGGCCAGCCGGCCGTCAACCGCCACCAGCAGCGCTGTTTTGCCTTCGGCTTCAAGTGACTCCAGCACCTCTCCTGACGCCGCGATGTCGATTCCCCGGTCAGAATGCAATCTTCGAGAGCCCACGAGCACCGCGCGCTCTTCGACCACGCCCTCAACACCGCCGCCGGGAGTGGACTGAAACGTCGTTGGCGTGAGTGCTAGCGGCAACCCGCGCTCCTCTGCCCCCCGCACGACCGCCTCGCCCAACGGGTGCTCGCTGGCCCGTTCGAGTTCGGCGGCAAGCCGCAGCACATCTTCGGCAGCAAGATCTCCTACGGCGCGGATATCAGTGAGGCGCGGCTTGCCTTCGGTGACCGTACCGGTCTTGTCCAGCACTACGGACGTGAGCGCCTGGATGCGCTCGAGACTCTCGCCGCCCTTGATCAGAATGCCCATGCCTGCTCCGCGACCGGTACCGACCATGATAGCCGTAGGCGTGGCCAGGCCCAGCGCACAGGGGCAGGCGATGATGAGCACGGCTATGGCCGGAATGAGAGCCTGATTGAAGCTGTGCCCGCCGAGGAGCCAGCCTGCCAGGGTGAGCGTGGCCAGCCCGATCACGACTGGCACGAAGACGCCCGCGATGCGATCCGCGAGGCGCTGCACGGGCGCCTTGGACCCCTGGGCCCGCTCCACGAGCCGGATGATCCCAGCCAGGACTGTGTGGAGTCCCACGGCGGCGGTCTGAACGTGCAGAAGCCCCGCGCCGTTGATCGTGGCGCCGATCACACTGTCGCCGGGTCCCTTCGCAACCGGCAGGCTCTCACCCGTCAACATCGACTCATCGACGCTGCTCGTCCCGCTGAGGACGGTACCGTCTACCGGGATCTGTTCGCCCGGCCGCACGAGCAGGATATCTCCCAGCACCACACCGTCGATGGGCAGATCTCGTTGTTGGCCGTTGCGCAGCACGCGCGCCACGCGTGGCCGCAACCCGGCCAGGCGCCGGATGGCGTCTCCCGTACGACTCTTCGCTGCGGCTTCCAGGTACTTGCCCAGGTAGATAAAGGTGACGATCAGCGCCGCCGTGTCGAAGTAGACCGCCTGAGTGGCGCCGGTTACAGTCACGACCAGGCTATAGAGGTAGGCGGCGGATGAGCCCAGCGAGATCAGGGTATCCATGTTGGCTGCTCCATGACGCAAGTTGAGCATGGCGCCGCGATGGAACGCCCAGCCCACGTACAGCCAAACCGGGAGGGCCAGCAGGGCCAAGAGATAGTAATGCGATCTTGTTGTAGGGACGTTCTCCAGTCCTGGAAGCGTTGCGACAGCCACCACGACGGCGCTCAGAATGATGCCCAGGGCGAGCAGCCTGCGTCGATGCGTAAGGTCGCGCGTGCCCGCGAGTGCGCCGTCCTCGCCTTCCATATGGTGCTCGATCACGGGGGATGCACCGTATCCTGCGGCTTCCACGGCGCCAATCAGCTGCGCGGGGTTGGTGGTCGCCGGATCATAGGATACGGCCGCGCGCTCCGTGGCCAGGTTGACGCTGGCCGTCAGGACTCCCGGCAACTTGGCAAGCTTACGCTCCACACGCGCCATGCACGACGCGCAGGTCATGCCGGTGATTGACAGCTCCTGGTGGGCGGCCGCGGCCTTCGTCGTCGCAGGCGCGGTCGCTTGGACGGCCAGCGGTCGGGCGGTGTATCCGGCAGCCTCGACCGCGCGCACAAGATCGCGCACCGCGACCGCTGTCGCGTCAAAGGCGACAGAGGCGCGCTCGGTGGCCAGATTCACGTGCGCCGTCTGCACGCCGTCCAGCTTGCCAAGCTTGCGCTCGATCCGTGCCACGCACGACGCGCAGGTCATACCCCCGATGGCCAGATCGACATGCGCGGCAGAATGCTCGGATCGGGCCGGCGGGGGCGCCTCCGGTGTGGCGGCCCGAGCTTCGAGGGTCGTGCTCGTTGTCGTGTCAGTCAACGTTCGCTCCGGCCTACGCCTTCGAGCTCGACTCAGCCGGTTGGCCATAGTACCTGTCAAGGACATCAGCAGAGGATAATGCTGTGTCCGGCGCAGACAGCACCTCAGTGCCGACCGCGCCGCGTCCGTCGATCAGGCTGGTGTCGTATTTGAGGGCGCCCATCAGCTCGTCGATGATCTCCTCGCCCATTCCATTCTTGATGGCCGTCGAAACGCAGCTTGAGAGATGATTGCGCAGGAAGATCTGCTGCACGCGCTGCAGCGTGCCTTGCACAGCGGACAGTTGTTTCATGAGGTCCACACAGTATTCGTCGTTCTCTACCATGCGCCGCACGCCCTCAAGATGTCCTGCGGCCACCTTGAGCCGGAGAGTGGCCTCTTTCTTGTATTCCGGAAGCATTGACATTCATCCCTGTAGTTTGGCAGTTCGACCAAGGGCCCAATCGGGCAGATCGGCGGTCTCAAGAAGATCATAGCCCACCCCAGGTGGGGTGTCAATGCCGCACGTCTTGCGCCTGCTCATCACGGGGCACGCCCCAGCCAACCGGTACGCCCTCCGGTGGTGTAGCGCTCATTGGCAGCAATTGCGCGATCGACAACCTCGGCGCCGGTGTCGCGATCAAGGTCCAGGCTACCGCCGCGGCGAGCGACCTCTTGCCGGCGGCCGTTGGAGCCAGCGGCATGCCGGCGAGCTGGACGACCCCGCCCGGGTGGACGGCCGGAGCAGGCGGAGAGATCTCTGGCTCAGGTCTCATCTTGTCATTATGCGTGCTGCTGAGCCTTCAGAAACGCATACTCACAGCCTACGTGGCAGGCATGAACGGCCAATTGCCGATTCGTACGCAATCGTATGCTTTCCATAAGGTATTTGTAACCTGCCCCCGTAGGGTGCGAGCGGCGCTGGCCAGCAAGCCTTCAGTGCATGGCCGTGGCATCGATGCAACGCGGATGAGCCGGCCGCCAGCAGCTTGACGCGAGGCATCAGTATGAAAGTCTCCAGGTCGATACAAACTGTTTACGGATTTCGTGACGTGGCGCTAACACCTTCCCTGTACCGTAAGCGGTGACGGGAACTGCGACTGGTAGAAGGGACCGCTGGACCACAATATCTTGTGGTAGCCAATCTTGCTATATCCACTACCTTGCGGAATAGCCCAGACTATGCGATCATTTCAGTAGTGCATCGAGAGGGAATTGCGTCCATGACTCCAATGAAGCGGCAGCCAACTAGTCTCATGACCGGCAGCCTCGTATTTATGGTCCTGGCGGTGATCCTGGCTGTGCTGTCGGGTGACCTATTGCTCGTGCTGGCGGTCAGTTCCGCAATCGGCGGGGTCATGGTGCTGAGCCGGCCGTCTCGCAAGCCCGTGCACGTGCGTGTGGCGGCTCCCAGGTACGAGGTCTCCGAGTCTCGACGGGCGGTGTCCTCGGAGCGAGCGATGATGTATGGCTCGAACCGAACGGCTGCCAGGAGCATCGGCGTCGCGCGCGCTCGTTCACGTCGAGCGTCAGGCACTCTGACCCGGCCATACACAGTCGTCTCGGATTCCTCATTGCCGGTTATCCAGGTGCTTCGCTAGGTTGAAGCTGCCTGTCGGGCATGGGCCACGCCGATCATGGGCGACTTTCACGAGTTCGCGGTCTTCTCACGAAGATTCACCACCCATGCTTGCTGGGGAGCGCAGCGATAGGGGCAAATCCGGCCACTGGCGTGTATCCGGGTCAGGCACGTACTCCCCTGACGTGCCCAGCACTCGATAGCGCCATCGTGGGCCGTCGCGCAGCACCGACTCCAGAGCGGCCACGAAGTAGTCGATGTCCGCGCGAGTTGTGCCCAACCCTATGCTCATGCGGACCGCGCCGGGAATTCTGTCCTTGTGGCCGGAGGCGATATCTGCGTGTATGCGATCGGCCCGGGCGTCGTTCACGCCGATCAGCTTCACCATGAACGGATGAGCGCAAAAGCAGCCGTGCCGTACGCCCACGCCGAACTCAGCGCTGAGGATCGCGGCAAGCAGACTATGCCAGTAGGTGGCCAGATTGAATGTGATGATGCCGAGTCTGGCCACGTCGGCGTCGGGCCACAATGCGTAGTGGGTAATACCTGGAATTTTCGACAGCTCCATGCGTGCATAGTTCGCAAGCTCGATTTCTTCGGCCGCAACGCGGTGCATGCCATAGCACGACAGCGTGTCACAGGCAGCACCGAGAGCCACCGCGCCGACCACGTTCGGAGAGCCTGCCTCTTGGCGGTCCGGCAGGGAAGTCCACAACACATCGTCGAGCGTCACGAAATCGACGGCTCCGCCGCCAAACAGGAAGGGTGGCGCATTGCCGAGCCAGTCGGACCGACCGACGAGCACGCCTGCTCCAAACGGCGCGTACATCTTGTGACCCGACATCGCAAGGTAGTCGACGCCAAGCTCCTGCATGTCGATTGGTACGTGTGGCGCAAGTTGGGCAGCGTCGACGAGCACGCGCGCGTCATAGCGGTGAACCAGGTCGACGATCTGGCGCACCGGCCAGACCTCACCGGTCACGTTTGATGCGCCTGTGACCGCGACGAGACGGTGTCGATTGGCGAGAGCCTTTAGCCTGTCCTCGAGCAACAGCAGGACATCGCCGGGGCTCGACGGTACCGGCAGGTAGTGCACCTCGGCGTGGCCGCGCCGCCAAGGAAGCATGTTGGCGTGGTGCTCGGTGGCAAATGCCAGCACCGCCGTACGATCGGGCAGGCTGCTGGCAAGCAGGTTCACCGCGTCAGTGGTGTTGCGTGTGAACACGACCTCCGCGGCGACGTCGGCGTGGAAGAACGTATGCACGGCGCGCCTGGCGCTCTCATATGCGGCCGTCGATACCTGCGACCTGAAGCCGGCGCCTCGATGCACGCTGCTGTACCACGGCAGAAATGCGTCGACGGCGTGGGCGACGCTGGCCAGGGGAGGGGTGCTCGCGGCGTAGTCGAGATTTACATAACGACACGATGAACCGCTCACCAAGGGGACCATCTGATTCTCGCCGACGAGAAACGGCCGTTGTTGTACAGTCATGAATCGTGCCTCCGATTGCCACCTGGATGAATCGATCGCTGCTCGATAGTCACGGTTTGCCGGTTTCTGTGTGGACGATGGAGAGCCCCAGAGGCTTTCTGGAGGGCGTTGACAGATTGGTCGAGAGGAGTTCCTCGCTGGATAAGAGGCTCTCAATCACCATGACCTGCGAAGCCCGCGTATGCGCATTGACGGCCTCGCGCGCCAGATCTGCGTCGCCGTGCACGATGGCCCGCACGATCTCCTGGTGCTCGCGCACGTTTTCGTCCGACCGGGACATTAACATAAGGCCCATATAGTGCAGCCGCTCCATTTGGTCGAGCACCTGCTCAAGCACGGCGGCAAGGTGCCTGTTACCCGTTGCCCTGGCCACGATCGCGTGGAACCGCGTGTTCGCCGCCAGAAACTCGCTGATGCTGGCGGGGTCGCGCGGGTTATAGCCGATCTTGCTCAGTTCTGTCAGCGCCTGGAGTTGGGCAGTTTCCATACCCTGGCTCGCAGCCAGGCGCGCGGCCTCGTCTTCGAGTATGATGCGCAGCGAGAACCAGTCGCGCACGTCGTTGAGCGTTACCGGCGCCACCCGGTAACGACGCCGTGCCGGCAGCTCAACCAGCCCCTCGCGTTGCAACCAGCCAAGCGCTTCGCGCACTGGCGTCTTGCTGAGCGACAGTTCGGCGGCAAGCTGGCCTTCGGTGAACGGCATGCCAGGCGGCATGTCCAGGCATATGATGCGGCGCTTGATCGTGAGATAGGCCTGCTCATTGAGCGTCCGATGCGCCGCGCCAACCGTGCCCATCTCCAGTCCACTCGCCCCACGCTATACCGATCACGCCAGCTCAGTATATTATTGCACTCAGCAGGATATTGTCAACTAAGGTTCTTGATGCAGCGACGAAAGCCACCTCGGCGAACGCGCCTGCACCGAGCCGAGCCAGTGTTGCGCTTCCAGCCGGCTTCCGGAGGAATTCCGCCCTGAGGCCGGCGCAGGGTGTGCGGACAGGCGGGCGGCAAAGAGGAGAGGGCGCTGTCAGTCTGCGCGCGCTGCTGCCAGTGAACAGGCCGCCAGCGTGGTATAGCGCGGGCCGCCGGGGCCGAGATCGCTTTGCAGGAGCTGCACCGCGCACACCTCGACCGGGGCAAGTCGGGGAACTGTCGTGGCAGTCCAGAGGCGCCCGATCTCGGCCCTCGCGTCGGGCGACGTGCCGTCTCGTACGCGCCCTATTGTGAGATGGGCGCTGAACGACTCACTCGGCATCGATATGCCGCCGCGGTTCAGCGCGGCGTGCAGGTGACCGCGCAGGCCGGCAAGTGCCTCGACGCCCGATCCAGCGCCGACCCAGAGCACGCGCGGGCGCGCCGGAGCGGGGAAACATCCAGCTCCCTCAATAGTTAACGAGAAACGGTTGACGTCGCGACACACTGCCGTCGCGAGGCCTTTGACGATGCCTACCTCGGCCGGCAAGCGTTCGCCCAGAAAAATGAGCGTGAGGTGCCAGAGCTCCGGACTCACCCAGCGAACGCTCGGAAAACGAACGCGCAGCGGAGCGACCACGGCATCAACGGCCGCGCGAATATCTTCTCGTATCGACACTGCCAGGAACACGCGAATCGAGTGCTCGCTCACGGTAGCCAGTGTAGCGCAGTCAACGCTGGGCCGGCGCCGGCGTTTCCAGCCCCATCCACAGATGCCCTACCCTACGGGCTACGCCGGAGGCGACCAACGGTCGCATTTGCACGCGTGTGGGTCGCGGCCGCCTCGGCCGCTGCCTTCCGCCAATACTGTAAGGTCGCGGCCTCGAGATACGCTAGAGCACGGATTCCTGCAGATGCGCGGTACTGTTCCAGAGCCCGATTGCGGCTTGATCGTGCTCGAACCCGAGGACGCAGATCGCGCCGGCAAAGAGCTCGAAAAGGCGCGCGTCGAGCGGCGGCAGTCCCAGCCAGCGCGCGGCCAGGATGCGCAGGCAATGCCCGTGCCCGAACACCGCGGCGCGCCCGCCCATCGCGCGGAGATCGGCGATAACGCGGTCGCAGCGTGTGCCTACCGATTCGATTGGCTCGCCGCCTGGAAGCGGCCCGCTCCAGACCGTCCACCCCGGCACGCGCCTGCGCATATCGGGTGTGGTGCGTCCCTCAACGTCACCGTAGTCCCACTCCACCAGCTCCTGACGAATGACCATCTGATTGCCCAGGCCTGCGACGATACACGTGTCGCGCGCTCGGCTGAGGGGACTGACGAACACGCGATCGAACTGCCGGCCGGCAAGCGCCCGTCCAATCTGGGTTGCCTGCCTTCGGCCTTCTTCAGTTAGTGGGACGTCTGTCTTTCCCGTATGCCGGCCGCTTTTGCTCCAGGCAGTCTCGCCGTGCCTGACGAGCACCACTTCGCGGTCACGCGGTGTCACGGCACGTGCCATTTGCGGTTGTCGCGTGTCAAGAGATCGGCCGCAGCACGCGGCCCCCAGGTGCCGGCGGCATACGGTGGAATCTCCTCGTCATCGGTAGCCCAGCGATCGAGCAGATCGTTGACGAAGGCCCACGACAGCTCCACCTCATCGGAGCGTGTGAACAGCGTGCGCTCGCCAAGCGCGCAGTCGAGTATGAGCCGTTCGTACGCATCGGGAGAGACGGTCGAAAACGAGGCTTCGTACTTGAACTCCATGTCGACTGACATGAGGAGCATTGCCGGACCCGGCTGCTTGGCGCCAAAGCGCAGGATAATACCCTCGTCGGGCTGAAGTCGCACTACGAGCACATCCGGTTCGAGTGCCTTTGCGCCAGCAGCGCTGAAAGGCAGGTGGGGAACGCCCTTGAACTGCACGACGATTTCGGACACCCGCTTCGGCAAGCGCTTGCCATGCCGCAGATAGAACGGCGTGCCCGCCCAACGCCAGTTGTCGATGCCGACCCTGAGGGCAACAAACGTTTCGGTTCGGGAGTGGGGACTGACTCCCGGCTCCTGCGTGTAGCCGGACACGAGCACCTTGTCGATGTTGCCGGGGCTGTACTGTCCCCGGACGGCATCGTGCTCGAGATGGCTTGCATGGAACGGATGGAGCGCCTTCAGCACCTTTACCTTCTCGTCGCGCACCGCTTCGGCTTCCAGAGTAACCGGAGGCTCCATGGCCATCAGCGCCAGCACCTGGAGTAAGTGGTTCTGCACGACGTCGCGCAGCGCGCCCGCGCTCTCGTAATAACTCGCCCGACCTTCGATGCCGATTTCTTCAGCCACGGTGATCTGCACGTGGTCGATGTGCTGCGAACTCCAGACTGGTTCCCAGAGCCGGTTGGCAAACCGGAACGCCAGAATATTCTGGACCGTTTCCTTGCCCAGGTAGTGGTCGATGCGAAAGACTTCACCCTCTTCGAACACACTTTGCACGAGTTGGTTCAGCTCCCTGGCGGAGGCCAGATCGTGCCCGAACGGTTTCTCAACGATGATGCGTGACCATCCGGTCTCTCCGTTGCGATGGCCAAGGCCGACCTGGCCGAGGTTCTGTACAATGGCAGGAAAGACGTTCGGCGGCGTGGAGAAGTAGAACAGATAGTTACCGCGCGTGCCGCGCGTGCGATCGATCTCTTCCAGACGCTCGCGAAGCCGCGTATACGCCGAAGGGTCGTCGTAGCTGCCCTGCATGTACGAGATCAGTGGGCTGAGCGCTTCCCACACGTCCGTGCGGATGGGCCTGCTGCGCGAGAATCGCTCGAGCCCGGCGCGTACGTTGGCTCGAAACTCGTCGTCCGTCAGTGTATGACGGCCAAAGCCGAGGATCTCCGTGTTTCCCGCGAGTATTCCGCTCACGGCGAGGTTATAGAGCGCCGGGAGCAACTTGCGCGTCGTGAGATCGCCGGACGCACCGAAAATGACAATCACGCATGGTGGCGCGGCACGCTCCAGCTGCGCTGGCATAGGCGTAGCATCCGGACTCTTCGTCAGCATCTGGTAACCGATCCTTTCCTCTCATGGAATAGGCCCGCTCCGGGGCACGGCTCGCATGCCACCAGCGGCACGCCGCACTTCGTCCGACGTTCGCCGCCGATAAGAGGACCCTACTCTTGTATATAGCGGATGTGGCAGTACGTTCGCGTTCCGGGCGAGCGGCACGCCCAAAGCGCCCTTTCGCTTACCGCGGCCGAGGCGGTCGAGCGACTGATCGCGGGCCTGGGTGCCGGCATGGCCGCGGCAGCGATTGCCGACAGCCGACCATCTCTCGTCGACCGGACGATTTACTGGTTCCAGTACATCGACCAGATTGAACGAGCGCTTGGCTTGGGGGCCGAGCAGTTCTCCAGTCGAGGGGGACGAGCGGCGACGCCGTGACACGCGTCATTCGGCGGCAAGTACCACCCACGTGTTCATGAGCGCCTGCAACTCCTCGTGCGCGCGGCCATGCTCGTCCGCCAATCGTTGCACTTCCTGGTACCGCTGCGCTTCGCTTTCCTCCTGAAGGCGCCGCTCGTACCGTGCGATTAGCTCTTCCAGTTCGCCGATCCTGGCCTCGAGCGAGGTCAGCTCCCTGGCGCGCTTTCGCGCTTCCTTCAGGTCGACTTGCATCGCGCCCCTGGCAATCTGTGCCGCGGTTGTCACGACGGCTGCCTGCTCCTTGGCTGCGGCTGCCGCGGCTTCGCGCCATGCCAGGTATTCCTGGTAGCTTCCGCCGAAGATGGAGAGCCTTCCTTCACGGATCTCCCAGATCTGGGTGGCGAGATGGTCGATGAGGTAGCGGTCATGCGAGACCAGCAGCAGCGTGCCCTCGAAGCGGTCGAGCCCTTCTTGAAGCACTTCCTGCGCGGGTATGTCCAGGTGGTTGGTTGGCTCGTCGAGCAACAAGAAGTTTGAGCCGTCGACAGCGAGTATGGCCAGCGCAAGTCGACCGCGCTCGCCGCCGCTAAGCATTTCGACTTTCTTGAACACGTCCTCGCCGCGGAACAGGTAGTGCGCCAGATGGTCGCGCGCATCGCCAAGCGGCATGTTCTTGTGGTTAATCAGCTCCTCCAGGACGGTGCTCTCCGGATTGAGCCGGTCGTGTGCCTGCGCGAAGTAGCCGGTGTGCAGGCCCGCTCCATGCTGCACTTCTCCCGCATACGGCGGCAGTTCCCCGAGCACGGTGCGCAGAAATGTAGTCTTCCCCGAGCCATTGGGCCCGATGAGCGCAGCGCATTCCTGTCGGTGCAGTTCGATGTCGCCGGCGTAAAATAGTTCCTTGCCGGAATAACCGATGCGGAGGTTCCTGGTGCGCAGCACAATTGAGCCGCTGCGGAAGGCCGCACGTAGCTGCATGGTGGGTCGAGGCGGGCGGCTCACCGGTGGCTTGAGGGCCTTGATCTTGCCCCAGGCTTCCTCCACGGTAAGGCTGGAAACACCGCCGAGGCCCATCTCGGACCATTGTTTGCCTTCGGAGCCCTCGACGCCCAGTTGCTCGATGGCCAGGAGCTCGCGGCTGAGGCGCTTAAGCTTGCCCTTCGCTTCGACCATCTTGCGCCAGCCGATGTAGCGCTTGATCAACACTATCTCGGCCTGCAGCCGCTCCCTGGTTTCGTCGAACGTCTTCTGCCTTCGTTCCCACCGTTCCTGGCGCTGCACGAGATACGCGGTGTAGTTGCCGCGGTAGCTCTCGATACCCGCTCTGGTCATTTCCCAGATTCGATCGACAACCTTGTCGAGGAAATAGCGGTCGTGGCTAACAATGAGCAGGGTGCCGCCCCAGATCCGGAGCATATTCTCGAGCCATTCAACCGCATCGGTATCCAGGTGGTTGGTCGGCTCATCTAGGATGAGCAGGTCCGGCGCTTCGAGCAGGAGTCGCCCCAGCAGGGCCCGCGTCTTCTGGCCGCCGCTGAGATGCTGCAGTGGGCTGTTCCACTGGTTGCGCGGGAAGCCAAGGCCTTCGAGTACCCGCGCAATGCGCACTTCGTAGTCGTACCCTCCCTCGCGCTCGAATGCTTCCTGGGCGTGGCTATAGCGTGCGAGCAGCTCCTCCCCGTGGTTGCCATTCGCCATCTCGACTTCCATTGCATGCAGCGCCGCCGCGTGCGCCTGCACCCCGGCGAAGACTGTGAGCATCTCCTGGTAAATGGAATGGTCATGGGCCGCGAAGGCGGCCACGGCTTCCTGCCGAAGGTAGCCGATGGTTCGACCCGTCGCGCGATTGACCGTACCCGACGTGGGTTCGATGAGACCGGCCAGCACCATCAGCAGCGTGGTCTTGCCCGCGCCGTTTGGGCCCACGAGCCCGATTCGAGCGCCGTCGGGGATAGCCAGCGATAGGCCTTCGAAGACGTCGAAGCCTCCGAAAGCCAGTCCAAGTTCCTGCGTGGCGAGAAGTGACATGCGGTGGCGCCGCCGTTACGCCTCGACCGGCTGCGCGGACAGCTGCCCAGCGCGCCTGGCAAGCTTCACCCGCTCGTTGTTCTCAAGAGTTCGCTTCCGCAGGCGAATAGTCTTCGGCGTCACCTCAACCAGCTCGTCGGGGCCGATGAAGTCCAGTGCCTGCTCGAGGCTCATGCGCATAGGCGTCACAAGCTTGACAGCGATTTCGGCGGTGCTTTGGCGCATGTTGCTCTGCTGCTTCTCGCGACACACATTCACCGCGATATCGCTGTCACGGGCGTTAAGCCCAACGATCATGCCTTCGTAGACGGGAGTTCCCGGCTCGATGAACATCCCGCCACGTTCCTGGGCCTTTGAGATGCCGAAAGCCACCGCCGTCCCGCCCTCCGATGCGACGAGCACCCCGTTCCTGTCTCCTTCGATGGCGCCATACCACGGCTCATAGCCCAGCAGGATGCTGCTCAGCGTGCCGTTACCGCGCGTCGCCGTGAGAAACGCCGAGCGGAAGCCGATCAGTCCGCGGGTAGGAATGGCAAACTCCAGTCGCACGTTGCCCTTGCCGTCATTGTGCATATTGACCATCTGGCCGAGGCGCCGGCTGAGCGACTCGGTGCAGTAACCGACGTGCTCTTCGCGGGTGTCGACGACCAGGTGCTCGACCGGCTCCTGCACCTGGCCGTCGATGATGCGCGTGATGACCTCGGGACGTGAAACGTGGAACTCGTAGCCTTCGCGTCGCATGGTCTCGATCAGGATTGCCAGGTGAAGCTCACCGCGGCCTGAGACGGTGAAGACGTCGGCGCTCTGGGTGTCCTCGACACGCAATGCGACGTCACGCTCGATCTCGCGGTACAGGCGCTCGCGAATGTGACGCGATGTGACCCATTGGCCGTCCCGTCCCGCGAAGGGCGACGTGTTCACGCCGAAGCTCATGCGGACCGTGGGGTCTTCGATGTGGATCGTCGGCAACGCTTCAGGCTCGTCGACTGATGCTACCGTGTCGCCGATCGTCAAATCCGGCAAGCCGACGAGTGACACAATATCGCCCGCGGCGACCGACTCGGCGGGAATGCGATCGAGGCCCTGGAAGGTGTAGAGGCCGGTCACCTTGGTGCGCCTGGTCGTGCCATCGCGGCTGATCACGACGACCTGGTCTCCCTGGTGTAGCGTGCCGCGCATCACGCGCCCAACGGCGGTCTTGCCCTGATAGTTGTCATAACCAAGAGACGTGATCAGGACCTGGAGGGGACTCGCAGGATCGACCATCGGTGGAGGAACGTACTGGACTATCGCATCGAACAGCGGGGCCAGTCCGCGGCTGTCGTCCTGCCCGCGGTCTTCCGGTTTCTCGGCGCTCTGCAAGGGCGCAACGTAGTCGTCGGGATCGGCGACGGCGATGCCCTGCTTGGCCACGGAGTACAGCACAGGAAAATCCAGCTGGTCCTCATGGGTAGCCAGCTCAAGGAAGAGGTCCTGGGTCATACGCAACACGTCTTTCGGCCTGGCGTTGGCGCGGTCGATCTTGTTGATGACGACGATCGGCTTGAGTCCGAAGCTCAGCGCCTTGCGCAGGACGAAGGTGGTCTGCGGCATGGGGCCATCGACGGCGTCGACCAAGAGGAGGCAGCCGTCGGCCATGGTGAGCACGCGTTCAACTTCTCCGCTAAAGTCAGCGTGTCCCGGAGTATCGATGATGTTGATTTTCACGCCGCGATAGGTAACGGCCGTGTTCTTGGCCAGAATCGTGATTCCCTTCTCACGTTCCAGGTCGTTCGAATCCATGATCAGGGTGCCGACGTGCTGATGCGCGGCAAACACCTTGCTTTGCTTGAGCAGCCCGTCGACCAGAGTTGTCTTGCCATGATCGACATGGGCGATGATCGCGATATTGCGAATATCGTCGCGCTGGATGTGCTGCATGAATGTCCTCAGAAGCTGGCAGAATTTGGCGCTTACCGCCCAGTGCCGGGCGAACGCGCCGCACAGGGGCTGGGAGAGGTCCCACAACGACGCCCAGTCGGTGCCGCGTGGCACGTGCAGTGCCCGGGAGGTCCCATGATCAGAGATCGGCGCAGTTGCCAGACGATCAACACTAGTATACCGTCTCGCAATGCGCATCGGCATTGAGCAGATCGCGCCAGGCGCACCAGGAGCTTGTGATCGCTGGGATCCTGGGACCGCAAGTGTGCTACGCACCCCGGCGGTCCCAGCAGGCCTACGATCGCAAGCTACAAGTGCCCCTGATCGTGGCTGAAGGCGGTGGTGCGGCCGTGCACGATCTCACGTAAGGGTGCCCACCTCGATCACGAGGGCGCCGCGCACATCGCCAGAGCGCAGGCGGTCGAAAGCCGCGTTGATCTGGTCGAGCGGTACGGATTCGACTTCGGTGTGGATCGGTATGCGAGGGGCCAGGGCGAGAAACTCCTCGCCGTCCAGCCGAGTCAAATTGGCGACCGAGCGCAGGACGCGCTCTTCCCAGAGGATTTCATAGGGAAACGCCGGGATCTCGCTCATGTGAATGCCGGCGCACACGACAATTCCGCCGCGGTCGACAGCTCGCAGCGCTGCCGGCACCAGCCCTCCGACCGGCGCGAATATGATCGCGGCGTCCAGTGGCTCTGGTGGCGGTCCCAACGCATCGCCTGCCCATTCGGTCCCCAGATCGCGGGCAAACTTTTGGGATGGCTCGTCGTCACCGCGCGTGAACGCGAACACGCGACGACCTTGGTAGAGTGCAACCTGCGTGATGATGTGAGCGGCAGCGCCGAACCCGTAGAGACCAACGCGCCGCCCGTCACCGGCCAGGCGCAGCGCTCGATAGCCGATCAGGCCAGCGCAGAGCAAGGGTGCTGCCTGACTGTCGGGATAGCCATGAGGAATGCGGAAGCAATATCGCGCGTCTGCGACACAATATTCCGCGTAGCCGCCGTCGATCGAGTATCCGGTGAAGCGCGCTTCCTGGCACAGATTCTCGCGACCCTCCAGGCAGAAGCGGCATGCGCCGCACGTGTATCCGAGCCATGGTACGCCGACGCGATCGCCTGGGGAGAAGCCGTCTACTTCGCTGCCGAGTTCTTCCACCGTTCCCACGATCTGGTGGCCCAGAACCAGCGGCAGCTTCGGCTCCAGCAGCTCGCCATCGATCACGTGCAGGTCAGTTCGACAGACACCACAGACATGCACGCGGAGCAGCACCTGCCCGGATCCTGGTGCAGGGCGTGCGATGTCGGCGTAGTGCGGCGGGATCCGAGGACGGGAGAGAACCATAGCACGCATGTTTGCCTCCTCAACTCTATTTTGCACGGCAGCGGCACCAAGTGTCGTGTAGGAACACAACACAGCACTCAAGTCAATAGCGATTTATCTTGGTGTTAACCGGTACTGACAAATGATCCCCATTCCCGATATGATAAGGGTGGTCGGAAGGATGGAGCCCACCTGGCTGGGTACCAGGTACTGTGCGCGGGAGCAATCAACACGGTGAATCGAGGCGGGGCGTGGCAACCTTAACGGTACGGCGAAACGCGCGCGGAGTGTGGTGGCTTGCAGCCCTTGGCCCCGGGCTGATGGTCATGCTTGCGGATACCGACGGCGGCAGCGTGATCACGGCGGCGCAATCCGGTGCCCAGTGGGGCTACGGACTCCTTCTCCCTCAGGTCCTCCTCATACCGATCCTGTTCGGTGTTCAGGAAGTCACAGTGCGCCTGGGAGTGGTGACCCGGCAAGGGCAAGGCACGCTGATCCGCGAGCACTTCGGTTTTGGCTGGGCGGCCGTCTCGGCCGTTGCCCTGTTTATGACTTGCTTCGGCGCCTTGGTCACGGAATTCTCCGGTATTGCCGGCGTCGGAGAGCTGTATGGCCTTCCCCGCTCGTTGACCGTAGGCGCGGCGGTCGCGCTCCTGCTGTTCGTCGTCATGTCGGGCTCGTACCGGCGCGCCGAGAGAGTAGGCATAGCGCTTGGCCTTTTTGAGCTTCTGTTCATTCCGGCTGCGCTCCTCGTGCATGCTCGGAGCGGGTCGGCCGTCCAGAGCGCCTGGAGCATGCCGCTGTCTGACCACCGCTATCTGTTTCTGCTGGCCGCCAACGTCGGGGCTGTGATCATGCCGTGGATGATCTTCTTCCAACAGGGCGCGGTTGTCGACAAGGGACTTCGCCGTGTCGACCTGGTGATCAGTCGCTGGGATACACTGCTCGGATCTATTGTCACGCAGGTCGTGATGGGCGCCGTGGTAGTGGCCACGGCCGCTACGTTTGCGCGGGGAGGCGTGCACGCGTCGCTCACCTCGGTCGGCTCCATCGCGCATGCACTGGCGCCGTTTCTGGGATGGGACGGGGCGCGCCTGTTGTTCGGCCTGGGGATGGTTGGCGCCTCGTTCGTCGCAGCCCTGGTCGTCTCCCTGGCAGGCGCGTGGGGTATGAGCGAGGTGTTGGGCTGGCGCCACAGCTTGAACGACTCAGTTCTTCACGCCCATAAGTTCTATTGGCTCTACGGCCTGGCGGTAATCGGTGGCGCCTGCATCGTCCTGTTCTCCTCAGACCTCATCAACCTCGCGGTGAACGTCGAGGTGATGAACGCGATGCTGCTGCCGGTCGTGCTCGGATTCTTGCTGATCCTGGAAGCCCGCGTTCTGCCTTGCGCCGACCGGATGAAGGGCGGGCACCGAGCGTTCGTGTGGGCCAGCGCCGCCTTGATCTCGGCGCTCGGGGTCTATACCCTGATCGTGACGCTGCTGGGACTCTAGCGTCGCGTGCCAACTCCGCCGGAGAGTAGAACGTCAGTCATGACCGATTCCGCATATCCGCATCGGGCTTTGCTTGACCGGGCAGACTGCGTGCTGTTGGTAGTCGACGCGCAGGAGCGCCTCGTCCCGGCGTTGGCAGGAGCCGGAGGCGCGGTGGCGAACATCGTTCGATTGCTGAAGTTCGCCAGGATTGTAGGCATGCCCGTAATTTGCACGGAGCAGCAGAAGTTGGGGGCCACGGTCGGGGAGATCCAGGCAGAGCTTGCCGGCGAAGAGCCGGTGGTCAAGAGCGAATTTGACGGTATGCTCAGCCCGGCTGTTTGCGATCGGCTGCAGCGGACACGGAGAACCGCCCTCATTCTGGCTGGATTCGAAGCGCACATCTGTGTGGCTCAGACCGCGCTCCACGCGGCCGAGACGCGCGTGGTACACGTCGTGAGTGACGCAGTCGCCTCACGCGACCCGCATAACAAAGCGGTCGCTTTGGAGCGTCTTCGCTGGGCGGGCGTGGTCGTGACTTCCACGGAGATGGTGATGTACGAGCTTCTGAAGCGGGCAGGCACTGACGAGTTCCGGTCGGTGCTGGCGTTGGTCAGGTAGCGCCACGACGCGATTGTTTGCACGTAGCTGCAGAGCCCCACCTGTTTTGTCGCCTGCGCGTCTGATCCTCCCCAGACGCAACGACGGACCCCAGCCGCGGCAGGATAGCAGCTCGTCACCTCGCTTGGCCAGCCGTCGGGTGCGGGCGGCGTTGCCGTGTGGGCGCATGTGGGCGGGTTCGCCGCCGGTCTTGTCCTGGTGAAGCTGTTTGAGCGGCCGCAACAGCGGCCGAGGATTCCGCCGCCTCCGCGGTGGTACGGAGGCGTGTCGCCCCGCGGCGGGCGCCATGCGTAACACGCTGATGCTGCTCGAACATGTTCGGACACCATGTCCGGGAGGGCCTGGAAACCCTGAGTTGGCGTATTACCCGATCGGGTAACCCCAAGAAGCGGCCCGAGTGGGGCTTCACACAGTGCCACATGTCATGCAGAATCGATGCATTGGATGATTTGGTGTATTCATTGCCGAGGTGTCCTGATGAACGAAACCAGGTTCATGGCCGTGACCAAACAGGAAGCTGAACTGCTGATGGACAGCTTCAGAGTCTCCAACCCTCTCACGCGCGATATCGCTCTGAAGGCCGCGAGCCTCGTGCTTGAATTTGCTTCTCAGCCCTGCGTCGGGGAGGCCAACGACCTCGTGGGCAGCACGAACATTGTTTGCGCCATCGACGCCGACTGCGCCTGACCGAAGGTCGCCCAATCTCCCGTGAACGGGACGTACCGCCAGGGTGTTGGCGCTGGCGCTGTTGGTGCGGCGTTTGAAGCCGACGCCTTCAGCATTCGTTTCGGCAGGGGCCGCTTTATTACCCCCGCCCGGACAGCCTCTCTTCCCCTCGTTGCCCCGCTTCGCCGCCTGTGATCGCGCGGTCGTTTGGCAGATACCACTCGTCCGGCCGCGCACAGGAAAGACCACACTGCGTCTTGACTACCATGGGACAATAGTGAGGCGTGAGCGCGGACGGCTGTGCGCGAGCTCGAGGCTCTCCCCCGCCGGAGCGGATTTGGAGACGTCCAAAGTGCATAGGCCGGGTGCTTCACGATAGGGTCTGGCGAATGTGGGAAGGGAAAGAACCATGGCGAACCACGATCCAGAGCGGGATATAGGAGATGTCGTCGATCTCGTGGTCAACGCGCATGCGATCGTCGGCGAGGGACCGGTATGGTCAGCGGCCGAACAGGTGTTGTACTGGGTTGACATAATGAGCAATCTCGTACACCGATTCGATCCCCAGACAGGAGCCGATCGAACGATCGATGTTGGACAACCGGTCGGCGCAGTCGCGGTGCGCGACTCCGGCGGGCTGATGTTGGCGTTGCGCGACGGCTTTGGAGTACTCGATCTGGACTCGGGCCGCGTCGAGATTCTGGCGCCGGTCGAAGCCGACAACCGGGCTACCCGCATGAATGACGGAAAGGTCGACAGTGCCGGTCGTTTTTGGGCGGGCACGATGGCCTTTGACGAGCGCGCTGGCGTCGGCTCGCTCTATCGTCTCGACCGCGACTATGCAGTGACTCGGGTACTCACGGGGGTCTCGATCTCCAACGGCCTCGATTGGACGCCTGATGATCGGACCATGTACTACGTCGACACGCCCACAGGGGGTGTTGACGCGTTCGATTACGACGGGCCGACTGGCGAAATCTCGCGGCGTCGCAGGCTGGTCACCGTTCCCGCGGAGAAAGGCACTCCGGACGGCATGACCCTGGACGCGGAAGGATACCTGTGGGTCGCACTGTGGGGTGGCTGGGCAGTTCAACGATTCGCGCCGGACGGTGCGCTGGACCGTTCGGTCGGGCTCCCGGTGTCGAATGTCAGTTGTTGCGCGTTCGGCGGGCCCGACCTTGCCGACCTGTACATCACGTCGGCGACGTTCGGCCTCGCCGAAGCAGACCTGGCACGCCAGCCTCTTGCCGGCGCTGTTTTCAGGTTTCGGCCGGGTGTGCGGGGCCGGTCGGCGTATACATTCAAAGGCTGACCTGGTTCTTCCCCACTCTGTCGCCATTCCTTATGAGGGTCTGGTTCTGCCGATCAATGCACCCTGCTACTGCGCGGCCTCCCGCGATACTGCCGATGAGCCTGATAAACTGGAAGCATGTCCGAGATTGATCGCTACCTCGAGACGCTCGAGACGTCGAAGAGGGCCGCGCTTGAGCGTGTCCGCGCGATCGTACGCACCGCCGTTCCTGATGCCGTCGAAGCGATCAGTTACGGCATGCCCGCGTTCCGCTACAAGGATGCATACCTGGTCGGGTACTGCTCCTTCAAGAATCACCTGAGCTTCTTCCCGACGGCGGAACCGATTGAAGCGCTGCGAGATCACCTCGGGGCATTCAAGCTGTCGAAAGGCACCGTTCAGTTCGCCGTGGACAACCCGATCCCGGAAGACCTCCTCAAGGAGCTCGTGCTTGTTCGCGTCGCCGCCATCTCGGAGGCTCGCCAAGCCGTGAAGCAACGCCCCTACTAGGGTCCATCCACTGCCACATCGGGATGGTGCCGCCAATCTCGGGATTCGGAAGTAGTTGGGTCTTGTCGCGCTTCCGCGCGTCGAAGCAAATGGCACAAGAATACCTCGCGCGGTATAACCAGTGGTATAATATCTAGTGGAGGACAAGTATGAACTGTACCAAGACGGCCGTGAGTATTCCGCGGGAAGTGTTCGAGGGCGGCGAAGCAGCGGCTGCTGAGCTAGGCATTTCGCGCAGCGAGCTGTACACGCAGGCCTTGCGCGAGCTGCTGCGCGCACGGAAGATCGTGCGTGCACGTGCCCGCCTGGATGAAGCGGTGATAGCTCAGGGTGCCGGCGAGGACCATAGCGAGAGCGCTCGCGCATTACATAGCGTCGCCGGCGCAACGATTCGCGGCGCCGCTGCGCGCGGTGAGTCCACGTGGTAGTGCATGAGGGTGATGTGTACTGGTATGACTTCGGCGATCCGCGGGGTTCGGAGCCTGGGTACCACCGCCCGGTCGTTGTCGTACAGGGCGAATTGTTCAACGCCTCGGCTTTGGCGACTGTCGTGGTCTGTGCGCTGACCAGTAACCCAGCGCTGGCACGACATCCGGGGAACGTCAGTCTCGGTCGCGGAGAGGCGCATCTCGACAGAGACAGTGTTGCCGTGGTAAGCCAGATCTTCACGGTCGATCGTCTGAACCTGGGCGACTATATTGGAGGACTCTCCGCGGAACCGCTGGCAATGATTCGCCTAGGCATCCGCCTGGTTCTTGGTGACGAGGCAGCGATCGACTCGTTGCTCGAGTGACTTGGCCCAAGCGACCTGAAACGGGGCAACTGCTGTCGTCGGGCGAGTGGCCAACTATCACGGAAAGTAGCCGAGTTAGCGGAGCGACGATAGCATCCGAGAGCACCACGAGTAGGTGCGTACCGCAGATGAGCTTCGCATAACATCAATTATGCGAGGCTCAGTGTCGGGCATACCGCGGTCGGCTTGCCCGCTGGTAGTTTGCGGGAACTGTGTTGTACGTTGCCACAAAGGTTGAGGTTTCTGCCACAGAGCCTGCGCCGACGTAGCCACAAAGGTTGAGGCCATGCGATGGCATCGCGTGGTCGTGCATGGCGTGGTATGTGCGTGCACGCTACCTCACCCGCCCGATCGTCGACGCCGCGCGCGCACCTCGGCGTCGGCGGTCGCGTCGGTCTGTTCCGCGTAGCGCAGCGTGGTCTGCAGGTTCTTGTGCCCGAGGCGGATGGTGGCGAGGCTCACGCCGCACCACTTCCTCGGCCCGTTAGTATGGTTAGTATGGAACAATCTGACCGCGGCCGTCTATCGCAACGGGCAGGCCGCGCGCCTAAAGTCGGCAAAGGACTGAAGGGAGCCGGCCGACCCTCCTGCAGCGCCGCCTCGCAACGGCTGCACGACCCACGCGACTCGACCCGGCTTGCGCGAGAGAATAATCGAGGCGTGTCACGATCATGTCATGTGCTACTCATGCCGGATTCACCCTGGCACAGTTACGCTCATGGCATGTGAGGGGCACCCGGGGTCACAGTAGATCTACGCAGCAGCCGAGCGCGCGCCGCGCCGGAGAAGTTGGATCACGTCCATGGCGTACCGCATCAGTGCAGATGGCAGCAGCATTTGCGACATTGCTGGCGCAGAATGGCTGGTAGCGCATCACCGTCGAGCAGTTGAAATAGACATCATGCCGAGTCGCTCAGGCACATTTGCATGGTATTTCGTGGCTCTGCTCGATGATGCAACGACATTCGTCGAGCGATTCGACGATCTCTCGGCTTGCCGGAAGTTAGCTACGGGTGCTGATGTGCGATTGGAAGCCGGCATTGCCGCGGTGCGCTTCCCCAACGCAGTCATCACTGATCATACGCTCGAGCCATGCTACAGGCCTGACGAAACGCTCTGCGCGGGTGCCATATTCCTGGGCCGCACAGACGACACGGATCTCTACGTCATGGCGGCACCACACGGCCTTGTGCCGATGGCCAGGATCGATGCTCAGACTGCGCTCTACCCACTGTACCCGCTCACCCCGGAGGACGTTGCCGCCTACCGCCGGGGAAGGAGCCCACTCGCCGTCGCCCACGATCTTGCCGTTGCCACAGGGTACATCCCTGAGGTCAGCCTGCTCGCGCGTGCATCACTCGCACGTCCCGGCGGGTTGAACTCCTGGACGGGCTTTACGGCGAACCTCGACATGGCGTCTCTCGCTCCGGCGCGACGCTCTGCCACATTTGGGGGACTCGTGTATAGATCGGCCTATCAGTATCAGCGGGTGGCTCCCTGCGCGACACCATTCGCTGCGCCATTGCTGTCGCCCACGCTATCCTCCTCCTTCTTCTTACTTGCCGCGGGATAGGCATGCCCCTTGCACCACGACCTGCCCAGCATGAGGAGCGGCAGGAGGGCCGCCACGTGTAGCGCCGCGACGACCCTCCTTGCCGCGCATCCCGCTGGCAGCCTACTGGGCAATGCCCTGCGTGCTGCTGGCAGTCTGGAGCGCGGGGTTCATCTCGGCACGCTCGCCGATGAATACCTGCCCGTTGGTGCTCTGCAGCCGGACGCCGACCGGGCCGGCGAGCAGGCCACCGATGCTCGTCAGGTCCAGAGTGCTGCGGCTGTTCGCCGCCACTGCGAGGGTGCGCTGCACCGATGCACCGGTAGCGGCGTACAGGGTGATGCGCACCTGCACCGGCTTGAGACCGGGGTTGAACAGGTACAGTAGCTCCTGGCTCCCGGTGCCGATACTGCCACCGGGGAACAGCCAGGACGTAGCGCCGCCGTTCTGGCCGAAGACATCGGTGCCCGAACTAGCCCGGTTCAGGTCGGCCGGGCCCTCGTACTGCGGACTTTCGACCACGACGGGCACGTTGCTGGTGACGACTACAGCCACGGTCCCATGAGGGAGCACGTCGTTGAGCTTGATGTTCCCTCGGCGTAACGGGTCGACCAGGATGGTCGAGGCGCCTGCAGGGCGGCCATCCATGCCGTAGAAGGTCGCCGTCACCGCGGCGAGAGTGGCCTGGTTCGGGTTGAGGATGGTCAGGAAGGTCTGCCGGCCGGGGCTGGTATCGCCCTGGGCGAAGAGCCAGACAGTGGAAGCGCCGGTCGCCCCGACCTGGTCGTGGGCGCCGCGCTGGCCCAGGCCGAAGCGCATGCTGCGCTCGACCACCACCCCCTTGTCGGCAGTGACGATGGCGCTGACCGATAGGCCCGGCATGTACTGGCCGACGTCGATCTGGATGTTGGCACGTGGTGACACCAAGAAGCGCACCTCCCGCAGCGGTCGCCCGTTGAAGGGCAGGAAGCGCACGTCGACGATGGCGTAGCTGGTGTTGGGGTTCATGACCACGAGCGACTCGCGGAAGCTCTTGCCGGTGAAGCCCTCCGCCAGATACCAGCGGGTGGCTGGCGCGCCGGCGCCGATCGCCGTGCTGGTATCGCCGCCGCCGTAGCTGATCGTGCTGTCGGCGCCGATCTGACGATCGGCCTCCACGATCGTGGAAATGATTCGGCCGGCACCCGCCACGAGGGCCAGATCCACCGAAGCCCGAGCATGAGCCGCTACTTGCAGCGTGGTGTGCCGCTCTGGGGCGTTCTGGTAGAGGAAGGTTAGCGTGACCCTTGCTGCCCCGTCGCTCGGGTTGAGGAGGGCCAGGACGGTGCGATGGTCGCCGGTGGTGTCGCCATTCGGCAGGTACCATCGGCTGGCCACCGGCAATCTGCCCTGCAGGGTTACCGACCGGCCTGCGCGGCTGCTGACACCGACGGCGGTGAGGATGTTGGCCGCATCATTCACGGTGCCAGGCGTCACCACCGTCGCTATGAAGGCGCCGCTGCCGTTTGCCAGCACCGCAGCCGGCGCGGTCACCAGAGCCGCGCCGTTGAGGGCCAGGACAACCTGCTCCCCCGGAGCGAAGCCGTTACCGCGGATGGTCACAGTGGTACCTGGTTTCACTGTGACGGGTGCCACGGTCAGTGTGGGGTTCAGACTGGCCACCTGAACCGCGACGGAGGCGGCTGCCTGGCCGCCGATCTGCGCCAGCAGGCTGTAGACACCAGCTGGTGTGTTCGCCGGCACCGTCAGGCCCACCGGCCCGAACGTGCCGCTTGCCGCGCTCAGCACCACCCCCAGGGTAATGATCCGACCGGCCCCGGCCAGCACGATGGTGACTGGCGCGTTGGCGGGGAAGCGGCTGGCGGCGAGCAGCACCAGGCTACCAGGGCTGAGCCGGATAGGCGTGCCGCTTGCCGGGGCAAGGATACTAAGGATCGGGGTGGCGCGCGGCCGCGCCTGCACGGTGAGCTTGGTCGACGCTGAGCGCCCGCTTATCTGGCCGAAGACGGCAAGCGTGTAGGCACCGGCCGGCACGAAGGCCGGAATGACGAGTTTGGCGAGATGCACCGCCCCGCCAGTGTCGACCACTGCGGTGGCCAGAGTCAGCCGCAGCAGACCATTGGCCAACTGCGCAACAGTGGTCTCGCCCGCGATGAAGCCACGGGCAGTCAGGCTGAGGGCGGACCCGGCTATCAACCTGGTGGGAGCGATCATCAGGGTGGCTGGCAGCGCTCCCACCTGGATTTGCGCCGCGGCACTCAGATGGCTACTGATGCCGGTAGCCACCAGGCTCGCGGTGCCCTGCGGGGTGTTCGGCGGAATGGCGACATTCGCCAGGGTGAAGGTGCCCCCGCTGGAGACCTGCACCGTGCCTAAGCGGGTACTGAAGGCCAGTGCCACCAGATCGACGGTCACGGTCTCTCCGGGCTGGAAGTGGCTGCCGGTGAGCGCCACCTGGACGGACGGCTTGACGTTGGTAGCGGAGCTGGCCAGTGTCGGCGCCTGAGCCCGCACCGTGACCGGGAGAATGGCCTGGCGGTTAGAGCGCTGCCCGCTGGCCACTACCTGCAGCGCGCCGGACGGCACGCCGAAGGGCACATGCAACGCGGTGATGTCAAAGGCTCCCGCGCGATTGGCCACGACCTGGCCAAGCACCACAGCTGCCGTGCCGGCACGGGTGCTCAGGATGAGGCTCACTGGCTCGCCGGGCAGGAAGTTGGCGCCGGCGACGTGGATATTCTCCTGGGGCGCGAACGTGGTGGGCTGCACCCTGAGCGTCGCCTGAGGCACGATAATCTGGAGCGGCGCCCGAGCGTTGCGGCTGCTGCGCTGGCCGATGGCCGTGATCTGATAGGCGCCGCGGGGCGTGGTAGCGGGGATGGTCAGACCGCTCAACCGGAAGCTACCCGAGGCGTTGGCGGTGGTATACGCCAGATGGAGAGCGCCGGCACCTGCCGCGGTGGCAAGCTGGATATCGATCGGTTCGCCGGCTAGGAAGCGTTGGCCACTGACCGTGATGGTGCCGCCAGCCAGCACCGTGCTGGGATGTATTCCCAGGACGGCAGGCACCGGCGTCGGCGCGGTGGCTGGTACGGCCGTGTGCGTCGCGGTCGCGGTCGGCGCGACCGTGTGGGTGGCTCTCGGGGCGGCTGTCGCCGTCAGGCGGATCTGGGTAGCCGTCGGGCGTGGCGTATGGGTCGCGGTCGGCGCGACCGTGTGGGTGGCTCTCGGGGCGGCTGTCGCCGTCAGGCGGATCTGGGTAGCCGTCGGGCGTGGCGTATGGGTCGCGGTCGGTAGCACCGTGTGGGACGCGGTCGGCTCAGTGGTGTGTGTCGCTACCACAGCTGGTACGACGGTGTGGGTGGCTGTGGGCGTGGCAGTTGCCGCATGGATGGGGATCTGCACGGTCAATACGGCAGTCGCCAGCGCGTGTCCACCGCGGTCGGTGATCCCGACCGTGTGCCGGCCCGCGGCGACGGTGGCCGGGACGACAAAGGTAGCCGGTGCAAAGGCACCGGTGGCGTCAGTGCTCACGGTGCCGAGAGCGAGGGGGCCGAGGGCCAGCCGGAGCGTGGCATGTGCGGCAAAGCCAGTGCCATGGACGGCAATCGTCTTGCCGGCGGGGACCACGGTGGGATCGAGGGTCAGGGTGGCACGGGTGACCGGGAAGGTGATGCGAGCCGTCAGCCCGCTTGCAACCCCCGACACCGCGCGCGCCGACCCGCTGGCCACCTGCAGCGGCTGTGTGCCGGCCAACCCGGCCGGGATGGTGATCGCCTTATCGGCAAAACCGCCTGACCGATCGGTCCTTCCGGTCAGCACTACCCGGTCGCCCAGATGAATGACGAACGGCTGGTTGGGTAGGAAGCCCGAACCGCCGATCGTGATTTCTGCTTCCGGCGGTGCCATCGGCGAGGAAAGGCTCAGGCCTACGACGGCAAGGGGCGCGGATGTGCTGAGTCCCGCGGCATCGGTCGCCTGCAGCCGGTGCGGGCCGATCGCGCCGTCTGGCACGGCAGCGGCGGCAATCGTCACCGAGGCGGTAAAGGTGCCATCGGCTGCCGTGGTCGCGCTGCCGAGGGCCTTTCCGGCGTCATAGCGTAGGGTCACCCGGCTATTGGGCGTGAAGCCGCTGCCGTGCACGGTGAGATTGCTGGTAGTGCCGGCGACCACGGCGTTGGGCGAGAGTGCGAGAGCCGAAGGCGCGGCGGCGTGGGCGTTCGGACTGACCGGCATCCCCGCCATGGAGGTGAGCAGGGTCAACATGAGTAACAACGTGATGAGAACGCGTGTACGGTTCACGATCGACTCCTTCCAGGGCTGTTCTAGTTCAACCGCATTCCAGGCGGGGGGCAAAAATAGAGATGATTGCGATGATGGCTCCAACGGGTACAGAGCGCCGTGCAGTTGCGATGCCTCTCCGGTGTGCGAGCAGCTGCATCCCACCATGAGCTTCCCGCGACGTCCATGAGCTTGAGCCCGAAGAATCGCATAGGCATCCTCCTGTCGCTCCGGCCTGGCCAGGCTGGGACGCGGCAGGAGGGCCGCCACGTGTAGCGCCGCGACGACCCTCCTTGCCGCGCATCCCGCTGGCAGCCTACTGGGCAATGCCCTGCGTGCTGCTGGCGGTCTGGTGCGCGGGGTTCAGCTCCAAGCGCTCGGCGATGAATACTTGACCGTTGGTGCTTTGCAGCCGGACGCCGATTTGGCCGGCGGGCAGACCGCCGATGCTATTGAGGTCCAGGCTGCCGCGGCTATTCGCTGCCAGTGCGAGGGTGCGTTGTACCGAGGCGCCGGTCGCGGCATACATGCTGAGAAGGATCTGCACCGGCTTGAGACCGGGGTTGAACAGGTAGATCTGCTCCTGGTTGCCGGTGCCGATGCTGCCACCGGGGAAGGTCCAGGACGTGGCGCCGCCGTTGCGGCCGAAGACGTCGCTGCCCGAAACTGCCTTGCTCAGGTCGGACGGCCCTTCGTACTGCGGTCGCTCGACCACCACCGGCACGTTGCTGGTGACGACCACCCCCACGGTCGCGTTCGGCAGTACGTCGTTGACCTTGATGTTCCCGCGCCGTAGCGCGTCGACTACGATAGTCTTGGCGCCGACGGGTCGACCGTTGGTGTCATAGAAAGTCGCGGTCACCGCGGCAGGCGCGGCCTGGTTGGGGTTGAGGATGGTCAGGAAGGTCTGCCGGCTCGGGCTGGCGTCGCCCTGGGCGAAGAGCCAGACGGTGGAGGCGCTGGTGACCCCGACCTTGTCGTGAGCGCCACGGCCGCCTTGGCCGAAGCGCATGGTGCGCTCCACCACCACGCCCTTGTCGGCTGTGACGATGGTACTGACCGAGAGGCCCGGCATGTACTTGCTCACGTCCAGTCCGATGTTGGCGAGCGGTGGCACCGAGAAGCGCGTCTCCCGCAACGCCTTCCCGTTGAAGGGCACGAAGCGCACGTCGACGGTGGCGTAGCTGGTGTTGGGGTTCATGACCACCAGCGACTCGCTGAAGCTGTTGCCGGTGAAGCCCTCCGCCAGGTACCACAGCGTGGATGGCGCGCCGGCGCCCAGCGCCGTGCTGGTATCGCCACTGCCGTAGCTGATCTCGCTCTCGGCGCCGATCTGGCGGTCGGCCTCCACGATGGTGGAGATGATACGGCCGGCACCCGCCACGAGGGCCAGGTCCACCGAAGCCCGCGCATGGGCCGCTACTTGCAGGGTGGTGTGTCGCTCCGGCGCGTCCTGGTACAGGAAGGTGAGGGTGACCTTGGCCGCGCCGTCGCTCGGGTTGAGGAGGGCCAGGACGGTGCGATGGTCGCCGGTGGTGTCGCCATTCGGCAGGTACCAGCGCGTGGCGACCGGTAGCGTGCCCTGCAGCGTGACTGCTTTGCTGGCGCGACTGCTGACACCGACGGCGGTGAGGCTGTTGGCGCCGTCATTCACGGTGCCGGGTACCACCGCGGTCGCCGCGAAGGCGCCGCTGCTGTTGGCCAGCACCGTGGCCGGCACGGTTACCAGCGCCGCGCCGTTGAGGGCCAGGACCACCTGCTCGGCCGGCGCGAAGCCGCCGCCGCGGATGGTGATGCTCGTACCCGGGTTCACCGCGGCGGGTGCCACGGTCAGCGTGGGGTTCAGAATGGTCACTTGGACCGCCACCGAGGCGACTGCACGGCCGCCAATCTGCGCCTCCAGGCTGTAGGCGATGGCCGCGGTGTTCGCCGGCACGGTCAGGCCCACCGGTCCGAAGGTGCCGTTTGCCGCACTCCGCACGACTCCGAGGGTGATGCTCTTGCCTGCCCCGACCAGCGCGATGGTGACGTTGGCGTTGCCGGGGAGGTGACTGCCGGCCAGCTGCACCAGGCTACCCGGGCTAAGCCGGACGGGCACCCCGCTCGCCGGGGCGAGGATGCTGAGGATCGGGGCGGTGGGCGGCGGCGCCTGCACGGTGAGCGTAGTCGACGCCGAGCGCCCGCTTTTCTGGCCGGAAGCGACAAGCGTGTAGGCTCCGGCGGGCACGACGGCCGGGATGGCCACCTTGGCGATGCTCACCGCGCCGGTCGTGCCAACTATCGCGCTGACCAGGGTCAGCCGGAGCGGGCCGCCGACGAGCTGTACGACGATGGTCTCCCCCGGGATGAAACCGCTGGCTGACAGGCTGAGCGTGGCGCCGGCCAGCAGGCTGGTGGGGGTGAGCGTCAGGGAGGCGGGCAGCGCCCCCACCTGGAGTTGCAGCGCGGCACTCAGATGGCTGCTGGCGCCGGTCGCCACCAGGCTGGCGGTGCCCTCCGGAGTATTTGGCGGAATGGCGACGTTCGCCAGGCTGAAGGTGCCCCCGCTGGAGACCTGCACCGTAGCCAGGCGGGTACTGAGGGAGAGCGTCACCAGATCGACGGTGACCGTCTCGCCGGGCTGGAAGTGGCTGCCGGTGAGTGTCACCAGGTCGGTCGGCTTGACGCTGGTCGCCGAGCTCGCCAGTGTCGGCGCCTGCGCCTGCACGGTGACCGGGACGATCGCCTGGCGATTGGAAGTCTGCCCGCTGGCCACCACCTGTACGGCGCCGGCGGGCACGCCGAAGGGCACGTGCAGGGTGGCGGAGCCGAAGGCGCCAGCACTATTGGCCACGACCTGGCCAAGCACCACCGCGGCAGTGCCGGCACTGGTGCTCAGAATGAGGGTTACCGGCTCGCCGGGCAGGAAATTGGTGCCGGCGACCTGGATATCGTCCTGCGGTGCGAACGTAGTGGGCTGCACGCTGAGCGTCGCCTGCGGCACGGTCACCTGGAGTGCAGACCGAGCGTTGCGGGCACTGTGCTGGCCGATGGTCACGATCTGGTAGGCGCCGGCGGGCGTGGTGATCGGGATGCCCAGACCGGTGGTCTGGAAGTTGCCCGCGCTGTCGGCGGCGGCATAGGCCAGGTGGAGGCCGCCCGTGCCCGCCGCCGTGGCAAGCTGGATATCGATCTGCTCGCCGGCTTGGTAACCCGCGCCGCTCACCACGATAGTGCCGCCCGCCTGCACGCTGTTTGGGCTGACCGCGACGGTGGCGGGGAGGCCGGTGGGCGTCGCCGTCGGCACAGCGGTGCTGGTCGCGGTGGGAAGCGCCGTGTTGGTGGCACTGGGGATGGTCGCAGTAGGAACGGCTGTTTGCGTCGCAGTCGGCACCGGGGAGTCGGTGGCGACGGCGGCGGCGACTGCGTTGAGGGCAAGCGCCGGTAGCGCGGCAGCGTGCGCGTTTGGATGAACCGGTGTGCCCACCGCAGAGGCGAGCAGGCCCAGGATAAGGACTAACGCGATGAGCATACGTGGACGTAGCATAATCGACTCCTTCGACTCCGAATAGTACGAATCCCTACCACCGCCTACTGCTGGGTGGTGCGGGGCGCCGCTCGCCGGCAGGCAGGACGTTCTGCCAAGTTCTGCGGCAAGCAGTGCCTCCTTGTACACGACGGGGCGTGGCGGATTGGATGCTCCCACTCCTTCCGGCGTTGCCCAGTCCACATAGAGCGTATGCCTGCAAGCTGAGATGAATATGAGAATGCAGTGCCTGATTCGGGCAGGATAGGCGGCCGGATCAGGCGCTGCGCGGCGTGTGGCTCGCCGGCCTGCCGGAAAGCATTGGCGCCGCTGCACGGGGCAGCCGGACGGTGAATGTGCTGCCCTGCCCCAGGCTGCTCTCGGCACTGATCGTGCCGCCGGCCTCCTCCGCGATCTGACGGGCGATGGCCAGGCCCAGGCCGGTACCGGGCACGGCCGTGTCGCGACCCTGCGGTGCACCCGCGCGAGCGTCGCGGCTGCGAGCGCGGTCAGCACGGTAGAAGCGCTCGAAGACATGGGGCAGGTCCGCCGGGGCGATGCCGATACCGGTGTCGCGCACGGTGAACACGGCCCAGCCGTCAACGAGGCGTAGTGCGCAGCTGACCGATCCGCTGGTCGGCGTGTACTTGAGCGCGTTGTCCAGCAGGTTGATCAGTAGCCTCTCCAGGCGGTCGGGATCGCCGATGACCACCGCTGGGTCACAGCGCTCCATGGTCAGGGCAGGGGTGCAGGGATGCTCGGCCATCACATGCATCACGGAGGCCAGCAGTTCGTGGAGCAGGACCGGCTGCGGCCTGTCTTGGTGCCCGGCGTCGCCGCGAGCCAGCGCCAGCATCCCATCGACGAGGCGGGTCAAGCGGGTCGCCTCCGCCGCGATATCCCGCAAGCCATCCTCCCGATCGGCGGCCGGGGCCTCCGGGTCGAGCAGTAGAAGTTCGGCATTGCCGCGGATCGTGGTCAGCGGCGCGCGCAGCTCGTGGGACGCATCGGCGATGAAACGGTGCTGCGTGGCGCTCAGATTGGCCAGCCGGTTGAGCATGGCGTTGAAGGTCGCGGCAAGCTGGCCCACCTCATCCCGCCCGGCCCGCGCATGCAGCCGCGCGGTGAAGTCGCCGGAGCGGGCGATGGCGGCGGCCGTACTGGTCAGCGCGGAGATAGGGGTCAGCACCTGCTGCGCCAGCAGCCACACGGCCGTCGCGACCACGGCCAGGCAGAGCGCGCTCCCGGCCAGCAGCAGCACCAGCAGGGTGGCCAGGGTGTCGGAGATGTCCTTGACGCTGTGCCCGGCCAGGACGTACCGGACCGGGAAGCGAGCAGCGCTGCGCAGCGCGAACACGCGGAAGGGCTCGCCGGCCACCGGCCCGGCATAGAAGAACTGCGAGGGCAGGCTCGCCAGGCTGCCCGGCAGGGGGATGGCGGCCCCTGGAGTCCGGGCCAGCACGCCGCCGCGCGCATCCAGCAGCGTCACCGCGACGCCCGATGAGGAGAAGACGTGCACGGCGCGGTTTATCTCTTCGCGTTTGGCGACCGCCCCGCCCTGGCCGGCCGTGCTGAGCATAGTATCGAGGCGTTGCGCCCGCCCGGCGATCACCTGGTCGGCCGCCGTGCGGAGGTTCTGGCCGGCCAGCAGGTAGATCAGGGTGGTTAAGCCCAGCAGGCCCACCGCCAGGATGGCGCCGCACCACAATGCCATGCGGAGTCGAATCGCCATGGCTGCTCACGCACGCAGTACGTAGCCGGCGCCCCGCACGGTGTGGATCAGCCGCGGCAGTGCATTCTGTTCCAGCTTCAGCCGGAGGTAGCGGACATACACCTCCAGCACGTTGGACTCGCCCCGGAAGTCGGTGCCCCAGACCGCCTCGATCAGGCGCTCGCGCGTCAGCACGTGGTGGGGGTGCTGCAGGAACAGCCGCAGCAGCTTGAACTCCGTGGTGCTGAGGGGGGTGGTCCGGCCGCCGCGGGCGACATAGCGGGTGCAGGTATCGAGGGTGAGATCGGCGAAGCAGAGCGAGGTTGGCCCGTCGTCTTTCTCCGCCTGCGTGCCGCCCGCCCGGCGCAGCAAAGCGCGCACCCGCGCCAGCAGTTCCTCCAGGGCGAACGGCTTGACCAAATAGTCGTCGGCGCCGGCGTCGAGGCCGAGGACCCGGTCCGGCACGTCGTCGCGCGCAGTGAGCATCAGAATGGGCGTGTCCGCCATGCCGCGCAGCCGGCGGCACACCCCCAGCCCATCCAGGCCGGGCAACATCACATCAAGGATCACCAGGTCGGGTGCCGCTGCCGCGGCGATCGCCAGGCCCTCGAGCCCATCTTGCGCCACCCGCACCGTATGTCCGGCGTAGCGCAGGGCCCGCCGGAGCAGGCTCGTGATGCGCGGGTCGTCGTCGACTACCAACACCTGGGTGCTCACCGTCTACTCCTCACTGCTCGGGTGCGTTGCAGGGTGCGCTGCGCACCCTGTCGTCCTGCCTACCATCCCCTCCTCAGTGCGCCTGCCGGCCCCCGGGTGACCGGACGAGGGCGTGGTGGTCGACTTCCCGCACCGTCTGCACCGCCTGCCTGCACAGAGCGCCGATCCAGCGCCCGCATTCCTCACCGACCGGTGGCGGCCGAGGCCCTGATACGAGCGTGCCGTGCCATCCATTTACGCCAGCGCCCGCTGTGCCCAAATTCATCATAAAGCGTATATAGCCTTAGGCTATTAACGTAATATAGCCGGATTATAGCACAATCTGCCGAGAATATAAAGAGATGATTAAGTCTAACATTGACACGTTGGCACGAAACGCCCATGCTGGAAAGGAACCTCCACGGCAGGACGCACGCGCACCGCCGCGCGGTAGGCACACGCGTGCGCTCAGTGGATAGCGAAAGAACAGGAGGACGACCATGACCGCTTCGACACTGCGAAGATTACAGGACATCGGCGAGACGGTAGCCAACGCCGGTGAAGACGTCCGGGGCCGCAAAGTCCTGGATAACGCGGGGACTCGCGTCGGTACCGTCGACGGCTTGATGATCGATGATGCTCAGAAGAAGGTGCGGTTCCTACGGGTCGAGTGCGGCGGGTTCCTCGGACTGGGCGCCACGCCCGTGATGATTCCGGTGGATGCGATTACCAGCATCACCGCCGACGCGGTTCATGTTCGCGCAGTTGCAACCGTACCCGGAGCTGATCGCGCTGGTCGCTCAGCCCAAGGTGCAGTACGGGCTGAAGATCGTGGTGGTCAGCAACGAAGGCCGCGAGCTGAATGAGCATCGTATTCGCGCCTTCAAGCTGAACGAGTTCGTGGACGTGTGCAGCGTCCTGGATATCAGCACAGGAGCGTAGCAGCATGGAGACAACAACGCTTTCCCCGGAGACGAAGAACAGCATGACGAAGACACACACACTTTCCCCGGAGCTGCTCGGCCGGATGGATGCCTACTGGCGCGCCGCCAACTATCTCTCGGTCGGCCAGATTTATCTCTACGACAACCCCTTGCTCAAACAGCCGCTGCAACTCTCGCACGTGAAGCCGCTGGTAGTCGGACACTGGGGCACAACGCCGGGCCAGAACTTCATCTGAGTGCATTTGAACCGGGTGATCAAGAAGTATGACCTGGACATGTTCTACATCGCCGGGCCCGGACACGGCGGCCCGGCATTGGTGGGAAACACGTACCTCGAGGGCACCTATTCCGAGGTCTACCCGAACATCAGCCAGGATGAAGCCGGGCTGAAGAAGCTGTTCTGGCAATTCTCGTTTCCCGGCGGCATCTCCAGCCATGTGGCGCCGACGACGCCGGGGTCGATTCACGAAGGTGGCGAGCTGGGCTACTCGCTCAGCCACGCTTTCGGGGCCGCGTTCGACAATCGCGACCTGATCGTGGCCTGCGTTATCGGCGACGGTGAAGCGGAAACAGGTCCCCTGGCTACCGCCTGGCAGTCCACTAAATTCCTCAACCCCATGGCCGACGGCGCCGTGCTGCCGATCCTGCACCTCAACGGCTACAAGATCAGCAATCCAACCGTCCTGGCCCGCGTCGAACATGAGGAATTGGACCAGTTTCTCCGCGGCTGCGGCTGGATGCCGTACTTCGTGGAAGGCGATGAGCCGGACGCGATGCATGAACTGATGGCCACCACGCTGGACACGGCCATCGAGCAGATTCGCCACATCCAAGAGCATGCGCGGGATACTCACGACGGCACGCGGCCGCGCTGGCCCATGATCGTGCTGCGCTCGCCCAAGGGCTGGACGGGACCGAAGGTCGTCGACGGCCTGCAGATCGAGGGCACCTTCCGATCGCACCAGGTGCCGCTGATCGTGGATGCCGAGCATCCCGATCATCTCCAGCAGCTGGAAAGCTGGATGAAGAGCTACAAACCGGAAGAACTCTTCGATGCGGATGGCCGGCTGCGGCCCGAATTGGCCGCGCTGGCGCCCACGGGCGAGCGGCGCATGGGTGCCAATCCGCACACCAACGGCGGCATGCTGCTGCGCGACCTGCGCATGCCGGACTTCCACGTCCACGCGGTACAGGTGCCCTCTCCCGGCGCTGTGGACGGCCAGGATACGCTCGTGCTGGGCACGTTCCTGCGTGACGTGGCCAAGCTCAACCAGGATCAGCGCAACTTCCGCGTCTTCGGTCCCGACGAGACGCTCTCCAATCTCCTGGGCGCGGTCTTTGAGGTCACCAATCGCCAGTGGGACGCCCGGGAAGTACCGAACGACGAGTTTCTGGCGCCGGATGGACGCGTGCTGGACTCCATGCTCAGCGAGCACCAGTGCGAGGGCTGGCTGGAAGGCTATCTGCTCACCGGACGGCACGGACTGTTCAACAGCTACGAGGCCTTTATTCGCATCGTCGACTCCATGTTCAGCCAGCATGCCAAGTGGCTGAAGGTCACCGCGCAGCTGCCGTGGCGGCGGCCGATCGCCTCGCTGAATTATCTGCTTGCCTCCCACGTCTGGCAGCAAGATCACAACGGCTTCACGCACCAGGACCCCGGCTTCCTCGACCACGTGGTCAACAAGAAGGCCGGCATCGTGCGTGTGTACCTGCCGCCCGATGCCAACTGCCTGCTCTCGGTCTTCGATCACTGCCTGCGCAGCCGGCACTACGTCAACGTGGTGGTAGCGGGCAAGCACGCCTTGCCGCAGTGGCTATCCATGGACGCGGCGGTCGTACATTGCACCGAAGGCATCGGTATCTGGCAATGGGCCAGCAACGACCAGGGCTCTGAGCCGGACGTGGTGATGGCCTGCTGCGGCGACACGCCCACGCTGGAGATCCTGGCCGCCGTGTCCATCCTGCGCACGCATCTGTCCAACCTGAAGATCCGGGTGATCAACGTGGTCGATCTGATGAAGCTGCAGTCCGCAAGCGAGCATCCGCACGGATTGAACGACGCCGACTACGACTCCCTCTTTACCACGGACAAGCACATCATCTTCGGCTTCCATGGCTACCCCTGGCTGATCCACCGGCTGACCTACCGCCGGACCAACCGCAACCTGCATGTCCGGGGATACATCGAAGAGGGCACGATCACCACGGCCTTCGACATGCGCGTGCAGAACGACCTGGACCGCTTCCACCTGGTGCAAGATGTGGTCGACCGCCTGCCGCACTTGGGCGCCAAGGGGTCGTACCTGAAGCAGCAGATGCAGGACAAGCTGATCGAGCACAAGCAATACATCGACCAACATGGCCAGGACATGCCGGAAATCCGGAACTGGAAGTGGGGCAATCCGCAATGAACAAGCAAGAGCTGATGGCAACCGCGCAGGCGCTCGTCGCCGAGGACAAGGGCCTGCTGGCAATAGATGAAAGTCTGTCGACCTGCAACAAGCGCTTTGCCGGGTTGGGAATCCCCCAGACCGAGGAGGCACGGCGCGCCTATCGAGAGTTGCTGGTCACCACACCCGGCCTGGGCGAATGCATCAGCGGCGTGATCCTGTTCGATGAGACGATCCGCCAGGAGACGAGAGACGGCACCCCGTTTCTCAGGGTGCTGAGCGCGGCGGGCATCATGCCCGGGATCAAAGTAGACACCGGTGCGAAGGACCTGGCGGGGCATCCGGGAGAGAAAGTCACCGAGGGTCTGGACGGGTTGCGAGACCGCCTGGCCGAGTACGCGCGGATAGACGCTCGCTTTGCCAAGTGGCGTGCGGTGCTTGCCGTGGCCGATGGCCTGCCCAGCCGGGCGTGCATCGAAGCCAATGCGCACGCCTTGGCGCGCTACGCCGCGCTGTGCCAGGAAGAGGGGCTGGTGCCCGTGGTCGAGCCGGAAGTGCTGATGGACGGCGAGCATACCCTGGAGCGGTGCAGCGAGGTTACGGAGGAAGTGCTGCGTACCCTGTTTCACGAGCTGTATACGCAGCGGGTGCTGCTGGAAGGCCTGATCCTGAAGCCCAACATGGTGCTTTCGGGACTGTCCTGCCCCGAGCAGGCGCCGGTAGACGAGGCGGCCGATGCCACGGTGCGTTGTCTGTTGCGAGCCGTCCCCGCAGCCGTGCCGGGGATTGCGTTCCTGTCGGGCGGCCAATCACCTGAGCTGGCCTCGGCTCGCCTGAATGCCATGAGCGTCAGACTCACGTCGAGACTGCCATGGGCGCTGGCGTTCTCATTTGGCCGCGCCATCCAGCAACCGGCCTTGGAGATATGGCACGGCGAGGAAGCTAACGCCGCGGCGGCCCAGCAGGCGCTGTGGCATCGAGCCCGCTGCAACCAGGCCGCGCGTCGCGGCGAGTACACAGCCGAGATGGAGACGGCAGGAGCTGGGCTCCAGACCGCGGCACCGTGAGTCATATACCGCTCTACCCTCTGACATTCGAACCGATCTATCAGTATCGGCTGTGGGGCGGCAGGCGGCTGGCCGACCTGCTCGACGCACCGCTGCCCGGAGATGGCCCGATCGGCGAAGCATGGCTGCTCAGCGACCGCAACGACCACCAGAGCCGCGTTGCCAATGGACCGCTCCAAGGATTGACCTTCGGGCACGTGCTGGAGCAGTACCCGGAACAGCTGATGGGAAACCTGGCCGGACGCTTCCGCCGCTTCCCGTTGCTGCTGAAGTTCCTCGATGTGCATGAAACACTCTCGGTCCAGGTGCATCCCTCGGATGCGCAGACGGCGTTGTTGCCTGATGGCGAGAGCGGCAAGACCGAAGCATGGGTCGTGCTGGAAGCGGGGACGGAAAGCCGCGTCTATGCGGGCCTCAGGCCGGGCACCACCGCGGACGAACTGCGGCAGGCACTGGCGAAGGGGGCGGTGGCGGACCACCTTGTGTGCTTCACGCCGAAACCAGGTGACGGTGTGTTTATCCCGGCTGGAACGGTGCACGCGCTGGGTGGCGATATCGTGGTATTCGAGATTCAAGAAAACAGCGACGTCACCTTTCGTCTGTATGACTGGAACCATGTCGATGCCAAGACCGGCCAGCCGCGGGCGCTGCAGGTCGAACAGGCGCTTGCCTGCATCGATTTTGCCGGTAGCACGGCCTGTCTGGTGGCGCCCCTGATGGAAGCGACGATGCCGGTGCGGCGCGAGCGACTCTTTCAGAGTGCACAGTTCCGGCTATGGCGCCTGCGCGGGCAGTCGCTGTTCAGCGTCGGCGCTGCCGGCGTGCCGCGCGTACTGGTGTGCGTCGACGGCGCGGGGCAGCTGGAACACGGCGGCACCACCTGTGTCGTGGAAAAAGGCGATGTCGTGCTGGTGCCGGCGGTGGCCGGCGTGTGTGCGTTTCGGCCGCGCGGTGAGGTGAACGTGCTGGAAATCGCGCTGCCGAAGTAGGGTAGGACCGACATTGGCGGGATGGCCGGCAGGGGCGGACACGATACGAGCGATCGCGAGAACGGAGAGGTGGAAGAGTAGTGAAGAAACTCATCGTCTTTGATCTGGACGGTACGCTTGCCGACAGCAAGTCGGCACTTGACGCCGAGATGTCGACACTGTTGCACGACCTGCTCGGCATCGTCCACGTGGCCGTGATCTCCGGCGGTGATTGGCCGCAGTTTGAAAAGCAAGTGCTCGCCAACCTCCCCCATGACGAACGCCTGGTAAAGCTCTCCCTTCTTCCGACCTGTGGCACGAAGTTCTATGAGTATACGGGGGAGTGGAAGCAGATCTATGCGGGGAACTTCACCGCGCAGGAAAAGGAGCGCATCGTCAGCGCGCTCGACAAGGCCGTCGAGGTAGCCGGTCTGAAGGTGGACAAGGTCTGGGGCGAGGTCATTGAGGACCGGGGCAGCCAGATCACCTTCTCCGCCCTGGGTCAGCAGGCTCCCTTGGAAGAGAAGGACAGATGGGACCCCGACTACGCCAAGCGGAAGCAAATCAAAGCAATCCTCGACACGCTCATTCCCGAGTTCTCGGTCCGCATGGGAGGCGCGACCTCCATTGATGTGACCAAGCCCGGTATCGACAAAGCCTACGGTGTCAGAAAGCTACGGGACGTCCTGGGCATTTCGTTGCACGAGATGATCTTCATCGGCGATGCCTTGTTCCCTGGAGGGAACGACTATCCGGCTGAAGAAGCAGGCGTTGTTTCCATCCCTGTGAAGGGTCCCGATGAAACGAAGCGGGTGATCGAGGCGATCATCGCCTGTCTGGATGGCGAGCAGCGGACGTGAGCGAGTGGGGTGATGTGATGAACGGATTCACGTTGCAGCGCCTGGGACTGGTGATGGAGCCGGAGCCGGGCAATCCCCAGGAGGTCGAGGGTGTCCTGAATCCGGCCGCCGTTCGTGGCCCCGATGGCAACCTGTACCTGTTTCCACGACTCGTGGCACGGGGCAACTACTCGCGCATCGGCATCGCCCGCGTGCTCTTCAACCAGGCCGGCGACCCAGTGGGCGTGGAGCGCCTCGGCATTGCGCTTGAGCCCGAAGCCGAATACGAGCGGCGGCCCGACGGCGGCGGGTGCGAGGATCCACGCATCACATTCGTGGAACCGCTCCAGCGCTACGTGATGACCTATGCGGCACTCTCGCCCATCGGCCCACGGATAGCCCTGGCCATCTCGGAGGACTTGTTCCACTGGACGCGACTGGGACTGGCGACCTTCGCTGCCTATCGCGGCATCGATTTCGTGTATGTGGACAACAAGGATGCCAGCCTCTTCCCGGTCGCCATCGCCAATCACGCCGGCAAACTGCAGCTTGCCATGCTCCATCGACCGCTGTTCCCCGGCACACGTCCCGAGGAAACTGCCCGCCATGCGGCTTCCCGGTTGGTGGATCTGGATCGTGAGAGCATCTGGATCTCCTACTGCCCGATGGCGCTGCCAGGCCGCCCATCGCCGCACCTCGGCCTCTTGAATTCGCATCACCGGCTAGCCGCCCCGGTAGCGCCCTGGGAGCGGCTCAAAATCGGTGGCGGCACGCCACCTATGCTCACCCGGCACGGCTGGCTGATCCTCTACCACGGCGTAAGCGCACTGGCGGAGCAGGGAAGCGACACACATCAGCTTTGCTACTCGGCCGGGGTGATGGTGCTCGCGACGGAGCATCCGCGGCTGATCCGCTATCGTTCGGCGGAGCCGGTGTTGAGCCCGGTATTGCCGGGAGAACGTAGCGGGACCGTTGCCAACGTCGTGTTCCCCACCGGTATCGACCGGCGCGACGATCTCGGCACGCCGGACCGCTTTGACGTCTACTATGGGATGGCCGACGACCGGATTGGCGTGGCGCGCCTGGACGTGCCGGAGTTCCTGCCGCCGGGAGGTGTCGCCAACCCGCCGGAAACAGTGAAGTAAGGTGTCTGATGCCGGGAGTGCAACAGCATGCATGAAACGTCTTCGCTAGCGCTAGTCCACCGATGGTCCAGGACCCTTCTGGGCCGAGACTGGCGGGAGGAAACAAGAGCAGGAGGATAGCCACTGTGACACCACAGACAGATACAGCGAAAGCACCCGACGCGAAGGCTGCCGATGCCAAGGCTGCCAATGCGAAGCCCGGGGCCAAGCCGGATGTGAAGGCACCCGATGCGAGAGGCGATCCCACGGCCGAATCGAAGCCGGATGCCAAGGACGATCTCAAGTCCCTGCCCATGGCGGAGGTGGAGAAACGACTGCAGTCGTCGCCCGACGGCCTCACGCAAGCCGAGGCGCAGAAACGGCTGGCCCAGTATGGACCAAACGAGATCGAAGAAAAGAAGAGCAATCCGTACTTGAAATTCCTCAGCTACTTTTGGGGTCCCATTCCCTGGATGATCGAAGGGGCAGTGATTCTGTCGGGCATAGTTCAGCACTGGCCGGACTTCTTCATCATCCTCGTGTTGCTGGTTGCCAACGCCGTGGTCGGATTCTGGGAGGAACGCCAGGCGGGCAGCGCCATCGCCGCCCTGAAGGAGAACCTGGCGATCAAGGCCCGCGTGCAACGTGACGGGAAGTGGATCACCCCGGCGGCGCGGGAGCTTGTGCCGGGCGACGTCATCCGCATGCGCCTGGGCGACATCGTGCCGGCAGATGCGCGGCTGCTGGCCGGTGACCCGGTACAGGTGGATCAGTCCGCACTGACGGGCGAATCGTTGCCGGCCACGGTCGAATCCGGCGGGGCCGTGTATTCCGGGACGATCATCCGTCAGGGGGAAATTGGGGCCCTGGTCTATGGCACGGGTGCGAACACCTACTTCGGCAGGACGGCGCAGCTGGTCCAGGATGCGCACACCGTCAGCCACTTTCAGCGCGCGGTGCTGAAGATCGGCAATTACCTGATCATCCTCGCGGTGAGCCTGGTGGCGTTAATTATTGCCATCTCAATCCTGCGCGGTGACGCCATCCTCACCACCTTGCAGTTCGCCCTGGTGTTGACCGTGGCGGCGATTCCCGTGGCCATGCCGACGGTCTTGTCGGTGACGATGGCGGTCGGCGCGCGCCTGCTCGCCAAGAAAAAGGCGATAGTCAGCAAATTGGTGGCCATCGAGGAGTTGGCGGGCGTGGACGTGCTTTGCACAGACAAGACCGGCACTCTGACTCAGAACAAGCTGACGCTGGGCGACCCGTTCAGCGTGAACGATATCCCGGCCGCGCAGGTGATCCTCGCCGGCGCGCTGGCCTCGCGCGCGGACAACGACGACACCATTGACTTGGCGGTACTGGGCGGGGTGAAAGACGATCAGGCACTGAAAGGGTATCAGGTCGTCCATTTCCAGCCCTTCGACGCGGTGCATAAACGCACGGAGGCCACGGTCAAAGCAGCGGACGGCACGGCGTTCAAGGTGACGAAGGGCGCGCCGCAGGTGATCCTGGCTCTGTCGGCCAATGCCGGGCACGTGCAGGCCGCCGTGGAGCAGGCGATCGACGACTTCGCGGCGCGCGGCTTTCGTGCCCTGGGCGTGGCGCGGGCCGAAGGAGACGGTGACTGGCAGTTCCTTGGCGTGTTGCCTCTCTTCGATCCGCCGCGGGACGATGCCGAGGCCACCATCGCGACCGCGCGCCAGATGGGCGTGCAGGTCAAGATGGTGACCGGCGACGCGCTGGCCATCGCCCAGGAGACCGCCAAGAAACTGGGGATGGGCACCAACATTCTGGATGCCGGCAGCCTGGGCGACGTCAAGAAGCAGGAGGCCACGGCGGTGGCGGAGTCTATCGAGCAGGCCGATGGGTTCGCCCAGGTGTTCCCCGAACACAAGTTCCACATCGTGGATGTCCTGCAGAGACAGGGCCACATCGTCGGCATGACGGGCGATGGGGTGAATGACGCCCCCGCGCTCAAGAAGGCCGACTGCGGCATCGCCGTGTCGGGCGCCACGGACGCGGCGCGGGCGGCGGCGGCCATCGTGCTCACGACGCCCGGCCTGTCGGTGATTGTCGACGCGATCAAAGAGAGCCGCAAAATCTTCCAGCGGATGAACAGCTATGCGATTTACCGCATCGCCGAGACGCTGCGCGTCCTGCTCTTCATGACGCTGGCCATCCTGATCTTCAACTTCTTCCCCTTGACGGCCGTGATGATCGTGATGCTGGCGTTGCTCAACGACGGCGCCATCCTGTCCATCGCCTACGACAACGTGCACTACAAGGACCAACCGGAGGCCTGGAACATGCGCCTGGTGCTGGGCATCGCTACGGTGCTGGGCGTCGTCGGTCCCATCGCCGCCTTTGGCCTCTTCTACCTTGGCGACCGCGTGTTTAAGCTCGACCATCCTCATCTGCAGACCATGATGTATCTGCTGCTGTCCGTAGCGGGGCATCTGACGATCTTCTTGACGCGCACGCACGGCCCGTTCTGGTCCATCCGTCCCGCGCGGATTCTGTTGGTCGCCGTGTGCGGCACGCAGACGCTGGCGACGCTGATGGCGGTGTATGGGCTGGGGATCATGACGCCCCTCGGCTGGGGTTGGGCGCTGGTTGTTTGGGGCTATGCACTGGTGTGGTTCCTGGTGAGCGACCGGGTGAAGCTGCTCGCGTATCGCTTCTTTGATCCGGCCAAGATCAAGACACCGATCGATGCGACACCGCGGCTCGCCATGACACCGTCCGATTTGGGACCGCGGATCGCCAAGGGTGCCTATGCCCTGTATGAGCAGCACGGCCGCCACGACGGCCACGCAGCAGAGGACTGGCTGCAGGCGGAGCAGAAGGTCATGAACGGCGACGCCACAAAAGAGGCCGTTGGGGGCCGCACGGCGGCAGGTCAGAAGGACGGAAGATGAAAATCAAATCAAAGGACTTCTGTGTAAAGCCCGGAGAAGCGGTCAAGCTCGAAGAGCGACCGACCAACGTGCAGTCCCTTTACGAGTGGAAAAAGCAGTATCAGACACTCCTGAGAGCTGTAACAGCTGTGAAGGCACAAGCATGAGCCACCAGACACGTGTCAGCCACCCGATTTACAACCTGCTTCCCAGCGAGATCAAAGGGCTCGAGTCCCTGGCAGCAAATGACGCCCTGGCATGTCGTCCGCGCGAGTCGCGACTTCCGTCACCCGACGCCCCAGCCGCCGTACCGAGCGCTCGCCCAGGTGCGCTCAGCCCGTTTCCTCCAGGGGCCCCGCGTGATCCAGGCTAAAGGCCTCGGCTCCAGGTGGCGGCGTCCCGGCAGTGTCAATTCTCGTCCGGCGAGAACTCGCGCCGGAATGCCTCCGCGAACTCGGCAGCTTCCTGGTCGGTGAGGTCTTCAGCGATCTCCATGAGAAATCCTCGGGCCCCGAGCTCTCGGGCAATCGTCCAGGCGCCACGGCGATCGACGTACACCTGGCAGAGCTTCCCGGCTGCGCGAATGCGGCGAAGGACGTCGGGCCACTTATCGGCGAGAGGTTGGCCGTCACCAGGCTGCCACTGAATGCCGCGAAGGGAAGCCAGGTCGCACAACTGGTCGAGATGCTTCAGCGCACCCGTGCCGTCCAGGTGATAGAACGGATAGTCCAGCGCAGCGCAACACCGCGCCAGGTCGGGCATGACGTATCGCTCGAAGGCCCGAGGCGAGATCATGTACGAGAAGTCGCTCTGCAGAAAGTAGCCCGGCTTCGGAAACCAGCATGGGCCCCAACAAGAGAAGCCCCGCCCGCCCTGTGCAATCTCATCGGCAAGTAGCTTGTAGTACTCCAGCCACGCTGCGGTGATCTCTGGCAGGAGCCGGTCGATCTCCTCTGGGGCGTCATGCATGTCCATAAGGAGATCCTGCGTTCCCCGCAGGCTAGCCAGGATATCCAGATTGCCGCCCAGGTCGGTGAAGCCGAGGCTCACTTCGCTGCCCCAGCGCTGCACTGCGGCCCGCGTGATGGCCTGCACCGCCTGCCACCAGGCGTTGTCCTGGTCGACACGGACCGTCACCCCCGCGAGGGACGCGGCTCCCTGCGGGTGGAACCATGTCGTGCGATCGCCATGCTCCACACGGGAACCCAGGAAGCCGGCGGCAATGCCCGGACCGTAGTTGGGCCACCAGGTTGGGAACGCGTCACCATAATAGTGTGTGCCGTCGAGCCATTGTTGCCAGTGGGCCAGAAGTCGTGCGAGCGGCATCTCGGGCGGATATTGCGTCAGCGTTTGCCAGATATCGACTTCGTGCGTGTCGAAGGAGGCATCGAACTTGTGTGTCGTCAGGACGAGCAGCGGGCGCTCGAGCTCGTGATGCCACCATGCGGTCCAGTCGGCCTTCAGACGCACCCAGTCGGCGTCCGTATACAGTGCGTAGCTAAGCATCCCCTTCAGACTCCCTTTGCAGACTCGGCCACTCCGGCCACACATTTTACGTCCCGCATGCCGCTTCGACTACTCCTGGCCGTGGATGCCCACCGCGCCCACCAGCGCCCAGAGGTTTTCAAGGGGCGTGTCGAGCTGCCGTTGTGCGTCGGCGCCGTGCTCCATGGAACGCGTGCCTGGTCTGTCTCGACACGTAACACCTGAAGGACACAGAGCAGCGGCCCCGGGACGACGCTCTGCAAACCCCCCCCTCTCACAGCGCTCCGCTGTTGACCATGCCGCTCATCCTCTGGGCAGAACGCCAGGGCGCAGTTGCTCTGGCCGATACATGCATGTCGAAGCCACTGCCGAGTGCCCTACTGGGCCCAGCCGTAGCGTGGAAAGACCCGGGTTCCCCAGCGCTCCAGCACGGCCTGCGCGCTGCCAAGCTGGTCGAGTGTCAGCCACAGGCCTTGCGGCTTGTTGCGCGACAGCCACAGTCGCTCGTACTCTCGGCGCATCGCATGAGCTTCACGCATGCTGCGCGTGAGCTGCGGCGCAAGCTGCGCGAGATCCTGCCCTTCCGGCGTGTTGGCGATTTGCTGGCCGATCTGGGTCTTCACCCCTGTGTGCGCGATCAGGCGTGCCGACAGGCGAAGCTCGTCCAGCGTCTGGGACGCCTCCGCGTTATCACCGCGCAGCGCCGAGAGGTGCTCCAGGGCATCCGAGGCCAACGCACACATCCGTGCCAGGCTTTCGGCCGGCACAGGCTGGCCGGCTGTGCGCGCCTCTGTCTCAAAACCCCCGATGGGTCTCGGCATGCCATGGAGGCGATGCATATCTTCGAGGAACTGAACCTGCTCTTCTGTGCGGTCTGAGCTACGCTGAGCGGACGGATCGCCAAAGCACATGGACTGCGTTCGCGAACCACCAGACTGCCGCAAGCCTGGGAGTTGACAGGCCTCGTTCAGCGCGCGCATGGCGGCCAGTGCCGGGGTAGCCTCCTCGAGGCCGAAGAACAGTTGTGTAAAGCTGGTCTCGAACGCGGCGTCGTCGAGGCGGCCCGGCGCCCAGGACTCCGCGGCCCCGAACGCATAGCCATACCAGCTGCTGCCCAGCAGGTTGGGATGGCCGTTGTCACCCCAGTCAGTGTTAAGGACGCCCAGTGCGCCGCAGCGCCGTCCATCGGAGACCATGGCACGGATGTTAGCGCGCGCATTGTCCAGTCGCGGAAAAAGGGTTCCCCAGCTCGACGTGCCGGGGCAGACGATCTGGCGCAGGCCTGCAGCATGGACGACGTCGACCTGCGGATAGTGATCGAGGGCTTCGTACCACCAGTTCAGCAGCACGACGTCTCCGGGCAGCTCGGTCAGCAGCTCGGGATAGTGCAGGAACATGTCGTCCCAGATCAGCATGGTACGCCCATGGGACGCGGCAAGCTGGTGCAGCCGGATCACATGCCCGAGGAACAGGCGGCCCCGCCCTTCGCGCTCTGCCGCCTCGCGACTCTGACCTGTACCCAGGTCGTAGGTTTCATCGCTGCACACGTTGAGGTAGGCCGAGTGGAAGCATGCCAGGTAGTCGGCATACAGGTCGTCGAGCAGGGCGTAGCTCTCGTCGCGCACGGGCGCCAGACTCCAGCGCGCCTCCGACTCCGCGAGGTGGGTATAGGCAGGAAGCTCGAGAATCCGGCGCAAGTGGCCAAACGACTGCAGGCATGGCATCAGCTCGACATAGCGCTCGCGACAGTAGGTATCAAGGGCCACAATCTCTTCCGGCGTCAGCGCGCCCCAGTCGCGGCCGATGTCAGGATGGCTGCGGAAGGCAAATGTGTCCTCCACGTACAGCTGAAGCATATTCAGCTTCCACGAGGAGATCATGTCGACGAGGCGGCAGAGAGTGGCCAGTGTCGGTACCTTGCCGCGGGAGACGTCGAGCATCACGCCTCGCCAGCGAAATGCCGGCGCATCACCGATCCGAACGCACGGCACCGCATCCGCCACCTGTGCCAGGATCTGGTGCAGTGTCTGCGCGCCATGCGCCACGCCGGCCGGTGCGGCGCCCCAGACGACTATCCCGTCTTGGCTGACGGTGAGGCTGTAGGCCTCACCGTTGGCTGTCCCACCGTCGACGTACGGTTGGTCCGGCACCGAGGCGGCGCCGCGGCCAGTGAGAAATACGCTGTCGTCACGCCCGCGCACGGCCAGCACCACCGTGTTGCGCATCTCCCGGCACCGCAGCTGCGGCTGGATCGGCACGGCTAACCCGCGGTCGAGCAAGAGGCGCTGCAGCCTTTGCGCTGCGATCCATTCGCCGCGTTCGGCCGCGTGCGAGAGCACGATGCTCAGTCCATCGCGCAGCAAGAATCTGCCGGTGCTTTCAGAGCAGGCACCCGGGATCGGGACCAGGTACAGTGGCGTCTCCTGCATGGTGAACGCTTTCCCCTTCCTAACAGAAACCACGATGAAACCCACATGCAGCATGTGTGGAGCGCGACGCTCTGATGCCCCGCGTTTCAACGCGGTGAGCCTCACGGCATCGCAAAGCTGCCGATTTCGATCCGCCTGGCCCCGCCAATGGATCCCACCGTGGCCCGAGTGTAGGAAGACGTGCCAGTCCGGCTGAATCAACGTTGCCGCTTCGAATCTGGCCCCACGTTCGGCATAGCTTGGTATCTTCTACCATTCCAGCGAATTGGCCTCCTCGGCTTCGAAGCCCTGCAGCCTGGAGGCCGGCAGGCACGGTGCGCTGCAGGATTGGCCGCTTCTTCCTGGCGGAGTTGAGCGGTCCGGGCAAGCTCATCCCGCCTCGTGGGACCGTGCGGTGTGGCGCGACCCACGCCGCCGCGGTCAAGCCACTGAAGCTTAGGTCCAACCGCGTTCCGACTCTTCACGAGCGATCTGCACCCAGCGGATCAGACGCTCAGGCTGGTTGCGGATCGTGTGGTTATCTTTCATCAGGATCTCGACTCGGCAGCCCTTCGTCAATTCGACGTACCGGCGCAGTGACTGCCGCACGCGGTCCTCGTCGAAGGTGTCCATTGCGAGTTCCGCGGGATTAGGCTTCAGCGACAGAATATAGCGGTCCTCCAGATTCTTCGCCATGGCCGCGGCATCTGACCACGCCGAAACCGACACTCTCCGCAGACGGGGAATCTGCTTGACAAGGGGCCAACGCCTGTCCAGCGGTTCACAGCAGCCGTAGCAGTTAAGTCCGAACTGCTCGAGAATCGGCAGTTGGTATGGGAAGACGAACTCCTCGAACATTCGCGGCGAGATGCCCACGGTCTCCTGGCTCTCGGCGAAACCCCAGAGGTCACACAGGCGAGCGTTACCGACATAGTCGGGCTGTGGCAGCTCATCCGACCAGCCCAATCCACCAGAGGCCACGTACGTGGCGTCGTTATTCAGATACAGCAGCCCTGCCGCTTCCAGTGTCTCAAGCAAAAGCAATGTGCCGTCCCGCAGGATGGTCATCAGGCGATGGATCAGGTCGGGCGCCTGGACCATGTCAATCATGATCTGTTGGAGGCCCCGCAAGTTGGCGAGGGTAAGGGTCATCCCGGTCGACCACCACCAGGCGGCATTCAGCCGGGGATCGGTGACGGGGTCGCCCCCAACACAACCAGCCGTCTTGACCCGCACAGGATACAGGTCTCCGAATATATCGTTGGCCAGCGCGGCGAGATACCGCGTGGCAGCGAAGTCCACATGCAGCACGGGCATATGCAGCCTCGCGATATCATCGGCATGCTTGACGGGCGACGACCACGTATAAGCGGTGTTTCGATCGCCGCCGATTCGCTTCTCCGCCAGGCCCCAGAATGGCTCCTCATGCACATGGCCGATGTCGAAGGACGGCGGTATCGTGTAGTCGTCCCCCATAGACCGTCCATAGAATAGTGACTGGCGGAGTCTGAACTCCCAGTCCCGCGCCACGGCATGTCTGCACAGAAGCTGCTCTGGCAGAATCACCTCCGCCCAGCCAAACTCCGGCGAACAGAAAATGACCGGGCGGGTTGCTTCCAGCTTGTTGTGCCGCCGCCAGAGTGTTCGCTTCTCTGCCTCTATCGGCAGATTGAGGAGATCGGCAACCTCCGCGGCGAGCTCACGCAGCGTATCCCGCTCAGCCCGGCTGAACTCGAAGCTGCGATCCAGCAACGGCGTATCGACGATGATACCTTGAGGGGCCGGCGGCGCGCTCAACGGCAGCGTCGAGATTGTCTCCATCTCACCTCCTCGGTTACTGTTTGCAGGATTGCGTGCTCTCGATAATGCGCGTGATCCGTGCCGACACGAATGATCGGCACAGTGCTGACTTGCCCGATATCCAGCGGCGCGATGCGAAATGACGGCATGCGCGGACCATGCCGCGAAGCGGGCCAGCCTGTTGTGCCGGCGAACCCGGCACCACATCGATGTGCCGTGATGCGCTCACATGCAGCTATCCGAGAATCGCCTGAAGATCTGGGGCTTCGAAGCGCAGGGTCGCAACCAATCGCTGCCGCGTGTCTATCATACTGCTGATCCCCCTGGCATGACGATCTGCGGCTCCTGCCTGTAATCCTCGCACACGGCCGACACCCGCCCACGGGCTGGATCGGCGGCGAGATTACTGCTCCGGCTCCGCAAGATGCGCCTCGTGTCCGCCATCTGCAGACTGGACCTGTGAGTCGATGCGGCTCAGGCATCTACGGACCCGCGCCTGGCCAGTCTGCCCCGGATTGTGCACAGCCGGACCGCCGCGGGCCGCGATTCGGTAGCGCCTCTGACGCCCCTTTTCGCCGGCCAGACGCGCTTAGCGAAGTCTCACTAACCTCTTCACCTCATCTTAGCGAGCTATCAAGAAGTCCTTATCTGCCTCTCATAGCATCTAAGCAGGCAGAACACGACACGTGGCTGCAGACCTGTAGATAGGTCAGAGTTGTTGAAAGGATTTCAAACTTATGTACAACGGACTCGCCGCCGGTGATGTGCGGGCCATGCCGCGCACTCCGGCACCGCGCAGAGGCGCCAATTCCGTCCAGCGCCGGCAGCAAATGGCCGTTCGCGTTGCCGAACCGGCGACGCGAGCGGAATACATCGGGAGCCACGACTTCAAGCGCGCCGCGACCTGGAGCCTGCGCATCGTGTTCTATGGCATCGCCGCCGTCATCGCCGGGCTCTGGCTGAAGGACGGCGGAGTGACCGGAGTGCATGATGCCGGTACGCTGCTGGTCAGCATCGGCCGACTCACCGGCCTGTTCGGCGCCTACCTGCTCCTGCTTCAAGTGCTGCTCCTGGCCCGACTGCCGTTCCTGCAGTGGGCCATGGGCTTTGATACGCTCATGAAGCGGCACCGCCTGAGCGGCAAGGTGAGCCTACTTCTCATCCTGGCGCACGTGGGCACGATTACCGTCGGGTACGCCCTGCAGAGCAGACTATCCTTGCTTGCCCAGGCTCGGCAATTCCTGAGCTCCTGGCCGGACATGATGCCTGCGCCTATCGGCACCATCCTGCTGATTCTCGTGGCCGTGTCATCCTTCGTGATTGTCCGGCGCAAGCTGCGCTATGAGACCTGGTACGGCGTGCACCTGATGGCCTATCTCGGTATCTTCCTGGCCTGGCTTCACCAGATCCCTACCGGCAACGAATTTCTGGGCAACCCGCTCGCCGCGGCATTCTGGACCGCGCTCTACGCCGTCACGCTCCAGCTGGTCGTGCTGTTTCGGGTGATCCAGCCCGCGATCGGGTTCCTCTGGCACCGCATGCGGGTGACCGAAGTAATTCACGAAGGGCCGGGCGTGGTGTCCCTGCGCATCAGCGGGCACAATCTGGACTGGTTGAACGCACGGCCTGGCCAGTGGTTTAGCTGGCGGTTCCTGGATCGCGAGCGCTGGCGCGAAGCGCACCCCTTCTCCCTTTCAGCCGCGCCGGACGCCACGTCCTTCCGCATCACCATCAAGGACCTGGGCGACTTCAGTCACGGTATTGCCGGTGTGCAACCCGGCACCTTCGTAGTGGCAGAGGGTCCGTTCGGCTCCTTCACGGAAGAGGCCAGGACTCGGGACGGCGTGGCGTTGATCGCGGGCGGTGTGGGCATCACTCCCGTCCGCGCTTTGCTGGACGAGCTGCACGGCGACGTGGTGCTCGTTTACCGTGCCGGGACGGAAAGTGACCTGGTCTTTCGCGATGAGCTGGAAGCCCTGGCCCGTGAGCGCGGCATGACAATTCGCTACGTACTCGGCGATCGCAACGCGCCGGGCAACGCTCATCTGCTGTCCCGGGAGCACCTGCGCAGCCTCATCCCAGACATTGGTACCCGAGACGTGTATCTATGCGGACCGGCTGGGCTGGTCCGGTCGGTGACACGCGCCTTGCACAAGCTCGGCGTGCCCAAAACTCTCATCCACATCGACGAATTCGCGTTCTAGCCGAGCGCAGTTGGAGAATATGCGACCATGAAAAGAAGAAGCACAGCAGCGCGGCTCGTTCCCGCCATAATGGTGGCAGCCGCCACGGCGATACCGGCTGCGACAGCAGCGGATCTGCTGACGCACTCCACCACGCCCACAAGCCGGGTGGCGATCGGCTCCTCGACATCCGGCACCATGCTGCCGTCCGCATCGTCCGGTTCCGGTCGGTCAACCAGGTCGGCGGCTGCCAAGGCTACCAGCAGCCCGACGCCGGGAGGCGCGTCTGGTTCTGGCGGCAAGGCTACGGCTGCGGCGACGGCCAGCCCGACGCCGGGAGGCGCGTCTGGTTCTGGCGGCAAGGCTACGGCTGCGGCGACGGCCAGCCCGACGCCGGGAGGCGCGTCTGGTTCCGGTGGCACGGCGACCCCCGTGGCGACCGCCAGCCCGACGCCGGCAACAGCCTCTGCTCCCAGCGCGACAGTCGTGCCTTCGGCCACCGCCACGGCCAGCACTGTCTCCAAGACGGTTGTCGGCACCGCGGAACAGAATCAGTACGGGACGGTCCAGGTAACGCTGGTAGTGACGGGAAACAAAGTCACCGGCGCGATCGTCACGGCTCCGCAGGACAATCCGCGCTCGGCGTCCATCAACGCCTACGCCGTCCCCATTCTGCGCAGCGAGACGCTGCAGGCACAAAGCGCGAATATCGACGCCGTCTCTGGGGCCACATATACGAGCGAATCGTACATCGGGTCGCTGCAGGCAGCGCTGACTGCCGCGCACCTCTAGACGCATGATAGGGCCTGCGAGCCCTTGCGGAGGTGGACGCGGGATCCAGCGGCTCGGGCAAGCCTAGGACTGGACCGTCCGCGTCGCGTTCGCCAACCGATCTCGCTCGGGACAGCGTCCCATTCCTCTGCCCTTGGCCGTGGTATGCTCAGAAACACAGGAGGAGCGAAGATGCAACCGACAATCGTATGGCTGGGCCACGACTCATTCCGACTCAGTGACGGCAACACGACTGTGTACATCGACCCGTGGAAGCTCACGGGTGCTCAACCAAAAGCAGACCTGATTCTCGTCACGCACGATCACTTTGACCACTTCTCGCAACCGGATATCGCGATGCTCTCGAGGGACGACACGGTGATCGTCGCGCCGCCTTCCGTGGCCGTGCAGCTCACGGGCAACGTACGGACAGTGGGTCAGAGTGAGTCGCTCACCGCGGCAGGAGTGCCTATTGAAACGGTACCTGCATACAACCTTAACAAATTCCGCGCGCCGGGCGAGCCGTTCCATCCCAAGGAAGCCGGCTTTGTCGGCTACATCGTGACGCTCGGCGGCAAACGCATCTACCACGTGGGAGACAGCGATCACACGCCCGAGATGAGCAGGGTTGTGTGCGACATCGCGCTGGTGCCCGTGAGCGGCACGTATGTGATGACCGCAGCCGAAGCTGTAGCGGCCGTGGCTGCGTTCAGGCCCGGGCTGGCGATTCCGATGCACTATGGCGACATAGTTGGTTCGCGCGACGATGCCGAGCAGTTCAAGAAGATGGCGCAGGCGCCGGTTGAAGTGTTGGAGCCGCGCTGAGAGCCCCGAGGGGTGAGGCCATGCCATCAGACCGTGCAGCCCAGCCATCACCGCCGCGTTGCTCTGCTACATGCTGTGACCCTCCCATGTCCGAGGTGCAGGTCATCGGCGCCTGTAGCCCTTGGCGCTGCGCTGGCCGACAGCGACACGGCGGGCTCGTTGACGGACCACACCGGTGAGGGCGCCAGGTGCGGAAGACGTCGCGCCGCACTCTGCAAGAATCGCGCGCGAGCGCCAACACGGTCAGGGCAGTTCATTCCAGGTCTGCCCGTCGTCGTCGCTGCGGTAGATGCCGGTGGCTGCCCCCGCATACGCGGTGGCGCTGCCTTGCGCGACGAGCAGGTTCCAGAACTGCAGTCGGTCCGTCGCATCAGGTGCCGGCGCTATTCTGGCGCGAGTCCACGTGGCGCCTTCATCCACCGACCGGTAGATGTTGCCGAAGTCAGTGAACAGCACGGTATGCGTGCGGGTCAGCGCCGCGAAGGAAATCACCGCCGGTTCGGCCAGTGCGCTGGTCACTCCAGCTTTTCTTGCGGCCCACGCCATGGACCAGTGCCCGCCGCCATCCCGCGACCGGTAGACGACTGCCGTAAAATACGTCAGGTCGACGCCAATGAACAGATCCGCCGGGCGCCAGGGCGCCGCGAAGAACGCCGAGATCCCGGCAAGATGGGAGAGCGCGTTTCGATCTTCGGTGCCGGACAGCACGGAGACCGGCTGCCAGGTCTGCCCGTCATCCGACGAGCGATAGAGTGAACCGGGGCCGCGATACGTCGTGCTCGGCAAGACTGACTTGCTCCTGGGTGCAAGCAGCGCTAGGAAAGTGCCGTCGGGAAGTGCGATAACGTTGCGGGTCTCCAGAATCGGTGGCCCGACAGGATGCCACGACCGGCCGCCATCCACGCTACGCGCCAGGCCTTGTAGGCAGCGGCGATTCTTCTCGGTGGCCTGGTAGTCTTGCGGGCAGACGAACGAGAGCACAAGAGTGCCGCGCGGCGAAGTGGCAATGCTTACTGGGAGGATCGCCGTGCGCGCCAGCCCGGTCGTGGCGCTGGCCCATGTTCGACCATCGTCCTCGCTGCGATAGAGCGTCTGGCTTGCAGGAGACGGGCTGGCGAGCCAGCTGCCACCAGCCAGAATGGTGTGCGGCTGGCCGGGCGGCGCAACCAGCGTGCCGATCTCCACGCCGCCGGGAAAGCTAGCCAGATCGGTCCAGCACAGCACGCCAATGGCGCTACGGTAAATGTGGCCGTCCCGCGTGCCCGCTAAGAGCGACCCACTCGGCCCGGCAGCCAGCACGCTGACGTACGGAAACGCGGTGCAGCCTGCTCGTGCTGTCCCATGGGCCGGAACAAACCCAGGGAGCAGCGCAATGAGAGCTGCGACGATCGCAGTGCGCGGAGCCGCCCTGGCCATTGACAACCTCCTTGGCCCAACACTCCTGCCCTACCGCCAGTCTAGTATCGCTTGGAGCAGCCGGTCAACAGGTGAGCCCGCCGTCGGTCGGCGCAGCGGGTGCCGGCTCTCTTCAACGGTGCGCGCATTTCGCCATCCCCTTGGCTTATTAGAATATATGTTCTACTATGATTACAGGGCTTGTAAGCCACATCGAGCGGGAGGGGTCGAGGTGGCCTGAGCGTTGGGGATGGACCGCCTCTGGGGCAGCACTCGTTGGCCGCTCCATAGCGGCTACCAGACTACACTCAATGTAGTGGGACGACGCGATCGTGCAGGCGCGCGATGAGCCTGCGACACGGAGGACAGAATGCCTTCGGAGTATTCGAGTCGCGCTCGTAGGGCGGCATCCGTCAACTCGACCGCGCTTCCAGGCGTAGCTCGCACCGCTCACATCGGTCAATGCAACCGGCCCGACACAAGCGTATCGGGCCGGTTTCATTGCATCTGGCGAAGGCGCGCTCCGCCGATCTCCCCTGGCACGGCTGAGGCCGAGCGAAGTACCCTGAGGATTGAAAGAGGTAGGCGCGGCGACCGCGGCGCGCAAGAGCACAGTGAGAAGGGCGAGACCCGTAATGAAGCGCTCGGAGATCAATGCCATCATGGAGCAAAGCAAAGCCTTCCTGGATCGCATGCGGTTTCTGCTGCCGCCGTTCGCGTTCTGGTCGCCGGGCACCTGGCGCGAAAAGGGCGAGGATTGCCGAGAGATTGTCGAAAGTCAGCTCGGGTGGGACATCACCGATTTCGGTAGCGGCGACTTCCTGCGCACGGGCTTGTTCATGTTCACGATCCGCAACGGCACGCTCGAGGAGTTGCGAAAGCAGCATGGAAAGGTCTATGCGGAGAAGATCCTTATTGTGCAGGAAGGGCAGGTAACGCCGACACACTTTCACTTCCAGAAGATGGAGGACATTATCAATCGTGGCGGCGGCGACCTGGTGATTCAACTCTGGAACTCCACTGCCGACGAGCAATTGGCCGGCACCGACGTCGTTGTCAGCATGGATGGAGTCAGGACCACGGTTGCCGCGGCTGGAACGATTGTGCTGAAGCCGGGTATGTCTGTCTGCCTGCCTCAGCGGCTCTACCACAAGTTCTGGGGCAGCCCCGGCACTGGCACCGTGCTCGTAGGCGAGGTCAGCCGTGTCAACGACGACCAGGTTGACAATCGTTTCTTCGATCCGATTGGTCGTTTCCCGGAGATAGAGGAAGATGAGCCGCCGCTTCACCTGTTGTACAACGACTACCGCCGTTACTACAGGTTTGCGGCGTAGGTACCCGCCTCAGCTCTTCCGGACGATTGACGGCGCCAGGCCCGCCAACCCACATCAGTGATTATGTAAAGAATAGATTGTGGCATCGGCTGGGACGCATCGCGCCATGGGGACGGTCGACCCGGGCGCGCCGTGCGGCGGGTAATTCGTGGCAAGTACCGTAAGTGTTCCCGGTATACTAGCATTCGCGCCGGCACGGCGCAGAGCTCTGTAATTATGATCAGAAGAGTGAGCGTATGACGGAATCGACTCTTGGCACGGATCTGCAGCTTCCAGAGGGGTTTTTGTGGGGCGCCGCCACCGCGGCATACCAGATTGAAGGTGCGGTCAATGAGGGTGGCAAGGGTGTTTCCATTTGGGACACCTTCAGCCACACACAAGGCAAGACGTGGCACGGCGATACAGGCGACATCGCCTGCGATCATTATCACAGGACCGCGGAAGACATCGCCCTCATGCGTGAGCTTGGACTTCAGGCCTACCGGTTCTCGATCGCCTGGCCGCGCGTCCTTCCGAACGGCACCGGCCTGGTAAATGCGCCGGGTGTGGACTTCTATGACAAGCTTGTCGACGACCTGCTCGCCGCCGGCATCGAACCCTTCGTGACGCTCTACCATTGGGACCTGCCTCAGGCGCTGCAGGATGCTGGTGGCTGGGCCAATCGCGCTACGATTGACGCGTTCACCAACTACGCCGACGTGGTCACGCGAAGGCTTGGCGACCGCGTGAAGTACTGGATTACGCACAACGAACCGGCCGTCGTGGCATGGGACGGCCACATGGTAGGCTTGCACGCGCCGGGTGTGACCGACGTGCAGACGATGGTTTCCGTGGGCCACCACCTGCTGGTGTCGCACGGCGCTGCGGTCCCCGTTATCAGGGCCAATAGTGGCCCAGGTGCTCAGGTCGGCATTACCCTGAGTTTCGTCACGACGTACGCCGCGTCAGAGTCCGAGGCCGACATTGCGGCGGCAGCGTGGCACGACGAAGGCAGCAACCGCTGGTACCTCGACCCTCTTTACCGGGGTCGCTACCCGCAGGCGGCCGTACAGCGCTACGAGCGACGCGGCGCCATCCTGCCCATTCGCGACGGGGACATGGCGACGATCGCCGTGCATACCGATTTTCTTGGCGTGAACAACTACTTTCGTGCCGTGGTCAAGGCCGGCGCGCTTGGCGACGGTTCCGATGATCAATGGGTGCGAAACCCCGACGCTATCTACACCACGATGGGTTGGGAGGTCTTCCCGGACGCATTCCGAGTCCTGCTGGTGCGGCTGCAACAGGACTACCAGCTACAGCGCATGTACATTACGGAGAACGGTGCCGCATTCGAGGACACTGTTTCGGCCGATGGGCACATCCATGACGAGCTCCGAACCGCATATCTGCGCGAGTACTTGCGGGCGATGCGGCAGGCCGTCGCTGCAGGCGCGCCGGTGAAGGGATATTTCGTCTGGTCGCTCCTGGACAACTTCGAGTGGGCCAGGGGTTTCTCGCAGCGTTTCGGCGTCGTCTATGTGGACTTCGCGACACAGCGCCGCATTATTAAGGACAGCGGCTATTGGTATGCCCGCGCGATCAAGTCAAACGCCCCGCTTGACTGATCTGCTCAATCGGATTGCTCTTCAGCGCGCTGATCGACGGCATATCCGGCCGGCCGTCGGCGCGCGCCGGGGCACGAAGAGTGCCGGGCTATCCGTGGCGAAAGGTCTGCTTCGCGCGATCTGGGCTAGACCGATGGCACGAGGCCGAAGAAGACGTCAAGCCGGCGGATCTCCCCAGTTCGGTTGAAGATCTTGCCACTCACATGCGCGTCGAGGCTCAGTCCGTCGACTGTCATTCTTGCGTCTTCGAAGCCCGTGACCTCGATTTGCCGCGGGCCGGCGGCGTGCGCCACGACTGGAACCTGGCACAGCGTGTAGGCAAGGCTGCCCGGACCGAGATCGATGCTCCGCAGCGTGCCATCCAAATCGTAGAACTCGAATGTTCGCGGCGACTTCAGGAACTCGCCGCTGCTCACCAGCTCCTGCCTGAAGCGGAGGCAGCCGGCCGATACCACCAATCCCAGCTCGCCCGCGCGAGCGATGATATCTTCCTTCACCTGGCCGGTCATGCCTGGTTGCTGCGCTCCTGCGAATCCGGGCGTGTGAGAGTAGGGATCGGTCGGTATCGCCCCGTGCTGCTCGGGCGACTTATGCACGCCGATTCCCTCGCGAATACGTGTGTACTGCTTCTTCAGGCATCGCACCACCAGGTCATCTTCACCCGCGTCGACGGCGCGCTGCAGTACTTCGTGGACTGCCAACAGCAGCTTCGACACCATGTGCCAGTAGATCGATCCCAGCCCTTCGTACTTGTAGAAGGTTCCCGAGCGTCCGGTGAACGATCGATGATGGAAGACTTCCTCATAGAGCGCCAGGATCTGCAAATGCTCTTCCTGGGCAAGGCTCTCGAGGTCGGTACCCCGCAAAGCGTTCAGTGCGCTCCGCAGCAGGTCGGCGTTGCGGAACGCCGCACTGAAATGCGTGCGGCCCGCGATGTCCCGCACGATGATGCTGCGGTCCCCGCGGCGCAGTAGCTCCGTCAGCAGCCGCGAGCGCCTCACTCCGGCTGCGGGAAGGTTGTTCTTCTGGAAGAAGAGTGGCAGTCGACGATCGGGGTAGAGCATGTAGCTGTCTTGATCGGGGCGATACAGCGGGCCCGCGCGCAGCGTGTCGAGCAGTCTGGAGGCCTCCTGAGCGGAGAGTACTCCAGAGCTGAGCACCGCAACTTGACCTTCAAGCATCTCACAGAGTCGTGTGACCGCAATTGTCTCACCGGCAAACTGCAAGACGTTATAGGAATGGTAGAGACCGTCGCCTCGGCGGTTGGCTCGGATCGCGTGCGCGATGTGTTGCTGAGCGACATCGCAGAAGGATCGTAGCTCTTGGATCATAAGTGAGCAACGCCGGCCCGAGAATCCCTTTCCATAGATGGATGCTCTATAGGCGCTGCCCGCGCGACCGAGATCGTCCGCGACGACCTTGCGGTCGAGGTCTGAAATTGGTCCGCTCAGTAGCGGGAGATGGCGTTCGAGCGCCGATGTCACGTCCGCCAATGCTCGTGAAACCTCGATAGACAGATCCACGGCAGTGCTGCCAAGGCTGTCGAAGAGATCCCGGCAGAACCCCATGAAGCGCCCCAGGTAATAGAGCGTGACCATCGACACGCCGTTACCGACCAGCGCGTTGTTGGCATCGTTCCACTCGGGGCGCTGAGTGTTCATCCAGATACCCGCCTCGGGGATATAGTTGAACAACTTGGCAAGCGAGAGAACGATCAGTTTCTCCGTCAGGCTCACACGGTGGATTGCGCCGTGTCTGTCCCGGAGGACGGCCGCATCGGCGCCTTCCGCAGCCACACGCTCACGGATCGCCTTGTCCAGTTCGGCGTCAAATACGATCGTATTTCGAGGATCCGCGAGTATCTCCTCGTAGGGCTTGATTCTGTAGGGCACATGGGCGTACGTGAAGACCGGGCGAGCCAGCAGCCGCGGCAGCGCATCGGGGCTGTGATTCATCAAGGATTCGAGTAGCCTGAGCAGGTAGATGACCTGGTGGTCGCTCCAGTAGCCAATGTTCGACCAGGGGTCACGAGGGTCGAGAAGTTCCCAGTCGAAGCCATCGCGCGTGACCCGATAAGGGTTGTACCCGTCGGCAGTTGACGCGTCCGCGAACTTGAAGATCATGCTCTCCAGGTAGGATGGGAACGACAGCGCGAGCGCTTCCCAGTTCTGGAAGATGTCGCGCCAATTCCCCTGGAAGTTCAGCTTCTTCTCGCCGCGTGCGTCCCTGACTGCGATGAGGAAGGAGTTCCATGGTCGGCTGGGGTCGCCATGACGGCGACTGAACGTGAGCGGCAGGTACTCGTGCGTCAGCCGCTCCAGATCGGGGTCTCCCTGATCGCGAGCCCGTGCGAGAAGATCCTGGTGTGCCAACGCCCGCGGCAGCGCGCGCAGGAATCCAGCGTGCCTCTGGGCTACCTCTCGACTGGCTCGCGCGACGAATGTCCCCAGGTCGGCGCGGTTGATACGATAGCCGTCGTCGGGGATACCTCCGCGCATTACGTTGAACAGCGTGTTTGAGAAATGGCGAGCAGTACCGAGCGCATCCGCGCTGGCCTGCAGGCCATCCGCGGCTGCCACGATACGCACCAGATTCGCGGTGCCCTGTCTCACATCTTCGCCAATCGTCGCGGGGATGTCGGGACACGTCATGATAAACTTCGCGAGCACGGTAACGTCAGCTGCATCCCGATCTACATCGGCGACGACATGCCAGACGTGATGGACCCCGGCAGGCAGTGCCAGGCGCGCATTCACGAAGTACGCCCCGCGCCTGCCGCGCACAAGAGTCTCCTGCCGGACGGACAATCCACGGCGGAATTGCTCGACCTGCACGGAGGAGAGCAGAGTTGCGGCGGCCTCCAGCCCTTCGAGCCAAACGACTGTAGCACGCAGGGCTTCGCTCGGCTCGGCTCTGTCCGTCGGGATCGAACTCAGCTTGATCAGCCCTATGCCCGATTCGACCAGCAGCTCGCACTCCTTATAACCATCCACCAGGGTGCTGAACTCGAGCTGGAATCGCCGGGTAACGCCGTGTGGCAGGAGGTTTTGCAGGCCGTCAAGCAACTCTATCGAAACAGGCTCGGCGCTCGTGTTGTCGAGCCTTACCCGCCGAACCCAGCCAAAGCGTTCACTGGCCAACCACGCGTAGGAGAACACCAAGGATAGATCGTGGTTTGTCTCCTCGAACATGATCTTGTTGCCGTAGATGCTCTTGTACAGCTTCCGCGTAACGCGGTAGAGACCATCGTACCGGGGTGAAAACGGTTCCCAGAGAGACGTCTTGTCGTCGCGGCTCACGAAGAGTATGGTCTTGCAGCCCGTGATATCCGCGCTGTCGTGGGTACGGTCATCGGTGTAATACGGGAAGAGCGCGTGGTCGGGGTCGCGCCGACCGGCCGTTAGGGCACCATTGCTGGAGGGAAACATCCAGAGATCGGAGTCGCTCACCAGGCTCATCAGGAATGGCTCCATGGCATCATAGTTGGAGACGCAATAGTAGCTCTCGCCCTCGACGTCCACCAGTGCTCCTTCGACATGGCGTGGACCGTAGTGCAACGGCGCCCCAGCAACAAACGACTCCTGAACCGTCACATCGTCTCCTCGAGCGAGCACTATGAACCATCACGTTGCGGTGCGACGCCGGAAAGAGGGCCGAACGCGGCTCGCGTCCGTATTGTACAGCGAGCTGTCGCCCGGCCACGGAGTACGGTTGGCGCCAAAATTGCCCCAGGGATCTGCTGACCACGGCGAAAGTTGACGATTACTATTGCCCCTGTTATATGTAGGCTAATCGCCGTACCGGCGCTACCGCTCGATTCAGTTGATGAGGCGGGCCACCCGGCGCCGGCCAACCACCGCTTGACGTGACGCAACTCCGCCGGTGACCGGCTCACAGTACGTGCCGGTCGACGCGCTCTCTCCAGGCCGCTACCCAATGTTGAGTGGACCGAAAGCCAGGAAATGGGGCACATGGGCAGAAACGATTTGGTTATCCGCATTGCCGGTGAAAGCGGCGAAGGGGTTGTCAGCGTTGGCGATCTGGTTACGCAAGCGGCAGCGCGTGCCGGGTTCTACGTGCTCACGTTCAAGACGTACCCAGCAGAGATCAAGGGCGGTCACGTGCTCTATCAGCTGCGCCTTTCGGATTCCCCGCTGACCTCACATGGTGACCGGGTGGACATCCTACTGGCCTTCAACCAGGAAGCGTACGACACGAGTTACGACCAACTGCGTGACGGCGGCCTGATGATCTATGACTCCGGCACGTTTACGCCTCCGGTCGACAAGCGATGCCGCCACAAAGGTGTTCCGCTGACCGAGATTGCCGAGACCCAGCTCAGGTTCAAGCTGGGAAAGAACGTGGTTGCAGTCGGCGTAGCCGCCGCCATGTTCGGCCTGAATCCTGAGGTGATCGAACGCCTGTTGGACGAGCGTTTTGGCAGGAAGGGCCCGGACATTCTGGCCAAAAACATGCAGGCTCTGCAGGCCGGCATCGATTTCGTGGAAACGCATGTTCCCGACCGGCAGGAGTTCCGGCTGTACCCCGGAACGCTCGCTCCAGATGTGATTGTCGTGTCGGGAAATCAGGCCCTCTCGATGGGCGCCATGGCCGCGGGTCTGCAGTGCTTCTTCGGCTACCCCATTACCCCGGCAAGCGAAGTCATGGAATTCTTGGCATCGGAACTCCCGAAGGTCGCCGGCTTGGTGCTGCAAGCCGAAGACGAGATCGCCGCTCTCGGCATGGTGCTTGGAGCCTCTTATGCTGGGCGCAAGGCCATGACCTCCTCATCCGGTCCAGGTATCAGCCTCATGACGGAGATGCTTGGCCTGGCCGCGATGGCCGAAATCCCATGCGTGATCGTTGACGTGCAGCGCGCCGGTCCCTCTACAGGTATGCCAACCAAGCACGAACAGGGCGACCTCAACCTCGCGGTGTTTGGTGGCCATGGCGAGGTTCAGCGTATCGTCCTCGCGCCGACCAGCGTGTCGGGATGCTTCTACCAGGCAATCAACGCATTCAATCTTTCCGAACGGTATCAGATGCCGGTTCTGTTGCTGTCCGACACGGTGCTGGCAACGCGCACGGAGAGTATTGTCCGGCCTGACCTTCCAACGCTTGACGTCTGGGAGCGTGAGCGTTTCAATGCGAAAGACGCTGAACCGACCCGCAGCGACGGCTACATGCGCTTCCAGTTGACGGAGAGTGGCGTCTCACCCATGAGTATTCCGGGCCAGGAGGGCGGCGCATACGTTTCAACCGGCCTTGAACACGATGAATATGGCCGCCCGCGGTACGACCCGATCAGCCACAGCACGATGACCGAAAAGCGATTTCGTAAGCTGGAAGCCTGCGTTCACGATGCGCCTCCGGCCGAGATGTATGGTCCACCCGACGCGGACGTGGGAGTGATCACCTGGGGGTCGACGTACGGTACCGCCGTGGAGGCAGTCAAGCTGGCAATTGCCGCTGGAATGTCCGTAGCGTCTATGGCGCCCACGATGCTATGGCCCCTTCCCGATTGGCAGATTGAGCCGTTCCTGAAGGGAAAACGGGGGATTATCGTCCCTGAGGTCAACTACAGCGGACAGTTCGCGCGGCTGCTCAAGGCACGATATGGGCTGACCGTACGAACAGTCAACACCTACGGCGGCGTGCCTTTTACGACACGAGAGATCCTGGACGCGATCGCGGAGGCTTGCGAGGAGGTTTTGCAGAATGCTTGAAGATACGGCTGTCGCGCCGGCTGCCCGGCTCGCGCACTACGACTACAAGAGCGGGAACAAACCGACCTGGTGCCCTGGCTGCGGCGACTTCGGCGTGCTCAGCGCGCTGTACGCTGCCCTCCGCCAGACAGGGCGTCATCCAAAGGATATCGTGTCCGTATCCGGCATCGGCTGTTCGAGCCGACTGCCGTTCCTCGTTACGAGCTATGGCTTTCATGGTGTCCACGGCCGCGCCATTCCTATTGCCACCGGGCTCAAGACGGCCAATCCCGAGCTTACCGTGCTGGTGTTCGGCGGTGACGGCGATGCGTTCGCCATCGGGGGCGACCATTTCATGCACGCTTGTCGCCGGGATGTGGACATCACCTACGTTGTCATGGACAATTCCACATACGGCCTGACAAAGGGACAGGCCTCACCAACCAGCCGCAGGGGCTACGTTACCAAGACGACGCCCTCCGGTGTAGCCGAGACGCCAATCAATCCATTGGCGCTGGCCATGGTGTGCGGCGCAACCTACGTCGCCCAGGGAATCTCGGCCCGACCAAAGGATCTCACTGACCTGATCGTTCAGGGTGTGGCACACAAGGGGTTCGCGTTTATCGAAGCGCTCAGCCCATGCCCTACGTTCAACAAGCTTGACACGCACGTGTACTACAAAGACAACTCGATCGACGTGCCGCCCGATCACGACCCGTCCGACCTGGCGTCTGCGTTGCGTTTGGCCAGTTCCGGCGAGCAGATCTACACAGGGTTGATCTACCAGCGCCCGACCCCAGTATTCGGGTCGAACCATCGAGAGCTGCTTGCCACGGGCGTTCAACGGCGCGAAGACGCGTTAGGCCGGCTCTTCACTCGATTCAGCTGAGTCCGCCCTGGCCACCTGCGGCTGGCGACGTTCCGACATGTTGTGACGCGGCACCATTGGCAGTCACGGGCCGCCGTCTCCTTCCCGCGCCCTTACGATGCCGCAGCATGGGATCCGCCTGACTTCTTGTTCTTGATCAGGGCATTGATCGGGTTGCAGCACGCAAGCCGGAACAAGATGAGAGGCAACGCCACGATGGCAGGCTTCGACTTCAGGCAGTTGATGGCGTACTGCGAACACGTTGGGACGTAAAGGCAGTTCACGCGCCGTTGAGCAAGCGATGGGGAGACCTTGAGCTGATACCACTGAATCAGGTCGACGAGCCGTCTGTTGAGCATCCCCAGTGCGCCTCCATCACGCGTTCTGGCCCTGGCCAGAGGTGATTCCAGCCCCATTCCGGAAATGAGCGTTGCTGCCAGGCCGCACAGAGCCGGCAGCCATGTCTTCAACGTAGCAATATCTCACAGAGTACAGTGCACCGAGGCTTGCGCATGTGGCACGAGTTTCTGGATAGCACCGTGCTAAGGTTCGGCGATCTGCCCGAGTGAAATGCGTATCGTGTCGCTCGTGGTCATCGCTTGCTGCCACTCCCTCGCATGATTGGCCCCCGGCTCGGCACCGCGCCACTCGAACCGTGATTCTTCCAAGAGACACCTGCAGTGACTCCAATTGTCCAGCGTCCGGCCAATCCGACGACCGCTGGCACCCGAGATGCTCGCACCCGCGACCGGCTTGTGCGCCGTGCCACTGGCCAAAATACCCAGCCAGCATACGACGGCACCGATGCCTGCAGGCCCTAACCAAATCTAGCAGGCCGCAGCACCGAAGCGCGCTTGCCGGTTGAAGCAATACCAAGAGGTCGCGACATCGACCGATAACGTGAAAGAAATGGCTGAGAATTCTCCGGCGAGCGTGGTGGCACGTCATTTCGCATTCGTAGCACGCTGTTCCGCGTCCTGGCTCGGAGCTAGAATATGAATGGATGATGAATTCCAGCGTGCTGGCGGCCTGCGAGAACAGCGAGATTGCAAACACGGAGCCCACATGCTTCAGCAAGGCAGGAGCCGGTCAAGCTCGACGGCGAACGTCCTGGCCATTCTCTTGGCGCTCGCAGGCATTATCGACATCGTCTCGGCTCTTACGCCGGCGATTCACCCGCGTCTGATCCTCATTGAGGAGATGGTCGGCACGCCGACTATCCGCCTGAGCCAGACCGCCATCGTGCTGACAGGAATATTGGCGGTCATGCTTGCCCAGTCGTTGGCGAGGCGGAATCGTCGCGCGGCGAGCTTGGCGATGATGGCATTGCTCGCGTCGGCGGTCCTGAACATCCTCAAAGGCATCGACTACGAAGAAGCGTCGTTCTGCCTGTTCGTAGCGTGGTTGTTGTGGCGCGCTCGCAAGGAGTTCGTCGTGCCGGGATTACCAATATCATGGCGCGTTGCCGTCACCCGGGCGCTCTGGTTTGCCGGCTTGTGTGTAGTCTACGCCGAGACCGGGGCGCTGCTCTTGGGCCATCAGGTGCGTGTGCTGATGACACTTGGACCTTCGTCTCACCCGGTGCCATATCTGGTGGCGGCCTTCGTCGGTCTTTGGACCGACTCTCCTACCGTAAAGTACACGGGAGCTCGAGGTCCGTGGTTTCACCATACCTTGTACGCGCTTGCCTTTGTAGGGGTGATCTACATGGCAGTGCACTTGTTGCGCCCGCTTATCCAAGCCGCGTCGGCGACGGCGGACGAGCGCGTGCGGGCGAACAGACTGCTCGACCGCTATGGCGCCGACGCCCTGTGTTACTTCCACATGAGGGGCGACCGCTCGTACATTTTTGCACCTGGGGGGCAGGGATTCGTATCTTACGTGGTGCGTGGGGATATAGCCCTGCTCGGCGGCGATCCGGTTGCCGCCCCGGGAAGCGTGCGGCCGTTGATCGAACATGCCCTGGATGTGTTCGCTTCAAATGGTCTGAAGGCCTGCGTGGTAGGCGCTTCTGCGGGGGCCATGGCGCACTATCGCGCCTTGGGGATGCACGCACTCAAGATTGGCGAGGAGGCGACGATCGATCTGCCAAGCTTCGACGTGCGGATGCTCGCCAAGCGCGTTCGTCGTGCGGCGCGCGCGATCGCGGCGCGGGGCATTGAAATACGCTTCAGCACTATGGCGAGTCTCGAAACGGATCTTGTGCTGCAATGCGCGGCGGTTTCGAGGGCGTGGCTGGGCGCTCACGGTGGAGTAGAGCAGGGTTTCTCGATGACGAGCGGCAGCCTCCCAGGACGCAACGATGGTTGCCATCAGTTGGCCCTGGCCGTGGTTCCTGGACGAGCGGACGAGTCGGATCGCCTGATCGGGTTCCTGACGTTGGCGCCTGTCCCCGCCTCCAACAGCTTGTCGCTCGATCACATGCGGCGGCTGCCTGATGCCCCGAACGGCCTCATGGAAGCGCTTATCATTTCTAGTGCCGAGCATTTCAAGGATGCTGGGTATGCGTGGCTCAGTTTGAATTTCGCCACGCTCTGCGACAAGGAGCGCCCTGAGGGCGAAGGTGCGGCGATCCGAGCGGCGCGATCCGCCCTGTTCGAAGGTGCGCGCCACTTGCCGCTGCGATCCCTCTATGACTTCAACAAGAAGTTCAACCCCTCGTGGTCCTGCCGATACTGGCTCTATGAGAATCGGCTCGGCCTGGTTTCAAGCGCCGTGGCCACAGTTCGCGCCGAGGTATCCACGCCAGCCCTGCTGCCGGGCCCGCTGGCGACTGTCTTGCGCCAACGCTGACGTCCTGGCACCTGCGAAGTTGCGGTAGAATTCCACCTGGAATCGCCCGCGATTGTAACGCAAACTCCTGGACAAGTGTTCACATGAACCGCATTTGGGACAACGACATCGAAATAGCTGAAATACAATCCCTGCCTGCGCTGGCGGAGTGGCAGGCGGTTGAGGCGCTTGTGTGGTCAGGCTCTGAATCCGAGATACTGCATACCGGCTTGCTCATCACGCTCCAACGCTACGGCGGCCTGCTCCTCAGCGCCCGAGACCAATCTGGAAAGATGATTGGAGTCCTGTTGGGCTTTCCTGGACTCAAGAACGGCGAGCTCGTTCACTGTTCGCATTTGCTCGGCATGCTGCCTGAGTGGCGCAGCAAGCACGTTGGATACGGAATGAAGCTGAGGCAACGCGAGTTCGTGCTGAACCAGGGCCTGGACGTGGTCGTGTGGACGTTCGATCCTCTTGAGTCGCGGAACGCACATCTGAATGTGGGGTACCTGGGCGCGATTGCGCATCAGTACAGCCCAAACCTCTACGGCAGTATGAACGACGCTTTCAATCACAGCATGGAGTCAGATCGATTGACGGCTGCCTGGTACATCCGGCACTCCCGAGTCGAGGCGCGGCTGGCCGGTGCGCGGCCGGCGCCCCTGGCACGAGATCTGCTGGCGTCGGGCCTGCCGTTGGTCACGCGCTGCGAAGCGGGAGTGCTGGCGGCCGCTCAGGAGCCGTACGCACGGCTGGTCGACACCGTGCTCGGTGCGGATTCCGCGGCGATGCTTCTCGAAGTGCCTTCGAATTTTCAGGCGATCAAGCGATTTGCCGACGCGGACGCACGTGCATGGCGGTATGGCACACGGTCGGTCTTCACCGATTTGTTTGATCGCGGCTATGCCGTGTTGGACTTCGCGGTTGACGTCCGGCCCGGCGAGCTGACTCGCTGTTACTATGTGGTTGGCCGGCTGGAGTCGTTTTGGCATGATCCGGCGTGAGAGTGGAGCCGATTGATGTATCTCGAGGAAGTGGAAGTCTTCTACGTCACGATGCCCTTGGTCACACCGTTCACGACCAGCTTTGGCACCCAGGTCGAAAGGCCTTGTTTGCTCGTGCGTCTCGCCGGTGGAGGCGTCGAAGGATGGGGCGAGTGCGTGGCTGGAGACGGACCGTGGTATTCCTATGAAACCGTCGAGACTGCGTGGCACGTCATCAAGGCATTCGTCGTGCCCGAGCTGGTGGGCCGCGACGTGGCAGACGCGGCGGATCTCTGGGTGCGGCTGGCGCGAATCCGCGGGCATCGCATGGCAATCGCGGCAGTCGAGCAGGCCTTCTGGGATCTCTTGGCTCATGCGGAAGCAAAGCCGCTGGCCGAAGTCCTCGGCGGCACGCGCTCCGAGACGCCGAGCGGTGTCAGCATCGGGATCAAGGAGACGCCGGAGAAGCTGGTAGAAAGCGTCAGGTTGCACGTCGAACAGGGCTACCGGCGCATCAAGCTCAAGATCGCGCCTGGCCGCGATCTGCAATTCGTGGCGGCGGTTCGCGAGCGGTTTCCAGACATCCTGCTCAGCGTGGACGCCAACTCGGCCTATACGTTGGCGGACGCCGGCCACCTCGGCGAGCTGGACCGGTTCGGCCTGCTGATGATCGAGCAGCCGCTGGGCGACGACGATATAGTCGATCATGCCGACCTCCAGCGGCAGCTGCGCACCGCGATTTGTCTGGACGAGGCCATCTGCAGTCCGGAAGACGCTCGGCACGCCATCGCCCTGGGAAGTTGCCGCATCATCAACATCAAGCCGGGTCGTGTTGGCGGCCTGCTGCGTAGCCGGCAGATCCACGACATCTGCCAGGCGTCCGGAGTGCCCGTGTGGTGTGGAGGAATGCTGGAAACCAACGTCGGTCGGGCGACCAATGTCTGCCTGGCCAGTCTGCCGGGCTTCACATTGCCCAGCGACATTTCGGCGAGCGCACGGTACTTCCATGAGGATATTGCCGGTCCGTCGTTTGTGCTCCAGCCCAACGGCACGATGAAGGTACGTACCGAGCCCGGCATCGGCGTGGACGTCGATCGCGCGGCGCTTGCGCGCGTAACGCAGCGGAGCCAGTCGTTTTCCAGCACGCGGGCATAGAGCGGCCGGCTGACGACTGAATAGCATGCACGCAGATCTGGAATCCGCACTTGCAGAGCTCGATCCGCCGGCAAGGACGCTAAAGGTGCTGAAACCGTCGTACCTCGATCCGGGTGATTGGCGGCCGCGAGGGGCGCGCGCGCCTGCCGGATGGCAGTCCTTGCGAGGGGACGTGCTGCAACGCGACGGAGGCTGCGTGTATTGTGGCCAGGGCGAGGGGGCTGACAGGCACGCCAGGCTGGAGGTCAACCACCTCAACGGCTATCGAGACAATCGCCTGGAGGCGCTCGAGACCGTGTGCGTGCTCTGCCATCGGGTTCTTCATGGCGGTCGCAGCGCGGCCGTTTACGGTAGTTTGCTGCTCTATCAAGAGGCTGGCTGCGATCAGAATACGCTTATCCGGCTCTGCTGGATGCTCAGGACCAGACACCACAAGCGGGATCGCGAGCTGATGAGCCTGCTAGGGCTGAAGGACAAGGTGCCGTTCCGTATGGATCGTGCCTACCTGGCAGGTCTTAGTGGCTACGTGGTCGAGCGTTTCTGGTTGCTGGAAAGCGGGGGAGGCCAAGGCTAACTGCCAGGAGCGCCGAGGCAATACGGTTCCAGACGGTGGCGCGCGAACGCCTAGGTGTCGCAACTTTGCCGGCGCCTCGCGGCTGCATGAGTTGTCGATCGCCATCACTCTACCGCGATTCTGACGAATGAATCTCCATCGTGCACTTCAAGCAGTGTGTTCTCCCCATCTTCCACCTGCAGGCCTTCCAAGATTGCCTCGATGCTGATTTCCCGCTCTTCCAGGTACGTTTGCGCCTGGCGCGGAATGAATCGGCCGGCAGCGCGAGCCAGAGCCAGGGGAATCCGCACGTTTACCTTCGTCTTATCGCCTTCAATGATCTCGATGGATAAGTGCCGCTTGGTTGCCGACCGGGCCGCCGTGGCGAGCGCTGGCGGCGCCGGAGGCGGTGAAGACTTTCGCTGGTGCTCGAGTGCGGCGAGGAGGTCGCCGGCCTCAGCAGGCGTGATCGTGCCTTCGGCCACCATGCGCAAAATGCGCGCTTGCTCGTCGTCGCCCATTAGCAGAATCTCCTCGCGCTATAGCAGAGTGCGGTACCGAACCCGCGAGCAACGCGCCGCAAGTTCTCAACTATTATCTAGTCTGTATATAAGAATGTCAATACTCTATCACAAATATTAAACTCATCTATGGGCCCGATGCGCGAGTGGCGTGCTGCGCACCGCGAACGGACAGACGCCAGCGGTCGCCAAGGCTCGCGTTCTAATCCATGGGGGCACAGAGGGGAGTGATGTCGCACGAGCCAGGCGGTTCTGCACATAACGACTGAAACTCTATCTCTTGGTTGAAAGAGTTTAGGTAGGGGTTCTAATCGTTATGTGTAGGCCTGGGTTTCGCGTGTTGGCGCCAACTTGCTCGTCCGCATGTACAATGCCGTGAGGCGACCTCTGTGCTGCCTGCCCCGCCCAGCCGGACTGGACTGAAGCCCGGGTGACTCACCGTTCGGGAGAGTGCTCAATGGCAGACGAACGCCTGAAACGGCAGATCGAGTTCATCGTAGAGATAGACCAACTCAAAAGCGTGCTCCGACGCACCACGATCATGAGCGGATCACGGCAAGAGAACAGCGCGGAGCATTCATGGCACCTCGCGCTCATGGCCCTGACGCTCTCCGAATATGCCGACGATTCGATCGACATCGGCCGCGTGCTCCGGCTGGTCTTGCTCCACGACATCGTGGAGGTTGACGCAGGAGATACCTTCTGCTATGACGAGGCAGCCGCGCTCAGCCAGGCCGAACGCGAGCACCGAGCAGCGCTAGCGTGTCTTCGGCCTGCTGCCGGACGATCAGGCAGGCGCGTTACGCGAACTCTGGTACGAATTCGAAGCGGGGGAGTCTGCCGAAGCGCGCTTTGCCGTTGCACTCGACCGGCTGCAACCCCTTCTCTGCAACATGGAGAGCAAGGGCGGTTCGTGGGCTAAGTACGGGATCAGCGCCGACCAGGCACGCACGCGTATGGCCCCAATTGCCCGAAGCTCCGAGCGACTTGCAGACCTTTGCTCGCACGCTCATCGACGAGGCAATTGCTCGCGGCTTCCTGAAAGAGCCGCAGAACACCTAACTCTGCTCCGCCGGAGACGCGTCGACGTACTTTCGTTCGCCAGTTGCTGGATTGTATTGCACTTCGACGAGGCGCTTCGTGGTCGGGATCCACGAAGCGCTCACCGGTCAGTTCCCAGTGCCCTGGGCCTCGCCCCAGGCGAGGCTGATAGTAGCTGCGCTCGAAGATCACGCCCCGGTAATCAATGAAGCCGTTCACTCCCAGATACGCGATAGCTACCCAGTGCGAACCTCTCAGCATCAGTAACTCGGCGCCGAGCAGCATGACCACCCCGTAGACAGCAACGACGATCCGGAGCACGATGCCGGTCACCCTTCGATCTGGACGATGACTGCAGTACCAAACGCGCATACTTCAGTCATTGTCTTACCGCTGGCACACGAGTCAAAGCACATCATCGTCACAGCGTTTGCGCCGCGCGCCTGAGCGTTGGCGACCATGCGATCGATTGCTTGACGGCGCGTATCCTCCAGAAGTCGCGTGTACTCGGTTATCTCGCCCCCGCCCAGCGAGCGCAGGCCGGCAACAACGTTTCCGCCGAGTCCACGGCTGCGTACTACGACACCGGCAACCTCACCCAGAATCTCCGCCGTGCCGTAGCCCACTATCTTCCCGGTTGTCGTCACGATCATCAGCGCCTCCGTCGACACGTGTCATCTCGAATGATACGGCACTGGAGAAGGAACATGCCGACACAACCGGCTCTTCCCGCGATCAACGGCTTCTCGATCGGGCGTGGTGCTGCCGGTTGGGGGTATACTGACGCGAAACCAGCGGATACATGGGCGCCATGGCCTGCCGTCGCTTGCGCGCTCATTCGGCCCGTTCCCAGTCGGCCGTGCGCGCCCCAGCGCGCTTTGGCCGCGACCTCAAGGAGATCCACCCATGAGCAACCGATTGGCCTTCGAGAGCAGCCCATACCTTCTCCAGCACAAGGACAATCCCGTGGATTGGTATCCCTGGGGCGACGAGGCCCTTGCGCGCGCCAAGGCCGAAGACAAACCCATTCTGTTGAGCATCGGCTACTCGGCCTGTCATTGGTGCCATGTGATGGAGCGCGAGTCCTTCGAGGACGATGAGACAGCCGCACTCATGAACCGGCTCTTCATTCCGATCAAGGTAGATCGCGAGGAACGCCCAGACCTCGACATGATCTACATGGAAGCGGTTCAGCGGCTCACCGGGCATGGGGGCTGGCCCATGACAGTATTCCTCACACCGGATACGCGGCCCTTCTACGGGGGGACGTATTACCCGCCAGAGCCGCGCCACGGCATGCCGGCATTCAGGACGGTGCTAACAGCTATTGCCGAGACCTATCGGTCTCGGAGAGGCGAGGTCGAAGAGGGCGCCGCGGAGTTCCTCGGAAACCTCGGCACGCACATTCCTGTACCGGACACCCTCGAGCTGAGCACAGATCTGGTGCTGCATGCGGCAATAGCCATGAGCGCGCGGTACGACAATCGCTACGGTGGCTTTGGCACTTCGCCCAAGTTCCCCCAGCCCATGGTACTGGAGCTGCTCCTTCGCGCGCACACCATCGGCGTACCGCAGGCCCTGGCAATGGCCCGAAACACCCTGGACCAGATGTCGCGCGGCGGTATGTACGATCATCTTGGCGGCGGGTTCCATCGCTATAGCGTTGACGAGCGGTGGCTTGTGCCTCACTTCGAGAAAATGCTCTACGACAATGCCCAGCTGGCTCGCCTGTACACCATGGGGTTTACCCTCACCGAGGACCCATCGTATCGCCGCACCGCGAAGGAGACTCTGCGCTACCTGCTGCGAGAGATGCGTTCGCCGGAAGGTGGATTCTACTCCACACAAGACGCCGATAGTGAGGGCCACGAAGGGAGGTTCTTCCTTTGGCACGCCGATGAGATTCGGGGACTGCTGGGAGACGATGCGCGTCTCTTCATGCGTGTGTACGGGGTGACACCTCGCGGCAACTTCGAAGGCAGCACTATCCTCCACCTGGCGCGACCGATCGCGGACATGGCCGCCGACTCCGCCGAGTCCCCGGAGGCGATGGACGTACAAATCGCGCAGTGTCGCCGCACACTTTTCGAAGCGAGAGAGAAGCGAGTACATCCTCACCGCGACGACAAAGTGCTCACGGCCTGGAACGGCCTGATGCTCCGCGCGCTCGCGGACGCCGCCGCGGCTTTCGGAGACCCGCTGTACCGCGACGCGGCAGAGACAAACGCGGGCTTCGTCCTTACGGCTTTAAAGCACAATGGTCGCCTCCTCCGCAGTTACCGAGACGGCAAAGCGAAGATCAACGCATTTCTCGACGATTACGCCTTCCTAGCGGATGGGCTGCTCGCGCTCTATGAAACAACCGGCACCCACCAGTGGCTGACTGAGGCAATCTTGCTGGCACACATCATGATCGATCGCTTCGCCGATCCGGACGGCGGGCCTTTCTTCAGCACGGCAGACGACGACGCACAGCTTGTGAGCCGGCCGCGCGAGATTGTCGACAACGCGGTCCCAAGCGGTAACTCAGTGGCGGCCGAGGTGATGCTTCGTCTGGCCGTTCACACGGGTGATAGCGCTTACCGCGAGCAAGCGCTGCGCGCCATCGCGCCGCTGCAACACGCCGCGCTGCAACAGCCACTTGCATTCGGCAGGATTCTGTGCGCGGCGGACATGGCCACCGCCCCACAGCGGGAGCTGGCAATCGTCGGCGAGTCAGACGATCCGGACGTGCGCGCACTGCTGCGAGTCGCTCAACGGCGATTCGATCCGAATCTTGTGATTGGTATTGCAGCCCCCGAACACGCCGCGCTCAGCCGCTCGCCGTTGTTTCTCGGTAGAGAGCAGCGCGACGGCCGGGCAACCGCGTACCTTTGCCGTCACTACACCTGCCTGGCGCCCGTGACTGCTCCAAACGAGCTAGCCCAGATCCTCTAGCGCTTCCTGCGAACACGCATCTATGGCGTGGTCAGGAGTTGCGGCAGCACAGAACCCGCCCCGCCGGCCAACGTCACCGTCGCGTGTAGCAGGCCCGAACCTGGCCAAGCATAGCCGTTTGAGCGAAGAGCCGGCTCCGGGTTGACCTCGACGATTGGTATCCCGTGGCGATCCGCGTGCCACAGCAAACCGGTCGGCGTCGTCACCAGCAACGACGTTCCGACCAGGAGCACAGCGCCCGCACCTTCGATCGCCGCGGCTGAGCCCCTGACCACGTCATCCGGCAGCATTTCGCCAAACCAGACGACCGCGGGACGCACAAAGCTCCCGCAGCGCGAGCAGCGCGGCACGGTTTCCGCATCCGCGACACCGAGCACCTCGTGGCGACGGTCGGCGCAGAAGAAACGATGGAGGCTGCCGTGCATCTCCACAACCGTGCTGCTTCCCGCCCGCCTGTGCAGCCCGTCTACATTCTGCGTGACGATGCGCACTGACGCATGTTGCTCCCACTGGACGAGGGCGCGGTAACCTGGATGCGGCGTCGCCTCGAGCGCCGTCCGGCGCCGCGCGGCGTACCAGGCCCAGACCCGCTGAGGATCGGCGGCGAATCCTTCCGCCGTCGCCAGCGTCTGTGCCAACGTATCCCAGTCCTCCCCGCCGTCAGCGTCGCGAAACGTCGGGATTCCGCACTCCGCAGACATGCCTGCCCCTGTTATGACAAGTAGGTTCTCCGCTGCGGCAATGATCTCGCGGGCCTCGGCCAGTGCCTCTTCCGATACTCCGACTGGCATACAACGACTCCTCCTGAGATAGTGTACTTGGGGCCGAGCCATATCCATGCGCCCAGAGCGACCAAGTGCCTGGAACACGCGATCACATTGTGCAGGCATGCACGCGCCGAGACTGGTCGTGGTGTCGACAGCACGCTACAGTGCATCTATGGCGGATGCGTGCACGGTCCCGGCCAGCCAGATGCTACGGCGGGAGAATCGCACTCCAGTGGGCGCGTCAGACGTTGACTGGAAGGACATAGGGAGAGCGTCATTGCATGGCCTATGACCTGGTGCTCAAGGGCGGAACGGTTGTCGATCCTGGCAATGCAGTTCATGCCCCGCTAGACGTCGCGGTCCGGGATGGCTGCGTCGCGGCAGTTTCGGCTGATGTGCCGACAGGTGAAGCCGACGTCGTACTGGACATGCGCGGCTGCCTGATCGCGCCCGGCCTCATCGACCTCCACACACATTGCTATTGGGGAGCCACCTATTGGGGGATCGAGCCAGACCCGGTGTCTGCGCGCTCAGGAGTCACGACTTGGGTAGACGCCGGAAGTGCCGGCGCGTACAACTTTCCGGCGTTCCGACGCTATGTCGTCGAAGCGAGTCGCTCGCGCGTGCTTGCCCTTCTCAACGTCAGCACTATTGGACTCGTAGCACCCACATATGAGCTGACCAACCCGGCCTATTGCGATGTCGACGCCGGGGAGATCGTGGTCGAGGCGAACCGCGACTGTATCCGAGGCATCAAGGCGCGTGTGGATCGCGCGACAACCGGCGAGATAGGTGTCGAAGGCCTCCGGCGTGCACGAATGCTCGCCGATCGCGTTCGGTTGCCGCTGATGGTTCACATCGCTTCTGCGCCCCCGCACCTGCAGGAGATCGCCGGCTTCTTGAGGGCCGGTGACATCCTCACGCACTGCTTTACCGGACAGGACAATCGCCTCGTCGATCCGGCCGGCAATGTGCTCCCGATGGCGAAGGGCCTCCGCGACATCGGCGTGATGCTGGATATCGGTCACGGATCCGGAAGCTTCAGCTTTGCCTCCGCGGAGGCGCTGCTGGCTGGCGGTATTGCGCCCGACATAATCAGCAGCGACATTCACCAGCTCAGTCGAATCGGTGCCATGTGCGATCTGCCGACCACACTATCGAAGTTCCTGCATCTGGGAATGTCTCTTGACGCTGTGATAGCCAGCGCCACCGTACGACCGGCGGCAGCGATCGGAGAACGTGCACTCGGCACTCTCAGCGTCGGATCGCGCGCCGACATCGCCGTCTTCCAACTCGAATATGGGGAGTTCACATATTCCGATACCGCCTGGCAGTCACGGCAGGGGTCCGTTCGCCTAGTGAGCGCTGCGACGTTTGTCGGCGGCGAAAGGTTGCCACGGTTGGAGGAGCGCCCTCCCGCGCCCTGGGTGGCGCGGGACTCGACGCGATAGTGTCCGGTTCTCGCAGGTCCGGCGGTCTGACTGCCGAGCGTGGAATGGCCTTGTAGCTGCCGCCGGGTCACGGCGGTTCCTCCCGCTCTGGCACTGGCCCGTTGCAGAAGCAAGCGAACGCCGCATAGATATGACCTTGCGATCGGCCCCTTTTTAGCGGCGTCCACAGGCGCGGGCGTATGCGGCCGCAACTTCGTCAATCTTGTGCAGCACGAGGTCACGCGGTCTATTCGCAATCACTCCGCCACGCACCGCCTCGTACTGCTTCGGCAGGAACTGGCTGATCAACGTGAGGGGGATCGTTCGACCTGAGAGGTTCGCCATCAGCCTGTCCAGCGCACTCTGCACCGCTGGGTTCGGCCAGTAGTACCGGATCCGGTCGGACAGGCTGAAACCTCGGGCCAGGCGCTGCGCCGTTCCGTCGCCGTGGTAGTAGTTCTTCCAGTAGCCGGGAGCATCGATCATCACCTGCTCAAGCGTGCGTCGTAGGCCGGAGAGCTCGACATTCATCCCCGACAGCCACTCCTGCTCTATCATCTCCAGGCTAAACACGGCTTCGCGGAAGGCAAATGTCAGCGCAGGGCCAACCTTGAGTATGGCGAAGTGATCCATGACCAAACTGCGCAGGGAATCCTCGCGCTGGTAGTCCGTGGAGTGCGCCTCGAACACGAGGTTGCCGTACCCCTCGATCGCGTGCGACAAGGCGCGCGCCTTTTCCGGCTGATAGTCAAAGATGGATTCTTCGCCAAACTCGACGCCAGGCTGAACGACCGTGGCAACCACGCGCTCCCAGGCTGCCTGCAAACCGCGCTCCTTGAACGCCTTGCCGGTAACTTCAACCGTGTGCTTGGCCGCTTCAGGCGTCGTTACTGCCAGTGTCTCCTCGGATTCCTGCGCCCCTCCCGGAATCGGTACCTCCGTACCGATCACGTAGACCGGAGCGGGCACTCCAGTTTCGCCGCGCGCAAAGGTGTCCTCGGCCGCGCGACAGAGCTCCGCGGCGCGCGCGGCCACGATCTCCTCTTGAAGAGGCGCGCGCGCCTCGCCGGGATCATCGGCACAACGCATGCTCGCGTCAAGATGAATCTTCTGGAAACCTGCCAGCACGTAGTCCCGCACCATCTGGCACGCCTTCTCCATGGCGACGGCGGCCGTGTCTGTTTGCCAGGCGTTTGGGCCCAGGTGATCTCCGCCGAGGACCAGGTGCTCGGGCCCCAGGCCGGTCTTGAACGCCAGCTTCCGCACGTAGTCGGCGTACCGGACAGGAGTCATGCCGGTATAGCCGCCGAACTGGTTAACCTGGTTGGATGTCGCCTCGACGAGCACTATGTCATCGTTGGCGACCGCTTCCCGCATGCACGCTTCCAGTGCGTACGGATGCGCAGAACAGATGGATGGCATACCGATGGACTCGCCTCGCTTGTGGCGGCGCACCAGGTCCTGCACGACGCTCCGTTGCACGTTTCCCTCACTGTTCATGACCTGTCACCCTATCATCTCTAGCTCAAGTCAAAGATCCCGGTGATTCAGGCTCCACATCCCGCAGGAAAGCGCCATGGCTATCCAGCAGATCGACCAGGCCACGTACGCCGGCGTAGGCGGCGCTGCTACGCCGAGAGGATCGGTGTTGAGCCTGCCTAACCTCAGCACCGTGGGCTCGAGGTTATGACTGCTCCACGCCACAGACCGTCCGTCGGCAGTACCAGGCTGACGACTCTACCTATTCTCTCCAACCTCGTACCTGTAACCGCATATACCATACCGCTCTTCCGCCAGAACGCGCCGTTGCCATCGCTGGTGAGTTCCCGAGCGCCAGGCCCTGCCCAGTCGCTTAGATCGCGCAAGGGCACGGCGACGCGCGAAAAAGACCTCCGGCGATACCTCGCCGGAGGCCTGACTGAGAATACTACAACGCCGGAGAGAACAACCCGCAGATAGCCGGGAGTCGACGCCGGCTGTGTTATGCCTGCTTGGTCGCTTCGATCTCGAGCGAGATCTTGACCATCTCGCCTACCAGCACACCGCCCGCTTCAAGGGCGACATTCCAGCCGAGGTCGAAGTCCTTACGGTTGATCTGGGTGGCGCCGCTGAACCCAGCGACCTGCTGGCCCCAGGGATTGGTTCCGCTGCCCGTCCTCGTGACGTCGAGGGTCACCGGACGAGTGGTTCCGCGTATCGTCAGGTCGCCCGTCACACTCAGGTGGTCGGCGCCGCCCGCGGTGACACTCGTGCTCTTGAAGGTAATGGTCGGGTGCTGTTCGGCCAGGAAGAAGTCCGAAGAACGCAAATGCTCGTCGCGCTTCGAGTCGCGCGTGGTAATGCTGGCAACGTTGATGGTGACGTCGACGGAAGAGCGCGTCGGATCAGCTGCATCTTCGACGATGGTGCCGCTGAACTCGGTGAACTGGCCTTTGACGGTGGCAAACATCATGTGCTTTACGGCGAATTCGATTTCCGAGTGGGCTTGGTCGATTACCCAGGTGGCGGTTTGAGGCTGGATCTGTGTCGTCATGTCTTCTCTCCATCTATATGCTTGTCGCTCGCGAGCGAACGATCCAACTTCCTGAGCAGGGTCACGAGCTGAAGCTGCTCTGGCCTGGTCAACGCCGAGAACATGCCGCCTATTGCCAGTTCCTGAGCGGGCACGGATTCGACAAACAGTCGCTTCCCTCGATCGGTAAGGAATAGCTTGTTTGACCTTCCCTCCGGAACTCTCCGGACAAGCCCATCCCGCTCCATGCGATCCACAAGCTGGCAGACGTTGCCCTTGGTGACCAGCAGCGCAGCCGCCACATCCTGCTGTGTGATTCCTTCGGAGCCGCCCACGTGCACGAGCAGGTCAAACTGGGCGGAGCTTAGGCCCCAGAGCCGGAGGTGATCCGCTGAAAGCTGCTCGAGCCGTTGGAACACGCGCGCCAGTCGCAGCCAAGACAGCACCGCTGCGGTTGGGCGAGCAGTGCGTTCCTCGACTGAAAGATTCGCCTCCACTCGCGTCACTCCTATCCCTGCTCGCAGCTATAGTTTATACCTAAACTATAGTGATGTCAATGCCACTTAGAGAAATCAACTGCGGAATAGTCGACCATGCTATGCCTCGGGCCACCTGGACGCGCGTCGCGCTTCCCGGGCCGCGGCGTATGCGGCCGCCTGCGCTGAACTATCCTTCTCTGTGGCAGGCGAGACAGGTAGCCGACCGGGATGACAAGCGAGCGAATCGCGTCGCGCAGCACCTTGAGGTAGGCAGGGAGATCTTGCGTGGGAGAGGCGACGCTGGCGATAATCGCTCTGCTGAAGTTGTCCAGAATGGTCACACAGTAGGCCTGCTGGCCGAGCAACGGCGTGTCGAGATAGCGCACGTCCGAGGTCCAGTATTGGTGGCGTCGACTGGCGGCGAAGGGCATGGGCTTCTTCACGTGCGGCTCGCGCTCAGCTGCTTCCAGGTGATAGAGCGCGCTATGGTGGGCCATGATCCGGTTGCAAGCGCGCACACTCGCCCGTATACCCAGCCGGAGTAAGGCGGCATGCATCCGAAAGCCACCCAGGCGCGGATCTTCCTGCTGTTTCTTCTCAATCATGGCCATCGTCTTGAGGTCGACAGCGCGGAACCCTGGTTTCGGCCCGGGCCTCTTGTCCTCGAGCCCGAGCCGGCCCTCTTCAATCCAACGGCGCAGCGTCGTGTGTACGGTCTGGCGGCTGGTGGCCAAGTAGGCCGCGATGCTCTTGGCATTCCAGCCCTCTGCATGCGGCGTGATAATTGCGCTGGTTCACCCGATGGTAGAGCGTGCTCCGTGCAACGCCGGTCTCCAGCGCACGTTCAGAGGGGGACTGGCCGAAGAGCACTACCGAACGCAGCACCTCATAGCGGACTGGCTCTTCCCAATGCATCCGCTTGCGCAGTCCCGCGAACTCGCGCTGTCGTTCCAGGCGCTCTTGCACATCCACGGTTGGCCGATCGTCCTCGCGTACACCATCTGACCACTGGAGAGTGATTGCTCCACGGTACGCATCGCACGCGAAAGCGTGCAACTCTGGGCGACGCGAGCTGCGTCTCTTGACGACTCGGCGACGCGCGGGCCGCTCCTCTGCACAGGCTAGCACCCCACTGTCCAGGTCACATCCGGGCGTGTCTTGGACATGATGCGTCGCCTCCGCTCGTTGCTCCCCGACCGTGACTTGATAGGAGCCTGCGGCTACGTGCCTCCAGAGAGCTTGGCCCCGTCGGAAGCAGGGCTCGCGTGGTTCAGAAGAAAACGGTCGTCCGTCATGCGTATTCCTGCGTCACTTCAGCTGCCATTGCCGCCCACTCCCACAGACGCTGCGGCTGGTGGCGCATCGTGCTGATGTCCTTCATGATCACCTCGACGATGCAGTCGTGCGCTTTCGCCTTTGTCAGCACAGTCTCGAGGTCGCGCCTGGCTTTGTCGAGATGCCACGTTTCTTCGGCGAACACGGCGGGACTGGGCTTGTAGGAGAACACATAGCGATCCCCTACAGTAGCAACCGCCTCGTCGACATTGATCCACGGGCTCATCGACACCTTCCGCAGGTTCGGAATCTTCTCGAGCATCCGCATTTTCCTGTGCAGCGGGTCGCAACAGCCGTAGTACGTGAGGCCAAACCTGCTCAGCCAACGCAGTTCGTACTGCAGCGCGAATTCCCAATGCATGCGCGGCGACACGTCGGAGAAGATCTGCGCCGCTCCATGGCCCCACAGGTCCTTGACACGCACATGGGATGGTTCAAAGTCCGGCTGCGGCAACTCGTCCGTGTATCCCAGTCCCCCGGACCCGATGCGGTTGTAGCCGTTGTTGAGGGTAAGGAGATTCTGGTCCTGCCACTGATCGAGCATGGCCAGGTAGGCGTTGACCAGCCGGTCCATCGCCTTGTGCACCAGGTCCGGCTTGTCGACCAGATCGGTAAGGGCTTGCTGCGGTCCCCACCACCGGATCAGCTCATCCCAGGGCGCAAACCACGTAACAAAGCCGGGCGCCCCGCGCTTCTCGACGTGAAGAACGCCGCCGAAGATTTCTTTCAGCTGCTGGCAGTGCTCCTCGGACGCGACTGCATCATGCGCCACGACCGGCGTCTCGATCTTCTCCAGATCCTCTTCATCGCGTATCTGGAAGTTGAAGTGCCGGGAGACGACGTCACTCGCGTCGTCGGTCTTGACGATGTCGACATTTTCGGCAATGCCAAAGCCGGTATTGTGGATCACCAGGGGCGAGAAGACCGTGGGCTCCACGACCATGTCGCCCGGAAAGTGCTTCCATTGGTAGAGCAGCGACCGCAATTCCCATTCGTGGTAACGGCACCATGCGGTCGTCGTCCGCAGCCGGAGCTCGCCGTCGACGTCCATTTCGTGCCAGGGAACCTCGTTGATCCAGACCAGCGGTCGGACGCGCTTGAGGCCGTTCAGGTCGCGCCACATGGCTGCCCGCTCAGCGTGCACCGGCAACGCAGCGATCTCGGCAAGCTGCTCCCCGAGGTCGCGCAGCACCGTACGGTCCCCTGCGGATACATCCGCGCTATGAAGCTTGACGGACATGTAACACTCTTTTCGCTACTGATCGATCGAGCCAACCACAGCAGGTGCTGTAGCTATCATCCAGGAGCGCCATGCCAGGTTGGATCGGCCTGTGCTGCGCCAGCATGCATGGCCGTTAGATCCGCTCGATAGGCTTGTCAATGCAATGCTCCTGATCCAACGGACTCTGCAGATCGATCTTCAGCACGGTGGCATACGGATCCAGTTCCTGCTCCGGCACGGAAATCCACAATACACCTGGCACGTTCGCCCACGGCGCTCCGCCCAGCGTCCGGTGCGCCACTTCGGTGCCGCGTCCCAGCACGCTGACGCGTGACACCCTCGCGTTGATACCCTTGACGGCGACCTCATCGTATGGCCGGTCGAAATTGAAGACGTACAGGGATCGACGATCTGCCGAGAGCGTGGTGGCGCCGTACGCATAGCCGGGCGGCAGACCCGCTACCGTGCCGTAGACCGCCTCCTCATGCCTGCCGATCCAGGCTCCGAGCGTCTCCAGCCGCTCGACCTGCTCAGGTGGTATCGTACCGTCGGCCCTCGGCCCCGCGTCCAGCAACAGATTGCCCCCCATGCCAATGCACTCCGCGAAGGTGCGAATGATCTGCCGCGCCGACTTGTAGTTGCGGTCGTGCTCTTTGTAGCCCCAGGAATCGTTCATGGTCATGCAGAACTCCCAGGGTCCCGAGGGTGGCGTGATCGGTAACCCCTGTTCCGGTGTCTCATAGTCGCCGCAACCGGCCATACGGGAGTTCAGGACGACCTTGGGCAGCATTCTATGGAGCTGTTCGCGAAGAGCGGGCATGTTCCAGTACGAGGCCTCTGGTGTCCAGTCACCGTCGAACCAGAGCAGATCCGGCGCGTAGCGCGTGCATAGCTCCTCCAACTGGGCGTTGCGGAACTGCAGAAAGCGCTGCCAGTCCGGTGTGGCCGGGCCCTCCGGCCATCCCTGCCGGTAGGTTTCCACGTCGAGGGTTGCCGGAATACGGCCGCCTTCGAACTGTGCCAGCCACGCCGGAGTCGCCAGCTTCTCCCATGTACGCTCTGCTGGGAAGACGGGCGCGTAGTCGGGGTGCGACCAGTCGAGGTGTGAGAAATACAGCCCGACTTTGAGGCTTTGGGCGCGCAGCGCGTCGCAATAGGGGCCAATAAGGTCCCGTGCGGCGGGCGTGCAAGCCGCCATGTTGAGGTCGCTCAGCGCCGTCGGCCAGAGGGCCACGCCGTCGTGATGTTTGCTGGTGAGCACTGCGTAGCGTGCCCCGGCGCGCCGGAACAGGTCGGCCCAGGCCGGCGGGTCGTAGCGATCCGCCGTGAACCCGTCCAGCTGAGCCATGTATGCGGCATAGGGTACGTCGCGGTTGAAGATCGCCCACGATTCCGAGGTGCCGTTGACGGCATAGATGCCCCAATGGATGAAGATGCCGAGCTTGGCTTCCGAGAACCAGGGTTGCAACACCTACTTACCTCCAACTGACTACCGAAACCGTCGTTATCGGGTTGAGCTGAGAAAATACGTTGGACGTTACTGAGCGGGATACTGAAGTGATAGACTCCTGAACCGATCTCCAGTACTGGCGAGCCGTGGCCGACCGTGCCGCCGGCGAGGACAGACATCCCGTCCACCGGCACATCATCCTCGAGCACGGCGCCCAGCCGGGATGCCGGCAGGTACACAGCAGCAACTGTATTCACGGGTATCTCAAGGGCCAGCTCGCAAGCCTCGTCGGTGAGCCGCCACGAACAGCCGATGCGCCCGTAGAGTGACCGGTGTTCCGCTTCCACCCACGTGAGATCCCCGACCACGTGTGGCTGAATGCGAAAGTGCTGGAATCCCGGAGCTTCGAGATCCGGCATGATGCCGCCGAGCGTCTTGAACAGCCATGCGCTGATATCGCCGAACATAATATGGTTCTGCGAGGAGCGCCCTTCCCAATCTTCCCACAGCGTCGTCGCGCCTTGCTCGATCCAGTAGCCCCAGCTCGGGAAGGTCGTCTGCGTGGCAAGGGCATAGGCGACGGCCGCATGGCCGTATTGGCCGAGTACGTTCAGCACGTACTTCGTGCCCAGGATGCCGCAGTTCAGATGACCGTCGTGCAGGGCGATTGCCCTGAGGAGCGCATCGACCACTTTGTCCTGCTCGGCAGGTTCCACGAGTCCTTGAAAGAGCGCGCAAGCCTGCGACGTCTGGTCGCCCTCTGCATAACGCCCCAGTGCCGGGTCATAGAACCTGGCGTTGAAGGCGGTCTTCACCGCTTCCGCCGACTCCTCATACTGCCGGGCATCGTCGTCTCTGCCGAGCATGGAGGCTATCCGTGCGATCAGCCTGCAGTTCGCGTGGTAGTAGCCGGTCGAGGTCAGCGCTGTCGGGGACTCATGCCCATCCGGTTCCCCTCCAGGTGGGCACCAGTCACCCAGGCCGAACGAGATGATGTGGTCGGTCGCCATGCTCGTCATGAAGTCCACGTAGCGGCGCATGCCATCATAGTGGGTCTCCAGGATCCGCCGGTCGCCGCTGTACAGATACAGGTACCAGGGAATATGCGTGTAGGCGCTGTCCCAGGCCGGCCCGCTGCCCCAGTTGAAGCCCCAGCCTCCGGTGGGCACGACACCGGGCAGCTGGCCGTTTGCGCGCTGGATGTCGGCGAAGTCCGTCAGCCATTTCGTGTAGGCGGCCTGCGGGGCGAAGTTCAGCAGGCCGGTCTCGGCGGCCAGCATCGCGTCGCCTGTCCAGCCGTTCTTCTCCCGGTGCGGGCAATCGGTCGGGATGCCCACGAAGTTCGTCAGATATGACCAGCGTGTGCAGGTCTGGATGGCGTTGAGCAGCGGGTTGGAGCAGCGGAACTCGCCCGTTGGGTCCATGGCGGTGTGCACGACCCGGCCGCGCAGGCTGTCGAGGCTGGGGTTGCCAGGGAAGCCCGTCAGCTGCACGTAGCGGAAGCCGTGATAGGTGAAGCGCGGTTCCCAGACCTCCTCGTCTTCGCCCTTGAGCGTATAGCGGTCGGTCTGGCATTCGCCGCTCCGGATCAGCCCGGCAATCAGCGACTGGTCGATGTCGCCATCCGGCGCCAGCCGCTCGGCATAGCGGAGCGTCACGGTCGCACCGGCTACTCCTCGTACGGTCAGTTGTGACCAGCCGGAAATGTTCTGGCCCAGATCATAGATGTAGACATTGGGATGGACTTCCGCCATGGAGACCGGTGTCAGCGTCTGCATGACCTTGCACGGCGGCATCTGCTGCGCCGCCAGGACGCCCCCCGGACTGGACACGATCATAGCGGGCAGCCAGTCAGCCGCGTCATAGCCTGTAGCTTGCCATCCCGGTCTCTCCCGACGGGCGTCGTAGGTCTCCCCGTTGCGCAGTCCATCGAAGACGACCGGCCCGGTCGTCGTCTGCCAGGTGGCGTCACTGCAGATCGTTCTCGTGCTGCCGTTCGCAAACGTGAGGCACAACTGCACTAGCAGCTTGGGCCGGTCACGCCAGGGGGCTTTCTCATAATCCCAGCCACACGCCGTGTGGCAGTCGTACCATCCGGTTCCCAGCATTACGCCGACAACATTCTCGCCGGTGCCGAGCATGCCGGTGATGTCGTGCGTGATGTACAGTGCCCGTTTGTCGTAGTGGGTGACCACCGGATCGAGGACGTGATCGCCCACTTTCCGGCCGTTGAGGTAGAGCTCGTGGAATCCCAGCCCGCAGATGTAGGCTCGTGCCGACGCTACGGGGCGATCCAGACTGAATGCCTTGCGGAAGAGGGAACCGGGAATAGACGGTGGACCCAGCGGCGTGGAAGGGTTGGGCGCGCCTATCCACTGCGCGTGCCAATCTCGGTGGCTGAGCAGGCCCATCTCCCACCAGCTCACCTCGCTGAACGGTCCCGTCTGCCCGTCCCGATCGCGGGCGCGCACTGTCCAGTAGTACCGCTGTCCCGACCGCAACTGCGCACCTGCATAGGGCACCTGGACCGACTGCCCGGAAGTGACCCAGCCGGAGTCCCACACGTCTCCGGTGCCATGCTGCAGTATCCGCGGCGCACTCCCGACCAGGATCTGGTACGCCGATTGCCGTTGCTCGCGTTCGTCGGCCCGCAGCTCCCAGCTGAGGCGTGGGGCGTGCGTGTCTATACCCAGGGGTGTCTGCAGGTATTCGCAGCGCAGCCGAACTGGCATGAGCGAGGCAGGCGCGTGGATCTCGGCCATCATGTTGCTTCCCCCTTCATGGTGCTGGAGTCTCCCTAGCCGAACACCGCGTGCATCCGGTCGCAGTAATACCGCACGGTGTCCCACTCGGCATCGGGAGCGATGCGATGATCCGGGCACGGGATGTAGCCACCCAGAGCGACCAGAGGGCGGAGGCGCTCGATCTCGGCGTCGACCGCCGCGCGATCCCGAGCGAAAACCCGCTTGTCCATGCCGCCGACGCCGCGGAGCTCGCGCCCGAAGCGCTCGCGCCAGGAGGCGATGCTGGCATTCCAGGTGCCGACCTCGATCGGGAACATCGTGTTTACCCCGTTTCGCAGCCATATCGGCAGCAAGCGGTCGATCTTGCCATCACAGTCGAGCGATACGATGTCGATGCCGTGATCGTGCAATAGCCGGGTGATGCGTGCGTAGTGCGGGCCAACCTTGCGCTCGAAGACGGCGGGATTGACCAGTGGTCCGTTCTTAAAACAGATATCTTCCCAGAAGTGCCCGAAATCGAAGATGACACCAGAGGCAAGGACCTGCCGAGTAACGTCGTAGCACAAATCAGCGACCGTCGTGATCATCTCGTCCACGAGGTCCTCGTCGTCGGCGAGCAGATAGCTGAGCCCCACGACACCACACCAGTCGCGGAGCTTGCCGAACAGGCTGCCGCAGTGGATGCCGATCGGCGTGTCGCGGTCGTGCGCGTTGCGCACCGCCTCCAGCGCCTCGCGGTCAATTCGCCCGGCCGCCGGTTGCAGTCGCGGCTTGTAATGCTCTTCCCAGCCGGCTCGGTCTTTGAGCAGGTGGTCGACTTCCGCGGGGATCGAGCGTAGGCCGTCTTTCTGCATGACAACGACCCCGTCGACGCTGACGATCAGCCTGGTGCCGTCGGGTCGTTCCTCTACTACGCGCTCCTTGAACGGCGGCTCGAGCCCGGAGTTGGCGGCGAAGCAGGAGTACCAGTTGAAATCGAAACCGAGCCGGGCCGAGAGCGTCTGGTCCCACTGATTGCCGTCAGCGAAACCCTGCGCCTCCTCCGATGACACATGTCCGTCGGCCCGCCACTTGGCGAGCGTCTCTTCCCAGAACCCAAAATGGACTACCGGCAGCCGGTCATAGGCTGTGTAGCGGAGCAGGGCCAGCGTTCGCTCCCTGTTCGTCATTGCGTCATTGTCCTTCTCACTCTCTGGCGGTCAGAGATGGCGGACGTACGAACCGGAGCCCACAGCGGTTACCGCCTCGCGTGTGCTTGCTCCAGGTGCTGCTCTCCAGATATGGTAGCTTTGGTCGGTCCCCACCCGACTGTATCATTGTCCGGCGCCGTCCCCACTCGCCGGACGCGGCAAGACGAGGTAGCTCCCACCCGTCTCGACAGCGAAGTGCACGACACAAACCTCCGGACACGTGACAGGCACCGGCAGACTACCCCGCGACACCGTCAAAGGCTGGAGGCCCCGCACACGGCATATGCCATTGCGCGATGCATCGATGATCGCACACTGCAGGGTCCCGTCTTGCCATGCGATTGCCGCCTCAAAGCCGCCTCGTGCCCGCAAGCCCTGCACTTTGCCCGCCGGCCACGCGCTGGGGAGGGCAGGAAGCAGGTGGATTTCACCGTCGTGGCTCTGGAGCAACATCTCGACGATCCCCGCCGTCACACCGAAGCTCGCGTCAATCTGGAACGGCGGATGGGCTACGAACATGTTGGGATACAGCCCGGCACCGGCGCCGGCATAGCTCGTGCCGGCCGTCGTGGTCGGGACAATCAGGCGTGAAAGCAGGCTGCAGGCCCGGTCTCCGTCCTGCAGCCGGGCCCACTGGCTGATCCTCCAGGCAATCGCCCAGCCGGTGGCCTCGTCCCCGCGCAACTCCAGGCTCTTGCGCGCGGCTCGCGACAGCGCCGGGGTGCCGCGCAGCGTGATCTGTCGCCCGGGGTGTAGGCCGAACAGGTGGGACGTGTGGCGATGCCGATCCTCGGGATCGTCCCAATCCTCCGACCATTCCTGAAGCTGGCCGAGCCGGCCGATACGCGGCGGGGTGAGACGCGCGCGGGCAGCGGCCAGTTGCACCTGAAAGTCGCGATCGAAGTTCTCCAGCGCGATGCCCTGGGCAAAGCGACGGTGCGCGGAGAGTCGGGAGACAGCACCGATCTGCCCGTGGGTGGGCCCTATGCGATTCGCGGAGCGACGGGCGTGCTGGTGGGGGACATCTGGGTTTTGGCCGGGCAAAGCAACATGGAGGGCGTGGGGGACCTGGTGGATGTCGAAGAACCCTCCCCGTTCGTGCACTCATTCCAGTCCCGCGAGGAGTGGGCGATCGCGGAGGAGCCCTTGCACTGGCTCTATGAGTCGCCGCAGCCGGTGCATCATCGCTTGTTTGACCGGGAACCTATACCTGACAGACTCGAGGAGCGTGATCCGAGCCGGGCCAAGGGCGCCGGCCTTGGCCTTCCCTTTGCCAAGCACCTGCACGCATGCACGGGTGTGCCGATCGGTCTCGTCCCCTGTGCGCACGGGGGCACGACGATGGCGCACTGGGATCCGCGCCTCAATGACGGATCGGGTGAATCGCTCTACGGGGCCTTGTTACGGCGCATTCATGCAGTGGGCGGCAACATTGCAGGCGTGTTGTGGTACCAGGGAGAATCAGATGCGTTGCCGCAGCAGGTCGATACCTACAGCGAGCGCATGACGAACCTCGTGTCCGCGCTGCGGAACGATCTGGCACAGTCCGACCTGCCATTCTACGTCGTCCAACTTGGATGCGTGGCGTTTGGCGCCGAACAAGACGTGGACGGCTGGAACGGTATCAGAGAGCTCCAGCGCACGTGGGCTGGAACTGTTGCCGGGACTGCTATGGTCCCCACTATCGACCTCGGACTGGACGATGTGGTTCACCTTGCCACGCAGGAGCTTAAGCGCTTGGGTCGGCGCCTTGCGGCAGTTGCTGCCGGAGACCCGCCTCTTGCGGTTGCCCGCGTCACGGTCGACGGGCCGCGCATCGGTATCATAGTGGATAACGTGCGCGGCGGGCTGCGCGCACAAGGGCGACCTGCAGGCTTCTCGCTGCGCGACAGAGGGGGGAAGGATCTCCTGGGCGTGTTCAAGGTCACCCTGGAAGAGAACCGCGCTTGCCTCCACATCGACCTGAACTTGCTGCCGCCTGAGGCCTATCTGTGGTATGGATGTGGCCTCAATCCGTACTGCAATATCACCGATCTGACCGACGCGGCCCTGCCTGCTTTCGGTCCATGGCGTGTGGAGCTGCGGACATGACGCCGGGGCCGGCAGTGGCAGTGCATGAGAGCTAGTATCCGCAGGCGGATCGTTGCATCGCTAGAGGATCGAATGTGCCATCCGTAGGCGGCCCCGCGACTGCCCGTGGTGCCGAGCAGGCTGGTATTCTCCCAGCCGCGGCCCGTGCGTGTATTGCCAGAGGAAGTGAGTAGATGCGAATTGAGCGGTGTGCTCGAACGCCTGAAGGCGTGATCCTCGAGACCACCAAGGGGCTGATCAAGATCGAACCGCGCGGCGCTGCCATTGTGCACGTGGTGTACACGGCGGGCGAGGCATTCAGCGAGAAGCAGAGCCTGGCGGTCCTGCCTGCCAGCGGGGCGCCCGTGGTCTGGGAGCTGGACGAGCTCCCCGATGCGCTCCACCTTCGCACCGCCGCATTGGACGTCGCCGTAGATCGCGCAACCGGCGCCTTCACCTACCGCGATAAGCGCGGGAATCTGCTGGTCCGCGAACCAGAGCAGGGCGGCAAGACGCTCGTCCCGGTCGACGTCCTGAGGACGGTGTTCGACCCGGTGCCGGCGCTGCGGGTCGAACACACCGTCGATGGGGAGCGCGTGCGAGCGGAGGAGGCGCGGCAAGTGGTCGACCGCACCGCCTACCATGCGAAGCTGGACTTCGTGTGGAGCGAGGACGAGGCCCTCTACGGACTTGGGTCGCACGAAGAAGGCATCATGAACTTGCGGGGTACACACCAGTATCTGTACCAGCAGAACATGAAGGCGGTCGTGCCTGTCCTCGTCTCGACCAAGGGCTACGGCGTCCTGATGGACTGCTATTCGCTAATGACCTTCCACGACGACCAGCATGGGTCGTATCTGTGGACCGACGTGGACGATGAGCTCGACTTCTACTTCATCTACGGGCCCGCGCTCGACGCCGTCGTCGCCGGCTATCGAGAGCTGACCGGACGTGCACCCATGCTCCCCAAGTGGGCCTTCGGGTACGTGCACTCTCAGCCCACGTACACCTCGCAGGACGAGCTGATCGCCGTCGTGCGAGCCTACCGCGAACGCCGGATCCCGCTCGACGTGATCGTGCAGGACTACCTGTCCTGGCCGGGCACGTGGTGGGGCCAGAAATCGTTTGACCCCACGCGCTATCCGGATCCGGATGCCCTGGTGCAGCAATTGCATGATCTGCATGTCCGACTGATGGTCTCGATCTGGCCGAATATGACCAACGACGGGCCGAATCACCTGGAGATGCAGAAGCACCAGTGCCTCCTGGGCAATCGGTCCACCTACAATGCCTTCAGCCCTCTTGCTCGCGCGCTGTACTGGAAACAGGCGCATGATGGATTGTTCGCGCACGGCGTGGACGCCTGGTGGTGCGACTGCACAGAGCCGTTTGAGGCCGACTGGAACGGTGAAGTGAAACGCGAGCCAGAGGAGCGCCTGCGAGTCAACACCGAGGAAGCCAAACGGTACCTGGACCCCGAACACATCAACGCCTATTCGCTGCTGCACGCAAAGGGCATGTACGATGGGCAGCGCGCCACCACGAACGACAAGCGCGTGCTAAATCTGACGCGTTCGTCGTACGCCGGCCAACACCGCTACGGCACCATCACCTGGTCGGGCGATACCGCCGCGAGCTGGGAGACTCTGCGCCGCCAGATTCCTGCCGGTCTCAACTTCTGTGCCGCCGGCGAGCCCTATTGGACGCTCGATATCGGCGCATTCTTCGTTGCAAAGCGGGAGCAGTGGTTCTGGGATGGGCAGTACGACGCTGGCTGCGATGACCTCGGCTACCGCGAGCTCTACGTTCGCTGGTTTCAGCTGGGGACGTTTCTGCCCATGTTCCGCGCGCACGGCACGGACACACCACGCGAAGTATGGCGGTTCGGCGAACCCGGCTCGATGTTCTACGATGCGTTGGTGAGCTTCATCCATCTGCGTTACCGGCTGCTGCCGTATATCTACTCAGTGGCAGGCTGGATAACCCAATCGGCATACACGATGCTGCGCGCGTTGCCCTTCGATTTCCGCCTTGACCCCACGACATACGACATCTGCGACGAGTTCATGTTTGGACCCGCATTCCTCGTCTGTCCGGTGACCACGCCAATGTACTATGGCGCCGGCTCGAAAGAGCTCAAGCGTACCGGCAGGATACGACCGGTGTACTTGCCGGCCGGCACTGACTGGTACGACTACTGGACCAATGCGCGGTACGCTGGCGGACAGTGGATCGATGCCGAGGCGCCGCTGGATCGTCTGCCGCTGTACGTGCGGGCAGGTTCCATCGTACCGACGGGTCCCAGAGTCCAGCACACCGGCGAGCGATCGGACAGCCTCGAGCCGAGTATTTATGCCGGGCAGGACGCCGACTTCGATCTGTACGATGACGAAGGCGACAACTACAACTATGAGGGCGGAGCCTTCGAGGTCATTCCAGTGCACTGGGACGATCGTCAGTGCGTCCTGACCATCGGCGCTCGGAGGGGTACGTACCCGGGCATGCCAAGCCTGAGGAAGTTCAGTGTCATGGTGATCGGGCCAGAGCAGGTCACCTCGTCTGGGAGACACTGCGGTTCAGATACGTGCATTGAGTATGATGGCTCCTGCCTGGTGCTCCCGCTAGTATCAAAGGGCTCCGGATCGGAGGCATAAGGTCGCTGGAGTGCTCGTCCTAGATGTCTCTGCCCAGTGTCTATCGCCGTCCGTCGCTCTCTGGACGTGATAGATTCCGGCCGCATTGGTAGACAGAATGCGCCGACTCTCGTGTCAGTCCATGAGCAGCGAGGTCGGTACCGGCAACGCCTGGCGTCCAGAGAGATGCATCAGTGCCCGTGGCTATCAATACTCTGCGTCATGGCCAAGGCTTGCTTGAAGCGGCAATAACGCCAACGCACGACTACACCTGTGAGACCGATTCCTTCGAGATACGTTCGTCTCATGGTGAAGTGCACATATGTGTCAAGCGAATTCTGGCAGAGCGTCAGGCCGTCGCCCTGCCGCTGGAAAGGTCAAGGTACGGCGCGGTAGACCTTACGCCATCGTCTTGTTGTTGCGTTTCCCATCGAACGACAGTCGCACCTTCTTGCCATCGATCACGGTCTCGAGATGCACTGTCCGGTTCCAGATAGCATACGTATGCTGGAGCGTCTTTTCGGCGTAACGGATGTCCAGCTCGGAGACGTCGAAGCGGTGTTCAAGATACAGCTCTCGATTACCGCGATAGTCGCCGTCAGCGACCACGATCACCGGCAGGCCGAAGTTGTCCAGGCTGGCAACAAGTGCGTCGCGGACGTTTCGCCAATCCGTGTCCGCAACTTGCCACTCGTCATCCACCAGCTTATAGGTGTAGAGGTCGAGATCGCGCACCAGGTCCTCGGTGAGATACTTGCGCAGCAGCGTCTGATCGCTTTCCATCTCGCGCACTTCGAACAGCTTTGATCGTCCCTGACCGAGTGTCCTGCCGAGGTGTTCCTGTTCCTCTGTCGTCGGACTGTCCCAGCGGCGCTCAATGTCTTCGAGCACTTTGAAGCCGAGATAGTATGGGTTCACCCGCATCCGTCCGCTCGGCGATACGACTCCCGCGTGCATGCGGGCAAACGCTGCGTGCTCTGCCGGGGGCAGATCAAGCGCCTCCATGATCCGATAATGCCAGTAGCTGGCCCAGCCTTCGTTGATGATCTTCGTCTGCATCTGAGGCAGAAAGTAGAGCATCTCCTCACGCACAATGGCCAGGACGTCCCGCTGCCAGTCATCGAGGTCCTGGGCATGGGCGGCAAGAAAATAGAGCAGGTCGTGTTCGGGGTGCTCGGGCACCTTCTTGCCGCGACCAGGCTTCTCGGCCTTCGCCGGCGCTTCGCCCAGGGTGAGCATATCCTCGTACGGCGACCCACGGCTGGATTCCGACGGTTTCGTCTGTTCGGCGTGCCACCCAGGTTGGTTGTCGGGACTTAGCGAGACATGCTCTTTCAGGGATAACACGGCGTCCAGGAATTGCTCGACGGAACGCGGACCGTGCTCAAACTCGTAGCGTGCCACGCGATCGGCGTGGGCACTGACCGTCTCTGGCATCTTCCGATTGGTATGGCCAAAGTACGCGTTGTTCTTGAAGAAATCAGTGTGGCCGAGCACGTGAGCCATCACCATCTTGTTCTCGAGGGCATCGTTTGTGTCGAGAAGGAAGGCCTGTGATGGGTTGGCGTTGACGACCAGCTCGTAGATCTTGGACAAGCCGTAATCGTACATGGTCTTCATGTTGTAGAACGCTTTGCCGTGGGTCCAGTGACTGAAGCGGCCAGGTATGCCGTAGGCGCCGAACTCATACATGATCGACGCGGGCACGATCTCGAAGTGCGTGGGAAACGGATCCAGCCCGAACGACCCGGCAACATCCCATACTGCTTGCATCGTCGCTTCAGGATTTGGATCGGTGCGCACTGGCATCAGACTGAGCCTACACGTTTGGCGAAGAACTTCTTGAGCGCCGCATAGACGTCCTCTTTCCCTTTGATCGTCACCGCGACGAATTCGGGGGCAGTGATCTCGGACAGTGCGGACATAAGCGTGCTGGTCGACCACCGGCCATACGACTGCTCCTTGATCTCGCCGTAGCCGAAGAGATTGCACCGCTCGACGAGCGACTTAACCAGCGTAACGCAGGCGGCATTGTCTTCGTCGCTCCAATTGTCGCCGTCACTGAAGTGGAACGGATAGATGTTCCAGCGATCGGCCGGAAATCGCTCCTCGATGATCTTGTCACACAGTTTGTACGCGGTAGAAACACGAGTGCCGCCTCCCTCGCCAAGACTGAAGAACGCCTGCTCGTCGACCTCTTTTGCCTCCGTGTGGTGTGTGACAAACACAATCTGCACGCTTGAGTACTTCGTGCGCAGGAAACGAACCATCCAAAAATAGAACGCGCGCGTGATGTACTTCTCGAACTCACCCATGCTTCCGGAAACGTCGCGCATGGCGATGACCACGGCGCTATGCCGCAGCTCCTTTGTCACATCCCAGGTGCGATAGCGAAGGTCATCGCGAGTGATTCTGAGGCCGCCTCCTGGCTTCGCGGCACCTGGGTCGTCCTCGGACGCGTCGCCTGCACGGTCCGGCGGCAAGGCCTGGAGGGCGCGCCCCATGGCCTGGCGCTTCATCGCCTGGAGAATGGACCGCTTCTTGTCGAGGTTGGGAAGGATGCCGACCTTACGCACGTCGTCGAAGCGCACGTGGTCAGACAGAACCTCTTGTTGGCCCTTGTCCTTCAAGTTCGGCAGGCCGAGGTCCGCAAAGATCATCTCGGCCAGCTCGTCGATCGTGAACTCAGTCTCATAATAGTCGACACCCGGCTGGTCGCCGGCGGTTCGTCCGCGCCCCGGCTGCTGCCTGGGCACCTGGCCGATTACATCGCCCGGCCTGCTGTCGCCCTGACCCTGGCCGACACCACCCTTCTTGAACGGATCGAAGCGGAAGCTGTACTCCTCAAGTGACCGCACGGGTACCTTGACGATCTTCGTGCCGTCGCTCGTGATGATCGACTCGTTGGAGATAATCTCGCCGAGATGATCCTTGATCGCCTCCCGGACCTTCTGCTGGTGACGCGCCTGATCCTTGGGCCCCTTTCGGTGCAGGCTCCAATCGCTCTCGCTGATACTCATGGTCGTTGTCATTGGTATGGTTTGGCCCCGATCTCCACTCACGCCGGCGCGGGCGCCTCGCGCCATCTCACAGGCCCTCGCGAATCTAGCGATTCAACAGAGCGCCTACGTAGCCGAGCAGATCTCGCGCGCATACGGCACAGTAGTTGTGCTCGGCCATAAGTCGATCCACCACTTCGTTGATCCGGCGGAGCTGCTCTGCATCCGGCGTCTTCGTCGAAGTCGTGATCTTGATCACGTCCTTCAAGTCGGCGAAGAGCTTCTTCTCGATTGCTTCCTTCAAGCGCTCGTCGCTGGTGTATTCGAAGGCCTTGCCATGGCGAGCCAGGCTCGCCATGGACATCAAGACACTCTCGCGGAAAGTCTGCTTTGCGTTGTCCGTAACTCCTATCTGCTCTTCGATCGAACGCATGAGCTTCTCATCCGCATCGATCGGCTCATCGGTCAACGGGTCCTTGAGCTTTTCTTTCCGGCAGAATGCCTCGACATTGTCGAGGTAGTTGTTGAGCAGCGTATGCGCGGAATCCTCAAACGCGTAGACAAACGCGCGCTGCACCTCCTTCTTCGCCAGCTCATCGTATTCCCGCCTGGCATCGGCCAGTATGTTCAGGTACTTCTCGCGCTCGTCCTTGCTGAAGGCGGTGTGCTGATCAAAGCCGTCGCGCAAGGCGCGGAGAGCGTTGATGGGATTGATGCACGTGATGCCCTGCTTGATCAGCGCGTTGCTGAGGCGATCGATGATGTAGCGCGGCGAGATGCCGTCCATCCCTTCACGCACTGCCTCTTCCTGCAGCTCCCGCACGTCTTTGAGCTTCCAACCTTCGACTTCCTCCCCGTCATAGAGCTTCATCTTCTTGACGAGGCTCATGTTCGCCTTCTTGGAGGGCTCGAGGCGCGAAAGCACCGCAAAGGTCGAGGCCACCCGGAGGGTGTGCGGTGCTATGTGCACGTTGCTGATGTTGCTCTGTTGGAGAAGCTTCTGGTAGATTCGCTCTTCCTCGGACACACGAAGGTTGTACGGCACCCGAATGAGGATGATGCGATCCTGCAGCGCCTCGGACTTCGGATTGCCGACGAAGCTCTTGTATTCATTCTCGTTCGTATGCCCCAGCACGACCTCGTCGGCGTACACCAACGAGAATCGCCCGGTCTTGATGTTCTGCTCCTGGGTCAGCGTCAGCAGCACGTACAGCAGCTTCTCATCCGCCTTAAGCACTTCGATCAGCTCAACGATGCCGCGGTTGGCCACGTTGAGCTCGCCGTCGAACCGGTATGCGCGTGGATCGGACTCCACGCCGACATCGCCGATGGTCGAAAGATCGATGGAGCCAACCAGCTCGGAGACGTCCTGGCTCTTGGGATCGCTCGGCACGAACGTACCCAACCCGACGCGGTGCTCGGAGTCGAACACGACACGCTCCACGGGGACACGGTAGATATCGCCGTCGTACTTGTTTCTCAGGCTAAACGCGCAGGCAGGGCAGAGCGATCCCTCGACGTACAGACCGAAATCGCGCAGCAAATCCGCGCGCATCTCGCGCGGTATCAGATGCAGCGGCTCCTCATGCATTGGACAGCCCGTAATGCCGTACAAGGCACCGCGAGTCGTACGCGTGTAGCGCTCGAGTCCTTCGCGCAGCATGATTGCTATCGTCGACTTGCCGCCACCGACCGGGCCCATGAGGAGCAGGATGCGCTTGCGCGGCTCCAGTCGGGCGGCCGCGGCGCTGAAATACTCCACGACCTGGGCAATCGGCTTCTCAAGTCCAAACAGCTGTTTCGCGAAGAACTTGTAGCGCGGCTGCCTGTCTGGACCATCTTCAACGCCATCTTCCATAACCATGTCGTGCACGCGCGCATGTGCAAGCTGCGCGACATGAGGGTTCTTGACCGCTATATCGAGGTACTGTTCGAAGGTGCCGGACCAGTTCAGTTCTTTCTGGTGCTGCCGGAACGCTTCGAGGCGGGCACGGACTTCACCAGTGTCCAAACTCGTCCACCTTTCTTTACTCCAGGTCGAGCGTGATGCGGAGCGCCGAGTCGACCTGGACCATCGCCACCTCGCTCAATTCCCCGAGGTGGTGAACCAGTTGCTCGCGAGCGATTGCCCGCAGCTGACCGGTCAGGACCACGCTGTCAGACGTCAACCCTCCTTCCGGCGCCGCTACACGCACGTCGCTTGGATACGTCTGGCCCACGGTGGCCGCGTCGACAATCGGACACACAATGACCACGGCGCTGTGCCGATTGATGGCCTCGCGACTAACCAACACGACCGGCCTGAGAATGGCGAACGGCACGTCGCCTCGTTCCCATTTCTCCACCAACGCGCGCTCGAGGCGCTGTGCGCCCCCCTGCGACACGAGATACACGGCCCCCCGTTTCACGGCGATCGGTCCCCTGCTTCCGCTATCTGGTCGTCTTGCCCAGCAAACTCCTGAAGGACCTGCCTGTTCAGCTCCCTGTAGCTCGCGTCGGTCTCCATGGCAGCGAACTGCCTGTCGATCAACTCTCGGTCGAGCTGATCCAGATAGTCTGCCAACGCTGTCGTAAACAGCGAGTTCTGATTCTTCGCCAAACCCCTGTCCACAATGTCGCGCGAGCGATCCAATAGCTCCCGCGGCAAGTCGACGGTCGTACGAATCCGTGCAGGCTGCTCGATCAGGTGTTTCACGCTGCGCCACTCCTCCAAAGGTCCTACCTGCTTTCACCCTACCACGATCTGCAGAACCAGACTATGGACATGTTGCTAGCAATTTCGCTAGCAGATCATACCACGCATTCGCCTAGCATGTTCCGCGCGACCCGGCGCGCCGCCCAGTCGCCCAGCGTGTCAGTGGCCCGGCCAGGCACGGTGGTGGCAAAACGACGACCTAGGTAGAGCTCGAGGCGAGTTCGTAAGGCGACGTGCTGTTCAACCCACGGGGACAGGCTGATCGGGATCCGAGTCAACACCCCGCTGATTGATAGTTTCGACGTCGGTTCCGGGCACCGTACCGCCGCGCCTGGGTCCCCGTTCACGGCCCAGGCTCTCGGGCCTTTTGGCAGCGAGTTTCAGCCTACTAACCCGCAAATTGACGGCGCCCGATATGCACGGCCTGGACGCGCGTGTCGCTCATCGTCCTGGCGTTCACGGGTGCTGCCATGAATGCAGTGGGGATCAAGACATGACCGGTCGCAAGCGCGGTATGCTGTTCGGGATACGCATCGAGCTTGACAACGATTCTAAGGCTGACAGAGAGAAAGTGCAGCGGCATGCCTGAAACGTTCCGAGACATTGTGCCGGCCATCGACGGCTTGGCGATCGACCGAGGTCTCCGGCTGTGGTGGCTTGGAGGCCCAAGCTACGTGATTCGCAGCCGGACGACCACCGTATACGTCGACCCCTACTACTCGGGGGACCGGGTGGGTCATCCCCTGGGTTTCGAGCGCGCCATACCGAATTACTTCCTGCCCGAGGACGTGACACGGGCCGATGTGATTATCTCGACGCACAATCACAATGACCATTGCGATCAGCACACACTCAGCGTTCTGTGTGAGCACACCGCGGCCCGCATCGTGGCAGCACCATCATCAGCGCGAAAGATGGAAGCATGGCCGTTCACCCTGGGCAGAGTGGACGAGTTTCCCCTCGGCACCTGCAAGACCTACGGCGATATCACGATCGAATCCTGGCCGGCAATGGACTGGGACGACGCCGGGGCGGCAACGTTCGTGCTCGCGCATGGCGGACGCTCAATCTTCGTCGGCGGCGATACGCTACTGTTCGAAGGGCTTGGCGAGGTCGCGGATCAGTATCAGATCGACCTTGCAGTGCTCGCGCTCGCGCGAAACAGGCGGGATCTCATCGACGCCGAAGTCTACCTCGACCCGCAGGGGCTTGCCAGGGCGGCCGCGCTGTTGCGAGCTCGGCGAGTAATGCCCATCCACTGGGACATCTGGAAGGCGTGGGTCGAGGATCCGCGCACGGTGCTGCCGCATCTCGAGGGCACCTGCGTCGACCTTATCCTGCCCAGACCAGGAGAGCCCGTCGTGCTGTGAGGGTCAGGAGGCGATCAGTCTGCCGCGGCGCTCATCCCAGCGCCAGGGTGTGGTGTCTCCGACCAGGTGGACACCTCCGAGCCAGCGATCGATGCCACGGTAGGAGATCCAGTCGGCACGAGCAGCCACTACCTGCCGACCCAAATCGGTCAGGGTAACCGATTGGCGCAAGAATGCGTCATTGGGCTTGCCATTTGCGGGCAACGCGAACGCCTCACTGTTGCACGTCAGCAGTGGCGCCTTCCCACTCGAGAGTGACACGAGGATGCTCCACACGATCGCGTCGCCGTGGAACGGGGCAAGCTCGCGTTCTTGCGAGGCAATGAACACTTCAAACGGCGTGTGCATTCCGTCACGCACGACCTCGATCAGCTGCTTCTCGGTGCGCGACACGCCGCTATGCAGCAGGGGAAAGTCCTCGAGATGGCGGATCAACGCCGGACGAAGGAACGGCAAGACTCCGCTATCGCCATGGACGTACGCCTCGAGCTGTTTGGGATCGGACGAGGTGTAAGCTGCCCAGGCGGTGCGAGCTGCCGCAAACTCGTCGGACTTCACTTTTCTGCGTCGGTCCAGCAGCGGCCGAAGCTGCGCCGGCGTGAGCTGACCCAGCCCCGTGAAGCGCGCGATTCCAGGGTACGACCCGATGCAGATGAGGTAGATGGGAAGGTCAGTGCCTCCGTGCTCGGCGAACCAGTCAAGGATCTGGATGAGCTGGAGCTGGTCGCAAAGATCGTGCTCAAACCAGAGAATGATCTGCCCGTAGGTCGGGGCCTGCGACAGCGTCGAGTCACGGGCCTCGAGCTGGGCCAGAATCGCATCGCGATCCCCGATGCCGATCGCGGCGAGGTACTCGGCGCGTAGCTGTCGCAGCTCCTCCGCGGACGCAGCCCGCGGCACCGGGCCTGCGTGCAGTACATCGCGCCAGATAACGATCGGCCCCGGAATGCCGGCCTGCCGGATTCGTTCCGCTGTACTGTCGCCGTTGGTCACGTGGATTGGCCGAACGCTGCTCACTCACCCTCCACTTCCGGAGGCACCTTCACGGGTTCTCCGGACAGCAGCGCCTCGTCCAACGCTGAGCCAACCAACTCCGGGCTCTCTTCCTCGGGCTGCCCGCTCGAATCCTCACTTTCTATGGTACCTGCCTCCTCGAAAGCGGGCTGGACAAACGTGCTGACGATGTCGCCGAGAATCTTGGCAATCAGTTCTGGTTGCTCGAGAAATGGCGCATGGCCGCAGTTCTCAAGAGGAGTGACCTGCGCCGAGGACAGCATGCGCGCCAGGCGTTCCGCGGTAGCGAAAGGAGCAATGCGATCCTGCAGGCCGTGCAAGATCGTCACCGGTGTCTTGACGTATTGAAGCGTGGGCTCCGGATCCTCCAATAGGAATACGTCGAACATCTTCACCTGAGCGTGGTGCGCTCCGTGCATCATGCGTGAGAGGATCCAGTCGCGGCGGCTCGCCTCCAAAGGTGCCGCGGTCAGCCGATCGACCAACTGCCCGAAGACCGCAGGCCGATTGCGGAGTAGCGTGGATTGCCACCCGCTAAGAATCGGACCGTCAAGCTCCAGCTGGTTCCCAACCCAGGTCTGAGCATCCTCCGCGGCAAGCCATGCCGGTATGAAGGGCGAGATGAGAACGACGCGGGACAACCGTTTAGGGTGATCCTGGGCGTAAGCGAGAGCGACCTCTGCGGCGGTAGACCAGGCGACCAGCGTGACATCGTGCAGGCTTTGCTCGACGATCAAGCGATGCAGATCCTGGGCAAGTGTCTGCGTAGAGTAGAAATCCCATGGCCTATCTGAGTCGCCGGTTCCCCGCATGTCGAACGTGACGACACGGTTCCACACGGCCAGCTCGTAGGGCAGCGGCTCCCAGATCGAGCTGTCAAACGGCCAGCCCTGCATGAGCAGGATCGGCATACCGTAGCCAAGGTCAGCGTATGAGAGATTGAGGGCATGCTCGATTTCCACGAGCCCGTTTGGAAGCGGACGGTTGTACGACGGCGTTTCCTCGTATTCGTCTTCACCGGACCACGCCCCCGGAAAGGCGATCGGCTCCGATCCCGCACCGGCCTCCGACGGATAGTCGGACAGGCTGTCCTGGCCCACGGTGCGCGGCTCGCTATCGTACGGTTCCTGCGTAGTCTCCGCAGCCGCCACGGGCACCGGTGGTTCGTGCGATACGTCCATCTTTCGCAGCACCTCACGGGTGACCGTCAGCACAACGGTGCCATTCTCAACATGGTCGACAGTGCCAAGGGGAAGATACATGTCCCTCACCCACAGCACGCCCCGGCTGACCAGTATGAAATGATCGTGCACCTCTGTAACATCGCCAACGCGTTTTCTGTCCGCGCTGAACACCGGCCAGCCCCGTCCGATCTGCATGTCGCTCATTACGTTCCCTATCATGGTGCGCGCCAAGCACGCTTATTTGGAGTAATACAGGATAATCAAGCCGATAACGTTGTTCAACATGTGTGCCGTCATATTGGTCAAAGGGTTGCCCGTTCTGGAGTAACCATATGCCAAAACGGCGCCGATCACGATCAGTCCGACAAACTCCCACGTCACTCCCCCCAAAAGATGGAGCGCACCGAATGTCACCGATGAACAGACCATCCCGCTGGCGAATCCATAGCGTACCGACATAGCGCGAAACACGTAACCGCGAAAGAAGGTCTCCTCCACGATCGGAGCGATGACGGCGGCCGCCAGAACAAACGGCATGAACGTCACCAGAGACGCGTGATGCACCGACGTGAGCTCGGTCTCCTGGCCGCTCGTATTGAGGCCAGCGCCATGCACGATATACACGACCACATCGCCAAGGATCAGCGCTATCACACCCAACCCTATGCCAGCGGCACACGCTCGAATCGGACGGTCTCGCAGTGCCGGGCCAAATCCCAGGTCGGCCCAGGACATGGTGCGCGGACCTACCACGCGCACATAGAGCACTAACAGGATCCCGGCCGCAGTGACGAACTCCCCAACTGCCAGTCCGGTAGGCGACGTCACCCAATCCTTTGCCGAGTTGTATACGGCCGTCGTGGCATCGTTTGTGGCGAGACCCCTGGAGAAGTCGCGGTCGTGCACGGCGATGATTGCCACGCTCGCCGCGAGAAGCACCAGCGACAGGATCACTTCCACGACCAGCAGCAGAATCAGATCGACAAGCACCACTGGCCAGGTTCCCAGCATGCGCAGCCGTTGCACGTCTCGCGGATCATCCGCCCGTGCAAGGCGCGACTCGTACGCTACCTTCCACTGCTCGACCACGCGGTCACCGGTATCGTGCTGCTGATGCGGCACCCCGATCATTCGCCAATGCCCGTCTCGAAAAGACGCCGCAAGAAGAGCGTTCGGTGGTGCGGGCACGGTCCGAACGAGAGAATCGCGTCACGATGCTCAGTTGTAGCGTATCCGGCGTTGTGGCTCCACCCATAGCAAGGGTAATGGTCGTGAAGCGAAGCCATCAAATGGTCTCGGCAGACTTTTGCGATAATGGACGCAGCCGCGATAGCCGGTTCCCGGGCGTCGCCATCGCATATGCATACGACGACACTGCCTGCGGGTGCCAACCCATGGAGACGGAGATTGCCGTCGACGAGGTACCGCCTTGCCCGAGAGCGGGACATAAGCCTGCCGAAGATCATGCGATTCGCCCACCCTATCCCAAGCGCATTGATCGCTTGCACTCCAACCACTTCGACCGCGATCCGCACCGCGTGCTCGCCAATCCAGTCGGCGGCCATTTCCCTCTGTTCGGGCAGCAGACTCTTTGAGTCCGTCAGTCGGATTCCGGCTGGCGGCACAAGTCCATCAGGCCATATGACCGCAGCCGCAACCAGCGGACCGGCGAGAGCCCCACGCCCGACTTCATCCATTGCCGCGCACGACTGCCGTTCATCGTCTTCCATCTTCACCTGGTCACCCGCATAACTGCCGTGGGAACACAGACCTTGGCCAAAGGCTTCTCCCGACGCCGCGCAGACATCCAGCGGGAGAGCTCACGCACTTGGAAATCAACTGAAGGTGCACGCGATGGCCAGCGCACTCCGCAATCGCTCCAGGTATTGGGCTCCTGGAATGAGTGTAGCGCCGAGACTCGCCATGTGAGCGGTGACCATCTGCGTGTCGTGCAGGAGGTAGCCGCGCTCCCTCAGACGTTCGACCAGTGCCACCAAGCACACCTTTGAAGCGTTAGGCACGCCGGTGAACATGCTCTCACCCATGAATGCCCCACCAATGGATACGCCGTAGAGCCCGCCCACGAGCTCATCGCCCTGCCAAGCTTCCACGCTGTGGGCGAAGCCGTGCCTGTGTAAGACGGTGTAGGCCCTGACAAGTTCCTCGCTGATCCACGTGCCTTCCGAGTCTCCCCGGGGCGCCGCACAGGCTCGCATCACACACTCGAACGCGGTGTCAAATCGCACCGCGAAGATGCTCCGGCGGATGATCGCATGAAGAGTCCGGCTGACGCGCAGGTCACGGTGCTCGAGAATGCCGCGAGGATCGGCCGAGTACCAGCCGATTTGCCCCAACTCGTCGGCCATGGGAAAGATGCCTTGCGCATACGCTTCGAGCAGGAAGGCTGGATCGAGTTGCTCAGGCAGGCCGGCCATGGTTACGGCTTGTCACGCATGACGCCGACTGGCGTGTTGAGCAGATCGGCATCGTGCGCCTGCTGCAGTGCCTCGATCGCCGTGGGCGCGCCGCCCTCCGTAGGTATTCTCTGATCTCTCAGCGTGCGGGTGAGATCGTAGCGCCAGTATCCGATGCCCATGTGCAGAGCGTTGACCTGGGCGCCGACGAGCAAGACGACCGAAAAGAACCAGAACCAGGTAATCGCAATGATCGCCGTGGCCAGCGCGGCCGTGCCATACTGCTTGGTTCCCAGGAAATGGGCGGCGTAGACGGGAAACGCGATGTTCACGACAGTCATTGCCGCCGCCGCGATCAGAGCCCCGCGCCATGCGTAGCGCCAACGAATCGGCAGGTTGGGCACGATCATGTAAATGATCAGGAAGAGTACGAACAGGGCAGCGAAGCTCGTGCCCATGCCGACGATCTCCGCTAGCGGACCATTCATGTACGCGGGGAGTATTCTGCCCAGCGTCGTTGTCCCCGCACTCACCAGGAAGGTCGAGACAAACGACACCGGCAGGAGAATGGCGAACACGACGATCATCAAGATCGACATTGCCTTCTGCGGAATGATGTCACGCGTCTTGACCCTGAAGATAATGGCGAAGGCGCTCTCGATGGAGCCGAACAGGTTGCTTCCTCCCCACAGAAGCCCGACCACGCTGATAACTGTCAGCAGGGCCGAACGATCGTTGACCTGGGCAATCAGGCGGCTCACGTCGATCTGCGACTGAATATCCGACGGCAGGATGAGATTAAGCTGCCTTGCCACGTCTTGCCGGCTTCCGGCCATGTTTGGAACGGCGGCGAGCAGCGTGATTACCGCGAGTGCGAGCGGAAAGAACGAAGTGAGCGCATTGTAGGCCACCATGGCGGCCAGGTTCAGCGTCCAGTCGTTGTTGAACTTGTTGAATGCACGCAGTGCCTGTCTCTTGCCTTCTCTTGCGTCACGTGCGATGCCCATGTGGCCTCCCCAAAAAAGGTTGAGCTCCGTGCCGCTGAGGCACTGGGAAGCGCGGCTGTAGCCGAGTACGCGTGCGAATCCGCATAGCGCACGCACAAGGGCGGCGATCAGACGGCCTCAGTCACCGCATTAAGGCCCAACGCGAACGCCGGCGAACACCGATATACATCATACCGGCGGAGCCCCGCAGTTACCGCAAACTCGTGCTTCAAGACATGCGCGGACGTGGGGAGCCGACCCTGAGATAATCGAGATCCGAACGATTGGGCCAGAGACCGACAAACCAAGTATTGCAGCAATGCCGGTCGACTTATCGGCCGAATGGCCGACAGGAGCGTGCAAACCGTACTGGTACGTCCCAGATGTGCCACCTATGCAGCTCCGTGGATGTCAGCCGCGTTGCGCGGGTGCCGGATGTGTGATGCTATCCTCAATCCAGGCGGCAACCTGCGGGGGGTGCGCTCCAAACGGGAAAGTACTCGACGCGGAGGCGTCGACTCTTGAAAGCTTCGGCGCCCCGACCGGCACGTCGAGTGCTTCGTGTCCGGGCCGCCGTGTGGGAAACCTGGGTGCAATGCCGCGCTTTCGCTTGGCCGAATCCTACCGATTCTCGCGTAACGCCCACATCGTCCTTTGGTACACGCTCAGCAAAGGGTTGACACTGGCCATGTTCGGCCTGGTGTTCAATCTCTACCTGTACGCAATAGGTTTCGATAAGCAGTTCATCGGAATCGTCAATGCCATGCCGGCGATCACGAGCCTCCTGTGCGCAGTGCCGGTTGGCCTGCTTGCCGATCGCATTGGTGCGCGCGCCCTATTGCTCATCACCGGCGTTCTGAACCCCCTGACGATGCTCGGCATGGCTCTGACTACGTCAGGAACATGGCTGATTCTGTTTGGGCTCGCGAACGGCGCCATCGCAACGCTGTACTGGGTGAGCAACGTTCCATTCCTCGCCGGCAGCACGTCAGACGAGAACCGCGTCAGGCTCTTCTCGATTAATTCGTTCCTGCTTTGGGGAGCAGGCTCGCTCGGCTACGTGATCGGCGGCCAGATTGTTTCACTGGCGGCGGCCGTGCTGCACGAGTCAGCGAGATCGGTCGAGCCGCTCCGCTGGGGGATGATGGCGGTGGTCGTCGTCAGCTTCATGGGAGCGGTGCCCCTGCCGTGGCTCCGAGCAACCAAGGGAAATGTGACGGCACATTCAAAGCGTCTGCCCTACGACCTTCGGCTCTACGCGCGGCTATTGGTACCCGACGTGCTGCTAACTTGTGGCGGCGGCGCGGTCGCGGGCTTCATAGGACTCTACCTTACCCTCCGGTTCGGCATGCGGCCGGCTGCCCTCGGCGGCTTCCTTACCGTCAGCGGGCTGGTCGGTGGAACGTTAGTGCTGCTGGCGCCGCGCTTCGCGGACCGGCTCGGCACGACCCGAGCTGCGGTTATTCTGCAGGCCGCCGGAGTACCGGCCATCCTGTTGTTGACTCTCGCCCCGGTACAAATCGGCGCCATGGCCGGCGAGCTGCTCCGCAATGGGTTCCGGAGCATGGGAGACCCGGTCTACAATGCCTTCATCATGTCCCAGGTCCCGGCAGAGCAGCGCGCCACAGTAAGCGGCCTGTACAGCGTCACCTGGAGTGTCGGCTTCAGCGTCGGTCCCGCCTTGAGCGGCATCATTCAGCAGCATGCGGGGTTCACGCCGGCGTTTCTCGCGGGCGCGGCGACGATGAGCGCCGGCGTCCTCCTGCTGCGAATGTTCTTTCTTGTGAAGTCTCGGCCTTTGCCGGCGACCGCCGTTCGGCTGGGGTTATGACCTCTGCCAGAAGCCCGATGCGAACTTAACCAGTACTCTGCCGGATCGGCAGATATGAGGTCAAGCGGAATCTGGGCAACGGTCAGGGTTAGCCGGCGCGTAGTGATGCATGAAACTGCATTCTCGTGCATGTCTACGCGACAACGCCTGCCGCGTGTACCAACCTGAATCCGCTCCAATGTAGCCCGGCAAGCATCCTCCACTTTGAGACTTGGGCCGATGTCATACATGGGTTCGCTTGCTACTGCGGCAATCCCAGCGATATCACGACACTCGCATGCCTGTCAGCGGAGTCGAGCCTTCAACGCCCGTCAGGGCACGTTCGGGCACGACCTTTGGTACGGCAGGTCGCCGAGGTACTGCTTCCATTCCTGGGTCGTCAAGTTGCGATTGGCGATCGCGCAGGCACGACTCGCCGGGGACGTGGACCCGATAGACCACAGCCGGACAGGCGCGTCGAGAACTCCCCCAGTGCCAGAGGCCAGCAGCCGGCCGTCTGGACTGAAGGCAAGGCTCGTGACCTTGTCTCCGTGCCCGGCAAGGGCCGGGCCGAGCGGCTGCCTGGTCGCCACGTCCCACAGCTGGATCGTGCCATCGGAGTTGCCGGAGGCCAGAGTTTGGCCGTCGGGACTGAAGGCCACGCTGTACAGCGGGATAGTGCCATCGGTGAGGGGCGCACCGAGGGCTCGCCGGTGACCCACGTCCCAGAGCCAGAGTGCGCAGTCGGCGGAGGCCAGAATCCGGCCATCCGGGCTGAACGCCAGGCTGTTCACAGCGCCGGTATATCCCATGAGCGGCGGACCAAGTGGCCGCCGGGTTGGCACCTGCCACAGGCGAATAGTCCCGTCCTCGCCGCCGGAGGCCAGCGTCTTCCCGTCGGGACTGAAGGCCTCGCTCAGCACGGCGCCTGCGTGCCCGGCGAGCGGTGGGCCGAGGGGCTTCCGGTGCGCTACATCCCACAGGCGCACCGTGCCGTCGCCGCTGCCCGTGGCAAGCACCGTGCCGTCAGGGCTGTACGCGGCGCTGCTGGCGCTTTGCACGGCGAGGGTTGGGCCGAGCGGCCTGCCGGAACGCGCACTCCACAGGGCGTAGGAGGCGCTCCCGGTGGCCGGACCGGCGCTGGTGGCGGCCAGGGTCTTGCCGTCGTGGCTGAAGGCCACACGCAGCACGGAACCTGCCTGCCCGGCGAGCGGTGGGCCGAGTGGCTGGCCGCTCGCCACGCGCCACAGGCGGATGGTGGCGTCATCGCCGCCCGACGCCAGGGTCGTGCCGTCCGGGCTGAAAGCCACGCTATTGACCTGACTGGTGTGCCCGGCAAGCACCCGGCTGAACGCGCCCGCACCCAGAGAGTCCCAGAGGCGCACCGAGCCGTCACTGCCGGCGGACACGAGCGACTGGCCGTCGGGGCTGAAGGCAAGGCCGTTCACCGCACCCGCATGGCCGGTGAGGGACGGACTGCGCTGTTGCCATGTCGCCGCGTCCCACAGCCGAATGGTGCCGTCCTGGCCACCGGCGGCGAGGATCGTACCGTCGGGACTGAAAGCCAGGTCAGGCACGGACTCCGAGGCCGCCGAGATCACCTGGCGGGAGAACTGCCGGGTGGCCATATCCCACAGCAGAATCGCGCCGGCTTCGCTGCCGGCGGCGAGCGTGCGGCCATTCGGGCTGAAGGCCAGACTTAACGCCGCGAAGCTGGGCCCGCCGCGCAGCGGCGGGAGGAGCACATGGTGCGCCAGGTTCCAGAGCGCGATCGTACCGCCTTCGCCGCAGGCGGCCAGGATCGTGCCGTCGGGGCTGAAGGCCACGTCATACACGTACCAGATACCCGACTGCGGAAGGGGGCCGAGCGGCCTGCGGCCCGCGACGTCCCAGAGTTGGATCGAGCCGGCGCTGTCGCCGGCGGCGAGGAACGTGCCGTCGGGGCTGAAGGCCACGCTGGTTACGGCAACGCCCTGGTGCATCAGCGATGGCGCGAGGAGTCGGCGCTTGGCCACATCCCACAGCCGCACCGTGCCGTCGTTGCTCCCCGAGGCGAGGAGCCTGCCGTCGGGGCTGAAGGCCAGGCCGTTCACCGCCCCGGTATGGCCGGCGAGGGGCGGGCCGCTGGGCTGGCGGCTCGACGCATTCCACAGCCGAATCGTGCCGTCGGCGCTCCCTGCCGCCAGCAGTGTGCCTTTTGGGCTGAACGCCACGCTGCGCACCGGGCTGCCCTGAGCGGCGAGAAACGATAGCAGCCTGGGGTTGTAGTCGATGGCACGGAGCAAGTCGGCATGAGCCTCCGCCGAGCCGCTCAGCCGATCGGCTTCCAGGCTCAACAGCAGCGTGACCTGCAGGTCGCTGCCAAGCATCGTGCCGGCCCGCAGACCCAACTCGCGCGCCAGCTCGGCAACCGCCGCATCGCGGGCGGCCACTTCGCGTGTCCGTTCACTCGAGGCGACCGAAGCGTTGTAGCGTGCGAGCAAGGCCAGGCCGGCTGCGACTGCCAGGAGGAGGGCCAGCACCGCCGCCAGCAGACGCAGGCGCGTGGCGGCCACGCGCGCCAGCGCCAGCCCGCGCGCCTGCCGATCCCGCTCCACGGCCGCCTGCTCAACCTCGGCGCGCTCGGCCGCGTGCAGAAAGGCCTGCTCCTCGGCGCTCGGCGTGTTCCGCGCCGACCAGTCCCGCGCCTCCGCCAGCACGGTGCCCCGATACAACTTGTCCGCTGGCCTGTCCCGCCGCGCCCAGGCCGCGGCATCCGCGCTGATTGTCTGCTGCAGCCGCACGTCCTCGCGCGCTTCATGTAACCACTCGGCCAGGCGCCCCCACTCGCAGATGAGCGCCTCGTGACTGACCTCAAGCCGGCCCACCCCGCCCTGCTCGCTCGCCGTCAGCAGCCGTGCCGCCACGAAGGTGTCGGCGACCTCCCGCATCACGGCGGTCTCGTGCTCCCCGGGCAGAGCCAGCTCGCTCTTGGCTGCTCGCCGGCGGGTCGTGTCCTGCTCGGTGGCGCCCGGGTCGATCAGCCGCAGGAACAGGGCCCGCGCCAGGTGCCGGTGCTCGTCCGATGGCAACAGGGCGTAGGTTGCTTCGGCCTGCCGGCTCAGGGCGCCACGCACCCCACCCAACTCACGGTAGGCAGCCACGGTCAGGGCCGTTCCCTGCCGGCAGGCGACGAGCTGCTCGAGCGTGAACTGCAGCAGCGGCAGCGCTCCTGCCCGCCCTGCCACCTCGTAGAGCAGGTCGCCTACCAGACCGGGCTCGAACACGAGCTGCACGTCGGGCAGCGCCGCGGGCCGCTCGACGGCCTCGCGCAGCTCGGCCACGTTCATCGGTAGCACCGACTTGCTCCGTGCCTCCAGCGCCGCCCCAAGTGCTGAATACGCCATCGGCCGGTCGCAGAAGTCAGCGCGCATGGTGACAATGGCCAGCAGCGGGCCGCGCGGCTCGGCGACTGCCGTGAGCAGCAGGTCGATGAACTGCCGGCGCTCCTCGTCATCCGTGGTGAGGGTGAATAGCTCCTCGAGCTGGTCGACCACCAGCACCACTCGCTGTTCGACGCGAGGAGCCAACTTCTGTACCCACAGGTGCAAACCACGGGCATCGTCGGCGCCCAGGTCCTCGCGCAGGGCATGGATGCTCCGCTCATCCCTACCCGCCAGGGCCACGGCCAGGGCCTCGAGGGGCCGGGCACCGGGGAGCACCGGATCGAGGTAGACCCAGCGCTCGCTGCCGGGCAGGGCGCCTGCCTTCAGGCGGGATATGAGCCCGGCGCGCACCAGGCTGGACTTGCCCGAGCCGCTCGGCCCCACCACGGCAAGCAGGCGGGGTGTCGCCGCTTGCGTCGGGGCGAGGCTGGCCGCCACCGCCTCCAGCAGGGTCTGCACGAAGGCGCTCCGCCCGAAGAAGTCGCCCGCGTCCTCCTCGCCGAAGGCGCGCAGGCCCTTATAGGGGTTACGCGGCGCTACGTGCGCGGCCGGTGCGGCAACGGCACTCTCTCCAGGCAAGGCAGCAGTGAGCGCGCCTATCGCGGCCACGAGGGCGACTACTGCCTCGGGGTAGCGGGCCCCGCGGGCGTCCACGTAGGGCACGCCGGCCAGCGCCGCCGGCGCGCAGTCGGCCCACTGCTCCCCGGCCGACCAAACGGGCACGACAGGGCGGCCGTACATCTCGGCCAGGCCGAGCTCCCTGCCGACCCAGCGCGAGGCGCGGGAAGCGGGCGAGGCCACCAGCAGCACCGCGTGGCACGCGCGCACGGCTGCCCGCAGCACTTCCGGCGGCCCTGCCCCGAACTGCGGATCACGGCGCTCGGCCCACGCGGCGATGCCGTGATCAGCGAGGTCGGCAAGCAGCCGCGCCGCGAAGTCGCCGTCCTCTACAGCATGCGACAGGACGGCGGGCGTGCCCGCCGCGCTGTTCGGCTGCCAGGTCAGCGATGGCCGGTCCTCGCAGGCGAGGCCGGGCCACGGTGCCGTCGCGCGAGCAGCACCTTCCTGCGAGGCACTCGCGGCCGCGACAAGACGGTCGCGGTCTGCAGGCGTCAGGCCCAGCGCATCGGTCAGACGGCGCGCCGTGTCGGGAAAGGGGTGGTGCGCGCCCTGCTCGAGTTTCTTGACCGCGCTCGTGCTCAGCCCCGCCCGCTCGGCCAACTCCTCCTGGGTCAGGTTGGCGTCCCGTCGATACGCGCGGAGGAGCGCTCCAAACGCCTGCGTCTCTGTGCCGGCCATCCTGTGGCACCGCTGCGCATTCTGCGGCTTCGCGTTAGCACCGCTTGTCTTTCCGCTCCGCCCACGATCATAGCACGGCCTTCGCCCTTACTGTGCTTCAACTTGACCCCAACTTTACCCCTACCGTACCCCTCGTTTCCCTGGCGCGGGCAACCACAACGGCGCAAAGTGCTTGCGTGGATGTTGATGCGATGCATGCCTCGCGACCGACGGTTTCTCGGGCGTGGCCCAGGAGCATTGCCTGATGGGTAGCATAGGAGGAGTCGATGAAAGCCATGTCCTAGCCGGCCAAGCAGCGCAGTAGCCCGCCAAGCCAGACAGTATTCAGGTTGAGCCATAAGGACAAAGAGATGAGCCACATGAGGAGACTGGAAGCGTTGCTGGTAGTTATGCTCGCCGTACTCGCCCTGGGACTGTCGCCTGCCGCCCGCGCGGGGAGCGCACAGATTCACGTCTTCCCGCCCCAGGCGCACCCCTACGGCTACATGTACAGCGAATGGGAAGTCCGGTTCGTGCAGTGGTGGACGGCCATACCCAAATCTCAGGACCCCTTCATGGATCGTACCGGAGCGGACTGCGCCGTGGGCCAGTCCGGCCCGGTCTGGTACCTCGTCAACAATGAAGTCGGCGGCCATGTTGGCCGGACCTGCACGGTGCCCGCCGGCAAGGCGCTCTCCATCATGCCGGGAATTTGGGAGTGCTCGGCCGCTGAAGGAAACGGCAGCACCGAAGCGGCGCTGCGCAGCTGCGCCAAGGGCTACATGGACCAAGTCACCAAGGATACCGTGACGGTGGATGGGGTTCCGCTCACGAACCTGCTCACACGCTACCGGTTCGAGACACCACTCTTCACCTTTCGGTATCCCGCACACAACGTGCTAGATGTCCCAGGGCCTGGGACCTCCAAGTCGGTGGCTGACGCCGTCTTCGTCATCCTCTCTCCGCTGGCAGCCGGACGGCATACAGTCGAGCTTCACGGTGTGGATCCGGCTCTGAAATGGGACGGAATAACGACATACCATCTGACGATTGGCCGCTGAGCGGCGTGTTCCCGGCGCGCAGTTTACCGACCGCCTCAGGGCGTCGCCGCACCGTCTGCCGGTGCCTGGCCCTGAGGCTATCTGTGGCCAGGAGATGACCAGCGACCGATGCGACCGCCCCTGTGCGCTCTGTATCGGTCGACATGGCGCTTGTTGGCCACCTCGCAGTGGACAGGCGGGCGATGCTACTAGATATGCGCCCACGGCAGTTGCGGCGAGGCAACCATTCGCAGACAAACGCAGGACAAGGCCGTGGACCTCGTCCCGAGTAGCGCGGCAGCATAAATATGCGCGGACCTGGTTGGGGTTTCTCCCTACACCGCTTCTGGAACCGCTTTGAAAAAGCCGGCTACGGACGACGCCCGTGGCGCAAAGCCGTGCAAGAACTCACGTCTCGCACGTTATCCTCCAGCATGCTAGGGTAGAGTCTGGTCTCGCCCTCCCCGGCCACGGGTATGGACTATCAACTCGCGGCGGGGCCGAGCCATCGTTCCCGCAGCAGGCAACGTGTGCGGGGAGGATGAAAACAGGCGATATCCTTGGCGATGACCCGTGCCGAGCGGGGGCCTTTCTGGCAGCGCCACATGTCGACGTGATCAGTATCGAGCAGAGAGACCGTGCTCCGCTCGCGGTGCCGGCGTGGTACGGCAACACCGCCGGTGATGCGCTACACGTGATCGCGTTGGAGGACTCACGCAAGGCGCTGGCCCTGCGTGTCGCCGGCAGGTTCAGTCTCTGCTGCTGGCACCTCCCCAACACTTCTGAGTGCTTGGCGTTCTGGATGTCTAGAAATGCAGCGGCGAGCTGCCCAGTGTGTTCTCATCTCCTGCCGATTTCCGCCGAGCTATCGAGGCATCGAGGAGCTGAAGCGCATACGGCATACACGGTGATGTCGCTGCACGAGGTCATGTCGAATGTGGTCGACGAGAGAGCAAGGAGAAGACTGATGCAGTCCTACCGGTCGGCGCTGCCGCAACTCGGGGGCGATCTCTTTCTCACCGAGGTGGGACTTGAGACATCCCTCATATTCTATGACGGCATCGAACTGCCGTACTTCGCGACCTTCCCGCTCCTCGACACCGAAGACGCGAAGAGGAGGCTGCGAGAGTACTACCGGCCACTGCTGCGGCTGGCACGGGAAAACCATACGGGGTTCATCCTCGACACTCTGACCTGGCGCGCGAACCCTGATTGGGGGGCGCAACTCGGCTACGACGGTGCTGCGCTCGCACGGGCCAACCGCCTGGCGACCACACGCCCCATCCGACTGCTGCAAGTGGCAGCCGGTCCGTGTAGGTATGCACCGGCCGCAACGTTACCGTTGCGTTGGTGCCCGTCGCTTTGCTGGAACCAGGCTGTCGCGCCGGCGCCCGGTTCCCATCACTCCGGCGCTACAGTCCGTAGGCAGCCTCGCCATGCTGTGTAACATCCAGTCCGAGGACCTCGTCATCTTCGTCTACGCGCAGGCCGAGGGTGCGGTCCACTGCCTTAAGCACCGCGAACGTCCCTACTGCGCAGAATGCCCACGTAGCCCCAACCTCGACAAGCTGCATGGCAATCTGGTGGTAATGCCCGTCTACGGCGCCCGATCCTCCTCCAACCCCCGTAATCGCGGTCGTGGCAAAAATACCGGTCGCCAAGGTGCCCCAGGTGCCGCCCATGCCATGACACGCGAATACGTCCAGCGCGTCATCGGCACGCAGCATATTCTTGAGTTGCGTGCTCAGGTAGCAGACCGCGCCGGCGCCCATGCCGATGAGCATCGCACCGCTCACATCCACGTAACCGCACGCCGGGGTGATAGCTACCATGCCGCAGATGGCGCCGAATGCGCCGCCGACCGCGCTGGGCTGGCCTCGGTGCCACCAGCCGATGGTGAGATAGGTCAGACAGGCCATAGCGCCGGCGGTGTTGGTCATCACGAATGCTGAAGTGGCCGAGGATCCCGCGGCCACCGCGCTGCCGGCGTTGAAGCCAAACCAGCCGAACCACAGCAGCGACGCGCCAAGCAGGACATAGGTGGAATCGTGCGGCTCCATCTTGGCGGTCCCCAGGCCGATGCGGGGTCCGAGCATCTTGGCGGCCACGAGTGCCGAGACACCTGAGCTCATCTCCACGACGCTGCCGCCGGCGAAATCCAGCACGTGCAGATCATGCAGCCAACCGCCATGCCCCCACACCCAGTGCGCGAGGGGATCGTAGACGCAGGTAGCCCACAGCAGGCTGAAGAGAAGATACGCTTTGAAACGCTTCCGCTCGGCGAACGCTCCGGTGATCAGCGCCGGAGTAATCACGGCGAACATCATCTGGAAGATCATGAATGCCTGGTGGGGAACCGTTGGCGCATAGCCAAACGGATCGGGTCGACTCGTGCTGACTCCACGCAACGCGGCCCAGTCGAGTCCACCGATGAGGTGCCAGTGATCTGGCCCGAACGCCAGGGAATATCCCCACAGCACCCACTGAAGGCTGATCACGCACAGCATGAAGAAGCTATGCATGATCGTGGTCAGCACATTCTTGTGGCGGACCAGACCGCCGTAGAAGAAGCCGAGTGCCGGAGTCATCAGCATCACCAGCGCCGCCGACATGAGCACCCACGTCGTATCACCGCTACTGATCGCGGTCGCTGCCGCGACGCCGGCGGTCGCACGTGAGAGAGCCCCGGCGGCATGTGCGGAGTTCGGGAGAACCAACAGGGCCAGGGAGGGCGCGCCAGCCACTGTCAGGAATACTTGGGAGCGCTTCATCGACGTCACGTATCACTACTCTTGAGCAGGTAGTATCGACGCAGCCGCGCGTCATTCGCATATGTGCGGAGTCCTCGCCTCACCGCAGTGATAGCGCTGCGGAATCGACGCATAAACGCAGACATCGCCTGAGCGACACGGCGTGCCGCCTACAGGCGATGTCTGCGCTGCCAGTGCCAGACTGCGGTGCGGTCAAGGGCATGCGCGCCTGCAGAAAAGAGATCTCTCTATTGCGGTGCGAACGGCCTCGACAACACATCCGATCGCAGAGGTCAGTTACGCGGTCGCGGGGAGTGCGGACATGACAGGTGCGGCCTCGGTCCTCTTGGCCTTACGATCGGGGAGCGCTACCCACGCTATGACGTGAGCGGCGAAAGCAACGAATACGATAGCGGCCATTGTGCAATCTCTTTCATGTGGTGCTCCGTCGGCAATCGCCGGCGAACATGTACGAGTACGGGATTGCGCGCCATCATGGCGCACAACTGCTCGATCGGCTACGACCGAGCAACCCCAAAGGGTCCGTGCATCAATGCGCCTTCGCTCGAACGCTGAGCGGGGACTTACCAGGCCGGCTCGTTCTTCACGACGGCCGAGTGGACGTGGCTACCTCGCCAGACAACGGACCGACACATACCTCCTTTTCCTTTGAACGGCGCCCTCGCCGGCAGGCTCAGCCGATTGCCCAGACACCGAGACAACGTGCCCAATCGGTTGCAGACACCTTACCAAAGCACCCTTCGAGTGTCAACTACCGGAATTGCTCACCTGACCGGGGAAAACGGAAGAAGCGAGATCCTTCGACCTCGCTTCTTTCGCCAGAGACTGATCGCGCCTAGATCCCGTACGCAGCCTCACCGTGCTGCGACACGTCGAGCCCCAGCACCTCCTCCTTCTCATCTACCCGCAGTCCTACCGCGGCATTGACAATCTTGAGAAGAACGAACGTACCAACGCCGGCATAGAGCCACGTGGCGCCAATGTCGGCTCCCTGATACAGCAGTTGCTTCCAATGCCCATCGACGACGCCGGATCCGCCGGGGTTGATGGCGGTCGTAGCAAAGATACCGGTCGCCAGGGCGCCCCAGGTGCCGCCCATCCCGTGGCAGGCAAAGACGTCGAGCGCGTCGTCGGCCATGATGATGTTCTTCAGTTGCGCGCTGAAGTAGCAGATCGTGCCGGCGCCCATGCCGATCAGAATAGAACCACTGACGTCGACAAAGCCGGATGCAGGCGTGATAGCTACCAGTCCGCAGACCGCACCGACCGCAGCGCCGATGGCGCTCGGCTGACCCTTGTGCCACCAGCTGACCGTCAGGTACGTAAGTCCGGCCATCGCGGTGGCCGTATTGGTCACCACGAATGCTGACGTCGCGAGCCCGCCGGCCGCCACCGCGCTACCCGCGTTGAAGCCGAACCAGCCGAACCAGAGCAGTGAAGCTCCCAGTACCACATATGTCGCGTCGTGCGGCTCCATCTTGTCTTTGCCGAGTCCGATGCGCGGGCCAAGCATCTTGGCGGCGACGAGGGCTGAGACACCGGAGCTCATGTGTACGACGCTGCCACCGGCAAAGTCGAGCGCTCCAAGGTTTCGCAGCCAACCATTGTCGCCCCACACCCAATGCGCCAGTGGGTCGTAGATGAACGTTGCCCACAACAGGCTGAAAAGCACGTACGCCTTAAACCGCTTCCGCTCAGCGAATGCGCCTGTAATCAGCGCGGGCGTGATCACGGCAAACATCATCTGGAAGACCATGTACGCCTGATGCGGAACGGTGGGAGCGTAGCCGTAGGGGTCAGGAGCGTACGCGCTGACGTTCTTCAGCAACGCCCAGTCAAGTCCGCCTATCAGGTGCCCGTGGTCGGGACCAAAGGCCAGAGAATATCCCCAGAGGACCCACTGAACGCTGATCAGGCACAGAATGAAGAAACTGTGCATGATTGTTGACAACGCATTCTTGGGGCGAACTAGGCCTCCATAGAAGAAGCCCAGTGCAGGCGTCATCAGCATGACGAGCGCTGCCGACACAAGCACCCAGGACGTATCTCCTGAGCTCGGTGCCCACGGTGGCGCGGCGCTGGGGTGCGACGCAAGACGTGTAGCAGCCTCGGTTGCGGCATGGACGGCGTTAGGCATGGCGCCCATGAGGAAGCCAAAGAGTATCGCCACCATGATGAGCATAGGGGTGCGCTTCATCGGCAAATCTGCTCCAAATGCTAGAGTGCGGGACTCGTCCAAACGACGGTCCCACCAGAACGACACATGCTCTGTCGGCGGTGCGGACGGCGCCGAACCAACTTCCGGAATCGACAGAGCGGCACAGCGTACGCGTCGAACGGACGATCAGCCCACATGCTCACCATCGACAACCGGCCGCGATACGTGCGACCAGGGCGTGCCGCGGAGAGGGCGAGCGGGAATGGCCCTGGCCGCCGTCGCGATCGAGTCAGGCCAAGGCTGGTACGCTAATCGGCACCTGCGCGGGCCGGCTCTCTCTCGCTTTGCGATCGGGAAGAGCGACCCAAGCGACGACGTGAGCGGCGAAGAGGACGAAAACAAGTACGGCCATCATGCGATCTCCTTCGTGGCGAAGCACCGAACGGTACCGGTGCTAGCTCTTGGCTGTCGCGGATAGGGTGCGAGCTCACTGCTGCGAGCACATCCAGAGCACCCAGGACCGCTAAACCAATGACGACATACTGTGCAACAGTGCGCCTGGGCTCAATCGCCGAGCCACGAAATCCGACCTCCGCGATTCGGAGGACTATGAGTTGATGGCAACGCCGCCAGGAAAATAGAAAAGCGCCCTCGTCTCAACGACGACCGGCGCCCTTGCCAGGAGAGGTACGGAAGGCGTCCACCAGATCACTGTGTCCGCTTCCTTACACTGTACCGTAGCAAAACAAGTTAGTGCTTGTCAAGGACCTATCCAGCGTGCGATCGCAGCCGCGTTCACAAACATCGCCACCCCGCCTACGAGCGTCAGCCCATACGCACAGGCGACGAGAAGCCGAACAGCGATAGGGACGTGAAAGCTCGCCTGCCACTCTTGAAGACCAGTTGGATCGCCGCGCTCCATGCGAGCGCGCAGGCCATCGGCATACCGCCGCCACCTGTTCACGCGGTGTGCGGCTATCAGAGCCGCCAGAATGGGAGCCGCAACCCCACCTAGGGTGTACAGCAGGCCGGCGTGCAGCAACCACGCGGCGAGCGCCATGGGGAACACGAGAATTGCTGGGTACGGCAACGCGCGGCTGATCAGCCCTCCGTCCAGAGGCTCAAAGGGCAGGAGGTTGAAGAGATTCAGTCCAATCGCCGTTGCCGCACCTACGACTACCTGCTGTTCAAGAGCGCCCTCCAGCGTTCTCGACGCGACAAGCACCGCGGCTTCGGCGCTCATGATGCCGGCGACCGGCCCTGCCAGAAAGATCAGCGCGATGTCCGCACTGCGCAGCATGGGTCTGCCAGCACGCACGAAAGCGCCGATAACCGGCAAAAGCCGTACCGGACCGGGCGAGTACCCCAGAATGCGCATCATGTACCGATGGGCGAACTCGTGGTCGAGAATCGTCGCTACGAGCACCAATGCCGCTAGAGGGCCGAGGAACGCGAAGCTCGCCACACTCAGCCCGACGCTGATCACCGGGTACTTCGTCACGCCATCCACGGCGGCGCGCAACCGGAGTCGCGCAGCCGAGTGGGCCACTGCATTGTGGGCGAAATACGGAGCAAGATTCTCTGTTGTCACGCTGCGTGTACAGGGGAGTACTTACGGCTGATGGGATCGGTCGTGAGGGGAAACGCCATGCGTCATAGCCGCCGGCGAGGACCAGCGCCCATCCAGTCAGTCGGCCACCTGCCTCCCTGATCCAACTGTACAGCGAATGTCAGTAAGAGTCATCGCGTGCGGACGGTCCAGCGGGTGGGCGCTCGCCGGGTCGTTTCGGTTAAAGTGTAACGAAGAGGATCTCCAGCCGCTTTCCACCTCGCTACCGTCTCTTTGCGTGCTGAGACGAGTGTCAACGGAGACCTCAGCGAGGCAACAAAGGACGTTATGAAATCATATACAGGTAATGAAACACGCCGGGCCTTCCTCGACTTTTTCAGGAGGAATGGGCACACGGAAGTGCCGAGCAGCTCGCTCATCCCCGGCAATGACCCGACGCTTCTTTTCACCAACGCCGGAATGGTTCCCTTTAAGGATACGTTTCTCGGGCTGGAATCGCGGCCATACGTCCGCGCCACCAGTTCGCAGCGAGTCCTGCGTGTCTCGGGCAAACACAATGACCTGGAAGAGGTAGGTGTTTCGCCTCGGCATCACACCTTCTTCGAGATGCTGGGCAACTTCTCCTTCGGCGACTATTTCAAACGTGACGCCATCCGACTCGCCTGGGAGTTCCTCACCCAGGAACTCGGACTACCGGTCGAGCGGCTTTGGTTCACCGTGTTCGCCGGAGACGAACAGGTGCCGCCTGATGAAGAGGCAGAAGCCCTCTGGATCGAAACCGGCGCCGCGCGCGACCGTGTGCTGCGCTTCGGCGCGAAGGACAACTTCTGGCTGATGGGCGATACGGGTCCCTGCGGACCGTGTTCCGAAATCACCATGTACATTGGCGACGACCTCTCCAAGATGACCAAGGAGGGGGTGAATAGCGAGGATCCAGATTATGTCGAGATCTGGAATCTTGTCTTCATGCAGTACGACCGCGCCACCATGCTGCCGCTGCCCAAACCGTCAATCGATACCGGGATGGGCCTCGAGCGCACCTGCATGGTGCTTCAAGGCGCCCATTCGACCTACGACACCGACCTTTTCCAGCCGATCATTCGACGTACGATGGAACTGTCGGGCGGGGACGAGGCCCATGTCCGCGAGCATCAGATCGCGTACCGCGCCATCGCCGATCATACGCGCGCGTGCACGCACCTCATTGCCGACGGCATTCTTCCGGGACCGGGCAAGCATTCCTACGTGGTGCGGCGTATCTTGCGCCGCGCTGCCTATCAGGGACGCACGATCGGGCTCTCCAAGCCCTTCCTTGCCGACACCGCCGCGGTCGTGATCGATTCCATGGGCGACGCATATCCGGCCCTCAGAGCACGGCGGGAATTCATCCTCGAAGTGCTGACAAGCGAGGAAGAGCGCTTTGGTCGCACGATCGAGAGCGGCATCCTGCTTCTGGACGACGCGCTTTCCACGCTCCCTCCGGGCGGGCACCTGCCTGGAAGGACGGCCTTTTTGCTGCACGACACCCATGGCTTCCCTCTGGACCTGACGCAGAAGATCGCAGCCAGTCGCGGTTATGCGGTGGACCAGGTTGGATTCGACCAAGAGCTGGCGGAGCAGAAACGCCGTGGAAAGGAGGCCGCCAAGTTCAAGCGCGACGCCGAGGCCGAGCTGTGGACCGATCAGAACCTCGCCCAGACGGAGTTCACCGGCTACACGGAGATGGCGGGGCACGGCCGAGTGCTCGCGCTGCTGGTGGACGGCGAGAACGTCGCCACGGCCGGCACTGGGGACAACGTCCGCATTGTGCTGGATCGAACGCCGTTCTATGCACAGGGTGGCGGACAGGTAGGAGACACCGGCGTGATCTCCGGGCCAAATGGCTGCGTACGGGTCGACGATACACAGCGTCCGGTACCGGGCCTCATCGTGCACTTCGGCACCGTTGAAACAGGCACGGTATCGGTCGGCGAAAAGGCGGCGGCGGCAGTGGATGTCGAGCGCAGGCACGACATCATGCGCAATCACACTGCCACGCACATGCTGCATCGTCTGGCGCGCGAAGTGCTGGGAGAACACGCGGCTCAGGCTGGATCGCTGGTTGCGCCTGACAGGCTGCGCTTTGACTTTACGCACGGCCGGGCTGTCTCCGCGGACCAGCTGCGGCGGATCGAACAGGGTATCAACGACTGGATTCGCGCCGACACGCCCGTCGGCTGGCGAGTAACTGGCTACCAGGAAGCGCTGGAAGACGGCGCGATGGCGCTCTTCGGCGAGAAGTACGGAGACAGCGTGCGCACGGTGACGACTGGCTGCGGCGAGACTGCCCCGTACTGCTCGCGCGAGCTGTGCGGAGGAACCCATGTCGGGCGCACCGGCGAGATAGGGCTCTTTAGAATCGTACAGGAAAGCAGCAGCGCGAGCGGGATACGGCGGATCGAGGCGTTGACCGGACGCGGGGCTGACGATTGGGCCACCGCGCAAGCAGCGAGCCTGCACGAGGTGGCAGCGCGACTCGGCACGCCGGCGAACCAGGTCGTGGAGAGAGTTGACAACCTGCTTGCCGAGCTTAAGCAAGCGCAGCGTGCGTTAGAACAAACACGCGTGACCCTCGGTAAGAACGCCCTCGAGTCGCTGCTGAGCCAAGTAGAACGCAGAAACGGCATTGCGTTCATCGCCGCCCGCGTGCAGGCGCCGGACACCAAGGTGCTGGGCGAGATGGGCGACTGGCTGCGCGATAAGCTCGGGTCCGGCGTCGTGGTGCTCGGCACGGTGGTCGGCGACAAGCCGCAGCTGCTCGCCATGGTTACCAGGGATCTGGTAGACAACGGTTATCACGCCGGAAAGCTGGTCAAGGCGCTCGCCGCCGTGGTCGGTGGTGGAGGCGGGGGCCGTCCCGACATGGCAACTGCCGGCGGGCGTGACGCGGGCAAGCTGGACGACGCGCTGGCCCAGGTTGGCCGCCTGCTGGACGACTAGAGATTCTCGCGGCAGGTCAATAATTATCTACGATCTTCCAGCTGCCGGCGAAGCTGGCTGATCTGATCGCGCAATTCAGCCGCCCGCTCGAATTCCAGTTGGCGAGCCGCTGCCTTCATCTGCGAGTCGAGGTCCTTCATGATGCGCATCACCTCGTCCTTGGGCAGCTCGGCCGCTACCTGGTAGGCCGCGGGCTTCTCGGCTACCGCCCGCACGCGGTCGCCAAGATCGCGTATGCCCTTGGTGATGCCCACGGGAACGATGTTGTTTGCTTCATTGAACGCCACTTGCCGGGCTCTGCGTCGATTGGTCTCTCCTATGGCCCGGAGCATTGATTGCGTTTCGTTGTCCGCGAACATAATGACGTGGCCGTCGATGTGGCGCGCGGCCCGGCCGATCGTCTGGATCAGTGACGTCTCGGATCGGAGGTAACCCTCCTTGTCGGCATCCAGAATGGCGATCAGACTGACCTCGGGCAGGTCAAGCCCCTCGCGCAGCAAGTTAATGCCGACAACCACGTCGTACGTGCCCAAGCGCAGGTCGCGCAGAATGTCGACGCGCTCCAGTACGTCCATTTCGCTGTGCAAGTAGTGGACCTTGATACCGAGTTCGCGCATGTACTCGGCAAGGTCCTCTGCCATCTTCTTGGTCAGCGTGGTAACCAACACGCGCTGGTGCCGGCTCACCCGGTCGCGCACGGCGTCTATCAGAACGTCGATCTGACCCTTGGTTGGGCGCACCTCGACACTTGGATCGACCAACCCAGTGGGCCGAATGATCTGCTCGACGAGGCGCGAGCTATGCTCGTACTCATATGGACCGGGAGTGGCTGAGACGTAGATTGCCTGGTGAATCGTTGCCTCAAACTCGGAGAACGTCAGAGGCCTGTTGTCCAGCGCGCTCGGCAATCGAAAGCCGTACTCGACCAGAATGTCTTTGCGCGAACGGTCACCGCCGTACATACCGCGGACCTGCGGAAGCGCGACGTGCGACTCGTCAACCACAAGCAGAAAGTCGTCGGGAAAGTAATCAAGCAACGTCCACGGTCGCTCGCCCGCTCCGCGGCCGCTCAAGTGCCTTGAGTAGTTCTCGATGCCATTGCAAACACCGGTCTCGCGGAGCATCTCCAGGTCGAAGTTGGTACGTTGCTGTATTCGCTGCGCCTCCAGCAGCTTGCCCTGAGACTCCAGCTCGAGCTTCCGCTCGGCGAGCTCCTCTTCGATGGTGACGATAGCGCGCAGTAGCTTATCGCGCTGCGTGACGAAATGCCTGGCTGGAAAGATATCGATCTGAGCCTGGCTCGAGAGCACTTCGCCGGTAAGGGGATCCACCTGGCTGATGCGCTCGATCTCGTCGCCGAAGAACTCGATGCGATAGGCGAGGTCCTCATACGCCGGATAGATCTCCAGCACGTCGCCGCGCACGCGGAACTTCCCGCGGTCGAATTCGACATCGTTCCGCTCGTACAGAATCTCGGTCAGGTGTCGGAGTACCTTATCGCGTCGGTGTATCTCGCCCCGACGGAGCTTGACCACGACGTTGTTGTAGTCCTCGGGCGAACCCAGGCCGTAGATGCACGAGACCGAGGCGACGATCAGCACGTCCCGGCGCTCAAACAGGGACCTGGTCGCCGAGAGCCGCAGCTTTTCGATCTCTTCATTGAGCGTCGATTCCTTCTCGATGTAGACGTCGGACCGCGGAATATACGCCTCTGGCTGGTAGTAATCGTAGTAGCTGACGAAATACTCCACCGCGTTACTGGGAAAATACTCGCGGAACTCGCTGTAAAGCTGAGCCGCAAGCGTCTTGTTAGGCGCCAGCACCAACGTTGGGCGCTGGAGCGCCTGCACCACGTGGCTGATGGTGAACGTCTTGCCGCTCCCTGTCACGCCAAGCAGAGTCTGGTGGCGATCGCCGTTCCCGACCCCCTCGACCAGCTGCGGTATGGCAGTAACCTGGTCGCCGCGCGGAACATAATCGGAGACAACCTTGAACTCCGGCATGTGGACGACCCCCGATGCACAGTAGTACGTGTGTTCTATCAACGTTGGCGTAGCACGTTGAACTGGAACGTTTGGGCTAGTTCATAGTGTACCGCACGGCTGGCCGCATTGCACGGACGGCCCCAAGAACCCCACTTTGACAGCCCCGATCCACTCATGCTAGGATCTGCCCTGCACACGTGTTCATGGCGTCGAAGCTTGCGCACGCAGCGCGGCAAGAAGGAAAATATATGTTTCGAGTGGCTAACGCACCGTGCTCCTGGGGTGTCATCGAGGGCATTGAAGGCGATCGCAATCAGTATCGACGGGTCCTGGATGAGATGCAGCAGACCGGATTCAGTGGCACCGAGCTCGGCGATTGGGGCTTCATGCCGACCGACCCGGAGCGCCTGCGCGATGAGCTTCAGACACATGGTCTGGCCTTGATCGGCTCGTGGGTGAGCGTCTTCTTGCATGATGCCCTGCGACACGAGGAGAGCATCCGGGATGCCGTGCGTACCGCCCGGCAGCTGGCAACGGTGGGCGGCCCAGACTGCGTGATCGTTCTCGGCAACGATCCCTATGGGAACGCCGTGCGTACCAAGAATGCCGGACGCATCACGCCTGCCCTGTCGATGGACGATAGGACGTGGGAGCTGTTCGCGGGAGGCGCCTCTCGCCTGGCACGCAGTGTTCGCGACGAAACCGGCTTGCGCACAGTGTTCCACCATCACATAGGCACCTGGATCGAAACCGAGCAGGAGACGCGGCGCCTGCTGGATATGACCGATCCCGACCTGCTCGGGCTGTGCTTCGACACCGGCCATTGGCAGTTCGCCGGAGGCGATCCCGTGATGGCAATCCAGACGTATGCCGCACGAATCTGGCACGTTCATTTCAAGGACTGTGACCAGGATATCGCGGCACAATCGCATGCCGAGGAATGGGACGGCGTCACCTCCGTCGGTCACGGCGTGTTTTGCGAGCTCGGCAAAGGCGGCGTGCCTTTCCCAGCAGTGCGTGACTCACTGAAATCAGCCGGCTATCACGGATGGATCGTGGTCGAGCAGGACATCCTTCCCGGCATGGGCACCCCCAAAGAGAGCGCTCAGCGCAACCGGGACTACCTGGCGTCTCTCGGTCTGTAGTCGGTGAGGCGCGTCGCGAGCACGTTGACCCCTGCTTGCGACGCGCCCATTCTCATTGGATGGCCGGCGTTGGCTGGAAACTGAAGGAATTCAGTCGGTTGTAACTTCTTCGATCCGAATCGCGCGGCGCTCCTGAAGCGCGCGTCCTGCCGCCACCGCGACGCGCAGCGCCACGTAGCCATCCTCCACGCCAACGCACGGCGTGCTCCCGGTACGAACGCAGTCGACAAAATGCACTATCTCCGCCCGGAATGCCTCGGCAAAGCGATCGATGAAGAAGGCAACCTGCGCCAGGGCCTCTTCGTCCGGGCCAAGCACGGTCAGGCCCGGTCCGCCGGAGCCTTCCACGAACAGCGTCCCATCGGAACCATGCACCTCTGCACGAATGTCATAGCCGTGCACAGCCCTGCGACAATTGTCGACCATGCCCAAAGCGCCGCTCGCGAACTTCAGTGTCGTAATGGCAGTATCAACGTCGCCGATCTCTTTGATAGCAGGGTCGACGAGCACCGAGCCTGTGGCGTAGACTTCTACCACGTCGGACCCAATCAGCCAGCGCGCCATGTCGTACTCGTGAATCGCTTGATCCTTGAACTGGCCGCCGCTGGACTTAAGGTAGGGTATCGGTGCGATGCGCGGGTCCCGCCCGACCAACCGCACCATCCACGGCGTGCCGATGTCGCCGCGCTGGATTGCCGCGTGCGCCTGCGCGAAGCCGGGATCGAACCTTCGATTGAAGCCAAGCTGCAGCAGTACCTTGCTCGCTTTCACCGCCTCTATCGCGGATTGGGTGGCCTGCAGGCTCTGGGCGACCGGTTTCTCGCACAGCACGTGCTTGCCGTGCCGCGCCGCCTCGACCATGAGTGCGGCATGTGTGTCCGTCGACGTTGCAATGATGACCCCGTCAACCGCCGGATCGTCCAGGATGGCTTCGAATCGATCGGTCGCCCATCCCTGTTCCGCTGTGGCCACCGCTCGCTGGGCCGAGGCGAGGTCGATATCCGCAACGGCGATCAGCTTCGCGCCCGGAACGTGGCGAGCCACATTGAGCGAATGGAGTGTGCCGATTCGTCCCGCACCAACAACACCAATGCCAATTACACCTTGTTTCACCCTGACCATCTCCTATTCTGTCACACGAACCACGTCGTTCATCCTCGCCCCGCGCAGGTGACACGCGCAACGGCGCGGCCATACACACAGAACACCAGGTTGTTCCAGCCGCGTAGGGGCGGATCGCACCAAGCCGTTACGACCGTAACGGCTTGGTGCGAGCGGCGACGGCCCGCAGCATCATCTAAGGTCCGGGTTAGGTAGCATCACGTCCCGGATTAGCGCATCCAGATCGGAACAGGCGGCGATAAACTGGCGCAGCGTTCGCGCGGTAGAGCCAAACGCATCAAAGTCTTCTACGGCAATGCCGTCTTCACTGTAGGCGCGCCGGAAATCGGCGAACTTTCCGAGCAGCTCGCCAACGACCTTCTCGTCGACAGGCGTGCTGATTCGCGGCACGACCTCGACGTCGCTCGCATTGAAGCGAACCTGCCAGGAGTAGGGCGGCGAGATGACGACGTCTCCGCCAATGAACTCGCTCCAGTGCATGTGATTGCGGAACGCCGCGGACAGAAGGCGGATCCGGTATCCCCGCTCCTGGAAGATGCGGTACGCCTTCTTAAAGACGGCGACACCTGCCCACTCCAGATAGCCAGGGTCGATCGCGATGTCTTCCTTGTCGATCAGCACCTTCAGCCAGTCGTCCAAACGTCCCACCATGATGGTGCACACCGGACCCATGGAGGCAATGCTCAGACCCTCGCGCTCGCGGCGCTTCAGGCCGCGTTCCACTGCCTCGGCTACGGCGATGGCCTGTGGCAGCGTGAAGCTCACCGTGGCGTTGATGCTGACTCCGCGGTAGGTAGCCTCCTCAATCGCGGGAATACCCGCGCAGGTCACCGGTATCTTCACGATCATGTTGGGCGCAAGCTGGCTGAAATGCACGGCCTGTTCCACGATCGCTTGCGTGTTTCGATACATCCTGGGATCCGTCTGAATGGAAAGCCGGCCATTGCGCCCGCCCTGCGCGTCGAAAATAGGCTTGAGCAGCGCCGCCGCCTTGGTAGAGACCTCTTCAACGACCTTCCACGCGACTTGGTCCTCGGTTGCCGTCGGCATCTCGTCGACAAGGGTCTGAATCCGCGGTCGCCACAGCGACATCTCCTTCTTCAGGACACCGAGCACAATCACCGGATTGCAGGTTGCGCCCACCGCGCCATGATCGATTGAGTACGTCAGCTCATTGATGGCCGCTGAGTCATTCCACAGACAAGTCTGAGTCGTTTGCGTCATCTGATGCAACGGACTCTTGAACGTTGTGACCGTGCTGGTTTGAGCCATGTAATTCTCCTGCGCTGAGTATCCCCTTATGCCTCTGGCGAGCCGGGACCCGCGGCACCCTGACAAACGTGCCACGGCGTGCACACGTGTGCAAGCAGAGTATAGTCCCGGACCGGTCGAGGCGTCAAGCCCTGCGCTGGACATGGTCGGCCGTTCAAATCGTGTACCAGGCACGTGGCAACGGGCCTTGGATCGCCGGGGACCCGCGTGCGGGTGTCCTGCCTGCCGGTCCGGCACATCAAGCACGAGCCGCCTTTGTGACCGTAGCGTCTGGTTCCAGCGTGCCGGCAGACGCAACGCATGGGTGCACCGCCTAGCAACGCGGCGGTTGACACGCCGGAGCATCAGTGCTAGAATCCCTGGTGCACACGTGTTCATCGGTCTATCCGATGGCCTGCGATGTACCCGGCCCGGCCCACCCGCGTGAAGGTGATCGTCATGAGTTCGGTGAAGCGCGTCTCGATCAAAGACATCGCGCGGTTGGCAAACGTGTCGCACCCCACGGTCTCTCGCGCTCTCCATCATAGTCCGTTGGTCAATCCCGAGACCGCGTGCAGAATCAGACGCATCGCCGCCGAGTCCGGCTACCGGCCGAGCGCCGTGGCTCGCAGTCTGGTCACCAGCCGAACGCGCACGATCGGCGTTGTGGTCACCACCATCGCCGATCCGTTCATCGCGGAAGTCGTCGCAGGGATCGAGGACGAGGCCAATGCGCACGAATACTCCGTGTTCCTTGCCAATTCGAACGCCGACCCCCAACGCGAGATCAAAGCAGTGCATTCGTTTGAAGAGCGGCGCGTCGACGGCATCATTGTCACAGCCTCGCGGGTGGGCGCGCTCTACGCTGACGTGCTGTCACAAATGCGCGTGCCCGTCGTATTGCTCAACAATGAGCATCCCAGCGAATTTGGCTATTCGGTGAGGATTGCCGACTTCGAAGCCAGCCGCCAGGCGGTCGGCTACCTCCTGAGCCTGGGCCACCGCCAGATTGCCTACATCGGCGACCGCTACGGGCGTAGCTCAGACACGGAGCGATTCAGTGGCTACCGTGCCACGCTCGACGAAGCGGACATCCCGTTCCAGCCCGACCTCGTCGTGCATGGGGACGGCCAGCCCGAGGGCGGCGCTCGGGCAATGGCGAGACTGCTCGATCTCCCAGGACTGCCGACCGCCGTGTTCTGCTACAACGATATGACCGCGATCGGCGCGCTGAAGACGCTCCGCGCTCATGGAATCCAGGTGCCGTGGGATGTCTCGATGATTGGCTTCGATGACCTCTTCCTCGCCCAGTATGCGGAACCCGCGCTGACCACCATCCGCCAACCGAAACACGAAATGGGTCGCCTGGGGATGGATACGCTGCTGAAACTGCTGAGCGGCGGCGATCCCGAGCAGAACGTCAAAGTACCTGGCGAGCTGATCGTGCGCCAATCGACCGCGCCACGCAGGAGCCAATCAACCGCACCGCACAAGGAGGCGAGTATGTCATTGCGGGTCGCGCAGCATGTGACAGAAGATTAAACGCTGTCACGGCGAGGAGACCGGTCAAGCCGGTAGAGGATAACGGTTTCGTTGGTAATGGTAGGAAGACGTAGGGGAAAACGGTAAATGAAGCGACTTATGTACTGCGTGGACAACGAGTGGATCGTCTCCAAGACCGGCAAGTACATGCCGGTGATGAACCCGAGCACCGGCGAGCAGATCGCGGAGGCGCCATGCTGCACGCAGGAGGAAGTGAATTCGGCGGTGGCCGCGGCCGCCCGAGCATTTCCCGCGTGGTCGAACACGCCAATCCCGGACCGCATTCAGCTGATGTTCCGCTTCAAGCAGCTGCTTGACCAGCACCTTGATGAGTTGACCCTGCTTCTTGCGACCGAGATGGGAAAGGTACTCAGCGAAGCGCGTGGAGACGTGCTGAAGGCTATCGAGGTGGTCGAGTGTGCCTGTTCGACGCACTACCTGATGCAAGGCGACACCTGCATGAACGTGTCCAACGGCTACGACACGGTGTCGTACCGCGAGCCGATTGGCGTGTTTGTCGGCATCGCTCCATACAACTTCCCGGCCATGATCCCGCTCGGCTGGATGATCCCCTTCGCCATAACGACCGGCAACACCGTGGTCATGAAAGCTGCCTCCATGGTGCCGCAGACGGCGATGCAGATGGTCGATCTGTTGATCGAGGCAGGCATGCCCAGAGGCGTCGTCAATATCCTTACCTGCAGCCGCGTTGAGGCGGACAGCCTGCTGACGCATCCCGATGTCAGGGGCATTACCTTCGTCGGCTCGACCTCGGTCGGGCTCCATATCTTCAAAACCGCGTCGGCCGCCGGCAAGCGCGTCCAGTGCCTGACGGAGGCCAAGAACCACGCGCTCGTGCTTGAGGATTGCGTGCTGGAGCGGACGGTCAGGGGCATCGTCAACTCGACGTACGGCTGCGCCGGTCAGCGCTGCATGGCACTTCCCGCGTTGTGCGTGCAGGAGTCCATCGCCGAAAGGTTGGTCGAGCTTCTGGTGCGGTACGCGCGCGAGCTCAAGATTGGCCCGGCGTATCTGCCCGAGTCGCAACTCGGCCCCGTCGTATCCACCGGGCAGAAGGAGTGGATCGAGAAGTGCATCACGCGCGGTGTTGACGAGGGAGCGAAGTTAGTGTTGGACGGCCGCAACGTTGTGGTGCCGGGTTACGAGAACGGCTACTACGTCGGCCCGACCATCTTCGACTACGTGCAACCCGGTCATTTCGTCGGTGACGAGGAAGTCTTCGGCCCAGTCACCAGCGTGAAGCGGGTCAAGGACTTCGAGGAAGGCCTCGCAATCATGAACGCGAACCGCTTCGCGAATGGCTCGTCCATCTATACGAGCTCCGGACGCCATGCTCGGGAATTCGCCAAGCGGACGCACGGCGGCATGGTCGGCGTCAATGTCGGCATTCCCGTGCCGTTCTCGATCTTCCCGTTCTCCGGACACAAGCAGTCATTCTTCGGCGACCTGCACACGCTCGGCAAGGACGGTGTCGCGTTCTTCACCGAGACCAAATCCGTCACGTCGGTATGGTTCACCGAGGAGGATTCCCTGAAAACGGTCAGCACCTGGGATGGCACGCTGACCCGTAACTAGCCGGGCAGTCGACACGTCGCGAGGCAGCCCCGCACGCGGTCTCGGCGGGGCTGCCGGACTACTCGCCCGCGACCGCGGCTATTAGAACTTCCTGGACCATGCCTTGGGCCATCGCTCTATCACGACCTTCTTGTCCGTGTAGAACTCGACAGCATCGCGGCCTTGGGCATGGAGCGCGCCAAAGAAGCTGCCTTTCCATCCGCTAAATGGAAAGTATGCCATCGGGGCAGCCACGCCGATATTTACTCCCACATTTCCGGTTGGGACCACATTGCGAAACTTTCGCGCCGCGGCTCCGCTCGTCGTAAAGATTGAGGCAGCATTTCCGTAGGGGCTTCTCGCGAGCACATCTATCGCCTCGTCTATGTCCCTGGCGTGAATAAGGCTCAGAACTGGCCCGAAGATCTCCGTTTCCGTCAGCTCGCTGGACGGTGCGAGACCGTCGACGATCGTCGGACCGACGAAATAGCCCTGATCGTACCCTGCAACCCGCGTGTCCCGGCCGTCTACGACGGGAACGGCGCCCTCGTGCTCTGCCTGTGCGATCAGTGAGCGAATGCGCGCTCCGCTCGCGGCGGTGATTACCGGTCCCATCTGAGTGCCGTTGTCGAGCCCAAAGCCAACCTTGAGTGATTCCGCGGCCTGGGCAATTGACCTGGTAAACCACGAGCGAGCGTCTCCGACGGTCACGGCGACCGACACGGCGAGACAGCGTTGACCGGCGCATCCGAACGCGCTGTCCGCAATGACTTGCTTGGTCGTCTCGGGATCAGCATCGGGTAGCACCACCACGTGATTCTTGGCTCCGCCCTGGCACTGTACGCGCTTCCCATTGCCGGCGGCTCTCGCGTAGATATATCGCGCTACCGGCGACGATCCGACGAAACTCATTGCCTGCACGTCGGGGTGATCGAGCAGCGCGTCCACGGCCACCTTGCCGCCATTGACGAGGTTCACGATGCCCTTCGGCAGCCCCGTCTCCTCGATAAGCTCTACGATGCGCATCATCGTGAAAGGCACGCGATCGGATGGCTTGACGACAAGCGTGTTGCCACAGGCGATTGCGTAAGGAAGAAACCACAGTGGAATCATGGCGGGGAAGTTGAAGGGCGTGATTTCCGCGACCACGCCCAGCGGCTGTCGGATCATCGTCTCGTCGATACCGCGTGCCACGTCCTCGAGGTTGTATCCCTGCATCAGCGTCGGAATGCCACACGCAACCTCGACATTCTCGATTCCCCGGCGAAGCTCGCCACGTGCCTCGGCAAGGGTCTTGCCGTTTTCTACCGTGATACCTCGCGATATCTCGTCAAAATGCTCCTCGAGCAACTGCTTGAGGCGGAACAGGTATTGGATGCGCTCGGGCGCTGGCGTGAGGCGCCACTCCGGAAATGCTCTCGCGGCCGCCGCGACTGCCGCGGCGACATCCTCAACACTGCCGACCGGCGAGCGTCCCAGTAGCTCGCCCGTCGCTGGATTACGCACTTCCACGCCGGCCTCGGATGACGGCGTGCGCCAGGCGCCATCGCTATAGTCGCGAACCTCGGTCATGCGTGTTGCGCCTCCTTTCCCGCTTTATTGAAATGCTGCGGCCAACCCGCCGGCCGGTAATGATCTTGTTGCTATTCGCTCGCGGAGGCTCATCGGGGCGGTGCACGTCGCTTCGCCATTCTCTGGTCGGCGAAGCGGACACGCGCGTGACCAGTACGGGCATGCACATCTTGGAGATGATCCCTTGACAACGCATCTGGCGACCGCCTGAAGCCGAACCGGGAGATGTCGCAGCCTCTCAGGATCGAAAGCCCGCCTTGCTGGCTGCGACCTCCGCGGTCCGTGGGCTGGTCCTGCCGCGCTCAGCGACTGTTCTTCCAGGTTAACACGACCAAGGTTAGGCCGCTGAGCAGGGTACGCAGCGAGGGCGTCCCTTGAAAAGTAATCGACGACGACCTGCAGTGCGGTAGATCAAGAAGTCGGCACGTCGTCGTTCCAATCGGCTTCTGCATTTGATCCGTCACTTTCAGGTCGCGGCGGCATTCTCTGTTTGAGGAGAGAAATCGCTTTCCCACTGCCCGATGGGGGATGGTGGTCAGCACCCAACCTGTTACACTTTCGAAAGAGCCACCCGTCTGCGGGCAGGGTACACAATGGATTCGTTGCGCTGGACACTGTCACGACTGGATCTGGCAAGTGCGCTGGATATCGCGATTGTCACACTTGTCTTTTTCTGGTTCCTCGTACTGACCTATCAGACGCGTGCGGACCAGGTGCTGCGTGGTATTGCCGTGCTCGTCATTGCCTGCGCGGTACTGGCATCGACCCTCCAGTTGAGCGTGCTTGGATGGTTGGTGGTGCATTCCTTTCCCGTTCTCGTCATTGCCATCCCGGTCATTTTCCAGCCTGAGCTGCGACGGCTTTTGGAGCAGGTCGGTCGCACAAGCAGGATCATCAATCACCCGCTCGCCTCGCTTGGTGCGCCCGCGGCCGACCTCACCGTCGGCCAGATCGTCGCGGCATGCGAACACCTTTCGCAGCAGTTGTTTGGCGCCCTGATCGTGCTGGAGCGTAAGACCGGCTTGCAGGACTACGTTGCTACCGGCACCAGGCTCGAGGCTACCGTTTCCTTCGAGCTGTTGGAGGCCATATTCTTCAAGAATGCCGCGCTGCACGACGGTGCAGTCATTATTCAGGGCGATCGCGTGGTGGCCGCGAAGTGCGTTCTGCCCCTGAGCGAGAATGAGGGCAGCGCCGCGCACATGGGCACGCGCCATCGCGCCGCCATCGGTATCACGGAAGTTACGGATGCGGTGGCTGTCGTGGTTTCGGAAGAGACTGGCACGATTTCCATGGCGGTGAATGGCAAGCTCGTCCGCGGCCTGACCGGAGATCGACTCCGGCGTATGCTGATGGCCTTCTATCGTGCGGAGGAGCTGCAGGTGGTATCGTAGCATGATTCCCACTCTCTCCGATCTTCGGCAGACTCGCCTCAGTCGTGAGCGGATTCGCACGTTCTCGTATGTGTTGCGCACGATCGCTCTCGGACGCGTCCCCGGCGCCGACGAGCAGCGCATATCGAGCGGCACGCTCGCCACACGCTTCCTGATCGCTCTCGTCATGTCCATTGCTCTGTGGTACTACGTTACGGATCAAGAGAATCCTGTGGTGAGAAGCCAGCCTTTCACGCTTCAAGTGCACTTCATTACGCCGAAAGGCCTCACCGTGCAGGACCCAAACAAGACCGTAACCGTCACCGCTCATGGCCTGCAAAACACCGTAAACAGCACCCAACAAATCGTTCCCGTGGCGGATCTGAGCAAAGCGGCGCAAACAGGTGGCGCAGTGACGGTGCCAATCAAGATCACGGGCAGTCGATCGGGTGTCGACTACACTGTCCAGCCGCCCTCCATCACCGTTCAGCTTGAGGCCCTTGTCTCGCGCACCGTTCCCGTGCAGTTCAATGGCGCCGCCATACTGCCCGCGACCGAGGATCTGGTCGCGCAGGACCTGTCGCCAAAGGCGCTGACGATATCGGGGCCCTCCCACTTGGTCAATCGCGTGACCAGCGCCACGGTGCAGCCACCGTCCAGCTCGATTTCGGCGCCCACTACCTCGACGACGGCATTCCAGTATCAATTCACTTCGGTGCCCATTCTCCAGGACAAGCTCTTCAACGCGGTTCCGTCCAACGGGCTGCTGCTTTCCAGCTCGCGAGTGACGGTGACGCTACAGGTCGGCGTGTTGTACGCATTCAAGACCCTTGCCGTGACGCCCGCGATAGCCGGCTGGCCACCCGAGGGCTATCTGCTCAATGCGGTTCAAGTCACGCCGCCAACCGTAGCCGTGTTCGGGCCGCCAAACGTCATCAACTATCTGAGTGCGGTTCCCACGACGCTCATTCCTCTGCAGTCCATAACAAGGACCACAACCATCACGGCCCAGATCGATCTTGGGTCACTCGGACCAGGCGTCAGCCTTTATAGCCGCAGCAGCAAGGGTGTTGGCACCTCGGCAGCCACCGCTCAGGTGCTGATCAGCATTTCACCGCAACAGGTGACGAGCACACTTGCGGCCAGGGTGGTCGTGGACAATCTGCGACCCGGTCTGCGCGCACTGACTGACGTAGTGTGGGAGGGGGTCACGGTCAAGGGGAACTACGCAGACGTCAAGGCTCTGGGCACGCTTACCGCGCATGTCGATGCACGCGGCCGCGTCCAGGGTACCTACAATGTCAGGCCCAGCGTCGTACTTCCTCCGAGTCTCAGCCGCTACACGATCTCGCCGGCGACGATCCACCTGGTCTTGCTTCCTGTACACAAGTAGGCACCGAGCGCCCGCGAGACACCTCCCAGTCGACGATCTCGTTGCCTTGCGCTATCGTGTGGATGGCGCTGCGGCGCGCGGTTGCAGCAACCTGTCGGTATCGATCGCGGCCAGCTCCGCGAGGTTCTCCACCACAAGTGTAGGCTCGATAGTCGACGTGGTCAGTTCGGCGCGGGTAGTGACGCCGGTCAGCACGAGCACCGACGCAAGTCCCATGGCAGCCGCCGCGGGGATGTCGGTAACCAAGCTGTCGCCTACGACAATGGTGCGCACCGGGTCCGCGCCCGCGGAGGCAAGCAGGGTCCTGTAGAGCAGCGGGCCGGGCTTTCCGATGGAGACAGCGGGCTGGCGGCAGGCCGCCTCAAGAGCGGCAACTATGGCGCCGGCGCCCGGCCAGATGCGGCCATTTGCGCCAGGGAATTGCGGATCGCGATTCGTAGCCACGAGCGTGGCGCCACGCAGCACTGCTTGCTGGACACGCGCAAGCTTTTCGTACGTGAAGTGACGGTCGAGACCCGCCACAACGACATCGGGCTGCAAGCCGAGGTCGACCGCCGCATCGTAGACACGAATCCCAACCGCCTCCAACTCCGTCTTCAATGCCTCCGAACCGACGACCAAGGCTGTCTGAGGAGGAATGTCCAGGGCACGCAGGTACTCCGCGGTAGCCGACGCCGAGGTTGCGATGTCCTCTGGCCGTGCGGGCACGCCGGCTTCGGCAATCCGCTCCGCGAACTCCGCGCGAAGTCTTGTCGCGTTGTTGGTGGCGAACAGAATGCGGTGACCGGCTGCTCGAAGCGCCGCTATTGCTTCAGCGGCAAACGGCACCCGCTCACGGTCGCGATAGATCACGCCATCAAGGTCGAAAATGAAAGTGTTCATGCGTATCAGGATACCCGGAGCGGCAGGCCGGCCGCGGCCCCACGTCGAATTGTCGTCTCCGCCGCCGCACACAGGCTCCTGATATGCCACTTGTGACTGCCGGCCACGCGTGTTATGAACAATGCAGCAGCGAAAAGCAGCCGCGGGCGTAGAGGTTGATCAGAGCACGGTAGCCTGGGTATCGCTGACGCAGATTGGGTAGAGGCCGTGGCCGACGAGCGCGAACTGATCAAGGAGCGCCTGCTCATTGAGACTCTAGTGGGCGAGCGCGTAGCGCTTCGGCGCTCGGGTCGTAACCTCATAGGACTCTGTCCCTTTCACAAAGAGAAGAGCCCGTCCTTTCTCGTCTCGCCAGAGCGTGGGACTTTTCATTGCTTCGGCTGCGGCGCCGGCGGCGATATCTTCCGTTTCTACATGCTGATAAACAAAGTGGAATTTCCGGAGGCTCTACAGGCGCTCGCAGCCCGCGCGGGCGTGGAGCTCGATCCCGAAACAGCCAGACGCAAGGCCAGCGAAGCACGTGGCTATGACGTGCTGCAGGCAGTGAGCCTCTACTTCCAGCAGGCTTTGGCGGCAAGCTCGGGCAAGAACGCCCGCGATTACCTGGCCAAGCGCGGGCTCACGCAAGCGACGGTCGAACGCTTCGCCCTGGGATTTCTGCCCGACTGGGGAGACGGCATGCGACGCGACCTGCCTGCGCGCGGCATAACCGTACAGGAACTCGTGGATGCCGGTGTGCTGCTTGTCTCCGACCAGGGCCTCGAGCCCTTCTGCGCGTTTCACGGCCGGCTGATATTCCCGATACGCGACCAGCACGGGCGTGTGTGCGGCTTCGGAGGACGTATTCTCGGCGACGGTCAGCCAAAGTATCTTAATTCGCGCCAGAGCGCATTGTTCGACAAGAGCGCCGTGCTGTACGCGATTGACAGGGCGGCTGAGGTCATTCGAGGCTCGGGTGAAGCCGTGATCGTAGAAGGCTACATGGATGCCCTGCGGGCGCACCAGGACGGTTTCAATAATGTCGTGGCCAGTCTCGGCACGGCAATTACCGTGGGGCAGCTCACAATGCTGAGCCGGCTTCGCGGTCGCGACGTCGCACCACTACGCACGGTGCTGGCGCTGGATGCAGATCCAGCGGGTGCTCGAGCCGCGGCTGAGGCCGGGGTGCGTGCCGTGGTGGCCATGCGCGAGCCGCAAAGGTCCAGCACGCCAACAGTGGGAAAGGCGCCTCAGGCGCCGCTCGAGCTCCGCATCGCAACTCTTCCGGAGGGCTACGATCCGGATGACCTGATTGCCGAAGATCCTGGCCGCTGGCGGCAGGCGATCGCCGATGCCAAGCCAGCCATGGATCACCTCTTCGATCTTGTGCTGGGCAGCCTGGATCGGCGGCTTCCCACGTTTACACAGGACCTCCTGGCCCAACTGCTGCCACTGATCGGTCAGCTACCGGGAGTAGGCCAGCAGCAGCCCTATCTCGAGCGACTACAGACGATCACGCACATCGAGACCTCGGCGCTGCGTGGCGAACTGGCACGATTGCGCAGCGAAGCCCGGCGTGGGCGACGGGCTCCCACCGCGCGGCAGTCAGAGATCGCCACCCTGCGGCAGGCAGCGCAAGCGCGTGACCCACGCGAGGAAATCGAGAACGAGCTGCTCAGGTTCCTGCTCCAGAACATGCCACTCGACGACGAGGTGCTTCAGGCACTCGATAACCTGCCTCTCCAGTCTGCCGCCCGCGCGATCATTGTCGAAGCCGTCCTGGCAGCGCAAAGCGCGTCGAGATCACCGACCGTCGAGCAGGTACGCGGGCTGCTCGGACCGGAGGAAACCGAGACGCTCGACCACGTCCTCGACAGTCCACCGCCTCCTCCAGTCGAACGACACAAGGTAGCGTCGGCGATAAGGGTGTACCGGTCGCGGCTCGAGCGCATCAATCAGAGCGACCGTCTGCGTGAGCAGAGCTCGTTGCTGGATCAGGTAGACAGCCAGACGGCGCGAGAGCTTCTAGGCCCGACCCGCGATCTGATCGCCTCGCGTCAAGAACTCAACCGGCGCATGCTGGAAGAACAGTCGAAGTATCATTTGCAGTGAGCTGAGGCGGTGCAGGGAAGCATTCGACTGGTAGCTATTCGGTGGTACGCCCCACTGTGTACCCTGTGTAGTGATCGCCGGCAAGCTGGGACCCGTCTGTTGGCGCGGCGTCCATACCGACCGCGCCCGTGCTCACGCCCACCGGTTCGGAAAACCTTTTGAGAACGCGCAGGCTCATTGGCCCACGCACCAGGAAGCGTAAGGAGGAGCTACGATGCCGGAGCGCAGTCGCGCGCCATATGGAACCTGGAAATCGCCTATCACTGCGGACACGGTGGTCGCGGGATCGATTAGCTTCGAACAGATCGCACTCGACGGAGACCGAGCATACTGGGTCGAACTGCGGCCGAGCGAGGGTGGCCGTTGCGTGCTCGTCTCCCGGGCGGACGACGGCAGCATCTCCGACGTCATCCCACCGCCGTGGAATGCCCGCACGAGAGTCCACGAGTACGGCGGCGGCAGCGTCACCGTGGCGGGGGGATCTGTCTACTTCTCGCACTTCGCGGACCAGCGCCTCTACGTTCTCGAGCCAGGCGGGGAGCCTCGACCGCTGACCGCCGAGGGACTTCGCTACGCGGATGCCGATCCCGACCGCCGCAGGCGACGGCTGGTGGTCGTCCGCGAAGACCATCGAGACGGGGATCGCGAGGCCGTCAATACGATAGCCAGTGTCGCAATGGACGGCTCGGATGAGCGCGTGCTCGCGTCGGGCCACGATTTCTACTCCAATCCGCGGCTCAGCCCAGACGGCACGAAGCTGGCCTGGCTGGCCTGGAACCATCCCAACATGCCCTGGGACACCTGCGAGCTCTGGGTAGCTTCCGTCGACGAAGGCGGCATGCTGGGACAGACGACGTGTGTTGCAGGCGGGCACGACGAGTCGATATTTCAGCCATCGTGGTCGCCAGAGGGTGTGCTGCACTGGGTGTCGGACCGCTCAGGTTGGTGGAATCTCTACAGGCTCAACGGATCGGGATTCGAAGCGCTGTGTCCCATGGAAGCGGAGTTCGGCCACGCGCAGTGGGTGTTCGGCCTGGCAACCTATGGCTTCGTCGACGAACGGACGCTCCTCTGCGTTTATGAGCAGAGCGGCAAATCGCACCTCGCGCTGCTGGATACAGGCAGCGGTGACTTACGGCCGATCGCCCCAGAGTTTTCGGAGTTCGGACACCTGCACGTGGCTGGAAGAACGGCCTGGGCCGTCGTGGGCTCGGCCTCGGAGCCGGCCGCTCTGGTGCAATTCAACATCGCCGACGGCAGCTATACGGTTCTGCGATCGTCGAGCGCGACGACGGTTGATCCCCTGTACGTTTCGATACCCGAGCACATAGAGTTCCCCACCGAGGGCGGCCTTACGGCATACGGATATCTCTACATGCCGCGCAACCGTGACTTCGAAGCGCCGGCCGGAGAGAAGCCTCCGTTGCTTGTGAAGAGCCACGGCGGACCGACTGGCAACACGTCGGGCACCTTCAGCGCCGGCTACCAGTACTGGACCAGCCGCGGCATCGCCATCCTTGACGTCGACTACGGCGGCAGCACCGGTTATGGCCGTGCGTATCGCCGGAGGCTGAACGGACGCTGGGGCATCGTCGACGTCGACGACTGTGTGAACGGCGCGAAGTACCTTGTGAAACGCGACCTAGTCGACGGCAGCCGCCTCGTGATCGACGGCGGGAGCGCAGGCGGCTACACGACGCTGGCGGTCCTCACGTTTCGGGACACATTCCAGGCAGGGGCAAGCTACTATGGGGTGAGCGATCTGGAAGCGCTCGCCACCGACACGCATAAGTTCGAATCGCGCTATCTCGACGGAATCGTCGGGCCGTACCCTGAAAGGCGGGATCTTTACCTGGAGCGATCGCCGATCCGGCACGTCGACGGGTTATCGTGCCCATTGATCCTGTTCCAGGGCCTGGAGGACAAAGTCGTCCCTCCGGCCCAGGCCGTGACCATGTACGAGGCAGTTAGGGCGAAGGCGCTGCCCGTGGCATATCTGGCATTTGAGGGCGAGCAGCACGGGTTCCGCAAAGCCGAGAACATCAAGCGGGCGCTCGAAGCCGAGTTCTACTTCTATGCCAGAGTCTTCGGCTACGCGCCGGCCGACGACATCCAGCCGGTGGAGATCGCCAACCTGACATAGATACGGGTTTGTCGATAGAGCAGGTGCGCAATTAGAAAGGTCACACAACTTGGTGACGGACAGACCCGTTCGCAGAAGCCAGCGCCGACGCAGGCATCGGGGAGCGTGAGTTGTGCACGAGCCCCTGGGGGTCGGACGTGAGCCGTACGACTGCCCGCGGCGATCGTGTCTCTACACCGGTGTTGACTGCCATGGCTCGGCTGCGTGCTCCAACGTTTCTGTCGAGCCGCCAGAACGCGCCGCCCCCACGCGTGGTACGAATGTCGCCATGCCCAACCATGCCGGAACGACGAGAACGGCGGCGACGAGGAACACCCCGGATCCGTGGATGTGATCGTACAGCAGGCCGAACAGATTCGAGCCGATCACGCTGCTCACACTCATGAATGAGAGGCTGAACAGCGTCTGACCGGTGACGCGCAGCCTGACCGGCACGATGGCATCGACGTAGGCCACGCCAGCCACGCAGAAGGCGCCAAACCCAAGGCCGTGTAGCGGTTGCACGACGAAAACGAGATGGTAATCTCGAATGGCGGCGTAGGCCAGCCAACGGACGCAGCACGAGCCAAGGCCGAGCAGCAGGACCGGCTTGACTCCGTATAGCCGAATTACGTAGCCGCCAAACACCATCCCGGCGACCTCGCTGAGCGTCGCCAGGGCAGTGGCCAGGCCCAAAACATCCGTGCCGGCGCCCAGGTCCTTGAGGTACAAGGGGAAGAAGGTGTTGTAGGCGGCAAAACTTGTGTACCCCACGATGACGAGAAGCAGGAATATGCTGACGCGGAGGTCGCTCAGGACGAATCGGAGGCCCTCGCCACGAGCGGCCCGCACAAGGCCTTCCTGTTTTGGCATCGCGAGACTGGTCAGAAATGCGACACCTAGCGCGCAGCCGAACGCAGGAAACAGCCACAGGATGTGGTTGCCGAGAAACACTTTGCCAATGACGATCGACGAGATCAGAAAGCCGGCTGATCCGAACAGGCGCACGACGCCATAGCGGTTAGTCGCGCCTTTCAGACATTCCAGGGTGGCCGCATCGGCGAGCGGAGACGCTGGGCTGAGCACCACCGCCAGCAAGAGAACGGCGGCCAACAACACACCAAAGGGATGGAGCAACGGGATGATGGGAGCGATTACGGCGCCGCCTCCGAGTGCAAGACGGACGATCTGATTGCGCCAGCCGAAGCGGTCGCTGAGCGTACCCCAGACCGCAGGAAGCAACACGGCGGCGAGCGCCGACGTCGATGCAAGCAGCCCAATCTGGGCACCGTCGAGATGGATCGCTTGATAGTACAAGCTGACATAGGGGAAGTAGATCCCCATGGAGGAGAACAGGCCGAAGTACAGGAGCCTCATGCGACCAGGCCCGCTTCCCCACCGATGCATGATACCTGTCAAACCCTGGCTAGCCAGTCATCTTCGGCCGTAACACCACCTGCATTCCAGGTCGTTTCGATCTTCTGGTAGACCAGCTCGATGTCCTCGAGCTCATGCGCGTCGAACTGATTGAGCTGATCGGGACTTGCCGTGTATTGGGTGTACGAAGCGATACTCGCGTTCGTGAGCCTGATTGTCATGAACTGCACTCCGGCGCTCACGCCCCCGCCTGATCGTGCGACCGGCCGCCAGAACAGGAAATCGCACTCCGTCAGGTTCTCATTTGTATACAGCACATTGGATTTCAACCCGGGGAGCCGGCGCAGGCTGCCTCAAGGCGCGCGAAGAAATCGGGAAACGTCTTGGCTACGCAGCCAGGATCGGCGATCGATATCCCGCGAACTAGCAGCCCGGTGATGGCGAACGCCATGGCAATACGATGGTCGTCATAGGTCCGCACCTCCGCCCCATACAAGGCAGAAGGATGGATGACGAGGCCATCCGCGCGTTCCTCAACCTGCGCCCCCAAGCGACGCAGCTCGGTCGCGGTGGCGGCAATGCGGTCGGTCTCCTTCTCTCGTATGTGGCCGATATTGCGGAGAGACACGGGACCGCGAGCGAAGGGAGCGATCGCGGCGACCGTCATCGTCGTATCAGACATCGCATTGAGGTCGACCTCGATGCCGTCAAGCTGCGCTGGGCCGGTCAATTCGACGTCGTTGCCCACGGTCGCAACGTGACATCCCATCTGCTCGAACACGCCCAACAGGCCAAAGTCGCCCTGATCGCGAGCCAGCGCCAGGTTGCGAACGCGCACGTGGCCACCGGTCACGGCGGCGGCTGCAAGGAAGTACGACGCGCTGGACGCATCTGGAGCAATCTCGTAGTCGCAGGGCAGAAAGTGCTGTTCTGCCCGTACATGGTAGGCAGCCGGCCGGTCACGTGACGCATGGCTCGGATCACCGGAGACCGTCACGTCAACACCCCAGCTACTCATCATCGTGAGCGTCATCTCGACGTACGGCGCCGACGCGAGGAAGCTCTCGAGCCGCAGTATGGTACCGGACCGCGCGTACGGAGCGACCATCAAGAGCGCGGACAGGAACTGCCCGCTCCGCCGGGCGTCGACCGTTGTCTCGCCACCGTTGAGCCCCGAGGCGTGCACTCGCACGGGCGGGCAGCCGTTTCGCATGATTGATTCGACGTTTCCGCCGAGCGCGTTGAGCGCTTCGAGGAGATCGCCGATCGGCCGCTGTCGCATCCGCGGCACGCCGTCCAGCATATAGTCGCCATGCCCGAGAGTGAGGAAGGCCGTGAGGAAACGGGCGGCGGTTCCCGCGTTTCCCACGAAGATCTCGGCGGTCTCAGTGGGAATCGAGCCGCCCGCGCCATCGACACGAATGGCTGACGCGCGCTCGTCCGCTTCCACGGCCACACCGAGCCGGCAGAGGGAGTCGACAAACACCCGGGAATCGTCGCTGAACAGCGCCCCTCGAAGCACCGAGCTGCCGCGGGCGAGAGCGGCCAGTAGCAGGGCGCGATTTGTCTGGCTCTTGGAGCCCGGCACACTTACCGTCGCGTTGAACGGCTCCGTTAGCGGCTGCACGTGGTACGTCTCTGCCATCACCTCTACCGTGCATCGCATTCCATGGCGTCATTATCGCACATGGCGCGGGCCTCGCGCCCGTCGCTTCATCATCGCAGGCCCTGGGCTTCGCCCCTTTCGCGCGATGCGATCCAGACGTATATTTCGTCGGAAGTACCGTCGACCAGGCCTTCTTCCGCCAGATCGTTAAGTGCAGCCAGCATCTCGGCCTTGGAAACGCCAAGGGCCTTGGCGAGCGGTGACGGGCGAGCGAAGGCAGCTTGCGGCAGGTAGTGCTCGAGAATCCGGCGGAGGGCCGCGTCGGGCAAGAGCTCCCCGGCGACAGCCACGTATTCCGGATAGTACGTGCTCACCAACACGTGCCGCATGTCTTCGTCCGCGTCGTCGAACACCTTCGCCACCAGCAACTTACCATCAAGCTCCGCCACAGCCCTCAGATAGGCGTTGCGCTGCGGCCTGCCGACCGGAAAGCCGGCAGCCTGGCGCAGCTCACCGGTGCCGAGCGGAGCGTCTGCCTCTTCCAGCACATGCGCAACACGATACGCATCGGACGACATGTCCCCGGTGCCGTAAATCTCATCTATGACCCGGAGATCGCCACGCAGGCACAGCACCGCGGGCAACAAGGACCACGCCACCCAGGTCGGGCGTTTCAACACGATCGCCGTGTAGAACCCGGCCTTTCGGCGGCCCAGCAGCCACCGCCACGTGTACACATCTCCGCTCGCGCTATCCCATTCAGACTGCACGCGCGTGTCAGGAGTGCCCGTAAAGGCGTGAAGGAGATTGGGCAGCTCGGGAGACGCGGGGTAGTGCGTGACGATTCCCAGCCGATCGATGAGACCCGCCGCGCCGTCAGGATGTGTACAGCTCGACTCAGGTGTTTGGCCCCAGTTGAAGCGCCGCGTCCGCTCAAGATCCTGCAGGTCCATTCGTGCCGCCCCTCTCGCTCACACACGCAGCATAGCAGGACCTACCACGGAACAGAGCGCCGGAATGATGATATCCCGAGTTTCGCGGGTTGGATCATCGTCCACGAATGAGGCACCGGTCAGGCCACCGCGAGGGCGACGACGCCTTGAATCGCAGGAAAGGTATATCATGCCAGACCAAGGCTGCCGCACTGAGGCACGCGCAGCTAGCGTTGATCCAAGCCGCGGACGACACGGGCCGGGATGTCAGTGGATCATTCGTCTGGGCGCCGTTCAAGCTGATAGGAGACGCGGGCGTGTTATAAACGGCGCGGCGGCGTATCGCTCACGCGCGATTGTGTAAGGAGGAAGAGTACGTGATGCAGGCACTGGGAAGAATCGACACGATCGACCTCAGCCCGATGGCAACGGTGGATCCGGTGGAACACCCTGAACTGCAAGTTGAAGAACGCACGCATCTCCCTGACGAGATACTCCTGACCTTCGTGGATACAAAGGGCAGAGCCGCGTTCGAGGACCGGCGCGTGCAATCACTGCTCGATCGCGTCAAGCAGCTCGCCGGCATCGAGCTGGACCACATCGCGGGCGTGAAGCCACGCGGCGACGTGCCAGTTCCCAACATTGCCGGGGCGCCGCTTACGGCACGGTTTCGGATGCAGCGAAGCGCCCGCACGGGAACGCAACGCGAACGCGTGAAAGACGTTGTAGACACGATAAACGCGACATTGCATACGCTCGAATACCAGGGCGTTATTGTATCTTCGGCCTCGCCGAACTGGATCGTCAGCAGCGCCGGCGGGCATGGCTCGCCGATGGGCGGTTCGGGCACGATGCCGTATCCGGCTCCAGCCGGACAATGGTCGCTCAAGGTTCCGGAGGTCGTAGCTTGGGACGTCGACTCAAATGGTTGGCCCCTTGCAGGCGACGAGCGCGTCATCGTGGCGGTCCTGGACAGCTCACCCGGACGCCGTGCCCTGGCTGATGCCGCGAAGCGACCAGTACTCAAGGACAACGCGCTGCTCCAGGAGATGGCCGGCGGCGACGTGATCGTGGAGTGGGATCGCTTCGCACCGTCACAGGACATGCAGCCGCGAGAGTTGGATCCGCAACGCCCTGCTCGCGAGGCGGACCACGGTCTGTTCGTGGCAGGCATCATCCACCGCATCGCCCCCCTCGCGGAGATTCATCTTCTTCACGTGCTCGATAGCTCCGGGCTCGGGCACATCCATCTCCTGTTTGATGCGCTCGACCATTGTCTGGCTCTGGCACATTCCGGCCGGCGCATCGTGGTCAACATGAGTATGTACCTGTCAATTCCCCCGGGGACCGAGTTGTGGAGCCACTGGTTCGGAGCCGATGCGTCGCGCGTTTGCGCGCATCTGGATACCGCGGCAAACCAGATCGAGGCCCTGGACGAGGCAGTCGAGCAGCGCGTGGAACTGCTACTCGATGCCGGCGCCGTCATAGTCGCCGCCGCAGGCAACGATGCCCTCCAGTTGCGTGGGAGAAGAGTGATCCATGATGCAGTCCACCCGCAGCCCAGACTGCCCGCGGACTACGATGGCGTGATCTGCACGGTAGCAGCCAATCGTGCTGGCAGGATCGCCGCCTACTCGAATCGAGCGGACATACCTGCGACCGGGAACTGCGTGGCTACCTACGGCGGCGACGGGAAAGCCGACGGCAGGGTCGTCATCGTGCCGCCTGGCACTCCACGCGACGGCATGGTGAGTCTGTATACGGAGGTCGATGTGCCGACCGGAATAGACACGTTCGAGCCGAACTTGACCGGGTGGGTCTACTGGTCCGGCACGTCGTTTGCTACTCCGGTCATTAGCGGCATGGCTGCCAACGTGCTGGCGGAGAATTTGCTCGCCAGGAGAGCGAACAGAAACCTGCCGTTGACAACGCAGCGGCAGGTACTGACTGCGATTCTCAGCCATGCAGATCCTCCTGCAGAGACGGATCTTGCTCTCGGTTGCCCGCACGTTCCCGTAACGTTATCGCAGTGGGCGGCAGGCTAGGGAGCAGCACCGCCTCGGCGATGAGAGCCCCTGCCATGACCTATCACCCACTCTTGCGGGTACTCGGTCAGGCCGGAGCGACCTTTTTCAGACCGTGATTGAAAAGTGGGAGAACGTCGCAGTGAAGCTGTAGTCTCCCGGCGCGCAACAGAGCAGCCCCACTTGGACCTTCTGGTCAGTCAGCGTGCACTGGCGTGCCAGCGCATAGACCGTGCCGTCGCTGGAGAAGGAGACGGCCAGCTCCCGTCCCATGCGCTGCAGGCGAATCCACACCGTCTCCCACGCCGCGATCTGACCAAGCGCCCAGTCCGATGTCTCGCGTGTCACCACAGCGCTGAGGCGCGGCGAGCCTTCGAAGAACTCCACACCCGCTTTCAGCCATAGTGACTCGTCGGCACATGCAATCAACCCGGCCTGGTCGTACTGATGGACGTAGGAGCCGCGCACCGCTACCACTGCCGTGAAGTCGCCGGACACGTCGATCCCGTAGGCGTGGCCGGTGTGGCGAGCGCCCCCATCATGGGTCAGCCGCCAGAAATCCGTCCGCGGATTTGCCACAATCACTACGCTACCGTCCGGCCCACGGCGCCAGTCACGTGGCTCATTGAGCCAGTATCCTGCATCCCAAGTGCGCTGGTCGATCATTTCGGCACTCTCCCTTCACGTGCTGCTGACGCGCATTGTGCACGGCACGCTCATGCCGTCGCCATGTCTGCCCTGACCTGATACCGACACCGGTCCTGCCGGAGTGTGCCGTTGCGCCAAGCTGTGCCATCTGACAGGACCAGACGCCCTTCGCGTACAAATCTGTCAGCCTGAGCGTATTCAATCAGCCGGACCGAGGGGTAGTATGTGCTAACTACCGCTGCCCATCCAGGGCGGGCAACACGCCGAGCCGGTCAAGCGGCACGGCCGGCCTCACGGAACGTTTACCCGCGCCCTTCAAGGGCGTAGTTCGACTCACGCAACATGGAAGCTGTCACGTCAAGCAACGAATCAAGGACCCTGTCCGCGATTGCGAAGAACCGATGATCGCACAATCCCTCACCGGGGACAGCATAGCAAACCATCTTCGCTGCTTTTGCCGCGAGGACTCCATAGGGCGAGTCCTCGAAGGCGAGGCAACGGTCCGGTGCGATTCCCAGCCGCTCGGCAGCTGTCAAAAAGACTCCCGGATGCGGTTTGCCGTTTGGCTCGTCCTCGGCCGAATGTACCAGCTTGAAGCGATCCGCGATCTGCAGCTTGTTGAGTGTTTGGTTGATGAGGGCCAGAGGCGAAGACGATGCGACTGCCATAGGAAGCCCTTCTCTCGCGCACAGATCCAGCACCTCTAGCGCACCCGGTCGAGCCTGGCAACGCTCTGCGATAAGGTCACCCATCCTCTTGAGAACCAAGGCTAGCACATCGGACCTCGACGGATCGCGCCAAGGATACCGCGAGTACCAATGGCTCACCGTTTCGTTGGGACGAAGGCCGGCGGTCTCCTTGGTCATGGAGGGCGTAAGCGCTACACCGACCGACCCGAGTACATCAGTCTCCGCTACTCCCCAGAGCCACTCGGTGTCGGCCAGGAGACCATCTAGGTCGAAGATCACTGCGCTGATCAATCCTCACGGTCCTTCTCTGTGTCGGTAGTCGTTGTGGAACTCCTGAATACGGCAGCCCGAATGCGCATCGTTCGCCCCAGTTCGCTCCACGCACGCACAGCGGTCGTACCGCCGCACGCCGACGTACCGGAAGAACCGTTCCCAACCGGCCGGCGGCCCGTCAGACCATCGACTCCACTTCGTGCAGCGCCTTTCCGAGTATCGACACGATGCGGTCAGCCTGTTCGATGGTGAGCACAAGGGGCGGCGACAGGATGATGCAGTCGTTATCCGACCGGCAGAGCAACCCTAGTTTGGTGGCACGGTCACGCACTTTGACGCCGATTTCCTGATCGGGATCGAAGCGCTGCCCACTGGCCTTGTCCCGCACCAACTCAATACCGAGCAGCAAGCCCTTGCCACGCACTTCTCCGACCAAGGGTGACACCAGCAGCTGCTGCAACTGGTCAAGCAAGTGCTGCCCGACCCGCGCCGCGTTCTCGACCAACCCTTCGCGCTCAATGATGTCGAGGTTCACGAGCGCGGCCTGACAACCCGCGGGATGGCCGGAAAAAGTTTGGCCGTGCTGGAAGTACTGACCGCGGAACGTCTCCGCTATAGCGCGGGTAGTGATCGTAGCGGAAATAGGCTGGTACCCGCTCGAAAGGCCCTTGGCCACCGTCATGATATCGGGAGTCACGCCCCAGTGCTCACACGCGAACATCTTGCCGGTCCGTCCAAAGCCTGTGAGCACTTCGTCGATGATCAGCAGGATGCCATGTCTGTCGCAGATCTCTCGCACACGCGGGAGATAATCATCCGGTGGAATGACCACGCCGAGAGCGGCCATGATCGGGTCCACAATGATTGCCGCGATGGTCTCTGGACGCTCGAACTCGATGGCCTCCTCTATGGCCCGAAGGGGAGCATCGCAGCAGGTCTCATGCTGCGTGCGATAGCGGCAGTGTGTGCAGTCTGGCGGTGTAACATGGATAAAGCCGGGGACCATCGGCTCGAAGGGCGCGCGGCGCAACGGGACGCCCGTCGCACTCAGGGCGCCCATCGTCACGCCGTGGAACGCACCCTTGCGGCTGATGATTTTGGTACGGGCGCGCTGGCCCCGAATGCCGTGGTACTGGCGGGCTATCTTGATAGCGACTTCAACAGCCTCGGATCCACTATTGGTGAAGTTCACCACATTGAGGGCACCCGGACAAATCGCCGCGAGCCGTGTTGCCAGCTCAATAGCGGGTGGGTTGGCAAATCCAAAAAGCGAATAGAAATCGAGTGTGCGCAGTTGAGCGCCTACGGCGTCGGCAATCTCCGTGCGACCATGCCCGACCTGAGTGGTAAACAGTCCGGCCAGTCCATCAATGTATTCGCGGCCCTGCACATCGCGGACAATGGCTCCATGCCCTTCGGCAATGACATACAGGCCGCGCTCTTGAATGCGCTGCATATCGGTGAATTGCAACCAAAGATGCTCGACTGCCAGCTCTTGCAGAGACGGGGCTGTTGGCTCCATTGATGTGGTCATGGCGACTACACTCCTTTGCCTGTACCTGCGACTGCTCCGCAGCGCCGAGCGGCAACCGCGGGCCTCGGGGATTTGATTGGGCGCGGAAACTCGCCGGTCACCCAGACACCATACGCTTCGTGTAGATCATTTGCATCGAGAAATCAATTACACGCATGGTGTATCCTAATCCCGCACGTTTCACACTGTCAAGTCGCTGGAAGGTGGTGACGTGGTCGCGTGTCGTGCCTGGCCCGCCGAAAGCGCGGCCCGCCGGCCCCTTATGTGAGAACGGCTGCAGGAGGAGGCGCGCAGGAGTCGCGAACTACTAGCCGCGGCGGCAGCGTGATGATATGCCTGCTGGGGCGGCCCTCCTTGATCTGATTCAGCAACAAGCCGACCGACTCTCGACCGATGCCCGCTTTGTCGGTTGCCACGGTAGTCAGTCGGGGGCTAAGGAATGAAGCGATCAATGTATCGTCGAAGCCCAGCACGCTCAAGTCTGCAGGTATTGCCAGGCCGCGTTCCTGCGCGGACCGATAAGCGCCCATAGCCATCAGATCACTATAGGTAACGATCGCGGTCGGCCGCGGCCCGTCGAGCAGAGTGCCGCTCACCGCATAGGCCCCTTCAACGGTGACCTCAGCATGAACCAGCAGATCGTCGCGCCGGAGGCCGGCTTCCTCTGTCGCCCGCAGATAGGCGGCGATCATGCGCGGATTGGGCAGCAGCTCGGGCGGCGCGGCGATAAAGGCGACCGCCCGATGACCAAGGCCGATCAGGTATTTTGTAGCGTCGTAGATGCCGGAGTCGGGCTCCGTGAGCACGGCACTGACGCGGGCGTATGGTTCCACCTCAGTATCCATCAGGACAAAGGGCACTTCACGATGAGTGAGTAGCTTGATCGCCTTGCGAGGAATGCCTGCCGCCATGAGCAGCACACCATCGACATGGCGGCGAACCAAATCCAACAAAAGCCGCTCCTCGCGGTCGCGACTATAATCGGAGTCGCAGAGTACAAGATTGTAGCCGGCCTCCGCAGCCACGCGCTGCGCAACCTTCGTGATCTCGGCATAAAAGGGGTTGGCAATATCAGGGACAACCAGTCCAATTGTCAGTGTTTCATTGGTTCGCAGAGCACGGGCCAGCACGTTCGGCTCATAATCAAGTGCGACCATTGCTTCCCGCACGCGCGACGCTGTGGCCTCGGTAATGGCGCGGTTGCCGGCAAGTACGCGCGACACAGTCGCCACGGACACTCCAGTAGCGTCCGCGACATCCTTCAAGGTCACCTTGCTGTTCCAGCGACGTTTCGCTCGCATGTCCATCCCCTGCTGCCGCGCTGCAACCTTCAAGACGCGGGTTGACAAGCAATCCTTGATAGTATATCGTACGACTGCGGTGTAATGGATTGCATGGTGCAAAGGACTGCAAGCACGATGATAGACGCCACTGAAGTGCTCCCAAATATCTCGGAAGAAGATCTTCGCGCAGGACAGCGCGCGCTTATGAGCGGCTGGACACCGGATGAAAAACCGCTGGTGATGGTGCGCGGTAAAGGATCGTTTCTCTGGGACAGTGCAGGTAGGCGCTACCTTGACTGCATCTCGCAGGCCTGGAGTCTCAACGTCGGTCACTGCCACCCACGCGTTCTTGCCGCGGCTGAGCGTCAGGCCCGCGAGATCACCCAGGTTCGCAGTAACTACGGCAATGCCCCTACACTCCTGCTTGCGAAACGGCTCGCCGAGCTCACTCCCGGGAAACTCAAGCGTTTCGCCTTTTCCTTGCACGGCAGCACGGCGGTTGAGACGGCGATAAAGCTGGCGATGATCAATCGTCCCGGCGGTGGAGCCTTCATCACCCTGTACGATGGCTACCATGGTCGCACGATGGCCACGATGGCGCTGAGCTGGCCGCACCCGAACAACCGCTTCGCCGCGTTTCAGCGGGATTCTGTGCGCGTCCCTCAGGCCTATTGCTATCGGTGTCCCTTACACCTGCAGTACCCATCGTGCGGCATTGCATGTGCGGAGCTCGTGCGGGATACCATTCGCCACGCGGTTACCGGCAAGCCCACAGCCCTCGTCATGGAGCCCATTCAGGGTAACGGCGCACAGCTCGACTTTCCTCGGGAGTATCTCCATGCTATTCGCCAGATCTGCGATGAAGAAGGTGTGCTGCTGATTTGGGATGAGATTCAAACAGCGTTCGGGCGCATCCCAGCCATGTTTGCCGCCGACTACTATAGCGTGGTGCCCGACATCATGGTGTTCGGCAAAGCGCTGGGCGGCGGTTACCCACTTGCTGGGGTAGCAGTCCGGAATGATCTGACGGAGTTTGCGGCTGGCGAAGATGCGCTGACGTTTGGGCACTTCCCTGTCTCGGCCGCCGCCGCGCTCGCGACACTCGATATCCTCGAGGAAGAGGGAGTGTTCGAAAACTGTGCAAAGCAAGGCGCGTACATCACTGCCAAGTTGCTTGAGCTGCAAGAACACTATCCCTTGATCGGCAACGTACGTGGACCCGGTCTGGCGATTGGAATCGAGCTGGTGCGCGATCGTCAGACCAAGGAACCGGCGCGGGAAGAGGCGCATGCGTTCTACGAGCTGGGCATGGAGCGAGGTGTAATCTTTGGGACCACCCGTTATGCTGGACTCGGCAACGTCGTCAAGATCAAGCCACCGGCGACGATTACGCGCGAGGAAGCGGACCTGGCGCTGGCGGCCTTCGAGGACGTATTGAAGGAAGTGTCGAAGCACAGTGTTGCGCGCCATTAGTCCGACGGAATAGGGCCCCAACATGCGTGCGGGCCCCGCGTTGCTCTCTCGCTTGAGTGCCGTACCTCAAGGAACGGAGGTGCCGAAAGCCCAGCGGCCCTTGCGTGCGTTGCGTGTAGTCGTTGCCGATACGTGCACGGCAGTGCGTGCAACAATGGGTAGGATGCGGAAACCCGGTTCGCTGATGCTTCATAGCGGCACCCGAGCGTGTCGTCGGGGAAGGAGGTGAAGTCAGGCAACAGGCATCCATCCACCTCTCAGATTTATGACACGGAAATACTGAAGGAGAAGCGCTTCAAGATGGAAAAGCGGGAACCATTGATCGTCGATCCTTTCGTTTCGCGACTGCGCTTTCTGCAGCTCACAGCTGCAGGCATGGCGGGTGCGGCGGTGGCCTCAGCTGGGCTCGGTTCTTTGCCTGCATTCGCCGCCGGCAAGCCCTACGCCGGGGTCACCCTCAACTTTATTGGTGAGGCGACGACGCAAACCGACGTGATTAAGGCGCTCTTGCCCCAGTTCACGCAGCAAACCGGTATTAGCGTAAATATCGAAGAAGCTCCGTACGACAGCGTCGTCCAGAAAGAGATCCTCGACTTCACGACGCATCGTGCGTACTACGATGTCGAGTCTATGCCCTATGAATATCTAGGCACGTACGTCGACCGCGGGTACATCGTGCCTGTTGATACGTACCTGGCCAACACGGGCTTGACGCCCGCGAGCTTCGACAAAGCAGACATTATCAGCAAGCTATGGAACGCGGCTTCGAACTGGAAAGGCAAGTTCTACGGCTTTCCTTCCGAGAGCCCGGTCATGATGATGTTCTACCGGAGCGATCTCTTCAGCAATCCGATCGAGCAGCGTGCTTTCCATGCTCGCTATGGCTATAACCTTGCTCCGGCCAAGACATGGGCCCAGTATCAGGACATCGCGGCCTTCTTCACCCGCCAGAAGGGCCAGTCGCTGGCCGGCAAGACCTTGAGCCAGAATTTTTATGGCCTGGCGATGACCGGCAAGCGGCATCTTGCTACGGTGTGCGAGTGGCTGAACTACGCGTGGTCATTCGGCGGAGGAATTTTTGACCAGCACGGTAACCTCATCCTCAACTCCGCTGCGAACAAGCAGGCGCTCAACTACTGGGTCGGCCTGACCAAGTTCGCTCCTCCAGGCTACACCACCTATACGTGGGACGAGGTTACTTCTGCGATTCAGCAGAGTACAGTCGCGCAGGCCATCCAGTGGGGCGACACTGCGTCAGCCGCCGAAGATCCCACGCAATCCAAGGTCACGGGGAAGCTTGGCTTTGCAGACATTCCGGCCATGAAGGCCGGGGGCAAAGTTGTCGCTCACTACGGCGGGTGGTCGTACGTGATTAACAAGGATTCGGCACATCCCGAGGCGGCCTACCTCTTCATGTTGTGGGCCTCGTCCAAGTCGACGCAACTTCAGCTGTCGCAGCGTGGAGGCCTGCCTGCCCGCATTTCTGTGTTCAAGGACCCAGCGCTAGGTACCAAGCTGCCATACTGGAATCAGGAGCTGCGCTCCCTCTCTATCAGTACGTCCCGCCCTCGTATCGCGCAGTGGGGCGAGCTCGCATCCACCCTGCAGCTGACGCTCTCGCAGATATTGAGCCACGAGGTATCCGTGGACTCGGGTCTGCAACAGGCGCAAGCGACGCTTTCCAGCCAGCTCAAGAGTGTGTTGCCGGTTTCTTACCAGTAGCCATCTTCCCGGGGGCGCCTCAGACGTACCTGATCGCCCCTGTTCTCGAGTTCGAATGCCTCCCGCCGCCTGGAGATGCTCGGTGACGAGCATCTCCAGGGGCGGGAGGCACGGTAAATCGACGATCACCCCATGAGGGCCAAATGGGATACGGGGATAGCAACCTTCGGCAGCCAGGTGACCATGCGCCGTCTGCTGACGGCCCGAGTGCGGTGGCCGGCACATTTACCGCGCGCCGAACGCGAGTATCGCGCAATCTGCGCACCGCGCTGCTGTTCCAGGTGCCGATGCTGGTGGTTCTGGTCTCGATCACTATCGTGCCCCTTATTTACGGAGCAAACCTGAGCCTGCGCTCCTATAGCATGGTGCTACCGGACATGACAGGCCAGTGGGTTGGCCTGGCAAACTTCCAGCGCATGCTCCACGATGGCGATTTCTGGCACTCGCTGGCCTTGACCGCGATCTATGTCGGCGTAGGCGTGTCGATCCAGCTAGTGGCTGGCCTTGCCATGGCCCTGCTGCTGCATGCTCTGGACGCCGGGCGCGGCATAGTCCTGACGCTGCTCATGCTGCCGATGGTAGTCGCACCGCTTGTCGTCGGCTTGATGTTTAGCTTTCTCTGCAACGCTCAGTTTGGCCTGCTCACGTGGCTGATACAGATAACGCACCTTCCGTTGCCGCAGGGACTGCTTGGCGATCCGTCCACGGCGCTCCCGGTGCTGATACTCACGGACATCTGGGAATGGACGCCGTTCATGATCCTGATGTTGCTCGCGGGACTGCAGTCCATGCCGACCGAGCCGTTCGAAGCCGCGCGCTGTGACGGCGCGGGCAGCTGGGACACGCTGCGGTATCTGACGCTGCCTCTGCTGAAACCGTTCATTATGGTTGCCGTGCTGTTCCGATCCGTCGACGCACTGAAGGAATTTGACAAGGTCTATATCCTCACCGGCGGCGGTCCAGGGACGGCGACGGACCTGATCGACCTCTTCACCTATCGCACGGCATTTCTGAACTGGGACATGAGTTATGGGGCTGCACTCGGCATGGTCCTATTCGTGATCTCGATGATTGCAGCCAGTATCTTCCTCTTCGTCTTGCGTCGCCAGGAGCGAGAGAGTGCCAAGTCATGAAGTCCAATCGTAGGTGGCAGCGCACGCTGATGTATATGGTGGCCTTGGCCTTTACTGTCATTATTCTTGTCCCCTACGCATGGCTGGTCCTCTCGTCCTTCAAGAACCGCTCTGATGCCTTCTCCATTCCGCCGAAGTTCTTCTTCTCACCAACGCTCGAGAATTACAAGGTCGCGCTCCTTGATAAGGGATACCTGCACAACGTCTTCAACTCATCCGTCGTTGCATTGGGAGCCACCGCCTGCGCATTGCTCATCGGCGTACCTTCCGCATATGGGTTCGCGCGTTTCCGGCTACCCGGCAAGCAGATTCTCCTGTTCTATCTGCTGGCGAGTCGCATGTTACCGACCATCGTACTGGCGCTTCCACTGTTCATCTTCTTTGCCAATGAGAGACTGATCGACACGTATCGGGGAATCATCGTTGCGCACGTCACATTCGATCTCCCGTTCGTAGTGTGGATGATGAAGGGCTTCTTTGATGGTTTGCCGCAAGAGTTGTATGAAGCGGCAATCATAGACGGCACGAATCAGTTCGGAGCGTTCGTGCGAGTAGCACTGCCCCTGAGCGCTGGGGGTCTGGCGGCGACGGCGATCTTTTGCATTATCAACTCCTGGAACGAATTCCTGTTCGCCCTTCTGCTGACCGGCAGAAATACGAGCACCTTGCCCGTGATCATTCCGACGATGCTCACGCCGTACGGGACGTACTGGGGCCAGATTGCGGCCATGGGGACGGTCACGACAGTACCGGTGCTCATCTTCGCCTTCTCGGTTCAGCGCTATCTGGTTCGCGGATTGGCCGGGGGCGCCGTCCGCGGGTGATTGCACTGTGCCGGACCCACGCCGACGTCGGTCGCGCGAAGTCCGCGGCATCTATCCTTAACGTGCGCGCCTCAACCGATCGCCTCTGGTTGGTGGCACATGCACCGCACAGATCGGTGCTGGGCTACACCGGATCCAGCGTGACCGCGACCGCACCCTTTTCGGACCTTGGCTTGGCCGATGGGCGGCCTGCCGGCTTCAATGCCTTGACCAGATTGTCGAGGATAGCGCGCGCGGGCGCCGGATCGCTTCGCCGCGCCGGATCCAGCTCTACGCGAAGCGTCACACGGTAACCTGACACAAGCAACGATTCGGCGCTCTTCCTGCGATTCTCAAGATCAGCCGCCCCGGTGGCCACGCGAAGACGGATTTCCTTGATCTCCCCGCGCGCGAGGCGCGCCGCGCGCGAGGCAGCCGCCTGGGTAGCCGCGGCGTCGATCAGTCCAAATCGGGGCGGACTGGAGCGCTGATCGAGCCGAATCAAGTCGAAGCCGCGCTCCCGCGCAGTCGTGAGCGCAACCGAGGCGTCCACGAAGCCAAGGTCGGTGCCGTCGGCGTCGAACAGCCATACCTCGCCATGAAGCGATTTGTCCGCAGGCTTCTGCTGCTTGGCCACTGCGACACCTCCGGTCCTCTGAAGATCTCGGACGTCAAGCCTGCCCGTTCTCAGGCCAAGGCTGCCACGCTGCCAATGGCTCCGGTCGTGACCTTCAGGGACTACCGCGCCGGCACGACGCACCTGATCACAGCGCGAGCAGCTGACGGTGCGCCCGACCGCGCGAGCCGTGATCTCAGACGTATTCGTCCCACGGCAGCACGGGCAGTTCGTCGAGGCTATAGTGCGCCAGTGCCTGCACGAACAGCCGGGCAGCCTGCAGATTGGTGAAGAGCGGGATGTTGTAATCTACCGCTGCCCTCCGGATGGCGTAGTCGTCTTCGAACTGCTTGGTCGCGTACTCGTCCGTGATGTTGACCAACAAGTCGATCTCGTTCCGCTGGATCACGTTCAGTATGCTGGGGCGCGATCCGGGCGCTCCGGGAAGCTTAATGCTTGTCGCGTGCGTTGCATGAATCTGGCCGATGGCCGTGAGGGCGGCGGAGATCCTGGCGCCCTGCAGCTGAGACGCCGGAGCTTCGACTTCGTGAATCTTGTAGATGCGATCGTTCGGCACGTTGTTTGAAGTCAGGAACGCGCTGGTAAGCCTCGTGGCAAAGATCCGGATGCCAAGACTGCCCAGTGTACGCGCCGAGGCCAGGAAGTCCCACTTGTTCTTCTCACCGCCGAGGCTGATGAAGACACGCGCTCCGGCGTAGCGCCCGTGGTGGTCAACGCCGTCCCCAATGGGCTCACGTCGCCGCGGAAGCTTCATTCCAACGGCCAACACCGCCTTCAGGTACGCCTCGTGCAGATCCCGTCCGAACGTGCCAACCTCGCCCGTGGATGCCATCTCCACGCGCACGACCGGGTCGGCCCCCTTGAGGCGCGCGAAAGAAAACTGCGGCGCTTTGACGGCCACATGATCCAGGTCGACCGTCTGGAACGGCGCGCCACCGCGCGCCGCCAGAACGTCCTCGCCCAGCATGGTGCGAATGGCAAGGCTAATGAAGTTCTGCCCGGTCACTTTCGAGACCAGTGGGAAACTGCGGCTTGCCCGCAGGTTGCACTCGATTACTTGCACGTGGTTGTCTCGCGCGAGGAACTGGATGTTGAACGGCCCAGTTATGTTCAGCTCAGCCGCAATCTTCTTGGTAACCATTTTCACCTGGCGAACAGTCTCGAGATACAGGCGCTGGGGCGGGACCATGACGGTGGCATCACCTGAGTGTACGCCGGCGTTTTCAACATGTTCGGACAGCGCATAGATCACGAGTCGCCCGTTTCCGGCCACCGCGTCAATCTCGATTTCTCGCGCGTTCTCGATGAACTTGCTTATCACGACCGGGTGCTCGGTCGACACGCTTGCCTCGTGCAAGAACCGATGTAGATGCCCCGCCTCGTAGGCCACGTTCATGGCGCTGCCCGAAAGCACGTATGACGGACGGACAAGGACCGGGTAGCCAACTTCATCCGCGAACCGCTCGGCCTCGTCGGGTGTCGACAACTCGGCCCACGGTGGCTGGTCCACTCCCAGAGCATCGAGCAGGGCCGAGAACTTGTTGCGGTCTTCAGCCCGATCGATGTCGAGCGGGCTAGTGCCGAGCACCTTGATTCCTGCGCCGTGGAGGCGCAGGGCAAGGTTGTTGGGGATCTGCCCGCCGACTGATAGAACAACCAGCTCAGGCAATTCGGCGTCGAATATGTCGAGCACGCGCTCAAATGAGAGCTCTTCGAAGTACAGCGCATCGCACTCGTCGTAGTCCGTGGAGACCGTTTCTGGGTTGTGGTTGACCATCAGCGTGCGCCAACCGGCCTCTCGCAGCGTACGCGCTGCACTCACTGTGCACCAGTCGAATTCCACGCTGGACCCGATCCGGTATGGGCCAGAGCCAAGGATCACCACGGATTTCCGCACGTCGCCATCTTTGCGGGCAGGCGCTCTCGTCTCCTGCGACGTCGCGCCCTGGTACGTGGTGTACAGATAATTCGTCGCTGCCGGGTATTCGGCCGCAAGTGTGTCGATCTGTTTTACTGCCGGCACGATGCCGGCGCTCTTGCGGTACGCTCGGATTGCCATTTCATCCAGGGACGCAAGTTGGGCGATCCGCTTGTCCGAGAAGCCGAACGTCTTGGCGTCCCGTAGCAGCTTCGGCGAAAGCTGGTCTACCGAGGTGCGTGGCTGTTCGCCGATCTCGCGTTCCACCCGGACAATGTTCGCGATGCGGTCGATAAACCACGGATCGATGCGCGTCGCCTCGTGAATGCGCGCAGTCGAGACTCCGTCCCATAATGCTTGGGCGAGCTGGAACAGGCGGTCAGGCGTAGCCTGCAGGAATAGGGGCGACTTCGGATCCGCGTGCATGCGGTCCTCCGCGTCGAGCTCGGAGCCGTTGGCCGGAGTGCGGAGACCTTCGAAACCGAAACCGAGCATGCGGCTGGCTTTCTGAAGCGCCTCCTCAAAGGTGCGGCCAATAGCCATCACCTCGCCGACGCTCTTCATTGCGCTACCCAACGTCTGGTCTACCTTGTTGAACTTGTCCAGGTCCCAGCGAGGGAACTTCACGACCACGTAGTCCAGAGCTGGCTCGAAGCACGCACTGGTCGTTTGCGTAACGTGGTTTGGCAGGTCCGGCAGCGCATGGCCGAGCGCCAGCTTGGCCGCGATCCAGGCAAGCGGGTAGCCGGTGGCCTTGCTGGCAAGAGCTGAGCTCCGTGATAGGCGGGCATTGACTTCGATCACCCGATAGTTGATCCGTGGCCTGCTGTCGTCGGTATCGAAGGTTGGGCAGGGATCGAGCGCGAACTGAATGTTGCATTCACCCACCACGCCAAGGTGCCGGATGGTCCGAATGGCAACACTTCGCAGAACATGGTATTCCTCGTTGGACAGAGTCTGGGACGGCGCAACCACGATGCTCTCACCCGTGTGGATGCCCATCGGATCGACGTTCTCCATGTTGCAGACGACAATGCAGTTGTCCGCGCTGTCGCGCACGACCTCGTATTCAAGCTCCTTCCAACCGGCGAGGTACTCCTCGATCAGCACCTGGCGGCGGATCATGCGGCTCGCCCCGGGTGCCCCAACCCTTCCGGCGACGTCGCCCTGCGACTCACCTCCTGGCAACCGGGCAAAAGCAATGGCTGCCAGTGTCGCAAGCTCCTCCGGTCCGGCAGCGCGGCCGGAGCCTTCACCGCCAAGCGCGAAACCGGCGCGGAGGATGACTGGGTAGCCAACAGAGGCAGCGACCTCCAGCGCCTCTTCCACAGTCTGAGCAACTTGGCTTCGCGGTGTGAAAACGCCGATCTCGTTCAGACGGCGAACGAAGCGCTCGCGATCTTCAGTATCACGGATAGTCTCGATCGGGGTGCCAAGCACCCGCACGCCGTAGCGGTCGAGCACGCCACGCTCAGCCAGGGCCAGGCCGCAGTTGAGCGCGGTTTGCCCACCCGAGGAGAGCATGATTGCGTCCGGCCGCTCGCGCTCGATCACGCGCTCAACGAAGTGTGGGTCCACCGGCACGAAGTATACGCGGTCGGCGAATTTCTCGCTCGTCTGCACCGTGGCAATGTTGGGATTGACGAGAACGACGCGAATACCTTCTTCCTTCAGAGCCTTCACTGCCTGCGATCCTGAATAGTCGAACTCGCCGGCCTCGCCAATTTTCAACGCACCGCTTCCAAGCAGTAGCACGGTAGCAGGTGTCGAGGGACTCTCAGACATTCAGGCGTGCCCCCATTCAAGGCGTGCAAGGACTGCGGTCAAGCGTCGAGTGGAATTGTTCATCCGCTATGGTATAGGAATCGCCCGGCATCGCCCAGTTCGCTGAGATCATCGGCACATTTTGGACAAAACATGCGCATGCAGACCATCCCCGCACTGACCGAGCGTGCTGTATCTCGCCGCTCGGGCCTTGGAAAATTGTCGACGTTCAGGTGTTGTTGTGTCGTCCGGGCAGCGAACGGACACCGCATTGTCGGTGAGGCGAACACGCAGGTGGCTGGAGGGCCGATCGGCCAGACGACAGTATAGACCGTTCCGTTGCACGTGCGCGACGGACTGAGACACCTCGCGCAGTTCGTGCTATCATGCCGAACCGAACCTCCATCGGCGTGGCCCGGAAGCTGGATAAGCAAGTGAGGACGTCGGAAGTGAATGCAACAAGGACTGGCACGAGCGCGTTCGGCGGGCCAATAGTCCTGACCATAGACGTCGGCACGTCGTCCGTACGGGCCATGCTTTTCGATGGCACGGGTGCGCCTCTTCCCGACATGGAGGTGCAACGCACGCATCAGATGACAAGCACGGCGGACGGCGGGGTGGAGACCGATGCGCGCGAATTGTTCGATCGGGTAGCTGCATGCATTGACGGTCTGCTGGAGCGCGCAGGCGCTCTTGCATACCATGTCGAGGCCGTGGCTCCCACCACCTTCTGGCACAGCCTGATCGGCGTTTCAACGAACGGGGCGCCGGCGACACCCGTGCTCACCTGGGCCGACACGCGCGCGACTGCGGCAGCCGAGGAATTGCGGAACGAGCTCGACCAGAGCGCGGTCCATGCGCGCACGGGCTGTAGAATCCACCCAACGTACTGGCCGGCAAAGATACGCTGGCTGCAGTCCGGCGAACATGGTTGGAGGCGACGGACGATCCGGGCTACTCGGTGGCTATCGTTTGCCGAATACATGACACTTCGCGTGTTTGGATCGCCCCGCTGCAGTATCTCCATGGCCTCAGGCACGGGTTTGCTCGACCAGCACTCGTGCTGTTGGGACAACGACATACTGCGCGCGATACCGATAGAGTCCGGGGTGCTGTCCGAGCTAAGCGATACTCCGAGCACGGGAATGCTCCCCGAGTTTGCCACGCGCTGGCCTGCACTGGCTAAGGCGCCCTGGTTTCCCGGGTGGGGCGACGGAGCGACCAGCAATGTAGGCAGCGGTTGCGTGACAAAGCGGCAGATCGCCGTGATGGTCGGCACGTCGGCGGCGATGCGTGCGGTATGGCCGGCTCGGCAGATCGTGATTCCGCGCCAACTATGGTGCTATCGCGCCGATGCATCGCGCGTGGTCATGGGCGGGGCGTTGAGCGAAGGCGGCAATCTTGTGGATTGGCTGCGCGCCACGCTGCGCCTGCCCGACGATGCCGGAGCGGCTGAGAAGCTCATCGAACACATGTCGCCGGACGAGTCCGGACTCACGATGCTTCCGTTCCTGGCGGGCGAGCGCAGTCCCGGCTGGCACGCCGATGCGCGAGCAGTGTTCAGCGGTCTCAGCTTGCACACCAGCCCTGCCCAGATCTATCGTGCCGGGCACGAGGCTATTGCCTACCGCTTTGCACTCATCTACGCGGCTCTGCGGAGCGAGGTAAAGAGCCGCGCGCGCGTGATTGCCAGCGGCGGCGGCATCCTGCATTCACCAACATGGATGCAGATGATGGCCGACGTACTGCGCACGCCGGTGACTGCCTCTGCCGCACGCGAGGCGTCGAGCCGCGGGGCGGCATTGCTTGCGCTGGAGGCGATAGGCGTCATTTCCGACATCAGCGCTCTCGATGCGCCGTTCGGCGTAACCTTCGCGCCGGACGCCGCGCGAGGACGGCGGTACGGGCAAGCGGCAAAGCGTCAGTATGCGCTTTACGACCTGCTGTTAGGCGCGAGCGATCACTCCGAAGCATAGGCGGGCCAGTGCTCACCGTCCTGTGGTCTGACCGACATGCACGGTACCATAGAGGAAGTGGCACATGGACGCGCGTATCGCGCGGCCTGAATTGTGGAACGACTAAGATGCCCAGCTTTCGGCCCGAGGCCCACGGTGTCGAGACCGGTGTTGCCTGGCGCACCAGCCGGATAGCTCCGACAGCGGGCGGCCGGCAACGGCGTGTGTGGCTTTGAGGGCTACGGGAGGTCCGTGGTGGCAGCACCAACGTTAACACCGAACCCTCTTCGCCTGGGCATGGAGCTTGAACGGAGCGCGGAGCCGTGCACCATGGTTATCTTCGGCGCGACGGGCGATCTCACACGGAGGAAGCTCATGCCCGCGTTATACAATCTGGCGCTGGAGCGACTCTTGCCGCATGGTTTCTCCGTGATCGGTTATTCCCGCGCGGATATCGCGGGCAGCGAGTCAGGGAATCCGCTGGAGGCGTTCCGCGACCGTTTCAAGAGCTCTGTAGACTCGTTTTCGAGGCGAAAGCCTATCGAGCCTTCGGTATGGCAGACGTTCGCCGATAACACAGATTGGGTACCGGGAGAATTCACCCGGCCTGCCGACTACAAGACGCTCCGCCGCAAACTCGAGCAGGTGGACAAAGCGCACGGTGCTGGAGGCAACCGCATCTTCTATCTGGCGACTCCTCCGAGCTTCTACCCCGAAATCGTGCGCCAGCTGGGCGCAGCCGGCTTGGTCACCGACCGTATCAATGGTCAGGGTTGGACGAGAATCATCGTGGAAAAACCCTTTGGGCGTGACCTTGCTAGCGCACAAGCACTGAACCAGCAGATACTGCAGGTCTTCAAAGAAGAGCAGGTCTACCGAATTGATCATTACCTGGGCAAGGAGACCGTGCAGAACATCCTCGTGTTTCGTTTCGCGAACGGCATCTTCGAACCCATTTGGAATCGACGTTACATCGATCACGTGCAAATCACAGTTGCCGAGAGTATCGGCGTCGAGGGGCGCGGAGGCTACTACGAGGAGGCAGGCGCGCTGCGCGACATGGTTCAGAGCCACATGCTCCAGGTACTCGCGCTTGTGGCGATGGAGCCGCCGGGGTCATTCGGCGCCGAGGCGGTGCACAACGAGAAAGTCAAGGTGCTTCATGCGCTCCGGCCCATCCACGAACATGATGTCGCCGAATTCACGGTGCGAGGTCAGTACGGAGCCGGATGGATCGCGGGAACGCGCGTGCCGGGGTATCGTGAGGAACCGGCAGTGCGTCCGGATTCCACGACTGAAACCTACCTGGCGCTCAAGGTATTTCTTGACAACTGGCGTTGGGCGGACGTGCCGATTTATTTTCGCAATGGGAAGCGCCTGCCGAAGCGCGTGAGCGAGGTTGCGATCCAATTCAAGAACGCCCCTCACTCGCCATTCATGAGAGCGGCGCAGCAGCCAACTGAGCCCAACGTACTGGCGATGCGCATCCAGCCGAACGAGGGCATCTCGCTCAAGTTCGCGGCCAAGATCCCGGGTACCGTCATGAGCATGCGTACGGTCAACATGGATTTCATGTACGACGACGCGTTCGACGTCGAGTCACCCGATGCCTACGAGCGCTTGCTTATGGACTGCATGATCGGTGATTCGACGCTTTTCACGCGTAAAGACGAAGTCGAAGCGTCGTGGACGTTTATCACGAGCATCCTGAACGGCTGGCGAGAGGCGGCCGACCGACGTGGCGCGCCGTTCCCAAACTATGAGGCCGGCACATGGGGTCCGCCGGCTGCAGATGCCTTCATCGAGCGCGACGGTCGGAGATGGCGCCGGCCTTAGTCAGGAATGTCCCCGTGCTCATCCCCCAGTAGGAACCTACTCCGCCCCCTGTAGCCGGCCCATTGTTTAGATAGGAGACACGAGGTCGATGGGACAGAACGTTGCTGGCAGCGAGACTGGCGGCAAAGGGTGGGAGGCTTTCCCGGTGCCGCTGGCGGCGATCGAATCGGAGCTTGAGAAGTTGTGGAAATCGGTCGCCCGGGAGGCCCGGCGAGTTGCGCGCAATGCAGCCGAGCGACAGGACGACGCCGCAGCATCATCTCCGGTGACAGGCGTTGCGCGAGCCCGCGTGCTCAACTTTGTCGCCTACACGAGCGCCAAGACCAACGTTTCGCGTGACAGAGAGCACACGCTGGATATCGTTGAGCACGTGGTGGCCACCCACCCATTCCGCTCGATCCTCATTGTGGCGGACGAAGGAGAGGGGGCGGTAGATATCAGCGCGACCGTGCGAGCACGTGCGCTCGACGGGACTGACGGGCGCAGGATAGTTCACGAACAGGTTCGCATCGACGCGCGCGGCCCGGTATCCGACAGTCTGCCGAGCATCGTACTGCCGCTCTTGCTGCCCGACCTGCCCACCTTTCTCTGGTGGCCCGGAGATCCGCCGGTCAACCATGCGTTTTGGCCACGACTGGTGGATGCCTGCGACCATCTGATTCTGGATTCCAGCGCCTTTTCGTCGCCAATGGCCAGCATCGAGCGGTACGCTGATTTCGTTGAGGTTTCCAAGAAGCACCATACGTTTGGTGACCTGGCCTGGAACCAACTTGCTCAATGGCGAAGCCTCGTGTCGCAGTTCTTTGATGGCTCTGCCTGCGCGGACTGCATCGAGCAGATTGTCGCTGTGACGATCGAGTTCGTGGTGCGCAAGCCATCTGGCACCGGTGACCTGCTCCAGCCCAATCCGAGCGTGGCGCTCCTTATGGCAGGCTGGCTCAGCTCTCGCCTCGACTGGACCGTCGTGTCATCCCAGACAGATCAGGGCATGGTACGCTATGAGTTGAAGGCACGAGATGGCCACCGCATCGACCTGACGCTGAAGCCGCGGATGTCATCTGGCCCGCCGGCAACGGTTGCGTGTGTGAGCATCGATACGGGTGTCGGGGCGGGGCGCGCCCATTTCGCGGTCGAGCGGGAGGGTGACAAGCCTGTCGCTCGGGTGTTGGCGAGCTTGCCGGATGCCTGCGAGGTCGCCCGGTCGGTAAGTCTTGCCATCGATACTCGTGCGTCGCTTCTCGCCAGGGAGCTTGACCAGGGCACGCGGGACGTGCGCTATGAAGAAGCAGTTGCCGCGGCCGGAGTCATGGCAAGAAGCGCCACCAATAGTCGAGCCTAATGTACAGGGGGAATCGGGTATGCCGGACGGGGACCCGGGCCAAGCGCGGTTCAGTATTTCAAAATCTATCGACGACCTCATGCGGACGACGGCCACAGGTATTGTCGATGCCGCGCGTGCCGCGGTTGCCGAACGCGGAGTGTTCACCATCGCGCTGTCCGGCGGGGCAACGCCGCAGCGCCTCTTCGAGATGCTGGCAAGCCCTGTAGTTTCCGGTGAGGTGCCGTGGGAAGACTTCCAGGTGTTTTGGGGCGATGAACGGCATGTGCCGCCCGACCACCCTGACAGCAACTATCGCATGGCAAAGGAGGCCTTGCTGGACCGCGTCCCGATTCCTGCCCAGAACACCCATCGTATTCCAGCTGAGCTCCCCAACCCGAGCGCCGTGGCCGCGGCATACGAAGATGAGCTCAAACATGCCTTCGATCTGGAGGACGGCGCACCTTCCAACCTGCACGCGGCAATGCCGCGATTCGATCTCATCTTGCTCGGCATTGGCGAGGACGGGCATACGGCCTCGTTGTTTCCGCATTCGCCGGCACTGGCAGAGCGAACGCGGCTCGTGGTCGCCAACCCCGTGGAAAAGCTGGGTACGACGCGCATTACTCTCACCCTGCCCGTGATCAACAACGCCGAGAGAGTGTGGTTTCTGGTCACGGGCGGGAGCAAGGCAAAGATATTGCACGACGTGATAGAGGGCCCCTATACTCCCGACGACCTCCCGAGCCAGTACGTCAACCCGACAGACGGTGAGCTCCTGTTCTTGCTCGACTCGACGGCGGCGGTCGACCTCTCAGCGGGACTAAGGTATGATGGTGGTCACTGCGCCGGTGTCACGCGCTGAGGGCTGAATCGACGGGGGCTGGTGCTACCCGGCTCCATCATTATCCAGGCTAAGCGCGCGGACGGGCGAACACTGTCACTTCGTTGCGGTTGTAATAGAGGCAGCGCACGCCGAGGATCGCGAATCCCTCGCGGAGTATAGCGAGGGCGTGTTTCAGCACGATCGATGGCGAATGCTCGGGCAGCTTGAGCGTGATCAGTGCTATGGCCGATGAAAGTAACAGCGGCCGCGCCGCTACCAGCAGCCGCGCCGACTCGCGCGCATCGAGACGCATGTCGTTGACAACAACGTCGAACCTCTCGCTGGTGGCGCCGATGAAGGCCTGAGCAGTGCAGGTAACGGCATGCACGTCGCGCTGCCGCCTCACCCGCGGATCGAGCTCCCCTGGGTCGACGGCCGTCACCCGCATGCCGTAGCCAGCGAGCACCTGCGACCAGCCTCCCGGTGCGGCCCCAAGGTCCAGGGCGTTGCCATGCGTCGCCAGTGGGACGGAGAACAGGCCGATTGCCTCTAGAAGCTTCAGCGCGGATCGGCTGACAAAGCGCTGGCCGAGCGGAATGACCGGGAAACCAGCCGGCCAGAACGGCGCGTCGGATACCCCGGCGCCCGCCAGGATCCTACCCGTGACATACTCATCAGGTGTTGCGACGACGAGATAGTGGTTACCTGACGAACTTCCGGCAAGCAACGAGGCTACCGCCGTCTCGAGCGCTTCGAGACCATGTCGTCTGCGCCCGGAGACGTCACGCACTGCCACGGCGGCGGAGCCTGACGCGCGGCACTGATTTGCAACCGCGCTCGCATCCACGGCGATCTCGCTTGTGCGGGCAACGCTGCTTGCTTCAAGAAGCAGTTGCCGCACGAATACGGGCGGGCGATCAAGGCATCGCCTGGCCACCTCATCGGCGTCATGCGAGGTGCTCGCCAGAAACACTCCATGAGTCAAGGAACGGACAAGACGTGCGTCGACTTGGTCACGCAACTCGTTGAGCGCGACATCTTCGTAGACGGGTGAGACAAACGCCAGCAAATGCTGCTGAGCAGTCTGAGCCACACCAGCCAGATGAGCCATACCCACTCCCCAAAGCGTGCGACGCCGCCAATGGTTCCGCACGATCCGCTGGACACATTGTCGCGCCCAGGCAGGGTGTGCCTACGTGGGCCATGCTGCCTGTGTGGTCACACACCACCCGCACATACTCAGAGCCTCAATCCCATGGTACAAAGTGTGATAGGGCTGTTGAGTGTGACGTATATTAACTCTGGCAAGGCACCTGGTCGTCTGCCTGCTCCGGCGTCCCTTGCATTTCCCGGTGATTCGAGCGCCGAACGTGCTATCGACTACTGCCGCAGATTGAGTTCAGCGACGAGGGCGAATCGCCACATGGGCGGAACTAAGCGAAGGCGGATCACAGGCCCAATCATTCGCGGTCGAGCGCGCCTGCTCGCGGGTTGTCGTGTCACGACAGCGCTGTCGCTCATGCTTTCAGCCCTCGTGTGGTACGGTTCCTTTGCGGGCGGCGGGCATCCGGTGCTTGCTCGAAGCGCTCAACAGTCTCCAGCACACGGAGCTCCAACTCTGCCAGTGCGAGAAGTATCACTCGCCGCGCGCGTGACTGACTCTGATCGGGCAGGATTCGGCACCCTCGCCCTCGATCCGGACGCAGGCCCACCCGGCACCACCGTGATGGTTGAAGGGAACGGCTTCGTCCCCGCAAGCATTGTCATTTTGACGTACGTAGACGCTGCAGCGCCAGCCGCCGTCGTCCTGACGACCACTGTATCCGCGGACGGATCATTACCGCAGGCCACCTTCATCGTTCCACAGAATGCGACCCTCGGCGCACTTGGGCAAGTAGTTGCCGGCACTGGGTCAGCGGCCGAGGCTTCGGCTCTCTTCGGTGTGACGCCATTCACGCAGGGTTTCGATGTGTCATCCAATGTCGCGGCTCCGGGTGGCATCACGCAGATCAGCGGCAGTGGCTTCGCGCCCAACAGCCCAGTCGCAATCAGCCTCAGCGACGCTGCCGGCGTGCAGACTGTGCTCACTCAGCCCGTCTCGACGACGAGCGCCGGGGTCATTCCGCCGATGAGCGTGTCGATTCCTGTCAGCGCGACGGCCGGCCTTGCGGCAATCAACGCTGTGGATGCGACGGGCAGTGCCGGTGGGGTTCCGCTCACGGTAGCTCCAAACGGCTCGAGCAACGCGATTCAGCTCTCGCCGGCCGTGGCGGCGCTTGGCGAGCCAGTCCGACTTGCCGCCGCGGGATTCAGTCCCAATGAGCCCGTTCAACTGTACTTGGTCGACGCGAGCACAGCAGTGACGGACCTCACGTCGGCACTGGACCTTCAGGCCGATGCAACAGGCGTGTTGAGCGGCTCGTTTGCGCTGCCACTCGACGATCAGTCGTTCGCGAACCCGCCATCTGGGCGTGTCCAGGGCTCGGGAAGCAACGCCGGCTCGCTGCTCGAGGTCGTAGTCAAGGGAGCATCTAGCGGCACGACACTCCAGGCACCACTTATGGTCCCGGGCACGGCAGTGACCATTGTGCCGGCCCGGGTCGCGAGTCACCACGTGACGATGCTGAGCGGGAGGGGTTACTACGGACGCGAGACGGTTACCGTCTCGGCGGTGGGCGACAACGGAGCAATAACCCAACTGGGCCTTGCAACCGCCTCCGCGGCCGGAGCGTTCAATCTAGCGGTGACCGCGCCCGCACCATCGCCCGGGGGGACGGGAGTGCTGACATTCACCGTGTCCGCAACAGGAGAGGCCAGCGACCTGGTCGCATCTTCCCAGCTAACCACTGTCGCACCCGCCGCACTCACGTTTAGCCAGTATGTGGTTGCATCCGGCCAGGCGACGATGGTACAGGGAACGGGTTTTGATGCGTCCGCAGTCGTCACCATTACCGTGCAGGCTCCATGGGGCAGCAAAATAGGCAGCCGGTCATCGCCCGTGTACCCTCTTCAGGCGGTCACCGACCTCACAGGAGCGTTCAGTCTGGACGTCGCTGTGCCGTCCGATGCGGCGGCGGGGTCCGCGGTTTTTCGCGCCGCCGACGTTGCCGGGCGTTCGGCAACGTCCGTGCTGACGGTAGCCAACTTCCCGGCGAGTTTGCACATCTCGGACATCATCGCCGGGGCCGGTACGTCGATCACGGTGGACGGGACCGGCTTCGCCTCTGATGAGAGGGTCGACCTGTTCCTCGCCCCACCATCGATCCCGGTTCGCCCTCTGGCGATTAGCACGCACCAGGTCACGACCGATGCTCATGGCTCGTTCGTAACGGCATTTCTCCTGCCCACGGGGGGCGGCGTGAACTCGACGGTCTCCTCTGGTGGCTATATGCTCTGGGCGCGCGGCGAGCTGAGCGCCAGACAGGCGGCGCATGGCCTGGCTATCCAGGTGTCGCCGACCGGCACCCCGGGACCAGCGGTTCGGACTACGAGCACCCCACTACCTAGCACGTGCACGGGGACCACGTCGGGCGGTGGCACCGGTTCATCCTCCTACACCGTGGCGTATTTCGCGAACGGAACTACGCTGGTCGTGCATGCGGCTCCGGGCAGCAGTGTGACGTACTCCCAGGATCTCTACGTCGCTAATGTCGGCGATCAGGCGGCGACGGTCACCGTGATGTACCTGGTTGCTTCCGGCCCGAGCGCACCGGCAATTCGCCAGGTGTCATTCACCGTTCCGGCTCACGGTGTTGTGCAGCATTCAGTGAACCACGATGTGGGGACCGGCCATACGCTCAGCATTATGGTGCGTATTGAGACACCCACTGCCTGCGCGGCGCCGGCTCCTGCGCCTCCATCATGCTCGACCGCGGGCAACATCTGCGATACCGGAATCCGAGTGACACTCCTGACTTGGCGGACGCTACGGGAACCGCTCAGCGAATGCAGCCAAAGCAAGAGGGACGACCCTGCCGCGGTCGTCTGCACGTTGAGTAAGGGCAGCGCGAGCGTTGTGACGCGCACGCTCGACGCATCGGCGACGGCCGGATCGAGCCAGGGGGCGATGAGTCACGCGCAGGGGGGTGGCGGAGGAGGGCCCTCCACGATATGGCGTTTCGCGGAAGGCAATACGGGCACGCCGTTCCAGGATGTCATCGACGTACTGAATCCTGAGACAGTTCCGGCCATAGTGCGCATCACGTTCTTCACACCAACCGGCCCGGTGCCCGTTCGGGATCCGATTACCGTGCACGCCTTCGACACGGTGGCACTTGACGTGCGCGCAATCTACTTAAAGGCAATTGGTTGCGAAGTGTCAGGAGCATCCACCGCCAAGTTGGCCTCGAAATGCGCGGGGCCGTTGGCCGGTATCGCCCTCGGTGAAGGGTTGCAGAGCACAGAGCCCATCGTTGCAGAGCGCACGCTCTCCTGGGGCTCGGGCCAGCCGGGCGCCAAGCCTGGGTATGACGTCTCACCCGGGACGCCAGCCGCGAGCACTGTCGCGCACTTTGCCTATGCCTCCACTTTGGGCGGCGATCAGGCTTATCTCGCGCTGATAAATCCTGCCGGCTCGTGTGCCGAGTCGAGCCGGTGCACGGCGCAGGTGAGCGTGACTGTGTATGCCGGATCGGGCCTTCGCATCAGTTCGGGCTCGATCTCAATACCACCTGGCAGCAGGGCAACGCTGTCACTGAGCGCCATCGCTCCTGGCAAGATCTTCGCGTTCAGTACTCGGTCGACCGTACCGGTGGTGGCCGAGCTCACCCAGTATGTCGGAGGGCCGGCGACGAAGGGCGAGCACCCCGGATTTGAAGCTCACGGGTCGGGCGGCAGCACCGAGCTCACCGCGATCGGGCTGCCGTCATTGGGTGTCCCGATCCTAGTACGTGTGTTCAATCCAACCGGTGGCCGCATGTTCGTGCGCCTGTCGGTCTTTCAGGGCGCTGGAGCGGTTGTGGCCCCCGCAGGATACTGGGTCGGAGGCAGAGCCTCGTTGGAGGCGGCAGTCCCCTCGACGACCGCGCGCGGCGGAGACAGTCCAGGTGGCACGTCACAACCTCTTGCGGTGGAGGTGACTTGTGGCGGAGTGTGCGTGCCCGCGGTCCTGGAAGGCGTCCGAGGTGCGACTGTGCCGTTTCCGGCCCACCCGATCGCGCAGGCCATGATCAGTTCGGTGAGTTAACAATTTGCGCGTTTGGCACGCGAGAGCTTGTATGCTAGAGCTGTTCCAAAGGTGCGATCAGGCTTCGCAAGACGACTCCAGCCACGCGGTCGTCGCCCATATAGGTGGCGCCGAATCTTCTCGCGGGAGACCAGCATGACAGCATTGAAGGGTCTCGTATTGAGCGGCGGTAAGGGCACGCGTCTGCGCCCCTTCACGTTCACGGCTGCAAAACAGCTTGTCCCAATTGCGAACAAGCCGGTCCTGTTCTTCGTGATCGAAGATCTTGTGCGGGCTGGGATCAGCGATATCGGCATCGTGGTGGGAGAAACCGCGGACCAGATTCAGGATGCCGTCGGAGACGGCGCCAGATTTGGCGCCACAATCACGTATATACCGCAGCCGGCCCCTCTAGGACTTGCACACGCCGTGCTGATTGCAGAGCCGTGGCTGAACGGGTCGCCGTTTGTGATGTACCTCGGAGACAACTTTCTGCGGGATGGCATTCGCGACCTCGTGCGCGACTATCGGAACTCCGGCGCGACCGCTCAGATCCTCCTGAAGCAAGTGGCGCACCCGGAGCACTTTGGCGTGGCAGTCGTGAAGGACGGAAAAGTCGTCAAGCTTGTCGAGAAGCCCGCTCCACCGCCGCCAGGTGAATCCTGCATCAGCGATCTCGCGCTGGTCGGTGTCTACATGTTCGACCAGACCATCATGCAGGCGGCCAAGAGTATCTCGCCCTCAGGACGCGGCGAGTTGGAGATCACGGACGCGATAGCCTGGCTGGTCGAGCAGAATCACGCGGTACAGCCACGCATTCTTGAAAGCCGGTGGATCGACACGGGCAAGATGGAAGACCTCCTGGAAGCCAATCGCCTGGTCCTGGAACGCCTGCAAGACGACATGCAGGGCGAGGTGGACGACGCGTCATCAGTCGTGGGGCCAATCGAGCTGCGAGCGGGCTCGCGAGTGATCAATTCCGTCCTCCGAGGTCCCCTGAGCATCGCCTCTGGAACGGAGATCCGAGATTCGTTTATCGGGCCGTTTACCGCCGTCGGAGAGAGCTGCGTCATCCAACGCACCGAGCTGCAGCATTCCATCGTGATGGATCACTGTGCCATCGTCGATATCGGCACTCCCATCGAGAGCAGCGTGATCGGCAGATACAGCCGTGTGGCGCGGGTCGAGCGGCGGCCCTATGCGTACCGGCTGACACTTGGCGATTACTCGCACATCGAGGCGCCCTAGCCCTGCGCGCGACCAGCCTCACCCAGCTGCGTCATGTAGCGGCGAAGCGCGTCACGCCAGTGCGGCATGGTGACGCCATGGCTCGCGAGATGTCCCAGATCGAGCACTGAGTACAGGGGCCGTCGTGCGACATCCCCCACGGCCGTTGTCGCTACCGCCTCGACCGGCACTGAGAGCCCGGCCTCCTCGAGGATTGCGCACGCGAGCGCGTGCCAGGTACACGAACCCTGGTTCGTAATGTGCACGATGCCGGAAGTCCCCTGGTCCACGAGCGCAAGCAGCGCGACTGCCAGATCGACTGCGTAGGTTGGGCTCGCCGTCTTGTCCGCCACCACGCGAAGCGGCGCGCCGCCCCTGGCCTGCCGCAAAATGGCCCCGACGAAGTTGCTGGAATGCCGTCGCCTCGTAACACCGAACAGCCCACTGGTGCGCGCGATCAGCGCGCCCGGAGCATATGCCTGTACAAGGTGCTCCCCGGCCAGCTTGCTGGCGCCATACACGCCCAAAGGCATGGGCAAGTCGTCTTCGCGGTACGGACGGTTTAGGTCGCCCGAGAACACGTAGTCGGTACTGATGTGGACAAAACGCGCGGCCAGAGCTGTCGCCACGCGGGCAAGGCGGCCAGGCGCGATGGCGTTGATGGCAAAAGCGACTTCGGGGCTCTTTTCCGAATCGTCGACCCTGTTATACGCAGCGGCATTGATCACCACTGCCGGAGCAAGCGAGCCCAGCACCGACTCTATCTGCTCCTCTTGCGTTATGTCAAGAACCCTCCGATTGAGAATGACCAGATCGTCTCTATCCGTGCCGGCCAGTGCAGTGCCAAGCTGGCCCGTCCCAACCACTACTATGCGCTGCACGATGCCGCCCCCTGAACACGATAAGCTCGCATACCAGCATAGCGGAGCGATGCACGTCGCGCGAATGGCATGTTCAGGCGCGGCGTCCGCGGCGCGGCATGTCAACGACGCTGGGATCACGCGCGCCATCGCCGAGTGGTCCGCGTCGGTGCCCGGCTGATTGCCTGAGATCCTGCGTCGTGCATCGTGCGACCACCCGCGGATTGGGCCGTCGCCGTTCGAAGCCACTCCTGCGCCTCAGCTATACTCAAGAAAGTGGCTGGACCCAGTCGAGGCGACGCGACAGCCCGGCGTCATGCCTGTGCCACGCACCGTAAGAGCCCTGATGCCTCGGAGTGTACTCAATCTTGCGTGACATTCAGCTGCTGGCGGACCGCGCGATCGACAACATAGAACAGGTTATCGTTGGGAAGCCTCAGGCCGTCCGTCTCGTGATGGTTGCTCTCCTGTGTAGCGGACATGTCCTCATCGAGGACGTGCCAGGAGTAGGGAAGACGGTGCTGGCCAAGTCGTTTGCGCGTTCAGTCGGCGCAACCTTCAAGCGGATACAGTTTACGCCAGACTTGCTGCCGAGCGATATCACGGGCGTGGAAATCTATAATCAGCAGAGCCGCGCGTTCGAGTTCCGGCCCGGGCCGCTAATGGCGCAGTTCGTCCTCGCCGATGAGATAAATCGTGCCACTCCCAAGACCCAATCCGCACTGCTTGAAAGCATGGACGAGGGACAGATCACGGTCGACGGCCAGACACACGTTCTGCCCCGGCCGTTCATCGTTCTAGCCACGGAGAACCCTGTAGATTTCGAGGGCACGTTCCCGCTGCCCGAAGCGCAGCTCGACCGTTTCTTGCTGACGATAAACCTCGGCTACCCGCAACTGGAGGACGAGGTCGCGATTCTTAGCGGCCATCAGCGCGCGCACCCTTTGGATGCATTGCGGCCCGTCGTCACCATCGACGATCTTCGTGAAGCGCAGCTGCGCGTGCGGGAAGTGTACGTCGACGACGTGATCAAGCGCTACATCGTCGGCATCGTTCAGCAAACTCGCCGGCAACCCGAACTGCGTCTTGGCGCTAGCCCGCGAGGGTCCCTTGCCGTGTTCCATTGCGCTCAGGCATGGGCTGCCATACACGGCCGCGACTTTGCCACGCCCGACGATGTGAAGGCCGTAGCCGTATCTGCATTGAGTCACCGTTTGATCGGTCGCGCGTGGACTGAGTCTGCATCAACGTCGATGCGAGCACTCGTGAGCACCATCCTCGCGGCAACACCGGTACCGGGCAACTTCGCGGACCGCTCGGCCATGGCCCGGCGTTGACGTGCTCCATCGGCGCGTCTGGCCTGCTATAGTATCTGGGTGAAAGTCTTCCGAACTGTGACCCCAGACACGAGCCTCGCGGTTCCCGAGGACGTCTTCCGTTTACCGCCGTTGCACGTCGCCCGACGCATTTCGAGCGCTGCCGCATCACGGCGCGTGGTATATGGCTTGGTGCTCGTCGGCGGCATCATCGTTACTGTTGCGCCGCCCGCGCTGAGCGCGGTAGCGATCGTTGGCATCGCGGGTCTGCTACTGTTGCTCTCACAACCATTTGGCGCATTGTGCACACTGGCGTTCTCTGTCCCGTTTGAGTCGGTCCGCAACCTGCAGGTAGGCGGGCTCAATGTAACCACGACCAACCTCATCGTGTTCACGATTGTCATGGCGCTTGCAACTCGGAGCACTGTATCCGGAAGGATAAACCTTGGCCCCGCACCGTGGCGCACGGCTCTCTTGCTGTACGGCGTGGTATTGCTCGCGTCCGTGAGCCAGTCGACGGACTATGTGGGAAGCGTCAAAGAACTGCTCAAGTGGGGCCAGTTGACGCTCGTCTATCTTGCAGGCGTGACGCTCGTGCAGTCGCGCCGCCAGGCGCGCGTGCTCCTGACCGTGCTGTTCTTGGCGGTCCTATCCGAAGCCGCGGTCGGAGTGGCACAAACCCTGTTGGGCAGCGGCCCCAGCAGCTTTGGCCGGGGCGCTATTCTTCGCAGCTCAGGCACGTTCAGTCAACCCAACCCGTTTGCCGGCTACCTCAACATGACCTTTCCGCTCGCAGTGGGCTGTCTGATGTTCCGCGTGTTTCCGCGAAAGTACATGTGGCTGGTCACGCTGGTGACCGGCGCCGGTGTCCTCTCATCGCTTTCCCGTGGAGCGGAGCTCGGATCGATTATTGCGCTGGCGGTCATGTTCGCCGTGACGTCACCGCGCGTGCGGTCGTTGTTGCCGCTAGCGGCGGTGGTGATCGTGGCGCTTGGCACCCTGGGGTTCATCGGAATCATTCCGGGCGCGGTAACGGATCCTATCGCGAATGGTCTTGGTGTGTCGAACGTCGACGTCCAGAATCCTACTCCAGTTACCTGGAGCTCCGCCGAGCGCCTTGCACACATGGAGGCTGGCTTGCGCATGTTCGCGGCCAATCCAGCCCTTGGCGTTGGCATCGGCAACTATCCGGCCGCCTATTGGCACTATCGCGTGGAGGGTCCCTGGGACAACCCGCTTGGTCACGCGCACAACTACTACATTAATATCGCGGCAGAGGCAGGCGTTCCCGGCTTCATCGCCTGGATAATCCTCTTGACCAGCGGCATGGCGATCTGCGTGAAGGCCTATCGACGAGCTCCGGACGATTTTGGTCGTGCAGTCGCGTTGGGCGGGTTGGGCGTGATAACGGCGTTCTCGACACACATGTTCTTCGACGATCTGCTCGTGCATGGTATTGAGGCGCAGCTTGGGTTGGTCATGGTCCTGGTGACCGTCGCGGGTTACCGCACGGACGGCGATGCCACGGCCGATCGCTCAAACTGAGTATGCTTAAGGCGCCGGGACCAACATCCACACCGGGCGGGGCAATCGAAGGATCATAGAGAAATGAACAGCGTGCGTACGGATATTGCGCGCCAGGTTCGCGAGCTCGACATCCGCTTGGTGCGGTTTCTGTTCTGCGACCTCAGTTCGGTGATCCGCGCAAAAGCCGTCCACGTGCGCGGGCTCGAGGAGCGCCGGCAAAGCGGTGTTGCCATCGGCAAGGCGGCGTTAGCACGCACGGTGCTGGACACTATCGTGCCCATCCGCGGCCTCGGTCAGGTCGGCGAGGTGCGACTGGTACCTGACCAGGACACGTTTGTGGACCTGCCATACGTTGCGCGCGCCGGATCGATGTGCGCCGATATCGTCACGCCCGATTTTGAACCATGGATGTTCTGCCCTCGATCCTTTCTCAAGCGAATGCTCGCCCGCTTGAACGCGCGCGGCCTGCGGATTCAGGCAGCTTTCGAAAGCACGTTCACCCTGTTGCAGCACGACGGCGACGCGTTCGCTCCCATGGACCGTGCGGGGTGCTTTACTACGGCGGCGATGAATACCGCGGCGCCCATCATCAACAGCCTCATCGACGCGCTGGAGACACAGCGCGTGACGGTCGAGCAATACAGCGCGGAGGCGGGCCACGGGCAACACCAGCTCGCGATCCGGCACGGCGAAGGTGTTGCAGCCGCCGACAACCTGGTGCTACTTCGAGAGACTGTGCGGGGCGTCGCCGCAGCACATGGCGTCGTGGCCTCATTCGCGCCGAAACCGGTCATCGACCAGCCAGGGAACGCCTGTCACCTGCACTTCAGCCTGACAGGAAATGACGGCCGCGCCTCCCGCTTCTACGAATCCGATGCACCCTACCAGCTAACTGATACGGCGCGCACCTTCCTTGCGGGAGTGGTAGAGCACCTGCCTGCCCTCACGGTCTTGGCTTGCCCCAGCGTGAACTCGTACCGCCGCCTGCAGACGGACCTGGCGGGAACGCTGGTACCGTCGTGGGGACCCGACAGCAGACAGGCGGCGGTCCGCGTCGTCTCACCGTACTCGGGCGAGGAGCCAATCACGATCCACGCGGAGCTACGCATCTCCGACCATGCCGCCAACCCCTACCTGTTGCTCGGCAGCCTGATCGCTGCCGGGCTTGACGGCTTGGCGCGAGAACGCACGCTTCCGCCGCCGCTGCTCGAGGATCCGATTTCGGTTGAGTCTCTGAGCAGCCCGGGCGAGCCGGGGCCGCTGCCCAGGAATCTTACCGATGCGCTGGCCGCGCTCAAGACGGATACGATATTGGAGGAAGCACTGGGACCAGAACTGCTGGCTGCATTCCTGGGTATCAAGACACTCGAATGTCGCCAGTTCGCGGACCATGATGCAGCATTTGAACTGAGTGCATATACTGCCTGCCTGTAGGCAAGGACGTCTCTGCCGCGTTGCCGGCGAGGGCCAGGTACAGCTCGCCCGGCGTGGTCGGGGCGCCGGTGCCGGGCCGGTTCGGTGAGTGAGCGCGGGCTCGCGCCTCCTTATGCTGTCGCGCTGTCACTGCAAACGATATAGCCGGGCAGCCGGTCACCGAGGATCGTTTGACACGCGGTATCAAGGAGATACCATATAGCTTGATCGAAGCCACGGAGGCGCTCGCGGCGGACCCGGTGCGGCCGAGAGGCTTGAGACCGGGCTGCAGTCCGATATACATGGAGTCTGGCGCTCGGCGGCATGCATCTTCCCTGGCCAGGACGGTACCTTTGAGTTGAACGCTTGCAATACCCGGTTGATAGAGACGGAGGACGGCAGTGATCATCACAACCACCGAGAACGTACGCGGGTACAAAGTTCGTGAGGTCAAGGGCCAGGTTTTTGGCGTCGTCGTGCGGAGCAGGGGGATCGGCGGCAACATCATGGCCTCGCTGCGCACCATCAAGGGCGGCGAGATCAAGGAGTACACGCAACTGCTCGAAACGACGCGCAATGACGCCATAGATCGCATGGTGCAGAATGCGCAGGCAATGGGTGCCAACGGCGTGGTGATGATGCGGTTTGATTCTTCTGAGATAGGCACCAGCATGAGCGAAATCGTAGCGTATGGAACGGCTGTCGTGCTCGATCCTGAGGCGTAGCCCCACGATTTGACAACCACATTCTTCAATGCGCGCCAATCCATCCGCGCCAGTTGCGCCGCCGTATCAACTGCCTGGTACCCCAAGCTCGCCGCGGGCTGCGAATGCCCACCTGCGGTAACTGGCAGCGCGCATGATCCGGGACGATGAGATGCGCGTTACTTTTGCCGGCGACGGCAGCGTTTTCTTTATGAGTGGGTCGGTGGGCGGTGCGCAACTCGCCAGTCGGCGCCTCTGCATAAGGATGTGGTGTGCGCATAACCATGCAAGAATCCGGGGCGGCCCTGTCTCAAGAATCTGCGTGCGGCGCGGAGTTAGTGCGGCCGTGGTCGCTGCCCCGGGTCGCTCCAGCGGTTGGAGGGAGGATTTCCGCGGGGCGGGTTGTGGTTCCGATACGTGGACGTGCTGTGCCACGAAGTAGTGACGATGGCTTGACGGATATAGCCGCGCTACAGGACGCGCGCGACGGTGGTTCAGCCTCCACGCGGAGCACTGGCGAGCCGCGTTCATCTCTGCTCGTGCTGAGCGAAGCCGAGCTGGTTGAGAGCGCCAAGACCAATCCAGAAGCTTTCGCCTTGCTGTACGAGCGACACGTGCGGTCTGTCTACGCGTTCGCCCTCAGCAAGGTGCGGGACGTCAGCAACGCCGAGGACGTCACGTCGCAGACATTCCTCAAAGCGCTTCGCGGTTTGCCTCGATACGAGCAGCGCGGAGTTCCGTTTCGCAGTTGGTTGCTGCGTATAACAGCAAACGCGATAGTCGACCAAAGCCGCTCGCCGCACGTTGAGGTGCCCCTGCACCGCCAACCGGACGGCGCGGAGCCGGATGAGGAAATCCAGGTGGTTGACGCACATGCGGAACAGGAGATCGTCGCTTGGGAGCAGGCCGAGGCATTCGGCAGGCTCATCGCGGACCTCTCGACGGAGCAGCGGACGGTGGTGCAGCTCCGCTTCGTCGATGGATTGCCTATTGCAGGTATTGCCACCAAGATGTCCCGATCGGAAGGCTCGGTGAAGATGCTGCTGATGCGCGCGTTGCAGAACCTGCGCCGGACTCTGGCCATGGAGGCGTGCGATGCTTGATGATCGGCGCGCCGACCTCCTTTCGCGCCTGTTGGATGAACGCGACAGGATTCCCGACGACCTGTACGATCGGGAGCTGGCCTCGCTCGCCGAGCTTGGCGCCGAACTCGAGCAGCATCGCGATCGCGTCGCATTCATGATGCGCACCGACGCAGAATTCGATCCCGCGTTCGCCCGAAAGCTGCGCGAAGCGCTTCTGGCGGAGCACCCCGGAACGGGCCGCGCGCCGCAGCCGGCGCCGACGCCCGAGCCGTCCAGCGAAGGAGCGCGGGCGTCGCGACATTGGGTTTTCGCATCCCGCTCTCGCGCCTATCGCGCATTGCTGCTGCCGTTCATTGCCGCTGCCCTGGTCATTACAACCGTGAATGCACTCATGCATCCGTCCTCATCTCCGAAGGTGGCGACAGGCGTGGCCGCGACGAGCACGCACACGAATGTTTTGTCCGCGCGGATGCCTGGCGCTCAGCCGGCATCCACGGCACCAACGGCCTTTAAGAACCCCGTGCCGGCCGTACGTGTATTCGCGGCAAAACAGAGCACGCCCTCGTCCAAGACCGGCGACAGGGTGCCCTTGGACGGGCAAGGGTTCACACCTGCCTCCACCGCAATGGCGCACGCCTCTGCCGACGGCCACGCGACTGGCGCGGGTTCGAGCGCAGCTAGACCGCTGCCGACCACGGCTGCCGCGACACCAACCCTTTCAACAAGCGTGGGGCCGCCTGGCGGAACGGCCGTGGCTCGGCCGTTCCCGACAGTTGCCCAGTCCGGATCTGCTCTTACCGCTCCCCTCGCGGCAGTGAGATTGCCTCCCATACTGCCACGGCTTCCTTCAAGTGCCGATGTCTACGCGTTGCACTATGCGCGCGTCGCTCACGACGACGTTTCCCGTATCGCCAAATCATTCCCACGACTCAGGAAAGTGGGCGCAGGTGTCTATCAATCACCGGGCGGCCAGGAGGATCTCACCTTCGATGGCGACGTTCCCAGCCATGTCAGCTACAAGAATTCGGGCAATGCGGCGGCATTAGGCGCCGTGGAGACGGCTCGCGATGCCTCCGAGATAGCGCGAGGCTGGCTGACATTGCATCACATGGCTCCACTGGGAGTTGACCTGGTGCGCGCTCACACTGTCTATTCCCCTGCCACGCGTACTGTTGTGTTCGGCCCACCGCCAGCTCATGGTTTGTCGGGCAGCACCGCGCCCAGCGGCATCTCCGTCGTTCTTGGCGCCAGGCGTACCGTGATTGCGGCTGATATCCTCTGGCCCGTACTGAGCCCGGGAAAGCCCCAACCGCTGATTTCCCTGCGCCAGGCTCTTGCAGCCAACGGCGAGACAGACCAGGTGCCCACAGCCACACAGCCCGCCACAACGCTTGGAGCGATACTGCAAGTAGACGCCATTGACCTGGTCTACGACAAGGTAGGCGCGGGTGACGCGCTCACCTGGCAGCCGTTCTATCGGCTGGTCGGCCATGTCGAAACCCCCGAAGGCGGTCGTACGCACGTTGTACGCGAGATCCCGGCAACGGCGATCGACAAGTAAACGCGACCTGGTCCACAACATTGCCGGATTCCGGCCGCGGCCACCCAGAAGGCCTGCAGCTGCCGCTCTGGTAGCCTGCTCTGGCGGCGAACCCCACAGCCGGCCGCGGTCGAATCATGACGGCCATCCACGGACTCCGGGTCACCGGCTTGCAAGGTGGGTCGTGCTGCGCAGGCCAGGCCGCGGGTCAACTACGCGTACCGATTGGCCGGAGTCTCCCCGTCGCCGGTTACTATCAATGGAGAGCAGCTGAAAGGCATGAAGTGTGAGTGAGACGATCGACCTTCGAAGCGATACCGTGACTATGCCCCCGCCCGAGATGCGTCGCGCAATGTATGAGGCCGAGCTGGGCGACGATGTCTATGGTGAAGACCCTACGGTCAATGCACTGCAAGCGCGAGCCGCCGAGCTTCTGGGCAAGGAGGCGGCCCTCTTCGTAACGAGCGGTACGCAGGGGAACATCGTCGCGATATTGACTCACTGCACGCGCGGTGACGAAATCGTCGTCGGAGACAAGGCGCACATCCTGCACTACGAGGTTGGTGGGGCGTCTGCGTTGGCCGGTGTGCAGGTTCGCACAATTCCTAACCGCGCCAATGGCACACTGGCTCCCGAGGCAGTCCACGCGGTGATGCGCGATCGCAGCGACGTTCACAACCCATATACACGCCTTATCTGTCTCGAGAACACGCAGAACCTTTGCGGAGGCGTCATCTTATCACCGGAGTACATTCAGCGGATCGGTGCTCTGGCTCACGCCAATGATGCCTCGCTCCACGTTGACGGAGCTCGTCTCTTCAACGCGGCTGTTGCGCTCGGCATATCGGCGGCGGATGTGGTTGCCGGCGCGGACTCGGTCATGGTTTGCGCCTCGAAGGGTCTGGCAGCGCCGGTGGGGTCGGTGCTGTGCGGCAGCCACGAGTTCATCGAGCGAGCCCAACGCTGGCGCAAGATGCTGGGAGGCGGAATGCGCCAGGCGGGTGTCATCGCGGCAGGCGCGCTGTATGCGCTGAACAATATGGTCGATCGACTGGACGACGACCACCGTCTGGCAAGAGCCCTGGCAGAGGGTTTGGCCGAGATACCAGGAATCTCGGTGAGCCTGGAGGCCGTACAGACCAACATCGTGATCTTCGACGTAACCGCGTCAGACCATAGCGCGCAAGACGTTGTCGACCGGCTCAGTCGCGCCGGGGTGCTCAGCGGTGCTTTGAACGGATCTACCATCCGCCTGGTCACGCACTTCGGCATTGAACAGCGCCACGTGGAGCAGGCGCTTACCTGCACCGCAGCGGTCATGCGAGAACTGTAGCATCGGGCTCGCGGCTCACGCCGCAACCGACATGACATCACACGACAAAGTCGGGGAATAACATTAGCTGCACTGGCTGAGGACCGACATTGCGCAGAGCGCGCCTGATTCGATGCAGTGACATCGTCGCTTCAGGCGGTCGACGGCCGTTGAGCAAGACAAAGGGCGCGGCGCGAGAGGTGACGACTCCCAGCACCTTCAAGTCGCTCGTTTCCGCAAGCGTGCCGAGGTGCCGCATGTCCACGATGCGCCGCGCGCTGACCGGCCCGATTCCCGGCACGCGCAGCAGGTCCTCAAACGTGGCAGTATTGACCTCCACTGGTGTGCGGTCTGGAATCGCGAGCGTCACTGCCAACTTGGGGTCCAGGGCAAGGGGAAGGTTGCCGTGCCTATCAAAGGCCGCGTCGAGATCAGCATCGCCAAACTGGTACTGTTCAGCCAGCCATTCCAACTGGTAGAGTCTGGCTCGACGGCGAGGATCGGGCGGCGTAGCCTCAACCAGCGGTGTGCCCGGTGCAGGCTGAAACGAGCCGTAATGGACGCGGCGCAGATCGAATTCGCGGCGCAAGCGGCGGCTCGCATCAGCCAACGCACGATCCGCAGCCGGTAACCGGCCGTTGGCCGCTACGCCGACCAACAGTTGTCCGGTCACTCCACTGCGGATCTTGCCCTCGAGATTCAACCGGCGCAGTGCGTGCAGCGGCCGCAGGATGTCCTGCTCCCAGCGCTTGCCGGTTTCAAGTCCCTCCAGGTACTCTGGAGCCGGCACTTCCACGTTGAGCGAAAGCCGATCGGCTACCGTCGCTGCTTCCTCGATGGACGAGTCGGACGATCCCGGCAGGACCTTCATATGCACGTAACCATCGAACTCGTGGCGGGAGCGCAGGATGCGAACGGTATCGATCATTCGCTGCATCGACGCGTCCGCGCTGCCGTCGGCTGCCGAGCTGAGCATCAATCCGTCCGCACGCCGACGAAGCCAGTGATCGGCAAATGCTTGGGCAAGCTCATCCGAGCCAAAGGACGAGCGCCGTGGATCGTTGCTCCGCCTGAGCGGGCAATAGGCGCAATCGTGTTCGCAGTAGCTGCTCTGCAAGACACGGAGCAACGTGCCGGCTGCATCGTGCGTTGAGTCTCCGACGCAGAGCGCAGACCGCGGTCCTTGCGCGGCGCGAGCCAGTTGCCGCTCGCCGGCGATTTCGTATCGTGCCGCGCTCCCGAGCAGCGCAAGCTTTTCGGCCGTGTCCATACGCGTATTGTCCGACGTCTGCTCGATCGGCGCCAGTAGCGACGAGACCGGGGGACACGTCCGGCGAGAACTGGTTGCGACGCGGCGCGGACAGCTGCCTCGCGTGGCCTCCGGCGCTGCCAACGGGGCTCGTGGGCTGCGTCTCCCCAAAAGGGGTGGTTGCGACGCACCGCGCAACAGCCGATAATGCCACCGAGAGCATATCGCACGGGCTAGAGAGAGGGGTAGCGGATGATTGGCGGCAAGGACGACGCATTGAGCTCGATCCTAGAGATCAGACGAAAGCGCGTCTCACGACCAGAATCCGATTATCCAGAGGCGGAAGGGTGCCCGGCGCCAGCTCAGACGATGCCCGGTCAGCCGGCGACGGCAACCGCGCGAGGCTGGGCCCACGCGCTCGAGCAGACCCCAACCTCCGTCGATGCCCAGGCCCAAGCCGAGCCGCCGGCAGCGCAGGCCCAGGCGAGCGGTTCTGCAATCGCGGATGCGAAAGCCAGGGCGACGAGGGCCCCGTCTCCGCTGATCGCGAAGATTCGGATATGCCCGACGAGCTTTTCTGGTAACCACGAGTGGGTCTATCCGGCGCAGCGGCGCGGCGCCGTCGACATCTATTGCAGGCGCTGCGGCCACCGGAAAGCAAACCGCTAAGCCGGCGAGAAGTCTGTCCCGCCGGGCCAGGTCACCATTCGCCTGCACCGCGGACGAGCCGGATCTCTTCGACGCGGCCGGCAGATCCAAGGACAATTGCTACCACGTCGATTCGCCACGCGCAGTCCTCTACGGCGTGCTCGACCATATAGTGCGCTGCCGCAGCCGCTACATGCGCTATCTTCGTCGGTGTAACAGCTTCTTCTGGCGCGCCGAACAGATTGCCACGACGGGTTTTGACCTCCACGAAAGCCAACGTATCGCCGTCACGGCAAACCAGATCGACCTCACCCGCACGGCACGTATAGTTCGTAGCCAGTACGGAATACCCTTGCTCTACCAGGAACCGGAGCGCGAGATTCTCGCCGCGATCGCCCAGGCGGCGGCGAGCGTGCCGCATGCTATGCCTTGGCGGCCGCCTGCGGTACGTAGCGCTTCTCTCGGATCCGCGCCGACTTTCCGGTCCGCTTGCGGAGGTAGTACAGCGCCGCCCTGCGGACCGCGCCATGGCGAACGATCTCGAACTTGTCAATCCGAGGAGAGTTTACGAGGAACGTCCGCTCAACGCCTATCTGACCGCTTAACCGGCGCACTGTGATGCTGGCGTCGACGTTGGCCTTCCGGCGGCGAATCACGGTACCCTCGAAGACCTGCACACGCTCTTTGTTCCCCTCGACGATGCGCGCATGCACGCGGATAGTGTCGCCGACACTGATCCTGGGCAGATCGGACTTCAGCTGGCTGGTGCGGACCAAATCGAGGATATTGCCCATTATCTCTTCTCCCGCCAACTCCACGTGGAGTGTTTCCGCGCGGGCCGCGGTGGCGGGAACACCCCGGCCTTCCAACGCAACCGCCCGCTGCAATCAACAACGTTGCTAACCAAGAGCACATGGTAGCATACCGATACTGGCAGAACAAGGCACAGTGCGCTAGTAGCCCATGGCATACGCGGTCTGGCCGCGAGGTGACGCGCAGGCCTCCAGGCGCCCGCTATCCGGGTCTATGCGCGCGCCGCACACCTGGCCATTCGCCCAATTGTCCACGACCGCGACCTCATGGCCAAGCGCTTCGAGCGCGGAGCGCGTCGCATGGGGAATCCGTCCCTCCACGGACAGGCAGCCAAGCAGCGTTTCGCGCGGATAAAACGAGGATGCCAGGTGGTCTGTATGGAATGTGGCAGCGTCTGCGGCTTCCTGAAGGTCCATTCCAAACTCGACCACGTTCAGGAAGAACTGCAACGTCCACTGGTCTTGCTGATCGCCGCCGGGCGTACCGAACACCATATGCGGCCGGCCGGCACGCATGACCAACGACGGAGTGAGTGTGGTGCGAGGTCGCTTTCCGGGTGCAAGACAGTTGGGATGACCGGGGTCAAGCGAGAACATCTGCGCTCTGGTGCCAAGAGGAAAGCCCAGCCCTTCAACCACGGGCGAGCTCGAAATCCATGCGCCGGACGGAGTTGCACTGATCATCAGGCCCTCGTTGTCGATTGCATCCAGATGGGTGGTGTCGCGCCGGTGAACACGCACGTCTTCGGGCGCCTTCGCACCGGCTCTATCCAGCGCGCCCGGTCGGATCGTGATCGAAGCACGATTGGGGTCGATGAGAGCTCTGCGTTGCTGTGCATACTCACGCGAAAGCAGTCGCTGCAACGGCACATCATTGAATAGCGGATCGGCGTAATACGCATCGCGGTCCGCGAATGCCAGTTTCGCTGCTTCGACGAGCGTATGTACGTAGGCAGGGGTGTTGTGTCCGAGCGCATGCAGATCGTAGCCTTCGAGCAGGCGAAGCTGCTGGAGAAATACGGGTCCCTGCGTCCAGGTGTCGCATTTGTATACGTCGTACCCGCGATACTCGGCGTGGACCGGTTCGTCCACACGTGAGCGATAGGAACCAAAGTCGTCAAGCGACAGCAGGCCGCTGTGCGCCCTGCCGGAATGGTCGACAACCAGGGTGTTCGCGGCGAATTCGGCGATGGCGCGAGAGATCGGGCCACGGTAGAATACGTCGCGAGCTGCCTGCAGCGCTGCTGACCGGTCCGCGCCTGCCCGAATGGCAAGAGCCTCGGCTTCGATCGTCTTGCTCATTGCCGCCGCCCAATCTGGCTGCCGGAGACGATCGCCCACTGCGGGCGGGGCTCCGCCGGGCAGGTAGATGGCCGCGGACGTCGGCCACTGGTTTCTGAACGTCTCTTGCTGCCTGGCAATCGCGCGCCGCAAGCCGGGATACACCGCGAAGCCGTCTGCCGCCAACTCCAGGGCCGGCTCCATTACATCGTACAGCGACATGGTTCCGAAGTCGCTGAGCGCCGTCACCCATGCGTCAAAGGCAGCCGGTACTGTCGCAGCCAACAGGCCGCTACCTGGGATGAGCGATATGCCCTCTTCCTGGAAGTACCCGATAGTCGCTCGTGCGGGCGCGGTGCCCTGGCCGCTAATGGAAACGACGCGGCGCGTACGCGGGCTATAAATGAGCATCGGCGCCTCGCCCGCTATTCCGTTATCCTGCGGCTTGACCACGGCCAGGGCCAGCCCGGTCGCTACTGCGGCGTCGACCGCATTTCCGCCCCGCGCGTACATGCGCAGTCCCGCCGCGCTTGCGAGATAGTGGCCGGACGTGATCACGCCACGACGGCCCTGGATCACGGGTCGTGTAGTATGCCGAATGCCGGTGTGTCGCTCCGCTTTGCTCGGGTTGGCCGAGACCGCCTGTGCCATCACACGATCTCGCTTCGGCGGAGCTTGCGCTCAAGATAGGGCACAAGCCCACCTGCGCGAATCAGGTCCAGGATGTGCCCGGTGAAGGCATCCGCAGCGAATGCTTCTCCGGTATCCAGAATCTCGATACGACCGGCTTCGACGTCGACACGCAGGCGCTGGCCCGCCTTCACACTGCGAGCACTGGCGCACACGATGACAGGAAGGCCAAGGTTGATGGCGTTTCGATAGAAGATGCGAGCGAACGAGAGCGCAACTACTGCCGCCACGCCGGCACACTTGATCGCTCCCGGCGCCGATTCGCGACTCGATCCGCAGCCGAAGTTCGCTCCTCCGACCATGATGTCTCCCGGCAGGACTCTCGATGCAAAATCGGGATCAATACCCTCCATGACATGCGCGGCGCCTTCCTCGGAGGTGAACTTCAGGTACTTTCCTGGCAGTATGACGTCCGTATTGACATCGTCGCCGAAACACCAGGCGGCGCCCTCCAGGATCATGGCGTTCTCCCGTCTATGAGACATACTGGCGAGGATCCGCGATCCGGCCCTCCAGCGCGGACGCGGCGACAGTGGCCGGCGATGCAAGGTACACCTCGGCATCGGCGCTGCCCATCCGCCCTCGGAAGTTCCTGTTCGTGGAAGAGATACAGCGTACCGTTCCCTTCAGAGCATTCAGACCTACGCCAAGGCAGGCGCCACAGGATGTCGGAAGAAACTGCGCGCCGGCGTCGCGCAACACGTCGACAATGCCGTCCCTCACCGCATGTTCCAGGATTTCTTTCGAGGCCGGGGCGATCTGCAGCAGCGTGCCTTGATGCACCCGCCTACCGCGCAGTACGTCCGCGACCCGGGCCAGATCGTAGTATTTTGCACCGGTGCAAGCGCCTATATACGCTTGGTCGATCGGTGTACCCGCGGCTTCGTCGACATCCACACCATTGTCGGGCGAATGCGGTAGCGCAACCTGTGGTACGAGCTTTGCAGCGTCGTCCTCAAACAGTCCGGCATAGATGGCATCGTCGTCCGGCAGGACTGGAGTCGGATTTCGCATTCCTCTCCGCTCAAGGTAGTCGCACACGACGTCGTCCGCGGCGACAATACCTGCCTTGCCTCCCAGCTCGATGGTCATGTTGCTGAGGACCAGTCGCTCGTCCAAAGGCAGATTGCGCACGCCCGATCCGGTGTACTCGATCGACTTATAGGTCGCTCCATCGCAGCGTAACCGCCGAAGCGTCGACAAGATCATGTCCTTCGCCATCACGCCCGGCGCCAGCTTGCCGTTCCACCGTACCTCGATCGTTTCCGGCACGCGCAGCCATATCTCGCCCGTAGCGACCACGCCCAGGATCTCGGTTGAGCCGACTGGTACGGCCATGCAGCCGAGTGCGCCGGCAGTTACACTGTGGGAGTCCGCACCCACCATCAACATGCCCGGCCACACATAGCCTCTCTCGATGCTGACAATGTGCATGATGCCTTCAAAGAAATGGAACTTGCGCACGCCCTTCGCCTCGACCCACTCGCGCGTCACTCTCTGGATGTCGGCCTCGACGTTGTCTGTCGCGGGAACGAAGTGGTCGCTGATCACGCACACCTTCTCAGCGTCCCAGACCTTGCCGCCAAGCCGTTCTAGACCTGGACCGATGCGCCGTGGCCCGCTGGTATCGCTCATGAGGGCGAGATCGACTGCCGCCCAAACAATGTCGCCGGGCTCAACGTGGTCGTGCCCTGACGCGCGAGCAAGGATTTTCTGCGCAATAGTCGATCCCATCAGAAGACCTTTCGGGTGCTTGGGGGAGGTTCGCGGCACGGCTCCGTGTGTAGGAGAGTGTATTGCGATCGCGCACGATGCGACAAGAAGAGCCGGTTTGCGGGTGCGCTCCCCGCTTGTTGGGCATTTCGCCAGGCGCTAGACTAGACCTAGCGGGACTCTGTGCAGGAGGGTGCCGCGCTCTTGGACTAGCGCATTTCACCGCCACTCAGTTGGGAGACGCGTCCAGTGACCTATGTAATAACCGAGCCATGCATCAATGTGAAGGATGCCGCGTGCGTGGCAGTGTGCCCAGTAGATTGCATCTATACAAAAGATGATGATGACATGTACTACATCCACCCGGATGAGTGCATTGACTGTGGCGCCTGCGAGCCCGAGTGTCCGGTGACCGCGATTTTTGCCGAGGACGAGGTGCCGGCAGACCAGACCAGGTTCATTCAAATCAACGCCGACTACTTCAAGAACCGGGGTAGCTGACACGTACGCTTCTGGCAGGCACCACATACTCTCTGCGTCTATGGGTGATCCGATCCGGTGAAGATCTCCGAGCGCTGGCCAGGTGCCTTGCCTGAAAGCGCAGCAGAACTCCAGTTGACCATTGACGCCGCAGTGCCACGGATCCATCCCTGCTACACCCAAGCACAGTCGGTCTGCCGAGTCGACAGTGCTGCGCTGCCGGTCTTCCGAGACACTGCGCCAGGTATGCGAGACGCGACTACGCTTTCCCGTTGGTAGCCTGCGCACTCTCGCGGACGATGAACACGCGGCTTGTCGCGTGCTCGAGCACATACGGCACGGTGCGGCCCATGTCGAACCGGCTAAAGCGATAACGGGGCACCAAGCCCATGATGATCAACGAGCAATCTCGGTCGCGCGCCTCATCCACGATGCCCGGCCCAGCGTCGCGAGCTTGCACGACCTCTGCCTCAACCTCGTAGTTGGCTTCCTCGGCCGCCTCGATAGCGCGATCGAGAATCTCGTCGACCTCTGCGTCCTGCAGATGCGCGTCAAGCGGAAGGTTGCGTGGCACCTCCATGACGTGTACGACATAGACGTGGCTCCGGCTGTGCTTCGCCATGAAGCAGGCCATCCTGACAAGATCCCCGTCGATGACGTTCCCAGATAGGGCTACCAGGATATTGCGGGAACCCGACATGCCCCTCTTCGCTAGTTCCCGACTGTCTTTTTGCGTGAACGGAACCAAAGCACCTCTCGCTTACGTTGCACTGCGCCACCGCGTCGTGGAAGTTACTTGCGGTTTTCGCCCACTATGGTACACCGGCACGATGTCTCGCTGATGCGCATCAGCTCGCTACTGCAGTCGAGAGCGATTGTGCCAGAGGAGAAGTCGCGCGGCTCCATTGAGCACAAGTAGCACGGCGATGACGATCCCGATGGGTGGATCGACGTATCCCGGCGCCACGAGCGCGGCGACCACGAGAGCGGTTGCGGCGATGAATGAGACCAGGGCCAGCGGAATTTGCGTGCTGGGGCCCGTGAGCAAGCGCTGGCTCACCGGCCTGACGAGCCCCAGAAGGACTCCACGGTCTCGTGGTACGTCCGGTTAAGCGCGTCATACATGCGAGCATTTTCTATGGCCAGAGCACAGATATCGGCCAGGGCCTGCAGGAATTCCACCTCACCCGTACCAAATACGTGCTCTTCGCCCGTGTACACGCGCATGACGCCGATCGGCAGTCCGTGGCGGATGAGCGGCGCGCAAAGCACAGAAGTGATTCCCTCGCGTGCCAGCTCGTCGGGATACTGAAGCCGTGTGTCGGTTGCCACGTTGCCAACCGCGACAGTCGCACCAAGCAGCGCCTCGCGATCAATCTTGCTTCCTGACACCTCGACGGCGCCTTTGTTCAAGTATTTTTCACTCAGACCGAACGAGCTCACCAGTTCCAGTTGGTTGCCGCCCTCGTCCAGAAGCCTGATCGAACTGGCCTTAGCCCGCATCGCCCCGGCAACACTTTGCACGACCGCACTCAGCGTGTCGCGTAGATCGAGTGAGGAATTGACGAGGCAGGCGACGCGGTACAGCGCACGATAGTATGCATGCTCATCAGTCTGCACGGACATTCCCCTCCACGCGACGGGCGTTTCCCTGTATGGTAGTTGCTTCGTCCGCCATTGGTAAAGAGTCGCCGCGTCAACGTTGCAGCAGCCGCGGGCTGTGAGTTCGCCCGCGCAATCGTTTCGTGGTATCCGATGGCCACGCAGAACGTGGCAGCGGGGCAGTGGATGCTGGTTAGCTCGTGCGGCAGAGACGGAGCCACCTTGTGCCAGGTAGTGCCGCCGTCGCCGCTCGAACAGGGAACTTGGGCAGCTGGGCTGTCGCTGCTTCTTCATACGGATCGACGTGCTCGAGCAGCGTAAGCGTTGCACTATGAGCGAAGGCTGACCTGCCAGAAACGGGCAATATAGTCGGCGGCCGACGCCACTGTCATGATCGTTGCCAGCCACAGCCCTGCCTGTACTGGAGCGGGCGGGGACGACATCGGGAAGGCCAGCGTGAACGCGAGCGCGACAAGCGTGACGGTCGTCTTCCACTTGCCCAGCAGGCTTGCCGAGATTACCTTGCCCGTAGTGGCGGCCTGGCTCCTGATCCCGGAGATGACAAACTCTCTGGCCACGATCAAGGCGGCCATCCACGACGGCACTGCGCCGGTGCCGACAAGGACGATGAGCACCGTCGAGACAAGCACCTTGTCCGCCGCGAGGTCGATGAACACACCCAGTGTACTCACGACCTTCCAGCGCCGCGCCAGATAGCCGTCGAGGTAGTCGGTGACCGCAGCCAGAACGAAGAGCGGGATCGTCACGAAGCGCAGCCCCTCCGCGTTGATCAGGAGGAGAAGCGCGAGCGCGGGCGAGCTCAAGAGGCGAAAAAGGCTGAGGCCGTTTGGCAGCGCACGCCGCGTGCGGCCCGCACTGGTGGAAGCGGACGTCGGAGAGCGCTGAGGTGTCGGAGAAGCGCTCACTCCTCGATCACCGGTAGTTGATGAATTGAATTGGAACTGGATAGTCCTTCTCGCGCAAAAGCCGTTGAACGCCCTGGAGCTCGTCCTTACTCTTGCTCACCACGCGGACCGCGTCGCCCTGAATCTGCGACTTGACCTTGGGGAAGTTGTCGCGCAAGAGCTTGGTGATTTGCCTTGCCAGATCCTGATTCAAACCTTGCTGCAGCGCAGCAGTCAGGCGCACCGTTCCTCCTGATGCTTCCTCAGGATCCGCGAACTTCAGGATCTTCAGCGACAACTTGCGGCTTACCATCTTTGACTGCAGGATATCCTTTACGGCGTTGAGGGCCATGGTCGACGGCGCCGTAAACTTCAGCTCGGTCTTCTCTATCTCGATCGTGGCGCCGCTGTCCTTGAGATCGTAGCGAGTGTGAACCTCGCGAAGCGTTTGGTCCACGGCGTTCAGCAACTCCTGGTGGTCGAACTCGGAAACAATATCGAACGAAGCCTCGGAAGCCATCGCACACTCCTTTCCAATATCACTCAGAGTAAACCCTGGCGGATGGCACTGTCGCCCAAACCGCGAAGACGCACAGGCTCAGAGAACGTGGAAGGCAAACAGGGCCACCGTTAAAACAACAAGCACGACCAGCGAGGCTGCGGCGTAGGTCAAAGGTGTAAATGCTGTCCGCGTGCTCACCTGCGACAATGGACGAGTTGCGACGGCCGCGGGTCGCGCCTCTCGATAAAGAGCTAGGGCCTGGTTGGGATCGACGCCGAGGTAGAGCGCGTAATTGCGAATTGCGCCCTTCGTGTACACGTCATCCGGCAGCTCGTCGAGCCGATCTGCTTCGAGAGCCTCGAGGCGAGCCCGATCGATGCGCGTCTCAGCTTCGACCTGCGTCAGTTTGGTCTTCTTGGCGTTTCGTGCTTCTCGTAGGGTCTCCCCGAGTGTAGGCAACCATCGAACTCCTTTGTCGCTGTTCCGTGGCGGTGATCAGCATAGCCAGCGGTGTTCGCGGCGTCAAGATCCGGACTGCAATCGTCTAGCCGTCCAGCCCTTCTTCTTCATCTGGCCATCATCTCTTCTCTGTAGAGTAGGAAGCAGAGACGGAACAGGCCTCTTCATGCAGTGTGCGGCCAATAGTCACGAAAGTGCATCACGATGACAATAGATACCGAGAGGATCCTCGAGCGGTTGCCCTCTTTGCTCGGAGTCCGCCGCGATCCGGCGAAGACCTCGTCATATGCCCTCCTCCCGCTGCGCCTGTTCTTCGGCGCTACGTTTGTGTATGCAGGGCTTCAGAAACTCACGGATCCGCAGTTCTTCAGTCCCACAGCACCAGGCTTCATCGGCCACCAGATGAGCGGGTTTGTTCGCGCCGGATCGCCGATGGCGGGGCTCCTCAATGCGATCGCGATTCCCCATGCGGCGGAGTTTGGCGCGCTCATCGCCTTCTGTGAGATCTGGGTCGGTTTGTCCGCCCTCGTCGGACTCATGACGCGCCTTGGCGCTCTCGGCGGGCTGGCCACCAGCCTCACATTCTACCTGACTGCAACCTGGTCAACGCATCCATACTTCCTGGGTGCCGACCTGCCGTACGCCTTAGGCTGGCTGACGTTGGCACTGGCCGGACCTGACGCCCTAACCCTGGACAACTACTTCTTTAGCGTGGCACGGACCCAGGCAATCGAGAGCGCGCGAGCCCAGCAACGTAAGCGCCAGAAGTCCCTCATCCAGGTGCCAGTTCGAGCCGCTACGGTGCCGAGAATAGCCGCACTGCGCGGGCTAGGAACGGCAGCGGGACTGATCGTGGGAGGCGGTTTCGTGGGTTTGATTGCCAAGATGCTGACGGCCAACGATGTGCTGGCCAGCGGCGCTCAGGCCCTCCCAGCCACCGGATCCGCCGCGTCGGCGGGCAGTGGGTCCCTGACCGGCTCGACCCTGCTCGGCAGTGTGAAGTCGTTGGCCGTCAACAGTGCCGCGTCGTACACCGATCCGCGGTCCGGTGATCCTGCCCTGCTTATCCACCTGCCGGATGGCAAGTTCGTAGCGTATGATGCGGTGTGCACGCACGCAGGCTGCACGGTGCAATACGACCCGACTCAGCAGCAAATGGTGTGCCCGTGTCATGGCGCGGCGTTCGACCCCGCGCGCTCCGCGGCCGTGATCAATGGACCCGCACAGCAGCCCCTCTCGGCGCTGAATGTCACGGTCGACGCTAAAGGCAACGCCTACTCCGCATAGGTTCGCGGTTGGTTCTCCCTACGACTGCACGTTACGCGAGGGCGCCTGAGGGGCGCCCTTCTCTATTCTCCAGACGGTTACCTGGAATGGCATAATGTCGCCAACCCGATAGACTTTCTGTTATATTGAGCCGGGTGGTGAAGAACTGGTGCGGCTCTGCCCTGCTCACGCCGACAACACCAGCCTGAATGGGTTCCCGACGATCGAGAAGGAGCTTTCTGATGACGACGGAGGATCGGACCTCGCAGGACGCGCAACCTGGAGTCGCGGACGTGGCGCGACCACTTGGCTTCAACACCAGACTGCTGCATGCAGGCTACAGCCCGGACCCCACGACGCACGCGCGAGCGGTGCCTATCTATCAGACCACGTCGTATGTCTTTGACGACACTGAACATGCTTCAGCCCTGTTTGGCCTGCAGCAGTTCGGCAATATTTATACCAGAATCATGAATCCAACCACTGGCGCCTTCGAAGAGCGCATGGCCGCGCTCGAAGGTGGGGTTGCGGGTCTTGCCGTCTCTTCGGGACATGCAGCGCAGTACCTTACGCTCACCACGCTACTGCAACCGGGAGATCAGATAGTCTCGTCGCGCACCCTGTACGGAGGAAGCTTTACGCAATTCGACGTGACTCTGCGCAAATGGGGCATCGATACGGTATGGATTGACGCTTCGGATCCAGAGAACTACCGCCGAGCGATCACGCCGAAGACACGGGCACTGTATGGCGAGACCATAGGAAATCCGCTCCTGGACGTGCTGGACATCGCGGCGGTCGCGGCGATTGCGGATGAAGCGGGCATTCCGCTGATTGTCGACAACACGTTTGCGACGCCGGCGCTCAACCGGCCAATCGAGCACGGCGCCACGATCGTGGTGAACTCGGCGACAAAGTTCATTGGTGGCCACGGCACGTCGATCGGTGGAGTTATTGTCGACTCAGGCGCGTTCAACTGGGACAACGGCAAGTTCGCGACCATAGTCGAACCGTCGGCTTCCTATCATGGCATGGAGTTCTACAAGGTCTTCGGGAAGCTCGCGTTTCTGCTCAAGGCGCGTACGGAAGGCCTGCGTGACCAGGGAGCGGCCCTGAGTCCCTTCAATTCTTTCCTGTTCCTGCAAGGTTTGGAGACGCTCGCCCTGCGCATGGAGCGCCACTCCTCGAATGCCCAGGCGGTAGCGACCTTTCTGGAGAGCCACCCAGCAGTGAGCTGGGTCAGTTACCCCGGCCTGAAGTCCAGCCCCTCCCATCACCTCGTCGCAAAGTATCTGCCTCACGGCTCCGGCGCCGTGCTCGCCTTCGGCATCAAGGGCGGGTTGGAGGCCGGCCGGAAGTTCATCAACAGCGTGAAGCTGCTCTCGCACCTGGCCAACGTGGGCGACACCCGGAGCCTGGTCATTCATCCGGCCACGACCACGCATTCGCAGCTGTCGCCCGAAGACAGGCTGGCGAATGGCATCAAGGACGATCTGGTTCGCCTTTCTGTCGGGCTTGAGGATGTCGAAGACATCGTGGACGACCTTGAGCGCGCACTGACCAACTCGCAGTAGCCTCGTTAGTAGCCAGCCGACATGCATGGGTAGGCTGCCCTGATACCGCGGCATCGCGGCAGCCTACCGATCGATGGTTGACAGGGCAGTCGCGTATAGGGCAGCCGACAGCGTTCGAAGCAGACCGCGCTACCCAGGCGCCTCCATTGAAATCACGGCCCGGGCGCACCCACCGCAGTGGGTCGCCGCCGCCATGACATCGCTATGTCAGGCTTGGAACGCAGTTACGGGTAGATGCCGCGTGCCTCCAGTGCCTGCACAACGCGAGCAACGGCGAGAACATAGGCGCCCATACGCATGTCCGTACCTGCCTCGGTCGCCTTGGCCAGTACCTCGGCAAACGCCCGCACCATCACGGTCTGCAGCTTTGCGTTGACCTCGTCCTCCTTCCAGAGGAAGGACTGCAGACCCTGCACCCATTCGAAATACGACACCGTCACGCCACCGGCATTGGCCAGAATATCGGGGATCAGGAAAATGCCTTTCTCCCTGAGGATGCGATCGGCCTCGGGCGTGGTCGGGCCGTTGGCACCTTCCGTCACGATCCTCGCCCGCAATTTGCCTGCGTTGTCCACGGTGATCTGGTTCTCAAGCGCTGCCGGTACCAAGACCGTACATGGTAGTGTCAGCAACTCGTCGTTCGAGACACGATCGACAGCAGGCATATTCGTTATTGTGCGGTCTTCGGCCATGTGGGCAGCGGCCACCGAAAGGTCAATGCCGTTGGGATTGTAGACACCGCCGCGTACGTCACTGATCGCTACGATCTTGCAGCCTGCATCCGCAAGGCACCGTGCCGCATGCGACCCTACATTGCCAAAGCCTTGAATGACAACGGTGGTATCCTCGGGCGCAATGCCGACATGGCGCAGCGCTTCCTTCGTCACCAGCATCACACCTCGGCCGGTCGCCTCGCTGCGGCCCTCGGAACCACCGATCGACAGCGGCTTCCCGGTCACCACTCCGGGCACAGCGTAGCCTGTCTGCATGCTGATGGTGTCCATCACCCAACCCATCACCTGCGAATTCGTGTTGACGTCGGGCGCGGGGATGTCCATTTGCGGGCCGATGATCACGGAGATTTCCGTGGTGAAGCGTCTGGTAAGGCGCTCGAGCTCCCGCACACTCAGACTCTGCGGCGTACAGACGACACCGCCCTTCGCACCGCCGAAAGGGATATCTACGACCGCGCATTTCCATGTCATCCACATGGACAGGGCCTTCACCTCGTCGAGAGTGACGTCGGCGTGAAAGCGGATGCCTCCCTTGGCAGGTCCGCGAGAGGTATCGTGCTGTACCCGGTAGCCGGTGAACACGCGAATCGTGCCGTCGTCCATATGCACAGGAAAGTGGACGGTCAGCTCGCGGTGACAATCACCTAGTATCTGCCTGTATCCGTCGTCGAGGTGGAGCAAGTCCGCTGCGGTGTGAAACTGCTCCTGCGCGATGCCAAATGGATTAGGCTTCTCTGTCTGCATCATGTTCCGCACACACATTGCATACCCAGGCAACAGCTACCCCTTCGCAGCCTGCTACTGCATGCAACGACTCCTTACAATCAGATTATCCTCGGCGTCGTCGATTCTGGCTACGGCCAACCGCCCGGCCTGGCACGTTGTGCCTGGGAATGTCGAGTCGAGGCGGCAATGTGGTGGTTCTGGCTCGGGCCAGGAGGAGGATCAGCGTGGGGTGTTGCAGGCATTTGATCTCACCGGCAACGTCGCGGCTACAATCGGGGGCAACATGGGACTCGGCGAAGCATTCGCACATGCTCTGACGGAGGCCGCCACGATCGTGGCCGTTGCCGCACGGACTCGCGGCAGGAGTGAGTCCATCGTGCATGACATCGAGGAGGCCGGTGGGAACGCGGCAGCGTTTGTTGTGGGCGAAACGAAGCCCCCAGTAGTGCGCAAGTCCGCCTGCCTGCATACTCATAGTAAGTACGCCCTCACGGATGCAGGTCACCCTTCGCCGAGTGGCCTTTGGGAGCTCGTGGAAACTTGCAGGCAGAATTGACGGTCCGATGAGCGACGAAGCTGCAACCGTCGAGACATCTCGAAGCCGCTATCCGGCGGCTGTGGAAGAAACGCTGGCCAAGCTGCCGGCTTCGCCAGGCTGCTACCTGTTTCGCGATGAACAGGGCACGGTCCTGTACGTGGGCAAGGCACGCTCGCTGCGGGACCGCGTGCGCTCGTACTTCCGGGCGCCGAATGGTTTGAGCCTGAAGAACTCGCACCTCGTGCCACGCATCGCCGAGATCGACTACCAGATCTTGCCCAGCGAAAACGCGGCACTTCTGGTGGAGTTCAATCTTATCAAACAGTACCGGCCCAAGTACAACATCATCATGCGGGATGACAAGAGCTTTCTTTCCATCCGCATTACAAACGAGCCGTACCCCAGGATCGAGGCGGTACGGCATCGGTCGGACGATGGCTCGCGTTACTTTGGCCCCTATACGAGCGCCCAAGCCGTGCACACGACACTCGACTTGCTCAAGCGCCTGTTCCCCTATCGCTCTTGCCGGCTGAATATACAGCCACCCCAGGATGGGCCGGAGCTGGCGAGTGCGGCGCCATCGCGGCAGGACCCCATCCCGCGGCGTGGCCGCCGGCGCGGAGTAAGCCAGGAGAATGGGCCACCCCAAATACGCGCGCTGACCATCGCAAGTCCGCAGAACCGAGCGTGCCTCGAGTACCATATTCATCGCTGCGCGGCGCCCTGCATCGATGCCGTGAGCCGCGAGGAGTACTCGAGGATCGTCGGCCAGGCCGAGCTATTCCTTCAGGGGAAGAGCGAGCAGGTGGCCGCTCAGCTCAAGCAGTCCATGAATGAGGCCGCGGAGGCGCTGGACTTCGAGCGAGCAGCTCGTGTGCGCGACCAGATTGGAGCCGTCCAGCGAGTGGCAGAGCGCCAGCGCGTTACCGTACTCGACGGCCACGACCAGGATATCGTCGGGATGGCACGTGCGGAGGACGAGGCATGCGTCGAGCTGATTGCCGTACGTGAAGGCCGAATGCTGGGCCACAAACAGTTCGTGATGCAAGGGACGGCTGAGCAGGAGGATGGTGCGGTTCTCGCCGCGTTCATCGGTCAATACTACCTCTCTGCAACGGATCTGCCCGAAGAGCTGTTGTTGCCGGCGGAGCCCGACGACCTCGATCAGCTCTCCGCGCTCCTGACCTCTCAGCGAGGTCGAAGAGTCACGGTGACCGTGCCTCGACGGGGCGACAAGTTCGATCTTGTATCCGTTGCGCAGGACAACGCGCGAAAGGCCGCCGAGGACCGGAGGCTCAAGGCGCTCACCGACGCGCGAAAGGCGTTGCAGGCCCTGGACGAATTGCAGGAAGCGCTCTCTCTGCCGCGATTGCCGATGCGAATCGAGTGCTATGATGTTTCAAACATTCAGGGTACGTCGACCGTCGGCTCAATGGTCGTCTTCGAGAATGGAAAGCCCAAGAGTGCTGCGTACCGGCGATTTCGCATCAAGGCGGTGGAAGGCTCCGACGACTTCTCGAGCCTTGCTGAGATGCTGCGGAGGCGGCTCAAGCGAGCCGAAAGAGCTGACCCTGCGGTGGCCGATGGCGGAGACCACGCGATGACCGCCGCTAACACGCCCGCTGTTGGGGATGATGAGTGGGTTGTCAGACCTGACCTGGTGATCATCGACGGCGGAAAGGGGCAGCTCAACGCGGTGCTTGGCGTGTTCGACGAGTTGGGCATTCAAGGTCAGTCCGTTGTCGGCCTGGCGAAGCAGCGAGAGGAGCTCTTCTTGCCCGGTCGTCCGGATCCCATCCTTCTGTCGCCGTCGTCGCAGGCGTTGTTCCTGGTACAGCGAGTGCGAGACGAGGCGCATCGGTTTGCGATAACCTACCACCGCGCGGTACGTGGCAAGCGGAGCCTCGAATCCAGCCTCGATAGCGTCCCAGGAGTCGGGCCTCGAAGGAAGCGGGATCTGATTCGCCATTTCGGAAGCGTCAGAGCGTTGCGGTCGGCGCGGGTCGATGAAATCGCGCGGCTGCCCGGCATCGGTCCGAAGACGGCGTTGGCAATCAAGGAGTATCTCGGCGAAACATAAGGAGGTGTGCACGATGCGCGTCCTGGTGATCGAGGATGAGCACAAGATCAACCGTACAGTCTGCCAGGCGCTCCGCGAAGAAGCATATGCCGTGGACGCAGCCTTTGACGGCGAACAGGGCGAAGAGATGGCCCTCGTCAACACCTACGATCTGATCGTGCTCGATCTCATGCTGCCGAAGAAGAACGGCCTGGCGCTGTGCAAGGGGCTTCGCGAACAGGGCGTGACCACGCCGATCCTGATGCTGACGGCGCGAGATTCGCTCGAAGATCGCGTGCAGGGACTCGACAGTGGTGCCGACGACTACGTGGTCAAGCCGTTCTTCATGGACGAGTTGCTGGCTCGCGCCCGCGCACTGTTGCGTCGCGACACTACGGCGAAGACTTCGAAGCTGCAGCTCGCCGATTTGCTCGTCGACACAAGCTCGCACCGCGTCTGGAGAGCCAGCATCCCCATCGAGCTCACAAGCAAAGAATATGCGATGCTCGAGTATTTCATTCGCAATCCGGATCAGGTCTTGACGCGCACAATGATCAGCGAGCACGTGTGGGACGATGAGTTCGATAGCCTCTCGAATATCATCGACGTCTACATTCGACGCCTCCGGCGAAAAGTCGACGAAGGACATCAGCCACGCCTACTCCATACAATCCGAGGCAGTGGCTACCTCCTCGGCATCTTGCCTGACGACGAGGACGGAAGCAGCTAGACGCTGGCACGGAGCAGCCAAGAACGCACCAGAGAACTGGTGGATTGCTCGAAACGCAACGCGGACATAGTATAGGCGCTGTGAAGCACTGCGACTGCCCGTCAAGCATGTCATGGTCCCGCCGTCCAGGTGCGCCATGAGCGGTCCTGGTATGTCGGCTCTTGCTCATGCCGGCGCGCCGCTGGCGCGATTCGTGGACCGCCTCGCGGCATCGCGAACCCTGGCGCTGGCAGTGCTTGCGCTCTTGGCGCTGACGCCGCGACTGGTATGCGCGGACGGCGGCACGTTCGCCTGGGATCTCTGGGCGTTCAGCTGGTGGAGCAGCACGTTGGCCTCGACCGATCTCCACACGTTCTACCACGCGACCGGTACTGACTATCTACCAGGCTATCTGTATATCCTCTGGGGGCTGGGTAAGCTCGCCCCCGCGCTCCAGCATCTCCCCGATGGCGTGGCCACCTGGCTGCTGCGGGACCGCGTGCTCTACAAACTGCCGGCAATTCTCGCTGATGTGGCTACCGTCGCGACTATTTACCTTGCAGGCCGCCGCTGGGGCAAAGCGCGGCTGGCCTTGCTCGCCGCTGCGATCTATGCGGTTATTCCAGGCGTGATAGGCAATTCTGCCCGCTGGGGGCAGATGGACAGTATCCCAGCCTGCCTGCTGTTGCTCGCGATTGTCTTCTGCATTGAGGGACGTGTCATGCCCTGCGCAATACTGCTCACGTTGTCGGCCATTACCAAGCCGACCGCGTTGGTATTGATGCCGCTCATCATCACGGTGCTTGTCTGCCGCCGTCGTGTCTCCGGCCTGCTGCAGTTCGGTGCTGCTTCGCTGATTGCCGGAACGATAGCCTTCATGCCATTCGTGCCGGCCGGCAGCAACGTAGTGAGATTTGCGTGGTTCGGTTATCAAAACACGTCGGGCCGCTATCCAGTTCTGAGCTTGCGCGCCTTCAACTTCTGGATGGCGTACTGCTCGCTGGTATCCGGAGTCGGCCCCGATCGTTCCGCGTCCGCGACGATGCTCGGCCTGGCGTATGTCGTCTGGGGCTGGGTGCTCTGTGGCGCGGTTATCCTGCTCGCGTGTGTAATGGTGGCCGGCTACCTATCGCGTACCTCTCGCGACGACTTGATACCAATGCTTCCGGCTGCCAGTATTGTGACACTCGGTTTCTTCTTGTTTCTGACGTCTATTCACGAACGGCACATGTTGCCGGCATTGCCGCTTCTGGCACTCACCTCGGCGATTCTGCCGCGATTCTGGATTCCGTTTCTCTGGTTTGCCGTTGCCTATACACTGAACGTCCACTTTGTGGATTCAGCCATGTTTCCGATGCCAGAACCGGTGCTCGGCTCTCAGGAGCTGGCGCTTGGCTCGTATCTTAATCTCGTCGTCTTCGCGCTCACCGTCATGTCTTTCGCCTACGCTATTCGTGCTCCCAAGACGCAGTGGCGAGACGCCGGCCTCGGACCGAACAGCCCAGCACGCGAGCCCGTCCTGCATGCCAACGTTCCGCCGTAGCCCCGGCAGGTACGGGGCCGATACGACCCTGGGTTCGCTCGCCTGCGCCATCGTTCTCCTGTCAACCCACCCCAGTTGCGCCTGAAGAGCTTCGCCGACGCAACGTGGAGAGAGCCTTTGGCACGGCCGCGAGCAAACCGTTTCGGGTTCACGACGACGTTGGCGCGTGCCGGATCGCGTGCTACAATTCGCTTTGCCCATTGCCTGGCATCCCGTGGCTGCGTGCCTGGAGAGCTATGAAGCGCGCGATCAAGTTAAGCAGGTCATCTCGCAGGCCAAAGAAGAAAGCCCCAAAGGCGCCGCTCGCCGTGCTCGTCTCGCTCCTGGCCGTCGTGCTTGCCGTGATTCTCCTGCTCGTTTCGGTGCTGGCCACGGCCGGGGTTGCCGCGTACAGATACTACAACGCCGTCGTCCCAGACGGCATTGCCGCGCTGAAGGCATACCAGCAGAACCCGTATACCATCAGTCTGATTACAAATCGGAATGGCGACACGCTCGAGCAGCTGTACGATCCCCGCTTTGGCACGCGCGTGCTGGTTCCCCTGAAAGACGTTCCCAAGGCCATGATCGCTGCGACGATCGATACCGAGAATCGTACGTTCTATACCGATATCGGCGTCGATCCGCTGCGCCTGTTGAGTGCCGCGAGGATCGACGTCACTGGGAGCGGCGCCCTGCAAGGCGCCTCAACCTTGACCGAGCAGCTTGTCAAGCTCGCGCTCTTCGGCTCGAACCCGGCAGCACCACGCAAGCTCGATCAAAACGGCGTGCAGATGAAGTTGCAAGAGATCATGGTAGCCATCGGCGTCACCAGAGATATCAAGGATTGCAATCTGAAGTGCCGCAAGGATGCCATCCTCGAAATGTACTTGAATACGGTCACATACGGGATCGCCGGCGGCGACATCGACGGAGTCGAAGCCGCGGCCGAGTACTTCTTCGGCATTCACGCGTCGCAGCTCGACCTTGCGCAGTCGGCGCTGCTCGCGGGACTCCCCCAGGCGCCGAGCCAAGACGATCCATTTCGACACAGGGGCGCGTCACAAGAGCGACAAGTCCATGTGCTAGACGGCATGAAGGCTGCCGGAGATATCACCGAGGCCGAGTTTGAAGCCGCGAAGTCGGAGCCATTGAAATATACGTTCAAGCTGGTCTCGACCAACGCGTCGGTCAACACGAATGAGTCCTATTTCGTGCACTGGCTCCGCACCGACTACCTGGCAAACCCGGCGAACCTGCGCCAGTTCGGCATTCCGGGCCTCCAGAACCCTGACGATATCTACCGCGGCTTTGTGTTCCAGACCACGCTCGATCCCGCGTGGCAGGATCTGGCCCAGAACACCATCGACACGCAGATCGAGAGTAACAGGGCCGCCTACAACATGAACGATGGTGCGCTGGTGGCAATCGACCCGCGTAGCGGCGAGATCAAGGCGTATGTCGGCGGTGTTGGGTGGAACTCCGGGATCAACGGCGCTCAGTACGATTTTGCCGGTGAGCAGGCAAGGCAACCCGGTTCGTCGTTCAAGCCATTTATGTACGTGACGGCGTTTGAGAACGGCCATTTCCCGGCTGAGACCATCAACGATGCCTACGTCGCCTATCCCGATGCGGGCGGCACGACGTACATTCCTCGAAATTACGACCTGTCGTATCACGGCCGCATCACGCTCCGCGCGGCGTTGGCTAACTCCTACAACGTGCCGGCGGTCAAGACGTTGTATTCGTTGGGACCGGACGGAATTAAGAAGGTCCTCAATACCATCAACAGTTTCGGCTACCGGCTGAAAGACGAGAATCTCAAGGACCTCGGCCTGGCGATGACTCTCGGCAGCGGCGAAGGCAAACTGCTCGACGAAGTCAATGGCTACGCGGTGTTTGCCAACAACGGTGTGTACCGGCCGTACATGCCTATCCTGGCGATCTACAGAGTGCAGGCGGACGGCTCACGGAAGCTGGTATGGAAATACAGCGCTCCCAAGGGAGTGCAAGTTATCGCGCCGCAATTCGCGTACCTGATCACCAGCATCCTGAGCGATGTTCAGGCCAAGACGCCCGCTTTTGGCCAGGCCGCATACGAGTATCTTGGCCTGGGAAACCGCCCGGTAGCCAGCAAGACCGGCACCACCAGCGACTTCAAAGACAACTTGACGCTTGGTTACACGCCGGACGTCGTAACCGGCGTGTGGGTCGGCAACCCCGATGACTCAGCCATGTACGGGTCAACCGGCATCACCGGCGCCGCACCTGCCTGGCATGAGTTCATGTACGATATCACGCAGAACACGCCGATCAGCCAGTTCATCATGCCGACGGGGATGATCACGGCGACCGTGGCGAGGTATGCGCCCGCCGGCCAGGAGCCCGGCCTGGCGCTTGGCGGCAGCGGCGTGACCGATATCTTCGCCCCCGGCACCGTGCCGACGACGCTCGACAACCCGTCGCTTGACGATTACAGCGGTAGCACGCAACCGGGTGCGACGCCCACGGTCGCACCGACTACCACCGCCAATTCTTCGAGCAGCGCACCGTGCGGTGGTGGGCCGTACAGCATTACTTCGACGACAAAGAACGGGCAGACACACGTCACACTCGTCTGCAAGTAGACGGCGGGCTTGACATGTCCGCACTGCACGTCCCGGCGAAATGCAACGACGGCCCGCCGCAGGATCCGCGTAGCGGGCGGCCATGATCTCGTGTCGCGGACTCGGCAAGCAGTTCGGTCCGAAGTGGGCGATTCGCGACCTCGACCTCGATATTCCTGGCGGAATGGTATACGGTTTCCTGGGGCCGAACGGCGCAGGCAAGACGACGACGATACAGATGATGGTCGGCTTGCTGCGACCCACGACCGGCCAAATTCTCATCGATGGCCACGACATTGTGCGCGATCCGGTTGGCGCTAAGCGGTGTATCGGATTTGTTCCCGACGAGCCCTATCTGTATGAGAAGCTCACTGGCCGCGAGTACCTCGAGTTTACCTGCGCACTCTTCGCGATGCCGGTTGACGAGCGGGGCCGCCGCATAGATCACCTCCTCGAACTCTTTTCGCTAAGCGGTGACCAGCACCAGCTCATCGGAAGCTACTCACATGGCATGCGACAGAAGATAGCCGTCATCGCCTCGCTCGTGCATGATCCCGGCAATCTCTTCCTCGATGAGCCGACTGTGGGCCTCGATCCCGGTACTGCCAGACTGCTAAAGGACATACTGGCAGAGCGAGCGAAAAATGGCGTTACAGTGCTCTTCTCGACGCATATCCTCGAAATCGCCGAAAGCATCTGCGATGCGGTGGCAATACTCCACCGCGGTCGCGCGATCGCGAAAGGAACAATTCCCGAGCTGCGCCAGAATTCAGTGCACGGAAATCAACGGCTGGAAGACATCTTTATCGAGCTGACAACTCCGACGACCGATGTGCCGACTCTGTGACATCGCGAACGTAGCCCGGAGCGCATGACTCGCGTACAGTGGTAGTATCGAGTATTGTCACCGAGTGTGCTTCACGCGAGGTGCGCGCGGTTCGACGGCCCAGTTTCCCGAAGAATGAGGTCTCCGTGATGCACGCTCGTACTCGCTTGGTAGCCAGAGCCGTGGCAGCTGCCGTAGTGGCAAGTGCCGCCTTTCCGGCCCTCATCAGCAGAGGCAGTGTTCTGCGTTCGATGCGTGCGCCTGCCGCCCACGCCATGCCAGTCGAGGTACGCGGCTACTCGCCGGCGCTGCTCGATCAAGCGGCAGCGCACTCGGTTCCCATGATCTTCTTGCTCAAACCAGGGTCGGTTAGCAGCGCAGAAAGTGTTATCCGGACCCTAACGCAGGCCGGCGCCTCGAACATCTCGCAGCTCAGCTTGATCGGTGGAATCTCGGCGAACGTGGGGCAGCCCGCGCTCGACGCGCTTCGCTATGATGGCCGCCTGGCTTCGGTCCAGCCCGACCAGATCATGCAACCGGAACCAATCCCCAACCTGGCACAAATGCAGGATCAGGAGGCGCACGCGCAGGTAACAGCCGGTGGCGCAGTGCCATTCACCCAAACGGTGGTAAGCGAGCCCGACACCCTGAGCATCATCCACGCCGACCTTGCTCAGGAGCAGTTTACGGGCCGCAACGTGCGTGTAGCGGTGATCGACTCGGGCATCGACCTCAGCCATCCCGATTTGCAGGGGGTGATGCTGATGGGGTCCGATGGTAAACCGCTCTACAAGGATTTCACCAATACGGACCTCACAGACACTATTGGGCACGGGACCGCGTGCGCGGGCACGATCGTCGCGCAGGGAAAGACACTGTACAGCGCGACGGATACGTACTCTCGCTATCTCTATCCGGCACTGAAACCGGGCGAGCGGCAATCCGATCGCACCTACTTCACTACGACCGGGGTCGCGCCCGGGGTGAAACTCATGGTAGCCAAGGTGTTTGACTCGCGAGCCGACGCCAGCACCAGCGGTTTCGTACGGGCCATTCAGTGGGCAATTCAGAATCACGCGGATATCATCAGCGAGTCGTGGGGCGCGCCTGACCTCTACTACGCCGGTAACAACGTCACCGCCCTGGCCGATGAACAAGCCGTTCAGCACGGAATCACGGTCGTCGTCGCCAGCGGCAACGCCGGGCCAGGCGCTTCCAGCACTGAATCACCCGGCTCACTTCCCGATGTAATCACCGCGGGCGCCTCGACCGACTATCGACAATACGCCGAGACCGGTTTCTACACGCGATACGGCCTGTACGGGTCGGATAGCATTGCCGCGTTCACGTCGGAAGGACCAACGCTTGACGGCCGGGTGCGCCCCGACATTTTTGCACCCGGAGCGTTTGGTTGGGCGACATTTCCGCACACCCCGAGCGTCGATGGTCCAACGACCAAGCCGTACACGATTGGCAGCTTCGGCGGCACGAGCATGGCGACTCCAGTGACCGCCGGTGTGGCGGCGCTGGTGATCAACGCGTATCGTGACACGCACGGCGGTACGGGCCCCACGCCCGCGCACGTGAAACAAATCTTGCAGAGCAGCGCCGACGACCTTGGCTATGGCGCTCAGGATCAGGCAGCCGGCCGGATCGATGCCTATCGCGCTGTTGAGATGGCCGGTCATCGAGGAGCGTCAGTGCTCCTGTCGGGCCCGATCACGCTCGAAGGATTGCCGGGACAGCACCTGAGCCAGACCATGACGCTTACGAACACGGGACAGGTCAGTGAGACCGTCTTGGTGCAGCCGCAGGTGACGCATCAGACCCAGGCGCTCAGCTTTGGCGGAACCGTGGTCGCCGATAACGCCGTCGCGTATCACTTCAGGGTTCCCGCGGGTACGACCGTTCTGAAGGGTTCTGCCACCTTTTCGAGCCAACGCACGGTGCCCATTCCCGGTGAGCCGGCTCAGGATGTCATTCTGCAGATTGCACTCTACGACCCGCATGGGAACCTGGCTAACGCCGAGCAATCGTTCGTAGCCGACCCCTCGTCTCCCGTGCAATCGGCTTCGGGCTATGCCGGTACCACGGCGGCTCGTCCACTACCAGGCACCTGGACCGCCGTAGTAAGCCAGGCCCCGCGCCGTGGCGCCAATCAAGTTCGTCACTACGTGAGCGTGCCTTTCACCGGCCATATCAATCTGTTCAATTTCGCGTCCAGCAGTAGCGTTGTAAGTCCTTCGAGCTTCACGCTCAGGCCAGGCGAGGTCAAGCACATACAGTACAAGACGGGTGCGCTCGGCGGGCCCGGCGTGTCGGAGGTCACCGTGCATGTACGAGAGCACGCTCTAGCACCGCTTGCCGACAGCCCGGTCGCCTCGACATCCGCGATCACGCCTACTGACGCGGTGGAGAGTATTCCAGCGATTGTGACCTCCGACATCGCTGTTGCGCGTGGCGTGGGCGCTTTTTCCGGATCATTTACGGGAGGCATCGGCACGCAAGGATTCGCACGTGAAACCCGGTTCTACAACTTCTCCGTGCCCAGCGGCGTGCATAGCGCACAGGTGGCCATCGCATGGCACCACCAAGGAAACCTCTTCCTGCTCGGGCTGATCGACCCAAGCGGCAAGATCAACAACGCGGTCGACAACGCTTTCGTCAACAGCGACGGTTCGCTTGATCTCACACATCCGGTCGTGGAAGCGTACCTGACCGACCCGACGCCCGGTACCTGGCGCATCGTATTCATGAGCTTGACCTATGATGGACTCTATACGAGCGAGCCGTATAAGGGCGCGGTACTGCTTGACCAGCCCCAGCTCCGGGCAAGCGCCACTTCACTTACGGTCACAGCGGGAGGCAGCGCCAGCAAATTCAGTATCGCGGTGCGCAATACCGGCGTTGCCCCGGACGGGTACTACAGCTACGCCACTTCCGATCAGTACACATATCTCGCGCTTGGTGGAAACGGCGGGTCGCTGCAGGCCGGTCTTTCGGTCGGCGTGGGAGCCACGAGTACCCTGACGTACACGACCAGCTTTGTCCCGCCCGGCACGCGCGAAGTCATAACGCAGGCGCAGAGTCTGAACACATCGCAACCCCTGGATATCGAGCTGGACGACTCGGCATACGGCTCGTACGCCGCTTTCGCTCGGCGAGCGGAGGTAAGCCTCGGCGGGCGCGTCAGCACGGGCGATTCGGCGACCATACAGGGCGATAACCTGCCTATCGGCCAGTACTTCATCAGCGTCTCGTTGCCCAGCGGTGCGCGGGGGGGCCAGATCTACGTCGCGTCCAGCACGCAGGCCTACGCTCTGTCGCCACAGCCATGGATCAAGCTGGACGCACAGCGCCACGTCGACGGAACCTTCAGTCAGAACTTGCTTGTGGCGCGACCAGGCGGTGTCGTCACGTTCCATGGCCAGGTCGCGGTTCCCGGGACCGTGGCTCCTGGCACCTACCACGCCCTTGTATACATCTACTCATATCGCGATGACCGAGTTGGCGTGGTTCCGCTTACGATCGCGGTGCTGCCTGCTCAACCAGCCCCGGCACCAACACCCGACCCGTTGCTTGCTACGGTTGCGTCGGCGCAGTACTTCCCCGAGGGTGCCTCGGCGCCCGGAGTACGGGACCAGATGGACCTGGTAAACCCGGGTTCGCTAGACGCCCACGTGCAGATCCGTTTGATCAACGATGGCGGCTGGACGACGCTGTCACGCTACGTGCTTCCCGCCCACACTAGGAAGACGGTCAACGTGCAACCGCTCATAGGGGACAACCAGGTCATCGCGGCGGTCGTGCAAGCAGATCAGACGATCATCAGCGGCCGCCAGATACTGAGAAGCGGCGAGGCCGGCTCATATTCGGTAGGCACACAGAGCCCGGGCACTAAGTGGTACTTCGCGGACGGCTACACGGTGGGAAGCTTTGCCGAATACCTTACCGTCGTCAATCCGGGCGCGACGCAGGCTCACGTTCATATGCACCTGGTGAGTGACTCCGGCGATACGCGGGTCGGCAACTTCACAGTTCCAGGCTCGTCACGGCGAACTGTCCAAATGAGCGACCTGATGCCGGACAAGGCCTTGAGCGTCACCATCACCAGCAACGTGCCGGTGGTTGCCGAGCGCGTACAGCTCTTCGGCAACTTGGGACAGGGCGTAACGACGACCGTTGGCGCCCAGTCGGGCAGCACCGCGCAGTACATCGACCCCGGCCACCTGCCTGCAAGCGCGCAAGGGCATATCGTGATCTACAACCCTGGTGGCAAGCCGGCCAGTATCTCAGTCACGCCGATCGATCAACACGGACGGGCGAGAGCCACAGTACTGCTGAGCATCAAGGCTGGACGGCGCGCGACGATCGACCTCAGGGCGTTGTACCACACGGCCAATCTCGGCGCTGAAATAGCCAGCAATGTGCCGGTCGTGGCGGAGAAGGCGGCGTATTACGGGCGTATCGCGCAGTCGGTAGTGGGCGGTAGCGACCTGCTTGGACTCGCCTCCGCGGTGTCGCAGGTGGTCTTCCCAGGTGGGACAACGGCGAGCGGCGCTTCCAATTATCTCAACCTCTACAACCCGACTGCGAACCCGGAGAGCTTATCCATAATCGCGATCTTTGGTGGGTACCGGCAGGTGCATCGGACGGTGACCGTGCCCGCGGAAACACGGCTCAGCCTGAGCGTCTCCAGTCTGGGCGTCCCGACCGGTTCAAGCAGCTTGATTGTGCGCGGCGCCCAGGATGCGCAGTTTTTTGCAACACAATCGCTCTTCAACCGCGCCGGAACGGACGGTTCGGAACTCAGCGGTGTCAGTCTGACCGGGCAGTAAGAGGTATCCCGATCCAATCATGACGACGCCGCCGATCCTCTTCGCTCGAACGCATCGTCGGCCGGGTCCATCAGTTCCGAAGGGCGAAGAACAAGGCTTCTTGGCCCGAAGAAAGAACCAGGCGGGCACCCCCTCGGGAGTGCCCGCCGGTCTGCAGTCTGGACCACCGGGCGGCTCAGCGGCCGCCGGCGGCCTCATATCGACGCGCTACTTCCGGCCAGCTTACCGTGTTGTACCACGCCTCGATATACTTCTGACGCTGATTCTGGTATTTGAGATAGTACGCGTGCTCCCAGACGTCCACTCCAAGTATCGGAGTGCGGGCGTCGGAAATCGGGCTGTCCTGATTGGCAGTCGACTCGATGCGCAGCGCACCCGCCGAATCGATCGTGAGCCACGCCCAGCCGCTGCCGAAACGCCCGAGACCTGCCTTCGTGAGTTGTTCCTTGAACGCTTCGAAGCCCCCGAACGTCTTGTCGATGGCAGAGGCAACCGCTCCCGTGGGAGTGCCGCCTCCGTTCGGGGACAGGATCTGCCAGAAGAAGGTGTGGTTGGCATGACCGCCAGCGTTATTGCGGACGGCCATGCGGATATCCGAGGGCACCTTCTCCAGACTCTTGAGCAGATCCTCAACGCCCAGGACAGCGAGGTCGGGGTAATTCGCCAGGGCGGCGTTCGCGTTATTGACGTACGTACCGTGATGCTTGTCGTGATGGATTCGCATTGTCAGTTCATCGATGTGCGGCTCCAGCGCGGCATAGTCATACGGCAAAGGCGGTAGTTCGAAAGCCATGTGGTGAATGCTCCTCGCGTGCTGTGGTTTTAACTCCTACTAGGAGTATGCCGGAGTCGCCAATAAATGCAGACAACCAAACAGCAGTGTTCGATGCATTTGAGGCGAAAACCGGTCTGATAGCGAAACCAGCAACCCGCCATTCTCGTCCTAATGTGACGACAGAGAACGGGCAGGTTGCTGGATGCGGATCACTGCGATGGCAACACCGGCCCGCATGGGGCAAGATCGCGCTACTTGCGATAGCTCTCAGATCCTGCTTTCTCGGCGCGCTCGCTCAAGTCTTCCTTCATGGACGAGTTCTTCGCGCGGGAATTCTGGCCATGGCTCTGCCCGCCGCGACTGCCGATCGCGGCCATGTGCGCGCGGTCCTCGCTGACGACCTCGCCACCCTTACTGCCCGCTATTCTTGCCTCTTCGGACGTGAACTCATGCGCAGTGCCGGCCTCATGCGCGGCCCTGCCTCCCTTGCTAGCGATACTACGCTGCTTCTCTGGATCCATTGAGGCAAAGCCTCGGTTTGACGTGCCCGGCATTGTCTGGTTTCCTTTCGTTTCGCGTTACCAGGCGAGTGTCCCCAATTGCTCAGTGTGCGGATAGTGCGGTTTACCCACATCAATCGAATGGCCGGATCAGCCCGCCGATCGGCTTAGGCCGGTTTGGCCGAAAGCATGGACCGCTCCACACACAACTGCACGTCTCGACACGTGTCGTGCGGTGTACTATCATGACTCTGCCAGGCTAGCTGCTCACAGTCAAGTGGCTGGGTACGGGCCTACGCACTAGTCACCGTCGGTGAAATTGGGATGCACGCGCTATACCTGGTCTGTCTGGTAGGCGGCCTGGGCGCGACGGTTCTACTCGCCCTGATCGGCGGTCTCGCCGGTCACGTGGGTGGTCACACCGCAGGGCACCTGCATGTCGGGCATTCAACACCACATCTCGCCGCCCCGCATGCGCATGCGGCGCTGCCCGACGCGCACGGACACGCGGTCGCTCCCGTCGCTCCTTCAGCGGTGACGAGCCCCGGCTCGACGATGGTCTCGGCTTTCGGTTGGACGCTTTCGTGGCTCAGCCCACTCTCGATCGCCGCCGCCGTACTGTGGTTCGGCGCCGGCGGCATGCTTGCCGATCTTGCGGTACCCGGTATCTCCGCGCTCATCGCGGTCGTCGCTGCCGTCCTGGGCGCTGGGATCGTGCGCGAGGTCATTTCGGCGTTTGCCCGAGCGAGCAGCGAGCCCTTATCGGCGGGCGCAGTCGGCGCAGTCGGCCTATTGAACGCCAGAATCCAGCCCGGGGCGATGGGCGAGGTCGTCTTCGATCTGGAAGGACTACATCGCAGCGCTCCAGCCCGCAGCAACGACGGATCGCCAATCCCTCGCGGTGCCAGTGTCGTGATCGTTCGCTACGAACAGGGCGTCGCCTATGTTAGCGCACTGGATCCGCTCAGCGCCATCAATGAATTTGAGCAAACCGGCAATGGAAGCGAAGAGGTAGGCAGCCGTCGGGCCGGCCCGTGACCGTTGCCCATTGATTCCAACGTCCCTATGGGATACATGCGCATCTCGGTAGACCGATCGGCGATAGTGCGGTGAATGCTCCAGGCGGCAAGAGAGAGGTTCTGAAATGAGTCCAACGGTAGAAGGTATCGTCATAGCTGTCGCCGCGGTTGCCGGGCTCATGTTGATCATTTCCGTGCTGGGCACTATCTACAGAAAGGTAGGGCCCAACCGGGCGCTGATCGTCTTTGGCAAGGGAGGAACCAAGGTCGTGGTCGGTGGCGGCACACTGATCCTCCCACTGTTCCAGCGAGCCATGGAATTCAATCTCGAGCTGATGAGCTTCGACGTGGCTCCTTCATTCCTGCTGTACACGACACAGGGTATTCCGGTCAAAGTCGAGGCGATCACGCAGCTCAAAGTCGAGAACGAAGCTGAAAAAATCAAGCGGGCTGCGAACCAGTTCTTGAGCAAGAGCGAGGATGAGCGGGAGACGATGGTCCGCCAGGTAATGGAGGGGCACCTTCGCGGGATCGTCGGCCAGCTGACCGTCGAGCAGTTGGTGAAAGACCCCGAGATGGTCTCCGCCCGCATGCGCGAGACCGTTGCCGGCGATCTGGACAAGCTCGGGCTTGAAGTGATCAGCTTCACATTGAAGGATGTAGCGGACGAATCGGGCTACATCCAGAACATGAGCCGGCCAGAAATAGCGCGCAACAAGCAGATGGCGGAGATCGCCGAAGCGGAGATGACGAGAAACGTTGCCATCCGCTCTGCCGAGACGTCCAGAGAGTCCGCGCAGGCGAGGGCCAAGGCGGATCAGGAGCGGGTACTGGCCGAGACGCTATCCAAGACGGCGCAGGCGGAGGCTCAACGCGATCTGGAGGTGAAACAGGCTGAGTATCTGAGCACGATCTCCGGCCAGAAGGCGCAGGCCGATCGGGCGTACGACATACAGGCAAGCATCACCCAGCAGAAACTCATCGAAGAGAAGACGAAGATCGATATCGTCCAGAAGCAGCAGGAAGCCAAGGTCCAGGAGGCGGAGGGCGTGCGGCGGACGGCGGAGCTCATCGCCACGGTGCAGCGCCAGGCCGAGGCTGAGCGCGAACGGATCCGCATCCTGGCAGAGGCCGAGCAGCGACGCGCGATTCTTGACGCGGAGGGGAAGGCCAAGGCGATAGTGCTCCAGCTCGAGTCAGAAGCCGAAGGTAAGGCTCGAGCGGTACGCCTGCAAGCCGATGCGGATGCCATGGCGATCAAGGCGCGCGGCGAGGCCGAGGCCGATGCCCTCCGCCTGAAGGGCATGGCGGAAGCCGACGCGATCAGGGCTCGCGGCATGGCGGAAGCGGAGTCGCTTCGCCGGCGCGTCGAAGCCTTGAACGCGCAAAACCAGGCTGCCATCCTGGACAAGGCGCTGAGCGGCTTGCCCGAGATCGCCGGTCACCTGTTCGAAGCGTACGGACACGTGGGCAACGTGACATACGTAGCATCGGGCGACGGCGATGGCGTCACTGCCAAGATTACACGGGACGTGATAGGCATGGTGCCGTTGCTGGGCGCCGTTTTCGAATCTACCACCGGCCTGAAGCTGCGCGATCTGATCAGCCACCAGACTGGCGGCAACGGCCACGACCAGACGCCGGCCATAGTCAACGACGCGGATGTGGCCTCGACTGCCGGGCCTCGGCCGGCGGAAATTGCAATGCAGGACGCGCCGGCCAGTGCTGCACCGGTAACTGCCGTCGTATCGAGCGCGCCTGGGGCCCCAGTCTGACGGGGACGCCAAGTGAAGGAGCGCGCCGGTGCCCGCGCTGGGGTGGGCGGACCGCTACCATGCAGATACCGCCGGGCAGTGCACAGGCAAGAATGGAGAGTTGATGCCGGCTGAAACCACTCCGGAGGAGGGGCCGCACGTGTATTCGGAGCCAACCGTACGTCCCCTCCGCGAGCATGAGCTGAGCGCGGCCGATCGCGTCGTTCGTCTGGCTTTCGGTACGATGCTGGGATTGCCGGATCCCACGAGTTTCCTCGGCGACGCGGATCTTGTCGGCACGCGGTTTGCCGGCGACGCCTCCGTAGCCCTCGCCGCGGTGGCGGGAAGCGACGTGGTCGGATACAACTGTGTAAGCCGTTGGGGCAGCGTGGGCTTCTTCGGCCCGCTTGCCGTCCACCCAGAGTGGTGGAATCGCGGTGTTGCCCAGAAGCTGATTGGCGCGACCCTTGAGTTGTTCGCCGCATCCGGCACAAGCCACCTCGGCCTGTTCACGGCGCCGGAAAGCATCAAACATCTCCATCTGTACCAGAAGTTCGACTTCTGGCCCCGTTTCCTGACGCCAATTATGCAGAAGGTTGGAAGCGCGCCCGGCGCCGAGGACACGTGGTCTCGCTTCTCACGAATCGCCAAAGAGGAGCGCACCGGATGTCTCCGGGCGTGCCGAGCGGTCACCGACGCCGTGCTGGATGGTCTCGACGTGACGGCCGAAATCCAGTCCGTCGAAGCTCAATGCCTTGGCGACACTGTGCTCCTCTGGGACGGCAGCCGGTTAGCCGGGTTTGCTGTCTGCCACTGCGGTGCGGACAGCGAAGCCGGATCCGGAACATGCTACGTGAAGTTCGGAGTCGTCCTTCCAGGCCCTCGAGCAGCGGAGTACTTTGCGCGACTCCTCAACGCGTGCGAAGCGCTTGCCACGGCGGAGCAGGCAGGCACGATAGTAGCCGGTGTGAACATGGCCCGGCACGATGCGTACCGGCGGATGTTGGCGGCGGGATATCGCACGCAGAGCGAGGGAATCGCCCTGCACCGGCAGAATGACCCGGGATACAACCGACCAGACGTCTTCCTCATCGACGACTGGCGCTAGCCGCGGGCCTGTCACTTCTGCGCGGCATACGCTACGGCGATGCGCGAGGCGATTGTGGCGTTGTTACGGATCAGGGCAATGTTCGTCGACAGGCTTTCGCCCTCGGTCGTGCGGCGAATCTCGTCGAGCAGATAGGGCGTCACGTCGGCACGCGAAATGCCGGCAGACGACGCGGCAGTCAGCGCGGCCTCAATGGCCCGCTGCATGATCTCCGGGTCGAGCGCGAACTCGGGAGGAACCGGACAGGCTACCAGAATACCACTGCCCAGACCGAGCGACCAATGCAGCCGCGCGACCCGCGCAACCGTTTCGGGCTCGTCGATCCGTGCATCGACGCGGTAGGGCGTCGAGGGCACGTAGAAGCCTGGAAAGCGATCTGTGCCGAACCCCACCACCGGAACGCCTTGGGTCTCGAGGTATTCGAGCGTCAGCCCGATGTCCAGTATCGCCTTGGCCCCGGCGCACACGACCACCACCGGCGTACGCGCCAGCTCCATGAGATCGGCCGAGATATCGAGTGTCTGGGCGCCGCCACGATGCACGCCTCCAATACCTCCTGTGGCAAACACGGCTATGCCGGCTTGCGCACCGCACCACATGGTCGCCGCGACGGTGGTTGCTCCCCATCCGCCGGCTGCAAGCACGAGGCTGAGATTGCGACGACTGAGTTTGGCCACGCCGGTTCTGCGCGCCAGTTGCTCGACCTCAGCTGCGCCCAGACCCACGCGTATGACGCCGTCGATAACGGCTATCGTCGCCGGCACGGCGCCCTGGCTGCGCACGGCAGCCTCCGCTTCGTGCGCCACCTCCAGGTTTTGCGGCCAGGGAAAGCCGTGTGAAATGATCGTCGACTCCAGCGCGACGATCGGGCGACCTTCAAGCTTGGCAGCTGCGACTTCGGGCGATATGGAGAAGGATGGATGCGGCGTGCTCAGGCGAATGCGCTACCTCCAACACTTGGGCCGCTCAGGCCGTCATAGCTCTCAGGAAGGAGGGTATCGATTGAAAGTCGCGGACGGGCGCCGACGTGCTGTACGACAGCGGCGGCCAGGCCGTTGGCAAAGCGCAGCGCATCCGCGAGCGATCGGCGCTGGGCAACACCAACGGTGAAGGCCGCGGCGAACGCGTCGCCGGCACCGGTCGTGTCAACCACCGGCACGTCAAGGCCCTGGGTGCTGACATACTCATCGCCGCGTGCCGCGGCGCCTCGCCCTCCGAGCTTCCAGACGACGGTGGCCGCATAGCGGCGGAGGAATCGGCTTCCATCCTCGGGATCGTTCGAGCCACTGAGAAGAACCGCCTCGGCGTCATTGGCAAAGAGCAGATCGGGACCAATGCGTTCGAGCAGCGCGAGAAACCGCTCTCGGCCGTACGCTCGTAGCGGTCCCACGGATGAGGTGTCCACGCCGGCGCATCCTCCCGCTTGCCGGCACAGCGCGGCAGCCACGAGCGCCGAGCCGGCCAGAGGGCCTTCAAAGAGCGAGTAGGCAGGCAAATGCAGACGAGAACCCGGTGGGAACATAGACGGGTCGAGGAAGTCGGGCTGAAGCTGCAGCGCGGCGCCGCGATCGGTGATCATGCTGCGCTCGCCGCGATCGTCAAGCAGCACGGCAATGGTGGCGGTGGGCGCTGGACAACGCATGAGGTGCGCAACCACTCGTTCGCGATCGAGATCGGCGCGCAGAAAGCCGGACGCGTAGTCGTCGCCCACGCCGCCGATAAACGAGGAAGTCGCTCCCAGGCGAGAGGCCCAAACCGCCACGTTGGCTGCGGATCCACCCGGCCGCACGCGGACAACTCCGCGCGCGTCGCTCCCGGCGACCACGTCATGGTCGGGTGCAACAAACACGTCGAGAGCCAGGTCGCCGAGGGCGACAATCGACGGCCTATTCGCCGCGATCATTGCAGGTTCCGGCACATCGCGATGCCAAGCCTTCATCAGCACGGGCACACTGCGCATCGTTCACCGGCAGGCACCACCCAGACACGGCATCATATCCTCGCGTGTCGCCGCTCTGGCTATCCGACCGCGAAAAACACACAGCACGTGTTCGACTCAGCCGGCGACCCGCATCAATATCATACGGGCTCGCGACACAGCCGGGATAGTCATTTCCAGGGTCCGAAAATGGCCAAAGGCCCTCCGAGGGTTCTTCAGCCCAAGGTCCCCATGTTCCCAGGGCACTAGCGTGCTCAGCGATGGGGTGCTAGAATCTGGGCATCAAGCGCTGTGAGCGCGTTGCGCGTCGCGATCCCCGGGCTCGGCCGGCGACCATCGGCGGCACACGTTCGAAACCCGAGCTACGCAGCGCGTAGCGGGAGGTGAAGGCATGAGCCTGCGACATCGAGGTGCTGCAGGAGATGTGACGCTTCGTCTGGTCGTAGCCCTGGTCGTTGCACTTGGCTGGGCGCTTCCCCGCGCGGCTCCAGCACGCGCCGTTCCGGCGCATGCACCTGCGAACAACGTGTATGTCGCGGACTTCACCGGCTCCTTCAATGCGGGAAACCCGCAGGCGGCGAAAGCATCCGGGATCAGCGGAGGCTTGACGCAGTGGCTGGCGACGTTGCTCGAGCAGAAGTATCCGTGCGCAACAGTCGATACCGCGGCAGATTATCACGAGCTGCTGAACTGGGAGAGGCAAAGAGAGCTGTTGGGCGGTGAGACGCCCGAGCAGCAAGGACAAACGCTCGAGAATATCGCGAAGGATATGGGCAATACGGGTACGTTCGTCTATGGCAGCTACGCGGTAGTGGGCAGCCAGTATACGGTGTTCATCAACGTCATGGACGCCGCCACGGCGCAGGTAGTGGACCGGCAGATGGCGACCGTGAAGGGCAGCGACGCCAGTGTGATGCTCGTTCTTGTCTCACAGACAGTGGGTAAGCTCTCCGTGGCGCTGTGCAACGCCCACTGGACCGGCTCGATCACTATCACCACGACAAGCAATACCAGCACGACCAAGCGTGACTCGTACACTCCTATGGGACCAAGCGCCGGAAAGAAGAACAAGTCCACCAACACGTCTGCTCATCAGTATCGTAGTGAAACCTCGCTCACGCTGCTGCCCCCTAAACTGTCCCAACAGTCCGGAACTGCTTCCCCCAGAGTACTGATCTCGCGAGACTACTTTGAGCGCTCCGACGACACGTTCAAGGAGTCCGGGTCGATCTACTGCAACTACAAGTGGCGACCCTGGAACAAATCGACCGAGGAGGTCCAGACGACGAAAGGCCATGACTTGTGGAAGGACACGATTAGCATCGACCTGGACACCGACACCGGCCGCTTCGAGATCGGCTACTCCCTGCGCGCCGCAACCGCACAGTATTCGGATGAACAAACCTGGAACTATCCTTCGCCTGACTGCGGCAGCACCAGGGCCAAAGCACCACCGTCCGACATCCACTCCGTATCGTGGAACGACGACGAGACCGAGGACGTGGATGGCCGCTTCGACCCCAAGCACCCGGATGCCGTACATAGCAGGGTCGTCACGCACCTCGGCGACAGCACGACGACGACCGTGGTCGACCTCACGCTGGTGACGCCCAAGAAGAGATAGCGGTCGGCATGCCGTTGGTGGCATGCGCTTCTTCGGTGTGCTTGAGCGAACGTCCGGGAACGAGCGCCTGCGCCTCGGCACTGTCGGGACTGCGCAGCGTGAAGACCGTGATCTCCGGCCGGCAGTTGAAACGGACGTTGTAGCCGCTGGTCCCCACTCCACGATTCGTGTACTGGTACATATCGCGGATGCGATACAGGCCGATGGTGTAGCGCCTGCCGAACGGCTTGCGGGCCACAGGCCCGTAAACCGGCAGGTTGACCTGCCCGCCGTGGGTGTGCCCGGAGATCTGAAGGTCGAAGCGACCGCACGCCGCGCTGCGATCGGCGAAGTCGGGCTCATGTGCCAGCAGTATTGCCGCGCCATTGCCGGGCAGCTTCGCAAGCACTTCGTCCAGCCTGTCGAGATGTTCCCACACGTCGCCCACGCCGGCGACGTGGAAAGTCATCCCCTGCCGCGAGATCGTCAGCATGTCGTTACTGAGGTCGACGATTCCGCTCTCGCGCATGACACGTCGCACCACGGCGGGACCGGCCCACTGATCGTGGTTGCCGAGCACGCCCACCGTACCGTCGGTTGCTCGCAGCCTGCTTAGCTCGGCGATGAGGTCACCCGCCACGTCTTCCGGCGAGCCGGTGACAAAATCCCCGGTGATGGCCACCAGGTGCGGTTGCTGCGCGTTCACGGTATCCACGATCCTGGCCAGCATCGCCCGATCGAGCGGGTAGCCCATGTGAATGTCGCTGAACTGCACCACGCGGTATCCGTCGAATCGACTGCTCAGGCGAGACAGCGTCAGATCGACATGTTCTACCGCCAGCCAGCGCGGCTCGATCCGTGTTGCGTAGGCGTAGCCACCTCCGCCACCGGCCGCGGTGCCGCCGAGTCCGGCAAGCCCCAATCTCAGAAAACGGCGTCGTGACATGATTCCGCCATGTGCCATCGTCGGTTGCTGCCAATCTGAAGGTTTGGCCAAGCCAGTCCTGCGCCGACTGACCGTGGGGCCGGTGCGAAATCAGTCCTGCGCGTACCGTGCATGAGCAGCCGCTCCAGAAATGGTACCGCAGACCGAGCCAAACAGCGCGGCGCTTGCCCTATCCTGGAACGAAGCGTACACTTGAGGTGTCCTACATACACATATGTGCATACAGGAAATGGGAGGGCTTGGCCGATGGCTGATGGATTTCGTGCCGCAGTCGAGGCGCCGCGTGGTTCGGTAGCTCTGGCGCCTGCGTTCAACGCGCTCAACAGTCTTTCTTTGCTTCACGCCGTGGAATCGCTGCCCGCGGTCGACGAATGGGTGCGGCGAACGGCCGCCGCGCTCAGCGTGCCGCAAATCAAGTTGAACCGGGCGATCTTTGATCAGCTGGGCGAGACAGTGCTGATCGGCGACGCCGAACAGGACTTCCCGTCCTATCTGGCCGCCATGGCGGCACTGCACCCGGCCGATCTGCGGGAGCGGATTCGCGCGCGGGTCGACGCAAACGCAGCGGAGCAGCCATCTGAAGAAGCGGCGGCTCTGCTGAACGACCCCGTCAAACTGCACGACACGACGATCACGCACTTGCGGGAGCTCTGGGAGCGGTATCTGGCGCCGGAGTGGGCACGCGTGGAGCGGCAGTTGCAGGCAAGCCTCAGCTACTTGCTCAGTTCGGTGCCCGGTTCGGGCGTGCCGCCTGCTGCAATCATGGAGAACCTCCAGCGGTACATGACTGCTGCGAACAGCGGTGACCCGGCAACGCAAAGCATCGTGTTTGTGCCTTCACCGCACACAGGCCGGTATACGACTCGGATCCAGGCCGGCGCATCGCTGTACCTGTTCTTCGACGCCGCGCTCCACGCGGATCTGCTGATGCGCAATACGCGCGTCTCACAGGCCGAGCTTGTCGGGCGTTTGGGCGCGCTTGCGGAGCCCGCGCGCCTCCGTGTTCTGACAGCCGTCGCCCAGCACGACGACGTGACGCTCCAGGATCTGATGGACCAGCTGGACACGAGCCAGCCGAACGTCTCGCGCTACCTAAAGTCACTGAGACCATTCCTCGAGGAGCGGCGCGACAAAGACGGTCGGAAGCGCTATCGGCTCGTACCTGCCCAGCTCGACCTCACGTTCCATGCGCTCAGGCAGACGGTGCTTGCGGCTCCGGCAGCGGCCGAAGCCCAGGAAGACAAGAAGGCTCCATCGACCGGGTTGGCTCGTTTCCTCGACGGCAAGGGCTCGGTGAAGCTCTGGCCGGCAGGTGAATCCGACCGCCGCGAGCTCTTGCGATACCTCGCCGACAAGTTCGCCCCCAGCCAGACGTACGGTGAGAAGGAGGTCAACGCCGTGCTGGTCCTGCATGTGCCGCCGTACGCGCGCGATCACGTGACGGTCCGCCGCGATCTGGTCGACGCCCATTGGCTCGAGCGATCCCACAATGGCTCGCAGTACTGGCGAGGCTCAGGTGACTCCAGCCAGGCGCGGCTCGTGTCCGATGACGAAGCCTATGCGCGCTACTGGGGTGGCCAAACAGACAGTTGAACGGTGGCCGGCGACTGAGCGTGCCAATACTTCATCCTCTGTCGATGCCCTGGCCACGGAGCAGCCGAAGCTGACCAGTCTGGAAGCCAAGCATAGCGGCTACCGACCCGGCGCCGACCAGCGTTTCACATGAAACCTCTGACCTGATGCCACGGGCGGGCGGCGCGACTCAGTGCTGCAAGCCGTTGACGACTGTTGCGTACTCCTCGGCGAGTGACTTGGCCGCCTGCTCGCTGCGCGCCTCGGCCACAATATGGAACAGCGGCCGGTCGGCATCGGGCAGCACCAGCACCCAATCTTCACCCCGCTCGATGCGGATACCGTCGATGTGCCGGCCGCGCTGGCTGCGGAAGTTTTCGTTCAACACGCGCATAACCTTGCCCTTGACTTCCCAGGCGCACTTGACGCTTGTCGTGCTCTGGTAGTAGTGCGGCAGCGACGAGACAACCGCGCCAAAGGAGGTGCCCTGCACTGCGAGCAGCTCGAGAATCTTGGCGACCGCGAACATACCGTCAAAGCTTGGATGGAAGCGCGGAAAGATGAGGCCTCCTTCGCCGTCGCCTGCGAGCACCACGTTCTCGCCGGTTGCCGCGACCATGATCGCCTGGCTGTTGGCCTTGGTACGGAGAACCTGCCCGCCATACCGTTCCGCGATCGTCTCCAAAATGCTCGGAGCCGTGGCCGGCACGGCCACCACGAAAGGCGCCCCATTCCGCTCGACGTTGGTGCTCTCAGACTGAAGCACGAGCGATGCCACGGCGGCCAGCGCCGTCATGGGAGGCACCGCTCGGCCCTGTCCATCCACGATGGAGATTCGCTCGCCGCTCATCTCCATACCCACGCCAAGCTCGGTCGGCAGCGCCGCAGTGATGGCTTGAAGCTGCCTGAGCGTTTCGACTGGGTCGCCCGTTGCCTGCGTCAGACGATTGTCCTCGACACCCGCACTCAGCGCCACAACCTTGCAGCCAAGCTGATCCAGCAGGCCCGGCAATATGCTTGCCGTGGTCCCCTGGCCATAGTCGATCACCAGGTGCGGGTTCGAGATGGCCACGGCTTCCGCGTCGATAGCGCGGAGGAAGCCCTCGCGATATCGCCATTCGGCCTCAGGGGCATAGGTGATGAGACCGATCTCGTCGATCTGCGAGCGGCGGAAGTCCTCTCTGAAGAACAGGCTCTCGACCTTCCGCTCCATCTGGCGGTCCGCATCGCGGCCGTTTCGGTCGATGAGCTTGACGTCGATCATGCGCGAGTCGTTAAGCGATACGCGCACGTGCGCGGCGCCGAGCACCGATGACACGCGTGTGAAATAGCGGGCTGCAGGAAGCGGCAGCGACTGCAGATCCAGCACGCTGATGCCCGCGGACGTGAGGCCGGAGATGATACCACGTTTGATCATGCGGGACGGCCGGTGGAGATCGCGGTTCACGGCAACCGTGGAGTGGATAGGCAAGGTGCCGCCGTAGGCAGCACCAAGCTTGGCAGCGAACTCAGGCACCATGTCGATATTCGTGAGCCCGCTTACACCGTTGCGGCCAAAGAGCAGTCGCCGGCCTTGCTGACCGTAGATGATACTGCTTGAGACCGTGGCGCCGGCCTCTACCTGCTTATTCGGCCAGATCTTGACGTTGGGCCGGATTATCGCCCCGTCTTCTATCGTGCACGCGTCGCCTACCACGGCACCTTCAAAGATCGACACATTGCTTTTCACGCTGACCTGGCGTGTCAGGAGCGCACCGCGTATCTCCGAGCGCTCACCGACATAGCACGATCGCCAGAGAATACTGCGCTCGATCGTTGCCAGGTTATCGACGATGACGTTCTCCAGCAGGACGGATGGGCCGATAATCTCTGCTCCGGGGCCAATCTTCACTTCGTCGCCGAGCCAGAGCGGTCCAACAAGCCGTGCATCCGGCGCGACGTCCACTCGCTCGCCCATCCAGATGCCGTTGCCCATATCCCTGCCCATGGGTCCCACCTGGACACGACCTTCGAGCACGTCGCGCGTGGCGCGCGCGTACTCTTCGAGATTCCCGATGTCACACCAGTAGCCCTCGGAGATGTAGCCATAGATCGGATCGCCGTTTCGCATCAGAATAGGGAACAGATCCTGGCTGAAGTCAAATGATTGCGAGCTCGGGCAGTAGTTGAGAACTTTGGGCTCGAGCACGTAGATGCCGGTATTGACAGTGTCGCTGAACACCTCGCTCCAGCTAGGCTTCTCCAGAAACTGGCGCACGGACCCATCGTCGTTGGTGATGACCACGCCATACTCCAGCGGATTAGAAACGCGAGCCAACGTCAGCGTAGCCATCGCGCCACGCTTCCGGTGATTCTCGATGATCGCGGAGAGATCGTAGTCTGTCAGTGCATCGCCGCTGATGACGACGAAGGTCTCCGTCAGCAGGTGCTGCGCCTGCTTCACGCTACCGGCGGTACCAAGTGGCACGTCTTCGACGGTATACTCGATCTTCATGCCGAGCTGCGAGCCGTCGCCAAAGTAGCTTTGAATTGCTCCAGCCATGTACTGCAGGGTTACCACGACCTCGGTGATGCCGTGCCGCTTCAGCAGCAATAGAATGTGCTCCATGACCGGGCGGTTCACAACCGGCACCATGGGCTTTGGCCGGCCGACCGTCAACGGACGCAGACGAGAGCCCTCGCCTCCTGCCATCACCACGGCTTTCATCTCTCTGCTCCCCAATACTCGCTTTGCTCGTTCAGCACGAGACATCACGAACCACTGACCAGGCGCGGTGTCAATTCAGCTCAGCATACAGCTTCGAAGCGCCGTGGACTCACACCAGTCACGAGCCCTCTTCTCGTTCCTGCAGTTCAGGCAACGTACTCCAGGACAAACCTATCCTAGATCACATCATAGCAGTGCTCCGGGTCAAGAGACCGGTCCTCGCCACGAGGAAACGGACATCGACGTGTCGCGTTTGCCGTTTCCTCAGCGCCAAAGAGCCGCTCTAGCTATACTGCCTTCAAGGATGCAATCTCTGTCGCGCAGTGCTATCAGTAAAGGTGAGGAGGCCCATGACCACTAGGATCGAGCCCGATGCCACCGTATTCGTCATTCTGTCGTTCGAGGGGCCGGACATCTATTCCCAGGCCGGTGGACTTGGCGTACGCGTGACCGAGCTCGCCGACAGCCTGGCGGATCAAGGCTATCAGACCCATCTTGTCTTTATCGGAGATCCTGCGCTGCCCGGCGAGGAAACGCTGCACGATGGCAAGCTGCACTGGCACCGCTGGAGCCAGTGGATCAGCAGTTACTATCCCAACGGTGTGTATCAGGGCGAAAACGATAAGGTACGAGACTACAACGAGTCCGTGCCCGCGTGGGTTGTCGAGCACATCGCTAAACCGGCCGAGGCAGAAGGAAGACTGCTGGTCGTGCTCGCCGAGGAGTGGCACACAGCCCATTGCGCGTGCCTTCTCAGCGACCAACTGCACGCAGCGCACCTTCGCAGCAAGTCGGTGATTCTGTGGAATGCAAATAACGTGTTCTCGTTCTGGCGCATCGACTGGGGACGCCTGGGTTATGCCTCTACTATTACGACCGTTAGCCGGTACATGAAACACCGGATGTGGCAGGAGGGTGTGAATCCTCTTGTCATTCCAAACGGCATACCTGAACGCGCGCTGAATCCTGTGGATGCCAAGCAGCATGCTGCCCTCGCCAAGGTTTTCGGCGATCGCTTCCCCCTCTTGAAGATCGGGCGCTTCGATCCCGACAAACGCTGGATGATGGCGGCCGAGGCGGTGGTGCAGCTAAAGCGCATGGGCGTGCCCGTCCTCTGGCTGATGCGCGGAGGACTCGAGCCACATGGACGCGACGTGCTGAGCTATCTCACCTGGTCCGGGATGAATGTCGCGCACGTCACGTCTCCCGACAGACGTCCGTCAGTCCAGGACTGCGTTAAGCTGGTCCATCAGAACTTGCACGCGGACGTCCTTAACCTGGCATTTTTCCTGCCGGAAGAATTCGTGCGGCTGCTTTATGCGGGTGCTGCTGCCACCATGGCCAACAGCGGCCACGAGCCTTTTGGCCTGGTTGGCCTTGAGGTCATGGCGGCAGGGGGCGTGGCCGTGGTCGGCAGTACCGGGGAGGACTACGCGATCTCGCTGCAGAATACTCTCGTAACTGAGACATCCGATCCCGGTGAGCTTGTCGAGTATCTGCTCGAGTTGCGGCGCAATCCCACCCTTGCCGGCAGGCTCCGTACGGCCGGGCGTCACACCGCCACGGAGTTTGTCTGGCCAAGGGTCCTTGAGGATCTGCGCGTCAAGATCGAGTATCTGGCTAGACGCCAGGGCGCTATCGGCTAGAGGCATGGACCACATCGCACATAGAACTGCCGGACACCTTGGGGTCCACGATGCGTCGCGCGCGTCCTTGGCGGGCCGCTGCCTCGGCGCATGCCGGCGGTCGGCATCAGGAGCGCACGAGCGTGCGCTCGGGAGGAAGGCATATGTTTGCCAATGGTAGCGGCGAACCGGGCGAAACCGCGGAGCCGCAGACGTCTCGTACGTTGAGGGACTTCGCGCAGCGACGCATGCGCGTGGCTGCGTGCCTGGACGAGTTGGCGCAGATAAATGAGGAAGCTGGTCAGCACGGGCGCGCCGAACGCATTCGCGAACAGTCGACTGCAATCTCGAGCCAGCGCTTCACACTCCTTGTTCTCGGCGAGTTCAAACGCGGCAAGTCAACGCTCATCAACACCCTGCTGGGGAGCGACATGCTCCCTATTGGCGCGGCGCCGACCACCGCTGTCCTGACCAGGGTCAGCTACGGCGATGACGTGTCAGCCAAGCTGCTGCTGGACGACGGCAGCGAGCGGGTGGTGCCAATCGAGCGGCTGGCCGACGAGATCACGCTTGTGCAGACAGATGAGGCGGTCAATCAGCGGCGCCTGGCCGGGATCGTGCGCGCGGAAGTCACGGTGCCCGCGGCGATCTGCCGGAATGGCGTCGACATTGTCGATTCACCAGGCCTCGGTGAACATGCGAGGCGTACCGAAGTGACGCACCAGGCGCTGCCGGCCGCGGATGCCGTTGTCTTTGTCTCCGACGCCGCGCAACTGGGTAGCGAGGACGAAGGCTTCGTCCGCGCTCGTCTCGCCAACGAAGATATCGACAACGTGTTCTTCGTGATTAACAAGTGGGATCGCGTGTACAACGAGTCAGAAGATCCCGATGCCGAGATCGCGGCCCTCAGCAGGCGAGCGTGGTCGCTCTTCGTGCCCGAGCCGAAGGTAGGCTTCAACGGACAGGATCTGCGAGCACACCGCATCTACCCAATCTCCTGCCGGCCAAATCTGGCCCCGGAGGAGGAGCGTGCTGGCTTGCGGGCGAAGTTTGCCGCGTTCTCCGCCGACCTGGAGGGCTTTCTCGTTGAGGAAGCAGGCCGCGTGGCACTGGAACGCTCGGTGGCTCGCGGCCGAGCCCTGGCAGCGGAGACTATTGCAGGCCTGCGCGCCCGCGGACCTGCTCTGGCAGCGGGTATCGATGAGTTCGAGCGCCGCGTGCAGGCCGCGGAGGAGGCCCTGCGCAAGCTGGAGGGCCCGCGCCAGTCAATCCGGGATAAGATTGCCGTGCGGCGCCAGACTGTCCGGGACGAGGTGCGCGTGCGAGCTACCACGGACCTGCCGCGCATCGAGGTGGCTATAAAGGAGGAGTTCACCGCGTTTGAGTTCCGGCCGCGAAAGGAATGGCCGCAGCGCATTGCAGACGGCATGCAGGATAGCTTCCGACGGCAGCAGATCCGTGATGAGCTTCGCGTAAAAGTTCGCGAAATCGCTATCGCGAAGCTGGAGCCCTGGGCGTCCGGGCTCAACACCTTCGTCGAAGGGCAGCTCAAGTCCCTTGCTGAAGAAGTGGCTGTCGAGGGTATGCACGTCGAGGCCACGCTCCGCGAGGCGACACGGATCTTGAGCGGCCTCGATCACCCCGGGGACACGAGCAACCAGGACCAGGAGGACATGCTCAAGCGTGGGATCGCCGCGGGCATTGGCGTCATTCTTCTGGATCCGTTCCTGATATTCTCCGGAAGTATGCACGGATTCAAGGGACTCGGTCGAACGCTGCTGTACCAGTTGGCGGCGGCTATGGTTGGCGTGGCCGTTGGACTTCCCTTGCTGCCGGTACTGGTCGTAGGCGCTGCCGTAGCGACCGTACAGAACAATGACGAGCTGATCGGCGATCTGAAGAGCGATGTCGAGAAGGAGGTCCTCGAGCGCCTTCAGTCCATGCACACGACCGCCCTGGGCGACCTGCAGAACCAGGTGGCGGAGCCGCTGGACACGGCGGCGGTGGCAATCGAGAAGGAAATCGGCGCGCGAGTCGCCGACCACAGGGAGACTGTTGCGACGCTCCGCAAGCAGTTTGGAACCGCCCAGCAGGACACCGAGCGCGAGCGCCAGCGCCTGGAGCAGGCGCAGGTGAGCATCGTGCACATCGTCGCACGACTCGAGAGTATAGGCATTGGCAATTGACCTTGAAACGTTGCGGGCGACAGTCCTGGCGGAGGTGCCCTGGCATCCCGCCAGGACTGTCGCCGGCACGCTGCGATTCCAGGGCGATAACCTCGTCGTCGAGCCTCGCAGTGCCGACGATCAATGGGTCGAGCTACCGGTAACGACGATCTCGCGTGCAGCCATGGAGTCGACACTTGGCATGCTTCCAGTGCTTCGCGTGTGGCACACGGCTCACGGCGGCGAACAGGAGTCGCGTTTTGCATTCAGCGCGGCCGGCGATCACGATGACCGTTCGCAGGATAACGGCGGTCCAGGACTCTCCGACCGCATTGGCCCTGGCGTCGCGCGTGATGCGGCCCAGGCGATCGAGAGCGGTTTCCGTGTGCTGACCAGCGGGCTCAGCCTTGGCAAGCGGACCGCGCGGCAGGCGGTGGAGGGACTTGCACGGCACGAGGAATACCAGCAGTGGCCGGCAGCCATCGCCCAGGCGCAAGAGCAGGCCAAGAAGCGGCCACACGGACAAGGATCCCCCCAGGCGCCGGCGGCCGTGCAGGAGCCGATCGTGCCGCCCAATGTGCAGCCTCCGACGGGGAACGCGATCGAGCAATTCGCGTGGTTCCGCGAACGAGTGCCTGGGTGGCTGGCCGTGTGCAGCCGGCGCGCGCGTGAGTTAGGTGTGCACGGCGTACCCGTGATCCAGCCGATGTATCCGCTCGACAGCGACACGTGCAGAATTGTGGTCATCGGAGAGTTCAGCCGCGGTAAGTCCACGCTGATCAACGCGCTGTTTGGCATTCATGGGGAGATCGCGCTCCCGACGGGCATGACTCCGACCACGCCAATCGCATTCGCCCTGCGCGTACCGCGCGTTGGCGAAGTAGACGGCGCCACAATCACGTACCGTACGCGCCGCCAGCCGCTTGAGCTGACGCTGGACGAGTTCCGGCAGGCGGCGCGATTGGTGGACGACGATCGGCTTGCCGGACATGAATCCGCACCAGACCCAAATTTGCAGGAAGCCAGACGGGTAGAGGTCCGCATTACTGGCGCCTACCTTCCGTCAGGTGTGGAGATCGAAGATACGCCGGGGTTGAACGAGCAATCCGGCAGATCGGCGGGCGCGCTCTCCGCACTCGGACGAGCCGACCTGATCCTCTTCGTTCTCGCGGCCGATCAATTGCTCGGGGATCTCGAACGCGACGTGATTACCAACACGCTGATCAAAGAGCATCACCGAAACGTGCTGTTTCTTGTGAATTTCTGGGATAACGTGCTGGATGAACATGAGCGGGAGAACCTGAGGACACGAGCTCGCGCCATCCTCGCCGACTTCCCGAGCCCCTTTCGGCGCACCACCGGCGCTGCGGAGAGCGGCGAACAGCTTGGCGACGTCTTCTATGTGTCGGCGCTTCAAGCCGCCCGCGCTCAGCGCCAGCGTAAGTCGGCGCCTGACGAATCCGGCATTCCGCTCTTGCGCGCGCGCTTGCGTGAGCTCGTGGGCCCCGAATCGCACGCTATGCTGTTGCGTGCGCGGGCAGGACGAGCGCGCAGGTTCGTGCGGATTCTTCGCAACGTCGTGTCGCGGTCGACCGCCGAGCGGAGCGCGCGCGCCCACGGCGCTGCACGGCCAGCCACCACGGGTGAACAAGCGGGCGTAGCCGCCGTCGCGGCGAAACGCGTCGCAGCCGGTCTCCCGGACGCCATGCTCGGCGCCACCGCACGGTTGCAGGCCGGACTTGAACAGGGCACGGTTGGCAGCCTCGACCGGTTGACTGAGCGCCTGGCCATGGCGCGCGCGACCGAGCATGCGATTCGGATTGATGATGAGCTCAGGCGCGCGCTGCTTGCTGAGTTCCGAACTGTGGCCGCGGACTACGCAAGAGCCGCCCAGGCCGCATTGGACCTGGTCGTTGCCCGCGCGCGCGCCGCGTTTCTGCAACATGGGTTGACGCCGCCTGCCTTCGACGTGCACCTGGCGCCCATGAGCCTTTCGTTGCCCCCCGACGCGGAACCCGACCTCCTCCTGGCTACGGCTCGAGGTGCTTCCCGCCTGCTGCGAGAAGATCTTGAGCGACAGTCGGCGTCGCTCACCGCGGATCTGCTGCGCATGTGCGATGAGCACCCGCGCACCGCTCAAGCGTCTGCCGGGAATCTGGACACCGAGCAACCATCGAGGTCCGGCGCGGACGCACTCGCCCATACCGCGGGACTGCGGCTGCTCGAGGAGGACCTGCTCCGACTCGACGACCTGCTTGCCCGGATGACCTGAGGTATCGCTTGGCTGGTAGTCAGAGCGCGTACGGACCCGCGCAGACTCGGCATAGCATAGCGCACGTGCCAGACATTGGATTCGAACTGGCATGGCAGGCCGGAACGAACAGACGGCGACCGCCCAGTAGATAACGCTGAGTGCAGACGTCTGCACCGTGCCAACCGGAAAGCTGCCGGCTCGGTGTCCCAAGGCAGAACAGCCAGAATGTGACCGCCGCATGGTCGACGTCCTGTGCAGACGTCTGCACTGTGTCGACCAAATGAGTGCCGGATCGTGGCGCGCTCTGGTATACTCCGCCAGTGCAACGGCAGTTAAGAGGGTGTCATGGCCACGATAATCGCGTTTGCTCAGCGGAAGGGCGGCAGTGGCAAGACCACATCGGCCTTCAATATCGCCGGCGCGTTGAGCGAGGTGGGCAAACGCATTCTTGTCATCGACATGGATCCTCAGGTCACGCTCAGTACCCTCTGTAGTGCGCCTCTCGACCTGGACCTGCCAGGGATCCTGCACGAAGGCGCGCCGCTCAATCGCCTGGTGTGCTCGACGCCGTTCCACAACATCGCGATCATACCGGGCCACTCGGACATGGTCGGACTGCAGGAGCAGACCCTGCCGAACGCGGACTTGCTGCTCAAGCGGAGCCTGGACGCCAGCCCCCACTTGCTGGAGAACTTCGACATCTGCCTGATCGACAGCCCTCCACTGCTCGGGCGGCTCACCTTGAACGTATTGGTCACCGCACACGTCGCGATTCTCCCGCTAAATCCGCAGGATCTGGGCAGTCGGCAGGCGCTTGACGAAACGCTCGGCACAATCGAACGCGTTCGCCGCCAGCGAAACTACACGCTGAGGCTTGGTGGAATCCTGCTGGGCCAGGTACGAGCTCGCACGTCACTTGGACGGCAAGCGGTGGCTGCAATGCGCTCACGCTTCGGCTCGGCGATTCTCGAGCCCATTGTTCCTGACGCGATAAGTGTGCAGGAGTCACTCAATGCGCAGCGACCGATGGTGTTCTATCGCCCACGATCGGCCGCTGCCCAAGCCTATCGCGAGCTGGCCCAGATTATTGCCGGCTCTCGCCCGGGGTAGCAGGTAACTGAGGAGAACGCAGTTGGCTCCTAGGCAATTCGATTTCACGCCAATACCGCAGCCCTCCGCTCCGGTTCGCGACCACGCGTTGACCGCAAGCTCCGACGGGTCGCAGCCGCTGATGGCAGCGCGCCTTGTCCCTCTGGACCGGCTCGTAGCCGACCCGGACCAGCCCCGGAAGACGTTCGGCGAGGAGGGGCTGCAAGAGTTGGCAACCTCGCTTCGTACCGCAGGCATGCGACAGCCGATTACCGCCTACTACGATGACAGCCGCGAAGCATTCGTAGTGATCAGCGGTGAACGCAGGCTAATCGCCGCACGGGCCGCCGGCCTCACCCATGCCCCAGTGCTGGTTGAGCATCGACCAACGTCGGACGCTGAGAAGCTCGTGCTGCAGCTTGCCGAGAACCTGGTACGCGAGGACCTAACGGTGCCGGAGGCGGCGCGCGCACTCTCTCGCCTGAGGGAGCTCAGGCCGTCAGACTGGCTGGAGGTGGCACGACAGCACGGTATCGGCCGGCGAAGAGCGTACCAGTATTTGGAACATCTCTCCGACCCACCTATCTTGCAGAGGGCGCTGGCCGGCAATGCGATCAGCGAAGGTCATGCCGCCGAGCTACGCCGCATACCAGTCGATCGCCTCCCGGACATGCTCAGGGAAGTCATCGAAAACCATCTCAGTGTCGCGAACACCCGGCTGCTCATCGCGGCGACGAAGGCAGTGGCGCCGACCCCGAGCCCCGGGACATCGGCTGCGCTGGTTGAACCGGCAGGCACACGCGTAGACGAGCCAAGTGATGATCTGTTGAGCGATGCGCCTTCGGCCGGCGAGATCGCCGAGGTGCTCAGACCCGAGTCCGCAGCCTGGTCCAAAGCGGTGAGCGGCACCGACATCCGGCGCGATAAGGCGAGGCGGGAACGGATGCGCCGTCTGCGGCTGCGCCTCGAACGCATTGCATCCGAGCTCCGAAACGCCCACGTGGACGAGATCGCCGCTGACCTGGACGCACTGCCCGAGATTATCATACAGGCACGGGAAGCCCGCGCCGGCCTGGATCGCTTCATCGCACTGCTCGAGCGCGTCCGGCTTGATCGCGCCGAGCCGAACGAACCTGCCATCGAGTAGGCCTTCGAGCCCCAACGCGGCAGCAATGTCGCAGGCTACAATCAAGTCAGCAAGTAAGGAAGTATGACACCGCGGTGAACTCCTCATTCATGCCCGGCTTCGTGCGGCCCGAGACACTGGCGCCCGAAGCATGGTGGTTCGTCCTTAACGACGACAGCGTTCTCGTACGAGAGCACGATGGCCAGGTCGAAGTACCGTTCGCGCGCAGTCTTGCGGACTTGGGCATCGACGCTTCCGAGCCCCACTATCTGGGCAGGGTGGGGGATCATGCGTGCCTGGCAGCTCCGCTGGCCTCGGATTGGACCCCACCGGCCGGTTTCGCGCGTGAGGGATTGCGCGGACTGTATGGAAGAATCGACGACGATCTCTTCGCGATCGCCGGACGCGCAAGCCAGGTTGTGACGTGGGATCGCACGCACCGGTTCTGCGGCCGGTGCGGAGCACCGACCGTTCCGCTCGATACCGAGCGCGCGCGCCAGTGCCCAGTCTGTGGTTTGACGGCCTACCCGCGCATCTCCCCATGCGTGATCGTACTGATCACGAGAGACGCGGAGGTGCTGCTCGCGCGCGGCCGGAATTTCCCCGCCGGGCGCTATAGCACACCCGCGGGCTTTGTCGAGCTGGGAGAAACACTGGAAGAGACGGTAGTGCGCGAGGTGCGCGAAGAGGTCGGCGTCGAAGTGGAAAACATCCGGTATTTCGGCAGCCAACCATGGCCGTTTCCTCACCAGATCATGATTGGCTTCACCTGCACCTGGAAGTCCGGAGAGATATGCATCGACCCTCAGGAGATCGCCGACGCGCAATGGTTCACGCGCGGCTCAATGCCTCAAATCCCACCGCCGCTCAGCATCTCGCGCCGGCTTATCGATTCGTACCTGTTCGCCGAGGCAGGACGCGCGTCGGGCTGACCGGCCTCCCACCGCGGCTGGAGGTCAATTCCATGGAAGTCGGGCCGCATCTGCTTTCCACGACCTGCCTCGGCAGGTACCGCTACCAGAGGCCGATCGTCAGTCGAGCTTACCCGTGGGGAGCCTGCCGCACACGCTATACGGCGACAGGGCGCAGCGCGTGCAGGAAGGCCACTTCGTCCGAAGCCGCCATAACCGTGGGTATCAGCTCGAACTGCCCAATTCCAAGGTGCGCGCTCGCCACGAGCCGGAAGCCAGCGCGAGCAAAGGCGTGCAGCGACGGCTCATTGCCGGGAGCCACGGCGCCCCAAGCCCACACGTCGCCCTGCAGTCGAAGATCTTCTACCACGAAGCGCAGCAGCCCGGCAAATATGCCTCGACCGCGATGCAGTGGAAGTGTTGCACAGTCCCAGATATATGCGTGCCCGCGCGGGATCGGCACGGCCAGGTTCAGCTCGTAGATGCGAATCATGTCGTGGTTGACCCAGCCGTACGCTGCGATGCGATCGTCGGGAAGCACTGCAAGAAAAGCCTGTGCGGCCGCGGCGCAGCGCTCGAAAACTGTCTCGACCGGCACGCTCATGGCTTCCGCCAATGGCTGAGCAAAGGCCGCGTGATAGCGCACAAACCGTATCCCCGCGACGACATACGGTTCGATAGGTCCGCACTGCAGGTCAAACGTCTCGATTGCCCCGGCAGGTACCTGTTCGCGCCGATCCGTCATCATACAGGCCTGAGCATCTCGACCGCGCTGAGCGCACGCTGCCAAGACGATGGCGTCTTCCACGGACGCGAGCACTTCTCTCGGCACGACGTGTCACCAGGCGTCCAAGTTTCATATCGAGCATACCCTGTCGCATGCGAAGTTAGCACATGCGGACCGCGCGCGGTAGATCGCTCAGGACATGAGCGCCACCGTCATCCAGGTACACGATCTCTTCCAGCCGCACGCCGAAGCGGCCGGGAAGGTAGATTCCCGGCTCAATACTGAAAACCATGCCCGGCAGCAACATCACGTCGCTGGTCGCGGTGATATACGGCTGCTCATGCACGGAAAGGCCCAGACCATGACCGGTACGATGCACGAAGTACTGCCCGTAGCCGGCATCGGCAATGACCTTCCTTGCCGCGGCGTCCACTTCTCGCGCAGGCACTCCCGGCCGCGCTGCCGACTGTGCGGCGCGAGATGCCTCTTCCACGACGGCGTGCACGCGCGCGTATTCGGCGTCGGGCAGCGCCCCACCCGCAATTGCCATGCGCGTGATATCAGAACAGTAGCCGCGCAACCTGCTTCCAATGTCTGCGACGACGACATCGCCTGCCCGTATCGTCGTCCCATCCGACTGGTGGTGAGGCAGGGCGCTGTGAGAACCAGCGCCGATGGTGGCAAAGACCGTCTCCTCGGCGCCCGCGCGGGCCATCGCCGCCGATGCAATCGCAACGAGCTCCAGCTCGGAAATACCCGGCTCGCAGGCAGCGAACGCCGCATCGATTCCGGCATCCGCCGTGGCGGCCGCGGCCCGCAATACTGCGATTTCATCCGGATCCTTGACGCTCCGAAGTGGTCCTACGATCGGGCTTGCAGGCCCAAATGACGCGTCCTTCAGCGCACTCTGGAGTTCGAGCAGGTGATCGGCCCTCATCTCTTCGTCGACTGCTATGCGGGGTCTTTCCGGCAGGCCCATGGCCTTGATGGCTAGCGTCAGCGCGGCGGACGGGCCGTGCTCATCCTGATAGGTCTGGATCGGCACCTGCGCATGCGATCGCACTTGGTCGGCATTCACCGCTGGAACGACGAAGAGTTGGTGGGCGTCGGTGAGGAGGAGCGCGCAGTACCGCTCGTCGGGGTGCGGGGCGAACCCACCCAGCGTGTAACGCATATTGTCGGTCACCGCGAGCACGAGCAGGTCGACGCCGGACTCCGTGATCGCGTGCTGCAGAGCCCGCAGCCGCACCGGCCGGGCGTCCTCACTACCAATGTTCATGTGTCATATCTCCTCGGTCCGTTACCGCGTCGTGACGCTGCGCTGGGAGGCGTGCTCGCTCGCGATCCCCCTCAGCGTCGCGACACCACTTACCCTATAGTATGCAGTTTGAGCTTGGTTGATTCACAGCACGCTGCTTCACCTTGTACGCTTCTTCAAGGCGCTTCGTCAACTATTGGCGCCGGGATACCGAGTTATTCAAGGGAGACGACCATGAACACGCAGGCAGGTGCGAGCGATCTACCCGAGCACGCGCGCGAACGGCTCCAGACCATGTTGCCCGGCAGCACAGGCAAGCGATTCTTCACCAGCGATCTCACCGTGAGCGAGTTTCTGTTAGTGAAAGAGGCCGGTTTCGATCCCCTCGGCTTGGTGGTCGGCACGAGCATCTATCATATAGGACTGCAGGTCGCCCGGCTCCAGGCCAACATGGAGATGGACGTACTTACCCAGGCCATGTACCACGCTCGCGAGCTGGCGATGCGGCGCATGGAGGAGGAAGCAGACGTCCTGGGGGCAGATGGTATCGTTGGCGTCAGGTTACTTGTGGGCCAGTACAATTGGGCGTCGAATCTCGCCGAGTTCAAGGCTATCGGCACAGCGATCAAGTCCAAGGATGGTGTTGGTCGGCGGACCAACGCGGGAAAGCCGTTCACGTCGGACCTGTCTGGCCAGGATTTCTGGACGCTGCTGCGCTCGGGCTACCGACCTCTCGCCCTGGTGTTCGGCACGTGCGTGTATCACGTGGCTCACCAGACCTTCGGCCAGTTCTTCAAGACAATGGGACGCAACACGGAGATGCCCAACTTCACGCAAGCGCTTTACGATGCACGTGAACTGGCGATGGAGCGAATGCAGCACGAGGCGGTGAACATCGGCGCCGAGGGCATCGTCGGCGCGAATATATACGAGAGCACGCACAGCTGGAACAGTCACGTTATCGAGTTTCTAGCCGTCGGCACGGCCATCGTGAGCACGGCCGAAGACCACCGCATCCAGACACCGCAGCTCACCATGTCCCTCAACGCGGACCAGCATCCGCCGTCGGTCCTGCACTCGGGACCGTTGCCGGTCATGGCAACCGCTCGATAACCGGCAGGCAGCCGTTGGAGATCCCCCGGATCGATCCGGATGGCAGTGAGGAAAGACCGGACGAATCCGGGGGCGACGGGCACGAGCAGCTCGAACATGAAGGCCACAGTCGTCGCCCAGCTGGTCAATCTGCAAAAGGAACTCGGCGACGCGCCGGCATGAGCGCCCCGGGAACCCGGGGTCTCGGAGGTGTCAATGCGGCTACCGGCGCCAGAAGCGCCTGCCTCCGGCAAGCGACACCTTGCGGTGCGGGGGCACGTCCTCGACTTCGACGCTGGGATCACCCGCGAGGAAAGAGGCCAGATCGCGGATGTTCTGGCTGAGAGGAGCGTCGGGACTGCTGAGCATAAACGGTATACCCTCGGTCGCCGCCGCGGTTGCACGCCGGCCGTCACTTACCACGCGCCAGCGAAGCTCCCGCTTGAGGAACGTCTCGATGTCCGCGATGTAGCCCGGCTCCACACTATCCGAACGCATGAGCACCGGGATGATTTGCTCCTCCTTGTAGTGCAGCAGACTCGCCACCCGCAGAAATGCATAGAGGTTCTTGATCGCCGGCATATCCGGTCCGAAGGGCACGAGAATGGTATCCGCCATTTCGAGCGCGGCCAACACGCGATCGTCGAATCCGGGCCACGTGTCCACGACGGTGTACGTAAACTGCCGGCGCAGCATTGCCAGGATATGTCTGACGTGCTCGACGCGGATGCGGTCACCCTCTTCCGGCTGGAGGGGCGCCAGAAGCACGCTCAGACCGGAGCGGTGTCGTACAAGTGTCTCGGCAATGACCTCTGCGGTAATCTCGTGCGCTGGAGCGGCAAGCTCCAGCATCGTGCGCCCAGGAGGCAAGCTGAGAAACACGTCATGGCTACCGAAGCTGATGTTGCCGTCGACAAGCGATGTCGCGTGCTTGGCAACCTGCAGGGCGATGGCGAGATTCACGGCAAGCGTTGATGAGCCGACCCCGCCTTTGGGGCTGAAAACGACGATGATGTGATGTGACTTGCCGGTGTCTCCGGCAATTGGCGTGTCGTCCAGCTCGGTGGACTGGTCGCTCTGCAACCGTGACAGCGCGTCAAGCGAGCCGAGCAGCCCGTCCAGCTCCTGGCGCACCGCGACAACTTCCTCAAGCAAATCGGCAATGGAGAAGGGAAACGGGAGCAGTCGCCGAACGCCCGCGGCCATCGCTGCCGCCAGAGCGTCAGCGCTGAACGCCACGGAGTATGCGAGGACCGCTGCCCGCGGATAGAGCTCCTGAATGCGTCTGGCATACGCGAGGCGGACCGGCAGGTCGCCGTCCAGTCCAACCAAGAGCGCATCCGGGCCCGACCACCCGGGCATCGCGACGAGCGGTCGATCACCGGTGACCACGTACAGTGATACCGCGCTGCCGGCTACAGCGTCGTGGAGCTGCGCCGCAACCTGATCATCGCTTTCTACGGCGAAGACTTCAATAGGGGTCGCATCCGTCGTCATGGATCTTCAGTGACACCCCCAACCATCGACTGACCAACTGTATGTGCCAGGGCAATGCCACGCCATGCGTGCCACGTATGCCCCGGGTCTGGCAGGCGAGCTCATACATCGATGCGGGCGCCGTCACACACAGTGTGTCAGATGCACGTTTCGATTTGCTCACATGCATTGTAGGGCACCTTCTGGGTTGAGCAAGAGCCTCGAGGGATAACGGCGCCCTACTGTGCGCTCGTCGATGGCCCAACCGCCTGACCTGGAGCCTCCGTTGGTGCATCGCCTCCTCCGCGACCTGTCTGTGGCGGGGTCGCCGGCAGAATCAGGCGGCTGGGAAGCTCTGCGGCGCTGCTTGAAAACCCGTAGCACAGCGATGATCCTCAACGCGACAGGGCGCCGGCGGTATCGAGCCGCCGGCGCCCTGCCAAGCCCTGGAAGAGCGCGGACTTACATCAGCGTAATATGCATCGTGGGATCCACGCGATGCTCGTCACGGTCGTAGTAGGCCCACACGAGGACAGTTTGTCCCGGATTGAGCGACGTCACATCATGGCTCGTTTGGTTGTGGCGAAGGTAAATAATCGTGCTCGGCTGTACGAAGACGGTCAGGGTCGTGCCAGTCCTGAACGGATTGTTGCGGTCGTTGAATCTCACGGTCCGCACCGCCAGGAACTCAGGCGACGACGTGAAGTTGATGAACGTGATCTTGGCCTTGAATCGGACCTGCACCAGGTTTGCCAGCGAGGCATCCTTGATCCACGTCGCGGTGAACTGTGCGTTCACGAACGTGCCTCTGATCTCCAGCCTGTTGTTCGAGTGCAGATAGCTGACCGGGATCGTGTTGCCGTTGTTACGAACAATCACCGTGCTGGGCGTTACGTAGACCGGAAGCTGGCCGGGCCGGCACGGACTGGTCATGGCAAGGTTCGGTGAGAGTCCGCCGGTGAACCGAGCCGACTTGATGCACAGCAGGGTCGGAGGCGTGTTTGGATTCGCCGGAGCGTTGAGCAACCCGGCGAGAGCGATAAGCCCGCTCACCGGTGCCGCAGTGGCGGTCGCCGTCGGCACCGGGGTCGCGGTCGGCCCAGCGCCGAGCGCGCTGCCCGTCGTGATCCACGAGATATATTCAAACGCGTTGAGCGCGCTGTTGTACAGGCCCTGCGTGGTTACGACAGAACCCGGACCAATGCCGCCGACGGGATAACCGGAGGTCGCGGCGCCGTTGATGTTGACGGCGGTGCAGGGCGCCTGTGTGTTCGACGGAGCGGTGCAGAACACGGTGCCGGCGTTGGTCAGGGGCAACGTGAACTGCCCGTTGCTGGGAACCGGAGAATGACTCGAGTTCAGGCTGGTGACCATCACGCTCAGAACCGTCAACGGCGAACCAACGGCGACGCTCTGCACCGAGCCGGTGAACTGGGTATAGGTCAGGTGCAGCGAATGATCGTCGAGGCTGGCGGCAGTGAACTGCGCGTTGACAAAACTGCCATGAACTTCCAGCGAATCGCCGGCTCGGAGCTCGAACAGGGCCGAGACACTGTCGTCATTGCGCGTCAGCTTTGTGGTGGGCGTGATGTACACCGGCAGCAGGCCGGGCGCGCACGGACTGACCAGAGAGACATTGGGAGTGATACCGCCCACTACCTGTGCCTTGGCGAGGCAGAGCAGAGTCGGGGGCGTCAACTGGTCGGGCGCCGCGAAAAGTGTTCCCGTCACGTCGAGCTGCGATAGCACCTGCGTTGGCGAGCTAGTCGGGGTCGCGCTGACCGTCACGGTTGGCGTGGGGACAACGACCGTACCGGTCGCGGTTGCGGTCGGAAGCGGCAAGAGCGACAGATCCTGAATGACGCTGGCGGTGATACCGCCGTTCCTATCGACTACGCCTGTGACCTTGAGCGAGTCGTTATCATGCAGGTCCGTCAGATTCGCCGGCGATCCATCTTGTCGCTCAATTTGCGTGCTCACGGAGATCCAGACGGGAGCTGTCTCGCTGCCCTCCTGAATAAACAGGGACGTCGGTGCAGTTGGCTGCGGCATCGCCACCATCGTGGCCGTGATCGTAATGTTCGCGAGTTGCGCTGCCGAGACATGAGATGCCGATGGCAGAAGTGGCACTGCTGCGAAAAGCAATGGAGCAAACGCAAGTCCCGTAAGTAACCGCTTGGCGTTCATGTGACCTCCTGGTGAAGCAAACTAACTGTGAAACAGAGATCCATCATTTGGCCGAATGATTAACCCCAAGGCTTTTACCAAGGCGCCTCACTGGCGGACCGCCAGGGCGCTCGATACCTCAAGTACCACAGTAGGATGCGCGTGTTGTCGTGGTGTTGTGTAGATGTAAACAGTCTGTTAACGGCAGGAAAGCACGGCATAGCAGGCGCGGGCGGGCTGCTGCCGTGCGGCTTGAGGCTGGTGACGGCAGGAAGCCCGCCCACGTCGCTCCACCCAGCGCCCGAATACGTACCCTCGACCACCGCATAGTCAGGACAGCGTGTCGCGGCGCCCGGGTGCCCCACCTGTCATCCAACCGTCATGTTGCAATCACATGGCTGTCATGCGTTGAACCTACGATCGCAGTGATATGTGGTTGCAGCCCAGGCAAGAGCTGTCTCTTGCGGCAATGAAGAAGGTGGTTAGCCCCTTCACGGCTGCGCTTCACACTGCATGGAGGCATTTCCTTGAAGGGAAAAACTGTTCGTGTTGCCGTGTTGGCGGCGTTGCTCCCCACCACAGGCTTGACGCTCGCATTCTCGTTGCCAGGCATCAGTACTCCACCAACACTTGACGGTCGTGTTGTACTGGTCTCAAGAGGCACCATTACCACCACGCTGACGCCGTCCGGTCAGGCCGCAAACGTGACGACCTACTCGTTGAATTTCTCGGCCTCGGGCACGGTCAAGTCAGTCAACGTCGTACCGGGTCAGTCGGTCAAGAAAGGCCAGGTTCTTGCTTCAATTGACGATCCATCGTTGCAGCTATCGCTGATCAGCGATCGGAACGCGCTGAACAATGCTCAGCTGGCTCTGGCAAAGCAACTCGCTCCCCCGAATCCGAACTCACTTGTCCAGTCCCAAGCGTCGCTCGATCAGGCTCAATCCAAGCTGGCCGCTATGAAGGCAGGCGGCACCGCCGCCTCCATCGCGCAGGCCCGCGCCAACGTGGACTCCGCCAAAGCCAAGCTCGTGGCGCTGCAATCGGGCACGGCCTCCGCGATCATCTCTGCACAGGCCAGTCTTGATTCCGTTCAACAGAAGCTGGCCGCGATGGAAGCCGGAGGCACCGCCTCCAGCATCGCCCAGGCGGAAACGACGCTTGCTACGGCCCAGGCCAAGCTGGCAGCCATGCAGACCGGCGGTACGTCCGCGAGCGTCACGCAGGCGCGTCAAGCGCTCGACGAAGCCAAGACGAAGCTTGCGGTGATGAAGAAAGGCGGCACCCCCGCCAGCATCGCCCAGGCCCGGTCGTCCCTCGAACAGGCCCAGCTCAAGCTTGCCACAATGAAGAAGGGTGGTACGCCTGTCAGCATTGCGCAGGCCAGGGCTGCACTCGACCAGGCGCAGCTCAAGCTGGCGACTATGGAGAAGGGTGGCACGTCGACCAGCGTCACCCAGGCCAGGGCTGCGCTCGATCAGGCCCAGCTCAAGCTGGCCACGATGCTCAAGGGCGGTACCGCGGCAAGCATCGCCCAGGCCAAGTCATCGCTCGACCAAGCCCAGCTCAAGCTGGCCACGATGCTCAAGGGCGGTACCGCGACCAGCATCGCCCAGGCCAGAGCTTCGCTCAACCAGGCGCAGCTCAAGCTGGCCACGATGCTCAAGGGCGGTACCGCGACCAGCATAACCCAGGCCAAAGCATCGCTCGATCAGGCGCAGCTCAAGCTGGCCACGATGCTCAAGGGCGGTACCACGACCAGCGTAGCCCAGGCCAAAGCATCGCTCGACCAGGCACAGCTCAAGCTGGCCACGATGCTCAAGGGCGGTACCACGACCAGCATCGCCCAGGCCAGGGCGTCACTCGACCAGGCACAGCTCAAGCTGGCGACCATGAAACAGGGCGGTACCCCGGCCAGCATTGCCCAAGCCAAGGCATCGCTCGAACAGGCCCAGATCAAGCTGGCGACCATGAAGAAGGGCGGAACGCCGGCCAGCATTGCCCAGGCCAAGGCATCGCTCGAACAGGCCCAGATCAAGCTGGCGACCATGAAGAAGGGCGGCACCCCCGCCAGTATTGCCCAGGCCAAGGCATCGCTCGAACAAGCGCAGATCAAGCTGGCTTCCATGAAGCAGGGCGGCACCCCCGCCAGCATCGCCCAGGCCAAGGCATCGTTGCAACAGGCGCAGATCAAGCTCAACGTCATGCAGACGCCTCCTGATCCGCACACCGTCGTAGCGGCAAAGGCCAACCTGGACTCAGCGATCCTGAAGCTGACGGCCCTCCAGGCTCCGCCGAACCCGCAGACCGTCGCCCAGGCACAGGCCAGCCTGGACTCCGCCAAGCAGAAGCTCATCGCCCTGCAAGCCGCTCCTGACCAGAACACCCTTGCTCAGCTTCAGGCGAGCCTGGACTCCGCCAAGCAGAAGCTCATTGCCCTGCAAGCGCCCGTCAATGCAAACACTCTGGCCTCCGCCCAGGCGAGCCTCGATAGCGCAAAGCAGAACCTGGCCGCGCTCTCCAACGCCGCGTCGTCGGCAACCGTCGCCTCCGACCAGGCAGGAGTGACACAGGCTCAGAACAATCTGAGCAGCGCGACGACTCCATCAGCTGCGTCGCTCGCCCAGGCGAATGCAACCCTTCTCGCGGCTCGAAATAAGCTGCAAGTGGATCAGGTCGCTCTATCGCTTCTCGTGCCACCCAACACAAGCGCCATCACCAATCCCACCGCGCTGCAGACCGCGACGAATACGTATCTGCAAAACCAAGCGCAGGATGAGGCGAATATCGCGAACGACGAGGCCAGCGTCGCGAGTGCGACGGCAGCGTATACCGCGCTGACCAACCCGAGCGCCGGCGCGCTGACCCTGGCCCAGCAGCAGTTGACCGCCGCCCAGGCCAAGCTGGCAGCCGACCAGCAGCCAACGCCAAGCTCGACGGACCTGGCAAAAGCGCAGGACGCCGTCACCCAAGCCCAGGCGTCGCTCGCCAACACGCAGGCCGGCACCACGACGCCGTCCGATATTGCCTCCGCGCAGGATGCCATCACCTCCGCGCAGGCCTCGCTCAACGCGGCGACCGCCCCGCCGAAGGCTACGGACCTGGCCACGGCTCAGGACGCTCTTGTTTCCGCGGAGGCCTCGCTCACGACTGCGACGGCACCGCCGGCAGCTACCGACATCGCCTCCGCCCGGGACGCGATCAACTCCGCGAACGCCGCGGTGTATACGGCGGAGCATCCATACACTGCGCAAGACATCGCGACACAGCAGTCCACGGTGACAAGCGCCGAGGCAGCATACAAGAACGCCCTGCAACCCAACTCGGCGTCGGATATCGCCACACAGGAACAAGCGGTCAAGACCGCGCAGGTGGCCTATCAGAATGCGCTGCAGCCTAACTCCGCGTCGGACATCGCCACGCAAGAGCAAGCGGTCAAGAGCGCGCAAGTAGCCTATCAGAATGCGCTGCAGCCTAACTCGGCGTCGGACATCGCCACGCAAGAGCAAGCGGTCAAGAGCGCGCAAGTAGCCTATCAGAATGCGCTGCAGCCTAACTCGGCGTCGGACATCGCCTCGCAGGAGCAGGCCGTAGCCGGCGCCAAGGCTGCCTACCAAAACGCCCTGCAGCCCAACTCTCCGTCCGACATTGCCACCCAGGAGCAGGCCGTGGCCAGCGCCAAGGCCGCCTACCAGAATGCTTTACAGCCTAACTCGGCGTCGGACATCGCCACCCAAGAGCAAGCGGTCAAGAGCGCGCAGGCCGGCTACCAGAATGCCCTGCAGCCCAACTCGCCATCCGACATCGCCACGCAGGAACAAGCCGTGGCCAGCGCCAAGGCCGCCTACCAGAATGCCCAGCAGCCTAACTCGCCATCCGACATCGCCACGCAGGAGCAAGTGGTAGCCAGCGCCAAGGCCGCCTACCAGAACGCCTCGCAGCCCAACGCAGCGTCGGACATCGCCACACAGGAGCAAGCGGTCAAGAGTGCGCAGGCCGCCTATCAGAATGCGCTGCAACCCAACTCGCCTTCCGACATCGCCACGCAAGAGCAAGCGGTCAAGAGCGCGCAAGCCGCCTATCAGAACGCCCTGCAGCCCAACTCGGCGTCGGATATCGCCACGCAGGAACAGGCCGTGGCCAGCGCGCAAGCCGCCTATCAGAACGCCCTGCAGCCCAATGCGGCCTCCGACATTCGACAGGCGCAGGACGCGGTAACCAGCGCGGAGGCGGCGTTGGCATCTGCCAAGCAGCCGAACTCTGCCTCGGACATTACCCAGCAGAAGCTCGCAGTACAGAGTGCGCAGGCGGCCTTGGCTGCAGCCAGGCAACCGAACACCACATCGGATATCCAGCAAGCGCGAGATTCGGTCACCTCGCAGCAACAGGCGCTCATCACTGCCCAGCATCCCGGCACCGCGACGGATATTCAGCAAGCTCAGGATTCGTTGATCAGCGCGCAGGCAGCGCTCGACTCGGCCGTCCAACCGAACACCGCGCAGGATATTGCCCAGCAACAAGATGCCGTGAAGAGCGCGCAGGCGGCGCTGCAGCTGGCGCTTCATCCCTACACCGCGCAAGACATCGCCATCTCGCAGGCGAGCGTCACGGAGGCGCAGCAGTCATTGAAGGCTGACCAAGCGCTGTTCGCCAGTGAAACGGATATCGTGGCGCCGAGCGCCGGGGTGGTCCAGGTGGTGAACCTTTCGCCCGGACAGGCGTCGTCCAGCGCCAGCAGTAGCAGTAGCAGCACCAGCACCAGCACCGCGGCCATCCAGATGGCCGATACCAAGGGTCTTGTGGTGACGGCAAGCATCCCTGAAGCCCAGATTGGCAGCATACAGCTTGGCGATCCGGTGGCGATGGTCTTCAACGCGTTCCCCAACAGAACGCTCGTCGGCATCGTCAACAGCCTGCCCTTCCAGGCGACCACCACGTCGAACGTTACCACCTACCCGATCAAGGTTTCTCTGACGGGGAACCTCAAAGGCATTACGGCCGGCATGACCGCGAACATGACCATTGTCACGGCGGAGGTGACCAACACGATCGAGGTGCCCACCGCGGCGATTGTCGGCACCGGCACCCGCAGCTTTGTCCGCACACTCGATAAGACGAATAACGAGGTGATAACGCCCGTCCAGACGGGAATCAGCGACACAACCTTCACGCAAATCGTCAGCGGCTTGAACGTTGGCGACCGGATCGTCGTACCGACCACCAGCGGCTCCACCACGACGGGTACCGGCGCGGCCCGCGGCTTCGGTGGCGGCGGCGGCTTCGGCGGCGGAGGCTTCGGCGGCGCCGTACGGATTGGCGGCTAATGGTCATGCAACCGACGTCGCTTATCGAGATGCAGCAGATCACCAAGACGTACGTCATGGGCGATCAGGAGGTGCATGCGCTGCGCGGGATCGATCTCCGCATCGCCGAAGGGGAATTCGTGGCGATCATGGGAGCCTCGGGCAGCGGAAAATCCACCATGATGAATATCGTCGGCTGTCTGGACCGCCCATCTTCCGGCCAGTACTACCTCGCGGGCAGGGAGGTGGCGACGCTCAGCGACGATGAACAGGCGCTCATGCGCAATCGTACCATCGGGTTCGTGTTCCAGTCGTTCAACCTGCTCAGGCGCACAAGCGCCCAGAAGAACGTGGAGCTACCACTCATCTACTCGGGCGTACCTGCCCGCGAGCGTGCGGAGCGCGCCAGGGCTGCCCTCGAGCAGGTCGGCCTTGGCGCCAGACTCGACCACCATCCTAGCCAGCTCTCGGGCGGGCAGCAGCAGCGCGTGGCGGTGGCAAGAGCGCTGGTAACGAACCCGGCGCTGATCCTTGCCGACGAGCCTACCGGCAATCTGGACTCTCAGGTCAGTGCTGAAGTAATGAGTCTCTTTCAAAGACTGAATCTCCGCGGCCTGACGGTTGTGCTTGTCACGCACGAGAGCGACATCGCGGCCTACGCAAAACGCGTCGTTCGCATGCGCGACGGCCACGTGATGCACGACAGCCAGCCCGATGCCGCGAGAGTGCCCGAGAGTGCAGTCGCGCTGGGCGAATCCCTGCCGACTACTACGCCGTCGCCCGATGCTCCGGAAGCGCCGGCCGATTCCGGCATGCACCCGTTGCTCACGCGTATCTCGCTCGATCGGGAGGGTCCGGCATGAACCCTGCAGGGCAAATCAGGCAGACGCAAAAGCCGTCGCGCAAGGCGCCTCGTATCACGTTCGTTGGTCAGGCCCTGTCGGTGCTGCACATCGCCACGACAGGCATATTCACAAACAAGGCCAGGACGGTTCTGACCCTGCTTGGCGTCATCATCGGCGTTGCGTCGGTCATCGTGGCCGTCGGCATCGGCAATGGCTCTGCCACACGGGTCAACAGTCAACTGAGTGCGCTTGGCACGAATCTCGTGCAGATACAGCCCGGAGGGACATTCTCCGGCGGCGTCCGCGGGGGCGCCGGCTCGGCCAGCACCCTGACCGTCTCCGACGCGCAGACCCTTGCCGACAGCTTGGGTTCGGGCGGCACGTTGCCTGACGTGGCCATGGTGGCGCCGGAGTTCAACGTAAACGTGCAGATCGTGGCAGGAGCCCAGAACACGGGCACATCGGCGGACGGCGTATCGCCCGAATACCTTACGGTGCGCAACGCTCAGGTAGCAACGGGCCGTTTCGTCACCACGCAAGACTTGATGCAGCAGGCGCAGGTCGTCGACCTGGGAGCGACCGTGATCACCGATCTCGGTCTCGACGCGTCCAGCGCGGTTGGGTCGACGATCACGCTGAGCGGTGTACCGTTCACCGTCATCGGGACGATGGTCTCCAAAGGAGGCGGGGGAGGGCGCAACCAGGATGATACCGTGTACGTGCCGCTCACCACGGCCGAATACGTGTTGCCGCATTCGTCCGCATCCGGTTCCCTGTCCTCGATCGATCTTGAAGCAACACAGCAAGACACCACGAACCAGGCATGGACCGAGGCCGAGTCGATGTTGCGCGGCCTTCACCACCTCCTGTCCTCTCAGAGCGATGACTTCAGCGAATTCAACCAGACGACGATTCAGCAGACGGCGGCAGACGTGTCCGGAACGCTGACGACGTTGCTAGCCGGCGTGTCGGCTTGCTCGCTCCTGGTCGGCGGCATCGGGATCATGAACATCATGCTCGTCACCGTAACCGAGCGCACGCGTGAAATAGGGCTGAGAAAAGCGGTCGGTGCGAGGAAGATCGACATCCTGTCGCAATTCCTCGTCGAGGCAATCATGATCAGCGGGACCGGCGGCGCTATCGGAGTCGGTATCAGTTTCCTGGTGGCCTGGATGTTTAACAATATCTCGACTCTCGCCACCGCGTTTGGAAACTCCGCACCGGTGATCAGTCCGAATTCGGTGATTCTGGCGTTTGGCGTGTCGCTGGCCATTGGTCTGTTCTTTGGCAGCTATCCCGCCAGCCGCGCCGCCGCACTCGATCCCATCCAGGCCTTACGTTACGAGTAGTCATCCTCTGGAGAAAGAAACGATGAACCAGGGCACAAAGCTGAATATCAGAACGGCAAGCGTCGTGCTTGTCTTCGTGCTTGCCGTCGGGCTGGCGTTCTACGGCGGCCGCGTGTATCAGAACAACGTCGATAAGCCGCTGTTCACCCAGTACAATCCGCCAACTACCACTGGTGGCACTGGCGGCGCGTCTGGGAGGGGGAGCAGCTACTTCGGCGCGGTGTCGTCCGGTGGCTCGCAAATCCAGGCAGCTCTCGCCTATGCCACGCCGCCAGGCAGCACGACCTCCCAGAGCGGCGGCACGGCGAACGGCACATCGGGAGGCCAGACCGGTACCGGTGCGACGGGAGGCCAGACCGGTACCGGTGCGACGGGCGGTCAGGGCGGTACCGGTGCGACGGGTGGTCAGGGCGGTACCGGCGCGACGGGTGGTCAGGGCGGTACCGGTGCGACGGGTGGTCAGGGCGGCAGTGGCACAACTGGGGGTCAATCCACCGGCGCTGCGACCGATTCAACCGAGGTGGCCGGCACCCTCGTCAGCTTGGCCAATGGGAAGCTGACAATCAAGACGAGCCAGGGCGCCAATCAGACCGTGTCCACGACCGCGTCGACGACGTACTATGACGCGCAGAAGGCAACCAGCAGCGCAATTACCAAGGGTCAAAACGTGACCATCAGTATGGCCGCAAGCGGCTCCTCGCAGGGATTTAGCGCGGGTGACATCACGATCGCGCCGCCCGGCGCCCTCTACGGCTACGTCAAGCAGCAGGCGCCTGCGGCCGGAGGATTCGGTTTCTCGCCGGCCGGCACTGTCGTGTCCCTGAGCGGCAGCACGCTAACCCTGCAGACCAGTACCGGCCGCAGCCTGTCGATCTCGATCGACAATTCCACGGCGGTCTACCAACTGGTAAAGACGACCAGTAGCGCCATCCACGCCGGAACAACGGTCTCGGCGCTCAAGGACACGAGCGGCGCCACGGCCCTCAATGTGGTGGCATGTTCATTGGATGGCATGGTCGCCTCGCTCACGACTCCTCGCGCACGCGGCGCGGGAGGTTTTGGCGGGGGCAGCGGCGGCACTGGAGGCTATGGCGGTCAGGGCGGCCAGGGCGGCGGCCAGAGCAATCCGAACGGGAACGGCAGCTGAGCCCGACCGGGTGCCTCCAGACACATGCGGCAGCGCCCAACGCGAGGAACGGCAGCCAATCGGCTGCCGTTCTTGCGTGTCCGTGTCAGTCTCTGTGGCCGACGAGCCGTTCTTGGCCCAAGCAGTGCCCGAGCGGGCGTGCGGCGCTGTCCCAAGACTGCGGCAGCGCCGCACGCCGCGCACCCGTTCGGCCGTACTACTTATGTTCGATCACGTGTTGGGTGTCGTTTCCCGCGATCACCTTGACGGTGTGCGCGCGCGCATGCTGGACCTTCGGCATGGTCAGCGTCAACATTCCGTGTTGATAGGATGCCGACGTGTGCTCGCCTTCGACGGCCGTCGGCAGGCTGAACGTCTGATCGAAATTGCCTGACCCGATCCCGTTCCAGATCTGCTGTCCGTTCTCAACCTGCGGCACGAGGCGCTCGCCCTTGATGTTGACGGTCTCACCCTGCACGGTGATGTTCACCTTGTCCGGATCGACGCCCGGGAGTGCGATCTGCACGACATAGTTGTCGGCAGTCTCATACAGATTAGCCGGCAACGCCATGAGGTTGCCCATGGGGGCGACCAGGCTGCGCGGATTGATGAAGCTGTCGGAAACCAACCGGTCCATCGCGTCGCGCAGGGTCACAAACTCGTTGATAGGGCTCCACAACGTTCGAATCGCCATTGTCATCCTCCTGCTGAATCCTCTTGCTCCTCACAAGGGTTCTGTTCTCTGGGAAGACCCGCCGCCTCCCCGTCACACCTCTGTTATAGCACTTCAATGGCAGTACTGTCAATAGATATGAGTTAGTTACTAGCAAGTTATTGATCTAGCAATCATCGTTCCATCTTGAGTAGCGTCGTCTTCCTGGCGACAATGCGGTGCCAGCACTTCGAGAATCCTGGCAGATTCATCGAAAGACTGCTAATCGCGACCAGCCATGCTGCCCCGCGGTGGCCGGCGACTGGACAGCTCGAATGGGAGCGAGGCGTCGCGAAAAGTGCGATACTGAGTCGCGAGGTACGCAGTGGCTCTCAACTGAAAACCCTGCGACCTGGACAAGCACTTCGAGGCGGTAGTAGAGTGACGATGGTCACAGTGCAGCGACGTCTGAGTGAAAGGACTTCGAGTGATGGTAACCATTCCCTCGCAGATTCAGGCATTCCTCACGGGGAAGATGGCCTGGGTAGCCACCGCGGCCGGCGACGGCACTCCCAACACGACACCGAAGGGCTCTCTTCGGCTGTTGGACGACCAGCATTTGCTGTTCGCCGACCTGTTTTCATGCAAGACCCGGCAGAATCTCGAGCAGAATCCCAAAGTGGCCGTCACGGTAATTGACGCAGCGACGAACGCAGGCTACCAGTTCAAGGGAACAGCCGAGCTCATTGCATCTGGCCCGCTCTACGAGCAGGTCGCTCTAGAGCTGAAGCAGCGAGCCGCAACGTTGCCGGCTCCGGCATACGTCGTGAAGATCGCCGTCGACGCCATCTACGATCAGTCGGCAGGACCGAATGCGGGACAGCAGATTGCCTGACGCGTGCTCCCTGCCTCTCCGAGGGTGTTCCGCCGAGCGCACGTCCCTGCGGTCCAGCTGGGCCGCCGCTGCAAGGTTGCCCCGGTGATGGCGCAAATAACGTCACGCCTGCCGCTTGGGCGGCGGCGATAAGCCGTGTGTCGAGGGTGGCAAGCGGCAGCTCCAGCCGCAGGGCAAGATCTGGGTAGGCCGCGTCGTAGGCTGAAAGCGCGTGCAGTCGGGCCACTTGAAGCGCGGTGAGCAGGAGATCCGCGAATGGGCGTGGCTCGACGTCGATAGGCAGCGTCGCAAGGAGCTGTACGAATTGGTCGCACTGCGCCTTCGCCTCGTGCGATTGGAAAGGACAACCATGGCTACGCTCGTGTGCAGGGCCAGAAGCCCGAGTCGACGACCGCATGGGGCACCGGCAGACGGTGAAGCGAGGCCCTGGGGCGGTCTGTAAGCAGCGGCCGAGACGCTCTGTTCAGCGAATCGTCAGGTGGTACGTGCCATGATAGGCACCCCAGGTGCCCCGGGCTCGCATTTCGATCGTATGCTGGCCCGGCGGCAGCGGAGCCAGCATGACGTAGACGCCGATGCTCACCCCAAAGTCGGTTCCAGGCCCTCCAGGGATGCCGGCGATGTTCCCGGACGGATACGCAAAGGTGAAGCGGGGAGTCGTGAGCTGGTAGCGGGTAAACACGTTCGGAATTTGAATCCCATCCACCGCGAGCTCAGCCTCTTTGAAGCCGCGCCAGATGCCTTGGGCGTCGCTGCGCAACTTCTCGAGGGTGTTGAAGGGGGCAGGGTGCGACACTTCGACGTTGGCCGGCGTGACGAGCACGGCCTTGCCGGCGGGCACCGTGCAGACCAAGGTGCCGGCGAAGGCCTGGACGAGGTACCAGACCGGGCCGGACTGGCCCTGGGCGCAGATAGCGGGGGTGACCTTGTTGGTCATGGGGCTCGTCGCCTTGGGTATGGCGTTCAACCACTGCTGCCACTGGACCGCCCATTCGACGTACGTGTGCCCGTAGGGACGCGCCTGGGGCGGGAAGATGTGAAGCGGTGCGCCTGCCGCGCGGGTGGTAGGCGCGGGTCCCAGGGCGAGGACTGCGAGCATGACGGCCGGCAATGCAACCAGCTTGCCGGTGATCTTCATTGCCTTCTCCTTTTCCTTCCTGCGCCGTGTACAAGGTACCCGGCACTCGAGCATGCCGTCGTGGCCGGGTGCACCAGTTGCTCGATGCAGTCCAACGGTGGCCAGGCGTCAGCGGGAAGGAGCGGCAGTGCCGCGCGCGGAGCGTAGCGGCGTCGAACCCTTTCCAGGACGGCAGGTCAGCGCATCCACTCCGGTTCAATTCTATACCTCACGTCAAGGAACGGCCGAACGTGACGTTTTCGGCCATCGGCGCTTGAGGGCCGAACCGCACCCGCCTCAGCACCGTGTGCTGTCCTGCTGCCAGCGGAGCCGGCATCACGACTATACCGTCACCGACCGACTGGTGGTCCCAGGCCCAAACACGTTGAGGATGGCCTGGCGCCGTTATCCTGGTACGTGCGTGGAGTGCCCCGCCACCCAGATCGTGATCGACTCGACGGCGCGAAAGCGGAGACGCTCGCAGACGGGTGGAGCGCCTCGGTGGCACCGAAGTAGAAGAGGCGCGCTCCAGACGCGGGGTGCTGGGCCACCACCCGACGCAGCAGCGCGCCGCCAGCCCCGCGCCGTTGGGGGGGCGGCGGCCATACACCAGATCCCCACAGTGGTGCCACGCTGAGACGTGGCGATAGCACCGACCAACGTCTCCACGCGGTGAGCCAGGAAGATCGCGAGACCGAGGGCGTCGAGCACGGCCGGGCTCCACGCGCGCTGGGCGCATCCACGGGAACGACTCGCCCCAGGGCCTCGCACCGGCAGGCGATGTTGCGAGGCCCTGAGGCGGTCGGCTGTGCCTGGGACGCTCTCCTCAGTTGCGAATCGTCAGAACGTACGTGGCACTCCACCAAGCACCCCCGGTCCTCGAGCCTTGCAGCTCGATGGTGTGCTGCCCCGCCGGCAACGGCGCCAGCATGACGAACAAGCCTTCAGCCATCGCCTTGGTAATCCCGGGTCCAGGCCCGTCAACGATATTGTCCGCAGGATACCTAACAATGAAGACAGGGGTCGTGAACCGGTAGCGGGTCAACACGTTCGCGACGTGAACCCCATCCACGGTAACGTCAGCTCCTGTCATCGTACTCATAGCCCCGTCGACGGCACTGCGCAATGCCTCGGGGGTGTCGCCGCACTGCGGTACCACGGCTGGGCAGAAGAAAGCCACCACCGAGAGGAGCAGCGCCTCGCCGGCCGGCACCGTGCAGGTCCGGACTACGGTGGGAGTCTGCCTGTCCCAGGCGATGAGGTACCAGACGGGGCCGGACTGGCGCTCGGTGCAGCGCGCCCCGGTGATGTCGTCCATGGGCGTCTTCGGCGCGGGTATCCCGTTGAACCATTGCTGGAACCGGACTTCCCATTCGGTGTACGAGAGGCCATATGGATGGGCCCAGGGCGGATACACGTAAGGCTGCGCGCTCCACGCCGGGGGTGGGTTGACACCGGGGTTGTCGTTCCCCGCCTGGACGACCCGCGCGGGTCCCAGGGCGAGGACGGTAAGTGTGACCATCAGCAACGCGAGCAGCTTCCTCATGTGTTTCATGTCTCTCTCCTTGTGGCTCAACCCGAATGCGGACCGGCCCGGCCGGTTACTGCTTGGCTTGCCAGGGCATGTCGTAACTCATTCCCTCCTTTGCTACCCACCACGAGGTGCTCCAGTGCCGGGGGCGAGAAGTGCCGGTTTCAATGGCAGCCGCCGGCCGGTTCCATCTTCACTCTGCGCCTCACACGACCCTGCCCGCCACACAGGCCGGCACATGAGAGTGCATCTGGACTCACATGATCCTGTGGGCATCCGGGCGCCCGGGCGCCGGCGCGTTGGACATACCAGAAGCGTGATCCGGTTCGGGGCTGGCGTGCCCTGGACCGCGGGCATCGTGCACGCCCCTGTCCGTCATGCCGACGAGACGGCCGCGGTCCTGCTCGGCCTGCGATCACATAATCCGGCTATGCCCCGCCGCAAAGGGCACGTCACGGCCATAGGCCCCGAAGAACTACAATGGGCGATCGCCTCTTGCGCCGGCTTGCCCGGAACGGTATGCTCGGAGCGGACGCGGATCCGGTGTAGCTCCTGCCCAGTTGGCGACGAGCGTCTGGCCCACAAGGTGTGAAGCGACAGGGACCGCCGCCGCCGGGCAGGCCAGGCACAGCCGCGTGGAGGTGCTATGCAGCGCGGGGATCCTGGTCCCCCCTTCGCGGTGCTGCTGCGACGCTACCGGGAGGCTGCCGGCCTGACCCAGGAGGCACTGGCCGAGCGGGCAGGGGTGAGCGCGCGTGCCGTCAGCGACCTGGAGCGCGGGATCAATCGCGCGCCCCGCGTGGATACGCTCGGACTGCTGGCGAGGGCTCTCCAGCTCACGCCGGAGGACCGCGCCCGGTTGGAGGCGGCTGCCAGCGGGGTGGACGAATACGGCGTCGCCCTCACGGGCGCCGAAGGGCCAGGCACACCCACCACGTCCGATCAGGGGCGAGCGACGCGCACAGCGCGCACCCCGGTTGCCTTCCTCTCGTACGCGGCGGAGGACGGTGCGTTCGCGACACGGCTGCGGAGCGATCTGGCCACGCACGGTGTCACCGCCTGGGCCGACCGCGCCGAAGCGCGGACCGGATCCGGGCAGCCGGAGGCACTGCAGGCGGCCATACGCGCCTGCCCGGCGGTGCTGCTGGTGGTCTCTCCTGCTGCCCGCTCCTCGCACTGGGTCGGCAGGGAGCTGGGCCTGGCCGAGATGTACGGCCGCCCGATCGTGCCCGTCTGGTCGGCCGGGGAGCAGTGGCTCGATTGCGCGCCGGCGGCGCTGGCCGGCGTGCCCTACGTGGACGCCCGTGGGTCCCGCTACTCCGAGGCGACCGTCGCGCTCGTGGCGGTGCTGGGCACGGTAGGCGCCGGCTCTGGCCGGGAGGACACGCCAAGCGCGACGCCGACACTGTTTGTGCCGCGCAACCCGTACAAAGGCCTGCGCGCGTTTGGTGAGGAGGACTCGGGCGACTTCTTCGGGCGGACCGCTTTCGTGCAAACGCTGGTGGAGGCGGCGGCGGCCACCCTCGCCCCGACACAAGCGGCGGCGCCCCGCCTGCTGGCCGTGGTGGGACCCAGCGGCTCGGGCAAGTCCAGCCTGGTGCGCGCCGGGCTCATCCCGCGCCTCAAGGCGGGCGCTCTGCCTGGCAGCGACGGCTGGGTCTACCTCGATCCGGTCCTCCCCGGCGCCCGGCCCCTGGAGGCCCTGGCCGTGGCCCTGGCAGGCAAGCTCGACCGCAGCATCCATACTCTGTGCGAGGACCTCGGCGACGACGTCGCCCGTGGCCTGCACCTCTGGGCGCGGCAACTGGCGCCTCATCCCGACCAGCATGTGGTGCTGGTGATCGACCAGCTCGAGGAGCTGTTCACGCTCACCACGGATGAGGAGGAACGCCGGCAGTTCATCGACCTCCTGCTCACCGCGTTCGGTGAGCCGCGCGGCCCTCTGCTGGCCATCCTCACCCTGCGTGCCGACTTCTACGACCGGCCGATGGCCTATCCCGCGCTGGGCGCGGCGTTGGAGGCACGGAGCAGGTCGGTGCTGCCGCTGAGCGTGGCCGAGCTGCGGGAGGCCGTCGAGCGGCCCGCTGCCCTGCCCGACGTGCGGCTCGACTTCGAGCCCGACCTGGTGGGCGACCTGCTCTTTGAAGTGGCAGGGCAGGCGGGGGCGCTGCCGCTGCTGGAGTTCACCCTCGAGCAGCTCGCTGACCGCCGGCAGGGATTCGGAGTTGATCCGGTTCGGTGGAGGGATTGAGACTAGGTGGTTAGTCGCAAGGTACCTCCTTTCGTCGCGCGGAGAAAAGGCCGTGCTGGCACGTCCGCGCTGCCTGTTTCGGTCGGAGGTGTGACCCTTCCGGCACCCCCTGCTGCGTCGTCGGTGCGGCGCGGGGGACGGTGATGGACGATCTGAACGCTGGCGCCCCGCGCCGCCCTCCAGCCTAGCAGGGGGGCCCGCCGGCGGGTCAACCCCGCTCCCTGCACGACGGCGCCGCTTTTGCCGGGCACGGGGAGGAGACGGCGGCCGGTGGGTGCCGATGATGGGACGAGCAGGCAATGGTTCAGGCTGCGCATGCTGCCGCCTCTCGTTCGTAGGCTGCCGGACTCTGGTAGCCCAGGGCGGAATGCCGGCGATGGGTGTTGTAGAAGCCCTCGATAAAGTCAAAGACCGCCAGACGGGCGGCGGCCAGGCTGGGGAAGGTGTGGCGAGCCAGCAGCTCGGTTTCCAGGGTGGCGAAAAAGCTCTCGGTGATCGCGTTATCGTAACAATCCCCCACCGAACCCAAGGACGGCAGGACGCCGGCCAGTTGACAGCGCTCGCCGAAGGCCACGGACGTGTACTGGCAGCCGTGGTCGGAGTGATGGATGACCCCAGCGGCAGGGCGGCGGGTGGCGATGGCCATGTCCACGGCGTCCAGGACCAGCTCGGTGCGCAGATGATCGGCCATGGCCCAGCCAACAATCTTCCGGCTGAAGACATCGAGCACGACTGCCAGGTAGAGGAAGCCGTCCCAGGTCGGGATGGCGGTGATGTCGGCCGTCCAGAGGCGATTGGGTGCCCTGGCCACGAACTGCCGTTGCACCCGGTCGGGCACGGCTGTGGCCGTCGCCGCGCGCTCGGTGGTGACGACGAACCGTCGACGATGGCAGCCCACCAGTCCGGCACCCCGCAGCAACCGCGCCACGCGCCGGCGGCCGCAGTGTACCCCGGCCGCACGCAGCTCGGCATGGATGCGTGGTGCCCCATAGGTCCGCCGGCTCGCCTCGTGCGCCGTGCGGATGCGGACCAGCAGTGCTGCGTCCGCTTGCGCCCGGGCCGACGGTCCGCGCGTGCGCCATGCATAGTAGCCGCTAGGGGAGACACCCAGCACCCGGCAGAGCATGGCCACGGCATGAAAGGCCTTCTCGCACGCGATGAACGCGAAGATCATCGCCGGGGTAGCCCCGTCTCCTGGGCGAAGAAGGCCGCGGCTTTTAGCAAGATTTCCCGCTCTTCCCGCAGGATGCGATTCTCCCGTCGCAGCTGGCGCATCTCCTCCGTCTCTTGCGTGGTCAGGCCGTCGGCACGACGGCCTTCATCAACATCGGCTTGCCGCACCCACAGACGCAGTGTCTCGGTTGAAACCTCCAGGCGGCGGGCGATCTCTGCCGCCGGCCTCCCGCTGCTCCGCACCAGCCGGATCGCCTCAGCGCGGAACTCGCGTGGATAGGGGGCATGACTCTTTGGCATGATGGAACCTCCTCTTCTTGTTCAGTACCAAGCGTTGAGGTCTCCACCAAGTCGGATCAGGTCCAATCGACCCTGACCCAAGCCGCCTACAGGGAGCTGGGCGGGGTCAGCGGCGCGCTGAGCCGGCAGGCCGAGGCGACCTACACCGCTCTTCCCACCGACGAGCATCGACGGCTGGCCCGCGCCCTCTTCCTGCGCCTGATCGACCCGGGCGCCACCGAGCAGGACACCACCCGCCGCCGGGCGGCAATGAGCGAATTGGCCCTGCCCGAGGAGCACGAGACCACCTTGATGCGTGAGGTCGCCGACGCCTTCGTGGCGGCGCGAATGCTGACGGCGAGCGAGCAGGGCGGCACCAGCCGGCTGGAGGTCAGCCACGAGGCACTCATCCGCGAGTGGGCGCGCCTGGCTGGCTGGCTGCGCGAGGCGCGCGAGGACGTGCGCCTGCAGCAGAGCGTCAGCGCGGACGCAGCGACCTGGGCAGCGCGGGGCCGGCCGGCGGACCATTTGTACCGCGGCAGTGCGCTGGCCGAGGCACAGGGTTGGGCGGCGCGGAACACGCCGAGCGCCGAGGAGCAGGCCTTCATGGAAGCGGCGGCAAGAGAGGAGCGGGAGCAGGCGGCGGCGGAGCGGGAGCGGCAGGCGCGCGGGCTGGCCCTGGCACGCGTGGCAGCCACCCGGCTGCGCCTGCTGGCTGGCGTGCTGGCCCTCTTCCTGGCAGTCGCCGCGGGCCTGGGCGTGGTCGCTCGCAACAACGCCTCGGTGGCCTCGGATGAACGGGCACGTGCGGTGGCCGCCCGCGATGCGGCGGTCGCCGAGCTGGCGCGCGAGCTGGGTCTGCGGGCCGGCACGCTCCTGGACAGCGACCTGCGGGTCGCGTTGCTGCTGAGCGCGGAAGCCGATCGGCTGAGCAGCTCGGCGGAGACCCATGCCGACCTTATCCGCGCCATCGACTACCGTCCCCGGCTTCTGTCGTTTCTCACCGCGCAGGCTGGCCCCGTGCGGAGCGTCGCCTTCAGCCCAGGAGGAGCGATCCTGGCGGCAGGGAGCGACGACGGCACGATACGGCTGTGGGACGCGCGCAGCCGGCAGCCCCTCGGTCCGCCGCTCGCCGGCCATACCGAGTCGGTGAGCAGCCTAGCCTTCAGCCCGGATGGCACGGAGCTTGCCTCGGCGAGCAACGACGGCACGGTGCGGCTGTGGGAGGTGGCCCGCCAAAGGCCCCTCGCGCCACCGCTGGCGACAGAGGGAGGCCCCGCGACCAGCGTGGCCTTCAGCCCCAATGGCAAGATCCTTGCCGCCGGCGACAGTGCCGGCTCGATCCGGCTCTGGGACGTCGCGGGCCGCCAGGCGCTCGCTCCCCTCCCGCAAGGGGGGCTCTGGTACGTGTATCACGTAGCCTTCAGCCCGGACGGCAGGATCCTGGCCGCCTGCGGCGAAGGCGGCACCATCGCGCTCTGGGACGTGGCGCGCCATATGCTCCTCCCGCCCTTGCGCGGCGGGCCCAGCTTCCTGGCGCAGAGCCTGGCCTTCAGCCCCGACGGCCGCACGCTGGCCGCCGGCAGCGAGACAGGCGCGATCCTGCGATGGGATATGGCGAGCCGGCGGTTCTCCGGCCGGGTGCTCGCCGCGGGCTCCGGTCCGGTGTACGACATAGCCTTCAATCCCAATGGCACGGTGCTTGCCGCCGGCGGCCAGGACGGCATCATCCGGCTGTGGGACGCGGCGACCTGGCAACCACTCGATGCGTCCCTCACCGGCCATGCGGGTCCGGTGGACGGCCTCGCCTTCAGCCCCGACGGCCGGACGCTCGTGTCCGCCGGCGACGACGGCACGCTGCGCCTCTGGGACGCCACGGGCGCAGGCGTGCCCGGCCGGGTGCTGGCCGGCCACAGCGGTCAGGCCAATAGCCTGGCCTTCAGCCCGGACGGCACGACCCTGGCCTTGGGCAGCGCCGACGCGACCATCCGCCTGTGGAGCGTATCCAGCGGCCAGGCGCTCGGTCCACCGCTCGCCGGGCACGCCGGTGCCGTACTGAGCGTGGCCTTCGGTCTGGACGGCAAGAGCCTAGCCTCCACCAGCGCTGGTCCCGCCACCGGCAGCGCCACGTTCCGCCTGTGGAGCGTGCGGACCGGCCGGCCGCTCGGCCCGGCCCTCGCCGTGCGGGGTGCCGGCAGCGCCGCGTACAGTCCCGACGGCTCGGTCCTGGCTACGGGCAGCGCCGACGGCACGGTGCGGCTGTGGGATGTGGCGCGCCGCCGGCCCCTCGGCCCGGCGCTCTCCGGGCATGGCGGCCGGGTGAATAGCTTGGCCTTCAGTCCCGACGGCCACACGCTGGCCTCCGGCGGCGCGGACGGGACCATTCGCCTGTGGCACGTGGCAACCCGGCAAGCGCTCGGTCCACCGCTCACGGGGTGCACCGGCCCGGTGTTGGACGTGGCGTTCAGCCCGGATGGCCGGATCCTGGCCTCGGGCAGCGCCGACTGCACGATCCGGCTGTGGAATGTGCAGAGCCGGCTGCCGATCGGCCCGCCCCTCGGCCACGCCACCAGCCCGGTGTACAGCGTGGCCTTCAGTCCCGACGGCCAGTCCTTGGCCTCCGGCAACTCCGACGGCACGATCCAGCTGTGGGACGTGGCGAGCGGGCAGGCGCTTGGTCCGGCCCTCGCCGGGCATGGAGACAGAATCATGAGCCTTGCCTTCAGTCCCGACGGCCGGCTGCTGGCCTCGGGCACTGCCGGGGTGTTCGGCGCGCCCCTCCGGCTGTGGTCCATCGGACCGCTGTCGCTGGCACAGCGTGCCTGTGCGATCGCCAATCGCAACCTGACCGCTCAGGAATGGAAGCAGTACCTCGGCGACCTGCCTTACCAGAGGACTTGCCCCAGCGTGCATTGAAGCACCACTGTGACATAACCCCGCCCGTGTCTAGCACGAGCATCAGAAGCGGCGTCCCTCTCCACGCATAGCGCGAAGCTCCTGCTGATTAACCGGTGCAACGCTCTGCCGAAGCGCCTTGATCTGCGCGATTGTCGATGCAAAGGAGGCCTCAGCACGTCTATGTGGGGGAACCATATGCGCTACCGGCACGCCATGACGCGTTATCTCGATCGTCTCGCCACGTGCCACCTCGTCAAGCAAGCGCGCAAGTTGCGTCTTCGCCTCGAATGCTCCAACCTGACGCATACCACTGCTCCTGTTTAGCTAGTCTCCATCTGGTTGATTATCTCGCATGCAGATTTCGTCGGCAGGACCCAGACCCACATCACGCACGCGCGTGGTTGAGCTCTGCTACACTCCGCGGGAAATACGCTCGTGCCACAGCTTCGTTCCACGGGTGGAATCGGCGGGAGATCCTGATCGCGACTTCGGCAAGCACGAGCATGCATGGCATCGTGGTCGGATTCCTGTACGATGACAGCAGGACGGCGTGCAGTGTGTCCGCCTCCTGAGGAGGGATACGTTTGAGCCCGCGCGTGCCGCCAACGGATCTTGCCCGGATGAGTATTGTCGAGTTGCGTGCCGGGTACGCAACGCGCGCCTTCTCGCCGGTAGAGGCCGTCGCGCGCATGCTCGAGCGCATTGAGGCGGGCAACTCAGTCGTCAATGCTTTCACGACGCTTGCCGCTGAGAATGCCCTGGCGGAGGCGCGATCGCGCGATGACGAGCTGTCCCGTGGCTACACGCGCGGCCCTTTGCATGGCATCCCGTTCGCGGCAAAGGACCTGTTCGATTCCGCCGGACTGCGCACGACGTATGGATCGCGCTTATTCGCCGAGCACGTCCCTTCAGAAGACGCGACCGCTATCCGGCGGCTCAAGGACGCCGGCGCCATACTCCTCGGCAAAACGGCCACGCATGAGTTTGCCTGGGGGATCACCACCGTCAGCTCGTACTTCGGCCCCACGCGCAACCCCTGGCAGCTGAACGTCGTGGCGGGCGGGTCGAGCGGCGGCTCCGCGGTGGCACTGGCAACGGGCATGGCCCCCGCCGCCCTGGGCACCGACACTGGAGGATCGATTCGTATCCCGGCCGCCTTCTGTGGGGTGGTGGGGCTCAAGCCGACGCATGGACGCGTCAGCGCCGGCGGAGTCTTTCCGCTGGCGCCGTCGCTGGACCATCCGGGCCCTATGGCGCGGACCGTCGAGGATGTCGCGCTCCTCTTGCAGGTGCTCGCCGGATATGAGCGCGGCGATCCCTCAACCGCCGCCGTGGCCGTACCACAATACTCCGACGCGCTTCACGCAGGGATCACGTCGTTGCGCGTGGGGATCTGCCCGGACCTGCACCCCGTAGCGCTTAGCGCGGCGGCGCGGCGCGCGCTGGACAAGAGCACCAGCACGCTCGTCAGTCTGGGCGCGGCCCTCGTCGAAGTTTCGCTTCCCTCGGCGACGCTGATCGGCGACGCGTACCGCGCCATTCAGCAGGCGGAAGCCTATCATGTTCACCATCATCAGCGCCGGCTTTACCCTGCTCAAGAATCGCTGTATGGTCGTGACGTTGCTGCGCATCTCGAACAGGCATCCGAAGTCTCCCTCGCCGAGTACCTCGAGGCCCTGCACGTTCGGCGCCGGTTGCGCGCAGACTTCGCGCGACTTTTCGACGAAGAGATCGATCTGCTGATTAGCCCAGTCAACGCCGGCTCACCTGTGGCCATCGGCGATGAGACCGTACAGCACGAGAATCAGAGCATATCATTCAGGAGCCTGGTGCTGCCGTATACCGTGCCCCAGGACGTGGCGGGACTGCCCGCGTGCGCGATTCGCGCGGGCTTCGATGGCAGCGGAATCCCTGTCGGCATACAGCTTACGGGGCCGCCCTGGAGCGAGGCGCTCGTCCTGCGCGCTGCCCACGCGCTATTCTCCGCCACGCCCGACGTTCAGCAGCGGTGGCCTCCGCTCACCGACGACGTTACCCCGGCTGCCGGTTCCCGCTAGCGCGAGATCGTCGCGCTAGGGGCAAAACGTCAAAAGGTGTAGTGCGTGCGGCGCTTCTCCGAAAGGTTTCTGATGATCCTGCTCTTCAGCGCGTCAGCCATGGTCAGAATCTCAGGCACGACCTGACGCAACCGGTCCAGCCGGGAAGTCAGTCGCAGGATCTCGTCCTGCTGGCTCTCGGTGAGCTCCAGGTCGCGCCACCGCTGGAGCTGCTCGTCAAAGACAGGGAGATCCACTCGTTCCCGCGAGTAGACGTCCACGACTTGCCGGAGTGCATATTCGTCGAGCTCATGCGTCCCGTCCTGAGCGCGTCGAAGTGCCTCGTACTGTTGCTCCGCCGCGTGCGACAAGTCATCGATCAAGGCGGCGACAAACGGCAGTTGTCGAACAGGCTGCCAGACTGGTGGCGGGCGCTGGGCCATCGTGTGCCTTCCCTATTACTACTCTCAGCCTACGCGCAGTGCGACCCGCTGGGCGGTCTGAGAGTAACTCTCCATGTCATTATCGCGGAGGATGGGCCACGCGGGGCGTCACTGCCCGCCTCCGCTACGTTACTCGCTCGTTTCGTCACGCTCAGCGTCATTCATGCGTGCTGTGCCACTCTCAAGTGCCTTCGAGCCACGCGGCGGAGCGCAGCCTTGAGCTCGTCGGGACGTCGGACCACGATCGAGCAGCCGAGCCGAGCCAAATAGGTCCTTGTGCGCTTCCTCCGCGACACGTACGCTGTGAACGTGACGCGGTGCCGGCCGGCGCCCGCCCAGGGGAGCCTGACACGTGCGGGCCGTCATGGTGAGCATGGGCCAGTCGGGCAAGCAGCACCTGAGGCGTTCGCGTGCAGGGCTTTGGAGCGCCTGCACCCTGTTGCTTAAGAAGCGCGTGAGGCGCGATGGATAATCTGTGACCGCGCGAACGTATCACTGTGGTGAAGCCAGGTGCTGGCTCGACCGCAGCCCGTCTGGCCGCGAGCGCGGCAGGAAAACCTAACCGTATGATTGCGAGCAGCCATCAGGTCGAGGCTCTTGTCATCGAGGGATCGCTAGAGACGGCGCGCTACGTATCAGAACTGCTGGCGGAAGGCTCGGTCTCCGCGCGCGTGCTCGAGCCTGGAGGTGCGCTCATCACTTCCCCGGGCTGGAGTGGGCCGCAGGTTGTGCTCGTGGGCCTGGACGGCGATCGGGCGCGTAGCATCGCCTACGCTAAATGGACGCGCGACACCTATCCTGCGGCAGGGATTATCGCCTATACCGAAGACTACACGGCCGAGACTCTTGAAGCGGCGATGGCGGCAGGGATCAGGCGCGTGCTGAGCTATCCGTTCGATTTCGAGACACTGCTTATGACGGTAGAGGCGGTTAGGAGAGAGCTTAGAGGGACGCTGGATCAGCAGGTGTTGCGCAGCAGGCTCGCTCAAGTGAGACATGGACCGCACGTCGGTTCTGAGGAGCCGGGCAGCGCTGCCCTGCCCCACACCGTAGTAGCCGTTTGCGGCTCGAAAGGTGGGGTAGGCTCGACCACGTTGGCGGTGAATCTAGCCGTTGCGCTCCAGACCTCGGGGCAGTCGACAGTCCTGGTCGATGGAAATTTCAGTTTTGGCTGTCACGATCTCTTCCTCAAGCTAGCACCGATGCGAAGCATCATGCAGACGCTCGACGACTCGCAGCAGGTGCGAGACGATCTCGTGCTGCAATCCCTGATCAAGCATCAGACAGGCCTGCAGGTGTTGCTCGCGCCGTTACGACCTGAAGAGGCTGAGCTGATGCTGCCCACGCACTTCGAGCAGATTATCGCGGTGCTGAAGGACCGGCACGCGTTTACCGTGATCGACGCATGGCCGCCGAACGATCCACGCATGCTGGTCGCGTTGCGGAAAGCCGACGTCCTTCTGATACCGGTGGGGCCGGATCTCCCAGCAATGAAGAATCTTACGTCGTTGCTCCACGTTATCGGCCTGATCGATCCCGACCCGCGCAACGTTACTCCAGTCCTGATCGGTGCCGACGGCGCTCCAGCCGACCGTATCAAAGCGCTGGAAGCGACCATCAAGCGCGATTTAAGATGGCGGATCGCGAGCGACGAGGCAAGAGTGCGGGAAGCTGCCAACACCGGTGTTCCATTCGTCCTGAGCAGTCCCACGGCTGAGATCAGCCGAAACGTGAAGGAGCTCGCCAGATATTGCATGGAAACGACGAATGACGAGGGCGGGACGGAGCGAGCGCGCACCCTTATTGGCCGGCTGCTCAGACGCTGAGGGAAAGCCACGACGACATCTCCATTGACGCACACGATCCTGGGGGCGCAGGCCGTCTCGCCCGCCCTCGGTCGGTGGCCGGCACACCTGCGGATCCTACCACGGCGTTAGTTCAGGTGCGTGACTGCAGCTGGGTGATGCTGCGCGTTCAGGAGATAGCCAGCGGCGCCGCCAGGTAGTCAGAGATAACCTGTCCCGCCGCGCCGATAATCTTGGCGTGCGCGCCGAGTGTCGACCGCGCGATGCTGATACTGCTGGCTCCGCCGCCCGGCTTCAGCACAAAGCGCTGTTCAAGCGCCTTGATCTCTTCGAACAGCCCGCCCCCGCCTCGTATCACGGAGCCACTCAGCACGACCAGCTCCGGGTCCCAGTTGTCCACCATGTTGGCTACGGCAATACCCAGGTAGGTAGCTGCCCGGCTCAACAACTCCATCGCCAGGGAATCGCCCAGTTCAGCTGCGCCAAATATGTCGTCGATGGTAACGGACTCCGCGCAGCTTGGCTTGAGCATCGTAGCTCGTCCCGCGGCCAACGCCTCGCTCGCGCGCGCGACCAGCCCATGCGCGGACGTAAAGACCTCCAGGCAGCCGCGGTTGCCGCACCCGCAGAGCGGTCCCCCCAGCTCAACCGTGTTGTGCCCGATCTCGGCGGCGGCGCCGTGGGTGCCGCGATACACAGCTCCGTCGATGATCACTGCGCCGCCAACGCCAAAGCCCACGTCGATGAACACCGCCGATCGCGTGCCACGCGCGGCTCCGAATTCATACTCGGCAAGGGCGACCGATCGGACTTCATTGTCGACGAACGTGGGAAGCGAAAGCCTTGACTCGAGCATGGTTTTGAAGGGGACGTTGTGCCAGCCAAGATTGGGAGAGAACAGGCAGAGGCCATCGGGCCAGCGTATCATCCCAGGGAACGCCACGCCCACTCCAAGCACGGACTCGGGGCTCTCCTCGGCAAGAATGCGGTCCGCCAGGCGCGCCACGAGATCCAGCGCGACCTCCGGCGTGGCCCCAACCGGGACGGACGCGTGAAGTACCTCGCCCACGGCGCCACCCATGTCCACCGTCGCCGCCGTGATATCCCGCACGTCCAGGTCAATGCCGAGCGCGAATCGAGCGCTGGGGTTGAAGCGCAAGTTGACCGGTCTTCGGCCCACGGTCCCCGTCACTACGGTCGACTCTTCACGGACCAGTTCTTCTTCGAGCAAGTGATCCACAATGGCGCTCACCGTCGCCGGGCTCAAACCCGTGTTTCGCGCAATCATCGCGCGCGAGAGGGCTGGATCGGCCCGGATCAGGTTGAGCACCATGGCACGATTAGCCTGCTGCATCAGGCGTCCACTCACCTTGCGATGTACAAACCGCCGCGGCGAGTTGATCATCGGACCACCTTTCGCGCGCCCACACGGCACACGCCTGACGCATGACACCCGTTCGTCCGCGCGCAGGCCCTGCACGGGCCGTGCCGGCTCGGCCCCATTTGGGTCCGGCGCGGCAACCGGCGGAGCGTGCTGGGCTTCATAGGATTGAGGATACCTCTCCCTGTCCCGGCCATGCGCGTGGTCCTCGTCGAACTTGACACCCGCGCACGCGCCTGGTATTGTGTTTATTAGTTTACCGGCTGAATTAATAATGAATAGTAGCGGCTTGTGGCGCCGCGGTCAACTAGCTCGACTCGGTGCGGCGTACTCACCACGGCAGAACCCTCAGGCGTTCGGGCAGCAATGGCGTCAGAGCGGCGACACGAGCTTGACCCGACCCCAGTGGTCCTACCCAGGTGGGATTGGCCGTCTCGCGAAGGGCCAATGAATCCCGTTTGAGGTGAGGTTATGGCTACTGCAAGCACCACGGCACTGAAAGACAGCTCGGTTTCCCTGTTGGCTCGGCCGGTTACGCTCGGCGTGATCGTCGGCAATCGCGGCTTCTTTCCGCATCATCTCGCGGCAGAAGGGCGCACCCAGGTGCTCGAAGTGCTCGCGAAGGCGGGAATCCGCGCCATCATCCCCGACCAAGGCGAGACCGACCACGGCGCGATCGAATCGTTGGCCGAAGCGCGCCTTTGCGCGGACGTGTTTCGCGCACATCGAGATGAGATAGATGGAATCCTCGTGACGCTCCCGAACTTCGGCGACGAGCGCGCGATCGCCAACACGATCCGCTTCGCGGGCCTCGACGTGCCGGTGCTGGTGCACGCCTTCCCCGACGACCCCAAACATATGACGCTCGAACACCGCCGGGACAGCTTCTGCGGCAAGATGAGCGCGTGCAACAACCTGCGCCAGTACAACATCAAGTACTCGTTGACCACGATGCACACGGTCGATCCGAGCCACGAGTCGTTCCAGGCCGATCTCAAGAAGTTCGCGGCGGTGTGCCGCGTGGTGCGCGGCATGCGCAAGGCTCGTGTCGGCGTTGTCGGCGCGCGGCCCGCCAACTTCACTACCGTGCGGTTCAGCGAGAAACTGCTCGAGCACGCCGGCATCAGTGTAGAAACGCTCGACCTGTCAGAGGTCTTCGGTCGCATAGCCCATCTCGAGGACTCGGACCCGGTGGTTGTGGCCAAGCGCGCGGCCATCTCCCGCTATGCCAACACAAGCGCCGTGCCTGAAGCGGCCGTGGTCAAGATGGCCAAGCTTGGCGCCGTGCTCGACCGATGGCAGGCTGACCACCAGCTTGACGCCACCGCCATCCAATGCTGGACAGCTATGGAGGAATACTACGGCGTTGTCCCGTGTACGGTGATGAGCATGGCCAGTGATAGCCTGTTGCCTTCCGCGTGCGAATCGGACGTGGCCGGCGTGGTCTCGATGCTGGCGTTGGTGCTCGCCTCCGGCAAGCCCAGCGCTATCGTGGACTGGAACAACAATTACGGAGACGATCCCGACAAGGGCGTGGTGTTCCACTGCTCGAACCTGCCCAAGACCATCTTCGTCGACGACATCGCGGTCATGGACTACCAGGCGATCATCGCCGGTACAGTGGGACGCGAAAACACCTATGGCACGGTTGTGGGCCGTGTGCGCAAGAATCCTTTCACCTACCTGCGGATCTCGACGGACGACCTGGCGGGCGAGATCGTGGCATACCTGGGCGAGGGCGAGTTCACCAACGATCCGTTGGAGACATTCGGCGGATACGGAGTGATCAGGGTGCCCCGATTCCAGGATCTGCTGGCGTTCATCTGCGAGAATGGTTTTGAGCATCACGTGTCTGTCAACCAGACCCGCGTGGCCGCCACGGTGGACGAGGCGCTGAGCAAATACCTCGACTGGTCGGTCTATTACCACAAGTAAGGGCTGCTAGCGCACGAGCTTGCCAAGACCGTCCCGTCGGAGCGCTTGCGGCTGGCCGAGCTGAAGAGCAAGATGGTAGGCCTTCGCGCCTTCTTCCACGAAACAGGATAACTCAAACGCGCTGGCCAGCGTGGGCCCGACGGCGAGGAGCCCGTGGTGAGCCCATATGACGGCGGGAGCATCGCCCATGGCATGCAGCATGTTATACGCGAACGCCTCTGAGCCGCTGGCCGCGAACGGCATGACAGGAACTGCGCCGCGCACCGTCGTCAGAAGGCTGGTCAGCACGGGCGGGATCTCACGTCCCAGCATGCCAAACGCGTTCACATATGGCGGCTCGGTGTGCACAATACCATGGGCAGCGGGTCGCTCGCGGTACACTACGCAGTGCACGGGCGTCTCCGACGACGGCGCGTGCCTGCCGGCAATCACGCGCCCGCGCGCATCTATCTCCACCAGATCATCGGGCGTCATCACATCGTACCGAAGGGCGCTGGGCGTGATGAAGATGCGTCCAGTCTTCTCGTCGCGCGCGCTGACGTTCCCGCTCATGTTCGCCACGAGGCCCAGCTCGGACATGCGCCGCGCGACGTAGATAATCTCTTCTTGCAACCCCAGAAAAGTACTCATTGCTTCCACCCTGCCATTTCCTGGCTTCAGTACCGGCTCGGAGGGCCGCATCCCGCGATCGCCGTGCCGCGGCTCCCCGACCACCCGAACAGCGTAACGGTTCCACCCGGACAGGCGACCTCGGACGTCCCGCCGGCGGTCGCCGTCGCCTTACCTTGCGATGACGGCTGGCCGCTGGCATCCGCTCGACGGCATCAACGCGTCAGGCGGTGTTTCCCCCAACCAACTGTTGGTAGCGGAAGCAATCCACCGTGTGATCGTTGACAAGTCCCGTTGCCTGCATGAAAGCGTAGCAGATGGTCGGGCCGACAAAACTGAAACCACGGCGTTTGAGATCCTTGCTGACAGCCTCCGCCTCGGACGTGACCGCGGGTACCTGTGCAATCGAGATCCAGGCGTTCACGCGAGGACGGCCATCCACAAACCGCCAAATGTACTTGTCGAAGCTGCCGAACTCCTCCCGCACAACGAGGAAAGCACGCGCGTTGGCGACAGCGGATACGATCTTGGCCCTGTTTCGGATTATGCCGGCATCGGTCACGAGCATCTCCACCTTATCCTGGCCATAGCCGGCGATCAGCGTGTAGTCGAAGTCGTCGAATGCCCGCCGGTAGTTGCTCCTCCGATTGAGTATTGTGCTCCAGCTTAGGCCCGCCTGCGCGCCTTCAAGCAAGAGAAACTCGAACCACTTGCGGTCGTCGTGCACAGGCTGGCCCCACTCAGTATCGTGGTAGAGCGTGTACTGTTCACCCGATACCCACGCGCAACGAACCAGATCCGTCATTGCAGCCTCGCATCAGTCCTACAACTTCTCAACTGCACAGCCCAAGCGGTCTGGAGCTGCGCCAGCTTTGTCGCCATCGACGAGCAGCCCGCCCTTGTGTCCGAAACGCTGACCGTGCCACGGGAATGCTATCAGACTGCGCAGGCAACAGCACGCCGTTCCATCCGCAGGCTACCTGGGTCTATGTGCAGACCGCGGCAGCGCACAGCGTAGCCTTGCCTCGGGGCAATGCGGATATGCAGCCGATCCGTCAGGGTGCCGGTTGAGTCACTGCGGCAAGCTGATCGATACCTTGACCGATGTCGGCGGCATATGCGACGCGAACTCAAATGCCTTGATGCCGTCCTCGAACGCAAAGCGATCGGTGAGCAGCGGCTTGACGTTGATTCGTCCGCTGCCGAGCAGTTGCAACGCCCGCGGATAGACATGCGCATAGCGGAATACAGTCTCGATACGCGCCTCCTTGGCGGCGGCTGCCACGAGGTCGAAAGGAATCGGCTCGCCAGGCATGCCGATGTACACGATACAGCCACCCGGGCAGAGCGGCTCGATGGCCCCCGCGGCCGCTTGCACGCTGCCGCTGGCTTCGAACACCATGTCGGCGCCCCATCCGTCGGTCATCTCGCGCACTACTTCGGACAGGCTCTGCTCCCGCACGTTGACCGGTGTGATCGGCCCCAGTGTGGCAGCCAGGTCGAGCTTCGGCTGCTGGACATCGGTGATGATCACGCGGCCGCAGCCGCCAGCCAGCGCCGCCAGTGCCGTGACCACGCCGATCGTGCCGGCGCCGGTGACCACGGCTATCTCGCCGGGCTTGATCCGCGCCTTGGTGGCCGCGTGCATGCCGACCGCCAGAGGCTCAACCATGGCGCCTTCGGCAAAGCTGATGGTGTCCGGCAGCTTGAAGGTGAACGCCGCGGGGTGTACGACGTAGGGGGTCAGGCACCCATGTACGGGTGGCGTGGCCCAGAATCGCACGGCGGGATCGAGATTATACAAGCCAAGTCGCGACGCCTTGCTGTTGGGGTCGGGGATGCCCGGCTCCATGCACACGCGATCCCCGGCATGCAGGTTCGTAACCTCCGACCCTACTTCGACCACGGTGCCCGAGCCTTCGTGGCCCAGTACCATCGGTTCCCGCACGACAAATGGGCCGATTGCGCCATGCTCGTAGTAATGGACGTCGCTGCCACAGATGCCAACCGTATGCATCTTGATCCGTACGTCGTGCGGACCCAGTGCCGACGGTACGTCGATGTCGCGCAAAGCAAGCTCGTGCGTTCGCTCGAGCACCAGTGATGTCATCTTCGTTCCTTTCTGGACGTGTCTCGAGCGATTCCCGCTCGCTTCATAGAACCATCGCCATTGTCCCAGAACCCGCCGCTACTGGCCGCTCATGGCGCCCATAGTCAGGCCGCGCACCAGCCATTTGCGGATCGCCACGCCGCATATCATGATCGGCACCAGAATAACTGTGCCCGTAGCCATGAGCTGGCCCCAGACGATGCCTTGCTGCGAAACCAGCTGCGACGCTGCTACTGGGATAGTCTGTGTATCAGCCCCAGTGAAGGTTGTAGCGAAAGCGAAGTCATTCCAGGCAAAGACAAGGCACAGAACGCCGGTTGCCACGACACCGGGAGCCGCCAGCGGCAGCGCCACGCGCCAGAAGCTGCCGAATGTCGAGCATCCATCCACCTTTGCCGACTCTTCGAGCTCTTTCGGGAGATCCCGGAAGAAAGCCTGCATGATCCAGATCGCGAACGGAAGGTTGAACGTGCAGTAGGCGACGATAAGGCCCTTCAAAGAGTCCAGCAGGTCGAGCTCACGGAACGTCATGTACAGCGGAATGATCACGGCAGCTATCGGCGCCATGCGTGTGCTGATAATCCAGAACGACAGGTCGGATTTGCGTTTCCAGTTCACGCGCGCGAGGGCGAAGCCTCCGAGAGAGCCGAAGGCCAGCGAGATAATGGTCGATCCACCTGCCGCGATCACGCTGTTGCTCAGAAAAGTAGTGAAGTTTCCGCCTCCGAAAAACATAAACCTGTACGAGTACGTATCGATGGGCACGAACAGCTTCGGCGGCATCGATAGCATGCTGGCCTGCGTACGGAACGACGACAGCACCATCCACACGATTGGCACCATCGTCCACAGCAGGAACACCAGAATGAAGGCGTAGATGCCTATGCGTGCCGGCGTAAGGCTCGAGCGTTTCTTATGCGGCATCGCGATCGACATTCGTATCTCCCTTCATCATGAATCCCACGAACACCTTGCCCAGAATGATGGTCACGACCAGCATGCTGAGACCGATCGCCGCCGCATAGCCGAGATTGAAGAAGCGGAATGCCGTTTCGTAGAGGCGAATCGGAATGATCTTCGTGGCGTCGGCCGGCCCGCCTGCCGTCGTGATCGTGATGATGTCGTAGTAGCGGATCGCGTCCATCGAGCGAATCAAGAGAGCCACGAGGAGCGTGGCCCGGAGCATCGGCAGAATCACGAACCACAGGCGCTGCAACGACGAGGCGCCGTCGACGCTCGCCGCCTCCAGGGGCTCGCGAGGCAGGGAGCTCAGGCCCGCCGCCACAATCAGGACGATCAGCGGCGTCCATTCCCAGGCGTCCATCAGCACGACTGCCGGCAGCGCGGTGGCTATCCCCAGGATGTCGGACGTATTGAAGAAGCCGAGCTGGTGCAGAAAGTAGGCGTACAGTCCGTATGAGGAATTGGTCAGGAACAGTCCAAGCAGCCCTACCACGATCGGCGCCATGAACATGGGCAGGATCACCATTGTGAGGACGGCATTGCGGAAGGCGCCCATCGCGGTGATCGCCAGCGCGACGCAGATGCCAAGCAGCATCTCGACCGTGAGCGTCGCGCCCACGTACTCGACGGTAGTGAGCCAGCTGCTCCACACCTGGGAGTCGCTGAACAGTGTTCTCCAGTTGTCGAGTCCGACGAAGCTGAAGCTGATACCGCCGACCAGGGTTATGCTGTTGAAGCTCATCCAGATCAGGTAGAAGAACGGATAGATGCTCAGCGCCGCGAGCAGCAGCAGGGCCGGCAATAGCATCCAGAACTCGGCTGAAGGTGGGCGCAGCCTGCGTTTCTTCGCGGGGACGAATGCACCAGCACCACCCGCCGGCTGTATGTCAGATGCAACTGCCATCTACTTATCCTTCACAGATGATGCCGTCATGGCTTCCTCGACAGCGCCGGGGCAGCACGCGGTGCTGCCCCGGCTTGCCCTGGCTAACGTGATGCTAGGCGCCGTTAGCCGCGTCGAATTGTGTGGCGGCATTCTTCATCGCGTCCGCGGACCCTTGCTTCCCGGCAAGCATCTTGGAGAGCTCGGTGAAGATAATGGTATCGCACTTGAGCCACGTGGACACCTTGGGCCGGAAGCCGATATTCTGCGGCAGCCAGGCGGTCAGGCATCCTTGCATGGATACAAGGTTCGGGTACTTCGAGCTGAACGTCTTCTCGGCGGCCTTGATGTCCGGTCGATTGTAGACAGACGTGCGAACCGGCGTCTCGCCGCCGACCTTCGAAGCGGCGCAGAGAACCTCAGTATCCGGCGAAGTGACCCACAGAATGAACAGATAGGCGGCGCCCTGCGCGTCCGCGCTGGCGTTTGCATTGATGCCCACGCCCGTGCCGCCCCAGAGGTTGCAGCTGCGCTTTGGACCGCGCGGCAGGGCGGCGTAGCCGACCTTGCCTGCCACCTTCGAGCTGCTCGGGTTCTCCAGACCCGAAGCGAACTCGTGCCACTCCGGCATCATGGCGATGTCGCCGGCCGCGAACGCGTTGTTCACGCCCGTCCAGTCCCATGTCGTGCTGCTGGGATGCGCGATCTTCAGCAGCTTCTGGTAGAACGCGGCGGCCGCCAGTGCCTGGGGCGAGGTCAGCTGGCACTTGCCAGGCTTGAGCACGCCGACTGAGCCGACCGGGTCGGGCTCGCCGGGGAAGTACTTCCCGCCGTAGGCGTACAGAACGTTGGAGAAGTCGCACTGCAGCGAGTCATACTCTTGGGCCTGGTGGCCGGTGCCGTACTTGACCTCGTGGACGTTCGCATTCATCCAGTCGGCCATGGCGTAGTACTGCTCCCAGGTCAGGTGCGGTCCCGGGGTCCAGTCGAAGCCCTTCGCCTTCATGAAGGCATCTTTGTACTTGGCGATGAGGTCCTTACGGTAGATCCAGATCATCGTCGGGCAGTCGTAGGGGAACGTGTACAGGTGGGTCTTGTCCAGGAAGTAGCTGCAGCCGACCAGCTGCGAGGGAATGAAGTCCTTGATGCCGCCGGGACCTGGAACTGCCGGGAACTTGGGATCCTTGACGAACTTGGTCAGATCGACCAGGCCCTTGAAGTACGGTGCCATGATCTGGTAAGGGTCCGCGTAGATGAGCTCGTACGCTGCGGCGCCGGATCCCATGTCGAGCGCGACCTTCTCCACCACATTGCCGAGCTGAGTCTGCGTGATCTTGACGTCGATGCCGGTAAGGGCCTTGAAGGCGCCGATGTTCGCCGACGCGGCAGAGCTTGGCGCCGTGTTCTCGGAGATGAAATTCAGCTTGCCGCCGCTGAACTGTTTCCACATGTCGGCGTTTGCTCGCTGCGCTAACGTCGTCCCTCGATACCAGCTGAACGAGCTGCCTGCAAATGCCGCACCGGCGGCAGTTGCCGCGGTGCCGGCAATGAAGCCTTTGCGCGTGATCGTACTCATCGTCTGGAATGATCCCTTCTCCATTGGCGAGATGGCGTATGCCATCTCTCACAGAATCAGGTGGATGACCTCCGGCCCGGCCCTGCCATCCGGCAGTGCCGCAGACCTTGGTTGGCGGACTGCTATCACCCCCCTTCCAGAGCGCCGACCAGCTTGACTCCGGATGGCGCGGCGTGAACAATGTGCACCTCAACACCGATCTGGCGAAAGTGCCTCAACGCGGCATCGTGCACGCCATCGTCAGTGACCAGAATCTGGCCCGCCTCGAGCAGGCCCACCCTTGCCAGGAAGCGCTTCCCAATCTTGGTGCTATCGGCCACGATGATCACGCGATCCGCGGCGCGAATCATCGCCCGCTTCGTCTCAGCCTCGCTGAGATCGCCGCACGACATGCCCAGAGTGAAGTCGATCCCACTCATTCCCACCACGATAGTCGAGAAGTGAAGCCGCGACAGCGCGGCAACCACGTCAGGTCCGGAAAACAGCAGAGACGAGTGATGGAGGGTGCCGCCCAACGACACAACGGTGACGTTGGCATGGCGGGCCAGCTCCACCATGGCCGAGAGTGAGTGTGTCGCAACGGTGAGCCCGGGGTGACGCGTCAGGTGCCGCGCCACCTCCAGCGCCGTGGTCCCGGCGTCGATGCCGATTGCCTCTCCTGATTGGATCATGGCGGCAGCATGCGCGCCGATAGCTACTTTCTCCGGCCGCTGCTCGGCGCTTCGAACGGCATTGTCGCCCTCCAGCACGGCAGATTGGTTGAGTCGCGCACCGCCATGCACGAGGATGAGCACGCCCATCTGAGCCAGCTCCTGCAAATCGCGGCGCGCCGTCATGGCAGACACGCGAAGCAAGTTGCTTAACTCGACCGTGCTGTAGTAAGAGCGGTGATCGAACAGCTCGATAATGCGGGCCTGGCGCTCGGTCGGCGAGGTCCGATGTTCCCGCATCGTCCCGCCGTATTTGCCTGGTATGGCAGCAACCGACGAACCTTCCATTTCACCGCAGCCTCAGCAGACCGACAGCACCTACCACATAGAGCAGAACAGAACCGCGATACTGGACGCCAACGGGTACGACATGTCCCGCCAGCTTCTATCACCAACTGCATCTTCCATCGGTTTCGCACAGTCAGTGGCAAATAACTAACAGTGGCGAGCCTTCAGTGCAAGAAAACTATACGCTCTGCCCGATCATCTGTCAATAAATGCACAGATAGGTACCTGTTTGTGTATTTGCGCACGTCAATGGTGCTCGGGCTAGTACGAACAGTTGCGGGGGCTTGCGGGCGCATTCTAGGCGAGGTTCGCGTCGTGGCGTGCGGATGACGCGCTAGTGGTCCCCGAGACCGGCCAGCCAAGCCTGATAGATCGACTCGTAGCGATCGTGCTCGGCCGGACGCGATGCCACGACGCTATGCCGCGCAAGTTCTCGACTGACCGAGGTCAGGCTCTCTGCGCGGTCGGCGCCGACCCACGCGCACATCGCGGCCCCCAGCGCGGCAGCTTCCGGAACGCCTACGAGGAGAGGAACGTCAAGGACATCGGCCAGGATCTGGCGCCAGAGCGTACTGCGCACCTGGCCACCTCCTACGTGCAGGACGGATGCCCGCGAACCTGACACTTCGCGGATCAGATCCCAGTTGTAGCGCATGGCAAAGACAATGCTCTCGAGCGCGGCGCGAACGAGGGCAGCGCGCGTTGCCGCAACTGGTTCTAGAACGTGCATGCCCAGGAACGACACGCTGCGCTGCACTATCTCGCGTCGGCGGAGATCCATTCTGTTGGCGCCAAGATAGAGCCGAATACCGTCTGCGCCGGCCGGCGCCATAGCCGCGGCCTCGTCCATTTCGTCAAAGCTCGTGCCGAGCCCGGGCTGGCCGGCGCTATGCGGCCAAAGCAGTTCACGGAGCCAACGAAAGCTCATGCCGGTACATCCCGCGTTGGCTTCGACCGCCCACAACTGGGGCACGACATGGCACTGAGTCCACGTGCGCTCCTTCGCGTCGAGCAGGCAATGGCCAACAATCTGCAGCATCGGTGTCGTCGTCCCCGAGACGGCTCCCACGGCGCCGAGGTCGACGACGCCCAGTCCAAGCAGTCCGCACTGACCATCGCCTCCGGCCAGTACAACGCGCGTTCCAGGCAGAAGACCCAGATCCTCGGCCGCGGCGTGTGTCAGTGTGCCAATCACCTGTCCAGCCACCCCGATCGCGGGAAGCGAATCCATCGCAACCCCGACGAGATCGCAGACTGAAGACGACCACTGCTGCTTCCTGATGTCGAACAGCAAGCTGGCCGAAGCGCTGGACGGCTCGGTTACGGCAACGCCACTCATGCGATAGCCAAGCCAGCTATCGAGCGAGAATATAAGACTTGTCGCTTCGCGAAGGTCGGGCTGATGGCGACGAAGCCACTCCAGTCGTCCCGGAGTGTGCTCGGAGCTCAAGGGATGTCCGGTGATCCTGTAAATGAGATCCCCGTGGGACCGAAACAGCGCATCGTTCTCGGCACTGGCCCGAGAATCGAGCGAGGAATATCCCGCCAGGGCGCGGCCATCCCGATCGACCAGCACGAGGCCTTCGCGCTGACTCGTGGCGCTGATGGCCTGCACGGCCTGAGGGGGAAGGTCGGCGAGGGCCATGGCTTCGCGCGTGGCCGCGCACATCTCGAGCCAGAGGCTCTCGGCATCGAACGTGCTGGCGCCGGGCACCGTCCGCGGGGAGTCGTACGACCACTCGCGATAGACCGATGCGAGTACATGCCCTGATGCATCGCACGCCACACTGCGCCCGCCGCCAATGCCGGCGTCGAGCGCGATCACACACTCCCTCACCGAAACCCTACTTTCAGTGCGCCAGTACAACGCGCGGCCGTTCGGTACTCCCGGATCCGGTAGCGCGGTCGTGTCTCGCCACACCAAGGCTCGTCCGGGCGACGACACTCCGTGAGACGTTCTCAGCATCGGGCTGAAACGTCACACCCAAGGCTATCACAGTAGTGACCGCCCTGACGACGGTTTGCGATGTCTTCGACGTGTGATCGAGCGGTCGTGGGCACCGCGGTTTGCAGTACGCTGCATGGCGGTGAGGAAGACCGGTATCGCCTCACTGCGCGCGAGCAATCGTGAACCGATGTGCACGACGTTCGTGTCTGACCGATAGCGGGTATTGGCCGGGGAATTGTCGCCCGGCCGCACGGAGCGAGAGGATGATGAGGGTGGCTGATAAGATGTCGATAGCATCACTCGGACACGTCGCCGCCGGCGAGATAGCCGCGGTCGTGGCAAATGTTCCCGAGGACCAGGTAGCGCGCTTGCGTTCTGAGCTGCGGACAGCGCGCTATATCCTGACACATGGCCTGGGACGCGAAGGGCTGGTGATGCGCAGTTTTGCTATGCGCCTCATGCACCTTGGCCTGCCGGTCGGAGTTGTCGGTGACATGACGGCGGGTCCCAGCGGCGCGGGAACGGTCTTCGTGTGCAGTGCCGGTCCGGGCATGTTCGCGAGTATTGCCGCCCTCATGGACAACGCCCGCCATGCCGGCGCGTCGATTGCGTTGCTGACGGCGCATCCAGAGGCCGGAGGCGCGAACATGGCGGACCTTGTGGTTGAAATACCTGCACAGACAATGATGGGCTCTCGGAAGGGGCAGGCTTCCGAGCAAGTCATGGGTTCGATTTACGAGCAGGCCATGTGGGTGCTTCTCGACTGTATCGTCTGGCAGTTGGCGCAAGAGCTTGGCCAGACGCAGCAGCAGATGGCCGCGCGCCACACCAATATGGAATGACAGATCAGCTGCGCTTGAATGTCGCCATGCCCGCGGTCCAGCCGCCGGCTGCGCTCATGGTCATGGCGGCGGTTTGGGCACCATTGGTTGCGGCGGTGACGTCCTCAAGGGCCACGGTTCCGTTGCTGCCGGTGGCCTGCACGTGCAGCGCGGCGGGCGTATTTCCGATACTTCCGGCTATTATGCTGAGTGGGTTGCTGCCCGTGCCAAGTCCGGCCACCGCCAGCTCACCGTTGGCACTGGCCGTGCCGGCGATAGTCACGGCAGCGGTAGAGCCCTGACTGCAGGCCGTGGCGTCCAGCGGACTGGCGCTTGCCACACCGGTGTACTCAGCCAGGCCGGCTCGAATCTGGCCGGTAACGGAGGCCGTGAGCGAGACGATGGTCGCGCCCGGTCTGGCGTTGGCTACGTACCATATGGAGAGCACGCCGCAGTTGACGGCCTCGGTCCAGGGGCCGTTGAGGTTGTCGGTCACAGTTGTGCCGCTCTGGGTGCGGAAGAAGCCCACAAGCAGATCTCCGGCCGCGACGGGACTGGTGAAGCTCGTACCCAGGCTGGTGCCGCTGCCCAGCTGAGCCACTCCTTGCACGTAGGTAACGCGGGTTGCGGAGACGATCGAGGTCGCCGATGGCGGCGCAGCTATCGCGGTGCTGGTCGGCGGCACGGCTGTCGCGGTGCTGGTCGGCGGCATGGCTGTCGCGGTGCTGGTCGGCGGCACGGCTGTCGCGGTGCTGGTCGGCGGCACGGCTGTCGCGGTCTTGGTCGGCGGCACGGCTGTCGCGGTCTTGGTCGGCGGCACGGCTGTCGCGGTCTTGGTCGGCGGCACGGCTGTCGCGGTGCTTGGTCGGCGGCATGGCTGTCACGGTCTTGGTCGGCGGCACGGCTGTCGCGGTGCTGGTTGGCATAGCGGCCGAGCTCGCGCCACGTTTAAACGTGGCCATGCCCGCGGTCCAGCCACCGGCTACACTCATGGTCATGGCGGCGGTTTGAGCGCCATTGGTTGCGGTAGTGACGTCCTCAAGGGCCACGGTTCCGTTGCTGCCGGTAGCCTGCGCGCGCAGAGCGGCGGCCACGCTACCGACAGTCCCGGCCGCGATGCTGAGCGGGTTGCTGCCCGTGCCAAGTCCGGCCACCGCCAGCTCACCGGCGGCACTGGCTGCGCCGGCGATGCTCACGACGGCGCTAGTGCCCTGACCGCAGGCCGCGACGTCCAGTGGACTGGCGCCGGCAACGCCGGAGTACTCGGCCAGGCCGGCTCGAACCTGGCCCGTCGTGGAGCCCGTGAGCGTGACCGTGGTCGCGCCCGGCTTGGCGTTGGCGACATACCATATGGAGACCACGCCGCAGTTGACAGCCTCGGTCCAGGGACCGTTCAGGTTGTCGGTCACAGCTGTGCCGCTCTGGGCGCGGAAGATGCCCACAAGCAGGTCACCGGCCGTTACGCGACTGCTGAGCTGTGTGGCCAGGGTGGTGCCGATGCCAAGCTGAGCGCCACCTTGCACGTAGCTACTGCGGCCCGCTGACACTATTGGCGTCGCCGTCGGCGGCACGGCTGTCGCGGTACTGGTCGGCGGCACGGCTGTCGCGGGACTGGCGTATTGTGGCGGGACAGGCGTATTGGTCGGCAGGACCGGCGTATTGGTCGGTGGGACCGGCGTATTGGTCGGTGGGACCGGCGTATTGGTCGGTGGGACCGGCGTATTGGTCGGCGGGATGGTCGTACTGCTTGGTGGCACAGACGTGCTGGTCGCCGTGGCAGCCGGCGGTGTCTGTGTTTCACCGGACATCGCGGCAAACCACTTGGCCACAATCTGCCCGGCTGGCGTCATCTGCCCCGTGTTGTAGTCGACCGCGGCGGACTGCGCGCCGTTGCCCTGCCCGGTCTCATACCAGTATTCAAATCCGCCGACGTAGGGCTGCTGCGCCAGGTATGCCAGGTACTGGTCGGTGGTGTTCGCTACCATCTGCGGCGTGTTGTCGGCACCGTTAACGTCGCCCCACTCCAGGGTTATGGGCAGGCTCGGTACGGCGTTGTGGCTGTTCACGATGCCGCTCGTCCAGCTGGCGTAGCTCTGGGCGAAGTGGTCCATGTTGTATTCGCCGGCGTGCTGCCAGGTGGCCGCCGGCGCGTACGTGTACGTGTCGGCGGCAACGCCGAACCAACCCGAGCTGACTTGCTTGCCGATCTTCTGGAAGGCGGCCTGATCGGCCTGCCCGAAGTCGCTGAGCCAGCGGTTGAAGCTGGGCACGTCGGGGAACTGGCAAATGCCGTTGGGGCAGTTATTGGCGCTGGTGCCGTAGCAGCTGCCGTAGCCTCCTTGGGCCGCGCAATTGGCGATGCCGTTGTTCTGCGGCTCGCCGAAAGGCTCGAAGATGTCCCCGTCCTGAAAGACGTCGGCATGGTTCAGAATCCACTGGTAGGTCATGCCCATATAAGATGTGGTGTCCTGGCCGGAGAGGACCGCCTGCAGCCCGCCGCTGCCCTCGTAGGGAATGGCGGGACTGGTGCTGTAGGAGAGCTTGCTCATGCCATAATCGCCGGCCCATTTGTTCCAGTTGCCACGGTAGATGACGTGGAGGCCGGCGGCGTGCATGGTAGCGGCCCAGGCCTTCATATAGCCGTAAGGAGAGAGAGGCTTGGGCGTGCAGGTGTATCCGGAGGCGTCGTCGAGGGGCACATCGTCGGAGGCGAAGTTGGCGTGGAATTGGGGAATATAGCTGACCAGTCGGGTCATGGTTGCCTGGCTTGCCTGGTTGCAGACCGTATCGTGGGTCATGGCCGTCATGCCCATGTCGCGCACCGACCAGCTTCCGGTTGTGGCCGCGCGGGCGTGCGACGGCTGAGATAGTGTGGCGGGCAGCACCACGGAGGACGGGACGCTCAAGGCCACCGTCAGTAGCATCAGCGAGACTGACTTGATCAAGACTCTCACTCCTTGTCCCACGGAGCGCGAGTCATGCCTGGATTGACCACCGTTTCGGCAACCTGGCTGGCTCAGAGAGCTCCATGGCTTTGCGCCCCCGCCTCACGACGGGTTTGCCCTTGTCGACCTGAATCCGAGGCATATTGGCGGCCGGGTAGCCCTCATGTGAAGGTCGCCCGGCAGTCACGTGCCTGCCTCGCCTTGGTGATAGATGCCCTACCCCCATGGATGTTGCGTGCAACAACAGCACTATAGAGTCCACTGGCCGGCGCGGCAAGGACCCACTTGTCCTATGTGCACCTGGTGAGCCCCTGCCGAAGCCTACAGCAGCACTGCCGCGCACCGTAGGAAGCAGCCTGTTCAGCACGGGCTTCTATTCCATTGGGTGCGAATTCGTATACCGGATGGGTGTTTCGCCTTGATTCGCCCGCCGACTACGATAGGTACGATCGGCGAGGTGCGGAGCATCGCGCGGTCAAACAGTCGCGGCTGCTATCGGCGAACGCCGCATATGGTGCATTGCGTACACCTTCGTCTCCGAATACGCGCTCTTCTTTGCTTCGTCAAGGATCGCGCGATCTTGCGCGTGGCTTGTGACGCGATCGGCGACGACCACCGCGAGTAGTGATTGAGTGAGTAATGAGTGCGGTAGCCACTGCAGTCCTGGGAGCACGCGGGGTTCCAGCATCCGCCGTCGTGCGTCGCGAGGTGGCGCACGCGCAGGGCGGTGTCTGGGATCGGTCGGCGTTGCTGGCAGCCATGCTGGCGGCCCTCGCCGGCACAATCGCGCTGGTGTGGTCGTTCAGGAGCGACTGGATCCTCATATACAGCGACGCCATCTCGCATCTGAATATTGCCCGCCGCGTGCTCGACAATCGCACGCCCGGTATAGCGCAACTCGGCACCGTGTGGCTGCCGCTGCCTCACGTGCTGATGCAACCGTTCGTCGCCAATTCCACTCTCTGGGGCGACGGCCTTGCTGGCAGCTTCGTGGGATTGCCGTGTTTCGTCGTCGCGGCGACGATGGTGTTCCAGACCACCAGGCTGGTTGTGCAGCGCGAGGCTGCCGCGTGGGTGGCGTTACTGGTGTTCATCACCAATCCTAACGTCCTGTACCTGCAGACTACCGCGCTGACCGAACCTGTGCTACTGATGACGCTCACAACCTCGACCTACTATCTCGTGCGCTGGAGCCGGATGGAATCCAACGCTGACTTGGTCAAGGCGGCGTTCTTCGCCTCGCTCGCCGTCGGAAGCCGGTATGACGGCTGGTTCTTTTCCATTGCCTGCGGCGGGCTTGTGCTGTTCAGCACGCACCTTCGGTGGCGCGACGTGGATCGGACCGAAGGCACGACGCTCGCGTACCTGACGCTGCCGGTATTCGCCATGGGCTGCTGGGTGTTCTATAACTGGCTCATTTTCGGCGATCCGCTGGCATTCCAACATGGTAGGTACTCTGCTGCCTACCAGCAGAGCCAGTACGCCGCGGCAGGGTTGCTGCCCACCAAAGGGCACCTGTTGGTCGCCCTCCAGGCGTACAGCGGTGCCGTCCTCCTCGATTTGGGCAGCATCGTTACCGTGCTCGGTGCGACTGGGCTGATCATCTACATCGCCCAGAACAGGCTGCGGCCACAGTCGTTCGCTATTTACTCATACCTCTCGGCATATGTGTTTAACGTGATCGCGCTCTTTCTCGGCCAGACGATCATCGCGACGCCGCTGTCTCATCCGGCCGGCTATTTCAACACCAGATATGGGCTCGTGGCGCTTCCGGCAGCCGCGTTTATGTCGGGGTACGCCGTGGATTTCTTTATTCGACGGTATCGGCTCCTGCTAAGCGGAACGGTTCTCGCCGGCTTGCTGGTGGTCCAGGCAGCCCTGTGGGCGCCTGCGTGGCCGATGCGCGTCGTGTCGATCGCTGACGGCCTGGATCAGACCTCCGCAGCGAGCGCACCGCTTGCCTCAGCCCACTGGCTGCGCGCGCACTACCATGGCGGTGGGATTCTCTACAACGATGCCCATTCGCAGTTCATCGCCGTGGCCGGCATCAACATGGGCGAGTATTATCTCATCGGTCCTCAGCAGACCGCCGCGCTCGCAGATCCGGCCCACTACGCGAAGTGGATGGTCCTTGAAGGCAAGAACTCAACAGACCCGGTGGACACGGCGCTGTGGGGCACGCCCTATCTTCGACGACACTACACCCTGCAGTTCTCGGCTTCCGGCTATGAGATATATCTGCGCATTGGAGGAGCGACGAAATAGAGCCGGCGAACGGTGCTCTCTGGAGGGCCTCGCGCGACACTCGCGTTTCGTCCGACCAATCGATACGGTACAGTCGCCGCGGCGCTGCGGCGACCGTACTGTCATTTCCAGCTGATTCGAGCGCAAGAGTGGGCGCCGCGGCGCTGAACGCGATGCGCGATACGAATACAAGTTCTTGCGATGGAGTCCACAATGCAGCGCTCGAGCCGTAGCCTTCCATTTAGCCGTGCCCTTGCCGTAGCCGCGATAGTAGCGGCCCCGCTCTTGACGACGGCGGGCGATTGGCCGACCTATCTGCATGACGCGAGCCGCAGTGCGGCCAGTCTGGGCGAGACGACGCTCTCGACGGCCAACGCCGGCCAGCTGGTCGAACACTGGGCGTACAAGACCGGGGGCATGATCGCGGCGTCGCCGACGGTGGTGGGCAACACGGTGTACGTGGGCGCCTGGGACGGCTACGAGTACGCGCTGAACGCCACGACCGGCGCCCTGGAGTGGAAGACCTTCCTGGGCATCACGGGACCGTACGCCACCTGCAATCCGCCATCGGCAGGGGTCACCTCGGGCGCGGCGGTGGTGAATGGGGTAGTGTACGTGGGCGGCGGCGACCACACCGGTGGCACGAACACCTCCTTCTATGCGCTCGACGCCGGCAGCGGCGCCATCCTGTGGACGGTGAATACGGGGGATGGCAGCGCCGCGGGCGGGCACTACGACTGGGCCTCGCCGCTGATTGTCGGCAACTACGCCTACGTGGGCATTGCCAGCTTCGGCGATTGCCCGCTGGTGCAGGGCCAGTTGCTGAAAGTGGACCTCACGGCGCACACCGTCGTGGCCACGGCGAACCTGGTGTCGAACGGTGAGCTGGGCGCTGGGGTGTGGACGTCGCCCACCTACGACGCGGCCACCAACACGGTCTACGTGACCACCGGCACGAAGTTCGCCACGGACCAGACGATGTCGCAGGCGGTGGTGGCGCTGGCGGGGACGGACCTGACGATCGAGAGTGCCTGGCAGATCCCGGAGGACCAGGCGCTGAGCGACGCGGACTTTGGCACCACGCCGATCCTGGTGACCGACAGTGGCGGGCACCGGCTGGTGGTGGCGATGAACAAGAACGGCTATCTGTACGCCTTCAGCCAGCCGGCCAGCGCGACCACGGCCATCGACCTGGCGGCGGGACCGACGTGGGAGGAACAGCTGGACCCGGGCGGGTCCAACCCGTCGGCGGGGGACGGCACGGTGTCCAGCGCCGCCTTCGCCAACGGCACGCTGTACCAGGCGAGCGGCAATATCGTGGTGAACGGGGTGGGCTACGGCGGCGCGGTGAGCGCGATCAATCCGGCGAACGGGGCCATCGCATGGCAGCACCCGACCGCCTACCCCATCGTGCCGGCCATTGCCTACGGCAACGGGTTCATCGTGGACGGGGAGGGGCCGACGGTGGAGGTGCTCGACGCCGGCACCGGCACCCGACTGTACAGCTACACGACCGGGGCGCCGCTCTACGGGCCGCCGGTGGTGGCCAACGGGCAGATCGTGATCGGCGGCACCGACCACAGCGTCTACGCGTTCGGGCTGCCGGCCAGCACGCCCCCGACCCCGCCCGCGGATGGGAACTGCCCGAGCGGCTGGACCTGCCAGGACGTCGGCTCGCCGGCGCCGGCGGGCTCGGAGTCGGTGGTGAGCGGCGCCTGGACCGTGCTCGCGGGCGGCGGCGGTCTGGCCGGCGCTGCGGATGCCTTCCGATTGCTGACCGAACCGGCTACCGGTGACGCGCAGGTCACGGCCAGGATACCCGCGCTGCCCACCGGCACGAGCAACGCCCTGGCCGGTCTGATCGTGCGACAGAGCAACGACCCCGCAGCACCGTACTACGCGGCATTCATGGCGGCGTCGGGCACGCTCGTCGTGCAGTATCGCGCCACGCCCGGGGCGGCTCCGGCCATAGTGACCCAGCAGGCCCGATCGGCGCCGGTCTATCTCGAGATACAGCGGGTAGGCGACCACTTCTCCGCCGCGACGTCCACCGACGGCTCCAGCTATGCGCTGGTGCCGGGTACGACCGTTACGGCAGCCATGCCGGCCACGGTGCTGGCGGGGCTGGCCGCCGGAGCCGGATTGGGCGCGAACGGCGCCGCTGCCACCGCCACGTTCAGCCAGGTGGTCGTCGGTCCCCGCACGAACGCGCCCGCTGCCGCGTCCGGGGGCACCTGCCCGAGCGGCTGGACCTGCGGCGATATCGGCAATCCGTCGCAGGTCGGCACCCAGTCACTCAGCGCGGGAACCTGGACGGTGCAGGGCGGCGGTACCTATATTGCCAACCAGTCCGACCAGTTTCACTCTGTCTGGCAAAGCCTGAACGGCGACGGCACGATGGTCGCGCGGGTAGCCAGTCAGTCAAACACGGACCCCAACGCGGAAGCGGGCATCATGTTCCGCCAGAGCACGGCGGCCGACTCGCCGATGTACGGGCTGCTGGTGACCCCGGGGAATGGGGTGGTGGCGCTCTACCGCTCGAACGGCTCGTTCAACACGCTGGGGCTGGCGTCGCCTTCCGGCACGGCGCCCGTGTACCTGAAGGTGACCCGCGTGGGCGCCGTCTTCACCGCGTACACCTCAAGCGATGGCAGTACCTGGACCGCGCTGGGGACCAGCCAGCAGATCGCGCGCTTCCCCAGCACCCTGCTGGTCGGGCTGGCCGTCAGCGCGCACAATACCGGTACCCTGGGCAGCGCGCAGTTCAGCAACGTGTCCATTACCCCGACCACCCCCCTGTTCTGCCCAGCGGGCTGGACGTGCGCGGACCTGGGCGGTCCTAACACGCAGGGCAGCGACGCGGCCAGCGGCAGCACCTGGACGGTGCAGGGCGGCGGCGGCGACATCTGGGGAGCCAGCGACCAGTTCCACTTCGACTGGCAGACCCTGCCGGCCGGGGACGGCAGCGTGAGCGCCAAGGTGGTGGCGCAGTCCAACTCGAACGGTTGGGCCAAGGCGGGTCTGATGGTCCGCAGTGCAAACACCGCGTACGCGGCGTTCTACGCTGTCCTGGTGACCCCGAGCAACGGCATCGTCGTGCAGTACCGGGGCTACACCGGCGAAGGGGCAAATGCCGTGCAGGCGGCGTCCAGCACCGGCACCGTGCCGACCTACTTGAAGGTAGCCAGGGCGGGAACCACGTATAGTGCGTACACCGCGAGCGATGGGGTCACCTGGACGCTGCTACCCGGCTCCAGCATCACCTTGCCCGCATTTGCCGGGCCACTCCTGGCCGGCGTCGCGGTCACCGCCCATACCGCGACCGGACTGAGCACGGTGACCTTCACCGCGGTAACTGTCGCGAGCGGCGGCGCGCCTCCACCAACGGCGACAGCCACGGTGACAAGTACGAGCGTCCCCGGAGCCACCGCTACGAGCACGCCGGTGAGCGCGAGCGGCTGCCCCGCGGGGTGGCTCTGCACGGACATCGGAGCGCCGACCGTACCCGGCTCCGAGTCGGTAGCCAACGGCACCTGGACGGTCGTCGGGGGCGGCGGCGATATCTGGGGCACCGGAGACCAGTTCCGCTTCGACTACCAACCATTGACCGGCGACGGCAGCGTCAGCGCCCGCGTCGTGACCCAGACCGAGAGCGACCCCTGGGCCAAGGCCGGCGTCATGCTGCGCGGCAACACCGGTCCGGGTGCCGCGTTCTACGACGCTCTGGTCACGCCCGCTAACGGCATCACTATCCAGTATCGCTCGCCACAGGGCGTCGCCGCGGCCGTGCTGGCCTCGCTGGCCGGCACCGTGCCCGTATACCTGCAGGTGACGCGCACCGGCACCTCGTTCAGCGCCTATACTTCCAGCAATGGAACTACGTGGTCCCTCGTTCCAGGCTCGACCGTCACGCTGACCGGCCTCACCGGCTCGCTGCTGGCCGGCCTCGCAGTGACCGCCCACAACCTGAGCGGCTCCAGTACCGTGACCTTCACCGCGGTGAGCGTAGCAGCGGGAAGCACGCCCACGCCCACCGCACCACTCACCGCTACGTCTACGCCGCTACCGGCGACACAGACGGCGACAGCCACGGTGACAAGTACGAGCGTCCCCGGAGCCACCGCTACGAGCACGCCGGTGAGCGCGAGCGGCTGCCCCGCGGGGTGGCTCTGCACGGACATCGGAGCGCCGACCGTACCCGGCTCCGAGTCGGTAGCCAACGGCACCTGGACGGTCGTCGGGGGCGGCGGCGATATCTGGGGCACCGGAGACCAGTTCCGCTTCGACTACCAACCATTGACCGGCGACGGCAGCGTCAGCGCCCGCGTCGTGACCCAGACCGAGAGCGACCCCTGGGCCAAGGCCGGCGTCATGCTGCGCGGCAACACCGGTCCGGGTGCCGCGTTCTACGACGCTCTGGTCACGCCCGCTAACGGCATCACTATCCAGTATCGCTCGCCACAGGGCGTCGCCGCGGCCGTGCTGGCCTCGCTGGCCGGCACCGTGCCCGTATACCTGCAGGTGACGCGCACCGGCACCTCGTTCAGCGCCTATACTTCCAGCAATGGAACTACGTGGTCCCTCGTTCCAGGCTCGACCGTCATGCTGACCGGCCTCACCGGCTCGCTGCTCGCCGGCCTCGCAGTGACCGCCCACAGCCTGAGCGGCTCCAGTACCGTGACCTTCACCGCGGTGAGCGTAGCAGCGGGAAGCACGCCCACGCCCACCGCACCACTCACCGCTACGTCTACGCCGCTACCGGCGACACAGACGGCGACGGCAACCGCCACCCAGACTGCGACGCCCACGAGCACGCAGACGGCAGTGGCCACCAGCACATCGTCAGCGACGGCCACGAACACACATGTGCCGACCACAACGGCTGTTCCGACGAGCACAAGCGCACCCACAGCAACGAACACCAGCACGCCGGTGGCCGTGGCCGGCTGCCCCGCGGGGTGGCTCTGCACGGACATCGGAGCGCCGACCGTACCCGGCTCCGAGTCGGTAGCCAACGGCACCTGGACGGTCGTCGGGGGCGGCGGCGATATCTGGGGCACCGGAGACCAGTTCCGCTTCGACTACCAACCATTGACCGGCGACGGCAGCGTCAGCGCCCGCGTCGTGACCCAGACCGAGAGCGACCCCTGGGCCAAGGCCGGCGTCATGCTGCGCGGCAACACCGGTCCGGGTGCCGCGTTCTACGACGCTCTGGTCACGCCCGCTAACGGCATCACTATCCAGTATCGCTCGCCACAGGGCGTCGCCGCGGCCGTGCTGGCCTCGCTGGCCGGCACCGTGCCCGTATACCTGCAGGTGACGCGCACCGGCACCTCGTTCAGCGCCTATACTTCCAGCAATGGAACTACGTGGTCCCTCGTTCCAGGCTCGACCGTCACGCTGACCGGCCTCACCGGCTCGCTGCTGGCCGGCCTCGCAGTGACCGCCCACAACCTGAGCGGCTCCAGTACCGTGACCTTCACCGCCGTACTTGCCTGACATGTGGGGATACGCATCTCGAGGATTCGTGTCCCCGACGCAGTCTTCTGCCCGACAAGTGGGAATTCCAGCGCGGGTGAATAGCGCCGGACAACTACGCGGTCGCACGCCGTTGGACCGCCGATGCGAGAAACCGTACCGGTTGTGCGGCAGTGTTGAAGATGTTCGCTGCTGGCGGCGGCAGGCAACGCAGGGATTGTGCCTGCCTCGGCGCATGACGAAGCCAACACGCATGGTATCCGGTGGATCGATCGATACAAGTCCGCACGCACCGGTGCCGTGGGTACCTAGCTGGAAGTACTCGAATCGAGTCGACCCGCTGGTGTTATCTCGTGTGTTTGCACATCGCCAGGGATCTGGAAGGAGAGATCCCCGTTCCGTCCGCCTAGCGCAGTGATCGACGTTGCACCGGGAAGCCTGATGGTGTACGCGTGAAACTGCCCGCTGGGATCGTACAATACGACGCTGTTCGTCTGTCCCGTGAGCCAGATGTAGTCGCCCTGAGTGGCGTCCGGGCCGCTGATTGGCGTTACCGTGTCCACCTGCCGAACGGAAACCGGCACCGCGGCTATGCCGGTCACGCTGCCGTCAAACGCGACGTGTGTGAGAACGCCCCGCTGCGTATCGAGCAGCCAGGCGCTGCCGTCGCTGCTGCAGCCCATAATAAACGACGACAAGCTGCTGCTCAAATAGTCGCCACCACATTGAGATGCAGGTGTGCTTCGCACATTCACGGACGGCATAGAGGTGATGCCGGGCCCCCCAACCACCGAGCTTCGCCAGTCCTGGTCCGGTGGCGTCGTGACAAAGGCGGCGATGCGCGAGAGCAGAGAGATGCCGACCAGCGCCGCGGCGACCGCCATCCAGGTACTGTCAAACAGCGATGCCCGATTCCTCCGGTACGCCGGCACATGCAATGCCGGCGGCGCAAGCTTGCATAACGCGGCGTGCATGTCGTGCGCCGTACTGAAACGCTCCGACGGATTGAGCGCCGTCGCCCGGGCGACGACCGCTGCCAGACCGCTCGGCACGCTGGGGTTCAGCGACTGCACGGGTGGGAATGCGAAGGGCGTGCCGAGCTCCGGATCGTACCCGGTGAGCAGCCGGTGCAACGTGACTCCAAGGGCATAGATATCGCTCTGCGGCGTAGCCAGTCCCTGGTATTGCTCTGGTGGGGCATATCCCGGAGTTCCGATAACAGTACCTACAGTATCACGCAGGAACGAGCGCGCAATGCCGAAGTCAACCACCGCAAGCCGCCGATCCGGGGAGCTCCACATTGAGCGCAGCACTATGTTCGAAGGCTTAAGGTCGCGAAAGACCACCGGCTCCGGCAGATCGTGAAGGTACTGCAACATCTGGGAAAGCGCGATGCCCCAGCTGACCACCAGGTCGGGCTCGATCGGCCCCTGCCGCTTCACGAGATCTTCCAGATTCTCACCCGCCACGTACTCCTGGGCAATGTAGCTGCGGCCCTCTTCGCGGAAGACGCTGTAGAACACGGGAATCAAGGGATGGCGCAACATGCTCAAGAGCGCGGACTCACGCGCAAACCAAGCCTCGGCTTCTTGCACGTCATCCTCGGATGCGCCGTCTGGGAGTCTCAGCTCCTTGAGCGCAATCTCGCGGCCATTAAGCTTCCTGTCTTCGGCCAGATAGATCACGCTCATCCCGCCGCGGTGGACTGCACGGCTGATCTGGTACCGGCCGGCCAGCAGTGTGCCGGGTTGCAGAATGCTCTGCTGCTCGCCGACGCCGAGATTCATGGAGATACAGGGCGCGGTCGCGGGATGAAACAGGCCGCAACGCTCGCAGGTTTCATGCATGGGGTTCCTCCCCTTGGCTGGAGAAGCGAGATGGACCGTGCAGAGACTATCTGTGTTCTAGCGTATCGCATCTCGCTGTATGGAGGAAAAGTGAGGTACGAATTTACGAATTCCGGACTTCAGACCCTTTGCCTCAATGTGCGCCAAAGGTGGCGCCCGTCGTCGGCGCGGCCCTGTAGTCAGAGGCGTGGTCCGGATAACTCGTAGTCACCGCGTGGCGGCGGTGGCTCGATCGTAACCGAGGCGGACCGCGTCGTGATGCCATTGCTCCCGCGCGATGTGACGGTCAGTTGAGCTTTTGCCGAGCTCTTGGGGCGATAGGTGATGCGCAGCGGGGCGTCCGCCACGCCCTTTGCCGTCGCGACTCCATTCCAGGCTGCCTGGTACACGATCTTCTTCACAGTGAGGCGCTTGCGCCGTGCGCCCGTGCCGACATACGAGACCGTCGTCACCTGTACCACCACCGCAGCGCGAATACGCGCCTTCGGGCTGGTAGTAATGTGTACTTTCAGCACGTCGCCACTGATGATTTGGGGCGCGACGCGCAGGGTGAGCGGTGTGGCCGGCTTCGTCGCATGCGTTGCCGCAGGGGTTACGGCATGTGCTGAGCCTGCCGCTGCCGGAGTCCGGCTCGGCAGGCTGGTCAGGGTAGCCGTGGGTGTTCGCGTTGCGCTTCTGGTCGGTGTTCGCGTTACGGTTCTTGTCGGCGTGAGCGTGGGGGTCTTGGTGGGGGTAAGGGTTGCGCTTGCGGTCCTGGTCGGCGAGGCCGTAGATGTAACGCTCGCAGTCTTTGTGGCTGTCAGGGTCGGCGAGTTGCTCGGCGTGGCGGTCACCGTCGCGGTCTTCGTCGCCGTTGGGGTGGCCGAGGGGGTCGCGGTCCTGGTGGGCGTGGCCGTCGGCGTGTTGGTCGGGGTGGCGGTGAATGTCCTGGTGGGCGAGCTTGTCGGCGAATCGGTTGGGGACCTCGTCATGGTCGGCGTAAGTGTGTTCGTAGGGGTCTTTGAGGGAGTCGGTGAGATCGTCGCCGTGGACGTCCGCGTGGGCGATTGAGTTGGCGTGCTTGTGAGCGTTATTGTCGGGGAGTTGACCGGCGTATTTGTAATGGTTGCCGTGGGCAACGGTGACGAGATCGTGGCAAGGGGATAGAACTTTGTGGCGGAGAGCTCTGTGCCGGCAGGCACGTAGCTGACGGTGACCACCATGGCGTATGATCCGGCGAGCGCATACCTGTGGGAACCGCTTATTACGAAGCCTCCCGGCTGGCCAGTATTGACCGTCGCGCTGCCTGCCGAGGTCGAGCCGTCGCCCCAATCGATCACTGTGGCCAGGGCAGACGGAGGAATCGAGGTGTCGTCGGTCATTACCGTGCCGATAGCCTCAGAAAAATACACGTCCGCCGCCTCTGTGATATTCGTGCAAGTTGCTCCGGTGAGTTCCGCCGCAACAGCGGGCCGCACGCGGGTGAAAGCGGAAATGGAAAGGGCGCTTGCCACACTAGCCAGGAGCAGGCACAAGGCGATGCGGTATGGAATCGATCTCGAACGCATCGCCGCTCTCCAAAACGACTTGTCTCCTGCCTGTCACGGAATGCCACTATCAACACGAGCTCTACCCGACGTGATGGCAAAGCCATGAACGGCGTTCCGCGCAGGCATCCACGCTCTCGCGGTTCCAGTATGATATGGTCGGTTTCTTGCCGCAAGGACACGATTTGGCTACTGTGCTATACTGCAGAGGTCTGGCGCCAATCGCGCTCCGCGCGCTGGCGCTTGGTACTGACGCTGTTTTCTGGTGTCCGCTCCCCGCGCAGTGCTTGTCGCTGCCAGATCGGGTTTGCCAGTCGGACCCATTCAGCTAGATCCAGAGTGCAGCCGGTGGTCACGCCGTGCCCGGCGGCAATTCGTTCCCGCCGTGAGCAGCGATACGCGTATGCCACAGTTGGTCGACGCTGTTCTGCGATCGCACGATATTGAGCGGCCAAGTGATGGCCGCATGAAAGTATGGAGAACTCATAGTGACAACAGAGGTACTTGCTGCTGAGCAAGATCTACGTTTCGGCAGCATACCTGTCGACGCTCGCATCGCCCGAGCGCTGAGCGCGCTTGGCTACACGAGCCCAACGCCGATCCAGGAACAGACGATTCCGCTGATGCGTCAGGGTCGAGACGTCATCGGCCTTGCGAAGACTGGATCGGGCAAGACGGCCGGCTTTGGTATTCCACTGATCGAAGGCATTAGGACGCACGACCGGTACGTGCAGGCTATCGTGCTGACGCCGACACGAGAGTTGGCGTCGCAGGTGGCGGCGGCGCTCAGTGCACTTGGACATGCGTCGGGCGTGCGCATCGTGGCAATCTACGGGGGAGTCAGCATGCTGCCGCAGCTTCAAGCCTTACGCGGCGGAGCCCAGGTCGTGGTCGGCACTCCCGGCCGCGTGCTCGATCATGTAGCACGTGGAACGCTGGACCTGAGCCGTACGCGGCTTGTCATTCTGGACGAAGCCGATCGCATGCTCGATGTGGGCTTCGTGCCCGACATCGACAGGATCTTGCGCGCAGTGCCCGCCGGTCGGCAAACCGGCTTGTTCAGCGCCACGTTTCCCGCCGAGGTGGAGGCGCTTGGCGCCCGCCATACGCGCGACGCCGCGCGAATCTCGCCTGCTGCTGAGGATGCTCAGCTCGACACCCTGGACGAGCGGTTTCTTCGCGTCGGCGCGGTGGGCGAGAAAGTTGACAAGCTGCACGACATTCTCATCGGCTCGGAATGCCGGCTGGCGCTGGTGTTTCGCCGAACGACCCACAAGGCGGACCGGCTCGCGAAGGATCTGGAGCAACGCGGCTTCAAGGTGGCAGCTCTGCATGGTCGGCGCTCTCAGGCTCAGAGGGAGAAGGCACTCGGCGCGCTGCGATCCGGGCAGCTCAAGGTCCTTGTCGCCACGGATATTGCCAGCCGAGGCATCGACATTACCGGCCTGACGCACGTGGTCAACTATGACTTGCCGGATACGGCCGAGGCCTACACGCATCGCGTTGGCCGCACCGCGCGCATGGGCGCCAACGGCATCGCCATCACGCTGGTGGCGCCGGAGGATGAGGTCGATTTGCGCAGCATCCAGCGGAAGCTTTCGCCCCAGCCAGCCCGCGTTCAGGCAACACAGGCGCCTCGCCGCGGCCGCGACATGACATTCCGGCGGCGAGCAGGTGGGGCCGGTGCGCCGTACCGCCTTAGCAGAGCACCCAGTTGAGACTCTCGCGGCGCACGTCACGCTCACGCCGCCGCGCATAGCACGAGGCCAGCGCCTGCTGCCGGCCGTCAGTGCCCTGCAACACCTGTCGTTGCAGGGACCGGATCTCGGCAGAGATGGCGCTGAGGCGCGCGCCAGTTTCGCCCAGTTGCGCCACGGTGACTCGCTCACTCACTATCACCATGTCACTCACTGCGTGTCCAGACGGGTTCCCTCCTGATGGGCCACCTCATGACATGGAAAGTTCCGCGAGTAACTAGGATGTGATTCACAGTGTGCTCTTAAGTTTCTGAGGAATCGCTGGGCGCCGCAGGCGCGCCCGTATATCCGCAGCGCGGTCCTGGATCTCCTGCCGTGAGATCGAGGCCGCCTCGTACATCGCGAATATGTTTTCGTCAGGCGTCTCCGGGGAGATCGTGTGCGAGGCTGCCAGGATGTACCCGCCTCCATCTGCCGTCATGCCCGCCAGCAGGCGCTCGGTCTCGCGACGTACGTCGAGCGCCGACCCATTCGGCAGAAGTTCTTGCGTGTCCACCCCGCCCATGAAGGCGAGCCGATCACCGTACTCACGCTTCAGCTCCAGAGGCTCCATACCCGGACAATTGCTCTGCACCGGGTTGAGCACGCTCAGTCCAATCTCGATCAGGTCGGGGATGATGGAACGCAACGCTCCGCAGCAGTGGTAGGCCACCGGCAGGCCGTGCGCGTGGCCCACCTCGAACACGCGCGCGAGATGCGGCTTCACCAGGGCGCGCCACGATCGCGGGCTGAACATCATATTCTGCTGGGATGCGACGTCGTCCCCGGTCCAGAACCAGTCCAGATCGAAGCGCTCGCAGGCCAGCCGGCCCAGCTCGCACGAGAAGTCCGCGCAGCGTCCGAACATCTCGCTCGCCAGATCGGGATCGCCGGCCATGTCCAGCATGGCGTCCTCCATGCCGCGCAGGCGCCAGTACATCTCAAAGACGCATGGCGATACGTCGCAGCCGATGTACGCGCCGTCGTGCATGCCCACTATCGGGTCCATGTTGGCCAGCAAATCGTTCACGTGCTCCCGCGGAAAGGCGTAGCCCAGCACCATGTCGCGCGATGCGCCGGCCAGTGGGTAGTTCGCGATCTGGTTGAAGCCGTAGCGCCTCTCCCAGGTGATGCCCCACCAATCGCAGTGTCTGTCGCCGTCCGAGTCGTGCACGATCCCTTCCATAGCATAGTTATTGTTCACCCACGCCTGGCGGATATCGTTGCCCATCGCTTCGCCGACATACCCTGCAGGTACATCGAGTAGGCGCGCCAGGCGCTCGTTGGTCGAAGGATGAAACCACATGTACACCGGCACCCTGTCGACCGGCTGCTTCTTGAGAGCCCTGACTACCCTTTCACGCGATTTCACGGCACGCCCCCATCGTCCTGCGAGGCTGGTCGTCCTGACCGCGCCTCTTGCATGCTGTCCGTCCTAAACCATTGGCCCGTGTGTCGCAGCACACAGTGCGCCGCCTGCGGAGCGGGTCGAATGGATTCTCCTATATCTCCCCGTCCAGGCCCGAGGGCAGTGCTGACGGGCGGAGGCACATGCTCGTGAGCTCGACGTGGCTACCAGTGCGAGCCGCATCGTCGATCGACGTCATAATGTCCAGTACGTGATACGTGAGATCGCCGCTGGCCCGATGCGGCCTCCCCCTGCGGAGTGCGTCGGCCATGTCTGCCACTCCGATGCCGCGACTATTGGTCGTGTAGCCATGCGTCAGGGGAATTTCGCTCCAGCCGGCGGAGCCGGCCCGCCTGAGGCTCACGGGACCGCCATACGTGTTGGGATCGGGAACGCCGAGCGAGCCCTCGGTACCGTAAATCTCAATGGTCGGCACGTTCGCGGCCCAGACATCAAAGCTGGTGACCAGGGTGGCGATGGCGCCCGTGGCGAACTCAAGTATCCCTGCCACGTGCGTCGGCACCTCGACACCGATCGTGGCGCCGTACTGTGGGGCGCTGGTAATCGTCCGTTCCGGGAATGTGATGCGCGCGGCGCCGGTGACGCGCCTGACCGGCCCGATCAGCGAGACAAGGGCACTCAAGTAGTATGGTCCCATATCCAGCATCGGCCCTCCGCCGCGCTTGTAGTAGAAGGCCGGGTCGGGGTGCCAGCTTTCGTGACCGTGGCAGAGCATAAAGGCAGTGGCCGCGACCGGCGTCCCGATCCATCCATCGTCGATCAACTTCCGGCACGTCTGCAGGCCGCCGCCCAGGAAGGTGTCCGGCGCCCCGCCTAGCAGCAGGCTGCGTTGGTGAGCCAATTCCACCAGGTCCTTCGCATCGTCGCGCGACACCGCCAGAGGCTTCTCATTGTACACGTGCTTCCCGGCCTGGAGTGCCTTGCGCGCAACCTCGGCGTGTGCTGCTGGGATTGTCAGGTTGATGATTAGCTCGATCGACGGATCCGCCAGCATGGCGTCGACGCTGACGGCCGAGATGCCGAACTGAGCCGCCCGTGACTCAGCACGGCTCATATCGAGGTCGGCGCAAGCCAACAGGTTGAGAGATTTCAGGCGCTTGGCGTTTTCTAGATAGATGCTGCTGATGTTGCCGCAGCCGACGACTCCGACCCCTACCGCGTTCTGCACACCATTCATGCCAGCGCCCTCCCCTGCACCGCGGCAGGGCCGCCGTTTGGAAACGCGGATGCCACGTCCTCAGCGCGCGCCGCCCAGAGCAATCCACGCAGGCAAAGTGCATGCACCTCGGCAATGGCTACGACATCTGCGTGGTGCCCGAGCGAACAATAGAACACCCGGCCCCGGCCCCAGAGACGTGTCCAGATCACCGGGACGTCGACCGGGCCGTTGGCGCTATGCGGGCCATCCACGACAGGGAAGCGGGTAGTCGCCAGCACATGGTTCGCGGGATCCACATGCATGTAGTACTGCTCGGTGACTACCTCGAAGTCGCTCGCCCCGGACGTGATGAAATGTTCGTGATCGACGATGGTTATGCCGTGCCGGATGCCGTCCCCTCCCGGGTGAGCCACCCATTGACCACCGACCATGAATTGATAGTCCGTGGCCTGGCGGAAGGAGTCGCCCATACCGCCGTGGCAGCCGCCAAGGCCTGCACCGCTCTCCACGGCGGCCAGGAGATTCTCAAGCTGGACCTGCGTGATCTCACCCATGGTCCAGACCGGGCAGATCAGGTCCAGCCCCATCAGCTTCTCGCGGTCCAGCAACGAATCAAGCGTGTCCGACACGGCAACGTCGAAGCCCGCCACGCGTAGGCTATCGGCAAAGACGGCGGCGACTTGCCGCGGTTCATGTCCGTCCCAGCCACCCCATACGATCAACGCTTTCTTGTCCACCTGGACCTATACCTCTCTACTAGACTTCAGCGCATTTGAGCCTCACCGGCGCTCCACTCAAATCGGGACTCGCTCGACCGCGCGCCAGCATGAGCGGTCCATCGGCCGAACGCGCACTGCATGGTCGGCATTCACATCCCCTGACAGGAACGGATCACCAGCTCTCAGCTGTTCGGGAATCAGATTACCATGAACGGGTCGTGACCTATTCCCCTGGTGGGTCGGTTGTCACGCTCGTGGCCATTGGCCCAGCACCGTTCTGACACCGCACTGTCGGGTACCGGGTACCCACAAGAGTGGGTGATGAGTGGGTGATGCTGCCATGATGGTAGAGTCGAGGACGAGCGCGGTGGCCTCCTCGTGGTGGCTCCGTTTCCCGTCCCCGCTCATCAAGTCGGGTAGGCCGCCGGCGAGCCACGACCTCGGCCAGTCCCGCGAGCGTCCGTCATTGCCGGCCGGGTTGATATGCGCCGGGATCGCCTCGGACGCAAGGAGCGGGAAGCGCACCACGCCAGGCAGGAGGAAGCCGGTCCTCGCCGGTGCGCCAAAAGCGTGGAACGGGGCGTTCGGGTCGCCTGCGCACCGCGTGAGCATGCCCTCGACGGTGGTATTGCTGCATCGAAATGCATCAGCCTGCTGATCGGTTCGGCGCTTGCTGACCCACTCTTGGCACTGGCCGACTGTGAAAAAAGAACAAGAGAGATGGGCGCATGTCGAATATCGCGTGTCGCCATGTGCTATATCCAGGCATCCCACTTGACAGAGAAAGTGGGAGACTGGTAGACTTGCCCATATGAAAGGCGTGAGTGGGACAGCACGTTTGGACGAGCGTGGGCGCTTGGTGGTGCCGGCAGAGCTGCGTCGCCGGCTTGGCCTCCGTGCCGGCGATGAGATGAAGATCAGCGAGGAGGCCGACGGCGTCCTCCGCGTAGAAAGCCACCGCGCTGCTGCCCGCGCGCTGATCGGCTCGGCCGGGCACATGAAGGGCTCAGCCGTCGAGGAGTTGCGGGCTGAGCGTCGCCGACAGGCGGCGGCAGAAGACCAGGCTGCACAGCGCGGATCTCGATGACCGTCGCGATCGACGCGTCGGCGCTGTTGGCGCTGCTGTTCGCTGAGCCCGGTGCCGAGTTGGTCGCCGACGCGATCGCCGGCAGAGCAGCGACGAGCGCCGTCAATCTCAGTGAAGTGGCAACCGTCCTTGTGCGCCACAAGAAGGATCCCGCGACGGTTCTTGGCCCTGTCCGCGAGCTTCTCGCAGTAGAGCCGTTCACGGACGCGGATGCGATGGCGGCCGCTGCGCTCTATCCGAAGACGACAAGCAAGGGTCTGTCGCTCGGCGATCGCGCTTGCCTCGCGCTCGCGCAGCGACTAGGGGCTCCAACACTGACGGCCGAGCGTGTCTGGGCCGAGCTTGACCTCGACATCGACGTGCAGCTGATCAGGGGGTCTGTGGAGGACGAGGCGGTGGAGCGATGAAGAAGACCAACGACACCTACTGTGTGACCTTCACGGGCAAGCGGACGACGGAACGCTACTACCGCGACAGGCAGGGTTGGGTGAAGGTGTCGAACCGGGGTCGCGTGTTCAGGGCGAGCGCCGAGCAGGTACTCAACCACCTGCTGCCGGCGCTCGCGTTCGCGGAACGACTCGGCCTGGCCGTGACCGTCGGCCATACCGAGACTCCGTACTGGCAGACCCCCGCCGCACAGGCGGACTCTCCCTGCCCGCCTGGAGAGATGCGCTCGACAACGCTTCACAATGAGTGATGACTGATCGATGCTGTTGGCGAACCGGGCCAGCAACGCACGATCCTGGGAGCGCGGGCCTCTCGCCCAATACGCCTTAGATAAGCGAGATACAGGTTCAGCCTAAGGGCCGGCCTCGGCGGCGACCGCTATGGACGTGATCATCGTGCGGTCATGTGGGCAAGCAATAATGGGACTATGTGACTGAAGTCGCCCAGTGCCACCACAGACAATCCGTGCGCTGGGCGCGACACGAGGGAACAGGATGCACTGGATCCCGGTCAAGCGACCGATTGGAATTGGCCTCGCTGTCTTGGTCGTGGCCACTGGCTTTCTCACGCGCGGCGGCATGCACACACTTGCAGCGAGCATGCTGTCGGCGCTGATCCACGTCCGGCCGGCTACGATCCTCGAGATCGTGGCGCTTGGGAGTGCCGCTGCCCTCCTGAGCGGCGTTGAGTGGTGGCGGCTGCTGCATCGTCTCGGTTACTCGGTACCGTTTCGCGCGGGGTTCACGGCATATCTCAGCGCCGGTCTTGGCGGCTACGTGGTGAATTCGGTCGGTCCTGCCCTGGGATCGGCCGCGAGCTTGCGCCAGCACGGCGTCACGCCGGGCAGGGCTGCGCTTCTCACCTTGATTGCCAACGCCCTTGGCTTTTGCGGCATCCTGGTCTGGACGCCGCTGGGGCTGGTCGTGTTGGCTCGTACCGGCGTGGACCGCTCGCTGCCGATCATCGGCGGCAGGGGACCAATCGCGGCGGCCCTGGCGCTGCTGAGCCTTGCGCTTATCATGCTGTTCGTGCTCAGAGCGTTGGCTTCGGCGTCGACGTCGCGCAACCGGTTGGCGCGCCGGCTGTTGGGTAGCGTGCCCAATGGTGATGGGGATGCGCGACCGCTGTCAAGTCGCCAGTTGATCGCGCTGGTCCCCTGGAGTGCCGCTTCATGGGTCGTGGGTATTGGCGCCCTGTACGTTGCCCTTTCCACGATGAGTCCCGGTATCGCAGTCAGCTTCGGCACGGTTATTGGCGCGGCAGCGCTCGCAGCGGGGCTCGGATCGCTGGCTTTCATCGTGCCCGAGGGCGTGGGGGTAAGCGAGAGCGCGGTGGCTGTCCTGCTCGCGCACGCAAGTGGCGTGCCCGTTACCACGGGTCTTGCCGCGGCACTCGCCGTGCGCGCGCTCGACCCATTGACCAAGCTGTGTCTGCTTGGCGCGCTGGCGCTCAGCGGCGCCCCAGCCACGAGGCTGGTTGCCCGCGTGCACCCTTGGTCGCCACGATTTGACCTGCGCGGCACTGCTTCGTCACTTGTAGCCACGCGGCAGGCCTTCCTCGCGTTGCCTCGCCAGGCATCTTTCCATAGTTCTGCGCTGCTTGCCGACGTTCTTCCCCTGGCACGTGCGCTTGCGAAAGCACTGGGCAGCCGCGGCGGTCGATTCCTCGACGATATTCTGGGAAGCAAGCGGACAGCGTTCAGCACGTTGCGTGCGCGCGGCGTCGCCTTGCTCGCTTGCGGAATGCTGCTCTTGGGCGTCGCCGGATCGTTGCCGCGCACCGCGCAGGCACATGCAACGCGCGATTGGCACCTACGCGGCTATGTTCGCGCCGGTGACGACCGCCAACACGCTGCCACGTCCATCACTTTCGACCGCTCCATCCCGCGCAATGGCTCGATTACTGCGCTCTGAGGACTCCTCGACACGCTGCTCGCGGTCGATCGCACGACCGGAAGCTTGGCCCTCTGGCGCGCTGCTGGTGGCGTTGGGACTGTTCGTCATTGATGCGCACCGTGAGCTTCCGATTCAGAGACGGCCCCATATCTGGTGCCATAGAGTGCCGGTTCGAATGGCGCTCGTCGGCCGGGGCAATTCTCCCGCGGACAAAGCTGGCAACTCTCGAAGTGTTCGGTTGTCGGGAATCGGATACCTGAGACCGTCTTGGTCGGTACCATCAGCAGGCTTTCGGTTAGGCGCACGCCGATCGTCCGAGCGCCTGTCCCAAACAGACCAAACAGGACTTGCTGCTGCTGAATCTGCCAATCGGCAAGCGATCCGGGATTCATAACACTCGTCTCGCCTGGGTTATATGTCGCGGCAATGTGTTCCGACAGTGCCTGACTTGCTGCCACCAGGGCGAGCTGCTTCACTATCTCTGCCCAGAAGCGGTGCAGCGGATCCGCGATGCGTTCACCCCACTCCTGCAACTCCGCCCCGCACGTGGCAAGGTACGGAAACACCCGATACGCTTTGGCAAGATTCACGCTCAGGACGCGACTGGAGAAGCGTTGACTCTCGACCTCGACGAAATCCTCGCCCCGATCGGTAACATACGCCACCAGGTAGAGGGCTTTGGGCCGGGCAAGCCGTGCTCCGTCCGCTGCCAACGGCAACAATTCCTGAGCAAGTGCGCTGCCCTCTTCGATTCGAGCCTCCCTGAACAAGGCCGGTGCATCCAGATCGAAGGCAATGTTCTCCAGCACATGAGACACCACTGCGGCCGTCATACTGTGGCCCCCTCTACTAGGAAACTTCCTCCACGCCGCCTGCACGTGGTGTCGCCGCCTGAAGTGAAGCCGGCAACCCCTGCATGTTGCCGCGCTGCCGGCGAACGATTCAGGCAAGCCGCGCCGATCACAGATCGATCCATCGTCGCTCCGCATCCGACCTGACCGCCGCATCGATCACCTGCTGACAACGCACGCCGTCCTCGAAGCTCGGGGACATTTGGCGTCTCTCAAGAGCAGCGTCAACCAACAACATCGGCGGCATAGAAACAGTCCTTGCAAATGTAGCGTATAAGCGTCGAGCTGACGCCTTAAATCCCTGGCGTGCATTGACTCACTGAGTGAACCAGACTCTGCGGGCGATCAGCGAGATGTCTCGCTTTCAGCCCTGGCCAGACCGGCGAGGAAAGCATCCAGCCCTGCCGCAAACGCCAGATCGTTGTCGATTCCCTCCGTCTCCATTCCAGCGGCAACAGCGGCGACAAGAGGATACTCATGTGGCTGAGCGTCCTGTAGACGGGCAGCCAGACCGCCGGCCGGGATCCCGTTCACCTCCGCCGGCGTGTTTCCCACTTCGAGCAGGACGTAGCCCAGCACGTACGCGGTCAGCGCGGTGGCGATGTTCCAGGCACCGGTCGGACCAAGACCGCCACGTCGCATCACGGCGAGAAGAGTCTCGGTTACCCGCAAGCTGCGCGCGCGCGACGGTCGCGACACGACGATCGGCAGCGCCTTTGGATGGCGAAGCAACGCCGACCGGTACGCGCAGGCGACGTCGCGCACGCGATCGAGCCACGAAGATCCCGTCACAAGGGGTGGAAGCGCTATCTCCGCCAGCACTGCATCGACGACGCTGTCAAGCAGCTCGTCTTTGCCTCCGGTGTGGTAGTGCACCACGGAAGGCACGACCCCGAGCTCGACGCTCAGGCGACGAAGCGACAGACTGCCGGCGCCTTCACGGTCGATCAGGCTCAGCGCCACACGCAGAGCGGTCGCACGTGTGATCGCGGCGGATGGCGAGTCACCCGCTCGGCGCTCGTCTTCAGCTCGACTGACAATGCTCGCATCGTCTGATGTAGCCACGCCGCACTCCTCCTGGCCGCGAGAGATGTGGGCGCCGGTAGCGTTGCTGGCGCGGCGCCCTACACCCATCCTACCCTGCACGGCTGGTCCTGTCTTTGGTGCTCGGCCATCAACCTCGGCATCCAATTCTACGGTAGCGCCTCTTCCTGCCCTATGGTTTGCCGGTGGCGTGACCGTGAACGGCCATAGCAGGCGGGCAGCCTGTCAAGGAGCGTTCGCCTTTGCGGCCCACCATGCGCCTTCATGTGCGGGCTACAAGCTCGGGCGGCCTGATTTCGCACACAGCAACGCGCCGACATCTGTGGCACCTGAGCCGCATCTGTGACATCTGCGCTTCTGGAACACGTCGAACGCAGCGCGTGAAGTAAGCAGGAATCGCCCCGCTCGCCTGCGATCAATTGCCGATCATTTGCCCCCGGCCGGACTCTGAGCCGTTGAGGCCGGGTTTCGCGTAGGAGGGGCACGATATGCGCCACGGGGCCGTCTTCGCACGCATTAGCGGCGGCATCGACCTGTATATGCTCCCCCAGTAACACTAATCTGCGGTAGGAGAATGGGAGCGGGGTCACTGCCGTGCCGCTACTATTGACCTGATGGTGCCGAAGCCGGCACTTGCAGAGTGTCCGAAACGGGCTAGCCTCTGCCGAGTTTGGAAGCCGTTCGGCCCCCTCCCCACGCTAGTGCTAGGCGATCTCGATGAGAGACCACGCTTTCCTCCATCTGCATGGCGCGCTGCGAGCGTGCAACGCCGTAACCATCAGCTTGACGCGATCGTTCAGGCGTGAGATGGGGTGCTTTGGGGTTGGCAGGCGAGCCGGCGAAGAGGCAGACGACGCAGGAATCCTCAGGAGGTGGGCAACCACTTTTCTGTCCCGCAGGCTGGAGAAAAGGCGTGATGTCGGGTAGATGGACGGCAGGCGATAGGGTAGGATGATGGAACCGAGCCACATCTCCATGGACTTTGGCTGCGGTCTTGTTCTCCCACCCGTGCCTGTGCGGCAGCGGCGCGCTGCAGCTCCGGCCTAGCGTCTTCTGGCTGGATGTGTGCCTAAGGGGTGCCGAAATACATGCACACAGGATCAAACTTCAGATTGCCTGGAAGTGAGAAACCCAGAATGGGCCGAGGCTAGCCATTGATCTTCCCGACCATTCAGTTCGCGGCGTTCTTCGCCATCGTTCTTCCGATCTCCTGGCTCCTCATGCCGCGGGCCAGACTCTGGAAGCTGTTCATCATTGCCGCGAGCTATGTCTTCTACGGCTATGCGGATTGGCACTTCGTCTTTCTGCTGGCGAGTTGCACGATTTGGAACCAGGCGATGGGCGTCGCGCTGGGCCGTCCAAATGTGCCCGAGCGTGCGCGTACTTTGCTGCTTGGCCTGGCCCTGGCGGGCGATCTCGGATTGCTCGGATGGTTCAAGTATTACGGGTTCTTTGCCAGCAACTTCGCTACGCTGAGTGCTAAGTTCGGCCTGGCGGCGCCGCTGCCGCTTCTCCAGGTGGTCCTCCCCGTGGGCATCTCCTTCTACACGTTCCAGGCGATGTCCTATGTCATCGATATCCGCAGGGGGCGAGCAAAGCCGGCCGGCTGGCTGGACTTCGCTGTGTACGCGTCGTTCTTCCCGCACCTGATCGCCGGACCTATCGTGCGCGCCAGCGAGCTCGTGCCGCAATTTGCCTCGCCGCGCGACCCCACCAAGATTGAGGCGGCACGCGCGTTTGAGCTCATCGCGGGAGGCCTTCTCAAGAAGGTCGTCCTCGCGGACATGATCGCCTCCAAACTCGTCGACCCCGTGTTCGGCTCGCCTAACGCGCACTCTCGCATTGACATCATCGCCGCGGTCTATGGCTATGCTATTCAAATCTATTGCGACTTCTCGGCGTACTCCGACATGGCAATCGGCCTGGCGCTGCTGCTTGGCTTCCAGTTCCCTGCCAACTTCAACAAACCCTACGCGGCGTTGACGCTGCAGGAATTCTGGCACCGGTGGCATATGAGCCTCTCGCGCTGGCTGCGTGACTACCTCTACATCGGGCTCGGCGGCAATCGAAAGGGACGTGGCCGGACATACATCAACCTCATGCTGACGATGCTCTTGGGCGGGCTGTGGCACGGGGCTGCGTGGAACTTCGTGCTTTGGGGCGGAATCCATGGCGGTGGGCTGGCGACCGAGCGGTGGATTGAGGAGCGACAAGGAACCCGGAAGAGCGGCAGGCCGGTACGCCGACCCGTTCTCCGCTGGCTGATCACGTTTAACGTGGTATGCCTCTCATGGATCTTCTTCCGCGCCTACAGCCTGGACACGATCGGCGAGATGTTCAATCGCGTCGCGTACGGCGGCGGTGTCACGACCCTGACAACACCCGTTCTGGCGGCCATTCTGGCCGGACTCGCCCTGCAGTTCGTGCCAACCGCTCCCGTGCTCCAGGCGCGGCTGCTGTTCGCCCGCATCGGCCCCGTGCCCCAGGGCATCGTTCTGGCATCGATTCTGCTCATCAGCGGTGCACTGGTCAGTGGCCAGGGTGTCGCGCCATTTATCTACTACCAGTTCTGAGGGAGTACAGGTGTCCGCGCTACCCGACACCGAGTTCAAGCAGATACCGCCGATGGTGATGGCCCGCAGAGAGCGGGTCCGCATCGCGCCTGCCCGACCGGTAGCCATAGACTACAGTGCGGCGCGGGCGCTCTCGCCAACTACCTCGATCCAGAAGGTGTTGCTGACGGTCGGCATCGCCCTTGTATTGGGGCTGCTGCTCAATGCCCGTTCCATCAGACACGACGCCGACGGCATGAATGACGGTATCTTTCGGGATGCGACAATCCGCGTGGGAGACACTGCCCTGTGGATCTCCGAGCATACCGGCCTCACTTGGCCGCGCGACCAGGTGGATGCCGCACTGGGTAACACAATCCAGCCCTCGATACCTCCGCTCCTGCAGATGGACGGCAACGGGGCCCAGACAGAGCTCGATATTCCCGCCGCCGATCCGCCCATGCAGCAATTCGGCACTCTTGGTGGCGACCCGCGCTTCGGCCCTCCTGTGACTGCAGGGCTCGTCGCCGTCGTCGCGAGGCCGAGCGCAACACGCGCGCCTCCCACGCCGTCGCAAACACCGCTCCCGACGACCACCGCCGTACCCACCTTCCCGACGAGCACTCCCATACCGAGCGCCACGCGTGCGACCACCTGCGCCAGGACGCCCGCCTCGACAACATGCGGACGATCCGCGACCAAGGGCCCACTGAGCGCTATCCGGGAACAAAGCGCCGCGCATCCGGCTTTGAACGGGACGCACCTGGACGAGTCGGCCTGCGCGCGCTTGCCCGCCAGCCCATGCCGGCCCTGGCCGAAATTGCCGGCGGTACCGATCCGCACGAGCACGCCGCGACCCTCCGCCACGATTCGCGCAACTGCCACCTCGACAATACTGCCGACTGCCACTGCCACCGCCCGGCCTACGATCACCCCGACGGCCGGACCGCCGCCTCGCGTGGTAACGAGCAACGCCCCACTTCGCCTGTTGGTTACCGGAGACTCGCTCTCGGGCTATCTTGCGCCTGAGCTGGTAGATAGGGCCGTGGCGATCGCGCCCGTAACCGGCTTCGTGGATACGCACAACGGCACCGGGCTCACGCGTCCGGACTTCGTCGACTGGTCGATCGTCGCGGCACAGCAGGTTGCCTCTGACAACCCGGACGCGGTGGTGGTAATCATGGGTGGGAATGACTTCCAGAACATGACCATGCCGAACGGCCAGATCTTCCTGGCGGGTACTCCGGCATGGAGGCGCGAGTACGAGCGTAGGGCCGAGATCTGCATGCGTATATGGACGCAAGGCGGCAGCAAGCGGGTCTACTGGCTGTCTATGCCACCTGCTCGCAACAGCACGTGGGCGTTCGATGACCATCAGATCAACGCTGCCCTGCAGGCCGCGGCGGCAGCCGTGCCTGGCGCGCGGTTCCTCAATGTTCTGGGTCCGGTCACCGACCACGGCAAGTATGTCGACTACGTTCACTGGCACGGGAGCTGGCTGCTGATCCGCGAGCCGGACGGCGTGCATCTCAACCAAGATGGCTCGCTCATCGTCGCGGGCGAAGTCTTGAGTGTGATCGAGCGCGAGTGGCACCTGTAGGTTTTGTAATGTCTGGACCTTTGCCCGACCTCTATCCACTTCGTACCGATCCCGTCTATCGATACTACGTGTGGGGCGGCACTCGGCTGAGCGATCTCATGCGGAAGCCCACCGGACCGGAAGGTACGCTGGCCGAATCCTGGGAGATCGGCGACGACGCGCGCATCGCGGAAGGCGACTGGCGAGGCAAGACCTTACGCGAGGTCGACGAAGCGACCGACGGTGGTATCTCGGACGGGGCTCCCCACTATCCCAATGCCCGCCTGCCGCTCCTCATAAAGCTCTCGGGATCGTCGCAGGATCTGTCCGTCCAGATCCATCCGAACGACGAACAGGCGCTGCGCGACGATCCCGGGCGCGGTTTTCCCGGCAAGACCGAGATGTACCTGATCCTGGATGCCGAGCCGGGCGCCGGGGTCTACTGGGGGCTGCGCTCCGGCGTCACGGCCGAGCAGCTGCGGGAGGCATGTCGCACCGGCCGCGGCGTGCCCGAGCTGATCAACTTCGTGCCGGTGAAGGCAGGCGACGTGCTCTTCTCGCCAGCGGGCGTCGTGCATGCCCTGGGAAAAGGTATCGTCTTCTGCGAGGTGCAGCAGAACTCGGACATAACCTACCGCCTCTACGATTGGGGCCGCGCCGGGACAGACGGCAAGCCGAGACCGCTGCACCTGGACCGGGGTATCGCAGTTCTTGACATAAGTCAGCAGCCTCGTGCCGCAATTCGGCCGCTATCGTTGCCTGTATCCGACGCCACTGTGCGGCGCACGATGCTTTGCGCTTGCCGCTACTTCGCCGTCGAGCTCCTGGAGTTTTCCGGTGAGGCCGCCGTTGCTGGGAGAGCGCCGCACGCCGGTGCGGAGCACGCCGATCTGGCCGCGGCCGGAATCGTGCATGCGTTTGGCTTGCGCCGCGCGCGGCAGTCCATGCGCGGCATTGTCGTGCTCGACGGTGAAGTGGCCGTCGCCGCCAACAGGCGAGTCGTCGTTGCCGGCAAAGGTCGCAGCATTGTGGTCCCGGCGTCTCTCGCAGATGCGGCTCTGGGCTCAAGCGGCCGGGCTCGCGTGGTGCTGGTGTACGAACCGGACCTCGCGGCCGACGTCGTCGCTCCCCTGCGCAGCCAGGGGCATGCCGCCGAGCTGATAGCTCAGCTGGGCGAATTGGGCTGAGACGGCAGATCCCGAGCCAGGGCACGCCGCGCCAACTCGATTGCGCCGAGCATGCCGCACTGCGATCCGAGGTCGGGAGGAACAATGTACGAATCGATGGCGCCTGGATTCACGGCGGAGTGCCGCAGGTAGCCGTTAGTAATCCGGGTCACACGATCGCGGATGCGCGGGAACAGGTGCCGCTGCTCCATGACACCGCCGCCGAGCACGACGCGCCGCGGCGACAGCGTGTACATGATATCGGCGACCGCTGTGGCGAGATAGAATGCCTCCAGATCCCAGAGCGGATCGTCTGGCGCCAGCTCCTGAGCCGGCTTCCCGGCGCGAGCGCCCAGTGCCGGTCCGCTCGCCACACCTTCCAGACAGCGGTCGTGAAACGGGCAGACGCCGCGGAACGTATCGCCGGCCACTGCCGGCATGACCAGATGCCCCATCTCGGGGTGGATAAGCCCGTGGAGCGGCGCTCCGTTGACGTACGCTCCGCCGCCTATACCGGTCCCAACGGTGAGATACACGACCGGATCGACGCCCTGCGCCGCTCCCCACCGGTGCTCGGCCAGCGCGGCGGCATTGACATCGGTGTCAAAGCCGATTGTCACGCCGAGGCGATCCCGCAGCGCTCCCACGATGTTGAGCTGCTGCCAACCCGCTTTGGGCGTGGACGTGATATACCCGTACGTCGGCGACGTTGCATCGAGATCGATCGGACCGAATGACGCGAGGCCGACCGCTGCCAAGCGCCTGTCCGCACCGGCCGTCTGGAAGAAGTCGAACACAGCCTCCAGCGTGGTCTCAGGGTCCGCGGTAGGAATCGTGGCGACCGCCAGGATATCGAGCGGACCCGTGCCGAGCATGCACTTGAACTTGGTGCCACCGCCCTCGATGCCGCCATATATGCTGCTCTCCATCGTTCTCCCCGTCACGGTACCCGTAACCCTCTAGTACACAACCAGCTTGGTAGGCAGCACGACCGTCTGCTGTGGGCCGCTGTCACCGGCCAAGCGCGCCAGGAGTAGGCGCGCGCCAACGCGACCCATCTCCGCGGGATCGTGCACGATCAGCGCATCGATCGCGGAGATCATGTCTGCCAGTTCCAGCTCGTCAAACCCGAGCACCGCGATCTGGGCCTTGCGCGCGATCACGGCGCGGAGCACGCCCACACACGCCCTGTTGTTCATGGCGAACACAGCAGAGGGAGGCCTGGCCATCGCCAACAACTGGTGAGCGCATGCTTCCGCCCCGGCCACAGTCCAAGCGCCAAGCTTGATCAGCGACTCGTCGCACGAGAGGCCGACAGTGGAAAAAGCCGTTCGGTAGCCGGCCAGGCGCTCGCCCGCCGTGTAGAGCGAGAGGTCGTCTCCCACCACTCCGATGCGCCGGTGGCCTTGCATGACCAGGTACGAGATGCCTTGCTGCGCGCCACCTCGGTTGTCGAGAAGCACGCAGTCGGAAAGCCTGTCCGGCGCTGGGCGATCGAGAAACACTTTCGGGATGCGACTCTCGGAGCCTGGCCCTGCGCGACCGCTGGCTGGCACGACCAGGAGTCCGGCAATATGCTGCCTGCACAATGCCTTTACCAGGTCGTCTTCACGCCTGGCATGCTCCTCCGAGCTGCCCGAAACGACCAGGAACCCCGCCTGGGCAGCAACGTCTTCCACGCCACGGGCAATCCCGGAGTAGAAGGGATTCGCCAAGTCGCCGATGACGAGCCCAAGCAGCGGCTGCGAGTGGCCTCCTCGCAGGCTTCGCGCCACCGCGCTGGGGTGGAACTGCAGCGCCGTGACTGCCGCCTGTACTCGTTCAGAGGTCTCCGCGCGCACGCCGGGCTCGCCGTTGACCACGCGCGAGACGGTCTTCAGGCTTACGCCTGCCATGGCAGCCACGTCGCGCATAGTTGCCATACAGCCCTCATCCCCGGTCCGACCTGCAGCGAACCCACGTGGGCAGAACGAACAAGCCAGTCCGCGACATATCCCACCTCGGGACAGCGCGGCTGCCCATCCTCTAGTCTACACCACGTTGACAACGTTGTCACCATGCTGCCGCAGCCAGTTGACAACGCCCGGGATGGGTGCCATAATAGGGCGCAGTCGTGCAGGACAACGTTGTCATGCCGCGTGAGCGCGTGACGGCAGCGCGATTGGCCGCATCGTTGCCCAACACTACTGGCAAACTATCGACGGCCGGAGGTCGTCTCGCCACGAGCGTCGCGGAGGACTCGGGTGGTAGAAGACAATCAACCGATTTTGGAGGCGCGCGGCATCACCCGCAGCTTTGGGCGGGTGGTGGCCCTGCGCGGGGCGGACTTCTCAGCCAGGCTCGGCGAGGTGTCGGCGTTGGTCGGCGATAACGGGGCCGGGAAGTCGACATTGATCAAGATGTTCTCGGGTGCCCTGCAGCCGGACGCCGGGACCATGCTGCTGGAAGGAAAACCAATCACCTTCCACTCGCCGCAGGATGCTCGCCGGCACGGCATCGAGACGGTCTATCAGGACCTCGCTCTTGCGCCGCACCTCGACGTGACGTCGAACCTCTTTCTTGGTCGTGAAGCGCGTGTCCCCGGACCCCTGGGCAAGATAGGCTTTCTCAACGACGGCGCCATGCGCAGGCGCGCTGCCCAGGAAATGGCAAGCCTGCAGATCGGTTTGTCGACCGTGCGGCAGCCGGTTTTCACGCTTTCCGGCGGCCAGCGCCAGGCCATCGCCGTCGCGCGCGCCACGGCCTGGGGCAACAAAGTCGTGATCATGGATGAGCCCACCGCCGCTCTCGGGGTGAGGGAATCGAAGATGGTGCTCGAGTTGATCTTGCGCGTTCGTGAGTCTGGAGCCGCCGTGATCATGATCAGCCACAGCATGCCTGAGGTCTTCGAGGTGGCCGATCGGATCACCATTCTCAGGCTGGGCCGCACGGTCCGCCAAGTAAAACGCAGCGATTCGACGATGACCGAGGTCGTGGCATTCATGACCGGTGCTGCCGTTGAGCGACTGGCGGAGATCGAGTAAATGAGCGTATCAGCTGAGCGAGAAGCAAGCAGTCCCGATCCGGCTCCGCCGGGACCTTTAGCTGGCTACCGTCGCGCGATTCGACTCGTCGTTCGCGCCAGCAACCTGTATATATTCCTTGTATTGGTCATACTTCTAGGCCTGTTTAGCCTGATCAGTCCCGGTCATTCGTTCTGGGGCATCACGAACTTCAAGAACATCGCCTGGGACAGCGCGGAAACGCTCTTGCTGGCCATCGGCGAGACCTTCGTGATCATCACCGCCGGCATCGACCTTTCCGTCGGCACGGTGCTGATGCTCTCAGCCATCGTCGCCTCGTGGGTGATGGCGGAAACCGGCGGCACGTCCCAGCAGGTTGCCAACGGCGTGTTTCCTCACGCCGGCCTGGCGATCGCGCTCGGCATTCTGGCTGGACTCGTGGTCGGGATCTTGGCAGGCGCGCTCAATGGGCTGCTGGTGACCCGACTGAAGCTGCCTGCATTCATCGTCACCCTGGGCACGTACAGCATCGCCTATGGCTTTGCCGAGCTGATCTTCTCGGAAGGCGCGGCGGGCCAGAATGCGATTCCGGTCGGCCCAAGCTCGTTTGCCAACTCCTTTGGTGCCGACAGCTTGGTCTGGGGTATACCCACGTTGGTGTTCGCGGCGGCAGTGGCGGCGCTGATCGCGCACGTCATTCTGACCCGCACGATTTTCGGCCGCCGTACGTTTGCCGTGGGCAGCAATCTCGAGGCATCTCGCCTGGCTGGCGTGCCGGTAAACGTACATGTCTGGATGGTCTACGCACTCTGCGGCGGCATGTCGAGCCTCGCCGGCATCTTCGACCTGGCTCGGTACCAGACCATCGATATTTCGGGCCACACGACTGACAACCTGAACGCTATTGCCGCGGTGGTGATCGGAGGCACCAGTCTCTTTGGCGGCGTCGGCTCCGTGCTCGGCACGGTGATCGGCGCCTTTATCCCGACCACGCTCCGGTATGGATTCACAATTCAGGGCGTCTCGTCGTTCTGGCAAGACGTTGCCGTAGGAACGATCATTATCTTCGCCGTGTTGGTCGATCAGGTCAGACGATCGCGCGCTACCTGACGAGTAGCCTCCGGCCCACAGCCGAAGGCCCAGTCGCTGCCCCGGAAGGAGGTGGAAGCCGGCGCATGGGATCGCCGAACCGTGCAGGAACTGTTATTGTGACGACATCCGAGTAATCGCGAAAGAGGGTCACGCATGCTGAAGCGAGCGCTAATCGGCGGCCTGCTCACCGCCGCACTACTCCTCACGACCGCCCCTGTCATGCAGTCGACGCATGTGCAGGCCGCCAAGCAGTATAAGATTATCTTCGTCGCCGGCATTGCTTCCGATGCCTTCTACATCACCATGAACCATGGCATCCAGGCCGAGGCGAAGGCGGAAGGCCTTCCGGCCCCGCAGTTCACCGGCTCTACGGCCGCCTGGGGCCCGAGCTACCAGACCCCCTTCCTCAATGCCGCCATCGCCAGGCACCCGGATCTCATCATCACCGCGCCGACCGATACCGTCGCCATGCGTGCTCCGATTCTGGCCGCGGTAAAAGCGGGAGTGCCGGTTCTCTTTGTCGACACTACCCTCAACGACCCGTCCATGGCTGTAACCACCATCTCTACCGACAACATCGCCGGTGGCAAGGCCGCGGCCGACGCCCTGGCGAAGGCGATCGGCGCGAAGGGCGGCAAGGTCGCGGGCGTAAACACGGTGCCCGGCGTCAGCACGACCGACCAGCGCATGCAGGGTTTCAACGCTGAGCTGAAGAAGTATTCTCAGCTCACCAATCTCGGCACGACCTTCACCGGCGACGTTTCGACGCGCGCTGGCATAGCGCTCAAGGCACTCGTGACTGCTCACCCGGACCTCTCCGGCGTCTTTGCCATGAACGTGGTGACCGGTGACGGCGTCACCGCCGCGGCCAAGGAAGCAGGCGTCAAGGGCCTCAAGCTGGTTGAGTTCGATGCCGGACCGGCCCAGGTTGCAGCGCTCAAGAAGGGGCAGATCTCTGCTCTCATCGCGCAGTACCCCTATGGAATCGGCCAGATGGCCGTCAAGCTGGGCGTCCAGTACCTCAACAACCCCAAGATCAAACTGCTGCGGCACTACGGCACGCCGACCGGGATCATCACCCCGGCCAACGTGAGTAGCCCGTCGATGGCGAACTTCCTGTACACGCAGTAATCGTTCACTGACCGGGCACGGACCCGGCAAGATGCGGGGGATGGGCGCAAAGGCGCCCATCCCCCGTTACTTTACCGCGAGCATGAGCGCGCAAAATGTGACGGGCGATGTGTGGGCGTCTCGTAGGGCCGCGGACATCCTGTCCGCCTGCTCGTAGGGTCGCAACTTGCCGCGACGGGCTGCCGGGCGGACGGCGGCACCGGGGCCCGCGCGCGCACCGGTCGGGACGGGCACAATGTCCGCATGCGGGTACCCGCGATCCCAGCAAGCCGGCGATCACACGATGCAGGTGCGCCCGTTACAGAAGCGGGTCAGTTTCCGAACAGCGCGATCTCGGGTACAGTGCATGCCAAGTGGAGGATCTGTATGCAGGATATGCGCTGCGTGATCGCCAATCCGGTGGCGGGCAGTGGCCGGGTTGCGCGGCTCCTGCCGCGAGTGCTGGCGCGACTGCGCGACCGCGGTTGCGATCCGAATATCCAGCTGACTGAAGGCGCGGGCGACGCGCGCCGCCATGCTGAGCGAATCCCCCCCGGCGCTCTCGTCGGCGTGTTCGGCGGCGATGGAACGCTCAACGAGGTGGTCAACGGCCTGCGCGGAAAGAATTGCTGTGTGCTATTGCTTCCGGGAGGCAGTGGGAACGATTTGGCTCGCGGGCTCGGGATGCCGAGGGATCCTCTCGCGCTGCTCGCGGTTCAGGATTGGCAAGAGCGTAGCATCGACCTGGGCGAGATCTTGGGCCGTCTGTTTGCCAACAACGCGGGTGTGGGCCTCGACGGTGAAGTCTGCCGGCTGATCGAGAACTGCGACCGGGCCTTCCAGGGACATCTCGGCTATGTACGGGCCACGGTTTCCTGCTCGCTCAACCTTCGCGCCACGCCGGTGCGCGTGGAATGCGCCGGAACTATCCATCAATTTGACATGCTGATGCTGACCTTCGCGAACGGCGAGTTCTACGGACGCGGCATGCGTATCGCTCCACATGCCAGACTCGACGATGGAGAGCTTGATGCCTGCGCGATTCTTCGCCTTGGTCGCATTTCGCTGCTGAGCGCGTTTCCGCGCGTCTATGCCGGGGGTCACGTGCGTCACCGCGCCTTCCGGCTCTGGCGAGCTCGTTCACTGGCCCTGTCCGGCGTGCGACCGCTCAGCGTACACACCGACGGCGAAGTCGTGGGAAGGCTCAGTACGGACCCGCTCGCGCCAACGCGCGTGCGGATCGCAGCCGATCGGCAGCGATTCCTTGTTCCCCGGAGCCCGTAGACAACGAACGGCCTCGATCGCCGCGACCGCGGTCGCCGCTGGTCCCTCCCATCCAGCCGCAACTGGAGTTCACTTTCAAGCGAGCGAGAGAGTCATGGTAACCGCTCGCGTCATCCTTCGGCTTCGCCGGCAGGCTTGCTGGGGTTGCCCTCCTGGGCGTCGCGCGCGCGCTCCGCGGCCGCGCGCTCGGCTGCTTCCTTCTGACGCCGGCGGCGTATGCGTAGCAGCGCCACGGCCCCCAGACCTATTGCCAACGCCTCGTTGACCCCGATGGGAGATCTCTTGCCGGTCTCTTCACCGCTCATGGTGCTGCTCCTCGCGATTCGTTGCGCGTTCCGCGCCATGACGTAATGGTACCGCGCTACGGTCTTCAGATCTCCCAATCCGCCTTGGTCTGTGCGACCTCACGTACGGGCACCGGCCGGCGGCCTGGGCCTCGCTGCGCTATCAATGCGCTCAAGAGATCGAGATCGAACCGCAGCCTCAGCATCACCGCGTTCCGACATGTCAGGCTATACGCACTCATGCGGTCGAACGCGCCGCACGCGACCAGCAGCACGATGCCGAGCTTCGAGAGCGGGTCGAGCGCGCGCAGTGTTAGCACCGCCGCCGCGCACGATGGCATCGGCACGCCGGTGGAGCGAGACAACAGCACGATCAGCGCGCCGTCGCGAACTCCAACGCCCGAAGGTATGAAGAAAGCCAGGGATCCAAGTGCCGCTGCCACGGCCGAAGCGCCTACCACATCCATGAGATTGATGGCGCTGGCCGGTTCAAGTCCAGCGAGCATGGCATACAGAACCATCGTCCCGACCAGCCATGCGGCCGCGGACCACGGTACCAAGCGAAGCATGCCCATCAGCCGAAGCCGCGAACCGCCCGCGGAGGCCGCGAGCTGCAGATTCCAGACCGCCTTGCCGCGGACGCGGTGTGTGAGCCTCCAGGCGGTGCGGTCGGCCGAGGCCAGCAACCACAGGCTTACTAGCATGCAGACGCCAAGCCCGGCGAAGGCCCAGGCCACGGCCGCCAGATCATGGCTGCCGACCAGGGGAAGTGCGTCGCGCATATCCGGTCGAGAGACAAGCATCAGCCCTATGGGCGCCCACACGAGCACGCCGCATAGCCCTAACGCGTTGGCCATCAAGACAACTATCGCCGCGCGCCCGGGCTGCAGACCCTGGCGGCGCAAGTATACGACGCCGCCTACCGTGGAACCAGCAGCGTTACCAACATAGCTTGCCAGGCCGGTTCCGGCGAACGCGCTCAAGCCCGTGCTGAGTGGCAGCGCGTGGCCCACCTGCCCCAGAAGCCTGCACCACATGATGCCGCTCAAGATGGCTGACAGCATGGTCAACGAGAGCACTGCGATAACCGCTCCCGGACGAAGGCGGCGGAACGTCTCGGCCGTCGGGAGCGCGTACGATTGCAGGATCCCGCTCCGAAGCATTGCCACGGCTGCCACGAGGGCCAGGGATGCCAATACCATGCGGTACAATGCGCGCCGGGACATGGTCAAATCTCCGAATCAATGCGCGTCGGCGGCCGGAGCACAACGCTTGGTCAACGTGCGGCTGTGAGGAGCTCTACAGCCCAACCGTAACACAGCAGGTGTTAATCGCCGGTGAACGTCGCCTGACTCTACGGTGAATACACGCGGCTGCGCGCGGCGTGGCCTCGTCCGGCACGCGCTCCTTGATTTGCGGGGGGTGTTGTCCACTGGATCCCCATCCAGCATCCTCCCCCGGCAAAGTACAATGGTGCCTGCTTGAGCTCTCGTCCTGAGACGTCCAGGGCTCGCGGCTCATCGTGGCGCCCCGGCCTGCCGCGGGCGCGCTCAGGCACAGCTCAATGGCAGATCGCTGGAGGCAGGGATGGCGCTCGACGTTGGAGCGATATGCGGTATGGCAGCTCTTGCGGAACCGCATGCCCGGGAAAACAGGAGGCTGCACCGGTCCGCTCACATGTGCTGCCCGATATCCCGGGCTGGAACCGGGTCTCGAGGGTTGGAGGAGGGATCGTGGCCGTCGCCCCACCGACCTATTCGCCGGGCTGCGTGATCTGCGGCTCAGAAGCGCGCTGCGATCAGCCGTTCCTTGAGGGCGTGGTCACGAGGACCGAACGCCGCGTGCACACCGGGAGCAAAGGCAGCGTGAACGGGGTGCGCATCACGCTTGAGACCGCGTACGGCACCTGCCGGATCGACCTGGGCGAGCGATTTGAGTACCTGCACGACGGTCTTGCCGCCGCGCCTGAGGGCTTGTGCCTTCGTGCGTACCATCTCCGCCGCGCACGATCTTCCGCCGCGCAGAAAGGGACACGCCAGACAGACGTAGCAACCTTCCTGAGCGGCACGTCGAGCCTCGTCGTGCTCGAGCCGGATTCGCTGCTGGACGTGACTGCTCTCGCGGGAATCGACTACTGCCTGCGCCAGTGGCTCGCCAATCGTCTTGCCGCTCGCCCTGCCACGCTGCCACAGCTCCGAGGAACGGCGGTACACGGCGTTTTTCAGGCCCTATGCCGCGAGGGATCCGTGCCGGAGGACATGGTCGAATCGCTCATCACCGGGGCATCGTACGGGCTCGCACTCGCGGGTGTCTCGGCGCAGGCGCTGATCGACGATGTGCGGCCGCACCTGGTTCGGCTTGCGCGATGGCACGCCACCTTTGGCGCGGACCTCTTTGGCGGGCAATACGGTGTCCCGGTTTTTGAGAGCACGCTGCTCTGTCCCGAGCTCGGACTCCGCGGCCGAACCGACCTGGTCTTTCGGCGAGCGGATGGTGGTGGCCGTCCCCTCGTCACGCGCATCGTCGAGCTGAAGACAAGCGCCTATAAGGAGCAGTGGCCGGACCCGGAATTCCAGGTCCGCGGCTACTACGCGATTCTCGCCAGCCAACAACGTCTGGCGCCTGAGTTTCGTGCACAGGTCATTTATACCGGGGGCGCGGCCGCGGCCTACCGCGAGGTTCAATGTGGACCAGGCGATCTCGACCACATTGTCACCAGGCGAAATCAGGCCGTACTGGCGTCGCTCTCGGGCTTCGCCCCGCCGTCAGACTCCATCAGTCGTTGTCGGCGCAGCGCGAATCGCGACGTGTGCGTGCGCCTCAGCGCGCTGCTAAACCTCGATCATTGCCGAGGTCGCGACCTGCAGGACGCCGCGAACGGTGGAGTCGATTCTCGAGATTCCGACTTCTATTCCACGCAATATCGCCTGCTGCGACTGGAGTCGCAGGCAACGAGCGGCACGCTGGCGGCGCTCTGGCGGATGTCGACGGCCGATAGAGAAGCTAACGGCACGGCTATCGTCGTGGCCGAAGAACTGGGTCGCGAGGGTTGTGCCGGCGGCGAGTGGAGTTATCGGTTGCGCTGCCACAACGGCTCCGAGCTACGGCTGGGTGAAACGGTTCTACTGAGCGACGGCGACCCTATTCGGGGCGAGGTAGCCATCGGCACGTTGAAGGCAGCGGGGACAGACTGCATTGACGTACTGACCAGAGAGCCTGTCACAGTCCCGAGGTTAGTCGATCGCTATGATTCCGGAGAGGCGCTGGATCGCACGGTGAGGGCGCTGCATGCGTGGATTGACGCCCCGAAGCGGACCCGTGCTCTGCTCTACGCTCAGCAGATTCCCGAGTTTTCGGCGCCGGACCGTCGTCAGCGCACCTCGAGCCACACCCCCAAGCTCAACAGGTCACAGGCAGCCGCGCTCGACCTCGCGCTGAGGATGCGCGACTATCTCCTGGTGCAGGGACCTCCCGGCACCGGCAAGACGTACCTCGTTGCCTGCATGGTCAAGGCGTTGGCAGCGCGTGGCGAACGAATCATCATAGCAGCCTGGACGAACCAGGCTGTAGACACCATGCTCCGTGCATTGCTCGAGCAGGGGTTTGAGCAGTTTGCCAGGGTGGGCTCGGCGCGCGCGATGGACCCTGCGTTACAGCCATACGCGATAGCGGCCGCGTCGCTTGCACCCCCCGAATCGCTCGGCCCAGAAGCAATCGCCGAGCGCTTGAAGACGATACCAGTGCTCGCCGGCACGGTGAGCGGGTTAGCGGATTCCCGCATGAGCAGTGGCTCTATTCGACGCGACATGGCCATTATCGACGAGGCGGCACAGCTCAGCGTTGCAGCTGTTGCCGGAGTGCTTCGACACGTTTCGCGCTTCATATTGGTCGGCGACGACCAGCAGTTGCCGCCGGTGGTGCAAAGCGAGGAGGCGGCGCGCGAAGGACTCTCACTCTCTCCGTTCGCGTTGCTACGGCCCGAAGCGCAGGCACACGGCGCATTTGCACGCCTGCATGAGCAGTTCCGCATGCACTCCGCGGTCGCGGCCTGGCCCAATGAAGCCTTTTATGATGGGGCGCTCAGCGCACACAGTGCCGTGGCAGCACGGCGCCTTCCGCCGGCGACAGGTCCCGATCTCGACCCGATAGTGGCCCGGGACGTGCCACTCGTCGTAGTCGATTCGGGTCCGCTGGCCGCGACCGAGATAGAAGCTGCTGCGCGCGCGGCCGTGCTCCTGGTGCGCAGCGGCGTGCCGGCGGATCAGGTAGGTGTGGTGGCGCCATTCCGGGCCACGGTGGCCGCGGTCAGGCGGTTGCTCGAGAGCGCGCCTGATGCTGCAGGATGTACGGTGGATACCGTCGACCGTTTCCAGGGTGGCCAGCGCGAGGCGATGGTCGTCTGCCTCGGCCTTTCAGGTATCGAACGACGGACTCACGCCTTCGTTGATGATCCTCGCCGACTGAATGTTGCGTTCACCCGCGCCCGTGCAAAGCTGGTGGTGATCGGTGACCTGACGAGAGCCCGCACGCTGCCCACGATGGCCGGTTTTCTCCACCATTGTCTTGACCATGGAATGCCCGTTGTTGGCGCCGAACAGGCTATTGCAGCTTTGCCGCGTCTGTGCTAGGTAGTCATCTTCCGTTCATCTGGGCGGGACTATACTTCCATTGCTGGTATCGAGCGTGCGCTGAATGCCGGCGGTAGTCTTGCTCGAAGGTATCGCGGCGACAGCTTATTTATAGATACATGCTTATCACCGCCGTCGGTACCGAACCTTTGTGGGAGGCCCGGGGTCTATGCCCCGGGCCTTTTCGTTGCCGTCACGGTTTGCGAACAGTTCTAGACGGCCCCCGGATAAACGGGGTACCCGCCAGCCGGTCGAGAAGCAACGACAGGCCGGAGACATCCGATTGGGCTCGCAATCGCCACACCTGAATTCATCCGGCGGAACTCTTGCCATCCGCGACCCGCTTCGGCGGGTGCCCCGAGCGGAGGCTCCATGACCATTTGCAGACCCTGCCGTGGCGCCGGTTCGATCTTGTCAGAACAACCGGCACATGCTACAGTATCCGTTGCCCCCGGCAATGGAGGGGTTGTTTTCTGGCTGTGAGGTTGTTGCGAGTTGAAGACCTCCCTTCGCGTTATCCAGGCGATTCTGGCTATCTTTCTCATGATCTTGATCCTTATGCAATCGAGGGGCACTGGGCTAGGCAGCGTGTTTGGCGGAGACGCCAGCGTCTTTCAGACGCGACGTGGAATCGAGTTGACACTGTTCAAGTTCACCATTGGCGTTGCCGCGGTGTTCTTGCTCGTGTCTGTTGTCGTGACCTCGAGGGCTGTCTGATCACTGGACGACCTGGAACGCATGGTGTTGAGCCCGGACGGACCTGGATGGGTGGGGAGGAGTACACATCGACGGTTACCGCTTGTTGAGGCGCTGTGCCGGCGTCGGCCAATAAGCCCCGAGAGCGGGTGCGGCCCTGGTGGGCTAGCAGGCAGCACTACTTGCCGAAGTGGTGAAATTGGCAGACACGCGGTGTTCAGGACGCCGTGAGCTTATGCTCGTGTGGGTTCGAGTCCCTCCTTCGGCACTACCCCGCAAGACCTCTGACCGGTATGTCCGGCAGGGGTCTTGCGCATTGTAAGCTCTTCCCGCCCGGGAACCAAGAGGGGATCGCATGAAGAGCGTGATCAGTGCGTCGAGGCGTACCGACATACCAGCGTTCTACATGCGCTGGCTCGTGAAGCGGGTCGCGGCGGGATTCGTCGAGGTCGCTAACCCGCTCTTCCGGGAAAAGGTGACTCGCGTTTCTCTCCTGCCGGACAGTGTGGCATGGATTGTCTTCTGGTCCAAGAACTACGCGGTCTTCCGGAATTGGGCCGGCCGCTTTGACGACTACAACCTGTTCTTTCATTTCACGATCAACACTCCGGATGCGTTTCTTGAGCCGGGCGTGCCGACAACTGAACAGGCCCTGCGCCAGGTCGAGTTCCTGGCGGGTCGCTACGGCGGGTGCCGTGTGACCTGGCGCTACGACCCGCTCGTCTGCTGGCGCGATGATGGCGTGATGCACACCAACTATAGTCCAGACTGGTTCGCGGGAATGTGCCGCCAGATCGCTCAGCTTGGCGTTGTGCGTTGCACGACGAGCTTTGTTACCCCATACGACAAAATCATGCAGCGGATGAGCAGACTGTGCCCGCGGATCTCCCTGGTCGATCCCCCGCCGGAGCAGAAGCGCGCCTGGGCGGTCACCCTCAGAGGCATTGCCGAGGCACACGGCATACGTCTCACGACCTGTTCGGACGCCACGCTCGACGGTACGCTGCCGAAGGGCTCGTGCGTGGATGGGAGCTTGCTCAACGCGCTTGGCACACCGCGTGTAAGTTGCGCGAGGGCGCCTGGACGGGGCGCTTGCGGCTGCACACGCTCGATCGACATCGGTGACTACGAGGGACAGGAATGTGGCTACGCCTGTCTCTACTGCTATGCCAACCCAAACCACCGGCGGTTTGCCGTGGAACGAGCACCGCTCGCCGCTTCGCGCAAACCCTGACGATCCGCTAGTGGGTCAGTTGTGTTGCCTATGGCTATTGCCGGCGCGCTTGAGACTCCGGCCTTCAGGCCGCGGGTACCCACAAGAGTGGGTGTGCTCACCTGCTCGCCTAGCCGTGGCCTTCAGGCCGCCTCGTCGCGCGGGCATCCCGAACGGCAACGACCTGGTCAACCGACCCACTAGCTTCCGGCGCTGTAGTGCCGAGGATCGAGGGCAGGCACGTAGATGTCAAATGGGCTGCCGGCGTCGTTCACACCCGAAAGCTGATAGACAGGCTCGTAGAAGATACCCGCGGTGCCGTCCACCGGCACATAGACGATCGATACTGCCTTGATCGGGGTACCCACCTTCGGATAGGCACCGGAGGCAGTGATGAGCGCGCCGCCTCCCTGCACGATGGCGACAGCCTGTTCAAACGGAATCGCCTGGATGGCGGGAGCCAGCGATGTGTCGACCCACTGAATGTCCAGAGACGTCAGTACACCGAGCGCATTGAAAGAAAACGTCGCGTAGGCGCCGATAACGGGAAGCGGCTCGTTTTCGGTGCACGAGACCACCACGCTCCCATTTGGCAGAGGTGTCGCGCCGACGCACTGCGGAGTGGCCGAGGGATCCGTCAATTGATGCTTGTTCAAGAAGAGGTTGGCGGACGCAATTGCGTCGAAGCCTGCCGGCTGTCCCCCCTGAGCAGGTACCGGAGATACGATCGTGAGCTTGAGGTGGTAGCCGAAGCTCTTCGCCAGGTAGTCGGCATAATACGACCGATTGTCGGCAGTGACGAGCGCCACCAGGTGCGATTGTCCCGACGATCTGATGACCTTGGCGAGCTTGAGGTTGAATGCCGCTAGCGCGTCGAGCGCCGGCGTCGGGTGCGCCAGAGGTCTGTACACCGCGAGCTCACCTGCGTCAGGCGGTGGCACCGCCGGCATGACGAGCGACACCACCGGCGTGAATGCCTGCGTATGCGCCAGGATCGAATCCGCGGGTGCATTCTTCGTAGTGACTGCTGGGAATATTTGAGACGGATCCACCCTGGGCGTCGCCGAGCCGCCACTCGAGCCCGCGGGATTCACCAGGGTACCGAACGTGCCCGTGGGAGAGGCCATTGCCAGCATCGTGCCGGCACTGGTCGGCGCCGGTTCAGGCGTGTCCGTCACGGTGGCAGCCAGCGATACAGTGTTGGCCGGCACGGCGGTAGCGGTCGCCTGCGTATCCGAGGGTCGCGCCGTCGGAGTCGCCTTCGGCGCGGTAACCGTCGCCGACGCCCGCGGAGTGGGACTCATGGTCACGGCGATGGTGCTGGTGGGCCGTACTGCGGTGCTCGTAGGCGGCGTCGTTGGTACGGCCGTGGCAGGCACGGTCGGTGTAGCGGTGGGTGGCAAAGGAGTAGCTGTATCCGTAGGAGCAGGCGTATCGGTATTCACCGCCGGGACCGGCGTGCTCGTTGGCACCGCTACAGTGCGCGTCGGTGACGCTGCGATCGCATTGTCGGCGGTAGCTGCGCCTCGTGCCGAGGTAGGCGTGGCCGCGACCTGTGCGTGCTGCACCACCCTGGCAGTGGCGGTGGGCGCCACACTCACGGTTGCGGTCGGAGTCGGCGGCACGACAATGGTCGCGGTTCGCGTTGGTGGCACGACAATGGTCGCGGTTCGCGTTGGTGGCACGACAATGGTCGCGGTTCGCGTTGGTGGCACGACAATGGTCGCGGTTCGCGTTGGTGGCACGACAATGGTTGGAGTCGCGGTCGGTGGCACGATGATGGTCGGAGTCGCGGTCGGTGGCACGATGATGGTTGGAGTCGCGGTCGGTCGCACGAGTGATGGTTGGAGTCGCGGTCGGCGGCGGAGCGAGGGTTGCGGCGACCTGTGCATGCTTGGTCACCACCGTACTTGTCGGCGGCCGTTCGCTCGGCGACGCAGCAGGCATTACCACGCGCGGAGTGGCGATTACGCGGTGGATCGGAACGTGCGTAGCAGTGCGCTTCGGCGTGGCGGCCACTGGATGCGCGCGCGTGCTCGTAGGTACGACAGGCGAAGCGGTATCGGACGGCTGCGGCGTGTCCGTTGGGAGCGAGCGCACGCCCTGCGGCGTTGCACCGTGGGGCGTCGCGGAGGGTCCCGCCACCTGCGCCAGCTTCGAACCCGACGTATCGACGTGGGCGCGCAGATCTGTATACCCGACAACCAGGGCTATGGAGGCTGCGGTGGCCAGCACCGCGGCTATCGCCGCACGGCGAACGCGGCGCCACCGGCCGATCGGCGTCACGGTCGCAGCCTGCGCGGGGAAGGGCCGCACATTGTCGGCAAACTTCTCAAGCAACTCCGCCTTGAGGCGCGCGCGAAACTCGGGATCGGGCGCGGCGCCCGGAGCCAGCCGGTCACGAAGCTCGAGCGATAGGCGCAGCAACGGGTCCTGCATCCTGTCTGGCGACGCGTCCGCGTCACCCACCAGGAGACGTTCGAGATCTTCGTCAAACCGATCCGAGCTATTTGGCATTGCCGCCGGCTATTCCTCGGGGGAAACCAGCCGCCGGTGCAAAGAAGCCAGCGCTCGATGCAGCAGAGCTTTGACCGCGCCCTCGCTACGCTGCATTATTCGAGCAATCTCCTTGTTTCGCAGGTCCTGGCCAAATCGCAGCAGAATCACTTGCTGTTGTTCGGCCGGAAGCGCGCGCACCGCAGCCAGCATATCCGATTTCCACTCTAGCGCCGTCACGACTTGCTCGGGCCCGGGGTCCGGCTCCAGAATCTGATCGAGATCGTCGTCAGTCGTGGTGGCCGGATCGCGCCTGAACTTCGCCGCGATGGCATTGCTCGCGATGCGATACAGCCAAGCTGAGAATGCCACCCCGCGCCACTCGAACCCATGGATGTTCTCGAGCGCGCGATGGAAAGTCTCGGACACAATATCTTCAGCCATCGCCCTATCGCCCACTCGATTGAAAGCGTAGCTGTACATCGCATCCACATATCGCTCGTACAGGGCGCCAAAGGCGACCGGGTTCGAACGAGCGGCCTCGACCAGTTTCCGTTCAGCTTCGAGCTGCTGTGGCGACGGTGGCAGACTCATGCCCTCCGCGCCGGATGCATCGCACACATCCTACTAGTACAACGCACCGGCATCACTTTAGATACGCACCTGGCTCGACGTCTTTCAGCCAAATGATCGATCGCTGATCGCACGCAACCTCTACGTGAGTCGAGCGCCGCAACCACTGCATCCGAGGCCCGGTAGAGACACCTGTGTCCGGCATATCCACGCACGACTGCTCAGGCAAGCCAACGACAGATCCACTCTTGCTTTGACTGGCTCTTCAGGCCCGCGGTATGCTACAAGCCGTTACACTGACCAATGCGGGACGAGCATCCCCGACTCGGAAGGAACAGAAGTCAGCATGCGAACCGTGGTCACCGTCCTGCTGAGTGGGTTGTTTGCCTACGGCCTTGCGCTCTGGTTCAGCCTGGTGATCTGGACGTTCAACGACGTGAGGGCACGGTCTCAAAACATTGTCACGCAACTCGTGGGCACCACGATCGTGCTCATGTTCAACGTGTTCGGGCTCCTCCTATATTACATTATTCGCCCCAAGCAAACGCTTGCGGAAGCGTATGAAAAGTCACTGGAGGAGGAAACTCTTCTCCAGGAGATCGAGAACCGGCATCTCTGCCCCACCTGCAGCCAGCGCATCGAAGACGACTATATGATCTGTCCGACCTGCTTCACAAAGCTGCGCAACCAGTGTCACTTCTGCAGCCATCTGCTCGCGCCTGAATGGAGCCTCTGTCCGTTCTGCGGCCGGTAGTCCGGTAGGACTGTACGATGGCTGAATATCGCCTGACGGTTCGCGAGTGGCCGGCTAGCGAACAGCCACGTGAGAAGCTGCAGCTGTACGGCCCCGGCGCCCTTTCCAATGCAGAGCTGATTGCGATTCTGCTCCGCGTGGGCAGCACGCGGGAAGACGTGGTGGCGCTATCGCAGCGTTTGCTCGTACAGTATGGCGGTCTCGCGGGTCTGCACAGGGCAACCGTGATCACGCTGACCGACGAGCACGGCATGGGCCTGGCAAAGACGTGCGCGCTGAAAGCGGCCCTCGAGCTTGGCCGTCGCCTGCTGCTGGATCCCGGTCAGGAGCGCATGCGCATCGCCTCTCCCGACGACGTGGCCCAGCTGTTGATGATGGAGATGCATGGCCTCGAGCAGGAGTGCATGCGCACCGTGCTCTTGAACACCAAGAACATGGTGCTCGGTGCGCCGACGATCTATCAGGGATCGATGAACAGCACGTCATTTCGGGTGGGCGAGCTATTCAGGGAAGCCATCCGCCAGAACGCCGCTTCCATGATTCTCGTGCACAACCACCCCAGCGGCGATCCCACACCAAGCCCCGAGGACATCCAGGTCACTCGCGTCGTGGTCGAGGCGGGCAAGATGCTCGACGTCGAGGTGCTCGACCACCTGGTGATCGGCAACGGCAAGTACGTCAGCCTCAAGGAGCGCTGCTGGGCTTCGTGTGAGCCCGTTCTCGAGCGGAACTACTCGAAAGCGCTTGCGGTACCCGCGCCAGGCGCGATAGGCTGCCGTCGGCCTAGCCGAGCGGGACAAGCGGCTGAGCTGGTAGAAGATTTCAGCCCTGCACCACGCCGGCTCTGCAGGTTGGTGCCAACGCCTGGCCAGTGCCCGGCCCGCGCCATGAGGTACAACTCTGCGAGCACATGGCGGCGCTCAGGCTCGTGGCGCACGGCGGACTCGCGGAGTTCCGCCTGGCTCCGGCGCGAATGTGCGCGCCTGTACCTGACAGTGGCGCCGCTCGATCACGCGGCGCTGGCAGAGCCGCTCTACGTCGGCATCCACGCCCTGGCGTCGGGGACGCCCGGCGCCCGTTGAGACCGTAGCCGTGGTGGGCGCCGGTACGGTGGGTCTTTGCACGCTCCAGGCAGCGCTGCACGCCGGTGCTCGCCGCGTCGTGGCGATCGAACCGGAGCCGCAACGGCGTCGCCTGGCGCTATCGCTCGGCGCGTCGGCCGCCCAAGACCCGATCATCGCCTGATTCCTGCATGATGCGTCGCGAAACGGTCTGGCATGCTGCAGGCTGCGGCACCTTTGACCAGTGGGGCGCTTCCGAGCAGGCCCTCGACCTGCTATGTTCGTACTTGCCAGGGAACCGTCGGATTGCAGCGCTATAGAATGAGGTGAAAGCAGCGCGATGCCTCGCAAAGTGCGACAGCTCAAGGCGGAACTCCGGCTGGCAGGCGCGAGCATCGTGCGACAACGTGGTTCCCATTCGACCTGGCAGCACCCAGGAATCCCCGGGGTCTTGGTCGAATTGGCCGGGAACGATGGCGACGACGCCCGGTCCTATCAGGAGCGTGATGTGCGCGAAGCGCTGGCGAGGATCGCCGCAGCGTCCAAAGAGGAGGAGTCGTGAACGCGCAGTCCCAGTACTCCATGGTCATTCAATGGTCTGCCCAGGATGAGGCCTATGTCGTCAGCTTTCCTGAATGGGAGGCTGCTGGACACATCGCCCACACCCACGGCACCACCTACGAGGAAGCCGTGGGCCGCGGCCGCGAGGCGCTTGAGTTGCTGATCGAGAGCGCAGCTGATGCCGGTGCTCAGCTACCCCCGCCACGTACGTTCGCGGCCGACAGGGCCGTATAATAACCCGAGATCAGCCCGGCGTCTGTGGCTCCCAAACCAGGCGCGACGCTGCGGCGCCCCTGCCGGCTGACAGCCAGACCAAGAGCCTCCGGCATCAGATGGGTACGGTCAGCCTTGCCGTCCCACTGAAATGCCTGCCCGCGACCACGAAATCCATCGCTGCGTTGTACGTGCCAATCATGGTCAGGCGGACCGGTCCCGTGTAGTCGGCTCCGTGAGACGTCAGCCTGGCGCGCACAGGCGCCATGAGCATGCCCGGCATCGACACCGAGACGTCGATCTGGCGGACGCCGGCGAACAACGAAGATACGCTAGCTGCCGGGCTCAGTCGAAGGGTGTTCAACCCAGGCAAGCTCGGGCTGAGCGTCCCGCGCAGGCTCACAGCGTGCGCCGCTTCCGCTGCCAGCGTTGCTGTAACTGCAAGCGTCTGAGGTCGAAGAATGAATCGGGGATCGATCGTCGGAGTGGCGCCGGCCTGCTGCCGGGCAGTGCTCTGGGCGCTTGACTGGGAAGACACGGCGACGAATCCGGCGATGCCGAGGCACAAGCAACATCACGCCCCCGATGATCAGCGGCCTCAGCCGGCGTGGCGTTAAGCGACGGGAAGGGACACGAGAACGTCGACGCTTGGACACTGAAATCCAGACCCCCATCGGAGCAAGTGGATCGCACCGAAGTAAAGGTTCGCGCGGGCGGACAATCCGGACTGCCTGCTCCTGGCCGTCATACGATCGCACGTACGCGTCCAGCCCTTCGCCGCACGCGCGATGACCGAGTGCGCCAACAGGCTGAGCGGCCGAAGGGGGGCATCACGGAGTCGACGGGATGCCCCCCTTCGCCTTCAGGCGCGCGCGGACACGGAAGGGCCTACTGCACGACGGTCACCGTGCCGTCCATGTCAGGATGCATCAGGCAGTCGTAGGCGAACGTGCCGGCCGCGGTGAACGTCAGCTTGAATGACGGAGGAGCCTTGGAGTTCGGAGGCGCCTCGAAGACCAGGACGCCGGAGTTGACGAAACCCGTGCCGTCGTAGGTTGGGCCGCCGGCAGGAGTGGTGATTTTGGGGTTCAACATGAGCTTCGGCGGTCCGTTGGGCTGTGGCACCGGCACGACCAGATTCTTCTCGATCTGGGTGAGCATGGAGTCGGGACCGAAGGTGACGGTGTGGATAATGCCGATCCACTCCACCGTGTCGCCCACGTGAATGGTGAGGTGACGGGGATAGAACTGGTCCTCCATCGTCGTATTGGCCTGGTCGTTCCCGGCCAGTTGCCCGTCACCGGCCTGTACGATCCAGGTCTTGCCCATCGGAGCCGCGGCAGGGTGCACGACGACCGTGCCGTTCATGGCCGGGCCGTGCACGAGGCAGATGTATTGGAAGTTGCCGGCCTTGGTGAAAGTCAGCTTCCAGGTCTGGCCCGGCTTCGCCATGAATCCCGAATTCGCCAGGCCCGTTCCGTCGTAGGTGTGACCGGCAGTCGGCATCGCAGCTTGTGAGCTGACCTGGATGAGCGGCGGACCGTTCTTCTGCATGACCGGCACCAGGAAGTCCTGGTTCAGCTTCTTGAGCTCGGCCATCGGTCCGAAGGAGACGGTATGTGGCTCGAGCGAGTCGTTCATCTTGAAGACCACGGTGTCGCCAACGGTGATGTCGATGTACTTGGGGGAGAAGCCGAGCCACGAGCCGCTGGAGACTCCGGCCTGGCCTGAACCCACGAGTACGGTCACCGTCGCCGGCTTCGCGCCGGTCATGGCCTGGGCATGTGACCCGGTCACAGCGTGGAATGGGGCAATACCGGCCAGTATCAGGCCGGTGACGGCAAGCGCCATTATGCGTTTCACTGCGAGCGCACTCCTTACTACTCACATTGTTCGACGATCGAGCATGACGATAAGAAGGCCGCCAAGGCGGCCGCCCTGCTTCTTCGGGGCACTGCGGCAACCGGCTAGACGACCTTCATGACCCCTGTGTTGCTGAGATTCCTGGATGTTGCGCCGATGACTCCCACCTCCTCCTGGCTAGTGTCAGACCGTTGAGCCCGCAGGCCTCTAATTCAGTGTAGGCAGCCAAATTCTAAGAAACAAGATTTAGCTGTTTATTATTTGGTATCGATGCAATTGGGGCTTGCACAGCGGACTGGACAGGGGGAATCCCGCCGCTTTCAGGGCTGAACCTGTCACGCGGCCTGTGTCAGTCTGGTTGATCGCGCCATACTCCGGACTGCCCAGGACAGTGATCCGCTCCCAATATGCGCGCCGGCATGCGCGCGGACCTGCCTGGATGGGGTCTTCCAAATGAGCGCGTTGACACGATCCGCGCCACAGGTATCACGAGCCCATCGGCTACGACGCCGGCCCTTTCCAGAGCCTGCGCTTCAGACGGCGCCGGCTATGACCTGGCGGTCATGAGTCGCGACGATGCGCTGGCCCGGCTGTACGACGAGGAAGTCGTCGTCCCAGTCACCTGCCAACAGCCGGCGGACGAGCGTCATGTTCCCCACAAGCTGCTCAAAGCGCCAGCCGTATTTGGCGGCATCCTCCTGAGCCTGAGCGCGATAGCGGCCGTCTGTCTCGGATCCTGTCTCGATGTACGCTGCTCGCTGGTAGTGCTGTTGCCACCCGCCCATCACTTCCAGCAGATACTGCGCATTGTCCTCGCCGTACTTGGCCACCAGCGCCTCGTAATCGTCCTCAATACCCGTGCCCACACCCATGCTGATGCGTCTGCCCTTCGCGCTGCTGACGCTCTGGCGTTCGAGGTAGTCGTCCGAGTAGTAATACGTGCCCGGCGTCGCCGAGAACTCGGCGTTGTAGCGGTCCCGCGAGCCCAGGTAAATGGTGATGCAATCGTGCGCGCGCGGTATCGCGATGGGAATGTCCCGTGCCTGCAGACCTTCCAGGGATCGGTTGCATAACCCGAAGGCCAGCACGATGGCCTGGTATGCAGCTGCGTCGACGGCGTCGATCTGGCGCTGCAATTCCGTCCTGAGCACGCGCGCATTGTCATGCAGGCCCTGGTCGACCAGTTCCACGTCGACTATGTGCGGTGAGCTCGCGGCCTGCAGGTACACCAGGCGCGCAAATACACTGCAGGATAGTACCTTGATACGCACGGATCATGTCCCCCATTCATCGGCATGCAGCATGGATGATATGTACCGGTAAGAGCAGCCAATTCTACTTCCCGCGGGGAAGTCTCGCCCAAGTCGCTTGGAGACCTCGACACGTCAGTCCTCTCCAGCATGCTCGAAACTCAGGGCTCGCACAAACGCGTCGACGAACTGCGCGTGTGCCGTGAGCTCCACATAGTGCACTGTTCGGGCCAGGTCTCGTGCTGTCGCTCGCCGCTCCCTCGACAGCAGCAAATGCTGCGCTCCCTGGCCCGCCGCGTTACCCACCTGACGAAACCGCTCACGCGGCAGGGCCGGCAGCATGCCGACTCGCATGGCGCTGTCCAGATCGAGGTACGTACCAAAGGCGCCGGCCACGATCACGTCCTGCAGCGCCTCGGAACGTATGTGAGCCGCGTCGAGGAGCAGCTCGGTGCCTGCCCGAATCGCGCCCTTGGCCAGTTGAATCTCGTTCACGTCGGACCGCGTGAGTATGAGATCGCGATCGTGCCCGGTTCGCGCCGCGGGGACGAGAAGGCAGAAGAACCCGGCCGCTCCTCGGTGCACCAGCGGATGGCTCTTGCTCAACGCGCCGCGAGCATCGATGATTCCGGCGTTCAGTCCTTCCGCCACGGCATCCAGAATGCCTGATCCACAGATGCCGACCGGTGGCAGGCCGCCGATGGTGTGCACGAGGAATCCGCCGTTCTGAAACCGCACGCGCTCGATTGCTCCGGGGACGGCCCGCATCCCGTCGCGAATGTGGGCGCCCTCGAATGCGGGGCCTGAGGCGGTGGAGCAGCTCCAAAGCCGCCCATCGTGGGCAAGGGTGATCTCCGTGTTGGTGCCGATATCGAGCAGAAGCTTCGTGCGAACGCCTTTGCCGATATCGCTAGCCAGCAAGGCTGACACATGGTCCGCCCCCACATAACCTGCGATGTTGGGCGGCAGGTACAGCGTGGCGCCAGCCGCCAGCTGAAGCCCCACATCCGAAGCGTGTATGTCCAGCGCCGCGGTCACCGTCGCAATGTAGGGCGCCTCGCCCAGCGGTCGCACCGGCAGTCCCACGAAGAGATGGTGCATGGCGGTATTGCCAACCACCACCGCGTCGACAATGCTCGCGCGGTCGGCGCCAATCTGGGCGCAGAGCTCCTCGACCAGCTTGTTCACGGTATCGACGATACGCTCGTGCAGCACGCCGGCAGCGGCAGCCGAGGTGTTCGCATGGGTGATACGGCTGACGACGTCTTCGCCGTATGCGATCTGCGGGTTCATCGCTCCGGCACGGGCCACCGTTTGCCCCGTGGCGAGATCCACGAGATAACCCGCGACTTTGGTCGTGCCAACATCCACTGCGAGGCCCAGCAATCGTGCCTCGATCGGCAGCACTGCCACGATCTCGTTTGGCGCACTGGCCCGGTGAACCGCTAGCCGAGCAGACCACTGCTGAGCACGGAGAACGTGCGAACCCTCTTGCAGCGCCGACAAGCTCAGACGCACGTCCCGCACGCCCGCGGCCTGGACCGCGTCGGCCAGACGCGTGCCATCTGCCCGCAGGTCGTCGAGCGCAGGCTGGGCCAGGACCACGTCAATCCCAAACACCGGGGGGTCAAGAGCGACTCCGTCCGACTGCCCCTCGACCTGGAGACGCTGCGTGGTCGACAGTGAGTCGGGTGGAATCTCGATACGCACATCGCTCAACACAGCGGCCTGGCAAGCCAGGCGCAAACCAGATCGTATCTCCGGATCGGTGAATAGGTCTTCCTCTATGGGAGTCGGGTCGGACAACATGCCATCGACATGGCGGACTCTGCAGGTGCCGCACGTGCCCTGGCCACCGCAGACAGCCACCAACTCCACACCCGAGGCCTGTGCAGCCGCGAGAATGGTGGTCTCCCTGGGCACGCGCGCTCTACGGCCTACAGGCTGCAGATCCACGCTCACAAAGTCCGTGCCGGCGGGATCAGCCATCACGTGCCATCCACCGGCTCACCGCTCAGCCGGGGCGTCACGCGTTCGAGCGAACTCATCAGTGCCTCCGTGCTACGACCGATATGCGCCGACGGCCGGCATCATGGCACTACTCCCAGGCCCGAAATACCGCAGCAGGACGAGCGGTTCGTGGCCGGTGTTCGCAACCGTGAAGCCGGCGCGTGCGCGCTCATTGCTGACAAAGAATTCGTCCCAGGTATCCTCGCCGTAGCGCGTGGAGGTGAGCGCTTCCACGGCAAATGGCCCGACGGTCCCGTGTCCCTGGATGACGATCACGCCGCTCGCCCCGGTATCACGCAAGGTTACTGACGCTCCCGCCTGAACGCGCAGCTCGCGTGCCGAGAAGAGATCCTGTCCCTCGATCAGGCCATAGATCACCCAGCAATCCTCGAAGCCATCCCTGCCGGTGTCGCCGATGGTAATGGGTTCGAGGTAGTGGTGTTGCTTGAACGCCGGGTCGAGATTCGCGCTCCAGTCGATCATGCTGACCAGGAAGTCCAGGTCGCGGTGCTTCTCCGGCGACACGCTTTTGACCAGCGAGCTCCACGGGTTCACACGCCCGTCGACCAGGGATTGGAACTCCGCGCTCACATCCGAGCCCCACTGTACCTCGTAGGTGCACAGCGAACCCGGGGCATGCATGATGCCCGGAGGAATGATCCAGCCCGTGCCGGGCCTCAAGCGGTAGGCTCGCGACAGATCCAGGATGCCGTTGTCACCCTGGTCCCAGCGCTCGAGGCAACGGTAGATATCCTTCTCCGTCGTGCCCGATTCCAGCCCGAAGAACGTGTACGGAAACAAGTTGGTGGCAGCGTTCAGCTGTGTGGGAAAGTAATAGGCTTCCGGTTTCTGTTGCTGCCCGACGAGGCTGGCGTGCTCCTGCTTCTGGTGCAGATGCAGGGGGATCGCGCCCAGGTTGTCGAAGAACTTGCAGAGCGCCGGCCAGCGACCCCAGGCGGCCATCATGTCCTTGCCGATCAGCGCTGCACCTGCCGCGGAGACGGCTTCGCGCAACAGGAAGCGCCGAGCGTCGACGCCGACCACGTGGCTCAAACCCTCCTCCGCCGGCGTATTCGGTCCGTTGTCTGCCTCGGTCGTCGAGGCAATCCAGCGCTCGTTGATGCCGCCACGTGATGCGCCGAGCGCATAGAGGTCCTGCTCGGCCAGGCGCAGCCGTCTCCCAGGGATCATGCCGACCCGCGGTACCCACGTGGGCGCCAGGTGGAGGATGCCGTCGCCGGCTTCCAGTGCGTCCTCGACACACCGCGAGATGTTTGGCTCCATTGCGGCCCTCCTTCTCCGTCAGCCGCGCTCGGGACCGACCGGCGCTGCGCCCGCCCCTACGGCGGTGCTGTACACGTCGATGGCTCGGCAATATTGGTCGGCAATCTGACGCGCCGCTGCCGGCCGGTCAAGCGATCCGGCCAGGTAGCCCTTGATAGCCTCCCACCAGAGTGTCCGGCCGATGGCGAACCCGATATAGCCCGGAACACCCGCCGCCTGCCGCAGCCAGTGCTCTACACGTGGCTGATCCGCCGCGCGGCCGAGTACGACGCACCCCACGTGCGCACGTCCCTCGCCCCGAATTGCGGCCGCCACGCGCGCGCAATCCGCGCGCTGCTCGAGGCCTTCTATTTTCCAGACATCGGTCTCCACGCCCGCCTCCTGGAGCGCATCGATCATCCGCAGCGTCAACGCCGGCCGCACTTCGGCGTCAAAGCGAAAGGCGTCACCGCCAACTGTTGCCAGCTGCGGAGCGGTGGGCGGGATGACCACCTCAAGAAGCAGCTTGCGATCGTGATCGTGCAGCCAGTCCGCCAGAAGCCGGAGACGAGAGGCCTGGCGCGCGTTGAGGGCCGCATCCCCGTCCGGATTGTAGCGCACGAGGACCTTGGCGAAGGGTGTCCCCACCGCGGCTAGATGCTCGCCGAATTCGTCTCCGTACGCGAACTCCAACTCCGCTCCCCCGCTCTTCTCCACGCAAACCGCGGAGATCTCACCCGCGGCCACTGCTCGCTTCGCGATACCGATGCCAAACTGCTCGTCCACCAGAATGCCGGCCTCATCCTTCGAGACACCCCGCGCCAGCGCGAGGTGGAACCCGTCGTAGATGACCTCTTTCGCGTCGAGCATGCGTGCGCTAACGTCAGGCGTGGCCTCGCCCGTGCTGTTGAGAAGTCCTTTCTGCAGCGTCCCGCGATGGTCGAACGCAAGAATATACAGCGGACGGTCGTACCCAAGGGTCATGAACTCGTTCTCCTACTCAACTACGTGCCATGGATGCGCTCTGTTCCGACTCGACCAGCCGCACTCATGCCTCTACCAGTCCGCGCAGGTACGCAATGCACTGCGCCACACAGTCGGCGAAAGGTGCCTCGGTGTCGACGACCAGCCGCTCCTCCTGCAGTGGTTCAAGGTTTGCCTTGAGCCGCAAATACAACTCGAAATTCCGATTTCCGGCCGGGTGCCGCGCATCGCTTTCGTCCTGATCCAGCCGTAGTCTCGCGGACTGCTCAGAGCAGACACACTCTATGAAACGCAGCGGTAGCGCATGTTTCGTAGCGAACGACACGACGTCCTGGCGCTGATAGCGCCAGATAAACGGCCGGCCGTCGAGAATGATGCGCTTCTCTGGATCCTTGGCAGACAAGTAGCCTGCTACCTGGAGCATGATCGACAGGCAGAAATCGTCCTGGGGCGTCGAATACTCGATCTCGCCCGGTGGGAACAAAGCAGCACGGATCGCGTCTTTGTCAAGCAGGACGGCCGGCAGTTGTTTGGCCAGCTCGCGCCCCAGCGCGCTCTTCCCGGCTCCCGGCAGTCCTGCCATCGCAATGAGCATGTCCGTCTTCTCCCGCTATCGGGTTGGCTTGGCGCTGATTCCGCCTACCGGACCGTCAGCTCGCCTGTCTCGCCGGTTCACTTGCGTATCTCCCGCCCTGCCGGGTTGCGCGCGTCAAGAAAGGCCTCGACGTCCGAACGGCCCGGTATCCCCGCCTGGCCGCCGGGGCGCGTAGCCTTCAGCGCGGCGGCAGCCGAGGCGAAGTGAATTCGGTCGCCCACGGGCGCGCCGCGGGCCAACGCCGAAGCATAGGCGCCGTGAAAGACATCGCCGCACCCGGTCGTGTCCACGGCGCTCACGGGGTATGCCGGCACATGTTCAACATGAGGATACAGGGCACGCGACGTATACCAGCAGCCGTCGACGCCGCAGGTTACGACGACCACGTCGCACGCGTCGGCCCACAGAGCGGAAACCGCGCGGCTGGGGTCGGATTCGCCTGTGAGCTTCTCGGCATAGTCACGTGACACAATGAGATGGTTCACCAGCGCTTGCAGAGCCGGCAATCCGGAGGCGACCACGTCGCCCTCGAAATCGGCGACCACGGGGATACCCGCGTCTCGCGCGATCGTTGCCGCGCCGACCATCCCTTCCAGGCCATACGGATCGACGAAGAGCACCCGCGACGAACGGACAGCCTCAGCCACATGGGTCGCGTCTGGAGCGCCGAGGGCGCCGGCCGGATCAAAGAACAGGGTGCGCGTCGCGCGCCCGATCTCCACGATGACGGTCGAGTGGATTGGCCGCGCGTCTGTCAAGCGCACCAAGCGCGTGAGATCGATGCCTTCCGCGGCCAGCCTCGCGACGACGAACGACGACAGATCGTCATAGCCCAGGATGCCCGCATACATGCAGCGAGAGCCGAGTCGGGCAGCGGCCACCAACGCGGTTGCCGTCAGCCCGCCACAGTGCCGCTCCTGACGTTGCACCCGTATCTTCGAATCGACAGGCGGATATGCCTCGACGTAGAGCAGGTCGTCGACCGCAGCGGAGCCCAGACCAAGCACATCGATCATGCCATCGGGCGAAAGAGAGATGTCAGTCATGATGTGTGTCCCACGACGTACTGAGTTCTGTCATCCCAATTTCCCCGGATAGCGCTGGTTGAGGGCAATGACCAACGCAGCCAGGCCCCGGCGGCGTGCCGTCTCCGCGAAGCGCGTCACATAGCTTTCCAGCGGTGCCACCGAGACTTCGCCTGTGCGATGCAGGTCGATGGCCTGCAGCATCGCCTCGGCGCCAAGCTGCGAATCGGGATGGCCCTCGGCATTCCTGATCGAGTTAATGGCCGATCCGGCCAGGAAGAGAACGCTCTCGGCCAGACCGTGCTCTTCGGCGTCAGCCAGGTTCGGTCCGATATTGCCCTGGTCGAGAGCGCCTGCACGGGCCACCATGGTCGGCCGAATCCCGGGCACCGCGTGCGTAAGCGCATGCTCGGAGGCCCGCCATTCGGCGCCATAGGGGCGGATGTACGGCGCACCCGGGCGCACCGGCGCCGTCTGGCGGAGATCGATGCCGTCCAGACGCGCCAGGTAATCTATTATCTCGCGCCACATGCCGCGGGTCTTGACGCAGATACCGGCGTTGTGCCCGTAGATGACCGGCGGGTGCTCCATGTGCCGCGTGGCGTCACGGACCATGCGCACGGTTCCACCCGCGAAGGATTCGCTGAACATCACGCCGGTGGCCCCCGCGGCGCATACCGCGTGTACCGTCTCCAGAATCTCGTGGGGCGCGCCGGTGATATGAGGCGCGAAGATCAGCCCGTGACCACCCCTGGCGTCCCGTGTTCGCTCGATGGCCGCGACGGCACGTCGCGTCCGTTCCGCCACCGGGGAGTATGGAAGATCGGGATAAAGGTTCTCATCTTCCTTGACGAAGATGAAGAGCGGACAGGCGGCAACATCGTCCATCAGGGCCCCGACGTCCTCGGCCGTAATCCCCGCGGTCGGCTTGAGGATGGTGCCAAAGGCCGGCTGTTCGGGCGCTATACCGGTCAGTTTGCGGATGCCCCCTGGACCGTATGCCGGGCCGGGGAAGCTGGAGAGGACCTGCTGCGGGATCTGCAACCCGACCAGGCGAGCGTCCATGTGCTCGTAGAAATCGAAAATGACGGCGTTGCAGACCGTGTGCAGCACGTCAACAGAGGTGAGATGACCATCGGGGTGCAGCAGCATCTTGAGCGGAAACGCCATGTGCACGACGCCAATGCGCCCGCTGGGGTCGAATGCATCGATGCCGACCCCGCGCCCGGTGCACTGCTCCAACAGCGAGCCCGGTGGCACATGCCGCGTGCCGCTGGTCGCGTGGTAGCTGATCTCCGGAACGGCCTCGGCGAGCGTTATCGACCGCAAAGCGAAGAAATAGGTCGCTACGATCGCATCGTCCAGCTTGGGCGCGGGCTGAGCGTCCAGGCTCGCCTGCACAACCTGCCGAAGCTGGGACTCGGAAGCGTCGAAATCGTGTGACAGTGCCTCGATCGTCTGTGTGTTCAGCGATGTCACTCTGTCCCTCTTTTCTCTGTCAACAATGTGCTGGCTGCCTCACACACCGGGCATCCTTGTTCCCGAGACACGATTCATGAAACGGAAGCTTGTATTCATGAAAATACCGGCATAACCACCTATTGCCCCGCCAACGAGAATGTCGGCTCCGCGGGCATGTCATGCGGCGAGCACCTGGCGTGCCACCCGCACCGCACTGGAAGCATCCGTCGCGTAGCCGTCCGCCCCAATCTCATCCGCGTAGGCCTTGGTGATCGGCGCCCCACCTACCAGAATCCGCACCTGCCCCCGCAGCCCCGCCGCCTCAATCGCCGCGATGATCACCTTCATGTTCGTCATCGTGGTCGTCAGCAACGCCGACATCGCCACCACGTTGGCCCCGTCGTGGATGGCTTGCACGAACTTCTCCGGCGCCACGTCCACCCCCAGGTCCATAATCTCAAAGCCCGAGCCTTCCAGCATCATGGCGACCAGGTTCTTGCCAATGTCGTGCAAGTCCCCCTGCACCGTGCCGATGGCCACTTTGCCGCTCGATGCCACCCCTTCCTCCACCAGGTGCGGCTTGAGCACCGCCAACGCCCCGCTCATGGCCCGTGCGGCCACCAGCATCTCGGGCACGAAGACTTCTCCCTCTTCGTACAACTGGCCGACCTTGGCCATGGCCGCGATCAGCCCCTCGCGCAGCAGCGTGCCTGCATCGATGCCCTCGGCCAGTCCCTGCGTGACCTTGGCCACGGCGACCTTCGCCTGTCCCTCGACGACCGCCTCACGTAGCTCCTCGAGTACTGCCATGATGTTTCAACTCCACCTTCTACGCTTCATAATCCCGATCCGATAGGAACGGCCACAAGCAGCCGCGACCATCTCACGATCGCCAAATGCCTGAGGACCGTTCCTGGTTCGAAGTATATTGTAGTCACCGCCGCCTCACTTCCTCCAGTTTCTCCACCTGCTGTCGTGACGAGGAATCCGCGCACATGCTGGTCACGTTCCGTCCGCCAGCACCAGCACGCACTGGCGACGCGGATGCGTCGTCACATAGATCGGAGTTCGGTAGATCTCCGAGAGCAGGGGCGCGGTGAGTGTCTCGGCGGGCGATCCCACCGCCGCCAGACGGCCGTGGTGCATGAGGGCAATGTCGTCCGCATAGGCCGAAGCAAGGTTGAGGTCATGCAGGATCACCAGGATCGCTTTGCCGTGCTCGGCCAGCTTGCGGCTCAAACGCATCACCAGTTCCTGGTGCCCGATGTCCAGGCTTGCCGTGGGCTCGTCGAGCAGCAACACGCCAGTCTCCTGAGCCAGGGCGCGGGCCAGCAACGTACGCGAGGCCTCGCCGCCGGAGAGCGTCGGATAGGCGCGCGCTCGGAACGGCTCCATTTCCGTGCTTGCCAGTGCCTGCCGGACGATCCGCCGATCTTCAACGGGCGAGATATCGCGGCGGGCAGCATGGGGATAGCGCCCCATGCCCACCACATGCTCTACCTGGAAGGCGAAATAGATCAGCGCGTGCTGGGTCATTACAGCCCGCAGGCGCGCCAAATGGAGCGCGGAGTACGACCGTAGCGGACGACCCTCGAGCAGAATCTTTCCCGCGGTCGGCTGCAAATCGCCGGCCAGCAGGCGGAGCAGTGTCGATTTGCCGGCGCCGTTCGGCCCTACAAGCGCCAGGACACGGCCGGGCGTGAGCGAGAGGCTCACGTCACTGACCAGCGGGCTCGGCCCCGCGTGATAGGTGACGTGGTCGGCAGCCAATGCTGGCATCATATCCGGCGACCGCTGAGTGTGCTCTTGTGACGGACGAGCCAGAGGAAATAGGGACAGCCGGCCAGTGCGGTCAGCGATCCAACCGGTATCTCCGCGGGCGAGGCAATGGTGCGTGCCAGCACATCGGCGAGCACCACCAGCAGCGCCCCGACCAATGCGCTCGCTGGTAGAACTACGGCATGGTCGGGCCCCAGCAGCATGCGCATGAGGTGCGGGACAAGCAATCCGACGAACCCCACGATACCGACAACGGCCACTGCGGTCGCCGTGAGCAGCGAGGTGGCAGCAAGGAGGATGAGCCGTGACCGCGCCACGTGGACGCCGAGGTAGTACGCGTCACGATCGCCGAGAGAAAGGAGATCCAGTGCCCGTGTCCAGCGCGACAAGAAGAGTATGCCAATCAAGGCAAGTGGCGCCGCGACAGCCACGTCATTCCAGACTGCCCCGCTCAGACTGCCGAGCTCCCAGAACGATACGCTGTTGAGCGCGGCGTTGTTTGTAGCGGCGATGAGCAGCCCAACCGCCCCGGCGACGATTGCGTTGACCGCAATGCCGGCAAGCACCATGGTCAGCATGTCGGCCTGGCCATCGTGGACCGCCAGCATGTAGACGATGCCGGTTGCCGCCAGACTGCCGCAGGCAGCCGCCGGCAACATAGCCACCAGGCCAAGGCTTGATCCGCCGATCCACAGCATCAGCACAGTGCCCAGAGAGGCGCCGGCCGAGCTGCCAAGCACCGCGGGATCTGCCAGGGGATTGCGCAGGAGACCCTGCAGCGTCGCCCCGGATAGGCCCAGACAACAGCCGACTAACGCGCCGAGCAGCACCCGCGGCAGGCGAAGGGACCACAGCACGCCGTCCTGAATGCCATCGGGTGAGGCGATGCCCGGCCACCCCGCGTGGCGCAGAAGAATGCCGGCAACCTGAGGCACGCTGATCGCCACATCTCCTATGCAGAGGCTCAGGAGCATTGCGAACAGCAGGGCGGCAACCAGCGCAATGAATGTGAGCCAACGCCTTGACGTCGAGACCGCGCTGTGCGGTGGGTCCAGGCGTTGGCTCATCTCTCCCGCGTCGTCGCCGGCCAATGCGGGCACTACTTCAACTCGGGATGCAGTCCATGGACCAGCTGGGCGAGAGCCTGGCCGGTTCGCGGGCCCATGTTGCCCAGGAAGTCATCCTCATAAATGAGCACGCGATGTGCGCGACCGGCCGGAGTCAGAGAGACCCCCGGCAATTTGAGCAGCCCCGCCATGCCGCCGACAGAAGCGGCACCGGACTTGAAGACCAGCAGGATGTCGGGACGGGCCTTCACGAGCGCTTCGGGGGTGAGAGGGACGTAGCCGAAGATGCCGGATGCGCCGGCGGAATCCACGCCGCCGGCGGCGGTAATCAGCGTGCTAAAGCTGCTGCCCTTTCCCGCGATCAGGTACGTGTTGGCCTGCGCTTGCACGAGCATGAACACGACGCGCGGCCTGCTCGTGGCCCGTTTGGCGAGGGCTTCCGCGGCGGCGATCTGGGCGCCGACCACTTTGTCCAATCGCTGTCCCGCCGCGACAACGCCGAGTGCCGCTGCCACCTCGGCTATGCGCCCTTGCACTGCCTGTATCAGGTTGCCGGTGATCGTCGTATCGCCTGACTTGATGATCACGACTCGCACGCCGGAGCTGCGCAACTGGGAGATCACGGACGGTGGTCCGGCGTCGGGAGTGCCGATGATTATGGAGGGCTTGAGCGCAAGAATAGGCTCTGCCGTGAGCTGGCGCTGATAGCCGATGTTGTGGAGCCGCGCCGCCGCGGCCGGGTAGGTCGCGCTGAGATCGGTACCCACCACGTCGTTGCCCAGGCCAAGTGCCCAGATGATTTCCGCCACATCCCCATTCAGAGCTACGATGCGCATTGGGCTCGGCGCCACCGCGACAGCATCACTGTGGGACGCGTGGGCCGCGGGCGCGGGGTTATATATGGGGGCGGCAGCGCCAAGAGCCAGCAGCACCAGGAGCGTGCCGATAGCACTTGCCCGTCCGACGCCGCCCAACTTCGAGAAGCGCCGCGGCGTCTTTGCGATAGGGGACGGCACGCCAGAAATGGAGTAGTGCATGTGTTCCTCCTTTGCCATTCACGAGCCCTCACTCAGCTTCGACAACTCGAAATGCGAAGCCTGATTCCTCATTTCACATGGCGCCTGTCAACTCGAGGGCTACACGTATCGTATCCTGTCAGGGGGTCTGCGTGACGCGTCCGCCCGTGGAGACATTGTCCCGATGACTGAAGTGCTACTCCAGAGCAGACAGTCCCCGCCCGTGAGAAAATGAGCACGTCCGCACTCGTTGTCGGTCCGAACTCACGATGGACCGGTGACGAACGGTTGAGGCGCGAATCTGTTTTTCGTGGAGCGTAGAGTTGGGCTTCTGGCTTGTCGGCTTCTTCATCAGCTTGGCCGGCGTGCTCGTCGCCAGCGACCGGTTAGTCGCCGCTGTCGAAGCGGCTGGAGATCGATATCGCTGGTCGACTGGCTTGGTTGGGCTGCTGGCGGCCGCCGGCGCCGATGGCCCTGAGGTCAGCGCAGCCATAATCGCACTGGCCGCCGGCGCCCACGAGGTCAGCCTGGGAGTGATTCTCGGCTCCAATCTGTTCAATCTCGCCGCGGTCCTTGCATTGCCCGTTCTGATAGTAGGCTTCGTCAAAGTGCGGCATTCCAGCCTTCAGGCAGATGGCAGTGCGCTGCTGATCGTAACTTGTCTGGTTGAAGCAATGCTTCTCCGGTTCGTTTCGGCCGTCGCCGGCCTCCTGGCCGTGGCCGCGGTGGTCGCGGCGTACCTGTACATCATTTCCCGCAAGGAGAAAGATGTGCCAACCGGCGCGTTAACCTGCAGTGATGACGCTGTGAGTCCACGTGGAGATGTGACCTGGGAGGAACGAGAACGAGAACGAGAGGAAGATATCAGGCAGGGACTCCCCGCCGGAATAGTCCTGCTGATGCGAGGACTGGCGGCGACCGCCGTGATCATCGGCGGTTGCGACGTGCTTGTCAACGCCACGCTCTATCTGGGACCACATCTGAGCCTGCCCTCGACGTTCACCGGAACCTTTGTCCTGGCTGCTTTGACTAGTCTGCCGAACGTCTGGGTGGCGATGAGTCTGGCGCGCAGGCATCGCGGCGCGGTCCTGATGAGCGCTGTCTGCAACAGCAACCTGATCAACCTGGTGTTTGGCGTGTGCGTGCCGATGCAGTTCAGCGCTCAGCGGCTGATTGGCGTGCAACGGACAGTTGATCTGCCGTGGCTGGCAATTCTCACATCGCTGGCGATCGCATTGGTTTGGACCCGTGAGGGAATGGGACGGCTAGGCGCCGGTGTCATTGTCGCGCTCTACACAGTATTTGCGATCGTGCGCCTTACGTCCTGACTGCGTGGCCCATCAGCTGCATGCGGCAGACCCGCGTGGCTATGCGATAACCGGCGAATGGGCTCGCTACCAGGTTCCATCGACCCGGCGCCTCGCTGATGGGTTCCCTGCGCTGCGGCGAGCCATCGGCGCTGCTCACACTTGCCTGGGAACCTTGCCCGTCAGCGTGCACACGAACCGGAAGGCTTTGTGAAAAGAGTCCGCGGCGGGATCAAACATCAAGGGACAGCCTCCGTCGATTACCGTTATGCCCTGGCTGCGGCCGTACTCGGTCGCTGCCGCGGAGAAGCTGCCGGCTCCGAAAGCGCGATGCATCCATACGTGCTTGATGCCCAGCGCGGCGCACTCGCGCATCGTGCTTTCCGCCGTGGCGGGCCTGGTTCCGATCACGACCGCATCCACTCCGCCGGGGATCGCGCTGAGGTCTCGATAGCAGTCGTCACCTTCGACTTTATCCGCGTTCGGATTGACGGCAAAGACCGTGTAGCCACGCGCTCGGAGGCGCTGATACACTGCGTTACTGCCGTGGCCTTTCGGGTTCCTGGATACCCCGGTCACCGCGATACGCTTCTTCGCCAGGAATTCCGCCGCGGCCATCTTTACGCTCGCCATAGCTTACTCCTCGCTGCATTTGCCGGCACCACGACCAATTATAGATGACGACGTGAATAGATGACGACGTGAAACGCCATGAACCCATATCGTCGCTGGGATTCCGCGGCGCGTTCCAGGCACCGCAACAGGGGATTGCGTCGCATCGCTCCATTGCACCAGAATGGGTCATTGAGGCGCCGCTAAATCTCGGAGAACCATGCATCGTGCCTGAAACGTGTAACCGAATACATCCGGTTATCGGCATGATCAGCCCACGGCTCGGCGACGAGTTCTTTGGCAACCTGGCCTTCGGTAGCCAGCGCGTGGCGCTCGAGGCCGGTGGTCAAGTCATCGGCCTGCAGACGCCGAGCCAGTGGCAGGACACGCCCTCGTTACCCGTTGCGGGTGCCGCGGTCTCGTTCGGACATGAGCTGGTCGATGCCTTCATAGTCGTCCTGGACGCCGTCAGCGCGCATGAGCTCCAGCACCTCGGGCGTTCTAGGAAGCCCATAGTCACCGTGTGCGCCGACCATGTCGATTTGGGCATACCCGCGGTCTTCCCTGATAATCGCGCCGGCATCACCGAGATGGTTCGGCACCTTGTGCAGCACGGGCATGTGCGTATTGGCTTCGCGGGGTGCATGAAGTTCGCGGACACGCTCGAACGGCACGCCGCATATGAAGCGGCGTTGCGCGATGCGGGCTTGGAACCCGATCCGCGCCTCATCTTCCACGCAACCGACATGGATCAGCCAGGCGGTGAGGCGGCGGCCGCGGAGTTGTTGGCCGCCGGGATGCCGTGTACCGCTCTGTGCGTGGCAACCGACCAAAACGCCATTAGTCTCGTCGACGCTATTCGGCGCGATGGCTACGCGGTGCCGAGGGATCTCGCCGTTACTGCGTTCGACGACCTGGACATCTGTGCCCTGGTCGCCCCGTCCCTCACCACGGTCCAGCAGGACAACGCCGAGATTGGCGCGGCGGCCGCCAGACTGGTACTGGCCATGCTCGAGGGCGAGGCTGTGCAGGTGCGTCGCTACTATGTTCCGACCGTGCCGGTGTTTCGGCAGTCGTGTGGGTGTTGGGTCTCCAAGGGTGCAGAAGCGACCGAGCTTACCGCGACGTCGTCACCCGAATCCTGGGCCACGAATCTGGGCGACGCGATGGTCCGAGCCGCACTTCAGGGCACGTCCACCTCGTCCGATCGCGACGCTGCTCGGTTACGCGACGGCATTGACCGGTGTATTGCCGTGCTCGATGCAGTGCTTGGCGGGTCCGTGCAGCCACCGCCCGGCGCCATGGCTGGCGCGCTGCGCGCGATATGTGTGGCCGCAAACAGTGTCGAGACTGTCAACCGCGCGTTTGGAGTGTTCCAAAGGGAAGCGGCGGGTCGCGCCTCCCAGACCAAGGATGCCGTGCTGGCGAGTCGAGTGGCCGACCTGATCGACGATCTGCGCGCCGAGCTGATCTATGCGGTCCGGTTGCCATACGTCAAGAGCTTCGTCGAGGCGCAGGACAGCGCTCGCTCCAATTACCACAGCACGCTGGCGTTGCTCGAGCCGCAGTATGGCAGCCCGCGCGATCTTGCGTGGCTGTGCCAGACACCGGTGCTGGCTGGCTATCTTGGCCTCTGGAGAGACGACGTCCCGGGCTCCGCGCTGACTGTCGTCGGCGGCTATCAGCGCCGGGCGACCGCGCGGACTCAACTGGGCGAAGTGCAGCGGCCCGAGGCCTTTCCAGCCCTGGAAATGTTTGGCGTGATACCGGACGATCCGAGCACCATGATCATGGTAATTCCGGTGCACACTGCTGAGCACGATTGGGGTGCGCTCGCCGTGCTTTGCGAGATTGAGCGGCAGTCGACATTGGATGCGTCTGCCGTGAGACAGTGGTCGGTCCTGCTGGCGGCCGCCCTGGAACGCGAACGGCTGCAATCAGTGCAGGTGGCGGCGCGGGAAGCCGCGGAGCGACTAGCCCAAACGCACACCGAGTTTCTGGCCTCGATCAGCCATGAGCTGCGCACACCTCTCACGATCATGCTCGGCTATTCGGACCTCCTCCTGGCGCGCTGGGATGCTCTGGCCGAGAATACGCGCCGGGACTATGTTCGGCGAGTCGTGGCATCAGCGACGCGTCAACAGCGGCTCGTCGAGGATCTGCTGTTGGTCAGCAAGGTCGAGGCCAACGCCCTCGACGTACGCCGCGAGCTGGTGGATATTCCCGTACTGATTGCGCAGGCTGCCGATGACCTGCAGGTAGCCTACGCCGGGCAAACAGTGACGGCTCATGGACCCGACGATCTGCACGTCATCGGCGATTCAATGCGCCTCGGCCAAATCATCACGAACCTCCTCGACAACGCGGCCAAGTACTCCGAAGAAGGTAGCCCTGTCGAAGTCACCTGGTCTCGAGAGGGCACTATGGTCGTGGTGCGTGTACGCGATCGCGGCAGGGGCGTGCCGCAGAGTGGCCGGGAACACCTCTTCAGCCGATTTGGACGGATGCCGGGCAGCAAGATCCGCGGTGGCAGGGTGGGAACGGGCCTCGGCCTCTTCCTTGGCCGCCAGCTCGCCGAGCTCATGGGTGGCCGGCTCGAGCTCGAGGATACCGGACCGGATGGCAGCTGTTTTCGCCTTGCCATCCCGGCGATAGAGGACTTGGCCGCACGAAGCTGACCGCGTCAGCCCGCAAGCGCGGTACAGCCCAGCCCCTCCCGCTCACGCCGGCTGTCCGCGATCATCGGCAATCCGCCCGCCGACGCGTGGGTGCGTGCCCATGTCCACGCTACGCGCCGCGACCCACGCAAGTGCCCCCCGGACAAGGAGGGCACATGCTGAGTCTTGGTGTTGACCGGAAGCGACAGCATCGTCGACCTACTGAGCGATTACCCCAAAGCGAAGCGAAACCGGGCCAGCATGAAGCGTGCCCTTTACCCCTGTGGCGGAGACGTACGCTACCGTCGAGGGCTGCCCGTGTCTCGCGCTCAGAGGTGGGCGGTACGCCACGTTGAATAGGAAGTGTGCCAGTCCCTGGGAGTCCGTTGTACCGGTGAAGGTCAGGGTCGTGCCGCCGGGATATCTCACCGTGAAGGCAAGCGCAGCACCGGGCAGCCAGCCAACTGACACAAGCATGCAGCCCGGCAGCCTGCCTTTCAGGTTCTTGACAGCGCCGCATGAGCTCATCCTGCCGCCTACCACGGTCAGGGGCTGATTCTGCATGATCAGCACGGGCGCCCTAGGTGCGAGTTCCGTGCCGCGCGTGGGGAGAGGAGGTATGCCGATAAACTGCCACGCCGCATGAGTTCCCACTCCGGAGACCTTGTAGATAGAAAAGGTATGGCTGGTCGGGTCGCCGTTAGCGTCAAAGGTGATTGACCCGGCGGCGCCACCCGACGCGGCCTTGAAATCCTTTGTCACGCCGACAAACCTGGCGATGGCGCTGCGCGTGTTCATCGTCATGGGATCGCCCACGGTCACGAAGTGCGTGGTTACTGCTTCGGCATACGAAGCAAGCAAGATGTTGGCTGCGTCGTAGGCTTCGACGTCGAACGGTCCGATCTGCGAGCCGGGGAACTGCTGCAGCTCCGAAGCGCGAAAACTCGCCGCCCCACTGAACGATATAGGGTCGGGGCCGAGATTACTGGCGTAAGCACCCTGCACGCCGCCGTTCACACTGCTTGTAATGAATCCGGACTCATCGATACCATCACCGCCCATGAACATGGCGTTCACGCCGGCGGCCTTGAGGGCGTCGGCAAGGACCGTCCCACCGCCGGTTGACGCTGCCCATTCGCCGCCAAAGAACACCAGATCCACTTTGCCGCCGGCAGCATGGGCGATGCTCCGGGCGATTGCGTCCGTGTTCAGCTTGGGCTTCCGCAGATCGAGCTGAGCATAGCCCGCGACGGTGGCGCCCAATCTGAGGGCTTCCGACCTGAACGCCTGCGCGAGTCCTACGCCGTAGGCGCCGGTGTTGTCAACAATAAAGATTCGTGCAGCATGCAGGACATGGACCGCATAGTACGCGTCGGTAGGTCCCTGAAACGCGTCGGTGGGCACCGTGCGGAAGAACGTCAGCGGCCCCAGCCCGGCGGCAGTCCGCGGCTCGTACGTGGCACGCAAGCTGGGATCCGTCAGCTTTGGGCTCGAACAGGAGGGCGTGATTTGGGTTAGGCCGGCGGCATTGTCAACCGGTTCCGAGGCCATCGCGGCACTGCTGTTGGCGGGACCGACCTCACCGATCACCGTGGGATCGGCGATAAATGCCTTCGCGATCGCCACGTCCTGCGCTGGGCTATACGCGCCGCCCACAGCGTCGTCCTTTACGAGCACTCTGAAGGCCACGCCGCCAACGATACCGGCCTGGTTGGCCTGCGCAACAGCCACTTCCACACCATGGACGATGCCGACGGATATTCCTTTCAATTCGCCCATGGGCACGCTGACGCCGATCGTGGCTACTGCACCGGTGTGTGCGGTGCCCGCGTAGGCGGAGCGCGGCACGACAGTGCCGGCACTGGCGATCAGGAGGGCTGTGAACGCAAGACACGATAGCACTGCAGCAAACTCGGAATGCCTATGATTTGAATGTGTCGAATACATTGCCCTGCCTTTCGTACCAGTTTGGCCGATGACGTGTGGTCTTGCCGACTCGTGCTTCCAGGTTCAGTCAGCGCCCCGGCTTTCCCCCTTTCCTGGCATGGAGCTCCTCGGCCACTCGGGCTTGCACCTTGGCTTGCTCGACGTGCCCGGCTTCGAGATAGGCGATGCTCAGGTCACGGCGCAGCCTTGAGTTCTCGGGGTCCTCCCCAACTTGGGATTCGAGCAACCCAAGATGGCCGGCGTTGCCTACAGAATCGCGATGCCGACGGGACGACAGGGTGCGAATAGTGAGCCAGGCAAGCAGGACGACGAGTAGAACCGCGCAGGCCAGTGCCAGGGCAAGCACGCTCAGGCCCGTCCCGGAAGCACCCTTGCCCTGCGGCGCGCTCGCGGCTTGATTCAGCTGAATGAGCTGGTTGAGACTGGTCATCAGTGTGGTGGTCGCCGTGATCTCCTGTCCGTGGGACAAGCTACTCGCGGCCAGAGAGTTGACGAGCCCTAGCGCGCCGACCCTGGCATCCAGGTCTATCCAGTCCTGCAGCTTTTGCAGCGTGCGATCGGCGAGGGTGGTCTCGGTCGCTTCGGCCCCAGGAAGGTGTTGGTAGGCCTCGAACTCCCTCAGAGCATCGGCACGGGCGGATGCCGCCTGGCGAAGCAGGGCGTTGCTCGTCGTCAGAGTGTCCGATGTGGCGACGCCACGGGACTCACCGACTGCCGCGTTGACGCGACCTTCAACCTGGGAGAGATACGCGATGCTGGTGCTTGATCGACTACCCTCTGGCGGACTCTGACCGGCGCTCCGCGCAACCGGAATGGCGCTACCCATCACGGGGAGGAGCACCACTACCAGGGCGAACGGCACTTTTCTCAGCCCAATGTATGCCAGTCGCGACACAAACCTATCGCCTGCCATGCTCCCCTCCTCGTGCGAGCCGCGGATCGTGACCACATTGTGCGTTCAACCCGTCGACCCGCGCCTTCACTGGGTGCGTGTCGCCGTTGGCACGCTAGCTACGGAGTCACGACCAACGAGGCTGGACCGGCCAGCGGGCATTGGTCATTGGCTGGCTGTGCTTCCCTTTTTGCCCCACCATATTACAACACGGTCGGTTCGCTTCGAGATAGCCGAATGGAGGGATAATGAGCACACTTTTGGCTAAAGGCATGACCGTGGAGGCCACACGGCGCTCAGCCTCACTGACTGCGCTGGACCTGTCGAGCGGTATTCCGCGCCAGCGGTCAAGTCAGGTCATCACAAGGACATCGACCGGAATCCACTGCGGATCGAACTTCCACAGGAATTGACACGCAGCCGGTCGCACACTGGCAAGGACCGGCACATTTTCGCGCCGGCGATGTCCACAACACAGCCGCCTGCCTCCAGGCGCTGGCGTACCATGCAGGCAACTACGAACCGCAAGCAACGACTTCGGGAGGCTTCCTCATGATCGAACATCGGCAACGGCCGACTGGCTATCGCCCCCACGCTGTGCGGATACCGGAACAGACAGAGCTGTATGCGCGTCCCATGGCCGTGCGGGTCGGGACTCCGCTCGCCGGACCAAGTTCACGTCGGGACTGGCGGTCATCCGAGGTGCGCGGATTTCGAATGGTGCTTTGGCGCGCCGTGCTGAGCATGGTGCACACTATGTGGGCAGATTAGGGGCAGCTTTCCGCCCCAGCGCGTAACCTGCAGCGCCGATCAGCCACATGTCATCGATTTGTCATGGCTGCCGTCATCGATTTGTCATTGCCGGGCTGTACGGTTGAAAGACGGGTGGCTCCGCCGCCCCGCCAGCACCATGATGGAGCAGATCTCCGCGGACTGCGCAGGCGGCGCACGACGACGACGACGTCGTCAAGGCGCCGATACGCTCGGCCTGTGATCATCGGACCACGTGGTGGATCGTGAGGACGCCGCACTGCTGGCCGGCAATGCGGCGTCCCCTGCCATATCGCACGCATACCCAGGGTTGCAAGATCCTCACGTCGTAGGACGGCATGGCCGTTTTTCATGGGCGGCGAACGAAGTGCCATGAACAGCGCTATGAGCCGGACGTTGGCGCCTTCTGCCAGATTGTCATGCTGTTTCCCGGTGTCGAACCCGAACATGGTGGAGTGACTAACAATGAGCGTCGAACTCGCACAGGATTGGCGGGATACCGTGCTTCTCAGTGCGCGCCGGCGGCGCCCAGGGTTTCAGACAGCGTCGGCATGGGCGTTCACGGCAATCGTCGTGGCCAACGCGCTGGCGATCGTCGGCCTGTGGGTTTACGGCAAGAATATCTCGGGCGTGCACGGCTGGGGCGATCTTTGGACCAGTATCGGGCGGCTGACCGGGCTGCTCAGTGCCTACCTGGCCCTGATCCAGGTGCTGTTATTGGCCCGGCTGCCCTGGATTGAGCGCGTCCTGGGCTTCGACCGGCTGACCGTCTGGCATCGGCTCAACGGCAAGATCTGCCTGTATCTGGTACTTGCACATGTGGCGTTCATCACCGTTGGCTATGCGTCCATGGACAAAGTCGTGGTCCCGACGGAAGTCTCGCGGCTTGTCCTCGACTATCCTGGCATGGTCGCGGCCACGATCGGCACGCTGGTGATGATCGGCACGGTGGTCACCTCACTGGTCGTCGTCCGCCGCCACTTCCGCTACGAGGCATGGTATGCCGTACACCTGCTGGTGTATTTGGGCATCGCCCTGGCCTGGTTCCACCAGATCCCGACCGGGAATGAGCTGACAGCAGACCCAACTGCCGCAAGCTACTGGACCTCACTCTATGTGGCTACGGCAGTGCTGCTTCTGTGGTTCCGGTTCCTGCTGCCGATCATCCAGGCGATGCGGTACCAGATGCGCGTGGAGGCGGTGACGGTCGATGGTCCGGGTGTCGTGTCGCTGCGTGTCACGGGTCGGCACCTGGAGCGGCTTCACGCGCGCGCGGGCCAATTCTTGCTCTGGCGCTTTCTCAGCCGGGACCGCTGGTGGGAGTCCCACCCCTTCTCGCTCTCAGAGGCCCCAGGCAGGCGATCGCTGCGCATCACCGTCAAAGCGTCGGGCAACTTCACCGCGCGCATGGGCGAGATCCGACCCGGCACGCGCGTTGTGACCGAGGGACCCTTCGGCGTCTTCACCGACGCGGCGCGGCGTCATGAACGAGTGCTGTTCATCGCGGGTGGCATCGGCATCACCCCGATCCGCTCCATGCTGGAGGAGATGCCTGGTGACCTCACCCTTGTCTATCGCGCGATCGCGGCCGACGATGTGGTGTTCCGGGCGGAACTTGAACGGTTGGCGCGCGATCGCGGCTTCACGCTCTGTTTCGTGCTCGGAGACCACGCCCGGCCAGAAAACAAAGATCTGCTGTCTGCCGCGCACCTGCACCGATTGGTGCCCGACATCGTCGAACGCGATGTCTATCTCTGTGGTCCGCCGCCTATGATGCGTCTCGTCGAGCGCAACCTGCGCAGCGCAAACGTGCCGCGCAACCACATCCACACCGAACGCTTCGCGCTCTAGCAGTCGCCGAAGCACAGAGCCAACCAGACGGAGAAGAAGACCATGCAGAACAAGATCCGCACCGCACTGTATGCCACGGCCATCGTCGCCCTTCCGGCAGGCGTCGCCGTTGCCTGGCAAGGGCCCGCCCACGGCTACATCGCTGGCGCGGCGAGCAAGCCCAAGGTCACGGCCACGCGGACGCCCGTGGCAAAGACGACGGCGAAACCGGTTGCCGCGCACAAGTACGTGGGACCCAGCGTGAACATGCAGTGGGGGCCGGTGCAGGTGACCCTGGTGGTGAAGGGCAAGACGATCACCGACCTCTCGGCCACGGCTCCTACGGAGCGAGCGCGTTCCGCCTTCATCAACAACCAGGCGATCCCGATGCTGCGCCAGGAAGTGCTGCAAGCCAAGACTGCGGCCAAAATCAAGAACATCTATGGCATCTCGGGTGCCACCATGACCAGCCAGGCGTTCTATCAGTCGCTGCTCTCCGCGCTGACGGCCGCGCACCTGGCCTGACGGAATACCAGCAGCCAGCGCACGGGTTCGCCACACGCGTGCTGCTGCGGACCCGCGCGAGGCCCGCGGGCGTACCTCACAGGACACATGTCGGCTGTCGCGCCTGCAGTGTTTGACCGGCCCATCGAAGCATCACCGTTCCTGAGAGGAATCCAGACAGCATGAACACGATGACCAGAGAGCCCCAGAACGTACCCGGAAGGCCCTGTCGGCGTGCAGCGCGGCGGCGAACGCTGACTCTCGTCGGGATAGCGACGATTGGCTGCCTGCTCGGTGCTCCGCCGGCATGGGCGGCAGGCATTACCAGTCCGCCTGCCTCCTCTGGCCGTTTGTTGGCAGTCGGCCAAAGTACGCTGACCGTTCAGACGCGGGGTGGCCAGGGCACAATTACCACGTCGTCGAGCACGCGTTACTACCAAGCCCTGCCGACGACTCTCCGCGCATTCAGTAGCGGCCAGACGGTAGCGATCGTCACGTCGCGCGCGTCGACGGCTGCGGTCAGTGTGACCATTGCTGCCACAGGCACGGCCGTGTTTGTCCGCCCGTCCGGGCGCATCGGTGGCAGCCAACGTGGAGGCGGCGATGACGCCGGCACGGGCGATGGCGGTGAAGGACGCGGCATCGGGCAGGGCCTGACGGGCAGAATTGCCACGGTTGCATCCGGCGCGTTCACCATCGTGCTGAGCGGCGGCGCCAAGCAGACGGTCATGCTCTCCACGTCTACCAAGCTGTACCGTGTCGCGTCCATTACCCGCGCGCAACTGCGAACCGGCTCGTATGTGACCGCGCGCGTTGGGTTGGGAGTGGGTGCTCCGGCCGGCATGGTCGTCGCGGCCGCCCCCGGGGCCACGGTCTCCTTTGCTGGCGCCGTGCTCGGCGCGAACCTTGGCGCGGGAGCGACCGGTTGAGCAGGTGGAGCGGACCCCGTCTGGCCAGGATCCATGTAGAAATCACTGCGCCTTGTCCACGACAATCCAAGGATTCACCTGCCTCCTGCAGGTGTCGCAGTCCTGACGGCCCAGCGCATGCCGAACTGCTTAACAGATGTGTGCCTTGGGGCAAGCGGCCACCCTGGCTCATGGTGTACGCTAGGCCGGTAAGGTTCGAGTTGTGACCTAGGAAGGAGCCCAGACCGATGCCTGATGGTGCGCCGCCTGAGGAGACAAACTCCAGCGAAGGCAACTCTGGAGGTAGCGGTGTAGCCTGGTACACGCCATGGTTGCGTCCCAAGAGCGTGCTACTCGTCCTGCTCGGGCTGTTTGTGCTCGCACAGCTCGTGCCGGTCTGGCTCCTGCAGACTAATCCTCCTGTGTCGGGTCAGCCAGCGTGGGACAGCGCGCGCACTGCCACGCTGGTGCGGGACGCCTGCTACGACTGCCACAGCAATGCCACGACCTGGCCTTGGTACAGCCACGTCGCACCGGTCTCCTGGCTGGTCACCTATGACGTCGTCAGGGGCAGGAATCGCCTGAACTTTACCGAATGGAAAGCCGGCGTTGGCTTTGGTGGCAGGTCGCCGGCCCGACAGGCGAGCAGAGCGGCGGAGGCGGTGACGCGGGGCAATATGCCGCCCAGCTACTACGTGCTTATGCATCCCAAGGCGTCACTGAGCACCGCTGAGCGACAGGAACTGGCGGCCGGACTGCTCAAGTCGCTGCACTAGCGTCACGAGCGGCGCATGCCCAACATTGCCGTCAGTGGCGAGGTGCGACCGTGTGAGCGCGAACGCCAGGCAGACCAGCGCCCTGGCCCGTACCGTGGTGCGCGCTGCCGCCGCCGGTTGGGCCAGCAAGTCGGCCAGCCACTGCCGCCCTTCGCCCAGGTACGCACGCTGATGCCAGTACCACATGAGCGCCCCCGCCAGCCGCAACCCCTCCTGCGCGTCCCCCACATCGAGCGCCCAGCGCAACCCCTGGCGGATATTGGTGCTCTCGGCGTCCAGTCGGTCGAGCCAGGCCGCCTGCTGCGGGCCGAGCAAGGCCGGCTCCGCCTCCTCCGCCATCGCGCGATAGTAGCCGGCGTTCCGCAGATACAGCTCCTCAGCCTCGCCTCCGGCCAGGAGCCGTTCGCGCCCATACTGGCGCAGCATCTCCAGCAGTCTGTAGCGCGTGAGCGTCCCCTCGTGCTCCTCAACCGCTACCAGCGACCGCTCCACTTCACGACCCTCGACACACATGATGGGATCGGCGTCGTTGAGGTGCAGGATCTTTTGACTGGGGACGAGATCGAGGAAACCAAGCACTGCGTCTTCGCTCGCGGGACGAACGTGAAGCACTCGTACAGCACGACGGCCTACGAGAACCTCGACATCTATCAGCTGAACAGCACGTACTACTGAGCCATCGGCAACGATGACGCGGCGTATCTGCTGGCGCGGGCCGCGCAGTTCTTCACGCCCGGCATGCAGGTGTACTACGTGGGCTTGCTGGCTGGAGAGAACGATGTCGACTTGGTAGAACGGACGCTGGTCGGGCCAGATATCAACCGCCACGCGTACACGCGGGAGGAGATCGAGCGCAGTCTGTCCAGGCCGGTCGTGAAGCAGTTGTTCTCGCTAATGCGCTTCAGGAATAGTTATCTGGCGTTCGATGGGACGTGCGATGTGCAGGAGGAAGGCCCGGACGAGAATTTGCAGATCGAATGGCAGCATGGAGTGTCCACCGCAGCGCTGCACGCCGATCTCAAGAGGCGCAGCTATGTGATAACGTACTTTGAGCCCGGGCTTGACAGGCGTGTGCAGCTGGCCGATGTGTGGGGTGACAATTGACTGGCCAAGCCCACGTCCAGAGATCCGGGCTGTCCCAATCCGCGTGCACATCGGTGAGCAGGGTCGTAACACGCACGTCACTGCTATGCGGTATCGGGCTGAGCACAGGAAGCAGGCCCTGAGGCCCCGGACGGACCGCTCCGATCACTATCGCGAAGTCAACAGTCTCCGCATCCACATAAAGGCGGAAGCCGCCTGCCACTGTGGCTGTCGGTGCGGGCGTGCAACCAGACTGTGCGCCGCCATGTTGCGATCGCGTGTTTCATCTAGCGGCAGTGGCACGACTGTCGTAGCGCCAGCTGTGTTTGCGTGGACCTGCGACGTACTATTGCGTGCGGACTGTGCGTGCATCTTCGTCGACACGTCGCTGATCGCATGGCGATAATGCGCAGGTAGGGTGGGCTTTCCGCACATACGATGCGCCATACGAGATTCCATGCGACGGGCATGCGGATAGTTGCCTCGAGAATATGTCGTGCGAGGTCGGTGGAGGACCGAAATGAAGGATGTGCTAGGAGTTGGTGTCCTCGGATGCGGCGATATCGCGCAGACCATGTACCTACAGGGCATTAATGCGCTCGAAGATGAAGGCGTTTGCCGGCTGGTGGCAATCTGCGATACGGACGCCTCGCGGCTGTCGCAAGCAGCGGCGCGGTTTGCCGGCGCGCGAGCCTACGCAGATTGCGATGGGATGCTTGCCGATCCGAACGTTCACGTGGTCGTTAATCTGACGCCTAATCAGGCCCATGCCGCCTGCTCGCTGAAAGCGATTGCCTCTGGCAGACATCTCTATACCGAGAAGCCGATCGCGACGACGATGGACGACGCAGACCGCGTGATTGACTCCGCCGCCGAACAGGGCATAACGCTGGTGTGCGCGCCGGTGATCCTCCTCCATCCGGAAGTGCGCCAAGCGGTAGAGTGGGTCAAGAATGGCAGCCTGGGCAAGGTGGCGCTTGCCCGTGCTCGTGCCTCGCACGGTGGGCCCGCACGGCTCTACGATTTCACAACTGATCCGACCTGGTTCTACAAGGAAGGGGGCGGACCACTGTTCGACCTAGCGGTATACCCGATCTCGGTATTGTGCGCGATGCTCGGGCCCGTGCGCCACGTCTCGGCATTCGCTGGTATCTCTTCACCAGAGCTTACCGTGCGGTCCGGCATTGCGAAAGGAAAGACGATTCATGTCGAAGTCCCGGACAACGTCCCGATGATGCTCGATTTCGGCAACGCGACCTTCGCCATTATAGATGCGGCGTTCACCGTACTCTCAGCGAAAGGGCCGCGAATGGAGATCTACGGCGATAAGGGAACTCTCAATCTCTATTCGCGCCCAGAGGACCCTCCATACGAGCGGTACGTGGACGATCCGGAGAAAGGTGTGCGCGGCTGGCTCCAGCACGAGCTGTCGTACCGCGGCTCAGCGATTCCATATTTCGGTGCGCCGACGCATACTTCGTGGTCATTCGCCCAGGGCGTGCGGCACCTGATCGAGTGCGTGGTTGGTAACGCCAAGCCGATCCCAAGCGGCGAGCTGGCCCGCCACGTCCTCGAGATCATTCTGGCTGCCATGGAATCGGCACGCTCCGGTCGTGCAGTGGAACTGCGGACGCGCTTTGACTTGGCATGGTGAAGCGTGGCTACTCACCCAGCATTCTGGGCAGGTCGCCCGCAATGGTCTTCGCGATACGATCGGCTTCCAACCGGGCCCCCAGCCGCTCGAAGATACCAAGACTCGCTTCAAGACATTGCCGTGCCTTGTGCGGCTCTCCCCGGTCAGCATAGTACAGCGCATACACCTGCAACGTGCGTGCCTCGACGTGAGCGTACGGCATGCTGCGCGTCAGAGACAGGGCTTCGGACAGCGATCGCTCTGCCTCAACCCAGTTGCGCGAGCGTGTCAAGACAAGTGCCTGAACCTGCAACGCATGGGCCAGCGCGATCCGATCGTTGCCAGCGCGTGCGGTCGACAGAGCCTTAGCTGCGATGTCTACTGCGCGCCCAATCTCGCCCACCTCTGCGCTCGCCCAAGCCAAGGTCTTGAGCAGGATCGGATCCTCCAGCTCCTCCAGGCCCGGCCGCTCCAGCAGCGGGACCAGCCGCGCGTACGCCGCCTGACTGTTTCCCGAAATCAGATCGCGCTCAGCAAGCATCCACTGTGCCATATGCAGCAAGGCGAGATCATCGCTAGTCGCCGCTACGGCCCAGCACTCGTCCAAGTAGCGTGACGCCTCTTCAGACCGTCCTTCAAGTGCGCAAAGGAGTCCGAGCGAGGCGAGGGGTGCAGTGAACCCCCATGACACGCCGATGTGCCGGTTGATAGCTACTGCTCTCTCAAAATCCGTGCGTGCTTGGGGCCAGTCGCCGCAAAACAGCGCAATGCATCCACGATTGCGCACGGCGTAAGCGATTTGCACGGGGTCGCCTAGCTTGTCGGCAACCGCAAGGGCACGATCCGTACTCACCCTGGCTCGATACACGTCGCCTAGATACATACACACTACAGCCTGGCTACTGAGAGCGCGACTCAGCGTGTCAACGTCGTTCACGTCCTCGGCTAGGCGGCCTGCGTCCTCAAGTACCGGCAGCGCCTCTTCGAGGCGGTCCATCATCCAGAGCGCGTACCCTCTGCTAGCCAACGCCCTGGCTAGAACCACCTTGTCATGCACAGCGCGCGCGAGAGCGGCCGCCCGGTCCGCCGCTACTAGCTGTTCTTTGTATTGACCGCTCCCATATAACAGCCGCGCAAGGGCCACATAGAGCGCTGCTAGGCCCCGCGAGGGCTCGCTGGCTTCAAGCAAATGCAGCAGCGGTTTCAACCGCAGGACTCCCTCCTCTGGGTACCCGCGCTCTGCATGCACCCAGCCGATTTGCGCCGCTACGCGCCGCATGCCCTCTATGCCTCCTGCCCTACGATAGCTGTCTTCGGCCTCCCCGAGCACGTGCAACGCTGCCGTATACTGCGCAACAGTAGAAAGCACTGCGCCGAGCTTCTCCCTCACGCGCGCTGCATCGAGGGGCCGATTCATCGCGTCCAGCCGATGCACTAGTTCCCGGAAGTGGGCTTCTGCCGTACCGTTGGCACCCTGTGACTGTGCATGGTCACCGGCGCGCTCAAGATAAAGCGCTGCTTCAGCATGAGCGTCACTGCTCATGAAGTGATATGCCAATAGCTCAGAGGACGGCCGAATCTGGCTCCGCGCCAGGATTTCAGCCAAACGCTGGTGCAGGACCTTCTGCCGCGCCACACCGAGATCGGCCTCGACAACCTCGCGGATGACGTCATGTGCAAACTCGCATCCATCCTCCCCAGCGTATTTGAGCAAGCGTGCGTGCTGTGCTGCATCCAGAGCATTTACGACGTCTTCCTGTGGTCGGTTCACCATGGCAAAGAGCAGTTCATATGGCACCGTTCGCCCCACCGTCGCCGCCACAGCGAGCACCTCGCGTCCCGTTGCTGACAGTGCAGCAACACGCTGACGGATGCTCTGACGTAGGTCCCATGGCACACTTTCTTCGCCATGTCCATTGGCCGTGCTCATTTGCAGGTTTTGCGCATAACTCACGAGGAAGAACGGAATGCCTCCGGACCGACCCAGTACACTGTTGCGGAGCTTTCGTTGCTGTTCCGGCAAGCCACGCACCAGGTGGTCCAACAGCTGACCAGCCGCCGCACCATCCAGAGGCAGCACGGCAGTGTGTGCGGCCAACCCGGCCTGTGCTAGCTCGCCAAGAGTGTTCCAAAGCGGATCGCTGTCATGCACCTCAGTGTCACGATACGTCCCGATCACTCGTAGAGGAATCTCGGGCGCAGAGCGGGCCAGTGCCCCGAGCAACGCGAGCGCATCCAGTCCCGCCCACTGCAGATCATCCAGAAGCAGAAGGGCGCCGGTCGCCCCTGCAATATTGGACAGAAATCGTGCTACCGCTGCGAACAGCAAACGGCGCACCTGCTCGGATGGCAGCGAATCGGTCGTGTACGGAGCGGTGTCGAAAACCCCATCCGCTAGCTCGGGCAGCAACTGCCAAAGCCAGAAGCACCCACATAGATCCGCACGTAGTTTGGTTGGATTCTGGCAGCGGATGTAGGACTCAAGTGCTTCCAAGACTGGCGCGTACGGTCCTTGACCCCCAGGGCGTTGACATCCACCCCGAAGTACCCGCATATTTCGACGCGTCGCTAAGTGTGCCACCTCGTCTAGCAGACGCGTCTTTCCAATACCTGGTTCCCCTGCAAGGAGAAGGATAGGTGGGCCCTCCCCTCGAACGTGGTGCTCCAGCCGAGCCATCTCGTATGTACGCCCAACCAACGGGAGAGCGCTGAAGCTGGGTCGCAGCCCAGAGGACGCCTCCGGCACTCGTGCCACCGACTCTCCGTAGCCCTGGACAGCGACCTTGGTTGTCGAGCGTGATGAAGGGGACTGACGCCTTGGGCGCTGCGCCGCGTCCTCGAGAGCTAGGCGATCCAACCCGGGTATTGGAAGCGCCGTGGCAAGACGAGCAACCGTGCTCTTCTGGGGAACGCTCCGACGTCCGCACTCGAGATCGCTAATACCGCGTGCGCTCATTCCGGACCGTTCGGCAAGCTCCTGCTGCGTTAGGCGAGAAGCGATCCGGTATCGCTTCAGCAAGTCTCCGAACGCGGGGGAAGAATTGGGACCAGTGTCTAGTCGGATCTCCATTATTCGTGCTGCCGACTGCCTGCGTTATCCTGGTCAGAACGACTAAGCCACACGCCGTCGCTTGTCGGATCATACCATGCGAATCGCGCAACTCGTGTTTGCGTGCATCCGCCTCGTGCAATTGCGTGGGGCAAGTGCGTGTATCTTCGTCGACCTACCGCACTCAGCGCAGCGATAATTGGGTGATAGGCTGGACTGTCCACGGCTGCATGCTGGCATCCGACATGCTGCAATCGGACGGGACAGCATTCGAGGCCATCACTAGAATGAGCAGAGGAGGTGTATCACAGCCACAGTTCGGCTAGGTCAGCACAGACAACGCTGTAGAGACAGCCTTCTAAGGCAGTAATCGCAATCTTGAGGAGGCCCTTGACCGTGGAGCACAATGAGCGCATCACATCGTCGTCTTCCCTGATTCCGTCGCACGGGCCCGAAGAGCTAACCGGCGACAACGACATGACTTCTTCCACCTCAATCAGCCGGCGCGCGCTCTTGACCACCGGCGCCAAGGTTGCCGCTGGGCTGGCAGGTGGAGGCGTAGCATTGGCCGCCATGCCGCCCTCGGTGCTCGCGGACCGAGATCGCATGCGTAGCATCGCTGTCCTCCGCAAGCCGGCGGTAACACTGAATTTCACGTTCTTCGGCAACGTTGGCGAGGGTGGAACCTGGGAGCAACTCGCGAAAATGTTCCACGCGCAGAATCCGAACATCACCGTGAAAGTTGTCCCGGTTCCTGCCACGGCGTGGAGCGAGTACTTTCAGAAGGTCTTGACCATGATCGCCGGCGGAAACTCGCCGGATATCTGCCGCATCGCCACGGAAGGGGCCAAGCTCTTCGCGGCGAAAGATCTTGCGTTGCCGCTGGATGACTTCATCAAGCGCGACGCCAAAGTGATGGACGACTACCTCAGCGATGTGAGTCCGAAGCTGACCGAAACGTTCAAGTACAACGGCAAGACGTTGGCACTGCCATTCGAGTGGAACGACTGGCTGATCACCTACAATACTAAGGTCTTTCGGCAGGCCGGTGTCGCCGCCCCCAAGGCCAACTGGACTAGCGATGATTTTCTTGCCGCCGCAAAGAAGATCACCAAAGGTAGTGTCTACGGCTGCAATCTGTGGCAAGCCCCTGGCACGTTCTATATTTCGGGCTGGCTGACCGCTGCGGGCGGGGGGCTGCTAAACAAGGATTGGACTAAGTCCAACGCTACGAACCCGGTTAACATCAAGGCGATGCAGTTCGTACAGGATCTGGTCTGGAAAAATAAGGTCGCGCCGCGCCCCGGCTCACCGGACTTCCCGCTGCTGGAGGCCGGAAGGGTCGGCATGATTACAGCCGGCCGCTGGGCAGTGAACACCTTCATTCTGGCGAAATGGAATGACTACAACGTGCAGCTCGCGCCGATCCTCGGGCCCGGGCGCAAAACGACGTTCGGCGTGGGTGCCCACCCCATCCTGAAGAATGCCAAGTATCCCGAGGAGGCGTGGACCTTCCTGAAGTACCTCTCGACACGGCCCGCCATGGCCTACACGACGAAGAATGGGTACAGCAATCCGTCCCGCCGCTCAGTGGCGAACGACCCCAGCCTGATGGTCCCGCCCGGCAACCCTGGCGAGAATTGGCGTGCCTATTACGGTGCGCTGGATTCGGCCGAGTCTCTCCCGGCCCCAGCACAGTTCAATGAGATGGAGTCGGCACTCATCGCCGCATACACCAAGATGATCGCGAATGAGACGACCCCAGCCCAGATGCTGCAGAGCCTCGATTCGCAGATCAACACTATCCTGGCAAAGCCGGTCTAGCCGTCCGGCGCCATCGGTTATCGGTGCCATAGGCAACACTCGCAAGCGTCGCTACGCAAAACCTGCTTGAGGCGGCGAACTCTGATGCTGCAAGCGAGGTGGCGAGTGTTGCCTATGGCGGGGTCAATCGAGGTCAGGCAGGGGTGTGGGAGGAAGAGCTGTGGGGTCCGACGTTCACGCACACCAGATTAGACCCGTTGGTGCTCCCAATGGCAGCCGTCGAGGGTGGCGAGCGTCGATCCGGCCTTATCTCTTCATTGTGCCCAGCGCGCTGCTCTTCCTGGCGTTCGTGGCCGGCCCCATGGTAGCCAGTTTTGTGATCTCGTTCTTCAGCTGGGACGGCATGTCGGCGGCTCATTTTGTCGGATTAGATAACTACGCGACTTTCCGCGGCGATGCACTGCTCCATACTGTGCTGGTCAACACCTTTGTCTTCGTGATCGGCTCCGTTGCACTGAAAATGGTGCTGGCACTCCTGTCGGCTGTGCTAATCAACCGCTACGTGCCCCGGATTCTGCGTGCAGCATTCCGAGCAGTCGTGTTCTTCCCAGTGATCATTTCCGGAGTGGCGATTGGCCTGATCTGGCTCTGGCTGATGAATACCAGCCTGGGGATCATCAATTACGTGCTCGGCATGGCTGGTGTGCCCGGTGTTGCGTGGTTGGACTCAAGCGACCATGCCCTCGGTTCCCTCATCCTGGTGGACGTATGGCGCAGTGTAGGATTCTCCTTCGTGATCTTTACTGCTGGACTGCAGGGTATTCCAGCCCAGCTGTATGAAGCGGCTGCAATTGACGGGGCTAATGGCTGGCAGCAGTTTCGCACCGTCACACTGCCCCTGTTGTCGCCCACAACGTTCTTCCTGTTGGTGATTAATCTGATTGGTGCATTTCAGTTCTTCGATCTCTCCTACGTGATGACGCACGCAGGACCGGGAGACGCCACGCGCACCATTGTGTACTACATCTACGACACTGCCTTTCAGTATTTCCGGTTCGGCTACGGCTCGGCGGTTGCCATGCTACTCTTCGCGATCCTCATCGTGTTGACATTCCTCCAAGTGGGAATGAGTCGCCGCTGGGTGTTTTACCATTAGAAAGCCGCGACACGCGTTCGCGCCCGTGCTGGGGGACAATTCCGATGAGCACCTCTGTTCCCGGTGGCCACACCGCGCACCGATGGGGTACCTCGAGCGCCGCCGCAGCTCTTCGCCTGCTGCGTGCCGCTCCGGTGTACCTGGTATTGGCGCTGATTATTGCGCTTATCGTGGCACCCTTCCTGTGGATGGTGTCTAGCGCGTTCAAGGACCAGACGGCGATCTATGCAAGCCCGCCGGAATGGATCCCTTCAGCGCCGACCACGGTAAATTTCTTCGACGCTTGGACACAAGTTCCGTTTGGCTGGTTCTTGACCAACAGCTTGAAAGTGGCCACATCGATCACCGTCGGGCAGTTGATTACCTGCTCCCTGGCGGCCTATGCCTTCGCACGCCTACGCTTTCCCGGAAGGGAGATCATCTTCGGCATCTACTTGTCGTCGCTGATGGTGCCTAGCCAGGTGACCATCATTCCTCAATTCATCCTGATGCGTCACCTAGGCTTGATCGATAACCATGCGTCACTGATACTCCCGGGACTTGCGAGCGCCTTCGGCACGTTCCTGCTGCGCCAGTTCTTCATGACCGTGCCGAGAGAGCTGGAAGAGGCGGCAATCATAGACGGCTGCGGACTGCTGGGCGTGTTGCTGTATGTAATTCTGCCTCTCTCTGTATCGGCGCTGGCGGCTTTAGCGATATTTACGTTCAATGGTGCCTGGAACGACTTCTTCAATCCCCTGATCTTTCTAAGCTCGCCTCAGAACCTTACGCTTCCAGCCGGCCTGGCGTTGCTGCAGGGGCAGTTCTCAGCGACCAGCCCTGCGATCATGCTGGCGGGCGTTTGTATGGCTGTCCTCCCCGTGCTGTTTGTATTCATGATCGGCCAGCGCTACATCGTGGAAGGAATCACTATGACAGGACTCAAAGGCTGAAGGAGCTGGCCGGCGGCCTGCTTGACGCCTGAACCCGGCACGGGGATGCCGAGAGATCGCGCAGTCAGTCAAATCCGGCGCCTAGCGGAGGTTCTTCGGCTTAGGCTGCCCTGCACCTGAGTCGACCGAGGAAGCAGGAATCTGGTGAGGCATAGATGACGTACATGGCAGCACAAACGCTACCGCTCCAGGCCATTGGTCGCGATGGACAGTTGGTGTCGCGGATTGCACTTGGATGCATGGGCCTCTCTGGAACGCAGAATCCTGCGGGTATCACGCAGGGCCTCAGACGCAACGCCATCTTGGCCTTTGAAGCGGCGTTGGATGCTGGCATCACCTTCTTTGATCATGCGGATATCTACGGTGGCGGCAGTTGCGAGGAGGTATTCAAGGAATGCTTGGCTGCTGTTCCAGGGTCCCGACAGCGTATTGTCATAGCCACCAAGGGCGGCATTCGCTCCGGCTATTACGACCTTAGTGCTCCTTGCATTACGTCATGCGTAGAGCAGTCGCTTACTCGCATGGGCATCGACTACATCGACCTATACCAGCTTCATCGGCCGGACCCGCTCACGCACCCGGGCGAGGCCGCCGGTGCCTTAAACGATCTGTTACGCCGCGCACTCATTCGGTCCGTGGGTGTGAGCAATTACTATCCTGAGCAGGTGCGTGCACTTCAGGGTTTCCTCGACGTACCCTTATGCAGCAATCAGATCGAGATCAGCCTCCTCCGCCTGGATCCCCTCTACGAGGGTGTGGATGGCGGCGATGGCACCCTCGACTATTGTATGGCGACGGGCATGACACCATTGGCGTGGAGCCCACTGGGGGGCGGCGCGCTGATGGGGGGCACCAGGCGTGAAGCCGACCAGTCACGTGTCGAGCGCGTTCGCGCTGCGCTTACCGCGCTCGCACCGACCTACGACGCTACACCAGCTCAACTGGCATTGGCGTGGCTGTTGGCCCATCCCTCCGGCATTCTGCCCCTCGTGGGTAGTACCAGTCCTCGCCATATCGGCGAGGCAGCTGGAGCGGCCAAACTCGTTCTGACCCGCGAGGACTGGTATCGCCTGTGGATCGCTGCACGGGGGCGTGAGGTGCCATAGAGAGGATCGGCGTGTGAAGAAGGCGCGCACCGACACCAGCAATCGTTACATGCACCGGCATCCTGTTTGTCGACAGACTATGTGACGAGACGCGACTTCTCTGGCGTGGCGACATAGCTGTCGACTCCGTGATCGTGTCACACGTGAGCGGTGTCTGTTTGGACTACTGATTCGCAGGGTACTGGGGTGATTCGAGGAAGTGTCTCATAAGAGGTTATCCATGGAACAGCGTTCGACTACGACACAACCTGTTCGCGTAGCAATCATCGGCGCATCCGCGCGTTCCGACTACATATACGGCCCAATACTCAAGGCACTACCGAAGGACGTAGAATTGGTAGCGGTCTGGGGCCGCAGCGAGGAATCGGCGCGGCGGCGCGGTGCGAGCCTCCAGGTGCCCTGGTACACCGACATGGATCGCTTGGCTCGCGAAACGGAGCCGCAGATCGGCGTAGTGTCCGTGGCCGCCGAGGCGAATGGCCAGGTGGGCCTCATGGCCGTCGAGCACGGCTTGCACGTACTCCTGGAGACGCCTATCGCCCACAAGCTTCGCGAGGCTGACAACATTATCGCCGCCGCTGCGCACCGCGGCGTCAAGATCGAGGTTGCTGAACAGTTCCACCGTCGGCCTCTCGAGCAGATCAAGTTACGGCTGATCGCCTCAGGACTCTTCGGGCGCGTCTATACAGCGTTTAATGACTTTGCAGGCCATGGCTACCATGGTGTAAGCGTGCTGCGCAGCTACTTGGGATTCGACGCTGTGCCGGCCCAGGTGACCGGTGCGGTGCGCTCCTTCGACCTGGCGCCACACTGGTCGCGACTGGCCGAAACCAGGGGGCCACGTACGGAAACACAGGAGTATGGCCTTATCGAATTCGCCGACGATCGGTTAGGCATTTTCCAATGGACCGACGTGGGCTATGACTCGGCACTGCGGTGGTGGCGCAGTAGCCGGTTCTTGGCGGAGAAGGGTATGGGTATCAGCGTGGGCGTCGGAATTGAGGTGGACGAGCGCTTATCGCTCCTGGCACCGGGCGATGAGGCACCACGTTTCATCACGCTGGAACGACGGTGGGAGCGGAATGATGGCGGTGCCCTCGTGGCACTTGTCGCACACACAGGCGATCCCGATCAGCCTCTCGTACGATGGGACAATCCGTTCGCCTCGAAGGTCAGGGGCCACGGTGTGCAATGGCATGATGACGAGATCGGCGTCGCCAGTTGTCTGATGAGCCTGATCACAGCGGTGCGGGAAGGCGTCAAGCCGAGCTACGGTGCGGACCAGGCACGGCTGGATCAGGAGATTGTCCTGGCTATACGCCAATCGTCATGTGACGGTGGCCGGCCGGTCGCCCTCCCCTTGGATCCGGACACGGAGATCCTGTAAGGCAGCTCGATGGAAAGCTGTGTGACTGCCGATTCGCGCAAACGCTGTGCACTTGCAGGGCAAGGGCCAGGCGTTCACCTATTTTGGTCAGCGGCGCACGGTTCTTACTGACTGATGGCCTGGTTCTCGCTCCATATCGGCTGCTGTGGTTGGTCCCCAGTGACGCTCTGTGATCGATGCCGCGTGATGCAGACGGACGCAACCGGCTCCAATACGCGGGTAAAGAAACACAATGAGGAGACGCAAGCATGGAAACCGGAACGAGGGGCGACCTTCTAGCGGGTCTCACCCACTGGCGCGAGGCACGCAGCGCCCGTGCCTCAAGCTGGGATCCTAGCGGTCGTAACCAGGACAACTGGATCATTCCGCCTGGAGAAAGCATCGTACTGGCCGACATTGAAGGGCCTGGTTGCATCACGCACATCTGGATGACACAGTTCTGTCGCCGTGTGCTTGGGCCTAGCCTACTCAACCCGGTGCAGGTGGGTCAGACGGTACCTGTTTTGGAGATACATAACGCGCTTGGTCTGAACTGGGAGGCACCTGATCCCGACTACTATCGCAAGGTGCTTTTCAAGATCTATTGGGACGACCAGGAGCACCCAGGCGTGCTGGCTCCCTTGGGCGACTTTTTCTGTATCGGGCACTCAGTGCCCGGGAACTTCGCCTCGACCCCCTTCACGGTCTCTTCCAAAGAAGGGGAGCGGCACACTTTCGGCGGGACTGCGGCGCTCAACTGCTACCTACAGATGCCGTTCAATGCGCGTGCGCGAATCGAGATCGAGAACCAGAACGACATCCCGTACGGACAGTACTTTTACATTGACTACGAACTGTACAAGGAGCCGCTGGCGGCCGACGTTGTCTATTTGCACGCGCAGTGGCGACGCGAGAATCCGTGCTCGGGATGGGCTCCAGATATCCAGGTCAACAGTCCCGAGGCCAATGTCGTGAACCTCGACGGCAAAGACAACTATGTGCTTCTGGAAGCAGAAGGTCGTGGCCACTACATCGGGTGCAATCTCTCGGTGAACCACTTCCAGGGCAGCTGGTGGGGTGAAGGCGACGACATGATCTTCATCGATGGCGAAGACTGGCCGCCCAGTCTACATGGCACCGGCAGCGAGGACTACTTCGGCCATGCCTGGGGTATGCAAACGAACGCGTATCCTACGAATGGGTCCATCCTGCACGAGAGCGTCATGCCCGGCTATCAGGTGAGCTATCGCTTCCACTTGGCGGACCCAGTGCGGTTCCAGAGAGGCATCCGCGTCACGATGGAACACGGACACGGCAATCACTTATCCGATGACTGGTCATCCACCGCGTATTGGTATCAGTCACTGCCGTCCAAACCATTTACCATTCTTCCAGTTGAACAACGCCTGCCTATCCACCCGACCTTTTCGGCAGTGCCCGCAGGCGGGGCCGGCCCGATCGGCACTGTGGAACTGAATGACGAGATGCGCAGAATGCGTGCCAGCCAGCAAGAGCGCTACGCCACGTATCTGGAAAACCGCAATGCCGTGCTTGATAGACGGATCGAGGACACACGCATGCGGTCAGAGTTGAACCGCGAACATGCTCAGCGGATCCGGCGCGCGTTCCGCTGAGGTCTTCCAGCAACGAGTCTAGACCGAATGCCCCCATCCCACGTGTCGGCCCTGCTGTATGAACGCGAATCCAGAGTATACCCGGTAGACGATGCGGTTGCCGTACGTTGGGCAATTCATGTAGCAATGACTGACCAGAGGGCACCGTGCGCAGGAATATGCCTCGAATTACTATGGGCGGAGATTCTGACGGGTGAGCGCAGACCGCGTCGACTCGGCTCGATGGTAGGAGGAATCTATGATTGATGCTGATAGACCTCGTTGTCACCTCACAGCGCCGGCCGGGTGGATGAACGATCCAAACGGCGCAATTCAGTGGAAGGGCCGCTACCACATCTTCTACCAGCACAACCCAGAGGGTCCGTATTGGGGGTCCATCCACTGGGGACATGCGGTGAGCTACGATCTCGCCCACTGGACGCATCTTCCCGTGGCTTTAGCGCCAACGCCCAACAGTCCTGATGCGAACGGATGCTGGTCGGGTTACGCGGTGGTGCAGGATGGCGTTCCGCATCTGATGTACACGGGCGTTCGCAAGAGCCCAACCGGGGACTACTGCCAATCGCAGTGCATCGCCAGCAGTAACGACGACCTACTTACCTGGAACAAGGCGCCCGACAACCCGGTCATCGCCGCGCCCCCAGACGGGATGAAGGTCCTGGGCTTCCGAGACCCCTTTGTATGGAGAGAAGGCGCTCACTGGTACTGTATTCTAGGCACAAGCGTCTTGGGCGTGGGGCCAGCCGCCTTCCTGTACACGTCGACTGACCTGCGTCATTGGGACTATCTCAAGCCCCTGCTTGTGGGCGACGTCAGGCAGACTTCGCCAGTCTGGACTGGCTCCCAATGGGAGTGTCCTCAGTTCATTCCTCTGGGCGAAAAGTATGTCCTCCTTGTCGGAATCTGTGACGACGTTGGCCCGCGCTTCAGCACTGCCTACTTCGTTGGCACGTATGCCAATCAGACGTTCGTGCCGGAGGCGGTGAGGAGGTTCGACCTTGGCCCGGACTATTACGCTCCAATGGCCATGCGCGACGACACCGGGAGAACACTCCTTTGGGGCTGGGTGCGCGAGGCCCGATCTACGCGCGACCAGCAGGTTCTCTGGCAGGACAGTCCGGCCCAGCGGCAAGCGGGCTGGGCTGGCGTGCTAAGTGTGCCCCGCGTGCTCACCTTACGCACCGATGGTCTGCTTGGGGTGGCGCCTGCGCCCGAGCTGGAGTTGCTGCGCGCCCACCACTGGCGACGCACCCACCTCGACCTGACCCCAGCTTCGCGCCATCTACTCCAAGACATCAGCGGAGACTGCCTGGAGATAGCTGCGGTCATCGACATGGGTGAGGCTGACGTGTGCGGCATGAAGGTGCGGTGCTCGCCCGATGACGAGGAGCAAACCGTGATCTCGTACTCCAAATCTGCACAGGAACTTAGTATTGATAGGACCCGGTCGAGCCGCAACCTCGAGGCCGTGGGCGCTCGCGAGGGCGGCACGCTCGTGCTATATGACCATGAGCCTTTGACCCTGCGCGTGTTTCTCGACCGCTCGATCATTGAGGTGTTTGCCAACGAGCGCGCGTGCCTGACCGCACGCATCTACCCCACGCGGCCCGATAGCCTCGGCTTCGATCTGTTTGCCGTAGGTAGGCGCGCCCACGCCGAGTACATCGACGTCTGGACTCTAGAGGTTGGCGATGACGCTAACTCAAGAGGCGCCGATAAAGCGACTGCAGGCAGCGCAGGTTCGGTCGATATCTGAAAAGTGATGGCTTTCTCGACGAGGCTATGAGGCATCAGCAGGGAGCCGCCGGCGGCAAGGCCGCCAGCCGCCTTGGCTACGTGGAGAGGAAGGTGCGACGATCCATGCGGTTCCCGCTAATGGAGGGCACGCTCGGCGGAATAGAACGCTGAGGCAGAGCTTTCATGTCCAGTCCCCCAATACCTACTGGTGGCCGACCAGGAATCTTGCTGCCGCGCGTGGGTGCTGAGTGCGGCGCCCGGCACGGGTCGATCGCTGCAGTGCGGCCACTTGGCGATGGGCGTCCTCAAGCTCACCCTCAACCCGCACTAGCGTAGATTGGACAATTGAGCCTCGCAATAAGGAAGGATCGCGCATCCTGGAAGGTAGTATCAAAGCCAAAACCAGGAAGGCGATCCCATGGCAAGTGTACCAAGCGGCCGGATGTCGGCGAGCGGACCGACCAATGTCGTGCAACTGCCCGCGCTCTTGGCGTATGCGCAAGGGCTGGGTTTGGAGCGGTATTTGCACCGTGCCAAGCGGGGGCTGTCCAGTCTGAGCCTGGCGTTGCTCTGGCTGGTGTTGGCCTGGCGGGGCAGCGGGCGGCCGTACCATCTGCGGCTGCTGGCGGAGCCCTTACTGCCGGTGCTGCTGGGACTGCGCCGCCTGCCCTGTGCGCGGACCCTGGCACGGAGTGTGCGAGCGTTCTCCGCCCACGACCTGCGCCGGGCGGTGGAGGCCACCTACCAGGCCAGTCTGACGCGCCGCTGCGGGCGGGTGTGGGTGGCCCTGGATGCCCACCAGCTGCCGTACTGGGGCCGGGGCAAGCTGACGCGCTTCCTCAAAGGGTGGGCGGGCGGACGCAGTCGGCGGCTACGCGGCTATCGCCTCTACCTGGCCGTGGACACCGGCACGGGCCAGGTGATCACCTACGTCCTGGGGCGGGGCCGGCACCGGGAAGCGGCCTTGGCTGCCGTGCTCGCCCGCCGCGTGCGCCCGGTGCTGGGACAGCGGCGACTGGCCGGCATCGTCGCCGATTGCGGCTTTACCAGTCGCGCCTCGGTGGCCGCGCTCGCTGCCACCCGCATCCCCTGCATCGTGGGTTTCGCCCGCTCCAAACCCATTCGTGCTCGTCTGGCCGCACTCGGGCCGCAGCAGTGGCGCTGGCTGCGCCGGGGCGGTGCGGTGCGCCTGGGTGCCTGCCCCTGGGATGACCGCCTGCAGCTCTTCGCCTTAGGTGCCCGCACCGGCAGCGACCGCCGGGGACCATGGGTCTACTGCACCAGCCTGCGCACCGTGGGTCCCCAGCGCCTGGCTGACCTCTATCGCCAGCGCTGGCGGGTCGAGCAAACGTTCGAGGAACTCCTGCACGGCCATGACCTCGACCACCTGGTCAGCTACCGCCTCCATCCCAACCGCATCGCCGTCGGCTTTCGCCTCCTGGCCCGCAGCCTGGCCCTGGGTTACCAACTCCACCAGCAGGCTGGCCGCGCCGCTCCCCTGGCCGAACCCTTGGCCTTCCGGGCTCGCTGTGTCGACGGCCTCGGCATCTTCACGCTCGAGCAGCACGCCATCACCCTTGTCGCCTGGGATGGGGCGCAGGTGCCCTCCTGCCACTTGCCTTGGTCCGGCGTCACCATCGCGGCCGCCGCCTGACCCCAAATGTCCAATCTACGCTAGCCGCGCGCAAGCACATGGGCTACCAGACGCTGCTCAAGCAGTTCATCAACGAACGCCTCTACGAGGAGGAGAAGCGGGCGGGTATCCGCTGAGGACGACACGAAATGCAGGCTCCCTCAGCTATTCGCGCTGCGGGACCAATACTGGCACTCTGCGCCGCCTGTTGCCATTTGCACGGAACTCTGTGCCGCCCGTTGCTTGAGTCACGGCTTGTCGAGTGATCGGTGGCCAAGAAGCACCTTATGCCAACTTGTCCTACGCCGAAGCGCCAACTCATCTCCGCGCGCAAGAGCGGCACATGCTGGTCGTGAAGCAGCTTGAGGACCGCGCGCAGCTCCTTCACCAACCATAGATCATCCAGCAGGATCGTGCACAACTGATTAGGCGTTGCCTTGAGCAAGCCACGCCGGTCACGTTGCGCATGAATACGAAGCGTACGGCCAGGGTAGCGCGGTGCGCGCGTCCTGAAGGACGATGCCGGCCCGGGCAGAAGTGTGCCCGGATCAGCTCAACGCCGACAGTCCATGCTGATACGAGTGCGCGGTGCCTGAGCTCCCCGCTTGTGACGTCCAACCCCCTCACAATGTACTGTCAGTAATATCCTATGTACTGATGGTCATGCACTTGCTATCATGAGTGCCTGATGGATGCGCCCCGCAGACGAGAGACAAGGCGAGGACCATGGTCAACGAGACAGCGATACAGGCACGTTTGCGACAGACCGAACAGCAACTGGAGGCTATCCACGCGCGCATAGGCCCGCTGCAGCAAGCGGTAAGCTGCGGCTCGGCCGGCTGGGAGGCGGCGCTCGAAGCGCTGGCATTCTTCTACAAACGCCGGCGAGCGCTGGAAGCCGAGCGGGAGAGCCTGCACTGGGTGCTTGCGCCCGAGCAGTAGGTACCAAGGCTGGACGCCGTCATCGGGCGCATTGAGTCCGAGGTCGGCAGCCTGAGCGCGCACACCGTCATGCACATGGCTGGCGCGCTGTGCGTCCAGTCGCAACGCTGATCATGCATGCACACGAACGGTCTGCGTCCCGAACACGGCCCAACCCATCGAACCGGTGTACACCTGCGGCACTGCTCACGCGCGAAACAACAGGTCCATGGCCTCACGATCGCTGCTTGGCGCCATCCGCCGTTCGACCGGGCCCAAGCAACTCGTCGTGGTCGGCCAATCCGTGGCTGTCGATGCGTGCGCCTATCGGCAAGGATGAGCGCTCGGCCATAAGTTCTATCTTCTCACAGGTCGCTTCGAGAGCATGCTATGTTCAAGCGTGTCCCGCGCGCAAGCTGTGGCCCGTGCAGATCGCCAGGTCCGTGGCCCGCGCTTGACGGAGCGACTGGCAGCCGGGACGCAGGCGATGCCGGTAGAGGTAGCCCTTTGGCCCCCCGCCGCCACCGCTTGCCGCCAGCCCATTTGAGCGGCGGCTTCAGGCTGCCAGCGCCCGCTGACGTGGGCTCAGTGGTCTTCGGCATGTCGCGCACGAACAGATTGATCGCCGTGCCGCCCTTGACCGCGAACGTGTCGTCGACGAGCACCAGCGGCACGACGCGCGTCAACAGCCGCGCGCTGTCGAGATAGACCTGGTTCATGGCTTCAACACCAGAAGCCTGTCAGCCGAGCGCGACACCCAAGGCCGGTCGCTGCCCTTCGGCCATTGCGACGGATCGAGCTTGCCGGCCCAGGGCTGGGAGAGCTCGCGGCCGAGCTGTAGGCAGAGGCGGACAGTCTTGCTTGCGTTTAGCGAACGGAACGGTGAGGCGCGCGGCACGCGGTCCCAGTCGTCGCACAATGCAGCCAGCGATGTGTGCGGCCGCGCCTCAGCCGACGACGAACGGCGCTTTGAAGCTCGTGACGTTCTCGCCATCGCTGGCGATCAGCCGCAGCAGATAATGGCCGGGTTTCATGGGCGACGCAGGCTGCACGATGACGGTCCTCCCCTTGACAATCGGGTCCTTCATCTCCGGCAGCTCTGCCGCGACCGGCGCGCCAGACGCATCCGTCGCGAGCACCACCGCTTCCACGCTCGCGTCGGCCGGTAGCGGCGCCGCGAATGTGACTACGATCGGCGACGTGGGCGACATGCGGCCTCCAGGAGGCGGGCTCATCTGCACAACGGTCGGGAAGGTCCCGATAATTGTCACACCCGGCAGTGGTTTCGTCGGCAGGACGGTCGGCCCGACGACGGGCGTGGGAGCGGCGCGCACGGTATAGGTCGCCTTGTAGAACACGCTGCCGCCCGAGAGCGTGGTCACGCCGACGCTAAGGATGTACGTGCCCGGCTTCAGGGACTGCTGCGGCAACAGCGCGATCGTCGCCGTGTTGCCGCGCACCACCGGATCGGCCACCGGGCCCGGCTTGCTCGAGCTACGCAGCATGATCACGATACTGGCTCCCGTGGGGAGCGGCAGCGCGAACGTAACCGTCAAGGTGGGTGATGGGGACAGCACCGCGCCGGGCGGCGGCGTCACGCTGGTAATGCCCGGCACGTTGCCGCTGCCGATCGCGGGCAGCGGATCCGATTGCGCGGCAGCCGACAGCGCCCGTCCATAGGTGAGGATCGCGCCGCGGTCGCCGGCCGCAAACGTTGCCTGCCGTAGCCCGCATGCCGCCATGGCCAGCGAGCCCTGCACCGAGGCGTCCGACAGCTGTTCGCTCACCGTCGTGGCGTCTTGCGTGCTGGCGCCCGAACACCGACCGATCACGCTCACAGTGCGGGGGATGCCGGTGCCAGTGAACACCAGGTGTGCCTTGCCCAGGTGACCGGAGTACGCGAGCGTGACTGTCCCGGTCGCGTCGGTAGTGAGGCCGGTTGACGGCAGTGCGTCTCCGGCGAAGGTCCGGTAGGCGACGAGCCCGAGCGCCGCATTGCTGCCGGCGTACGCGGTGAGACGGACCGTGCCGCCGCCGCTCGATGCCCCTGCGTCAATCGACACGCCCGCGGAAGGCGCCGCTGCTTTCGCCGCGCTTACATTTGTCGCGTAGGTCGCGAGCTGCGAGACGTCGCCAGATCGCGGCAGGGACACATTCGTGCCGCTGTAGAGATACGATGCCTGCGACCCCAGTGTAGCATGCAACGCGCCTTCGCAGGGGAGGCTGAGGTCAAGCTTTGCCGCCGCCACGGAGACCGCGCGCGTGACCGTTGTGGCAGCGAGGCCTAGGCAGGGATCCGCGGGCATGCTTATATACGCGGGCCTGCCGGTGGTGGTCCAGCGCACGGCGATATGTCCATAGCGTCCGAGGTCGGCGTGCGTGTCGAGCGTGGCGCCAGTGGCGCTCAGCACGAGATCGGCCGCGGGCACCAAAAACGTGAAGCTGCCGCCGGACAGGCCCGACGATTCGCCGAGGGACACGACGATGGACACGGTCTTGTCGTCGTTGGCGCGGCGGACTGCCAGTGACACTGCTCGTGGGGCCGCTACGCCGGGCAGCGAGCCCTGGAGCGACGCGGCGAAGTCGCTGCCGGCAGGCGATGCCGGCGCGGCATGCGATCGTGCCGGCGACGGCATGCCGGGCAACAACGCCGCCAGGACGGCAGCGCATCCGATGCGGAGTAATCGTCGATCAGCCACCTGTCGATCCCTTCGCTATGCCGCAACATTCCCCGCGTTCTCCCGCGCGACGTGTGCCGGTGCCCGGGCCGCGGAACGCACGTCGCGGCAGCCGGCCAGGGAGAGCCGACGGCGTCTGTGTGTTGGCCCAAGCGTCCGGAAGCGCCGGCCGGCAAGGCGCCGCGAGCCAGCTCACCTGCGCGGGTTGATTGCGCGCTCACGGCGTGCCGGACCTGCGCGGGTTCCTGAGCGTGAGCGACCACGACTCGTTCACGGTAATGGTACCTGCCTCGTCTTCGTACTTCTTCTCCGGCGGCTTGCCCTCTAATTTGTATGGATTCTTGGGATCAACTTCCCCGCTAAGCTCGGCACCGGCGATTTGGCTCAGGCCGGATGTGAAAGCCGGCGGGTGCTGCTCCACCTTGCCGCAGGGCTTCTTGGAGAAATTGGATGCACGGGACGTGGCTATCTGCTGCGTCGGCACATCATGTCCGTTCAGATGTATGACGTATTTGCCGGTCGACCGATTCACAGCGACGCCGATCGTGTCACGCCACGTGTCCTGCTGCGATATCTTCAGCGTTCCTTCATTGGTGTAGGCAATGTTCTGCAGCGCGCCTTTGCAGGAGTCGAGCAAGAACAGCGTGCCTATGCTGTGGAACTCTGTCCTGGCTTGGTATTCGTACGCAGCCCTCGGCTCGCTGAGGTCGCCAGGATTGCTCATGAGGCTTTTTGGCGGCGACAAGGATACTGACTCGTAGGTATACTTTGTGACCGTCATGGTGCCGGAGTCCGCGCTCTTCCCGGCTTTGCTCGAGCCGCCGGACTCATGCGTGATAATGCTCACCATGCCGGTCCAGTATGACCGGCATAGGCCTATCGACAGCTTGTCGACGGCTCCTTTGGCTAAGTCGAAGAGCGTAAAGGGATCGTTGCCCGCTGCGGACTCCATGTCCGCGTCCACCGTCGTGCCAGAAGCGGCGTCCTCGACCAACACGGTGACAGACAGCGTGTTACCGATCAGCTCGTACCGGCCCAATACGATGGTGCTTGACCCCAACGCCCCGGCGACGCCGTGCATCAGCTCTTCCTGCTGCTCCGGCGTGGTCGCACCGAGCAGGTCACGCTGTTTGTTGAAGCCAATGATCGCGGCAAGGGCTTGCGAGTCGCTGATATCCGCGCAGGGGTACTTCTGCAGCATCGCGCTTGTCACCATGTCCTGGATTTTGTTCGCCAGACTCTGTGCGCCACCAGGCCAGGCGTCGGGCGGGCTCATGACGCCCGTGAACGGTGCGATATAGACCTGCTCCGCAGGCGCGGCGCCGGCCTGGACTGCCGCCTGGCTCGCCAGTGCGTTGCCGGGGCACAGGACAAACACCGTGACCAGACAGGCAGTCAGGCGCAGCGATGCACGATACCACAGTTGGCACATCGACTGTACTCCCTTGTACTCTCTCACGCACGGCACGCGGCGTGTGGTCAGGGTTATATAGTTCTCCGGAGGGTGAGGCCCAGCAGGGCCAGGGTGTGGCGAGGATGTGCTGCGGTACGGCGGCAAGCACTCGCGATGTTCGTCTCGCCGGCTAAGCGGTGCAGAGCGATGGCGGCGTTGCGCAGGGCGGCCATCACCTGGGGCGTGTTCCCGACACGCACCTGAGAGTGGTCCTCGTCGAAGGTGACATCGCGCACATGGTGCGATCGGTTTTCAATCGCCCAGTGCCGGCGGACGTAGGCGAGGAGGCGGCGGGCATCGGCCTGGCTGGGGAGCAGGCTGGTAATGCCGTAGAGCGTCTCCATCTGCACGACTCCCGTCTTGAGGATGGTCCGCTGGCGCACGAGCTGGAAGACCTGCCGGTGACCGGGCCAGGCCAGGAAGCCGACGAGCGCGCTGCTCAGGGTGAGGGTGCGCCGCTCCAGCCGGCCGTGGCCACGATCCAGGCTGGAGGCACGGCTCAGGCTGTGTTGGGCCAGGAGGGCGGGGTCGGCGAAGGCGGTGGCGATGGCCTCGCGCAGGGCGGGCTGGTTGTCTTTCACGACCATGACGTAGTCGGCGCCGGCGGCCAACACGGCGCGGGCGATGGCCTGCTGCGTGAGCAGCGCATCCATGGTCACGACCTGCCCGCGCAGGGGCAGCTGGCGCAGCAGCGTGTGGATGGCGGTGGTCTCGTTGGTCTTGGCGGGGACGGCGACCTGGCCCAGCGTCAGGCCCAGGTGGTGGCTGACCGCGCTCAGGAGGTGGGTGAGCGCGGCACCTTGTTGCCGACTGCCGCGTAAGGTCTTGCCATCGATCGCCAGCCCGATGCGGGCCCTGGTCCTGGCTGTGGAGTGCTGCGCCAGCACCAGCGCCGCCCAGCGGCCCAGACACCCCTCCAGCACCGTCCGGTCCAACCGCCGAAAGAGCAGGGAGAAGGTCGCGGCACAGGGCATGCGCTCGCCGGAGAAGCCCAGCGCCTGACGCACCACCGCCCCTTGGAGGCGCCCCCACTCGGCGATGGCGCTGTAGCTGGAACAGCCGGCAAGTGTCGCCGCCACCGCCAAGGACAGCAGGGCGACCAGGGAATAGCGCCGTCCACTCCTGGACCGTGGATCGGGCAGGGCCGCGATAGACTGGACGAACGGGAGACCGGGGGCCATTGACGTTCTCCTCACTGCTGGACGTAGGAATCTCAGTGAGTGAGAGGATGGCTTCCTGTCTCCCGCGTTTTTACCTCAACTGTGGAGAACTAAATGCCCCTGCGCAAGGCCAGGCAGGGATTGACATGCCAAAGCGCCCAGTGCATGCCGGCACCTTTCAGGCGGGCTTCCACGAGCAGCTTGTTCGCACTCTCCACCGCCCCGCTGCCAATCGTGTAGCCCGCCGCCCGAAATGGCACTGCAGATGTACAGTGTTCGTGAAGACACTGCGCGCGATCATCTTGGCACGTTGGAGGCTGCAACCGACATCGGCTACCGCGCCGTAGAGTTTGCCGGCTTCGCCGACCTGCCCGTCAGGCAACTGCGTGGGACGAGGAGACCGAGTGGCGAACTGGGCAGTCCCGATTCCAACGCACGTATGGCTGCGGCCCAGTCTGGCCGGGCAGGCTTTGGAGGCTACGATCTAGCGCGAGGTGTCGCTCATGCTGCACGGCTCTGGTGCCGGGTAGAACACGACGATCGATGCACTACGCACAGTGGAAGGAGTTAGCCATGGTCCAACGAGCGGCGAGCGAGGTAGCGGCTCCGGCGATCCCGCGCACCATGCGTGCAGTGGTAGCGCACGCTCCTGGAGACTACCGGCTTGAAGAGGTTCCCGTACCCGCGCCGGGTTTCCAGGAGGTGTTGGTCAAGGTCGAAGCCTGTGGGATCTGTGCCGGGGACATCAAGGCGTTGCACGGCGCGCCTTCCTTCTGGGGACTTGAGGGGCAGCCGCCCTACATCAAGGCGCCCATGATTCCCGGTCACGAGTTTGTTGGCCGTGTTGTCCTCGCCGGGCCCGGCGGTGCCGAGAAGCAGCATGTCGCTCTCGGGGACCGCGTGATCTCCGAACAGATTGTCCCCTGCTGGGCATGCCGCTTCTGCCTGAGCGGGCGCTATTGGATGTGTGAGAAGCACGACGTCTACGGCTTCCAGAAGAACGTCAACGGCGGTATGGCCGAGTACATGCTGTTCCCTCAAGAGTCGCTCACGCACCGTGTGCCGGACGACATCCCCATCGAAGAAGCCGTACTGATCGAGCCGTTGTCGTGTTCGCTGCACGCGGTGCAGCGAGCGCATATCGAACTCGGCGACGTCGTGGTGGTTGCCGGCGCAGGCACGCTCGGTCTTGGCATTATCGGTGCGGTGCGCCTCAAGAATCCCGGCACACTGATCGCTCTCGACGTGCGGCCCATGCGCCTCGAGCTGGCGCGCCGCCTCGGCGCGGACCTCGTTCTGAATCCGCTGGAGGATGACGTACTGGGCGTCGTCAAGCGGCTCACCGGCGGCTATGGCTGCGACACGTTTATTGAGGCGACTGGAGCGGCGCCTGCGGTCGCCCAGGGTCTTCACATGCTGCGCAAGCTCGGGACGTTCGTTGAGTTCAGCGTGTTCAACGAGGATGTCAAGGTCGACTGGTCAATCATCAGCGACCGCAAGGAGCTGAACATCCTGGGAGCGCATCTGGGCCCGTACTGCTACCCACTGGCGATCGACTTGATCGGCAAACGGCGCATCGATCTGCGCGGTGTGGTTACGCACACCTTCCCCTTGGCGGACTTCGCGAAGGGATTCGAACTCATGGAGGCAGGGAAGGACTCCTTGAAAGTCGCGTTGGTTCCCTGAACTTCGCAGGCGCCAGTTCCAAATGGGCGGACGCAGGTTCGACAACCTGAAGGCTGATCCGATCATGAGGTCCGCCGCCAATTCCTTGCCGGTGGTGCCAGACACCTCGTAGGCGCAGTTGGCAGCGGGAGCCGTCCACACGGCGTCGCGATCCCACCAAGGGTTCCGAGACAATCGACGTTGAGTTCCACTACCCCTCTCCGAGCGGTTCCTCAGCGAGTGGCCAAGAAGCCGCCGTCGATGGGAAGCGTCACGCCGTGGATCATGCTCGCCGCGTCACTCAACAGGAAAGCAACCACGTTTGCCACTTCACGCGGCGTGGCAAAACGTCGGAGCGGTATCTTGCTCAGCATCGCCGCGCTCTTTGTCGGGTCGCTCCACGCTTTCCTGCCCAAAGGAGTCATGGTCACGGTAGGGTTGACTGCATTCACCCGAATCCCGTATGGGCCGAGTTCCAGGGCCATGATACGCGTGAGTTGATCGACTGCGCCTTTTGATGTGCAGTAGGCGGTGTGGTCGGCAAGACCAACCTTGGATGCCTGAGAGGAAATGTTGACGATGGCGCCCCGGCGTCGCTCTACCATACCGGCTGCTACCTTCTGTGCCACGAGGAAGCTAGCGCGCACGTTGACTGCCAGCGTCAAATCGAAGCTGGCGACGCTGGTGTCGAGGAATGACTCCAAGATCACAATGCCGGCACTGTTCACCAGCAGATCGACAGGTCCTGCTGCGACTACGGCACGGGACGCGGCATCCGGGTCGGCAAGGTCAACGACGATAGTCTCCCCGCCAATCGCCTCCTTGAGCGACATGAGATCGGCAGCAGACCGGTCGAGCGACACTACCGTCGCACCGCACTCGCCGAGAACCGTCGCTACCTCTCGTCCGATACCGCTGGCTGCGCCGGTAACGAGAGCACGCTGCCCGTCAAAACGGATCTCCATGCACCTACCTCCCCTTTCACAGATACAAGCGGTTGAAACCGCGCCCTGCGTTCGGCCAGGGTGGCGCCCCCCAAGGCTCGGTGACCGATACGGCCTGCTGTGCACATCGATGTTGCCGAGAACAGCGTGTCTCCGTCAATGCATGGGCGATCGCCGGACTGCTTCGAGGTGTTGGACAGGCGGGAGGGGCCAACATGGCACGGGAGGGTGCGTCCGCAGAGCACACGGGCACCCGGTGTGCGAACCCTTCCCTCACCACTGACAAGCTGGTAGCTGTACTGGCTACCGGATCCTGCCGTCGACGGCGAGGGATCACCGTTTGCGGCATAGGGGTACCGCCGCCGTCTCGGCTTGGATCAGCACGTCGACCGCGGCGCCAAGCAGCTGCTCCCGGAACCGCGTGGCGTCCGCCGCACAGCGCGGCGGCTGAGCGAGGGGAAGAGCAGACGCGATGCCATCCGGGTGTGAGGATAGCCGGTCGAACGCAGTGTCACGTTGCGACCATCCGCGCGGCTGTAGCCACGCTCACTGGCTCAGCGTGAAGCCGGTCCGGTGACGCTGGAGCGATAGTCCGCATCCACGCGGTTGATCTTCTCGACCTTGCGCGCCGACGTGCCGCCTGCAAACTCGGATTCCAGCCAGGCGTCCACGATCGATTTCGCAAGTTCCAGCCCGATGACACGAGCTCCCAGGGCCAGGATCTGGGCGTCATTGCTCTTGCGCGCTCGTTGCGCTGAATAGACGTCGTGCGCTTGTGCCGCGCGCACACCAGGCACCTTGTTGGCCGTGATCGCCATGCCGATGCCCGTGCCGCACACCAGGATTGCCCGCTCCTCGCTTCTGCGGGCCACCGCTTCAGCAACGTCCCGCGCAATGTCGGGGTAGTCGACCGTCGCTGACGGAATAGCCGACGCCACGCCAAAGTCGTGGATGTCGATCCCCTTGGCCTCCAGGTAGCGCCGGATCTCTTCTTTCAAGGCGTAGCCAGCATCGTCGCTTCCCAGTGCTACTCGCATGATCTCCTCCTTAGCCAGCAGGACTTCGACTCCACGTGCCCGGTCACCGATGTGCTGGCACACCGCTCCTAGGTCGCCTCCTGACAGGCACGAACTGCGGCGGCGAGGATGATCGCCACCGACGTTGCCCCCGGGTCCTGGTGGCCGATGGTCCGCTCACCCAACCGGCTCGCGCGCCCGACCCGTGCCACCATCGCGCGTGTTGCCTGCGCGCCGGCCTCGGCTGCCTCCGCCGCCGCTCGCGCTGCCGTCAAGGCGTCGCAGCCTTCGTCCACCGCCACCCCGGCAGCCCGGGCCGCCGGCTCGAGCGCGTCGAGCATCGTCTTGTCGCCTGGTTGTGCCTTGCCACGATGTGCCACCCCCTGCACAGCCGCATCCAGCATCCGGGCTACCAGATTCGGCGTGATCGTCGTCTGGCCTGCGCTCACCTTCCCCGCCTCGATGAATGCGGTGCCGAAGAGCGGGCCCATGGCGCCACCCACGGCGGTGAGCAGCGTCTTGCCAACCTCCTGCAGGATCACGCCGATGTCCCGCGAGACCACGCCTGTCAGGCGACTCTCAGCCGCCCCGAATGCTTTGGCCATCGAGATCCCGTGATCGCCATCGCCCAGCGCCGCGTCGAGCGCACACAGCTCATCCTTGCGCTCCTGCAGGTCGCAGCACACGGCATGCAGGGCATGCACGAGAGCGTCCGCATCGTTCATCTTCTGTGCCCCCCGTCTGCAGTAGCTACCGCTGCACGAAGCAGGGCGTGGCGGCAGGCGCGTCCAATAGGCCCTTGAGCTCGTCGTCCAGCTTGAGCAGCGTGATCGAGAATCCGGCCATCTCCAGCGCCGTGAAGTACTCGCCGACAAAAGAGCGAGTGATGGCGATCGATCGGTCCCCCAGGTTGCGTGTGAGCCGCCGCTGGGCGATGTACAGCTCGAGCTGTGGCGTGGCGCCCAGCCCGTTGATCAGCGTCACCACCTCATCGCCCGCCTGGAAAGGCAGGTCGGACACGACCTCCTGCACCAGGCGGTCGACGAGCGCATCGACCGGGACGAGCGGCTCGGTGCTCGTGCCCGGTTCCCCATGGTGCCCCACGCCCACCTCCATGGCGTCATCGGCCAGGGTGAAGGTCGGTCGCCCGGCTGCCGGCACGGTGCACGGCGCGATCGCCACACCCATGGTCCGCGTACTGGCGTTGACGCGCTCGGCGATCACTTTGGTCTGCGCCAAGGTCGCACCCCTCTCGGCCGCCGCGCCGCAGGCCTTCCAGATGAGGAACTGTCCCACCACGCCACGGCGCATCTCCGGCCTGTCGTGGAATCCCGCCCCCACGTCATCGGTGGCAATCGCCATCTCTACCTCGATGCCTTCCTCACGTGCCATCTCCGCGGCCATCTCGAAGTTCATGACGTCTCCGGAGTAATTGCCGAGAAGCAGCAGAACCCCTTTGCCCCGGTTGACGGCACGGATCGCGCTCAGCACGCCCGCGGCGGGCGGTGAGGTGAAGATGTCGCCCACCACCACGGCATCCAACATCCCTTCCCCGACGTAGCCGATGAAGGCTGGTTTGTGGCCCGAGCCGCCGCCCGTGACGAGCGCCACCTTGTCCGCAGGCTTGGCGCGGACGAGCACGCGGGAATCCTGGAGCCGCTGCACTTGTCGCGCGTGGGCCTGCACGAACCCCTCCAGCATCTCGTCCACCACATCGCCAGGGTTGTTGATGAACTTCTTCATCGCCCGCGGGCGGTCAGCATTGCTCGGCATTGTCATCGCTACTACTCCCCGTTCCAAAAGCACCTACAACCGAGGCCCGAGACCGTCAAGCGGCCACACCTCTAGCGCTCACCTCAGTATCTTGGGACACCAGGCCGGGCAGTCAAGCTAGTCGCTCCCGCTAGCTGACGCCCAGAGCTCCCGGGAACACGTCCGCATCCTGCAAGGGCGGCGAGCAGAATCGGCCCGCGACTGCCGGTAGTGCGCGAGCAAGGCGTCCTTGTCTTCGGCCAAATCTTTCCCCTCCGCTCCGCACCATCCAGATTATCCCGAGGCTGGGTGCACTGAGGCAGTGCTCGCCGGCGAAGCAGGTACCAGTGGTCGGCGCGGCACGTCACGAACACCAACGAGTGCGGCGCGAAACAACCGAGCGACTGCTACCTGAAGTCTGCTCATTGTACAGCCGCGAGCGCAGACGAGGCACGCAGCGAGCCGCACACGCGCGACCAAGCTTGCAATACCTGCGTCCGCGGCACAAGTCACTCGGCGGCTCTCGGAGGACTTCGAAGCAGAGTATGACGATCGTGTCGAAGGACCATGTCGGCGTCGACGTGCTGGATGCTCACGCAGCCAGACCAGTTCCTGCCGCGGTCATCAGCCGCCAATACGGCGCCCACAGGCGGAGAAGGCAAGGTCTGGGTCCACCACGTGCCTTGACCGGATATAACTAGCTGAGTAAGCGGCATGCGATGAGCTAGACTGTCCACGCGTTGGGAGCTGCGTCCGGGCCCTGGGCAGGGGAGAGGCACGTGACGTGTCGTGTTTCCTGACCAGGAGGAGTCCGACCTTAGCCGTGCCCGCTGCATCCTCGTGACGGGAGCCGGCAGCACCACGAGTAGCAACCGCCAGTGCGACGACATGTCGCATCTGCCATGAGCGTCCAGTCTGGCGTAGCGGCGACGTCGACGATGGCCAGGGCACGTGCAAGCGGTGCTATCACGTGTCGGTGTGGCCCGGCCGTCCCCTGGCCAAGCGAGCCAGGACGACCACGAGGGCATCGGCAACAGCGCTCTGGGAATTGGGGATGCAACTGGAGATAGAGCGGCTGTCCTAGGAGGGCGACAGCGACGAAGCGACGCCATAGCTGCGCCAAGGTGAATGCCACGGCGAGCGCCTGCGCGCTGAGGCCATATCCTCACACATCGTGTGCTACGCTCGAAGCCGGGTTGTCTGCCAGAAGCAGGGCATCCCATGACGGCGAAGCTCCGGCACCCGCAGCTCCAGCGCTTTCCCGTACCCAAGCAGATCCTGGCTCGGTGCGGCGTACCCATGTGCTATGCTGGTCCTGCCATTCATGTGGCCACGTAAAATGTCTCGTGCACGCACCGAGTAGAGGCGATGGAGACGGCGCAGCCGGAAGACACCGGTCAGCCACACACCTTCGCGAAGTTGCTGCGACACTACCGTACCGCGGCCGGCTTCACTCAGGAGGAGCTGGCTGAGCGCGCCGGCCTGAGTCTGCGCGGCGTGCTCTACCTGGAACGCGGCGGCCGGCAGCCCTATCGAGATACTATCCGTCGCCTGGCCGACGCGCTGGCGCTCAGCCAGGAGGGCCGTGCCGCCTTGCTGGCGGCGGGACGCCGGCACGGCAGCGGCGATGCGGCAAGTCCCGCCGCAGGAGCGCAGCTGCCGCGCGAGGATGAGTCGGAGGCGGTGCAGCCCGGGTGGGTCTACGTAGTCCATACCCAGGGAGATCGCGGGCCGGTCGAACGGCTCCAGGCCGACCTGCAGCGACGCGGCACCACCACCTGGGTGGACCAGGATGACCTGCCGGCCGGCACGCCGAGCTGGGAGCAAGCGCTGCGCGAGGCCGTCCGCGGCGCGCTGGCGGTGCCGCTCATCGCCTCCCCGCACACGCGCTCCTCACGCTATGTCGCCGATGAGCTGCGCATCGCCGAGCTGTATGGGCGGCGCGTGTATCCGCTATTCGGCGCAGGGCGCTCCTGAGCTACTGCGCAGCGAAGGCGGACGAATGTTTTGAGGCAAACGCGAGGGAGGACATTGCATGAAGGCGGGGGATGACGCCAGCGTGGAGCAGTGGGGACTGTTCGAGGTCACACTGCACGGGAGCGAAGAGGGCAATCCGTTCCAAGACGTCGATCTCTGGGCGGAGTTCACGCACGAGAGAAACACAATGAGAGTCAGCGGATTCTACGCCGGTGGCGGGCGGTATTGCGTTCGCTTCATGCCACCATCGCAAGGCAACTGGCAGTACCGCACGCAGAGCAACCTGCGTGAGATCGACGGCGTCGCCGGAACATTTGCGTGTGGTGCACCGTCGAAGGAGAACCACGGCCCAGTGCACGTCGCCGACCGCTACCACTTTGCCCATGCGGATGGCACACCGTTTCATCCTATCGGCACTACCTGCTACGTGTGGACCCTGCAGGGTGACGCGCTCGAAGCGCAAACGCTGGAAACACTTCGGCACGCCCCGTTCAACAAGCTGCGGTTCTGTGTATTTCCTAAACGCTACGTGTTCAACCTGAACGAGCCGCCAGCCTACCCGTTCCCCGGGGAGCTCCCGCGGGACCGCGTGATTGCAGTGCCCTCATTCACGAGCCGGCCGGCACCGCCGCCCGATGTCTGGGACTTCACCCGCTTCAATGTCAGTTACTTCGACCACCTCGAGCAACGCATTGTCGATCTGCAAAGGCTTGGCATCGAAGCCGATCTCATCCTGTTCCACCCCTACGATTCCGGCGCCTGGGGCTTTGATCAGATGCCGCACGAGGTCAACACCCGCTATCTGCGCTACTTGGTTGCACGCCTCTCCGCGTTCCGCAACGTCTGGTGGTCCTTCGCCAACGAATATGACTTGATGTTCAGTCACACAGAGAACGACTGGGACTTCTATTTCAAGTATGTGAGGGATCTGGATGCGTTTGACCATTTACGTTCGATTCACAACTGCGTGGCCTTTTACGACCACAGCAAGGCGTGGGTCACGCACTGCAGCGTGCAGCACCATGACCTGGCGCGCGTGGCTAAATGGCAACGGCAATATGGCAAGCCTGTTGTGGTGGACGAGTGCGGCTATGAAGGCAACATCGATCAACTCTGGGGCGATCTGCCGGCAGAGGAGCTGGTAAGGCGGTTCTGGCTTGGCTTCGTTGAAGGCGGATACGTGGGCCACGGCGAGACGTACTGGAACGAAGCAGAAGTCCTCTGGTGGTCAAAAGGCGGCGAGTTGCGAGGCGACAGTGTGCCGCGCATCGCCTTTCTTCGCCACGTGATCGATGGAGTGCCCGGCGCAGGTCTCGTCCCGCTCTCTCCGGTCCGCTTCTCGGAGTTCGATTCTATCAGTGAAGCACGGGAATTCATCCAGTCGCAGGACCGGGAGAGAACGCCATTGGCGAATGACGCTCTCGGCTTTGAGGCGGCGGGGCGGTCCGGATCGGACTATTTCCTGCTCTACTTCGGCGCGCATGAGCCGCTGTGGCGAACACTCAATCTTGGCCAGGGGGATTTCGCCATAGATGTGATCGACACATGGAATATGACGGTCACGCGATTCGCGGAGCACGCCAACGGGCAGGTGCGGGTGGCACTGCCGGCCAAGCCGTATCAGGCCATCCGCATCGAACGGGCCTGGCTATGTTAAGATTCGCGATGGCGAGCGGGGGCGTCTCGCTTCGGTTGTGCCACGGTGCGATTACGGTTATGGCAGAGAACCATCGAATCACGCTCGGCTCCAGCCGCCCTGGTGGCTGGTTTGATGGGATAGTCATTCGAACGACACCAACGCCTGGCGACTGGCGCGTCCTGCCTTCGTCCGACAACAGGCATAGGCGTGCGGTTGCAGGGCCCGCAACCGCGGCTGTTCCGCCGCCCACAACTCGCACCACGCGGGGAACGCGTCATCGACACACGTGTGCTATTCGCGGCTCACCTCAAGCAGTGTCACGCCATGCGGTTCGACCGTGCACGACCAATCCAAGATCCCGCCGTGCACGTTCAGCCTCTGGACAGAGACCGAGGGTTCCATGACACGTCGCAACGCTTTCAGATCCGCAGGCCGGATGTGCTCTGGGGCTCCCATCGCAAGCCATGCATCATAGACGCTGCCCCGATCGCGGTCGAAGCGCGTCGTCTGCACACGAACGGGACCGTCCAGGCCGGAGAAGCGCATCGAAAACTGCTTGGGAGGTCGGCGCTCAAATAGCTCATATACCCTGCTGCCTTCGGCCAGCTGAAACGACCGGCTATCGTTTCCTTCCGTGCTGTAGTGGCAATAGTTCCAGAGCAGGACCACGAGCGCACCGTCAGGGCGCCGCGTAACAGCAAACGAGTCACCGCTACCCAACTCCTCCGGTCCCAGGCGGGATAGGAACCAGTATCCATGATAAGCTGGCTTCTTCAGACCCTGGGCGTTGACCAGACCGAATCCGCCATGGAAGGGTCTGTCTCCGAGCCGATTCTCTTCGAAAATATCGCTTACCGTCCAGAAGGAGAGGGAGTCGGCGAGCCCACGTGCCAGCCAGTTGTTGCGCACGATAAAGGAGGCCATGAACGCCGTATCGTGAGACGGATCGCGAGAGCTGGGGCTACTGCTCCATTCAGTGAAGTGCCTTTCCAGAGTTGCAAAATCCGGCGATACCGTGTTACGAACGCCGCCGAGATCGGTCAGTAGCCGATCCGGACCGTCCCACGTCATGTAGCCGTGACCCTCGAGGTCTACGGGATGCAACGTCGGGTAAGGATGCGTGGAGAAGAAGTCGATGGGCAGATCTTGGTTGCGACAGGCGGCAAGGAATTCGTCGCCCCAGGGCGCCTGGCCGGCAACAGCGCCCGACCCCGATGAGGCCGGCCCGCCAACACGCAACATGGTGTCAATACGCTTGATGGCGTGGGCCGTTCGACTGTAGAGTTCCACGTACGCGCGGAAGTCGGCGCCCTGCCAGAAGATCGGCAGGTTGGGCTCGTTCCACACTTCAAAGTACCAGCGCCGGACCTCGGCAAGCCCGTAGCGATCGATGGCGTGCCGCACGAACTGCTCGACCAGCCACTCCCAGCGATTCCAATCTCTGGGAGGCGTGATGTTGGCTTTCCACCAGAAGACGGTCTCCGAGCCGCTGGCAAGATCGTAGGGCATGAAGCCAAGTTCGACGAATGGCCGGATGCCGAGGGCAAGCCAATGATCGTACACCAGATCGACGTACTGCCAGTTTAGAACAGGCAGCCCGTTGCTTTCGTGGTATACCATCATATCCTCATGGAATAACCCGTGCATGCGAAGGTAGTCAAACGGCATGTCATGCTGCACCATCTCCAAGTGCTTCTGGAAGTCCGCCCGAAGCGCCTCCGCGACCCGACCGCCGCCGATGCAGACACGCCAGTGGGGCAACAGGTCCACGCCCGGCATGCCGCAGTCAATGGTGATATGAATGTGGTCGATCATCGGGTCTCAGCCCCAGAACAGCCTCCCCGCTCGACGCCGGTTGGTTCCCAAGCCTTCATGCGAGGTGCTCCTTATGACCGCGCCAAGGGCCGCGCCTGGCTTCTACGATAACCGCAGTCTCCTTCAGGAGCACCAGCGAGACGCGCGAAGCTCCATCGTTACCTAGCACCTGGCCAGATGACGCACAGGCAATCGTAGATGTACCGGCAGGGAACGTCACGTTCACCGGCTGCGTCTTGGCTGAACGCAGCACGGCGCGAATATGCGTGGCGTTCCAAGTCAGGCTGTCGACAATGACCTGGCCGCGACAGGCAACACCCTCGATCGACCCGGTCGTCCATTGGGTTGGCAACGCGGGCAGCAGCTCGAGCGCGCCGCGACTCGACTGGACCAGCATGGCCACAATCAGTTCTGGCAGGCCGCCGCCAATATCGACGTTGAAAATAGTACCAGCATCGTGCGTGGGCACGAGCGACGAGTTGAAGTAGCGTGAGGCGAGCATGCCGACGATCGCGTACGCCTCATCGACCATGCGCAGATGTGCCGCCGCGAGGCCAAGCTGCACGAGCCCGAAAGCCATGTCCCCACCGTCTTGCTCGCGTCGCCACGCCATGCGCGCGTGGACGGCACGGCGGCACGCCTCCAGCAGATCAGGCCGGCCCGCGATCTCCGGGTCCACTTCGTACAGCACCGGATAGAGGTGGGACGCGTGCCGGTGAGCATGGTTGTCCTGCAGGCTCGGCCAGGCCCACTCCGCCAGAGCGCCGTCCTTGTTAACCGGATAGTCCGGCATTCTCCCCAGCATCTCGGCCCACTGTGGCACCATATCGGCATTGACGCGTAGCGTCTCGCTGGCGGTGATGAGGTTGCGCAGCAGGTCCTTGGCTACGGCGATGTCCATCGTCGCGTTCACGCAGGCCTGGGATGAAGAATTGGCTGGATGATTCTCCGGAGAGTAAGAGGGCACGAACACATACTTGCCATCTGGACCCTCGACGAGGAAGTCCTCGTAGAACTCCGCGACCTGTTCCATGAACGGGAGGGCACGGCTCGCCAGAAAACCGTCGTCGCCCGTGTACTGCCAGTAGTCGTAAAGGAATCGCGCAGCCCAGCCGGCACCGGCCGTCCAGAAGGTATGGCACCACGTTGCGTTGAAGTGATTCTGCAGCCCGTGGGTGCTCGTATGTGCCGGCAAGTAGATGCCGCGACAACCATACAGGCGCCGGGCATTCTCGCGCATATCGTCAACAAACGATTCGAGATAGGTGAAATAGGGCTGCAGCAGCTCGGGCGTGTTTGTACTCAGCAGCGCCGCCAAGGCGGTCGGGCAGTTGCCGTTGTGCACGTAGCCGCCCGACCAGGCCGGGGCCCACGTGGCGGACCAGACACCTTGCAATGTAGGCGGTAGTTTCCCGCTACTGGAAATAACGGCGTAGCGGCATGCGTCGAATTCCTTCTCGAGTAGCGCCGGCAGCGGGCCATCTTGCCGCGACATAGCCAGAAGCTCTTCAGCCGGAAGCAGGCGCTCGTTCTCGCCGCCCAGGTCAAGCCGGGCACGATTGAAGAGGTCGCCGTGCACCGCGGCATGTCTGGCAAGTAGACGCTCGAAGCTCAGGTCGAGTCTGCGGAGCCTACGGCGCAGGGCGGCGAGCGGCAGCGGGGCCGTATCGCTCACGTCGAGGGCGGCAAGCACGACGACCTCGTCGGCACCCCGGACTACCACGCCACGACCGTCGCTGGACGTGCTGCCGCCAGTTGCCACGATCCACGCGACCCCCGCATATCCGTACAGGCTGCCGGGCCACTTCCTGCTGAAGCGGCTGCGGTAGCTGAGCATGTCGCGTGAAATCCCGTACTCCACGTTCTTCACGCCCTCGCTGAAAACCTGGTTGTACTGCGGTCCACTCGTACCTGGCGGGGTGGTGTCCAGTTGGATGACCACGTCGATCTGCCCTCGGCCCGGGCCGCTAATCGACAGTGCGAGCACGTCATCCGGGCGAGAGACGAAGAGCCGTCGCGTGAACGCACCCCGATCGTCGGCCCAATGCACGGTGACGACCCCGGTGCCGAAGTCCGTGCCACGGCTGTAGCCCTTGATCAGTCCCACCGACCGCATGTGCAGGCGGAGGTCAAAGCCTGGCACCAGCGGATCGATCCAGCGCAGGCTGCTGCCGTACCCTTCCTGCGTTGCCTGTGTGACAACCGCTTCGGAGGCGGCCTGGTACTGTCCCGCCAGCAGTTGGTCCCGGATCTTCGCGAGGAGCTCGGCTGTGTGCACAGGCGGCAGCGGCCGGTTCAGGGGCAGGAACAGTCGCTCGTGGCTGAGCGTGATGGTTTCATCGGTCGGGTCGCCGGCGACCAGTGCCCCCAGGGAGCCGCCGCCGCTGATCAGCCTGTTCTCCCACGAAGTCGCGGGAGCCAAACTCACAAAGCCACGATCGTCGGCGACCATCTCCCCCTCTAGATCAAAGGGTACGCAACAGCGGCGCGCCCGGCACCGGGCGAATACGCCTCATTTGTTCTTTCGCCAGGAATGCCGGGGCATGTAGCCCAACCTCTGGCGCGCGCGCTCGATGCTGATGAGGAAGTCGTCCGGGCCCATATGAGCGGTCATCTCGGCCAGCTCCGGGTAGAGCCGGCGCACCGCGTCCCGCGGTGATTCACCCGTCGTGCGGTCGCTTGCCAGGTAGAATCGCTCATGCGGCTCCAGACTCGGCGTCTCAAGCGCCAGACGAAATGCCTGCGCCGCGTCTCTTCCATCCACATAGAGCCACCCATCGAAAGGAACAATAGTGGAGCCTTTGGGCGCTTGCACCCGATCGTGGAACCGTTGGGCGCTATCGTCGCGGTGTGCATAGTAGACACCCATCAAGCGGAACGCGACAGTGCGCACTCCGTAGGCGCGGGTATAGGCGGCAAGCATCTCCTCGTTCAACATCTTAGATAGGCTATACGAATCCTCGGGGGTTAACGGGTGGTCTTCGTCAATAGGCAGGTAGCTTGGATTCCAGGTGGCATCGCTGATGCGGAATCCCAGGCCCAGCACAAAGAACGTGCTGGCGAAGACAACCGTCTTCACCCCTGCGCGGCGGGCTTCGTCGAGGACGTAGTAGGTACCAAGGGTATTGACGCGGAACGTCTCGTCGTCCGGCGGGCTCTGCACACCAGGGCGCGAAAACCTGAGTGTAGGGTGATCGGTTGCGTACGGCATCGCACCGACATGGCAGACCGCCTCAGCATTCGCCGCGGCCAGTGCGGCACGGCAGTCTTCCGCGCTCGTCAGATCGCCTTGTACAAACGGCAGATCAGTCTGCCAGGGAACGGGCGCCTGTAAGGGCGCAAGGCGATCAAAGAGTGTGACGCGGTACCCGTGCTCAACGAGTTCTTCGGCGATACAACGTCCGAGATTCCCAGCGCCACCCGTGACCAGAACGTTCATGAGCACCTACTCCCCTCCCCTCTAATGTCGCCCGCCGACCAGTGCAACGCGTGCCGCAGGCTAGTCTGCGGGCCACTCGGCCAATACCTGCTCACCAAGCTCCGAAATATGTGCGGACATTGATTCTTCCGCCTGTGCGATGCCGCCCTCGCGCAGCGCGGCCAGCAAGGGACGGTGACGTTCGGCAATATACAAGGGCCCGCGCCCGGCGAGGACGCGCACGCTGAGCATCGTCCAGTTGGAGGGATTGATGCTCGCCCAGGTCTCATGCAGCAACCGGTGTCCGCCCCGCGAGTAGAGATGGTCGTGGAAGCTGACATCGACGTCGACCATCCCCTCAGAGTTGCTTTCCTCGGCAAACGCCACCATCTGGTCGACCAGCCGTTCCAGATACTCGAAGTCCTCCCCGGTCAGGCGCGGCAGCGCCAGGCGTATGGCAAGCCGATCCAGGTGGGCGCGCAAAGAGTACATCTCGTGGATGTCCTGCCGCGTGAGCTGACGTACTACGGTGCCCCGGTGCGGCTGCGAGACGACTAGCCGGGCGCTCTCCAATCCACGCAGGGCCTCGCGAACCGGTGTAATGCTCACGCCGAACTGCCGAGCCAGATCTGCCTCGAGCAGGCGATCGCCCGGCTTCAGTTGCCCGGAGAGAATCGCGTCACGCAGCTGTTCGCGCACCTGGCGCGGTATGCTTCGAGCCACCGGGCGCAATCCGCTCCCGGTGTCGTCGCTGTTGCCCCACCCAGGTCGCGGCGCCAGCCTCCCCCCCTCAAGCTTAAGGCGGGACGTCGTGGGAACTGCACTACTCGACGGGATCCTGATCAACCTGGTAGCCCCTTGTTCCGATTGCTTATGAATTACATCTTGCAATTCACTACTTATAAGATATATACTGTCAGTCGGATAATACACGGGTCAAGCCAAATCGTCAACCGGCCTACACGAGCCGACGGTAAAGGCTGGAGCATCCGCACTGCAACTTGGCTACTCAGCCGGCACAGCCCGCTGGAGGACGGCGGAGATACGGCACGCCTGCAATGCGGGGATGGCGGTTGTAGCACGATGGCTTGGAAGATGGTTCACGTGCGCCGACAGCGGCGCGGTAGGAGGCTAGGGTGAAGATCGGATGCGTCGGAGTGCTGGTGCCGGAGCACGTCAAGCCTGCGGAGCGCCCGTACTACCAGATCCAGAAGGTCGCGGATCTCGGCGGGCAGATCACGGGTGTGATGGCTTGGGATCTGACCCCAGATGAGCGCAAGCGCTTGCGCGAGTTCGCCGACAGCAAAGGCATTGAGCTCGAGTGTTGGGTGGCCGGTGTGTTTGGCCTGGCCAGCGGCGATCCGGGACGCAGCGACGCGCGTGCCGACCTCGAGCATAGCCTCGACGCCGCGCTCGACCTGGGCGGCCCTGTGGTGCATACGGGTTACGGGCGCCTGCGGAAGCTGAGCAGCCGATTCAACCGCGATATCCCAGTCCCGGCCCACCTGGCGCGCCTGGCCGCCAGTCTGCGCGAGGCCGCCAAGCTCGCCGAAGAACGGGGCCAGACTATCGCCGTGGAGAATCATTGCGACTTCAGTGGAAAGGAGCTGGCCTGGGTGCTCCGCGCGACGGAGTCGAAGGCCGTCGGAGCCGCGTTGGACACGGGCAACGCCTACACCGTTCTTTGCGATCCCTGGGAAGATGCGCTGGCGCTGGCACCACTCACGGTCACTACTCACCTCAAGGATATGAAGATCGTGGAGTTCCGCGACGAGATCGCCTTGACCCCCGAGGATGACCGCGTCCCATTCCTGCCTATCGGCTGCGCCCTGGGCGAAGGCAACGTCGACATCATGGCAACGGTGGAGTTGCTGGCGAAGCAATGCCCGCGCGGGTGGGACCTGCCACTAATTGTGGAGACCGGGTGGCTACCCAACGTGGCCGGCAAGACCAGGGCTGAACTGATCGAAGATGTCTTCCGGGCGAGCCTCGCCTACCTGCGCGCCAATCTGTCCGCTTACCTGTCGGCGTAGCCCGTGCCGCGCCGGAGCGCGTTGAGGTTGGGAGCGATGGATCCTCGCCGAGGAACGAAGCCGGCACCGGTCATCGTTGCCACTTTGTCCCTGCTCGTCTTGCGCATCCTGCAACGGCGCGACGCCATCAAAAGCTTCACCGCATGACCGCTCAACGCCGAGTGAGGAGAGGGGGGGCACTGTGCACGTCTACCGGTCGTGGAGCAGTGGCGAGGTGAAGTCGAGACGGCGAGCTGTTGTTGAGGCGCAATGGAGGAGACGATGATAACTGCCGAGTGTCCCCCGTTCAGCGAGCAGGCTACGATCCGCTTCTTTGGACGTCAGTGTAGCGTCACCGATCTCAGCCACGTCATCGCGACGGACGATCCAACGTTCCCCGGTCACCAGCGACCGGTGATCTGGCAGCACCTCAGCCACGAGGAGACGCAGCGCTTCGGGCTGACCAAGCCGCCGTATTCCTATCAGGTCGTCGGCTTCACACTGTGCGACCACTCGTCGACACATGTCGACGCCATCAATCACATCGTCGCCCGCCCGGACGCGCGCTCAATCGATCAATTGCCGCTGGCGTGGTTCATGGCCCCAGCAGTATGGCTGGATTTTGGCCACAAAGAGCCGAGCTCCTATATCACGCGCGAAGACGTGCAGCGGGAGATCGAACGTACCGGCGTGACCATTCAGCCTCAGTCGGTAGCTCTGTACCACACGGGCTGGTACCGCAAGTACCGCACCGACCGCTTCGGCTACATTCGCGACTATCCGGGCCTGGACCGTGGGGCGACCGAGTATCTGAACGATCTGGGCGCCATCTCGATCGGGGCAGACGCGCCGTCGATCGATTCATGGCATGAGGTCTCCGAGGTTCGGGTGCAGCCAGCCCACATCGTCTGTCGCGAGCGGGAGATTCTCAACATCGAGAACCTGGCTAACGTCGACACGATACCCTCCCACGCATTCTGGTTCATCGGATTGCCGCTGAAGATCAAAGGGGGAACCGGCAGTCCGTTCCGGGGTGTGGCGATCGTGGACCTTGGTGCGGACTAGGGCGTACATCGATGCAGCGTGCGCTCCAAGTGCTGGCAACTCGCTGCCGGGAGAGGTAGTAGCAGTGACGATGGTAGCTGAAGTGGGATTCATCGGCATGGGACGGATGGGCGGCCGCATTGCCAAGCGCCTGCTCGACGCTGGATATGTCGTCACCGGCTACAACCGGACCAAGTCCAGGTGCCAATGGCTACTGGATTTGGGCATGCGGTGGGGTGCGACTGCGCGCGACACCGCCCGCTCGGCCGACCTTATCTTTAGTATGGTCGCGGACTCGGACGCACTCCACGCCATCGCCGAGGGACCCGATGGATTGCTAGCCGGCTTGGAAGCGGGAACAGTCTATGTGGACATGAGCACGGTGGCGCCGGCCGCGAGCCGGCAAGTGGCGGAGCAGGTCAGGGCTCGGGGAGCATGGATGCTCGACGCGCCTGTCTCAGGCAGTCCGCTCACCGTGGAGCAGGGGCAGCTGTCGATCATGGTCGGTGGCGAGCCGGCGGCGTTTGAACGCGCCAAACCGGCGCTCCTGGCTATCGGACCGCGCGTGGCCCGCGTCGGAGCCAACGGCACAGCGGTCGCCATGAAGATCGCCATCAACCTGAGTCTTCCGGTGCAATTCCTGGCGTTCTCCGAGGGCGTGCTCCTTGCCGAGAAGAGCGGTATCGAGCGCGCGGCCGCCGTAGAGGCATTGCTCAACAGCGTCATAGCCTCGCCAGCGCTGCGCTATAGGGGACCGTTTGTGCTGGGACTGCCCGATGAGGCCTGGTTCACGGTGAACCTGATGCAGAAAGACATGCTACTGGCCCTGGAACTCGGACGCGAAGTTGGGATGGCGCTGCCTACCGTGGCCCTTGCGAACGAATGGCTCACTGCGGCGCGAGCCGCGGGCCTTGGTGAGCGCGATTTCGCCTCGCTCTTCCAGGTGGTGGCTCGGATTGCGGCGGCGGATGGCGCGAGCACCGCCATGCGAGGCACGGGCTAGTTCTGGTTTCTAGGTCTACAACTGGGCACTTGGGTTTCGGTAGGTCGCTCTGAGCGTGGCCTCAGTCAAGGAGGTGGCCGCGGCCACGGCAGACGGCGAACACTGAATGAGGGAGGAGTACTGCACGTGGATGTCAGCAAGGTGGGTCACACCGCGATTACGTGGCCCTTCACGGCCGACGGGGCGCACCAGGCAATGCAGGACCTTGGTGCCCTCGGCTATCGCGGCATCGAGCTGTTTGGCTTCGTCATGGACGTCTATCCCGGAGGTGTCGAGGGCCTGCGTACTCACCTGGCGGAGCACGGCCTGCAACTGGCGGCGGCCTATTGTTCCGCCAGGCTTATCGATCCGGACACGCGGGCCGAGGACGTGGAGAAGATGACAGGCTGGGCGAGAAACGTGAGCAGCCTGGGCGGAAGCGTAATAGTAGTTGGCGCCGATTCGAGCGAGAAGCCTGCCTATGAGCGCAACGAGTATGCCGGGCTCTGCAGGACGCTAAACGAAATTGGTTTGCGCTGTGCCGATCTCGGGGTGACGGCGTGCTTCCACCCGCACACCGGCACGCCTGTTGAGACACGTGAACAGATCGATCTCGTGATGACGGGCGTCGACCCACGGGTTGTGTCTATGGCGCCCGATACCGGACAGATCGCCAAGGGCGGGAGCGATCCAGTGGAGGTGGTACGCACCTACCGAGAGCTAGTCGGCCACATGCACTTGAAGGACTACGTGGGTGGCGAGAGCGTCCTCGATGCAGGCGGCAATCTGGTCGATCGAACGGGCTATCTCGATTACGTGCCGCTTGGAGATGGGGTTGTAGATCTGCCGGCCATCGTGCAGACACTGGAGACCGCCGGGTTTGCTGGCTGGTGGATGGTCGAGCTGGACGGTACCCCGCAAGCACCGCGCTCTGCCATGGAGGCAGCATCGTTGAGCAAGCGCTACCTGGAACGGCTAACCGCCGCGGCGCAGTGACGAGGAGCACTGAGTCGACGCCACGTGAAGAGGAGTGAACCGCCCCGGAGGTAGAGAGTCTGCCGAACCAGCGTGGGGGAGAGCGAGATGAGACTGAGCAACAAGGTCGCCCTGGTGACGGGAGCAAGCCGCGGCATCGGCCGCGCTATCGCCCTGAGCTGCGCCAGGGAAGGCGCGGATGTAGTAGTCAACTATGTGAGCCGGTCGGAACAAGCCCGCGAGGTCGCGAACGAAATCGTAGCGATGGGCAGACGAGCCCTGGTCGTCCACGCAGATGTGGCCGATCGGCCGGCTGTCGAAGCCATGGTCGAGCAGGCGTGGCGCGAACTCGGGCCAGTCGACGTACTCATCAACAATGCTGGTATCGAGACGATCGTACCGCTCGTAGAGCTCACAGACGAACAGTGGGATCGCGTGACCTCGGTGAATCTAAAGGGGAGCTGGCTTTGCGCGCAGGTGGTGGCCCGTCGCTGGATCGCCGCTCGCAGGGGTGGCGTGATGGTCAATCTGGGCTCTATCCAGGCGGGCCTAGCCATGCCTGGGCGCACGCATTATGCGCCGACCAAACGCGGGGTCGAAGCGCTGACTCGTAACCTCGCCGCCGAGCTGGCTCCATATGGAATCCGTGTGAATTGCGTGCATCCCGGAGTTATTGAGACGGATATGACGCAGTGGGTGATCGGCAATCCAGAGATCTTGCCGGGTGTGCTTGACAAGATTCCGTTGCACCGCCAGGGCCAGCCCGATGAAGTAGCTCCGGCTGTGATCTTCCTCGCTTCGGACGAGGCAAGCTACATTACCGGCCAGTACCTTTACGTGGACGGGGGAATGCTGGTCGTCTAGGTACCGCGACCCGCACGGCACGATCCCGCCGGATACGTGCTTGCCACCGACGCCATCAGTGCCTGTGGTCCTGCAGGCGGCCGCAGAGAACGAGAGGCTGCGAGCTCACTCCCGGATTTGGGGCGAGCAACATGCGTGGACCGTGCCAGAGGATCTGAGGAGAGACCATGACAGGTGCGTCAAAGGTTCCGGCGCTGGATGACGCCGACGTGCTGAGAGAAGCAAATCAAGACAGGAAGATCGCGCTGATGCAGTGCCTGGCTCAGCAGTTCCGGGTTGAGGTCCTGGATGTCTTGCACGAGCGGCAGACCGGCCACTGGGGCGGCGCTGCCTCCGCCGCGGAGCTGCTGGTGACGCTGTACTTCGCCGTGATGAACGTTCGCCCGGAGCAGCCTCAGTGGCCCGATCGGGATAGGCTGATCGTGAGCAAGGGGCATGCATCCTGCATGATCTACACCGCTCTGGCGCATCGCGGGTACTTTCCGGTTTCCGAGCTGAACACGTTCCGGCAATTGAACAGTCGCCTCCAGGGGCATCCGTCGATGCATGCCACACCGGGTATCGATATGTCGACCGGCTCGTTGGGCCATGGTCTGTCGGTCACGCTCGGGATGGCCCTGGCGGCTAAGCTGCTGGGCAAGCACTACTGGAGCTACGCGCTGATCGGCGAAGGGGACCTCAACGAGGGTCAGACGTGGGAAGCGATCATGGCCGCGGCCAAGTTCAGGCCTGAAAGGATGGTGGCGCTCATCGACTACAACAAAGTGCAACTGGACGGACCAAGCGATGAGATCATGCCGCTAGATCCATTGCCGGACAAGTTCCGCGCCTTCAATTGGAACGTGGCGCCCCAATCGTACGATGGGCATGATGTCCGTGCGATTCTCAATTCATTCGATTGGATTCGCGCTCAGTCCACCTGGCCGGTCGCCGTGATCTACAGCACCCACAAAGGCAAGGGCGTTTCCTTCATGGAAGATAGCGCTTACTGGCATGGATCCGTCGTCGACGATGACAGCTACGCGAGAGGGAGATCCGAGCTCCTGAGCACGCTCAGCACGTTGGAGGCCGTCCTGTGAGCACTCAAGTTGCCATGCGCGATGCTTTCGGGGAGTCTCTTTTGGCGATGGCGTTGCGGTGTCCGGAGATGGTCGTGCTGGATGCCGATGTCGCGACAAGCACCCGCACGGCGGCATTTGGCCGGGCGTTCCCCGACCGATTCTTCAATGTGGGCGTGGCTGAAGCGAACATGATCGATATCGCGGCGGGTTTGGCGACGTGCGGTCTCAGGCCGATCGTGAGCACGTTCGCCATCTTCATCTCGCTCAAGGGCCTAGACCAGGTCCGCAACACGTTGTGCTACAACAAGTTGCCCGTCGTCCTGGCCGGTTGCTATGGCGGGTTGTCCGATTCCTACGACGGCGGAAGCCACCAAGCAATCCTCGATCTGGCGATCCTTCGGGCCATGCCGAATATGGTCGTCGTCGTGCCTGGAGACGCCGTCGAGGTGAGCCAGGCCTTGGCCGCAGCGTTGTTGCGCCAGGGTCCTACATACATACGGATATGCCGAAATCCGACGCCCGTCCTTTTCGAGGGCGAGGAGACCCTACAGATCGGCAAGATTCGCAAGATCCGGGACGGAAATGACCTCACGCTGGCAGTCTGCGGGATTGCCACCTCTATGGCGATGGAAGCTGCTGAGCGGCTTGCGCGCAGCAACGTTGCGGTCGACCTGCTCGAGATCTCAACGCTCAAACCGATTGATAGAGAAACCTTGATTCAATCCGCGCGGAAGACCGGGAAGGTCCTGACAGTGGAAGAGCATACGGTCTTCGGTGGCTTGCGAGGTGCCGTGGCGGAGGTGCTCAGCGAAGAATTCCCTGTAGCGATCGCTTCAATTGGCATCCAGGACTGCTTTGGTGAGTCGGGCGAGTACGGGGCTCTGCTGCGGAAGCACAACCTCTCCGCGGATCAGATTGAGGCGCGAGCCAAAGCGATAGTGGTGAACTAGAGCCACAACCCTGCCTGGCACGGAAGGCGAGATCGGCATGACACAAGCGGGACGGCGCACTCGGGTGGCGATACTGACCGATGTGCAGACGTTTCACGTCGAGGATGTCGACTTGCAGTATCCAGAGGGGGACCAGGTATGCGTCGCCGTTGAGGCGTGCGGGATCTGCGGCTCCGATCTCCATATGTATCTAGGGCACCACCCCGTTCTACGGCCTCCGCTTATCATGGGCCATGAGTTCGTGGGGCATGTGGTAGAGACCGGCACGTCCGTGACGAGCCTCGCCGACGGCGATCGGGTGGTTGCTATCGCGGGCCGCGGCTGCGGTGCCTGCCGTGCCTGCAGAAGCGGTCACTTCAACCGGTGCCCACGTTTGCAAACCGTGGGAGGCCAGATACCCGGTGGCCTCAGCGAGCGCGTCGTGCTGCCGGCCGATCAGTTCGTGCGGGTGTCAGAGAGTCTGTCCGTGGCGACGGCAGCCCTGATCGAGGTCGCGGCGGTCGCGATACATACCGTCGGTCGCTGCGGACCGGTCAACGGACAGTCGTGCTTGATCCTAGGCGCCGGGCCCATCGGACTCGTGCTCACACGCGTGGTGAAGGCTCTGGGCGCGTACCCTGTTGCCGTAAGCGACGTCAGCGCAGTGCGGCGCGACCTAGCGACTAGTTCGGATGCCGACATGGTATTTGACGGGAGCGATGCCGCGGCAGAGGCAACGGTCATCAACACGTTCCCCGACGGCTTCGACATCGCCTATGAATGTGTTGGACGACAGGATACACTGTTGCAGGCCCTGCGGCTGACTCGGCGGGGCGGGACGGTAGGCCTGGCCGGGATTTTCCCGGGAGACTGTGTCGTGCCGATGCTCCAGCTCCAGCGTGGAGAGCGCTCGTTGCTCGGCGTCCAGATGTATGACCGGGCGGACTTCGATACGGTGATCCATATGCTCGCCGAGGGTGCGCTTAGCCTGGACGGCATCGTCACACATGAATACCCACTCGATAGAGTCAGCGAGGCGTTTGCGCTGTTGATTGCTCCCCGTCCAACTACTGGCAAGATCTTGGTGCGCTTGGCGTCCGCGGCGTCTCAGGAGACACAATCGTGATGGGTGACGAGAGAGAAGGGTGTTACGGGTGCAAACTGCAGATGATAGTGTGGGTTTGGCAGGCAAAGTAGCGATTGTCACCGGGGCCGCAAGCGGCATCGGCGAGGCCATCGCCACCGACCTGGCCATCAACGGCGTGCAGGTCGTGCTGGCCGACGTCGATCGTGCCGCAGGCGATTCCGTCGCGGCAAGGTTGGCCGGCGCGCGGTTCGTCGCCGCCAATATCGGCGATCGCCGCGATTGCTATGATCTGGTCACCCGCACCGTCGACCTACTGGGCCGGATCGATATCCTGGTGAACAATGCTGGCATGCAGAAGGTAGCGCGCATCGAGGAATTCGACGATGCCGATTGGGACCGCATGCTAGCCGTGATGCTCACAGGCGCGTTCACTCTCATCAAGGCAGCGATCCCGCACATGTACGCGACCGGGTCGGGTCGTATCGTCAACATTGCGTCTGCGCTCGGACTGCGCGGTGCGCCGTTCAAGCCGGCCTATACGGCGGCCAAGCACGGTCTCGTAGGTCTGACGCGGAGCGTTGCTCTAGAGTCCACGAGCCGCGGCGTCACTTGCAACGCGGTGTGCCCAGGCTGGGTGCGCACGCCGCTGGTGGACCGTCAGCTGGCGGACCAGTCGCGCGTCAAAAACATCCCTGTCGATCAAGTGCAGGCTGGACTGCTGGAGCCCGGGGTGCCGAGGATGCTGGAGCCATCTGAGGTAGCGGCAGTTGTCACGTTCCTGTGCAGTGAGCGGGCTTCCGCCATCAGCGGTGCGGCCATCGGCACTGACCTTGGCTGGAGCGCGCAGTAGGTCAGACGTGCATTCTGCGCTTACCCGAGCGTTGACGTTAGGGGCAGAGATCTCGTGCCATTTCAGCGACCTATGCGGATGCGGACTGGAACCAAATTGAAGAGGCTGAGGAGTTCATCGAAGCCTCCCAACGCCAGTTCGCCCGGGCGAGCCCATACCGGCACGACCTGAGCAGGCGACCACGAGTTTGCCGTTTGAGAGGAGAGTAAGGTTGGAGCGCGGGGTCTACTTCGACGGGTGGTTCCATCGACAGCATTGCTATCATCCCAGTTTGCCGGCGCGTCGGCTGCGCATGCTCGACGATCTTGACGCCTACCACGCCACCGTGCTGGTCTGGTCGGCACTGGGTGGCGGTTCGCTTGCGTTGCCCTACCTCGAGCAGGAGGCCTGGGGCCCGATCGAGCCACGCTTCCGCTTTTACGGCTTCGTAAACGACGCTGAGTTCATTCAGGAGTGCCGGAAGCGCGGCATAAAGACGTTCGGCATCGTCTTCGAGGCGCAGGGTTGGGAGTTTCCTGCCGTGCTGAGCGATGCAGAAGATCGCATTCTGGCGCTGAATGAGTCGCGAGGTGAGGGTAAGCCGGTCAGCCTCGGACTGCGCGAGTTCTCCCAAAATCGCTACCCAAAACTGTGGGCCCCCTTCGAGAGATACTTTCCAGACGGAATCCTTAATAGCGACGGCGAGAAGGTTACCGATCTGCTGGAAGAAGCCTGCTCGCGCGACATCCATGGTTTGCCCTGTCACGCGCGTTGGGTCGAGGTTCCAGACCGCGAGAGCTACGCCTATATGATGGACCGCAATAACCCGGTATGGCGCGAATATCTCAAGGCGGTTATCCGGATACAGATCGATGCCGGAGTCGACGGCGTTCAGCTGGACGAGGCCGAATTGCCGATTACCGCCCTGCAATATGGCGGCTGTTTCTGCAAGGACTGCATGAAGGGCTTCCGGGCATACTTGCGTGGGCTGCCCCTTGAGCAGCGCCCCGCGGAGCTGGAGGGCGTGGATCTAGCCACCTTCCATTACGGAAGATGGCTACTGGAACGCGGCTACGACTTCATGGCCGAGCGTGATACGACGCCGCTGTTCTGGGACTACCTGCGTTTTCAGCGCGCGGCCATCGCCCGCTACTTCGGAGAGTTGGCTGACTACGTGCACGAGTACGCCGCGGGCAAAGGCCGAACGGCGCTGGTGTCGGGCAACTTCTTCAACCTGTTCGACCACTACTACCCGCTGGAGCCGAAGGTCGACCTCATCATTACCGAGATGCGCAACACGGCTTACCGCCAGCCGGCCTGGTACCGTTATCTGGCCGGCTTTGCCGGGTCCAAGCCGGTGATAGTCGCAGAGAACCCGTACGGTGGCGTGGTGCCAGAGTTGGCCGACAAGCTCAAGATTGGTCGGGGCTACGACCTGTTTCGCCTCATGCTCTTCGAAGCTGCGGCGCTCGGCGGCGCCAACATGAGCGTGCCATACGGCGCCTGGATGGGAGGCGTTATCGAGGACGCGCTTTACCCACCGCACGACCTGTGCGTTGAAATCCAGCGCTTCCTGGCCAATCACGACCGGCTCTATAGCTGGCGCACGTATGCGGACACCGCCGTCGTCTTCAGTGTCGAAAGCATGTTCCAGCATGTGGCGCGCCGGGATCTCCTGTCCGATGTTCGTTGGAACCAATCAAGCAACACGCGTGTGCCGTTCTGGATGGTCTGCGAAGCGTTGAGCGATGCGGCACAACCCTACGACGTGGTCTTCTTTCCCGATGGCACGCTACGCCTCGATTCTCTGTCCGCGGAGGATCTTGGCCAATATCGCACGCTTATCCTGCCTGAGTGCCGGTATCTGACCCCGCGCCAGGCAGAGCTGCTCCAGGCACATCTTGCCAGCGGCGGCAGGCTTCTGGTGCTGGGCGAGATGGGGAGCAATCTGCCAGCCAGCACACGGACAGCTATCCTAGGCCACAGCCGGGTAACTACGGCTCCCACCGACGACTTCCAGGTGCCCCACCTCGCGGACAGTCCGCAGGTGCGCTTCTCCAACTCAGCCCGCGTCGCCGTCAACGTCCAGCGCATTGAAAGTGGCGCTGCGGTACACCTCATCCGGTACGACTACGACGAGTCGAGCGACACCGTGCCCGTCCTGGCTGAGCTGAGTCTTGAATTGCGCCTGGCCGAACGGTTCGGCTCAGTATCAGCCTGCAGCCCGTCTTGCGTGTCGTCGGTATCCCTAGAGGTTTCAGGGCAGGTGCATCGCTTGACCCTGCATGACGTGCCACTCTATTGCATTGTCGTGCTAACTAACACGGAGGCTCAAGTCACAGCGTGAACACGTTTTGGAAAGGGACGCCGTGCTGCTGGCAAACCTGTTTGGGCCAACAGGATTGAAGCAAAGCAGGGACGAGGCGCGACATACGCCGCTCCGGAGCGTGAACTCATCCCGGCGTGCGAACGGTGCCGCCTGGGACTGATTCCGCAGAGCCCACCCGCAGGTGGCACGCTGGATGGCGCCCTGCGGAAGGCAACGGAAGGCCGCGAGCACGTGCGGCATCCGACTAGGTCTTCCTGTCCTCAGAAAGGTCCATCAGGAATAGTCAAGGCGACATCGTCAGTATGCTGCCGTCAGCGTCGAAGTGCAGCTCCTGGTATTTGATGCAGCGCAGATTGTCCTCGTGCGACAAGGAGGCGTCGTGGTAGAACAAGTACCATTTCCCCCGAAACTCGACAATAGAACCCTGCGTCGTCCAGCCGATCACGGGCTCTAGTATGCGGCCGCGATAAGTGAACGGCCCAAGCGGGCTTTTCCCGGTTGCATAGACCAGGTAGTGAGTATCGCCGGTCGAATACGAAAGGTAATAGGTCCCTCGATATTTATGCATCCAGGAAGCCTCGAAGAAGCGCTTGTCCGTTTGCCGGGCTTCCAGGGGCTGCCCGTCCTCGTCCAGGATGGCCGCCTCCCCGATCGGGCCATCGAACCCAAGCATGTCGGGCGAGAGCCGGACGACGCGGGGCGAGAGCGCCTTGGCCTGGCCCGACGGCACCGCGCCGTTCGCGTCATACGTCCCCGTCTGCCACCGTTCGAGCTGTCCGCCGAACAGGCCGCCGAAGTACATATAGGCCGTGCCGTCGTCGTCCACAAATACTGCAGGATCGATACTGTAGCTGCCCTTAATGGGCCGGGTCTCGGGCGCAAACGGACCGGCCGGCGTTCTGGCAGTCGCCACGCCGATGCGGAAGACACCCTTCTTGTCATGCGCGGGGAAGTAGAAATAGTAGATGCCGTTCCTGAACGCCACGTCCGGCGCCCACATTTCATTGGACGCCCAGGGCACGTCCTTCACATTGAGCGCCACGCCGTCATCCTGGACGGGTGTCATGAAATGCGTCAGGGTGAGCACGTGGTAGTCCTTCATATCGTACTGGCTGCCGTACATATCGGGAGGGACAGTCGTCGGGATGTCATGAGATCCATAGATGAAGATTTTGCCCTCGAAGACGTGGGCTGAGGGATCAGCGGTGTAGAGCGTGGTAATGAGAGGCTGGCGTTCGGCCAGCAGCGGCTTCGCCGGCTCCGACTCTTGGCAGGCGGATAAGGTGAACGCCACTGGGAGAAGAGGGAAGAAAGCCATGCGATACATGCGCCGGCATCGATCCAAAGGAGACCCCTCTCCGGCAATATGACACCTTATTCCCGCCGTTCGGCTGCCACTCGCTCTGCTTACGGAATGCGGGGCGGAATTGTGCCGAACTGAATCGCCCTCTCGCGGCGCTATCGTTACTTGATCCCAACGAACGAGGTCACGCTCTCTCCGGCCAGGGTGGCCGCAACGACCGCACCGTGCACGGGCAGCGTGGGTAGCGGCGCGAGATCTTCATTGCGTGAGGTTCGGAACGGCCTCACCTGTGTGACCGGCGGAAAGCCGTCGAGTTGAAAGTCGATCCGCGCGGTGGCAGCGGCCGTGTTCACTGCGACGAGCACAAAGGCATCGCTCGAGGTATCTCTGAAGGCTGTAGTGCGGATGCGCTCCTGCGGTTCGGCATCGGCGTCGATGCGCGTCCAACCTGGCCTGACAAATCGGCTGAAGTTACCCATCACGTACAGCGTCTTGAGTACCTTGTAGGTTTGCGTCTCGAGGTCGAGCTGAAGCAAGCCACCACCCTGCTTCGGCTTGCACGAGGCCAGCCACCAATAGCACCAGGCGCTCACCCCAGTAATGGTCATGTGCTCGTGAATCATCGTGGCGATTCGCAACGCATCTGCGATCGTCCACTCGCCTTCGCTTTCTGCGCAGATTTCCGTCTGCCAGATCGGCATTTGGTGCGCCTTGGACAATGGAAACGCGTTCTTGCCGTAGTCATAAGCGTGCGTTCCGACGATGTCGACGGCTCCGCGAGCTTCCGAGTCCTCGAATGTCTCGACCGCAAGCTCCTCGCTCAGCTTGGTCATCTCGGGCATGATTACCTTCGCGGCGACTTGATCCCTGGCCAGCGTCGGTCCGAGGTAATGCTTGATGAAGTCCCGGAGCTGCGCGCCGCTCCACCGGCACGAGGAGTAGCCAATCGTCAGGTCCGGCTCGTTGGTCGGCGAGATTGCATAGATGTCGAGGCCGTGCTGCTCCTTGTAGCCGGACACATACCGCGACAGGTAGTCGGCAAACGCCTGGTACTTGTCGGCTCGCAGCTCACCGCCATCCGTCACGCTGTTGTTGGTCTTCATCCAGGCGGGCGGACTCCAGACCGTGCTCATGAACCGCGTGCAGCCACGCCGCGCGGCCTCGCGCATGAGCCACACCTGCTCCTCGTCGCCGGTCCAGCTCCAGACCCCTTCGCTGGGCTCGATGCTGGGAGTCGGGCCATCGATCTCGTCGCCCCACTCGCCGCCGTCGCCCACGACATTCCGCACGATACTCAGGCCGATGCCCTGATGCGGCGAGAAGAGGAGGTCCAGCATGGCGGAGCGCGCCGGCTCCGGGTAGCGCATCAGGTGACCCGCCTGGTGGAATGCGCCGCTAGCGCCGAACCCATCTATCTCCTGCCGCTGCGTCTGCCACGAGGCCGTGCAGGTTGCCGTGTCGATTCGCCCTTCCGCCACCATTCCTTCCCCCTCCAGCGGGGATCCTGCTGCGGCCACCACCGCGTGCTACAGGTATCCATACGCGCATGGGGCCACGCTCGCGGTCGCACATGCAGAGCAATAGTCACACTGCATTGAGCGCGCCCATGGTGAGGCCCTGGATGAAATTGCGCCGCTGCATCAGGTAGAACAGCACCAACGGCAAGGCTGAGAGCATGACCACCGTCAAGATCATAGGCATGTTGGAGCTGTACACCCCCACGTAGTTGGACACCGCCAAGGGCAGCGTCCGGTTGGTGTCCGACGTCTCCAGCACCAATGGAAAGATAAAGTTGTTCCAGTCGCCGATGAACGTGAAGATCGCCACCGTCGCCAGCGCCGGGCGAGCCAGAGGCAGGGCGAGCTGGAGGTACCGCCGCAGATAGCCGGCGCCGTCGATGCTCATGGCCAGCTCCAGCTCCTCCGGGATCGAGCGCATGAACGCCGCCAGAATGAACACGGTGATCGGAAGGCTCGTGCCCGCCAGGGGCAGCAGCAGCCCGATCAGCGTGTCGTACAGGCCCACGGAGATGGAGATGCGGTAGGTCGCGACGATCACGGCGTACACCGGCACCGCGAGGCCCGCCACGAACAGCATGTACAGCAGCCCGTTCAGGCGGCCGGGAATGCGCGCCAGCGCATAGGCGGCAAGGGAGCCGACAAACAGCGAGAGGAGCACCGCTCCGCATGAGGTGATCACGCTGTTGAGGAAGTAGTGAAGGAACTGCCCCGTAAGCGCCGTCTTGTAGTTGTCGAGCGTGGGATTGGATAGGCTCCAGGCTGGGGTGTTCATGGCGTCCGCCTGCGACTTGAACGTCTCGAACACGACAAAGGCGAGCGGCAGGCCCACCACGGCCAGCCAGGCGATGCCGCCGAACAGCGCAAGAGAGCCTGTCGATGCTCGCTGCGGGTTGATGCGCCGCCATGCAGGGCGCTTGGAACGCTGCTGTGGGTACGCGACAGCCATGGGCCGCTCCTTCCTACTCCTGGATCAGCCGGGAGAACCGGATGACAACCGCGGATATGACAATAGAGATGATGAACAGCAGGACGGCCAGCGCCGAGCCGTACCCGATGTCCTGCTCCAGGAAGGCGGTGTGGTAGACGTAGTAGGCGAGCGTGTACGAGGACTGGCCAGGCCCGCCCGATGTCATGATGAAGATGAGGTCGAAGTAGCCGAGCGATCCGACGGCGATCAGTACGAACGCAGTGACGAAGGTCTTCTTGAGCAGAGGCATGGTGAGCCGGCGGAAGCTGGCCCAGGTCCCGGCGCCGTCGATGGCGGCCGCTTCATAGAGGTCGTGCGGGATGCCGACCAACCCCGCGTTGAAGATGAGGATGTAGCTCGGGATAAACTCCCAGAGCACCACACCGGAGATGGCCCAGACGGCAATCGAGCTATCGCCGAGCAGTATGGGTGCCGGTTGGCCGAAGGCGTCGAAGAGGTAGTAGAGCGGGCCAAACTGCGGATCGAATATGTTGGCCCACGCCACGCCCACCGCGATTGAGGAGATCAGAATGGGAATGATGTAGATGGTGGAGAGCGCCGCTCCCAGCCGTCCTAGTCGCCGTATGACCAGGGCAATCGCGAGCCCGAAAGGTATCTCCAAGAGGGAGCCAGCGAGAATGATCCCTGTATTGCGCAGTGACGCCCACACTGTGCTGTCCTGGAAAAGCTGCCGCCAGTTATCCAGACCGACAAACTTCGGTGTGGCAATACCGTTCCAATCCAGGAGCGAATACCAGATCGAAGCGACCAGGGGATACAGGAGATAGACGCCGTAGAGCAGGAGCGCCGGAATCACGAACAGCAGGACGGCGGCATCCCGGCGCAGGGCTCGGCGCCTACGACCTGCGTTGACCTGCTCGATCACCGTCTATTCTCCCTTCTCCTGGCGGATCACGCTCGCCGCCAGACCTACGCTGTGGCACGCAGCACCTTGTCCGCCGGATCTGGGCTTCAGTGTACTACCTGCGCTTCCACAGCATTGATTTCCTGCTCGCCAGGAGGAGGAGAGCGTCGCCGGGTCCGGGCGCTCTCCTCCTTCCGGCCCAGTTAACGGAGGTCTGCCGCTAACCGGCTAGGGGTTCTTGGCCCAATACGTGTCCAGACTGGCCTGCATCTTGCTGCAGAACTGCGCCGGCGTGATCGATAGGTTGAACAGCGTCCCCGTGAAGGTGTTTAGGTCATTGCCAGGACCGAGCGGCAAGAGCCGGTCGCCGGAGAGCTGGAAGCTCGTGGAGCCCTGCACCATCTTGATTTGCTGGGCCTCGACCGGATCCTTGACGGTGCTGAGATCGAGCGTCGCAACCGGGGGAATCTCGCCGTTCGCGAGAAGTTGCGTGACGAGGCTCGGGTTCAGGGCAGTCTTGAGATACGCGATCGCCGCGGCCGGGTTCTTGGAATCCTTGGTGACCGAGTAGTAGTTCGCCGGGTTGCCGATGAGATCGGTGATCTTGCCCTTGCCGCCGGGAACGGCGGGAACGGAGAATATGGAGATATCGGGAACGAGTTTGGGCGCGCTATCGCGTGCCATGCCGAGCTCCCAGACTCCCATGAACATCATGGCCGCACGGCCTGACCAGAGCAGCTTGTTGGCGTCCACGCCGGAACCCCAGTTGTACCCGGCGAAGCCCTTCTGGAAGGCACCCGCCTTCACGAGGTCCTGCGCCATTGTCGCCGCCTGGAGCCAGGCCGGCGAGTTGAACGAGGCGCCTGCCTTATGCGCCGAGATGTCGTTGAACGCGCTCGGCCCGCCGACGCGGTCGGCCAGGTATTGCACGATCTGCATCTCGGTCCACCCGGCCTGCCCACCGAGGGCGAAGGGAATGACGTTGTGGCTCTTCAGCGTGGCGACCACCTGCAGGAGTTGTGGCCAGGTGGTCGGTACCGAGAGACCATACTTGGCGAAGATAGCCTTGTTGTAGATGACAACCTCTGGCTGCGAATTGTTGTACGGCACGCCGTAGACATGGCCATTGAACGTGGCGGTGGCAAGCACGGCGGCCTGATAGCGCGCCTTCCAGGCAGGATCGGCGTTGAGCACGCTGGTCAGGTCGACCACATCGCCGGCATCGACGAAGCTCTTCAGGCCGCCGCCGCCCCAGCCCATGAAAATGTCCGGCCCATGATGCGCGCCCATGGCCACGTTGAGCGCGGTGTCGTAGGCCGAGGTAATGGTGTTGTATTTCACTGTGATCGACGGATTTGCCTGGTGGAACGCGTCAGCCTCGGCCTGCAGGGCCTTTTGCTGCCACCCGGTCTGAATATCCCAGACGGTGATAGTCGTGGCCGCCGCTGCCCGCGTAGGCACAGCGTGAGTGGCCGGGGTGACGAGAGAAATCAGGAGAACGGCAGTTAGCGCAACTGCAAGCTTAAAGTGGCTCCTCATCAGTAAAACCCTCTCTGTTGTCCAACTGGTGATCCGCCTTCGAATCGGGACCGCATACAAATAATGCGATTGGCTGAGGGGTCGTCGCGGGCCTCGGCACTCGTACGAACCGGCAATCGCTCGTACGGCAAGGGGGCACGCGGCTATGGATAGCAATTCCGCGACAGGATTGTCAGAACCGGCGCCCACGGGCGTCCGGTGTGTTGCATCTTCCCTCCTTTCTGGCTCCGGTCATGCCTATCGCGGCAAGTACACTGCAACAATCGGCTTGATCCGCGTGCGCTGACTGAAACGCTCCGCGATCATGTGTTGCACACGTTTTCGGGTCGTCGCGACACTATCCTGGTTATCGAGCGCCTTCTTATGGTCGGAACAGATGAGCGTGAAGCCATCGCGATGAATCTCCTGGCTAGCATGCATCGACTTGCGCGCAGGACTCCCTGGGTATCAGGGTCGTGGGCAATACCACGCCCATGCTGTCAAGGGACTCGTCATTGATCAGGCGCACGAGCATGCTCGTCGCCATGCGCCCCATGTCGGCAAGCGGCTGCCGGATGGTCGTGAGCGGCGGGGTCGAGATCGCACTCATCGGCACGTCATCGAACCCCACCACGCTGAGGTCGCGCGGAACAGAGAGGCCGCGCACACGCAGCGCGCCGTAGACACCCATGGCTTGCAGGTCGCTGCCGGCAAAGATGGCCGTAGGCGGATCCGGCTGATCGAGTAACGCCGATGCTTGGGCAAAACCTGTCTCGTAGACGAACCCTCCCGGTCGGATATAGGCGGGAGCAACCGGGAGCCGAGCGGCGTGTAGCGCGGCCTTGTACCCTTCCTCTCGCTCACGGCTGCACTCGTAGGACGGAGGACCGCTGATCATCGCTATCCGCCGGTGCCCCAGCGACAGAAGATACTCCGTTGCCGCTCGCGCGCCGGCCCAGTTCGTGGCCCCCACCGACGGCACCCGCGCGCCAAGCCCGCCGCGATGGTCGATCACCACGAACGGCACGCTGTGTCGAACCAGCGTAGCAAGCCGATCGGACTCCCCATGGGCCAGAACCAGGATCGCGCCATCCGCGGCCCGGTCAATCACGGTCTCCAGCCACCGCCGCTCCCGCTGCAGCTTGTCGTGCGTCACGGTGAGCGCCATGCTCAGGCCGGCGCGCGACAGGCCATCTTCGACGCCGACGATGATCTCGAAGATGTACGGGCTGTCCAGCCGCAACACGACCAAGTCGACCACGCCGGTCTGGCCACGGCGGAGACTGCGCGCTGCTCTGCTGCTCACATAGCCCAACTCCACGATCGTGCGGTGCACCCGTTCGCGTGTCGTCTTCGCGACCCCGTCTTGGTCGTTGAGCACTTTGGAGACGGTCGGGATCGAGACCCGCGCAGCGAGTGCGACGTCGGCAATCGTGCGCCTGCGGGCAACGGTTACGGACTTCTCACCCATATCCTGCGTCCGGGTCGTATATTGATATCGGTAATTTTCTTCCCGACTCTAGCACCGATTTCCCACGCTGTCAAGGCATCCGGCAGCAGGAGCGGGGGGACAGGGATCGCCGTCGCGCCATGCCCCGGCGGTGCAGGTATTCTTGACATCGCCCGGCGTGCAGGTGTAACGTTTGGTGCGGGTGCCGAGAGTCCAGTATCGATAATTCAGGACACGGCGATGCCCGTGGCCTCTGTGTGTGATAGACAGCACTGGTGCGTCGCCGCAGCGTGGAAGCCGGGCAACGTTCCCGGTAACGTGAGGCGCGCTTGACTCCCTGATTCGCCGACACCCAGCAAAGGATAGCCGATGAGCCAACCAGTCTACAGGGACGTAGCGGCACCACTTGAAGAGCGTGTTGCAGACGTGCTGGGCGCGATGACACTGGACGAGAAGCTCGCACAGCTCGGCTGTCTCTGGAGTTCCTCCTTTGTCGCCAACGGCGTGTTCGAGCCGACCGAGGCCCTCAAGCTCATGCCGCACGGCATTGGCCAGGTGACGCGCATTGGCGGGGCGACTGCACTGCGACCAGGCGAGAGCGCCGAATTCATGAACGCCATTCAGAGGACGGTGATCGAGCGCACCAGGCTGGGAATTCCCGTGTTCGTGCATGAAGAGGCGGTGGGCGGCCTGTCACAGCGAGACGCCACCGTCTTCCCGCAAGCACTCGGTCTCGCCGCGACATGGGATGCACCGCTCCTCGAACGTGTGGCCGGCGTGATCCGTGCACAGATGCTCGCGGTTGGGGCGCGGCTGGCCCTCGGGCCAGTCATGGACGTCGCACGCGATCCTCGCTGGGGGCGAGTCGAGGAGACCTATGGGGAGGATCCGGTGCTCGCCGGCACCCTCGCCGCGGCCTATGTGCGCGGACTGCAGACCGACAACCTGCAGAACGGCGTGGTCGCTACCGGCAAGCACTTCCTCGGATACGGTGCGTCCGCAGGTGGTCGAAACTGCGGGCCGGTGCACGTCGGACCGCGTGAGCTGCGCGAGGTGTATGCCGAACCCTTTGCCGCCGCCATCCGGCTCGCCGATCTCGCGGCCATTATGCCATCGTATTCCTCGGTCGATGGGGTGCCAAGCACGGCCGATCGTCGCGCACTTGCCGATCTGCTGCGAGTGGAGCTGGGATTTGACGGCTTGGTGGTATCCGATTACTGGGCGCTCAATCTGCTGTGCACCTTCCATCGGATCGCCGCGTCGCCGGGCGAGGCAGCGCGCCTGGCACTGCAAGCGGGATTGGACGCCGAGCTGCCGGCGCTCGATTTCTTCGCAGGCCCGCTCAAGGCCGAGGTTGAGGCCGGGCGCGTACCTTTATCCGCGGTCGACGAAGCGGTGCGGCGTGTCCTTCGCCTGAAGTTCCGCCTCGGCCTGTTCGAACGGCCGTACGTGGATGTCGCGGCCGCCACAGCGCAGTTCGACACCTCTGAGCAGCGCGCGCTTGCACGGAGGGCCGGCGGCGCATGTGTGGTGCTGCTGCAGAACGATGGCATTCTGCCGCTGCCGCAGACGGCGCGCCGGATTGCCGTGATCGGCCCGGCTGCCGACGATCAACGCCTCCTGCAAGGCGACTACCATTATCCCGCCCACCAGGAGATCATTTTCCTTAGATCTGATGGCACGGCGTCGTTCGACGATGCTCCGGCGGCAAGAGGTGCCTATGCACCCGGCCCGTACTACACGCCGCACGTCACGCCCTTGGCCGCATTGCGCGCGGCGCTTGGTGATACCACCTTAGAGTATGTTCGCGGCTGTGGCGTGCTGGGAGATGACCGATCGGAGCTGGATGCCGCAGTGCATGCGGCTCAGGGAGCTGACGCTGCGGTTGTGGTGGTCGGCGGCAAGAGCGGGCTGATGCGACCAGTCACCGTCGGCGAAGGCAACGACGCCACCGATCTCGATCTCACCGGCCTGCAGGAGGATCTGGTAAAAGCCGTGGCATCTACCGGCACACCACTCGTCGTCGTCGTGATGAGCGGGCGCGTGCATACCCTCCACCGCATCTCGAAGTGCGCAAATGCGCTCTTGTGGACCGCGCCGTCCGGCGAGGAAGGCGGATCTGGGCTCGCGGACATCCTGACCGGTCACGTGAATCCGAGCGGCCGCCTGCCCGTGAGCCTGCCACGGAGTGTGGGACAGGTTCCGGTGCATGTCGGGAAGCGGGCGGCGTCACACCGTGCCGTGCTCCACGAGGGATACGTGGACTGCCCTTCGACCCCGTTGTTCGCCTTCGGTCACGGCCTGAGCTATACCACGTTTGCTTATTCCGAGCTGCGTATTCGCGCCGCCACGACGCTCGAGCCCGTGGAAGTCGATCTCGTCGTGGCCAACACCGGTCACCTGCCCGGCCACGAAGTCGTGCAGCTCTATGTGTCGGACGAGGTTGCGTCGGTGGCACGCCCTGATCAGATGCTGATCGGCTTCGCGCGCGTGTTCCTCGAGGCCGGCAGTTCCCAGCGTGTGACCTTCACTGTTCATCCATCGCGCCTGGCGTACTTCGACCTGGACATGCGCTTCGTGACGGAGCCGGGCTCATTCAGTGTGCAGGTCGGCGCATCGTCGTCCGACATCCGCCTGAGCGGCAGCTTTTGGCTTCAGGGTGAAACCGTCGAGTACCGGCAGCGCGATATCGTCATGACCGGTGTGACAGAGAAGGCTATCAGTTGCGGCAGGACAGCCACCTGAGCGGTCGTGCAGACCACCGATTGCGGCTTCGCGACGCCAACCGCCCACCTGGCGGCGCTCCGCCGTTTTGCCGAGGCTGTCGGTCTGCGTGATGACACCACTGCACGGACTTGATGGTACTGGTCTCCGTGTAGGAGTGATATGAGCACAGCTGACAGTCCCGCCACCGACCGCATCGCGCGGCGCAAGGCACACTGGGATGCTCTGGAGGACATGAGTGCCCCATGCACACCGGCCTGGGTGATCACGCTCGAGGGCGAGCTGGACGACCGGCCTTATCCCTGGCCCACGAATTTGCCGGAGCGCATCACGTGGGCGTGGGAGACCTACACCCGCGACCTCGAACGGCTCGAATGGCTGGAGGACGACAGAATCCCCTGCCTGGATCCGTACACCGGCACCGAGATATTCGCCGCTGCATTCGGCTGCAACGTGTACCGACCGGCGGATAATATGCCATTCGCGCTGCCGCTTATCGACAGCCCCACCCAAGTTGCGGCGGTCTCGGTACCCTCCATCGACGTCGAGTCACTGCGCATTCTCTTCGAGATAGCTGACGAGTTGCGGCAACGGGCTGGCCCCGACGCCGTCATGCGTCTGCCCGACATCCAGTCGCCGTTCGACATTGCTGCCTTGCTGTGGGAAAAGAAGAGTTTCTACGTGGCGCTGCTGGATTGCCCGGATGCTGTTCATGAGTTGACGGTCAAGGTTGAAGAACTGCTGACCGCATTTCTAGACGAGTGGTTTCGTCGCTACGGTTTGGAGTGTGTGGCTCACTACCCACACTACTACCTGCGGCAAGGCGTGAGCGTGTCCGTAGACGAGGTGGGCGAGATCAGCGCGCGTATGTTCACGGCGCACGGTATGCCTGAATTGGTCCGATTATCGGACCGCTTCGGCGGCATTGGCGTGCACTGCTGTGCCAATGCGCGGCACCAGTGGGCCAATTTCAAGCGCCTGCCCAACCTGCGCCTGCTCAATCTGTTCGGGCTGGAGCGTCCCGGGATCCTGCGAGAGGCTGCCAAGTGCTTCGCAGAACACGTCGCGCAACTGCACTACTGGGAGGAGCCGATCTCATCGTGGCTGCCTGCCATGCCGCCGACAGCACATGTTGCATTCGAGGTTGCCGTGCACGATGAAGAAGAGGCTCGACGAACAACTGCACAGCTCGGGGAAATGTATAAGTGACAACCTCGTGAACGAACCTCTCTACCAGCGGCAAGCCGCATGTATCGAAAAGCGTGCCTGTAGCCTGTCGGCGGCGATGACTCAATCCGAAGTCGCCCCGGGGACGGGCCGGGATACAGCAGACGTGGCAGAAATCTACAGGCTGCTCGGCTTCGCAACGATGAGCGGCGAAGATCCGCTGACCATGTGGGGCCGACTGAAGAACACTGCCACGTGGCTCGTCGGGCCGCTCTCGCCGGATTCCTGGGCCGGCCAGGTCTTCATCGCCGATCATGCCGATATCTTTGCCTTCCGCTTCCTGGCGTTGCCGGCCGCGTGGTCGCGCCAGTGCGACGGTGGTCGCCCCGCGCTGGCAGCGGCGGAGCGGTCCGCCGGCTGGTGGGCTGGCTCGGCAGGCTGGTGGGAGACGATCGGGCCCAAGGCGCCGGACGATTCCTATGCCAGTATGGTCTGGCAGATGCCGGACAGCGGGCCGCGCGTCACGTACGAGTGGGCACGGACCGACAAGATGGAAGTGGTCTGCCGCATCTCGTTGTCCGCCCCTTCGGATCTTGTCCTGCAAGCCTACGCCCCGTGGGATGATCAGGCTCCGCGCTTCTCGGCCCTCTACGCTGAGACAGAGGACAGGCGCTTCCTGCGCGGGCGATCCTGGGTGCCGGGCACGCGCGACGGAATGCGGTGGGTACTGGGGTTCGGCACGCCTCCTGCTGACACCTCGCGCCAGGCTCTCGCCGTCGATGTTCCTGTGCGCGATCCGAATCGAGGCCGGTCGTGGCACGGTTACTTCCGCGACCTCGACGTACTTTATCTCTGCGGACGCCAGGGGCAAAAGTACGACGATCTCGAGCGTGCAGTCGAGGATCGCCTCGACACCGGGGCCATCGACGCGGTGCTGGCGGCCAACCTGGAGCGTTACTGGCGGACGCGGCCGACCGGGAGCGGCTGGCTGGCGGACGTTCCTGCCGCGATCAACGATCAACTGGAGTGGAACGAGGTCTACACGCCGCAACGCCGGCGGCCGTATATCACTGTCAGCCGCACCTGGGCCGAGGAGAACAACTCGTGCCCCGACTTTCTCTGGGACAGCTTCTTCAACGCGCTTCTCGTCTGCCAGGAGGACGAGGCCCGCTGCCTCGACATGGTGCGGGACATTACCTCCTGGCAAAACGAGCAGGGCATGTTCGCTCAGTACGGCCAGTGGATCAGTCACCCGGAGCAGTGGAAGTTTCCCGTGGCATGGGGGCACACCCAGTATCCGGTCGGCGCGCTTGCAGTGGCCAAGATCTACCTCAGACGCCCCAATAGGGACTTCCTGGAGGAAGTCTACCCACGCCTTCTGCAGGCACATCGCTGGTTCTTCGCCGATCGGGGCGACGGACAACCCTGGCGGGATGGTAACCGCAACGGGCTCCTCGAGCTTGGCTCGAATTACCCGGTCGAAATTCCCTACGAAGACCGGCAGCAGGTCGCTTATTTCGAGTCGCACGACGACAGTCCCCAGTGGTGGCACGTGGCCCGCTACAACGAGCAGACAGAGACGATCGAACAGGATGTCGTGGAGCGAAACTGTCTTTACACGATGGATTGTTGGATACTGGCCTGGATGGCCGACCTGCTGGGCCGGGCCGAGGACGCGCGGGCACTGCGCGCGGAGCACGCGACGATGGCCGAGCGCATCAACAGCCTGCTGTGGGATCCGGTCCGGCAGTGCTACTTCAATCGTCGCTGGCAAGCGCTGGACGGCAACGACTTCTATCCGCAGATGGCGCCGGACGTGTTCCTCTCGCTGTTGGGAAGAGTTGCCGATCCGGAGCGCGAAGCGCGACTGCGTACCCTCTTCCATGACCCGGCAAAGTTCGCCGGTCAATGGATTCTGCCGACCATCAGCCGAGACGATCCCGCGTATCCCGAGCAACACTACTGGCGCGGGAAGGTTTGGGCTCCGATCAACTGGTTGGTGTACCAGGGCTTCAAGATCTATGACTGGGATCGCGAGGCGCGGCTGCTTGCTGAGTCCAGCGCCGAGATGTTTCTGCGGCAGTGGCGGGAGCGCGGGCGCTGCTACGAGAACTTCCTGGCGACAACAGGCGAAGGATCGAGCGATCCGCACTATACCTGGGGTGCCATGATGGCGCTCATCGCGGTCGAGGAGCTCGTCGACGCGAATCCGTGGCATGGTCTCCGATTCGGCAATCTCGATCCGGTGGCGGAGGCGGCGATCAACCGGTACCATGTCGCCGGCTCAAGCTACGATGTTGCGCTGTCGCCTCAATGGCTGGAAGTACGCAGGGACAGCAAACATCTCTTCTCGGCCGACGCCCCGGTCGAGATCCGGCACGTGCGCTATGAATCTGGCGCCGTCCATTTCCAGGTGCGTTCCCCCCGACCATGCGTGCTCAGAGCAGGCTCAGCTGCGCCGGCAGAGTATCCGGCCGGCCTGCTTGATGGGGTTGCCGGCTTGTGAGACACGGAGTGACGGCGCTATCCGGCATACAAGCGGAATAGGAACACATGAAACAGGCGTGCCCGCCCGAAACCCGAATGACTTGAGGTGAATTGCAGAGCCATGACGAGCGCAGAAGCCATCCCCGCTCAGAGCCTGGATCTGATCGAGCCCGCCACTCTGTTACCGCCGGAGCTGGATTTCGACGCCGGCGATAGATCGGTGTTGCGCGAGATCGCTGCCGAGGTTGCCGATCTCCTGCGCCGGCCGATCGAGCTTGAGAAGCGCGACCACTGGTGCCGTCTGAACAAGCTCCAGCATGTACGGCCCATCGTCTACGCCTCGCCCGAAAACGCCTGGAACGAGATTCTGCCCCAGGCTTCACTGCGCTGCCGGGATTCTGTCGCGCGCGGCTGGGAGATGCGGCTGCGGCAGCAGACGTACTACGGTCGAGAGATGGGCGACGACTACGCGCTCATCCCCTATTTCGGGCTCGATAACGTCCACGAAGCGCCCGATTGGGGCCTTGCCGAGCAGCGCGTCGGCGACACGGCCAACGCCGCCTTCACCTGGATCCCGCCGATCACCTGCGCCGCGGACGTGGCGAAGCTGCATCCGCCCATCATGCGCGTCGACTTCGACGCTACCAAGCACCTGGCGTCCCTCGCCCAGCAGATATTCGGCGACCTCCTGCCCGTGCGCGTCGTCTCTCGCTGGCCGGGATCGGTCGGATTGACACGAACGCTCGTAGATCTTCGCGGCATGGAACAGGTGATGCTCGACATGGTGGACGCACCGGAGATGTTGCATCACCTGCTTGCGGTCCTTAGAGACGGCACCGCGGCCCTCCTCGACGCGCTCGAGGCGCGGCAGCTGCTCGATCTCAACAACGACGGCGGCTACGTTGGCTCCGGCGCGCAGGGCTGGACCGACGAACTGCCGGCACCCGACTACACCGGCGTGGCACGCCTGTGCGACCAGTGGGGATTCGCCGACAACCAGGAGACGGTCGGCATCTCTCCGCGCATGTTCGAGCGGTTCATCGTTTCGTACGTGGCCCCGCTGATGGAGCGGTTTGGACTCAACTGCTACGGCTGCTGCGAGCCGCTGGAAAAGCGCTGGAACGTGGTCCGGCAACTGCCTCGCCTGCGCCGCATCTCTGTGCCGCCCGCATCGAATCGGGAGAAGATGGCCAGCCTCCTTGAGGATCGCTACATCTTTTCCTTGAAGCCGAACCCTACGGATCTGGCCATGACGACGTTTGACGAAAAGCGTGTTCGGCGCGAGATCCAGCACGATCTCGAGCTCACGAAGGATTGCTGCCTGGAGGTCGTGATGAAAGACACGCACACTATCCGCAACGATCCCGGCAGGCTGCTGCGCTGGGTGCGAATCGTGCGTGAAGAGATCGACGCGGTCTGGACGTGAGAGGCACCATTGCGGGATCTCCCGCGCCGCCTGCTCCAACCCCGCACGGTCCTCGTCACTCACCGTGAACTCCATCCCGCCTGCTCCTTTCAGCAGCCAGGATCCCTCATCCATCCCTACGGTGCCATGTACTTAGCGTCACGATCGCGTTCGGCGAGGATCTCAGCTCAGGCCGCTGCGTGCTGTCCTGACGGCGAGCCGCAACCGGCCACGAACGTCGTGGCTGGACAGATCGCGTTGTTGCCCAGCACCGCTGCAACATGCCCAGAGGCGGGTGCGTGCCTCTGGCAAGGCTGCGGCGATGGTATCTTGACCCAGTGAGCGCACGCAGTAAGGAAGGACGGACATGGATATCGCGATCATGATTGAGGGCCAGATGGGGCTCACGTGGCCCCGCTGGCAGAGAATCGCACGGGCCGTCGAAGATCTGGGCTTTGCCGGGCTCTATCGCTCCGACCACTTCACTAATCCGGAGCCGCCGGACGAAGCGTCGCTGGAGCTGTGGGTATCGCTGACCTGGCTCGCCAGCCACACGTCCCGCATCGAGTTCGGGCCGATGGTCTCCCCTGTCTCCTTCCGCAACCCGGTGATGACGGCACGGATGGGCAGTGCCGTGAACGACCTCTCGGGTGGCCGCCTGCATCTCGGCATCGGTGCCGGCTGGCAGGAACGCGAGCACGCGAGCTTCGGCTTCGATCTCCTACCGCTGCGGCAGCGTCTGCAGCGGTATGCGGAGGGTCTCGAGGTCATCACGCGCCTGCTGCGGGGCGACGCGCCGGTGACCTACGAGGGCGAATTCTACCGCCTGCGCGAGGCAATGCTGTTGCCGCGACCGCAGCGGCCGGGCGGCCCCCCGCTCGTCATCGGCGGCAAGACGGGCGTGCTGCGATTGGCCGCCCGCTACGCCGACGAGTGGAACGCACCGTTTGCCACGCCGGAGGACTTCCAGTCCATGAGCGCGCGCCTGGACGAGTTGCTGGGCACGGCCGGTCGCGACCCGAGCACGGTCCGCCGCACACTGATGACGGGCCTGGTGTTTGGGCGTGACGACGCCGAGGTTCAGGCAAAGATGGGCAGCAGAGATGCGTCGATCGACGCGTTATGGCGCCGGGGCATCGTCGCCGGCACGGCGGGGGCGGTGGTCGAGCAACTGGGACGGCTGGCCGAGGTGGGCGTGCAGCGCGTGCTGCTGCAGTGGCTGGATCTGGACGACATCGACCGGCTGGAGGCGCTGGCGCGGGCAGTGTTGCCGCAGGGGTAGGGTGGAGGCGACCCGCTAAAATGATGACCCACTGATCATGCTTGCTCCCTCAGTCCTGATGATCCGGTTGGCGGCCGCCAGGCTGGCTAGGTGCTGCGGGGTCGACTGGCGCGCCATGTCGGCAGGACCGACGGACGCTCTTGACCTGAGCGTGAACTGCACGGGTGCAGAAACGAGTCCTGCAGCGTCTGCTCGAGTGTGCCGCCGCCGGACCTGGTCTTGCGCCGCGGCACTGGCAAGCACTGGCCGGGCCGTCCGCCAGGTGATTCGGGGCTTCCGCCGCGAGGGCCTGGAGGTGTTGCTCGCTATACTTGCGCCCAGAGTGCGCCGCATCATCCGGCGCTGGATCCCTTTCACAGAAAGGAGGGGTAAGGAAGAGCAGACCTCTGGGTCAACGGCTTACCTGGCAGCGAAAGCCAAAGGGGACTGTAGCATGCCGCTAAAGCGCGAGTGGTCGGAAGACGCGTAGGGCCACGTCGTGCAAGACCCGCGCGATAGGGTGAAAGCCGTATTGCCTGAACCGCAGCCTCCAGCGATGTAAGCAACCATCCTCTGGCAGCGCGTCTGACGCCAGGGCCAGCACGATAGGGCGACTGACTTGGGGTCGTCCGAAGCTTCCGCGTGCTGGGCGGTCGGGCGTGACCCGACTCAAGGAGACGGACACGGCACCTACGTCGCGCTCGAGACGTCCAGCGTCGTGGGAATGCGGGATCGCCCGCCGTGCCGCGAGGCACAGGGCGACGGAGCCGCCGTAGTACTCCGCGCACGGGAGAGCCGTGTACATGGGGAAGGGCGGCAGGTACATGCGGCCTGGGGAGATGCCGGTAGGCGAGATGCCGAGCGCCGAACTCTTCCGAGGCCATCGGCAGCACAGCGCTGTCGTCGTCAGGTGCTGGAAAGCGCAGTGCGGTGAAAGCCGCACGCTGCGTTTGGGGAGAGGCGGACAGAAAAGGCTTGGTTGTTCAGGACCTCGCTGGCCGCCTACTCCACCCACTCGAGCAGGACCATGGGGACAGTGGCCGCACAGGGCCGTCATTTACAGATCGGCGCCCGATGCAACGAATGTTTGGATATGCGGAGGCGTCCGCGTGCTATCGCACCGAGTCGGCGCGGAGCGCGAGCGGCTCGTCGTGAGACCCGCGCCGAAGGCATGCATGCCAGATTGAGATCAACCCCATCAAGGTAGACCGTAGCCACGGGAAAGGCGCAGCTGTCCGCGATCCGTCGGTCTTGTCAGGCCTTGGTGCGATCCGGCGGACCACAGTTGATGGCAATACCGTCGGTCAGCTTCAGGGGTTCGTCGTCCAGCGATGGATTTGATTATGCGTGACGAGCGTCGACCGGCGATGCCGCATCAAGCGGTCGGACTTGTCCAGCGCCAGCCCAGCCGTCGAACCTCCGGGCCGATCCGCTCAACGATATCTAGGCGTTCGGCGTCCGCTGCCACCGCCAGGTGGGTGGCAGCCTGCTCACGCGCCACTGCCGCCAGGTCCGCCAGCGCGGGCCCGAGTTCCAGCATGTTGCCACTGGCCCGCGCCAGGTCTGCGGCATTACGCAAGGCGGTCACCGCCCCTGTGCCATCGCCTCGGCTTGCCAGCAGCAATCCCCGTGCCCTCGCCAGTGTGGGCTGATTCCACGCTGTGCCGTCGCGCTCCACCCGCGTCCCAGCCTGCGCCAGCACGCGCGCGGCATCCGGATGGCGGCGCCGGGCCAGCACGAGCGCGAGGAGTGCGATATCCACGTTCGCCATACCCGTCGCCTGCAAACCGACCAGTTCGCGGGCCAGCGCCTCCGCCTCGCCGAACCGCCCTTCCAGCTCCATTCGCCAGGCCAGATCGAAGAGCCAGTTCTGCAACGCGACAACCCGTCGGTCTCCTCGCTGCCGTGCCGTCGCCACCGCGTCGTGCAACAACCCGCGCGCGCTATCCCGGTCGCCAGTCATTGTGGCGAGAAGCACAGCCACGTCCTGGGGCCACTCATCCGGATCCACGGCCTGGGCTCTGTGCAGGAGCGCCCGGCCCTCCGCCCAGTCGCCGGCCAGGTAGCATTGCCCGGCGAGGAACAAGGACCCGATGGCAATACCAGCCGGACGCCCGGTCTGCTCGTCTGCGGCCAGAGCGCGACGGTGATCCGCATAGGCGGCGGCAAAATCTCCGGCCAGACAGTGAGCATTGGCGCGCTGGGTCCAGATGCGAGCCAGCAACACGGCATCGCCTGCCGCGTGGGCAGCGGGCTCCGCCTCGTCCAGGCGAGCGATAATCTCCTGCGGCCGGGTGCCTGCGCCGAGCTGCACGAACGTTAGCTCGAGCAGGGCGCGCGCCCGCACGGCACTCTCGCCGAGTTGCTCAGCCAGGGCCAGGCCACGCGCGCCTAATGCGGCAGCCGCTGTCCGATCCCCGCTAAAGTAGGCAGCGCGTGCGGCATCCAGCAGCAGGCGGGCGAATTCGGCATTCTCCTGCTCCGGCGGCCACAACGCCAGCGCCGCGTCCAAGTGTGGCGCCGCAGCATCAGTGTCGTAGGCGAACTGGTGTACCCAGGCGATGTCCCGGTGCGCACGTGCCCGACCCAGGCAATCGCCTAACTGCTCAAAGGCGTGCAGCGCGAGCGCCAAGGCCGCCAGCGCCTCCTCCCGCCTGCCGAGGTCGTGCAGGACGCGGCCCAGCTTGAGTCGTACCTCAGCCGCTTCGGCCATGCGTTCTTGCTCCAGGAGCAAGTCTAGCGCGGTCCGATACTGCTCCTCAGCCTGCCTTGCGGCGTACACGCCGGCTGCGTGGTCTCCAGCCTGGATAGCATAGCGCGCCGCACGCGCATCGTCACCGGCCGCCAGGAAATGGGCGGCCAATTCGCCGGCCATCTCCGGTCGTTGCCCGCGCTCCCGTTCCAGCGCCTCCCCGGCCCGCAGATGTAGCCGCCGCAGCCGGAATCGCGGCACCTCCTCGTAGAGCGTTTGGGCGATCAGCTGATGCGTGAAGGCGTAGCGCTCGCCGCGTCCCGCTCGCCGCTCTTGCAGCACCTTCAGCGCTAGCGCCGCCTCCAGGTGCTCAAGCACCGCCGCCTCCGTCTGCTCCGCCGCACCCACCAGTACGGGCAGCTCAAATTCCTGACCCAACACGCTGGCCTGCCGCAAAAGCGCCTGCGCTTCGGGCACCAGCCGGCCCAGCCGTTGCCCAACTGCCGATCGCACGCTCTGGGGCACAGTCATGTGCTCGAGGGCCGCGCGATCCCAGCCGTCACCCGAACGACCGGCTGTGCCTTGCTCCAGCAGCGCGCGCAACACCTCCTCGGTGAAGAAGGGATTGCCCTCGGTGCGCTCGTGCACCAGGTCGCGCAGTTCCTCGGTGACGGTCGCCACGTCGCAGCGGTCGCGGATCAGCGCGGCAGTGCCCGCGGGTGGCAGACCGCGCACGACCAACACGTCCGCCACGCGGTCTCGAGTCAGCGCCGTTACGGTGGCCTCCAGGGGGTGCTGGCGCCCCACCTCTACGTCCCCGTAGGTACCCAAGAGTAGGACGCGCTCGCCGCGCAATGATCGCGCCAAATGGGCCAGCAGCTCCAGGGATGCGCCGTCGGCCCAGTGCAGATCGTCCAACGCCAGGGCGAGTGGCCCTTCCCTGGCCAGGGCGGTCAGGAAGGCGGCCACCGTGCGCAGCACGCGCAGACCGGCTTCCGGGCCCTCGCTGCGGGCTGGAACACTGAGCAGCTCAGGTACCAGCCGGCCAAGCTCGCCGAAGCGTTCAACCGCGGCAGCGCGCAGGGCAGGCGATGCGAGCGACCAGGCCGTGGTCAGGACTTCCACGAAGGGGCTGAAGGCGGTGCCGCTGCGTTCCTCGTAGCAGCGTCCGACCAGCACACGCATGCCCCGTTCTGCTGCCAGCAGCAGCGCTTCTTGGGCCAGCCGGGTCTTGCCTACGCCCGGCTAGCCGGCTAGCCATAGCATCGTGCCATTCCCGTCGATGCTGGTCTGGAGGGCCGCACGGATCGTCGTCATCTCCGACTCCCGTGCGGCGAGAGCGTGCAGCGGCCTGGCACCCAGGTAGCCGCCGGACGGCATCGTGGCAGGCGGGCAGGTAGGGGTACGCGCACCCACCTTGCCACTCTCGGCGTATGCGGTGACGCTTGGTGGCAGGACTTTGCGATGACCGGCAGCTACGAACTCGGCCAGGTCCTTCCCGCTCAGTGCCAAGCCTTCGATCAGCAGAGCGAGTGTGTCCCTGCGCGGTAGCAGCCGTACACCGCGCTCCAGATCGCTGATGCCGCGTTTGCTCAGGCCCGCACGCTCGGCCAGTTCCTCCTGGGTGAGGCCGGCTGCTTTGCGCGCCCGTAGCAGCAGCGTGCCAAACGATGTAGCCCCTGGCTCGGCATGCATGCCGCCCCACCCCGCGATGTGCGGCGCCGACGCGCTGCTCGGCGCCATCCCGTGGTTTGGAGCCATCATAGCAGAAACGCATCCAGCCGTGTGCTCGGAAGGCCGCGCCGCGTCCTTCTCTGACGATGCAGGCTCACACGCAGCTTGTTAGGTGGATCTGGTCAGGATGCGTGGCCGAATGCGTGCCTACCCGCGTGCGTTCTGCCTCGTCAGCAGGCCCTCCTCGGCGCAGACTGTACCCCACAGAACGAGATCGCCGTGCAGGTCATGCAGCCGACAAGGGAGAAGAAGATGGACACCCGATTAGCTCGAACAGACAACCTCTTCAGCCTGACCCTCGCTATGGTCCAGCGCCACCAAGAGGATCTGCGGCGTGAGGTCCTAGACGACCGCGCTGCGCAGTCCTACGTGAGTTGTGCCCCCCGGACGCGCCGATTCCGGTTCCTCGAAGCGATGCGGCGCCAGGCGTGTGCGCGGTTCATGGTTGCCAACGCCCGGTAATTGTCTCGCAGCGCATGGATGGACTTCTGCTGGCGTGTTCCTAGTCCATGAGCACGTTCCTAACCAGGTACCGCTGCAACGAGCGACATGACGGCATCGCGAGAGGATGTGGCTACAACAGGCTGGTACACCTTGGGGGTCGTGGCGTTTCCTGGAGAGCATCACGTTTGCCAGAACTATGCCCGAAATGTGTACCCCATCCGGGCTCTCCCGCACTCTCGGTGATGTCGACTGAGCGGTAAACTGGAGACACGCCTTCTCCTCATTCTTCTCCATCGTTCCGCAGCAAGGTTTCCATGCTCACAAATCGGTTATTCCTGCACCTACGATCCCTGCATCTGCAAAGTGTCATGATCGACGGCGGCACCGTCATCATGACCGCCGCGGTCAAGCGTCCCTGCGCGCGCTGTCCTCTCTGTGGGCACTCTTCGACGCGCGTCCATTCCCAGTACTGGCGAATTGTGGCCGATCTGCCCGTGAGCCAGCGGGCGGTAGTGATCGTGATGCAGGTCCGGCGCTTCCGCTGTCTGTCGCCCAAGTGCCCGCGGCGCATCTTCGCCGAGCGCTTGCCTGACCTCGTCGCGCCCTATGCTCGCAAGAGTCGGGGTCTCCACCAGGCCTTGGTGCACGTTGCGTTCGTTGCCGGTGGCGAGGCTGGTGCACGACTGGCACGCCACCTTGGCATGCAGACCAGCCCTGATACGCTGCTGCTGCAGCAACTTGGCACGCGGATCGCCCCATTTCTGGCTGGGACTAACAAAGACATCGTGCCGTTTCAACCCGGCCTGGAGTTGCTCGAGCACGGCAAACGAGTACGCACGCCGGCTGATCGCGTTGGTCGGCTGTGCCGGCCCGCAGCAGATACTGCCGTGCGCACGAGGAGACGGCGGCTGAATCGATGGGTTGGCGCGGCGCAGCCGATCGGAAGAACACGTGCCGATCCGCTGTCCTTGGCCGACCATGTTGCAGATAGTCGACGATGGCCTCACCGACGGCCTTCGACAGCGGGAACGCCGTCGCGTGACCGGCCTTCCGCTCCGGTATCGCCAGCCGCTCGTGTTTCCAGTCGATGTCGTTGAGGGTCAGCGCAGCCACCTCGCGGCCCCGCAGGCCGTAGGTCACGAGCAGCAGCAGGATCGCGTAGTCCCGTTTGCCACACGGGGTCCGTCGATCGACGGCCGCGAGCACGCTGCCGACCTCGGTCCAGGAGATCGACCGCGGGATGTCCGACAGACGGTAGACCTGCGGCCATTCGACGGCCTAACTGAGATCGCTGCCGATGCTGCCTGCGCGATGTGCGTAGCGCAGGAAGACGTGCAGCACCCCGCAGCAGTCTCGCACGGTCGTTTTGGCCAGACCGTTCGCCGAGCGCTCAGCCACAAACGCGCGCAAGCTTGAGCTTCGCTTCCCCGGCTACCTCTCGGATATGCGCCGGATCGGTGCTGCCCACCAGCGGGAGGATCCCTGCTGGATGCCCCAGGAGCCAGGCTGATGCCAGCTGACAGGCGAGTAGTAGAGTGACGACATGGATCGCTCCTGGGCCACCCTGCGACTGCCTCCCGTGGCTCCGATCGGGGCTGGCGGTCAAGTTCGCTTCGTATGATAATGGGACCAGGCCGCGTGTCCGCCGGCGGTGCCGTGTGGGACGCACCGGCGTGAGCACGCGACAGTGGGAGGTCACCATGCCACACCATGTCGGCCGCGGACGAGAGGGAGGCCGGTGCCTGGCCGTTCGGCTCCTCAGCGTAGGGCTGGCCGCGACGCTTGCTCTGAACGTCTCATTCCCCACGGCCTATGGCGCACCGGCTCGGAGCCGGACCGGCCTCATCTGCACGTGGATCTCCACGGCGCAGGATCTGCAGAACATCACTGCCGACCGGACGGATGACCGGACGCTCAACCTCGACTACTGCCTGCAGAACGACATCGACCTGAGTACCCTGGGCAAGTCATTCTGGTCGATCGGGACGAACGATCACCCGTTCACGGGCTCGTTCGACGGGAACGGCCACACGATTCGCAACCTGTACCTCGTCGCGAACCCCCTTATGTATGCGCCCGCGTGGGCAAGCTCCGTTGGACTCTTCGGCTTCATCGCGAAGGGAGCGTGGGTACGCGCGCTGCATCTCGAGAACGTGCACGTGTCGGGCGGCGACGCCGAATCAGTCGGAGCCCTGGCAGGAGCATGCGAGGGCGACGTCACAGATATCGACGTGTCGGGCACCGTCGACGGGTCCGGACTGGTTGCCGGCAGCGTGATCGGCTTCCTGGGAACCGGCGCCACCATGACCGGATCGCACAGCTCAGCCGCCGTGACGCACGTTGCTTCCAACACTGGAGGGCCGATCGCGGATACCGGCGGCCTCGTTGGTCAGAATCAAGGCAGAATCATCAAATCGTACAACACCGGCCCGGTGACGGAGGCCGGTGCCGGCAACGCCGTGGGCGGCGTGACCGGTATGAACGAAGGCTTTGCAATCGATCAGTCGTACAACACCGGTCCTATCATCGCGGGGGCTGGTGCGCTGGAAGGCGGCCTGGTAGGCGTCAACATGGCGGGATTCATCGTGCACTCGTACAACACCGGCTCCGTGAGCGACCAGGGGAGCAGCGCGCAGGTGGGCGGCCTGGTCGGCGAAAACCAGGCATCGATCGTCCAGTCGTACAGCACGGGAGCCGTATCGGAGAAGGGCTCCGCGAACGAGGTTGGGGGCCTGGTCGGGCAATCGTACGGTGCTATCAGCCAGTCGTTTCATATCGGCACCGTGGATGGCGGCGACCAGTCGACGGCCGGCGGCCTTGTTGGAGCCGAATACCATGCCGTTAGGCAAGGCACAGTACTCGACGGGACAATTAGCGAGACCTACAGCGCCGGCCCTATAATCGCCGGCAGCAACGGGTCTCTGGGCGGGCTGGTCGGCCAGAAGAAGAACAGCGCCGCGGATGGGCCGATCCAGAGCTTCTTCGACGCCAGTACCTGCAGCGGCTGCGGAGCCAACATCGGCGTGGGTCGCTCAACCCAGGACATGACGACCAGCAGCGCGTTCGCCGGCTGGGACTTCACGGCGGTCTGGCACATCGAGGAGGGCGTGAGTTACCCGTTTTTCTCCTGGGCCGCGACACCCCCACTCGCCCCGCTCCCGACGCGAACTGCCACCGCCTCGCCAACGGTGACCTCAACCTCGACAGCAGTGGAAAGCGTCACTGTGGCAGCCACCTCCCCGTCGACTGCGCTCGCGACTCCCACCGGTCTGCCATCGGTGAGCATAACGCCCGCCGGCCCGCTCACACAGGTTATTGACCTTGCCCCGTTGGCCGACCGGCGATATGGCGAGCCGCCCTTCCAGGTCCATGCCACAGGTGGCGGCTCCGGCAATCCTGTAACCTACCGAACCACGGGAAACTGCACGGCCACCGGATCTAGCGGCGGCGTGATCACCCTCACCGGAGCCGGCACCTGCACAGTGGAAGCCCAGCAAGCCCGAGGCGGTCCCTATGCAGCAGCCATCCCCGTAGCTCGAACCTTCAGCATCCTTCGCGGTCATCCTACTATCAGCTGGCCCCGGCCTGCGAGCATCGCGTGGGGCACGCGATTGGGTGCCTCCCAGCTCACTGCCCGCGCCTTGGTGGCCGGAACCTTCCGCTACACCCCTGGTGCCGGAACGATCCTGCCCGTTGGTGTAAACCAGTCTCTCTCCGTGTCCTTCACACCAGCGGACTGGCGAAACTGGGATGCGGTGACCGCGTCTACCATCATAACGGTCGTGCCGGCCGTACCGCATGTGATACTCATGCCACTCGCCAATCGCACGTACGGCGATCCGCCCGTCCGCCTCGGCGTGAGCGGAAATTCCGCGCGGACCGCGACGCACTATAGCGTTTATGGCACCTGCATCCTGAATCCGCGCGATGTGAGTCTTGTACGTCTCACAGGAGCGGGCAGCTGCACTGTGTCTGCCTATCAGCCCGGTACGGCGGAGTATCGGGCGGTCTCCATGGCACCCGTCACGTTCAAGATCGCCAAAGCGTGGCCGACTATCAATTGGCCTCGGCCCAAGCCCATGAATACGGCTACACGCTTGAGCCAAAAACAGTTGAACGCCAAAGCGATGTTCCAGAGACGGTCGCTGCCTGGCGTATACGCGTACACTCCCAAACTTGGTACGCAGCTTCGGGCCGGTACCTGGACCCTGCGTGTGCAGTTCACGCCCCGCGACAGCAGGAACTTCGTGACGGCCGTGGCGACTACGACGCTGCTGGTTCTCACGCGGTGAGGCAGAGGGCTGAGCAGATCATCCCTTGCGCCGGGTAGGGCATGCCGGCAAATCTGATGCCGGCTATCCTGCCGGTTTGCTTGGCCACTTGAAAGATCGGGGCTGGGGTCACGCTTGGTGCAGGCAGCCTGAGCGTGGGGGCAGGGACGCGGCGGCAGCGCTGCTTAAGCGCAGTAGGGCGTGCTGCGCTGCGAGCCCAGCTTGGGCGAGGTCCGCGAGCATGCCGCTGAGTGGGTGCTGGGCGCCCATCTCCGTCTGCCGATAGGCGCCGATCACCCGCACAGTCCCTTCATGCTGCCGCACAAGGGTCGTGAGCAGATTAAGCGCGTCTGCGCCAGCCCACTGCAGGTCGTCCAGGAGGAGCAGGGTGCCCGCCGGGCCGGCGATGTTGGCCAGGTACTGCCCCACCACGGCCCGAAAGAGGAGGCGACGCTCCTGCTCCGGCCGCAGGGTCCAGGCCGGCAGCGACTCGATGGGCCTGGCAGCCAGCTCGGGCAAGAGCCGTACCAGCCAGGCACAGCCCTGGAGCCTCACGCGCAGCCGGGCGAGCGGCTGGCTTGCGATGTCGCTCTCCAGGGCCTGGAGGAGGGGCACGTAGGGTTCCTGGCCGGCCTGGCGCTGGCAGCCGCCGGCTAGCACGTGCCAGCCCAGCTCGGTCGCCCGCTCCGCCGCCGCGGCCAGCAGGCGGGACTTGCCGATGCCCGGCTCTCCGGCCAGCAGCAGCACCGGCGGCCCCTGCCCGGCGAGTCGCCGCTCCAGCAGCACCAGCTCGCGCTCTCGGCCAACCAGCGCCGGCACGGTGGCCCCGCCTGGCCTCGGCCGGACCGCAGCCAGCGGCAACTCAGCGCGCGCCTCTGGCGGTGCCGGCGCGCCGCGCGGCCCATGGCGGCGCGGCACTGCCGCCTCCAGGTCAGCCCGTTCGTGAGCCGTCAGACCGAGCGCGTCAGCGAGCAGCCGCACCGTCTCTCGATACGGCACCGTCCGATGGCCCCGTTCGTAGGCGCTGATCGCCCGCACGGACACATGTGCGCGCTCCGCCAACTCCTCTTGCGACAATCCGGCCGCCAGCCGGTGGCGCTTGAGCAGCGCGCCGAACGGTAAGTACCGACGGGACTTCGGCTCGGGTGTCTCCATCGCACACGTCCATCTGCGCTGCCAGGAAACGACACTTACCGACGGGCAACCCTCGCGGCTTGCCTCCCACCATGGTATATCGGAGCAGGGCTGCCGGTCGCCAGTGTGCTGCTGCACTGTGCCGGTCAGGTGTGTGGGTGTGCCTGGGATGGGCGGCTGGCCCGGACCAGACTTGGCGTATGGACGACGCCGACCTGAGGTGACCAACGAGAAGTACTGGAGGGAATGGCAATCATGAATGGATCCAGGTTCCTGCCTCGCCGGTTCAGCGGCATGCCGCTGCCGGCCCTGCTCAGCCGCTGGGGGACGCTCGTGCTGGCCTGGACGATGGCAGTCTCGCTCGGGCACGTCGGGGGCCAGGTAACGCAGGCGCACCCGGGCGCGAGCAGCGCACCGCTGGCCGGAGACTGCCTGCCACCAGTTAAGATCCTCTCCCCTGACGGGACAGCCGTGGTCTATGAGAGCCCGGCGATCTGCCCGTGACGTGCGCCGAGGGCTGCTGTCAGTCGCACCCGGCGCGACAGAGTCACGTGGCCTGTGATCCTCACCCTGGGGGCGTGGCGAGAGACCAGGCGGTGGAACCAACCATGTTCGACCGCCTGTCGACGTGCGCTGTTCCAACCGGTGCATGCTGCGTGCGGCATTCACCGGCGGCTTGATCATGACGAGCCAGCGCACACGAGATAGGATAGATGTCGCCCTGCGGGTGGAATGACCGTGAATGCTTATGCATGATGTTGCAAGACCCGCAGACCGATTCCTGACTACGAGTGCGGCATGAAGGAATGCACACGCCCGGGGCGCAAGTCGCGGGACACAGCGCGGTAGCGCATGGCAGCAAATGCTGGCCGTGTCGGTCGGGTCACAAGCGAGAGCGGCGGTGACGTGGCGCTCACCGCTTCTTTTCCGTCTACCCGCTCAACCTGAACACTACCTGCCTGCGCACGCAACGGCCTCTGCACGCATCCAAGCAAGCAGTCCCTTGCGTGTGGGATAGGGCCGGTCCATACTAAGCGGGGAGATCGACGTTCGACCGTGCTCGGGGGCCGCCAATGGCAAATGACGGCGAATATGCCGGCCGTGCGTGTCACGTACAACCAGCAGTATCGGCGGTGTGGCCGGCCTGGCTGCCCATCCTGTGGCGATGGCGGGCCTGGCCACGGACCCTACTGGTACATGCATTGGCGCGACGGTGGCGGCCGGCTGCGTTCGCGTTACCTCGGCAAGTATCTACCGGCACACCTGACCGGCACCGGCGCTCTAGGCGCGACGGACGTTCCTGGACTCGCCGGTCGCACTTCTGCCGCAACTGCTGAGCAGGCAGCGGTTGAGACCGCGAATCCAGCGCTGCGCGTACGCACCCTCGGCGGTTTCGAGGTGTGGCGCGGTGTGACCGCGCTCTCGCCACGACTGCGACGGCAGCGGAACGAGGCTGCGCTCCTCAAGCACCTGCTCGGCGCGCCGGGCTACCAACTCTCGCGCGAGCAGGTGCAGGACCTCCTCTGGCCCGATGCCGATGTGGCGAAGGGTGCCGGCCACCTGCGCACGACACTGCACCGGCTGCGGCGCCTGCTGCGCGATCCCTTATCCGGAGAAACCTACATCCATGCGGAAGGCGATCTGCTCATGCTGCGGCCGTCCGGCAAGGCGGAGCCGGCGTCTGGCTGGCTGGACGCTGCGACGTTTGAGGATGCAGCGGGCACGGCCCTGCGCGCTGAGGACGCGTCCGCGTGCCGGGCCGCGCTCGCTTGCTACCTGGGCGACTATCTGCCCAGCGACGCCGAGGACCACTGGGCTCTCGCGCGGCGCGAGGCGCTGCGGGTGCACTACCTCGCCGTGCTACTGCACCTGGCCGACCTTGCCGGTGCGCACGGGGAGGCAGAGGAGGCCGAACAGCGCTTGCGTACGGTGTTGCGCGTGGACCCTTGCCACGAGGAGGCCGCTGCGCGCCTCATGGGCGTGCTCGCAGCCGCAGACCGTGCTGTGGAAGCCTTGCGCGTATACCGCGAGCTGGCTGCGGCCCTCAGGCGGGACTTAGATGCAGCTCCTTCAGCCGACGTGGAGGCTGTGCGTGCGGCGTGCATCGCGCGGCTCGAGGCGCCACTCGCCACTGCAATATCGGTGCACCCGGCAGCACCATCACGCCCGACGAACCTTCCACAGGCCTTGACAAGTTTTGTCGGCAGGACCGACGAACAGGACGAGATTCGCCGCTTACTGGTCGAGTTTCGTCTGCTCACGCTCGCCGGCCCGGGCGGCTGCGGGAAGACACGCCTGGCCGTGCAGGTAGGGGAGGGCCTGGTGGATGCCTATCAGGACGGCGTATGGCTCGTGCAGCTGGGTGCGTTGCCGGCCGGTGAGCACGACCGCGCGCTCGTGCCCAGGGCGGTGGCGCGTGCGCTCGGTGTGCAGGAGCAGCTCGGAGAGGCTCTGGCGACGACGCTGACGGCCTTCCTGGCACCGCGGCGGCTGCTGCTGGTCCTCGACAACTGCGAGCACCTGCTGGTGTCGTGCGCTGCCCTGACGCTCGACGCTGCTGGCAGCCTGCCGCCAGCTCCAGGTCCTGATCACCAGTCGCGAGCCGCTCGGCGTACCAGGCGAGATGCTCTTCGTCGTGCCCTCGCTCGCCGTTCCACCTGCAGATGTGCGGCCGAACGTTCTGCTCGAGTACGAGGCTGCTGCCCTCTTCCTGTCTCGCGCCAGGGACAGGAGAGGCGTCCCGGTGGAGGCATCAACCGCCCGCGCCATCGCCGGCATTTGCCGGCGTCTCGAGGGGCTGCCCCTGGCCATCGAGCTGGCGGCGGCGCGCACGAGCGTGCTGCCCGTCGAGGCCTTAGCCGCTCGTCTGGACGACAGTTTTCGTGTGCTTGGTGCCGGCCCGCGCACCGCCTTGCCGCGGCAGCGCACGCTGTGGGCCACGCTCGATTGGAGCATGGCGCTGCTCGCCGAACGGGAGCGCCTGATGCTGCGCCGGCTTGCCGTGTTCGCCGGCGGCTGGAGTCTGGAGGCTGCGGAGGCGGCGTGCCCCGACAGCGCTTCCCAGCGGTCGGCGTCGACGAACACTTGTGTTACCGCCGACGAGGTGCTCGACCTGCTCGGCGCATTGGTGAGCAAGTCCCTGGTCCTCCTCGAGGTCACGAGCAACGAAGCGCGCTATCGCCTCCTCGAGCCGATCCGCCAGTATGCGGCAGAGGCGCTGGAAGCTGCCGGCGAGCGTGCCGTGCTCAATGACCGGCATCTGGATTGGTGTGCCTGCTTGGCCGAGCGAGCCGAGCCGGCGCTGTGGGGCGGGCCGGAGCAACAACATTGGCTGGCGCGGCTCGAGCGCGAGCACGACAATTGCCGCGCTGCGCTGCGCTGGGCGCAGGCGGCCAGGACGCACAGAGCGCGGCCTCCGACTCGCCGGCGCCCTGCGCCGCTTCTGGGACGTACGCGGCTATCGCGCGGAGGGCTACGAGTGGCTGAACTCGCTCCAGCAGGCTGCGGAGGACGACCAGGCAGTGACACCTGCGACGCGGGCCAAGGCACTCGTCGCCGCCGCGGTCCTGGCCTACGGGCTGAACAAGTATGACCAAGCGACCGTCCGTGCCGAGCAGGGCGGCGGGCTGTGCCGGGAACTCGGCGATCGAGAAGGCCTGGGCGATGCCCTCAACGTCCTCGGTATGGTCGCCAGTGACCGGGAGGACCTGGAAAGTGCGGTCCGGTCGTACACCGAAGCGCTGGCGCTTTACAGGTCCCTCGGGATGCCGCGCCGCATCGCGGCGATAGCCTGCAACCTGGGCAACGTCGCCTTCTTCCGTGGCGACTACCTCGAGGCCATTGCGCGCTATGAGGACGCAGCAGGTCTGTTTCGCGCGCTCGGAGACGCCATTGCCCTCGCGTCCACCCTGTCCAACTTGGGCGCGGCGCTGAACATGCAAGGTGACCTCGCGCGTGCCAAGGATGTCTTGCAGGAGAGCGTGCGCACTGCGCAGCACGCGGGTGCCGTCGCGGAGGCAAGCATGGCGCTCGGCAATCTCGCCGACGTCCTGCTGCTTCTCAACGACTCCGCCGGGGCGCTCGATCTGCTGCGGCAGAGCACGGCACTCATGCAGCGCAGCACCGACAAGCGCGGCACCGCCATCCTCTTGGGCAATCTCGCGGAGGCGCTGGCCGGTGTGGGGCAAGCCGGCCCCGCCGCTACGATCTGCGGCGCGGTCCTGGCCTACTGTACAGCAGCAGGCGTAGCCACGTCGAGCGCGGAATGGAGTGGACTGCGCCGAGCGCTGGAGCGTGCGCGCGCCCTGCTGGGCGAGTCTGGCTTCGCAACAGCCCTCGCCAAGGGACGAAGACTGGCGCTCGACGAGGCGGTCGCGCTGGCGCTGGCCGGCCGCGACTCCTCCTGGGCGAACGCACAGCCCGGCGTTGCCGGTGAGCCATGACCTGGGGGCCATCGAACGGCCAGAAACGTCTACGTGCACAAACGCGTGCTGGCCGTGCACAAACGGACTGGGCTGCTTTCTCTTGACCGCGACGTTGGCGCGCTGTAACGCCGCCGCGACGCCGCCAGCGTAGACTGGTTCTGCTTGGTGAAGTAGACGGCCGGGGCGCGGGCGTGCGAGGCAGGCGACGGTGGGCAGTCACGAGTTGTTCATGCTGCGTGTCTGGCATCGGGCCAGTGCCCGCGATTACCCCTGGATCGGGAGGCTGGAGCATCTGCCCGACGGCACGATCTGGATCGCCCGCAGTCCGCAAGACATGCTTGCGCTGCTCGCGCCTTTGCTCGAGAGTGGACTGACGGCGAGTGACAGGGTCGTCGAGGCCGGACGGCCGGAGCCGGTCGACGGTGAGACAGGCATGGACCAAGCCGCGGCGGGGTCAGAGGGTCGGCACAAACACGTCGATGCGTCCGTGCCGCAGGAGCACGGGACGGTCGACAAGTGAAAGGAGCATGTTCCGATGGCGCACACAATGGGAAGGTCGGGATGGCACGTCTGCGCATGCGCGGCCATGGCACTGCTCGCCGCGCTGGCATGCGCGCCTCTCGGCTCCACGGCAGGCAACGATTCCCGGCACGACACGGTGAAGGGGACAATCATGGGCGACGAGGAGATCCACACCACGTTGCGCTTCACCAGTTCGGGCGGCTCGCAGAAGAGGCTCACGACTGTGGACAAGACGCAGAAGGAAACCATTACCCTGACCGGTGCGGTCGACGCCGAGGGCGAGCGCGTGGGGCAGTACTCGGAGACCCTATCGTGGCAAAACATCGAAGTCACGGACGACAAGGAGAGTGCGTCTTGCAACGACCATAGCTACACGTACTGGCGCAAGACGGTCGCCAAGGTCATAATGACCGGCACGTTCGCGGGCAAGGCGGCGCTCTCATTCACAGCGAGCGACCCCCAGGGACCCACGTTCAAGCGAAGGTATGACGCGAACGTGTACTATCCCGGTGACAGCTCGATCGATGTGCGGGAAGAGTCGCAGACAATTGTCAGCGGTAATCCGTGCGAAAAGAGCCCAACCAAGAGCCCCTCGCTCGTCTCTTACTCGAAGTTTTTCCACGAAGTCCTTGGTCTTGGTCTGTTCGGCGTGGGGTCTCAGGCGTTTTACCACACGGGCCCATGCAAGGAGTCCTGTGCCTTGACCGGAAAAGTGATCCGGATGGACACCGATAAGGTGCCGAAGGGCGGCACAGGCACCGCCTACACGTCGGTGCAATGGAATCTGAAATACACATACGTGGAGCCATTGGCCCCGCTCACTAAAGGCACGGGCGGATCCAAGCGTTAGGACATCGACGAGAGATCGTCGTGAAGGGCTGGGAAGGAGGGATCGCTCGTGTGACGTACAGGGTTATGCCGCGGATGGTCGCAGCCATCGTGGTCACCGCATCGGTCGTCGCGCTGCCGGCGCGGGGCACTGTACTCGGGTCGGCACCGGGCAGTTCCCCCGTCGTGGTCAACAACTCGATCGGTGCCGCCCATCTCGGCCCACCGACCGCTAGCGCACAGGTCGCGGTGCTGGGCTCAGGCGCCACTACCGGCAAACACTAGGAAGAAGGGAGATCGGCAGCAATGATGACCAATAGGCTTCTCATCCCCATGGTCCGGCTCGCATGCTTTGCCGCTCTCGTGATCGGCTCGGCCGGCGTGGCTCGGCCGGCTTCCGCTCGCGGCCTCAGCCTGCAACTCCTGTCTGGCAACACCGCCACGGAGGGTGTCGGCGGCGTCTACACCTGGGGCCTCAACCTCCAGGGTCAGGTCGGCAAGGGAACTACCGATCCGCAGCTCAGCCCGCTGCACGTGACTCTCGACCCAAACGACGCCAGCGTCAAGGCGGTCTCCGTCTCGGCTGGGGGCTACCACAGCCTGGCGTTGGACAGCAACGGCAAGGTCTACGCCTGGGGCGGGGACAGCTGGGGCGAGCTGGGCGACGGGGGCTCGGGGTATCAGAAGAGCCCGGTGAAGATAAAACTCGATGCCGGCGTCAAGGTGGTCGCCGTGTCCGCTGGGTATACGCACAGCTTGGCGCTGGATAGCAGCGGTAGGGTCTACGCCTGGGGTGACGACCACTACGGGGAGCTTGGCAAGCTTGACCCGGGCCAGCTGATCAGAACTCCAGTAGCCGTGAGCCTCCCCGTCGCCGCCCGCGCTGTCTCCGCCGGGTACGGCTACAGCCTGGTGGTGGGCAGTGACGGCAAGGTCTACGCCTGGGGCGCCGACGACTATGGCCAGCTTGGCGACGGAAGCCTGCGGTCGTTCACCAGCAGCCCCGTGGCGGTGAGCCTCGACCCCAGTAATCCGACGGTGAAGGCCATCGCGGTCTCTGCCGGGGACTGCTACAGCCTGGCGATGAGCGGCGACGGCAAGATCTACGCTTGGGGCGACAATCGCCGTGGCCAACTCGGTGATGGGACGGCGAGCGCATCGCCCCAACTCACGCCGAAGCACGTGAGCCTCGTCCCCGGCGACAAGGTCACCGCGGTCGCCGTTTCCGCCGGGCAGGATCCCCTCAAGTACGGGCACAGCCTGGCGGTGGGCAGCGACGGTCGGGTCTACGCCTGGGGCGACAATCAATATGGCCAGCTGGGTAACGGGACGGCGAGCGGGTCGCCCCAGCCCAACCCCCTACCCGTGAACCTCGCCAACGGTTTCACCATGGTTGGTGTCTCCGCCGGGGAACGGTTCAGCCTCGCCGTGAGCAGCGACGGAAAGGCCTACACCTGGGGCTGGAACCACTATGGCCAGCTCGGCGACGGGGTGGCGAGCGAAACGCTGCAACCCACGCCGGTAGCGGTGGACCTTCCCGGCTACCCCCAGGTCACCGCCGTCGCGGTCTCCGCTGGGGGCGGCCAAAGCCTGGCCCTGAGCGGAACCATCGCGCCGGCACCGGTGCACATTCCGACCAGTGCGCCAAGCCCCACGTCCAAGCCGATCAGCGTGCCGACCTTCACGTCGACACCTGTTCGTGCTGCGACCAGCAGGCCGACGTCCACGTCGATGCCGGTCAGCAGGCCGACCAATACGCCGACATCCACACCCAGTGCGCGCCCACAGGGCTACACCATTCCTCTGTACCCATTCACGAAAGCTGTGCTTCCGGCAGGGGGTACCGTTTCCTTCGTTTGGGACAAGTTTTCGGGTGCCGCTGGCTACATCCTCTCGGTCCGGCTGGTCAAGCAGAGCGGACATACCCGTATCCGAGCGAACAGCAGGGTCTCGTTCTCAGTCCTTGTCTATGGACAACTCTCATACGCCTGGGATGATCGGCAATTCCTCCCAGGAGATTACCAATGCGAATTGGTGCCCATCGACGAGTATGGCAACGCCCTCGCGCCGGGTGATTCAGCCCGATTCAGTCTCGTGAACTCCCGCTAATGTGCCTTGTCGCCTGAAGTTCGCGCAGGTTCCCGTTCGTGACGATAGCGTCGACGGAGGTTGGCGACCGTGAAGGCCGCGTGGCAGCACACGATAGCATAGCGAGCCGGCTTAGGCACATACTGGAGGGAGGTGAACCAATGGATCGGAAGCCTTTGATCCGGATCGTGGCCATCGTCCTACTGGCATCGTCGCTGCCGATAGCGCATCCGACCAGAGCGGGGAGTGCCGGTCTCGGCAACGCCAGTCTTCTGGCGGCGCATACCGCCGCCGCGCCGCGCACCAGCAGCGCGATTGGGAGTGACGTGACGGCAGTCGCGCCGGGCACGGTGGTCTGGACCTCCGGCAAACGCTCGTTTCAGCCGCAAAACGGTCCAGACACGCTTACGAACACCTTTACGGCCAGTGGGCAGGCCTATCTGCTCACCGTGGCGCTCAGCAGCGGCGACAGCGCCGACAAGGCCGATTTCTCATTTGGCGACCTGAACAGGGGTGACCAGCAGAGCCTGTGGGTGCAGAGCGGCGAGCAACGCCACTTCTACCTCGCGCACTTCCAAGCGGGATCCATGCCCCCGCTCACGGTCGAGTCGAGCGCCGATGGCGGGCGGACGCTGACCTACGTCGTGACCGTGGAGACCCTGCCGAACACGCCGGCCAGCTTCCAGGGAACGATGATGGCGACGAACAATTTCGACGTCATTGCCTTGAACGTCGCCGCCGCGGGCACCTACACGCTGCACTTTAGCCTTGGCAGCAGCACGTTCGTGATCACCATCGCGCCCGGCCTCGACTATGGATGGGACCCGGACAAAAGCACCGACACCGGACGGACCACCGGCGATGGCGCTATCGCGGTCAAGCTTGTCGCAGGGCCGACCAAGTTGATGGTGAGTCCTTTTGAGAAAGGCGGCGCCTCAATGCCCTGGTCGCTGTCCCTCGCACCTGGCCTGCCCCCTGCCGCGCCCACGGGCACCGCAGCCCCCAGGCCCGCCGGCACACCGGCTCCGGCGCCCAACTTCTCCGGCAGGACCAGCCAGGGCGTGAAGATCTCATTTTACCAGGCCGGATCCACGGTCAGCGGTCTGGCGACCTCTTTGAGCGTGCTGTGCATCACCGGCTATCCGGCGTCCGGGAGTATGATCGAGATGTTCCCGTTCGCACCACGCGCTGTCGCGAAGATCGCCAACCACCAGTTCACGCTTAAGATACCGACCAAGAGCAAGGGCAGGTTCGCCACGCTTGCCGGCGCGATTCATGGGCAGACGGCAAGTGGCACCCTGACGGTCTACTACGACAGGAGTGCCAACGTCTATGGCTCCGGCACCGGCAACTTCGTGCTCACTGTGTACGCATGCCAAGCGAAAACGACATGGATCGCCCAGCAGCACTGAGTGCATGCACGTGCCTTCCTATCTTGCCGCACGGTGGGCTCCGTATGAATAGCCGAATGGCCGGCCCCTCGGGGCGATTCTGAGCTGGCGCAGGGTGCCCACTGTGCCAGCATGGCCTGCGGGGTGCCAAAACAATGTTGTCCGACGCCGCGGGCGATTGGAGAGACTGCCGATACGCGCGATGCTCTTCCGCCCACGCCGGTGCTCGTTGACGCCGCTTCATATAGCACGGCACGTCCCGCCAGCTCTCCCAGCGAACACGCGCACGGGGAACATGTGGGCTCTTGGTGCAAGGGCCTGGCGGGCCCGCTCGCCGGGCCGCAGCAGGGGAAACCCCAGGGCCGCTCTGCTACGACACCTGCGCACCCGCCACGAAGCCGCTTATCATGCCCCTTCCCACAATCCCGTAACCTCCGGAAAGGCCGTAGCCAGCCGGCACGGTGATCTGGAACCTGCCGTTCTGATCGGCATGGGCCACGCCGGCGTCCTCCCTCGCCGGCACGTTCGCGCGAGCCCCATAGTAGTACCGCAGGAACACATACTCATTGGGCTCGTAGCCGCCGCCTTCGGCAACGCTTGCAGCTGCATGGTAGATGGCGTCGATCCCGCCTTGCACAACTTGTCCCAGCGCTTATGCGCGCCAACCGTTTTTGCAGCATGTTGTACACGGCGATGGAACTCAGCCACTCACCCATCACGGTGCCCCGCTGCGTGACCGGGAGGAAGAGCCGGCCCGGAGTCATGCCTCGCCGTGCCAACCGCGCTTCGAGTGCGGCGGCCGCGTTGGCGGTCAGAGGCACCATGCGTTCTTTGTCGCCCTTCCCGTGCCGCACGCGCAGGGACGGCGGCTCGGGGCTGTAGTCCCCAATCTCGACCGCCACCAGCTCGCTGCGCCGCAACCAGCCAATATAGAGGATCGCGAGGATGGCCAGGTCCCGCGCGCCGGCAGCGCCCGTATCCCCCGGCTAAGATTCGAGGGCCGCGCCGTTTCGTGCAGGGATTCGCCAGCAACATCCACATAGGTGAGCAGGTCCATCCACCTTGCCGTGCACACCGCCTTGAGTATGCCCGGGTCAGACCACCGTGTAGGTGGTCTGGTAGGTCACGCTGTTCGGCAAGCTAAGTGCCATGATGCCGAACTGGTACTTGCCTGGTGCGACCGGCGAGCTCGCGACAATCGTGACCGTGTCTCCTTTCACGACCGGATCCTTCAGGTCTGCCGCGCCCTCTTCCGTGGGCTGACCAGACGCGTCAAGGCGGGACAACCCCACCTTGAGCTCGCTGTTCGGTGGCACGGCAGCCGCGAATGTAAGGACGATGGTCGGGGTTCTGGAAAGGCGCCCGCCGGGTGGGGGACTGACCTGCACGATCGTAGGAAAGCTGCCGTTGATGTTGACGCCCGGCAAGCCACGCTTCGGCACAGCAGGCGTGCCGCCCGTCGACCGTGCAGCCTTCACGGAGTACGTTGCCGTGTAAGAGACTTCCCCACCGGAGCTGCTGGTGGCGCCGATGTTGAGAGTGTAGTTTCCCGGTTGCAGGGTCTGGCCAGGCCCGAGAGCGACCGTGGCGGTGCTGCCGTGCACGACGGGATCCGAGATTGCTGCCTCGCCGGCCGGACCTTCGAGAAGGATGACGACGTGGGCGTGCGCGGGCAGCGGCCCCGCGAACGTGACGGCAACGGTCGGGCTGGGCGAGAGCACCGTGCCGGGAGCCGGAGCGACCTGCATGATGCTGGGAATGTTGCCTCTGCCTAGGGCGGGGAGCGAATCGGACGTGTCTGCACCGGCCGCGGCGTAGACGACGGTTGTCCCCATGTCGCCGCTTCCGAACATCACCTGCCGCGCGCCGCAGACTGACAGGCCGACGGGGCCGGCGACAGCGGCGTCGGAGAACTGCTCTTCGACGGTCCTGTCTAATTCTGCTTTGGCAGCGTTCGGATTGATGCAGCGGCCGGTGTCGGTCGCGGTCTGCAACCCGCCCTTCGCAGTGAACACAATGTGTGCCCTTCCCAGCGTGCCGGCGTACGCAAGGGTGATCTGCCCGCTCGTGCCCGTACTCAGGCCGGAGGCCGACAGCTCATCGGTCACGAAATGGCTCGAGGCTATGAGTCCGGAAGCGGCACCGTCGCTCGAGTCCACCGACATGGTGATTCTGGACTCGCCGCCCGAAGTCGTGGCGCTCACTAGCAAGCCGCTCGAGTGGCCCAAGGCTTTCGCAGCGCTGACCGTCGTGGAGTAGATGGTCCGGCCCATGGACACAGATTCCTCGGGCAAGTGGACGTCCTGGCCGCTGTACAGGTCGAGCTTGGCGCCGCCGATACTCGCGCGCAGGGCTCCCTCGCAGGGAAGCGTGAGGTCGAGTTCGGCCTTGGCGCTGGCGACGGCGCGTGTGGCCGCCTGCGCCGGTGTGCCAGCGCACGGATCGGCTGGAACTAGGAACGGCGCCAGATGCGCCGCGTATGTCCATTGCGCACCGATGTGCCCGTACCGGCCCAAGTGGTCGTGCGTGTCCAGGCTTGCAGTGTTTGCGGCGACGGCAAGGTCGCTCGCGGGCACGCTGAACGTGTAGTCGCTGCCGGTCGCACCCGAGCGATCGGCGATCTCGATCGTGATCTCAACGATCTGATCGTCGCTGCCGCGGCGGACCTCAAGGGTCACCGTGCGTGCTGCGCCGCTGTTCGCCGCGGTGACCGTAGTGGTGAGAGCTGTGGCAAAATCGCTGCGAAACAATGCAGGACCGGCGGCATGCGACAAGGACGCCGCTCGGTACGCGAATGCGTTCACCGGCAGCAAGAGGCAGGCGACGGCGATGATCCCGAGGACCGTCGTGCCAGATGGTCTCAGAGTGGCCATGTTGATGTCCTTTCGCGGTTTCACGCAACGCGGGTGCTACACCCTCGTGGACACAGGCACGCCAGGTTCCGCATCACGATCCCCCCGGTTGCTGCGGGTTCTTGAGCGTGAGGTTCCACGTTTCCTGCGTGGTGGCAGTGATGCCAGGAGCCGTGCTCGGGCTCGGCGGTGTGCTTCCGCTGAGGGTATAGGGGTTGTTCCGATCCAGCTTGCCGCTGAGCTGCCTGTTCAAGACGGTCCAGGCTGTGGTGGTCGTCTTCTGCTCAGGCTCCAGCACCTTCTTGCACGGATGCTTAGAGAACCCGGTGTACTTCTCCTTTGAGATGTTCAGCGCCGGAAGCTCGCGGGCACCGACTTCGATCGTGTATCGCCCGACCTGGCGGTCGAGATTGATCGACACTGTGGCTCGCCATGAGTCGTGAACCCGCACCGAGGATGCCTTCTGAAGGGTGAATGTGAGGTTCCGCAGTCGGGAATTGCACGAATCCAGGAATCCTTGCACCTCGCTGTCCTGGGCGTCGAGTGTGGCCTCGTAGGTCGCCCGCCCGATCGGCTGGCCGACGTCGGTGCTCGATGACGTGAGGTGGCGCGGTGGGACGAACGAGATGCTCTCAAACACATTGCTGTCGATAGTGACCGTGCCCGCCCCGATGCCTTTGCCCGGCTTCGTCTCGGTACTGTGGGTCGTTTCGATGACGGTGATCATGCCGACCCAGTATGGCTGGCAGAGGGCGGCGGATAGCTTGGCTACTGCTGAGTTTGCCAGGTCGAAGAGCGTGCCGGCGTTCTTGCTCTGCGCGACGGCCATACTCTTGTCCACGACCGTCGTCGTCGTCGCGTCCAGAACTATGACCGTGACCATGAGCCGGTCTCCCATGATCGCGTAGGAGCCGTACACGACGGTGCTGGAACCCAGGGCGTCCGCGACACTCCCGAGAACTGCACTTTCCTCCTCGGGAGTGCTGGCGTTGAGCAACGCCCGATCCTTGGAGAGCCCAATGACCCTGGCGAGTGTGTCCGAAGACGCGATGGTGGCGCACGGATACTTCTTCATCAGTCCGGCCTCAACGATGCCTTGGATCGCTTGGGCGATTCCCTGCTTGTAGGTTGCCTGCGCCATGCCGGGGCTGATCGTGCCTGTGAACGGCGCAATGTACACTTGGTCACGTCCGGCTTCCCCACCGGCAGCCGCCGCCTCGCCCGCGGCGGGCGCCCAGGGGTACATGACTACGGCGACGAAGATACAAACCAGGGAGCGGAGCCACGGATAGTGAGAGCGCAGCTTCACTGGCCATACCCCTTCTATCGAGTTCTCAGGAGGGCCGGTGGCAGCGCCCGGAGCACCGCCGCCCACGACGACGCGCTCCATGGCTCGACACAACAAGAATAGCGCGCCACCGGCGTCCTTGCCTACTGGCTGCGTGCGCGCAGTCGCCTTTGCGCAAGTTGCAGCGCCAGTGGGAGCAGTGGTATCGCGTGCATGTCCCGCGGGCCGACGATCTCTACGATGAACATCTGGCCACCCTGAAAGCGGAGGGACTGCTATGAGCGGGCACCGAAAGTGGAGTGATATTCGCGGTCCGCGTACGTCCGAGGAGGAGCCGCGCGTGGTGGCCGGCGTGGCAGCAACGCGCACGATCCTGCGCCTGGCGGAGCTACGGGCGGCACGAGGCGTAACGCAGAGTGCACTGAGCGGCGCGATGGCCGTCTCGCAGGCCCACATCTCCCAGCTGGAGCGGCGCGATGACCTCTACCTGTCCACGCTTGAGAGCTACGTCCGGGCCCCGGGCGGGGAGTTGCACGTGCGTGTCGTGTTTCCTGACCAGGAGGAGTACGACCTGCCGGTGCCCGCTGCAGCCTCGTGAAGCGAGGCTCATGCGTCACGAGTAGCAACCGCCAGTGCCGCTGTCGCACCTGCCATGAGCGTCCAGTCTGGCGTAGCGGCGACGTCGACGATGGCCAGGGCACGTGCAAGCGGTGCTATCACGTGTCGGTGTGGCCCGGCCGTCCCCTGGCCAAGCGAGCCAGGACGACCACGAGGGCATCGGCAACAGCGCTCTGGGAATTGGGGATGCAACTGGAGACAGAGCGGCTGTCCTAGGAGGGCGACAGCGACGAAGCGACGCCATAGCTGCGCCAAGGTGAATGCGATATGCATGGCGTAGGCCGTTCCGGCGCGCTGGGCGGGCGAAATGCTGTCCAGGGACCCTCACGTTAGCTGCCCTGCGCTTTCTGCAAGCACCGGCCCTCGAGCGACCCACGCCGCTATGCGCTCGAGCACCGCAAGCTACTGGTGGCGGACGGCAAGGTGGGCACCGCCTTAGGGAATGTGGTCCAGCGGGTGGCGAACAACGCCTCGCGTTGGTGACGGTTGGACCGCGCGCAAGGTCCGTTCGGCCATCGGCCTTGACAGCGGCCTCGCGTAAAGTCGGAAGTAAAGGCTGGACGCGGTTCGGCCGAGGAGGACACCGTGATCATTCTGTCTGCCCTGACTCGCTCAGTTATCCTGGCCGTTCTGGCCTCCATGCTGATCGCGGGTATGCCGATGGTCGCCGGCGCTGGTGCTGCACGATCCGCGAGCACAACCTCGGCGGCTGTGAGTTCGGGGCCCGTCTTCGTGGTGGGCCGGGAAGGTGGCCACACCCCGCCCATGGTCATGACGATAGACGACACCGGTGCCGTCGCCGTCACCAGCGGCAAACCCGCGCATACCTGGCGGCCACGCGGCCACCTGTCCCAGGACGCGCGCGACGGCCTGCTGAAGCTGGCGCAGGCCGAGGGCTTCTTCGCGCTGCCAGCAACGATCACTGCCGCAGGGCTCGCCAACGGCCCAACCCGGTTTATCAGCATCCGAAGCGGCACGCGGGTCACGCGCGTGACGGTGCGGTTGGCGCGCAACCGCGCCTTCGACCAGCTCTACGCCGTATTACTGGCCGCAGCAGACGTGGTCGGTGACGCGCCGCCCGGCCAGATGGAGAGCGAGTAGCGGTCGCCGTGGTCCCCCCTGTATGAGAATTCTTGCCTCCGTGACGCCCTGCGCCAGGCCGGTGAGAAGGCCGAGTCGCCCCGCACAGTCACTTGCGCTGCTGCTCTCCAGGCCTTGCCGGGCTTGAGGAGTTTCAAACCTGCGCGTGACCCTTGATCATCAAGCCATCATGGACGGTCTGTACGATTGGAAGCAGGAATGCGCCGTCTGTCAGTGCGTACGAGACGGCCACAAGTCATGGAAAGCATAGTGCGATGAAGCTTGATACCGAGCGAATCCTGGCGCGCCTTCCGACCGTCCTCGGCGTTCGGCGTGACCCGGGCAAGATGTCGTCCCTGGTGATGCTGCCGCTGCGACTGTTCTTTGGCGCGACCTTTGTCTACGCGGGCCTGCAGAAGCTCACCGACCCGCAGTTCTTCAGCCCGACTGCCCCTGGATTCATCGGCCACCAGATGAGCGGGTTTGTGCGTGCCGGATCGCCACTGTCAGGCCTGATCAACACTATCGCCCTTCCCCATGCCAAAGAGTTTGGCGCGCTGATCGCGTTCTGCGAGGTGTGGATTGGCCTGTCCGCTCTCTTCGGCCTGCTCACCCGCTTCGGAGCCCTGGGAGGCCTTGCCACCAGTCTCACCTTCTACCTGACGGCCACCTGGTCCACGCATCCGTACTTCCTCGGCGCCGATCTCCCCTATGCATTTGGATGGCTAACCCTGGCGCTTGCGGGACCCGATGCCCTGACCCTCGACAACTACTTCTTTAGCGTGGCTCGCATGCAGGCGATCGAGACCACACGCTTACAACAACGAGGCCGGCGGCGGTCCCTTGTCGGCACGCCCTCAATGCCCACCATGGTCCCACGCAAGGCCGCGCTGCGCGGACTGGGAACCGCCGCCGGCCTCGTCGTTGGTGGCGGGATTGTGGGCGCCATTGCCAGAGCCCTGACGCCAAACAGCTCATCGGCAGGGGCGGCGGCGATTCCCACTGTCACGGGCTCGGGAGCAGCTGCCACGAGTTCGGCTACACCTGCCGGCAGCGGTGCGCAGCCGGGTCAGACCCTTCTGGGCAGCGTCAAGTCGCTGGCGGTGAACAGCGCGGCCTCGTACACCGATCCAAAGTCCGGCGATCCGGCGCTGCTCATTCACCTGCCTGACGGCAAGTTCGTCGCGTTCGATGCGGTCTGCACGCATGCCGGGTGCACGGTGCAGTACGACCCGACGCAGCAGCAAATCATCTGCCCGTGTCATGGCGCTGCGTATGATCCTAACCACGCGGCTGCGGTGATTAACGGCCCCGCGCAGCAGCCGCTCACGGTGCTGAACGTCAAGGTGGATGCCCAGGGGAACGCCTACGCACTCTGACTCGGCGCCTGCTACCCCTGCGTGGAGAACACCACACCAAGACGTAGGGTCGACATGTCGTCGCTATACCGCGCGCTCCCTACTTGGATGAACTCGTGCCTGACGACCCGCTCGTTGAACCGGCCGTGGGCTGAGCCCCTGCGGCGAGCTGCCCGCTGCTACCGGTGCCGCTCGAGCACGTCCCTGTCGAAGGCCCGCTGGCTGCAGGTGCCCTGGGCGTCGTTGACGTCGCCGCCACGCCAGACCGGGCGCTTGCGGCAGATGCGACAACGGCGCTGGCGGTTGCCACTCGTGGTGCGCCAGCCTCCCGTCACGAGGCAGCGTCGGGCACCGGCAGGTCGTACTCCTCATGGTCGGGAAACACCACACGCACGTGCAACTCCCCGCCCAGGGCCCGGACGTAGCTCTCCAGCGTGGACAGGTAGAGGTCATCCCGCCGCTCTAGCTGGGAGATGTGGGCCTGCGAGACGGCCATCGCGCCGCTCAGTGCACTCTGCGTTACGCCCCGTGCTGCCCGTAGCTCCGCGAGGCGCAGAATGGTGCGCCCATGCATCACTATGCGGTGGCCCCAAAGGTCTGACATCGCTCACCCATGCCACGACGTCACGAGGCAACTTCCGGTCTGACGTCACTCACCCCTGCCACGACGTCACGAGGCAACTTCCGGTGGGATCTCCGAACCGTCATCGCGCGGCACCGCCTGGATCAGGACGTGATGCAGCCCGGGCACGGCAGCGTGCAGTGCACGCTCGATATCCTCCGTCCGTTCATGTACGTTGGACATGCCGAGGTCTCCGGGAAACACTACGCGGACCACCAGGTCGAACGCCGGATCGTCGACCGGAGAACCAGCGACGGCGGGCTGACCCCCTGGGGGAAGCCGACCGTACACCTGTACGTTACGGCATGCGCCGGGAAGGAGCAGACGCTCGACGATGGTACGGACGTGATGCACGATGTCAGGATGTGCCACGGTGCTGTCGCGACGTCCGGCCAGAGTAGGCGCGAGCGCCTCGAGATGGATATTGAGCGCGCGCAGGCCAGGTATCGTGGCCAGCGCAGTCGCGTTCAGGCGTGCGACGCGTGCCTGGCCTTGAGCGAGCGAGAGGCTCGGGTCTACTTCCACATGCACATCGGCGTCGAGCGCACCATCGCCGACTTGCCGCACACGTACATCGTGGACCTGCAGGCCTTCGGCCCGCGCCAGATGCCGGATGGTGTCATCGAGGGGCTCGCCGGAGGCCGCCGCTGGTTCCATCTTCAGAACCACGTCAATCTCAGCTTCCGGCACAGATGCCCGGATGGCCGCCTCTACGGCCTCAGTTATGGCATGCGCTCCGGAGAAGGTCTCCGTGCGCTGGATTTGGATGACCAGATCCGCGAACAGCTTATTGCCGACACGGCGAAGGCGCGGCGGCGAGGCGGCAACGACGCCGGGGACCGCGCGCGCCGCGAGGGTGATGCGGTCGACGAGCGCCTCGGGAGCCCTATCGAGCAGCGCGTCGACGGTCTCTCGGACCATCCGTCCTCCCACGAAGATGACCACGCCGCACACGCCCAGGGCGCCAACGGCGTCCGCTCGCTCCCATGCTCCCGCCCAGCCGGTCCATTGCCCGATGCGCACAGCCAGGAGGCCGAAGAGGACCACCAACGAACTCCAGATGTCAGTGCTGAAGTGCAGCGCATCGGCTTCCAGCGCCTGACTGTGCTGCATACGCGCCGCTTTGCGCAGCGACCGCGACCGCCCGATATCCGTCACGATCGACACCGCCATTACCGCGAACGCCCATACACTGGCATCCACATATACGACCTTGTCCAGCAAGCGAGTGATCGCCTCATAGCCGACCCACACGGCCGTGAGCAACAGGAGCCCAGCCTCCAGAAAGGCGGACAGGTTCTCGACTTTGCCGTGGCCATACGGATGGGCACGGTCGGCGGGACGATCGGATAGCCGAACCGCGAAGAGCGTCATGAGGGCCGCGACCAGGTCGAGCCCCGAATGGGCCGCCTCAGCCAGGATGCCCAGTGAGCCTGTTGCCAGTCCAACGATCAACTTGAGGACGGTCAATCCGAGGCCAGCCAGGACCGACGTCGCCGCGGCAACCTGCTTCGCGTGCGCTCTGGCAGTGAGAGATCCGAGATCGATTGCCGTGGCATCCCTCTCTTGCTGGACGTATCGGCTGCAGGCCTACGGGTGCTGTGCGCCCGTCAGGCTCAGTGTAGGGGATGTCCAACCTAGCTACGTGGTTGCTACTTAATAGTGAAAGGCACATACCCTCCGGCATGGTGCCCATCGTTGGCGGAGATGGTGACCCACAGGAGATTGTAGGATCCCTTTGCCAACGCGGGCACGCTGACCGTCATCTGCATGGCGTTGGAAAACGAGACCGCGCTGTTCTGACTGTCGACCTCGCCCTTGTCGCCCGTGGCTTGGAAGACGCCGATGAAACTGCCTTGGGGGTTGACGCCCTCGACGAATGTGCAGGTAATCGTTTTTGGCGTGGCGGTCAGGTGAGCGCCGGCGGCGACGGTGCATTTCGCCAGCGTGGCGTGTGCCTGCACCACGTGGGGCAGTACGGCATATGTACCTATCACAAGCCCCAGCACCGCGAGTACACGAGTAGCGCGAGAAACCATGGGAGTCCTACCTTTCAACGCAACTATCGCGTCATAGGTTTGTTGGCACCTGCCGCCGATTGCGCCACTGGTCGCATGCCTCTGCGAGGATCCGACGTCGAACGTCTCATCGAGGCTGGAGAGCATGTGTGTGTCGCACTCGGCACATAGGGCAATGTGCGCGTAGATCGGCCATTCCCCGCCGTGCGCCGCACACCTTGCGCAGCGGGCCTGACGCCCGGCAGCATCACAACGTGCACCTGGCGCGCTCTGCGAAGCGGCGATTCGTGCTCTTCAACTCCATCGTCTGTGGCTCCTTTTCTGTCTATTGAGCGCATTCGGACTCATCTGTTATCCACTGTAGAGGCTGAAAATGACGATGAGGTGATGAGGGGTAGGTTGCTACGCGAACCATTATCTAACCGTAATCTACGCACATCGGGTTCATCTTGCGCCACAGTCGGATCTCTGCCTGGAATGCGGGGCGACACAGGAGCTGCCGGCTATCGAGATAGAGGATCTGCGAGCACGCCTGCACAATCGATACGGCTTTGAGGCGTGTATCGAACACTACGCTATCTCAGGTCACGGCAGCGCACGGTTCGGTCGCCTAACTGCGTCTGACAATCGTGGTGAGCAACGCTGAAATCGTGCGGTCGCGCGGACGCCAGGTGTCCGGCGTGATCCCGCTCATATGGGGCGTAGTGACGCTCGAGCAGGGGCTGCGTATGACCGTCGGACAGGCCAAACCGCTGGTGAGCGCTCACACCCCGCCCGGTGCGGCGAGCTGGGGACTGCTACCGCTCGCGGCGTTGGCGTTTGCACGCTCCCTGACCGAGGCGGATGAGGTGGCGGCGCGAAGACGCTGAGGAAGCCTATCCCGCAGCGCGTCGCGAGCCGTCAGGATCAGCACGAGAACCGTTGACGTGTCGGCGCGAAGCTGCCGCACAAGCTCCAGCACGTCAACGCCCGGCAGCATGACATCGACGATCAGTGCGTCATGGTCTTGAGTCTGCGCCATATCCAGACCGTCGTTTCCATCATAGACCACATCGACGGTGTGCCGCTGGTGCATGAGGCCGCGCCCCAGGAGATTGGCGACCGCCATGTCATCCTCTACCAGCAGGGCGCGCATAGAGGACCTTCAATCTCTTGACCGAGAATAGCGAAGCGACATGATGATCACATGGCAGTATGGTGATTCTTCCGGAGCAGCGAGATCACACTGTGGTCAAAGACAAATCAAATCAAGTGCGCGGCAGAGTCACGGTGAACCTAGCCCCGTTGGGACTGACGTTCGCCGCCCTGATATGTCCGCCATGTGCCTCGGCAATCCAGCGGCCGATGGCGAGTCCCAGCCCGCCGCCGGACATCGTGCGTTCTCGACCACCCCGATAGAAGCGGTCAAACAGGTGAGGCAGGTCCTTGGGGTCGATGCCGGGACCGGAATCCTGGACCTCCAGCGCTGCACGGCTTCCATGCACCGTCACACTCACGCTGATCGTGCCGCCGTCGGGCGTATGCTTGAGTGCGTTGTCCAACAGAATCAGGACAAGCTGGCGGAGGCGAACCCAATCGCCGCGCATCGCCACGCTCGGAGGCGCCTGCGCGGTCAGGCGCACATCGCGCTCGGCCGCCAGCAGCTCGATGCCAGAGACGGCATCGCGCACCGTCGACGCCAGGTCCATCTGCTGCCGCTCGAGACTGAGCACGCCGCTATCCGCATGGGCAAGTAGGGAGAGGTCGTCGACCAGGCGCGCCAGGTGCACACTCTCGGCCAGCGCTTGCTCCAGGGCCGACTGCTGCTCCCCGGGATCACCGCTTTCCAGGCCGAGCTCGGCAGCGGTACGCACGATCGCCACCGGTGTCCGAAGCTCGTGCGCGGCATCGGCGACGAAGTCGCGTTGGCGTCGTAGTGAGCGGCGGATGGGACGCATAGCCCGTCCCACGACGATGAGGGTGATGATCACGGCGGCGGCGACGCCGACGAGGCTGGCGATCAGGACGTCGCGCAGGATCGTGCGCACACTCTCGTCGTACTGGTGGAGCGACACGCCCAGCTGGGCGACTCCCAAGGTCCTGGCGCCCTCCTGGAGCGGTATCGTGTAGATGAGGTAGCGATCGTTTGGCGGACCGCTGATAGTGGAATATGTCCGCGTGTGGTCGATGAGGACGTGTTTCGCCGCACCGGGATCGGGCACTCGCCCGTTGAAGACGCTGACGCTGCCACCCTGCACGCTGAGCCCGGCATCGACGACGACCAGGAACACGCCACCGGACGTCAACTCGGATTCGGCAGTCGTGCGAATGACCTCGCTTGGGTCGCCGCCGTCGCTGCCGTCGCTCCCCGCATTCTCGGAGTCGATAAGTACCTTCACGTCGGCGTCGGCATGCGAGCGCAGGGTATCGCGGAGGGACTGCTCCATCGCCGAGCTGGTCGTCACGTAGACAACGGCCAGGATGGCGACGACCAGGACGACCAGCGACGCCGTGGTAATCAGGGCCAGCCGGCGCGCCACGCCCCGCACGACCCGCTGGTCGGGTTCTGAGCCGCTGCGCTGAGACCAGCGGTGTGGTTGGTCGGTGGGATTCGACATGCTACCTCAGAACCGCACTCGCAGTCCTCGCTGTGTGCCGGCGAATTTCCCGGCGCCTGCGGGAACCTGCCGCGGCAGCACCGGGGTTCCCATGCAGTACGCCGATGCTGCCGCGGTGAGTCGTCCCGTGTCCCAACCTGTGGCTGGCTAGAATGCCCAATCAAGAGGTGCCCGGGACGGCGGAAGGCGGTGCCGGCGCCACCTGCCGCCTCAAGCGGTCAACTCAGGACGCCCGTGGCCGTGGTGGCCGTCTTGGAAACGACAAACCAGCCCCAGTGGCCGAACTTCACGTGATTGTGCACGGGACAGATGAGCAAGTACTTGCCGGTCTTGCTGGCCACGAACGTGAAGGTCTGCGTCACGCCCTTGGGAGTGCCGTGGCGGTAGTTGGGCGAAAATGCGCCGGCGAATGCTGGGGGTGGCGGCACCACGGCCATGGGCAATGTGCCCGTCCAGGTCACAATCTCCGCGCCGTGGAGCATCATCGCCGACTGGTTCGAATAGGTCACTATCACCTTGGCACCCAGTGGCACCGTGAACGTGAAATGACCGGCCTTGCCACCGTTGAAGTTGTAGGTATCCGTGCCGTAGGACGAAATCAGCGTCAGATGGGCAGTCTTGGCCGCCACGTTGTAGGTGGCCCAGGCCGGCGCTCGAGCGATGGTGGCGGCCCGGCTGCCGCCGATCCCGGCAACGCCAATGAGCGAGCCGGACACAATCAACGCGCCTGCCAGCAGCAAGCTGATCGAGCCAATTGAACGTTTCATAGATGTTTTTCTCCTTGCTCTGCAATTGCTCCTATTCCACGCTAGCTCAGGGCAAGTGCGATCAGTCGTCCAGCACGCGTCGCACGCTCCCGGCGGCACGGTGCAGGCTTGGCGGCTTCTTCGACGCCGTGGACGAGGCGCGGCGTGTCGAGCTGCTCGCGCTCAGCTTGCCCGAGCTGGTGCGCAGCCTCGTCCTGCTCGTGCGCACCACGCGCGCGCTGTCGTCGCCGATACCGCCGACTCCTCCGTCATCGCCGCCGCCGCCTCGACCTCCGTTGCCGCCCCCGTCATCGCCCGTCTGGCCCGTGTAGGCCGTCGGCTGCTTGAGCTGATTTGCCTGGGAGCCGTTGGCCTTGGCGTCGAGCGCATACACGTTCTGGCTTGCGTCGACCTGAACGGCCAGGGGCGACAGGGGGGTGCTGGTCGGACCGCCCAGCACCTTGGCGCCTTGTGCGGGGTCGTAGGTGGCACCATGACAGGGGCATACCATCAGCTGGCGCTTGGCATCGAACTGGACGGTGCATCCGGCGTGCGTACAGACGGCGTCATACGCGACGTACTTGCCGTTGGCCAGGTGGATCAGCATGGCAGGGTCGCCGCTCGCCGGGTCGGTGTAGGTGACGGCCTGCTTGAGAGCCAACGACTTGACGCTGCCAAGAAACCGGCCCGGCCCCGCGGCGCCGGCCGCCACGGCGCCCGAGGCGGCTGCGGGTGATTGCTTCGCGGCAGCTCGAGCGATGGAGCCCAGGGAACCGCTCGCCGCGAACAGGCCTGCCGCGGCCCCCAGCGCTCGCACGAAGGTGGAGCGCCGCACGGACGGGGCCGGCAGCGCAGGCAGGGCGTACCGTGAGCGCCCAGCGGCGTGGGCCGAGCAGCAGGGGCACGGGCTTGCCGGCTGGCCGGCGGACGGTTGGTCCGCTGAGCACGCGCGATCGACGTCCGGCGAGGGCCTAGAGGATCGTTGGTCAGTCGTGTGTTGCTGCATGGTTCGAAGCTCCTTTCAAGGCCTCGTGTCTGTCACGTATCTCATCGTAGGAGGCGATAATGAAGGACTCATGATGAGAATGATGAACAGTTTATGATGGGAATTGCCGGTTGCCGCCGCGCGCCACGTCGCGCTCGCCGAGCCACCGTGCTTGGCGGCCTCAATGCCGTCTCCGGCGCCACGTCCACAAGCGAGTCGTACAGCGGGTCGCTGCAGGCGGCCGCGCAGCGGTGATGCTGGCCCCGGCGGGCGAGCCGGCGTGTGCGCCTACACAGTATGTGCGACGCTGACCGGCCAGGCCAGACATCCGGCCGGCGCGCACCCTCGCAGTCTTATGTGCGAGAACCGAATGCTGTGCTGAGCAAGACCTGATCCACACTGCATCCTACGACGATCGGCCGGCCCGGCGTGTCATCGAATTGTCATGGCTGCCGTCATCGATTGATCATTGCCCACCTGTACTGTTGATCTCGAGGTAATTCCACCATCCAGCACCGTGCTGGAGCAGGTCACGGCAGTTGCCGGGGGCGGTGCGCTGCGACAATGGCGTCGCCGGCGTGCCGCGTGGTGGATCGTGCGGGATGTCGCGGTGCCGGCCGGCAGCGCGGCGTCCCGCACCATACCTGACGCGCATCGGCCCGATCACAGGACCCTCACGTCTTGTGACGGCGCGGCGTGCACCACCAGCAAGGAAGAGGGTGCCATGAACAGCACCAGCAGATGCCGCTCCGCGCTCCGCGCTCGATCGTCGTCACGTCTCACGGCGAGGAACCCGAGCCGAGCGGAGCAAGCACGATGAGCGCCGAGCTCGCGCAGGATTGGCGGGAGGCGCCGCCTGCCCTGGTCACTGGCCGCCGCGTTGATCTCCGCAGAGCCTCGGCCTGGATCTTTGCCCTGATCGTCGTGGCCAACGCACTGGCGATCATTGGGCTCTGGGTGTACGGCAAGAATATCTCCGGCGTGCACGGTTGGGGCGATCTTTGGACCAGTATCGGGCGGCTGATCTCCAACGTGCCGCGCAACCACATCCACACCGAACGCTTCGCGCTCTAGCAGTCGCCGAAGCACAGAGCCAACCAGACGGAGAAGAAGACCATGCAGAACAAGATCCGCACCGCACTGTATGCCACGGCCATCGTCGCCCTTCCGGCAGGCGTCGCCGTTGCCTGGCAAGGGCCCGCCCACGGCTACATCGCTGACGCGGCGAGCAAGCCCAAGGTCACGGCCACGCGGACGCCCGTGGCAAAGACGACGGCGAAACCGGTTGCCGCGCACAAGTACGTGGGACCCAGCGTGAACATGCAGTGGGGGCCGGTGCAGGTGACCCTGGTGGTGAAGGGCAAGACGATCACCGACCTCTCGGCCACGGCTCCTACGGAGCGAGCGCGTTCCGCCTTCATCAACAACCAGGCGATCCCGATGCTGCGCCAGGAAGTGCTGCAAGCCAAGACTGCGGCCAAAATCAAGAACATCTATGGCATCTCGGGTGCCACCATGACCAGTGAAGCATTCTATCAGTCGTTGCTGTCCGCACTCGCAGCTGCGCACCTGGCCTGACGTAATACCAGCAGCCAGCGCACGGGTTCGCCCCGGCACTACCGGGGCGAACCCGTGACGGGACCGCGAGGCTTCAGCACTCCCGCCCCTATCCAAGCGGAATATCGCGGCGTGGTGCGATACTACCAACGGGCGTCTAATAGCTACCAGTTCGGACGACTGAAGGGCGGCATGTAGCGATCGCTGACCAAGACGTTGGCGCGGAAGTTCCGCACCAATGTCCCCGCCGTCTACCGCCGCTACCGCACCACACTCCAAACGGAGCAGGGTCCCCGCACGGGGCTGCAGGTCACCGTCGAACGAGGTGACCATTGATCGCCGTTGGTCGCACAATGGGCCGCCATCTCACTTGCCCGCCGAACCACCTGTGTCTACCTCGATGACGATCCTCGCTATGCGCGGGTGTAGTAGGCTGCATGCAGGGAATCCACCTCGCTGCCACACCTGAGGAGGGTCGATGGGACGCCGACAGGGAGTGCTGTTGGTCATTCCGGTTGTAGTCGGGTTGCTGATTCACTTGCTCAGCGGTCATAGTCAACCGAGCCCGGTGCTTCGTAGCACCAGCATCGGCTCCGGCAGCTTCTTGGCCCTGCTTAACGCGGGGAGCCATCGTCTCTACATCCACACCTTTGGGGACAACGTACTCCATATCCTCGACACGCGTACCGGCCTAGCCATGCATCCCGAGGATCCCGTAGCGCGCTCCACCGGCCCGATGGCGATTGATGACCACTTCGGCCAAGCATTCATCGGTCCTGATCCGGACAACACCATCGAGATCCTTGACGCTCGCACGTTTGCTATCCTCCATTCGGTCCCTATTTACCGGGTGACAGGTCCTGACCCCCTCTTCGACGAGCAGACCGACCGACTCTATCTCGACGACCCCAACTCTCCGATCTTGAGCATCGTCGATGCCGCGAGCGGGATGCTCCGTCAGGTCCCCGCCTGTATCACGCCGCAGGCCCTCATGGCCTTGAGCCACGCGACTCAGCATTTGTTCGAGTCGTGTACCGATGGGACCACGGAAATGTTCGATGCGCATAGCGGGAGGTTGCTGCGTACCCTCAATACCTCCAGCTTGGGCACTTGTACCTGCGGGATCCTTGATGACGAGATGACCGGACGGATCTTTCTGCCTGCCGCAGATGCGCTGGGCGTGCTGGACGCGCGCAGCGGGAACCTGCTCCGCCGAGTGCCCGTGCAGAGTTGGAACCTGGGCACGATCAATTTGGATGGGCACACCGGCACCATTGGCACTATCGACCTGGACCCGCACACGGGGAACGTGGTGATGGCACCGTACGCCGACCCAGGGCTCGGTCACTCTGCGAGCCATGTCTTCGTACTCGACGGCCGCACCGGAGCCATTCTCCATCGTTGGCCCGTGCCGAGGACGCCCACTGCGGTGATGGTGAATCCTGTGACCCATCACCTCTTGGTCACCAGCGCTGGGCCGACCGATGTGTTTGGCGTGCCCCTGGGCGCTGGCAGCTTGAGTGTCCTGGACCCCTCCAGCGGCGCATCTCTCCAGCAGATCGAGATGGGTATCCTGCCGGCATCAATGTTCTTTGACCTGCGGAGTGGACACCTTTTCGTGGTGAACTTCACCAGCGACATGCAGCAGGGGGCCTTGACGCGGACCTATCCGGACAGCTGGTGGTCGCAGCAGCTGCGCCACGTGAAGGGTGTAGCAGCCTGGTTGCCCTTCAAGGCCCCAGCACCGCCGACGCCGCCTACCGATGTCACGGTGATAACGCTCGACCTCTCGCGGCTCTAGCCCAACTTCGTTCCAGCGCTCGATGAAGAGTTGTACCGGAGGTAGTTATGATCACGCTGGCCGATGTCAACACCGCACGGGCAGCAATCGGGGACCGGCTGCATCACACGCCCACGTTCAGCGCCACAAGTTTAGGCGCCCTGGCCAACGTACAGCTGCTGGTCAAGGCGGAGCTATTGCAGAAGACGGGCTCGTTCAAGCCGCGCGGTGTGCTCGCCAAGCTGGCCGGCCTCACCCCTGAGCAGCGCGCTCGCGGCGTCTTGGGCATCTCCGCCGGCAACCACGCGCAGGCTCTTGCATACGGCGCGACGCAGGAAGGCATCCCTTGCACGGTCGTTATGCCGGCTACCGCGGCGATCAGTAAGGTCGCGGCCGCGCGCGCATATGGCGCCCGAATCGTGCAGTACGGTGCGACGTCCATCGAGGCATTTGCCGAGTATGAACGGCTCCTCGCTGCTGAAGGACAGGTGCCGGTGCACCCATTTGCCGATCCGGAGGTGATCGCGGGCCAGGGTACAATTGGCCTGGAGCTGCTCGAGGATGTCGACGATCTGGATGCGGTAATCGTACCGGTGGGTGGGGGAGGCCTGATTGCTGGCCTCGCCGTGGCCCTCAAGGAGCAACGCCCGCGCCTGCGCGTTGTCGGTGTCGAGCCCGAAGGTGCAGCGGGACTAAGCCGTGCGCTGGCAGCCGGTCGCGTTGAACCTCTCGAGACGATCCAAACCATCGCCGACGGCTTGGCGGCGCCCTTCGCCAGCCAGATCACCCTGGAGATTGCCCAACGCTACGTGGACGACGTAGTACTCGTCTCCGAGCAAGAGATCGCGCAGGCAGTGGTTCTTGTGCTGGAGCGCACCAAGCTGCAGGTAGAACCAGCCGGTGCCGCGGGTGTGGCGGCGCTGCTGGCTGGCCGCTGCGGACTCCGCGAGGGCGACCACGTCGTCGCCATCCTCAGTGGCGGCAACATCGATCGTAGCCGGCTGAAGGGCTTGCTCTGACCGCCAAAGTATCGGAGGAAGCGAGGTTCTAGCTGGATGTCGAACATCGCGGCGCTTCCCGCGCGGCCACACCTCACTGAGTATGGCGCCGAGCTGATCGGTACTGCTGCCCTTGTGTTCATCGGCTTTTCAACGGGAGCGCTAATCTTTGGTACCTCGCTGGTTAGCGCCTGGTTGCCGGGTACCGGTCCCCGGCTCTTCCTCGCCGGCCTGTGCTTTGGCGGTGGCGGGACGCTGGTAACCCTTTCGCCGCTGGGGCAGCGGAGCGGCGCCCATCTCAATCCCAGCGTCTCCCTTGCTTTCTACCTGTTGCACCGCATGCATCGACACGATCTGTTGGGCTACGTGGTGGCTCAGTTTCTCGGCGCGGGCTGCGGCGCAACCCTGGCGACACTGATCGACCCTCTTGCCCTTACGGCCATTCACTTCGATCAAACCATGCCGGGCGCTGGCGTGACAATCTGGCAGGCGCTGATCACGGAGTTCCTCGCCACCTCCCTCTTGATCGCAGTTATCCTGCTGTGCGTTAGCTCCCGGCGTACTGCTCGACTCACTCCATTCGCCGTCTGGTTGCTGATCGCTGCATTGGTGTGGCAGACCGCACCCATCTCGGGAACGAGCCTGAATCCCGCGCGGTCATTTGGCTCGGCGTTGCTGGCTTGGCTCTGGAGCGATCAATGGATCTACTTCACGGCCCCGCCGTTGGCGGGCGTGCTCGTAGCGCTCGGCTACCGCTGGACCATCGGTTCGCATCATATCCTGACGGCGAAGCTGTTTCATCCGGTCACAGATATCGTGCACTGCCACTTCCCACGCTGCGCTCTGTGCGGCCAACAGCCGATCTTGCCGGTTGCTGGAGTTGCTCAACAGAAGGAGTAGCCCACCAGTACCCAGGTCTTTAGCGCGTCGGGCAAAGAGCACCAGCGTGCGAGCGTTCCAGTCTGCTGGGCCAGAGCCATCCGCTGCTTGTCCCGGCCAGAGCCCCTTCAGCGGCCGTGGCCCTTTGGCGTACAATGAGTTGTCTGGAACTCACCCTGTCATGCCGGGCGCGGCAATCTGGTTGGCGCCACGTCGAGTGAAGCTGACGGCATCACGAGGAGTGATCGTGCAGTGACCGATGACGACGAGGGGCAGCACCGCGGCGATGGCGATACGACAGAGCGCACCGATCCGCTGACCGGCGCCCTGCCTCGCGAAGCGCTCGCATCGGTGTTCGACACCGCCCAGCACGTCGCTACCTCAATCGGCCTGCTGATGATCGACCTGGATAACTTCAAAAGCATCAATGATGCATTTGGCCATGCAACCGGCGATCTGGTGTTACACACGTTTGCGGCGGATGCTCGCTCGGTGCTCCGCGCGAATGATACGCTCATTCGCTACGGCGGCGACGAGTTCGTTGTCGTGCTGCCCAGTGCGTCGCTGGCCGCGGCACATGAGGTGGCCGAGCGCGTGCGGATCTCCGTTGCCGGTCACGCCATGCCGACCACGCCGCCCCTCACCGTAAGCGTCAGTGTCGGCTGCAGCTGCACGGACGCCACCACACCGCAGCTCTCGCTCACCGACCTGCTGGCACAGGCTGACGGTCGTCTCTATCAGGCGAAACGGCGCGGGCGCAATCAGGTCGTTTCGGTCGAGGACGTACCGTCGGCTGCCGAAGCGGCGGAGGTGGCCGCCGACACGCAGGGGCGCTTGATCGAGCGCGACGGTGCGTTCACTCAGGCGCTGACCTGGCTTGACGCAGTGTTGGCCGGAGAACGGGGACTCCTGCGCGTCGTAGGCGCGCCCGGCGTCGGAATGTCCCGCTTCCTGGAGGCGGTGGCGCGCATGGCGCGCTTACGTGGCTACCAGGTGCTGACGCTCACCGGCAGCCCGGCACTGGGCTTGCGGCAGTATGGGGCGCTTTCGGACGCGTTGAGCAGCGCGCCGAGTGGCGAGCAGCATGACGCGCACGAGCTGTTGGAGGTTCCGGCGCCAGGCGAGGCCAGGGGATTCCTGGTGATCCTCGATCGCGCGAGCGACATTGACGCGTCAACACTGGAGCTTGTCTGGCAATTGGTCGCGCATCCAGGCGCTGGGCGCATTGGAGTGGTCGTGGGCCACAACCCGGCGGCAGCGGAGGTAGGCCGGCTGCCGGACCTGCGCGTCAGGGCCGAAGTCCGGTTGCAGCCCTTCAGCGTATCCGGATTGCAGGTGTGGCTGCGCACGGCGCTTCGCTGGGAGGCGCCAACCGATTTCAGCCTCTGGCTGTATGCCCAGACCGACGGCTATCCCGCGCTCCTGCAGGCAGCGCTGCAGCACGTACGTGCTGATGGCCTGCTCACGCGCCAGTCCAATGGTTCCGGGTGGGACGTCAGTCCCCTGTTCCGGGAATACGACCTCCGAGGCCTGCTGCAGCGCGAGCGCGCGCGTGCCGAGGAGGCGAGCGAGCTCGTGCGGCCCTACGGGCTGCTGGTCGGGCGGACCGACGAGCTCCGCACGATCAAGCAATCGATCGCCGGGGAGCAGCTTGTTGTGCTGGCTGGGCACGGTGGGGTTGGAAAGACGCACTTGGCTCTGCAAGCGGCAGCCGAGGTGGGCCCGCTATTCGCCGACGGTGCGGTCGTCGTGCCTCTAGCGGCGACTACCGCAGTTGAGTTCGTCGCCTTGGCGCTGGTGCGTGCACTTGCGCTGGCCGTCGTCGGTCAGCAGGAGCCGTATGCCGTCGCCGTCGAGTACCTGACTGCCCGTGACATGCTTGTGGTGTTCGACACGGTCGAGGATCTGCCGGGAATTGGCGTGCTGGTTCAGGACCTGCTCGCGGTGCTGCCGCGGCTGCGGATGCTGATGACGACCCGCGACGCAGCGGCCATTCAGGCAGATGCCATTATCACCGTCGATGGATTGCGCGACGCCTACGAGAGCGCCCGAGAGGACAGCAGCGAATCGATGACGGTCGCCGAAGGCGCGGGGACAGCGACCGCCTCAGCGAGCGACGGTTTGGCAGACAGGCCGATGGTGACTGGACCACTGGCAGGCGCCGCGCTCCTCGCCGGCCTGGCCGAGCGCGCGCTCGCAACTCCGGCAAGCGATCTGTACGTGCTGGCGTCAGGCCATGGTGTGCTCGACGCCATACCGGACTCGGCAAGAATGGCAACGATAAGGCGGCTCTGCCGCTCCGTGCACGGCTATCCCCTGGCGATCAAGATGCTGGCCAGCTGGACGGGCTTCTTTGGCCACGAGGGAGTAGCTCTGCGCCTCGAACAACAGGTGCAAGCGGCCACCGGCGTCACAACTGCAGACGTCCCAGGAATCGCGATATCGCCGATGCAGGCGGTGTTCGGCTTCTTCTGGGCTTTGCTGGCAGAACGAGATCGGCGCAGTATTGGCGGCCTTGCGCTGTTTCGGGGCGGTTTCTCGGCGGAAGCGGCCCTTGATGTCGCGGACGTTACCCCATTTCTGCTCGCCGCCCTCGCCGATCGTGCATTCATTCAGACCGAACGAATAGGACAATATCGCCTGCACGCGTTGCTGCGTCAGTATGCCTGGTCGTGGTTGCAGCAAGACGCCCAGGCCACCGCGGCGGTCAAACAGCGCCACGCCGACTGGTACCTTCGTCTCGCCGCTGCAGCAGCCACGGACATTCGCGGTCCACGCTTTCGCGACTGGGTTGAGCAACTGGAGATCGAGCTTGACAATCTGCGAACCGCGCTCACGTGGGCCCTTGACCAGGCGCCGCTGGCGGCACTCCAGGCGGCTCTCGACCTTGCGGAGTTCTGGCTCGCCGGATTCTATGCTCGCGAAGGGTATTCGTGGGTGGAGATTTCACTGGCATGTGCCGAGAACTGCTCCGATGGATTGGCGCCGCCGCTCCGGATGGCGGCGCTTGGGCGGCTGGGGAGTCTGGCGCGCCAGTGCGGCGATACGGACGCCGCCCGCTTGCACTTGACGGCCGCCGTGGCCCTCGCTGAAGATCAGCGTGCCGGCAGCGACGGCGAGCTTGCCTATAGCCTCGGTGTGCTGTCCAATGTCGAATCGGACCTCGCAGCGCATGACCGCGCCGTCGACCTGGCGCGCAGAGCCCAGGACTGCGCGCGCCGCCTCGGGTCGCCGAAGGAGGTGGCTTTCACCGCCAACATGACGGTTTGGCCCCTGATCTTTGCCGGATCCCTTGAGGAAGCGACGCGCGTCGCGGAGGAGGGCATGCAGGCGAGCGCGGCCTGCGGCGATCGCCGTTCGACTGCCAACCTCATGAATGCCAAGGCTACGATCGCCTACTACGATCCCGCCCGTCACGGCGAAGCCATCGCGCTCTACAAGCGCACGATCGAGCTGTACGACGAGCTGCACGACCGGAGTGGTGTCTTGCTGAGTTTCAACAATCTGGCCAGCGTCTATGTCGATGATGTCGAGCTGGATCTTGCCGCTCAGGCCTTCGCGGAGGCGCGCCGCATGGGGCAGCGCCTTAAGCAGCACCACATGATGGCCAATGTGCTGAGCGGCAGCGGCATGGTCGCCAGCCTGCGGGGCGATGACGTGGCTGCGTGGGGCTTCTGGCGCGAGGCGATGGAGCGTGCGCTGGCGTCGAGCAAGACTGTGATTCTCGAGGAGTGCGCGATCGGTCTCGCCTACGTCTGGGCGCAAGCGGGCTTCACCGAGCAAGCCGCCGTTGTGCTTGGCATGATCGGTCTTCAGCCAAGCGGTAAGCCATGGCTGCTGCTTCCGATCGAAAGGGTCAGTGCCTTGGTGCGGCCGGCGCTATCCGCGCCACGATGGGAGGCGCTGCTGCGCCACGGCGCCGGGCTTACCGTCAGCGCCATGGCGCAGCTGCTGCTGATGCGCACAGGGCCTCTCGACGTCCCCACGAACATCCTGCCGGACGTTGAGGGCTCCGCGCACCACGACTGAATGTGGTTTTATTTGTGCAGGGCGATGCTGGCCGTCTTGGCTGACTTCGAAACGACGAGCACATCCCACATTCCGGCCGAAGCATGGCCGGGCACGGCACAGATCAGCAAGTATGTGCCGGCCTTGTTCGCCACAAAGGAGAACTTCTGCGTCGTTCCCTTGGCGACTCCGCTCGTGGGATCGGGCGAATTCGCGCCCTTGAATGCGTCTGGAACCGTGGATACGGGGGGTGACTTTGCAAAAGCCACGATTTGCGCGCTGTGCCCCAGCGGTGAGTTATTGCTGAAGGTCACATTCACCCGATCGCCCAGTGGCACCGTGATCGTCATCTTGCCGTTACTGCCGCCATTGAAGTTGAACCCGCCGCCTGCATCATTGTAGGCTGCGATGAGCGTCAAGTTGACTGTTTTGCCTTTGGTGGCGACCCACGTTGGGGCCTGTGCCTGGTTCGCGAAGGTCATTGTCGCTCCTGCGAGGTACGACAGTCCCACTACAGCAGCGGCAGCCAGACGAGAAAAACGAAAGACACGCGACATTTGCTCCTCCGGGTTGAGTCTCAAGAGGGACCACAATTGGTCCCTGGGAGTACGTGCCGGCGCTTCGTGAGGACTAGGCCGGCGTTTCGACGGGCCTACGGAATCTCTTCTCGGGCGCGTCCTACTACATAGTATGGCAAAGTAAATCTTATTAAACCATGAATAGCGTAAGCCGAGAGGTCACGCGATCGTATCGCCCGTCTCAGGCAGTATGCGGAGATAGCCGCCGATCTCGCCGTTGATCCGGCTTGACGGGTCGATCCATCGCGAATTGTCGTCGAGCTGCACGACGATGACGTACCATCACGAAGGCCAGTGTTCCGGCAAGTGGGAGATTGAGGAGAAGAGCATGCCGACCATCACGAGCATTATGTACCGTCCCAAGGACTCTGCCGTGCCGATTCCAGCGGTCGGCTATCTGCGTGTCGCCCTGACCGAAGCAACCCTGGTCGAAGGTCACGGCATCGAAGGTGACGTGAACGCCCAACCGCGTCGCAACCTCAACGTGATGGATAGGTTGACGCTCGGGGAGCTCGAAGCGGAGGGCTTTCCTGCCGCGCCCGGCGCTCTCGGCGAGAACCTGATACTTGACGGCCTCGACTTGCGCGTGTTGCCTGCGGACACGCAGATCCGCCTTGGTGCACAGGCCGTCATCGCGATCACATTGCCACGCACCGGATGCGGAAAATTGCATCGCATCGACGATCGTATGCCGGCGCAGACCGCGGGCCGGGTTGGCGTGATGGCTCAGGTCGTGCGGGCAGGCACGATTAGGGTCGGGGACCGCGCCGACGTGATCTCGACCGAATAGACGTACACATGCTCGTGGGCTTTGGCATGTCGACCGATCAAAGAGTGTCCGCAAGGCTGGCCGCGCCCGTTTGCCTGCGTTACGCCGGCTACATCGAGATCAGTGGGATGGCGAGGAGCACCAGTAGTATGCCTGTGCCCTGGATACGTGTCACACGCTCTCGCAACACGACTGCTGCGAGCAGGACGGTAGCCGCAGGGTAGAGGGAGGAGAGTATCGCCGCGATATCGAGACGACCACTGTGGGCAGCGAGCACGAAGAAGGCGTTCCCGCCGGCGTCCAGCAGTCCCGCGAGCAATACCAGGGGAGCAACCGTCATCGCGGGCACCTTCGGCTTGCTCTGCAGTCGCAACAGCGTGGCCAGCACGACGACCGAGGTCATGCGGGCGGCAGCGAGGGGCCAGAACGTGGAGGCATGATTCACGCGGCTGATGAGGATGAAGAAGCCGCCGAAGCAGCAGCCGGCCAGCAAGGCGAGCCCGATTCCCTTCGGTGGGCCGAAGGTTCTTTCAGGGCGTGCTATCAACCCGATCGCCAGCAGCGCAAGCACGAAGCCGCCCAGCTGAAGCACTGTCGGGAGTTGCACTGTGACGGCACTGAATAGCACGGGTAGAATAGCCGTGAGCACTGCCGAAACAGGGGCGGCGATGCCCATCTTCCCCATTGAGAGAGCCGAATAGAACGCGAGCAGCCCAAACACGCCCGCCACGCCGGCCACTGCTCCCCACACCAGACTGGAGCGATCTGGAACAGGCTCTTGTGTGATCAGGGCCAGTGCGATCAGAAAGACAAGACCCACCGCATACGAGCCGAGGACGACGCTCGCGGGATTCGCGCGGCGGGAGGCAAGACCACCGTTGAAATCGCCGCTTCCCCAGCATGCAGAAGCGGCAAGTCCAAAGAGGACTGGGCCAAAGGCGTGACTCATAACCTGCGCACGTATCTAGCGACTCATGCGTTCTTGATTACGAGGTTCTCGATCACATTCGCCACGTCCTCGCACTTGTCAAAGGCCTTCTCCATCAACGCGTAGAGATGGTTCCACTTGATCACGTCGAGCGGATCGTAGACTCCCTTCGTGAACAGCTCAGATATGGCGTTGCGATAGAGCCCGTCGCCCTCGTTCTCGATCCGGTTGACCTCGATCACGTAGTAATTCAAGCCCCTTAGTTCTTCGAGGCCGCCAACGGCGTGCTCGATTTGCTCGACCGCCGTGACCAGCAAGGTGCTTGCTTCCAGCAGGTAGACACTGGGGACCGGGACATTGTACAGCACCAGCATGGCCGCAATCTCTTCGATGAGGTCGATCACCGAGTCCATCATGCTCGTAAGCGCCGCGATATCCTCGCGATCGATGGGCGTGACAAAGGTCACGTTGAGACGATGGAAGATCTCGTGCGCGATGCGGTCGCCTTCATGTTCAATCTCCGCGATGGCCGCGGCCTTGCCACGCACACCTTCATAGTTGCGGAGCATGTCACAGAGAGCTTTCGCGCCCACGACGATGTTGGCTGCATGTCTCTGTAACATGACATAGAAGTCCCGCTCTTTCGGCAACAGGCTGAGACGCACCGTTCAACCTCCGCGCGTGACAAGCGTACCTGTACGGACACAGCAGCGACAGTCGTAGCAGGCCGATATGGCTTCGCCGGCAAAGCCGTTGAAATTCCCCCCAGCCCGACACCGACCCGCCGGGGCGCCGCAAGCAACACCGAATGGCGCCCGCGAGTCTGGCCAGCGCCACTGGACGTGACCGGAATGCTCAGCACGCGGCCCTACTATAGGGATGAGAGCCCGGCATTGGGGCCGTGATGATTATACCTGCGCTCCCAGGGATCACGCAGGTTGCCGTTATCTCGCTGCTTTTGTCGGAGCGCCTCCCACTCGTCAGAGCCGCCACACGGGAGGTTGTCGCTGCGTGCTGCCCGGTGCCGGTAGTCTGTCAACCATCATCAGCGACATTCACCTGGCACAGCCGTGCCGGGTACTCACAAGAGTGGGTCATGCTACCCTGATGCCGCAGCTTCAGGCCTGATCGCCACCGCAATGAATGAGAGTTGACAGTCCTAGTAGGGCGCCGGCGGGTACGGTTCGTCAGGCGTAACGGAGCCGTCGGCAAGCAGCCAGTGATTCGTCTTCTCGCCCTTCCGCCCCGGACACGGTGCGCTGGGAGGGTAGGTCAACCTGGTGCGGAGACCGCAGAAGTCACAGGCCAGCACATTACCAGCCGGATCGTCAAAGGGCCGGTTGACGTGCCACCAGTGCTCGCGCACCGCTATCCGCCTGAAACTCAGTTTCAACATAGCCGTTCTCCGTATGAATGCCAGTCGCTGGCCAAGCGGATCGGAACTGTAGTACCAGAGTGACACACACTACAGGTAAACGCAAGTACACTTTCAGTATATCGACGACCGGGCAATGTGTCTGCCACCATTCCTGGCAACGGCATCGGGCTGGCAGGGGTACACCACATGATCGCGCGACACGGAGGCTCTATTTCCCTGGACAGTACGGAGGGCGCAGGAACAACGGTCACAGTGCGACTGCCCCTACGTCAGAACATCAATCGGCGAACGCGCGCCGTACGCCAAGGTTCGCCGCTGGCCTAGAAGCTGCTTATGCCTCCGCTCTCGCAGGCGCGGAGCGTAGAGGCAGGTGACTGCAGCGGAATCTTCCGGCCGTGTCATGAGCGCCCACCTGAGAACGCAGCACCCCTTCACGCACGCCGGCGTTCCGGTCGTTGGTCCCGCTCCCTGTCGGTCCATATGCTCATCCGGAAGCACGACGTATTGCCCTCCCGCCTGTCTCGCGCCGGTCGTAGTGTGAAGGTGCGGCGGGCAAGAGGGATCGTGGCAGGACGGTGCCAGGCGATGAGTATATAGCGCGACACGCAGTGCCCGGCATGCCGGCGGTCCCTTCCGGGTTAGGACCCCAGTCCGCAGAAACACCAAGGCGGGTTTGCCGGCGCGAACCGCCTCCTGGATCGAGTGCAGCGTACCGGATGAGCCGCCGGCCATGTGCAGTTTCCACGGCGCCGACCCGCAGCGCGATGCGCCAAACTGCGGTACCATGCACGTAGCAGTAGAGTTGCGTTCCCATGTTCATGGCTGTAGCTTGCTGGCGCTATTGGCGTTCAGTGTCTCGGCTGCGCAACGTGCCTGTGGCAAGGCGAGAATACCATTATGGACTACTTTCCAGCTTCCACTCACTTCGTGTTGCGGGCCACACGGAATGGCACTGCCGGCAATGCACAGGGACGGACGCCAAACTACATCGATATCGGCACCTTTACTGCACGATCGTCCGCCGAAAACCGCGTAAGGCGCCTCTCGGCAGTGCGAGCGTTTGACGGCTACGTTTTGACTGAGGAGTCTGTGCGCTTGTTGACGAGCGGGTCGGCCGTGCTCAATACCGTGACATATAACACGCACGGGGACGTTAGCACGCCGGGCTCACGAGCACGGGGAGGCGCGGCGCAGCGCTGACGGTTTTCTCGACGGGCCGAGGACCATTTTGGGCTCCACGTCGCGTTCGATCGTGGCGAGAACGGATGCTGGGGTCATACGACGTCGCCAGGGGGGCGCTGCTCGCTCGCGCTCGCCGATGAGTCTCCTCGCTGCTCCGTGCCAGCCTCTGAGCCTGCCAAACCTGGACTACCGCGATAACACCGGCCTGCTAAACACAGCGCGCGCAACGGTATTGGCCGCTCGCCACGGCTTCGGTGACGATACTGTGAAGGGAGGCACTCTTCGCAGGCCGGCAAGAACCAGAAGAATGAGCGCTTTGGCCACGGGATCGCCGAGACGCACCAGGACCGCTGCCGCGGCAGCTGCAGGCAGGGGAACACCGGCTCCGGCGACAAGAAGGCCCAGAACAGCCCCATCCCGCGCACCTAACCCGTTAGGCAGGAAGAAGGTCACGCTCCCAATCACCGCTGCCACCGCCTGCACGCCGATCGCCGCCAAAAGGGACACGCCGGCACTGGGCGCGGCAGCCCGCACGAGCACCCATAGGGGCACGGTCCCTACCACCCAACCGATCGCCGCCACCGGAATCAGGCTGAGCAGATGGGGCAATGATAACCGCAACGGCAGGCCCGACGGATCGAGGAGGAGACGGGCAACGTGCCATCGGGTGCATCGGCGAGGGCAGAGCGCGACGAGCATGAGAATGACCAGCGCCCCTACACCACAGGCTGCCGTAGCGATCATGACGACCAGCGGCCCATGTGTCCCCAGACCGGGCAGCGCATGGGTCGCCGCGGGAGCGGTCAGCAGCACCACGCCGCAGGGCGCCCAGACGACGCAACCAAGGAATCCGACCACGCTGGCAAGACCCAGGACCAGTACGGCACGGCCGGCAGATACTCCGTGTCGCCGCAGGAGCACGATGCATTCGCCCGCAGCGCCAGCACCTGAGCCTACATACGCGGCAAGGCCGGTCCCCGCATAGAGCGTGATACCCACGTGTAGGGCAGCGTGGTGGCCAAGACACCAGAGCACCCGCGTCCAGACCACGCCACTGATGAGCATCGAGATGACGGTCATGCTGAGTGCAAGGACCAAGGCCGTGGGACCAACGCGCAATATCGCGTGCAGCGCGAAGCCCCATCCGATGGCGCGCAATGCCATCAGCAGCAGGCTACCCAGAACCACGCCGCATCCAAGACGAAGTGCCAACGGCCGTAAGCCCACCTGGTAGCTTCCCTCCAACCGCATCACGGGCATGCGTGCCACGAATCAAGCAGAACGAGAGAGGAAGCGCCGCCGCCGGGCATCGGCTGTAACCTGGGAACGCGCGGTCAGCTGCTCGACCAATGTTGTTGTGCTGGCGTGCACCGTGATGATGTGCTTGGCGGCATTCTCGGCTAGCTTGGGCACTCTCCGCACGTACTGGCACTGCATCGCTTCAGGTGTGGCACCCGAGGTGGTGACCGTCACCCCATAGTATGGGCTCGCAGTGGGCAGGTGTCAAGTTTACTATAATTTTCCTCTAGCTATACCAAGCTTTAGAGGCGTGGCATCGTGCAGTTTGCTTGAAGATACTAATAGTAATTGGCATTCAGGTAACGCGGGGGTGGCGTGCTGGCATGCTCCGGTCTGCTTGCCACGGCAGGCGCGGCAGGTAGCTCGGCTCGTCGAGCTGTGCTACTGCGGCAATCCTCTGCAGGAGGCGCTAACGAGGGCTTACGCATTGTAACTAGCACTCGGTGCGCATGATTGCTATCACGATCGGTGCGAACCACGAGGCTTATGGGAGAACGGGGCTACACCAGAGGCAGCCAACGAATCGCCAATGAACCATACTTTATAGTAAGTGGCTAAATCTTCTTGACATTATATGAGGAAAGGAGTACAGTTGGAGTATGTGGAGCGCGCCGCTCCTACACCAAGAAACCCACTGTACGATTCAATCGTGCGAGTGCGCACGGTTGGGAAAGAATGACGATCATGACAATTCGCGCCGTTTGGCAGCCATTGAATGACGTAGTATCGCTTCGAGACGCCATGGACCGCCTGGTGGCTGACAGCTTCATCAGCCCCCGCACGCTACTCGGCACGGTCGGGGCCAACCTGTCGGTATCGGCCAACCTCTATGAGACAAATGATGGCTATATTGCGCAGTTCTCGCTGCCGGGAGTCGACCCCGACCAGGTACAGGTCACCGTCCAGGGCGACACGGTCTATCTGAAAGGCGAGCGCATCAATCAGTCCTTCGAGAACGCTCAGCAAATCTGGAACGGTATCGGGGAGGGCCACTTTGAGCAGGCTTTCAGCTTGCCAATGGCAGTGGACGCCCAGGGAGCTCAGGCAACGTACGCCTGGGGTATGCTGACCCTTCGCCTGGCCAAGGCCCAGCACGCACGCGCCCACACGATCAAGGTGAGCGCCGGTACAAGCCAGGAAGTGAAGATCCCTGAACAGGCCGCTTCCAGCTAGTAGGCCCACGCACGCAATAAACCGGGGAGGTAGTGGCCATTACCTCCCCGGTTTATTGCGTGCGTCGAAGCACGTGATTATCAGTTGTGGAAGTTCCTTTGAGAGCACCATCACCTCGGCCGAGTAGCACAGCTGGTGTTCGGCGTTGCCCGCCCCCGTCAATGCGCGCACGCCCTACAGCTTGCGGGCTCGAGCGTCAATGCAGGTGCTCCGCACCACCGGGCGTCCCGGTTCGCAACTTGCGACGCCCGTCAGCCTTCCTAGCTCGTAGCTGATCGAGCGGCGGCGCGACGGCGTGGCCATTCCCGAGATTGTGCGCGCCCTGTACGAGGGCCACAATTTGCTCCAGGTTCAACGTCTCCTCTCTCATGAGCGCCGTGGCGATAGCGTCGAGTGCGGTGCGATTCTCGCTCAGTAGCACGTGCGCTTGCCCGTGCGCTTCGTCGATGAGCCGGTGCACCGCGGCATCGATGCGCTGCGCGGTTTCATCACCGTGCTCTTTTGGCTCCCAGCCCACATATGGGTTGCCGCCCAGACCTCCGTCGCCGGAACCACCGAAGGACTCAGGGCCTAACTCGTCGGCCATGCCGAGCTCCGTGACCATGGCCCGCGCCAGGCTGGTTACACCCTGTAAGTCGTTCTGCGCTCCTGACGTGATATCATCGCAGGCGATTTCCTCTGCCGCCCGCCCACCTAACCCCACCGCCATGCGGTTGAGCAAATAGCCCCTCCGGTAGCTGCGCCGATCGTCAATCGGTAAGAACTGTGTCACGCCCAGTGAGCGCCCGCGCGGCGTGATCGTCACGCGGCGAATCAGATCCATGTTAGGCAGGAGGTGGGCGACAAGAGCGTGCCCGCTCTCATGGTAGGAAGCGGTACGGCGCTCGTCCTCGTTCATCAATGCCGCTCCCCGCGCGCCGAGCGTGATGCGGTCTAGAGCTGCGTCGAAGTCCGAAGCGGTGACCGCTGCCCTGCCCGTACGCGCCGCGATCAGTGCTGCCTCATTGGCCAGGTTGGCCAGGTCGGCCCCGCTCATGCCCGGCGTGGCTTGGGCGATCAGTCCCAGCTGCACGTCACCAGCAAGCGGGATCTGTTTCGTGTGCAGCTTCAAGATCGCCTCACGCCCTTGTCTGTCCGGCGGATCGACGGCAACCTGGCGGTCGAATCGGCCGGGCCGCAGCAGTGCCGGATCCAGGACCTCGGGCCGGTTGGTAGCAGCCAGCACGATCACTGCCTCGTTTGGCTCAAAGCCATCCATCGCCGAAAGCAGTTGGTTGAGCGTCTGCTCGCGTTCGTCATTCGAACCGCCACCCATTGGTCCACTGCCGCCGCGCCTGCGACCGATCGCGTCGATCTCGTCGATGAAGACGATAGACGGCGCATTGGCCCTTGCCTTGTCGAACAAGTCGCGCACCCGGCTGGCGCCCACACCTACGAACATCTCTACAAACTCGGTGGCGCTGATGCTAAAGAACGGCGTGCGAGCCTCGCCGGCAACGGCGCGTGCCATCAGCGTCTTGCCCGTGCCGGGAGGTCCCACCAGCAGCACACCCTTGGGGATGCGGGCGCCTAGGAGCAGGTACTTGGTCGGATCGCGCAGGAAATCCACCTCCTCGCGCAGCTCCGCTTTGGCGGCGTCCACGCCTGCCACATCGGCGAAGGTGGTAGCGGGGCGCTCCACGGTATAGAGCTTGGCGCGGCTCTTTCCAAAGCTGAACAAACCTCCTTGCTGGCCGCGCATAGCGCGCATGCCGAAGTAAATCAGGCCAATGAAAAAGAGAAACGGCAAGGCCTGCAGCAGGAGCGTGAGCACGCTCAGCCAGACCGGCGTGACCGTGCTTGTACCGGTGATCAGCACGTTGTGGGAGGTCAAGGTACCTACCAGCGCAGGATCGTCGATCGGCAGGAGCGTCGTGGTGTAGTGCGCATAGACCTTGCCGGTGGACGGGTCCTTATATGCGTGCTTGAAGTCGCCGGAAGTGGTACTTGTGGTGACGTCGGCCGTCTTCACGGTACCTGCCTTGACCTGGGACAGGAAGGTGCTGTAGGGCAGGGTGGTGGTTGGACTGCTGCTGGAGCGGTTGAGCAACGGGCCGTAAAACACAAGGTTGAAGATCAGTATCGCTGCCAGCCAGCCGAGCCACTGGCGTCGCGACATGCCGAAGTGCAGCCGCTTGCTGGCAGGAGGGCCCGGTGGCGCCGGCGATCCCGAGCGTCTCCTCGTGCTGAGGTCATTCACGGTCTTCTCCATCCACGAAGCGGATTCCCGGCCACCGACGATCGAATCGCCGGGATCGTCGCCGCTGTGCCAGGGCGCATGCTATTCCGCAGAACTCTGCCGGCCGGCCTGCGACGACGTTCGACGGTGGTTACAAGTAAGCCAGGACGTGTCCAGCAACCGATTCACACAGCGGCACGACTGCCACACTCAAGATCCACAGCAGTGGCCTGACGTGGGTTCTGCTAGCGTTCACTTTGTCTCCTCGCTCCCGGCAAGCCGGCCTGCGGTTGCCGCCGGTCAGTCACGGCCGGTCTTGCCCAGACCACCGCGCGCCACCCTGCAAGTGCCGCCGTCAGCCTACGGATAGAGCGGCGCGCCCTCTCGCACTGCCAAAGGGGCCGTGCGAGCGCGCTGCCGTTTGCGTGCCCCCAGCTTTGGGCGGCAGCGACCGCGGGCTGAGCCGCGTCGGTTCCTCTCTAGCATGGGCGTCTCGCGCCGTGCTGTCAACTTAATGTGAAATATCCTCCATCTATGGACGTGATGATCGCCGACAGATTGGACATTTGCTATGATGAACCTACTGCTAATTTCTGACTGCCCATGCGTGCTGCAGGCGACTGGGCGCCCGCTGGCTGCGCGGGCATAGCACGCGGTCCAGTTCTAAGGGCAGGGTGGAGGCACGGCATGATGGCGGACAGGAACAAGCGTGCGCACATTCACCACCCAAATACCTTCGGGCAACGTGCCGCCGATACTATCGCCAACAGCATGGGATCGTGGCCGTTCATCATCTGGCAGAGCGCGATAGTCGGCGTATGGGTCGTGCTCAATATCCTGGGCTTCATTCGCCACTGGGACCCCTACCCTTTCATCCTGCTAAATCTGCTGTTCTCGACCCAGGCTGCCTATGCGGCACCGATTATCATGATGAGCCAGAATCGCCAGGCGCAAAAAGACCATCTGCGCGACGACCATGAGGCCGCTGAGGTGGAGCTGCTCTTCACGATCAACCAGCGACAACTCGAGATTCTGCAGTTACTGCAGGCCGGCATTGATCCCAATGGAGCTGACAAGGGAGATGGTGATCCGGCGCTTCGGGCAAAGACCGCGAAGTTGCAAGACGAAGCGCGCGAGTTGGCCAGCGAGATTAGCGGGAACGCATCGTCGTAAGGGTGTCGTGCGTCAGAGTTACCGGTAGAGAGATCCACCGAACGCTGTTGCCACGACGATGACGGAGGGCGCGGCGTGGGGCGCCGGAGTACGAGACGCCCCATCCGGTCGCAGATCGCGCTACGTTGAGGGCGCGGCGGGCGCGATGCCTTCCAACAGGCTGTCGTCGCGGAGCAGCGCCTGCACCTCCTCGATGGTGAGCGTGTCGGGCGGCAGCATAATTGCCGAGGCTACGAGGCGCCAGTTCCGGCGCTGTCGTTGGCCGGCGTTGTTAGGCGGGCCAGTTTGGCTTGATACCGCTCAGCCCGCGTGTTCGGCAAGGGGTGCTTCCGCGGCTTGCGCCCATGGATCGTACGAGGTGGGTTTTGCGGGTTGATTCTCTTCTCGCCAGGCATCTTCATCTCCCTACATGCGTGGTGTCAGCGCGCGTTCTTGAGCGGCCGCAGGCTTTGGTGGCAGTACGAACAGGTGACCGACGCGTACGGGATAAGTGCCGCGCACGCTGGGCATCCGCGAAGGGCACCGTGCGCCGGCAAGCGCTCGCGGCGTGCAAATGAGAATCCCATCGCCCGTCGCCACTGCTTGCAGTATGCCCCGCCATTATGAAGCCAAGCCCGGATCCACGCAAGCGCGCACCGGGCGACGGTGGAAGGTGTCATATTAGTCATCTTTATAGTCACGTATGCGACCCTGTTGCTGGCTCAGCGTTTGGACCGGCCCGGAGTCGATCACGAGCTCGGGTAACCTCGAGGTTCCGCCGGCGGCGCAGATTCCTGTGACCTCCTGCGGATGCTTGCGGAACCACCGGGAGAATCCATCTGTTGCCGATGCCATCTGTTTCATAGCGGCGTCGAGATCGTCGCTCTCAAACGTGGCGATAAACATGTGACCACCGTTCGGCATTGGCTGGACATAGCTTCGCTCGCGCAGTCCAGCGTGCTGCCGGGCCGCTACGAGCTCGGCTCGGCGCGGCCCGGTCAGGTCGGCTATGAACCGCCGGTGCTGGCCAACATCGGCTTCCGGGACAGGTATCGCCAAAACAAGCAAGGTCATAGGCCGGTTCTAGGGCGGGGCCCTAGTAGTCGCCCATGCCGCCACCGGGCGGCATCGCCGGCGCGCTCTTCTCCGGAATGTCGGTAATGATGGTCTCGGTGGTCAACAGCATGGTGGCAACCGAGGCTGCGTTCTGCAGGCCGGAGCGCGTCACCTTCAGCGGGTCGATGATACCGGCCTTGAACAGGTCCTCATACGCGCCCGTGAGGGCGTTGAAGCCGACGCCCGGCTCGTTGTGGCGCACCGCGTTGACGACCACGGAGCCCTCGGCCCCAGCGTTCTTGGCAATCTGCCGGAGGGGCTCCTCGAGAGCGCGGCGCAGGATGTTCACGCCGGTCTTCTCGTCGCCGACCACTTCCAGACTGTCCAGGGCGGGAAGTGCGTTGATCAAAGCGGTACCACCGCCTGCGACCATGCCCTCTTCCACCCCGGCACGCGTCGCGGACAGCGCGTCCTCGATGCGATGCTTCTTCTCCTTCAGCTCGACCTCAGTTGGTGCGCCGACCTTGATGATCGCCACGCCACCCGAAAGCTTGGCCAAACGCTCCTGCAGCTTCTCGCGGTCGAAATCGCTGGTCGTGTCGGCGATCTGGGCCTTGATCTGCTTCATGCGGCGCTCGATGCCGTCCTGCGAGCCCTTGCCTTCGACGATCGTCGTGTTGTCCTTGTCGGAGGTCACGCGGCGAGCTTGCCCGAGCATCGAAAGCGTGGTGGCGTCGAGCTTGAGACCGACTTCCTCAGAAATCACCTGGCCGCCGGTCAGGATGGCGATATCCTCCAGCATGGCCTTGCGCCGATCGCCAAAGCCCGGCGCCTTGACGGCCAGGGTCTGGAAGGTGCCGCGCAGCTTGTTGACGATCAGCGTCGCCAGCGCTTCGCCGTCCACATCCTCGGCCACGATCACCAGGTTCTTCTGGCCCGACTGCACCAGCTTCTCGAGCACGGGCAGGATGTCGGCAATGGCGCTGATCTTCTTGTCCGTGATCAGGATGTAGGGTGTCTCGAGCACCGCTTCCATGCGCTCGGAGTTGGTCACCATGTACGCGGAGACGTAGCCGCGGTCGAATTGCATGCCATCGACGAAGTCGCGCTCGAGCGTCAGACCCTGCGACTCCTCGACCGTGATGACGCCGTCCTTACCCACCTGCTCCATCACCTGCGAGATCATCTTGCCGATCTCGGGATCCTGGCTGGACACCGACGCCAGCTGCGCGGTCTCTTCGGGGGTGTTGACCGGCCTGGAAAGTCGTTTGAGCTCCTCGACGATCACGGCCACGCCCTTGTCGAGGCCACGTTTGAGAATCATCGGATTGGCACCGGCGGCCACGTTCTTCAAGCCTTCGGTGATGATCGCTTGGGCCAGCACGGTGGCGGTGGTGGTGCCGTCGCCCGCGATGTCGTTGGTCTTGGTCGCGACTTCCTTGACCAGCTGTGCGCCCATGTTCTCAAATGGGTCGTCAAGGTCGATGTCGCGCGCGATGGTCACGCCGTCATTGGTAATCGTGGGCGCGCCGTACTTCTTGTCGAGCACCACGTTGCGGCCCTTTGGCCCGAGGGTCACTTTGACGGCATCGGCGAGCGCATCGACGCCGCGCTTGAGCGCACGTCGTGCCTCTTCGTCGAACAACAGTTGCTTTGCCAACGCTCATTCCTCCTATTGCAGCGGCACACACGTGCCGGCCATTCCTCATCCTGCTTCAACACAGGGATGCGCCTCAGACGATCGCCAGAATGTCCTTCTCAGACAGGATCAGATACTCTTCACCCTCGAACTTGACTTCGGTGCCGGCATACTTTGCATACAGCACTTCCTCGCCGACGGAGACCTCGGGTACCTGGCGCGTCCCGTCGTCGAGCACGCGGCCCGGTCCGGCGGCCACGATGGTACCCTTTTGCGGCTTCTCTTTGGCGGTATCTGGCAGGATGACGCCAGCAGCGCTTACCTCTTCCTTGTTCGCCGGCCTGATCACCACGCGGTCGCCCAGGGGACGGATTCTCAAGGTAATCTGTGTGGACATAATCTACACCTCCCGTGTTGCGGATACTCCTGCAAAACGCAAGCTTTGCCGGCACTCATGAACTCGTCGGTCCGCCCGTGCGCGATGCGCAAACCAGTGGTCCATGACACATGGAACGGCGTACCGGTGGTTGGTCTTGGCGAGGATTCTGCCGCGGCTGAAATGCGCGCTGACAGCGGGCTCACGTGTTCCTACACGCGCCTCTCGAGCAATCGAACCGGACCAACCGTCGACGATCCGAATTAGCACTCTCGCATCGAGATTGCTACTCCCCCACATGCATCATACAGTGTAGAGACGTAGCCGGCAATGCCGCCCGCCGCAATGGGTGTCCGCCACATTCCACACATTCTTCGGACTGCCGAAGCTGCAGGGGGGTATCGAGCTGTTCTTCGTCTCGGGCGTCTTGCTGGTGACGGGTACGGCGTGGACCGTGACGTTCAATGCGGATCTGATCGCCGCGGGATTGATGTGGCTGTTCGGCGCCGCCGGCTCACTCGGATCGGTGATGAAGATGGCCGTTACGTACCCGATGCGGCACAAGTTTCGCACCGGACTGACACTGGCAATGTTCAGCCTGGTGATCTTCACGCTGATGGTCATGTCCGTGCTGACCCGAAGCACCGCGGGTAGTCTCGTCTATGACCGGGATACTGGTGGCTACCAGATCTACGGAAATACCAGCCAGCCCGCATCGGCGGCCAGCAACGCCGCTGCCATTGCCGCCGATCCTACCCTCCGCACGGCCATCGTGGCCACAGGCGCGATCGGTCAGGAAGGCGCGGGCGTTAGGCAACCCGGCCAGCCGGATCAGTCGTTCACGAGCAGCGTCGTGAACGCCCTGGATACTGCATATCTGTCGACCACGCGATTCACTCTCCACGCTCGGGCCGCCGGCTACACGTCGGACATACAAGTGGGGCAGACCTTGAAAAAGCTCAGTTGCCGCTCGGTGCACGGGTCTCGCCGCCAAGCCCTTCGAGTAGCGCGAGCACCCGGCGCCACAGCGTTTCTGTCGCCGCACCATCATATTCTGCCGGCAGGCTCGGGTCGGTAAATAGGTGGCCGGCGCCAGCATATTCGAACAACTCGAAAAGCGCTCCAGCCGCACACACGTCCGCCGCCATACCATCGATCTCCGCTTGATCACGGAATGGGTCATCACGCATGAAATGCACCTGAGCGGGGACCGTAGCCGGCCACGTTTCCAGCCCCATAACGCGCAAGGGAAGAGCGGCGTGCAGCAGTACACAGGCAAGCGCACCCGGACGCGTGGCCGCCAGCCACTGTGCCGCCGCGCCACCTGCCGAGAAGCCCATGTACACGAGCCCTGGCGACAGCGGCGCGACGTCGGCCGCGGCGCGCCGTAGCAGCTCTCGGTAGCCGATACTGTCCTGGTACGCCATTGCCGGGTCGTATGCGTCAAAGCACGCCTCACCACGGTAGAGGTCGGGCGTATGTACCGCATGGCCGGCAGCCCGCAGGCGGTCGGCGGCGTCCTTCACGCCGGCGCGCGGCCCAAGTACGGAGTGAAACAACACGATCTCAGCCATTGCACAGTCCTTCCGTATGGGAGATAGCGCCTCGCGTGGCGCCTGCCCCTACCTCCTACGATAGCACGCTGCCCCTGCCATGATCCGGCACGTTTGAGCCTTCAACAGTGGCAGCCGACATGTGATCAATGAGGATCCGGCAGTGTGTACGAGAATACGTACCGGTGTTCTCCATCGACGATATCGATCGCCAGGATACCGCTGAGCCCTGTTAGGGCAGCGGTGCCGGAATCGGGAACGACCGTGACAGTCAACTCCGGGGCGCCACGGGTCATGATCCCACGATGCTGCAAGGCGAATGTGCCGCTGCGACCGTGGAGCGTTCCGGTGACCTGCTCCATCGCGACGTACCCGGCCGAGCCCTGCACGCCAGTCGTGACGCTGAGCATCTGGCCCCAGCTCGTTGCGTCAAGGTCACCGTGGAACTGCTTTTCCAATGTCATCCTGACGACGGACGCGCGCTCCCCTTCTTCAGTCGCTGGCTGTGGTGTGATCGCTACGTCAAACGTTCCTCGTGCGTGCGCCGTCATCAGCCCCTCCTTCCGGTCTCTATCGGTTCCAGTGCGCTGCGGCAAACGCCTCGAGCTTCGCGTCCTCACCGGGTCGCTGTCGTCAAGGTCCCGCTTTCAAGTATGCCTTGGCGATCCTCGACAAGCCGGTCTGGTTCCAAAGGACTCAGTTTGAGCCTTTCGCCCCGACTGCCCGCGCCTTACAAGTGGGTCAAGTGCCATGCCGGTGGCCGGTCCAATGGCCGGGCCTTTGCCCGCGCGTTGCCGAGACTGACAGCGACCAGATCGCCTTCCACGAGGCCGAGCCGCCCAGCTTCCTCGCATACAATCGTGATGATGAGCGAGTTGCCGACCTTCCGGTCCTTCTGCATGGTCATGAAAGGGCGATCGGCACTCTCTTGGTGCCTATGCATCTTGCCGTGTTTCCCGTGGTGCATTGCAGCGCAATCGAATCTCAGTAGTGCTATGCTCCATTTCGACCGAAATGCAAGTAGTTGCAGGAAGAGGCCTCGCGTCAGCCAACGGCCGGTGGCAACCTGTGGCGCGCAGGCAGCTGGTCGCGCGGCCAACGGAGGGCCGGACCGTGCACTATCGCGTCACAGTACTGGGGCCGGACACGAGAGCAGCATGACCCGGAGCAACGTCGCGACTACGATGCGTGACATGGCGGGATCCTCTTCTCATTTCAGCGACACCGCGTACGTTCGGCGTACTGCGTCGAGACAAAATGGGAGCACATGCACAACACAAATGTGAAGCGCTCCCGCACCACTCGTGCGTCCCTGCTTATTGGGCAGGTACGTTAAGTGCCAAGTTGACCGCTCTCTTTTCCGCCGATCTCAGGCAAGGTCGTAGCGGTCCAGGTTCATCACCTTGTTCCACGCACGCACGAAGTCCTTCACAAACGACACCTTCGAGTCGTCACACGCATAGACTTCCGCGATTGCCCGGAGCTGGGAGTTTGAACCGAAGACAAGGTCGACACGGGTGCCGGTCCACTTGAGTTCGCCCGTCGCGCGGTCGCGCCCCTCAAACACACCTTCCGATGTAGCGGAGGCCTGCCACTTCGTATTCATGTCCAGCAGCTTGACGAAGAAATCATTCGTCAGCGTCTCGGGCCGGTTGGTGAAGACGCCGTGTTTGGACTGCCCGAAGTTGGCATTCAGGACGCGCATGCCGCCGACGAGAACCGTCATCTCGGGAGCAGTCAGCGTCAGCAACGCCGCTCGATCCACCAGCAGCTCCTCTGCCGAGCTTCGGTGTCCGCTCCGGAGATAGTTCCGGAACCCATCTGCGGTCGGCTCCAGTACGGCGAAAGAGTGCACATCGGTCTGTTCTTGCGAAGCATCCGTGCGCCCTGGCGAGAAGGGAATCTTCACGTCGTGCCCGGCCCTCTTCGCAGCTTCCTCGACGGCCGCGCAGCCGCCCAGAACGATCAGGTCGGCAAGCGAGACCTTCATGCCGCCGGTCTGCGAGCTGTTGAAGTCCTTTTGGATCGCCTCCAGCGCCTTGAGAACCTTGGCCAGTGCTTCCGGCTCGTTCACTTCCCAGGCCTTTTGCGGTGCGAGGCGAATGCGCGCCCCGTTCGCCCCACCGCGCTTGTCGGAGCCGCGGAAGGTCGACGCCGACGCCCAGGCGGTCGTGACCAGTTGGGAGATCGACAGCCCGGATGCGAGGATCCTGGCCTTCAGACCAGCAATGTCCCGCTCCCCAACTAATTCATGATCCACTGCGGGAACAGGGTCTTGCCACAGCTGGGGCTCCACAGGAACGAGCGGGCCAAGGTAGCGGGAGAGAGGCCCCATGTCGCGGTGCGTCAGCTTATACCACGCCTTGGCAAACGCGTCTGCAAACTCCTGCGGATTCTCGAAGAAGCGCCTTGATATCGGCTCATAGATCGGGTCCATCCTCAAGGCGAGGTCCGTCGTGAACATCATCGGGGCGTGGCGCTTCGACGGGTCGTGCGCATCCGGAACGGTGCCAGCGGCAGACGCGTCCTTGGGAGCCCACTGGTTCGCACCGGCTGGGCTCTTCACCAGCTCCCACTCATAGCCGAACAGGTTTTCGAAGAAGTTGTTGTCCCATTTCACTGGGTTGGTGGTCCATGCGCCCTCCAATCCGCTGGTGATCGTCTGGGCGCCATTTCCGGTGCCAAAGGTGTTCTTCCAGCCGAGGCCCTGCTCCTCAATTGGCGCGGCTTCGGGCTCGGGGCCGACGTACCGGGTGGGATCGGCAGCGCCGTGGGCTTTGCCGAACGTGTGCCCGCCGGCAATGAGCGCAACTGTCTCCTCGTCATTCATCGCCATGCGGGCGAACGTCTCGCGGATATCTCGTGCCGCAGCGATTGGATCCGGCTTTCCATTGGGCCCTTCCGGATTCACGTAGATCAGGCCCATCTGAACAGCGCCGAGAGGATTTTCGAGCTGACGATCGCCGGTGTAGCGCTCGTCCCCCAGCCACTTGCCCTCAGGCCCCCAATAGACGTCCTCTTCAGGCTCCCAGATGTCCTCGCGCCCGCCGCCGAAACCGAACGTCTGGAGCCCCATCGACTCCAACGCGACGTTACCGGTGAGAATCATGAGGTCGGCCCAGGAGATTTTCCGGCCATACTTCTGCTTGATTGGCCAGAGCAACCGGCGCGCTTTGTCCAGGCTCACATTGTCCGGCCAGCTGTTGAGGGGCGCAAAACGCTGGTTGCCAGTGCCCGCCCCACCGCGACCGTCGGAGATGCGATACGTGCCTGCGCTGTGCCACGCCATACGAGTGAAGAGCCCCCCATAGTGGCCATAGTCGGCCGGCCACCAGTCCTGCGACGTCGTCATCAAGGCATGCAGGTCCTTGATCACGGCATCCAGGTCGAGGCTCTTGAATTCTTCCGCATAATTGAACTCCGCGTCCATCGGATCGGACAGAGGAGAGTGCTGGTGCAGGATCGTCAGGTTCAGCTGATTCGGCCACCAGTCCGCATTCGTCCGGCTCCCAGCCGTCGTGTGGCTGCCCGTACCGTGCATCACCGGACCTCTGGATTCAGTCGACATCTTTTGCTCCTTACTACTGGGGACAGGCGCCCCCGCTGCCGTGGTGAGCTGGTCTTCCAATGATCTAGCTGCCTTCGCATTCGCCCCCCCAAAACTGCGACGGACGACGAATCTAGCCCAGTTTCCCCATTCGCGCAACCGCGGCCGGCCGTGCGTGCCCCGGAGCGCACCTCGTGCACAGCCCCCGGACAATGAGTTCGCATTCGCGAAGAACCCGATTACCGAGGGAGTCCGAGGCAGGCTCGGGCACATCGTACCAGTCCAGGTCCTCAACATTGCCGCAGCAGTCGCAGATGAAGTGGTGATGCCGCATGCCTCTTGCATCGAATCGCGCGGCGCGGCCCTCGACGGCCACTTCACGCACCAAACCCGCGTGCACCAAGTCCCGCAGATTGTTATACGTCGTGGCCCTTGAGGATCGCGGATCCAGGCGATTCACGGCTTCGAAGATTTCCACAGCTGTGGGATGCCCGGAGTGTTCCATCAACAATGCCATCACGCCGTAGCGCTGCGGAGTGCACCTCAACCCGCTGCTCTCTAAGGCCCGTTTGATTTCCTCGGCGTCCATCAACTATTTAGACTAAATCTCATATGATATTTTGTCAAGACTCACAGTTCATTGACCGCGTGCTTTCATCCGCATCGTGGCGTCGAACGCCGCCGGCTTTGCCGCAGTAGTAGAGGTGTACGGCGTCCTCGACTGTGCGGTGGCCGAAGTCTCCCGTGCGTCCGCGGCTAGGCTAGTCCAGACCCCGCGTTTCTTGCACACAGCGGATGGCACCGCAAGAACCCCGCGCAGGTGCTATACTCCATCTCGAGCGGAATGAAACTAGTTGCAAGAGCAGTCTATCGCGTCAGCCTATGGCCATTGGCACGGTGAGCCGCGACAGCAGTTGGTCGGGCGGACAAAGGAGGACGGGATCGTGCATATACCCGATGGCTATCTAAACCCCGCGTTCTCTCTCGGTCTCGGCGTCGTCACCATTCCCGTCTTGGTCGCCGCGACGCGGAAGGTGCAGGACCGGCTCGACGATCGTGCCGTGCCGCTCCTGGCGGTCTCGTCTGCGATGTCGTTCACTATCATGATGTTCAACGTGCCGGTGCCGGGCGGCACCACCGCGCACGGCGTGGGTGGCACCCTGATCGCCACGGTGTTGGGTCCGTGGGCGGCGGCGTTGTGCGTCACCGTGGCGCTGATCATTCAGGCACTCTTCTTTGGCGACGGGGGTATTCTCGCCTTACCCACCAACGCGCTGAACATGGCGATCATCCTGCCCTTCGTCGGCTATGGTATCTATCGCCTGCTGGCTGGGCGCTCGTCCATGCTGTCCACGCGGCGCGTGTGGGCGGCAGGGATCGGCGCCTACGTCGGCATTTCGGTGGCAGCTCTGGCCTGTGGCACGGAGCTGGGAGTGCAGCCGGACTGGTTCACCGACCATGGCCGAGCGCTCTATTCTCCCTACGATCTGAGCCAGGCAGTGCCGGCCATGCTTGCGGCCCATATGTTCGGCGCCTCGATCGTGGAGGCAGTGATCACGGCCCTTGGCTTTGCGTATTTGCAGAAGAACCACCCCGAGTACCTGATGACGTCTCTGGCGCCCGAGGACTGGTCCGCGGCTGCGACCAAGGCAGCCGCGCAACCATTCTGGCGAGTGCTGGCCCTTGGTCTCGGCGTCGGCATCCCCGTGTTCTTCGCCGCCGGATTGATGAGCGGGCACGGCAAGCTCAGCAAGCTCTTCGGCGCGGACTGGTCGCAGGTGTCCTGGTCTGATGTACGCGCCATGCTGCTGTGCACGTTCGTCATCGCGATCGTGGTCCTTCCGCTGGCCTGGTTCGCGCTGCCGAAGCAGGTCCGACCGGTAGGAACTGCCCTTACCGCGATCGCCATTCTGGCTCCGCTCGGGCTGATCGCGCCCGGATTTGCCTACGGCGAGGGCAGCGCGGAGGATGTGAAGGCGGCGTTCGGTTACGTGCCCAAGGGCCTGCGCGATCTCTCCGGCCTCATCAGCCATCCCCTGGACGGCTACAATGTGCAGCTACCGTTCTTCAGCGGTGGCAACGCGCCCCTTTGGCACCAGGCCATCGGCTACGAGATCAGCGGAATGGCGGGGATCTTGCTGCTGGTCGGTCTGGTCTGGGGCCTGGCGACACTGCTGCGCCGCGGACGCGCACAGCGGGTCGCAGCCGCGGAGATCTCACTGCAGTGACGCTCCTCTGGAACAGGCGGCGACACGAGCGGATCGGCTGGCTGGAGAAGACCATGGGCGGCATCGCCGTCTCCATCGAGCGAGCAGTCTTCACTGAAGAGTTGGCGCGCCGGCAGGGTCCGCTACAGCGGCTCGATCCGCGGGCCAAGCTCGGCATGTTCCTGGTGCTGGTGCTGGCCGCCAGTCTCTCGCACGCGCTCGGTGCATTGCTGGCACTCTACGCGGTGCTCCTGCTTGTCGCGAGGGTGAGCCGCGTGCCTCTCGATATCCTGGTCGCGCGTGTCTGGCTGGGCATCCCTCTCTTCGCGGGCATCGTGATCATTCCCTCGATCTTCTTGACCGGCGGGAGCCGGCTCTTCGACCTGTCGCTGGGACCGGTCACGTTCAGCCCGTCGGCACTCGGCGCCTTCGATGCCCTGATCTTCGTCACGCGGGTCGGCGTTTGCGTCTCGCTGGCCGTCCTCCTGGTAGTGACCACGCCATGGGCTGACGTACTCAAGAGCCTGCAGGCACTGCGTGTCCCCCAGATCTTCACCCTGATTCTGGCCATGACCTATCGCTACATCTTCCTCTTCCTGCACATGGCCAACGGCATGATGGAAGCGCGCAAGAGCCGCATGGTGGGCCGCTCCACCGGCAAAGCCGAGCGACGTTGGATCGCCGGCGCCATGGGTACGCTGCTGCATCGTTCATTTGCTATGAGTAGCGACGTGTACGCGGCGATGATTGCGCGCGGTTTTCACGGCGAGGTACGGACTTACTCGACCTATCGCATGCAGGTGCGCGATTGGCTGGCCCTGGTGGCGTCGGGCGCTCTGGCTGTTGGTACGGTCGTGGCAGGGCGGTACATACGATGAACGACGTTAAGGCACCGGTGGCTGGCGCGCCCGTCTTTGAATTGCGCAACGTCCGCTACGTGTACGGTGGGCGGCATGTGGCCCTGGACGGGATCGACCTGGTGGTCCAGGCCGGCGAACGGGTGGCCCTGCTGGGCGCCAACGGCTGCGGCAAGTCGACGCTGCTCAAGCTCCTCGACGGCATTATCGCGCCCAGTGAGGGCGAGATGCGGGCGCTGGGGCGCGACGTGGCGCGCGTGGCCTCCGGCAAGGATGCGTTCCGCTTTCATCGGCAAGTCGGGCTGGTCTTCCAGGATCCGGACGTCCAGCTTTTCTGTGCCACCGTCCTTGACGACGTGGCCTTCGGTCCCTTGCAGCTCGGGCTCAGTAAGGAAGAGGTGGGGCGTTGTTGCGCGGAGGCGCTGGCCCAGATGGAGATCTCCCACCTCGCCCGACGAGCGCCCTTCGAGCTTTCAGGTGGTGAAAAGAAGCGGGCCGCCATCGCCTGCGTGCTCTCGCTCCGCCCGGAGGTGTTACTGCTGGACGAGCCCACTGCGTCGCTCGACCCCCGCAGCAAGTGGCTGCTCATCAACCTCATTCGCAAGCTGGGCGAGCAGGGAACGACGATCGTGGTGGCGACGCATGATCTGGATATCGTCCCCGTGCTGGCCACACGGGTGGTGATTATTGGCGAGCAGCGACGTATCCTTGCAGACGGCACGCCTGAACGCATGCTTGGCGACCGGCGGCTGCTCGTCGACGCCAATCTGATCCACGAGCAGTTGCACGAATTTAGCTTTGCGTGATTGAGCGATGGAGCTGAAGCAGCGGTGCGGCCACGATATCGGCCGGCAGGCCGGGCAGGATCACCAATCTGCCGCCAGACTACGGAGGGGGAGATGACAGCAGGGCACGATGAGGTCGGTGCCGCTATCGCGGTCCTGCGTGGCCTCGGGCTGCGCGTGACGCCGCAGCGCCAACTATTGGTGGAGATATCGCGCGGTTTACCGGGTCATTTCACTGCTGAGGAGGTCTATGAGCGGATGCGGGCTACGCTCCCTGCTGTCAGCAAGGTCAGCGTGTATCGCGGCCTGGAAACCCTGTGCCAGCACGGACTGGTGAGCTGCACGTCGCTCGGCAGCCACGCCGCCCGCTACGAGTGGGTCGGCGCGTCACCGCACCACCACCTGGTCTGTTCGCGGTGTGGCCATGTGGAAGATGTGCTGGACGCCGAGCTGGACCCGCTGCGAGCCCAGCTGGCGGAACAGCACGACTTTCGAGCCGAGATCGGCCACTTCGCCATCTGGGGTACCTGCCGGCATTGCAGCCGGTAGCCTAGCCGGCAGGTTCTTTCCCGTCTCGCGGCGCCCGAGACCGATTGCGTGCTCACTGGGCCGGCATAGTAAGGGACTTCTATAGAACCTGAGCTGGCCCTAATGTGCAACTCGTTGTATCTAGTGCCAGCAACATCTGTAGTACGGCGCGAGACGTCGTGTGGATCACGATGCTGGCGAGCCTAGCGAACGGAGGATGTGGGGCGCTTGCTGCTGGATGCGCTCCCAGCTCCTTCCGACGATCGCGCGTGGGCATTTCGGGCACCGACGCGTTGGCGCCGGTGAGCACGCGACCCGACGCGCTCCAGAACCAGGAAAGCGGCAATGACTGCCAAAACGGCCCAGACGATCGCGCGGAGGATTGCCACAAAGACGTTGCCGGCGTAGTAGCCGAGATTTGTCCACAGCAGGGCGCCCTGCGGCACGATGCGCTGCTCGGCGCTGTCGAACTCCACCCACTGGTGGTGTGATGGCCAGAAATAGGCCACCGTCAGTCGGTACCGGCCGGTATGCCGATACCGGTGCGTTGCCGTGCGACCGAGGACCGTACTGCCATCGCCGAATGACCACCGGAACGGCAGGGATGTAGATTCCTTGGGGATTGAGAGACCGACGTTCGCCATGTCTTCCATATAATGCAGGGTGTCCCCGGGTGCGGCGGCGAGCAGGCTGAAAGAGGACCAGTAGGCCAGAGAAGACGCGGTAACCTTGTCAGTTGTGATCGCCGCTTTATGGCCGTTCACGGAGAGGGAGGCAATACCGTCAAGGCTGCAGGCTTTGGCGGTCGACGCCAGTACGCCAAACAGCAGAATTGCCAGCAAGACGGGGAAGAAGCCTCTTCGCTGCATGTGCGTCGGTCGCCGCCTTTCCGCGTGCGGATGCCCACCCGCGTCATCTTCTTTGCCGTAGCTGCGCGATGCGCTTTCCGGGTGTCGTGGCCTGCACGTGTCGCCACAAGTAAGACACGAGGAGTTGTCCCTATTTCGTAGTATGCGTGAACAGCAAGAAACTGGCGCACGTCCGGGATTCTTGCAGCGACGGGGGGAGGGCCATCACGTACCCCACGCGGTCACGCACTCACAGCGACCACCGCTCTCGGCACAGTGCCGCCAGGTTGCGCGCAATCGCGGGATAAGCTGCAGCGCTCTGAAGAACAGCGGCAGATACCGGCTCGTGCAATACCGGCGCCCAGGTCGCGCGGCTTCATTCTCCTGCGTGAACGCACCTACGCTCTGACGACAACCGTATTGCTTACCTTGTCGTGCCAGCCTTGTCGTCGCCGGTCCCAGAGTAGCCAGAGCATACTCGGCAATAGCGCCAGGCTCAACACAAGCCCGAGGAGACGGGCGAAGGACGCACCAGGGCCGACTTTCGCGCCGTCTGCCCGCACGAGCCGCAAGCCCATTGCCCGGTAGCCGAGTGTCTGGCCATGCCAAGCCCAGCACGGCACGAAATACAGCGCAGGACTGACCAGCAGCAGCAATCCGACGGGCGTGCTGAGGGATGGCGCCGCCTCAACCAGGCCACCGCCGAGAAGGAAGCATCCCAGCAGGATCGTGACGTCAACCAGAAAAGCGCCCAGCCGTGGCCCCACCGGTGCCAGCATGAGCTGGTCCGGTGGCAAGGCGCGGGAGAGCTGATCTTGGGTGTACCCGCTGGAATGCCATAGCTCGACAACCGCGGGCGGCCGAGACGGTATCGTCTTCGACGTGTCGGACCTGGCTACCGGCGATAACCCTGTCGACGGCTGCTCCGTCGCGGCTTGGCCGGCGAGAGCGGCGTCAAAAGCCGCGACGGTAAGGAAGCGCTCTTCGATGGACAGACTGAGCGCGCGCTGCAGCGCAGCAGCGACGTCCGCACTGGTCGTCGGCACCAGGGTGCGCACATCGGGGAAGACAAATGGGGGGAAGGCTGCAGGATCGCGTCCTGTCAACAGGTGGTGCATGGTCGCCGCCAGCGCATATTCGTCAGAACGCGCCTCTGCCAATCCCTGATACTGTTCCGGCGGCGCATAGCCGCCGGTGCCGATAGCGGTACCGCCTGCAGCGCTCCTCCGTCGGGCAATTCCGAAATCAATCAGCGTCAACCTGCCGTCCGGGCGCAGCATGATGTTCTGCGGTTTCAGGTCGCGGAAAATGACGGGCGGGGTCTGGCTGTGAAGATAGGTCAGTGCTCCAGTGAGGACGGCGGCCCATGACAGCACCTGTGCTTCAGGCAGGCCGGGGTCGCCGCGCTGCGCCAGCTCAGCTGCCAAGTTGTGGCCTTCGATATACTCCATGACCAGGAAACGCGCGCTGCCTTCCGAGACGACATCGCGGATATCGCAAATCGCGGGGTGCTGCAGCTGCGCAAGTACCTCGACCTCGCGCGCGAACATGGCCATGGCTTCCTGTGCCTCGGCCGGATCGGCGCTATGCAAGAGAATGGTCTTGATCGCGCACGGCCGCCCCTGGAGCTTCTCATCCGAGGCGCGCCATACCGCGCCCATGGCGCCTGAGGCGATAGGCGCCTCGACGCGATAGCGACCGCCGACGAGTTCGCCGCTGTGCAGCACGGGCGCGTCGAATGCAGCAGCATTCGTCGGCGCCGCTGCTCCCACGTTCTGCCGTGCAGGGCTCTCGACGCGCGCGCCACAATTCGGGCAATAAACGGTCCCAACCACCACAGGTTGCGAGCATGCAGGGCACACGGTCTCGGCCACGCGCATTCCTCCGGTTTCGGCTCAGGTATATGATGCTGCAGCCGCTTGCACGAAAGCGACGTCCGCTCCCCACGGCACCAAACAGGCCGAGCTACTGCCGATAAGCTGCAGCGCTTCGGTTGCAGGTGATCCAGCACGTGCCCGTCATGCTGGCCCGCATCCCACTGGACTTGTCGCGCGAGTTACAAACTACGATACAACCTCAGCGGCTAATGCGCCGCGAGCAGTATCCGTTCGGACGCCGCCGGCAGCAGGCGGCGGGCGCCCGATGCGTGGCCTGGGCTCGACGCGCGAATGTGATGGCTGTGGGCGCCATCGCCGCTCCCTTACCTCCACGCGCACCAATGACCTTCGCCAGGGCGTCTGCCGCGAGCGCGCCGCCGGCACGATTGTCGGTGGAGATAGTCGTTCCACATGAACTTCACGGCACATTCGCGCATGCCTTGCGGTATGGCAGGTCACCGAGGTACTCCTTCCATTCCTGGGCCGTTAGGTTGCGATTGGCGATCGCACAGGCACGTTGTGCCAGGGACGTGGGCCCGATGGACCACAGCCGGAGAGGCGCGTCGGACACCCCGGCAGTGCCCGCGGCCAGCAGCCGGCCGTCCGGACTGAAGGCAAGGCTCGTGACCTTATCCCCGTGCCCGGCCAGAGCCGGGCCGAGTGTCTGCCCGGTCGCCAGGTCCCACAGGTGGATCGTGCCGTCGTCGCCACCGGACGCCAGGGTCTGGCCGTCGGGACTGAAGGCCACGCTGTACAGCGGGCTGGTGCTCGTGGTGAGGGGCAGACCCAGCGCTCGCCGGTGCCCCACATCCCACAGTCGGACCGCACAGTCGGCGGAGGCCAGGATCCGGCCATCCGGGCTGAATGCCAGGCTGTTCACCGGGCCGGTGCACCCCGTAAGCGGCCGACCGAGCAGCTGCCGCGTTGCCACACGCCACAGGCGTATGGTCCCGTCCTGGCCGCCGGAAGCCAGTGTCTGACCGTCCGGACTGAAGGCTACGCTCAGCACGGCACCTGCGTGCCCGGCGAGCGGCGGCCCGATCGCTTGCCCGCGTACCGCATCCCACAGCCGGACGTTGCCGTCTCCGCCGCCGGTGGCCTCGATCCTGCCATCGGCACTGTATGCGGCGCTGCTGACGTCGTACAGTGCGTGGGCTGAGCCGATCGGCCGGCCGTTCCGCACGTCCCACCGGAGGAAGTTCGCGCCCCCGGCGGCCGGATCGGCGCCGGTAGCGGCCAGGGTGTTGCCGCCGGGACTGAAAGCCAAGCTCAACACTGATCCTGCGTCCCCGGCCAGGGGTGGACCGACCGGTTGGCCAGTCGTCACGCTCCACAAGCGAACGGTCGCGTCAGCGCCGCCCGCCGCCAGGGTTGTGCCGTCTGGGCTGAAGGCCTCGCTACTGACCTGACCGACTGGCCCGGCAAGCACCCGGCTGAGGGCGCCGGCGCCCGTGGCGTCCCAGAGGCGCACCGTGCCGTCATCGCCGGTGGACACGAGCGTTTGGCCGTCGGGGCTGAAGGCGAGACCGTTCACCGGGCCGGTATGGCCGGTGAGGGGCGGATTGACCGGTTGCCAGGTCGCCGCGTTCCAGAGCCGGATAATCCCAACCTCGCCGCTCGCAGCGAGGAGCGTACCGTCCGGACTGAAGGCCACGGCATACACCGGGCCGGAGCCCGCGACGAGCACCTGGCGGGATAATCGCCGGCTCACCATATCCCACCGCAGGATCGCGCCCCCCTCGCTGCCGGCGGCGAGCGTGCGGCCGTCGGGACTGAAGGCCAGGCTTTGCGCGACGAACGTGGTCGCGCCGCGCAAGGGCGCCAAGAGCCTGTGCCGCGCCACGTCCCACAGCGCGATAGTGCCGCCTTCGCCGCACGTAGCCAGGATCGTGCCGTCGGGGCTGAAGGCCACGGCATTCACGTACCAGAGCCCCGCGTGCAGCGGCGTGGCGAGCGCCCGGCGGCCCGCCGCGTCCCAGAGCTGGATCGTGCCGGAACCGTCGCCCGCCGCGAGAATCTTGCCATCCGGGCTGAAGGCCACGCTGTTGACGGAACTGCGCTGTCCCGCCGGCAATGTCGCCAGCAGCCGCCGGCTCGCCACATTCCAGAGTTGTACCGTGCCATCGCTGCTCGCGGCGGCAAGCACCGTGCCGTCCGGGCTGAAGGCGAGGCTGCTCACCGCATCGGTATGGCCGGTGAGCGGCGGGCCGATGGCCTGGCGTTGTGCCAAGTCCCACAGCCGTACCGTACCGTCTTCGCTGCCGGAGGCGATAATCCCTCCCCTGGGGCTGAAGGCTAGGCTGCGCACGGGGCCGGCCTGCGCCGCGAGAAATGCCAGCAGGCGCGGATTGTAGTCGATGGCGCGGATCAAGCCGGCATGGGTTTGCGCCGAGCCGTTCAATCGGTCGGCTTCCGTGCTCAGCAGCAGCGCGACCTGCAGGTTGCTGCCCAGCAACGTGCCGGCCCGCAAATCCAGGTCGCGCACCAGCTCGGCGACCGCCGCATCGCGGGCGGCCACCGCGCGTGTCCGTTCATTCGAAGCCACCGAGGCGTTGGTGAGGGCCACGATGCCCAAGGCCGCGGCGACCAGCAGGAAGAGGGCCAGCACCGCGGCGAGCAGGCGCAGCCGCGTGCCCGCCAGGCGCGCGAGCCCCAACTCGCGCGCCTGCCGCGCTTGCTCCCCCGCCGCCTGTTCGTGCTCCGCCCTCTCGGCCGCCGTGAGGAAGGCATGCTCCTCGGCACTCGGCGTGTTCCGCGCCGCCCAGGCCCGTGCCTCTACCAGGACGGTGCCGCGATAGAGATGGTCGCTGGGCTGGCCACGCCGGGCCCAGACGGCGGCGTCGGCGCTGATCGTCTGCTGCAGGCGCACGTCTTCCCGCGCCTCGTGCAGCCAGCCCGACAGCCGCGGCCACTCGCGAATCAGCGCCTCGTGACTGACCTCCACGCGGCTGGTGCCGCCCTGCTCGCTCGCGGTCAGCAGCCGCGCCAGCACGAAGGCGTCTGCCACCTCGCGCATCAGCGCAGTCTGCCCGGTGTCGGACAGGATCAGCTCGCTCACTGCCGCTCGCCGGCGGGTCGTGTCCTGCTCGGTGGCGCCCGGGTCGATCAGCCGCAGGAAAAGCGCCCGCGCCAGATGTCGATGATCGTCGGTGGGCAGCGCGGTGTAGGTCGCCTCGGCCTGCCGGCTCATCGCGCCGCGCACGCCGCCCAGCTCCTCGTAGGCGGCCACGGTCAGGGTCGTTCCCTGGCGGCGCGCGACGAGCTGCTCGAGGGTGAACTCGAGCAGGGGCAGCGCCCCCGCCTGGCCTGCCACCTCTAAAGCAGATCGCCCACCAGGCTGGGCTCGAAGCGAGACTGCACGTCGGGCAGGGCAGCAGGCCGCTCGACGGCCTCCCGCAGCTCGGCCACGCTCATCGGCACCACGACCTTGCCGTGCGTCTCCAGCAGGGCCGCGAGACCGGGATAGGCCAGTGGCCGGTCATAGAAGTCGGCACGCAGGGTGAGGATGGCTAGCAGCGGGCCGCGCGGCTCGCCGACCGCCGTGAGCAGGAGGTCGATGAATTGCCGGCGTTCCTCCTCATCCGTGGTGAGCGTGAACAGCTCCTCGAGCTGGTCGACCACCAGCACCACCCGCTGGTCGGGATGAGGGGCCAGTTGCCGCGCCCAGAGGTGCAGGCCACGGGCGTCCTCGGCGCCGAGGTCCTCCCGCAGGGCATGGATGCTGCGCTCACCCTTGCCTGCCAGGGCCACGGCCAGGGCCTCCAGGGGCCGGGCGCCGGGGAGGACCGGATCGAGGTAGACCCAGCTCTCGCTGCCGGGCAGGGCGCCCGCCTTGAGGCGCGGGAGGAGCCCGGCGCGCACCAGGCTGGACTTGCCCGAGCCGCTCGGTCCCACCACGGCCAGCAGGCGGGCCGGCGCGGCCTGCGCCGTAGCCAGGATGGACGCAACCGCCTCCACCAGCGTCTGCACGAAGGCGGCCCGCCCGAAGAAGTCGCCCGCGTCCTCCTCGCCGAACGCGCGCAGGCCCTTGTACGGGTTGCGTGGCGCCACCGGCGCGGCCGGTGCGCGCAACGGATTCCTCCAGGCAGGGAGAGTGGCGCGCCTATCGCGGCGACGATGGCGGCGATTGCCTCGGCATAGCGCGCCCCGCGGGCATCCACGTAGGGCACGCTGGCCAGTCCCACCGGCACACAGTCCTGCCACTCCTCCCCCGCCGACCAGATTGGCACGATGGGGCGGCCGTACATCTCGGCCAGGCTGAGCTCCCTGAGGACCCAGCGCGATGAGCGGGTAGCGGGCGACGCCACCAGCAGCACAGCCCGGCAGGCGCGCATGGCCGTCCGCATCGCTTCCGGCCGGCCCGCCCCGGATTGCGGCTGAGAGTGCTCCGACCAGCCTGCGACACCGTTCGCGGCGAGGTCAGCCTGCAGCCGCGCCACAAAGTCGCCGTCCTCCACCGCATGCGAGAGGACTGCGGAGGGCGTGTCCGCCCCCTTGTGCACGTGCTGGGCGAGCGGCGGCTGGGCCTCGTCGCCGAAGCGCTCCCACAGTTCCGGCGCGGCTGTAGTCGTCTCCTGCCAGGTACGGGCAGCGGCGAGAAGACGGTCGCCGTCGGCGGCCGGCAGGCCGAGGGCTTTGGCGAGCCGGTGTACCGTGTCGGGATAGGGGCGGTGCGCGCCCTGCTCCAGGTACTTGAGCGCGCGCGTGCTCAGCTCCGCCCGCTCAGCCAACTCCTCCTGCGTCAGGTTGGCGGCGCGTCGATACCCCCGAAGGAGCGCTCCAAATACCTGCGCCTGTGTGCCCGCCATCTTCTCGCGCCGTCGCGCCTTCCCCGGTCGCGCGTTCGCACCGCTTTCCGTCGCTTTCTGCGCACCATCATAGCACAGCCGTCTCACTACTTTTCCCCTAACTTTGCCCGTGCTTTGCCTGGTGTGACGCGCGCGCAGGGTGCACGCTAGCGGTGTTGATACTCGTGCATCGAGGCCGATCCGATCGGCGTTTCCGGCTACCGGCACGGGGGCATATCGCGATAGTTCGTGCAGGAGGGGACCGTGCCGATCGTCCCGGCAAACCAGGAGGTCATCGATCAAACGAGCACCCGATGGGACTGAAACAGAAGGAGACGGGAATGAAACGCACTTGGAAGGTGGTAGCAGTTCTGGCGGTCGCGCTCGCCCTCGCCGCGACTGGACCCATGCGGGCCGCCGAGGCGGGGAGTTCGCAGCCCCATGTGTTCTCGCCCCAGTTGCGCCCCTACGGTCACTCGTACAGCGAATGGGAAGTCCGGCTCGACCAGTGGCAATTCGCCATACCCGCATCGGAGAACCCCGGTTTGGTCCATACCGGTGCGCACTGCGCCGAGGGTCAGTCCGGCCCGGTCTGGTACCTCATCGCGCCCATGTACGCCACCGATACCCAGACCTGCACGGTGCCTGCCGGCAAGGCGTTCCTCATTAGTCCGGCTGGCTGGGAGTGTTCGACGGCTGAAGGAGGCGGCGACACCTCTGCGGCACTGCGTGACTGCGCCAGGAAGGACCAGGATACGGTGACAATAGCCAACGTCACAATAGATGGGGTGCACCTCACGAACCTGCTCACCCGCTATCGGTTCGTTACCCCCCTGTTCACCTTCAAGTATCCTGCTGACAACATGCTGCAGCAGGTGCCTGGGCCTGGCACCACCGCGTCGGTCGGTGACGGCATCGTCGTCATGCTGGCTCCGCTGGCCGCGGGACATCACACGCTCGAAATGGGCTCCCGGTCTGTCGCTCCTCACTCGATGGCTGGAGGAGTCACCTACCACCTGACGGTTAGCCGCTGATCGGCGTGTTCCTGGCGGCACCCGCCGACTGCCTCAGGGCCTGCTGCATGACAGGCCCTAACATGCCAGGCAGAAACCGGCCAGTGCAGACAGCGTTCGGGTTGCATCATGATGAGAAGACCGTGAAACGCATGAAGAAGCTGGGAGCGGTACTGGTGGCCATGCTCACTGTCGTGACCCTGGGATCGGCATGCGACACCGTTCGCGGCGAGGTCAGCCTGCAGCCGCGCCACAAAGTCGCCGTCCTCCACTGCATGCGAGAGGACGGCGGAGGGCGTGTCCGCCCCCTTGTGCACGTGCTGGGCGAGCGGCGGCTGGGCCTCATCGCCGAAGCCATCAAGCAAGCCGGCACACGTGCGGGCTGAAACTGAAGGAGATGGAAATGAAAAGCACATGGAGGGTGGTAGCAGTTCTGGCGGTCGCGCTCAGCCCTCGTCGCAATGGGACCCATGCGGGCCGTCGAGGCGGGGAGTCCGCAGCTTCATGTGTTCTCGCCCCAGTCACGCCCCTACGGCCACACGTACAGCGAATGGGCCGTACGGTGGTGGCAGTGGGATCTCGCCATACCTTCTACGAGTAACCCTCTGACCGATGACTCCGGTGCGCATTGCGCCATAGGACAGTCCGGTCCCGTCTGGTACCTCAGCGGGACGGCCGCCGGCGGCACCGATTGTGCGGACCTGCACGGTGCCTTCCGGCAAGGCACTACTCATCTTGGCGGCGGGCTCAGAGTGTTCGACCGTGGAAGGAGCTGGCGACACCTTTGAGGCACTACGTGCCTGCACCAGGAAGTACACCGATGAGAGTGACAGAGAGCTGACATCACGGCGGATGGTGTTGACATTTCACACCTGCTCACACGTTACCGGTTCGCGACCTCCATGTTCACCTTTGCATATCCCAAGGACTTCATCTGTGAGGCAAGCACCTGCGCCGGCGGTGGGACATCGTATATGCTTGCTCCGCTAGCGGCGGGACAGCGCGCAATCGAGTGCGCGGCGGTCTGGCCTCCCGCTCGATGGCGGGACAGTAAGATCCATCTGACGATTGGCCGCTGAGCAGCGCCAGCGGCGCGCCGTGGTGCCGCTGCAACGGCCTGCATGCAGAAGGCCAAAAAAGAAAGAGAGTGAAACGCATGAAGGGAGAGGACGAGAAAAGAAAAAGAGGTGAGACAGGGATAGGCACCGAAATCGTTCGCGGCGAGGTCAGCCTGCAGCTGCAAAAAGCGTCTGCACGCATGCGAGAGGACGGCGGAGGCGTGTCGCCCCCGTGCACGTGCTGGGCGAGCGGCGTCAGGGCGTGATCGGCGAAGCTAAGAAGCCGGTATATGTGCGGGCTGAACTGTAAGGAGAAAGATATGACAGCACATGGAGGAAGCTAGCAGCGTTGCTGGCAGTCATGCTCGCCATCCTCGCAATGGGACCGGCGCCTGCCGCCGCGCGCGGCAAGCCGCACCGATTCACGTCTTCCCGCCCCAGGCACGCCCGTACGGCCACACGTACAGCGAATGGGCCGTACGGTACTGGCAGTGGGATCTGGCCATACCCGTCTACGCAGTAACCCTCTGACTCGATAACTTCGGTGCACACTGCGCCGTAGGACCAGTCCGGTCCCGGTCTGGTACCTCAGCGGGACGGCCGCCGGCGGCACCATTGTGCGGACCTGCACGGTGCCTTCCGGCAAGGCACTACTCATCTTGGCGGCGGGCTCAGAGTGTTCGACCGTGGAAGGAGCTGGCGACACCTTTGAGGCACTACGTGCCTGCGCCAGGAAGTACACCGATGGAGTGACAGAAGCTGACATCACGGCGGATGGTGTTGACATTTCACACCTGCTCACACGTTACCGGTTCGCGACCTCCATGTTCACCTTTGCATATCCCAAGGACTTCATCTTTGGCAAGGTCCCTGCGCCCGGGACGAGCAAATCGGTGGCTGACATCATGTTCATCATGCTTGCTCCGCTGGCGGCGGGACAGCACGCAATCGAGGTGCGCGGCCGGTCTGGCCCTCCCGCTGCGATGGCCTGGGACATTAAGTACCATCTGACGATTGGCCGCTGAGCAGCGCCAGCCCGGCGCTGCGCACAAAATGTCCCGGTGCCTCGCTGCACGGCCTGCCGATGCAGGGCCCTGGCGCGGGTCAGGACGCGATCGGCGAAGCTAGCCGGTATTCGGGCTGAACTGTATGGAGAAAGCCATGACACACATGAGGAAGCTCGCAGCCTTGCTCGCAGTCATGCTCGCCATCCTCGCCTTGGGACCGGCGCCTGCCGCCCGCGCGGCAAGCGCACCGCTTCATGTCTTTCCGCCCCAAGCGCGCCCCTATGGTCACACGTACACGGAATGGGAAATCCGATTCTGGCAGTGGTTGAATGCGATACCTGTGCCGCAGAACCCCTGGCTGGATAGCACTGGCGCGCACTGCGCGGTAGGCCAGTCCGGCCCGGCCTGGTACCTCCTCGACAACCTGGGCGTCGCCCATCCCGTTGTCCGCACCTGCACGGTACCGGCCGGCACAGCGCTGTTCGTCGCGCCGGGCATCGAGGGGTGTGCCACCGCGAATGGGGACGGCGATAGCTACGAGGCATTGCGCAAATGCACCGAAGGTTATGCCGCTACGGCGACAGGAGCTGACGTTACGGTGGATGGGATTCACATCCCGAACGTGTTCACCCGCTACTTCTTCATGACCCCCCTCTTCACCTTCAAGTATCCCGCTCACAGCCTGCTGGACTATCCGAGTGCCTTGGGTCCCAGCGATGTGCCTGCGCCTGGGCCTGGGATCACCAAGTCAGTGGGTGGCGGCAACTTCGTCATGCTGGCGCCGCTTGCAGCGGGGCGGCACACGCTTGACCTGCGCGCCTGGGGTAGCTCGTGGGCCATAGAAACCACGTACCATCTGACGATCGGCCGCTGAGTCACGCGGGCCAGGCGTTGCGCGCAGATCGCCCTAGGACCCGCTGCACCGGTGGCCGATGAAGCGGGTCCTAGGGCAAGTCAACCATATGCTTCGAGGCAGCGGAAGCCCCGGAGCCGCTTCAGTCACGGGCCGACTCATCCTTTACGTAGGCCTCCAGAGCGTCGATCAGCGTATCGAGATCTTCCTCAGAGGTGAAATACGGCGTTGAGATGCGGATCCCGTTGTGTTCGGGCACCAATCGGGTGATGATCTGCCGCTGCCAGAGCGCGGTCTGGAGCAGCTTCGCCTCAACTCCTTCGATGGAGAACGACGTGATAGCCGACGAGTTCTCCCAAGCGTCGGGCGTGAGCACGGTCGTGCCCGGCACAGTGCGGAGCCGGACTCGAAGGTACCCTGCCAGCGCGCGCTCGCGCTGCTCGACCCAATCCCAGCCCAGGCTGTCGATCCAGGCGACGGCATCCGCGAGGACGGACACCACGGCGAGATTCTGGGTGCCGGACTCAAACATGTGGCGAGCGTCGCGGTGGCTCAGCATGTCCTCAATTGCATCGCCGCCGGGCTCCTCTATGCCGCCGGCCATGTACGGCGGCGACAGCAGAGGCCACGTCGAGTCGCGTGCAACCACTATGCCGGACCCTTTGGGACCGCCCAACCACTTATGGCCGTTGCTCACGTAGAAATCACAGCCGATCGCCGGTACCGAGACTCGCCACTGGCCAAGTTCTTGCGTGCCGTCGACGAGTGTCAACATAGGACGGTTGCGTCCAACCGCATTGAGCGTGTCGATCATCGCGCAGATCGCCGCTGCGGGCAGGCGGATACCGGTCTGCGAGCTGACGTGGCTAAAGGCCACCATGCGGGTGTGTTCTGTGATCTGTGCCTCGACATTGCGTATGGTCACCGCGGGATCGGTGTCAACCTCAAACGTTCGCTTTGCAAACAGGCCGCGTCGCGATCCGTATTCCCAGGGAAAAGACAGTGCGGGATGCTCCTGATCAGAAATGACCACCTCGTCGCCGGGCCGCCAGGCGAGGCTGCCAAAAACATAGTTGATTCCGTCGGTGGCATTGCGGCCGAAGGCAAGCCAGCTCGGCGGCACGCCGAGAATTCCGGCCACCGCCGGGCGCGCCTTGGCGTATTGGGGAACATCGCGGTCGTCATAGTGTCGATGGCCGTAGTGCGCCGTGAGCGAGATCAGGTCCAGGTAGCGATCGAGCACCGGCTGCGGGGTCAGGCCGTGAGTGGCTTCGTTGAGGTAGGTCATCGACTGGAGTCCGGGAAAGGCGCCCCGCACGTCGGCGATAGGGTTCATCTGCATTGTCGACCTTGCATCCTCGTCTGTGCGGCGGATCAATATCATGTCACATTCATGTATGTGCAACTCAGCACGACCGGCGCGAAATGTGGGTCGCACACTGCGACCCACATGTATGCTTCGGGATCGTTACCCATACACGACGCAGGATACTCTATTTCTTGACGTACGCGTTCAGCATCCAGTCGTCTGCCTGCTGCGGACACGTGAATGGATTGGCGAACGTGGGGTTCCACAGGTTGCTGTACACCGGGACGAACAAGAACGAGGCGCACCTGCGCGGCCATGATCTTCTGAGCCTTCTCGTAGAGCGCCGATCGGGTCGCCGCATCGAAAGAGTGATCCGCCGCAGCTACGGTACGGCACGGGCTATCGCCCTCGCCCTTGCCGATCCCGCACGTCCCACTCAGGTATAAGCGCTGGAGATATGGAGAACCTCAGAACCGCTCTTGACAAGGTACGGAGGGGTGCGTACTGTAGTGATATTCTCGCGTGCACCGAGCCACCACCCCGGAGCGAGAGGCATGGATGCTTTCCCGCCCGAGCCCTTGCAACTCGTGGAGAGCTAGGGTGTCCATAGGCCGCGAAGCAGGGTCTGCAACGCTCCAGCGAACACGGTGTAGCAGGACTCGACGGGCGCGACCTGCAGTGCATAGCGCTCGGAAAGGAGGGTCATCGACGCACGGTCCTTTCAGCACGCGACACGTCAGCAGATCAGCCACCATCCTCCAGGGTACGTCGTTTTTGGTTTTTTGCTTTGCCGAGTTAGGGGATAGCGGATGAATAATAGCAAGGGTGATTCAAATTCCTACCTGCCTGACCTGAGCCGGCGTGGGTTCTTGGCCGCCGGTGCTGCCGGTGCGACAAGCCTGTACCTCGCCAAGAGTGCGCGCGCCGAAAGCATGCTGCGTGGGGCGGGCGCCATGTCGGGAGCGGTAAAATCGACCACTGGCGCGATCCTGCCGGCAAACGCCGCGCCCAAGTCCCAGCAGTTCCTGGTCGACTACCGCAACCCCGTGGGGGCCACATTCAAGTGCCTCGACTTCTATGAGAGTGTCTACGCACGCGCTCCCCTGGCCGACAACTTCTCGACCCCCCTGGTGCGCATCAACAACGCCTACCAGATCGTCCCGGGCGTCGCGCGCAGCTGGAAACAAACGTCGCCGACGACCTGGGAGTTCTACATCACGCCGGGGATCATGTGGACCGACGGCAACGAGCTCACCGCCACCGACTTCGTGGAGACGTTCCGCTACTCCGCCGATCCCAAGCACGCCTGGGACTTCACCTGGTACTGGACGGCCATTGGGCTCAAGAACTATGCCAGCGCGGTGGCGGGGAAGGCGCCCCTCAACTCGATCGGAGTGGCCCAGGGCAAGGACAAGTACACCTTCGTGGTCACCACGGAGGCGCCTGTGGCTTTCATACCGTACGCCATGCTCTACTCGATGCCGCTCTCGGCGGCGGGTCTGGCCAAGTACGGGAACGGGCTGTACAACGTCAATCCGGCGACTGCCATCTCCATGGGTCCCTACATCCTCAAGTCGTTCAACCCGACGACGGAGGTCGTTCTCGGGCCGAACACGAAGTACAACGCCGGGTTCGGCTCGCCCATCGAGTGGCAGATTGGCAAGATCTCCACGTCACCCTACCTGCCGCTCCTGGCGACCGGCGCGGTCGACGAGAACTCGGACATAGCGATGTCCAAGGCCGACATCCAGATCGCCAGGGCCACCCCGAAGGTCAGCTCGCTCACGCCGTACCTGAACCCGATCGACTTCCGCGTCTACTATGTGTTCTTCAAGACGAAGGCCAAGCCGTTCGACAACCTGAAGGTGCGCCAGGCCTTTGCCCACGCCGCCGACCGGGACTCCATTATCAGCGCCCTGCTGGCGCCGCTGGCCAGACCCGCGTACGGCTACCTCATGCCGGGCTTCCCCTTCGCGGTCGGCGATCCGCTGAAGAAGTACACTAATTACAGCACCACGCTGGCTCAGAGCCTCCTGTCCCAGGCCGGCTACCCGAACGGGAAGGGCTTCCCGGAGGTGACGTTCAGCTATCCGGCCGCCGTCGGCGCGATCGGCCCCACCACGACTGGCCTGGTCGTGCAGGCCCTGGCGGCGAACTGGAATCAGGTGCTCTTCGGCGGGTCCAGCACGATCCTGCTGCAGGAGCTTGATGTCGCCACGTTCTACAAGCAGATGGAGGCCCAGCCCGAAACGCAGATCGAGATGGGCTTCATCTCCTACGGCATGGACTACTTCGACGCCTCGAACATGCTGAGCGTCTACCAGTCCGGCGGGCGGCACGACTGGAACAACAAGCAGTACGACCACCTGCTCGCGGAGGGTGCGGCTGTCGCCGACCACAACAAGCGCCAGGAGATATACACTGAGGCCCAGGTCCTCCAAACCTCGCAGGCCCCGGCGGTGTTCCTCTTCTTCGGCCTGGGCGGCTACCTCATGTGGCCGTACGTCCAGGGGCCGACGCTGGCGAAGAACTACCTCGGGTACAACGGCATCCAGTGGCCGGGCTTCTACCCGCACTCCACCAATCAGCAGGGGCTCTACATCGCGAACAACGTCGGCCAGTTCCCGCGCCAGAGCGAGAGCGGAATGTCGTAGTAAGCTAACTGCATAGGATGTGATGGGCGCTGCCGGGAGTGTTCCCGGCAGCGCCCGTCGGCGCCACAGCGTGAGGTGCTCGGCGCCTGCCCTGTGCCGGGAGCGAGCCGACGGCGACGGCTAGCTTGAGGCGTACCTCGAACCCGACACGAAGGGAGCAAACCGGTGGTTGCCTATCTCGTCCAGCGGCTCCTGTCGCTGCTCTTTACGTTGTTCCTGGCCACGATCGCCATCTTCGCCATGATGCATGCCGTCCCCGGCGGCCCCTTCACCTTCACCCAGGGGGTCATGACGCCCCGAGGCCATGCACAACATCATGGTGCGGTACGGCCTGGCCGACCCAGTCTGGAAGCAGTACCTCAACTGGGTCTGGCAGCTCCTGCACGGCTATCTCGGCATCCCCTTCGAGGAGCCGACCATGACGGTGAACCAGCTCATCGCCTCGGCCTGGCCGATCACGCTGGTCGTGGGAGGCCTCACCATCGCCGTCTCCTATACCCTCGGGCTGCTGCTCGGCTGCATCGCCGCCATCAAGCACAACACCTGGATTGACTTCCTGATCACTGCCGTCGTCTCGACCATCGGCGTGGCATTGCCGAACTACGTCATCGGTTTCCTGATGATCGAGGTCTTTGCCGTGCGGCTTGGCTGGCTGCCCGTCGGCGGGTGGGGCACGGCGCAGGACGTGATCATGCCCGTGATAGCCTTCTCGCTCTACCCAATGGCCCTCATGGAGCGCTACACCCGGGCCAGCACGCTCGAGGTCACCTACGCCGACTACGTGCGTATGGGCCGGGCGCGGGGGTTGTCGGAGCGGCACATCCTGTGGAAGTACATCCTGCGCACGTCGCTGATCCCCCTGATCACGATCATGGGACCCTGGATTCCCAACATCCTCACCGGCTCCATCTTCATCGAGGCGACCTTCGCCCTGCCCGGCCTCGGCGCCTACTTCACCACCGCCAGCCTGCGCCGTGACTATCCCTTGATCATGGCGCTGGTGCTGATCGTGGCAGTGTTGTGGGGCGTCTGCTACATCCTCTCGGACATCGCCTACGTCATCGTCGACCCGCGGGTGCGCCTCGAGGGGATGTCGCGATGAGCAGCGTACCGGTTGCCGGCGTGGCGCCGGCCAGGCGCCGGGCGAACGCCAGCTTCTGGCACGCCGCCTGGTATCGCTACCGCCGCAACCGTTTGGCCCTGGTCGCCGGTGTGATCGCCGTCCTTATCCTCCTGGTGGGGATCCTGGCCCCCTATATCGCCCCCTATGACGAGGCCTCAATCGACTTGACGGCTGTGATGGGGGGTGCCAGCTGGCATCACTGGCTCGGCACGGATCAGATCGGCCGGGACACGCTGACCAGGGCCATCTGGGGTGACCGGACGTCGATGACCGTGGCCATCGGGGCACCATTGATCGGCCTCGCCATCGGGCTGCCTATCGGCATTATCGCCGGCTGGTTTGGCGGCATATTCGACTGGCTGACACTACGGCTCTTCGAGTTGTTCCAGATGGTCCCGACGATCCTCGCCGCGTTGCTGTTCATCACCGTGTTCGGGGTCGATGTGGGGAAGCTGGCCCTCTTCATCGGCGTTACCCTCTGGGTCGGCTTCGCCCGCCTGGCACGGGCGCAGTATCTGGCCCTTCGGGAGCGGGACTTCGTGCAGGCGGCGCAAGCCATGGGGGTGCCTTCCTGGCGCATCATCATCATGCACATCCTGCCCAATGCGTCAGGGCCGATCATCGTATTCTTCGTCCAGCAGATCCCCTACGTGATCTTCACTGCTGCCGGGTTCAGTTTTCTGGGCCTCGGCATCGAGGACCCACTGGCCGACTGGGGCAAGATGATCAACGACAGCGTGTCCTACCTCCCGATTGACGCGCTCCTCGTGCTTGTCCCCATCGGTTGCATCGGACTCGCCTGCCTCTCTTTCAGCTTCCTGGGCGACGGCCTGCGCGACGCGCTGGACCCGACGTCGCGGTAATTGCAGTAACCTCCGAGGAGCTCATGACCGTGACAAAGGCACTGGCGCCCCTCCCCAGCCAAGCGCAGGTCCCCGGCGGGACACCTGAGACCGCCTTGCTGGAGGTCCGGGACCTCAGCGTCTCGTTCCGTCTGGAGCGCAGCACGATCTACGCCGTGCAAGGGTTGAGCCTCGACGTGCGGGCCGGAGAGCGTGTTGGGCTTGTCGGTGAAAGCGGGTCGGGGAAGACCGTCTCCGCACTGTCAGTGATGCGGATGGTGCCGTCGCCGGGGAAGATCTCCGGCGGCCAGATCATCTTCGAGGGCCAGAACCTGCTCCGGCTCTCGCCGGCGGCTATGCGGGACGTCCGCGGGGGCCAGATCGGCATGATCCCGCAGAACCCCCTTAGCTCGCTCAACCCGGTCATCACAATCGAGTCACACTTCCTGGAGGTGCTGTCGCTGCACCTCGGGCTGGGCAAGAAACAAGCCAGCGAGCGGGCCGTCGACGTGCTGCGGTCGGTGGGTATCCCGGACCCAGCGACGCGCATCCATGAGTACCCGCACCGCCTGAGCGGCGGCCAACGCCAGCGGGTGATGATCGCCCTGGCCATGGCTTGCCAACCCAGGCTGCTGATCGCCGACGAGCCGACGACCGCCCTCGACGTCACGATTCAGGCCCAGATCCTGGAGCTACTTGATGACCTTGTAGATCGCTCGAACCTCGGGGCCATCCTGATCACCCACAATCTCGGCATCGTCGCCGGCCACTGTGACCGGGTCGTGGTGATGTACGCCGGACGCGTGATGGAGACCGCCGGCGTGTTCGACCTTTTCGACCGGCCGTCCCATCCCTACACCGTCGGCCTGCTCAAGTGTGTGCCACGGCTGACTGCCAAGCGGTCGCGGGTATTCGAGTCCATCCCCGGCCTTCCCCCTGAGGTGACTCAGCTCCGCGCTGGATGCCCCTTCGCCCCCCGCTGTGAGCGCGCCACCGACCAGTGCCGCATAGAGACGCCGCCGCTTCACGAGATCGCTCCTGCTCACGCGGTGGCGTGCTGGGACCCGGTCAAGAGCGCTCCGGGGATGACCTCGTGAGAACCGACACCATCCGAACGACCGAGGCCCCGACGGAGGCGGCTGGGGCTCCGCTGCTCCAGGTAGAGGGGCTCGTGGTGCACTACCACATTCGCGGCCCAGGCAAGATCTTCCGCAGCCGCGAAACAGTCCACGCTGTCGACGGCGTCAGCTTCGTGCTCGAAAATCACAAGACCCTCGGCCTCGTCGGAGAAAGCGGGTGCGGCAAGTCGACCACCGGGCGGGCGGTGCTCCATCTCAACCGGCCGACTGCTGGTAAGGTCCGTTTTGAGGGACGTGACCTGTCGCGGCTCGACCACCGCTCGCTGACCGACCTGCGGCGGAAGATGCAGATCGTCTTCCAGGACCCGGTCGGCGCGCTGAACCCGCGGCATACCGTGGGCCAGCTCATCGGCGAGCCGCTCACAGTCCACAACATCATGCCGCGCAACAAGCGCCGCCGGCGGGTGGAGGAGCTGCTTGAGTTGGTGGGTCTCCCGACTGATGCCGTTTCGCGTTTTCCCCACGAGTTCAGCGGCGGGCAGTGCCAACGGATCGGGATCGCCCGGGCGCTGGCCGGAGAGCCGAGCCTGATCGTGCTGGACGAGCCGGTCTCCGCTCTTGACGTGTCGATCCAGGCCCAGATCCTCCAGCTGTTGACCGACCTTCAGACCCGCTTTGGCCTCTCCTACCTGTTCATTGCCCACGACCTCGCCGTCGTAGGCGCGATGAGCGACCGCGTGGCCATCATGTACCTGGGCAAGATCGCCGAAATCGCCGATCGCGACGCGCTCTACACCCGCCCCCACCACCCGTACACTCAGGCTCTTTTCTCGGCTGTCCCCATCCCTGACCCGGCACTCAGCCGCGGCAAGCGTCGGACGGTGGTCTCTGGGGAAGTACCGAGCTCACTGGCGCCGCCTCCGGGGTGCCGGTTCCACACTCGCTGCCCGCTCGCCCAAGAAGTCTGCCGCACACAAGAGCCGCTCCTCCGGCGAGTCGCTGAGGGCCACGAAGTGGCTTGCCACTTCGCCGAAGAGGCGGCCCGCAACAACCCGTTCGGGCCTTCCGTGGAGGTGGGTCCCATCGTCGCGCAACCTTAGCGCACACGGCTCAGTACTGGTAGACGCCAGCCTCCTTGACCGCCCGATACATCGCGGCCAAGTTTTCGGGTGGGGTCATGGGCGGGAGATTGTTCGCTTCTTTCAAGATGAACCTACCGCCGCGCATGATGCCGCTTTGCAAAATGGCGACGCTCTGCGCGTAGACCTGGTCCGGTGTATCGGAGAGCAGGTTGGCCACCTGCACGCCACCCTGGATCTCCACATCTTCGCCCACTTCGTCGCGCAGCGTCGCGAAGTTGATCGGATAGCCGGTGTCAAACGACTTGATATTCAGCTCCCTGACCAAAGTGCGGAAATGCCGCTGCACGTGGCCGCAAAGGTGGATGCTGTGCGGCCCACCCTGAGCCAGGGCGGTGAAGAACCTGCGATGGTAAGGGAGCACCTTCTCTCGATAGGTGCCCACGGAAATGTGCTGGATGGCATCGTCGGCAAACGCGAGCAACTGTGGCCGAGGGTCCAGACCCAGATAGGCGCGCCAGGCTTTGATCCGCTCAATCGTGGCAGTGGTGACCAAATCCATCACCCGGTGATAGTAGTCTTCATTCACCAGCATATCGGCTAGTAGCTCAGGACCACAGATGCCGACGGCTGCCGTCAGCGGTCCTTGCGGGCAGACGGGATTGGCTGGATAGACCGCGACAGGCCGGCCGCAGAACTCGTAGTTGCGCGCCTTGTCCACGAAGTACTCATGAAACTCGCGGTGCTTGCCCATGAAACCCTCGAACGGCCCGGGGATGCTGCGGTCGAAGAGTGCCTCCTTGTGTTTGCCAGTATAGCGGGGCGTGGTAGAGGGGAGCTGGTCGTCCGGGAACTGCACAGGGCAGCCAAACCAGGCCTCTTCCGCCACGTTGCTGAACCATACGTAGATCCCCCACTCCTTTTCGGGGATACCCATCTCGATGTCGTGGACCACGTTGTGCACGACGTAGTGGGACCAGGCCAGCATCGAGTTGAACATCAGCTCGGGATCGTCGAAAAATGCCCTCCATGTGATACCGGTCGAATTCAGGCGAGGATCCTGCATCCAGATGCGTGGCTCCAGCGTGAAGCGTCCAAACGGGACACGGATTGGCCGGCCGGCATTATAGGTCTCCCAGACCAGCCGGACCTCCGCGTTATGACGCGCGAAATCGATGGGGCATGCACTGTTCATGAAATTGACCTCCACGATCGAGGGCAGAGGCGACTCTCTCCCGCTGTTTCATGCTTCTTTCACATCCTGCACATGCCTAGCGCCCTGATGTCCGCCCCTTGCTCGCTAGGAGCGAGCACGGCGCGAACCTAGCCAAGGGAGCGGCGCCGGCGCGGCGGATGCGGCGTCCGCGCTCGATCCGTGGGCAGCGCCGTCGCCATCGCCTGCCGCCACCCGTGGTTGTTTGCCCAGCACAGCTGCGCGCCTTACTTCACTTGACGCCTGACGTGCGCGGTTCGCGAAGTCCTTGGCCCTGCCGCGAATCCCGGTGCATTGCAGAAATCCACCACATCGCTTGGCAGCGTCCGTGCATGTCCGCGGTGCCGCGCCCACACGACATGGGCACCGATCTCAGGAGAGGTTGAGGGCACTGGGATTCCACCTAGGACGCCTTGGTAAAGAGGATATCCGATACACCCTGGCGTGAGGGGAGCGGGATCGCATGATCCGATGGGTATGCGCGAAGCCGGCCGGGGTGCATGGAGGGTGGCGACGGTTGCCGGCATACGACGCCTTCGCAACGCACGCCCGATCGCATTACACTTGGTCATGACGGACCTTGAGATGAAGTCGTGACGCGACTGCGTATGGCCGGCAGGTTTTCGGAAGGAGAATGGACCGATGAGCCAACCACGCCTGCATATGGTTGGGAACGCCCATTTGGACCCCGTCTGGCTCTGGCGATGGTCCGAGGGTTGTGCCGAGGCCATCGGCACCTGCTGGGCGGCCGTCGAGTTGCTGGCAGACTACCCGGGCGTGATCTTTACACGTGGAGAAGCCGTCATATACCGGTGGATCGAGGATCTGGATCCCGAGCTCTTTAGCCGGATTCGCGAGCTGGTGCAGGCCGGACGCTGGGCTGTCGTAGGCGGCTGGTGGCTGCAACCCGACTGTAACTTACCTGGTGGCGAGTCGTTCATTCGACAAGCGCTCTATGGCAAGCGCTACATCGCCGACAGGCTTGGGATCGACGTGACGATTGGCTACAACGTGGACAGCTTCGGTCACGCGGCCACCCTGCCGATGCTTCTGCGTCACACGGGGTTGTCCCACTACGTGTTCATGCGGCCCAAGGAGCACGAACACCCGTTGCCCGCGTCGCTCTTCGACTGGGTAGCGCCCGATGGCTCGGCGGTCACCGCCTTTCGCATACCGGTTAGCTACCACACCGCTGCCGGCACGGCGCCTTCGACACAACGCAAGATTGAGCTGATGGAAGAGTGGGCGGAACGCGAGCGACTGCCGTTGATGTGCTTCTACGGGATCGGCAACCACGGCGGCGGCCCCACGCGCCTGGATGTGGCAGTGATCGCCGAGATGCAGGCCGCAGGGCACAACCTCCTATTCAGCGATCCGCACTGCTATTTCGACGAGGTGGATGCCATGCCGCGCCCTGCCGTGCAGGAGGAGCTGCAGATACACGCGATAGGCTGCTATTCTGCGGTTTCATCGCTCAAGCGGCTGAATCGACACGCTGAGGCTGCTCTCGGCCGAGCCGAGGCGTCGTGTACGCTTGCGCGGCTTCACGCTAGTACGCCATATCCTCATGAACAGATTCGCCGGCTATGGGAGACCTTGCTGTTTAACCAATTTCACGACATCCTGTGCGGCACGAGCGTGCCAAGCGCAACGCTCGACTCAGAGCAACAGCTCGGAGGAGTCATCCAGGATGCCGAGCAACTGACCACGTACGCGCTGAGACACCTGGCGGCGACCGTTGCGCCCGCGCCTTATCCGGCAGACTCAACGTTTCTGGTCTTCAACCTGGCCGGCGCGGCTCAGGACATGCCTATCGAATATGAGCCGTGGACCAGCTGGAAGGAGACTGAAACGTACCGACTGCTCGACGACACGGACGCGGAAGTCGTGTACCAAGATGTGCAGCCTGAGAATTACGCGCATCCGGGTCTGCACCGCATCCTCTTCGCGCCACGAGTGCCGGCATTCAGTTATCGGCTGTTTCGCTTCGCGGAAGGGGCCACGGAACGCAGGCTTCCGGCGAGCCTTCGCGTGACGCCAAACTGCCTAGAAAACTCACGCTGGCGCGTAGAGATCGATCCGGCCACAGGTGGCATCGCCTCCATGTACGACAAGCAGGTGGGGCGAGCGCTGTTTTCCTCTGTCGCGCACCTACCAGTCGTGGTCGACGACCATTCGGACACCTGGGGTCACGATATCGACCATTTTGCCCTAACCGGCGAGGCTTTTCAGTGCGAACAAGTGGGCACACTGGAAGAGGGCGCGCTGCGCGGCGCCATTCGGGCGCGCAGCCAATGCGCCGCGTCTACCATCACGAGCATATATCTCCTGTACGACGACCCCGAGCTCCCCCTGGAGATTCGCGTCACCGTCGACTGGCATCAGCGACACCAGCTGCTGAGGCTGTGCTATCCGTTTGCGCTCGGCTCGCCTGTGTTCCGCTACGAGGTTCCGTACGGCTCGGTATGCCGCTCAGACGACGGACGCGAATATCCCGGCCAGCGCTGGGTACTCGTGTCCGGCGACGGCGAGTACGGCGCGGCGCTTGCCAACGACGCCAAGTACTCCTACGCAGCGGCAAACGGCACTCTCTACGTTACGGCCCTGCGCTCGCCCATCTTCACGCACCACGTTCCCTATGCACTCGATCCGGCCGGCGACTACCCATACGTGGATCAAGGCGAGCAGAGCTTCACGCTGAGGCTCCTGGCCGGCAAGCAGATCGGGGCCTCTGCCGCACACCGGCTGGCCGACGAGCTGCTGAGCTCGCCCGTGGCCACGCCGCACGTTGCGCGCATGGGCATCGGGCCTTTCCGGGCGAGTCTGCTCGAGATGGGCTCCGGCTCGTCCACGGTCACCTGGCTCAAAATAGCGGAAGACGGATCGGGCGCCATCCTGCGCATTGTCGAGCACGAAGGTTGCGCGGACACGGTGGTACTGCAGCCGTCCGGCGACCGCTTCACCGTACAGCCCCATGGCGTGCTCACGCTCTGGCGCGACGGCAAAGGGCATTGGCAACAACGTGATGGCATGGAGGCACAACTCGTAGCGCCGGCGTCAAATCCGTAAGAACTCTATTCATCGCTCATGCCAGTAGCAGGGGTTCCATTCGCCGCTGCGCCCGGGCTCAGGCAGAGTCTTCGATAAGCAGCTGCGGTGCCGTAAGGATGCCCGACGGCTTCAACTGGTACTCATAGGCCCATTGGTCACCGCTCGTGCGCCAGGCGTTGGGACCGAACCAGGTCCAACGGCGGTCAGCGTTGTGGACCGGGCCGAACGCGTTGACCCGGTTGCCGTAGACCGTCACGTCTAGTGTGTGCGAACCCGCGGCAAGCAGGCCGAGCTCCAGGCTGTACGGGGCAAACGCGATCTTGCCGGCTTGCTTCCCATCCAACGCGACGGAGAGGAGCGGGGCCTTGAAGTCCGGGACGTGCAGCACCAGAGCGCGATCCGCGGCCTCGAACGAGCAATGGTAGACGACGTTCCCGGCGTAGAATGGCAGTCCCTGCGACGTCCAGTCGCCGAAAGCCAGCTCCCGTGGAGGTGCCACGATGCGGGCGTGCCGTCCGTGCTGGACGACCCCGAAGTCTCCGAGCAGATAGCACCACTCGACGTTGCTGCGCCGGCCAAAGGGCAGGCGCAATGTCAGCGCGTGGCTGCCGGCGCGCAGGGTCGGAAGCGGCACCGTCGTTATCGCTTCGTCCACGAACCACCCGCTGACGTTGTTGGACACCGTCGCTCCGTCGATCGCGATGGCGATCTCGGCAGCGTTCTCGAGCGCAAGCAGCGGTCGCTCGACATCTATGTCGCATGCGACGGCAAAGCGTAGGTCGAGCGTGTGCGGAGCGCTCGGAACGTCGGCCTCCGACCACGGCTGAGCAATGGCGTCCATCTTGAGCGGATACCCGAGCTGCGTACGCAGCAGGTTGTCGACGCGAAGCACCTCCTCCGCAGGTTGCCAGGCGCCATCATCGAAGCGGAATTCGGCCTGATCGAACAACAGCACGTTCGGCTCGGACAGCGAGATCGGGACCGGATCGGCGATCAACCTATACTGCGACGTGTTGACGCCGGCAGGCGAGGGCTGCAGGCCGGGTATGTCGGCCGCCTGGGAGGGATCGAGATAGACGAGCAGGCTGCCCTGGGCATAGAAGTCCCAGACGAACCGGGTCCAGCCATCGTGGATGGTGGCTGGGAGCGGACGGCTGGTGCCAGCCAGAGTGTCGAAGTGCGTCACCGCCCAGGCGCCGCGCAACGAGACACGGGCTCCCGTGCAGTTCTCGTCCCGGCTCGGATTGCAGACAAACACGGCGCGGCGGTCGCCGTCGTCTCGAACCTGGTGCAGGAGCAGATCGGCAAGCCGGCCATCGGAGCGTCTTACCTCAACCTCGCGCACCGCTGCCAGCGCCTGCAGCAGCTGCCCCCGCGTGGCGGCGATGCGGGTACAGCGCTCCGCAAGCGCAGACGCACGGTCGGACGGCATGGCATCGACAAGTGAAGGCACCTCTCCAGCAAAGATCAACGTGCCGCCGGCGGCGGAAAAACGCTCCAGCCTGTCGAGAGAAGATGAACGAATCGTGCGCAGGCCGGGCACTATCACCCTCTCATACTGCATCTGTCCGACCGGAAGCAACGCTTGATCCGCCTTCTCGAGAGGGCACAGGGATGGGAGCAGCGACTCGGCAATGAAATCGAAATCGATCAGCCCGTGCAGCAGCCAGGAGGTCAGATCCGCGAACGCTTGCTCTCGCTCGTCTCGTTCCACAGCACTCTGGTCGAGTGGGCCAAAGCAGAGCCAATAGGACTCTATGGGATGGATCACGCCGACGTGAACGCGCGCCACGCCACGCGTCAGCACCGTGTTGAGGCGTGCGAAATGGTCCTCGATCAGCGGGTACTCGCGGTACCACGGCGATTGATAGTGGATGGAAGCAGGGTAGTCCCTCTTCGCCTCTCCCGCCATAGAAACCCACGAGAGATGCGGCACGCGCACGGTAACGCCGAGCGCAGCCTGCCAATCGCCCTGCGCCTTGTGTCCCGCGAAGTCAAAATCCCAATTAGTAACGCCGTAGAGCTCGCTAAGCACGCCTGGCCGGCCGTACTGGCGCGCCGCACTCTGCGCCTGCTTCGCCGTCGTGTATTCATGCCAGTCGCAGAGCATGTCTATACCCGGTATGTGGAATGAACGGTACGAGCGCATCGCCTCGCTCAGCGTGGCGGTCTGCGACTCGAGAAGCGGCTCCTCCATCATGTGACCGGTCAGGGCGAGGCCATGCTCGCCGCACCAGGTGCCAATGGTGTCCGCGAACGCTTGGGCGAAGCACTCGGCCACATGATCGTGGTACTGGTAACGGGCCAACGATGGACGCCCCGCAGGAAGATCCCACACCAGCTCGGGCAGCCGGTCGAGCAGGTCGTACGCGTGTGTGCTCTGAAAGCTTTCGGCAAATGCCGACGTCCACGGTAGCAGCACGTCGATCGCATCCTCAGCCCGCGGGAGCGAAGTCTTGCGCACGAACTGCGGCTCGTCGGTGAAGATGGCCGGGACGAGCGTGCCGAAGTCTGCGCCGAGTAGCGCTGCATAGCGCTCGTGCGTGATCTCGACGAAGCGCTCGATGGCAGCCTTGTCCAGCGTGTCGACATACGTCTGGTTGTTCCACCAGGGAGACGGTGTAGCGGTCTCAAGATAGGCGTACCAGACACGACCGGCGGCGGGCGGCGCCTGGCCCTCGGTCAGCCGGCGGTAGGCAGCCAGGGCGGCGGCTTCGAGCAGGACGTGATAGCGAGCGACCAGAATCCCATTTTCGGCGTGGTTCGATCGCTCCAACCCTGCAAACCGCTGGGGGCCGACCAAGCCGCTGTAAGGCTGTGTCGTCAGGCGGAGAAACTTGGCGCGAAACCGTGGGTCCTGGGTGACCAGGCCGCCTGCGAATCCGGAGGGCCAGCGGTCCTCATCGTATAGCCAGCAGAGCATGCCCTCGGATCTTGCTTTCTCAGCACACGCCTTCACATGGCCCATGAACTCCTCGCCCAGATAAGGGGTCGCCAGGCCGGTGCGTGCGTGGATGTGGAAGCCGCCAAAACCAGCTTCCTTCAGCCAGTCGATCTGGCGCAGCAGCTGATCGCGGTCCAGAAGTGTGTTCCAGGACCAAAAGGGCGTCCCGCGGTACTCGGCCGTGGGGTGACGGAACAGCTCGTCGTCGAGTCGGGGCGTGCCGCTGCGCGGGTAGAGCGCATGTGGGAGTTGAGTCACGCGCGCGTCTTGCCGGTGGGGTATGATCGCCATCTTTTCACCGCACCTCTGCTGCATGCGCAGCTCGCAGACCTCGCGCATGCCGATGTCGCGCCAGCCCGCTATGCAGCCGCAGGAAGGCGAGCCATGCCAGATGTTGACAGACGCCTGTCACAGGTCTACTATCTGCTAAGTCTCTATCATACCGGATAGCAGGTGGGAAGCCCGATGAGCCGAGCTGTGCTGTTCGAGCAGCTTCCGCGCGAGCACTCCCGGCACGCACCGGTGTGCAACTCAGAATCTCGCCGCCGTTTCCATACTGGCATCGGCGATCGACCGGATCGAGCACCTTGGATGGGGCTGGGCCGAACAGCGCGAGTGGACACTTGGGGCGTACCTGCACCGGCAATTGCGGGTCTTCCCAGGCACCACGGTGCTGACTCCCGACGACTGGCAGTTGTCGTCGGCCATCACAGCCTTTTCGATCGCGGCGTCGAAGCCCTGCGCTTGCACACGTTCGGGACGACGTGGCGTTTCGCTGTCCATCCCTTTCCGGACCGTCGGGGAGACCGGCGCGTCGTATGAGCGGCACAGGTGCCCGCTGGGCGACTGTCGCGTCCGGCGGTCTCTTCAGCTCGTGATGGAAGGTTGGGAGGGTTGTCTTGTGGAAGACTCGCGCACCGTCGTCGATGCATTGATGCGTGGCGGGAAGCCCGGACGCGTGGGATTGGTGGACGGCCCGTGGCCGGAAACCGTGCTCGCCTGGATCGAGCAGGGCTATCCCATGCGGGATCGGAAGATCCATAAAGAGGTGGGCGAGCACTATTGGCGACCAGAGGACGGCAGGTGGGAGGAGGTCGAGCGGAGCGGCGACTACGAAGAGCCACAACCGATCTGGGAGCACTTTGACTACGACATGGTCGGCGTGGGCGGTTGGTTCGATTGGCATCCTTTGCGCGACTGCGACGAGCTTGTCGAGGAGCACGGCGACTGGGAGGTACGGCGCAACGGCTCGGGCGCCTCGCTCAAGTTCTGGAAACACCGGTCAGGCACCCCCGAGCACATCGGCTTCCGCATGACCAGCCGCGACGTCTGGGAGCGCGATTACCGCCCGCGGCTGCTGGAATGGGATGTCGAACGGTTCGGGAATCTGGACGAGACGCGCAAGGCCCTTGCCGAGGCCAGGGCGGCCGGCAAGTGGACGCACTACGGGCATCAGTTCATCTGGGAGAATATGCGGCAAAGCCTGGGTGATATCACACTGTATGAGAGCTTGCTGCTCGATCCCGCGTGGATTCATGATTATTGCCGGGTGTACACCGACATGTACAAGCGCTATTTCGGCTACCTCATCGCGAACGTGGGCAAGCCCGACGGCATCTGGCTGTACGAAGACCTAGGCTACAAGAACGGACTGTTCGCCTCGCCAAAGGTGCTGGGCGAGCTGATCTTTCCGTATTTTCACGAGCTGGTGGAGTTCTTCCATAGCTTCGACCTGCCGGTGGTGCTGCACAGCTGCGGAAGCACGGCGCAGGCCTTGCCGCTGATCGTGGACGCCGGCTTTGACGCCCTCAACCCGATGGAACGCAAGGCGAAGGGTAACGATCCTTTAGCGTTCGCCGCGCAGTATGGCGATGAGCTGGCGTTCATCGGCGGGCTGGATGTCCGCGTCTTCGAGACCAACGACCGGGAGATTATCAAGCGCGAGGTCACCACGTACATCGAAGGCATGAAGGCGCGCGGTGCCCGCCTGGTGTTCGCGTCAGATCACTCAATCCCGCCTACTGTGACTTACGCGACGTACAAGTACATTGTCGACACGTACCGGGACCTGATGGCATATTGAGCGGCCCGCGGCAGCTTTCCCGCACTCACCGGTGTGCTAGCGCAGGAACAGCTGTACGACTGGCACGACGACATCCGGCCTGCGAACCGGCAGCTTGAGCAGCGCCGTGTCCCCGCAGGGCTTGCCGGGATCCAGATACGCGATTTGCTGCGGCCGCGCGCTCGACGTGCTGAAACCGACCTCGCTGCCATCAAGCAGTAGCTGCGCGTATTCGATGCGGCCCGCCAGGCTGCACTCAGGATGCGTGGGCGGTAGCAGCTTCAACGCCACGTCACGTCCGAGTAATGGCAGCGGTTTCAGCAGCTTCTCGCGTGAACCAGGAGTTGGCAAGAGCGTTCCACAGCATCCCGACGCGCCAACTGCCCATCGGCCCAGCGCAGGTCGGCGCACTCCTGCGCCCGCAGGCCGGCATGCGCACCGAGCAGCACCAGCACGCGATCAGGGCAGGGGATCACGCGCTGGGTGCATGACCCAGCTCAGACCCATCGCCTGTGCACCCCGGTAGAAACGTCCGTCCACGGTCCAGAGCGTCGTGCCTGCCTGCTCCGCCAGCGCGGCATACGCCATGTCAAAGAGCGAACCTCGACGGCTGCGATAGCTCAACTCAATGCCCCGCGCGTAGATATCACTGCGATAGTCGCGCACGCTGCCCATCAGGCAGCTGTTCCCACTGCGGGGTCAGCGATATAGTGCTGGTCCCAGTTTGATGCACGCGGTCGACCAGCGCAATGTCGTAGGCTGCGACCGCCTGCACCAACTCAATGGCTTCCGTCGGCAAGAGCGTTGGCAACGGTGGATGGGCCAGACACAGCCGGTAGAGCGCGTTGGCCTTCGGGCTTGCGTGGTAGCTGGTGCTCAAACGGTCGGCAAGTCCATCCGGCCCGCATCTGCGTGGTTCCCGGCCAACACCGCTCGCCAAGCGGCCGGCTGCGACTGCGCGGTCCAAGGAAACTGCTCCGCAGGCTAGCGATGTGCTATATCCTGCAACCAGGCTGAAGGTTGCCGGACTGGCTACCTCAGATCGGTTCATTTCCGTCGGTTCCGTCATGTGCCCCTCTGGCGATACTTGGCGGGCGAGGATATTGTCAGAGGTACTGGGCACGAAGAGCGGTGCCACGCTGGCGGCCCGAAGCACGGCACGATCCGCGGCAGCGCAGAAGAGAGGAAAACGAGGACTGAAGCCATGAGCGCGACGATGCAGGTCCATCTGGACGTTGACCGCACGGCCGGGACACGCGATCCCGCCTTCTTCGGCCATTTCCTCGAGCACTTCCACCGCCAGATCTACGGCGGCATCTTCGAGCCGGGCTCGCCGCTTGCCGACGAGCAGGGCTTGCGCACGGACGTCATCGAGGCGCTCCGGCACATCCAGCCGGCGGTGATCCGCTGGCCCGGTGGCTGCTTCGTCTCCGCGTACCACTGGCGGGACGGCGTGGGACCGGATCGCCAGCCAACCTTCGACAAGGCCTGGCGAGTCGAAGAGCCGAACACCTTCGGCACCGACGAGTTCATCGCCTTCTGCCGGGCGGTCGGCGCCGAGCCGTATCTGTGCACCAACGCCGGCACGGGGACGCCTGAGGAGATGAGCGACTGGGTGGAGTACTGCAACCTCGAGAGCGAGGGCCGCTGGGCCGCGCGGCGCCGTGCCAACGGGCACGCGGCGCCGCACGCCGTGCGCTACTGGAGCATCGGCAACGAGAACTACGGCTGGTGGGAGATCGGGGCCAAGGACTCCGAGGAGTGGGCACGCTACGTTCTCGAAGCGGCCAAGATGATGAAGCGGGTGGACGACACCATTCAGGTATGCGCGGCGGCCACCTCCGACCGGGCCTGGAGCATGCGGCTGCTCGAGCGGGCCGGCCGCTACCTCGACCTGATCGCGCTGCACGACTACCCGGCCCGTGGCGATACCCCGTACCTGACCTGCATGAGCGCCATACGAGACGCGGAAGCGAAGGTCGTCGCCATGGAGCAGATGCTGGGCCTCCTGCAGTTGTCTGATCGGGTTCGCATCGCCTTCGACGAGTGGAATCCCCGCGGCTGGCATCATCCTGGTCACGCCGATGTGGCGCCGCGAGCGATTGAGGAGTGGCGGCGGAACGACGACAACAGCGTCTACACCATGGCCGACGCGCTCCTCTACGCCGGCTTCCTGAACACCTGCCTGCGCCACTGCCGCAGCGTGGCCATGACCAACCTCTCGCCGGTCGTGAACACGCGGGGCGCGATCTACGTCCACCCGGAGGGACTGGTTCTGCGGCCCACCTACCACGTGTGCGACCTGTACGCCAACCACACCTACCCGGAGGTGCTCGACGCCCACGTCGCTTCGCCCGCCTTCGAGGCGTCGCGGCTGGACGGGACTGCCACGATGGTGGCCTACGGGGACGTGTGCGCGACGATCGACCGCCGGCAGCGGCGGCTGGCCGTCGCCGTGTGCAACACGCACCCGGAGGAGGAGCTGACCTGCCGTATCTGGGTACCGGGGGTGACGCTAGCTGCGCGGGGCACCGTGCGCACGCTGACCGGACCCACGTTGGAGGCGTACAACGATCGCGATCGGCCAACCGACGTGCAGATTGCCATCAGCTCCTTACGCAGCGAGACTGACACCTGCACGCTCCACCTGGATCCGCACTCGGTGAGCGTCACTACGCTCAGTCTCGATCCAGATTCAGCGCCTGCCAGCTGCCCAGCAGGATAGTGTGGACAGCCACGGACATCGAGTTCACCAGCCGACCTCGCATTCAGCCACTCACTGATTGTCCGTTCCTTGCATGGCGAGCGTGCCGTGGGCGCGCTTATCCAGCCCAACCAGATGCAATACCAGCAACCCAGAGCGCTTCCCCTGCCATATCTGTGCACAGAAACGAGTCCACCAAGTGACCGCCGAGATCACGTCATGCTGTTGCCGGCCGGTCCGTCACGTTTGTGGCGTCCTGACGCTGGTGTTCGGTGGCGCCGATGGGAAGACGTACGAGTGGGCAGCGCTGTTCCTCGGGGCGGCGGCGCTGGCATGCGCGGCCGGCTACTGGGAGCTGACCATTGCCCGCTCAGCATGTCCCAGAACCAGAGCTTGCGCTGTAACTCGACAGGAGATTGAAATGCCAAAGCAGATACCAATTGTACTGTACGTTGTGGTGATGATTGCCGTCGTCGTGAGTGTCGATATATTGTTCTTGAGGCAGCACTTCTGGGCACGGCTGCTCGTGAACATCGGCATTGTCGGGGTGTTTGGAGCCTTCTATTTGAGATTCCTGAAGAACTCGGGGGCGTGATAACGATTCTTCACGTACCTGGCCATGTGCCGTGTTTCACGCGTTGCCATGGGCAGTTCCTAATTGCACTGCTACACAGGCGTGGGTGGCACCACATGTAAACTTCGACACATAATCCATGCAAGTACTTGCACGCATCTCCCACCTGCGCTAGGATTATGCCTGGCTCAGCAGTTCGCTGGCCGCCACGCACCAGCTCAGCGACGTGAGAACAATGCCCGCCAACAAGACAACTAAGGATAGGCTTCTGCACGCGTTTCTCGACCTCGTTGTCGAGCATGGCTATGAAGGTTCGACCACACGCGCAGTGGCCGATGCCGCCGGGGTCAACGAGGTCACGCTCTTCCGTCACTTCGGTGACAAGGCGTCCCTGGCACGGGCGGCCTTCAAGGTGATCTCGCCCGATGCCGCATTGATCAGCTACGATCCCAAAGTCGATGCATCCGATCCAGCCAGGGCGGCAGCCGACCTGGCTGCCTGCCTGCTCTTCTTGCGCGACCGCCTGCGCGAGTATCCCTTGATGGTCAATCCGGTGCTGCGTGAGCTGGCGCACCGGATAGGCCGCGGCTACGACAGGGAAGCCGTCCCAGGACCCGCGTTTGCCATCATTCAGCGGGCGCTGACGAAAGCGAAGCCCGTATTGCGCCCGGAAGTCGATATTACCGCCGCGACCCTGAGTCTTCTCGGTCTCACGGTGATCTACCTCATGGAGGAGCGATATTCGCAGAGTGTGGACATCGCCAGGGGCGATGCGCTGTTCGCCGCTGCCCTTCGACCATTGATTTGCTGGAATCCCGGCGTCTGATTCGCTGGATTCCTCAGGAGGTGATATGGAGCCCTTTTTCACGGCACTGGCTCGCTTCTGCGTCCGCTTCAAGTACCCGATAGCAGTTCTCTGGATCGTGATCACGTTCGCGAGCGTCTCCTTGTTTCCCGGACTCGCGAGCGTGACCAAGGACCAAAACAGCAGCTTCTTGCCTTCGAGCGCGCCCTCTATGCAGGCGGCTCAGCTTGCCTCGCCCTGGCAGAACGTCGACTACATTTCCGGGGATATCGTCGCCGCCCGCTCCGTCGGACCCCTGACCAGGACAGACCAGACTGCCATCGACCGCCTTACGGTAATCCTGAAGACGGTGCCGCACGTCAAATCCGTGCAGGACCAGGGAGTCTCGGCCGATGGGAAGGCACGTGAGATAGCCATTCAGGCGGACGTCAACTTCAGCGGTACCGGTACGGACAAGACGCTCGTGGACACGATCCGCCACGACTTCACCACGGTGGGCGCGCCGCCCGGCCTGCAGATGCACCTAGCCGGCGAACTGGGCATCATCGTCGACCAAGCGCAGGCGCAGTCGAGCTCGCAGGACACGACGAGGTACCTGTCATATCTGTTCATCATCGTGCTGCTGCTCATCGCCTTCCGCGCCCTGCTGGCCCCGCTCGTCACGCTCCTGCCGGCCGCGCTCGTGCTGGCGCTCTCCGGCCCGGTGATCGCTGCCTCTACCCACCTGGGCGTGCAAGTGGGCAGCATCACGCAGGTCATCCTGATCGTGCTCATACTCGGCGCCGGTACCGACTACGGGCTCTTCCTGGTGTTTCGGGTGCGCGAGGAGCTGCGTCGCGGCCGCACGACCAGCGACGCGGTCATACACGCGCTGACCAACGTAGGCGAGACGATCAGCTTCTCCGCCTTCACCGTGATCGCCGCTATGCTCAGCCTGCTGCTCTCACAGTTCGGCTTCTATCAGGGGATGGGGCCGGCGCTGGCCATCGGCATCGGCCTGACGCTCCTTGCCGGCCTGACCTTCTTGCCGGCTGTCCTGGCCATTTTCGGTCGCGCGGTCTTCTGGCCCTCGAGCTCGAAGGCGATATCAGGCGACAAGATCGGTCTCTGGGGCTCCGTGGCCGTGCGGGCGGTGCGCCGGCCGGTGATCACCCTCGCGGCATTGATCACAGCCTTCGTGCTGCTCGCGTGCGGCCTGGTCAACTCCCCAACCACAGGTTTTGGCGACACGGTAACCGGCCCCTCCGGCAGCGACTCCGCTGCCGGCCAGGCTCTGATCGCCGCGCACTACCCACAGACCGGCAACAGCATCTACCAGACGCTTATTCTGTTCCATTTCGATACGCCGATCTGGGGCCACCTGAACACGCTCGACGCCGTTCAGGCCGCGCTGGAGCGCAACCAGGCCTTCGCCACGCACAGCCTGAGCGGTCCGCTCAGCCCCTACGGAGCCAGGTTGACGGATAGCAAGCTGGCATCATTGCACCGGCAACTTGGCACGGCGCAGAAGCTGCCGCCGGTGCAACCCGCCGGACTCAACAACGTCTCGCCGTTCGACTACCGGGCCTATCGCGCTACCTTCCTGTACATCAGCGCCGACGGCAGAACGGTCCAGTGGATAGGCTTGCTCAAGTACAACAACACCGGCAGCAGCCACGATCTGAACCAGGTGCCGGTGGTTCGGGACAGTGTGAGCGGGCTCGGGCGGCAGGTCGGAGCTACGCAGACAGGTATCTTCAGCCAGATGTCGTTCTCCTATGACGTCAGCTCGCTTTCCAACGAGGATCTCCACCACATCATTCCTTTCGTGGCGGTGGTCATCGCCATACTGCTCTCAGTCGTCCTGCGCAGCCTGCTGGCCCCGCTCTACCTGGTGGTCAGCGTCGTGCTGTCGTATCTGGCGGCGCTCGGCTTGTCCGCCTATGTCTTCGTGCATCTCGGTCCCGATTCCGGACTCAACTTCGTGCTGCCGTTCCTGATGTTCATCTTCCTCACGGCGTTGGGGTCGGACTACAACATTCTGGTTATGACGCGCATCCGCGAGGAGGCAAGGAAGCGGCCGCTTCGCCAGGCGGTCTGGTACGCGGTCGGCGTCAGCGGCGGCACGATCACCACGGCCGGCGCCATCCTCGCCGGAACGTTTGCCGTGTTTGCCTTTGCCGCCGGCAACCAGAGCGGCGCCGACATGCTTCATCAGATCGGCTACGGCATCGCGGCCGGCGTGCTGATGGACACGTTCCTGATCAGGACGCTGCTCGTGCCGGCGTTCGCGAGCCTGCTCGGCCGCTGGAACTGGTGGCCATCGGCGCTCTACCACCATCAGGTGGACGACGAGCCCGAGCAGGCGGAAGGAGTCGCCTAGCGAGCTACGCGTCGAGTGCCGCGGGTTCCGCCTGCTCGCGTCGATGCAAGAATACGAGGCGTCCGGCCTCGACATCTACCAGCACGGTCTCTCCGCCGGCGAATTCGCCGCGAAGAACGGCCGAGGCCAGCGGATCGAGGACGCGACGCTGCAGCGCCCGCTTGAGCGGACGAGCGCCGTATATTGGATCGTAGCCTTCGTCGGCAATCAGATCCTTTGCCGCGGCTGTCAACTCCAGGCTCAGATGCCGCTCGGCCAGACGCGGCCGCAGCGTTCTGAGCTGAATCTCCACGATCTCGCCGATCTGGTCGCGCGTGAGGCTGCTAAATGTGACGACGTCGTCCACACGGTTCAGGAACTCGGGTCGGAAGTGCACACGCAGCGCGTCGTTGACGCGCCGCCGCATCTCCTCTTGGTCGAACGTGCCAAGCTCCGCGATGTACTGGCTCCCGATATTGCTCGTCATCACGATAATGGTGTTCGTGAAATCGACCGTTCTGCCCTGACCGTCCGTGAGGCGGCCATCATCCAGCACCTGAAGGAGGACGTTGAAGACATCGGCATGCGCCTTCTCGATTTCGTCGAGAAGCAGCACACAGTAGGGCCGGCGTCGCACGGCCTCGGTAAGCTGGCCGCCTTCATCGTAACCGACGTAGCCGGGCGGGGCGCCGACGAGTCGCGACACGCTGTGCCGCTCCATGTACTCACTCATATCGATGCGGATCATCGCGCGTTCATCGTCGAAGAGGAACTCGGCAAGCGCGCGCGCCAACTCCGTCTTGCCCACGCCAGTTGGTCCAAGGAAGATGAAGGAGCCCAGCGGCCGGTTGGGATCCTGCAGGCCGGCTCGGGCACGGCGAATGGCATTGGAGACCACGGCAATCGCCTCGTCCTGGCCCACGACGCGAAGGTGCAACTTCTCCTCCATGCCCAGGAGTTTCTGCAGCTCTGCCTCCAGGAGGCGCGTGACTGGAATGCCGGTCCAGCGGCTGACTACCGTGGCGATGTCTTCCTCGTCGACCACTTCTTTCAGCAGGCGCTGGCCATCTCCTTCCGCGTCCACCGTGGCCTGCTTCTCGCGCAGCTCTCGCTCGAGCGCGGGAAGCACGCCATAGCGCAACTCCGCAGCCCGGTTGAGATCGTATGCGCGTTCGGCTTGCTCCATCTGCAGCTTGTTGGCCTCAATCTTCTCGCGCAGATCGCGAACTGCGGTGAGAGCGGCCTTCTCCTGCTGCCACTTCGCCTTCAGAGTGCTGCCCTCTTCGCGCAACTGCGCGAGCTCTACCTCGAGGCGCTGCAAGCGGTCGCGCGATCCGCTATCAACTTCCTTTTGCAAGGCCTGGCGCTCGATTTCTAGCTGCATGCGCCGCCGCTCGATCTCGTCGAGCTCGATGGGCATGGAATCGATCTCCATGCGCAAGCTTGCCGCGGCTTCGTCAATCAAGTCGATGGCCTTATCGGGCAGGAATCGATCGGCAATGTAGCGGTTGGAAAGCACGGCGGCGGCCACCAGCGCCGCGTCCTTGATCTGCACGCCGTGGTGCACCTCGTACCTCTCACGGAGACCGCGCAGAATGCTGATCGTGTCCTCCACGGTTGGTTCAGTCACCAGTACCTGCTGGAAGCGCCGTTCAAGCGCGGCGTCCTGTTCGATGTTCTTCCGGTATTCGTCGAGCGTGGTCGCCCCGATGCAGTGCAGCTCGCCTCTGGCAAGCATCGGCTTGAGCAAATTGCTGGCGTCCATGGAGCCTTCCGCTTTGCCCGCGCCGACGACGGTGTGGATCTCGTCGATAAACAGGATGATGCCACCCGCGGCCTTCTGCACCTCCTGCAGCACGGCTTTGAGGCGTTCCTCGAATTCGCCCCGATACTTAGCGCCCGCGATCAGGGCGCCCATGTCCAGGGCGACGAGGCGACGATCCTTGAGGCTCTCCGGCACGTCGCCGCGGACGATTCGGGTCGCGAGTCCCTCGGCAATAGCTGTTTTGCCCACGCCGGGCTCGCCGATCAACACGGGGTTGTTCTTCGTACGCCTGGAGAGGATCTGCATGACGCGCCGGATCTCGTCGTCACGCCCGATCACCGGATCGAGCTTGCCCTCACGGGCCAGGGCCGTGAGGTCGCGCCCGTAACGATCGAGCGCCTGGTACGTTTCCTCCGCGCTGGCCGAGGCCGCGCGCTTGCCGCCACGAATGCTTTCGGCGGCTGCACGGATACGGCCGGCATCCCCGCCCGCCTGGCGCAGCAGGTCGCCGGCACGATCGCCCCGGGCCGCGCCGGCCAACGCCAGAAGCAGATGCTCCACGGCAATGTATTGGTCGCCCATCGCCCCGGCCTCGCGGTGTGCCCGCGGAAGGAGCGACCTGAAGCCGGGCGAGTAGCCAATCTGGGCGTCACCGCCGACGCGCGGCAGCCTGCCGATTTCTTGATCGGTGCGCTTGAGCAGTCCGGCGGGATCGACGTTGGCCAGGCGGAGGATGGAGGCTGCTGGACCATCCGGCTGCGCCAGCAGCGCGCTCAGCAGGTGCAGCGTCTCTATCTCCGGATTGCCGCTCGCCGTGGCCCGATTCTGAGCGGTCAGGATCGCTTCCTGGGTCTTCTCGGTCAGTTGGTACTCATTCATCATTCGACATCCGTACGGCGTGTATTGTATGCCGACAACTAAGCTTACTTGATAATCTATCTATCAAGTATTCTACACCCTGGCGGGGCGCGGATCAAGGGGCGGTATTCAGCCGGCGGCGGCCTGGCGATACCTTCCGATGACGGCGGCACCGAGAGTGGCGAACTCCCTGATCCGTTCCTCACCGCTGGCATAGGCCGCGTTTGGCTGTCCGTCGTCGCCCACGAAGCCTGTCTGCCCGTGCGCGGCCAGGAACTGATGGGCGGCCACCACGCAGGCGCCTTCCCAGAATATGTCCTTGAGATAATCGGGGATCGGCGTCCCGCCGGCACAGGTCGGCTCCATCGGTACCATGTCCAGCGTGTTGTGCTCTGTTCCTGCCAGCACGATCATTCCGGCCGCCCGCAGTGCCGCGGTATAGCGTTCCACTACCTCCGGCGTGTTCCGATTCGGCACCAGCTCCGTGCAGAAGATCTGCCGTGCTTGCACCGATTCGATCAGCCGGCCCACCGAACACTCGAATTCGGACATCGGTTCCATGCCGTCGGCTACGATCGTATAGCAGGGGATGCCGCCCAGTGCGAGCACCAGGTCGTATACGTGCTGGAAGCCCACGTAGGTCTCCTGCACGAAGCCGGGCTTGCCGGCCTTGATCAGCTGTGCCCGCAGCTCGTGCTGGATGGCATTGGCATCGTCGGGCCGGGCGCTGGACGCGGCGCCAAGCACACTGGTAAGCGCGTCAGCTCGCCTGTCCACCGGCACGCGGGCGAATAGTGCTTGCTGGAAGGCCTGGGCCACGTGTCGTTCCTGCAGATACACAGGGCTGTCCGCCGACAGACCATGCCGGAGCCTGACCATGTTCTTGACCGACTCCTCGCCGATGTCGACCGCGATGCCTCCCCGCCTGAATACGGTGCTGACCATGTCAATCATGGTCGTCATGCGGGCTGCGTCGTTCCCGCGAATCACGTCGATGCGCTGCCGCGCCGCGACACTCATCGGCTCGAATGCCGACAAGCCCTTCGCGCACAGGTACATCTTCCCTGGGTTGCCCGGATCGTTGAGTCGCACGCCGGCCTCGCGCAGATCGTCAATCATGCAAATCACTTCCAAGCCGAACAGTGGGAAGATGCCTCTATTCCTGGCCAACCGTGCGAACGGCGTGTAGACGCTCCAGTCGTAGTAGTTGCTGGCGCCGAGCACCCCTATGTCCTGCGCAGCCGATCGGTCGACAAGCTCGGCAATTGTAGCGAAGGCCGAGAAGTTTGGCGGCAGGTGAACGTGCGAGTTCACCTTCAGGCGGGGCCAGGCCCCGGAGCCCCGCGCCGCCCGCAAGTCGGCCTCGGGACCCAGTTCTCTCAGCGCGTTCATCTTGGCTGCTCCGTTCCTGCAAGTGACGTCCGTTTCGCGGCCCAATGCTCATAGGCAGGGAATCGAGCGGATGCGCGCATCTTTCCCCTGGCCTTGGCGTCATCGTGCCTGGAGGGGGGGGGTGCCTCCAGCATGACAGGATCGCATGATGGCACGTGCAGCACCGTGATGTTTCAACCGGTCGACAATCCTATCGTAACGTTCTCACGCCACGATCGATGCGACGTGGCTGTGAGCAGGCGGTGGGCCGATCCCGCTGACGCTGCCGATGGAGCCTGCCAACCGGCTACGGAGTGCAAATATCGAGGGAACCTCCGCTTGAAAGCGGATGGCAGGGCTCTCGCCGGATGAGTCAGGCCGCGATGGTAGCCGCCCGCGCCCGGATCTATCCGGTCGTCGCTTCCATCTAGATGTATCCAGAGGCTTCCTGGCACTCTGTGCAGACTTCGTGAAGCCGGCTGAGCCAGGGTGTGAGTACAGACACCGGGTGCTATACTAGGTGTTGGACCAACACGATGCGAAGGTCCGCCGCTAGGGGTGCGCGCAGGCGCTGAGAGGTGGCTATAAGCCATCAACCCTCTGAACCTGATCCGGCTAGTACCGGCGAAGGGAAGCCGCAACGGCGCTCAAGGAGGATGGGCCGCCGGCTCCCAGCAACGGGAACCGGCGGCCTTCGTGTTGCAGCAGACTCATCTGCTGCCGCCGAAAGGAGCGCCGGTCAATGGCCACGCCGTATGTCCGTGTCGAACACGTCAGCCACGCCTTCGCGCGAAGCCGGGATCCGGCCGTCGAGGCGCTGCGGGATATCTCATTCTCCGTCGAACCAGGCGAGTTCGTCAGCCTCGTAGGGCCGAGCGGCTGCGGCAAAAGCACACTCTTGCGCCTGCTGGCCGGACTTCTGCGCCCTACCGGCGGTGCTGTCGCCGTTGAGGGTGCGCCGCCCGGAGGCCTCCTCGGCGCCGCCGGTTACATGCCGCAACGCGACCTGCTTATGCCCTGGCGCTCGGTCATCGACAACGCAACCGTCGCCCTGGAGTTCGCCGGTGTTCCGCGTCGCGCGGCGCGCGAACGCGCCCGCGCGCTGCTGCCCACCTTCGGCCTCGAGGGATTCGAGCGGATGCGCCCGTCCGCTCTCTCCGGTGGCATGCGCCAACGCGTGTCGCTTCTCCGTACTGTCCTGGCCGGCCACCGTTTGCTGCTGCTCGACGAGCCCTTCGGCGCCCTCGACGCTATCACCCGGGCCGATCTGCACGAATGGCTGGCCGGTGTTTTGGCCCAGATCGAAGCAACGGTGATTTTGGTAACACATGACCTGGAGGAGGCGGCATACCTCTCCGATCGCGTGTACGTGATGACCGATCGCCCGGGACGGATAGCCGCCACCGTGGCCGTGCCGATCCGCCGTCCCCGCGCCTACGAAACAACCGCCGGCAGCGAGTATGTCGACATAAAGCGGGAGCTGCTCGTGGCACTGCGCGCGTCGCGCCGGCCGCACGCCCCGGCGACTGGAGGCACCCCATGAGGCAGCAGGCCCGATCCCAGCCGCTGGTGGCGCCGCGGCTCAGCCGGGATTCCGCTGCCGCGCCATCGCCGAGGCCTCGCGGCGCATGGATCCGGCAGCACGGGGCCGGGTGGTTGCTTTCCGCACTGATCGTCGCCGGGTTGCTGCTCTGCTGGCAAGCGGCAATCTGGCTCGGGCATCTTGAAGAGTACATCTTGCCCACACCGTTGCAGGTAGTGCAGGCATTCGGCGAGAGCGATACGCGCAACTTGATCCTCGACAACCTTGGCCCAACGTTGACCGAGGCCGTGGCAGGCTTCGTGTTGTGCCTGGTGATCGGCGCGCTGCTCGCCGTCGCCATGTTCGCCTCGCGCGTCGTTCGCGACGGGCTCTACCCACTCCTGATTGCCTCGCAGGCAATTCCCACCATCGCGATCGGAGCCATCCTGCTCGTTGCCCTCGGCTACGGCCCACAGCCAAAGATTGCGGTGGTCGTGCTGTACTCATTCTTCGCGGTGAGTGTCAACGTCTACGACAGTCTGCAGTCACTCGACCCCGAGCTTCCGGCGCTGCTCCGCACGTTGGGCGCCTCGCCCTGGCAAGTGCTGTGGACCGCGCGCGTCCCGGCCGCCTTGCCAGGCTTCTTCACCGGCGCCAAGCTGGCCGCCACCTACAGCGTCTCGGGCGCGATCTACGGTGAGTGGGTGGGCGCCACCGGCGGTTTGGGATACGCCCTGCAGATGGCAGCCAATCAGAATCATTCGCCCACGGTGCTGGCCATCGTCGTTGTGATGGCCATGCTCGGCATACTGGCATTCTCTCTTGTCGCCGTCCTCGAGCGACTGTTTGTTCCCTGGTGTCACGGAGGTTTGGATCGATGAACCAGAGAGTTAGCTTGAATCCAGCACGTCAGTGCAGTAAGAAGAGCGCGGCCGCGCTCCGCGTCCTGAGCATCGTTGCCCTGTGTGTCGCGGTGCTCGGTGCGGCCTCCGCCCCCGCCAGGGCCGCCACCGGCCGGCACAACGTGACCGTGTGGCTCGACTGGTACCCCAATACGGACCACGCCGGCATCTACGTGGCCCTGGCCAGGGGCTACTACGCAGCGGCTGGGATGAACGTCAAGGCGCAGGTGCCGTCGGGCGCCGCGGACGCCGTCAAGCTCGTGGCGCACGGCACCGGTGATATTGCCATATCCTACGAGCCGACGGTCTTGCTCTCGCGCCAGGAGGGCATTCCGGTGCTCGCGGTTGCCGCAATCGTGCAGAAGCCCCTCAACGCGGTGCTGGCTTTGAAGAGCACCGGCATCACCCGCCCGAGGCAGCTGGAAGGGCGCACGGTCGGCATGGCGGGCGATCCGAGCGACTACACCGACCTCGCGGTCCTGCTCAAGAATGACGGTGGCAACGCGAGTAAGGTGCATCAGGTCAACGTCGGCTACAATCTCTTGCCGGCGCTCCTTAGCCACCGCGTCGACGCCGTGATCGGCGTCTACTGGACCTGGGAGGCACTGCAAGCGGAGGCTGCCGGCAAGCCCGTGAACGTCATGCGGCTCGATCGATTCGGCGTGCCGACCTATGATGAGCTGGTCTTCATCACCGGTCGGAATCAGCTTTCCAGCGAGCCTGGCGTCCTGCGTGCATTCCTGAAGGCCACGTTCGAAGGATACGCCTATGCGGCGGCTCACCCGGCAGAAGCAACGAGCATCCTGCTCAAGGTGCCGGGCGTGCTCTCCACCAGCCGTGGGCTTATCCAGCAAAGCCTCACGCTCCTGTCGCCGCTCTTCAGAGACGGGACGGGACGGTATGGCACCATGGACATGCACACGTGGCAGACCTATGCTGACTGGATGACTGCCAACAAGCTCATGCCGGGCCACCTAAACGTTGCCGAGTCCTTGACGAACGCGCTCCTGCCATAAGGCAAGAACAGGTCTGACTCCCGGTGGTCTTCACGCCGTCTTCCTACTGAAGGCGGCGCGAAGACCACCGCTAGGCCGGCGCGGACTCGTATGCCTGCAGACTATCTGCTGGGATCGGGCACGGTCCCTGAGAAGCGACCATCTTTAGGAGAAGACCGCTGAACTGTTTCTGTTCGGCGGTGGACAGGGCATCGACCATCGGCTGCGCTGCGCGCGCCACCTTTGCCTCGAACTGATCCATCAGGGACTGCCCAACCGGCGTCAGCGTGAGCTGTTTCTGGCGCCGGTCGGCGGGGTTCTCCTGGCGCTCCATGTAGCCGTCGCGCACGAGTCGATCGACCACCCTGCTGGCCGCGGACTGCGTGATGGAGATACTCATCGCCACGTCGGCCACGCTCAGTGGAGCGCGCCGCAACATGCGCAGCACGATCAGCTCCGGAAAGGTGAGATCGGCGTGCACCATCTCCTCGAAAGTGGGCCGAATGCTGCCCCACGTTACGATGTTGATCCAGAGCTCCAGCAGTTGATCGAGCCGTAGCTCCTCCAGCTGCGGATGTCCATATTCGGCGATCATCGCAATACATACCTCCTCAGCCCGCGGGCGGCCCAGCCCAATCCTACGCAACCTGCTGCACCGCCGGCCGCGCAGCTTGGGCGGCATGATTGCGCCGCAGGACGACGCCCATCACGGTCGCCACGACCGCCATCACCACCGCCACCTTGAACGTATCCGAGAAAGACGCAGCCGCGGCTCTATAGGAAGCGTATTGCAGCTGATGGTTCATAGCGGCTCTCGCGCTCGCCGAAAGATGCTTGAGATTGTGGTACTGCGCCATCACCGACGCCTGGGCGTTGGCGATGTCTGTATTTCTGCGCGACACCAGAATCGTCGCCAGGCAGGCCACGGTTATCGAATTGACAACCTGCGACAGGGCGTTGGTGAGCGACGTCACCCGGCTCACCAGACTGCGCGGCGCGGCATTGATCAGGTGCGTGTTCAGCGGCATCATGATCAGGCCCATGCCCACTCCGTAGAGGGCCAGAGGCAGGATCAGGCCGGGTCCGGTGGTGGAGAGGTTGACTCCGGTGAGAATGAACGCGCCGACGGCGAGGATCGCGCCGCCGCTCAACACGAGTGGGCGCGCCCCCAGCCTATCGAATAGCGCACCGCCGATGGGCATCGCCAGGCCCGCCCCGATTGCTTGCGGCAGGAGGCTGAGGCCGGTGTCGAATGCGCCGTACCCGCGCACTCCCTGCAAGAAGAGCGGCACCAGGAGGAGGGCCCCGAACATGGCAAACTGCGCGATCCATTGCACGGGGATGCCCAGGCTGAAGTCAAGTGACTTGAAGACGCGCAGCTCAAGCAGAGGAGACTCGACCCGCAGCTCAACCACGATGAATAGCGCCAGCGCGACAACACCCACCACGATACCGCCAATCGTGTTGCCTGAAGTCCAGCTCGTGCTTCCCTCGCTGATGCCATAACACAGGGCGGCAAACGCCAGCGGCGCCAGGATAAAGCCCGGAATGTCGAGCGCGGCCACGGCCTGCCGGTCGATCTTGGGCAGGCTACGGATGCCGAAGACCACGCCGATGATGCCGATGGGAAGATTGAGCAGGAAGATCCAGCGCCACGTGTGGTACTGCACAAGCCATCCCGCCAGCACGGGGCCGATGGCGGGAGCGAAAAGAATCGGCACGCCCATCATGCCCATCAGAATGCCGACCTTGTCGGGCGGGCTAAGGCGATAGGTGTACGCCATGGCAATCGGGATGACGCAGCCGCCTCCAAGACCCTGCAGGACGCGGAAAGCGATCAGCGTGTTGGCAGTCGGAGCGGTCGCACAGAGAACCGAGCCAACGGTGAATAGGGCCACGGAAATCAGGAAGATGGACTTGGCGCCAAAGCGGTCTGACAACCAACCGGCAAGCGGAATGACCGCGGCCTGTGCCAGCGCGTAGCCGGTGACGGTCCACTGAATGGTCGTGAGCGGCGTCTTGAAATCGACGACGAGCTTCTGCAGCGCGACGTTCACCGCCGTACCGTCGAGCACGACCATAAAGATGCCGACGATTATCGTGATCAGTGGCACGAGCACCGAGCTGATTGCGAACGGAGTCTCTTGGGCCTCGGAGTACTCCCCACTAACTGCGACTGCCACAGTGGATAACCCTTCTGCTTCGCGGACACGGTTTGTATACAAATCGCGGGGTACGCGCCCACGCGAGGACACGGCGTCCTGAGCCGGCGTGCCCGAACGGGCGATCACCGGCGATCAGCGCCTTGAGAAATTATATGCATATCGACATATTCTGCGCAAACGCATGTAAAGCACTAGACATGTGTCCGCTTGATGAAGAATCTGGATGGAAAGGTCGCCCTGGTTACCGGCGGCGGACGCGGCATCGGGCGGGCAACAGCCCCGGAGCAGGCACGATGTGGTGCCGATGTGGCCGTCGTGGTTCGGAACTCCGGTGAGATTTCCACGGTTGCCGCCGCCGTGGAGGAGCTTGGACGTCGGGCGCATGCCCAAGTCGCCGACCTTTCCGGTAGCACAGCCGCGGCGGCGGCGGTGCCGGCGGTGGCGCGGGCATTGGAGCCGATCGGCATTCTGGTCAACAACGCGGGGTTGTCGGGCCATTCGGGCTGACCTGGGAACTCGACCCGACCGAGTGGGAAAAGGAAATGGGCGCAGAGCGAGATCGCCCATGATGGGTACGACGTGCGGCCGCTGAAGCTGGACGTCAATCCACGGGCTGCAACGCGCTTGGCTCAGCGACCAAGCTAACCAGCAGGGCATCGCCGAACGTGTACACTTGCACGAAGCGCTTGCGGCCGTCGATCAACGTACCCCCATCGAAGCCGCGGTCGCCACAGGCTTCGGACCTTTTGATGGCTAGCTCACTTGTCGAGCAACGATCGTGCAATTCATCAGCGGGTTGATCCTTGGGCTCACGATGATCCTGCCGATCGGCCCTCAGAACATGTTCGTCCTCAACAGCAGCATCTTGTACGGCGCTCGCTATGGTCTGGTGGCCGCGCTGATCGCCGGGACGTGCGATAGTGCCCTCATCCTCGCCGGTGCAGCGGGACTGTCCACCTTGACCGGCAGTATCCATTGGTTGCACCTGGCTCTCGTATATGCTGGTGTCGTCTTCCTCCTCTATTTGGGCATCACATCTCTCAGGATGGACGTGCCCGATGGCGCGGTGCCGGCCTCAGGCGGCATAGCTGCACCGGTGCCACGGAAACATGTCGTGAGTGGGGTCGGTGTATCGTGGGGCAATCCGCACGCCGTCATCGACACGGTGGTCATCCTCGGGGCGGCTATCGCGGCGCAACAAACCGCCGGGCGCTGGCTCTTTACTGCGGGCGCCGTGGCGGCTTCCTGGTTGTTCTTCGGTTGCCTGGTACTGGCAGGTCTGACCCTAAGACGCGCGCTTCCGCCCGGCGCTCATCGATGGATCCGGCGAGTTTCAGGTGTCATCATGGTACTCTTCGCTGTCCTCCTCGTGCGCAACTCCCTCTGACGGGTAGCATTCAGAGGGCCGGGCGCCACCTCCAACACTGTACACTTGCCACCGGGAGCGGCGAGCGGGCCCAAGTAGCCCACTCGTTCTGTCTGTACAACTAGTGGGGCCTCGCCCCAGCCCGCCGAGGCATGTGTCTGGAGTCGGCAGCCCCTGGTTGCTGGCACAGACGAGGTAGCATAGAGCCACTCGTAAATATGAACCGTCAAGCGGTTAGGTGCCGTAAGGCAACGTGCTCCACAGCCAGGGGCCAGTGATAAAGACACCCAATCAGTCGGAGCTATCCTGCGGGACCATGTGACATTGGTGGTGGAAAGTCTCGACCGTGTGTACCTGAACGTCCATGTGTCTCAACTGCAATACGAGGGACGAGTCCTCCCCACCCGCTAACATCCGACACACCCAACAGGCAACCAACCGCCACGCCGCACAACCGCAGCCGTTCGGCAGCCGAGTCCGAACGAGCACTCCGGACCGCCCGGGCAGTGGCATAGAGCAGCGCGGATCCCGCCCAGTTTATTTCCGCGCGTGATGCCCGATCATCGTACTTTTTCTGCGCTTGGACCGAGCATCATTCTACGCTGAGCGCGACAGAAGAGCCGGGACCGTGCTCATTCTATTCCACGGGAGAAGTGGTGATCACATCACGCCTCCGCCTGCCAACGATGGTGGTGGGACGGGCACCGGCACCGCGTAGGTATGGCTGGTCGTCCCCGACGGCGCCGGCGAGAACGTGAACGGCGTGATGCCAGTGGGCGGCGAACCGTTACTGACCTGGATGGTGAAATCGAAGGACCCGGCAGCGGTGGGACTGCCGCTGAGCACGCCGGCCACCGGATCGCGCAACAGCCCTCGGTAGGAGCGAAGAGTTATCACCTCTAGCCCACTTCGATGGCGCGGTGCCGGCGACGCTGGCTGCTCAGTTGGTGGTGCGGCGGCGGTAGAGCATGGAGGCCAGGGGCACGCTGACCACGAGGATACCGATGGGCCAGGCGATCGCGGTCCAAACTGGGTGCTGCATGGACCAAGCCGAGCTCATTGCCGAGGGGTTCGGATTGCCCCAAAGATCCCGGCAGGCGCTGGTCACAGCGCTGACCGGATTCCAGTCGGCGATCGTGCGCAGCCAGCCCGGCATGCCTCGGGTCGGAACCATCGCGTTGGAGATGAACGAGAGCGGAAAGAGGACCAGGAAGCCAAAGCTCTGGGCTGTTTCCGCGCCCTTGGCCCAGAGGCCAACGCAAGCGGCGAGCCAGGAGAGAGCGTACGCGAAGAGCAGGGCGACCGCGACGCCGGCGACGAGATGCGCGGCGCCAGTCTCCGGGCGCCAGCCGACGAGAAGCCCGCTGCAGGCGACGATCAGCGTGCAGAGGGAGGCTGTCAGGATATCGGTGAGCGAGCGGCCGACGAGCACAGCTGCCGGCCACATGGGCATGGTGCGGAAGCGGTCGACGATTCCGGTGCTGAGGTCGACGGTCAGGCCAACCGCGGTACCCATGCTCGACGTCGTGAGGTTGAGGAGCAGCAGGCCCGCGATGGCAAAGCTCGCGTACGTACCGCCGGGCACGGAGATGCCGGAACCGAAGACGTAGACGAACAGCAGGGTGAAGAGCACCGGCTGGATGGTCACGTCGGAGAGCTGCATCGGTTCCCGAGAAATGTGGATCAGGTTGCGCTTCGTGACGACGAAAACGTCATGCAGCGCCCCGGCCACGCGTGCCGGTACGGACGGTTGTTCGGCCAGGACTATCGGGTGTGCGTGGTTCATCAGGCTACTTCCTCGGCCGCCAGCTTCTCGGCCTCTTCATCATCTGCCGGCGCCACGCCGGTCAGCCTCAGGAACACGTCGTCGAGCGAAGGCTGGTGGACTGCCACATCCTCCAGGTCGATACCGACTTCGTCGAGCACCCGTACCACGCGCGCCACGAGGCCCACCGCGTTGCGCACCGGCGCCCCCAGGTGCCGCCCGTCCTCATCGGCCCGGAAAGGGCCGTCGACGAGCGGGCGCAGCGCGTCCAGCGCAGCGGAATTGGGGGAGCTCAGCGTCACCTCGAGCCGTGCCCCGCCGGTCACACGCTTCAGCTCCGTCGACGTGCCCTCGGCAACGACGCGGCCATGATCGATGACGACAATGCGGTCGGCAAGCTGGTCCGCCTCGTCCAGGTATTGCGTCGTCAGGAGCACGGTGACTCCATCCTTGACGAGATCGCGGATCACCGACCAGACCCGGAAGCGGCTCGTGGGGTCGAGTCCGGTCGTCGGCTCGTCCAGGAACAGTACCGGGGGGCGGGTCATCAGGCTCGCCGCGAGGTCGAGGCGACGCCGCATGCCGCCCGAATACCCCTTCAGAACCCGGCCGGCGGCATCGGTCAGCTCGAAGGTGCCCAGCAACTCCTCGGCTCGCGCCCGCGCGTCCCGTCCCCGCATCCGGCTCAGCTCGCCGACCATGCGCAGGTTCTCCCGCCCGGTCAGCCTCTCGTCGAGCGTAGCGGCTTGCGCCGTGACGCCGATGTTGCGACGCACCGCCGCGGGATCGCGGACCACGTCGAACCCGGCGACGCGGGCGTGCCCGCTGTCCGGTAGCGTGAGCGTGGTCAGGATGCGCACGGCCGTCGTCTTGCCCGCCCCATTCGGGCCGAGCACACCAAGGACGGAGCCGGTGCGCACCGCCAGATCGACGCCAGCCAGGGCCTGTGTCGATCCGAACCGTTTCGTCAGGCCCTCGGCCTCCAGCATGTTCTCTCTCATCGGTACCTCTTCTTCGTCGACGACCGCCAGGCTATTCGTAGATTACCGTCCGGTAAGTAAGTGACACTGTCAAGCATACGTTGCCTACTTACCTGCTGTCAAGTAAAATAGAATACATGGCACGTCAAGCAGCTCACTCCATCGGGGCTGGAAGTCAGGTGGCATCACAGCCCGCCTCGCCCGCCGAAGCCGGGAGCACGCAGTCGACTCGCGAGCGGATCCTCGATATTGCCCTCGACCTCTTTGTACGCAAGGGCTACGCGGAGACCTCGCTGCGCGAGATCGCCGCGGAGCTGGGCTTCTCAAAAGCAGCGCTCTACTACCATTTCGAGAGCAAGCAGGACATCCTCCTTGCCCTGCACATGCGGCTGCATAGCCTCGCGGATGGCGTGCTGCCGCTGCTCGATGTGGATGCCATCGCCGGCGACACCTGGGAGCGACTGATCGACCGGCTGATCGGGTTTGCCCTGCGGAACCGGCGGCTGATCGAGCTGCATCTGCGCAACCGGGAAGCGACCGCGGACCTGCACCGCGACGTCGCGCTGCAGAACCACGGCGAGCTACACCACCGCGACGATGATCTGGAAAACCGCTTCCAGACCCTGCTCAGGGACCCTGCAGTGCCGACCGAGCGGCGCGTCCGCATGATGGCTTCCATGGGTGCGGTCGCGGGAACGCTGCTCGGGGCCAGCGCTTTCGCGGACGTGCCGGACGCCGAGCTCGAGTCCGCGCTCCGCAGCGTGGTGCACGACGTGCTCGGAGGCCGCGGCGGCTAGAGTGGAAGCGTCAAATCTCAGAACAACAACTTGATCGTCGCTGCGTCCAAAGACAGACCGATCTTCAGGCGACGGTCGTCGTGTGGTCGCTGTGCTACCATCGTTCGTGCCTTTGGTAGTACGTTTCCTGCTCCCAGTCAGACTGTATGATGCACGCCGAAGAGGTGTCGAGGTGCTTGCCAGGCGCCGCACGAGTCAGCTGCTGGGTCAGACCATGATCCAGCGGTGCGTCCCCGAACCTCCGGCAACGGCAAGCTGTGCAACGTCACCCTGAGGCGGCCTGTGGGCAGCGCCAGGCGCCGCCCAAGGAAGGCTCATTCTTTCAAGGGGACAGGTGTGAGATGTTATGCGGGATCTTCGCTGTGGCCATCCGGGTGGCGCGCAAAGCGGCCGGCAGCAGGCGGATGCACGGGATCATCAGTTGCCCACGGCCACCCGCCGAAACCCGAGCGCCGATAATCGGTAAACGCCTGCTCGATACCGGCCCGGTCGTTCATGACAAAAGGCCCGTACTGGACGATCGGTTCCCCGATCGGTCTCCCCTGTAGCACGAGCGCCTCGGCACCTCGACCCCCTGCCGCTAGAGCGAGAGGCTCATTCGACTGCAGCACCACACCCAGCGGTGCCTGCACGACTCGCTCCCCGATGCGGAGAGATCCTGCGAACACGTACATGGTCCGTATCGTGTCCGATTGGACTGCAGGCGGTAGCGTCCACCGCGCGGAAGGCTGCAAGACCATCTGCCAGATAGCGAGATCCGCCTGCGGACGCGAGGCCCAGGAATCCGGTGGGGCCGCCAACGGCTGCAATCCCTCCAGCGCTCCCGCGACCACGGTCACCTCGGTCACTTGCCCGCTGTCGTCCGTGGTGACCAGGCGAGGTATCGCCTTGCTCCAAAGCATCGTGAAGTACGGCTCCACCATTTTGTCGGCGGCCGGCAAGTTCAGCCAGATCTGGAACAGCTCCAACGGGTTGGCGCCGGCGCGGTCGAGCAGCGGGAACATCTCGCTGTGCACGATGCCTCGGCCTGCCGTGAGCCATTGTGCATCACCGCTCCCGAACCGTGCCGTAGCACCGAGGGAATCGGAGTGATCGATGAACCCTTGGCGCACGAAGGTCACGGTCTCAAAGCCCCGATGGGGATGTTGCGGGAACCCCGGGATAGTGCTGCCATGGTACATGCTCCAGCCTTCGGCGCCGGAGAAGTCCATCCCGATGTCGCGCGCCGCCAGAGAGGCCGCCGGCCCCATGTGCTCGTTGGCGGCTGGGTACCGGTCGCGGTGGTGGACGCAGAACAAGAACGGGTCCAACGTTACCCACGGAACTCCAAGTGACAGTGTCTGGCGTACCGGATCGTTCATGTGCAGCTCCTTCAGTTCAGGGTCACCGCGCCCCGGCTCAATAGCGGACAGATTGGCCTGCATCAGCGATCAGCGCAAACGTGCCAGCGCTTGCGAGAAGCGCTCCAGGCTGTACTCAGTGTAGTCGTCATGCAGCAGCTCTGATAGCCTCGAGTGCGGTAAGGACATTGTCTCAGAGTCGCTCGTGTCCGTCACGCCGCGTTGCGCGATCGTGTCCGCGATGCGGGAGCCGCATCATCTCAGGGACGACTGCGGTACACTGGGGCTACCAGCGGAGGCCGCCGCTGCAGACCCACACTGCCCAGCGTCAGGAGCCGCCACCACATGACCGACGACGATCTGCTGCCCGGCGCGCGCACCGCTGTCGTGCAATGCCTGGCCGTCACGCACGTGGACCGCGTCTACATCATCGCCGACGACGCGACCCTGCCTATTGGTGAGGCGCTGCGCGCAGCAGCGGGCGAGCAGGGCGCCACTTGCCGGCTCACACGCCTCGAGGACCTGGGGCCGCGTCCACTGCTCCATCTCCCGGAAGCCCTGGTCGCGGACATGCGCGCTTTCGCGCCGACTGCCAGCTTCTTCGCTGCCCAGGGCCAGCCGGGCGAAATCGGTTTCCGCATTCCGCTCGGCCAATTCCTCCGCAGCCAATTGCAGGTGCGCCACGGCCACATGATTGGCATCACCCCGCAGCTGATGCGCACCGGCATGCGTGTCGACTATGAGCATGTCGCGGACCTGACTCTGCGTGTCAACGCGCTGGTGGAGCGCTGCCACACGATACGGGTGCAGAACGACGATGGCACGAACGTCACCGCCACCTTCGATCCGGACCGGCTGCGCTGGGTGCCCTGCCCCGGCCTCTACCACCACCCGGGCGATTGGGGGAATCTCCCTGAGGGGGAGACCTTTACCTCGCCTGCCAGCCTGGAGGGCACGCTTACCGCGCGGCTGGTCGGCGACTACTTCAGCGACAAGTACGGGATGCTCGACATCCCGCTGGTGTTCCATGTGGAGCAGAGCCAGGTAGTCTCGGTGAACCATCCGGACCAGACCCTGGCCGGCGAGGTCTGGGACTATCTGCGCGCCTCGCCCAATGGGCGGCGCGCCGGCGAGTTCGCCATTGGCACCAATGACCTGCTGACGGAACTGACCGGCAATCTCCTGCAGGACGAGAAGTTCCCCGGCCTGCACGTGGCATTCGGCAATCCGTACCCGGACCTCACGGGCGCCAACTGGTCCAGCGAGACCCATGTGGATGTGATCCCCCTGCGGACCAGCATCTGGGTGGATGGCCGCCGGATCATGGACCTGGGCCGCTTCACGCTGCCACCTGCCTGAACCACTGACGATGACCCTTGGGACGGCAGATCGCGGCTACGCTGCCCCGTCTGCCGCTCTGCGAGAGTGGGCGCCAGGGCCGCGGGTGACCCGCTCGGCGTCCATGGCACGTACCGGCAGCGCGCACCGCTGGGTTCGGAGCTGACGGCAGGATCAAGCCAAGATCCTCACGGCGCTGGCAAAGCCGGTGTTCAGCGAGGACTGAAGCGTGATATGCAGCAGCCCGACCTGTTAACTCAAGGTGCAGCTTTTTAGTTGACTAGTCAATAGATGCGCAGTAAGATATTTGCGTGAAAGAGACACGACTGATCGACGACGAGCGTATCACCACCTTCGGTCGTCTGCTCGAGACTCACGCCCTCCTCGCCCGGCGGCTCGACGACGATCTGCAAAAGGCCGTGGGCATGCCGCTGCTGTGGTACGGAGTCCTCTTGCTCATCGGCCGGAGCCCGAATGGACCGTTACCAATGCGCGAATTGCTCAGTGCCACCGCCTTCACGACCGGCGGGGTCACCAGGCTGGTTGATCGCATGGAACAGGCCGGGTATGTACGACGGCGGCCCTGCCCGTACGACCGACGTGTCACCTACGTCGAGATGACCGATAGAGGGCACGAGGCGCTGGAGCGCGCAACGCCGGTGCATCTCCAGGGCATCCAGGCGCAGATGCTGGACCCGCTGCAGCCGGGCGAGGTCGCGCAACTCGAGGCCATCCTTGACAAGATTCGGGCCGCCCAAGGGGGTCAGAGCGCTCCTGGCGCTGGCAGCGGGTGAGCGCTTCACGGATGCGGCACGGGCAGCAGGTCGTCGCAGTGGCGCTGTGGGGACTATGCCCGAGCAGCCCGCTTCGACCGTCATCGCTGTACTGGACACCCTGCAGTGGTTGTACTTGGCCCTGCACTTGAATGAGGTTTCCTAAAGGGACAGGTGAGATGGGCGGCCGCGGGGGTTCTGTCGTCTAGCAGCTACTGCTGTGTCCGTCCCTGTATGAAGTTGAACCCGGCTGGGCCATACACGCGTACCACGCCGGCATCGCCGGCAAGCACCCCCGCCTGGACGCGAGACGTGCCGCCGGGGTTGCCGAGTCCGAGGTACCCACCCTGAGCATGTTGCGCAACCTCCGCTACGACCGTACCGCCGGCGCCGAGCATCTGCAGCGTCGCGCCGTCGCTGCCTTTCGCGCTGAGCACCGCTCTGGGTTTGCCACTCACACTCACCTGCACATCGCCACCTGTGGCGTCCCCGGTGGCTTGCACCAGCGTGGCGCCTTTCGCGTCGCGAACTGAGAAGTACCCGCTGGTCTGGTCCGCAATCAGATTGGCCAGCAGCGTGGAATTGCTGAAGAGTCGCAGCCCGAAGTTACTGCCGATCATGCCCACCTTCGCCGACCAACCCTGTGGCCCGTTGACCAGCAGCTCGCCACCTGTCCCTGCGCTATCGTCGATCTGCATCACCAGACCGCCGGTCTTGTTGACCACACGCAGCGGGGCGGTGATCGTCAGCGGCCCTGCAGCCGTGTTCGCAGTGGACGCGACGCTTCCCAGCGACCCAACGACCTTCCCTCCGCGGTAGTACAGGACCCCGTTCTTGTCAACCTGCATGAGCAGTGACCCATCAGCACCCACGACCCGGAATGGAGCAGTGACGGTGAGTGCGGTGGCGCTCGGCCGGGCGGATGCAGAACCAAGGGTGAGGGCAAGAGCCAGAGCAGCAAACGTCGCGCTCACCAGGGTTCGTGAGCCAAGCACCCGCCGCCGCCCCGCACGCAGTCGTTCGAGTTCCGTTTCTACCAGAGCCAGACGCTGCTCAAGTGATATGGTTTGCGGCTCGCCATTCATTGCATGGTCCTTTTCTGCGGCACATTGCTGTTTTAGTTGCGATGTTCGTTGGTTATGGATACCTGACGCCGTTCTTACGTGCAATATTCTCGCGCGCGGTGAGGGCCCGGACTACCTTCTTGGCCACTCGAGGCCACACATATTCTAGAAATCCACCATGGTCCCCGACCCACTCACCCGCGCGCACTGCAGGAGATACTGGGCCGCGGCTACGTCCTCGACCGCAAGGCCCAGCGAGCGGAAAAGCGTGACCTCGCCTGGAGACGTACGCCCTTGCGCCCGACCAAGGAGCACCTCGCCGATCTCCGCCCTGATGAGATTGGTGCCGAGCCCACCTTCCTCGAGCGCGCGCTGATAGTCAGCAGCCTCGCGCTCCACCGACTCGCGTCTATCGACGAACACCGCTGCCGCCGCCCAGGTCGCCGTGTCGACCTCCCTGTTGGGCGGCCTGCTTGCTCCGACGGCGTTCACGTGGGCGCCTGGCGCGAGCCATGCGCACGAGAGAACCGGCTCACGCGCCGTCGTGGCCGTGACCACAATGTCGGCGCCTCGTACCGCTGCTTCCGCGCTGTCCACGGCCTGCAGCGCGCACTGCACCTGCGGGCTCATCCGCGCCACGAACCGCTGCGCACCCTCCAACGTTCGACTGGCCACGCGGGCACGCGCGATCGGGCGCACGCACAGCATCGCCTCAAGGTGCCACCGGGCCTGAACGCCCGCCCCGATAAGTGCCAGCTCACAGGCGTCCTCGCGTGCCAGCAGCCGTGTTGCCACGGCGGAGACGGCGGCCGTGCGGATAGCCGTGATTGCCGCCGCGTTCATCATCGCCCGCAGTTCTCCGGTCACACCATCCATCAGCACGACGGACCCTTGATGCCCGTCCAGTCCGCGGCTAGGGTTGTCCGGGATGACACACAGGATCTTCATCCCGTAGACGGCGTCAGCGCCCGCGCGGTACGCCGGCATCCAGGCCATCGCTCCGGTGGCGCCGGGAGGGGCATAGATGGAGCGCAGCGGTTGGCTCAGCTCTCCCCGCGCCAGGGCCCCGAGTGTCTCGGTCATTACGTCGATGCACCGCTCCATGGAGAGAAGTTGCTCCACTTCCGCATGAGTCAGCACCAGAAAGGCCATGGCACTATTCCCCCTTCGCCGTAACCGCGCTGCTAACCCGGCAGGGCCGCTCACCAATTCGTGAAGGCGCCATCCTGACGCTGCAGGTGCGGCAGCTCTCGCATCTCATACGCATAGTGGCGCGCTGCTGCACGATCGAACTCAACCCCAAGCCCGGGTTGCGTTGGGGCAAGCAGGTAACCCTGCTCGAAGCGAGGGACGACGGGAAAGACGTCGGGCAGTGCGGAGCCGGTGGGCTGCGGTAGCTCGAGCACTCCTACGTTCGGCGCCGCCAGGCACAGGTGCAAGCAGGCCGCAGTGCTGACCGGACCGTTGGGGTTGTGCGGCGCCAGATTGATATAGTGCGTCTCGCACCAGCCCGCGATCTTCTTGGACTCGGTGATGCCGGCGCCAAGCGTCGGGTCCAGCCGGGCATAGTCAATCAGGTCCTCTTCGATCAGCTGACGATACTCCCACTTGCTGGCAAACTGCTCGCCGGCAGCAAGAGGTACGCCGGTACGCGCCCGCAGCGTGCGATAGGCATTGGTGTCCTCCGCCCGCAACGGATCCTCGACGAAGTACGGTCGGTAGGCCTCAAGTTCTCGGCATAGCGTCGTCGCATCGGCCGGGTCGAGCCGTGTATGCACGTCCAGACAGATCTCCACCTCGTCGCCCAGGACCCTGCGCACAGCCTCGCACTGGCGCGTCGCCGTCCGGAGAGCTTGCCGCGGCTCGAGAATATTCTCAGTGGTCGGCAGCCCCCAGCGTACGAACTTGTACCCTTGCGCAAGGGTTCGCTGGCAATCCTCGACCAACGACTCGACGCTGCCGTCTTCGCCCGCGTTGTGAGGATAGCAGACCACTTTCTCGCGCACGAGGCCGCCGAGCAGTTGGTAAACCGGTACGCCATGCACCTTGCCCGCGATATCCCAGAGCGCAGTATCGATCGCCGACAGCGCGGAGGCACCCACTCGGTCGGCGGGGAAGAAGCCACTCCGGAACATGAGCTGCCACAAATGCTCGATACGCGTGGGATCCTGGCCGATCAACAGCGGCCGGAGGTGACTGAGGAAGCCCATTACCGCCTCCTCGCGTGAAGTCAGGTTGGATTCGCCGATGCCCCAGATGCCCTCGTCGGTTTCGACCGTCACGAACAGCCAGGTGCGGGTCGTACACACAGGGTAGGTCTCGATTCCGGTGATCTTCATCTGAACATCCCCTCAGTCAGCAAGTCCGCGTTAGCCGCGACATGGGTCGCGCGCCCGCCATCGCCCCGTCATGCAGCGACTGCCGCGTGACGATTCCCGCGGCCTTACCATGGACGTTGGTGCCGGCGCAGGCAGCGTCCAGAGTGCAGCCGCGGGCCTTCATGGGCAGGATACATCGATCATGGCACGGCCATGCATCCACCCTGGCATCAGCTCAGAGCGAGCCGCTCCATTGGCGCCGGCAGCCATCAGTTTCGGTGGTCGAACAGCGAGACCAGAGCCGGCGCCAGCAGAATTCAGGTCACGTGCCAGATCAGCTCCTGCACGACGGCGACTGATGCTCCGGAGCGATCCAGGTACCGCGCGGGGACCGAGTCGTTACTGCCCCAGGACTGCACGAATCGTCTGAAGATGCTCCCTTGGATGGCCAATCAGGATATGCTCGATCAGACTCCCCGCTGTGCCAAAAGTGGCGGCAGCCCCGAGCTGGTCATCGCGCAGCCCGTGGACGACGCCAGCGGCGGCGAGGCCATTTGCGTGTAGGAGAGCCAGCGTCTCCGCCTTGGTGCACTGGGCGTGCTCGGCCGCGTGCTGGGCGTTAGCCTGGTCGACCATCTCCATCGTCAGGGGCGGTGGCTGTCCTGCCACGGCAGCCTTGATGAGCTCGGCAATCTCGCTGTGACCCACGGCCACGTGATGCGCCACCACGCCCACCGAGCACTTTTCGCTGGGGCAATGAGTAACCCACTCGGCAGCGGAGAACCCTTCTACTGCCGCGATAAACTCGTCGTTCGCTTGCTCGAACTGGGTAGCTAACGACTCGGTCGTTGCTTCCATATCCACCTCCTTCGCGCCTACTCGTTCGCGCATCTCGCCACGCCGCTGCGCCACATAATCTACCTCGGTGGAAAGGCCGTCCCAGAAGTGCCAATCTTTGCCCGCGCCCGCCCCTTCCTCCGATCCAAGACGAAGAACCGTATTGCGAGCGCCCACCAACCAGGTGTCGAGCCCGTGGCCAAACGGCAGCCGGTGACGCAACGCTTGAGCGATCTCACTCGGTGTGCCTGTCCGGCGCAGCGAGGGCCGCGGCAGGGTGCGGCGCCGTCGCGTCCAGACTCAACAGTAGCACGTCGCTGGCCAACTTGATAGACGTAGAGTCCGCCGAAACAAGGCCGTACTGCTTAGCGAAGCCCCCGATCTCGATGGCCACCGGCCCGGTTGCGGAGCCCTGCACGGGCCCCCTTGACTTACACGCCGACCTGCGCCGCACAACGGCCGCACAAGAGTGTAGGGAACGTGAAGTGCAGAGGGCCCCCGCATAGGGGACAGGGATCCTCCACCAGGAGATCCTGTTGGTCGGGTTGCAGCTGGTTGACGTGCTGCGCATACAGCCTGGCATAGATCGCCACCAGCGCGTGCTCGCGCGCCTCACGATCCGCGGAGCGACCGTCCGGATCGCTCCGGTTTCCCGCGTCTGGCGCCATGCCTTGCACCCTCCTCATGCTGGATTAACGATTCTTCCCCACTCCATAATCGAGTCGCCATCTTGGACGCGTAGCATCAATACAGGGTCGCAGGGAAGGCTCACGCGTCGAATTGATTGTTTTCGGGGAGTCGCTTCTCCTTTGGTTGCTCGCTGGCCCCGAGTGCTCGCTAACGGTGTAGCCGTTATTGCCCGCTCGATGCAGGGCCCTGGCATTGCACGTGGCGGGCATGTCCACAGCGCCGCCTCCGGCCAACCGAGCTATAGCTCCAGCGGCGCCAGGCGGCTCACGATCTGTGCCGCATTGCCGGCGGGGTCCGCGAAGAAGATCATGGTATCGCCGAATGCATTCGTCGTCGGCTCTTGCACCGGCACCCCGCTCGTCCTGAGGGCCGCGAGCGTGGCCTCCAGGTTCGCCGCGTCCACCACGAACGCCAGGTGGTGTGGCAGCGTCAGCGGCGGCTGCGCGCGCGCCATGATCTCCAGGCGTCCTCCCTGGCCATCGCCGATGAAGGCAAGGTCGCCGGGATTCTCCTTGATGCGGTGCCATCCAAACAGCTGTTCGTAGAAGCGAACCGTCTCTTCGAAGCGGTCTGGCGCCGCGCCGATGCCCACGTGCTCAAGCCTGCCAGTGCTGCTCATCCTCAGTCCTACCTCTCTGCGGCCAATCGGCCGATCAGCCCCTGCCACGCCACGATGAATCAGGATTTCCGATGCTCCTGGATCACCTCATCTGTGAGTGTGCCAGGTTTCGCGTGGCCCTGGTAAACCTCACGCCGCCGGAGTTGACCTGGCACTCGCCGGCGCCGGCTCAGCCGAGATGGCCTGCTCGATCGTCCTGCACCTTGGCGTGGTGACAAGGCAGGATCCGAATGCCGCACGTTCATCGCCGACACCGGACCAGCAGACCCGAGCTTCGCGTGGCAGGAAGGTTTGCGGGATCCGAAACGCTCAGGTATATGTTCTGCGTACTGTCCGCGGTTTCAGGCGGGGACACGCGCCATTTGGAGGTAGCTGTGTTAGTCAACGGGATCGTCGCCTCGTCGGTTACGCCGTTCAGCCCGACCGGTGAACTGAATCTGGACCTCTTGCCGGCGCACATCAATTGGCTCATCGGGGAAGGCGTGAGCGGCCTATCGCCACTCGGCAGTGCCGGTGAGTTCGTCGCCCTGGAGGTCACCGACCGCAAGCGCCTTCTGGAGGGCGTGCTGGCAGCCAACGATGGGCGTGTCCATGTAATGGCCGGCACGCATCATTACGCGACGCATCTCGCCGTCGAGTTGTCTCGACATGCCCAAACGGCAGGAGCACACTCCCTGCTTGTAGTCCCTCCCTATTACATGGCCCCGTCGGTCCCACAGGCGATGGACCACTATCGCAGGCTCGCGGATGCCGTGTCCATACCCGTAGTCCTCTACCACAATGCGAGCGGCACGCGGGTCGACCTGCGCACCGAGCATCTCGTACAACTCTTCGATGAGGGCGCGATCGCTGGCGTCAAGATGTCCAACAGTGATCCCGATCGCATCAGTAGCCTGCTCCAGGCCACCGGCGGCCGGCTCGTCGTCTATGCCGGCATCGACACGGTGGCCTTTGAAGGGCTGTGCCACGGGGCGCACGGCTGGATCTCCGGCATCCCCAGCATCGTCCCGCGTGCCGCGCGGGAGCTCTATGAAACTGTTGCAGTCCGCGGCGATCTCGCCTCGGCACGCCGGCAGTGGCGGGCGCTCGCTCCCCTTATGCGCTTGGTGTTTGCCGGCCACATCCATGGGACCGGTCTGGAACCGCACTGGCTGAGCATCATGAAGGCGGCCCTTAACATGATTGGTCCGCCGGTCGGCAATCCGCTCCCACCGGTTCAACCACTGGACGAGGCGACAGCGCGGGTGCTGGCGGCGTTGTTGCGCGATCTTGGCTACGCCGTTCGCGCCTGAGCACGAACGGCGTTTCGCAGAAGCAGTGGTTACCGACTCCACCCAGCGCCGGAAAGGGACCGTACACTGATGGATGGCAGCAGCAGCGGCGCGGACCATGCTGTAACCGTGCCCGCGCGGGACCTCGCGCATTTCGCCGCTCAGCTGCTCACGGCAGCCGGTGTGACTCGCGATGATGCGGAGATGACCGGCGGTATCCTGGCCGACGCCAATACACGGGGTGTCGACACGCACGGCGTCGCCCTGCTTACCCTCTACCTCGGGCAGCTCCGGCGTGGAGCGGTCAACCGGTGCCCTCACAGGACATTCACGCCGCGGCGAGCGGCGACTGCAATCCTCAATGCCGATCACGGCATGGGTCATGCCGCCACGGCAGAGGCGATGGAGCATGCGGTGCGCATGGCCAAAGTTGCCGGCGTGGCGACAGTCCTGGTGGAGAACTCGAATCACTTCGGCGCCGCGGCCTATTACGCGATGCTAGCCGCGCGCCATGACTGCATAGGCATGGTATGGTCGCCCGCGGAGCCCAGCGTCGTGCCATTCGGAGGGCGCGAGAGGTTCTTCGGTACCAATCCTATTGCTATCGCGGCTCCACCAGGCACGCAGTACCCGGGGTTTACCCTCGACATGGCGACCAGCGTTGTGGCAGGCGGCAAGATCGCGCAGGCCGCCAAGAACCACCGGACCATCCCGCCAGGCTGGGCAATCGACCAGCATGGATCGCCCGTAACGCGACCGTCGGACGAAGACGCCATACTGGGAACGTACTCCTTGCTTCCGATGAGCGGCGCCAAGGGCTATGGTCTGGCCATGATGATCGATTGGACATCATCTCTCCTGGCGGGCACGCACTGGGGCCCGACCGTTCCGCGTTGGAGCGATGGTGCGGAGGACCCGGCGTCGATTGCCCACTATGTTCAGGCGCTCGACGTCGAGGCGTTCGTCCCGCTTGATCAGTATCGGCGTCGTGTCGACGAGTTTTGCGCGGCGCTCAAGAATGTGCCTCCCGCCGACGGGCACCGCGAAGTCCTGCTGCCGGGCGAGCCGGAGTTGCTCACGGCCCGCGAGCGCGCGAGGACGGGGTGTCCGCTGACGGCCCACGTGGCCGCAGTGCTCGCACAATTGAGCGCCGAATATGGGGTACCGCTGCCCTTTTGACGCCGGCACTAGGTCGTGCTAGCCGCGACGAAGGCCCCGCCTGCCTCCTCAAAGGCCAAATTGCGGCACCTCAACGGCTGCTCCGCCGGCCAGAGCGGACTCATGCGCGCAGATTCCCGCGGCAGTCCAGTTGGCGGAGGTCACTGAGTCGACTGCAGGTCGACGTGACTCGACGATGCTGCGCACGAATTCGTGTACCAGGTGGGGATGCGATCCACCGTGCCCGCCGCCCTGAATGAATGAGAGGTGAGGCTCGGCGGCATTGTAAACGCCGCACTGCGTGAACCGCGCGATCTCGGATGGCAACAGGTCACCGCGGTCAGGAACGGCGATGCGCTCGACCTGTATTGGCCGGCCTCGCCCCGGCTGCAGGGCATCCATCGTGAAGAGGACCGGCTGCTCCTCCTCGATCTGCTGCCACTCAAATGAGCGCTTTTCGCCGTAAACGGAGAAGCACTCGGTGTAGGCGCGCGCGGTATGAAACAGCGTCCGGGTTACTTCCAGTGCCGCATTCGTACCCTCGAGCGCGAAGATCGCGGTTTCTGCCGGAAACGTATTGCCATACGGGCGATGAAGCTCCTCCCGCATCTCACCCGAGCCAAAGCAGTGCACGCGCCTGGCCCGCGCGCGGGCGAGGCAAAGCAGCGGCGAGATGGCATGCGTGGCATAGTGCATAGGTGGCAGCCCCATCCAGTAGCTTGGCCAGTTCTCCATGTCCTGGAAGTGAGCGCCGCGCAACAACTGTACGTTGCCGATTTCACCGCGGGTCATCAGGTCGTGCGCGAAGAGGAACTCGCGCGTGTAGACGGCCGTTTCCATCATCATGTAGTTCCGGTTGGCTTGTCGCTGCGCCGCCACGATGCGGTGCAGATCGGCAATGGACGTCGCCATGGGTACGGTGCAAGCACAGTGCATCCCTGCTTCCAGCACGGCGATGGACTGCTCCGCATGGATCGGTATCGGCGTGACCAGGTGTATGGCGTCGAGGTCCTGATCGAGCATCTGGCCCAAGTCCTGGTATCGGCGTTCCAGCCGGTAGTGGTCGCCTAACGCGGCCAGAATACCGGCGTTGGGGTCGCAGATAGCCACGCTCTCTACGTCCGGGTGGGCCAGGTAAATCGGCACGAACTCGGCGCCGAAACCCAACCCCACGACTCCAACACGAAGCTTCCTCGGCATGTGGACCCCCTTCGTAGCCATGCGGCGCGCTGCCTGCGCCGGCAGTGGAAGCGCACCCCTGTGTGCGGCACGCCGTAAAGCACATGGCGGCCTTTTCTGACCGGAGCGACACGCGCTACGACTCCAGTTGAGTCTATACGAAACGCGCGCGCCTTTCTTGCCCAGACACCCGTTCGCGTTGACTGGTCCCTGGATGAAGCGATCTGGCGTAACGCCGGACTCGCGTTCCGCGCCTATGTGCGGCAGCGAAAAACGGAGATCGCCCGGGTACACGTGCGTCGTATTCTGGCTGATTTCGGCAGAGGGGCGCGCGCCGCGCAACGTCAGGCCACATTGCTCGCCTGGGACGAAGGCATCTACTGCGCCTATTTCCCCGGTCTGATCACAGTCACCTCATGCCGTGCCCCATGACGAGCCAAATAGAGATACAGCTCTTCCGTACTACGGCTTCGCCGCCTGTATCGGTTGACTCACCGTATACCAGGAGCCAGTTGTAGGGTCGCGAGTCAGGCCGGGCGTTTCGGGGAAGTACGCGCCCTGCAAACTCGATCGCGGTATCCACTTATTGCTGATAGTGTCGAACACAACATTGACAGAACCTGGCCCGGTGGCCATTTCATTGCCCGGAGAAGAGCTGTACAGCACCAATGACCCGTCATTGTATTGCTGAAATTGAGCTGGCGTCAGCTGCGGTTCCATGGCGCCCAGCGTGCCGGCCGATTGGCTCGCGGTGCTGCTTGTGCCGCTCGCAACGAGCGGCAGCGACGAGGCAAGCGTCAGCTCGATTCCCTGGCTGGAAGCTGACTGCGTTGCCCCGGTCGTCGAGGGTGTTGTGCTCTGGCCCGTGTCGCATTCGATCGCCTGGGCAAGCGACTGCACGAGATCCTGGCCGTTGAAATGCTGCGCGGCATTGAAGCCGCTAGGCGGACCGTAGGTGTTGCCGTCAAAGGGAATGCCGCCTGCTCCGGTGCTGGCCGTGACATCCTGCGCGCTGCCAGAGATTAGCGCCTGCTCAAGGCTCTGCAGCGCGTCGGTAGAGATCTCCGCCGAATCGGTTGACTGCGAGTTGCCGGATTGACTGGGCCGCGCGCTTCCGGCTACCTGCGTGATTACCTGCTGCTGCAACTGTTGTACACGTGCCGAGACATCTGGGTAATTCAATCCGCCTATTCCTGAGGTACCCACTGGCGCTGACTCCCTTCGCTCGCGGCTACCCGGTTGCGGACACAGGATATGCCATACTGGGGAGCCACCTAGCTACAGTATCGCCACGTCCTGGCAATTATCGGTAACGACGGTCAGGGTCAATCGCGTCGCAGGGCTCGCCGCGGGCGCAGGGTTGATCGCAGGCGCGACGACCACGCTACAGGTTGATCCGGGCCAGGACAGCGCCGCGCGGAGTACATTAGGGAAGCAAGGCCGGTTGTGACTCTCATGGCAGGCAGCGTCGCCGTTTCTCGCCGAACGAAAGGATGATCCGGCGCGCGGCCAGTGCCCGCCGGTGTGGCCCGCAGAATAGCGTCGTGAAGGGCCTTGAGACCGTAGGCTAGTGAAGAAGCATAGACGGCACGCTCGTAGTGCGAGAGTCCCCTGTCCGAAAGAGAGCATCAATGGCCATTGACCTGATCATCGAAGCCCGCGACCTCAAGAAGACCTACGTCACTGGCGCACTGAAGGTGCAGGCGTTGCGTGGCATCGATTTCGCCGTCCAGCGTGGCGAAATGGTGGCCATCATGGGGCCGAGCGGCTGCGGCAAGACAACCCTGCTCAACTGCCTCTCCGGTCTCGACGATTTCGACGAAGGCGAGGTCCGCATAGCAGGCAGTTTACTCAAGGACATGAGCGATAACCAGAAGACCGATTATCGTGCCAGGAAGATGGGCTTCGTCTTCCAGGTCTACAACCTGCTCCCTGTCTTGAGCGCGGTGGAAAACGTGGAGCTGCCGCTTCTTGTGAGCGGCGTCCATCCCAGGGCGGCCCGGCAGCGGGCGCTGGCCGCGCTTGCCACCGTCGACCTGGAGAAGTGGGCCGGTCACCGCCCAGCCGAGCTCTCCGGCGGGCAACGCCAGCGCGTCACCGTCGCGCGCTCGCTTGTAAACGAGCCGGCAATTGTCTGGGCCGACGAGCCGACCGGCGCGCTCGATTCAGAGGCCTCCGGTGGCATCATGGACCTGATGTGCCACCTCAATAAAGCGAACGGCCAGACTTTCGTGGTGGTGACACATGCCCTGGAAGTCGGCGAGCGCGCAGACCGCATCGTCAGAATGCGCGACGGGCACATCGAGGATGCAGGCATGGGCCAGGGTGCGCATGGAATGACAGCCCTGCTGGACGATCATCGCGCTACCACGCAGTCGCGAAGGGACGATGAGCGATGAATTCGCTGTTCGGCCTCTCAATGGACACGATCATGGCCTGGTTGCTGGCCATCTTTCTCCTGATCACGTGCGTGCTGGTCGCGCTCGCGGTATTCAACCGCTTGTTCTTTACACTGGGGCTGCGGAACATCCCACGGCGGCGCGCGCAGACTGTCCTGATCATCGTCGGCCTGATGCTCAGCACAGTGATCGTCACCAGCGCGTTCAGCACCGGCGATACGGTCAGCTACACCATTCGGTCGGCGACAATCACGAATCTCGGCAATATCGATGAGTCTGTCAGCGCGTCCGGCGCCCAGCTCGGTCGCCTCGGCGCGGGTGGTGGCCTGGTTGCCGCCATCTACCTGCCTGTGTCCGTGCAGCAGCGCATTCGTGCCGCGCTGGCAGGAAATGCCAGTGTTGATGGCGTCACAGGTGTGGTGGCGCGCAACATCCCGCTCCAGGACCTGACCTCGGGGCAGACCAAGAATCAGAATGTGCTGGCAGGTATTCCGAGCAACTATCCGGCGGCCTTTGGCCCATTGACCACTGTCGGCGGCACGCCGGTTACGCTGAGCCAGCTCGGCCCCGACGAGGTGTACATCAACCAGCAGGCGGCCGATAATCTGAGCGCCCGGCCGGGCGACACGCTGCAGACCTTTGCCGGCAGTGGTGCCGTGCGTGTGACCGTCCGCTCAATACTCAGGAGCGAATATCTGGCGTCGGGCGGCCTGATGTCGAACGGTGAATCCGCCGACCCCACGGTGATGCTGCCACTGAACCGCCTCCAGTTGCTGCTCGGCCTGCCCGGGGCCGTGACCATGATGCTGATCTCGAACCGTGGCAACGATACCGGTGGGTATTCGCTCAGCGATGGCGTGACCGATCAGCTGCGAGCGCTGCTGGCCAACGACAGCGAGGTAGCCAAAGTGAAGTCGCTCCTGGCCGGAGCCGGAGGCAAGGCTGCGCTTGCCGCCTTGATTCACGACCAATCCGGCAGTAGCAAGACCAAGCTCGAGCAGCTTCAGGCTCGGGTGGCCGCTCCAGGAATAAGCGACACGCTCCGCAGCCTGTTGAGCGACACGGCGGTCTCCGAACCCCTGATGTCGATGAAGGCGCCGGCGCGGATCAGCGCGCCGCTCAACGATGCGCTTGCCTCGATCAGCAACTATCACGTCGAGCCGCTCAAGAAGAATGGCCTTGACGCGGCGGATCTCTTTGGCAGCGTCTTCACCACCTTTTTCGTAGCCTTCAGCCTGTTTTCAATTGCCGCCGGCGTCATGCTGATCTTTCTCATCTTCACCATGCTCGCGGCGGAGCGTCGTCCGGAAATGGGCATGGCGCGGGCCGTGGGCACCAAGCGCCGGCACCTCATTCAGATGTTCCTTTTTGAGGGCTACGTCTATGATCTTGGCGCTGCCCTGGTTGGCCTGATCCTTGGCATCGGCGTGGGGCTCGGCATGGTCCGCATCATGGCGGCGTTGCTGGGCAGCGTTTCGAGCGATTTCACGCTCGTCGGCCACGTTGAGCCGCGCAGCCTGATCGTGTCCTTCTGCTTGGGCGCGCTGGTGACCTTTCTCACCGTGGCGTTTTCGTCGTACCGGGTCAGCCGTCTCAACGTCGTGGCCGCCATCCGCGACCTACCGGAAAGCTTTGGCGTCAAGACTGACGTCGGCCACGCGTGGCAGCAGACAACACGGGAATTCGGCCTGATCTTCGCACGCAAGGAGCGTCTCCGGCTCATCCTGTGGGTGGTGGGCATCGTCGCGCTCGTCCTGCCACATCTGCGTGTCCTCGGCATCGTGTATCTCGTGCTGCGCCTGGCGTGGTACCTCAGGCACCTGTTCGGGGCATTCGTCAGTCGTGGATGGCTCTTCCTTCTGTTAGGTGTCCCCCTGGTTCCGGTCGGGATCAAGACCGGCCAGGAGATATTCTTCGGACTCGGCGGATCCTTTGTCGTCATCGGCGTTGCCATGCTGGTTCGCTGGATCTTGCACTTCCAGCACGTGGACGACGCGGTGCGGAATCGCATCGGCTATTCGCTGGCCGGTATCGGCCTGGTTGTTTACTGGCTGCTGCCGTTTGACTTCTGGAACCAGTTTGGCGTGCCTTCGCTCAACGCCGGCCCTGAGATGTTCTTTGTCGCCGGCATTCTACTGGTAATCGGCGCTGTGTGGACGGTCATGTACAACGTCGACGTGATCCTGGGCGGTCTCCTTGCCGTGTTCGGCCGGTTCGGGCATTTGGCGCCCGTGATCAAGATGGCCGTCAGCTACCCGATGCAACACAAGTTCCGCACCGGCTTGACACTGGCCATGTTCAGCCTGGTGATCTTCACGCTCATGTTCATGTCGGCAATTGTGGGCAGCACCAGCAGCAGCCTGAGCAGTGATCGCGACACCGGGGGCTACCAGATCTTTGGCGCCGCGAATCCGAACAATCCAATTCAGGGCGGCGTGCAGCACGGCATCAGCGCCAATCCTGCTTTGAAGGACATCACAGCGGCGGGAAGCATCGCCAAGGTCGATGTCGGACTGCGCCAGCCGGGAAAGCAGAACCAGAGCTGGCACCCCTACATTGCGAACATCCTGGACGACGCGTACCTGGCGAGCACGAACTTTACCCTGCACTCCCGTGCCGATGGCTACGGCAGCGACGCTCAAGTCTGGCATACGCTGCGCACCAAGCCCGGGTATGCCGTGGTAGATGGCGGGCTTGTGCTGGACCAGCCAGGTGGCCAGAGTGACGGCTTCGCCATCGATGGCGCCTATTACGAGCACACGTCGTTCTCCCCGGTGACTATTCAGATGCGAAACACTACGACCGGCGCGATGCTCGCGCTCACGGTCATCGGTGTGCTCGATCAGCGCGCGGGAAACCTGCCCGCGTTGTCCGCCGGCGTGTACACGGGCGAAAACACCCTGACGGCCGGCGGCCAGCCGGCCGCGGAGCCGAACTTCTTCGTGTTTCGCGTTGGCGCCGGCGGCGATGTGCATGCCATCGCGCTGGCGCTGGGCAAAACCTTCTTGCAGAATGGGCTGGACGTCAAAGAATCGCAGAAACAGTTTGACAGTAATCAGGCAGTCTCGATCGGGCTGTTCGACCTGCTCGAGGGCTTCATGGGGCTGGGCTTGATCGTCGGAATTGCAGCCCTGGGCGTCGTCGCGACCAGGGCCGTGGTCGAGCGCCGCCAGGAAATCGGCATGATGCGGGCTATCGGGTTCCGGCGCGCAATGATTCGGACCACGTTCCTGCTGGAATCGAGCTTCGTGGCCATTCTTGGCACGCTGCTCGGCATCGGTTTGGGCCTGCGTGTGGCCCAGAATCTGATCGACGAGATCGCGAAGACCAATAGCAGTATTGCCTTCACGGTCCCCTGGCTGCAGATCGTGGCGATCGTGGCGATCGCGTATGTCGCCTCGCTCATCACGACCTACCTGCCGGCGTGGCAGGCCTCGCGCGTCTACCCGGCGGAAGCATTGCGCTACGAGTAAGCGGCCCGCAGCGCTTTTCTGAACGTTCCAGCCCGACTGCAAGTGGAACGTGTACAGGTTCGTGCCGGGTGGTCCGCCATTCATGATCGCCAGCGCGATAGTGTGGCGGATCTGTGCCATCAGCGTGTCGCTCGTCTTGTACAGGAACTGGCCATTCACGGGAATGCAGCCAGACCACCAGCCAGGCTACTTCGCGGTAGCAGCCCCACCAGCAGTGGTTGGCCCGATGCTGTCAGACGTGCCCGCCCGAAAATCCGGGTGCGACGGAACCGCTTGTCAAGTGAGGTACGATGATCTCAGCTGAGTACCGCTGGAACCATGCTCGTGATGCTCAGGCAGACGCTCAGTGAGCAGAACCACTTTGGGGCGCTGGACGAGGCAGCTTGCTATGAGACCGTTCGCCGTGTTCGCGATTCTCGGCGCGCTGCTACTCAGCGGCTGCGGATCGTCGAATACCTCAAAGCCGGGGGCCGGAAGCGGTACCAACGTGTCGACCCTGGCAAGCGTGCCGTCCTGGCCCCTGCCTGGACTGTCGCCAAGCGTGACGGTCACGCGGCAGGACTTCGCAGCCGGGTTCGCGGGAGCGCTGCTCACGCAGATCGAGCGGCAGGGGCGCTTCACGCGCAGCGCCGACCCAGCCCGGCCTCAAAGACTTGACCGGGGGGCGTTGCTGTCCGTGCAAGGTCTGTCGCCATCGGCCCACGTTCCCTTTTCCTCCAATGTGTTCCTTGGTCCCCTGGAATATGAGCCATCTGCCGTGTCTGGCTTGTCGCTGTCGTCCAAGCTCAATGCCGAGTTCGTGAAGCACTATTGCCTGCCCGCCAGGGGATCGGGCCGCTGCGCGAAGGTCGGTCGCGCCACGGGCATCATCGCCCTGCTCACGCCGGAATCGATTCGCAGCCAGGCACGCGGTTTCACCCGCGCGAGCGACACGGACTACGGTCACGCGTACGGAGGGGCAGTACTCATTCGGCCACCTGGATATCAGACCGGGAAGGGAACGACGCAAGCGGGGCATCAGCTGGGATACGAGCTTGGCGGTCCCGTGAAGGACGCAAGGAATTTCGTGACCCAGTTCGACCTGGCCAATGCTCCAGCCCAGAGCAGCCTCGAGAACGCGGTAAAGGATGAGCTGACGCCGTTCAGCACAAGCTCGGGTAAGTCCAGCGGCGTCACCGTGTTCCTTCGCGTGACGCCGATGTATCGGGAATCGTGCGTCGTTCCATACGAAGTGCACTACGAAGCCGTTGGCTCCGATGGCTGGCAATTGCCACAAACGGCAGTGGGGTTGGCGGCAAAATGGCTCAGGTTCGAGCGCACAAATGACGGTATCACCGTCGCGATCATCCGCAACGCAGTACAGTCTGGGCACACATGGCTGGTGCCCGGCCAGGATCCGAAGGCGACCTGCGTTCCCAGCGGTTACTCGGGGTGATCATGGCGCTCATGGATCTGCGGCAACGTCTTCAGCCGCCAGCTCGGCCAATGGACGCGGGTTCGCCGTCGGACTGGGCCGCCGCCGAGTCTGCGCTTGGAATCAGCTACCCGCGCGATTTTCAGGAGTTCATCGGCACGTACGGGAGCGGCGCCATCGACGGCATCATCAGCGTGATCAATCCGATGAGCGTCAGCTGGCGTGGTGCACCGGCGTTCGACACCTTGCCTCACGCGTTGGACGCCTTGCTTGCCGCGTTCAGCCCCTGTGGCAGCGCGCCCGAAGCGTGGCTATACGGGCTCGCGTCCACGCTGGCTGTCTGCAGCGGCTGGGAATCTCTCACGCTCGCCGGACGGAGCACGCCGATGCCGGTCCGGCTCTGGCCCGAGCTTCCGGGGCTGTACCCGTGGGGCCGTGGCGATGCCGGCCAGGCCCTGCTCTGGTGGACGGAAGGGATGCCTGAGCAGTGGCCCGTGGTCCTTGCCGATCCGTCGGAAGGGCTGCGCACGTACGGCATGGACATGACGAGCCTGCTGGCGGGGTGGCTTTCCGGATCCGTCGTGCTGGAGTATCTGCCGCGAGTCCACCGGCCGCGCTTCAGCCAGGAGGAGGCCTGACGCCACGTTCCGATGGATACATACGGCACCGCGAAGGCCAGCCAGGACGTGAAGCGCAATCTCGCACGGTGCATCTACTTATTCCCCTCACGGACCGGGTTGGTGAGGCCGTGCCGAATGAGGCCGGTCAAACCGAGCTTCACGGATTCGACGTCGGCGACTCCCTCGGAAATGGCCCAGTACGCCATGCCGTCGAGCAAAGTCGCCAGCATCGGCACATCGTACGGTCCATGGTCTGGGCGAAGATATGGCTCTACAAGGGCCGCGATGCGCTGACTGAGCAGGTGGCGGCGCCGGCGCTGGAATTCCGGCGCCCCGCCGCTGTGCAGCACGGCGAGAAAGCCCGGCTCGTCGATCAGGATGTCAAACGCGGCGGAGATTACCGAGTGATCCCCTTCCGGAATGGCGACCGTGCGTGCCGCGACAACGACCGGCTCCAGGCGCGCCCACAACCGCTCCAGACCGTTGTCGAATAGGGCTTCCAGAATCGCCGACGTGGTGGCGAAGTACGTGTAGATCGTCGGCCGAGACGTCCCCAGCCGGGCCGCGATGTCGCCCATGGTAACCTGCTCGAAGCCTCGCTCGATAAACAACTGCTGCGCTGCCACAAGGATCTGCTGTCGCCTGTCACTCGCGCGCAAAACACCGTCCTCCATCGGGCTTCTGGGGCCGTCTGAACACCTTCGGCCACTGCCAAAGCGCATCGGTACGCCACGGCGTCGTGGACAGATCGTAATCTCCTCATTGACAGATTGTCAATGTTTCGTATACTCAATTACTGACACAATGTCAGTTCATAACCGCTTCGAAGGAGCGCCACGATGATTCGACTCGTTGGAGGTGCCGCGTACCGAGCGCGTTGGCTGGTGCTGGTCCTCTGGCTGGCGGCCGTCGCTGCCGTGTCGCTCGTTCTACCCGATCTCGGCTCCGTGGTGACGCACCACGCGGTGCCAAACCTGCCGAGTTCGTCGACGGTCATCCAGGCGGAAGACCTGCTCGCGCATGTCGATCCTGCCCACCGGGCACGCAGCACGGCAGTGCTCGTGCTGCAGAGCGAGCACAAGCTGACTCAGCAGCAGCACGCCTACTTCTCGCAGGCAGTGGCGCGCATCGGCACGCATGCGGCGGCGTACAATCTCTCGAGTATCGTCGATGCCGGCACAGCCGGTGCGGCGCTCGCATCGCAGTTCGTCAGCAAAGATGGACGCACCGTGTTAGCCATGGCTGGTTTCCCAACCGATGGCATGAGTGACGCCACCATGAACGGCGTGGTGGCGCTGCGCGCCGCGCTGGCGAATCCACCGTCCGGCGCCCAGACATACGTCACCGGTGACGCCGCGATCAGGAGGGACACGGTCACCACGAGCCAGGACGGCGTGCAGAAGACCGCGGGCGTGACGATTGTCCTCGTCCTGGCCATTCTTCTTATCGTCTACCGCGCGCCGCTCGCCGCGCTCGTGCCACTTGTTGCTATTGGACTGAGCTTTCTAACAGCATCTCGCATCGTTGCCTCGCTTGGCGATCGAGGCCTGCCGGTCTCGTCCTTCACGCAGACGTTCCTCATCGCCGTCCTGTTCGGTGCGGGCACCGACTACTGCCTGCTCATCCTGTCACGTTTCCGCGAAGAGTTGTACCTGGCGCACGGCGACCGGCACGCCGCGCTCGATCGCACGCTCGCGGGTGTCGGCAAGACGGTTATCTTCAGCGGGCTTACCGTGCTCATTTCGTTCACAACCCTTTTCTTCGCGGGTTTCGGCATCTACCGGAGCGCCGCCGGGGTCTCTATCGGACTCGCCGTTACCCTTCTTGCATGCTTCACGTTGGTACCTGCCATGCTCGGCGTGCTCGGCCCGTACCTGTTCTGGCCGCGGCACCCCAAGCCCGGCGCCGAACACCCCGACTCACGCATCTGGGGCTGGACCGCGCGTGTTGCGATCGCGCGGCCCTGGATCACCGTGGCGGCCACCGTGGTGATCCTGGCGCCGATCGCGCTGCTGTTCCGAGGCCAACGCACGTTCGACCCGCTCGCGGAGTTCAGCAGCTCGCTGCCGTCGATCCAGGGTCTTCACGCGGTGTCCTCGGGGTTCGGTACCGGACGCGCACTCCCCATGGCAATCGTCCTGCAGACAGGGTCGAGCATGCGCACGCCCGAAGGTCTCACGACGATCGACCGCATATCACAGACATTGGCCGCCCAAACCACGGTGCAGGAGGTGGACAGCGCGACGCAGCCGGCCGGAAGCACCCTGTCCGCCTTCCAGCTCAGCACGCGCGACGCAGAGGTGGCCCAGGCTCTGAGCACGCTGCATGCCGGCGCGGCGAGCCTCGGTTCAGGCTTGAGCGCGTCGGCGAGCCGCGTGCAGCAGATTCAGCGGTCAGTTGCCGCTCTCGGCGGCGGCGCGCAAGCAGCGCACGCTCTGGGCGATCTGAACGTCGCGCTCCAGAAACAGACACTCGGCGCCACACGCCTGGCGACGGGCACAGTCCAGCTTCAGAGCGTACTCGCGGCGAGCTCGGGCGCGGCGATGCAGGGTGATCCGGGCTTCTATGTGCCCGAATCCGTCATCGCGCGGAGTGCACCACTGCGCGGTGCGCTCGACGCCTACGTCTCGTCGGACGGGCACATCGCCAAGTTCACGGTGATCCTCAAGGGAAATCCTTACGCGGAAACCGCGGTTGAGGCCGTGCCGCGGCTCGTCCAGGCCGCGCAGGTGGCGCTCTCCGCCAGTCCGATCAATGCTGGCACTGTACGTCCGGCCCAGACGACGCCGGAGCAGTGGGATCTCAACAACGTATCTCAGGATGACTTCCTGCGCACGGCCTTGCTTGTCGTGGCCACCGTGCTTGTGCTGCTGATCGTGCTGCTCCGCTCGATCGTGGCGCCGCTCTACGTCATCTTCTCGCTGGTAGGAGCCTACTTCGTCACCATGACGTCGGTTGAGTGGATCTACGTCGACCTGGCGGGCAAGCCGGGCCTGAGCTGGGCGGTACCCTTCTTCATCTTCTTCCTGCTTATCGCGCTTGGCGTCGACTACAGCATCTTCCTGATGTCCCGCTTTGACGAGGAGTACGTGCGCCGGCCGTCGGCAGGTGCTGCAATGCAGGCAGCCTTGCGCGCGATGGGCGTCGTGATCTTCTCCGCCGCATCGATCATGGCGGGCACGTTTGGCTCGCTCACCGCCTCCGGCATTACCACACTGCTGGAGATCGGCACGGGCATCATCATTGGCCTGCTGCTCTACGCCGTGGTCATGCTCGGGTTCTTCGTCCCGGCCTGTGCCGCGATCGTCGCGCGCGGCCACCACTGGCCGCTCAAACATGCGGCCGAGGGCGCAGGCGCCTGAGACGCGTTCGCTCCGTCTGGACCCGCTTCCGCCCGCCAGCGCTTCCCAGCGGTGCACGGACGCAGTATTGCTCATCAGTGGGATCACGTGCACCTGGTTCTGCACCAACGGTCGCCGCTGCTGCCGCAAGCCGAACGTCTGTCGCGTGGCTCGCGCTGCGCTATCGATCGCCTGCATACTGAGGCTACGGCCAATCCAGGCTGATGCGGGGCCTGGTGACCGGCCACACCGACATGCAGTGTGGCGATCGAGGAGGAGAAACGTGAATATTGCCGAGCTCGACACGCCCAGCCTGATCGTCGATCTCGATCGGCTGGAAGCGAACCTTCAGCGCATGGCGGAAATCAGCCGGGCAACTGGCGTCTCAATCCGACCTCACGCGAAGACACACAAGATTCCCGAGATCGGCAGGCTGCAGATCGCCGCGGGCAGCTCCGGGCTTACCGTGGCCAAGCTCGGCGAGGCGGAGGTGTTCGCCGAGCATGGCCTTGACGACCTGTTCATCGCCTACCCGCTTTGGGGCGAGCAGAAGTGGGAGCGTCTGTGCCGTCTGGCCGCCAGAATACAGGTACGCGTGGCGGCTGATTCCTGCGAGGTGGTCGACGGCATCTCGCGCGCCGCGACCCGCCACGGACTGCGTATTCGCGTGCGGCTCGAGATGGAGAGCGGCATGGAGCGGTGCGGCCTGCAGTCGCCCGAGCAGGCGATCGCGCTAGCCCGACAGATGGAGGATCTTCCGGGCGTCGAGCTCGTCGGACTCATGGAGTATGCGGGCCACAGCCTGCAGCAGCCCACCGTAGAGGGCATCAGGGCCGCCGGTGTGGCGGAGGCCGAACACCTGGTCGGCGTTGCGAAGGCGCTGCGGCGCGAGGGGTTTGCAGTGCCCGAGCTGAGCGTCGCCGGCACGCCATCCGGTCCCGCGGCCGCGCGCGTCCCGGGCATCACGGAGATTCGCCCTGGCACCTACCTCTTTTCCGACCGGACGCAGGTGGCGACCGGGTGGAGCAGCCTGGACGAATGCGCGTTGACTGTGCTGGCCACCGTGGTGAGCCGCCCCACATCGACGCGGGCGGTCGTCGACGGCGGATCCAAGACCTTCAGCAACGACGCCGCGGTGCGGTCGCCGGGCTTCGGGGCCGTACTTGGACACGAGGACTATGCGCTTGTCAGGCTGAGCGAAGAGCACGGGGTGATCACTGTTCCCGACGGCAGCCGTCTGCCCATCGGTACCCGGCTGCGCATCGTGCCGAACCACGTCTGCGCCTGCATCAATCTGCACGATAGCGTCGCGGCCGTGCGGGGCGAAGAGGTAGTAGCGATATGGCAGGTGGCCGCGCGGGGGAAGGTGCAGTAGCGACAGTGTTGTCAGGGCCTGGGCGTCCGTCTACGCGTACATCCCCGGGGATGCCTGAGTGCAATGGGCAATCGTATACGCCGGGTCCGCGGCTTAACACGCGCACAGTGCATAACAAAGCTATCGACGATAACCGGCCCCGTCGAGACGGCGCGCCAGGTATGCCTGCTTACGCCATCAGATGGCGCCGGCTGGCTGAATGCCGCTCTCAGACGTCGCCGGCGCATCGTTTTCCTCCGCCTTTACGGTCAGCAGGGCGACCAGTGCCGCAGCCACCGAAAGTAGCAGGACGAAGAAGATGCTGCGATAGCCCCAGAGTGCCACCATGCCCGCCGCCAGGAAGCTGGAGAAGAATGCGGAGATCGATTCGGCTGCCGACTTCAACCCGGCGAAGACGCCCGTGCGCTGCGAGGGGATGAGTGTCGTCAGCAGCGGCCACGACAGCGCATTGTAGGCGCCATTCCCGATGCCGGCTACCACCAGCAGAGGGAGGACCTGGAGCGCTGTCTGGACCGGAAGCGCCAGCGCCGAAGCCACGGCGATCAGGAAAAGGCCGCCCACCAGCACCGGCTTCATCCCCACCTTCTCGGCCAGCTTGGCAGAGGGCACGACGAATAGTCCCGTAAGCAGCACCAACACCAGGGCAAGCTTGAGCGCATCTCCGTCGGAGACGTGAAGCACCTTCGTCGCGTATCGAGTGAGGTTCACAAGAATGGTGTTGACGCCGATGTTGTACAGCGCCAGGGCAAGCAGATAGCGTGCGGCGGCGTGATGAGTGCGCAGCGACTGTACGTACGCCGCGAATGGGGTGCGCGGCTCGAGCTGAACCTGTTGCCTGTCCTCCGAAACTCCCACAACCGTGAGGGCAAACATGCCCAGAATCACGATCGCCACTATGGGATAAATCGGTGTGGGGATGTGCTTCTGATCGGCAAGCGCCAGGAGCAGGCCGGCCTGGCTGACGAGCGTGACCACGTTGGAGATCGCATTGAGCAGCGGCCGTTGCCTCACCGGCGCTATGTCCGCCTGCAGGGCATTGTAGGGATCGGACGCGATGTTGTAGAGGAGTGAAAAGAGAAATACGCACAGGGCAGTAAATCCAAGGTTTGGCGCCATCGGAGTGAGCACGATAAAGACGGCGCTGAGCGGAATAGCCACTGCCATGAACGGCCGGCGGCGACCAAGGCGCGTCCAGATGCGATCGCTCCAGGCGCCGATCGTGGGCTGCACGACCGTGCCCTCAATCGAGCGCGTGTTGCTCAGCAGATTGACGATCAGGCCCGGTGCTCCCTTCAGCAGGAGCGGTAACACGAAGTTGTTGAACGCGTTGAACACACCTGAGCCAATAGAGGCCGCGCTGTAGAAGGCCATCGTGCGACGGGAGACCGGCCGAGGGTTCATTCTGACCACCTCTCCGAGACAGGACGCTGCACTCTTCGTATCGAGCGCCACGCGACCTGACCGCAGCATATGCGTGCCACCGCTCTCGTTCCCAGGGCACGCACTCTATGACGCTCTCATCAGCTCCTGATCAACCCCAGTGAGAGTTTGGTAGAGCTTCTGCACTCCACGTGATAGCTGTCGCCGCCCTAGAATGCACTCACTGTATCTCACGGAAGCGCGCACAGTCTCCCCGCTACCGGCGAGTCCGAATGGTGTGGAGTGACTGCACGCAGCGATTCGGTTTTCAGGCGCGCACATGCGCGCTATTCTTGACGGGAGGTAGCAGCATATGGCAATGAAGGCGGCGAGCCCTACCGGCACTACCATGCGATCCGACGATACGGGCTCTGGGCCTCTCGCCCAGGACCTGTTCCTGGCAATCGCCGACCGCTGCCGCCGGCTGCCGGACGCTCCCGTGGTCGGAGGCCAGGAAGGTCTCCGCTGGAAGACACTGGCCGGCAGCCAATTCCTCGATCGCGTGGAAGCGCTGGCCCGCGATCTGCACGCTCGCGGCGTCACCGCGGGCAGCCGCGTCGTGCTCTGGGTGCCGAACGGGTGGCGTACCCCGGCACTCTTCGCCGCCATCTGGCGCCTCGGCGCCATCGCGGTGCCTTTCGACCGCGAGATGAACGTTGAGGCAGCTCGTGCCATCCTCGATCGCGTGCGTCCGGCACTGGTGATCACCGGGTATAACCAGCCGCCGTCGTGGACCTCTGAATCGACCGCTGAAGAATGGTGGGAGCCGGGTCGCGCGGCGGGAATCGCTGCCCAGCCAGAGCCCGATGGGGACCGTGTAGCCGTGATCTACTTCACGTCCGGCACGACCGGGGCGCCCAAGGGCTGTACCCTCACGCATCGCAACCTGCTCTCTCAAGCTGCGATCATGCCGCGGTTGGTACCGCTGAAGCCCGGCGATGTTCTTGGCAGCATTTTGCCGCTCTCGCACATCTACGAGCTTAGCTGCGGCATGATCTACCCTATCGTGCAGGGCGCCCACGTTGCGTATATCCCATCCCGCAAGGGGCCGGATATCGTGCGGGTGCTGAAGGAGCAGCGTGTCACCCACATGGTGGTGGTCCCGCAGGTACTCAGCCTCATGGGCGGCGCTGCCGAAGAGCGGCTGCGGAAGCTGCTGGGCGATACACGCTACCAGCGCGTCCTGCGACTGGCGGATCGCCTGCCCATGCAGTGGCGCCGTCTGCTCTTCTGGCCGATTCTGCATCGTCTCGGCGGCCGTCTGCGGCTTATCGCCAGCGGCGGTGCCGCGCTGAACCCCGAGGTACAGCGGCTTTGGGAGCGCATGGGTATCCGCACCGTGCAAGGGTACGGCGCGAGCGAATGCTCGCCGATGATCGCCTGCGGCCATGTGGACGGCAGTACGCCCTATGGGACCGTAGGCACGCCCGTTCCAGGGGTGGAAGCACGCATAGACGAGAGCGGCCAGTTGCTTATCCGTGGCCCTAACGTCATGCAGGGCTACTGGGAGGACCCGGAGCGCACGGCCCAGGTCATGACCGCCGACGGCTTCTACGCGACAGGCGACATCGTGGAGCGCGATACCCACGGGAACATCACGATCATGGGCCGTGCCCAGGAGCTGCTCGTGCTTCCTTCTGGGATGAATGTGTGGCCCGACGATGTAGAAGATCAGCTGCGGAAGCTCGACATGGTCAAGGATGCCGTCGTACTTCTGGTTCCCGGTGCTTCGGGCGGCGCGACATTGCACGCCTATCTGCTGCCTGCCGGCGCGCGCGACCCACAGGTCATCCCCGGAATTGTCGCCACCGCCAACGGGCATCTCGCGGTGCATCAGCGCGTGGCGACTGCCTCATGGTGGCCGGAAGACGACTTTCCGCGCACGTCTACGCTCAAGATCAAGCGACGTCTGATCCCGATTCCGGACCGTCTGCAAGCGCACGCGCAATCGACGCAACAGGTCGATGTAACCCAGGCAGGCGACGATCCGGTCGCCGCGGCTCTGCGCGCGGTGACCACCGGCGCGGCCACACGGGACGAACAGTCGCTGGCTGAGCTGGGGCTGGACAGCCTTGGTCTGGTCGGCCTGCTTGTCGAGATCGAGAGCCGGACAGGTCTCACCATCCCCGAAGGGACGCTCGAGACGTCCATGACGCTCGCCGCGCTGCGTCTCGCCGTTTCGGCGGTCGCGACCGGAACGGAGTGGCCCGGGATCGGCGACACACCCACCGAAGACCGCGTGAAGCGTGCCGAGGAAGCGCACACGTGGTTGCCTCCGCTCTGGCTGTACACCAAGGCGCGCGCGCTTCGCCGGCTGCGGACGCCAATTGACATGCTGCATCGGCGCGCGGTGCCAGAAGTCATCGTTCTCGGCACGGAGCACCTCGAGATACTGCGTCGCGGCGCCATCGTGGCCGGCACTCACCGTAGCTTCGCGGACGTGCCGACGATGCAGCGCGCGGTGGCTGAGGCTGCATCGCGTGACATCGCCGACCGGCTCACTGTTGCCGCCTCGTCGGTCATTGTCGGGCGGGCGGGATGGCTTGGCCGTCTCACTACCGTTGGCTTCGGCCTGTTTCCGTTGCGCCAGTATGGCGGCCAGGAAGAGAGCCTGCGCCGCCTCGCTCAGATCGCCGACGCGGGCAACTCGATCCTGCTGTTCCCCCAGGGTCACCACACTGACCCGGAAGACGAGCGACAGGCGCTGCCGGCCGCTGATTTCAAGCCGGGCATCGGCCACCTGGCCGCCGATCTGGACCTGCCGGTTTTACCGTTCGGCATGGCGGGTACCGAACGTGTCGTGGCGCCTCGTACGCCTGAGAGCTTCACCGGAGTGGTCATTGCCGGCATTCCGGTGCGCTATCACCGCCAGCCGGTGGCCGTGGCCTTTGGAGCACCAATGCAGCCTGAGGTGAGCGAGAGCGCCGCGGCATTCGTCCGGCGGCTGCAAACCGCCTGTTACGCCCTGGCCCGACAGGCTGAAGCCGCGCTGGCCGATCGCTCCTCCTCGGGCGCCCGAACAGGGTTGCGCAAGGAGTAGCCGCGAAGCGGGCTGCGTGGAGCGTCGCAGTGTCGCCCCGCCGGCCCCGGGTGTGTTTCTTTACACCGGCGCCGCCGCGTGCTAGGCTAGGCAGCGTCGAATGAGCAGTGCTCATGCCGTGGATGCGTGGATCTGCAGCCCTAGAAAGGTCGGACGCCTGAGAGACTGAGAGCGACCAGGGAGCCGCCCCCTCCTCCTGACGCCTGCCCTTGTGTGGTCACCCCGGCCTGCAGGGAGCAACTGGTGAACCCGGCCACGACCGCATTGTCGTGTGCCGGTTTTTCGTCCCCGGCGCGGAAGGAGCCTCTCGAAGCAGGTGAGCCTCGTCTTCGGCCTGGCTATCGCATTTACCCCTTCCGCGCCATCAGGGAGAGCCGCGGCGCTGAGATCCAGCCAAATGGCGACAGGAGTGCTGCGCCAAGCGGGCCTCAGAGATAGGCGCGTCGGCAGGAACTGCCACGACCAGGGTGAACGCCCGGCACACGATGTGATCGGTCCTTTTCATTGACCCCGAGGCGGGTGAACAGACGCCTGCGCGGGCGCCGGTGACAGTTTTTGCGAGCAAATGGTCTACAGATGAGAGTGCTGAGGGGCGTAGGGTTTGGTCCATAGGGTCTGAGGTGATGACGCTGGCGCCGCGCATGTGGTGCATGCGTTCGGTCAGATGCTCCGGAAAGGAGACGCAGACGTGGACGCGAACTTGGGAGTAGTGCTCTGGCTGGGAGCACTCGCGGCACTGGGATACGGGTTGCTATCGATGGGTCAACGAATTCGCCATATCCTCGCGCGTACGTTGACCTGGCTCATTCTGCTGCTCGCAGTCGGTCTGGCCTTTGCCTTTATCGGATACTTCGGATCGCTTGCCATCTTTATTGCCGGCGTCCTGCTGGCATCGTTTGCGGTACTGCTGGCCATCATCAGCGTGCTCATCGCAGGCGTCATCGGCCTGGTCACCGCCTTTGGCACGCGCTCTCCCAGTACGGCACACGACCACGAGGCAGGGCGGGCCTATCCTGTGCCGGCTGCATATGGACCAGCCACCCCAAGCTTCGATGCGTTGAACGAGAAACCCGAAACGCAGCGACCTGGCATCGGCGAGCCGCACGGGCTTGGGCTTCTTGCCGGGCCGTCCGGCTCGATTGGAATGCCGTGCGATGGCTGGCTGGGCGGGTGGGTAGCAGTTGCTGCCACCATGACACCGGCGACCGCGGACATAGCCGGCTCGACTCACTCGCCGGCCAATCCTGTGGAGGACGGCTCCGATGCAGGTGAGCTGCCGAGCGTAGCAGCACCGACGGAAGGAGTCGAGCCCATGCCGCAGACTCGCACGCTGACGCTATGAACCGTCGATCCATCAGTGCCAAGCAGTCAAGGTCCCGAGCCCGTTCGACCTATCGCGCACGGTGAGAAAGCGTGCATGCCGGCGCTGTCCCGGAGCTCGGGCAGACGCGGCTGAAAGGGGGAAGTGCGATGCAATGCCCACGGTGCACGTACGAGAGCCAGGTCGCGAACGTGCAATGTCCTGGCTGCCATTGTACGTTTGTCAGGGCCGAGCTGGAGGAGCTTGACCACCTGAAATACACGCTGGACCGGCTGATGCGCTGGTACGATAAAGGCTTGCTCCCACCCAGAACCGCCGACCGTCTCGCACAGCTGACACATGCCGACACGCGCGCATTGCTGGCGCGCATCGGCGAGCGACAAGCGCCGGTGTATCCGGCATCCAGCCAGGGAGCCGCACCGGCGGAGGCGCCGGCGAGAGTGCACGCCGAAGCAGCGGCCGTCGCGGCGAAGGCCGCAAGCCAACCCGTGCAGGCGGCCGCTGCCCCGTCTGTCGGCGTGCCGGCTGCCCGACCCGCGCCGGAAGCCCCGCGAGCCGCAGCAGCAGCCCTTGGCCAGGCCTCGACGCGCGCCGGGGTGATGGCCCAAGGGCCGGCCATGCAGGGAGCCGCGGTATCGAGCCCTCACGGTTCTGCTTCTCCACGACCGCTATCTCCGGCGATGGCCGTGCCGACTCCGCCGTCGAAGCCAACTCGCAGGCCGTCGCCCTCGTTCAGCTGGAAGCAGGTGGGTACGTACCTGCTCTCCGAGCGCACGCTCAATGCCCTGCTCGGACTGGGCGCCTTCCTCATCCTGGCGGCGGCGGTGGTAATCTCAACGGTGAACCCCACCGGGCTCGGGCCGGTGCTTCACCTGGCGGCGATGGTCGGCACGACTGCAGTCTTCTATCTGGCCGGAGCGCTCGTGCAGAAGCGCCTGCGCCTGGCGCGCACGGGTGCCACGCTGCTGGCAGTCGGGGCTGTCTTCATCCCGCTCGACGCGTGCACCTTTGGCAGTGACCTGCTGAAGTGGGAGCCGAGCGCCATCTGGGTTCTGGCGTCGCTTGTCTGCCTCCTCATCTACCTGCCCTCGCATCTCTCGCTCTACGATCGCGCGTCGGCAATCCTCACCGCTGCTGCCGGCGGCAGTCTCGTCCTGTCGCTGGCGCGCCCGCTGGGCGTGGACCCGATTTGGGGCGGCTGTGGACTGGTTGTCCTTGCCGGCGTCTATCTGATCGTCGCGGACCGGCTTCGCCACAGCCAGACGAACCTGCATTGGGCACTATCCTGGGCGGCACAGCTGGCCACGCCTTCGGCGATGGCAGGCTTGCTTGCGCTGCGCTTCAGTCGGCAGCTCCTGGGCACCTTCCCGCCGGATTCCTTCCTGCAGACACTTGGCGCTCTACCCGGCGCTTCCATGGACTATGCGGTGGGTGTGACCTGGTGGCTGGGCGCGGCCTTCTATGTCCTGGCCACGCAGCTTGTGCCACGGCGCGCCAGTTCGCTTGCCGCGGCCTGGATCGTCCCCTGTGCCTTCCTCTTCACGCTCACCAAGGCGCCCTTCGACCGGGAGTGGTACGGCGTCGCCCTGGCAGCGCTGGCCGTGCTCTACATGCTGTTCGGGCGCCAGGTCCAGCGTGCGCTCAAGGGCGTGGCGCGTCCAACCCTGATACAGTTGCTTGGCCAGCCCGTCTATCAGGTCGGCCTGACGCTGGCCGTGGTAGCGGGAATGTGGCCCGCGGCGATCTCGGTAGCCCGGCTCACTTCCAGCAGCGAGGCGATCGCTCTCTGGATACTGGTCGGTCTCTTCGCCTGGTCGGCGTTCACGTTCAAACACATCCTGTTTCGCTACGCCGCCGCATACCTGATCCTGGCGGCACTGGCGTGCATTCCGCCCGAACACCTGTTGTCGATTCCCGATCGGCCTGGCCTCGGGCTTGCGGCGCTGGCAGCCGGCTACCTGCTGTTTGGCTGGCTCACGGGCGGGCAGGCGATCAGAGGCGACGGGCCGTCCGCCCGGAGGGCGGTCGCTCGCGATCCGGTTTTCCAGGTAGCGGCATGGTGCACGGCCGCGGCCGCCTTGTGGCCGGCCCTCACCTCCCAGGCGACGTTCGTCACGGCCGAGGAGATCACTGCGCTCATCGCCGTTGCTCTGGTGTACGGCGCCGCGGCATTCCTGCTGGAACAGCGTGCCTGGGCCTACATCTCCGTTTCTCTCGTGCCGATTGCCTGGGGACTGTTTATGGCATTCCGGGCATACGACGACGGCCCGACGCTGCTTGGCTGGGCGCTGCTGGCGGTTGCGTTGTGGGTTGCCGCCGAGGTGGCTGCGCGACGCACGTCGGAAGGCAGGCGGCCGCTGATTGAGACGGTGGTCGGTCTCGGCAGCTGGCGCTCTCGCTTCGCCTCACCGCTCTTCGCCGCCGGCTATGCAGTGAGCGTGATGGCCGTATTGGTTGGCTTGGCGCAAGCCTCGGATGCTTCCGCCATGCCTGGGCAGAGCGTCGCCGGTCTCCTGGTCGTGTGCGCGCTGTACGTCATCTCGTCGGCGAGCCGGCGGAGCAGCGTGTTCCTCTACCCGGCTACCTGGCTGTTTCTGTTGCCGCTCACCGCCGTGGTGTCGCACGCGTACGCGCGCTCGGGCATGGCCTATACCGCCGCGCAGGACGCACGGGTGATGGCGGTGCTTGGGCTTGCCTATCTGGCACTGGCCTTCATCGTGGATCGTGCCGGCGGGCACTATGCGAAGCCGGTCTACCTGGCGGCGTATGCCCTGGTGGTTCTGGGTGTCGCGACGGCGATTCCCGACCGGCCGATGATCGTGCAGACACTGGGCGCTGGGCTGGTCGCGCTCGCCTGGTCGGCCTGGCTCGTGCATAGCGGCCGGCACCCGTCCTACGCGTGGACGGTGGAACAGCTGGTGGCGAGTGTATCGGCCACGGTGTGGGATGCAGCCGAGATGCTGTTCCAGTATTTGGCCGTCTGGCTGTTGCCGGTCTGGGTGATCCTGCTGCAGAGCCTCCGATCGCCCCTTCCTGCGACGGCCGACTACGGCGTGACCCTGGCTCTCCTGGCGCTTGTCTACGCCCCCGTGGGACTGCTCTTCCGGCGAATCGACGTGGCCTATCGGCTGCCATGGCTGATCGGCGCCTACGCGCTGTCGGCAATGGGTCCGTTGGTGGCGTTGCCGGATCCCACACTGCGCATCGCCGCGCTGACGATGTCCATCGCGCTCTACGTGGCCAGCGCCCTGCAGTCGCGCCGGCATGAATGGCTCTGGCTCACGGCGGCGCTGGGGCCCGTGCTTCTGCTGGAATGGGTCATTCGTGCCGGCGACGTGGCTCGCGACTACGGCATCGCTCTGGTAGTGATGAGCCTCGGCTACGGCGTGATCGGCCTGGTCATTCAGCGCCGTGGCCTGCGCGGTCTGTGGATGCCCTTGCGCGAGACCCCCGACCGGTTCGCCCTTCCCTTCCTGGCGATCGGGCAGGCGCTCTGCATTGCAGGCCTGGCCCTCGTGCTGGCGGTGCAAAGCTCGAGTGCGGCGCTCGGGCTAACACTGCAGAGTCCCATGCTGGTATTGATCGGCTTCACGCTCGGAGCCGTGCAGTATGCCTGTGCCGCGGCCATCTCTCGACGCAGCATCTTCAGCTCACCGCTGGCGCTCACGCTGGTCGTGGCCTACCTGAGCGCGATGATCAGCAGCGGACTGCCGGCTGTTGACTTTGGCCCCGCACTGTTGCCAGGTCTCTGCGCTTTCCTGCTCATCGCGGAGACCTTACGTCGCACAGCTGATACCGCGGACGTCGTGGCGGAGCGCCGGCGCAAGGCCGTCACCGGCAGCTGGGCGCTGCCGTTCGAGACGTTCGTGCACATTGGCGCCGTGTCCGCCTTCATCCTGAGCGCGCAAGACACCAATCAGACGCTTGCCTGGTGGGGCGTCGCTGCGCTCTACGTTATGCTCGCCGCCATCCGGCAGCAGCCCGGCTGGCTCTATGCTGCTATCGGTTCCGCTCTTGCTGCATTCGTGGGAACGGGAGTTCTCCTGGCGCCCGATCTCACAATGCCGGAGCGGCTGCTCATCCTTGTGCCTCCGGTCTACGCTCTCGCCGGAGTCGCCCATGCAATCCGTAGCCGGCCGGCTGCTGAGTCCAGATCTGCGCCGCCGTATTTCCGCTGGAGCGGCGCTGCGCCCGGTCCCTGGGCCGAACCCCTCCTGACCTGGGGCTCTGTCACCGCGATCGTGTCCGTCGCGCTCAGCGGCGGTGATGCCGCCCTTCACGCACGCGTGGCCGACCTGTGGGTAGCCGCGGCCTACCTGTTCTTGGCGACGATCCTCTCGGTGCTCTGGCAGGCCCGGCCACTCGTCTGGGCCGCTATCGCGACCGTTGCCCTGACGTTCGAGGAGGCGTTAATGCTGGCAGGTGTCCGCTGGGCCGACCAGCCGGCGTGCTGGGCCGGCGCTGCCCTGGTTGCCTACTTCGCCGCAACCGTGTGGAAGCGGTCGCCGGGCAGGGTAGCAACGCTCTGGAGCTCTCCGCTGCAGTGGGCGTCGCACGCGGCCGGCATCGCCGCAGTCGCGGTGGCCCTTGCCAACCTCAGCCTTGGGCAGTACGCGCTGCAGCCGCTGGCGGTAACCTTGACCCTGGCCGGCGCATACCTGATGATAGGCGGGATTGTCGAGCGCCGGCGCATCCTGTCCTACGCGGCCATCGGCCTGGTGTATGGCGCCTACGCCTGCGAGCTTGCCTACAGACAGGTATCCCAGCCGCAAGCATTCGCGCTTGCGCTTGGGGCTTCTCTGCTGCTTGTGGCGTACCTGGAGTGGCGGCGCGGCGCGGATACTGCAAAGGGGCTGTTGGAGCTGGCAGCGATCGCGGTGATACTTGGTACGACCCTGGTCCAAGGCTGCGGTGGTCTTGGCGTTGGCAACGATCGTTATAGCTATGACACGTTCCTGCTGCTCGAGAGCGTGGCCGTGTTCGGCCTGGGTGCGGTCCTGCATTGGAAGCGCCTGTTCTTCGCGGCCTGTGGCGCCCTTGTAGTGGACGTATGCATCCTGCTGGTCGATCCGGTGCGGTCGATGCAGGCGTGGTATCTTGTGGCGATCATCGGTTTTGCCATGATCGCGTTGGTGGTCTTCCTCGAGCAGCGGCGGCAGCAGATCCCGCTCTGGATCGATGAAGTGCGCTTGCGCCTGGATGCCTGGGACTGACGAGCGAGTGGCAAGGAGGACGGTCCACTATAATCATCCCAGGACGACACATGCAGGGTCGCGCACTGAAGCGCGAGTGCACGTGCAGCAATGAGAGCGCCTGATGACCGCACCGCAGGGTGGAACGCCGATGCCGGAACTGGACGAAGCGAGCGCCTCGCAGCTCCAAGCGGCCATGATGGCGGGCGACCTGACCTCGCGCGACCTGACGGCCTTCTACCTGGCGCGCATCGAGGCTCTGAATCTGCAGGGGCCGGCACTGCGCGCTGTCCTGGAGACCAATCCCGCCGCCATAGAGATCGCCGCCGGCCTCGACCGCGAGCGCCGGGAAGGAAGGATCCGCGGGCCGCTCCATGGCATCCCGGTCCTGCTCAAGGATAACATCGATACGGCGGACGGCATGATGACGAGCGCCGGCTCGCTGGCCCTGATCGGAACCCCCCCGACCCTGGACGCCACGGTGGCTGCTCGGCTCCGGGCGGCAGGCGCCGTGCTGCTCGGCAAGACCAATCTGAGTGAATGGGCCAATTGCCGCTCCCGTCCGTCCTCCAGCGGTTGGTGTGGGCGGAATGGCCAGGCACGTAATCCCTATGTGCTGGATAGGAATCCAGGCGGGTCCAGCTCTGGATCGGCCATCGCCGTGGCCGCTGGATTGTGTGCCGCATCGATCGGCACGGAGACTGACGGCTCGATCGTCAGCCCCGCCGGCTCGTGCGGCGTGGTCGGAATCAAGCCCACAGTCGGGCTGGTGAGCCGGGCCGGCGTGGTGCCGATCTCACACACACAGGACACAGCCGGCCCGCTTGCCCGATCGGTCGCCGACGCCGCCACGCTGCTCACCGCTATCGTTGCCGAGAACCCTGACCGTCGCGACCACGCCACCAGGGCAGGAGCGCCGGTCGATTTCACCCGGTTTCTGGTTCCCGATGGGCTGGTGGACGCCCGCATCGGCATCCCGCGCAACCTTGGGTTCGGCGCCAGCCCGAGGGCCGACGCGATCGTGGACGAGGCCATACGTGCCATGCGCGCGGCCGGAGCCGAGATCGTCGATCCGGTACGCTTGTCGCCGGACCAGGAGCGGGCGAACAAGGCCGAGATGACGGTGCTGCAGTATGAGTTCAAGCATAACCTGAATGCCTACCTTTCCTCGCGCCGGCAGATAGCCCTGGATCGCGAGGGCTTTCCGCTTACCCTGGCGGGGCTGATCGCGTTCAACGAGGCACATGCGGACGAGGAATTGCGGCTCTTCGGCCAGGAGATATTCCTCGACGCCGAGGCGAAAGGCCCATTGAGTGACGCGGCGTATAGGGAGGCGCTGGCCGAGAGCTTCACGCTTTCGGGTCCCGAGGGCATCGATCGGCTCCTCACCGCGCATCGGCTCGACGCGCTGGTAGTGCCGACCAACGCTCCCGCCTGGCTGATCGACCCGATCAATGGCGACGCCTCGGTCATTGACACCGCGGGACCCGCGGCACGAGCCGGCTACCCGCAGGTCAGTCTTCCGGCCGGATTTGTCTGCGGACTGCCGGTGAATATCACGTTCGTAGGCGGGAGCTTCAGCGAGCCGGCGTTGATCCGCATCGCCTACGCGTTCGAGCATCTGACCCAGGCGCGCAGGCCACCGCGCTTCCTTCCCACGGTGGCAGATGCCTTGCTCGACCGACGGTGATCCTTATATCTGAATATCTGACACGGACCGCCAGGCGTGCGCCACCGCCTGCCACGTCGGCAACGCACGCCGGGCTCCCCAATCTAGGTGATAGCCGCAAGGAGACATCCACGTTACGCTCGGCGTAGCCCCGTATCGGCCGTGGACTCTAACAACTCGGCGCACCGGGATGCGGGAAGCTGAGCGAGAAGGGTGCGACGACTTCTGTCCCGAGGAGGCCAGCCATGCTCGTCAACGATCTGATGACTGTTGCAGGCCGCATCGAGCCCCATGCGAAGGGGGATCACGGCGACAACCGCGCCATGCTGGACCCACCTGACGAGCGCCTCGACGTGGAAGCCGCGGCGGCCCGGTTTCAGGCGGGCGACCAAGAAGTGTGGTCTTGGCTGCGCGGCTTCCTCATTCACGAGCAGGAGTTCTCGGCCCGCCGGCTCAGTGCAGGCGACGTCTTCCCTGGCAGCCTGCTGCCGAAGGCCGAGGCACTGGCCCACACGGTCGCGGAGGAGCCGGACTGGAGCGTCGAGAGCACGTGGTGGCTCGACGATCGCGCCCTGACGGTCCACGTGATGTACAGTCACTGCGGCTCTGGCGACGTCTGGAGCGGTCTCTGCCGAGCTCCGCTGGCCGCTCTACGTGGCTTCGCGCGCGTCGATGCCGGGGAACAGGCGCCGAAGCCAGGCTCCGGGCCGGCGCCGAGCTCACCGCTCCGCGCCATGGCCTGATCGCGTCGTCACAAACTATTCCGCGGAACATCGGGCCGGCGTGACCGTGCCGGTCGTAGAGGCACTGCCGGCTTCCCACGGAAGCGTCGAGTCTGACATCGTGCTTGCAGCATGGCCGCACCAGGTGCGGAGCAGGACCCTGATAGCGATCGACGCCTCACGCTGTTTTTCGTGGACGATATGTGCGGCCACGGCAGCCGCGGACGCCTTGACGGTCCTCGGTCGGTCGGACGATCCTGCTCCGTATGTACACGCAGATCGCGCAATGTCCCGCCCGTGCCGCTTCCTCCCTGGTTATCTATTCGCGGGAGAAAAAGTTGATTTCGTCGCGCGGCCAAAACAGACGGGCTGCGTCCAACTGAATTGGGGCAGTTGGGGCTATATTGCATCGTGACTAGCAGGAGCGGAGGGAAGAGCCATGAATCACGTGTTGCCTGCGCCGCCGGCCCGATCGGGCAAAACCGCCCGCCCGCGGGCCTCCGGGCGAGTTGGGCTGTTCAGCATAGGGCTGGCCGCCTACTGGCCGCAGTTTCCCGGCCTCAAAGAGCGCCTCGAAGGCTATGCGGCGCAGGTATCGGAACGCGTATCCGGCTGGGCGGATGTTGTATCGGCTGGGCTTGTGGACGATGCTGATGGTGCTCGCCGTGCCGGCGAGCTATTCGCACGCGAGAGCGTCGATCTGATCTTGCTGCACACCGCTACTTACGCCACCTCGAGCCAGGTGCTGCCTGCCGTGCAGCGGGCCAAAGTCCCGGTTGTCGTGCTCAATCTGCAGCCGGTTGCTGCCCTCGACTATCCCAGCACGGATACGGGCGAATGGCTGGCCAACTGCTCGGCATGCTGCGCACCGGAACTGGCGGGCGCGTTTGCGCGCGCCAGCGTGCCGTTCCAGGTGGTGTCCGGGCTCCTGACCGCCGACGACGGCGCCCGGGCCTGGCGCGAAGTGATCGACTGGTGCCGCGCTGCCGGTGTAGCCAGGGCGCTTCGAGAAGCGCGGATGGGTTTTCTGGGTCACACGTATCCTGGCATGCTCGACATGTACTCGGATATCACCCAGCATCACGCCCAGCTCGGACTCCACGTGGATGTGCTGGAAATGGACGACCTCCAGCAGTGCGTGGACGCGGTCACCGATGCCGAGCTCGAGGCTACCGTGGTGGGGACGCGGGCGATGTTCGAGCTGGACACCACCGTGGACGAAGACAGACTTCGCTGGTCGGCGCGGGTTGCCGCCGGCATGGATCGCCTCGTCGCTGAGCGCAGGCTGGATGGCTTGACCTACTACTATCACGGCCGCGGAGCACTCGAGGATCTGGGCGCCACATTGATTCTTGGCGGATCGAGGCTCACCGCGCGCGGAATTCCGTGCGCAGGCGAAGGAGATCTCAAGAACGCCGTGGCGATGCTCATTCTGGATCGGCTCGGTGTCGGTGGTTCATTCACCGAGTTCTACGCGATGGACCTGGCGGAGGGCTTCGTACTGATGGGGCACGATGGACCCGGTCACGTGGCCATCAGCGCCCGCCCGCCCATATTGCGTGGCCTGGGCCTGTTCCACGGTAAGGCCGGGCACGGCGTATCCGTGGAGTTCAGTGTCAAGACTGGCCCGGTGACGATCCTCGGCTGCTCGCAGACGGCCGATGGACGGCTGAAGTTTCTGGTGGCGGAAGGCGAGTCGTTGCCCGGTCCCATTCTCCAGATCGGCAACACGAACAGCCGGCTGCGTTTCTCGCTGCCCCCGGATGAGTTCGTTGACCGATGGTGTCAGGAAGGACCGACGCACCACGTGGCGCTTGGCGTCGGCCATTGCGGCTCGACAATCGCAAAGGTCGGCAGGCTGCTGGGCGTGGAAACCGTAGTTGTGAAATAGACGGACCATGACGAAGAGCACCAGGCTCAGGAGGCGCAAATGAGCCGATACCTCGCCGTCGACCTCGGGGCTGAGAGCGGAAGGGTTATCGTCGGGGTGTTTGACGGCCGGCGTGTGACCCTCGAAGAGGTTCATCGCTTCCCGAATCTCCCCGTCCGCCTTCCCGACGCATTGCACTGGGACGTGCTCGGTACGTACAAGGAGATACTGGCTGCGCTGCAGCTGGCTCGCGAACGCTTCGGCCCCGAGTTCGCGGGCATTGGCGTCGACTCGCCGGGCGCCGATTACGGACTGCTCGACGCGCAGGGGCGGCTTCTCGGCAACCCGGTCCATTATCGCGATGCCCGCACCGATGGGCTGCCCGCGGAAGCCACGAAGTACGTCTCCGCGGCCGAGCAGTACCGGCGCACAGGGATTGCCCAGCTGCCCTTCAATACGATGTATCAGCTGATGGCCGCGGTGCGGAGCGAGGACCGGTGCCTGGATGTGGCGCGCAACCTCCTGCTGGTGCCGGATCTGCTGCACTACTGGCTCGGCGGCCGGCCGGTCTGTGAGCGCACGAATGCCAGCACTTCCGGGATCCTTGATGTGCACCGCCGGTGGACTCTGGACCTACTGCAGCGACTGGGGCTGCCCACCCACATGCTGCACGAGACGGTACCCCCCGGCACGGTCCTTGGCCGGCTCGGTGCCGGCGCCCAGCAGTCCAGCGGGCTGGGCGCTATCCCGGTCATCGCGCCTGCCACGCACGATACCGCCTGTGCTGTCGTAGCATCACCCGTTGCATCGCGGCCAACTGGTCACAGTCCTGCGTATCTTAGCTCCGGAACATGGTCGTTGTTGGGGGTCGAGCTGACGCAACCAAACGCCAGCGAGGCGGCGCGGCTAGCAGGATTTACCAACGAAGGCGGCGCCGCGGGCACGTACTGCTTCCACACCAACATCATGGGCCTGTGGCTACTGCAGGAAACACGCCGTGCCTGGTCCGTTTCCGCGAGCACGGCGGCCCAGAGCTACGCCGACCTCATGGAACATGCCGCTGAGGTGGCCTCTCCTGGTGTGGTCATTAACGTCGACGATCCCGCCTTTCTGCACCCGCAGAACATGGTCGCGGCGATCATGGATAGCCTGGCGCCTGACGACCGTGAACGCCTGACCACACCGGTGCTTCTGGCTCGAGCCATTCTGGAAAGCCTAGCGCTGGCCTACCGCCTTACGCTCGCACAGGTCGAGCGGCTGATAGGCAGCACCACGACCGTGTTGCACATTGTGGGCGGCGGCTCCCGCAACACGCTGCTCTGCCAATTCGCCGCGGATGCGACAGGCCGAGAAGTCGTCGCCGGACCGAGCGAAGCCACCGCGCTGGGGAATGTGATGGTCCAGGCCATGGCCACCGGGGAAATCGCCGGACTGGCGCAGGCGCGCGATGTGGCGGCTGCTTCAGCCCAGGTGCGGCACTACGAGCCACACGAGTCCTCCCAGTGGGAGGAACGAGAGGCGCGCCTCCTGGCGATGCGCCGGAAGGCGCAGCTTGCCCGCGTGAGCGATGCGTGATCGACTGTGAATCAGTCCGCACAGGTGCCAAGGCTAGAAATCACGACTGAAGTATGTCACGTACCCAGCATTGCAGGAGGAACGCATGAGCTCCTGGAAGCCCGATTTCAATCGCCTAAAGCAAGTCCTTTGCAGAGACGGCATGCCGGATATAGTTCCGTTCTTCGAGTACCTGATTGATAGCGAGATTATTCAGGAGCTCACTGGGAAGAACATAACTACCGCAAGTACAGTTGAATTCTACTCCACGTACGGCTACGACTATGTCATGGTGAGAGCCGACTATTCCTACAAGATCATGGACTTGGAGGCTGCAGATACCGCCATCCTGTCGCGCGGCGCCAGACGTTTTAACAATGAATCCGAAGGACCTATCAAGACCAGGAAGGCGTTTGACGACTATCCATGGAAGAAGGTTGACGCATCCGTCTCACGCCCCATGCTTGAAACGGCATCGTGTCTTCCTTCCGGTATGAAGATGATAATTCGCCCGCCGAAGGGAGTGTTCGAGAACGTAATCCGCTTAATGGGATACCTCCCGTTCTCGTATGCACTCTACGAAGACCTTTCTCTGGTCGAGGATATCTTTGAGCATGTCGGCAGCAACCAGCTCGCCATTGTCAAGGCGTGCCTTGAAAACTGCGACATCTCCGCCATAGGCGCGGTAGCCATGGCTGATGACTTGGGGTACAAGTCTGGAACCATGATTGCGCCTAAGCTATTAAGAGAATATGTCTTCCCTTGGCATAAGAGGATTGTGGATCTGGCTCACAGCTATAACCTTCCCCTGATACTGCACTCTTGCGGCAACATTGCAACGGTAATGGATGACTTGATTGACTATGTTGGGATAGACGCCAAACACTCGTTCGAGGACAGCATTCTGCCGGTTGCTGAAGCAAAGAAGCGGTACGGGAAGAGAATCGCGATATTAGGAGGAGCTGATGTCCACGTATTGTGTACGGCGGACGAGGCAGGAATAAGGCAGTACATATCGAAGATAATGCGGGACTGCACCCCTGGCGGGGGATATGCGCTTGGCACGGGAAATAGTGTTGCGAACTATATCCCGGTAGCAAATTACCTCACCATGCTTGATGAGGGCAGAAAGTGGAGAGCATGACCGGACTGGGAACTGATCGAGTGCTATGGAGCGGTGGGATTTCGCATCTGGGCGACAATGCTCGTCTGTTGCATGGAGCGTCTGGCCGACGAAGTGTCGCTTGCCCGCGGACACTCCTCCGCCTGCGTGGACAATCGCTTTAGCCAGCAGAACTCCAGCTGTCCCGCACAGACACGCCCGTGTCGTGCGCCGGGTGCGGCACTACCGGGGTGGCTGGAGCCGCGCGCCGCGACTGCCGCTTCAGGTCTTGCTCCGCAGGAGCCTGGGAATGCCCTGAGGCAAGCCCAAACAGATTGCGGACGCGAAGAGTCGAAAGGAGTTGACAGAGGTACGCAACGACATTACACTTGGTTCGCTGCCGGCACTGTACCAGCAGCACCAGCCTATTCTCTCCGCCGCGGCGCAAGCACGCATCGACGTGCAGTGCGGCTCGGATGGAGAGCCGCATGTGTCTCGGTCAACACTCAGAGTTACTCTGTTCCGCAAGGCTTCATCGAAAAGCCCTGCCAGCCAAGGGGACAGCCAGAGAAGGGAGGTAATTCTGCATAGCCATTTCCCTGTAGAGTTCATGTCCAGGTGTAATGGGCTCTACGGGCCCGCCCGCTCCGGCCACGCAGCCGAAGCTTGACACGCGGCATCGCTCGAAGCGTTCGAGATTCATGATCGGCGCCGAGCTCTGGACTCATGGAGGATGCATACATGCTGCAACGAAGAGCTTTCCGCACCTGCGCTCTCTTTCTGATGATCGCCACGATGCTGATACCCATGCACCCCGCCAGCATGCAAGCGGCGACCACGTCCCACGTGTCTTGGTGGAACTGGGACGACGCCCTGATGGGCGGCGGCTCGACCCAGACCACCGGCTACAAGACCAATCAAAAACTGGCGACCAAGGTCCTCGCTGAGGCCGCCACGCCGGGCCTGGTCGTGGACGAGACATCCTATCCCTATAACGATTATCTGACCGCGCTCAAGACCTCCTTCGCCAGCGGCACCGAGCCGGACGTCGTCGACCTGCAGCCGGGTGCGTCGCTTCAGGAGTATCAGTCATACCTGGTGCCCATCAATGCGCTTGCTGCCAAAGCGTGGGGACCGAATTGGGAAAGCAAGTACGCATCCATAGGCATTCGACAGGCCATGGGACCCAAGCCGAGCGGCGGCGTTGTCTACGGATTGCCGGCCGACATTTTCGACGGCTCGGGCCTCTACTACAACCGCGCGATCTTCGCCAAGTACGGGCTCTCCGTGCCGAAGACGTACGCGGATCTGAAGCACGTTGCGGACGTGCTCAACAGCCACGGTATCATCCCCATTGCCTGGGGGGCCAAGGATGGGTGGCCGAACGCCGACTGGTACCTGATGGTGGCCGAGCAGATGGCGCCGGGAGTCTGGGACAAGGCGCAGGTCGGCAAGGCCAAGTTCACGGATCCCGGCCTGGTCAAGGCCTTGCAGGTCATGGTCAACATGCAGAAGGACAAGATATTCGGCCGCTCGTCCTGGGCTACCACCCAGTATCCTGAGGCGTTGACCCTCCTGGAAACCGGGCGAGCTGCCATGTGGGCCTCGGGCTCCTGGGATGCCTGGACTATCTGGAGTCTCAAGAATCACGCCGACTACTCGCTGATGCCGATGCCCAGGCTTGCGCCGGATGCCGGTCCGGGCCATTTCTTCGGCGGTGTCAACTTCGTGATGGTGATCACCAAGGCAGCCAAGGATCCTGCAACGGCGTTCAAGCTGCTCGCCTGGCGCGCGGGCGCCGGTGGTCAGCAGCAGATCGCTATGAATCGTTGGGGCTATCTGTCAAGCGTCAACGGTGTTACCGGCACGTTCCCCTGGAACGCGGACTACAACAGTCGCGTCTGGTCACAATGGGCCAACGGTCTGAGCACGGCCATCGATCGTCAACCGAAGTCTGCCGCGGTCCAGCAGGCCCTCTGGGACGCCATTGCCGCCGCGTCCACGCAGGGTGAGGATCCTGCCAAAGCCATGGCCTCGGTGCAGGCCGCCTATGGGAAATAGCTAGTCTCTGCGCCATCGACTGCGGCCGGGCAGAGGGCAATACCGACGATTATCGTTCGGTACCAGCACTGGCCGGCCGCAGTCCTTGTGCTGTTGCACCCCTGCTGTCGTCTGCGGCTACTGGCATGAGTATGTCGAGCTCGGGCCGCTAAATTCTGGTACCCAGAGGGAACTGGAATCTGATGTCGCTCAGACTCGAGCCTGGTCAAACTGCCAAACCTATGCGCACGTCATCGATCCGTATGCTGTTCTACCGGCCTTCCACGCCGATGAATCTGCTGTTCATCCTGCCTGCGCTCGTCATATTCTGCGCTTTTATCTTGTACCCGCTACTATCGATCTTCTATCTGAGCTTCTTCAGTTGGGATGGCCTGGCCGGACCACGCGTCTACGTGGGCGCCGCGAACTTCCATACAGTGCTCTTCGCGGACCCCATCTTCTGGGTGACGCTGCGCAATACCGGCATCTATCTCCTGGTCGGTTCGGCGCCGTGCATCACGGTCGGCTTCATCCTATCCTGCCAGCTACGCAAATCGGGTTTGGTCGGCCGGGTGCTTCGCTCCGTCGTGTTCTTGCCTTACGTGGTGCCGTCCATTGTAGTGGCCCAGATCTGGGCGTGGATCCTGCAGCCGGATTACGGCACGCTCAATTCATTTCTCGTCCAGATCGGCCGCCCCGACTGGGCGCTGGTCTGGCTGGGAAGCGCCGGCCTCGCGATGCCCGTGGCAAGCCTGATCGCAGCCTGGGCCGGCTTCGGCATCACCACCGTTATCTACCTCGCGGGAATCGGCCAGATCCCGGAAGAGATCTTCGAGGTCATGCGCCTGGACGGGATCGGCCCGGTGCGGCAAATGTACTCTGTGCTGTTTCCCCTGCTCGCGCGCCAGACGATCACGTTGAGTATTCTCAGCGTCACGAACGCCCTGCGTGAGTTCACATTCCTGTACATCTTGACCCAGGGTGGACCGGACCACCAGACCGAGCTGCCATCGCTGCACATCTTCAACGAGGGCTTCGATCTGTTCCAGCAGGGCTACGCGAGCGCACTGGCTACCGTGCTGTTCTTCATGACACTCCTCGTCACCGTGGGCCAGCTCTGGTTCTATCGACGAGCAACGGACTATTAGGCGTAGGGAAGAAGGCAATGCAGCGTTACCCAGCACGCGCCCAATGGCAGCCAGGACGCACAACCTGGTTCGTGCTCAAGGTGGCGGTAATCGTCGCCCTCTGCCTCCTCTACCTGTTCCCTTTGATCGACGCCCTGGGAACCGCGATCAAGGCGAACGGCACCAGCATTAGCGACCTCTCGGTAATCCCGGCCCAGCCCCATTGGGACAACTTCATCTACGTGATCCAACAGACCAGCTTACCGCAATACTTCAAGAACAGCGCCGTCATTACCAGCCTCAGCGTCGCGCTGGTGGTCGGCTGCGGCGCGGTTGCCGGCTTTGGTTTCTCGCGCTTGAGATTCCCCGGTCGGACAGTGCTGTACATGCTCTTCCTCAGCGGCCTCATGATTCCCGTGGTCGTGATCGTGGTGCCGCTGTTCCAGATGGTGCGGTTATTCGGGTTCTTCAACACCTACGGGGCCTTGGTGGGCCCTTACACGGCGCTTGGCCTGCCGCTGAGTATCATGATCTTTCGCAGCTTCTTCGACGGCATACCCATGGCGCTGGAAGATTCGGCGCGTATCGACGGTTGCACCAACTGGCGCATTCTGTTCAACGTGATGTTGCCGCTCGCGAAGCCCGCCCTCATTGCCGTTGCCGTTTTGCAGGCGGTCACCAGCTGGAACGAATTCCTGCTTGCCCTGCTGTTCATGACGCACGACGACATGCGCACGGTACCGCTGGCCATCATCCCCTTCATCGGGCAGTTCGGTAACCAGACAGAGTACATGTTCGCCACGCTCCTGCTCATCTCGGTGCCGCCAATGGTGCTGTTCGTGTCGCTGCAACGCTACTTCCAGATCGGACTGACCACAGGCTCGATCAAGGGCTGAATGGAATGCTGGGGGAACAGGAGGAGACATACAATGCGTAAACTGCCTCGAGACACCATGACGGCGCGCGAGCGAATCGAGACCACGCTGAGCGGCCAAGTCCCTGATCGCGTGCCCATCTTTGACCTCATCCACAACATCCCCCTGATAGAGCACACGACCGGCCACAAGATGACTCTCGACAACGGCCTGGACCTGTTATGCCAGACGATCGGCGAACGTCTGGATATTACCCGCGGCATCGCGGCCCCGGTGGAGGACAAAGTCCTCGAGCACGCGGATGGGTTCGCGTATAAGCAGGAGTGGTGGACCACCTGGCTCGTTCGAAGACCGTTCCATGATGTAGCGGGATTTCTGGACTACGTCCGCCGGAACATCGAGGAGCTTTATAGCCGGAAGAAATACGAGATGTGGACGTTCGCCGGCAAAGGAGACGTATGGGGTCAGGCCAGTGAATCGCCTTGTGACCAACACCTCCGGCTTCAGCAGAAGGTAGGCGACAACACCGTCGTATTCCCCGTCGAGAGCCCGGTCGGACTGGATACAGCACATGCGCGCGCCGGCCTGCAACTGTTCAGCTACGGTTATGCAGAGGACCCGGCCCTGATCTCGCAATGGCTGGAGGCGTTGAACTGGGCAGAGATACAGCGAGTGCATGAAACTGCCGACGTCCAGCTGAGCCCGGTGGCACTTGTGTACGCCGACCAGGCCGACAAGAATCAGACTATCTTCTCTCCTGCCTTTCTGCGCCGGGAATTCTTTCCGCGCCTGGGCAGACTGGTGGAAGCCTGGCATTCGCACGGAATTAAGGTGGTCTTTCACTCGGACGGGAACCTGTGGAAAGTCCTGGGCGACTTCAAAGCAGCCGGCATAGACGGCCTGAACCCGCTCGAGCCGCTCTCTCACATGTACGCCGGTGACGTGCGAGCACAGTATCCGGACTGGATCTTGATGGGGGGAATCGACGCCAGCCAGCTTCTGCCGTTCGCTTCGGAGGAAGAGGTTCGGGGAGCCGTGCGACAGACAATCGACGATGCTGGGCAGCGCGGGCGGTTATGGTTAGGCTCCAGCACGGAGATTCACCCGGCAATTCCTTCCCGTAACGCTCTCGCCATGTGGGACGCGATCGAGACCTACGGATATTATGAAGACCGCTCGGTAGAGATCGGCCCTCGCGGGTAGGACACCCTTGCGGACAGCATGAACACGCGGAGTGCAGGCACTGCGAGCGCGGGCGACGGCGATGCTGCGGCAGAGGCGCTTGAATGGGGCCGCGGGCTCGCTGGAGGAGGGGCTGGCCCCGGCCCGCCGCGGTGTCGCGCGGACACCGGCAGGGTGACGCCACTTGAGGTGAGCATGGTCGCCCGCCGGTTGGGCTCAAGCGTCCCCGGCGATCGGGGACAGAAGTCACGGCACCGAGGGGCGCTTCGACTCATGCCACCGTGACAGCTTGACGACATACTAGTGTCAGTAGAGCAAGAAACTACTTGTTCAAGCTCGTGGCTCGAGTTGAGCAGGCCACAGGAGCATGGCGGTGGCCTCCGCAATCGGCCACGCCGTTCACAGCTCGTCCAGACTCGGGCGCAGCACCGTAGCAGAAAGGCCAGCCCGATGAACCACTCTTCTCCATATGCTCCGGCGGTCGTTCTGGCGCGACTGCGCGCCTGGCTGGCGGGTACGAGCGCGATCGAGCAGCCGCAGCCGCCCGCGCGTCACCTCTGGATCGTGCGGCCGGAAACGGAACCCCTGCCGATTGAGAATCAAGGTCCTGAGCCGCAAGCACGTGCAGCGCGCGCGGGCGGTCGGAGACCACGCGCGTGAGCGGGTCGATCGCAACGTGCCCGTGATCGGCTGGCAAGCAGCCAACAGACATCCAGATTACTGACAAAGCTTGCGCGCGCTTGCTCGTCTGCGACGGTGAAGCTGTTCATTGGTGCGGCGGGCCGCAACGCGATCGCCGAGCCCGTGCGTGACCACTGGGCGAGCACCGAGCCCTGGCAGGGCTTTGCGATGGCCGCTCGCGAGGTGTACCTTCCAGTCGACCCTGGAGTAAAGCTGCGACGAGATCTCCATCGACACGCACGATCCTTGGGGCGCGGGCCTCTCGCCTGCCATCGTTTGGTGGCCGGCACGCCTGCGGATCCCACAACGGCTGGAGTTTGGTAACCGATTCTGCCATGGGGACTGCCGCGCTTCCGAGCACGCGCGACGAATGCTGCCTGGCGACGAGACAGGGCATCGGAGGGAAAGAGATTGGAACCATACGAGTTGGAGCAGCTCGAACGATTTATCGTGCGCGCGAAAGCGTCATCCTACGTCGGCGAAGGCAAGCAGCTTCTGCCCTACCGGCTGGACTCGCATGATGTGCAGTACGTCGAGGGCGATTGGGCCTATCACGACAGCTACGTGGGCGAGAGCGATTTCTCGGGCCAGGAAGTCGCGTACCTGCGCCGAAAGGCCGTCTGGGCCATGAACTACTACGGCCGTATCGTAGAGCCGACGGCCATCACCGGCGCCGAGGCTGGACGCGTGATCCGGGCCAGTCTCTCGGCCCTGTACAACGAGGGGCGGTTCCTGGGTGGCTACCGCCACCAAAGTGAGCCGTTCACCTACTACGACACAAACGACGGCGACTTCACCTGGTTTCACGGCAGGGAATGGATCACGGCCGAAAAAGGCCTGGTATACGAGTTGCTGTACCACGGCGGCCTCATCCACTAGATTGTCTTGGCTCGCGGACCACTACCGCGCGTGAACACGCCGTACGCCCCGCCGCAGCCGGAGTGCTGCGCACCCCACCGCAGTGGGGATCCCGTGTAATTCTTGTTACACTCACTTGCCATTATCGTTCACGAAGAGTATATTTCAGTTAGTAAACATTTCGATGACTTGTAGCACCGCTACTCGGATCTTCTCTGAATGGAGATGAGCTCATGCAAAGCCAAGCCGCGGCAGGCGCCGCGCCATTCCAGCTACGATCGATAATGATGCCCTTGCTGACGATCATCGTCGGCCTCTTCATGGTTATCCTGGACGCCACGGCAGTGAATGTGGCGCTGCCAACCCTGGTCAAGGACTTTCACGTCACGTTGACGTCCCTGCAGTGGGTCTTGACCGGCTACATGCTGGCCCAGGCCGCGGTCATTCCGCTGGCCGGCTGGCTGTCCGATCGATTCGGTGCCAAGCGGATTTTCCTCACGGCCATCGCGCTCTTCACACTGGGCTCCGCCCTCTGCGCGATCGCCCAGAGCAACGAGATGCTGATCGCATTCCGCGTCCTCCAGGGTCTCGGCGGCGGCTGTCTCATGCCTATCGGCATGGCGTACACCTACCGGCTGAGCCCGCCGGATAAGCGCGGTGTGGTGATGGGCACTATCGGCATCCCGATTCTCCTCGCGCCCGCGATCGGTCCAACCGTCTCCGGCTGGCTGGTGGAGTACGCGAGCTGGCGCTGGATCTTCTCGATCAACCTTCCTATCGGACTCTTCGCCATGTGGCTGGGTCTGCGCAAGCTTCCCCACGTCGCCACGCAAGTCGCCGGCGACCTCGATCTCCCGGGCATGATCCTAGGCCCACTGGCCTTCAGCCTGCTCTCGTACGGCGTGAGCGAGGGAGCTACCAGCTGGACATCCTTCAACACGCTGGGCGGCTTGATCGGCGGCGCGGTCGTCCTTGTGGCTTTCGTCCTGCGCGAGCTTCGTGCGAGCAAGCCTTTGCTCGAGATGCGGGTGTTCAAGTCAATCGACTTCTCAATCGCCGTAGTCGTGCAGTGGGTCGGCCAGGTCGCGTTGTTCGGCGGCATTTTCCTGGTTCCGCTTTTCTTGCAGCAAGTGCGGCTCTACGGCCCCTTTGACACGGGCATGGTGATGATGGCCCAGGCGCTGACCGCTGCCGCCTTCATGCCAATTGGAGGCCGGCTTTTCGATAGGATCGGCGCGCGCCCGCTCGTGGCTGGTGGTCTTGGCCTGGTCGCGCTTGGCACCTACCTGTTGACCAGGCTCAGCGGCGCCACTTCCGAGGCCGACCTCATCTTCCCGTTGATGCTGCGCGGCGCCGGCATGGCGTTGATGATGATGCCGCTGAACACGCACATCCTGAACTCCGCCCCGCGCAAGCTGGTGAGCCGCGTCACGTCGCTCACGGCGGCGCTGCAGAGCGTGGTCAACTCGCTGGCGATCGCCGGCCTGTCTACCGTGCTCGCATCGCGGCCGAGCTTTCATCAGGCGACGGCGCTGCTCTCAGCGCCGCACGGAACGGCCGCTCCCGCCTCTCAAACTCTCGGTCTGCCCGTTCCGGTCGCCAATCTGTTCGCGAGCGCCTTTAGCGACACGCTTATGGTAGCGGCAGCTATCTCTCTTGCCGGCGCACTACTGGGCCTGTCAATCCGCGGGAAGGCCAGGGCTCAGGTGACGACAGAAAGCCGGTCAGTGTCCAGCGAGACGCCTGCTCTCGAAATGGCGGGTTAACTGAATCGATGGCAATCGAAACCGACGTATCTGTAGACTCGGCGTGCACGACAGATCGGATCCCCTCGACAGAGGACTGCATCGAGGCCCTGGTGCGCGTGCTGCCGCGCGTGACTCGGGCGCTGAAGTCCCAGCTGCGCAGCAGCAAGCTCGGCACGCAGCATATCTTCCTTCTGATGACAATCGCGGACCTGCAACAGGCGAGTGGCGAAGGTGCACATCCGGGCGAGCTCGCCCGGCTCGCCTGGCTCTCCGGCGCGGCGATCACTGCCACGTTGGATGACCTTGTGGACGCAGGTTACTGCGCGCGCGCGCACACTGAGAAGGATCGACGCAAGGTACTGGTTCAGGTTACCCCCGCGGGCCAGAAGATCCTGGAAGAAGTGCACACGCAGGCCAAACAGTCGCTTCGCGAAGTCCTGGGAGACTGGAATGAACAGCGCCGGGTCGAGTTATGCCGGGTTCTGCATGATCTCGACGGCATCGGCACGACGCTGCTGCGCGCCTCGCATGCGTGCCCGGAGCGAGCCGCCATGAGCTAGCTCTACCCAAGTCCTGTCTCTCGTGCGCGCGCAACCGCCTCGGAGCGACTGACCTCCTTGCGTGTCACCTGGTGGGACAGTGTGAGCAAGCCACGACGCCTGACTTCTCGCCAGCCGTGGCGTGATCCCGTGCCGGTTGAGGCGGCAGAACTCACAACGGCTGCAGCGCTGGCGCGCTGATCTCACCCCTGGCGATGAGCGATTGCACCGCCTCGTACACGGCTTGCAGCGACGTGTAGCGTGGATGATAGTCGAGGAGGCGCTCCGCCTTGGCTATGCTGCAGTTGGGGCTGTGCGCGACGTGGTCCCAAGTTATGGCCGCCTCGTCCTCCGCTACCGTGGCACGCCATTCGTCCCATGGCACGAAGCGCAGTCGAGCTTGCTGCCCAAACCAGCCCGCTACCGACTCGGCATAGCCGCGCAGGGTGAGCGCGGCCGGTGAGACCACGTGGAAGCTTTCGCCGAGAGCCGAGCTTCGACGCGCCAATACCTGCATGAACGCCTGCGCTACGTCGTCGGCGTGCACGTGATGCACCGTTTCCAGACCGAAGTTAGGCAGAGCCAGCTCCTCTCCGCGCGCCAGTCGCTCGAACACAAGTGGGTTGAGATTGCCTGCTGGATTCACGGGAAGCCAGCCGGGACCGACGATATGGCCCGGATGCAGGATGGTGGCCGGGAAGCCGCTTCTGTGCGCCTCACCGAGGACATACTCCTCGATAGCCGCCTTCTTGATGCCGTAGTCGCCGAATGGGCGACGCGGCTGCTCTTCGGTCGTCGGCACCACGGCGCTTGGTCCATGGACCCAGATCGTGCAGCACATCAGCATATGGCCGATCTCGCCTCGCAGCGACTCCACCAGCTGGCGCGCACTATCGGGCTCGAAACAGATCATATCGACGACCACATCAGGGCGTAGATCGCGAACGCGGCGGCCAAAGGTGCCGGCGGCGTCTTCGGCGTTGCGGTCGACGACGATCCGGCGCACGTGGCGCCACGCGCCGTGCTCCTGGTACGGGCTGCTCTGGCCGCGGCTGAGCGCCACAACCTCGTAGCCGGCCTCGACGAGTCGAGGTACCAGGTAGGTTCCCACGTGGCCGCTGGCGCCGATCACAACTGCGCGCATGCATACACCTCCTCGCATTCAATGCCTGTACCGTCTATTCTCTCACGTTAGGCACGTCCGCTCATACAGTCCGAATCTGTGGGCTGCGCCCCACAATCGTTGTCGGGCAGGGAAAGGCAGGCCGATCGGCGATAAAGTCACCTCCTCCATCCGGAGGATCCGAGCTGAGCTATCCAGATTTCCCTGGTGGGGGCATGATGGAAGGTACCGCGGGACTGGTCTCATTTGCGATGGACGTAGCAGTTCGACAACCGCGCCGAAGTGGAGTACGATAGCGACCCAGCGAGCCTATGATTCGCCGCCGGAATACTCCGGGATCGGCCCTGCTTGCGAGCATGTCCGGCCAGCCATCGCTGCCTGTCTCGCCCGCGTTGCGAAGGAAGTGGAGCGTGCGCGGCATGATGCATCTCCCGCATTGGCTGACGCAGCGGCAACGGTTCCCCAGAGTGCTTGCCCTGCTGTTGCTGCTTACCGGGCTGCTGGCTCCTGGCCCGGCCGGGGCGACCGCTGCCAGCACTACCGCGCCGACCGCCATCACCCTGGTGGGAGGCACGGCGACTACGCCGGTTGGGACGGCCGTGCAGCATGCGGCCGGCGCTCCCAGCACCTGGGTCTGGCGCAACCCGCTGCCGCAGGGCAACACGCTCAACGCCGTCGTCTGCCCCACCGACCTCGCCTGCGTCGCGGTGGGGGACGCCGGGACCGTGCTCACCAGCGCCGATGGCGGCAGCACCTGGGTGCTCCGCCCCTCCGGCACCGGCGCGAATCTGCACGGCATCGCCTGCCCGACCAGCCACGCCTGCCTGGCCGTGGGCGATAGCGGCACTATTCTGGCCAGCGCGGACGGAGGGGCGGGCTGGAGGGATCGGTCGTACCCCACCGGCAGCAACCTGAACAGCATCGCCTGCCCCACCAGCAGCATCTGCCTGGCCGTGGGCGAGGCGAGCGACTGTCCCGCCGCCGCCCCCGCCGGCTGCCTCGCCGCAGCCGGCTATGACACGATCTTGGTCAGCAATGACGGCGGAGCCACCTGGCAGAGTCATAACCCGCCCGGAGGGGACAGCCTGGAGAGCGTGACCTGCCCGAGCGCGCGGGCCTGCGTGGTCGTGGGCTCGACGATCCTCACCACGACGGACGGCGGCGCCACGTGGAAGGCGAGAAGCTACCCAAATCCCGGCAACGGCAGCCTACCGAACGTCCTGTTCAGCGTGACGTGCTACGCCAGGGACGCGTGCCTGGCCGTAGCTCCGCAAGGCGTCGCGGTGAACAGTGCCGACGGCGGGGCGACCTGGCGCTACCGAGAGAACTACCAACTAGGGTTTGGCGTTACCTGCTTAGCGGCCGGGCACTGCCTGATCGTGGGCAGCAACGGCACCGTCGAGACCAGTGACGACGGCGGCATCACCTGGGCCAACCGCGCATCGGGCACCACCTTAACGCTCCGTGCCGTCGCCTGTGCGAGCGGTCGCGCGTGCGTGACCGTGGGTGATGGAGGCGCCGTGCTGGCCAGCGCGGACGGCGGGACCACCTGGACCAACCGCGCGACCAGCCTCAGCGGCGCCCTGCGGAGCATCGCCTGCCTCACCACCAGCGCCTGCCTGGCCGTGGGCGATAGCGGCACCATCCTGGCCACCGCCGACGGCGGCGCAAGCTGGACCGAGCGGGACTCGCGGTACGGCCAACAGCTTTGAGTGTGGCCTGCCCGAGGTAGCCGAGCCTGCCTGGCGGTGGGCGACCACAGCCACTGTCCTGACCAGCCAGACGGGGGCGTCACCTGGCGCCGCCGTGCTCCCGGCCGCCGCGGGCTCCTGCTCTCCGGTGACCTGCCCGAGCAGCACGCTCTGCCTGGCCGAGGGGAGCCATGGCATTTCCTGGCAAGCAGGGATGGCGGCGCGAGCTGGAGCAGACGGGACGCCGCGGGCTACGCAGCTTTCGCGGTGTCGCCTGCCTACGCGCGAGCTCTGTCTGGCGCTGGACGCCGCGGCGACAGTGTCCTGCTCAGCACGATGAGGGCGTGACCTGGCGCAGGCGGCGACCGGTCCCGGCTTCGGCGGCTTGAGCGTCGTCTGCTGGGCGCCACCACGCGAACTGCCTGGCCGCGGTCCCCGGCGGCGGCATCGTGGCCACCACGGACGCCGGACGCACGTGGCAAAGCCGTCCCTCCCAGACGTCAATGGGTCACTGGTTAGACGTGGCGTGCTCGGCCACAGGCGCCTGCGTGGCCGTGGGCAGCCTTGGCGCGATGGTGGCCAGTGCCGACGGCGGGGCACCTGGACCGTCCAGTCTTCCGGCACCGACAACCTGCTCAACGCCATCGCCTGCCCGAGTGCTGGGCGGTGCCTGGCGGTCGGTCGCTACGGCACGATTCTGGCGGGCAGCCCGGCGCAGGCGACCTGGGCGGCGGGAACACCTTCGCCATCCCCAACACGCGCCCCGACGCCGGTGCCAACGGGCACCCCTGAGCCGGCACCGGCGACGCAGTGGCACGCGCGCCGGTCGGGCGCTACGACCGACCTCTATGCCATCACCTGCCCGACCAGCACGATGTGCCTGGCGGGCGGGGGCGCTCCAGTAACGTCCTGGTCAGCGCCGATGCCGGAGCCACCTGGCACGCCAGCTCGTCGTCGCGAACGTGACCGGGCTCGCCTGTCCCGCCCGCAATTTCTGCCTCGCCGGGCGGGTGAGGACGAGTCTCAAGCTCCGGGACGCGGCGCCTGGCGGGCCGTCGCTCGAAGTCTTTCATCGACCTCTCGAGCATCGCCTGCGCCACGAGCAGCACCTGCGTGACGGTCGGTGAGCGAGGCGCTAGTGATATCCGCCGCGCCGCCGGCCACTGGAACTCGCAGGGCAGCCGCCCGGCCGCCACAACCGCCGACCTGCTCGGCGTCGCCTGTCCCAGCAGCAGTCTCTGCCTGGCGGTCGGCCAGGCGGGCACGATTCTCGGCAGCCTGGACGGGGCCTCAGCTGGGACGAGCCGGCCCTCGGGCACCGCCAACTTCCTGTACGGCATCACCTGCTCGACCGCCAGCATCTGCGTGGCCGTGGGCTCGCGCGGCACCATCCTGACCACCGCCGACGGCGGCGCCACCTGGTACACCCGCTCCTCCGGCACGACGAACGCCCTGGCCGGCGTCGCCTGCTCCACCGCCGGGGCCTGCCTGGCGGTCGGCGAGTATGGGACTATCCTCGCCAGCGGCGACGGCGGGGTTACCTGGACCGCCCGACCCTCGGGCACCACCGCCTTTCTGAATGCCGTCACCTGCCCCAGCGCGGCGGTGTGTCTGGCCGTGGGGCAGAACGGCACCATCCTGGCCAGCACCGACGGGATAACCGGATGACCTGACACTCCACCGTATGGAGGCAATGGGGGCGCTATGGGAGCGGCATTGGACGAGCCACGCGAGCCTCGCCTCGCGGAAGGTCTCCCGGCGAGTGGGCGCCGTGATGCAATAGCTGCATCCGCCGCGGTATGCATGCCATCTCATTGGTCTCCTGCCATGCCCATCATGTCGCGTCGCACCATGACCCACGTGCCCCCAGCGCAGCTCGCCGCGCCCAGCACTGCATGGCGGACACGCCGGCTCCTTCCTGGATACCGGCTGGCCGGCAGTGACTTGAGGGAAGTCGCACCTGCTGTCCACTCGTCGCTGGCAGGCGACACCTGCGCTGCCGCCGCGGCCGGAGCGGCACACTGGCCTCAACCGCATGCCGATTTGCGCGGCCGACGGGAGGCTTTGGCCAGGAATGGCCACGGCGGGCACAGGCGTACTACCATGCTGCCTGGCGGACCCATCCGTGACCGCCGGTCGATCCAGGTTCCGTGCCTATCGCGCCACTACCCGACCGCTCGTGGCGGCCAATGTCGCTGTGCTGTGAAGGAATTGGAGCGTGCGCCGTATGGTCAACCTGCTTGCCAATCGCCCGTGGAGGCAAGCGTGCCTCCGCCTGGTGCCCTTCTCGCTCATCCTTTCCGGCATTCTGGCGCCCGCCGCGACGCCATCCCGCGCTACAACCGCGACTGCCGCAGCCGCGGGGTCGGACACCTTCGCCGGCTCCAGCCTGGACACCTCCAAGTGGAACTACACCAACGGCAGCGCCGCCGTCACCGTCAACAACGGGCTGACCATCACCGAGGCAGCGGGAGACAGCAACCAGAACTAAGGCATCAGCTCCAAGACCACGTTTGGCGCCGGCTACCTCACCGCCGCCTACGCCGCCGACACCCTGGGCACCTCCGCCTATTGGAACGGCATCTACGACCGCTTCAGTTGGGGCCAGTACATCGACCACTGGTTCAACAATGCCGGCAACTTCTTTTCCGACTCCACCACGAACTGCTGCCAGGGAACGACGGAAGGGGCGGGCGACAGCAACCAGCACACGTTCCAGATCGCCCGGTCCTCGACGGGCCAGCCCTACTACTGGCTGGACTCCTACTCCACCACCAACACGGACCCGACCGAACGCAACACCAACGCGCTCAGCGTGGTGCTGACGGTGTCCAACAGCACGAGCACGGTAGCCATCCCCGACGTGATGACCGCCGCCTGGGTCAAGGTGCGTCCCTGGATTCCAACCGAGCCGGGGGTGAGCTAGCGTCGATGCGGACGTCACGATGCCGAAGCACCTGGAACTCGGCATCGTGACGCCGCGGCACGGGCAACGATAACGACACGTGCCCCGGCGAGGCCCGGCGGGCGGGCAATGAAGCCGCGGTCCAGCAGGACGCGCCGATGCTGGCCGCCCACGGTGTACCAAATGTGACCGGCGGATTGTTGTTATCCCAGCCACGCCCCCAGTGTTTGAGGTGGGGACTGTGCCGGGAGATCCGATCAGAGCCGGCGCTCACGGCATCTTGTACCCGGAGATTGTCCCTCCGCATCCCGGGGTGGGTCCGCTAGAGCGGCCGTGAGGTGCCGACATCTCCTCCGCGACCTGGCCGGTCTCCGCCGGAGTCATGGCGTGCTGCAGCCCGTGCGAGCGCGGCGAATCATCGCGTCAGGGCACGCGTAGCACGATCTTGCCGATGTTGGCATTCGATTGCATGTACCGGTGCGCCTCCGGCGCCTCCGCCAGGCTATACACCCTATCCACGATGGAGCGGAGCCGTCCGTCCGCAAATCGTTGCAGGGCAAAGCCCTTGAATTGCTCGACGAGCGCCACTTTCTCCACGAGCGGGAGCGGACGCAGCACGGTGCCGATGACTCGCACCCGCTTGGCCTGCAGCGCGCCAATGTTGAGAGCGACCGATGTCCCTCCGAGCGCGCTGACCAGAATCAACCGCCCTGCCGTGGCAAGACAGGCAATATTTTGCTCCCAGTACGGCGCACCAACCATGTCCAGAATCACATCCACGCCGCGACCGCCGGTTGCCTCTCTCACCAGGGGCTCGAACGGACCGTCGTGATAGTTTATGGCGGTGATGGCGCCAAGCTCGCGACATCTCGCGGCCTTCACGCCGGAGCCCACGGTGACGATGGCCTGCGCCCCACTCTCACGCACGAGCTGGATCGCCGCCGTTCCCACGCCGCTGGCGCCGGCATGAATGAGGGCGAAGGCGCCGGGCGCCAGACCGCCAAGCATGAACAGATTGAGGTATGCGGTGAGGAAGGCCTCGGGAATGCCGGCTGCTTCTTCATACGTGAGGTTTGCCGGGAGAGGAACGGCCATCGCCGCCGGGAAGGCCACCAATTCGGCGTAGCCCCCGCCCAGCAGCAGCGCGCAAACGCGATCGCCGCGAGACCAGCCGGCTACGCCGTCTCCCCACCCGACGACCTCACCGGCCATTTCCACACCAAGCGTTGCGGGCGCGCCGGGCGGCACCGGATAGCGGCCTTCACGCTGGGCCAGATCCAGCCGATTCAGCGCCGTGGCACGGACGCGGGCCAACAGCTCGCCGGGTCCAGGAATCGGGTCGGGCAGCTCGCCCAGCCGTAGCACGTCCGGCCCACCCGGGTGCTCGATGACGATCGCACGCATGTCGTCACTCCCTTCGATCTTTGTGGTTGTCGCTGCCTGTTGGCGCCCGGCCGACCTCTGCGCAACGGACCCTCTCGCCTGTGCGGCCGGGTAGAGCGCGTGCGTTTCGAACAGCACACGTTCGATGCAACGGTACCGCACTCGCTGAACAAGTCAACAGAAGCCTGCCACACCCAAGGGGTTTGCCAATGATGTTTCCCAAGACGAAGCTACTGTTGCACAAGCAGCCTGAGCCTCACCAGAGTGCAACGGCGGTGACGCGGTGCAAGGAATGGGCAAGATCGGCGTTGTATGCTGGCCCCATGAACTGATGCCGGAGCAGAAGAGGAATGACGACAATGACGCTCATTCGCCGGGGCGCGCATGCCAACCGCCGTGTTCTCGTTGCGCTCGCGCTTGCTCTGCTTGCGCCCCTGCTGGCGCCAACGGCGGCGGAAGGCCCGCCGGCGCCGGCGCGTGCCGCCGAGGCCCACATGGTCTGGCGACTTGATCAGCGCAGCTTCGACCCCTCCAGTGGCCGCGATACGATCGCGCAGACTTTCACTCCCACCTCTCAGTACTACCTTGTCCAGGTCGCGCTCAGCAGCAGCGATCCGCAAGACGAGATCTTCGTGCAGCTCGGCGACAACGACTACGATTACACCCAGGTGCAGAGCGGCGAGCAACGGTTCTTCGCGGCAACCCATTTGCGCGCGGGAGCCATGCCTGCACTGCGCGCGATCGCCGATCCGAAGCACGACTACGGTGGGCGCACGCTTACCTATGCCGTGCGTGTGTTCTCCGCACTCGACGTACCCCAATCATTGAGCGGAACGGCAGCCAGTGCCGTGCCGAATTATCTCCTGTTCCAGATAGCCCAGGCGGCTACCTATACGATCCACTATCATCTGGCGTCGGGAAGCGCCGTGCTTGCGGTGGCTAACGGCAGTCAGACCAAGAAGAGCGGAAAGCTCACCGGCGATGGAGGCTTCAGCGTCGATCTGACGGCCGGACCCATGCTCGCCGAGCTCCAGCAGGTCCCTGGCAGCACCGCCATGGACTGGACTATTGTGGTGGGAATCGCGCCGGCAGCGCACGACTTCCAGCCCGCAAACAATGCCAGCCTCAAGCTGGCTCCCGAAACGGTCTCCGTCGTTACCGACCCGGGGGCCGGCCTGCTGCTGGACAGGCGGGTAGTTGCCGGCAGCTATGATGCCTCGACCAGGCGCCTGACCTACCGCCCGGCCAGGCCGCTGGCGCCCGGACTCCACTTGCTCGAGGTCATGAGCGCCGATGGCATGCCCGCCACACGGCACGCAGAATTCCTCGTGCTGCCGCCGACCACCGTCCAGCCGCCGAGCCACCCTGCCGGGACCGTGGACGGGCAGGCCTGGGTGCGCACGAGCACACCGGACGGTCGCTACGGGATGCTCATGCCGGAGTCATGGCAGATGGCCGGCGCCAACGGCACGGTCGTGCTGGCCGACAAGAACGGCGCGGCGTTCGCGATCCTCAACGAGCGTTTCTTGAGCACGGTCGTCGACGCATCGGAGCTCGCGCACAAAGTCGTGTCCCTGCTGCCATCGGTTTTCAAGCATCTCAAGGCAAGCGGCTCGCCCACATACGCGGGCAACGCGAACGGCGCCACGTTCTCGATGACCGTCACCACGCCGACGGGCAGCAGGATGACGCTGATCGGCTCCGTGCTGCCCTCGCCAAAGCAGTTCAGCCTGCTACTGGCCTTCGGCTTCGCCGACCCGCAGCAACCTGCAAGCGTCAAGCAGCTCAGCCGCGTGCTATCGTCTCTTGCCGCGCACGACGAGGCCGGCGTGCGAGCGGCCCGATTCTGGTCGCGCTTCGCACAGCCCGGCCTCCACCTGGATTACCCGTCGGATTGGGCGGCCGATTTCACATCCCCAAACGTTACCTGGATTGCCGGGCCGCGGGATCAGGCAGTGATGATCGCCATCGGCTCGGAGTACGATGGTCCCGCCAACCCGTCCAATGCCGGACGGCTTGGGCAGCAGGTTCTTACCTACATCAAGAGCAATCTGCACGCGAACCTCGAGATATTGGCGAACCAGAGCGCGAATGGTGTGTACCGCTGGCTCGGCCGCTACACGAGTAAGGACGGCCGGACTGACTACGTCGAGGTTGGCCAGGCGGTGGTGGCTAATGGCCATCTCGAGAGCCTCTGGGGCGACACGAGTGTCGACCAGTTGCCGGCCAACCTGCCTGTGTTCGAGCGTTGCCTGGACAGCGCGGCTCTCTATGCGAAGGTAAAGCCGTCGCAAAGCTTCACTGTCGTATCCACAGTTCAGGCGCTCCGGGCCAACAGCCCGCAGCCAGCCTCCATAGGCCAGGGACAGACAGGAACCAGCGGCCAAACCACCGCCTCGGATTACAAGAAGGTGATGCAGCAATCGCGAACGCAGTACATTGGCTTCTCAAACTTGATGGAAACGGCCTGGAGCGGCGCTATGAACGACATCAGCGCGATGGCGGGAAGTGGCGACTACTACATGCCCGACTACTCCAACTATTAGGGCATTGGCCACAAGTTACTACCGCTTGACCAGGCTCGCGCAACTATACAGTTGTTGGCCGCCTCCTCTGCCGAAACCGCCGGAGTTGCTCGTCGTGGTCTGCCACTGGCTGGACGGCACCGCCGTGCAGTGCGCCCGCACCCATTGTGTCAGGTCGCCGGTGGCATCGGTGCTGCCGGTAAGCTGGCTCGACGTGATTGCGCTCTGGCCCGTATTGGCCTGCGTGAACTGACTATCGCCGCCGCCGGCCGGAATGTAGAAGTAGCGCACGGTGTTGCTGGCTACTGCCTGTGCCAGCTGGGCCGGTGTGAGAATGCGATCCCAACCCTGATAGCCGCCAAGGGCCATCGCCGGCTGGTTTGTCTGCAGGATGAACAGGCTCGCATACGACGAGCTGGTAGTCGCCACGAGGAACTTCGCTCCACGCTGGTTGGCGATCAGGTAGTTGATGAGCTTGGCGTCCAGAGTCGGTATTTGGTCGCCCGCGAAGGTCATGGCGCCGCCGCTTCCACCACCAAAGCCGCCTCCGCGCCCGGAGCCGAAGCCGCCTCCGCCCAGGAACTGCCGCTGCGATCCGCCCTGGCCGAGAGCGAAGCCATTGCCTCCAGCAGTTGTCTGCGTCTGCCCGCCCGGTGCGCTCCCTCCGCCCGTGGCCTGCTGGGCACTGCCGGGAATCTTGCCCACACTGCCGCCGGAACTCTGGCCTGGCCTGGAGAAGCCCCCCGCTTGGCCGTTGAAGCCCTGCCCCGACACATTCGAACCGCCCGACTGACCGCTGAAGCCCTGTCCAGGCTGGGCGAATCTGCGGTTTTGGCCGCCGAAGCCCTGGCCGAATCCGTTGCGCGCGCCCCCGAACGCGCCTCCTCCGCCAGCCGTCGCGCCCCCGCCGGGACCCGCTTGAGGCAGCCAGGCGCTCCCATCTCCATCCGCCACCGATTGTGCCGACCAGGCCGCGGGCGCGGCGGCCAGGACCAGCAGCGCCAGAGCAACCGCCGTGCCGGCCCAGATCCGCGTCCCTTCCAACACGACGCCCGGCGCTACCTGCACGTGTACGCGCAGCAACGCGAGCGTGAGTGCCAGCGCTGCCACGACCGAACCGGCGATAAGCACGGGCTGCAGCCAGCCGCCCCAGTCCGGATACGCCTGCAAGATCTGGAACTGCAGATAGGCCGTGGCCAGCAACGCGGCCGGCAGCAGCCAGGCGACCAGGCGGTTGAGGCCTCGCCCGTCAAATGCGCCGCGAGCATAAAGCCGCCAGAGCGATGCCACGCCGATCCCGGCCAGCACGGCCGCGGGCGGCGCCAGCATCACGAGATAGTAGAGGTGGTAGAAGCGGCCGGTGCTGAAAAAGATGCTGGCCGCGGCGAGCCAACCTGCCCACAGCACAACCGACTGGCCGCGCTCGTCGAGCGGCAGACGCCAGCGAAGTCCGATCAATGCGGCGACCAGGCCGATGAGTGCAAGCGGCAGGAACCAGCTTGCCTGTTCGGCTATGACAGGAGTCACGAGCCTCAGAATGCTCGGGTTGCCGATCTCCGGCGCGAACGCCGGCACGACATTGAGGTCGATTGTAATGCCGAAGATGTGCACGCCCGATAGTCCGGAGAACAGCGCCTGCGTCACCCGCCCCAACCCGTTGTAGCCCAGGGCGAGACTGAGCGCCGAGTTCGTGCCGCTGTCGCTGACGAACGGTCGCGATCCGGCGGGCGTCATGTCGACGGCCACCAACCAGGCCAGCGAGACGATCAGCAGGGCCAGCAGCGCGCAGGCAAGGTGGGCGATGCGCGCTTTCCAGGTGCGTGGCGCTCCCAGCAGGTACATGAGCGCGAGAGCGGGCACCACGAGATAGGCCTGCATCATCTTGATGTTGAAGCCGAATCCCACCAGCACCGCGCTCAGCAGAAGAAACCGCAACTGTCCGCGCTGTGTTGCCTCGATCGCCGCCCAGGCTGCGAGCAGCAGCGTAAGGATCAGGAGGCTGTCGATCGTGTTATTGCGATCGGTAATCGCGGTGATGGGGGTGATGGCCAGTGCCAGCGCGGCGACGAGGCCGGCAACCGGACCAAATGGGCGAGCCACGAGCAGGTAAAGCAAACCCACCGACAGCACGCCGGCCAGCGCTTCGGGCACAAGCATGCTGATGCCACTGAACCCGAACAGTTTAGCGCTGGCCACCTCGACCCACAGACCCAGCGGCGGCTTGTCCACGCTGACGAATCCGCCGGCGTCGAAGGACGCATAGAAGAAGTTATGCCAGCTGGTCAGCATGCTCTTGACGGCAGCCGCGTAGTACGAGTTCGCATAGCCTTCGCCCGAAAGGCCTATGAACTCCAGCGACGCTGCCAGCACCAGGATCGGCGCCAGGGCCGCGCGCGGCCACCAGAGAGGCAGGCCGCGCCGCTGCGACGTTGCCTCCAGGCCTTCAACTGATTGGCTGCCGGCGAGCGGAAGATCCTCCACGGCGATCGTAGCCATCAGGACACCGCGCGCCCGCAGTCGTAGAGCTGCCCGCCGAAGCCCCGACCGCCGAATCCACCAAATCCTCCGAATCCTCGGGGCGCGCCGCCGGTGTCTGAGCCGAACCCGGGCAGCGGATTCTGCTGAACGCCGTTTGTCTGGCCGGCATTGCCGAAACCGCCGCCTGGAGCGCCGGCAGTGGGGTCCGTCGGCTGTTGTGACGAGCCGCTGTAGTCACTGGAAGGCACGGCAGTACACGCGCCCTGCACCCACTGGCCAATGTCGTCGTTGCCGCCGACGCCAAGGAAGTAGCGCACGACATTCTGTCTCACAAGCTGCTGGAGGTCCGCGAGCGTCAGAATCGGATCGCTACCGCCGAAGCCGCCCAGCGACATTACCGGCTTGCCGGTCTCGATCACGTACGACGCCGCGCTGTTGGAGTCCTGTACCGCCAGCAGGTACGTGGTGCTACCCTGCTGCTTCTCCAGATAGCTCAGCAGCCCGCTGTTGGCATTCCCGGTGTCGCCGAAGCCAGAACCCCCGCGGCTGCCTCTGCCGGCGCCGCCGAAGCCAAAATCGCTGCCGGCAGAGGGTCCGGCAACTGGCGTCATGCCCCCTCCGCCCTGCGTCGTCGTATAGACGGACCAGGCGGCAGGCGCGGCGAGCAGAGCCAGCAGGCCCACGGTCGCGGCCAGCGGGGTCCAGATCCGCACGGCACGGTGCAAGCGTGCCGGGTGGCGAAGCCGTCCGGCGACAAGCACGATCGCGGCGGCGATGGTCGTGGCGACGACAAGCGGGATGAGCCACCGGCTCCAGTCTGGATATGGCTGCAAAAGGGAAACCTGGGCCGCGGCCGCGATCGGCAGCGCCGCCGGCAACAGCCATCCGCGCCACCCCCGACGGATGTAGTCGCGCCACAGCGTTATGCCGCCCACGCCGGCGAGCGCGGCGGCAGCGGGCGCCAGTGTTACCAGGTAGTAGCTATGGAAGAAGCCGGCCACGCTGAAGAAGGCGCCCGCGGTGAGGAGCCAGGCACCCCAGAGCAGCACGCTCTGCTGCTGCTCGTCCAGGGGCAAGCGGATCCGGCGCCTGCTGGCGGCCGCCAGGAAACCAATGACCGCCAACGGGAGCAGCCATCCGGCCTGGCCTCCCAGTGACTGGCCGAGCAGGCGGAATGGTCCCGCGGCGCCGTTGTCGAACATGCCGGCCCCGCCGCCACCGGGGCGTCCATTTCCGCCGTTACCGGAGCGGCTGAAGTCGAAGCTGAAGTCGCGCTGGAAACCGCCCTCGAAGCGAGGAGCAGTTCCGTCTCCTGCTGACGATTGCCCGCCGATCGAGGCTGCTTCCTGCCGCGACGGCCCGAGGCTGGGCCCGGCACTGGCGCCGGGAATCTGACCCGCGCCGCCGATTCGATCGGGCCGCTGGAAATTGAATCCCGCGCCGGGACCGCCACGACCACGCACACCGTTCAGGCCAAGGAGGCGGTCGAGTCCGTTGTAGCCGAGCGCAAGGTCCAGCTCAGAATTGGTGGTTGTGGAGTCTACCCACGGCCGTTGGCTGGCCGGTGTCATATCCACGGCCAGAGCCCAGGAAAGTGATACGGCTAGCAGCACCACGGCAGCCACGAGCAAATGCCAGATGCGCGTCCACCAGGAACGGTGCGCGCCCAGCAGGTAGGTCACGCCGAAGGCTGGAACTACCAGGAAGGCCTCCAGCATTTTGACGTTGAAGCCGATGCCCACGAGTAGCGCGCAGAGCAACAGCCATCGCAGGCTGCCCCGCTCTGCCGCCAGAATCGCCGCCCATGCGCCGAGGAGCAGGAAGAGCACCAGGATGCTGTCGACGATGTTGCTGCGATTGCTGGCCACCGCGACCGGCGTCACGACCAGCCCCAGGGCCGCCAGCAAGCCGGCGGCGTGGCCAAAACGCCGATCTACCAGGTAGTAGACCAGCCACACCGACAGCATTCCGGCCAGGGCCGAGGGCAACAGCAGGCTCACGCCGCTGTAACCGAAGATCTTGGCGCTGATAACCTGGAACCAGAAGCCTACGGGAGGTTTGTCGATAGTGACGAAACCCCCCGGATCGAACGATGCGAAGAAGAAATTGTGCCAGTTCTGCATCATGCTGCGTACGGCAGCCGCGTAATAGGAGTTGCCGTATCCATAGCGGTCGAGCTGGGCAACATTGAGCCAGGCCGAAAACGCCAGAATGGCTGCCAGCACCAGCCGGTACCACGGTATCGTGACCCGGCGCGCACCGGGAACCTCGTCCCCATGCCGGGGAGGGTTCTCCGCGGTGAGAAGTGTCGTCTCGAGATTGTCCATGCTGGTTATCCCCTAGTCATAGAAGCGGCGGGCGGGGCCGTTGGGACGGCCTGCTTCCGCATCAGCGGCTAGTGACGGCCGGACGCAGACGCGCGTCGGCCGTCACGAATTCCATCTTCCAGGCTATGCGAGCGCGATGACGCCCGTGTGATCGGCGAGTGACAACTTCGTGACATGTTGAGCGCGCTCGCCGCCTGACCCGCTACCGCATCATGCAGGCAGCGACGACGATCCGTGCTGGCTTGGCGCCCCCAGCCCGCGGCTGCGGCCTCATGGCTGCACCGCTACTGCGATGAAGCCCTCTTGTCGGGAGGCGTGTGGTGCCCGGATCTTCGTCCGCCTCCGCCGTGCGCGCTACCGCGCGTCATCGCCGAAGCGGATCTCGCGCAGGAAGGCCCGGTCGTCCGCTGGCCCCATCCCGGCCGGTCGCGGTGCGATCCCGACCACCGAGCGGAGGGAAGGGCCGTCCGTGGCGCGCGCGGCGGGCAGAACGAGCAGCGAGCCCCGCGTAGTGCGCGCGAACGCGAGCCGATCGCCGGGCCGGATGCCGGCAGCGCGCAAGGTCTCGGCAGGGATCACCGCGCCCGTCTCCGAAACGGTCACCTCGGGGAGAAAGCGCTCGTGTTGCATGGGATCCTCCTGCTCGCACCGCCAGCCGTGCGCGTCACGTGCGCACCAGGCTTATATCAAGCGGCCCAGCCCACCGTCGGCATCGGTGTGTAAAGCCATCGCCCCCAGTATAGCGGACACGCGTGCAAGATAGGGCTCTTTATCTCGCACTGATCTTACGCGAGAAAAGGCCAGTGCAGCTGGTACTTTGCGCAAATTCGTCCACAGAGCCTGATGCTCGCGCTCACCGGTGCGGACCGAGTGCCGCAAGCTACTGCCGGCGCCAGAGCCGAAGGCACTGATCGCGCCTGTGGCCTTGAGCACTACGCGCTACAACGGAGGACGCAAGCACCTTGCCTTGCGGCGGGTTCTTGCTGCACGATTCAAGCAATGCACTTGTTACCCATGCAGCATCGTGGAAGGACCCGCAGTTGCCTACACGCGTCGTCGTCACTGGACTTGGAGTTGTCACGCCGCTCGGCTTGACCGTGAGGGGATTTTGGGAGCGCTTGACTCAAGGCGTCTCGGGTGTGCGGCCGATCAGCCGTTTCGATTGCTCCGACCTGCCGGTCCGGATCGCCGGCGAGGTGCCGGATTTTGATCCGGCAAACTACATGGAGATAAAGCAGGCCCGCCGCATGGAACGTTTCTCCCAGTTTGCCGTCGCCGCCGCGCGAATGGCTCTGGACGACGCCGGTCTGCGTGTCACTCCCGCCAACGACGGCGAGATCGGCATCGTGATCAATACCGGCGTCGGCGGTATCAGCCGGCTGGTAGCCGAGGAACGCGTGCGCTTGCAGAAGGGACCTGAACGCGTTAGCCCGCTGCTGGTGCCCGCGCTTGCGCCGAACATGGCGGCGGCACAGCCGGCGATGTGCCTGGGCATTCATGGGCCTGTCACGAGCGCGACGGGCGCCTGCGCCGCCGGCGCGCTCGCGGTCAACGAGGCGCTGCGCCTGATACAGCGTGGCGAGGTCCAGACCGTGCTGGCAGGCGGCACCGAGTCGTGTCTGGAGCCGCTGTCGGTCGCCAGCCTCGCCAACATGCACGGGCTCTCCAGACGTAACGACGAGCCGGCTCGTGCGTCGCGCCCGTTCGACCGCGACAGGGACGGCTTCGTCTTGAGCGAGGGCGCGGCTGTCCTGGTTCTGGAAGATGCCGGCCATGCACTGCGCAGGGGGGCGCGCATGCTTTGCGAAGTGGCTGGAGCCGGGGTTACCTGCGACGCCTATCACATCACCGATCCGTTACCCAGCGGGGAGCAGGTGGCCATTGCCATGCGAAAAGCCCTGCGTGAGGCGCGTTTGGCCCCGGAAGATGTGGCCTACATCGCCGCGCACGCCACCGCTACGGCGGCGGGCGACGTGGCGGAGACGCGCGCGATAAGGGTTGCCCTTGGCGAGGCGGCCGGGCGCGTCGCGATCAGCGCCAATAAGTCCATGCTGGGGCACACGTTCGGCGCGGCAGGCGCGATATCGGCCGTATGCAGCGTTCTTGCCATCGTTTCGGGTGTCATTCCGCCTACGATCAACCTGGAGAACGCCGATCCTTCCTGCGATCTGGACTATGTTCCGCACGTCGCGCGGATCCGGCCGGTGCCGGCGGCACTGGCCAATGCTTTCGGATTCGGCGGGCAGAACGCGGTGATCGCCTTCCGTGCCTGGCAGGAGCACGGCGTGCCGGTAGCGTAGAACCTGGCAACTCCAATGAGCGCGTCGGTCCTGAACCGGGGCGCAGGTGCCAGGACGGAGCACACCTGGCAAGAGTGATCGTCGGGGCGCGGCCATCTGCCGGGCCGTGGACATCGTGTCCGCCCCGTTTTTGGCAGCGCGTGGCGCCGGGAGCAACGGTGCGGCGCAGTCATTATGTGGGGACAGGAGGACACAGCGACCGCCTGGCGCCGAGTTGCACGAGCTCGCTAGAGGTCAATCCACCTCCGTTCGTCGTCGGAGCGAATGGCCGCATCCAGGATCTCCTGGCAGCGAAGGCCGTCTTCGAAATCCGGCGACATCGGCCGTCCATCACAGATGGCATCGATCCACGCCACGGTATTTCCTCCCCACGTCGGAACCGCAGGATCGCAGGCATATACTTCGCGGAACCCATCGCCGCGCCAGCCCGTCATGCTGTCCGCGCGCAGGACCCGAGTGACGCCGGTATCGACCTCCAGCACCAGCGAGGCCCGATCGCCGTAGAGCTCGACGCGCCTGTAATCGCAGCGGCCACGCGCGATGCGTGAGACGCGCAGCAGCCCATATGCGCCGTTCGCATAGCGCAGGTGCACGTGCGCCAGGTCGTCGGCATCCACGATGCCCATCTCGCCGTCGCCACGCGGGCGCTCCGGCGTCACGACCGCCAGCTGGGCGCTAACCGCGGAAACTTCCCCAATGAAGACCCGGCTCAGGTCCAGCATATGCGAGCCGAGATCGCCCAAGACGCCACTTCCACTTTCGGTGCGGCTGTTTCGCCATGTATATTCGGCGTTCGAATCGCTCAGCCAGTCTTGAAGGTATGTCAGGTGGACTTCGCGAATGCGCCCACACACGCCGGTCTCCAGTTGAGTCTGGATATACTGCACGGCGGGATTGGATCGGTTGGAAAAGTTAATCCCGTGCGTGATGCCGGCTCCACGCGCGGCTACGACGAGCGAGTGCGCTTCGGCTGCATCGAGCGTGAGCGGCTTCTCGCACATCACGTGCAGGCCGCGCGCGACGGCGGCGCGCACCATCGGCGCGTGGAGCCGGTTCGGCGTGCAGATACAAACCGCATCGAGCTCCTCAGTCGCAAGCATCTCATCGTAATCCGAGTAGACGGCGTGCACATGATAACGGCCGGCCAGTGAGCGCGCGTGCGTATCGCGCGCGTCGCATAGTGCGGCGACCGAGGCGCGGGGCGACGTCGACACTGCGTTCAGCATAGATTCTCCCATGCCCAACCCCACGATAGCTACCCGAAGCTGCCGGCCCGTCCCTGCGTTTGTCGTGCTATGCGCACTACCCTGGTTTGACATTTGTGTGCCCTTCGATAATTACCCAGCCTGATGGCGCGCCGTTCCGCGCCCAGATCAGGGTATCAGCCGTCGCCTGCTGCAGCGGGATCGTGGCACGCTGGAAACGCCACATGTCCTTCTGTCCTATCCGAACGTGCCATTGCTCAGCCTGAAGGAATCTCCCTATGATGAGACCGGTTGACGATGGCCTGGCTCCAGAGTCGCGTGCGCGACACGACGACGCGGTCAAAGATGATGACGAGACGAGGGCATTGGGCATGAGCGTGTCGAACATTAACAACGTCCTGTCCAGCGGCGCGCCGAAGAGCGTAGAAAAGGCGTCCGCTGCCTCGCCGCAGGGCGCGCGACGCACTTCGGAAGATGTACGGGCCACACAAACGACGGCAAGTCCGGCCTCACGCGTCTCGATCTCCGGCGCCGCCAGGGACCGCATCGCCGCCGAGCACGCCTCGATCGCGACCACGAGTTCCAGTGCGCAACCATTCAGTACGCATGCCGCGTCAAGCGCCGTCAAGTTCCTCTCGTCGTTGTACGGCGCCTCCAACACCTCTGCCTCAACGTCGGCGGTCGACCACAGGACGCAGCTACAGGCCGGGCTTGGTGCGCTTCAACGCACCAGTCAGGCCAACGAGGCGGTGCTGAACCACTTCCAGAGCTAATGCCTTGCTCGCGCCCGCGTACCCACCTCGAAGCCCTGGTATAGTAGTCATTGCGTCGCCCCCATGAGCACCTCGGACGGCGGCCGCGGCCGCGCATGACGCTCCGCGCCGGATTTGGGCTGCTTTGGGCGACGACTGTGTACGCTGCCAAGCCAGGCAATTGGAGGGTTCCCATGAGTACCGCAGGAGCCGCCAACCCGCCCATCCCGGTCAACGAGCCAACACGGGCATATGCTTCCGGGTCGCCCGAGCGCGCCTCCCTCGAGCAGTGCCTCACACGCATGTGCGGTGAGCGAATCGAGATTCCGTTGGTCGTCGGGGGCAACGATGTGCGCACGGGGAATCTCCGTCCTGCCATCATGCCCCACCAAAAGGACCATGTCCTGGCCGACGTACATCAAGGCGGGCAGCGAGAGATCCAGCTGGCCGTCGACGCCGCGGCACGAGCCTGGCCGGACTGGGCCGCCACCGCCTGGCAGGACCGAGCGGCGATCTTCCTGCGCGCCGCCGACCTCCTTGCCGGCTCATGGCGCGACCGGCTGAACGCGGCTACCATGCTTGGCCAATCGAAGACCGTCCATCAAGCCGAAATCGACGCCGCCTGTGAGCTCTGCGACTTCTGGCGCTTCAACGTCGCATATATGGCGCGCATCTACGCCGAACAGCCATTCTCCCCGTCCGGAACGTGGAATCGACTCGATTACCGTCCTCTGGAAGGTTTTGTCTTCGCCATCACGCCGTTTAACTTCACGTCCATCGCGGGCAATCTGCCAGCAAGCCCTGCCATGCTCGGCAATACCGTCGTCTGGAAGCCGGCTTCAACCGCCGCCTACTCCGCCCACGTCATCATGCGCCTGCTGCAGGAAGCAGGATTGCCGGACGGCGTGATCAACCTCGTCTATGGGCCCGGATCGCAGATCGGCGACGCGGCGCTGCGGCACCCCGGCCTCGCGGGCATTCACTTCACGGGCTCGACGGCGGTTTTTCAAAGTATGTGGCGGACCATTGGCAGCAGCATCGCGTCGTACCGCAACTATCCCCGCATCGTGGGTGAGACCGGGGGCAAAGACTTTATCGTCGCCCATCGGTCCGCCGACGTCGACGCCCTGGCCACCGCGGTCATTCGCGGCGCTTTCGAGTATCAGGGCCAGAAGTGCTCGGCTGCCTCGAGGCTCTACGTTCCATCCAACCTCTGGCCCAGGCTGAGAGCGCGACTGGTCGACGAGATCGCCACAATTCCCATGGGTCCCCCCACCGATCTCCGCAACTTCATGTGCGCGGTGATCGACGGCGCTGCGTTCGCCACGCACCGGAAAGCCATAGAGGAGGCGCGGAGCGACCCCCAGGCCGAGATACTCGTGGGCGGAGGCACCGACGACTCAGTCGGCTACTTCGTGCAGCCGACCGTGATCGTCACGCGCGATCCCGACTATCGGCTGCTGCGCGAGGAGCTGTTCGGGCCGATCATCACGACTTATATCTATCCTGAGGGCGAGTACGAAGAGACGTTGAAGCTGATCGATCGCAGCAGCCCATATGCGCTCACGGGAGCCGTGTTCAGCCAGGATCGCAAGGCGATTGTCCAGGCAATGGGTGCGCTCCGGCACGCCGCCGGCAACTTCTACGTGAACGATAAACCGACAGGAGCGGTTGTCGGGCAGCAGCCATTTGGCGGCGCGCGTGCCTCGGGCACCAATGACAAGGCCGGGTCGATGTGGAATCTGATCCGCTGGACCAGCCCGCGCGCGATTAAGGAGACCTTCGAGCCTCCGCGCGACTACCGATACCCGTACATGCGCTAAGCGCTGCTGCCAGTCTACGTATCCTGGTCAGTAGACCGGCAGCAATCGCGCATCGGTGTCGATCGCCCACGCACCCCGGGGGACTCGCTCCACCGAGGACGCACACGCCGACCTGAAGGTGAAGGAAGTGTGGGTTGACGTCGCCAGCCGGCACTCCCTAATAGGCGGTCGCAGCGACATTCATCCCACACTTCAGAGTGCCTGAGATTCTTGTAGGGCGAATGACCATGCCTCGCTTAGCCCACCCGGCTCCAGTTGGCACCGCCATCGTGGCTGACCAGGAAGTCTCGTCCCGCCATAAAGCAGGTATGGACGGTCGGACAGCTCACCGCCACGGTGAGCATCTCGCCGTAGAGCGCGCCGGCTACTGCCGCCGCGGCCGGACCGGCCCAGGTCGCCCCGCCATCCGTGCTCAGCACCAGCGCCCAGGTGCCCGGCGTGACGCCGGGCGTGGCCACGTAGAAGCCGAGGGCCACACAGCGCGCCGTCGACGGACAGCTCACACTGCGCAAGGCGGCATCCACGTTCGCGCGCCCCGCACGCCAGCTGGTGCCGCCGTCCCGGCTCGCCAGGAGTGTGCCGTGTTGGCCGACTGCGACACATGCTGCTACGCTCGCGCAGCTCACGCCAAACAGACTATTGGTGCTGCCGGACGACCGCCTGGCCCACGTCGCGCCCCCGTCCGCCGTTGTGAGCACCCTCGCTTCGGAGCCGGCGGCAGCGTCACCCACGACCACGCATCGCTGCTTCTCGGCGCAGCTCACGGCGCGCAGATCGCGTTGGGTCCCCGACCGACGCGCCGCCCACGTCTCGCCGGCGTCAGCACTGGTCACGATGGTGCCCAGCGCACCCACTGCGACGCACGTCGTCGGGGATCCGCAGCTGATGCTGTTGAGTCGCGCTGTCACATGCGACGTGCGAGCCGCCCACGTCGCGCCGCCGCTCGAGATCAGGATGCTACCCTTGTCCCCCACGGCCACACAGAAGCGCGCACTCGCGCAGGCAACACCGGCCAGCGCCGTGCCCGCTGGCGCCCGCGTCGTCGTCCAGTGCGCGCCCGCGCTGCTGGTCAGGGCAATGGCGCCGTCCCCGGTCACTGCGACGCAGGACGTGGCAGTGGGACACGACAAGGCAGCGATGTGGTTAGCTGCAGCTGCCTGCACCGTACCGCGCAGCGGACGCGCCCATACCGGAACAGCCAGGATCAGGACGCCTGCTAGAATCAGCCGTACCGGTGCTGTCTGCTGCTGCGGACGGATTGCCGGTCGAGCCACGTGACACTCCCTTCATGCACTGCACGCGACCACTGCAAGTCGGAGTCTACCCGCGGAATGCTGCTCGCACCCATTATAGAGCTTCCTGCAGGAGTCACGAGCCTCGGGGCCTAACCAAAGGCTTGGCGCGATCGTGACGCCGCGATCACGCGGGCGGAGGCATACATCGTCCACCATGCTCATTGTCGCTCATGGTAAACTCTCCGACGACGGCACCTGCCCGGCGTGAACGGACGTGACTGATGAGCACGATCTACACTATTGGCCACAGCAATCACCCCGGGGAGAAACTCGTCGACCTGCTGAAACAGTTCAGTGTGACCGCCGTCGTCGATGTGCGGACTGCGCCGTACAGCCGTTACAATCCGCAGTTCAACCGAAGTAACGTTGAAGTGCTCCTGGCTCAGTATCACATCAGCTACGCATATGGCGGCAAACACCTGGGTGGCCGCCCGGGGGATCCGACCTGTTATAAGAGCGGCAGCCTTCCCGGCGACGGCGCAGACTATCTGCACCAGGTTGACTACCCGGCAGTGATGCAGCGCGACTGGTTCCTGAAGGGGATCGAGCGGCTGCTGGAGATGGCAGCATCGGAATCCGTCGCCATCCTGTGCAGTGAGGAGGATCCGGCTCAGTGCCACCGGCACCACCTCATCGCGCGATATCTCCTGGATAGCCATCCGGAGGTCGATGTGCGGCATGTCCGCGGCGACGGGAACATGTTCTCGGCCCGCGACATCCCGAGATCTGTCGACATTACCGTGGTCACGCAACATTCGCTGTTCCCGGATATGCCATGAGACTGCACACGCTCGGCTTTACGCGGAAGCGAGCGGAAACGTTCTTCCGCCTGCTGGGCCGGTACGCCACCCAGCGCCTCGTCGACACTCGGCTCAAGCCGGGCGGGCAGCTGTCGGGTTTCGCCCAGAAGCAAGGCCTGCCGTATTTCCTCTCCAAATTGGCCGGCGGCTGCCAGTATGTACACGGGCCTGTGCTCGCACCCGACCGGGAAATCCTGCAGGACTCTCGCGCCGGCGGCGACTGGGCGCGCTGCACGACTCGATTCGAGGCCTGGATGAACGCGCGCGGCATTCCCGGAGCGCTGGACCGCTCCAGATGCGAAGCGCTGAGATCCTGCCTGCTGTGCAGCGAGGTCATAGCCCAGCATTGCCGCCGCGGGATCGTGGCCAAGCGACTGGCGGCGCGCTGGCACGACGTGGAGATCATCCGCTTGTGAGGCAGCGCCTCGTAATCACCGACCTGACCCGCATGCAGCAGGGACGCGTGTGCGTGGCAGGCTACGATCCCGGCATGCAGTGCGTCCGGCCGGTGCTTCCGCCTCCGGGTATCCTCGAATACATGCTGGGCCTGCCCGGCCGCCCGCTCGTTTTCCCGGGCGCCGAGATCGAGCTCGAGCTTGGCGAGCCAACCCCACAGCCGCCACACACGGAAGATGTGCCCTTCGCACTGCACTCTCTGCGATTCCTCCGGCGACTGCCGGAGCCTGCCTGGAGAGAGTTGCTCGACGCCACCGAATCCGAGAATGCCGAGGCGATCTTTGGCCAGCCGATACGCCAGGAGCCGGGTCACTACGTGATGGACGGCAGCGGGCCTCGCTCCCTCGGCACCTTGCGGCCGCGTCGTGTCTTGGGTGTCAGGCAGGAACGGCGCGATGGCACGTCCAGATACCGCCTGGGGTTCGTGGACGCGAGCGCTGCCACATACTGGCTGGCGGTCACCGACCTGGCCTGGCGCTACTTCCTCAACCTCCATGAAACGGATAGCGGCGATCCGGAAGCGGTCGCACGCCATCTCACCGACGTGCTGCGGAGCCGCAGTGTCTACCTCCGTCTCGGGCTCGCTCGCGGCTGGGAGCAGCATCCGGGCCTTTGCTCCGTGCAGATCACCGGCGTTCATACCTTCCCTGATTACCTGGACGGGCACACATTTGCCGATTTCGCTCCGGCGATCGACGGAGACGGCGGCTCAGCCAACTTGCTGGCACGATTCAATCTCGCTCTCTTGCCCGACGACGATCCGCCGGCCTGGAGCAGCCGCCTGCGAACCGGGCTGGTCACACTGGCCGCCGAGTACGGCGGGCCCAACGCCGGAATAGCCTTGCTCGAACAACTGTTCCCTGATGGACACTGTGCGGCAGGCCTCACCGAGCGCGACGCCTGGGCGCGTCTGCTTGTACGCAGCGGAAGGCTCTCCGAGGCGCTGTCGTGTGCCGAGCAGCGCCGTCAGACGCGCGATAGCTATCTTCCGCGCATGATCATGCTGCAAGCCCATCTTGCAGCGACCGATCTCGAAGCTGCCACCGAGGATGCACGCGGTATCGAGGCCGTGGCGGAGCAGCAGTCTGTCGCGCCAGCGATCGCGCGCGGCTACATGGCCCTCGCGCGCTCAAGCCCGGCCGAAGCGGAGCAGTCATTTCGTGACGCCCTGGCTTCCCGTCCCGATCACCTGGAAGCGCTGGCCGGTCTTGCCGAGGCTCTCGCTCAGGCAGACGATACTGCCGGCGCGGCAGCCGTGCTGCGCGACGCCGTTGGGATCTGCGGCGCCGAAGCCAGGCCGGCCCTGCTGCGCAGGCTGGCAGAGTTCTGTCCCGAGGAACACGAATGGGCGCAGACCGAGCTCCGCGCCGCGATCGGTGGACTGGCCGAGCGGATACGTGCCAACCTGGCGGAGGCCCGAGTCGCACACCGCTCCGCCGCGGCCCGGGCGGAGGCCGGCGTGCCGCGACGAGATACGGAGAGGACCACTGTCGTGCCTGGGGCCGATCTCCTCGCCGCGGCCACCGTCGATGCGAATGAGCTCCCTTCCGAGAAGCTAGCCGGGATCCTCTACGAGCACTTTGGCCACAGCACGTTCCGGCCGGGCCAGGCGGTGGTGCTGCGTTCGGTGTTGAGCGACGGCAAGGATACGCTCGCGATCATGCCGACCGGGGCCGGCAAGTCGCTGTGCTTCCAGCTACCGGCGCTGGTGTTGCCTGGCGTCGTGCTGGTCATCTCGCCGATCGTCGCGCTCATGGCCGATCAGATTGCCGGCCTGGCCGACGTTCCGGCTCTGGCCGAGCGGTCATGCCTGATCAACAGCACACTGACTGTCGCGGAACTGGAGAACCGGTATCGGCGGCTGGCGGCCGGCGCATACAGCCTCGTGTATGTCGCACCGGAGCGCCTGCGGCAGGGCAGATTGATCCATGCCTTGCGGCGCGTGGGAGTCTCCCTGCTGGTGATCGACGAGGCGCACTGCCTCAGCCTGTGGGGGCATGCCTTTCGGCCCGACTACCTCGCCATCGGTCGGGTGGCTGAGTTGCTGCGGCGCCCGAGGATACTCGCCGTCACGGCTACCGCTACCCCAGAGATGCAGGCCGAGATCGCGCACACGCTCAACCGCAAGCTGGCGGTGGTGAACACCGGGGTCTTGCGCGACAACCTCTTCCTCGAGGTCTGCAAGGTGGCAAACGAGCGGGAGAAGCGATCACAGCTCCTGGAGTTCGTGCGCAGCGCGCGCGGCCCCGGGATCGTGTATACGGGCAGCCGTGACCGGTGCGAGCAATTGGCGGCAGCGTTGCGCCGGGGGGGCGAGCGGGCGGCCTTCTATCATGCCGGCATGCCGGCCGCCGAGCGCGACGCCACACAACGCGCTTTCATGGCCGGACAGATCCGTGTCCTTGTCGCTACCATCGCCTTTGGCCTCGGCGTCAACAAACGCGACATCCGGTTCATCGTCCACTATCAGCCGTCGCGCTCGCTGGAAGCGTATACGCAGGAAGCAGGCCGTGCGGGCCGCGATGGTCAGCCGGCGCACTGCGTGCTGCTCGCCACCTCGGCGGACAAAGGTACCCTGACGCGTCGGGCGCACGAGGATCGCGTGCAGCTCGATAACCTGCGCGAGCTGTACAGACTGGTCCGGCGCGCGGTCCAGGACAGCGCCGGCGGGCTGGTCGACGGGCATGCCCTGCGGCACGCAGGCGAGGAGGGCGACCAGGCGGAAACGACGAAACGGGTCGGGCTGAGCATACTCGAACGGGCCGGGTTCCTCACGCGCGGCCTCGACGTCCCGCGCGATGTCACCATCCAGCTCTTGCACGATCCACTGGAGCAGCCTCTCAAAGACCAGGCGGCGGCACTCCAGTTGCGCCTGGGTCGACCGCGCACACTGCGCCTGGACCAGGCGGCGAGCGCCCTGGGCACGCCGGCCGACACGGTAGAGCCCGTGCTGACGGGATGGCGCGATCAGGGATTGATCAGCTTTACGGTGGGTGGATCTGCTTTGCAGCTGACACTGGCAAATCCCGTGCCGCCCGACGGCACCCATCGGCTTGACGAGATTCTGGCGACCATGGATCGCGCATCCCAGGCCCGTGCTCGGGCTCTTGCCCGCTATATCGACACTACCACGTGCCGCAATCGGGTCATCGCCCGGCACTTCGGCGTGCCCGCCGGAGCATCGTGTAGCCGCTGCGACGTCTGCGATCCTACCGGGCGCCGGGCAGCACGCCGTGCACCCCCGCGGCCGCCGCCGCCGCGCGTGAAGGGGCTGGATACGCGCGAAGCGATCCTCCGGCTGGTGGCAGAGCTACCGTTTGCCGCAGGCAGGACCGGCCTGAGCAGAATTCTGGCCGGCGCCGGCAGCAGTCCTATTGAGCCGCAGCGATGCAGGCTGTTCGGCGCCCTTGCCGGGCGGACGCAGGTGTCGATTATTCGGGAAATAGACGCCCTCCTGGAGCAAGGCCTGCTTGCCGTCAGCTTCAGGCAGCAGAAGCCGTGCGTCGTGCTCACCGAGGAAGGTTATAGCCGTCTGGCCCGGTGAAGCGGCGGCGGCGCACCCTCCAGCACCAGTCGTGCCTGTACTGTGCCTTGCTCTGCTGGGATGCACGAATAGGGCTGCTGGATGATAGCCCACAGCCTCGCGCCGCCACGCGTACCAGGAGCCTGCTACAGTAGGATTCATGGGCAGATGCGGGTCAACTCAGCAACGGAGGTCCTGATGCGGCCGGAGTATCTGAGCCATATCGATGCGCTGCCGGCTGGGCAGGGATGGCGTGCCTGGGCCAGGCGGCGGCTGCGGTGGCCCGCTCGATGCGCACCGAGCACTGAGCTGACGGTGCGCCGCGCCAACAGATAGGAAGGAGCAGCCCATGGACCACGAACAGGCCCGGGCGTTCATTCGCGCCAACCACCATGCTGTCCTTGCCACGCGGCGGCTGGACGGCGGCATCCAGATGTCGCCGGTTCTGGCGGGCGTTGATGGTGCGGGACAGGTGATCATCAGCACGCGCGAAACCGCCGTCAAGACCCGCCATCTGCGCCGTGACCCCCGCGCCTCGCTCTGCGTGCAGAACGACGCCTTCTTCGGGCAGTGGGTCCAGATCGACGGTGCGGCGGAGGTCCTCTCCCTGCCCGAAGCCCTCGAACCACTGGTCGACTACTACCGGCGGGTGATAGGCGAGCACGCCGACTGGGACGACTATCGCGCCGCCATGGGTCGCGAGCGACGGGTGCTGCTTCGCATCACGATCGGGCATGCCGGACCGGACCAGCACGGCTAACTGAGACCTGGTCATAAACAATAAGAGTGGACGAGGCTCCTTCATGCGGCGAGGAGAAACGGCTTGAGGCCGACCGCTGGAATGTCCGCCATGGATCGCGGACAGCGACTGGCCTCGTAGCGCCGGGTTGTCTGAGCCGCTCTTCGGGTCGCTCCGCGCCGTTTGTCTAATCTGACGGCACGATCGTACGATGGCAGGTAGTGTCGCTCAGGTCACGGTCAAGAAACAGCTGCTATGAACTCGGCTGCCGACGAACAGGCCCAAACGGTTCCTACCACGCCTACCGTATCCGGCGGCGAAGGATATAGTGTTCCCTGCCGGCCCAACCCGTATTGCCTGGCCGCGGCGGACATCCTGGTCGAAGAGGGGGTGTGTGCTGACCGGAGCGCGGCCATCGCCTGGCTCAGTGAGGCGGGCCTCGTCTCGCATCGCTCGCTGTTCTTCCGCGCCATAGACCGCGTCAAGGCCGCCCACGGGACCGGAACGGCCAGGGACATCGGCGGCCTCGAGGATCAGACGGCGGAGCACTGCAGCTCCCACCTGCACGAAGGCAAGCGGGAATCGTTCTTCCACGCGGTATGCCGCATCCTTTTCACACGTCCGCCGACGGGTTGACGGGCACGCGCTTCCGCTGGCGCTGGCATGCATGGGGTCGCCCCTGGTCCCACCTGCCCTCCTCCATGTTGGTGGCGGAAGGCAGGCTGTCACCGTTACTGAAAGCAGCCGCTCCCTGTGGTGGACCGGCACTTGTTGCACGCAGGTCAGCCTGTGCGGAAAGTGAATGGGCGGTAGCCGCCGCTGGCCTCGGCGCTCGGGGGCCTCAGTCGGTCACACCTGGACCCGGGCGCTGGGAGCACCCGGCCTGCGGACGGTGGCGGGCAGGCTTGGCATCGCCCGGCACGTCGATCGCCTGGCGACGCGTCTCCAGTCGATGCGACCTGCTGGCATCATGGTCTGCCGCCTGATCCCCGGTCTGCGTGTCACCACCACGTTGGTGGCCGGCGCGGTGCCTGTTGAGCGAAGAACCTTCCTGCTCGGCGTGGTGCCGGCCATCGCGATCTGGGTGCTGCTCGGCACGACCCTGGGTGTGCTCGCAGGCGTCCCGGTCGCGCACTTCCTCAGCACGCTGGATCGCTACGCGCTGCAAGGCGCCGCTCTCCTCTGCGTGGGCGCTGTTGGCTACCTGGCCGCACGCCACGTACCGGCCCTTCGCGGTACCGATGACGGCCTTCTCGCAGCGCCGTGGCGGGTGGCGCTGGCCGTGGCGTTCGATGTCGGCACTGTGACATGCATCATCGCGGGACTGGACATCCTGGCGCGAGCGGTGCTGCGGACCGGAGCGATCGACGATTGGGAGGATGCCGCCACGACAGCCGCCCTCACCGTGCTTGCCTACCTGGTGGTCGCCAGGGGAGGCGTGGACTCAGGCAGGGAGGCACTCTTCCGTGCGACGTATCGCGCGCGCCGTTGGCCACGTCGCGGCAGTCTGGCATAGGTGGTTCGACCTGGCTGACGCGGGGGATGTGTCACTTCCCGAGTCCCACAACGCCATAATCCCGCAGCGTTCCGATCATAGGCCTCTCATCATGCTCGCCTGTGCTTGAACGTGTAACCTCAGGACAGGTGGCAGGCTCATCGCGCTGCTCCACTCGCGAGGACACCAGCAGCGACGAACGACAGCACCAGGAACGCGACTATCAGCCAGAGCGCGTCGAGCAGCCCGAATGATTGCGACAACAACCCGACGGCAGGCGGAGCGGTAAGGTTCGCAACATATCCGATAGAGGCGACAACACTGACCTGGGCCGCGGGGTCCGGCCCACTCTCTGCCGCGGTACTCATGCCGAGTGGAAACCCCAGCGACACGCCCACGGCCCAGAGGACCGTCCCGGCAAGGACGAGCCAGGCCGGTGAGCCGACGATGAACAGGAGCATGCCGATCACGCCCAGCGCTATCGTGAGCCGCACCACTGCTCGGCACCGCCACGTCCTATGTCATGGAGCAGCTAGGCAATGGCAGCAGCCGGCAGACGCGCATCGACCCAGGCGGGGCGCGCACGGTGATCACCGATGGGCTCGACGGCTCGCAGACCGCCCTCTATCCGGACGGCATCAAGCTGGTTGTGCAGCAAGCTCCCGATCCACGCTGGGGCATGGAGACGCCGATGGCCGCCAGCATCACCGCGACCACGCCGGGTGGCAAGGTCACGACCGTCACCAACACCCGGTCTGCCTTGTTGAACACAGCCGGTGATCCACTCAGTCTCTACACGCTCACGGTGACCAGCGCACTCATTAACGGCGCCGCCACGACCACGACCTATACCGCGTCATCGCGCACCATCGCCATTTCGACGGCAGCAGGGCGCAGTTCGACCAGCGTGCTCGATAGCCTTGGACGGGTGGTCTCCTGGCAGGCGGCGCCCGGCGTAATCCCGATCACCTACACGTACGATGCGCTGGACCGGCTGATCAAAGCGCAGGAAGGAGGCCAATTCGAGACCTACACCTACGATGCCGCGAAGAATCTCGCCACCCGTACCAACGCGACGGGTCAGGCATGGACGTACGGGTATGATGCCGATGGCAACGTCACGACGCTCACGCTGCCAAAGGGCGAGATCTACAGGCTGGGCTACGACGCGGACGGGAACCAGACAAGCATTACCATGCCGAACGGCTCCATCCATAGCCTGCAGTACACTGCGCTTGACGACCCCGCCCGGCAGCGCGGCCGGATTCGCGCACACCTATGATGCGGAGCTGCGGCTGGCCATGTCCACACTGCCGGATGGCCGTGTCAGCACTCGAAGCTACAATGCCGCAGACCGGCCAAGCACGCTCCAGTACCCTGAGGCGACGATCAGCTACGGCTACGCGGCGAACAACACCACCGACCCATTGAGCACACTGTTGCGCACGCCGACCTCGATCGGGGCGGCAGAGACGGTGGGCTTCACCTACGATGGGTCGCTGGTGACGGGCAGTGCCCTCAGCGGCGCCGCGGCCGGCCAGTTCAGCTACGGCTATGACACGAGCCTCTTGCTCAACGGCATCTCCCTGCAGAGTGGCAGCGATTCGGTCAGCATCCCGGTGGGCCGCGACGCGGACGGCCTGGTGACCACGTTCGGGCCGCTGAGCCTGGCGCGGAATGGCCCGCTGGGTCAGCAAAGCAGCGTCAGCGACGGCACCGCGATGCGCATAAGCGAGACGTACGACGGGCTGGGCGAGGTGGCGAGCCGGGCGCAAAGTGTGCAGGGCACGGCCGTCCTGACCGATGCCTACAGCTACGATGCCGTGGGCCGCATCGGCCAGGTCGCGGATCAGGCAGGCGGTGTCTCCCATACCTACACCTACGCGTACGACGCGGACGGGCAATTGATAACAGTCAACGAGGATGGCGCCACGATCGAACAGTACAGCTACGATGCGAATGGCAACCGCATGAGCAAGACGCTGGGCGGCGCGGCGCCTGAGACGGCGACGTATGACGCGCGCGACCGATTGCAGATGCGTGGCAGCACGGCCTACGCCTTCGACGCCTCCGGCTTCATGACCGGACGTGGGGCTGACACGTTTGACTACAGTGCCCGTGGCGAGTTGCTGCAAGCGACCGTGGGCGGCAATACGGTGACGTACAGCTACGACGGGCTGGGTCGTCGGGTGAGCCGCACCGACAGCGGCGGCACGACCCAGTGCCTCTATGGAGATCCAGGGAATCCCCTCCAGGTGAGCGCGGTACGCGACCCAGCGGGTGCCCTCACTGTCCTCTACTACGACGCGGCCGGGGCACTGACGGCGTTCGACAGCGGCGGCAGCCGGTATTACGTGGCAACGGATGCCGTGGGTACGCCACGGGTGGTGACCGACGCCACGGGGACGGTGGTGAAGGCGCTCACGTACAGCAGCTATGGCGAGGTGCTGAGCGACAGCGCGCCGAGCTTTGCCCTCCCAATCGGCTTCGGGGGTGGGCTTACGGACCCGGTGACCGGGCTGGTGCATTTCGGGGCCAGGGACTACGATCCGGCGGCGGGACGCTGGACGGCGATCGACCCCGCGCTCTATGACGGCGCGCAGGGGAACCTCTACGCCTATGCCACCAGCGACCCGGTCGATTTCCGCGACCCCACCGGCCTGTTCTGCGTGGGCGCCTCCGCCTACGACGGGATCGGCGGTGGCGCACAGTTCTGCGTCGACGACAAAGGCTTCTCCATCTGCGCCGAGGCCGGCTTTGGCTTCGGGGAATCGTTCGAGGCCAATCCCCTTGGTGGCATGGCCGACAACGGAGTCTCGGCGATAGGGGAGCTGCAATTCAACTACGGTCTGGGCAGCGTCAGCACTGCAGTGACGCTTACACCCTGTGGAGATGGGCCTGTAGGGCCACAGCAGTTCAAGTTACAGGGAGATTCGAAGGTCACTGCGCTCGGCCTGGGACCTGAGGGCTCAGTTAACCTTGATGGCAACGGGAACGTGCAAAGCAGCGGCGACTTCTCGCCGAATAAGTTTGACTTAGGCTCCGTGGGGGAGATGGGATTCGAGGGGAAGATTGCCGCCCAGGCCTGCAGCAATCTGCCCTGGGGCTATCTCAACTAGCGTGCCCGCATGTACCGGCCTGCTGGCCCGCAGGCGCCGGTTTCACCGGCGCATGGCGAGTCGAAGGGAGCATGGCGTGCCCGAGTACGACTCCTTCTTGCTACGTGTGTGGCGCAGCAGGCGACGCGATGGCTGGGAGTGGGTACTGAGATTGGAGCACCTACAGGGAGAGGAACGGCAAGAGTTTGATAACCCGGAAGCGCTGGTAGAGGCGCTTTGGGCGCTGGTGGAGGCGCAGTCCGCCTCGAAGGCCGAGCCGTCGCACATCGGCAGTGCCGGCGAGGTCAGCGTAGCGGAGTCCGCTGAATCTGAGATGCAGAGGGGCCAGTCAACCGGACCCCAGGTCATCTGGTCCGCCAGGGTGCTGTGCGCGACTTGCTCAGCGGTCAGACGTGTTCTCCACTGTGCTCCGCTGAAGGGCCGCGCTAGAAGTCGCCGACTACCACCCGGGCGGACGACATGCTGCGTGTCCGCCGCGGCAAAGGGACCAAGACGCGATCCGGGCGGCTGTCTTCGGCGCGGTGCTCGACGTCCTGTACCAGTTGGAGCCTACAGCATTTCGTGACTCTCCACTGACCCGGCGTAACTCCCTACTCGCCGCGCACGTCAACGCGGAACAACGCAGTCTTCACGACCGAGTCGCCTTGGTTGATTCCGCGTACCCTTACAGTTGTGCGGCTGGGGACGTTCAGGCTCTGCAACCGGAAGGTGCGCCGGTCAGGCCCGCACTCTCGAGCCAGGTCCTTGCCATTTGGCGCGCGTGGTCGCGTTTATCGGCGTGCGATACGGAGGGCGGACAATGCGTCTCGGACGTCATGCGACACGCGTCTCGCGTCTGGTTCTTGCTGCCTGCGTCATCTCCACAGGAGGGGCGGTTCTGGGCGCTGGCGCCGGTGCGCGCGTCAGCGCGGCGAAGGACTCAGGCTCGAATGTGCAGATCGAGTACAAAGGGAACTTCGTCAGTACCGGAATCTCACAAGTCAATCAGGGACAGGTGATCAAGAGGGTCAGCGCGGTTCAGTGGGACTTTGTCTGGTCAGGTACGGTCGACCAGCTGTTCTATCCGATCAAGTATGGCTTGCCTTCGGGGAACGTGCTTGTGCCGCGCTTGCTGACGGGTTCGACCATCGTCGCCTATCCCCCGAATGAGCCTGGAAGCTGCACGGGCGCACTGTCGCTGCGCAAGTTCGCACAGGCATCGAACGGTGCGGCGAGCATACCTACCGCGCTTGCTCTGAACGGCGTCCCGGATGTCGACCGATCCAAGATTGACCTGGGGTTCGTCATCCCGGAATCGGGTCTTATCCTGCAATCCAGCGGCACAGGGGATTGCTCAGCCGGTTCCTACAGCTCCGGCGCAGCGGACAGCCTGAACATCAAACGGCCACAACCGGTGTTCAGCCTGACGAACCTCGGGGTCACGCAGACTAAGAGCTACAACGGCACCGAAAGGACCGCGACCTCCGGCGAGGTCGACACGACCACCATACGATCGACCGTTATGTTTGGCGGCGCGGCCTGCACCGGCTCGTCGTCTGCCGGAGGCTCGAGTGGGCTGGCCGCGCTCTTCGGCTGCTATGTGGCACTTGGCGATTCCTACTCGGCAGGTCAGACCCCATCTTCGCCGGGCACGACGTCTGCTCTGCCTCGAGCTACTTCTTCCCGCTGGATGCTGTGACCTACGCCGAGACGCTTCACCCGAACGCCGAAGGGCACGCACAGCTGGCGTCGCTCCTGCGGCGTGCTGCCGGCCCACCTCCCGACTGACACATGTCTCTGTCGGCGCGTGTTTCACGGCAAGCAAAGCATGTTCTCGTCTCAAGGCTGGCCGCGGGGTCGACAGAAGACTTGAGCGCCCGATCCTCAATTATCGAGAGCCGTAATCGCCACCGCCTTTACAGACGCGACTCATGGATCTCGGAAGCCCACGGACTGCACGGAATTGCAGTACCAGGCTCAGTGAGGTGCAGCGGCAGCGCAGTCATGCCGTATGGCCGTTTCGTCCGTCTGCTCGCCGCTGCAGCGTCCGCAAGAAGCGCGGCACTGGTCACTTGTCTGGGAGCGGGACCCACTCCTTCTGCTCGGTGTGTGCTTACCGGCATGGGCCCTACACTGGTACTTACCATGGGCCCAATTGCGGCGTGAGGAGTCAGGAGCGCCCGGAAGCATCACCGCTCGCCGTAGCGGGGCGGGCAGGGCAGAGCGATATGACGGGCCAATGTCGAAGACCGCGGCGAATTGAGGCGCAGACGACGAGGACGGCGGATGCTGCTGCCTCGACACCGCTCAGGCGACCTGGCGAAGCCTTCGTGCGCGGCACCAATCAAGTGATAAACCAACCGGAAAGTGGCGCACAAACGCGAAGGAACCCCGAACTGTTACGTTATGCGGCAACGTGCTAGCGTAGAGTCTGGTCGTGCAGCGTGTATGACTGCCGGAAGCGCTCAATCAGCGGGGCGGCAGCCACCGCGTCACCAACATCTACCGCCGTGAGGGTGGGGAGTGGAAGATTGTTCATCACCACGCCGATGCCTCGGCGGACGAGGAGTTGGCAGCGGTCCAGCTGCGCCCCCATGTCTTCCATGGTGAGTGGAACTACACCATCAGTCCTGCTGCAAGCGTGGCATGATTGTCCACTTTATCCTTTGACAGATCATAAGTCCCCAAGACAACTCGTGAACGGGGTGTGTGTGTGCGCAAAGCGTGCCGACTAATCTCTGCTTGCGCGCTGCTCGTGGCCTGGGTGATGCGGCTCCTGGCCGTGCCCGCCGTCGCGAGTCCCGTGCAGCTCTCGCCCTTCCACAGTCAGATCGCACACCATGCGGTAATGCAGGTGGCCGTGCTGCCCTCGAGCATCGACGTCGGCCGTGATGTTGTGCTTCGCGTCGTGGTGCGTGGCGCTTCCGGCACGCCCCTCAGTGACGCCGTGCTCAATGTGAGCGGCGCCGGCCTGCCTGTGCTGGCTTCTACGAAAGACGGACAGGCGCAATTGCGTATTCACGCAGCGGTGTTGGGTGTCGCGACGCTTGCGGTCAGCCACAGTGGCTATGCCCCCGCAGTGCTCAGGCTTCCCATTATTGCAGGTCCACCGGCGGTCGTGGTGGCGCTCAAACGAGGTTTGAGCGTGCGTGCGCCGGGCGCGCCTGCCCAGCCGGGCCGGGTCGGACTTGATCTCTTGGAGCGCTACCACGCTGCCACGGCAGCTCGCCAGTTTGCCTCGCTGGGCCTCCGCGACGGGACACTGGTGGATCTGAACAGTCAGACCGACGTAATGATTCGGGACCCGCTGCACATGACCCTGAGCAAGGGAGAGTTGTTCCTCGAAATCGTGCACGGAGATGTTCAGCCGCATGTGATTCAGGTGGGAAGTGCGGTGGCCGCGACGCACGGCACACGTCTCGACGTTCGCCTTGACCGAGCGACCCGGGTCACGGTAGTGACCGTGTTCGATGGGCTGGTGCGCGTCAGCAATAAGGGCGCAACGGTGTCCGTGGGCGCCGGTCAACAATCTACCATTCCGGCCAATGCATCCCCAGGTGCGCCTGCACCTGCGAATCTCAGCACTATTGCTGCCTGGCTCAGCAACCTTCCCAATACCACGCCAGCAGTGGTACCAGCTTTCGCGACCACGGTGTTGCCGCCTGCTCCACGGATAGGATTTCCTCCTGTCGCGCCTACGGCCACGCTGACTATCACCGCAAATCTTGAGCGCACGAACTGGTCCGGCGTGGTGCGTCTTGAAGGTGCGGTCACCATACCGGCGACCAGCACTGTGACCGTTCAGCTGGGTACTGTCATGCTGACAGACGGCTCCAACTTGACTGTGGAAGGCACGCTACTTGCCCAAGGTACCGCCAACGCCCCGATCATTGTCACCAGCTCGTTGCCGAGTCCCCATGCCGGAGTCGGCGGCGCGATATTCATCGACGGACCGCGGGCGGGTGGCACACGTCTGGACTACGTCCACGATTTCTATAGCCTTGGGTCCGGTGTGTCGGTCACGGGTGGGGCGCAGCCGGTGATCAGCAACAGTGCGTTCATCGCGAGCACCGAGCAGGGGATATATATCGACGACACAAGTGCACCCACTATCGCGAATTGTGTGTTCGCGAGCAACGGGGAATATGCAGTCTCCAGCCCGGTGAGTGCATCGGGATTAATTACCGGAACAGCCCTCGGTGCAGGTCAACTTGGCATATTGGTGCGCGACGGCACCACGAGCCATGCGACGACCTGGCACAGTCAGAACGCTCCGTTTATCCTTTCCTTCGTGACGGTGGCGGCAGGCACAACGCTGAGCGTCGAGCCGGGAGTGGTGGTCGAGATGGTCAAGCGGGAGTCCTCGGACTCAACCTTGACTATCCGGGGAGTGCTCATTGCCCGTGGCACTGCCGCGGCGCCGATCATCTTTACCAGCGCGGCTCCGCAGCCTCAGCCGGGCGACTGGCGCTCCATCGCGTTCACGGGTACCGGCACTGCCGGGAGCGTCCTCGAGCATGCGCTTGTGTTTTATGGGGGATCCGGGCTTCTCAGTCCGGGCTCAGTGGTCGCGACAGCTGGCGCGTCGCCCAGCATTCTTCGGAGTACAATCGCCCAATCGGGACAGAATGGTATCTACTCCGACGATGTGAGCCGCCCAGACGTCTTGAACTGCACCTTCGCCGGGAACTTGCTGTTTGCAGCATCTGTCCCGGCTGAGGGCGCGGCCCTGGTTTCGAACGCGGCCTTTGCGACCGGCCAGGCGGGCATCGAGATCCGCGGCAACAGCTTCGGCCACGTCCTGTCGATCACCCGTCCGACCATCTGGCCGTATGAATCGGTGCCGTATGTGCTCGACAACGGCGCGGTAACCGTAACAGCCTCGCTCGTGATTGAGCCCGGCACCGTGATTGAGCTTGGCGAGCTGAATAGGTTCGTGATTACCGGCACCTTGCTGGCGGTCGGGCAGCCAGACAATCCGATTATCTTCACGGACATTCCGAGCTCGGGTCCGAGCGCTATCGGCGGCAGTATTGTGCTGAGCGGCCAATCGGCCAGTCACAGCGCTTTCCAATACGTGGGCTTCTTCCACGGCTACGATCAGCTCGTATCCGTAGACGGCGGCGCCGCTCCCACCATCGCCGACAGCTTGTTTGCGCAGGCGGCTGGAACCGGTATCTATGTGGACGCAACAAGTCATCCGTCGATCACTGATTGTGTTTTCGCGGGCCTCACCCGCGATGCCATCGAAGTGCCCGGCGACGCCGCGGATGGGGTTCGCGGCACGCTGCTGGGACTCGGGCAGGCAGGCATTGCTATCACGGGCTCGGTAATCACACACAGCACCACGTGGCATCGGCAGGACGCGCCGTTTACTATCGCTGGCAGCGAGACTGTCGTAGCTGGCGCGACGCTGACCATCGAGCAAGGGACGGTGGTGGCCATGGAACACCACCAGTCGTCTGGCGGCTTACTTTGGATTCGAGGTACGCTGCTGGCACGCGGGACAGCAAACGAGCCAATCACGTTCACCACCGATGCACCAGTGCCCCAACCTGGCTCCTGGGAAGGTCTGTTTTTCGATGGGAAACGCGCCAGCGACAGCAGAATGGACCACACGATCATCGAGTATGGGGGCTCGGTCGACTATGTCGCGGGCATGGTCTACATTGGAGACGGTGCCAGTCCGGCCATTACCAATTCAAGCATCCTCAATTCATCCAGTGGGGGAATAGTGGTGAGTAGCACCAGCACCCCCACGATCCGCGGCTGCTTCTTCCGTGGTCTGCGCGGATACGCCATTACCATTCCGGCTGCAGACCGTGCGAATGTTGGCGGCAACACCTTCGCTCCGGGTCAGCTGGGCATCGAGACCAGCAGTTGAGGCCGGTACAACGCGGCGATGAGCGGCCCCCACGGAATAGCGCGTCGGTTGGCACACGGCGCATGTTTCGTGCGCCACCGCCTGCTCCGTGCTCAAGAGCGGCGTCGTCTCGCGCCTTCACCGCCCCGCCCGCCGTGATCGTCAGGGCTATCGCCGCCGCACTCACTCACGTTGTCCGGCGCCGCCACGATGAGCACCACGTCATACCACCTCTTCCAGCTCGTCGGGTGCGGGCGTGGAAGCGGCGCTGACCGTCTCTTCCACGCGGTCCAGCCACTCGCTCACGAGGGCGTCCGTCACCGCCGGCTGGTTCCCAAAGAGGGTGTGACCGGCGCGATCGAGCACGGCGTAGGTGGCTCGCGGGTATAGCTCCAGCAGCCGCCATGCGTCCTGATAGCCAACAATCGCGTCCTGTCGCCCGGTCAGGATGAGGGTGGGACCGGCGAACGGCTCCGCCAGGTCGTCCGCGTCGAAGGAGAAGTCCAGGGCGCCGTCATTGGCCTGCCGCAAGCGCGCCAGGAACGCGCCATTGGCGGCCATGGCCGCGCGCAGAGCGCCTTGGTACCAACCGACGAGGTGCGGACTTTGCACCGGTTCCCCGGCGATGAGTGCGGCGATATCGACGGTGCCTTGGGGGTCGATGGCCTGCATCGCGGCCACGAACGCCGGGTCACGCACCAGCGTCTGCCTGGGCGGCTTGCTGGCTCGGCTGCCCATAGCGGGCACGAGGAAGCAGACGCCGTCGATCCTGGCCTGCCGCCGCAGCACCAGCCCGCGCGCCAGCAGGCCACCGTACGACCCTCCCACGACCGCGAAGCGCCGGCCGGGCAGCACCGCGTCGATGAACGCCAGCAGTACCTCGAGCACCTGATCGTGGGTGGTCAGCCAGTCGGGTCCTGCCGTCTGCCCCGTACCAGGCAGATCCGGATAGATACGCCGCCAACCGGATCGCGCGGTGAAGTACGGCTCTATGACGTCTGCCGCAAAGCGGCTATCGTGTGCCCAGCCGGGCAAGACCAGCAGCGGTTGCCCCTCGCCGAGCTCCTCATAGTAGACCGAGATGTTCGGCAATTCGCAGCGCATGGGCACGTACCTCCAGCCTCCTGCATCGGACGATCTGCGCGCATACGGCCCAATCTCTCGCGCAGCCCGCAACGTATCCCACACAACCCAGCTCGACTGTAACGTGCAACGCCGGGGCGACTGGAAGGGCCGAGAGCGCCATCCGTAGCGGCTGAGCAGCCGTCGGAGGCGCTGTCCATTCGAGCACTTGCGCCCGGATCACTGGGCATGCGAGTGGCACACTGGTCGACAATCATGCCTTTTTCGGCACCTGCGCGCGACGCCCGCCAACGCATAATATGCGCGACATCAGCGTGTTCTGGGAGCGAGACGAAGCGTCCGGCACGAGCTGGACGCTCAGGACGGTACTGCCAACACATCTCTCAGCCAACACTTAGCACGCCGTCACGCATCGATCATCATGCGGCGGTACGCTGCAATAGGTCGAGCGATGGGTAAAGGCGTGTCCACGGCCCGCGTGCGCGGCCCTCAGATTGGGGAACGAACCATGCTACCTGTGATAGCGGCGGTACGCCGGCGCCAGTTCTTGCTGGCGATGCTTGGCGGAGCGCTGGCCGTCCCGGCCCTTGCGCGCAACGCGCTTGCCGCATCCGACATGCCCGCTGCGGCGAGCCTCGGACCATTGGTAAACATCCCGCAGACATACAACAATTGCGGTCCGGCCACGGTCGCCGAGGTGCTTGCCTACTGGGGCATCGCGCGCACGCAAGGCCAGGTGCAGGCCGCATTGCGCGTGGATGGATCGATTGTCGGCATGACACCCTACGGCGTACCCTCATATGCTCGTGACCTCGGCTTGCGCACGCTGATTGGTGTCGGCGGCAATGCCGCGCTGATCAAGCATTTCGTCCAGAATCGGCTTCCGGTGATCGTTCATCAGGTCGTCAGCCTGAACGACTCCACCGGGCACTGGCGGCCGGTCGAAGCGTACGACGACACCCAGGGCGTGTTCGTGACCAGCGACACGTACCTTGGAGCCGGCTACCGGCTCGCCTACGACACGTTCGCGCGGCTCTGGGCGCAGCGTGGATATGCGTTCACCGTGCTCTACCCAGCCGCGCGCCAGGTGGCCGTCTCGGCCTCCCTGAGCGCTGCCGGCTGGCAGAAGGCGGCAGCCTACCGGCATGACCTGGTTCTGCTCGAAGCCAATCGGCTGGACGCCAGCCCTGCATCCGCGCCGGCGAGCGCGGCCGCTGCCTACCGTTATCTCGCCATGGCCTGGGACGCGTCGCAACTTGCACGCGCGTCGGATGCGCGTGCGTTCCTGCGGCAGGCGACGCGTGCCGGTGCAAGTCCAATCGAAGTGCGCTGGATCAGCGCCGAGATCGCCTAGATTTCCGGCCGCCCGAGCCTATCGCTGAGGGCGCAGCCCTGACCGGCACATCAAGCTCAGGAGGGAGACTCCTCGTGATCCACTGGCGAAAACCGGCACTCATCTGTGTACTGCTTTCGATGCTCACGCTCCCACTCGCCGGCGCCCACGCGCCCGTCGCGCGCGCCGCGACCGGTATCTCGACGATCGTGTTGCCCGACGGAAGTCGACATACGCTGCAAACACCATCCGACCTGCAGGTTTCGGTCTACGCCACCGGGCTGCCCAACGCCAGGTTTATGGCTCTGGGACCGCGGGGCGACGTCTTCGTGGGAAGCTGGTATGCCGGCACGGTTAGCGTGTTGCTCAACCGGAGCGGGGCGACGAGGGCGACCGGCGCCGTTACGCTGCTCAGCGGCCTCACCGTGCCCCATAGCGTAGCCTTTCGGAATGGACTGCTGTACGTTGCCGAGGAGGGGCAGGTCACCAGCTGGAGTTACGATCCGTCGGCCGTGCGCGCCGGTAACGAGCGCGTGGTCGTCGCGAGCCTGCCGACCGGAGGGCGGCATGTCACGCGTACCCTCAGCTTTGGGCCGGATGGATCGATCTATGTCTCGGTCGGCTCGTCCTGCAATGAGTGCATCGACTACTCGAATCGAGCCGTGATCATGCGCTATCGCGCCGACGGCTCCGGCGGGACCGTCTATGCGAGCGGCCTGCGCAACTCGGTCGGGCTGGCCTGGCAGCCGGGAACAAGCAGGCTGTGGTCGATCGACAACGGCGAAGATCTGCTGGGCGACAATATTCCTCCCGATGAGATTGACATAATCAAGCAAGGCGCCAACTATGGCTGGCCGTATTGTTGGGGCAATGGGCAGAAGGATCCGTCCGTCTACTCCGCCCCGGGCTACTGCGCGCGCACCGTCGGCCCCACCGTATCGCTGCAGGCGCACTCGGCCCCTCTGGGCCTGACCTTCTACAACGGCACCCGACTACCGGCGCGCTACCGTGGCGGCATCTTCGTGGCTTACCACGGATCGGCCTACCGGTCGCAGCTGACCGGCTACAAGGTTGTCTTCATACCGGTGCATGGGACATACGCCGGGCAGCCGCAGGACATCGTTTCGGGCTGGCTTCCATCGGACGGGAGCAGCGTCTGGGGCCGGCCGGTTGGACTGCTGGTCGCTGCCGACGGCAGCCTGCTCATCTCCGATGATATGGGTGGCGTCATCTACCGTCTGTCGACGGCAGGGTGATGATCCCATACCAATGGCCGCCGGCCTCTCTACGGCTGCTGAGCATCGTACGCCGGCCGCTTGCGCGTCCAGGTTAGGTTGTGTGCACAGCCCCATGTGCCAAAGGGCGGGCCGCCTCGATAAAGTTTGATCCGGGGTCAGCGGGTTTCGGCGGTGGCGAACCGCTGTACCCCTCGGTCGAGAACCTCGAGTGCATTCTCCGCGATCTGCACAAGTGACGTCCTGCTGGCTAAAGATCCGTCTGCTTCTGCCGAATACGGTAGCGAGCGGAAAGGTCTGACATGCCTGTAGCGGTGGCGGAGCAGAGAGAGTTCATCGACCTGTTCCTCGATGCACTCGACGAGCAGGAGGCCGTCCAGGCAGCAGCCCCAACGGTACTCTGGCAGCCTACGTGCGCTGAGATGGCCAGCGTGCGGCACGCCAGCATGAACCGCGTTGTGCAGTCCGCCGCGGCGCGTCATACCGCCTCGCGGCAGCAGATGGCGACCTTGAGGCAGGGCCAGGAAACCGTCAGCTTCTACTATGGCCGCGGCGTAGTGCTCGAGCAGATGTGGCTCGCCTAGTGTATTCCCACGCGTGTGGGTACCCGACCACCTCCCAGCAGTAGGGAGAGAAGCGCGAACCGGTTCGGATTACGCCCCCCTATGCTACGTTTTCGAACGCAACGTGCCCGTCCAGTGCTAGTATGGAACCCAACAGGTGTACAAATGCGCATGCGATCGGGTCGCGTGTTTCGAAAGGCGAATCCAATGGATAGCCCACGGGCGACCATCAAGGCTGTAGGCGTTGGCGGCGGCGGGTGCAATGCGATTAACTGGGCGGTCAATCAACGCGTCCAGGGGCTGGAGTCGATCGCCGTCAATACGGATAACCAGGCTCTGCTTAATGCGCAGGCCGCGATCAAGATTCGCATCGGCGACAAGGTGACCAAGGGCCTTGGATGTGGCGGCGATCCGGAGGTGGGCCAGCGCGCCGCCGAGGAATCGCACGACGATCTGCAAGCCGTCCTGGAGGGCGCGGACATCGTTTTCATCGCCGCGGGTATGGGTGGCGGTACCGGCACCGGCGCGGCGCCCGTGATCGCGCAGATCGCGCGGGATACCGGCGCCCTCACCATCAGCATCGTCACGAAGCCGTTCGTCTTTGAAGGCACCAGGCGGCGGCAGATCGCGGAAACCGGCGTCGTCGCGCTCAAGGCGTGCTCGGACACACTGATCACTATTCCGAACGATCGGCTCCTCGGGCTCACCGACAAGAAGATGACCATGCGTATGGCCTTTGCCCTGGCAGACGACGTCTTGCGCGCCGGCATCCAGGGGATTTCGGACACGATCACCCTGCCGGGCCTGATCAATCTTGATCTGGCCGATATCAGGAGCGTCATGGCCAACGCGGGCACCGCTTTCATGGCCGTCGGTCGCGCCGCCGGTGACGAGCGGGCCACAAACGCGGCGCGCCAGGCCATCAGAAGCCCCCTCCTGGAAGTCTCGCTCGAGGGCGCCCGCTCCATACTGCTGAATATCACCGGGAGTGACTACACGCTCTTCGAGGTGAACGAAGTAGCCGACATCATTCAGAAGACCGCCGACCCCGAAGCCGATGTCGTGTTCGGCGCCGTCCTCGACGAGGCTATGAAGGGCGAACTCCAGGTGACCCTGATCGCTACGTACCTCCAGGATCCAACGCTCCGGCTAGATGGCGGAGCCGATGCCGGGACGCCGGGCCTTCGCGCCGGCCAGCTACGATCTTCCGGCTACGCTGGACCCCCTCGTATGCCGTAGCCGCCGGCAGACCCGGCCTTGGAGTAACAGGCAGGTGGAGCCTAAACCGCGCCGCGGGTACGATCGACGTTGTATGCACTGGTGGCAAGCGCGGAAGGAGTCGGCGAAGTGAGCCTGCACGGCAAAGTGGCGATTGTAACGGGCGGTAATAGCGGCATCGGTGCGGCGATCGTGTTGGCGCTGGCGAAGCGGGGCGCCAACCTCGTCATAGACTATGTCTCGCACCCGGAGGCCGAGGCGGAGCTGGAGCGGCAGGTGGCGGCGCTCGGAGATAAGGTGACCGGGGTCGAAGCCGACGTGAGCAAGGTCGCCGATCTGCAGAGACTCGTCGACACGGCGGTCGAGCACTGTGGCCGCCTCGACATCATGGTCAATAACGCCGGAATAGAGACGCGCACCTCCGTGCTCGACACGACCGAGGCGCAATACGAGCTCGTGCTGTCCGTCAACCTGAAGAGTGCGTTCTTCGGCACGCAGCTGGCTGCCAAACAGATGATCAAGCAGGGAAGCGGCGGCCGTATCGTCAACATCTCATCGGTCCACGAGGACTGGCCCATGCCTGGCAACGCGCCGTACTGTCTCTCAAAAGGCGGCATGCGCATGCTGACGCGCACGGCGGGCGACGAGCTTGCCAGGCATGGTATCCAGGTCATCGGCGTTGGCCCCGGCGCCGTGGCGACCCCGATCAACAGCCAGACGCTCCAAGACCCTTCCGCCCTCAGCAAACTCAACGCCGCTATTCCGTTGGGTCGTATGGCGCGTCCGGAAGAAATCGCCGACGTCGTCGCCTATCTGTGCGACGAGGGTGCGAGCTACATAACCGCCACGACATTGTTCGTGGATGGCGGCCTGATGCAGAGCAGTCCCGGTCTGTAGCCCGCTGCTCGCGTTCCAGCAACGCGCCGCAATGAAAAGCCCGGAAGCAGTGCTTCCGGGCTACGTATTGTCTGCATCGACGGCTGTGATGATACAAGAATGAAAATGTATGATAGTGTCGCCGCGATGCGCCAATGGCGAGGCGCGTACTCTGCGCCAGCCCCATGAGTGTAGTCCCTGCGAGATGAACGCGACATGACGCTCGGGGCGGCGCCAGTGGCCGTTGCCTGATGGAGGGCCGCAGGCGCGAGCGGAAGAGCCGCGCGCGGCATTCTATACGAAGGGCTGCCCGAGCCGCTCCCTGAAAGCTACTTCCGCCAATGGCTTCCGATTCTTCTTGCCCCGTCCAATTGCATCGAGCGGGTAGCCAAACGGGACGATCGCCAGGATCTCCAGGTCGTCTGGAATGCCAAGCAGCGAGTTGACACGCTCGAGCCCGGAGAAGCCGACCCAATTTGAGCCAACCCCTTCGGACCACGCGGTGAGCATCATGGATTGGATAGCCCGGCTGGCATCGGATACGGCGTACGGCGTCTTCTCGATTGCCACGGCGATGGCGAGCGCCGCCTGCGCGATATATGGACCTGTCTTTGCCAGGCCTCCAAGCTGACGCAGCGTATCGCGGTCCTGTACCACGATGAAACGCCACGGCTGCTGGTTCATCGAGCTTGCCGACACGTGAGCGGCTTCGACGATCTTCATCACCACCTCTTCGGGCACGGGCTTGTCAAGGTAGCGCCGCACAGCCAGCATGGTTCGAACAGCATCAAAGGTATCCATTTCACGAGTTTCCTTTCTCCAAATACTGCTGCATTTTCTCGCCGAGCCCGCTGCTTCGCACTGGTGGCGCCCCGGCTCGGGTACCATACTTAATACTACATTCGTGCCGCGGCGATCGACTCATCCGGCCGGCCGCGTGCCTTGAGACATAATGAGGGTAGGCGCAATGCAAAAGTGGGAGTACTGTCACATCGACACCTTCCGGAGTCCAAAAGTGGCCCGGTTCGCGGACGCGACAGGCGTGCGCGAGGAGACCTTCGCGCCGGGCATCGAGGGCACCCTCGCGTACTTCGCAAATCTCGGTCTTCAGGGCTGGGAGTTGGTAGGCGTGGAAGTGCGCGTCGAATCGCGTCAGGCCGAGGCGGGGTCTCTTGATCCAAACAACGTTCGCAGCCAGCCGGTCTATTGGTTCAAGCGGCCACTGGACTGAGTCTCGAACAGGGATTCCGTTCGCTTACCCCGTCGGGTCCTTCCAAGCTTCCAAGCCCAAGCTCTAACCGTCGATGCCGCGATGTGCTATAGTTAGTTGTCAGCACAGGAGCCTCTAGATCGAGTTGGCGTTCAACCAATCCTCTCACCGATCCTCCTCACATGGCAGAAAGAGAACACAGTGGCACAGGGAACTATTGCACGCGTTACCGACCGGGGTTTTGGCTTTATCCAGCAGGAACAGGGCGGAGAAGACCTCTTCTTCCACTCGTCAGCTCTGGTAGGCGTCACGTTCGACGAATTGCAGCGCAATGACGTTGTTCAGTATGACACGGAGCCGGATACGCGAGGTCGTGGAAGTCGCGCTGTGAACGTTCAGAAGGTTCGTCGCTAACCCGCGCCGCGTTCCTCTTGGGCATGACAAAGCGCGCGTAGACCCAGAGAGAAGGTAGTTCACAGATAGCTACCTTCTCTCGCTGATCCGGTTGACCACAGATTGCTCGTGCAGCAGAGAAGCTGATGGCGCAGTGGTGAACATGGGCATATCGAGCTAGCCTCACTCCGTGCACGAGGTGTCTGAACGGGCCCAACGGCAGTCGTGCAGGGGGCCAGGGACGCACGGGAGGAGAGCCACCATGTCCCGCGATCAAGAGCCACTGGAACGCGACGCGCGGCTCACGGAGAACAGCATGATGGATTCTATCCTCTATGATGGTGTGGATCCAATGGCCACGCGGCGAGCGCACATGAGAGACGTGACGATGGCGCGCCAGGCGGCTGAGCGTCGCTTTGCACAGCGTGGGCCCGCCGAGAAACAAGACAGACCAGCACGGCTCACCGCCGCGAAGGAGCGCGCGGCAGCGCTCAGGCTAGAGCTGGAACGTATCAACGTTGCCAACCGGCAGTGGCAGATCGAGCATGGCGAGGCTGTCCTCGATCTCCCCGATCGAGGACATCGGAAGATCTCAGTCGAGGAACAGCGCCACGCACCGACCGGCGAGTTTACGCTTGATCAGATGAGCGAGTCTCCTGCATCTGTCGATCCATAAAGATCTTGACTCCGCGCAGCACGCTGAGATCCTCTCGGGACCGCACGACCGCCACCTGAACCGTGGCGCCCTGATCGCCGATTGCGCGGTCCCCTGCGCCATGCAGGTTGGCATTCTCGTCCAGGGAAACGCCGAGGTAGCTGAGCCCATCCGCGATATCCCGGCGAACGAGCGCCTGATGCTCGCCGACACCACCCGTGAATGTCAGGGCGTCAATGCCCTCCAGCGCGGCGACCAAGCCGCCGGTCACACGCGTTACGCTGTGGATGAACATCTCGTAGGCGAGCCGCGCGTGAGCATTGCCGCGCGCAGCCTGGTCCATCACGTCGCGAATGTCGCTAGACACCCCTGAAACGCCGAGTATGCCCGATCGGTGCTCGAGCGTGTCGTAGAAATACTCGACCTCGATTCCGTGGCGCACGAGAAACAGAAGCGTGCCGGGGTCAATGGCGCCCGATCGCGTGGCCATGATCACTCCGTCGAGCGGCGTGAAGCCCATGCTCGTATCGATCGACTCGCCGTCGAGCACGGCAGTAGCGGAACAGCCGACGCCGAGGTGACACACGATGTGGCGGTGGGGAACGATGCCGAGCAACGCGGCGGTCCGCCGTACCGCATGCTCCACGCTCAGACCATGAAAGCCGAGCCGGCGTATGCCCCAGCGCTCGGTCCACTCGCGCGGAATGGCATAGACAGCGGCTCGATCAGGAATGGTGCGATGGAATGTGCTGTCGAAGGCAGCCACGTGAAGCGCGCCGGGCAGTGCCTCCAGAGCAGCGCGCATGCAGGTCACAGTGACGGGATTGTGCAGCGGTGCAAGCTCGTTGAAGCCCGCGATCCGCTCGATCGTGGCGCGGTCGACACGGACAGGCTCGTGGAAGACGCCGCCGCCGTGCACGACGCGGTACCCCACCGCGCTCACATCACCGGCTGCCGCAAGCATGCTCTTCACGGCCCCGCCCAGGTCGTCCGCGGCTATGGCCGAGTATGGAAGGTCGGCCTCGGCAAACAGGGCGTCCGTATCGGCATCCAGCAAGGACCATTTCAGGCTGCCCGAGCTGGCGTTGAATACCATGACCTTGACCACGACTGCACTCCCAGACCCGATAGGTCTCGCCGCCTACCTGAATACTACCAAGTACCGGAGGCGTGGTACGTCCGATACGCACGGAGCACAGGAAAGGCTCTGCCAAGTCCTGTTCGCGGCTCGGCGGACAAGGCTCAGCAGGCCGCGGGCTCTATGGTTCCAAGTGATCGGTGAGGAGGAATCGCGTCACTATGCCGGCAAGTAAAGCGGGCGCGGAGTACATCGCGACGTGCTCCTGCCCAGGCAGCAGCGCGATGCTGCCGTGCGGCAGTGCCCTGGCCACGGCTTCCACTGCGGCGCGCATCCGCGGTGGGCTGTTCTCGCCAAGCAGCAAAAGGCTGGGCGCCCGTACGACCGCCAAGCGCCGCGGATCGAGCACGTAGTCGCTGACGATCTGAGCGTCGTAGGGAGTAGTATGCGCCAGGGCAACAGTGGCCGGCCAGCGTGTGGAGTGCTGCATCCAATCAATCTCTGTGGCTTTCAGCCTCGGCCCCTCACGCAGGAACGTGCGCATGGTCTCCGTCTGGTCACCGCGAGCGAGCAGGGCGCGCAGTCTCTGGGCAAGGTCCGCCGGGAACCGGTCCGGACCCGTAAACAGCGGTGGTTCGTAGAGCACCGTCCGCATCAGGCGCTCGCTCGCCCGCTCTGCTGCCGCCATGGCGCAGATCGCGCCTGAGGAATGGCCGAACAGGAAGGCCGGCGCACCAATCTGGTCAAGCACGGCGATGATATCCTCCGCCTCTCGCTCAGGCGCGTAGTCAGCGGCATCACCGCTCCCGGCACGGCCGCGCCGGTCCATTGCGTGGACCGTGAAATGGGCGCGAAGCAGGGGCAGCACTGCCTTCCAGCAGCTCGAATCGACCGTAGCCCCATGCACGAGAAGAAGCTGCGGCCCTGTACCTACCGTGTCGAAGGCGATCCTCGTACCGTCCGCGGAGCAGGCTAATCCCATGCTGTTCTCCAATCTCGCTGCCCGGCACGATCCTAGCACAGTCTGACTTCCGGGTTCCTGGAGGAGTCTTGACGGTTACGTTCGGCGGCGGCATGCTCGGCTCGGCGATCTTGGCGGTGCGTCGCCACCCATACGCGTACAAGGCTGCGGCAGCCGCGGGATCGGCACTGGCGATCTTCGAGATCGTTCAGGCCGCTATGATCGGCTTCAACCCTCAGCAGCCGGTCTTCCGGTGCGCCGGCTATGCACTGTCGAGCTTAGCCTGGGAACGACGCAGCAGCGCCCCAAGGCGCTGGGGGTCCGCGGCGCTCCACGCGCTGCCAGGGCGACCCACTACGGCGGGTACCCAGGCTGCTTCCCGTGCCACGACCGTTTTACTTGTGGCTCGCCAGCCAGCCAGCCGCCTCGTCGAACGAGGTGAAGGATCGCGCCTCGCGCTTGAGGCCCCGCTTCGTGCCACTGCTTACCATGTTGGCAACGGACATCGCACCGACGGCCGACTCCGATATCAACACGGCCGAACGCTTCAAGCCCGCGGCCACGAAGCGCGGCATAAAGTCGGACGCAAACCACGCTTGGTCGATCGCCTGCAAGACCTTGACAGCCCGCGTGTCGAAGAGTATCTGGGCGCCCTTGTTCCGCCGGAGCACGTCGATCGCCGCCTCGTTGCCGGAGTGGTAGTACTCGGAGGTCGGCGCGCCGCGCCACTCCATATGCAGGTACTGGCCCTCCTCGATCCAACGCAACGTGCAGTATGGGTTCTCGTATGCCACGATATCCGTAGGAAGCATTGCTTATGGTCTCTCCTCGCTCATCTCTGAAACCGGCGGCACACCGCGTCGAATGCGCTGCCGTACCCGCCAGCGCTTGCGGCAATCTTCTCTCAGGGTCAACGCGACACCTGCCAACACGCGCGGCAATGGTAGTGCGCTGCACCTCACCGAACATTCTACCGCTTGTGACGGACAACCGGGGCGTGACGCACGGTCAGCCAGGGGTAGCCGTTACTGGCAAATTCATCGCCGCGGCGGGCGCCAGCGGGCAGCGCCATCCACGACCAAGAAACACGATATGGCCGAATGACATCGATCGCGAGTCAGCCGCGATCGCCGTACAGCGCGTTGCGGATGGCCGCGATGTCCTTCCGCACCTGGATATTCTCGTTCTTGACCTCGGCCGCGATGCGGTCGCAACCATGTGTTACCGTGCTGTGGTCGCGATTACCAAGGTACTCGCCGATCCGCGGCAGGGAGCAGCGTGCCTCCTCGCGCATCAGGTACATCGCCACCTGTCGCGGCAGGGAGATGCTCCGCTCGCGTGAAGGCCCAAGCAGGTTATCGCGTGTCACCATGTAGTGCTTCAGCACCGCGTCGACGACGTCATCGACCGACGGAGCGGCCCGGCGAGCGCCCACGGCGTTGGCTTCCAGCTCGGCGACTGCCAGTTCCATGGTTACGGCTTTGTTCTGCACTCTTGCCGTCATGATCAGGCGCTTGAGCGCGCCTTCGAGCTCGCGCACATTGGTATCGACACGCCTGGCAACGTACGAGATGACCTCGCGCGGCACCGGAACGGGCTGTAATTGTGCCTTGGCGCGCAGAATGGCGATGCGGTGCTCGAGATCCGGCGCCTGGATATCGGCGATCAGGCCCCATTCAAAGCGAGATCGCAGCCGATCCTCGAGCGTCGTCATGGCCTTGGGGTGTCTGTCGCTCGTCATCACGATCTGCTTCTGCGTGTCGTGCAGCGCGTTGAACGTGTGGAAGAACTCCTCCTGCGTGCTTTCCTTCCCGGCGATAAAGTGAATATCGTCGATCAGCAGGATGTCCACGCGCCGGTAGTAATCGCGAAACTCCTCGGTTCGCGTTCTCCGGATGGCGCCGATCATATCGTTCATGAAGTTTTCCGACGAAGTCAGCAGCACGCGGCTACCGGGACGCTGGCGCAGCGCCTCATGCCCGATAGCGTGCAGCAGGTGCGTCTTCCCAAGGCCGACGCTTCCCCAGATGAACAGCGGATTGCAGTCGGCGGCCGGGTTATCGGCAACGCTTCGGCACGCGGCATGTGCAAGTTGGTTCCCGCTCCCCGCGATGAAGGTGTCGAACACGTAGCGCGAATTCAGGGGCAGCCCCGCGTTCACCGGATCCGGCGAGGCCGGCTCCTGTGCCCAGCGCGCCGTGCGGCGGTCGGAAGTAGCTGCTCGCGATGGGCCGCGTCCAGTTGCTCGCAACCGGTACCCGCTACTCTCGGATGTGTCGGCTGGTAGCGACGCAACCGCGTACCGCACCCGAATATGGTCGCAGCCAAGCGTGTGTAGAGCCGTGCCGATCAGGGCTGGAACCTTCTTCTCCAGGTACTCCTGGTGGAACGGGTCGGGAACGCCGATGGTCAGCACCGAGCCGTCGAAGTCCAGGCAGTGTGTGTCGCGCAGCCACGTCGAGTAGCTTGGCTGGGGCATGGTGCTTTGCAGCTCGGCCAGGGTCCGTTGCCAGATGCGTGTGCCATCCTGTACAGGGAGGTCTCTCATGACCCTGCGCTCGGGGACTGCCGGAGCGTGAGCGCACGGATGCTCGCCGGCGGCGAGCCGGTCGGTCTTGTCGTTTCCATGCGTGTATTTTGTCATGGCCTGTGGATGTGCGCAACAGCCAATGTTCAGTCAACCGCTGTTTCTCATCGATACAGGTCGTCACACATGGCGGATATGGCAGGGAGTTTGCACAGGCAGTGACTGCCGCGGCGACGACATCGAGCGGACACTGACACGCAGTGGCAGGACCAGCTTTCCTGGCGGGGATATGACGACGTTAGCTCGATCTTTCGGCAAGGCCACGCCTGCCTCCACGCAGATCACTGATGTGGACTCACTGAACGTTCGGTCAACAGTCCCTCTTACGTGGCGCGATGGTGTGGTCGAGCTTCACTGGTCCAATTCGCACGTAAAGGCTTGAACCAACCGGGTGGCGTGTTCCTTAGCAGCCGGCCTCCAATATGCTAGGGTGGCGTAGTGAAGGAAATCACCAAGGCTGAGTTGATCAAAATCCTCCGGCAGCACGGAGCTGTGAAAGTGCGGGAATCCGGCAACCACGAAATCTGGCGTGTGGGCGCGTGCCAGACCGCGATACCGAAACATCGCACAATCGCGCCAGACACCGTTCGCAGCATCCGTGATCACCTGGCACCTTGCCTGGGAGAGAGGTGGCTGGACGTATGAGCGAGCACGTGGTGTATCGGGCGACGGTTGCTCGAGAGCCCGGCTGGTGGATAATCACCGTTCCGGAACTGAATCACGTGACGCAGGCACGGCGGCTGCGCGAACTTCAGCGCATGGCTACAGATGCCGTAGCAGTGTGGCTCGGACGTCGTTCCTGCGACAACAAGCGTGCAAGTTGAAGATGTCGCGGCTCCAGCGGCGAAAGTCCAGCAGACGGCACATGCAAAGCAGTGGCCGTATCTCAAGCCAGCGAGGGACAGGCACATGCTAATCGTCTAGCACGGTACGACGGCGCAACGGCCCACGCCGGACTGAAGATGGTGCGGAACTGCCCACCTGGCCGGCAGCTCGCGGGGGCGCGCAGCGCAGCTATATAGGCAGAAGCGGGTCGCCGCATGCCAATGGGCTGAATGAAAATGAGCCCACTGCCGGCTGCCGAAGTCGATTACTCCGATTCCAGAGGTCGTGAGCGTCGGCGTCGGCGCCGTGGTATCACGTCCACGAGAGGTCGCGGGCCGCGAGCACGCCGAGGAGGGACGTGGCTTCGCATACCGCGCGACGAATGGCTTGCGCGACGACCTCGACCGCGATCACCGCCAGCGCGTCGAGATGAGCCGAGACTTCCCCGGTCGACAGCGCGAAGACCACGTCGCCGTCGTAGCTGGTGTGCACTGGACTGATTGCCAGTGCCAATCCGTCGTGCGACTGTTGCGCGAGGCGGGTGAGCGCCAGCTTGTCGAGCCGGGCGTTGGTGACGACGGCGACCAGGGTCGTGTTCCCAGGCGCCGGCGCGATGCCGGCTGCGGCGCGCAGCAGAAGGCGGCTGTTGGCGAATCCGGTATCCGCGCGCGTGCCGGCGATGATCGTGCCGTCGCGCTCAACCACGTCTCCCAGGGCGTTGACGACGGCCAGCGCACCGACGCTCACGCCGGAGATGGGATCCGAGACCGCAAGCCCTAGCCCACCCTTCGTGCGAGCCGTGGGACCCCCCATGCGACCAACCGTGGCGCCACAACCGGCCCCAACAGATCCTTCGCTGCACTCATGCTCGGTCGCGGCGAGGCATGCCGCGTACCCGGACTCAGCGCCGGGGAATACATCCGGCGATCCGAGATCGAGGTCAAATAGCACGGCGGCGGGCACTATCGGCACCCGCGCGACAGGCGTGGCGAAACCAATGCCGCGCTCGCGCAGATAGCGCATCACGCCGCCGGCCGCATCGAGTCCAAATGCGCTCCCACCCGTGAGCAGTAGCGCGTGGATCGCCTGCACTGTCGCCGACGGCGCCAACAGGTCGGTCTCGCGCGTGCCGGGTGCGCCACCCCCGACATGGACGCCCGCACACATCTCGCCGGCCAGGGGAAGCAGCACTGTGCAGCCGGTGCCGGTCTCCAGATCGTGCCAGTGACCGATGCGAATCCCTGGTAGCGTGCTCATGGCTCGATGCTCCCGTCCAGGGAAAGGTTGTCTATCAACCGCGTGCGTCCCAGGTGCGCCGCGATGACAAGCAACGAGTCCGGTCGCGCTACAGCAGGCGTTTCCCACGATGTGCCGTCCACAACCTCCGCGTAGTCGAGCCGGGCCAGCGGCTCGGCATCGACGACCTGCCGCATCACCCTGCACAAGAGACCAACGTCGAGGGTGCCGGAGTGGAAGGCTGTGCGAGCGGAAGTCAACGCCCGATAGAGCACCGGAGCAGCGCGCCGTTCAGGGGAAGAAAGGTAGCGATTCCGCGAGCTCATTGCCAGACCATCGCCCTCTCGCACGGTTTCACCCGCCACCACTTCCACTCCCAGGTTGAGATCGACGACGAGCTGCCGAATCACGGCCACCTGTTGCGCGTCTTTCTGTCCGAAATAGGCGCGGGTCGGGCGCGCGAGATTGAGCAGCTTGGTCACGACCGTCGCCACTCCGGAGAAATGCCCGGGACGCTGCGCGCCTTCGAGGATCGTGGCTAACCGCCCGACGTCGATGCGGGTAGCGAACCCCGCGGGGTAAACTTCCTCCACGGCAGGCATGAACACCACATCCACACCTGCGGATCCGAGTACGTCGAGGTCCTGCGCCGGACTGCGTGGATAGCGCCCGAAATCTTCTGACGGACCAAACTGTGTGGGGTTCACGAAGATGCTGGTCACAACCAGGTGATTCTCCCGGCGGGCCCGCCGCACGTGCGAGAGATGTCCGTCGTGCAGCGCTCCCATGGTAGGAACCAGCCCGATAGTCGACTGTGCTTTCCAGTACGGGGCTAGCGTCTGCTGGAGATCGGCGACGGTCGTGCGGGTCTGCGTCATGTGTAGTGCCTCCAATCACATATCAATCATAGGACCCGCGGCGCTGTCCCGGTGATGGTCAGCCCATCGTGGAGATGTTCCAGCTTCGCGCGCGCCCGCCACGCCCTGATGTCCTCGTCTAGCTCCGCACTTGACCGGCGATCGCTGCGGGACGTACTATCGGGCGCAATGGCGATGCGCGAGCGTCGGGCTTCGACCGCACAAAACAAGCCCGCTCATGAAAGCGCCGGCGGGCAAGCTGCTAAGGAAGCGGGACCTTGAAGGAGAAACTTACTGCAGTCGGCATGCGTGCTGCCAAAGAACGTGGGCGCAAATTGACCATGGTGACGGCCTACGATCAGCCGTCAGCCGTGCTCGTCGACCGATCCCCGATCGACATACTCCTGGTCGGCGACTCGTTGGCCAACAACGTCCTCGGCTACGAGGGGACTGCACCGGTCACCATGGAGGAAATGCTCCACCACCTGCGCGCGGTCGTACGTGGGGTCTCGCACACCATGGTGGTGGGCGACATGCCGTTCGGCAGCTACCACGTGTCGCCTCAGAAAGCCATCGCCAATGCGATCCGCTTCATGAAGGCGGGTGCGGATTGCGTGAAGCTCGAAGGTGGCGCAGCCTTATCCGAAACCGTCCGCGGCCTGGTGCATGCGGGCATCCCAGTGATGGGCCATGTCGGGTTAACTCCCCAGACGCTGCCGCCGAGCGCCTGGCGCGTGCAGGGGAAGGACGTCGAGTCGGCGCGCCAGATTCTCGATGACGCTCGGGCGCTGGAACGGGCAGGTGTCTGCTCCATGGTGGTCGAAGCCGTGCCGGCGGCACTTGCCGCGCACATGACCAGGAATCTCTCGGTGCCCACGATCGGTATCGGCGCAGGGCCGCACTGCGACGGCCAGGTGCTTATCTGGCACGATCTGCTTGGCCTGCACGAGTTCTCCCCACGACACAACAAGCAGTACGCCAATCTTTTCGTCACGATCGGCGATGCGCTCGACACCTACCATCGCGAGGTGAGCAGTGGCATGTTCCCTGCCGCCGAGCACAGCTACACCATGAAGGATTCCATCCTGGAAGCAGCTATCCGTCAGGAGGACGAGAGGCTACAGGAGTAGTAGTCACGCCATCACGGAGGCGTGATTGATCGCGTCGGCCAGGACCGAATAGGGTACTTCACCCGAGCTGGCATAGCGAATGACACCTTCCACGTCCACGACATAGATCGTGGGGTAACTGAAGGCGGCCATGGCGTTCGTGTTCGAGAACGACGGATCGATAAGGATCGGGTTCTTGACATTGAACTGTGCTGCAAACGCCGTAACATCCGCCGCCCCTGCCGGCGCTGTATCGCCAGTGCTTTCGTAGTTCTGCCGGTAAGGATTTGCCAGCACCATGGCGAACTTCACGCCTTTTGGCGCGAAGTCGGCGTACAGCTGAGCGATCGTCGACGCCTCATTCTGGCAGTGCGGACACCAGAGCGCGAAGTACTCGAGCAGCACGACTGACCCCCGCATCCCCGAAAGGGTATAGTGCTTCCCATCAACCGTCGCGAGATTGAAGTCCGGTGCTTTGGTGCCGACCGCCAGCAGCGGCGCCTGTGAGGATCGCAATGCGCTTGGGGTAGTGATTCCCGGCGTGCCGCCCTTTGTGTTCGTGCTTGTACTGCCGCCCTGAACGATCAGAACGACCATCGCGACGATTGCCACCACCACGACGCCGATAGCGCCGAGCAAGACCCGCAATCGCAATTGCTGCTGTTTCGCGCGGACTGTCGCGCTCCGGCTAACGCCGGCGCGGCGTGGAGATGGTGTCTGCGGCTGCATTGTCGATCAATCCTTTTGAACGCGGTCGATGGCTGAGGCGACGGCGCGCCTTGATCGTACCACACCATTCCTGTCCCATCAGCACGCATGGCCGGGGCGGTCGGCCGTCGCTTTGATCCACCATCGGCGCCTGCTCTGGAATTTCTGTGTAACTTGTGCACCATGCCCGCTATGAGTGGCGCGAAAACGCGGCTACACTTTCCTAGAGTGAATCAGCTCCGGCTGGACGGTCATGACCGAACAGGGTATAGACCGTGGGGACCGTGGCGCGTATGCTCGCCATGCACCATATGCACCATTCACGTCCTGCCATCCAGGCCGCCCATGAATGCACGGGGACTCGAGAGAGCGACAGAGAATCGGGAAGACGACGTTGATCGAGCAGCGCGAGACCTCCTACCTGACCACTGGTGAGGCGGCGAAGTTCATTGGCGTTTCGCGTCACACGCTGCTCCGTGCGGTGCACCGCGGAGAGATCCGCCCGGCAATGAAGACGCCTGGCGGAAGACTTCGCTTCCGGATCGACGATATCGAAGCACTCGTCGATTCGTTGACTCCGACTCCGGACCTCGAGCAAATCGCGGAATCGGTGCTTCTCGATCGAACCCCGAGCCCCTACGATGCGTACGTCGAAGCGTTCTTCCAGGTACCCGCGCCAATCGCGCTGCTCGCGCAGGACGGTATGTGGCTGCTCGTCAACCCCGCATTCTGCGCCATGCTCGGCTACACCCAGGACGAGTTACTGACGATGGGACCGATCAGCGTGGCCCATCAGGAAGACTTGGGAAACTCGCTCGAAGCGCAGCAGGCTCTGCTGGCGGCCACGTGCCTCACCGCCAATTTTCAGAAGCGGTACCGGCACAGGAACGGCCACTATGTATGGTTCGACGTGACCGCGTCGCTTGTCTCCGACGCGCAGGGCAGGCCGCTCTACTTCGTCAATCAAATGCAGGACATCACCGAGCAGAAACTGGCCGATGAAGCCCGGAGAGCCGGGGAGGAGTTGCTTCGGTCCGTCGTAACCCACGCGCCGCTCGCGCTGGTAGCCATCGATATGCTTGGCACTATCACTCTCGCCGAGGGGAATGCGCTCCAGGGCCTTGGCCTCGATCCGCTCGATCTCGTCGGCCGTTCGCTGATCGAAGCCTTTCCGGAGGAGCCCGAAATGGTCGCCCTGGCACGGCGGGCGACGGCCGGCGAAAGCGTCTCCGGCGTGCTTGCGCTCGGCGGTGCTGTTATCGACAGCCGCTGGACACCACTGTACGATGCTGAGCGCAGGATAGCCGGCGCCATCAGCATCGGCACCGACATATCAGTGCAGAAGCTGGCCGAAAAGGAGCTCATCGAGCGAGAGGCACGCTTCCGCGCGCTCACGGAGAACGCCGGAGACCTGATCTGTGTCTGGGACATATCCGGCGCAGTGGAATACGAAAGCTCATCCTATGCACGACTGCTTGGCCGACCTCTAGCTGCGTGTGCTGGCGAAGGAGGCTTTGACGCATTCCATCCAGATGATCGCGAGAAGGTCCGGATGGCACTCCAGCGCATGGTCGTCGATTCCGTGCAGCAGACCCGCATCGAGTTCCGGCACGCCGGGGCGGACGGCTCCTGGCATACGCTGGACTCGGTCATCGTGAATCGTCTGGGGGACCCTGCCGTACGGGGTATCGTCGCCACGAGCCGGGACATCAGCGAGCAAAAGGCTATCATGGCCGCGCTTGCCTCGAGTGAGAACCGGGCGCGCTTGCTGATTGAAAATGCGCCGATCGGTGCATGCATCATCGACCATGCGGGCAATTTCGAGATCGTCAATGCTGCCTATGCCGACATCTACGGATTCTTGCCCGAACAGTTGCTTGGCAGGCATGTCGAGATGGTCAAAGAGGAAGTGCTGGAGCGCCAGGTGACCAGCGTCCGCCGGGAGAGCGAGCTGGCAGCGGATGGCATCGCCACGACCGTTGAATACGAGCTCGTCGACCGGCGCCATCATTTCCGCATGGTATCTGCTACCACCTTCAAAGTGCTCGGACGGGATGGGCGTCCGCGGCAGGTGTCATTCGTGGTCGACGTGACCGATCAGAAGAAGCACGAGCAGCGGCTGGCCTATGCGGCAAACCACGATACGCTCACCGGGCTGCCCAATCGCGCGCTCTTCGACGATCGACTTGAGCATGCTCTCCAGATGGCGGCACGCGATCGCTTGACGCTTGCCGTCTTCCAGATTGACCTCGATCGCTTCAAGCAGATCAACGATCGCCAAGGTCACCATGCGGGAGACGAGGTCCTGAAGGCCGTCGCCCAGCGTGTCAGCGGCGTGCTCCGTGTCTCGGATACTGTTGCCCGCCTGGGTGGGGATGAGTTTGCCGTTATCCTTCCGCATTCAGACGAAGCCGGCGCGCTGCAGGTGGCCCGCAAGGTTCGCAGTGCTGTCAAGATGCCTATCCAGGTCGGCGGAACGTCTGTCTCGATCGACGCCTCCATCGGCATCTCGCTCTATCCGGAACATGCCACGGACAGCACGACGCTCATGCGCTATGCCGACCAGGCCATGTATGTAGCAAAAGCTCGAGGTGATGGCGCTGTGGTCCACAGCGCCGCCGGAAAGCGGAACGGCGGCCTTCGCTCGCTCGCCTCCGACCAGCGCGATGCAATCAAGAGCGGGCAGATGCGGCTGTGGTATCAGCCGATAGTCGACTGGCGCTCGGACAGCACCACGCGTGTCGAGGCCCTCGTGCGCTGGCAGCATCCCACGTTGGGTATCCTGGAATCGGCCGATTTCGTGCCGGTCGCCGAACAGGTCAGAGCAATCGACGCCCTGACTGTCTGGATCCTGGAGCAGATACTCCGGCAGGTCAGCCACTGGCGCAGGACAGGGGTGAATCTCGACGTATCTGTCAATGTCTCGCTGGATGTGCTGCTCGATCCTCACTTCCCCGACCTGATTACCGCCCTGCTGCGACAGTACGCCGTTGAGCCTGGTCGCCTGATCCTTGAAGTCGACGAAGCATCGCTACTTCGGGGAGCGAACTCCGCCATTCTGGCCATTCATCGTCTAGCCACGCTTGGCGTGCGCATTGCCCTTGACGGCGTCGGCGTGGAGCATACGTCCTTCGACCTTGTCAGCAGGTTGCCGCTTGGCGAGATCAAGGTCGACAAATCGATCATCCGGCAGCTCTACGCAACCCATGGTCCGGCCCTTGTCGGCGCTATTCTGGGGCTGAGTAGAGGGCTCGGACTCCGGATCGTTGCCGAGGGCGTCGAGGACCGCGGACTATGGGAGCGATTGCGCTCCATGGGCTTCGATCTCATGCAGGGCTGTTACCTCTGCCGGCCGCTGCCGCCGGAAGAGCTTGCCGCGTGGATAGCGTCCAGCCGCCGCGACCTGGTCGAGCCGGCAAGCTAGCAGCCCGTCGCAACCGCGTTCGTCACGCGCCGCGAGCATCCAGCCGTTGCCACCATGAACAGCGCGTCTCCAGCCCGCGCGTTCAGGAGTGAGATGGCAGGCCTGAGCTGTGTCAGCTCAGGATGTTGACCGCCCGCGCGGCCACCAGGGCAACGGTGAGCAATGAAGCCAGCGCCTGCACCATCATCAGTAGCTTGGCGGCAACGGTCAGCGGCATCGTGTCGGTCGGACTGAAAGCGGTGGCGTTCGTAAACGACACATAGAGGTAGTCGACAAAGTGAGGCCGCCAGTGTGCCGCTGTCGTTGCCATCGTCATTTGGGGGAACAAGAGATCGGGCGCCCGCTGAGAAGGCCGGTGCCGCGCAAGGGGGCCGCCGCGATCGATCTCCCAGTACCACAGGGCGAACACGAGAATATTGGTCAGCCAGACCTGTACGGAAGCAAGGAGAAGTGTCTGCCCGGTAATCGGGGCGCCATGAAAGGCAACACCTTTATGGAGGAGCGCCGCGATCAGCAGCACCAGCGATCCGATGTTCGCCAGATTGATAAGCGCGATCAGGGAGATCGACACGACTCGCTGGATTCGGGCCTCAGTCCTGTGGCGGACGGGAGCCAGGGCCGTCAGGAGGGCAAGGAGTATCACTTCCAGGATCGGTGGAGTCCATTTATAGCCGACCGCAAGCGTATCGGGCAATGTGATGTACAGGAATGCGGCCAAAATGATAGCCGATCGCGCCGGCCACAAGTTCTCGTGCTGGGGCATAACAGACGAATGCACGGCCACAGCTATTCCCCCACGAATTTCCTTGAATACAGCACTAGTACTGTGAAGTAGTGGCCATGCCTCGCGGACGGCGTACACAGGGAGGATAACTCATGACGATCAAGCCTGGCTTTCGCTGTGTTAAGGCGCCTTCAGGGGCCGTTCACGCAGTGACGATCAGGGAAGGCAGATAGACACAACATACGGTGGTGCTGGGCGCCGGTACCCCAACATATGGATCCTAGACTTCACAAGCACGTGCAACTGATTCGCCAAGCGCCCAGCCCAGCTGGGATCTACAGTGCAATTCCCGCTGCAGCAACAGACGCGATGATTTGAACGATATTGGCATGTGCAGCCAGGCCAAAGAACGGGAACCCTGTCCCGGAGTAATAAACATATTTATTCAATTAATAGTGTAGAATAGTCTGAAACTACTATGGGCATTGTGGCTTACAACCAGTAGATGTTAGTGTCTCGTGCATGCTATAGTACAACATAGCGCTTGCAGCGCGCTCGCAATCTGTGCTTGCCGTGCCTCTGAAGCTGCACCTGCGCACGCTATGCGTCAGATGGGTCATTTCCGGCAAGGCACGTGTATGCTAGGCTGCCTTTGATTGTTGTACATAGGCGTGGACCCAATAGCACTCACAGGCCCTTCCTCAAAAGGGGAAGAAAGCTGCCGGGACTGGCGGTGAAAGGCGGTGCCGGCGCGGAAGGGATAGGCAATGCGTGCCCCACTGGCATGCACGGTCACGTGTGCCGTCGCGAGCGCTTGCCACGAGCACGTCGGACCGGGGCATTGCCGTCTGCGCCTCGGATCTGAGCCGGCACGGCAGAACTCGACGCCTCGCGCGGTACTTGCGCGGCAAGTATCGCGACGGCGTCGAATCAGTGGCGGCGGCGAGTTGGTCATGGAGGACTTCTCCGGCCTCTCTGGTCGTGTGCGCGAGTACACCTTAATCGAAGGTCACTCTGGAGAATCCACGACCGACCCTCCGTTCATTACCCATTTAGTGGGTGGTACCATTTTGCCATACGAATTGGCTGCCATACCGCGCTAATTGGGTCTTGTGCGGGAGACACACAAGCCGTAGAGTACTGGGTAGATGGGTGGGATGCCCATTCGAGAAGAGCAAACTCGTCGTGAGGCGAGGACGCAAAGCCACGGAGCTCGATGAGCCCGCCGGGTTGCCGAAAGCATAGCCGGCGTTCGGCTCCTCGTTCTTCCGGAGCACAAGGGGGCCGAGGGACGTGATCAAACGAATACTCCAGCTGACGCCTGCGCTAACTCTTGTTGCAGCTCTAGCCTTCCAATCCGGGTTCCTGCGCGCCTCCCAGGACCTCGCTATGGCGGCCATGCCAGCGTTCTCCGTGGGCTACACTGGCGTGGACTACGTCAATCCGGCATCCGGGCTTACCGGCTGCCTGGAATGGGGCCTGGTTGCAGGGCTCGTGCTACTCCAACAGCGCGCTCACCATCTCGCACCTCTCGCCCCAGCAGCTCTTCGCCAGCGACCTCAGCTTCATCAACGCTCAGCATTTGGGCAGCTTCCAGCGCGTCTGGATTAGCCTCGACCAGCTGATGAACTGGAACGGCACCACCGGCTACGCTGGCTACAACAGCCAGGGGCTGGCCAACGTGGATGACATGCTCCACCGCGCCGCCGCGGCTGGCCTCAAGCTTGACCTGGTCCTCTTCGTCTACACGAGCGACGTCTCCCACACCAACGAGTTCCATCCCGAGGCACTGGACGGCAACCATGCCGCGATGCGCGCCAACTACCTGCAGGCGGTACGTGACTTCGTCACGCACCTGGCCGCCGACCCCATCGATACCAGCGCAGTGGCAGTGCTGGACCTGCAGCAGGAGGGCTACTACCAGTTGGAAGTCTACTTCTACACGCCACGGCATCTGGGGCTCTGGGACTACAGCATGCCGGTCTGGCCCCAGAGCGAGCAGTGCTACGTGCTGGGCAACACCCTCTGCACGGGTGGCTCAGCCGGGCACGGGTGCGTCTCGGGCAGTGGTGCCATCGACACCACCTGCCTGGACGTGAACATCATCGAGCCTTGGTTCAAGGACCTGTACACCACGGCTAAGGCCGCCGCTCCAGCGTTTAGCTACACCGTAAGCGACACTGGACGTCTGCTCACGACCGGCACCGGCCCATATAGCTCCCAGGCCTGGCAAGTGAGCCTGTATCCCGTAGATGCTTACGACATTCACCTCTACAGCGACGCGCCCGGGACGGAGACGGCGCGCTGGTCCTCGGGTTTGACGTTGCCCAAGCCGTGGTTTGCCGGGGAAGCAGGCTGTACATCGGGCGACACGGCGTGCACTTACAACAGTACGACACTCTCGGTTGTCTATCAGTGGTGGCTGCAGAACATGGCCGTTTACGGGGCGCGCGCCGTCCTACTCGAGGACCGGCATACCGCGTGGACCTACACGTACACCAACGGCGCGCAGATGCCGACTCTGAGCCCCACTGGCCAGTTTGTCGCTACCACTACTCTTGCCACGCGTGTCAACAGCTCTCCGACGCCGACAACACCGCCGACGGCCATGCCGCTGCCCGCCAGCACCGCGACCATTCCGCCGACGGCCATGCCGCTGCCCACCAGCACCGCGACCATTCCGCCGACGACCATGCCGCTGCCCACCAGCACCGCGACCATTCCGCCGACGACCACGCCGCTGCCCACCAGCACCGCGACCATCCCGCCGACGACCACGCCGCTGCCCACCAGCACCGCGACCGCGGCGCCAACTAGCGGGACGAGCTTCTCCACAAGCTTTGATAGCCAGGCACCAGGCGCGCTGCAGTTGGGTGTCGCCCCCGGCCGGTTCACGGGTACGCTCGGTTCCACGGCGCCGATCGTGGAAAGTGGCGTGGCCGCCAGCGCACCCTAACGCACTCATGGCCACGCTCACCGGCGGCGGCTCTAGCATGGCATTCACCCAATATCCTTCCGTCTACGCCCAGCATGACTTGCGTTTCCGCATTTTACTGGGTACCGACATGAACCTCCCTACGAGCAGTTACCTGCTGCTTGCCCGTGCCGCGCCAAGTTCAACTGCACTGGCAGGCAAGGTCGACCTAGTCATGAACGGGAGCGGCTCGCTCTTTCTCGACTACTTCACTGGTGCAGGGGTGCGTGCGTACCTGTGGACCTCCGCAGCACCTCTCGCACACGGAGTCTGGCACACTCTGGAGCTACGCCAGAGCGTTGGTGCGAGCACTGGCACTCTGCAGTTGCTACTGGATGGGACGACCATCGGGCAGGCTAACGGACTCAATCTGGGCACCGCCAGGGATAAGCTACTTCGCGGTGGGCGACGTGTTCACTCCGCAGAGCACCGCGACCACCGGGCACCTCTACGTTGACGACGTAACCGCCGCGACAACCGTGTAGGCCGCTGCTCCTTCCAGGGGTGGGCGAGCACTGAGGGTCGCCCACTCCGGATTGCAGCGGTCAGCGCGTTCGTTCTCCACGATCGATTCCTTGTCCTTCATCTTCTGACCTTCCAGAGCCCGAACGGGTGACCGTTCGGGTAGTGTGCTTGGGCCCTCGCCGTGCTAAGATAGTCCACGATCGGGCTGCCGGCGTAGCGAGGCACGGCATCCTTTGTCGCGCTGGCTGGAGTGCGTCACCGACTGCCGTTAGCAGGGACCATGCTGAAAGGGGAACGACCCATGTCGGGGAGGAGAAGGCTCCTGGGCGCCCGTATAGCAGCCTTGGCAACGGCCTTACTTATCTCGGTGCAGGGTGCTGTCCCGCTATGGGCTACGGCCACTAGTCTGCACGGCGCGCCGGCGAAGGGCCCGTCGCAGCAGCCGTCGCGCGCGGCGCGGGCCGAGTTCTCCGTGGGCTACACCGGCGTGGACTACATCGATCCGGCATCCGGGCTTACCGGCTGCCTGGAATGGACCTGGTTGCAGGGCTCGTGCTACTCCAACAGCGCGCTCACCATCTCGCACCTCTCGCCCCAGCAACTCTTCGCCAGCGACCTCAGCTTCATCAACGCTCAGCATTTGGGCAGCTTCCAGCGCGTCTGGATTAGCCTCGACCAGCTGATGAACTGGAACGGCACCACCGGCTACGCTGGCTACAACAGCCAGGGGCTGGCCAACGTGGATGACATGCTCCACCGCGCCGCCGCGGCTGGCCTCAAGCTTGACCTGGTCCTCCTCGTCTACACGAGCGACGTCTCCCACACCAACGAGTTCCATCCCGAGGCACTGGACGGCAACCATGCCGCGATGCGCGCCAACTACCTGCAGGCGGTACGTGACTTCGTCGCGCACCTGGCCGCCGACCCCATCGATACCAGCGCAGTGGCAGTGCTGGACCTGCAGCAGGAGGGCTACTACCAGTTGGAGGTCTACTTCTACACGCCCGCGCATCTGGGGCTCTGGGACTACAGCATGCCGGTCTGGCCCCAGAGCGAGCAGTGCTACGTGCTGGGCAACACCCTCTGCACGGGTGGCTCAGCCGGGCACGGGTGCGTCTCGGGCAGTGGTGCCATCGACACCACCTGCCTGGACGTGAACATCATCGAGCCTTGGTTCAAGGACCTGTACACCACGGCTAAGGCCGCCGCTCCAGCGTTTAGCTACACCGTAAGCGACACTGGACGTCTGCTCACGACCGGCACCGGCCCATATAGCTCCCAGGCCTGGCAAGTGAGCCTGTATCCCGTAGATGTCTACGACATTCACCTGTACAAGGGCACGCCTTGGACGCAGAGTGCTCGCTGGTCCTCGGGTTTGACGTTGCCCAAGCCGTGGTTTTCAGGCGAAGCGGGCTGCTCGACACTCGATTTCGCCTGCACTTACAACAGTACGACACTCTCGGTTGTCGATCAGTGGTGGCTGCAGAACATGGCCGTTTACGGGGCGCGCGCCGTCCTACTCGAGGACCGGCATACCGCGTGGACCTACACCTATTCCCCTAGTGGCCAGTTGCCTACCTTAAGCGCTACCGGCCAGTTCATGGCCTGCCTGGCTGCGTGTTGCCAGGGTCCTACCGGCTGTCTCAGGCGGCGGACGGCCGCCGGCCCGTATTGCCAGTAGCAGAGCGTAGCGGGGTGAATAGGAATGCTTGGTGAGACGCTAACTCTCGACGGTCGGACAGCGGAGATGCGGGTTGCTAGCCAAACGCGACACAATGAGCTATGGCTGACGGAGGTCGATCCCAAAGCGGACCCGAACTGGGATAGGTTTGTCGCGACACACTCTAGCGGACTGGTCTACCACCGTTCGGCGTGGCTTCACGCGCTAGAACTAGAGTATGGTTGCAAGCCTATCGGCATTGAGTGCAAGTCTGGCGACGGCCAGATCCGCGGGGTCCTCGCCGCTCCTTCCCACTAGGGGGCTGCCGTTCCGCATCGGGGCTCGCTGGCCGGACCTCGCCTATCGTCACTCCCGCGTACGCCGATAGCCGGTCCACTCTTTCTTGATGGTGCGGCCGCAACTGTTCTGCTCCAAGCGGCCGTGAAGCGGTATCCATGCTGAGCCGCGCTTGCGCCTCCAAATCAAGCTCTGGTCCGACGAGCTTGTAGGACTCGTGGATGGATTGGCCGCGCTCCCCTGGCGGCTGACATTCGTGTTGGATCTTCCAGCGCGGCCTGACGAACTCACGTTCGGCGGTCCGAAGCACCGTGAGCGACTCAGATGGGCGGCCCGCAAGGCTGTTAGGCTGGGAATGGTGATTCGGCCTGCGGAGACAGAGGGCGAGCTCAGGGCCTGGTACAAGCTCTACTTAGAAACTATGCGGTGGCACATGGTACCCCCGAGATCCTACCGCTTCTTCCGGGCCTGCTGGGAGTTGCTCCGGCCGCACGGGCTGATGCGCCTGCTGCTGGCAGAACAGCATAGCGCGGCTCACTGTACAATAGTTGGCGGCTCGATTTTTCTGATGTCTGGCCAAACCGTCTTTTACGCCTTTAACGGATGGTCCCGGAGAGGGGCTTTGTTGCACCCGAATGACGCAATTCTGTGGAAAGCGATCCACGATGCCTGTCAAGGCGGCTTCCGGCAGTTCGATTTCGGCGAAGTCAGCGCTGACAATGAAGGGCTGGCCACTTTCAAGCGCAAGTGGGGTGCAGAGGCAAGACAGATGTATCACTACTACTACCCCGCGCCGCAGGTGGCAGAATCGGACCCATACGAGTCAGTTCCCAGGGTTGCTAGCCGTCCCCTGAAAGTGGCTTGGCATGCTGTGCCGCTTCGCGTGACCGCCCCGCTAGGCAGTTGGATCTATCGGCGCCTTTGAGTGACGCTCGCCGAGGGGCAAGAGCGCTTACGCCTCAGGTCCCAATTGGTCATGTGTCGGCGCGGGCCACGGTCTGCGGCCTGTTGAGCCACCTACTGGAGAACGATGACAAGATGCACATGGACTGGCTTGAAATGGCATATCGAATCGCTATTGCCGGCTGTGATTGATGTACCCGTGAGCCACCGGCCATCCGGCAGACAGCAGCCGCAGCCGGCGGCGGCTTCGACCTCGATAGTTGCTGCGTGGCACAGCCGGGCAAGAAGGGGTTTCAGGTGGTCAGCCGCATGCGCGTGCCCTGAGTGCCAATCACGAGGGCGCGCGCCGGCTCGCTGTTGGTCACGGTTGGGAGTTACGACTACCGATCGAAGGAAGGTGTCCGCTAGGTGGCTATGATTGAGCCGAGCGCCGTCCCGCGAGGGATGTCATGTGCAGGAGGCATGATGGAGATTCTCTTCGAACAAAGTCGGGGACTAGACGTTCACAAGAAGACGGTGGTCGCCTGCCTGGTGACACCGGCGGACGCGGGGCGCGTGCGGCAAGAGTTGCGGACGTTTGGCACGATGACCAACCGGATGGCTTTGCGTCCCCGTCTCACGACGGGTTTGCCCTGTTTCACTGGGGAACGCCTCCGGGCAGCTGTCGGCCTGCGGTCGCAGTCCCCGTTGCACGATATCGAGATTAGCGGCGATAAACTCTGGTTACTATCGCCATGCTTCGTCCAGTCTAGGTGCCCGGCCGAATAATCACCATCGCCTATCCTGGGGAGCCTGCCTGGATGGCCCATGTTGGATGGCTGTTTCGGCCTTGCCAGCATTTATTACACGATAACACAAGAATACATAGTAAAAATTGTATGTCATGGTGTTAAGGCAGCCCCTGCCGTCGGTGCGTTGCCGGCTGCGTGAAGAACCGTGGGAGTGGACTACTCGTTGTTGGCAGTCTTGCTGGACAAGTCGGACGCAATGAGGAGCGCCCCATCGATGTCCACGATAGCCGTCGTGCCGCGCATGCCGAGTCTGCCGTGACCGAGCACCCGAACCTGCTCGCCCATGGCAATCGAGTCCGCACTGAGACCGCCATCCAGGGCATGCGGCAGGGTTTGGCTCGAGTGGATGCGCCGTTCTGTAAGGCGGTGATAGGTGATCGCGTTACACCATCAACGTCTGACTGAGGAGGATATTCTCTTGAGCGCGTCAAACCACGTTCAGGTATGGCGTGACCATATTCAGCGTGCTGCGCTGTTAGTAGTACTTTTGGGTGCCGAATACAGCATTTTCGGGATGGCGCCGACCCTTGTCTGTTCTACTGTGAGTAGCGGACAGCTCATGACACGGAGATTATGCCCGGGGCACCTTGGTCTCCGCTTCGCGAGCGTTGCGGCGGGCCGGGTCTCTCCGCGCTGGGCTGGCCCAAGCCGCTTGTCTTGGGAGCGCGGCGCGCCAGCTCCGTTTCATAGTGGCGCTTGGTGCCAGTTGTGCGCTCAGGGCCGGCAGCATCTGATCTTTGGCCAGGCAATTCTAGCTAGTTCTTACTATATAGGGCCTGACACGAGAGAGGAGAAGCGTCGATGCGTGTCCTGGTAACTGGCGGGGCAGGTTTCATCGGCTCCCACATCGTCGATGCGGCGATCGCAGCCGGTCATACGGTGGCGGTGGTAGACAACCTCTTGCAGCACGGGGGGGGCCGGCGGGAGAACGTGCATCCTCTGGCACGTTTCTACCAGGTCGACATCAGCCACGGCTCAGCGCTGCGCGCGGTATTCACTGAGGAGCAGCCCGAGATCGTCTACCATGAGGCAGCCCAGGCTAGCGTCACGATCTCCGTTGATGACCCAGCGCTGGACGCCCAGATCAATATCCTCGGGCTGATCAACGTTCTGCAATCCAGCGTGCACGTGGCCGCGCGCAAAGTGATATTTGCTTCGTCTGCTGCTATCTTCGGCTCAGTAGCCAGTCTTCCGGTGACGCCCGCGACGCCTACACTGCCTGAATCGCCGTACGGGATCTCCAAGATGGTGGCTGAACACTACTTGCGCTTCTGGAAGACGGCCTACGGCCTTGAGTATACGGCGTTGCGCTACGGCAATGTCTATGGGCCGCGCCAGAATCCCAACGGCGAAGCCGGCGTGATTGCCGTCTTCACGCAGCGCATTCTGGACGGGAAATCGGTGCGTATCGACGGAGACGGAGAGCAGTCTCGCGACTTCGTGTATGTGGGCGATGTAGCGCGGGCCAATATGCTCGCACTGGAGCATGGCGACGGCCAGGCGCTGCTTGTGGGCACCGGCGTCCCCACGACGATCAATGCAATCTATCGGCAGCTCACCGTGCTAACCGGGGTAGCAGCACCAATCACCTATGCTCCCACCCGACCGGGCGACATCGCCCAGGCCTATTTCGACATCACGCAAACAGTGCGGTCTCTTGGATGGCGCCCACAGTTTGACGTCGCCTCTGGCTTGCGCGGGACTGTCGACTACTTCCGCGCACGGAACGCGCAAGGTGTGACCAGCGTCTAGTGCATCGCTTTCCTAGCCGTCCCCGGCCACCCCGCCGTAGGTGCGAGCCCGCAGGCGCTCACGTCCGGACCAGTCGCAAGGCGACGGGCGTACCACGTTCGTGAGCTAAAGCCTCCCTCGGATGATGCCCAGCCGGCTTTCGCTGTTGCCGGAGTTGATCGGGCCCTCTGGCAGCATCCTCACGCTGCTGCCGGAAGCGGTCCAGGCTCGATCGTGCGGGTTCGGCACAGCAAGATCTCCCAAGCGGGCTGATCTGTTAACAGTGCTCTTGGCTGGCGACTACAGCATTTGCGGGATGGCATCGAGCCTTCTCTGTTCTAATGTGAATACCGGATAGCTTTGACGCGCAGATAGTACCTGGGCACCTTTGTCTGCGCTGAGCGAGTGGTGCAACCGGCCAGATCTCTCTGTAGTGGGGCGATCGAGGCCGTTTTTCATAGTTGAGCGCCGCGTGGTCCGGCAAGTGGTGTGGTGTGTCAATGAGTGGGCCCGGGCAGGCGCCGAGAATTGAGGTGGTTGCATATCGCCGTTCCCGCGCCTCTCAGCGACGGCGAACACCGCCGGTAGCGTGTCGGCAACAGGATCGGCGAACAGCACGGCGCTGCCCATGGGTTCCTTCATGCTTCCCAATAGCGCTCGCCGTTGACGCACGTTCGTCATCCGCGCGCACGACCGAAAGGGCTCGCCAGTGATGGCTACAGAACAGCGACAGGTGGCGCAGGACGCAGTACCACGACCTGCTTTGCAGTCGGTCGGATTGCTGGAAGCGTTCGTTGGCGTAGCCCTGGTAACGACCGTCGCCATGTTCGTACCTGGGAATTGGGGACTGCTGGGGGTCCAGCCACACCCACTGTGGCTGGTGGTGCTGGCCATCGCCATACGCTACGGCACCGCAGCTGGGTATGCCGGAGGAGCATTTGCAGCCTGCGCGTATTGGCTGATGCTTTGGCTCCAACCAGGTTCAAATGGCCAGCTTCCGGCAGCGTACGAACTCTTGCAGCCGCTACTACTGTTCGTCGGGGGCGCCATTACCAGCGAGCTTGTGCAGAGCGAGCGCGAGCGCGGCAAGCATGCGGAAGACGATCGCCGCAGGGTAACCGCCGAGCTCCAGGAAGTCACGCAGCGATGTGCGGCTTTGCAGGAGGTTCATGAGGAGCTGCAAAAGCGGATCGTCGGCCAGACAGCGTCGATCATCAGTCTCTATGAGGTGGCCAAGCAGCTAACCACGCTGGATGCCAAAGCGCTCTGCAAGTCAACAGTCAACCTCGTCGTGAACTATATCGGAGCGGACGCCGCTTCTCTCTATCTGCGGAATAGCCAGGGTGATCTGGAACTGCAGGCCCGCGTGCCTCCCGTGGACAGCTTGCGTCGCACCGTTCTCGACCCGAGAAGCGGCCTGGTGAGCCGAGCGCTGCGCGAGGCCCGGGTCGTGACGCTCCACGAGCAGCTGCCCAGCAGCATGGCGGATTTAGGCGAGGGGGTGCAAGCCGTGATGGCTGGCCCGCTGCTCGACGAGTCCGGGCGCGTGTGCGGCGTTGTTGTGGTCGAACGCATGCCATTCATGAAGTTCACACCAGCTACTGTTCAGTTATTCGACCTGCTCGTGGACTGGGCCTCGACTGCGCTGCAAAGCGCCGAGAGCCATGCGCTGGCGCGCGCGAGAAACATCATGGATGAGGAAACAGGAGTGTACACATCGTCGCACACGCTCGCACTCCTGCGCAAAGAATTCAATCGAAGCCGTCGTTATCAGCTGCCGCTATCGCTGATCGTGATGCGCATGCGCTCGTTTTCCAATCATCGGTCTGCATCCCGGATTCAGTCGGAGCTGCTCGCGCGAGTAAAGCCGCATTTGCGGTCGGTCGACGTGTTGGGGCAGGCTGGCGAGCCCGGTACATTAGCCCTGATCCTGCCTCTCACAGAACTTGCCGGCGCACGGCGCGTCGCGCTGCGGATTCGCGACGATATTCAGGCGAACATCGCAGATGACGACCTTGGTCTTGTCACCGTGCGAACCGGGGTCGCAGCTCTCTCGAACGCGCACTCCGAACCGGAAGTCATGCTCGCGAGCGCTCTGGCAGGTATGGACGACGCCGCGCTCGATCTCATCATTGGCGAAGCGGCTTCATGATTACACCCCGTCAAGGGGACGAACGATGACTGGATGGAGCCATATGCAACGACTCCCGCGCCAACTGTGTGGTGCAGCGCTTGCGGTGTCCGGGCTTGGCGCGGATTGTGTCGCGGCAGTGTGGGTGCTGGATACCGCGGACCCGCGGAGTGCGCTGCTTCATATGGCAGCAGTGGTCGTGTGGATCGCCGGTGTGAGAATGCTCGCCGGAGAGCGCCACGATCTGGAATCACACGCGGACCGTCGCCGGCGGATAAGGTCTGCAAACGGGCGCCCCGCCGCGCGGCCTCGACGACTGTATCTACCCAGCTTCATCTGGACGCGCTTAACAGAATCCTGGACTCCCTCTGACAATACTGCCGCGGGGCGCCTGGTAGCCGAGGACATGGACGGCTGGACTGTAGTCGCCCTGATCGTCGGACTGGTTCCTTTTCCAGCGGTCGGACCGCTCGCGCTGAGCATCGCACGCGCCGCGGTCTGGCTGCTCCGATTGGTCCCCAACCCGCAAGACGCGCGGCGCTCCCAGACGGAGCGCGGCCTAGAGATGCCTCACGCCCGTATGGTCTCTATCCAGCGGGAACTGGAGGTGCAGCCCATCGTCGATATCCTCCATGGGTCCGACCGCGCGCTCAAGCGCGCGGCCATACATGCTCTCGCCCGTCAACCCAGCGGTGAAGGCGTGCAATGGCTCAGGGATCTCCTCGTCGATTCAGATGCCGACCTGCGTGACGCTGCGTCATTGGCCCTATTTCGCCTTGAGGTCGACTTTGAACGGGAATTGCGCCGGGCTGGACGACAGGAAAGCGCGACGCCACCCGCCGCGCTGGCCAGTCTTTACATCCGCTATGCTCGCAGTGGACTGCTCGACGACATATCCGGTGCGCTCTATCTCCACAAAGCGTGCGACGCCCTGCAGCAGGCAATTGCCGCAGAGCCTGATTGCACCAGACTTCAGTTCCAGCTCGCATCACTGCAAAGCGAACTTGGCATGGAGGCAGAAGCGTGTGAGACGCTCGAGTGCGGACTCGGTTCGGGACAAGTCGACGCGCAGAGCTGCCTGGAAGGTATGGATATTGCCTTCCGCAATGGACGATGGGAGCAGCTTCTGCAGCTTGCACAGAGGGCACGGCTCGTGTTCGACGATGACCCTGAGCCCAAGGCCCTGATCCAGTGGTGGACCGAAGCGCACTGGGACGTGGTTGGGAGCGGCGCATGATAGCCGACGTCTGCGTGCTTGTCGAAGGCACCTATCCATACGTGGCGGGGGGCGTCTCGAGCTGGATTCATACGCTGATCCGCAACCTCCCCCAGTTCACCTTCAGCGTTGTCTATCTTGGTTCTACACCCGAGCAGCGAGGAGAGCGACACTACGAGTTACCGGAAAACGTGATCGACTTTCGCGAGCTGTTTATTCATGACACGAAGTGGACGATTGCTCGGCGCGCACCACGGTATGACCCGGAGCTTTGGACAGCGCTACGCGACTTTCATCTTACCGGGGCTACTGGGAAGCCAAGCAGCTATGCGACCATGTGCCGCCTGCTTTGCGAGAATATGCCAGGCACCATCTCGGCCTTCGATCTCTTCAGTGCCAAGCAGAGCTGGGACATGATCGTCAAGATGTATGCCCTGCGCGCAGCTGACTTCCCATTCATGGACTACTTTTGGACCTTTCGTCTCACGCATCTCCCGATTCTGTATCTGCTTGAAGCTGAGATCCCCAAAGCTCGGGTCTACCACACGCTGAGCGCCGGCTATAATGCGCTCCTTGGCGCGTTCGCCAAGATTCGTTCCGGTGCCCCCTTGCTCATGACCGAACACGGGATTTACACGCGGGAACGCGATATTGAGATCGCGCAACTCGACTGGATCCGAAGCCCTCACCAGAGTGAGCACATCGTCTCGGCCACGCCAGGCTACTTCCAGCGTTGGTGGGGAGAGATGTTCCGCTACATCACGCATCTCTCCTACGAACTATCGGATCGGGTGATCTCGATCACCGCCGCAAACCAGCGCTTTCAGCTCCAGAACGGGGCCGAACCTGAAAAGATGCTGGTAATTCCGAACGGCATCGATGTTGAGCACTTGCGCGGTGTGCGCACGGCATCGCGTGCCGACACAGATCGCTTCACCATTGGGTTTGTCGGACGGGTCGTAGGAATAAAGGACGTCAAGACTTTCATTCGCGCGATCAAGATCGCAAGCACTGTGATCCCGAATCTGCTGGCATGGATAGTTGGACCGGAAGGCGAGGAGCCTGACTATGCTGCGCAGTGCCATGAATTGGTCGAAACACTTGGTCTCACGGAGTTGATCGCGTTCACCGGTCCTCAGGATGTTCGCGAGTACTACAGTCAGATGGACGTGCTAGTTCTGACTAGTCTGAGCGAGGCCCAGCCGCTCGTGATCCTGGAGGCAAATTGCGCGGGCGTGCCTGCAATCGCGCCAGACGTTGGCGCTTGCCGCGAGCTACTGTACGGGATTACCCCGGATGACCAGGCACTCGGTCCAAGTGGTGTGATCACGCCTCCCGCACACCCGCGTGCAACAGCCGACGCACTGGTCCAACTCTGGCGCGATGACGCATTGCGAGCGCGGATGTCGACGGCCGGGGCTGAACGGGTGCGACGGTACTATGGGCAGGAAAGCCTGTTCGCCGCATATGGCGATCTCTATCAGCAGTACATTGACATGTCACCAGTGGAAGCAGAACGGTAGCGCGTATGGCTGGCATTGGCTTGCGATTGCATCGCTTGGTCGACCGGGGGACGTATTTCCAGGCGGCGGGCGCCTATGCGGCGTCCGCCATTATCTCCGCGGGGCCCTGGCTATCCGCGGTTTTCTGGGTCGGACTTCTCGGCAGCGTCGCCTCCACTTTCTTGAATCCGACAGATCGCGCGCTGATGCTTACGACGATCAGCTACGTGTTCTGCGCGAGCCTGTTGGTAACCGGCGGGCCTCAATTGCTCGTGACCCGGTTCCTGTCGGATCGCCTGTATGTAGATGATGAGGAGGCATTGGCGCCAACCTGCACTGGGGTGCTACTTGCGGCGATCCCCCTGCTGGTCATTGCATTGCCGTTCCTTGCGTTCGCGCCATTCGATCTTCGCTACCGGTTGCTTGCCACGAGCCTGTTCATCTCCGTCTCGCTGGTCTGGATGCTCGTCGTCTTCTTATCCGCAACTCGCGACTTCGTCCGCATAGTGGTGGTGTTTCTGTCTACGTATGGCCTGAGCGCGCTCGCGGCACTCGGGCTTGGACACATATTTGGCCTTCTGGGCTGCCTGTATGGCTTCACGCTCGGGCAACTCGTGTGCCTGTGTCTGCTTGTCGCGCATGTATATCTGGAGTTTCCACCGTCAAGAGGAATTCAGCTCGGCTTCCTGAGTTACGGAAGGCGGTACTGGGATCTGCTGCTGATCGGGCTCTGCCAGTCGATTGGCCTGTGGATGGATAACATACTTTTCTGGTTTTCCAAGAACGGGATCGTTATTGCGCACTTCTACCATGTTTTTCCGGCGTACGACCTGGCGAAGCTCGTCGGCTACCTGTCTACCATTCCCGCTGCCGCGGTGTTCCTCGTCCGGCTGGAGACCACTTTCTACCAGCATTACGCGAAGTTCTACCGCCTGGTCACCGAAAAGGGTGTTTTGTCGGACATCGTCCTCGCCCGAAAGGGTATGGAGAAAGCGGCGCAATCTACGGTTCTGACCATTGTGAAGATTCAGGTCATCGTGGATCTATTTCTGATTGTCTTCGCCAGAGATATCGTGGAGAAGCTTGGTCTGCCTGATAGCCGGATATCGATTGTGCGCATTCTAGCAATAGGGACGAGCACGCAGTTCGTGCTCATGGTCGGCCTGTTGATGCTCCTGTATCTCGACGCGCGCCGCCCCGCGCTCAAAGTCACGCTGGTATTCGCCATCAGCAGCCCCATACTCACGTTGCTCACGCTGCGCCTGGGCTCGCCATTCTACGGCTGCGGCTACCTCGTCGCGGCGCTGGTCTCCGCGATACTGGCGCTTGTCGCCCTCCGTAATCGGCTCCACAACCTGGAGTTCGTGACGTTCATGCTGCAGCCCATGGAACCCGACGAATGACGCGAAGGAACATGACGGACTGGGGGGACACATAATGCGCCTGCCACGTTGGCTCGTTCTCGGAATGTGCATCAAGCGCTGGATCGTGATGCTAACCCTCGGAATCGCGCTAATCAGTCTCAGCGCTGGTTACTTCTTGCGCGCCCTGTACAGTGTCGATGTCAGGTTCCCCAGGTGGGTTTACTACCTTACCCTCCAGTTCCTCAGCCGAGAGGCCCGCGGCGTGCTGTTCCTTGCCCTGGGGGCCGCGCTCACCGTCATTGGCCTCCTGAGCCTCAGCCGCACCCTGATCATGGCGCTCCTTCCGCGTCACGGCGCGAATGTCATAGACATCCTCCACTACCGCCTGATGCTCAAGCGCGGTCCGAGAGTGGTTGTAATCGGAGGCGGCACCGGCCTGTCCGTGGTACTCACGGGACTCAAGGAGTACACGGGAAATCTGTCGGCCATCGTGACGGTTGCCGATGATGGGGGCAGTTCGGGCCGCCTTCGGCGAGATATGGGCATCTTGCCGCCCGGCGACTTTCGGCAGTGCCTCGCCGCGTTGGCCGACGTCGAACCCCTGATGACCAAGCTACTGCACTATCGTTTCCATGAAGGATCGGGCTTGGAGGGACACAGCCTGGGAAACCTCATCGTCGCCGCGATGACCGATATCAGCGGCAGCTTTGAGCAAGGGCTACGAGAAATGGGGCGCGTCCTCGCGATAAGAGGGCAGATCCTGCCTTCCACGCTTGAAGACATCGTGCTGGTCGCCGAACTGGGCGACAATTCATACGTCATCGGCGAGTCGAATATGCATGAGGATCACGCATCGACATCCGGCCTGCCCGTAGATCGCGCGCCAATCGCTCGGGTATTCATCAAACCTGCTCATGCTGCCGCCTATCCAGGGGCAGTACGGGCAATTCTGGATGCCGACATTGTGGTTCTGGGGCCTGGCAGCCTCTATACAAGCATTCTGCCAAACCTGCTGGTGGAAGATATTCGCCGCGCGCTATCCGCTACCACCGCGTGTAAGGTCTTTGCATGTAATGTCGCCACGGAGCCGGGAGAGACAGATAGCTACGCGATCGAAGATTTCGCGGCGGCAATGACGCGGCATACTGGTGAGCAGATGTTCGATGCCATGATCGTCAACACGCGCGTGGACGCCAAGCGCCCACCTGACTGGCACGGTGAGATCGTGCAAAGCAGGACGGCCTGCCGAATAGGAACCCGTATTATCGCCGCCGATGTGGTGGATCAGAATAATGCAGCGCGCCACGATCCGGCGAAACTGGCGCGCGCGATCATGCGCACGTGGGCAGAATCCACGCGCGTGAACGCTATCCTGCCCGGCAGGAATTCGGCACGCTCGCGATAGGGCAAAGGCTACACCTGCCACTGCACCACCTCCGCGGACCAGCTCACATACACGATTTGAACGGTCCGTGGACACCCTGCTGGAGCTAGAGGGACAACGATTGCGGCACGCCGCCGGTTTGCCCGCCCGGGCTGAGGCTGCCTGGAAGCTGCCCAGAGGCGGAAAATTCGTTGTTGACTATTCCGTATTGAGTGGATAGTCTGAACTAATGCGTGCTTTGCGTCGTATCGGCAGCCTAAGCCGGCGATCGGGGAAGGGAAGAGGATTGCAGGAATCGCCGGCGCCCGCCTCAAATGAGGAGCCATGTGATGCGCCCGGAGGAGGCAAGCTGTCGGCGTGCAAGCCGCAAGTAAATGCCGGCGGTCCGAATCGCGTTGAGCAGCGGATCGCTCGTGCCCAGGATAAACCTCGGAGGATCCAGTGACAATTCGTAGACTTGGCGTGCCACTTCTCACCCTCTGTCTTGCGTTGCCACTTTCGAGCATCGCGCGGCCAGAGGGCTCGGGCCAGGTCGTTTCGGCTCAGACCTCGTCGTCTGTGACCCTGTCCCCTGTCTCCATTACCAACACGGAAGGCACGACGGGCGGTCAGCCGGTCTCGGCGCTTGGCGTAGAAGATCAGTCTGGTACTGCGAACGACTGGAACAAGTACGTCGAATTCGACGGGCTTTACACCGGTTATCGAACCTATGACTTGAGCACCAGTGTTGCGCCATCCAGCGTCAGCGTCATTGCCGTAAGCGTGAACTATCAAGGACCGGCCAAGGTAAACCAGGACTGGACATGGAGCATCTACGACTGGCTTCAATCGAAGTGGGTGGCGGTCGGAGACAATGGCGCGGCGCCCGATTGGGGTGCGTGGACATTGCTCAGGTTCAGTGCGACAGGAGCCCTGGCCAATTACGTCAACCCAACGAGCGGCCAAATACGTGTCCAGGTGTCCTCGAACAACGCATCCGACAATATGGACCTGGACTACGAGTCCGTATCCGTGACTTACGGCAGCCAACCACAGCCAACCTCGACGAGCACCTCGATAGCGGCCACCGCGACACGCACGCCCACGCGCGGAACATCCACCAACACGCCGGTGCCGCCAACCGCGACACGCACGCCCACGCGCGGAACATCCACCAACACGCCGGTGCTGCCAACCGCGACACGCACGCCCACGCGCGCGACATCCACGAACACGCCGGTGCCGCCAACCGCGACACAGGCCCCGGCTCCAGGCAGCAGCCTATGGCGACCGACTCCCGGCACGACGTGGTTCTGGGAGATCGGTGCAACGCCCAACCTGAGCAGCCTCCACGCGGTCCAAGCGTATGACATCGACGGATTCGACAACCCGGCCTCGACCGTCGCCACACTCCACAGTCACGGCATCAGAGCGATTTGCTACATGGATGGCGGGACCTACGAGAACTGGCGGCCCGACGCTGGGAGCTTCCCGTCCGGCCTGCTTGGAAGCTCGAATGGATGGCCAGGTGAGAACTGGCTGGATGTGCGCCCAAGCGGCGCCTACTACGGGACCCTGAAGTCGATCATGCAAAGCCGGGCGCAGGACTGCAAGAGCCACGGTTTCGATGCGATCGAGTGGGACAACGTGGACGGGTATACGAATTCGACAGGATTTCCCATCACCGCGGCCGACCAGATAGCCTACAACACATTCCTCGCGGGCGCGGCGCACGCGGTCGGGCTGTCCGTGGCACTGAAGAACGATACCGATCAGGTTTCGACTCTTCAACCAAGGTTCGATTTCGGCATCGACGAGGAGTGCTTCCTGTACTCGGAGTGCAGTTCCGAGACGCCGTTCATTAACGCCAACAAGGCGGTCCTTGAGGTCGAGTACCAGGAAGACGGCATGACCACGTCCAAGTTCTGTCCGCAGGCCAATGCCATGCGCTTCAGCTCGGCGCTGGCAACCCTGAACCTGGATGGTCCCTGGACACCCTGCTGGTAGGAGCGCGGCTCTGAGCCAGTCGAGCGGCCTCATCAGAGGCCGAAGCGCCAGGGCCGTCGCACAGCAGAGATCGGGAGCAATGCCACGCGGTATTGCTCCCGCTGTATTCGGGGCGCAAGCACGATGCGTGTGAGCTCGGACGAAAACCGCGCTTAACCCCTTGTGCGCCGCGCCGATAAGCCTGTAACTACGACTGTCGGAGGCATCCGGGTGCGGCGAGGCGCCCTGCCACGGGTCTCGTGGCAGGGCGCCTCGCCGCGTATGTAGCGTTGCGCTGCTCTGGGCTTGCCGGCTACCGGCAAGCCACGCGGTATGAGTTCAGACTATTCTTCTTCTTCATCGCGTAGAAGCCCATACTGTTTGCCTGCGCACAGAACTTGCTGGTACTGAGCGAGTATTCGACGTCGTATACCGGCTTACCCGCCGCGATGAACAATTGGTAGTTCGTGCACTCCTTGTACTGGAAGCACTGCTCAGCGAGCTCCCAATCGAAGATCGACACCAGATCAGGCGCCTGCTCGAAGTCGTTCTTGAGCGCGATGGACATGCCCCGCGAATGTGCCTGTCCGGCCAGCCAGGTGTTGAACGTCAGCTGGTCCTGATAGGTCAGGGTGAACCCGGTCGTATTCACGAAGCCATTCACGTTGTCGGCCTCGACCGCGTCGAAGCCTTTCTGCTTGCACAGGTCGAACCTGGCACTGAGTATCGGTTCCAACACCGATAGCTGCCGAATGTCCAGCCACTTCTCGTCGGTGTAGGGCGGCTCGAAACTTGCGCCCTTCAGACTATCCGGGTAGCTGGAAGCGTCGGGCCGCCAGTTCTCCCACGTCCCTGCGTCGAGGTAACATGCGACCTTTCGACCCTGAGCGTGCAACGATGCAACCACACTCGCATCATTATCAAAGAGATCGATGTCGTAGAACTGCACGTTGATCGTCTGATCGATCGGTGTTGCCAGCTGCCAGTCGAAGGTTGTGTCCACGCCAGGTAGCCAATAACCCACAGCCGGCGTCGACGTGCTCGTCGGGCACCGTGGCCGTAGACGTCGGCGTGCTCGTCGGCACCGTGGCCGTAGACGTCGGCGTGCTCGTCGGCACCGTGGCCGTAGACGTCGGCGTGCTCGTCGGCACCGTGGCCGTAGACGTCGGCGTGCTCGTCGGCACCGTGGCCGTAGACGTCGGCGTGCTCGTCGGCACCGTGGCCGTAGACGTCGGCGTGCTCGTCGGCACCGTGGCCGTAGACGTCGGCGTGCTCGTCGGCACCGTGGCCGTAGACGTCGGCGTGCTCGTCGGGCTTGCCGTCCGCGTCACAGTTGCTGTTGCACGCGACGTGGGCGTACTTGACGCTGCCGGCGTGCGCGTCACGGTCGAGGTTAGGCGCGGCGTGAGCGTTGCCGTCGGCCCGGTGCCGCCGGTGACAGTGAAGATGGTCTGGGCCGTCACGGACCCAACTGTCACCGACACCGTATGTGGGCCATTGGCGGCCGATGGAACGGTCTGTGTGTCACTGATGGCTCCGCTGCTACTGGTATAGTCGCTGTCAAAGGAGCTGCCGTCCCAATAGACCTGAACGTCTGTAGAGGCCGGAAATCCAGAGCCAACGATCGTGAAGTCACCGCCCGGCGATCCCGAGCTGGGCTGCACGGACAGCGACGGCGCCGCCAGGGCGGTGCTGCTCGAAAGATTGCCGCCCGGCACCCCCGGAACACCGAGCAGCAGGACAACTGACAAGCATACCGGGAGTAGTCGGCTCTGCGTCAGCTTCGCGCGGCCTGTCATGGTGACCTCTGCCTTCGTTTGCCTTTCTGAGTGAAACGTTCCCACAGTCCCAAACGGGTCACGAACCGCCGCCATCAACTGCAGCGGGGGACGTCCGAAGTGGGTCCCCCGCTGCTCGGCTGGACTACTTCGCCGTAATAGTGACGCTGGCCGTGGCCACCTTGTAGAGCACGTAGTCGTTCCGGGCCAGGGCGACGATGATCTTATGCGTACCGCGCCCGCCGATGAGCGCCGGTGCGAGATTGAGTGAGACGGTCGTTGCGGTCAACGAGGCCAGCCAGCTGTGGTTGAGATCCTTCTTCGCATAGGCATCGTTGGGGATCCTGTCCACGTAGATCTGGAAGTGGCCGTGACCGGCGATGCTGGCCTTGCCCATATTTGTGATGTCGAGCGTGATGCCCGAGGCTTGCAGGTGGAACGTGACTATCGTGTGCTTGCCGGAAATGGTGGTGGGGCTGGCCGAGACAATCTTCACGCTCATCGCCGGTTTGGTGGCGGCCAGAGCAGCGTGACCGGTGTGCGGAAACAGCGCGCCGGCCATGAGAACAGTCGACGCCAGAACCGAGGTGATGAGACGCTTCATGCTGAACTCCTTGTTCGTCTTTGCGAATCCTGCGGACAAAGGGGCGAGGCCGTCAGCTCCTGAGGCCTGCCAAATCATTCGGGCAGAGGGACCAGTCCATCACGGCCGATCTTCTGACTCGAGCCGCCGCGCCGGTGAGACACCGGCCAGTGCGCTGCGCGATCCCGAGGCACGACCGCATGGGCGGGTCCCGCCACCCCTTTCCAAGGCCTCAGTGTATAGGCTGTCTCCTTCCACTCATATAGGAAATTGTTGCAGGCTGCGTCACGAGGTGACGGTCAGCGTGCCGTTGACGTACTTGATGTTGTAGTTCGCGTCGACCGCGCCACTGGGCACGATGGGATAGCTTCCCGGCTGCGTCGAGCTTCCGGCGCCCCACTGCACGGCAAACGCGGGCAGCGTGGTAAGCGACCTGGACGTATCGCCGTTGACGAAACCGCTGAAGCTGGCGGAGAAAGCCGGCACGACACCGCCTTGGACCATGCTCTGCTATTGGCAGTGATCGTAAGGCGGGCCGGCACAACCGTCAGCGTGGCGTTGATGTAGACGATCTTGTAGTTGTTCGTGCGAAGGTACCGCGCCGCTAAACGTGATCGGGAATGAGCCTACCGGACTTTGCGCGTGGCGCTGGTCGTGCCGGTGGGCTGTTGCCAACGAATCGCCATTGACGAGCCCGCTAACCGTGAAGGTCAGGCTCGGCATGGCGGCGCCGTACATTTTGGATTTGTTCGTGGCCGTGATGGTGATAGTGGCCGGCGTCACCGTCAGGGTGCCGCTCACATAGGTGATCGCGTAGTCGCTGCTGTCGGTGACGCCAATGTTTGACGGGGCGTGACCGAGTAATTGCCAACCGGGCAATTAGCGGTCGTCGGGTATAGCTTGCGTGCTGCACGCATCGGTGTACGTCGGACCTGTTGGTGATGGTGTCGCCGGCCGTCAGGCCGCTGATCGTGTAGCTGAAGGCCGGGTTGCTGGTGCCGTAGACCTTGGACGTGCTGTTGGCTGTGATCTTCAGCGTTGCCTGGACGACGGCGAGCGTGCCCGTGCGATACGCGATCGTGTAGCTCGCGGCGTCGCTTCCGGATACGGATGCGCCGCTGGCCGTAACATTGTACGAACCCACGGGACTGTTGGTTACCGCCGTTGTGCTGAAGCTGACTCCGGATATGGTGTCAGACTTGTTGGCCAGGCCGCTGGCGGTGTAGGTGAAAGTCGGATTGGCCGTCCCATACACCTTGGCCTTATTGTCGACGCTGATGACCAGTGTGGCCTTTGCAATCGAGAACGACTGCTTCACCGGCGTCGCCGCGCTGTAGTTCCCGTTGCCGGCCTGCGAAGCCGTGACCGTGCACGAGCCCGCGCCGGTGAGGTGCACCGTGCTCGTGCCCGCGGCGACCGAGCAGGCGCCTGTGGCGCTGAAGCTCACCGCGAGACCGGAGCTGGCCGTGCCGGCAATCGTGTAGTCCGCGGCGCCATAGGTCTGATTGCTCAGAGCGGGGAAGCTGATGGTCTGACTGGCTGCGGTGATGGTCAGCAAGGCCGAGCCGGCGCTGGCAACGTAGCTGGCGTCGCCGGCGAAAGTCGCGCCCACTCCGGCCGGATAGCTGCTCGCCGCAATGGTGCCGAGGCTTACGCTGGTGAGCGTCGCCATTCCGGTGGCGTTCGTCGTCGCCGGTCCGACCGACTGGCCATTCAGCGTGAAGCTGACCGACCGACCGGACACGCTGCCGTGCCCGCGAGCAGCGTGGCCTGCAGGGTCGCCGTGCCGCCATAGGTGCCGGAAGCAGGGGCGACAGTCAGCGTCGTAGCGCTCGCGAGGATGTCGAACGTGTTGCTCGTCGCGCCGGCCAGCGTCCCCGAGCTCGCGGTCAGCGTGTAGCCGGTGCCCGCGGCGTCGATAGACAGATCGCTGAAGGCAGCGATGCCGCCGGCAGCGGCCTGGGTTGCCGTGCCTCCCAGGTGACCACTGCTCGGATTGGATCCTATGGCTAAGGTCACCGGGGCGGTACTCGTGGTCGGGTTGCCGAATTGGTCAAGGATCCTGACCGTCACGCCGGGCTGGATGGTGGCGCCCACGAGGACGGACGCCGGTTGCTGTACGAATGCAAGAGCGGCGTCCAGGCCCGGCGTGATGTTGAACGCATTGCTTGTGGCGCTTGCCAGCAGTCCGGAGCTCGCGACGAGCGTGTAGCCGTTGCCCATTTTATCGATGGATACGCCGCTGAAGGTAGCGGTGCCGGCGACCGCGGCCTGACTTGCCGTGGTCAAGAGCTGGCCGTCGCCCGGATTGCTGCCGATAGCCAGGCTCACGACGGCCGAGCTGGTGGTGAGGTTGCCAAGGGCATCCTCGATCTGCACGGTGACCACCGGCGAGATGCCGACGCCCGCCTGTGCCGATGTGGGCTGCTGCCCGAACACGAGCATCGCGTCCGCGCCCGGCGTGATGTCGAACAAGGTGCTCGGCAGACTGGTGAGTGAACCGGAGCTGGCGACGAGTGTGTAGCCCCTACCCACCTTATTGATGGACAGGTCGCCGAAGCTCACCAAGCCGTTCACGGCGGCAGCACTCAGCGTGCCGCCGAGCGTGCCGCTGCCCGCGTTGGTACCGATGGCGAGCGTGACCGTCGCCGTGCTCGCGGTGGCATTGCCGTAGGCGTCCTCGATCTGCACGGTGACCGGCGGCGAGATGGGGGCGCCCGCGACGGCAGATGTTGGTCCTTGTACGAAGATCAGCTTGCTATCCGGGCCGGGACCGACGGTAAAGACGGCACTGGTCCCGGCCGTCAACGTGTCGCCGCTCGTGGCCGAGGCAACGAGCGAGACACCGCTCTCGGCCTTGGTGTAGACGATCCCGGTGAGCGTGACGGAGCTGGTCCCGGCCGCAATCGTGCCGGTGACCGTTCCGGTGAGGATACCGGTGCCGCTACCGAGGCTCATCGCCACGTTGGTGGCGTTGGTCACGATCGCCCCGTTGCCGGTCGCATCCATCGCCTGCACGGTCGCCGTGAACGGCACACCGGCGGAGATGGTGCTGCTCATCGACGTGATTGCCAGGTTCGTATCCTGGCCAGCCAATGGCAGGGTGACCTGCTGTCCGGCGCCCAGCGCGACGCTGGCGATGTACTGACCGCCGTAGAACTCGGCGCCCGCCATGTCCAGTCCGGTGACCGGTATCGTGGCGCCGTTGACCGTGTTGAGAGTGATGGAGGTCCATGCGCCCGAGGTGCTTCGGGTGATGGTGCCGGTCGCGCCCGAGGCGTTGTACGCCATGCGCGACGCCATGTCCATGCCGAGCTGGTCCATAGTCGGGCTGACGAGGGGCAGATTGAAGTAGCTGCTGTACTTGCTGATAACGCTCCCCATGAGGTCGCTGAAGACCGAGTTGGTCCCGCTATACGCGCGCATGTTGGCGACGTGGAACATCAGCGGGTCCATGTCGCCCCGCAGCACGTAGCCGAGGATGGTGTTGGTTTCCCGGTTCACCAGGTCTGTGTAGCTGGTCACGTGGCCGGGGGCGCCCGATGGGTAGATGCAGTTGTCCTCATTCAGCCACTCAGTATTGTTCGTGACGTTGTAGTAGAGGTTCACCGGATGGCGCGGGATGATCAGGATCGGGGCCAGGCCGGCAGGAACGAACGAGTCGTACTGCCCCGCGTTCGGTGTCGGGTTGTTGTAGTCGGTAGGATCGGAGTTGTACGGCACGGTGGTCGCGCCGGTGTGCGAGCTATCGCCGTCCACGTAGCGTATGCCGAAGTTGTCGGCCTGGGTCAGGAAGCCCGGGTTGGTGTGGCCGGAATACTCGGGGTTGACCATGTCGTTTGTCGTGTAGTTGGGTAGGGTCAGCGTCATAGCAACGGAGTTGTTGAGCGTCAGCTCCTGCAGGTAGTCGGCGCTCATCGCCTGCTGGCTGAGCGTGCCGGTGGGTGTGTTTGGCGTGGTGAACGTAATGTCGTTCAGCGCGTCCGAATTGGGCGGCTGGACCGTCCAGGTGCCCAGGTTCGCATGGTCGTACGTGTGGCTTATCCAGTTGAAATACGACTTGTCATTTGCCGTGGCGGCAGCCAGGGTGTCCGGCGTCGTGCCTCGCCAGTCCGTGGGGTTCACATACCCCACCCCGTTGAAGGCCAGGCTGACGCCGAGGTTGATGGCCACGCCGGTCTTGTGGGCGTTCAGCCAGGTCACGAAGCTGTCCAGGTCGGAGCCGGTCATGCGGTAGGTTGCGCCGGTCGTCGTGTTGACAGTGCCGTCCGGGTTGAACTGGCAGCTTCCGCCCGGTAGGTTCCACTCGTCGTCGTCGATGAAGAAGTCGTCGAGCTGCGGGCTCAGGTAGACGTGGCGGTCGCCCAGGAACGTGCCCTGCGTCACCCAGTTCACCATGCCGTAGGAGAGCACGAGGTTGTGCGTGAGGAACGGGTTGCTGTTGAAGGTCAGACTCAGCGTCTGTGCCCCGGAGGCGTCGCTGCTGATGAGGGCGAGCGCGTTGCCCGAGCCGTCCACGAGCAGCGGCGTGGTGCCGGTGAGCGACTGGGCTTGAAGGATCCAGGTGCTGCCGCTTGGCTCACCGATCACCAGTTGCGAAGCAGCGTTGGCGTAGCTGAAGACCTGCTGCCCGGCGGTGGTGTAGGTGGTTGTCACCGGGGTACTGCCCGAGGCGTTGGGCACATTAAAGCCGAGCGTTGAGGACGGCCAGGTGGCGTACCAGACGACCTCGCGCAGGCCGAAGTCGTCCACGTAGGTCGTGAGATTGGCCCAGTCCAGTGCGCTCAACGCGCTAACCCAGCTGGGGTTGTAGTAGCCGAGGACGTCGGTCTCCAGGATCACACCGTCGTAGGGGGACTGCGTGGTGTTGGCGGCCAGGTTCGCGAGGAAGTTTGTCTCGGGCACTCCAGGGCCGAAGTCCATGTAGTTGTTGCCGGAGTTGCTGGGGTCGTAGTGCAGGCCGGCCGTTGGGCTGATGGTCGACGAGCTGTACAGAGTTTGCGCGGTGGCCACGTACAGGTCGTACGGCGTGCCGAGGTCGTCCAGCGTCTGGGCGATCGCCGGCAAGTCCGGCTGCGTGTTGTTGGCTGACAGGACCAGCAGCCTCATGCCGAGCGACTGGGGGGCGGTAAGCGTGGTGAGCGGCTTAATCAGCGCCCTGAAACCTAGCCCGGGTGGGACGGTCGGGCGCGCGAGCGGCGGGTACGGATGGTCGGGCTTGGTGCCGGGCGGCACCGGCCCCACTTCGAGCGTATCGCCCGACAGCGCGTTCCGCGTCGCGGCGGCGGTGGCCGGCGCGGTGCTGGTAGCGGTAGGGGCCGGCGCTGTCGCGGTATCGGCGGGCACCACCGGCGTGCTGGTGGCCGAGTCAGCCGGCATGGTCGCCGTGCCGGTTGGCGCGGGCGTCGCGGTGTCGGTCGGGACATCCGTCGCTGTGCCGGTAACCTGGCCGCCGTCATCGCCGGACGTCTGGGTCGTCTGCTGGTCCTGGTTGGCCGAGGCCATGGCGCTCACAGAAGGTGTCGATGCGCGGACGAGCGCCGTCGAGAGGACCAACAGGATGAGAGCTATGAGCCTTACGCCTTGACGCGGCACTCTGTCCATATGTTGAACTCCTTGCTATGGCGGGTGGTCTGAAAGGTGGGGGGTTATCGGTTCCGGATAACCCCCCCGAGTGAACTCCTGCGGCTACGCGCTACCTGTTGCCTCTGCCTTGGAAAACCGTGTAGCCGAAATCAATTACCTCCCGTTAGTGGTCAGGAATGGGTGACCACCACCGCTTCGTAATCCAGATCAAAGTTGTCGGCGGCGTTGTTGGCGTCAACCTCGATGCGTATTTGACCCGAGCTGTTGACGTAGTGCGACAACGTGCCGGACGCGTTGAAGGTGAGAAGGTGCCACGCCCAGTTGCCGGCACCGGTGTTGTCGCCCAGGGTGACGTAGGTGCTGGTAGTCCAGTCGTAGACGTGCCAGGTCCAGCGCTGCTCCGCCGCGGCATCACCCATGTAGTTGGCACGTATCTGCAGCGCGGTGACCGAGGATGGCGATACGGTGCCGGGCAGGGTATAGGTGCGATACCCCTGGTAGTAGGGGGCCGCGCTGACGGTGTCGAACTCCACGTAGTCGTTCCAGGTGTCCTGCGTGCCGGACTGATCTTGCACCGCCAGGGCGCTGACCGGCTGGCCGCCACTGGTACCCGAGAGCGTGGTGTAGGAGACGGGCGCGAGCGTGACCGAGCCACCTTGGCCCGGCGTGCTCGTGGCCGTCGGCGGTACCGGCGTGTTCGTCGGCGTGTTCACCGGCGGGATGGTCGGCACCGTGGTCGGCGTATTGGTGCGTACAGGGGTTGGTCTGGTGGCCGTCGCCGTATTCACCGGCGTGTTCGTCGGCGTGTTCACCGGCGGGATGGTCGGCACCGTGGTCGGCGTATTGGTCGCCGTGTTTACCGGTGTGTTCGTCGGCGTGTTCACCGGCGGGATGGTCGGCACCGTGGTCGGCGTATTGGTCGACGACACCGGTGTGTTGGTCCTGGTCGCCGTCGCCGTGTTCACCGGCGTGTTCGTCGCCGTAGGAGCGGGGCCACCGCCGCTGTAGCCCACCACTACTGCTTCGTAGTCGAGCTCACAGTTGTCGGACGCGTTGTTTGTGCCAAGCGCGATGCGGATCTGCCCCGCGCTGTTGACGTAGTGGGCCAGCGTGCCGCTCGCGTTGAAGCTCAGCGGTGACCACACCCAGTCAGAGGCACCGGTATTGTCGCCCAGGGTGACGTAGGTGCTGGTCGTCCAGTCGTAAATCTGCCAGGTCCAGCGCTGGGCGCTCACGGCCTGCCCGATGAAGTTCGTCTGCACCTGCAGCGACGTGAGCGAGGCAGGCTGACACGGTACTCGGCAGCGTGTAGGTGCGATACCCGGAATAGTATGGAGACGCGCTGACCGTGTCGAACTCCACGTAGTCGTTCCAGGTATCCTGCGTGCCGGACTGGTCCTTCACCCAGAGCGCGCTGACCGCCTGGCCGCCGCTGCTGCCCGAGGTCGTCGTGTAGGAGACGGGCGTCAGCGTGAGCGAGCCCGAACTACCGGGCGTGCTCGTGGCCGTCGGCGGTACCGGCGTATTCGTCGGCGTGTTCACCGGCGGGATGGTCGGCACAATGGTCGGCGTGTTCACCGGCGTGTTGGTCCTGGTCGCCGTCGGCACTACCGGGGTATTCGTCGGCGTGTTGACCGGCGGAATGGTCGGCACCGTGGTCGGCGTGTTGGTTGCCGTGTTCACCGGCGTGTTGGTCCTGGTCGCCGTCGGCGGCACCGGCGTGTTCGTCGGCGTGTTCACCGGCGGGATGGTCGGCACCGTGGTCGGCGTGTTCGTCGCCGTGTTCACCGGCGTGTTGGTCCTGGTCGCCGTCGGCGGCACCGGCGTATTCGTCGGCGTGTTCACCGGCGGGATCGTCGGCACCGTGGTCGGCGTGTTCGTCGCCGTGTTCACCGGCGTGTTGGTCCTGGTCGCCGTCGGCGGTACCGGCGTATTCGTCGGCGTGTTCACCGGCGGGATCGTCGGCACCGTGGTCGGTGTATTGGTCGCCGTGTTTACCGGCGTGTTGGTCCTGGTCGCCGTTGGCGGCACCGGCGTGTTCGTCGCGGTGTTCACCGGTGTGTTCGTCGGTGTGTTCGTCGGTGTGTTGACCGGCGTGTTGGTCCTGGTGGCCGTCGGCGGTACCGGCGTATTCGTCGCGGTGTTCACCGGCGTGTTGGTTCTGGTCGCCGTCGCCGTGTTCACCGGCGTATTAGTCGGTGTGTTCACCGGCGTGTTGGTCCTGGTGGCCGTCGGCGGTACCGGCGTATTGGTCGGCGTGTTCACCGGCGGGATGGTCGGCACCGTGGTCGGTGTGTTGGTCGTCGTGTTCACCGGCGTGTTCGTCGCCGTGTTCACCGGCGTGTTGGTCGGTGTGTTGGTCGCCGTGTTCGTGGGTGTGTTGGTCGCCGTATTCGTCGGAGTGTTGGTCGCCGTGTCGGTGGGCGTCGACGTGTTGGTCGGCGTGTTGGTGCTCGTCGCGGTCGCGGTCGGCGTGGGCGGTATTACCGCCAGGGTCACGGCAGGCAGCGGATCGTAGCTCGCGTCTGGCGTGCCCGAGCTGGTGCCCTTGACGAGCTGGCCCGCGTCGCCGTAGCAGGTCACGCTGAAGCTTGTACCCGAGGCCGCGGCGTAGTAGGCACTCGGAGTCGAGAAGTAGGTGTCACCGGACATGTCCCAGGTGCCGTCAGATTGGATCTGGCGGTTCACGTCGCCGAAGACGGTGCTCAGCGGCAGCGACGAGGGGCTCGCGCTGCTGCCCCAGTTGCCGATGCACAGCGTCTGGTTGCTCGCCGGGACGCCGCCCGTGGAGGTCTGGACCGACCCATTGGGAAAGATCGTCGGATTGGGCGGGATGCCCAGACTTGACGCGCCACTGGGAGCGAGCTGCGTGATCTCGTCCGCCGGCAGCGCAGTGCCGCCGACGATCGGCTCGATGACGTACGTGGTGGCCGGCGCGAGGCCGCTTAGCGTCATGCTGTGCACCGTGCTGGACACCGTGGCGGACGTGTTGCCGGCAGCGACATCCCGGTCGTCGAGCGCGGGAGTCGTCAAACTGCCGTTGCTTTGCGGCCAGAACTGGACTGATGCCGTGGTCTCGGAGTCCGTGGTGAAGACCACTGAGAATCCTACGTTGGTGTCGCTGATTGAAACCAGGTTGGTGGCCGTAAGCTGGCCGACGCCATCCGTCCCAGACGCCAGCGCCCGCCCCGCGGGACCCTGACCCGGTTGCCAGCCGGGGATGATTCCTGCCGGCCAGATCATTGCCGCCAGAAGTGTTGCCGACAGGGCCAGCCCCAGAGGTCGTCTCATCTGCCTTCTCCTACGCACTGCCTGCTGCCTTCTCCTACGCACTGCCATCTCCCTCCTCCCGCTAGAAGTGCCAGGACACCGGTTTGTCCGTGTAGACGAAGTAGCCTTGCCCGGGTTGGATCCAGAAGTGGTTACCCTTTGCCTTGCTGCCGCTGTAGATCGCCGGGAGCCAGGAGGTGCCCGTGGCGGTGACGGTGAATTCCTCCACTGCTGCGTATGTGCCGCCCGACTCGCCGATCAGGTCGTTGAGGAACGTCCAGGAGTCGACCTGGCTGCCGCCGGTGGGTGCATCGGGGAAGCCCACCAGGTTCCAGCTCGTCGTCAAGCTGAGCGCGCCGGCCGGAACAGGCGTGCCGCTCACGGTGATCGTTCCCGCCAGGTCGGAGTACAGGAAGTAGCCCTGCCGCGGCACAATGTTGAAGCTCGTGGGGCTGATTTTGCCGCTCGAGTCGTTGGTCACCAGCCACGAGGCCGGTGGGCCGGGGCTATATGCTTCCACGATGGCGTGCGCCCCGCCGGTCTGAGCCAGCACGCCGGCCACGAATGTCTTTGAGGTCAGTGCCGTCGCCGGTGAGAGCGGCAGGCTGATCAGATTCCAGCCGGATTGCAGCGTTATGGTCGCGCTGGCCGGGTTGACGGTAAGCGTGCCGTTCACATACGTGATGCTGTAGTTAAGGTCCGCCGCGCCCGAGCAGGTGGTGGGGAAGGTGCCTAGGGCCAGGCCCGTGGCGGTCGTCCCGCAACTCGGCGCCGTGGTCAGGGAAGTCGCGCTGTCGCCGTTCACGAAGCCGGCATAGCCGGCCGTGATCGTCGGCACCGTGCCGCCCGCGATCATGGTGGAGCTGCTCGCCGTGACCGTCAGCGGCGCCTTCCCGACGTTGATCTCCACACTCCCGCTCGCCGGGTTGTAGTCCTGCGTGTCCGTCGGCGTGAACGTCACCGCCAGCGTCTGCCCACTCCCAGCGTTCAGCACCGTCCCCGCCGCCGGGTTGTACACAAACGTCCCCGCCACGTCCTTGCCGCTAAACGTGGCCGTCGCATTCAGCTGCGTCCCGTCCAGCGCCGTCCCGTACCCGATGTCCGAAGGCGCCGTCCAGGTAATCGTCACCCCCGCCATGCTGATGGTCAGCGTGCCCTCGGTGCTCGTCACCGCGTAGTTGCTCAGCCGGCTATCCGGATCCACCAGCGTCGGCACGATCGGATAGCTGCCTGCCGCTCCCGTCGCTACACTGGCGTACTGGGCCGTGATGTTGTCCTTGTTCACTACCCCCAGCAGCACGCCCGTGTACGCCGGCAGCGCGTCCCCATACGTGATCCCCTTGTTGTCGGCCGTGACCGTCAGCGGCGCCTTCCCGACGTTGATCTCCACACTCCCGCTCGCCGGGTTGTAGTCCTGCGTGTCCGTCGGCGTGAAGGTCACCGCCAGCGTCTGCCCACTCCCAGCGTCCAGCACCGTCCCCGCCGCCGGGTTGTACACAAACGTCCCCGCCACGTCCTTGCCGCTAAACGTGGCCGTCGCATTCAGCTGCGTCCCGTCCAGCGCCGTCCCGTACCCGATGTCCGAAGGCGCCGTCCAGGTAATCGTCACCCCCGCCATGCTGATGGTCAGCGTGCCCTCGGTGCTCGTCACCGCGTAGTTGCTCAGCCGGCTATCCGGATCCACCAGCGTCGGCACGATCGGATAGCTGCCTGCCGCTCCCGTCGCTACACTGGCGTACTGGGCCGTGATGTCGTCCTTGTTCACTACCCCCAGCAGCACGCCCGTGTACGCCGGCAGCGCGTCCCCATACGTGATCCCCTTGTTGTCGGCCGTGACCGTCAGCGGCGCCTTCCCGACGTTGATCTCCACACTCCCGCTCGCCGGGTTGTAGTCCTGCGTGTCCGTCGGCGTGAACGTCACCGCCAGCGTCTGCCCACTCCCAGCGTTCAGCACCGTCCCCGCCGCCGGGTTGTACACAAACGTCCCTGCCACGTCCTTGCCACCAAATGTGGCCGTCGCATTCAGCTGCGTCCCGTCCAGCGCCGTCCCGTACCCGATGTCCGAAGGCGCCGTCCAGGTAATCGTCACCCCCGCCATGCTGATGGTCAGCGTGCCCTCGGTGCTCGTCACCGCGTAGTTGCTCAGCCGGCTATCCGGATCCACCAGCGTCGGCACGATCGGATAGCTGCCTGCCGCTCCCGTCGCTACACTGGCGTACCTGGGCCGTGATGTCGTCCTTGTTCACTACCCCCAGCAGCACGCCCGTGTACGCCGGCAGCGCTCCCCCGGGTCATACGTGATCCCCTTGTTGTCGGCCGTGACCGTCAGCGGCGCCTTCCCACGTTGATCTCCACACTCCCGCTCGCCGGGTTGTAGTCCTGCGTGTCCGTCGGCGTGAAGGTCACCGCCAGCGTCTGCCCACTCCCAGCGTTCAGCACCGTCCCCGCCGCCGGGTTGTACACAAACGTCCCCGCCACGTCCTTGCCGCTAAACGTGGCCGTCGCATTCAGCTGCGTCCCGTCCAGCGCCGTCCCGTACCCGATGTCCGAAGGCGCCGTCCAGGTAATCGTCACCCCCGCCATGCTGATGGTCAGCGTGCCCTCGGTGCTCGTCACCGCGTAGTTGCTCAGCCGGCTATCCGGATCCACCAGGTGGCACGATCGGACAGCTGCCTGCCGGTCCCGGCGCTACACTGGCGACTGGGCAGTGACGTCGCGCTTCGCCGTTCACAACCTCCAGCAGCTCGCCCCTATACGCCGGCACGCTCCCCTCGGGTCATACGTGATCCTCTCGTTGTCGGCCGTGATCGTCAGCGGCGCCTTCACCGTGATCTCCACACTCCCGCTCGCCGGGTTGTAGTCCTGCGTGTCCGTCGGCGTGAAGTCACCGCCAGCGTCTGCGTCCCAGCCGCCAGCACCGTCCCCGCCGCCGGGTTGTACACCAGCCTGCCGTCGCCACATGTGGCTCGCATTCAGCTGCGTCCCGTCCAGCGCCGTCCCGTAGGTAATCGCCGCCGGCGCCGCCCACGTCAGCACGGAGCCGGCCGGGTTGATCAGCAGACTGCCGTCCACGTACGTGATGCTGTAGTTGGCGTCTACCGCTCCGGAACACGAGGTGGCGAAGGTGCCCGCTTCCATGCCCGGTGCGGCGGAGCTGCACGTCGGCACCGTGGTCAGAGACGTCGCGCTGTCGCCGTTCACGAACGTCGCGTAGCTCGGCACAATGGCCGGCACGCTCCCCTTCGGGTCGTAGGTGATCGTCGCGCTGCTCGCCGTGATCGCCAGCGGCGCCGGATTCCCCGTGATGCTCACGTCCATGCTCGCCGCGTTGTAGTCCTTCGTGTCCGTCGGCGTGAAGTCGACGTGCAGTTTCTGCGTCCCAGCCGCAAGCACCGTCCCCGCAGCCGGTGTGTACACCAGCTTGCCGTCGACACTGCTGCTGGCATCCAGCTGCGTCCCGTCCAGCGCCGTCCCGTAGGTAATCGCCGCCGGCGCCGCCCACGTCAGCACGGAGCCGGCCGGGTTGATCAGCAGACTGCCGTCCAGGTACGTGATGCTGTAGTTGGCGTCTACCGCTCCGGAACACGAGGTGGCGAAGGTGCCGCTCCATGCCCGGTGCGGCGGAGCTGCACGTCGGCACCGTGGTCAGAGACGTCGCGCTGTCGCCGTTCACGAACGTCGCGTAGCTCGGCACAATGGCCGGCACGCTCCCCTTCGGGTCGTAGGTGATCGTCGCGCTGCTCGCCGTGATCGTCAGCGGCGCCGGATTCACCGTGATGCTCACGTCCATGCTCGCCGCGTTGTAGTCCTTCGTGTCCGTCGGCGTGAAGTCGACGTGCAGTTTCTGGTCCCAGCCGCAAGCACCGTCCCCGCAGCCGGTGTGTACACCAGCTTGCCGTCGACACTGCTGCTGGCATCCAGCTGCGTCCCGTCCAGCGCCGTCCCGTAGGTAATCGCCGCCGGCGCCGCCCACGTCAGCACGGAGCCGGCCGGGTTGATCAGCAGACTGCCGTCCACGTACGTGATGCTGTAGTTGGCGTCTACCGCTCCAGAACACGAGGTGGCGAAGGTGCCCGCTTCCATGCCCGGTGCGGCGGAGCTGCACGTCGGCCCCGTGGTCAGAGACGTCGCGCTGTCGCCGTTCACGAACGTCGCGTAGCTCGGCACAATGGCCGGCACGCTCCCC
>CAVSOU010000012.1:0-29581 GCA_963729625.1 uncultured bacterium
TTCATGCAGTTGGCCACTTTGCGACGTCAGGTCCGCCTGGGCGATCCGGTGGATTGACGCGTACTCCGGCAATCCGAAGGCCGTCAACAACTCCCCACACGCACCGCACTGCGCTTGCGCGGTGCGGGCACGCCGCGGCAGGGCCTCGCAGTTGAGGCCCTGCCGGCGCGCCCGCCCCCTTCCCGGCGGGACCCTACGCCAGGTGAACGCGGAACGAGCGAACGGAAAACGGTCCCAGGTCGAAGGTGAGTGAATTGCCTTCGCAGTGAGGACGAGCCGTACCGTCTTCAACGTCTTCCAGGATATTGACCGATTCTGCAGCCTCGATCGTCGTTGCGAATGTCAGCGTCGTGCGTTCCCGACCGCCTGCGCAATCGTACACTCGCACGACGATGCCGTCGCCGTCCTCGGCCGGCTTCACCGTATCGACCACGGCATGCCGGCTGTTTGTGCTGACCAGCGACTGCGTTGCGGGCAGGCCGCCCACAGAGCCCCTGCGCAGACGCGCGGAGACCGGCAGATTCAGCCCGTAGGCAGCCTGCACCGTGTCCGAAACCATCCAGCCGGCTCCGTGCGGCAAAAGGGCATAACTGAAATAGTGAGCGCCCTGGTCTGCCGATGGATCCGGGTAGATACCCGACTTGAGCAGCGTCAACCGGAGCGTTGAGTCGAGGCAATCGTAGCCGTACTTTGCGTCGTTGAGCAGACTGACCCCGTAGTCTGCCTCAGACAGGTCTGCCCATCGATGGCCTGCGACCTCGAATCGCGCGGCATCCCAGCTCGTGTTGCGATGGGTCGGCCGCTCAACCCAGCCAAACGCGCACTCGTACCGCATGTGTGGCACCAACGTCAGTGGGAATGCTGCTTTCAGCAGCACCTGCTGGTGATGCCACATGATACTGGTCTGAAAGTCAATTCTGGCGATATCCTTGTGCAGCAAAACGCGCTGCGTGATTGTGGAGCCGTCCCAAGACCGCCGCAGCTCCACGCACTCGCAGCGGCCCGCGCTCGACCACCCTCAGGTCGCTGAGCTCGTCGATGTCCCAGAACTTCTCGACATAGTGCGCATCGATGTCCCACGCATCGAAGTCCATCGGCTTGTCTTCGAACGCGATCAGGCGGTTGCCCCCACCGTGGGGAAGCAGGACATCGCGATCGAACCTCTTGTCGTACAGGCGCGAGATTCTGCCTGCCTGATCGAGCGTCAAAGTGAAGAATTGGTTCTCGAGGTGCTGTTCGCCGGCCACCAGCGCGCCGTCTTCCCTGCTCGACCTAGTCGCGCCCAGACCGACCACCTGATAGCCCATTGGCGGCAGCTGAAGACCACCGACGAGCACTCGTTCTCGCCCATCCAGATTCGTGGCCCGCTGACAGGCAGCGGGCTGCCGTCGAGGCCGCAAGGCGAAACGTCATGCAACTCAGCCGCATCGACCTCGACATCCGCGCGCGGCCAGGGCGTGCTATTGAACAGCACCAGGCCACCGTCCGGACCTTCGACCTGTTCAGCCAGGACCGCCTGCGCCTGCTGCCCCACATCGGCGGCCAGCTCCTGTATGCAAGCGTGGTCGTGCGCCTGGTCCACGTAGACGTCGCCTATTGACGAGCCGGGCAGGATGTCGTGAAACTGGTTCACCAGCAGGAGCTCCCACGCCTCGCCGAGGCGGGCCTGCCAGTCCGCCACGGCGGCACCGCGAGCGGCGGCCCAGCTCACCCAGAGCTCGGCATCATGCAGATCGTGCTCGCACCTGCGATTGCCTGCTTTGACCCCAGCCTGACTGGTGTACACGCCGCGATGGTATTCGAGATACATCTCGCCATCCCACACGGGAGTGCGGGGATCGTCGATCGCGCGTTCGTGCAGTCGCTTCAGGATGCTCCCGCCGAGCCCTGCCTCACTGCCGGCAGTCCAGGATACGCGCGCATGCGAGCCGCCATCTCGAGCATCTGTTCCGTGGGACCGCCGCCGCCGTCACCCCAGCCGAACGGATAGAGTACCGTGTCGTTGCGGGCCTTGTCCCTGTAGCGCTGCCACGCGCTGCTCACTTCGTGGGCGGTAAAGTGGCCGTTGTAGGTGGCAATCCCAATCAACGGATTATCGGGATCCGTGATCCACGTTTCGGCTCGTCGGTCATTCCGGCCGTGATGAAGAATGCCAGCACCTCTGAACCGTCGAGACCGCGCCAGCGAAATGTGTCGTGCGGCATCCGATTCGTGGTGTTCCAGGACAGCTTGCTGGTTACGAAGGCGATAACGCCCGCGCTGCGCATCAGACCAGGCAGCGCCGCGCTATCGCCGAACGTGTCCAGCAGCCAGAGATACTCGCACCGCGCGCCGAAACGCGCCAGTGAGTCGCGCTGGCCGTGCAGGAGTTGGCGCACCAGCGACTCGCCCGAGGTAAGGTTCACGTCCGGTTCGACCCACATTGCCGCGGCCGGCTCCCAGCGCCCCTCGCGCACCCGGGCAAGAATCTCCCGGTAAAGCGCGGGCTCGTCCTCTTCAATCCACTTGTACTGCTGGGACTGACTGGCGAGAAAGTGGAAGTCAGGATACTGCTCCATCAACCGCAGGGCAGTGGACCAGGATCGCGCGACCTTTCTTCGCGTCTGACCTAACGTCCACAGCCATGCTGTGTCGATGTGCGCGTGCCCCATGGCCAGCGCTGTGGCGCGCACGCCAAACGCATGCGCGAGCTCGGGCAGACCGGCAGCCAGAACGGCACGAGCTTCGCGCACACTGGTGAAGAACGCGTCACTGCCCGGCTTGCGGCGGTCGACGGCACGCTCGCACTCAAGCAACAGGTCCTCAAGAGGTTGGCGAGCCGGGTGCTCCGGAGGAAGGCTGCGTACCGTGTCGGCCCCCAGAAGAAGATCGTATGCGAGTGCTTCCGCCTCATCGCTCACGCACTCCAGGCTGCACTCGCCGACCGCGCATGTGGTCCCGTGCGCGCGAGGTGCGGTAGTCTCGCCCATGGCATATGCTTCTACCAACAGCACGTGTTCCTTACCGTCGACGAGCGACGAAGGCAGCGTCACATGCCGGTGGTTTTCGTCCAGTCCCTGCCATGCCGTGCCGTCGAGGTAGGCCATCCCCTGGCCGCCGAGCTCGAGGCGGAGCCGGATCCGGGATCCGGCCCACGCGTCCGGCACCCGAAACGTCGCCTTGAAGACGGCCCAGGCCTCGCTGCCACCCCACCGATCGCCCGTCGTCACGTCGCTCCACCCTGCGTTGTCCCCGGCATCGGCGGCGAATCCGGCAGGCCTGCCGCCCTTCATCCGCAGCGCCAGTAGCGGCGCTCTTTCCAGAACTGCCGAGCGCATTTGCTCGGCTGACCGGGTTCGAAGCCTGCGCGCGGTTAGGTCCATCGCCGACTCTCCCTCTCCATTCCGTCAATCTTCCCGTTGTGCGACGTTCCCGAAGATCCGCGACCTACGCCGTCTCCCATGTACTGTATGCTTTGCTCCCAAGCCACATCACGTGCATCCACCGAGGCTCAGGCGAACAATGCCATGGGCATTGCCAACCAGCAAATTCGATCCGTGCCAGGCGAGCGCTGTAGGCGCCAGTCCTTCGGGAAACAGAACTGTCTTGGTGGGTTGGAGACTCTTTCCCTCGGCCAGCACAATCCGGCCGGCGCGTACGAATGCCACTTTGTCCATGTCGCTAACTGCCATTGGAGGATCACCATCGACGGACGCCGCGAGCGACCCGGTGCTCAGACTTCGCGCTTCAATATGCCCGGCGCCTGAGAAATACAGCCTATCGATGTCAGGATCTGCAGCCATGGGTGGCATCGGCGCCGTGTAGGACGCGCGTTGTGCCCCTGTCGCCGTGTCCAGCAGGCTGATCGTGCCGCTCAAATCGTGCTGGTCCGGGAGATAGACGGCCAGTACGTCACGCCCGGCCTGTCCGATCCAGATCCCCGCATGCGTATATCCGAGCGCGACACGCCAGCGCACATGCACGCTAAAGTCAGGCGCCGCATCGAAAGCGAACAATTGTGCGGCCTCGGTATTCGCTATCTGACCCACGACGTACAGATCCCGACCCGGCCCGGCGGCGATCGCCGCCGGCCAACCGACCGGCAGCAGCGACAGCACCTGCCTGCGCAACAGGCGACCATCCGCCCCATTGATCGTGTACAGCGTGGACCCGGCAAGCGCGTAGAGCAGTTTGCTCTGCGCGGATCGTGCCAGTCCGGGCGCAGTGGAGTACTGAGGCGTGGAAATGGCGTGCGCCGAGCCGTTGCCCGTAAGCGTCACGACCTCGAGTGTGTCGTGCGGCAGATACATGATGGTGGAGCCCCGCGCTCCGACCTCGGCGACGGCCACGCCTCCTGCGCTCGCCGCTGCGAGGCTATCCACGCGGCCGGGGAGTGCCATCGACGACCGAACCGATGCAACGCAGGCGCGCGCGACTACCGGAGTTTCCTGGAAGAGACCGGTACAGAACGCGAGGATGACCATCGCGGCAAGACGGCCCGCACTCATCCCTTGGTGCCGCCGATATTGAGACCCTTGACCAGGAAGCGCGAAACAAACATATAGAGCGCCACCGCAGGCAGCGCGTACATCATGGCGTAGGCCGCGAGCTGAGCGTAGTTAACCTGGCCGTAGTTGTTGAACAGACTGAACAGCTCGACGGAGGCTGGAAACTTGTCCGGAGTGCTGTAGATGATGAACGGCACGAAGAAGTTCGTGTAGGCGCCGACAAAGCTGAAGATGCCGACCACGGCGATGCCGGGCGCGCAGAGAGGAAGCACGACGCGCACGAACGAGCCAAACGTCGTGCAGCCGTCGACCCAGGCAGCCTCCTCCAGCTCGATCGAAACGGAGTCGAGGAAGTTCTTCATGAGCCACATGTTGAAAGGCAGGCCGGAGGCCACGAAGAACAGCACCACGCCCGGTGTGGAGTCGATCAGGTTCAAGCGCACATACAGTGCGTACAGCGGAAAGATCAGGGCCAGGATCGGCAGGCCGGTGCAGAACAAGATCAGGAGCATTACCGTCTTCTTAAAGGGGAAGTGATAGCGCGACAGCGTGTAGCCCGCCCCACAGCTCAGCACAACCATCAGAGCCATCGTGCTGATCCCCAGCACCAGGCTGTTGCGAAAGCCTTCCATGTAGCCGTTGTCGATCAGGTAACGAAAGTTTCCGAAGCTGAATCCGGAGAACCAGACGGTGCCGAGGTTGGCGTTCAAGGTGAAGCTTGCCACGATCAGCCAGACGAACGGCAGCACGAAGAACAGGCCGAGCACAGCCAAAATGGCGTAGGCGACAGCAGAGCCGGGAGCGATTCTACGGTGTCTCACGGCATCGCTCCTACACTTCCACGCGCAAGACGCGTATGTACAGAAGCGAGAGCAGGGCGCCGGCCAGGATGATCAGCAGGGCGATCGCCGTGCCGTATCCCAGCTCGTAGAACTTGAAGGCGTGCTGGTACATGTAAATCGTCAGCAGCTGGGTATCGAAGCCAGGGCCGCCCCCGGTGAGCACAAAGACGAGCGTGTAGTCGGAGAGCGTGGCCAGTGTGATCAGCAGCAGGTCCGTGGCGATGGTGCCCTTGAGCATCGGCAGGATGATCAGCCGCACGCGAGCCCATAGGCCCGCCCCGTCGATCGAGGCGGCCTCCAGAAGCTCGGGAGCGATCCCTTCCAGGGCCGAGGCGTACAGCAGCATGGAGAAGGCGGTGCCGCGCCAGGTGTTGGCCACGATGATCGAAGCCATCGGGTAGTCCTGCAGCCAGGCGCGCTGGGGCACCCCGAAGACGCCGACAATGTTGTTGAGCAGCCCGCTGCCCGTGCCGAGGCCCATGAGGTCGGCGTGGAAGAAGGCAAACCACAAATACCCGGCCACCACGTCGGGGATCACCCAGCAGGCGACGATGATGCCGCCCAGAACGGACTTGAACAGCGGGCTCCGGTTCTTCATCAGCAAGGCCAGGAACATGCCCAGGACCGCTTGGCCGATCAAGGCGGAGCCGACCAGATAGGTCAGCGAGACGCGAAGTGAATCGAAGAATGAGTGATCGCTCAGGATCTGGCGGAGGTTGTCGAAGCCGACCCAGGACGGAGTGGCGGCGCCGGTTCCCGTGAGGGCCATGTTCGTGAAGCCCACGTAGACCGCGTAGACCGCTGGCCCGAGGAAGAAGCAGGCCAGCACCACGAAGGCGGGCAGCAAGAACAGCATGCCCGCTTTGAAGCGGCGCCGCGGTCTCCGCAGTGCCGGGGCTGGCTCGACGACCGTGGCCTGCAAGGCGGTACTTCTCCTCCCGCAATGATGGCAAAACTATACCGGTATGGCAGTCCCCGTCGCCACTGCGGAAACGGGGACTGCCGGGACTTCCCTATCGATCCTCAGTAAGGCTGCCGATCAGCGCGCTTCCACGCTGGCCGAGCCGGCGATGCCTTGCACCGCCGAGGCGTAGTTCGACATGGCATCCTTGGGGCTCATGCCGGTCATCACGTTCTCCATCGCCAGGTCGATCTGGTTGGAGATCTTCGGATAGGCCGGGAAGCCGGGCCGGAATTGGGTGAAGGCCACCAGGCTGGTGAAGAACGGGTTCATCGGAACGGATGCGTACGACGGGATAGTCGACTCATCCTTGCGCACGCCGATGTTGCCCACAAGCACGTCGAACAGGGCGAGGTTCTGCGCGCTGTTCGCCGCCTGGATCACCTTCCACGCCGCGTCATGGTTAGGGCTCTTGGCGGTTATGGAGTAGGCCCAGCCGCCGGACAGGGTCACGAAGTAGGGGGCCTGCCCGAACTCAGTCGGCATCTTGGCCATGCCCATGACCGACTGCCACTGCGGCCAGGGCGCGGCGCCGGTCGACGCCCAGGCGCCGGGCACCCACGATCCGTCGATGTCGATCCCCAGCTTGTCCTTCGGCAGCATTTGCAGCTGAATAGGGGACCAGGCGAGCCCGCTCAGCGCGATATCGTCGGTGGGCCCGAGCAGGGCCTTTGGATTGTAAACGGTCTGCACGAAACTGAGGGCGTCCTGGAAGCCCTTGCTGGAAGCGACCCACTTATTAGTCGTGTAGTCGTAGAGTGGGTCATGGGTCCCATAGAGCAGCATCTCAAAGCCCTGCATCGACGACGCCTCGTCCATCGGAATGCCCGAGTAGAGATTCATCGGCACCACGCCGGGCACTTTCGCCTTGATCGTGCGAGCCGCGGACAGAATGTCGGCCCAGTTCCTGGGCTGCCACGGGGTGGGAATACCGGCCTTGGCGAAGACGTGCTTGTTGTACCAGATGCCGCGCACATCCGTGCCGTTCATCACCCCATAGTTCACACCCTTGAACGTGGTGATCGACTGCATGCCCGGATAGAACTGGGTTTTGTACTCCGGCCACGTGGCCAGATACTTGTTAAGCGGGGTCAAGTAACCGGCCGTGGCGTCCGAGCCTACCAGGAAGCTGTCTTCCTTCACCAGGTCAGGCGCGGTGCTGGCAGAGCGCATCATCAGATCGACCTTCGTGTAGTAGTCGCCTTCGGATGCGACAATCACCTCGGGCTTGATCGTGATGCCGGGATTTGCCGCCTCAATGCCGGGGATAATCTGATTCCACCACTTAAGATCCTGGAAGCCTGCGACGGGACCCTGCTCCTCGAAAGCCACGGTGATGGTTACCGGGCTGGCAGCGTGAATTCTCTCGCTTGACTGAAACATCAAGCCGGGAACGACGAACACTCCAAGTAGTGCGAAACGCGCTAGCTTCGTGCGAACGCTTTTCATTCTCTCTCCTCACGACGGGCTGACAAGGCATATTCCGAACAGGCGACAATGCGCCGCGCGGACCTGTACATGGTGCATGGTGGCCGGCGGCCACCACAATCCTTGCCTGACTGCGACCGCCACCTCCTCTCCAGTCTGCCGATCTCCACGATTTGCCTTAGCAAATATCCGTGCGTTACGCTTATCCGCAACGACGGCAGTCTAGTCTATACTGTGGGGAGTTGTCAAGAGTAGGTGGTCAAGCTGTTGGAGATCGATTCGGCACCAGAGGTATTTGCTAAGGCAAATAGAGTGACTGCACGCGCGGGCGGCCTGGCACGCTTCCGCCAGATCGCCGACTCGCTCAAAGACGCTATCATTGGCGGCGTCTATCAGCCCGGCGATCGCCTGCCGACGGAGATGGAGCTGGCGCGCGAGCATCATGTGAGCCGGGTCACGGCCGCCTCGGCGCTATCCGAGCTGGCGCGAGGCGGTTTCGTGACACGAGCGCCACGCCGAGGAACGATAGTGCAGGCGGGCGCCCAGTATGCACGAGCCGTACCCCGCCCGTTAGTCGCCTGGATCGTGCGCCGCATCGAAACAACCTTCAATTTGGGGATCCTGCAAGGGGTGCAAAAGGGCGTTCACGAAGCAGGGTTTGGGCTTTTGGTTGGCCGAAGCGGCGAGACCCACGATGACGAGGGCGCCGCCATCCGCGATGCGGTGGCAGAAGGCGCGTCGGGAATCATGATCTTCATACAGGACGGCGAGAGCTACAACGCCGAGGTTCTTCGGCTCGTGCTTGGGAACTATCCGGTGGTGCTGGTGGACCGCTACCTGCGCGGAGTACGCTGCGCCGTCGTTTCCAGCGACAACGAAGGCGGCTCGCGGGAGCTGGTGCAATCGTTGTTGAACGCCGGCCACCGGCGCATTTGCATGGTCACGTTTCCGCCGGGCCATACGTCGACGATCGAGGATCGCGTGAGAGGCTACGTTCGCGCCCTGACGCTCGCCGGCGTGCCGGTAGACTACTCATTGCACTACGTGGTCGCCACCGAGGAGGAGGGGTCAATGTGGGAGCCCTCGGAACATGTTGTACGCGCGTTCGCCGAGTATCTGCGGGACCGCCCGGAGGTGTCGGCAGTCTACGCCACCAACGCATTCCTTGCCCTCGTCGCATTTCGCGCAATCGAGTGCCTGGGTCTGAGAATCCCGGAAGACATCTCGTTTGTGAGCATCGATCCGCTTGAAGCCATCCCGCTGGCTCTGCCGGCTGCCACCTGCGGCGTGCAGCAGGCGGAGGAGATCGGTCGAACGGCCGTCGCACTGCTGCAGGAGATGCTCTCCGGTAAGCCCTCACGCACCGTGCTGCTGCCGATGAGACTCAGGGACAGCGGCTCGATTGGTCCGCCCGCGCGGCGCGCCGCGGCCGGCCGCTGACCTCTGGGCATCCGCCGGCACTCAATTGTGCGGCATCAACGCGTGTCAATCCGGCCCTGGAATCGACGACACCGATCTCCGATACTCCCATCCGCGTCGAAACAACGGGATGTAATTGGCGGGACTGTAGGGATGGAGCGCGATTTCGTCGTAGTTGAGATCGGTACCCCAACCAGGACGATCCGAAGAGACGCTGATGTATCCGTCGATAACCTGCACCGGGTTGGTGAGCACCCGACCCGACCATTCGTCGTTGAAGTCGTCGAATATCTCATGGATGAAGAAATTCGGCGTCGCCGTATTGAGATGGGCCGCAGCCACGGAGCACAGCGGACCCTGCGCGCTGTGCGGCGCGGTGACGCCGCCGTACGCGTGCACCATTCCCGCGACCGTGCGCGCGTTCGTCATACCGAGGAACTGAGGCTCGAGCTGGATAATGTTCACGGCATTGTGCTGGAGCAATTCGGCAAACTGCTCGGGACAATAGTAGTCCTCGCCGCACGCGATGGGCACGGGGCTGCGCTTCGCCACCTCGACCATCGCGGACACCCGCTGCGGAGCGACGGGCGCTTCAAACCAGGTCGGCATGTAGCCTGCCATGGCCTCCGCGAACTGAATCGCCGTGTGCACGCTGAATCGATTGTGGCCTTCGACAAGCACGTCGACATCGGGACCCACCGCGTCGCGCACCGCAGCGATTATCTCCAGAGCCAATGCGAAGTCTTTTGGCTCGACTGCCCGCCAGGAATCACCAAACGGATCGAACTTCAAGGCCGTGTAGCCCCGTGCCACGGTGGCCTTCGCCTTGTCGTAGAAGCTTCGGGGCTCCCGAGGTCCGCGGTACCAGCCATTCGCGTAGACGCGGAGCCGCTCATGGCAGCGACCGCCCAGCAGTCTGTAGACCGGTTGCCCGGTCACCTTACCCATAATGTCCCAGCATGCATACTCGATGCCTGCCAGAGCAGCGCCGTGGATCTGTCCGCCGTCGGAGAACACGTCTCGAAACATCCGGAGCGTGTGCTCCTGCACGTCGAACGGATCGCGGCCGAGCACATGTTGCTTGAGCTCGTGCACCGCCGCCTCGGCCGTCTTTGCAAAGCCGTTGAGCGTCGCCTCGCCGATTCCATGCACGCCTTCGTCCGTGTCAACTCGTGTGAAGACCCAATTCTTCCAGCTATTGCCGGCAATGTACGTTCGAATATCGACGATTTTCACGTGCGCCTCCCTGATTTCCTGTGACCACACCACGCTGAAGATATTGCGTGCGCCTAGAGTTCGCGCACTGCGTCGACCAGCGAGCGCGCGCGCTCCGACAGCGCACGCCAGTCGCGCCGCTCGACCACGTCCCTGTCGACAAGGTTACCGCCTACGGCGACGGCTGCCGCTCCCGCGCGAACAAACGCTGCAACATTGTCTTGATCCACTCCCCCAGTCGCCATCAACAGGATATGGGGCAACGGCGCCAGAATATCCGCGATGTACTGAGGTCCAAGCGCGCGTGCAGGGAAGACCTTGACCAAGCTGGCCCCCGACCGCCATGCGGTCACGATTTCGGTCGGCGTAAGCGCGCCCGGTATCGCCAGCGCTCCTCCGCGCAACGCTTCCGCGACGACCTCGGGATTGAAGTCCGGCGCCACAACCAGCTGAGCGCCGGCGGCCGTACATCGTCGTGCATCCGCGGCATCGAGCACGGTCCCGGCGCCGATCAGCGCGCGATCGCCGAAACGCGCCCGGCACGCCGATATGGCGTCGAGTGCTCCAGGTGTGGTCAGAGTGAACTCTATCGTCCGCAGTCCGCCGTCGACCAGCGCCTCAGCGATCTCGACCAGAGGTGACTCTCGAGCAAGTCTGACAATGGCGACAATCCGCGAGGCGAGCGCTCGTCCTACCAAGTCGTGACTGGCTTGCACGGTGACCTCCGTAATTCACGTGCGCCGGCGCCGGGGCACGGCATATGTCCATCGTTGCTCGCACACTGGTGCGATCGTACATCATCGACCCACTCGAGCCCGGGCCTAGAGTGCGGCGGCACGCGTCCCCGTGCCCGGGCCGGCGTTGTGCCGGAGATACGTTTGCACAACATCCCAGGTCGGCAGATTCTCGTAATCGCCCAGATGTGAAACGGCAAAGCCTCCCATTATGGCGCCAATCTGGGCCGCATCGACGCGCGACATTCCACGAAGCCTCCCGGCAAGGTATCCGGAATCGAACGCATCGCCGGCGCCTGTCGGATCGACTTCCGGGCCCACGGTCACCGGGGGCACTCCGACCAGGTGACCCGCACGCGAGACGACTATTGCGCCTCGCGCGCCGTCCTTGAATACGATCTCGTCAACCGCGAACTCCTCGCGAAGGCGCGAGGCCAGGGTAATCGGTTCATCCTCGTCCAGCAGAAGGCGCATTTCGTGCAGACCGGCAAGCACGATGTCGGCCTCGTGAAGCAGCGGAAGCAGCGTCTCGCGCGCGTGCTCGATCGTGGTCAAGCGGAGGCGCAGATTCGGATCGAAGCTGATTCGAATTGGCCGCTGGCGAGCGAGCGCGATGGCCTGGCGGACCGCATCCCGGCACTCGGAACTCAGGATCGGTGTTATGCCCGTACAGTGCAGGATTCGGGCGCCGTCAAAAAGGCCGGCGCTCAAGTCGGAGGGGCAAAGACGACTGGCGGCTGACCCTCGTCTGTAGTAGTACGGTACTGGAGGCAGACCCGGGACGCGCTCGCGAAAAAAGACCCCTGTCGGCGCCGCGGGATCAATCGTCACATGCGAGATATCCAGACCCTCCTCCGCCAGAGCACGCAGCAGAAAGGTGCCGAACGGATCGCTGCCCAGGCGGGATATCCAGGCCACGCTGTGACCCAACCGTACCAGGCCAATTGCCAAATTCGATTCAGCCCCCGCGTGGGTCATCGAGAACTGGGACACCGAGTCCAGGGATCCATCGGAGGTCGGCACGAACAATACCATGGTTTCCCCAAGTGTGACGACTTCGGCCATCGACCCGATCCCTTTTCAGGCTTGAACACCGGGCTCGCACTGTTGCCCTGAAATACTATACATGCGGAACACTCCTGATACGCTAAGCATCGGGACGACCGCGACGTACGTCGCGCCACGCACAGGTTGGAGATGCAATGCCCGGTCGGGCGAAAGGCAAGCAGACGCTTCGCGAGGCATCCAGGCACGCGCACGCCTACATTCAGAGCTTTAGCGGTCTGAGCGGCAACGCGCGGAATCTGGTCGTTTCCGCGATGCTGATGTGGGTTGGCATAGGCATATCCGGCGTGCTTTTCAACCTGTATCTCGTAGCCCTTGGGTTCAATATCGCGTTCGTCGGCCTTCTGGCCGCGGTATCGACGGTCGGCCAGGCATCCGTGTCCCCGATCATGGCTCGTCTTCTGCGGCGGTGGACTGCGCAGACCGTGATGACCGCGGCCACGAGCCTGGCAGCCTTCGCGACGGTCATAACGGCGATCGTGACGAATGCCGTCCCGCTGCTCTTTGCTGTCGTGCTGCAGGGAGCGGCGATTGCCGCGGCCTCGATTCCTTCCGCGCCGTTCCTTATGGAGCACTCGACGGTCGAGCAGCGCACACACGTCTTCTCGGCGTACGTCGCCGCCACCACCTTCGGCTCGATGGCGGGTTCGCTGATCAGCGGGTTGATTCCGGCGGTCTGCGGCCTCATCCCGTTCTTCCCAGGCTCAGCAGTAGCGCAGGATCGGCTCGGCCTGTTGGTGGGCGCCCTGGTCACCGCCCTGGGGGTTCTACCCCTGCTGCGGATCGCCGACGCGCGCGTCGCGGACGGGGTTGCAGGCACTCCAGTCGCGCTGTCTGCGGTTGTCGACACCGATCAGGACCAGGCACGCGGCGACGTGATCGCAATGATGGTGGCGAGCGCGTTCATTGCGCTTTCTCTGGGCGTTATCTATCCGCTCTTTAACGTGTACTTCGCGACCGTGCATCACGCCAGCACTGCGACAATCGGTGTGCTGTACGCGGTGTCCGGCGTTGTCTGTACGGTCGCGGTGCTGCTCGGACCGATCGCCGCCCGCTTGGGCGCGCTCCGATGGATTGTCCTGGGTCGCCTCGTGACCGCGCCCCTTCTCCTCGTGTTCTGGACTCATCCTGGACTGGCGATCGCATTCACCGCCTACATTTGCCGGAACATCTTCGGTCAGATCACGGGCGTGCACGAGAATACGTTCTCAATGGAAATCGTTCCGGCACGTCTCAGAGGCGCCGTCGCAAGCTGGCGAACGTTCTCCTTCAACGTAGGCTGGACGGCTGGCGCGCTCATCGCCGGCGTGGTAGTTGCGAGGTACGGATTCGATCCAGTGTTCGTTGCAAGCACGATCCTTACGCTCGCCGGCGTGGCCACATGGTACTGTCGCTTCGGGCGCAAGGCGGCGCGGAAGCGCTTTCCGCTGCACACATGAATGCCGGCATTCCCCGCTTGAGGGCGGACTCGTGCCTGATCCGCACCGGCGGCCTGGCGCCTTTGCCGGAGCCACGGTGGAATCTGCGCGCGCGGGGCGGGCCCTGGGACCGCCGGGGACCCGCGTGCGGATGTCTTGCCCGCCTCGGTCCGCACACCATAGTGCCTCGGCCGGATCCGCAGTTTCCGCCTCAGCCTCAATTCAGGTCACCAGGAATTCGTCGAATTGCAGGTTGCGCCTGCCTGGAGACGGCATCCAATCGACATACTCGGCCACGATCGGCGACCAGTATGGGCGGGCATATTCGTACACGAACGCGTCGTCGACCTCCTCAGACTCCACGATCCCGGCGGCAGGATTCTCGAGCATCCAGGCCATTCCCGCGACGGCGCTGGACACCACTTGCAGGCTCGTGGCATTGTTGAGATTCGCCATCTTGCGGGCTTTTCCGATCGAAAGCTCGGATCCGAGCCAAAGGCTGGGATACGTGCCGCTGATGAGGAACACGCCCAGCTCGTCGATCCCGCTGCCTATCTCGTCCCTCAGGATCCGCTGTGACGCGATAGCCGGACACTCGACGTCGCGCAGTAGAGCAAGCGAGGCGACGGCTTCGTCACATGGGTGATAGGCGTAGTAGCACGTCGGCCGGTAGCGCACGCCGAGATCATCGCGAAAGGTCAGGTAGTCGGCGAGTGAAATCGCTTCGTTGTGCGTTATGAGATAGGCGTGGAAGTCCAGAAAGTTTGGGCTCCAGGATTTGACCCTCAGGGTGAAGCTGGGCTGGTCGATGGCTATGGCTGCCTGGCAGCCGTGCGCGTGAGTGAGCGCCTTCGCCGGGAGCTCAGCCTCATGAGTCCCCCATCCCAACTCAGCCGGCTGCAGGCACTCGGTGACGAACCCATCGATCGACCATGTGTTGACGAACTCACCATGTGCACGAGCAATCGTTCCCCTCTGAGTGTCGCGCTCCGCGACCTGGATGACCCGCACGTCGAGATCCCGTGCCAGCGCCGCCCAATCACGCTGCGACGACAGGTCGCGACGCGACACGCCGTAGCGGCAGGCCATCTCGCGCAGCGCCCGCTTCACCAGAACCGAAACAAATCCAGGGTTCGCGCCGTGCCCCACGAGGGCGGTTGGTTTGCCGGCCGATGTCTCTTTCAACGCGCGAATATCTTCACGCAAATCGTAGTTGCTCGTCGAGATGCCCCGTGCAACGTGATCGTAGGACCAGGGGTCGATGCACGTGTCGAGATAGTACGCCCCGCGCGATTGCGCAAACTGGACCAGGTCGTGGCTGGAAATCGAGGTCGCCAGGTTTACCAGAAAGTCGCCCTCATGGACTAGCGGGTCGAGAATAATGCGATAGTTGTCGCGGAGTATGTGCGCTTCAACTGTGTGCAGATCGTATTGTCGCGCCAGAGACACTCTGGCTTCGTTCATCGACCGCTCGACGAGCCACACGGCCCTTTCGCCGAAGTGCTTCTTCACGAGCGGCACGATGGCCTGACCGATGCTGCCGAAACCAAGCACGACAATATTCTTCCGCGCTTCTGTCAATTCGTGTACCTCACAGTCATGTCCGAAAGCCGTGGCCTGTGCACCGGCTGTTGCTGCTATTCTACTTCTGGGCAGGCAAGACGAAACCATCGCGGAAGCGCCCGAAGGCTCGCCTGCGACGCACGCGAATGGCGCGAGATGCTTGACCCGAAAGGCTTCGATAGAGTGGCACGGCGACTCGAGCACAGATCGGCGCTATCGATTCATCGATCATAGCTTCCATGGAGGATACGCACATGGCGACCCAGCAGGCCAGCAATGACGCTGCCTCGTCTGTTTGCCGAGCAGTCGAGGCCGCCGGCAAGGCGGCGGCCTATCGGACATCGATGCGCCGAAAGCATTTCGACACAATTGCCGTGCACGGTATCTACAGCATGGAGGAGGCACTGGCAAATCAGGGCAGCATTATCGAGCCGGCGCACATGAGCACATCCCAGCACTTCGAAGACAGCGCGATCATGGAGGAGGCGCTGGCCTATCGAATCCCGGGATGGATCTATAGCCGGGTCGCGAATCCGACGGTGCACTATCTCGAGGAGACGCTCGCCCTGCTCGAAGGTTACGGATACGAGGGGGAGACCAGCGCATGTGCGACGGCCTCCGGTATGGCCGCGGTATGGATGGCTACCAGCCCATTTCTGCGGAGATTGGGGACGGCGGGGGATCGGCGCCAGAACGTCGTCGCGAGCTCACGATGTTACGGCGGCACGTTCATGCTCTTCCACGAGCGCTACGGTGTCGAGCAAGGAGTCGACGTGCGATGGGTACGAGACCCGCTCGACCTCTCGGAGTGGGCGAGCAAGATCGACTCGGAGACTCGGTTTGTGTTCGGCGAGTCGCCGAGCAACCCTGGGCTGTCGATGTTCGACATCGCCACGGTAGCGCGACTGGCTCACGAGCGGGGAACACCGCTGATCGTAGACTCCACAGTGGCTACACCTGCCCTGCTTCGGCCGCTGTGCCACGGCGCGGACATCGTCGTCCACTCGCTGAGCAAGTGCATTGCCGCCAGCGGTCTGGCTATCGCCGGCGTCGTGATCGCGCGTCATGGCATTGTGAGCGAAGTATTGCCGGATGACATGCGCGCCAACTTCGCCACAACCTGTAAGCTGCAGACATTCCGCGATCACGGACCCGCGCTCAGTCCGCTCAGCGCGCTGATGATTCTCAGCGACCTGCGCACGCTGAGACACCGCGTCGACAACTTCAGCCGGAACGCGATGGAAGTGGCGGCGTTTCTTGAGCACCACCCAGGCGTCGCCAGTGTCGTCTACCCGGGAGCAGAGAGTGCTCCAATGCACGAGCTTGCGCGCGCCTCGCTCTGGCTCGTGGACGGCGACCAGTGCGGTGTGCCGGTCAATCGATACAGCCACCTTCTCAGCTTCAGGACGCGTGGCGGCTCGGCGGCGGCGCGTGCAGTGCTGGACGCCCTGCGGCTGATCTGGCACGGGACGGATCTTGGGCGAATAAAGAGCGTGGCCACGATTCCGGCTATCTCAACCCACCAGCAGCAGGGCGAGGCGGGACGCGTTCTGGCCAGTATCCCGGACAACCTGATACGCCTCAGCGTGGGAGGCGAGGATCCGCGGGACTTGATCGAAGACCTCGACCGGGCACTGAGCGCATCCCGGTAGGCAAATGTAGACGCGGCGCCGCTCTCCCCAGGCGCCGCGCCGGGAGAGAGCGGTGGCAGGCGCGACGAGCTACAGCGCGGCGGCAGAGACTACTGCGCGCGTAAAGCGTTCTGGGACCCGAACAGGCAACACGTCGACAAGGTCATAGAAGCGGGAGCCGTTGCCAAGGGCCTCACTGTAGCGAACGACTGAATACGGATCCTTGTACGGACCGTGCAGGACCTGAAACGGATGCAGCGGTCCGTGTGACCGGTGCGTCGGGGAATCGGAGCACACGTGCGCCTCCATGCAGAGCGGCATGTTCTCCTTGAACAGTGGCAACGGTGCGATAGCGTCCAGCGTGGCCTCATCGATAGCAACGATATCGTCGGAGCCGAATACGCCCACGTCAGGGAGCACAGGCAGGCCGGTAAACCCGAAGCAATCGCATACGGCCGTCATGTGCGTGGCGAGGTTGATGAAGACTCGCTTCTCCGGCGCGAATGTGTCGAGGCAGAGCTTCACCGCGATCGCGTTGGCCTCCTGGAATGCCAGGAAATTCTCCGGCTGAATTCGCAGACTGCCGGCAGGCGCCGTCGCCAGGCAACGCCCGCATTGATTGCACTGCTCGGCGTGAAGATGCAGATTCGCGGCGTTGTCGCGATCGACGGACAAGCCCTCGACCGGGCACGTGTCGACGATAGCTTGCAGTAGCGCCGGGTCGTTTGGAGCACGATCGGCGAACCAATACTGATCGAAATGCATGGTGTCGTGCATCTGCCCTCGCGTGGCCCACATGTAGGCTCCGAGTGCGATGTTCTTGTGCGCGGCGCCAAAGCTGGTCGCTGGATGGCCCTTGACGTGCGCCAGGTCGACCAGGAACGACGCTTCGGCTATGGCCCTGCCCATTCGCCACTCACGCATGTTCTTGAACGGGTAGTCGTGCGCAACGTAGTCATCTTCGTCGGCGCCGCCGGTCGGCACCAAGGGACAGCCTATAGTCTCCTGCGTATACCCGCGGCTGGCCGCGGTGGCCACGGCCGAGTTGGTGTCGCAAACAAACGGGTCACCGCCACCGGCTCTCACCGCCTGCACCACTTTGCGCACGAACACGGGGTGAACGGTCGAATAGCCGATGTTCCCGCCAAGGTGCATCTTGATGCAGACGCGCTCGCCGCGCACACGTTCTCGCAGCCGCAGCGCATCGAGAATGAGATCGAGTTTTGCCGGGAGGGTCTCGCGGGCGTCGAGCATTGCCTGGCGCGCGCTACCGAAATACACGGGTTGAGCTGCCATACTAATCCTTCTCTTGCTATCCCTCGCGCTCAGTCCTGGGCTCGGTTACTATCCGCGCTCATTGTACACATGGTCGCTTGGGATCGTGTTCCATCGCGCCACGCGCGTCAGCAGCCGTCGACGGAACCACGGAAGGTCCCCGCGGACGGCCGGCCGAAAGGCGATGCGCGCGAGACGCTCGAGGGACTGTTAACCGTCACGGTCCCAGCGTCGATGGCCGGCGTGGAACGACCCGTTCGCACGTTATCCAGGCAACGTGACATATCCCGGATCTCATTACAGAAGAATCCATGAGACAATAAGATGAAGTCACTGCGAGCAGCGCGGCAGTGGACGGCCCGGGAGAGCGACATGCGTCTTGACGTTCGATGAACGACGTGAGAAGGTTGCTGCGCAGCGCGGTGCTCCTCGTGCTTGCGGCGGCCGTTCTGGCAGCGCTTCTGTGGTACGGCGACGCCGGTCGCGTCGCCGACACCGTTGCGAAGTTTCGCCCATCATATCTGTTCGCGTTCATGCTCGTGCTTCTGGCACAGGAAGTTGTACGCCTGTTGCTCTGGAACATGCTCCTTCGTGCGCTTGCCATGCGCATACCTCTGTCGACGCAAGTCTTCTCATTCGCCGCTGCTGAATCCGTAAAGGCGGCGCCTGCCGGCGTGTATCTGCAGAACTACCTGGTACAGCGGCTGAGCGGGGGCGAGGTGGGGCGCTCGTCTGCGGCGACGACCGCGATGATTCTTGGGGAAATCATCGCCGCATTGATCGGCGTCATCGTGCTCGGAGTGGGCACGTTGGGCACCTGGATCCGACTGATCATCATTGTCGGCGCCGTCGTCGCGGCCCTCGCGCTGGCGATGTCTCTGTTGGCGCCGTACGCGGCACGCCTGCCGATGCGCTTCATCCGGCAGAGACTGATGTCCAGGATACTCGACGAGCTGCAGCGATTTCGGGCGGGAATTGCCGTTCTCGTGCGTCCCAAGGTGGTTATCGCGACGCTGTTCCTCAGCGGGCTCTGTATTGTCTTCGCAGGCCTGGGTCTGTATGTCGTCGTTCACGCGCTCGGAATAGGAGGCGTTACATTCAGGCAGACCCTGGTCGTAACCTGCTTCGGCCTCGCCTTCTACGTCATTCTCGGCTCTCTGGAAGCCGCTGGTGTTGCCGCCTTCGTGGCGAGCGGCGCTGACAAGAGCGCGGCTGTCAGTGCGATTCTCGTGAATCGGGCGCTGGGCGTTGTCGGAGTGATGCTTCTGTCATTGCTCGTCATGGCCCTGCTGCCCGACGAATGGCGAAACTTGCTCAGGTTCCGGTTAGCCCGGCGGACGGCTCGGCCGGCGGAGTAAGCAACCCTTGAGCTAGTCGCTGACGCATTTCCAGATCAGCAGGCTCATAACCACTGGAATCAGGGCCAACAGGAGAAGGGGGACCTGGAGCATGAAACAGAGACAGATCACGAACAAGCCCTGAACGCCGGCGCAGGCGGCAAGCCAATGGCGTTCCCCTTGGCCGACGAGGCCGACAAGCAATCGAGTGCGCCACGAGACCGGCGCTTCAAGCAGGGTGCTGGATTCCTGCTGCCAGCCCAGCTTCCGTTCGATGCGCTCAAGCCGTGCCCTGCGCTCCTCCTGAGCGCGTGCACCCGCGAACAGGACTTTGCCGGCTTCGTTCACGGCTACCTCAAGCTGAGACGCGATGCGATCCAGCCCCACGAGCGCCACGGCGTCCGCGGTTGAGACGGGCGTGTACGCTCGCGCAAGCGCTCCGGTCGAGCCGGCGCACTCACGCTCGACGTTCGCGGTAACGCGTGCCCAGCACACTGTTGGCGAGTCGATCAGATAGCGCTCCTGTTCGGTTGGCTCGTCGAGCTGCACCAGATGCGTAAAGCGGCCGAGCTCCAGATGGTCGATCCCAGAAGTAGCCCCTTCCAGCAGGAATAGTACGGTCGGTTGCGGCAGTTGATCCCAAATGTTTGCGCTCGCCTCCACAAGCGCGTTAGCGGCCCAGATCTCGCGCTCAAGGAGCTCCGCGGCTGCTTGCTTCTGTTCCTGCCAATACATGGCGAGCGTCACACTCGTTTCGGGAATCGGGGCCTCGCCGTGTACCGCGCGCAGGAGATCCTCGCGAAACGCGCTGCTATCCCTTGTTCCTACCACGCACGATGTGAATCCAGGCTGTTCCATACGATTCTTCCTCAGTCCCCCTCTCAAAGCGTTCTGGGAGGACGCCGAGAGGGCACCAGCGACATCGGCAGCGCCTTCGGCGCCGTGTTCCGCAGCCGCACTATGAGAGGCCATTAGCCGGGTGAGGGTGACAGGCGGTCTACTACTCCAGTGTCTCACAACCGGAATCAACGCTACGTACGGTGCCGACTCTACGGTTAGTTTACACTGGTCCATCAATCAATACAGTAGATGCCGCGACTCGGCATATGGCGTCGCCGGGGTCGCTGCCGAGGCGGTCGGGTAAGAGGGACGCATCGCTGCGTCCCTCTTACCTAGGAACTGGACGTGCCGCTCATCCCGGCACCCAACTCAAGCTCTTCGGGCACCTCCCTGGTGAAGAGAGGCGCAGCATGTGGAGAACTGGGAGTAGGGAAAAACCAGTTCGCCGCGCAGTTGAACTACGTGCCGTTGCCTGAGTGGATGCAGATCGAGTCCAGGAATGCGCTTACCAAGGCGCAGGTGGGCTGGCGCGGTGCAGCGCGTTGGAGTCGTATCCGCACACGGCCCTCACGGGTCGCAGACGTGGTCGACCGAGATCGGGGCAGCCGCGGAGCGCTATCTGGGAGGAATGCTATGAAGGCAATCGTACACACGCGTTATGGACCACCGTGTCTGCTTCAGCTCCAGGACGTGAAGACTCCGGCTCCGAAGGACCATAAACGCCCTGATCGACGTGCGTGCCGCTTCGCTCAATCCTGGGGACTGGCACATTGTGCGCGGTGATCCATTCGTGGTGCGCCTGGCGGTCGGGGGCCTCCGCCGGCCACGATACCCGATTCTCGGGGCTGATGTCGCAGGGCGAATGCACGCCAGGTCACGCACGTGGCAGCTACATGGGCACAGCCGCCGCGGTGGTGGCGAGAAAACGCGACGACGGGCCCAGAGGAGGCGTGGCACTACGGAGCGTTGTCGGATGGCTTCCTGGTCGTCGAGGCACATTGCGAGGTCGGGAAATGGTTCCTCGACCGCATTCTGGATTGAGTGACCCGTCTGCCCGCTCGATGTGTCCCCAGCGCTCACACCACATCCCTCGTGCGGTCATAGGCGGCGACCGGCCAAGCGACTGTGTAGTCGTGCTGTTCCTTGGCTCGCTGGAGAAGCTGCTGCAGATGCGGGCTGCCAAGCACCTTGAGTGTGAACGATCTATGGTCGCCTTGCCGGACGTTCTCCACCACGTAGACGTAGAACTCAGGGTTCTGCCTGGCTTCCTCAACCTGTCCGGCTTCAAGCCAAAGCTCGTACCCTCTCACGGTCGTGCCGTACGCCTTGACCTCAATGTGGCGCGGCGGACTGCGGATGTCAGCCGGCTCGCCACGATAGCGCACATCGACGGCCTGGCGACCAGCGGCGTGTTCACGCGCTATCACGCAGGCGATGGCGGCATTCTCGATCTCACTGTTGGTCGGGAGCTCACTCATGTTGGGCCCTCCACTGCCCTGGCTGAACAGCACACGTCTCCACCGCCGGAGTCAACGACAGCGCGAGCCTGCTCATGCCACCGCAGCGCCTCGGTGCTGACCTGCACGACCATCGCAAGCGGATACCCAAGCAATGCGTACTGACATGCCTGAGCCGCCAACATTGCTGCCATGTTGGCTGGTGATTCACCTATGCCCTGAAACCGACTCTGCGTTTGAAAGAGTATGTTTCGCCGCTCTTCATGGGTCAGCGGATCAGCGCTCTCACATTCGAGGGCCCGGCGCATGGCGAGGTTGCCGTCTGTCCAGCGCTCCCAGATCGGCAGCAGGTAGTCACAAACGCAAACGATCTGGCTGCTGCGATCTTCACACATCACTAGCGCACATCAGCTTGACAGAAAGAACTGAAGCTCGGCGGACGCACCCGGAAGTATGTCACCATACTTGTCGACCGGCACGACAGCGCACCGATAGGTACCAGGCAGGAAGCCTGTCGGATTCAAGGAGTACCACGTCCCGCCGAGCACCAATTGCGTCAGTGATACTTTTGTCCCTGCAGTAAGCACCTGTTTCGCGCTTTGCCTGACCATGGAAACGTTCAGCACGTAGCCCGCAGCACCGGCGAAGCGCTGCCATGCAATGCTGACAGGCGTGGCAGATGGAAGAGTCGCGTTTGCAGCAGGCGACGTGATCGTAATGCTGGGGAAGCCGTGACCCCCCAGACTCGCCACGAGATCAGCCACTCCCGAACCGCTGCAGCAGCCGCTCTGTTCCACGCCGACGGAGATATCCTGCACGCCGTGCACGTCGAGGTTGATAGTCGTTTGGCTGGTCACCACGCCTTGAAAGATCTGCTTGACCCCGGTTACCGGATCGCTGATGTCCTGCACCGTGAGTTCCACAGCGGACGAGGATCCTGCGTCGATATACATCGTGCCGGTCAGGCTCGCGTACCGGCCCCCGAGGTGAAACTCCAGTGCGCTGTCCACGGCGCGATTGTTGTGCGACGTGAACTGTAGGCCATGATCGATGCTGAACCCTTGGAATCCTCCGGGCTTGCTCGGCGTCAACATGCTCACCGCAGTGGCATGCGTGAACGGCAAGGACTCGAGAGCAAGCGCTTGCCCGGCATAGGCAGGCGCCGCGTGGCCTGGTGAGGGAGCCGTAGGGCCGAAAGCAAGACACGACAAAACCAGCAGCACGACGAGAGCACGCAGAAGAAACCGATTCATACGGCAGCATCCTTTCGTATTGGTCACATTCTCGCGACAAGCGTACCAACCGATTACGCTAACGCCCATCCCCCTTCTGGAGTAAGTCGCCGCTCACGAGAGACACTATGGTGAGAATGTCAGCCAATTTGGAAGCTAAAGCTCCCAGCCGCCGACGTCCCCTTGCTCGAGCAGCTTGCCGCCACCGTTCCGCCGCTACTCTTGCTCTGCATGTGCCACTTGCCCTGCTCGACGATAACACCAGCGGAATTCGCCGTAGCGCTATGGTCCGGGTAGCTAGTGGCTCCCTTGCCGCTGGCGTACAGGACGCTAATGCTGCACATTGCAGTCGGAGCCGCGTGGATCGTGACGGTGGGATAGGCGCCGTATGGAATTGGATTCGGAGACACCAGCACATTCACGGCGAAACCTGTGCCGGTGGCAAGCGTCGATGTCGCCGTGGCGATAGCCTGCACACCGTACGAGACTGCGCTTACCGGGCCCTCGACGTCGTAGGCGAACGCGGTCTCCACACGCTGAATGATGACCGGATCGTGCACGAAAAGGCCCATCTCGCGGTTCTTGTCGAGCGACGTCGCACTGTAGTTCTCGCTCCCCAGATACATGGACGAGCCATCAGCAACGATTACCTTGGCGTGGATATACAGCGCCTTGTCCCTGACCACGGTGGGAATGATAGTGGCGAGAGTACCGATGTTATCGTCGACAGTAGTGACGAGCCGGACTTTGACACCGCGGTGGACCGCCTGCCTGAGGTCCTGGCACACGGCCTGGTCATTCAATTCCTCCGCGTAGATGTCCAGGCTGCTCTTCGCTTGCGCAATGACACCCTCGATCTTCACTCGAGAATTTGTCGGGCTCAGCACCAGTGCACTATCGGCGCCAGCGTATGTCTTGTGGTCCCAGTCGGCTGCGAACACGGCTTCTGCCTCGCGCGTCACAGTCGGGTCACTGTCGATCAGCGCGAACTCGCGATTCCCCGTGAAGGCTGAGCTGGTCCAATTGGGCGTGCCGATCCATGCCTGGGCAGCATCGACCACCAGGAATTTCGCATGGGTGTACCTGAATGCTCTGCTTGTCCAGCGCACCTGCACGCCGTGCGCTGCCAGGGATCGGTAGACAGTCATCACCGCGGCCGAGCCGGTGCCGTAAGGGTGCTGCTCGAGGTTTATACGCACGGTCACGTGTCGCGACGCTGCAATCTCGAGCGCACTCAGGATGGGCTTCGACGATGCAAGGTAGATCTCGCCGTCGATCGTATGTTGCGCCGCGGTGATGAAGGCGACCAGTGGGGTCACGCCATCGTCAGGCTCGACGAAGAGCTCCAGCTGTCCGGCGGCTCCCACCGGCTGAGCGAATGGAAGTGTAGCGCGCGGTGTGGTGCTGCTGCTTGCCGCTGCGCCGCCGATAGAAACGAGCGCCATGATCCCGCACAGAAGCACAGGCGGCGCGAGGAGGAGCAGCCAGGTGCGCCCGCTTGGACCCTCTTTCGTGTGCTTCGCGACGCCCGAGTCGGCGCGGCGCAGCGCGAAATATGTCGCCGCAATGAACAGGACACTGAAGAGCCCGAGCGCAGCCCAGTACCCCAGCAGGTGTGCCTGATTCGGTTCGGCGTACATCTCCTTGGGCCAGCCCCCGGTGACGTCCGACCAAGTCGTGTTGTGCGCAGCGTCGATCGCCTGCTGGTTTGCCGCGGCCGGCACCACGAGATCGTTGATCTTCACCGTACTGCCGAGGGCGGCAAGGCACCAGTGGCTAATCGTCAGGTAGGAGAGGATCTTGGTCCAGCCCGTCAAGTCGAACACCGCGCCGCTGAAGATCACCTGCGGGATCAGCACGATCGGCACGATCGTCATCGCCCGGTCAGTGGAGCGGACCAGGCTAGAAATCAGCAGGCCGCCGAGCAGTCCAGCTCCGGCGCAAAGCCCCAAGCTCACCAACATCTCAAGCCACGCCGGCAGCAGGATGCCCTGGGCCGGCAAGTGCGGCGTCTTGAGCCTGACAATCCAGAACAGCGCGATCGCCTGCAAGATTCCCAGCACTGCCAGCACGCCCGCCTTGGACAGCACATATGGGAAGAGGCGCAGGTTGATTAGTCGCTCGCGCAGGTACACAGCGCGTTCCTTCACGATCTCGCGTGCGGCGTTCGTCATGCTGAACCAGAGCGTGGCCACGGCGAGCATCAAGAGGATCTGCTGAGTGTTGTTGATCTTGCTAGACGTGTACAGCTCCCGCGAGGCCACCAGCGTGAGGGCGCAGGCGACAATTGGTGTTTGGGCCAGGAGCAGTGCCAGGTTCACCCGGTCCAAGCGCACCAGCTCAGCGTAGCGCTCGCTGAGGATGCGCCACTGCCGCATAGCTGCCGATCGGATCTGGTGCAGATTGCGCTGGGGTGCGTGTGCCGGGTCCGGAAGCGCGGGCAGCGTCGTGGCCGCCTGGCGCTCCAGCACATTGGTGCGGTAAAAGGGCGAGGCGCGGAATCGCAGCTCTTCGCTGACAGACTTCCTGGCATCCGCCAGGAGGGTGTAAATGTCGGGGAAGCCACCGGTGCTGAAATAGGCCGGTGCCTCCGCGGGCGGGCCGTAGTAGACCAGTCGACCGTCGGCCAGAAAGGCGACCAGGTCGCACAGGCCAATGTTCTCGGTGGCGTGGGTCACGAGCACGATGGTCCGTCCCTGCTCGCAGAGGTCTCGCAGCAGGCGCATGACTGCTTTGTCCAGTCCTGGGTCCAGCCCAGAGGTTGGCTCGTCGAGGAAAAGGACGCTGGGGTTGGCCAGCAGTTCCACGGCGATGCTGACGCGCTTGCGCTGCCCGCCTGACAGCCGGCCAATCTGCTGGTTGCGCTGCGGCGTCATCTGCACTTCCGCGAGAACCGTCGCAATGCGACGCTCGCGTTCGGCCGGCGATGTGTCCGGTGGCAGCCGCAGTCGAGCAGCATAGTCGAGGGCCCGTCCGACCGTGAGTTCGCGGTGCAAGATGTCATCCTGCGGCACGTAGCCAACATGCCCGCCAAAGGCCGTCGCACCACGGTAGATGTCCTGGGCGTTGTAGGCGACCGCGCCCTCCTGCGGAGGCACGACGCCGGCCAGGGCGAGCAGCAAGGTGGATTTTCCGGCGCCGCTGCCGCCGATCAGTGCCACGAACTCGCGCGGCATGACGCTGATCGATGCGTGTTCGAGCAGGACCTTCCCGGCCACGCGCCGGGTGCGCCGTACGAGGTCAACCGCGTCGACCCGGATGCTCGGCTGGTCGTCAACCTGCTCGACGCCGTCGCCATGGAAGACAAAGCGTACGGGGCCAATCTGGACTTCGTCACCAACCTGTAGCTCGTGCATGCGACGAATCCGCCGGCCGCCGACGAAAGTGCCGTTGGTGCTGCGCAGGTCATGCAGCAGCACGTGATATTCGAGCCGTTCTAGCCGAGCGTGAAAGCGGGACACCAGCGGATAATCGACGACCACATCGTTACCGGCATCACGCCCAATGGTTAGCGTGTCCTTGTCTGCAGGGAAGCGCATGGTCACGGCCCGGCCGCTGAACTTGCCCAGCGGTCGGCCATGGGCGATGGGCCGCAGGGCAAAGCTGGCAGCCTTCCCCAAGGCGTTCGGCGCATAGACCGGCTCGCCCGAGGTTAGCAGCGCCTCGTTCACCTTCACGCCATGCGAGACCAGTCCGTGTGCGGCACGGAGATCGCGGACAAGGTAGGTTCCTTTGCGAGCCGTCACTTCCACCCACACCTTGGCGAAGGTCGGGTCGGCGATCTGCAGGTCGCAGGATCCGTCACTACCGATACGTAGTACGGATCCCGTCAAGGGATACAATCGCTCAGGCTGTCTCGGCAGCTTCAGCACCAGCGCGAATTCGGCCGCCTGCATTGTGGGCTCGTTCGAGACTGATAACACTTGCGTGTCGCCAGCGGCCGATTGGGGGAACGGTGCGCCGCAACTGCCACAGAATCGGGCTCCCTCGCGCAGTTCCGAAGCACAGGCCGCGCAACGCATCGCGTACCTCCCGTCCGGCCGAGGTCACCGTAGGCGCCAGGCATGCATCCACGGGCGAGTCGGCTCGTTCGCCCACAGTATATGCCCGGTGATTCCGAGGCGATAGCCCTTGAACAGTAGTCATTGTGGCTAGCCAAAGTTTGCCCGACTTTCGCGACGACGCCCTTGGAAACGCCGGCACCAAGATCGCGTATCGAGCCAACTTCCCCGAAGCGCGAAAGGTTGCGGACCGATCCGCTTCATCGTGAGCACGGATGGCCCGGCGGCAACCGCCGAGGGGTGGAGACCCGGCTAGCTCCGGAAGCGGCTGCATCAACCTGTGGATCCATGCCAACGTATACGACGATGGGCGACCGACAGGTGAGGCTCTTCGCGATCTCCTGGGGCACTGGGGTATTGAAGCTCAAGGACACGCATGTGCGTGGTTTTCGAAAGGCGTCTGCGGCTACTGGGGGCACACGTGCCGCCCGTGCGCTTAGACCACGAAATGTCGCCGACGCGAAGCGCAGCCGCACTGGCTACCGGTATACTGCGTAAAGGGAGGGCATAGTGGACACCGCCGCGGTGCAAGAGGCAGCCAACGAAGCCACCGCCAGCGGAGAGATGCTAGCGGACCTGGTCCAATTCTTGGTCATCGAGTGCGACAACGAAGTGCTGCAGTTTTACACTCCTGAGCAAGTGACGGAGGGGCTGCGCGCAGCGGTCGAGCGGTGGCGGCGGAGCCGCGATGCGCTGCAGTCTGCCTTGTCAAGCTGACCTGCGCGAGCGATGTTGGGCTGATCGCGGCGTACCGCCCAGTCTGTATTCTACGACCGCGAGCGCGCAGCAGCTCGTCCTGGCGTGCTTGTTCTAGCGCGACCGGATCGGGCTTGTCGCCCTAACCCTCCGCTTTGTCTGCTGGCACGAACCGTGCCGGGGCGCCATGCCCGCGTATCTCCAGATTGCGCACATGGCCTAGCTTGACGAGCTTCTGAAGGCGCTTGCTGACCCACCTGCCATCACTGCCCAGCTCAGCCGCCAAAGCGGCCAGGCTGACACCGGGCTCACCCGTCGTTGGCTGCAGCCGCTTGACTGCCGAGAGCGCCTCGCGCTGCCTCCGGGTTAGGACGCCCGCGCTACTGCCTCGCGGTTTGCCGCCAGCGCCCGCGGCTAGGTTCCAGTCATGCACCCACGCTGCAGTGCTGACCCACATATGACCAAGCTTGATGGCCTGCAGTTTGCCCGCTCTTGCCGCTGAGCGCAATGTGGTCGGGCTGGCATAGCCACACTGCTTGGCAAGATTGATGATTGATTGTAGGTCCTCGCTATCTACCTTCACTGAGGTCCCCAACTAGCCCGCACAGCGGCAGTCTCCGGCCCACGCTCGAAACGAGACGCACGCCGCGACCTCGTGGTTCGGCCAACAAAAGCAAACGCTACTCAGTAACAATATGCCGCCTGAGTTGGCACCCTGGGTAGCCGTCTTCGTCAGTAGTGACGCTCAATAGCTCCCAACCGTTCCGGGTCAACTCCGCGATGAGCGTCGCCATACCCGTGTTCACGTCGGGCGCCTCCTGTGATCCATCCTCGACCCCAGAAGGTGACACTCTGTAGTCTTTGATAGAAACGTACTCCCACGCTTGCATCGTTCCCCCTTCTGTGTACGCCGTTCATCCTAACGCCGCCTTGCACTATGCGCGCATCGGCCCACGCGCACGGGGCTCCCTGGCGCTGTCGCCAGGGAGCCTCACCAGCATCGACGTACGCATCCGCATCGCGGAAAATCGCTAGCCTCCGCCCGCCAGGGAGAAGTCCGTCTTTGCCACAGCGCCCGTCATCAGGCTCACGGCCTGGTCCATCGTATCTTTCGGGTACAGCGTGCCCACGCGCCGCCCATGACGGAGCACGGCGATTCGGTCGGACACCGCCCACACGTGCGGCATGTTGTGGCTGATGAAGATCACCGCCACGCCCTGATCGCGAATGCGCTTGACCAGGTCGAGCACCATGCCCGCCTGCGCCACGCCCAGCGCGGCGGTCGGCTCGTCGAGGATCACGATGTCCTTGCCCCAGAGCACCGCACGCGCAACCGCCACCGACTGGCGCTGGCCGCCGGACAGCGTCTCCACCGTCTGGCGAATGGACTTGATATTGACGCGCAAGGCCTTGAGGTGCTTGGCTGCCTGCTCGCGCATCACGGCCTGGTTGTACACGTCGAGCAAGCCCAGTACGCCCCTGTACTTGACCTCTCGGCCCAGAAAGAGATTCGCCGCAACATCGAGGTCGGGCGCGAGCGCAAGGTCCTGATACACCGTTTCGATACCGGAGTTGCGCGCATCGCGCGGGGTGTGGAAGTGCACCTCCTGGCCGTGTACCTTGATCACGCCGCTGTCCGGCCGGATCACTCCCGCGATGATCTTGATCAGCGTCGACTTTCCCGCCCCGTTGTCGCCGATCAGCGCCGCGACTTCGCCGGGATAGACCTCGTAGTCAGCCTCCTCGAGCGCGACCACGCTGCCGAATCGCTTGCTGACGCCGCGCACCTCGACGGCCGGGATGCGGGCCTCATCTGGTTGAGCGACCATATGATCCCTCCCTCCTACACCGACTGCAGACGGCGTTTGCGCCACTGATCGAGCCAGACGATGAGAATGAGCAAGAAGCCCTCTATCACCT
>CAVSOU010000013.1:0-26393 GCA_963729625.1 uncultured bacterium
TCCTGGCTAGATGGAAGGTAATAGGAGGATGATATGACCAGCGGTCTTCACGTCCTGCAAAGTTGCCGACGATTGCCGCAATCCGCGGCTGGCGCAGCACTGCTGCTACTCTTGCCTTTGCTCCCTACTCATGGCTCAGCAATTCAGGCGACCGGAACAGGTCTTGTCCTGGCAAAGAGCAGTGCTGCCATGACTTGGGCCCGCCGAGCTACCAGCACAACTGTCGATCTGTACAGTGTCAGCTGCCCGACCGCGAGGGTTTGCGTGGCCGTGGGCTACAGGCCGGGCTCGCAGCCGCAGCGCGACGGATTCGCGACCATCCTGGTCAGCGCGGACGGCGGCGCCACGTGGCGCAATCGTACCTCGGGCGCCGGCCGAGCGCTCTCCAGCAGCAGCCAGCTGCAGAGCGTCGACTGCCCGAGCGTGACCTCCTGTGTAGCGGTCGGCTACACGCATGGCCGGACGAGCTGGAACGGCACCACCCTGGTCCTGACCAGCTCGAACGGGGGCAGAACGTGGTCTCGCCACAGCCCGAAGGGGACGTACTCGCTGGATGGCGTCAGTTGCCCGAAACCCCGCGTCTGCGTGGCCGTATCCAACCAGTCACCGTCCCCGGGGATCCTCAGGACTACGGATGGCTGGACCCGGTTCACGGCACGGAGCATCCATCTCGACGATGCTCCCTTGTTCAGCGTCGACTGCCGTCTTCCCACCTGCGTGGCGGTAGGCCACTACGGCACTATCGTCACCAGCGCGGATAGTGGAACCACCTGGAGAATCCAGCGTCGATCGCCAACCGCGAGCGGCCTCGCGACCGAGAGCTACACAACCGTGACCTGTACAAGTGTGCGCGAGTGCGTGACGGTCGGCGCGGTGTGGGACTCCAGAAGCCGGAGATTCGTGCGGGGGTTGCTCTTGACCACGGTCGACGGAGGCCGTAGCTGGAGCAGGCAGCCGGTAGCGATGACGAACCAGGCCAATGGGGTGAGCTGTCCAAGCAGGACGACCTGCGTGCTCGTCGGCGATCACGGCGCCATCTTCGTCGGCGCGGAGGGCGGTACAACCTGGCGGAAGCCAGGGTCGGGCACGAACCGAGATCTGTACAGGGTGAGCTGCCCCAATCCGCACCAGTGCGTGGCCGTGGGCAAGGGAGGCACCATTCTGCTCGGCCGCACTCACTCCACCGGCGCCATACCTAAGCCCAAGGTGAAGGTAACCGGCCCGGCGACCAAGGTCGTCGTGTTCCATCCAAGCGGTGTGCGCCGCGATATCGGGCAGGGCGATTGCTTCCATAGCTCTACCGTGGTCGCGCGGCCCAATGCGTGGCGGTGCGATAGTCCGGAGGGAATTGAAGATCCGTGCTTCAGCGCATCGTCCGCGGCCATGACCGTGCTTTGCGACGCCGGCCCCTTCAATCCACTGAAAGACCCCCGTGGCGATCTGCTCCATCTGACAAAGGCGCTGCCTGCGCCCCGAAGTCCTCGCGCCGGCGGTTCCCCCTGGATTTTCGAGCTCGCCGGCGGCCTGATGTGCCAGACGTATTCCGGCGTTCCGCTCCAGATCAACAACTCCTCGGGAGGAATCGCCGGGTTCGTCTTCACACGCTGCTCGGACGGGCACTTCCTGTGGAAGGTCAACCGCGGCGCCGTGTGGACCGCCCAGGAGATCTCGGTGTCCCGTGTCCCGGCCGGTGGTTTCCCCATCACACGCGCTATCAGCGTCAAGATCAGCAGAATCTGGGTGTAGCGTCGCACGTCAATGCCCGCCAGTCAGAAAGCATTCGTGTACCGAAACCCATGCTGCTTGCACCGGGCCGAGTCGCCTTCCAGCGTGCATGCGGTAGCGAACCGTGTGTACTCCCACGCCCAGAGTAGCTCTTGCAGGCCCGAAATATCCGGACAGTCCGACATGCTAAGGAGCGTGGCCACCTAATGCCCGCCTAATGGCAGCGTGCTATGCTGCGCTGGCGGAAGGCGAGTGTTGCCATGAATGACGACCGAAGACCTGTTTCCTGCCCGCGGTGCGGCAGGCAGCGCGCCTCGCACGACAAGTTCTGCGGCGGATGCGGTCGCCTCTTTGACGAGCCGCCGGCGGACCAACCGACAGAGGTCGGTGCGGTCGCGACGGTCGGCAGGGACGGCGCTCTGCCTTTGAGCCCAACCCTGCGTGTACCGCCTTCCGCCTCAACCACGCCGAGACGTACGATGGTCGAGCAAGGCGCGTCCGACGCCGATGGCAGTCCGGGTCCGGGACTGGACCGCCGGCAGGGGCTTGCAGCGGTTGAGTCCTGCTGCACTTCCGCCCCGGTCCGTGCGGGCGGCTATGTCCTCGTCATCTCACAGCCGGGCAAGCCGGAGATGACCACGACGTTGGGTGCGAGCCGGCTCACGATTGGCCGAAGCAGCACTTGCGAATCGTGATCGACGCACCCGGCGTATCCCGCCTGCACGCAGACGTGAAACAGGGCAGGGCGGCTACGTGCTGCGAGACCAGGGCAGCGCGAACGGCCTGGTGGTTGAAGGGGCCAGTGTCAAGGAGGTGGTGTTGCGCGAGGGTCAGCCGGTACGCATCCCCGATCCCTACGGCAACCTGATCACGCTTTCGCTGCGGGTCCGAGCACCGCCTCCGCAACGGGCGCAGGGTTTGCCGCCGCCGAAGCGCGCTGGCACACGCTGCCTCTGACGCGCCTGGAGCGTCGCTCACGATCGGACGGGACGCCACCAACGACGTGCGGCTCGACCAGCCGCTCGTCTCGCGCCGGCATGCGCGCGTGGAACGTACGGCGGACGGCCTGGTGGCTCGCGATCTGGGCAGCACCAACGGCACCTTCGTGAACGGCGCACGCGTCCAGGGCGCCATGACCATCGCTGATGGCGACGAGCTGCGCGTCGGTTCGGCCCGGTTTCTGGTGGAGGGCGCCGCGCTGCGCCAGTGTATCGAGAGCCAACACGTGCGATCGACGGCGTGAACCTGGTGCGGCGAGTCGGGCGCGGCGGCGCCAAAGTCATTCTCGATTCTGCGTCGCTCTCGATTCTGCCCGGCGAGTTCGTCGCTCTGGTTGGCGGCAGCGGAGCCGGCAAGACCACGCTGCTGCGGGCACTCTGCGCCGTGGAGCGCGCACAGACGGGCCTTGTCCTGTTCAACGGTCTCGATTTCTACAGGAATCCCGGACCGTACCGCGAGATGATCGGCTATGTTCCGCAAGACGATATTCTCCATCGGGAGCTGACGGTCGACCGGGCCCTGCACTACGCCGCGCTCCTGCGCCTGCCCCCGGACACGTCGAGTGAGGAGCGCGCAAAGCACATCGAGGAGGCGCTCGCCGAGGTGAAGATGGAGGCCCAGCGCCATCAGCCCATCAGCAAGCTCTCCGACGGTCAGCGCAAGCGCGTGAGCATCGCCGTGGAGCTGCTGGCCAATCCCGGCGTGATCTTCCTCGACGAGCCCACGTCCGGTCTGGATCCCGGGCTGGACAAGACGGTGATGGCGCTCTTGCAGCTTCTCTGCGACCGAGGGCGGACTATCGTCCTGGTCACGCATGCCACCGAGAACATCTGCCTGTGCTCCCACGTGGCATTCATGGCGCGGGGCGGCCGGCTCGTCTATTTTGGACCACCGCCGAGGCGCCTGCCTCTTTCGGCGTTCCTTCCTTCCCGGATATCTACACGCTGTGCGAACAGCGGCCAGAGGAGACCGGTGAGCTCGAAGCGCGGTATCGCCGGTCGCCACACTACCAGCGTTCGTGCTCGACCGCCGGCAGGAAGCAGCCGCACTGACCGCGACGGCCGGCGCGGCGCGAGCATTCGCCGGCTTTCCGTGAAGGCAGGCGCTTGCCAGTGGTGGATTCTCACACGCCGCTACGCGGAGCTGTTGGGCCGGGACCGGCTCAATCTCGCCATTCTGCTGGCGCAAGCCCCGGTCGTCGCCCTGCTGCTGATCATGGTCGCCTCCCAATGCCTTTACCGTGGCCGATGTGCCTGGGACGCAACAAATCCTGCTGATGCTGACGCTGGCCGCCGTCTGGTTCGGCACGATCAACGCCGCGCGCGAAATCGTCAAGGAGCGCCCTATCTACCAGCGGGAGCGGATGGCCACGCTCGGCATCGTGCCTTACATTCTCTCGAAGTTCGCCGTGCTCGCGTTGCTGTCGGTGCTGCAGTCCGCCGTCCTGCTCGTGGGGGTCTCTTTCAAGACTCACCCATTTGCCAGCCCAGGGCATGCTCATGCCCGCCGGTATTGAGATCGGCATCACGGTCATTCTTACCTCGCTGGCAGGGCTCGCCTGCGGCCTGCTGCTCAGCAGCCTGGTCGCCACGGCGGACCGAGCCATGAGTATCGTACCGATTGTCCTGCTCGCACAGGTAGTGTTTTCCGGCGCTGCCTTCGAGCTCCAGGGCCCCAGCAGCCTGCTTGCGCGCCTGTTTCCGAGCCGTTGGAGCATGAGTATACTGGGACAAACGACCTGCCTCAACGCGCTGGGCGTGGCGGCAGGCGTGCCTGACTTTCCCAAGCTGCTCTACGGCGGTGGCTCGGCGGCGCACGTCCTGGAAAAGTGGCTGGTGCTGGCAGCCTTTAGCGGGCTGTTTCTGATGGCGACGTACTGGACCTTGCGACGACGTGACACATAACAGGATCCGGGCGGTGGAGCAACAGTGAGGGAGGAATGGGATGGATGTGATCTGGCTGCTCGTCTATTGGCTTGTTCTGCTGACCGCGATCTACATGGCATACTCGACCGTGCGCGAAGGCGAGCAAACGCTGCTGCGCCGGCCGCTCTCGGTCCCGCTCACGCTCGCCGTTGTGGCGGCCGGGACCGGCTTGTTGGTCAGCGCCTTCAACCTCATTACCAACAACTACGTCGCCGGGAACTCGAGCTACCTGAACTACTACGCCAATGGCGCCTTACCCGAGGTGATCTCCGTGCTGCTGGCCCTGGGATCGGGATGGCTCATCAGACGCGACGCGGTGGCTGCGGCGGCCGGTGCCGATCTGGTGAACGGGCCGGCGAGTCTGAAGGCGGCGCTGGACCTGGACTGGGATGACCCGGCGGCACGTCAGGTGGCCCTGGGGCAGATCTTGCGTGCTCTGGCGCAGTTCGAGCAGTACGTGGCGACGCAGACCCTCTCGGCACTGGCAGCGATGGGTGTGGCGGAGCAAGTGGTCGCACAAGACGTCACCCGCACGCCGAGCGGCCAGCCGCAGCTGCGGGAAGCACGCGGGCGGTAGGTGGCTGGAGCTCCCGGCCCCACGTACTACCTGCACGGGTTGCTGCTCGGACATGCAGCATCGCCGAGCCACTCTCAGCTGGTCGTGCACGCATCCTCAGGTCCGCGCGTACGCACAGTTCGGTACGCTGAAGCGAGGTTGAACTACCGAGTGGTGGAGGAGAAGATGGCTGAAAGGCAAGGTAAGGCGCGCTACCTGTGGTATCGCGTGCCGGCAAGCGCGCCGGTTGCCGGGGCGGCGAACTGCCTCGTCCGTGCGCGGCATGACCCACAAAGGCGCTACCACCCGCACTTCATGCCGCACGTCTGGCCTAGGGAACGCCGGGGTCAGGCCCCATCGTGGCTAAAGCAGCGGACACGCAGCGACTCGAGGCATTTAGCGACGGTGTGTTTGCGGTCGCGATAACCCTGCTGGTCTTCGACCTGAACGCCGCGACGGGAGGCGGGTCGCTTGTGCAGCGGCTGGCGGTGCAATGGCCGAGTTACGGCGCGTTCCTGGTGAGCTTCGCCATGATTGGGATCATGTGGATCAACCACCACGCGATGTTCCGCGACATTCGCGCCGCTGACCATGCGCTGATCGTGGCCAACCTCGCCGTCCTGCTCGTCGTGACTATGATCCCGTTCCCAACTAGAGTGGTGGCCGAGGCCTTCCAGTCCGGCTCCACGGACGATCGCCGCACCGCCGCCATCGTGTATGGGCTGGCCTTTCTGGCATTCACGGTTGCATACAACGTGCTCTGGCTCCTGGCGGCGCGGGGGCGCCGGCTGATTGAGCCGGAGGCACAACAGGCCGAGATCGACGCGCGCACCCGCCGATCGCTGCTGGGTCTGCCGGCATACGGAGCGGCGACGGTGATCGCGCTGGTCAGCCCCGAGGCAAGCGTGGCCCTCGACGGAGTCCTAGCGCTGATGTATCTGTTCCCGGGAGGCTGGGTCGACCGGCTACTGGTGCCGGACTTACAATCTCAGGCACAGGCCCCGGGTGACGAGAGCCTGATGATCGTGCGCGCTGCCCGCTGTAGTGCCGCCTGCTGCTGCACGTGAAGTCCATGTGCCTGCGCATGTTTTACACAGAACGATGTGGGTCTCCGGCCTTTCTGATGAAGCACAGACGGCAAGTTAGGCCGCGTGAAGCACGCGTTGATGGACGTCAATAGGGTCTGCCGGCGGTAGATCTCATCGTCGCCCATCATGCCTGCCCGCGTCGTTCGTGGGGACGACCGGCACGCCTCTCTCGAATGGTATCAGCTTGCTACTGTGGGCAGCGGTTGCCGGCCCACGTCGGCTGTTCGGCAGAGAGCCCAGCAGCACACATGGCCGGGGCGCACATTTCGCACTCGCTTGGCCTAGCAGAACAATAGTGCTGGCTGGGGTGCCACGCTGTCGTCTATGGCGCACCAACGCACAGAAGCTGCCGTTGCGCACGACCTGCCTTGCCAGCCCAAGGCAACCGCTCGGCAACTGGACACTGATCGCCTCGCTTACAGGGTACGGCCAAGCCCTCCACCCCGGTGCTGCGAGCGCGGCCCGGAGACAGACCAGCACTATGTTCACTCTGCATAGGCGGCGATGATCCGGTTCATCTCTGCATTCGGACGATCGCGCAGCTTGGCGACATGATCGGCCGCCATCCACGTCTGCGGTTTCAGTGCTTTCTTGCGAGCCGGCATGCCAACCAGGCACTCTGCACGCTTGCGCGCGAGTTGCCGAACTTGAGCCTGGCTGGCTACTGGTGGCACAGTTTCTTCCCCTCGGTTATGCGTGCGCTGATGGCTGAACGCCTCGACATGCTGCCAGCGAACAAGCAGATCGGGTTCTTCTCCGACGCCTACACGCTCGAGTGGAGCTACGCCAAGGCCGTGCTGGTACGCAAACAGCTCGCGCAGGTACTTGCGGAGCAGATTGTTCAGGGACAGCACACGCCGGACGGTGCGCTGCAGGTGGCACGCGGTATTCTCTATGAGAGTCCGCAATCGCTGTTGGGCATCACGCCAATGTCACGATAGGTGCCAGCGCAAGTGCGGCGACACAGGCGCTGCTGAAGGCAGCCATAACCTGGCGGAGCCTCCAGCACCCCACGCGCGGCGGACGAGCAGATCACGACCATCCACGCGGCGGAAGCGCTGCAGTACCGGGCACAGAGGCATTTGTAGCCCTGCCATCTCTGCCAGGGTGGATCCGGTTGCGGCACGTTCCGAGGCGCGCCTTACGGTTGTACGGTTGCATTCATCATAGATTCCAGTAAGGCTGGTGCAAGGCGACCACCCGATCCACGGCCTGCTTGGCCTCGGCGGCGACACGATGCACTGTGGCAATCAGGTCAATGGAAGGGAGAAACTGATCCACAACGCGTGATCGACGGCTGCTCATTTCCTCGACAATTGCCAGCACACAGAATGGCACGTACACCCTGCTGTAGCCGCCTTCCATGCATATTGCCAGGCGTCCCTGACAGGTGTCGTCCGCTACTGCCTTTACTCGCCGCGTCATGGTGCGGTACCCCTCTGACGACACCATCATGCGCCCCATCGGATCATAGATACTGGCATCTTGCCCCGCCGAGACCAGGATGAGATCCGGCTTGAACTGCAGCAGAATCGGAACCACCAGGCGATCAAACGCACTGAGATAACGAAAGAGGGATCGCCCGAGGCGCGTCACGTGCCAACGGTGCCGGTAGCTGCGCGAACTCCTCACGGCGTTAAGCTGGGCAGGCTGCTCTTGCGCACGTAGTCGAAGAATCGCGCGCTCTCGTCCTCGGACGTCCACTCGGCGCGCAGGCTCGTGCGTTTGGCAATACGGCGCAAGCCTGAGAGCAGCGTGCGATTGAGATCCGCCGCGTTTTCCCCTTCCAGGAGCGCATGGACCCTGACCCCCAGTTCGGTGTCTTCAACCTCGGCGCCGGGGAGCAGCTGCCCAAGTGCGGCACGCATGTCGGGCAGATTTGCACTGCGGACCTCCGCGACAAGCTGGAACTGCTTGGCTGTCAAACCGGATCTCCTTTGATTCATCGATCTGCGGCGCTGCGCTACACGTGAGCGGCCGATGTGTCGCGCTCAAGGGTTCCCCATGTCAACTTGGGGAATCCCCCAAATCAGCCGAGCGTCCGTTCGTCTCCGAGGAGTAGGGTGAGAAAGGCTTCGGCAGAGAGGTACGTGATGCCGTCGTAGGAATGGCGTCCGTCCCGGCCACGCGGCGGGTAATGCCGGGTGTTCTCGGACACCACGTACTCGGCCCGTCCCTCAACTGCCGCAGCCCAAATCGGGTAATCGTTGGCGTCGAGCAGCGCAGACCAGGTGGGCGGGTATGGCGGCCGAGGGGTCACGACCTCGAATGTCAGGTGCAGGGCGGCCATCATCGCATTCGCGGCGTCGGAGCAGGCGCGTTCGGCGGCAACGGAGAGATCACCCGGCATGCGCGTCCTGATCCAGCGCCAGGTGAGGACGCGGTTCAGTTCGGCGATGATCCACGGGGACCAGAGCCCCGTGTACAGGCCTGTGGCGGCCACTTCCTGCAACTGACGGCGCAACCGATCGGAGTAGAGGGAACTGGTATCGAGGACGGCTCGGATCACCCAGTCGCCTCGTGCGCACGCTCCCACGGCAACCGTCCGGGCCGCCCGGCATGGAGTTGCTCAAGCTCTTCTTCGCTCATGTCCGCATCGCCACCCAGCGCTGCAGCGCGGTCATGCAGCTGATCGGCGACCTTGATCGCCCGCACCGGGTTACCGCCTCTGATGCGCTCGATCTCCGAGAGGGGAATCATCGTCCTCCCTCCTCGCTTGATGCCACGGATATACGCCGTCCGGCACCAGGCGAGAACAGTGTTCGGCGAGCGAATCCCCAGCAGGCGCGCTGCCTCGGTCGTCGTCAGCAGCCGATCGTCATCCAGCGAGGCGACGGCCTGGTCTAGTTCTCGCAGCACTGCGGTCAGGTCGCCAGCCCGCGCTGCTTCTCGCGCGCGTTCCAGCTCAGCGCGTAGTGTCTCCATCGTGGCACCCATCGGCTTTTCCTCCTTGGTGGCTCACTCTCAGTCTATCGCAAAACCTCATATTCATCAATAACATCAAAAGGCGCAGCAGGCTCTGCGCTTTCTGCCGCCTCTTGAACGTACCGTTGGCCCAGGCCGCGCGCGGGGCTGTGAAGAGAAGTCGAGCCCGCGACATCAGCCGAAAAGCGTCGAGATAAGACGGGGTCAGCAGATGATGGTGGACGTCAATGCGTATGCCCATGTGGGTCGGTCCTCCTTTCCGTGCTGGCGCCTTCTGCGGTGTGTTCCTGCGGCGCTGGCGCCAATGCCTCTTGCATCGCACGGGAGACGGCGCCGGCACGAGCAGGTTCGACCCCTGCGGCGATCAGGACGGCGGTCGCGGCCTCCTCGCCCGTGCCCGCCCAGGTGCCGGAGTTCACGCTCTCGACCAGGGCAATGGTACTGGCGGCCAGCATGTCATTGAGGACCACTGCCGGCAGGCGGTCATGGAACACGCCGGCAGCCTGGCCGCGCGCGAGAATCGTGCAGGCATGCCGGCGCACTGGCGCAAGCACATCCTCGACGCGCTCGTTTCCCAAATGCATGCACATCTTTGGCGCGCTCGCCCAGTACGAGCGGGCGCTCACCCATGATCGGGTCATGGCCGGTCTCGCTGCCGCCAAGCGACGTGGTCGGCGCGGCGGCCGGCCGCCGGCGATCGCCGGCGAGAAGCTGGATGCCATCCTGGTCGCCCTGCATGGTGGCATGTCGAAGGCGGCAGTGTGTCGCAACTTCGGCGTCAAGCGCACCACGTTGATTGAGACGCTTGCGCGGATAGGTCTGCCCGCCGCCAGCGAGGCAGTGGGGGAGTGACGGCGAAGAGCGACCGCCTGAGCGTTCTGTCCGATGCCGAGCACGAGGCTCTGCATGGACTGCCCGACTTCGACGACGGCCAGCAGCTGGAGTACCTGTCGCTGTCTGAGACGGAACTGGCACTGGCGACCAGCCGGTCCAGCTTCTACGCTCAAGTCTATTGTGTCCTGCAGATCGGCTACTTCAAGGCCAAGCACGCCTTCTTCCGTTTCGACTGGAACATGGTCGAGGCCGATTGTGCATTCGTGCTCAGCCACTACTTTTACGGCGAGGCGTTTGAAATGCACCACCTGCCGAGCCACCGCCAGCGGCGTCGGCGTCGGCAGCGACGTACTGCTCGAACCGCTCGAGCGCCGCCACAATCTGGCCTAACGCCACCAGACGGGCCGCCGGGTCATCCCAATTGAGGTCCAACGAATTGCCAGTGAAATGTTGACCACCGCCAGTGGCTGACCGCGAATGGTCAGCAGCAGTTTGCCGATCGAGAAGAGCGGATACACCAGCACGGTGGCCGGCCTGCTCGTCGTGGTCGTAGCGGTAGCAGTGACCTTCACGCGCGTATTGGTAGCCGGGGGTGCAGTGGCGGTTGAGAGCAGCGTGCTCGTGGCCGTTGAGGTAGCTGTGCCAGTCGCGGTCGGCGTAATCGTCGCTATGGTCGTGCCGGTCGCAGTGGCTGTAGCCGTGCCGGTCACGGTTGATGTGGCAGTGCCGGTCGCGGAAGGGGTGTCCGTGCTGGTCGGCGTGGCGGTGGCCGGTGCGATCACGGTAAAGGTGGTTTGCACGTCGATGGCGCCGCCCACCAGGAGGGGGTTGGCATTCGGCACGTGGACCGTCACCGTGTGAGGGCCGGGCGCGGCATCGGCCGGCACCGTCACCAAAACATCCGGACCGCACGACGTGCCAGAGCCGTAGACCTGCTAGCGGTCCGCGATCACGGTAATCGTGCCGTCGTGCTCCGTACGCGCTACGCGGCGGGAACCCTGCTCGCATGTGATCAGGCGGCCTGAGCGGTCGACGGTGTTGCCATTGGCGTAGTTCGCCGGCTGGCGGAACACGCCGACCGTGTTGGTCGGTTCGTCCCAGCGCAGCAAGCGGTCACTGGGAGTGTCGCTCCAGAGGAGGTAGCGACCGGCCGGAAAGTGGGCAGGGCCTGCGGCCCAGCGACAGCCGGTATACAGGTGGTCGAGGCGAGCACTCTCCTTGAGACAACCGTTGAAGCGCTCATCCAGGACTTCGAGGATTCCCGGGTTACGTTCGGCCATTTCATCTCCTCCTGATACACACCATTCCGGCATACGCTGCGCACGCTCTAGTGGACCGGCCGAGTGCGCCCATGTGCAGCCGGTCACGCGTGGAGCGCACGGTGAGCACGCAGACCTGCGATAATCCCCATGGAGGCATCAGCGAGTGCACAGAGAGTTTCAACCACTTGATATCAGTAACGCACCGGACCTCATCCGGGTCGCCGAGGAGGTGCGGGCGGGGGGGCGGCCGCGTGTGCTGCAGCGCGACCAGGAAGACGTCGCTCTCTTGCTGCCCATCCCTGTGCACGGTCGCCGGGCCCGGTCACAGCGCGCCACAGCGCTGGATGGGCTACGCTTGAGCGCGGGTAGCTGGAAAGGCTTGCTCGACGCCGACCAACTCAAGCGGGAGATCAAGGCCGCGCGCGGCTCGGACCGGCCTGACGTCACGCTGTGAAGTACTTGATCGACACAGATGTGCTGATCGATTATCTTGCCGGCGACCCTACGACGGTCGCGCTGCTCCAGATTACCCTTGGCCCCAGTGGCATCGCGATCAGCGTCATCACCTACGCGGAGGTCTATATCGGCATCCTGCGAAGCTCGGCCAGGCGGCAAGCCGAAGCTGGCTTTCGCCAGTTCGTCCGCAGCGTGCCCGTCCTTGATCTGAGCAAGACGGTAGCGAAACAGAACGCAGCAATCCGGGTAGACCTCCTGCAGCGTGGTCGGACCACCCGACAGCGAGCGCTCGACTTGCTCATCGCCGCCACAGCGCTGAGTCATGGCTTAACGCTCGTCACCCGCAACAAGGCTGATTACCAGGACATTTCCGGTCTTGCCCTGTATTAGCGCTGCCTGAGTTGCCACCCTTTTGGCTCTCGCGTTTGTTGCGTCGGCGACAACGCCGAGGCGGCCAAGGCAATGGGCATCGACGCGCGCTGGGTGAAGATCCAGACCTTCATGTTCATGGGCTTCTCCTGTGCTCTGGCCGCGCCGATCGCGGTGCTGATCGACAACCAGTTCTATCCCACCACCGGCCAGGGGTATCTGCTGATCATCATCGCCGCCGTGTTCATCGGCGGCACGCCGACCTGGGGCGGCGTCGGCACGATCGCGGGCGCGATCTGCGGAGCGTGCACGGTAGGGTTCATCGAGACTGGCCTGATCGCGGACGGCCTCTCGGGCTTCTGGACGAACCTGTTCTATGGCCTCGTGATCGTCCTGTCGCTCATCCTTCACCGCTTCAACCGGACGCGCGGCCGCAACGGGTGACGTGCCTGTATACCTTGCCGACCGGGCCATCAAGCGGACGGCACCACGTCCCCCGCAAGGACGTGGTGATCGTCGATTCGCCTCGTGTCATTAGGGCGCAATGGCAAAGAGGCCATCCCGCCGGTGACCGGCATGAAAGGTAGTGGCGCGATGACGGCAGTCGCCCAGGCAGGTTCATAGAGATGCCCGTGGAGATGACGTCTGCCGAACGGCTGGAGGCGGCGCTCGACGGCCACGACGTGGATCACCTGCCCTTCGCGCCTTTCCTCGCCTATCTGTGGGAAAGCCTGCCCGAGAGTGTTCAGGCCAGGGGCCAGCTTGCCTTCAACGACGCTGTTGGCGCCGACCCGCTCTGGCGCGGCGCCCCCTGCCCCGTCGTGCCGGTCATAGACGGTGCCGAGATCGTCGAGTCTACGACCCCGGGCGGCCTTCGCCGGCAGGAGATCTGCACTCCGGTCGGCTCGCTGTGCCGGATCTGGCAGGCCAGCGAGACGGGCAACACCGAGTTTCTCGTCGAGCACCCGCTCAAGCGCGAGGACGATTGGAAGGCCCTACTTTGGGTCGAGGAGCACACGCGCTTCGCCCTGGACCTGGAACCGGTGCGGTGCCATTTCGAGGCGGACGGCAAGCGCGGCCTCTCGGTTGGTATCCTCGTGCCGCGGACCAAGACCGCCTTCCAGTCGCTGGTTGAACAGGAGGCAGGCACGCAGGAGCTTGCCTATGCCCTGGCCGATTTTCCCGATACCGTCGAGGCGCTCTGGCGCCAGACGATGGAGAACGATCTTGTCGCCGCGAAGTTGGCGGCGGAGGCGGACACGCCGTATCGCTACTTCATCACCTGGGAAGACTCCGGCACGCAGAACTATTCGCCCGCGCTGTACGCACGGTTCATCGAACCGGAGACAGCCGGCTTCGTGGCCACACTCGCGCAGGCGGGTGGGAAGCGATACGTCCAGCACGCCTGCGGCCATGTCCGGCGGCTGCTCGAGCCCATCCGGCGCTCCGGAGTCTTTGCAATCGAAAGCATTTCGCCGCCGCCCACCGGGGATGTCGAGATTGCGCAAGCGCGCGCCCTTTTGGGTCCCGACGTGGCGATCATCGGTGGGCTCGAGCCGACAACCTTGCTCTCGACCTCACTCGAAGAACTGGAGCCCTACGTGGAGCGGACCATCGAGGCGCTCAGGGGTGGTCCCTTCATCCTGGCGAACTCGGACTCATGTCCGCCCGGCGTCTCGTTCGAGAAGCTCGCGCTGGCCGCAGCCGTGGCGAAGCGACACCGATAGTGTCGGCGACACCGTATGTGAACCCCTAGATGCAACACCATTCAGAACGTTGAAACGCAGACAATTGGGAGGACACTGATTGTGACCGACCTGAGATGGCCGAATCTGCCGCCCGCCGGTTGCCCGCTTGAGCGATCGTCGCATCTCGGGGGCATCGTGTTCACGGGCCGCCACGCCTCCTATACATGCATGCCCGCGGCGGCAAGAGGCGACAGCGCAGCGGGCGGCGCAAGAGCCGTCAGAAGGAGGAGGCACCCGCCCAGACTGGAAGGTAAAACTGCGTAAGCACGCACGATCGCCACGGTGGCCTTTTACACCACTTGACGGGACACGATCTATTGGCCTTCGCTCGGACTATCGCGCCGTGGGCGCATGTGTTTGCCGGGGCCGGTATCGAATAGTGGGCGCCCAGGCACTTCGCAGCCGATCAGAGCGAGCATCTGCGCAACAGCTGCGTGCAAGGATGAGACGTCTACAATCGAAGGAGGAACGAAGCGAACTGGATGTGGCGAGGCACTGGACCGTCGGTTCCACGGCGGCTACCGTCCCGAGAAGAGTCGACGAGCGAACGTCCGGCGCAGCCGGATAAGGAGAGCATACACCATGCGTATCGGTGTCGTCTTCCCCCAGAACGAAATCACCGCCGATCCCATTGCCGTACGCGACTATGCCCAGGCGGCGGAAGGGCTCGGCTACACGCACTTGCTGTCCTTCGATCATGTGGTGGGCGCCGACCTCACCAACCGGCCGAATTGGCAGGGGCCATACTCCGTCCACAGCCTGTTCCACGAGCCGTTCGTGCTCTATGGGTACCTGGCCGGTCTCACGCAGCGTTTGGAGCTGGTGACTGGCATCGTGATCCTGCCGCAGCGGCAGACGGTGTTGGTGGCCAAGCAGGCGGCGGAAGTCGACGTGCTCTCGGGAGGCCGCCTCCGCCTGGGCGTGGGCATCGGCTGGAACGAGGTGGAGTACCAGGCGCTGAACGAGCAGTTCGGCACTCGGGGCAAGAGGAGTGAGGAGCAGATCGCCGTGCTGCGAGCGCTTTTCAGCCAGGAATCGGTCACCTTCCACGGGCGCTGGCACCACATCGAGAGCGCGGGCATCAATCCGCTGCCTGGACGGCGGTCGATTCCCATCTGGCTGGGCGGCAATGCGCCCGCCACGCTGCGGCGTGCAGGCACCGTCGCCGACGGCTGGTTCCCGCTAATGCCGCCGGGTGAACCTGCTCGCGAAGCCGTCGCCGCCATTCGCGCTGCCGCCACCGCCGCGGGTCGCGACCCCGACAGCATCGGTATCGAAGCCCGTATCGACTACGGCAGCGGCACACCAGACGATTGGGCCCGCGCTGTGGAGGCGTGGCGGCTGCTGGGAGCCACGCACATCTCAGTCAATACCATGAGGGCTGGGCTGGGCTCGCCCCGAGAGCACATCGAAGCCATCCGGCACTTCAAGGAGGCCGTGCCGGCGGAGTGAGCTACACTATCGGGGCGAGTTCCCGCGCACGTGCGGTTGGCCGATATGCGGCTGCAGGCAGGTCATCGATGATGTACGCCGGATCCGCTCTGCGGCATGGCAGCAAAGATGTTGCCGGCAGCCCCGAGGCCAGCCGCTTTCGCTTCCAGCTGTCGTTGCGAATACTCCCGCAGGCGTGGGTCGTCCGGGGAGGCGGTGGCCTTGACCATGGCGTGCCGTCGTGGCAGGAACCATTTGAACTTCAGGAGGTAGCACCCCGAGCGTTTGTCGCCAAACACCCAGTTGTCCGCTCGCATCCGATTCAGCCGTCCCCAATAGCGTTGGGAGCGCCAGGAGATTGGCTTCTTGGGGTGACGGTGCCTGGCCCACTGGCATGCTCGTTTGAACATCCAGTCGTACAGGGCTTTGAAGGTTCGGGTCGAGACCACGGTGCGATAGTAGTTCGCCCAACCCCTGATGATGGGGTTGAGCTTCTGACAGACCGTTACCGCGGATTTGCCTTTGTGCTCCATCCAGACGGCTTTGAGCTTGTCGCGCAGCTTCTTGACCGCTTCTTTGCTGGGGCGGATAAGGCGTTTTCGCCCCGTTCGAGTGCGCGGATTCTTGTACTGCCGGACATGGTAGCCGAGGAAGTCGAATCCTTCGTCCAGGTGGACAATGCGTGTCTTCTCTGTGTGCCTTGCGGCAAGCGGCCACCCTGCCCCAGGGTGTACGTTAGGCTGGTAAGGTTCGAGCCGTGACCTGGGAAAGAGTCCAGACCGATGCCCGACGGTGCGCCGCCCAAGAAAACACGCGCGAGCGACGGCAACGCTGGGGCCAGCGCCACAGCTTGGTACACGCCATGGCCATCGAGCCGTTACCTCAAACCACCATGACGCCGCCAACGACGTGCGCGGTACGTGACGCTGAAGAGAGCTTTTGTTCCCGTCGGGGTCGGCGATGCTCCTGAAGCTCGGGTACCGGAGCCGGGTGGGCAGCATCTCGGGGATACAGGCAGGTTCGGGCGAACCACGCGTCCAACTGTGTTCAGATTGCAGGAGATCGACGCAGCGCTGCGGAACCTGTCCCTGGATCTTGCCAGTGATACGGAGGAAGCCCTGGCCTGGCTGCCCCTACTGCGCAGCATCGGTGCGCGGGCAAGTAGGCTTTGTGACTGAGCGCTCGCGTGTATAGATGAGCCTGCTAGCCATGCCTGGCACCATCCCTGCGTGCACGGACCCTCGAGATGACCGATGGATCGATGTGTGATTCCATGGGTCCGAAGCTCTCCACCGAGCTTGCCGCCACCTCGCAGCCAACAGCGACAGCTTCCTTGGGGCTAGCTCCGGCAAGAACAGCGGCAACGTAACCCCCCGCGAAATTGTCGCCTGCCCCGTCGGGGTCGACTTCTTGGGCCAGCGGAGCTGGAATGTGTTCCTTCGTGGCACCAATGCACAGATACACCCCATCGGCTCCAGCCTTCGTACACACGATCAGACCCGAGGCTGCAAGCTGTGCCTCATCGAAGCCAAGCCAGAGCAGCTCATCTCGGCTGGGGAAAACTACGTCTGCTTGAGCAATAAGCCGACGAACCTGCTCCACGGTAGTAACAGAGCCGCTTCGCGCCGGATGTTCGGGTCAACCGACACTTTGCCGCCAGCGGCCCGAACCCTTCGCACCGCATCGATTACCACGTCCGCCAGTGTTGCTCCCAGGGCGATAGCGGAACCTGAGACGTGCAGCCAGCTTGCGCGCTCGGGCAAGTCGCCGAGGTCTTGCAGGCGCGATTGGCCTGCGGCGGCCTCGCGCACATAAAAGACGAAGCTGCGCTCGCCGGTGGCAGCATACGCGACGAAGGCTGCTGCAGTGGGAAGCACAGGATCTATGGCGATATGGTCCACACTTACGCCATCCGCCGAAGTCGATCCACGATCATCCGACCAAACCCGTCGTTTCCCACAGCGCCGCACATCTCGGTCTCAGCACCGAGCCGGGCTGCAGCACTGGCGAAGATGGCTGGCGCCCCACTGGGTAGTGGGCCGACAAACGTGGCTGTCCGGTCAAACGGCACATCACGATCCGGGCGCATGAATGCAGCGATGATTTCACCGACAACTAACAGCATAGCCACTACTCCCAGCGGGGGAACGGCACAGTCGCCTGGTGCCTCCCGCGGACGCTGTCTCTCGCGAGGCGGCTGCGCCAGCATGCACACAGAATACACTGCTGAGGACGACGCGTATGCTACTCCTGCCGAAGCGCCACGTCAATTGTGCAAAGTGCCGAGGATGTGCGCCGCATTGGCGGGCTACGCTGCGCCACGGCTGAGCGTAGCACGTAAACCTGGCGGGCACTCCGCGGCTGCCGCGGGGTTACAGCCACCGCTGGGGTAGCTTAAGATACTGATCGATTGCAAACGATATGGTTAAGAGCAACAATATGAAACAGGAGCGAATGCAGCGACCTGGCAAAGTGGCGCGTGGGTGGTTGCCGCAAGTGATGGGGGGCGCGGCGTAGCAATCCACGCCGTACCACTCTGGCGGCGCGACGCTAGTACACGGCTGAGCAGGCCGCTGCGCGGACGAGTAGTTACGCTGAGGACGCATCATGATCAATGCAAGGATCGTGGACCTAAGTCACGCGCTCTACCCTGGTCAGGAAGAGTACCACCTGAACCTGAGAACGCATAATACAGTCGATCTCTATCCGCAGTACCCGGTGGACGAGGGAGAATGGTATATCCTTCAGGATATAGACATGTCTTCGCACTGTGGCACACACATCGAGTTCCCCTATCACCACAACAGGCATGGCATGGATGCTGGCACCTTTCCACTTGCCAGGCTCATCGGGGATTGTGTGCTGCTTGACTTCCGGCATAAGGAGTCGGGCGACCTCGTGACGCTCGAGGAAGTGAGGTCCTATGACAGCGTCATTCGGGCAGGTGACATGCTGCCTGTTCGACTTCGACTGTGCGAAAACTACCGGACTGACCATGCCCACGATCGTCCTGCTGTCAGCCATGACGCCGATGAAGTGGCTCGTCTTCTGAAAGCACATCGATCTCATCGGATCGGACGCTACTGGGATAGAGCTCAAGGGGGTGCCAAACCAGCCGAACCATCAGCTGTTGATGGATAATGGGATACCGATTATTGAGTTTGCTGCGCATCTTGATCAACTGAGAAGCCAGCGGTTCACGTTGCTGGTGCTTGCTCTTGCAGTACATGGCCTGGATTCGTGTCCCGTTAGGCTGATAGCAATCGAAGATCAACAGCCGGGAGGACATTCCTAATGGGATCGTGCGTTTCACAGGCTTCCGCACTGCGGCTGTACGGAAACATGGTCCGCATCAGAAAGTTCGAGGAGAAGCTGTTCTTCCTGTTCTCCACGAGGTCGATGCCCGGAACCATGCACCAATACAACGGCCAGGAAGCAGTTGCGGTTGGTGTCTGCGCTGCGCTGAACATCGACGACTACATCACCAGCACGCATAGAGGTCATGGGCATTGCATAGCGAAAGGCGCTAGCCTCAACGCGGTGATGGCGGAGATGTTCGCCAAGAGCACCGGCTGCTGCAAAGGGATGGGCGGATCTATGCACATTGCGGACTTCAGTGTCGGCATGCTTGGGGCCAACGGCATCGTCGGAGCCGGCATACCGCAGGCGGCCGGCGCCGCCTGGGCTTGCAAGTATCAAAAGACCGGCAAGGTGGCGGTGGCGTTCTTTGGGGACGGTGCCGCGAATGAGGGCGCTTTTCACGAGGGCATCAACCTAGCGGCGGTATGGAGGCTGCCGGCCATATTCGTATGCGAGAACAACGTCTACGGATTCTCGACCCACTACCGACGAGTAACGCCCATCGAGAACATGGCGGACAGGGCGAGCGCCTATGGCATCCCTGGAGTCATGGCGGACGGGATGGACGTGCTTGACGTCTACTACAAGAGCCGGAAGCTGTCGCCGGGCACGAAGCGGGGACGGCCCCACCTTGCTGGAATGCAAAACGTATCGATATATGGGGCATTCCCGGTCGGAAAAGCCCACCTATCGGACGCGGGATGAGCTTGAGTCGTGGAAGCTGAAAGATCCGATCATCAGCTTCGGGCGCAGGCGGTGAAAGACTTCGACGTGGCGGCAAGCGAATTGGCAGCCGTGAACGACGCTGTTGCTCAGGAGATTGAAGAGGCGGTGGCCTTCGCGGAAGCCAGTCCTGACCCGGGAGCGCTGGATTACCAGCGCTACATCTACGCGTAGGTGCTGGGAAACAATATGAACGCGACGAAGATAGTCCAGGCACTGCGGCTCGCCCTGATAGAGGAAATGACCAGAGATGAGCGCGTGGTGTTGCTGGGAGAAGATATTGGGGTGTTTGGTGGCGCATTCCGGGTGACCGAAGGCCTGTTGGATATGTTTGGCGAGGAGAGGGTGTGCGACACCCCCATTTCGGAAATTGCCATAGTGGGCGCGGCCATCGGCGCCGCCTTAGCAGGGCTGCGTCCGGTTGCTGAGATTCAGTACAACGACTTTCTCCCATCGGCCATGGACCAGATCTGCAATCAGGCCGCTAAGATCCGCCTGATGATGGGCGGGCAGGTCGAGCGTGCCGTTGGTCATACGGGCGCCTATGGGCTGCACGGGCAGGGCCGCACAGCACTCGCAATGCCTGGAGGCGTGGTTCATGCACACGCCGGGCCTCAAGGTGGCACTGCCGTCAACCCCCTATGACGCCAAGGGACTGCTCAAGACGGCGATACGCGATGATAACCCGGTGATGTTCTTCGAGCATAAACTGCTCTACGGTGCCGCCTCTCCCGGAGGCGCGGCGAAAACGGCGGTGGACGACCTGGACGGACATTCAAGCCCGCGCCGGAGGACGAGTACCTCGTGCCGTTCGGCGTGGCCGACATCAAGCTGCGAGGGCGCGATGTGACCAGTGGTGGCCACCGGCTACATGGTGCATAAGTCGATCAAGGCGGCCAAGGCGCTGGCAATAAGGGCATCGAGGTGGAGGTGATCGACCCCCGAACGCTGGTGCCCTCGATAGCGAGCGCCATTCTGCGGTCGGTGGAAAAGACAGGCCGACTGGTGATCGTGAGCGAGGATGTGGTGACCTGCGGCGTAGCGTCGGAGATCGCCGCCATCGTAGCGGAGCGGGCGCTGTTCAGTCTTGACGCTCCGATCAGAAGAGTCTGTGTGCCGCACACGCCGATTCCCCTTTTGCACCCAGCAACGTGACGGCAGTGATTCCGCAGGAGCATGATATCGTGCGGGCCATAAGAGTCGGTACTGAATTAGTTTCGGTTTGAGCCCTCCTGACGGGGAACTGACGTGGGATGAATCCGACACACGACTTTGATGTCGATTAGATGCTATTGGTCTTCGGCCCGCGCTGAGCGCGCTCTAGCGGACTGGGTCCAAGTGGACCGCCCTCCCCAGTTGCCTGCGTACGGGTCTCGCGCCCGACCGGCCTTCCCGGCAGAGAGCCGGTTCCGCGGGAGATCCGCCGATACAGGGGTGGCAGAGACATAGCTTGAGAGCATCGCCGTCCGGACGGGGGGGGAGTGGTTCCTGCGCTTTCATGACAGCGATGCTGACGATTGGCGCGGAGGTGGCCCAACGTGCCGACGCAGATCATCAGTCCGAGTGAAGGCTCAATCAACAAGCTCCCTGGTTGTGCAATGGTATGTCAAGGTAGGGGGACTCAGTCAGCATCGGGGATCCCGTCTGCGAAGTCGAGACTGACAAGACAACCATTGATCTGGAGTCCCCCCGCTCAGGAACCGTGCTCGATATTCTCGTCGCTGGCGGTACAGAGGTGCCCGTATCCACGCCGATCGCAATCGTGGGCGAGCTCGGCGAGGAGTACACGAGCACGTCGCCCGCCGATCAGCGGGAGGGGGCGTCGAGCGTGGCGGAGCATGCGGCGCCTGCCAACGCCATTAGGGAGAGCCCTGGCCCTGTTCGAACAAGTGGCGGAGCGAGCCAGGGCACTGTCATCGCCTAGAGCCAGGCGGTTGGCAAAGGAGAAAGGTGTTGCCCTGCACGTGGTTCGCGGCAGTGGTCCCGGCGGAAGCATCGTGGAGCGGGATGTATCGGCGTGGATTTACGAGCATCAACTCGAAGGGCGGACTCTTGACTCCGCTGGCAGCCTGGGCACGGCGAATCGCTTGGGTAGCGCAACCCAGCCAAACGCAATGAGACTCCCGCCCGAAAGTGCTGTGCCGCGGCACCGGCAGGTAATCGCGCAGCGGCTCACGCAGGCGGTGCAGACCATCCCCCACATCGTCCTCACTGCGGCCGTCGACATGCGCCGCGCCCGCGCAAACCTGGCGCGGGGGCGTGAGGGGGGCCTGGACGAGCTCACCTACACACACCTACTGCTGCGTGCCCTGGCCCGAGCCCTGCGCGCCTATCCCGGCGGTACAGCAGACCCGCGGTGCCTGGCGCACGGGGGGCGGCGGCGCGCGGTCCCAGGCTATCGCCGGTGCCCCCGTGGGGCTGGCGGTAGCGGGGGGGACACACTGCTAGTGCCTACCATCACCGATGCCGACCGGGTCACGCTGACAGAATTAGTGCAGGCCACGCACGCGGCGGTGCACCGGGCCCGCTGCGGCGCGCTCAGCGCAGCCGATATGCAGCCGGCGGCGGTCATCCTAGCGACCTCGGCATGTACCGCGTGGACACATTCCAGGCGATCGTCGACCCCGAACAGACGGCCGTCCTGGCCACTGGGCGCGTGCGCGAGCAGGTGGTGGCACTTGACGGCGGCATCCACGTCGTGCCTCGTCCTTGCAGGCCACCCTGTCTATCGACCATCGCATCGCCGACGGCGCACTGTCTGCGATGTTCCTCGGTGCCATCGTCCAGGAGCTGGAAGATGGCCAGTCCTGAAACCGGTCGCGCTGCGGCTCTGCACGCAGCGGCGCACGGCTCGCTCCTCGGCCAAACGTGGGGGATTTACGGGCTGGGCCACGACCAGCCGAATACCGTGAGCGGAGCACCGACTCTTTCATGGCGGCGCTCGCCTGATCACTTACCAGCACATCCACAGCGGGCAGACCTCGCAGACGCGCGCGAAGTGCGTGACACCGACCTTGCTGTGGTCCAAGGGCAGCACGACCCGATGCGCTCGCTCAATCACCGTCGCCTTGAGTTGCGCCTCCTCCCAAGTCCGCCACTGTCAGGCCATTCTCAGAAAAGCCGCTGACGCCGATGAAGGCGAGATTCGCGGTAAACCGCTCGAGATTCTCTGTCGCCAGGGCGCCAATGAGCGCGCCTGCCACGCGGCGCAGCGCCGCCGACAGGACGTCTTCCACGCCCGGTAGGTCCGCCACCAACTGGGCGACCGCGATCGCATTCGTGAGCACGGTAATGTTCCGACCGGCTAGCTTGGCGGCAATGCGCTGCACGGTGCTGCCACTATCCAGGAAGATAGCATCGCCGTCCTTGATCGGCCAGGCAGCACGGCGCAATGGCTTCCTTGGCCCCCACGTTGGCTTCGGCGCGGACGTCGAGTTCGCGCTCGAGCCGTCGACGGCATCGCACCCCCGTGCGTGCCCTTGACCAGGCCACTCTGCTGCAGGGCCGAGAGGTCCTTGCGAATGGTCGGCTCGGTCACGCCGAACAACGCGACCAAGTCGGCAAGGCGCACGCGCCCGTGCACCGCTCTGGTGAACTACTCGCCTGGCAGCCTAGTCACGCATCGGCTCCGACTGGTGCGACAACCCGTGCAAGCAGGGGATCGCCTGCATCTCGTCTTGCAGACGCATCAGATCGCGACGCCACCAGGCGAGTAGTTCAACGCGGCCAATCGCGCACGTCGCGGGTCTCAGGCTACATGGTCATCACCGTCTTCACATCCATGGGACCGGGCTCGGTGGCGATCACCGTGGGCACCTCCTCCAACGTGACGCGGCGGGTGATCGGCGACTCCATGTCGAGACGGCCGGAGGCGACGAGCTCGACCGCACGCCCGTGCGTCATTGGATTGAGGTAGGAGCCGACGATGCGCAACTCGCGCGAGAAGATGTCGTAGGGAGCAATGCTCGTCGTCTGGCCCTCGGGCACAACGCCAAATACCAGGACAGTGCCGCCGCGCCGCGCCATTCTGAGCGCCTGCTCGAACGTCTCCAGCTTGCCAGCGCATTCCATCGCCACGTCCACGCCGCCGGGCACCAGGCCGTCGGCAGCGCTCACAGCGGTCACGGGGTCCTTGGCCTGCGGGTCGATGGCAGCCATAGCGCCGTGCTGCTCGGCGAGCGTGCGGCCGCGCTGATGGAGCGTGGAGAGGACGATTGTGGTGGCTCCGGCCAGCCTAGCCAACTGTAAGATCGACTGCCCGATTGTACCGCCGCCAATGATAGCCACGCTCATGCCGGGCTGGATGCCGGCACGGTCCAGGCCGTGCAGCGAGCAAGCCAGCGGCTCACACAGGGCGGCGTGTGCCGCCAGCATGTTCGGCGGCAGAGTGTACGCTTGTGTGGCGGGCACGACGGTATACTCGGCCATTCCGCCGTCGAGAGTGGCGCCCCAGGGCCCGAAGTTGCGAACAGTAGGCGACGCTTCCACGTCGGCAGTCGCGGCAGATGCCGCAGTGGATATTCGGATCCACGGCCACGCGCGTCCCGGGCTGAATCGCCGTCTCGGCCCCCGCTTCGACGACGGTGCCGGCGAACTCGTGGCCGATCGTGAGCGGGAACGTAGCTGGAAACTCGCCGTGCAGGATATGCCGGTCGGTCCCGCACACGCCACACGCCTCAATGCGGACCAACAACTCGCCCGGGCCCGGCGCCCGTACCTCCACCTCGTGCACACGCAGGTCCCCTATCGTCGTGACTCTCGCTGCGCGCATGCTTGGCTCCTCTCCTTACCGTCTCGTCACCTTCGTCCTATCCTCACTGGTAGTCGCTACTCTCGCCGAGCGCCGGACCTACTGAGCCTGCCGATGCGCCAATCCGCGTACCACCCTCGCCGTGGTCAATAAGCTCCCAACAGCTCCTCATCTGTTGCCTCGAGCACAGCGCGCTCTCGCGTGTAGAAATACGAAGCAGTCTGCCGAACGGCGGAACCGTCGAGCATCGCTGCGTCGGGGCTCCCATACATCTGATCGTATGGGTTTGCTCCGGTACCCAGTGGCTTCGGGGAGGGCCAAAACCTACCTGTCGTTGTTATAGCCCGCCACGTTGCGAGGGCATGATCACGATGTCCAGGTCGAGCATGCCGGTTCCGAGCGCTCTCCTGTTCGTGTCCGCCAGGTGCAAGTTCGTCATCATGTGGCCGTAGTTCAGAATTGTCTTGCCGATGTGCTCCTCGCCAACGAGCATGTGGAATACGTCCCCCGCGATGTGCTGGATGCCTGGATGATTGATGGCGTCGATGAGGTTCTTGGCCTCCGCAAAGGTATGGCAGAGGCTTACCTCGTCTCGCCGCACAGGCTCAAGAGCGCCGCGGAATCCGCTCCTGACAAAGTCGTCGCCCAGAACCCTCATGGTGTCTGCAGCACGCTGGAACTCGTTATCGTCGTACTTGTTCAGCCGGCCAACTGCACAGGGGCCGAACAGAATGTATTTACCACCAACCGCGGCACAGAACTCGATGTGCGTCCTCATGTAGTCGATGGCCCGCTGTCTCGCGAAGTGGTTGGTGTTCGCGAACTCATTGTCCAGATATATCATGCCGCAGATACCGCTCACCTTGATCCCGTGCTCACCCAGCGTCTTGAGAACCTCCTCCGGCTTGTAGCCCAGGTCGTTGCCATAGAGGTTGCCGGGCAACTCGATATACCTCACGCCGTTGCGTGCAAGCCTCTCAGCCGACACGGCCAGCGGTTTCGCGCCAGATCCCCAATTGCTCCAACCAAGATTCAGTCTGGGCAGCCTCGCTATGTCCTTACTACGCCTGAATTCGAGGAATCTCCGCACCACCTCATGATCGTGCTTCCGGAAGTTCTGTCGCTCCACTGCCTACTCCTCTCCAAGAACACTTCCCGGTCGATACCGGCGGGAACTGATCAGCGGCCTACGCGCGAGTATGTCAGCAGTCGCATCGGCGTGCCTCCGCCGGCAATGGCACCATCGTCGAAGAGGACGAACGCTTCGAAGACATGCCACGCCGAGATGCGACGTGCTTCTCTATCTACGGACCTCCCGTCGTCGGACCAGGCCGGACTGGCCGCGCACCTCGCCATCGGGTCGTCTCTATTCTGTGGTTGAGCGGAGAAGGGCCGGCGCCTCATCGTCCGCGGCCATCAGCCCCAACGAGCTGATCGCGCGTGAGTTCGCCCGTCCGGTGCCTCAGCCAAATTGCGACCGTGCCGGAGAACCGTGAAGCGGTCTCCGACCGTGATGGCATGTGTCACATTGTGGGTAATGAAGATAATGGCCAGACCGTCGGCACGTGCCGTCGCGACGAGCCGCAGCACAATCGCTGCTTCATGCACGCCGACGCCGAGGTGGGCTCGTCGAGTATCAGCACCGAGGCCCCGAAGTACATGGCGCGGGCAATGGCGACCGACTGTCGCTGGCCGCCGGACAGCGTGCTCGTGGACTGGCGTGCGCTATGCAGGCTGATCCCGACCACGCTGACTCTGTGAGCGTGATTTCGCGGGGAAGCCCAGTCGACCCGGCGAAGAGGACCCCAGCCGGTCGACGGCTCGCGGGCGAGGAAGAAGTTGCCGACCACCGACATCAGCGGGATCATCGCCAGATCCTGGAAGACGGTGGCGATGCCGGCTTCGAGCGCGTCGCGCGGTGAATGGAAATTCGACCGGCTTGCCATCCACGTATCTCCCCCGAATCCGGGCGGTGGACGCCCGAAAGCACCTTGATAAGCGTCGACTTGCCGGCCCCATTGTCGCCGAGCAGGCAAAGCACCTCGCCCGGTTCAACCTTGAGCGAGACATCGTAAGAGCGGCGACCCCCCGGAAAGTGCTTCGTGATCTTCAATCCTCTAAAGAAACATCTGGCTGATCGCCATACTGGGCCTCATCGCGCGTGCTCGCGCACGAAGTGGTTGAGCGCGACCGCGCCGAGCAGCATCGAGCCCAGCATGGTCTGGAACCAGTTCGCGTCGAT
>CAVSOU010000014.1:0-193349 GCA_963729625.1 uncultured bacterium
CTCCCGCTTCTATGACCTTGTCGACGTGTTGCCTGTTCGGGTCCCAGAACGCTTTACGCGCGCAGTAGTCTCTGCCGCCGCGCTGTAGCTCGTCGCGCCTGCCACCGCTCTCTCCCGGCGCGGCGCCTGGGGAGTAGCGTGCTGCGTTTACATTTGCCTACCGGGATGCGCTCAGTGCCCGGTCGAGGTCTTCAATCACGTCCCGCGGATCCTCGCCTCCCACGCTGAGGCGTATCAGGTTGTCCGGCATACTGGCCAGAACGCGTCCCGCCTTGCCCTGCTGCTGGTGGGTTGAGATAGCCGGAATCGTGGCCACGCTCTTTATTCGCCCAAAGATCCGTCCCGTGCCAGATCAGCCCGCAGGGCGTCCAGCAGCACTGCACGCGCCGCCGCCGCGAGCCGCTCAGCGCGTCCTGAAGCTGAGAAGGTGGCTGTATTGATTGACCGGCACACCGCACTGGTCGCCGTCCACGAGCCAGAGCGAGGCGCGCGCAAGCTCGTGCGTTGGAGCACTTTCTAATCGGGTAGACGACACTGGCGACGCTCTGGGCGGGCGCTGGAGAAACGCCGCCACTTCCATCGCGTTCCGGCTGAAGTTGTCGACGCGGTGTCTCAGCGTGCGCAGGTCGCTGAGAATCATCAGCGCGCTGAGCGGACTGAGCGCGGGTCCGTGATCGCGGAATGTCTGCAGCTTACAGGTTGTGGCGAAGTTGGCGCGCATGTCATCCGGCAATACTTCGCTCACAATGCCATGACGCGCGATCACGACGCCGGCGATAGCCAGACCGCTGGCGGCAATGCACTTGCTCAGCGAGTGGACGACGTATGTCCGTGCTGTGGCACAGCGGCCGAAGCAGGGCAGGTGTAGCCACTGTGGAGTCTACGATCAGCTGCGTTCCCCGCTCGTGAGCCAGTCGCGCTACCGTGGCGATGTCGAACATCGACAGCCCAGGGTTGCTCGGCGACTCGCCGAACACAAACCGAGTCTCCGAGTCGATTCTGCTCGCCCACTCCGAGAGGTCGAGCGGGTCTCGTACCCATCGCACGTCGACTCCTTGCTCGACACCGTAGCGCTCGTGGAAGAGCATGAACGTGCCGCCGTAACATCGTGAGCTCGCGACGACGTTCTGGCGCCGATCCCCCGCCGTCCCCAATCTCCGCAGAAATGGGCTGGTAGCCATCCATACCGCGGCCATACCGGAGGCCGTCGCACATGCGCTGGTCTCCCCCTCGTATCCGTAACCTTCGAGCAGGGCGAGCGTCTCCTCGAGATAGTGCACCGTCGGATTCGCGACCCGGCTATAGATCCATCCCGGGATTCGATAGGCCAGCGCCTCCTCCATGATCGCGCTGTCTTCGAAGTGCTGGGATGTGCTCATGTGCGCCGGCTCGATAATGCTGCCCTGATTTGCCAGTGCCTCCTCCATGCTGTAGATACCGTGCACGGCAATTGTGTCGAAATGCTTTCGGCGCATCGATGTCCGATAGGCCGCCGCCTTGCCGGCGGCCTCGACTGCTCGGCAAACAGACGAGGCAGCGTCATTGCTGGCCTGCTGGGTTGCCATGTGCGTATCCTCCATGGAAGCTATGATTGATGAATCGATAGCGCCGATTTGTGCTCGAGTCGCCGTGCCACTCTATCGAAGCCTTTCGGGTCAAGCATCTCGCGCCATTCGCGTGCGTCGCAGGCGAGCCTTCGGGCGCTTCCGCGATGGTTTCGTCTTGCCTGCCCAGAAGTAGAATAGCAGCAACAGCCGGTGCACAGGCCACGGCTTTCGGACATGACTGTGAGGTACACGAATTGACAGAAGCGCGGAAGAATATTGTCGTGCTTGGTTTCGGCAGCATCGGTCAGGCCATCGTGCCGCTCGTGAAGAAGCACTTCGGCGAAAGGGCCGTGTGGCTCGTCGAGCGGTCGATGAACGAAGCCAGAGTGTCTCTGGCGCGACAATACGATCTGCACACAGTTGAAGCGCACATACTCCGCGACAACTATCGCATTATTCTCGACCCGCTAGTCCATGAGGGCGACTTTCTGGTAAACCTGGCGACCTCGATTTCCAGCCACGACCTGGTCCAGTTTGCGCAATCGCGCGGGGCGTACTATCTCGACACGTGCATCGACCCCTGGTCCTACGATCACGTTGCACGGGGCATCTCGACGAGCAACTACGATTTGCGTGAAGATATTCGCGCGTTGAAAGAGACATCGGCCGGCAAACCAACCGCCCTCGTGGGGCACGGCGCGAACCCTGGATTTGTTTCGGTTCTGGTGAAGCGGGCGCTGCGCGAGATGGCCTGCCGCTACGGCGTGTCGCGTCGCGACCTGTCGTCGCAGCGTGATTGGGCGGCGCTGGCACGGGATCTCGACGTGCGGGTCATCCAGGTCGCGGAGCGCGACACTCAGAGGGGAACGATTGCTCGTGCACATGGTGAGTTCGTCAACACATGGTCGATCGATGGGTTCGTCACCGAGTGCCTGCAGCCGGCTGAGTTGGGATGGGGGACTCATGAGGCTGAGCTCCCGGCGAAGGCGCTCACTCACGCGCACGGCTGCCAGGCAGCCATAGCCATCGACCAGCCCAGCTTCACCCTGAGGGTCAAATCCTGGAGCCCAAACTTTCTGGACTTCCACGCCTATCTCATAACGCACAACGAAGCGATTTCACTCGCCGACTACCTGACCTTTCGCGATGATCTCGGCGTGCGCTACCGGCCGACGTGCTACTACGCCTATCACCCATGTGACGAAGCCGTCGCCTCGCTTGCTCTACTGCGCGACGTCGAGTGTCCGGCTATCGCGTCACAGCGGATCCTGAGGGACGAGATAGGCAGCGGGATCGACGAGCTGGGCGTGTTCCTCATCAGCGGCACGTATCCCAGCCTTTGGCTCGGATCCGAGCTTTCGATCGGAAAAGCCCGCAAGATGGCGAATCTCAACAATGCCACGAGCCTGCAAGTGGTGTCCAGCGCCGTCGCGGGAATGGCCTGGATGCTCGAGAATCCTGCCGCCGGGATCGTGGAGTCGAGGAGGTCGACGACGAGTTCGTGTACGAATATGCCCGCCCATACTGGTCGCCGATCGTGGCCGAGTATGTCGATTGGATGCCGTCTCCAGGCAGGCGCAACCTGCAATTCGACGAATTCCTGGTGACCTGAATTGAGGCTGAGGCGGAAACTGCGGATCCGGCCGAGGCACTATGGTGTGCGGACCGAGGCGGGCAAGACATCCGCACGCGGGTCCCCGGCGGTCCCAGGGCCCGCCCCGCGCGCGCAGATTCCACCGTGGCTCCGGCACAGGCGCCAGGCCGCCGGTGCGGATCAGGCACGAGTCCGCCCTCAAGCGGGGAATGCCGGCATTCATGTGTGCAGCGGAAAGCGCTTCCGCGCCGCCTTGCGCCCGAAGCGACAGTACCATGTGGCCACGCCGGCGAGCGTAAGGATCGTGCTTGCAACGAACACTGGATCGAATCCGTACTTCGCAACTACCACGCCGGCGATGAGCGCGCCAGCCGTCCAGCCTACGTTGAAGGAGAACGTTCGCCAGCTTGCGACGGCGCCTCTGAGACGTGCCGGAACGATTTCCATTGAGAACGTATTCTCGTGCACGCCCGTGATCTGACCGAAGATGTTCCGGCAAATGTAGGCGGTGAATGCGATCGCCAGTCCAGGATGAGTCCAGAACACGAGGAGAAGGGGCGCGGTCACGAGGCGACCCAGGACAATCCACCGGAGCGCGCCCAAGCGGGCGGCGATCGGTCCGAGCAGCACCGCGACCGTACAGACAACGCCGGACACCGCGTACAGCACACCGATTGTCGCAGTGCTGGCGTGATGCACGGTCGCGAAGTACACGTTAAAGAGCGGATAGATAACGCCCAGAGAAAGCGCAATGAACGCGCTCGCCACCATCATTGCGATCACGTCGCCGCGTGCCTGGTCCTGATCGGTGTCGACAACCGCAGACAGCGCGACTGGTGTGCCTGCAACCCCGTCCGCGACGCGCGCGTCGGCGATCCGCAGCAGGGGTAGAATCCCCAGGGCGGTGACCAGGGCGCCCACCAACAGGCCGAGCCGATCCTGCGCTACTGCTGAGCCTGGGAAGAACGGGATCAGCCCGCAGACCGCCGGAATCAACCCGCTGATCAGCGAACCCGCCATCGAGCCGAAGGTGGTGGCGGCGACGTACGCCGAGAAGACGTGTGTGCGCTGCTCGACCGTCGAGTGCTCCATAAGGAACGGCGCGGAAGGAATCGAGGCCGCGGCAATCGCCGCTCCCTGCAGCACGACAGCAAAGAGCAGCGGGACGGCATTCGTCACGATCGCCGTTATGACCGTCGCGAAGGCTGCCAGGCTCGTGGCCGCGGTCATCACGGTCTGCGCAGTCCACCGCCGCAGAAGACGAGCCATGATCGGGGACACGGATGCCTGGCCGACCGTCGATACCGCGGCCAGAAGGCCGACGAACGCAATATTGAACCCAAGGGCTACGAGATACAGGTTGAAAAGCACGCCGGATATGCCTATGCCAACCCACATCAGCATCGCGGAAACGACCAGATTCCGCGCGTTGCCGCTCAGACCGCTAAAGCTCTGAATGTAGGCGTGCGCGTGCCTGGATGCCTCGCGAAGCGTCTGCTTGCCTTTCGCCCGACCGGGCATTGCATCTCCAACCTGTGCGTGGCGCGACGTACGTCGCGGTCGTCCCGATGCTTAGCGTATCAGGAGTGTTCCGCATGTATAGTATTTCAGGGCAACAGTGCGAGCCCGGTGTTCAAGCCTGAAGGGGATCGGGTCGATGGCCGAAGTCGTCACACTTGGGGAAACCATGGTATTGTTCGTGCCGACCTCCGATGGATCCCTGGACTCGGTGTCCCAGTTCTCGATGACCCACGCGGGGGCTGAATCGAATTTGGCAATTGGCCTGGTACGGTTGGGTCACAGCGTGGCCTGGATATCCCGCCTGGGCAGCGATCCGTTCGGCACCTTTCTGCTGCGTGCTCTGGCGGAGGAGGGTCTGGATATCTCGCATGTGACGATTGATCCCGCGGCGCCGACAGGGGTCTTTTTTCGCGAGCGCGTCCCGGGTCTGCCTCCAGTACCGTACTACTACAGACGAGGTTCAGCCGCCAGTCGTCTTTGCCCCTCCGACTTGAGCGCCGGCCTTTTTGACGGCGCCCGAATCCTGCACTGTACGGGCATAACACCGATCCTGAGTTCCGAGTGCCGGGATGCGGTCCGCCAGGCCATCGCGCTCGCTCGCCAGCGGCAAATTCGAATCAGCTTCGATCCGAATCTGCGCCTCCGCTTGACCACGATCGAGCACGCGCGCGAGACGCTGCTTCCCCTGCTTCACGAGGCCGACATCGTGCTTGCCGGTCTGCACGAAATGCGCCTTCTGCTGGACGAGGATGAACCGATTACCCTGGCCTCGCGCCTTCGCGAGGAGTTCGCGGTTGACGAGATCGTATTCAAGGACGGCGCGCGAGGCGCAATAGTCGTCTCGCGTGCGGGTCACCTGGTCGGAGTGCCCCCGGTGACCGTAGGCCCGGAGGTCGATCCGACAGGCGCCGGCGATGCGTTCGATTCCGGATACCTTGCCGGGAGGCTGCGTGGAATGTCGCGCGTCGATGCGGCCCAGATTGGCGCGATAATGGGAGGCTTTGCCGTTGCACATCTGGGCGACTACGAGAATCTGCCGACCTGGGACGTTGTGCAAACGTATCTCCGGCACAACGCCGGCCCGGGCACGGGGACGCGTGCCGCCGCACTTTAAGCCCGGGCTCGAGAGGGTCGATGATGTACGATCGCACCAGTGTGCGAGCAACGACGGACATGTGCCGTGCCCCTGCGCCGGCGCACGTGAATTGCGGAGGTCACCCGTGCAAGCCAGTCACGACCTGGTAGGACGAGCGCTCGCCTCGCGGATTGTTGCCATTGTCAGACTTGCTCGAGAGTCACCTCTGGTCGAGATCGCTGAGGCGCTGGTCGAGGGCGGATTGCGGACGATAGAGTTCACTCTGACCACACCTGGAGCACTCGACGCCGTATCGGCGTGCCGGGCGCGTTTCGGCGATCGCGCGCTGATCGGCGCCGGGACCGTGCTCGATGCCGCGGATGCCCGACGATGTACGGCCGCCGGCGCTCAGCTGGTTGTGGCGCCGGACTTCAATCCCGAGGTCGTCGCGGAAGCGTTGCGCGGAGGAGCGCTGGCGATACCGGGCGCGCTTACGCCGACCGAAATCGTGACCGCATGGCGGTCGGGGGCCAGCTTGGTCAAGGTTTTCCCTGCACGCGCGCTTGGACCTCAGTACATCGCGGATATTCTGGCGCCGTTGCCCCATATCCTGTTGATGGCGACTGGGGGAGTGCATCAAGACAATGTTGCAGCGTTTGTTCGCGCGGGAGCGGCAGCCGTCGCCGTAGGCGGTAACCTTGTCGACAGGGACGTGGTCGAGCGGCGCGACTGGCGTGCGCTGTCGGAGCGCGCGCGCTCGCTGGTCGACGCAGTGCGCGAACTCTAGGCGCACGCAATATCTTCAGCGTGGTGTGGTCACAGGAAATCAGGGAGGCGCACGTGAAAATCGTCGATATTCGAACGTACATTGCCGGCAATAGCTGGAAGAATTGGGTCTTCACACGAGTTGACACGGACGAAGGCGTGCATGGAATCGGCGAGGCGACGCTCAACGGCTTTGCAAAGACGGCCGAGGCGGCGGTGCACGAGCTCAAGCAACATGTGCTCGGCCGCGATCCGTTCGACGTGCAGGAGCATACGCTCCGGATGTTTCGAGACGTGTTCTCCGACGGCGGACAGATCCACGGCGCTGCTCTGGCAGGCATCGAGTATGCATGCTGGGACATTATGGGTAAGGTGACCGGGCAACCGGTCTACAGACTGCTGGGCGGTCGCTGCCATGAGCGGCTCCGCGTCTACGCGAATGGCTGGTACCGCGGACCTCGGGAGCCCCGAAGCTTCTACGACAAGGCGAAGGCCACCGTGGCACGGGGCTACACGGCCTTGAAGTTCGATCCGTTTGGTGATTCCTGGCGGGCAGTCGAGCCAAAAGACTTCGCATTGGCGCTGGAGATAATCGCTGCGGTGCGCGACGCGGTGGGTCCCGATGTCGACGTGCTTGTCGAAGGCCACAATCGATTCAGCGTGCACACGGCGATTCAGTTCGCGGAGGCCATGGCAGGCTACATGCCGACCTGGTTTGAAGCGCCCGTCGCTCCGCAGCGGGTGTCCGCGATGGTCGAGGTGGCGAAGCGCAGCCCCGTGCCCATCGCGTGCGGCGAGGACTACTATTGTCCCGAGCAGTTTGCCGAATTGCTCCAGCACAATGCCGTGAACATTATCCAGCTCGAGCCTCAGTTCCTCGGTATGACGAACGCGCGCACGGTCGCGGGAATGGTGCACGCGTACGGCGGCGTCACCGCGCCGCACAGCGCGCAGGGTCCGCTGTGCTCCGTGGCTGCGGCCCATCTCAATACGGCGACGCCGAATTTCTTCATCCATGAGATATTCGACGACTTCAACGACGAATGGTCGGGTCGGGTGCTCACCAACCCGGTGCAGGTTATCGACGGATACATCAGCGTCTCTTCGGATCGTCCTGGTTGGGGTACCGATCTCAACTACGACGAAATCGCGCTCCATCCCTACAGTCCCGCCAATTACATCCCGTTGTTTCGACGCGGATGGGAGTATCGGAGATCGGTGTCGTCGATTCCAGGGCCGGATTGACACGCGTTGATGCCGCACAATTGAGTGCCGGCGGATGCCCAGAGGTCAGCGGCCGGCCGCGGCGCGCCGCGCGGGCGGACCAATCGAGCCGCTGTCCCTGAGTCTCATCGGCAGCAGCACGGTGCGTGGGGGCTTACCGGAGAGCATCTCCTGCAGCAGTGCGACGGCCGTTCGACCGATCTCCTCCGCCTGCTGCACGCCGCAGGTGGCAGCCGGCAGAGCCAGCGGGATGGCTTCAAGCGGATCGATGCTCACAAACGAGATGTCTTCCGGGATTCTCAGACCCAGGCACTCGATTGCGCGAAATGCGACGAGGGCAAGGAATGCGTTGGTGGCGTAGACTGCCGACACCTCCGGGCGGTCCCGCAGATACTCGGCGAACGCGCGTACAACGTGTTCCGAGGGCTCCCACATTGACCCCTCCTCCTCGGTGGCGACCACGTAGTGCAACGAGTAGTCTACCGGCACGCCGGCGAGCGTCAGGGCGCGAACGTAGCCTCTCACGCGATCCTCGATCGTCGACGTATGGCCCGGCGGAAACGTGACCATGCAAATGCGCCGGTGGCCGGCGTTCAACAACGATTGCACCAGCTCCCGCGAGCCGCCTTCGTTGTCGCTCGAAACGACGGCGCAGCGTACGCCGCGCAGGTAGCGGTCCACCAGCACCACCGGATAGTTCCCAAGCACGAGCCGAAGAACCTCGGCGTTGTAGCTCTCGCCGTCCTGTATGAAGATCATGATTCCCGACGCGCCTTCTGCCACCGCATCGCGGATGGCGGCGCCCTCGTCTTCGTGGGTCTCGCCGCTTCGGCCAAGCAAAAGCCCAAACCCTGCTTCGTGAACGCCCTTTTGCACCCCTTGCAGGATCCCCAAATTGAAGGTTGTTTCGATGCGACGCACGATCCAGGCCACTAACGGGCGGGGTACGGCTCGTGCATACTGGGCGCCCGCCTGCACTATCGTTCCTCGGCGTGGCGCTCGTGTCACGAAACCGCCTCGCGCCAGCTCGGATAGCGCCGAGGCGGCCGTGACCCGGCTCACATGATGCTCGCGCGCCAGCTCCATTTCCGTCGGCAGGCGATCGCCGGGCTGATAGACGCCGCCAATGATAGCGTCTTTGAGCGAGTCGGCGATTTGCCGGAAGCGGGCCTGGCCGCCCGCGCGTGCAGTCACTCTATTTGCCTTAGCAAATACCTCTGGTGCCGAATCGATCTCCAACAGCTTGACCACCTACTCTTGACAACTCCCCACAGTATAGACTAGACTGCCGTCGTTGCGGATAAGCGTAACGCACGGATATTTGCTAAGGCAAATAGTCGAGATCGGCAGACTGGAGAGGAGGTGGCGGTCGCAGCCAGGCAAGGATTGTGGTGGCCGTCGGCCACCATGCACCATGTACAGGTCCGCGCGGCGCATTGTCGCCTGTTCGGAATATGCCTTGTCAGCCCGTCGTGAGGAGAGAGAATGAAAAGCGTTCGCACGAAGCTAGCGCGTTTCGCACTACTTGGAGTGTTCGTCGTTCCCGGCTTGATGTTTCAGTCAAGCGAGAGAATTCACGCTGCCAGCCCGGTAACCATCACGGTTGCCTTCGAGGAGCAGGGGTCCCGTCGCAGGCTTCGCAGGACCTAAAGTGGTGGAACCAGATTATCCCCGCCATCGAGGCGGCAAACCCCAACATCAAGATCAAGACCGAGGTGATCGTCGCGTCCGAAGGTGACTACTATACGAAGGTCGACCTGATGATGCGCTCGGCCAGCACCGCGCCCGACCTGGTGAAGGAAGACAGCTTCCTGGTAGGCTCGGACGCCACGGCCGGTTACTTGACCCCGCTGAACAAGTATCTGGCGACGTGGCCGGAGTACAAAACGCAGTTCTATCCGGGCATGCAGTCGATCACCACGTTCAAGGGCGTGAACTACGGGGTGATGAACGGCACGGACGTGCGCGGCATCTGGTACAACAAGCACGTCTTCGCCAAGGCCGGTATTCCCGACCCCCTGGCAGCCCAAGAACTGGGCCGATATTCTGTCCGCCGCCCGCACGATCAAGGCGAAAGTGCCCGGCGTGGTGCCGATGAACCTCTACTCGGGCATCCCGATGGACGAGGCATCGTCCATGCAGGGCTTCGAGATGCTGCTCTACGGAACCAAGGACCCGCTCTACGACTACAAGACGAACAAGTGGGTCGCATCCAGCCAGGGTTTCCTGGATGCCCTCAATTTCGTGCAGACCGTCTACAATCCCAAGGACCTGCTTGGGCCCGACCGACGACATCGCACTGAGCGGCCTCGCCTGGTCACCGATTCAGCTGCAGCTTTTGCCGAAGGACAAGCTGGGGATCGACATCGACGGCTCATGGGTGCCTGGCACCTGGGCGTCGACTGGCGCAGCGCCCTGGCCGCAGTGGCAGTCGGTCATGGGCATGGCCAAGATGCCGACCGAGTTCGGGCAGGCCCCCTACTTCGTGACGCTGTCCGGCGGCTGGGCCTACTCCATCAGCCGCCAAGAGCCCCAACAAGGACGCGGCCTGGACGGTGACTCCAGGCGGCGAATAGCGCGCAGAACCTGGCCCTGTTCGACGTGCTTGTGGGCAACATCGGCGTGCGCAAGGATGAGTCGACCATCCCGTCCTACGCGGCGATTCCGATGAATCCGTTGTTCACCAGCTTCGTCGCCTTCACGCAGTTCCGGCCCGGCTTCCCGGCCTATCCGAAGATCTCCAACCAGATCGACCTGGCCATGGAGAACGTGATGTCCGGCACGAGCCCCAAGGATGCCATGTCGTATTACGCCTCAGCGGTGCAAGGCATCGCCGGCACAGCCAACGTCGAAACGCGCTGAGTCGGCAGCCTGCTAGGATCGATCGGGCAGTGGGCGGTCCCCGTTCCGCAGTGGCGACGGGGACTTCCATGCCGGAAGCTTGCGCCATCATCGCGATCGAGGAGGAGTACGGCGTTGCAGGCCGATCGTCCAGCCACTCCGGCGCTGCGCGATGCACCGGCCGCGCCGGCTTCAAGCTGGGCATGCTGTTCTTGCTGCCCGCCTTCCTGGTTCTGGCCGTGTTCTTTCTGGGCCCGGCGGTGTACGCGGTCTACGTCGGCTTCACCAACATGTCCCTCACGGGTATCGGCGCGGCGACTCCGTCCTGGGTCGGCCTGGACAACCTCCATCAGATTCTGAGCGACCACCAATTCTTCGACTCCCTTCGCGATCTCGTTGACCTATCTGGTGGGCTCGGCGCTGATCGGTCAGGCCGCGCTGGGCATGCTGCTGGCTCTTTTGATGAAGAACCGGCGCCCGGTGTTTAAGACCGATTCTGGGCGGCATCATCGTGGCCTGCTGGGTGATCCCCGACGTGGTGGCAGGGTACCTGTGGTTTGCCTTCCTCCACGCCGACCTGATGGGTCTCGGCACGGGAAGCGGGCTCTTCAACTCCATCGTCGGCGTGTTCGGCGTCCCGCAGCGCGCCTGGCTGCAGGACTTACCCATGGCCTCGATTATCGTGGCCAACACGTGGCGTGGTACAGCCTTTTCCATGCTGTTGTACGCTTCGGCCCTGGAGGGCATCTCCCCCGAGCTTCTGGAAGCTGCCTCGATCGACGGGGCGGGACTATGGGCGAGGGTGCGCAAGATCATCTTGCCGATGCTCAAGGGGACCATTGCCACGGATCTGCTGCTGATCACGCTGGCCACCCTCTCCGACTTCACCCTCGTCATGGTGCTGACCGGTGGTGGTCCGGGCTTCGATACCCAATTGCTGACGATCTACATGTACCAGCACGCGTTCAAGTTCTATGAGCTGGGCTACGGCACGGCAATAGCTCTGCTGATCATTCTGGCGGGCGCGACCTGTCCCTTCTGTACATTCGCGTTTTGCGCGTGGAAGTGTAGGAGGCGATGCCGTGAGACACCGTACGATTCGCTCCCGGCGCGGCCGGTCGCGTACGCGCATCCTGACCGTGCTTGGCCTCTTCTTCGTGCTGCCGTTCATCTGGGTCATCGTGGCCAGCTTCACCTTGAACGCCAACCTTGGCACGGTCTGGTTCACCGGCTTCAGCCTCGACAACTTCCGCTACCTGATCGACAACGGCTACATGGAACGGCTTCAAGCAACAGCATCGTGCTGGGGGTCAGCACGATGGTGCTGATGGTCGTGCTGAGCTGCGGGGCGGGCTATACGCTGTCGCGCTACCATTTTCGCTTCAAGCAGACGGTGATGCTCTTGATTCTGTTCTGCACCGGCCTTCCCGTTCTGGCTTTGATATTCCCTCTGTATGCACTGTATGTTCGCCTGAACCTGATCGACTCGACGCCGGGTGTGGTCCTCTTCTTCGTCGCCTCGGGCCTGCCGTTCAACATGTGGCTGATGAAGAACTTCCTCGACTCAGTTTCCATAGAGCTGGAAGAGGCGGCCTGGGTCGACGGGTGTTCGACATTCGGCTCGTTCGTGCGCGTAGTGCTTGCCGCTCTGCGCGCCAGGCATTGCCGTGGTCGGCATTTTCAGTTTCGTCGGCGCCTACACGAACTTCTTCGTGCCGTTCATCATCTACAGCAGTGCCGGACAAGTTTCCCGCCTCCGTCGAGCTGTTCAGCCTGTTCGGCAATTACGGTCAGGTCAACTACGCTCAGCTTGCCGCCTACGCCATGATGTACGCGCTGCCTGCGGTGGCGCTCTATATGTTTGTTTCGCGCTTCTTCGTCAAGGGTCTCAACGTCGGCGGCACCAAGGGATGAGTGCGGGCCGTCTTGCCGCGATGGTCATCCTCGCGTTCTGTACCGGTCTCTTCCAGGAAACTCCGGTAGTCGCGCGCGCCTGCGTTGCATCGGTTCGGTCGTCGATGGCACTCCCCGGCCGCGTGGATAGCCTCGCAGCGGCGAGCGCAGGAGGCGTGGCCGTCGCCGAGGTCGGAGCGCGGGGCTCCACCATCATGTATCTGCCGCACGACACACTCGAGGTCGTGACGCTTACGGGCAACGGCTCGGCGCACGCCATTTCCACGCCTCAGTACTCCACTGCGCCCGGACTGGCACGATCCGCGCAGAGCAAACTGCTCTACGCGCTTGCCGGGTCCACGCTGTACACGATCAATGGGGCGGATGGTCGCCTGTTGCGCAGGCAGGTGCTGTCGCTGCTGCCGGTCGGTTGGCCGGCGGCGATCGCCGCCGGGCCGGGTCGGGATCTGTACGTCGTGGGTCAGATAGCGAATGCCGAGGCCGCACAATTGTTCGCTTTCGATGCGGCGCCTGACTTTAGCGTGCATGTGCGCTGGCGTGTCGCGCTCGGATATACGCATGCGGGGATCTGGATCGGACAGGCCGGGCGTGACGTACTGGCCGTCTATCTCCCGGACCAGCACGATTTGAGCGGCACGATCAGCCTGCTGGACACGGCGACAGGGGCACAACGCGCGTCCTACACGGCGCCGATGCCACCCATGGCTGCAGATCCTGACATCGATAGGCTGTATTTCTCAGGCGCCGGGCATATTGAAGCGCGAAGTCTGAGCACCGGGTCGCTCGCGGCGTCCGTCGATGGTGATCCTCCAATGGCAGTTAGCGACATGGACAAAGTGGCATTCGTACGCGCCGGCCGGATTGTGCTGGCCGAGGGAAAGAGTCTCCAACCCACCAAGACAGTTCTGTTTCCCGAAGGACTGGCGCCTACAGCGCTCGCCTGGCACGGATCGAATTTGCTGGTTGGCAATGCCCATGGCATTGTTCGCCTGAGCCTCGGTGGATGCACGTGATGTGGCTTGGGAGCAAAGCATACAGTACATGGGAGACGGCGTAGGTCGCGGATCTTCGGGAACGTCGCACAACGGGAAGATTGACGGAATGGAGAGGGAGAGTCGGCGATGGACCTAACCGCGCGCAGGCTTCGAACCCGGTCAGCCGAGCAAATGCGCTCGGCAGTTCTGGAAAGAGCGCCGCTACTGGCGCTGCGGATGAAGGGCGGCAGGCCTGCCGGATTCGCCGCCGATGCCGAGGACAACGCAGGGTGGAGCGACGTGACGACGGGCGATCGGTGGGGTGGCAGCGAGGCCTGGGCCGTCTTCAAGGCGACGTTTCGGGTGCCGGACGCGTGGGCCGGATCCCGGATCCGGCTCCGCCTCGAGCTCGGCGGCCAGGGGATGGCCTACCTCGACGGCACGGCATGGCAGGGACTGGACGAAAACCACCGGCATGTGACGCTGCCTTCGTCGCTCGTCGACGGTAAGGAACACGTGCTGTTGGTAGAAGCATATGCCATGGGCGAGACTACCGCACCTCGCGCGCACGGGACCACATGCGCGGTCGGCGAGTGCAGCCTGGAGTGCGTGAGCGATGAGGCGGAAGCACTCGCATACGATCTTCTTCTGGGGGCCGACACGGTACGCAGCCTTCCTCCGGAGCACCCGGCTCGCCAACCTCTTGAGGACCTGTTGCTTGAGTGCGAGCGTGGCGTCGACCGCCGCAAGCCGGGCAGTGACACGTTCTTCACCAGTGTGCGCGAAGCTCGTGCCGTTCTGGCTGCCGGTCTGCCCGAGCTCGCGCATGCGTTTGGCGTGTGCGCCACAGCGCTGGCCATGGGGCACGCGCACATCGACACAGCATGGCTGTGGACGTTAGGTCAGACGCGAAGAAAGGTCGCGCGATCCTGGTCCACTGCCCTGCGGTTGATGGAGCAGTATCCTGACTTCCACTTTCTCGCCAGTCAGTCCCAGCAGTACAAGTGGATTGAAGAGGACGAGCCCGCGCTTTACCGGGAGATTCTTGCCCGGGTGCGCGAGGGGCGCTGGGAGCCGGCCGCGGCAATGTGGGTCGAACCGGACGTGAACCTTACCTCGGGCGAGTCGCTGGTGCGCCAACTCCTGCACGGCCAGCGCGACTCACTGGCGCGTTTCGGCGCGCGGTGCGAGTATCTCTGGCTGCCGGACACGTTCGGCTATAGCGCGGCGCTGCCTGGTCTGATGCGCAGCGCGGGCGTGATCGCCTTCGTAACCAGCAAGCTGTCCTGGAACACCACGAATCGGATGCCGCACGACACATTTCGCTGGCGCGGTCTCGACGGTTCAGAGGTGCTGGCATTCTTCATCACGGCCGGAATCGACCCACGAGCCGAAACGTGGATCACGGATCCCGATAATCCGTTGATCGGGATTGCCACCTACAACGGCCACTTTACCGCCCACGAAGTGAGCAGCGCGTGGCAGCGCTACAGGGACAAGGCCCGCAACGACACGGTACTCTATCCGTTCGGCTGGGGTGACGGCGGCGGCGGTCCCACGGAACAGATGCTCGAGATGGCGGCTCGCATGCGCGCGTATCCTGGACTGCCGGCAGTGAGGCAGGGCTCGGCGGGAGCATTCCTGAAGCGACTGCACGAACGCGCGATCGACGATCCCCGCACTCCCGTGTGGGATGGCGAGATGTATCTCGAATACCATCGCGGCGTGTACACCAGTCAGGCTGGGGTCAAAGCAGGCAATCGCAGGTGCGAGCACGATCTGCATGATGCCGAGCTCTGGGTGAGCTGGGCCGCCGCTCGCGGTGCCGCCGTGGCGGACTGGCAGGCCCGCCTCGGCGAGGCGTGGGAGCTCCTGCTGGTGAACCAGTTTCACGACATCCTGCCCGGCTCGTCAATAGGCGACGTCTACGTGGACCAGGCGCACGACCACGCTTGCATACAGGAGCTGGCCGCCGATGTGGGGCAGCAGGCGCAGGCGGTCCTGGCTGAACAGGTCGAAGGTCCGGACGGTGCCCTGGTGCTGTTCAATAGCACGCCCTGGCCGCGCGCGGATGTCGAGGTCGATGCGGCTGAGTTGCATGACGTTTCGCCTTGCGGCCTCGACGGCAGCCCGCTGCCTGTACAGCGGGCCACGAATCTGGATGGGCGAGAACGAGTGCTCGTCGGTGGTCTTCAGCTGCCGCCAATGGGCTATCAGGTGGTCGGTCTGGGCGCGACTAGGTCGAGCAGGGAAGACGGCGCGCTGGTGGCCGGCGAACAGCACCTCGAGAACCAATTCTTCACTTTGACGCTCGATCAGGCAGGCAGAATCTCGCGCCTGTACGACAAGAGGTTCGATCGCGATGTCCTGCTTCCCCACGGTGGGGGAAACCGCCTGATCGCGTTCGAAGACAAGCCGATGGACTTCGATGCGTGGGACATCGATGCGCACTATGTCGAGAAGTTCTGGGACATTGACGAGCTCAGCGATCTGAGGGTGGTCGAGCGCGGGCCGCTGCGAGCTGGCGTGGAGCTGCGGCGGTCTTGGGACGGCTCCACAATCACGCAGCGCGTTTTGCTGCACAAGGATATCGCCAGAATTGACTTTCAGACCAGTATCATGTGGCATCACCAGCAGGTGCTGCTGAAAGCAGCATTCCCACTCAACGTCCGCGCCACACATGCGCGGTACGAGTGCGCGTTTGGCTGGGTTGAGCGGCCGACCCATCGCAACACGAGCTGGGATGCCGCGCGATTCGAGGTCGCAGGCCATCGATGGGCAGACCTGTCTGAGGCAGACTACGGGGTCAGTCTGCTCAACGACGCAAAGTACGGCTACGATTGCCTCGACTCAACGCTCCGGTTGACGCTGCTCAAGTCGGGTATCTACCCGGATCCATCGGCAGACCAGGGCGCTCACTATTTCAGTTATGCCCTTTTGCCGCACGGAGCCGGCTGGATGGTTTCGGACACGGTGCAGGCTGCCTACGGGCTGAATCTGCCGGTCTCCGCGCGTCTGCGCAGGGGCTCTGTGGGCGGCCTGCCCGCAACGCAGTCGCTGGTCAGCACAAACAGCCGGCATGCCGTGGTCGATACGGTGAAGCCGGCCGAGGACGGCGACGGCATCGTCGTGCGAGTGTACGATTGCGCAGGCGGTCGGGAACGCACGACGCTGACATTCGCAACGACAATCGAGGCTGCAGAATCGGTCAATATCCTGGAAGACGTTGAAGACGGTACGGCTCGTCCTCACTGCGAAGGCAATTCACTCACCTTCGACCTGGGACCGTTTTCCGTTCGCTCGTTCCGCGTTCACCTGGCGTAGGGTCCCGCCGGGAAGGGGGAGGGCGCGCCGGCAGGGCCTCAACTGCGAGGCCCTGCCGCGGCGTGCCCGCACCGCGCAAGCGCAGTGCGGTGCGTGTGGGGAGTTGTTGACGGCCTTCGGATTGCCGGAGTACGCGTCAATCCACCGGATCGCCCAGGCGGACCTGACGTCGCAAAGTGGCCAACTGCATGAACAGGTAAGAGAGCGAGTGATACGGGCACCTGTCGCACGTAGCCTCGGTCACCTGAACGCGAGATCGATTGTGCGAGCGCAGGACGGGCGATTCCGTGCCACGCGACTCGTGTGAGGACTCGTCGAGCCTCCTTTCCATGAGCTGTCTGACGCCCTCGCGCTTGCTCGTCCGGCGCCTTCGTCGCCAGAGAGCGTCAGCCGTGTGCAAGGCGCATATGGGCTTGTGTGTGGTGGTATGATGGTGCAAGCGACAGAGCACGATGCCGCCCGTTAGTCGGCGCAGCGCATGCTCGTGTGGCGTCGCCGTAGGGTCCATTCGCAGGCCCTATACCAGTGCCGTGCCTCGAGACGGCATGACGGGCAGGTTGACTTCGGCTGCTCGCTGATTCGCGACTGTCCGCAGGATGTCATCGCCGGCCACCCTGCGATTCCAGGCGCCCTCATTCCAGATTCTGCACGCAAGCCCACCCGACGTGTTGTCGCATGGTTCCGGCTCGTCGGCACGCACCCAGGCAGCGGCTCGTCAGCTCAGTGTGGCCGGGCGCAGACCAGGCGTGACGAGTCTCGGCCGGATGCGTGTACGACTGGTCCGGCGCATGTCGCGGAAGGCGAGCCCGCTATGCGCCCAGTAGACCAAGGAGAATTCGCATGAAGCGACACCATTTGGCGTTCCTGAGCGATCTGCGGCGCGTGACCCTCGCGTCCGTCCTCTGCGTTACACTTGCCAGCACCGCACTGACGGTACACGCGCAGGGCCTTACTCCAACCGCCCTGTCATTGGCTGCCGCTGCACCGGCACCTACCGCGACGACCACAGCGCCGCCCACGAGCACGTCCCTGCTCACCGGCAGCGTGACACCAATGCCGCCGACCAGTAGCCCAACCCCGCCGCCGAACTCTACGGCCGTGCTCCCAACTTCGACGACCACGGCAGTGCCGTCAACTACTCACACGGCGACACCTTCTCCAGCAGCAACTCCGCGCCCGTGTTCGACCGGCACGATGGCGGCGCTGCTGCGCTGTATCGAGCCAAGCATGCTGCGCGTGGCTGCGCGAGGCGCAGGTGGCACTCGTTCCGGCACGGCCTTTGTGGTGCGCGCGGACTCGTCTGGCTCCTACGCGCTGGTCACCGACAGTGTGGTCCAAGGCATCAGTCCCGGTCGTATTACCTTGACTTCTCTTGACGGCAAGGCGCACTATGCCGTGACCACTGTGCGAGCGATGCACGCACGAGGCGGTGGCACTGCTGACCTGGCGCTGCTTCGCCTCTTCCCGGCTCACATGGTAGCGCTTGCCTGGGGCAACTCCACGCAGCTGAAAGTCGGCCAGGCGGTGGTCAGCCTCTCCGCCGGCCAAGCTGGCGCGGCGCCCAGCGTCGTGGTGGACACCATCTCTGCCCTGCACTGCGACCGCGGCGACGGCCTGGGGCGCTTCTGGATCCGGCATGGCGCCCTTACGGCGAAGAGCGCGCCGGGCGGGCTGCTACTTGCCCGGGACGGAAGCGTCGTCGGACTCAACGTGCAGCAGACCGCCGGCACGGGGCTTTTCGCTATCCCGGCTGCCAGCCTCAAGGCTGCGGTTACTTCGATGTTCACAGTCATCCAGGCCCAGCTGCCCACGGCGTCGCCGACACCAACGGTCCCGCCGTCCGCCACGGCCTCGCCCTCGGCGACCGCCACGGCGATTCCGACCGCTACTCTACCGCCGACGGCGACGGCGACGACACCGCCCGCGGCGACGGCGACGACACCGCCCACGGCGACGGCCAGTGCTACTGCCACTGCGGAGACCACCACCTTCGCCGCCAGCGGGTACACCATTCAGCTGCCTGCAGGGTGGGCGTCTACCAACGTCGGTACGACGCTCGGGTTCCGAAGTGCGGACAACCTGGTCACACTACTGGCCGGAGTCTTTGCCAGCTCGCCGGGTTACGCGCAGAGCGACATTTGCCAAACATTAGCGAACAGCGTGGCAGAAGCAGTCATCGATTTCGCCAATCAAGGCATGCAATTCACCGCGATGAGCAATTGCCAACCACAGTCCATCGGGTTGTTGTCCGGCTACGGCCTCACGTTCACCTACACCAAGTCGGGAGTGGCCTGGACCACCTTCATCGGCCGCGGGACGGATGGCACCCACAACATAGACGTCTCGTACAGCTATCCCGCAACGACACCTGACGCAGAGATTCAACTGGCAGCTGCGATGACTGCATCGATACGAATCACATAGCGTGCACGGGCCAGGGCAGATGGGACGGTTCGAGCGGGGACGGTAGGAAATCGTCAGCGCCGTGCCGCGGGAAAGCACGGCTCGCGCAACGAACCTGGAGGTAGGCTGACGTCGTGACTGGTCTCAGCAGGTACTCGCCGGCCGCGTATCGACGCTGATCACACCCGTTCCTCTCGCCGTCCAGGTTGCCGCCGGCCTATCCGTGCTCGCGTCGAGTGTTTCTGCTTTGGCATCGCGCCGGCAAAGGGGTAGGTTGCCGTGCCGCGATCGGCATGGTGAGGGAAGCTCGAGGATGAACGGCATTGCGGAAGGCTACGGCCACTGCGGAGAGCGGCTGTTCGCCATCGCGACCCAAGCCCTGGTTGTGGCTGCGGCTCCAATTGGCTCGTTGCAGTTCAGGGGGCTCCGCGGCCCCGGATGAGAGTTCCGTACAGTGTTAGGCCTGTCGGTGAGAGTGCTTCGACCGCTAGTCTGGGCGTGCGGGTGGGGTGGACATCCTCGACGACCGCCCTCCAATCCCGCAGATTCTGGGGAGCGCGGACATGAGTGCTGCCACGATGGACGACCACCGGCCGGAGGGCGGTTCAGCTGACTGTGTGGCGACGACCTCACCGCGCGAGCATTTCGGGGCAACCTCGGGATCGTGCGCTTGAGGCGCCGTGCAGTTGAAAGGAGTTCACCATGCGTCGCGTACTTGCTCTGCTGCTATTGACCTTCGTGTTACCGCCACCGCTGGCTCTTGCGGCCGTGTCTCCGGCGTCGCGCAACCTCGCATTGTCCGGATCTTCTGCCGGTCACTCGGCAGGAGGTGAGGTCCTGTCTGCCCCGCTGACGTCGGCAGCCCACACCGCGGGATCTCAACCCGGGTCTGAAGGCAGCGCTGCCAGTGTCACTACAGCCACTGTGACTGTCACGCCAACAACCACGATCACGGCTGCGGCCACGATCATGCCGACGTCCACCATCACGCCGACGGCCACTGCCTCGCCGCAACCCCTGTTCATCGTGCTCAACGATCCCAAGGGCGTGAAGGGTACCCAGGCTCTCGGCATCAACGCGCAGGGGGATATCGTGGGGACCTACACGGATCGCGCGGGCGTCTGCCACGGGTTCCTGCGGCATCAAGGACGCTATACCACCGTCGATGATCCGAAGGGCGCGCTGGGCACCCGAGCCCTTGGCATCAACCCGCAGGGAGATATCGTAGGCTACTATGTCGACCGCTCCGGTACTGACCACGGGTTCCTGCGGCACCAGGGACGCTACACGCCCATCGACGACCCCAAGGGCGTGCAGGGCACCCAGGCCTTGGGCGTCAACGCACAGGGCGATATCGTGGGGTACTTCCTCGATAGCGCCGGCACCAGCCACGAGTTTCTGCGGCGCCTGGACCGTTATACCACCGTTGGTACTCCAAAGCCCTGGCAGGGCGCCGTTGCCGTGGGCATCAACGTGCAGGCCGATATCGTGGGAACCTACACCGACAGTGCCGGCCTCGCCCACGGGTTCCTGCAGCACCTGGGTCGTTACACGACCATCGACGACCCCAACGGTGTAAAGGGCACCGATCCCTTTGGAGTCAACACGCAGGGGGATATCGTGGGTTACTACGTCGACAGCGCCGGCACCGATCACGGGTTCGTGCGGCACAAGGGCGCCTTCACCACGATCGATGTTCCCAGCGGCGTGAAGGGCAGCCAGGCTTCGGGCATCAACCCCCAGGGGGACATCGTGGGGGGATACACAGATCGGGCCGGCATCGGGCATGGGTTTCTGCTGCGCGCGGCCACCGCTACCCCCACGGCCACTGTGACAGCCACGCCGACGGGCACCGCGACGGCCACGCCCTCGCCGACTGTCACTGCCACAGCAACCGCCTCGCCGACCTTCACCGCGACGAGCACCGCCTCGCCGAGTGCCACCGTTGCTCCTTCCGCGACCGCGACCATACCGCCGAGCCCAACGGCAACCGCTACCACGATGACCCCGCCTACAACCATCTACAGCGGATCGGGTTTCAACGCGACGGTACCCCCCGGCTGGGTCTCCGCGCCCAATCCCAATGGCTACATGGGCTTCTCAAGCCCGGACAGCTTCGCCTACGTGGGAGTCCTGGTGCAAGCCGTGCCGAGCGGATTCACCTCGGACGAGATCCCGGTGCTGCTCCTCGTGGCGGCCTTGCAGACAGGCGCCCATATCACCGGCACGGACCAGCCAGTCACCATAGGCTCGCTGGCAGGCGACTCATTGGCGTGCACTTCCTCAGATGGATCAGTCGCCTTCACGCTCTATCTGGTGACCGACGGCGTGCATGCACTTATCCTCCAGAGCAATTCCATGCCGTCCGCGACGCCGGCCGACATTCAGGAGGCCGCTCAGCTGGTCGCTTCGATCACGCCCAACAACAACATTTGATGTGTTACCTCAGGGCACAGCAGCAGCGAAGGCACGGACCAGGCGTGACGAGTCTCGGCCGGATGCGTGTACGGCTGATCCAGCACATGTCGCGGAAGGCGAGCCCGCTATGCGCCCAGCAAACCAAGGAGAATGCACATGAAGCGACACCATTTGGCGTTCCTGAGCGATCTGATGGTCGGCTGGGCCTGCAGAGAGCAACTGGTGAAACCGGCCACGACCGTCGTCGTGTGTCGGTTTCTTGTGGCCGGCGAAGACGCAATGTAGGTGGGAGACATCTGATGTCATCTTTTCGGGAACTAAGTACTGGTGGGTTCCGGTACCTGCTGCTCGTGCTCCTGCTCGGGATGGTCGCGCCACTCTTCCCAGGTAAAGCGAGGGCGACACCAGCCAGCGACGTGGACACGCCCGTAATGCTCCCCGACTCCACATGTACCGGCGCACTGAGTTCTGGGATGCTGTTCCTCATTCCCGGTAACTTCAACCAATTCCCCTCGGGGACTGGCACCGTGTGCGCGGATGTCTCCACCTTCGGCCTCGCCGCCGCGGCAGTTGGGGTAGTGATTTACAGCAGCGCTGGGCAGGTGGTGTACCGAACGCCGCCAGGCTCGACCGCCACAGGATATCTCGACTTCGGCGGGGGCGCGTACGACGTGATGTTTACCGGGCTCTGCTACCAAAACGCGTGCAATACTATCTGGCCGGACGGTGGGTATCTAACTGACGTCCTCCTCAATGGCACAGTCGCATCGACGGTCAACTGGACAGTAGGGACCGCCACACCGCCACCAGCACCGACGGACACGGGCACCAGCACGCCACTCCCGACCGCAACCTTTACCCCGGTGCCGCCGACCGCGACGCCGCTACCACCTACCAGCACGCCGCCACCGCCGACCGCGACGCCGGTGCCCACTGTTCCGCTCCCCTCGGTCAGCACTGCGGCAACCACGGCGTACTTCGCCCACGGGAACACCGGCACCGCCAAGGTGAACGGCAAGGTGACCTTCACCGAACGCCTGTACTTGTACAATCCCGAAGCAACGCCCTCGAATGTGACCATCGCCTACGCGGTGTACAATCCGGCAACCCAAGCCCGTACCACGCTCACAAAGCATCAAACGGTCGTGCCTGGTACGACGGTGTCGCGCCTGGTGAACCTGGATACTGGCAATGACCGGATGGTAAGCGCCACGGTGATCGCCCCGGCGGGCATTGTGGCCGAAGAAGTCATCAGCCGTACCCGCGCCGACGGCACGGTTCTGGACTCCGACAGCAGTCTGGGCTGCGCTCGACTGTCCACGAGCTGGAATCTGGCCGAAGGCAATACCGGCGGCAGCATGGACGAGGACCTTACCCTGTATGACCCGGGTGATAGCCCCGCCCTCGCCCAGGTCCGCTACGCAGCCGGCACTGCCGCTTCCGTTCCTGTGCCTGCACACGGCCAAGTTACGCTCAACGTCGGCAAGCACCTGGGGCCTCTGGCAGCGAAGAGCGTTGCTGTGCAGGTCAGTTCGGACGTCGCCATTGCGGTCGATCAGGCGATGTATTGGGGCGACGGCAGCGGAATGGCAAAGTACGGCTACTCCCTCTCTCCAGCGATTGCGCTGGGCATGCAGAGCCAGTACTTCGCCCTGCTGCCTACGTCTGGCGGCTCGCAGTCGTTCGTTACCGTGCTGAACCCAAACGCGGGCAAGGTGCGTGTGACGCTAAGCGTATTCAACACCGTGGGCGCCACCCTCCGGACCGTGTCCGTAACGGTGGCCGGCCACGCCCACACAGCATTCGCCGTATCGAGCCTGGTGTCCGGCGAACCCGGCTATGTCTCGGCAGGACTGGTGAGCACCCCGGCTGCAGTGGTGGCCGAAGCGAGCGTATACTTCGGCGGCGCGCCAAACATCGGGCGCCGTCCCGGGCTGGTCATCCAGGGGAGTGCAGGTGCGCAGGTCGGCGCCCGTGCCGACGTCGACGCGCGCGGCGGTCAGCTGGGCATCTTCAATCCCAGCGCAAGTCCTGCACGTGTGCAGGTGCTCCTCGGCAGCAGCGTGGTCCGTGACTCGACGGTACCCGCGAACGCCACCGAAGTGATCCAGAATCCAGGCCGCAAGGAGTGCCCGCGGCGTGACGGTCTTGGCCAGCACGAATGTCACTGCCACGCTGATCAACGGAGGGCTTGGACAGGTGCGCGCGTGGGGCGGTGTCGTGGGGTCCTCGTTGGTCTCTCCTGCAGTGACAGCCATGTCGACAGCAACGTTACCGCCTGCTAGCGGCACAGCTCAAGCACATGCGACTGTGACCGCGACGGCATCTGCGTTGGTCGTGGGGACGCCGACTGCCTCCGCCATCGCCACCGCCACCATTTCCGCGCCCACCTCGATCGCCATGCCCAGTGCGACCGTCATGCCCACGGCCGGGGGCGCGTTCACGTGGACCGCTCGACAGTCGGGTACCAGCGCCTTGCTGAATGGCGTCGCCTGCCCAAGCGCCAACGCGTGCCTGGCCGTCGGCGACTCAAGCACCATCGTGAGCAGCTCGGACGTCGGCGCAACCTGGAGCAGCCGTCAGTACGGGACCAACAACTACTTTGATGCCGTCACTTGCATCAGCAGCACTACGTGCCTCGTTGTGGGCGAGTACGGCACCATTCTGGCCAGCACCGACGGTGGGGCCACTTGGAGCAGCCGGCAGTCAGGCACCAACGACTGGCTGGCTGCCGTCACCTGCGCTACACCCAGCACCTGCGTGAGCGTGGGCGAGCCGGGTACTATCGTGGTTAGCGCCGACGGCGGCGCGACCTGGTCCAGCCGGCAATCCGGTACCATGCTCCCGCTGTGGGGCGTTGCCTGTCCGAGCGCCTCGACCTGCCTGGCCGTGGGCCAATCGGGCACGATCCTGGCCAGCACGGATGGCGGCGTCACCTGGACTGCCCGGCAGTCCGGTACCAGCAAGCACCTTGGTGCCGTCACCTGCGCAAGTGGCACAGCGTGCTTAGCGGTGGGCCAATCGGGCACTATCCTGGCGACCACCGACGGCGGCGCTACCTGGACCAGTCGGCAGTCCAATTCTGACTCTGACCTCTTCGGGGTCACTTGCCCAAGCACCAGCACGTGCCTGGCCGTGGGCACCCAGGGCACCATCCTGGCCAGCACGGACGGCGGTGTCACGTGGAGTAGCCGGCAGTCCGGCACCAGCATCCAATTCAACGCCGTTGCGTGCGCAAGCGGTGCTGCCTGCCAGGCTGTGGGGGACTCCGGCACCATCGAGTCCACTGTCCAAACTGCCACTATCTAGCAGGGAGCATTGGGGGTAGAGAGATATTGCACACGCGTCGGAGGCTCAAGCGAGCCAGCAATCTTTTGCCGGCGCTAGACTCAGCGCCGGTCCCGGGCACGCGGCTGCTGGCCGGGTGGGCGGGCGGTTGTGCAACCTGCTTTGGCCCCAACACTATCCAGCAGCGAGAGGCAGATCGTTATGAATATGCAGGTACTGCCGGCCAATGTGAGCGAAGAACATCGAGCGCCTAGCGCAGACCTCCGAAACGGTTGTCTGCCTCGCAACCAGCGATTGCTCACGCGACTCGATTCCTTCTTCCTGACTGAAATAGCTCTGAAGCGCCATGAAGGTGAAAGGAGTTCCCCGTGCGTTGCGTAGTTGCTGTGTTCCTGTTGATCCTCGTACTACCGGCGCCGCTGGCCGCTGTGGCCGCGTCCCCGGCGTCACGTCGCCCGACACTGTCCGCATTGCCGGCTCGTCAATCTGTCGTACGCGACGCTTTGAACACGCCAGCGACGTCGGCGCCACACCCCGGGGAATCCCAACCCGTGCTTGAGGTCGCAGCGACCGCCGCCATCGCAGCCGCCGTGACCGTCATGCCGGCCGCCAACGCTTCGCCGGGTACGCAGCCCACGCCGCAGGATCGCTACGCCACCATCGATGATCCGGCCGGAGTGCAGGGCAGCGACGCCTATGGCATCAACCCGCAGGGGGACATCGCAGGGTCCTACCTCGATGGCGCCCGTATCGCTCACGGGTTCCTGCTGCACCAGGGTAGCTACTCTCCCATCGATGATCCGAACGGCGTGCAAGGCACCCAGGCCATCGGCATCAACCCGCAGGGAGACATCGTAGGGGACGATACCGATAGCGCCGGCACCAAGCACGGGTTCCTGCTGCACGAGGGGACCTACACCACCATCGATGATCCGAGCGGCGTGCAGGGCACCCAGGCCTTTGGCATCAATCCGCAAGGGGATATCGTGGGGGAGTATACCGATGGCGCAGGCATGGGCCACGGGTTCCTGCTGCACCAGGGGACCTACACCACCATCGATGATCCCAATCGCGTGCAGGGCACCCAGGCCTTTGGCATCAATCCGCAAGGGGATATCGTGGGGGAGTATACCGATGGCGCCGGCATCTGGCACGGGTTCCTGCTGCACCAGGGCACCTATACCACCATCGATGATCCGAGCGGCGTGCAGAGCACCTTGGCTTCGGGCATCAACCCGCAGGGGGACATTGTGGGGGCCTACGCAGATGGCACCGGACTCTACCACGGGTTCTTGCTGCACGACGGCACGTACACCACCATCGACGATCCCAAGGGCGTCCAAGGCACTCAGGCCTTTAGCATCGACCCGCAGGGAGATATCGCGGGCTCCTACCTCGATAGCGTCCACACCCTGCATGCCTTCATGCTGAGCACGGTCAATATGGTCCAGGTCCAGGTCCAGCAGACGCCTACCCCGGCGGCTTCTCAACCCAGTCTTCAGGTCACCGCTCCCGCAGCCACCACAGCCACCATGACTGTCACGCCGACGGCCACCGTCACGCCGACGGCCACTGTTACGCCGACGGGTCCGTACAGCACCATCGATGATCCCAAAGGCGTGAAGGGCAGCGATGTCTACGCCATCAACCCGCAGGGGGACATTGTGGGGTACTACGCCGATAAAGCCGGCATTAACCACGGGTTCCTGCGGCACCAGGGCACCTTCAGCACCGTCGATGATCCGAAGGGAGTGCGGGGCACGCAGGCCCTGGGCATCAATCCGCAGGGGGATGTCGTGGGCGAGTACTACGATGTATCAGGCGCCTACCACGGGTTCCTGCGCCACCGGGGCAAGTACACCACCGTCGACGATCCCAGCGGCGTGCAGGGCACGCAAGCAGTCGGAATCAACCCGCAGGAGGACATCGTGGGGGCATACCACGCTGCCGACAGCGCGTACCACGGATTTCTGCTGCACCACGGACAGTACACCACCATCGACGATCCGAACGGCGTGCTCGGCAGCTGGGCCTTCGGCATCAACGCGCAAGGCGACATCGTGGGCGTGTACTACGATTTGTTCGGCAGCTACCACGGCTTCCTCCGGCACCAGGGGCGCTACACCACCATCGACGATCCGAAGGGCGCACAGGGCACCTGGGCGGAAGGCATCAACACGCTGGGGGATATCGTGGGGAACTACGTCGATAGTGCCGGCGCCAGGCATGGGTTCCTGCTACACCGGGGCCGCTACACCACCGTCGATAATCCGAACGGCGTACGGGGCTCCGAGAACGTTGGCGTCAACCCGCAGGGGGATATCGTGGGGGACTACATCGATAGCGCCGACATCGAGCACGGGTTCCTGCGGCATGCGGTCGCCGCTGCTGCTAGCCCCAAAGCCGCCCTGACAGTCACGCCGACACCTACCGCTTCGCCAAGTGCCACCGAGACGAACACCCCTGCGGTGAGTCCCACCGTCGCTCCGTCCGCTACGCCAAGCGTGCCGCCGAGCCCGACCGCAACCGCTACCGCGACGGTTTCCCCGCCGGCGAGCAACTTTAGCGGCGCGGGCTTCGACGCGACAGTACCCAGCGGCTGGACCTCTGCGCCTGCATCCGGCGGCTTCACAGCCTTCTCAAGCGCGAACGGTGACGCCGTTGTCGGAGTGGAGGTGCGAGCGGTACCTAGCGGATTCGCACCGGCTGACATCCCGGCACTGATCACTAACTCGGCACTGCAATCGAGCCAGCAGGCGGGTTTCCAGATCACCGTTACCAATATGCAGGCGGTCACAATAGGCTCTCTGAACGGTTACTCAGCAACGGGCACCCCCTCGGACGGGTCAGTGACCTTTCGGTTCTACATTGTGACCGACGGCGTGCACTTGCTTATCGTCCAAAGCAATTCTATGCCGTCCACGCTGCCGGCCGACATTCAACAGGCCGCCCAGCTTTTAGCTTCGATCACGCTGACTTCCGGGGCCGTGTAGGCCCGGTCCTAGATTGCCGGGTTGCCGGTGGGTATCCTGCAGATTTCCGTATCTCTCCCGGAAGAGCGCGATCACCGGGCGGAGCAGGGTTGTGCTGCCCGGACAGTGCCACCGGAGAGGGTCGGCTGAATTGCGCGCAGGTCGCCGGAGATGTGATGGACACTCGTTGCCGCGCGGGCCAACCCGCGACCGTAGCATTTCGGCCATCAGCGAGTGAGCTATGGTCAGTGCCGTCTTGGTGCCAGAGCGAAGGCACGCCACATCAGGGAACCCGCGGTAAGCACCCTGACGTGACGCCGGCCGCCCCAACCGGTGACGCCGCACGCTGTCAGAGAGCCACGCGTGCGTTCAACAGCCTAGAAGGCTTGCTGGGGGTCGTCAACGGACAGTGCGGCAAAGCTGGTGAAGCCGGCTTCACTGGCCAATTGGCGTGCTCTGTCCGGGCCTACACTGCTCGAGGCCGTAGCGGTAGGGGTCGCGCACGTGCAGGTCCGACAGGCGCAGCTCGCGCATGTGCAGCAGCCAAGTGGTGGCGATGCCGCTGGTGGGCATGGCGGCGTCGTCGGCCGCTTGGTTGAGGATCTGCCACAGGTTGAGCGTGCTTCGTCAGCGAAGATGAAGCATATTGCGTGATGCGCAACGAATTTGCGTATGAGGCAATATTCGCTTGACTGTACGGTTTTCCGCGTGCTATGGTCACCAGTATTGTTCGAGCGATAGCGACGAACGGCGGACGAGGACCAGAGGTGATCAACTCGTTAGCTCGCGGTCTCGAAACGCTGCGAATCTTGGCCAAAGCTGATGGGCCGCTGGGCGTCAGCGACCTCGCCGCGAGGTTGGCGGTCGATCCCAGCTCGAGCTACCGCATTCTCGCTACGCTCGAGCGCTACGGCTTTGTGGCCCAGGAGCTGCGCGGGAAAAAGTACTCGCTTGGCTTCGAGCCTCTGATGCTGGCAGACGCCGTGCTCCGGCGCCTTGACGTGGTTTCGCTTTCGAGACGACACCTCGTCGATCTCGTCGCGCGCACCGGAGAGAGCGGGCACCTCGCCGTCTTGAGCGGCGCGAACGCCGTATTCGTGGGCCGCGAGACCGCCGTCGCGATGCTGCGCGTGGAGACAACCGTGGGAACCTCCGAGCCGGCGCATTGCACTGCGGTTGGGAAGGCGCTCCTGTTCGACTTCAGCGCTCCGGAGCTTCGAGAACTCTTCGGCGGCGCCGCACTGCCACGTTTCACGGATCAGACGATCACGTCGGTGGATGAGCTGATGGATGACCTCGCCCGGTCGCGTCCCCGTGGTTACGCGTACGACGACCAAGAGCTCCATGCGGGCGTGCGCTGCCTCGCGGCGCCATTGCGCACGCACCAGGGAAAGATCTTAGCGGCACTCGGGATCTCCGGCCCCAGTGCTCGCTTGACGCGCGAGCGAACGCCCGAGCTGGCGGCAGTAGTCTGCGAGGTCGCGGTAGAGCTTTCGGTGGAGCTGGGGGCGCCGCGGCCCTACGTCGAGGCCGGATGCGCGTTAACGTGACTCACGCGGCAATTGGAGGATCAGTCATGTCAGTTCGACGTCCGCGGGCGCTTGGCGACCGCGTCCGTCACTTTGCGGGCTAGGATCTGAACGCGGCCAGGAGAGGGGGGTTAACGTGAACATGAGTGGGAGCGTCGGTGCGGGCCTTCGCGTAGAAGGAGCGCGGGTGGCCCAGGGTACGGTGGTGAAGCTATCGCGGAACGACAGCGTACTGCACAACATCGGATTCGAAGCGGTGCGCTTTCGGGAGGGCGGCCGCCATGCCGGCGACACGGGATCGGATGAGGTCGCTCTCGTGATCGTCTCAGGAATAGTGACCGTCAGTACTGGAAGCTCGACCTGGTCGAGAATCGGCGAGCGACTCGATCCATTCTCCGGCAGCCCGTTTGCCGTCTACGTCCCGGCCGAACAGCATTACGAGATCCTTGCGCACGCCGACGCCGAGATTGGCATCTGCGCGGCGCCCGCTCGCGAGGCCATTCCTGCCCGGCTGATCGAGCCACGCGACGTGTCCTCGAACACGCGTGGCGCCGGCCAGGCATCGCGCACCATCAACAACATCCTCATGGAAGGCGCGCGCGCGTCGTCGTTGCTGGTGACGGAGGTACAGAGTCCGGCGGGCAACTGGTCGAGCTACCCGCCCCATAAGCACGACGTCGACAATCTGCCTGGAGAATCGCAGCTCGAGGAAACGTACTATTTTCGCATCAAGCCGGCGCAGGGATTCGCGTTCCAGCGCGTGTACACCGGCGACGGCGAACTTGATGAGACCGTCACTGTGCACGACGGCGATCTCGTTCGCGTCCCGCGCGGATATCACGTTGTGGCAGCAGCAGCAGAGTACCAGGTGTACTATCTCAACGTGTTGGCAGGGCAGCATCGCGCGCTACGCATCAACTTTGATCCCGAGCACAAATGGATTATGGAGGGGTGGACGTGGTGAGCTCAGCAGCATCGCCGGTCGGCGCAACGCGGCGCATGACGGCGGCACAGGCAATCGTGCGCTTTCTTGCCCAGCAGTACGTCGAGCGGGACGGGAAAACGCAGCGGATGGTAGCCGGCGTCTTCGGCATCTTCGGGCACGGCGTTGTATCGGGTCTGGGCCAGGCTCTCGAGGAAGTCGGTGAAGCGCTTCCGTTTTACCAGGCGCGCAACGAGCAGGCAATGGTTCATACTGCCGCCGCGTTCGCACGGATGAAGAATCGCCTGCAGATCTTTGCCTGCACCTCGTCGGTGGGGCCCGGGGCTACCAACATGATCACCGGCGCCGCCGGCGCCACCGTGAACCGCATCCCCGTTCTGCTGCTGCCGGGAGACACATTTGCCAGCCGTATCCCGCATCCCGTGCTGCAGCAGCTTGAATACTTCGGCGGACAGGACGTCAGCGTCAACGATGCGTTCCGGCCGGTGTCGCGCTACTGGGATCGGATTACACGACCTGAACAGATCCTGTATAGCCTGCCCGAAGCCGTACGGGTGCTGCTCGACCCTGCAGAAACCGGTGCCGTGACAGTCGCTCTCCCGGAAGATGTCCAGACCATGGCGTACGACTATCCCGACGTGTTTTTCCGACAACACCTGCACAGGGTGTTCAGACCGTTCCCGGCTCCGGCCGCGACCGCGGAAGCGGTGCAACGAATCCGGGCGGCCAAGCGGCCCATCATCGTTGCCGGCGGCGGCGTGCTCTATTCAGAGGCCTCGTCCGCGCTCGATGCGCTGGCTCGCGCGTGCGGTATTCCGGTCGTCGAGACTCAGGCTGGAAAAGGCGTGTTGCCGTGGGATCATCCCTGGATGGCCGGCCCCGTCGGCGCCACGGGCGGCATCGCCGGAAATCGGCTTGCGGCGACGGCGGACCTTGTCATAGCGGTCGGCACACGGCTCAGCGACTTCACCACGGCCTCAAAGACCGCGTTCCAGAACCCCGACGTCACGTTCATTGGCGTCAACGTCACCGCCATGGATGCGAACAAGCTGAGCGCGCTGCCGCTAGTCGGGGACGCGCGCAGCACGCTCGAGGTTCTTGCCGCGGCGCTGCGCGACGCCGGCTACCGGACAGGCGACGACTACGCCGGCGAGATCAAGGGCCTGAACCAGGACTGGCACAGGGCCGTGGATCTGCAGCGCGCGACTACCGATGACCAGCACCTGACGCAGGCGCAGGTCATCGGCATCGTCAACGACTTCGCGCGACCAACAGACGTCGTCGTCTGCGCATCCGGTGGCTTGCCCGGCGACCTCCACAAGCTCTGGCGAACCACTGACGCGAAGGGGTATCACGTCGAGTACGGGTACTCCTGCATGGGCTACGAGATCGCGGGCGGCCACGGAGTGAAGATGGCCGACCCGTCGCGCGAGGTCTACGTCATGGTCGGTGACGGCAGCTACCTGATGTTGCACACCGAGATAGTCACGTCGCTGCAGGAAGGTAACAAGCTCACGATAGTGGTCCTTGACAATGGCGGCTTCCAGTGCATTCGATCGCTCCAGCAATCGCTCGGATCGCCGTCCTTCAGCAATGAGATGCGGTATCGCAATCCGGCGACCGGGAGGCTCGAAGGAGGCTACGTGCCGATCGACTTCGTCAAGAACGCTGAGAGCCTCGGCGCAAGCGCGTACTTCGCCGCCACGCCCGCGGCGCTTCGCGAGGCGCTGGAGCATGCGTCCCGCGCCACCCAGACGGTCGTCATTCAGGTCCCCGTGGATGTCGATGCCCGAGTGCCCAGCTACGACGGCTGGTGGGATGTACCGGTGGCGGAAGTCTCCGCGCAACCCGCTGTCGTACAGGCTCGCCACGACTATGATGCTGCTCGCACGAGGCAGCGGTACTTCTGATTAGGCGAAATGGAAGCTCGCAGTGGGTGAATCGCTGTCGGACCGGCTCATCGCGCTTCTGCGCGACAATGGTGCTGACTTCGAGGTGCTGCAGCATGAGCCGGTTCGCACGAGCGCCGAAGCCGCCCTGGTTCGTGGAACGACCATGGAGCAGGGGGCCAAGGCGCTCGTATTTCAGACCGCGGACCGGCTGCTTTTGCTCGTGCTTCCGGCGAATCTGCGTGTGGACTCACGTGGGTTCAGGCACGCGCTCGGCGTACGCAGCCTGCGGATGATAGCAGCCAGTGATTTGTTGCAGCAGTTCGATCTCGAAGTGGGAGCGGTACCGCCATTCGGCCGCCTGCTCGGGTTGGAAACCTATGTCGACGAGCGGCTGCTCGTCCAGCCGCGCATTGCATTCAATGCCGGCAGCAAGACAACCTCCGTCTTGCTGGCCACGGCAGACTACCTGCGTCTCGAGAAACCCACCGTCGGCAGCTTCGCGGAGGAGTCCCTTGAGGCAACGCAATCTTGAGCTCACAGGCCGGCCGGGCCTTTATAGACTCCTCGCGCGTGAATCAAGCACCAGGAGGCACGGATGCAACTTAGCTTCGCGACGACGGCGGTGCCGGAGCTATCGCTCACCGAGGTAATCGCGCTCGCGGGAAGAATGCGCTATCAAGCGGTCGAAGTGCAATGCTGGCCTCGCAGCGGGTCGCCGGGAGTGACCCACATCGACGTCGCGGAGTTCAATGCCGATTCGGCACGTCGCATTCGCGAACTGCTCCAACGTGAAGGAATCGCTCTTTCGGCCCTTGCCTGCGTTCCTGCGACGGATGGTGAACTTCCCGATGGCTTGCAGGTCCCCGCCGCGCACTTGCACGCACTGGTCGACGCCGCGCACATGCTCGAGGTCCCGCGCATAATCACCTGCGTGAACGCCGCGCCAACAACGCCTGGCTGGTCCGACGCAATCGCTCGCTTGGGAGCGCTCGCAAGCTACGCGTCACATCGCTCTGTCGTCGTGTGCCTCGAGCACGCGTGGCTTGACCCGACCGGGCGACATCCCGAAACGGGCGAGCCGATCGCGCCACCCCTTGCCTGGTGGGAGCATGTCTGGAGGAATCTGCCGAGTCCGAGCATCGGGCTGAGCTATGAGCCGCTGATACTTGCTCGCCTGGGCGTCGACGAGGTTGCGCCGATCCTGGCGCTTGGAGGCACGATATGCCAGGTTCGCGCAACCGACAGCTGGCCTCGGCAGCTTGCCGCCGGGGGCGGACTCACCGCAGCGCAGACACGCGTGCGGTGGGATGCCATCATCGCCGCGCTGGGAGTGTCCGGCTTCACCGGTCCCATCACCGTCCGGTTGGGGCCTGAGCTGCAGAACATCGAGCCTGGAGGCACGCGTCGACGCGCTCCGCCATGCGTCTGCCTACCTTCGAGGGCATCTGGCTTCGTCGCATCGGCTCCGAGCCTGACGGTCTGTGACCTCTTGGTGAGATACCAAGACTGACATTGCGTTGCCGGCGCAGAGATTGGGGCGTCCTCGGTCGCTGTGAATATGGCCAATCGACGTTGACGATCCATCTGCAGTGCTCCTGGTCAGTCATGTGTGCTCTGAACCGGCGCCGCGGAGCCCTTAACTGCCCTGTTGCCGTAGCGTCAGGCTGAGGTCGCCACCGTTCGGTCGCGGCTCCTGCCTGCCACTCAGCAGCCATCCGCGGCCCGTTGGTACCATACACAGGCAGTGGTAGTTGGCAGGGCGCGGACGTGTGGTGCGGCACGGCGGCGTTTGTTGCGACGAACTACGTGAGTCGCGACTCGGCAGCCGGATCCGACCCTGGCCGCGTTCTGAGTGCGGAGGTGAGCATGGGCAACGTAGGCAAGGAATCGGCCCTCGATCTCTCACAGAAGATCATGACATTGCTCTTTGGTCCCCCGTCAGTGCGCGCGTTCGCGACACGCTACTGGGACGGAAGCAATGAGCAATCTGGCGGCACGTCGACGGCTCCGTTTACTATAATCCTGCGCCGGCCCTGGGCGTTGCGACGGCTTCTCTTTCCGCCTACCGAGATCGCGGCGGCTGAAGCGTACCTCAGGGACGATTTTGACGTCGAGGGCGACATGGAACAGGTAATGGCTCTCGAGCAATCACTCGGGGAGTCGATTCGGTCGCCTTTGCGCCTTGCCCGCATTCTGTCACTTGCAAGGCGCCTGCCGCCTCCCGAAACCGGCGAGCCGCTGAGTGGGCGCTCGGCCGAACCGCGTCGTACTCTTGGCCGTCGCCACTCACGCAGGCGAGACTCGGCGACAGTGAGATCTCATTACGACGTTGGCAATGACTTCTACAGCCTGTGGCTCGATAGCCGACTCGTCTATTCGTGTGCGTATTTTCCCACGGGGGAGGAGGATCTTGACGTTGCGCAAGAGGCGAAGCTCGAGTACATCTGCCGCAAACTGCGCCTGAAGCAGGGTGAAACTCTGCTGGATATCGGATGCGGCTGGGGCGGGCTCGTGCAGTATGCTGCGGAGCATTACGGCGTTAAGGCCACGGGCATCACGCTGAGCGGCGAGCAGGCGCGCCTCGCCCGCCAGCGCATTGCCGGCGCCGGCCTGAAGGACCGAGTGCTGATCGACGTGCGCGACTACCGGGAGATTCCCGGCGGGGACCGCTTCGACAAGGTCGTGAGCATCGGCATGCTCGAGCACGTCGGTCGCGCCCACATGAACCAATACTTTGACGTTGCCCGGCGAGTCACCCAACCTGGCGGGCTATTCCTTGCACACGGGATCGTGGATCAGGTGGCTCCTCAAAGCGGCCTTTCACTCGGGCATCTGGCCAACCGTGCGCGCGGCTCGGGCAGGTTCATCGACGAGTATGTGTTTCCTGACGGCGAGCTTCTTGCGACGTGGGAGTTAGCCAGAGCGGCGGCTCACGCAGGCTGGGAGCTTCGCGACGTCGAGAATCTGCGCGAGCACTATGCGCGCACGTTGCGCCACTGGGTCCGAAGGCTCGAGATGCATCACGACGACGCTGCTTCCCTCGTGGGCGAGCCGACCTACCGCGTGTGGCGGCTGTACATGTCTGGCGCGGCGCACGGCTTCGCGCGTGGGGACCTCGGCATTATCCAGCTGCTCCTGTCGAACTGCGTCGAAGGCGGCGCTTGCACGCTTCCGCCGACGCGTGCCGATCTCTATCAAGAGACAGAGAAGCGGGGGGTGGTTGCCTCGTCGGCATCGAACTGAAATGTGCTTTGCACCCCCGCAAACTCCCCGGGCTAGAGGCCAGCGTTTCTTTCACGCTAAGACTCGCGCGTGAATACTGCAGGTTAGTCGGGCGCTGCGGGCGCGGGCCGCGCTCGCCGTGCGGCGGCTGGCAGCCTCCCGGCCGTTGACAGGTATGAGCCGAAGATAATCAGCACGAAGCCGAAGACCGTGCTCACGCTGAGTGGTTCGGCGAGAAATGCGACGCCGAGCAGCACCGACACGACGGGATTGACGTAGGTGAACACCGTACCCTTGCTGGCGCCAACTTCGGCTACGAGTGCGAAGAACGTCAGCTCGGCGAGCGCCGTGCACACGAGACCCAGGACCAGAAGACTTACGACCACGTCAGCACCTGGCATGTGCGTCGGCAGCCGTGTAGCCGCTATTGGGGCAAGAAGAATCGTCGTAATCGCGCACTCGACAGCTACTACTCCCAGACTCGGTAACCGCGAGTACGTACTGGCTCGCAGCATGAGGGCGCTGGCCGCGTAGCAACACGTGGCAATCAACACCATGAAAGCCCCTACGAGGCGCATACTTCCGCCTCCGATATCGAGGCCAAACAGCACTGCGACGCCCGCCGCCCCGATCACGAGCCCCACAAAGCGCACGCCGTCCACCTGCTCGGCGCGGTCAAAGTGAAGCGCGAATAGCGCCACTAGCATCGGTTCCGCGGCGATAATCAAGCTGGCGAGAGATGACGCGATGTGTTGCTCGCCGTAGCTGATCAGCAGAAACGGAATGGCGATCTGCACCAATGTGAGTCCTGTGATTGGCAGGATCTGACCGGCAAGCTGTCGCAGCGCTCCGCGAAACCAGGCCACTGGCATGAGCACAACAGCAGCGATTCCAACCCGGGTACACACCACGATCGACGGATCGACGGCCTTTACCGCGATCTTGATGAAGAAGTAGGGGATGCCCCAGAACAGCGAGATCGCGACGAAAAGCATCCAGCCTCTTGGGGTCACGATCCGTTTCTCCCGACGTGTCTCGATCGGCGCATGCCCTTAGGCTAGCAGCCCTGCCGGAGGGATGTCACTGGAGCTCCAGTTCGGCGCATGAAAGGCGACGGCTGTGGCCGGCCGCAAGGGACCACGGTCAAGTCCTGGGCCACCGTATGGGCGTTCGCAGGAGCGAGGACCACGACGCCTGCCGAGGCGACGGCACCGACTACCGGCGCGCAAGGAATGCCCGAGTCGGAGGTGCATGCACCTTCGCCTGAGAAGCACGCTTAGCTGAAGTTTCCCGTGCGGATCGCAGAGGCCTGCGAGTTGAGAATCTCCTCGATCCGATTGCACGAAGCCAGGCTTGGCAAGAGCACGAGTGTTCCGCCAATCGCGTCGCCCTCGACCACGATCTTCGTTTCGATGAGAATCCCATAGGCTTGGGTCTGGGCCATCTCCACCACAATAGACTGGAGTACAGCGGCCCACATGTCACGGACGACAAACGGTGGCGAGGGTAGGACGGTGAGCTTGGTGGTGTCGGCAACCGCATTGAGAAACGCTGAAGCGGCGACATTTCCGAGCTCGCTAACCATTGAATCGGCAAGGTATCGCATCTCCGGCGTGTCAAGGTCGTCGGTCATAAGAAGCACGCGCGAGATGAAGTCCGAGGCTTCCGGCGCCATGCACAGTGCTACGTGGCCATCGATGTCACCGGAAAACGCGACGTACACGGCCGTAACCGGGCTCTCCGCGCCTGGGTCGTAACAGTCAAGCAGATCTTCCAGCCGAGTGTACGCCGCACGGGAGCCACGGAACTGAATGTCGCGCTCCACGAGTCCAGCGAGCTGGGCGCCCGCGTAGGCGAGGGCATCCATGAACACGGCGGCCAATGTCGGAGTGAGGACGGGAAGTGCTTTACTCGCCACCTCGTCCATGGTGCTAACTCCTCCAATGCGCTCATGCCAACTTCGCTCGAGTAGCTTGTCAACGCTCATGCATTGCGGTGGCGATCAGGCCTCAAGCTGCGGCATCAGGGTAGCATCACCCGCTCTTGTGAGTACCCGCCACTTTGGTGCCAGGTGAATGTAGCTGATGATATTTGACAGACTACTAAAGAGGTATTCGGCACAATGTGGCAGATCACCAGTGCATATGGCTACACTTTTGGCAGAATCTGCCGATAGGTACGTGAGTAGCAGTCAGGACATGCGGGGAGGGCATAGATGGTCCAGCCAACAGTCTCCGGGGAGAACAATCCTCCGGCGCCGTTTCAGATAACCAAGAAGACGCTGCAGTCTTTGGCGCCGCTGCCTGCCACGGCCGTACAGCTGCTTGCCCTTCTGGATCAGCCGGACACATCCTTGCGCAAAATCGCAGACGTGGCCAGTCGCGATGTGGGTATTGCCGCGGCGATGCTTCGCATGGCCAACTCGCCGATCTTCGGCATGCGCGGCCGGGTAGGAAGTATTGGTGAGGCCATACGTCTCATCGGTACTGCCCAGGCTCGCCTGCTGGTGCTTACCTGGGGCGTGGCGCAGGCAGGACAAAAGGAGCTTTGGCTCTACGGTCTGCCCTCAGGCGCCTTCTTGCGCCACAGCGAGCTGGTGGCAACACTCTCCATGGCTATAGCGCGCGAGGTACAGTACCCGGCTTCAGGGGTTGCGTACAGCGCAGGCCTGCTGCACGACATTGGCAAAGTGATCATTAACGCTATCGTCGTTCAGGGTGGGCCAGGAGCGCCAAAACCCGAAGCGTTCGTGAACGAGCATGCGCAGCCCGCGGCGAGCATCGTAACTCTGGAGCGCGATGGTGTGGGCACCGACCACGCCACCGTCGGTCGCGATCTGGCCACGCTCTGGTCGCTTCCGACGGAACTGAGCGACGCCATGTTCTTGCACCACGCGAACCCGGTGAGAAGCCCCCCATCGTTGGCCGCGATCGTCGCGCTTGCAAACGCGGTCGCGGGCCAGGTCGACGAACGCTATCCCGCGGTGCTAAGAGCGGCGTTCCCGGAGACCCACTTGGTTCCGATCGATACGCTCGTTGCGCTCGCACAGGAGGCCCTCGAGTAGGTTCCTCCTATTGAGACGTGCGCGGTTCTCTAGGGCTCGGCGTGAACGGCGGTTGAAGGCTCGGTGGTCAGAACGTGCTCGACCACTCGAACCAGCTCGGCGCGCGGTCGCGCACCAACCAGGCGCTTGATTTCCTTGCCTCCCTGGAACATGGAGATTGTCGGAATGCCCTGGATGCCGTAGCGCATGGCCACCTCGGGACTGTCGTCGACGTTCACCTTGACTGTGCGAAGCCGCCCCTCGTACTGGCCGGCCAGCTCTTCGACGATTGGTCCGACCATCCGGCACGGGCCGCACCAAGGCGCCCAGAAGTCGACAAGGACAGGGACGGTCGACTGAAGGACAGTCTTCTCGAATCCCTGGTCGTCGGTCGATATCACATGCATGCTCATTGCTTGATCCTTGCTACCAACGCGTAATCCACCAAACGGTACTTCAGCGTACCATACCCTGCTACGGTATACAAACCGAGTGCTTGGCTGCGTCTTACGATGGGAAGAAGCCCGCGAAGTGCTCGCGCCTGACCGAGGACGCCAGCGCCCGCCCGATGAGCTGAAGATCGGGTATTGCCTGCACGACATCCGGATGTCGCAGGCGGCTCACGTCGGTGATCCGTTGCAGTCCGTAGCCGTCGAGCGACGCACGCGACAGATCGATATCGTAGCGCAGGTACGTGAAGAGCTTCGGCTCGACTGGACCCCGGTTGCCTCTCAGGTCGCCGACCTCGGAGTCAATCGGTAGGCCTGCCCTACAGCGCCCGAAAATGCGACACAGCATGTCCTGCTGCACGGTGGACGCTGAAAGCATTGCCTGAGGCACGGTCGTGGCCTGGTAGAACAGCGTCATACGCTCGGGCGTTAGCCCTGGTTCGGCGCGCGATGACATACCCGTTCCCACCGACACGAGCAGCATACGATCTTCGCCACAGGGCCACCTGAGCCGATATTCATCCACCGTAGCCGAGAGGAATAGCTGAAAGGCCGGATTTGCAAATGGCGTCAAACTGCCGTCGACAAATATGTGATCGCGGTCGCCCACCGTGATCACCTCAGGTGGGAAAAAGATCGGAGCGGCGGTGCTGGCGCGTACGAGCTGCCACAGTGGAAATTGCAAGTTGCACGAGGGCAGTTCCGGATCATTGAACAGTGCGGCGGGGTTGTTCGATACCGGCCACGGAGAGTCAGTGGTGGCATCTCGGAGCATGATCAGCAGCAGTGTCCTCAACCTGTCACTGCCAAGCGTCGTGCCGGCGCCGAGCCTCTCCTTGAGCATCACTGCCAGTGGCTCGTCATCGTACTGAAAGCGCAGCCTATCCCGCAGTCGCGCGGGGCTGAACATGAGTGGCCCGCTCTCCTCGTAGAGCGAACGAATCTCGTCTGTCGGCAGTCCGACGGCCAGCCCGGCTGCGATAATCGCCCCAGTACTCGTTCCCGCGATGTAGTCAAAGCAGTCCGCGAGTACCAGATGGGGTTCTCCGTACGCTTCACGGGCCAGTCGCTCGATCTGCATGAGTACTTCGATGCTCAATACTCCCCGGATTCCTCCTCCATCGATGGCCAGCAACTTTCTCGGTCCACTCGCTGCCAGGACCTCGCCCACCGACATCTAGATCCTCCCAAACCGCAATTCAGCTGAGCCTGAAACACGCTCGAGCGCCGCCTCCGGTCCCGAGCGTGGATTGGTGCGCTGCCAAAACAAGGCCGATTCGACCCCGTTCAGGGCCGATGGCGAGCATGCAGGAGTTGCACGTTCAGGTACTGACGCCGACGACGAGGCCAAGGCCGAACGTCCCTCCGCCCACGATAAGGCCAGCGAGCGTCATTTCAAGGCCGGAAAACCACCAGCTTCGCAGTGTGAAAAGGGACTTCGCGGCACCCACGCCGAAGTGCGCTAGCAACGATACGGCGAACGCGATGACCAATCCGCGGGCTCCGCCGACGAAGAAGAACGGGATCACCGGGATAATCGCGCCCAATCCCGTGCTCACCAGGCCGGCGACTGCCGCGGTCCAGGGGTCCTTCCCCTGTTCGAGCCCGCCGAACTCTTCGACGGCAAGAGCGCTGAGCATGGCCTCCGGGCTGCGGGACAGCTTTGCGACGAAGTCTTCTGCTTCAGCCTTGCTCAGTCCCTTGAGTTGGTAGAAGAGCGCTAGTTCCTCCGCCTCCTCTGCCGGATGGATCTCCAGCTCTCTTCTCTCTTGCGCGAGGGTAGCTTCGGCTATCTCGTTGGCTGAACGTGCCGCCAACCAGGCTCCCACGCCCATGGAGAGCGCGGACGCAATCGCCCCGGCAAGGCCTGCTGTGAGCACGCTGACCCTCGTGGCCCCTGTGGCGCCGGACACGCCGGCGACGACGCCGAAGACTGCTGCCAACCCATCATTGGCCCCGTAGATGGCATCGGACACCCAGCCCGAGCTCGTGTGGTGTCGCTCGCGGCTGAGCATGCGGTCCAGGCTGGCCTGAATCGTTTCCTTCGACTCCACCGGCAAATGTAGCGCGGATTGTCCCAGCATGTCGCTCACGGCCATCGCGTGCGATCGTTCGTCCCGCCTGAGTTCCTGCAGCACGGCATCAGTGGCTGGATCGCCCGTTGGCCTTCCGTATTGGTGGAGAACCTCCTCGTCCTCTGCCGCTTCGCGGGCGCGAAGGAGCCGGTCGATCGGGGCCAGTCGCGCCTGCATACGAAGCCACGAGGAAATATGCACCGTCGAGGGATCGGGAATCTCGACGTGCAACTCGCGAAGACGCGCCTCGATAATGCTTCGGTGCTTGCCCTCCGCGTCAGCTATCGCGCGGAGTATGCCCGACCGGTGATTATCAGGTTCTCGCGCCGCTATGACGTCGTAGACGTACCGAGCCTGAATCTCACCGCGCCAAGCGGCGAGCAAGCGCTGGGCGGCCGCCGCCGATGCTTCCTGACTGGTTTCTTGCTTCATGCCGCGGCGTGCTGCTCCTTTCGTGACAGCGCCTCTTGAACGACACATGCCACTCCGAGGCGTGTTTCTTCTATGCTATCGCGCTCGGTCATGTTCGGTGTCAGGCCTCACAATAGACGAGCAGGAATCTGCGTAAGGGCGCACACGTCACGGGACGCGGCGCCCGACGCGATCAGCATCATGCCAATGTGGAGAGCCAGACAGCAAGCGCGACGATCGCGACATTGACGAACAGGTTGACCACCGAGAGTTGTATGGACCGCAACTGAAGCGACTTTCGCCGCTCGGGCTCCAGAATGCTGGTGGCCTGGCCTGCCGATTGCTCGAGACGGGGGCCGTAATATGCCCCGTGGATGCAGGTCAGCACGAGCACGATTGCCACCAACACAATCTTGGCGATTAATACGTGGCCCCACTTCGAGTCACGCAGAATCGATGCGGATACACCATGTGCGTTCGCGTTAAGCAGCCCGGTGACGAGCAGCACGGCGAGCGACAATCCGCCATAGACGCCGAATCTGCGGCCGACAAGACTGACAATACGCACGCGCTCGGGCTCGGACAAGGAGTGCCTGACCACTGGAAGTAGCACCATGAAAAGGAAGAGCTGGCCGCCCAACCAAAACATGGCTGCCATCACGTGCAGCCACAAGATCACGGCCGCCGAGCTCATTCACACTCTCGCATGTGTGATGCCTTCGCGTTCGCGCGCGCCAGGGCCGTCGGCTCAAACCGGTGTCGCGATGCGCCAGTAAAGCTCTTCGTCTATTTGTCCAGTCTCGATGAGGTGGCGTATCTGCTTGAGGCGTGTAAACGCCCTGAACGCAAAGGTATCGGGTGACATGCGAATGGACATAAAGACCTCATGGAGCTCACGCGCACCTGTCGCCGCGTCGCGGCTACAGCTGAATGCCGGCATGTGCGCTCGGATCTTCTCGAAGGACACCCGGTAGCTGCGGTTGTCCTTGTCTGGCTTTCCAAACGTGACCGTGCATCCCGGAAACGCCTCTGCCACTATCGTGGCGACTTCCCTGACCCTGTAGTTGAAGCGCGAGTCGCCAACATTGAACACCTGATTGTGCACGGCGGCTGGCGGCGCATCGAGCGTACACGCTATCGCCTCGCAGATGTCGAGGACATGCACGAGCGGCCGCCATGGCGTGCCGTCACTGGTCATGGCGATCGTGCCTGTCGTCCATGCCAGGCCGGCCAGGTTGTTGAGCACGATATCGAAGCGCATCCTTGGTGACGGGCCGAACGCAGTGGCATTGCGCAGGAACGTCGGCGAGAAGTAGTCACCCGCCAATGTCTGCACGTCGCGCTCCACCAGGAGTTTGCACTCGGCATATGCAGTCTGCGGATTCGGGACGCTTTCCTCAGTCATGATCTCGTCCGAGCCTACCCCGTAGACGCTGCAGGACGACGTGTACACGAAGCGACGCACGCCCGCCTCTTTGGCCAGCTTGGCCAGCCGCACGCTGCCAATATGATTGATCCGGTAGGTAAGTCCCGGGTTCTGCTGACCCAGTGGATCGTTCGACAGCTCGGCCAGATGCACAACTGCATCAACACCTGCGAAGTCCTGGACATCCAGCGTGCGTATGTCCTTACGAATTGACGTGGCGCCAGGGTCGATCGTGCCGTAGAGCAGACCGTCGCGATAGAAGCCGGTGTCCAATCCGGATACCTCGTGACCGCGTGCCTTGAGCACCGGGACCAGCTGTGAGCCGATATATCCGTCTGTCCCGGTAACAAGTACGTTCATTCGAATTATCTCCCTGCGACTGCGCTGCGTCAGAGCGCGATCTTCTTGCTGTAGAATGCCTCGGCGAAACCCGACGGCGATGCAGACTCCATGCCCCGAATACGCAACAGCGAATAGAACAGGTCCGAAGTGAACCAGTGTTTGCCTCGCTGAGTACCAAAACACGCCAATAAGTGGTCAATCTTTGCCTGGCAGGTCTCCCTGTCCAGGTGAAAATACACATTTGGCACGCCGAAGTCGCCGTCGTACTTGGGAATCTCGTATTCAAGGATGAGGTGGTTCCTGAACGTATTCCAGGTCAGCTCGTTGACGAGGCGATGATCCTGGTGCGCATCTCTTGCCTGATGAGTGAAGATCACATCAGGAAGGAAAGCGGACTTGAGGGCCTCAAAGCAATCCTTGATCTCCGCGCCCGTGTACGGAAAGTACCCGTCTCTAAATCCGTGCACGTCTATGGTGCGCGACGACGCCTGCGCCAACATCAGTTCAGCGCTCTGCCGTGCCTCAGCGGCACGCTCGCCACCGGCGCCGAACACTACCCAGCGAACGTCGGCCTCGGGACACATCGCGAGCAACCGGAAGACGGTGCCGCCACATCCGATCTCGATGTCGTCACTATGTGCCCCGAGGCACAGCACGCGTCTCGGTGGGCTGGCGAAAGTCAGGGCCTGCATGCTCGTGCGTGTCCTTCTACCCTACGCGTGGGACCGGCTTGAGCCAGACTTCCCAGGGAACGTCGCCACGCGCGTACATGTCATCAAATTGCTGCTTCTCTTTGAAGGTGTCCATACACGACCAGAAACCATCATGCTTGTAGGCGGATAGCTGATTCTCGGCAATCAACCGCTGAAACGGCTCGTGGACCAGTTCATCTCCGGGCTGAATGTAGTCAAATATCTCATGCTTGAAAACGAAGAACCCGCCGTTAATCCGAAAATCTGCATCGCGCGCGTCATGGATGCTGCGCACAGCGCCATCGGGGTCGATTGTGACGCGATGGAACGTTTGCGTCGGTCTGACTGCCACGAAGCAGCCAATTTTCCCCGCGTCGCAGAAGTGGTCCAAGAGGGTAGGCAACGCCAAATCGGTCAGCCCATCGGTGTAGTTAGCCAGGAAGACCTTCTCGCCATCGAGATACGGTTCAACTGCCTTCAGCCGCTGACCGATGTTGGAGGTCAATCCGGTGTCGATGAACGTAATTCGCCAATTCTGAATATCGCTGCTCAGAAGCTGCAGGTTTCGCCCGCCATCGGATAAGGTGAAGTCATTGGAGACAGCTTCGTTGTAGTTGAGAAAATACTCCTTGATCACATGCGCCCTGTAACCCAAGCACAGGATGAAGTCCGTATGTCCGTAGTGAGCGTAGTACTTCATCACGTGCCACAGTATTGGGTGGTTACCAATCGGAACCATCGGTTTCGGCACGCTTTCAGAGAATTCCCTGAGGCGCATGCCCAATCCACCACAGAACAATACTACCTTCATCGCGCCTCACTCCCTTGATTGTGGGCGGACACGCTATCCGACTGGCTCTGTTCGCGCCGACGGCCTGCGGTTGCCGCAGGTACCGGTAGTCTAAACGTACCACTCACAAACGGGATGCGCTCGTCTCACCCGCGGTCGCTTCGGAGAGCTGCATCGGTTGCAGCGGTTGAGCGGACGCCAGCCTGTATGCGCCTCGCGGGCGGTGCACCCATTCGCGTAGAATCGTCTTCAAGACACGAAGGCCGTCCGGACCTGCTCGAAGATTACTTGCTCCTGTGAGACGACTTGCTTCGAAGCTCGGCACTTCGATAACCTTGAGTCCGGCGTTGGCCACCCGCACGTTGATCAGCGTTTCCACCTCGAAACCGTCGGCGTCCACGTTCAGTGCCGATAGATGGCGGGCCCAGAAAGCGTTGTAACCATAGCAGAGATCCGAGTAATCGGTTCGGAACAGGAGGTTGACGCAATGGGTCAGCACCAGATTCCCCAGACGTCGCACCAACGTGATATCGGCGCTCCCTCCTCCTTCCAGGAATCTAGAGCCCTTCGCGAAGTCCGAGCCGGCAAGCAACGCACTCACGAAAAGTGGTATTTCTTGACCGTCAGCAGATCCGTCGGCGTCCAGCATCACGATAATGTCTCCGCGAGCAGCGTCGAACCCGCATGCCAGCGCGCTGCCCTTTCCACGCCGGGATTCCTGAACCACTTTGATGCCCGGCCAGTGCGCGGATGCCACCGCGACCGTGTCGTCCGCGGAGTGGCCATCGACCAGAATCACCTCATAGACGTCGTTTGGAATACGAGCTAGCACATGCGGAAGGTTTAGGGCTTCGTTCTTTGCTGGTATTACCACGCTGACGCGTGGCCAGCTCGTGTTCGTAGTGCGGCGCCGATCCAGCATCGGTGCAGGTGCGTCCTCCGATGCACCGCGCGCCATTTCGTAGCACGTGCCTGCAGGCTCTAGGTGCGACGTTTTCAGTTGCATCGTCAGTGGGCTTCCCCTCTTGCACTTTCCAGGCTCAGTGTATGGTTGACCATTCGGGCGACAGCCTCCAAGCACCGCAAGGAGCGAGATCTGATGTACGCGACCCCCTCCGCACGACGCGGCTCCATCGCCAGGCATGAGCTGCTCCGGTCCCACTCGCGGGTCAAAGTGTCTCGAATACTTGCGAGGAAGGCCGGCCAGAGGCGAGGGCGTGCTCCGTCGCCGGATTCAGCGGCGAGCTACCAGAACATGTTGCGCCCCAGCGGACCCTGCAGCACGGCGCGTAGACTGGCGGCGATGCCAGAGGACCGCTGCCTTCGCGCCACGTGAATCTCTTCCCTATCTTGCGTAACCGCGACATTTACGATTGGCTACAACTGTTCCTGACTCCAGAATAGATAGAACTATTCATGTAGTCAATACTGCTTAAGCTGTTGTGGCGTGCCACCTCGATGGGATAGGTAGCCGTGCCAGACCCGTGAGTATGAAGAGATTGACCGCATTCTACTGGCAAGTTAGGACGGGAGCCAGTAGCATTCTCATCAATGGCATGTCAGAGCCGGCCCGTGACCGACTTCAATACATCGCTCCGGCGCCAATGAAATGAGCCCGTTGATTGGTGCTCATTCAGTGATCCCCGCACGGTTCGGTCGCGCCGATCGTCTGGGTGTGGCTTCTCAGCGCCTGCGGCTGGCATGCACGCTTTTCGTGTTAGTTGTCTCATTGTCACTCGCGGGAAATACGCGCGTGAACGCAGGGCGTCAAGGCGATCAATTTCAGAACACTGTCGCCCTCGGCATCACGATCAGTCTTGGATCTGAGACCGTGTTCAGCAATCCCGGGCTCCTCGACGCCTACGCGTCGCTCACCGGCAGAATGCCTGCGATCGTCAACGTCGGCAGCGACTGGGAGCACTACCCGGAATTCAACGCCACAGTCATGGGGGCGATCAGATCCCGTGGCGGCATGCCGATGTGGACCTGGCTTCCGGACAACTACAACCTCGCGGGTTATCAGCCCGGTTTCAAGCTCACGACCATTGCGTCAGGGGCCTACGACGACTATATCAGACGTTTCGCAATGGACGCGAAGAACTGGGGCTTTCCTTTCCTCCTGAGATTCGCTCACGAGATGAACGCGACCTGGTACCCGTGGAGCACGGGGACGGGAAACGCCAATGGGAATAGTCCAAGCGACTACATCGCGGCATGGCGGCACGTTCACGATATCTTCACTAGCGTCGGCGCATCGAATGTGCTATGGGTCTGGTGCGTGAACACGGAATCTCCCAGTGCCACGCCGATAGCGCAGGACTATCCGGGCGACGCGTACGTTGACTGGGTCGCGATGGATGGGTATAACTTCGGGTCAACGGTGCCGAACGGCCAGTGGCTATCACTTGCCCAGGTTTTCTTGCCCACGTATCAGGACATCAGCAGGTTGACGTCCAAGCCCTTGATGATCTCGGAGCTCTCTAGCGCCGAACAGGGTGGCGACAAGGCGGCCTGGATTACTGATGGCTTGCTCAGCGCGTTGCCTTCCCTGCTGCCTCGCGTGCGGGCGGTGCTGTGGTTCGATGCTGTCGACGGCTATGACTGGCGAGTCGACACTTCAACAGCATCATTGACTGCATTTCGACAGGTTGTCGCGTCGCCGATGTTCCAGAGTACCTTTGATCCCTTTGTCGTGGACGACGCTCCTGTCCCAGCGGCTCCGCAGGCGCTGCCTACCATTGTGGTCGCTCATGGTCCGCCACCTCCGCCGGCGCGGAAGCCGGTGCGAGGGTCCAGGACGGCGCGAAGGACATTTCGATGGGGCAGTCCGCGATCGCCTATCCCGTCGTGATTTCTGACATTGCCGCGCAGGCGGGACCGTTGAGCGCAGCCAGGTTTCGCCACGTCAACGTGCGTCATCTGGCACACTGAAGCATAGTGCTCGGGCGGCGAATGGGAAACGATGATGGCGGACAGGCGCTTGGCGATTACTGTGCTTCCCCCGATGTACCTCGAGTCGAGCGTTGTGCAGTCCCGACAGCCGTTGGTCTCAATAATCATCGACAACTATAACTATCGCGAGTTTCTCCCCTTGGCCATATCGAGCGCGCTCGGGCAGACGTACCCGAAGGTGGAGGTCGTCGTGGTAGACGACGGTTCCACTGACGGCTCGCAGTCAGTCGTTCAGGGTTACGGCGACCGCGTCACGGCGATATTGAAGGCGAACGGCGGGCAGGCTTCGGCATTCAACGCGGGGTTTGCACGCAGCAGTGGCGAGATCGTTGTCTTTCTGGACTCAGACGACATATTGTTGCCGAATGCAATCTGCCTCGTCGTAGACGCGTTTCGAGACGACCCCCGTCTGGCAAAGGTTCATTTTCACATGTCTGTCATCGATGCCGAAGGTCGCCTGACCGGTGCGTCAAGACCCCCCGCTTACGCGACGATGCTCGATGGCGACCTGCGCCGGCACTATCTGACGTTTCCCGACGACGTATGGCGGTTGCCCACAAGCGGAAATGCATTCGCCGCGGCGGTGCTTCGCCGGATTCTCCCAATCGACGAAGCAGCGTATCGGGGCGGCGCGGATACGTATCTCACGCATGTCGCTCCACTTTATGGACGGGTCCGCTATTTGCCCTGTGAATGCGCGTACTACAGGATCCATGGGCAGAACAACTACGAGTTGGATGGCACGAGACTGAATCTGGCCAGGATTCGGCGGAATGTAACCCACTCGCGGCAGACGCACATCCACATCAATGCTCATGCAGTTTGCGTTGGCCTGCTCGACGGTCAGCGCGAGATACTCTCGGTCTCCTACATAATCAACCGCATGATCTCGCTCAGGTTGCAGCCCAGGCAGCACCCAGTGGCTGGTGACTCGCGGTGGAAGCTCTTCGGACTTGGCATGCGCGCGTCTGCCGAGCGCTTCGATGCCGGGCCTGCCATGCGGATGGCGTACGTTGGCTGGTTCATCGGCATGGCGCTGGGACCGCGCCCGCTGGCGTGGCGGCTCGCACGTCAAATGGTATTTCCGCAGACCAGGCCGCGCCTCAACCTGGTGTTGAAGGTCCTCGGTCGTGGTTAGCGCCCGCGTCGCTGGCGTGCCGTCGCAGCGGAGGTTTCACAGGACCGTGCTGGCCAATGCGGGGTCGATATTGACCACAAACGCCATAAACATGGCGCTCGGGGTGCCGTACTGGTGGATTGCGGCACGCTGGTTCGATCCCTCCGCAGTTGGCTTCGCGTCTGCGGTGAATGCGGGCATGAACCTCATGGGCACGCTTGGCATGCTCGGGCTCGGCACGCTGCTCATCGGAGAGCTCCCGCGCCGGCCGGCAGAGCGTGAGCGCCTCCTCAGCACCGGCTTGCTCGTCGCCGCTGTGGCCGGAGGTCTGCTCGGCACAGGATTCGCCCTCATGGCTCCTCATGTCTCAAGTGGGTTGCGGAGCCTGGCAGGCAGCCCGGCGACTGTCGCGCTGTTTGCCTTAGGTGCGGGACTGACATCCCTTGCTCTCGTGCTTGATCAGGCCGTGGTCGGGCTGCTCAGGTCGTCACTGCAGGTGTGGCGGAACTCTGTATTTGGCATATCGAAGCTTCTCGCGCTGGTTGTAGCCGCGGCTTTCGCCGCTCGCGGCGGGCTGACAATTTACGCAACCTGGGTCTTCGGGCTTGTCGTCTGCTTGCTCGCGCTGGCTTCGCAGACTGGCGCCCTGCATCACGCATGTCGGCCCAGCATGGCGGCGGTGCGCAGACTTGGTTGGCAGGCGCTGGGGCACCACGTGCTGAACTCCGCGCTCCAAATCAACAGCCTGGCAATGCCACTCGTAGTCACTGCGGTTCTGTCCACGACTGTGAACGCCTACTATAGCATTGCAGGACTCATCTCTGCGCTCGTCTATGTGGTTCCCACCGCACTTGCCACGGTTCTCTTTGCACTAGGAGCCAGCGATCCAGCGGCGATCGCCGACCGCGTTCGCTTCACCCTCGTGCTGTCGCTAGCCTTGACTGCTCTGGCCAGTCTCGTGCTTGTGTTCGCGTCCGTGCCGATCCTCGACGTGTTCGGTCACGGCTACGCACGGCACGCTGCCGTGCCGCTGGTCGTATTCGCTCTGGGGGCGATTCCATTGTCGATTCGCGAGCACTTCGCGGCGATACAGCGCCTGAGGGGCCGGCCGATTGGCGCTGCGCCGTACGTCCTTGCCGGCAGCGCGCTCAAGCTCGTGCTGGCAACGAAGGGCGCGACCATGGATGGGCTGGTCGGCCTGAGCGTAGGCCTCCTGGTGGCAAGTTGTGGTGAGGCGCTCGCGCTTGCTCGTCCCGTGTACTTGGTTGCGGCCGGGCGCGCGCCGGGCTTTGTGTGAACACCTGTTGGTTTCCAACGGCTTGCGCGGGGCGCGAAAGAGTCCATGCAGTGGCCATGTATGCTGCAGACTAGAGAGTGAAGGGACATTCCATGTCGGTCGCCGAACCTGCCAAGACCGGCCAGCTAGACAGTGTGCCAGGACAACGTGTGCTCGATCCGCGAGTCAGCGTGGGAGTGCCGGTATACAACGGAGAGAAGTACCTGCGGCTGGCGCTGGACTCGCTGCTCGCGCAGACCTTTCCCGATTTCGAGGTGATCATCTCGGACAATGCGTCGACAGATTCGACAAACGAAATTGCACTGGACTATGCGCGACGCGATCACCGGATCCGGTACTACCGGCAGGCACGGAACCACGGCGGTGCCTGGAACTTCAACCATACTGTGGAGCTGGCGCGCGGTGAATACTTCAAGTGGGCTGCGCACGACGACGTCCTCGCTCCTTCATTTCTGGAACAGTGTGTGGCGGCGCTGGACTCCTCGCCGCGTTGCGTGCTGGCTGCGCCGCGCACGGTGAAGATCGATGAACAGGGAAACGAGCAAGTCAGAGTTGGCATGCGACTCCGCACCGAATCGTCCTCGGCTGCAACACGGTTTCACGACCTGATTCGGGTCCCGCACGGCTGCTACCAGGGTTCCGGACTTATCCGTATAACCGCGCTCCGAATGACGCCGCTTATCGACATCTATGCTGGATCAGACCGCGTTCTCCTTGCCCGACTCGGCCTCATCGGCGAGTTCTACGAGGTGCCGGAGTACCTCTTCTTCTCCAGAAGCCATTCCGCGCAGTCTGTTCGCTCGAATCGCTACGATCGCATGTGGTGGTTTGATCCGACGAAACAGGGACACATAGCGCTACCTGCTTGGCGCATATTCGGCGAGCTGGTGGAGTGTGTCTGCGAGGTGCCGCTGAGCTCCGCCGATCGCGCCAGGTGCCTGTTCGACGTGCTGCGGTGGCCGCTCTGGAACGGCAACGGGATTGAGATGGCGATCGACGTTGCTCGGGCGATCGCAATGGCGCCTCGCGCCATTCTGGGCGCCCGATGCGCAGGCGACAAGAGCGTCTGACCAATCATTGGGCGATCGCCACTGTGCGTGAGACACGCGCTCCGGTTGTAACCGCGACCTATACGGCGGTGCAAGTGCACACCACGGGCGGCGCCAACCTGCTAGGATACATCGCGAGGACGTTGACCATTCTCTTAGTTTGACCCGCACCTGCAGCAGCACTGAGGGGCAACCCACAGCAGCACCATCGCGCACTGCGGTCGGAACAGGCGTCTTCGATCTCACAAGGACGCTTGCTCATAGTGGACAGGAGGCAGCATGAGTGACAGACTCGAGCATGATTCTCGCGTTACAGGGACCAGCTACCCGGAGGGTTCTCGTTCAGGCCAAGTTTCCTCGGAGCGTTTCTCGGTTTACGACGGCCGGCAGGTTCATCGCTACTCGTTGACCAACGCCGGTGGCATGAACGTGCGGATTCTCGACCTCGGGGGCATTGTTCAATCGATTGACGCCCCCGACGCGTTTGGTAATCTTGCAAACGTTGTCTTGGGTTATGCGGATCTCGATGGCTACGTGCATGACGCAGCCTATTTTGGCGCCATTATCGGACGTTTTGCCAATCGAATTGCCGGCGGCACATACGAGGTGGATGGTGTCAGCTACACGGCAGCGCTCAACGATGGACCGAACTCGCTTCACGGCGGCGCGCGTGGCTTTAACTCGATGGTGTGGGATGCCACGCCCCTGCACGTCGACGGTGCCGCCGGACTTCGCCTTACTCGAATGAGCCCGGAAGGTGAAGAAGGCTATCCAGGAACGCTTTCGCTGGAAGTCACCTACATGCTCAAGAACGACAACTCACTGGAAATCCGTTACGCGGCCAGCACCGACAAGCCGACGGTGCTCAATCTGACAAATCACAGCTATTTCAATCTCGCGGGACAGGGATCGGGGAACATTTATGGCCATGTGCTGGAGCTCAATGCAGATCGATATACGCCGGTCAACGCGAACCTGATCCCTGTTGGTGCTCTTGAACCTGTCGCAGGAACACCACTCGACTTCACGAGACCGCTCCCTCTGGGTGCGCGCATTCGTGATGGCCACGATCAGCTTGTTCTCGCTCATGGTATCGACCACAACTTCGTGGTCAATCGGACAATCGGGGACTCCGGATCCCTCGTCCTTGCCGCCACGGTGCACGACCCTCAGAGCGGTCGGACGCTCGAGTGCTTGACGACGGAGCCGGGAATCCAGGTATATTCCGGAAACTTCCTGCGTGGTGATGCTCGCCTGGCCTGCGGAAAGACCGCTCGGCAGGGGGACGGATTCTGCCTTGAGACGCAGCACTTTCCTGATTCGCCAAACCAGCCGCACTTCCCGAGCACCGTTCTGCGTCCTGGCGCTTCGTTTGAATCTACGACCGTGTACCGATTCCGATAGCCGGTATTCACGACGCTCTGGCCAGATCTCGGCGCCCACGAAGGGTAGTCCGCCTGGCCGACTGCCGTGCACGCACGATGCCTGCTGGTTCATACGAGCGCGCATTCTGCGGTGCCGGCCGCTGGGCATTGCCCGAGCGCAGGAAGTATGATGTAGAAGCAGACATCCGCGCACGGCGATGGCCTGCCTGACACGCGGACTTGAATCCCGGAGTGAGTACCGAACAGATGGCGAAATCGGGTCGGAAGAGATATTGGCGTGCCGAGCGCCCAGAGCGTGCCAGCATCCCGTTTGCTACACAGCCCGACTATGCCGAGCCCGGCGACGATATGTCGGACCCGGATTCGGTCTGGGAGATGCTGGCGCGCGACGTGCGCATGGATCCGACGGAGGCCGAGCCCATCAAGATGGGCTTCGTCAAGCGCCTGTTTTCCGCACTGTATGACCACCTGGGTTCGCTTATTCTGTTGAATCTCGCCGTGGCGCTACAAGTACTGCTGGGGGTGGCGGTCGGACTCGCCTTCGGGGCTGTTCTGTTCGCAAGCTCGATTGTCGGCATTGTCGTCGCTGCCCTGATCATCATCGCCGTCGCGGCGCCGGCCTTTGCCGGCATGTTCAACTACGCGCGGTGCCTCTTTTCCGAAGATGAAAGCGCAACGTTGTCACGGTATGTCGCGGGGATGCGCGCATTGGCGAGGCGAAGCTGGGCGTTGATGGGCCTGCAGGCGGCCACCGGGGGCCTGCTCGTCCTCTCCGTCAGATTTTACGCGAGTCTCGGCGGCCCGGTGGCGTTCGGCGCCGAGCTGCTTATCCTGTTTCTTCTTGTTGTCTGGGCCATGGCAGGTTGCTACGCGTGGCCTCTGCTGGCACGCGGCCTCGAGATGTCGTTGATTCTCCGCAACTCAATTGCCCTGGCGATGGTCGCACCTGGCAGCACGATCGTCATGCTTGTAGGGCTGCTTGCGGTCAGCACATTGTTCATCGTAATACCGGTCGGCGCTGTGCTCCTGCTGTTTGCCGTTTGGGCCGTAACCGAGAACGCGTCGACATCACGATTGGTGCGCGTTATTCGAGAGCGGCAAGAAGCGCTTGCGCGTCGCAATGACGGCGCCGATTCGACCTAGTCCCGCCTGCGCACCGCGAGCGGCTCGGTCGGCCGGCACGCCATGTCGGCCGGCAACCGTACGCGGTTGCCTCGTGTGCGTGCCCTGCCGGCCCATCGGTTGTGGTTCGGTCCGGAGAAGGTTCTGTCTTCACTACTCGGGCACCGCAACGGTTGTGCCTGGGCCGTGCCGATGCACGTGAGATCCGGCGTGATCGCCCAGTCCTACGTGCCCTGGATTGGGGTTACGGGATACACCGTTCGTGTGCCGGGTATGCAGCGACTTCAGCCTGGACAATACATGCTTTGCGCGTCGAGCGCACTGTCCTGGCAGGTGCTTCCCGACGTCTGTGTGCCAACTGCTCACGACGCGGTTACAGGCACCGTCGACATCCTGATCACTGATGGAACAGCGGCGATTCGCTGGGAGATAATGGCCAAATCCTCCATGCCATTGACGGTAACCGCCCCGCTCGGCAAGGGCTTCACATTCGACACCCGGGTCCGGCGCGCCCTGCTCGTCGACTACGGGTCGCCCGCCGCGCCTCTGCTCTTTCTTGCAAGGAATCTGGTCGAGGGCGGAGTCGAGGTAGTCTATCTTGCCGGCCGCGCGCTGGAGTCGTGCCCCGTCCCGGCCTCAGCTCTTCCGCCGGAAATCGAATACAGACCTGTTGACGACGAATCTCGCGGCTCCGGCGACGTACTTCGTGCTGTCGACGAACTCTCCCAGTGGCCGGACGCTGTATTTCTCTCCGGCTCCCGATCGCGCTTGCTTGATGTCGCGACGCTGCTGAGGCGAAAGCTGCTGCGTCTTCGCCGCGGCTTCGCGCAGGCAGTCGTCTCCCCAGATACATTGCCCTGCGGCGTAGGGGCCTGTGGCCTCTGCGCTATCGAGACGCGGTCGGGCACGCGCAGGCTGTGTCGAGATGGTCTCGTTTTCGACCTGCTAGATCTTGCGTGACCATGCCTACGTGCCGGAACGACCGGCGCGCAAAGTAGGTGGAGCGCGGAGGGCCCGGACGATGGATCGCTCGTGTGCGGCCGTCATTGCGGGTTCGGTTCGACGTCACCATCGGGCTTTTGCCTCCGCTGGGCCGGCGATGTGAACCTTGCAGTCGGATTCTTTGCCAGCAAGACCCTGCAATAGGCGCTCACGCGATCGTGATCTTCGCGCGTGTACTGCAGAAACTGCACGCCTATGATGTCCTCTTCACGCCACGCCGTCTTCCCGATCAGGTGAACGGCCTGCGGCAAACCGGGCAATGCAAGCTTGATTTGGAGCACGTCTCCGGGAATCGGTCTCGCGGCGTCTCCATTCAGCCGACATCGCACTCCGCCGGGACTGATGTCGACAATGGTGCCTGCGCTGTACGCCGCGCTCGCGAGGTCGTGCAGGCTGATCTGAGCCGGCAAGGAGCAAGGTACGCGAATGTATTGGCGTTCATTCCGGTTCACCGGCGGAGCCGGCTCGAGCACTGGCAGGATATGGCCGGCCACCGCCAACTCGACATGGTGCAGGCCGTTTTGCATGGTCGTAGCCAGATAGAGGTCCCCTGAGGCAACCAGCTCACACTGCCATGCCTGCGTACGCACGTGGATGTCCCCGCGGGTGTCGACCGTCGCGAGGCGCACCTGGTCGAGCGTCACAGCCGTCGCCGACAGCACATGTGCCTTCTTCGCGGGCGAGCCCGTTACTACTCCGGCAACCGTGACCGCGGCGGCATTGCTCTGCAGATGCGCTTCGATCACGCTCCCCTTTACGAAGATGTCCGCGTTTGCCGTTACGCGCGCACCCTCGCTCACCGAGCCGGTGATGAATATCGGCAGCGTCGGGGAGTCGATCCTTGCGCCCGTTCCGACATCGCCTTCGTGGATGAATGCGGGAAACACGTCAATCCGCATATGTTGAAAGACTGCTTCTCCATCGCACGCTGCCACCAGCGTCATTCGGTCGTCGCCAAGCGTTGTATTCATGCCGGATGGCAGCAGGGGATCCTTTGGCGGCCTCGGCTGAATTACACCCCGCCGCAGGTCATGTCCGGGCCGACCGGGCTTGCCAGGGTGTCTCCTTACCAGCGGCGTCCCGGCCTTCACTGCCATCCGATTCAGGCGGAAGGAATCACCGGCGGCCACGACAGGTACATTTACGAGCAGCTCGAGGCTGCCGTCTGTCGGAGCCACTGGCGGGAACGCTGAAACCACGCTGAGCCATTGTCCCGGCGACGACATCTCCAGGGCCGCGGCGACATCCGAATATGGCGGCGGATTCGTGACGCCAAGGCGCTCGCACTCAGTACAGAGCTGGGCATAGAGATCGCGTGCACTCAGGCCGGATGAGTTTCGAGGCACAAGCAGCTGCAGCGCACTGTCATCAGGAAGAACCCGGAGTACCAGGACTGGTTTTGCTGCCACGCTCGTGACTCCGTTTGCGCATTGCTTGCACACCGTCACTTATGGGCAGTGTAGGGTCGACGGAAGGGGCGTGCAAGGCTTCCGTGGACCTCTGCCTGTTGCGACTCAGACCAGTATTGCGCGAGGTGCTATGCAAGTACCTGGATCGGCGCCCTCGGCAGGCCGCCACTGACAAATCGGACATGACAGCGATCCGTGATCTGCTCTTCCGCCTGGCGATCCCTGCGTGACACGCATTGACTTCCGAAAAGGTAGTACCGCCACGGCAAGTCGGCCGACTTCCTGATGCCCACTCTCCTGGAAACGACGATTGGCTGCAGCGCAGTCGGTGCGTCGACGATCAGCAGTGGTGGCCTGGAGAGGTCGTGCCCGTCCAGGGCAGCACCAATGGCGAGGCCTTTGCCGATATTCCCTGGTCCTCGCAGCAGCTCATCTGGGTCCGTGATTCCTCTCAGTCGTTGCATCACTTCGATGCCGTGAACCGGCTCCATGGCGCGGAGCAATACAGCGGACGCTGGGCCGTGATCTTGCGTTGTGACGACGTTCAGCATGGTGTGAATGCCATAACATCGATAGACATACGCTCGTCCCGCGGCGCCGAACATCGATTGGTTGCGACGTGTGACTCCGCGGAATGAGTGGCTGGCCTGGTCCAGATCGCCGGCGTAGGCTTCGGTCTCCACAATCCTCGCCACGAGTAACTCGGGACCAAGCAGGCGAATGATCAGCTTCCCGAGCAGCTCGCGCGCCACAATCGTGGCCTCGCGGGCCATGAACTGGCGATCAAGCGGTGGATACCCGTCGTATGGGGCCGGCAGGAGGGCAATCTCAGCCCAATCCGGGGCGCTAGTCGCGCGCCGAAGGCTCTCTGGGCTCATGCTCTTCCGACGGTGCCGGCTGGGCGAGGAGCTTGATCTGCACCTTGTCGGCATGTCTGTTTGAGACGCTCAGCACTGTGATCACCGCCTCGTCATCGACTTCGATCACCGCGCCGACCGTCGGTAGGTCCTCAAGCCGGTCGATGATAAAGCCGTTGAGTGTGTCGTAGTCTTCAGACTTGAGTGCGAGGTGTATCTCGTCTTCGAGGTCCTCCAGATAGATCCTTCCGTCGACGACGTACGCATCCGGACCAATCTGCTCGATCGTCGGTTCGGAGCCGGGCTTGTCATACTCATCCTGTATTTCGCCGACAATCTCCTCGAGCAGATCTTCGATGGTCACTATTCCGGCGGTACCGCCCGATTCGTCGATCACGATTGCGATGTGTATCTTTCTGGCCTGGAACTCCCTGAACAGGTCGCCGACGCGCTTTGTTTCGGGAACCTCGAAGGGCTTCCGTCCAAGCTCCCGAACGGACATGTCGTCCTGGCCATCTCGGAGGGCTCTCAGCAAGTCCTTTACATAAATTATACCAGTAACCTTATCGATTGACTCGGCGTAGATTGGTATGCGGGATCGGCCCTTTTCAAGCGCAATGTCGACTGCTTCCTTGACGGTGAGATCTGCTTGTACGGCGGTGATGCGAACACGCGGTACCATCACTTCCTTGGCCATCGTCTCTTCGAATTCGATGACGCCGTGGATCATCTCCTTCTCTTCTTCTTCGATCACGCCTTGCTGCTCGCTCAGTGAGACGAGGCTGATCAGCTCGTCTTCCGTGACAAACGGGCCAGTGCGTGGCTTGATGCCAAGGAGGCGCATGACCAGGTCGGTCATGGCGCGGAGCAACCCTATCAGCGGTCTGAGGAGCGTCGTGAGACCTATTACCGGTCTGGCAAAACGCAAAGCAGTCGGCTCGGCAGTGTGAATTGCAAGGGTCTTTGGAATTATCTCGACTACCACGAGCACGACGGCCGAGGTGACGATGGGAGCGATGACGGCACCCAGATTGTCACCCAGCAGACCAACGAGAATTAGCGTTGCCAGCGTCGACGCCACGATAATGGCGACGCTGTTCACAATCAGGATGGCCGAAAGGAACTGGTTAGGGTCACGTATCAGCAACGCAACCTGATTGCTGCCCTTCACACCTTGGTCGAGCAAATGGCGCGTTCGCAGGCGGCTGAGTGAAGTCAGCGCTGTCTCCGCGCCGTTCGCAAGCGCGGAAAGCAGCAGGCAGGAAAGCAGTCCAATGGCTTGAAGGGTATCCGCACCATCCCAGGCATGGCCGGCGAGCGCAAGCACTGGCTGTCCAAGCACGCGAGGATTGCCGGTGAGCACGCCGGCCACGTGAGCCAAATGATGAACGACCACTAAGGCCTTTCTCCGATGCTGGCCATGCTCCTATCTGAAAAGCGCGCTTACCGAGACATCCTCGTGGATTCGCTTGATCGCCTCGGCAATGAGCGGAGCAACAGTCAACACTTCGATCTTATCACCCTTTTGGACCTCTGTAACTGGAATTGAGTTTGTCACCACCAGGTGGCGTATTCTGCTTTCGGCTATCAATTCCGCGGTGCGCCCTACCAGAGGTGCGTGCACACCGAACGCATAGACCGCCTTCGCCCCTCGTTCCAGCAACATGTTTGCAGCCTCGAACAGCGTTCCGCCGGTGGAGATAATATCGTCAACGATTATCGCGTTCTTGTCGCGGACCTCGCCGACCATCTCGATCATCTCGGCGACATCCGGTGCGGGTCGCTGCTTGGCGATAATTGCGAGCGACGCGCCGAGACGCGCGCGAAAGTCGTTCGCACGAAGCACGCCGCCCGGATCCGGTGACACGACGACCACGTCGTCCAGCTTCATTTGCTTGCAATGCGCCACCATCACGTTGGCGGAACGCAGGTGGTCGACAGGAATGTCGAAAAAACCCTCGATGGCCGGCGTATGCAAGTCCAGCGTGAGCACGCGGTTTGCGCCCGCGACCGTGATCAGATTGGCGACCAGCTTCCCGGTGATTGGCTCGCGGCCGACGCTCTTCTTCTCCTGCCGCGAATAGCCAAAATACGGTATCACCGCTGTGATTCGTCGCGCTGATGCACGGCGCAGCGCTTCGATCATGATCAGTAGCTCCATGATATGGTGATCGACGGGGCGGCAGGTTGGTTGCACGACGAAGACATCGGCACCTCGGACGTTATCCTCGATGCGGACCCGGGTCTCTTCGTCTCTAAACGTGCCGACGAACGCGCGCCCAAGCGGGATGCCCAGAATCTCGGCGATCTCGCCGGCGAGCGACGGGTTCGCCGAACCAGTAAATACCTGGAGCCTTCCCTCCATCCGATCTACTCCTCACTCTCATGCGTTCGCGGCTGGTTGCCGAGCACTGTACCGCGCCGTATTTCCCTCGCGGGCGTCCCGGCCACGGTCGTGTTATCGGGCACGTCGTGCAGCACGACACTGCCAGCGCCGGTATACGCGCCATCTCCAATGACGATCGGTGCACGCAGCATCGTGCCGACCCCGAGAAACACCTTATCACCGATTGAGGTCTTGTGCTTCTTCGCCCCATCGTAATTGGCGGTGATGGTGCCGGCTCCAACGTTGACGTGATGACCGGTGGTTGTGTCTCCCAGATAACTGAAATGTCCCATCTTGGTACCTTCGCCGATGAAGCTGTTCTTGGTCTCGGCGAAATTTCCGAGATGTACGTCGTCGGCAAGCGTCGACCCCGCGCGCAAATGTGAGTAGGGACCAACGTGCACGTGATCGCCCAATTCGGAGAACTCAATCTGCGACGATATGATCGTACAGTCATTTCCGATCGACGATGCGACAATCCGGCTCTGCGCGCCGATATGGCATCGCTCGCCGATCGTGACGCCCGGCTCCACGATCACGTTCGGCTCGATGACGGTGTCTCGCCCAATGGACGCGTCGGCCGCGATATACACTGAGGCCGGATCGATCAGCGTCACGCCGGAGGTCATAATCGTCTCGTTCACGCGCCGTCGCATGATCGCTTCGGCGTGCGCCAAACCAATTCGGTCGTTGATGCCGACGAATTCATCCGCCGACGCGCCAGGCACGACCAGGAGCCCACCGGCCGCGGCCGCCAACTCAGCGGCGTCGGTGAGATAGATTTCGTCGTCCCCGTGCCTCGGCAATGTCGGCATCGTATCTTCAAGCCACTGTGCATCGATCACGTACAGGCCGGTGTTGATCTCATTGATCATGCGCTGGGTTTCGGTCAGCCATTTGTCTTCGACGATCGCGAGGGGTGCTCCGCCTGGATCGCGGATAATCCGGCCGTAGCCGTCTGGCCGCGCGACGTACGCGGACTGGACTGTCAGTGTGGCTCCGTGCTCGCGGTGCCGCGCCCTCAGGTTGATGAGCGTCTCGGCCGTGATCAGCGGCATGTCCCCATACAGCACCATCAGCTCAGTGCATGGCGCGCTGATCGCCGCAAGCGCGATGCTTACGGCATGGCCGGTTCCGCGCTGCTCGTGCTGCACCGCAGTCTCAACGTCCGCTGGAAGCAGACCGCGCACGATCTCGTGCTCATGTCCGATGACGTAGAGGGGCGTTAGGTCTGGTACGGATGCAACGGCGCGATGTACATGCTCGATCATCGCCAGGCCCGCGACCTTGTGTGCGACTTTCGGAAGTGCCGACTTCATGCGCGTGCCCTTGCCCGCCGCGAGCACAATGGCAACAGTCATTCGAAGGCACCTCCTCTAGACGCCAATACTAAATGCCAAAATTGGCTCGCGTGGGGGGTGGTAGCTCGCCGATCTCCGCCGGCCGGGAGGAATGCAGGTCCACCGAGCTTTGCAATAGACTCGCCCGGCCAGCTCTCCAAGCCGTCATGCCGCACCTCGCCGTGCGCGCTCCGGCTATCAGTGTAGCAGGTGGCGTCGGGTAGAAGGCTCAGATACTCGGGGCCGGGCGCCAGACCGATACGCGGCGTGAGGCGCAGTCTTGGATGGCTGCAACAAGCGCGGCCCGTTGCGCAAGCGTCAACGTGAAGGAGCGTCAATGAGCGCTGCCAAGGCGAGAAGCAGGACCAGGGGCGGCGCTTGGCATGGCCGCAACGAGGCGCGCACAGATTCTGGCGGCGGCGGAGATGTGCCTATATTTGCCAGTCGAAAGCCCCAGCAACGTCCTCGTCGTCGATGCCGGCCATGGCACGCGCGATATGCCGCGCATTCGACTCCTCATGCCTTTGAATGCCGGCAGCGACCGCCTGACCAATCGCGGTTGCCAGACCATCGAGGGCTCGCGGCTCATCGGGTGACCATCCTGCGAGTGCTAATCGTGCGGCGTCTGTTACGATCTTGATCAAGTCCTCCATCGCGACTCCACCTTGGCTGCTCGTTTCACGCGTACCGCACGCTATTTCTTCGGAGGCGTCGGCGTTCCAAATGGCTCACCGAGGAACGGTGCATTATCCTTAACCAGTCGAATCATGCTGTCTCGCATGCCGGCGGGGAGCATGTTGGTCAACTGTGGCACGTTCTCCCACAGCCAAACGGCAATCTGGGCCTGATGAACTTGCTTGTTGAAATCCGTAGAGTTGAACTGCGCCAATCCTGCCAGCAGGATCATGCTCAGCAGTACGCCGCGCGCCAGCCCAAGTGCGAGGCCGCCAACACGGTCGATCCAGCCAAGCATAAGGAACCGTTCGACCCACACGAGCAAGTTGGCCGCAATTTCGACGACGATCACAATGGCAACGAACGCAATGAGAAACGCCCATCGACCGTTGATCGCCGGGTGCTGGATTCCTGCCTGTTTGAGAGCCGGGTCAATCTGAACCGCCAACTGACCTGCGAATAGCGCTCCAAGGACGATTCCGGCGATCCCTGCTATAGATCGGAGCAGGCCTCGCCAGAGTCCGAAAAGCCCTGAGACCACGATAATGCCGGTGATCGCCGGGTCCAACCAATCGGAACTAGAATTGGCAGCTGCTGCGGCGTTCAAGATCACGGCGTATCCTCCGGTAATGGGCAACCTTGCGCGGCCAAGCCCCAGTCGCATAGTAGCACAGGACGCTGCTCCGAAATAGCCTAACCCCGGACAAAGCTATCCGCACGGAGCCGCCCGCCCGCTGCGGAAGAATGGAAGGGCGATCCATTGGGTACCGCCGGGGTACCTGCCCGAAGGGCGGGTCGTCGCGAGTCGTGGTACCCGGTCCTGCAGCCGGCTGTGCGTACGGTAGACACTTCAGTCTAAGCGATGGCCCGCGAAGCGGGTCGCGGGCCATCGCGTGCTGCGGCCAGTGGGCGCGATGTGACATCATGCTCAAGATGTCCACCGAGTTACCGCCGCGGACATCTTCAGCAGGACCGTGCGCCGGTGTTACACGTCGGTTGTCGGCGGTGCCGGCGGTGCCGGCGGTGCCGGCGGTGCCGCCGGCTCGGCAAGAATGCTATAGATCTCCCGACGAGCACGGTCGATCGCATCGCGGAGCCTGGCAAGCCTTGCCGGGTCTCCACTGGATGTTCGGGCTGCCTGCACGACAGCACGGCCAAATTCGAACACCTCGCGGCCGAACGCCCGAACCTCAGGCGAAGCGCCAAATTCGGGTGGACCCCAGTGGTGGCCGGTTCGCTCCCGGTTGTGAGACTCCAGGTACTCGCGGCCCTCGTCGGTGATCGAATACACGCGTTTGCCGTCTTCGGTGACAGACCGGACGTAGCCTCGATCCTCGAGCATCTGCAGTGTGGGATAGACAGAGCCGGGGCTTGGCGAATAGAAGCCCGAGAAGCGGCTCTCGAGCTCCTTGATCATCTCGTACCCGTGCTTCGGCCGCTCCTTCAGGAGGTCCAGCAGCAGAAACTTGATGTCTCCGCGCCCGAACCGCCGTTCAGGTCCCATGCCAAAACGCCGTCCAAAACCGTTCATCCAGATGTACCCCCTCCAGTGCGCTCCGGGCCCGCAGTATGTCGACGCAGTCATTGCTGATCCCTCCTCGGTACATAGATAGCGACTGCTAGCGATATATCGATAGTAGATCCCGTGCGGGTTCAGCGCAAGTACTTGAACTGCAACATGGCGAATGCAGATGGGATGTCGCAAGGATTGGCCACGTCGCTCGCGGCAGAAACCGTGTACCGTGTAGCGTAATTGCTGGAGCCGGACGGCGCCGGCCGTTTGTTCGTGCGGGACCGACCCTGGAGGACCTGCGGTATGGCACAGACCTTCCGAGTAGCCTACGTAAAACAACCGGGATCGAACCTGATCATCGTCTTTGTTACGCCGTTCTTTCGCGACCTAACTTTCGACCAACAATGTGTGCTTTCAGACGAACTGCAAGCCAGGGCAAAGGCGGCGGGCATGCGAGGCCAGGTTGGGTTCGTCTGGACGGATAGGGACGGGACGATGGGATTTTGGGCGCCCAAGCAGTTCGATTCGTTCCTGAGCAAGCTCAGTCCGCTGATACTTGCCAAGAGTCTTGACCGCACGCTGACAATCGAATAGCGGCCCGAACCGGAGAATCAGGTGATCGCGCGTGGTGACCGGAGGGCTATCAGCGAGCTCTATGGCTGACTTCCGCCCGCATCGTCCCCCTGCTGGCTACCGTCCGAGAAGCGACGGCGGCAAAGAGTGTGGGGACGCGGAGATGCGCGAACAACGGTACGAGGGCGGCGGTGATCCAGCAGAGTGTGCCGACCATGCGAGGGCCGATCTCCACGGCACCGATTGTCGTAGCGCCTGCGACCATCAAGAAACCGGAAAACCACTCTGCCGTTTGGGCGTTGCTCCGGATGGGAATACTCTCCCTGAAATGCAGGAGCGCCAGAGGCCGGACCAGCGCCCCGACTAGTAGAAGGAGCGCTCCCGGCAGTCGTTGCCAAATGTCAGCCGCAGGAACCAGGAGCATGCCCGTGACCGCGCAGAGCAGAATCGGACAGTCTAGCGGCCGCAGATCCGGCGACCTGCGACGCTCTACGCGGAGTGCGCGCTGCATGCCGACAACGGGACGAATATCGCCGGCACGCGCGCGCCACGCACGCCATAGTCGACGCCAGCACCAGTATGTGGCAAGGCACGCACTGACCAGCGCGAAACTCGCAACACAGTCGAGTACGTAATGGTTCGCCGTAACAACTACCGTTGCGACCATGAGGGTTGGGAATAGCAGCGACAGCATACGCTGGTCCCACCTGCGGCCTGCCACAAACAGGCCCAGTCCCGTAACAAGTGCCCAAACCATATGGATACTGGGCATCGCCGCGTACGGATCGTACCCGCCGAGCTCCCGCAACTCCTGTGCGGACGCGGTCATCATCGTCACGTCTTGCATGCCGTATGGCTGACCTACAAGCACGAATCGGGGAGGCGCCACGGGATACCATGCCGCGATGAGTATACCGATGAACGTGGCAGCAATCGCGAGAATGCACAGCCGTGTGAACAGGCGGGGCCTAAACAACAAGACCCAGAGCAGCAGTGAGGCTACCCACGGGACCTGGCCACCGGCATAGATCAGCTTGGACGCCGCCCGGACCGCGGTATCGTCAAGCAGGGGGCTGAGCAACGGCGGCCGACCGTGATGCAGTGCGAGATACTGGAGGCGAGGCTCGATCAGGATGCCCAATCGCTGCTCGAGGCCCACCAGGGCCTCCGCGTGCTCATGCGCCAGAGCAGGCTCTTTCGGCACAGACCTATTGACGCGCCCGTAGAGCTCCAATGCGGCTATCGCCACGACAAGGTGCGGAGCCATGCGCGGCAGGTTCGCACTGACGCGCAACAGCCTGTGTCTCATGATGCCCTTTCCCGACCAACGGCGCTCAGCGGTTGCCGCAAGATCGTCGCAGGCGCCGCGTCGGCTTTTGCCACCCGGACACGAGCAATCAGCGGTAGCAGCGCGGCGGCAAGCCAGAGTACGGCACTGCCGAACCGAGCGTTCGCATCGCCCGCGCCCACACATGTGCTGCCTACTACGAACAGGAAGCCGCAGTACCAGTCGGTCCTGTCAGCACGCGTGCATAGAATGTCACCATGCTGGATCCGATGCCGAACGACTGGCGGCACGGTGGCCAAGCACACGAGCAAGCCAAGACCGATCGCGCGCTGCGCAGGATCGCTTGAAATGATCAGGATCACTGCCATCGTGGCTCCGAGAGCGAGCGGGCGATCCAGGGGGCGCAGATTGGGATTGCTCCGACGCTCATGTACCGGAAATGCGGACGCGAAAGTACGCTTGTGATTGGCTCTTCGAGGGCGCCGTGCGCAGACCCTCACACGTGCGCGTTCAGCCAGAATGCACGCTACCACGAGCACCACGGACGCGATACAGTCCAGGATGTAGTGGTTACCCGTGACGATTACGGTTGGCACCATGGCGGCCGGAAACAACGCGGCCAGGAGCCGTTGCCATGAGGATGTGGCTGCAGCGTACAGGCCGAGACCGGTCAGCGCTGCCCAGAGCATGTGAGTGCTCGGGAGCGATGCGAAGGGGTCAAACACGGACTGCCGCACGAGCGCCGCTTCTGACTGAAAAGGATGAAGCACGTCAACGACCCCATACAGAGGGCCGGTCATGGCAAACCGTGGCGGCGCAACAGCATAGAGTGCGGAGAACGCGATCGCAAGCAACGTGCCGGCAACGAGTACGTTCCTTATCGGAGCGAACCGCTCTCGATGGAACACGTATAGCCAAAGTAACATCGCCGCCAACCAGTGCAGTTGACTACCTGCATAGACCACGCGGACGATCTGCCGGATTGCGCCTCCGTCCAGAAGTCCGGAACCGGCAAGTGAGCCGTGCTGCAACGCAGCCCGCTGCACCGTTCCTTCGACCGCGATCCCGATGCGGCGCTCCAGGTCGATGAGCGCGGTCGCATGGGCGTGGGCGAGTGCGGTCTGGCGCGGCGCGCGCAGGCTGATGGCGCGATAGAGCTCGTAGCCACCCAACAGTATGATGACGTTCGGCACCGCCTGCTTGAGGTTCTTGCAGCACGCACACACGAGTGGCATGCGTGATGAGCGTTTGTACGAACGCATCTCGCAGTTGCTCTTGCCGCGAGCCAGCAGGCGCGCGATCGCACCGGGGAAGTCTTTCGGGCTTCGACGCTGCGATTCGGTGCCGGCACTCAGCGGCAGCATTGTTGGCTCGCCCGCGTCGTCCCGCTGCCGAGAGATAGACACCTCAGGGCGTGGCTACATGCGCATCGCGATAAGCGGCCAAGCATGGGCAAGCCACGGTTCAAGCAACTCATATCCTGATGCCCAAAACTCCACATTGGTTTCGCGCCGGATACCAGTATCAGTTAACCATGTGTCGAGCCTCAATTGTATTACCCATTCGTGTGTTCGCGTTTCAGGGGGACGACAACGACCGCGATGCGCAGCACGTCGCACATGACGCTCGCGCGATCATGGCGGGTGTCAAGCTGCGGAATCGTGTTTCCGGCAGAGGCGGCCAGGCCATAGCCGAGCTGACGGTCGACAATTTGTGCTTCAGCCGGCCGCGCACAACAGTTCGCGTGCGTCACTCACCCATGCCTTCATCCGCAGGGTCAACGTCCTGCCGCGCCTTAAGCAACCCGGCCCGAACCATCGGTTGCTTGTCTCCTCTGTGCCGGTCGGGATTGCTCGGGCGGGCTCCGTCGACCGCCCGTCACTTAATGGCGAGGGCGTTGGCCGGCGATCCTGAGCCGCCGATCTTGTTCAGCGGCGCCGCAGTAAACAATCCCTCGTACACCCTGTCCGTAGCGCAATGCTGGGCGAGAGCGTCTAATACGAATAGCTCACCCACCGCGAGGCCCAGGAGTGGGATCATATGATAGTGCAAGAACCCGTCGACGCTGCGCACATCCGGAGGCAGCGACTCGACCGTGGGGCAGTCTGCCGCAACAGCCGCAAGATGATGATCCCAGAGCCACGCGAGCGTACAGTCCTCTCGAGAAAGCCCTGGGGCGGGAAAGTACGGCTGCGCCGCCAGCCATTCGCGTGTTGCCGGGGACGTGGTCTCATACCAGCCGATCCAACCAAACCGCAGAAGCAGAATATCGCCGTCCTCGAGCGACACACCCTGGTATTCCAGCGTGGCGTCGACGTCGTCTACGGTCACGACCACCTGTTGACTGTTGTCGACAGAGCGGCCTTGGCTCCGATAGTAGGCCTCGACATCGGCCAATACAAATCGCCCGGCGATGCCGCGACGTCCCCAGTTATCGATGCCGTTGCGGCTGCCAGGGCGCCCGGTGATGTCGTCTATTGTCCGACCGTTATAGTAGCCGTATTCAGGATGGGCCATATGTGATAGCGCGTCCCATTGGCTCGACGCTTGTGGCCAGAAGCTATCGTAGTGGTCGTCCGTTCCCGGATGGACGATCGGAGCGAGGTCGGTAATTGTGTGTTTTAGGGCGCGCCGGCCAAGGATCGGCGGGTTTGGCATTTCGAGGTCCCAGTTCAACGAGAAGACACGCCCTTTGCGCACCAGCGCGGCAGCACGGCGCACACGCTCGGGTGTGAGCAGATTGATGGTGCCAACTTCGTCCTCGGTGCCGAAGACGCCCCACGCCGAGTGGGCCGGTTTCGAAGTATCGATCGGCAGGCTCGCGTAGGTCGGCAGATTTGTGGTCATACCCAACGCAGTAACCCTCTCGTCACACTTGTTCTTCTCAACAACGGCGCTTGCCAGAGCGCGTCACTCCCGGTAGGCGGACAAAGCGCCAGTAATGTATGCCACGACCTCCTCGGCTGTGGTGCTCTTCTTCGGGAGATCCGCAACTTTTTGTCCACGGCGGAACACGACAACCCGGTTGCAGACCGACCACAGGTGTTCCATGTTGTGACTGACGATGACCATGGCGATGCCGCGTTCGGCCATGCGTTCAATCAGCGACAGAACCTCGCGCGACTCGCGAACCCCCAGAGCCGCGGTGGGCTCGTCGAGCAGCATGCAGCGTTGACCCCAGAATGCTCCTCGCGCGATTGCCACGGCCTGGCGCTGGCCGCCCGACATCCGGTTGAGCGTGTTGGAGCGAAGGTCCGGAATGCTGATGCTCAGCTCGGCAAGCGATGCAGCTGCCGCGGCGGCCATGGCTCGTTTGCGCATGGCAAGAAACGGCCGCATCCACCCCTGATAGACCGTCTCGCGCCCAAGGAAGAAGTTCTCGGCCACTGTAAACGAGCCCAACAGCGCGAGATCCTGATACACCGTCTCGATACCGTATTGGCGCGCATCGGCCGGCGAGGCAAGCGTCACCGGGACGCCATTTATAGCGATGTTCCCATGCGTCGGCATATAGACACCGGAGAGGATCTTGACGAAGGTTGACTTACCGGCGCCATTGTCTCCTACCAGACCCACGATGTCGTGATCCCAAACATCGAGCGAGACGTCATCTAGGGCCTGCACGCCGCCGAAGCGTTTGGAGATCGCGCTCGCGCGCACCAACGGGAGTGCGCCGGCGGACACATTCTCTTCTACCATCTGGGTACTCCCGTCTCGGCCTTGAGCGCAAACTGGATAGTCGCGCGTGACGGCGTCGTATCTCGACCTGGACAGGTCATGTTCGGGTCGTCGCACATGGTCATCCGCCTGACCGCGCGTAGCGCCTCCCCAATGTGCTGAGGGCAACGGCTACTACCAGCAGGCCTCCCGACAACATGTACTGAGCGAACGTCGAGGTACCAACGATAGCCAGCCCGTTGAATCCGACCGCCACGGTGATCACGCCGATGGCCGTCCCTACCACGTGGAACTGGCCGTCGCGCAAGGCCGCCGAACCCAGGAAGGCGGCGGCATACGCTTGCAGCATATAGGCGTCGCCGGCGGTTGTGTCTCCACTGCCCAGGACAGACGCGGTCAAAATGCCGGTGGCGGCCGCGCAGACGCCCGCTATCGCGAAGGCCGCGATGCGCACGCCGTCCACACGGATGCCATAGCGCCGCGCGATGTCCGGATCGTCGCCTACTGCCCTGAAATGCTGGCTGAAAATCATGACATTAAGCAAGTACCAAGCCAGGGCAAGCACGACGAGCATGATGATGATGGGATTCGGAATCCCCAGGGTGCTCCCCAGGCCGATTTGCACGAAGGACTGCGCAGAGGTCTTCAGGTCGACCGGGACGCCACCAGTGTAGGCATAGTTGAGTCCGACGATCAGCGTTCCGGTGCCCAGCGTAGCAATGAACGCGTTCACACCGAGCTTCGTCACGATGAATCCGTTGATCAGACCTATTACAACGCCCAACATCAGCACGACCAGGATAGCCAACGGGATTGGCAGCCCCTGATTCGAGATCAGGCCGACCACCATGACGCACGCGAAGCTGGCGTGATAACCGATGCTCAAGTCAAAGTTGTTGGTAATAAGCGGCACGGTGAGTCCGGCGGCGATAATCATCGTGGGGGCAAGGTCGGTGATGACGTTGCGGGCGTTGCTAAAGGTGGCAAACGACGATGGTGCAAGGCTTGAGAAGATGATGATCAAGGTGCCTAAAGCCACGAGCGTGCCATAGGTGCCGAAGAAGGCCAGTAGCTGCAGTCGTAGCGACAAACGCGACGTTGCGGCCTGGTCAGCACGCGCTTCGGCCCGGCGAGATTGTGAATGTTCCACCGCCGCGTCGGGGACGTCGGCTCCGGACGACATGCCTAGATTCCTTTCACAGCCTGGGACAAGTGGAAGGTCGACGGCCTGAGCCCGCCGCAGGCTCAGGCCGTGTCGATCGGGTGGCGGCCGAGCGCACGAATGCCATGCATTCGACGACGCCACACCTGCGTCAGCGCATCTTACTTGATCTCAGGGTGGGCCTTGATGAACGAAGCGACGTTGTGCTTCGACACCAACACGTAGACTTCTGGTATTGTGACGGGCACCCACTTAGAACCCTTGGCAGTAATAGCCGGAATGGCATCCACTAGCTTGCGACCCGTGCCCTGCAGATCGTGCCAGAGCGTAGCGGTCATCCAGCCAGCCTGAACCGCCTGCAGCGCGGGTGCGGTAGCGTTGAAGCTATAGACCTTGACACCTGTCCGGCCTGTTTGCTTCAGCGCCGCGATCGCTCCGAGAGCATTGTCGTCGTAGCAGTTATAGATCGCGAAGTTCTGTGCGCTGGACGCGGGGTTGGCGGCGAGCCAGGACAGCGTAAAGGACTTGGAGGTTTCCGCCGCGCCAGGAATCCTGATTTCATGTGAAGTCAACTGGATGCCAGGGTATTGCTTGACGGTCTGCTCGAGGTACGTGGCGCGCTCGAAACAAGGCAACCCAGGATGCCAGGTCAGGTTCAGCACCCTTCCCTTGCCCCCGTTGTCCTTGAGCAGCATGGCCACAACCGGATCGGGCGTGCCATCGTCAGTATTCATGGAGATGCCAGGCGCCATGCCCCCGCCCAGCGTCAGCACCGGAATGCCGGCGGACTTGGCTGCGGTCAGCCCCTGGGTCAAGCCTTTGGAGCTAAAGGTCGTGATGAGAACGGCTGTAACACCCTTCTGCACGAGATCCGTGATCGCGATGTTTCCCTGCGTCAAGCTCCCGTTTGAGTCGATGGTTTGTACGGCATACCCTTTTGTCTTCGCGTACGCGGTCGTCGCGTAAACCATATTCTGCGTATCTTCATCCGACGCCGACATGGTTACAATGCCGAGCGACAACCCGCCCTTGGCCGCAACCTGGTGGGGCGCGGTCGAAATGCCGCCCGCAACTAGCAAGCAAACAGCAACGGTCCTCAATACCGTTCGGCCACTATACAATCCAAGCACTGTCTCGCCTCCGGCATATGCGTGCCACAGTGCACGCGTTCAATTCAATGGCTGCGTCATTGTTTGCGCTGTCCGTGATGAAATAGCCTCCACTTCCTCCTTTCCCTGCTGGCGGAGGCCACATGCACAAAAGGTTGGGAATTCAGCAGGACGCCACCTGGTTCGGCCGAAATCATAACGTTTTCCCAAGGCCATGTCAATAGGGTGCGATAGCCCAACCTCGTTGCGATTGCGCGGGGGACGTCGCACATACACGGTGTCAGGGCAGCACGCGGGCAGGCCTTGTCCTGTGCGCTGGCGTGCACAAGACATGTTCAGTAGCGTCATGCCACACGCGCTTCAGCTCTGGCCTGCGGCAGCTACCGACAGTCGTCCTGGTGATCGACGATTCAGGGCTGTGCGAGCAGCCCTTGCCCAGGCCCCGGCAACAGTGCGCGTTCCCGCGTGAGGCACAGAGTGATCTGCCAGCTACTCGATTCGCCGGCGCCATCCGGCTACGGCAGCGTCACCTGCCATTCACGTTGACATGGCACAGGGAAAACGTTATGATGCGTGCCGATACGAATACGGCGCAGTCAAAGGGTGAGAGATCAGCATGGCGAATGAGACGATCGAAGACGTCGCCCGGCTGGCCGACGTGAGCATCGGCACGGTCTCTCGGGTGCTTAATGGCACCAAGCGGGTGAGTCCGCAAACGAGGGCGCGCGTGCTGGCCGCAATCGATCAGCTGCAGTATTCTCGCAATGCTGCAGCTCATCGTCTGCGCAGCCGTTCGACGAAGTCTGCGGCGCTGATAATGTCTCATCTGGCCAACCCCACGTTCGGACCGATTATCACAGGTATCGAGGAGACTCTCTCCGACCATGGCTACACGCTTATGCTGTGCGACTCCAATCAATCTGCTCAACGTGAAGCTCAGCATGTCGGCACGGTGGCGCAGGAGCGCATTGCCGGGCTGATCATCATACCATCTACGTTGTCCGGTGCCGTACTGGAGCCCTTGTTCAGAAGGCACGTACCCATCGTCTGTCTTGACCGTCGACTGCACGACGTGTCGATCGACACGGTGATCCTGGACAACCGCAGGGCCGCACGGATGGCAACCGAACACCTGCTCAACCTGGGCCATCGCCGCATTGGACTGATTACGAGCATGATGTCGACGCCAGGCATCGAACGGCGTGAGGGGTTCGTCCACGCCCTGGAGGCGGCTGGAGTGCCGCTGGACGAGCGGCTCATCCGAGAAGGATCGTACACGGCGGATCGAGCCTATCAGGCTGCCACCGCGATGCTGAGCGAATCACCTCCGTCGGCACTTGTGGTGGCGAACTTCCCGATGGTGCTCGGAGCAATGCAGGCCCTGCACGAGCACGGTCTGACGGTCCCCGACGACGTCTCGCTGGTCGGTGTCGACGACGCGCCCTGGCTCCCGTACATGCGTCCGCCTCTGACGGTAGTCAGCCAGCCCTACAAAGTGCTTGGGCAGACGGCGGCATGCATGTTGCTCGATCGCATCACAGGCGACAAATCCGGCGTGCCAGCGCGTGAGGTGATGCTCGATCCGTTCATGGTGATCCGGGGCTCGACTGCGCCGGTCGGCATGGCACGCGCGGGGAGCACCAAGATCTCCAGCACTCACTGAATTGGGGCGTAGGTACCACCCGAAGCCGGGCCACCGGCCGGACTACAATGGGGCTGGGGTGCCAGGATTCGAACCTGGGAATGCCGGTTCCAAAGACCGGTGCCTTACCACTTGGCGACACCCCATCTGGTAGGAAGGTAGCGGTCGTCGTGCGCGTTGTCAATGCAAATTCGCGCCGATCCCGTATGATGAATCTCGAGCATCTATTCATCGGGAGAGTGCATTCATGCGAGGATACACGTCGTCACGAGGTCCTCGAGCGCACGCCGATCCATGCCCTCTTTCCTCGGTTACGCGATACACTTGGCTAGGTTGCGGTTGGCTGTGACTCCGCCCGCTTCAGCCTCCGCTTCCCTGCATTTCGCACGTCATCACCTGGACGACGAGTGACGTTGCGCCTCATCAACCTGGTATTGTTTGCCGCATTGGTGCTCGGAACGTGTGGCATGGCGACGCCGCTGGCGAGGGCCGGCGGCGCGCCGATCTATGATCTGGGCGGCATTACCCTGCTCGTCCGGACTGGTGACGAACAGATTGATACGGCCGAGCGCTACGCACTTGCCGTGCTTGGGGCAGACTATGACGGCACGGTGCATACAGCGGCCACGGATTATTACTCCAATCCCTGGGTTCGCGACAGTTTCGCGTGGGGTATGTTGCCGTCGTTGCTCGATGCAAGCGTGGCGTCGTACACGTCTACCGAGCTCCAGTACTGGTTGCCGCGTCAGCAACGATTTGGCGGCTGGGTCACCGCACCCGAATCCGGGTATTTCGACGAGACCGCAATCCTGATTTCCGCCGTGCTGGACGCATATGAGATTTCGGGCGACATCGGGCTGGTCCGTCAGGCTGTGCCGCGCCTTGTTCGCGGCTGGGCCTGGCTGCAACACAGCTACGTCAGTCCGGACCGCGGCAGCACTTACCTCCTGTATGCCAACGTGCCTCCTCACGTTGCGACCGACTGGGCAGACCAGGTGGCGCGCAGTGGATATGCGACGCAACTCGAAGCGCTTTGGTATTCGGCGACGAACAGCCTTTCGATCATGGAGCGACTGCTGGGGAACCGCACCGCGTCAACCCAATTCGCCACATTTGCCTCTCACATTAGGTCCGACATCAACAGGATGCTCTGGACAACGGCTGCGCCTTACGCGACAGATGCAGCCCCAGTCGGAGGTTTTGGCCATTATCGCTCCTGGTTGGGTCCTCGCGACTACTTCGAGCTCGACAGCAACTTCCTGTGTGTACTCTACGGCATCGCCGACAGTAGCCAGGCGCGAAGTATCACCGGATTCGTCCGGCAGCACCAGACCTATTTGCTTGGTCTGAACACGAGCTACGGCGTTCCGGCGAAGGTGCTCTACGGCGATTACGCCCCGGCGGATTATGCCGGCAGGCACGAACGCCTGGGCCCGGGCAAGTACCAGAACGGCTATTGGCCTATAGTAGGGTCTCTGGCCGCGATGGCCTTTGCGACGGTCGGCGACACTGCGGAATCCCGGGCAATTCTCGCACAGATCGGTGCGGCGTTCGTGCGCGAACGCGATGTTCGCGAGTGGTACACGCAGGACGGCGACGGATCGGGCGCGCCGGCGTTTCAGTGGGCTGCACGCATGTTCGTCACGGCACTGTACTCCGCGTATCTCGGCATACAGCCCTACACCGTTGATCGAGGGGAGAGGCTGACGGCAGGAATCCAGCTGCGTGCTCCCGACGGAGGCGGCTCCGCGGATATCGCATTCCATGGACGCACTCTTCACGTCTCGGTCGACCGATCAGGGTCGTCGCCCTACGTAGCGCTTAACGGAAGGATTCTACCTGGAACACAGGTTCCTGGCGCGCTGCTGTGCGCGGGTTGTACTTTGGAATCACGCTGGGGTTCGCCGGCCTGAGCTGTGCTAAAATCCCTAAGAGATTTTGCCGAACGCAAGGTGTAAAATGCGCTTTCGTATCGATTCCAGACTGCTTGATCGCTTCCCGAATGCATGCATTGGACTCGTTGTCGCCTACGATCTCGACAACCGCGGGAACAGCCCGGTCATCACAAATCTGCTGAGGAGCTCCGAATCGGATGTGCGGGAGCGATTCGCGACCGAGAACATGCTCGCGTTGCCCGCGTTTGTCACGTGGCATGAAGCATTTGCCAGGCTGGGCATGAGCGCAAAGCGATTCAAGATCTCGGTCGAAGCGCTGGCTGCACGTGTGCTGAAGGGCGCGCGACTGCCCGACCTGAATCCCGCCGTCGATCTGGCCAATGCATTATCCCTCAAGTACTTGCTCCCTCTTGGCGCTCACGACGTCGATCGCCTTCGTGGAGACATCGTCGTCGGCCCCGTACGCCCAGGGGCGGCGTTCACTCCGATGGGCGGCTCGAAGCCTGAAACGGTCGATCTGGAGGAGATCGTGTACGCGGACGACCAGGAGGTGCGCACGCGAAGGTGGGTGTGGCGGGAGGGCGAGCATTCACGGGTCACGGCCACGACGCGAACGGTGTTGTTTCCCATCGATGGGTGGATTGGACTCAACGATTCGGATGTGCGTTCGGCAAAGGTCGAGCTCGCTACCCTCCTCGAGGAGCAGCTCGGCGCGCATGTACGGACGTTCTTCCTGGATCGAAGCACTCCCGAAGCGGTGCTGGAACCCGACGATTCGCGTCAGGATCAGCCCATTTCTACCCACGATGGGTTTCGCATGGCCGGAGTCGCGTATCGCGAGATTCCCTCCGAGCCGGTCACCGTCAAGGCGGAAGCTCTCGAGCCGGTGGTTGAGCAAGCGCGGCCAACGATCCGTCGCGCCGGGCCCTGGGGCAAGCAGGACGCGATCTCCAGCCTGCTGAATCGGGCCACCGAACATGTCGTGATCCGTGAAGAGCTGGAGGGGCGGCTGCGAAGCGGCGACCGACTGCGCGTTAAGCTCGGGATCGATCCGACGAGTCCCCATGTGCATATCGGCCATGCCGTCGTATTGCGGAAGCTTCGTGCCTTTCAGGACCTTGGGCACACGATCTGCCTCGTCATCGGCGACTTCACAGCTCAAATTGGCGACACATCCGACAAGTCGGCCATGCGACAGATGCTCTCCGAGGAAGACGTTTATCAGCACCTGACAACCTACAAGAAGCAGATATCTCAAATACTCGACGAGTCGAAAGTCGAGTGGAGCTACAACACCGACTGGCTAGGCTCGCTTCGCTTCAAGGACGTGGTCGGACTGGCGGCCAATTTCACCGTCGCTCAGATGCTTGAGCGCGAGAGCTTCGCCAAACGCTACGAAGCTGGACAGTCGATCGGTCTGCAGGAGTTCCTGTACCCGCTGATGCAGGGGTACGATTCGGTCGCTCTGAAAGCAGACGTCGAAGCAGGCGGCACGGACCAGCTCTTCAACTTGATTGCCGGTCGCACGTTGCAGCGTGCATTCGGGCAGCCGCCGCAAGCAGTGCTCACCTGCCCACTCCTGCTGGGCCTCGACGGCCGCAAGATGAGTAAGTCGTACGGTAACTTCATCGCACTTGACGAGCCGGCCAAAGATATGTACGGGAAAGCAATGTCCTTTCCGGACGAGCAGATTCTTCCATGCTTCGAGCTTTGCACAGACGTTCCGCTCGATGAGCTGGACACCATCGCGGACGCGCTGGAGGCAGGGCAGAATCCAATGATCGCGAAGAAGCGGTTGGCCTTCGAGATCACACGACTTTACCACTCCGAGGCGGCGACCCGATCGGCTCAAGAGGCATTTGAACGCGAGGTGCAGCGCAGGGAACGCCCTGCCGACATTCCAGTCGTCACGCTTGACCGTGGAGGTGAGTGGCTGCTGGCGGACCTCGTCGTGGCAACGGGCCTCTCCAAATCAAAGGGTGAGGCGCGGCGAAAGGCCGCTGAGGGCGCCGTGTACTACGACAATACACGTGTCATTGATCCACTGGCGTCCATAGAGGTCCGGGATGGCATGGTGATCAAGCTCGGCAGGCACTATCGCCAACTCCGACTACCCACATAACGTGGTGCGTGGATGGCGTATGAAGCGCTGAGATCTCGGCAAACATACGTGCAACACGTGCTCTATACCGGAAGCCAATCATGGCTGAACTAGGACCTGGTGAAGCAGTCTATCGCAACCTCTGCGAGATGTGGCGCTCAGTTGGACGCCATTCAGGCGGCAACTCGAGTTTCGTGGTCGAGGATCGCGAAGACATGCTTCTCGTCAAGTCGCAGTTTGCGCATCGCGTGCCGCACATGGTTCTGGATCCGCGGGTGACGCCGGGGATGGAACACGCATGGACTCGATCGATCATCCGGGAGTGGGCAGGAGAATCGGTCGCAGTCATGGTCGAAATCCCACCGGGCACGGAAGGTGGAGCTCTGGCTGCTTCGTTGCGCGAGGAAGGGTTCGTACGCGGAATGCGACCGTCCATCGGCATGACGCTCGAAGCGAAGCCAGCGTTTGACGTGCGAGACGATGCTTCGATTTCGCTCGCCAGCGACGGAGCGGACCTTGACGAGGCTCGCGAGGTGCTTGGGTCGGTGTTTGGCCTTCCGAGCCATGTTTTCGCATTCTATACGCCACCGCACGTGGTCCGCACGTTTATTCTGCGTGAGTTTGGGATCGGGGTTGCCGCCGCGTGCCTGTGCCCGTTCGCCGGCGTCGCCGGCGTGTATAGCGTCGGCGTACTGCCAACTTCTCGCGGGAAAGGGTGTGCGCGACGTCTGGTGCTGTATGTGCTCAGCCAGGCCGCGCAAATGGGGCTGACAACCGCCGTGCTGTCCTGTGAACACCACCTGGCACCGCTGTACCGCAGCCTTGGCTTCTCTGTCCGCTGCGAGCTGACAACATATTGGCTGGAGTCAGCGTGGCGATGATCGGTTCCTGTAGTCCATGTTACTGCCGTCGCGCGGGCTCTGTGCTACCCTAAACAGCGGCTCGCGACACCCCCATCCGATGAGTGAACTGGGACATGATTACCGACAAAGCGCTGCACACGCTTGAATATGACCGGGTCCTCGGCAAGGTCGCGGGGCACACCAGCTTCTCGCTGAGCAAGGAAATGGTTCTTGCTCTGCAGCCTTGCACCGAGCTCGACGAAGTGCAAGAACTGCAGGGCCGCGTTGCAGAGGCAATGCGCGTGCTCGATTCGCGCGCGGACGTTTCGCTGGGCGGCGCGCACGATATTCGCCAGGATGTCACGCGCGCGGCTCTTGGAGGAACACTTGACCCCGCCCAGCTGCTCGAGATCCTGGGCACGCTCGAGTGCGCTGAGCGCGTTCGCGGCACGCTCGCGCGCCTCACCGCCGACGACTATCCCTGGCTCGTGCAACTCCGAACTCGAATAGGCACGTTCAGGGAAATCATCGCTTTGATCCTTCAGACTGTGAGCCAGCAGGGTGAGATCCTGGATTCGGCCAGTCCGGCGCTTGCAAAGATTCGTGTCGATCTTCGGCTGGCCTATCAGCGTCTCATGGATCGCCTGCAGAGCATTCTGAGCTCACAGACGTACCGCAACGCGATACAGGAACCGATCATTACGATGCGCAACGGCCGCTACGTCATACCGGTGCGATCGGACATGCGTGGCGTCGTGCGGGGCGCCGTGCATGACCATTCGTCAAGCGGGGCAACCCTCTACGTAGAACCATTTCAGACCAGCGAGCTGAACAACCGCTGGCGAGAGCTGCAGCTTCAAGAGCAGGAAGAGATCGCGCGCATTCTGCGCGTCATATCCGAACGTATTGCCTCGCAGGCGCCGTCGCTTCTAACCACCGTCAATGCACTGGCGGAGTTTGACGTGACGCTCGCAAAGGCGCGTTTTGGCGGCTCCGTGCACGGCACGCTCCCGGTACTGGCAGCCGACGGCAGGGTCGATTTGCTCCAGGCCCGACATCCGCTGCTGTCCGGACACGTGGTGCCGATCAGTGTGCGGCTGGGCGACGAGTTTCGCCAGCTGCTCGTCACGGGTCCGAATACTGGCGGCAAGACCGTTGCGCTGAAGACGGTAGGGCTGCTCACGCTCATGGCACAGTCGGGGATTCCCATTCCTGCTGAATCGGGATCGCGCGTTGCGGTATTCGACGGCGTCTTTGCGGACATCGGCGATGAGCAAAGCATCGAACAAAGTCTCAGTACGTTTAGCAGCCATATGAACAACATTATTCGCTTACTTGACGAGCTGACCGACCGCAGCTTGCTCTTGCTCGATGAGCTGGGTGCGGGCACCGATCCCGCCGAAGGATCCGCGCTTGCGCGATCCCTGCTCACATACTTGCTAAAGACGCCCGCGCGCGTGATGGCCACAACCCACTATAGCGAGCTCAAGGCCTTTGCCTCGACGACTGACGGCGTGGAGAATGCGAGCGTCGAGTTTGACATCGACACACTCTCGCCGACGTTTCGCTTGAGCATTGGGTTGCCCGGACGGAGCAACGCACTTGCCATAGCCTCTCGTCTCGGCCTGCGGCCTGAGATCATCGACGGCTCGAGGGAGTTTCTCAGCTCTGAAGAGACGCGCGTAGAGACCATGCTCGCGCAAATAGCTCATGATCGCGAGACCGCGGCGGAGCTCTATGCCGCGGCCACCGAGGCTCAGAGACGCGCATCAGAGCTTCGATCTCGGCTCGAACAAGAGGTAGAATCGGTTCTTCACGAGCGAGACAGCATCCTGCGCGCGGCACGAGCAGCCGCCGAAGCCAGTGTGAGTGACCTTCGGCGCGAGCTTGACCGGGCTGAGGCGGAAATGCGCGTGCATGGCTCAACGCAGACGGTCACGCTAGCGGCTCTGCGCGATCGCGTCGAGCGCGCATCCGAGCACCAGGCCAAGGCGCTTGCGGAGCCCGCAAACTCCATCCTCCAGGCAGCGCCGCCATCAGCTCCGATTTCAGACCGAGCAATTAGCGTGGGCGACCGCATACAGGTACTTCGCACGGGGCAGGACGGGACCGTAAGTGCTATCCCGCCCGGAAGAAGCGACATTGAAATCCAGATCGGCGCGTTCAAGATGCGCGCCAAGCTGAAGGACGTTCGTCTCGTCGCCCGCTTGGAGGATCTTGCGCCTGTGGACGAGTCGCGCTATGGTGGCGGGACACAGATAGTAAGAAGCGCAGGACCGGCGCCGAGCCTGGACTTCGACATGCGCGGTTGGAGAGTGGACGAAGTCATACCCGAGCTCGAGCGCTACCTCAACGACGCATACATGTCGAACATGCCGTTCGTCAGGATCATACATGGGAAGGGAACTGGCGCGCTTCGACAGGTCGTCCGTGAGGAGCTCGCGACCAATCCGCTGGTCAGCTCGTTTAAGGGCGCCGATGATCACGCGGGTGGCGAAGGAGTGACGATCGCGCACCTGGCCGTGTAGCTGCTATTGCAGGAGGAGCTCAAAGTTGGGCTCTTCGCGCTCGCCCGTGATGCGCTTCACAAGCCTGCCGGTCAGACCGGCGACATCGTCACCGAAGATCGCGGCAAGCGTCGATCCCAGGCCGAGACCCAAAGCGATACCAACAAGCATGCCCAGGAAGAACGGCTTCCGCCTCGAAGCAACCTTCTCGCTCACACCCTGCAGCCAATCAGGTTCAACACTACTGCAACCGCACAACGATCTGCGCCTGCTCCCACAGCTGCTCCAACCGATAGTAGGCTCGTTGATCGGCGGTCATGATGTGCAGGATCACGTCACCGTAGTCGAGTAGCACCCACCCATCGGCAGGAGTACCCTCGCGTTTGTAGGGCGGAACGTCTAGCGCGTCGAGAGCTTCCTCAACGCCCTCGGCGATTGCCCGAATCTGTCGTTCGACGACGGCAGAACAGATAACAAAGTAGTCAGCTAGACTTGAGATCTTGCGAACGTCGAGCAGTACGATATCCAGTGCTTTTTTGTCGGAGGCCGCGTCCACCATCTTGCGCGCGGTGTCAAGCGAGCTCAGCGCAGGGAGCCTGCTCTCAGGGAGCGAATCTTCGAAATGCATCGTCATGTGGCTGATTGTACCATTGGCCACGGAACCACGAAATAGCCTGAGGTGGACGCGACTGCACGATGGCGCCTGATGGAGTCCGTCAGCCATGCATACCACATGATCCGGTGCAGTCCTCCGGTCGAGTGCCGTTGAGGGCGCTGGCAATTACGTGCTCGGTGTCTCGTAGCTCGATTCCGACAGGCGCACGCTTCCTTGTTCGTCGCGGAACGAAGCGCCCAGCCGGTGCATCAGCGTCCTGCGGATCCGATTCATCGTCTTGTCGACTTCGTCGTCAGTCAGGGTGCGGTCACCAGTCTGAAAATCAAGTGCAAAGGCGAGACTCTTCTTGGCTGCCGGCAGTTGATCGCCCCGGTAGACGTCGAAAAGCGTGATTGCAGCCAAGAGTCCTTTGGCTGACCGCCTGACTTCATCAAGCACGGTTTCCGCCTGGCACGAGGTGTCGACCACGACGGCGATGTCGCGCTTTGCCACCGGCTGGCGCGGATAGTCCGCAAAGGTTCGCTCGTGAGAGGCGCGGGCGGCAAGCGCATCGAAATCGAGCTCGGCGATATACGCGCGTCTGGGTGGGAGGTCCCATCGGCCGGCAATCGTCGGATGCAGCTCGCCGAGGAATCCGAGCGAGACGCCGCCGAGCTCCAGCGATGCCGCACGGCCAGGGTGCAGCAACGGATGGGCGCGGGCGACCATCGACCAACCGCCCACTCCTAGCCGCTGAAGCAGCGTCTCGACCACTCCCTTAATATCGAAGAAGTCGAAGCTTTCACGACCAGTTGCCCAGGATACGCCCTCCCTCATGCCGGCCATGGCGACCGCAAGGACCCGCCGCTCAATGGGCAACCCCTCGCGTTTGGCAACTGAACAGACGTCCAGCTCGAAGAATGCCGCGCGCTCCTCACCCAAGCGCAGATTGTCGCGAAGCGCCTCGAGCAGTCCAGCCAGCAGCGTTGGGCGCAAGAACTCCCGGTCCGGGCTCAACGGATTCACGACACGCACTGCGGAAAAAGTGCTTTCGCCGGAGGCAAGGGCTGTGGGGTTGGGCAATATGTGCGCGAGCCAGGGTTCAGACGCACTTTCTGGCCGAAGCAGGGACAGCGAGCGGATGCTTGTGAGACCACTGCTGCTGGCTTCGTCCAGGCCGCAACCAAGCAGGATTGTCCTCGCGGGCCAATAGTGCTGGAGTCCAACGGATTCGGGCCGGGGAGGAACCGAACCTTCGAGCAGCGTCTCGGGGATCGCGTCAAAGCCGGTGACGCGCGCCACCTCCTCCACGAGATCGGCGGCTCCGTCCAGGTCCTCGCGCCACCACGGAACGGTCACTCGGAGAGCGCTGTCACTCACAGTCTTCGTGACGAACCCTAGCGACGTCAGATTGGAAACGATAGTGTCGGTCGGCCAGTCGACGCCAAGCAGTCGTTTGACTTCTGAGGTCGAGAAATCAATGATCTGGGGTGCCGGATCGTCGCCTCCAACCCACATCACGTCCGATTCGACACGGCCACCTCCCAGCTCGGCTATCAGCGTTGCAGCGCGCCGCGCGGCCCTTGCCGCCAACTGAACCGGCAGGCCCTTCTCGAAGCGAGTCGACGCCTCAGTACGAAGGCCGAGCGCGACGCTGGTTCGCCGGATGCTGCGAGCGTTGAAGGTGGCGGCCTCCAGCAGGATGTTCGTGGTCGTCCCGCCAACTTCGGTGTTCTGGCCGCCCATGATCCCGGCGATGCCGATAGCGTGGCTGGCGTCGACGATCAGCAGCATGTCCTGCGTGAGCTCGCGTTCGACGCCGTCCAACGTGACGATCTGCTCGCCTTCTCGTGCCCTTCTCACGCGCAGGCTGGGGCCCGCCAGCGTGTCCAGGTCGTACGCGTGCAACGGTTGACCGAGCTCCAACATGACATAATTCGTGACATCCACAACATTGTTGATTGCTCGCACTCCGGCGGCCTGGAGCCGGTCGGCAAGCCACTGCGGCGATGGGCCAATTGTAATCCCCCCGATCACACATGCGGATACACGCCTGCATAGATCAGGGTCTTCGATTGCCAGGGTAACGTCGGTCCGTGTCGTCGCAGGAAAGTCTTCCGGTTGGGGCAGAGCCCGGAGGGTGCCTCCGGTCACAGCCGATACCTCACGCGCCATGCCATATATCGACAGGCAATCAGGCCTGTTCGGAGTGATATCGAGCTCGAGCACCCATTCGCCGATCAGATGCGACAAAGGCTGCCCGGGAACGGCCTGCCGGCCCGATCCAAGCTGGATCGCCGAGGCATCAAGGATCAGGATTCCCTCATGATTATCATTGAGGCCAAGCTCTTTGCCCGAACAGACCATTCCCTCGGAACGAATGCCCCTCAGCACCTTTCCCTCGAGCGGCCTGTCCTGACCGGGCAGCGTCTTGCCTACGCCGATATATGGCACGAGAGCGCCCTCGAAGAGATTTGGGGCGCCAGTGACCACAGTTTGGGTCCGGCCGCCGAGGTCGAGCGTAGCCAGCAGGAGGTTGTCGGCGTTCGGGTGTCTGTCGAGCCGTTGCACCCTGGCGACGAGAATCTCATCGAAGCGGCTACCGGTGTTCTCGACGCGTTCCACGAGCGATCCGCTTGACGTCAGACGCTCGGCCAGTTGCTTTGGCGAGAGCTGGACGTCCACGTACGATTGAAGCCATCCCAGCGGTAGTCTCATGCATTACTGCAGCTTTCGCCGCCATTCCCTTCGAACTACGCAAACTGCCGCAGGAAGCGCAGGTCATTTGCATTCAATAGCCGGATGTCGTTGATGCCGTAGCGCATCATCGTGATGCGCTCAGGGCCCATGCCGAACGCAAAGCCACTGAACTTGGCGGGATCGTAGTCCATGTTCCTCAGAACCTGAGGATGCACCATTCCTGCGCCGCTGATCTCCAACCAACCTTCATACTTGCACGTGCGGCAGCCTTCTCCACCACAGACGAGACACGAAAAATCGAATTCGGCGCTGGGTTCGGTGAACTGGAAATGATGCGGGCGGAACCGCACTTTGCAGCCCAGTATTTGCTTGGCAAAGCTGGCGAGAACGCCTTTCAAGTCACTGAAGGTCACATGCTTATCCACTGCCAGACCTTCGCACTGCCAGAAGTAGCTCAAATGCGAGGCATCTTCCTGATCGCGGCGGAAACACCGCCCGGGAGCGATGATCCGCACAGGAGGACGTTGGCTCAGCATCACGCGCGCTTGCACGGGCGACGTATGCGTGCGCAGCACGATGCCTCCGGGCACATCCACGTAGAAGGTGTCCATCGTATCGCGTGATGGACTGTCCTGCGGGATGTTAAGCAGCTCGAAGTTGTACTTGTCCCACTCGACCTCCGGCCCTTCGGCCACCGTGAAACCCATAGAGCCAAAGATCCGTACCAGGTCACGCAGCGTTTCACGCACAGGATGAGGCAGACCGAGCCGCGGGTTTCTGGCTGGAAGGCTGACGTCGACGGCTTCTCGATCGAGACTGTTCAGCAAGGCGGCCTGCTGGAGACTCGCACGCGCCGCTTCGTGCGCCGCCTCGAGCACCTTCTTCGCCTCGTTCATGGCCTGGCCTGCTACCGGCCGTTCTTCTCGCGGAAGTGCGCCTAACCCCTTGAAATGAGCGGTCAGCGCTCCGTTCGTGCCGAGGTACTTGATGCGCCACTGTTCCAGGGCAGCCAGGCCATCGAGACCGATGAGCGCGGATTCTGCTTCGCTGCGAAGCGCCTGTAGCCGCGCCACAAACTCGTGTGCCTCATTCACGTTGAAAGTACTCCATCATCTTCTCATTGCCATCCCTGGCGTTCTTCAGCAGTCAACCGTTGCCCGCATCGGCTTCGCCGTGCAACGGGAACAGGCTGGCTCATCTCATCGCATCGGCTTGATGCGGACATCCGGCCGCTCGGACCGCGCCAATCCAAGGTGTTCGGCAAGATCGCCCTTGTTCAAAGCGATGCAAAGGCGATCAAACGAGTCGACGAAGAGCAACGCGGCACCTACCGGAGCGTCGTCAAACGTGCGCGTGATCTGAACCTCGATCACCTTGTTGCCGACGTCGACGGATGCTTGCATGGCGGCGCCAAGCACCGCAAGAAGATCGGCGGGAGCGGCCAGAGCCAGGCTGCCAAATTCATTGACTGCTACCACCTTCGTGCGTATCTCATCACCGGCGATCGTGCTGACAGGCTCAAGTAGTCTCACCAGCGTCGAGTGGTCGATGGTAGGTCCCAACAGGTGCATTGTCACGCCGTGCGAGACATGGGCAGCCGCAGGGCAAAAGATATCGCGCGCGTGGAATGTATTCGACACAGGCTGGTGGCGGAAGTCCGGGACCGTCAGCTCGACCGCCGATTCTATGCCACCGAGCGCCTCAGCGGCCGCGATCAGCAGGCCGTTGTCGGGTCCAATCAGGATGTCGCCGCGCCGCGCCGCAATGGCGATCGGCCTGCGCATTGTGCCAACGCCGGGATCGACAACTGCCACGTGCACGCATTGCGGAAAATGGCGAACCACCGATCGAAGCATCCAGGAGCCGGACTCGACGTCAAAATGCGGGATGCTGTGCGAGATGTCGACGACTATCGCTCGCGGGCTAATCGAGGCGATAACGCCCTTGCACTGGCCCACCGACGAATCGCTCAAGCCGAAGTCCGTGAGAAACGAGATAATGGCGTCCACGACCTTCACCGCCCTGAATAACGCGCTGAACAACATGACAGCCGGACAATCGCTGGGGCGAAGCCGGCTGCGTCGCGGTACCACCCAGATTCACGGCGAGCCAAACAGGTTCGCCGCCTCTGCCCCGGGTAACGGTCGGTGCCGCGGCAGCCTTGCGCGCGACGCGCTGAACTGCCGGCTCAGGAGTGAATAACGCGGTTCGTCGCCGGTTCAAGCGCTTGCAGCCGCGGCGCTTAATCTCTGGAAATGGCGTGAACTTCCGCGCGCGTCTCCGTCACTGCGTGTTGACAATGTATCACAGAGCGATTTGCCTGCCGAGGATGCCTGCTCTACACTCGAAGCATGCGCGGCGCGAGGGCCCTTAGCTCAGCGGTTAGAGCTCCCGACTCATAATCGGTTGGTCCCCGGTTCGAATCCGGGAGGGCCCACTCTTCTCTTGAATGAGAGAAACCAACAAAGCCAACGGGCCGATTGGCTGCAAGCACATCGTTCCTCATCGCCGAGAATCCGATGGCCAAGATGCGTCGCCCATGGTCGGACAGAAGCTTGTCCCCGTCGCATCCGACGACGACCTGGATAAGCTGCTGAACACCGTGCGCGGACACGACTTTCTCTCGATTCGGGATCGGGCCATCATCGCGCTTCTTGCCGACACAGGCATGCGACTTACCGCGTGCACGGACATCGAGGTAGCGAGTCCCCGCGGTTCCCAGAACGGGCTGCCCATCTCCCGCCTGGTTCCCATGCAGGAGGCTGGGACTCTCCCATCGCCCGTCGATCCGCTAGCCCTGACCCTGGCACGCCCGACGGCGCTGCGACGCCTGTTCCAGTCGCTGCGGCACGCCCGCGGTGTACGCAGCCGGTGCCGGTCGGAAGAGATTCAGCCGGCATTGATCGACGCGGTCGCTCCTGCGGGGCGCAACTTTGCAGCATATGTCCCCTTTCTAGCCGAGGCCAGAGAGTGCATCATCCAGTCTTCGTCCACTGGCCGGGCAGCAGTGCCCCACGGTCCAGACATGGATCGAAGCCGGCTCGGCTGATGATCAGCAGATTCTTCTGGCGCAACCAGCGATAGACGCCTGGAGGGGGATCCTGGTGTGGATTGTCCGAGCAGAAGCCGTTCTGATTTGCCGGCAAGTAGCCGGTCATGGTAAGGCGGCCGGCCGGCGTGGCCGTGAAGTACTCTTCGACCATGAAGTCGGGGCTCGCCACGTCGACCGCAGCGCCGGTGTGCACGCTCACGGGAGAGAAGCCGACCCAGCCAGGTCCGATCGTGATTGTGGGCTCGGTGCCTACCCAGTCGGAGGTATTCGGGTCGTGGGCGGCAATCCCGTCCGCGTTCTGAAAGGTGCGGCGATACGTGCCTACGAGCGAAGCAGGCACAGTCGTCACGATCGCGGGCCGGGACACCGGCTGCTCGCCGAACAGGAGCGCGGCCACGTGCAGGCCAACGTCCTCGGCACTATTTTGCAGCTCGTTGCCAAATATGACGATCGTCACTCCCGCGTCGGGAAAGCGCATGTTGAGGGTGGAAAAGCTATTCCATGCGCTGTCGGTGTAGATCACGCGGCGGCCGAGCGCGGTGCCTATCTGCCACAGGTAGCCTATCCCGCGCGGGGCAATCCCAGGGTCCGTCTGGCCGATGCTCGCACGTGGGGCAAAGAGCGTGGCCAAATACGGGCGCGAGAGCAACTTTCCGGCGAACAGCGCGTTGTCATAGGCGTAGACGTCATGCACAGTGGTATATGCCTGAAAGGAGTCGTTATACACGGTGTTGTGATCCAGATCGGCGCCGTGGTAGGCGCGCGCAACGACGCTCGATGCCATGGCATCGGTGAGCCGCCAGGTGTTCTTCATACCGAGGGCGCTCAGGTTGCTGTTGAGGACGAAGTTCTCCCAGGACCCGTGGGAGGTCTGCTCGATAATCGTGCCGAGGACAAGCGCGCCGCACGTTGAGTAGTTGATAGTCGAACCGATCCGCCCAAAGAGACCGCGCAACGGCATGTCCTGACACCGTCCGATCGACCACTGGGTGGTCTGGCCGGCACTGCCCCAGCTGTAATCGGGCAGACCGGCGGTGCCGTCGAGCACCATGCGCACGGTGATCTGCCTCCAGCTTGGTGGGCAGCTCGAGAGGTACGTGCAGATCGGCGTTTGCCAGGCCAGCCTGCCGCGTTGGATCAGTTGCAGGGCGCCCAGGACGGAGAGGCTGTCACTGACGCCGACGGCCGGATAGGTAGTGGCGGGCGTGTTGGGGGAACGGTGCAGGCGATCGGCCAGGCCATAGCCCTTCTCCAGCACGACCGCGCCCTGTCGCGCCACCAGCACGGTGCCACTGAGCTGTTGATGTGCCGCGAGGTCACCCAGATAAGCGTCGACGGTGGCGGCAAGGCTCGGCGGCCGTGTCGCCATCGACGCGCGCGCCCACACGCCTATTGCCACGACGACCAGCATCGCTAGCAGCCCGGCCGCGGCCGCCAATCGGTGGCGCCGTACCAAGGGCCGTGCTACCACCCGTGCCTCCGCGTGCAGCGCGGCTACGGCGGCTTCCAGCTCCTTGGCCGACTGGAAGCGCCGTCCCGGATCCTTTGCCAGGGTCTTCTGGATCAGGGCGTCCCAGCCAGCCGGGATGGCGGGATTGAGGCTGCTGGGCCGAGGCGGGTCGTCCTGCACGTGCTTAATCGCCACGGTCAGTGCGTCCTCCCCCTCGAAGGGCGGCCGGCCGGTCACCATGTGGAAGAGCAGGGCGCCGAAGGCGTAGATATCGGTGCGGCCGTCGATCCTCTTCCCCGCGATCTGCTCCGGGGCCATGTAGAGGGGAGTGCCTATACGCATGCCGGTGGTAGCAATCGTCTGCGGCGAGGCGTCGGGCTGGAGGAGGCGCGCGATGCCGAAGTCGGTTACTTTGACCTGGTCGTCGCCCACCACCATGACGTTGTCCGGCTTGATGTCGCGGTGCACGATCCCCTGCGCATGGGCGTACGTAAGTGCCGCAGCCACCTGCAGAGCCAGCCGCTTGGCGCGAGGCAAAGGCAGCGGCACAGTGCGGAGAATCTGGCCAAGCGTAGGGCCGTCGAGTAATTCCATGATGATACAGCAAGCATGTTGCTCGGCGAACGTATCGTGGATCCGCACGATGTTGGGGTGGGACAACGTGGAGAGCATTGCGCCTTCCTGCTGGAAGCGCAGCAGGACGTCGAGGTCGATCTCTGTTCGGGCCAGCACCACCTTGGCGGCTACCATGGCGCCGGTCGCGCGGTCGCGGGCGCGGAAGACCCGCCCCATGGCCCCGGCGCCGATCTCCCCCTGCAGCTCCAGCCGTCCACCAAGTGACCTGGTCAGTTGGTCGATAAGCCGAGGATTGCCCTTGGTACGCCGGTAGACAAAGCCCGCGAACTCCTCCGAGACCTCATGCTGGCCCATTTCGGCCGCCACCATGCTCGTGGTCTCCTCCAGCGACAGGCGACGCAGGCCCAAGCGCTCCATCACGCCTTCGCGTGCCAGGGCCTGCACCAGCTGGGAAAGCTCGGGGTGCTCCTCGCCGAGCCGCGCATCACGGAAGCTTCCGGCCAGCAGGATACGCGAACCGCGGATTGCCCGGGCCAAGTGCCCGAGCAGCCGGAGGCTCTGGCCGTCGGCCCAGTGCAGGTCGTCCAGTAGCAGCGCCAGCGGGACAGACTGGGCGACGAGCTTCAGCAGATCGGCCACAGCGCCGGCGATCTGCTGCTGTTCCACTGTGCTTGACGCCAGCGCAGTGCTACCGGCCTGCGCCTCGCGGATCAACACTTGGATCCTCGCCCAGCGCCGTTTTACCTCCGCTTGCGAGCCGGCCGGCACGGCTGCGACTAGGTCGGTGAGCGCTTCCACAAAGAGATAGTGGGGAGTGGTCTGCTCGGCGGGGTAGCAACGACCCGTCGCCACTACGCAGCCGCGACTTCGAGCTTCGACCATCAGCTCCTGTACAAGCCGCGTCTTCCCTATTCCCTGCTCGCCATGGAGCAGGACCAACTGTCCTTCGCCCTCCATCGCTGCCTCCAGCAAAGCCCAGAGACGCCCCCGCTCTTCCTCCCGCGCCACCATCGGCCGGGCCGGCAGAGCGCCAAGAAAGCTGCCTTCGGGCGGGCCGTCATCGGTCGGTGCTATGGCAGTCGCGGCCAGTGCCGCGTGCTCGAACATCGCGCGATCCACCGCCGACAGTCCGAGGGCATCGGCCAGCCGGCGTACCGTGTAGGCTCGGGGACGGGTCTTGACGCTGCGTTCAAGGTCGCTGATAGCGCGCACGCTCAACCCGGCGTGGTCAGCCAACTCTTCCTGGGTCAAGCCTACGGCGACCCGGAAACGGCTGAGGAGGCTGGCGAAACCGGGCGGCTGTGCAGGGTCCATCACGTGACTTTCTGCAAAAGGCTGAGCAGGGCGCTCTTGGCGATCGCACTACCCAATCTGCCGGGCAGTACAAGTGACACGTCTATGTTACTTATGACACAATAGCGCTGTCGCCGCGAGGTGCTCGTGCCTCACTGGACGGTTGCGACACCGAGGCGCGCTTGTGCGCGAACGACAGGTCGGATCGTTGCACGCCGGGAGATCAACAATGAGTGTCAACCGAACACGACGAGCACTGCGGCTGGCGATCAGCACATTCCTGCTGCTTGGTGTTGTGTGGCTGCCGGGACGGACCCAGGCGATCGGTACTGCACGGCCGGCTGCTGCTAGACCAGACTGGACCGCGCAGACCTCCGGCACCAGCGTCTACTTGGACGACGTCGACTGCCCGAACACGACCACCTGCTTCGCCATAGGTCACGACGGCACGCTCCTCGCGACCACCAACGGGGGCGAAACGTGGACCCGACAGACGTCCGGTACCGCGGAAGTGCTATACGGCATTAGCTGCCCGAGCGCTACCAGGTGTGTTGCCGTGGCACTCGACGGCACGATTCGCGCGACTGCCGACGGCGGGAAGTCGTGGATCCTGCAGAACTCCGGCACGGAGAACTCTCTGGCGAAAGTGAGCTGCCCGAGCACTACGACCTGCCTCGCCGTGGGTCCACAAGGCACCATTCTTGGCACCAACAACGGCGGCAAGAGCTGGAGCAGGCAGGTATCCATTACCTCAAACGACTTCACCGGCCTCAGCTGCCCGAGCACGCGGATTTGCTTCATAGTAGGTGTGAACGGCACCATCCTGACTAGCACCAACGAGGGCAGCAAGACGCCGACCTGGAGCCTGCAAACCTCCGGCACCCTGGACTTTCTGATCGGCCTCAGTTGCCCAAGCACCACTACGTGCCTCGCCACGGGAGACAACGATGCCATCCGGGTCACCACTAACGGCGGTAGGGCGTGGAAGCTACTCACGTCCAACACCAGTTCGTGCAGAACACATGGCCCTGGGTGCGCGACAATGAGTATCAGCTGTCCAAGCGTCACCACCTGTTTTGCCATGACAGACCTGGGCACCTTTGTGGCCACCAGGAACGGGGGCAAGACGTGGGTCCCGCAAACTGCCCCGAAGCTACCTCAGAATCCTGCCCATCCTACGTGGGCGCGGATGGCTTATCTGGACTGTCCGAGCACCAGCACCTGCTTCGCCGTGGGCGACAGGGGCGTCATCCTGCGCCTTCGGAGATAGCAGCTTCCATCGAAGCGACCACATCAATAGTGCGCGGGTCGCCGCCGGTCATCATGGCTCTGGATCTCAGTCACCCGTGTCCCGCTCCGCAGATTCACGCTCGGTTGCATCGTCAACGGCAGGATCCGCTGACGCCCATACAGCGTCGAACGTGGCAGTCAGGCCGGCCGCCGCGCTGCCACGGGGCGTCGCAGTCACCCCCCTGTTCGTCGCCGGAGTGATGCGCGCCAGTCGGCGCCTGCGTTCCCGAGTCGGCGACTCCGGAACATCCTGCTAATCCCGAGAACTTGCGCGCCTGCCGGGCATTGTGTGGGTCTTGTGTGGGTTCGCACGTGGGAAACGAACAGCCACGGGTCCAGAGTGGATCACAGGGATGGCAGGCGGTGGGAGGTGCGATACGCGTAGCGACCTGAGAATAGCGCGGGGAAGGAGGGGAACCACAGTGCCTACCTACATGGTTGAACGTGTCCTGCCAGGCGCCACAGTGGAATCGCTCGAGGCCATGTGCCAACAGCTTCAACGCACGTGCAACGGCACTGCCGAGGGCAGCGAAGTGCGCTACCTGCGCAGCACGTTCACGCCGGGCGACTCACGCTGCCGCTGCCTGTTCGAGGCGCCCAACGATGACCTGGTGCAGGCGATGAACGAGGTGGCTCAGATCCCGTATATCCGGACCCTTCTCGCCGTGGAGCTTATCCCCAACGACGTGAAAGAGTAGCCCATGGTGACACGTTGACGTCTCCTGCGCGCCTACGGGATCGATATGCAATCTCGCAGCACGACTGCACGGACCGCGGCATCGCGGCCGAGGATGACTAACCTACCAAGAGAAAGAGGATGGGATGAAACAGCTGGCTGGATGCCGGCCGGGACAAGGCTCTGAGTCCTCGGATTGCAATTGATTCGACCGCATGGACCATCTGTCTGCTTGCGCAGTCACCCGATCGGCAAGCGGCAGTGGGTGACCGTTCAGGAAGGAATAGAGCATGAAACGATTCCTCGTTCTCCTCCTCGCCAGCCTGGTCATGGGCATAGGGGCCCCAGCGCTCCAGACGCACGCAGCGAATCACAGCACGTTGGCGGCGGCCATGGGAACGCCGCCTACCACGCTGGGCGCGCAGATCGAAACGTATCTCACGGGGCTCGCGGCCAAGAACCAGCTGAGCGGCGTTGTGCTGGTGGCATGGCACGGCACGGTGCTCCTGAGCCACGGCTATGGCATGGCCGACCGGGAGCACTCGGTGGCCAACTCACCAAGCACGAAGTATCCGCTCGCCGGCATCAGCTTTGCCATGTCACTGGTCGCCGCCCTCAAACTGGAGGAGCAGCGCACGCTCCACGACGGGGCGCTGGTCTGCGCCTATTTGCCCTCCTGCCCGGCCGCCTGGAAGCACCTCACTATCGGTATGGTGATTGACAACACAGCCGGACTTCCCAACTGGGATTGGGAGCATCAGGGGAACACGGTCGCAGATTCGCTGGCCGGCTGCCAGTCCGAGGCACTGAGCATCACGGTGGACTACCAGAACTGCACAGTTATCGTGCTGGGCACCATCTTCGAGAAAGTGACGGGCAAGCCGTGGGCTACCGTGATGCGCGCCGCACTCTTCGGGCCGGCCGGCATGGCGCACAGCGGCAGGATAACGGACGCGTTAGTGCCGCCCGCAAGAGCCAGTGCCTACTCGGGCGACCAACCGAACCCCGGCACGCACTTCAACACCTACTATCACGTCTACGCCACGCTGCAGGATGTCTACGCGTACGACAACGCCATCTTCGGGGGAAAGATCATCTCACAGCATGCCCTGCAGCGGCTCCTGGCACCGAAAACCGAAGTCTCACCGCCCGACGCGGGCATCACCGCTGAGCAGCAGGCTGCGCAATGGAAGCTCGGGACGCTCGGCGGACATCGAGTAGTCCTTACCACTGGCAGCTCCGCCGCGTTCACTGCGGCCAACGTGCGCTTCCCTAATGACGACGTGACGGTCATTGTCCTCAGTAATGAAGATCAGAACGACGTGGAGGCTGTGGCTGTGCAGCTGGCCGAGCTGGTCCTTGGTATACGTCCGACGCCGGCGTAGGTTGGGGACCCGGCAGCCACCATGGGCGTTAGGAGCAACATTCGAATCGCGGGACGCCGACCTGAGGCGGTCGGTGAATGAGGCGGCTCACGTCCCCGACGGCCGGATGGTCGTCGCCTTCGACCTCACCTCGGATGCACGCATGGGCGGAGCACAGATAGGCTTCCGACGCACCTCGTACCTAGAGCAATGCAAAACGGGCACATGGAAGTGCACAGCGAAAGGAAGAAGACGAGATGAGACGACTGATCATAGCGATCTGTCTGGTGCTTGTGGGATGGTGCGGCACGGGTCTGGAGGGAGGTCAAGCTCTGGCCGCCTCGCTCTGCGTTGGAGGTGGACCTGGCTGCTACTCGACAATTGCTGCAGCCATCACTGCAGCGCACGACGGCGATGTGATTCGCATTGGCCCAGGCACATTCGCCGGGGGCATCAGCATCGACGTCAGTGTGCAGATCATTGGGGCGGGAGCGGGCGCGACGATCATCTCGGGCGGGGGCCCGGTAGTGACGATCGGGATTCCGAACGCGGCCGCGGAACCAACCGTGAGTATCGCTGGCGTGACGGTGACCGGCGGCGTGAACCATACCTTCCCCAGCCCCTCGGACGCAGAAGGAGGCGGCATCTATGTCTCCCCCTCTGTCGGAGGAGGCGCCCTCACCACGGTGACGATATTCAACTGCGCCATTAGCGGAAACAGCGCCCAGTCGCTCGTCGGTGACGGAGATTCACCGTCCAACTCCACCAGCAGAGGCGGCGGCATCGCTAACTCCGGGACCTTGGCGCTCGTCAACACTACGGTGAGCGCCAACACTGCGGCTTGGCATATCAGCCCGGCGCCGGAGCCGGACTTTGACAAAGCCGAGGGCGGCGGCATCGCGAACAATGGCACGGGCACGTTGACCCTGCGCAACAGCACCGTCAGCGGCAACAGCGCGACTCTCACCACGACTGAGACCTCACGTGGCGACGGGGTAGGTGGCGGAGGCATTCTCAACCAAAATACAACGCTGACCGTAGAGAATAGCACCATCGTCAATAACACTGCGAGCTCCGTCACCGCGGCGACCACAAACTTCGACTACGCCATCGGCGGAGGCGTTTTCTCTGGTGGCACACTGACCGTCAAGAACAGCACGGTCGGCGGCAACTCGGTCAGCTTCTCCACGGCGGCAGTGCAACCCAACCTGTTCGTGCACGGGGGTGGGATCGAAGACGGCGGCACGGCGAACATCGACGGGACCGCCGTCAGCGGCAACTCCGTGACGGCGACGACCACCTCGCTAGACGCTAATAGCGGCGTCGGCGTGGTGGGCGGCGGCATCCACGTCGATGGGACGGCGACCATCCGGGGCAGCCAGATTACCGACAACAGCGTGACGACGACTGCGTACGGCGGCTTTGCCGCGGCCAACGGCGGCGGCATCGACGACGACGGCTCCCTCGTCCTGCTGGCCAGCAGCGTCCGCGACAATCACACCAGCACCACCCTGACGTCCACGCAGACCGGTGCGAGTGCCTTTGCCACCGGCGGCGGCATGGATGTGGACGGATCGGCCTCTGTTCTGGGCACGACCTTTAGCGGCAATAGCGCCACGTCGACGACTCCCGCGGCGACAGCCCCGTTCCCAGGCGGCACCTACGCCTTGGGGGGAGGACTCAATGTCGCGGGCGGGGACGTTCCGGTAGCGACGGTGGCTATGACGGATAGCATCGTCGTCGGCAACCGCACCTCTGCCAATTCCACCTCAGGCACGGCGGATGGACCGGGCGGTGGCATCGCAAACAGCGGCATGCTGACCATGCGCAACACTGCCGTGGGCAACAACACCTCCAGCGCAAACGGCCCTAGCGGTTTCGCGGGAGGCGGGGGCATATGGAACGATCTTCCCCCAGGCCCGCCGTCCCATCTGGCTCTCACCGACAGCGCGATCAGCCGCAACAGTGCGATTGGGAGTAGTCAGGGTATCACGGTGCAGGGCGGAGGCCTGTTCAGCGGCTCTAGCGACGGCTCGACGGTGATGGCGACCAGGATCGTCATCGCCTTGAACACGCCGGGCAACTGCTACCCACTGCACGTCGTTTCAGGCTGCTTTGGCTAGCATCCGGCAGATTGGCCCGCCCGGCCCGTGGCGACCATCAGCGTCTGGACCACTGCAGGGACCGGGGCAGGACCTGACCGGCTGACGATTCGCGACGGCCCCGACACGCCGGGGCAGCAAGGAGTGCGCTTGCTGCCCCGGTGACCCTGTTGGAGAAGTAGCCACTACCGCTGTCACCATCGTCTGTGTGCTCCAGTCAACCATGATGCCGATCTCCGAGATCGTCAACACCTGGTACTCTAGGATCAAGCCTCAGCGCATGATCGAACTGGGTCGGATGGGCAGGGTCGTGACCAGATGAGGGACGGGCCGAGGACCTTCCGTTGGGAGCAACCAACAATGCACTTTTCGTTGCGCCTCCGGACCCTGGTGGCCTCTGGTAAGCACATCGCTCTGGAGCTGCCCACCTCATAATCGGTTGGTCCCCGGTTCGAATCCGGGAGGGCCCACTCTTCTCTTGAGGAAGACGAGCACACCGCCCGAACTTATCTTATCCGGCTGAGCGCGGCGCTCGAGCACCAACCGGATCGTATGATCTCTAGCAGGCAGATCTTGGTGCATGGCGCTGTCGATTTTTGCTTAGCAGTTCGAGCGGGGCATCCTCGCCGCGAACCGCAGTCCAGGACCATCAGCGCGTACATCGAGGCGCCGCACTTCTTCAATTCTTACCAACGCATCCGACCCCAGAGCTGCCAGTGATGTTGTGGTGACCTGCGAAGGGTCGGGGGTTGCGTCGCGCACCACGACGGAGATTGCCAATCCGTGCGTGGTGATTGAAGTGCTGTCTGAGAGCACCGAGCATTACGACAGGACGCAGAAGTTCGAATACTACCGTGCCTGTGAGAGCTTGCTCGAGTATGTGTTGGTTAACACGGATCGGCAGCTCGTGGAGGTGTATCGGCGAGACCCCGATGGGCACTGGGGCCTCTTCAGCATGCATGGCCCGGCCGACAGCGTGCGGTTGGCCGCGCTCGACGTCACCTTCCCGGTGAGTACCCTCTATGAGCGCACCGATGTGCCCGAGACACTCCCAGCCAAGAGCGCTCGCCCCGGACGGCGCCGACGGACCTGGATGGCACGCATGGGCCCGCCAGCTGCCCCTGCTGGGCCAGATCGCCCAAGCGGAAGCCAGAAGGCATCTGCGCGCAGGTAATAGCTGCCGCCAGGACCGCACGTATCCGCGCCTTGTTCAGATCGATCCCTCCAATGCGGGTACGGCCAAGGTGGGACGAGGTCGGCACGGGTCGGACGCCGCGCCGGAGACGAGGGCCCGATCCAGCTTGAAGATGGAGTCCAGCCAGCGATTGACCATGCCGCGCAGTCGGGCCACCAGCGCCGGAAAGCGGGGCAGGACCTGGCCGATCCACAGGGCCGGTTCAGGCCTTCCACCATCTGGGCGGACTTGCCGCCGCCCCCGGCTTGCTGGTTCTACCGATGTGTGGCTTCGAAGGCGTGGTGCCGAGCGCTTTCTCCAGGAGGGGCGGCGCACAGAGCGGCGTGCCAGCAGACACGGTGCGCTCGGCCCGCCATGTACGTGCAGTCGTAGCACACGGTGCGCCTGGTCTCCACGGGCTGAAAGGTGTACACGACTGGAGCGCCAGTCACGCGCGGTGCGGAGACGGTGTACTACAGACCATCGCGATCCACATGGCCTGGTCGATGTCGTGCTGCGCCACGTTCAGCGACGCAAGTGGTGGGCCGGCTTGGAGCGGTTGCATCCGGTGCACCGCTCCACGCGACGTCAACCACCAGTACGAGCGAAATGAGTGCGACTAGGCGTCGCAGCACGGTCTGTTTCCTTCCTGTATGGCATTAACTGGTACGCTTCACGGCGTACAAGGGGGAAGATCGAGATGGCTATGCGCTCGCCATGGACATCGCGCGACGTCACCTCTCGAACGGCCAGCGTTCTGCTATCGTAGTGAAAGCCCAGTCCGCCAAGGTGTCAGCGGGCATTGGAAACGCTAGGACGCAGCGTACGCCCGCTCGCCGTCTACGATTGGTGCAGCCTCTCGCACCTGGACTGCGTTCAACCAAAGGCCCGTTGCGGCGCACGCCAACGCGTCGCGAGCGATGTGCAGCGCCTCGTCAGGATCGTTCGCCTGTACTGTGGCACGGGCCGACAGATGGTTGTCGCGATAGGAGACGGCGCCGCCAAACGGCTGCAACAACTCCACAATGCTTTCGGCAGTCACATCACTCAGGACCGTCGATGCACGGAATTCCATGTCTACGTCCCATTCTCGCATCGTCTGCCCTCTCATTTCTCTGGCGGGGGCCAAATCAATCCTTGCCGCCGCGGTGTCGCGAGTAAGTTCCGAATGGAGCGCACATCAGATGGTGTGCCCGATCCGATAACAGTCTGCTTTGTCGGGTCTGGCGGAGTGAACTTCGGATGGCCCTTGGTGGTCACGTCTACTGTCCAACCTTGGTCGCGCGCAGCACGCTCAAGATCACGCAGTTGCATGACGTTGACCGCACATGCCGTCTATCCCGATCACCCTTCCGTATCCCCGATCCCCTGTGTCGATACCCATACTTCTAGGGCATCTGTACCAGATTCTAGCATGCCGGTATGTCTTTCGCTACGCACCGCAAGAACTTGCGGGCGACGTCAAGGCAAACGTGCTGGACGGTCGCCTCCCAGCGTGCGCCCCGGAACGACACGCCACCGGCACAGAACGGCCGGACGCTGGCGCTGGCTCGCTCGCCAACCGCGTCCGGCCACGCACGGTGCTACGACCGTTAGGCGAGGATGCATCCTGTTGCCTCAGCGGCGGCTATATGCGAGTATCGGCAATCTACGACCACCATCGGATGGCCGCTGTCCAGGGCTGTACCGGTTTGCGAAGCGCCGGTTGAGCGTTCCAGGATTCGATTGGGGCGGTCACGCCGGTGCAGAGTCTCGACGGAGATGGACAACGAATAGTCTCGGTTTTGCCACCGTGCGAGTACTCCCTACAATGAAAGGACGGCGCCGGTCCATTAGTGAGACCGGGTCATGTTGAGAAGAGGTCGTTCATGCCTGTCACCACCACGGGTCTCGAGTACGAGGATGTAACCGTTGGCAGCGGCGAGAGTCCGCGTTCCGGGCAGAAGGTGTCCGTGCACTACACCGGCACGCTGACGAACGGCACGAAGTTCGATTCGAGTCGCGATCGCAACACGCCCTTTTCGTTTACGCTCGGCCTTGGCCAGGTGATAGCCGGGTGGGACGAAGGCGTGGCAACCATGCGCGTGGGCGGCAGACGAAAGCTTACAATTCCGTCGAGACTTGCCTATGGCGCTCGCGGTGTTCCAGGGGTGATTCCATCTGGCGCCACGCTCGTCTTCGACGTCGAGCTGCTCGGTATCGGCTGACGTGATCGGTCCGCAGGCAAGTCGGCCGTCCGTCGGCGCTCCGCCCACTGGTATCCCTGCGAAGCGCGACGGTGGATCTGCCTCCGACAGGTCTCGTCCTGCTCTCAGTTTTGGCCGTACAGCTCGGGGCAGCCCTGGCAAAGGCGCTCTTCCACGAACTGGGTTCCAGCGGCACGGTGCTCCTGCGCATCGGCTTCGGCGCCGCGATCCTGCTTGCCGTGCGGCGGCCGAAGGTCCGCGGCTATGCGCGGGCCGACTATGGCATTGTCTTGCTCTTCGGCCTGACCATTGCCGCGATGAACAGCTGCTTCTATGCGTCGATCGCCAGGATTCCGCTGGGCGTCGCGGTGACTATCGAGTTCGTGGGGCCGCTGGCGGTGTCCGTTCTCGGCTCGCGCCGGCGCCTGGACCTGCTCTGGAGCGCTCTGGCGGCAGCGGGTATCGTGCTCCTGGCTCCGTGGGGCGGCACGGCACTTGATCCGCTGGGCGTGCTGCTCGCGCTGCTGGCGGCCGCCGGCTGGGCAGCGTATATCGTGCTCAACGTGCGTGTCGGCCGCGCGTTCAAGGGACAGACAGGTCTGGCGCTGGCTATGGGAGTCGCGTGGGTGGCCGCGCTGCCTCTCGGCTTCGCCGTAGCTGGCCCAGTGCTCGGGAATCCACGGCTGCTGTTGCTGGGACTCGGCGTAGCGGTACTATCGACCGTGATCCCGTTTTCGTTGGAGCACGCCGCGTTGAAGCGACTGCCGGCAAAGGTCTTCAGCGTTCTGATGAGCGTCGAGCCTGCGGTTGCCGCGCTCGTGGGCGCGATCGCGCTGAAGGAGGCTTTGGGCCTGCGTGCCCTCCTGGCCCTGGCAAGCGTCTCGATGGCCGCCGTCGGCAGCGCGCGTACGGACGAGCCGTAACTTGAAAGCGACATGGCGACGGAGTTTCGGTCGCGCCGTGCCCAATAGCAGCGAGGGAGGATTGTGACCCATGGCAGCAGAGTCGAGTTCCTGTTGGGCGTTCTATTCGGGCTGGGAAGATTACCAACGACTGCTGGTTGGCGCCGTCGATCCGCTCGCGGACGCGCAGATGCAACACACGATAGCGGCAGAATTGCGATCGATCGGCATGCTCGCCACGCATATCGTGCGCACGCGCGCTGCCTGGCTCTATAAGGTGCTAGGCGAGGGCGGTGCAGAGGTGGCAGCAATCGCGGCATGGGATGATAACGCGAGAGACGCGCCGTCGGCGGCCGAGCTCGTGCGTGGACTCGAGGTCACATTCGCCGCCTGGAAGTCCTGTCTGCAGCGCTGGACGTCACAAGATCTCGACGCGGTCTTCCACGACGGGCCGGACGAAGTGGGTCGCGGCTGGATTATCTGGCATGTAATCGAGCACGACCTGCATCACGGCGGAGAGCTCTCCTACTCGCTGGGCGCGCTCGGCCTGGCCGGGCTCAGCCTTCCTTAGGGGCGTGCCGCGCACGAGATTCGACTGCCGGTCTCCACGTCCCACGGCCAACCTCGACGGGTCTCCCGGCGTAGGCGTGCCTCCGCGGTCGAGCGGGACTCGGCAGCCGGCAGGATCAGGCCGCGCCGCAGACAGCGGCGCTATTCCGCAGGCGTCTCCGGCACATCCGTGCGGTGGTAGATCGCCTCCACCGAAAACCTCACGCCGATCGCCGGCAGATCGACCTCGTCACGCGGCCCATAGAAACGGAACAGGCCCCACCCCTCGGCGGTACGCCGATAGACCTCGACGCGCTGATACTGCGTGGCAACCAGCACGTACTCCTGGAGGGACGGGCAGGCGCGATAGTCGTCCCATTTACGGCCGCGGTCCTTATCTTCTGTGCTGTCAGAGAGCACTTCGAAGACCGCGCGGGGTTCGACCACCTCGGTCATGTCTCTTGTTGCCTGATCGAGGGCCGAACACGACACCACCACATCGGCATACGTGTAGCGGCTGTCTGAGACCCGAGTTGCTAGATCGGAATTGTAGGCAATGCATGGCCCGTCGCCAAAAGCGCTATCTAGCAGACCCGAGATATTCATCGCGATCCGCGAGTGAGCAGCCGAGCCCCCGGCCATTGCGTAGACATATCCGTCGATGTACTCGTGCCTCACCTCGCTCGAACGTTCGAGCCGGCGCCACTCGTCGACAGTCATACGCGCATCTTGCCGGTTGGCAACCATAGCGGACCCTCCACACGACATGGTAGCGCCTTCGGCTGAATGCCGAGCGCCGACTCTCGGCCAAGTGGGGCGGAGTTGAGGGGCAGGCCGGCATGAGTCGGCGGCGAAGGTCGCACGTTGAATTGTGGCTGTGTGAGGGCACGGCGTCGGTCGATTGGCGGCGTGACGGCTACTTCAGCGCGATCCCGTCTCGGACAGAATCTGCCACGCCGATGCTCGTACAAGGAGTGTCGTCGAAAAGCTCCGTGACCACCATATCGGATTTGTAGATGCTTTCGTTTCCATGACGCAAAGGACTGATGGTGGTCTTCCGCATCGCATGAGCCGACAGCATTCCGCGCAAACAGTCCGTCAGCATATGACTGATCACGTTGTGCGCATCCTCGAGGTGCGGAATCGACTTGTGCCGCACCACGATGGCGAGCTCAACAAGCGATAACGCCTCGCCGCCCTCGAACCCCAAGAGCGCCGCTGTGCGCATTCCACGTTTGCGCGCCAGTGCGAGTCCTTCGATCACGTTTGGCGAGTTTCCGCTGGTGCTCACAGCCAGCGCCAGGTCGCCCGGCCGGCCGCACGTGCGCAGTACCTCCGAGAAGACGCTGCTAAACCCTATATCGTTTGCCAGGGCGGTCATCGTCGACGCCATGGACACGAGAGAGAGACAGCGGATGCCGGGCGCGCCAGGCACGCGCGTGCCCTTGCTCAGGTCGCACGCCATGTGGTCCGCGGTTGCCGCGCTGCCGCCGTTGCCGAACACATAGACGTTGCGGCCGGACTCGTTCACCGAAAAGACAAGCCTCGCCAAGCCTGCGACGTCGTCGAGAGGAATCACATCGAGAATCGTGTGCATCGACGCCAGGTAATCCTGGGCCACGCGCTGCGCATTCAAGCTTCCGGCCACATCGACGTCCTGGATCTGATGCATGTGCTCCCGAACCTTTCTGCCCCGCGTCCGCCACGAAAGTTGCCCCCAGTTTAGCACGAATGCCACATTTGTGGCGAGTCCGCCAAATGGCCTCGCCTCCTGCGGGTCACCTCGGTTCTCCATCGAGTTGCCCGCTCGGTGCGCGATTGTCCAGCGACGGCGAGGTCTGCGCCGCATTCAGGCAACGCCTCCCGTTCACGTCGGTCCTTCGGGGCTCGGCGGAGGCGACGTGACACAGGGCTCACGCATACGTTGACACCGGGAAAACTGCCGCGGTATGGTTACACCGAGTTGAAGCGAACCAGGACAGGACCGGCGATGCGGTCTTTGTCGATGCCGGGCGGCTCCTCCGGCGTGGCAGACGGCCTCGTTATCGTACGGGAACCAGAGGTCACGCTCCGGCCCGGAGGGCTGATGGTTATCGCGCGCGCCCCTATGCGTATCAGCTTCGCCGGTGGTGGAACCGACCTCCCGGCATACTACGAGCAGCACGGGGGGCAAGTTCTCAGTGTGTCGATCGATAAGTACATCTACGTGACCATTCAGCCGTCTCGCGCCGGCGTTCAGGTCACGTCACCGGATGAGGGCGTTCAGGCGCCTGAGACGATTCCCACAGATGCGCCGGGCATTCGCCTTCCACTACTCGTTGCCGATCGCTGCGCTCCCGGCAGAAATCTCCGTTTGTTCATAGCCGGGGAAGTGCCCTCGGGCACCGGACTCGGCAGCTCCAGCGCGTTGACAGTCGCCCTCATTGCCGGGCTCGGCGCCTACGCAGGCGATGAGCGTAGCGCGGTAGAGATCGCGGAACTGGCGTGCGAGCTCGAGATTGACTATCTCGGCTCGCCGATTGGCAAGCAGGATCAGTACGCCAGCGCCGTCGGCGGCATGAACGCGCTGACGTTCAACCGTGATGGCAGTGTCGACGTGGAACCGATTCGCTTAACGCCGGACGTTCTCGACACGCTCGAGCGCAGGCTCATGCTCTTCTTCCTGGGCACGCGCCGCAACGCTGGTTCTGTGCTCGCAAGCCAGCGACGCCAGAGCGCGGCAGGCAATCCACAAACCATAGCTGCCCTGGGCGCCATGATGGCGCTTGCCGGGGACATGCGCCACGAACTTGTGCGTGGCGACCTCGAACGCTTTGGCTCGCTCCTTCACGACTCATGGATGCAGAAGCGCCAGGTGACCAGCGGCATCACCACGAGCTATATCGATCGGTGTTATACGGTCGCGCGACAAGCGGGCGCTACGGGTGGAAAGGTCGCGGGCGCAGGCGGCGGTGGTTTCCTGCTGTTGTACTGCCGTGAGGACCACCAGGTAGCGGTCACGGGCGCGCTTGAGCCGCTCGGCCTTGCGCGCCTGCCATTCGATTTCTCTGCCGCTGGCGTACAAGTCGTGCTCAATAACCCACTGCTGGACGCTTCGCGATGACACCCGAGGCGAGCACCGGCGCACTGGGATCTGGCGCCGGTGTGTGGCCCGGACCGGCACTGAACGAGCGCCGCTGGTGGTTGCTTGTCGTCGCGCTCCTGGCTGTGCTGGACTCCCTGCTTATCGTGCTCGCACTATTTGTTGCGTACAAGCTTCGGTTTGGCAATGGACTGCTGGACGATACATTCTCGCTTGCACGCATCCGCGACACTCGGCCGGAGTTTTACGAGAAGCTCGTGCTGATCTTCAGCGTGTTGAGCGTTCTGATCTTTGCGTCCATGGGTTCGTATTATCGCCGCAACGTCCTGAGAGGCTCGATCCTCTATCAGCAAGTCTTCCTTGGCACCGGGCTTGCGGCACTGCTGGTCGAGTTCGTGAGCTATCTGTCCGACCGCCAGTACGCGATTGCGCGTGGCTGGTTGTTGCTGGCTTGGCTCCTCGGCGCCCTGGCCGTTGCCCTTGGCCGATTCGCCGGTCGCCGAGTCTTGCGCGCGGTCCATCGCGCCGGCATCCTCGTGCAGCCGGCGATTATCGCCGGCATCGGCCACGAAGGACAAATCCTCGAATGGCACCTGCGCCGCTCTCAGGAGGAGGGTATTCGAGTGATCGGGTACGTCGACTCCGTCGCCCCCGTGGGACAGGATGTTCCGGGAGGGCTCCACGTGCTCGGCCACATCGACGACCTTCCTAACCTTATCGGACATCATCGGGTCGGCCTGGTGCTCCTTGCGACATCGGACCTCTCGCACGTCGATGCGCTCCGGGTCTTACAGCGTGTCATGCCCACTCCGGCCGAGTTATCGTTGGCGCCGGACCTGTTTCGCATGTTGACCACTGGCGGCCACCTGCGCCGGATCGGCGGCGATGCTCTTCTGGTAGTCGATAAGGTGCGCATTACCGGTCTGGACGCAGTGCTCAAGGGTGTCCTTGACATCGTGGGCGCACTCACCCTGCTCGTTCTCACTTCGCCCCTATGGCTGGCGGTCGCGATCGCGGTCAAGATCACGTCGCCAGGCCCGCTGCTGTCGCGCCACGCGGCGCTGGGGGTAGGTGGGCGACAGTTCAACGCGCTGAAGTTCCGCACTACCCGATTCGGCGCCGGCGACGACGCGGACGATGCAACCCAGGACAGGCTCGTGCGCGGACTTCCCGTGCGACAGAATCCGAATGCAACGGCGCTGGGGCGATTTCTCATTCGCTTCAGCCTGGACGAGCTACCGCAGTTGTTGAACGTGTTTGCCAGGCAGATGAGCCTTGTCGGCCCCTACAAGATTGATCCGCGGCAGGCGTCTTTGTACGGCGACCGCCAGCTGGCCCTGTTCACAGTTCGCCCCGGTATCACCGGAGTATGCCAGATACACGGGCGCGGCGAGCTAACGGTAGAGGAACGCTCGCTGCTCGACGCGGAGTATGTCCGCACCTACACGATCTGGCGCGACCTCCAGATCCTGGCTGCTTCTATCCCCGCCGTGGTTCGCGGGACCGCGGCATACTGAACACTCGTTCAGGCGCAGGCTGCAGCAGACGGATGTTGTACGAGTCGAGAGACCTCAGTGTGTGGCGGCGCTATGCCGGGCAAGGTCTCGCCGTGGAATTGCTTCCTATTGACCACTAATGGCTTCAACAGCCACCATACGGTGAGAGAGCGTCGCGGACGACCTCGCATATGGTCGAATCCTGCGCAGGAGAGGTTTGGCCGTGGCGAATGTGCCGGAACGATATCCGGAGGATCAGCCGCTCCGGCGGTCAGCCGTGTTTCTCGATCGCGACGGGGTTATCTGCGCCAATCGAGCTGATTACGTGCTTAGCTGGGAGCAGTTCAGTTTTTTGCCCGGAGCGCTTAAAGCCCTTGCGTTGCTCGCCGCAGCCAAGCGACCGGTAATCGTCGTGACCAATCAGACGATTGTCGGCAAGGGCTTGATTAAGCCGGAGATACTGGACGACATGCACGCGCGCATGTGTGGTGCAGTGCAGTCCAAAGGCGGCTCGATACTCGATGTACTGTATTGCCCGCACCTGACGGGCGAGCACTGCTCGTGTCGCAAGCCCAAGCCCGGCCTGTTGCTGATGGCTGCCGAGCGGCACGGCATCGACCTGAGCGAGAGCTTCTACGTCGGCGATGCGCTGAGCGACGTACAGGCAGGACAGGCCGCGGGATGCCGATGCGTGCTGGTGGAGTCTGGTCGCGGCCGGTCGCAGGTGCTGCGCGAGGAGGCGCGGTTCCTCCGCAACTATCACGAGGCCGGCGATCTGCTTGGCGCCGTCAAGTGGATCCTGGCGCAGCGCACCGGCGCCAGCCGGGGACACCGTCAATGACAGGAGCGCAAACGACCGCGAATTCCGCGCATTCGGCGGAGGTCCCGTCAGCTCAGTCGATCGTAGTTGCCGAGTTCGGGCTCGAGCGCCATCGTCCTTCCTCCTCGCACTACTGTACATCATGCCGCGGGCCGATGCCGCGTGCCCAGCACACCGCTTCCGGGTCGATTCGGACAGTCGCCGGCCTGTGCGCACGTGCTGAGTCCGCGCGGAGGCAGCTGATGCGCAGGGTGCGCATTGCCGTGATTCCGGCGGCGGGACTCGGCTCGCGTATGCTGCCTGCCACAAAGGCGATTCCCAAAGCGCTATTGCCGGTCGTGGACAAGCCGGTGATCCAGTACATCGTGGAGGAGGCGGCAGCCAGCGGGATCGAGCTGGTTGTCATAGTCGTTGGGCGAGGACAATCGGCGATCGCCGACCATTTCGATCGCTGCTTCGAGCTGGAACGGCGACTGGAGCTGGCCGAGCAGCACGCGATGCTGGTAGCCGTGGTGGCGATCTCGAAGCTGGCCGAGATCGCGATCGTGCACCAGCCCGAGCCGTTGGGGAACGGGCACGCCGTCTGGTGCGCACGCGACGTGGTGGGCGACGAGCCGTTCGCCATGCTGTGGGGCGACGGCATCGTGCAGGCAGGCGAGCCGTGCCTCGCACAATGCTGCGCGTGTACGAGCGGACCGGCGCCTCAGTCCTGGCTGCGAAGCGCGTGCCGGCCGACCAGGTGGATCGCTACGGCATCATCGACGGCGATCCGGTAGGCGAGCGAACCTTCAGAGTGCGCGCGATCGTAGAGAAGCCGGCAGTCGGGGCAGCGCCGTCGAACCTGGCACAGGTGAAGGGCTGCGTGTTCACCAACCGCCTGATGGCGCTGCTGGGCCAGACCCCAGCCAAGCTGGGCGGCGAGATCTGGCTCGCGGACGCCATCGACGCGCTGCTGGCCGAACAGCCGGTGTACGCAGAGTTGGTGGAGGGCCTCCACGTCGACACGGGGAGCCCGCTGGAGTGGATCCAGGCCAACGTCGAGGTCGCGATACGTCGCGACGATGTGGGGCCGGCGCTGCGCGCGTATCTGAAGCAGTTGGCGGCATCCTGGACTGACGGCTGAATCGCAGATACCGCAGATGCGCTCCAGATGACGCAGATGTGTGCTCCAAGCTGCGACCTTCAGTTGCAGATAAGGCCGTCACCGATGGCAAGCGCCGGCCGGGTGAACGCACCGCGGAACGAGTAGGCTTGAGTGCTCAGCTCTGAAAGGCACCGCATCGCTCGGGCACGCCCCGCTCCAGAAGCTTCTTGGTGGTCACTGAATGGGGTATAGTAGCTCAAGGAGGAAGGACGATGGCACTCGAACAGGCACAACCCTGGTCCTTCGACGACGTCTGGCCGCCCAACGATACCGAGGTGAGCTGCTTGGGAACCAACCTGCACCAGACGACAATCGCCAACCTCCGTTGGGGGCTTAACGAGGCCGCGAGAGTGAGCCACGTACCCGACCGGCCGCTGCCCTGGACTGCTCTGAGCCAGACGCTCCTCCTGGGCTGCCAGCGGCCCGATGGCTCCTACTACCGTACGTATCCGGATCTGTTCGTCTACCTGACTGAGGTGGATCCGGATCGAAGCTCGATGTCAGTAGGAGTCGACGGCCCTCCGGCATTGATCGTGGAGGTGTTGAGCGAGTCCACCTATGAAACGGACATTGACCATGCACGCGGCAAAGGCTACAGCTACGCACGGGCCGGCGTGCCGGAATACATCTCGCTGGATCCGACCGGACAATACATTGCCGGCGTTGTCGCTTGGCGACTGGCAGGAGATCGCTACCGCGTCTGGGAACCGGGACCGGACGGCCGCTGGAATAGCGAGCAGCTCCCCGTGGCTATCGCGCTCGAGGGCGCCCGGGCGGTCGTCTACCTATCGAACGGGAAGCGCATGCTCGCCGAGGGCGAAGTCGAGGCAGCGCTTGCCGAAAAGGACGCGGAAATCGCGCGGCTGAGGCGCCTGCTCGAAAATAGCCGGTAGCCAGCCTGTCGACGTGCAGCTGGCGGCACCCATTCTTGCTCGATCTCGCCTGAGTCTGGTACACCCACTGTGCCGCTGGTCGTCAACAGGATGGAGCTGGCCTTGCGGCTCGGAGCTGACCCCGATCTGGACGGACGAACGCGCGTCAATCCGCACAACCAGTACGCCGTGAGCAAGTACACGCAGGAGTTGTGGCGTTGAACCTGGGCCGTCGTTACGCGATACCCACGGTGTGCATGCGGTACTCGATCGTTCAGGGCCGGCGGCAGAGCTTCACCAACGCTTACTCCGGCGTGCTACGTATTTTCGCCACGCGGATGTTGTTCGGCAAGGCCCGGTGGCGTATGAGGACGGCCTCAGTTGCGCGACTACGTCTACGTCGGCGACGTGGCGAAAGCCAATCTCCTGGTGCTCGAGGACCGCGGGCGGACTACCTCAGCCTCAATGTCGGAGGCGGAAACGCGATGACGGTGCTGCAATTTGGCGAGATGGTGGCGAGGGCCGTTGGCAAGGACATTCAACCCCAGACGCCCGGCCAATATCGCTTCGGTGACACGCGCCACGTGTTCTCGGACACGGCCGCACTGCGAGCGCTCGGCTGGACTACGACCAGGGCGCCGCAGGCGGTCGTGGACGAGTATGTGGCCTGGGCGGCCAACCAGCCCGATCTGCGGGATACCTACGAGAACGCGGAACGCGAGATGCTACGCACGGGTACGTTCGGCTGGCGACGAGCGCCGGGTCGAGGGTCGGCTGCCGCCGATCCTCAAAAGGTGCGCGACTGCCTACCACTACCGAGCCAGCGGTCGCGTTCAGTTGCTCGACTCTGATGCATGCCGCGTCGACACGTGCCGTGCCTATCTTCACCTTAGCTGGACTTGGCAAGCCTTGGCCGCAGAATCTGCACCTGCTCCTTGAGGTAGGCACGTAGCCACTGCCGATCGGGGACGCACGCCTGTGAGACTACCGTGTGACCAACCATAATCACGGGTGTGCGCCAGCCACCGCGAACCAGGGCCTCGATGAAGTGAGACCGCCACGATCGCGTCCGTACGACGAAATGCCACTGGCCGAGCTCTTTAGCGACACTCTCGACCACGGCAAGCGCGATCTCACACTCATGATGAGCCTGGCCGCGTCGTCGCCCAACCCCGTCGCTGCGCACAAAGACGGTGATCTGGATTCGCTCCCGTGACAGGTGGATAATCTCTCCCATCGCAGAACCTCCCTTCCACCACGTGAGCCGGCCTATCGATCCTCGGCCGCGAAGGACTCGTCGGACACCGTCCACCAAGGCCAATTGACGAAGTAGCACACTCGCATCGTTGGGCTTCCGCAGTCTTTCAGCCGGCCGCCGTCACTGACGAACGTCCTGGTGTCACGGCTTGTGCCGCTTCACATCCTCAACACTGGCACAAGTATAGCATTGCACGATCAGGGGACTGATCCCCTAGCCGTCCTAATCATATACCTCAGACGCGCGGATAGACTAACCCCGTGCAGATATCTTTCCGACAAGGTTTACTATCGCCATCACTCAGCCGTTCGAGGCCGCCCGGGACAGGAAAGACCCGCCAGAGGTCGTCTGGCGGGTCTATGTCGGTTTATCAAGACAGCGGCACGCATCACATGGAGGCAGCGACCGCCAGAAGGTCCTTGATCGTCAACCTGGACTGTGTGACGTTGCTGCTGATATCGTAGCTGGTGGTCAAGCGTGTCCACAGTACGTGGACCAACTCGTTGCCGTGTTTTGCCTTGATATCGACGACCGTCCCCTTGACAATCCCTGTACCCTTCTTGCCGGCGTTAATGGTCACAACCTGAGGTTTCACACCGGGATAAATGACGGTGCTGAGGCCGTTCCTCATGTTCACATAGAAGGACGCATACGCGCCTTCGTCGCTCGGGAGGTTCTTGGGCGCGTACTGGAGGAATGCTGAGGCGGGCGACTGCTGGTCCTGCGCAGGGTCCACGTGGATGAGCTCCAGCGTAAAGCCCTTGGGCACGTACGTCGGGGCGATCACGTACAGCGCAGGTACAAGTGCGTTTGCCATCTGCAGAGCCTTCTTTTGGTCAAGCCCGGTGCCAAGCCTTCTCAGACCCGACTCCAAGACGACCGCGGCCGGCAGGCCGGATTTCTGAGTCGGCGCCGGCTTGGGAGTAGCCGTGGGGGCACCCGGCCTCTTTGACGTTGGAGTGCCCTTCGCGACTGGTGTAGACGTGTGTGTCCGGGATACCGTGGCCGACGCGCTTGCGGCGACACGTGGTGTCGGTGTTCCCGATTGGGTCGCGACCGCGGAAGCGCTCGGGGTGGCTTGCGTTGTCGCAGCCCGGGGTGTCGACGTTCCCGATTGGGTCGCGACCGCGGAAGTGCTCGGGGTGGCTTGCGCTGTCGCAGCCACTGTTGGCGTCGCGACGTCCGATGTGCTTGACGATGCGGAGCGTGCCTCAGCGCCACTGCTTCCGATGCCACTGCCGATCACCAAGACGGTGGCCACGGACGAAGTGAGCAATGTCTTCCATGATCTTCTCATCGGGTGTGCGACTCCATATTGCTTGACGCACGGCCGTCGCTGCCAATCTGCATCAGGTCATGAGACTTGAGGCGACCCAATGGCCGCCTGAGGCAGCATACGCGCCGGCTACGTGCCGTGACGCATCCGTAGCGATGGTCCGGCGTTCAGTCCTAGTCGAGGAGATGGTAGTCTGCTACAGGTCCGCAGGGCATCTCCAACGGTGGTTACTATAGCAGAGGGCGCAGTACTGCACAAATGAATTGGGGGATTATTTGTCGGCTCGTGCGCGATTCCTGGGCAAACGTCCCTCGGCGATCCTGGTCTGGCTGAACGGCGCGCTTGGCGATACGATTCTCTCCTATCCTGCCCTTCACGCGTTGCGCATGTGGGCACCGCCGGCCGTGGTGTCGGTGGCCGGACAACGCGACTACCTTAGCTTCGCGCTCGATCTCGGCCTCGTTGACAGGTTACAAGCCCCAGACGGCGTCCTTGCCACCACGCTATTCTCCAACGATCGGCCGACTGGCCGCGTGCCGGCAGATCTCGCCATCGTGTGGAGCAGTGCCTATTCCGAACTCGAGCACCGCCTGCTGGAGCTAGGCGTGCCGGTAGTACTCGGCGCGGCGCCTCGGGGTGGCGAAGGCGTGCACCAGGCAGAATACCTCCTGTCAACCCTGGAGCCGCTTGGGATCCCTCCGACGATAGGGTTACCTACGTTGAAGGCCCGAAACCTGCCGGTAGATCGCGATCTGGACCACAGCAGGCTGCCGGGCTCACGCTGTGTGTTGCTCCATCCGGGGGCGGGCGCACTGTGGAAACGGTGGCCGCTGACCGGTTTCATGGCGCTTGCCGACAAGCTTCGCGGCAGAGGCTACACGGTAAAATGGACCTGTGGGGAGGCGGACGCCGACATTCGCAATGCACTTCAGTCCGGTGCGCACGCCGAACAGCTGCTTCCCGCGCTGGAGCTGCGGAATCTCGCAGCACTGATGCCGCGCTTCAGTCTGGTCGTCTCGGGCGACACCGGCATCGCCCATCTGGCGGCACTTTGTGGCACTCAGACGCTCACGCTCTTCGGCCCAACCGATTGCAAGCGGTGGCGGCCGCTTGGTCCTTCATCGTATGTGCTCGAGGCGCCAAACGTCTGCGGCGGCACATGGGCCCGCGACGCGGCAGCGGTACAAAGGACGGAGGAGCCGCGCTTGCGCCGCTGCGCCGGTGAGTTGCCGGAGCCATGCCGGTGCCTCGCCGCGATCCCTCCGGAAGCCGTCGTCGAGCGGAGCCTGTTGCTGCTTACGCGGTAAAGCAGGTCGACGTCGCAGCGCCGGCAGCCGGCGACACGGACGTGGCGATGAGAGGGCCGTCCAGGTATGCCGCGACCGTCACTTCCACCATCCTTCCGCGCACCAGCAGCGTCCGAGCGTTGCAAGGTTCCCGCTGTGCAACGGCGTTGGCGAGTCGGACCCGATATCGGTTGCCGCCGAGCGCGAGATCGAGCATGCCGAAGGCAGGATCGTACGCCTCCACCGTTGCCTGCATCGCCAATGTCCTCGGAATGTCTCGTGATGGCGCCGAGCGACTGTGCGCAGCTGGGTGCGGTGTGGCGACGGGGGCTGGCCTCGAATCGATCTGCTGCATCCAGAGGCCCAACCCGCAGACAAGTGCCGCCAGCGCGACGGTCCAAGCCAGTCCCGATCTCGGCCTACCTGCGAGTGCGCTACAGGCCCCGCGATCTCTCGACCGCGCTCCCGGAGCATCTGTCAGACTCGGCGCAATCACGGTAACTACGCTCTCAGGGCTCATCCCGGAGCAACCTCAGGCGTTCCTGAATCGATCGTTCTTTGCCGCGGTCCGATGGTTCATAGAAGCGACTTCCTGCGATGTTGTCGGGCAGGCCTTGCTGCTTCACGTAGGCGCCCTCAAAGTCGTGCGCGTACTTGTAGCCCTCACCAAAGCCGAGCTCGCGCATGAGCGACGTAGGTGCGTTGCGCAAGTGGAAGGGTACCGGGTCATTTCGCGTTCTTGCCACGGCCTCACAAGCCGCCGAGTATGCTTTATAGACGCTGTTGCTTTTGGCGGTTACCGCGAGATAGATAGCCGCCTCAGCCAGCGCCAGATCGCCCTCGGGGCGGCCTATGAAGTGAACTGCCTGCTGGGCGGCCATTGCGACCACCAGCGCTTGTGGATCGGCCATGCCGATATCTTCGGATGCGAAACGGACCATTCGCCTCGCGATGTACAGCGGGTCTTCGCCGGCCTGCAACATTCGGGCAAGCCAGTAGACCGCTCCATCGGGGTCGCTTCCACGCAGCGTCTTGTGCAGTGCAGAGATGATGTCATAGTGCTGTTCACCGGTCTTGTCGTATAGCAGGGATCGTTGCTGGACAATATCCTGGACGAGGGGCGCGTCGATCTCCATGGTCTCGCCTGAGCCGCCAAAGGTATTGGCGCACAGCTCAAGCGCGTTTAGCGCCACGCGAGCATCGCCGTTTGCCAGGTTGACGAGCGCCTCCAACGCATCGTCGGCAATCGATATGCCGCGATCTCCAAGTCCGCGCTCAGCGTCACTCAATGCCCGGCGCATGATGGTCGCGATGTCGTCGTCGGACAGCGCACTCAGCATGTACACCCGGCATCGAGACAGCAGCGCGGCGATCACCTCGAACGACGGATTCTCGGTTGTGGCGCCAATGAGCCGGATCGTGCCGTCTTCGACGTGCGGGAGAATCGCGTCCTGCTGCGCTTTATTGAATCGGTGGATCTCGTCGATGAACAGGAGGGTGCGCTGCCCCGTAAGCTTTAGCCGGTTACGAGCATCTTCAACGATTCGACGCAGGTCGGCAACCCCGGCGGTCACAGCGCTCACTTGCACAAACAGCTGACCTGTCGCACCGGCAAGGGCCCGAGCCAGTGTCGTCTTGCCGCTGCCGGGAGGTCCCCAGATGATAATAGACCCCGGGTTTCCACCTTCGATGGCACGCCGCAGCGGCCGGTCCGGTCCAAGCAACTCCTGATGGCCGACAATCTCGTCCAGGCTGCGCGGCCGCATGCGGGCCGCCAACGGCGTCGAGGTCTCGAGCACTTCCCTGCTAGACGAAAACAAGCTGTCCATTCATCGCAGGGTACCACCACTGTCCGTATAGTTGGCGGTAAAATGTGGTTCTACCCAGGAACTCCCTGGTCCGCGAGCGCCGCCTGTCCGTCCTTTCTGAGAAGAACCTGGTCGACGACAACTTTGACGTTGTTGGAGGCGGTCCAAACACTTCCGTGCGCTTCGGGGCGCAGACCTGTCGCGGAATTCGCCGAAACCGCAACCACGGAATTCGCGGGGGCCGGGTAATTCATCGTCAACATTTGTCCATCCGCCCCGTAGAATGTTGCGCTGACCGTCGTGGAGATGTTTGTCGGGTTGAAGATGTACTCGGTCTCGGTGAACTGAGATGTGTCGCCGGTCGCAAAGGTCCACTGGCTGGCGGCGACCTGCCGCCCTTCAATACTGGCGCCGGTGTGGCTACCTACATTCGGCGAACCGCCATAGTACTGGGCTTCCTCCGCAATGACCGGGACGTCGCTCACAACATGAACGGCGATGGGGCTACGCTTCACACTCGCAAGCAACGTGTGCAATTCGAAGGTGCCCCGTTGGCCCGCCTCGATTGTCAGGGGCAGTGTGCCGGTGAGAGGTCCCGATCCGCCGTCCACGGTTGCAGTAATATGGGCAGTTTGCGTCATGGGGTCCACGATGCTGATAAACGACTGATCGCCCGAGAGTATTGATGCGTAGCCGAAATACCAATCCTTGCCGGGACTGGGGATGCCCGGCTTGACCCCAGCGCCAAACTTGCCGGAGCCGACCCCATCGCCCCAGTATTCAACGCGCTCGGCGACGATCGGCTGGCTGGCGACGACACTCGTGCTGAAGGACTTACCAGGCAACACGCTGCGAAGGTTGAGCGTGTAGCGTCCGAAAGGTACGAGCGTCGCCGCGATTGGAACGGACGAGCCGACCGTCGGATACAGGGTGACAGTCATGGTCACCGGCTGCGCGAATGGATTCAACACGGTGAGGTACGGCTGGAACGTAACGCCGCTGTACCCTTCGGCAAAGTACCAGGTCGACTGCGGCGCGGCCTGTCCCGGGCTGAAGTCAGAGTCGAGAATCTGCTGCTTGGCGTTAGTCCGCGTAATAGTTCGCTCCGCAAAAATAGGCACGCTTGCCTTTACGATGGCGGACACGATCTTATCCGGGCCGACATCGTTGTTCACATCCTCGATGACGACGCTGTGCGCTGCCAGCGATATCGGCACGGAGCGTGTGCTCCCGTCTGGCAGCTGGTAACTGATCGTGCCCTGAGAGGCCACGTTTCCCACGTTCAACAGCCCGATGGTCTCATGGAAGAAGACGTTGGGTCCCTGACCGGTGTAGCCTTCCGCGAAGTACCACTGGCTACTGGCCCGCAGCGACACGGTGATTCCGGCATCAACCACGATATTCGACCGCATGCCCTGAACCTGGACCGAATATGGTCCCGGTGCCATTCCCAACGGCAACACAAGAGTGGCGCTAAATGCGCCCGTGGCATCCGTAGCAGGTAGCGGTCCCTGTACGCTGAGCACCGTCCCGCTGATCGAGAACGTAACGGGCTCGCTTCCGCCAAAGCCCTGGCCCGATGCGGTCACGAAAGCGCCCGGAGAGGCGTCAGTTGGATTGATCGCAAAAGAGGGAGGAACCTGGGCGTTCAGCGTGTAGCTCGCGCTGGCATGATCGCCGCCCGTCCCGCTGATGGACAAGGAATACGGTATTCCCGGCTGTAGTGTGGGCAGGAGCGTCACGGTCGCCGTGAACGCTCCCGTGGCGTCTGGTACTCCAACGGAGCCAACAGGCGGCTTGAACAGCCGCGTGGTGATGAACAAGTTCTCGTGCGGCACGAAGCCCGAGCCGGTGATGGTAACCTGGGACCCTGGGATCGCTGCCTGCGGAGATATCGTTATTCGGGCGTAGGCCGCGAACGTGACGATTCCAACCGCCGATGCTCCGCTCGTGATGCCACGGGCAGTGATCGTGCCCGGGCGTATTGGATCGGCCTGGTGGGGAATGTTGATTCGAGCGGTGGCGGATCCCGCGCTACCGGCATCGGTGGGCGTATTCGTCAGCGCAAAAGAATTGAGTCCGGTGTCGTAGTATTTCAACGCAAACGTCACTGGCTCGCCGGCTTGAAACCCGTTCGCTTCCACCGTCACTGTTGCCCCGACCGGCGCGGGATTTGGCGAGATGCCGACTGAACCTGGAGGCGCAAGCACATCGAGCGTAATAGACGCCGAATCAGCCACGCCCAATCCGTTCGCGCTTCCCGCGAGCAGCAGCAGTTGATTGCCGGCCGGGGCTTCGGCCGGAAGGGTTAGCGACAACGCGGCGTTCCCAGCTTCGTCCGCGACCGCGTTGGTCACGGCGCCGGCGGGAAGCGGCTGACCTCCAAGCGTCGCCGAGAGCGTGTCGAGGGGCGCAAAGCCGGATCCATGGATCGTCATCTGGGTGCCAGCAGTGCCGACAAGACCCATACCCCCGACTATCGCTGCATGTAGCACGGTCCCGGTAATCAATTGGGCGGCCCCCAGGCCGGAGTTGCCGACTTCCGAAGCAACGACCCTGTTAACTCCCTGCACGTCGATGCCGAACGGAAGGCGGAGAGGCGAGCCCCCCGCACCGCCCACTGTCCCGTTCGAATCCGTTGCAAGATAGCCGATAGTTGACACTCCGGAACTCGTCTCCACACTGACGGCAACGCTGACGGGCTTCCCAGGGGAGCCAGGGTCAAAGCCGGTGCCGCGCACCTGGATGACGCCGTGCGGCACGACCATCGTCGGGCTAACGCTTATCGACGGAGCGGGCGTGTGAGCGTGGCGAGCCGAGACTGATGTTGGCACGCACAGCGCCGCAAGCAGCAGGCAGGCCGCGGATGCCCGGGTCATAACAGTGTTCACAAGACTCCGTCTTTTGTTCACGTTCTTTCCCTACACTAATGGAGTTGCATCCTTGAGGTCTGATATGAGGGCCACGCCTCTGGGTGTAACCGACTCGCTGGTACCATGGCAACGTACACGGGCGCAGCGCGACTGTTGGAGCTTGTTCCGAGTCCCGTCCGCGGTCCGGAAGCGAGTTCGTGCCGCCACCACGATTGGAGTGTAGTATGGTCGAAGCCGCCGGGGTAGATTACCTTCGGGCTTTCCCTGATTTCGAGCAGGGAAATGTGACCGCTGCCGAGGCGCTTGGGCTTTCGCGCGTGCTGGCACTGCTCGAGGCGGTAGGATCACCTCATCTGCGGCTGCCGGTGGTTCATATCGCCGGTACGAAGGGCAAAGGTTCGACTGCAGCATCAGTGGCCGCTATTGCAATGGCGGCGGGCTACCGGACAGGCTTGTTTACCCAGCCGCATCTCGTGAGGTTGAACGAACGGTTCGCCGTAGATGGCAAGTTCCTGGACGATGCGACGTTGTCAACGATAATGCTCGCACAAATCAAGCCTGCCGTGGAGCGGATCGCCCAACGCGGTGTCTTGGGCATACAACAGTTCGAAGCGCAAGTGGCTCTGGCCTTGCTCTGGTTTGAGGCCGCGCACGTCGATGTCGCCGTGCTCGAGGTCGGGCTGGGGGGCAGATTAGACGCGACAAACGTCGTGCCTTGCCCGCTCGTTACGGTGTTGACAAGTATCGGGCTCGACCACACCGCCATCCTCGGTGCCACTCTTCCGCTGATAGCCGCGGAGAAGGCTGCAATTGTCAAGGCCCAGGTGCCGGTTGTGGCTTCGCCGCAAAAGGCCGAAGTGGTTCGAGTCTTCGAAGAACGTTGCCGGCGGATGAACGCGCCTCTCCTGCTTGGAGACAGGGATTGGCAAGTAACTGCAGCGCGGACCGACATTTCCGGCACGAGCTTCGACCTGCGATTTGACGTAGGAGAAAATGGGCCAAGAGGGAGCAGCTCAGCCGTGAGCAAACTACAGGTCCCAAGTAGCGATTCAGGCCTCCGAGCATTGCGTACGCCGTTGCGGGGCGTGTACCAGGCCTGGAACGGTGCCGCGGCAGCAGTGGCGTCGCTGGTGATCGCCAGACGGCTTACTCGTATTGACGAGATGGCGATCAGGCGCGGGCTTGCGTGGACTGCATGGCCGGGCCGGCTGCAGACAATTGCTGTCAATCCGACAGTCATCGTCGATGGAGCGCATACCCCCGAGTCGGCCGCAGTGCTCTCCGTCGCGGTATCTGAGCTGTACCGTGGCAGGAAGATCGTGCTCGTTTGCGGTGTGCAGGCTGACAAGGACATACCGGGCATCGCCGAGCCACTTGCGAGGCTGGCCAGCCAGGTCGTCGCCACTGCGGCCCATCATAGACGAGCCGCTACCTCGCTTGCCGTCGCCAGTGCCTTCCGTGCCACCGGGCATGCCCACGTGGTGCAAAGGTCTGAGCCGATGGATGCGATGGCTCTAGCACTCACCATGGCTGGAGCTGACGGCGTCGTTCTTGTCACAGGCTCACTCTATCTCGTCGGGGCGGTCCTCGAGGGTGCCGGCGTGGATCCTTGGACGCCGTTCCACGAGAGATGAGCAAGAACCCTCTGCTCGTAGTTACTGGCCCAACGGCGAGCGGCAAGACCGTGGTGGGAATCGACGTCGCTCGTGCGTTCGACGGCGAGATCGTTAATGCCGATTCCCGCCAGGTCTACCGTGGAATGGATGTGGGTACAGCGAAGCCGACGGCGGTCGAGCAAGCGGAGGCCAAGCACCATCTTCTCGACATCGTCGAGCCGGATGAGGACTTCTCGCTTGGCCTGTACATCAAGCTGGCGCATGCCGCAATCGCGGAGATTCATGCGCGAGGAAAGCTTCCGCTGCTCGTCGGCGGGACGGGCCTCTACGCACGGGCAGTAAGCCAGGGCTTCGACGTGCCGGAGGTTGCACCAAACCGTGACCTTCGTCGCAGGCTGGAGAATGAGGCAGCGGAGGATGGCCCTGTCGCCTTGCTGGAGCGGCTCAAGACCGTCGACCCGGTGAGCGCCGCCCGTATCGACCGGCATAACGTCCGGCGGATTATTCGCGCAATTGAGGTGACGGAGGCGCTGGGGGAGCCGTTCTCGGCCCGCCGGCGCAGCGCGGCGCAGTACGATTCACTCACGATAGTCCTTGTCGCCGACAAGCCTCTGCTGTTCGAGAGGGCTGACGAGCGCCTGACTGCCATGATGCGCAACGGGTTCCTGTCCGAGGTGGCGCGTCTTCTCAATGCCGGATACAGCCTGGAACTGCCGTCCATGTCCGCGGTGGGCTACCGTGAGCTTGCTCGTCACCTACGAGCCGAATGCGTGTTGAAGGAGGCGCTCGAGGCTACGCGGAGCAGTACGCGCGCGTTCATCAAGCGCCAGCTGACGTGGTTCAGGGCGGACGCCGGAGTCCGCCGAGTGGATATCTCGCACGGTGACGTGAACGAGACTGCGCGCCGGCTGGTAGGTAGGTGGCTCGCATCGACAGCTGGCGGGAGATCGTGATGCCGCTTCCGTTGGCGGGCCGGGCGCGGGTTGCAATGGGTCTGCCGTTATCGGTCGGCTTCGGGCTCCTTTGCCTGTACCTTTTGACTTTTCCAGGCAGCATATCACCGCATTCAAGCGACGGGCGTGCAATGTATCTCGTCACGCAATCGCTCGTCGACCGGCGAGACATCGCCATCCAACCATCGATGCCGAGCGAAGTCGCCGTGGCACCTGGCTGGCGCACCATTCCTATTCCTCGGACGTCCTGCCCCACGGAGCCCGCCGTAATCGGCATTGGGCAGAGCGCTGGAGGGCCGTTCTACAGCAAGTACGGCATCGGCCAGTCAGTGGCAGCCATCCCCCTGTACGTGGCGGGGCTCGCGGTGGCGCATCTGGTTCCGGCAGCTGTGCGCAACGAAGCTGCCACGTTCGTCACTAGCGCCTACACATCGGTGATCACGGCGCTGACCTCGGCACTGCTCTGCGCGCTGGCCCTGCGACTCGGCTGGACGCGAATGGTAGCCTTGTCGCTTGCGGTACTTTATGGCGTGTCGACACCTGCGTGGGCCTATACGACCAGCTTTTTCAGCGAGCCGACTGTCGCACTTTTCCTGCTGGGCGCACTCGCGGCGGTGATGTGGGACGTCGACGTGGGATCACCGGTTGCGGCCCTCTTGGCGGGCTGCTGCCTCGGCGGGGCAATACTGACGCACGCGGCGGACACTGCGTTTTACGTGCCGCTTTTCATTCTGTACGTGGCGGTGCAGTCAAACCCGCACCGTCGAATCGGGTTGATCGTGGCGGTGGCCGCGCCTGTTCTGGTTGCCCTCGGCGTCTGTGCTTGGTACGACGTGGCGCGATTCGGCTCGCCGCTCACGACGGGCTATGGAATTGTCGGCGACGTGCACGATCTGCACCCGCCTCACACCCTGCAAGCATTCTGGGAGGGAGTCTACGGCCCGCTTCTGAGCCCAGGTAAGGGGCTCGTGTTGTACGCTCCCGTCCTTCTGCTTCTGCCCTGGGCACTGGCTCGCTTCTGGAGAAGCGCTGCTCCCGCAGCATGGCTCATCGCAGGCGTCCTGGCCGTCGCGGTGCTCGCCCACGCGAACACGCTGATCGTGTGGCTCGGGGGGTGGGCCTGGGGGCCTCGCTTCATGATCCCGGTGCTACCGATACTCGTCCTTCCGCTGGGCGCGCTTCTCGACGGTTGTCGTGTCGCAGTGCGACGACTATTCTGGATTGTTGGCGCGCTCGGCACACTCGTTCAGGTGCCCGCGGTGATCCTCGACAAGAACGCGTACATAGCTTTCCTCGCCACGAACCGATGCATCTGGGATGCCGAGAACCTCTACAAGTGGCACCCCGCGTACTCACCGCTGATCGGACAATGGGAGCGTGTGCTCGACCGTTCGACCTACTCCGTGCATAGCCTGGCGGACCGCGGCCCCACTGCCTTCAACATAGCCACCGGTATCTTCGTTCCCGCGCCACGCCCATGGTGGTCGCTGCTCTCGGACCAGGGCGCAAGGCACCCAGTGCTCGTTGTCGTCATCGCCATTCTGGCCGCGGGCACGGCACTTGCGGCAAGCGCGGCCCTTCGCTTGGCTCGACCTGCCCGAGACTAAGGCCGTGGCGTCGTCGATGCCGACCCGCCGTGACGTGCGGCCAGCTATTTGCCGATACAGAAGTCGGCAAAGATGCGGTCGAGCACCGCTTCGCTGACATTCAGGCCGGTCACGCTGCCCAGGGCATCAAGCGCCTCGCGCAAGTCGATGCAGACGAGTTCCACGGGCCTCCGCTCCGTCAGACCATGAATGGTTCTATCGAGACCTTCGACCGCATCGCGAAGAGCCTGCGCCTGTCGAGCATTCTCGACCAGCGTGTCCTCGGCGTTCAGAGAGCCATCGCCGAGCGCCGCGCGTGCCAACGCATCCTCGAGAGCGTCGAGCCCCTCGCCGGATACGGCGGAACATCGCACGGTGTCTGTAGGGCGCCAAGGAGTGATGGCGACGCCGATCTCAGCGCCGGGAGCATACACGGGCCTGGCGGACAAGTCACACTTGTTCTCCGCGATGATCAGCGGAGCAGTCGGTGCCAATTGTCGCACGATCGTTGCCGCATCGAGATCCGCCGGATCGATCGCGCTCGTCGAGTCGACGGTAAGGACGACAACCCCAGCGGATCGTATCGCTGCCCGACTGCGTTCAACTCCCATCTTCTCGACCAAGTCGTCGGTACCGGTAAGGCCGGCGGTGTCGACAAGGAACATCGGCAAACCGTGGATATCCGCAGCCTCCTCGAGCGTATCCCGAGTGGTGCCGGCGACCGGCGTAACGATTGCCCGGTCCCGTCGCAACAATGCGTTGAGCAGGCTAGACTTGCCGACATTGGGCTTGCCCGCGAGCACGACCCTCACGCCGTCACGTAAGAGGGCTCCGTGCGCGGCCCGACTGAGGAGAGCTGCAACGCGAGCGCGTGCGTCGCCTAGCGCCTGGATATGCTCTTCGGTTTGCTTCTCCGGCAGGCCTTCCTCGACGAAGTCGATTGTTGCTTCGAAATACGCGAGCGCTCCGGTCACGATACGCACAATCGGCTCCAGGCGCATCCCAAGCGCTCCGGTCACACCTTGCGCGGCGACCTGCGCCGCGGTAGGACTTCGCGCACGGACGAGCTCCACCACCGATTCGGCCTGCGCAAGGTCCAGCCTGCCGTTGAGAAAGGCACGCAGCGTGAACTCGCCGCGTTTCGCGAGGACTGCTCCGGATTCAAGGCAGCACCCGACGATCGCCTGCAAGACCACGGGGCTGCCGTGGCACTGAAACTCCACAACATCCTCGCCGGTATACGAGTGGGGCGCAGCCATGTAACACATCAGGCAGTCGTCCAGCATCGCGTTTGTCCGCGGATTGCGCGCGACTCCGTGCACGAGCCGGTGGCTCCGCAGCCGAACCGACCGGCGGTCAGGCGAAAACAACGTGAGCGCAATCGCCCGCGCCGCCGGGCCGCTCAGGCGAACGATCCCGATGCCACCTTCGCCCGGGGGAGTCGCGACGGCGACGACAGTTGTATCAGAGCCGATCATACTCCACAAGTCGCCGTTCGGCCTGCTCGAAGGTCGGAATCCCCTCGATGCCGAAATGCTCTACATGGAACGAAGCGACAACCGCGGCGAAGCGGGCAGCAGCAATCGCGTCCTTCGTGCTGTAGTACCGAATTAGGAATGCTGCGGAGAACACATCGCCGGCGCCATTGTCGTCGACCTCGTCAACCGGAAATGCCGGGATCTTGGTTGATCTGTCGCCCTCAAACACGGTTGCACCGTGATTGCCGTCGGTCAGGACGACAATCTTATGAGCCGCACGATAGAAACCGATAACCCCCCGCTGTTCGCCAATATCCTCTTCACTCAGGAAGCTGATTTCGACGGGGGGCGCCCATGCCAGCATCTTGTCCGCGGCAAGTGGGTGAACGTGCCCGTCCGATCCCCAATCTCGGAGCCAGCCTTGCACGGACGCTCCACGCAGCGAGCCCTCAAATGATGCGATCAGGTCATGATCGATTTCCTGCGCCAGAGGACCGAAATGAACCAACGGCATGTTCTTCCACTCGGGAGGAACACTGTTCGACCGAAGCGGCGCCGCTACATCGGTGATGTACTGCTCACGCACGCCGTTCACGAAGACATGCGTGAACGTACACCAGACGGAAGACGGCACGTTATGTACTCTGACGCCGCTTGGAATCACACTGGACACGCCTTCTTCGGGCATGCTGGTCAGCACGTGCACGTCGGCGCCGAGGCGCAGCGCGGTGACCGCCGCGAACAGCGCGGTGCCGCCCCATTCTCGCCCATTTGGTGTGTGGTCTACGGTGACGTGACCAATGACCAGATACGGAATAGTGTCGCTCACCGCGCGCCCTGGCGTGGCGAGATGACAACACACCGGTTTGGCTCCTCGCCGACGCTGTTCGTGACGACCCACGGACTGTTCTGCAGCGTCATGTGGACGACACGCCGCTCGTTGGCTGGCATCGGATCGAGCTTGATCTCGTGGTGGATTTGACGAACGCGCGACGCTTGGCGATTGGCGAGCGAACGCAAAGTCTCCTCCCGGCGAACGCGGTAGTGTTCTACGTCCACAATGACTTTGCACCATCGATTGACTCGGCGCCCCACGATCGCGTTGACCAGATACTGCAGCGACCCCAGCGTGTCACCGTGCCTGCCGATCAGAAGGCCGAGGTCGTCACCGAGCACGTCCACGACGACTGGATTGGCAGAGCTACGAATGGTTGCCGACGCGGTGAGTCCCATCCGAGTGAGGAGCTCGCGTACTACCTCCACGGCGACCTCGGCGACGGCGCTGTTGTCGGGTCGCGCGATCTCCTGCTGATCGCCGTTCTGCTGTTCATCGTCGACATACGCAGTCGGTGCGGAAGCCAGTACTGATTCCACAGCCGCGATCGGCAGGTCTCTACCAGCTTCAGCCGCCTGTTTTCGCGCGCGCGACACCAATGGCGACTGTTCGGCGCCAGGGTCGAGCGCGTCACGCGTCTGCACGGCGGGCGACTGTTGCGAAGCCGGGCGCGCGACTTCGGGTGCACGCCGGGACAGGATTGCCTTGGGCATCGCGAGGATTCGGGCATTCTCGCCGCCCATCCCCAGGAAGCCCTTGCTGCCTTCGCTGATGACGGTGACGTCGATTTCGTCTGCCGACAATCCGAGGCGCTGCTGCGCTTCCAATATGGCGTCGGCGACCGTCTTGGCGCTCACAGTAATGCTCTGGCTGCCCCGCTCACTCGTCACTTCTTCGCTCCTTTGGCGCTCGGTCGCCCCCTGGAATTCCCCCGCGCGTGTCGCTGCGCATAGCGATCCATCTTCGTCGAGGGGATAGCAGCATCGTTCCCCCCACTCCCCACGCGAGGAGTGCCGTCGAGAGTGCGCCGTTCAAGCTGACGCGTCATCTCAGCCTTCGCCTGAGCCTCCTTGGCAGCGAAGGCGCGTGCCACGACGCCGCCCTGCCCGCTCCTCGACTGAGCAGACGGCGCCCCGGATACGTCGGCGTAGGGGATGGAGAATGGATCTGTGAAGAGACTGCCAAATCCGCCGACAAAGTATTGAATGAGCATCATCAAGAAGTTTGACGTAACCCAATAGACCGCAAGCCCTGACGGATATGTCCACGCGAAGACCACGATCATGATTGGGAAGAACTGCATGATCTGGTTCATCTGGCGTTGCTGCGGATCGTTGGTCGGATTGAGCATCATGCGCTGCTGGATCCACTGCGTGATGCCGGCCACGATCGGCAGAATATGCGTTGGATCGGCTTTCCCGAGGCCGTTGTAGAGCCAGATGAAATCGGCTTGGTAGAGGTCCCAGTGCGGGAGGTTGGGGAAACCCTTGGGAAAGGCAGTGCTATGGTGGACGGCGACCCAACTCTTGAGCTTGGCGGAGTCGTTTGCCAGTGTCCTGAGCACCAGGAACAAGCTCCAGAGAATCGGAATCTGGATAAGCGGCAGGATGCAGCCCAGAGCCGGGTTGTGGTTGTGCTCGCGATACAGCTCCATCATCGCTTTGGACAGCGCTTCGCGGTCTTTCCCGTGCTTCTTCTGAAGCTCCTTAATTTGCGGGCTGAGGATCATCATCTTCTTCGCGGACCGCATCTGCACGACATACAGTGGCGACAGGGCTCCGCGAATGATCAGCGTGAAGAGGATGATGGCGACGCCGTAGCTCAGCGTGAGGTGCGTGAGATTCGTGATGAGCCAGTACAATGGTCTCTGAAAGACCAAGAAGATATCCACTGGGACCTTCTCCTGCCGCAGATTCCCTGCGGGCTACGGCACCGGGTCGTAGCCGCCCTTGCTCCAGGGGTGGCAACGCCCGAGCCGCCTACATGTTAACTGCAAACCCTTAAGCGCTCCATAGCGGTCGATCGCCTCCTCGCTGTATGCGGAGCAGGTTGGATAAAACCGACAGGAGCTCGGCAGGAGTGGGCTAATCACTCGTCGATACAACCACACGACGCCGATCAATACGTGCTTCATATGTGCCGCGCACGATTGGGAAAATCCCAATCAGATGCATAGTCTCCATGCAAGAACGCGCCCACGCTAGGGCACTGTCGTCAACAGCTTGGCGGCCGCGAGCTGGCGAATGACGGCGTCGCCGACTTCGCCGAACGAACGCTGCGCCAAAGCAGGCCTGCCTATGATTACCACGTCGAATCCCTGTCGCAGCTGCGGAAGAACGCCGCGCACAATCTCGCGCAGTACGCGCTTCACATGGTTACGCACGTGAGCCTTACCCACACGCTTGCTCACCGTGAACCCGATCCGCGTCACCGGCCCTCCAGTATATACGGCGGTTACTACCAGCAAGGAGTGCGACCAGGCGCGGCCCTCTCGGCGCACCCGCGCAAAATCTTCAGTACGACGCAAGCGATGCTCACGTGGCAACATAGATTCGCGCTAAATCGTCAGGCTATGCCGTCCCTTAAGCCTGCGAGCCTTGAGTACGCGCCGCCCGTTGGATGTGGCCATGCGGGCGCGAAACCCATGCTTGCGCTGCCGCTTTAGCTTCTTCGGTTGCCAAGTTCGCTTCATGGAGTAAGGATTCCCCCTCTACCGGTCAAGTATAGCAAAGGCCCAGGTTAACGGCCTTCACGATTATAGCGGTTCCAGCGTGTTTCGCGGCAAGCCGCGCCAAACGCGGTCGTGTCTTCAGCCGATTGGCGGCAACGCGCCTACCACCATGAGGAATAGCGCTCTTCTGTCCACGGATCGCCGTGCATGTGGTATCCGTTGCGCTCCCAGAATCCTGGCTCTTCGTGGTCGAGGAATTCCAGTCCGCGTACCCACTTGACGCTCTTCCAGAAGTACAGATGCGGCACCACGAGGCGGACCGGCCAGCCATGGTCCGGCTCGAGATCGCGATCGTCGTGCTTCAGCGCGAAGAGATTCTCGTCGCGGTCGAAGTCGGTCATCGCGAGATTGGCCGAGAATCCTTGTTCCGCGTGCACCAGCACGTGCGAAGCGGATGCAGACGGTCGCGCCAACCGAAGAAGCTCCTTGACCGCGACGCCTTCCCATACGTTGTCGAGCTTCGACCACCGCGTCACGCAGTGAATGTCATTCCGCCTGGTGACACGCGGCAGATCCTGGAACTGCTGCCAGCCAATTGTCAAAGGGTTATCGACCAAGCCCGAAAGCCTGAAGTCCCAGACCGAAAGGTCCACTCGAGGGACGCTCCCGTAGTGCAGCACGGGCCACTTGGTGGTCAACTGCTGGCCGGGCGGGACGCGTGCCGCGATCTCCGGCGCCAGCTGGTGCGGTTTCAGCAGCGACATATATCCTCGATTCGGTTCTTGCATTCACTACCCTGAGGGTATCACGGTTGGCGAATCGCTTCGCCGCGCACTACGCTAGAGGGCGGCCCTGTGCGTGTTAGGTCCGGGGTATGAAGGGAATCGCATGTCAGCTGCGGTCATGAAGCAGGAGACCGGGACGCACGTACTCGAGTCCTGGATCGATCTGGTCTGGATGGCAGGATTGATCGTCTCCGCCGTGCTCTACTATCAGGCCTCGAGCTTCTTGCTCAGCATGATCTTCCTGGCAGTGCTTGCCTGCCTGTGTTGGTTGCGCTCGTCTCTAGCGGTGGTTCTGGTGCCGTTGGCCGTTCCCCTCCACATGTTGCCGAAGACGCTGCACGTCGGGCACAGCCCGAGCTTCTCTCTTGGCGAGACGGTTATCGTCCTGCTCGCGGTTATCGTCGCAATCCAGCAACTGATGAGCTTTGCGCGGGACCCTCGCGACATGTCGCTTGTGCATCGCTTGCTGCCTTCGACGCCGTTTCTTTGGCCGGCCCTGGCGTTTCTGCTCGCCGCGACCATAGCCACCGCGCACGCGCAATTCCACACGGTCGCACTGCGCGGCTATCGGTGGTGGGTCGTGGAGCCGATGCTGTACTACTGGTTAGTGCTGCAGCGGCTTCGCTCGCAGCAGGGCGCCGCTCTGCTGGCTCTCGCGCTTGCTGCCGCGGGAACGGTGATAGCAGCGCTTGGTGCTTGGCAGATTCTATTCCGGCCCCATGATCTCGTGAACGCGAGTACAATCGGGCAGCATTTCGTTGCCGCTGTGTACCAGAACGAGAATAACCTGGCTCTGCTCATCGATCGCGCACTTCCGATGGCCTTTGCGCTTGCCATCGAGCCGGGGTGGATGACGCTGTTCAGCTCAGCGCCGCAACCGGGCGAATCCCGCCGGACCGAACGTTGGGTTCAGGGCGGACTCGCCTTCGCCTGCGCCCTAATGGCATATATCTTGTACCGTACTGGCTCGCGCGGCGGCGAGCTCGCTACGTTGATCTGCGCGGCCGCGCTGATGATTGCCTGGCAGCGGCGGAATCGCATTGCACTTGCGGTCGCGGCCGGTGTCGCCGTCCTTGCACTGATCCTGGTGCGCCACCGCATCGCAGACTTTCTGAATGGAAGTCATGGGCTCTCCAACGGTGCGCATGAATCCGTGTGGCGGAGCGCAGTGAGGATGCTTCGTGACCACCCTATCTTCGGTGTCGGGCCAGACAACTTCCTGTACTACTACTCAAACGACAGTACGTGCGCTCCGAACCACATCGCGCACTGGTACTATAGCCAGGACAATCAGACGAATTTCGAGCGGTGCATCTCACACCCGCACAACATGATTCTGGATTTCTGGCTCAGCACGGGCATCCTCGGTCTCATAGCCAGCCTGGCGCTTCTCGGCATGTTCGCCATCCTCGGCGTGCGGGCCTTGAGGTCGGCGGCCATTGCGCAAAGAGGCCCTCTTCTCGGCTCGCTGGCAGCAATGCTCGCTCTTGTCATCCATGGTGAAGTGGATAACTCGTACTTCCTCCCCGACCTTGCCGTGTACTTCTGGCTTTGCCTGGGGATCGTGACGCTGTTGCAGGACGACACACGGGATCACGGGTTCAGGCAAAAGCTCAGAAGCTCGTGCTGAACTGCTTGTTAAGGTAATTCGCGACGGAATCCACCGCGGTCGACATAGTCGGAAACACCGTGATGAACGCAACCACCCCGATGGCTACGATGATCACGAACTCCAGTAGCACGATAGTCTCCTCGGAGAGCAACGTGTTTCGCAGTGAGTCTGCCATCTGCTCGAAAATCGAGGCGCGCCGTACCCGCACCGCCGGCGCGGGCGGGACGCGCACTCTCACCTTCGGCGAGGGCACCTGGGCCTGTTGCAGGGCCTGCGGGTCCTCGGGCAGTTGAGGCGAAGACGTAGCCATTAAGGGACACTCCTCCCGGTCAGATTATGGCAGCGCGACCGCGCGCACCGAACAGGGTTCTCCAGCCACTCGTCCCGCTTGGCTCGGGCGCGCCGGTCCTGCACGCGGGACAGTATGGCAACCGGAAGCGAACGCCGAGGGTTCACCTCTGCCCCACGGGATTGTATCACGTTGGGTCGGCGCATCGTCCAGCCGAGGAACTACATACTTACTTTCGCGGCAGCGCCACAGCCTGCCTGATGCCTTCGGCAATGACGTGTCCCGGACGCGCACGGTCTTGAAGGGGCAGATCGCGAAGCTCGACCACCGAGGCTCGACCAGCGCCGTCGACCATCTCGATCGACGCACGTTCATCAATCCTGAACACCGCGACCACCGGACCGGTCTTGTCGCTGATGCGGATGCTCTTCACGCCGCCACCGTCGCGACCCTGCAGGGGATACTCGGACATTGCAGCCCGCCGCCCCACGCCGGCAGCCGTAAGCACTACAACCTGCGCGCCACCCAGCGCAACGGCGCCACGTAGAACCACGTCTCCGGTGTCGAGCCGAATGCCGCGCACGCCGCCAGCCAGCCGCTTCGTCACGCGTACGTCGTCTGAGGAGAATCGAATGGCCTTTCCCTGGCGCGTGTGCAGCAGCAACTCGGCGTCGGCAGCGGCGGGCTCGACCGACAGCAACTTGTCGTCAGGGTCCAGATTGATCGCTGCAAGAGGAGCCGCTCGCGCATGGAGGTACTCTGCTGTCGGAGCGCGCTTGACCTGGCCCTGTTCGGTTACGAGGACCAGGATTGGTCCGACGTCAGGCCCCGCGGGCACAATCGCAATAACGTCGTCGCCCGCGGCCAGTTCCACGAGTGATGCCACGGATACGCCCCGGTCGCTTCTTCGTGCCGCGGGAGCGATCTTGTGAACGGGCACGCCGTGGCATGCGCCGGCGCTGGTAAACAAGAGCAACATGTCCCGAACATTGCACGAGATGTACTGGACAGGCATCTCGCGCGCGCTTGGGCGCCGAGTGAACTGGTCCAGTCGTTTCAACGTTCCATCATCGCCGAGCACCACAACGGTAGCCTGGTTTGGCACCAGGTCTTCGATGCTCATGGGCACGTCGGCCGCGTCGTCGACGATCCGCGTGCGGCGATCGTCGCCGAAGCGTTCCTGGAGATCACGGAGCTCACCGACCAAGATGCCGAGAATCTTGCTGGGTGACGCCAGGATCTCCTCCAGCTCGCGGACTTGCCGCTGCACCTCGTGCAGTTCGTCTACAATCTTCTTCCTCTCCAGCTGGCTTAGTCGTGCAAGGCGCATGTCCAGGATCGCGCGCGCCTGCGTTGGCGTGAGGCCAAGTCGATCCACGAGCGCCTTAAGCGCGGCTTCTGTCGACTGCGCTGCCCGAATGAGCGCGATGACCACATCAAGGGCTCCGAGCGCTTTGTTCAGTCCTTCCAGCACGTGAAGCCTGCTACTCGCTTCGTCGAGATCGAACTGAGTGCGCGCCGAGATCACGGCCTTTCGATGCTCGATGAAGACGTTGAGGGCTCGCTTGAGGGTGATTTGATGCGGGCCTCCGTCGATGAGCCCAAGCATGTTGATGCCGAAGGTGACCTCCAGGTTCGACTTCTGATAGAGTGTCTTGAGAATCCTTGCCGGATCTCCATCACGTTTCAAGTCGATCGCGATGCGCATCCCGGTGCGATCAGACTCGTCGCGCATGGCCGCGATTCCTTCGAGCTTGCGATCCCGCACGAGGTCCGAGATCGACTCGATCAGCTGCGATTTCTTCACCTGGTACGGCAGTTCGGTAATTGCGATGGTACGCCGGCCCCGTCCATCGTCTTCGATGCTGGCAACGCCGCGCAAAATGATGCGGCCCTGACCGGTGGCGTAGGCACGGTCAATGCCCTCACGGCCAACGATGATGCCGCCAGTCGGAAAGTCCGGGCCGGGCATTGCCGCGACGAGGGCGTCGACAGGCGTGTCGGGGTTGTTCGCAAGCGCGATAATCGCCTCGCTCAATTCGCGCAAATTGTGCGGCGGCACGTTTGTGGCCATGCCCACGGCAATGCCGTCTGCGCCGTTGAGTAGAAACAACGGCGCCTTGCCCGGCAGCACAGCTGGCTCGCGCATCGAACTGTCGAAATTGTCGACGAACGGTACCGTGTTCTTCTCCAGATCGGACAGCAACTCCTCCGCAAGCTCGGTCAGGCGCACTTCGGTATAACGCATCGCGGCTGCGTTGTCGCCATCAATCGATCCGAAGTTGCCCTGCCCATCCACCAGCGGGTAGCGCAGGCTGAAGTCCTGCGCCAGCCGCACGAGCGCATCATAGACCGCAGAATCACCGTGCGGATGGTACTTGCCGAGCACATCACCCACGATGCGAGCGCTCTTCTTGTAGGCGCTGTCGTGGCGCAGGCCCAGCTCATACATGCCGTAGAGCACTCGTCGCTGAACCGGCTTGAGGCCGTCGCGCACATCCGGTAGCGCGCGCGCGGTGATAACGCTCATCGCGTAGTCGACGTACGCCTCGCGCATTTTGGAATCGAGGTCGACGTCCACGATCGAAAGGGCGGGTGCGTCAGCCATCTGTCACGTACCTCACACGTCCAGGTTGCGCGCCGCGTGGGCGTGCGTCTCGATGAACTTCTTGCGGGGCGGCACCGCGCTGCCCATCAGCATGGTAAATGTCTCGTCCAGGCGCACCAGGTCTTCCGCCGTCACGCGGAGCAGAGTTCGGGTCGCGGGATTCATGGTGGTCGTCCACAACTGCTCGGGAGTCATCTCCCCGAGGCCTTTGTAGCGCTGAATATCTACCTTTGCCTTGCCGGCCTTCTTTATCAGCGCCTGTCGTCCGGCCTCATTGTAGACCCAATGGCTTTCCTTGCCGAAGCTGACGCGGTACAGTGGCGGCTGAGCAAGGAACAAGCGGCTGCCCGTGATCAATTGCGGCATATGGCGGAATATCAGCGTCAGCAGGAGCGTGGCGATGTGCGCGCCGTCGACGTCCGCGTCGGTCATGAGAATCAACCTTCCATAGCGGATCCGCGCCAGGTCGAAACTGAGCCCGATTCCAGTTCCCAGAGCGGTGACCAGCGACTTAATGGCCTCGCTCTCGAGCATCCGCTCGACTGAGGTCTTCTCGACATTCAGGATCTTGCCTCGAAGCGGCAATATGGCCTGAAAGCGTCGATCGCGTCCCTGCTTGGCCGAGCCACCGGCCGAGTCGCCTTCGACGATGAACAGCTCGCAGCGCTCGGCATCCCGCTCCTGGCAGTCCGCCAGCTTGCCCGGGAGGGTGCTTACCGAGAGTGGATCCTTGCGCACAACCAGATCGCGGGCCTTTCGCGCCGCCTCGCGAGCGCGCGCACTGAGCCAGCACTTTTCCACGATCTTCTTGATGTCATTTGGATTACGCTCGAAGTGTGCCGTGATTCCTTCCGCGAGCGCGGAATCGACCTGACTGCGCACCTCGGCATTGCCGAGCTTGGTCTTGGTTTGCCCCTCGAACTCCGGCTCAAGCAGCCGCACGGAAACGACGGCACTCAGGCCTTCGCGGATGTCGTCTCCCGTGAGGTTGGCATCCTTCAACACGCCGAGCTTTCGTCCCAGGTCGTTGAGCACTCGCGTGAGTGCTGCGCGGAAACCAGTGAGGTGAGAGCCGCCGTCAACTGTATGAATGTTGTTCGCGTAGGCGAGCACGGTCTCATTGAAGCCATCGTTGTACTGCAAGGCGATATCTATCTGCGTGCTGCCGACGAGCCGGTTGATGCTGATCACCGGGTGCAGAACAGTGCGATTGGTGTTGAGGTGACGGATATAGCTGACGAGACCCCCCTCAAAGTAGAAGCTGTAGGGACTCGGCGGCGACACGCGCGCGTCTGTTACCTCCACGGTGAGCCCGGGGTTGAGGTAGCAGCACTCGCGCATGTGACTGTGGATTAGATCGGTCTTCCAGTCGATGGCGCCGAAGACCTTGCGCTCGGGCCAGAAGGTAATGCTGGTGCCGGTGTCGTCTGCCCGACCGACGCGCCTTACTTCTTCGCAGGGCTTTCCCGTCTGAAACTCTTGTCGATACAGCGCGCCGCTGCGCCGCACTTCAGCCACCAGCTTCCTCGAGAGAGCGTTGACGACAGAGACGCCCACACCGTGCAGTCCACCGGATACTTTGTAGCTTCCTGTACCGAACTTGCCTCCGGCATGAAGAACGGTGAGGGCAACCTCCAGCCCGCTACGGCCAGTCTTGTGTTTGTCCACCGGAATGCCGCGACCATAGTCGACCACGGTAACGCTCTCATCGGGATTGATAGTGATTTCCACTTGATCGCCGAATCCGGCCATGTACTCGTCGACCGCATTGTCGACGACCTCCCACAAGAGGTGGTGCAGGCCGCGAAAGTCCGTGCTGCCGATATACATGCCGGGCCGGCGGCGCACGGCCTCGAGACCCTCGAGTATCTGGATCTGGTTGGCGTCATACGAGTCGGTCATCGCCATATATCGCACCTCGGCAAGGGCAGTTGGCCCAAGGTTGGTAGAACCTTTATACTAATAAGTCGATTGTCCCACGGGCATAGACCTCGGTCAAGGACACCATGATACACGCCGGGCCTGCTGAATAGGCGTAGATTGGCCTCCACCGCGTGGAGGTCGCGCACGCGCTAAGCGTAGCACGCCGACCTCTGGCGTGGCGCGGGCGCTGGGTCGCGAACGTGCGATGGCATCCTGCGCGTGTCCGTACTGAGTGCAGCAAGCGTTACAACCGATACAGACTCGGATACAAGCATGTGCTTCAATGGTTGGAGCATCGTGCATGATGCAGCAAACACTGCAGGCAAAGTCATGGAACTCGACTACGAATGGGCGGAACCGGTGGCCACGAAGATCAACCGCCGCCGAAGAGAGGAAGCTAACCGAAATCGGCCGGTCGTGCACGGTGCCGTGCGGTATCTCGGGCACCGGCCAGATCCCAAGCACGAGCGACGGCGCGATGCGCAGGTCGCGCGGCAGGCTCGGCGCCGATCATAGTGTCCCGGCGGTCTCCACGCAGTCTGTATCGTATTTACGTGCTACGGAGTAACCAAGACGGGATCCCAATCGGACGGCACGGTTCTTGAGGCGCGGACGTCCTGATCCGCCGGGCACGAGCCGGCTATCCACCTCATCGCCAAGACGTGACTTCCCTGCGGACTCCGGGGTGGCACCAATTCAGGACAGCGAGAAGGGTGGATACTGGTCGGTCAGTCCATACAGGAACGCATAGACTCGCACCTGCCATCTGATCGTTCCGGCGTAGAGGTCGTAGGGGACTTTGGCGAAGCGACCGTTCATAAGCACCGGTACCCAGCTAACCAGCATAAAGGCGAAGCATGCCATTCTCAGTGCCGACAATACGATCATGTGGGGCCAGAGGCAGATCATCTTCGCGAAGAAACCGACGAACGGTATGGCCCAGCCCCTCGTCGCGCTCCGCTGCTGCTCGAATGTAACGATGGGGTCTCCGCCACCAGGCTCATCGGCAAAGCTGAATGACGGGTACTTGTCGCTGAGGCCAAACAGGAAGCCACCCACTCGCGTGTACCATCGAACGTAGCCGCCGACCAGTACGAAGCCAATTGCCGGGTAAACGCCGACAAATAGCACCGGTATCCACAACACGAGCTGGGCCAGCCAGACGATCATGGAGACGATGCACATGGCAATGAAGAATGGGATCAGCATGACAATCTTCAGCACCATGCCGAGTATCGGTACAGCATACAGCATGTTGTTGTTGTCAGGGCGCGGGAACTCCACCGACACGGGATAATCGCCAGCCACGCCAGGCGACTGCCTAACCCATTCACCCTCGAGTGTCGTATTCAAAGACTGCCTCCCGGTGTCTCGGCTTCACTGCGCCGCAGAGTTGGACGCACCGCAGCTACTATACGCGCGGTCCGGAGGGCGCGCAACAGGAAATTTGTTGCCGTCTCATCCGCCGGCCGAGGCTCAGCCGAAAGCCACGCGCCGCGAGTCGCCCAACAGGCTGCGGCAGCGCCGCCGGCCGCGTACAGCTGCGCTCCGCTGCGTGACCGCGAGCGGTCTAGGCGAAAGCAGTCTTAACGAACAGGCCGCGGCCGCCGAACATGCCTCGGCGGACTACGTCTACAATCGTCATCGCGTCCACGGGCGTCTGCGTGGTAAACCGCTTCTGCACATACATGCCAACCGGCGGCGCCAGGAACAACGACACCAACGACGCGAGGATGGCACGGCTATAGCGGTTTCTCCTGGGCGGTATCTCGCCGACCAGCACCGACGAGAGGCCGGCCATCATGCCCGCCACCGCCAGGTTGGTTCCACAACGCGGATGGATGGCCATTTCGGGCTCGCCGTTGCGCAGGCGGTGCAACGCCTCATCGGCGCACTCGATCAGATCCTCTTCGTTAACCGCGCCATGAACGTAGAAGCCTCCGGCAGTCGAGCGCCCGCGCAGAACGATGCGAGGGTTACGCTGTGTGAGTAGCAGGATCGTCGCATGTTCAAGGGCATGGTTCTGTCGGACGCGAGGTCCGAGGAGCATCTGTTCGATAATGTCCTGTGGCTTGCCCATGAAGTACTCCCTCTCCCTGCGAGGCGTTGTGCGGGTGTGTCGCGTGCCGAGTGCGATCTCTGGTCAGATGTTGGATTCCAAGATCCGCTGCAGGAAGCCAACACGGCCCGGCAGCCCGCGCTGCCCGCCCGGAAATCTGTGCCGGCGCGGCGCACCCAAATCATTCCTAGCGTGGCTCCACGAAGGTGGTTATCGAGTTGTTCCCAGAGTCGGCCACGTGTGCCTGACCGGTCATGTCGACCACGACCGAGACAGGCTTGGAGAACTGCGCTCCTCCCCAGGCGAAGAGGGGCTTGCCGGCACTGCTATACACCAGCATACGCGCTCCTACAGGATCCGGCACGAAGACACGGCCGGATGTGTCGACTGCGATCTGCGGCTCGTCATAACCGCCTTGCCACGACGTTACCTGGAACGACGAGACATATTGACCGGTGCCGGAAAACTGCTGCACCCGAGCATTCCAATAGTCGGCGACAAACAAGTGGCCGGAAGCATCGACCGCGACGCTGCTCGGCTCGTTCAGTTGGCCCGGTGCGCTGCCTGGCTGGCCGATCGATCGCAGGAATCTGCCGGTGGCATCGAATACCTGGATGCGCTTGTGACCGGTATCCGCCACATAGACGGTGCCGTCAGACCCCACCGCGATACCTCGCGGCCCGTAGAAGTCGTCGTTCTTCAGATTCGTCTGTTCGAGGTTCTGCTGGCCCCACTTACGGATGAAGGCGCCGGTTGGCGAAAACTCCTGGACACGTCCGTTCCACGTGTCAGTCACATAGACGTTGCCATTCGGCGCCACGGCGACGCCGCCGATGCCCGGAGCATACTTACCGTTGAATTCGCCATCCGCGTCGCCCGCCTTACCCCATTTGCGCAGTACTGCGCCAGCCGGAGAGAGTTCGACGATCTGCCGTGCCGTCGAGTCGCCAACATACGTGTCGCCCTTCGCGTCCAGCGCGACCGGCCCGACGCTGCTAAAGGAGGTCGCTGAAGCGTTGAGCGTGGCAACTGGACTCAAAGCCTTGGTCAGATTCGCAAACGGGTTCTGTGCCGCGATGGTCTGCTCCTGCTGCTGTGCCTGGGCTTGCAAGGCGGGCGAGAGGTATTGCGTGTCTTGCTTGCTCACCAGAAACCAGAAGATCACCTGGTTCCCGTCGCCATCCCACGCGTGTGGCGAGAAGGGTTTCCGCTGGATCTCCCACTGCATGATGCGGGACCACGTAGATGGTGAGACCAGATCTTTCAGAAAGTATCCGGCCCGGGTTGTGATCGGAAGCAGTGCGCCGGTGTTCAGATCGCGTCGCTCAGCATACGTCTTGTATTCTTCCGGATTCCACCAGCGAAGCGTCTCATGGAACGCGACGTAGCGGCCCAAGAGCGTGTTCTTTAGCGTCTGATAGTTGGCGTCGCTCACAAGCAACACTGGCTGCGTGGGAGATCCGTAGTCGGAGGCCTTCGTGGGATATGCATCGGTCGTGAACCTGCCCCCATCGCGCAAATAGAAGACCCATGGCCACTCGTCCTCATTGTCGACCTGCACGTGCAGCGTCCCGTTCAAATGGCTCTGGATGTTGTCCATCTCGTTGACGACCTTTGGCACGTCCGGCGACGTCTGAACGTACACCATGTACTCGACAGGGCTTGCTCCATTGACGTACGCGAGTGTAAAGGCGTTGTGAGTGCTGAACAGCGCGCACACAACCGCGGCGACAATCGATAGCACGCGCACCCAGCGACGCAACGCTGTGACCGCGGCTACCAAGCCGATCGCCGCCAGCACGCTGAGCGGCACCACCAGGTGAAGCGCGTTCCACGGCATCTTTTCCGAGGTCCAGCCGTAGATCAGGAATGAGGCAACCGTCCAGGACAGGATCAAGATAGAGGCGAAGTCGCGCAGCTTTCGCACGACATACACGGCGCCCACGATCCCGAACAGCGTGACGAGCCACTCGTAGGCGGGGATGAGGAACAGGTAGTAGTACCATGGCTGGCCGCCTCGCGCCACGGGCTGTTGTGCTTGCCAGTATTGGAGACCGCCGAAAAGGCCGTCCGTGCTGTAGGTAAACGGCTTGGATGCCTGGCCCGGTATGTCCAGCGTCGTGGCAACCTTGTTCGATCCCGGAATGAACGCCCACGAAGGGGGATCGCCGATCGGCCAGTAGAGCAACAGGAACAGGGCGACGAAGGGGAGTATGGCTAGGGCCCAGGCAGTCCAGGGAGTAGCTCGAACAGCATCGGTCACCAGCCCGCTGCGGCTGCTCGTCGCCACTGCATACACGACGAAGGCGCCGACAAGTGCCGCACCGGCCACCGAGATAAACAGGTGGTTTACGCCGATGCCGGCAAGGATGACGACAAATCCCGCTGCCGGAACGACAAGCTCATATCCGCGAACAATCTCGATCGCGATCATTATGGCCATGAACGCGCCCAGCATGGCCAAATTGAGGTAGATACTTTCCTTCGCCGCGTACGCCATGCCGGTGGATACTCCGAACAAGTAAAGCCACCGATAGTGATAGCGGCTGCCGTCCGCGTAGTCCGCGATGTAGCGAATCATCGTCGCCACCATCAGGAACGTGAACAGTGCGAACTGCATGTCTTCGCGCGCGAATCGCGAGAAATACAGTGTCGTAGGCGAGATGGCGAGCATACCCATCAGGGCAAACACCGGCCAGCGTCCAAGCTGGCGTCGCAACAGCCAGGGCGCTGCTACGAGGGCCGTACCCGCGGTCACCGACCAGAGGCGTGCAGAGAACGGACTGGACCCGAATATCCAATAGAAGAAAGCCATCATGTGGAATTGCAGCGGTCCGTGCATCATCGGATCATAGTGATATTCGGGGTTCGACCGTCCCATCAGATACCATGAATACGTTGCGTGCAGGCTCTCGTCGTGGTGGAGCGGTCGATCGCCGAGCCAGATCAGGCGGAGGGTCAGTGACGCAATGACCATGCCAACCATGATGAGCATATCCGCGTCGACTCGAATGGCCGGAAACGCGCGCGCGAATACATTTGCTCGCGAATCCGTTGTTGACTCAGAAGGATGGTCTCCGAGACGCGGCCTGGCCGCTTCGATGGAAATCCCGGCAGAAGCGGAGGCACTCCCCGCCCCGCCGGCCGATGTACCGCTCATGAGGGACCCTTCCGAGCTCGAACTGAAACCTTAAACGCGCTACAACACCAGCATACGCGGTGGAGATGGATCCAGTACAAGCCCACTATGCCATATCGTCCACAACGAGTCACTGAACCGATAGCACTATGAAGCCGGCTCAGGCGCCCAGCGCGGATAGATCAACCGGCGGCCTTGAAGGCCTGCGGAATTAGCGGAGGATGCTATGCGTACCGTGACGAGCCTAAAGCCCGCGCGCGGCCGCCCAGGCTACGTGTATGTCGCGGTTGACGGCACCGCGTTGGGTTGCGTGAGCGCTCAAGACACGGAGGCACTCGGTATTGTGTCAGGGGCCCAGCTGGACGAGGCGCTCGCCTCGCGGCTCGAGCTGCTCGCCGGACGCGCGGAGGCCCTGCGGGTCGCGAACCGGTTCATCGCGTTTCGACCGCGCAGCGTGAGCGAGGTGCGGCAGCGACTCCGACGGGCTGGAATCGATGGTGGAATCGTCGAGTCGGCGCTGGAGTCGCTCATCGCCGACGGCCTGCTGGATGACAAACGGTTCGCGGATGCATGGGTGGAGAATCGTGCTGCATTCAGCCCGCGGTCGCCACGACTCCTTCAAATGGAGCTTCGGCGAAAGGGCGTCGACAGGGAGACAGTAGACGAGAGTATGGAGCAGGCGAGCGGATCGGACGAGACAGCGCTTGCCGTCGAAACGGGCCGCCGGCGACTGCATAAATACCGACAGACTGACCGCCGAGAGTTCGATCGGGCGCTCGGATCGTTCCTGGCGCGTCGTGGATTCAGTGCTGACGCGACCCGCGGCGCCCTGGAAACGCTGTGGTCAGAGCGATCGGGCGACGGTGGTTCCTTGTAGGTAGTCCAACCCGTGTGGGACACTTGAGGCATGCATCGCGCTCGGACGATGATGCGCCGACCGGCCGCCGCTGTCTTGCCTGCGCCGGCAGGACCTGTGAAGGACATACAGCACGTGATTATCATCCTGAAGATCGGGACGCCAGAGAACCAGCGCAACCATGTCATCGAACGCTTGCAAGAGCTCGGCTTTGGGACCAATGTGTCGGGTACCGAGCACACGGTCATCGGCGCGATCGGAGTTCCGGAGGAAGCCAAGGCCCGGCTGGCAGAGAATCTCGCGGCACTCGAGTACGTCGAGCAGGTCATACCTGTAACGTCGAAGTTCAAGCTTGCCAGCCGGCAGTTCCAACGGGAGCCTACGGTTGTTCGCCTGGGCAGAGTCGAAGTGGGCGGCAAGCGCGTGATCGTGATGGCCGGCCCGTGCTCGGTTGAGTCGCGCGAGCAGCTCTTTGCGACCGCCGAGGCGGTTTCGGCTTCCGGCGCTACAGTCTTGCGCGGCGGTGCATTCAAGCCGCGAACATCCCCGTACGAGTTCCAGGGACACGGTGAGGACGGGCTGAAGCTGCTGCTAGAGGCTGGCGAACAGTATGGGCTCGCCGTGATCACCGAGGTGGTCGATCCGCACGACGTCGAGCTCGTCTCTCGCTACGCCCAGTGCTTGCAGATCGGCGCGCGCAACATGCAGAACTATGTCCTCTTGCGCGAGGTGGGCCGGGGCTCGACACCGGTGTTACTCAAACGGGGTGGAATGTATCCGACCATCGAAAACTGGCTCCTCGCGGCCGAGTACGTCTTGCAGGGCGGAAACCGGCAGGTGATTCTGTGCGAGAGGGGGCTGCCCGTGGCGGGCGATGTTTCGCTGCGCCGAAATCTGCTTGACCTTACTGCGGTGCCGATCGTTCGTGAGCTGTCGCACTTGCCCATCGTGGTCGATCCGAGCCATGGGACCGGGCGCCAAGGCCTGATCAGCGTGATGTCGAAAGGCGCCATAGCGGTTGGAGCAGATGGGCTGATCGTCGAGGTTCATCCGCGTCCAGAAGAGGCATGGTCGGACGGGCCGCAGTCGTTGAGGCCGGATGCCTTTGCTCAGATGATGCGTGAGCTTCCCGCCTTTGCTGCCGCGGCGGGCCGTACTCTCTAGATATGCATCCCAGCGCAGAACCGCAAGTCATGGTACCGCCTCGGAGGCGGTTTCGGCTGTTTCCGCAGGCGGGCCTGCGGCTGGAGGCCGGCGCCGACGATGCTGTCCAGGGAGCTGCGGTCGCTTCGCGAACGTTTCCCTCCGCTCAAGTTTTCTTCTTTGCCTTGACCTGCGTGGTCGTGTTCGGTGTTGTCGCGGTCGTGTACTTTGCCAGCCTGACGAACAATCTGAGCGTCGAAGGCGACAACGCGATTTATATGATTCTGGCCAAAGCCATGAACGCGGGCCACGGTTACACCAATATACAAGGACCAACGCCGCGCATCGAAGCGCAATACCCGCCGCTTTTCCCGATCATGCTGGTGCCCATCGTTCGCGTGTTTGGCGTCGGCGGCGTGCTGCAGATGCAAGCATTGGTAACGTGCTTCGCGCTGGCGTCGTTCGCAGTGGGATTGGTCCTCTTCAAGCGATGGACGGAGAGCGCGCTCCTTTCCCTTGCGATCATGCTCGCGACCGCTGAGTCCGACCTCGTGTGGTCGTTTTCACACAAGGTCCTGACAGAGATTCCCTATCTCTTCGTCACGCTATTGACCTGCCTGCTGCTAACGCTGTACGGGCATGAAACACGTTGGCGCACGTGGACGGGACTATCGGTCGTCCTTGCCGCCGGCGCAGTGTTTCTGACGAGGACGGTCGGGGTGAGCATGTGCGTTGCCGTGCCGGCATATCTGGTGCTGGCGCCGCCACTTCGTCACCGTCACGACTGGGACCTGCGCATTCGGAAGGCGATCGCGACGACTGTCGGGATCGCCGTCCTGGCCGGAGCCTGGACGCTGAGAAACAGGGCTGTCTACTCCGGTCAGGGACACAACTACATCGGCCAGTTCTTGCTTAAGGAGGCCTACGTACCCGACAACGGCAAAGTGACGTCCAACGAGCTTGTTACCCGCATGGCTGACAACGCGGCCTACTACGCCGACCAGTTTCAACGCACGCTGCTGGGCCACGAATGGGACAGGATGACTACGGCTCCCCTTGTGTCGCACGTGCTGCTTGCGTGCGCGATCGTTGGCTTCGCCGTTGCACTGTGGCGACAGCGCACCGTGGCCGAGTTCTACGTGGCCGGCTACAGCCTGATTGTCCTTCTTTGGCCGTGGCAGGATCTCCGCTTCGCGGTCCCCATCATGCCGTTTATCTTCTACTACATGGCCATGGCCCTACACGCAGCAGTGTTCTTCGCGTCTCGCCTGCGCCACCTCGACCCAAGGGTTGTAGCCGCACTCGTGCTCATCCCGCTTACCATTCCTACCGGAGCGCATACGGTGCACATCGCGCGAGACGACCGTGCGGCAGGCTACCACTATCAGAGCGACAAGTTGGGAGAATGGGTAGCGTACCCGGACTGGCAAGACTTCCACGCCGCAGCCATGTGGCTGAAGGTTCACGCTATTCCCGGCAGCACCGTGATCAATCGTAGCCCGAATATCTTCTACCTATGGACCGGTTTGGCGTCGAGGAATTATCCGTACACGTTCAATGAGTGGAGCGTCATGCAGGACGTTAGCGCGGAACATGTCGACTACATGCTGCTTGACGATTTCAGCTGGACCTACACGACAAACGTCTACATGAGGCCGGTCGTTAAGCGCTATCCCGATCGCTTCGTGCTTTTGCACCGATTCCGCGGCGCGGCAGTCTATGCCGTCGTCCATAGCACGCCTGCCGGAAGCTAAGCGGGCTCCAGGCCAGTCGGCGTTGTCTCGCGCGTTGACTGCACAGTCACAGACGCACCAGGGAAGACCCGATTGTGTATCCTCAATGAGTAGTCTGAGGAGAGTCCTGGATGTTCCCGCACGACGACGGTGGGCCGGGTCCGGCTCCTGGCGCGCCACTTCGCGTCCTGGTGGCCAAGCCTGGGCTCGACGGGCACGATCGAGGTGCGAAGGTGATTGCGCATGCCCTGAAGGACGCCGGGATGGAAGTGATCTATACTGGGCTGCGGCAGACTCCTGAGCAGATCGTCAATGCCGCGATTCAGGAAGATGTGTCCGTCATATGCTTGAGCATACTGTCGGGAGCGCACATGACGCTCCTGCCCAAGATAGTTGATCTGCTACGGCAGCGCGACGCAGCGGACATGCTCATGCTCGCGGGCGGCACTATCCCCGACGCAGATATCCCCAAACTCAAGGCGGCCGGGATCGCCGAAATATTCACGCCCGGGACCGACACGCGCGATGTCGTCGCCTTCATCAAGAATCACGCGCACGCGCCGGTCTAGCACGTCAACCGCGGCATTGTCCGCGGTGACCCGCCCTGGAAGGCCGGGCTTTGGCAATGCAGCTCGGCCGGCGCCCTGGGCCACAGTCGGCCAATCGAATGTGATACGGGCGGCCCGAGGATACGCCGGAAGTTGCGCCGCCTGCGTGTTGAGCGGTATCGAGCCAGTGCCTCAGGCGTGAAGGAGGATGCAGCATGCAGAACGCACAGATCGCGGCAGCGCTCAATGAGATTGCTGCCCTGCTGGAGATGTCCGGCGATAACGTCTTCAGGATCCGCGCATACCAGAGGGCGGCTGAGACTATCGAGAATCTCAGCGGACCGGTTGACGCCGTTCTCGAGCGCGACCCCCACGGTATTCCCGGCATCGGCAGCGGCATTGCCGAACACATCCGGGAGATCGTGGAAACCGGTACGACGAAGCTGACCGCCGAGCTCCATCAACGATTCCCCCCGAGTGTCGTCGCGCTGATGAAAGTTCCTGGAGTCGGACCCAAGCTCGCGGCAAGGGTCTACCAGGAATTGGGCGTCAAAGACCTCGCGATGCTCGAGGCAGCCGCGGCGGACGGCCGCTTGGCCGGGCTCTCGAGGGTCGGCTCCAAGACAGCGGCGAGTATCCATCGAAACATCGAGGCTTTCAAGCGCCGTGGCGGGCGTACGCCGCTTGGCGTGGCTCGCCCGCTCGCCGCGGCGATTGTCGATGCGCTCAATACCGGCGGAGCGGTGCAACGGTTGACCGTGGCGGGCAGCCTGCGGCGATTTCAGGAGACTATCGGCGACATCGATCTTGTGGGAGTATCGGACCGGCCGAAGGACGCCATGGACCTGCTCGTCTCGCTCCCGGAGGTAGATCGGGTGCTGGGTCACGGCCTGACGAAGACGAGCGTCATCCTGCGCGGGGGGATCCAGCTCGACTTGCGCCTGGTCGAGCCCCGAGATTTCGGATCGCTGCTGCAACACTTCACTGGCAGCGCGCAACATAACATTCTACTGCGCGAGTACGCGGTAGCGCGCGGGCTCAAAGTGAGCGAGTACGGTGTTGAGGAAGTGACGACCGGTATCGTGCGCCATTTCGACGACGAGATCGGTGTCTACGACGCGCTTGGGCTGCAGTTCATCCCTGTGGAGCTTCGCCAGGGGCGAGACGAGATTCGCCTCGCGGCGAGAGGAGCCCTGCCGGCACTCGTGGAGCCCGAGGACATCCAGGGAGACCTTCATATTCATACAGTTTGGAGCGACGGCGTCGCCACTATCGAGGATATGGTGCGGGCGGCGATTGCGCGGGACTATCGGTACATGGCGATTTCGGATCATTCCGGCGGCCTCGGTGTGGCACACGGCCTGAGCCCCGACAGGCTGCGCAATCAGGCGGCTGAGATATCGGAAGTCGCAGCGCGATACCCGCAAATACACATTCTCACGGCTTCTGAAGTCGATATTCGCGCGGACGGCAGCATGGACTTCCCTGATGACGTGCTTGCCGGACTCGATATCGTGATTGGCTCCATTCACTCGGCAATGAGCCAGACGTCCGAGGACGCGACCAAACGCTTGCTTCGTGCGATCGAGAACCCGCATGTTGACGTGATTGGCCATCCGACGACGCGAATCGTGGGGGGGCGTGAAGGCGTGCCGATCGATCGCGAGGCAGTCTTCAATGCCGCGTCGCGTACGGAGACGGCGCTGGAAATCAACGCGAATCCGTCTCGGCTCGACCTCGGGGATGCGGACGCGCGCCAGGCGATTGCTGCCGGGGCCAAGCTCATCATCAACACAGACGCCCATGTCCAGAGCAATCTCGACTACATGGAACTGGGAGTGCGGACTGCCCGCAGAGCAGGCGCACAGCATGGCGATGTACGGAACACGGCGTCGTTCGACGAATTGAAGGCCTGGCTGGAACGCCGGCAAACGCGTAGCTGACGGTGTGCTAGACTGGGAGTCGAAGCAAAAGGGAGTATCAAGATGGCAACTTCGTCGCCGAGGGCAGCGCTAGCGATAGTGATTCCCCTGGTTATTGTTGCAGTGGGCGCGGTACAACTGAGGCGTCACGGCCCGGCCGGCGCCTCGGAGGCGGGCGCAAAGGTGGCGACCAGGGCGGCTACTGTCGTGAAGCAGAAGGTCACGCCGAAGAAGCATAAACCGAAGAGTTACGCGCGGTACTTTGTGATCAGCTTGCTGATACGGGCGCTCGAGCACGAGCGCTCACGCAAAGCCGTGGTCGGCGGCCTGAAGATAGCGCTCAGGCGCGCATAGGGCGGCCGGTCCGACAGCGCGGCGCCCACTTGTCCACTGTCTTCGGGTGCGACAGCGGCAATTGCTCGGGCAACGCGACTGCTTATCCCGTTGTCTCATTGTTCGACCGGGATGTCGAGGTCTATAATTCAGCCGTGCGTATCGAACAGATTCCTGCAAGCTGGCAACGGGAGCTTGTTTCTCCGGCGTACATAGGTGGACCCGTCGTCACACTGCGACACATCTCCCTTGGTTTCAGTCGGGAGGAGGTCCTTCGCCAATTCCGTTGGGGCCAGGACGAGGAGCTTCAGTACTGGAGTGGGAGCGTTCCAAGCGCGACGACACTCCTACAATTTGAAGCGGACGTGGCAACGTGGTCCCGCAACCGCGATGCGCGGCGCGACCGCTACGCGATTCTCGACGGCAGCGACCAGTTCCTTGGCATGGTGAGCTACTACAACTTGAATTTTGAGCAGCTCAATGCTGAGCTCGGCATCTACATCGGGGAGCGCGAATACTGGAGCAAGGGGATCGGCACCGAGGCCGTGCTGACGTTGCTGTCGCACTTGTTCAGAAACACCGATCTCGAATCAATGTACCTTACAACGTACGCATCTAACGTCCGGGCTCAGGCCTGTTATCGCAAGTGCGGCTTTGAAGTTACCGGTACGATGCGAAAGTTCAGTGGCCGCATTGGCTACTATGTGGACGTCCAGATGCGGACCACGCGCGCGTCGTTTCTCAACCGCTTTGGCCGGCGTCCGCTAACGGTTTACGGGCGATAATTGAGTTCTTGCGGTTGGGGAGCACTATGGGTGATGCACGTGTCCAACAAATCATTGGCGTTGTGCGCAAGGGCGAGAGCGGGCAACTGGTAGACCTCGCGCAGGTCGCGGTTCGCCTGCATCCGGTTGACGACGTGGCAGTAGCGATCGTGGATCTTGCGTCCGGCACGAGCGTCAACGGCCCGTTTGGAACATTTTCACTTGCCAGGCTGGTTCCGCGGGGCCACAAGCTTGCGTTGCGCCCACTGGCGTCCGGCGAGCCGGTGCGACGCTATGGCCAGACGATTGGCTTCGCCTCGATCGCTGTTGCCGCAGGCGACCACGTGCACACGCACAACCTGGCGGTACAGGGCTTCAACCGCGATTCGGCGTTCGGCGTGGACGTTCGGCCGGTTTCCTTCGTGCCCGCCACAGAGCGCCGCACGTTTGAGGGATTTCGGCGGGCCGACGGGCGTGTGGGGACGCGCAACTACATTGCCGTAATCTCCACCGTGAATTGCAGTGCGACCGCGTGCAAGAGAATTGTCGAACGATGTCGTGCGGGGGTAGGCGAGCGTTTTCCGCATGTGGACGGCATTATTGCGCTGACTCATCAGGGTGGGTGCGGCGCGCGGTATGGTGGCCCCGAGCTCGAGCAGCTGCAGCGTACTCTAGCGGGCTTCGCGCGGCATCCTAACGTGGGCGGGTTCATCGTCGTTGGACTTGGGTGCGAGGTCAATCAGATAGAGGACCTCATGGCTCACCATCGCTTTGGCGAGAATACGCCCAGCACGCTGGTAATTCAGGACCAGGGTGGTCTTGCGGAAACAGTCGGTGCCGGAGTCGACGCGGTTGACGCGCTGCTTCCTATCGTGGACTCTTGCAGGCGAACCACACAATCCGCGGAGAACCTGATGGTGGCGTTGCAGTGCGGCGGCAGCGACGCATGGTCGGGTGTGACCGCAAACCCTGCTCTGGGATTCGCGGCGGACCAACTCGTCCGGCAGGGAGGCACGGTCGTGTTGGCCGAGACGACAGAGGTCTACGGTGCCGAGCACCTGTTAACGCGCCGGGCGCGAAGTCGGGAGGTCGGCGACGCGCTGCTGGAGCGGATACGCTGGTGGGAGAAACACACGGCGGCCCACGGATGCGAAATCAACAATAATCCGAGTCCCGGCAACAAGGCGGGTGGGCTGACCACGATCTACGAGAAGTCGCTGGGCGCCATTGCCAAGAGCGGCACGACTCCGCTGAACGCGGTCTACAGGTATGCGGAACAGGTTAGGGAAACGGGCTTCGTGCACATGGACTCGCCAGGCTATGACCCCGTTTCGGTCACCGGCCAGGTGGCAAGCGGATGCAACGTGGTCGTATTCACCACCGGCCGCGGATCAGTGTTCGGGTTCAAGCCGGCCCCTTCAATCAAGGTAGCGACTACCACCGACCTGTATAGCCGTATGCCCGGCGATATGGATGTGAACGCAGGACGCATCCTGGAAGGCGCGTCAGTAGACGATGTCGGCAGCGACATCTTTGAGCGCATTCTTGCCGTGGCCTCCGGAGAGAAGAGCAAGAGCGAGGCCCAAGGCGTGGGAGACGAGGAGTTCTGCCCCTGGATCATAGGCGCCACGCTCTAGTATTGCATTGATGCAGCTTGACTATCGCCACGGCGCGTGAAGGGGTATCGCTCAAGCGTCCAGCGTGCTGAGTACCTCGTAGCCGGTTTCGGTAATCGCCACCATGTGCTCGAACTGCGCGGATCGCCTCTGGTCCTTCGTGCGGACGGTCCAGCCGTCCGCGAGGGTGACGGTGTCCGGCGTACCCTCGTTGATCATCGGCTCGATTGTGAACACCATGCCGGATTTCAGCACGAGACCGGTTCCATGGGCGCCGAAGTGCGCTACGCTAGGCTCCTCATGCAGCAGATGGCCCACGCCGTGGCCCACATAGTCACGCACGACAGAGTACCCGCGAGACTCGGCACAGCGCTGAATAGCGAACCCAATGTCGCCGAGGTGCCGGCCTGGACCGCACGCCGCAATGCCGAGATCCAGACACTCGCTCGCGGTCTCCAACAGACGTCGCGCACGCGTGTCGACGCGCCCGACCGCATATGTGACGCAGGCATCGCCCACCCAACCATCCAGCAGGACGCCGATATCGATCCCAACAATGTCACCGTCGCGCAGGCGCGCGTCCGCGGTGGGGATACCGTGGCAGATTACCTCGTTCACTGCTACACAGATAGAAGCGGGAAAAGGGATGCGCTGGCGAGCCTTTCCGTGTCCAGGAGGCGAATAGCCCTTGTAGACGGGCAACGCGCCCCTGTCCCGAATGAATTCCTCCGCGATGCGATCCAGGTCCTGCGTTGAGACGCCCGGCACGACGAGTGGCTGCAACATCTGGTAGGTTTGCGCGACGAGCCGGCCGGCTCTACGCAGGCCATCGATCTGTCGCTCTGATTTCAAGATGATGCCCATCGTGCTGCCGATCTACCGTAATTCGAGCTAGAACTGCTCTCGCGGACGTACGTGCGGTCTCGCGCGAGGTAACGACGTCTTGAATCCTGGGTTCCGGGCTATTCCCCGGTGTGTCACCCTTCAGTTCCGGAGGGCCACGGCGTCACCCCATTGTACCGTGGGGACGCCAGAGCGGAATGCAGGCGCCGCCAGAAAGCGGGCCTGCCGTTGTGTGCTACGATCACCGTGATATGGCTGACATGGTTGCCGATACGCCGTCGAGCGTCGCCGCTCCGTGCGAACTGGTTGTCGACGAGTTGGGCTGTCTCGATTACGAGGTTGCTCTCGAGCTGCAGCGCAAGCTCCATGCCGCGCGGGTAGCTGGAGAGCGCGTGGACACGTTGCTTCTTCTTCAGCACCCCCATGTCTACACGCTGGGACGCAACTCGGATCCTAGCCATATTCTCGTTGGCGAGGCCTATCTCAGGGCCCACGGGGCGAGCATTGCGCGAAACGAGCGAGGCGGTGAGGTAACGTACCACGGGCCCGGCCAACTGGTGGCCTATCCGATCATCCTGCTCCGACAGGGCGAGCGCAGCATCGCCCAATTGGTGGAACGCTTGGAGAAGACGACTATCGGGACTCTCGCTGAGTTTGGACTTCGTGGCGTCCTCGTCGCCGGCCAACCCGGAGTGTGGGTGGGCGACAGGAAGATCGCCAGCATCGGCATGGCAGTGCGTCGCTGGGTCGTGATGCACGGTATGGCGCTGAACGTCGATCCTGATCTCGCCTACTTCTCGTTCATCAACCCGTGCGGCCACGCGGGCCTGCAGGTCACGAGCATGACGCGAGAGCTCGGTCACAGTGTGCCACTCGATCGGGTATCTGAAGCTTTTGCCCGGCACTTCGTCTCGATCTTCGAGCGCGTGAGGGTGGCCGGAGCTCACCCGTGAACGGTCGAGTCTTCCATGCCGGCGATTGAGCGACCGGTCGGCGACGTCGTCGTCGGGGTCGTCGGAGGCGCCGGCCACATGGGTGGCTGGCTCAGGAAGTTCTGGGAAGAGCGAGGTGCTCAAGTGATCTGGAGCGACCGCGAGACGTGCCTTTCCAGTCAGGCGGTAGTTGAGTCTGCGGACATTACCTTCGTCGCCGTTCCTCTCGGTGAGACGCCGGCAGTGTTGCGAGAGCTGGCGCCGCGTTCAGCCGAGGGGCGGTGCCTGGTGAGCATCGCGTCCCTTATGGAGCCCTCGGCACATGAGCTGATTGCCGCGCGCGGCGACTCGTTGTGCGCCCATCCAGTGTTCGGACCGACCGTACGCGCCACCGAAAACCTTCGTGTGGTGATTTCCCCGGTGCGTGGCGACTCCTGGCGGCGATGGCTAGCCAGGACCCTGCGGGTCAGCGGCATGCGCGTCCGGGAAAGCAGCCCGGTGGAGCACGATGCGTCTATGGCCATCGTGCAGGCGTTGCTGCACAGTAGCTTCGTGGCCCTCTGCGCGGTTATGTCGGCGTCCGGATTCCCGCCCAAGGAAGCAATCGATTGGGCAAGTCCGACCATGAAGCTGCAGCTTGGCCTGGCGGCGCGGATCCTGAGCCAGGACGCCGAATTGTACGCCGACCTGGTCGTGCTGAACGAGCATGCTCCCGCACAGCTGGACGGGCTCGCAGCGCAGTTGCACCGCCTCGCCGACATTGCGCGAAGCGGCGATCGGTCCGCCTTCATCGACTCGTTCCAGGCGGCGCGCGCCAGCTTCGGCGACTTGCTCGGCGATCTCGCGGATCGCGCGGAGACTGCACTTGAGCACCTTCCATAGTTACACAGCAGCCGGACTTGGACGATGTAGCGAAACTCCATCGCGCTATGGAGTCTCACACGCTAGGTCCGGCATTTCGACGCAAAGCGCGGGTCGAACAGCCGGCTCGACCGGCGCGGGGCAAGGTTGCAGGACGGCGTGCGGCCCCATCGCGGCTGGCCGCCGAGTCGGGATGAATCCCGCCGCCTGGCGATGTCGAGACACTCCGCGGGCTGAAGCATCGGGGCCTCGCAGCGCTCGCCGCCAAAAACGGCAGCCTGGGGCGCCCGCGCGAAGGGTGGTCGCGCTTTCGTGACTCCGCAGTTTCAGGCTGGGATGGCACCACGACCGGCCGGCACGGATAGTGTCCTGCTGGACGTGGCGGGCCCTCCCGATGATCGTCCACGCGGCGGTCTCGCGCCGCGCCAACCAGTCGTTCAGTCGCCGCGTCAGGACATGCTCTGGGCGGCTGTTGCGGCGGCCCTCATCTTGCTGGGCCTTGCCGTGCGCGTGGTCCTGCTCCAGAGATATTACGTTGTACCGGATGCCGACCAGTCTGTTCTTGGCCTTATGGCTCGGCACATTCTGCAGGGAGAAAGGCCGGTGTTCTACTGGGGCCAGAGCTATACCGGGAGTGGCGAGGCATATCTGACCGCCGCGCTCTTCCGCTTGCTCGGGCAATCCAACCTTCTTCTACACGTTGTTCCGCTGGCCGCGTCGACCCTGTTCACCGCGTTGACGGCAGCACTCGCGTGGCGGCTCTACGGCCCCGGCATAGCCGGGCTTACCTGTGCCTTCCTTGGTGTCGGGCCGATGCTGCTCGTGGGTTGGAGCCTTTGGGCGGGGTCGGGGTACCTGGAATCGATGGCGGCCGGCGTCGCTGCGCTATTGCTTGTCCTGCAACCAGCGGGTAAGCGTCTGGGCGCCGGAAGCCTTGTGAGTGCGTTCTTCCTTCTGGGCCTAGCCGTCTGGATTCAGCCTACAGGTGTGTATTACCTCGTCTCCGTCGCCGCGGCCCTGACGGGACGCATCGCACGCGCGACACACGAATCAGAGACCTGGGCAGCACGGATTGCGATTGGCGTCTTCGTGGGATTGGCATTCTGTGCCGGAGCGTCTCCACTCATCGTCTATAACCTGCAGCACGAGTGGGCGACGTTCGCGTTCTTATCGAGCCACTCCACGGACGTGGCGGCGTTGACTGTGGTCGCGCGAACCGTCTTGTGGGCCGGTCCGGTGCTTACGGGATTGTTGCCACCGACTACCGACCGATCGTATTTCTTGCACTTCATCCTCGACCATCTGCCACTCTACGGCGTGTCCCTTGCCATCGTTCTCCTCCTCCTATTCCGCGTCCTCAGCCTGTGGCGGCTCGCGCTACGCCGTGTCCGCGTCGCGGCGCCGGGAGACTTGGCTCTGGTCGCGCTGACCATTGCCGTACTTGGTGGGTACCTTGGCACCGGTTGGGGCGGGGAGCAGTGGTCGGGATCTCAACCCAGATACCTGCTGCCGCTCTATTCTGCCGTGCCACTGATCATCCGGCTTTGTATGCCACTTACGCGGAAACCGTGGCATTGGGCGGTCGCGTGGATTGCCGTGGTCGGGATTGCGGGCGCCGGAATCGCGGTGAACACGACGAGCTTTGCGCGAAGCGACGTTGCTCCCCTCGGCGTGATGCTCGAAGATAACAGAATACGCGCAGTATATGGCGATTACTGGCTCGTCTACCCGCTTACGCTTTCCAGCTCGGAACAAGTGGTCGGCGTCGCCGTGAACGACAACCTCAGCAAGGGCCTGTTGAGCAACCGATACAGCCCGTACCTGCGTGCCGCGGCCAGCACAACCGACTTTGCCTGGATCGCGAGCCGCGCCAGCGCACGTGAAGCTAGCATTCTCCGATGCCTCACGCGTCTGCGAAGTCGCTACACGGTGCTACGGTGGCGGGACCAGGTGATCTACGTCCGCCCAACCGGCCGCGCGTTTCCCTGGTGGAATGGAGGCCGCTGCTCAACGACCTCTTAGGGCGGACCAAACTTGCGGGGCGAAATCGAAGTGCCGACCACTTGTCGTCGACCGCGACCCGACTGACCGGTCTCCAATCGGTCGGTTCCAATGCCTGCCAGCAAGCCTCGCGGCTCAGGTCGGACGACCCAGGAGCCTTTACCAAGCAGAGCAATACTGCTGTAAGTGGCCAAGAGCGATCACCAGTGCGACAGCTGACTTCCAAACTTCTGTTCACTATGTGACAATCTCAACCGATTCAGTGCATACTAGGAAGCGGCTGGGACCGGTGCGGACCTGTGCTCGGTTTGACGGCTCTGGGTGAGTTGGTGCGTGATGCCCGATTCTTCGCGCGACGCACGGCTGCACTCACTTGCTACATGGCGCTGATCGGAGAAGGTGGCTGGGCTTGGAACGTGCGCGACTCTTTCTTGGTGCTGACGGCGGCTCTTCCGGCACCCGCGTTCTCATAGTCGATTGGTCAGGGAAGGCGCTGGGTCTTGGCTTCGGCGGCAAGGCAAATCATGCATCGATCGGCTATGCAACGGCCGTGGCCAACGTGATGAGCGCCACGGGACAGGCGCTGAGTGCGGCTGGGATTGCCCTTCGCGATATCGAGCGCGCGCATTTCGCGCTTGCCGGTGATGACGTACAGGACGACGATGCAGGATTGACCTCGCATCTTGTCCAAGCCCTGCACGGCGTCCCTTTTGAACTCTCCAATGACGTCTGGGCGGGGCTTCGAGCGGGCTCGATCGACGGCACGGGTATCGCCGTCAATTGCGGCAGCGGAGCCGGCGGCGTAGGCAGAAACGCAGCTGGCACGCGCGCAATGATCCCGGATCTCGGCTACGTATTCGGAGACTCGGGGGGTGGAGAGCAGATCGCGAACGACGCTGTTCGTGCCGTGATCCGCGCTTGGGATGGCCGAGGACGTCCCACTGCGCTGACCGAGGCTGTACTGGAGCAGACGGAGCAGCCATCGACCGAGGCCCTGTACCTCGCCCTCTATCGGGGTGTGGTCGACCGGCCGTTAATCCGGAAGTGTACTCGTCTCGTGTTCAAAATGGCGGCGAAAGGCGACGCCGTTGCAATCGAGATCTTGCGACGAATTGGCGACGAGTTCGGCGTGACGGCTTCGGCTATCGCAAGAAAGCTGGGCATGGAGCATCAATCGTTTGACTTCGTCCTGGCTGGTGGCGCCATACGTACCCTGAGATCGCCGTTGATTGATGCCGCGGCAGGACGGCTGGGTTCGGTTGCTCCAGGTTGCAGGCCAACGCTGCCGAAACTTATGCCGGTGGGAGGCGCTGCCCTGCTCGCGCTCGAACGCGCCGGAGTCAGTGTCACCGCTAGCCATTTCGACTATCTCGCGAGCCAGGGCCACGGCTGGCATCCTGAGGAAACGTTCAACTAGCACAAACGCGGGGGTGGCACAGATGAAGATTTGCGTCATAGGAGCCGGCAGTACGTACACGCCCGAGTTGGTCGAGGGACTGCTGTTGCGGCGAGGCGTCATTCCCACGACCGAGCTCGCGCTCATGGATATCGATGACACGAAGCTCAAGATCGTGGGAGGACTGGCAACCCGCATGCTCGAGCGGGAAGGTAACCCGTTCAAGGTTACCCTCACCACCGACCGGCTCACGGCTATTCGAGGGGCAAGCTTCGTACTGACGCAGATTCGGGTCGGCTGCCTGCAGGCACGCGAGAAAGATGAGCTGATTCCTCGCGGCTTGGGCTATGTGGGTCAGGAAACGACTGGAGCCGGCGGCTTCTTCAAGGCGCTTCGCACTATTCCCGTGATCCTCTCAATCGCTCGCGAGATGGAGGAACATGCCCCGGGGGCATTCCTGATTAACTTCACGAATCCGGCTGGGATCGTCACCGAGGCTGTGCTCGCGCATACCAATGTGCCGGTCATAGGACTGTGCAACGGCCCCTTCGGTACAGTCAAACGCATCTCGGAAGTGCTCGGCGTTCCGGAGAGCGAGCTCAGCATGCGGTACTTTGGGCTGAATCACCTGAGCTTCGCCGCCGACATCTGTCACCTTGGAACGAGCGTCCAGGCTGCGGTCGTGGAGGCCTTCGCCACCGGTGCGGACGACGCCGACGCGGCCATTCTGCGCGGTCTCGGCCTCATTCCCTCGGCGTACTTGCAGTATTTCTACCAGAAGCCAGAGAAGGTCGCGGAGCAGCAGGCAGAAAGCAAGAGTCGGGCTCAGCAGGTTATGGACATCGAGCGACAACTGCTAACTCTGTACCAGGATCCGGGTTTGGCGGAGAAGCCCAAGGTGTTGGAGCTGCGCGGCGGCGCGTGGTACAGCACCGTTGCCACAAAGCTCATTGAGTCGGTCGTTTCGAATCGAGGCGACGTGCACATCGTGAACACGCGCAATTGCGGCGCCATCGCCGACCTACCGTTTGACTGCGCGGTGGAAGTTGCAGCCTCGGTCGATCGGCGCGGGCCTACGGCGCTGGTTCAGGGAGCGTTGCCGCTCAAGGTGCGAGGGTTAGTCCAGCAAGTCAAGGCGTATGAACAGTTGGCCGTTCAAGCCGCCGTCACTGGCGACCGCGAGACGGCAATCTGGGCGCTCACCAATAATCCGCTAGTGGGTTCATATACAGCCGCGACGCTCCTGGTGGATGCACTACTGCAGGCGCATCGAGAATACCTGCCGGCCTTCTTTAGCCATGCCCAAAGTGCCGACATGGAGCCACCGTGGAAGTAATCATCATTCCCGACAGATTCAAGGCCGCACTTCTGACTGCCCGCATCATCGCGAAGGAGCTTGCAGCGAATCCACAGCTCGTGCTTGGCCTTGCCACGGGACGCACCATGGAAAGGGTATACCAAAACCTGGTTGACATCCATCGGCTCGAGGGCTTGAATTTCTCGCAGTGCCGTACGTTCAATCTCGACGAATACGTTGGGATTCCGGCAGAGCACAGTGGCTCGTATCGCCACTACATGAACGAACACCTTTTCAGCAGGGTGAACATTGATCTTGCGAACACTCATCTTCCGAACGGAATGGCAGCGGACCTCAAAGAGGAATGCCGTCACTACGAGGCGCTGATGGCAGAGGCAGGCGGTATAGACCTGCAGCTTCTGGGGATGGGACGCGATGGCCACATCGGATTCAACGAGCCACTGTCTGCCCTCCGGTCGCGCACGAGGGAGAAGGCGCTCACACCGATCACATTGCGACAGAACGCTGCGATGTTCGGGGGACAGGTCAACGTGCCTCGCCGAGCCATCACGATGGGCGTCGGCACCATTTTGGATTCTCGACGCTGCATCCTCCTTGTGACTGGCGATTCCAAGGCAGGGATAGTGGCCAAGGCGCTGGAAGGTCCGATTTCTTCGATGGTTTCCGCATCGGCGCTGCAGTTGCATCCCAATTGCCAGATTGTGGTCGACGAGGAAGCAGCGTTGGAGCTGCAGGGTCGCGACTACTACCACTGGGTCTTTGCCAACGAGCCGGAGTGGGTTGAATTCCAGAACCTGGAAGCTCTTGAGCCACACTAAGCCCCTACGCGCCGTTAGCTTCACGTAGTTCCAGATTGCACCGGGCAGAACGCTTTGAGGAGGACAGCAGGTGAAGATTCCTTTCTACGGACACACGCGCCAGTATCACAACATCAAGGGCGAGATCGACGCGAATCTCGCCAAAGTGCTGGAAAGCGGCCAATATGTCATGGGCCCGATGCTCAAACAATTCGAAGGTGAGTTCGCCGCTTACACCGGCAAGAAATACGCGATAGGCGTCGGCAACGGCACTGATGCCCTCTGGCTGACGATGACGGCTCTAGGTGTGTCGCCGGGTGACGAGGTGATCACAAACGCGAACACCTTCTTCGCTACCGCGGAGGCGATCTGGATTGCTGGCGCGACGGTGGTGCTGGTCGACTGCGACGACGGCACGCGCTGTATTGACCCGGCTAGAGTGGCCGCCGCGATCACCCCAAGGACCAAGGGCATCATTCCCGTTCACCTGTATGGCCAGTGCGCGCCGATGCGAGCGATCAAGGAGATCGCCGATAAGCACGGACTCTGGATCATCGAGGATAACGCCCAGGCGATCGATGCTCGCGGTGACGACTTCACTATCGGCGAACTGTCGGCCGCTGTGTGCACGAGCTTCATCATTCAGAAGAACCTGGGCACGTTCGGGGACGGCGGGGCGATTTATACGGATGATGCCGTGATTGACCAGAAGGTGCGCATCCTGCGCAACCACGGATCCGCTCAGCGCGATCACCACAGTCCCGGGTTCAACAGCCGGCTTGACGACCTGCACGCGGGTATCCTGAGTGCGAAACTCAAGCATATTCGCGAGTGGACCGACGTGCGTCGCGCCTGGGCCGCGCGCTATGACGCAGGTTTGAAGGATGTCGTCTTCTTGGATCTTCCATACGAGCGGCCGGGCTATCGGCACGCGTATCACCTGTATGAAATCGAGACCAAGAATCCCTCAGACCGCGACCCGCTGCTCGCGTACCTCAATGCCAAAGGCGTTGACGCCAAGACTCACTATTCGATTGCCATTCATAGGCAGGAGGGCTATCCGTGGGGAAAGGATTCTGCGATCCGTGGCTCTCTGCTAAACGCCGAGAAGAACGCGGCGTCGTGCATCTCGCTGCCGATGTATCCCGAATTGACGTCCGACGAAGTCGACTACGTGGTTTCAACAGTCAGGTCATGGAATTCTTGATGCTGTGCGTTCAGGCCCGGAGCGAGGAATGAGCAAGTACAGGGTCCTCGTGGTAGGCATGGGGAAGCGCGGAAAGCACCATGCTACCCATTTCCACGCCAATCCGCGTTTCGAGGTGGTTGGGATTTGCGACATTGACCCGACCAAGCTGCACGATATCGCCGCGAGCCTGGGCGATCCCGAAACCGGCTCCGATGCTGCCGAGATGGCGGCAGCGCTCGAGCCGGACGTCTTCTGTTTCTGCACGCTGCCGAGCATCCGATCCGAGATGGTCCAGGTCGGCGTCGAGTGCGGTGCAAAGCTCATCGCGTTCGAGAAGCCGGTGGCCCTCACGTCTCGGGAAGGACAGAGGGTGAAGGCCATGCTCGCAAAGAGCCCCGCTAAGGTCGTGGTGAGCCATCAGCACCGCTACGGAAAGCACTATCAGGCGGTGAAGGACACAATCGCGAGCGGCAGGATCGGCAAAGTGCAAACAGTCTACGGCATTTCCCAGGGATGGGCGGCGCACATGCTGTCGCACCTTATCGACTACTCGATGTGGTACAACGACTATTCCAAGCCAGAGTGGGTACTGGCCCAAGCTGCCGGCACGCACAAGTTCTCCGACGTCCACGCCTCACCTGACTACATCGCCGGCTTCGTGCAATTCGCTAACGGTGTCCGGGGCGTCTATGAGTGCGGAGGAGGCGCGCCGGATGTGGCTGAGGTGCAGCGGTGGTGGGGTAAGTGCAAGATTGGCGCGACCGGTACAGAGGGTTACGCGGAAGTCTATACGGGAAACGGCTGGAAGGCCGTCACCAAGGACGGGCTCTTGCGTGGCGACGGTGCCATGGCATATGACCTGGACATGCCCGGCTACATTCAGGACATGGCCGCGTGGCTCGACGAGGGCATCGTGCACCCTTGTTGCTTCGAGCACGCCTATGCCGGCTTCGACGTCATGATGGCCATGTTCAGAAGTGCTGCGCGGGGTGGTCAGATACTCCTACCGCTTGCGAATCCAGCCGATGAGCTGGAGGAGCTGAAGCACGCTCTGCCTGACTCTCCGGTGCTGGTCACGCTCGAAGAGTCCCGGAAAGAATTCGACGTCTAGCGAAGAGGGCCGAAACCTGCCTGAGTAGGGCCGCTGAGTGGCGGTAAGCGGCAGCCCCCGGATGTCGTCTGTCGTGACTCGCTAGGCGCGACTGGCTGACTGGGCCTACACTGCGGCAGTTGCCAGTATCTCGGCCATGGGAGGGCGCTCTGAGTCCTCGATGCGCCGTACTTCTAGATGGAATTGATCGCGCGTATGGACGATCGATTTCATTGACCGGTTGAGCTCCGAAATGAGCTCTATCCGATGCTGGCGCTCGACCCGGCCGATGACCGTTTGCAAGATCGTAAAGGACATTCGGCTGAGCGCGGACAGCGGTTGGTTGCGATGCACGCGCTGCTCGAGATCGACTTGTGCGATGGAGTTCAGGCCGAAGCGGTCCACGACGTCGATCAGCAGGCCGATTTCGACGCCATAACCAGTGGCAAACGGCAGCTGCAGCAGCAATTCTCTGCGGCCCGCGTACTCGCCTGAGAGCGGCTGAATCACGCCAGACAAGAGAGGATAGAACATGTTGATTAGCGGCCGGGCCGTCAGCTCCGTCACCCGGCCGCCGGTTGACTCTTGAAGGATATCGCCCTGCCGCAGCGGGCGCCTGTAGAAGCCCTTGACATAGCCAATCCTCGGCTCCCGCAATAGGGGGCCCAGCAAGCCGTATACGAACTTGGGATGGATGTTGGCGATGTCTGTGTCGATCCACGCGATGATGTTGCCCTTGGCCAGGCTGAGGCTCTTCCAGAGGGCCTCGCCTTTGCCCGTGTGTGCGCCGCACTGTGGAAGTACATCCTGGTGCACGTAGACCGGCACGCCGAGGGAGCGCGCAATCGACACGGTGCGGTCCTCGGATCTGCTGTCGATCACCAGCAGGTCGTCGATGAGCGGCTGCCTGCGCTGAAGGTTCTCCTGCATGCACGCAATAATCGCGCCGATTGTTTGCTCTTCGTTGAGGGTGGGAAGAACCAGGCTAATCGTAAGGCCCTGTTGTTCCTTCAACCTGACCAGGTCGGACAGCGATGCGAATTCCTTGCTATGGAACGTGTTCTCGGCAAACCACTTGTCGACAACTGGCGAGACGCCCTCAGCCACACCGGCCTGTTGCGCTCCGTCCCCAGCCGCAGTGGTGGTCCCATATTCGCCTATGGAGATCTGGCGTTCGGTCTTGGTAATGAAGACTGGGCACTCAACGCCCCGAGCCACCTCCTCCGCCAGGTGGCCGTAGGGATAAGGGAACGACCGGCTGGTCGCCGCCGCGCCCATCACGATCAGGTCGTGGCGCGCGGCCTCCTCGATCAGGCAGTCCACGAGATGCGGAGCGACGACGGACCGCGCGAGAGCGATTCCGGGATATAGCCCCTCCCAGTATTCGCGGAAGGCCCTGTCTTCAGCCTGAGCCTCGGCATCTGGGACGTAGGACGGGATTACCCGCAGGATGGTAACTGTTGCGTCCCACGCCTTTGCCAGGCTGATGCCGAGCTCGGCCGCGAGGTTCGCGTGCGTCCCGCCACGCAGTGGCAGGAGGACTCGCCGTGGTCGAATTCGCGGGTCAAAGGGCTTTACCGACAGCATGTCGCACGGAGGCTGCTGTGTCAGCCGCCACATCGCCGTGTCCGCGATATTCCCAAATCGTGGCGAAGGCGCCCAACCGACGACGAGCAGGCTCGCGTCAGTCTCGAACACGACGTCCACCAGTGCCTCGTCGATTGAATGTCCTGCTCGGACAATTGGCTCTGCCGGCAGGCCTTCCTCGCCGGCGATCCGAGTGGCCCTGCGCAGCAGTCGCCGTTGCGCACGCGCCTCTTTTGCGCCGTGGCTCAGAGACTGCCCTGGAGCCACCACAACGACGCTCACAACCACCAAGCGCGCGGATCTCGCGCGCGCCAGCTCTACCCCAATCCGTACCAAATGCTCGGCTGTACGGGGGTTCGCGAGGCCCACCAGCACGGTCCTTGCGTCAGTCACGTGACCTCGAATCTTCTGCCGGAATGTGCGAATCTCTTGCTCGGCTCGGCAGAGCTAAGAGGGTGAGCAATTCGCAACACTCTCCGAGGAACAACCTACCGTTACAACGCCAGCGCCAGACAGTGATTTGGCGCCCTCATGCATCTACCGTACGGGATAGGCTCACACCAGTCCAGGCGCAGGTCCTCGTGCCATAGATCGCTTCACCATTGAGCCGTGCGAATGCTAGAATAGCCGTGCTACACCTGTGGAGGGGTGGATTATGTCTGGACATTCGAAATGGTCGCAGATCAAGCGGCAAAAGGGCAGCAACGACGCCAAGCGCGGCCAACTGTTTACGCAGCTTGGACGCGAGATTCAGATAGCGGCACGCGAGGGTGGTGGAGATCCGGATGCTAATTTCCGGCTGCGCCTGGCGATGCAGCGCGCGCGAGAAAGCAATATGCCCCTGGAGAATGTCGAACGAGCGATCAAGCGGGGAACAGGCGGTGGAGAGTCCGGCAACCTTGACGAGATCACCTACGAGGGATACGGTCCAGGCGGCGCGGCAGTCCTTGTCCAGGTCATGACCGACAATCGCAACAGGACCGTCGGCGAAGTCCGCAATGCTCTGAGCAAGGGCGGCGGGAGCCTCGGCGAGACAGGGTCTGTTGCCTGGCAATTCCAGGATCGTGGCATTATCTCGGTAACCATACATGCCAGCAACGCGGAAGAACTCGAGCTGGCGGCCATCGATGCGGGCGCGATCGACGTGACGGTTGACGGCGATACGCTCGAAGTGATTACTGAGCCGGAGACACTCGAAGCGGTTCGCCATGCCTTGGAAGCTCAGAAGGCAGACATCGTCAATGCCGAGCGCAGTTTGGTGCCGAGCACGACTATCCCTCTCGACAGCAAGCATGCTGCGCAAATGCTCAGGCTCGTCGACCGTCTTGAGGAGCTGGATGACGTGCAGAAGGTCTATAGCAACGTCGAGATATCGGATGAGGATCTGGAGGCCTACGAAGGCTGACCGCCGATTGTGCCACCGTTAGAGGCGCCGCAGGTGATGAGAACGCTGGGGGTCGATCCGGGTACGGCCAGAATGGGTTTCGGGGTCGTCGAGTCGACAGGGGGAGGCAACACGATGCGCGCTGTGGAGTATGGTGTGCTAGCAACCACCAGCGCCGATTCGCTCCCCGTGCGACTGCGGTTTCTGTACGCCGGGATTCGCGACCTCATAGCTGCACATGGGCCATCTGCCGTGGCGATTGAATCGTTGTTCTTCAATCTCAACGTGCGAACGGCACTGGCCGTCGGACACGCGCGCGGCGTTGCACTGCTCGCCGCTGCAGAGGCCGGGGTCGAGGTCTTCGAGTACTCCCCCCAGCAGGTAAAGGGGGCAGTCGTGGGTTATGGTAAGGCGTCGAAAGAACAGGTTCAGCTCATGATCGCGGCGCTTCTCGGGCTCGAGGCGACGCCGCATCCGGACGATGCCGCTGATGCCCTGGCTATCGCGATTTGCCACGTGCACAGCGCTCGAATGGCGGCATACGCGCCTCGGCCTGGCATGCGATGATCGAGTCGCTTCGCGGTCTCGTGGAGGCGTGCAGCGCCGACTCCGCAGTACTTCGCCTCGGTGCAATCAGCGTTCGGCTCGGCATCACCGCGGAAACGGCGCGGCAGCTCAAGCCGGGCGGCCAGACGGAGCTCTTCACGTACTTGTATATGCGCGAAGATGTGTTGGCGATTTATGGTTTCGCAACTAATGAGGAGCGCAGCCTGTTCGAGGAACTCCTGGGTGTAACCGGCGTGGGGCCACGGGTAGCCCTGGGTTTCCTCTCGGCATTCACACCGTCGGCGCTGCGTGAGGCAATCGATGGCGAGGACGTCGCCCGGCTGATCCGCGTCCCAGGCGTCGGCAAGAAGACCGCGCAGCGTGTCGTGCTCGAGCTCAGGGGCAAGTTGGTGGTTGCTGCCCCCATAGGCCCGGCCGGCCAGTTATCGCCCCGGGACCAGGAGCTGGTGCAGGTGCTGGTTGGGCTGGGCTACACGTCTGCGGAGTCAGGCGAGGCGGTCCGCCATAGCAAAGAGGTTGCCGCGGAGGGTAACGATGAAGATAGACTCCGAGCTGCCCTTGGTTTCTTCGCGGCGCGTTGACCGCTCGAGCGACGTGTAGATGTCCGTCGAGCACTCGCAGGCGCCGCGCGTGGCGGGCGCCACGGATCAGATTGAGTGGCCGGAACCCCCAATTTCGCCCGCCCAACCACCGCATCCTGCTCCATTCGATACGAAGGCGCGAATTGGTGTTCTGGTTGTCGTCGGCGTGCTTGGGTTCATGTTTCTGCTTCGCGTGTCCAGCATCTTGGCGCCGTTTCTGTGGGCCATCGTTATGGCCTACATTCTCAATCCACTAGCCGGCATGTTGAACAAGCGGGCAAAGATGCCGAGGCCTCTGGCCGTTGTGGCTATCTACCTTGTCGGCATCGGGGCAATTGCAGGCTTACTGTACCTCGCGATTCCCCGCCTCAGCGCTCAGGTGACGCAGCTCACCAGTGAGCTTCCATCTATCACCGCCGACCTCCAGGCACGGTATTTTGGATCGACCGGTACTCCGTTGACCATCGCCGGTTTCTCTATCGACGTCCCTCAGGTCACCAGGCAAGTTGCGGACAGCTTGAACTCGTTCTTGAACAACTTCTTTGGCAGTGCGATCTCAGCCGTGGTGAGCACTGTGGAACGAATCACGCAGCTTCTCCTGTTCATTATCGTGAGCTTCTACTTGCTTCTCGACGCCGAAAAGATCCGCGAGCGCATGACTGAAATCGTTCCCCATGTCTACCGCACCGAAGTCATCGACGTCGCGTCGCGCATGAATCATGTGCTGCGCCAATACATGCAGGCTCAGCTCGTCCTCATCGGCATTATGGGCGCAGCCAGCTTCATCGTGTTGACGATCATGAACGTGCGGTTCGCCATTGTGCTGGCGCCAATTGTGGGTATGCTCGAGATCTTCCCAATCATCGGGCCGTTCGCAGCAATAACGATGGTCACCGTCATGGCCCTGTTCTCTCCACCGCCCTTCGGTTTCTCAACCACGGCGTCCGCGATTGTCGTCGCACTGGTATTCTTCATCCTGCGCCAGATCGAGGACTACGCCGTCATACCGAATATTGTCGGTCACGCGGTCAAGCTGCATCCGGCGTTGATACTTTTTGCCGTGGCGTCAGGTACGGTCCTTGGCGGGCCGCTTGGCCTCTTCCTCGCAGTGCCGGTGACCGGGGCGCTGAGGGTGCTGGTTGCTCACCTCTATCAGAAACTGATTCCCGGATGACACGCGCGCAGATGGGGGCGTTGCTCGATCGCGCGTCCGCTACGGATTTAGCTGACGAGTTGCGCCTGCGAGGAAAACGGCTGGTATTCACCAACGGCATCTTCGATCTGCTCCATGCCGGGCACGTGATGTACCTGTCGGCCGCGCGAGAAATGGGCGACTTTCTGCTGGTTGGCTTGAATTCAGACGAAAGTGCTCGACGGCTTAAGGGGCCGGAGCGCCCGCTCGTGGCGGAAGCGGACCGGGCCGTGGTTCTCCTTGCTTTGCGGGCTGTCGACGGCGTCGTGGTGTATGACGAGCTCACGGCAAGCTCGCTCGTGGCATCGCTGAGGCCTTCTGTGTATGTCAAGGGCGGCGACTACGGCTTGGCCGGCGCCGCCGGGGGGGCGTTTTTGCCGGAAGAGCCTGCCGTGCGCGCATATGGCGGGGAAATAAGGCTCCTTCCGTACCGTACTGGATACTCAACGAGCGAGCTACTGGCGCGCATCCGTGGGAGCGGAGGGCGAGCGCAGAGACGCTAGGTTCAGGCCAGCGAGGAGCGCGCGGGGCCGGATTGACGACCATGCCGAGGGACAGCCGCAGGTGTGCTGCGCACCCCGGACGCTGCTTGGCTCAATCCCAGAGCATCCTGCCAGCGGCAAGCTTCGCACATCCCGATGTGGCGTGGATTTAGTTGTCGGGCTCTAGCATCTTGTGCAACAAGCCTTCCGACTCGATGCTCGTCAGTCCGATCAACCGGTCGCCTCGAAGAAGCAGCGCTTGGGCGGCCGGGAACGTTCTGACGCCGTCGCGGACGTGGAGAGAAAGAACGGTGTCAGGCGGCAGCGCGAGGTCCGCGATCCGCTTTCCGACCCAAGGGCAGTCGTCGCTCATGTAGAGATCGACGATCTCCATGCCTATATTGCGCAACGTGAGCAGACTGACGAATGGCGTCGTGGGTATTTCTTGTTCAATGAGGCTGATTATGAACTGGGTCGCACTGACGGTAACATCAATGCCGAGTCGAATGAATATTTCTTCATTCCTGGGATTGTTGATGCGAGCGATGGTTCGAGTCACGTTGAAGTGGCGCTTCGCTACCTGGCACACGATCAGATTGTCTTCGTCCTCACCTGTGACCGCGCACACTACGTCTGCTCGACCGACTCCAGCCACCTCGAGCGTTCCGGCCTCCGCGCCATCCCCACGCAGCACGACTCCCTGACCGAAGTCCTCGGCAATGCGCGCGGCGCGCTTGAAATCACGCTCAATCAGCAGGACCTCGTGCCGTTCTTCCAGCAATGCCTTGGTCAGATAGTACCCGACCTTTCCACCGCCTATCACTACCACGTACATGCGCCGCCGGCCTCCCTTCCGCTCAGGTTGCTGTCACACGCACAAGGACCGGGACCGCCTCGCGATGTTGCTCGGTCTGACCGCCGGCTGCCGCGCTCGACACTCGGATCGGCGTGCGGTGCCATGGTCGGAACTGTCAGGGCTTCAGGGAGCACGGCTTGCTACCCCCCAATCAGCGCCTCAATTTGCGCGACGCCGATGCGAGTTGGACACACCGTCTCCAACCCGGCGGATCGGAACGTATCCTGGCGCTCCGGATCGTAGATGCGAGTGATCACGCGCGTCAGGTGAAACACCTCTCGAGCTACCTGACTCGCCATAATGTTCGTATTGTCGGAGTCCGTCAGCGCGCACAGCGCGTCCGCCTTATCGATACCCGCCTGCACAAGTATGTCTTCGTCGATACCTGTACCGAGCACGACCATACCGGAGAACTTGGGTGGAAGGCGCTCGAACGCCTCCATGTTCTTGTCTATGATGCTCACCTGGTGGCCAGCTGCATCGAGCATCCCCGCCAGTCTGGCCCCGACTCGGCCGCAACCAAGGATTACTACTCGCACCATTCACTCTCCCTGCGATCGCCCCGTGCAATCATACCTACATTATCGACCTATCCGCCAGTAATCACCGCTGCCTGGGCGCGGAGGCAGCGCGTACTACAGCGGATGGCGGGTGGACAGGATGCGGACGTCGGGGCCATCGCGTCGCGGAGCTTCCATCGTGTGGCATGGAGCCCGAACACGTTGTGCCCGGGCCATTCGCGGGTCACGTACAATGGTAGCTGAAGAGTCTGGGCGACCGTAGCTGGTTCGTTGCGACTACGTGGCGGCGCTATTCCGCGTGGAGTATAGTGACGGGCCGCCCCGGTGCGACGCGCCGCGAAACCTCGGGAAGTCCAGGCCGTCGAAAGGCTGTCATGCACGAGGCGGCCAACGATGGCGAGCCGTACGGGAGCGCTAACGCCCTTGTGGCTCCCCGCCAGAGCCGGAGCGACCAGGCATGCGTGTCGACGAATTTGACTATGATTTGCCACTGGACCGTATCGCACAGACTCCTATCGAGCCGCGTGATTCCTCGAGGCTTCTCGTGGTGAATCGTGCGGAGCGCAGCCTTTCGCATACAGTCTTCTCTGACTTACCCCACATTTTGCGCGCCGGCGACCTTTTGGTGCTCAACGATAGCCGTGTCCTGCCGGCGCGGCTGCACGGTGCGCGTGCGCGAGGAGGTGGGGTAGCTGAAGTGCTGGTGCTGCGCGACCTCGGCGAGCTCCGGTGGCTCTGCCTGACCCGACCAGCAAAACGCATTCACAACGGCGACGTATTGACCTTTGGGGCCGAGGAGCTTACAGCTGTCGTCCAGGAGGAACTGGACGGGGGACAACGCGTGCTCCAGTTCGGCGTCATGCACGGAACGTTCATGGATGCGCTTGCGCAGCTGGGAGAAATGCCCCTTCCGCCCTATATCCACTCGCGACTCGAGCATCCGGACCGATATCAGACCGTGTACGCGCGCGAGCCCGGTTCCGCCGCCGCGCCAACGGCCGGGCTGCACTTCACTTCGAGACTGCTCGAACGCTTGGATCAGGCAGGAATTCACGTGGCATATGTCACGCTCCACATCGGCCTTGGCACGTTCAGGCCAGTACAGGTTGAAGAGGTAGACCGGCACCACATGCATGCGGAGTTTGGCGTACTGCCGGTCGAGACCGCCCAGGCAATCGCCAACGCGCGGTCGCGCGGCGGTCGAGTTGTCGCGGTGGGCACAACCGCCTTGCGCGTACTGGAAACGTCCGCTTTGGTTGCGGAGTGTGCCGCGTGGTCAGGTTGGACTGACATCTTCATCTATCCTGGATTTACGTTTCGGGCGGTCGACGCCCTGGTCACTAACTTTCACCTTCCCAGATCTACATTGCTCATGCTCGTGAGCGCTTTCGCCGGCAAGGATCTTATTGACTGGGCCTACATCACCGCCATCGCCGAAGGATACAGGTTCTTCAGCTTCGGAGACGCTACGTTGATTCTCTAGATGCTTCGACTGCCGCCGGCGTAGAGTGGTGATGCGGTATGATCCCCGTTAAGTGGTGACCAGGTGTCTCGAGCTCGGCCGCCACGCGCCGGCGAAAGGGGTGACTCGTGCGCGTGCTGCTCATGGTCGGCAACACCAGCATGTCCCTTCGCGAACTCTACACAACCGTACTTGAGAGCCACCACGGTGGCTGGACAACGTCGTATATGAGCGGCATGCCTGCGGGAGTGGAATCGATTGTTGGCGGCTACGATCTCGTCGTTATGGAGCTGGGCCGCGCCGACTCTGCCGAGCGCGTGGCCGGCGCGAGTCTCATCCGGAGCGCAGGTGTCGAGGTGGTCACCCATGTCGAAGGGCACGAGGCCGATCGGTATCGCGATCAGCTGAGTGGCGTGGGGGTGGTGGTCGTTTCGAGCCCGCTGACCGGTGAGCATATCGGCGTGGCGCTGGACCAGGTTGCGTCCCGCCGCAAAACCAGTTCTCATCGTCTCGGCGCACGAGAGCGGCTTCGCCGATTTCTTGGGCGGTGATCGTCGCCATCGTGGCTTTATTAGTGATTCGGGAAGAGGTGGTTCGCCGCGGTGAGTGACGTTGCGCGTACGGTGTTCATGGGAACGCCGGAGTTCTCGGTTCCGTGCTTGACAGCTCTCCTGGAGATCGCTCGCGGCGGAAATCCACCGTTGCGTGTTGTCGGCGTGTTCACCCAGCCCGACCGGCCGGCAGGCCGCCGGGGCCAGGTGATGACGGCCTCGCCCGTGAAGGTCGCGGCACTCCGTGCGAATCTGCCTGTGTTTCAGCCCGAGCGTCTGCGTAGCCAAGAGGCTGTCTTCAACCTTGCCCAGCTCCGACCCGACCTGATAGTGGTGGCAGCGTACGCCCAAATCCTGACGCTCCCCGTGCTCGATCTGCCGCGACTGGGCTGCCTCAACGTTCACGCCTCACTCCTGCCTCGCTACCGAGGCGCGTCGCCAATTCAGGCTCCAATTCTTGACGGTGCGGAGAGTACCGGAGTGACCATCATGCGGATGGACGAAGGGTTGGACACCGGGCCTGTGCTGACTCAGGTCTCGGTGCCGATCGACCCGGACGCCACAGCGGGAAGCCTGACCACGATGCTGGCGAGCGAAGGCGCGCGTTTGCTGAGTGCAACGCTGCCCAGGTGGATCGCCGGCAGCATTGGAGTAGAGCCTCAAGACGATTCGCAGGCGACGATGACCAAACGGCTCACCAAGGAGGATGGTCGAATCGACTGGCGCCGCGAGGCTCGAGTCGTCGAGCGTCAGGTGCGCGCGATGTCTCCGTGGCCGGGTGCGTATACCGGCACCTCAGCGGGATTGCTGAAGGTTCATCGAGCGGCAGTGCTCCCTGCCGCGACTGAAGGCGTCCCCGGGACGCTGGTCGCTCACCCGGAGGGGCCAGCTGTCATCACCGGAGACGGCTTGCTCGTGCTCATTGAGGTTCAGCCAGCGGGGCGACGCGCCATGCCGGGCTCGGATTGGCTGAGGGGCGCCAGGACTCTTCTCGGCACAGTGCTTGGCGGTCCTGTCCCGTGAGGCAGGAGCGATGAAGGGCCGCAATCGACCGGTCGCTGACATCGAAGCGCGACGTGCCACTGACGATGAGGAAGGCCTGTTTGATGAGCCCTTGGGCGGCGTGCCGCACGTTCGCTTATTCTCAGGACTGTTCCTTCTCGCCGCAGCGGCCTTGCTGATCGCCATTGAACAGCTTCTCGGCCTCGGTGCGAACTCCACAATCGGGACGTCGCGGTCGGAGGCGTCGTTGCCGGGCTTGTCGATGCCCTATGTGCGTCCAGATCTCACCGTCAAGGCGCGCTACGTTGAGCGGCAGACCTCGATCGGCGGCGAGTCCGCAGGCACTGGGAGGGAGTTCGTGGTGATCGCGGTGCTCGTGAAGAACACGCAGCGGCGACCGTTAGCCATCGCCCCAACTGACTTTCGAATACTACGTGCCGGCAAGGCAGTTTGCGTGGCAGAGCCCTATCCTGGCGGTGAAGACGCGCTGCGAGCAAAGGGCCTTGCGTTTCAGCACAGCGCGCAAGGGGTACTGATCTGCCGGGTTCCTCGCGGATTGTCGGATCTCGTTCTTCAGTACGTGCCTGAAGACGGTTCGCGAGCGGTGGCCCGCTGGACCGTCCGGTGACAGATACTTGGGCTCAGCGAAGGATGTTATCGTCTTGCGGCTTCAGCGTGAGCTCCGCGCGCATGCCATGAGCAGTCTTGCTGCGGACGGCACTACGTGAGCTTCTTGCGCAGGCGATCCACGTGATCGGCATTCAGCTCAACCAGGATGCTCGCGACCTCGGGGTTGCAATCCAGGACGGTATGCCGCACCGCGTCGGCGATTGTGGCGCCTTCCCCCACTGTGGTTTCGGGGTCGACGAAGATGCCGACCTCGAGCAGCACGTCGCTGCCGTGAGCCCGACCAGTCACCGCGGTGACGCTGCGCACGCCAGGAACGCTTCCCGCGATCGTTCGCACGCGCCCGGTCAAGCGATCGTCGAGATTTGTCTCCATGAGTTCGTGGCCGGCTCCCGCCCCAATGTTGATCGCCGTCCAGACGACGATTCCCGCGATTGCAAGACCGCCAATGCCATCCAGGCGCGGCTCGCCAAGGTGCGCGCCAAGAACGCCAAAGACCACGGCAAGTGAGCTGAAGACGTCTGAGAGGCTATCTCGCGCATCTGCTTCCACGGCCTGGGAGCCGACATCACGCGCTATTCGCATCTCCACGCGCACGACAACCAGCTTGACCGCCAGCGTTCCCAGAGCGACCCAGAACGCGAGGAGCGACGGCGTCGGCGTGCCGGAAATGAGTTTCTGAACCGATTCCCATCCCAGGAACAGGCCGGCGGCCGTGAGCAAGTGGGCGGACGAGACTGCGACCAGGACCTCGGCGCGATCGTGGCCGTAAGGATGGGACTCATCAGCCGGTCGCCGTGAGTACACCAGGGCACCAATTACGAGGAGGTTGTTGAGCAAGTCCGCACACGAATGGCCGGCGTCCGCCAACAATGCTACAGATCCGGATGCCAGTCCTGCGAGGACTTTGATCACAATGAGCGAAAGATTGACTACGAGCCCGAGCGCCGGCCCCCATACCGCGGTGCGAAAGCGCTGCTCGGCGCTTCGGCGGACGGAAGCGAGATCCTCCTTCGGGTGGTCGGGCAGGAGCGTCATCTGCTCATTGGGCCTGCTACTACCTCATCGCGTAGTGGATCCTAGCGGTGTCCAAGCCGGATCAGGATGATGCTGAACTCATACAGGATGATCAGCAGGAAGCTCACGATGAGGGGTGTCACGGGATCGGCGCCAGGCGTGATGATCATACCGGCGAACAGAGCGATGAAGAATGCAACTTTGCGCCTGCGACGCAGGAAACTTGACGAGACGATTCCCACTCTGGACAGCAAGCTAAGCACGACTGGAAGCTCGAATACTGCGCCAAAGACGAGGATCAGGATCGCGAACTGGCTCAGGTAGCTGGCTGAGTCAGGAATGTACAGCAGATCCTTGCCGCCGATACCCAGCATGAAGTTGAAGTAACGCGGAAACACCAGATATCCGACGCCCGCACCGAGGAGGAACAGCAACAAACCAAGGCCGACGAACGGCACGACGTAACGCCTGGTCTCGATCTCGAAGGCCGGGGCCACGAACATCCAGAACTCATACAGCCACACAGGCACGCTGATCACCGCCGCGGGGATGAGCGCCAGTTTGATTCTCAGGAACAGCGCGCCGGTGACGGTATTGAACGTCAGGACCCCGGTACCGAAGGCAGTATGCACGCCGTTAAGCGGGTGGGTGACAAGGTTAAATATCGGCTGGTAGAAGAAGAGACCGACAACTGCCGCCACCGTGGTAACCAGGATGCATACAAATAGTCGCTTGCGCAACTCCTCGAGGTGCTCGATCACCGTCATGTTCTTCGGGTCGGGATCGTTGAGAGCCAGGAACCTTTGGCTGACTGCCATCGCCGTCCTTCTTACCTCTGTGAACTAGCGCCTGATCAGGGCGCCTGCACAGTTGTGGGTGTGAGTCAGTGCCGACTCACACCCACATATGGCATCCAAGTCAATAGAACAGGAACGATACCGCTAGTCTCTAGAATTATCGGCGTTTACCGGTTGCCGGTTCTCGGACGCCTGCGGTGTCCACTGTTGCTCCACAACAGGAGGCTGCTGAATCGCGCGCGACGGCTGCGGCGGCTGGAAGGTCTGCTGCGTAGGGCTCGCCTCGTGGAGCCCATTCGTCGCGTCCTTGAACTCGCGAATGCCGCGGCCAAAAGCAGACCCAATCTCCGGCAGCTTCCCTGGGCCGAACACCAGCAACACTATGATCAACAGAATGATGATTTCGGGCCCGTGTCCTATGCCAAACATCTCGTGTGCTCCCTTGTGCTTGGAATGCTGTACGGAGGAATGATACTCTTCCTGTGGCCACTTGTCTATTGATGCGTCAGGAGCGACCCTCGTTGACTAGTACATCAGATACCGGCGATCGGTTCAATCAGGTCGAAACTCCAGAGGGGCAAATCGACCCGCGACTGCTTGACGTGCGTCGCCGAAAGGCTGCCGTGCTTGTAGAGCACGAGGCACGAGCCGCCAAGGCGCAACATGGTCGCGGCAAGCTGACTGCCCGCGAGCGCGTAGCGCTTCTCGTCGATCAGGACAGCTTTGAGGAGCTGGACATGTTTGCGGTCCACCGCGCCGAGGTATTCGGCATGGCCGATCGCCGCTATCCGGGTGACGGCGTGGTAACCGGCTTCGCCACGATCGACGGCAGGCAAGTCGCCCTTTATTCCCAGGACTTCACCGTGTTCGGAGGCTCGCTTGGTGAGGTCGTGGCTGAGAAGATCGTCAAGCTCATGGACATGGCCGTTCGCCTCGGCGTGCCTATCATAGGCATCAATGACTCAGGCGGCGCCCGCATCCAAGAGGGCGCCGTGAGCCTGGCGGGCTATGCCGACATCTTCTACCGGAACGTCCGGGCGTCTGGTGTCGTACCACAGATCTCGATTATTGCCGGGCCGTGCGCCGGCGGCGCAGTGTATTCACCGGCCATCACCGACTTCATCTTCATGGTGCGTGGCATCGGCAAGATGTACATCACTGGGCCCGACGTCATCCGCGCGGTAACAGGCGAGGAGGTTGGGCACGAGCAGCTTGGCGGGGCGGATACGCACTGCGCATTGAGCGGCGTAGCCCACTTCGCAGGAGACAGCGAGCGCGAGGTGTTCGACATGGTTCGCGTACTGCTTGACTACCTTCCGTCCAACAACCTGCAGAACGCGCCTGTCAGGCAATCGCTCGACGCACCGGACCGGCGCGATGCGAGACTTAACGCCGTAGTGCCGCTTTCTCCTTCCAAGCCGTACGACATGCACGAGGTTCTCAAGTATGTGCTCGATCAGGGCGACTTCTTCGAGGTGCAGGAAGCATACGCTCCGAATATCCTGATCGGCCTGGGGCGGCTGGACGGCAGGCCCGTAGGCGTCGTAGCAAACCAACCAAGCGAGATGGCCGGAACGCTAGATATTAACGCGTCGACCAAGGCCGCGCGATTCATACGTTGTTGCGACGCGTTCAACATCCCGTTGCTTACCTTCGTGGATGTGCCCGGGTTCCTGCCCGGCACGAGCCAGGAATTCAACGGGATCATCCGGCATGGCGCCAAGCTACTCTACGCGTTCGCGGAGGCCACTGTGCCGAAAATCACGGTGATCGTACGGAAGGCCTACGGCGGCGCGTACAACGTGATGTGCTCCAAGCACATTGGCGCAGACTTCAACTTTGCGTGGCCATCCGGCGAGATCGCGGTGATGGGTCCGTCCGGTGCTGTTTCCGTGATATTCCGACGCGAAATCGCCGCATCAAAGGAACCAGCAAAGCGGGCAGCGGAACTCACAGCGGATTACCAAAGGCGCTTTGCCAACCCATTCGTGGCGGCCGAGCGCGGCTATCTCGACGCGGTGATCGAGCCCCGCGATACGAGGCCTACGCTCATTCGCGCGTTTGCCACGGCCGCCAGCAAGCGCGAGCCTCGCCCGTCGAGAAAGCACGGAAATATACCCCTGTAAGGCAGTGCTCGCGCACGTCTCTACTCCTGACAGCACCCCGACTACCACGAACGGGTAATGGCGCTGCATGGTCCAAATGGGGCTAACACATAGTGCCATATTGCGAACAGAATAGGCATGTCAACGCCTGAACCTGTTACGTATTGTCGAGGTGTTCTGTGTGTACTCTCGCCCCAGCGCAAGTCCCGACGGTTGGTTTCGTTGGGCGCGATCAGTTGATCCTGCAGTCTGAACCGCTGGTGCGCCGGGCAGTCGGACGATATATGGTGAGGCGGAGCGGGATAATGGATCCTGAGGACGTCTATAGTTGCGGCACGATGGGCCTGATCGATGCAGTCGATCGCTACGACCGGACTCGTGGCGTGAGGTTTGAGACGTACGCCGTGACCCGCATTCGCGGATACCTCGTCGACCAGTTGCGGGCAATGGATTGGCTGCCACGGTCGGCGCGAGCCAACGTGCGCCTCGTGCAGAGTGCCTCAACGCAACTCGAAGAGCATCTGGGGCGCAAGCCGGATCCATCCGAGCTGTCCGCTCAGACCGGGCTGCCCAACTCTGCGTGTAGCCAGGCTTTGGTTGACGGGTCGTGCAGAGTGCTATCACTTGATGCGATCGCACCGGACTCCGACGATGCGTCAGGCCCCGTGGTGCGGCATCTCGAGGACGAGAGCGTCCCAAATCCCGCCACTGCTGCCGAGCGGCGCGAGCTACGGCAGGGCGTGGCGCGCGCGCTGCGCGGGCTGCCGCCTCGCGAGGGCGTCGTGCTGCGGCTCAAGTATGTGAACAGCTGGACGTGTCGCCAGATTGCCGCCCGCCTGGACGTGTCGGAATCACGCGTGAGCCAATTACACAACCAGGGGCTCGCGCGGATGCGCAGGATGCTGGTGGCGGACTTCGGTGACCTTTCGTCCGAGCAGGTCATCGCCTGAGGGTCCTGCCGATCACCTCACTCGCCTGCACCGAACAACATGGCCTGCACGGTGCTGGCCTCGCGCTTCGGCGGTGTCAGGCCGAGGTGCACGTATGCCAGGTCGGTAGCAACTCGTCCACGTGGAGTGCGCTGAATGAACCCAAGCTGCAGCAGATACGGCTCATAGACATCTTCGATGGTGTCGGACTCCTCGTTGGTGGCGGCGGCCAGCGTATCCAGCCCCACCGGTCCGCCCGCGAATTTGCGCACGATAGTATCCAGCAATCGGCGATCCGTCGCGTCGAGCCCGAGGCTATCGACCTCCAGCATGCCAAGCGCCTGGTGGGCCACGTCTCGCGTGACGTGGCCTTCGGCACGAATCTGCGCGTAGTCTCGCACGCGCTTTAGCAGCCGGTTGGCGACACGCGGCGTTCCGCGGCTGCGCAGCGCGATCTCGCCGGCCCCGGCGTCGTCGATGGGCACTCTCAAGATCGCCGCTCCGCGCCGGACGATCTCCTCGATGGCACTCAGCTCATAGAACTCAAGGTGACAGTGCACGCCGAAGCGGTCGCGCAGCGGGCTGCTGATCAGTCCGAGCCGCGTGGTGGCGCCGACAAGCGTGAAGCGATTGAGCCCTAGGCGCATCGTGCGCGCGCTTGGCCCCTTGCCAATGATGAAGTCGACGGCGAAGTCCTCCATAGCCGGATACAGGATTTCCTCGATCACTCGGTTCAACCGATGAATCTCGTCTATGAACAGGATGTCGCCTTCGTCCAGATTAGTCAGTATCGCGACGGCATCCCCCGGGCGCTCAAAAGCAGGTCCGGACGTTATTCGCCTGTTGACGCCCATCTCGGTGGCCATGATGCCAGCCAGGGTTGTCTTGCCAAGACCCGGTGGCCCGTAGAGCAAGATGTGGTCGAGCGGCTCCTTTCTAGCTCTCGCGGCCTCGATCAGGAGGCGAAGATTCGCCTTGACCTTATCCTGACCGATGTACTCCGACAACCTGTTAGGCCGCAGGCTCAGCTCGGTGGCGGCTTCCTCAGGCTGCTTGTAGGGTGTCAGCAGCCGCTCTTCTTCTCTATCCATCGATCTCTCGGGAGCAATGGCTGTCCTGCTGGCGTTTCAGGCGCGCGGCACCGGGCCAGGTCCGAGATCCGCTCAGGGAGGACCCGAGCACGTTCAGCCGCTCGCACGCTGCAGGCGACATCACGGTGGATCCACGAGCACCGTGCGGCCGACCTTCACAGACACCGGCAGAGCCCTCGCTGACCTGCGTTAGCGTACTCGGCCACATCAGGCCGGTGGCCTTGCACGCGTGAGGTATCTCACGCCGACATAGATAATGGCAACGAGCGCCACACCAGGGAGCACAAAATGAATCAGGGTACTGACAAGCCAATTCAATAGCATCCACAGCGCAAAGATTGCTACAACTGCCGTGATACCACCGACAATCAGCCGATTCTGCATGGTGTTCGGCATCACTCCCGCAAGCAGTTCATGCGCCGCCGGCCGCGTTTGGGTTACGTGCATGCGCGCCGGAAGCTGCGAGCCGGACGGCCCGTGCACCTTGGCGGTTGGGAGCAGTGCCCTCTCCGGCAGAGACGCGCCGCACTCATGACAGTAGCGTTGATCCGCTTTCTGAATCTCCGCTCCGCACGTGGCACAGTTCATGGTTACGCTCCGCTGCTTAACCTGGCGATGAGTCGGCCGGGAGCTGCTGGAACCCTCGCGCAAGCATATCGTAGCAGCTTTCAAGCGACTGGGGCATGACGCGCGTGTCGCCGATCACCGGCATGAAGTTGGTGTCACCATTCCACCGCGGCACCACGTGCACGTGCACGTGATCGACGATGCCGGCGCCGGCAGCGGCGCTCTGGTTGATGCCAATGTTGAACCCCTGGGGACGCATGGCGCGGCGGACGATTGTCACCGCTTCCTGCACCAGTGTCATTATCTCCATCGCGATGTCGCGGGATAGCAGCTCGATACTGGGAACGTGGTCATACGGTACGACCATCAGATGCCCGTTGTTATAGGGGTAGATGTTGAGCACGGCATAGCAATACGCACCGCGATAGAGGATGAAATTCTCGCTGTCGCGATTCTCAGCCGGCTTGGTGCAGAACACGCACCCTTTTGGCTTCTCGGCCATCACGTAGCCGATGCGCCAGGGCGCCCAGAGCGTCTCCATTGTCTCCAGATGATACCACGCACCGGGCTTCTCCGCGGGTCCAAGCGTTCATGGGACCGCGCATCGCAGTCCGGGGGCGCCAATCATGCTATCCGAATAGGCTAGGCCTGCGCCATTGCGCCACTCTGACATGTTTGCTAGCATGGGCTCAGTCCAGGAGGAAACGATGAATGCTGGCATCGCTGCCGAGTCTATCCCGCTGCTGATCGTCGACGACCACCCAGTTGTGCGTCACGGACTGCAAGCCATTCTGCAGACAGATCCGACGCTCGACGTGGTCGGAGAGGCGGAAGACGGGCTGGATGCGCTCGAGAAAGTGGCATTGCTGCATCCGCGCGTCGTTCTGATGGACGTGCATATGCCCAAGATGGACGGCCTCGCTGCGACACGACGGATCAAGGAGCGCTTTCCGCGGGTGGCCGTGGTCATACTCACGCTCTATAACAACGAGCAGTACGTCGTGGAGGCCGTGAAGGCCGGCGCGGCCGGATACCTGTTGAAGACCTCAACGCGCGACGAAATCAGCAGCACCATCCACGAAGTCAATTCGGGTGGGATGCTCATTCGTAGCTCCACGCTGCATAAGGCGCTCGCCGGTACCGTGGAGTCGGGCGATGGCGTTGGCTACACGATGCGCGCGTGGGGCGAAGGCGGCGAGATTGAGAGGCTGAGCCCTCGCGAGCTCGACGTGTTGCGCCTGGTAGTCGAGGGTATGACCAACAAGGATCTCGGCGCCACACTGTACATTACCGAAGACACGGCGAAGAAGCACGTGCAGAACATCATCGCGAAACTGCAAGTGTCGGATCGCACGCAGGCAGCGGTCAAAGCACTGCGCCTTGGCCTGGTGAAATAGGGACGCGTCCGCAGCCGTCCGCGACCCATGCAACCTCCATCGCGACCACAAGCAGAACTGCGCACATTCGGCTTCCATCGGCTTTCACGCCCCGGCCACGGGCTCGGGCTCAAGGCGCGTCAGTCCCGATGGAGCACCGGGCTCACGCTTCAGCCCAGAGACCGCGTTCGTCCATGCGAACGAGGCGGCAGCGTTCAAGCGTATTTCGCCGTTCCGCACAAGCGTGAGAATAGACGTTGAGGTAGTTGCTCGTTAACCCATGCCACACGCCGTGCTCTCGCTCCTCCCACAGCACCGCTTGTGTCGAGCCGAGGAACTGCCGGTGGAACCTCGCCTTCCCCTCCGCCGCCAACACGCGTATGCGCTCGCTCCGCTCTGCTTTCACGCCGTCGGCTATCTGGTCTGGCATCCGAGCCGCGACCGTTCCGGGTCTAGGCGAATAGCGGAACACGTGGATACCGGCGAAGTCCAGCTTCCTGACCATGGTGATGGTCTGCTCGAAGCTCGCGTCGTCCTCGCCGGGGAAGCCGACCAACAGGTCGGTTGTTACCGCGAGATCGGTCACCGCAGAGCGAGCGATGGCGATCAGCTCCTCGTACTCGGCCATGACGTAATGCCGGCGCATGGACCGCAGAATCTCATCGCTGCCGCTCTGCATAGGGACGTGGAGATGGCGGCACAGGCGCGGGTCGCGCCAAAGGTCGAACCATGCAGGCTGCAGATCCTGTGGCTCGATACTGCTGATCCTGACGCGAACACGGGTGGTGTGGCGAAGCAGCTCGACCAGCAGCGTCGCCAGAGTCGGGGCACCCGGAAGGTCGCGCCCGTAGCTTCCAATAAGGATCCCGGTAAGCACTATCTCGCGGTACCCGTACGATTCAAGTGCCTGCGCGGCGGCAACCGCCTCGGCCAGCGGAACGCTGCGCGGGCCGCCGCGAGCACGCGGAATTATGCAAAATGTGCAACCGGCATTACAGCCATCCTGGATCTTGAGCGTGGCCCGTGTGCGCTGTTGGTCGGCGCCCACGGCGACAGGGAGCAGCGGCGCTGGGAGCCCGGCTCGTCCGGCACGCGGGAGCGTGGGCGCCGGCGCCATCGAGCCGACGGTACAGCTCCGCCGAAGCGCGAGCTCATCATCGACGATGTCGACGAGCCGATCCTTGTCGCGATTCGGAACGACGAGGAGATTGCCGGGAAGCAGGTTGCCCAGGTTGCGATTGGCGACGGAGACGTAGCACCCGGTGGCGGCCACCAGCGCAAGCGGATTGGCCCGTGCAGCCTGCCGAATCTCCTGCCGTGACTTCCGATCAGCGATGCTGGTGACGGTGCACGTATTGACGACATAGACATCTGCCTCATCCTCGAACCGCACGATCTGGTACCCACGGTGCAGAAAACTCGACATAAAGCTCTCGGTCTCGCTTGAGTTCACCTTGCAGCCGAGGGTGGAGAAGGCCACGCGGCAGGGCTCAGCACGTGGGGTCGACGGATTCTCCAGCACGCCTACGTCTCCCAGCAGAGTGGCGGAGTCCAAAGTGCGTGTTGCCGGCAGAAGACACGCACGACGCCCCGGCAGCAGCATGAGGTCGTTGCGGTCGACATAGCATGCATGATAGCGAAAAGGTCTCTGTCACGGATTCTGCAGGAGTCCGAGCACAGAATTGGGCTAGGTAGTGGTGATCCCAGCCGGTCTTGAGGCGTATCGCTTTGATCCCGCGCCGGGCCGTGGACCCGTGCTACGCGACCGTCGGCGAAATGCGCCGCAGCAGGGCCAGGTTGTGGGTGGCGTGTCTCGTGTGCACCAGCAGAAGCCCAACGTGTGGCCCGCGAGCGGCGCTCATTCGCTTCGGCATGAGTTCAGCTCACGGCGTCCACTCGACACGCCCCTCGGGCAGTGCCGACATGCACATAGGCCCGTCAGCAGTCGAACACCGACGAGCAGACGTCGTTTCGTTGCCGCTGATGATCCAGGACCGGTTCGCGGATCGCGTCAGGGGGCTGGTCGCGCTGCCAGCGACACTCGAGCCGCACGGAGCTCTCACCCTCGCCTTCAGGGGGGTGCGCGCGCCGCCTTGATCGGATAGGCCGCTGCTCCGAGCGCGTGCGCGGCGACGTGCGCCACCGCCGCGGCCTGACCGGCAGCATGGCGATTGCCAGGCCTCCGAGCGTGGCATTGGGACGCTCGCATGCATGCCTGGACCTCGGGAACAGCTCCAGGCAACTTTGTTATTGTGATACAATAATGTTTGTGGCAACGGTGAGCTCCTTTCGTGTTGATCGTGACGCGCAGCGCCGATCCGTGGTGCTGGTCACGTGTTGTCTGAGCATATTCATCGCGGGCCTCGACGTGACGATCGTCAACGTCGCCCTCCCGTCAATCCAGGGAGCGCTGCACGCGTCGGTGAGCGGTCTGCAGTGGACGATCGATGCCTACACCCTCGTTATTGCGTGCCTGCTCATGCTCTCGGGCTCGCTCGCGGACCGCTTCGGCCGCCGCCGAGTCTTTCAGATCGGGCTGGGGGCGTTCTCGCTCGGGTCGCTGCTGTGCAGCCTGGCTCCGTCGCTCGGGTGGCTGATCGCGTTTCGCGGACTGCAGGCCGTCGGCGGGTCGATGCTCAACCCGGTGGCCATGTCGATCATCGCCAACACGTTCACCGACCGCGCCGGGCGCGCGAAGGCGATCGGCCTGTGGGGATCGGTGGCCGGACTCAGCCTCGCCAGCGGCCCGCTGCTCGGGGGCCTGCTGGTCAGCGGGATCGGGTGGCGCTCGATCTTCTGGATCAACGTTCCCGTCGGCGTGATCGCGATCGCGCTGACGCAACGGTTCGTGCCCGAGTCGCGGGCCGAGCGGCCCCGACGGCTTGACCCTCCCGGTCAGCTGCTGGTGATCGCGCTGTTGGGCTGCCTGACCGCCGGGATCATCGAGGGACCACGCAGCGGCTGGGGCTCGGCGCCGATCGTCGCCCTGTTCGCAATTGCCGTGTTCGCGGCGATCGCGCTGATCGCGCTGGAGTCCCGGCGACGTGAACCGTTGATCGACCTGCGGTATTTCCGCAGCGCGCCGTTCTCCGGCGCGGCGCTGATCGGGGTGGTCGCGCTCGCGTCCACCGGCGGCTTTCTGTTCCTCAACACGCTGTATCTGCAGGATGTCCGCGGCTTCAGCGCGCTGCACGCCGGATTGCTTACGATCCCGATGGCCGCGATGGCAGGCGTGTTCTCCACTGTCTCCGGGCGGCTGGTGGCCAGACGTGGGCCGCAGCCTGCGCTGATCGTGTCGGGGGTGTTAATCGCCGTGGGCGCGATCCTGCTGATCGGCCTGGACGCGCACACCACAGTGTGGTATCTGATCGTCGCCTACCTCGTCTTCGGTGCCGGTTCGGGCCTGGTCAACGCTCCGATTACCAACACCGCACTTTCGGGCATGCCCCGAGACCAGGCCGGCGTCGCCGGCGCGATCGCCTCCACCTGTCGCCAGACCGGCGCGGCCCTCGGCGTCGCGGTCACCGGCGCGATCATCGCCGCCAGCTCGGCAGGCTTCGTGCTCGCCAGCCACGCAGCGTGGGCAGTGGTGGCCGGTTGTGGTGTGATGGTCATGCTGCTCGGCATCGTCTCGACCGGACGCTGGGCGCTGGCGACCGCGGAGCGAAACAACGCGCGCCTGGCCACTGACCTAAGCCCCGCCCCGAAAGGAGCCCAATGATGACCACCCGATCCGCCACGCCGCCAGACACCGCATCCCGCGTGTGGATCGCCCTGCACGAGTTCGTCACCGGACAGGACCGCCGGCGTGCCCTCCGCGCCGCCCTCGATCTCGGGCCCGCGAAGGTCGAGCTGCTGACCAAGCTCGCCGACGGTCCGATGACCCTGCGAGAGATCGTTCACGCCTTCGACATCGACCCGCCAGCCGCGACCGTCGGCGTGGACAAGCTCGAAGCGCGAGGCCTGGTCCATCGCACCCCCCACCCCGACGACAACCGCCGCAAGCTCGTGCACCTCACCGACGCCGGACGCGACGCGGCCCAACGCGGCCGGGCGATCCTCAATGAGCCACCGCCCGCATTGACCAACCTGGACTCTGACGACCTCGCCCGGCTTGACGAGATCCTCACCCGACTACAGACCAACAGGAGAAAGTTATGAGTTCGACAACCGCGACCCGTCCCGGCTCACCCAGGAGGGCCCGCCGATGATCCGCACGCTGGGAACGGAATTCGGGCACTTCTTCCTGCTCGAGCAAGACGGTGAGGTCACCCTCATCGACGCCGGCCTACGCGGCTACCGCGACACCTTGGAGCCCGCCTTGGCCGATATGGGCCGCTCGATCGACGACGTCAAGGCGATCGTCCTGACCCACGCCGACCCCGACCACGTCGGATTCGCCGGCGAGCTGCACAAGACGCACGGGATCCCAGTCTACGTCCATCGAGCGGACAGCGAGCGCACCCGGCAGGGCACGTTCAAGCACGCCGAGGGATCACCCCTGGCCATGCTCAAGATGCTCAAGCACGGCCATAGCCGCCGGGCGCTGCGCCACATGATCGCCAACGGAGGCGCCAAACAGTCCAAGGTCTCGGAGGTCATCGCTTTCGACGACGGCGACGAGCTCGACGTGCCAGGCCGACTGCAGGTGATTCATACCCCCGGGCACACTGAGGGCCACTGCGTCCTCTACGCCCCAGCCGAGGGCGCCCTGTTCGTCGGAGACGCCATCAACAACATCGACATCGTCACCGGACAGCCCGGCGCGCACATCGCGCCTAAGTCCGCCAACACCTCCACCAACCAGGCATACGAATCGCTGTCCAGGATCGCGGAGTTGGAGGCTCGCATCGTGTACTTCGGCCACGGCGACCCATCCACGCAAGGAACCCGCGCGATCGTTGCCGAGGCCCGCGCCAAACGCTGACCAACGCCGCGGCACAGCGGCATCTCGATCCGCCATTGGGGCGATCTCGGCAGGCCTGGACGGCCGAGCAGATGCGCGTCTTCCTAGCGCCAAGATGTCATCGATCTGCCGGTAGATATCGCGGAGGTCACTGAGGTACGCTGTATACCCTCGCCCAGTCGTGGTCGTCCACCTGCCGTGTCACGATCGCCGGCTACCAGGCCGCACCCGGATGGGATCCCGCATCCGGCTGGGGAAGCCCCAACGCGCGGGTGCTCATCCCGCTGCTGGCCCGCCTCACCAACCCCAGCAATACCTAGCCGGATCATCGAGGAGTAGGCTGCTCGAGCCGTCGCTCCGAACCGTCCGCGTACTAGCCAACGTCTCCGAGGCCAGCCCGCTCGGTCTCCAGCGTCGATCTCAGGTTCGGTGCCCAAGGCGCCGAGGAAAGGCTCGAGCTAGCTTTGTACGTGCCGGGATCACGAGAACTGCGGTCGAAGTGCGCGGCGAGCTGGGCCTGGAGGGCGTCGTGCAGCGTGACGCATCTCATGGGCACACGAGAACTGGTGACCATCTATGGCGAACCTACCAAGAAAACCGCTATACCGGCGATCCCAAGTATATCGACCGCATCGCGGTCGGGCTCGTTCGGATCAGCCGCCTACGGTCTCGGACCGTCATCGAAACAACAGGCTAGACGGAATGCGTTGCGACAGCTATAGTTGGGTTCGTATCGTGGCAGATACCATGGAGGTGATGTATGGCCAACCTTGGCGCGAGCTCAGCGGCGGTTCGGCGTCTTGCACTGCTGACGTGCGCGGCGTTTCTTGCTATCATTCCGGTGGTGCCAGCGGCGCACGCGACGGTGTTTCGCCAGCAACTCTGGAGCGGCACCCTCTCTTCTTCCACTGTGATGAGCACATCTCAGAAGCAACCTGCCGAGGTTGCGCTGGCCTACGGCGTGCTCACGGGTACCGAGACGACGACCGATAAAGTCACTGAGTCGCTGGTGATTCATGTCGATCACGGTGTGGCAACGGGAACATTCTCCTACATGGGAGTAGTGGCAGAGCGAACCACGGTACAGGGGAAGGTGAGCTGCCGCCACCAGGGGTGGAAACGAGTTACGCGGTCCCAAACCTCCACGCAGACCGTGACACGGGTCTATCACGGCAGCAGCCATGTCTCGTTTGGTGTTGGCGCTGCAGACAGTCTGGACGGCGCCTATACGATCTCATCCGGAGCACCGACGGGAAAGGGCACAGTCACGATCAGCTCAATCTCGCAAGTACAGGATCCGTGCTCCGGCAAGGCCGCTCCGCCGACTACGCCCACACCGCAGAGTTATGCTGACACGCTGGGCGGTTTCGAGGTAAGCGCGACCGGCCACCTCGAACGGAACGCGAAGCACCAATACCCCAGTATGGATGCAATGCGCGTGCTCACGGGCAAGGTTATCACGTATTTGCCGGCAGACCATGGTACAAATATCCAAACGCAGCAATGGTCGCTGACGCGGGCATCGGCACCCGATAGCTGAGTGGCAGACTAGCCAGATAGGCACATCAGTACGGTCCTACACCGCCACGGGGACGGTCCGGGACGTGGGCGGCAGCAGCGTGAGCTGGACGCTCACCATCCGGGTGCGGGTGTACGTAGGAGCATCCATCGCCGCAGGTCCTACCGGCACCGCGCAGACTCGACGACGCGCGCCGCGTGTGGCACGGCCTCTGTATTCCAGGTACGCGCATTCCGGGCGTGATCTCGGCTGGCACATATAGCACGGATGGCGGCAGGGTGTTCTGGCTTGTGCACAGTGCTGACCGCGCCGTGGCCATACATCTTGGCGACGACCAGTACAGGGACCTGTCGTGGAGGTCGAGGATCCGGTGGCGACCATCTCCCTGATCAATAGCCCGGCGCACCGCGAGAACGCGTGACTGCCGGGTGATACCGCGGTCAGAGCGGCCGCTGAAGAGCGGTAGCAGTGCCGTGCCGCTAGCCTGCGGTGCCCGCGTCGACGTGCGGAGGTTGCAGGAGATGCCGGATATCGTGCAGCGCGCGACAGTGCGTGCAGTGTGCCACACCGCAGTCGCCCGCTTGGTTGTCCTGGGGTGGACGCAATCGCCGGCCCGGGCCGATCGGCCCGCCAAGAATTTCTACACCTCGCTGACCGGCACGATCGATTACGTGCAAGAAGTACATAGCAGCTACAAACGCGCCAGCGGCGGCGAATCGGAGAGCAGTTTCCACGACGACGTACACAAGCTGCACCTTACGGTGAACGCACTCTACAGCAGCAAGAACTATGGCGGCTATCCGGCTATGGTGACCGAAGCCGTCAACGAGCACGACGGCAGCCTGACGATCCAGTAAGTTTGGAGCTCGTGCCCGGACTCGAACAACAAGATCTCGCAGAATCAAGGTAGCGATGACCTCGATACGGCCAGGTTCGCGGGCCATGCCACGGTCCAGCTAGACATCGATGACAGAGGCGCCGACTTAGCGCATCCGGTGTTCGACGATCCCTACTCGATCAGGGTCGCGTTCCCGAGCGACACCTTCGTCGGTGACGACCGCCAGAAGGATATCCATTCGGACGACGATCCCTGCAGCTCACCACACGATCGCGGCGATACCAAGACCTACGCCGTGTCCGAGCAGCATGCGCCGATCGACGTCGAAGGCCATCCCGACAAGCATCCGAAGAACGTGCACATGCTCACAGGCAAAGACATCACCCTGGACAGCATACCCAACAGCAACGAGAAGGGCACGGCGACGACGACCATAACGTGGCGCCTCCGCTACTGCGAGATGGCGAGCGACCTGGCGCCGCTGGCCCCGATGACGTGCTGATCTGGCCGCGCCTACGCAGTTGAGGCGTCCGCACGCCGCCTCGTTCGCGCTTCGGCCCGTCCAGCGACGCTGGCGCGAGTCGTGCTTCTTCTCATTCGATGGTGCGGTGAGCGCGTCGGGTCACCGTGCATTGGTGCCAGCATGAGCAGAGCATGAAGTGCTCCAAACACCTCGCCGCGAGGCTTGCGCCCTTAGCGATCGCGGCAATTGACGCCGGTAGCGGAACGACGCTCCCAAAGTGAGGCCCCTTCGGCTTGCGAGCCAGCTGAATGAACATGCAACGTCGGCGTGGCTAGCCGAGCGATTACTCAGCCGATCGGTCAGCGTGCCAGGTCACCTCCGTATGGCCAGACCTGGTGGACGCTCCTGTCTGATGGCCTCCCGCAGGTGCGTATACGAGCGCTGCAACGTGCGCGCAATCTCCAACCAGCGCTCGCGGGTCGGCGCAACACGCTTGCCAGTGATGTCGTCGACTAAGTCGCAGGCCAGCGCCCGCTCTGCGGCGGCAGTCTGACCGTCGGCGGCGGACAACCCGTAGACTGCGGTCTGGATGGCCGCCAGCGCGTCAATCAACGCCTGCGAGCCCGGTCGACCCGCCAGACGGCGATGCACGTCCCAGTAATTGAATTCCGCCTCCGCGACCTGCTGCGGCTCGAAGGTGTTCCCGGTCGCCCTGGCCACGACCCTGTAGAAGCGATCGAGCAACGCTCGGACCGCTGCGTCATCGTGCTCAACTGGCGCGAACACGATCGCCGCCTGGATGCCCAATCGCATCGCACGTAGCGCGTCGACCACGCTGAGGTCGAATTGCGACCGCACCAGCCGAAACAACAACACCAGCGCTCGCGGCCAGTTCCGGTCGTAGTAGGCACGCCAGAGTTGCGCTTCGAACAGGCCGGTATTGCGCGGATTGAACGCAAACAACGATCCCATGTGCACTCCCCTCTGCCAACTAACGGCCACGACGGGCCGATCTGCGCACTGCGCTGCCGCATTGCAGTCAAGCAGACTCAGCACCAGCCCCGGACCAGCGATTGCGGCCGCCAGTGTCACCGCCGGACGCGACCCAGCGCTACGGCCACCGCTGCAGCGAGGGCCAGTCCTACCACATAGCCTCGGTTTTGGACTCTGGTCGGACCTGGTGGGGCAGGGATACGTGCTCGCTCTAGCTCAGTGCGAGCATGCACGCGCGCCAGCTCGAGGCGCAGGCTCTGCTCGCCCTTGCGCATGGCCCAACGATGGTTCGCCGCGAAGATCGGTTTGAGAAGGAAGGAAGAGCGACGAAGCAGCGGCTTCTCGGCGCTGATCCTCCAGTCATAGATGACGTGCACGGACGGGCCGTCCTGCTCGAACGTCCAGATGCCACTTCCCACGAAATCGCCTTCGGCAACTATCGTGTAGCCGTATGGCGCGTGGGACTCTGTCACCCGAAACTGCCAGCGCAGGGTATAGGGCAGCCACCCCTTGGTATACAGGCTGTAGCGCCCACCCACGCCGCCCTCACCCCCGGGCGCCAACTCCTGCGCGTCAAGGTACACAGCAGGCCACCACCGCACGAGATCTCGAGCGTTGCCGAGAATCGCGGAGACTTCCTCGACACTGCCTTCCACGTGCCAGTGTGTGATGAAGTGATACTCATTGCTGGACACGGTATGCTCCTTCGTACGCTTCGCCTCTCACAGCACCGAGCACCAGACATACCGGGCAGGCGGCATCGACCCAGTTCCCGGCAACCTCGGCGATCACCGGCATTCCGGTGCCTGCCGGCCGAGCCCGTCGTCGCAAAACTACCCAGCCGGCAATGCCGAGAAGCAGCAGGGCACCCAGTACCAGCACGAGCACGGTGCTTGACGACACACTCCGGCCCCGCACAACCGCCGCGACGCCGGCGCCCCCCGCGTAGCCAATGGCCACGTGGAGCAGGAAGAATACGCTGTCGCCCACCACCAGCGCGGGAAACACCGTGCGGAATGGCAGACCGCCAACGCCCGACGCGGCAAGGGTGACGGCCCGCAGGCCGGGGGTCGCCATGCCGACCGCTATCGTGACGAGGCCGCCCTTCTCGAGTGCTGCTGCTTCACGCTCCAGCCGGCTGGCCGTCAGGCCGATGTAGCGACCCAGGCGATAGACGAATCTCCGGCCAGGGCCACGTGCCAGAAAGTACTGCACGCTGCCGCCTGCGATCATGGCCACCTCGAAGACCGCGATCACCGCAGCCAGATTCCATTGCCCGGTAGCGGCGCGCGCCGCGGCGCCGAGCATAATCACGTCCCCAGGGATGGGAACCGGGATGCCGGCCTCCTTCAGCAACATTACCAGGAACACCCCGGGAAGTCCCAACGAGCGCATGATAGACTCCAGCGATGCGGCTACGGCGGCATCCGTCCGGTGGGGTGGTCAGGATGCCGGCCTGATTGGCTGATTGAGGCAGAACAAGTTCTCAGGAACGCGTGCAGCTGAACACAATGCCAAGCTGCTCGATTGGCCAGATACCATCAGTACGCTGCGGCACCTGCTACGGATCACTGCATCCACCTATCGTGTTGTAACGGAGTGTAGGCTTTCACCTGCAGGCTCCTCTGACAGCCGCATATGCGGCGGCCGGCGCGGTAGCCAGTGGTCGGCGCTGGACGGGGCGGCCGAGAGATGGTTGAGGTCGCTCGCCTGCGTCGAACACAGCGCCGGCAGCGGCGCCAAGAGCAAGATCTGCGTCACGAACTCGAGCAGCAGGTCGCCGGAGAAGGCCAGCCGGTGCCGCAGAAGACGCTGCCAGGCTCCCGAACGGCGACGAGCTGCCGGCGACTGCTCCGTGGCATGCGCGGGCGCTCAGGCGAGCACGTGCTGCCAGCTCTTCTTGGGTGAGGCCGTTGGCTGCACGATGGCGTTGGAGCGGCTCGGCAAGATCTAGAGAGTGAGGGTTTCACTTTGGTAGCCGTTCAGTGCTGCGCGTTCAGTGCGGCGATGTCCTTCCGTATCTGCTGCAGCGCCGTCTTGAGCGCTGCTCCGGGCGACGCCTTTCCCAGGACCACGTTCTGGACCGCAATGTCTTCAGGTGTCCAGACTAGGTGCATTGCCGGCGCGTTCGGCATCAGGATGCCCGTCTTGAACTGCTGCTCACTGGCTGCCTGAATTGCCGTCGGCGTGAAGCCGGGTACAACCTTGAGCGTCGGAAGGCGCTCCTGGAATTGGGCGGTGATTGCCTGGCCGTTGAGGCTCAGGTACCGGGCAAGGCTCCACGCACCGGTCTGGTTCTTGCTGAAGCGGTTGACCGCCCACACACGGACGCCGACGAACGGCCTGCTGATGCGGCCGCCTGGAAGTGCGGGGATGCTGGTCACGCCAAGGTCCGACCCCAGCGACTTGGCGTAGAGGTCGAAATTCCACTGGCCGTCAATGGTCATTGCCGACCTGCCGGTCAGGAACGCATCGGAGGCGAAACCGGAGTCCGTGCTCTTCGGCACGATGGTTGTAAGCGACCGAATGAAGGTCAGGGCCTCCACGGCAGCGGCAGTGTCGAGCCCTATGTCTGTGACATCGACCTTCCCACCTTTGTTGCCGAAGACGTACGCGCCGTACCCGCCATAGGCCCAATAATCCGCGTAGAAGCCGCATGAGAGGCAAGAGAGAAAGCCGTAGTGGTTCCCCTTTGCCAGCCTCTTGGAGATGGCGATCACCTGCGCCCAGGTCGTGGGTGGGCCCGGTAGCAACCGCTTATTGTAGAGCAGCACCAGGCTATCCTCGTCGTGAGGGATCGAGTACGGCACGCCGTCGACAAGCGTAGCACCCAGGGCGATCGGCTGATATCTCGCCAGATCCTGGGGGCTCAGCACACCGGCAGGACGTGGTGCGAACAGCTTGGAGACCGCAAAGAAGCCCTGCTGATCCTCCGGGAAATACATCAGATCGGGGCCATCCTTTTTCTTTGCTTTCTGCAGCAAAAGGTCACCTTCGTTGTTGTCGCTGTTCGGCCCCCCGACATTGACGAAGGTGACGCTCGCTCCGTTGGCAGCGCCCCACTTATCCGCCAGCGCGGCAAGTCCGTCCTGCGCCGACGAGTTTGTCAGGTCTTCCCAGACAGTGACAGTGCTTTCGGCATGCTGCGGCGCCGCATCTGCACCACCCGTGGAAGGTACGGCACTGAGCAGGATCGCGACTGCTATCGACAGGCTTCGCTTCATGTCACTCCCTCCCTGGCCTCTGGTGTAGTCGTCAAGTCCTGCTCGAGCATCTCCGCCACCATGTTGATCTGCGTACTGGGGTCTTCGCCTTCAGCTGGCTAGTCAGGGATACGCTGCGCAGGTCTGCTGATAGGGCAGGTCTCCCAGGTAGTGCTGCCACTCGCCGTGCGTGAAATTGCGGCCGGACAGCCGGCATACACGTGCCTCCAGCACCGCGGGATCGATGTTCCAGAGCCTGAGCGTTTGATCGACTCCGACTGAGACGAGCGTCTTGCCGTTCTGCGCAAACGCCACTCCCCAGACACGGCCCGTATGGCCGGTAAGCGGTGGTCCTACTGATAGCTGGGTTGCCACGTCCCATAGGCGAATAGTCTCGTCATCGCCCGCCGATGCCAGTATGGTGCCGTCAGGACTGAACGCCACGCTTCGTACCGCCGCGTCGCCACCGATCGGTGCCCCAGTCTGGCGCTTCGTTGCCGTATCCCAGAGCCGGATTGTTCCATCATTGCTCCCGGAGGCCAACATGCGGTCATCCGGACTGAACGCCACGCTGTACACGGCATCCGCATGGCCGGTGAGCAGGGCAGCATGCAGATGACCCGCCGACACGTTCCACAGCCATACGCTGCCGTCGAGATTGCCGCTGGCCACTTCCCGGCCGTCGCGGCTAATGGCTACGTCCCATGCCCGTGCGGTTGGTCCAAGGAGCGCCGGGCCGGATACCCGCCGACGATCCACGTCCCACACACGGATCGTCGCATCGGCATTGCCCGCAACGAGCAGCCGGCCATTGGGACTGAACACCAGGCTCTCGACGGCCACGCCCGCCGGATCGCGGAGGGGTGCGCCCAGCGGTCGGCAGCGAGCCACGTCCCAGAGCCTGATCGTTGCGTCGTCAGCGCCGGAGGCCACAATCCGTCCGTTGGGACTGAAGGCTACGGTATTGACGAGATCGGTGTGGCCGGCAAGTGGGTTGCAGCGCAGACGATACTTGACCAAGTCCCAGAGGAGCACTGTCTTGTTTGCCCCTGCGGTGGCCGCGGTCGTGCCGTCAGCGCTCAGGGCTACGCCGGCAACGGCGTTGACCGTACCAGGTAGGACCACGCCCAGCGAATGGGAATGTGCAACATCCCAGATACTCACGGTGCCGTACTGGCCGCCGGAAGCGAGCAAGCTGTCGTCCGGGCTAAATGCGAGATCCGTCAAGCCGTTCTTGTCGAAAAGATCCGTCACTGTATCTTGATGCCCGACCAGAGGTGCGCCAAGGGGTTGGTCGATGGACACGTTCCACAGCTGAATTGTTCCATCGACGTTCGCGGAGGCGAGTATGGAGCCATCATGGCTAAAGGCCACGCTGTAGACGCCGGGCGGTCTGTGTGTGAGTGCCCGGCCAAGGGGTTGTCGGTGCGCGACGTCCCACAGTTGGACCCCGCCGTTGGCACTCGCCGAGGCCAGGATTGCGCCATTGGGGCTGAACGCCACGCAGAACACCTGGTTCAGCGGGTCTGCTACAAGCGGTGTACCGATTGCCCGCCGGTCCGCCACATCCCACAGCGCCACCGAGCCGTCGCTGCCTCCCAACGCCAGGATTCTGCCATCCGGGCTGAACGAGATGCTGTTGGCGTTAATGTGGATGCTGCTAGGCTGGGCTTGCTGGCCCGTAAAGAATGTGCCCATCAGGTGGTGTTGCGCGACGTGCCACAACCTGATCGTATCCGACGCGTAGGCCGCGGCGAGGATTGTATTGTCGCGGCTGAAGGCAAGGGCGGTCACAGTGTCGCCGGAATTGTCGGCGCTGAAATTGCCGACATGGCGTCGGTGCCGCAGATCCCAGACTTCCGATACCCCTCCCGTGCTGTATGCCACAAGGTTGCCGTCGGCACTGGAGGCTGAGGCGGTGTGCCCACCCGCAGTCACGGGAGCCGTGTCCAGCGGGACGTGCTGTCTCAAGGTTGCCGCGTCCCACTGCTGTACGACCCCGCCGAAACTGACCGCGTTCACGCGGCCGCCGTCTCCGCTGAAGTGGACGCTCATCTCGCCGGCGGGATCACCGTGGAGCACGGCGATGAGGCGGTTGTGCTGGTGTTGGAAACTCTCGAGCAATGCGCCTCGGGCCTCTACCGTACTTGCCAGGTGATTGGCTTCTACGCTCAGCAACAGCGCGAGTGTGTTCTGGTCATCCAGGTGACTCACGGCAAGCAGTGCCAGCTTGCTCGAGAGCGCCAGGTTTCGTTGCGCGATCGCCGCGCCTTTGGCGGCAGATTCTCGCTTTTCGCTTGCCGTGGCAGTCTTCGCCGCGTTGACCGCTACGAGCGCCAATCCGCTTGCTATGGCCAGGAATAGGACGAGCATGCCGGCCAGGTACCGCAGCCGATGCGTGGCAAGCCGGCTCGCAGTCGCGACCCGGTGTGCCAGCGCCAGCTCCCGCTCCTGCTGTTGGCGCTCGGCAAGCTCCTGGCGGCGGCGCGCATCCACGGCGGAATGGAGGAAGACCGTCTCCATCGCACTCGGCGTATTCCGCTCGGCCCATTGTAGCGCGGCGTCCAACATGCTTCCGCGGTACAAATGGTCGGCGGGGCGCCCGTGGCGTTCCCACTCCAAGGCATCCGCGCTCAGTGTGCGCTGCAATCGCACATCGTCGCGCGCGGCTCGCAGCCAGTCGGCCAGCCGCGGCCACGCGGTGATCAGGGCCTCGTGACTGACTTCGATCGTCGTTGTTGCGGTAACCACATTGGTGGTTAACAGGCGGCCCACGATAAAGGCATCCGCCACCTCCTGCAAGGCGGTCGTTTGGTCGGCATCGGGAAGTAGCAGCTCAGCCGAGATGACACGGCGGCGGGTAATGGCCTGTTCGAGTTCACCAGCATCGATCAGGCGAAGAAACAGCACGCGAGCCAGGCGCTGATGTTGCTCCGACGGCAGACCGTCATACAGTGCTTCAGCCCGCCTGGCGAGCGCTCCATGCACTCCGCCAAGCTCCTGAAAGGCTGCTACGGTGACGCGACGGCCTTCTCGCCTCTCGAACAGCTGTTCGAGAGTGAATGAAAGTAATGGCAGCGTTCCCGCTTGGTCGCGAACCTCGTACAGGAGATCGCCCACCAAGTCTTGCTGGAACGTAAGCTGCACATCCGGCAGAGACGCTGGTTCTTCGATAGCTCGTCGGAGGTCCGGCAACGACATTGGCAGCATGGATTTGCTGTGTCCCTCCATGAGCGCGCCGAGGCAACCGTAGCGCATTGGCCGATCGTAGAAATCAGCACGAAGAGTGAGGATGATCAGTGTCGGGCCTCGCATCTCCATCGCCGCCATCGTCAGAAGGTCGACAAAGTGTTGCCGCTCGCGCTCGTCGATAGCCAGTGTGAAAAGCTCCTCAAATTGGTCTACTACCAGCACTACATAGGTCCCTGGTTTCCGAGCTGTCCGGCTGGCGAGTAAGTGCAATCCGCGGGTCGAGTGGTCCAGGTCGGCGCGGATCGAGGTAAGGCTAGAGCCGGGCAAAGCCGTCGCCAGCGCAAGAGTGAGCGATTCAAGGGGATGCGCTCCCGGCTGCATTGGATCGGGATAGACCCAGAGGTCACTGCCGGAAATCGCCCCGCTCTGCAGGCGCGGCATCAATCCGGCCATGACGACACTTGATTTGCCCGATCCACTTGGACCAACCAGGGCTAGGAACCGCGGGTCGTATTCCTTCCAGGTGCCAATGGAGGAGACAAGTGCTGCGATCAAGCTTTCTGGGCCAAAATAGTCGCCGGCGTCGTCGCTCCGGAACGGCCGCAAACCCTTGTATGGATTGCGTGGCCTCGGATGAGCTGATTCACCGCAATGCGGCATGGCGCCAGCCCCGTCGAGATCACCTTCCAAGGACGCGGCAGTGAGGAGACGCGCGATCATCTCAAACTCGGCACGATCTGGCCCGGCAAGCTCCAGCGCGGCCACCAGGCGTTGCACGGTATAGGCATGCGGCCGACGCTTCAGCCCACGCTCCAGATCGCTGATGGCGCGTGCACTCAACCGCGCCCGCTGGGCCAGTTCCTCCTGCGTGAGACCGGCGGCGGTTCGGTGTCGTTGGAGCAATGCTGCCAGCGTGGAGGACGCCGGTGCGGCCATACCAGTCCCTCGCCCATAAGTGCATGCCATGAAATGCACAGGCCGTTCAAGCGCGGCTACTAGCTAGCGTAGCACGCTGCTGCATTACAGCCCTCCGCACGAGCTGGTTCCGCCATACGCACTGCCAACGACTGGAAACCTGCCACACAAACGCCCACACGATGCAAACGTGTGGCAGGTTTCGTGGATTGGAGGGTGGCGGTGCAGCAGAGTTGCATCAGGTGTTTTCATGGCGTGCGCGCTCCTGCAAAGAAGGAGGTCAAGCGAAGATGGTTTCGCGTAGCTCCCGTTTGCTCACGTCACTCGTGCTCTGGATCTGCGTTGTCCCTCGCAGCGCTCATCCTCTTGCCGCTGGCCCCTTCACATCGCCCACCCCACCAGCCATCCCGCAGGTCCGCGCGTCGATGACGCTCCCGCAGACTGCGCCATCGACCGACTGGCCCGACCGGCACCAAGACCTGCGTTTGCCGTCCGGCACACACGACGTGGACTATGGACTCCTCCCGCCGCAGACGATCCTTGGCGAGACGACCCGATTCCCGTCACGGGTGGACCTTAGCCGCTACGCGCCCCCGGTGGGCGACCAGGGCTGGGTGAGCGACTGCGTGGCCTGGGCCACGATCTACACACTGGCTGGGTGGTACATCAACGAGCAGCACGCCACCGTTGGCTACCTGGCACCGCTCTTCACCTACAGCCAGATCAACGGCCACCAGGACGAAGGCACCTGGGAGTCGCCCGTGCTCGCGGCGGTCCAGCACGGCATGCTGCCGCTGGCCGACTATCCCCAGGGCAACTATGCCTGGCGCAGCCAGCCGACCGCCAGACAGCGCGCCTTGGCCCGGCATGTGACTCTCACCGGAATCACCTACTACCCTGGTCAGGCACCACAGATCGGCGATCCACACGAATGGGATACCAACCAGCACCGCGTGCGCAGCACCATCGAGACGGTCCTGGCCGCCGGCCACCCCGCACTGATCGGCCTCGCCGTCTACCCCAACCTCTACAACGCGACCGCCACGACCGCCTGGATCGCCCCCGTGGCGGCCGATGCTGCCGGCTCATTTGGGGGCCACGAACTTGTCGTGATGGGGTACGACAACGCCGGTGCCTGGGTCGAGAACTCCTGGGGCACTTCCTGGGGCCTGCATGGCTACGCCGAAATATCCTGGCCCTATCTGGAGGCCGCGGTCAGCAGCATCATCTCCGTGGCCGCACTCCTCGTCACTGCCGCCCCTCCCACCATTCGCAGGCCTGACACACCCACGATTACTGCTACCGTACTGCGCGACGGTGCGCCGCAGCCACGCACGGCTAGCCTGGTCGGCGGCGAGGAGGTCGTCTGGGCCGGCGCCGGCTTCAGGCCTAACGAAGCAGTCTCCCTGCACTGGGACGGCACCGACCACGGATACGTCACTGCCCTCCCGGACGGCACCTGGAGCCTGGAGTGGTACGACCACCAGCAGCGTGCCGTCAGCGCACACAACATCCGGCCTGCCCCTGGCACGTACGTCCTTCGAGCCTGTGACGCGCGCGGCCCCTGCGCCAGCGTGGCGCTGAGCGCCGCATGAGTGTCGGTGTTGGCGCCCGCCTGCGCCCTGTGCTCTGGCGAACACGACACCTTCTTGCCATACGAGCACGCACTGCCACAGGAAGATGGGCCGCGAACATGCAGTTGGCGTCGCCAGCAGGCGCTCGTCGGGATGGATGTGGACGCTGCGTCCCCGTGGGCTGGCCGTGCAGCGGGCCTGCGCGGGACACGAAGGGCAGACGGCTGCCGGGAAGTGGACGGTGCCGCTGGGGGCGAAGAGCAGCTGTACCTGCTGGGGACAGGTGAGCAGGCCCCGCTCCCAGTCCAGCTGAAAGGCCGTCTTGGGGAAGCGGTCGCCATTGCGCACTGTCCAGGCCTTGCAATAGACTTCCAGGTCGGCCGGGCGGTCGCGCACCAGGCGGCTACTCAGGTAGGCGCGGTCGATGTGCAGCGCACCCAGCCGGCGGGCGTGACGAACGTTCGCGTCCACGATCAGCGGCACACTGCCACCTGCCTGATGCTAGACGCTGGCGCCGACCTGAAGGCCGCGAGCGAGGCCCTCGGCCACAGCGATCCACGCATCACCATGAAAGTGTACCGGCACGTGCGCGCCGATCAGCGGGCACAGGCACTCACCCTGCTGGCGGGCAGCTTGGCCCCTGTCGAGCTCGCGCAAGCCGCCTCAGAGTAGTGTTTTTCGGGGGCCGTAGCACATGAATAGTACATGGGCACAAAAATGACCCTCCATACGACTGATCTGGAGGGTCATTTACTCT
>CAVSOU010000015.1:0-102374 GCA_963729625.1 uncultured bacterium
GATCACAGTCTTCGGTGATAATACCTTGGGCTACCGTATCACTCCACACAAGTGACACCTTCGTGGCGGTAAGAATAACACCGTATTGGTTATCACGTGTTACAGCCGCCATTGTGTTAGTGCACTTCCCCCAAAGTACGAAATCCGGGTTCAGGTCCAGGCTGTAACCGTACTTAGGGCAGGAAATGTGAGTTGCCGCCAGTTGCGGGCGGGCTGCGGCGCCGTAGGGGGCTGCACCCAGCGCTGCTACCAGAACGGAACTGACGGCCAAGGCGAGGTGGCGTAGCTTCATTCGGCTTTCGCTCCTTTGACTTGCGGGAAATACCCGGGCCAACCATAGCACTCGATGCCGTAACATTGCCGTAACATTCGGTACCCCTTGGTTTCTTGCGCTGTTGGTGTGGAAATGAGATCACAGCGCGTCACTGGCCAAGAGTGCCGCCGCAAAGGATCAGTGGTACTGCCCAGACGGTTCGCGAATCAGACCCGGCTACTTTGTGCTCACGTTTCATCCCGACAACGGGGGAGAGTGGCAGATCTTTCTCGGCGACTGCTAACAGGAGATTGCCTCAGTGCTAGGCATCGGCTCCGCTAACAGTGGGCCACAGTCGTTGCCCCGGTTAACAAGGTGTCCAGCTATAAGCACAAGACGAGCCTAGCGCAAGAGGGGGAAGGTCCTAAAACCTCCGCCTGCTCTCGCAACTCCCACAGAAGCTCCTCACTAGCCATGGGGTTTAGTGAGCCGGATCGTGGAGAAGATGCTTATGCCGTGAGAGTAAACAGTGGCAACATCGCCGCTCCACACTGAGAAGAAGCGGGGCGTGTAGACCCTCCCGAATGATGTTCCTGCCATTTCCCAGCTGACAAACTGCGTCCCATCGACGGCGACCTCCATACAGAAGGCCGTTACATATCGTCGCTTTGCGATTTTGCTGACAGAATACGACGTGGTACCTACCTGATTGTAGTCCGTGATGTTTTCGCAGTCGTAGGAAAGCACCATCTTGGCGATCGTATCGGTCCACCGCATACTTAACTTGGTGGTACCCATATTGAATCCATATACATTGTCTGGCGACGAGGCAGACATGCTTTGAGTGCACACACCTTCCTGCTGCCAGTCCGCTGGCAGGTCGAAGCTGTACCCGTACTTGGAGCATAATACGTGCGTGGTAATGGCGTGTGACGAGTGGGCAGCCGCGTGGGCAGGAACCATGACAAACAATGCGGCAAGGATCAAGACGAGGTAGCGCAGTTTCATTCGACCCGCACTCCTTTGGCTTATGGGAAATTCACGACCCTACTATAGCTATCGACGCCGTAACATTGCCGTAACACTCGTTACTCAAATGTGTCCGGTGGTGCGCCTGTTCTCTACACCACTGACTTCGAGTCAGAACCGCCGGACCACGTACGCGCTCTGCAGTGAGCAGGGTGTCTAGCTACCAAGAGCACGTTGATCTTGCGCAAGAAGGCGGAGGTCCCAAAACCTCCGCCTTCTTGCTTTGCTTACTGTCTGAGCCAAGTGGCAGTACTCCGCCAGAAGCGCCTAGGTCAAGCGATATACTTCCAGTGGCATTGTAAGCGGCAGCCTCGGCCGGCATGGAGGGAATATCGCGATGCATCCGCTTGAAACCTACTTGCGCGAGCTTCGCATGCTCCATGCCTCTGGCGCTGCAACAAAGGAGACATCATACTATCCTGCGCTCAAAGCACTGATCGACAGTGTAGGCGCGTTGTTGGCGCCGCCAGTGCGGTGCATCGTCAATCCGGCAAGCGTCGGCTCCGGTATTCCCGATGTAGCGCTCTACACGTCGGACCAAGTGCAACAGTCTGGCACCGGCAGGCCACGAGCGGCAGCACTGCCGGCACGCGGTGTGATGGAGGTAAAGGGTACAGGAGACGACGTGCTGAAGATTGCTGGTAGCGACCAGGTTCGGGGGTACCTGGAGCGCTATCGGCAGGTGCTGATCACGAACTATCGCGACTTCCTGCTGATGGGGTTCGACGATCACGGTCGGCCGGTCAAGCTGGAGCGTTTTCCGCTGGCGACCTCGGAGGCCGCGTTTTGGAGCGCGGTTGAGCATCCGCAGACGTTTGTTGCCGCGCAGGGTGGCGCGCTTGTCGCGTACCTGCAGCGGGCGTTGCTGCGCGCTGCGCCGCTGGCGACACCCCAGGACGTAGCGTCTGCGCTTGCCAGCTATGCGCGGATCTCCATGGATCGTGTGGAGAAGGCCAGCCTGCCTGCTCTCGCCGCAGTCCGAAGGGCCTTTGAAGAGGCACTCGGCATCAGCTTCGAGGGGGAGAAGGGCGATCACTTCTTCCGTTCCACGTTAGTACAAACGCTCTTTTATGGTGTGTTCTCGGCCTGGGTGTTGTGGAGCAAAGAGCATCGGTCGGACACAGCCGATCGGTTCGAGTGGAAGACTGCGGGCTGGTCTCTTCAGGTTCCCGTCATCAGTTTCTTGTTTGAGCAGGTGGTGCAGCCCCAAAGGCTAAGACCTCTCGGTCTCGTGGACGTCTTGGACTGGACCGGCGAAGCCCTGAACCGCGTGGACCGCGAGACGTTCTTCAAACGCTTTGAGGAACAACACGCCGTGCAGTACTTCTACGAGCCGTTTCTGGAGGAGTTCGACCCCGAGCTACGGCGCGAACTCGGGGTGTGGTACACCCCGGTCGAGGTCGTGCGCTACATGGTGGCTCGGGTGGATTCAGCTCTGCGTGACGAACTAGGTATCGCCAGTGGGCTAGCCGACCACGAGTCTACGTGCTCGACCCCTGCTGCGGAACCGGCACCTACCTTGTCGAGGTGATCCGGTTGATTGCCTCCCGGCTGGAGGAGGGCGGGTCCGACGCGCTGACCGCACAGGACGTCAAGCGTGCTGCCTGCGAGCGAGTGTTCGGCCTCGAGTTGCTGCCGGCGCCGTTTGTCGTGGCACATCTGCAACTGGGCCTGCTCTTGCAGAACCTCGGTGCGCCGCTCATGGACGACACAAGTGAGCGGGCAGGCGTGTACTTGACGAACGCGCTTACGGGCTGGCAGCCACCGAAGGACCCAAAGCAAACGATCATGTTCCCTGAGTTGGAGGAAGAGCGAGAAGCAGCAGAGCACGTCAAGCGGGAAGCGCCCATTCTTGTCATTCTCGGGAATCCGCCATACAACGGCTTCGCTGGCCTGGCTGTGGGCGAGGAGCACGACCTTGTCGGTGCTTATCGTACGGCGAGTGGGACACGACAGCCACAGGGGCAGGGCCTGAATGATCTGTATGTTCGCTTCTATCGGATGGCCGAGCGCCGCATCACGGAGCACGGCGGCGAAGGAATCGTGTGCTACATCAGCAACTATTCGTGGCTGGATGGGTTGTCCTTCACGGCGATGCGGGAGCGCTATTTGGCGGCATTCGACAGCGTGTGGATTGACAGCCTCAACGGTGACAAGTACAAGACCGGAAAACGTACACCGGCTGGTGAACCTGATCCCAGTATCTTCAGCACCGAGTGGAACCATGAGGGTATTCAGGTAGGCACGGCCATCGCGCTGCTGGTGCGGAAGCGTGAGCATGAGGCCACGGGCAGTGTGCGGTTTCGACAACTCTGGGGCAAGGGTAAACGCGCCGAGTTGCTCGCGGACAGCGCCGAGAACGCACCGCCGCGTTATCAAGTGCTGGAGCCGGACAGTACGTTGGGCTTTCCTTTCCTGCCCATGCGGGCGCAGCTTGCGTACGGTGCCTGGCCTCGGCTCCCTGAGCTGTTTCCTGCGTCGTTCCCCGGAGTCAAGACCAGCCGCGATGATGTGGTCGTAGATATCGACCGCGATCGCCTCATCCGCCGCATGATGGACTACTTCGACCCGACCATAAGCCACGAGCGCATGCGCATGATTATGCCGGGCGCCATGCAGGGCACTGGGCGGTTCCAAGCCGAAGCCGTCCGCGACCAGTTGTGCAGGCGCGGGTTCCTCGCCGACAGGATTGTGCCCTACTACTACCGGCCGTTCGATGTGCGATGGCTCTATTGGGAGCCCGAAACGGACCTGCTGGATCGCAAGAGGGAAGACTACTTCCCGGAGGTCTTCGAAGGAAACCTCTGGATCGAGGCCCGCCAGAAGCAGCCCATGGACCGGTTTGACCGGGGCTTTCCTGTGAAAGTGCTTGCGGATAATCTCGGCAACGGTCTTTCCAGCTACTTCCCGCTCTACGTCCGTGGCCAAACTAAGGCGTCGCTGCTTGATACCATGGAGCAAGCTGAAGTCCCGGCTAATCTGAGCGTGGCAATGAACGACTACCTACAGCATCTTGATTCAGACGCGCCGAGTCTGTTCTATCACGTTGTGACTATGCTGGACGCCCCTGCTTACCGAAGTGAGAACGCTGGCGCATTGCGGCAAGACTGGCCACGCGTACCGCTTCCGGCGAGCGGTGAGGTGCTTGCAGCAAGCGCGGTACTGGGACGGCAGTTGGCCGGTCTGTTTGACGTTCAGACGGACGTGCCGGGCGTGACTGACGCCCCGTGGCGCCCAGAGATGCGAACTATCGGCGTGATCAAGCGCATTGATGGCAAGCCGATCAACTCGGAGCTTGACCTCCGGATCACGGCCGGCTGGGGCTTTGCTGGCCAGGGCGGCGTGACGATGGCCGGCAAAGGTCGGGCAGTCGTGCGCAGCTACACTGGCGCTGAGGTTGAGGCGCTGAGATCAGGCGCGGCCGTACTCGGCCTGACGTTGGAGCAGGCGTGCGCCCTGCTGGGAAGCGACACCTACGACGTGTGGCTCAACGACGTGGCCTACTGGCGCAATATTCCGGCCAAGGTGTGGGAGTACACGGTTGGCGGCTATCAGGTGCTCAAGAAGTGGTTAAGCTATCGCGAGTATAGGTTGCTCGGTCGCAGCCTCAAAGCGGAGGAGGATGAGCCCCGCGAAGTGGGCAACATCGCGCGGCGTATTGCCGCCATTCTCCTACTCGGCCCGGCGCTTGACGCGCAGTATATGGCGACGATGGCCGCGCCTTACACGTGAGCATCTGAGCTCGGGACCTTAAGTATGGCAGACCGCACAAATCAGCGTGATTACCCTCGATCTGCCCTGTGTCATCCCGTAGCACCTCTGGAAGTGTGACCCATTCGAGGGGAATCGTCCTTAGCACGCACCCGCGCTTTCCTGCGCTCACCCTCGCTGTCCGCCTCTTGGTACGGTATCCTGGGAACAACCTAGGGCCGGTGTCGTCCGGATGACCGAGGGCATCGAGCTGTTCCACCAGGCTGGAGCGGCCGGCGCCGAATGCTTGACCAGGGAGCGCTGCGCATGCCGCAGGGACCAACTACGCCTCAGCAGGTACGAGCCCGGCTAAGCAAGGACGGAAGGCGCACACCCTGCGGGCGTCTTGTGTTCAACTGGCAGCGCGGAGCCAATTCGCAGGACTGTCCGGGTGCGATAGCCACCATTGAGGAAGTCCCGCGTGTTTGGGGAGGACAAGGCGGCGCAATCCCACACTGGGTGACTGCCGACGACGACATTGAGCCACAGATAGCCGTAATCAAGCGCGACGAAGATCAGGTTAAGGGTGCGCTTGCCGAAGTGCTTCAGCGCCGGAACGCTCAGACCCTCTCGCCTGGGCAGCGAGCAGAGGTCGTCAACAGTCTCGAGTTGCTTCGAGCCAATGTCGGAGTTGTCGAGGCGACGGGCGACGAGGCAGCGAAGCGGAGTAGTATTGAGACATTGGTAGGTGAAGTCCGGGTCGCGACACATGGTAAGGGCAGAGACAAGTGGGCATCGGTCACGGTGACCTTTCTCTTCGGCGAGCCTCAGGTAGCAAATACGAGTATGAGCACGTTTTCATCCAGCATCTGACAAGCCACGAGCATGCGACAGGGATCCCGGTCGATGTCGCCGAAGGCCTGAACGCGTGGGGGTCGGACGGCTGGGAGATCGTGCACATGGAGGCAGTCTGGGTGTGGCAAAAGGGCGATCACGGCGCCTGCTGGCCGGAGGCTCTGCGCGGATATTATGTCACGTTCAGGCGCGAGCCTGGAAACCAGAAAGGCCTATCCGTTGCCGCCGCAGAGGCGGAGGAATCGATGACAGACATACCGCTGTGACCGGGCGGAGCATGACGTTGCTGCGCGCTCTGATGCGCCTCGCCCTGGTGCCGTTGCTCGCCTGCCTGCCTATCGGCGCGCCGCTGGCGGGCGCGGCATCCAGGGCGCCCGCCGCCGTACCGATGTGGACGCGCTACTGGCAGGCTCAGGTACGAGCGGCGCCTGCCGGCACGATACTGACCGAGCTGGACCGGAATCAAGAGGTACGGGTCGTCGGCAATCTCGTCGCCTCTGATGGCACGCGCTGGGATCGGGTGCGCCTCTGGGGCGCTCTCGACGGCTGGCTACAGGCGGACGTGCTGTCTCTCGCGCCGTTGGCAGTGTCGTTCACTCCCGGAGGGTCGATCTCACCCAGCCCTGTCGGACCGCACGCGCCCATGCCGCTTCGTGCCACGGCTGTTACCATTGTGCCGGCCACACTTCGCAGCGCGGCTGATGCATCAGCGCGTCCGGTGCGCACGATTCGCGCGGGCACGACGCTCTCAATACTGCGCTGGGCTACGGACGGGCGCGGCCGCGCCTGGTATGGCGAAAGTGGCCCGGCCGGCCTGTGGGTCGATGCCGAACAGGTCAGGATGGCCGGAGACCGCGGCGTTGCCAACCTCGGTCCGGTGCACGGCGTGGGCATGTGGTTGACACCGGCGGTGCTGAACGTCGCTCCGCCTCAATCGATCGTCACTGCGGCAACCAACAGCCACATCACCCACCTCTACGTGGAAGTGGCCGGCAGCAACAAATTCTATGGTGCTTCGGTGCTCGAGCATCTCCTGCCTGTCGCGCACAAGGCCCATATCGCCGTACTCGCATGGGTCTACCCCTACCTGGACGACGTGCCACGCGACGTGGCCATCGCCGTCCAAGCCGCGCGCTTTGTGGCGACGACGGGAGACCGTCCCGATGGCCTTGCCGCCGATGTCGAGCAGAACATGGAAGAGCCGTATGTACGTGCCTACAGCCAGGTCGTGCGCGCCAATCTCGGTCCGCATGCCCTGATGGTCATTGCCGTGTATCCGCCCCAGACGTATTGGGGTGAGAGGTTTCCTTTCCGCGTGGCGATGCAGAGCTGGGATGTCGCGGCGCCAATGGACTACTGGGATCTCGGCTCCACGCGTTCCTCGGAGTCCAGCGTGTACGATTACGTCGCCACGAGTATAAAGGAGATCCGAACGGCCGCCAACGATGCGGCGACACCGGTCGAGCCGGTAGGCCAGATGTTCGACGTCTACAGCGATGGCCGGCACAGCCCAACCAGGCCCGAAGTTCTCGGCGCCATCCACGCGGCGCAGGCAGGGAAAGCAGCGGGCATCAGCTTCTTCGAGTGGAATCACGCCACGCCCGACGAATGGGACGCCCTGCGAACGCCGCATACGTTCTGAATCGGCCTCCCGCACGTCAGTATGCACAGGCCGGCTCCACTTTGCCGCGGAGCCGGCCTCCTTCGGTGTTGACCATCCGACTCTACGCCAGTGGGTCGGTTGACCAGGTCGTTGCCGTTCGGGATGCCCGCGCGACGAGGCGGCCTGAAGGCCACGGCTAGGCGAGCAGGTGAGCACACCCACTCTTGTGGGTACCCGCGGCCTGAACGCCGGAGTCTCAAGCGCGTCGGCAATAGCCATAGGCAACACAACTGACCCACAAGTACCGTTGGCCCACACCGCGCTGGTGGACGTTGGGCCGGCGATTGACTGACGCGGTCCCCGCTCCCATCCACGACGCGCTGCGACGGGTTCCCCGAGTCTCAGGACTGGGTGAACCCGGCACAGCACGAGTCACGGACCACTATCCTCGTACTTCCACGCCCTGCCGGCCGGTGGCAAAGACATTGTCATGGACATGCGCCGGGTCCCTGGCGGGTATGCTGATGGCGTAGCCGGCGTCGTGCTGGAACACGTTGAAGGCAATCGTGGGATGCCCGTTGTCCACGTAGAGCCCATCGCCCGAGGAGGATGTGATCACGCAATGAGTGATCGTGGGACTGGCCCCGCTGCTGGCCGAGACTTCGGCGCCGGCCGAGCCGTCGTGTCCACCGTAGCCGATCTGCACGTAGTCCAGGATACTGGCGCTGGAAGAAGAGCCGGTAAAGTCGATGTAGTCCCAGTCGTCCGGCGCCGGCTTGGCATTGGAGCTGGTGACGACAATCGGGTCGTTGGGCAGTCCGCGTGCCAGCAGGGTGCCCGAAACCGAGATCGAGCCGCCCGGGCGCATCTGCAGCAGCGTGCCCGGCTCGATAGTCAGCGTCACGCCCGCTACGATGCTCACATTGCTCTCCGGCATAAAGGGGGCGTTCTGCGCGCGCCACGTGCCGCTGTGCGCGATCGCGGTCCCACGCAGCTCGATACCGCTCTGGCCAGCCGCCACGCTCGTACCGCTGATCAGGGCAGCATCGTCGGCGGGAGCGGAGATGGCGACGCCGCTATCGCTCTCGAAGATGCAGTTGCCCACGACCGCCCGGCTATTGTCGTCCACATAGAGGCCGACGCCACTGGACTGTGTGATCCCGCTGTCGAGAATGGCGGGGCTGGCGTCGCCGCTGGCTGAGACCTCGGCGCTATCCGTGCCGTCGTGCCCACCGTAGCTCACCTGCAGATAGTCCAGTATGCTCGCGTTGGCGCTGGCGCCGGTAAAGTCGATGTAATCCCAGGCATCGGGCGCCGGTTGCGGATCGACGCTGGTCACGATGATCGGCGCGTTGCGGGTCCCCTGCGCCAACAGGGTCCCGCTCACGCTGAGCGATCCACCCTCGTTCATCAGGATCACGGCTCCTGGATCGACATGCAGCGTGGATCCCGCCGCCAGGCTGACGCCGTCGTCCAGCACGTAGGGGGCATTCTGTGCGTGCCACGCGCCACTGTGGCTGATCGTCCCGCCACGCACCTCCATAGCGCTCTGGCCGTTCGCCACGCTGTTGCCGCTGAGCAACGTCGAGTTATCGGCGGAAGTGGAGAGAGCATAGCTCACATCGTTGGCGAACGTGCAGTTCGTGACCGTGGCGCGGCTGTTGTCGCCCAGATACAAGCCATCGCCGCTGGACTGCGCAATCACGGTGTTGCTGATCGTGGGACTGGCCCCGCCACTGGCAGAGACCTCGGCCCCGCTGCTGCCATCGTGGCCCCCATAGAACACGTCCACGTGATCGAGCACGCTGGCATCGGCGCTGGGACCCGTGAAGTCGATGTAGTCCCAGGCATCGGGCGCGGGCTGTGGGTCGGCGCTGCTGAAGATCACCGGCGCCTGGGCTGTGCCGTGCGTGACCAGGGTGCCCGATACACTGAACGAGCCGCCGTCATTCATCAGCACGTCCGTGCCTGCTTCGACGTCAAGACGTGCCCCTGCAGTCAGAGACACGTTGCTATCCAGCGCGAAGGGCACATCCTGCCGGTGCCATGTGCCGCTGTGGCCGATCGCGCCCCCACGTATCTCTAAGCCCTGCGTTTGCCCCAGGCCCAGTTTGGAGCCGCTGATCAGCGTCGAGTTATCGGCGGAGGTGGAGAGGGCGTAGCTCGCATTGTGGGCGAACGTGCAGTTCGTGACCGTGGCACGGCTGTTGTCGCCCAGATACAGGCCATCGCCGCTGGACTGCGCGATCACGCTGTTGCTGATCGTGGGACTGGCTCCGTTGCTGGCCGAGACTTCTGCGCCGTCGCTACCGTCGTGCCCTCCATAGAACACGTCCACGTAATCCAGCACGCTGGCACTGGCGCTGGCGCCGGTGAAGTCGATGTAGTCCCAGGCGTCGGGCGCGGGTTGCGGATCGGCGCTGGTAACCACGATCGGCGCTGCCGCCGTGCCCTGCGCCAGCAAGGTGCCGGCCGCGCTCAGGTCCGTGCCGTCGGCCATCTCCACCGTGGTACCGGGCTGGATGGTGACGGCGGTGCCGGCTGGAATGGTCACCGCGTCTTGCACCAGAACGACACCCGACCAGGCCGTGGTTTCCAGCGCGCCGGTGATCGTCATGGTCGGGGTGGGCGCGATAGGTGGCGCTGCGATCGGCGTGATCGGTGGCACCGGCAGATAGAGCACCGGCGGCACCACGGCGCTGGAGGCCGTATTGGGTAGATTATGCAGCCACGAGAGTTGAGCCAAGACGTTTACCTGCGCGGGCGGGCTGGGCGGCCCGTTCGCCGGCACCGAGCTTTGCTGGCCCGCACCCACCAGCACACTCTGCCCCTTGTTGCTGACCTGCACTTTGCCCTCCACCACCGTCACCGTTGCGAGCTTGGTGGTAGGGTTGTAGCGCACGTCCAGACGCGTTCCTTTGGTGGCGGCAACTGCCGTGCCTGCCTGTATTTGATGGCTCGTGGTGTCGCCGTGCACCACCTCCAGGAACAACTCACCCTTGTTCAAGGTGGCATGCAGGGGGTCTTTGATCACCACGTCGGTGTTGACATTCAGGTCCACCAGCGTGCCGTCGCGCAGGCCCAGTGAGGCGAATTGACCCTTGGTGGTGAGGGCGTGGTAGTGATCGAACAGGTCTTCGCCCTGCTTGCCGGCCACAGGCTTGGCTTTGGGCGCCATGATGCTTACGCCATGTTTGATTGCTATAACGGTGGCGGGCGAGCCGTCGACTATGGGCAGCTTGAGGCTGAAGGGCGCATACCCGCCATGGCTGGCCAGCAGGATCGCCTTGCCCTTAGCGGTGGCATGCACCGTGAGCGTGAGCGCGCCGTGCGCCGCCGTGCCTATCTTCGGCAGACCGGCGCCGTCGATCGTGACCAGGACGCCGCTCACCGGCTTGCCTTTGGCGTCGGCAATGCGAATCGTGATCGGCACGTCGCGCCCAACCTCGATCTGCTTGGGCTGCACACTGACCACCAGGGCTGGGACTTTGCCCGCCGTCGTACTTCCCTTGGCGTACACGATGTTCTGCACTGCCTGCGCGAGGGCGCTGGGAATGAGGGTGGTAATAACAAGGACCGCGACACACAGGATGCGGTATCGGTGCGGCACGGCAAGAACTCCCAGCGCTAGGCGGTGAATGCCCTACTACTATAGCAACGGATCAGGCGCCGAGGTGGGAGCTATCAACGCGTGCCGCCTGCAGATGCCCGAGGCACGTTCCGGTGCATGTCGATCCCGGCCAAACCCCGGCTCAGGCTCTCTGAGAGAGAGCGCGCTGCTAAGAGACGATGTCAGGGGGCGTGACATCGGAGACGGCCGAATCCCCTCCGTCGAAGGTCCGAGACCCGCGGACAGCTCGGGCCCGAAGCTGCAGGTTCTTGAAGAAATCGGTGTCGGCAATCTCGGCCACCTCTCTTGCCTGGAGCGCAGGGTCGATCACTATACGGAGCTCGCGCACCTGTTGCTTGAGCGCATCCTCCCGGGCCTGCACTTCGCGCGCCATCTGCCGAAACTTGCGGGCAAGACCTCCCAATGAGTCAGTTCGCTGGGTTACTTCCTGCAGCGCTTCAGGGCGGAACGTGCCGACTTCAAGATCGTGGGCCGCAGCGGTGATCATTTCGACCATGCGAATATACTCGTAGTCCTCCGTCCGATCCGAATTGGTGTCCCGCAGGCGCTCACACAGCACTTTGATCACGCCTTCAGCCACCTCACTGCGCTCGCTGAGCAAATGGCGAAATGCCGTGCTACTGAGCCGGTACAGCCGGCAGGCGGTGGCGGCTACTGCGGTGGCACTCCGTGTCTGCAAATCCAGTACCGCCATTTCACCAAATACTTCGCCCGGATAGTGGTGGCACAGCAGCAGTGGGCCGTCGAAGATGCCGACTTTGCCGTCGACGATGATATAGAGTGCGTCACCCATCTCACCCTTGGCGAAAATGGTCCGGCCGGCTTCGATGGCCACTGCAGTGAGGGCCTCTGCAACTTCGACAAGCACATGCTCGGGGGTGCCCGCCAGGATACCAATGCCGCGCAAGCAGGGTAACCGCTCTTCGATGTTCTTCATGTGTTTCACCCTCATCCTGCGACTGGCACGAGTGAGATATCGCCCTCGTTCTCAGCGCCCTGCTGAAGCCGGGCTTCAGTCGGTTGGCCTCACCGAGACCTGTGTGTCAGGGTCGAGGCACGGGGGCGACCGACATTGTTCAGGGATCAATCCGTTCGACACGATGACTGCGCCCGGAGTCTTGCAGCTTCCGGCGACCACAGCATAAGCCCAGTTGCGGCCAGCTCCACGCCCATCCTAGCATGAATCGCTGTGTCCGCCAGTACCCAAATGGGCACGCTGCTCTGCCGCCGCGGGCTTCACCTCGCTAGATTTCCAGCCGCACTTCGAGCCACCACTCCTTCACCTGTCGCGGCGGCAGCACACGGTACTTCTCGAACTGGACGACTGCTTCCTCCAATGAGTCCTGAGCTCCAATACACGGCTCCAGCGCAAGGTTGTAATACGGCTCGCCCCCGGTGCCGGACCAACCCGCTGCATTCAGCCAGAGCCCTACTTGAGGAACCAGCGCCGGATCAAACGTGAAATGGAACGAACCATGCGGCGAGATCAGTGCCACGTCGCCCACGGACAGAGGCTCGCTCCAGAGCTTGGCCGCCACACGTGCGGACGGCTCCGGCATCGCGCTCAGGTCTATCGTGCGTCCCTGGCTGGTACCACGGACCGGCCATTCGTAGCCTTGACCATCCTCCTCGACCGGCACGAAATCGCTGGGAAAGGAAAGCCATCGGTGCATTCGTGTCCCGGCCGGAATGCGTATGGACATCCCCGGCTCGGCCACGAAAAGCGGATGGGCACTCCAGATGAACGCGATCGGCGTGTCGGCCAGGCTTGTGATCCGATAATTGATGCGCACGATTGGAGCGTCGGCGGCAAGGGTGACGGCACGCTGCCAGCGGTATGGGAGCACGCCGCCGCCTCGCGCCTCACCGTGGACTGTGACGCTGGACCCTGGTAACTCCTCGACTTCCACCGGCCACGCCTGCGACCAGAGCTCCCCATGATCGGGGAGAGGGGAGCCCTTCCAAGGTTCCGCCGGGTACGCACATGCGGCGACCGTCGGAAAGCACTCGTCCCAACCCCCCGTGTCGGCCATCTCCACGTAGGACGTACCGTAGGGAAGTCGACGATAGGGCAGCAACGTACTCGCCCAAAGCCACTCATGGCCGGTGCGTCTATCGAATATGCTGCTGATCTTTCCGCCAAGGTCAGGCACGAGTGTGAAAGACATCGCGTCGTTGGCGATAGTAAGCGCCCTAAACCCCTGGACCTGTCCTTCCTCGATCTGGATCTTCGGCAACATAGCGGTCGCGCCCTCACTCCCAGACAATTGCAACCTTACCCGTGCGCCCGGCGTCGAATAGCTGATACGCCTCCTGCGCCTGGTTGAGGTTGAAGCGATGTGTCACCATTTTGTCCGTGTGCAGTCGCCAACGCACCAATTGCTCAACCAGGTTGACCATCTGCGGTACGCTGCATACCCAGGAGCCGAACAGGGCAAGCTGCTTATGGATCAGGAGCGGACTCGGCTCAAATGTGACGCTGCCAAGCTCGCCGACATACACCACGCGGCCCCAATCCCGGGCCATCTCAAGACAGAGGTGCCGAGCCTGAGCATTGCCCGAGCAATCGATGGCTACCTCAAATCCGCGCCCCTGGGTGGCGTCCTGCAGAGCCTCGCTCAGGCGATCGCCTTCGGCCCCGACGACCTTCTCGGCCACGTGGAGGTGCTCGGCCAGCGCGCGCCGGTCCGGAAGCGTGTCCACGCCGATCACCTTCGCACCCATGGCCTGGCAGAGCATCGACGTCGCCAGGCCCACCGGACCGAGCCCGGTGACCAGAACCGTGTCGCGCCCGGATATGGAGGCGCGCAGGCACGCGGCGTATGCGGTCCCGACTCCGCAGGCGATGGTGGCGCCGTCAAGATACGTCAACTCGTCTGGGAGGGCGACGAGAGTACGTTCTTCGGCAAGCAGAAAGTCGCCATGACCGCCATCGCGCTGCCAGCCGTAGGCCGCGCGCGCCGGGCTCGAACAAGAAATCTGCCAACCGCCCTGGCAGGCAGGACACAGTCCGCAGCCGGCGATGTGGTAAACGACCACGCGATCACCTGGGCGGAAGCGGGTGACGCCGGGACCAACCTGTTCGACAATGCCACATGGCTCGTGGCCTGCGATAACACCCTGATAGCCGGCTGGCCCGGTGGCGTCACGCTCGACGGGACGATAGATATAGTGCAAATCGCTCCCACAGATGCCGGAAGCTCTCATCCGTAGCAGGACCTGCCCGTGACCCGGCTCGGGCACGCTGTACTCGCGTATTTCCAAGCGCCGGTTGCCAAGCAGTACAACACCATGCATCGTCGCCATCGGTCGTCCTTTCTCGCGTCCAGGCAGGTCAATCGTTTGTGATTCGAACCCTTCGGGTGCAGGTGCGGCGCACGGATCGGCGCCCAGATCCTACCGCGAGCCCATCGAGCCGGGTGATACGTCATCTCCCCTGAGCGACGAGAGGCTGGCTTCTCGGCGGGGATGGGCTATCCAGCAAACTGTCACCGAACCGCGCCCATAGTCATGCCACGGATCAGATATTTCTGGGTCCAAATGGTGAAAACAAGGATCGGCACCATGACAGCCGAACCTGCCGCCGTCATGGGGCCCCACAAGAGGCCGTGCACGGTCAAGAAGGCCGTGATGGCCGCGGGCAGCGTCTTGGCATTCACGCTTGTGAGCACAAGCGCGAAGAAGTACTCGTTCCAGACAATGATCAGACTGAAGATAGTGGTGGCCACCAAGCCGGGGATAGCCAGCGGCAGCACCACGCGCCGCAGCGCGCCAAGCCAGGACATGCCGTCAATCAGCGCGGACTCATCGATTTCGATCGGGATCTCGTCGAAGAACGAGCGCATCATGAATACCACCCAGGCCAGGTTGATCAACACGTCGACGATGATCAGGAGGATTTGCGTATCGTAAAGGCCAACATCGCGGCCAAGCAGGAAGAAGGGCAAGACAACCATGATTGGCGGGGCCATACGCGTGCTCAGGAACCACAGGGATAAGTTGTCGCGGCCACGGAAGTTGAACCGGGAGAACGCGTAGGCCGCGGGCACGCCAAGCAGGAGCGCGAGAAGCGTGCTGCCGCAAGTCACGATGATGCTATTGACGAAGTTCGGCCACATGCCGTACTCGCCAAAGGCGGTGCGGTAATTGTCGAGTGTCGGCACGAAGTTGAACCATTTGGGCGGTATCGCCAGGGCATCTGCCTGAGTCTTGAACGAGGTTGAAATGACAAAGTACGTCGGAAAGACGTAGATGCAGAAGACGATGGCCATCAAGACAAACAGGATGGTTGTTTTCAGGTGCCGTCGCTGCCTGGCGCCGATCCGCGCCGGTCGCGGCGCCGGCTGGGAGGGCGCTCCAGTGACATCAGCCTGTTGACTCATGTGCGCGACCTCCATAGGTTCGTGCCTAGCAGACGCAGCAGGACCACGGCGATCACGTCGATTATCACAAACAAGACCACACCAGTAGCGGAGGCGTAGGCGATGTGGCCGAACTCGAGACCTTCGTTGTAGGCGAACAGCGTCAGGGTCTGGCTCGCGGTGCCGGGCCCCCCGCCGGTCATGGCGAAGATGGTATCGAAGGTGCGCAGGCAATCGATGGAGCGAAATAGCAGCGCCACGGCGATGGCCGGCTTGAGCAGCGGCAACGTGATGGAGCGAAAGGTGCGGAAGGCACTGGCGCCGTCGACGCGCGCCGCCTCATACACTTCGGGTGAGAGGCCCTGCAGGCCGGCCAGGATGATCAGCATTACCAGTGGCGACCATTCCCATACATCGGTCGCCACGAGCGACGGGATCACCGAGCCTTCCTGTCCGAGGAAATCCTGCTGGGGAATGCCTACGAGACCCAGGACATAGTTGAGAATACCGCCGATCGGGTTATACATCAGACGCCAGGCCGTGCCGACGACGACCGGCGCCATCACCATAGGCGCTATGACGAAGGTGCGGGCGATGGCGCGCCCGGGAATCTTCTGATTGAGGAGGACCGCCAGGGCAAAGCCCAGCAGCAGTTCCAGGATCACGGCCTCCACAGAATAGATGAGAGTGGTCTGAAGCGCGGACCAGAAGTCGGGGTCATTAAACAGATTGGTGTAGTTCTGGAAGCTATTCCACTGCCCCTGCGGCGTGAAGGACATCAGGTTGTACTTGATCAGACTCAGGCGTACGGCGTCGATCGTGGGATAGAGCGTGAGCAATGCCAGAACGATCACAGCCGGTGCCAGCAGGAGCGTGACGGCTCCTCGGTTCGTGCTGAAGAAGTGGGGCGCCGCCTTCGGTCGAGGCCTTTGAAGCGACTCTCTGCTCATCGCGTGGCAAACTCCTTAGCCCGGTTGACCGCGAATCTTGGTCCTGCCGCACCCTGGCTGCGGCCCTCATCGCACCGGTCGGACCCGTTTGGGCGGCCGGGCAATCGCCGCTCGCTGTGCGGCGATTGCCCGGCTCACACTAGAGTGCTCCGATTGGCACTGTGGCGATTTAGAAGTAACCGGCCTGCTGCAATACCTTGGTGATCTCGGCATTGGCATCTTTGAGCGCCTGCGCCGGGGACTTGATACCGGCAATGGCGTCGGCGATGGCAATCGACAGGTCAGTACCGACCTCGGTCTCCTCAGGAATACGCGGTCGATAGTCGGGGTCAGCCAGCGCCAGCGACTGCTTCATCACCTTGATCAAAGGCTCCGATTCGCTATAGTACTTGGCGACCGGGACATTGTACACGGTCTCCAGCGCCTGGTTCGGCGCAGACAAGCCGATATACTCGGCGACCGCCGGCGAGACAAGCCACGACAGGAATTGCGCGGCTTCCGCCTTGTGGGGAGCGCCCTTAGGAATAACCACGGCCCAGGTGTAGAAGCCGGGGAAGCGGCCGGCCGGTCCCTTGGGCACCATGGCGTAGCCCACCTTGCCGTTGATATTCGATTGGGTGGGATCCTCCATGCGCACGCCCAGCGTGGCGGAGTCGATGATCATGCCGGCACGGCTCTGCATCATGTCATTCTGCACCTCGATGTAGGAGTAGTTCGCCGAACCTGGAGGGCCGTACTTCTTGAGCAGATTGACGTAGTAGGTGAGGGCCGTGACCGCCTGAGGGCTGTCGAGCACGGGATGCATGTCGGTGGGGAACTTCTGGTAGTACCGGCCGCCAAACGCCTCGAGGAATGTCGGGAACGTCCATTCGTTGACGCCCATGCCGCGCTGACCGCGCAAGGCAATGCCGTACATGCCTTTGCTCTTGCCGTACGCCGTGACCGCCTTGGCCACGTTCTCGCAGATCCGACACAGTCTGCGGTACGTGCAGCCCAAGTTTGGCAAAGATGTCGGCCCGGTACATGAGGATGTTGCAGTCCTGATAGAGCGGTAGGGCATAGAGCTTGCTGTTGTAGCGCAACGCGTCCAAGAAGGGCTTCTGGAAATCGGCGGTGTGAAAGGTCGAACTCTGCGCGAGATACCCATCGAGGGGTTCAAGCACGCCGGCCTTGGCGTACCCGCGCATCAACTGGAAGTCCACCATGATTACGCTCAGATTGGTCGACGGCGCAGACAATTCCAGATTCGTCTTGGCACGCAGCGGGGTCTCCTGCATCTGCACCCATTGCACATTGATGCCGGTCTTCTTCGTCCAGGCGGGCAGCAGCTTCTGCAGCTTCACCCATTCAGATCGGGAGTCAGTCATGAAGTCGATGGTGACGGACGACGCTGCGTGGGCGGTGCCTGCGTCCCTGGCGCCCTGCAACAGTGCGCCGGCTGCGCTCGCGGAGAGCCCAAGCGCGACCGCTCGCGTGAGAAACGCACTGCGGGAGATGTGTCCTTCGCGCAAATCTCGGATCAACTCTGATGTGTCAGTACTGGTCATTACAAGACCTCCTCTTAATCTTTGAAGCAAGAGAGCATCTTTCCTGCACAGACTTTGTCTCTTCCGACTCACCTCCTTTCCGGAATGCTCGCCGTGTTGCCTCACGCAACTACGGTGCGGCCCAATAGCTGGTAGCTGTCGCTGAGTTGGATTGTGACGATCATCAGTGCCGGGAGCGCCGCACGATGACCGAACGACAAGTGACGTGGGCACAAGCTGGATGATCGGAGCAAGGTTGGGCGATATGAGGCGCTGAATCAATCGCTGTGCTGCAAGCTCACCCATAAGCTCTTTGGGCACGCGTATCGTCGTGAGTGGCGGATCGACGTCACGAGCGAAGGGCTCATCGTTGAAGCCCGTGATGGCCAGATCGTCCGGCAATTGGATTCCGATCTCCTTTGCCGCGCGTGTCGCACCAATGGCGATCTCGTCAGAAGCACAGATCAATGCGTCGATATCCGCCGCTCGCTGTGTCAGCAAACCCAGTGCCACACTATGCGCCGCGTCGGTTGTCCATCGAGTTACCGGGTCGCAGCCAGGAACAATCGATACGCCGCGCCGCGCCAACCCGTCGTGAACCGCCTCCGTTCGCTCGTCATCCTCGATAGATGGCCCCAAGAAGGCAAAGCGCCGATGGCCGAGTCCCACGAGGTGGTCGACCATCTGATACATAGCGAAGCGCATTTCAAGTCCTACGTGGTCGAAAAGCAGCCCTTGCCTGATATACGCCCGGTAATTGCCGTCGACCGTCACCACGGGCTTCGCCGGTGAGTCACCTTCGGAGGGCCGTGTGTTGACGTAAATCAGGCCGTCGACTCCGCGGAACTGCTGGGCTTGTCCGCGGCGGACGCCACTGGCGGTATAGGAGGACAGGACGTGCAACTGGTGCGCTGTCAACACCTTCTTGATCCCGGCCAGCACTCGGACCCAAAACGGAAAAGTAAAGAGGTCGTCTACGTCGTCAAGAATCAAACCGACGGTCTGGCGACGAGTGCCGCTGTCACTTGACTCAAGGCTTCCGTGCCAATCGTCGCCACGAACCCTGTAACCGAGCGCTCGCGCCGCATCCCACACCCGCGCGCGCGTTTGTAAAGCCACCTCGGAGGCAGCCTCTCTGTTCAGCGCCCGCGAGGCCGTTGCAATCGACACTCCAGCAAGCCCCGCTACATCCCGTAACCGTATAGCCATTCTCTCGGCACAGATTCTGCAACAAGTTGCTATCTGGCGCAAATCCTACAGCTAATCCGCGCGGGTGTCAATGCGTGGACCTCTCGAGGGCCAGGGTCTGCAAATAGCCAAGAAACCTCCGCTGGAAAGCGGATGGCAGGATTCTCGCCCGTTGAATCCGGCCTGTCGTCGCTTCACGACCGGCATGCGATACCGCGTGTGTCCGGACGCTCTTTGGGACTACTTGCAGACCCTGCAATCAGGACAATGGTGCTGCTGAGACAACGCTGCAACTACCTGTTTGATGCAGCGTAACGGCATCCCTGATGAATCGCCTCCGCAAATATTCTCAGTTTAGGCGGTGCAAATACCTGAAAAATGCGTTGCGCGCGTCTCACGCGATCACTGCCATACTCTGTCGATCTCCTGGCGCACGATCTGCACCCACCGGATCAGCCGCTCGGGATCGTGCCTGATGGTATGGTTGTCCTTCATCAGAATTTCCAGGCAGCAGCCTTTCGTCGTCTCGAGGTCGCGGCGAATATCTTTCCGGATGCGGTCTTCGTCAAACGTCTCCATGGCAAGGTCGGCTGGATTCGGCTTCATCGAGAAGACGTAGCGGTCCTCAAGATTGCGCGCCATCGCCTCACGGTTGGACCAGGGCGAGACCGACACGCGGCGCAGGCGGGGAATGTGCTGAAAGATTGGCCAACGGTTGTCGACCGGCTCGCAGCAGCCGTAGCAATTCAGCCCGAACCGCTCAAGGATCGGCAGCTGGTAGGGGAAGATGAATCGCTCGAACATACGTGGCGAGACACCGATCGTCTCCTGGCTTTCAGCGAAACCCCAGAGGTCGCAGATGCGCGTGACTCCCTGGTGATCCGGCTGCGGCAACTCGTCCGACCAGCCGAGTCCGCCGGAGGCGATGTACGTGGCGTCGTTGTTCAGTGACAGGAGGTGTGCATCCTCCAGGGCCTGCAGCATCGCCAGTGTGCCGTCCCGCAGCTTGCCCATGAGAAGATGGATCAACTCGGGTGCATCCACCATGTCATACAGCATGCGCTGCAAGCCGCGCAGGTTCGCCAGCTTCGCCGTGAGGCCCATAGAGTCCCACCAGACGGATTTGAGGCGGAGGTCGCGCAATGTGTCATATGGATAACCGGCGGTCTTGATGCGCACAGGGAGCACATCCCCGAAGATGTCGGATGCCAGCGATGCCAGGCGCTGTGTGGCCGCAAAGTCCACCCGAATTACCGGTAGGTGCAGCTTGTCGACGTCTGCTTCGCTCTCAATGGGTGAGATCCAGGTGTATGCCGTGCCGTTTTCGCCGCCGACTCGCTGCTCCGCCAGTCCCCAGTCTGGCTCATCATGCACGTATCCAATGGAAAAGAAGGCGGGGATCGTATAGTCGTCGCCCATGCGGCGGCCGTAGAACACCTGCTTTCGCAGGTGGAGTTCCCAATCGCGCGCGACCGGGGCAGCGCATTTCAACCGGTCCGGCGGGAAGATCTCGGTCCAAGCGTTCTCAGGTGAGCAGTAGACAAGCGGTCGCGTGTGCTCGAGCCGGTTATGGCGACGCCACAGGTCGCGCTTTTCGGCCTCGATAGGCAGCGCGACAAGATCGGCCACCTCCGCGGCCAGATTGCGCAGGATCTCTTTGTCCTGCTGGTTGAAATCGAGGTCCCCAGGGATGAGTGATGCATCGATGATCAGACTCTCGCGGGAGATCGGCTCGACTGGGGGCGCCTGTATCTGTCGCCTTCATCGTAACCACCAAACTTCATGATTTGGAGAGCAGCACCTTCGACATCTCGTTGTTTGCTATGATAGCGTGCTGTTCCCACCGTGACAGACAATCCAGCTCAAGAAGGCAGTGGTTCGTGCAGGCGCTGATTAACGCCGACGGGATGCAGAAGTCATGCTGCATGAGCCACGTCAACGTGCGCCATGACCGATGCGCGAAGGCTACTCCTGCGCGTACAGCAACTCGGGACGGCGATGGCAGACCGGCGTGAACACGGAGATGACCGCAAGCGCGGCAGTAATCGCTCCCATCCCTGCAAGAATCGCAGGCACGCCGAATATGGCCGCCAACGACGTGGAGACGGCGGCACCGATGGGCGACGCGATTCCCGCCAGTGTCCAGAAGGCGGCGGTAACTCGGCCGAGCAGATGGTCCGGCGTGATTTCCTGGCGCAGCGACATGTTCGTCACGTTCATCACCGTGTTGACCAGTATAAACAGGATGGACAGGGCGACGATCACCGGAACGCGCGTGGTAAATGCGAATGCCGCCAACGCGAGGCCGGTACCTGCGAGACCGCCGATCCAGCATACGCCGTAGCCGAGCTTGCGCCGCGCCATCGGCGTCAAAAGCCCGGCCAGAATGGCGCCGATGCTGGCCATGCCGAACACGAATCCGACCGTTCCGGCACTCTGGTGCAGGTCGTGCTTCAGACGGAAGATGAACAGGTCCATTCCGCCCATCGTGACCAGGTTCATGATGCCCATCACGATCGTGACCGTGCGAAGCAGCGGCTGGTTAAAGAGAAAGCGCACGCCGGCAAGCAACTCGCTCAGGCGTTGGGACTGCAAGCCACCGGTTCGAGGTGCGACCGCAACCTTGCGCAGGCGAATCAGCGCCAGCGAGATCGCGGACACGGCGAACGACACGGCATCAATGCCCATCGCCGTGGCAGCGCCGAATTGCGCGATCACGATGCCGGCCAGGATGGGGCCGGCCACGAAAGAGATGCCGCCGGAAGTCTGCAGGCGGCCGTTCGCATCGGTGATCTGATCCTTGTCCACGAGGTTGGGCACGGCGGTGATGTAGGCGACGCCGAACACCATGCCGAACGAGGCGCCCAGTGCCGCTGTTATGTAAATCAGCCACACCTGCGGTCCGGCTGCCCACCAGCCGAGTGGGATCAGAGAATAGACGAGCACGCGCACCGAGTCGCAGAGAATCATCAACCGGCGCCGGTCGAGCCTGTCCACGAGGGGTCCCGCCAGAACGCCTGACACAAGGCTGGCCACGCCCATGGTCCCGGTCAACAGGCCCATTTGCGCCACGGAGCCCGTGGCCTGCAGGACGAGCAGCGGCATGGCGAGCATCGCGAACGCATCGCCGAGCGCCGAGAGCGTCTGACCCAGCCAGAACGTATTGAAGCTCCTGTTATGCCAGAGGCGCGCGCCGGGCCTTTCCAGGGGAGGCCTAGAACTCGCCGCCAACCCCGTGGATACCGCTCCAAGTCCACCGGACCGCGCCTCGTCGCGCGCCGGTGCTACGGTCGTCACATCGTTCTCCCATTCAGCCGCGGATGCGTGCCGAGCGCATGGTGATCCGCACGGACCACGTGCCAGGGATGAGCCAGGATCCCTGATTCTGCGATCTTGCCACCGCAGCCCTGGCCGCGCAATCACATACGCAACACCGGCGAGAAGTCGCGCGGCGTGCCCGGTCAGGTTTCGGCAGCGGCTGGCTGGGCCCGCTCCGGCTGTCAGGCGATACGGCGAGCTGGGCAGGGAGTACGTTGACGCCACGGGCGCGCGCCTGCCGGTCATCGACGAGCTGGGCTGCATCGGGCGTGAGCGTGACGCTGGTGTTCTTCACGCACGGTGAGAAGCGCACGGAGCAGGACGACGGCAACGTCACGCTCGGCAAGGGGTACCTGGTCAGCCGGATACAGGTGCTCCTCCAGAACGGCCGAATACTACGGCCCAGAACGATGGAGGCCGAGGCTCTGGCGCGCGAGCTGCTGGATGACGAAATTCGTGTCACCCAGAACGCCAACGAAACCTACGGCGCCTTCAAGACGGGCGCGCACGACGACCTGGTGACCGCGCTGGGCCTGGCCACGCAAGAACGTCGGCAAGGCGGCTTCGTATTCATCGCCGAGCCCTTCCGACAGGAGCGTAGCATCTTCGAGATGGGCTGGCCATCGGAAGACGAGATTCGGCAGGCCGAGTGGCTCGGTTGGCCCAGTCGGGAGACGAAGACGCGCGGCAAGCACGCCTCTAGGGTGCGCTGCGCACAATCTTGGCCGGGCCGCGTTGGCTGGCCCTCAAGGCGTACCAACCCGAAACGAGCAAGCCATGACCGCAGCATTTGCGAAGGCACTACGAGCCCGCGCCGGTATTTATATGAAGTATGCTTAACGTGGTGTACTCGAATTGCGACGACACGCCTCGCCAGCGGCATGGAAAGGGGGGTGGTGAACATGAACTACGCTATAGGCGCAGTGAGCAACAATGATCCTGCTTCGCAGATTCTGCACCGCCTTGCATTGCCAGCCTATTGCGTGGCCGACGCAGCACGATTCGCTGGTACATCCGCACAAACGGTGCGCAGGTGGCTGGTAGGATATGCCCAACCTGGGCACACCATGGAACGAGTGCTCGACAGGGAGAGTAGCGCACTCCTCTCATACAACGCCTTAGTCGAAATTGCTTTTGTTGCAGCCCTCCGAAAGTGCGGGGTCAAGCTCGAAGCAATAAGACGCGCATACATCTTTCTCTCTCAGTGGCGCGACGAACCATTCCCGTTTACGGCGGAAGACTTAAGGACCGATGGTGTCGAGGTGCTCGCTGGAATTCTTGATAACCCCGACGGGTATGTTGCGGCCAGCCATCACGGTCAGATGCTCTGGCGAGAGGCTGTAAAGCAGAAGGTCGATCAGTTTGACTATGAGTTTCATCACGCACGGCGCTGGTACCCTCGTGGGCGCACCGGAATCGTGGTTATCGATCCAGCCGTTGCCTTCGGCGCGCCAACCATCCGCGCAACGGGCATTCCCACGTATGCCCTCAAGTCACGAGCGCGCGCTGGCGAAAGCATCGACTCGATGCGAGCTGACTTCGGCCTAACTGAACAGCAAGTGCGGGAGGCACTCCGGTTCGAGGGAGTATTGGGCAGCGCAGCCTAAGCTTTGTAATTGATCGTTGTCTCGGAAAGATGATCGCGCTGGAACTACGGAGAGACGGCATCGACGCACGTGCCCTTGATGACATCTTTCCTGAGCAGCCCGACGATGACGTGTGGCTACATCAACTTGGTCAGCATGTGATTGTGCTGACCAAGGACTCTCACTTCAGGTTCAATGAAAGCGAACTCGAAGCTATGGTGGCCCATAACATTGCCTGCTTCGCACTAACACGAGCCGACATGAGCGGTGCGCATCAACTTCGTTGCTTTCGGCGGGCGTGGCAACGAATCGAGCGCATATGTAGGAGCAATGCACCACGGCCGTTCGTCTACACGGTGTATGCCGATGGTAGTGTTCGGCTGACACGCCCCGCGAGAGCGCTGCGGGAGATGCTGGTGGTGAAGCGCACGGCATCTACACCTGTTCCTCTCGGTGAAGCAAGCACCGACTAAGTCCTTCGGTGTAAGTCGCCTTTAGAAGCTCGCCACGAACCCAATACACCCGTTTCCTGCGGGGGGTAGTCCTATCCGATTCCCAGTCACGTGCTGACTGCTCGCGCGAGGGGGATGGCGTACCGCTGGCTCGCGGGATAAACTGTGCAGTGGCGAACTCTTCCTCCGCCGCGCATGAGCGCTGGATCTCAGGAGAAGGCGGTCAACTGCCGAATGCTGCCTGAACAAGCCGCACGCTCGAACATCGATGCTATGCTCTCGGATGCTGGATGGATCGTCCAGTCACGCGACGAGTTGAACCTTGGTGCCGGTCTCGGCGTCGCCGTGCGGGAGTTCGCGTTGAAGACCGGATTCGCCGACTACATGCTCTTGGTTGATCGAAAGGCGATTGGTGCCATTGAGGCCAAGGCAGTTGGCGCAACGCTCTCCGGCGTGGAGTCACAGTCCGAGAAGTATGGCGCGGGCCTAAAGGACATCCCGCCGGCCTGGCGTAAGCCGCTCCCATTCCTGTATGAGAGCACCGGCGTGGAAACCTTCTTTACTAACGGCACGGATCCCGAACCCCGCAGCCGTCGTGTCTTCAGCTTTCACCGGCCCTCTACACTCTTGGACTGGGTCAAGCAGCCAGTGAGTCTTCATGGGCGTCTTCGGACGATGCCGGCACTCCTCACCCAGGGCCTCTGGGGACCACAGATCGAGGCGATCACCAATCTGGAAGCTTCGCTTGCCTCCGCCCATCCTCGCGCCCTGATCCAGATGGCGACGGGCAGCGGCAAGACTTTTACGGCCGTCAGCGCCATATACCGGTTGGTCAAGCACGCCAGAGCATCGCGCGTATTGTTCCTGGTTGACCGGGCTAACCTGGGCCGCCAGGCATTGCGCGAGTTTCAGGGGTACGCAACGCCCGACGACGGGCGCAAGTTCACCGAGCTCTATAACGTGCAGCGGCTGACCTCCAATACGCTGGATGGCACCTGCGAGGTCTGCATCAGCACGATCCAGCGCCTCTATTCCATCCTCTCGGGGGAGGAATCGTTCGATGAAGCGAACGAAGAGCAGTCCCTCTTCGAAGTAGGCGATTCGCTCGGCACCAAGCAGCGCGAAGTGCGCTATAACGCCTCTGTGCCGCCTGAGTTCTTCGACATGATAGTGATTGACGAGTGCCACCGGTCGATTTACAGTGTGTGGCGGCAGGTGCTGGAATACTTCGACGCCTTCCTCATCGGCCTGACCGCGACGCCCTACAAGCAGACCTTCGGCTTTTTCAACGCGAACCTGGTGATGGAGTACTCCCGCAAGCGTGCTGTGGCCGACGGCATCAACGTGGATGGCCAAGTCTACCGAATCCGCACGGGCATCACAGAGCGCGGTAGTACTGTCGAAGCCGGCGCCTGGATCGGCAAGCTCCACCGTCCCACGCGTAAGCTGCGCTGGGAGGAGCTGGACGAGGACCTTACCTACGAAGCCGCTCAGCTCGACCGTGACGTCGTGGCCGAAGACCAGATCCGCACCGTGATCCAGACCTTCCGGGATCGCCTCTTCACCGAGATTTTCCCCGGCCGCACCGAGGTTCCGAAGACGCTGATCTTCGCGAAGGATGACAACCACGCCGAGAACATCGTGCGCATAGTGCGCGAGGTCTTCGCCAAGAACAACGAGTTTGCCCGCAAGATCACCTACCGCGTGACCGGCGTGAAGACGGACGACCTGATCGCCGAGTTCCGCAACAGCTACAATCCGCGTATCGCGGTGACCGTGGACATGATCGCCACGGGCACCGACATCAGGCCGCTGGAGATCCTGCTCTTCATGCGCGCAGTCAATTCTCGTGGCCACTTCGAACAGATGATCGGTCGCGGTACGCGCGTGATCAGCGCGACCGACCTCCAGGCCGTGACGCCCGACGCCAAGTTCAAGACTCACTTCGTGATCGTAGACGCCGTCGGCACGGTTGAGCATCCGAAGGCCGACACGCAATCGCTGGATCGTAAGCGGTCTGTCTCGTTCGAGAAGCTGCTCAATGCCATCGCACAGGGTGCCGTCGACGCGGATACGCTCACTGCGCTGGCCGGCCGGCTGGCACGCCTCGCACGTACCCTGTCGGCCGAGCAGGCTGCCGATATTCACCGCGCGTCGGGCGGACGAACCCTCGCGGACCTCTCCAACGCTCTGCTCGATGCGACCGACGCCGACGAGATTGCCGACCACGCGCGCGAGATCGCCGGCGGTGCCGACCCATCTCAGGCGCAGATCGAGGACGCGGTGCAAGCTCTGGCCACTCGTGCCGTGAGGCCCTTCGACAGCCCGGAACTTCGCAAGACGCTCATATCCGTTCACGAGCGCAACGAGCTGCTAATCGACGAAGTGAGCCGCGACAGCGTACTGGATGCGGGGTACAGCGTAACCGACACGGCCAGGGCTCGTCGGGTTACCGAGTCGTTCGCCGAGTACGTGGTTGAGAATCGCGATGAAATCACGGCCTTGCGCTTGATCTTCGATCAGCCCTACGGCCGGCGCCAGTTGACCTATGGCGAGGTGAAGGACTTGGCCAGAGAGTTCGAACGGCCGCCGCACGGCTGGACTGCCGATGAGCTTTGGGACGCATACGCGCGAGTGGAGAAGGACCACGTGCGCGGAGCCGGGTCCAGACGCGTGCTCACCGACCTGGTCTCGCTGGTCCGCCACGCCGTGGATCCCGAGGGTGATCTTGTGCCCTACCCAGACCTGGTGCGCGAGCGCTACCAGGCATGGCTGCAAGCCCAGCAGGCTCAGGGACGAAGCTTCACGCCCGAGCAGCGGTGGTGGGTGGATAAGATCGCCGAGTACGTGGCCGTAAACCTTACAATTGCTCCGCAGGACCTCAATGGAGGCGAGTTCTACGCGAAGGGCGGCCAGGTCGGGGCGTTGCGCGCGTTCGGCCAGGATCTCCGCACATTGCTCAAAGAACTGAACAGCGTGTTGGTGGCGTAGTAGCGAGGTGTGAGACAACGTGGTGGCCGCAGCAACTGGCCAGCGGGCTGAGCAAGGGCTTCCAAAGGGCTGGGCGTGGACGACGCTCGGTGAAATTCGACTTGACCGAAGCCGGACCATCGTGCCCAGTAGAGAGCCCTATACGATGTTTGAGCTCTACAGTGTGCCAAGCTTCGATTCTCACCAACCTGAGCAGGTAGCTGGGAAGGAAATCGGCTCGAGCAAGCAGCTAGTGGGCGAGCATGACGTACTCTTGTGCAAGATCAACCCCAGAATTAACCGTGTCTGGACTGTTGGAAACCACTCGTCATGGGTTAAGATTGCGTCCACTGAATGGATCTCGTTTCCAAGAGTGTCGGGCGTATGTCCGGAATTCCTCTGCTACTACATGCAAACCAACGAGTTCAGAACATTCCTTTCCATGCGTGCGTCGGGCGTTGGCGGATCACTGATGCGCATCAATTCTGGCACACTTGCCCCGTACCCCTTTCCTCTAGCCCCGATGCGGGAACAAGAGCGCATCGCTGACTGTCTGGCGACACTTTCTACACGTCTCGACGCGTGCGTAGAAGCCCTCCAGCAACTTCAGGTCAAGCTGGCGCGCTACCGTGCCGCCGTCCTCAAAGCTGCCGTCGAGGGCAACCTAACCGGGGAATGGCGTGCTACGCACAAGGACCTTGAGCCGTCCTTCCTTCTGCTCCAACGCATCCTCCATGCGCGCCGCGAGGCATGGGAGCAGGCGGAACTTGCGAGATACGCCATCGGCGGTAGCACCCAACCGAGGCAATGGAGAGTGAGGTATCGCGAAGCACGGGCGCCAGGACCGCGAGTACCATTCGCGCTGCCTGCCGGTTGGTGCTGGGCCACGATAGACCAGTTGCTGTCGGAGCCACTGGCCAATGGCATATCAGTGAAGGGAACGGACTTACCGCCGGGTGTACCGGCCCTGCGTTTGAGCGCCATGTCTGATACTGGGTTCAACTATGCAGAGCGTAGGTATATCCCAGTCGATAACGCCACTGTCGGGGCGCTGGCCATACGAACAGGCGACTTCTTTGTATCGAGAGGCAACGGCTCGCGCCAACTCGTAGGCAGAGGTACGCTTGCACAGCCGCCAAGAGAGGATATCGTGTTCCCCGACACGATGATTCGAGTCAGGCTAGCGCCCGTTGCGGCTCTCGTTTCCTTCGTTAGCACCATCTGGCCCGCGCGTGTCATACGCGCCCAGGTGGAGGGCACAGCGCGCACCACGGCCGGTATCTACAAGATCTCGCAGGCTGATATCGAGCGCTTCGTCATACCGCTACCACCGGTAGAGGAGCAAATCCAGATAGTATCGGAGGTGGGGTGGAGGCTGTCAGTAGTGGCCACAGCAGAAGCGGAGATCGAAGAGGTGCTGAAGCGTGCCGAGCGGCTCCGCCACAGCATTCTCCGGCAGGCGTTTGCAGGTAAGCTCGTGCCACAGGATTCAAGTGACGAGCCGGCAAGTCTGTTGCTTGACCGGATCCGGGCGCAACGCGACGGGCCAAACCAGCGCCCTTCCACGACGAAGCCGGTGCAGCTTCAACTCGTCTGACGGAGTAGCAACGGCAGGAAGCAAAAGTACTACTGACGCGACTGAAGGAGAGAGCGTGGCAGGAGAGTCATCGGCCATCGTGCAGCGACTGTGGAACTACTGCAACGTGCTGCGCGACGACGGGATGTCCTACGGCGACTACGTAGAGCAGCTCACCTATCTGCTCTTCCTGAAGATGGACGACGAGCAGGTGCAAATACTAGGACAAGAGAGTCTGATCCCGCCGCAGTTGAACTGGCAGAGCCTGCTGGGGCTGCATGGCGATGATCTGGAGGCTCACTATCGTCGTATCCTTACCGAGCTGGGCACCGGCGCCGGCCTTACGCCGGTAATCTTCCGCAAGGCGCAGAACCGCATCCAGGATCCCGCCAAGCTGCGCCGCCTGATCGAGCTGATTAACGGCGAGACCTGGATCGGCCTCGACATCGACGTGAAAGGCGAGATCTACGAGGGGCTGCTGGAGAAGAACGCGCAGGACACCAAGTCGGGCGCCGGCCAGTACTTTACACCCCGCGCCTTGATCAAGGCCATCGTGGACGTGATGCGTCCCACACCCACCGACACCATCTGTGACCCCGCTGCCGGAACCTGCGGCTTCCTTCTCGTGGCCTACGACTACATCTTGCGCCACTATAGTCCGCTCGATCGCGACCTGCTCGATCATGTCACGGACCGCGCGCTGCGAGGCTGGGAGATCGTGGATAACGCCGCCCGCCTTGGCGTGATGAACATGCACCTGCGCGGTATCAGCACCGACGCCACGAGCAGTCCTATCCACGTCGCCGATAGCCTCGCCGCAGACCCGGGCGAACGATTCAGCATGGTGCTCACCAATCCACCGTTCGGCAAGAAGAGCAGCGTCACCTATGTGAACGACGCAGGCGAGACCAGGCGAGAGTCCATTACCGTTGTCCGCGATGACTTCTGGACTTCGACGAGCAACAAGCAGCTCAACTTCGTGCAGCACGTCAAGACAATTCTCGCCATACACGGCCGCGCAGCCGTCGTCGTGCCCGACAATGTGCTGTTCGAGGGCGGAGCCGGCGAAGTCGTGCGCCGCAAGCTGATGCACGAATGCAACGTGCATACCCTTCTGCGCCTGCCCACCGGCATATTCTATGCGCAGGGCGTCAAGGCCAACGTGCTCTTCTTCGACCGCAAGCCCGCCAGCGAAACGCCCTGGACCAAAGAGGTGTGGATCTACGATCTGCGTACCAACAAGAACTTCACGCTGAAGGAGACGCCCCTCACCCGCGCCGACCTGGACGAATTCGTGGCCTGCTACAGCCCCGCGAATCGCCACGACCGCCATGCCACCTGGTCCGATGCAAACCCCGGCGGTCGCTGGCGCTCCTACTCTTACGAGGAGATCATCAGGCGCGACAAAGCAAGCCTTGACATCACCTGGCTGCGCGACGAGACGCTGGACGATAGCGCCTTGTTGCCCCACCCCAGCGTGCTGGCCGCCGAGATCGTCGAGGATCTCCGCGCCATCCTGGCGCAGTTCCAGGAGATCGCGGACGACCTCGCCATCGAGGAGAGCTCGGAGGTGTGAAGGGTGGCGCGTTGGGGCCCGAGTCACTTTTGGGAGCGGATAAGTGCTGATCGATGACATCCTGGAGGCACATGTAAAGCGACAGCTTATGCATAAGTTCACGCTCTCAATGGGCGCCCCGGCTCCCAGATGTTCGGGTCGCTGCGCGCAAGTCGGCCGCATGATAATATCAGGTGCGACAGAGGAATACGTTAATTCGCCGTGAGGGCCCGACGTCCCTCCTTTCTTGATTTGGAACGGAATGCAAGTAGCAATCGTTCAGGCAGCCATATTCACGTCAGATCGCGCGGCTTTTTCGCAGAACTCCGTCCTGACGTACTTCATGCGCGAATTCGGCGCCGAGTTGAATGGGCCGATCATATCGCTTCCAATTCCGCCCGATGCCCCGCCAGAGGTGCCGCGAGTTGTATTACAAAGCCCGGATGGCACTTGGAAACTGAGTGCGTCGCTAGCTCGACTCGACGCTGTGTGGTCGGCCTCGAACATCCTGTCAACTGCCAACGAACTGCAAGCAGTCACGGCGCACTGCGCCCGCTTCCTTGAAGGCTATGCAAGGGAGAGCAATGGGTCGATTGACCGGCTAGCACTCGTCATTTCTCGGGTACGACTGTTTCACGAGCCGGCCGCGCTTTTAATCGAACGCTTCTGCAACGAGCAAGCCCAACGCGGTCCGTTTAGCCGATCGGAGAACTTCGAAATCCACAATCACAAGGTTATTCAGCTTCCAGGGTTTGACCGATCCGTCAACTCCTGGGTTCGGTGCAAGACGGCCCAGATCCAAAGGCAGCCAGGCATCCTAGTTGAGCAGGACTTGAATACGCGTGAGGAGGATCGTGCCCAGAGTCGATTCGGCGCACAGCAGGTAGGCATGTTCTTCGAGTGCGCGCGGCGAGAATCTGATAGCATTCTGCGTTTGTACTTCCCGGAGGAGCACTAGAGTGGCACCTGCAATCGAGACAGTCGGCGCCACTGCGGCTGCTGACAGTGACGTCTGCATTGTTTACAGTTGTCCGGGTAGTCAGAGCGCTGACCGCGACGTCATTCTAGGCGCCTTCGGTGGCCTCGGCAGTTGTGGCTACTATTTCAATCCCATCCTACTCCAAATCTCAGCCTGTCGGCAATTGTCGTCGGAAGCGTTTTGGTTCCAGCCAGATGCGGCTAAGTGGTGGTCCATCCAGAACGCCATTAGCGACGACTTTGGAGAGGGCTTGACGACTTCTGGCTGGAATTGGCAGCCCCTCATCTATGTACAGGCTAGCAAAAAGCCTTGCGTCTGCCTTGATCTAGGTCAAGTCTGGGTACAGGACTCTGATGGCGCAGCCCTAACGACCAGCCAGTTGGGACAAACCGGTCCAGTCGGGGTGTCCGGATCGGATCGCGTACTTCCTGCTTACGCTGATACTCGACCTATCAGCGAGCTTGAAGCAGCCGAATTGCTCGGGTACTTGAGGGATGCAGAGTCAAGGCCACGCCATCCTGTCCGACGAGTCCGCGAGATCGATGCTTCGTCACGCTAGTGGCAGCAAATAGTGCCCGTTGGGTGAACGACCCTGAGAAAGTTGCTTGTTGGTCTGCCCGAGTTGGCAAGGTTCGATGGCTTCGAGTGTGGAACTGAGCCATGGGCGACGGAGCAGGCAGAGTGGATCACCGGTCGGGAAGTGCGCCGCTGTCTAAAGTCCGGAACCCAAGTCTGGTTGTACGAAACTGACGATGGCGACCTCATCGGGTATGGATCACTAGGCGAGACCAACTGGGCCTGGCCTCAAGCAGCGGACCCGAAGCTTGGCATAAGCATCATCCCGTCCCTTGCCGTACGGACGCGATATCAGGGACGTCGCGACCTTGAGAGCGGAGAACGCTACTCGGTGCTGATAGTCGAGGATCTGATAGGTGAGGCGAGCGATCTCAATAAAGCAAAAGGCCGACCGTTTCTAGCGCTGTTCGTCGACCCGAGAAACAGCCGGGCGGTTGCGCTTTACCAGAGCCTTGGCTTTGTGCGTCACAGCCGCGAATATCCAGAACCAGTTACCGGCATCACATACGTGAGCATGGTTCTGGCGTTGTGATACGCATGGCGGGATTGCCACGCGTCCGGCGCGCAACCCGAGGCTCACCTCTTATGCTGATACGTCGCCCGGCGCGTCGCCCGCCTGGCACAATCGGCGGCGAATAATAGACGGCCCTTTAGCAACCGGGGGCGGCCTATTAGATTCTCAAGACACTCTATTGCGCAATTTCTTGAAGCTCCTGTTATGCCAGAGGCGCGCGCCGGGCCTTTCCAGGGGAGGCCTAGAACTCGCCGCCAACCCCGTGGATACCGCTCCAAGTCCACCGGACCGCGCCTCGTCGCGCGCCGGTGCTACGGTGTCCATGGCCATTTGGAAGTATCCACTGGTGGCCAACAAAAGTATCCACCCAAGGTGGCGGGTTAGGCCGGTGAGAACGCGGCACCTCCAGCGCGTGATCGGGCCTCACGTAGGCGGTAGGACTCGCCGCTGGTGACGACGACGGTGGCGTGATGCAGGATGCGGTCAAGCAAGGCAACCGCGGTATTCTGTTCGGGAAAGAAACGACCCCAGTCCTGAAAGGGCCAGTGACTGGCCAGCGCGAGTGCGTGGTGCTCGTAGGCGGCGGAGACGAGGCGGAAAAGCAGTTGGGCGCCGGTCTGGTCCAGCGGGGAGAAGCCGAGTTCGTCGATGATGAGGAGGTCGAAACGCGAGAGCTGGTCGAGGATGCGGCCGACGGAGTTATCCGCCAGGCCGCTGTAGAGCGTCTCGACCAAGGCTGGCGCGAGGAAGTAGCGCACGCGTTTGCCAGCGGCGACGCTGGCGGCGCCCAAGGCGAGCAGGAGGTGTGACTTGCCGGTGCCGGGCGGGCCGATCAAGCACAGGTTCTCATTGGCGGCAATCCATTCGAGCGAACAGAGATAGGCGTAGGTGGCGGGTGGCACGGAGGAGTGGGCCAGCTGAAAGCTGTCGAGCGATTTGGTGGCCGGGAAGCGGGCCTGGGTGAGCCGGGTGCGCTCCATGGAAGCGTCGCGCGCGGCAATCTCCGCTTCCACGAGCGTGCGGAGGAACTCCTCGGGGGTCCAGCGTTGGGTCTTGGCGGTGAGCAAGAGGTCGGGGGCCAGGGCCCGCATGCGTGCGAGCTTGAGGCGACGCAAGCCGTGCTCGAGGTCAGCCGGCAGGGGTGCACTGGCACTGGCGGTCATTTCGGCCTCCCGAGCGCATAGGCATCCAGGGACGGGGGTACCACGCTGGGGAAGCTGACCAGGTTGAGGGGTTCGCCGGCGAGGGTGGGCGCCTGCACGCCTGCGCCCGCGGCCAGGATTTGCCGCACATCGTTGGCGGTGAAGCGGCGGAAGTGCACGGCGCGCTCCAGCGCGCGCAGCAGCGCCTCGTGCCCCCAGGTGCTCTCCATCCCGACGATAGCCCGCAGTTCGCTCTCCAGCCGCGTGGTGCCTGCGGCCGCCGCCGCCCGCAGGAAGCGCTCCGCCACCTCGCCGTAGCCCACGAAGCGGACCTCGGCCGCTGTCCGTGGCCGAATGGCCCGGGCGGGACGCGTAGCGGCCTTGCCGTAGTGGGCGTCGTTGAGTGCCACCTCTCCCGGTGCCACCAGCCGATGCCGCGCCACCTCGTTCTGTGCGTAGCTGATGATGACCTCGCCCTCTGAGGCCCACACGCGCACGGTCCGCCCGCGCAAGGCTTGCGGCACGGAGTACCGTGCCGAGCCAAAGCGGATGGTGCCCATCTTATCCACTTTGCGCTCGACCTCGTCGCGCAAGCGCAGGTCGAGCGTGGGCAGGGGCCGCAAGAGGGGACGCTCCACCGCCAGCTGCTCCAGCGGGACCGCCGCGATCTCGCTGTGCACCTGGCTGTTCACCTCGGCACACCAGGTACGCGCCGCCCCATTGTCGGCCACCAGGTCCAGCCCAGGCTCCAGCGTCGGCAGCAGGTCCCGTTTGACGTACCCGACCAGCGCTTCCACGACGCCCTTCGATTCGGGGTCGTAGCCCTGGCAGAAGTCGGCGCGGAAATTGTAGTGCGTGGCCATGCGCACATAGTCCAGGTGGGGCACCACCACATCGGCGACGATGCCGCCGCGCAGGCAGCCCATCCGATCGGCCAGCACCACGCCCGGCACGCCACCCAGCTCGGCCAGACACTCCGCCAGCAGCCGCAACGTCGTCTCCCGCCGCTCGTCCGTCGCGAAGCGCACAAAGCGGTAGCGACACCAGGCCAGGACCGCACAGAAGACATGCCGCTGGCCCTCGACGCCCCAATCGATCACCAGATGCTCGCCTGGCTCTGGCCGCCAGGGACGATACACCCGCTGCCGTTTCCCATACTCCTGCTTCGCGGCGGCGACCGCACGGCGAAAGCTGCGCGCGGACCCCGTGTAGCCCGCTGCCTGCGCGATCGGCAACAACCGTTTCGCCGCGATGCGCCCGCCCGTCTTGGCCACCCGCTGCCGGATCAGGTCCTGCACCGCATCCGTCTTCCGCTCGCGTGTCGCCCGCTCCTCTTCGCCCTCGCACACCTGACGCTCGCGGCGTTCCACGATCTGCTTGACCGTTCGGTGCGTCGTGCCATAGAGTGCCGCCACGGCCCGATAGCTCCCGAGCTCCGCATAGGCGTTGACAATATCCATCTGTTCCCTCAACGATTTCATCCAGCATCCCCTCCTGCGTTGCCTGGTTTCGGTTCGCACCTACACCATCTCCACCAGGAGGGGTTGCTCACAATGCCGTCAGTGGGAGCGGATACTTCTGTTGGCCACAGATGGGGAATTTAACACGGCCACGGGCATACGGTCGTCACATCGTTCTCCCATTCAGCCGCGGATGCGTGCCGAGCGCATGGTGATCCGCACGGACCACGTGCCAGGGATGAGCCAGGATCCCTGATTCTGTGATCTTGCCACCGCAGCCCTGGCCGCGCTATCACATAGGCAACACCGGCGAGAAGTCGTGCTGTGCACCGTCTCTTACCGCATCGCTGTGGCGTATGATCGTGGCACCGCTAGCTGAAGAGCCTGCGCAGAAACTGCAGCCTTTCCCGTGTCTGGAAGCTCTCCCCGTTCTCATGGCCGTTGAATGGGTAGACCTTGATCTCCTTCGGCCCGGCGTAGTGATTGTATGCCGCGTAAATCGTCGAAGGCGGGCAGATGTCGTCCATCAGGCCGACCGAGAAGAGGGCGGTAGCGCGGGCGCGCGCGGCGAAGTGCATGCCGTCGAAATAGGAGAGCGTCTGGAACACGCGGTCGGTCTGGTCGCGATGCGAGCGACAGTAGCGCACGATTTCCTGATACGGATGCGTGTCGGTAGTCTCGCAGGCACGTCGAAAGTGGCAGAGAAACGGCACGTCCGGCATGGCGGCGAGCACGTCGGGCACGAGCCCTGCCGCCGCGAGCGTGATGCCGCCACCCTGGCTGCCGCCCGTCAGCACGATTTTCGCCGGATCAACTTCCGGCCGGCCACGCGCAGCCTCAATGGCGCGCACGGCATCGACGAATACGCGCCGATAGTAGTAGGTCTCCTGGGACAATACGCCCCGTGTCATGAATCCGGGAAACTGGGCGTTGCCGCCATCGGGCTCGCAGTCGGGAGTGTCGCCCGGGCGCCATGCGCTTCCCTGGCCGCGCGTATCCATCACAAAATGCGCGTAGCCGGCGCTGGCATACAGCAGCCAATCGAGCGGCAGTCCGCGCCCGCCACCATAGCCGATGAACTCCACGATGCAAGGCAGGGTCGTCGCCCGCTCGCGCGGCACGATGAACCAGCCCCGAATCGGTTGTCCGGCGTAGCCTGCAAAGGTAACGTCGTAGACCGCAAGCGCCGGGAAGCCGGCATCGATCGGCTCGAAGCGAGCCGACTGGGGATATTGCCTGCTTGCCTCGAGTGTCGTCCGCCAGAAGCTGTCGAAGTCAGGCGGCTCCGATCGCTCGGGCCTGTACTGGACAAGTTGCTCATAGGGAAGATCGAACAGCATACCGCCTCCCAAGACTATTCACCACGGCACGCCCAAACCGGCGCGCCTGCCGGCAGTCATGCCATCCAGCTCCACAAGATTCAGAGCACGCGCTCCGATATCGCGACCGCCAGTCGCGCAGGTCTGGAATCATGGTATCTAAGCCCGCGCGCGCCTGGGGCTCAGTACGCGCCCATCCGACCCCCAACAATCGCACGCCGGCCCCCCTGGCGCGCATCGATGACCGTGGCTGAAATCAGAAGCGCCCCACTTCCACCCACCGTGTGCGCCGTGTGCCGGAGCGGGAAAATCCAACACCGGCAGCACAACGCAGCGCGACCGACGGCTACGGCTCCTCCAGCCGCGGCGGGGATGGAGGGGCCGGGTCTGGCTGCGGCCGGGTGGGGCGGCGCGCCAAGACAAAGAAAATTGCTTGATTCAAGCAGCACAGTGTAACTATTTTGCTCCACCGTATATATCTTCATACACCGCGCCGGCCGTCCCGGGGCAACGCCATTCAGTCCATGCGGTCCGGGCGCGGGGGATCTCCGGTACCGGCATGCACATGCCCCGATGCTCAGGAGGATTCATGCCCGAAAACCGTGGAATCGGTAGCCACCTCCCCCGTGCACAAATGTTCAGACAAATCGCATGGCGCCGGCATTCGAATCGAGACGACCATCCCCGGCGGCAGTCTCAATTGACGCCATCCCAAGGCATCGTCAAACGAGCGGCGACCGGCCCTCATGTATGTTTTAGCACCGGGTTCACTGGCAATACGGCAGAAACTCTATGGACTGCTACGCGGAGGTCGAGGCATTCGCCAGGTTTCAACGGCGGTCACCGTATCCAAGGCGCGCCCATAACCGATATGCCTCTTGAGCGTAACGTCTGCAGCGGCTACGCTGGTGCTCGTGGGCGCCGGCGTGGCGTTCGGCGCGAGTCATGGAGGCGAGGTTCGGAATGGGGCGGGTGCTGGTTGGTCTCGAATTTGGCGCAGTCCTGGCGATAGTCGCTGTGGCAGGACACGTTCAAGCGTGCTCTATCGACGGGAAACCGACACTCACCGTGAACGGCGTCGCGGTCTCCATCAATACCGCACAGCCGACCAGCCCACAGACGCTGCGCGTGTGGGCGCCATTCGTGCTCTCGTCGGTACTTCGGACTGGCCGAGGCGAGGCGCTGGCAGAGACCGTGAAGGCTCTGCCGCTCACGCCCGAAGCATACAAAGTCCCCTGGCGTTGGGATTTCGGCGACGGGACCTTGCCGGCTCGCGGGACGGCGGTCCGACACGTCTTTCATCACCCCGGCGTCTACAAGATCACAGTCTCAGCCTACTACCCCTCGCACAAGATCTGGTATGCCTTCGACGCTGTACAGCTGCGCGTCGTGGGCACGTGACTTGCGAGACGGGGCGGGCACGACACCCGCACGCGGGCACCGGCGGTCCCAGACCCGTCGACACGCGCCTGCTACGAGAGCTGAACGGCCCTGGCCGAGCTGCTGCATGGGCGACTATTATCGATGAGCGTGCTAGGATGGAAATTGCCCGGTGTGGGGCGGGTTTGGGTGTTTTACCTTCAAGCGGAGAAGGAGCGGAAGAATGGGCGACGGTATCCTCTTCATTGGTTGGGGCCCAACGATACCTGGGCGCGAGCAAAAGGCACTCCAGGTCTTTAACGAGGCTCTCCAGTACTGGACGCGCCTGCAGCAGCAGGGCGCGATCGACAGTTTCGAGGCCGTGAATCTGGAGCCTCACGGCGGCGATCTAACAGGGTTCCTGCTCATGCATGGCGACGAGGCGAAACTGGCCCAGTTGCGCGTCGATCCCGAGTTCCAGTCTCTCAACGTGCGCGCCGGACTGGTGGTAACGAACTTCGGCGTCGTCGCAGGGGTCACCGGCGAGCGGCTGACCGCGCAATTCAGTGTTTTCGGAAAGCATGCCGCCGAGCTCACCTGAGTCATGTATCCCCAGCGTCCCAGCCCAATCCATCACGCAGCGAACTGGTCGAGCAGGCCCCACACTGCTCGGCCTGTTCGAGCGATGCACGCTCGGCCAGCGTTAGCGAGGCGCCGGCCGTGACAGAGAACGCTTTGGGGACTCTCGGCCGCCTGACGATCGCCAGGCCGGCCACGACGGCACTCGCGTCTTCGGCCGAAGTTCTCGCGACGTCGGACAGCTCTTGCCTTCTTCTTGAGCGGTCCCGTGCTCCCGGCCGCGGCACGCGTCAACCGCATCCAGGAGGTTCCCTCCCAAGCGGCTTCATACCGCTCCTCAGCGCCTGCGACCCAAGACCAAGAACCAAAGAATGCAGCCGACCACTATGATCACTGCCGCGGCGATCACCATGGTCACAACCGCTTGCATGAGCAAGTACGCAGCCGCCACCGCGATAACCGTAACCGCGCCTCCGGCAACGGCTTCCCTGCCCGCGCGCGTCACGCGGCTTTCGCCTTCGGGTACGCGCATGAGATCATTCATCCCGAACTACCCCCTTTTGGCCGGTCTTCTGCGGAATTCACGCCTGGTCTTCAGGACAGAGGCCGGCAGCGTGAAGTTGTGCAACGCTTGCCACCAAGGCAAAACCCCAGATCGTGGCGATTGTAAGTCTATCATTGCACAGGCACAGGTAAAGGTCGAATCCACCCAGAATCTGACATACGTGGAGTCACGGTTGAGCGCCAAGGGCGCACCGACCGCCCGCCGGCCATAGATGCATGTGACTCGTCCTGTAACGCCGGGTGCGCCGGCCGCGTGGTCGCGGGTGCTACCGCCCGACAATTGCGTCAGTCTCCGTGCGGCACCCAGATGTTCTTCACCTGCGTCGCCTCGCGCAGGCATTCCGCGCATGAGGCCGCCGAAGAATCCGTCCAGTCGACCTCGCCGCCGGGAATGGCCCAGGTACGCTTGAGGTTCCCGGCGGAGGCCATCTCCACGGTCTTGACGCCGCCGGCAGTGCCAAAATACCAGACGGACTGCACGTCGTCATGCGCGGCAAGCACGGCCGCCAGCGGATCCCGCTTTCCGGTCACGATGTTTACCACGCCCGCCGGAACGTCCGAGGTGTCGAGCACCTGGTAGAAATCGGTTGCACTCAACGGGTACGGCTCCGACGGCACGATGACAACGGTGTTGCCCACGGCAATCGCCGGAGCCATCAGCGAGACAACGCCGAGCAGCGGGTACTGATCCGGGCACAGGATCCCGATCACGCCGATCGGCTCCGGCACGGCAATCGTCAGACCGCGCATCGGCGTGTGCGCCACCCTGCCGTCGTACTTGTCGGCCCACGCGCCATACGTAAACAGCCGCTCGATCGCCAGGTCGACCTCCGCCTGGGCCGAGATCCGTGCAGGCCGCTGTCCGGCGCTCCCGGCACATCTGTGCTCGGAACAGCCGGTCATCGCCGCGATGCGGCGCGCGAACTCCTCACGCCGCTCCGATAAGTTTTCTGCTACATAGTAGAGGATCTGCGAGCGGTTATAGCTCGTGGTCAGGCTCCAACCTGCAGCCTTGTGCGCCGCCTCCACAGCGTTGCGGATGTCTTTGCGGTTCGCCTCTCCGGCTTCTCCCACCAGCGACCCATCGGGCTGGCGCACCGGCATGCTGTAGCCGGAATCAGGGCGCGTCTGCTTCCCACCGATGTACAGCTTCGGCGTGCGATCGATGGGCGGGAGGTCGATGCTCATCGCCGCATCGTCTGCAGCGGGTATACCGGCGAGCATGGCGGTATCCTCGCCATGCTGCGCGTCGGTCGCCGGCATCGTCTGCGCACCTGAGTCGACGCCGTTTGCCGGCGAGCCTGCAACTCGATTCGCGACGGTATCCGCGCGTTTTACGTACTCGTACAGTCCCTCTTTGCCCCCCTCGCGCCCGAACCCGCTCTCGCGATAGCCGCCGAACCCGGAGGCAGCATCGAATATGTTGGTACAGTTGACCCACACGGTGCCGGCTTTGATACGCCGAGCCACGTCCAGCGCAAGATTGACGTTTTCACTCCACACGCTGGCAGCCAGGCCGTATGGCGTGTTGTTGGCCAGCTCGACCGCCTCGGCAGGACTGCGGAACGTCATGGCCACCAGCACCGGGCCAAAGATTTCCACTTGAGCAATCGTGGCCGCGGGCGACACATCGGTAAACAACGTCGGCGGATAGAAATAGCCATCCGCCGGGCAGGACCAGCTTGGCTGCCACATGGTCGCGCCCTCGGCGACACCCTTCTCTACCAGGCCGCGCACGTGTTCCAGCTGCACGGGGGCGACGATAGCGCCAATATCCATCGTTTTGTCCAGCGGGTCGCCCACGCGCAGAGTCTCCATGCGCGCTCGCAGCTTGCTGATGAAGGTGCCGGCGATGTTCTCCTGCATCAGCAGCCGGGATCCCGCGCAGCAGACTTGCCCTTGGTTGAACCATATGGCGTCGACGACACCCTCGACAGCGCTATCGAGGTCGGCATCGTCGAACACCAGGAACGGCGACTTACCGCCCAACTCCAGGGAGATCCGTTTCCCAGTGCCTGCCGTCGCGCGCCTGATCGCGCGGCCGACCTCTGTTGAACCGGTGAACGCTATCTTGTCGACGTCCTGGTGATGCACGAGCGCTTCGCCGGTGCGGCCGTCGCCGGTCACGATGTTTATCACACCCGGAGGCAGCTTGGCAGTCTCGACGATCTCGGCAAAGAGCAGCGCCGTCAGCGGGGTAAACTCAGCAGGCTTCAGCACGACCGTGTTGCCCATCGCCAGCGCGGGCGCCACTTTCCACGACAGCATCAGCAACGGGAAGTTCCAGGGGATTACCTGGCCCACCACGCCCACGCTTTCGTAGCCGGGCAGCTCTTCCTTCATCAGCTGGGCCCATCCCGCGTGGTAGGCGAAGTGGCGAGCCACAAGAGGGATGTCGATATCCCGCGTCTCGCGAATGCACTTTCCGTTATCGAGCGTTTCCAGCACCGCAAATAGCCGGCTGTGCTTCTGCACCTGACGCGCGAGCGCGTAGAGGTAGCGAGCCCGAGCGTGCCCGGACAGCGCGCGCCAAATGGGCAGCGCGGATCGGGCAGCGCGGACCGCTGCATCTACGTCCTGCGGCGTTCCCTGCGCCGCGCGCGCGAGGCACTTCCCGGTGGCGGGATTGATCGTGTCAAAATACTCGCCGCCCTGCGGCGCTACCCATGCATTACCGATGAAGTGGTCAAAGCAGTTGTCGTGCCGCGCCAGCCAGGCAATGGCCGGGCCGGAAGTCTCAGGCGCCGGGCCGTACGTCATCGTCTCGAAAATCTCCGCGACACTCATGGGCGCGGTCCTTTCCTTCCATTACGCTTCACACCTGGGACCCTACTACGTGGATTGAGTCAAGGCTACGCTGCACCTGCTCGTATTCATGAGCCAGGTCTGCCGTGCGGGCGGTCACGCTGGGTAGGCCGAGGCTCACAATCCCCTCGACGACGCTCATGCCGCCACTGGCGGCCCGCACGCGAACCTCGCATTGCGCTTCAAGCGATTGGCCGGAGAGGCGAAGCACCGCATCGGCGATACCGTACTGCTGGCCGTCAAGCGTGCGTACCGTATTGGTAATGGTACCGATCGGCGTGCCAAGCGCGCGCAAGAATCCGGAGACGTAGCGCGGGTTCGAGACATCACCCACCGTGGTCGTCTCAGAGCCGAGAATGAGGGCGGTCTTGTCCGGAGAGGCAACCTGATAGTCGCCCGCTGTGTTGTCGGTCTCGGTCCACGTGGAAGGATAGGCGATGCTGTAGCCCGCGCCCGAGGGCGACGCGCTCTTTGTCGAATACGATTTGCCCAGCGCCTGTGCCGCGCCCGACCGGGTGGAGAGCAGTTGCACGATTGTCTCGATCGTTTCGCTCTGGGAAAGCGCGTGCGTGCCCTTGCTATCCGAGACGGTCCCGGTGCTCGAAACGGTCTGGCGCAGATGCTCGTTGAGGAACACGCCACTCTCGACCCCAATTCCCCAGGTCCCGGTTTCGCGCACATCGGTGGTCGCGACGTAGTGCTTGCCCCCACTGCTAATCGACGACTTACCGCTACTATGCATAGCAGTCGTGACCGTGGCGACACGTCCAAAGCTGTCCGTCGAGAGCTTGGTCAGCTTGTTGTCCAGTGTCACGGACGGGCCGCCACCGAACCAGGTGTTGTCGATCTCGCTACTCCATTTGCCGGAAACAGCAACCGGCGCGAGAGGTACCTGGCCCACGTCATTCAACCCATACGCGCCGCGATAGACACAGTACTGGGTGCCATCGTTCTCCTGAATGCATGCATTGGCCGGAGTGCTGAGCCGATTGGCGGGCACCGTACTGTGACTCGTCTTGCCGTTATGGACGCCGGTTTCGCTGCCCGGGTCAAACTCGATTGAGAGCGTGGCATCTCCCGACGAGTCGACGCTATGGATGATGTATCGCGCCTTATACAGAACCGTGCTGGTAGCAGTGTCGACCGGCTGTCCGGCGATAGTGGTCTTGATCGTCTCTACAGTCTTCATGGAGTAGGACAGGATCTCGCCCGGCGTGAAGCGGTAGCGCAGGCTGACCGCGGCATTGGAGTCGGCACGCGCGACAGGCGCCCAACTGCTTCCCAGCGCGAGCGTACCCGCTATGACCAACGCAGCTCTTCGAACAACCCCGTTCCGTACCATCCGCCCCTCCAACAAGCTCGTTTCTCCGTGCGGCACCATGGTATCGGGTTTTGAGGTTGCGGAGTACTGTGCATCCTGAAGAGCGTGCCCTCGCCCGTCTCCGCGCCTGCTCAAGCGCCCTCCGCTCCGGGCGTTGGCAGGCTGGTCGACGTCAACGCTTGAGGCGATCCTGAACGACATCGACCACGGCGAGCTCCGCGAAAGCACTGCGGTAGCTATACCCCGTGGTCGCGGCCTGGAACTTCCAGACAGCAGGGAGAACCTAGTGCAGATTAAGGGGATTGCCGTAGCGGCGAACCGCGTAAATGACCGCACTGACGCCAAGTACAAAGAACACCGCGCCGCGGAGCGCCCTCGGAGCGAACTGCAGGGTACCGGCATGCACCCAGTCAACTGCCCAGGAAGGGAAAGGGAAGTCCCGGTAGAGCGCTACCAGCAAATAGTCGATGCCCAGGACACCGACAAGCAACCCAAGAAACAGCACGAGAACCCATCGCCTGGCATGGCTGCCCGGCAAGAACCTGGTTGGTATTCCCACGCGTCGCTCCTGCAAGAAGAAAAAGCGAGCCGACTGCCGAATCCTTGCGTTCCGAAGTCTACCACACCAGTCTGACATGGTGGCGGCGTCGACGCCAGTGCAGGGTCACGTGCAAACATTGGTGTCTATCGCGGCGCAATCGGCCGTGGCCGGAGGCTTCGCGCCTTCAAACAAGCCAGGGAAAGCGCCGGATAGCGCGGTAAACGCGGTCTACTCGGCTATACTCCAGACCCGGACACGGTAGTGCGGCACTTTCCCCACTTCAAAGCGAAAACGAATGTCGCACAACTGCCGATCGTAGCGGAAGCAGTTCACGTCCAGCATCGGCGCCGGCACGTCCACCCGGATACGTCCCTGGTTCTTCAGGTGTGCTTTGCCTTGCAACACTTCCACCACGCCGGCGATGTAGGCGGGGCCGGCAAAGGAGTCCTTATCCTCCGGTGCCTGCAGCGCGAGCTCGAGTCCGACGTGCCCGTCGAGCTGTTGGAACAACTGCTGCGCGATCTGTTGTTGCGCCATTAGCAGGAGTTGCTTCACACGGACATTGTGGGGGTGCGCGGCGCCCAATAGTGGATTCGTGTCCGTTTTCGCGGGCGGGAAACCGTCGACCTCGATCGTGATTTCGCTCACGACAAACTCCTCTCACCAACAATAACGTGCAACCCCAATACAGCCCGCAGGACACAGATTCACCGCATCTGCCGCAGTCATCGCGTGTGCGACCAAGCAGAAGGCCTAAGACCGTTGATCTCGTGATACCGCAGTATACGCTCGAACAACCGCCCCGTGCACCGAGTTATGTACTATGGGCAGAAACAAACACCAGAACGGAGCGATCAAAGCACTTGAACGAGCACCACTGCCCCTGAGGTCGGCGCGCCCGTCACTTCGTCGACGTGCGGCACCGTGCGGAACAACACCAGGGTCGAATGCTTCCCTGACTGCAACAGCGTGACTGGAGCGCTCGGCTGCAACGCTCCGATGCCGGAGTGTTCGGTGATAGCGTACAGCGATAGAAGCTTTCCCGTGCCCGAAAGCAGCGTGATGCCGGTCTGCCCCGCCATTTCCACGGTTCCTGTCGCCTCGTTCACTGCCATTGCCACTGTATAGTCGAAGTACGCACTGGAGCACAGCGAGTAGTGATCCCTGTAGATCACGCGTCGAGTGCCCTTGGACTGTGTCGCGGCATCCACCGAGCAGTAGCTGCCGGCGATCCATCGCAGATAGCCCACACTGCGCGTCGTGTCCACCACGAAGCCCGTCGACGGACCCAGCCCGGTCGGCGTGTCGTAGTCCGCCTGGATCTGCTTGCTCAGCCCGCCCGTGCGCGCGCTGAACACCGTGATGAGCCCACCGGGAGCCGCGTACCAGACCTGCTGCGTGCGCGCACTGTACGTCGCCGAGAACCCTCGCATACGGTACGGGAAGGCGCGATTCCACGCACGACCTCCCTTCCGGGTGTCAAAGGCGACAAAGCGAGTCGCTCCCGGCAGTGCTACGTGCATCTGCAGCCCCACAATCGCGCGATGCGCGGTTCCGTCCATGAACAGTGTGTTTGGCACACCCTCCAAGCTTGCCAGGTACAGGGCTTGCGACACCGGATCGACGATGAACAGATCGTTGGTGGCATCGTTCTGCGTCGTGGCCAGGACAACTCGATTCGCGCTGGAATCCGTAGCCATTCCGGCAACGGTGATCGGACCACCCTCGAAGACCAGCAGCTTCTTCACGACCCGACCAGTATGCAAATCCACGACCCACAGGTCGAGGTGGTACGACGTATAGGGGTCGCTTGGGCCAAGGGAGACCGGCGTATCGACCGCGAGATACGCCAGCCAGCGGCCCTCGTCGATGGCCACGCCTTCGATTGATCCCGTGGTGGCAACCCGTGCCAGCAGGGTGTAGTTCTTCGTGTCGATAAGCGCGAAGACGTTCGAGATCGGACTGGCCTGAGGCCCTGTCGTCAGGTCCACGCCCACCTCGATCAGCCTCTGGTCCTTGACATTGGAGGCCACGAGGGTGCCGGCGATCGTGGTGATCACGGTGTGCGGGTGAAGCGTCGCCACATCCTTCATCACGGTTGCCGAGGCGGATGCGCGGTTGGCGAGCACCACGCTCGGCGTGGCTCGACCCGCTGCCCCCGCCCTCAACATCCAGCCAGCGCCTGGAGCAAGGGCGACGACGCAGCAAGCAGCAACGCCGGCCAGCCCAATCAGGCCCCCGTTCCTCATTGGTTGGAACCTCCTCTTTGGGACAGTGTAGCCATACGGCGGCGCATCAGCCCAAGTCGGAAGTGGATTACATCGCGCGCTGATCCCGCTCGCCGGGATAGCCAAAATTGGCGAGATCTCACATCGTGGCGCGCCCACCGGCATGGAAGCGAACGGGCGGCGCGGTGGGGATCGTGAAGGGGGAGGGCGGCCACCACAAGTCGGGTGGCCGCCCTCCCTGCTCAGGAACGTATCAGAAGTGCCGTGCGCACGAGCCGCTGAACTGCGGGTTGGGCATGAGCTGGCTGGTGAGCGTCCCTCCGTAGCGGGCCACATCCGGCGTTCCATACTCGGCAGGTCCGCCGAAGCTCTGTATCGTGGTTCGCGGGATCACATTGCCGAAGTTCCAGAGGCACAGGGTCCTGCGATCACTTGCGGCACGCATCGCGTCGCCCCCCACGGTCCAGAAGGGGTAGAAGTCTGCCCCAACCGGAGGCGCCGTGCAACCCGTGCCCGTCTCCGTATTGCAATTGTTCTCGGAGCCCCCGAGGTCGGTCTCGAACTGAATCGTCGGATACGGGTTGCCGTGCGCGTCGAACGGTCCGAGATAGGCAAACGAAGTTGGGTGCATGAATGAGCCGTCCGGCCAATCGGCGCGGTACGAGCTGCCGTCGAAGTCCAGGTCCCCGTTCTGGAAATAGTTATCCTGGCAGCCTGCCACACGCCAGCTGACCATCTGCGGCTGCCCGTTGACGCTGATCGTCCTCGGACCTGCCGGCATGCAGTTCGCGTCCGAGAACTCACACAACGCGCCAGTGATGAAGCTGTTGGTCGGGCAGGCGCCGCCGCCCTCGGTCGTGGCGTTCGTACAGGTACCGGTGGTGAGGCTGCACGGGCCTTCTCCCGTTGCCGTCGCACCCTCGAAGCCGCCCACGCAGGTTTGGAAGACGTTGGGATCGCTAAAGGTCTGGCCGTTCCCAAAGGCGGCGTTGTAGGGGAACGAGGTGGTCACCGACGAGCAGGGCTCAAAGTGGCCGAGCTCGTCTTGCATCAGCACGCCACCCTCGAGCGCCGCCCAGGGTACCTGGTTCTGTTGCTGCGCGGAGCTGTACTCGGCATGGAAGCTGAACGGCGTGCCGCTGCAATCCGCGAGGTTGGTGTTCATGAACCCGTTCGCGGCGCTGGCGACGATAAACCCTGATCGGCCATTCGAGAGGTCGAAGATGCGCGCCTCCAATCCCTGACCAGTGTCCCTGATACTTACCGCAAGCTCGTCGCCCTGGTTCATGAGGAGCGTCTTCGCGTTAGGCGTGAAGGTGTTTTCGTCCGTGAGCTGCGGGCTGGGCGGGCCCGCCGGGACGCCGTCGGTCTGCAGGTACGCGAAGTTCACCGGCTCGACGCAGGAGTTGTTGCAGTTGCCGAACCCAAACGTGCACTCCAGGCTATCGATGGTCAGCGCCGCGCAGTAGTGGGTTGGGTCACAGCTTACGGCGTCGGTGAACGGCGGATAGCCCGGCGGGTAGAACTGCAGCTCCATGAAGGCCGATCCGGCGCCATTGGGGTCGCCGATCAGGCCACTATTGGTATCGCTGTCAGGGGTGCACGGGTTCTGCGGATAGGACTTCGGGTCGCACAGCGGCAGGCCGAACCACGGGGCCGGGCTTAGCTCCGCGTAGTCCGTGGCTGCCGCGCTGGTCGCGGTGGGTGGCACCCTGGGGTCCACTGCCAACCGCATCAAGTAGGTCATGGTACTGGCACTACCGGGCGCGCTGGAGATGAATTTGACCGACGGCTCGTCGTGGCCGACGTAGTGCTTGTTGTCGTAGAATCGGTATGCCTTGCCGTCTTTCCAGATGGCGATCGGGTCGGTACATAGGCCACCAAGGTCAGGCTTGGCCCCGGTGTAGATCGGACTGTGGCTATTGCAATCCATCATGTTGACCGAATTCGGCGCTACCGCGCCGGTGCTCGTGCTCGTGGTCGTACTGTCACCGAAGGCGGGCGCCACGCTCAACGCGAGCGCGGCACTAACCGCGCCGACCACCCCCAGCCATCGCCTCCAAGACCTGCTCATCCTGATCGTTCCCCTTGATGAATGCCGAGGCGCCTGCCTCGGATTGGCGGACTGACCAGACTTTCGCCGCGCGGGCGGACCTCACCCTTCCAGCAGTGTGGGACTGCACCTCCCCGGCACCTCGGTTGTGCCACGAACCGAGCATGGACGATTCTGCACCGTGGGTCGATTGGGTCAAGACCCGTCAGTTGAGCGAAGCCAAGACACTTGAGGGCGCGCACGTGAGAGACAGCGACACTGGGCGCGCCGCTGCGCTAGAGCAAAGCCAAGCAAGGATCCAGATGAACGCGTACTACGCCCGAGGGTTCCACCGTGGCTTGACTCTTGACACAGACTGCTGGGGACTGCAGCGCGTGGGGGCCAAGTCTCCGGTTAGGCATAGCCTAGCACGGCGAATCATAACTGTACAGATTGATGGATGCTGCACCTACGGTCTGCAAATAGTGCCAAACAGCCTGCGGATAATTCCGGATGGAAGCGACGACGGGCCGGATAAATCCGGGCGCGGATGGCTTTCATCGCGGCCGGATCTATCCGGCGTGAACCCTGCCATCCGCTTTCAAGCGGAGGTTCCTTGACTGTTTTCAGGTCCTGATCCGGTCACCGGCGTTACAAATCACGCCGATCGTACTCCGGTGGTCGGGGATCCAGGGGAGAAGGCGAGGCATGCATCGCGCTCGCGACGGCAGGTTCAGGCGAACGACTCATCCTTCAGGGCGAGAGACGATGCGCCCTGCTCGAACGTCTTCAAGTCGCGCCAGGCGATCTATGCGGCTGCTCAGCAGGAGGTACCGGCCTTGGTCTACCCTGCGTGGCGGATCGATCTGACTAGGACGCTCGCTGTCCAGCAGCTCAGACGTCTCTTCGGCGCGGTAGTGCGCATACCAGCGCAACATCGACCGCGCCTCCTGCCGGGCATCACCATGGACGGCAGGAGGAAAGCGGCCCGGGCGCCACACGCGCTCGATGAGAACGTCCCTCTACCATGTGTCCCGCTTGGCCGGCGCCCTCGCGATGAGCGCCAATAGCATGCTGCCCAGCGCGGTACAGCACGCCGCCAGGCCAAACGCCCAGGTCATGCCGGCGGTGGACAGCACGTAGGCACCGAGCAAGGGCGCACTTGCTATCGCGCAGTTGGCCACCATGCTGTAGATCGCCAGGTACTGCGTCTGCTGCCGCTCAGGAGTCACCTCCAGCAGGGACTGCAAGACCCCCATGCCAAGCACGGCGCCCAGGCCACCCTGCGCCAGGGCGACCGGAATATAGGCTACCAGACTGGCGGCATGACTGGCACCGAGCGGCACCAGTGTAAACAGCGCACAGATTGCCACCAGCAGCGGCCGGCTGCCGAAGCGCGCGGTACCGCGCGCCCAGAGCAGTGACAGCAGCACCCCGCACACCCCACCTCCCGTGCCGAGCGCGCCGATCCAGGCATTCGGGGCGTGCAGCCGGTCGACCAGTACCAGCGGGTAGAGAGCTGCCGGCACGTAGATGCCCAGCAGCAGCACTACAGCGCCGGCAAGGAACCGCCAGAATGGCGCTCGCCAGGGCAACCGTCCCGCCGTTTCGGCCGTATCTCGGCGGGCGGCGCCCGGGGGCGGCACTTCGGCCGGGATGCCTTCATTGAGCGCGGGAATCTTCAGCCGGGATATCAGCCATGTGCTTACTTGCACACAGATGAACGCCACGCCGAAGACGACAGAGAAGTTCCCTGGAAACGGCATCAGCTCGAGCATCCAGCCGGCAACGAGCACGGCGAGCGTGCTTGTCAGACCCGCGAGGGTGCCACGAAGGCCAATCACCCGGCCACGGATGTCCTGCGGCAAGACCTTGGCAAAAAGCGGCACGAACGCGGTATTGAAATAGGCCAGGGCCACGGACAGCAACCCAACGGCGGACACCAACACCGCGACCCGCGCGTGGGCCGGCAATACGGGGACCAGTGCCACCACGGCGAAGAGCAGGCGATAGACAGCGAGCGGCACCACGATTACCGGTTTGCCCCAGTGGCGCTTGACCAACCGCGCAGCGGGCAGCGGGAAGATGATCCCGGCCAGGGCCGGGCCGGTGGTCAGCAGGCCGATTTCGGCCGGCGAGGCGCCAAGGCGCAGAGCGAAGATGGAAAGGAAACTGACAAACACGCCCCCTGCCGCGCCGGCCCATGCCACCTCAGCGCACAATAGCCGCGCGTTGTGACGCGTAGTCTCGTTGGCTGGCGCAGCCGCGTCTGACATGGGTCTCCAGCCCGTTGGAGGGCAACTGAACGTGCCAAGGTTCGCCCGAGAATGCGGGGCCTTCCGAGAAGCACTCCTGCGAGGTCGTGCTCGACAACTACTCGGTGCACTCCGGCGCAGTGACTAGCAGGGCAGAGCCAGGGCTGGCCACGGCAGGCGCCCCAGCTTGTTCCCGCCGCCGTATCGAACGAGGCTTCGTCGTTACGCCTATCGTACAGCTTGGTAGTACGTGGTGATCAGTCGCTTGCCAACGTATGCGCCAGCCTAATCCAGTGGCACCCTCGCTTTCCCACGCATGCGCGCCTGCACTACGCGCGTTGCACCGGCCTTGCGAGCTGCGCCGACTCTTGCTCGAAGCGACACCGTGCCGCCAGTACCAGCCGCAACATCACACTGGCCAATGCCTTCGCCCTCAAACATGGCGGCAATGAACACCTTGTGCTCAGCAGTACGGCAGACGCAACGTTGCGCTCGTCTTGTCTCGGCGCGCCTTCTTGGGCGCCGTCAACGCCAGCGTACGGCAATACCAATGTTCAGAGGCGGCAGGACCATGCGACGGTTTGCACCGGCCTCGTCGGAGACACGGCCGGCAGAGCTCGTGAAAACAAACGGGCTGTACGGGAGGAGACGGCCAAGTATCATAGGAGCGAGTGACCAGTTCAATCCGGGAGCCGGAGCCCCGTTGAAGCGATGAGGGAGAGTGGCTGTGCAGCAGTGGTGGAAAAGCAGCGTCGTGTACCAGATCTATCCCGCGGAGCTTCAAGGACAGCAATGGCGACGGTATCGGCGATCTGCCCGGCATCACCGAAAAGCTGGACTACCTTCAGGATCTCGGGGTCGATGTCGTCTGGCTATCGCCGGTCTACAAATCGCCCAACGACGACAATGGCTACGACATCAGCGATTATCAGGCGATCATGGACGAGTTCGGGACCCTGGCCGACTGGGAGGAACTCATCGCCGGGATGCACGAGCGTGGTATCAAGCTGGTGATGGACCTCGTGGTCAACCATACCTCCGATGAGCATCCCTGGTTCGTCGAAGCGCGCAAGTCGAAGGACAATCCGTACCGCGACTACTATATCTGGCGCCCCGGTCGCAATGGGCGCGAGCCCAACAACTGGCGCTCCCACTTCGGCGGGTCAACGTGGGCCTACGACGAGAGGACCGGCGAGTATTATCTTCACCTCTTCTCCCGCAGGCAGCCGGACTTGAACTGGGAGAACCCGCGGGTGCGACAAGCGGTGTACACAATCATGCGCTGGTGGCTGCAGAAAGGCGTCGACGGCTTTCGCATGGACGTGATCACGATGCTTTCGAAGGTCCCGGGATTACCGGACGCACCGGTGGTCAACTCGGATCGCTATCAGCCGGCAGGCTCGTGCTACATCCACGGGCCCCGCCTCATGGAATTCCTTCACGAGATGAAGGAGGAAGCGCTTTCGCCATACGATACGCTGACTGTCGGCGAGGCAGCCGAGGCGACCACGGCGCAGGCGGTGGAGTTGACCAGTGCAGGGACTGGGCCGCTCAACATGGTCTTCCACTTCGAGCACATGGGGCTCGACCGCGATGCCACGGGTCCGGCACCGTGGAGCTGGCGACACTGGGATCTGCTCGAGCTGAAGACGCGTGATGACACGCTGGCAGGAGGATCTGTACGACAGGGGGTGGAACAGCCAATACCTGTCCAATCACGACCAGCCGCGCCAGGTCTCGCGATTTGGCGACGATGGCCGCTTTCGTGAGCCGTCAGCCAAGATGCTCGGCACGTTTCTGCACCTGCTGCAGGGCACACCGTACATCTATCAGGGCGAAGAGATCGGCATGACCAATGTAGCGTTCCCTTCAATCGAGGATTATCGCGATATCGCGACCCGTAACGAGTATCGCGAGATGGTTGAAGATCAGGGGGCTGGATCGGCAGGCGGCCATGGATCTGGTGCATCGCCGAAGCCGGGACAACGCCCGCACGCCAATGCAGTGGGACGCCAGCGCGAACGCCGGCTTTACGACCGGCACGCCATGGATCGGGCTCAACCCGAATTACCGGGAGATCAATGTCGCGCAGGCCATCGCGGACCCCGACTCAATCTATCACTACTACCAGCAGCTGATTCGGCTTGCGCAAGAGCGATCCGGTGATCGTGTCCGGCCGCTACCGCCTCATTCTCGCCGATGACACGGCGATCTATGCCTTCACCCGCACTCTCGACGACGACTGTCTGCTCGTGATCCTGAACTTCACCGCCAGCACGCCGGTCTTCCTGCTTCCGCCGGACCTTCCGGCAGGCGGTGCGGAGCTGCTGATCTCCAACTATCCGGTTGCTCGTGAAACGGACATTCAACGGCTGGGGCTTCGGCCTTATGAGGCTCGCGTCTATCGACTGCGGTAGCTGCGCGTCCAGGGCGGACTTGGACGTCCTCATACGACGCCGCCGGACCTCGTGGCCTTCACGAGGTTTCGAACCAGCCCGTACCGCGGACGCTTGCTCGAGAAGCGGGCGCCGCCGTACCCTGTAGGTCAGGCTACGACCGCGAGCCGATCCAGGGCCTCACGCCACCGGCGCGATATCTCGGGAAGAATCGCGATTGCCATTTCCGGGTGCGACTCCAGCTCAACTCGGAAGTGCCACTTGTACAGCGTCAGGCACACCGTATCTTCGAGCGCGACAACAGTTGCCGTGCGCGGGCGATCGTCCAGGAGAGCCATTTCGCCAAAGAATTGTCCCGCCACGAGCTCGTCGAGCACGAGCGGCTCCCGGCCCAGTCGCTCTCGCCGCACCTCCACGCGCCCAGACACGATAATGCTCAGGTGGGTGCCCTCCTCACCCTGCCTGATGAATGACGTCCCCGGCCTGATACTGGCTCGTGCCAGTGCATTTCGCAAGGTAGCTGCGATGACTTTCGTTCAGGCTGCGGAAGAGATCAACCTCCGAGATCAACGCCATCACGTCCACGGGTATTGCCTTTCCATCCATTCCGCGCCTCGGTGGAGTTCACACCGGCAGCATCGTAAGGACGCCAACGCGCACGACTGCCACCGACTGCGGCCTCCGGTGGCAGGCCGCGACAGCTCACTGATCAGTACGATACCTGTCGGCCGTCTTGAGCACAAATGCGACGCTGGAGTTGCATCTGGTGTGCCTGCTTGGTGCCCGTATTTAGCGCCTTCTTATCGAAGCAGGTACAGTCTTAGTAGGACGCAGCGCGTCCGGCGGTGTCGGGGTCTACGAAGACATCGGACCTCCGGCTCCTCCACTGAGGATGCCGGTCGAGTCGTGTTTTGGGCGCGGGTTTCCATCGCTTTTGACGCTCGACAGGCTTCGGCACGACAGCGGATGAGTGGCGCTGGACCCGGGTATTGGCTTCCGGAGTGCAGGCGTGGGTGCAGAGAGATCGTGATGAATCAAAAGCGTGCGTGGGGTGTGTTCCGCGGACCCGGTCAGAAACCGATGAGCACCGAGACGCTGTTGTCTCAAGTCAGCCTGTTTCGGAGCCTTGACCAAAAGCAGCTCGCTCAGCTCGCCAAGCGCATGGAGACGCGCCACTACGAAGAGGGCCAGGTAGTCCTGGCGGAAGATGAGCCGGGCGACGCACTGTATCTCGTCGTGTCCGGTCTGCTGCATCTCGAGAAGGCGCGACCGGGCCGGGAGCCAGTGCGCTTCGGTACGCTGGCGCCGGGCCAATTCTTCTGCGAGATGGCTCTGCTCGAGGACTCTCCACGCCTGGCCACAATCAAGGCGGCCGAAGCCACTACCTGCCTGGCCCTGCGGAAAGATGCGTTTCAGGACGAGCTTGCAGCGCACCCGGCGATCGCCGTCGCGGTCGTCTTCGAGGTGTCGCGCCGCTTGCGTGACACTCTGGATGTGCTCGACGCCAACGGATAGAAGCTGCCTTTTGTCGGCGCCGCCCTCCTGCGTCGTGCTGGCAGGTGGAGCGGCCTGCAGCGGGGCCCGGGTACCACGATGGTAGCTAACCCGAACGCTTAACAACACGGATGTGCTGAGGGCGCTTGCCGCATTCATGCCAATCGACCGGCGGCACGCACTGGCACGGGGTACGACGTTGCCCGCTCTTGCCACGGGCGCGGCGCTCTTTGCCGATATCTCCGGCTTCACTCCGTTGACCGAGTCCCTGCTGCGTGCGCTCGGGCCCCAGCGCGGCGCGGAGGAGCTTACTCACTTCCTGAACAGGGTCTACGATGCGCTCATCGCCGAACTGTATCACTACGGCGGCAGTGTGATCGGTTTCAGCGGCGACGCTATCACCTGCTGGCTCGACGGGGACGATGGTCGGCGAGCAGTCGCCTGCGGTCTGGCTATGCAACGCGCCATGGCCCAGTTCGCCGCGACAGCAACGCCAAGCGGCGACTCGGTTTCCCTCGCGGTCAAGGTAGCGGCCGCCGCTGGCTCCGTCCGCAGGTTCGTGGTCGGAGATCCTGCCATCCAGCTTATTGACGTGGTGGCGGGACGGACTCTCGAACATCTCGCCGCGGCAGAGCACCTGGCGCAGAAGGGCGAAGTGGTCGTGCATGATGCCACCGCGGCTGCGCTGGACGGTGTACTGCGTTCCGCGGAATGGAGAGCCGATGAAGCGCACGGTGATCGGGTCGCCGTCGTTGCATCGCTTACCGTCGCAGTGGACCAAAACCCGTGGCCGATCCTCCCGCCCGACGCCCTGCAAGAGGATATCGTCCGCCAGTGGGTGCTCCCGGCGGTGTACCAACGCGTGCGTACTGGCAGCGGCGAGTTTCTCGCCGAGCTGCGGCCCGCCGTCGCCCTGTTCCTGCGCTTTGGCGGCTTGGACTTCGAGCACGACGAGGCGGTGACCGGGAAGCTCGACGCCTATCTTCGCTGGGTACAGGGCATCCTCGCCCACTTCGAGGGCACACTGGTGCAGCTCACCATTGGCGATAAGGGGAGCTACCTGTACGCGGCATTTGGCGCGCCGATAGCACACGAGGACGACGCCGTACGCGCCGTCTCTGCCGCCTTCGCATTACGATCCCCGCCCGACACATTCGCCTACATAGGCGTGCCGCAGATCGGCATCAGCCGCGGGAGCATGCGCGCCGGCGCGTACGGCGCCCACGACGGCCGCACGTATGGCGTGCTTGGCGACGAGACGAACATGGCGGCGCGACTCATGCAAGCCGCACATCCCGGCCAGATTCTGGTCAGCGAAACCGCGCATCCGGCTGCTGCCGGTGTGGCGCAGTGGGAGCGCCTGCCACCGATGCGCGTGAAAGGCAAGTCCAACCCGGTCACCGCCTACGCGGCCCTGGCCCCGATGGACCATCGAACCCTGCGGCTTCACGAACCCCGCTACACACTGCCCATGGTCGGCCGCGAGTCCGAGCTCGGAGTAATCGCGCAGCGGCTGGCACTGGCGCGCCGGGGCCGCGGTCAGGTTGTCGGTATTTCGGCAGAAGCGGGCATGGGCAAGTCCCGCCTCGTCGCGGAGGCTATTCGACTTGCGCAGGAGCAGGGCGTCGTCGCGTATGGAGGCGAGTGCCAGTCATACGGCAGTACCGCCAGCTACCTCGTCTGGCAGGACATTTGGCGCGGGCTCTTCGCGCTGGAGGAAGGTTGGACGGTCGAACAGCAGATCCAAACGCTGGAAACCACGCTGGCCCGTATCGATCCGGCGCTCGTGCCACGCGTGCCGCTGCTCGGCACCGTGCTCAACCTCTCCATCCCCGACACCGATCTCACCCGATCCTTCGACGCAAAACTGCGCAAGAGCTCGCTGGAGGCCCTGCTGGTCGACTGCATGCGGGCACGGGCCGCGCAGGCCCCGCTGCTGCTCGTGCTTGAGGACTGCCACTGGATTGATGCGCTGTCCGAGGATCTGGTGGAGGCGCTGGGCCGCGCCGCCGCAAACCTGCCGGTGCTGCTAGTCCAGTCATACCGGCCGCGCGACATCCGGAGCCTGTCCGGGCATCGCATGGAGGTGCTGAAGCACTTCACCGAGATCAAGCTCAGCTATTTCAGCGCGCAGGAGGCCGCGCAGTTGATCCAGCTGAAGCTCGAGCAGCTGAGCGGAGCGCGCTTGGGCGTGCCTGCGGAGGTGATCGAGCGCATCACGGCGCGTGCCGACGGCAACCCTTTCTACATCGAGGAGCTGATCAACTACATCCGTGATCGCGACATCGATCCGCTGGATACGGCAGCGATGGCGCACATGGATCTGCCGACCAGCCTACACAGCTTGATCCTCAGCCGTATCGACCGGCTCGGCGAGCGAGAGAAGGTCGTGCTCAAGGTGGCGAGCGTCCTGGGCCGGCGCGTGCAGGCGGATTGGCTATCGGGGGCATACGGGCAACTTGGAGATCTCCAGGGGTACGAGCCTGTCTCGATTCCCTCAGCACCGTCGATCTGCTGCCGCTGGATCAGCCGGAGCCGGACCTCGTGTACATCTTCAAGCACGTCGTTACCCAGGAAGTCGCATACCAGAGCCTGCCCTTCGCGCTGCGCGCCACCCTGCACGCGCAGTTGGGAGGTTTCATCGAGAATACCTATGGCGATACGCTCGACCAGTACGTCAGCCTGCTGGCCTTCCATTATGAGCGGACAGACGATGTGGCCAAGAAGTGCCATTACTTGATGCGAGCGGGCGAGCTAGCTCAGGCGGCCTATGCCAACGGTGCAGCCATCGACTACTACCTGCGGCTGCTCCCGTTGCTGTCCGGCGGGGCACGCGGGCCCGTCATGTTCAGGCTCGGCCAGGTGTTGGATCTCATGGGCGACTGGGGCAAGGCAGACGACCTGTATCGGCAAGCGCTTGACCTGGCCGTACAGCACGATGACCGGCATGGCCAGGCAGCCGGCCTGAGGGCACTGGGCTGGCTCAGAAGGAAACAGGGAGCATACGGCGATGCGGCATCTTACCTGGCCCAGGCGCGCGAGGCTTTCGAGCAAATGGACGATCTCGCGTCCGTGAGCCAGGTGATGACCGACACAGGCGAAGTCGCGCGGCAGTTGGGCGCCTTTGCCGAGGCCAGATCGTGGTATGAGCGAAGCCTCCGCCTTGCGGAATCCCTGGGCGAGCGTGAACAGTCTCTGCGGGCACAGGCGCAGGCACTGAAGGGCGCCGGGACACTGGCGAACCAGCAGGGCGATCGTTCGACGGCCCGCGCGCTGTACGAGCGGAGCCTGGAAATATACACGGAGGTTGGCGATCGGCCTGCGGTAGCGGTGCTCCTGAACAACGTGGGGGTCGCAATCCGTCACGCGGGAGAGTATGACGCTGCCCGAGCCATGACCGAAGAGAGCCTGGCCGTCTTCCGGGAGATCGGCGATCGCTGGTCCATGGGGCAACTGCTGAACAACCTGGGCTGCGTGGCTGGCGACATGGGAGACTATCCTGCCGCGCGGCGATTGCTGGAAGCGAGCCTCGACATCCGGCGCCAGATCGGAGATAGAAGCGGCCTGGCGCTCTCGCTCAACAGCCTTGGCGACGTGCTGTTGGACGAGGGCGACCACGCGGCAGCGCGTCCGGCCCTTGTCGAGAGCTTGCGGATCAACTGGGACCTGGGCGACCGGGCCGCTGTCGCCTATCTGCTCAATGACTTCGCGGCGCTGGCTGCCGCCGAAGGGCGGGTGGAGCGCGCTATCCAGCTGGCAGGCGCCGCGGTCGCGGCGCACGAGGCGACCGGCGCTGCGGTCTCACATGCCGAGCGAGAGCGGTTCGATCGATTGCTGCTGCCGGCTCGGCAGGCCCTGGCAGCGCCTCGTGTCGCGGCACTGGCTGCCGCGGGGCGCGCCCTGAAAATGGATGAGGCCGTGGCCTACGCGCTTGGAGTCGAGCCCGCCGACAAGCTCGGACCGAAAAGTGATGACGACGCTCCACACATTGACGAGCCTTCATTCGCGGTCAACCCGGGCGATCGGCGCGCAGTGTAGCACAAGCGGCTTGTCAGCCGCCCCACGAGTACGCCACAGGGTCCGTACCAATCATGGAACCTCCGTGTGAACGCGGATGGCAGGATATTTGCCGGAGGCAGTTCTTCACTTCAGGCGACGGTCAGCGTGGCGCTGCTCGTCGCCGTGTGGCTGCTGCCATCCTTCGCCGTCAATGTGAGCATATACGTGCCCCGTGGGAAGGACTTCGTAATCGGGAAGCTTACACTCTGGCTGACGGTCTGCCCCGCCTTCAGGCTGAATGAGAGCGGAAGGTTGACGGTCAGGCTGCCATTGCTCCCTGTGTAGACCAGCTTGGCATTCACACTTACGGTCTGGGTCGACGCAGTGTGGTTGCCGAGCGTGAAACTGGCAGTTACCGTCGAACCGGTGGTGACCGGGCCGCTAGAGCTGCTTGTCACCACCATCGCCAGATACAACGGCGGGTAAATGATGGTCAGCGTGCCGGTCACGTAGGTCGGGCTGTAATCGGCATCGTTCAGGGTACAGGAGGTCGGGTAGCTGCCGACCGGACTGTTGGATGTGGCAGTTGTGGTGCAGGCGGCCTTTGCCTGCTCGGACGTGGAGCTATCGCCATTCACGAGGCCCGTGAAACTGGCAGTGATGGCCGGAACCGTGCCGCCGTAGGTCATGCTGGGGCTGCTCGCGGTGATCGTGAGCGAGGCCGGCATAACGGTGAGTTTTCCCGTCCCGTAGCTGATACTGTAGTTGGGATCGGACGCCCCAGAACAGCTGGTCGTGTAGCTATTGACCGGACTGCTGGGGCTCACGCCGATGCAGGTCGGTGGGGTTGCCGGGGCGGCATTGCCGTTCACCAGGCCATTGTAGATGGGGCTGATGGCCGGCTCCGGGCCACCGTACGTCATGCTGGCGCTGCTGGCCGTGATGAGCAGCGATGCCGGGGTGACGGAGAGCGTGCCCGCTGCATAGCTGATGCTGTAGTTGGCGTCGGCCGCGCCCATGCAACTGGTCGCGTAGCTGCCGACCGTGTATTTGTTTGGCGTGGTGGTGACGGCACAGGTTGGCATGGTGGTCAGGGTAGAGGGGCCGTCGCCGTTGACGAAGCCGCTATAGCTGGGTGTGATAACCGGCACCGTGCCGCCATAGGCCATTGTGGGGCTGCCGGCCGTGATGGTCAGGCCTGCCGGGGTGATAGTTAGGGTCGCCGTGCCAGGCGCGCTGCTGCCGAGGTAATTCGGATCCGGAGAGCTCATACCGAAAGCAGCGGTCACGCCGTACGTACCGGCGGGAAGGGACAGACCGGCAAGCGCCGCGTTGCCGCCGGCGTCCGTGATCGCGACCTTCTGGCTCACACTCGCACCGGTGATGGAGGTGATAGTGAAATACACCGACTTCTGGGCCAGACCGGTTCCGTTCGCCTGAAGCGTCGCCACGATCCCGGTGGACTGGCTGGAGCCGTATGTGGTGCTCGCCGAGGCCGGGGCCAGGGTAAGCATCGTCGACGCAGGGTCGATTTTGAACGTGCCGACGCTCGACGAGACGGCGTCGTATGCAGTGCTGCCTACGGTCGCCCCCTCGTATGAAGCCCAGAGATCGTAAGTGCCGGGTGACTGGCCGAGCGGCATTGTAACCGAGGTCTGGCCGACCGGCAGCGTGACGGTGGCATGGCCGCTGTCGTTGGTCTCGGCGATTGCTTCCTCACTGCCAATATGTACGCCCACAGCCTGGTCCGGAATGCCCACGCCGCCCGAGTGCAGGCTCACCGTGAACTGGGCAGACGATTGATAGGCCCCGCTCGCCGGCGGCGACTGCAGCGTGAGTGTCGGGGTGACCTGGTTGGGCGCGCTGTCGGGAGCGACGGTAAAGTAGGCGCCGTTGTTGGTGTCAAGGCTGACCAGGCCAGTCGCGTTTGCCGCCTGAACCATATACACCGTACTGTAGGACAGGCCGGGGGCTGTGCCGGTCCAGAGTGATGGGTCGCCAGGACTGGGCGTCAAATCGAGCGACGTCCACTCGGTCGCGGCGGCGCCGCTGCTGCCGGGATCGTTGTACGTGACCCACACATCCTGCAGATCCTCCTGCGTGCTGCCCGGCAACAGGTTGTTCTGCACCCGTACCTGGAATGTCACGGTCTTGTTCGTTGCATCTTCGGTGCTCGCCGCCCCGATGATGTTCGGCGCCGAGTCGAGCGCGGCGCCCGTACCAATTTGACTGACCAGCTCACTATTGCCGAGGTAGTACAGACGGAACTTCAGGTCGGTGAACTGCCGCATCGTCCCCGACGTAGCGCCGGGTGAGGAAGACTTGTATTGCGCGGGCGCCACCGCCAGGCTCGTGAGCCCGCGGTTGAGCCCATCCACCGTATCGAAATAGTTGGCGCTCCAGACTTGCGTCGGGTAGAACACGTCGGAGAAGAAGGCCGGGTGGCCGACCGAGGTCTCGGTGCTCGGCGCCCCGGTGAGCGGCGTCACACCGGGGAGGTCCGTGTAGCTTCCGCCCCGGAACCCGATGCCCCGCAGCACCTGGTCGGACACCGTGGCATTGTAGAGCTGAAGCGGGAAGACCGGGTCGAGTGGATGGGTCACAACGCCACTGGCACCACTGAGCCAGCTCGCCGTCTCCGGGTTGCCGCCGCTCGCATCGGTGAGCGTCACGGTATTCGTCGTCGTCGTGGGAGTAACCTCGATTTCGGGCGAACCGGCTGCCGTCTGTCCGACGGCAAGCCCGAGGGCCGCACCCGGCCCCGCCGTGACGGTCGGCGCCGAACTGACTATCGAGTCGGACGTGGGCGGCGTACGCTGGCCCGGCATCTTCACCTGCAGCATGGGCAGCCCGTACAGGGTCGTCTCCAGCAGCGTCTTCTCGTCGATGCCGCCAAGGTCGACGTGCGTGTTCAGGTACTCTTGCTTGGCCGCCACGTTTGCCACCCCGATCGGCACCCCGCCCGTGCCCGTGCGCAACTGCTGGGCGACGTCGACGAAAAGGCGCTCACCGTACTCGGTCAACACGGTGTCGCCGTACGCGTAACCCGTTGCCGCCAGCAGTGTCGCGCCCTTCTGTGCCATCGCCTCCGGCCAATCGGGCGAGGGCGAGACGCCGGGGATGGCATCCTGGCCGGGGATGTTCAAGCCGCCGTGGCAGCCGAGCGCCAGCACCAATGTGTCGGTAAGGTCGGCCGTGGATGCGGCGACCTCGGCCGCGCTGAGCTGTGTCAGATAGTCGGATGCAAGCAGGTTCCCGGCGCTGAAGTGGCCGGCCAGGAACACGATGTCGTGCTGCTTGAGCCGAGGAGCTGCTGGCGAAGGTCGTCGGCCGTCCATATTGAGGGGTCGCTGGATGCCGCGCCCTGAGGCGCGATGAGCTCATCAGGGACGATGCACGTGCCGGCGGCGTCCAACCCGGTTGAGTGGTGCCGGCGGAGAGCTCAGCCGCCACGCTCGTGGCGGCATCGGCCACGAAATCGTATCCGGTTACCAGGGACGAGCTCGGGGTGATCACGCCGTTGGCGGCCGTGTAGGCGTCGAGCATATTGCTCGCCTCGGCGGCCGTGTCCACCAGGCGGCCGACTGCGATATCCGGGATCGGCATCGAGTGATCGCCGCGCGGAACGCTGGTGGACGAGCCATACTCGTCCTGTCCCAGGATGTAGTTGTCGCGCAGGCTGGCCTGGGTTGGGCTGCTGTCGCTCACCGGCGGGATGTAGCCGCTCTCCGGCGCCAGGCCCGATTCATCCGGGTAGCGGAAGAACGGGATGGAGTGGTCGTCACCGATCAGCACGATATACTTGACGGCGGTCGTGCCATCAGCATTGAGGTACGCCTTGCGGTAGCCCTGGATGACCGCTTTGATTTCCGCGGCTACCAGGTTCTTGGCTGCCGGGCACGCCGCGTTGTTGCTGTTGTCAGCCTGGATGTTCGCGTTCACCACTCGCTGGAACTGGCTCAGGTCGATGACCTGGCCGTTCACGTCGGCGCGCTGCGCGAACGCTGCCATCTTGGACTGCAGGTGCGGACACGTCGGCGGCGGTAGTCGCCGGCAGCGCGTCGAGTCCCACCGTCGTGGAGTCCCACAGGATCAGGGTCTGCGGTGGACGTCCACGACCGTTGTCGTCGGCAGGGCCGCGTTGGTGCCGGACACGGGCGCGATGCCGCCGCACACACCGCCATCTTCGGTCACCGTGAGCGTGAACGCCCCGAGCGGGCCGGCAACGCGGACGTACAGGTTCCCGGTCAAGTCCCAGGTATTGCGGTCGATGCTGAGCGATGTCGCGGTGGGGCTGGTCGCGATCGCCATCAGGCTCTGGCGCGGCACGCTCGAATAGGCGCCAGGCAGATAGCCGGAGGGAAGATAGCCGGACGGCAGGTATCCCGATGGCAGATAGCCGGACGGCAGATAGCCCGACGGTAGATAGCCCGACGGCAGATAGCCCGAAGGAAGGTATCCCGACGGCAGATAGCCCGAAGGTAAGTACCCCGACGGCAGATAGCCTGATGGGAGGTAACCGGACGGCAGATAGCCGGATGGTAAGTAGCCGGATGGCAGGTAGCCGGATGGCAGGTACCCGGACGGCAGGTACCCGGACGGCAGATAGCCCGAGGGCGCGTCCTGAATGGCCAGGTCGGCGGCGACCTTTGAAGCGGTCTGGGAATTGGTGAGGCTGTTATAGAGTTGCTGGATATCGGTATGCAGGCTCACGACGCTTCCGGCAGGCCCATTGAAGCTGATATGCACCTGCGCACCCGGCTGAACCGGGAAGTCGTACCAGCGCTCCTCGCCCTGCGCGTACATGCTATGTGGGACGGATGGGTTCTGGGGAACAATCACGCTCTGCGATCCGGGGGCTGACCACAAAGGCGTCGCGGTATCCCAGCTGTCGTTCCCCTGGACCGTAGCGATGCACGATGACTGCGCCGACACCGGACCGGACGGGCCGCTCGCCGTGGCCGCGATCTCTGTGTTCGCGGTGGGGACCGTACCCTGCACGGTGGGCGAGAAGGGAGCCGTGCCCGAGACATCCGTCGTCACGGTAACGGGGTTGGCACCGATCATCGTCGGAGAAGCACCGCAGGTGTAGAACGCGAGCGCGTACTGCGTGTTCGGGGCGGCGCCGCTGAGCTGGCCGAAGATCGTGGTGCCGAAGGTCCCGGCGCCGGCGCCGGGATGGGTCTCGGCGAGCGTCAGGGTGGGAGCGGGCGGCGGAGTCGCGGTGGCGGTGGCCGTCGCGGTGGCGGTGGCTGTCGCGGTAGTGGTGGCTGTCGCGGTAGTGGTGGCTGTCGCGGTAGTGGTGGCCGTCGCGGTGTTGGTTGGCGTGGCAGTGGATGCGTTACAGGACACTGTGCCTGGAATGCTCATTATGATGCCGGAGCACTGCGCGCCTGCGACAAATACCGTAAACGCGTCGCCGATGTGGAGCTGCCAATTATATGCAGGTCCATAGGCGTTTCCGAAGGTGAATGTGACCTGAGTGGACGAGAAGCTGCTGAACGCGATGCCAATGCAATTAGCAACCTGGCCACCGGTCGGATCCGCTTGACCCGCATTCCAGTTCGCGGTCGTGTCATCGAATCCATACTGCTGGTACGCGTAGTTGGAACCTGAATGACTACCACATTCATACGGCGAGATTTGGCTGTGTGCCATAACGGGGCAGGTTGCACGCCGAAATTGCTCCCTGTGACCGTGACCGTTGGGGCGGCTGCACTGCCTTCGAAAATGACGCTCGCGATCACCGGGCCGGCGGCATGGGCCACCGGCACCGAGTCAGCAGGGCCGATCGCGGCCACCTGCGACAGGAGCAGGCAAGACAGGGCGAACAGTGGAACCAGCCCGCGACGCGAGATCCAAAGGCCGGAGCGGTGGAAGTGGCGGCCCATGAAGGCGCGATTCGCAGTCCCTGGCACCACTTGCAATTGTTTCATCATCGACCTTCGACCCCCGTCTTGACTACATCGCACTGGCCTTGTCGCGTATTGAATTGTTTTGGGATTGTTCGTCTGCCCTCAACGAACACTGACTGATGCCGCAGCCTGGCCCCACGCCCCTGCATTCCAAATTGTGCCTGAGCGCGCTTTAGCGTTTCCGGAGTCAGCTCCGCCACCTTACATGGCGCCCACGCATAGCAACACCAGTGCCTGGCAGTGCCTCGCCGATGGCGAATCGACCGCCCGAGGAGCGTGCGCCGAGTGACTCGTCCTCAGGGATCTGGCGCGCTGTCTTTCGAAAATCTCACAGAAAGAGCGGGTGAGCGCCGGTTTGGGCTCTACAGCAGTTAAATATATAATACTGATTAATCCTGTGTTAATCCAACGGGCTTCGAGCAGAAACGATCGCTCGAGTGGACGTTGGTCGTGACCTGTCCGCGTAGCTTCAAGCCGGCGCGCTGATCCGGCTCGTCTTCAGCTAGAGCACCTGCTCGAGGGTGGCGCCGCATGCGCAAATCTGCAGGCGGCCTCGAACGTCGCAGAGCATGACGCCTGCGAGGCGCATTCACTACGAACACGTCACAGGTGGTGCATATCGATGAACCCGTTGTATGGCGTGCTGAAGATCAGACCCGGCGAGGCGCGGCTGGTCCTTTCTCTGGCCGTCCTCTACTTTTCGCTCGGCATCGCCTTCGTCCTCACGCAGGCGGCGGCGTTCGCATTGTTCTTGACCAAGTACAGCGCGTCGACGTTGCCGCTCGCCTACATGGCCATCGCGGTCGTGCTGTCCCCGGTCACATTTGCGTATTTAAAGCTGGCAGATCGCCTCGCGCTTCCCCGGCTGCTGACTTTGAACCTTGGCGTTCTCCTGATCGTCAGCCTCGTGCTACGCCTCGGCCTGGCGGTCCACAACGCCGGCTGGGTGGTCTTCGTGCTGCCGATCTGGTTCCAGGGAATCGTCAATCTCGGCAATCTCGCCTTCTGGACGCTCACCGGCCGGGTCTTCGACGTGCGGGAAGGCAAGCGTCTGTTCGGCCTGGTTGGCGCGGGCAACTGGCTGGCCGCGATCGCCGGTGGCTTTCTCACGGGGCCGCTTGTCGTGCTCTTCGGCACGGCGAACCTTCTGGCTGTTGCGGCGGTTGCTCTCGCCGTCGCTCTCGTGCTCCAGGGAGCACTGCTTCGTTCCTGTGCCGACCGACTCGTTGTCTCGCGCGGAGGCGATCGCCCACGCGATCAAGGGGCGAGCCGGCGCGTGCCGCGCAATCGCTATGTGCTCCTGATCTTCGCTCTTGTCTTGTTCTGGTGGCTCGGGTTCTACGTCATCGACAACATCTTCTACATCAGGGCCTCCGCGCAGTTCCCCACCGCTGGAAGGCTGGCGAGTGCAGTGGGAATCCTTTACGGCTGCCAGGGAGTCCTGGCGCTGGTGACCACGACACTTGGGACGAGCCGGCTGCTGGGCCGGTATGGCCTGCGCGGGGGCCTGCTTGTGATGCCCAGCGTCTGCGCTGCAAGCATCGGCGCCCTCGCCTTCGGTGGCACGTTAGGCGCCGCGACATCGGTCCTCTTTCTCATGTCGGCACTCGCTAAACTGGTCAGCGTGGCGCTGGGATTCTCCCTGGAACAGGCATCGTTCGTTATTCTCTACCAGCCACTACCGCCTGAGCAACGGCTGCGCCTGCAGACCACGGCAGAAGGCATCGTGCAACCGATCGCCGTGGGCATCGCCGGGGCGATGCTTCTGGTATTGCACCGGCTTCTGTCGTTCAGCTCTGTTCAGCTTTCGTATCTCTTTCTCCTGATCGTGAGCGTCTGGATCGCTGTGGTGCTGGCGATCGTGCGCGAATATCCCAAAGCGCTCGGGCGCGCGCTTGCCTCACGGCGCCTCGGCGGCGCCTCGCTGGCGCCGATCGATAGCACACGCCGACGTGTGCTGGAGGCGGCCCTCCATGACCGCCATCCGGGCGTGGCGTTGTATGCCCTGTCGCTTCTGGCCGACGACGATCCATCGGCCTTGATGGCGGCCGCACCCGTCGTCCTGGCCCATCCCATGCCTGAAGTGCGGCGGGAGGTCCTGGAGCGAATCGAGCACGCCGGCGCGTCCGCCGATTGTGACGCCGTGCGCCATTGCGCGGAAAACGATCCATCGCCGATCGTGCGGGCTGCTGCGCTTCGCGCACTGGCGGCGCTGTATTGCGCGGCCGTGTTTCAGGAAATCGCCCGATCGATGGACGATGCAGATGCAGAGGTCAGGCGAGGGGCCATGGCCGGGCTGCTGCTCTACGGCGGCACCGAAGGGGCTATTGCAGCCGGCCAGAAGCTGCATGGCTTGGTATCATCCGCGAGTCCTCTGGATCGGGCCTTGGCAGCCGAAGTCCTTGGGGACGTGGGCGTGCGCAGTTCCCACCAGCCGCTACTGATGCTTATGGACGATGCCGATGCCGATGTGCGCTGGAAGGCGCTCGCCGCCGCGGGCAAGGTGCGACATGCCGCACTATGGCCCCGTGTCGTGGCGCGGATCTCGGATCCGAGTCCCAGGGTGCGCGACGCGGCGAGTCTGGCCCTGGTCTCGGGAGGCACGGAGGTTGTGCCAGCGATCGCACCGGCGCTGCAGCGGCTTGGCGCCGAGCATCGTGCGGAGCGTTTGCGCCTCGTGCGCATCTGTGGGCGCGTGGGCGGCATGGCCGCGATCGATCTGCTGTGCAAAGAAGCGGACTCTTCCGACGCGGGCACTCGACTGCAGATACTGGAGGCGCTGAGCGCGTGCGGCTATCACGCTTCCGCTAGGGATGCGGCGAGCGTCTGGCAGCGTGTTCGGCGAGAAGTGGCTGAGGCTGCCGCGAGCCTGGCCGCTCTCGGCGACATCGGCAGCGACTACGATACGGCGCTCCTTTCCGGCGCCATTGCCCTCCAGGTAGAGGGCGCACGCGACCGTGCGGTGATCCTCCTGTCATTCGTCCTGCCTGCGCAGCCTATCCTGTCGGCGCGTGCCGCACTGAAGCTCGGCGCGGGAACGCTTCGCTCCTACGCCGTGGAAGTGATCGACAGCTTGCTTCCTTCGGAATGGAAGCGGCGCGTACTTCCGTTGCTGGAGGGTGTGCCGCCCGAAGTTCAGCTGCGGCGTCTGGCGGCGGAATTCCCCCAAGAACGAATGAGCCGCGAGAAGCGTGTGATCGAGATCATAGCCGGCCTGGGAACAGGTCGGGACGCCTGGACCAGGGCTTGCGCACTGCATGTAGCAGGCTGTAGCGGCCAGCTCTCCGCGGCGCCTGCCATCACCGCGTCGTGCGGCGCACCTGACCCAGTCGTGCGAGAGACTGCCCGCTTCGCGCTCGCACAGCTGCAGGCCGAGGCCGCCGATCGCGGCGCACGTACGTCTGTCGGCACGCATGGCGCAGCAGTGGAGGCTGCGCGACCAGGGAAGGAAGGAGCTGAGGCAGTGTTTTCCACGGTCGAGCGCGTGATCATTCTCAAATCAATAGGCATGTTTGCGCAAAGTCCGGACGACGTGCTCGTTGATGTCGCAGGCATCGTCGGCGAGGTCCATCTGGCTGCCGGCTCGTCGATATTTGAAAAGGGCGACCAGGGCAGCAGCATGTACATCATCGTCAGCGGAAGGGTAAGGGTGCACGACGGGAACCACACGTTGAGCGAGCTGGCCGAGCGCGACGTGTTCGGTGAAATGGCGCTGCTGGATCCCGAGCCGCGGGTTGCGTCGGTCACGGCGGTCGAGGACACTGTCGCTCTTCGGTCTGGATCAAGACGCGTTCTACGCTCTGATGGCCGACCGGAGCGAGGTGGCGCGCGGTGTGATTGCCGTTCTCACCGCTCGTTTGCGCGAGCGCGTGCGAGACGCCGCCAGTCTGGGCGCTCGGGTACGTGAGCTCGAGCAGCTCGTGCGAGCTCAGGGCGAAGCACAACTGATACCGCGGCAGCACCGTGCGCGTGGCACGTTCGTGGACGGAAGGGCGCTTGATCGGGATCCCGCTGCCCGAGATGTGTCGGCGCGAGGACGAGCGCGTGTACTGGGTCCGCACCAACGATCCCGCGGCACGGCACCGCCCTTGCGCCGCAGCAGAACTCGAGACCGGCTGAAACAGATGGGCGGTGCTCAATGATGATTGTCGACAGGTGGGCGCCCCCGACTCGGCGCCAGCACTACGCGTCTCGCAGCTCGAGGGCCACATACGCGCCAGACACGATATCATCCACGCCGATGCCGGTTTGACGATACAGGTCCTGCAGTGAGCCGGACTGGCCGAACTGGTCGACCCCAAGCGAGACCGTGGGCGCCCCATAGATGCCACCGACGAAGGCGAGGCTATGTGCGGAGGCGTCCTGCACCGTGACTATCGGCGCCGCACGCTCGGAAGGAGGCAGCAGCGTCTCGACGTGGCCAAGCTCCGATGATTCCCTTGCGTCATGCCGCTGGCTGGTCCGGCGAGCCCGAAGCGTGGCGAACAGGCGATCCGGGCTCGTCACGTTGATCACGTTGGCCGCGATCCCTTCCGCCGCGAGACGGCGAGCCGCCTCAACGGCTTCGGGCACCATGATGAGCGTCGACAGCCACAGCACGCGGCGCTGGATCGCGTCGAGAATACGATACTCGTCCGGCCGCAGTACGGGCGGCGCCAGGCCACCGGCACTCAGCGGAAGGGGCGGCGGTACAGATGCGGCACTTGCAGTCGTGTCTACATTCCCGTACATGCTGGTGGATGCGCCGGCTCCTGCCTCTGCCGGCGAGGGTAGGTGCTTGCTGTGCACGGCTGTGCTCCTTGGCTTTGTTTCTTCACCAGAGCAGCGGCTGCCGATGGCTAAACTGCTTGGCTCATGTACTGTAGCACGCGCTCTACCGCACGCCTCGGCTTTGTGCACGCGTGCGTACTGCTATCGCCTGAGCCCGCATCCAGATCACCAGGTTCTGCGCCGCGAGCGTGACACCCAGGAAGAGCGGTAGTGTGCGAACACGGCCAGCACGTGTGATGCTATCACCACGCCGATTGCGGTACTGAAGGACGGAGCAGGCTGAAGCGCTCAGCGGCGGCCGATGCGCGGCTTGACGAAATCGCGGCGCGGTTGGTTATATGTTGTCATCGAGCAGGCGCGTTGGATCGGTCGAGCCTGACTGCATATCAATATGGGGATGACGAGGGCAAGATGCACGTAATCAGTGTGAACGTCGGGAAAGAGCGGTCGATCCGGCACGGCAAGCCCTCAGGGAAGACAGGTATCTATAAGCTACCCCGAGCGGAACCGGTGCGGGTCACGCCACTTGGGCTGGACGGCGACGCGATCGTCGATACGGAAAACCATGGCGGTCTGGATCAGGCGGTGTACCTGTACACCGCGCCGGATTACGCGTGGTGGTCGGCACAAGTTGGGCGGCCGCTCGGGCCAGGGACATTTGGGGAGAACGTAACGCTGTCCGACCTGGAAAGCGCAACGCTGCATATCGGCGACCGGCTGCGGGTGGGGGAGATCGTGCTGGAAATCACCGCGCCGCGAATCCCTTGCGTCACTCTTGCGGCGCGCATGGAAGACCCGCAGTTCGTGAAGAAGTTCCGCTACGCCGAGAAGCCGGGCGCGTACTGCCGCGTAATCGAGGCCGGCTATGTCAAGGTGAACGACACGGTTGAATTGATACCCTTTCAGGGTGCGGCGCTACGCGTGCTGGACATGTTCCGGTGGTCTTACGAAAAGGAACTGACCCGGGATGAGCTCCTTCGGCTACTGGCCGTGCCCATCCCAGGCAAGAAGCGCCCGCGCTACGAAGCGATGCTGGCCTCGGCGCCGGCCGTCCCGGCGGAGTAGAGGCGAAGAAGACGTCCCCAATGAAGGAGAATATTCCATGCCAATCGACACAGCACCGCCGAGCGTCGTGCCGCACGTCTTCGACAATCTCACTGTCGACGAGATTCGGCGGCGCGGTACTGCGAAGTGGTCACGCTACGCGGAAGATGTCCTGGCTGCGTGGGTGGCAGAGATGGATTTCCCGCTCGCGCCGGAGCTTCGCGCAGCGCTCCACGATGCGGTGGAGTGTGGCTGCACCGGCTATGCGCCTGAGGCGGCGACAGACCGGCTCGCGGCTGCTTGCGCGTCCTGGATGTCGACGAGCTTCGGCAGCAGCTTCGAGCCGCGTCAGATCCGCATTGTTCCCGATGTGCTGCGCGGTGTCGAGCTTGCTATCAAGACATTCTCCCGACCGGGCAGTCCGGTCGTGCTGCTGACGCCTGCGTATCCTCCGTTCTTTGATATCGTACGCCAGTGCGGGGGGCAGGCAGTCGAGGCGCCTTTGGCAACGGCTCGGGGCGGTTGGGGCATCGACCTCGACGCCGTGGAGACCGCGCTGCGCGCCGGCGCCGGGACCGTCATGCTGTGCAATCCGCACAATCCGCTCGGCAAGGTCTACACGCGCGATGAGCTCACCGCGCTGGCATCCCTCGTCGAGACGCATGGCGCCCGCGTCGTGGTCGACGAAATCCATGCGCCGCTGGTGTATCGTCCGGCAGAACACGTTCAGTACGCCGCGCTATCGGACAGTACCGCCAGCCACGCGGTGACGATCGTGTCGGCGTCGAAAGGTTGGAACATCCCCGGCCTCAAGTGTGCCGAGGTGGTGCTGTCAAATGAGGCGGATATCGCCCGCTGGGATCAGCTGTCGTGGCTGGAAACGCATGGCGCAAGCATCATGGGCATTCTGGCCAACCGCGTGGCGTTCGAACAGGGGCAGCCATCGCTTGCCCAGGTGCTCGACGTATCTGGACAGCAATCGCAGGCTTCTTGCGGCGCTGATCGCGGAGCATCTGCCTCGGGTGCGCTTCGTGCTCCCCGATGCTACCTACCTTGCCTGGTTGGACTGTCGGGACCTCGGGATCGACAACCCGGCCGAATTCTTCCTGCAGCACGCAAGAGTCGCCATGAACGACGGGGCGAATTTTGGCGGCGTCGGTCGCGGCTTCGTTCGGCTCAACTTCGCCACCTCGCGCCTCATCCTGACCGAGATCGTACGTGCGATGGCCGCGGCAACATAACCCCCGGCTACCCGCGCTCTCCGCCTCGTTGGGACGGAGCGCGCGGCAACGGAGAGGGAGGCAGCGTCGATCACGTGCCTACCGCGCGGCTCTGGCCGGCTGGCCAGTTCCGCGTGAGCGACGTGGGGCCAGCGTTCAACTGGTTGACACCGCCAGGCAGGGAGCCATCCCGTCATGACGTGCCGGCATGCAGGATGGTACCCATTCAGTGCGCGCCGGCCCCGGCGGTCGAGATCTTGCCACGGAATGATCGGTACAATACCGCCGCGTAGACCAGGGCAAGGATGAAACCGAGAGGCCACCAGACAATACCCACCTTGAGCCCGAAGTCGGTGTTGGCAGCATTATGGATGGTAAGGCTGTTTGCCTTCGTCACTGCCGGCAGCACGTTCGGATAGACGGCGAAGACGGTGGCGGTCAGCATACCCAGGATGTAGGCGCAAGATGAGAGAAATACCTCGATCTCGCGACTCCGTGCGTGGTAGTACCCTATCCCTGCCAAGCCACCAAGCGCCAGCAACGGAAGGACTATACCCCAGGGCTCATCCTTGAAGCGTGTCAACATGCTGGATTGCAGCCAGAACGTGGCCACCGTGCCGGCAGCGGTCAAGACGATGGTGGCGACCCACGCCGGCCGAACCCAGCGGAACGCACGCTCATTGACCGGCCCGGCAGTCTTCGCGGCGACATACGCCGCTCCATGCGTTGTAAGCGTGGCCAGCGCCAGCAACCCGATCAGTACGGTGTACCAGTCCAGAATGCCCGGCGCACTGCTCTTGGGATCGAAGTTCGTCCACAGTGGCTCGAAGAAATAGCCGTGGCTGTCGAGCGGCACGCCTCGGACCACATTGGCCAGTGCAGCTCCATAGAAGATGGCCAGCAGACCGCTACTGACGAAGAAGACACCATCCCAGAACGTGGCCCAGATCGGACTCGGGACTCGCGAGCGAAGCTCGATTGCGATCGCCCGGCCCATGAGCATCCACAGGACCATGATCAGTGGCAAGTAGAAGCCGCTGAAGCCCGCGGCATACAGCGGCTGGAAATGCAAGGAAGAGCGAGCCGCCGGCGGCGAGCAGCCAAACCTCGTTGGCGTCCCAGACCGGCCCGATGGCCTTGATCACCATCCGCCGCTCATCATCGCTCTGGGCGACGAACAGATGGATGACCCCGGCGCCCAGGTCGAACCCATCCAGCACGACGTAGATGCCTACCATCAACGCAACGAGTATGAACCATAGCGTTGCCATCAAAGCCTCCCTCCAGGCCCGACGATCCGGGCCCCAGTCACGGAACAGGAAATCCGGTGCCTCACGCGACGGCTCAGTACATGCTCAGCGCGTCGGTGTCCGACGCGGCAGCGGCGGGCGCCGACGGGCCGCGCACGGCTTCCTGCACGATCAGGATCACGAACAGCAGGCCGAGCACCAGGTAGATGCCTGCAAACCCAAGGAGGGTGAACAGCACGTTCCCACCCGACAAGGTAGGCGACGTACCGTTCGCTACACGTTGCAGGCCGTACACGTTCCACGGCTGGCGGCCCAGCTCGGCCGTCAGCCAACCGGCGGAGTTGGCGATAAATGGCAGAGGCGTGGCCAGCATCAGTACCCACAGCATGCGTCGCGAATCGAACAGGCGCCTGCGCCAGAGCATCAGCAACGCGATCAGCATGATCGCGATAAAGATAGTGCCAAGCCCGACCATGATGTGATAGACGAAGTAGACGAAGGCAACGCTGTCAGGCCACTGGTCGTGAGCAATAGTGTTGAGTCCTTGCACACGGGCATTCCATTGCCGGTATGTCAGGAAACTGAGCATGTTGGGCACGATCAGGGCATTGTCGAGCCGACTCTTGCCGACATCCGGCTGGCCCAGTATGGCGATCCCAGCGCCGTTCTCGCTCTGGAACAGGCCCTCCATGGCCGCCAACTTGGCCGGCTGGTGAGCGGCCACCTGTTGTCCTTCGAGGTCCCCGCTTGGAAACAGCTGAAAGCCGCTGGCCAGGAACCCGGTGATAACGCCGACTGTGAGAAATATCCTGCCATAATCGACATGCAGATTGGTCAGCACATAGTACGCGCCGAGCCCGGCGGTCAGGAAGCTGGCAGTAATCACGGCGCCGCTGATCGTGTGCAGATACTGGGCCGTGATCCAGGAGTTGAACAATACCGCCCAGAAGTCGTGCAGCGCGTACTTGCCGTCTGACTGCACAACGTAGCCGACAGGATGCTGCATCCAGGCATTCGTGGCGACGATGAAGAAGCCCGAGAGCCAGGTTCCTACCCAGACCAGAATTGCCGCGAGGTAGTGCACGCGCTGGCCGAAGCGGCGTTCGCCGAACAGAAAAATGCCGAGCAGGGCCGATTCCAGAAAGAAGGCAAACGCGCCTTCCATGGCCAGCAACTGCGCGATAAGCGCGCCGGTCGAGGCCGAGAATCTCGCCCAATTGGTGCCGAACTGAAACTCCATCGGAATACCGGTGACGACGCCCATGACGAAGGAAACGGCGAAGATTCTCGCCCAGAATCGGGCAGAATCGTTATAGGTTTCCTTGTGCGTGCGCGCATGCAGTGTCTTGAAGACAACCAACAGGAGTGCCAGACCCATTGTCAATTGGGGGAAGAGATAGTGATAGGTCACCGTGAACGCGAATTGCAGCCTCGAAGCCAGCGTCGGATCGTCCATCTAGTCCATCCTTTGCCTGCGCACTGCGACAGAGAACTGGAGGCATTATACTCTGTGGCGCGGGCCACTGATGAGCCCGCATCGAGAGAGTGATGGCGATCCGCCATCTCTTGGAGGCAAAGCCGAATGTGCCGAAACATCAGGCCGCTATTCAACTTTGAGCCGCCGGCTACAGAGGACGAGATTCATGCCGCATCGCTGCAGTTCGTGCGGAAGATCAGCGGCTTCAATAAGCCGTCAAAAGCGAACGAGGCAGCCTTCAACACGGCAGTAGAAGACATTGCCGGCAGCTCGCGGCGGCTTCTCCTCTCGCTAGAATCGACGGCAGCGCCCAAGGATCGGGAGGAAGAGGCTGCCAAGGGGAAAGCGCGCGCCGCTCAAAGATATAGCACGTGATGCTACTCTGGCCTGCCTATGAGGTTGCTTATCGTACGGATTGGCAGGAAGAGCTGGCAAGGCCGCTCGGGAAAGCGGCTGAACTCGAACCGCTCGTAGAATGTCCGTGCTGCATCATCGATCGCGTCCACCACGACGCCGAGCGCTCCGAGGTCGCCTGCAATGCGATAGCAGCGCTGGGGCGTGGTCCGTGCCGTCGTCTCCATATCAGGCTTCTTTCGTCTGGTAGCTCACTGCAATGTATCGCATTGTGCAATACAAAGCAAGTACGATTCGCGGGCGGAGCACGCGTGTGGACATATACACCACAACTGGCTACACTTGATTACATGAGTAGCGAACCGATTCGAATTGACGCCAAGACGCTCCATGGACTGCGTGAGCGAAGCGCTCGAAGCGGTGAGCCGCTGGTACGCCTTGCCCAGCGCTACATCAATGAGGGGATGCGGCTCGACAGCCATCCCGGTATTATGTTCCGCACCGGGCCCGCAGGCCGTCGCGCGGTGGTGGTTGGTGGACCGGACGTGTGGGAAGTGGTTGTGGCTGCCCGTTCAGCGCCCGAGCGCGGCGAGGCACGCATGCTAGCGCTTGCCGAGCGGATCGGTGTGTCGTCGGACAGGATCCGCATCGCACTGCGCTACTATGCTGAGTATCCAGATGAGGTGGACCGCCACATCGCGCTTGTGGAGGAGGAGGCCCTCCGTCTCGAGCAGGCGCTTGAGCGTGAGCGGCGCCTTTTGGGGTGAAGCTACTGCTGGACGAAATGTACTCGACTGTGGTCGCCGAGCAACTTCGAGAGCACGGCCATGACGTCGCCTCAGTGCTCGATCAGGACCACGACCGGCTACGGGGTGCGCCGGATGAGCACGTGTTCGCAGCAGCGATCGCCGAGCAGCGCGTTCTCGTGACCGAGAACGTGTCCGACTTCCGCCGACTTGACGACGAGGCGCTGGCAAACGGCCGTGAGTACCCCGGCCTGATCTACACGACGAATCGGCAGTTTCCCCGCGGTGACAGTGCTACGATCGGACGACTTGTGCTGGCACTGGATCGCTTACTTGCGCTGCAGCCGACATTGGCCGGTGCTGTCTTTCTCAAGCCGAATAACTGGCATTGATCGGTCCCGGGCTGTTGTCGGCGCTTGCCGCAAAAGCCAGTAGAGCGGGGCCCAAGCTAGTACGTGGCGCGTCCGCCGCTGATATCGATGCATTGGCCTGTCGTGAACGTGCACTCGTCTCCGACCAGCCAGCCGACGAGGGCCGCAACTTCGTCCGGGGTGCCCGTGCGGCCGAGTGGTATGCGCGACACCATGTAGTCGATTGTCTCCTGGGCCAGCTGATTCAGAATCTCCGTCTGGATCACGGCGGGCGAGATCGCATTCACGATAATGCCCTCGCGCGCTACCTCCTTGGCCAGAGACTTGGTGAAGCCGATGACGGCCGCCTTAGACGCAGAGTATGCCGCCAGTCCGGGATTTCCTTCTTTCCCGGCAATGGACGCCACGTTCACGATTCGCCCGTACTGCGCCGCGAGCATGTCCGGCAGCACGGCGCGACAGCACAGGAATACTCCGCGCAAATTCACCGCGATAGTGCGGTCCCAGGCTCCCAGATCGATCTCCGCCACCCTGGCGGTTCCGCCGCTGATTCCGGCATTATTGACGAGGATTGCAACCGGCCCTATCTCGTGGTGCACCGTCGCGACCATAGCGCCGACGGCACTTTCATCGGAAACGTCCACGCCGATCGGGTGGGCCTGGAGCCCGTCCGTGGCGAGCGCGGCCGCGGCCTCGGCTGCCCGAGAAACGTTGATATCGGCGACCACCACGTGCGCGCCGGCACGCGCCAGTCGATGGGCGATGGCGAAACCAATGCCCTGCGCTCCACCGGTGACGATGGCAACGCGTCCGTCCAGATAACGTTCCATGCTCGCCCACTCCCTTCCTGCATCGTATGGTAATGGATTCTCCTTCGCAGTATCACGCCTATACTGAGCGCGAGGCCGGGAGGAGCCAGAGTATGGCCCTGCGGCCGCTGGCCAACCAGTGGATCCGGATTATCGCATTTTGGCAACCCAAACAACGCACTCAACGCTGATGAGCTTGTTGGCAGCGTCGGGCCGAAGGAAAGAGGCGCTGCGGATCTACCAGACACTGGCCACCGCGCTGGAAGAGGAACTGGACGTGACCCCTTCGGTTGAGGTCATGGCCATACGCGCGGAACTCCTGGCAGAGGAGAGTTCGCCACTCGCCGCCGGCGTGCCCGTAGCACCGCGAGCGGCGCGACTGACCAACCTGCCGCTCACACTGAGCAGCTTCGTGGGACGAGCATGGGACGTGAGCGAGATCACGCACATGCTGGAGCCTGGCCAACACGCTGATTGGCTTGGGGAATGTTGTGTGCCGTCGAGGTGATTTCGACCGTGCCGCGAACCTGCTCGAGGAGGGACTCACACTTAAGCGCGCGTTGGGGGACCGTCCGAGTGGTACAGAAGCGCTGCACGGTCTGGCACGTGTGGCCTGCGGGCAAGGCCAGTACGAGCGGGCGATGGATCTGCTGCGGGAAGGTCTCAGCCTCAGCCGGACCGTCGGTGCGCAAGCTGAAGTGGCGCAGTGGCTGCTGGGTTTTGCCAATGTCCTGGCCGCGATGAACCAGCCCATGCGAGCCGCACGGCTGGCCGCGGCTGCCGGGGCGCAACGTAGAGTCCTTGGCGTGCACGTGCTGCCTTCTGAGCGCGCCGATCACGAGCTGACGGAAGCGGCCATGCGCGTGACAGTGGGTGAGCACGCCTTCGCAGTCGCCTGGGCGCAGGGCGCGGCCATGACGATAGGGGAGGCTATCGCCTTTGCCCTGTCATCCGCGAGCGACCCGGATGGCCCTGCCGACGGCGACATGGTGAAATCGACTGGAGCTACGGTCTGAAAAACCGAGCTAGACTGGAGAAGAACAGCATCCTGCCAGGGCATCGCATGCCGCCGGCGCGAAGAGTCTTGGCCTGAACGAACAGGGGGATCGGTGGAACAGCAGTATCCAATCCTTGAGTTTGATCCGTCGCCCACCGCGCTGATCAATCCGCGCTCGTCAGGCACTCCAGCTCATCAGACCACGTGCGCCGTGCTTTGCTTCTTCCAGGACGTGATCACGCGCCTTTCGCAGGAGCATCAGGCCGTCGTCGTGGCGCACTTCCAGAGTGAGATTGGCCGGCACCCGGTCTACGCGTTGACCAGTCAGGGGCAACGGCTGCTTGTTCTGCACCCGGGTGTGGGCGCGCCGTTGGCGGCCGGGCTGCTGGAGGAGATCATCGGCGTCGGCTGCACGACGGTCACCGCCTGCGGAGGCGCCGGCACGCTGGACGCGGCGCTCGCCGCCGGCCACATAGTAGTCCCGATCGCCGCTGTACGCGACGAGGGAACGTCGTACCACTACCTGCCGCCGAGCCGCGAGGTGCCAGCCGATTCCGCCGGTGTGATCGCGGCCGAGACGGTGCTCAAGCGGCACGGCCTGGATTACGTCGCCGGCAAGACCTGGACAACCGACGCCTTCTTTCGGGAGACGCCGGCCAGGATCGAGCGTCGCCGCCACGAGGGTTGTATCGTCGTGGAGATGGAAGCTGCGGCGTTCTTCGCCGTTGCGCGTTTCCGCGGCGCGCGTTTCGCGCAGTTGCTCTATGCCGGCGACGACGTCAGCGGCAGCGAATGGAATGCTCGCGACTGGACCACCCATTCCATCCGTGACACGCTCTTCTGGCTGGCAGTCGAGACCTGCTTCGCGCTGTCCGCGGCGGCCAGCTGATCGTACGGCGCGTTATCTGCTTCGAAGGGACCCGGCAGGACGCTTCTACAAGGAATCAGCCACGATCGCGCGCGCCATCTCTGGGTCAACCTCCTGGCGCTCGCCGAGCGCCGTTTTACCATGCGCCCGTAGCTGCGCCGCGACTGTGTCCGCGGCTCTGCTTTCGTCGACTTCGTATTGGGAAAGCCTTGTCAGCACCGACAGACTCTCGAAGAAAGCGCGAGTGCTCGCGATAGCGGCGTCGATTCGCTCATCGTCGCTGCCGTTCGTGATCTGCCAGACCCGTTCCGCGTACTGGAGCAATTTGGCGCGCTTGGCCTCGCGGCGCACAGTCAACATCGACGGCAAAACGACCGCGAGCGTGCGCGCATGGTCGATCCCGTAGAGTGCCGTGAGCTCGTGCCCGATCGAGTGCGTTGCCCAGTCCTGCGGCACGCCGGCGCCGATCAGCCCGTTGAGCGCCAACGTCGCTGCCCACATCAGGTTCGCCCGCTCGTCGTAGTCATGAGGCGCCGCCAGGGCCTTGGGGCCGATCTCGATCAGAGCCTGGAGCAGAGCCTCGGCCAACCGGTCCTGCACGACCGCGTTGACGGGATAGGTAAGGTACTGCTCCACGACATGAACGAAGGCGTCGACCACGCCATTGGCAATCTGTCGTGGCGGCAGGGTAAATGTCTTCTCCGGGTCAAGTATGGAGAAGCGCGGATAGACATGTGGGCTGGAGAACGAAAGCTTGGCGGAGTTCGCCTTCCGGCTGATCACGGCGTTCGTGTTCATCTCGGAGCCCGTCGCCGGTAGCGTCAGCACCGTGCCGAGAGGGAGCGCCTGTTGGACATTCGTGCCTTCCTGGAGCAGGATGTCCCAGGGATCGCCCTCGAAGGGCACGGCGGCCGCGACGAACTTCGTGCCGTCAAGCACGGATCCACCGCCTACCGCCAGAAGGAAATCGATCCGGTCGCGCCGCGCGATCTCGACCGCGCGCATGAGGGTCTCGTACGTCGGATTCGGCTCGATGCCCTCAAACTCTTGCACGTGCCGGTCTCCCAGCGCGTGGCGCACCTCGTCCAGCGTGCCGTTTCGCCTGATACTCCCGCCACCATACAACACGAGCACACGCGCCTGGGCACCGACATGTCTAGAGATCTCAGCGATGCGTCCGCTACCAAAGATGATCCTCGTCGGATTGCAGAACTCGAACTCCATCATCTTGCACGTTCCTCCCTCAAAAGCAGATTGTGTGTCCAGGAAATGGTGATGCGCGGACCGGCCCGCGCGGCTCAACGGTCTCGCTCAAATACGACCATGGCGTGACCATTGACTTCAGGCACGCTCACGCTGGCGTACTCGCCCTGCTGTGATATGTCAAGTACCGTGCGCTCGGGAGCGAGATAGACCTGGCGCGGCCTCCAGCCCGTGCGTACTGCTACTGACACGTCGTGGAGCGCGATCGCATCCTCCACGAGATCGAGATCGGGGGTACGTCGCTGTGGAACGTAATGCAGCAAGTGGCAGATCAGCCGCTCCGGCGAGTCGCCGTCGGCGCCCGCCGGCTGGCGCAGCACCGTCACCTCCGCGGTGGTAGGAAGGTTCGTCCGCACGATCGGATCGGGGAGCAGACGCCGCAGCAACGCGCCCACGATCTGCCGGTACGCTGGATACCCATTCCTCTGGTACGACAGGAACAGGGGGTGTGAGAGGTAGGCCACCCGGCCGCACAGCGTGGCGGCGGCAAGACCGTGCAGCCCGGCCGGATCGGGTGGCGTCTGCGCGTGCGATGAGAAGTGCGCCCAGGTACGGGAGAAGTAGGGCGAGACGATCTCCGCCAGCACCTCGGTCCCGGGCCGCGGTCGCACGGCGCTGCCGCGATCGTAGAGTGCGTGGTCCATGGCCGGAATCGACCCGGCGAGCGCGTCCATCGGTCGAAAGAACTCCACGTCGTCCCGTCCGGCGCCCAGGTACTCGACGCCCATCAGCGCCTCCAGCGCGAATTCTGAGCCGTCCACGCGCAGGCCCGACTCGTGGCTGAGCAGAACGGATCCCCCTCCACCCACGTAGCCACGGATCTTGGCCGCGAGCGCGGCATCCAGCCGGACGTGATCGGGGGCCACGATCACCCTGTAGGGAGAGAAGTCCGCCGCGCTATCGATCACGGCTGCCTGAGCGCCCATCTCCAACAGCATGTGCAGGGCACCCTCTTCGCTCTCCATGCCCATGACGCGCGTGCCCGTACTGCTGTCCGGTGGCAAGAGGATCGCCACCTCGGCCTGCGGCACGGCGCCGCGGCACCAAGGTTCCTTCGCCTCAACCGAGGCGTACGTCCTGCCAATGCGTCGGTAGGTCTCCGCCACGGGGATCCCGCGCGGATGCAGCTGGTCGCCTACCGAGCACGCCGCGCCGCCGGCAAGGGCCCTGAAGCACTCATAGTCCAGCGCTGCCTGGCTCTTGACGGTGCCGAAGTCGGCCCACGAGCGGTGGAACGCCGCCGTCATGCCCAGGACCGGCTTGCCCAGGGTCTGGAAGAAGCGGTTATAGAGCGCAAAGTGCGTGTAGCCCCAGCCGCCGGTCGGCAGCGATTCCAGCTCCCAGTGTGTGTAATACGGCGCTTCGGGACGATTGCCTTCCTGCGGATCGCCGGTCAGGCGCATGCGCGCGTTGAAGTAGAGCGGCAAGCCGGGACGCTTTGCCCAGACCTCGCGGCTGATCCTGTCCATGAACCGGCGTTCCGCGGCAAGCGTGTAGGCATGCAGCGCCGTGTCGTCCTCGGGGTTCACACCGTCGGCCATCATACCGCGCAGGCAGTACGCACAGCAGCAGCCAGGCTGCGCGCTCATCAGGATGTCGAAGAAGAGACCATCCGCCGCATAGTGCGAAAGCACCTCATCGGTCACTGACGAGACGTGGTCGGCGTAGGGGCTGTTCATGCAGAGCCAGTGCCAGGAGTTATGGGCCAGCGCTCCGACCGGTAGCCGTCCGACGGGCCGGCCATCGCGATGTACCTGGCGCCACTCCGGATGCTCTTCAGCCTGGTGCTCGCTCCACACCACGGTGATGTAGACGGGCACGTTGATGCCGTGCCGGTGAGCAGCCTCGATCTGCTCGCCAAGCAGGTCTCGCTTGAGATGGGGATGCATGTAGCCGACCTTGGTCGGGTAGTAGCTCATACCGTGATGGCAGGTAGCAAAACAGGTGATCGAATCGATGCGCGCATCGCGCAGCTGACGGGCCCAGGCATCGGCGTCAAAATCCTCGCCAACCGCGGGGATCAGCGGAGAGGTGTGGAAATCCAGATGCACCTGGCGAAAGCGCAGTGCAGGAACCTTCGGCTGGGCAGTGACCTGATCGGACATCATTCGAAATCCCTTCTCTCCTGGCTGACGAGCATTCGCCTCGTGCATCCGGCTTGCGCAGCGTGCTCACTGGAACGCCACCGCCGCTGTGAAGCGCCGACATGCGCCTGTGGCGACGAGGGACTCGCCTTCATGGTGATACCCTCAAGTCTAGCGCCCGTCCAGGCCGCGGATGCTGATTCCCTCGACAAGGTAGCATGGCGGAGGCGCCAGATCGCGGTGCGCTTCACGCCAGGTCGCGGCCCGGGAGGTGCCCTCGCCCCGCTCCTGGCCAGACCCTATCCCAGCGCTTGAACATACCTGCTGCTTCTGCTACGACTAGCAATGGGCCGGTGTCATGCAGGAACCGCGTGCACGCCGTTTAGCTCGATCGGAGGAGGAGATGGAATACCGCCAACTTGGACAGTCTGGATTGCGCGTCTCGGTGCTCACTCTGGGCACCATGACGTACGGGGGCCGGGGCGACTTCGCGAAGACCGGCGCGATCGATGCGGTCGGCGCCCGCCGCCACCTTGACATGGCCATCGACGCGGGCGTCAATCTGGTTGACACAGCCGATATCTATTCGTTCGGGCTGTCTGAGGAGATCGTGGGCAAGGCCGTCGCCGGGCGCCGCGACCGCATTCTCCTTGCCACGAAAGCTCGCATGCCTCTGAGCGACGGACCGAACGACGCCGGCCTCTCGCGTCATCATCTTATGCGCTCCCTTGAAGCCAGTCTCCGACGCCTGGGCACGGAGTATGTCGACCTCTATCAGGTCCACGAATGGGATGGCCAGACTCCCCTGGCAGAGACCCTGGAAACGCTCGATTCGCTGGTGCGCGCCGGCAAGGTTCGCTACATCGGCTGTTCGAACTACGCTGGATGGCAACTGATGAAGGCATTAGGCGTATCCGATCGGCTCGGCTACCAGCGCTTTGTGAGCCAGCAGATTTACTACTCGCTGCAGGCCCGCGATGCCGAGTATGAGCTCATTCCTGCCGGCATCGACCAAGGCGTCGGCGTGTTGGTCTGGAGTCCGCTTGCCGGTGGACTGCTCTCCGGCAAGTACCGCCGTGGGCAGGATAGCGCGCGCCGGCTGGCTGGGTGGGACGAGCCGCCGGTACGTGATGCGAACCAGCTGTACGACACTGTCGACGCGCTCGTCGAGGTCGCCGCGGGCCGAGGCGTCTCTCCGGCCCAGGTTGCTCTTGCCTGGCTGCTACGCAGGCCGGGCATTACCTCGCTGGTCGTCGGCGCACGGACGGATGAACAACTTTCCGACAACCTTCGAGCTGCCGACCTGCGCCTGACCGACGCAGAGCAGGGACGGCTGGATGCCACGAGCGTCCTGCCACTCTTGTATCCCTTCTGGCACCAAGCCGCGACGGCTGCAGACCGCCTGAGCCCAGCCGATCTCACCCTCCTCGGGACGCGCATCCGTCGCTGACTAGAAGCTACTACGCCGCGACATAGCACCATCCTCGATTGAGCCGGCGGTGCCGGCTCAATCGGGCATGTTTCGGGCGGCCGCGCTAACCTATAGTGAGATGGCGGAGTCGGGTGGGGCACAGGCCCTCGCCGGAGCGGACCGCGAAGCGCGCGGCAAGCAGAGAGCAAGGAACGCACACGTGCAGGATCGCACAGCCGGTCTTCAGCTTATCTACGGAGCCAGGACCGACGCGTCTCTCGGCGACGCGCAGTCCGCGGCACCACGCGGGCCCGGTTCGATGCGGTTGTTCAGACGGAGCTCTGCAGTCATTTACGCGGTGCTCATGCGCCACGTCGCCGGTACCTGCGCAGCAGGTGACCACTTGCGCGGGACGGCGCCCGGCCAGCCCATCGACCTGCGTGAGGCCGCGCTCGCTTTGGGCGCCGGAGCGCGCGTTGCCGCGGCGTACGCCGATTCGGGTGTGCATGATGAGACCTCCACTACGTGGGTGGCTGTCGGATCGACTGCGCCTTCACTGATCGTGTTTGGCGCTGCCGGAAAGGACACATCCGATATCACCATTCACTGCGCGATCGAAGACGTTACATCCGGCAGCGCGAGCGTTGCGCTGTTCCCCGAGGTGACCGGCGGCAACTTCTTTAGCCGCGGCGCCAGGAGGCGGAGGGCCGACGAGCTGTGCCAGTCACTCATGTCGACGGCATCGCTGGCCATCACACGACACGCAGGAAGCACGTCGCCGCGATGTGCTCCACGCGAGTTCGCGCGAGGAAGCGCGCTTCTCCTTGTGCATGGCGCCTCGTTCAGAGGCGAGCTTTGCGAGATCAGCGCCGGAGGCGTCTCAGCCACAATTCCGAGGCACGCGTTGAGCGGGGAGCTTCCGGGTCGCGCATCGAGCGGAGGTGTCATGCTGCGGAGCGCGGTCGGATTGTCCGGCACGTTGATCACGTGCCTGAAGCACGCTCACGTTACGCAGTCCGTTCGCATCGTGCACCTATGGTCGGTGGCTCATGGTCTTCGTGTGGGCATGCTGTTGACATAGCCGGCGCGGCGCCGGCCGGGAATCTGCCGCGCGCCGGCACGAACGCCTTCAGCATGCTCTGAACAGTGGGTTCTGCTCACTCGCGCCGCGGCCCAGTGCTCGGCCCGTAACTGACAGGCCCCCAGACCGGCTAGCCCCTTTATGCCGGTGCACCCGCGCATGGGACGTGGTATGGTGGCACTATAGGTCAGGCGATCTGAGGTTCTAATACCATGGCTGCGAAATATGCTGAAGCGTCGATGCCGGCGTCCTCTCAGCGCACTATATTGGTAGTCGATGACGACGTCCCGACGCTTGAGTTGCTCTCGGCGACTTTCACGCTCGAGGGCTATCGCGTTGTAGATGCCATAAACGGACGCGAGGGCCTGAACAGGCTGATACGCGATCGACCGGACATCGTTTTGTGCGACGTGCTCATGCCTGATATCGACGGGCGGGGTTTCTCGGAGGCCTTGCACGCACACGCCACATTCAGGAAGATCCCGCTCGTGCTGGTGAGTGCCGGCCAGGAGGCCACTGTGGCCAAGGGTATTGAGTACCGCGCCTTCGTGGAAAAGCCCTTTTCTATCAGTGCGCTCATCGCGTTGGTGAAGTCTCTCATCGACGAGCCACACCCCCAGGCGCCATCTGAGTCGCAGGTAACAGACCTTCCAAATACGTCCCGAACGTCCCAGCCTAGCTGATGACCGAAATTTCCGGTACGCCCAACTCTGCTACTGTGGAAAGCGTGGGATATCTGCAGAGAGCAGAGCACACGTAGCAGAGGGGGTACCGAGGCAATGCCGAAAGCCGCATTGAGCACCGCACATGCCGCCTGGGACGGCGACCTCATCCACGGAAAAGGAAGCTTCACGGTGGGGAGTGGCGCCACCGGCGAGCTTCCCGTCACCTGGGCCGGCAGAACTGAACGCACGCCGGGCACCACGAGCCCCGAGGAGTTGATCGCGGCCGCGCATGCTGCATGCTATGCCATGGCCTTCTCGAATACTCTGGCCAAGAAGGGCACGCCACCCACGCATCTGGATATCACGGCGACCTGCACGTTTGCACCTACCGACAGCGGCTTCAAAATCGCCTCAATGCTTTTGCAGGTGCGTGGCCGCGTGCCGGGTCTGGACCAAGCCGGCTTCGAGGCCGCTGCCATACAGGGCGAGCAAGGCTGCCCGGTCTCCAACGCGCTGCGTAACAACGTCGAGATCACCGTGAAGGCGGAGCTCGCCAACTAGCCTAGATACAGCTCAGCACGATCTTGCCGAACTGCGCGGCCTCCTCCATGCGAGTCTGGGCCGCGCCGGCCTCCGCCAGGGAGAAGACGCTGTCGATCGCCGGCTTCGCCGTGCCGGCGGCAAAGACCTCCAGCATGGCCGCGAACTCAGCCGGCGTGCCCATGGTGGACCCGCGGACGTCAATCTGCTTCCAGAAGACGCGCCGTAGCACCATATTGGACACGACCCCGAGCGTGGAACCGTACAGGACGACGCGCGCACCCGGCCGCGCGACGTCGAGAACCTGGTTGAAGAAGTCACCGCCAACGCTGTCGATCACGACGTCCGGCCCGCTGCCGTAGGCGGCAGCACGGACCTTTTCTACCCAGTCGGCTGCCTTATAGCTGAAGCCGGCATCGGCGCCCAGAGTCGCGGCCCGCGCCAGCTTCTGGTCGCTGCCAGAGAGCACGAGCACGCGCGCGCCGAGGCTGCGTGCGAAGGTCAGCGCGAACGCCGCAACCCCGCCTCCGATGCCGGTGATCAGCACGGTCTCGCCAGGCGCCACCTGTGCCCTTGTCACAACGGCCCGGTATGCCGTAAGCCCGGCCAAGGGAATGGCCGCGGCTTCTTCCCACGACAGCGCCTGAGGCTTTGGATAGATCGCGCTTGCCGGTACGCGCACGAGCTGCGCATAGGTGCCGTTCTCCGGGAGACCAAGAATACGCCAGTTGGGCCCTTGAGTCGCGGGATCGTCACCCCAGTCAAGCGACGGGTTGATGACCACCTCCTGGCCGACCGTGACGTGCGTTACCCCGTCGCCGACCTCGGCGACGACACCTGCCCCATCGGAGCCGGGGATGATTGGCAGCACGATCCCGGCATATCGGCCAGAGCGGATGTACGTGTCGCGGCGGTTCAGCGCGGCGGCGCGAAGCCGCACCACCACCTGGCCCGGGCCGGCCACCGGGTCGTCGACATCTTCCAGACGCAACACTTCGGGTCCACCGATCTCACGCTGCACGATCGCTCGCATTGGCTTCTTTCCTCCCGGATTGAATGGCACATGTGCCGGCCCACCCCGCATGCGCGACGGCTACGGTGAACCGGGGACACACCGATTCGACCGGGGACTATGCACTCGGCGCCTCATGCAAAGGCACGCGTCCCTGGAAAGGCTCCCATTGTTGGACTTCGCCGTCAATCGCACTGTCGAAGACGATGTCCGACCTTCCGCGCTAACAGCGGGCCTTTTCCATAGTATCGGGCGACTCGAGCACGAGTGTGGCGACTCTTGTATCGTTAGGCTATGCACGCGCAGTTCGCTGGATGGCCGATACAGGTATGGGGATATCCGGATTCACCACTTGAGAACCAGAATGCGCCTGGCCCATAGTTGTAGGTGGTCGCGTGCCCAGCACGTCGCCTACGGACTGAGAACCCACGCGACCACCTTGAACACTCTGCCCCGGCCCATCCGCGGGTCACGATCGTGAGCGCGGCGCCTGCTGAAGTCGTGCCGCCGGCCACCGGGAACGCACCGGAAGTGTTTCTGGCGGCGCTGAAGCTGGGAGTCACGTCGTTCGGTGGGCCGGTTGCGCACCTGGGATATTTCCGTGCCGAGTACGTCGAGCGCAAGCATTGGCTTGACGACGCTCGTTTTGCGGACCTCGTTGCACTATGCCAGTTCCTGCCGGGCCCGGCGAGCAGTGAGCTGGGCATTGCCATTGGTCTCACGCGGGCCGGCCTGCTTGGCGGGCTCGCCGCGTGGCTTGGCTTTACTTTCCCGTCGGCACTTGCCCTCGTGCTGTTCGCGTTCCTCGTTCGCCACGGCAGTGTGGTCGACTCGGGTTGGATTCATGGGCTGCAGGTGGTCGCGGTTGCCGTGGTAGCGCAGGCCGTGTGGACCATGGCGCGGACACTCGCGCCCGACCGGCCCCGGGCGACACTTGCCATTCTTGCCGCCATCGCCGCGTTACTCACGTCTTCACCCGCATTGCAGGTGTTGGTGATCGCTGCCGGCGCTGCGCTTGGGTGGCGTCTCCTTCCCGGCGAGAAGGAGGTCGAGCATCCGGCTGTGCCCAGGAGCGTCGGGCGCAGATCGGCGATCGTTGCCTGGACGCTGCTGATCGGGCTGTTGATCGGCCTTCCGCTGCTGCGGCGACTCTATGCAGCGCACTGGCTGGCGCTTGCCGACAGCTTCTACCGCTCCGGCGCGCTCGTGTTTGGAGGGGGCCACGTCGTGCTGCCGCTCCTGCAGGCGTCAATTGCCGCTCCCGGTTGGGTAACGAATGCCCAGTTTGCCGCGGGTTATGGCGCCGCGCAAGCGGTACCGGGCCCGCTCTTCACGTTTGCCGCCTATTTGGGCGCCGTCGAAGGTCCGGCGCCAAACGGCGTCGTGGGGGGTGCGATCGCGCTGGTAGCGATATTCCTCCCGGCCTTTCTGCTGGTAGTGGGTGCGTTCCCGCTCTGGAACGCCATGCGCCTCAACCCGGTGGTTGGGGCGGCGCTTCGCGGCGTCAACGCCGCAGTGGTTGGCCTGCTTCTCTCCGCGCTGTACAACCCGATCTGGACGAGTGCCATTCACCGTTCGCTGGACGCCGCTCTGGCGCTGGCCGCATTTGGACTGCTCGCGATCTGGCGCCTGCCGCCGTGGCTGGTCGCACTATTGGCAGTCGGCGGCGGCACGCTCATCGCCGCGCAATGACTGGCATCGCTCGATTCTCGGGTACGCGTTCAGGAACCGCTCTCATCATCCTGCGAAGCAATGTATACGGGGACTTCCTGTACCCGGCCATCGACGATACGGAATGCGCGAATCTCGGGGTTCTCAGCATCCTGCAGCGTAATGATGGCGTAGTAGACGTCGGGATAGAAGGCCAGGCCGATGTCCGTCGGCGACGGGTATGCAGGTGTATGCGTGTGCGAATGGTAGATCGCCAGCAGGTCCCAGCCGTGCTCGTCCATTTCCTGTATCGCTTTCAGCTGGGCGCGCGGCTCCACGTTGTAGCGGTAGATACTGGGATCTACGTTGGGGAGGCGATACAGCCGCGTTGCACGGCCGTGCAGGCCGGCGATCAGCCCGCAGGCCTCGGCCGGCGCCTCGGTACGGGCTTGCTCGACAATCTCACGGGCGTAGGCGAGCGGGAGAACGAGCGCTCCGGCGTCACCACCTGACACTGCCCTCTATCTCCTCTTCCAGCTATCGCGGATCTGCCGCACAGAACCGCGCGCTCACCGCCCGAGCACGGCGCGGCATCGCTGTCACCGCAGCCGCTTACCGCTCCGGCACCGCGCACGCGTAGTCGAGGTCTGTCACGTGCTCAAGGGTGGCGTGCTCTCCGCAGGCCGGGCAGTTGAGATTCTTCCGCAGCCGCACTTCGCGGAAGCCGGTTTCCAGAGCGTCGAAGAGCAGTAACCGCCCTATCAACGGCTCGCCAATGCCCAGCAGCAGCTTGAGTGCCTCCAACGCCTGTAACGATCCGACGATTCCGGGCAGCACTCCGAGGACCCCTGCCTCCGCACAGGAGGGAGCTAGCTCGGGCGGCGGTGGCTCTGGGAAGATACAGCGATAGCACGGGCCTTCGTAGGGCTGGAACACGGTCAGTTGCCCTTCGAAGCGGAAGATACTGCCATGTACGACCGGTTTTCGTGCTAGCAGACTGGCATCGTTCAGCAGGTAGCGCGTGGGGAAGTTGTCGGCGCCATCCACGATGAGATCGTACCGGCCGATGATGCCCATCACGTTCTCGGCCACGAGTCGTTCATTATGCTCGACCACCCGCACGTCCGGGTTGAGCGCCTCCAGGGCTTGGCGCGCGGACGACGTCTTCGGTTGGCCCAACCGTGCAGTGGAGTGGAGGATCTGCCGCTGCAGGTTCGATTCGTCGACCACGTCCGAATCCACCAGGCCGATTGTGCCCACCCCCGCGGCTGCCAGGTACAAAGCTGCTGGGGAACCGAGGCCGCCGGCGCCGACAAGCAGCACCTTGCTTTCAAGCAGTTTGATTTGCCCGGCCTCGCCAATCTCCGGGATCAACAGATGCCGGCTGTAGCGGTTCCTCTGGGCCGCGTCGAGCGTGCGGGGAACGTTGTAGGGCAGTCCGGCGTTCTTCCACCCGTTGAAACCGGTCTCCATCGAGACCACATCGGTGTAGCCAAGGCTCTGAAGGGAAACGGCGGCGAGAGCCGACCGTACCCCACCAGCGCAATAGACCACTACCGGCTGGTCGCGGTCGGGAACCTCGCTCTCGATACGCAGCTCGAGATAGCCACGTGGGATGTGTATGGCTCCACGCAGGGCGCCTTGCTGATACTCGTCCAGCTCGCGAACGTCGAGCAACACAGGCGGATGAGGCTGCTTGGTCGCCTCGAAGACGTCCGAGGGACCGGCCTCACGAATCTGCTGCTTCACGTGCCGCAGCAGTTGGGGAAAGCTCTGTGCCATGCTGGTGTCTCCTTGCGCCATCGTTCGACCTGCGCCCGGTTCATCGGCATCATGTATCTCTACGTTACCTGCTTTCTATCTTACGCACGGCAGATCGGTGCGCGCCTATTCCTCTCTTCCCCTTCGCTCGCCCCTCCACTCCGGGGGGCTACCCGACGAACTCACCATCGACCCACCGGTACCAGGCAGAATTGCGGCCCGGGCCAGGGGCAAAGAGTAGTAGACTGTTCTCAGGGCCTGGCTGCAAGATCTTGCCAGGAATCCGGTCAACTGAGTCCGCCTGTACAGAGAGAAGGTCGCCATGTACGCTCGCAAACTCGGCCGTACCGGTCTCAAGGTGTCACCTCTTTGCCTCGGCACCATGCAGTTCGGTTGGACTGCCGATGAGACAGTCTCCTTCGCCGTGCTCGACATGTACGTCGAGGCCGGCGGCAACTTCATCGATACGGCCGACGTCTACAGGCACTGGACCGAGGGAACTTCCGGCGGTACGTCCGAGCAGATAATCGGCCGCTGGATGCGCGCGCGCGGCAACCGGGAGAGCATCGTGCTCGCGACGAAAGTGCGCGGCCAGATGGGACCGGGTCCAAACGATCAGGGACTCTCGCGCCGCCATATCGTCGGCGCCGTCGAGGCATCGCTTCGCCGGCTACAGACGGACTTCATCGATCTGTACCAGGCGCATTTTGACGACGAGGACACGCCACCTGACGAGACGATGAGCGCGTTCGACGACCTCGTGCACCAGGGCAAGGTCCGCTACGTTGGGGCGTCGAACTACAGTGCCTGGCGGCTGACTCGCGCTCTATGGGAGAGTGAGAAACACGGACTCGTTCGCTACGAGAGTCTGCAGCCGCATTACAACCTGGCGCATCGGGAGGAGTTCGAGCGTGAGCTGGAGCCGCTGTGCCGCGAGCAGCATATCGCGGTGATACCCTACTCCCCGCTTGCCGCAGGCTTTCTTTCGGGAAAATACCGGCTGGGCCAGCCGTTGCCCGAGAGCGCGAGGACGGACAGGATCGTCAAGAGCTACATGAACGAGCGAGGAATGAAAGTGCTGGCGGCGCTTGACCGGGCCGCCTCGCAGCATGAGGCGACGGTTGCGCAGGTCGCGCTGGCCTGGCTCCTGGCTCGCCCGACGATCACGGCGCCTATCGTCGGCGCAAATACGCCGGATCAGCTACGCGAGCTGTTGCCGGCCACGGAGATCAATCTCTCCCTCGAGGCGATACAGGCGATCGACGAGGCGAGTGCCTGGACCTGACGCGCCGCAGGCAGGCCAGGTTGAGGATGGACCTCCAGCCGGGGGTGCGCAGCACACCGCCGCGGGTCGCGGACGGTAGGACCATCCACCTTTGTGGGATGCGCGGCACACCGGCTGGGCCGGCCGGTCTTCGGGCCGTGTTTATGCGTGCTGGTGGACAGCGGACTACGATGAACCAGCGCGCCCATAGAGGTCGCGCGGAGACGCGGCAGCACAGATCGGCGAGGGCGGCGGTCAGGGCTCACCGCCGCCCTCGTCCTCGCTTGTCAGGTTCTGGTTGGTGCGCTCAGGCCGCCTTGAGATCGGAGGTGCAGAACGCGCAGCGGGTCGCCGCCGCCGGCACCGAGCTGAGGCAGAACGGGCAGTCCTTGGTCGCAGGCGGGGCGGGGACCGCTTCGGCCTTGCGCTTGGACAGGAAGTAATTCAGCGGCTTCACCACGAGGAAGAAGATCGCCGCGGCGATAATCACGAAGGCGATCACGACGTTGATGAAATCGCCATAGCGGAAGATGCTGCCATTAATCGTGAAGGTCAGGTTCGAGAAGTCCGCCTTTCCCGGGATGGAGATGATTGGGGTGATGATGTCCTTCACCAGGGCGTTCACCACAGCAGAAAAGGCAGCGCCAATCACCACTGCTATCGCCAGGTCCACCACGTTGCCGCGAAGAATGAACGTCTTGAACTCACTGGCCCAGTTGCCCATAGTCTTCTCCTCCGCATTCCCTGGCTAGGCCGGCAAGGGGGCAGCCTGATCCGCTAGAGGCGGACCATCTCGGAACGCCGCAGTGGCCGGCAGCCTCTTTCGCAGTGTACCACGGCCTCGCTACTACCATGTCGCCTCGAGCTGTGTCGGGGTGCACGTGGAGAATGTGACCGCTGGGTTCCTGGGAACGCTCACGTTGCCGATCACTTTTTCAAGCCGCGCCCGCTGTATCACAGCACATGACCGTGGCTGCCTTGTCCACCATCTCTGGCAGTCATCCGCCCGTTTGCATGGCAATGCGGTCGGCGCCGGAGAGGTGGTCCGGCACGCCAATGCTCCGCAGGAGCAGCTGGCGCAAGGCAGGAAGCGTTGCCTCCAGCGCCTCCGGCGCGGAACCCGCGTCGAGCAGCCAGCGCAGCACCACCTCGTTGATAGCGCCCAGCCATACGCAGGCAGCCACGCCGGTGTCGAGCGGCGCGATCGCGCCCTCGGCCACAGCCTGCGCGAGGTACGATTCGATGATGCCCACGAACACACCGCGTGCCGCGCGCACCTCCTGGTCGAAGGGCGGACCCAGGCCGCTCGTCTCCACCAGCAGCAGGTGTGTCAAGCCGCGGTGAGCGGAGAACGTGCGGATGACCACCGTCAGGGCAGCATCGACGCGAGCCAGCGCGCCGTGCTCGCGCGCGATGGCCGCTTGCACGTCGTTTACGAGCACGGTTACCAACTCGGCAATCAGCGCTTCGAAGATCGCCCGCTTATTGGCGAAGTGGAAGTAGACACCCCCCTTGGAGCTGCCGGCCAGGCGTGCAATCTCGTCGACGCTGGTCGTGCCGTAGCCGCGTTCCGCGAAAACAGACATGGCGGCCTGAAGTATTCGCTCCCGGGTGGCGGCCTTGTCTCGAGGGACTCGCGTCGTCGCGCTCATCGCTATGTGATGGCCACGTGGATGGCAATGGTGCCGAAGTTCAGCAGCCGGTAGCGCACCTGGCGGAAGCCCGCGCCCGCCATCATCTCACCCAGAGCGCCAGCGTCCGGAAAACTCGTGAGCGAATGCGGCAGGTACGTGTAGGCGGCTCGATCCCCGGAGAGCAGCGCACCGAGCAGCGGCGCGAAGTAGAAGAAATAGAGGTTGAAGGGCAGTCGAATGACGGCCGACCGCGCATGTGTCAACTCCAGGCAGACCAGGCGCCCGCCCGGTTTGAGCACGCGCCGCATTTCATGCAGGCCTCGCTGAAGGTCGGCCAGATTGCGCATACCGAAAGAGATGGTGACCGCGTCAAAGCTCTCATCTGCATAGCGAAGGCGAAGCGCATCGCCCACAAGGAAAGACGGCACAGCATCCAGGCCCCTGGCAAACCCGCTGCGCGCCGCCGCTTGGGCCTGCGCCGCCACGATCATCGGCTCACAGAAGTCGAGTCCGTCGATTCGCGCCCTTGGCGTTCGCCGAGCCAGAGCAAACGCTACCGCACCCGTGCCCGTGGCCACGTCGAGTGCGCGACCCCCCGCCGGCACCGCGGCGACGTTCGCCACCATCCGCCGCCAGCGGCGATCCTGGCCAAAGGTAGACAGCGAATTGAAGAGATCGTAGCGTGGCACGATGCGCGCAAAGAGCGAGCGCACGTACTCGGCGCGCTCTGTGCCCGTCAGGTGCGCACCGCGATCGCCCGATACCGGTCCGGACTGCGGTTCCCAGTGTGGTCGTGGAATGGGACGTGCACCTCCTCAGGCTGCAAACATGATACACGCATAGAGCGGCGACGGCTTCACTCATGCCGCGCTGGCCTGCCAGGCGTGTGCTTGACACAGGTGCTATGCGGTGCGCAGTCACCTGCCGGGGCGCGGATATCGTATCCGCCGTGCTCGTCGGTCGCGTCTTGCCGCGGGCAGGGGCTGCCGCGGAAGGCGGCATGCATGCGCAGAGGGTGCCATGTCAGACGCGGCGGCGCCGGTACTTGCCGCGGCGCGGGTAGAATGAGGAAATCAGTGACACAAGAGCGTGGAGCCTGGGGATATCGTGTTCGGGGACGTCGATGGGGTCTGTATCGTGCCCGCCGCGGCGGCAGAGGAAGCATTTCGCGGCGCCCTCGAAAAGGTGCGGGGGGAGAACCTGGTGCGGGAAGCGCTCGAAGCCGGCACGAGTGCAGCCGAGATCTTCGCAACCTACGGGATTATGTGAAAGTTCCATGAGGGGGTCCGCCTTTGGAGATGTCGCCGCGGAATATGCAACCTGACCCAGCACACAAGACAATTGAGCAGCGACTGGCCGCGAGGATGTCCCGGCTTGGCACCGAGAGCGCCCTCGAGGTGCTCGCCAAGGCCCAGGCCCTGGAGCGGCAGGGACAACATATCATTCACCTGGAGATAGGGGAGCCGGATTTCGATACGCCCAGGGCAATAGTTGAAGCCGGCGCACAGGCTCTGCGGAACGGCCATACGCACTACACGCCCTCCCCGGGAATACTGCCTCTTCGCCAGGCCATCGCACTGGAGATGCACCGTAGCCGCGGGCTGGACGTGACCCCAGAGCAGGTTGTCGTGACACCCGGTGGCAAGCCCGTGCTGTTCTTCACCTTGCTGGCGCTGGTCGACGACGGTGATGAGGTACTGTGCCCGGACCCCGGCTTCCCAATCTACGAGTCGATGATCCGGTACAGTGGCGGCATTGTCGTCCCCGTTGCACAGCCGGAAGAACGTGGTTTCCAGCTCGATCTCGATGGGTTGCAGAACGCGGTGACCAGCCGCACCAAGCTGATGATCATCAATTCGCCCGCCAACCCGACCGGCGGTGTTCTGCAGCAGGACGACCTGCGGCGTATCGCCAGTATCGCGCGTGAGCATGACCTGTTCGTGCTGTCCGACGAGATCTACTCCAGGCTGCTCTACGAAGGCGTGCATCACAGCATCGCCGCGATCCCGGGCATGGCAGAGCGCACCGTCATCCTGGACGGCTTCTCCAAGACGTACGCCATGACGGGCTGGCGGCTCGGATACGGCGTGTTCCCACCGGCCTTGGCCCCGCATATCGGCAAATTGATGACCAATTCAAACACCTGCACGGCCGCCGCGACGCAGGTCGCCGGCATCGAGGCGCTCACCATGGATCAGGAACCCGTAACTGCCATGCTCGAGGAGTTCCGAAGGCGGCGGGCTGTGATCGTCGAGGGTCTCAATGCCCTGCCGGGCATATCCTGCAGCATGCCCTCAGGCGCCTTCTACGCGTACCCCAATATCCAGAAGACCGGAATGCGGTCGGCCGAGCTTGCCACGCTGCTGCTGAACAAGGCGGGCGTTGCAACGCTGTCCGGCACGTCGTTCGGACCGGCCGGTGAAGGATACCTGCGTCTCTCATATGCAAACTCCATTGCAAACATCGAGGAAGCGTTAGCGCGAATTCGTCGTGCGTTGGTTGATGTAGCGGGAGGTTGTTAGCGGTGCCAAAGCCACGCGTATTCCTCACTCGCGAGTTGCCGCCGGACGTCATGACCGCGCTTCGCGAGCGGTGCGAGCTTAGCGCAAATCTTGCGCCGCGCGTCCTGACCAGGGACGAGCTGATCGCGGGCGCCACCGGCAACGATGGCCTGCTCTGCCTGCTCACCGACACTATCGACTCCGAGGTGCTCGACGTCCAGCCGCGGCTGAAAGTCGTGAGCAACTATGCAGTGGGTTTCAACAACGTCGACGTGGCGGCGGCAACTGCCCGCGGCATCCCGGTCACCAACACGCCGGGCGTGTTGACCGAGACAACCGCGGACTTCGCCTGGTCGCTGATGATGGCCGCGGCGCGCCGCGTGGTCGAGGGCGATCGCTTCGTGCGCGAAGGACGCTTCCAGTTGTGGGAACCGCTGTTGATGCTGGGCGCCGACGTGCACGGCAAGACCCTCGGTCTGGTTGGAGCCGGGCGCATTGGCCAGGCAATGGCTCGCCGTGCGCGTGGATTTTCCATGCGCGTGCTGTACACCGACGTCGTTGAGCCGGCCGCCGAGGTCGTCCGCGAGCTGCAGATGGAACGAGTCTCGCTCGAGGATCTGCTGAGCCGATCCGACTTCGTGTCGGTCCACGCGCCATACAGCGCCGAGACGCACCACCTTGTGGGCGCGGCAGAACTCAGGATGATGCGACCAGGCGCCATCCTGGTCAATACAGCCCGTGGTCCACTCGTCGACGAGACGGCCCTCGTGGAGGCGCTGCGAAGCCGCGGTATTGCCGGGGCAGGATTGGACGTCTACGAGCACGAGCCGCGCCTGTCCCCCGGGCTAGCGGAACTCGACAATGTGGTACTGGCGCCTCACGCCGCCAGCGCGTCGCTGGAGACGCGTACGAAGATGGGGATGGTAGCCGTCGACAACCTGATGGCCGTCCTGGAGGGTGGGCGGGCGCTGTTTACCGTTAATCCAGAGGTCTACGAACACGTGAAATGAGACGCACTATCGATCAGACAGGTGAGAAGCTGCGGGCAGCGCCTCCAGCAGCATGTTCACCAGGAGTTCTCGCCCGAAGAAGTCACCGGCGTCCGCCCCGGTGAGGACAGCCGCTCTATCTCCAGTTGCATCCCCAATTCCCAGAGCGCTGTAGGCGCTGTTGCCGATGCCCTCGTGGTCGTCCTGGACGCTTGGCCAGGGGACGGCCGACAACGGCCGTGAAGCCTCAACGCATCAGCCTTGCGCCCGGGGCACAACTAACCACCCTGGCCGGATCGGCTGCGATATGCAGCGGACATCGCCGCGCAACAGTGATCACGAGAGTGCACCTTCGTGCATGAGCCCGCTCGACGGGTAGTTGGTTTGGCGAAATGCCTAACGTCGGGCCCGCGCGAACACAGCGCCGTTGTCTCACATGCTACGCGCGTGACGGTCAGCAACGGGAACGACGCGGGGACAGGTGGCCGGCACCGGCACTTGTCAACTGAGCGGAGCCAGCAGCTGCTCTGTCTGCTCGACGTCCTTGCGCGCACCCAGGCGTTGGAAGATGGCCAGCGCCGCTTGCAGTCGTTCTCGCGCAGAGGTGACAGCGCCGCGAGCCAGGTGCAGCCGGCCGTACACCGCCAGCAGCCGCCCCTCGCCATGCGGATACGGCATGGCGCGGGCCAGCGTCAGCCCCTCCTCCAGCGCCTGCTCCGCGGTGTGCAGATCGCCCTGTCGCAGGGCTATCAGCGCCTGCACCCGCAAGGCGCCCACCAGGGTCAGCCGGTACTCCAAAGCACGGGCCCGCGCGATGCCGGCCGCGATCGTCTCAGCGGCCTGCTCGACCTCGCCCAGCTCGAGGTAGGCCCACGCGAGCACCGGCAGCACATAGCCGGTCACCTCTCGCTCCTGTACACCCTCCTCGCGATCCAGGAGCGGAAGGAGTCGCGCCCGGGCCATCTCCGGCCGTCCCTCCAGCAGGTCGCGCTCGGCCAGGTAACTCTGGACTACCCGCTCCTGCACGAGATTGCTGTGCCGCGCGAAGGCGCTACACTCCTCCAGGTAACAGGCCGCCTCCTCCCACTTTCCCTCGGCCAGGCACAGCCGCCCGCGCTCGAGCAGGAGTCCTGCCTGCTGGACCATCCGCTCGGGGAGCGGCTCGAGTCGCTCGAGATCGCGACGCGCTTGACCCCAGTCCCCTTCGAAGAAAGCCACGGCCACGAGCCTTACCGTTGCGTCAATGATCAGCGCCGGATCGCCCAACCGCTCGGCGACGGCGAGCGCGCGGCAGGCAAGCAGCCCGGCCCTATCGAGCTCGCCACGGTTTTCATGGACGTTCGCGGTGAACGACAGTACGCCGCTGAGGGTGTCGAGCTTACCCGTAGCCTCGGCCAACCGACCGGCCTCCTGGAACGCCGCCAGGGCCTCATCGTCCCGCCCCAGCAGCGAAAGCATCCAGCCGCGCAGCCACTCAGCCTCGGCCAGCAGCCCGCGATCACCCACCGCACGGGCTATCTCAGCAGCCCGGATGACGGTTGCCATGCCTTCACGGCGCTGCGCGAGTCCGAAGTGAAGGCGGACCAGGGCGCAGTACGCCGCAGCCAGGCTCTGGGAGGGTCCCCGCGCCTCCAGCGGCTCCAGCACCGGCAGCAGGCAAGCGAGACCTGACTCGAAGTCGCCCTGCGTCCAGCGGTCGGCATGCACGTTCGCGCGGGCCGCCAGCACCCGTCCGCAGGCCCTCGACGTCCCCGGCCACGCGAAGCGCCTCGGCCGCTTGCTCCAGCACCGCTAGCGCCGCGCTCGTTTGCCCGGCCCTTGCCAGCACGCCGCCCAGCTTCTCCCGGATCCGCGCCGCCTCGACCGGGCGGCCCAGCCCATCCAGGCGGGTGATCGCCTCCCGGTAGTATCCCTCCGCGGCGCCATGGGCCGCCTGGTCCCGCGCCGCGTCACCGGCTTGCTCCCAGTACGGCACTGCTCGCTCCGGCACATCGCTGCGCCCGTAGTGGTAGGCCAGCACATCGGGTGGTGTAGCTTCGGGACGCCCCTCGAGCGCTTCGGCCGTCTGCCGGTGCAGCAATCGCCGCCGCGCCTGCCCCAGGTCGCTCTCCGCCACCTCGCGAATCACGTCGTGGACGAACCCGTAGGCGTCGTCGCCCACCTCCTCCAGCAACCCGGCCCGGCAGGCCTGCTCCAGGGCCTCGATCACCTCTGACTCCGGGCGGGCCAGCACGCGCCAGCAATAGCGCGCGCGGCGTCACCCGCCCGGCCACGGCTGCCGCGGCCAGCAGCGCCTGTCCCGCCTCCGGCAGCGCCCGTATCCGCCGCCGCAGACTCTGCCGCAGGTCCCAGGGCAGGCCCGCGGAGGCCGGCTCCGCACCGCCCTCGCCCTCCAGACTCCTGGCGTAGCTCACCAGGAAGAAGGGCACGCCACCCACCCGCCGCACCACCTGGGCCGCCGCTGCCCGCGCTATCCCCTCCTGGCCTCCGAGCAGCGAGGCAACCAGATCTTCCGCCTCATGGTCGGCCAGCGGCCCGAGCATGTGCAGAGTGGCCAGTTGGGCCTCGGCCAGCTCGGCACAGGTAACCGCGAGGGGGTGGTTTGCTGTCATCTCCGTGGTCCGGTAGGCGCCGATCACCCGCAGTGGCCTGCCGGCGGTGCGCACGAGCGTGACCAGCAGCTCCAGCGCGTCGGCAGCCGCCCACTGCAGGTCGTCCAGCACCAGCACGGTCCCTGCCGGCCCCGCCACGTTGGCCAGCAGCCTGGCTACCGCCCGAAACAGCAGCCGCCGCTCCTGCTCAGGCGTGACAACCCAGCGCGGCAGCGGCTCGATCGGCCCCTCTGCCAGCTCGGGCAGCAGGCGGACCAGCCAGGCGCAGCCCTGCAGGTCCGCGCGCAGCTGGACCGGCGACCGGGTGCGCACGTGCTGCTCCAGCGCCTCGAGCAGGGGAGCATACGGCGCCTGACCGCCCTGTCGATGGCAGCCGCCCTCCAGCACCCGCCAGCCTGCCGCCGGGGCCTGCTGCGCGGCGTGCTGCAGCAGGCGCGACTTGCCGATGCCGGGCTCACCCGCATACAGCAGTACCGGCGGCCCTTCCCCGGCAAGGTGCTTCTCCAGCAGCGCCAGCTCACGCCGTCGCCCCACCAGGGGTGGCCGGCTGCCCTGGTCACGCGGCTCGACCCTGGGCGGCGGTGGCGCGGCGGGCGGCTCGGACGCGGCGACCGTCCGGCGACGCGGTGCGGGTCCCGCGGAGGCCAGAAACGCCGGGTCCGCGGACTCGGGCAGGCCCAGCGCCCCTGCCAGCCGCCTGGCCGTCTCGCGCTGCGGCTTGCTTTCGCCACGCTCCAGCGCCTGGATGCCGCGCGCACTCACCCCGGCCCGCTCGGCCAGGGCTTCCTGCGTCAGCCCCGCCGCCAGCCGCTGCTCCCTGAGCTGCTCACCGAAGGATCGGGTGGTCTCCACCTTCGTGCGCGGTCCCCGTCGTGGGTGTCAAGCTCGCCGTGCGCAGCTGCGCTTCCGCCACGCGAGGGCGCTTGCCGTGATCATAGCACTGCTTCGAGCGCGAGCGCTGCGCCGGCGGCGAGCGTGGTTGGCGAAGCGTTAGGCGCAGCATGTCGCCCGTCGCCACAGACCTGCGGGTACCGCTTCCGGTCTGCGTGGCCCGCGCCACTCCGACCGTCTAGGCTGGCGGTATCGACGGAATCGGGACCACCGGTCGGCGGTGGGCCGGGGCAATTTGGAACAGCCAGCCCGCCGGCGGGCTCAAGCAGCCGGCGGCTCCGCAAGTCGCACCGCGCGGAAGTGGCTCCGCCGGCTTCGAGGCAGCCTCAATGCGCGCCACGCGCGAAAGGACTCCTACCATGAACGCGATTCGCCGCATGCTTCCGTCCATCCTGCTGGTGGGCAGCCTGTCCGCCTCCGTACCTGCAGTCGCTGCTCCGGCACTCCACCAGATGACTGCGCCGGCTCGTTTCGGCACCATACTGCCGGACCGCTACCAGCCATTGGCCGGACTGAGCCGTACCCAGGCGCCTGAGGCGACGACGCGACGGCCCGTTGGCAGCAGCAGGCAGAGCTCACGGCGAGAGATGGCGCACCCGGCGACCACCTGGGCGGTCCGGTGGCGCTGAGCGGCGATACCGCCCTGGTAGGCGCCTGGGACAAGAACCACGGTGCCGGCGCAGCCTACGTCTTCGTGCGCACTGGCAGCAGTTGGGCCCAGAGTGCAAAATTCGTCAACGCCGACGGCAAGCCGGGAGACTGGTTCGGCGTCTCGGTGTCGTTGAGCGGCGACACCGCCCTGGTGGGGGCGCCGATGGCCCGCCATACCGGCGCAGCCTACATCTTCGTGCGTGACGGAGGCCGTTGGACGCCGCAGGCCAGGCTTACCGCGAGCGATGGCGCGCCGTGCGACTGGTTCGGCCGCAGGGTGGCGCTGAGCGGGAATACTGCCTTGGTGGGCGCGTGGTACAAGAACGACGACACCGGCGCCGCCTACGTCTTTGTGCGGCACGCAGGGCACTGGACCCAGCAAGCCAAGCTCACGGCTGGCGATGGCTTCGCGGAGGACTACTTCGGCACTTCTGTGGCGCTGAGCGGCGATACTGCCCTGATCGGAGCCGCCGGCAGCAACAACAACGCCGGGGCGGCCTATGTCTTCCAGCGGCACGGCAGCCAGTGGACACAACAGGCTGTGCTCACCGCTGCCGACGGCAAGGCGGGCGACACGTTTGGCGCCTCGCTGGCCCTGAGCGGTGAGACCGCCCTGGTCGGTGCAGGGTTCGCCAACCGCACCGCCGGAGCGGCCTACGTATTCGTACGCGATGGACCCCGCTGGGTCCAGCAGGCCAGACTGACGGCCACCGATGGTGTGGCGGCCGACTGGTTCGCCGTCTCGGTGGCGCTGAGCGGGGCCACCGCCGTGGTAGGCGCGTGGTACAAGAACCACGACGCCGGGTCCGCGTACGTGTTCGCCCGGCGCGGCGAGCACTGGTCCCAGCAGGCCAAGCTTACGGCGGTCAACGGGACAGCGGGAGACTACTTCGGCACCTCGGTGGCCCTGAACGCGAGCACCGTCCTGGTCGGTGCGGGGTTCAAGCACAACGCCACCGGAGCCGCCTACGCCTTCAGCCTGGCTCGCGGCACGCTCCCTGCAGTTCAGACCGGCATTCCCTGCGGAAGCTGCGTCTGAGTACAGGCGATGTCCCCGCGAAGCTGGTGTTCTTCGACGGCGATCGCGTCCGACCGATGCGGTGTCTTTGTGCTGTTGAGCGGGGACGCCGCCCTGGCGGGCGTGTGGCACGGGAACCGCGACACCGCAGCCGCGCACGTTTTCGCCCAGAATAGCGGGTGCTTGCCCCAGAAGGCCAGACTCCCGGTTGACGCACGTTTGCAATTCGACTCTTCCCGGCGCTGGCCGTCTGTGGCTGCCTTGCGCACGGGGCGACGCCAGGCGCTGCTCCCGTGCGCAGTGGTTGATGGCTGCGCGTCGACGGTTCAGCAACTGGAACGACGCGGGGTAGATCCAAAGTGCCGATCGCCCATGCCAGTGAGAGCCAGGGTGTGTACCTTTATGGCATCACCCTCGCAAGACTGGTACTGTGCGCGCGATTAGCGACACATCGGTTGCGGCCGGTGTCGTTTGAGCGCTAGTCCGATCAGCGTGTGCGCGGTTAGTCATCGATGCTATCCAGGAGATTGCGGGATGATCCACTTGCAGTGGATTCATCGGCTCGCGTACGTCCGGCGACCTCGTTTCGGACGCTGGATTCGTGGGAGTATTTGAAACGAATGCACCACCATGCAGACGACTGCGATCATACAGCCGCCCTTGTTCGTACGGCCCAGCCTCGAGAACTCCCGTTGGTATGGCAGCGCGCAGGCCAGCTTCCTGGCCACGACGGAGATGACGGGAGGGCGCTACTCGCTGCAACGTATGCGGCTGGGCAAGAGCCTTGCTCCGCCCGCGCCGCCCCGGCACGGGCCAGAGGACGTCAGCCGGCAAGCACCTGGATAGGTACTCCATCGAACGGCAAGAGCGATCCCAGGATCGTGGTCCTAACCGGGAATTGCACGGTGACGGGCACAGCCGTCGATATCCAGGCTACTGCGGCCACGCCACAACAGGTGACGGTGCTCGAAGGTGCTGCTTGGGCGACCAATGCTCTCAACCCGTCCGCCGTTATTGCGAACAAAGCCGGACTCTCGATCATGCCGGTTCCGCTGTTAGCGGGGGCGTGTGCCGCCTTGGGAGGCACAGTCAGCTTCAGCTACGTGTCAGCGGGGCAGGAGACAGCAGCTACTGCTCCGCCAACGCTCGGAGACGCCCGTCGACAGTCTCGGCACACCACGCCAGCCCGCGATCCCGGCCCGAGCGTGCAGGTCGGCAATGAGATGGGGCCGCGCGGCCGGCCCGGCGCCGGTGCGCTGGATGCGGGAGCGCTCGTCCATATTCAAGGTGACCATGGAAGTCAAGCGGTGTGGGTGTGTGCAGATCTGCGCCAACCCTGCCCTCCGAGTGCTTCAACTGCAGGACGTTCTCGAGGTCCGCTTGCGACTTGATGAGTCGCCTCCCATGGCCGGGGGTCCGC
>CAVSOU010000016.1:0-70530 GCA_963729625.1 uncultured bacterium
AGAGCGTCCTCCAGCACATACGCGCGAAGATCATCGCGCACGGCTTCGGCATCCCACCGTGCTCCCAACAGCGGCCGCTGCACCCCTTGCGGCCCCAACTCACCGATGGCCTCGGCTACCTGCCAACCGTTCTTGCGCTCCACCCATCCGAGCAACCCAGCCAGGAAGCGCCGCACCCGTCTCCGTACCTCGATCCGTCCGAACCGATGGACAATCCGCTCGTGCAGTCGTTCCCACGCTGCCGTGCCCTGTTCCAAGACTGCATCTTCCGCCTCGTCACCCTGCCACCGCTCTGCGACCATGCTCGTTCCCTCCCCACAGTTGGAGAAGGTTACCACGCTGGCTGAAATGTGACTGTAGGGGCGCAAGTATCGCGGCGGCCGGCGCGCTTTACGCCAACTGCTCGAAGAAGCACGTCGCAACGCCATGCACATGGTACGTTACGCACCAAGTCACGCTTGAAGTGGGACAGTAGGGGCGGGGTCGACGATGCAGAGTGAATCGCCCGAGGCACAGCCGGCCCAACGTGAGCAGTGGCAGCAAGGCAGCGGCTATGACGCATTCATGGGCCGCTGGAGCCGGCTGCTCGCCCGCGCTGCCCTGCCCAGGTTGGGCGTACCGCCGGGGCGGCGCTGGCTGGATGTTGGCTGCGGGACGGGCGCCTTCAGTCAGGCGGTGCTTGCCTGGGCCGCCCCCAGTGCCGTCACTGGTGTCGACCCGTCAGCGCCGTTCATCGCCTTCGCGCAAGCTGCGCTGCCGGATCGACGTGTCCACTTTGTCGTGGGCGAGGCGCAGCAGCTCCCAGTCGAGTCGGCCGCCTTCGATGTCACTGTGGCCGGGTTGGTGCTCAACTTCGTGCCGGATGCGGCGCGGGCGGTAGCGGAGATGGCGCGGGCCACGTGTCCTGGTGGGCTGGTGGCTGCGTATGTCTGGGACTATGCGGCGGGCATGCAGGTCCTTCGCTGCTTCTGGGATGCGGCAACTGCTCTCGACCCGGCTGCTGCCTGCTTGGGTGAAGGCCGGCGTTTTCCCCTCTGCCAGCCGCAGGCACTGGCGGATCTCTTCCGTGCGGGGAGTCTCCTCGACGTCGCGGTTGGGCCGCTTGAGATCGCCACGACGTGTCGCGACTTCGACGACTACTGGACGCCCTTTCTCAGCGGCCAAGGACCGGCGCCGAGCTATGTCGCGGCGCTCGAAGCGCACGGTCGTGCGCGCCTACATGAGCGACTGCGCGCCAGTGTGCCGGCGCAGGCGGACGGCACGATTGCCTTGATGGCGCGGGCGTGGGTGGTGTGCGGCCGCCGAGGCTGAGGCGCCTCACCTGTTTGTGCATGAGAATGCAGGCATCATCTGCACCGCTTCCTTGACCTGCCGTGCCGCCGGCCCATCACGCCGACACGCGATCGGGGCGTAAGTGTTCTTTCGACCTATCCGGCCAGCATCGAGACGAAGACATGCCCTGCCTCCCGTGAGATACGCGCCGAACAGAACAGGAGTATGTGTCAGTCGGGAGGCGAACCGGCAACACGCCGCAGGAGCGACGCAAGCTGTGCGTGCCCTTCGGCGTTCGGGTGCAGCGTCTCGGCGTAGTTCACAGCATCCAGCGGGAAGAAGTAGCTCGAGGCAGAGCAGACGTCGTGCCCGGCGAAGATGGGTGCCGGGGAGACGAAGGTTGCCACGCCGGAGTCTTTCGCCGCCTGATGGACGGTCTCATCCAGCTTTTCGATCAGACCATAGAAATTCGGCACGTCACTCGGGAAGACCCCGACGCGGCTAAACGGCAAGTAGAGAGCGGCACAGCCGATCGGCGCGGTGGGCGGCAAGACGTTCGGATAGCCAAAGACGACGACTTGCGCTGCGGGCGCGACCGGCGGCTCGTCGGTCCATCCTCTGCCGATGATGGGCAATGTCGGCATCGCCGGCGCAGCGCTGCGCAACTGGGTGCACAGCCTGCACGCTGCCCTTGACGGCAAGGGCGTGTATGCCGGGCACGTGGCGATCAGCGCTTGGATCGGGCGCGATCCGGGTGTCACGCCGGACGCAATGTGGGTCTGGGGCCGACCAGCGCCACGACATCGGCACCTACGGCGCTCCGCGGGCGCACACCCTCATTGTTACCGTGTACACGCTCTACCCTGTGGGCACCGATTCTGTTCCATGGTAGGTAGATCGTCTGAGCAGACTGACGATGCCACTGCCGCCATGAGGGAACTGGAAAGCGTACTGCGCTGAAACGTGCACGGTGCGTTTGGGGAGGGGCCGACGGGACAGGGCTGCGCAAGCAACACCTCATGATTGAGCGGCTGATGGCCCGTACGCCGCGCGGCAGGCGGCGCTGGACGCGGTGCCAGACGTCCCTGGAGCGAACGCGCGAGTGTTAGGCACTCGTGAGGGCATACACGACGAGCGGCTTGTTGTCCGACTCGGTCATAACCAGGCGTGAGCCCCCAGCCAGGCTGATAGCTGCTCGGCGTGGACCGTAGCCGGCGCGCGCCACGAACATCGCTTGGCGAACGGTCTTGCCCTGCGCGCCGAGCACGGCGAGCTGCAGGTGCGCAATCAACACCGTCTGGTCCTGCAAGGCAATGCCATAGAGCGCGCTGAACGTCTGATGCGGGCCTCTGAGCGCGACGATGTTCAGAGTCGCGGAGCCACAGCCATTGGCATAGAGCGACCACTGTTCCAGCGCCACCTGGTGAATCATGGACATGTCCAGGGTGGTGGGGTGCACATTGCAGGACACCGTCAGCGCGCGCAGGTCAACGGCCGTGCCACCGACGGTACTGACCGGAGGCTCGCTGGGAGCGAACACGCGATCGTAAAGCGTGGCGTGTCCGGACAGCTGCATGTCGTAGAGGACGCCATTGGCGTTTCCGGTGAAGCTGATTTGCACGATGCTGGCGCCGCTGATGCTGGCGCTGATCGGCACGCCGGGCTGACCCTGATTGGCCGTCACGCTCACGGTCGAGAACGGCTTGCTGTTCTGATCCAGGACGACGAGGTGCGCGGTGATCGTCTTGTTGTCGGAGTCGTCGGATACGCCGATCCTTGCGCTGAAAGTCCCGGTTGCGTCGGTCATGATCAGCTCCGCGATGCCGCACGTATCGACGGCCAGGTAGGTGTCGCGCGACACGAGCTTGTGGGCGACAGTCAGATCCGCCGTGCCGAGATTGGCATTGCACAGGCCGACGACCGCGTCGGGAGAAACGGGGACGGGCGCGCCATTGGGGCTGCCGAAGTCCTGACGATCCGGATTGTGATGCGGCGCCACAGCAGTGGGAAGGAAGCTGAGGCCGGCCACCAGCAGGTTGACGTTGGTATTCCCGGCATCCATGGTGAACGTCACGGTACGCCCGCCCGCCAGGTTGACCCAGAGTGGCTGAAGCCCGCTGCCGAGGTAGGTCAGACCAATCGCCTTGCGCAGCAAGTGGCCGCCGGCATCGAGCACGGGCAAACCCACCTGTGTGGGTAGGCTGCTATAGTCCGAGGAGTCGATCTGTCCGTAGCGGAGTGCCAGCGCACCCGTCGCGGTGGCTGCGACCTGTATCGTGACTTTGCTGCAACCACCCTGCAGCTCCAGGGCTGTCGTCGCGGAGATCGCGATCGCGCTGACTGTACTCGCCTGGGAGAGTGCGGCGGCATTGCAGTCGAGATGCGGGGCGCTCGCCGGCACCGGCACGCCGCCCAGCGGCACGCCGCCACTGATTAACGGTGTGGCTGCGAGCGCCCGCGCGGTGCCGGACAGCTTGAGATTGTACAGGTATGGCCCGTGGCGCGACCAAGGCAGGCAGGCGCTCGGTAAAGATGCGACGCGGACACCAGCGGACGCGACAGACGAACCGGCGGACGGTAAGGAGGATAGTAACCGGGGTGCTGCCGACGCTAAGGTCCGTGATCGTGCGGCGGTAGCGACTGTGCATGCGGCGCGAGCGACACCGGCATACGGGGCAGCGCCCGCGTCGTGCACGCGCCTTCGCGACAACCTGGATGCCGTCAGCAGCCCAACTGATGTGCTCAATCTGGATATCGGTCAAACCAGGGAACAACATTGCCGTCAGCACGGTGTGCCTGCCTCTCTCCAGGAGAACCTGAAACCTGGAGCTTTAGGCTAGCGTTCCTGTGCGTAGCGGACCAGCAGAGCTGACAGCCGCACCTCTCAAGCGGCACGTGGCTCTATCCGCTGACTGCGGTCCTCTGGAAACACCGGAGAGAACCCCGTCATCAAATATGCCCATGAACCAGAATCTGGCCCCAATGGAGCGGATAACGGCATTCGAATCTGGCCCCACCCAAGGCATAGCTCGGTACCCTCATCGCGATGGAAACGATGAAGGGGGCGAGAGAAGGGAATGCTCAGGGTGGAGGAAATCGAGACAATCCGGCGGGCCTACCATATAGAGAAAAGGAGCATCCGGGCGATTAGCCGGGAGCAGGGCCATCACCGGCGGGTGATTCGGGAAGCCATTGTGGGCACGCAGCCGTCGCCCCGACGCTACCGGCAGACGGGGCCGCGCAAGAAGTGGCGCGTGGATGTGGTGGCACCGCTGATCGACGCCTGGCTGCAGGCCGACCAGGTGGCCCCACCCAAGCAGCGAGTGTTCCAGATTGCCTGCGGGTACGAGGACCAGAACGATGCCGACAGTCTGCGCGACGACCCCTTGCTCAAGCTAGTCTGTGGGCGTCTGCCGGAGAGTGGTCCTGCCCTGGCCGGCCAGTCCACCTTCAGCCGCCTGGAGAACAGCGTGGACCGGCGAGCCTGTCGCCACCTGGCCCACGCCCTCCTGGAGGTGTACCTGGTGGCACGGGAGCAGGACGGCGTGCCTCGGCACATTCTGCTGGATATCGACAGCACCGACGACCCGACACACGGGCACCAGGAAGGGACAGCCTACCATGGCTACTACCGCCAGCACCAGTACTACCCGCTGCTCGTCTTCGACGGGGAGACCGACCAGCTGATCACCGCCATCCTGCGCCCGGGCACGGTGCACGGCAGTCGCGGGGTCATCAGTGTGCTGCGCATGCTGGTCCAGGCCTTTCGGCAGCGCTGGCCCGGCGTACAGGTGGAGATCCGTGCTGACGCGGCGGGCGCCACACCCCGTATCTACCGCTTCTGCGAACGGCACCAGATCACCTCTACCCTCGGTCTGGGCACCAATGCCCGCTTGGCCGCCCTGGCCGCTCCCCTGCTCGCGCAGGCCCAGGCCCTGGAGTTGATCCGGTTCGGTGGAGGGATTGAGACTAGGTGGTTAGTCGCAAGGTACCTCCTTTCGTCGCGCGGAGAAAAGGCCGTGCTGGCACGTCCGCGCTGCCTGTTTCGGTCGGAGGTGTGACCCTTCCGGCACCCCCTGCTGCGTCGTCGGTGCGGCGCGGGGGACGGTGATGGACGATCTGAACGCTGGCGCCCCGCGCCGCCCTCCAGCCTAGCAGGGGGGCCCGCCGGCGGGTCAACCCCGCTCCCTGCACGACGGCGCCGCTTTTGCCGGGCACGGGGAGGAGACGGCGGCCGGTGGGTGCCTCCCTGCGGCTCCAGCTCATCAAGATCGGCGGCCGGGTGCGGGAAGGGCTGCAGCGCATCGGCCTGCACCTGGCCAGCAGCCATCCCGGCCAGGTGCTCTGGGCGCTGCTCGCCATCCCACCTCCCAGCCGCGCACCGCCGCGCCGCTAACCCGAACCGCTGCTCCCGATCGACACCGCCACCGCTGCGGTCCACCCGCGGCACGATGCCGCACGCCGCAGCGCCGACGCCGGCCTCTCCCCAGGCGAGCCCAGCCGGGGGCCAATGGACTCGCGCTGGGTCGCGCCGCCTCACCATGCCCCACATCCTGACCAGCGCCTACTCCCACAACGCGACGCATGCCATCACGAGCCTCCCAGCATCCTTGCTTAGCTCGTTTCCGTCAGGGTTCCTGCATAAGCGGGATGACTGCCTGCAGTCATGCGCGGGAATGAAAAGTGCGTAGCTGGCACACTCGAGAGGCGGCGGGCGCGCAACGTCGAACCTTTATTCGGTGCCGGAGAGCCCGTTGAATAAGCTGACGTGGATGCGTCCAGGATTGCACGAGTGTTGCCAGCCTCTCGGGGTAGAGCACGGGTAGGAAAGTTGTTGTTCGCACTGCATCCACGAGCCCGCTGCATCGAGCAAGGGACAGGAGGAAGGACATGCAGGTAGTCCATGCGCGGCGTTGCGGGATCGACGTGCACAAGAAATCGGTGACCGCATGCGTGATGCTGACGGATGCCACCGGCACAGCTTCGACGCAGGTGCACACCTTTTCCACCATGACAGTCGGGCTCTTGGCGCTGGGCGACTGGCTGCAGCAGTGCGGTGTTACCCATGTCGCCATGGAGTCCACCGCCATCTATTGGCGGCCGGTGTTCAACGTGTTGGAGGAGGCGCACACCATCATCCTGGTCAACGCCCAGCACATCAAAGCGGTGCCTGGGCGGAAGACGGACGTGCGCGATGCGGAGTGGCTGGCGGACTTGCTCCGCCATGGCCTGCTGCAGCCCAGCTTCATCCCACCGGCACCAATTCGGAACCTGCGCGATCTGACACGGTACCGGAAGACGCTGATCGGCGAGCGCACCCAGGAGATCAATCGCCTGCACAAGGTGCTCGAGAGCGCCAACATCAAGCTTGGAATGGTGGCGACGGATGTGCTCGGGACGAGCGGGCGCTTGATGCTCGCGGCCCTACTCAACGGCGAGGAGGACCCCCAGGTGCTCGCTGACTTGGCCCGGGGCCTCTTGCGCAAGAAGCTCCCGGCGCTGCAGCAGGCACTGGAAGGTCGTGTGCAGCCACACCACCGCGTCCTCTTGCGGCAGATCCTGGCGCATGTGGACTTCTTGGAGCGGTCCATTGCGGTCGTGCAAGCCGAGGTGGGCCAGCTCCTCGACCCAATGGCAGAGGACGTTGCCCTGCTGCAGACCATCCCGGGTGTGAGCAAGCAGGCAGCAACCACCATCGTCGCTGAAATCGGCACCGATATGCGCCGCTTTCCGTCTGCCAAACACCTCGTCAACTGGGCGGGTGTGTGTCCAGGCAACCGCCAGAGCGGCGGCAAACGCCTGAGCAGTAAACCCACGCAGGGCAACACGTGGTTGAAGGCCGTACTCGGTGAAGTGGCGTGGGTGATCGCGCGGCTGCGCGAGCCGAACTATCTGACGGCGCACTATCGCCGCATCGCCCGCCGCCGCGGCCGGTTCAAGGCACTCGTGGCCGTCAGCCACACGGTCCTGTCTATCGCCTACCACCTGCTGACCAAACGCCAGCCGTATCACGACCTGGGGGCGGAGTATCTTGACCGGCTGGATCACGACCGCATTCAGCAGCATCACATAAGGCGCCTCAACGCGTTGGGCTTCGACGTTGCACTCACGCCACGCTTGGTCTCGTAGACCAGCCAGGGGTTTTCGTAGGAATCCAGGCTAGAAGACTGGGAGCTTCCCTAAGGGACAGCGGTATGCCCCAGTACTGAGCAATGGGGAGTGAGATTCAGGCGGCAGCCGCTCCACGAGCGACTGCCGGCGCTCTCGCTTCACGACCAGGCGGCTCGCCGCACGCCGTGCCGCCCTCGCCGATCCTTTCCCACCCGTGTCCGCCCCGTCAGTTGGTACCGACCCAGTCCGGCGTCGCCGCTGCCCGCCAGCGCGCGCGGATCGCCGCCACCTGCGCCGGGTCGAGCGGCCCAGTCTCGACATGGGCCGCGTTCTCCAGCAGCCGCTCCGGCCGCCGCGTGCCGATGATCGCCGTGCTCACGCCCGGCCGGCCGAGGGCGAACCGGAGCGCCATGCCGACCGCTTCCCGCAGGTCTCGGCGGAGGAAGTCGTAGTCGAGCACCCGCAGGCGCTCGGCGTAGCTGTCGGTGTAGCCGCGCGGCCAGTAGACCACCCCCTCCGGCGGCATGATGCCGGCCCACGCGACGTTGGCCAGCGAGCGCTTGGCGATCACGCCCATGTGCCGGTCGCACGCCAGCGGCAGCGTCAGGTCGATGCACTCCTGATCGGCGATGCTCACCGACGTCTCCAGTACCTGGAAGCGTCCGGTCTCCACAGCGTACCGCGCCGCCTGGCTGTCGCCGCTGTAGCCAATGAAGCGGGTCTTGCCGGCAGCACGCGCACGCTCAACGACGTCGATGACGTCGCCGCGCTGCAGAACATCCGTCGTGCACGAGTGCAGCAAGAGCACGTCGAGGTGGTCCGTCTCCAGGCGGCGCAGGCTGCGATCAATGGTCTGTTCGAGCAGCCGCGGATCCCAGTCGTCGAACTGTTCCATGCCCGGGTTGTGCCCGCACTTGCTCACCAGCACGAGCCGGTCGCGCCGGCCGGGCAGTACGCGCCCCAGATCGGCCTCGCTCGCCCGGTAGCACTCCGCAGTGTCGACCACGTTGATGCCGGTGTCGAGCGCCATGTCCAGCAGCCGCGCCAGCGACACCTCGTCGATCGGGGTGTGCCCGATCTCGGACGCGCCGAAGCCGAGTGCGCTGACCAGTAGGCCGGTGCTGCCGAATGTCCGCTGTTCCATCCTTCTGCTCCCTTCACGTCGTCGGCTGAGCAAGCCACGCTCCTGACTTTCACGCCGCTTGCCCTTGAGCCCGGTCAGGGTTATGCCCTCCACAATGTAGCGCCGGCCAAAGAGGAAGATGATCAGTACCGGGAGCAGGGCCATGCTCACGTCGGCCAGCATGCCGGTGGAGCTGGTCATTGAGTACTGTCCTTGCGGCAGGCCGAATCCGACGGCGATGGTCAGGTCTTTCGGGGCATGGCACCTCCGCCGGGGCGGTCATGCGTCAGGCTGTAGAGGCGATGATGGTGGAATACCTCACGGCTGTGCAGTACTCCCACCCCTGTCCGTCCGGGCCGGACTCCTGGGAGACCCGGGGGATGGGGCTCGCCCTCTACCTCACGCTGCGCCCCGCAGGCATCGGCCCCAGCCCCGGGGCAGTCTCGTGTGAGGGGGCGCTCGGGCTCGGGCGAGACGGCCATACCCGTGGCCATTGCCGCCATTGCCAAGCGGCATGGCGCCAGAATCGTGCACATAGGCTCCAATCGTGCAAGCTCGGTTGGTCGCGGCGCGGACCTGTTTGTCAGCATACCCTGCCGCACCACGCTGCACCTGGACGACGAAATCGACTCCCAGCAGCCTATGACCGTGCATGTGATCGACACTCTGAAGCACTTGACCGATCACACTGCATGACTCTGCGGGCCGTACAGCAACGTCAGCAAACATGTCGGCACCGGCCCGATGCCTGCACAAGGGCTATGTCGCACGAACGAGTAGAGCAGCAAGGCCGACCTGGGAGTGGAGCCCGTCTTTGATGGACCGGTCGCTTCCGGCGTACAAGAGGCAGTATCCATTGCTGCCCTGACGGAGAATGGGGCTGGCCACCGAGACGCTATCGAACGCCCCCGCTGGACCGACGGTGAAGATGGGGTTTCCGGGGAATTTGGTCCAGTGCACGAGATCGTCGGACATGGCCAGGCCAATACCGGTTGGGTCGTCTAGACTCATGCCGTCGCCGGCGTAGAGCATATTGAACCTGCCATCTTCCGCGAAGACCTTTGGCGTGGTCACCGTATGGGCATCCCAGGATCCAGATGCGCCAACACTCAGGACCGGGTTGTCGCCGACCTCGGTAAACGTGAAGCCGTCGGTAGAGGTCGCCAGGAAGATGCGATATCCGTCCTGGACGATGCGCACGAAGTACAGGTAGAGCGTGCCGCGATGCTCCACGAGGTGAGGGCACCGGCCGGGCATGACCGGATTGTTTGGCCACTTGGTGAAGGTGTAGCCGTCGGGCGACATGGCAAGGCCTATCGTCTCGCCGCCGTCGTCGACGTCGCCGGGCTCGAGCGCCCCACGTTCGAGCGCTTCGGCAAGCGCGTGTGCATCGGTCTGAGTTGCGCTGTAATAGAGCAGATATCGGCCGCCGAACCGGACCACCGCCGGGTCGAAGGCGCTCCCGCGGTCGAAGGCCTCGGGCCCTGCGTGCACGATTGGGTTTCCAGGGTAGGGCGCCCAGTGCTTCGCTGCGGCATCGCCGAGTGGCGCGGTAAAGAGGCCGATCTGCTCGACACCGCCAGCCGAGCCCTCGACATACATGGCAAGTTGTCCATCGAGCTCCAGCACGGTGCTATCGGAAAGGAAGTCGCGGCACCAATCCCCGCTGGCGGTGCTGACCACGGGGTTGTACTGGCTACGTGCCCAGAGAGACTGGTTGTGCCGTGGGTCGTGTGTAAAGAGACGCTCGAACATCGTATGCCTTTCTGTGCTTTGTGTATGCGGGATGGTTCTATTCCTTGACGGAGCCGGCGAGGAGACCTGCCACGAGATAGCGCTGGCCGAAGAGATAGAGCAGCATCACGGGGATGCTCACGACCGTGAGGCTGGCCATCAGTACCGGCACGTTGAGCGAGAACTGGCTTTGGAAGGCCGTGAGGCCGACGATGAGCGTGCGCAGGTCGTCCTGCTCGAGGAAGACGAGCGCGATCAGAAGCTCGTTCCAAGCCCACACGAAATTGACAATGAACGCGGTCATGAGCGCGGAAGCGGAGATAGGCAGGACAATGCGCAGCAGGCTCTGCATTTGGGAACAGCCGTCGATCTGGGCCGCGTCGAGCAGCGCGGCAGGCAAGGTGACGAAGAAGTTGCGCAGGAGATAAATCGTGAATGGGAGCATCAGGCCGATGTAAATGATAATGACCGAGATGCGCGAGTTGATGAGGCCGATCGTGACCATCAGGCGGAATTCGGGTACCAGCATGACTACCGGCGGGACCACCATCAGCGGAAGCATGAGGTTGAAGATGAGGTCCCGGCCTCTAAAGGTGAAGCGGGCCAGCGAGAAGGCTGCCAGCGTGGCGAAGGCGGTGCTTACAGTAACGGACCCAATGGAAATGACGGAGCTATTCCAGAATAGTTGGCCGAGGTTCGCACCGCTCAGCGCGTCCGAGTAATTCCCCATCGTAGGGGTTGACGGGACATTCGCCGGGTGCAGCGCGAAGTCCAGCGGATTCTTAAAGGCGTTTACGAACATGAAATAGATGGGGAAGAGGACAATTACAGACAGGATCAGCAGGGGAATCTGACGCATTGCACGTACGATCATTGCGTTGTCACTCTCCCATCATGTTTTCGACGCGGCGACGGATGAGTGACTGGATGAAGAGGATCGCCGCAGCTACCAAGAGGACAATGCAGGCCGCGGCCGACGCGAGATTGTACAGCCCTTCGCGGAACGCCTTTTCGTAGATGAGGTATTCCAGGACGTATGTGCTGTTGCTCGGCCCGCCGCCGGTCATGACGTACACGTAGTTGAAAACCCAGCTCAGCATTGTGATCAGGCTGATGGTGATGTAGAACTCGAGCACGGTGGCAAGCTGGGGTATGGTAATGTGCCAGAGACGTTGCCACCAGTTGGCCTGATCGACCATCGCTGCTTCATAGAGCGCCTGATCCACGGAAGCAAGACGCGCCAGAAAGAGGACGACGCCGAAGCCGATCTGCTGCCAAACGATGACCACGAGTATGACCCAGATAGCAAGGTGCGTGTCGCCCAGCCAGTCCTGAATGAACCCTCCAAGGCCTACACTTGAAAGAATGTTGTTCAGGGCGCCGCGATATTGAAACATATAGGAGAAGACGATACCGATAGCTGCCGTGGCGAGGATGTACGGCATGAATATGATGGATCGGTAAAAGCGCCATCCCCAGATGCGTTCATGCAGCACGGCCGCGATCATCAGCGAGAGCACCGCCATGAAAGGCACGGCCAAGAAGAGTCGAAAGTTGTTGGTGATCGAGGTCCAGAAGAGGCTGTCTTGATACAACAACCGGTAATTGCCAAACCCGGCAAACGGCGCCTCCGAGGTGTTGTCGCTCAAGAAGCTTGAGACGACAACGCTGACCATCGGGTAGAAGTAGACCAAAGCAATGGCCAGCGTTGCGGGCAGCAGGAACAGGTAGGGCGTGAGCCGTCGAAGCAACCTGTGCCTGGTGAGATGGCGGGAAGGGCCGCGGCAGAAGGCGGCCGCGGCCCTTCCCGAGTTGGCTAAAGGAGTTCCCACTTCTTGTATGCCTTCACCTCATCCGCGTGCTGGGTCCGCCACTTGTCGATGCCCTGCTGAATCGTCGTCGCTGCCTGCGCTGGACTTGCGCTGCCAGAGAACATGGCCTGCGTGGCGGGCATCACCCCGAGGCCCTCGAACGCCCAGGGATAGTAGTACTGGTACCAGAAGTTGGGCATTACCTTGGTCCACTGCATGAATTTGCTGTCGACCTCGGTGTTCAGCCATTCGGGCTTGAAGCGGTTGTCCGGAGACACCGCGTTCGCCCTGGCGTACATGAGCTTCATCATGTCATCGGTGTGGAGGAATTTGAGGAAGTCGGCGGCCAGCTCCTTCTTCTTTGAGAAGGAGGTGATGGTGAGGACCTGGACCGGCGCGCCGACACTGCGGGCGAACTTGCCGGTGCCGAACATCGGTGTCAGCATGACACCTGCGGTATCTTTGCCCATTTGTCGCTCGAAGCTGACGAGCTGTGGCTGGACCGAATTCGTCATTGCCGCCTGCTGGGTCGCGAACAGGTTCTGACCCTGGTAGAGGTTGAGAGACATGACGTCCCTGTTCCAGAAGCCGCGCGAGATGGTATCGGCTAGACGTGACAGCCACTCCGTGTACTTCGCGCCGGCGTAGGGAACACCCGACTTGAATGGGGCAATGGCCTCGCCCACGTTGTTGAAGTTCTGCTGGCCCATGTAGCTGACGAGCCAGCCGCCAAGATACGCATCCTTGTATCCGGAGCCGATAGGTGTGATGCCCTTTGCCTTGAGCTTCGCGCAGGCATCCATGAACGCGGCCCAGGTGGTAGGTGGGTTCTTTGGGTCGAGGCCGGCCGCGGCGAACATCTTCTTGTTATAGGCCCAGGCCGAGCCGATCTGGTAGAACGGCAAGCCCCACTGGTGGCCGTTCCAGAACGTCTCGCGCCGCGCGTCGGAAGGGATATTGGCGAGCCACGACTTATCAATGTACTGGTCGAGTGGCGCAACGTTACCCATCCAAACGTCCTCAAGCGCCTGGGTACCGCCCCAGAAATACTGGATGTCTGGGCCCACGCCGGCCTTGGCGGCCGTGCGGAAAGCGGAATAGAGTGTGTCGCTGTTTTGGAGCACGGCCTGGACCGTGATGCTCGGGTTCTTTTTCTCGTAGGCCTGAACCGCAGCCTTCATGAAGCTCTGCATGCCGGGAGCTTCTTGCTCCCCCCAGTACCACACGACAAGCTGCTGCTTGGATGCGGTGATAGGGCTGGCGTCGGCGGTAGTAACCCACTCGGTCGGGAGGGCACCCAGTGCCGCGGCTCCTGCAGCCGCGCCGACGATCTTGAGGAAGTCTTTACGCGATCCTTGCATTGACCTAGCCTCTCTCCAAAATGTGTGAAGAACGGGAACGCGCAGATCTACCATGACTGGGCGTGGCAGCCGCGAGATATGGTCTCCTACCAAGGTCCGGTTTCGAGCAAGTGAAGCCCATGATTCCGTCAAACGGCAGGCGTTTACCTCCTCGTGTTAGCGCATTCACCTCCCTTCACCGCCCAGCGGACCTTCATCTCGAGTGATCCGGACGAACAATGACTGCCCCAGTCAGCCATCTCGGTCACGGGCGCGACGACAAGACATCTCCTGCTTCCAGGCAGCATTCGTTGCGGCCATCATTGCAGCCGCATCTATTCGCAACAGTCGCGCATCAAATCTAGCACCAGAACTCTTCAATGTCAACCAAATCATGATGGTTATTGATCGATATTGCTCGATCTTCGGGCGCTGTCGTATAGTATGCGTAGGAGCGTTGGAGACAGGCCGGCGATAGCGGGACGAGCGGGGCATGCGTTGATGGGCACGATCACTGACGACAATTACCCATCCTTGATTGGTGAGGAGCGACGGCGGCGCATCCTCGAGGTGCTCGCGCGCAGAGGTGCCGTCCAGGTCACCGCATTGACCAAGGCTCTGCGGTGTTCGGAAGCGACGTTGCGCCGCGATCTCCTGCGCCTGGAACGCGAAGGCCGGCTACGCCGCACGCACGGCGGCGCGGTCGACCTCACCGATAGCCCTGATCTGGAACTCCCTCCGCAAGACAAGGCCGTCTTGCAGGTGACCGAGAAACGCGCCATCGCCACTGCCGCGGCGCGCCTGATACATCCGGGCGAAGTGATCGCGCTTAACGGTGGAACCACGACTATGGAGCTAGCCCGTAAGCTTCGCGCCATCGACGATCTGCGCGTGGTGACCAACTCGATTGGGGTCGCTACGGAGCTTGCCGGTCTTCCCGGCGTGGAAGTGACCGTGACAGGCGGTACACTGCGTGGCACGCTGGAGCTCATCGGCCCGCTCGCCGAGCAGTCGCTCCCCAACCTCTATGTGGATACGGCGTTTATTGGTGTCGACGGGCTTACTGTCGAGCACGGACTGACGACCTACAACCAGGCTGAAGCCCAGACAAACCGCACGATGATCGCACAAGCACGCAGGCTCATCGTCGTCGCCGACCATACCAAGTTCGGGCGGAGGACGATGGCACTGATCGTGCCTATAAACCGGGTTGCAGCTGTAGTTACCGACGCGGGGGTCGCAGCAGAGCAGCTTGATGCCCTGCGCACGGCCGGAGTCGAAGTTGTCATTGGTGTCTAGCTGACGACGAAGTCGAGGATTCAGAGGGATGCAGATGAACACAATCGAGGATGATATTCGCAGCACTCCGGCCATCTTGCGCCGAACCTCCGCACGCATCGCCGAGCACAAGAGCGCGCTCGGCGCCCTGTTCGGCGGGCCGGTTGTCTTGCTCGGCTGCGGCACGTCGTACTGTGTCGGCTTGGCGGCAGCTGCCTCGTATGAGCAGAAACGCCATGTGCCGGCGCAGGCCATTATCGCATCCGACTACGTTCCACGCCCTGGATGGACAGTGGTGGCGATCAGCCGAACAGGGCAAACCACGGAGCTGCTCCGCGCCATGCAAGCTGCCCAGGCGATTGGCGCCCCCGTGTTTCTCCTGGCTGGCGAGGAGGCCTCGCCGGCCGCACGGTTTGCCGATACGGTGCTCCCGCTCGAATTTGCAGCAGAAGCGGGCGTCGTTCAGACGCGCTTTATCACCACGGCCACTGCGGCGCTTCGTGACCTGATGCTGGACGAAGCCTCGGGTGACGCATGTGGCGATCTCGCGCCGCAGTTGGAACAAAGCCTGGCTGCCTTCGATCCAACGCCATTTCTCAGGTTCGATCATGTCGTTTTCCTGGGGCGAGGCCCGCAGTGTGGGCTAGCCTGTGCCGCAGCACTGAACCTGCAGGAGACAGCCCTGCTAGTTCCTGAGGCGCATCAAACCCTGGATTATCGGCACGGTCCGATCGCCGCAGCCGATGCGAACACTCTTGTGTGGGCTTTTGACGCAGCTAGCGACACAGAGAGCGCTGCTGTACTGGACGATGTTCGCAACACCGGAGCCACGGTGTATGCCTCAGCGGCAGATCCACTTATCACCCTGGCTCAGGCTCAGCTCGTGGCGTTCTCCAAGGCCCGTACCGGCAATCTGGATCCGACTGCTCCACGCAACCTCGTCCGCGCGATTATTCTGTAGGCGCCGCAGCGCAAACCGTGCGGATCTTGAGCGTCGATGAGGGGATAGGAGCTCGTGCCAGAGCTGCGGGTGCTGCAGCGGTGTTGTTGGGTACAAAGGAGGTCGGGTAGGCTGAAGGTTTGGGAGGAGTGCTAGGGGTCAGTCGGTTCATGGCAAAGGCTTGAGCCGTGTGCGGTGATGAATCGCACGCACGGTTCTGAGAGGGCGGAGGGGCGGCAACGCCTCTCCGCTACTCGACTCGGTCGCCATCGTCATCGTCGCAAGCTCCTCGACGAGGCACGAAACGGCGGACTCCATGGACGAGCACAGTGTCACCGATGTCTTCCTGTCGCCTAGCATACCGCAAGGGGTGATCAATTAGGTAATTGATCATGCCTCCGTGCCACTTGCCATTTCCTATTGTTGTGAGACAATAAGTAGGGAGGCTGGCTGGATGACGACAGAGCAGAAGCACACTAGCACGCACATACTCCGGAGCGGGCGGCCGCCAAAGCTCCCCGAGGAGCGACGCGTACAGTTTTCGGTGCGGGTTGGCCCCGACTATATGCCCGTGCTGGATGCGTTGTCCAGCGAGCTGCAGTTGACGCGCTCAAGTACGATTGAGGCAGCTCTTGACGCGTTGTTGGCACAGCATCCCCGTCTGCAGGAGGAGACCATGGCAAGAGTGCACCACCACGAAGGAGTCGTGACCCTGGATGAGCAGCAATTGACCCAATTGCGCGCGATGGCCGCTGGCGCAGAGACGCATGGCTTTCCCGCGCCCATGGCGCAGACGTTGCGTGACCTGGTGCAGCAGCTCTCGCAGGGCGAGCCGGTCACGGTCTACCCCGACGACACGGCACTGACGATCGCGCAGGCATCGGACCTGTTCCACATTGTGCCGCCTAATCTCGACAGGCGTCTGGACGAGGGGGTGATTCCCTTCTTCGTGCGCGGGTCGCAGCGCTACGTCTACATCCGGGACATGATCGCCTATGACCGGGAGAAGCGCGCCGAGCAGCACCGCTTGATGGGCATCATCCTGGAGACTTCGCAGGAGATGGGAGCCTACGACCTGCCACCGTCCGTCGCGCCGCAGGCGTGATGCCCCCGCAGGATCCGCGCGACCGGCATGTGGTCATTGACGCCAACGCGCTCTATGCCATGCCGCTGGCGGACACACTGCTGACCGCTGCCACGGCAGACAACCGGCTCTTCCAATTGCGCTGGAGTGCAGACCTGCTGCAAGAAGTGCGAGAGACCATGGAGCGGCATGGCCTCTCGGCTACCGCGGTTGAACGGCGCATCGGCGCAATGGCACAGAGCTTCCTCGACGAGGAGGTGCGTGGCTACCAGGAGCTGATTCCGCACCTGCAGCTCCCCGACCCCGACGATCGACACGTGCTTGCAGCCGCCATCCATGCGCAGGCTGAGGTGATCGTGACGGACAACCTGAAGGACTTTCCACCTGCGGTGTTGGCCCCGCATGGGCTATGTGCGCAGAGCCCGAGCGAGTTCCTCACCGAGCTGGCCACGCAGTTTCCAGAGCAGATGCTTACCATCGTGCGTGAGCAAGCCGATCGCCTGCAGCACCCAGCCATCACGTTCGATCAGTTGCTCCGTGTGATTGAGCAGTATGCACCGGATTTCAGCCGGATCTTGCGTGACCTGGAGATCCGCGATCGGGAGATCGGCGCCCCACCGAGCGAGCCAGTGACACTGCCCGACGAGTCCGTATAGCGGAAGAGGAGGCCAGTATTTCTCGACGCTCTGTATGAATTGACTTGGAGATCATGTGGAGGGAGCTACCCGCCGCGCCACCAGGACAAGCCACCTCACCGGCCGACCTTGCGCAGCAGCATAACGGAGGGAGGGTATACCGCATAATTCCACAGCCGCGGCTTCGCCGAAAGACCTGGGGCGATGTCGGGGGAGTACGCTGGTTCTGGCAAGTGGCCGCTACAATCCAAGGACGAGATCACGATCACGCACGTAAGGAGTTAGTCGCCATGTCCACTGACAAGCGTGGCTTCGCATCGATGAGCCCTGAGCAACAGCGGGCGCTCACCGGTGCCGGCGGCCGGGCCGCACATGCCGCCGGCACCGCCCACACATACACCCTAGAAGAGGCCGCGCGCGCCGGGCGTCTCGGTGGCCTGTCGCGCAAGGCGACGGATGTGGCGAGAGACGCCGCCGGTATCGCTCGACCCGCTGTGTGAATTAACCTGTAGATTTCCTGAGGGGGCAGCCTGCCATGTCCACCGCCGCCCGCGGATTCGCCTCCATGCCAATCGGACTTCGCCGAGAAATTGCCGCCTTCGGGAGGCCGCGCCTCACTCCCGCAGCGGTCTGCGCGGTGGTGTGGTGACCTGCCAGGACCGCGCGCACATGGCAGGCAAGGGTGGCTGGCCTCGGAAGGGGGTCGGTGTGAGCAATAGCACGTGTATCAGCAGCGATTGAGAGGATGCCGATGGCATGCATGTACACCAACAGCAAAGGCCAAGCCTACTATCTGCACGGGCGTGAGACGACACTAAAGAACAGCGGCAGGAAACAGACGCTGTATTTCTTCGCCAAAACGATTAAGGACGGGGCGCTCGACGACGTTGGCCGAGGAGTTCGCCTTCCTAGGTGCCGACTTCGCCCAGCGCGGTACGGTGACCGACGAGGCGATCGGGGTTTTGCGCGCGCTCTGGACAGGCACACCGACCAGCTTCCACGGCCGCTTCTACGAGTTTGCCGATGCCGTGTGCGAGCCCCGGCCCACCGGCCCGATTCCGCTGTGGCTGTGCGGCAGCGCACCGGCGATGATTCGCCGCGCCGCCCGCTTTGGCGATGCCTGGAACCCCTTCGGCCCGAGCCTGCCCGCCTATGTCGACGGCGTCGCGGCCTTGCGTCGGGCAGCAGGAGAGCGCATGCCGTTGCTGTCCGCGCACTTGCGGATCCGCATCGGCGACACGGCACACCCAGACGCGCACGTGGCAGGAACTGTCGAGGAGGTAGCAGCGACGCTCCGCGGGTACCGGGAGGCGGGGATGGCCTACCCCATCTGCGATTTCGTCGCTGATGGGCTCGATGACCTCCTTAAGCAGATGCAGGTCATGGCGGAACGCATCACACCGCAACTGGTCGCCGCACCATAGGCCCGCAGCACGCTCTCGCGCCAAGTCCGGTTTCGCCCGGCCTACGTCGTCGGCACAAGCCATCGCCATAATTCAGGAACGGAGGCCCAACCGGCTGAGGTGTCTGTCGACCCATGCACCCCACATTCCTCACCCCGAAGGTTGAAATGTGGAATTTCGCAGTTATCGTCAAGTTCGCGCACGCTGATCGTGGTTGAGACCGCTTCCCAGCGGTGTTCGCATGGCGCTATCTAGAACGGACGGCCTAGCAAGTGGCCGATCTGCACATCTCGGAAGCTAATTTGGCGCTTTTCTTGCAGGGGTGCGGAATGTGGGATGCACGCGATGAGCTTGAGGCGACGCGAAGAACGAGGCCCCGATCTCGGACCCGGAGCAGAGCCGGCGGAGCCCGCTGGGCCAACACCGCACTCGCCACGGCACCCCCGACCGCGCGCAATACCTGCTGGAGCGCCCGCTCCGCTGCCAACAGGTCGCCCGTCACCAGCACCCCGGCAATCTGCCACACGCCGTCCTCCAAGCTCGCTACGCCGTCCACCACTGCTGTTGCCAGGGTTCCGGTACCCTCCATCGTGCCTCCTCCTCCTCGGGCACCTGGTTCACTTCAAGGGAAGAGCGTGCCCTGCAGAAGAGGAGGCTATCTCCTGGCTCTTTAACGCGCCCTGCCCGGCCGCCAACAATCATGAGGCACACTCGGTATTTAGCAGTCCTTGATCGAGACTGCTAATTGGTGTATGCTGATTAATACGAGCCAGCGATCGCACCATGCCGTGTTGGTTCGGGTACTCGCAGATTGGTCAGGTAAAGGTGCTCCAGCGCCACGTGAAGGAACGCGTGGGTCGGCTGTATGAGCGCCTCTGCGGACTGCCCTGGGCCTTTTGGTCAGGACAACCATGCAGCGGTACACGCCACCTTGCAGCCCATGGGACAGCCCGTCATGCGCAGCACCACGACGCGACGCTCTCGCTGGGCCCTGGTTGGACGAAGTGGTGCAGAAGTATGAGGAGGTACAGTCGATGGCGACACAACTCGCAGTCACGATTCATCCGCTTGCTGATCGCGTGGTGATCAAGCCGGCGGACAAAGATCAGGTGAGCGCGGCGGGCGTGGTCCTGCCTGACACAGCCAAGGAGAAGCCCCAGAAGGGCATGATCGTCGCCGTGGGACCGGGCAGGATCCTGGACAGTGGGCAGCGGCAGTCCCCTGAGGTGGCAGTCGGCCAGACGGTGCTCTATGCGAAGTATGCCGGCACCGAGGTCAAGCTTGAAGGCGAAGACTACCTGATCTTGAGCGAGAAGGACATCCTGGCGATCGTGTAATCGGCGGCGCTGTCTCGGCCGACCCGCCCGTCGTTGGCGCCGCGCCCGGAACATGCATACTGACGCAGTACCGAGGAGGAAACACAGATGGCGAAACAACTCCTATTCGACGAGGAAGCCCGGCAGGCGCTCAAGCGCGGTGTCGACGCATTGGCCGACGCGGTCAAGGTTACCCTCGGTCCCAAAGGGCGCAACGTGGTGCTGGACAAGAAATACGGCTCCCCGACCATCACCAATGACGGCGTGACCATCGCCCGCGACATCGACCTCGACAATCCGTTCGAGAACATGGGCGCGCAGTTGGTCAAGGAAGTGGCCACCAAGACCAACGACATTGCCGGCGACGGCACGACCACGGCCACGGTGTTGGCCCAGGCCATGATCACCGAAGGCCTCAAGAATGTCGCCGCCGGCGCCAATCCAATGGGCGTGAAGCGCGGCCTTGAGAAGGGTGTGGTCGCCCTGGTCGAGGAGCTCAAGCGCATCTCCAGGCCGGTCAACACCGCCGAGGAGACCGCCCAGCTGGCCACCGTGTCGAGCCAGGATCCGGAGATTGGCGCGATGATCTCTGAGGCCATGGAGCAGGTCGGCAAGGATGGCGTGATCACGGTCGAGGAGTCGCAAGGGCTCACGCTCGAGCGTGAATTCGTCGACGGCATGCAGTTCGACCGCGGCTACATCTCGCCCTACATGGCAACCAATGCCGAACGTATGGACGCCGAACTGGAGAACCCCTACATCCTGATTACGGACAGGAAGATCAGTGCCATCGCCGACATTCTCCCGCTCCTGGAGAAGCTGGTCCAGAGCGGCCAGAAGAACATCGTGATCATTGCCGAAGATATCGACGGCGAGGCTCTGGCTACGCTGGTGGTCAACAAGCTGCGCGGTACCTTCATCGCCCTCGGCGTCAAGGCTCCCGGCTTTGGCGACCGGCGCAAGGCCATGCTTGAAGACATCGCGACCCTCACCGGTGGCCAGGTGATTACCGAGGAGGTCGGCCTGAAGCTCGACAGCGTTACCCTGTCCATGTTGGGCCAGGCACGACGGGTGACTGCCACGAAGGACACCACCACGATCGTCGAAGGCAAGGGCGATCAGGCGGCCGTCGCGCACCGCATGAGCCAGATCAAGACGCAGATCGCCGATACCACCAGCGACTACGACCGCGAGAAGCTGCAGGAGCGGCTCGCCAAGCTGGCCGGCGGCGTGGCCGTGATCAAGGTCGGCGCCCCTACCGAGGTGGAGTTGAAGGAGAAGAAGCACCGCGTCGAGGACGCACTCTCCGCCACCCGCGCCGGTGTGGAAGAAGGCATGGTCGCCGGCGGCGGCACCGCCTTTATCAACGCGCTGCCCATCCTTGATACGCTGGACGTGACTGGTGACGAGAAGACCGGCGTGAATATCCTCCGTCGGGCGTTAGAGGAGCCGCTCCGTCAAATTGCCATGAACGCCGGAGCTGAAGGCTCGGTCGTGGTCAACGCCGTGCGCATGAGCCAGCCCGGCGTGGGGTTCAACGTCCTCACCGGCACCTATGAGGATATGTTCCTGGCGGGCGTGATCGACGCGCTGAAGGTGACCCGTTCGGGCCTGCAGAACGCGGCCTCTGTCGCCGCGATGCTGCTGACCACCGAGACGATCATCACAGACCTTCCGGAGAAGCGGGGTGCTCCCGCCATGCAAGGTGGTGGTGGCATGCCCGACTACTAAGCCCGGTCCCCAGGCCCGGACGTGATGGTCCGAGGTCAAGCGCTGGCGTGCCTTCCCAGGCCGCGATGTGGCTGCAGGTCGTGCCTGCCAGATGCCGCTTTCACTGGCAACTATGTGACAGGCCCAGAGCTGTATGACGGCTGGAACGTGTGGCCCGACGTCAACGGTCGGACAAGTCTTGGGGGCGCCGCTCCATATTGGGCAGAGGCTGTCCCCTGCTTTCAATGGGAAGGCGGAGCGAGACGCGTGGACATGAGAAGAATTGGAGAAAAGAGATGCAGTACGTACAACTCGGACGCTCGGGTCTCAAAGTGAGCCGGCTGTGCCTTGGCACCATGAACTTCGGCCCGCTTACCAGCGAGGCGGATAGCTTCGCCATCATGGACCGTGCCTTGGATCTGGGCATCAATTTCTTCGATACCGCCAATGTCTATGGCTGGAAGAAGGGTGAGGGCATCACCGAGAATATCGTCGGGCGCTGGTTCGCCCAGGGAGGTGGTCGGCGGGAGCGCACGGTGATCGCTACCAAGCTCTACGGCGACATGGGAGACTGGCCAAACGAGTCGCGCCTCTCGGCCCTCAATATCCGCCGCGCCTGTGAGGCCAGTCTCAAGCGCATGCAGACAGACTACATCGACATCTATCAAATGCACCACGTCGACCGCCTGACGCCGTGGGAGGAGATCTGGCAGGCCATGGAGGTGCTCGTCCAGCAGGGTAAGGTCCTGTATGTGGGCAGCTCGAACCATGCCGGCTGGCATATCGCCCGAGCGAACGAGGTGGCCAGGAGCCGGCACTTCTTCGGCCTGGTCTCCGAGCAGAGTCTGTACAACCTCGTCGCGCGGACCATCGAGCTGGAAGTCATTCCCGCCTGCGAGGCGTACGGGATGGGCCTGATCCCCTGGAGCCCGTTGTATGGCGGACTGCTTGGCGGCGCCTTGCAGAAAGCGAAAGAGGGCCGCCGAGCCTCCGAGGAGCAGCAGAAGCGTATCCAAGAGCTCCTGCCGAAGCTGGAAGCCTGGGAGCGGCTGTGCCGTGAGCTAGGCGAGCAGCCAGCTGACGTGGCGCTGGCCTGGCTCCTCAGCAACAAGGTGGTGACGGCGCCGATCATTGGCCCGCGCACTGCGGCGCAGCTGGACGGATCGCTCCGCGCCCTGGAGATCGCTCTCAGCGCCGAGGTGCTGGCCAAGCTGGACGCGATCTTCCCAGGACCCGGTGGCCCCGCCCCCGAAGCCTACGCCTGGTAGCGGCTGGCCGAATCTACGTCGAGTGCACGCGCCCTGGCCAGCGTTGGACGACACGATGCACGTACAGGACGCACGGGCCGTTCCTCCGCCAGGAACGGTGGCGGAACGGCCCGTGTCCTTGCCGAGAGAGGTGCTCGACGACGTCGGTGGTGAATGCGGCCGTTGCATACGCATGCTCGAACGCCCGTGGCACCGACGTCATTCACACTGCTGCCGGCATGGGCGCACGGATCGATTGTGACACGACACTAACGAAAGGCAGTCACGGCTGCGAGGCCCACCCGGCGTCGGGAACCCCCACGGTGCCTGTGTGCGGCGGGTACGGAATTGGCAAGGCTTAGCGCCGCAGCCTAGTACACGGTCGGTGTCGTAGGCCCCACTGGCAGCGGGCCAAAGCGCTGTTCGTAGCCGCCTAACCCTCCACGAATCGCCGATCCATCGAGTTGGGCACCATGCACCTGCTCCCCGGCGCTCTTTGTCCACCCAGATCTGACGCTTCCGCAGTTATGGTGTATACTTGGGTATACACAAGGAGACGAGGACGGCCGGATGTTTGAGTGGGATGACGCGAACGTGGAGCACATCGCCGAACATGGTGTCACTCCAGAAGAGGCGGAAGAAGCCGTGACGGATCCGCGACGCGTACGCCTAGATGCCTACAACGCGCGCACCGAGGTGCGACGCGGCTACATCGGGCGCACCGCCGCCGACCGGCTGCTTGCGGTGGTCATCACGCGCCGCGGCAACCGGTTTCGGGTCGTGACGGCGCGCAATGCCACCCAGACAGAGCGCCGACGCTATCGCGGAAAGGGACAATGATGGTTGCCAGACACGACGAGCTGATCCCGGTAGAACGCGAGGATATCCCTGCCTTTGCCAATGAGGAAGAAGAGCATCGGTTCTGGTCGACGCACAGTTTTGGCCCGAAGATGCTAGCTGCGGCAGAATCTGTCCCCCTCGAAGGCGACGAGTGGGCGCCCCCTGCCCGCTCGCGTACCCCTGCCGTGCCCATTCGCTTTAGCCCTGACGTGATCGCGCGTACCAAAGCCCTGGCCGCCAGGCGCAACACCGGCTACCAGACGCTGATCAAGGAGTTTGTGACTGAACGGCTCTACGAAGAAGAAAAGCGCGCCGGACTGCGCTAGGACGCTGGCGCTGGGAACGGAATGAGGACACAACGTGCCCAGGCACTCATGGGAAGCCAGCGCCATCGCAAGGGCCGGTTCAAGGAGCGTAGTGCGGCTGGCATAATCAGGCAGTCGCTTCGGCCGCTCGCAGTAGGCAACAGCCACGATGCAGGGTCGAGAATCGACATGCTGCTACCTGCGTGATCCGGGCGCATGCCTAACGCCCGGATATCGGAGGCAGGAGAGGCGCGTCGTCTCTTTACGGCACCGCTGGCGCGGCAAGTGCCTGCTCGACCTCCTGTGCATGCCCACTAGCATGTTTGCCCCCGATCATGAGGAGGAGATCGGCCATCGGCATCTCCCGGCCCCGCGGCAACGTGACCACGCGCACCAAAAGGTCGTCGGACAGCGCCTGCACCCTTGCCGCCAGCTTGGCCTGTCCGGCTTGGAACGCGGCCAGCAGATCGTCCTTGTCCTTCTCGACGTAAGCCGCGACCAGTTGGTGGTTGCGATCGTGCAGGCTACCTACCTCGCCTCCCAGTCATCGGATCATCGCGCCCATCATCGTTAGTGCCGCTCTGGTGCTCGGCTCGGGGGCCGTGGCATTCGCCGCGCCCAGCACGCCTGCGGGGGCCGGTAAAGTGCGGAGCAGCCACGCCGGTGCGGCGCTGGCGCGGATTGCCGCCGTGGAGGGCGTGACACCGCAGGTGTTGCAACAAGACTTGAGTCAGGGCGAAACCCTGCTGCAAATCGCTAGCACCAAGTACACAAGCGCCGCAGCCTTGGCGACCGCGCTGCTGGCGCCCCAGAAGGCCAGGCTCGACGCCGCGGTAACTGCCGGACGGACCACGGCCAGCCAGGAGACGGCGCGCTACAACGCGCTGTTGACCAAGATGGAGACGCTGGTCGTCACGCCGCATCCCACTCTGGCGGCAACCGGTTCGATGGGCGGCTTCAGAGGGCGCTCGATCGGATGGAACACCAAGCAGGTCGTGCAGCTCATCGCCGGCACCTGCAACACCACGCCGGCCGCGCTGACCAGCCTGCTGCACGCGGGAGGCACCAGCGTACTGGCAGCCTGCCAGAAGACCAATGCCTCGGCGACACCGGCGGCACTCACCGCGCTTGTCTTCGCGCCGCTCAAGACCAAGCTTGACGCCGCGGTGAATGCCGGCAAGATGACGCAGGCGCAAGCCCTGCAGAGGGCTACCAGCGAGCAACTGGCGATCGGCAAGGCGCTCACCAGGACGCTACCGGCTCGCGCAGCCGCCGGGGCCTGAGCACCCAGATCGGAGAGCAGTATGGTCGCGTATCGTGGACCATACTGCTCGTATGCGGGCCGTCGCGTGGAGGCGCCTCAGGCACAGGGCTGGGGCGCCTTCGCGCTGCACTCGATAGCTCGGAAGGCACAGCAGTCAGGGCACCGGAGCGGGCCAGGGCCACGGCATCGCCGGCGTCCAGGCCCGCTGCCGTGCACAGGTCCTCGAAGTTGCCGGGAGGCGGCTCCTGGCGCATGGCGGCGACGATGCGGCCGCAGGCTCATACCGCCAGCGCGTCGCCGGCCGGCACCGCGACGCACCAGTACACGGCACGGCTCAGCACGTCGTCATCCAGTATCAGTGCAGGCGCTCCAGCGTCGGCCATGGTCGCGGTGACCTGGCACTGAGTCGACAGGCGCGGAACCGACTGGGATCGCCTTGGCGATCCCGGTCGGCATGCTTCTCCGTCACGTGGGGGATGGCGTGCCAGGGAGAGCAGTTCCCTGGCGCGCAGCCTGGCACTCGCCTCTGCGCTGATCGTCGCCGGCGCCTTGCTGGGCGGCAGGCTCGCCCGGGATAGTGGGCGGGCGATCGCCGCACGGCCCGATGTCGTGGCGAGTGATCTTTCCACAGCGACCGGTACCGATACCGGTACCGCGCCGATCACAGGCACAGTTACATTCGAAACAACAATGACGCCGACCGTCACGGTTACCGTGACGCCAACCGTGACGCCGATCATCACAGACACCGCGATGCCAACGCCGACGCCACTTCCCGGGGGCCCCACGACGGCCTATTTTGCCGAGGGCTACACGGGCGTGGCGGCGACGAACGGCAGGGCCACCTTCACCGAGGTGCTGAACCTGCTGAACCGTGTCGCGCTCACAGGTTCACGCCTGAAGAGGCCGCGCGCCGGAAGGCTTGGCGGCAACGCGGTCAGCCAGGATCGTGAGCACATGGCCAGGATCGGTCGGAAAGACGGCAAGACTCCGAAGCGCCACGGTGTGCCGGAAGAAGACGGCAGTCAGTCTCGAGGCTCTGTGTGATATGGCGTGGAGATGCCAAGCGTATCTGAAGAAGTCAGGGCCGCAGGGATGGTGTATTGCGGCAAAGTGTTGACGGACTTGGCGCCAAGGTGTTGACAGGTTGCATGAAGATGTTGTCAGGGGAACCCTTCCCCTCTTGGGGGCACGTGGCTATTCGAGCCTTTCAGCGCGAACTGCTTTTGCAGGCGGGACGGCTCTTGCCTCTGAGCGCGCCGTGACTGACCGTCAGTGCGCCGCGCCATGATGCTGCAAGCGTTCCGCGAGCGCGGCATAGCGCCGGCCGGCCTGCGCCACATTGCCGTGCAGATTCTCGAATTCTCCCTTGCCTTCGAGTCCGCGCGCCGGGGTGTGCGCTCGATCCTGTTCAACGCGCTTGAGGCTGATACCGCAGCGAAGGCGCAATGTGAGCAGTATCTCGAGCCGCACGAGTTTCGTAACCTCGATCACTTCCTCGACTACCTGGTCCATGACAGCCCGTTCGCGGCTCTGGTCATCATTGATGAGTTGCCCGACAGGCTTGAGAGCGTCCTAATCAACCGCTTCCGTTTTGGCGTTGAGGTCCTAGAAGTGGCGCGCTATGAGGACGAGCACGGGGAGCGGTTTTACCGCTTCAAGCCGTTCCTGGCAGACGTCAGCGCCGAGATTGCTGCGGTGCAGAAATCCGGATCGAACGGCACCCCGGTGCTGTCGCAGGATGCGCTCGACACTATTGTCGTTCCGGCACGTGAGGACGGCTTCCAGGAGGTATTCCTGGGAGAGAACAAATGGTATTCCATCCGCATCAGCGGCACTATGATCCCGCAGATCAAGTACATCGCGGCATACCAAGTAGCGCCGCGATCGGCGATCACGTATATGGCACCGGTCGTGTCGATCGAGCCTTCGGACAAGGCCGGGAAGTACTGCGTCAACTTCGCTGAGCCCGCGCACGCTTTGCCCTCGCCCATCACGCTCGTGCCTGGCGGTCACGTCAAGGCACTGCAAAACTTGCGTTACACCAATCACGAGCGGTTGGAAGCGGCCAGGACGCTGGATGAGGTGTGGCAGGCTTAATGCAGTCACTCAGACGAGCCACCGTGGTTGAGCCAGCCAGTGAAGTTTGCGGCCCGCGGCCGTCGGCGTGGTTTCGCCACTTGGTCCCGCGCCGTTGCAACCCCACCTCGGCTGCGGTGTTCTCGGTGACGAGCGAGCCCTTCCGGATGAACTTGCGCACTATCGGCAAACTCTTGTGGCCGGTCTGGTCCATGATCGCCCGCTCGGAGACACCGGCGGCTGCTGCCGCCGTGGCTAGGCCGGCGCGCAGACTGTGTGACGCTCTGCCAGAATTCCCTTGACACATACTTGCAGTCGTCGCGGAGACGATCATATCCTCAAGTGTCCAGACGGCAACGCGGGGTCAAGACGTGAGCGAGATGTGGGAGAGCAAGCGGGGCGGGGTGGCGATGAGTGCGCTAGCCGACAGTTCACGCGTGCGGGTCCTTGCGGCGCATGAGGCAGGCCATGCGCTTGCTGGCCACGCTGCCGGGTGCTATTTTCGGCGCGTCACTATCGATCCGCGTGTGATTGGCGACCGTCCAAACGTCCTGGGCTTCACGGAGTTCGATCCGCTGCTTGAGACTGGTACTGAGCCTGGAGCTATTCGCGATCCCCAGGTCGTCCTTCGCATCGCTCTCGCGGGCGCGCTTGCCTGCAAGGTCGTCACCGGTCACCACCATTGGAATGATGCTAAGGACGACATCGGCAAAGCGGCGCACGTCGCGGCCCACCCTCTCGACGGCCCACTACCTCCCCTGCTGAACCCGGAGACGATCCGAGACGTCATAAAGACACGACTGCAAACCGGAACGCTGTCGTTGAGTGGTGACCTCGCTAGGGACGCGCAGATTCGCGACATTGCGCGGTGCGCTGTCGCCACGCGGGCGTGGTTGCGTACTGACGTCGTTCGCGTAGACCTGCTGGCGGTCACGCACGCGCTGGCGGCCGCACTGACGCTCTCGTACGACGAATTCAGGGACGTCCTGAGGACGCACAAGCCAACCGAGTCCGTGTGAGCGCTCGCGATCTGCCTGGGTTGTATTCCGATAGATAGACCCGTCTCACGGTAGAGTGCCAAGATGTGTCAAGTGAATTCTGGCAGAGCGTCGACTGTGTCCCGCATTGATCGCGGGTTCCAGGTCCGCGGCCCGCGCCACGCGCTTGACGATCAGCGCTAGCGAACTGAACATCTCATGCGTTTGATCGCCAACGGTGTGGGGGGTAATCCCAGCGTCTCAAGTCCTGCCGAAGATCTCTATTACTAAGCTCCGCAACTCCGCGACCAGTTCTGGGTTGGAGTGCGTCTCATCAAACACCTTCACCAGAGACCAATACCACCAGTCCTGCTCCTCGCGACCGGCATTGAATCTCTTCCATACGTCGTCACCTATTCGGCGATAGTCCTGCAGAGTAGCCCTGGCGTTGTCCAGCTTGTCGGCCAGCGCGACCAGTCTGACGGACGGATCCGCTCTCCGCAGGTGCTGCAGGTACGTCTCTTTGCGCTCACGCCATGGTGGTTTGGGGACCTGATCCGTCTCGGTACAGCCATCCACTATTTGGGCCACTGTATCGCCGAAAAGATCGCGGATTCGCTGCAGCGTTGGGGCTCCGCCCTGATCTTCGACGGCATCATGCAGGAGAGCCGCAATGGCTTCATCTTCCGTGCCGCCCGCGCGGAGCACAATGCTTGTGACGGCCAACAGATGAGCGATGTACGGGACGCGGCTCGACTTGAGAGTCTGGGTCACGTGCAATTGAGCCGCGAAGCTTAACGCCTGGTCAAACCGATCGGACAGACGGGCAGCCTTGGGATCTTCGCTCATCGTCGCTCCTTGGTCTCTTCGCCTACCACCTGAATGATACGATTGGTGTGGCCCGACTGCGGTGCAAGGCCTACAGCTACGCAACCACGGAAGCGTTCACCTTCGCGCATGCCACAGGCTACCTGCCCTTCAACGTGGGGCGCGGCCTGCGCCTACCCGCAGTGCGTGGCCGCCAGGCCGAGCGCATCCCACTATCTTCAACTCAAGCTACGCGGACGGACGCTGCAGCTGCCATATCTGAAGTACTCTGCTCGGGCGCCACGTAGGCGGAAGTGCTGGTCGCTCCCTTGCGAACAACGGCAGAGTTGGATGAGGTCGTCACCCATCCCACCAGAGCATGTGGTCCGACTGATTCGTGGTATGCGCCTACGGAGGACCATACTTGAGCACATCGTACACATCGCCGTGTGTGGAGGGCACATGACGTCGCTCCTGCTCGCGGCATAATACGTCGCGGCCACGGGGCATCTGTCGGCGTTCGCCGCCACCTGACGCACAACTGACCGCAGTTCTTTGGCCCTCCGGCAGCGGGTCCTCGTCATGACCCTACTGTCGGGGTGATCGGTGAATCTAGTAGTATTGCCACCGCCAACCTACGAGGGCAAGCATCGTCGCTCAGGTGGTGGCTGACCAAGAAGGAAGACCCTGAGGAGGGGTGTCGATGGCAGAACGCGCACAGGAACTGGCGGAGTGCTTCGCCCAGGCGAACGCGCACTTCATGGCGTTTGTCGAGCAGATTCCCGACGACCACTGGGACAAGCCGCTGCGTGCTGAGGACGGACGATCGGCAGCGATTGTCGCCCGGCACGTCGCGTATGGCAATGCGTTTCAACAGCGCTGTTTTCACGCCATCGCCGCGGGGCGACCGCTTCTGGACGTCGACCTCTCGCAGATTGAGACCCTGAACGCCGAGCTCGCCCGGCAATGGCAGTTTGTGCGGAAAGAGGAAGTGCTCGCTGAGTTGCAGCGGGTTGGCCAGGAGGTAACTGCCTGGGTTCAGGGATTGAGCCAGGAGCAGTTGGCGCAAACCGGCCGCTACTGGATCGGAGGTCCTTGCCTGAGCACCGACCAGTGGATCGAGCGCGCCCTGCTTGGCCATATCGAAGGGCATCTTCGAGAACTTCGCACCGCGCTAGGAGTGTAACCGGATGCACGAACGGTGAGAAAGCCCGGTGTACATGAGAACCGCTGGAGGAGAGGCAGATGTATGCTGCGATCGTCGTGGGGACACGCTGTGCCGCCGACGCCTGCAGCGCCGTGAACGGCAAGGAAGTAGCGATAGATGCTACCCACCAGGAAGGTAGGCGCGTGCGATGTGCGCTCGGTAAGAAGTAGAACACATAGGCTGCAGCACGAACCCTGACCGTGGCGCAGGGTTATCAGGGGGTGGTACTGGAACGGGTGGCACTACTGGGGGAGCTGGCGGCTCCGGCACGAAAATGCGCGCAACTCTGTGGCTCAAGACGCAGGCTGACCTCACGGACCAGGAACGACGGATGCACGTCATCACGCTGCTCCGTCGTCTCGCAAGCATTGCCGACGACGAAGACCTTGACAGCATCACGGTCACGGTTGAGGGCGTTGGCAGCAAAGCCCGGCTCGATGAAGCCGCTACAATCGCAAGCAAGATTGTGGGGACACGGCAAAGGATCGAAGATATACCAGGCTAACCCGTGATCTCGCTGTAGTCCAAGACGGATATCCGCTCTCGTTGAACGTGTAAGCACCACCGTCCGAGAAGTAGTGTTCGACCCGATGGAGATGGTGAAGTGCTTGCTCGCGCTCAGTGGCCGGCTGCACGGGCGGGTGGTCCCCTCGTTTGTTCTAATAACTAGCTAGATAATAGAACACTTGCCAGGGCTTGACAACAGGGGAAATCCGCATATCGTGCGAAGATGGTCCGCAAATAGGGCCAGTCGCTCCCCAAACCACAAGATATTGTGCGGCGCCCGGTCAGCTCGGGTTCTCAACAACTTTTCAAGGAGAATCCCCGCTAAGCTCGACGGTTTATTGAACTGGAAGCAATCAAGTGGCCACGTAGGCTTCATCGTCACCGGCATCTTCGAGGTTGAGGCCTGAGCGGAGCAGCAATGGCGCTGGCTGCGTCAGGGCGGCGCCATCCGCCTGGGCACCTGCCCCTGGGATGACCGATGACGTCTTGCTGCGTCCTCTGGTCTCTCGGCGTCATAAGGACAGCCTCCGTCTTGTTGTCCATACCACCTGAGGCTGCTGCGACCGCGCCTGTGGCTACACACGCTAGCGGCGTGTTTGGAGCCCTGGACCTTCATCGAGTTGGATCGGTTCGGCTGCTGGATGTTCCTGGATTGCTTCGAGTACTTGACTGCGACCGCCGGCGAAGTGCACCCGCACGCGTACGCGGAGTGGAGTGCCTACCGGTAGGTCGACTGCTTCGACACGGAGCACGGGCTGTTGAAAAATCGCCTGCAAGTCTTCGGAAATGCGAATGGTGCGTGCGGCGAAATAGCGACAGAGGCCGCTTTGCACGCGGAGCTGCCAATCGTGATCGGCGCCAGCCACGGCGAGGCGCTGGTCAAGAGATCGCCAGGACACCGTTGCGAGACGGCTGAGGTCGACGACGTACGGACGGTTATCCTCGCACCACTCAGGGATAAGGAACGGGATGTAGCCCACGGCACCGCTTTCAGCTTCACGCCGCAAATGCGCTGGCAGCGCTGCCACGGGCCACACTTCGGCGATTGCCACGAAGCCTGCGGCGCTTGCAGCAGCCTTCGACATGGCCTCGCTTGAGTTTGCACCTTCTGCCTCGAGCTGCTGCCGAAGAATGTTGAACTCCTTGTCGATGGCGCAACCCTCGGACACCACGACTGCGAGGCTGTAGTTGAAGCAGCCCCACATCTCGAGAACCTGTGGCGGGCGAGCGCCCGGCGGGCCGTCGTCCCAGAAGCGCAAATGGAGTCCGTCACGCACCCCCACGCTGGGGTGCAGCGAGGTGGATCCGAGGCGCTCGGCGGGGCCGATCGTCTTCGCCCAAGCGACAAGAACGAGATCACCCTGACTGAGCGGGGCACTGGTCGTATCGGGATGCCACGCCGGGCGGCGAACACGTGAGGCCATCTAGCGTCGCGTCCGCAGGCCAACCGTGGCGCGAGCAGGCAGAGCTTCCTCTGCCGGCGGACTTACTGCGAGGACATGGCGCGTTTCCTCGTCGCTCACGTCGGGTCCCTCGCGGCTGCCAAAAGGCTGCCAGTCGTCTGCGACGCGGCGCTGAGTGGCGAGCTTTGCCAGCCAGGGAATGGCGGGCTCTGGCGGAGACTCCGCCTGTTTTCGCGACACTTGCACCACGAAGCGCACCGCGCGTGGCAGCTCGCGATCTACGGCGTAGGAATAGCGGGTGCTCGTGCCGCGTCCCGTCCAGGTGATCAGCTGCGCACGCCGTAGCTGCCGCAAACCTGCCTGCGTCGTGGCTCGCGGCAGTTGCAACCATTGCACGAGATCGCTCAGAGCGAAGCGCTCTTCTGGCTTCTCGACGAACACCGCGAGTAGGCGCGCTGTCGACCCGGATCGGAAGACGTGGCCGATGGGGCCCAACGCCCCGACCGCGTCCAGCGACCGAGAGCGTTGCGGCGCGCTGCGGAATTCCTTCTTGACTATCGACATGGTTCTATCCCTCGTATCTACTCATAGTATGAGTCCAGTCGCATCAAGAAGCAAGGCGAGATGACTATGCGGCAGGGGTTATGCGCGAGTGGGGGCTGAGGGTGGATTGACGGCAAGAGCGATGGCTGGGGCAGGGTCCTGGGCGTGATCGCGGAGGCAAGCGGTAATCTGGTGGATGCTGCCCCTGCCGGTGTTTGCGCGCCAGCTTGAGCGAGGGCTGGAAGAAGTTCACCTAGAGTCGCACCGCGCGGTACAGCTCCGCCAGTTGCCGGCAGGCTCGCTCGCCATCCAAGCGGTCATAGCCGACGAGTTGCCGCACGATGGTACCGTTCTTCTGCTCCACGTAGCACTGGTCGTTGCTCCGGTACGTGCGGCCTCGCGTGAAGGTGATGCGTTCCTCGGTGCAGTAGGCGAGCACTGGGTAGTTGAGAAACTCCCCGCCGTTGTCGGTATCCAAGCCAAGCAGCGGAAAGGGCAGCAGCCGGCGGACCTCCGCTGAGCCCGCCAGCACGTCGGCGTGCGTGCGGTGCAGCAGCGGCAGGCACTCAGTCCAGCCGGTAGCGACATCCGTGAGCACCAGGGTACTCAAGAAGGACCCTTCCGCCATCGTGCCGCAGTGTGCTACCGAGTCCGCCTCCATGAAGCCCGGCCGCACATCGTTCCACTCGGCAAAGGTCCGAATCGGCACCTGATGCTTGAGCAGGCGACCTGCCTTCGTGGTGCCAATGCCCCGCGGTTGGTCGCGCAGACGGGCTGCATGCAGGAGCCGGTCTGCGGTGGCCGGGCTCAGCTGCAACAGATCCCGGCGGACTGCCTCACACAGCAGCAAATGCCCGTGCCGCTCCAGTGTTGGCACCAGATCCGGCAGGAAGGGCACCAGCCGTTTCGCACACACATAGTTCGTCGTCATCGACGTTGAGCGGTGCCGCCGCAGCGCGCGCCGAATAGCGCCCCTCGCGCTGCCCCGGCGGCCCGCCTGGCGGATGGCCATGGCGGCGAACGGTGAGGAGGCCACCAGCCGCGTCGACAGTCATGCCGCCTGCAAGTCCAGCGCAGCTTGAGATCCGGGCGTGGCGATGACAATGTTGTCGAGGGATACCGCACATTGCAGGGGCCGTCTGCGCGTCCTGAGGAGTCGTGGGAGCACGACCTGGTGGCCGAATCCTCGGGAATGATCCCTGTCGGTATCGTGAATCGCAAGCGTGGTCTGGGTGCGTACCAAGTCCATCGCACTGATCAGTTCGCTCATCACGGTGTGTGGAAGAATCTTGGAGAGGGAACGTATGTGGTCAGCCTTGAGCCGACCACGAACTGGTCCTGGTCGCCTACCATACACGACTTTGGCGTGGCGTCGGCTAGCCCGTCAGAGGGAGTCGACTACCCCGACGTTGCCCGGGATGTCGCCGAAGCGGTGTCGAGAGGAGAAGAGGAGCGGGCCATCCTCGTGTGCGGCACGGGCATCGGCATGGCGATCACGGCCAACAAGGTGCCTGGTGTGCGCGCTGCACAAGCGCACGACGTCTATTCAGCGCAACGAGCGCGCAAGAGCAATGACGCCCAGATCTTGGCCCTGGGAGCGCGGGTCATCGGGCTGGAACTCGCGAAGTCGATCGTGGATGCCTGGCTAGAGTCCGAGTTCGCGGGCGGTGCGTCGGCGCACAAAGTCGAGAAGATCAAACGGGTCGATGCAGACTATCGCTCCAGCGCAACTCGACCAGCTTCTCGTTGAGCCAGTGAGGGTGGAGCAACGGCTACTTGGTCCCGCAGACTGGCTATTGGCCCGTGCTCAGGCTGAACTACGCTTCCATGGGCTGGAGCAGTCCGGACACTCGACTTGAGATCAAGGCGCTCGCTGCACGTTCCGTTCGAGACGTGGTGGACGAGGCCGGTCGGATCGATGTTCCGACCTGGCTGGATGAGCGGCAGGCGGAGTGCGCACCGGACCCAGATGACCCGGACGAAGCTGACGCACTGGAGGCGCTCATTAGCCGGTGGCCAAGTGAGGCGGCGCCCAAACCCGACTTCTGGATCCTGAGTGCGGAGTTTCCCTCCCCGTGGCTCGAGCTACGACTGGTGCCAACGACCATTGCGCGGCACGTGCCGGTGTTCTTCAACTACGGCAATGGCCCGGCGCCGTGCGAGCATGTCGCCGTGCTACAGGAATGGTATCGGCGCTACGGTGCCGAAATCGTGACCAGCGCCGGCGACACGGTGGAGATGACGGTCAGCCGCCTACCACGCTCGCGCAAGGCAGCCTGGACGCTCGCCTTTGACCACTATGCCTACTGTCCCGATCTGGTTCTGCAAGGCACGCAGACGATTGCGCGACTGGCCGCCGTCCTGCTCGACTGCGACAAGTGGTACTTCTGGTGGGATTAGGCACCACTACCTGCGGACGCAGGTCTTAGGCGGAGCCGTGCGGGTGGAACTCGACGAGACGGTAGAGCAAGTCGCGCAGAGTCTTGCCGCACTCCGGGCACTGCATGTGCGCGTCAAGGCGAATGCCGCAGCCAGGGCAGTACCACGTACCTGCAACATCTGAACTGGAGCGATCAAGCGGGATGCTTGCTCTGGCTCGGCAGAGCCGTACCGCCGCTCCAGCTCCTTTCGCAGCTGTTGAGACAAGGCATTCGCGCAGCAGGTGATGGGCGTGCACGCGCCCCGTGGTCAGCCTCCCGCCATCTCACGCGTGTACCGAGGCGCGACCGGATCATGCTCCGACAGCACCCATTCGTCGGATAGGTCTCATTACTTGCTCGATAGAGGAGGCGACGTTGAATCGCGTACGACCAGCCTGGGCATGAACAGAGGTGGTGCTGTGACCACCGGTCCCGCCATGGCACGCAGTAGGAGCTCGGTGGCGGCAGTCATCATGCCGGAAACGTCGATGTGAACCGTGGTCAAGGGAGGCCCTAATTCTGCGGCGCCAACGATGTCGTCAAACCCGACGAGAGAGAGGTCTCGTGGCACCGACAATCTACGTTCCTTTGCTGCCCTGAGTACGCCTATGGCCATGAGATCGTTTGTCGCGAAGATGGCAGTAGGCGGCGCAGGAAGCTCGAACAGATCGTGCGCTGCGACGCGGCCGCCGTCAATCGTCGGGAAAGCCGTGTGGATGAACGCTGGATCGAGCGGCAAACCTGCGCGCGCCATGCCCGTGCGGAAGCCCAACAAGCGCAACGAGTGTCCCAGAGACCGTTCGGGTTCTGCACCATGCATGACGATGGCCAGGCGCCGGTGCCCCAGAGCCACCAGATGTTCCGCCACTTGACGTCCGCCTGCGGAAAAATCCAGGCCAACGCTTGGCACGAGATCCACTCCCTGCTCGTCCCACATGCACCACACAACAGGCAGCTTGGCCGGCACGAGCAGGCGAACAGTGTCGGACAACAGGCCTCCCGGCAGGGCAAGGATGCCGTCGACCCGGCGCGCAACGAGATCGGCTAGCAGTTCCTGGCCGAGCTGTACGTCACGATCCGTATTGACGCAGAATACACGATAGTCAGCATGATGCGCCACCCGTTCGACGACTTGTGCTACGGCGCCATAGAAGGGGTTAGCAATGTCGGCCACGATCAGACCGATCGTTCGTGTTCGCTGAGTGACAAGGCCCCGCGCAATCAGATTGGGTTGGTAGCCGAGTTCCTCCGCGCAACGGATGATCCGTTCGCGCGTCGCATCGCTGATCGAGCCTCTGCCCGACAGCGCATAAGACACCGTCGATACCGTCACGCCGGTTGCCTTCGCGATGTCTTGCAGGGTAATCACAATCAGGCCCATCCCACCAGCAAGACCATTGATCCGCGACCGGCGAGCGAAATCAATCGTTTCACTTTGCAGTATGAGCTGACGTTACAGCTAACACATCCCTAACGTCAAATCTGAGGCGAGCCAGCCGGCCAGCGAGCCGATAGGGGCATATAGAACAATTTGGGCACAAAGCTCTCGCTGGCAGAAGCAGATTGGAGAGTTTGGACGCCCTTGCAACCCGCCCCGGTCAGATGCCTGTGCCACGCGCCCCGCTGGGGGTCGGCGCGATGCCCGCCGCGACCGAACCTCGTCACTCATGAGACACGGTGCAACTGTCGCCCCTGCTCGCGGGTGGGCGGCTGGCAGTTCGAGGTGTGTATCGCTGTGCTTGACACGCAGTCTTGAGCCGATGTAATGTAAGCCTATGTCGCGAGGTGAAGCGTTTGATTTCGTGCTGCGTAGGCGGGATCAGGCAGTTTTCACCGTGTGTGGCAGGGCAGTGCGTTGGCGGGTATTGAGCAGGACATCGCCATCGCCCTGAAGGTGGCGACGTCCTGCACGGTCTAGGAGTCAAGATGGCGCGCACTACAGTACGAAAGCCATGCCAGCTGATCTCGCTCGTTCGCTCGGCTGCCGCCGCCGGCAGTATCGTTCTCGCCTTGACCTGTGGCGCAGTCGGGCCCATGAGTCACACTGTTGCGGCAGGTCAGCCCGTTACACTCACGTTCTGGGACTGGGTTGATTCCAGCCAAGCGATTTCAATCTTTGAGAAGAGTCATCCGAACATCAAGGTCAAGCTCGATCTCGTCGCCGGCGGCGCCCCGGCCTACGCGAAGATGTTCGCCGCCATCAAGGCAGGCAATGCTCCGGACGTTGGTCTCATCGAGCTCAACACCCTGCCACAGTTCATCGGCACTGGTGGCCTGCTGGACATCAGCAAATACGGAGCCAACAGCATCAAGTCCGACTTCGTGCCGTGGTCATGGAGCCAGGTGAGCTATGGCGGTGCCGTATACGCGCTGCCATTGAGCGCGAGCCCGATCGGCTATCACTACAACACGAAGCTGCTGGCAAAGTACGGCGTGACGAAGATCCCTGCGACCTACGCCCAGCTTGCCGTTGCAGCGGCGACGTACCACAAGAACAATCCAAACGGCTACCTCATCGACGTGCCGCCCTCGGCCAACTACATCGCACTGCTGACCTGGCAGGCAGGGGGGGCCTGGTTCACTGCCGCGAACAACGAGTGGAAGGTCGGCTTCACCACACCGCAGAGCCACCAGGTGGCAACTTACCTGCAAGGGTTAGTTGACAAGCATCTGGCCTTTACGGAGGCGTCGTACCTGACTCCCTGGTACCAGGCGCTCAGTAATGGTACGCTTGCCAGCTTCGTGGGCCCGCAGTGGGCCGATGCCCTGCTCGCCTCCCAGGCGGCAGCGCAGAGCGGTAACTTCAGGGTTTCCGAGGCACCCCAATGGGTTGCCGGTCACCAGGTCGACGGTCAGGAGGGCGGTGGCTCCCTCGCTGTGTTCAAGGACACCGCTCATCCGCAAGAGGCTTTCACCTTCGTCGACTGGATGCTCACCAACCCGGTAGCGGAGTCCCTCAACTATAAGTCAGGCTATGGCTGGCCGACCACGATCTCGGGTAGCAAGCTGCCCGACCTCTCCGCCAAGCTGCCGTACTTCGGCGGGCAGAATCCCGAGCCCATCTACGCTGCGTCCAACAACGCGACGAATCAATCGTGGCAGTGGGGTCCGAACTACTCAACAGTAACAAGCGATCTCAATGCACTGCTCGCCAACGCACTGTCCGGTCGCATGACCATCTGGCAGGCGCTGCAGCAAGAACAGGCCAAGGAGCTCGCCGGCCTCAAGGCTCTCGGCATCAACGCGGTAAGCGCTAGCTAGTTCGCGCGCCGCCGGAAAAGCGCATGGGCGTGCTGCAGAGCTCTGCGCGAAGGAAGGAATGGGTGTGTCTCTACCCGGTACCACCTCGTCGACCGATCGCCCCGCACTCGCGGAGGGATTCAGGCGGCGAGGTGGCCGGGGCAGACGAATTAGCGGAACGCTGAGCTGGTCCAGCGCATCGTTGCTGGCGCCGTTTGCGCTGCTGTTCATCGGCTTCTTCCTGCTGCCCATCGCCTATGCAATCGAGCAGTCGTTCGTCGGATCTCAGTTCAGCGGACTAGGTCTCGGTCCACCTACGACCAAGTTCGTTGGCCTGGAGAATTACGTCCAGGTCATTACCGACCCTGACTTTGGCGCCGGTGTGGGGCGTATCGGGGAGTTCGCCCTCATCAACATCCCCATCACCATAGGCCTGGCGCTGCTTTTCGCCTTGCTGCTCGACGTGAGCTCGATGCCATTCAGGGGCTTCTTCCGTGTCGTCTACTTCGTGCCCTACGCGATCCCCGGCGTGATTAGCGGCATTCTGTGGGCCTTCCTCTACTCGCCCAGTCTCAGCCCCTACAACCAGATCCTGAGCGCCATTGGAGCAGGGACGATCAGCTTCTTATCACCGCAGACGGTCCTCTTCGCGATCGTCAACATCGTGGTCTGGCAATACTCTGGGTACAACATGCTCATCCTCACGGCGTCGCTCAACGCGCTTCCCACCGAGCAGTTCGAGGCCGCTTCCATCGACGGATGCGGAGAAGTGCGTAAGGCAATCTTCATCAAGATTCCGCAGCTGGCTCCCGCACTCGTGATGACTGTGCTATTCGCGATCATCGGTACTCTCCAACTGTTCAATGAGCCACTGATCCTGTCGCTCATTACGAAATCCGTAACGACGACCTACACGCCGAACTTCATGGCATATACCGAAGCGTTCAGCAATAACAACACGTATCTGGCGGCAGCCATATCGGTTATCCTGGCCCTCATCACGGCAGTGTGCTCGTTCGCCTTCCTCGCCGTCGTGACCAGAAGAAGCGCACGATGAGAGCTGCTCCACGAACCGCGCGACGATCGGCCGAAAGCCCGGTCGGATCGGTTATCTCAGGACCCCGACGAGTCTTGCTGTTCCTGCTGCTGACCGCGTTCGGCCTCTATTTTCTGGTGCCTGTATGGTGGCTGTTTGTAGCAGCCACCAAGAGCACAGGTACCCTGTTCGCGAGCCGTGGTTTGTGGTTTAGCGGTGGATTCGACCTGTCTTCGAACCTTCAGCACCTCTTTTCGTACGAGAGTGGCATCTTTCCTCGCTGGATACTCAATACAATCGGCTACGCCGGCTTTGGTGCGGCCATCGCGGCAATTACGGCGGCAGCTGCAGGCTACGTCTTCGCCAAGTTTCGCTTTCCCGGCCGGCGGCTGTTCTTTTCGGTCGTGCTCGGCGGTGTCATGGTGCCGGCCAACATCCTGGCTATACCGCTCTATCTGCTATTCAGCCAGATACACGGCGCCAACACCTATTGGTCCGTGTTCTTGCCAGGATTGATCAGCCCGTTTGGCATGTACCTCAGCCGCGTCTTCGTGACGGCGGGCGTGCCGGACGAGGTCCTCGAAGCTGCTCGGATGGACGGGGCGGGCGAATACCGGATCTTCTTCACTATCGTGCTGCGAATCATGACCCCTGTGTTGATCACAGTGTTCCTCTTTCAGCTGGTGGGCATCTGGAACAATGTGCTGCTGCCGCTCGTGATGCTCAGTGACCAGAACACGTTCCCGGTGACACTGGGCCTCTACGGCATGTACCAGTCGAGCAGTACCATTGGCGCTCCGCGAGACATCATCGCCCTCATTCTGATGGGAAACCTCGTGTCGGTAGTGCCCCTGGTAATCGCGTTCCTCGCCCTGCAGAGATACTGGCGTGGCGGGGTAGCGGTCGGCTCGGTGCGCGGATGACACAGGCTGGCGGGATCTTCCCAAAAATGTGGCGCCGCTGGCAGCTACCCGGTCACCGGCGGCCGGTCGCTGCGTGCCGCGATCGGGTTGTGCGGTTCACGATGAGCCGCGGTGCTTGCAGCGGTCCGGAGCGTTGTAGGCCGCACGTAACCGCAGGGCTCGAGTCGAGAAGGGGTTGACTCATTGACCAAACTGCCTACCGCTCCGTACTACGAGTGCCTGTTTCCCTCGCACGGGATGCTCAAGCCCAGGGCGTGGTTCGAGTCAAACGCGCCGCGTCTCAACCTCAACGGGAACTGGCGTTTCCGGCTCTCGCCTCGCGCCGATCTTGATTCGGACTTCGCTGCGGCGGACTTTGATGATTCTGCCTGGGGCGTGCTTCCGGTGCCGGCACATTGGCAATTGCACGGTCACGGCTCTCCCGCCTATACGAATGTCCGCTATCCGTTTCCAATTGACCCGCCGCGCGTTCCGGACGACAACCCGACCGGTGACTATCGGCGCACATTCGTTCTGCCCGGCGACTGGGAGCGACTGCGCATCCTGCTCCGCTTCGACGGCGTCGATTCCTGCGCGCGGATCTGGCTCAACGGATCCGAGGTCGGCATCACGAGCGCAAGCAGACTGCCTGCTGAGTTCGACGTGACCGGCTTGATCAGACTCGGTGCGCCGAACACGCTTGCAGTCCGGGTGCACCAGTGGTCCTCGGGCAGTTACCTCGAGGACCAGGACATGTGGTGGCTGTCCGGCATTTTCCGTGATGTGACGCTCCTCGGACGTCCAGGCAATTCGATCAGCGACTTCTTTGCCCATGCAGACTATGAGAGCGTGCACGGCTCCGGCACGCTCCGTATCGACACCGATGCCGCGGCTCGGGTCATTGTTCCCGAGCTCGCCATCGACATGGCCGCCGGCCAGACCGCGACCGTGAAGGCCGTGTAGCCGTGGTCTGCAGAGCTGCCGAGGCTCTATGATGGGGAACTACGCACGAGTCACGAATCTATCCCGCTTCGTATCGGCTTCCGCCGCGTGGCGATCGTCGACGGCGTGCTCACGGTCAATGGACGCCGGATCCTGTTCCGCGGCGTTAACCGCCACGAGTTTCATCCGGATACCGGCCGCGCCCTGGACGACCACACCATGCTGCAGGACGTGTTGCTCATGAAGCAGCATAATGTCAACGCCGTGCGTACCAGCCACTATCCGCCCCATCCACATTTCCTCAAGCTGTGCGACGAATATGGCCTGTGGGTCATCGACGAGTGCGACCTGGAAACTCACGGCTTCTTCGAGAACTGGAAGCCCATGCCGGGCAACCCGGTCACGGATCCACGCTGGGAAGCGTCGCTGGTCGACCGCATGCAACGGATGGTAGAGCGGGACAAGAACCATCCCAGCGTTATCGTGTGGTCTCTCGGCAACGAGTGCGGACCGGGAGTCAATCTCGGCGCAATGGCACGCTGGGCGCGCAGTCGCGACACGAGTCGCGTACTCCATTACGAGCGCGATTGGTCGTGCCGGGACGTCGACATCTATAGTCGAATGTATCTCCCGCACGAGAGCGTGGATGAGATAGGTCGCGGCGTCGAGGTGCCGCTGGAGGATCCCGACCTGGATGCGAGGCGCCGTCGTATGCCGTTCATCCTGTGCGAGTATGCACATGCCATGGGCAATGGCCCGGGCGGTCTTTCGGAGTACCAGGCCTTGTTCGAGAAGTACCCTCGCTGCCAGGGCGGTTTCGTGTGGGAGTGGATCGATCACGGCATTCGCACGACCGGCAAAGACGGGCGTGAATTCTATGCCTACGGCGGCGACTTCGGCGAGCCGCTGCACGACGGCAACTTCGTCGCCGACGGCCTGCTGTTCCCCGACCGCACACCGTCGCCCGGATTGATTGAATTCAAGAAGGTCGTCGAGCCGGTCCGCATCGAGGCCGACCAGGATGGTGGACTTCGAATAACCAATCTGCACGACGTGCGCGACCTGGCTCACCTGGCGTTTCGCTGGACCTTCGAGGAGGAAGGCCGGTCGATTGCCGATAGTACTCTCGCCGTCCCGCCTCTTGCCGCTGGCGAATCGGTGTCGATCCCGCTGCCAGCGGATCTGCCCGGCGCGTCGCACGAAGCGTGGTTAACGATTCGGGCGATGCTCGCAGAAGCCGAGCCGTGGGCACCTCGCGGTCACGAGGTTGCGTCGGGCCAGATCGCGGTCCCCTCCTCTCTGGCCGAGGACGCGCGGCTGACTGAGGGTACTGCAGGGCTGGCGCCCGTGTTGGTCGGCGATCACGTGCGCCTCGGCGCCGCTGTCTTTGATCGGAAGAGTGGTCGCCTGAACGAGTTGGACGGGCTCAAGCTCGATGGTCCACGGCTCGACGTCTGGCGGGCGCCAACCGACAACGACCGTGGAATGGCAGGAGAAGCTGTCGAACCCGCCTGGCGGAAGCTTGGGCTCGACCGCATGCTACACCGCGTGGATGCTGTTGCCAGTGGAGAGCATGTTCTCCTGGTCCAGACACGTGTGGCACCTGCCGCGTCGCCGCTCGCACTGTTGACGGACTACCGTTGGGTGGCCACTCAGCATGAGCTACGACTCATGGTGCGCGTTACGCCCCAAGGGGCGTGGACGGGCGTATTGCCACGGCTTGGGCTGCGCATGTCCCTGGCAGCATCAACCACACACGTGGAGTGGTTCGGTCGCGGCCCCGGCGAGGCCTACGCAGATTCTCATCGGGCAGCTTTGATCGGGCGGTACTCGGCGAGCGTTGACGAGCTGCAAACACCGTATGTGTACCCGCAGGAAAATGGGAATCGCGCAGACGTCCGTTGGGCGACGCTGACCGATTCGTCGGGCGACGGTATCCGGATCAGCGGATCGCCAACCTTCAATCTCTCCGTGCGCCGGTGGACGTCAGAGGACCTGGATACCGCGCGGCATACTTCCGATCTGAGACCGAGAGACCGTGTGTGGGTCAACATCGATCTGGCACAGAACGGATTGGGCTCTGCTTCTTGCGGTCCTGGTGTCTTGCCGCAGTATCGGCTCGAGCCCCTCCCAACCCACTTTGAGGTCACTTTCCTGAGGGTGAGTCCATTGCGAAGTTGACTATGGGGATTGTCCATGAAAGCACTTGCAGATCCCGTACTTGTAGGACGCGGATTGGCCTTTGCGGAGGGAATCAATTTCTACCGCGATGGAACACTCTACTGTGTAGATCTGGACGGTGGCAGCATATGGCGCATGCCGCGCGGTGGCGCCCTGCAGGTATGGGTGAGTACGGACGGCAGGCCCAACGGATCCCGGTTTGGCCCTGGTGGTGACCTATTCGTGGCCGATCGTGGCCGCAGACAAATCCTGCGCCTGTCCACGTCGACCGGTGAGATCGCGATCTTCGCGTATCAGCACGAGGATCAGGCCTTCAATGGTCCGAACGACTTGTGCTTCGGTCCGGACGGCTCGCTGTACTTTACCGACCCCGAGGGATCGTCGATCGACCACCGTGTGGGCGCGGTATACGCGGTAACTCCGGATGGATCGGTCACGCTCGTGGCAGCCGGCCTGGCCTATCCAAATGGAGTTGCGGTCACGCCGGACGGCTCGGTACTCATCGTCGCAGAGACCGACCTGGGCATGCTGCATCGCTATACTCTCTCCTCGGAGCGCCCCCTGAGGGAACTGGAGCCGTTCAGCGTGCTGAGTTCCGAGGGTGGTGGGCCAGACGGCATGGCCTTTGGCGCTGACGGGCTGCTGTACGTGGCCGACTATCTCCGCGGCTTTGTGCACGTCATCGATCCTCGTGGAGAGCGAGTTGCGCGCCTCGAAGGCATTGGCCCAACGCCCACGAACGTGGCCTTCTGGGAGGACAGCCTCTACGTGACCGAGGGCAAGAGCGGATCGATCTACCGTCTCGACATCGGCACGCGGGAGCAGCGGCCTTTTGGGCGCCCGTGGTAGAAACGCGCCGGCCGGACATGTGTGGCTGACCGCGACAAGAGCGTAGAGGGCGTCGATGCGGTCGACCATCTCCATGGCTGCGCCTGAAGGCTGTGGCCATCCGCTTGCGGCATCGCCGGCTCTTCTGCGGGGTTGCGGAAGACCGGCCACACGTGACTGGGCTTCCCGCTGCTCCTGAGAGGTCGCGGTGGGATGTTGGGGGCAGAAGGATGTTGCACATGGTGTCGCCTTTACAGCAGCCAGAAGTTCTTTGTGGACCACGAGGTCTTGTCGCCGACCGCGAGGCATTGCGTGGTCGTTGGACAGGCGATTGCGCGCAGGGGGTCCGTGGAGGCAAAGGATGGCTGCACCGTCCAGATGTCAGCGGGGCCCGACTTGATGAGCATGACACCGAGGCTGCCCACTGCAATGCAGAGTGTGGGTGTTGGACAGCTGATCCCGCCCAGTTGGAGGCGATTCTGGATCAGGGTGCGCCACGTGGCCCCGTCGTCCGTGGTCACCAGTACGGCCCCGTCGCCCACTGCCATGGCTGATGAGGCGCGAGTTAGAGGCCGATGGCAACTCCAACCATACGACGCCGCGTCGCCCTGCACGGTATGCTGGAGAGCAACCGCCCCAGCAACAATCTGGGCGCGACAGGCACTCAGTACGGGAAGGAGTGAGAAATGGCCATCCGATTTGGCGTCTTCGTGCCTCAGGGCTGGCGCATGGATCTGGTGGGGATTGACGACCCCGTCGAACAGTACGAAACGATGACCCGCGTCGCTCAAGCTGCTGACCGCGAACCTGGCTGGGACTCCATCTGGGTGTTCGACCATTTCCATACCGTACCCACACCCGAGATTGAGACGACGTTCGAGTGCTGGACGATCACCGCGACCCTAGCGCGTGATACCAGCCGCGTGAAGATCGGCCAGATGGTCACCTGCAACGGCTACCGCAATCCAGCCCTCTACGCCAAGCTGGCCTCAACCGTCGATGTGGCCAGCCATGGCCGACTCTATGCCGGCATCGGCGCCGGGTGGTACGAGCACGAGTGGCGTGCCTACGGCTATGGCTTTCCCGAGACGCGCGAGCGCCTGGCCCGACTGGCCGAAGCGTGCGAGATCATTCACCGCATGTGGACGGAAGCCTACCCAGTCGTGGGCAAGGGCCGCAGCAGCGCCCGCTCGGCCTGCCAGCGTGCTTCCCGGGTCAGATTGCGTTGGCGCACGATCTCCGCCAGGAAGCGGGCGTAGCTGACGCGGTCGACAAAGTCGCGACTGCCGCGCACGCGCAACGCCTGGTCGACGGCCAGCTTGAGCCGGTGGTGCGCCTGTTCCACGTCGCCGTTTTCGTGCGCTTCGCCGGCGTTGTTGACCGCCGCTTCCATACCGTAGTGCGCCAGCAAGGCCCGGTAGCGATCTGTGAACTCCGCCTGGCCGGCGACGCTCAGTGGGCGCACCGCCGTGCCCATATGGTCTGTCTTGTGCCGCTGGGGCACGCCGCCGAGTTGCCACAGGCAGTACTCGAGCCCTTCGGCCAAGGACTCGAAGCTCTCGCTGACACAAATGTGCGCCGCCTCCACGTTCGAGTAGGTGAGCACCAGGTGGAACACCTCGTGCGGAAAGGGCAGGCCGCCCAGCGTCACCTGCAGGCTGCTCATGTGGGTGAAATCGGACTCGGCGAGATCGCCGGGCCGATGCACCTGCGCGAACATCACCTCCCGCTCCGGTCCGGCCACCGCGCGCCAGGTGGCCATGTGCCGCTGCACGGTGCGGAGCTGGCCCTCCTGGTAGCGGCCTGGGTGCTTGGCCTGCAAGAGGGCAAAGAGCGTCGTCGCCTGCAAGGCGGGATCACGCTCCAGTGCCGCCACCACCCAGCCCCACTCGCTGGCAAACGGATCGGGCCGTGTTCGATGCTGCCGTGGCCGCTTGAGTTGACTGGGCAGCTTGCCGACCTGCTCGTACTTGCGCGCGGTTCGCTCACTCATCCCGGCCCGCGCGGCCGCCACGACCTGCGTGGCTCCTTTGCTGCGTTCCTTCTCCAAGATCCACACCTCAGCGTCTTTCTTCATGCCGTCCTCCGTACTTGGAGGACGCCACAGCCTGGTCATCCGGGCAACCTCCGTGCCCGACTGACCGGCAACTTTCAAAGACGCCACCGGCAAATCTAATTGTCGTCCATCAGCCGGCCGGCGGCATCGAGGTCCTCGACCAGGGCGGACAGGCTGGTGAAGAAGGCGGAGTAGCCGGCTTCCAGGGCTAGCCAGGCTAAGGATCCGGCCACGTGGGTTTTTCCGACCCCGGGAGGACCGAGCAGGACAATACTGGTGGCCGTCTGGACGAAGGAGAGGCCGGCCAGTTCGCGCACCTGACGCTCGGAGAGCCCGGGCTGGAAGGAGAAGTCGAAGGCGTCCAGCGTCTTGCGGGCGGGCAGGTGGGCCGCTTGGCTGCGCCGCAGGAGCACGCGCTGACGACGCGCCTGGGCTTCGACGGCCAGGGCCCGGTAGAGGAAGGTCTCATACGAGACCTGCTGCTGGCGCGCTTCATCCAGGAGAGTCGGCAAGGCTTGGCCGAGATGGCGCAGTCCAAGTTGCACGAGCGGCGAGCTGCTCTCGGCGAGAAAGGCGTCCATCAGCGCCACCCTTCCACGCCGTAGAGGGCATCATAGGCGGCAGTCGGCCGCTGGAGCACGGTCGGTGCCGGGAGCTGATGCGCCAAGGGTTGCTGCTGACGGCGCAGCGATGTGGCCGGCAGGACGTCGCGGAACTGCTCAGGATGGGTAACGATCTCCCCCGAGCGGGCCTGCTTGGGGAGCTGGGCCAGCTGCTCGCCGTGCCGCCAGATGGAGAGGTGGGCGCCATGGTCACGCACCTGCACCGTGCTGCCTGCCGCGCTGGCCGCGGAGGGCAGACCGTAGAGGACGCCGTCGAAGGAGAGATAGCCGTCCCAACTTACGCGGCGCTCCTCGGTCGCAAAGCGCTCCCAGGCGAAGGCCGCCGGCAACGGGCGCAGCTGCTCGGCGGCAAGCAGGTCACAGGGACGCTGTCGGGTGGTGCGGTGCACACGCCCATTGCGCCGATCACACCAGGCCAGGGCCTGCAGATTGAGGTCATCCAGGTCGCCAAAGTGCGCCCCGGGCCAGAGACTCCGTTTGACGACCCCAATCGTGCGCTCGATCTTCCCCTTGGACAAAGCTAGGCAATGCACCGGATGGCACTGGTGTGGCAGAAACCTTCAGCGTCACGCACCCATTCCACCCCTGGCATGGGCGCAGCTACGGCGTGCTGGCCCAGAAGTACCGCTGGGGTGATCAGCGCGTGTACTTCCAGGATGAGCAGGACCGCCTGCGGTCGCTCCCGCTCGCCTGGACCAGTCTGGCCGCACCAGACCCATTCGTGGCCCGTGCCGCGGGTCGCGCGTTCTTCCGGCCTGCCGATCTGCTGGCGGTTGCCCTGCTTTGCCAGCGGCTAGACAGCGTCTTATGCACAGGGCGAGGCCACGATGAGCAGTCAAAGGTGTAAGCTCAATTATGCCGCATGTGTAAAGGGAATTATGCCGTCCGGTGGCAGGGACCGTGAGACTTGCCCGCAGCCACTCTACCCGATCGTCGCTGCCTGTTCTCAGGAAACTTGCGAGAATGGTCCTCGCAATGGCCACGATGTGCTTGGCTCTCGGGGGCGATTCTGCTTGCACAACGGCACCATGATGGTCATAATGAGTTTGACATATCGGCCGTTGCAGGAGAGTCGCATGCCTACCACCACCACTGCTGATGATGAGAAAGTCGCCGCTCTGCGCCTCGCTCACGCCCTGCATCATCAGGCTGCCCTGGTGACGGACCCGGCGTTTGGCGCAGGACAGTCGTTCTTTGATGCACGGGATCTGGTGCAAGTGAAGTACGAAATGTTGCGCCGGGTGCACGTCGACGGCCATAGCGTGAGCCAGGCGGCTCACGCCTTCGGGTTTTCCCGACCCTCATTCTATGCGGCACAGCGGGCCTGGCTGGCCGCCGGACTGGCTGGCCTGATCCCTCAGCGGCCTGGGCCACGCCGCGCGTCCAAGTTGGCACCCGCCTTGATGGCGTTTGTGGACGGCTGTTTGCACCGTGAGCCCACCTTGCGGGCACGCGATCTTGCCGCTCGACTCGCGGAGCAATTCGGCGTGCAGGTGCACCCCCGGAGCATTGAGCGGGCCTTGGTACGCCGGGGAAACCCGTTGCTGGCGCGGCTGCCGCGCCAGTTCCGAGAGGAGGAGCTGAGTCCATGAGCGCTGTCTATGAAACCTTGCGCGGTGCTGCCCAGCTGCAGCAGCTGCCCGTCGCCTTCGCCCGCGATTGGGAGCTGCTGCGGCGGCAGGGTATGACGGCCTGGTTGCAGGCGTCTCCGGCGCTCGCACCGCCGACCCAGCTCACGTGGTCCCTGGCCAAGCCAGCCGGTGCGCCCGCGTGCGTGTTGCCTGCTCTGGCGCACCTGCTCAGCGCGATGATTCTCGCTCAGCGAGGGGAGCACGCCCCATGATGGCTGCACAGGAGAAAGTCAGTGCCCAGCATCTTGCCCGTATGGCCTACCTGTATGTCCGCCAAAGCACGGTGCGCCAAGTGTTTGAGAACACGGAAAGCACGGTGCGGCAGTATGCGCTGCGCGAGCGGGCCATCGCACTGGGGTGGCCTCCAGAGCGCATCGTCGTCGTAGACAGTGACTTGGGGCAGTCTGCAGCCTCGGCGGTCGACCGCGCCGGCTTCCAGACGCTTGTCGCCGAGGTCGGCTTGGGGCATGTCGGCATAGTCCTTGGTCTGGAAGTGTCGCGCCTGGCGCGCAACAACAGTGACTGGCATCACTTGCTGGAGATCTGCGCCTTGACCGAGACCTTGATCCTGGATGAGGACGGCATCTATGATCCCGGTCACTTCAACGATCGCCTCTTGCTCGGCTTGAAAGGCACGATGAGTGAGGCCGAGCTCCATGTCTTGCACGCCCGGCTTCGTGGCGGCATTCTGAGCAAGGCCCGGCGAGGAGAATTGCCGATCCCGTTGCCGATTGGTTTTGTGCGCACCGAAAACGGTACGGTGGTGCTCGACCCTGACGCGCAGATCCAACACGCCGTCCGGCTGTTCTTCGCCACGTTCGCGCGCACCGGCTCCGCCTGGACGACGGTCAAGGTATTCCGAGAGCAGGGCTTGCTCTTCCCGCGTCGTCTGCACAGCGGCCCCCATAAGGGTGAAGTGCTCTGGGCGCCGCTCTTGCATAGCACCTGCCTGCATCTCTTGCACAACCCACGCTATGCCGGGGCGTCCTTTTTTGGTCGCACCCGCCAGCACAAACTGGGAGACGGCCGGGTGCGCAGTCGCCTTCTGCCGCAGGACCACTGGCTGGCCCTGCATCAGAATGCGCATGCCGGCTACATCAGCTGGGCCGACTTTGAACAGAATCGGGCGCGTCTGCTCGAGAATGCCCAGGCGTGCGGCCAGGACCGGCGACACGGGCCGCCACGGGAGGGGCCGGCGCTGCTGCAGGGTCTCGTCCTGTGCGGCCGGTGCGGGGAGCGGATGACGGTGCGTTATCATCGGCACCACGCGCAGCTCATGCCAAGCTACCTCTGCCAGCGTGTCGGGATTGAGCACGGCGACCATCTCTGCCAGGTCGTGCCGGGGGCACGTCTGGACCAGTTGATCGGGGAGTTGTTGGTCGCTACGATGACCCCCGCCAGCGTGGAGGTCGCACTCGCCGTGCAAGCGGAAGTCGCGCAGGACGTGGAAAACACGGACCGCCTGCGCTTGCTGCAGGTAGAGCGCGCTCGCTACGACGCCGATCTCGCAGCCCGGCGCTTCCGCCAGGTGGATCCTGACAATCGCCTGGTCGCGGCCGTCCTGGAAGCGGAGTGGAACGAGCAATTGCGCCTGCTCACAGAGGCCCAGGCGACGTACGATCAGCAGTGCCAGGCCGATCGGCAACAGATCAGCGCGCACGACCGGGCGGCCCTCGTGGAGCTGACCGCGGACTTTGCCCGTCTCTGGCGTGACCCGCACACTCCCGACCGCGAGCGCAAACGCATCGCACGTCTTCTCCTCGCGGATGTGACCATCACCAAACAGGACGACCATATCCTGGCCCAAGTCCGCTTCGTCGGCGGCGCAACCCGCACACTGCAGGTTCCCTTGAGCCATGACTCCAGCCAGTTCCACACCACCGACCCGGCTATCGTGGCCCAGATAGACGACCTGCTCGACCAGTACACGGATGCCGGTGTGGCGCAGGTGCTCAATGAACGTGGCCTCCAGACCTTCACGGGGCGCCCATTCACCGCCACCCGCATCACCAGCCTGCGAAAGCGGTGCCACCTACGGGACCGCTACACCAGATTGCGCGCGGCAGGCTTGTTGACCCGCCGCGAGATGGCCGCGATTCTGGGCATCTCGACTGCCACGGTGCCGGTCTGGCGAGACCAGGGTACGCTCCGCGCCTACACCTATAATGATCAGGGTGCCTGCCTCTATGAGCCGACCGGCAACTGCCCGCCGCAGAAATACATCACCCGCTACCGTACGCGAAGAATCCTACAGCAGCAGCATGTTGGAGGTGCAGTATGAGACCCACCCCTTCGTCTGGGGGGTGTAGGGCTTACAGACGCGAATGCTCAGGCCCACGGAGGCGGCAAAGTCGGCAAAGCGGGCATTCCAGACTGGGATCTGGCCGTCCATGTCGACCAGCACGCTCTTCATGCGGTCCGTCAGCGCCACCTGCGGCAGACCGCCGAAGTACTCGCAGGCCCGCATCAGGCCGCGAATCAAGGTCGATGTATCACAGCGCTTGCTGAACTGCACAAAGCGCATGCGAGAATAACCCAGCACGGCCGAGAACCCGTAGAGCTTGTGTGTCGTCCCCTCTCGCTCGTAGACAAACTCGCCCCAATCGAACTGTAGTTGCTCCCCCGGTCCCGTCTCGTACCGCACCACCGGCTGGTGCCCGGCCGTCCCCAGTCGAAAGGGCTGCACAAAGTCCTTCAAAATGGTGATGCTGCCCGTATACCCCTGCGCCTGCAGCCGCTCGCGCATCGTCTCACAGTTATAGAGATGATCCTCGCGCAGCCAGGCCATGATCTGCTCCTTATAGGGATCCAGCTTCGACCGCCGCCGCGGCCATGCTGCTGGGGACGGCGCACCACGCAGGTACTTGCGTACCGTGTTGCGCGAATGTTGGAGTTCCCTGGCACTCGCCCGGATCGGTTTCCCTTCCGTGGCCAGTCCCAGTATCTTGTTCACGGTCCCACTCCTTAGCAAGATTCCATCACCCTTCTCACCTGGTTCTTTGTGGAGATAAGGGTCATGGTTGGTTCAGGGGTGGGTCAACTCTTTCGGCGATCCAGGGTCAAGTCTACGCCGGCCCGGGCAGGTGGCCGTTGCGGCGGCAGCAGGGGAAGCACTCGCTGCCACTGCGCCTCGCTCAGCACGGGATCCAGATCTGCTGCACCGGCAGCACGATCGGCGCCCTCACCGGTATGAGCACCGGACGACGTGCGCGGCGCGCCACATGGCACCGTTTCGCGATAGCTTGGTGGCGCCGTCGCCAGTACGACCAGGCTAGCCGGAAGCCGAAGCGCTCGGGTGGCTCTGTCAGGGCGAGCAGCAGTCGACGCACCTCCGGCACGGTCAGGGGCAGCAAGCTCAGCACTCCTGAATCCCCTTTTTTCCACCGTCCATGTCCGGAGCGGCGGTGGCCTGGGTGCGCGTGACTTCCAGGTAGGCGTGGGCCAGCAATGCCAGGGTGATATGCCGGTACCAAGCCCCCCAGCGCCGCACCTCGTACTGGTCCAGACCCACCAGGTCCTTGGCCCGCTCGAACCCTTCCTCGATGGCCCAGCACATCCCCGCCACGCGGACCAGGGCCGACAAGGGCGTCGCCTCCGGCCCGTAGGCGCGATAGTAGGCCAGTTCCGTCGGGTCGCGCAGGCTGCGCCGGGCCAGCACCCACTGCGCTCTGCCCGGTGTGGTCGGTGCCGGTAGAGCGCTCCAGGCCCACGCGTACAGCCGCGGGCCCTGGCTCCCCTCCCCGGTGTCAAGGCCGGCGGGGGTTTGGCTCTCCGGCATAGTTGGTGCACTGCTTGAGCCCGCTATGTGGCTAGCATGACGCGTACGCGGAGGAGATCAAAGCCCGATCGCCCATATCCGCTTCTCTTGATTAACTTGAGTCTGTTCACCTGGCCTTCCACCTGCCCCTGGCTCTCTGTGTGGGTGAGGGCGGCTTCGACCGCCGTACGATCGCGCCAGATGCCGTGGGCGACGCTGATGAACTCGGCAATGCCGCTCAGCTGGACGCCCTTCAACCATTGGTACAGCCCGGAAACGTCGCGCTCGCGAATGAGCGTCTGGAACTCTCGCGTCAGCGCCTGCGCCAACGCAATCTGGGGACAGCGGTGAAACAGCCTGGTCACATAGGCCTGCTCCTCAGCAGTGAACCTGTCCGGCTCCTTCAGGAGCAACCAACACGCGGCGCGCGGAGAGTACCCAGCGGTGGCCGCCATGCTTGTACGAGATCTCCTGTGCGCGGTCTGGCGTGGCGCGCTGGAGGGATCGCGCCAGGTATGCACGAGTGGCCCGGTGGGCGAGTCGAGACGTCTAAGCGCGGCGCTCGCCGGACATGCTGGAGTGCACTACACCGAGATGCTGTTCCAGCATCTGCTCCGACGAGAGGGAAGCTGCCGATTGTTCGACTGGCGCGGGAGCTTGGCAAATTCTTCCTCGCGATGTACCCACTGTTCCGGCAGGCTGCAGACTCGTGATCGAACTGTGCCCGGCCCCAGGACGTGCAAGTGTGCAAGGCACCCCCCACCACGGCGAGCACACCTGACAGCGTGCGCTGACGGTCCGACCGATGAGCGCTGCCGCCGCCTGCGTGGTCGCAAGTCCGGCGCGGTGTGGCCCGTGTGCGCGCCCGATCGAGCAATGTAGCACTGCCGACACACTCTCCTTCTCTGCGGTCCCGTTCGGCGGCACGCAGACTATGCCGATACCGATTCCCCCGGCTCTGCCCCGCTTTCAGCAGGAAGGACCCCGAACACGACCTGTTCGTGGATCGTCAGGCCCAGCGCCTCGGCAACGGCCTGGATGCGCGCGAGGCTGACGCCGGCATAGCGTGTCGCTTCGTATCGCTGTACCTGCTGCTTCTTCAGGCCGAGGCGTACGGCCAGGTCCCGCTGTGACAGCTTTGCCGCCGTACGCGCGCGTATGAGTGCCTCCGGCAGTTCGCCGAGCGACTGCAATTCAAGGACCGTAATCTCACCGCGGCGCAGCGACTCGTAGTCCGCGATGTCTTGGCGGAACTCCTCAAGCTGACTGTCGTATTGATCGCGCAGGGCCTGAGCGGCGCGCGGCTGCAGGCTGTTCGCGTGCGTATCGACGCCCGCGCGTGCCTGGGCAAAGCGCTCCAGCCAGCTCTTGGTGATGCGGTATTGCCGCTCATTGGTGATCATGGCAGGTCTCCTAGACTGAGGGCAACGATGCCCTTTGGCTCCCCGGAATCCCGATCGCGCTGAAAGAACTCGAGGTAAGGCGTGCCCCAGGGATCGGCGGCGGATTCGGCAATGAACAGCTCACCGCCGAACATCGCTTTCTGCGCTGCTCGGCGGTGACTCCAATCGAGCAAGGTCGGTTGGAGGGAGTCGAGGGCATCGAAGTCCAGCCCAGCCATTTCCCAGCAGGCGTCGAAGTCATTTGGTAGCTCCTTCGCCATGACAAAACTCCCGTCGAGGTAGACTCTCGCGCAGCCAACCTGGCGCAGGCTATCCAGCGCGGCCTTGAATCCCGCGAGCAACCGCAGGCGCCTCGCGTTGAACCCGTAGCGTACAAGGATCTCATGCCAGGTTGCCTCATGCATGCCAGGCGGGAGGCGTCCGGTATCAGCTGCACACGGGGGAATCACAAGACAATTCTAGCGTTGTCTTAAAGCAGTGTCAATGACGGGCGTCAAGGGCGGTCACCGCGTGCGCCCTGTTGCCTGCACCCTCCCGATCGAGCCGACGGTGATGTTACAAGGCGCAGCGCACACACCTCGTTTGTGCGTTCCTTCCCGCCACCGACCGTTGCATGGAGGCTTAGCCGCGGGCTGATGGTGTCGCGGTCTGCGGTTGATCATGAGGGCTACGCCCGTATCGCTGTCCCGGCCGGGACAGCGACCGCCGTGGCGTGCTGGAGGGTTGGCACCACTGAGCAAGACGGTCTTGTCGTCCTATCTCGGCCACAGACGAAAGTAGCAACTATCACGCATACGCCGTTACTGAGATTCGTATAATCCACATTATCCGAATCTCGTTGGAATGACATGGCGCAACCCCGCGAGTAGTATTCTATGACGCGGGATCTGAGGCACACCCAATAGGCGGGCTCACCTTGACACCTCCTGCGGCATATACTAAAATCCGTATATGCCGCAGGAAGAGGAATGGGCGAGTGAGTTTTACGTTGAAGAGGACGGCACAGTCCCTGTTGAAGCATTCCTCAACCAACTCGATGTGAAGACGCTCGCCCGCTTCCGCTGGTCCATGGAGCAGCTCCGCCTGCGCAATGTGCTTGCGCGCGAACCGCTTGTGCGCCATCTTGAGGATGACCTGTGGGAATTGCGCGAGGAGAGCAGTACCAACATCTATCGGATCATTTACTTCTTCTTCACCGGTCGCCGGATTGTCTCTCTGCATGGCTTTCAGAAGAAGACCCAGAAGACTCCTGCTCGCGAGGTGGCGACGGCGCGCAAGCGCGCAATCGCCTTCCAGGCACGGGAGGGGGGAAGGTAATCATCGATGCCAGAACGACCAGCGGCTGAAGGACGGCAACGCTACGACGACTACTGGGCAACGAAGATGGCCGACCCCGAGTTTCGCGCTGTGTATGAGGAAGAGGCGGCCAAGAAGGACGTGTGGCTGCAACTCGTGGAAGCGCGCCAGGCGGCAGGGTTAACACAGGCCGAGCTGGCCAAGCGGCTTGGCGTCTCCCAGGCCCAGGTGGCCCGCATCGAAAAGCGCGGGTACGACGCGTATACGCTGAGCACCCTTCGTCGCTATGTCCAGGCCCTTGGCGCGGACTTTACCTTGCAGGTTGCGGTGCGGCGAGCCGGTTAGAGCGCATTGACATTCCACACGACAACGCTGCCGTGTCTACCGTGTCAGCGTACCGGGCACCGACCGGCACGTACCATCGTGTGTCTCGCGTGTGGAGGGTGCCACCCAGGTGGACAGGCTTGTATCCAGCGGCAGCACACGACGGGCACGCACGGCCAGGGCGCCGGTTCGCCACTCGACGTTGCCCTCCACCAGCACAAGCGCTTCGCCCTTGATCACGCGCCGATCGCGCGCGTAGACATCCGGCATCACCACGATGTTGACGAGGCCTGTCTCGTCGGAGAGCGACTCGAAGACCACGCCGCCGGCAGTGGGTGGGCGCTGGGTGCCGATCTGCTGGCCGGCGATGCGCACCGGCGTGCCCGGCGGCAGCCTGGCGAGGTCGGTGGAGCGCGGGCAGCCCTGGGCGTTCAGGCGCTCGCGGAAGTGTGAGATGACGTGTTGCCCGGGACTGAGGCCGAGTGCCTGGCGATCGAGTAGCAGGTCTTCAATGGGTGTGGTCGGCGCCAGGGCAACAGGTGGGTCGACCACCTCCACGGCACGCGGCAGCCAACCCTCGCGCCGGGCTCGGGCCACCACCTTGGCCTGCCACATGGCCTGGCGGCGATTTGGGACGAGGGCGCGCAGGGCACCGGAGCGGGCCAGGGCCACGGCATCGCCGGCATCGAGGTCTGCTGCTGTACACAGATCTTCGAAGATGGCAGGTGGTGAGTCCCGGCGCATGGCGGCGACGATGCGGCCGCAGGCCGCCTCGCTCATGTCGCGGATCTGGCGCAGGCCCAGCCGTACGGCGCCGTCGGGCTCGATGGTGCAGAGGACCTGACTGGCGAAGATGTCTACGGGCCGTACCGTGACGCCATGCCGGACGGCGTCCTGCACCACCAGCTCATTGGGATAGAAGCCCATGGGTTGGGCGTCGAGCAGGGCCGCGCAGAAGATGTCCGGATGGTGCACCTTGAGCCAGCAGGAGACATAGCTCAGGTAGCCGAAGGCGTAGGCATGTCCACGCACGAAGCCGTATCCGGAGAAGGCGGTCATGTTGGTGAGGATGTCCTCGCAGGCCTGGTTGCCGATGCCCCGCTTGCGCAGCTGCTCGCGTAGCCGCGCGGTGAGCGTGGCCATGCGGTTTTTGCTGCGATTGCTGCTCATGGCCCGCCGTAGCTCGGCGGCCTCGGCCGGCGTCAATCCGCAGGCTCGACCCAGCTCGATCACCTGGTCCTGGAACAGCATCACGCCCAGCGTGTCGGCCAGCACCGGCTCCAGCAGATCCCTGCCGGCTTTGCCGCCGGGATAGGTGATCGGCTCCATACCGCGGCGACGGCGCAGGTAGGAGAGCACTAAAAAGTCGGTGGCGCTGTCCTGGCGCGAGGGAAATGCTGGAAGACCGACTGGGTCTCCTTGTGCTCTCGGTAATCGACCGCAGTGCTGATTGGCGACCATGGCTCGCGAGACAGCCTGCCCACTGTCACGGCCACTACTTCAGACGGCCAGCAAAGTGGTCCAGCGAGGGTCGCTGGAAGTCAGGTACGCCGAAGGCCGAGTTGATCTATGATGCGCCACGGGTCACGAACTTGCGCCGCGGCGCCAGCCTGGCCCCCACCCATCCACCAAAGACATTTGTCGAGCGCACGCAGAGGTGATCGGGGCTCGAGCGGGCCAACCCAGGCGGCGTCCGGGGCACTGAGACGCGCGACCGCGTATACCTGCCGAACCACGCTTCGGTATGCTTGCGGGTGGTCCCATGACGACAACGATGTTAACTTACAGTATGAGGGCATGCGCGGTTCTGTCAAGCGCCGACACAGTGGTAACTGGTCAGACTGCTGGCAAAGGAATTCAGGCGCAGCTCAGGTCTGGCTGAGGAGACAGACGAGCAGGGCCAGACACGCCATGAAGGGGTTGAGTCCCGGCGCCTGCCACGTGGCGAACAGGCTGGTCAGGCGCGTGCGGGTGGCAGACCCTTCGGGGCTGCGGGTGCCGCCGCTGATCTTGCGCGCCACAGCCAGCGGCCGGATGCGGCGCTCGGCGAGGTTGTTGTCGGCGGCGAGGCCCGGGACGAGCACGAACTGGAAGAGTTCGGCCTCATGGCGCAACAGCAGCTTGGCGGTGGCCTGGCAGGGATGGCCCTTGACCTGGGCGTAGCGCAACCCCAGCCGGTGGCTCACTGCCACCAGCCGGTCATAGGCGTGTTGCCGCTGCGCCGCCGTGGGCGGGTCCGTCGCGTGCACGAACGCCACCGCCCGGTCGTAGAGGCGGCGTACGGCGCGCGCCCAGGCGCGGACCGCCGCATCCTGGGGGTGCCGCTCCTTGAGGTCGTGCAGGAGGCGGAGCAGGTGCACCCAGCAGCGTTGGTGCTTGCCGGGATAGACGTTGTAGGCGGCGTAGAAGTCGGTGACGAGGTGGCCAGTGAAGCTGCCGCGCAGCCGCTCAAACACCGCGCCGGCGCGGCTGGCATCGCGCTCGACATAGCACACCGGCGCTGGCCCTGGGGTGGTCAGCAGCCAGAGGTAGCCGTGCTGGCCGTCCTCGCGCCAGCCGGTCTCGTCCGCGTGCAGGATGGGGCTGGCTTGCGCCTGGGCCTGGAGGTCGGCGACCGCAGGCGCCGCCACCTGGGCGATGCGCCGCAGGAGGTCCACGATGGCGCCGCGGCTCAGGTGCAGCCCGTGCAGCGTCTGCAGGTAGAGCTGGATCTGCCCGATCGGCAGCCGCAGGGCCGTGCGCAGCGTCGCTACCAGGCTGGCCACGCCCAGGCCGAGGCGGCCCTGCCCCACGGCCAGGTCCGCCGGCAGCGGCGGCACGCACCAGCGCTGGCAGACCGGACACCAGCGCCGGACGAAGGTGTGCTGCGTCACCACCACCGGCGCGGGCGGCGGCAGGTCCACCACCTGCCGCTCCCACCAGACGCTGCCGCCGCGCAGCCGGGAATCACAGTCCGGACAACGCTCGTAGGTATGCGTGGCAAACGCCGTCGGCGGGTCGAGCGGTCGGCCGTGATTCTGCTCGGGAGCGCGGACCCGACGCGGCGTGGCCGGCTCCTCTCGGCGCTGGCGGGCCGCCTTGCCCAGCTTGCGCCGCCGCTGCGCGTCCTGCTCGAGTTCGGCCAAGCGGGCAGCGGTGGCCACCACCTGCCCTTCCAGCGCGACTACCCGCTCCTCACGCGCTCGCGCCTGTGCCTCCAGTTCCCCTACGCGGCCATCGCGGGCGCGGACCTGCGCTTCCAGGTCCTGCACGCGCTCGCGCAACGCCGCATTCTCGGACTGCAGTGCCGCGATGGCGGAGGCATCAGTTGCTGCGTGCTGTTCGTCCATGGGCGGGCTGACCAACGCGGAACCACGGGGGAACGACTCGTACCGCCCTCGGCGACTGCGGTGGCAGCTGGCCAGGCGTGTTCCCTACGCTAGCAGGCCCGCGCGTAATGCGCAAGCTCCGCCCGTCTGCTCAACCCGGACGCGGAAGTCTGAACTCTTACCGGCTCGAGAGCGTGAAGCATTACCTCTGGCACGGAAATGTGGCCGAGGCACTCGAGCGCCTGGCATGGCTGGAGGATGATCTCGAGTGCTGGGGCTGCGATGAAGACGGACACAAGCACCGCCAACCGGACAGTCCGAAAGCGGCACAGATGCTGAAGTATGTACAAGAGTTGGCCACCTACATCAGCAACAATGCCGGGTCAATCGTGAATTACGGCGAACGGTATCGGTGTGGCGAACGCATCAGCACCGGATTTGTCGAATCGACGATCAACCAGGTGGTGAGCAAGCGCATGGTGAAGAAACAGCAGATGCAATGGACGCCCGAGGGGGCGCACTTGCTGCTGCAAGTCCGGACGCAAGTACTCAACGACGACTGGGAGACGACGTTTCGGACCTGGTATCCCGGCTTTCGACCGTCGTCAACGCCGACTGTGCCTGCCGTGAGGGCGGCCTAGATGCCACCGGGTTTGCCGCCTGTCGGCCCGGCGACACGCTGGTGGTGTGGAAGCTCGACCGCCTCGGACGCTCCTTGCCGCACTTGGTGCAGACTGTACATGACCTGGATGACCGTGGAATTGGCTTTCAGAGCCTGCGGGAGAACATCGACACCACCAGCTCGGGTGGTCGCTTGGTGTTCCACCTGTTCGCGGCGCTGGCGGAGTTCGAGCGGGACCTAATCCGTGAGCGTACCAACGCAGGCTTGTCGGCAGCACGGGCACGCGGCCGAAAAGGCGGGCGGCCCAAAGGGGTGAACCAGGTCAAGCAGAATGCCGCGCTGGCGCTCCAAAAGGACCCCAGCCACAGTATCCGGGAGAGTTGCCAGATCGTAGGTATCTCGCGCAACACCTACTATAAACATGTGAAACATGTGGCTCGGGTGCGGGGGGGAGTCACCTGCAGCACAACCGAAGGTATCGAGGCGAAGGTCGCTCCCGGCGCGGTAGTGGGCCGGCACGCGTCATGGCCCATGCTATACGCGCGAGTTATAAAAGCTCTCCTTCCACGGCAAGCAACAGCGCTTCACCCTCAGCGACGAGGGCTCGTACATCGACGTCGCGTTCTATCACCGCGGAATGCGCCGCAACGTCCTAGTGGACTTGAAGGCCTTTGTGCCAGGCGATGTCGTCCATCACTTCGGCTGTTGAGAACCGGCACGATTCCGAGTACTATCAGTCTCAGCTATTCACGTGCATAATGACGCTTCCAGGCTTGGAGGGTGATGCCATATGTTCCACTACGTCACTCGTTCGCTGTCCCTGGCACTGCTCGCGCTGATAGTGAGCATTACTCCGGTCGTTGCGGCCGGCCGGACGCTCTACCGCCAGCAGCAACTGAGTAGTTCCGAAGCCGTGCCCACTGGCCTGAAGATCACCCTCCCAACACACGACCTCAATACAAGTTCGATACGAACTACCAGCACAGGCTTCACGCTCAACCTAACGAATAATCTCGCAGTTTTCTACAGCATTAGCCCATCGCCCTCGGCGGTCTCATCACACGAAGTGCTCTGGAGCCGTGGGCTGCTTGGGCCCAAGCAGAAAGTGGCGATATCGGTCGCACTGACCACGAGTGGGCAGGGGGTGCTACTTGAACTTAATCCGACCACCTCGCGCGCGGTGACACTCGACGAGTTGGTTATGGCCATCGATCTGGTCGAGGTCTATCTGGGAATGGATGTCGATCCCGTCGCAGTACTCGATGCCGCGCCTGACCTAATTAGCGTTGGTACGGAGCTTCTGGGGGCGAGTGACTATAGCGCACCGCTTGGAGCCCTGCAGAAGATCCTAAGTGCCGATAGTATGCAAGCTCGTGCGCAAGCGGTCATGGGACTGAGCACTTCCATGGCGACAGTACTGGCAAAGCCCGCACTTCTGAAGCAACTCGCACCACTTTTGGCGGCGGGCCTAAGCGGTGCCAGCGGCAAAACGGTCACACCAGCGTCAGTAAAAGCCGCCATGACCGGACTCAGCCCAGTGCTCAACGGCCTATCTCGGCTAATCATCGGAGGCCGTATCGGCGCGATGTTTGTCGATTTCGGCAAGCTCATCGCCGAAAGGGTATCCTCGCCCGACAATAATGCCTTCGCACCGTTGATTCCCTTTAGGCTCACGGTCGGTACGACGATACAACCGACAAAGAAGTGGAACCTTGCTCACGATTTTCGCACGTACCCCAATCAAAAGAATCCAAACCCAGACAGCTACGGGGATTCTCACGTTTGGTACTTCATGGAAAGCGGCTCATTATCTCACGATCCGACATCCTACACACTACTACCTAGCTTCACCAAGAATGAATTCTTTGTTGATGGTCTACAGGCCTGGCATGGTCCAGTAGCTTCTGGCAATAACAACTTTCTGCCCCTAGTTGGCCTTAACACCACGGGCTTCCTGCAGCACGCAGAGACCATTACTTGGCCGGCGGGTGATATCAACGTTCACCCATTACCGGACCGCATGGTTGCTGTTGGATGGCGAAGCCCGATAAGCGGCGAGGTGGCGGCAGGTGGAAGCGTGAATGATCTGGATGCAACCTGCGGCGATGGTGTGAAATGGTATATCGACAGAGGTTCGTCGACAGTCATACAAGGAGTGCTTCCGAATGGGGGGCACCAGAGTTTCGCTGCAAAGACTAAAGTAGGTACAGGAGAATTTCTCTACTTTATTGTTAGTCCGAATGCCAACTACTGGTGCGACTCGACAGGGCTGAACATCAATATTGTCGGCCGATAGGAGCGTGTTCAGAAGAGTACATCCCCCTGCCGCGCGTAGGAACCCGTATAGAGGAATATGGCGGTTGATGCGTGTTCGCGCGGCAACGAAGCACGATTGCTCATGCCGCCGTACTGACATACCGGCGACCTGATCTTTCATTGTGGGCGGGTTCCCGAGCAGTGTGTGCTGAACTCGAGAAAGTCGGGGATCGCACCAGTGCCAGACCCAACATTAGCTTGGTTGGTGTTCTGCCGGCATCGTTACTGACCAAGGTATGCTTAGCAGAATTCCATCCGGAACATGATCCGGCTATGACAAGCCGCAGACCAGCCTGGTGACCCCCAGGTCTTTAGCGCTCTCGAAGTATCGGAGTCGTCGCGTGTTGCCTCCACGTTGTCCACCATCGTGTGCAGGCAAGCTGCCGTCACACCACCGACTTATCAGTGCTCTCCGGGATGGTGGCACCATCCTAGTCAGCAGCAGCGGTGGGGCGAGCTGGCAGTCCGTCGCGTCCGGCACAGGCCTCATCCTCTGGGGCATCGACTGCCCCAGCGAGGCACGCTGCCTGGCGGTGGGGGATAGCGGCACCATCCTGATCAGCAGCGACGGTGGGGCGAGCTGGCAGCCCGTCGCGTCCGGCACAGGCCTCGTCCTCTGGGGCATCACCTGTGCCACTCCAGAGCGCTGCTTGGCGGTGGGGAAATTAGGTACTACGCTGGCGAGCAGCGACGGGGGAACGAGCTGGGAGAGCGTCTCCTCTTCCGTTGGTAACGGCAGCAGTGGCATCCGCTGTCCCAGCGCAGAACGCTGCTTGACGGTAGGGTTCGAGGGCACGGTCATGGCGAGCAGCGACGGCGGGGCGAGTTGGCAGAGTGTGAGCAACCCGGCCTTCGGCCCCGGCAACCACCTCAATGGCATCGCCTGTGCCAGCGAGGCACGCTGCCTGGCGGTCGGGGATGGCGGCACCATCCTGATCAGCAGCGACGGTGGGGCGAGCTGGCAGTCCGTCGCGTCCGGCACCAGCAACGACCTCTTGGGCATCGCCTGTCCTAGCCCAGAGCGCTGCCTGGCGGTGGGGTATGGCGGCATCATCCTGGCCGGTTCGGCAGGTCAATAGTGCCGCGTTGTCGCCCGAGGTTGGCATGACCGGCCTCTGCGGGGCACGATCCTGGGCAGCACGGATGGCGTGGTGTGGAACGCTGTGCCGTCGTCCGGAACCACGAGCGATCTCTCTCTATGGCATCACCTGCCAAAGCGCGTCGGCCTGCCTGGCGGTGGGTGCGGACGGCACCGTGCTCTCTGGCTCAGCCGGGCCGTAGATGTCGGATAGTGCGGATCTGGTGCGCGGCACCGCTACGCCTCCAGCGGCATCTCGTACTGCAGACTCCTCCCGACTGACGAACGAGAGCTAGCCGCCTCTCACAGGCCCACGTTTGCCAAAACTGCGAGCCACGTATGTAGCCCAAGTGTTGGCGAGGTTTGTCACCGTCATCCTGGGTGAATACACCGCCGTGCGAGGCATTGCATATGCGCTGCATACCGTGCTGGACACGATAGCCGCCGCGGTGATCGTGGCGCCTGACGACGGGACGGTTCGAGCACCGGCGGCCGCCGCAGTGTGCGCCCGCTTCCTGGTGCCGGCGATGGTGCAGGTCTGTGCGACGCATGAGCAGCAGGACCAGGCGCTGCAGGAGGCTGCGGAGCGCGGCGACGACGTACTGCTGTTCAAGGATCGCGACTGCGACCTTCGTCGCGTCGTGGCTCGGCTCAAGAACCAGGGCCTGCGGGTGCACGTGCGCTCCTCGCACGGTCTGCCGCTCCCGGCCAGTCGCTTCGGTCCCGCGCGTGTGCCGCGATCACGGCCGGCCGCCTGATACGATCAGCTACGTCAAGCAGCGTCCGCTAGAAGCAGACGGTTTGTGCAACTCTAGCCACGAGGGGTGGAGGACACGAGAGGCCGCGTGACGGCGGCTCGCTGGCCACGCACGGCACGAGCAAGGGAGGCAACCGTGAGACGCGCGACACGTGGCAGTGACACTCGATCGGACGCCGAGGTTAGGTGGTGTTCGATTCCCAACGTCGGGCCGGCCACCGCAGGCGATTTGATTCGGCTGGGCGTGACACGGCTTGAGGACATGGCCGGCCGCGATCCGGATGAGGTGTACGCGGCGCTGTGTGCGCTTGACGGCGTGCGGCATGACCCATGCGTGCGGGATGTCTTCGCGGCGGTTGTCGCCCAGGCGAACGGGGAGGAAGCACGGCCGTGGTGGACGTTCACGCCCGCACGCAAGGCGCGCGAACACGGCAGCCCACGCAAGGAGAGGGCATGATCAGCGCATGACGACGTGCTTCATCCTCTCGGCAGACAAACAGCCGCAGGCCTGCACGCCAGCCGAGTGGGTCGCGTGGGTGGAGTCGGGCGTTCGCCGCAAGGTCGAGACGATCATGGAGGGCGAACACATCGTGACCGAGTTCTGTGGCTGGCTGCGCAACGATCAAGACACGCTCTGGCGGACCACCGTCTACGGTATGCGTTGCGCCGGTATGAAGGACGGCGCCAACACTGCCGCGGAGGCCAGGGCCGCGCATGCGCGGATGTGCGCGCGGGTACGGCACGAGCTTGGCACGCAGGGAGATGGGCGCTGTGTATCATGCTCCCCTCCTAGTCATCTCGCATTCGATCGTGAGCAGTGTAGCATAAGGGAAATAGCGCCCTCAGTTCCCATCCGAGTAGATTCGAGCAGACCTTAAGGTTAGTACCTACCGTTGCTACCCACATTCCGCACCCTAACGATCGAAATCGCGGATATCGGTGTTATCGTTAAGTGCGCGCATGCCAAACGCTGCTGAGGCCGCTTCTGACGTGAGTTCGCGCGTCGCGTAGTAGAACATGCGGTCGAGCAACTGGCCTTTCTGCCCGCCTTCCAGCTAATTCACCGCTTCAGGCGCAGGGGGTGCGGAATGTGGGTTGCTAAAGCGCCCACAACCCGCACGCGAACATCATGACCCGCTGACCTTTCGCCTCGCGCCGGCCATCAATGATGTAGGGGCGCTCGCGGCCGGTCCAGCTGGTGGCTCTTTGCTTCCTGAGCGCTATTGCTCGTACAAGTTCACTGTGACTGGTGAGCACCAGACCCCTACAGGATGGCCAGTGCTATCCAGGGCCAGGAGAGAGTAGTCGTAGGTGCCTGGTAGATATCCTTTCGTATTCCACCTATAGGTTGTCTTGTTGTATACAAGCGTTGACAACGTGACCAACGACGTAGCTTTGATTGATTGAGTACCAGCGGGATTCACAATCCAGATGTGGAGCAAGTAGGCATTAGCTCTGACTAGGGGTTTCCACGCGAACGCCACACTTTCGCCTGGCGGGATCCCGGCTCCGCCTGTTGGGTAAATTGGCGTGACCTGTGGAGCTGGCCGGTTGACCGGAGGAACAATTATCTGGACCGACAGAGAGCCACCGTTGTCCGATAACTCACCTGTGAGGTCATTGATCATCAGGTAAAGCTCACCTGAGTAGGGAGGCGCGACGATCGTGGAGTGACCGATCGGGAATACATATCCGCCAACTCGACCGACCAATAGACCGATTGGGTATGCGGGCAACGGGCAGGTTGAGTCATTACAAGGGCCTGGATCACCAGAGCCAGAATTGTACGGAAACTCGCCTGTTTTGCTGGCACTCGGGGACCACGAACCGGAGACGACTTTGATGGTGACTGTCATACCGACCTTCACGTTGACGCCAGTGTCTTGCCAAGGTTGAGTCGCTTGAACAGTGGTTGTAGTTGAGTTACGCGCGAACCGGGCAAGCGCCGGCTGCCCCTGAGCCAGAATTGCAGGAAACAGCAGCGTGATCGACACCGCGAGAAACGTTCGAACAGCCTTCTGCATGCGCCCTCTCCTTTGCAAACAAATCTTGTGCGGATCTTGTTGTTACCAGTAGCGGTCCCAACCGCTGAATGTACCGCGTTTCTCAGCGCGGTGATAGCGGCTGGCCGATGTACCTGTACCGGCAAAGTGATATCGACCGTTTGCGTGAAGGCGTGAGTACGTGAGCGCCTACCCTATTCTTTGGTGAGGCGTGTGGGCGGCACTGGCGCAACCTGGCGCTGAAGCAGGACGGCATCGGCGCCCTGGACGTAACCATGCACGTGTTCGGCTGCGACATGCACACGGCCGCGACGTACATCGCGCAACGCCTCGACGCGGAAGCGGCCACCATCGCTGTGGCGGAGTATTAGGCGCGGAATGCGCGGACAGACGTTCGCCGATCACGTACAGAACGACCCCCCGCTGCCTCTCACTCTGGCCCGGCCGGCGCCGGAGCAGCGCCAAGACCGGCAGCAAGATGACCGCAATCGGGGTGGCTTCACGCGGTAGTGCGCCCGGACCCGTTGAACGGGGCGCTGCACTGCACCAGCAGCTGTCGTGGTCTAGGCGGGCAAAATCGGCGCTAGGGGCGCGTTTCCCGCGCGTGTGGATCGATGCATCTCTCGCCGCTTCTTCTTCGTCTGGCCTCTACCTGTGCACGTTTCTATGGCTACCCGAAGGGCCACCATCTGCGGCGCGGCCGTTACACCCCTTGCTCCTTGGTGTGGGTCCGGCGACGCGTCTGCGAGTCCAGCGGAAGGAGGCCGCCTGCGTGTTCTCGGGTCAATTATCGATATCTGCTAACGGTAGCGGCAGCAGCAACGAAAAACAGAGTCAACTGCCCATGCAAGCTGAGGCAGGTTACTTGCTTTCACGCGCACCCCCGACTTCTTAGTGCTCTCCCCTGTCTATTCCTATAGAGCATCGCTGCAGTGAACTATTTATAAAGATTGATGGTTACTGGAGCACTCCATGCGGCCAGCGCGTTGCCCATGCTGTCGATAGGCAGGATGTCATATTGGTAAACGCCCGGTAGAAAACCCTGGTCATTCCAGGCAAAGGCAGTCGAGTTATACAAAACCTTCGTCACATTGAGGTGACTTCGAGGGTCGATTCTCACGATACCACTCTGCTTCACAAGCCAGAGACGAAAGACATAGTTGACCGCGCCAGAATAGGGTTTCCATGCAAATCGGACAACGCTGTTCAACGGTAAGCCTGCATTCCCTGTAGGATAAAGAGCCACTACACCTGCTTGCGGGCGTGGTTGTGATCGTCCAGCTACGGTAACGCGAACCATGATAGTACCACTGTTGTTTCCGAAACCGTCAAAGAGATCATTCATCATTAGATACAGAGATCCTGAGGCCGGGGCCGCACGTGTGGATTCTTTTCCTATTGCAAAGACGTCTGCTCCTATTCTACCGACGAGGAGCCCATATGGAGCGCCGGGAATGGGGGAGTTTGCCGCAGCAAGGTTACCGGCGTAGCCATCCGCCGTAACATCTTGTAGCGAACCGACGGCGCAGTTCCAGGTACCGACGGCTTGAAACGTGATTGTTGTCCCCTGATCCACTGTAATCCCGGAGATCTGCCATGTCGGTATTCGTCCATCAACTGGAACGCTGTAGGTAACTGCGTTTGCGTGGGCTGCGACGGCAGGCGTTGGGCCAGAATAGCGCGAACTAACAAGTGTTGAGCTCGGCACCAGACAGACGAGTGCGAGCCCGAGCACAAATGATCTGTTAGTCTTCACTGGCAATATCTCCTCGCACCTTCGTATACGGGTACTGTTCGCATATAAGTGGACCTGATCCAAAAGTATATCACTTCACACTTGGGCCCGTTCGATCAGGATATGGCGAAAGCGCATTGGCATCGCCAGCGCTGCATCGTGCCGCGTCCCGGCAGGCGCGGGCCGCACACACCAGCACCGGCAACCCGGCCCTGCTCATCCGTGAACGCCGGTCCGCTCATCTCCGCCTGCGACCCATCAGCCATATCGCCCCGTTCCTGGTTCCGCTGCGTGCCTGATCCCGTGCTTAGCCCTTGGTGCGGGCGTGTGTGTATCGTGGACGCTTGACACCGCGCCGCAGGATGATCAGTTGCTGTCGGAGGAGGGCATGCTCGCCGATGAGCTGCGGCTTACTGCGGACAATATCGACCAGCGTGCCTGCTCACCGACTGCCGGTGGCCGGCTTTATGATCGTTCGCAGGCACTTCTGGTGACGCCGTGCCGCGATGAGGTCGGCGGCAATGCATCGACGGGGCAGCATAAACGGAAGAAGTTGGTTTACGGTACCGGTATGCCGATTATACGTGCCGAACGGTTCGCGGCTACTGCGTAACCTAGCACGCTCCGGCATGTGTTCCTGGAGGCGTCACAATCGCTCCAAGTCCACCCGGAAGCGTGCCCACGAAACCAATTCCTCCCTGCAATTCGTCGGGCGCAAAGGCAACTGTGGCAAGCGTCCACACCTGAGCATCACGCACATAAATGGGCGCCGATGCCACGTGATTGTTCTCGAAGCGACGCACACTGTCGATCCACCCGATGACCCAGCGGGTGCTGTGGAGCGTCATCGCCAGCGTGCCGCGCGAGAAAATCAGTTGCCGGCCGTTATCAGGGTCAGAAAGCACGATGTTCGAGCCGTCGGGCGACGCCGCAGCGGCAACATCCCCTGCATCGACATCAGCAGGAAGTGCGAACCGTGCAGCACAATGCCCTGACCATTGCTGCAGGTCCAGCACGTAGGATCCATAGGAGCCACCTAGACACAAGGCGCCTGATGGCACGAGCGGACCAAGGCTCCAGCCCTTGGCACACAGGGCAGCCACTCGCTCCCCAGTGTCCCAGCTTACCAGGTGATACCCGTGGACCGCCTGGTACGGATTCCGAACGCCTTGAGCAGCCTGTACGGGGCCCGCTGCCAGCACGAGCGCCGAACTGGTCCATGCAACGGGCCAGACTGCGTCGGAGAGTGCAGTGGTGAGTGTCGTCGTATACAATTCGTGACGCCGTCCGCTCGCGAGGTCCTGCACGTAGAGTCGTTCGCGCACCGGCAAACCTGCCATATCGCGCTCGGGGCCACCGGCGTATATGGGTCCTCGAGCCGCTGTGTAGTCTAGTTCGGTCACCGCCATCCGACGGTCATCCGGACTTATCGAAAACGCCGACACCGTTGCCGCTCCCGACGGGATCGTGGCGACAGGCCTGGTTTGACCTAGGGCATTCAGCACACGAACCGTGGCCCCGCCATCAACGTAGTACACGTAGTCATCACTCACACTCGCCACAGGAAAGCCGGGAATGGAGTAACCTGCGACGGAGTGATCGACCGGCATATACAGGTTGCGAGTGTCGGTGCTGGCGGCACGCGCGACAATACGACCGTATCTGTCCACCACGAGCACATGGTATGGATAGGCAATGCGCGACGACTGCGGCGCCCCCAAGCGTTCGGTGAATGCATCCATGACGGCGAGATGGCCGTGAAACGGCAGGCCGAAGTTCATGGCCGCCGACGCCGCGGTAGTCGTCTGCATCGGCAGCGCAGTCAATAACACAGACGACAAACTCACAAGTGTTACGCACAAGTTGTTAACCAGGTTCCGCTTCATCGGTACCTCCCTGCTTCACTGCTATCCTGGCCGACCGTCCGCGAGGGCGCGTCAGGGAGCGAGGTCACTCGAGATGCAAGGTCAAGACATCCAGTCCTGATAGAGCTAGAGCGTACCTATTGCATTTGCTTCCGGCATCGTGAACCACAGTTTTCCATCGGGTCCGACCGCTATGTCCCCAACCGGCGCGGCCACTTTTATCTCTGCTGCCCGCCCGTCGGGTGACATCGTACCAACAATGTTGGTCAGGATGGGAAAATCACTCCGGGCCTCCTTACCGTAAAGGAAACACCCCCGTTTGGCAACTGAATTAGGCCGGCGAAAAATCCAGCGTCGAGGGCAACGGAAAACTTCGAGACGGTGCCCGCTGGAGCAATGCGGTCAATAGCGGCGCCTCCCGGCAAGAACCATAGCTGTCCATTGCGCGCAGGGGCAAGCGCCGCCGGTATGCTTGCCAGCGGAAAGAACGTCATAGGGCCGGACGGTTTCATGCGGACGATCCCCGCCGGCTTTTCCGTGCCAAACCACAGATAGCCATCAGTGGCGCGGGCAAGACCCACAGTGGTACCGGCTCCCTCAGGCAGGACGTACTCGGTCACTCCCCCGGCTGTGCTGATGCGTCCGACCGTGCGCCGCCCCCACTGCTGCGTGAACCACACCGCGCCATCGGGGCCTGCGGCAATCATTTGAGGAAACACCATATCGGAGGGAATCTTGTACTCGGTGATCCTCCCCTGAACCGTCATCGCGCCTACCTTATTCGCACGAGTCTCACTGAACCACAGACGCCCATCGGGGCCGGAGATCAGATGCCATGCCTGCGCTGCAGGCGACGGGATCGGGAACTCCAGAGGGTGCCGTTCCGTGTGAGTCGGCCAACCTTGTTGCCATGGAGTTCCAGAAACCAGACGTTACCGTCGGGACCGATGGTAAGGTTGTTGGCCTGCGCATTCGGCGTGGGTATCCGACAGTCAACAATGCTGCCTCGTGAATTGATGCGACCGATCCTGTTCGCGTGGTCCTCGATGAACCACATGTTGCCATCGGGACCTGCAACTATCTCGTCAGGGTAAGCACCGGCGGCTGCAACCACATACGGTCGAGTGCTCGTGTCGGCAACGAAGCAGCCCACTGCAAGCGGCTCGCGATTGGCTGGGACATCTTTCTTGTCGACAAGCACATAGTCCCCCGGCCGTGGCTCAGCGAGGAGCCCTATCTGGATTTGTTCACCCTTATCCGGACGCAGGTCC
>CAVSOU010000017.1:0-330174 GCA_963729625.1 uncultured bacterium
ACGCTCACCGCAAGGGGTAGTCGCGGAAGTCCTTGACCGCCTGATAGAGAGCCAGAAGGTTCTCGATCGGGACATTGGCCTGCACGTTGTGGATCGTGGCGAACACGTAGCCGCCGCCTGGCCCGAAAACCTTGATACGCTCGTGCACCATGGCGCGGACCTCGTCCGGCGTGCCAAACGGCAGCACCCGTTGCGTATCGATGCCGCCGCCCCAGAACGTTACCCGGTCGCCGTACTTCTGCTTGAGCGCGCCTGGATCCATTTCCGCGGCCGACGTCTGCACCGGATTGATGATATCGAAGCCGGCGTCTACGATGTCGTCAAGTAATCGCCATATGGATCCGCAAGAATGAATGAACGTCTTCCACGGCGTGTGCGCGTGGATCCACGAGTTTATACGTGTGTGGAAGGGCGCGTACAGGTCGCGGTACGTCTTGGGCGAGATGAAGGGACCTTGCTGGGCACCGAAATCCGCGGCCGTGGCATAAGCGATCGTCACTCTATTGCCGACAACCTCAAAGACTCGCTTCAGGTTTTGCAGTCCGATCTCGCACTGGCGGTCAAACATCGCATAGATGTAGTCGCGTCGGGTAAGGTGGCTCGCGTAGAATTCGTCGACGGCGCGAATGCCCTTCGGGTGCTTCAGGCTCATACCCGACAGCGCACTGACATCCCCCAGACCCAGGTCCCCGCAGATGTACATGACCGAGCGTCCGGTGGCAGCCAGCCGCGCTGACTCCGCATCCAGGAAGGCAAGTTCCTGACCTGAGATCGGCCCGAACTCCTCAAGATTGTCCTCTACGTTCAGCTGGTCGTCCTCGACGGATTCCTGCCGGCTGATTGCGTCGAAGTAGTATCCGCCGTGAGGCATTCGAGCGCAGGGCGGAGCGGTCTTGTCGCCCTGTGGGTACTGCAGGATGTCGCCGTTTTCCTCCGGCTCTGTGTTGAAGCCACCCGGGACCAGCACAGGCGTGCCGGCAAAAGTCGTCCACGGCTTCCAGTTCTCCTTCGCGAAGCCAAACGCGGTGCTACGCCCGCCCAGCCGTATCACGTCGGCGCCAAGCACGTCCTGCAGATCCGGCTCTATCAGACCCAGCATCTGCAGTGGGTCTCCAACCGTGATCGGCTTGCCGGGCGGATCGAGCCGCAGTGCCTGCCGCAAGCGGTACAGGGTATCGACGTGCATGCCGGTAGCATAGCTGCCGCCCAGATCGAGAGGGACCCTATCCGGTTCCTGATGTTGAAGTGTGAGGACTACCCGATCCTGTGAGGCTGCCATGGCTTGGCCCTCCATTGTCTCACTCTGGGCACCGCTGCGTTCCTCCAGCCAACGTCCGGATTGACCTGCAACTCATGATAGTAAGCGAGAGTCCGGCGTTCGATATGCGCCCCGCGCTCATAGGTGCGCTGCGGTCGACGCCGAGGTGGGGCTGAGTCGTCAACGCCTCGTTCCGTCTGCTCAGGCGCTGTATCAGTATGTAGCATCAACAACCTCCGTGCCGGCTCCCACCATGTTGCCGCCCCGAGATCTGGCGCTGGCGGCGACCTTGCGCCCTTGATCCGGCAGGTCCGCTCTTTGCCGGTGCGGTACACTCTCTGGGGTGCACCGCTGCCTGTGTGGCCGCCTATCGCACAAAGGAGGCTCGATGATCCTGCCCGAGTTCTTCAAGCACAACCTGTGGGCGAACCTGCACCTGCTGGACGCCTGTGCGGGCCTGACCGAGGTGCAGCTGGGCGCTACAGTCCCCGGCACGTTCGGGCCGCTCGGCACCACATTGGTGCACCTGGTCGCTGCCGAGGAGACCTACCTGGCCCGGCTTGCCCAAGCCGAACGACCAGATCGTGCCTGGGCGGAGGGGTCCTTCCCGGGCGTTGCCGCGCTGCGCGAGCGCGCCAGTCGCAGCGGGGAGGCGCTGGTCGCTGCGGCGCAGCGGGAGACGGCCGGCCGAGTCCTGCGCGGGACCTGGCGCGGGGAGCCCTATGCCCTCCCAGTCGCCATCGTCCTGATCCAGGCGATCAACCACGCCACGGAGCACCGAGCTCACGTGACGACCATCCTGAGCCAGCTCGGCATTGTGCCGCCGGACCTGGACGGCTGGGCCTACGGTGAGGCGATGGATTCCGCGACCGCTGGCGCCCCCTAATTCGCTCTTCCGCAGTTCCCGACAGCGAGAGTGGAGCTGAGATCCTTGCGCCCGCTCGGAGAACCCACACATATCGCTGCATAGCATGCAGTCTCGATGGCGGTGAGCGCAAGACCATCTCACGCCCGGTCATGATCGCACGCGGCGCACATTTGGACTCTCCGCCGGGGCGCGTGGTATCCTCTATTCGCGGGTAAGATACGTATTACCAAAGGTACGAACGATGGTAGCACAACGATCGCATGACGACCGGCGACAGAAGATCAGCCTGTCTCTGGACGCAGCGACGATCAAATACATGGACGCCTACGTGGCCGCGCATCCCACGACGAATCGCAGTCGCGTGGTGGAAGACGCCATGCGCGAGTTCCGGCGCCGGCAGATCCAAGCCGAGCTGGAGCGGCAGTACGAGGAGCCGGAGTCCGCGATCGTGCAGCAAGAGCTGGAGGAGTGGCGCGCTATTCGGCGCGCGGCCGCCACGTATGCAGCGACACACGACTGAGATGGCGGAGACGTTTCCCCGCCGCGGCGACGTGTGGTATGTCTACACGCCGGGCCAGCCGGATGATCCGCATCAACCGCGCCCGGCCCTCGTGGTCTCGGAGAACACGCGCAATCGCCGGTCCGACGATGTCATAGTGGTGCCTATCTTTTCGGCGGGCCGTAGAAGCCCGACGCACGTGACACTTGAGGTCGGGATGGGAGGCCTGCCGCGCGCCAGCGTACTCTTCTGCGAAGAACTGGCAACGCTCGACCGCGACTTTCTGCACGATGGGCCGGTTGGCCCAGGGGTGCCGGCATCGATCCTGGAAGAGACGGTCAACGCGATCATCATCGCGGTCGGTGGCGAGCCGCCGACCTAGCCGTGCTGAGCCTCGTCGGAAAAGGCAGGTAACGACGGCTGTGTGGCTCCGCCTCCAGGCGATATGAATACGTATGCGGCGCACGGCTGAGACTCGAGCACACGGTACACGACGCATGCAGGCACGCGATTCTCAACGATCGAGGAGCATGCCCCGATGAATTCACGAGAGCGTCTTCTGGCTGCCTTGAACAACGAGCCTGTCGACGCGATCCCCTGCTCGTTTATGTTGTTCTTCAATCTCTACTACCGGACCAACACCTATCGCTTCATCGAGACCTGGAAGAACTACCGCAGCACGTTCGTCTAGCGCAGGTTGCCTCGGCGCAATGTCTTGAGGATCGCGCCTGAGGGCGCGCGGCCGTCGCCCTGGATACTGCTCGCTTGTCGGCGGCAAAGCGGGCTCGCCAGTATACGAGTATGGATGTGCGCTGACGAACCTCTGCTACAGCGCGGCAGGCCTCGGCCGGCACGGCGAGGTGCCAGGGCAGGATGCGTCGCCGTGAGTGCGGCAGTTCGTGGTGAGCAGGTCCATGAGTGATTTTCCACGCCTGAAATAGGACATGGTTCCATTTTACGGATGGGGTTATAGTCACACCCTCGAACTCATCCCCTCGATCTGCCTCCTCCCTGTGGTACACTACGTAACAGACCGACGCGTCGGTTTGTAGTCAAGTACGATGGCCAGCTTCTGGATGGTGCCTGCCGGTGCTCATGACGTATTGCCTGCCCGTATCAGTTGAGCCGTTTCTGCAGGCCCTCGGCGAAGGCAGTCGGCGCGCCCGTGCACGGGGCCGGCGGGTGCTGGTGAGCTATGCCCAGCCGGCGCCGTTTGTGGATCCTCTGGCCTTCTACGCGGTGGCACGTACCGGCACGGTGCGCCTGTTCTGGCAACACCAGGATCAACTGGTGGAGCATGCACCCCGCCAGGCTATCGCCGGCATCGGCGCCGCCGCGACCCTGCAGGCCGAGGGAGCCGGCAGGTTCGATGCGGTCAAGAGCGCGTGGAGCGAGCTTCGCGCGGGCGCTCTCGTCGAGACGTCGGACGGGGCCGCTCCGCCCTGGGGCGCCGGCCCCATGCTGCTGGGCGGGTTCAGTTTCGATCCGTCGCGACCACGCACGACTATCTGGCAGGGTTTTTCGGACGCGCGCTTCACGCTGCCCCGCTTCGCCGTGGCGACGATCGACGGCTGCACCTGGTTGACCACGAACGTCGTTGTCGATGCCGACTCGGATTGCGAGGCCCTGGCGCAGGATATCCTGCGCGAGCAGCACGCCCTGCTGGACCGGGCACGCGCTTGGCATCCGGGAGCACGCTCTACGACCGGCGCCCCAGCATCCGCGACCGCCGCGCCCGCGACTCCCGGCCTCCAGGCTACTGCCGCCGAGACTCCGCGCCTTCTGGCCGCCGCGGCTGAAACCCCGGCTCTGGTGGCCGCGAGGACTGAAACCCCGGCCTTCAGGCCGGGGAGCATCACAACATCGCCAAGCGGCGGGCTTCAGCCCGCCTTTCGTACCCAGGACCCGGCTGGACATGAGTTGGCACTCGATCGGACCGAGAATTGCGGACATGGCACAGTGGTTGCCGACTCGGGCACCGCAGATGCCGCGGCGGTCGGGGCGCGATCAAACGGCTCAGAGGGAACCGATGATGGAGGATGCGGCCTGAAGGCCGCGGCTGGCAAAGCACATGAGGCTCCCCGGGCTGAAGCCCGGGGTATCATACGTGGCCGGGGTATCCAGCCCAGCCAGGATCTCGCGTGCGGCCAGGATCTCGCGTGCGGCCAGGATCTCGCGTGCGGCATGGGTATCCAGTCCGGCCGGGATCTCGCGTGCGGCCGGGATCTCGTGTGCGGCCTGATCCCAGTCGACGCGCTGCCGGCTGAAGACTGGCAGGCGATTGTCGAGCGTACCGCCAATGAGATCGGCGAGGGGCGATTCGCCAAGGTGGTGCTGGCGCGCCAGTCGCGCGTAGCGGCGTCGGGGGCGCCGTTCGACGCCGCGGCCACCCTGAGCACGCTCCGCTCCACCTATCCCAACGGTTTCATCTTCGCATTCACCTTCCCGGGGGCCGATGGCGACCGTACGTTTCTTGGCGCCTCACCCGAAAGACTGGTCCATCTTCGCGACCGCGCGGTTGAGGCCAGCTCGCTCGCCGGCTCGATCCGCCGTGGCGCCTCGCCGGAGGAGGATGCAGCGCTTGGCGTGGCGCTCCTGCACGACGAGAAGGAGCGAACCGAACACGCCGTGGTCGTCGACACGCTGCGCGATGCGCTGGCCCCCCTCTGCCGCGAATTGAGCATTCCATTTCCCCCCACCTTGTTGCGGTTGGCCAACGTGCAGCATCTCTTCACCCCGATCCGGGGAGCGCTGCGCAATGGCCAGACCATCCTGGATCTGGTCGAACGGCTGCACCCGACCCCTGCCGTGGGCGGTTTCCCGCGCCGGGAAGCGCTTGCGGCCATTCGCGAGCGCGAGCAGCTCGACCGTGGCTGGTACGCTGGGCCTGTTGGCTGGCTCGACGGAGACGACGAAGGCGAATTCGCCGTGGCTATACGGTCTGCCCTGCTCGACGGGTCGAGGCGCGAAGCGTTGCTATTCGCGGGCTGCGGAATAGTCGGCCACTCGAATCCCGTCGCGGAGTATGCGGAGTCTCGCCTCAAGATGCAGGCGATGCTCTCCGCGCTGCAGTAGGGACACGCCGCTCATGCTCGAGCAGCCGCCGAATGCCCTCTACGCCTACGTTGGCGCCTTCCTCGACGAGCTGGCACGTAGCGGTGTCCGCCACGTGTGTATCTGTCCTGGGTCGCGTTCCACGCCGCTGGCAATCTGCTCGGCGCGGCACGCCGGACTGAAGATATGGATGCACCTGGACGAGCGGTCTGCTGCCTTCTTTGCGCTCGGCCTCGCCAAGACCAGCCGAGAGCCCGTGGCGCTCGTCTGCACATCCGGCACCGCGGCGGCCAATTTCATGCCCGCCGTGGTGGAAGCGCGGCTCGCCCACGTACCCCTGCTGCTGTTGACGGCCGATCGCCCGCCTGAGCTCCGCGACGTGGGCGCGCCGCAGACGATCGACCAGGTCCGCCTGTACGGCAGCCATGTCAAGTGGTGCGTGGACATGGCGACGCCGGGCGCCTCAGACGACCTGCTCCGCTACGCCCGCGCCACCGCCTGCCGGGCCGTGGCGACAGCTCTGGCTGTTCCACGTGGACCCGTCCATCTGAACTTTCCCTTCCGCGAACCCTTGGTTCCGGTGCGAGCGCCCGAAGAGATCCCGGCGACGCTGTCGCCGGTCGTCTTGCATGGCCGTCCGTCCGGACGGCCGTACGTCGACGTGCCGCGCGCCGGCTCCATGCAGCGGCCGGCGGCGGCCATGCTCGACGAAATCGCGGATCTGATATTGCGCACACCCCGGGGCGTGATCGTCTGCGGACCGCTCGAAGTCGACGGTGTCGCGGAACCTGCCGGCGCATTGGCCGCGCTCGCCGGCTACCCCATCGTCGCCGACGCGCTATCCGGGCTACGTGCCGGCAGCCACGATCAGACGCTGGTCATCGACGCCTACGACGCGTTCCTCCGCGCCTCCGCCGTCGTGCAACGGCTCGAGCCCGGCCTCGTGCTCCGACTTGGCGCGACGCCCACGTCGAAGCCGCTTCAGCAGTACCTGCAGCGGCACCCTTCATGCCCGCACGTGGTCGTCTCGCACGGCGACTGGCAGGATCCGGCGCTCCAGGCCGGCATCATGTTCGACGCCGACCCCGCGATTGTCTGCCGGCAGCTCGCTTGCCGCATCGAGGCGCGACACGATCCGGCCATAGCCGGCGATGCTTCCTGGCGAAACGACTGGCTGGACACGAATCGACGAGCGCGTGAAGCGCTCGAACGCGAGCTGGCCTCCATTGACGAACCGTTTGAAGGGCGCGTCTTTGCCGAGCTTCGCACCCTGCTGCCCGGAGGCTCCACCCTGTGGGTCGGCAGCAGCATGCCGGTGCGCGACCTGGATACCTTCTTCGGCAAGACTTCCCGGCCGATACGCATACTGGCCAATCGCGGTGCCAACGGCATCGACGGAGTGATCTCCAGCGCGTTGGGAGCCGCGGCCGCGCGACCAGGGCCCCATGTGCTCGTGATCGGCGACATATCCTTCTATCACGATATGAACGGCCTGCTGGCGGCAGCACGGTACGGCCTGGATCTCACAGTGATCCTGCTCAACAATGATGGCGGCGGCATTTTCTCGTTCCTGCCACAGGCAGAGGAGGTTTCGCTTCTCGACGAGGGAGACGAGGGGCGATCCCCTTTCGAACAGTTGTTCGGCACGCCGCACGGCCTGGATTTCGCGCACGCTGCCACACTGTACAGTGCGACGTTTGTACGTGCCGGCACCTGGCCGGGATTCCGCGGAGCCGTGGAGGCAGGAATCGAAGCAGGCGGCCTGCACATCGTGGAGGTGCGAACCGAGCGCAGGCGGAACGTCGTGCTACACCGCCGCTGCTGGCCGGCCGTGGCAGAAGCGGCAACCCGATCGTGATGCCGCTGCCTTCGCTCCAACACGTGACCGTCGGCGGTATCCGCTACGGCGTGCGTGTGACCGGCGACGGACCGCCGCTCGTGCTGCTGCATGGATTCACGGGCGGCAGCAGCACGTGGCGCCCACACCTCGCGCGCCTGGCGCGGTCAAGACGCGTCATCGTCCCCGATCTGCTGGGCCATGGTGCCACTCCCTCGCCCGCGGATCCCGAGCGGTATGGGATCGAGCACGCCGTGCCGGACGTGCTCGCGCTGCTCGACCGGCTCGACGCGACGACCTTCGCGCTGCTCGGCTATTCCATGGGCGGGCGTTTGGCCCTGCACATAGCACTGGCCGTGCCCGATCGGGTTCAGGCGCTCATGCTCGAAAGCGCGTCGCCGGGAATTCGGGAGGCGGGCGAGCGCGCCGCTCGGGCACGGGAGGACGAGGCACTGGCGTCGTCGATCGAACGGCAGGGCGTGGAGGCGTTTGTGGCGCGCTGGCAGGCACTGCCCATCTTTGCCAGCCAGGAGAATCTGCCCGCGGCCGTACGCGATTGTCTGCGCGCGCAACGCCTTGCCAATTCCCCCACCGGGCTGGCCAACAGTCTGCGCGGCATGGGCGCAGGAGTTGTGCCTCCTGTGTGGGAACGCCTTGTAGAGCTGCACATGCCTGTGCTGCTGATAGCCGGGGCACTGGACGAGAAGTACGCGGCCATCGCACGGGCAATGGCACAGCGCGTCTCCCGATCGGTTCTGGCAACCACCGCGGAGGCCGGCCACGCGGTCCACCTCGAACAGCCGGATGTCTTCGACGAGACGGTCATGCGGTTTCTTGTCACGCCCGAGCGCCTGCCGCGGGAACAATTCGGAGCACCACAAGCTGTCAGTTTCACAGGAGCAACCTATGAGTAATCAGGAACGAGCGATCCACCCGTCGGGACTGCAATGGGAACGCCGCCGCGAGTACGAAGACATTATCTATGAGGTGGCCGAGGGCATTGCCCGGATCACGATCAACCGGCCCGACGTGCGCAATGCTTTCCGCCCTCAAACGGTCGTCGAGCTGATGGATGGCTTCGCCGCCGCGCGCGAGGATGCCGGGGTCGGCGTCATCCTCCTTACAGGAGCAGGGACAAAGGCCTTCTGCTCCGGCGGTGACCAGCGCGTCCGGGGCGAGGCCGGCTACGTCGGGCACGACGGCGTGCCGAGGCTCAACGTGCTGGATCTTCAGCGGCAAATCCGCACGCTGCCCAAACCGGTGATCGCCGTGGTGGCAGGCTACGCAATTGGCGGCGGGCACGTCCTGCACGTGGTCTGCGACCTGACCATTGCCGCGGACAACGCCATATTCGGCCAGACCGGGCCGAAGGTCGGCAGCTTCGACGCCGGTTTCGGCGCCGGCTACCTGGCACGCCAGATAGGCCCGAAGAAGGCCAAAGAGATCTGGTTCCTCTGCCGCCAGTACGACGCCCAGCAGGCCTTGGCGATGGGTCTCGTCAACGCGGTGGTACCGCTCGAAGCGCTGGAGATCGAGGCCGTGAGCTGGGCACAGGAGATCCTCGGCAAGAGCCCGATGGCCATTCGCTGCCTGAAGGCCGCGTTCAATGCCGAGACCGATGGGCTTGCGGGCATCCAGGAGCTTGCCGGCGACACAACGCTCCTCTTCTACATGAGTGCGGAGGCGCAGGAAGGCCGCAACGCATACCTCGAGAAGCGGGCACCCGACTTCAGCCGCTTCCCCCGCCTACCGTAGCACGGTGTCCGCAGGGTACAGCATCGTCCACGGCGTATGTCGAGGCAGACATCCTGACCGATGCCATGAAGCACAGCTCCACGGCAGGAGATCCTGGCGTTGCCGCGCGCCGCGTTCAGCCTGAGTTCTAGCACATGCTCTTCACTTCTTCGCCAAGATATAGTACACTTGTTCTAGAACGTGAGGTCTGAATGTAGTATCGGGTGAGTGGGGTGACGCAGTGTACGCGCTGAGACAGCATGCAAACAGGACGCTCTCCACGGACGGGCACATTCTGGCAGCGATCCAGCACTTCGAGCTGCGACAGCCGTTTGTCGAGACATACGTCACGCGCGAACAGATCGAGGCGGCACGGATTACTACCAGGAGCGGACGGGTGCTGGCCGGCCCGGGTCTGGATCTGTGGCTTGACCAGATGGCCAAGAGCGGCAAATTGCTCCGAAATGCCGCGGGCTATCGTACCCTCAGGTAGTCAGGCAACGACGCCGGCGTCGTGGCAGTCGACCCGGAGCAACGTCTCCAGTTCGCCGACAGCACGATCGAACTCGTCAAACGCCGCTTCGATCGGCGCTGCCGTCGTCACGTCGACCGCTGCGGCCCGCAGCAGATTAACCGGATAGTCCGAGCAGCCGGCGCGAAGCATACGCAGATAGCGGTTCACGGCCGGCTGTCCTTCCTGCAAGACCGCCTGCGCCAGGGCCGACGAGACCGCGAAGCCCGTCGCATACTGGTAGACGTAGAAGTTCAGATAGAAGTGGGGCACAAGTGACCACTCCCAGGCGGTCAAATCGTCCACAACCACGCCGGCGGCGCCATAATACTGCTCGACAAGCCGGAGATAGGTGTCCCGCAACGCCTCGACCGTTAGGGCCCCACCGGTTTCGACAACTTCGTGCGCCTTCAGCTCGAATTCGGCAAAGAGAGTCTGCCTGATCACCGTGCTCCGGAAGCCCTCGACATACTGGTTGAGAATGGAGGCACGTTCCGCCCGGTCGCCGGTGCGTCTCAGCAGGTAGTGGTGCAGGAGCGCCTCGTTGAAGGTGGAAGCAATCTCGGCCAGGAATGTGGGGTAGCGTGCGTAGTGATAGGGCTGCTCGCGATTCGACAGGTAACTGTGCAGCGAGTGTCCAAGCTCGTGCGCGAGCGTGAACATGTCGTCACGACGCCCCTGGTAGTTCAACAGGATGAACGGCTCGGTGGTATAGCTGCCTGAGCTGTAGGCTCCGGTCGCCTTTCGTTCGCTTTCCAGCACGTCGATCCAGCGGGAGCGCAGGCCGCGCTCGGTTATCTCGGTGTACATGGCACCGAGGGGCGCGAATGCTTCGACAACCTGCCGGCAGGCATCGGCGTACTCGACCTTGAGAGCGACGTCAGGCACGAGGGGCGCGTAAAGGTCGTACATGTGCAGCGGCTCGCCCAGCGCCAGAACTCCGCGGCGCAATGCGAGATAGCGGTGGAGGCTGGGCAGCCTGGCACGCACCGTATCGATAAGCGTGCGATAGACCTGCGTGGGAATATGTGTCTCGGCAAGCGCGGCTTCGAGGCAGGTGCCATAGCGACGAGCGCGCGCGAAGAAATGGTTCTTCTTTACCTGGTTGGCCAGCGCGGCCGCCAGCGTATACTGCTGCTTCTTGAAGCCACCCAACATCCCCTCGAACGCTTCGCGGCGCACACGCCGGTCGGTGCTGCGGAGGAACTGGATGTAGGTGCCGTCGGTTAGCTGTATGTCCCGGCCGTCTTCGTCCACGACCACCGGCAACTGCCGGTCAAGCACGTGCGCGGCCTCGAACACGAGCAACGGGCCCTGGCCCAACTCGGTAATGCCGGCTAAAACCTGCTCCACCTCGGCGGAGCGCACGTGCGCCCGCAGGGAGGTCATCTCGTCAATCTCGTGCCGGTGTGCCGCCAGGCCCGGCTCGCCGGCAAAGAGGCCTTCCAGTCGTTCCGGACTGATGGCCAGGATCTCAGGCACGAAGAAAGAGATCGCGGTCTCGAGCGCGGCGGCGAGGCCGATCGCCCTGTCTGCCATGGATGCGTAGCCTGGGTGCGCCAGGTCTTCATCGTGACGCCGCGATGCAAACTCATAGACGCTCTCGAACTGCTCGGATACGCGATCGCGAACCGCCAGCGCGCGCAGCAAATCCTGGCCGGAACGCTCCAGCGTGCCATGGAGCCGATCGAGCTCCGGAAGCTGTGTCGCGACCGCGGCAAATGCTTCCTCCCAGGCTTGGTCGCTTGGGAAAATGGAACTCAAATCCCATGTGAGCTCGACTGGAACGTCGCTGCGCTGTCGCACGGCTTCCGCCACCATACCCTCCTCGCTGATTTTGACTACCCTGAGTCTAGCGCAACGCGCGCCACCCAGTCGTCAGAAGCAGAGCCAGCAGCTTGGAAACTGCGCAACGTGTGTCATGGAGGATCCCCCGGTACACTGGATGGAGATGTTTCTGGCAGTCAGGAGAGCTTGGACACGGGTATGGCGGAATACGATGCGCCGGACACAATAGATCGCCTGTACGACTGGTTCATGGCTGCTCGTCCCGCCACTCTACCCGCGGCCATCGTGCCCGTCCTTGTCGGCACTGCGATGGCCATTGCCGAGAGACACCTCCACCCAATCGTGTTCGTTGCCACGCTGTTGGGGTCGCTTCTGATACAGATCGGCACGAACTTCGCCAACGACTACTTCGACTTCCGAAAGGGGGCGGATACGGCCGAGCGGCTTGGGCCGACCCGCGTCACCCAGAGCGGCATTTTCACGCCATACCAGGTCATGGTGGCGACACTGATCGCCTTCGGTCTGGCCACGGCCGACGGCCTCTACCTGGCTTCGGTGGGCGGCGCGCCCATCGTGCTGGTGGGCCTGTTCTCCATCGCGTGCGGTGTCGCGTACACCGGCGGCCCCTATCCACTGGGCTATCACGGGCTCGGCGATCTATGCTGCTTCGTGTTCTTCGGTCTGGTTGCCGTCGACGGCACATACTATCTCCAAACCGGATCGCTGAGCATTTCCGCTCTGATTGCGGCGGTGCCGGTGGGACTGCTCTGCACGAACATTCTGGTCGTCAACAACCTGCGCGACATCGATACAGATCAGGCCGCGGGAAAGCGTACTCTGGCCGTTCGCATTGGCCGCGCGGCGACCGGGCGCCAGTACACGCTTGCCCTGCTGGTTGCCTATACGCTGCCGCTGACCTTGCAGATCGCCGGCTCAAGCTCGATGTTTCTGTTCTGGCTGCCGTACGTCACCGTGCCACGTGCCATCCGCCTGGCCTGGTTCGTCGAGCACAACCGGGGGCGCGTGCTGAACAGGGCGCTGCGAGATACAGCCCAGCTCCATTTGCAGTATGGCATTCTCTTTGCCGTCAGCCTCCTGCATTGACCGCGCCTTCAGCCACACCGGGAAGAGGCCGGTAACGGAAGGCAGTGGCCTCGGCCGTTGGGTGGCCCGCCGGCTTGGCTCGAATTTGGCGAGAGGCCATTCATTAGGCCATGGATGATCGCATCGCGATCCCCGACTGGCTGTCGCGGCGCGCCGCGGATACACCGGATCAGCCTGCGCTCATCGCGGGCTCGCTCCGCTGGACCTGGCGCGATCTGCACCGGCGCGCCGCGGCCCTCGCGGTGAGCGTGGCCGGCATGGGGATCGCGCCCGGCGATCGCGTCGCGGCCTTGCTGGCCAACGCCGAACAGTACGTGGAAGTGGTGCATGCACTGATCCAGCTGCGAGCCGTCCTGGTTCCGCTGAATATCCGCCTGACGCCGGAAGAGATGGTCTGGCAGGCGTGGAATAGCCGGGCGCGCGTTCTGCTGCACGATGCTGCCGCTGCCGGCCAGGCGGGCGCGCTCAGGCAGGCGCTGCCGGCGCTGCCGCAGCACGCGCTCGCTTTCTCCGGCATCGAGCCCGCGGCTGCCTCGATCGCCGAGCCCGCGCGTATCGATCTCTGGGCTATCCACGGCATCATCTACACCTCCGGTACATCCGGCCGGCCCAAAGGCGCGATGCTCAGCTACGGCAACCACTGGTGGAACGCCGTAGGTTCGGCCCTCAACCTGGGGCTGCATAGCGATGACCGCTGGCTGGCCTGCCTCCCCTTCTACCACGTCGGCGGCTTGTCTATCTTGATGCGCGGTGTGATCTATGGGATTCCCGTCGTCCTGCCGAACGCCGCGTCCAGGCAGGCCACGGCAGCGGGCGGCTTCGACCCCGCGCAAGTGAATCGAGCGATCGATGAAGATGGTGTGACGATCGTGTCCGTGGTCGGCACGATGCTGTCGCGCATGCTGGAGCAGCGAGGCAGCCAACCCTATCCGGCAGCGCTTCGTTGCGTGTTGCTCGGGGGCGGACCGGCGCCGCGACCGCTGCTGGAGGAGTGCGCGCGCCGCGGCATCCCCGTGACGCAGACGTACGGCCTGACCGAGACGTCTTCACAGTTCGCAACGCTCGCCCCGGCCGATGCCCTGCGCAAGCTGGGCTCAGCCGGACGCGCGCTGCTTCCGAACGAGCTACGCATCCTACCACTGCCGCGCGACGGAGAGACGCTGGGCGAGACAGCCTCGGCAGGCGACGATGCCCCGGCCTCCAGGCCGGTGAGTCTCCGGGGCACCAGCCGCAGCGAGTCGCCGCCAAGCCGCGGGCGTCAGCCCGCCCTCCTCGCCGCCGGCATGGATACCGGAAGCACCCATGCCAATGAGCGCAGCAGTTGCGACAGGGACAGGGAATCGGACCAGCATCCCTCTTCGCCGCCGATCGGCGAAATCCTCGTACGCGGGCCGAGTGTCACGGCGGGCTATGTGCTTGACGACGGCAATCTGGATGTCCTCCGTCCCGCGACGGATGCGGAAGGGTGGCTCCACACCGGCGACCTGGGCTATCTGGACAGCGAGGGATACCTCTACGTGCTCGACCGCCGCGCCGACCTCGTCGTCACCGGTGGCGAGAACGTCTATCCAGCCGAAGTGGAGGCGGTGCTGCATGCTCACCCAACTGTCGCCGAGGCCGCGGTCTACGGCATTGCGGATGACGTATGGGGACAATGCGTGGCGGCGGCGATCGTGGCACGGCCGGGCGCCCGAACCGACGAAGCCGAGATTCTGGCCTTTTGCCGCGAGCGGCTGGCATCCTACAAAGTACCCTCCATGATCCGCATCATCGACGCGCTGCCACGGAGTGCCGCCGGGAAGTTGGTCAGACGCAGGCTATTGGATATTTAGGGATGCAATGAACGGCATCATGAGGGATGGCAGATGAGCCAGGCTCCGCGACTGACCGCGGTAATACTCGCCGGGGGCGGATCAAAGCGCATGGGCAGCGACAAGGCCTTGCTCAGGCTGCCCGACGGGCGTTCGACTCTTGAGGTCGTGCTGGAAACAGCGCGTTCGGCGGCAAGCCAGGTAGTGCTCGCGGTGGATTCGAGAGCTCATGCCGATACGTTATGTACCGCGATTGGCGAGCGGCCCGAAATCGTTCTCGACCCCTCGCCCGGCGAAGGACCGCTCATGGCACTTGCCGCGGCATTGAAGACAGCCTCCAGTTCTGCGGTGTTGCTGCTGGCCGTGGACATGCCGCTCGTTTCCGCGGCCGCGATCCGTGCGCTGCACGGGACCTGGCTCGAGCACCAGACGTTCGGCGTGCACGTCGTCGCTCCGCTCACAGGCGGCATCGTGCAACCAATGCCTGCCTGCTATGCGGTGACCCTATCCGGCATCGTGGACCAATTGCTCGAGGTCGGGCGGCGGTCTCTGTGGGCACTCCTGCACGCGCCGGCCGTTCACGTGCATACCATCGACGAGGCCGCGATCCGCCGATTCGATCCGGACCTGCTCTCGACGGCGCGCGCAGACACGCCGGAAGCGTGGGACGAGCTCTGCGCCAGAGCCAGGCGCCTGAGTCACGCATGAACCAGGCTGCCAGTCAATGCAGTGAGGAACCTCAGCGAACCGCGCGTTCGTGCAGCCTGTCTGCCAGATCGATCAGTCGGTCGCGGTATTCGAGCTCGCCGAGCAGTCGCCACGGCAACGCCTCCTCGCCGGCCACCGCGCCGGCGAGCGTTCCGGTCATTGCCGCTACTGTATCGGCGTTGGAGGCGGCGCCGTTTGCCGCCAGCAGCAGCGCCGTCTCAAAATCGCCCGCGTTCGCCAGGAAACAATAGAATGCCGTCGGCACGCTTTCCAGGACAGGCTGCTTGGCGCAGAGGCTGGGCAAGGCCTGCCCGGCGGGCCGGCTGAGCAGCCCGGGCAATTCTCCAATGCGCTCGTACAGCGTCGCGGGGGCATCCGGGCCGGAAGCGCGAGCCGGCTCGATCCCCGCGATGGCGGCCTGCACCGCTCGTACGAAATCCCGCGCGGTCCAGTGCCCTGGTTCCTGCGACACCAGCCAGCCGGTCGCCGCGGCCATGCCTACCGCCCCCGCTACGGCCAACGGCAGGCGATGTGTCGGCAGGGCGACCAGCGTCGCCTCCGTGCGAAGCAGGCCCAGGTTGTGGTAGCGGAATAGCCCGATGGGCGCTGAGCGCATGGCAGCGCCGTTGCCGGCACTCTCGTCGCTCGCCAGGTACCAGGGAATGCCTTGGCTGAGCCGGAGCACTGCCACCTCGGTCGCCTTGCCCTTACCACGCGCAATCGGCAGCCAGTCCACCAGCCGCCGTGCAAGATCCTCGGGATCCAGCCTGCCCATGGCGAGCAAGGTTTCGGCAACCACCATGGTCAGCTGCGTGTCGTTCGTGACGGTACCGCTGGGCCCACTCATATAGCCGCGCCACGGCGCGTACTCGGCAATGGCCCACGGCGGCGCGTAGTGCGGCCGCGCGTTTCGCTTGGCAGATCGCCCCAGCGCATCGCCGATCGCCCCTCCCAACAGCGCACCGCGGAAGCGGCCGCGGCGCATGGCGTGGCCCATCAGACGAGAGCCCACGCGATCCATCGCCGCTGCCGTGTCGGCCATGGCCGACGCGCTATGGCCTGCGGAAACGGCGTCGCCGGCCAGCAGCTCATCGGTGGGCAAGACGGCCGGTGCCTCCACGCCACCGGATCGCCTGCCGGCGCCCTGCTTCACGAGCTGCTCGGCCAGCTGCGGCGCCTGCCCCGGCCAGTAGATCTCGGGACGTGGGTGGCGAACGCCGGTCGCCTCGCGTACCGGCCGGCATTCGAGTACGGTCGAACGCCACTGTTCTGGGATGGCGACGTATCCGTGAATAGCGCCCAGGAGCGCCCCGGCCGTCGCCACGTTGGTATCCGTGTCGCCGCCTCCTCTGACCGAATCGACAAGCCCTTCCTCGAAGGACGACGCATGAATCGCCTGGTAGAACGCATTCTGCAGTGCGATAAGCACATGGCCTTCGTTTGTCTCGAACGCCGGCAGCCGGGATCCGGCGGCTTCCAGGGCCGCGGTCACGGAGAGGCTCCTGCCGTGCTGCCTATCCCAGGCGCAGGCCCGCTCGTACGTTGCCTTGCCACTCAGCTGCTCGCGAATGGCTGCTGCCAGCGCGATGACAAACGCTATCGAGGCATCCTGGCAGACCTGGTTCGGGTGGGTCAGCATGGTGTCCGCGGCCACGATGTCCGCCAGGTTCTCGGCAGCAAGCTGCCAGCCCCAAATGGCGAGCGGGCTCTGCCGCATGAGGGCGCCGTTAGCCTGGCTGGACCTGCTGGCCGCGGCCGTGCCGGCAACGGCCAGCGACGTGCCGCCGTTCAGCCGAACGCTCCGCACGGCTGTCAGGGAGCGCCGGACGGTGGTGCCTACGTCGAACGGGCCGCTCATCAGCCAGTCAACGTACGACCCGGCTACCGTGTCCCGATCGTAGCCGCCACGCGCGACGAGAGCATGCGCCAGGGCCAACGACAACTCGTCGGTAGGCTGGCCGGGAATCGTACCGTGGACGACGCTCGGTCCCAGGACGCGCAGGCCGGTGGGATAGAAAGCTCGGATTTCGACGCTGGAGACAAACTTGACCATACTGCCGAGGGCATTCCCCACGAACTGGCCGAGCAAGCAGCCCCGCGCGCGTTCGACTACTTCGTCCGGCACGGCGCCAACACCTGCGGCGCCTGCGGCTGGCGAGCGGTCAACGTCCATCGCCGTATCACTTCCTCTTTCCAGCGGACTCGCGCCACGGGAGCCGGCACGCGCCGGCGCGAGCTGAACTCTGCGCGTTCACCCTCCAGGATAGCGCGTCTTCGGCTCGGACTCGGCGAAAGACGCCGCGTTCCAGCGACCTCAGCTTCGTGTCCAGGCCGCTGCCGAACCTGGACCCGGACCATGGCTTCGCCAGCTCCCTTGGCGTCAGCAGCCTCCTCCTCAACATCACTATCCAGCCGGCTGGAACGGCAGCCCGGTCGGTCGTCTTGTACTTGGCGGAGGCCATCGTGCCGCCGGCCGCGAAGCTATACTGGTGTGCGCACGCTCTCGCGGGAAGGAGCAGGACGGGCTGGGGCTGGAACGTGCTCGGTTTCGAGGCTTGGCAACTCGACTGCGATCGCCTGAAGGGTCTGCCCGACGTGCGTTGGCACCACCACTTGACCGCAGTCCCGGCCCCCATCGCACCAAGACGACGGCGGACGGTACTATCGGCTAGGCGAGGCTCAATCGCCAGAGCTTGCCGCTGCCGGCCTCGGCAACCACGCCATGGTCCGCGTCCATTTCGAAGCGACCGAAATCCAGGACAAAGAGAGCATCTCCCGCCACGCTGAAGCGCACGTCGATGGGCCGCGACAGCGGGCCGCCGACCACGTCATGCAGGCTCCAGTCGCGCGGATCGACCCGCGCCACGCCTCGGCCAACGCGCGGACCGGCCGGCGCGGTCATCGGCGCTTCATCGCCAAAGAGCGCTACGAAGAGATGCCCTGCTTGCTCTTCCCAGCTCGCAGGCGCCACGTCAAATTTCACGGCGGCGGCATGTGGCGGAAAGCTCAGCAGGGCCCGCTCGGGCGGCGGCAGTTCGTCGTGATTGCTCAACACGAAGGACGGCGCCGGCCCCCGTGTCGGCAGGAAGCGCGGATCGGTAATCGGAATGTCGCCGATGTAATCCGGCCAGCCGTACCACGCGCCCTGCCGTACCTCGAAGAGCAAATCCGGGACGTGGCCGACCGGGCGACTGCCCCGGTCATCGGCGCCCTGATCGACGGCGAGCAACCGGCCATCCGGCAAGAAGCCGAAGGCCCAGGCGTTGCGCAACCCCCATGCCACGAGCTCGAGGTCGCTACCGTCGGCATTGCAGCGCAGCATCGCGGACGTGCACGGAAGCTGCCCCTCTATCCGCGCCCCTGCCTCCGAGCGAGTACCAAAGGGAGCAAAAGCGCCCGTCCATGTTCGGGCCCCAGGTGTGCCCGCCAGAGGATTGGCGGTCTCGACATTCACACCGGCAAGCGTGACGGCATAGCCCGGAATATCGTGGGCGTGCGGCAAGCGCCGGAGCCATCCTAACTCGTACGAGTCGAGCCCGACGATACCTGTGTTGGTCATGGCTCCCTGCGTGAAGTAGAGTTTGCCATCCGGACCAAAGGCGGCCATGTTCGTGTGATAGTTGCCCGGGCCGGGCAGGTTGCCCAGTATCGTGGTGAGCCGGCCGTCCAGTTCCAGTCGGCTGATCCGTCCGGGATGCCCGCCTTCCGATACCCAGAGGGCGCCGTCGTGAAACGTGAGTCCGTTGACAGGGGGGCGCAGCTTGTCGGCCACCAGCGACCGAGTCCCGTCAGGCGCCAGCCGCCAGACACGCCCGCCTGGCGGCGCGCCGCCAAACGGCAATCCCGACTCCGCCACGTACGCGATGCCATCTGTGTCGAGTGTGAGACTCGTCGGAAACGAGAAGTTGTCGCCTACCAGGTCAAGGGCGGTGGCGGCGTTGTTCGGAAGCATGGTGTTCCTTTCCTCCATAACGCGGCGGGCAGGCAGGCGTGAGCCGGTGAACGACCTCCGCCTGGATCGATGCAGCCGCGTGTCGCCTATACCGAAGCCACAGTGTGATCTACATGAATCTGCGCCTTCTGCCGAGCGCAGCAAGAAGGTTCTACCGCGGCTCCACTTTAGCTCAACTGTCGCTGGACGCCCGCGACGTCGTAGTAGAGCGATTCGCGCGTGATCTTTCCCTCCGCGCGCGTCACGATCGTCATGCCACGTACCTCGATACGCCGTCCGGTCGGGGCAAATCCAAGAAAGTCACCCTGGTGCGTGCCGTGCAGCACCCATTCCGCTACGACCTGGTCGCCGTGCGCAAAGCGGTGCGTGACGTCGATGGTGGCGTTGCCGATACTGGTCATCTCAGCCAGCTTCCGCTGTGCGATCGCTGCCTTGCCCGTAATCGGCGCCTCGAACATTGGGTCTTCGACCACGGCGTTATCAGCATAATCGTCGAGGATCGCCTGCAAGTACTGGCTGCGCTGGGGATCGAGCGATGAAGCCGAGACGGGGCTGCCTTGCGTCGCGCCGCCCTGCCGTTGAACGTGTTCCTGGTGCAGCTTCTTGTTCTTGTGCTGGGTGGCGGCGTGCTTCTTCGTATTCGTCTTGGGAGGCAAATGCGCTGCTTGGGCATCGGATGTGGAAGACACCATCTCGATCCCCACGCTGGACATGCCGAGAGCCGCCAGGAGGGCGACAAAGCGACTGCGCGAGATCTCGTGGCGCCGGTAGCGCTGTATGAGCTGGTCGATCGGTTGGTCGGGCGAAGAATCCATGAAACCTCTCCTCGTGTGCTCAGCATAGTCACTATCAGAATGCCATGCTCAGCCCCAACAAGCGAAGCCGGGCAGCTCTGCCTGTCTTTGCCCGGAGTGTCGCTGCAGACGCTTGATGCAGCCTCGCCTCCAGGGCCGCGGAGGATCGTTTCGCACGTGCCAGGGGAGCGAAGTCGTTCGCGTGGCGCTCGCGGGAAAGAAACAGAGCCGCTCACGGCGGCAAACCCGCCGTGAGCGGCTCAACGGTTCCGAGCCAGGTTGCAGTTCGCGGGGAATGCGCGACGGGCTTTTCCCTGAATCGTGCGCTCGTCGCTTATCGACACCCGAGGTGAGTCCACAGTACAAACCGCACGCCACCCGCGAAAGAGAGGGTTCATGAAACGCTGTCTAAACTTATGTTAACTACGCCGTGCCGGGTCCACTGCCGGCGCCGTGGAGTCTATCGCGTGGCGACTAGCGATTTACCGCCGACATTGCCTGCTCTGGGTACCGCATGCCGGCGGTGCTGCCGTGCGGAGCCGCTTCGTCGATCCGCGCCAGATCCTGCGCTGTCAGCGTCACATCCAGCGCACCCAGGTTCTCCTCGAGATACACTCGCCGCTTGGTCCCCGGAATAGGCACGATGTCCGTGCCTTGCGCCAGGAGCCAGGCCAGGGCAAGCTGTGCCGGCGTGCAGCCCTTCTCGCTGGCGATGGCATGCACGCGGTCGACCAACTGCAGGTTGCGCTGAAAGTTCTCTCCCTGGAAGCGCGGGTGATTGCGTCTGACATCGCCCTCCGCCAGGTCCTCCGGGCGCTTGATCTGACCGCTCAGGAAGCCGCGGCCGAGCGGGCTATAGGGAACGAAGCCAATGCCCAGCTCCCGACAGGTGGGCAGAATCTCCTCCTCGGGGTCGCGGCTCCAGAGCGAGTACTCGGTCTGCAACGCGGCGATCGGGTGGATCGCCTGGGCTCGCCTGATTGTTGCCGGCGCGGCCTCGGAGAGCCCCAGGAAGCGCACCTTTCCCTGGTCGACCAGCCGGGCCATGGCGCCGACGGTTTCCTCAATCGGCGTGCTGGGGTCGACGCGGTGCTGATAGTAAAGGTCGATATGCTCCACGCCGAGACGGTGGAGACTTGCCTCGCAAGCCTGTTGCACGTACTCCGGCTTCCCGTTCACGCCGAGAAAGCGTCCGTCGGCGTCACGTACATTGCCAAATTTGGTGGCAAGAATCACGGAATCCCGCCGGCCCTGAATCGCCCGGCCGACAAGCTCCTCGTTTCGGCCCACGCCGTACATGTCGGCTGTATCCAGGAAGGTGACACCCAGGTCCAGGGCCCGGTGAATGGTAGCAACGGATTCCTCGTCGTCGCGCCCACTGTAGAAGTCCGACATGCCCATACACCCGAGGCCGAGTGCCGATACCCGCAGTCCGGTTCGTCCAAGTGTTCTTTGCGACAGTGCCATGTCTGTTCACTCCGTCTCGTTCAACTGGGTGAAGCCTCACACCTCAAGTATGCATCTGGATCGCGCCGGCATGGGCCCGAGACCGCCGCGTGCATGAACTCTGCCGGCAGCGCCGCCACGGCCGGCGAGAGCGGGCAGGTACGTCAGCCCGCGGAGTCCCACCGGAATGTGCGAGTGGCAACGGCAAATCCCACCGCCGCGGTGATTGCAAGCACGGCGAAGTCCACGCCGATTCCGTTGATGTCGCTGCCTTTCTCCATCACATCGCGCAGCCCGCTCACCAAATACGTGAGCGGGAGAACGTTGATCACCGGCTTCAGCCAGCCGGGCGCTCCTGACAGCGGGAAGTAGACGCCGCTGAGGAACATCATGGGCATGGTAAGGAGGTTGCCGATGGCACTGGCCGCCTCTTCCGTGGCCGCCAGCCCGGAAATCGCGAAGCCGATGGTCAGAAAGGCCATGCCGCCGACCAGGCTGAGCAGGACGACCGACCCGATGCTGCCCTGGACGTGCACGCCGAACAGGAGGGTTGCCGACAGAAGCAGCACCGCGACCTGCGCCAGCACGACCACCAATTGGCTGATCACGTTGGACAGCACGAACTCCCAGGCCTGCAGTGGTGTAGCACGCAGGCGTTTCAGGATGCGCTTCTCGCGAAAACCGACCATGCGCGACGCGATGCCGATGATACCGGCGGTCATGATCGAGAAGCCCAACACGCCTGGCGCCAGGAAGTCGATATAGCGCGTGCTGACCGCGGTGATACCTTCTTGATGCAGGACGATCTGGGGCGACGCATGCGTTTGGTGCTCAATCAATCGTTCGTTCACGCCCTGGACGACCTGGCTGACCAGGGAAACGGTGGCATCAGACTGGCTGAGATTCGTCTGGTCATAGTACAGCGTGATCTGGACCGGCCGGCCGGGAGCGGCCGTAGTATCGGGCACCACCACGACCGCGTCACGATCGCCCTTCTTGAGCGCCGCCCGCTCATCGGATTCGGTTCCGGTCTTGATCGTGATGCCTTTGATCGAACGCAACGAATGCTCGATCGTCGAAGCAACCGGGCCCTTACCCACCACGCTGATCGTGGCACCGAAGCCGCCGTTGCTCAGGACCAGGCCAAGCAGGCTCATGAGGATAAGAGGAAACGCGAGGTTCCAGAAGAGCGCCTGGCGCGCCCGAAACGTCATCTTGATATTGGCCAGGGTCATGCTTGCAAGGCGGCTCATGCGCGCAATCTCCTTCCGGTCAGGTGAATGAACACATCCTCGAGGTTGCCCCCGCGCACCTGCAGATTGCTCAGCTCCAGGCCAAGCTCAGTGGCTATGCGCAGCAGGCCGCCAAGTGCTTCCTGTGGATCGTCCGTGTGAATCTCAAAGCCGTCATCGTCCAGGCGAGCGTCGACGACCCCGGACAACGCCTCTATTCTGGCGAGAGGCAGCGGTCTGGCGGTCGACCCGCTTATCACCGGCCGCAGGTCGAGACCGGCGATCAGCCCGCGTGGTGTATCGAGAGCCAGGATCTCCCCATAATCCATGATCGCCACCCGATCGCACAGGGTCTCGGCTTCCTCCATATAGTGCGTCGTCAGGACCACGGTCTGACCGCGGCCATTGATCTGCCGCACGAGATCCCAGAGATTCCGGCGCGCCTGTGGGTCCAGCCCGGTAGTCGGCTCGTCGAGAAAGATGACTTGCGGCCTATTCACGAGCGTCAGCGCAATTGACAAGCGCTGCTGCTGGCCGCCCGACAGCTCACGGACGTAATTGTTGCGCTTTTCGGTGAGGTTCACGGTATCCAGGAGCTCTTCGAGCTCGGCATCGGTCATACCGGCCGTGTAGAACGAGGCAAACAGTCGCAGTATCTCGAAGTTCTTGAGGTGGGTGAACAACGCCGTGCTCTGCAGCTGAACGCCGATGATCTCCTTGAGCTTTGCCGGTTGGCGAACAGCGTCGATGCCCGACACGTCGATCGAGCCGGCATCCGGCTTGCGCAGCCCCTCGATCATCTCCAGCGTGGTGGTCTTGCCGGCGCCGTTCGGGCCAAGAATGCCGAAAACCTCACCGCGCTGAATCTCGAGGTCGAGGTGTTTGACGGCAGTGACTTTGCCGTACGTTTTCCGGAGTCCGCTGATGGCGATAACCGCGTGGCCGGTCTCCACGGTAGTGGCTGAGGTAGCCAACGAGAGCTCTCCTTTGCTGATCGATCGCGGTGCCATGGCAGTACACACAGATAGCCGGCACCGCATCCTGCTTCCAGCGTACGAAACCACGAGTCATTCGGGAGAGTGCAGAAAGTCACGATCCGGCACGTCACGTCCCGCCGGCGCCTGACCCTACGGCGAGCCAGCCAGGTAGGAGCCGCGACCGAGGCGGCGGCCGCCTGGCGCTCTGTGTCAGTCGACATGGCGCTTGCTAGCCACCTCGTGGTGAATAGGCAGGCAACGCTATTATACGTGGGCCCCGGCCGTGTCGCTGCCGTGGCCTTTGCCGCAGGGCCGGCATAGGCCGGCGACTGCTGCCGACAGTAGCGAGCTGATGCATAACCATGCGAGAGAGCATGCCGGTCATCGTCCCCATGAACGGGTGACGGAACGCGAGCGCACCGCAGTCGTGGCGCCGTTATCTTCAGGTGTCGTCCTGCTATAATCCCGCAGCGGTACCGCTGGCGATATTTGCACCGACGGTACTCATCTTCGGCATCTGGTTTGTATAGACCTGCCAGAAGTCCTCTCTTGACGTAGCAGTCGGCGTGGAATCAGGGTGGACTGGCACGAGATTGTTTGTTAGCCTGGTGTGTGGCAGGAGGAGATCGCGTGCAACAACGATTCGACTCAACCCTCGTCGTGGACGACCAAGGTGCGGCGCACCTGGAAGGCCATGTTCGCATCTCGCCTGGCCGCCATCGGGTCGTTGTGGTCGTCAACGACACGACGTCTCTGGGCGTTGAGTCAAACGAGCCGTGGACAGACTTCGTGAAGCGAACTTCCGGCTCACTTGCCGGAATTGGCTTCAGACGACCGCCGCAGGGCAAGTATGAACGCCGCGAAGAGCTGGCGTGACGTACCTGCTCGATACTGACACATGTATCGCCTTCCTTCGACGTCATCGCCCTGCGCTCAGTAGACAGTTCGCCGCGCACACCCCCGAAGAGATTGTCGTTGCGGCTCCGGTGCGCGGCGAACTCTTCTATGGTGCGGCGCGAAGCCAGGACCCTGCCCGCGCCCGTCAAGGTGTGGATGCGTTCCTCGCCCGTTTCACGTCGCTTCCTTTCGACGATGCCGCGGCTGATACGTACGGTCGAATTCGCGCAGATCTCGCCTCGAGTGGCTCACCAATCGGCCCGAACGACCTGTTGATTGCCGCCATCGCCATTACTGCCTCAGGCACGCTTGTGACACACAATACCCGCAAATTTGGGCGTATATCAGGTCTCGTGCTCGAGGACTGGTTGATCTGATGGGGCTGCGACCAGGCGCAACAGGAGCTTCCACGCGGGGACCATGCAAGCCTTGGCGCCCGTGGTTGACATCATACGGGGCGGGACAACACCCCGTTGAGTTCAGATTTGCGCCCAAGTCGTGTTCATCAACTTGAGTCTGCTTAGGACACTTCGCCCTCTATGCGAGACGGTTAGCCATCGTCGACATCGCGCATAACTATGCGCCCGTGGCAGCTGGAAGCGCGGACAACGACGCGTTGGTGGCGCTGTGACATAGTTTGCTGCCTCAGTTCGGCAGCCGACAGCTTTCCCGGCGGATGTGGACGCATGGGCTCGTTGGCAACGCCGGGCGTGTTCCTTGGCCCAGGTTCCTGGCTAACTTTGTAACCTGTCGGATACCCCCGCCACTTCCAGCAGCAGCACAATCGCGAACGCTTGGCTCTTGGTCAATCGGCGGTCTTGCCTATCCAAATCAGCTAATCATTGTCACATCTTTCGACTGCCGACGGGTCACCATTCCCCATCCGATCAGCTAATCATTGTGAGACCGACCCGTCGGTCGGAAACGGGCTCACGAGAACGCATTGCTGGACCAGTCCAGCCAATCATTGTCCGGCTACAAGATGCAAGAAGCTCCATATCTCAGTCAGGAGTAGCAACCGCGACATGCCAGGTTTGCTGTGTCGTGCCGAGCGCGGCCATGTTACGGTGCTCTCGTGCAGCAGCGGGCAATACGCCGAAGAAGTTCAGGAGACAACCCGAAAACACGATGTTTACGTTGCCTGTAGGTCTACCGGACAATGTGGGGTTCAAGCAGGACGGCGGTGGCGCAATGGTCAGTCGCACGATCATGCTCGCCAAGCTGACCGCGCTTTTCGCTGCGCTTCCCGCTGCCGCCACTCCGGCGGACTACCGCGCCGGAGTCACCGACGAGACTGCGCTGCTCAAGCGGAGCGCGGCACGCGCAGAGCCTCGGCGCGATGGCTACGCGAGCTGCATGCACTCAATCCTCGCGTGCCCGTCTTTGCCGTCCTTCGGCAGCTTTGGCATGCCGACCCAGCCGCGCGCCCGCTGCTGGCCTGTCTTTGCGAGAGCGCCCGTGATCCTCTATTGCGCCTGACGTCCGAAGGCATCCTCACGCGCCCGCAAGGCGCACGGATCATGCCGGCCGAGGTCGCCGAGGCCTTCGCGCAGATTGAGCCCGGCCGATTCCAACCAGGCACAGTGGCGAGAATTGCCCGGAATGCGATCTCTTCCCGGACCCAGCCCGGCCACCTGCAGGGCAGATTGCATAAGGTGCGCGCTCGCGCAGTGCCTACAGCGACCAGTGTCGCCTACGCGCTGTTCCTGGGGCACCTCGCCGGCTACCGGGGCTCGGTGCTGTTCGACACCTATTGGACTGCCTTGTTGGACGCACCGTAGGAAACGATCGACGCGCTGGCATTCGAGGCCGGGCGACGCGGTTGGCTCGATTATCGCCGCATCGGTGATGTCGTGGAACTCGCATTCCCCAGGCTCCTTGCCATCCCTAGTTGAAGCCGAGTCGCTTGCGCTCGATCTCGATGATTTGCCGTTCCGCCTCCATTTGGCTCGCAAGCTCGCGGACAGCCCCAAGGTCCGAGGCATCTATCGCGTCTGAACTGCTTTCCTTCAGAGCACTTCGCCGAGCATGCATGTCGAAAAGCTGTGACTTCGCCGCAACCACCGCGAGCATGCGTTGATCAACGCTGTTCTCAGCGAGGAGACGATGGACTTCCACGCGCTGCACCTGGCCCATGCGATGGCAACGGGCAATGGCCTGGTTCTCAGTCGATGGTTTCCATTGAGGCTCAGTGAGGATGACGACAGACGCTGCCTGCATGTTCATCCCAACGCCGCCGGCTTCTATCTGACTAACAAGGACGGCCGGGTCGCGAAGCTCAGTGAACTGATCGACTAGCCGCTGACGCTCCGTGGGCGAGACGCTTCCCGTGATTGGTCCAATTGTCCGCACGTTTAGCACCCGGGTGATAGTGTCCAAGACCTCGCGGAAGAAGGAGAAGATGACGGCCTTGCGCTCGTTAGCGGCAGCCTCATCCACGATCTCCGATAGCCGAGCCAGCTTGGCTGATCCGGCGACGGTTCCAGGGGCAAAGGCTGCCCGCCGCATCAGCATGAAGTTGCCGGACGCCACAGCCTGCCGGTAGGCACCAAGATCACCAGCACTCAGCTCAACCCAGTCCTGGGTCTCGATACGCTCAGGAAGTTCCTCGAGTACGTCGGACTGGTTTCGGCGCAGGTAAACTGGCGCTACGGCCCGCCGGAAGGAAGCTGGACCTGCGAGAACGGCCATCGGATCAATCCGGCCGGCAACATCGGGACGAATATGGTCAACCAACGTGCGAAACTCGTCAACCCTGTTCTCGAGAGGAGTCCCAGTCAGGAACAGCACGCGCTCGACAGTACGGCAGAGATCTCGCACAGCGCGTGTCCTTTGCGCAGTGGGATTCTTCACGTAGTGCGCTTCATCGATGACGAGCAACTCGATGCGTCCATGTTCGAGCGTGCGAAGTGACTGGAGCGTGCGGTACGCCGTGAGTGCGACACCACCTTGGTGTGCCCACTGGCTGTGGCTGCTTGCGCGGTCAGGGCCGTGTAGCCGGTGCGAGCGGAGCGAGCTGTGCCGCTCGACTTCGTGCGCCCAGTTGACCAGCACGCTTGCCGGGCAGACTACGAGAAAGTGCTGCTTGCCTTCCTTGTGAAGGTGGGACATGACGGCAAGGGCTTCAACAGTCTTCCCCAGACCCATCTCGTCCCCGAGGATGGCCTTTCGCTGCAGGAGTGCGAACTTGGCGCCGAACGCCTGATATCCGCGCAACGATACCGAAAGCAGTGACATGTCGAGCGGCTGGGCGTTTACGGCCGACGCCAAGTCTGCCGGGATGAAGCCCCGCGCCGCACTCTGGTCTGGCGCCAACCCGCTGACCGCAGCAAGAAGCCCATTGTACGCGACCGCTCGCTTCCGATAGTCGTCCCAGAGTTCGCGCTTGTCAATCCGCGCGAAGGCGATTACGTGATGAAGCTCCTTGATCCGCGACTCTAGCTTGCGTGTCCCTGAGGATTCCATCAGTGCTGCGAGCCGCGCGAGCCCCTCACGTCCCGCGGCTCGTCGCCGCCTAGCAGCGAAGAACATTCTCAGCCGGCTCGATCCGAGTGCCGCATCTTCAACCGCTCCATCGATCACGGATGCCAGGACATCCAGTTCATCCTTGAGCCGCAGCGCAGCCTGTGTGGCGACCTCGTATTCCTGCAATGCGCCAAGTAAGCGGGTTTCAAGCTGGGATCGGGTGTCAAAGTCGAAGCGAACCCGTAGGCTTTGCTTCATAGCCGCTTCGAACTGCCGAACCGCAGCAATCACTTGAGCTGCTGTTTGCGGGCCGACGCCGCGCAGTTGTTCAAGTCGAGCTTTCCCTGCGGCTCCAGCCGACCAGACGGTGGTGAAGCCAGCCAATTCAATCGAGGCAAGGCGAAGTCGGCCGCCAGCCACCCGTTGGAGCGATGTGAGCGGCGTGGCCATGAGCACACGTCGCAACTGCTCATCTTGAGCGGCCTCGAACGCCTCCCGAGCGGCTCGACGCCGCTGCTCCACAGCCGCGAAAGCATCGGCGATTGAACCACGCAACACCCGCGCGCGGGCAACTACTGCGCGAGCAGTCGATCCGGGAGGGAGCACTTGCGGCACCTGCGCGGACGCATTACCCGAAGCGCTGGCGCCTGCAGATGAGACCTGCAGTCGGGCGACCATAGCTGGTCGAGAATCGTCACGCGTATCGCGGTCAGGCGTGCAGTCCCCTGCGTTCTCTGCCACTCGGTCGGGCTCCTCCGCAAGGCGCCAATCTTGCCGATGGTGACTCATTGCTTCTATGATATGACGTTCGCTGGCGCGGTCTCAACCGTTCGCAGCATTCCGTGTTTGACCGGCCGTATTACGTCCGTACTCTCGCTGAACATGCTCGTCGCATACGAGGACCTTCAAGGACTTTGTTGGCTCGCGCACTGCATGCAAGCTGGCACACCACGAATCCTATCCCCGATTCCACCCGTGATGGCTATTTATCCTGCGCACATCCAGACCTATACTGGCACCAGGCTGTGCCGGCATGTCCCGAGCGGAGCAGTACTGTGATTGTGAAAGAAGAGGCTCGCACCACGTGCCGGGGGTCTCGCCAGGTGCCGACTTCAGCATCACGTCGCGCCCAAACGGCGCGGATGCCCGCCTCGTCGCCGCGCTGCAGTTGCAGGAGTGGCTCAAGCTGATCCTGGCCGGCGAACCGCCCTACGATATCTACGTGCGCTGGAAGAAGCCGCACGAGCAGCCGATCGGTTGGGAACCGGATCTCAACGATGGCGTGCGTCTCAACATCCGCCCCTTCATGGTCGACGACGAGCGCTACGCGAAGTCACCACCTATCCTGCGCGTGCTGCCGAATATCAAATGGGGCATCGACCGCGGCGCTAATCCGGGCGGCAGCAAACGCGACAACGACGTGCACCTGACGGTGGCAGAGAAGCAGGCGGCGCGTGAGGCTAAACGATGACGCATCTCGTGCCGCCGCGGCAGTTGCAGCGGAGCGAGCTCACCAAATCAGCCCAGCGGCGGTTTTAGGGCCGCCCTCCTTGCAAGGAGATAACATTTATGTTTCTATAGACATGTAAGCTATCAACAGCGCGGCAGCGAACCGGAGGAGTGGGGGACGAGTGCTTCCTGAGTTCACGACCGAGGGCGTGCTGCCACCCGGGGACTATAAGCTGACACTGACCGAGCTCGCTACTTCCTCACTGGTGCAACGCCAAGCCAGTGAGCAGCCGACCTGGGATACCGCCTGGCGCGCCCAGCTCGTCCGCAATCTCGGGGTGCTGGTGGCGCAGTTGTGGCGGGTCGGCATCAACGCGATCTTTGTCAATGGATCGTTCATGGAGGACAAGCCGCATCCCAACGATATCGATGGGTATTTCGAGTGCGACGTGCGGTATCTCGCCTCGGGTGGTTTGGAGCGGGATCTGAACGCGCTTGACCCCCACAAGGTCTGGACCTGGAAACCACAGAGCAGGCGCCACGATCCGGATTCGGGTAAAGCACAGCTCCCGATGTGGTTCGCCTACCGTGTCGAGCTCTACCCCCACTTCGGGCAGCCCTCAGGCATCACCGACCGGTTCGGCCACCAGTTGCAGTTCCCTTCGGCATTTCGCTTGTCTCGGCGCGCCCATACACCGAAGGGCATCATCCGTTTAGCCACACCCCAAGGAGGCGGGCCATGATCCGGAATGAGCGCGAGTATCAGGAAGCGCTGCGGCGCCTGAAGGAGGATGAGCACTTCCTCAATGAGCAACGCCGCGCGCTTGGCGATCTGCAGCTGAGGCCGGACGAGGTCGAGCGCGCGATGGAGCCCGCGCTGTCGTTTCACGCCCAACTCGTCGAAGAGGTCGAGTGGTATGAGCGCGTGCGCCGGCGCGATTTCGAGACGATTCATTCGCTCTCGGCGATTGGCCGCCTGCTGATTGCGGCACGGATCGCGAATGGGCTCTCCCAGCAGGAGCTCGCGGATCGCTTGGGTGTCAGCGCCACCCAGGTCTCGCGGGACGAGCGCAACGAGTATCACGGCATTACCGTGGAACGCGCACAATTGATCCTCGATCGCCTTGGCGAGAAGCTCAGCGTGCGCTTCGACGAGAAAGCGCTGGCATTGGCCGGCTGAGTGATGCGGGGCCTCAGCCCGGCCAAGCCAGATGACCAATGGGGATAGCTTATGTATGCAGGTGGTACAGCGGCGCGGAGTGCAGGATAGGCAGGAACCGTCGCATGAGCAGGTTTCGTCAACGGCTGCGCGCCGCATTGCAGAATCCGGAAGTGGCCGCCGGCTATCGAGAGGCGGCGGCTGAGCGTGCGCTGCTGGACGCAATCGAGCATATTCGTGAGCAACAGGGCGTGTCGAAGGAGCAGCTTGCCGCACGTATGGGCCGTCGGCGGGAAGCCATATCACGTAGTCCTCGCCGCGCAGGACAGTAACCCGACGCTTGAGACCATCGTTGCCTGGTGCGAGGCGCTGGGGATCACCGCCGACATAACCTTTCGGCAAGCTCGCACTGGAGAGGCGCCAATCCTAGTCGCGTGTCGTGCTGCAGGAGCCGACCCTGAACGGGTTTCGGCATCCAGGGCGAATCGGAGCGGTTAGGCCAGGAACGCTCCCAGCGGGATGACGGTCCAGGATCGCATACGTGATTCGGCCTGGCGGCGGCAGCGACTGCGTCGTCATCGCCAAATACTCCGGAAAAGGCCAGATATCCAGGGTGTATGTCACACGAACCTTAGATATAATCAAAGGTATGTATGACACACATTCGGCCCCCGATCCAGACGGACTCTTCGCGCAGGCATCCGAACAGGCCGGCTACTTCACCAGCGCGCAAGCGCGGGCTTTCGGCTACAGTTGGACGATGCTCTCGCACCACACGGCAACCGGCCGCTTCAGGCGCCTGCGCCGCGGGCTCTATCGGCTGCGGGACTATCCATCGTCGCCACACGAAGAGGTGATGGCCGCCTGGCTTGCGGTGGGAAAGGAGAATGCGGTCGTCTCCCATGAGAGCGCGCTGGCGCTCCTCGGGTTGTCCGACGTCGTGCCCAACGATATTCACATTCTGATACCTCGATCCCGGCGCGGGCTCCAACCCGACCCGATGATCTCGCTCCATACGACGGCGCACCCGCTTGCGCCCGGCGACGTGGTCGTCAGGGAGGGGATACGGCTCACCACTCCGCTGCGCACCATCCTGGACGTAGCGGAGACGGGCACGGCCTCCGAACAGGTGATCATGGCTATCGAGCAGGCGCGGCTTCGTGGCTGGATCACCGCCAATAACCTGCGCGCGAGGGCGCAGGAGCGCGGTGGTCGGGCGATCGCGCTTGTTGAGCAGGGTCTCGACAGAGCATGACAGGGAGGTATCGCACCGCTGCCGCATTCCGGATCGCGCTCGAAGCGCATATGGCCGGGCCCAGGTCGTGTGGATCGCGCGGAGGCAGCTCCACGCTCTCTTCCGCGCCGGATGTGGGTCACATTGCCAAAGCTGGGATGAATCCGCTCGACCTGATCAAACAGTATCGTTCTCTGGTGAACCATGTCCATTACAAGGGTATGGGCAGCGATCATCAATGGGCGACAGGTGGCGCAGGGTCTCATCCGTAGTGCAACAAGCGGCAGTGCGTGCGTTCGGGTCTGACGAGCGCGTGTGGGAGGTACGGTGGGCCACTATGCGCGTGGAGTGGCCCGCTGTCACGTCTGGTCAGCGCCGCGTGGATGCCATCGACTGATGGTTACCAGATCGTCGAAGTCACTGTCGAAAGTGGCTAGTGGCAGGTGCTGCTGCTCTGCAATCGCTGCTACGATGGCGTCGGCAAACCCCAGCTTGGGTGTGGAGACGTAGAGATCGAGTGCTCGCAGATACACGCGCTTCTGGCCGCGGGGCAGCTTGAAGCCGGGCATCTGGAGCAGAAGTCGGATGGCAGTGGCGATCTCAGCAGCCGGCAGATTGTAGTGCGCTTTGGAGGCGAGCACGAAAGCTACCTCATGCAATACTACCTCGGCGGCGGTGATCTCCTCCTCGCCGCGCTGCACGGCCTCAACGAGCGCACGCGCCTCCTCGGCCATCGCCTGCTGCGCTGGAGTCGTGGGCTGCACGAGATAGCGCAGGAAGACATTGGCGTCCACGAGGATCACGGATGCTCCAGGCGCCCGGCGATGCGCGCTGCCTCCTCCGCCCGGGCCTCTGCGATTTGCTCGTCAAAGTCGGCGGTCTCTCGGCCACGCAAGGGCGCTACCGAGCCATACAAGCTGCTCACGGTCCGCGTCACCGGCCTGAGCCGGACATCTGCGCCCTCGATGAAAAAGGCCACCTTGTCCCCGGCTGACAGCCCTAAGCGCTTGCGCACCGCACTGGGGAGGGTGACCTGCCCCTTGCGACTGATCGTGGATACTATCTCTTGCACAGGCAGCTCCTGGTAAAGACTATGTACACGTAGGGCACCCGCGTTGTAGGCCTCCCACACGGGCTAGGCCTCGCTCAGCCACGGTTGGCGCCCCAAGAGCAAGTCGAGGACGATGTTGGTGTCCAGCAGGACCTTGATCACTCCCGTCGCACCGGCAGTGCCCTCAACCATAGCGCTCCAGCCGGTGCTCCTCCAGCCACACCGCCACGTCTGCGTCGTCGGGCACCGGCCCGTCTGGCGCTGCGAGCCCTGCTAGTTCCTGCCAGCGCGCCCGCACGCCGGAGTGATCGCTCGTCAGCACCTGGTCGAGAATGCGCTGCGCAAGCAGCAGCCGATCGCGCGTCGACCACGAGGTGATCGTCCGCAGAATGGCCTCAGCGTCGCTTGACGTAGGCGTCACATCAGCGCCTCTCTCTTGTCCTGCTGCTCGTTGTTTCGGCAGTGTACCACGCCATGCGGCACAGCTACTCACCGGCCGGCCTCAGATTTGGATCCGTGCTGAGCCGGCGCATGCGGCTGCCGTCCGGACTGATGGCCAGTGCCGCCGAGATGCTCTGTGCGTTCATCCTTTTCGCCGTCGCCAGCCTCGTGGCCGGCGAGCGCCTGCATCAGCTGCCCCCCGCCCAAACCGTGCTCGCGGTGGCCTACCTGGTGGCGATGGGCTCGGTGGTGGGCTTCAGCGCGTACCTGTTCCTGCTCGGCCATACCCGCCCGGCCATCGCCACCAGCTACACGTATGTCAATCCTGTGATCGCCCTCGGCGTGGGCGTCTGGCTCGGCGGGGAACACTTCTCGAGGGCGGCACTGATTGCGTCGCCGATCATCCTCAGCGGCGTGTGCAGCCGGATCGCGGGCGACCCGCCGCACCTGAGCGGAACGACGCTGGCAACCAACGTCGGTACGAACTGGAGCGGGCCGAACTATGACCGAAAGCCCACCGGTATACTGTGCCTCGACAACACGTTATATCTGGCTTTCCAGAATCTCAATCGCCTCAACTTCAGCGATGCGCCTGCGGCTTCGATCGCCAAATCCACGGACCACGGCGCGACGTGGACCTGGGACACGGCGACGCCGATGTTCGGCGATCCGGGCAACCCGGCCGATCCGCTCGCCTACAAGTTCACCACTCTCATTGACGAACCAGCGTCGACATATGAGGCTGCCATGGCGGAGTTCGTGCGGCGATCGGCACCGCGCACGCCCGTGCGCACGGCCCTGCGGCAGCGCCCCGAGACTGCGGAGCAGGCGGCGCACCGCCGGCTGAGACAGCCTCACCGCAATCTGTCCAGACTAGAGGGAGTAGATGGCGCCGAACTTGGCCCACAGGTAGCGAAGGTATGGCTCGGTAGTGAGGGGGGCGCCTGTAGCCCGCTGGATCAGGTCCGCCGGATCGAACTTGCGACCGTGCCGGTGCACGTTTTGGCGAAGCCAGCCGAGCAAGCCCGCAAACTGGCCACTGCTCAGCTGCCGGTCGAGGTCCGGGATTGCCCGGTGCACAGCCTCCCATAATTGCGCGGCGATGATGTTCCCCAGGGCATAGTCCTGGAAGCCGCTAAATCCCCATGTCCAGTGAATATCCTGCAAGATCCCACTCGAATCGGTCGGAGAGGTGATCCCCAGGTACGACTGCATTGCCGCGTTCCAGGCCTCAGGGGCATCCTGCACGCTCAGCTTGCCATCGAAAAGCGCGATCTCGAGCTCAAAGCGCAGCATGATGTGGAGGCAGTAAGTGACTTCGTCCGCCTCGACCCTGATCAGTGACGGTTGGACCTTGTTGACGGCACGGTAGAATGCGTGCACGTCGACATCGCCCAGTGCCTCCGGGAACGCAGCCTGGACGACAGGGTAGTAGAACTGCCAGAAGGGGAGGCCGCGACCAACGTAGTTCTCCCACAGGCGCGACTGGCTCTCGTGCACGCCCGGCGACACGCCGTGGTCGAGCAGCGATCGATCGAGCGACTCGCCGACGCCTTGCTCGTAGAGGCCATGGCCGGCTTCGTGCATCGTGCCCATCAGGGCCATCGGCAGGAAGTGGTCGCTAAACCGCGTGGTAATGCGCACGTCCTGGCGACCGAAGGAGGTTTCGAACGGATGGGCGGTGCGATCCAGGCGACCGCGGCTGAAGTCGTACCCGAATTTCGTCACGACATCTCGGCATAGCCGCTCCTGCGTAGGCTCGTCGTACAAGCGGTGCAGGGGGCCGTCGTCGACCCTCGTGCCGTGCGGCGCGATGCGCTGCATGAGGTCGATAAGTGCCGGGCGAAGCGCAGCGAAGATGGCCTGCACTGCGGCCGTGGTCATGCCGGGCTCCCTCTGATCGATAAGCGCGTCGAAGGGGCGTTCCGCGTAGCCGAGGTGCTCGGCCAGGCGGTGGGAAAGGTCGATGTTTCGCTGCAGCCAGGGCGCAAACGCGGCGAAGTCGTTGTCGCGCCTAGCCACTTTCCAGACGGGGTTGGCCAGCGCAGCATTGCGAGCTATCTCGGCCACAAGCTCGGAAGGCACACGTGTGCCCCGATCGTAGTCCCGGCGAATCACGCGCACGAGGTTGTAGTCGTCGCCATCCCGATCGAGCCCGGCGACGGTATCCTCTGCTTCCTGCAGCAATGCACCAAGCTTGGCCGAGGTGAGCCGTTCATGTGCGATGGTTTGCAGCGCGACCAGGGACTCAGCGCGGCCGGCAGCCCCTTGCTCCGGCATCTGTGTCAGTTGGTCCCAGTTGAGCACGGCCGCCGCTCGTTGAATATCGGCGATTTCGTGCAGCTCTCCCTTCAGCTGATCCAAAGCGCCCGCCGCTGCCGTCTCCGCCATCACGTTCTCCCGCCACTCTGGTGAGGGTCGCGCCGGCGTCACTGCCGCGATCGCGGCCTCGTCTCCGTGATGGTAGCGTGCTGGTCGGTTATTGACCTCGTTTGCCCACTCCCGCTTGCCCCGGTGCTGTCCGTTGGCCACGGCAACGATCGGCGGAAGAGGAGAAGCTATCGTGACTCAGCAGCCCCATCATGCATCATATGCGCCCCTGGCGAGTGGTTGGCAAGACCGCATTGATGGTGTGCTTTGACCCCTGGACTCCCATTGCCACTGCCTGCACCGCGTGCATGAATATGCCGGCCGGTCGTGCAACGCCACCCTGAGCCAGCACCTCACGGAGGCGCCAGATCATACCAGCCCGCGCCAATCTCAATTGTCCGCATAGCCCTGCTCCCACGTGCGCAACGCATCGTGGTTGCGCAGATCGACGTGGAAGTCGACAGCGGCCTTGAGGGCCAGCAGCACCGATACCCAGCCGGTCGTGACCTCGCCGCAGTCGGCGGAGGGTACGCCTTGGTCGACGTGCTGTGCGACGGCATGTTGTCCATCCTGGACAGTGCATCATCCTCCTCTCGCACGTTGCACCAAGTTGTGCAGTTTGCACGTATTACGCCGACTCACGCTTGACGACTGAACACTTGACGTCCACGCTGCCCTGAAAGGCGGAATCCTGGATCGCGGTGAGCAGTAAGCTTGCGGCGGCCAATCCGATCTGTGACGTCGGTTGCTCCATCGTGGTAAGCGATGGGACGCTATATGCGCCTTCGGCGATGTTGTCGAACCCAATGACCGCGATCCGCTCGGGGACGGCTATACGCTCCTTGCGAAGAACGGAGAGTACGCTCAGCGCCATATCGTCATTAGCGACGAACACGCCGTCCGGCGGCTCCGGTCGGTCGAGCAGTGTGCCTATCGCTCGCGCTCCGCTCTCCGGCTGGAAAGTCCCTCTTCCTCGATTGGCGGTCCCAGGGCGCAGTCCAGAAGAGCACGTCGGTAGCCGGCGCGGCGTCGACCGGCATTGGACGCGCTAGGCGGCCCGGTAATATGCGCGATACGCCTGTAGCCGCGCACAGCCAAGACCGGCGGTCGTGGCCTGAAGCGCAGCCAGAGTTGGCTCGACGTAGGTAACGCCCCGTAAACTATATTGAGTGTATTGACGTGTTCGTAGCCTAACGAGAGGCGACCATCACGCACGGGGAGCGCCTGACCAGCGCTCAGACTGGAAAACCCAACGCGGTTCGTACACAACTCTTGCGCAGGATGAGGGGGTAGCGCCATGGCACCGTCCGCAACCACCAGCCGGTCTTCGGTAGAGCGCGCTTTTGACCAAGGAGCCGGCGTGTTGCGCCTGGCGCCCAACTGGGTACCCCGTGCATTTTGTGTGCCGGGACGGCGCATCAAGCTGCATCCCGACGACTATTATGCGCTCGGTGGCGCTCGCGGCGGCATCGACGAGCGCTGGTTTTCGTCGGCGATCCGCGCTGACAACGGACCCCTAACCGGGCCGTACGAGGGACTCAGCTTGATCGTCGGTCCCGATGACGAGAGCATCCCCCTCGACGTGGCGGTCGCCACGCTTGGCAGTGCGCTCATCGGTGAGCGGCTCTGGCGGGAGTATGGCAGGTGGCCCATATACAGCAAGTTCTTTGACAATCTGGCCGCACTGCCGTTCCACATTCATCAGCGGGATGAGCACGCCGCGCTCGTAGGTCAAGCAGGCAAGCCCGAAGCCTACTTCTTTCCCGCACAACTGAACAACCACGGTGGCGACTTCCCGCACACGTTCTTCGGCCTACACCCACATACGACACGAGAACAGATGCGAGCCTGCCTGGCGGCATTCGCACAGGGTGACAACCACATTACAGACTTGTCCCGCGCCTATCGGCTCGAAGTGGACACGGGATGGGACGTGCCTGCAGGAACACTGCATGCTCCAGGCAGTCTCTGCACGTATGAGCCGCAGCGGGATTCAGATGTCTTCGGAATGCTCGAGTCGCTGACCGGCAACCAGGTGGTTGCCGAGGACCTGCTCTGGAAGGATGCGCCCCCTGAGCGGCGCGGCGACCTGGACCTTGTGCTCAGCTGGATTGACTGGGAAGCAAACCTCGATCCCGACTTCGCGGCCCGCCATTTCATGCGTCCAAAGCCGGTGCGAGATACCGCGGAAATGCAGGAGGACGGCTACAGCGAGCAGTGGATCGCCTTCAAGTCGCCCGCGTTGAGCGCTAAGGAGCTCACCGTGCTGCCCGGGCGGACGGCGACCATCCGAGATGCCGCTGCCTACGGCTTCATCGTGATCCAGGGTCATGGCACGCTCGGGCAGTGGCCGCTCGAGGCGCCCGCCTTGATTCGCTATGGCCAGCTGACCAATGACGAGTACTTCGTGGCTGAAAGTGCGGCGAGAGCCGGTGTCATCATCACGAATCCGAGCACGTGCGACCCGTTGGTGATGCTCAAGCATTTCGGTCCGGGCAATCCTGATCTCAGCCTGCAGTAGGTAGACTTGGGAAGGCATGAACCGGCGCGGCTGAGGTAAGCTTCGGGCCGTGAACCGGAAGTCGGACGACGTCGGGAGGTCGGCTCTGTCGGCGCTGTCATGGAGCGTTGACGCTCAGGCGGAGCTATGGTAGAGTGGCGCTCAGATGCCAGCAGGATGAGGGATCCGCGCGACCCGGCCCGCGACCGGACAGGGCAGGGCGTGGCGGCGCTGATGAAACACGCGACTGTGCCTCACCTCGATGAGGCCGTGGGCCGGAGTGTTTGGTATCTGGCCGCTGACGCACATATCTCAATGCAAGATCCCTGGGGATTGAGCGGGGCGTCGCGCCCCCATAAGCGTACGATCGACTGGCTGGCGCGCGCCCGGCGTGCGGGTGTCTGACCGGGCGAGAGAGGAGCTTCTCGCAGTGGCCCACGGAATCATCGAAGCCCGAACGCTCTGGAAGACCTTCGCTTCAGTGCCCGCTGTCAGTGATGTATCGCTGCGTGTCGACGCCGGCGAGGTAGTCGCTCTGCTCGGAGAGAACGGGGCCGGCAAGTCGACCGTGTTGAAGATGCTCGGCGGCGTCTACATGCCAGATCGAGGCACGGGCGAGATCCTTGTGGATGGGACGCCCGTCCACCTCGAGTCACCAGGACATGCGCAGCATCTTGGCATTGCCATGATCCATCAGGAGCTGGCGTACGTTCCGGGTCGCTCTGTTGCTCAGAACGTATATCTCGGACGAGAGCCTCATCGATCGGGGCTGGCGGGACGGCTTGGAGTAGTCGACAGGGCCAGGCTCAACCAGGAAACACGAGAGGCGCTGGCCAGCATCGGCGCAACCATCCCCGTCTCGGCACTGCTTTCGGACCTCTCGGTTGCCCAACGGCAGCAGGTCGAAATCGCAAAAGCGATTTCGACACATGCCAGGGTCATCTTGATGGACGAGCCGACGTCGGCTCTCTCGGAAGAGCAGTCGGGACGCTTGTTGGAGCTTATCAAGCACCTGCGAAGCCAGGGATTGTCGATCGTCTTTACGACCCATCGCATAAACGAAGCCTTCCAGATCGCGGATCGATTCGTGGTCATGCGCGACAGTCGTGCCGTGGCGGATGTCCCGGCGCGAGATGCAACGATCGGCGGGATCATCACCCAGATGGTGGGTCGTCCCGTACAAGCATATTACGCCACCGAGGAGCATGCGCGCGTGTCTAGTCGTCCGGTTCTCGAGGTGAAGGGGCTGAGCGGTGGCATTGTGCGGGACGTGAGTTTCTCGCTGTACGCCGGAGAGATACTTGGATTTGGTGGCCTCGTGGGCGCCGGCAGAACGGAAATGGTGCGCCTGTTGTTCGGCGCCGATCGGGCGACATCGGGCACCATACTGATCGACGGAGTGCGAAAGCACATCAGGAATCCCAATGATGCGGTCGGAGCGGGAATCGGGCTCGTCCCGGAAGATCGGAAGATACAGGGACTCGTGCTGCAGCTAGCGGTGCGCGAGAACATGGTGTTACCCAGTCTTAGACGGCTGTCGACCCTCGGGGTGCTGAAGAAGCGTCAGCTCAATGCCGCCGCAGCCGAACATGTCCGCCAATTGCGCATACGCATACGAGCGCTGAACCAGGAAGCACGGACGTTGAGCGGCGGTAACCAGCAGAAGGTAGTCCTGGCAAAGTGGCTAATGGTATCTCCGCGGATACTGATTCTGGACGAGCCGACTCGAGGCATTGACGTCGGGGCAAAGGCTGAGGTCTATCACCTGGTTGGCGAGCTGGCTCACTCGGGTATTGGGATCATTTTCATCTCCTCGGAGCTTCCAGAACTGTTGTCTATCAGTGACCGAGTTGCGGTGATGTATCGCGGACAGATCAGGACTATTCTCGATCGCGCCGACGCAAATCCAGAGCGGTTCATGCGCTACGCAGCAGGCTTCTCGGATACTGGTGCCGGGCTGCTGGCTGGGGCATGACGCCGGCGCGAACGCATCCGGGCAGAGCAGAGACAGTTTCGAAGGGTGTAGGGATATGACCGACGAGCGGGCGGATACGACGGGCGAAAAGACTCGCGGCAGTGTTGCCCTTGTTGGCCGGCTCCGGGGCATGTCGTGGGGATCACTCCTGGCGCGCCCCGAGGCCGGAGTCTTCATCACGTTCGCGATTCTCGCGATATTCCTGTCGCTGGACAGCTCCAGCTTCCTCACGAGCCAGAACATTGCCTTCACGAGCCGCTCGTTCTCGTTCATAGCTATTGCAGCCATCGGCGAAGGGCTGATAATCATCTCCGGGGGCCTCGACCTGTCGGTTGGATCGACCATGGGATTGTCAGGAACCATAGCCGCGTGGTATGGGACGCATGGCTATGACACCGCTGTCTGCCTCGCAGCAGGTCTTGGCATTGGCTGCCTCGTCGGGTTCATCAACGGCGTGCTGATCGCGAAGCTGAACCTGAACCCCTTCATCGTGACCCTGGCCATGCTGAACATGGTGCGCAGTCTGGTCTACGTGATTACGCAGGGCTATCCGCTGGTCGGCCTGCCCGATGCTCTGACAAGTCTGGGACAAACGTCGATCGTCGGCGTGCCGGTCCCGGTTGTGATTATGCTCGCCATTGGCGTGCTTTTCGCCTGGCTCATGCGGTCGACTGCGTTTGGCTGGCACATCTTTGCGATGGGCGGCAGTATCGAAAGCGCGCGGCTGGCAGGCGTGCGAGTCGACCGGCTGAAGATAATGCTCTACACGCTTGGCGGTCTGCTCGCCGCGGTCGGCGGAATACTGCTGACAGCCCGCCTGGGCGTCGGCGATGCTTCAAACGGCACCGGGTACGAGCTGCAGGTCATCGCCAGCTGCATCATCGGCGGCGTGAGTCTCTATGGGGGAATCGGGGGCGTCTTCGGCATCCTTCTCGGCGCCGCCTTGATCGGTGTTCTGCAGAACGGTCTGGTGCTGCTCGGGATTTCCACATTCTGGCAGCAGTTCGCGCTGGGTGCTGTGATTCTTTTGGCAGTAGTCATCGACCGCATTCGCACGATCCGCTCCGGAGCGGCGCGACCGGCGTGGGCCGCGCGTTGGCCGAGCTTGCCCTGGCGTTCGAGTAGGTCACGGCAGCGTCACGGCAACGTGGACACCGGGACAACGGGAACGAAAGGAGGTGATCGCTGACATAGACAGGCAGGATCGCACGCACGCACCTCTGGTTCCTGGCTTCCAACCACATGCATCGAGGCCTGAACGGAGGAGTTCGCTTTTAGATCAATGCTGGACTAAGGAGGCTTTCGAAGAAATGCTACCTTCCTTCGGAAACACTCAGAGCCGACGGCGGCGTGTATCTAGCGGAGTGGGCTTGGCACTTGTGCTCGCCATCATGCTCAGCGCGTCGTCGCCTTTCGCTCCTAGATCTTCGGTCAAGGCTGCGTCGCCGAACAAGACGAGCTTCACGATTATTGCACTTGCGAAATCACTGGACAATCCTGCCTTCGCCGTCGCCAAGACGGGAGCGCAGGTCCGCATCAGCCAGGTGAAGAAGGACGGCATCTCGGTCAACCTGCAGTGGGAGGCGCCGTCCGATGGCTCCGAGGCTACCATGGCGTCCATGATCGATTCGGCGATCGCTGCACATCCTGACGGCCTGTTGATTGATAGCCTCGGACCCGCGGTATGCACGGCCGTCGACGAAGCGATCAAGGCAGGTGTCCCGGTCATCATGTGGGACTCCGACTGCCCGACAAGCAAGCGCATGTCGTACGTCGGGTCGGATAACTATCAGGGTGGGCAGGTAGCCGCGAAACTATTCGTGGAAGATTGGAACAAGACGCACAAGGGCGTCGTTCCGCAACTGGCGATTCTGATCACCACGCCGGGCGCCTTCAACATCGGCCAACGGGCTGATGGGTTCACTGCTGAGCTCAAGGCACTCAAGTTCAACTACAAGCTCGTGGTGGAGCCGCAGGGCGATGATGACATCGCGAAGTCCGTTGACGCGGTGGAGACCACGCTTCAAGGGAACGCGAATATCAATGCGTTCTACTTCGCTCAGCCGCTGGCACTGTTGTCGGCCGGCAACCAGCTCCCGAACCTCACCAAGCGGGTGCAGAGCGGGCAGATGGTTGTCGTGTCTTTCGACACGCTTCAACCCCAGTTGAAGTGGGTGGAAAACGGCACCGTGTATGGGGAGGTCGGACAGAGGTACTACGACTGGGGCTACGAAGGCATGACCGTGATGCTGAACGTGGCGAAGTACGGAGCCACGTATCCGGCCTTTGTCAATACCGGCATCGATATCGTGACGAAGGCCGGGGGCCCTGGGCGCAATACGGCAGCTTCCTTCGATGTGAAGTGGAAGCACTTCTCCTTCTCGGATCTGCCAATCAAGCCCAGCAAGGGTAAGTACCTTCCATAGGCACTAGCAAACTGGTGTAGCCCGCGCAAGGCAATCGCGTCGACCACTGGCACGGTGCCGGAAGAGCGTTGATACTCTTCTGGCACTGTGCTGGTGATTCGGCCGGGAACGGTAATCCTCCCGCTAGTCCGTCACGAGACCAATGAAGACTTGGGAGACACGGCCATTGCCGGAGAAGTCGAATTGTGTAAGGACTCCGCCGGGACGTCTGCTGCCAACGTAGCAGGGGCGACCGGGATCACGATCGCAGCGGATGCGCGGGACGCGGGCAGCGACGGCGGCACGTGTCGAGCCGACCCCGATATCGTCGACGGTCCGCTCGAACGAGGACGTCGTCGAGACACTGGTAACGGCGTCTTCTCCATGGAAGATCACAAGCTCGTGAGGGTAGATATACTCAAGCTGGGGCGCATAGTAAGGGTCTGCGTGGACAGTTCGGTTGGGTGTGCCCAGAATCCTTCGCACCTGGTTTGGGCTCATGCCAAGGTCCACGCCGCCGATGCCTTTCCCGACAACGATAGTTCCCTTTGTCACAGATAGCGGCGATAGCCAGGTTAGCATGACGATGCCGGCCATCAGGGGCCCTGCCTGGCGCACCCAGACGAGGATTTGACGGGGGTGACAGCCTGCCAGTCTCATGCACGTGACTCCTTCCCATCCGATTATCTCCGGCGATGTCGATTCTGGCTACGACATCTACCACGTGCAGGCGGGCCCAATGGCCAAAGGGTCAGAGACGGATGGTGCCGCTCATACCGCGGCCCAAACCGAAAGGAGCAGTACGATGGGCGTCTTGCAGGCCTTCGATCTCACTGGCAAGGTTGCACTGGTGACCGGTGGGAATACGGGGCTGGGCGAGGCATTCGCGCATGCCCTATCCGAAGCAGGTGCGAGCGTGGCGATTGCCGCGAGGACCCGTGCCAAGAGCGAAGCGGTGGTCCGGGATATCGAGGCCGCCGGAGGGCAGGCCGCGGCATTTGACGTGGATGTGACCAAGCCCGAGCAGGTCAGCCGGCTGGTGGCAGCAGCGACCGATCGGCTCGGACCCATCGACATCCTGGTCAACAATGCGGGGGCCTGCTACCACCGACCCGCACTCGACGTCCCGCAGGATGAGTGGCATAGCGTGATGGACGTCAACGTGAATGGCGTGTGGTATTGCGCACAGGCTGTTGGGCGCCAGATGGTGGAGCGGAGGACGGGCACGATTGTCAATATCGGGTCCATAGCAGCTTCCATCGTCGTTCGGCCGCAGATGCAGCCGGCCTACAACGCCTCAAAGGCCGCCGTCCACCAACTGACACGGTCGCTCGCCGCCGAATGGGCGCCTTTCAACGTGCGGGTGAACGCCATTGCCCCAGGGTACTTCAAGACAGCGATGGCCCCGGTCGACGACCCGAAGTATCGGCGGCATTGGATCGAAGACACGCCCATGCTGCGCTACGGCTACCCGGACGAGCTCGGGCCGACACTTATCTACCTGGCCTCGGATGCGTCGAGGTTTGTTACCGGGACGGTACTGGTCATCGACGGCGGCTATTCGCTCTGGTGACTAAATCTGTAGGTGATTGCGTCCCTCTTGCCCAAGCTTTTGGCCCAGCATCAGTCGTACAATGCGGTTCGGTTGCAGCAGAGTTTCGCCAGCAGAATGTCGGGGTAGTTGGTATATGGCTATAACGGACATTCGAAGACTCAACGTTGGGTTGGTCGGTGGTGGATTCATGGGCAAGGTGCACTCGCTCGCCTATGCCAGCATGCCGTTCTATTTCTGGCCGCCGCCGGCATTTCCGCAGCGCAAGGTGATCGCGGAAGTCACTGACGACCTCGCCAAGACGGCGGCGGCTCGTTTCGGTTACGAGTCGTGGACGAGCGACTGGCGCCAGTTGATCGCCGACCCGGACATTGACATTATTGACATCTCGTCGCCGAACAATACGCACTGCGAGATCGCCATAGCTGCCGCTGAGGCGGGAAAGCATATCATCTGTGAGAAACCGCTTGCGCGCACCGCGGAGGAGGCCGGCGAGATGGCGAAGGCGGTCGCCCGCGCCGGAGTCGTGAACATGGTGGCCTTCAACTATCGCCGCGTGCCGGCAATCGCGCTCGCCAAGCAGTACATTGACGAGGGCGCTATCGGACGCATACTGAGCTGTCGCGCCACCTATTTCCAAGACTGGTCGGCCGATCCGCAGTCGCCATTCACATGGCGCTTCAAGAAGGCGATTGCCGGCTCGGGAGCGCTCGGCGACATCGCGGCGCACTCGCTCGATCTAGCGCGTTACCTGGTCGGTGAGATCTCGTCCGTGACAGGCACCTTACAGACCCACGTCAAGGAACGACCCCTCGGGATAGCCGGCCTCGACGGTGACGCGCCTCGCACTGAGGTGGTAGATGTCGACGACGAGGTGCATATCCTGGCGCGGTTCGCAAACGGCGCCGTCGGGACGTTCGGGGCGACGCGCAACGCCCATGGACGCCGGAACTATGACACACTCGAAATCCATGGCGAGCTTGGATCCATCTATTTTGATTACGAAAGGCTCGGTGAGTTGCAGGTCTGCCTCGCCGCGGACGGCGAGGAGAAGAAGGCCTTTCGCAGAATCATGACCGGACCACCCCACCCGTATGGGGAGGCGCTGTGGCCTGTTGCGGGAGTCGGCTTCGGCTACGCCGAGACCAAGGTCATCGAGTGCTACGAATTCTGTCGAGCGATCGCGGAGGGCATTCCCGCGTCGCCCGATTTCAGCGACGGCTATCAGATCGCGCGCATCTGCGAGGCGGTGCAACAGTCGGCGGCTAGCGGCGCGTGGGTGGAAATCCCGCCGCGCGCCGTCGTCTAGAGCCTGGGATCCGAAAGCGGATTGAGCCGACCCGAAGCGGCGGAGCGGAATGGCCTTGTTGCCGCTCCTCTGCACTGTGCGCGGCCTAGCAGCGAGCCCGACCCGAGCGCGGTCAGGAAGGTATTGCGGCGACTGGTCGGAGGAGGGATGGCGGCATGAACGAATCCGAACTGCTTCTAGACGCGGCTGGTACGCTCAGCGTCCGGTCAAAGGTCAAGACCAACGGTATCGAGCTCGCCTACACAGAGCACGGTGTGGGGAAGCCGCTCGTCTTGATCATGGGCCTGGGCGCCGACGGCTCTGCATGGGCGCCGCACGTCGAGGCATATGCCACGCGCTATCGCTGCATCGCGGTTGACAACCGCGGAGTCGGGGCATCGAGCAAACCTCCGGGCCCCTCCACCACTGCGGAAATGGCGGACGATTACGCTGGACTGATTGGCGCGCTCGACCTCGGGCGCGTGCGGGTCGTCGGGATCTCGATGGGTGGCGCGATCGCCCAGGAGATCGCCCTTCGCCACCCGGATCTCGTTGAGCGACTCGTCCTCGTGGCAACGTGGGCACGGCTTGACGCCTACGCGAAAGACGTGATTGCCCATTTCGCGCGCGTCAGAGCCCTCGCGCCGGCGGAATTCTCGCGGCTGCTTCAGCTGTGGCTCTGGCCGCCGGAATACATGGACGCGCACTTCGCGGATCTTGTGGAGGCCCGCCAGCTGCAGCAGCTCTGGCTCTGGCCACCCGGTTATGTTAACCAGAACAGGGCGGCGGTGAGGGAAGCTCAGGCGCTCGCCACGGTGGATGTTTCCCAACCGCAGTATGCCTTCGAGGCCCAGTGCCACGCCTGTATCTCACACGACAGTCTCGACCGTCTCGGGGCAATCCGGGTGCCGACCTTGGTCACCTCTGGTGACAAAGACATCCTTATCCGACCTGGGCTCTCCAAAGAGCTTCATGCTCATATTCCCGACGCGGAGCTGAAGGTCTTCTCCGGTTCGGGACATGTGCATCATTGGCAGGCGCTCGATGAATTCAACTCACTAACGATGGAGTGGTTGGCTTGACTATGTCAACGAGTACAAGCATTGCGATTGGCTGCGGCTCCTACACGTGGCATATGAGTGGCCAGAAGTATATCGGCCGCTTGGACCACCTGGTCGCCGTAGCGGCAGAGGCCGGATTCGCAGGTCTCGAACCCGAGCTGGTCATGCTGGGCGCGGAATACCGCGATCCGCCGCGCCTGGCGGCGGTGCTCGCCGAGCGAGACATGCGACTCGGTGCGATTGCTTTCACAGGCGATTGGCTACACGCGGAGGAAACGCCCGATGAGCGGGCCGATGCGGATGCATGTCTTCGCCTGCTGAAGCATGTCGGTGAAGGCAAGCTCTTGATGGTGCCGCTACCACTGAGCGGCGACGACGGACTGCCGCTCCAGGTTCGACAGGGCCGCGCGCTGAGCTGCATGAACGCGGTCGCTCGCCGCGCTCGCGAGGCGGGAGTGCATGCGACGGTTCATCCCAACTCCTCTCCGGACTCCGCGTTCCGCACGGCCAAGGACTATGAGGTGCTGTTCGCCGGCCTCGATCCCGACATAGGTTTTACGCCGGACGTCGGGCACATCGCCCGGGGCGGCATGGATCCGCTCGAGACGATCAAGCGGTATCGGGAGCGGCTCGACCACGTCCACTTCAAGGACATGCACGCGGACGGAACCTGGGCGCCGATCGGCGACGGCCGCCTGGACTTCCCCGGGATGGTCTCGTATCTTCACGCGATCGGGTTTGGCGGCTGGATCATATTCGAGGACGAGTCCTCGCTTGCCGAGTCCGATCCCGACGGCACTACTCGCCGAAACGGAGAGTACGCGCGGACCAGCCTGTTGCCGATCCTTGGGCAAGCTTAAAACCTACAGGAGGTCCGCAATGCCCATGACCAAGTGGGGCATCATCTCCACGGCGAAGATCAACGAGAAGTTGCTTGCTGGGGCCGCGCTGAGCGAGGAGGTAGAGATCGTCGCGGTTGCGAGCCGCTCGCGGGCCCGCGCGGAGGCCTTCGCGACGCAGTATGGAATAGCACGTGGGCACGGAAGCTACGAGTCGCTGCTGGCCGATTCCGAGGTCGAAGCGGTCTACATCTCGCTTCCGAACGGCCTGCATTGTGAATGGGCAATTCGGGCGCTCAAGGCCGGCAAGCACGTGCTGTGCGAGAAGCCCTTGGGCCGCCGCGTGCGGGATGTGCAGTCCGTATTCGACGCCGCCGCGGCGAACAATCGCCTCTGCATGGAGGCGTTCATGTGGCGGCACAACCCCCAGACCAAGAAGCTGAAGGAACTGGTCGACCAGGGTGCAATCGGCGTATTGCGGGTCGTCTACTCCTCGCTCAGCTTCACGCTCGACAACCCTGCCGACCCGCGATGGCTACCGGAGCTCGACGGTGGAGCGTTGATGGACCTTGGATGCTACTGTATCTCGGCTTCCCGGCTTCTCGCCGGTGAGCCGGTGCGCGTCACGGGCCAAGCGCTGACCGTGCCCTCGGGCGTCGACATCCGGTTCACGGGAACCTTGTCGTTTCCCAGTGGCGTGCTCGCGCACTTCCACTGCGGATTCGACCTTCCGGACCTGAGCGACATACAGGTGTTCGGGTCGGAGGGCGTGCTGCAGGTGCAGGATCCGATTCGGGCCCTCAGGCCGGAGCTGCGCTTGGAGCGCCTCGACCAGGCTGAGCGAATCGCCATCGAGCCAGAGAACTCGTACCGGCTTCAGCTCGAGAATCTCGGCCGCGCTATACGCGGCGAAGCGCATGCCCTGCTCGGTCGGGAGGATGCGCTCAGCCAAGCTCGAGTGATCGAGGCGCTCTACCGGTCGGCTGAGACGGGGCTGGCAGTCGAGCTTCCTGCAATTGAGGCGCCGTCGAGCTAGCCTTCGCGTGCGGATTCGAGGGGCACGAATTGGTTGTTGCCTGAGAAGGAGGTGGCCTGTCAATGAACGAGATGCGGGGCACCATGAAGAAGTTGATCAACGACCCAGCAAATGTTGTCGATGAAATGTTGGAAGCATTTGTCGCGGCGCACCCAAAGATCGTCTCGCTGGCGTCACCGCGAGTCGTCGCCAGGTCGCATCCGGCTGGCGACAAGGTCGGCATGACCATCGGCGGCGGGTCCGGCCACGAGCCCGCGATGGTCGGGTATGTTGGACTTGGCTTCGCCGACACGGCAGCCGCGGGCAACATCTTTGCCGCACCCTCTTCAGACATCGTCCTTGAATCGATCCGGCTGGCGAACCATGGACGAGGTGTTGTCCTGGTGTACGGCAACTACTCCGGGGATATCTTGAATTGCAGGCTCGCGATTCAACGAGCAAAGGCAGAGGGAATCGACGTGCGTTCCGTCTTCATCTCCGACGACATCGCGTCGGCGAAGAAGGAGGAGAGTGACAAGCGCCGGGGCGTCGCCGGCGACATTCCGATCTTCAAGGTGACGGGTGCGGCAGCCGAGGCAGGAATGCCCTTGGAAGACGTGGAACGAGTGGCTAGGAAGGCGAACGCGGCCACGCGCAGCATGGGAGTCGCGCTGAGTGGGGCAGAACTACCTGGCGCCTCGCGGCCAACCTTCGTATGCGGGCACGACGAAATGGAGGTCGGCCTCGGCGTCCACGGCGAGCCTGGGGTTGGCCGACAAGCTCTTCTGTCGGCCGATGAAGTTGGTCGTCTTCTCGCGGGGCGCATACTCGAAGATCTTGAACCACCGAGCGACTCTCAGCTTGCCGTGCTGATCAATGGCCTTGGCGCAACTCCCTTGCTTGAGCAGTACCTGGTCTACAGGTCGGTTCGCAACTTCCTGATCGCGCGGAAGATGAACGTCGCGCGGTCGTACGTGGGGGAATACATTACATCGCTTCAGATGGCGGGTCTTCATGTCACAATTATGTTGCTCGACGACGAATTACTCTCGCTGCTCGATGCACCCGCCAGAACCGTCGCATTCGTTCAGTGATGCCAGGCAGGCTTCGAGGAGGTGCTTTGTCGCCGTCGCGAGATAAAGGGCGTGGCAGGCTGCGCAGGCCATATAGGGCTGTGCTGCGAGCGTGCGCTACTGCTTCGGGCCTATTCCAAGGTCGATGCCGCCGGTGACACGTACAAGGAGGGACAGGACTGGTGCAGTTTGAAACCAGGCACGCGGCTGTAGCCTCGTTCGGGGCGGCAGCACGACTACCAGCGACCAGCCCCGCAACGTTGCTACTGCGAGTCGTGGCGCTCGCGCGATCTCATGGGCTCGCACAATGACCGTATCCGGCACCGATGGGCTTTCCGTGGCGGAGCGCGCAGTTGTAGCCGCGGCGCTCGCCCTTGAGGCAGCGTGCGACGAGCTCTGCTGGCTCGACTCGGTGGCCGGCGACGGCAATCATGGGCTGACGATGGCGACGGCGGCCAAGAGCATCCGGGCCGCTATCTCGGATCGTCCGCCTGCCGACCTCGCCGCCTTGCTTGCCACGAGCGCTGAGAAGCTCGCCGCGGTCGGGGGAGCAATGGGGGCGCTCTCCTACGTCCTGGTCCAGGCGGTCGGCGAGGCGGTCGCAGGACGGGTTGGGCAGTTCTCGGCGCTGGAGATCGCCCGCCTGCTCGCGGTCGCCGAGGATTCTGTCAGTGCGTTCGGCGGGGCGCAGCGTGGCGACAAGACGATCGTCGACGCGATCGCAGGCGCGCGCGATGCGGCAGAGGAGACGTCACGGCTCGGGAGATCGGTGACGGAGACGTTGCTCGCCGCGGCCGAAGGGGCACGGAAGGGCGCAGAGTCGACCGCCGAGCTGGTCGCACGGATCGGCAGGGCGAGCCGGCTCGGCGAGCGAAGCAAAGGAACGGTCGATGCCGGAGCGCGCTCGTTCGCGATCGCGCTTGGCGCGCTGGCCGACACCTACGCCGGCGAAGCGGAATCCGCGCGATCTCAGAGACAGGGCCAGTGATGAAGGGGTTTACTCGCTGCACGTTCTACGGAGTGATCCGCACGTACGTCGTCGCGAAGCAGCTCCACTTCGACCTTGTCAGGTCCTTGGCCAGGATGTGGACATCGCCGTAGTAGGGAGCTACACCCACAAACGTGTCGATCGTCCCGCCCGGGCTGCGCAGGCAGGTGCGGCTGCGCACGGCGCAGAGTAACTTGACCGCCGACGCATCGACATACATGGAGCTCAGCCGCGTGTAGCCGGCATCGCGATCGTGTCGATGGTCGCGCCCCGATTTCTTCGCACCGCTACTGTCGAGGAACTCGCACGCTCAGACTGGTATGGAAGCGAAACCGATCCCAGCGGTAGCTGATGCGACAAAGCTCGATCGGCCGGCCATCCTGATCGAAAGTTGTCTCGCTGGCGTAGAGCAAAGGCTGTCCGGGCGCCAGTTCCAGCAGGGCGGCGACCTCGTCGTCGGCCGGCACTGCCTCGAGCACGTAGTCGGCGCGGCTGGGAATATGCCCATGCTTCTGAACATAGACATATTCGGCACGGACAGGGGTCGTCCATTCTGAGCAAGCAGAGCTTGCCGACTTTGACACCCGACCGTCCAAGATGCGCGCACTCCACCATCATCCCTCGTGGTAATGGGCATCATCACGGCCAGAACTCACCGCAGCATGCTACTTCAAAGGCAGCGCCCACGTCGGGCCATTGCGGGCGCCGTCGCCTGCTGTACAGTAAGGACGATAGAGTCCTTCCGGGAAGGTCGGTGAGCGACGTGGCGCAGTGGTGCGGGACCCGATCGGCGCCCACGTGGACCTGATCTTCGGAATGGCTACTGACGGCCATGCGTATCCCGACTTCCCCGGCCAGGCGCAGGGCGCGCTGCACTCGACTGTCGTCGGCCCTGGAAGCTTGCTCGAAATCCTGGAATCGCAGCTCGGCCTGACCGGTCCACACAAAGCAGAGGCGGTGCGAAGAGCCGCCTATACGGCAAAGCTGCGCGCGGCGTGTCTCGCGAGACCAGGTTGCTTCTTCGCGGCATCGCTTGCCAAGGACCCCTGGGCCACGACCGGCCTGCTCCTCGGCCGGCGCGACCAGCTCGTGGAAGCTGGGTGGCCGGGCACGACGATCGGGGCCAATCGCGTCGACGACCTTGCTGCTGCCGAGACCGCCGGCCCAGATCTTCCAGTCGGTCCGGCCGACCGCTATCGCACCGTGCTGGCGAGCCTGAACGATACGGCGACGCTCGACCTGGCATCCTTAGCGGTCATCGGCGGTTGTTCACTCTTGCCGCCGCCCTGGCGGCGCCTGGTCGCGGCACTGGCCGCTTGCGGCGTCACGGTGCACGATCAGCGCGGTATCGAGACGTCGACACCGGCATCGGACCTGCAGCGCGCGCAGGACTTCCTGGCAACCGGCAGTATAGGCCCGCTGCTTGGGGATGGCTCGCTCGTGCTGATGGAGGCCGACACCAGCCTGATCGCGGCAGAGGCGATCGCCGAATGGCTTGCCGCCGGCACACAGGAGCAGCTGGAAGGCACGGTTGTCCTCAGCCCAGATGGCGATACCGCTCTGCTGGATGCGATGCTGCGCGCCCGGGGCCTCCCGGCGCTGGGCCAGTCGTCGCACTCTCCCTGGCGCGGCGCACTGCAGGTGTTGCCGCTGGCGTTCGCCATTGCCTGGAAACCGTTTAATCCACAGGCCTTGCTGGATCTCCTGCTGCTACCTATCTCGCCGATCGGCCCATCGGCGGCACGCGAGCTGGCGTATGCCCTCACCCAGGAACCAGGTACGGGGGCGGATGCCTGGGCGCAGGCCTGGACACGGATCGATCACGAACTCAGGGAACAGCAGACCGACGGAAACCGGGGCGCCCCTCACAGAGCGGCGCGGCTGAACCGCTGGCGCAACTGGACTACGGGCGGGCTCTTCGATCGCGCGCCGGGGATGCCTGCCGCGGAGGCGCGTGCAATCGCCACGCGGGTGGCGGCGTGGGCGAACACGATGAACGCCGGCGCCAAGGGTGCATTGTTCGGCGCCGTGGCCGGGGCCGCGAGCGCCCTGATGGAGGCTATTGACGTCCTCGGGCAGGACCCGCTTCCGGGGTTGCTGCTGGACCGCATGATCGAGCAGGTCCTCACCCCGGGCGACCCGAACCCTGACCATCTGGCAGAAGCAGGCGGCCTGCGCTGCGTCACGCACGCCGGCGCCATTTGGACGCCGGCGGCGCGGGTGGTCTGGTGGGATTGTAAGGGTCCTGGTGAGCGGGCGCCATCCACGCCGTGGAGCACGGCTGAGTTGCGCGCGCTGGAGGCGAGCGGCTGCCTGCTCGAAGAACCGCCAGCCGCCGCGGCGCGCATTGCATGGGGCTACGCCAACGCGGTGCGGATGGCCGGCGAGCGCCTGATGCTGGTCTGCCCGTCGTTCTCAGGTGGTGAGGAGACGGTGAGCCATCCGCTCGCCCACCAGCTCGATCCGCTGTTGCGGCCTGCCGGCGCGTTGATTCGCTGGCGTGCCGAACAGTTGCTCCAATGCAACGTGAACCTGCTGGCAGGACGGACAATGTTGCGACGCCTGAGCACCGCCTGGACTCTGCCCCGGCTCTGTGCACGGTGGACCTTGCCCGTGAGCGCGACGGACTGTCTGGCCGGCCGGTCTGAGAGCGCGACGAGCTTCGAGCGGCTGATCGAGTGCCATCTCCGCTGGCTTCTCGTCGACGTGCTGCACCTCAGACGGGGCTGCTTTGCCGAGATCCCATCGACGAATCAGCTTCTGGGCACCCTGGCCCACGCCATCGTGCGTCGGGTGCTCCTGCCGGGCCTGCCTGGAGAACCCAGCGCGATCCAAGCTGCCGTTGCTCTTGCCTTCGATGAGTTTGTGCCCGCGATCGCCGCGCCATTGCTGCAGCCCGAGCACGCAGGCGATCTGGCCGAAGCCCGGAGCAGGATCCCGGCCGCCGTCGCTCACCTCGTCGATCTGCTGCGCCAGAGGAACCTGGTGGTTGTGGCGACTGAGGCGGCGCGCGAGACCGCGTTTGCGGGCGGCCTGCCGGTCAAGGGACGCCTCGACCTGCTCGTCAGGCATCCGTTCGAGGGCTTGGGTGTCATCGATCTCAAGTGGACCAGGAGCAGTAAGCGCCGTCGCGAGGAAATCGTCGCGGGGCGGGCGCTGCAGCTCGCCACGTACGGCGCCATCGCCGATGCGGATAGCGCGCTGCCCGTTCCCGGTGCCTACTACTTGCTCAGGCAACGACAACTGATGGGCGAGCGGGGCTCGTTCGTGGCGGAGGAGGAGCTCGCCACGGCACGAACCTTGCCGGACACCTGGCACGACCTGGTTGCCACCTGGCATGTCTGGCACGACCTCGCGCTCAGTGGCACGGTGTTGGCCCTCGGCGCCGAGGAGGCTGCCGCATACACGCCGGTTGGCGTGCCGATCTGCGCCGGCGAGGAGCCCTGCCGCTATTGTGAGTTCACCGGCTTGTGCCGAATTGGCGCCGAGGAGGTTTAGGCGATGCCCGCGCCGCGCATAAGCACCGTCGTTGCCGCGGCCGGCGCCGGCAAGACCACGCGCATCGTGCAGAGCATCGCCGAGGCCGTGATGACGCGCGCGCCGGAGGATATCGTCGCTACGACCTTCACCGTGAAGGCGGCAAACGAGCTGATCGAGCGAGCCCGCGCCCACCTTGTCGAAGCAGGTCGGTCGGAGATAGCGACCCGCCTGCTTGGCGCGCGATTCGGCACCGTGAATGCCATTTGCGGCCAGATGGCCGCAGAATACGCGCTTGATCTGGGCCGCTCTCCATCCACGGAAGTGATTCCCGAAGAACAGGTGGCGCGCATGTTTGCTATCGCCGCGGCCGACGCTATCGCTCGTCACGCGCCGCTGCTGCACCGCCTTGGCACCGCGTTCGGGTTTGATGAGCCGGTAGCCATGGGGGAATCCCCGGACTGGCGCAACACGGTGCGACGCCTGATCGAGCTTGCACGAGCCAACGGCATCGGCTCGGACGGGCTGGCACGATCGGCGCAGCGGTCGGTCGAGACCTTTCTCGCCTTGCTGCCTCCAGCGCAGGCAGCCGGCTCCGTCGCCGTACTGGATGGGGAACTGAACCAAGCGGTGGCCGCCGCAGTGGCGGCGATCCCCGAACCCTGCAGTGCCACGGCAACCAAGTCAGTCGACCTGCTCCGCCAGGCTCTGGCAGCCTTCGGGCGCGGCGATCACCTTTCATGGCCCGACTGGGCGCGACTCTCCAAAGTCGACTGCGCGAAGAAGGACGGACGGCCGTTTGCCCAGGCGCTCGACGACGTGAAGCGGGCAGCGGAGCAGCACACGTACCATCCTCGCCTGCGGCGCGACTGTGAGATGTTCATTCGCACGCTGTTCAGGTGTGCCGCAGAGGCGCTCGAGGCCTATCAGGCCTACAAGGCCGAGCGCGGCCTGCTTGACTTCGTCGATCAGGAAACACTGGCACTGCAGGTCCTGCAAACACCCGGGCTGGCAGCTCGACTGGGCGAGCACATCGGCCGCGTCTTTGTAGACGAGTTTCAGGATTCCAGTCCGTTGCAGATCGCGATCTTCGCGGCACTGGCCGAGATCGCGGAAGCCAGCACCTGGGTCGGCGATCCCAAACAAGCAATCTATGGCTTTCGTAATGCCGATACCATGCTCACTCAGGCTGCCTTCCACGGCGTGATGGCGGAAAGCACGGAGTCCCCGGCAGTGCTCTCGAAGTCCTATCGCAGCCGGCAAGGCATCGTGGAGTTTGTCAATGCGGCCTTTGGTCCGGCCCTGGCGGCGATGGGTCTTCCCTCCGCGCAGCACGCCTTCACAGGTACGAGTCGGCTGGATGACGCGTTCACGCAGCCTCCCTGTGCGGTGTGGTGGCTGGACGGCAACAAGCAGATGCGGGCAGCAGCCCTGGCGGGCGGCGTTCACGACCTCCTGGCCACCGGCGAGGCCTGGGTGGTCGAAGACCGCGCCGGCGCGGCGCGACCCGCACGCCCGGGTGACATCGCCGTCCTGTGCCGCAGCAACAGCGAGGTGGCCGGCATCGCCGCCGCGCTCAGCCGGCTGGGCACTATGGTCGCAGTGGCGCGCGAGGGCCTGATCGCCACGCCACACGTCCAGATGATCATGGCCGCCGTCAGATGGACGGTCGATCCGTCCGACCGTCTGGCACTGGCAGAGCTGGCGCGGTTCTTCGCTGAGGATGCGGCGTCGGACCTCTGGCTGCAGGCGGTGAGCGCAGTGGAGCCGGACGAGGCACTCCGTGCCGCAGTGCCGATCTCCTGCGATCTTATGGAACTGCGTGGTCAGCTTCTCAAGCTCACGCCCGCCGAGCTGGTCGACGCGGTGATCGCCCTGCCGAGGGTCATGGCGCTCATCGCGCGCTGGGGCGATCCGGCGATGCGTCTGGACGATCTCGAGGCCTTGCGAGGCTGTGTCCGCATCTACGAGACGGAATGCGCCGGCTCGGGTACGCCGGCAACGCCGTCCGGATTCGTCGTGGCGCTGGCAGCCACGGAGCCGAAGCGACCCAAGAGTCTGCGGCCGGATGCGGTCACGGTGCTGACCTACCACGGGGCCAAGGGTTTGGAGTGGCCGATCGTGATCCTCACCGGCCTGGACAGCGCGCCGAGACCGCGCCTCTTCGATCAACCGGTGGCGGAAGTCGAGGGCTCGCTCGATTGGCACGACCCGCTCGCCGGGCGCTGGATCCGCTACTGGCCGTGGCCCTATGCAAGCCAGCAGAAGGAGGTCTGCCTCGACCGGACCGCCCTGGACGCCGCGCTCGGGCAGGCAGCGGCATGCCGTGCCTGCGAGGAGGAGGCCCGGCTGCTCTACGTCGGCGTCACGCGGGCACGGGATTACGTGGTGTTCGCGCCGGCGTGCACCAAGCCTGATCCGCAATGGCTGCAGGTGCTGGATGGGCCGGAGCAACCGCGTCAGCTCGTATTGCCGCAAGGCGCCGAGATGCGAAATCCGGGCTGGCAACCTGACCTTTCCCGCACGCGTCAGCCGGCTGGTCGCCGGCGACACGGCGTCGCCCCGCCCGGTCAGGCACGCGTACGTGCCGATCGAGCGCACGGCGACAACGCGCCTCCCCCTGCGTCGCCGGCCCAGCGACGAACACGACCAGGTTCCGTTCTCGGTGGTCGCACGTTTCAGGCTGGGACCACGACTGCCAATCGTCGGTGATCCAGACATGAAGGTGCTGGGTACGGCCGTGCACGCGGTGCTTGCCGCCGATGTCAGTGGCTGGGACAGAGACAAGCGCATAGCCAGAGCCAGTGCCATCCTGGCTCGCTGGGGCGTGCACGAGATCGCGCCATGCAGCGCGATCGAGGCGGCAGACCGGCTCGACGCGCAGATTCGCGCCCTGTGGCCCACGGCGCGCCTGCGCCGAGAAGTACCGATCCAGGCACGCCTCGGGACACAACTGGTGAGCGGCCGCATTGACCTTCTCGTCGAGGACGCCGGCGGGTTTGCCGTGATTGACCACAAGACCTTCCCGGGGTCGTGGGACCTGTGGGAATCACACGCGGCAGCGGATGGCGCGCAATTGGGCGTCTACGCACAAGCAATCGCCGCGGCGACCGGCAGGCCTTGCCGGCGGCTCTATGTGCACATGCCGATCGTGGGCATGTTGCTGCAGGTTGCGCCCACTGACGGATGAATGTGATTACCTTTCCCGGCCGAGGTGTGGAAGAGATTCGCCAGGCCTTCCGGGACTGCGTGGATTTCTACCTGGCGTACTGTGCCAAGTGCGGCCACGAGCCCGAGCAACCGCGTCCGGTCACCCAGTTGGCCGCGAGCTGACGTGCGGAGCGCGGCAGTCTCAGCACGGGATGTGTGGGTCGTGGGCTGCCAGATGGGCGGCAACGGTACGACCAAGAAGGCCGTCACGCTGGCCGAACATTGGGATGGCAGCCATTGGCGCGTCGTACCCAGCCCGAGTCTCCAGGCCGATGGGAATAGCCTGGCCTCGGTCGCGGCCGTCTCCGCGCACGACGTGTGGGCGGCGGGGTCCGGCCGGACCAAGAGCAGCACCTCTCCCTTGCTGCTGCATTGGGACGGCGTACGCTGGAGCCTGGCCGGTGCGGCCAACTTCACGGGCGCTGTGACCGGCATCGCGGCTATCTCGGCGCACGACGTGTGGGCTGTGTCAGGAGCGGTCATGCAGTGGCCGACGTCGTCCACGAGCACGCTCTGCGGCCAATGCGGCTCCTGCGGACAGCAGTAGCGTGCTCAGCGCCGCAATTACTTGCCTACTGGAATTACCCCCGACAGGCTGCTAGTCGATGGGCATCTCTGAGTCGGCTGGCTCGAAGCGTTTCCCGACCAGGCTCCTGCTCTCTATAAAGCGGTACCAGTTCAGCTCTTGCAGGAGTTTGGTGTGCGCCTGCACTGCCTCAATATCCGGGAACTGCTCGAGACCGAACCATGGCCATTCTTCAGAAGCCCAACTCGAATCGCAAAGGACAACGGGCTTGCCACCAGCCTTCTCCAACACCGCGACAACCTTCCGCAAGAGGTTGGACTGCTCTTCTGAGGACAACTGAAACCATGCCTCCGTGGGCCTGCCTTGAAACACCTTGTAGATAGGTTCCGACATGTCAAACCTCCGTTGAGATTACGCTCTGCGCGCTCAAGTGGTGATGTCGTGCCACCCCGCTCTCATCGCCGGCATACACCCAGTGTCCGTTCTAGTCCGGAAACAGACCCCGTCACTCGTGTGGTGCTCCTTCTGCGACCCTACGACCCGGGAGCCCCAACCAGTTCCCACTCCTCAGCGATCTTGCCACCGGAATAGTGGCAGGTGTCGAGGACTGTTGCCCGCACGGGCTTGCCTGTGGGAACCTCGGTGTCATGCACAGTAAGGCGAACGGCCACACTGTCGCCCTCGACAATCATGTCTTCAAGCGTGACGTGCATATCGGGGCCGGCGTCCGCGAGAATCTTGCGCGTGAACTGTCGTACGCCTGTTGGACCAGGCGGCAGATTGGGGAAACCGGGATCGTGCAGGACACAATCGGCGGCATAGAACTCATCTGCCAGCGTGTCCAACAGCCCCTGGTCCTTCCTGTTCAGCGCTTCGAGCCAGCGGTGCATATCCTCCTTGTAGTGGTCCGCGGACATCGCTCTTCTCCTTTGTGAATCAGGCATCTCGTCGCCCAAGCTGATGGCTTCCGTTGCGTCAACCTATGGCAGCCTCTCCCCTTTGTTCCCGATCACCACTCTTTCGCTTCCCTGCATAAGTGCCTCCTTCACGCCGGGCCAAAGCGGCTAGAGCCGCCTCCACTTCTTCTACGCTGTGCTCTCCAAACCCTTCATACCGCCGGATGGCGCATTCCGAGGATCAGCCCGGCCGTGTTCGCCCACGTGCTGGACGAGACGAGAGCAGCCTACAATGCATAGGTCGCGAGGACAGCCTCACGCCAGCTCGCCGGATCCTGTCGATCGACGGCCCATCGCACCTGGGCGCGGGAAGCGATGGAGCGCCCGCACCTCCCAGTGTTGCCGCAGCCGCATCATCGCTGCCGCCAGCAGAAGGCGTGACAGGGCACCGGCACAGCATGCGCCGCTTCGCGGCACGCATTTGAGCCCGGTCCTGGGCACGATCCCTCCAGGATCAGATACCGCCTGAACGCGACACGCTCGCGGCCATCCGGATGCGCGTGCACACCATCGAAGGAACTGTACTCAGTGTAGGCGCCGTTTATGAGAGGAGGATGAGAGCCTCATCGCTGCTGGTGGCCAGAAGCTGATGCACCAATCTCGACCGGCGTGGCTGCCGCTACGTGCTGTATCCACACGGTAGAACGGCCCGCAGACATGCGGCAGATGCTCCGGCGCGATGCCGGGGCCACTGTCGCGCACCGTCAGGGTCTCGCGGCTGCGCTGGACATTGCCCCTAACCTGCACGCTTCCGCCGCGAGGCGTGTACGCGACGGCATTATCCAGCAACATGCTCACGACCTCCCGCAGCTTGAGCGCATCACCTTGGACCAGCAGGGGGCCCTCCATGTGTGCTTCGAGCAGCTGAGCTTTCGCCTCGGCAAGGTGGTGCGTGCGGTGTATGCCAGGTTGTCGGCACGCTGAGCGCAAGCACGCGTCGTTGCACGACCATAGTCAGCCGCAGCAGCCAGTGCCGCTACCGCAGCAGCCGGAACCAGATGCAGCGGTAGCAGTGCTCGTGGGCAGCGTCGCCGTGATCGGCTTGGTCGCACGGACGAAGGCGCTGGCCATCTTCCCATCGGCTGCTTCCCAGCCCTCCGGCAGGGTGTTCGCGTCCAGGCCGGCATCAGCCACCGTGTACCGGCGCGTGACTTCGATCTCCACATCCTCAAAGCCCGCCGCCGTGAGCAACTCGACATACACGTCGGACTCCAGGGCGCCGGCCAGACAGCCCACCCAGGCTTCCAGGTTTCTTCGCAATGCCGCAGGCACCGGGCCCTCCGCGATCACGTCGGAGACGGCGAAGCGACCGCCCGGCTTGAGCACGCGATAGGCTTCCCGCAGGACCTGTCCCTTATCGGCCGAGAGATTGATCACGCAGTTGCTGATCACCACGTCGACCGAATGCGCCGGCAAGGGGATGCTCTCGATCCGCCCTTTGAGGAAGGCGACGTTCTTGGCGCCGGCCTTCTCCTTGTTGGCCTGCGCCAGGGCCAGCATCTCGTCCGTCATGTCCAGGCCGAAGGCAAAGCCCGACGGACCCACGCGCCGCGCGCTGAGCAAGACGTCGATGCCGCCACCGGAGCCAAGGTCGAGGACAGTCTCGCCCTCTTTGAGGTCGATCAGGGCCGTGGGGTTGCCGCACCCCAGGGAGGCAAGCACGGCTTCCTCCGGCAGCCCAGCCGTCTCGCTTTGGTCGTAGAGGTCAGCCGTGATGGCGGCACCGTCCGCGGCAGTGCCACAGCAGCTACCACCGCCGGACAAGACGCGCACCGCGGTGCCGGCATAGCGCTCGCGCACGCGATCCACGATGTTTTCGGCCGCAGCCGCCGCGTCACGGTTGGACTGAGTGCTCATGTGCATCTCCTCATTGAGGATTGTCGATGTATTGGCGCAAAAAAGGGGAATCAGGGGAACGAATGCACGGCAGATAGGCAACTCCTTCCGTACTCTGTCGCCCAGTAGAACGACCAGATGCCGCGCTTTTCCATATTGATCAGCCCCGCCTCGCGCAGCAGTCGCAGGTGATGGCTGATGGTCGGCTGGTTTTGCTCGAACCGCTCAGTTATGTCGCACACGCAAATCGGCTCGGACTGCTGCGCCAGCAGGTCGAGCATGCGCAGGCGCGTCGCATCCCCCAGCACCTTGAGACACTCGGCCAGCGACGCGGTACGTGCCAGGGACAGGCTGGGCTCCTCCACAACCGAGCAGCAGGGCTCGTTCTTGTGGCGAATTGGTAAGGGACGCGTGTATGTCTGCGTGTTCACGCCCTGAGCATAGCACAACGCATCGACATACGTCAATATATTCCTGCCGGCTCGCGCCCTTTTCAGACCGTAGTACCGCCGACCTTTGGTCTATCGCGCAGCATGACAACCGCGGAAGCGGGGCACGCGCTCGTAAACTCGACCGAGGCCCGCACCGGCTCTGGCGTGGCATCACGCGCAATGCCGTGAAAGCCAAAGCGCGGGAAATAGGCGGCCGCGGTGGTCGTGAGCAACACCACTTTAAGACAGCCGGCAGCATCGGCATGGCTGAGGGCTGCGTGCACGAGCTGAGCGCCAAGCCCGTTGCCGCGTGCCTCCGACGCCACTGCCACGGACCGCAGCAGCGCTATGCTGCCGTAGCGCTCGACGGCCGCACAGCCCACTATCTGGCCGGCAAGTTCCGCGACGAGGAAGTCGCTCACATGCTCCTCGGCCCCGGCCAACGGCAGAGCCGAAGCAGTTAGCAGTGCCGCGATCCGCGGCCAGTCATCGAGTCCTGCCGATCGAATCGCCGACCAGTTCACGATGTGCGCTCCACCCATGTGTCTATCGTAGCGTGATAGGAGGCTCACGCAGCCGGTTTCAACCCGAGGCGGCCCTGCCCATGAGGTCCAGACTGGGACGCCCCGGCGTGATACTGCCGAGTGGCGCCGAATGGGCGGCCCCTGTTACGGATGGCAGGTTGCCGGGCCTGCCGCGCAACGTGTAGTAGGCGAGCAGGGCGAAGAGCATGGCCTCCTTGGCGTCCACCTGGCCGCCGACGGCGTCGACCGTACGCAGCGGGATCGGCGCGAGCGCACGTGCCAGACGAGACATCAGCGCCCTGTTGTGGACGCCGCCCCCGCTGGCCAGGACGTCAACGGGCGTCTCGCCGCGGGGAAACCATTTGCGGACAGCTGCCGCTACCGCTTGAGCGGCAAACTCGGCCAGCGTAGCCAGGAGATCGGCCCGGGAGATCTCAGGATGGGCGGCGAGCAGGCTCGCGGCGAAAGCCTCGCCGAATGCCTCACTCCCCGTCGCCTTCGGCGGCGGCGCCGCGAGGAACGGGTGCGCCTGAAGCTGCCGCAAGAGCTCATGAGACACCGCGCCACGCAGCGCGTTTGAGCCGTCGGGGTCAAAGGGCTCGCGCCCGCCACTCGTCAGTCGCATCACTGCATCCATCGGCATATTTGCCGGCCCGGTGTCGAATCCGATTACCTGCGCCGGGTCGAGCGAGGCGGGGAGCAGCGTCAGGTTGGCGATGCCGCCCAGATTCAGCAGGGCGCGCGCACGGCCTCGCTCGCCGAACAACAGCACGTCGAGCAGGGGCACGAGAGGCGCGCCGCGGCCTCCGGCCGCAATGTCGCGCGCTCGAAAGTCGGCGACCACGGTGATCCCGGTGCGCTCGGCGATCACCGCGGGATCGCCCAGCTGCTGCGTCGAGTAGCACCGGAATCCGGCCAGCGTGCTATCGGTCATATCGCTCACAGTGGTCTGGCCGTGGGATCCGATGACCGTCACGTCAGATTGCCGCCAACCTGCCTGGGCGATCACTGCCAGCGCGGCCTGGGCGAACAACTCGCCCAGCACCATGTTCAGGCGACAGGCGGCGCGCGCACCGCCTTCCTCCTTCACGCAGAGCTCCCAGAGGGCCTCGCGAACCGCCCCGGGATAGGGATGGCTGACATGCGCGCGCAGGACCAGGCGCACTGGCGATCCTTCTTCGACCTCCACGGCGGCCGCGTCGATGCCATCCATCGAGGTGCCGGAGATCAGGCCGACCGCCCGTATGAGCGGTGTAATCTGCTCGTTTCGTTCGGTTAGCGCCATGAGATTCTCATCCTCTCGGACCAAGCTGCTTCCTGTAGATCAGCTCTGTGATGCCAGGCACGACGTAGTTCTTCAGGGCGCCGACGTGACAGTAACCGTGGCGCCGATAGAAGCTCTGTGCGGCGACGTTGAAGTCCGATACCAGCAGCAGCAGATCGTGCTGACCATCCCCCAGGGTGCGGCGCTCGACATGGTCGAGCAGTGCGGCGCCTACTCCATGCCCGCGCACTTCGACGTCGACGCCGAGCAGTTTGAGATAGCCGCTCAAGCCAAAGCCGCCTCGGGCGATATACCAGGCGAAGCCCACGGTCCGTTCAGCCAGACGGGCCACGCTTACGTCGGCTCCGTCACGCAACGCGTGACGCCAGAGATCGTGGGCGGAATCGGCGTTCACGCCGTAGCGCGTCCAGGGCTCGCTCGCGGCCATGAGCAGTGCGCAGGGTACAATGTCCTCGTCGGAGAGAGCAGCAATCTGAAGACGACTTTCCATGTTCATTATCCGTCGCTTGACGGATCGGCGCTGCCGCGCAGGGTCCTCGCCGACCGCAGGTCCGGCACACGTGAAGGGTTCCGTCGGCCTTTCGTTTCCACCGCTCTAGCCGGTAGGGCGCGGCGGTTTCAATGCATCGAGCGCCCTGCGCACAACGCCATTCGATCGTGCGAGATGCTCTCGGGCCTCCGCCGGCGCCAGGCCGGCCAGGAGGATCAGTATAGCTACCTTGACATCGCCGCCGGCTCGAACGAGCGCGACGTCAGCGGCGTCCGGATCGCAGCGCGCCGCCTGGGCCACCATCCGGCGCGAGCGGTCGCGCAGCTTGCTGTTGCGCGGCACCATGTCGACCATCAGGTTGCCGAATGTCCGGCCGGTGCGGATCATTGCCGCCGTGGAGATCATATTGAGCGTCAGTTTCTGCGCGGTGCCGGCCTTCATGCGCGTTGAGCCGGCGATCACTTCAGGGCCTGTGTCCGGTGCAATGACCAGGTCCGCGGCCTCGGCTACCGGCCCGCGCACATTTGCCACCAGCGCGGCGGTGACGGCGCCGCACGCGCGTGCCTGCTGCAAAGCGCCCACAACATACGGCGTGGCGCCGCTCGCGGCGACGCCCAGCACCACGTCGTGCCGATCGACCTGAAGGTTGCGAATTTCCCGTGCACCCTGTGCCGCGTTGTCCTCCACGTCCTCGAGGGCGGACGTCAAGGTTGCCGGCGCTCCGGCAAGCAACGCCTGGACCTGCGCCGGCGGTGTGCCATACGTGGGCGGGCATTCGGCGGCATCGAGCACGGCCAGGCGTCCGCTGGTGCCACTGCCAACGTAGATGAGCCGCCCGCCTGCATTGAAAGCGGCGACGACGCGGTCCACGACGGCAGCGATTGCTGGGAGCTCCTTCGCTACCGCTGCCGCCACGAGCGCGTCTGCCTCATTGATCCGCTGCAAGATCTCCAGCGTCGACAAGCGGTCGATATCGGCGGTGCTGGGGTTCACATCCTCGGTCGATTGGCCCCGCGCGGTTTCGTTCACCAGCACAATTGCTCCTCGCACTCTTGAGAATCCGCTGCCGGAGCGAGCGCCGTGCGACCCGCGGCACCGGCGCCACGCCCATGGCTAGCCCGCGAAAACAAACACTCCACAGCCCGTGGCCTTGGCAACGTACATGGCCTGGTCGGCGTAGCGAAGCAACGTCTCTGCATCAGTGCTGTGCTCGGGGTAGGACGAAATGCCGAAGCTCGCGTCGATGGTGACGGTCTGGGTGTCCAGTTGGATGGGCTCGCGGACAGCATCGCGCAATTTCTGCGCTACCTCCGCGGCGTTTGCAGCGGTCGTCGAAGGGAGAACCAAGACAAACTCGTCACCACCGGTCCGTGCCACCGTGTCCGACGCTCGCACCGTGGTGCTCATGCGCTCGCCGACGATCTTGAGGAGCAGGTCACCCGCGTCATGTCCGTAGGTGTCGTTTATCGCTTTGAAGCCCGTAAGGTCGATCTGCGTTACCGCGAACGCCGCGCCTGTCCGCTTGGCTGCCTCGCACGCCACCTTGAGGCGATCCGCCAGGAGCGTGCGGTTTGGCAAGCGGGTCAGAGGATCGTGCAGGGCAGCCTCCGCCAGGGCCTGCATGGCGCGCTGGAGTTGTTGATCCAGCATCCTCTGAGCAGTGACGTCTTCCTTCACGGCGACAAAGTGCGAGATTGCACCATCTTGCCCGCTGATCGGCGAGATCGCCGCTCGCTCCCAGTAGAGTGAGCCGTCTTTCCTGCGGTTGCAGAAGTCGCCTCGCCATTCGCGCCCATCGAGGAGCGTGCTCCACATCTCGCGATAGAATGCATCGTCCTGCACGCCCGACTTCAGAACTGATGGATTTCGCCCCATTACTTCCTCGCGCGCATAGCCCGTAAGGGCCGAGAACTTCTTGTTCACATACTGAATGCAGCCTTCGCGATCGGTAATCACCACGGTGGCCGGGCTGCTTTCGACGGCGCGCCAGAGCATTCGCAATTGGACATCAATGCTGTCACCTTCCGAGACCTCCCGGAAGTGCCAGACCCGCGCGACCGCGATTCCTCCGCGTTCCAGCAGCGGGCCTGAGCGGCTTTCCACCATGCGACCGTCCTTGAGACGGATGCTCTCCGCGCACTCCTCCATTGCATCAATCCCATCCTGACGAAGAAACGCGACGGAAGGGCTGCTCGTGTCACACTGGTCGAGCAGCAAGGAGAGAATCTCAACCTCGTCGCTCACTGCATCGTCTGCCAGGCGCCAGATTTCCAGGAAGCGCCGATTGAACACCGACACGTGGCCGCGGGCATCGAGAACCAGGATGCCCTGCGAGGCAGCGTCAATCTGAGCCGTTATCCGCGCAGCGAGGCCGGAATCGGGAGCGCCAAGTGGTGACATGCTCTGCTAACCAGCCTTTGCTCGACCGTACAGGCACTCGGGCACCGCTCATCATGGCACGGCAGCGAATCCCTCGTGACGAACGTGGCGATTTTAGCAGCAAGGCCGCCACATGGCAATTGGGGCCCAAAGCGTTCGGTATGCCGGGAGCGGCTCGTCTTGTCGTTATTGTCTACAATACCTATAGATCGGTGGCGGCGCCATCTGTGACGCAAACGTATGTCTGCGAATCAATCGCAGTTTGGACCGCAGCAAGGCACGGTGAACCTTGTCCGCTCTCCGACCAAGCATTGGCCTGTGGATGGCCGCGATCGTTCGCCCCCTGAGCCATCGCATCGCACTTCCCCGCCCCGCACTCTCGCTAGCGGCGGTCCTCCTGTGCCTCGGCGTGTTTGCAGTCGCCGTGAGACCACACATCGTTACCGGAGAGGTGCCGGGAGACGCGCCCGACGCGCTCGACTACGCCTATGGCGCGGCCGCCTTGCTCCACGGGAGTTACACCGTACAGTGGATCGGGCCTCCATCCATCGGCTCGGCCGATTCCAACGGAGTGGCACACATTCCACGCTATCCGCCCGGCTACTCCTTGCTGCTGCTTCCTGCCGTAGCGCTCGGCGGCGTAGCCGCGGCAGTGTGGGTGAATTATGCCTGCGCCCTGCTGCTGGGCGCGATCATCGCATGGCTGGCGGCGCGGCTTTGGGATATCAGGGCGGCGCCCGCGGCAGTGGCGCTCTGTCTGTGCTCGGTCGGCATGGTCACGTATGCGCACACGGTGATGAGCGATCTGCCAACAACGACTCTCGTCCTGCTGGAGCTTGCCATTTTGGTTGGTGGCCGCTCGCACAAGACTGCCCTTCTCGCCGGCCTTCTGGCTGGTGGCCTTGTGTGGATTCGCATCCCAAACCTCTTTCTGCTCGGCGCCGGGCTCGCAGCGCTGTCCGCCCTTCCCGAAGCGCGCCGCCGCGCGGTCCTGTACGTCGCAGGTGCATTGCCGCTCCTTGTGTTGCTCGGGCTGTGGCAAAACGTAACGTATGGCTCGCCATGGACCACGGGATATGCTGTTCTGCATACCGGGCCAACGGCGCATTCGGGAATCAGCTCGCTGTTTCGAATGCAGTATATGGTCGGCCAGCCGTTCGGACGATCGGGCCTCTCCTGGCGATTCCACTGGCCCAATGCGTTGCTCTACCTCCTTACATTCCTTGGCTTCAAGTTCTGGAGCGCACTGCCCGGAGCGTGCGCAGCAGGTTTGGGTTGCGCGATCTTGTCCATGCGCCGAACCGGCGCGCGCGGTGCGGTGAGCCGGTTCACCATTGTGGCACTTATCGCCACGCTCGCTGTGTACCTGCCGTACTACTGGCAGGCCGTACGCTTTCTTCTCGTCCCCGCGACGCTGCTCAATCTCATGGCCGGCGTGGCGATGACGCAGTGGTTGGCACCTCGTGTATCACGGTGGGCGCACGGCCTCTTCGGCACGCCGAGATCCACCGACGCGGCATCTGATAGCGGATGACCTCCGGCGAGCCCCGCAGCACAAGCGGGCCGGTGCGTGCTGCGCAACGTCCGGTCCATCCATCGCACCAAGTGACATGCCATAGCATAGCAGCAGGAAGCAGCTGTGAGGACGTGTGTCACGATCTGCGCTGAGCTTGGAGCCCATTAGCCGACTGGAGGCCGTCATGCCAACCAAGGACGCGACGACGATCCTGCGCCTGTCGTACATCATGCGCGAAGACGATCCCCTGCCGCCCGCGATTCCGCCGCTTCAGCGTGCTTCTATGATGAGTCTGGACCGTGGGGACGATGCAAACGTGTTCATACTCACGCTGGCCAACCATTCCGGCACCCATGTCGATGCGCCGCGCCACGTCGAGGCCGACGGGCTGCCGATCACGGCGTTCGAGCCGGCAGAATTTCACTTCACTCGGCCCCTGGTACTCGACTTGCCGCTGGCCGACGGAACTGTGGTCAGCCCAGAGAGCCTCGCCCCTTTTGCCTTGGCTATCGGCGGCGCGGATCTCGTGCTACTCCGCTTCGGCTATGGCAGGGTCCGCTCACACGAGCCCGCGCGATACCGCGACAGCTGCCCCGGCTTCGGCATTGAAGGAGCGGCGTATCTTCGTCAGCACTTTCCAGCTCTGCGTGCCCTTGGCATGGACGTACCGTCGCTCTCGTGCATCCGCTATCTGGACCAGACGATGCGCGCGCATAACGTCCTGCTGGGTGGCGCGGGGTGCCGGTTTCTGGTGATCGAGGACCTGAATCTGGACCAGGACCTCACCGGACTGGCAGAAGTGTGGGTCGCACCGCTGCTGGTCGAGGGCACCGACAGTGCGCCGTGCACCGTATTCGGCGTGGTGCGGAGATGAGCGGCGAGACCTACGGCCACACCCCAATTGAGCGCATGTTCGCACTCCGAGATGTCTATGGTATTGGCTACGACGCGGAGCGAGGAACGCGGACTCCGGTACGGCTTGGCATGGCCGGCGCAGGTGGTGTATCTCAATCCAAGCACCTTCCGGCGATCGCGTCACTGAGAACGCTCTGGGAGCCGATTGTAGTAGCCGCCATCGCCGAGCCGGACGTTCGGCAAGGGCAGAAAGTCGCGACCCTGTATGGCTGCCGCCACTACGCAAGCCTCGAGCAGATGCTCGCGGAGGAGAAGCTGGACGGCGTCGAGGTGCTCTCGCCGGACGCGTTGCACGTCGATCACGCGCTCGCCTGTATCGAACGGAATCTCCCCGTACTCGTGGAAAAGCCATTGGCACCGACGTCGGACGCGGCGCGGCTGGTCTGCGAAGCAGCGGATCGCCGCAGCGTCCTGCTGATGACCATGGCGAATAAGCGATATATCTGCCGTCAGCGAGGCGCGCCCTCGATGGTCCGTGACATGGCTTCCAGGTGAGCCAGGCGGTGTGCCAGCGTGGGATGGGTCTGGAACAGTTCGCCCAGCTTGTTCGTTCTGCCCGGAGGGACAATGAAGAAGGCGTTCATGGCCTGCGCGGTGCGCAGGTCTCTGGTGGGAATACGCTGCATGGAGCCGCTCACCTTGATCAGCGCCGAGCGCAGGGTGGCGGGCGCGCCGGTCAACAGCACCGCGCCGCGGTCCGCGGCATACTCGCGATAGCGCGAGAGTGCCCGCAGCAGGAAGAAGCTGACCACCCAGACCAGGGCGGAGACCAAGAAGACCATGGCGGCAGTGCTGTTCCGGCCACGACCACCGCGACCACCGAAGCCAAGGCCGGTCCACATGCCGATCTGCACGATGAAAGAGGCGACACTGGCCAGCAGACTGGCGTAGGTGAGCACCTGCATGTCGCGGTTCGTGATATGGCTCAGCTCGTGCGCCAGGACGGCCTCCAACTCGGCCGGATCGAGCAGCTGCAGCAAGCCGCGGCTGACGGCGACGACCGCGTGCTTTGGACTGCGGCCAGTAGCGAAGGCGTTGGGCGCGCTGGTCTCCATGATCGCCAAGCGCGGCATGGGCAGGCCGGCCATCTGTGCCAGGCGCAGCACGACCCGGTGCAGGTCCGGCTCCTCCTGCTCGCCGATCATCCGTGCCCTTGTGGTGAGCAGCACCAGCTTGTCGGCGGCGTAGTAGTGAACGAGCAGCACGGCTGCGCCGGTCAGGACCAGCAGCACACCGCTCCCCGTGGCATACCAGAGCACGCCGAGGAACAGCGCATAGAGCAGCGCCAACAAGAAGAGCGTGAACCCCATGCGGAGTGCGAGCTGTGTGTCGCGGCCGTACCATCGTCTTGTCGCCATCGTCGTTCCTCCTCGAATCCCTCCTGTACGTATCCGGCAGGGAAGCCAGCGACGGGCAGGGGACCTGGACCGGGATGGCGCCAACTGCCGGGGACATGCCATCTCGATCCATAGTATGGTCCTGTTGACCGTAACGCCGCTAGGGTCGAAAGTCACTTGCGCGCAGGAGGCGTGATTGACCGGGCAATGCACAGGCTCTGTGTACAACTGGCGTCACCGCGCCGGCACTGCGCGCTACACTATGGGTGCGCAAGGCGCGCAGACCCTGGGCGGTTGGATCGCTCGCACCAGACTGACTGGATCGAGCACCGCCCGGTTCATTCTGCGTGACCTCCACCGCCGGCGCACACCACCTGCCGGGGAAAGGTCGTAACCATGGCCAACCATCAGGGCCCAAACGACGGCGACAGCGAAGGCGCATGCCGCGTATTCGGATACTACACGGGCTATTCCGAGGGACCAGTCCGCACGCTTGAGTGCGGCTTTCTCGGCGCCACCACGACGCTGCAGGACGCCGAGCTCCTCCTCCGCAAGGAGCACTATGCCTACGAGTTTTACGTGATCGAGTACGTCGACGGTCGCCACCGAGCGACACGCTACTACGACGAGCACAAGGCGCCGAAATTCCATACCCAACGCGTTCGCGAGCGCCGTAGCCGCGATCGCGCCACCGGCCAGCGCCGCCGTCATACGGATCACAGCCGGCCCATCGCAAACCCCGCTTCGCCCCAGCCTGCAAACCCAAGCCTAGCCTCAACCGACACGCTCATCCGCGCGGACTCACACGAGTAGGCTGCCGCAAAGCGTCCGACTGATCCTGGGCCCGCCAGGCTTCGCATCCATGGTTCGGCGTGCTGCTTTCGGCTCGCCTGCCGGGGGCGCCACATCGGTCTGGCAGCTCACGCGCTTGCCAGGATTCAGGTAGCCCCGCTCGGGACCAGGCGGTCAGTATCGACCTCACCGGGCGGCAGCCCAGCGTCGAAGCAGTAGTACTCAGCAACGCCCTCAAGTACTCCGATCCGGCGACAATGGTGGTGCTCGCACACGTGACCTCTTCAACTGGCCAATGGCGTGGCGCCCGCCACGTGTGACCAGCACGCGGTTCATCGATGACGGCGTATCAAAGGGCGAGGATGACCTCGATGCCGGCAGCACGAAACTGGTCGAGGCAGTCCGCCGGCGCCGCCGTGTCGGTGATGAGCGTCGAGATCACCTGGCATGGTGCAATGAGCGCCGTGGTAACCTTGCCGATCTTCGTGTGATCTGCCACGACGACCACACGCTCCGCATGCTCGATGATCGCCCGGTTGGTGCGTGCCTCGATCATGTTGTATGTCGTCAGGCCGCGATGCAGCGAAAGCCCGTCCACGCCGACAAAAGCGGTATGCACGTGGAGATCGCGCATCGCCTGCTCGGTGAGGGGACCAGAGAGCTCGAGTGAGCGGCGCAGGGAGCCTCCTGTAACAGTCACCTCGATCCCGTGATCGGCCAGCTCCGCGGCGACGCCAACGGAGTTGGTCACGACGTGGAGGCCGGGGACACCGCGGATGGCACGCGCAACCTCCACCGACGTCGTGCCGCCGTTCAATGCCACAACATCTCCGGGAGCTACCAGCTGGGCCGCCGTACGGCCGATCGCGCGCTTCTCGGCTTCATGCAGCACGGCTTTGTCCTGCGGTCTTGGCTCGTATTCAGCATAGCCGGATTCGACTACGGCTCCTCCATGCGTGCGGCGCAGGAGGCCCGTCGCCGCCAGACGATGCAGGTCACGGCGCAGCGTCGATTCTGAGTAGCCGAGGGTGCGGCTCAGGGCGGTGACGGTCACCGCGCCCTGCCGTGAGAGGGCGTGCAAGATCCGCTGCCGTCGTTCCTCGGCGAGCACAAGCACCATTCCTTCTTGGTCGACCTGCGCCGTGCACGCGGTACGAGGCACGGCGAGGCTTGGCCCCGTCCCCGTGCAGTTCAACAATACGGCATCGCGCGGCGCGATGCAAGATCAGTCAGAAACTGCTCATTCCTGCATGAAATACGGACGGGTACACGGTGCCGGCGCTCGCCGCCGAATGAATTCAGAGAAGGGTAAAGTCATAGTGGGATCCGCAGGTGTGCCGGCCAACAAACGAGGGCGGGCAAGACGCCCGCGCCTCCACGATCGTGTGCGTCAATGGAGATCTCGTGGACTCTTCACTTTGGGCTGCCTACACCAGCCAAGCTGAGGGGAACAGGGCGCATTCGCGATCGCGCAGGTTCGGTCAGCCGACGATTGACAGCGCGTGTGCCTTGTGCTAGGCTTCCCGATCGGAGAGCTCGACTGCGTGGTTCTCCAGCACGAGAGGAGGTGATTGCCGCCTACCGGATCCGTGACCACAGGCCAGCTTCATCAGGACTGCACGGTGCGTGCCAATCCACCGACTCACTGCCGACAGGGAGTAGGCTATGTTGATGCTCAAGACTCGTGGACTGGAACATGGAGGCCCAGGGCAACCCGCCTGGCCTCTAGGCAGAAAACTCTTTGCATGGGTTGCCGCCCTTTTCCTCGTCACAACTCTCTTCTCTGGCACCGCCACCGCTCTACCGCGTGCCGCCGCGGCGGGAACGTCGATTACCGTGCTGACGGTGGGGGATCCGTTCGAATACCAGCTGGTCAAGCTTCTCCCGCAGTTCCAGAAAGCAACCGGGATCAGCGTGAAGCTGGAGTCCGTCTCCTACGACCAGATGCACGGGCAGCTGGTCAACGCGGCGATCACCCACTCCAGCACGTTTGACGTGGTGACGCCCGATGCGATGTGGATCTCGGAGTTCGTCGACAACGGCTGGATTCAGCAGCTCGACAGCTATATCAAAGCGAACAAGGCCGAAGTGCAGCCCGCCGACCTCATCCCCGCCGTCGTATGGAGCCTGGGCGAGTGGAAGGGGCACATGTACGCGCTGCCGATTGCGGCTTACGGACAGGATGTCCTGTACCGCACGGACGTGTTCTCGGCCCTGCACCTGCAGGCCCCGCCCGCGGACGCGGCCAGCTGGTGGACCTGGGAGCAGTACCTGAAGGACGTGCAGGCGATCAATGGAAAGACGGTCGCCGGGACCAAGCTCAACGGCACCGTGATTGCCGGTGCGCAGCCGGCGCCGATCGTCCACATGTACACGCAGCTCGCCGCGAGCTATGGCGCGCGGTGGTTCAAATCCTTCCCGAGCAGCCCGAAGTGGGATTTCACGGTAACCCTGAACTCCCCCGCCAATATCAAGGCGCTGTCCGTGTTTACCGCGCTCTACCACAACTCGACGCCAGCGGCGGATGCCATGAACTGGTTCCAGGCCGGCACCGAGTTTGCGCAGGGCAAGGTCGGCATGATGTACTGGTGGACGCCATACAACTACCTGGTCGACAAGGCCGGGTACGAGGTTCCGCAAGCCGCGCCGATCGTCGGCAAGTACAGTGTGGGCGTGCTGCCTTCTGAGCCGGGTGTGCCGCAGACGGTCAGCGACGGTGGTTGGAGCCTCGCCGTCAGCTCGTTCTCGTCCAAGAAGGACGCTGCCTTCAAGTTCATCGCCTGGGCTACCAGTGCCAAGACGCAGCTGGCCATGGCCCTGCAGCCCGGCTACCAGTTCAGCGATTTCGCGCATCTGTCGAACTATACGGACGCTTCGGCGCAGGCGGCCTACCCCTATCTGGGCGCCCAGCTGAAAGCGCTGCAAGCGGGAAATGGCAAGGCCGTGCGCCCGCCAATTCCGATCTACTCCGTGCTCGAGGGACTCTACGGTACGGCGCTAAATGAAGCCATTCGTGGAGCGTCCTCGCCCGCGGACACGCTGGCCAGCGTGTCCAAGCAATTCAACAGCGTCCTCGGTGACGATGCATACGTTCCGTATCTCCAGCCGTCGTACAACGACACGCTGGCGAACACGGTAGCCCTGTTGAAGAGCCTCAGCTAGCAAACACGGTCGACCGGCGCAGGATGCCGCCCAGGCAACTGGCGGCATCCTGCGCCGGTTCGCGAGGGGAATGTCATGGTCAACAGCAGTCTTTGGTCCCGGCGATGGCTTCGAAAGCTGGAGCCGCTCTGGTTTATCGGCCCCGCCGTGTTGCTGCTCATGGCGCTCGTCATCTACCCGCTGGTCTATTCGCTGCGCCACAGTCTGGAGCACTGGGACCTGGAACTTGCGCCCAATCCGCTCGGCTCGGTGGGCCTGCGAAACTATGATCGTATCCTCTCCGATTCTACCTTCTGGTCGGCCGCCCTGTTCACCGTCGAGTTTGTCGCCATCGCCGTCGGCGTCGAGCTGGTTCTGGGCACCGCGCTCGCTCTCCTGCTCGATCAGCGCCTGCCGGGGACCCAGCTCGCGCGCACGCTGATTATCATGCCCACCGCCGTGGCGCCGATCGTGGCGGGCTTCATGTTCCGCTACATGTACTTTCCCGGCAATGGCGTCATTGCCTACCTTGCCTCCCTTGTCGGTATTCCGGTTCCGGACACCGGCGTGCTGGGCTCGCCAAGCTGGGCGCCGCCGGGGCTGGAGATCACCGACATCTGGCAGTGGACGCCATTCGTCGCCCTGGTGGTGCTGGCAGGCATTCAGTCGGTGCCGCAAGAGATCATCGAGGCCGCGCGGGTTGACGGGGCCGGCGCGGTGAGCCTCTTCTGGCGCATCATCGTGCCGCAGCTGCGCTTCATCGTGGCCATCGTGCTGATCATCCGCATCATGCAGACCTTCAACGTGTTCGACGTCGTGTTCGCGGAGACCACCGGTGGTCCCGGCACGGCGACGACGTCGCTGAGCTACCTGCTGTACTTGCAAGGCATGCGCTACTACAACATCGGTTACGCCTTTGCCATGGCCTGGATCATCACGGGTCTGGCAGTCATCTTTGTGAACGTGTACATTTTGGTAGCCTTCCGGGGGATAGACGTATGAGCGAGCAGATGCCCCCAGCCCGCTTGTTGTCCCCGCGCCTTCGGCGCCTGCTCGGCCGGGCGGCGTTGATGATCGCCCTCATCGTGCTGCTGTTCCTGTTTCTTGGCCCGCTGCTCTGGTTCCTGGCTCTGTCACTTCGCCCGGTGACCAGTGATTTCGATGTGCCCCCGAATCTGTCTTTCACACCGTCCCTCTGGGCCTTCCACGACACGTTTGTCTCGCCAGGCGGGAACCTGGCGAACCTCAAGGCGAGCCTAGTCGAGGCGGCCGGCACCCTGCTGATCACGGCGCCTTTGTCTATCCTGGCGGCCTACGGCTTCTCCCGCTATCAATTCCGAGGACGCCGTTTCATGCTGCTCTGGATGCTCACGTTGCTGCTCACGCCGCCGATCGGCATGCTCCTGCCGAACTACATCATTATGAACAACCTCGGTCTTATCGGCACGTACCCGGTGCTTATGCTGATGTACCAGACGTTCACCTTGCCGTTGACGATCTGGCTACTGCGCGGCTTCATGAACGACATCCCGGTGGCTATTGAAGAGGCCGCGATCATCGACGGCGCCACCCGCCTGGAGGCGCTGCGCTATATCGTGATTCCGCTCTGCGCGCCCGGCATCCTGGTGGCGTTGATGTTCGCCTTTGTCTTCTCCTGGAACAACACCGTCTTTCCGCTGGCCATGTCCAACACGGATACGCAGCCGTTGCCTATCGGCACGCTCAACTATTTTGCCACCACGGGCGTGACCTGGAATTATATCGGGGCAGATTCGATCGTCACCATTCTGCCGCCTGCCATACTGTTCTTCTTGTTCCGCCGCTACATCGTCAAGGGGCTCACGTTTGGCGCCGTCGCGGGTTGAGGACGTCCATGATCATGGAAGGGGAATTGGTACTGCACGATGTCGATGTGCCGGCGGTCGAAGCGGCCGCGCCAACGCTGTTGGGAGCTGGCGACGGTGAGCTGTATTGTTGTTACAGGAAAGAGGTTTTGAAGTGACGGATAAGGTACGGATGGCTGTCGTGGGCCTGGGCATGTGGGGCCAGAATCATTGCCTGGCCTTTGGCGACTATCACAGAAGCGAGCTGGCCGCGGTGTGCGACGTCGACGCGAAGCGGGCCGCACAGTATGCCGCTACCTACACGTGCAAGGCCGTGCAGGACTACCACGAGATCGCCGCCGATCCCGCTATCGACGCTGTGAGCGTCGCGACACCCGACCCGAAGCACTTTGCGGTCGTGCTCGAGATGCTACGGGCGGGCAAACACGTATTCGTGGAGAAGCCGCTCGTCACCAAGGTCGACGAAGCCGTTGCCCTGGTTGAAGCCGCCAGGGGGCGTCCCGTGACGACGATGGTCGATTTCCACTCGCGTTGGATTCCTTCGTACATCGCGATCAAGGATGCCCTGGACAACGGCGAGCTTGGACGGCCCGTCATGGGCTACATCCGGCTGAGCGACGCCATCGAAGTGGCCCTGCAGTGGCTGCCGTGGGCGGCCGATTCCGGGCCGCAGTGGTTCCTGTTCCCCCACATCGCCGATCTCATGTATTGGTACTTCGGTGCTGTTCCCGAGTCGGTGTATGCCGTCGGCAGCAAGGGCGTGCTGTCGTCGAAGGGCGTCGACACGTACGATACGATTCAGGCGCTTTTGCGCTTCCAGGGCGGTGGCTTCACCACGCTCGAATCGAGCTGGATCGTGCCGAACGGATCGGCAAACGTGATCGACTGCCAGATGGCCTTGTACGGCACCGAGGGCCGGGTCGAGCTCAATTATGACAACTACGGCCTCGAAATTACCAGGGAGAGAGTGCGATATCCGTTCATCTCGGGCGGGAAACCGAACCGGTACGGCCACCTGGATGGTTACGTGTTTGAACCGATGCGCACGTTCGTGGACTGCATTCTCGATGGGAAGGCGAGCCCGACTCCCCTCGAGACTGGCCTGGTGAATACGTCTATTATTGACGCCTGTTTGCGCTCCATCGCAAGCGGCGTGCCGGAGTCCTTGCACGGGTTGCACGCACTGGACGGAAAGCCCGAGACTGCTGCGCACTGATCGTGTTCGAGGCGCCCGCGTTTCTCCCGGAGTGAAGATAGCAATGACCGGAATAATCGCGGATAGGGTACTTCGAGGAGCACAGTCCAGCATCGCAGTCAGGTGTCAGGGCTGTTCAGTTGTTGTTGACCAAGCTGGGAGACGCTGCCATCCGAGGTCGTGGGCACGTGATTTGCCAGACGGAGCGGGCAGGACACCCGCACGCGGGTCCCGGCGGTCCCAGGCCCGTCGACATGCCCCTGCTACGAGCATTGAACAGCCCTGGTCAGGTCCGATGACTAGTGAGCACGAGTACGCGAAGGTGGAACATACGATGGCGATGGAAGAGCACATCCGTAGTATTCCCGCCATGCTGCGCGAGAGCCACGAGCGAGTAGCAGCATCTCGGGACATCCTGGCGCCGCTGATTGACGGTCCCCTGGTCATTCTCGGCTGCGGCACATCCCATAGCGTCGCCCAGGCCGCGGCGTCGCTCTACGAGCAGGAGCGCCATGCGCCGGCCCAGGCGATCCTGCCGTCCGACTATGTGCCGCGCCGAGACTGGATGCACATCGCCATCAGCCGAACGGGCCAGACAACCGAAGTCGTCGAGGCCATGCAACGTGTGCGAGCAGCGGGCGCGCGATGCCTCCTGCTGGCTGGAGCCGTCGAGTCGCACGCTGCTCGCTATGCCGATCAGGTTCTCCTCCTGGAGTTTGCCGCCGAGGAGGGCGTCATCCAGACGCGCTTTATCGCCGTCGCTTTCGAGGCCTTGCGCAGCCTGATCTTGGGGGCAGCGGCTGCGGCGGAGCTCGACGATCTGCCGGCCCGTGTGGAGCGCGGTCTCACCGCGTTTGATGCAGGTCCGCTGATCGCCTACGACCATGTAGTGTTCTTGGGCCGCGGCTGGCGTCATGGACTGGCGCAGGCAGCCGCGCTCAACCTGCAGGAAACGACGCTGTTGGTTCCCGAGTCACATCAAACACTGGATTATCGGCACGGCCCTATTTCCGCCGCGGACGAACGCACGCTGGTGTGGTCCTTCGATGCCGAGGACGATGCCGAGAGCGCCTCGGTGCTGGCCGACGTGCGAAAGACCGGAGCAAAAATATATGCCGTCTCAGATGATCCGCTGATCACCCTGGCCTGTGCGCAGATGACGGCTCTTGCCAAAGCGCGGGCGCGCGGCATCGATCCGAGCTCGCCCAGGCACCTCGTGCGCGCTGTCGTCCTTGAACGATAGCGGCATCTGCATCCAGGAGTACAGCGGTTGGTCGGGTGCGCAGGCTGGTCATTCTCGTCACGCGATCCGAGTCGCGCGCGGCTTGGCGGCAGGCCATCACGTGAGCTGAACGACGCGCACTGTGGAGAAATGGAGATGAGGGTTGCCGCCTGAATTACTGCTCGCCGACTACGATCCCACGCCGGCCCTGGTGACGGAAAGCCATCACGTAGACAGAGCGAAGTTTCCTGCGATCGACGCACACAACCACCTCGGACGCTGGCTCACCGCGGATGGCTCGTGGGCGGCCAAGGACGTACCGGCCCTTCTGGACCTTATGGACGCCTGCAATCTCAGCGCCATCGTGAATCTGGACGGTATGTGGGAAGCGGAGCTTGAGGACAATCTGGCACGCTACGACCATGCTTACCCCGGGCGCTTCTACACGTTCGCTCAGTCCGACTGGAGCTTGGTCCAGCACTCTGACTTCGGCGCTCGCCTGGCCAACCAGCTCGTCGATAGCGTGCGGCGCGGCGCACGCGGCCTCAAGGCATGGAAAAAGCTGGGCCTGGAGTACCGCGACGCCGGCGGGGTGCTGCTACCGATCGATGATCGCCGGCTCGACGATCTCTGGGCCGCGGCCGGCGAGCTGCATGTGCCGGTGCTGATCCACATCGCGGACCCCGTGGCCTTCTTCCGACCGCTCGACGCGACGAATGAGCGCTGGGAAGAGCTGCACGCCCACCCAGACTGGCAGTTCCCGTCGCCGCCGTTCCCGTCCTTCGCCTCACTGATGGACCAGTTCGAGGCGCTCATCGCGCGCCATCCGCTCACGACATTTATCGGAGCCCACGTCGGCTGCTACGCCGAGAACCTGCATTGGGTGGCCAGGATGCTGGACACGTACCCGAACTTCGCAGTGGACATGGCGGCGCGTCTCGGCGAGCTGGGCCGGCAGCCCTATGCCGCGAAGCGATTCTTTGAGCAGTATGCCGGACGCATCACCTTTGGTCTCGATGTCTTTCCGCCGGCTCGTGAGGAGTATGCACCCTACTTTCGCTGGCTCGAGACTGCCGACGAGTACTTCAGCTACGGCACCACGCCGGTCGGAAGTCAGGGCCGCTGGCAGATATATGGCATAAACCTCAACGATGAGGCCTTGCGTGAAGTCTACGCGGGCACCGCTCAACGTGTCATCGTCGAGCGGCAGCCACCGGCTGTCAGGACAGGGCCGGAGACTGTGAATCCGTAGTGCAGTGGTGATCGCGGTGAAACGGCGCCGCATGGTAGCCAATCGTCGGCAACGGTCCGGGCGCCTCGAGTCAGGCAAAGGTTGCGACCTTTGAGGCGGCAAGGACGCAAGGGAGAGAGCTAGTCACCTGGTGGAAGGAGCACACGGTGTGGTACTGACTATGGAGCTGGCGGATCGCATTGCAGCGATTCTCGACCAGGCGTTGCACGAGGTCGTGACGAGAATCTAGCCGCACGAGACTGGTACTGCCGGCGCCCGGTACCGTCGGGCGCCGGCAGGCGTGGCCTGTCGAATGCCTTGCAGGAACGAAAGGGAAGCGCTGTGCGCCAAACGGTCAGCATGCATATCGATCGGGACGTCCCGGTTCCCATGCGGGACGGCACGATTCTCTACGCCGATATTTACCGCCGAGATTCCAGCGAGCCGGCCCCCGTGCTCCTGGTTCGCACGCCATACAACAAGGAAGACGGTGCACACGCTCTGGTCTATATTGATGCGCTGCGCACGGTGGCGCACGGTTACACGATCGTCATTCAGGACGTGCGGGGACGGTTCAAGTCCGAGGGTGTCTTCAACCCGTACTTTCAGGAGATCGATGACGGGTACGACAGCGTTGAATGGTGCGCAACACAACTGTGGTCGACCGGTTCCGTGGGTATGTACGGCGGGTCCTACGTGGGCTCCGTGCAGTGGCTTGCCGCCATCGCCCAGCCGCCACACTTAACGTGCATCGTGCCCATGGTCACCTCGTCGGATCTCTATGAAGGCTGGACATATCAGGGGGGCGCCCTACAGTGGGGGTTCATGGTAACCTGGGTTCTCACCATGCTTGCGTCCGAGGGCCTGATCCGCAAGCGCCATGAAGACCCGAACTTCGAGGATCGGTATCGCGAGATGGTCGCGCTGGTCGACAACATGTCCCCGGGATTCAATGTGCTGCCTCCTGCCGATCTCCCCCTGGTGAAGGAGTTTGCTCCCTACTTCATAGACTGGCTGAGCCATGAGAGTCGAGACGACTTCTGGACGGCGATCAGCGTTCAAGACCGGCATTCCCTTGTGCGGGTACCGGCACTGAATTTTGGCGGCTGGTACGACATCTTTCAGGGCGGTACGCTCCGCAACTTCGCAGGGGTGCGCAAAGAAGGGGGCACGCCGGAAGCGCGGAATGGGACACGCCTTCTGATGGGTCCATGGCACCACCAGATCCCGACGACCAACGTGATCGGCAGCCACGATTTTGGCATTACGTCGAGTCGCAGCCTTTCGCCACTTGGCTACGACTCCGACGGAGAGGTTCTGCGATTCTTCGACTACTGGCTCAAGGGCATCGACGACGGATTCGAGAAGGAGCCGCCCATCAAACTCTTTGTCATGGGCGAGAATCGATGGCAGCTTGAATCGGAATGGCCGCCGGCGCGTGCCCAGTACACCAGCTACTTCCTGCATAGCGACGGCAACGCAAACTCGTCGGGCGGCACGGGGTCCCTTACGCCGGAGCTGCCGAAAGAGGAACCGTCGGATGTGTATCTCTACGATCCCCACCACCCGGTTCCCACACATGGCGGACAGTTGTGCTGTTACCCGCCGGCTCTACCGTACGGGGCCTTCGATCAGAGCCGCGTTGAAGAACGACAGGACGTACTGGTCTTCAGCACTCCCCCGCTTGACCACGATCTTGCCGTGATTGGACCTGTGTCGCTCACACTCTGGGCTGCGACATCCGCTCCCGACACGGACTTCACGGCGAAGCTGGTCGACGTATCTGCCGCCGGATACGCCCGCAATGTGACAGACGGGATCGTTCGGGCTCGTTACCGGGATGGAACGGACCGGCCTAGGCCGATCACGCCGGGCATGAGCCTACGGTACACCATTGACCTTGGGTCGACCTGCAACGTATTCAAGCAGGGGCACCGCATTCTCCTGGAAGTATCCAGCAGCAACTTCCCGCGTTTCGACCGCAACCCAAACACCGGGCGTGCCGTCCACGCGGACAGTGAATTGCGTCCCGCCAAACAGAGTATCTACCACGACGCGCAGCGCCCATCCTGCCTGATCCTGCCGATCGTCCACGACGTATAGGGAACGGCTCGGGTCGACAAATAGTCGCCTGACTCGCCGGGGGCAAGCCGAGACGACCGGGAACTGTATGCCCGACCCACGATGGACTGACGATCTCATCGTGGGTCGGGCCAGACTATGGATCAGCGCTCACGCGCGCATCCTCAGGTCATCAGGCGCCGGCGCAATCGTAGAGTGACGATCCGCCGCCGCCCATAACGGTTGACGCGGCACTGCCGGCAGCAGTGGTGCTGCTCGTAGTGGTGCTCTGGACGCTGCTGGTGGAAACAGCCTTGCAGGTCGTCTGTACCCATTGCATGATGGATGAGCTGCTTCCCTGACCGCCGCCTCCGCCGCCAAGCACGAAGCGCACTTTATCGCTCTTCACCAGTGCCTGGAACTGTGCCAGCGTGAGGATTGGGTCGTTGCCGCCGAAGCCGCCCAGCGACATCACGGGCTTGCCCGTGGTGATGATGTACGAGGCGGCGCTGTTAGAGCTCGCGGTCACGACCAGGTAATAGGTCGAGCCCTGGTTCTTCAGCAGGTACGTGAGCAGCTGGCTGTCGACGGTCGAGCCGCTGCCCATGCCGCCGGTACGCGCCTGCCCCATTGTGCTGTCCGTGGGCATCTGGCCGCCGGCAGGAGCCTGCCCCATCGTGCCACCCGTGGGCATCTGGCCGGCTGTGCCGCCGGTTAGTCCCTGGGCGGGCGTGCCACCCGTGGGACCCTGGCCAGCCGGTGGATTGCCCATCGTGCTGCTGGGTCCCGCACCGCGGCCGAAACCACCTGGGCCTGCTCCGCCTCCGAAACCACCTGGGCCTGCACCGCCTCCGAAGCCGCCGCTGCTCTGGGCACTGGGTCCGGCGGAAGGAATACTGCTGCCGACCGTGCTGACCGTATTCGCCGCCCACACCGCCGGCGCCATCAGCAAGGCCAGAGAGCCAATTGCCAGGGCGAGCGGCGTCCAAATCGGCAGGCGACGGCGCGGACGGAATCGGGCCGCCACCAGCGCCACAGCGGGGATGATCGTGCTCGCCAGCACCAGCGGCGTCATCCAGCGGCTCCAGGCCGGATACGCGCTCAGGATGTGGACCTGAGCGATAGCGGTCGCCGACAGCGCGATGGGAAGCATCCAACCGCGCCAGCTCAGCAGTGGCCGATGCTGGCGATAATCCTGCCAGAGTGTCACCAACCCGATGGCGGCCAGCGCTGCGATGGCGGGCGCCAGCGTCACCAGATAGTAGCTGTGGAAGAAGCCGGCCACGCTGAAGAATCCAGCCATGGTGAGCAGCCAGACACCCCACAGCAGCAATCCCTTTTGCTTGCGGTCGAGCGGGAAGCGCAGACGCCGGCTACCGGCCACCAACAATCCAAGCAAAGCCAGCGGGATGAGCCAGCCGGCCTGGCCACCCAGCTCCGAGTCGATCAGCCGGAGGGGGCCGGCCGTGCCATTATTGAACAGGCCGCCGCCTCCGCCACCATTGCCCTGGCGCGGCGCCGTTTGAGATTCGGCAGTCGAGGAAGCCGCGACGCTCGTCGTCGTGGTTGCCGCGGTCACGGCGGCCTTGTTCGCCGTGCTTGTCGTCGCGGTCGTATGCTGAGCCGGCGTGCCGCTCTGGCCGAGAAGCCGCTGCAGGCCGTTGTAGCCAATCGCCAGGTCGATTTCAGAATTGGTGGTAGTGGAATCCACCCAGGGTCGTTGGCTGGCCGGGGTCAGGTCCACGGCCACGGCCCAAGACAGCGAGATGGTCAGCATGAGGATCGATGCCAAGAACAGGTGTGCCAGGCGGGTACGCCAGCGAGCCTGCGCTCCCAGCAGATACACAAGCGCGAAGGCCGGAACCACGAGAAACGCTTCGAGCATTTTGATATTGAAGCCCAGCCCCACGAACACCGCGCACAGCAACAGCCACCGGAGGCCGGATGAGCGCGACGTGCCGTGTGAGCGCTGCTCCACGGCCCGAGAAACCGCCCAGGCGCCGAGCAGCATGAAGAGCACCAGGATGCTATCGATAGTATTGTTCCGATTGTCCGCCACGGCCACCGGCGTGATCGCCAGGCACAGCGCCGCCAGCAGGCCGGCTGCCTCGCCGAACACGCGCTTGACCAGGTGATAGAGCAGGGCGACCGAGAGAATGCCGGCAACGGCTTCGGGCAGCAGCAGACTTACCCCGTTGAAGCGAAACAGCTTGACGCTCGCCACCTGGAACCAGAACCCGAGTGGTGGCTTGTCGATCGTGACGAAGCCGCTCGGGTCAAACGCCGCGAAGAAGAAATTGTGCCAGTTCATGGCCATGCTCTTGACTGCCGCCGCGTAGTACGCGTTGGCGTAGCCTTCGCGACTGAGCTGGAAGAGATTCAGGAACGCTGCCAACAACAGGATTGCCCCCAGCGCGATGCGGCGCCACGGGAGCGTGAACGTTCGAGTCTGGTCACCGACACGCTCGCATGTTGCGGTCTTCAGTCCAACCCCAGGTATATCAATTGCACTCATCGTTGATCCTTCCCGGCGTATCCGCCGATTCCTGCTGACGATTCTTGTAACGTCTTGATGTGCGTCGTGCACCATTGCGTTGACCGGGCCGCGTATCTCAGCGCACAAGCGACGATGCGTGTGGCGGGCGCCGTGTAGCAGACTTTCATCGCGTACAGCCTTATCCTGGGGTCCGCGGCTAAGTCTGGCGTGAGAGGCGGCTAAGCGAAAAGGAAGCGTATTCTGAGAGTTCGGCAAGAGCGGCGCAGCTCAGGAGTGCCGAACGCCGAGGGTGACCGCCTGCCTTTTGGGTGCAGCGGCGGACCGGTACACTACAGGAAGGAGCGCACGGGAGGACCGCCATGCCAACCATCCTGGTTGCCGACGACGACCACAAGATCACCGACATGCTGCGGCGGACCCTCATCTACGAGGGGTATAAGGTGCTCATAGCCAATGACGGGCAGGAGGCGCTGGATCAGGCCCAGGCGCACCGGCCGGACCTGGTGATCCTGGACTGGATGATGCCCAAGCTGGACGGCCTGGAGGTCGCCCGCCGTCTGCGTGCCGCGGACGAGGTTCCGATCCTGATGCTCACCGCGCGCGATGCGGTTGAAGACCGTGTGGAGGGCCTGGATACCGGCGCTGACGACTACTTAGTCAAACCCTTCGCCCCCGCCGAGCTGCTGGCGCGGATCCGCTCGCTGCTACGGCGCACCACCACGGAGGGTGAGAAGCCGCTCCGCTATCTTGATCTGCAGATCGATCCCTCCACGCGCGAGGTTCAGCGTGGTGAGCGGGCCGTCGCCCTCAGCCCCAAGGAGTACGATCTCTTATTCTATCTGCTCCGCCATCCCCGGCAAGTGATGCCTCGCGGGCGCATCCTCGAGGAAGTGTGGGGTTACGATTTCGGAGGCGAAGACAGCGTCCTCGACGTGTACATCGGCTACCTGCGGGCGAAAACGGAGGCCGCGGGCGAGGCGCGTCTGATCCAGACGGTGCGCGGCGTCGGCTACGTCCTGCGCGAGGGATAGCCAAGGCGCCGGCTGAGGCTGCGACACTGTCATGTTGGCCCGCCATGCACTCGGGGGAGGCTCATGTCGATTCGTCTCCGCCTCACGCTGCTGTACAGCGCGATCCTCGCTCTGACGCTTGTCGCGCTGGGCATCGGCGTCTATGCCGGAGTCTCCAATGTCGCGTTTGGCGCTGCAAGCGACGCGGTGAACACCGAGCTGCACACCGTGGCCATCTCGCTCCAGCCCCACATGGGACCGCGTCCGGGCGGCTCCCCCGACGGGCGAGGTCCTCAGCCGCAGCCGAGCCCGGGAACAACCCGGGCGCCGGTCGAGGGCCAGGCATGGAATCTCGGCAGCTTCATCCCGCCGCCCGACGTTGCCGCCCAGAGCTCCATCCAGGTGCGCCAGTCGGATGGCACGGTTCTGTATCGCTCACAGGACTTGCAGGCAGCCAAGCTCACCTTGCCCTTGAGCACGGCGGCGCGGCAACACCTGCGGCCGGGTGTGGTGGCACAGACCACATTCTCGGTGTCAGGGCAGCGCCTGCTCCTTGACAGCACCCTGCTCGCCTCGGGCCGTAGCTCCGTGGGCATTCTCCAGATAGCCCGCTCGCTGCGCGACGTCGACCAGACGCTGACCAGCCTGTGGCGGATCTTGCTCGCCGGCGGCGCCCTGGCTACCCTGCTGGCCTGTGTGGCCGGATGGTGGCTGGCCGGCACGGCGCTGCGCCCGATCGACCGCATCACTCAGACCGCGCGGTCCATTGGGCAGGCGCGTGACTTCGGCCGGCGTGTGGCATACCATGGCCCGCGCGATGAGGTGGGACGCTTGGCGACGACGTTCAACACCATGCTGGCGGGGCTGCAGGAGTCCTATCAGACGCAGCGCCGCTTCGTGGCCGACGCCTCGCACGAGTTGCGCACGCCGCTTACCAGCATCCGTGGCAACGCCAGTCTGCTCAAGCGCGTCCCGCCGATCGCGGAGGCCGATCGCGTGGCGGTGGTTGACGATATCGTCTCCGAGACCGACCGCCTGGGCCGCCTGGTTGGCGACCTCCTGACGCTGGCACGTACCGACGCGGGCCGTCCGATGCGGCTGGAGCCAGTGCCCCTGCGACCGCTCCTGGCTGGGCTGCTACGGCAGCTTGCGGGGTCGCATCCCGAGCGGACGGTCCTCCAGGAGGGTCGTGCCGAGGTGAGCGTGCTGGGCGATCCCGACGCGCTCAAGCAAGTGCTGCTGATCCTGCTGGACAATGCACTCAAGTTCACCCCGGCCGAGGGCAAGGTAGCCGTGGTGGTCGCCACACAGGGGGACAAGGTATCGGTGACAGTGCGAGACACCGGGGCGGGCATCCCGGCCGAGGTGTTGCCGCGGATTTTCGACCGCTTCTACCAGGCCGACGCGAGCCGGGCAGAAGGGGGCAGCGGCCTGGGGCTGGCCATCGCCAAATCACTGGTGGACCGCCAGAACGGCACGATCGAGGTCGAGAGCATGGTCGGCAGCGGCAGCACCTTCACCATCACCCTGCCGCGCGCTGCCGCCAGCCGGACGGCCTCCCTGGTAAACGCGGCTACCTAGCACTGCCGACCCATTCAACGGTACGTGCTTGGCCTCCGGCTGCGGCCTATGTCTTCCTGCAAGTCTTCAGGCGCGTCCCGGGCTCGACCGGCCTCGCGCTGTTGTTCGCCTAACGCGACACATCCGGCGCGACAGCCGCGAGCAGTCGGCGCGTAACAGCACCGTATGACCCGCGCCTGGCGGATTCGCAGGCAGCCGGTGACACACGCATGAGCCCGGTGGTACGATAGGGCCGGTCCTCTGACTCGCTCGGCACCACCTGCGCTTCTAGCAGTACCTGTCTAGCCGTGGACGGCAGCGGCGGTATCTACGTGGCGGATTATGGGAACAACCGGGTGCCGCACTTCCCTGCCTCCGGTGCGGCACAGGCCGAGCACAGCTATGGAGGGCGATATCGGGAGGCAGGTAGGGGAACCAGGTCCGCTGGATGAGCGCGCCATCAGCCGCGCGGGTCGACGATATAGGGTATCGGGCCCGAGGAGCACGCCGAGCAGGCAGCAAGACGAGGAGGCAAGCGATGAAGGTGCGTCACTGGCTTCGCACGGCGCTGTGCGCGCTGGCAATCTGTATGACATGGCCGAGTTACGCAGCGCACGGTGCCCCCCGCGCCACCGCTGCTGCCGCGCCCTCGCCAGCTGGCGTACCGGCCGGCTGGCTCTCCACGTCGGCCCTCGGGACCACGCCGGCAGATGTGTTGCCCCAAGCATTCGTGGCGTCCGCTGCCCAATGGCGCGCGCTGCCGCTGCAGATCGCCGAACAGGCCGCACCGGCATTTCAGGACGCGGCGGGCGGCGGCGGCGCCGCGGCCGCCCTGCTGGCGCAGACGTTGCTCGGCCAGAATATCGTCACCCCTGACCCACGCGCGCTGGCGCAGAATCGCCTCAGCGCGGTCCTGGGCCCACTCGCGCAAACGCTCGGCGTGGCGACGTCTGCGGCGTCGACCACCTCGGGCTCGTCTGGGCTGGCCGCCGATCTGGTCGATCCGGCCAGCGGCGTCCTGCACGTCACCTATCAGGACTTCTCAGTTCCCGCGCGCGGCCAGCCGATGGCCCTGCAGCGCACCTTTGTCTCGGGTAACACTGCCGCGAGCGCCATGGGCAACGGCTGGGCCTTCACCTATGGCATCCACCTCGCCTACGATGCCAGCGGCAATCCGCTCATCGAGGAAGCGGCCGGCGGCGTCACCCACTTTGCGTTCTGGCAGGCCCCCTCCACCTACATTGCCCTGGACGCGCCGGGATGGGAGGTCCTTTGGCTACACCCCGGCGGTGCCACCCAGTTGATGGCTGACGGCAGCAGCCATCAATTCGATGCTCTCGGCCGGCTCGTGCGGCTCCAGGATCGCGACGGCATTGGGCTGACCATCAACTACAGGGGCGCCAATCTGGCGTCCGTAGTGGATGCGGCCGGCCGCAGCCTCCGCTTCACCGAGAATAGCGCCGGCCTGATCAGCACGATCACCGATCCTATGGGTGCCGTCATCCGTTATGGGCATGATGGCGCCGGTAATCTGATCAGCGTGACCACTGCCGCCGGCGCCACTACCCGCTACGCCTACAGCACTCCCACGAGCGATAGTTACGACACCGCGCGCCTCACCGGCATCACCCTCCCTCGCGGCGGCACAATCCACTTCAGCTACGACAGCGGGGCCCGTGTCTCGCGCGTTGCCGGGCCCGGCACCATGAACACTGCGATCACCTACGCGGACAACGCCGCTCCAGGCACGGTACGCACCGATCTCGTCGATGCGACCGGCGCGCACACGGAGATCGACACGTTCAACACTTCGCCCCTGACGACCGGCGTGCAACTGCCTGTCGTCACGCGTCTCGTGGATGCCACCGGGAGAACCACGACCGTTACAAGCGGACCTTCAGGTGTCACCATCGAGGACGGCGAGGGCAGGATGAAGCCGGTGGCTAGCAACGCGGGTGGACCGGCGAGCACGATCCAGGCGCCACAGACCGGCGCCAACCGCTTGGGTTATGATCAGGCCACCTCCACGCTGTCCATGCTGACCGGCATTTCCGGACGGCCCACCACACTGGTGTACGATGCGGCAGGCCATCTGGCCGGCATCCGTGACGCTACCGGCGCGCTGACCAAAGTCGAGCAGATCGCCCCGCTCACGTTCCACGTGGTCAGCCCCAATAGTGGAGTCGCCATCCTGCAGTTCGACGCTGCAGGAAACGTCATCGCGCTGACCGACGCCATGGGTCGCAAGACCACGTTCCTCTGGGATCCTGACGGCCGGCTGACCGGCATCTCCGACCCGGCCCATGGCCGGCTTACCTTTCGGTATGGCCCGTCAGGCGCCCTGCTGGCCCGCACAGATGCGCTCGGAGCGGTGACCAGCTACAGCTACGACGCCGACGGCGATCTCACCTCGATGCGGGATGCCCTGGGCGACACCTGGCGCTTCACCTATGACGCCTTCGACCTGCCGGTGAGCGTGGTCGATCCGCTGGGCGACACGGATCGTCTCAGTTACGACGACGCTGGCAGGCTGACGATGGTCACCGACCCACTTGGGGCAGTCACCCGGGCGGGCTATGACGGCGCCGGCCGCGTGGCCTCCGTCACCGATCCGCTCGGCCATACCACGCGCTACCGCTACGGAGCCGCCGGCGAGCTCGTCGCGGCGACGAGCCCTGCCGGGCGCACCACGCGGTATAGCTACGATGCCGCCGGCCAGCCGGTCGTCGTGACGGACGCCGATGGCAGCAGCACAACGCTGATGTACGACGACGCCGGGCGGTTAACCGCCAGTCGCGCCGGCGCCGGTCCCACGACCGAGTACCGGTACGACGCAGTGGGACGGCTGACGCAGCGTACCGTACCCGATGAGTCGGGGGCCTCGTACACCTACGATGCTGCGGGCTACCTGGTGAGCGCCGGCAACGGGAGCGGCACCATCCGCGACGCGTACGACGCAGCCGGCGATCTCACCTCGACGGTGGACACGAGCGGCCACACGATCCGCTACAGCTACGATGCGGCGGGCCGGCGGGCGACCATGACCTCTGCCACCGGCACGGTTACCCGCTACGCGTATGACGCGGCCGGCCACATCAGCGCGATCGATGATCCCCTGGGCAGCTCGACCTTCCGCTACGACGTGCGGGGAGAACGCGTTGCCGCGACGCTGCCGGGCGGCATCGCCGTCTCGTATCTCTACGATAAAGCGGACCGGCTCACGGCACTCACCTACAAGCACGGCGCCACCGTGGTGGCCCGTTTCGTCTACGGCTACGACCGAGACGGCAACGTGGTGCAGGAGCAGGCCCTGGGCGACACCCTGCGCTACCGCTACGACGCAGCAAACCGGCTCACTGCCATGCAGGGCAGCACCCGGAGCGACGACGCCAGCTACGCCTACGACGCCGATGGCAATCTCCTCTCCTCGGCCAGTCGTGGCGCCTTGCGCTACGACGCGGCCGGACGGCTGCTCACAGCTGGGAGCGCGAGCATGGCCTACGATCCTGCCGGCAGGGCGATGACCGGCCTGGCAGGTGCCATCTATGGCTATGACCAGAGCGGCAATCTGCTGGCGGCGCACACCAGCGGTGCCGACGTCATGTACGGCGAGGATGCGCTGGGCAGGATCGTCACGCGCTTGGAGGCCGGCAACACGACGCTGACGGTCTATGACGGCAGTGATCCGGTCGCCGCATTCGGCCCGATCCCGTCGGTGGTCGCCCGCAACGTCTATGGCCCCTGGATCGACGAGCCGCTCGCCTTTTCGGCGAACGGACAGACGTACACCTACGTCGTGGATCGGCTTGGCTCCGTGCGCATGGTGCTGGACGGCGCGGGCACGCCCGTCGCCACGCTGCGCTACGACGCATACGGCAGGCTGCTCGGAAAGACGGGGTCCGGGCCAACGACGCTCGGCTTCGCCGGTCGTCCCTACGACCCGGCCACGGGCCTGATCGATCTGCGCGACCGCCTCTACGATCCAGCGCTGGCCCGCTTCCTTTCCCCCGACCCCCTGGCCCGTCCCGGCGCGGCGGACTATCCCTACGCGGCAGACAGCCCCGCGACGCGGAGCGATCCCCTCGGCCTGTGTGCGGAGTCCTCGGGGGAGGGGCCCAGCAACTCGACGCTCGGGGTGTTTGCAGCCGAGTCAAGCGGCCTGCCGGAACTCCTGGGGGAGACTTTCGGGCAGGCGTTCAGTGGCTACGGGGCCTGGCACCAAATCGAGCAGTTCAACGCGGCGAACGCGGCGTTTGGTGACGGCTGTAAGGGCGTGAACAACACGGATCCCACCTTCATCGACGCCGCCGGCGTTGCCGCTACCGACCGCGGCAGCGAGGCAGGTAACTCAACGCTGGCGCTCACCAGGGGCGCGTCTGGCGGATCCGTCGAAGCGCTGTTCCCCGTTGCAGCGGCCGGCACGGTGACCATAGGCGTGTACGACGCGCATGGCCACCTCACGCGCGCGCTGGCGGCGCAACCCGCCTCACCGCCTGTCCTGGATATCACATGGGACGGGCGCGATACGGCCGGGCACGAGGTTGCCGACGGCACCTACTATATGCTGGAGACTGAACAACCCGCTGCTGCGGGCGCGCAGGCGACGTGTGCGCTGCGCACTATCGCGGTGACGGCAGGGGCTTCCGGGCCCTTCGTCGTGCCCGTGCTGTCGGTCCCACCGGCGACCTCCAGCGTATCAGCGAAGATCGTCACGCCGGTCAGTGGCGCCCTGGTTCGCGGCCTCGTGCCCATCGACGGTGTGGCGTCGGGGTCGGACTTCGATCATTATCAGCTCGACTACGGCCCGGGCACTAGTCCCACCCGCTGGACCGGCATCCGGGCCACAGTCTCGGGCACGGCAGGCGTGCCCGACAAAGGGCCCGTGACGCTCGCCCTGCTGCACACCCTTTCGGGCAACCTTGGTTCCCTGGATACCGGGCTCTCGGACTACTTCTACTATCGATCGAGCGGCGCCCAGGGCCTGAGCGGACTCTACACCATACGCCTGCGCGTGTTCGGTCGCCACGGTGAAGTAGCCCAGGCACTCGCCTGGATCGTCGTTGGACGCGTGGCCACCTACGTGCAGGACGCGACCATCGCCAGCCCGTCCGGGCTGGCAAGCCTGGCCGTGCCCAGTATGGCCATCCACGACATCGCCCAGGTGTTTGCTGTGCTGCCTCTGACCTCAACGGAGCCGATCCCCGCGCAGCTGCGGCCTCTATCTCGGGTCTACGCGCTGCATCCTTCCGGCTACGTGTTCAGCATCCCGGCGACCTTGAGCATGCACATCTCCACGACCGCGCCTGGCGCGGCGATCTATGCCTGGGACGCCGGTACCAATAGGTGGCAGCCACTACGGACGTCGGTTGCAGGCGCGAAGCACGGCACGACGCTCAGCACGCCCGTCGCGCGCCTCAACCAGGCGCCGGCCCTCTACGCCGTGTTTGCGCCCATTGCCGCCCCCGCGCCGCCGCTGCTCTTCCCGCTCGGGGCTGCACCCAGCGGTGCCACCACAGTCACTCTCGCCGCAGCTACCCGACCTGGGCTGCTCGTACAGGTTCTCTCGGCTGGGCGGCCCACTGGCGTGCCCGTTGTCGCTGGTGCCGACGGCCTGGCCGTGATTCCAGGCATCCACCTCCAATCGGGGCAAAATCGTTTCACCGCCGTGGCACGCGATAGCGCTGGGCACATCAGTGCCCCCTCACAAGCGATCAGTGTCACCGCCGCGCCGAAGACACTGGAACTCCTGGATCCCGCTACAACTCTGCCGGCGAAGGTCACTGACCTCGCGGCCGTGCCACGTCCTGCGCAGGCCGGCCCGCCGCCGCCGGTCGTCAATTCGCCCACGCTGCATGCCGTGCTGGCAGCGGAGTTCCACCGGCCGCAGGACCTCTGGCCGGGGCGAACGGCGCCGCTCGGCGCCAGCACCACGGTGGTGACCGACGGGGGTCACACCGCGCTCGAGATCACGGCAGGTGGCACGGGCGATCTGACCACCGGTGTGCCCGTTTCGTCCTTCAATCTCGCCACGCACCCCTTGATCACGTTCTCCTATAAGGTGCCCCCGACTGTATCGGTTGACCTTGCCATACACGCAAACGGCACCTGGTGGGTGGCGCCATTGAGCGACCCTCCTCCAACGGCCAACGATTTCGCGCGCGTCTACTTCTTTCCACTGGGCGACTACCCATCGCTTAAGTTGGTTCGCGATAATCGTTGGCACGACATCACGCTCAATCTCTACCAACTGATTCGGGATCAGCAGCCAACAGGACCGGTCGTCGTGGACCGCATGGCCTTCGGCGATTGGGAGCCCAGCGGCTGGCTCGGCGTTCGACCGTCAAGCGCAAACGCACCTGCCACTAGCTTCCTGCTCGACCACGTGGCCCTGCCGGCGGTGAGCCGGATATCGACCGCGTCCTTTTCCTGGTCTGAACCTGCCGGCCAGGGCATTTCCGCGTACAGCTACCTGCTCGATCAGAAGCCCAGTACCGTGCCGCCCGCCCGCTCGATGGGGCTCGCCCCCGCGACCACGGTTGGCCCGTTGCCAACCGGCGGCTATTGGCTGCATGTGCGCGCACGCGGCCGGACCGGCGTCTGGGGGGCGGCAGCCAACTACCCCTTCGTGATCGACACGCTGCCCCTACGGGTTGGCACGCCGCAGCCGGGACCGGGCGGAACGGGAACCGCCTTCGTCACGGTGCCGATCAGTGACCCGGGCGCGAGCGGGGTCGACGCCTCCACCATTCGCCTCCAGGTGTTCGGCAAGACCTACGGTCCCGGAAGCGACATCGTCAGCTACGATCTCTCCGCAGGGGCGGCTACCCTCAACATTGGCTACATTCAGCCTGCCCCCCAAAACTTGTTCCCTGGTGGGAAGGTGCCTGTCGTCCTGCTCGCGGCATCTGATGCCGCAGGCAACAGCATTGTCCGACCGATAGCCTGGACGTATACGCTTGATATTCCCACTGCGCTGCCAGGTGGCGCCCAGCTGCTGACCACCCGTGGCGGAGACTCGCCAACCTTCTCTCCCGACGGCACGCGAGTTGCCTTCATTTCCCACCGCATCGGAGCAGCGCATGTGTGGACTATCGACGCCGGCGACCTGGGAGAGAAGCACGGCACCGCCCGCCAGATTGTCAGCGGACCGGGGGTCGATGCCGATCCGGCATGGTCGCCCACCGGCGATGTGATCGCCTTCGACTCGACCCGTAATGGTAGTCGCCAGCTCTACCTCGTGCAGCCCAACGGCGCTGGTTTGCGGCAGATTTCGAGCAGCGCCGGCGGAGCTATGCAGCCGACCTGGTCGCCGGACGGCAAACAGATCGCCTTCGTGAGCGACGGCAACCTCATGGTGGTCAATCGGGACGGCAGCGGCCTGCGTACCGTGATCGCCGACGGGGAGCACGCTGTGCGCGATCCGTCCTGGTCGCCGGACGGCAGGGTGATTGCCTTTCGCCATAGCCTGTACGTCGACCAGATCTGGACCGTGCGCCCGGACGGCACACACGACGGCATCTTGACGTCGCTGGCGAGCGGTGAATCACAGTCCTCGCCGGCCTGGCTGGCGGACGGTCGCGTGGCCTACGTCTCACTGCGCGAGAAGGTGTCCGCCCTGTACGCGGTCGAGCCCGACGGCACTGAGCAGAACACCTTGGCCGGCCAACCGCCCGCGCAGTTGTTCACGCCAGCGGCCTCGCGCGACGGCTCGACCATCGCCTTCGTTTCCACCCTGGCTGGCGGACACAACATCTTCGTCAGCCGACAATTCCGCATCGAGCCACTGGACGTAAGTGCCGAGAGCTTCGACCCAACCGCCGGCCACGCGGTGGCCATCCGCTACGGCCTCACCTCGTCGGCCACGGTCTCCATCGGGATCACCGACAGCAACGAGCACACGGTACGCACGCTTGTCGTGCACAAGTTGCTGCCCGCCGGCGTGCGGCAGCTGACCTGGGATGGCAGGGACGATCGGGGCCGTCTGCTGGGCGAGGGTGTGTACTCCGTCCAGGTGGCCGGGCAAGCACCGGGCCTGCCTGTGCTCAAGCGCGGGTTGGGCGTGACGATCGACGACGTGAGCCAGCACGGTACATTGGTCATCGCAGTGACCGACAAAGGGCGACCTGCGGGTGGCGCCGCGCTCACGGTGCTACGGGCCGGCACGCAGTCCTACGTCGAACAGGACATGACCGGCAGGACAGGCTCGAGCACGATCAGCCTCAGTCCGGGCATCTACGACGTGCTTGCGCAGGCGGATAACGGCGACCAGGGCGTGGCAAGCAATCTCGTCGTGCGTCGACACGGCGCGCTGAGCCACGCGATCAAGCTCGCCGTGCCCGCAGTGCCGTCGCCCGGCGCGTCAGCCACGGCCCCTGTTTCCAGCCCAGCCGTCCAGAAGTCGGCGACGCCGATCGGCAGTGCGACTGCGGCCAGTACGCCAACAGCCACTACCGCTGCGGCCGCCGGAACACCTGCGGCCAGTGCCACGTCCCCGGCGAGCAAGGGAAATACGGGCACGCTGGTCGTGTCCGTGCAGACGTCGCCCGGCCATTCGGCGATTGACGCCGGAGTTGATGTCTACCTGGGGAGCCGGCTGATTAGTTACGGTGGCACCGACAGCACTGGTGTGATCACGTTCACCGTTAGCCCGGGCACCTACTCCATCCAGATCCGGCTGGCTGCCGCGACCGCTACGATCAGCACCGTGAAAGTCTCTCTCGGTAGGGTCACCCGGCAAACAGTGACCCTCGGTTCCGGCACGCTGAAGGTGCAGGTGGACCTGGTAGCAGGCAGGCCGGCGGTTGACGCCGATGTCGAGGTCTATCGCGGGAGCACACTGGTTAGCTACGGCGGCACGGACAGCACCGGCAGGATCACATTCACCCTCAACGCCGGCAGCTATGCCATACAGGCGAGCCTCGGGAAAGCAACGGGGCCTGTGGTCACCGCGACGGTCGAGGGCGGCGCGGTGGCGCTGAGCACGGTGGTGCTGAACGCCGGCCAGCTTGTCGTGAAAGTGCTCACGAAGTCGGGAGCACCGGCGGTTGGTGCCGAGGTGGATATTTCTCAGGGGGGCACACTTCTCGCTTACGACGACACCGACAGCACCGGTGCGGTCACGTTCACGCTCAACGCGGGCACCTACACCGTGCAGGCGAGCCTCGGCGGCGCCACGAACAAGTCGCTCTCGGTGCACGTGAGCGCGGGTGGCACCAGCAGCTACACTACCACGTTGGGAAGATAGGCGTGAACGGTACGCATGGCATCGCTCTAGCAAAGGGACTGGAACTCAATCCCAGCCTCGGTATTGCGGTGCACGAGGCGTCGTGCACCGGTGAAGACCAATAGACCGAGCCTGGATTATTCAGGAACCCTGACGGAAACGAGCTTAGCAAGGATGCTGGGAGGCTCGTGATGGCGCGCGTCGCCAGCTCAGAGCGAGTGCTCGGTCCACCAGCGCATACTGATTCTCGCGACTGGCGGGATGCTCCCGCACTTGCTGCGGGGTCGATTGTCGGACGTAGCCCCTGGACGCGTTGCGTGGGTCAAGCAGACTGCCCCGATCAAGATAGGGCTGCAGGCCGACGGCGCTGAACGGCAACGACGCTGCGTCGAGATGGCGGAGCATGGCGCCGAGGTAGCTGGTACCGCTGCTCCCTGCATCCAGATTGCCGCCGATGTTGTGGCAGAACACCCCACCCAGCAGGATCCGAATGTCTCCGCGTGCGGCGGCGAACGCTTGACTGACCGCGCGCAAGAGCGCCGCATACGTGGATGGGTAGATGAAGGCCGAGCCAGCATACACGGTTGGGGAGGGATACTGATTCCATGCATTCGGCTCGTTCCAGAGTTCCTACAGTCGTAAGGAGGGAAAGGCCGTGGCAAGACGGACTGCCGCGGCGACGAACTGCTCCCTAAACTCATCGTGGCCATCCGTGGTGCCGCCATTCTCCTCGTTCGTCGCGTTCCAGGCGCCCTGATTTGCGCGCGGCACGATCTGGTGGGACAACAGCCCGATCACGTCGACACCGGCGCGGTCGAGGTCGTCGACGATGCCCGCGTACCGCGCGACGAGCGCCAGATCCCAGCCGGCCTGTGGACCGACGCGGAACTCGAAGCGCGCGACCTGCGCACCACACGTCCGCAATGCTTCGAGGTCGTGCGCGCCGAACAGCCGGATTTGCACGTCGTTACTCAACATCTGGCCCAAGGCGAGTCCTTTTTTTATGCCAGCTTCCAGTCACGTCGTGCCAACTCCGTTACTTTCCACGGTGCCTCCGGCTAAGCTAGGGTGCGTCCAGCTGGAGGTCGCAGCGCCATGCGTCGGTCAGCGTGGCTCCTCCTCGACCAGACTGAGCCCAGCCCAGGAGCCGAGCCACCGTGGCGAAGGGCACATCCTGCGCCAACAGGCATGCCCACTCCTGCAAGCCGCGGGTAATGAGCATGCCCCAGTGAGCCGTTGCCAGCTCGCCCAACGCCCGGAGCTGGTCGACGGTCGGCATCGCTTCCAGCACCTTGATACGCCGCATGAAATGCTCGGCCGACTGCACGTCGCGATAGAGTCCATACCTGCGGCTGACCTTGATGTCGGCATCCGAGAGCGGCAGGGCAGGATCGGCAAGCGCAGGGATCTGGCTCAGTAGCCCAGGCCAGAGCGATTCGCTCGCGGAGGCTATGGCGGCTTCGTTGGCATGCATGACTACGTCCAGATACTTTACGCCCGTGAGCGGTTAGGTGCGTGCTCGCTGAGAAAGACGGACTCCCGCGTGTTGCTGGCGTCCGCGCCATTCGGTGTTATCAGTATGTGGAAACGCTGGGTACCTTGGCTGTGATCTCGGTCACACCGCAGCTCCCGATCGGTGTGATGAAAGTCACAGTCACGCCGCTGCCACACGGTCTATTCAGGCCTACGCCGCAAGCGCGCCAGTCGCCGTCCGGCAGCCAACCATCCTTCGCGCCGGCAGTTCCTGCACTGAACGCCGCGACCCATCCAGAAATGTGAGGGACACCCCTGGCGGACACGCGGACCATGCCATGAACGATGTGCATCTAAATGTGGTAGAATAAAGAGTCATCACAGGAGCTTCTTGATCGAATTGGTATGTGACCAATCCTCTCTCCGATCCCCCTCGCATGGCAGAAAGAGCGCACAGTGGCACAAGGTACAATTGCACGCGTCACCGACCGCGGTTTTGGCTTCATCAGCCAAGAGCAGGGCGGAGAAGATTTGTTCTTTCACACGTCGGCACTGGTCGGCGTTACGTTCGACGAATTGCAGCGCAACGACGTTGTGCAGTACGATTCGGAGCCGGATACGCGAGGTCGCGGCAATCGCGCGGTGAACGTTCACAGGATCAACCGTTAACGGCTCTGGCATTCCTCTAGAAGGTGGCGCGACATACCCGACAGAAGGTGCTTCACCATATGAAGCGCCTTCTCTTTTTGCGGTCGAAGTCACTGCCAGGGAAGGGCCGAGCATCAGTGCGGCAAGCATAGGCTTCGCTAGTCGCGCATGCAACAGGATGCCGTTCGATGCGCGGCCTGTTCCGCTGACCCGCAATGTCCCTGCTGACGAGCAGGGGTGGTGTTACGTAAGCCGCGGCCAGCCGCCATCGAGAGGCAGATCGGGAAGCGGTTGATCACACTGTTGCAGGGGTGTTACGTCCGAACGTGCAGTTTACAACGCTAAGCGTTGTGCTGGCGTAGCAGGTCTGCTTCGCGGGACGCGCGGCCGTCGTTCGACGGCTTGCTCGACATCATCGTCTGCGAGCCGTTCCACCCCTTCATGGATCCGTGGTGGCCGGCGGGGCACATTCTTGGCTGGGAGCACGCCGACATCAATATGTTCTACCATTTCCTGCGGTGCGTGGGCGAAGATCGTCCGGACAACATCCCTCTGCCTCTTGCCTCAGCCAAGCCGATGATGTCGTCGGTATGCACCCGCTGTCGCGCCGCGATCAAGGCGCCGATGACTTGCATTCTGGCCGCCGGCGCGGTGCAAGCAGCATCAGTCGCAAGATCGCCGTCATCCCCGGTCTTGTCAGACCGAAGCGGATGGCTGTGCGCGGTGCTGACCAAGTGCCGCCACCGTCGATCCGCTCACGTGGTGGCCCGACGCGAGTCACAGCGGGGGTATCGTTCGTGGCAGAAGGAATGCCTCAGGTAGAAGCGGGAGTTATGAGCGGTGCCCTGCTGGCGCGATCGCTCTCGCGCGCAGACAGGCTGGCGCCGAGGGCATTCAAGCTCGTTGCTTGACACTGGCCATTTCCTGCGCTATTGTGATGGCCGAGAATGCTCCGGCAGAGACTGGTATGCTGAGTTCCGACAGGATCCGGCGGGACGAGAGCAATGACCAGCCCGCTGCGCGTGGCCCTCGTGTCTTGCTTATTGGCGGGACTGCTCGGTGCGAGGGATGGTGGGATGATGGCAGCGTGACGCCGGCGATCTCCACTGCTGGTCTTGTAAAGACCTTCGGATCGACGCGCGCGCTCGATGGTCTCGACTTATCGGTCGAGACCGGTGCGGTCCACGGTTTTCTCGGGCCGAACGGCTCGGGCAAGACAACGACCCTCCGTGTGTTGCTCGGGCTGCTGCGGGCCGACGCAGGGGAGGTCGTCCTGCTGGGGAAGGACCCGTGGCACGACGCCGTCGCGTTGCATCGCCGGTTGGCGTATGTGCCCGGGGAGGTCAGTCTGTGGCCGAACCTGACCGGTGGGGAGGTGATCGACCTATTCGGCCGGCTGCGGGGCGACCTCAACCCGCGCCGCCGGGACGAGCTTCTCGAACGCTTCCAACTTGACCCGAGCAAGAAGACCCGCACGTACTCAAAAGGCAACCGGCAAAAGGTGGCATTGGTCGCGGCCCTCGCGTCTGACGCCGAGTTGCTCTTGCTGGACGAGCCGACGTCGGGACTCGACCCGCTGATGGAGGCAGTCTTCCAGGACTACATTCGCGAGCTAAAGACCGAAGGGCGGACGGTGGTGCTCTCCAGTCACCTCCTGGCGGAGGTCGAAGCCCTCTGCGACCGGTTGAGCATCATCAGGCTGGGGAGGGTAGTGGAAGGGGGCACGCTCGCTGAGCTCAGGCACCTCACGCGAACGTCGATCACAGCGGAGACCGAACGTCCGGCGCGGAGTCTGGCCAACCTGGAGGGTCTACACAACCTGGAGATCGATGGCGCCCATGTGCATTTTGACGTCGATACCGATCACCTCGACCTTGCGGTGCGCCGGCTCGGCGAGCTTGGGGTCCGCAGCCTAGTCAGCCATCCACCCACACTCGAGGAGCTGTTCCTGCGGCACTATGGCGATGAACTGGCGAAGGAACCCGAACGGTCGATCCAGGGCGCGACATGACAGTGTCGGCACATTGATGACCTCACTCACGGGAAGCACCGCGCTGACCCACTTCATTCTGCGCCGCGACCGCATCCGGATCCTCGTCTGGATCGCGGCCATCGTGGTGCTGGCGGCGCTTACCGCAGTTGGCATCAAGGGTCTGTACCCGACCCAGGCTGCCCTGGATCAAACGGCTGCCGCCACGCAACACAACGCCGCCGCAATCGCCTTCAACGGACCTGCCCAGGGTCTGAACACCGTCGGCGGGCAGGTGGCGTTTCAGTTCGGCGCCGGGGGCATGGTGTTGGTTGCCCTCATGAGCATCTTCATGCTTGGCAGGCTCACGCGGGGCGAGGAGGAGGCCGGCCGCCTCGAACTCGTGCGCTCACTCCCGGTCGGCGTCCACGCAAACACGTTCGCCGCGGCGCTCACGGTGGCTGCGATGAACGTGGCCGTGGGCGCGCTCACAACTGCTGTCCTGCTGGAACAGGGCCTGCCCGCGGTCGGGTCGATCGTGTTCGGCGTGGCGTTCATCCTTGTCGGGCTCGTCTTCGGCGGCATCGCCCTTCTCGTGGCCCAGGTCACCGAAAACACCCGAGTCGTTTATGGCGTCGCCGGCGCAGTGCTCGGGGCGGCGTACGTGCTGCGCGCCGTGGGTGACATCGGCGATGGAACAGCCTCCTGGTTCTCCCCGATTGGGGTGGCCCAGAAGGCGCGACCGTTCGCAGGCGAGCGGTGGTGGCCTTTCCTGATCTTGGCCGGTGTGACTGTGCTCCTGGTCGGCTTGGCCGCGACCATGGCCGCTCGGCGCGACCTCGGGGCGGGGCTCGTGGCGCCCCGGCCAGGCAGGCCAACGGCCGCGCCGAGTCTCGGGCACGCGCTCGGGCTGGCTGTGCGCCTGCAGCGCGCATCGCTCTTCGGGTGGGCCGCGGGCGTTCTCGTCACAGGCATCGCGTACGGCTGGATCGGCCCCACGGTCGACACGTTCATCGGCCAGAACAAGGCCCTTGCCGAAGTGCTGACCAGCGCCGGAGGTGGGAGCCTTACTGACTCCTATTTCGCTGCCTCCTTCCGTATCATGGCGCTTCTGGCCACTGGCTTCGCCATCCAGTCCGCGCTGCGCGTGCGGAGCGAGGAGACGTCGATGCGGGCCGATTTGGTGCTTGCAACGCCCGTCTCGCGCTGGCGTTTCGCGCGGAGCCACCTCACGGTGGCTTTCGCAGGCAGCGTCTTGTTGCTGGCGGTGGCTGGTCTGGCAACCAGTCTTGCCTATGGCCTGGCAGGCGGCGGCATGCAGAGCGTTCCGCGCTTGGTCGGAGCCGCCCTCGTCTACGCGCCGCCTATGTGGATCATGGTCGGACTCGCGATCGCCCTCGACGGTCTACTGCCGCGTTGGGTCGGCGCGTCATGGGCGATCCTTGCGGCATGCGTCGTTGTCGCGTTCCTCGGCGCGGTCCTCCATCTGCCACTCTGGCTTCAGGACCTCTCTCCGTTCGAACGCGTGCCCCAGCTACCTGCTGCGAGCTTTACACTCGGGCCGCTGTTCGTGCTCTCGGCCATTGCGGCCGGCCTCACCCTCGCCGGGCTGTGCGGGCTCCGGCGGCGCGACTTCGGCCGGATCTGACCGGTCCTACGCTCTTCCATTTACCGGCAGTGAGAGCAAATCTATCCAGAGGATGGGGTACTCATTCCGGGCGTAGTCCTGACAAACGTGGTGCTCTCCAGGATAGGCAGCGACCCCCAGGGTGCTCCGGCCCGTTGAAGTACTTAACTGAAGCGACTCGGGTATGGCATGCATCAACGGAGGATGCGGCGCCTCGCCCAAGAACCGCGAGTCAAGCTGCAGTCACCTAGCCGCCAGGCACTCGTGCAGATCGCTTTCTAGGCGCACCCGTGCAGGCGCATGACCAGGCGCACCGGCTCCGCCGCCAGGAAGGTCCGGCGTAGATCTGCCTCGGGCAGTGCCCCTGCGATACGGTCCACCGCGGCGCGGGCCTCCGCCAGGAGCGTGTCATTCCCGGCGATGGCGAGCAGGGCGCCTGCGGCGCGGAGGAACATCGCCGGGTCTCCGGTCCCGCGCGCCCGCGCTGCTGCGGACTGCAAATAGTCAAGGGTCTCGCGGGTACGTCCCTGCGCGGCCAGGACCTGGGCGCAGACCTGCAATCCGGCGACCTCGTACTTGATGCGCCCCACCGCTCGACTGCGTGCAATGCTCTCCATGGCATATTGCCACGCCTGCTCATGGTGGCCGCTCGCCAAGGCTATCTCCGCCTGCGCTTGGGCGAAGCGGAGCTTCCAGAGCCAGCCGTGCGAGCCCTGGGCGCTGGCCACGCGTGCGGCCACCTCATCTACGAGCCCTTCCGTGCGGCCCAGATCGCCGCGCCGGGCGAAGATCAGGAGCAGGTCAATGCCTCCGCTCACCTGGGGATGGCTGACGCGCCGCACGGAGCGACTCAGCCCGCACGCCTCCTGGGCCAGCGCCTCGGCGCCGCCAAAGTCGAACAGCTCGAGGTGCAGGCATCCGCGCATCAAGGTCGTGCGGGCGAGCCAATCGACGGCACCCTGCTCGCGGCTCTCTGCCTGCCCTTCGGTGAATACCTGCAACGCCTCGGCGTAGCGGCCGCTGCCCATCAGGGCACACCCAAGGTCGCCCTGCGCACGCGCTACGGTCGAGGTGTCGTAAGCCGTTCGGCCCAGCGCCACTGCCTCGCGGGAGAGCTGGATCGCCGCATTGAAGTCAGCCAGCCAGTAGTGCATGAGCCCGGCGAACTGGGCCCCGATAGCCAAACTGCCGGTATGGCGGCCCCCGGCCCGCGTGGCCGCCCGACGGTAGCGGTCCATGCCGGCGCGCAGCTGGCCGTCGGCACTCTCGGCAATGACGAGGCAACTCAGCGCGCCGACGGCCAAATCCTCGCGCCCGGCCTCCTCGGCCAGGGCGAGAGCTTCCTCTGCGCAACCGCGGATGATGGCTGCGTCGGAGAAGTCCCAGTTGGCAGTCTTCGCCATGGCGATCAGGAGTTCCGCGCGCAAGTCGCCGCGCTCAGGCGGCACGCGTGCCAGGGCAGCTTGCAGCTCTTCACGCGCCTCCGTCCAGCGCGTCATGTGGTACAATGCCGCTCCGCGTCGTGCGTGCAGGTCTCCGAGGAGGTCATCCTGCCCGACTCGTTCCGCCAGCGTGACCGCCTGAGCGAGCACGGCTGCTGCGTCCTGGTGGGCCGCAGCCATAGTAGCGCGTGCCGCAGCGCGTTCCAGATAAGGCAGCGCCCGCTCCACCTGGTCGCTGCGCGCATAGTGGTAAGCCAGCTCCTCAATGGGTGGTGGTCCCGTGCGCTCCTCCATCGCCCGGGCGATGTCCCGATGCAACAGCATGCGCCGCGCCGAGCCGAGACCTGCCTCGACCACCTCGCGGATGACATCGTGGCTGAAGCGATAGACCGCGTCGCCTGCTTCCTCCAGCAAATGGGCGTGGCAGGCGGCATCCAGCGCGTCGAGCACCTCCTGCTCGGGTCGGGCTGCCACACCCTGCAGAAGTTCATATGGTGCCGTGCGGCCGATCACGGCGGCAATGCCCAGCACAAGCCGCGCCGGCTCAGGCAAGGTAGTAACCCGTTGGCGGACACTCTGCTGCACGTCCCAGGGTACGGCTTCGCGCGTGCCGTCCTCTGTATCCTGGCGCAAGCCCTCCGCGCAGCTCACCAGGAAGAACGGAACCCCGCCCGCGCGCCGGAGCACCTGTTCGCGCAGATCCGGAGCTACCGCTTCGCCGGTGAGCAGCTCGCCTAGCAACTGCGCCGCTTCCGCCGTTGACAGCGGGTTGATCCGTCGCCGCGTCGCCAGCCGCGCGTTGATCAGGTCGGCCAGCGTGGCGGCGAGGGGTGCCTCGGGTGGCACCTCCGTGTCGCGGTATGCACCCAGGATGCGCAACGGGATCGCGGCAGTGCTGCGCGTCAGCGCAGCCAATAAATCAAGGGCATCTGCACCCGCCCATTGCAGGTCGTCGAGTACCAGCAGCGTACCCGCCGGGCCGGCCACGTTGGTCAGGAAACGGCTCACCGCGGCGAACACCAACCGTCGCTCATGCTCGGCCGGGATGGTACCAGCGGGCAGCGGCTCGATGACGCCGCCCGCAAGCTCCGGCAACAGACGAACCAGCCACGCGCAGCCGCGCAGATCTGCGCGGAGCTGCCCCGGCCTTTGATGCTGCAGGTGACGTTGGAAGGCAGCCATGAAGGGGGCATAAGGCTCCTGGCCGCCCCGCTGCTGGCAACCGCCTTCGAGCACGCGCAGGCCGGCACCGGCTGCGCGCGGGACGGCCGCATGCAAGAGGCGGGATTTGCCGATGCCCGGCTCGCCGGCGAGTAGCAGCAAGGGGGCGCCTTCACCTCCCACGTGGCGTTCCACCAACGCCAGCACGCCCGCCCGCCCGACGAACGGCACCGCGTCTCGTGCGGCCGACAGCGCACCGTGATCGCCGGAGCCGCCTGTTCCTGCGCGGCGCCCTGCCGTGAGGAAGGCGGCGCGCTCATCGCCCGCCAGGGCAAGGGCCGCGGCGAGCAGCTCCAGGCTCTCCCGGCGGGGCGTATGGGCCGCTCCCTGTTCCATGGCCGCGATGCTGCGCCGGCTCAGGCGCGCACGTTCTGCCAGCTCCTCCTGCGTGAGCCCAGCCGCCAAGCGGTAGCGGCGCAGCAGGGTCGCGAAGCCACGCCGGGCCACGTCCTCGGCCCTGCTCTCCATCCCGCTGGTTCGTCCTTCCGTTTCGGTGCATCACTGCGGAGTAGCCGGACCGGCTGCTTCTTGCTGAGATCGTACCAGCGGCCAGCATATGCGGTGGCGGCTGGTTTCCCTCGTGGCCTGCAACCATATTGCACATGAAGATGCACCGGACGTTGCGTATTTTGCCTGGGCGACTGCTGCTGCCTGGCCTAGAGTGGCAGGTACGGCGGTCCCGCCGGAATAAACGCACAGAAGGTATGCAAGCAGATGGGATCGGCGATCTTGCAGGGGCATCTATGGGGTGGGGCAGCGTACACCTGGGCGGAGCTGCAGGAGCCGGTTTCCGGCCCGCTGTGGCAAGCCATGCTGGACGCCGCTGGCGTGGATCAGGGCACCCATCTGCTGGACGCCGGCTGCGGAGCCGGGGGCGCCAGCGTGCTCGCTGGCCAGCGGGGAGCACTCGTGAACGGGCTGGACGCCTCCGAGGCCCTGCTGGCCATCGCCCGACGACGCGTGCCGGACGGCGACTTCCGATTGGGTGACCTGGAGTTCTTGCCCTACGCTGGGCACACCTTCGATGCGGTGATTGCCGCCGATGTCCTGCCCTACGTGGCAGAGCCCGCCGTGGCCCTACGTGAGCTGACGCGCGTCAGCCGGCACGGGGCTGCGGTGGTGGCAGCCGTCGGGGCCATGCCCCCTGACCCCGTCTGGCAGGCTATCGCGCGGGCCTTGGGCGAGTTGCTGCCCACTGCCGTCGGGCAAGAGCCATTCGCACTCTCAGCACCAGGGGTGCTCGACGCGCTGTTCGCCAAGGCCGGGCTTCAGGCACTGACCGAGGGCGAGGTCATCTGCCCTTGGGAGTACGCCGATCCCGAGACAACCTGGGAGGCCCATGCGTCGACAGGCCCGTTGCAGGCGGCGATGCGCCTGCTCGGGCAGCCGCCCGTGCGCGCGGCGACGCTGCAGGCGCTGCAGGCGCTGGCGCACCATACCACGGCGGTAGGCACGGTGCGGCTGGTCAAGCGCTTCCGCTACATCGTGGCGACGCCGTGTGAGCAGGAGACGCAGGAGAAAGGGGTGCACGAGCGGTAAGAGGGCACAACGTCGCCTGGTCCTGACCAGCTGCGAGAACGACGCAAGGATAAAAGGAGAACACAGTGATGGAGACCACGGTGCTACGCAATCAGAAGAGCACGCCACAGCATCCCGACGGCGAGACCGGCCAGCACGCGCCGGCGTACCTCAGCCGCCACAGCTTCTTGGGACGAGCCGCGGGCGTCGCTGTGGTAACGGCTTCAGCGGGAGTCCTGGGCCGATTGCCGCTGGGCGTAACAGCCACGGGCGACCGAGCGATGGCGGACACCCTGCCGCCGGGTGCGACGGCGCGTGCCGAGCGCGCCTACACCGTCCGGGTGAGCGCCGCGCACGACGAGCGGACACACCCGTTGCCTGCCCACCCCACTAATGGCGACGAGGCGCGCTACGGGAGCACTCACCTCGGCAACTACTCAAAAGGGTTACCCCACAACGCTCTGGGTGAAGTCGACCCCGCCGCATACGCCGCGCTGCTCAGCGCGCTCGAGAGCGGGCGGCCAGCCGACTTTGAAGCGATCCCGCTGGGTGGCCAGGCCAAGCTCGCCGGTCCCCAGAGCGCGTTTGCCTTCTTGCTGGAGGGCGCCGATAGCGGCAGTCTGGCCACACCGCCGCCGCCCGCGTTCAGCAGCGCCGAGATGGCCGGGGAGATGGCCGAGATGTACTGGTACGCGCTCGCCCGTGACGTGCCTTTCGCCCGCTACGCCACCGATCCCCTTATCGGGCAGGCCGCCGCCGATCTCTCGCGGCTCTCCGACTTTCGTGGGCCCAAAGCAGCCGGAGCAGTCACCTCCGGCTCGATCTTCCGGCTCGGTTTAGCTGGGGAGATGAGCGGCCCCTATGTCTCACAGTTCCAGTGGCTCCCCGTCCCATACGGCGCGTTCTCGATGGACCAGCGTTATCCTGTCTCGCCGCCCGCGGAGTTCATGACGACCTATGACGCCTGGTTAACCGTGCAGAATGGCATCGTCACGGCGCCACCGCCCGCCAAGGCGCCAATCAAGCCAGTGCCGTCCCGCTACATCGTCACCGGCCGCGATATGGCCATCTGGCTCATCGACGATTTCTCCTACCAGGGCTATCTCAACGCGATGCTGATCCTGAACGCCATGGGCGCACCGGTGGACAAAGGCAATCCGTACACGCAGTCCAAGACACAGGTCGGCGTCGCCACTTTCGGCACCGCGTTCCATGGACTGGATCTCGTGGCGAAGGTGGCCAACACAGCGCTGAAGGCCGTCCATTATCAGAAGTGGCTTGTCCATCGCCGCGTGCGCCCCGAGGAGTTCGGTGGCCGTGTCCACAACCAGATGACCAAGGCCGCGCAGTATCCGATCCACACCGATCTCCTGTCCACATCGACAGTACTGGCGGCGATCTTCCAGAAGCACGGCACCTACCTGTTACCCATGCCCGTGCCGCGCGGCTGCCCAATGCACCCTTCGTACGCGGCGGCGCACTCGGCAATTACCGGGGCCTGCATCACGGTGCTCAAGGCATGGTTCGATGAGTCATACGTGCTGCCCGCCCCGGTAGTGGCCAGCGCCGACGGAGCTAGCCTGCTGCCCTATACTGGAGCATCGCTTACCGTGGGCAGCGAGCTGGATAAGCTGGCAGGGAACCACTGCGTGGGACGAAGTTTCGGCGGCTTTCACCCGCGCTCGGATATTGCGGCAGGGCTGCTCTTGGGTGAAGCGGTAGCGATCAGCGTGCTGGCCGATGAACGCGGCACGTTCAACGAGATGTTCAAGGGCTTCTCGCTGACCAAGTTCGACGGCACGACGATCAGCGTCTGACCGCACGAGTGTCGGTCAGTGCGCGCGCTCTCCGGTAGACGGCGGCTCGCTCGCCGTCACGTGCTGAGCGACATAACGGAGCGTACCAATCCGGCAATGAAACCTGTGGCGTGCGCCCGCCCGCGGTGGCCCCATTCGGTGTCGTCAACCATGTGCGGGACATGATCGTCGATGATAAACCCGGAGAATCCGACCTCTTGGAGCGCCCGGACGGCCGCCACCACGTCGACATTACCTTCATCCACGAAACATTCGTTGAATCGCGGCACTATTCCCTGCACGTCGCGAAAGTGGACGTAGACGATCTGGCCACGCGCGCCGAAATGTTGGATCGCCGGGATCACGCCCGGACTGGCGTCCTGAGCCATCTCCGACCACGTTCCCATGCAGAAGTCGAGCCCGTGGTTGGGGCTCGGAAACATCGTCATAGCGCGCTCGAACCCGGCGAAGGTATGGAAGAGCCGCGCCACGCCGCCCAGCGACGGAACCGGCGGATCGTCGGGGTGGAGGGCGAGCGTGACCCCGGCCTCCGCAGCGACAGGCAGTACGCCGTGAAGAAAGTATGCGTAGTTGGTCCACATCTCCTCGGCACCGATCTCACGGTCTCCGAGCAGCGGATGACGTCGTAAGCCCCACGGCAAGGGACCCGACTCCGCTTCCGCGGCGTCGAAGGTGCTTACCAGGGCACCGCCGCGACCCGGCGTAGTGGCTGAGGTTCGCCACACCTCGAGTGGCATCCAGTGATAGCCGAGAACAGGAATCCCTGCACGGCCAATCGCGCGAATCGTCTCCTGATAGTTGGCAATCTGTTCGTCACGACCGTCGAGGCCCAGCATTGCCCGGTCGTAGAAATCCACCGGCACATTCTCGACCGCTTCCAGGCGCAAGCCATGCCGCTCGCAGCGCACGCGCAGCCAGCGGAGATCTTCCTCATGCCAGCGGCCGTCACCGGGCAGCAGCGGCGTGTTCAGCTGCACGCCCGCAACGCCCAGCTGGCGGGCAAAGCGCAGGGTCTCCTCGGACAACTCGGCCACTTGCCCCAAGGCGATTCGCATCATCAGTTTCTTCTCGCATTCACGAGGTACTCCAGCGCATCGATGAGACCCAGGATAGCAGCATGCTGTCGCTCATAGCCGTCCTCCGAACTGGGGGGTGCAAGAATCTCCGTCACTCTTTCCTCGAATCGCGCGGGCTGCACAGAAAAGTGTCTCGCATAGTCAAGGTTATTGCCGTCACCGACATAGTACATGTCATTCAACGCGAAGAGGACCTGCATGATGTCATGCACTAGTCTCGACGTGAGGCCAGCGAGAAAGACCACATCCTTCCGGGCCACTTTGTTGGCGTAATGGTAGTCCTGTCGCCAGTAGCGCAGTGAGCCCATGTGCGTCGCCAAAATAGTCTCGCGCAAGGCATCCGGGTACGGTGTGAGTCGCTGCTTCCATCCCGCCACTATCCCGTGCGGATCTTTGACGCTCATCTGGTACAACAGGTCGCATGGCAGATGGTAGCCCCAGAGCGACCAGACACGCGGCTCAGGCCGTCCCCGCCCGGCTAGCCAGGCGTCCAGTTGTTCGTCCACCTGCGCGATTGTGCGTCGCCACACCCCATCGATCTCGACCCCATTTGCACGCCACCTATCCATCAAGGTGGTGAGACGAGCGAAGTGCGCGTCGAATCTTTCGTTGCCAGGCAGCAATATCTCGTCGGCATAGAGGCGGAAATCCACGTCAGAGCGACTGTCGCTCAGCCCTTTCCCGTGCGAGCCTCCAATCGTCACGGCCCAGCGGCCGAAGCCGAATGCGAGAATGACAGGAAGCGTCTCTTCGATGATCTGATTCAGCGTTGCCGCATCTGCCATCTGCCTGTCTCCATTCGTGTGTGAACTGAGCTCAGCATATTGCATGGCGCAGGGCCTGCCAAAGGCACCGGTTCCTGCGGCCAGCGGGCACTGGTCCTATGGAGCGCGCGAGGAATGCAATCCAGCCCCTCTTACAGGCCCATCTCCACACGGGAGTCCCATCCGCGGAGCCCGCTACGCATTGCTCGACGATCCCGGTACCGTGTGCCCCAGCTTCGCCGCACAGGCGATCGGCCCGGGCGCGCTACCTTCGGTCTCGCATGACATGGACTGCCGCTCTGCCATATGCTGAAGGCGACGGCAGGCTGTGCCGTTCATCCTCTGGCCGGACGGCGATGCAGCCTCGGCCGCTCTGGAAAGCGTAGACGCATGCCCGTGCGACCAAGCGCGGTGCTCCCCGAGAGCGCATATCGGTGGAACTTCGTTACCCTCGGCGCTGACATCACCCTGTTCTCCTTGGCGCTGACGTTCGCCTCTGTCTACGGCGTGCTGCCCCTGTTCGTCCACCACCTCACAGCGTCGGACGTCGCCCTGGGCCTGATTCCTTCTGTTGCCTCGATTGGCTTCCTCTTGCCGCCGATTCTCCTGGCGGGCGTCGTGCAACGGCTGGTGCGGCGAAAGCCGTTCATCATGGTGTGCACGACAGTTGAGCGGTTGCCATTCCCGATCCTCGCGGTCCTGACGTGGGTGTTGGCGCGCGAGCACGCTACCGCGCTACTCGTGTGTTTCTTCGTGCTCTACGCCGTCAACACGCTGGCTGGCGGCGCCAGCTACGCGGCATGGCTGAACTTCATCGCCCGCGTCATGCCGCCGAACTGGCGCGGCCGGTTCTTCGGACTCTGGTCCGCTCTCGGCATGCTGCTCGGAATCGGCGGCGGCGTCGCCAGCGCTGCCATGCTCGGCGAGCACAGCTGGCCCGGGGGCTTCTCGCTCTGCTTCACGTGCGCCACGGTCTGCCTCGCGATCTCCTATCTCTTCCTAGCGTCCTCGCGAGAAACGTTGGCTCCGTGGCATGAGACCAGCGCCGCAGCGCGGCGGCTGGGCTATGCCGAGATTCTGCGGAGCGATCGCAATTTCGCGGCGTATCTCGGCGTGAACAGCCTCGTGACGCTTGCCGGCATGGCGACAGCGTTCTACACAGTCGATGCCAAGCACGTGCTCGCGCTATCCGACGGTGGAGCGGGACTCTACGCCGCCGTCCTCATGGGCGGGTCGCTGGCCGGGAATCTGCTCTGGGGCTATGTTGGCGATCACCTTGGCCACACGCGCCTTGTCGAGGGCGGGGCGCTGGCCATCGCCGCCGCCGCCGCGTTCGCCCTCTGCGGACACACCGTCGGGAACGGGTTCGCCGCGTTCGCGCTCTATGCCGCCGCGTTCGCCGCGGTCGGCATCGGCACCAGTGGCACGCAACTGGCCGCCAGCGCCCTCCTCCTCGATTTCGGCCAGGACTCCTCCCGGTCCGCGTACATCGGTCTGGCCTCGCTAGCCCAACTCCCGTTCGCGTGCCTCGGACCCATCGCCGGCGGGCTACTGGCGGACAGGCTCGGGATCGCTGCCGTGTTCGTGGTGAGTCTCACCACGGGCCTGGCAGGCGCGGCGGCCGTCGGCCGTTTCGTGCGCGATCCGAGGGTCACCAGACGCAGATGAGCATGACGGTCCCGCTCGCGGAACAGATTCGCGTGGTAGACCCGGCGCATCCCCTCTATGGTCTGACGTTGCCCTGCCTGGAGATTACGACCAAGGCGGTACTTGGCCGCGTGTGCGTGGTCGGCCTTGAGCCGGGCGTCGTGCGCCTAGTCCCCGTGAGCGCGACCGACCGGGGTGGACTGCGGGCAGAACCCTCGTCCTGCCGCGTCTCCGTGGAGGGACTTCGCCATCTGGTAGCCGTGCTACGGTCTGTGGAGGAGGCACTCGTGGACCAGCCCGTCGAGGAGGCGACCCATGCCCATCCCGCAGTCCATGCCGCAGAATCTGCCCCGTCAGCGTGCCCTGCCGTTCCGCCTGCCGCCGGCGGGTGTCGACGGCGAGAGTTGGCGCATCAGTCCAGTGCGTCTCCTGGCGACCCTCACGCCGGAGGAACAGCAACTGTGTCGTCAGCGGCTGCTTGCGGTGCTCGTGGAGGTGGTGCACGATCGCGCTCGCCTCTGAGAAGGTGACGGCCCTGCACTGGCAGCGGCTCGCCTACGTCTACGTCCGGCAATCGACCCTGCAGCAAGCGCGGGAGCATCCCGCCAGTCGCGAGAATCAGTATGCGCTGGTGGACCGAGCACTCGCTCTGGGCTGGCGGCGCGCGCCATCACGGGCCTCCCAGCATCCTTGCTAAGCTCGTTTCCGTCAGGGTTCCTGAATGATCCAGGCGAGAACGCCACCATATTGTCTTGTCACGCCAGGCTGGACAGCACAAAGTCGGCCGCGACCGTTTGGGCGGTGCTTGGGCCTGCGGCTGCAGGCACGGGGGAGCATGGACCTGCCCACCGGCACCCGGCAAGAGGGTGAAGCCTGGCCGGCGACCGTACCTGACGCCGAACGGTTGTGGCAGTGCGCCGTTACCGGTGAGGACCGCTTCGCGTTGTATCTGGTATACGGGGACCGCGCTCTGGTCCGAGTAAGCAGCCGGCCGCGGCCGGCGCGCGGTTGCATCTGGGCCGCCGTGGATGCGGCTAAAGGGTGCCCGATCTGAGAGGAGAACACGTGATGGGCAGGCTAGGGATCGTTGCGGTGGGTCTGGTGAGCACATTGATGTTGAGCGCGGCAGTGCCGCGGGCTGTTGCGGCCGGAGCATCGACGCAGAGCCAGACCAGCATTACGGTCAGCGCGGAGGGCTCGACGACGGTTGCGCCCGATGTAGCCTTTGTCACGGTAGGCGTGCAGCAGTCCGATCTGCAGGCCGAAAAGGCGCAAAGCGAGGCAAACGCGATCATCGCAGCCGCGATCACGCGTATCAAGGCGCTGGGCATCCCGGATCACGACATCCAGACGGCGAGCATCTCGCTGGATCCGCAGTATGACGACCGCGGCATCGTCACCGGCTTCCAGGCTACCGACACACTCTCCATTACCGTGGAACAGCTGCGCAAGACAGGATCGGTGATCGACGCGGGCGTGGGAGCGGGCGCCAACCGGAACGTGAGCGTGAGCTTCGGCCTGAAGGACGACAGTCTGGCACGTACCGCGGCGTTGCGAGCAGCAGTCGCAGTGGCACAGCGAAAGGCGTCCGCCGTAGCCGCACAATTGGGGATCTCGCTCACCGGCGCCAAAGTGCAGGTAACCGAGAATCTGGCACAGGCGCCGACACCCATGCCATATGCCGTGACCGGCGCTGTGCAAAGCACTACTCGCGTACCCACACCCGTACAGACAGGATCGCTAATCATCCAGGATAGCGTGACGGTGACGTACACGTTGTAGGCGACAGATTCACCGCTGGAACTGCCACCGCACGGCCTGTCAGGGCGTGCCTGTGTCCTCCTGGTGAAAAGCTCGTATGGCTCAGCCCGACTTGGACGCGCTCGCATGTGCCACGGCAGCCAACGCGGTGTACGCGCCATGCGACTTATCTTGTCCTATCGTCGTCAGGGACAATTCGGCCGGCTTGCGTTCCGAGGCAGGATCGCGACTGACCCACTCGAGGTAATTCGAGATGGATACGTTCACCGGCTGTGAGGCAAGGAGAGATAGTGTTCCATCCGCGACTGCCCGCTCGAACGCTGCAACCGCGCCTGGGTGGAACTGGGTCGCGGTACCCTCGAGGATGCGTGCGCGCGCCTCTTCCCAGCATAGCGCGGGACGATACGTGCGGCTGCTCGTTATGGCGTCGAGCGCGTCTGCGACTCCCAGCACTGCCGCATCCAGCGGGATGATGTCGCCGCTCAGACCGTCAGGGTAGCCGCTTCCGTCCCATCGCTCGTGATGGTAACGCACGGCAGGTAGCACGTCCTGCAGAAAGGGCACCGAGGCGAGCATGCGTTCGCCGATGAGTGAGTGGTGCTTGATCGTCGAGTATTCCTGAACCGTGAGCGGCGATGGCTTTGCCAGTATGGCGTCGGGCACGCCAATCTTGCCCACGTCGTGTAACAGGCCGGCAAGCTCAATGCGGGCAACGACGTCGTCTGAGAGCTGCATGGCGCGGGCAATGATGCCCGCGTAGGCGCTGACCCGCTGTGAGTGGCCCTGCGTGTATGGGTCCTTCGCGTCGACGGCGGCCGCGAGGGCGGTGACCGTGGCGAGATTGGCGTGCTGCAACTGGGCGGCCAAGGCCGTCGGATCATAGTCGAGGCTGGCTTCCGCATCCTCGGGTCGCGCAACGCACCCCTTTCCGGCATGCTTCGCGGCGTACGCAGCCTTGTCGGCCGCCCGGATCAGACCCTCGCGCGTCTGGGCATGATCGGGCAGCGCGGCCACGCCGATACTGGCCCGCACGGAGACGGTGGCTCCGTTCTCGATCACCAGGAGCGAGGCAATTGCCTCGCGTGCGCGCTCGGCCAACATTGTTGCTCCATCAATATCGGTTTCCGGCAAGATGACGACGAACTCGTCGCCTCCGTAGCGAGCCGCAATGTCCCCTGTACGGATGCTCCTGAGAAAGGCCTTCGCTATTGCCGCCAGGACCGCGTCGCCGACCTGATGGCCGAAGCTGTTGTTCACCGTGCCAAAGTCATCGACATCGATCATCATGAGCGCGAGTGGGTGGCCGCCCCGTTTGGCGCGGGCAATCTCCTCCTCAAGTCGCGTTTGGAAGGCCCGGTGATTGAGGAGGCCGGTGAGCCCATCCTGAGAGGCGAGTGCAACCGCGCGCTCATGGAGCCGCGCGTTCTGCAGCGCGATTGCTGCTTGGTTCGCCAGGATGGCTAACGAATCGCGATCGTCGTCGGTCAGCGTCAACGTCCCACCAGAGAGGAGCAGCAGCCCCGAGGAGCCCTGGCCGTCCGGATCAAGCAGCACCGGCAGCACGCGACCGATACCGTCGAGGTCGACCTCGCGCATGTTCGTCTCGGGGCTGGGCACGGGCAGCCACATCGGCGTCAACCTGGGCGCATCGTCCGGTGTGAACACGACTCGTCTGAGCAGCGAAGGATCGTGATCGTCGCACAGGTATCCTGTGACCACCCCAGACCCGATGATGGCGTGCGCCGCTTCCGCCAGGGGCCGGAGCAGGTCGGCGCGCGTATGCTGCAGACGTAATCCCTGGCTCGCGGTGAGGACGGCTTCGAGCTGTTTGTTGCGCCGCAGAGCCTGGCTGCGCTCTTCCGCCTGGGCGACGGCATAGAAGGCGACCCGCAGGGCCACAACCGGGAGGACTGCCAGGGCAAGCGCCAGGGGATCGAAGCGCCACAATATTGTAGCGGCAATGCCAATCGAGCTGGCGGCGAGCTCGGGCAAGAGCGCGTGGCGGTATTCCTGCCACCACAAGGTGAATGGAGACCTTCGCTGCATCAGAGCGAAGACCCCCAGCATCATGGCAACGTCGAGGACATAGAAGAGCGTGATGAGCAGCACCAAGCTGGGAAGAGCAGGCGCCAGATCGGCGGGACGCAGCAAGTGCGTGGGCGAGGCGACAGGCGAGAACAACGCGGTGGTGAGGCCCACTGCCAGCGTGGGGTGGCTGGTATTGAACGCGCGTTTATAGATCGGCGTGTGACGGCGGAGGGCCACCGAGACGACAGAGGAGACAAACGTCAGCAGCAGCGGAAACGGCGCTGGAAAGAGCAGAATCGCGGCCACGTGCACCGGCGTCGCGAGATCCTGTACGACGGTACGGCTGACTTGCAGCACCGTATAGTGGGCGGCCAGAGCCAGCAGCAGGAAAGCGCCGAGAGCCAGAAGGCGGTCGTGCGGTTCGCGCGCCAAGCTGCCATGTACGATGAGAGGGCCGGCTTGCACGAGCACTACGCCAACGCACGCCAGGTTCAGCGCCCAGAGGTAGCATCGAAGTGGCCATGGCATCGGTTGCACGGTGTCCTCACTTGCAGGGCGTGCGCCCTTGTTGGCCAGTCGAGCTCAGCGCGAAGCCTCCATGCACCGTTGAGGCTCGGGCCTGAAAGGCCTTCGGACAGCGCCGTAGGCCGCCGTGGCCGCGCCGAAGGTGAGCAAGGCGTCGCCCACGCTGAAGACGTTGCCGTAACCTTGAGCAAACCGGACTGGGATGACGTCGCCGAGAACAGCCAGCTTGCTCGAGGACGTCGAGAGCCCCGTGTTGTTATAGACGTGCTGTCCGGAGATCTCCTGCACCTTGGCCTGGCCTTTCACGGCGGCCATTGCCGCGGCATCAACCGGCATATGGCCGCCGTTCAAGGCGATAACGGTCACGTTGAGTGTCAGCCCGAGCAGCGCTATGCGTACGGCCGGTCCGAGGCGCCAGTTTCGCAAGGCGCCGATGGTGACCATGCCGAGCGCACCGGCATAGATCTCGCCACTGTGATGCAGAACGAGGCCCGAGCCGCGTACCCCCGGCGCGTAGAGCAGCAACTGGATGGCAAGAGAGCCGATCAGAAAACCGCTGCCTCGAATGGGCAGCGCTGCAAGATTGCTGAGCGAGCCGCCGCGCAGGAGCGCAAGAAACACCGCTACGAGTACCGGTATCACAAGAAGCATGCAACCTCCAGCGGGATCTGACTGCCTGGGATCTCCGCAGACGACTCGGGTCTCGGGAATGAGTCCGCGATGGTGGGTTCCCGGGGTGCCTATTGAGCTGGCAGGGCGAGGATCATGGCATCCGCGCCCTGCACGCCCAAGCACCGAACGCTAGAACGCTAGAACCACTGGGTGCCGGCGCCTGATGCCGCCACAAAGGCGACGACCGAGCCGAGAGCAAGCGCGGCGCGCTGGATGACCTGCATGTTCCATACGTGGCCGTGTCGAATGCCGAGAGTAATTCGCTTCATCGGTTGGCAATCCTTCTGCAAAATCTTCGTTCCACAAGAACCTGTTGCCATGGCTCCTAAACTATACAATACGAAATGACTCGGTCTAGTACCCATTTGGACCATGCACGATCGGCTTACCTCGCGGTCTCATCCGGTGGCTGAACACTGCTGATGCGGGCACTCGGCGCCTTTTCTGGGAGTGACCCGATGGCCTCGGGTTGAGGAATCGAGCAGCCTATCCTCGCGCATCCGAGGCCTCGATCCTGGTCAGCGCGGATCCGGAGCGGCGCGCATCGCCGTAGGCGTTGCCCAAAATTGATTCAAGAGGAGAGCGTTCTCTTCCACCGCCGCGCGCAGCACAGCGTCGTCGGTGATTCCAGGTTCTGACTCTGCAATGTACAGCACAACGTTGCCTTCGCTTCTCAGCCGCTCAACGGTGTGCCGATCCACGCCTTCGTCAGCGACGAGTCTCACGACGCAATGCCAGCGAATGGATAGACAACGTCGGCCCGTAGCGCCTGAGCGGCGAAACGCAACGCCGCGGCGACGCCTTCTCTTGTCAGCCTGGGGTGAGCGTCCAGGAGTTGATCGACGGTCTCCCCTGCAGCCAAGCTGACTAGGATTGACTCGACGGTGATTCTCGTTCCGGTGATGATTGGCTTCCCCATCATGACGGCGGGACTTGAAGTGATGAGCGCCGAGGCCGCGGTAGAACCCAGGTCGTTCGTGTCGTCCATCTAAAGCCATGCGTCTCATTGTTGACGTGCCTCTAAAAGACCCACAGCTTACAAGTCAGTGTAGATCGTGAGACTGCGCGCGCACGAGTTACTTAAGCTCCGCCAAGTCGCGTGGGAGCCAGTCCAGTGGCGTACGAGCGGGACGGAACGGAGATGAACCTCGGCATCATCAGGTGATGGCAGCGCGGTTCAGGTCGTACTGGGCAGTGACCCCGGCATTTCATGCTCCTTATGATGCTTTACTATGACATTAGTGCCCGGTCCAATTGGAGATTCATCTCGATGGCAAGAACAACGGTCTACCTCGACGATGGCCTGCGCGAGCGATTGCAGCAGGTTGTCCCGCCCCGTAAGTTGAACCGCTTCATCAATGAGGCCGTGGTCGAGAAGGTCGCGGCGCTGGAGCAACGCCAGCTCGAATAGGCGATGAAGGAGGGATATCTCGCCAACAGCGATGGCCGTGCGGTCTTGAATCAAACTGGGCTTGGCGTGGAGGGCGACATGCGCTATTTCCTGACCGGTGCGACCGGCTTTATCGGCGGATCCGTAACGAGGCAGCTGATCGGGGCCGGCCACGACGTCGTAGCCGTGGTACGCGACCCGGCAAGGGCGCGCAACCTAGCCGATCTCGGCGTAAAGCTGTACGTGGGCGACGTGACCGACAAGGCAAGCATGCGCGAGGCGATGACCGGGGTCGACGGTGTCTTTCACATCGCCGGCTGGTACAAGATCGGCGTGAAGGATAAGCGCGACGGCGCCCGGGTCAATATCGAGGGCACGCGCAACACGCTGGAGCTGATGCGGGATCTCGGGATCCCCAAAGGTGTCTACACCAGTACCCTGGCCGTGAACTCCGATACACATGGGCAGCTCGTCGACGAGAGCTATCGCTACATGGGGCCACACATCTCGGAATATGAGCGGACCAAGTGGGTCGCGCACTACGAGGTGGCGGAGCCGATGATCGCAGCCGGCTTGCCGCTGGTGATCGTGGAGCCGGGCCTGGTGTATGGACCCGGTGATGCCAGCGTGACAGGCGCCGTGCTGAAGCAATACCTGCGGAGGAAGCTGCCGATAGTCCCCAAGCGCGCGGCGTACTGCTGGGGCCACGTAGACGACATCGCTCATGGCCACGTGCTGGCCATGGAGAAAGGCGTGCCGGGCGAATCCTACATGCTGGCGGGACCGGCCTGCACTCTCGTCGAAGCCCTGCACATCGCCGAACAGATTACCGGCATCGCAGCGCCGCGGCGCCGAATTGGACCAGGGCTGTTGCAGGCCGCGGCCGTCATCATGGCCGGGCTCGAGAAAGTCGCGCCGGTGCCGGACGGCTACAGCGCCGAGTATCTGCGTGTCAGTGCAGGCGTCACGTATCTCGGGAACAATGCCAGGGCAAAGCGCGAGCTGGGCTTCAGCCCGCGTCCCCTACGCGAGGGTCTGGAGGAGACGCTCCGTCACGAGATGCGAGTGCTCGGAATCGTATAGACTCGGCCTGACGCCCGTCCGCGTGCATGGTACGGTTGGGCCTAACGGATCGCGATAGAGATGATCTCCAGTCTGCCCGGCCTTTGGGCGCGGCGACAGCGCGGTATAAAGGGCTGGGAACCTTCGTACCATGTACCTGGCCGTGGAACTCTGTACACTTCAGGGCAGGCAGATGAACGACCCTGGCCGCTTCTGCTCGATTTTCGACAAGAGCGGTCGACGAGATGAGGAGGCTCTGCAATGTCGAGTCCATTGCCTGATCCCAACACGCCGTTCGGCCAGCGAGTGCGACAGCGTTTGCGCGACGACAACGTGATCTGGCTGATTGCCACGGATGCCGCCGGTACTCCACAGCCTAACCCTGTCTGGTTCTATTGGGATGGCGAAGCGCTGCTGGTATACAACCGCCCCGACGCCAAGCGCCTCCGGCACATCCAGCGTAACTCCTCGGTCGCGATCCACTTTAACTCCGGCGAGCAGGGCGACGACATCGTCGTGCTCACCGGCAAGGCTCAGGTCGCGAGCGACTGGCCGTCTGCCGCCGCCGCGGCTGCCTACCTGGCGAAGTACAGTGCGTATATCCCCGCGATTGGCCACACGCCGGAGTCCCTGGCAGCAGAATACTCGGTAGCGTTGCGTATTGTGATCGGTAGAGTACGGGGCATGTGACCGCCAGGCATTGACTGCTTGACTGCTTTCCGGTGGCGCGCCGGAAGACCGGAAGGGGTGTACCTCATAGTACCGGCTCTACACCACATTGCAGAGGTCGAAGGCTTCACGCAGCGCTTCCGCCGGTTTCCCTTCGGGCACAAACTCCTGGCCGACGTAGCCCTCGTATCCCGTCGCCGCGATGGCACGCATGATGGCGGGATAGTGAAGCTCCTGCCTCGGGCCGATCTCGTTCCTGCCCGGATTCCCGGCCGTGTGGTAATGCGCGAAGAACGGGGCGTGCGTGCGTATGGTACGGATGACGTCGCCCTCCATGATCTGCATATGGTAAATGTCATAGAGCAACCTGACGCGCAGTGAATCTACCATCGTGTCAGACCGGTCTCGTCGTAGCACCACCACGATACTGATTGCATCATCGCCTTCACCTCTCAACCTCCGTGCAGTCGCGCAAGGACCATATCCCGTGAAGAAGGCCCGCGCTCCCCGGCAAACCGCGGATCGCTCCCGGACCTTGACATTGCGGGTCGACAGTACAAGCGCCGCGAGCTGCTCGGAAACTCTCGGACCACGATTCCAGCGGATCCGCGATCTCGTGCCTAGTGTAGCGCGGCGGGCGGGCGGATCGGGCTCCGTCTGCCGCGAGCTGCGAGGGTGAGGCCGGCGCTCAGCCGATCAACCGGCGCTGACGCGCGATCGTGACTGCTTGCGTTCGGTTGCCGGCGTTCAGCTTATCCATGATCAGGCTGATGTGGTTCTTCACGGTGCCCTCCGCCAAATGCAGCCGCCGGGCAATCTGCAGATTGCTGGCTCCTTCGGCCACCAACTGGAGCACCTGCCGCTCGCGCTCGGTCAGGGTTTCTCCTCCGGACGGAGGAGAACTCGGGCTCCAGGCATCGGATGGAATCGCTATCGGCCCGATCGCGGGCGTGGTCCCCTGGAAGGCAGCCAGCAGCTTGGCGGCCACGGCCGGCTGCAGCAGGGACTCACCACGTCGAGCCAGGTGAATGGCGCGAATCATTTCGTCGGCCGGATCGTCCTTGAGCAGGTATCCCATCGCGCCGGCCCGAATCGCCTCTAGCACCAGGCTATCGTGATCGTAGGTGGTGAGGATGACGACGCGCGTCTCCGGCCTGGCGCCAAGAATGCGACGCGTTGCCTCGACGCCGTCCATCACCGGCATCTTGAGATCCATCAACACGACGTCGGGCGCCAACACCGCGGCGACGTCGACCGCGACCTGGCCGTTCTCCGCCTCGCCCACTACCTCGATATCTGCCTCCAGGTCGAGTATCGTGCGTAATCCTTCCCGCAGAATACGTTGATCCTCGACCAGCAGCACGCGAATCGGCGGGTTCTCGGCCGGCGCCATCATTCACTCCTTTGGCTCTGCGAGGCCCGAGCCGATGGCCATGGAGTACGGCTCCGGCGGCGTGCCCTGTTCCGAACCGCGAGGATCACCTTCGGCATGCTGGGCTCCAGCGGCACTCTCGGCGCCGCCCGACCGCACTCCCTCCGCCAGCGGGATAGTGACGAGAACGCGTGTGCCCTCGCCGCGCTTGCTGCTGAACACCAGCCGGCCGCCAAGGTGTTCGACGCGCTCACGCATACCGCGCAAGCCGAAACCCGTCAGGGTCGAACCGGAGGGCCCGGCGCCCACGCCATTGTCCTCTACGGCGAGCACGATGCATCCTTCCGCCGTGCGCATCGTGACCGTCACCTGCGAAGCATGTGCATGCCGCGACACATTGGTAAGCGACTCCTGGATAACGCGGAAGAGGCACATTTCCAGCGCCGGGTCATGCTCCTTGGGGAGCGGCGCGAACTCATGCGCGATCCGCAATCCCGTTTCTCCCGCGAAACCTTCTACGAACTGCCCCATTGCCTCGTGCCAGATGCCGGCTGCCGCCGCGGCATCCCGGAGACCAGCCACCGAACGCCGCACTTCCGCCAGGCCGTCCCGGGACACTTCCTGCAGACGATCCAACTCTCCTCGCGCGCGCGCAGGGTCGGTGGGGATCAGGCGTTTCGCTGCCTCCGCCTTAATCACCACTGTAGCCAGCGTGTATCCGAGAATGTCGTGCAGATCGCGAGCGAGACGGTTTCGCTCATTCGCCACCGCAAGCTGCTCGACCGTGCCGGCGTACACTTGAAGCTGATAGTTGGCCTCCTCCAGCGATGCCTTGGACTGCTCCAGCTCGGTCAGCAAGGTCAGGCGCGCACGGTGCTCCAGCTCCTGCGTGCGTTGCAGCCAGGCGCCAATAGCGGCAGCGGCAAGCCCGGCGTCGAGCGGCAGGAACTCGGTGGTCCCCTGCAGCCAAGATCCCGTCGGAACGGTCAGCAGCACTGAAGCGTGGGTCAGCGCGACACAGCAGAGAAACAGCAACGTGAGTGCGCGCGCGGTCCGCACGTGCCTCCCCTCGGCCAGCACGACGAAGTACATGATGTTGAACCAGAGGCTCTGGGAGTGTGTGGCCGGCGCCGCCGCGAGCACCATGGCGCATACCAGCAGGGCGCTGAGCACCATGTAGAGCCAGGGCTCCAGGCGAAGATCGCCACCGTGGATCCCGCGAGTGCCGTATTGCCAGAAGGCGAGACCGGCGTATGCCGCGATGACCAGAATGAGCAAAGGGATGCCGGGCCACAGCTCGTTGGGTCGCAGAGTGAACATCACGCCGGCGGTGATCGCGCCCAGTGTGATCCAGCGCATCATCATGTACCGTCGCCACATCTCCGGACTGAACGGCGGCGGCGCGAGATCGATGGTCTCCGGCTGCGGTCTCTGGAGCAGTGCCTGAAGCCTCACCCCGGAATTGTAGCATCGAGTGCGCGAGACGCAGCCGGATTCTCTCAGGAATCTCTTGGTTTCGTCTTGGGCTTCTCTTACCTGCGACTGAGGGTGGTCTTAACCGTGGCACGTAGCATGGAACTGTACAAGAGAACCGGCACAAGAAGAGAGGATTCCCAATGATTCATCCGTATCATGGCCTGCACAGAGCCGGCGCGAGCTGGGGTACGCCCGACGCGCGGATCAGCTCACACAGGCGGATCGCTCGTTTTGCCATCACGGGCGGGCTGGCAGGCCTGCTGCAGATCACGCTGCTCAAGCTGATGCTCGACGGCGGACTGCGCCCGCTGCCCGCCAACGCGAGTGCCTTCCTGCTTGCCGCCCAGTTCAACTTCTTCATGAGCACGCTCTTCACATGGCGCGACCGCCGCCCCGAGCGGGCGCTCGGCCGCCGCTGGGTGGCATTTCACGGATCGATCGCCGGCATGGCCGTGGTCAACCTCCTGGTATTCGGAGCCACGCGTCTCGTACTCCCCGATCTGGCGGCCTCCGCGGCGGGCATTGCCGCGGGTGCGTGCGGCAACTACATGCTTGGTGACCGCCTTGTCTTCCGGTCGCCACGGCTCGAAGTCTCGCAGCGAGAAGGCGAAGCACAGCGGATGCCCGCAGCGTGATGTAGGTCGGATAGGGTGTTCTGTGTCGATCCGTTTTCGCCTGACACTCCTCTACAGCGCTATTGTCGCTCTGACAATCGTTGCCTTTGGCATCACGCTGTACCTGGCCGTCTCGCACATCACCTTTGATCTCGCCAGCAGGTCACTTACCTCGGAGACGGCGAGCCTTGCCTCGACGTTTGGGTCCCAGCCCGATAGGCACGGAGGCGGACCTTCTTCCCTGTCACTGCCGCCGAATTTCGCGCCGCCCGAAGCATACGCCCAGCTCATCCAGCCCGATGGGGCTGTTGTCTATCAATCTCCCGCGCTGCAGGGCGCGAACCTGGTGCTCCCTCTGGCCGCCCAAACGCGGCAGCAGATCAGCTCGGATTCCGGCTTAGGCATGGTGGAGACAACGATCGTACTGAGCGGCACTCGCTATCTGTTGTGCGCGGTGCCCGTCGTCTCCCAATTCCAAGACACGCCCCTCGGCATCCTGGAACTGGCGCGCCCCCTGCAGGACGTCGATCAGACGCTCAACGCGCTGCGGAACAGCCTCTTGCTGGGCGGTCTCCTCGTGACGATCATCGCGTTCGGCGCCGGCTGGGTACTCTCGGGCGCAGCTCTCCGACCGATCAACCGTATCGCTCGCACGGCGCGGGCTATCGGCATCACGCAGGATTTTGACCGGCGAGTCGACTACGACGGGCCCCAAGACGAGGTAGGAAGGCTTGCGACGACGTTCAACACCATGCTCAGCCGCCTGCAGGCTGCCTTCCAGGCGCAGAAGCGCTTCGTCGCCGATGCCTCGCATGAGCTGCGTACGCCACTGACGAGCATCCGCGGCAACCTGGGACTCCTGCAGCGAGATCCACCGATAGATGAGCCCGATCGCACTGCCGTGATCGGCGACCTGGTCTCGGAGAGCGAGCGGCTCAGCCGCCTGGTGAGCGATCTGCTCACCCTGGCTCGCAGCGACGCCGGACGGCCATTGCGGAGCGAACCGGTAGTACTCATTCCACTCGTAGAAGATGTCATACGCAAACTGGCGGTGCTGCATCCTGACAGGCTGATCCGCGAGGAGACGGAGGCCAATCCCGTTGCTATCGGCGATCGAGACGCTATCACGCAGGTACTGTTCATTCTGCTGGACAACGCGCTCAAGTTCACGCCGGCCGACGGAAGCGTTGCCGTCTCCGTGCTCGCGCGCGGCACGAGCGCGACACTGGTAGTGAAGGATAGCGGCGCGGGCATCCCGCGGGCAGCGCTGCCGCACATCTTCGAGCGCTTCTACCAGGGCGACACGGCACGTGCCGGCACTGGATCCGGGCTCGGCTTGGCGATTGCCAAGGCGCTGGTGGATGGCCAGCATGGCACTATTTGCGTGGAGAGCCAGGAGGGACGCGGAACGACGTTCGCGATCACCCTGCCAAGCCCGGTCGATTCCGCAAGAGGGCCAGGCCGGTAGCGGGTCTCACCGCGAAGCATTTCCGTGAAGCGAACCTTGTCGTGTGCAGACCTTGAAGCACGCCGCCGTATGATACTATAGCCAATTGGAGGCACCGCCACATGGTAGCTCAACAGTCTGGTCCGCTGTGGACTGTCGAGGCATACATCGAGCTCGAGCGCTACAGCACGGTCAAGCATGAGTATCACGATGGTTACGTGTATGCCATGTCAGGCGGCTCGCAGGCGCACAGCCAGATTGCGGGCAACGTGTACGCGTTGCTGCGAGCAGGCGTACGCGGGACCGGTTGCCGCGCCCTCAATCCGGACATGAAGATCCGGCAATCGCCAACTGACTACGTGTACGCCGACGCAGTAGTAACATGCGACCCGCGCGACAATGTGCCCGGTCAGGATTGGATCGATTACCCAACGCTGATCGTCGAAGTGCGCTCGCCCTCTACCGAACGCCACGATAGGGCTGATAAGTTCGAGGGCTACAAGGGCATCCCGTCCCTGCGCGAGTACGTACTCGTCGAGTACAGACGACAGGAGGTGGAGGTGTGGCGGCGAGAGGAGAAGGACGTTTGGTCGGCGCAGGTCTACGGGGCCGGTGATGCCGTGGTCCTCCTCAGTCATGCTCTTACCCTACCGATTGAGCTGATCTACGAGGACAGCGGCGTCTGATCGTGCCTGCCAGGGCAGGCAGTCCAGCCCTCGCGCGCAAGAACGCCACAAGCACTACGATCATCGAATCGAGCCATCAGGTTATGACAGGCGCCGCGAGCAGGGCACGTTTGCCGCCCAACCGCGCAAGAAGGAGCGCCCAGTGCCCAAGCCGGCCAAAGTCGACAAGCTGAGGAGGCTTAAGGATCGCACGGTCACGCCGGCGGGCCTGCCTTGACCACGCTACTTTCTACGTAGCATACTATGATTCATAGTATGGGAGGCGGCAATGAATGCGGTAACCACGAGTATCAGAATGCCGAGGGAGATCCGGGATCAGTATGAGACACTTGCCCAGGCTACGGGTCGTACGCGCAATGATCTGATGGTCGACGCCCTCCGCGTCGTAGCAGAACACCAATTGCTCGAGATTGCCATGATCCAGGAAGGCGTCGAGCAGGCCCGCACGGGCCGTACCGTAGCGATCGAGGATGTCGTGGCGGAGTTCAAGCGGGACGGTATCTTGCCGGCGAGCTTCGATCTTGGAAACGATGACGACGAAGGACAGGAGACCGCGTGACGCTCCGGCTGACGGAAGCGGCTTGCGATGACCTGCGTTCAATCTATGGATACCATTCACAACGCTCCCCAGCCGGTGCCGACCGCGTCGTAGGCGCGATCCTCAGGGCGGCCAACGGACTTACCCAATACCCTCTTCTGGGCAAGCACGGCGCCATTGAAGGGACACGAGAACGCCTGCTGACACGCTTTCCATACCGCATCGTTTATCAGGTGGAAGAGAACCCCATTGTCGTGCTCCGCGTCATACACACGGCGCGTCAATGGCCTTAGCACGGGACCGCCAGTTTCAGCCCGCCAGAAGGAGCGCCCAGTGCCCAAGCCGGCCAAAGTCGACAAGCTGAGGAGGCTTAAGGATCTCACGGCCACGCCGGAAGCCCAGCTCGACTACGCCCTGGCACTGCTCGCTACCGAATTCCGCCAGGATCTCATTGACGAGGCGCTTGCCGTGCTCGCGACGGCGCCCGAGGACGCGCGCGCGCGCGCCGCACTGCTGGAAGCTTACGCTCGTTTCGAGGGCGCCTCCAGCCGTGGTGACCAGGGTTGCTATGGGCGCATGGCGTTGCTGCGCGCCCTCAGGCCGCTGGCCCGGCGCGAAGACGCCGCGCTCCTCGCTCATGCCGCCTCCACCTATGAGTTCCTGCCGCCGGGGCGTTCGGAGGTGGCGGCAGGCCTGCGCTCCACGGCCCTGGTGGTGCTCAACGACGTCGACGAGCAGCTTGCCGCCTATCACGCCGTGCGCTTGCTGACCGACCAGCACACGTCGCCGCTCTCCGGCGAGCCCGCGATCACCGCGGCACAAACGCTGGCGGCGCAGGGACAGTACTTGCCGCTCTACGCGTATGCGGTGCGCACAGATGCCACGACGCCGGAGATCGTAGCCGAGTGCCTGCGCAACCTCAGAGGCGTGCCGCTCTCCGTGTTGCGGCCCCTGGTTGACCGCTACGTTACTTCACCGCACGAAATCGTCGTGCTCGGCCTCTTCGACCTCCTGCTGGAGCATCCCGAGCGGCAGGCTTTCTTGCCGCTGATCGTCGAGTTCTTGCGCGAGACCAAGCTGATCGACCTCTATCGCTGGCTGGTCAGCACCGCGCTGACCGGCAGGGAGCCGAAGCTGATCGCGGCGATCAAGGCCCTGGAGCGCGAGGAGAACGATCCGCGCAAGCTGGCGATCCTGCACGACGCGCTATCCTTGAGATGAACGTCGCGATCCCATCGTTTGCGCACCATTGACAGGACCGTAACGGGGGCGAGCAGCATGACGTTCCACGTGCGCACGACGACGAAGTGGAACCTGTTTCCGGCGCTCATGAACCGGCGATGAGCCGTTTGATTGTGGCCATTGGCAGGAAGAGCCGGTCTGGGTCGTCCACGAAGGCGGTGAAGCCGAATTGCTCGTACCACTGCCGAGCACGCTCATGTTTCGCCTCCACCACGACCGCCACCGCAGCGACTTGATCGGTGGCCAACAGGCTCCGCTCCAGCGCGTTCATCAGCAGGCGCGTGCCCAGACCGCGGCCCGCGAAGCGCGTATCCACTGCGAGGCGTCCAATGAGCGCTGCCGGCAACCGGTCATAGCGCGGCTGCTTGCGAGCGAACGCTTCGGGCAGCTCGGCAGGCGCAATGGAATACATACTCAAGGTAAAGAACCCGGCGATCATCCCTTTCGTTGTCTCGTGCAGGATGAACACCGCTGCCACCTTGCGGCGCTGTTCTTGGCCGGCGCGCTGTTGTAGATAGGCGTCGAGCGCCGATTCGCCGCACGAGAAATCCGCTCGAGTATGACGGGCATCAAGCGGCTCAATGACAAAGTGATCTGTCACCTACACCTGGCCGTCCCGTGACTCCTCGTAGTCGCTCCACGCAGCGCGGAGTCGCGCGTTCGGCTCAGGCGGATTGAGCAACGCATCGACGAATCGCACGCTATCGCGTACGGAGAGCGCGATGACCTGGTGCCTCTGGATTGCTTGCTCTGCCGCGGGCTGCACGTGAGTCAGCACATATTCGGAGACGGAGCGTCCCTCGAGTGCTGCTGCCCGATCGATCAGCGCTTTCTGCGCTACACTGGCCCGGATGTCCAGGCGCGTGCGCTTTCGCTCCTCAGCGAGCCCACGCCGTGTCCCTTGCGCACGTACCATGAAACTGAACCCCCTTGACGAATAGTGTACACCATTCTGGTGTACACCACAACGATGCTCCGTGCCATGTGCATGTCGCCAGGGGTTCTGTGGGAACGGCAAATTCTCGGATACGACGGAACGCCGGTCCGGGCGCGCTCGCCGGCACGACGCCGGTGTCGAAAGGAGCTAGCCGTTGACTCACGCGACGGGCATCGTCCAGCCGAAGGGGTCTAGAGTACGGCCGTACTGAATGCCGGTGATAGCATCGTACAGTCGATGCGTCAGGTCGCCGATGCGGCGATCGTTGATCACGATGCTCTCGCCCTTGTAGCACAGCTCGCCAACCGGTGAGATCACCGCCGCCGTGCCTGTACCCCACATCTCGACCAATCGCCCAGCGTGAGCAGCGTCGTAGACCTCGTCGATACCGATCTGCCGCTCGGACACGGCGATACCCCAGTCTCGCAAGAGGGTCAGCGCGGAATCACGGGTCACGCCGGGGAGAATCGTGCCGCTCAGGGGCGGCGTGATCACCTCGTCGCCGATACGCACCATGATGTTCATGGTGCCGACCTCGTCGATGTAGCGGCGGTGCACGCCGTCGAGCCACAGCACCTGCGAGAAGCCGGCACGATGCGCTTCCTCGCCGGCCAGCAGGCTGGCGGCGTAGTTCCCGGCTGTCTTGGCGGCTCCCGTCCCGCCTTCCACGGCGCGGACGTATTGGTCCGCGACGAGGATGCGCACAGGGTTCATGCCCTCGGCGTAGTAGGCGCCGACAGGGGAAAGAATGATGTAGAGCAGGTACGTCCTGGCGGGCCGGACGCCCAAGAATGGCTCGGTGGCAATGATCACGGGACGGATATAGAGGGACGTGCCGAACGCGCTCGGCACCCAGTCGCGCTCAAGGTCCACCAGCGCCAGCAGGGTCTCCAGCACGCGTTCGGTGTCGATTGCAGGAATGCAGAGGCGAGCAGCGGAGGACTGCAGCCGATCGAGGTGCTTGCGCGGGCGGAAGAGGCGGATCACGCCGTCGACGCCGCGGAACGCTTTGGCGCCGTCGAAGATAGCCTGCGCATAGTGCAGCACGCACGCGGCAGGATCCAGACTGAGAGGGCCGTACGGCACGATGGCCGCGGCGGCCCAGCCGTGCGCATCGTCGTATGTCATCGTTGCCATGTGGTCGGTGAAGACGGTGCCGAACTGAAGCGTGCTGTCTTCCGGCTTCGCTTTCGGCGCGGCAGTTCGCGTCACGTCGATTGTCGTCTGCATAGCAAGTCCTTTCAAGGCAGGTGCACGAGATGATTACGGCTCATCCAGGCAGTGTACCACCGCGAACGCGGGCCAATCACGGGCAGGCACGACACACCTCTACGTCGAGCCGACGTGCCACGGAACGTGCTACGATTGCTCGCGGTGCGGATGTGACCATGTGCCCTACAGAGCACAATTGATGACCGTAGCTCGTATATCCGATACTTGACGTGTATTCTCACCCGTTCCCGACCTGGGACATAGTGGAGGGACAATGAATTCCTACGAGCGCGTGATGCATCGGTTGCACGGCGAGCCCGTCGACCGCGCGCCAAACTTCAACATTTTCATGAGCTTTGCCGCCCACCACATTGGCCAGCCTCTGTCACGGTTCTATCTGGACTACCACGTGCTCTGCGAAGCGAACCTGGCCGTGCTGAAGGACTTCTCTCTGGACATTGTCAGCACGATGTCCGACGCCTACCGCGAGACGGCAGACTGGGGCGCGGCGATCGAGTTCCCGAAGGACGAGCTACCCAAGAGCAAGGTGCCGCTTCTGCAGGACCTCGCCGACATACATCGGCTGACATCGCCCAATCCAGTCGCCGGGCGGCGTATGAGCGACCGGGTGCATGCCGTACGGCACTACCGTGAGCAGGTTGGCGGCGAGGTGCCGATCATGGGCTGGGTAGAGGGCGCACTGGCCGAGACGGCCGACCTGCGCGGCGTTTCCACGCTGATGACGGATCTCTACGATAGCCCTGAGCAGGTGGAGGAGGTGCTGGAACGCTGCACCGAGAACGCCATCGACTTCGCGCGCGTCCAGGTGGAGGCCGGCGCGGACATAATCGGGCTGGGCGATGCCGTGGCATCGCAGGTCTCGCCCAAGATGTACCGGCGCTTCGCCCTGCCATACGAACAGCGCATCTTCGCCGCGGTCCGCTCAATGGGCGCCCTGACGCGGCTGCACATCTGCGGCAACATCAGCAAGATCCTGCCTCTCGTGGCGCAGACCGGCGCCGACATTATCGACGTGGACTGGATGGTCGATCTGGCGGCCGCACGCGAGATCTGCGGCCCAGCGGCGGTGTGCGGCAACCAGGATCCGGTAGCCGTCATGCTGCAAGGGACGCCGGAGACGGTGCGGCAAGCGGTGACGCACGCCCTGGACCTCGGCGGCCCGCGCTGTTTCAGCATGGCCGGCTGCGAGATACCCGTGGGCACGCCGCACGCGAATCTCCTCGCGCATGCCCAGGCGCTACGGGAGTATGGCTTTCGAGGGTAGGTAGATCGAGAACCGCGATCTCCTTCCCTCACTGATTGTCTCACGATCAGTGCCACAGGAATCCGTGACTAACGCTTTTGCTATCGCCGTACGTTCCGACAATATCCCCTTGAGTGTTGATGCTCCAGGCCATGGTGCCCGAAGGCGACTCTTCACCGGGACCGGGCACTGTGGCCGCCTTGGGATGGTCGAGAATGGTGTACTGACCTTGGTGCAGCAGGAACCCATGCCACACCAGATTGCTATCGAGGTACGTCCCCGTGATATCCCCTTGTTCGTTGATGCCGGCGGCAACGGTACCCACGCCGCCCGTGCCGCTGGGGCTTGCCGCCTGGGGCGCGTCCAGGGTGGTGTACCGGCCTTGGCGTCGCAAGAACCCGTGACGTGCTCCCGTGCTGTCGACGTAGGAGCCGACGATGTCCCCCTGCGCGTTGATGCCATTGGGATACGTGCCCATCCAGGCGCTCGTGGTCCCTGCCTTGGCATGATCCAGCGTGGTGTACCGGCCCTGGTGCAGCAGGAACCCGTGGCTCACACCCTTGCTGTCGAACCACTGTCCTGCGATGTCTCCCTGGGCGTTGATACCGTTGGCAAAGGTGTTGCCCTTGGCTCCCGCCTTCGGATCGTGGAGGGTCGAGTACCGGCCTTGATGCCGGAGGAACCCATAGGTCCCCGTGGCGTCGGAGTAGTTCCCGACGATATCCTCCTGCGCGTTGATACCAAACACCTGGGTACGTTGCGACCGGGGATAGTCGACCTTCGTGTACCGGCCCTGATGCAGCAGGAACCCGTGGCTGACGCCCTTGCTATCGACGTAGGAGCCCACGATATCTCCGTGCTGGTTGATGCCGGAGGTAGCCGTTCCCTGACCAGGCCCGGTCCCTCCCTGGGGAGCATCGAGGGTGGTGAACTGGCGCTCGCTCGCCTGGACCGTCCCTCGTCCCATTCCTGCTGTCAGGCCCACGACGAAGGCAACAGCGATCAACGCGTGTAGGACTTTCATGCTTGTCTCCTTTATCTCCATCTCGGGTGGCTTCTTCAAGCTCCCGACGGAGGCGCGGCAGCCTGACCATCGCTTGTCGCGTGCCGGCCATGTGTCGATCCGCAGGACCATAGTAGGGTCGTTCGCGCTGTCAGTTACAGCACAAACGCTGCCAAACACTCTCTATGCGCCGACTCCCGCACTTCTAGTCACCTCAAATCAGCGTGACCGCGACGCTTGACGCGCCGCAACCACGGGACCATAATGGCCCCGTACGGCAGGAGGCTGGGTCTCCAGTCGGGTACGACGCGATCTTCGTTGAAGCCGCGGGCCGATCCGGACCCGGGAACGAGGGGTTGTGGTCATGTACAACCCGGCTTCACACCACTACCTGCGCGGCATGATGGCGGCCTTGGCGTTGGTCTTCATGCTGCCGGGCGCCGGTAACCCGAGCCGAACGGCCGAAGCCCGCCCGACAAGCGCTCCCAGTGCCTCGGTGTTCTACCCGATCACAAAGACCGCGTACGACGCCTGGACCACATCCACAAGCAACTCTCAGCCGGCGAAAGCCACCAGCTTTTCAGCCCGGACCACCGTCGTATGCTTCTACGCCGAATACCATGGCGCCAAGGCTAACGGCACCTCCCTGATCCTGGTCGTCAAGAATTCGGCCGGCGTCACAGTGGTTTCGGACGGACCATTCCGGCTGAAGCACGCGGAAGGCCTGCTCGGCATACAGATGAACGGCCCCGGAGGCATGTATCCCAATGGCAGCTACGGCGCGGATCTCACGCTCGACGGCAGAGTTGCCGCTCACACCTCCTTCGTCGTGGGCGCCAAGCCCACGGCCGTCAGCAGGCTCTTCTACCCGGCCACCAGGGAAGCGTACGATGCCTGGGTCGCCTGAGGCGGCAAAACACCGCCGCCCAAGACCACGTCATTCCTGACCGGCAGCTCATCTATCGCTTTCTACTTCGAATACAGCCAGGCAACGCCAGGCGTGACCGCGTTTCAGATCATCGTGCGACATATCCTGGACGGTCAGGTGGCGAGCTTCGGTCCCAGCGTGGTTCGCTACGCAAACGGCATGTCGATGCGCATGGTGACCCTGGGCAATGGGCGCGCGTTCATAACAGGTACGTACGCGGCCGACCTCCTGTTCAATGGGCGCGTGCAGCAACACGCCACTTTCCTGGTCGGCCATGGCCGCGTCGTGCGCACGCCGACAGTAACGCATAGTCCGACCGCTACCAGAATGACCACGGCAACGCGCACCGAAACGGCGACCGATACTCCGACGGCAAGTCCCACCGAGACTGCGACTCGCACCCCGTCGGCGACCGAAACCGAGACGCCGACCAAGACCATCACGCCGGAACCATATGCCGTCTTCCTGCTCACCAACGTGAGCGGTGGCTCGATCTGGGTTGGTCAGGAGTCGCAGCTCGGTCATCTGCACACCTGTGACTTCAGAGGCGGCGGCCTCTGCGCGGAGGACGGCGGCGCGGACATAGCGGTGACATTCGAGAAGAAGACACCGGACTACCCGACACATGCCGCCGCGATGGACGCCTATTGCCGTGCGCTCGGGATGACCTGGCCCGTACAGCTTACCGGGGGCACGAAGGGGCGCATCTTCGGCGCCGATTACTGGATCGACAACGTAGATGGGTCGTGCCCTGTCATCGGCACTCCCACGCCGACTCCGCCGCCGCCAAAGTACGCTGTCTTCTTGCTTACCAACGTCAGTGGCGGCTCGATCTGGGTAGGCAACGAGTGGGATCTCAAGAAGATGGTCACCTGTCAATTTGCCGGCGGCGGCCTGTGTCACGGCGGCGGCAAGGACGCACGCGTGACGTACGTGAAGAAGTCGAGCGACTTCGCGACGATGGCTGGGGCCAAGGCCGTCCACTTCTTCCAGGGCGAGGGAGGTTTCAACCGGGAGAAATTCAATCTCGATACCTGCTGGTCGATCGTAGCGGGGCAGTCCGCCATCGAGCACCTCGACCGCGCCTGGCTGCCGTCGTTCGTGCCTTCGCCGATGTCGGCCTGCTACTACCTGGCAAAGTAGACGGCGCTCTGGGACCGGTCACTTGATCCTCATGGCCTGCGGGCCGCCACTGCGGATGAAGACGGTCCGAGGACCAGCCGGCCGCAGCCGGATTCGCTCCTACCTTCCGCAACTGCAGAACGCGCTCCCAAAGACTTCCACCGGACCCGACGGCGCTGACGCGCGAGCTGACAGCGCGCGGCCAATGGGGCGTTGACAACTCCTTAACGTGCTGGCGGCTATATTGATGGTCTGCGCACCTTCGGCCTGACGCACTGTTCGCTATGCGGGCCGAGCGTACTGCATCGACCGCGGCGTGAGGTCCAATCGTGGCACGGCCAGACCGGCCCAGGATAAGCGAGAAGCCCACCGAACAACCGGCGCCACTGCCCGGAGTACGCCTCACGCGTGGCGAGATTGGCGTTCTGCGCATGATTGCGGCCGGCCAATCGGAAGGCGAAATTGCTGACGACGTGGGCGTCTCCGAGAAGGTCGTCGCCAGCTGTCGCGAAAGGCTCTTCCTGAAGACCGGGGCGACGAATCGTGCCCAGCTACTACAGTATGCGAGGTCATCCGGGCTCATATCGGTCAAGGGCGAGCGCGTGGCGGGCTCCAAACGCGACGGCGGCGATACAGCCTGAGCCGTATTCTGTCGTCGAGGGTTTACGTCACCCGATCTCAGTGGTGACGAGATCGCCACCGGGCTTCCGAGCGTGGCTCATTGCGTCGGCTACGACACGCTCCTGGTAACGGTCAAGCACCTCCAGGCAACCCGCGAGGGTGTAGTGTTCGTGCAGTTGCCGGCGCAGCTCGGCGCCGCCGTGCAGTCCCGAAAGGTAGCCGGCCAGGTGCCGTCGCACCGCGCAGATGCCGGCGCGCTCGTTGCGCACGCCGACGGCCAGCGTGAAATGGCGGCGGCAGGCGTCCAGCCGCTCCTCCACGGTGGGAAGCCGGACGGGACGGCCGGCCAGCACGTCATGTGCCTCGCGGAATATCCACGGGTTGCCTATGGCGCCGCGTGCCACCATGGCACCCGCGCAGCCCGTCTCGGCGAAGGCACGTGCCACATCCTCGGCGCACATGATGCCTCCGTTCACCACGACGGGCACGCGCGCCAGCCCACGAGCGAGGGCGGCCCACGACCAGTCGGCGACGCCCTCATGCCGTTGCACGGCGGTGCGGCAGTGCAGAGTGATCCCAGCCACGCCCGCGTCTTCCAGGCGCCGAACCAGCTCGGGCACCGGTTTCTCCTGGTCGCTCCAGCCGATCCGCGTCTTCACCGTGACCGGGAGGCTGCCTGCCTCGCGCACCGCCCGAGCCACCGCTCGCACCATGTCCTGCATGGCGTCGAGATCGCGCAGCCACCCTGCCCCGGCGCCGCGGCGGGCAATCTTGGGCACCCAGCAACCGCAGTTTATGTCAATTACTAGCGGATCGGATGCGGCGACAAGACTGGCGGCTTCGACCAGCTTTTCAGGGTCGGAGCCGTAGATCTGGATGCCCACCGGCCAGTCTCCCGGGCCAAGCTCCAGCTTGCGCCGGTTCCTCCGGTCACCCCTGAGCAGGCCATCCACATTGACGAACTCGGTATAGCAGACGTCGGCGCCCTGCTCGCGGCAGATTGCACGGAATATCGGATCGCTGACGTCCTCCATGGGAGCCAGCATCACCGGGCGTGAGGCCATGATCGCCGCGAACTCCGCAAAGCCGTCGCGGAGGGCTGGTCGCAGGCCGGTTTGGCGGGCTGTCTGTTGTGTGATGTCTATGCCGGATGCCATCACTCGTGCCTTCTGGATACCTCAGGGAACCCTTTGAGTGTAGAGGATCGGGGAGTTGCAATCATGCACTCCCCGCGCGCAGCCAGCAGCTGCTTGCCTCCCGCTGCCGTCACTCACTATCCTGTGATGCATGGTTTGACCAGGATGGGAGATATCCGTGCGCTACGTTTTGGGTCTCGATCTTGGCACCTCCAGCTTGAAGGCGGTGCTGGTGGACGAGCGTGGATCCATCGTCGCCAGTGCGACACGCAGCTATGCTATCAGCAGCCCACATGCCGATTGGGCCGAGCAGAACCCCGAGCACTGGTTGCAGGCCAGCGATGGGGCGACCGCGGCGCTCTTGCACGAGGCGGGGATCGCCGGCGAGCGTGTCGTCGCCCTGGCGGTGGGTGGGCAGATGCACGGCACCGTCGTGCTCGACGCCGGCGGCACAGTGCTGCGTCCGGCCATCATCTGGCCGGATAGTCGCACCGTTGCCGAGGCCCATGACGTGGAGGCAACCCTGGCCGGGCTTGGATTGCCGCGCCGCCTGGGCGGCGGTGTTTCGCCCGGCTTCATGCTCGCTTCCCTGATCTGGTGCCGGGCGCACGAGCCCGATCTGTGGAAGCGAGTGGCAACGGCGTTATTGCCGAAAGACTACCTCCGATTCCGGCTCACCGGTGTGCTGGCAAGTGACGCCAGCGACGGCTGCGGAGTGCCGGCGATCGATCTGGCCACAGGAACGTGGTCGGAGGACACCTTTGCCGCTCTGAACCTTCCGATCGGCCTGATGCCGCCTCTCTTCCACTCCGCCGAGCCTGCCGGCACGCTGACCGCCGATGCGGCGGCGCAGTGCGGACTGTGCCCCGGCACGCCGGTCCTGTGTGGAGGCAGCGATCAGGCCATGGCCGCTATCGGCTCCGGATTGCTCTATCCGGGCTCGCTCTTAATCAGCGTCTCCACCGGCGGCCAGCTCGTGGCGCCTGTGGCGACGCCCGTCGTAGTGGTAGAGCAGGGGCTGCGCACGGTGTGCCACGCACTGCCGGAGCGCGCGCACGCCGGCAGCGGCGCCCCGGAATCGTCATCCGCGCTCGGACGGGTCACCAGTGGCACCGCAAAAAAGTCACACTCGACGGGTGTATTCCGCGGGGGGTACCTCGCCCATTCGGCCACGCTCGGTGCGGGGCTGAGTGCACACTGGTTGCGAGAAATTCTCTACCAGGATCAGGGAGAAGGAAGAGACCTGCGGTTGGTGGCGGACGCCGCGCAGGCGCCTGCCGGGGCGGGCGGGCTACTGTTTCTCCCCTATCTGGCCGGTGAGCGGTCGCCGATTCAGGATCCAAAGGCCAGCGGCGCCTTCGTGGGTTTCCGCCTGGATCACCATCGACCACATATGGCCCGCGCTGTCCTGGAAGGGATCGCTTTCAGCCTGCGCCACGCACTGGAGCCGCTGCGAGGTGCTGGCGTGGACACGACGCCCGCAGGTGTGCTACGCACCCCGGCGATCCTGGCCGGCGGCCTCGCCCAGAGCACGCTTATGCGCCAGATCCTGGCTGCGGTGCTGGAGACGCCGCTGCGGCCCCTGGCGTCGGCCGAGCAATCCGCCCTCGGGGCTGCTTTGCTCGCGGCGGCGCACGCGGGCTTCTTCAGCAGCCTGGACGAAGCCTGCGCGCGTGCCGTGCATTACGAGCCGCTGATCGAGCCCGACGCCGAGCAGGTACCGCTGTACCGCGAGCTGTACGTCCACTATCGGGAACTGTACCCAGCGCTCAAGGAGACCATGCACGCCCTGGGGACGGCCCGGCGCTAGCCCCGACGGCTGCGGCTCGCGCGTCGTGCCGGTACAGCCCACATTCCGCACCCCGATTCTTGAAATCACGCATTTGGATGTTATGGTCAAGTGCGCGGTGCTTGCGACGCTCGTTTGCCTGCCGGGCCGTTTCCTTCGCGAGCCTGAAGAGCTACTCGTAGAACATGTGGTCGAATAACAGGTGATTGTCACCGGTTTCTGCGCAGCTCGCCAGGTCCGCGACACGCGTGCCCGGGCTACGTGATAGAACACACGATCTAGAATCCAGCCCACATCTGCTTGTGGTACGTAATTCGCCGGTTTTGGCTTAGGGGGTGCGGAATGTGGGGTACAGGCGATCGGACCGCGGAGTGGTCGGCGCGCCCCATCCCAACCGGGTGGAGCGTGGTACCATAAGGACGTATTGCGCAGGTAGAGCGCGACTCTCCGCGTAGTCGGCCGCTACTCGCTCGAGCCACCCCATGTTCGCGCGGGCAGCAGGTTTCTGGTCATGTCGCGCTCGACATGATAGACGTAGATGCCGGCCCAATTCGGCGAAGGGAGCGAGTACGTGTTCCCTTTAAGCGCGATGTTGCCCATATAACCGATGAGCACCTGCGCGAGGGCCTGCACGGCCATCCGGGACTCCCTGTCGGGGTCGGAGCTGAACACGTACTTCGCCGGGTGCGGGCCGTCCCAGTGTCCGGCGACGATGGAGGAAGACGTGACAAAGGTGGCGTCGAGATCGTAGAGAAAGTGTTTGCCGATCTGCGGATCCACTTTGTATGACTGCAGCTCCGCCCAGGGAACTGTTTTGTCCTGCATCAGCATACGGAGCCATTGGACTGAGGCGCGATTGGCCACGTCGACGGCCTGGAAAGAGTACGGCCTGCTGGAGCTGTCCATGTTCAGCTTGCCATGGTCCACGTGGCCCTTGCAGCAGCCGTCGGGGTAGGCGCCCGAAAAGAGCTTCAGCGTGTCACGCTCGGACTTTGGCACGTCGAACCAGATGGGTACCGGCTTCCCGGGCTGCCTGGCCACCCATACCGGCACCCAGTTCGAGTGCGAATAGAAGTCCTCAATCATGTGCAGGCTCATGCCGATCACCGTGAAGAGCACGATCTTGCGAAAGCCGCTTTTGACGGACGGGCTGGTCGTGTACTTATCCAGCGCGGCCTTCGTGTTGGCCAGGACGTTGGTCCACTGCATCTCGATATCGTTTGTCGAGAACAGATCGTCGAAGTGCACGCGTTCGAAATCGTTCAGATCGATCCCGTGTATGCCAATCGGATTGCCGCCTTTATATCCAGGAATGCGCTTATAGATGTGCTGGAGATCGGCATTCGCGAGAGCATCCGTCAGGTAGTTCTCGACCTGCGCGAGGAGGCGGGCGTCGGCTGAGAATCCGTTTGCATCCATAGCAAGCCGAGTTGCGTCCGCGTGCCACCAGGTGTCGAAGGCTGCCGCCGGATGAGGGCTGCTGTAGCCTCCGGCGCTCAGCAGTGTCATGCCGCAAACCAGAAGAGCCAGTCCCAGTCTTCGCGAGAGCGTTGCTGCTTGTCTCCAAGCGTGCAGGCGAAACATCTGCGTATCTCCTTTCCGGTACTTTACTCTTCTACCGGCATCATAGTAAATGGTCGGGCCCGGTTAACCCAGGATGCGCGATGCGATCCATACCCTTCACGGACTGAAGGTTTCCCGGCGGCAAGAGGAGTACATCCTGGAATCTGGTCTATTGAGCGTGCGCACACTCGCCGTGGATCTGCAGCACGTCTGACCGTTAGCCCGGCTACACTGAAGCAATGACAGGTCAACAGTTGCTCGAGCGCCTCCGCCAGCATGGCTGCACGGTCATCCGCCGAAGCAAGGGATCGCACGTGCAGATGCGCTGCGGTGACTGCCAAACCACTGTTCCGGACCATGGTCACGAGGATATCGGACCAGGCCTGCTGCGCAAGATCGAGCGCGACTGCGAGCCATGTTTGGGGAAAGGATGGTTGCGTCGATGAAGACTTTCACCGTGATCTATGAGCACGACGAAGCCGACTGGTGGGTCGCCGACGTTCCTTCTATTCCGGGCTGCCACACCCAAGGACACACTGTCGAGCAGGCGCGGGAGCGTATTCTCGATGCGCTGAGTCTCTACGTCGACGACGCGGACCAGATCCTCCTCCGCGAAGAAGCGCGTCAGCCGGAGAGCGCCGCCTAAAGTGATACCACTCCGGAATCCGCAGGGTGGTCACGTCTTGGCGATGGAGTGAATAGCCGGCGCGCCACAGCGGACGAGGACGTCCGCGCCCCCAGAATCGTGCGGTTCGATGGAGATCCCTTAGTGGCTTCACTATAGCTGCTCGCCGTGTCGTCCTGCCGACGAGCGCGATTTGCTCGCTCATACGTCCAGCTCCTTCTCTTACAGACAAGGTGCCAGGTGATCAACTTTGCCGTTGGCAGGGCCCTCCGACAGGACGGTGTCGCCGGCGTGCAGCCGCTCAATCGCCACCCCACCCTTCGGTGCGGCCACGAGGGTGCCGGCCGGGAAGCACGTCTCGCAGGCCACGGCCAATTGGCGCATGATCTGGCAGCTGCACGGCGCTGACTCCGCCGGGCACGCCCGTCCGCAGCTCAACGGCTGAGCGCCAGTGGCTGCCACTCGCGGATCTGCTTGGCATGCTCGGGGTAGTGCCGATACGTATTCTCGGCAATGAACTCCAGCTTGGGAAGCACTGCTTCCTCGCTCAGACTGGTCAAGGCACTTGACAGCCGCATCCCGGTCTCGTCAAAGGTTGCTTTGGCCTGGCTTACAGGCACTGTGCGATGCTCTTGATACACCCGGTCGTTTATCCGGTCGATCTGAGCGTCGTTGTCCGCGCCACCCAGTAGGTCGTGCGCTGTTGCAGCACCATGAAGCTTTGCCACCGTCTGCCGCTCCCACCAGGCCACATGCACGAGGATGTCCTTTACCGACCAATGGCCCGCCACGCCTGGCTCATCCAGCCGAGCATCAGGCAGGTTCGCGAAGCTTGCGCCAAGCACAGCGCGTTCCACCTTAATCCGCTCGACAAGCCGCTCAACGGTAGTTGGTTCTTGCATCGTTCCTCTCCTCGGGACACTCATTATCGCACTGCAACAGCTATAGACATCGACAGGCAGGGTGACCGGGCCAAGCACAGGTCGTTTCCTGCACTTCGCTTCAGGTAACCTGCTGCTTCGACAGTCGTCTCGACATTGGCCCGGACCTTTGTCTGACTGTCCTCGAGCACTCGTTCATGACGCCTTCCGAATACGCATGGTTACGGTGGACGTGGCGTTGCCGAGCTGGACCGCGATATGCAAGCTGCCGTCAGCGGCGGCTCTTGCCAACGTCGGGCGGCCGGCGTTGCGGGTAACGGCGTACGCTTGGCCCGCCTGGTAGATGCCTGCGGTGACCAGCGACACGGTACCGTAGCCGGTCAGCGTGAAGCCTTGCGGTCCGACATTCGTGAGGTCCGTGAACCCATCGCCCTGCCGCCCCACGGAGAAGGCGTAGCCCCACACACTTGCGGAAGTGTCCGCGGTGCGATAGCTCCAGGTGTACTGCGGAGCGTGCGGCTGCATGAGCGCCGCCATCAGCATCGGCATGGCTTTGTGGAGCTCACGCTGCCAGTATGGCCAGGTATGCGTGCCGCCACCGTAGTCGTCCACCACGGCCGGGACGTGGGAGTTGGCCAGCGCACGCGCCATGCTGACCAGCGACCTATGCACCTGCACCTCAGTCTGGTCTGGAACGCTGCTCTTGCTGCTATCCAGCGGCCCGCGGCTGCCATTACCGGCGCTGAGGAAGAGCTGTACGCCGCGGAGATTGAATGCCAATGCCACGGGATCGTGGGATAGCACGCAGTAGGCCGATTGGTCGCACACCTGCTCAAAGATCATGGAGGACGAAAGCATCTGGCCGTCGCTTCCGGGCGCGCTGAAGTGCTCTGGGTCGAGCACGCCGCTGAACGATGCGGCGGCTACGAACAGATCCGGATGGCGCGCGGCGTACGCCATGGCGCCCATGCCGCCCATGGAGAGCCCGGCGATCGCGCGGCCGTCACGGCTGGCCAGAGTGCGGAAATGCTGGTCGATATAGGGAATCAGCTCCTTGATGTGATAGGTTTCCCAGTTCGGTCCGGGAATGAGCGGATCCATATACCACCCGGTGGCGCCGTCCGGCATCACCACGATGAGCGGCAAGTCATGCACGAGGGAGGCGACGTCGGACTGCTGCACCCAATCACTGTATGATTCGCCGTAGCCATGCAGCAGGTAGAGGACCGGATAACGTCTGGCGCTGGTAGCATAGCCGTCCGGCAGCAGGATGTTGACATTCGTGCGGCCGCCGAGAGCCGTGCTGTTGATAGTCAGGGTGCGCAGGTCGCTCGTGCCGGCGGCTTTCAGGGGCGGAGCGCCGGCACTGATAAGCGCGAATGCCACGACGACGGGCCAGGCATACCATTTCCAGGGCAGTGCTCCGCGTGACAGTTTCACGATCGCCATCCTTTCAGCAAGAGCGAGCCAGAATCTTCAATTCCTTCCACAGCCGCGAATCGACGATCGGTGACTGCTACCGGGCGCCGGCCTTCCGGACTGCCGGTGGCGGTAACCGACCGCGGCACTGTCCCTGGGGGTCGACGTGTGGCATGTACCGATTAGTTCACGGGGTTACGATCGCGGCTGTCGTCCAGCAGCGGATTTGCACGAAGCGTGCCGGCTCAGATCGGTTACCAGGTCTACGTTATACCCATCTAATCGATTTGTCAAATCGGTTAGATGGGTATATACTGGAATGGTCCGTAGACCAGGCTGAGCACGTGCCTGTACGAAACCAGCGGCGCGATCGGCGCGGACGGCACCTTGTATGATGAATCGATCGTGACCGGCGTGATGTTCAAGTGTGTGAGGGGATCGTGAACAGAGAAGCTATGCGTGCAGGCGGTACGACCGTAACCGGCATATCCGGCATATCCTGGCAGCCGGCTCCGTTGACCAGCGTGTTCATTGACGATGCCTTCTGGTCGCCGCGCCTGCAAATCAACCGTGAAAAGACCATCCCATACCAGTACGCGCAGTGCAAGGAGACCGGGCGCATCGACGCGCTTCGCCTGACCTGGAAGCCCGGCATGGCGCCCGTTCCCCATCCGTTCTGGGATTCCGACGTCGCCAAGTGGATCGAGGCGGCAAGTTATAGCCTGGCCACGCATCCGGATCCGGCCCTCGATGCGCTGGTCGACGAGACTATCGCGCTGCTCGCCGCGGCGCAGCAAACGGACGGCTATCTCAATACCTACTTCACCGTGGTGAAGCCGGGCGAGCGGTGGACGGACCTGCGCGACGCGCACGAGCTCTATTGCGCGGGCCACCTGATCGAGGCAGGCGTCGCACACTACCAGGCCACGGGCAAGCGGACACTGCTCGAAGTCGTATGCCGCTACGCCGATCACATCGACACCGTGTTCGGTCGGGCGCCCGGGCAACAGCGTGGCTACTGTGGTCACGAAGAGATCGAGCTGGCGCTCGTCAAGCTGTATCGCGTAACAGGCGAAGAGCGCTACCTGCGCCTCGCCCAGTACTTCGTGGACGAGCGCGGCCAGAAGCCCAACTACTTTGAGCTGGAAGCGGCGAACCGTGCCACGCCGGGCTACTTCGAGGCGCACCGCGCGCACGGCCCGCTGCGCACGTCGTGGGAATACAGCCAGTCCCACGCGCCGGTCCGCGATCAGCAGGAGGTCGTCGGGCACGCGGTGCGGGCCATGTACCTGTACTCCGCCATGGCCGACCTGGCAGGCGAGAGCGGTGACGAGGCGCTGCGCGCGGCGTGCAGGCGGCTGTGGGATCATCTGTGCTCAAGGCGCCTGTTTGTGACCGGCGGTCTCGGCTCTTCTTCAGAGAACGAGGGCTTCACGCGCGACTACGATCTGCCCAACGAGAAGGCCTACGCCGAGACATGCGCGGCAATCGGCCTGGTTTTCTGGGCGCATCGGATGACCCAACTGGAGGGCGACGGTCGCTACGCCGATGTGATGGAGCAGGCGCTGTACAACGGGGTGTTGAGCGGCGTGTCGCTCGACGGCACGCGGTTCTTCTACGAGAACCCCCTGTCGAGTCGCGGCGGCGTCACACGCCAAGAGTGGTTCGGCGTGTCCTGCTGTCCGCCTAATCTGGCGCGCTTGCTTGCCTCCCTGGGGAAGTACATCTACTCCACGCATGAATCCGGGGTAGCGGTCCACCTATACGTTCAGAGCGACCTCCGTCTGAGCGTGCATGGGCGATCGGTCACGTTGCAGCAGCAGACTGAGTACCCCTGGCACGGCGCGGTGAAGCTGTCCGTATGTACCGACCAGCCCACTGAATTCACGGTGGCGCTCCGGATTCCGCGCTGGTGCAGGCAAGCCGGCCTCGTCGTCAACGGCAGTGCGGTCGACCTGCAGGCAATCATGGACAAAGGATACGCGCGGATCACCAGGACCTGGGCCGAAGGGGACACGGTTGAGCTGGATCTGGCGATGCCGGTCGAGCGCGTGTACGCGCACCCGCAGGTACTCGAGGATATCGGCCACGTCGCACTGCAGCGTGGACCGCTTGTGTACTGTCTCGAAGAGGTCGACAACTCTGTCTCGCTGGCTCATCTCTCACTTGTCGCGGATACGGATCTCATGGCCCAGTGCGATGCCTCGATACTTGGCGGCACGGTGGTGATTCACGGCGAAGGACGGGCTACCGACGACTCCGACTGGAACGGCGTACTCTACCGGCATGAACCGCCTGGAGCAACAATGCGGACAATTACCGCCGTCCCCTACTACGTATGGGATAATCGCCAGAGTGGGCAGATGCGCGTGTGGATGCGGGAAGCACGCCGGCTAACAGACGAGCATCACCAGGGAATGTGACGGGGCATGCGGGTGAAGAAGCGCGTTACGCATCGAGACGTGGCAAAGCTGGCCGGTGTATCCACGGCCGTGGTTTCCTATGTGGTCAATGATGGACCACGTGCCACATCGCCCGAGGCCCGCAGTCGTGTCCTGGACGCGATTGAAACGCTCGCATATCATCCAAACGCCGCGGCGCGCGGCCTCCGCATGCAGCGAACGCGAACCGTCGGCTTCATCTCCTACGACTACTACCCGCAAAGCGCGTTTATCGCCCCATGGAACGCGGGCGTGCTGACCGGCCTCACGTTCGCGCTGCAGGCGAAGCGGTACTTCTTGCTCCCATACCCGCTAGGAGTCGGCGACGACCTGCGTGACCTGCGCGAGTTGCTGCACAGCGGGCGCCTTGACGGGATCGTCGTGCGTCTCGCCGAGGAGGCCTCTGTCACCGACAGTGTATTGGGGACGATCGCGGATGCCGGCGTCCCCTGCGTCTGCATCGAGCGTGCCGGAGCACCGTGCTTCGGATTCAGCTCGGTGGCGTACGACGACGAGGACGCCGCTTTTTCCGCCACGACGTACCTCATCGAGAAGGGCCATCGGCGGATCGGGCATATCAAGGGCGATCTGCGGCAGGTGGCGGCGCAGGATCGCCTTGCCGGCTACAGACGAGCCCTCGTGGAGGCAGGACTTCAGGGCGGCGAGGACCTGGTGCAGGGCGGCAGCTGGCTGCCGGCGGATGCCAGTGTGGCAACGATCCGCATGTTGGACATGGCGAACCCGCCCACCGCCGTGTTCGCTGCCAACGACGAGCTCGCGATGAACGTGATCGAAGTGCTGCGGTCGCGCAAGTACCGCATTCCAGACGACGTCGCGGTCGTCGGTTTCGACGATGTACCGCTGTCCCAGGAGCTGATACCACCCCTCACGACCGTGCGCATTCCTTTTGCCGATCTTGGCCGGCGGGCTGCCGACCTGCTCCTGCACGTGATAAAGCAGAACACGAATGAGTGCATCGCGGAGACCGTGCCGCTGGAGCTGATCAGGCGAGGCACGGCGTAGTGGATCTGGCCACATCACAGGTAACGTCTGTGGGAAGCTATTCCGCCCCACCTAAGCGGGCAGAGCTGTGAGGCGGAGAACCGCCTCCGACGAGATAGCAGGCACGCGCTCTTGCCGTTCGGTCGGTACCACAGCGCGGATCGGGTCAGTGCTGTGCTTGTTGCCGATCGCCGAAGGCCGATACACATGCATAGATATACCGTCCCTGCCCTGAAGCCAAGCCGAGTCATCGCCTCCTCGAAGCAGGCTCGGCGTGAGACATGAAACGATGGCGCGCAGCAATCAAGGCTTGCCATAACGCGTGGACACATCGGCCGGTCTTACTTCTCGTCAGCCGAGCGTTGCCAGCAGCTGCTCGGCACTCTCAATATCCGCGCGCGCACCCAGCCGCCGGAAGATGGCCAGCGCGTCCTCCAGGCAGGCTCGGGCAGCCGCAGCGTCGCCGCGAGCCAGGTGCAGTCGGCCGTACATCTCCAGCAGCCGTCCCTCGCCGTGCGGGTAGGGCATGCTCCGAGCCAGCGCCAGACCCTCCTCCAGCGCCTGCTCCGCCTCGTCCCAGCGCGCTTGCCTGAGCAGCACGAGGGCCTGCACCCGCAGGTCCTGTGCCCACGCCAGCCGGCAGGTGCCGCGGCGCGCCCGCTGGAGTGCCTCGCGCACCGTACTGGCAGCCTGGTCGATCTGGCCCGCTTCGAGCTGCGCCCAGGCCAACACGGGTAGCACGTACTGCGTCACAACGAACTCCTCGTGACCCGGCCGGTCGAGCAACGGGAGCAGGCGCGCGCAGGCGGCCTCGGCTCGCCCCTCCATCACCTCGCGCTCGGCCAGGTGAGCGCGGGCCACGAGGGCGTGCATGCGCTCGTCCGGGCTGGCAGCGGCCACTACCTGTTCGAAGTAGCGCGCCGCCTCGTCCCAGGCACCCTGGGCGTGCAGGAGACGCCCGAGGTCGCAGCGGGGGCGCGTGTAGCTAAATCCGTCGGTGAAGCCTGTTTCGTCCGCGACGGCGACACCACGCTCCAGATAGACGCGGGCGGCGGCCCAGTCCCCGCTCAGGAACGCGTCCAGCCCCAGCCGGCTCATGGAGGTGATGATGCCGGCTGGATCGCGTGCCCGTTCCGCGACCGCGAGCAGGCGCTCTGCGGCCTGTCTGCCCTGCTCATACTCGCCCCGCTCCTCATGGATCCAGGCCAGCATGTGCCACGGCAAATCTCCGTCCTCCGGTGTCGCCAGTCCTGCGGCCTCCTCGGCCGCCCGGAGCGCTTCGTCGGCACGGCTCGCCAGGATGCAGACGTAGGCGTGGCTTCCGAGTGCCGACACCACCTGGGCACGGTCTCCCAGCGCACGGGCGATCTGCTCCCCGCGGGTCATAGGGGCCAACGCGCTGTCAGTCTGGCCCTCGTTGCTATACAGATGGGCCAGCCTCAAGTATGCCGCGGCCAGCTCGCTGGAGGGGCCGCGGGACTCCAAGGTCGCCACGACCGGCTGCAGGCGCGCGATCCCGGCCGGTCGCGGCCCCCTGCTTCCGTAGATCCGAGCGATGAGCGTTTCCACTCTGGCCATGCCCGCCAGGTCGCCCGCCCGGCGGAGCATGCCCGTTGCCTGGTCCAGCACTGCCAGCGCGGCGTCGAACTGCCCGATGCGGAAGAGAACGCTACCCAGCTTCTCGCAGGCGAGCACGAGGTCGGGCTCGGCTCCCAAGCCCTCCAGACACGCCACCAGATCCCGGTAGTGCGCTGCCGCCGCCGCGTGGGCGAACTGGGCCGACGCGCTATCGCCGGCCTGCTCCAGGTAGACCGCCGCCCGCGCCGCGTCGCCGGCCTCGCGGAAGTGGTAGGCCAGCGCCTCCAGCGCCGGCCTGCCGGACCCACGTTCTAGGGCTTGGGCCACCTGCCGGTGCAGCAGGCGTCGCCGCGCCAGCCCCAGGTCCGCTTCCACCACCTCGCGGATCAGGTCGTGCACAAAGGCGTAGGCGTCGTCGCCGGTCTCCTCCAGGAGACCGACCCGGCAGGCCTGCTCCAGTGCATCGAGCACCTCGCTCTCGGGCAGCTCCACCGCCTCCAGGAGCAGCGCACGAGGGACCACACGGCCCATCACCGCCGCCGTGCCCAGCAGCGTCCGCGCCGCCTCGGGCAGTACCTGCACACGGCGCCGGATGCTCTGGCGCAGATCCCAGGGCACGCCCGGCGTGGCCCGTTCCTCGGACTGCCGGCCCCGCACGCTCCGCGCATAGCTCACCACGTAGAAGGGCACGCCGCCGGCGCGCGACGCAACCTGCGCGGCCAGCGCCGCGCCGTCCTGTCCCGGCTCGCTCAGGGCGCGCAGGAACAGCGCCTGCGCCTCTGATGGAGCAAGCGGCCCGATCGTGTGCTCGGTTGCCAGCTGCGCTTCGGCCAACGCGGCCAGGGCCAGCACGAGCGGGTGCTCCGGCCCGACCTCCGTATCGCGGTAGGCGCCCACCACGCGCAGCGAGAGGTCCGGCGGATGGCGGAGCAGACTGGCGAGCAGGTCGCAGGCATCGGCGCCTGCCCACTGCAGATCGTCCAGCAGCAGCAGCGTGCCGGCCGGTCCTGCCAGGTTGGCCAGGAAGCGGCCCACGGCCTTGAAGATCAGGTGGCGCTCCTGCTCGGGTTGCAGCACCCAGTGCGGCAGCGGCTCGAGGGCGTCCTGGGGCAGGTCGGGGAGCAGGCGCACCAGCCAGGCGCAGCCCGCCAGCTCCGCGCGCAGGGCTGCCACCGCCCGGCTGGCCACATGCTGCTCCAGGGCCTGCAGCAGCGGGGCAAAGGGCTCGCCGGCTCCGCGGCTGCAGCCGCCGGCCAGCACCGCCCAGCCTTGCGGGATGGCCCAGGACGCCGCCTCCTGCAGCAGGCGGGTCTTGCCGATGCCCGGCTCTCCGGCGAACAGCAGCAGTGGCGGTCCCTCGCCGGCCAGGTGCGCCTCCAGCAGGGCGATCTCGGCTGCTCGCCCTACCAGGTCCGGCTGCCCATTGCCGTAGGGCTGCTCCACCGCGGCGGCGCCAGAATCCGTCATGCTGGCGCGCCGACCGCTCCAGCCAGGCCCGCTCCGGCCCCGCGAGGTCCAGGGCCCGGATCAGCAGCCCAAGCGTGGCCCCACGAGGCGCACGGCTCACCCCGCGCTCCAGGTCGCTGATGCCGCGGGCAGACAGCCCCGCCCGCTCCGCCAGCGCCTCCTGGGTCAACCCGGCGGCCTCACGGTAGCGTCGCAGCAGCACCCCGAAGGCGGGGCCAGCCTCCCTGCGCTGCATCGGCCCTCCCATCCCGAGAAGTCGGCTATGCCCGGCTGTGAGACTTCGCCTCGCCTCGCGCGTGTGCAGCGCGTGCGGCGAGCACGGCGGCAGGGGCCTTGCCGATCCTCGGCACATCGTGAGCATATATCCGCCCCGCGGGCCGTGCAACAGGTGTAAGAGTCGACGCCCTTGGGGGCGCTGCGGCCGGACGGGTTACCGGCCGTGTGGCCGCACAGCTCAAAACGTGGGTTCAGCCGTGGGTTTCCTGTGCCAACCTGTCTGGCTACTGGCACCTCCCAGACGCAGAGTGGAAGCGTGGGTAGCAGGGGTGTGCAGGTTGTGCAGACCGCGCTACCAGGCCACAGCGCTGAGTGGGGGAGCAAGTGAAGTCGACGTGAGCGTCAATGGGAGGAAACACCAGCCGGCATCGGCTCAGACAGCCGCAGCGTGCATGCATGACACCTGGAATTCGATGGAGGGAGATCAGCGATGTCTATCTTCGGAACACGTGGTCGATCGGCCGCTATGAGGGCCGTCCAGCAGCTTTGTTCGAGGCACGGGACTGCCGTCGTCCTGGTCAGCACGCTGGCCTTGGCGGGCAGTGCCTCATTCTACCTACGCCAGCCGGCTGCTCCTGTGGCCGCGCAGATGCCTTCCAGTCAGCAGGGCTCCCTGACCTGCGGCCCCCAGGAGCGTGCGTATACCGCTTACATACCGGTATCCCCTTGGCAGGTCGAAGAGTGCCGGCCGGTCGCCCAGATGCCTTCCACCCAGCAGGACTCGCTTACCTGCGGCCCCCAGGAACGTGCGCATACCGCCTACATACCGGTATCCCCCTGGCTCGTTGCCGAGTGCCGGCCGGCCGCCCAGAGCTGAGGGCGGCTCAGCATCGCGGCGGTTTGGCCGACACTGCCACGATGGGGCAGGCGATGCCCACAGGGAGCCGGTGTCTCCTCCCAGCCGGGCATCTCATAGGAATCGGCGCCACGGGTGTCGACCTGGATGAGGGGCTAATCAGCGCTTGCGGGCGACTCGGACCCGTCTTCACTCTAGCAGGCGGGTCCGAGTTGTCGAATCAGGCCTGTATCTGCCGACGACCCTCTTGCCGGCAGCAGTGCTGTCGGCGCAACGAGTCCTTCGCTTGCTATTGGTCGACCGCTACCCCACATACGGGGCGCGGCAGACGGCGTAGCGGCCTTGCCGTCACCGTACCGGCGTGCCATGTTTGGGGAGAGCATGGGCCTTCGTCCGTGCGCTGGTGACGAGCGAGGTCCGAATCCAGGTATTTACTGCATGTCTAGCGCGATGCGCAGGCCGTCTTCTACTTCTTGCAACTGGGTGGTCGTGAGGCTACCAAGCAGGACGGCGAGTTTCCCGCGATCGAGCGTGGTTACCTGGTGGCACATGGCAGTGCTCTCCTGAGGCAAGCCACCGGCGCCGGCAGGGAGTGCCACAGCGGTAGGGCCGCGGCGGGCTTGGGATGCGGAGGTCGAGACAGGCACTACGATCACTGACTGCCAGCCAGGCGCTTGGTTGAACGCGTCCCGGGAGACGATAATTACCGGACGTCGTCCTGTCTGCTCAGCACCTGAGCGGGGGGCCAGGGTTGCCCAATAGACCTCGCCTCGCTTCACGCGTCGTGCTCCAGCAGTTCTAGACCCGCCGCTTCAAGGTCTGGATCGATATCGTCCGTCGTCCCAGCCATCGCCGCAGTATATGCCAGAATAGCTTCGTCAATCCGGGCTTGTTGCCGCGTTTCCAGCCATTGCGCGATTGCTTCACGGGCCACAGCATTGGCAGGTTTCCTACTGTGTGCCGCCTCCGTCTGCAAGGCACGGTAGAGGTCATCCGGCAGGGGTACATGAAAGTTGCGACGTGGCGTGGGGTCAGATGCAACGCGTGGCATGATTCTCCTCCTTCTTATGCCATATGATTGCAACCCAGTATGCCACGATTCGATGGCACGAAGAAAGCTGAGCGACGCGCCGTTCTTCACCCCGCGCGCACCTGCGCTCCGGGCCGCGACGGATGCGCGCATGGCGCTGGTCGCCAACTGCCTCACGATTTCGGGTACTACGACCATGTGGGAAATTGCGCGCGTGGGCGGGCCGGGTTGCCCGCATATGTGATGCCTGTTGGTAGTCGCCGTTTGACGTGGACCGCAGCACGCCCGGTGACAGCCAAGCAGCCGTCAGTCCTCCACTTCCGCGTCGCGATCGCGCATGCGTGGATCGACGACACGACCGTAGACAATCAGCGTGGCAGCGAGGGCGAGCACGAGCGTCATCACGAACACGGTCGGGTAACCGACACGGTCGGCGATGATGCCGGCAAGCAGCGGCGCCCCGGCGGCAAATGGTACGGCTGCCAGGTTGGCGAGGCCGATGTAGGTGGGCCGCTGCGCAATGGGGGCGAAGTCGACGATAAACGTGAACGCCGCCAGCTGCAGGCCGCTGGTGGAGATGCCGACAAGCATGAAGACGAGGCCATAGCCGGCGAAGCCGATACCCGGCCCGTGCACCAGGAGGGCGATCAGGGCGGCCAGGCCGGTGCAGAGAGCGCCACCCTCGATTACGCGCTTGTGCCCAATGTGGTCACCCACGTAACCCCAGGCGACATTTCCCACGGTTGAGGCAGCCATTAGCACTACAGCATACACGCCGGCGCTGGCGTCGGTGAGGTGCAAGGTGCGCTTGGCATCGACGATGTAGAACGACGTGGCCATTCCCGCGGCGCTGATCAACACGGTCGCCACCAGATACCAGGCAAAATTGCGGTCGTCGCGCACGATACCCGGCAGCCGGCGCCAGTAGCCGGCATGGGATGCTGACGCGGGAGGCGCCGCTTCCACCGGCGCCGGTTCCCGACTGCTGGCGATAAAGACGAAGGAGACAGCGAGCGAGACCGTGGTACAGGCGAAGCACAGGGCGAATCCTCCCGGCCAGTCGAAGCGCTCCAGAAGAAGAGCGGCGATGGCTGCGCCGATCACGCCGAGCAGGCCGCCGAGGGCGATACTGAAGCCGAAGAAGCGCCCACGCCAGTCGGGCGGCAGCATGCGTGCCAGCAGATCGAGCCAGGCCGGGAGGCCCATGCCGCCGAACCAGGTCCCAATCCCGACCATGGCGAAGAACAGCCAGAGCAATAGCGCCGGATGGCTGCCGGCGAGCAACGGTGTGACAATGGCAAGGACGAGGTAGGGCAGCCGCTCGAAGGTAGTCATTGTCAGCAGGAACGGCTTCTTGCGCCGTAGGCGCTCCGTGTGCGGCGCGATAAGTACAGGAGGCAAGGAAGATCCTATCGCCCGGATGGTGGCGATCAACCCAAGGGCCAGGTTCGAGGTGCTGAGGTGATGGACGTACAGCGGCATCACACCGTAGACCGAGACGAAGCTAAGCCCTAACACAAAGAGGCTAAGATCGAGGCCCATCACCGTGTAGTTCCAGCGATACTCTCGCAGTGGTACGACGGTCCTCAACACAGACATGCAGGGTACTTCCTCGACCTTTGGTACTTCATCGGGCCGCACGGTGCCGGCCAGGCAGCTCGCGAAAGGCGCTGCGCCCGGCCGCCTGTAGCATTCTACAGGCCCGTGTTTCGGCCCGACCAGGCGTGCCGGCTCGCTTACGATGCTACTCCCGGCAGCGGTGCGGCCGGAGGCCAGGTGCTGCGCGCTGCCCTTGGATCGGGTTGAAGCGCAGGCCATCCAGGCACGCCTCGAGCAGGAGGGAGAGAGGGAGCACTCGGCGCCGGCTCAGCCGGCCGGATCGGCCTCCAGCGCCAGCGAGATGGCCGCCTCCAACACCAGGGCTTGTCCCTCGGCCCAGGCCACCGCGAACGTCTCCTCACCCAGCGCCGCGCGCATGGCCTGCACCGCCCGGTCATGGTCGCCACTGTCGCTTGAGGGCGCGGGCAGGCCCAGGACGTCCCGCTCCGCCTCCGCGGCTCCGCACAGGCGCGCGGCCCGTCGCGACTGTCCACGCGCCGCGGCTGCCCAGGCCAAACCCTCCAGCGCCTCGGCCTGAATGTGCTTGGTACTGAGGTCGCGAGTAAGCAGGAGGCTTTCCTCGAACAGCCTTGCCGCTTTACCGTACTCGCGCTGGGCGGAAGCAACCAATCCCAGGTTGTTGAGCGACTCGGCGATACCTCGCCTGTCGCCCTGCTCGCGCCGCAGCGCAAGGCCTTCTGTAAGTAGGCCGGTTGCCCGTTCGACCTGGCCAAGCCCACGCGCCACCAGGCCCAGATTGTTGAGCGCCGTGGCGCTGCCCCACAGGTCTCCGAGCGCGCGATACAGCACCAGTCCCTCGGCATACAGGGCCTCCGCACGCGTGAAATCGCCCAACTCTAACATCGCGCTCGCCACATTGGTCAGCGACGTGGCGATGCCTTGCGTGTCGCCCAGCTCGCGACGTAGGGCCAGGGCTTCCTGATGCAGGGCCAGCGAAATCCGGTATTCTCCCTGCCGCCGCGCCAGGTTTCCGGCACCATTCAGCGCTCGGGCGCGGGTAGCGGGCGAGCCCCGGTTCGAGACGAGCATCTCTTCCAACCAGCGCCGCCCTTCACCCAGATGGCCGCGGATTTCCCAGAAGCGCCAGAGCGACGACGCCAAGCGCAGCCCCTCCTCGCCGCGCGCCCTCTCTCGCGCCCAGCCCAGCGCCGCACGCAGGTTATCGTGCTCCTGTTCCAGCCGATCCAGCCACGGCCCCTGCTCAGCCCCGCGCAACGCCGGGTCCGCCTGCAGCGCCAGCGCCAGAAAACAGTTCAGGTGGAGGTCGCGGGTCGTGGCTTCCTCACCGGCCGCGGCAAGCCGTTCCCCGGCATACTGGCGCACCGTCTCGAGCAGCCGGTAGCGGTCCGCCCCCTCGGCCGTCTCGTCCACCTGCACAAGCGAGCGGTGCACCAGCCCATCGAGACCGTCCAGCACCGCCCAGGACGCTATCTCATCTCCCGCGCACACTGCCTCCGCCGCCTCCAGCGTCCAACCGCCCGCGAAGACCGAAAGCCGGCTGAGCACCGTTCGCTCCCGTGCATCGAGAAGGTCCCAACTCCAGTCCAGTGTCGCCCGCAGCGTCCGCTGCCGCGTAGGGAGGTCCCGCGAGCCGGTGCACAGCAGCTGAAAGCGGTCATCCAGGCGAGAGGCGATCGCCTCCACGCCCATGCTGCCCATACGGGCCGCGGCCAGCTCGATTGCCAGCGGCACACCGTCCAGCCGGGCACAGATCTCGGCCACTGCCCGGGCATTACTGCCAGTCAAGGCGAAGTTTTCGCGCCGCTCCTGGGCACGAGCCACGAACAGGCGCACCGCCTCGAAGCTGCCTGCCAGTTCCGGCGACGGTAGGCGCCGGGGATCGGGAATACTGAGCGACGGGACCCGGTAGCTGCACTCTCCGGCGACTCCCAGTGCTTCCCGGCTGGTAGCCAGGACGTGCAGGCAGGGTGCTGCCCGCAGCAGCATTCCCGCCAGTGTGGCGCAGGCCACCACGAGGTGCTCGCAGTTGTCAAGTATCAGCAGCAGGCGCTTTCCTTTGCAATGGTCGCTCAGGGTCTCCGGGACCGCGCGGCCCGGCTCTTCCTGCAGGCCCAGGGCCTGGACTACCGCGGCCGGCACCAGCCCGGAGTCGGCCAGCGGAGCCAACTCCACCAGCCACACGCCGTCGGGAAAGGCAGCGAGGATCTCCTTCCCAACTGCGAGGGCGAGCCGTGTCTTGCCTACGCCGCCGCTGCCGACCAGGGTGACCATGCGGTGTGCCGCGAGCAGCTCGTTCACCCTGGCCTGCGCGCGCTCGCGCCCAATAAAGCTGGACAGGGTCGCGGGAAGATTGTGCTGCGGGTTGAACGACGGCGTCGCGGTTTCCCTCACCGGCATGAACTGTGGCAGGAGCGGAAGCGCGATAGAGTCACGGATCGGGACTGGAGCTGCGTTGCTCAGCGGAGCTACGGGTGATGAGGGTGCATGGAGTTGCGCAGCCAGCGCCAACGCCTCGCGCTCCTGAGCAGTGAGCGTTAAGGCGTCGGCCAGCCGGCGCATTGTGGCGGGATATGGCCGGTGCATGCCGCGCTCCAAATAGAGGAGGCCGCGCGAACTGAGCCCGGCGCAGTCGGCCAGGGCCTCTTGCGAAAGGCCAGCGGCCTCCCGATAGCGGCGTAGCAGTGTGCCAAAGGTGCGAAGGGATTCGGAAGGTTGCTTGGGCATCGTCTCTCCTGTTCGAGCAACCTTCCGCTGCGCTGCTCGGAGCAAACGAGCTATTCTCAGCTATATCGCATCATACCATCCTTATCTTTAAGGCGCTGGGCGGCTGTGAACCGCGATGCAAACGCCGATCTGGTAGTCTGAGGTGACGGCTTGGCGCCGGCGATCGCGCAAGCGCTTGGTACTGTTGCACGCTTGATCCGGCCTCGCGAAACCACACCGCGATGCAGGCAGGGACAGAGCGGAGCCGGAGGCCGCCCAGAGGCTAAAGGAGCTGTGCAGATATGTCGACAGATGTGCGAGCGCTCTACACGCAGTTGGTCGCGACAGCGGCGGCGCTGGTCCGCAGTGGCGCGATATCCATGTCCGGACATGGCAACCTCAGCATCCGCATTCCGGGGCGCGACGAGATCCTGTACAGTGCCGCGCCAACGCTCCACGGGTTTCAGGAGTCAAGCATTGTACGCCTACACCTGGATGGCAGCATTCTGGACGGCGACGTGCCGCCTATAGCCGCCGCCGTGATCCCGATGCACACTACCATCTACCAGGAACGCCCCGATACCGGCTGCGTCGTGCATACCCATTCGCCCTACGCGACCGCATTCGCGGTGGCCAACCGGCCTATCGAGGGGTGGACCGAGGCATTCGGCATCTTCGGGCTGGAGGATGGAGTGCCGCTCGCACCCTATGGCGCCCGCGGCTCCGAGCAGGCTGTGCGGCACATCAAGGATGCTCTGACAGCCAAAACGCACGCTATCCTTCTGGCCAACCATGGTGTGCTTTGTTTCCACAGCACTCCCGCCATGGCGGTGCAGATGAACGTGATCGTGGAGGAGGCGGCCCAAGCCGCTATCTTCGCCGGAGCCATTGGAGGGCCACGGGTGGTGCCGCCAGAGTTGCTGCACGCGTCCAAGACCCGGGCAGCCAGCTTTGAAGCCCGGGGCACCCTGCACGGCTGATCCGAGGCGACAGCGGCGCCATTCAAGCGCTATGCCGGGTGACACTGCGGTAGAGAGCGCGCAACAGCGACCAACTCACTCGGAAGAACCCGGAAGTGCCGTTGGTTATCAGATTGTGCCGTGTACGCCGAGGGCATGGCGACACTACTGGCAGGATGATTGCACCAGGTAGTTGCCTGACGGCTCAGGAATCGGCGATATTGTGCCCATACCAGAGTAAGAAAGCGCGGTATGATTCGGCAATGTAGGCTGGGATCGGCACGCCCTCACAGATACACGCGCCACGACCGCGCGCCTGGAGCCGGCGAATATCGTCGTGAGTCAGTGGGCGCTCACATGGACGCCCATCTTCCTGCCACCGCAATACGCGCACGTGAAGCCTGTGCAACTCCTGGCTCGTGACCAGCAGCAGAAGCTGATCGATCCTCCCCTGGTGCGCCAACTCCTCAACCGCTGCCCGCGAAGGCACTCCCAGCCGGCCGGCATCGTCGGTGCTATCAATCAGCCGCACAAGCTCTTCCACGCCCAAGGTCAGACAACTCCTCTCGGCAAGGTCACCGACCAAGTCCCGCTTCCGTACGCAGCTACACGAGCACGGCGTCACTCGTGGTAACCGGCCAGGCACGGGCAGTGCCCGTCTGTACCTGGCCGGCGTCTTTGACAGGAAGGCAGAGCACCTATCGTAGAGATGGAGCGCCTTGCATGCGAGCGCCGTCCTCAACAAGGGTGCTGGCGCTACGGGATGAGCTTATAGATGTCGATAGCTGTTTCCCGCGGCGGTGTCGCGAACCCTCCCTTGATGCCCTGCTGCATTTTGGGCATCAGGGTGCCGTCGCGAAATCGCTCCCAGCTCTCCTTGGAGTCATGGACCGCCACGATCGTCCAGCCTCCAGCCGATGGACCGGCTGCGTGGAAGATCTGGCCATCTGGCAGCACACCGGCACCGGGATGCACGGCGGCGATCGATGCCTCGTACTGCTCCTTGGTGCCGCCAGGGAAATGATGGACGATCCCGTACGCCATGATTGCTCCCTCTTCTGTTTCTAGACACGTTCAGCACTCGCGAGCCCCGGCGACGACCGGCACGAGCGCCTGTTTCACACGTGGGCGGCAGCACCGAAGCGGATCGCTGCCTCACAGTATTCACTCTGGGCTAGCGCGGTGTGCATGACCAGGAAAAGGTCCCGCACGGTTTCCGCATTCTCACCGCACAGTCACTGCATGAACGATTGCAATCGACGCACGCCAGATCCATCGCATGAGCGGTGTGCTTGCCGGAGACGCTTCGCTCTCTGATGTAGAACTTGCACATTCATGCCATGGGGTTGCGCCAGGCAGCCCACGTTCAGGAGATCGCGGCCAGTCCGGTGCTACGCCGAGAGACCTGCCGCTTGCAGCGCCTCCGTCAGGGTTGGCGTGCCCTCCATCGGGCCTAAGCGCGTCACGGCCAGTCCACCCACGGCATTGGCAATCCGGAGCATGCGTTCAGGCTCAAGCCCGTGCAGAAGGCCATAGGCGACACCGCCGGCAAATGCATCACCGGCGCCCGTCGGATCGCGCTCCTCTCGAGGCTGGGTAGACACGTGCACGGTAGCCTCGCGCGTGAACAGCGTGCTGCCCCGCGGCCCCTCCTTCATGATTACCATCGCCACACCCCGCTGCAGAAGGATGCGCACGGCCTGCCGCACGTCGTCCTCACCGGCCAGCATCGCCAGTTCCTTGCCCGAGGGCAGCACCACGTCGCTCAGCGCTACGATCGGCCCGCACACGTCTTCCACCGACGCACCGCCCAGCAACTCCGGCCGGATGTTCGGATCGAAGCTCACGCGCGCGCCCGCTTCCTTGCCCAGCGTCGCAGCCCGCAGGCACGCGGCGCGCCACTCCCGGCTGGATGCCAGCGTGGAACCCGTGATGTGGACCAGCTTGGCCCGCGCAAAGTACCCGGGCTCGATTGCCGGCACCTGCGCGGCTGCAGCGTGTTTGAGGTGAAACAGGAAATCGCGGCCCCCGTCTTCGCGATAGGTTACAAACGCCGTTCCTGTAGCACGCGCCGGGTCGACGAGAAGGTGGGTCAGGTCTACGCCGTCGCCGGCGAGGCGGATGCGGAGCAGGCGTCCAAAGGCGTCGTCGCCTACGCAGCCGATGAAGCCCGTGGACAGCCCCAATCGCGCACAAGCACTGGCGAAATCCGCCGGCGCGCCGCTGGGGAACGGCCCCTCGAAGGGACCCGGCTCATCGAGCGGAATGCCGGCGCGCGGCCGCATGACCTCGACCAGTGCCTCGCCAAGCGCAATCACGTCTGGTGTCCGCTGTCCGCTCATGATCATCTATCCTCATCCGGACTACTCGTACGGCGTCCTGACCACCCTCCATGCTACCCAAATCTGCCCGCGCCCTGGGCAGGATCCGATCGCCCACCAGCCGCGCTTGGTGGGGAGATGGGAAGATCGGTGGCTGTAATCCGACACGGTGGTGAGAGATTTCGGCAGAAGCCCCGCTAGCCGCTTTCAAGTCGAGGCGCCAGCGATGCCAACTACCGAAAGGCCCGGCCGCTCAGCCGCGACCGAGCGTACAGGCCTCCGGCCAAAATCAGCGGTCCCGCACCGGTGAAGAGGAGGTTGATGTTGCCCCACGATACTCCCAGGAAGCCGAAATGCACGCCTCGAAGCGCCGTGCCGGCAAGGTATCCGAGCGAGCAGCTGGCTACTCAACAGGTGCCGGAGGCTCCTGTAGCAGGCCGAGAAAGCCTGCTTTCCCGATCTTTTGCGCTTTCTTGAAGCGGGTCCCGGGTGCGTACCGCTGAAAGAGCCGCACTGACTCGGTCTGCTCGCGCTCGTAGCCGTCCACGTACACGGCATCGACCTTGCCGCCGCGGTACGTGAAATAGCCGTCATAGACGAGCGCGGCAAGATCTGGTTGTCGCACCCCGATCAAGTGCCTGGCTTCCTGGAACAGGGCCTCTGTTTCGCCACCGACACCGGTGTGGCTGAGTGCCACTGTCTCGGCGATGCCATCGGTCACACAGCGCAAGTACGGCTGAAAGGTCCCTCCCGGACCCGTCGCCTCGAGCCCATGATCGAGCTCCGCGAATAGCAGGGATGCGAGGGCATCGCTCATCTCGGTCCCATCAGGCAGCGTCAGCGGCACAACTCAGTCCCTCAGTCGATCTCGCGGTCGGGCACGAACGTGTGGTGGCCCCGCGCGTCCATCGCTCCCGTTAGCCGCTGTGCCGAAAACCTGCGTCACGCATCGTCAAGGGCTCGCCGGTTCTCAGCAGCGTGGCATCGGTCACGCGCGCGACCAGCAACGTCGAGTCCCCGGCCGGCGTCTCCGACTCGACCGCGCACCGCACGTAGCCGAGGCAATCGGCCAGTACTGGCGGCACGTCAGCTGCTGCTTCCTCGGCCAGCCACACCACGCCGTCGAGCTTGCTTGGCGCGCGGCGTTGAGAGCGGCCCAAGGTGCCCGCCAACTCACGGCGACCACTCTCCAGTACGCAGGCGGCGAACACACCACTGGCACGGATAAGCTCCAACGAGAGCGTATCATTCTCCACCGAAACCGCCAGAAGAGGCGGGTCAAACGACACCTGTGTTAGCCAGTTCACGGTACATGCGTTCTGCCGGCCCTGGTAGCGGCTCGTAACCACGTATAGACCGTAGGTAAACAGCCGCAGCACCGACTTCTTTGCCGCTTCATCCATCTTGGTTGCCTCCAATTGCGCCGCAAATCGCACACGATCACGGATCACCCGACCTGACTCGCGTACCGGCGCCACGGTCACGCAAGGCAGGTCGCCACGCCATTATCGTAGATCGTTTGGCGCTTGCAGGGTCGCCCACCGCAGACAGGACGGGTTCGCGGGCTACTCGCCTACCGGGTGCGGCTTGGCTCCGCGCTCCAGTCGTACCGCGACGAGGACGGTGCTACGCCTACGTGGTTACGCGCGGCGCGGAGGCTTGCGTCAATCTCCGCGATGGTGTTGATGATCGCGTCGTGCTCGGCAATGCGGAGGCTGCGAGCCTCTCTTCGGTTTGATCTATCATGGATGTTCCCGCCGACCGTGTTGTCAGCGTCAACTCCTTGTCGAAACATGCATGCCAATCGTATGGCCGGCGGCCGGCGCCTTGCCGGTGCCACTGGGATGGCCGCAGTACACGGTCGGGGCATGGTATTGATCCTTTCACTCAGGAAGGGAATCTGGAATGCGCGTGGGGGAAACATGGGAGCAGGCGGCCGAGAACTGGGTACGGTGGACGCGTACGCCGGGATTCGATGCCTACTGGTACTACGGCGAAACGTTCTTTGCGCACATCGTGCCGCCACCGGGTCGCCGCACGCTGGAAGTCGGTTGCGGCGAGGGCCGCGTGGCGCGCGACCTGGCACGGCACGGCCATGTGATGACAGCGATCGACGCGTCGCCTACCTTGCTACGCTATGCGCAAGAAGCGGATCCTGCCGGCCGATACGTGCTCGCGGATGCGGCGGCGTTGCCGTTCGCTGACGGCGAGTTCGATCTTGTCGTCGCCTATAACTCGCTGATGGACTTCGAAGATATGCCGGGCGCGGTGCGCGAGGCGGCGCGCGTGCTGGCGCCGGGCGGCCGCTTCTGCATCTGCGTCACTCATCCGCTGAACGACGCGGGCAACTTCGAGGGTGATGGGCCGGAGGAGCCGTTCATCATCCGCGGCTCTTACCTGGCAAGCCGTACGTTCGACGAGACGTTCGAGCGCGACGGCTTGAGAATGACCTTTCACGGCTACTGCCACCCTACTGGCGCATATGCACAGGCACTGGAACAGGCCGGCTTCCTGATCGAGCAAATGCGCGAGCCGGCGGCGCCGGAAACCGCTGTCGCCACGAGATCGTCCTTCCTGAAGTGGCAGCGCGTGCCGATGTTCCTGCACATCAGAGCGGTGAAAGGCTGACCGGAGGACGCGCCTCGCCGCTGCACCGGCAACCTGCTCCTGGCCCATGCAGGACACATGAGAGCCTGGGCGCGACTCAGATCGGCAACATCTCCGGCACGTCGGTGCGCCGATAGAGGGTGCTCACGGGAAGGCGCACGTCGACACTGGTCAGCTCCACCTCATCGCGAGGCCCGTACATACGGAAGACACCCCAACCCTCATTCGTGCGCCGGTAGACTTCGACGAGCTGCACCTCCGTGTTCACCAGGACATACTCCTGCAAGCTCTCGCAGCTCCGGTAGTAGGCCGTCTTGTGCGTGCGATCGTAGTGTTCTGTGGACTGGGAAAGCACCTCAAAAACGACCTTGGGCGCCGCCAGCTCGGTCTTTTCGCGTGACGTTGTCCCGGCGCCTTCGCATGACACCGTCACATCCGGATAGGTATAGCGGCTCTCAGACAGCCGCACCGGCATGTCCGATGCGTATACCATGCACGGCACGTCACTCAGTGCAGCGTCCAGAGCAGCGACGGCATTGATGGCGATTCTTGCGTGGGTCTCCGTCCCGCCAGCCATTGCATACGCATAGCCGTCGATGTATTCGTGTTTCACATCGCGGCTCTCGCGCTCAAGCACTCGCCACTCTTCAATGCTCATGCGCGTGCGCTTTCCCTGTTCAGCCAGCATTGATCCGCACCTCCTCGTCCTCAAGTGTACTGCTGGCGCGTCTGTCCCGCGCCAGGCAGGCCACCCACACATGCCGGCCACGGTTCACGCATCGAAGTCTTCGATGACGTAGTCATCGTGCGGGGGCGGCCGTTTTCTCGAGCCACGCGGGAGCCGGCGAAGCAACTGGCGCGCCGGGATGTCGTCACCGGAAATGGCGTCGCCCGACGAGATACCGTTGCCTCCGGCACCAACGTCGTCGATCTCGGCATCGCCGGCAGCCACGTCGTCCATCCGCACGATGCCATCGCCGAACTGCTCGTGATACAGCCCGGCGTAGACTCCACCTTTCTCGATCAGCTCCCGATGCGTGCCGCGCTCAACGATACGGCCGGCGACCACGACCAGAATCTGGTCGGCGGCCAGGATCGTGGAAAGACGGTGGGCCACGGCGAGGGTAGTGCGGCCGGCCATGAGTGGCTGCAGAGCTCGTTGTATGAAACGCTCGGAGTGCGTGTCGAGAGAGCTCGTCGCCTCGTCCAGAATGAGAATTCTGGGGTCTTTCAGGATCACCCTGGCGATGGCCAGCCGTTGCTTCTCGCCGCCGGACATCCGGTAACCTCGCTCGCCAACAATCGTGTCGTATCCATCCGGCAATTCCATGATCCGGTCGTGGATATAGGCAGCTCGGGCGGCGGCGATGACTTGCTCGTCGGAAGCGTCGGGGAGGCCGTACGTCAGGTTCGCGCGCACGCTCGCGTGCAGCAGGTAGGTCTCCTGCGTGACCATGCCGAGACTGCGACCCAGACTTTCCAGGGTGACGTCGCGCACATCGTGCCCATCGATCTCCAGGCTCCCCGAACCGACGTCGTAGAAGCGTGGAAGCAAGTAGGTGGTAGTCGTCTTGCCGGCGCCGCTCGGCCCCACCAGGGCTACAAGCTGGCCCGGCTGGGCCTCGAAGTCGATATCGACCAAGGCCGGCTGGCCGGTCAGGTATTCGAAGCCCACATGCCGGTAGCGAATGTGACCTTGTACATCTGTCAGCTCTACCGCGCCGGGCCGATTGGTGATCTCGACCGGCAAATCCAGATACTCGAAGATGCGATCGAAGAGAGCCAGAGCGCCCTGAATGTCGAGGTTCACACTCAACAGAGAGCCAAGTGGCATGAAGAGGCGGCTCTGCAAATTAGTAAATGCGACGAGGTAGCCCAGGCTCAGCGAGCCGCTGATTACCTGGCGTCCGCCAACGTAATAGATCAACGCCGGCGCGGCGGCGAAGAACGTCTGAATGAGCGCCATGAACCAACGACCGATCATGTTCTGCCGCACCTGCAGCGCCATCAGCGTCTCGTTCTCGTTCGCGAACCGCTGCGTCTCTGCTTGCTGGCGGCCAAAGCTCTTCACGAGAAGCGCGCCGCTGACGCTGAGCGTCTCCTCCAGAATGGTGGAGATCTTTGCCAGCGAGACCTGCGTCTCCTTGCTCACGCCACGCCTGGTCTTGCCCATTTTGTACGTCGGGTAGAGGAACAGCGGAACGAGACACAATGACACGACGGTCAGCTTCCAGTTGACTTCCACCATGACGACCAGCGTGCTGACGACCACGACGATGTTGTTGATCGTCGAGCTGAACGTGCTGGTCACCACGCTCTGGACGCCGTTCACATCGTTATTCAGACGTGAGATAATCTCTCCCGTCTTGGTGGCGGTGAAGAATCGCAGCGACATGGCTTGCAGATGACCGTAGAGGCGCACCCGGAAATCGCGCATTACGCCCTGACCGATCGCCGTTGTCAAATACGTCTGCCCGACGCCGATCAGACCGCTGACTACCGGGGTGAAGAACATGATGGCAACGAGCACCGTCAGCTCGTTCACGTTCCGGTGGCCGAGCGCCTGATCGATGATCAGGGCCATCACCACCGGACTAACCAGGCCGAGGCCGGCGACGACAAGAATTGTCGCCAGGACCACCAGTGAGCGGCCGCCATAGGGGACAAAGGCCTGCACGACGCGCAGGAAGGTCCCACGTCGCGCGCGGTGGTCGGCCCCCTCGCGGACGCTCCTCATGGCCGCGCCCATGCCCATACCCATGCCGCCACCATGCATCATGATCGCCACCATCTGTCGGTTGCGTGCTGTATCGGTAACCCCGGCCACGAATTGCCATCGTGGTCACCCGGACCGCTACGTTCATCATAGGCGCTTCGTCGCATACGCCGTCGCGCCATGCTGCCGGGCAGTGCATGAAACTCTCGATATGATGTCGAGATAGCGATGCCAGCCATGGGTGTCGATGATGCCAGGGTAGCCCCGCGCGTCCAGTGCTCTGGTACAATGCCGGGAACCACGCCTCGTCGTTTTACCTTTTCACACGCATATGAGGTGCCGCCTTGCAGCTCAATCACGCATCACCCGAACAGCTTCGCCAATGGGAGCAGGAGCTTGCCGTCCGGTACGCCGGCTTTCGTCAGGCGAAGCTCAACCTGGATCTCACTCGCGGCAAACCCTCGGGCAGCCAGCTATCGCTTTCCGATTCGCTCGACGGCCTGCTAGCAGGTGACTACAGGGCCCCGGATGGCACGGACACCCGCAATTACGGCGGGCTCGACGGACTACCCGAGCTGAGAGCCCTGTACGCGCAGGTGCTCGGCGTGAAGCCGGACGAGGTTCTGATCGGTGGCAACAGCAGCTTGACGCTGATGCATCAGGTACTGACCTTTGCTCATTTCCTCGGCCTGCGCAAGCCGGAGGATGCCTGGGCGCCTCAAGGCAAGGTCAAGTTCATCGCCCTCGTGCCAGGCTACGATCGCCATTTCGCTATCTGCGAGCACCTCGGCATCGCCATGATCCCGGTAGCCATCGGCGCGGCGGGGCCGGATATGGACGAAGTGGAGCGATTGGTCGCCTCCGATCGGTCCATCAAAGGCATTTGGTGCGTGCCTCGCTTCTCCAATCCTTCGGGAGAAGTCTACGACCCCGCGGTAGTCGAGCGCATGGCCGCGCTTGGCAAGATTGCCGCGCCCAACTTCCTGATCATGTGGGACAACGCCTACGCGCTCCACGCCCTGGAGGATGATGCGCCCGAACTGGCCGGTCTGATGGACGCCTGCCGCCGCCAGGGCACGGAGAACAGCGTGATCATGTTTGGATCCACGTCCAAGGTCACCTTCTCCGGAGCCGGCGTAGCTTTCTCCGGCGCCTCGAAGGAGAACCTGGCGGCGCTCCGCAAGCACCTGAGCATCGTCACCATCGGTGCGGACAAGGTGAATCAGTTGCGGCATCTCAGGCTCACACCGGACCTCGAAGCCCTCAGGGCCCAAATGCGAAGGCATGCTGCTTTGCTCAAGCCCCGCTTCGACATGGTGCTCAGGCATTTGCGCGAGAACCTGGCCGGCTCCGGCATGGGCGACTGGACAGAGCCGAAGGGCGGCTACTTCATCTCCTTCAATGCGCTGCCCGGTCTTGCCAGGGACGTCGTGAGACTGGCGGCGGATGCCGGCGTCAAGCTGACACCCGCGGGCGCCACCTGGCCATATGGCAAGGATCCCGAAGACAGGAACATCCGTATCGCGCCCAGCTTCCCGTCGTTGGAGGAGATCGACCGCGCCATGCAGGTCTTCGTGGTCTGCGTGCAGCTGGCCAGCGTGCGGCATAAGCTTGCGCGGTAGGCGACGACGAGGGCGCTCGGCAGGAATTCGGCTCCGGCGCGGCCAGCTAGCGCCGGAGCCGGGCACGCTACTGTGGCGCGGCATTCGCTTCCGGTAGGAGTGGCGGCGCATCGTTGCCAGCAGGGCCGATCTCACCTTGCTTCCACTGTGGCCGGGATAGTGGGTATAGGACTCCGGCTCTGTTCGGCACGCGAAACCGGCCCCATCCGAACAGCCATATGCCTCTGGAATTCTGCTTGCGCCAACCACTGCCCGTAGCATCTCGACCAATTTGGATGTGCGGGCCCACCGCCAGCAGCGTGAAAGCGAGAGCCTCACTGCGACAATGGGCCGGCTGGGAGAGCAGACGATGCCACACATGATCACATATGCAGGTGGGATGTATATTCAAGCACTGTTCCATGCATCGTAGTTACGGCCACCAGCTTCATGCATAGCTATGCGCAGCAGCGAATCGGCCAATCCTGGAGGCCTCGGCGCGCCCGCGCAACCAGCGCCGTCTTGCCAGGGATCCGCGCCGTGCTACACTCGGCAGCCGAGCGTACGCCCTTCGGCCGTTACAAGACCATCTATTGCCCAGCCTGGCTCTACCGAGAAAGGCGCAGTCTTCGCTGCTTGAGAAGCCGCCGATCCGGATTGGGCCGTTGAGGCGGGAACGGAGGACCGAGACGCTGCCATGCCGGCTGGGCCTGCCCGGCTGCCTGCGGAGGAAGTGGCCATGGTTCCTCACTGTTCGAGGCGTGCCGAGCCGGCAGGCTGCACCCTACGCGCCACCGAGTAGTCCGCCCCAGCGCAAGTAGCCTAACCACGATCAGCCTAATCGTGCTTAGGTTAATCAGTGCCTGGCAAGACTCCTGACCGTAGCCGCGGCCGAAGGCGTTAAGCTGGTCGCCGTCGAGGATCTCTACGAGACTCGCTGGGCGCAGCCGATCTCGAGATCCGGCACCGGCAGGCCGTACGCGCCGAGTGAGAAGGAAAGCTCGCCGCCGTGGTGCAGGCACCACTATGAACTGGTTGTCGCTTGTGCGCGGAGGCGTTCCTCATTCTCCTTGAGCTCCGGCGTGAGCGCATCGCCGAAATCTGCAGCCTCGAACACGGGGCGAATCTCAATCTCGTCACCGTCGGCAAATGGGGCGCGCTTGATCCATTCGATTGCCTCTTCCCTGGACTTCACCTGCCACAACCAGAAACCGGCTACCAGCTCTTTGGCTTCGGCGAAAGGGCCATCGATGACGGTCTGTTTCCCGCCGGAGAACCTGACGCGAGCGGCTTTCGATGAAGGATGTAGCCCCTCACCTGCGAGCAGCACGCCTGCTTTGACCAATTCTTCGTTGAACTTGCCCATGGCCGTAAGCAGCTTCTCGTCCGGCATGGCGCCCGCCTCGTAGCCTGCGTTGCCCTTGACCAAAACCATGACCTTCATTGCTGAACTCCTCCTGCATGCTGCGCCGGGATCCCAGACTACCTTGACCGGCTGAACCCTCGCTCTACGTAGTACGTCGAACAAGGAACGACGAAATCGACAAGCTCAGTATCCTTGTCTGATCTAAACGTAGCTCACCGCAAGCTGTGCCGCTTGGACGACGGCGGCAGACAGGTCCCTCGCGCTCATCAGGCCTCCATCGAACGCGCAAGTGAGCTGTACCTGCGTACGGCCTGGTAGCCACGATTCGCCGCGATACGGCCTTTTGCACTCTTGACAGCGTGCTTGGTGATGGTCAGAATGCGAACCAAAGGACGCAGGAGGATGTCTCCCGTGGTGTTACCGGCTTGTGGCGAGACGAGGCCCTGACGGCCAGGTTGAATGGCTGCCCGCAGCAGCCTGATGACGTATCAGATGAGAGTTGAGACGGCGCGGAGCCATGCGACGTGCCTGGTGATGAGCCGGCAGGATGTGGCCATGCCGGGGAGAGTGCAACGATGACCGATACCCTCCGCACGATCCACCAATTGCGCAGCATTCACGGCGATTTTTCGGAACGAGAGATCTCGACCGACGACTTGACGACGATCCTCAACGCTGCGGTCAGGGCGGCTACGGCCTCGGCGCGGCAGAGTTACTCCATTATCGTCATCGATGATAAGCTCGTGATGCGCGAGTACCTCTCTTATGTCGGCAGCAAGGCACTGTTGTTCTGCGTGGACTTCACGCGCATCGCCGACACGGCAGCCCTTCTGGGTCATCCCTATGAAGTACCGGAGATTCTGGGCTTTATCACCGGCAGTTCAGACACGATCCTTGCCGCCCAAACCGCCGCGATCGCGGCGAAGTCACTCGGCATCGACTCCCTGTTTACCAATAGCGTGCACCGGTTGGATCTGCGTCAACTCTATGAGCATTTCCAGCTGCCCGAGCGCCACTGCTTCCCACTCATCGCGCTGATCCTGGGCTACCCGCAGTATGAGCCGAGCGATCGGGTCGAGCGTTTGACGGGCCCCGGCGTGATTCACTTCGACCACTATTCACGTATGACCAGAGAAGAAATGGGCGATCTCATCCAAGCCTTCGACGATCCTGACGAGCATCTGGGCATGAGCTCCAATTGGCGCGAGCTGGGGTACGGCCATTACCTGGACTGGTACTACTCTGCCTGGGATGGTTCCGGTTTTCCCACCGACAAGCTGTCGGAGTTGTACACGGTGCTGGGAGAGGCTGGCTTTGTGCGGAAAGCAATGGCTAGCCGGTAGGAGAGATCGCCCCTTCATAAAGAACATTTCGATTGCCGCCGCATGAAACGGAAGAACTCATCGTGCTGCCGCAGTGTGTCCAGCACAAGATCCGCGCCGGTCTCCTGCAGCTGCCGGGAGGAGTAGGCGCCGGTCGCGACCGCCACCACCTGGATGCCCGCGGCTCTCGCGCACGCCACATCGCGGGGTGAGTCTCCCACGATGAAGAACTGCTCCAGGGCAAAATCCCGTCCGAGAATCTTTTGAGCTTTCTTCTGGGCGATAGGTACCAGGTCCGCTCGCGAGGAGGCCATGCAGCCAAACGCGCCAAAGGCGAAGAAGTCTTTGAGACCGGCGCGTTCCATCTTGGTCCAGCCGATGCTCTCCTCGTTTCCCGTGAGCAGCCCGAGGGGCCGGCCCTCGTCGTGAAGCCGTTGCAGCAAGGCCGAGACGCCGTCGAGCACGATATACTCGGCCTCGTCGCGGTGCGCAGCGAAGTACTCCGACATCGCGGCCATCGCGGCGTCTATTCCAGCACGCGCTTGCTGCTCGGTGCCGCCGTTGAGCACGACCATCTCGGCAATGATCTGGGTGTCGATCATCCCGTGCATGGATATGCCCGCCACCAGCGGATCCACGATGCCGTAGACACATCGCAGCGCGTGGAAAAAGGCGCGTCGGTGCACGATGTTGCCGCCTGCGAGCAAGGTACTGTCGATGTCGAACAAGGGGATAGCGATCGCATGGATGCCGGTATCGCCAGGCGTCTCCCCAAGTATCACAGTTGTACCCTTCATGTTTGCCGATCGTGAGAGGTGAATGCCCCCCACCGTGAAACCCTCGTACCCGCATGGTGTACTGCAGAGCCCTCGTCCGCGCATACGACGGTAGTATGGTCCATGCCAGCACCGACCAGCGTCATCGCCGTGTCGATCGCCAATGGCCTATCGAGGGCCTTTGCCAACCGGCCAATGGCAAGGTAGTCAGGCCGAAAGGCATGGCCCCACAGACTGAGGCAGTGCGCCTCGTCAACCACCAGCAGCGCGACGCCGACGCACCGCAAAGCGTGTAGCAACCTGGCGTGACGTAGCCGCTCTGGGGCCACATACTCCAGATTGTACGCGCCGTCCGCCATCCGGCAAAGCCGGTTCTTGAGTTCCTCAGCTGGCAGTGTGCTGTTGATCACGCAGGCCCTGCTCGGCGAGGGCCGGAACATCGGCCAGCCCCACTATCTGATCGGCCATCAGCGCGACAAGCGGCGAGACGACGAGTACGACGCCTGGGAGCACCAATGCCGGTAGCTGGAAGCAGAGGGACTTTCCCGCGCCTGTTGGCAACATGGCCAGCGTGTCTTTGGCATCGCTCAGAACCGACCTGAGCACCGCGGCTTGACCGGGCTTGAACGAGCCGTGGCCATAGTGCTCAAACAGGATGCTTGCCAGGTCATCACGCGGAACCTCGTCCGCCTCGACGGTCATCTGAGCGAGGCGGTCCGCCCCGGGTGGCGCGCTATGGCCGGACGCAACCAAGCGTGGAGCCGAGCTAGCCTGAGTGCGGCTCCACGCGGACCGACGAGGCGCTGCACGTGTCTCAGCCAGCTTCGCACGCAGGTGTTCGGCCAGCACCCTGAGCGCGTCGCGGGACGCGGCTTCCGTCGACTCGCGGTCTTCGGGACACAGCTCTAGCAGTCTGCGAAGTAGTGCCGGCTTGGCGTCAGTACCGCAGATCTGGATGGTGCCACGCAGCACACCGGCGGCACCGGCAACATCACCCGCCTGGTCCGGGACGTCAGCGAGGCCGCGCAGCGCCTCAATGTGATCCGGGCGCATTGCCAGCGCTTCGCGGAATTCTTGCTCCGCTTCGTCCAGGGGCTTGCGTGCGAGCGCGATGAGACCACGCGCGGCGGCCGGGGCAACCGATCACGGCCCCGCGACGGACTCGATGCCGCACGCTGTCTCAGCCGCCGTGTCCAGATTGCCAGCGGCAAGATGGTCATGCAGCAGTATCATGCGCGGCAAGTAACTATCCCGCGCTTGCCGGCGCAGCTCGGCGCACGCCAGAGCTATTTGGAGACGAAGTACGGTAAGTCATCCTTCTTGGCAAAGCCAGATAGCTGCCCATCCGGGCTGACGCGAATATCGACCAGACGCTGGATATCGTGTTGGCACAGCAGACCGAAAAAGCCTTCGGCGCGCTTCTGAGTAAAGCCGATAGTATATGGACTGTAACGATGCGATCTTCAGCAAGTGTTTGATCGCTTCAATGAACCAATCGCGCGTCATGACTGCCGCATAATCAACGAACTGTCAACTACTTTACATTGACATCTAGAAGTTTTGTTCTAGAATATTCTAGCAAGGATGTACTACGTAGTGGCAGCGGATGCCAAGGAGTGGGGACCATGCATGAGGATGCGATCATCGCCGAGGTGGCCCACCGGATGGGCGTTTCGGAAGAACGACTGCGCGCGAGGGACCGCACTCCGCACGTGGCTGCCGCGAGGCACGCTGCATTCTGGGCTCTCAACCGGGCAGGGCTCAATCCAGCCCAGATCGCTCGCTATCTTGGTCTCAACCACTCTACCGTCGTCCACGGCTTGGCGCGCGCCGAGCAGCATCCGGAGTGGCGCGCCCTAGTGGCCCCGGCCATTCAACAGGTGAGCGCTGGCGGGGAGCGGCAGGCGACCAAGGCGCGGCTCATTCACGAGCTGCGCGCGGCGCCGCTATTGGAGCGCCGCGCAATCAGCGACTATGTTACCTGCACCATTCTGGGATGGGAACGCCATGCAGGCAGCTCCTGTGCATACGGGCTGTGGCTGCTGCTCCACCGGCCCTGGTACCGGGCCGCCGTGGAAAACGCGTTGCGTCATTCCGACCTGGAGCATGAGATCGGGCGCATTGATCTCCATGCTACTCGTCTCGGGTACCGGGCCAGCTGACGTCAGCCTTCTGCCTCTGCTCGCTGGGCCAGTGAGTCGCGAGATTCTCCTAGACTAGGTAGGGCTGGTTATCGATGGCGCCAATCGATGCCCACTGGCGGTCTCGCGTCGACGATTACCACAGGTGATGCACCTGACTGCGGATGTCGCGATCGTAGATTTCCTGCACCGCGCGCATAGTCTCTTCGCTTAGAGGCGGCAGATCCGCCGCGCGCGCGTTGGATTCTGCCTGCTCCGCCGTCTTGGCTCCGGGGATCGCGCAGGTGACGGCATCGAACATCAGGATCCAGCGTAACGCCAGTTGCGCCAGGGTAGCGCCGGCCGGCACATTCCGTTTCAGTTCTTCCGCCGCGCGCAGGCCGCTCTCGAAGTCCACGCCGGAGAACGTTTCGCCGCGGTCAAACTGCTCGCCATGTCTGTTCGTGACACGGTGGTCGTCGGGATCGAAATGCCGATCACGCGTCATCTTGCCGCTGAGCAGACCGCTGGCTAGCGGCACGCGAGCCAGAATGCCCACATTGTTCTGCTTTGCCTGCGGGAACACCTGCTCAACAGGCTTCAAGCGGAACATGTTGAAAATGATCTGGATCGTGGCCACGCCGGGATAGCGCATAGCTGCCACAGCCTCTTCGGTGGTCTCCACGCTCACGCCGTAGTTCTGGATCTTGCCGTCACGCTTGAGATCGTCCAGCGCGGCAAACGTGGCCGCATTGTCGTAGGTAGCGCGCGGCGGGCAGTGTAGCTGCACGAGGTCCAGCGCCTCGACGTCCAGGTTCCGCAACGACCGCTCAACGAAGGCTGTGAGGTTCTCCTTGTTATAGCCCGCGGCTGTATGGGGATCGAGTCGCCTGCCGGCCTTCGTCGCCACGAAGATCTGCTCACCACGTTCCTTCAGCAACTGCCCGACCAGCCGTTCACTGCGCCCGTCGCCGTAGACGTCGGCCGTATCGACGAAGTTCACGCCCACGTCCACTGCCCGCCGCAGCGCCGCCAGCGACGTCCGGTCGTCGACCTCGCCCCAAGACCCACCGATCGCCCATGCGCCAAAGCTGATTGTCGAGACCTCGAAGCCTGTTTTCCCCAATGTCCGGTACTGCATGTCTTTCACCTCCTCTCACCAGTCTACGGCCTATTGCACGCGCGCGTGCCGCCGCTCTCACCAAAGAGGCGGCATAGCCCCACATTGCGAAGAGTGTCCTTCCGCTTCGAAGCGGCCGTAAGGAGGCACATCGACTGATCCAACCCACCAGACCCCTCCCCTGGTCGGCTTTATCCAGCCCGCCCTGTGCACACGGCATGTACGCACGTCTACCGCTCCACCGACCCCAAAGTTGCACATTTGCAACGCCAGGGGCCGCTGACTGCCCCAGTTCGTTATGCCTGTGTATACTTATGCATAGCCTGGTGACTGGTCGCGCAGGTATTGACGAAAACGCAATGGGCCGTTATGCTACTCCGCAATGAGGCAGGCCGGAGAGGGGGCGGATGCACGAGTCGAAGTCCTTCGGTGTGTTGCTTCAGGACTTCCGCGCGAGGCTCGGTATGGCCCAGAACGCGCTGGCGCGGGCGTCCGGCATCAACGTCGGCACGGTCAACCGCATCGAGCGCGACCAGCGGCTTCCGGCCGGCCGGGATCAGGCGTTGGCCCTTGCGCGTGCGCTGGGTCTGGATATGGCCCAAACGAATCAGCTGCTCCATGCCGCCGGGCTCCCTGCGGAGGGCTTTGGTCCAGCGATCACGAGCGATCCACGGATGTGCCGGCTGGCGCTGGTGTTGCAGGATCCGTTCTTGCCATCAGCGGTGCGCGAGGAGTTGATTGCCGTCATCGATCATGCGGTGCTTCTGGCCACGCACGACCGCGGCCATGCGGCTGGCGCCTGACATGCCGCGAGGCGACGACTTCTCTTCCGGACCATACGATCTGAGCGTGCCACCAGACTGGAGCGCGTTTCCCGGGCTATATCCTCCGCTGTATACGCAGACGCCCGACGTCTTCTTTGACTGGGTGGCCCCGTTCTTGCCGGAGATCGAGCTTCGCGTCCTGCTCTACCTCATCCGCCGCACGCTGGGCTTCAAGAAGCAGGGTGACCAGATAACCATCGACCAGATTGCCGGCGGCATCGTTACCCGCGAGGGAGTGCGCCTGGACTGGGGCGCACAGCTCGGCGAGCGCAGCGTGCAGCGTGCGCTCGCCGGCCTGGAAGGCAAGGGACTGATCGAGCGGCACAAGCAGCTGGACCCAGATCGGGGGTGGCGGCCCAGCTACATCCGCCTGAGACTCTGCAACGAGGCCGGACAGGACTGGCAGACGCGACCGCACCAGTCGGGCCCACCTGTCTCCCCAGGCACCAGGGAGGTGTCCAGCAAGTCACCTGCCACTCGTCGCGCCAGACACCAGACTGGTGTCCCGCTGGGCGTCTCCGTCTCTCAGACAGCAGATGTCAGCAAGGACACCTACAAGATAGAGAGATCTCTCTATACAGATCAGCAAGAAACAGTAGCGCCCGACCCCTCACAAGAGAAAGCAGATCGAGGGCTTGATGTGGCGTATAGTGCAATCTGGGACAGCATTAAGAGTGAGCTGGCTACGATCCTAGCGCCTTCGGTCTACCAGAGCCGCGTGGCCCCGACGTACCAGCGAGGTTCCGACGAAGCCGGGAGGATTGTGGTGCAGTGCCCGGACGGAGCCACAGGTCGGTGGCTGGAGCGCCAGCTCGGCCGGACGATTCGGGAAATTCTCCACACGCTCTCCGGAGGATCGTGTGCGATCAGCTTTACTGCAGAGAGTAACTCACAGATTCCCGATCAAGGGCATAGCTGAACTCAGCGGAGTGGGCAAGCCGAGCAAGCGAAGCTATCAACAAGGACCACGGCCGTACCGGGGCCGCGAAACGCGTAAACGGGGCAGTCACAGCGGATAGTCGCGTTCGACGTGCGTCCGTAAAGACCCACGGCACCCGAGGAAGGAGAACCATTGTGCTGGGGCCGTGAATATCTTGCTGTCCGGATGCAGATAGGACGCCATGGCGGTGTCGCGCGAGTGACCCTGTCGGCTTGGAGGTATGTAGTCGGGAAGGACGCGCGAGGTGGGCGGCCTAACCTCCGTGGGGCTCGACGGGGAGATCTGCCTGGGCGCCCCACTCGTTCCAGCTGCCGTCGTAGTTGGTCAGGTGGGTATAGCCGACCAGACTGAGGGCGAAGAGCACACTGGTGGCGGCCACGCCCCCATTGCAATAGGCGATTATCTGCTGGTCGGGCAGCAGTCCGGCCGCGGTCGCGGCGTGCAGTAGCTCGGTGTTGGAGCGGAAGCGCCCGCTGTCATCCAGGAAGATCTCGCGCGGCAGATTGACGGCGCCGGGGATATGCCCGCCACGCGGTCCACGCTGCACGGCGTTGGTATACTGGGCCTCGTCGCGGGCGTCTGCCAAGCGAATATCTGGCCGGCCAAGAGCGGCCAGGACCTGCTGGGCAGTGGCACGCCACTGTGGGCGCGTGCGGGGAGTGAATGCGGCTGCGGGGTAGAGCGGGACGGCCGTGGTTACAGGCCTGCCCTCGCGTTGCCAGCGCGGCCAGCCACCATCGAGGACACGGACGTTGTCGTGGCCATAGTAGCGGAGGACCCACCAGAGACGGGTAGCAAACTGGCTGGCAGGGTGGTCATCGTAAGCGACAACGGTCGTCGCGTCGCCGATGCCAACGCCGCCGAGAATCGTGGCCAAACGGGCAGGCGGCGCCACCTGCGCGGGAACAGGGTCGTCGAGATCGACGATGTCCTTGGTCCAGTCGAGGTAAACAGCCCCTGGGATATGCGCCGCAGCGTAGGCATCAGGCAGGCCGAGATACGTAGCATGCTGCATGCGGCCGTCAGTGGTGCTGCGGACCACGCCGCGCATGTCTACGATGCGGATGTCGGGGTTTTCGAGATGCGCGGCCAGCCACTCAGGGTCTGCTAACCAGGCATCGCGGCCTTCCTGTACCATGTACCTCTCCAATCGTCATATCCGGCTAGTTGTGCGGCGCGGTTCGGCTATGCAAGCCGGGGGAGCCGCCTTGGTAGGCAGTCTACCAAGCGTCCGTGCTCTTTGGAGACGGGATTGCGATCACTCCGGCAACACGACGTCCTGCACGCTAGCGGTGACCTCTGAGGGTATCTGTTGTGCCTGTGTTTCAGGAGCCCAGAGCGCTTGGTATTGTCGCAGTAGAGGCGTGAGCGGGTACGATGAGGAGAAATGAGCACAGCGCACGTTTGCACGGCCTCGGCAACACCCAGATCCTTCAGGAGTTCTAGATGCCGGTAAAGATCCCCGATTCGCTCCCAGCCATGGGCATTCTCGAAAGCGAAAACATCTTCGTGATGGGCGAGAACCGTGCGGTGCATCAGGACATCCGCGCGATCAAGATCGCCATATTGAACCTGATGCCCACCAAGATCGTGACCGAGACACAGATTCTGCGTCTGCTCGGTAATTCGCCGATCCAGGTGGAGATAGAGCTCGTGCATATGGAAAGTCACGAATCGAAGAACACGCCCGTGGAGCACCTGTTGAGGCATTATTCCACGTTCAGCGAGATTCGGGACAACAACTACGACGGACTGATAATCACCGGCGCACCCGTGGAAACCCTAGCCTTCGAGGAGGTTGATTATTGGGATGAGCTCAAGAGCGTCATGGACTGGGCGCAAACGCACGTGTATTCGACGTTCTACATCTGCTGGGGCGCTCAGGCCGGCCTTTACCATTACTACGGCATCCCAAAGTACCCTCTTTCCAAGAAGATGTTCGGCGTGTTTCCCCACCACGTTCACGTGCGCTTCGAGCGGCTAGTACGCGGCTTCGACGATGTGTTTTACGCGCCACACTCGCGCCACACCGAGGTACGGCGAGAGGATATTCTCGCAGTGCCCGACCTCGTCCTGCTTTCGGAATCCGACGAGGCCGGTGTCTACATCGTGCTCTCTGCCGATCGCCGGCATATCTTTGTGACCGGCCACTCGGAGTACGATCCCCTGACGCTGCGCGGTGAGTACCTGCGAGACGTACGCAATGGGCTACCGATCGAGGTGCCGCGGAACTACTTCCCCGCAGACGATCCGTCACGGGAACCTCTGGTGCGCTGGCGCGGGCACTCCAACCTGCTCTACTCCAACTGGCTGAACTACTATGTCTATCAGCAGACACCCTACGATCTCAGTGAGATCCCGGCAAGCCACGGCGGCGTCCGGTCGGATCCCTGAGGCGGACTTCACGCGTGTCACGGCCGTAGAGCAGAGCGCCGGAGGCCACGTCGCGGACCGCGATCGAGATCTGGTAATGCCCAAGGCTAAAAACCGGCACGGCGATAACAATCACGCTCGCCATACTGCCGCCACCGCGGATCCGCGGCCCGGAGCTGGCACATAAACCTGGTGCGCAAACGACAGAGACGGTTGCCAGTACGGATAGAGTTGGCACGAGAGCGCACTCTCAGACATTTCTTATTTGATTCTTACCCGCGCCTTGGCGCGCTATTGTTTGCCTATTAGCATCGCGGCTTAGCCTGATTGCAGGCGGTACCAGGCTGGGCAACAATCCCAGCAAGTTAAGCCATCGCACTCCAACGACGTAGCTGCGGCCATGAAGCGCGAGCACGAAAACAAGAGATTTCCGAACGCGCGAAGAAAGGACAGGACGATGAGAATGAATAAGAGAGCAGTACGCAAGCTGGCGATGATTGCACTGGTCGGAGGCGTTGCTACTGCCGGCACGGCCACGTTCGCGGCGACACAGGGAACGAGCAGGGCAGCTGGAGTGGCGAATACAGGGGCAAGCGCGGCGGTCACTCCCACGGCGCAGGTGGGAGGTGCCCCGCCCGGGGGAGGAACGCCGCCGGCGGGTGGCGCACCCCCATCCGGTACGCCGCCGGCAGGAGCGCCGCCGGCGGGAGCGCCGCCGGCGGGTGGACCTTCGGGCGCGCTACCTGGAGGCGGGGCGCCAGGCGCGTCGAGTCAGAAGCAGCTTGGCACCGGGAGCTACACGGTGAAAGGCGGCTCCGTCAGCAAGGCCAACCGGTCGTATAGCGCGTCGGGCGTCGACCAATCCGCGATCCTCGTCGCCAACGGCGGCACGCTCAGGCTGATTAACGCCACGATCAAGACAACCGGCAAGTCGTCCTCATCCGATAGCAGTAGCTTTTACGGCCTCAACGCCGGCGTGCTGGCCCATTCCACGGGTAAGGTGATGCTGTCTGGCAGCTCGATCAGCACTACTGGCGCGGGCGCCAACGGGCTGTTTCGCCTACGGGAGCGGGGCATCAGCCTCGATGTCGAACAGCAGCATTACAGCTACGGGCCAGTATGCGCACGGCGTGATGGCCAGTGGTGGCGGCACGCTATCCATCTCCAATGTCACGATCAAGACGGCGGGCGGTAGCGCCGCCGCCGTCGCCACGGACCGGGGCGGCGGCACGATCAGGGTCAAGGGCGGCACCATGATCACATCCGGATCCGGCTCGCCCGGTGTCTACTCCACCGGCAAGATCACCGTCTCAGGCGCCAAGATGACGGCTACAGGGTCGGAAGCCGCGGTGATCGAGGGAAGCAACTCAATCAGTCTGACCAATAGCGATCTCACCGGCTCGAAGCTCTGGGGAGTGATGATCTATCAGAGCTTCTCGGGTGACGCACAAGGCGCGAACGGCGTCTTTACAATGACCGGCGGCTCGTTGACGGCGCTTACCGGGCCCTTGTTCCACGTGACCAACTCGACGGCAGTGATCACGCTGAAGGGCGTGAAGCTCAGCGCTGTGTCCGGCACGCTGGTGAATGTGAGCGCGGATCGCTGGGGCACGGCAGGGTCGAACGGCGGCACGGCAAACCTCACCGCCGATCACCAGACGCTAACCGGCGACATCGTCGCCGACCGCTATAGCGCGGTCTCGATCGCGCTGAAGAACGGATCGGTGCTGACCGGCGCCATCAACGCGGGCAGGACGGCCAAGGCGGCTGCTCTCACCCTGGACGCGTTCAGCACGTGGAAGGTGACGGCTGACTCCACGCTCACCAGCCTCACCGGGGCCAAGATCTCCGGCTCCACGCTCACCAACATCGTGGGCAACGGTCACACGGTGAGCTACCAGAAGAGCCTCGCCACGAACGCGTGGCTAGGCGGCAAGACTTACACCCTGGCGAACGGCGGGAAGCTCGTCGCCATCTGATAGCGCTCACCGAGGAAGTGGATACACCCGGGCCTGTCGATCGACAGGCCCGGGTGTATCCACTTCCTCGACGATCACCGCAACTCACTTAAGCGCGGGCCTCCCGTTCCCTCAAGCGGCCATGCTATCCTGCATCTGTAGAAGAGCTCGACGTCTCGACGCAGGAGCCCGGGCCTACGCGCGACGCAATTGTCCGGCCGGCGACGAAAGCCGCACTATAGAGGGTCAGCCCGGGCAGCGCCGATTCTGGGGCGACACCACCATCATGCGCGGCGCAATGAGCCGCGGACCATATACTCGTACGGGAGGAATTGGCATGGCTGAGCATGACTCGAGGCTCTTCGAGATTCTGGATGAGCGGTTCGCGCGCTGTTTCAACGGCAATGCCCGTCTCGAGCAGCTCTATACCGGTTGCCGTTGGGCGGAAGGACCAGCCTACTTTCCTGCCGGTCGCTATCTGGTGTGGAGCGATATCCCCAACGACCGCATGCTGCGTTGGGACGACGCGACCGGCACGGTGGGAGTATTCCGCCACCCGGCGGGCTATTCCAACGGCAATACCGTCGATCGTGCCGGCCGCCTGGTCACGTGCGAGCATGGTAATCGCCGCGTCACGCGCACGGAGCACGACGGCACGATCACCGTAGTCGCGGACCGGTGCGAAGGCAAGCGCTTGAACAGCCCGAACGACGTAGTCGTGAAGTCCGATGGCTCGATCTGGTTCACCGACCCACCCTACGGAATCGAGACGGACCTGGAAGGGCACCGGGCAGAGAGCGAGGCCGGGGCCAACCATGTCTATCGGGTCGACCCGCATACCGGCGCCTGCCGTATTGCCGCGAGCGACTTCGATCGACCCAACGGCCTGGCCTTCTCGCCGGACGAGCGCCTCCTCTACGTCTCGGACACGGGCGTCTCGCACACGCCCGGCGGCCCACGCCACATCCGCGTCTTCGACGTGGCCGAAGACGGCAAGCTTTCCGGCGGCCACGTGTTCGCCACCTGCACTGCCGGCCTTTTCGACGGCTTTCGGCTGGACGAAGCAGGGCGGATCTGGACGAGCGCGGACGATGGAGTGCATTGCTATGACGCGGACGGCAGCCTGATAGGCAAGATCCACGTGCCCGAAACCGTGGCCAATGTGGTATTCGGCTGGCCGAAACGCAACCGCCTCTTCATTTGCGGCACCACGTCGATCTACGCGATCCTGCTCCCGGTCAACGGGGCGCGCACATTCTGAGACTGCGGCTCTAAGCTCGCGTCATCTTTGCTGTCGGCACACCGGACTCAAGGCCTATGACGGCACGAAAGGGAACAGCCGCCGTCGCAACTCCTGTGTAAGCGGCGCACCGTACTCGCATGTCTCGAATGCCTCGGCATGCTGAACATGCTCGCCGCGCGTCGTGCCATACACGCCTATCAGCTGGGATCGGTAGCGCTCCGCGACAGCCGCGAACGTCGGGGCGTACGTGGCACTCAGCCATGCCCGGCGCTGCGCCTGGTCGCTCGGGACGCTGGGCAACTGCCCGCTGGTATACGGCAGCCATTCATACATCTGTGAGGCGTGCTGATGCAACATTTCCAGCTTGAGGGAGAGCACGGCATCGATGTCGATGACGACGTCCGGCGTGAACGGATAAGGGCGGCGAAACAGATCGCCCATATAGGCAATGACTGGATTGTGGAACAGGGCGGGAGTGAGTCCTACGAGCTCCGGTACCGTGACCAAATACGCGGCGTCCTGGACGAGCATCGCCGTGTAGCGGTGGTCAGGGTGGTAATCATAAGGTCGGTGCGTCAGCACAAGGTCCGGACGCGCCTGGCGCATGAGATCGATCACGATGCGGCGATTGGCTAAACTGGGCTCGATCGCGCCATCGTGGGTATCCAGCACCGTGTACTGAATGCCGAGGACGGCAGCGGCGCGCCGCGCCTCCTCCAGACGCCGTCGTGCCAGGACTGCCCCTCCCATGGCGTAGTGCCCTGCATCGCCATTGGAAAGAGATACGAACTGCACGCGATGGCCTGCACGCACGCACAGCGCTGCCAATCCCCCGGCCCCTTCGTCCGCGTCATCCGGGTGCGCACCGATCACCAAGATTACCACGGGCTGCAGTGCAGGGTTATCGGCGGCCTCGTTTTGGTCGTCAGGCATTGTCTCAGTCTCCTGGTGCATCGAGCCAAACATCCAGACTTGGCTCACACCGAACAGTGCTTGAACCGCGGGAGAATGTCGCGATTTTGGGCGAGCATCTCGTGAGCCATCGTTCGGTCCCTCTTCCATCGCGGCCTATCATGTTGCAGCGGCCGGCATCGCGAGAACCATATGCAGCAGAGTGCCGATCAAACGCACCCACGACTGGGCGCCCGTACTCAGGAGGTTAGCCCGGAATACGTCTGCAACGTAGCATACTCTTGCCCCCGGTAGCAGCGAGCGTCGGTGTAACGGCGCGTGAGTCGCGCTTTGCACCGCCCCCCACTCTTGCTGAATACTCAGTTACGAGCGAGCAATCGCTAACAAGTGAAACCAGGCATGCGCGAGGGCAGTGACAGCTATGTCACAAGCGCCGCGGCTGCCTTCATCGGGCGATAGAGGAGACAGCAATGGCGACGCCGATAGAGCCGGAAGGTGTGCTGGACACGGGGATCACATCCCTCTACGATGTGAAAACCCGGGCGGCGGGCCCGTCCGGTAGCCTGCCGCTCACAGAGAAGATGCTGCTCGAGCAACCAAGCGGCGACATTTTCGGCCTCACGCAAGACGCCGGGATGGGCTGGGAGCCGCGGCTGCTCGATCGGAAGGAGTTTTTGATCCTGAGTACGCAGGGCGGCATACGCCGGCCGGACGGCTCCCCCGTCGCGCTCGGCTACCATACCGGCCACTGGGAGGTAGGGCTGCTGATGACGGCGGCGGCCGAGGAGCTGCGTGCCCTCGATGCCACGCCGTTTGCCGGATTCTGCACCGATCCCTGTGACGGCCGCAGCCAGGGCACCGTGGCCATGATGGATTCCCTTCCTTACAGAAACGATGCGGCACAGGTGTTCCGGCGGCTGATACGCTCCCTCCCTACCAGGAAGGGTGTGATTGGAGTAGCGACCTGTGATAAAGGCCTGCCGGCCATGATGATGGCCCTGGCAGCCATGCGCGATCTGCCCTGCGTGCTGGTGCCGGGCGGCGTAACGCTGCCGGCAGAAGGAGGGGAGGATGCCGGCACGACACAGACTCTCAACGTGCGCTTCGCAAATCAGATGATCTCGTTGCAAGACGCCGCGATAGCGGGATGCCGTGTATGCGGCACGCCCGGCGGCGGCTGCCAGTTTCTCGGCACCGCGGCAACCGCTCAGGTGGTTGCCGAGGCGCTGGGCCTGGCCCTGCCGCACTCAGCGCTGGCGCCGTCGGGCCAGCCAATCTGGCTGGACATGGCGCGCCGCTCGGCGCGCTCGGTGGTCGCCCTGGAGGCGCGGGGGATCACGATGTCCCAGATCCTGACGCAGGAGGCACTGCACAACGCCATGGTCGTGCACGCCGCCTTCGGCGGTTCCACCAATTTGCTGCTCCACATCCCGGCTATTGCCTATCACGCCGGTCTGCGCCGACCGGACGTGGCGGACTGGCACCGCATCAACCTGCAGGTGCCGCGGCTCGTGGATGCCCTGCCGAACGGGCCGCTCAACCATCCGACGATCCGCGTGTTCCTGGCGGGCGGCGTGCCTGAAGTGATGCTGCATCTGCGGCGGCTGAAGCTGCTGCACGAGGAGGTGCTGACGGTGGCCGGGACGCAGCTCGGCGCCGTTCTCGACTGGTGGGAGCGATCGGAACGCCGCGAACGGCTGCGGGAACGGCTGGTTAGCGAGGACGGTGTCGATCCGGATTCCGTGATCATGAGCCCCGATCAGGCCAGGGCTCGCGGACTCACCAGTACCGTTACCTTCCCACGCGGCAACCTGGCCCCCGAGGGAAGCGTGATCAAGAGCACGTCGATTGACCCGTCGGTAGTCGACGCCGACGGCGTATACAGGAAAGTCGGCCCGGCCAGGGTGTTCACGAGTGAGCGAGGCGTGATGACCGCGCTCAAGAGCCTGGGATCGGATCGTATTCGTCCCGGCGACGTGATCGTACTCTGCTGCCGAGGCCCGCTCGGCGCCGGCATGGAAGAGATCGCGCAAATCACGTTTGCACTGAAGAATCTGCCTTTTGGCAAGCACGTGGCAGTGCTGACCGACGCCCGATTCTCCGGCGTCTCGACCGGCGCGTGCATCGGTCATATTGGACCCGAGGCTTTGGCCGGAGGACCGATCGGTAAGGTCCTGGACGGCGATCTGATCGAGATAGTGATCGACCGCGGTCTTCTCGAGGGCAGCGTCAACCTGGTAGGCCATGGCACGACCACGATCGGGGCCGAGGCGGGCGCGCGTCTCCTGGTTGAGCGTCCCAGCCGGCCGGACCTGGCGCCGGACCCGGCGCTGCCGGACGATACGCGGCTGTGGGCCTTGCTCCAGGCAGTCGGTGGCGGCACGTGGGGAGGCTGCGTGGCGGATGTCGACGCGATCGCCGCTGCGCTGGCGCGTGGAATGGCCTGAATCGCCGGCAATCGGCCGAACATGATACGGTGACCATAGCACCGGGCCGTCATGAGGAGGGTGGTTCATGTATAGCGGCGTCTTTCCAGTTCTGCCGACCACGTTCGACGAACATGGCGTGCTGGATCTCGAGAGCCAGAAGCGCAGCGTCGACTTCCTGATCGCCGCGGGCGTGGACGGCATCTGCATTCTGGCCAACTACTCGGAGCAGTTCTCCCTGCTCGACGCCGAGCGGCAGCAACTGACCGAGGTGCTGCTGGCGCACGTAGCCGGGCGCGTGCCGGTGATCGTCACCACCACCCACTTCAGCTCGGCGATTGCCGCCGCGCGCAGCCGGCAGGCTCAGGATCTTGGCGCGGCAATGGTGATGCTGATGCCGCCGTATCATGGCGCGGCAATTCGTGCCACGGAGCAGGGGATCGTCGAGTTCTTTCGTACCGTCTCGGATGCGATCAGCATTCCGATCATGCTCCAGGACGCTCCTGTGAGTGGCATGCCCCTCTCTCCCGCGCTACTGGCCCGGCTGGCGCAGGAGGTCGATAACCTGAAGTACTTCAAGATCGAGGGACCAGGAGCTACCGCCAAGCTGCGCGATCTCACGGAGCGCGGCGGGCACGGCATTGAGGGTCCGTTTGACGGCGAGGAGGCCATCACGCTGCTGCCCGATCTCGATGCAGGCGCGACCGGCACGATGCCGAGCAGTATGATTCCCGAGATCCTCGCGCGCGTGGCGTCACTTTACCGTAGCGGCAGTCGCGATCAAGCCATGGCCCTCTACGAGCACTGGGTGCCGCTGATTCTCTACGAAAACCGGCAATGTGGGTTGCATGCCGCGAAGGTGCTGATGAAGGAGGGAGGGATCATCGCGTGCGAAGCTACGCGCCACCCCTTTGCTCCGCTGCACCCTGCCACCCGCGCGGGCCTGGTCGAGATTGCCCGCCGGTTGGATCCGCTCATCTTGCGCTGGGCACGCTAGCGATGACTGCGCGAGGGTGGCTCCAGCGTTTGTGGCCGCGCGCAAAAGCGTCGATGAAAACGTCGAAAGGATAGGGTTCGATGGCGATAGGCACACGCGTATACCAGAACTACATCAACGGAGAGTGGAAGGCCGCGTCGAACGGCGAGGAGCACGCGAACCTCAACCCAGCACGGCCGGCCGACGTCATCGGCTTCTTTCCGCGGTCGACCGCCGACGATGTGCGCGCGGCAATAGCCGCCGCGGTTGCCGCGCGCGTCGGCTGGGCCGGCACCTCGCAGTTGCGCCGCGGCGAGATCCTGCTGCGTGCGGCCGAGCTGCTGGCCGCTCGCGTCGACGAGGTGGCCGCGGCCATGACGCGCGAGGAAGGGAAGACCCTGCGCGAGGCGCGAGGAGAAACGCTGCGTGGCGTGGCCATTCTTCGCTATTTCGCCGGCGAAGGCCCACAGCCGATAGGCGAGGTCTATCCGTCCGCCAACACGCGCACCATGCTGTATACACTGCACGTACCGCTCGGCGTTGTCGGCGCGATCACGCCGTGGAACTTCCCCGTCGCCATCCCGCTGTGGAAGGTCGCGCCGGCGCTCGTGTACGGCAATACGGTGGTCTTGAAGCCGGCGGAGCTGACGCCGCTTACCGCCACACTGTTAGTTGAGATTCTCGCGGAGGCTGGCCTGCCGCCCGGGGTGCTCAACCTGGTCGCCGGCAGCGGCTCCACCATCGGGCCGGTATTGGGCGAGTCAGCCGAGGTGACGGGCGTCTCGTTTACCGGCTCGAACCTTGTGGGCCGTGGGCTTCAGCGGGCGGTGCAAGAGCGGGGCGGCAAGATTCAGCTGGAGTTGGGCGGCAAGAATCCGGTGATAGTGCTCGAAGACGCCGATCTCGATCAGGCCGCCACGCTGACCGTCAACGGCGCCATGCTCTCCACGGGACAGAAATGTACGGCGACCAGCCGCGCCATCGTCGTGCGCGGGGTCCTCGATGCCTTTACCGAGAAAGTGCTGGCACGGGTCAACGCGATGGTGGTAGGCGACGGGCTCGACGAGCGCACCAACATGGGTCCATGCGTCTCGGCGGCCCAGCGCGATACCGTGCTGCAGTACTTCCAGATCGCGCGCCAGGAAGGAGCGACCCTGCTGACCGGAGGCAGCACCCTGGATGCGGCCGAGTATCATGGCGGCTACTTCGTGCAGCCGACCGTCTACGGGGGCGTGCGGCCCGAGATGCGCATCGCACAGGAGGAGATCTTTGGGCCCGTGCTGGGTATTATCCCGGCAGACGACACCGAGCAGGCGCTGGCGATCGCCAATGGCGTGCGCTACGGCCTGTCCGCGTCGATTTTCACCCGAGATATCGCCAGGAGCTTCCGCTTCACGCGCCAGATGCAGGCCGGCATCATCCACATCAACGGCGAGACCGCGGGAGCGGAGCCTCAGGTGCCGTTTGGCGGCATGAAGGAATCGAGCTCGTTCTCTCGCGAACAAGGGAAAGCCGCGGCACAGTTTTTCACGCAGACAAAGACCGTGTATTTCGACGAGCCGGCGTCGCCGGCATGACCGCGCGTGCCAAGGGGCTGCCGGTGAGAGTTTATGAAACCTCGTGCCAGTGTGTAGAGAGTGCAGGCTGTGTTGGCGATAGCCAGCTCCCTCGTACGATCGAGGCACAAATGGCACGAGACGCGAGTCGCCAGGGTGAAAAGGGAGCCGCACGATGTTCGTCAACACACCAGCAGTTGACGTCCGCGCAGACGTACTGGCACGCTACCAGCGGATTCGAGAGGACTACTTGGCGGGCAAGACAGTCGATCACATTCAGTTGATGGTGAGCTACGCCCAGGCACGATTCGTGCTTGGTGAAACCGCTTCGGCGCAGTTGCTCCGCTCGGCGCGCCATCTCGCTCCAGCGTCTTTCGCCGCGCAGGAAACGCTCCGTGCAAACAGGATTTCCGAGGTAAGAAAGATCGCCTCACGAGCGTGACCATCGTCGCCGAGCGCCCCGACACGGCCGACGCCATGATGCTCATCGGCGAACTCGAGGCCCTCCTGGAACCGCTCTATCCCCCCGCAAGCCGTCACGGGCTGAGCGCGGAGCGGTTGATCGTGGAAGCCGTGGCGTTGTTCCTGCTCCGGACGGATGGCACGGCGGCCGGTTGCTGCGCATGACACCGGCGTTTTCGCGAACACCCGGAGCGATAGGGGATACTACGCGTTCCTCGCCCATGGTCTGGAGAGCAAGACATACGTGGCCGCGGTGCAGTCGAGCGGCTACCTTACGTCGATGATGGGGAAATACCTCAACGGATACGAGCCCTCGACCCTCTATCAACCTGCCGGTTGGAACGACTGGAATGTCGCCGGCAACGGGTACCCGGAGTTCAACCACGGCCTGGATGAGAACGGGAAGCTCGTTCACTACGGCGGTCCGACCAATGCAGGCAACTATATGACCCAGGTGCTTGCAGGCAAGGGCACGGCGTTCATCGCTCAGGCGGCAGCCGCCAGTAAGCCGTTTGTGATGGAGGTGGCGACGTTCGCGCCGCACGCCCCCTACACGCCCGCCCCGAGCGACGTCAAGCTCTTCCCGGGGTTGACAGCGCCGCGCGTCGCCTCGTTTGATAAGAACAATACCAACCCGCCCGTATGGCTCGGTCCTCGATTGCCGTTGACCCCCAAGCAGATCAAGCTGATCGACACCGGGTTCAGAAAGCGGGTTCAGGCCGTGCAGGCAGTCGACCGACTGATCGCCCAACTGGAAAACACGCTGGCCGCTCGCGGCCTGGCCCAGAATACCTATGTCGTGTTCAGCTCCGATAACGGGTACCATATGGGCCAGCACCGCCTCCTGCCTGGCAAGATGACCGCCTTCGACACGGACATTCGCGTGCCGCTCATCGTGGCCAGCCCCGGCGTGCCGCAAGGAAAAGCGGTCTCGCGGCTCGCCGAGAACATTGATCTGAACCCCACATTCGTCCAGCTTGCCGGCGACACGCCGGATCTATCCGTCGACGGCCATAGCCTCGTGCCTCTGATCCTTGGCCAGCCGGTCGCCCAATGGCGAACGGTGGCCCTGGTCGAGCACCATGGACCAGACAACGACGTCACGGACGTCGACCACGAGAGCGACAAGCTGAGCGGCAATCGAGTCACCTACGAGGCGATCCGAATGGCAGGCGGCGTCTACGTCGAGTATGTCAACGGCGAGCACGAATACTACAACATCGTCAAGGATCCGGAGGAGATGGACAACCTCTATTCTCCGCTCAGCCCCGCCGACCAGGCGCGCCTGCACATGATCGTGGCCGCGCTATCGACGTGCCACGGCACCGCAAACTGCTGGACGGCAGGCCTTCCGCACTGAGCACGGATCAGGACTTTCGCGCCATCGAGGTACTCGATCACTCACAGCGTACGTCACATGAGTGATTCCACCTGACAAACGTGACAGAAGCGCGCAAACCTCCTGCGTCCGCGCCAGGGTTCAAAATAACAGAACCGCGGGTCGGCGCAGGAGGTTCACACTGGTTTCCTGGTCGATCCTCACGCGGAGCTTGCTGACTCTCCTCACAGCTTGACCACAACCCGCTTAGCCTTCTTTATTCATGGCCGCCCCGGACGTGCCGCGAGCAGGTACCAGAGCGCTTCACCAGGATGGCTACTGGCGAGGTGCAGGGAGAGGCCATCCAGGTGCCGACGGACCCAGCCGCCGATCTTGATGAGGCGGAGCCGCAGGGTACCCAACTGCTGGTGGGGCACGTGGACGTGGGCGAGCCAATGCCGGATCGTGTCGAACAGCCAGTAGGCGGCGGCATGCAGCAGCAAGCGGAACTGATTGGGCCAAAACCGATGGTCACTCAGGCGGTCGGCGAAGCAGTCGTCCTTGAGGTCCTTGATGCACAGCTCGGGCCGGTCACCACGCTGGGTGTACCAGTGGTAGAGCGCCGCAGGCGCATCGGTACGCGTGGTGACGACAAAGCGGGTATTCATGCCCTTCTCGAGGGCCTCGGCTTTGATGACCACCCGGCGGGGCTGCTCCCAGGTGTCTGCTTGATAGGTGGTCTCGGCGAAGAGCCGCGCTTTCTCGCCCGTCTGGGCGCGCTGAGCGGCTGCCTCCGTGGCGAGCGGCGCTGCCAGCGCCGTCAAGCGGGCGTTGGTCGCCAGGCCGATGGTATAGGCGATCTGCTCGGCTTCCAGATAGGTGTACAGCGCTGGCACGGCAAAGCCGGCGTCTGCACGGACTTCAATGCTGACCCCGGGCCAGCGTGCGCGGATGGCCTGCACCAGCCGGCGCAGCACGCCGACCGCACCGCGGCTGGCATGACAGGTGCCCGGCCGCAGCACGGCGGTGATCAGCTGGCCGGTCTCGCCGTCGAAGACGAGCAGCGGATGCTACATGTACTGGCCATAGTAGCCGTGGTAGGCCACGCCCTCCTGCTGCCCATGGGCCGGGTCATCCGTGCCGTCCAGGTCCAGCACAAGGTGCGTGGGCACGCCCGCCAGCTCCCGGGCTTGCAGGTAGACCTGCACCAGCGCCCGTGCCAGTCGGTAACACGCCCGGCCGTCCACGGCATTCTCCAGCCGCGCCAGTGTCGGCTGACTCGCCAGGTCCGCCTGCTCGGGCAAGCGCCCACACACCAGCTTCAGCAGCGGATCGGTGCGCAGACTGTCCGCGTCGTCCTGGTCTTCGTAGCCACAGGCAATCTGGAAGACCCGCTGACGGACCAGCGTCTGCAGCGTATGGCGTACTGGCCCACGCCGCCACTCGGGAATCTGCTGGGCCAGCGCCGCACACAACCCAAGGCTGCTGTCGGCTTCGGCCAGCCAACACAGGCCGCCATCACTAGTCAACTGCGGGCCATCAAACTGGGTGGACAGGGACGAACCGGCGAGGGAAAAGGGGATAGACTGGGACACGAGGCATCTCCGGGGTTAGGCGTTGGTTTCGACAACTTCAACCTACCCCTTACGGCGATGCCTCGCTCCTTCGCTCCCTCCGTGAATAATTCAGGTTAGGCGCGCGTTGCGTCTCTGCCTACGCCCACGTCTTCCGCGGAGCCCTCCAATAACCATGGAGAACCATGGAGATGCTCAAACGACGAGGCGTGCCCATGTGCTATGCTGGTCCTGCCATTCATGTGGCCACGTAAAGTGTCTCGTGCACGCACCGAGTAGAGGCGATGGAGACGGCGCAGCCGGAAGACACCGGTCAGCCACACACCTTCGCGAAGTTGCTGCGACACTACCGTACCGCGGCCGGCTTCACCCAGGAGGAGCTGGCTGAACGCGCCGGCCTGAGTCTGCGCGGCGTGCTCTACCTGGAACGCGGCGGCCGGCAGCCCTATCGAGATACTATCCGTCGCCTGGCCGACGCGCTGGCGCTCAGCCAGGAGGGCCGTGCCGCCTTGCTGGCGGCGGGACGCCGGCACGGCAGCGGCGATGCGGCAAGTCCCGCCGCAGGAGCGCCGCTGCCGCGCGAGGATGAGCCGGAGGAGGCACAGCCCGGGTGGATCTACGTGGCCCATGCCCAGGGCGATCGCGGGCGAGTTGAGCGGCTGCGTGGCGACCTGCAGCGACACGGCACCCCCACCTGGGTGGACCTGGATGACCTGCCGGCCGGCACCCCGAGCTGGGAGCAGGCCCTGCGCGAGGCCATTCGCGGTGCCTTGGCGGTGCTGCTCGTCGCCTCCCCTCAGACGCGCTCCTCACGCTATGTCGCCGACGAGCTGCGCATCGCCGAGCTGTATGGGCGGTGCGTCTACCCACTGTGGGTCGAGGGCGAGCAGTGGATGGAGTGCGTGCCGCTGGGCTGGGGCGGCCTGCAGTACCTCGATGCGCGGGGCGACCGCTACGAGGTGGCACTCGACGCGCTAGCCGCTGAGGCGCGGCATCGGCCTGAGCAGCAGCCGGCCGTAGCCGCCGAACCCTCCCATCCGGCCGGGGTACCCGCTGCGGCGGGTCGGGGAGGCTTGTCTGAGCCGCGGAATCCCTACAAGGGGCTGCGTCCCTTCACCGCGGCGGATGCGGGCGACTTCTTCGGCAGGGAGCGGCTGGTGGAAGCGCTGCTGGAGGCGCTGCCCGCAGCGGGGAGCAGCACGCCGCGCTTCCTGGCGCTGGTGGGGGCCAGCGGCTCGGGGAAGTCGAGCGTGATCCTGGCCGGACTGCTGCCGCGCCTGCAGGCCGGGGCGCTGCTGGGGAGTGCCGAATGGACGTACTTGCCGCCTATCACGCCGGGGTCACGGCCGCTGGATGCGCTGGCCCAGACCCTCCACGCCGCGCTCCCCACGTCGGTGGATCTGGCGAGTATCCGAGCCGCGCTGGCGGAGGAGCCGGACGGCCTGCATCGCCTGGCGCGGCAACTGGAGAGCGGGCCGGGCCAGCGGGTCGTCCTGGTGCTCGACCAGGCCGAGGAGTTGTTCGCGACGGCGGTAGCGGAGGAAGAGCGGCGGTGCTGCGTCGACCTGCTGGTGACGGCGGCGACCGCGCCGGGTGGACCCGTGCTTGTGGTGCTGACCCTGCGCGCCGACTTCTACGACCGGCCCCTCCGCTATCCTGCCCTGGGCGCCCTGCTGCAGGCGCACGACGTCGCGGTGCTGGCGCCTACTACGGCCGACCTGCGGCAGGCCATCGAGGGACCGGCGGCGCTACCGGACGTGCAGCTGAGCTTCGACGAGGACCTGGTTGGCGACCTGTTGTTCGACCTGCGCGGCCAGGCCGGGGCGTTGCCGCTGCTGCAGTTCACGCTGGACGAGCTGTTCGCCCGCCGGGAGGGGCACCGGTTGTGCGGGGCGGCCTATCGGGCGCTGGGCGGCGTGCGCGGCGCCCTGGCGCGGCACGCCGAAGCCGCCTACGCCGCGCTGCCGAGCAAGGAGCATAGGACGCTGGCGCGCGCGCTGTTCCTGCGGCTGATCGACCCCGGCGAGAGCGAGCAGGACACGACGCGACGCCGCGCCGCGATGGGCGAATTTACCTTGCCCGACCGGGCGCAGACCGATCGCTTACAGCAAGTCATCCAGGCATTCATCGGGGCGCGGCTGCTGGTAGCCGGGCGCTCGACGGCCGGGACGACGAATGCATCCGAGACCACGGTCGAGGTGAGCCACGAGGCGCTGATGCGCGAGTGGCCGCGGCTGGCCGGCTGGCTGCGCGAGGCACGCGAGGACGTGCGGCTGCAGCAGGCGACCAGCGCGGATGCCGCAGCCTGGGAGCAGCACGGGCAACCGGCAGACCGCCTCTATCGCGGCTCGCTGCTGCTGGAGGCGGAGGCCTGGGCCGCGCGCAACACGCCGAGCACGCAGGAGGCGGCGTTTCTCGACGCGGCACGGCTCGAGCGCGACGTGCAGGCGCTGGAAGAGCGCGAGCGGCAGGCGCGGCAGTTGGCGCTGACGCAAGACGCACTGGCGGCGAACCGGCGAGCAGCCTATCGGCTCCGCCTGCTGGTGGGCATCCTGGCCCTCTTCCTGCTGGTGGCGGCAGGCTTGAGCGTGTTTGCGGTGCGTAGCGCGCTGCAGGCGAAGCAGAACGAACACAGCGCCGAGGCCGCTGCCACGGCGGCGTCCATCGCTCGCGTCGCGCTGAGTGAGAAGGATCTGGCGCTCTCGGCCACGCTGGCAGCGCAGGCGAACAAGCTGCTGGGTAGCCACGAGGACCTGGCGCTGCTGCTGAGCGTGGAGGCGGAGCGCACGGCCAATACGATCGAGGCGCGCGGCGCCCTGCTCGCGAGTCTGGAAAGCGTGCCGCCACGCCTGATCCGTTTTCTCGGCGGGCACAGCGGCGGCGTGCGGGCGCTGGCATTCAGCCCCGACGGCACCCTGCTGGCCTCGGGCGGCGACGACGGCACCGTCCGGCTTTGGGACGCGGCGAGTGGGCGGGCGATCGGATCGCCGCTGAGTGGAGGAGCGGGGACAGTAAACAGCGTGGCCTTCAGTCCGGACGGGCGGCTGCTGGCCGCGGGCGGCGCGGACGGCGCGGTGCGGCTCTGGCGGCGCATTGGGTCGGGTGGCCGGTGGGCGCCCTGGGGTGGGCTGCTCAGGGGCCAGCAGGACCAGGTGCGGGTGGTGGCGTTCAGCGCGAACGGCAGCGTGCTGGCCTCGAGCAGCTGGGACGGCAGCACCTGGCTGTGGGACCTGGGCGGCGCCATGCCACACGGCGCGGCGCTGACCACCCATGCCTCCTACGCCGGTGCTCTGGCCACCAGCCCCACGGCGAACGTGCTGGCGACCGGTGGCGGACGCGACGACGAGACGGTCCAGCTCTGGGACGTCAAGGAACGGCGACCGCTGGGCGCGGCGCTCACCGGACCGTGGGACACGGTAGAGCAGCTGGCGTTCAGCCCGAACGGCCAGACGCTGGCCGCGACCTGCGGCGACGGGACGGTCTGGCTCTGGGACCTGCGGCGACGAGAGCCGCACGGCATGCTGCTGACGAGCGGAATCAGTGCCGCCGGCACGCTGGCCTTCAGTGCCGACGGCGCCACGCTGGCGCTGGCGAGCGGCGATCACACGCTGCTCTGGGACGTGGCGACGCGCCGGCCGCGAGGAGGGCCGCTCTCCGCCCATGCCGGCGAAATCTACGGCGTGGCGTTCAACCCCAAGGGCAGCGAACTGGCTGCGGCCGGCGCCGGGGGTACCATTCAGCTCTGGGATATCACGCCGAGCGCCGGCCGGGACAATCCACTGGCGACCACGCTCAACGGCGTGAACCCGATCACCAGGCTGGCGTTCTCGCCCGACGGCAGCACCATTGCCGCCGGCGACACGACAGGCCGGGTGCGGCTTTGGGACGCAACGCATCGCCGGGCGATCGGCGTCCTCTCGAGTGGGCAGAGGACTAGCATTATCGGACTGGCGTTCACCCCGGACGGCACACTGCTGACCGCCGCGGATGTCAGCGGTCCCATTCAGCTCTGGGACGTGGCGCGTCGTCGGCCACGCGGCGCGCCCCTGGATGCGCATGCAGGTGGTCTGATGAGCATGGCCATGAGCCCCGACGGCAGGCTCCTCGCCGCGGGTTACGCGGACTCCACCATCCGGCTCTGGGACGTGTCGTCGCACCGCCAGATCGGGCCGCCACTCACCGGCCTGTACGGTGATGGCTCCGCGCTCGCCTTCAGTCCGGACGGCACGATCCTGGCGTCCGGCAGCTTTGGCTTCGCAGTGCAGCTCTGGGACGTCGCCACGCATCGACCGCGAGGCACACCCCTCCTCGGCCACGGCAACGCCGTGTTCGGCCTGGCTTTCAGTCCCGAAGGCACCCTCCTCGCCTCGGCAAGCCTCGATCGGACGGTCCGGCTGTGGGATGTGGCGCTCGACCGTCCATCCGGCGGTCCCCTGCGCGGCCACACCGGCGACGTGTGGAATGTGGCCTTCAATGCGGACGGGAGCATGCTGGCGTCCGGCAGCGCCGACGGCACGGTGCGGCTCTGGAGCGTGGCCTATCGTCGGCAGATCGGCCCGTCGCTGGTGAGCGGCACCACAGTCACGGATCTCACCTTCAACCGTGCAGGCACGCTCCTTGCGGTTGGAAGCGGCGACGGGCCAGTGTGGCTCTGGGACGTCAGCGTACCGTCCTGGCTACAACGTGCCTGCGCGATCGCTAACCGGAACCTGACGCTCCAGGAATGGCAGACCTACCTGGGCAGCGCGCCCTATCACGCGACCTGCCCCGCCGCGGGCTGAGGGATCCGCCTGCCGCATGGGTTGGAGGAGTTCGAGGTCTAGAGCCGATAGAGAGCACACCGCCTAGAGCGGTAGGAAGACAATTTGCCCTTGCCACTCGCCTTCCTGACTGCACATCGCGAGCAGGACGACGTCCTCGACTACTGTGCCGAGCGAGGCGTTGTAGCCTACCAGGAATAGGCCCGCCATCGGCTGCCCGGACTCCAGCCGCTCAATGGCGTATTTGCTGAGGGTGGCCACGTCATGGCTGAGCACGACGCGGTGTTCGTCGGCTGCCCAGGCCAACACTTCCCAGTCGTCGATGCCGCTCAGACCCACGTCCTGGAGCCGCACGAAATCCACATCTGGTAGGCGCCGAAGCACACCGCGCAGGATGGCGTTATTGAAGTTCTCATCGGCAGCCAGCTTGAGCACAAGCTACGGCCCCGCAGCCGCCCGGCGAGCCAGCAGGCGCTCACGAATGCCTGCGCTAGGGAACCGTGCCTGGATCTCCTGGCGCACCGCAGCATCCTGCTGTTCTCGCTCACGCAGGTACGTCTCCACCTCCTCGCGCTGCCGCAAGTAGAACGTGAGTGTAGCGTAGATGGCGGTCAGGTTGACCGAGGGATACTGCAGTGCGATTTCCTCTGCAGTCGCTCCAGCCCTAAACGACGCGATAACGCTGTCCAGCGTGACCCGCGTGCCAGCCACGCGTAGCACTCCGTGCGCATCCGCCGCAAGCGGGACCGGTGTGTCGGCAATGATCAGCGCCACAGGGGCCACTTTTCCGTTCTGGATAACGATGGCGTCGCTAGCCTGGGAACCGCGCGCACGCCAATCGTCCCTGCCCGCAGTATAGCGCATCGCCGCCCTGCTAGCTCCCTGCCTTGCCTTCACGCGTGTGCCTCACGATTGTTGTCGCCGTGGAGCGGATTGGTCGCTGTGCTGCAGGCACGCCGGCCAACCATCAACAACTATGGTGTGCTCCCCGCCTCCACCGTTGCGCTGCGAGGGGGCCGGCACTACCCCTATCGCTTGCAAGCCCCCGGCCGCCTCGCCCCAGGGCCCGGCACCGGCAGGCGGTGCAGTAAGGCGCTGAGGCGGTCTGTGAGCAGCGCCGGGAACGCGCTGCTCAGCGGTCAATCGTCAGATGGTAGGTGACTTCGCCAGCCATCGAGACAGGAGGGCCATACGAAAAGCGCAGGTCGACCGTATGCCGTCCCGCTAACAGCGGCGCGAGCATGACCAGGATGCCATCGGCCACCGACTTGGTGGTCCCAGGCCCTGGCACGCCCATGAAGTTGTCAGCGGGATAGCTATAGGTGAAGAGAGGAGTCTCGAAACGGTACCGGGTCAGCAGGTTCGTGAGGTGCACCCCATCCACCGTGACGTCAGCTTCTGTCACTACAGCGTCGCCTTTGGCGGTACTGCGCAGTGCCTCGAAGGTGTCGCCGCCCCCAATCACGGTCGCAGACTCATCGCCGGCCGGAAAGATTAGGAGCGCCTTGCCGGCGGGCACCGTGCAGGTCCGGATATCGGTGCCGCCCCCGTTCGAGGTGAGGTACCAGACCGGGCCGGACTGGCCTACGGCGCAGTGCGCACCGGTGTGGTCCAACACGGGGTTCTCTGGCGTAGGCGCACCCATCCACCACCGGACATACCGTATGAGCCATTCGCTGTACGAGTGGCCGAAGGGGTGCGACTGGGGCGGGTACACCTGAGGCTTCGCGCTTCCCGCTCGGACGGCCGATGCCGGTCCCAGGGCGAGCATGGTGAGCAGAACCACCAACAACGCGACCAGCTTCCTTGTGCTTCTCATTTCCTTCTCCCTTTGGTCCGGCCCAAACTCCATCTCCCGGCTGACTCGCCCCAGGGCCCGGCACCGGCGGACGGCGCAGCGAGGCCCTGAGGTGAGGCGGCCTGTGAGCAGCGCCGGGAACACACTGCTCAGCGGCGAATAGTCAGATGGTAGGTGACTTCGCCAGCCATCGGGTTCATGGGAGGGCCGTACGAAAAGCGGAGGTCGACCGTGTGCCGTCCCGCTGCCAGCGGAGCGAGCATGACCTGGGTGCAATCAGCCACGGCCTTGGTGGTCCCGGGTCCAGGTACGCCCATGAAGTTGTCGGCGGGGTACGCAAGCGTGAAGAGGGGAGTCTGGAACCGGTAGCGCCTGAGCAGGTTCGTGAGGGGCGCCCCATCCACTGTCACCTCATCTTCTCTCACCCCATCCATACCGCTCTTGGCGCGGCTGCGCAGTGCCGCGAAGGTGTCGCCGCCCCCTACCACTGTCGCAGCGAAAGCCCCAGCCCCCTCGATCAGGAGCGCCCTGCCGGGGGGCACCGTGCAGGTGCGGATATCGGTGCCGCCGAGGTTCCCAGTGAGGTACCAGACCGGGCCGGACTGCCCTACAGCGCAGCGCGCACCGGTGTGGTCCAACGAGGGGGACTCCGGCATAGGTATAGCCACCCCCCACCGAATGCTCCGGATGAGCCATTCGCTGTACGAGTGGCCGTACGGGTGCGCCTGGGGCGGGAACACGCTCGGCGGTGCGGTTTTCGCCTGGGCGCCTGGCACGGGTCCAAGGGCGAGGACGGCAAGTACGACCACCAGCAATGCGACCAGCTTCCTCGAGCTATGCATATCCTTCTCGTTCCTGCGCGGCGCCGGGCACAAGCAACCCGGGGCACGACCATGCCATCGTGGCCGGGTTCACCAGTTGCTCGCTGCAGTCCAGGGGTGACCAGACAGGAGCAGGCGTCGGCAAGAGAGGAGCGGCCTCGCCGCTCGCGGTGCTTGAGGCGTCGGACCCTTTCTCGGGCTGCAGGTCAGCGCATCCACTACGAGCCGATTATGGGCCCGCAAGTGCGCCCTGTCCATGAACAGCGTATGCACAGTAGCGTGCACAGTAGAACGCACAGTTGCCGGGGCGACCACGATAGGCTCCAGGCAGCGCTGTTCTTGCGCGCCCCCCAACGCACGAGCGTGACCTACGGCTACACCGCTACGGTTCCGCCTGGTGTCCACGTCGAGGCTTGTGCGGCTGTGAGAGAATGCGGAACTGCAACGATGATTCGCCGTTGTGTCGTGGCACAGCCGGAGGCAACGTAGCAGCGAAAGGTCCACAGATCCGAGCAGGGATCGACACCGGCGACCAAGCCCGCCCTGCTACACTGACCCACAAGAAGAGGCCCAAGAGGCACAGGCCATGAGGCCGTCACAAGCCCTCGCCGCACACCGCATCGAGATTCGGCGCGTGGTCGAGGCACACAGAGCACGCAATCCCAGGGTGTTCGGCTCGGTCTCGCGAGTCGCGGACACCGAGTCCAGCGACCTCGACCTGCTCATCGACACCCTACCGGAGACATCGCTGCTGGATATCGGCGCCATGCTCGACGAGCTGGAGACTTTGCTGGGCGTGCGCGTCGACATCCTGACTTCTTCCGAGCTGCCCCCTGCGTTGCAGCGCAATCTCCTGACGCAAGCCATCCCGGTGTAACCATGGACCAGGCACGCCTACCCGACTATATCGACCACATGCTGGATTCCGTGAGGCGAATCCAAGCCTACACGGCTAACATGGACGAACGACGCCGGCCCAGGGCAGGTGGCAGGACGGGAGCGGCACGCCGTCCCAGGCCGCAAGGGTGGCTAAGGTGGCATCACGCTGAACGAGGAGATGCTCGTCGCCCACAGGCTGTCTAGCGCGGGTTCGCCATGCCGTGGCTAGGGCTTCATCGTGTCACGGCCGACGTCCGCGGAACCGTCGAGGCTTCCGGAGCGGCACAGCGCACAGTTGCTCGGAGAACTGCCGTCGAGTGGGCAGGGTCCAGGTGCCAACACGCACATGGCGTCGCCCGTGGCAATCCCGCGCTGCGCCCAGTAGTCTTCCAGCACGCCGACGTTCGTGGCGTCAATCCAGGTGTAGGGAACGTCAAGTGCGCGCACAGGCGGTCCCTCAGGCATATGCAGCAGGCTCCGCTCCGGCAGATCGGCGACAGACGCGGTCCCATTGAGGACCCGCAGCACCTCTTGCAGCGCCCTCGCCGCCATGCCAGCCGAATCCTGCAATACCGTCCCCGCCATCGCTCCAGATCTGATCAGATCGGCGGCATGATAATCCCCGTCACCGCCGATCAGCAGTACACGCTGCGTCAGCCCCTCCGTTGCCAGCAGATCGGCAACCCCGAATGCCATGTCGTCGTTCGCCGTGATCACGGCATTGACGCGACCGGGACCATAAGCACTGAGAGCGTCCTGCACGACGCTCTTCGCTTCCTCAGGATGCCATTCTTCACACGGTACGCTGGCCAACAGCGTCAGGCCGGGATACTTTGCGAGGGTGTCGCGCACTCCTTGTCCAATACTGCGTGCGTTGTCATCATACGATCCACCTTCGGCAACGAAGACCCCGCCCTTGCCATTGAGAAGGCGCGCCACCGCGTGCGCCTGCATGCTGCCGCGTACATAGGTATCACTCCCGGCAAAGAAATCGAACTCGCGCGTACGCGCCGGCCGGTGGAAGCAAACGACCAGCCTCTTGCGTGCGCGTGCCTCGACGAAGAGCGGCGCCGCTTCAACCGCGTTGGTAGGATGGATAATCAGCGCGTCCAATGGCTCTTCGAGATGCCGGCGCACGTCTATGGCCTGCTTGTGCTTGCCTGACGCATCGGTCCACAGGATCTGACCGCCGGCACGGGCCATGGCCGCGGTCGCTGCGCGGCGCATCTCGACATACACCAGGTTGTCGGTAAAGGATAGGCTCCAGCCTATCAGCGGGCGCTTCCTTGTAGCAGACGCATTCACGGCGGGAGGGGCTGCAACCTGACGAAGCAATGTGACAAGCTTCCACAAGGCGTCTCCCTGCAGCTGGGCTCTCGGTACTGTAATGCTGAGCGCGGTCGAAGGTCGCCCGGGCTGTTCTGGCAGCGCCACCGCAACGCACTCGAGGCCGCGTTCCATCCGGCCGTCATCACATGCGTAGCCCGTCCAGCGTACCTCCTCCAGGTCGCGCGCCAGCACGTCGAATGACGGGTGCAAGTGCAGTATCCCCGGCATTGACTCAGGCCACTCGAAGCCACTGTAGAGGGAGGCAAGGTCACCGACAGGCAGCATGGCGAGAAGCGCTTTCCCTTCGGCCGTCAGGTGCGCTGGAAGTCGCTGGCCAACCCGGGAACGCGCACTGAGTTGGTTGCGCGAGGTTGTGCCGTCCACATACTCAACATCCCGACCGGAGAGAACGGCGATGTGCACCGTCTCGCCTGAGCGCTCCGCGACCAGGTGCATGGCACGCCGGGCATTGACAAATGGCTCATTCGGATCAAGGTAGGCCCGACTGACTTCGGGCAGCCGCGGACCAAGGCAATAGCGCCGCCGGTCGCTCCCGCGCACGAGGTACCGCCGAGTTTCGAGCACTCGCAGGAGAGGATGCAGGCTGCTGATCGGCGCCGCCAACTCGGCCGCAACCCCACTCAGCGTCAGGCCCGCCGGCTTTCGAGCCAAGAGCTCAAGAATATCAAGCACGCGTGTGGCGGTCCGACCCGTCTGCGGCGCCGAGCCGGCTGCACCAGACCGCACTGCCGTCCCCTCGACCCGCGGCGCCTGCGAGCGCGGCTGTCGATCAGTCTGTTGGCTCAACTCGTCTCCCTGCCTGCACCGAATTGTCTGGCCCTTCTCGAGCGACGACGTATCTCACGAGTTGTCGAGGCGCCGGACCATCCCTAGTTCATTCTACGAGAATCCTCCGGCAGTTGAAGCTTCAAATGCACCCCCTTGACAACGGCTCCGCTCGCGCGTAGTATAGCACAAGTTGCGTATATAGGTATGATTTCGTATATACGAAATATAGGGTGAACGGCTTCAGATATGTGTCACGGGTGCGTACATCCGGCACCGCGTGCGAGAGGAGAAGACGGGCGATGTATAGTCACGGCGGCGCGCTGGGACTCGGCCATCTCTGGCGCCTATCATCGGCAAGAACTCGCTCGATATCGCCTGAGAACCCGACCGGCGAGAAAGGTGCCGGTGCGATGGCCGAACCTGATCCAAGCGGTCCCGCACGCGAGCTGGGACGTGGCTGGAAGTGCCGGCCGTACGTGACGATCGAGCCCGGTGAGGAACAGACGCTGGCGAAGATCGACGGTCCTGGTGCCATCACGAGCATGTGGTTTGGCGGTGCGGTCGATCGCGACGCGATTCTTCGGCTGTACTGGGACGGCCAGCGTCAGCCGTCAGTCGAATGCCCGATCACCGATTTCTTCGCGGTCCCGTGGGGCGTGCAAAATGCCCAGACTCCCACGGCTGGCCCGCTGATCCTTGTGAATTCCCTACCGGTGGCCGTGAATCCCAACCGTGGCCTCAACTGCTTCTGGGAGATGCCGTTCGGTCGTTCCTGCCGCCTAACCCTGCAGAACCTGCATCCTGGCCAGGTGAAGCCCTGCTTCTACCAGGTCAACTATGTACTGACCGATCTCCCCGACGAGATCGCCTACTTCCACGCGCAGTTCCGCCGGGTCAATCCACTCGCGTATGGGGAGGCATACACCATCGTCGATGGCATCCGCGGTCAGGGCCAGTACGTAGGCACGTCCATGGGCTGGGGCATCAACAACAGCGGGTGGTGGGGAGAGGGCGAGATCAAGTTCTATCTCGATGGGGATTGCGAGTACCCGACCATCTGCGGCACCGGCACCGAAGACTACTTCGGCGGCTCCTATAACTGGGAGGTCGACGGCCAGTACGTCACCTACTCGGCACCCTTCCTCGGCATGCATCACGTAGCGCGTCCGGACGGCACCTATCGCTCGCAGCAGCGGCACGCCATGTATCGCTGGCACATCGTGGACCCCATTCACTTCGAGCGCGACGCGCGCGTGACGATCCAGGCGCTCGGCTGGCGCAGTGAAGGGCGCTACCTGCCAGGCCAGCACGATATCTGCTCCGTGGGGTACTGGTACCAGACGCTGCCCACGGCCTCATTCCCCAGCTTTCCGGATCGCAATGCCCTCGAGATCGTGTAGGCATGCCTCGCATGGCAACATGCGCAAGGCGAGAGAAAGGGGGTCCTTACCGAGCACACACAGTATACGACCACGAGGGATTGTGAGACATCACTCGCTTCCCGGTTGACAGGCACTCTACCGACTGCTCTTTGAGTTCGATCACTTCGCTTCGAGGAGGTCTTTGATGACAGCAAGGCTGTCCCGACACTCCAACCGATGGCCCAGGGCGGCTGCAACCATTCTGGTGGCAGGTATCACGGTACTTGCCGGATTGCCGTCCCACACGGCGACGGCCCGCGTCGCCGCCGATTCCGGCACCACCTTCCTCGGCACGCCGAGAAGCCAGACCCTGATCGTCGATAATATCGACGGTCGTATCGCGACGCCCGGCAACTTCAATCCGTATGCCCCCGGCGTGCAGGTCGGCGGCGACGGCGTGCACGCGCTCAACTGGTCACCACTGTGGGAAATCGACACGGTCAAGGGTACCCAGTTCCCGGATCTCGCTTCCCAGCCCATTCAGCCGTTGGACAAGAACTGGACGCGATTCAAGATCACGCTCCGGCAGGGACTCACCTGGACTGACGGTGTAGCATTCAACGCAAACGATGTGCTCTTCACCCTCAACATGCTCCTGTCCCATACGACATTGCCCGAAGGCGCCTATCTCAAGACGCTCATCAAAGCTGTCAAGCCGATCGACGACTACTCGATCGAGGTCGACACTTTCACCCGGCAGGCTCATATCCAGCGCATTCTGGGCTCCTACATCTGGGACTCCGGGTTCCGCGTAATTCCCGAGCACATTTGGAAGAACGTGAATCCGCTGACCTACACGAATAACCCGCCGATCGGTCTCGGGCCCTACAAGCTTGTCAAGTTCGATCCCAATGGCTACTGGTTCCTATGGCAGCTGCGCGACGACTGGCAGCATTCGGACGTGGGCCAAATTGAAGGCAAGCCGGGACCCAAGTACTTGCTGGTCCAATTCTATGGCACGGAGCAGCAGCGTGTGATTGCGGCCATTCAGCACAAGCTCGATGTCTTGATGCCCGTCTCCCCCAACGGCTGGGGAGTCATGAAGTCCCGCGACTCCTACGCTTTGGCGTGGTACAAAGACTTCCCCTACGCCGATGAGAACGATCCCGCGAATCGCTCGATCACCTTCAACGATCAGACCTATCCCTATAACATGTGGCAAGTGCGCTGGGCACTGGCGCTCTCGATCAACCTGCCGCAGGTGACCCTGTCATACGGCGGCATGCTCCGCGCATCGATCCTGCCGTTCCCGGCGACCGACCTCGCCGAACAGACCGTCTACAAATCGATAGAGCCGTGGCTGGCGCAGTTCGCTTTGCCTGACGGCTTCAGGCCCTACGATCCCAACTACGCGTCTGAAGTCGTCTCGTTGCTCAAGCAGCGCGGATTCTCTGGGCTGCCGACGGATCCCGCGGAGATTACCCATCTGTTTGGCCCGGGCTGGTTCAAGTATGATCCGCAGGAAGCATCCAAGCTGCTGAAGAGCGTGGGCTTCAAGTTCTCAGCCGGTACGTGGATCATGCCAAACGGCAACCCCTGGAGCATCATCGTGAACGGCCCCGCAAACTTCGAGCCTGAATCAGGAAATCTCGCGTTCGCTGTCGCCAACCAGTGGAAGCAGTTCGGCATCGACGCAAGCGGTCAGGGCATGGACTCGACGAGCTTCTGGACCGCCTGGTCGCAGGGCACCTATCAGGCCGGCGCCTACTGGCCGGTCAACTTCCTGACGCCGGACTCCTCAGATCAGCTGACGCAGTTTGACGCGAAGTACCTCACAGCCACCGGCAAGCCTGCCACGAGCAACGCCATCCGGTGGAACAATGCAGCGGCCTCTAAGATCGTCGAACAGATGCAGACGAATCCGCCTGAGGATCCACAGACCCTGAAGTTGGAGCAGCAGTTCCTGCAGATCTTCTTCAAGGAGATGCCGTTCATCCCAGGGTTCTGCTCGACGCAGCTGGTACCGGTGGACTCGTACTACTGGACGAACTTCCCGACCTCGACCAACCAATACGATGGGCCATGGTGGTGGTGGTCGAACTTCAAGTTCATCCTTCCCAACATCAAGCCGACGGGGAAATAGCCGACACGAGCGCCTGTCTTGCATGGATCGCCGTGCGGTGACGAGATCCGCGCATGATAGGCGCAGCCTGGCTTCGGCAGTGCTTTCGGCACTGCCGAAGCCAGGGTTCGCAGGAACAGTGAGCACGCAGCTGGAGCTCGCACGGCAGAAGGAAGGCGACAGTGCGTTTCGTTGGTTTTCTCATTGCACGGACGCTCACGTTTGTCGTGGTGATCTGGATCGGTGTGACGACGGTCTTCTTCATCCCCCGGATGCTCCCGAGCAACCCCGTGGACGCTATGATGGGGCGCATCACCTCTCAGGGCGCCTTCATGACACCGGAAGCGATGCAGGCAATTCGTTCGTCGCTCACCGACCTCTTCGGCCTCAAGGGCTCGACCTGGGACCAGTACCTGCACTTTCTGGGCCGCGTCTTCTTCACGCACGATTTTGGTCCCTCGCTCGCCAACTATCCGACGCCGGTCAGTACCTTGATCGCCAGTGCGCTGCCGTGGACCCTCGGCCTCTTGCTCACCTCGACGCTCCTGGCGTGGGTCGTCGGAAACCTGATCGGCCTGCTCGCCGGCTATCGCAGCACCAAGCTCTCGTCCCGCATCCTCGAGGCTGTCTCCATGTTCCTGTACCCGATTCCCTACTACATCCTGGCCCTCATTCTGATGATTCTCCTGACGTATGTGTTCCCCGTGTTCCCCATCTCCAACGACATGACCGGCAGCGGGCTGACCTGGGAGCATGTATCCAGCATCCTCTATAACTCGCTGCTGCCGGCCCTGTCGATCGTCATCGTCGGCATCGGCTGGTGGGTGATCAGCATGAAGGCGCTTGCCTCCGACATCGCCGAAGAAGACTTCGTGCAGTTCGCACGCTTGAAGGGCCTGCGGGATCGGCGGATCATGGCGCGCTACGTGCTGCCCAACGCCATTCTGCCGCAGATCACGGTCCTGGCCCTGCAGCTCGGCAGTGTGTTCAGCGGCGCACTGATTACCGAGGTGCTGTTCAGCTATCCCGGGATCGGGACGCTGATGTTCAACGCCATCCTGCAATCCGACTACAACCTGATGATGGCCACGATCGCGCTTTCAGTGGAGGCAGTTGCGTTTGCCGCTCTTGTGGTCGACCTGCTGTACCCCTTCCTGGACCCGAGGATCCGGCTACGGTGATGTGCGCTCAACGAGTTGATCCGGAAGGCCCGTGCTATGTCTGCTGAAGTTGCCGATTTGCTGCCCGACGCGCCCGATCCAGTTGCGCCTCCGCAGTCTACACGGCTCGGAGGCCGGTTCGTGGCTGGAATCCTGCGGTGGAACCCGCGGCTCAAATTCGGCGCGCTTATCTCGGGTTTCTTTTTGATCATGGGCTTCGTTGTGCCGTTCTTCCCGCATTCCGATCCGACGATGTGGAACCTCATCCCCAGTAATCTGTCGCCAAGCACGGATCACTGGCTGGGCACAACGGACCTCGGCCAGGACACGTTCTGGTTTCTCGTGCTTGGCATCCACAATTCCCTGATTATCGGACTGATTGTGGCGACGCTGGCCACCACGATCGGCGTCGTCGTCGGACTCATCGCCGGGTATAAGGGCGGCATCATCGACCGTGTGCTGATGGTGCTCATGGACACGTTCATCGTGATCCCGTCGTTGCCGATCCTGATCCTGATCGCATCCATCCTGAAAGGCAGGGCGTCACTCATTACCATTGCGCTCGTGTTGGTGATGTTCAATTGGCCATGGCCCGCGCGACAGTCGCGCGCTATGACCCTGAGCTTGCGCGAACGCGAGTTTGTCAATACCGCCTGGTTTTCGGGCGAGTCCACCGTGCGGATTGTAGTCTTTGAGATATTCCCCTTCATCCGGACCTGGGCGATGGCCAACTTCGTGAATACCATCCTGGTCGCGATCGGCACCGAAGCTGGGCTCGCCGTTATCGGTCTGTCCAACATGCAGCAGGCTACGCTTGGCACGATGATTTACTGGGCGATTCAGCATGAGGCACTGCTGATGGGAGCCTGGTACTGGATTGGCTCTCCGGTGGTCGTGATCGTCACTATGTTTCTCGGTCTGTTCGCGTTCTCGACAGGCGTAGTACAGCTTTCAACGTCGCGAAGGGGGCGCTAGCATGCTGACGCTGGCCGGAGTAACCGCACGCTACGAGACACAGCGCGGGGTTGTGCACGCCGTGACCGATGTCGGCTTTACGGTCGGCGACGACGAAATCTTCGGCATCGCCGGCGAGTCTGGCTGTGGCAAGTCCACGCTGCTCAAGATCATGTATGGCAACGTCCGACAGCCGATGCGTCTGGTACGCGGTACGGTGACGCTCACTGCTGCCAGCCTGTCGGGGGCAAGTCAAGAGCTCTGCAATGAGACGATCCAACGGGGTTGGTGGAAGACCATCTCCTATGTCCCGCAGGGCGCCATGAGCGTGCTCAACCCGGTGGCCAGGGTCGAGAGCCAGTTTCTGGATGCTATCACAGCGTCTCATCAGCGCAATAAGCGCGCCCTGCGCGGAGAGATTGTGTCCTATTTGAGCGACCTGGGCCTATCGAGCGACGTGCTGCGCGCCTACCCGCACCAGCTCAGCGGCGGGATGCGCCAACGGGTGGTCATCGCCATGGCGACGTTTCTCCATCCGGCCGTAGTGCTGGCGGACGAGCCGACCACGGCGCTCGACGTCGTCGTGCAGCGTGGCATTCTGGCCCTCTTGACACGATTGCAGGCAAAAATGCAGAATGCGTTGATCATCGTGTCCCACGACATGGGGGTGCACTACCAGGTCACTCATCGCCTGGGGATCATGTACGCCGGCCGAATGGTCGAGCGCGGGCCGACCGAACGCGTGTTTCAGCGGCGCCTGCATCCCTACACCAGCGCACTGATCGATTCGCTGCCGAAGATTGGCGATGACGCCCGTCGTGAGGGGATTCGCGGACTTCCTCCGGGTCTTCTCGCGGCCTCGCGCGGCTGTCCGTTCGCCGCACGCTGCCCATCAGTGATGGATGTGTGCACTCAGGTCACGCCGCCCGCGCGCGAAGTTGAGCCAGGTCATGTTGTTGAGTGCCATCTGTACGGTGAGCGAGGCTGAAGCGTATGAGCGCGGCACCAGTGGCGTTGCTTGACATCCAGAACGTATCCAAAATCTACCGGGTTGGCGGGATGTTCACCGGATCGCACCTCGCCGCCGTGGACCAGGTAACGCTGTCCATGGCTGGAGATCGGGCGACTATCCTCAGCGTTGTGGGCGAGTCGGGGAGCGGCAAGACGACGTTGGCGCGCATGATACTACGGCTTCAGGAGCCAACCCGTGGCGCGATTGCCGTCGGATCGATGCGCATCGCTGCGCGATCACGGAACAGGTTCGATAGCGTTGCGTTCCGGCGTCTGGTGCAGCCGATCTTCCAGAATCCGTTTGAGGCCTTGAGCGCTCGCAGGAAGGTTAGCTCCTACCTGTTCGACACGGCCGTGCGACTAAAGGTTGTACGGTCGAGAAGTGCCGCAAGACAGGCGGTGTCCGATGCACTGTCTTCGGTCGGTTTGGATCTGCACTACGTACAGGGTAAGTACCCAAGCCACTTCTCGGGGGGAGAACTGCAGCGTATCTCGGTTGCACGCGCGCTCATCAGCCGACCCAGGCTCATCGTGGCCGACGAACCCGTCGCCATGATTGATGCCTCGCTCAAGATGAATATCGTCAACCTGTTCCTGAAGCTCAAGCAAGAGCATGGCATCAGCTTCGTCTACATCACGCACGATCTCTCGACCGCCTATTATGTCAGCGACTACATCGCGGTGATGTACCGAGGCAGCGTCGTGGAGTACGGCCTATCAGGCGCCATCCTGACTGCTCCAGCTCATCCGTACACAGAACTCCTGATGGCTGCGATCCCCGCCGTCGGTGTCAAGTGGGATCCCGCGCGCGAAGTGACCGACATCAGCGTGGATCTCGCACGTGCGACGGGGGGCTGCAAGTTTGCCGGCCGATGTCCCTATGCACAGGCGATATGCCGTACGTCAAAGCCACCGCTGGTCGACCTCCCGGGCGAGCGACAGGTGCTCTGTTTCAGACCCGTGGACTACCGGGCTGATCGGTCGCTCGCTGATACTTCGCGCAGTCCGGGGTAGCCAAGGAGCCGCAGTGCATGCGCCCGGGCGCGGACATCGACAAGGGATCCGTTTGCTCGTGAAGAATGCAGTGAGCTGAGGACTCCCTGCTCGAACCGCGGTCTCCGCATAGCCGCGGTATCCGCGTTTCAGTCCGCGCGCGCCTCAGATCCTCTCCAGGTCTATGGTATGGGGCAGACCTTTGTGCGAGAAGAACATTGCTCTGACAGAAGGATCGCTGCTATCACAGAAGGTACACCGTTATCCGAGTGTACGCGTGACTTCACGCGCGATACCGCCTGGATCGGTATACCTGCTGAGGAGAGCAACTATGCGCATCACTGCCGACACGCTGCCAGGTGTCCCCGCACTCTGCCGCTTCCATCTCAAGGACGCCGCCGCGCACCTTGGCTGGTGGGATGGCAACACAATCGTCGATCTGAGGGACTCGCGTGGAGACGCCGTCACGCTCGCCGGGCTGCTCGATGACGCAATACCGTTGACGCAGGCCGCCACGGACCTGGCCCGTCACGCGCCACGCTATGAGCTCGAGGAGATCGCCTTGTTGCCGCCGATCGACACGCAGGAGATCTGGGCGGCAGGCGTAACCTACGAGCGCAGCCGGCAGGCACGAATGACGGAGAGCGAAAGCGCGGCGGACATGTACTGGAACGTGTACATTGCCGAGCGGCCTGAGCTGTTTTACAAGGGCACGGCGCGGTTGACGGCCGGCCCGGGGCAGCCGATCCGGGTGCGCGCCGACTCGCGCTGGTCCGTGCCTGAGCCGGAGCTCACGCTGCTCATCGACCCGCGTATGCACATTGCCGGTTTCACGATTGGCAACGACGTCAGCGCCCGTGATATCGAGGGCGAGAACCCGCTGTATCTGCCGCAGGCCAAGATATTCGCGGGCTCATGCGCGCTCGGCCCGTGGATCGTGCCAAGCGAAAGCGTCGCCGATCCGTACGCGCTTTCCATCACCTGCTGCATCACTCGTGACGGAGTGCCCCTCTGGCAGGATGCAACGTCCACGGCACAGCTGCACCGGCGTTTTGACGAACTGCTGGCGTACCTGTATCAGGCCATGACGTTTCCTGATGGGGTATTCCTCCTCACCGGTACGTGCCTCGTGCCCCCCGACACCTTGAGTCTGCAGACCGGAGACATCGTGGAAATCAAGATCGCGGGACTTGGCGCGCTGCGAAACCCCGTCGGGTAGCCAGGTAACATGTGCTTTCTGACGGGGAGATCAGACAACGTCGGGAGGGAAAAAGTGAAGCCTCGCACGCACACAAGCCTATCCGTCTGCTTTTCCGCGCTTCTCTCTATTCTAGCGACGCTGGCTCTTCGCCGGCTCACAGTGCTGCGGACAGGCGAGGATGGAGCGGTGAAAAGGCCACATGCGCCGTCAGTGGTGGTGGTGTTCATGCCGATCGTCGCCGGCAACCAATGGCTGCTGCCGCGACGACCGGAAGGACCAGCGCCACAAGAACAAGCGTAAGGCGAAAGGCCACTATCCCCAGCTGAACACGAGCCGCGTCGAACGCCGATCGAGCGCCACGTTGTCCGGTGCACGGTGGTACGGCACGTCGATCGGAAAGGCGCGCAGGAGCACGCCGCCGAGGGCGCCACCGTGTTCCTGGCTGAAGGGCCGGCGTGCCCGGTCCCAAGCGACAACCTGGGCGACGAGGCGTTGGGCGAGCTCGTCATCCGGGCCGAAAGAGCGAACGAGCAGCGCGTGGCGGGCGCTGGAAAACGGGGACCTGTCCAGGGCGGAAGGGAGACCTTGCACGCTGGCGAGAAGCGCGAGTGTAGAGTCGTGGCACAACCCCACCGCCGGCACAGGCGTCTGCCCGGCGTGGCTCTCGCGCGCGAGCAGATCGCAGAAGTCGGGTTCGTGGAGTGCGAGCCACAGGCGGAGTCCATGCAGCTCGTATGACTGCACTGCCACGTCGATGGGGCGGTCGCAATGGGCCCCGGTAAGCACCATGGCGATGCCGCCGGCGTCTACTGTCGCGTTGGTCAGGAGCCGGATCTCTCTTTCCCTGTTCAGGAAAAGAGGGGCGGCCCTGGCTGCCTCGAACGCTCCTCTCAACGGCACGAACCGGCAATAGGAGAGACAGCGACTCTCCAGATAGCCGTCGATGCGATCGAAGGCCGCCAGGATCTGGTGTCCTAGCATTATGTCAAGATCTGTCAGTCCCAGCGGCACGACCAGGCGGCCGCCTGGTCGCAGCTGCTCGTGCCAGGCGGGAGGAATATCGGCCGCGCCCACGGTTACGATAAGGCGGTCGTAGGGGGCCGCTGGGCCGTATCCGGCGCCGCCGTCTCCGCAGCGCACGATGACGCGCGCGAAGCTGGCCGCGCTGAGATGTGTTCGAGCGGCATCCGTGATGTCGCGGTCGATATCGATGGTAACTACCTGCCCATGCTCGCCGACCACATAGGCCAGCAGGGCCGCGTTATAACCGGTGCCGGCTCCGATTTCCAGGACCTGCTGGCCCGCCTTGAGATCCAGCTGCTCGAGCATGATAGCCATCATCGACGGCTGCGAGGAGGAGCTGACGGTCTGCCCATCCGCCGTTTTGGTCACGATGGAAGCGTCGTTGTAGACCTTGCCGAGCGGCACACCGGGCAAGAAGAGATGTCGCGGCACGGCGCGGAACGCTGCTTCGATCCGGCCGCCGCGGATGGTACCTTCTCGCACCATCCTGTCGACCAGGGCTCGCTGCAGGGCAGCGGGATCCTCGGTCCCGGCATGGAATCTGGATGCGCTCATGCTGCCGTCCCTCACATTGCCGCCGATACAGGCAGGATACCGCGTATCTCCAGTCGCTTGGCCCGGCCATGCCAGGCGTGGCGTACAGCGTATGATGGGACGGCGCGCCCGGGGTGGGCGGTCGAGGGTCTACGTGGACCTGGCCGCATGTGACATGCTCGTGGCGGCGCAGCGCACCTACGTCTACTACAGGCAATGGCTGCCGTCGCGTGCTATGGAAGCTTTCAGCACGTCATCGGCGCTAGAGGCGCCAAAACGCTGTCCATTTCGCAGTAGTGGAGGCGCCAGGTGACCGTCGTGGTGGCCGTGCCGTGTTCACCGTCCGCGATTCCGTCATCGTTCTGGGTAATCTTGCCGGTGAGCAGGCGAGCGCTATTGGGATTCCTGTTGGGATGCCCCTCGATGGCTATTGGAAAGTAGTGCGACTCCGCGGGCTGGGACGTTTGCACCCAGCCATGGGGGTTCGTCTGGAGGCACGGATTGCTTTCTACGTCGATGTCCTGATGACGATCCTTGCCGGGGAACGTATCGGAGGCGAACTTCAGCTCGATCTGATAGGGATCCACGAAGACCGGATGCGCAAGATCGTGCGTGAGCGATTCGAGGATTTGAATGTCCAGCTCGACGCCGGCATCACCCGTGTAGCTGCCGGTCTCTGTCTCATCCGTACCAAGCTTCTGTATGTAGGTGTGCTTCACGCCGTTGCACTCAACTTTGATTGGCGTCACCGTCAGGTCGCCATCGTGATTGGCGATGGTCTCGGTCACGCGCGCCAGGTATCCGCCGATCTTGTCGCTGTAGAGCGCCTTCACGACGACGTGCATCGTGTGCAGATGATTGGTGAAACTGTTGTGGCTCACGCCTCCGTGGGATGACTTCCCGCTGCTGTTTATCTGTTGTACGTAGTCGATCGTTCCCGTCAGCGACGAGTAATGTTGTTTCGCGAGAGTTGGATACGCTCGGGCGGAACGGTCCGCGGCGCGGGGCAGAGTCCAGGCGAGCAATATGACGAGAGCCAGGGCCAGGCGCGGCAGCGTCCGCGCGGCCGCCCGTCGTGTGAGAGCCACCATCCTACCTTCCCTCCGTATGCGATGTCACAAATCAGACGGGAGCCAACCACACCAATTCTATCCTGGGCAACAAGAGTTTGACTGATGTCTGAGCGATGCATGCGCGAACCTTGCAGCGTGACAGTTTCAAGCCCCCGGTACGGCGTCTCCAGCTGGCGCCAGAATGGCGCGGCTCACGTCGATGAAGGCGCGCAGCGCGGGCGAGATCCATTTGTCTCTGTGCCAGGCGAGCAGGGTGGTCAATCCATAATCGCCCGCGCTCCACGGCAGCCTGACCAGGTGCCCCCGCGCCAACTCCGCTTCCACGGTGATCACGGGCAGGAAGCCGACGCCCATCCCGGCCATCACGCACTGCTTTATCGCCTCGATGCTGCTGAAGTTCAGCATGTCATTGTTGACCGACGCTGCGGCCAGGGTCTGCTGGAACAGCGCGGTATAGGAGTAGCCGGACTCCACCAGTAACAGCGTCTCGCCCTCCAGGTCGGCCGGCTCCACGATGGACCGCCGGGCCAGCGGATGGGATGGATAGGTGATTACCGCGAGTGGCTCATGCGTGAGCGTCTCGAAGATCAAGTTCTCGGCGTTCGCCGGCCGCTCCAGCAGAATGCCGATGTCCAGCTTGCCCTCATTCAGCATCTGCACCAGCTTCACATAGACTCCCGGCCAGAAGACCAGGCGCACTCTCGGGAACAGGTTCTTGAACTGGAACAGAACCGGCGGCAGCCGATAGGCGCACAGCGACTCCGGCGCGCCGATCGTGAGCGTGCCGCCAGGCAGGTGGTCGTCGGGCACGGCAACACGCGCTTCCTCTGATAGACGCACGATCTTCTCGGCGTAGGGCTGCAGCCGCAAACCGGCAGTGGAAAGATCAACCCGCCTGCCCAGCCGCTCGAAGAGGGGCACTCCCATCTCCTCCTCCAGAGCCTGGATCTGCGCGGTCACGCTCGACTGCGCGTAGTTCAACGACTCTGCCGCGCGCGTGAAACTAAGGCTCGACGCCACGGCGAGAAACGTGTTGAGCTGGCGAATCTCCATACGCACCACCAATCGGATATATCGATTAAATGCTTCGGTAACATCGTTTGGAATGATGATACATCGGTGGTATTGTAGAGAGTGAGAGGGGGCGCCACTGCCTCCGGATAATCCCAGACGAAGGAGTTCTCGGGATGATAGCAAACAAGTCTACAGACGTAATGATGAGGCTCGAGGGCGGTGCTTGGCCCCGTGAAGCTCGCCGAGTATTCGAGCTAGCTGCTATGCAGCACGTTCGGTTGGACCCTGAGACGGTAGAGGTGTGCGACGTGCGCGACCTGCAGCGCCTGGCCTCCCAACTTCAGGACCAGAGAGTCCAGCCGGTGTGGCGGCGCTGGCATCTCAACTGAGATCGCATTCCCCCGCTTGTATGCAGCAAGCCTCAAGTACGTAGCATTGATGGTGCGTGCTTGAGGCTTGCTGCATCTTCAGACGATCTGGCCATATACTCCAGCCACGACGCTGCCTATGCTTGCGTCGGTAGGGAAATCTTGCGCTAGGCGTGAAACACTGTGCGGCGCTGCGGTGCGTGCATGGCGTCAGCAAACGCACACACCGGACTGGACGGGATTCACGACCGTGAGGGTACCACGCGATAGAGGGTCGCGGGTGAGATTGCTGTCGGGCAGCAGCAGTCTTGAGGGTGCGCCGCATTGACGGTATCGCGGTTGGCGCGGCGTGGGCTCGATCAGACCGGCGGGCAGGTGGCGGGAGGCATGCATGTCGCTTACGTGCGACGCCAGGGAGCACTATCAGAGATCGAAGGGCCACGGCAGCCGGCTGAAGGCACGTAAAGACAGATCCGACCCTCGACGCACCGGGACGGATGTCGATGCCGTAAATTCGACCGGCAACATTTCGAGGTACCGCGCGCCGGCCAGCGTGCTGGCCGAACTCCAGCGCGAGGCGACCGCTATCGTTATATCGGCGGCCACCGCCGCGGAGGCCTTCTCCCGCTGCCTGCAGACAATCTGCATGCGCCTTGGCTGGGACTTCGCGGCGTACTGGAGCTTCGATGCGTCCACGCAGCATTTTCGCTGCCGACACGTCTACCAGAGTCCACGAATCGCCGAGCACGAGTATGCCACGCTTCACGGCAACGTGCCGCTCGGGCCAGGTTCGGGCCTGCTTGGACAGGCGTGGTTGGCAGGCGAGCCGGCATGGATCGCCAACCTCCGCGAGCGCGCCGGCTCCGGTCGCGCCGCGGAGGCTGCCGAGCACGGCATGCAGAGCGCATTATGGCTCCCGATACCTCGACGGCGGGGCTCCGCGGGCATACTGGAGTTCTTCAGCCAGAGCCTCCGTCCGCTGCCGGCCGGCGCGCGCCAGCCGCTCGTGACAATCGGCGCGCTCATGGGCCAGTTCGCCGACTGCAGCCAGGCGGAATCGGCGCTCGTTCACCAGAGGCTCCATGACCAGCTCACGGGTCTGCCGAACCGGAGTTTCTTTGTGAAGCGGTTGGGTGAGGCCGTAGACGCAGCGCGCCTTGCCGACGCTTCGACGGCACTGCTGCTCTTCGATCTTAACCGCTTCAGGGAAGTCAACGATACTCTGGGCCACTGCTTCGGCGACCAGGTATTGCTGGAGGCCATGTCGCGCGTCAAGTCCCTGCTGTCCCGCAACGCCACTCTGGCCCGGCTGAGCGGCGATGAGTTCGGCATCATTCTGCCCGAAACCGGCGTCGACGAGGCGACCAAGCTCTCCCGGACCATTCTCGCCGTACTGGAAATGCCTTATTGCCTTGACGGCCACAGCGTCGCCGTGGGCGCGAGCCTGGGAATCGCCTTCTTCCCTGAAGACGGTACCGGTCCGGATGAGCTGCTCCGCCACGCCGACGTGGCAATCGACGTTGCCAAGCGCATGGGCGGCGGCTATGAGGCCTATGACATGACGAAGGACCAGCACAGCGTCACGCGGCTCACACTGGCTACCGACCTCCGTCTGGCCCTTGAGAACGACGGTCTCCGCCTGTACTACCAGCCGATGCTCACCATCCCGGACGGCAGATTCACGCGTGTAGAGGCCCTGGTCCGCTGGCAACATCCGGATCGCGGCCACGTCGCTCCCGAGTGTTTCATCCCTGTGGCCGAGACTATCGGTCTCGTGGGCGTACTGACGCTATGGGTGCTGGAAACGGCGCTGCGCCAGAATCAGTGCTGGGCGGAAGCAGGTCATGATATCGGCGTATCCGTCAATCTATCGGCAAGAACGCTGCAAGATGCCCAGCTTCCCGATGCAGTGGCTTGGCTCCTCCATCGATTCAACGTGCCTCCGAAGAATCTCACCCTGGAGATAACGGAGGGCACGCTCATGGCCGATCCCGTCGGTGCAATGGGCGTGTTGAATCGTCTCTGGGCTATCGGCGTGCGCATCGCGATCGACGATTTCGGTACGGGATACTCGTCGCTCTCGTACTTGAAGGGCCTCCCGGTCCACGAGATCAAGATCGACAAGTCATTCGTGTTGGGCACATATTCCAGCCAAAAGGACATCGCCATCGTACGATCCATAATCGAGCTGGGCCACAACCTCGGTCTGGAGGTGGTGGCCGAAGGGGTGGAACGTACCCAAGCCTGGGATATGCTCGTCCAGATGGGTTGCGACGTCGCGCAGGGCAATCTGCTAGGTCTTCCTGGTCCCGCCGCCGAACTTGGGCCGTGGCACACAACCGCCGATCACCTGACACGGCTCAGGTGCGCCGGCCTCTAACGTCCTCAGGGAGCGATCTTTCCGGGCACGCCCGTTGGGGGTTGGCAGCTTTGCTCTGTGCCGTCACGCCGGCCACGGTTGCTGGGAAATCTCCGCGCGGCAGCCAATGTTGCTATGCTGAAAGGCAATGAGCGAATCCATTGAGGTAGACTTTCTGGTCCTGGCCGATCGCGCTGAAGTGTTGAACGGCAAGCTCTATATGATGGGCGGAGGCTGGGACTCCATCGGCACCCTCGGTCCGGAGCAGCCCGTGCAGTTCACGGCAGCTGTGGGCTTTCTCGTACCCTGGAACGCCACGAATATTGACCACGCCTGCAGCATCCGGCTGGAAGATGCGGACGGCACCGATGTTCTGAGTCTTGGCTATGGGATCAAGACGGGACGCCCGCCCAATCTGCCCGACGGCGCCACGCAGCGCGTGACGGTCTGCCTGCCCATTTCCGCCGGTTTCCCCAAACCAGGCATGTTTGCCCTGGTCGCTACAGCCGGATCGGACCAGAAACGCGTTGCGTTCCACGTGCGCCAGATGCCGCCGACCGCCTCCCAGCCGTTTCTGCCCCAGCAGCCCTAGGCAGGCGGTACTGGCATGCCTGATCCAAACGTGGCCGACATCCGGACAATGCTGGATGCTATCTTGAAGAGCGTCCTGCGGCTGCCAGAATCGCGCCCGTCGCAATTCGCACCCGAGTGGACATCGGCAATTGGCGATCTGATCCGCGCTTGCGACTCATTGATTCAGGCGCTGCTAGGGCTCGACGTGCAAAGCCCGGAGGCCGATGAGCTGCTCGGCGCTGTGCGGGCTCACCGCCGGTTGCTCTTCCTGGCGATTGCCGAGGCCGACCCGGATCAGGTCGCGTTCTGGACAGAAGCATACCGGGAAAGTGAACGCACCGCCGAGGCGCACATGGCGGCCGGGCAGACGCCGCGCTTCTTCACCGACCAGGAGTTTGAATCCTCCTTGCGAGCGCAGTGGCTGGGCGAGGACGACGCCTAGGACGGATCGTGTTCGCCTTCAGGCTCGCGCTCGGGCGCTTCGAACGTCGGCGCGGGCGCGCCATCGCTATGCCCGATGAAGAGGTTCGGGTTGATGATGCGCTTCTCGAAGTCCACCCATATCCGCGCATCCATGCGGCAATCGTACACGCGACAGACGCCGGGGCGGTGCTCATAGATCGTGCAGCCGAGGCTGGCACGGTCCTGGTGCACGCACCGCTTGTCCAGGCCGAGACGGTTCACGTACGGCTGGCTCAGATCCCAGCGCATCACGCCTTCTTCGAGATCCTGCGGCGAGAGGGCAAAACGCATGGCGCAGCAGGCCGCCCGGCAGAGAGGAATCCGATTCTCGCAGTCTATTCGCGGCAGCGTCTCGGCGGGAATGGTGTATTTGTCCGGGATGCGCGTATCGACCTTGACGCCGATCTGCTTCTCTCGGAACAACGCGCGCAGCCTCCGTGCTACGACCGTCCGCTGCGCTCTGAGCTCCTCTTTGGTTATCAGCCCCCGCGCTACGAGCAGGTTTGACAGGGCGCCTACCTCGGTCGCCGTCACGAAAAGCTGCTGGGCAACTTCACTCACCTGCTCGTTGGTATGCTGTATGCCGCGAGTGACCTGCGATTCCTCGCTTTCCATCGGCTGGTTCGATGCGTGCGTCAGGGCAGCCGTATCCTTGTCCATCATAGTTCTCCGCTGGATTGTCGGTGTTCGGAGCCGCGGGTGCATCAAAGCCCTTTGCCGGTACTCTCCGCCAACTGCGCTCGCGCCACCGCCCCGCTCACGACTGCCACGGTGGGCAGCACGGGGTGCTCGAAGTAGTCGGCCTTGTAGTCGCGCAACAGCGCCTCGCCGTCTCGATCCCAAGAAAAGCGCGGTCGCTTCAGCACGCGCTGAAAGACCTGGCTCGCCCGGTCGGGATCCTGAGCGGCCAGGCGGCGGAGCAGGCGCGGTGAGGTGGAAGGATCGCGCAAGAGGCTGAGCAGGAGTTTGCGATAGCGCCGGAGCGCGGCGCGCTCCGGCCGCTCAAAGGCCTCCAGCACCATGCCGAAGTCCGGCATGAAGCTCATCCCGTCCATCTCGTCAGAGATCACGCCCACCGTCTCTGCCGAGCGGAGGTCCTCAGGCAGGTCGTATTCCGGTACTGGGGGCTCCGTGCCGTATGCCTCCTTGGCGCGGTCGGCAGCAGTTGTTCCCTCGGCATCGCGTTGCTCGTACAGCTGATAGCGGTGGAAGGCCCGCATTCGCTCGGCGAGTTTGGGCCCCGGCACCACGATCAGGTCCGCACCGAAGAAGGCTATGAAGTTCTCTCGATTCTCGCGCTGCAGCTTCCAGGCCTGCTCCAGCTTCGCGGGATTGCGGTAGACAAGTGAGGGCTGCTGCAACGCCAGATGCCCTGCCGCCTGGTACGCCGCGGCATGTTCCGACGCGGGCAGCGCCTGCATGATGCCGCTCAAGAGCCACCCGTCGTCCAGAGGCACCAAGCGAGCGATCAGGAACGAGCCTGCCGCGACCGGAGCAAAGGCCTGCGTACCCGCATTCGAATAGACGACGTACGTCAGATCGTCGACAAGGTTGACGAGCTTCAGGCCATCACCCACCCGGCTATCGACGACAAAGATGCCCTCGACGATCTGGCTCCAGCTCAGCAGCATGGCGCGTTCCGGCTCGGAGAGCTCAGGATGCGTGCTGACGAAATCCTCCACGACGGTACGACCATTTGACAGGCGATGCCGCAAAATGAAGTGGTCGAGCGCGTCAATGTCCAGCGAGCTATCCGGCCTGAAAGGTATTCCGGTTTGTTCCGGCAGGGCCTGCCGCATGTCGCGATCGAAGCGGCCGCTGCAGGCATAATTGACGATCTGCTGCTTGAGATCGCCGCTTCGCCGAATGAGATCCTGCGTCACCACCACACGACTCCTCGACCACTCCCCCAACGTACCACGCCGCTGATAACAGAGTCCCGCGCTGGCGGCGGTTTGGTTCAGGCAGGCGGTACCGGCGAGAAGGCCAGCTCGTCGCGCGCTGCGGCAAAGGCCGCAGCAGCCTGCAACAGGTCTTCGGCAGTGTGAGCGGCGGACACTTGCGTGCGGATGCGCGCCTTACCGAGGGGCACCACCGGGTAGGAGAAAGCGATCACATAGATGCCTTTCTCCAGCAAGCGATCAGCCAGCGCCGCTGCTCGCGTCGCGTCCCCCAGCATGACGGGCACGATCGGATGGTCTCCGGGCAGGACGTCGAAGCCCAGGGCCGTCATGCGTTCGCGGAAGAGCGCGGTGTTGGCGCGCAGGCGGGCACGCAGGTCGTCCGACGTGGTCAGGAGGTCGAGCGCCTTGAGCGATGCTGCCACGATCGAGGGCGCCATGGTGTTGCTGAAGAGATATGGGCGCGAGCGCTGGCGCAGCAGGGCAATTATCTCGCGCCGGCCGCTCGTGTAGCCACCGCTGGCGCCTCCGAGGGCCTTGCCAAGGGTGCCGGTGACGACGTCAACACGATCGATGACGCCGTGCAGCTCAGGCGTGCCCCGTCCGGAGGGGCCGACGAAACCGACTGCGTGGGAGTCGTCCACCATCACCATCGCGCTGTACCGATCGGCGAGATCGCAGATGTCGCGTAGCGGCGTCACGTAGCCATCCATGGAGAAGACGCCGTCGGTGGCGATCAGCCGCCGGCGCGCATCGCGCGCGGATTGAAGCTGAGCTTCGAGATCAGCCATATCGCGATTCCGGTAACGGAGGCGGCGCGCCTTGCATAGCCGGATGCCGTCGATGATGCTGGCATGGTTGAGCTCGTCGGAGATCACGACGTCCTGTTCGCCGAGCAGTGTCTCGAAGAGGCCGCCGTTGGCGTCGAAGCAGGAGCCGTAAAGAATGGTGTCCTCCGTCCCGAGGAAGGCGCTGATACGCCGCTCCAGGTCTTTGTGGATTTCCTGCGTGCCGCAGATGAAGCGAACAGAGGAGAGACCAAAGCCCCAGCGCTCGAGCGCGTCGCGTGCTGCCGCGATCAGGTCCGGGTGATCGGCCAGCCCGAGGTAGTTATTGGCGCAGAGGTTGAGCACGGTCCGGCCACTCGCGACGCGCACGTGCGGGCCTTGCGGAGAGGCGAGGACGCGCTCGTTCTTGTACAGGCCGGCCGAGCGGATACCCTCAAGCTCGGCGATGAGATCCTCTCGCGGGACTGTGAACATATGCCCTCCATGCCCGGCCGGCATCGCGCCGCCCGGTGCTGCGCGGCTCGGTTTGCAAAGCGCCGCCGCTCAGTGTTGCCCACGCCATGCCGCGAAGGCTCGTACACGCAGCACTATTGTGTTCATGGCAGTCAGTCTATCACCTGCCACATTCTGAGTATCCGAAAGCACACATCTGTTCCTGCTTCGACCGGCATCACGTTTCTGGTGCTAGCCTCGCCACCTCCGCCCACGGTGCGGGTGAGCCAGGCGGGGGCATATATGCAGGAAGAGCCATCGTCAGTACCTCCCATGCGATCAACATAGCGCGCCGGCCTGGCCTCGCATCGGCGCAGCCGTCAAACTCGCCTTTTCGGAGCATACTACACCATACCCCGACTCGCTCGGCGCCAGGCAGGGCACCATGTGAGAACCAGAGCTGTTCACTTCTCGTAACGGTCGCGTGGCAACGGGCCCGGGACCGCCGGGCACCCGCGTGCGGGTGTTTTGCCCACTCCATCCGGCAAATCACTTCCCAACGACCCCAGGTGGCGGCGTCTCGCGGCCGGGCCAGCGACAGAAAGACAGCCCTGGCCTGGTTCCGGCACGACTTGAATGTTACGAACGTCCGTGCAATTATCGACGTGTGGCTCCGGAAGGCGGCTTTTCGATCGGGAGTATCAGGAGGTGGTTCACGTGGCGCACGACTTCGACGGCGATTTTAGCGAGCTTCGGGCCGAGCTAACCGGCAGAGTGATCTTACCTTCCGATCCCGATTATGATAGTGCGCGCTCTGTCTGGAACGGTGCTATTGACCGCCGCCCTGCGGGAATCGCCCGTTGCTCCAGCGCAAGCGACGTCTCCGCAGCCGTCCGGTTTGGCAGAGCCAGAGGCCTTGAGATTTCCGTACGAGGAGGCGGCCACAACTTCGCGGGGTTCGCGGTGTGTGATGGGGGGTTGACGATCGATCTCAGTGGGATGCGGCAGGTCGCTGTTGATCCTGCCGCTCGGCGGGCCTTATGCGGCGGCGGCGCCACGTGGGGTGACTTGGACGGGGCAAGCCAGGCCCATGGGCTGGCTGTAACCGGCGGGTTCATCAGCCATACCGGCGTTGGAGGGCTTACGCTTGGTGGCGGGATCGGCTGGCTTACCCGAAAAGCGGGCCTGACTATCGATAGCCTCGTCGCTGCTGAGGTGGTCGTGGCCGATGGCAGCATCCTTCGGGCGTCGAAGGAAGAGAACGCCGATCTCTTCTGGGCAATCCGGGGTGGCGGCGGCAACTTCGGTGTGGTCACGTCCTTTGAATTCCAGCTTCACTCGGTAGGCCCTCTCGTCCATCTTGGACTCTTCTTCTGGGGAGTAGATCGAGGCGTGGAGGCGTTGCGCTTCAGCCGCGACTTTATTACTACTCTCCCGCTGGACATGGGCGTGCTGATCGCGGGCCTGCACGCACCGCCGGCGCCGTTTGTGCCCGAGCAGTACCGCTTTGCACCCGGCTTCGCTCTCCTGGTCGTCGGCTTTGGCTCCGCGGAAGAGCACGCGCAGGCGCTTCAGCCAATTCGCAGCTCCATGCCGCCGCTCTTTGGGCTGGTCACTCCGATCCCCTATGCCCAGCTTCAGCAGATGTTCGACGAGGGCAATCCGTGGGGCATCCTGGCGTACGAGAAGGCGCTTTACCTGGATGAGCTTGGCGACGACGCCATTTCGGTGTTTGCCGAGCACCTTCCCAGGAAGAGCTCACCGCTCTCCTTCGTCCCTGTTTTCTACGTCGCCGGAGCATATCAGTCGGAAGGAGAAGAAGACACAGCTTTTGGCGGCAGTCGCTCGGCGCACTTCGTCTTCAATATCGCAGCCATCAGTCCGGCGCCAGATCTGTTCGCGGCCGATCGCGCCTGGGTGCGCGATTTTTGGCAGGCCTTGCGTCCCTACGCCGGAAACTCGGGCAGCTATGTCAACTTCATGACGGAGCAGGAGGAGGATCGGGTGCGTGCTGCCTACGGCCCGTCCAAGCTCGAGCGGCTGTCGCGCATCAAAGCGCGGTACGACCCCGACAACGTCTTCCACCAGAATGTGAACATCAAGCCGGCAACAGCACCGGTCTAGGCTGGGAGCACGCCTTGCTCCAGCGCTTGGCCGTTTCCCGCCGGACTGCGCGGACGCGAGATGCGATCTCGAACGCGGCACGGTTGGCGCGAAGAGCCGTGCGAGCCCGACGGCGCCGGCTACGCCTGCGACCAGGACAGCACCACCTTGCCGGCGTTGCCGCCGCGGGCCACGGCGAAGGCTTCCTCGAACTCCGTATAGGGAAGGCGGTGCGTGATCACCGGCGAGATATCCAGACCCGACTGCAGCATGGCGGTCATCATGTACCACGTCTCGTACATCTCGCGCCCGTAGATGCCCTTGATCGTCAGCATGTTGAACACAACCGTATTCCAGTCGATGGCAATCTCGTTCTTTGGGATACCCAGCATGGCAATACGACCGCCGTGGGCCATGTTGGCGATCATGTCGCGCAACGCCGAGGGATTGCCGGACATCTCGAGCCCGACGTCGAAACCCTCCTGCATGCCCAGGGTGCGCTGTGTGCCCGCGATCGTCTCGGTTCGGACGTCGAGCGCGCGCGTCACCTTCAGGCGCCGCGCCAGGTCGAGACGATACTCGTTCACGTCGGTAATCACCACGTGCCGTGCGCCGGCGTGGCGGACCACGAGGGCGGCCATGATGCCGATTGGTCCGGCGCCGGTAATCAGCACATCCTCGCCGAGCACGGAAAAGGTGAGCGCTGTGTGTACTGCATTGCCGAATGGATCGAAAATCGCGGCGACGTCAAGATCGATGCCGGGAGCATGATGCCAGATATTGGTCATCGGCAGGGCGATGTACTCGGCAAAGGCGCCCGTGCGGTTCACGCCGACGCCTTTCGTGTGCGCGCACAAGTGGCGCCGGCCGGCCATGCAATTGCGGCACCGCCCACACACCACGTGCCCTTCACCACTGACGATGTCGCCGGGGCGGAAGTCATTGACGTTGGCGCCGATCTCCACCACTTCGCCGACGAACTCGTGTCCGATTGCCAGCGGAATGGACACTGATCGCTGCGCCCAGGCGTCCCAATCATAGATGTGCAGGTCCGTGCCGCAAATGCCGGTACGCTGCACACGAATGAGGAGATCGTTGATGCCGATAGCGGGCTCAGGGACGTCCTCGAGCCACAACCCTGCCTCGGACTTGCTCTTGACCAGCGCTTTCATCGTAGAACCTCCTGTGACGGATGCCGCGGGCATCGTCGGTTCTGCCGCACTGGTCCTGAGTATAGCCTTGATAGACACAGTGTCTCGTGATCGAACAGTGAAACATACCAGGTAGCGAAATGTGACATTGAGACATTGGAGTGACACATTTCACGACACTTGCCCCGCTATCCGAGGGGATGCGACGCGGCATCCATCCTTCGCGCCTAGGCGTGAGCGGCTTCTCGCAGGGGAGCCGCTCACGTCAACGACGTCGTCAGACCTTTTCCGCCGCCAGTACCGTGTCAAGCGCTGCATAGACCTTGTGCACCGCTTCAATGACATAGGGCATGACTGAGGCGTCTTGGCCAGCCAGTGGGTAACGCTCGGAGCCAAGGAGTAGCGAATCGTTCAATAGCCGCGTGGCTTCTGGGTACCCATCCGGGTCATACCGAATATCTCGGCCCGCGGGCGGTACTGTCCAGGGAAAAGATCCGCCATAGCCCACGCGCTGCTGGAAGATCGGATAGGCGGGCAAAGGCGTTGTGTGCCAGAGCACGGCCTCGACACCCTCGGCGCGCAAGGCGCGCACCATCGCATTGCGCAGGCGTAACGGCTCGACCCGCAGGCCCATCTCGGCCGGATTCAGGCGGACGCGATACTTCTGAAACGTGTGCGTCCTGTCATCCGGCACAAACGGCGGCTGCAGACCGGGCAAGTCCCGCAGGCCTTCGGTCAGCAATGCCGCGTTGGCTGCCGCCCGGGCATTATTGTCGTCGAGCCGCCGGAGCTGGCTGCGCGTGAAGGCGGCGGGCATCTCCTGCGACCGGTGATTCCAACCAATCACGTATGAAAAGTAGGGCCGGAACACCTCGTCGTCGAGGCGCTCCGAGCGCTCGCCGAAGATGCGGAACATGTTGGCGCGCCGCATAAGCGCTTCGTCATTCGTGACGAAGAAGCCGCCCTCGCCGCCGGGCAACGACTTGGTGAAGTTCAGACTAAATGCGCCCATGGCACCGATCGGTCCCACGCGCTGTCCCTTATACGTCGCGCCGTGGGCTTGACAGGCGTCCTCGATCACGGCGAGGCCATGCCGTTTGGCTATCGCCAGGATCTCGTCAAGGTCCGCCGGCAGTCCGTGGATATGCACCGGCATGATCGCTCGAGTTCTCGGGCCGATCAGCGCTTCTACCTGGCGTGGCTGAAGCGTGAACGTGCGCGGGTCGATATCCGCGAACACGGGAATGGCCAGCGCCTGCAAGATCGCCAGAGCCGACGCCGAGAATGAGAAGGCCGATGTGATGATCTCGTCACCAGGCTGCAAGTCGAGCGCGAGCAGGGCGAGATGCAACGCCGTCGTGCCGCTATTGGTAGCCAGGCAATACCGCGCGCCGACATAGTCCGCGAACTCGCGCTGTAACGCGGACGCCTCGGGCGCCTCGGCACCTCCGATGATGCCCCGATCGAGGACCGCCATGACGGCAGCCTTGTCCTCGGGCAAGATGCGTGGCCAGGGCTGCTGAATGCCCTGCGGCATGGCCGCGGGACCACCGTGAATTGCCAATCGCTCGCTCATGCCTCGCTCCCATACCTACCGACTTGCCCATGCAAACGTTAGCACAAATCCTAGCACAGCCAAGCGAGCGTGTCAAACCATTTGCCTCATGGAGAGCGCACCTGGATTTGTGATCGAGCGTCGATCCGCTTGCGGCAGGCGGGTCAGCCTTGACGGCATCTCTCCGCGAGAGGGAGACTCCGGCGTGAACGCCCGGGGTTTCAACACGCGGTCGCATTATTCAGATACACCGCCTCACAGGTCGACGTTGACACTTATGAAGCGCGATGCTAGCATAGCTGCTAACGTTAGCATAAGGCTCGCCATCCATGTCCTGTCCGCGGTTTGCCACTCTCGCGCAGTGGTAACCTACAGCGTCCTTCCGCCCTCTTTGCCTGGGCGTCGGAGTCGAGAATGACAGGTCCCAAAGCAGCACCGAGCACCGCACGATGATCGCCAAACACGGCGCGCCGGGGCGCCGCGTTTCCAGACCGAATCGAGTTTCGGCAGCCATGCCGCCGGCCGATCTTGAGATGCGCGAAGGGCGCGCGTTCCGCCTGCCGCGTATTCGCTTCGGCACCTTACTGCTTCTGCTCCCGGCCACGCTGTTGCTCGCGATCTTCCTCGTCGGGCCGATCGTCCAAGCTGTCCGGGTCGGGATGACCAACCAGGCCCTGACCGGGCCGCGCACGAACAACTACGGTTTCGTCGGACTGGCGAATTTTACTCAGCTCTTCGCGGATCCTGACTTCCACAGCGCGCTCATCGTGAGCGCGGAATATGTCGCCGGCAGTGTCATCGGCATTACGGCGACAGGCTTGGTCCTCGCGTACTTGATGCACCGTGGCGCGCATCCCCTGATCGCGCGACTCGTGTCAGGCACCGTGATAATCGCCTGGGTTGTGCCGGAGATCGTAGCGGGCTTCATCTGGCTGGCGTTTGGAGGGAGTAACGGTACGCTGGCCACGATCCTGCAACCGATCACGGGAAGCGCGAATGGGAATGACTGGCTGGTCCGCGCGCCTTTGGTGCTGGTCACCATGGCCACAATCTGGGCTACTACTGCCTTCTCCATGCTGGTGTTTACCGCCGGTCTTCGCGGCCTGCCCGAGGAGGTGCTGGAGGCCGCGACCATGGACGGCACCAACATGTGGCAGCGCATCCTCTGGGTTGAGCTTCCGATGCTGAGAGGTACGATCGGCACGACCCTGATTCTGGTGACCCTGTCCGTACTGACTGATTTCACGCTCATCTACACCATTACCGGCGGCGGGCCGGGTACAGCCACCACGACGCTGCCGCTGTACGTCTACCAGCAAGCGATCACCATCACCGTGCTGGGCTACGGCACAGCCGCAGCAGTGGTGCTGATCGCAGTCGCCGCGCTGGTGTCGCTGCTGTACGTCATACTGCTCAGAATCGAGGTCTAGCGGTGCTTGCCGTTCGGGATTCGGCTGGCGTGGCGCGACGTGCGCGGAAGCGTGTCCCCGCTGGCACCATCGTCCAGCACGTGCTGCTCGTGGCGCTCCTGCTGATGTTCCTCGTGCCGATGCTCTGGGTAATCAGCGCCAGCATCGATGCGCGAGCGTCGTTCTCGATCAAGTGGCCGCATCTCTCGGTCGTCAACTTCCAGACTATCTTGACGGTCGATTATCTGTGGCGCCCGATCTTCAACAGCCTGGTCCTGGCTGCCGCCACCACTGTGGTGGTAGTAATCGCGGGCGTTACGGCGGCCTATGCGCTATCTCGCCGTCGCGGATGGTACACGAGGAGCTATCTGTTCATTATTCTGTTTGCCACGGGCTTGCCCGTGCAATTGCTGATGGTACCTGCGTACACGCTATTCCTGCAGCTCAATCTGCTTGATTCGATACCGGCAACCGTGTTATTGCTCAGCGCAACCTCTCTGCCGTTCGCGATCTGGCTGCTGAAGAACTTCATCGATCATATTGCGCGCGAGCTGGACGAAGCCTCGCAGGTCGACGGAGCAGGCCCATTCGACTGCGTTCGCCTGATCATCCTGCCGCTGGCCGCTCCAGGCATTGCCGTCGCCTCCATGTTCACCTTCCTCAGCGCCTGGGGCCAGTTCGTCATCCCGTATATCCTTCTACAATCGCCGGACAAGTTCCCTGCCTCCGTCAGCATCTTCGACTTCATGGCCGCCCAGGGTCAAGTGCAGTACGGGCCACTTGCCGCATTCACCCTGGTTTATTCGCTCCCGGTTCTAGCGCTCTACGCGGGCTTAGCGCGGTTCTTCTCTGGAGCGTTCAACTTTGGCAGTGGCGTGAAAGGGTAGGAAGAGCGTGACCTAGAGCAAAAGCCGTCGCGATGAAGCCCCCGGCAATATCGGACTGCCGAATCTTCGGCCCATCAGCCCATTTGGAGGGAAGGAGCAATGTACCCGCGAACACTCGATCTGGCTCCAGGCGCGCAGCCCCGACAGCATCATGCCGCGCGTTTTCTCGGCATACTCGGCGTTGGCGCCATGCTCACCGTCGCAGCTTTAAGCCCCATGACCTTTCCAAATTCCAAGGTGAAGGCAGCCGCGGGAACGACCACCTGTGCCGGCTCCGACTCGGTACCGAGCGGCACCACAATTTCCATCGCCTACAGCTCTGAGCAGGAGTTCAACTCCAATCCGCAGGCCGCGCAGTGGTTCTCCATGCTCAAGAAGCAGTTCGAGGCGGCTCATAAGGGCGTGACCGTCAAGCTCATCCCGATCCCAGGGTCGCAGACGAATTACCAGACGAAGATCCGCCTGATGCTGCGCTCTGCCTCGACCGCGCCCGACATCATCCACGAGTGGACGCCCTACGTGCAGGACCAGGTGGATGCCAGCCAGCTGGCTCCGCTCGACGACTGCGTAGCGGCCTGGAAGGATTGGTCGCTCTTCCCGAATGTGATCCGCTACAGCGGCGCACCTGGCCCCCATATCTGGCAGCTGAACTCGGGCGTCAACAACTACGGTCTCTACTACGACATCAACTACTTTGCCAAAGCCGGCCTGCCCACAACCTGGACGCCGCACAACTGGAATGACATCCTGAATGCTGCCCGAGCGATCAAGAGCAAGGTTCCCAATGTGACACCGCTCTGGATCTACGCGGGCAATCAGCTTCCCGACCAGACGACGCGTCAGAACTTCCTGGACCTGCTTGCCGGCACGCGAAGTCCTCTGATGGTCGGCGGCAAGTGGGTGGTCAAGAGCCAGGGATTGCTCGACACTTTCAACTTCTATCACACGGTATTCGGCGAAGGGCTGGGGCCCACGACGTCTTTGCTCGACAGCCAGACGGCTGATGCTAATCTGACGGGCACCTACATGCCGAAACAGCAAGTGGCGATCGCGTTGGTCGGCAGCTGGGCCGGGAGCTGGTGGATCAAGGGCGGACCCTCGCCCTGGCCGGGCGCGATCCACGCGTACAAGGCGACGGCGCTCCCCACCGAATTCGGCCAGGCGCCGGGCTTTGTCACCGAGCTGAACGGCTCCAACTTCGTCCTCACCAGTTTTTCCCAGCACAAGAAGCTCGCTTTCGATCTGCTGGCTATGGCTGAAGACCACCAGTTCAATCTGCTGCATACCTGGTGGTGCGGCGAGGTCCCGCCGCGCACCGACGTCGCCACCGATCCAGCATGGCTCAACTCAACCCCCTACTACAACCAGCAGGCAGCCAGCTGGAGCAAGTACGGCACGTTTACGCCGTCGAGCAACTACTCAACGATAGAGACCGCGGTAGCGGAGTCTACCGGCGAAATCGAAGCCTCAGGCACCAGTGCTCAGCAAGCTCTCAGCGACTTCAGCCGTCGAGTGACTCAGGTCCTTGGCGGCAGCGGCGTCGCCACGGCACCCTGAGCGGGTGTTGCGACGCGGCCGGGCGGTGTGACGCCGCGTGGCCGCGTCGCGGTTCGGAGATTTCCCAATGCCGGCCCCGCACTTACTGGAATCCCGATCGGTCCGGATACACTGACATGAACGAGCGTGCCAGCACGGCAAACGCTGCATGGATAGGCTGTGACAGACTGTGACCAGCACACGCAGGCGTGGAGAGCGAAATGGAGGTCCGATTGTCGAGCGGCGCGCACGACTTGAGGACGTAGCTCGGCTTGCCGGCGTCTCGCCGACCACGGTCTCACGCGCCCTGCGCAACGACGCGCGCATCAGCGAGGGCACGCGTCTCGCCGTACAACACTTTGCCAACCGACTTGGCTACATTCCAGATGCCCGGGCCAGCAGCCTTCGCGGGCGTGCGACCAGCATGATTGGGCTGCTGCTTCCTGACGTAGCCGATCCAATCCACGGCCAAATCGCCATGGCCGTGGAGCAAGCGGCCTCATCGGAAGGGTACACCGTGCTGCTGGCCAACGGCTTCTCGGACCCGGTACAGGAGCGTCAGGCGCTGCAGGTGTTTGCCGGGCAGCGCGCCGACGGCATTGTGCTGGCGAGCAGCATGCTCAGCCCCCAGGAGGCCAATGCGCTTGTGAGCCCCTGTCCGGTCATCTACGTGAGCGGCGAGAACGTCAGCCTTGCAGCGTACAGGAGCGAGCTGCCAACCGGATCGATTCGCGCGGACGACGTCAGCGGCATCGCGGCAGCGGTTCAGCACCTGCGCGCCTGCGGCTATCGGCGTGTCGGGTATGTCAACGGGCCGGATCTGGCATCGAATGTGACACGTCGCGATGCCGCGTTGCAGGGCCTTGCCGGTGCAGGTATCGCCTGCGCGCTCTATCCATACCCGGGCGGCGTGGAAAGCCTCGGCGCCCTGAATGCGACTGTCCGGACCCTGGTCACCGATCGGCCGGAGGCGCTCATCTGCTACGATGACGTGGTCGCCCTTGGTATCATGGATGCGTTGCGCAACCACGGACTGCGGGTGCCTGATGATATTGGACTGGTGGGATTCGACGACATTCCCTTCGCCAGTATTGCCAACCCGCGATTAACCACTATTGCCCAGCCATCCGAGGAGGTCGGCCGACGCGCGTTCTCGATGTTGATTTCCGCCCTGAAGAACGGCGAGCTACCGGCGTCAATCATGCTTCCCGTGCAGCTTGTCGTGCGAGAAAGCACAACCACGGTGCAACGCCGTGGGCTTGCCGGTGACGGATGGGACGACGGGGGCATCCGTGAGCCGGTTTAGCGGGCGTCAGACAGCAGTTGCTCGGTTGGCTGTTAGGGCTTCCAGTGGCCGGAAGCTTTGAGTCTTCCCGGCGCATATGGGTGTCATGCCGCTATGAGAACGGAAACGACGACCGTGCAAGCTCCAGGCATCGAGAAACGTAGCCGAGCGCGCAACGCGCACCATGCACGCATGTTTGGCAGGCAATCGCGGCGGACGCGCCGACAGGATTGCCGGTGACGTCCAAAGCTCCCACATACCTTGTTATCGGCCACGTCTGTCAGGACTATACGCCCTACGGCATCAAGTGGGGCGGTACGGCGCTGTTCGGCGCGATCACCGCATTCCGGCTTGGCGCGCGTGTCCGCGTGCTCACCAGCATGCCGGCGGGCTTCGAATCGCAAGCCCTCCCGCCCGGCATCGAGGTGCACAATGTCCCCACCGACGTGCCGCTGACCTTCCGGCACGACTACATCGACGGGCAGCGGCAGCTATCCGTTATGGCCACTGCTCCCACGCTCCATGCCGTCGATCTGCCGGATGCCTGGCGCTCGTCGGATATCGTGCACTTTGGCCCGGTGGCGCAGGAGGTCGGCCGAGACCTGCTCGACATGTTTGGCGACTCGCTGACAGGCGGCTCACTGCAAGGCTGGTTGCGCACCTGGGACGATGAAACGGGCCTCGTCGCGCCTCTGCCGGCAGCACAACTGCTCGCGTGGGCGCCGCCCGTGCAGTGCAGCTTCCTGAGCGAGGAAGATATCGGTGGTCGGCGCCAGGTGATCGACTTCTATCGGAAGCATCACGCGATCGTGGCTCTCACCGACGGCGCGCATGGAGCGACGATCTTCGCCGGAGGGACCACGATGCGCGTGCCCGCGATCACGGTCAATGAAGTCGATGCCAACGGGGCGGGAGACGTCTTCGCGGCGGCATTCCTGCTGCAGCATCACGAGACAGGCAACTCACTGCGTGCGGCGCAGTTCGCGGCGGCCGTCGCCTCCTTTCACGTCGAGCAGGTCGGTACCGCGGCATTGCCTTCGCGCACGCAAGCAGATTCCAGGTGGCGTGAGTCGTATGGCGCCTGACGCGCCTTCGCCAACCTAGAACTGGCCGACGTGGAACGCGCCGGGTGGTCACGTCTTGGCGATGGAGTGGATAGCCGGCACGTCCACGGCGGACGAGGACAGCACCCGCCTCGGCGGGTCCCCGGCCCCCAGAAACGTGCGACTCGATGGAGATCCCGTCGACTCTTCACAATAGAACTGGCCGGCGTTCACGTCGTTCATGAAGCGAAGGAGACCACGGATATACGGGTCCCTGATGCCACTGCCAAGCGCATCGTCACGGCCCGGATGGTCCCACTATGCATCGGGAGTGCGCCGATCCGTGTTCACGGCATCTCCCTTGCACATATGAATTGGCCAGTGCGCTCGACGCGCATCGCCAATCGAGACGAAGCCACGCCGCTCCGGCGCTACACCTGGAACGCGCCGCCCGGAAACAGAATCTCCTGGATTGTATCGCCAAGCATGTTGAGAATAAGCGCGGTCAAGAAGATGGCGAGGCCGGGGAACGTCGCCAGCCACCAATCGGTGAGCAGATACTGTTGGCCGGCGTTGACCATCGACCCCCATTCCGCGGTTCCCACTTCGGCCCCAAGACCGAGGTAACTGAGGCCGGCAAAGGTCACCAGCACGTTGCCCATGTCCAGAGTCAGCTGCACCAGGACCGGGCCAATCCCGTTGCGCAGTATATGCACGACGATAATACGGGCGTGTGAAGATCCCAGACTGCGCGCCGCGTCGACATAGTCGTTGTTCTTGATCGCAAGCACCTGGCCGCGCACGAGCCTGGCGTACGTCGGCCACCACACCGCCGCGATGGCCGTCATGGCCGAGCTGAGCCCCGGTCCAAGCGCCGCAGCCACGGCAAGCGCGAGCACGATGCCGGGAAAGGCGAGGAAGATATCCGTAACGCGCATCAGGATCTCCTCGGTCAATCCCCCGGCGTAGCCCGCGGCTGAACCCACGAGTATCCCGATGACCAGGGCGCTGATCAGCACGACGGCAACCGCCGTCAGTGAGTAGTGCGTACCGGCGATGACCCGGCTGAAAACATCCTTGCCCAGGTCATCCGTGCCGAATAGATGCTTCCAGGAGGGAGCATAGAACTGGTCGACGGGGTTGATCGCTTCCGGGTCGTACGGAGCAATCCATGAGCCAAATGCGGTCAGCACGAGAAGTCCCGCCACGCCAAGCGTGGCGAAGATCGTCGCCGGCCGCCGCGCGATTCGCCGCAGTTGCCGCCATCGCGCGGACGGCAGCATCGGATCGAGCTCTGCAGGTACCGCCGGGAGCAACCGTGATCCCAGTCGCCGCCATCGCGCGGACGGCAGTGCCGGATCGGGCTCGGAAGCAGGTGGACGCGGGGACGGCTGCGTCTGGCTCTCCTCCCCCGCATCCATGTCCGTTTCCTTTCAACCTGAGGTGTAGCGGCCGATTCTCTGCCTGGGCTGCTTGCTTCGCCGCCCGCACCTCGCTCATGCGAGCTGCAGGCGCGGATCCAGCTTGGTGTACAGAATGTCGACGCAGAGATTCACCAGCGTGTAGGTGACCGCCAGGATCACAGTGATGCTCATGATTGCTTGATAGTCGAAGTTCTGAATGGTGTTGACCGAGTAGTAGCCGATACCCGGCCAGCTGAACACGGTCTCGATCAGGAATGCCCCGCTCAAGAGGTTACCGACCTGCAGGCCCAGCAATGTTGTCGTCGGAATCAACGCGTTGCGCAGCGCATGGCGCATGACCACGGAGCGCCCGGGCACACCCTTGGCCCGCGCCGTGCGAATGTAGTCCTTGGCAAGCACATCCACCATGCTCGTCCGCGTCACCCGCACGACCAGCGAGAGCGATGTGAAGGCGAGGCAGAGCGACGGCATGAGCACGTGCTTGAGCGTGTTGAGCAACGCCGGAAAGTTCAGCGTCAGCAGGCTGTCGATGGTAAGAACCCCGGTGATGTGCCGGGGCGCCACCTGGAAGGTATCCAGCCGCCCTGTCTCGGGCAGCCAGCCCAGCTGCCCGTAGAACACGAGCTGGAAGAGCAGCCCGAGCCAGAAGAGCGGCATGGCGGTGCCGGCAACGGAGATGATCCTGGTCAGGTGATCGACCCAGGTGTTGCGCTTCAGTCCAGAGTAGACGCCCAAGCGGTATGCCGACGAGCACGCAGAAGACCAGCGCGTAGAACGTCAGCTCGATGGTGGCCGGGAAGTAGTCGACGAAATCACTCCACACCGCTCGATGGCTGAATGTGGACTGGCCGAGGTCTCCGTGCAGCAGCTTCGACATGTAGGTGAGGTACTGCACGGGAAGCGGCTGGTCGAGACCGTACTCGTGCCGGATACGGGCCAGCTCAGCCGTCGGACGAGCTCTTGCCGGCGACCAGGGCCGCGGGGTCGGCGGGCACCACGTGCGAGACCGTGAAGGTAATCACGCTCACGCCCAGGATCACCAGCACCAGAAACCCCAGCCGCCGGACAAGAAAGGTGGTCACGAATTATCAGCTCTTGCTGAGCGCGTAGAGGTCGTACATGAACGATCCGTAGAGGTAGTTGTAGACGAAGCCGTGGACATTGCTGCGCATGGCGATCCTGTCGCTAGGCTGCACGGCCCAGACCTCGAGCGCCTGATCGTAGACGATAGCCATGGCCTTCTCGAAGTCGGCCTTGGCGGTCGCGGGATTGGGCGAGTCGCGGCCGGCGACGAGCCACTTGTCGAGGGTCGCGTTCGGGAAGCAGAAGACGTTGCCGCTGGACGGCGGCGCTTTTGACCAGAAGTAGTTCAGATACATGTTCTGGTCGTCCCCGAAGTCCATCGTCCACTGGCCGAACCAGACGTCCGGGTTGGTATCCACCTTCTTGCTTCGGGTAAAGTAGACATCGAATTCGGCAGCACGTGGAGGTTCATCTGGATGCCGAGCGGCTTCGTGTCGGCCTGCCAGATCTGGGCCATCAGCGCCGACTGGAAGTCGCCGGTCTGCCAGTCGACTTCGAGCGGGAAGCCCTGCGCATATCCGGCCTGAGCCAGCAGGCTCTTCGCCTTCGCCAGGTCATAGGTGTACAGGTGCGGCGCCGGGAAGTAGTTCGCCAGGCCCGTGGGACCGACGCCCAGCATGCGCGTCCCATGGCCCTGGAAGGCTGCTTTGACCATCGTGTCATAGTCGAAGGTATAGGAGAGGGCCTGCCGCACGAGCTGGTTGCCGAGCGGGCCCTTGCCGTTGTTGGTGTTGAAGCGAATCTCGCGGATCGTCTGCGCCGTGTACTCCTTGAGTTACGATGCCGGCCTCATGGCCGACGGCCGCGAAATCCTGGTAGTTCAGGTTCATGGCGATATCGACGTCGCCGTGTTCCAGACCCTGGCGCTGGGTGCTGGAGGCCGCCGGCCATTGCAGCACGACTTCGCCGACGTGCTGTCCCGACCAGCCCTTCCAGTAGCCAGGGAACGGGTCGAGGACGATCTTCTGGCCGTGAACCCATTGCTTGACCATCCAGGGTCCCGAGCCGGCGTCGTGTACGGCCATCCAGGCCTTGCCCAGGTCGCCCTTCACCTGATGCGCCAGCACGGTCTTCGGACTGACGATCCCGGGGCCCCACAGCGTGGTCAGGGAAGGCAGAAAGGCCGAAGTACGAGGTGCTGAGATGGAAGACCACGGTCGACGGATCGGGCGCGTCGACCGAGGCGATCTCCAGGAAGTCGCCGATGGCACCCGTCTGCAGCTTGATCAAGCGATCGAAGGTGAACTTGACCGCCGCGGCGTCGACCGTGTTGCCGTCGTGGAACTTCACGCCGGAGCGAAGCTTGAACGTCCAGGTCTTGCCGTCCGCCGACTCCTTCCAGGAAGTGGCGAGATCCGGCACGATCGTGACCACTTTTGAGCCCACGGCTCGGACGAGACCATCGTAGACATTCGCCAGGACGGTGGCCATGCCGGTGTCGTAGTCCTGCGCCGGATCAGATGTACGAGCCCTCGTAGCCGATGTCGATCACGAGGTTAGGGTTGGCCGCGGCGCGAACAGGTTCCCCCATTCGTGCCGGGACGATGAGCAGAGACAACGTCGCGATCATTGCGAGTAAACGTGCACGACCCGATTTCACTTCTGAGTCCTCCCTCTCTGGTCCAGATGCGGTTCTGGTGTACGCGTGTTCCCACGGGCCGCATCGAACCATCACACGTAGTGAGTCTGCTCGCCGAGCAGGTGCGCTCGAGGATACCGGATCGGCAGCCCGTCGGCTTCTGCCGGAGGCCGGACCGCTCGCTGCATCCGATTGGTCTCTCTGATTGCGTCTCACCTCCCTTCCCGGCGTCACGGGCTCGCGTGCCCAAGCCGGCTCATCGACTCGCCAGTTGACTGCTCAGGGCCTGGCTCAACACTGGCCCGATACATCCACACAGGCTCGGCAAGCATGCCATTCGCCGTCCGGTGGCTCGTAACTCTGATGATATACTGGCAGCACGCCGCCGTGACCGCTCCGCCGCCCACGTGTTGGTCTCACCACCCGCGCCGGTCACGCTCGCGGCTAGTAGTCTGTCAACCATCACTGTGCACACTCACCTGACATCGCAGTGTCCGCCCGCTGCCCTGATGCCGCAGCTTCAGGCCAGATCAACACCGCAACGAATGACCGTTGACAATCCACTATTCGGGTAAACAAGAGGAGGTCACCTTGGCTGACGAACCGAACCCCGGTTTCTCCTGGCGTGAAATAGGCGAGTTTCAAGCACGCGTGGAGAATCCCTCGCTGCGCCAGCCCTTGTCGCTGATCATCGACGATCCCACGCCAGGCTATAATCCCGCCTACTTCCACAGCGGCTTTCTCAATGGTCCCATGCACGTCCCCGCATCGCTGATCGATGACGTGGCAGACCTGATCGAGGAAACCGGTATTCGCGGCAAGTTCAGCGTGATTCCCATGCCCTTTGGCCTTGGCCGGCTTGACGGCCAGATTGAAGGCGTGGAACCCGCGGATGTCCGGCACTTCCTCGACGTCGTGCGCGCGCGCATCGCGCCCTACCTCGACATTACGCCGGAAGCGCTCACGCACTGGAATGCGGTTGACCTGGCGACGGGCCGCCTTCTGCCGCTTTGGGAGCACGTCTGGAGCCGGCAGCAGACGCGGCAAACCCTGCACCCTTACCTCTCGCTCGCCCTCGAGATTGTCAATGCCGCCGGTCTGCCCAGCACCGGGATGACGTCTCCATGGGATTTCGGGGACGGCGTGGAGACCGAGTACGCCGAAGCAATCCTGTCGGCGCAGCGCGCGGTCAATGGTCGCACGCTTACGTGGTACTTCCTGCAGATGGACGGCGCGTCCAAGCACGTGCCGCCCAAGCTGACCGTGTTTCGTCCCGAAGCAGGAGAAGTCGTAGTCAGCATCATCACGTGCGACACATACGATTTTGGTCGCGGCGTGTGGCGAGGGGGCGAGCCGGATCCCGACTTGCTTATCAGCGCGGATGGACAAAGCGGCCGTCTTGCCCAGGTATTGTCGGCGGGCGGCCCGGCAGCCTTCCACACGCACTGGCAGACCCTGTTCAGCCAGGGCCGGAGTGCAGGTCGCGACGCGATCGCAACCGTCGCGCAGCGCGTCCGGGATCGTTTCCACGACGGCGTGATCTGGACACGAACCCTGGACCTCGCGACCTATGCCGCGGCTGCCGCCGCATTGCACATCGCGCCGGATGATGCAGGTAGCCCCTCCGTCGATACCGATCACGGCACGGTGGTGATGCGGTTGACGACGCCGTTCGCGTGCAAGCAATTCACCATGAGCCTCGCTACGAACCAACCGATCAAGGCTGTGCGCCTGGACGGGAAGCCCCTGACCCGCATCGAATCGGCCAGATTCCTGGACGAAAACACGTTCCTTGTGGCCGGCGATCGGGTGTACATCTGCTGGTCGCTGCGGACCAGCCAACAGCTGCAGCTGGAACTCGCCTGAACTCCGATCGATACCGTCAGGGGACGTGAAGCGTGCGGGAGCGTGCGTAGGGGCGGCGTGTCGTCGCGCATGACAATTTTCGCCCGTTCCCGCTTCTCGTATCCATACAGTCAGGGTGCGCGTCTCTTCATGCTCGTTCACGCGAGTCGCCCGCAGGTCCGTGCTCGGCACCTACGGCGCCGGGATGGCCTGCGGCTGGCCACTTGCCGCGGCCTGAGCTATTGCATTGCAGCACTACCAGATCCTGCTTTCCCTCGCGTCCGGAGGTCATCGGCTCACGACCTTCCACGATGCAGGCATGGAAATGCTCCAGCTCGCGCTTGAACGACTCTTCATAGGACACGAGAACTGCCTTCTCAACGCTGGCCCCGCCCTCCATGCCTTCGACCACGAGCGACGTCGGCTCGCTGCGAAGAAATGGCGACGGGTAGCGCAGGATCACGCGATCCGACGTGCCAAAGAACGCCAGCTCCATGCTGTAATGGCGCAGTGTCGGGAGGTTCACCCAGGTCATGATGCAGCGCATGTCACGCGGGTAACGGAAGACAACCGTCACGCCCTCCACATCCATCCATGTCTCGGCACTGCTCACTGCTTCGGGCTCCCCCAGCAAGCCGCGCATCGCGTTCACCTCGTGGACAAGCGTATCGAGAAGCACTGCCGAGTACAGACGACGGATCTGTTGCGAAGCGCCGCTGCCGACAGCCTCACCCACCAGGGTCTCGCTCTCCTCGCGGAGGATTCGCTGCGTCTCACTGGGAATATCGTCGCAGCGCACCAAAGGATAGTGATCGACATAGGGCCACATGGGCGCTTCCAGCGTGGTGATCTGCGCCAGCCGCAGGTCGGCCACGCCGCGAACGAGCGGAAGCGCTCGCTCGTAGGCCGGGTCGAAGCGCTTCATATTGCCGACCATCAAGACCACCCCGGAGGCAGTTGCCGCACGGATCATGGCATCCGCTTCACGTATCGTGAAGCACATCGGTTTCTCGACGAACACGTGCCGGCCTGCCCGAGCGGCAGCCACTGCCGAAGGAGCGTGCGATCCCCCGGTCAGGATGAGGACGGCGTCAAGGTCCACGGCCAGGAGATCCTCCCACCGTGTGTGCCGGCTCTGGACGCCGAAAGCATCGCCTACCGCGCCGAGCGTTCCCGGCGACACATCGCATAGCGCGGCGATTTCAAAGCGATCGCTCAATTCGCGCAGATACGGCAGGTGCATCACCTGCGCGATCAGTCCACAGCCGATCACCCCAACGCGCACCTTCTGCATCTCACCCCTGCCCTTCGCTCCAGGACTGCGTTTCAACCACTACATCGAACAAGCGGGGAGCCCGGATTGCATCTCGCTTCGAGCTCGCGCATCCACCCAGACTATGTGTCGCCAGATTCCGCGCTGTTGAGACGTAGTACGAGCGCGCAAGCGACGGCGGGCGGCATAGGGCTGTGCTATGCTAACGTTAAACGCTATCCTAGCATGGCCCCCCACCACTGTCAACGAAGCGAGCTATACGGCGCGTCCGCGCGGCACTCTACCTCCAGAATCCTGCGGCCTTGATCGATACGCGCAAGATACAATTGGCATGGCGCCCGTATCGCTGAAACCTTGCTAACGTTTGCACAGCACCAGTTTTCGGCGCAGGCGGCAGGCACCAACCACGACGTGTGATTCGCCTCATCGCGGTTCTATCCGCGCTTCATCCAACGGCTAGATTCCGAATTCACGGCTGAGGAATTCGCGGCTCCGCTTTGCCGCATAGAGTGGGTCGGACGGCGCATCCTGCTCCACGATGATCCAGCCATCGTAGCTTGCCGCCTTCAGCGAGCCAAATATGCGAGCCATGTCCACACTGCCGTCGCCAAGGGGCACAAAGAGCCCGCGCTGAACGGCCGCCGCGAAGTCCAGCCTTTCCGCCCTCACGTGCGCGAGGGCGTCGGCATCGACGTCCTTCAGGTGTACGTACCAGACCCGCGACGCGTAGTCGACGAAGATCGCCTCCGGGTCGACTCCGGCATAGGCCAGGTGGCCCGTGTCGGGACAGAGCCCAAGCAGCTCGGGATCGGTGAGCGAGCACAAGCGGTCTATCTCGTCGCGTGTCTCGACGAAGGTGCCGACATGCGGATGGAACACGGCACGCATGCCGCGGTCGCGCAGCATCTGCCCAATGCGGTTGAGCCCCGTTGAGAGGTTCTTCCACCCAGTATCGTCGAGACCATCACTACCGTCTGGGTTGACTCGGCCGGCGACTGCAAGGCGCGCCGGTGACGTGTGATCGGCAAGGATAAGCACGTCACATCCGAGGGCCTGGAGGCGATCGGCCACTGGAATCACGCGGGCGGCTTCTGAAGCATGCAAGGCGGGGTCGAGAAGCTGGACTTCGTGGAACGTCGCAGCGGCCAGCAGGCCGTGCCTGGCAAGGTCGTCCCGTAGCTCGGGGATATCAGTAGGAAAGTGGTAGCTGATTTCCGTACCGCTATAGCCCGTTGCGGCCATCTCTCCCAGCATCTGGGCGAAAGATGGCGGATTGGTCCAGTAGTACAATGGGTCGTAGCCCCAGTTGACCGACGCCGTGCCGACCAGCATGGATGTACCTCCTGCAACTTTGCCAACTCGATGACCGCTCACCGCATGCACCGGGACGCATCGTCGGCGCGACGATGTGCTATGGTGCTTTGGCCATCTGATAGAGTAGCACGAAGCGTTTGCGTCCGAGGAAGTGCAAGCGGGAAACATCTATAATCAAAGGCAAGCCAGGATCACGCGCCGATCGGTATTGCGCCGTTCGGACCAATAGAAGCCGTTTAGCGCAGCAGCTATCAGGCCCTGTTTGCAGAGTTGAAGGAGATCATGCATGCGTATCGGCGTATTCACGGACAGCACCCCACAACTGCCTCTGAAGGCGGCCCTCGACCGGTATGCCGCCTGGGGCATTACCGCTGTCGAGCTTGGAACAGGCAACTTTTCACCAGCTCCGCACCTTAATCTCGCCGAGCTTCTCAGTGACACGGCAGCCCGCCGTCGACTGCTCGACGACCTGGCGGAGCACGGCATGGTGCTGAGCGCCCTGAACTGCAGCGGCAATCCTCTACACCCGCTGCGCGACACCGCATCGCATGACGCCCAGGTCATCCGCGACACGATCAGACTGGCGTCCGAGCTCGGCATCGATCGCGTGGTGACCATGACCGGCTGCCCCGGCGCGCCCGGCGGCGGCCCGCATCCCAACTGGGTCACGTTCACCGGGCTCGATCATTTCGCGGAGCTCTTGCGGTGGCAGTGGGATGAGGTACTCCTTCCGTTCTGGCGCGACACTGCCGAACTCGCTCGCGAGTGCGGCGTCCTGCTCTGCTTCGAGATGCATCCGGGAATGAGCGTCTACAACACCGCGTCGTTGCTGCGGCTTCGCTCCGCGATTGGCCCTACAATTGCAGCCAACCTCGACCCGAGCCATCTGTGGTGGCAGGGTATGGATCCGCTTGAGGTTGTGCGCGCGCTTGGACCCGCCGTTGGTTACGTGCACGCGAAGGACACGCGCGTGGATGGGCGCATGGTCGCCGTGAACGGCTGCCTCGACACCACGCTGATCGCCGCCCCGCTAACCAGTCCCTGGGTATTCAGGGCCGTCGGCTATGGTCACGACGCGGGTTGGTGGCGCGATTTCATCAGCATGCTTGCCATGACTGGATACGACGGCACCCTCAGCATCGAGCACGAGGATCCGCTCATGGATCCGGAAGAAGGAACGCAAAAGGCAGCGGCATTCCTGGCGCCGTTGGTGTTTACCGCTGCGCAGGCTGAAAAATAGCCTCGGACTTCCACGAAATACGCTTCCAGCTGCGAGCCAGGGTGGTAGGGCCGAAACCGGCTGCGGCCGGTTGGGTCCTCGTGCGGGCTGAGCAATCAGATGGGACGTGACCCACTATGAGGCGTCAGGGCGCTCGGGAACCGTTACCCAGCGCTGATCGCGAGCACTGAGCAATACCGCCTCCATGATGGCGATGCCGCGCCAGCCGTCATGCAGTGTCGGGTAGTCGCCGTCGGGGGGCTGGCCCTGTTGGGTCCGTTCAATCGCATGATAGATGCCCGCGATCAAGTTTCGGAACGCATCGAGATAGCCTTCAGGATGACCGCCGGGCGCGAATGCGAGTGCCGAGGCCTCCGGTTCCATCAGCATCGGATCCTTCGGCAGTACTTGCCAGGCAGGCTCGCGCCGGCGCACGGTCAGCGTATTGGGCTGCTCCTGATTCCAATCCAGGCCGCCCGTTTTCCCGTCAACCGACAAGGTGATCCAATTCTTGTGACCCGCGCTCACCTGGGACACTGTAAGCGCGCCACGGGCGCCGCCGGCAAAGCGCAACAGGAGGTTGAGACAGTCCTCTCCGTGCATGCTGACCCGATAGTGATCGCCTTCAGCTTCCGCGCCCTCAGGCAGAGGGCCGGCCCCCGGCATGTCGCGATGCCATTCACGAGTTCGCACCACCGTTTGAGTATCCGCGAACACCGCGGAGATTCGCTCGCCGGTCACGTGCTCGACGAGGTCGCACCAGTGAATGCCTATGTCCGCCATGGCCAGCGACGGCCCGGCAATCTCTTGAGCGAAGCGATAGTGCAGGTAGGTGTCATGGAGCAGCTCGTCGGCCAGGTAGAGACCACGCATATGATGGAGAGGCCCAAGGGAACCGTTCGCGATCATGCGACGCATCTGGCGCACTAATGGATAGTATCGATAGCAATAGCCAACACCCGCGACCAGGTTTCCAGCGCGAGCGAGGCGCACGAGGTCGGCTGCCTCCGTCGAGGTAGTGGCCAGGGGCTTCTCACAAACCAGATGCTTCCCCGCCGCCAACACGGCAGCGGCCATTGGGTAGTGCAGGGCGTTTGGCGTGCAGATATGCACCACGTCGATCCGCGGATCGTTGAGAGCCTGCTCCAGCTCGTACCCGTGCCGCGGTACGCGGAGTCTGGCCGCGTGCCCGGCCATATCGCTGCCGGGGCGTCCCACGATCAGCGCCAGCTCAGCACCGCACCGGCGCAGCGATTCAGCGTGAATGGTCCCAATGTAGCCAGGGCCCACGATCGCCGCCCGCAGTATAGCCATCTGTTCCGTCCTCACCTCATGAACTATTCAGCAAACGCTCGCACGGCAGTCGATGCGCTGCCCGCGCGCGGTGACCACAAGTGCGTCTAAAGGGAAGCCGTAGTGCGATCCGCAGGCGTGCCGGCCACCAAACGCGGGCGGGCGAGACGCCCGCGCCCCCAGAGTCGTGCACGTCAATGGATATCTCGTCGTGGCTTCACTCTAGTCTGAAAGAGCGGACCTCCAGCTGCCGCAGCTGGAGGTCAATGTCGTGTAAGTCGCCGGGCACCTGCAAGAGTGGGTGATGCTACCCTAAACCACAATATCAGGCCTGATCACCACCAAAACACCGTACGTTGACAGGCCACTAGTTAAGGGTCCTGTGCACGTTGACCGCCCGGTCACCCCGGCCTCGCGGATCGCGCTCGACCTCAAACTCGACCGTATCACCGCGCTGGAGCGCATCAAAGGTCACACCCTGCAAGGCTGAGCTGTGGAAGAATACATCGGGCCCACCCAGTGCCGGTGTGATGAAGCCGTAACCGCGATCGGTCATGCGTGCGATAGTTCCTTGAGCCACTGCTTGGACTCCCCTTTTCCGGCGGGCAGACCGGCCCACTGCCGGATAGCCTTCAGGCCACACCGATGGGCTCCAGTGTAGCACGCCATACCAGACGGAGTACGGTCCACGTTTCCGCTCTACTGCCTGTCATACGCCACCACCATCATCAGGCGGCGATCAGGAGGCCCGGCAGTCGCCGCAGTAGCCGTACAGGGTGATCGCGTGGCTGGTGATCTGGTAGAGCGTGTGCTGTTCCAGCAACGGGCCGAGGCGCGACAACAGGCAGCCATCGAGATCCTCGACACGTCCACAGCGCGTGCACACCAAGTGATGATGATGGCGCGATGAGCAGTAGACGTATTTGCTCTCGTTGTTGTCCTGCAGAAAACGCGTCGCCGCTCCCACTTCTACCAGAAGCTCGAGCGTGCGATAGACTGTTGCCTGACCGATCGCCGGCTGCTCTTCGCGCAAAGCGACATGCAGCTCACGTGGGGTAACGGAGGTTGATTGCGTCATCAGCGCGGCGAGAATCGCGCGCCGCTGCGGCGTCGGCACGTGGCGACGCTCCTGCAAACGGCGCATGACTTCGTCCTGTTCCGCGATAGCCTGCTGCACATCCATACTTTACCTCCGAGCGATCGTCTCGTGCACAGGTGACGCTGCTATCCCGCCGGCCGGCGTTGGGCGCCTTCTGAGCCATGGAGCGAGCAGGCGCGCGGAGAAGTACATCGCGCCCACCAGTGCTGAAATGAGAAATCCAACGGGCCAGCCGGTATCGTACGCGGCAACCATGCCGATCCAGGTGGTCGCCACGGCTATACCGACCGCGACCAGCAAGGCCCGCCAGGGGGTGCTGGTCAGATAGGTTGCGGCGGCGGCCGGGCCAATCATCAGGCTAAAGATCAGGAGCGTTCCCACTGTCGGAACCGTCACGGCGGCGGCAATCCCTACCACGATAAGAAAGGCGATGCCAACAGCCGCCGTGGGCACGCCCCGCGCCTGGGCAAGCTCGTAGTGCATGGTAGTGAGCAGGAGTGGACGGTAGAGCACGCCGAGCGCGAGCAGACAGCCCAGCGACAGAAGGCCCGTCTGCCATACCATGTCACGACTGATACCCACGATGCTGCCGAAGAGCAGGCTGAACGCAGCCGTGGCGTAGGCGTCGTTGAGGCTGAGAAATAGTGCGCCGGCGCCGAGCGCTGCCACCAAAATGAGCGCGGTCGTCACGTCGCGCCCGTGCTCGCGCGTGCCAAGCACGCCCATGCTGACGGCGCCGCCGACGGCAAAAGCGACAAGACCCCACACCGGCTCGATGCCGAGCAGCACCGCTCCCGCCGCCCCGGCAAAACCGATCTGAGCCAGGGAATGGGCCGCGAAGCTGAGGCCCCGGAGTACCACGAAGAAGCCGACCACGCCGGCCACGATGGCGACGATGGTGCCGGTAACCAGCGCGTTCTGCATGAACGGCTGGCTGAACATCTCAGAGTGCAGCACGGCCGGGTATCCTCTTGACATTTCCTCCCTGCAGAGGGCCGCTCGTGCGGCGGAATGCCGGGCGGGCGGCGCGAGCGAACAGGTAGAACAGAAGCACGAGCGTGCAGATGAAGAAGGAGACAGGCCACCCCTTTTCACCGGGCGGCCAGTAGTAGCTGTCGTACGATAGGGCGATGCCAGCCCAGGTCTCCAGCACGCCGATAGCGCAGGCTACCGCTATGCCGGCGCCCGGTCGGGAGACCAGGTACGAGGCAGTCGCCGGCGGGCCGATCAGGAGCGCGGTGCTGAGCAGCACGCCCACGACCTGCGCCGCCTCCGCCACGGCGACCGCCATGCACAGCAGGAACAAGGCGGAAACGAGGCGCACGGGCACGCCGCGTGCCTCCGCCACCTGCGGGCTGACCGAGCAGAAGAACAGCGGACGGGCCAGCAAGGCCAGCAAGAGCAGGCAAGCGCCTCCGATCACGATCATCACGCGCGTTATGTTCGGATCGATCTCAAAGATCGATCCGAAGAGCAGCGTAAAAGGCTGGCTGACGAAGCGCGTATTGATATAGAGGAACAGGGCGCCGACACCAAGCGCCAGAGCCAGAATCACGCCGGTGGCCACGTCACGCTCGCGAGCGCGATCGCCGAGCGCGCCCACGCCGAGTGCCGCGGCGACGCAAAATGCCAGCAGGCCCCACAGAGCGTTGATGCCCAGGAGTGCTGCTCCGGCACCGCCCGTGAAGCCGATGTCGGTGACCGCGTGGCCGATGAAACTCAGCCCGCGCAGCACGACGAAGAAGCCGATCACGGCACAGACAAGAGCAACGACCGTACCCGCCTGCAGTGCAGTGATCACCTGGTCGTTCTGCAGCATGTCGAAAATGTTCTGCTGGAGCCAGTCGCGCATGGAGGTCACCCCGGTCCGAACCGCGGAGCGTTCGTGAGCGCCGTCGACGCGCGCCTCGGCACAAGACAGTTCCTAGCCATGTGCGTGGTACTCCCGCTCAAACTCGCCGCCGCCAATGATGTCGGCGCCGGCCACGACCAGAATTCGCCCATGGACATGCAGCACGTCGACAGGGTAGCCGTAGAGCGCGCTCAGCACGTCTGGGCGCACTACCTCATCCACCGGACCGATGGCAGACCGGCCTTCCGCCAGGTAGAGCACGCGGTCCATCACGGGAAGCAAGGGGTTCATGTCATGGGCGACGAGCATGACGGCGACATCTTGCTCCCTGCCCAGTCGCGCCACCAGCTGCACGACCTCGTGCGCGCTGCGCAGATCGAGGTTGGCCAGAGGCTCGTCGAGCAGCAAGAGTCGTGGACGGGCCAGGAGTGCCTGCGCGATCATCAAACGCTGCTGCTCACCGCCCGACAGACGGCCAACCGGCGCGTTGGCAAATTCCAGCGCATCGACCCACTGCAAAGCCTCGTCAATGCGCATGCGCCTGGAGGCGCTGGGGATTGCGATACCCCACCGCTGCCCGTCGAGTCCCAGTGCGACCAGATCGCGGCCACGCAGCGGCGTGTCGGGATCGAACTGCTGCTTTTGCGGAACGTAGCCCAGCGCGACGTTTCCTCGCCTGACCGGCCGGCCAAACAAGTGGATCGACCCGGCCGTAGGCCGCAACAGTCCGAGAATGACCCGCAAGAGGGTCGTCTTGCCGGCGCCGTTTGTCCCGATGACGCCGATGAATTCCCCCGACCGCACCGCGAGGCTGACATCGCGCAGGACCGGGCGGCCGCCCAGGTTCAGGCCGACGTGCTCCAGGCTCAAGATGGGAGCGGCCGCGACAGGATCCAACATTGTTACTCGATCTTTTCGGTCGAGATGCCTTTGCTCAGGGCCAGCCTGGTGGCCTGGAGCTCGGCGAGCATCCACTGTTGATAGGTCCTGGACGATGGCTTCGTTTCGTAGACGCCGACGATGGCGATGCGATGGGACCGAGCGAGCCCGAGAAGCCTGACCGTGATCGGCGCCACGGCCTGCTGATTATAGAAGAAGGCCTTGACCTTGTTCGCGGTGAAGAGGTTGGTCTCAAGTTGTGCGTCCTGCGGCGACGGATCATTGCCTTCCATGATGGCCAGCGCGAAGGAGTTGGGCGTGAGGATCTTCAGACCGAGCGCCTGCGCCTCGTAGCTGAAGACGGGCTCGGTGATCGCAATGGGCGTGCCGGCGTACTGCTTTCTGAGCGCGGCAATTCCGTTGGTCCAAGGCTTGAGCGTGGCGTCGAAGCGGCGCAGGTTGGCGGCGAATGTTGCCGCGCCGGCCGGATCTTGCCGGCTGAGCGCGGCGGCAACCAGCGCGGCGACGCGCGGCATAGTGGTGGGACTGTACCAGATATGCGGATTGTCACCAGTTTTGTAGCCCAGACTGGCGCCGGCGTCAAGCACTGTACGCCGGGCATTTGGCGAGGCGTTCTCCAGCTTGGCGATGAAAGAATCGTAGCCAATACCGTTCTGCACCACGAGTGTTGCCCTCGCCACCGCCGCAGCGTCAGTGGTATTGGATTCGTAGCTGTGAGGGTCGGTATTTGGATCGCTCAGTATGCTGAATACCGAGACGCGCGCGCCTCCAATCTGTTCGATCACGTCCCCGTACACGTTGGTCGAGGCGACGGCCTGGATCACGGCGCCGGCAGCACGCGCGGTATGGGACTGCAGCCCCACCGCGCCAAGGGCAAGCGCAGCTACGGCCAGGAGCCGCGGCACGAGGCAACGGCCGCGATGGCGCCCACAGGATGTGCAGAACATAGAGACGCTCCAGCCAATCGGGGCGGTCATACTCACGGATGCGCTGCCTCGCGGCGCCCTGGCGTGCCCTTGCCGGGACGCAGGAGCACTTGCCCGTCAACGCGCGATCACCTTCCGCGCGAGCCCGTTTCGAATGATAACGATTATCATCAATAATCGTTATCATAGTCCGTTGCCCGGCGTGTGTCAATGGCTGCGCCTGAGATCGGGCATACTAAAGTGGTGCCACGCCGGAACGCGCACGGTGGTCATGTCTTGGCGATGGAGTGGGTGGCCGGCGCATCCACGGCGGACGAGGACAGCACCCGCCTCGGCGGGTCCCCGGCCCCCAGAATCGTGCGGTTCGATGGAGATCCCGTCGGCTTCAGTCTAACGTCATACGATTGCTCATCATGCCGCCTCTCAGCGTGTTGCCGGCTTCGCACGCTGTGCCCGGCAGCACATGTTGATTGGAGACATCGGTAATGGCTTGTCTGTCCGCGCGCCGGGCGCGCGTGCTGTTCTTCGCCTGCACGCTGACCCTGGCTGCCGTCCTCCCGGCACGTGCCGCGCCACCGGCGACGCCGTTGCCGAGCCCCAGTCCGATGGCCTTGTCCGCGATGCTGAGCAGCGCGACCAATCCACCGCGCGATCTCCTGACGCTAGCCGCGCGGCTCAAGTTGCACACGGCGTTGCCCATAGACCCTATCGTCAACACAACGCCGACGGATTATGCCGTAGGCCGCATGGACCAATTCTACGTCTGGACTGGAAGCGGCAGCCACCTGGTAGCCGCGCGGCTCGTCTCCAAGACGGCGCACGCCTACTTCTACGTGCAGAGCGGCATCAGCGTCGACCTCAACGCGCTGGCGCGCTCGGCCTCGACGTTCGAGAACACCATCTATCCCACTGACACGGCAGCCTTTGGCCCGGTATGGACGCCGGGTATAGACAACGACCAGCATACGACGATCTTCAACGGCAGCCTGCAGGGGTCCGGCGCCGCCGGCTACGTGTCCGCTGAAGACCTCGATCCACGATCGGCGGCGCCGCAGAGCAACCAGCGCAAGATCCTCTATATCGACCTCGGCTCGAACGATCCCGGCTCGCAAACCTATGACCAGACGCTGGCCCACGAGTTCCAGCACGTGATTCACGCGCACCTGCACCCGACAGATGAGGCGTGGCTGAACGAGGGAAGCTCGGTGCTGGCTCAGGTTCTGAACGGCTACAGCTCTGCCGGGGCCGATGAACAGAAGGCGCAGCAGCCCGACGCGCAGCTGGACGTGTGGGATCCGACCAGCACTATCGGCTACGGCAACGGATTTATGTGGATGCTGTACCTGTACGAGCACTTCGGTGGTACGAAGGCAACGCGCATGGAACTCGCCGACAGCGGCCTCAGCGGCATGCACCTGTTCGACGATCTTTTGCCCAAGCTCGGTTACCAGGAAACCGCCAACCAGATGTTTGCCGACTGGGTGGTGGCGAACTTCCTGAACGATCCCGCGATCGACGGCGGCCGTTACGGCTACCAGCACACGCGGGTGCACATGCTGGCGACCAGCACGCAGCCGCTGCCCTTCGCGCAAACCACCACGATGCACCAATATGCGGCGAACTACGTCGACATCGCACAAACCGCCGGCCGGCCCTTCACCCTGACCTTCGCCGGCCGCCCGACCGTGCCTCTGCTCAGCACGACGCCGCCCGCCACCGGATTCTGGTGGAGCAATCGGGGCGACAGCGTGGACGATACGCTGACGCTGCCACCGCTCGATCTGCGCCACGTGGCGCGAGCGAGCCTGCAGTACCAGCTGTGGTACGACCTCGAAAAGGACTATGACTACGGGTACGTGGAGGTCTCCGCGGACGGCGGCGCCACGTGGTACGTGCAGCGCACGGCGCGGACGACGAACAGCAATCCGAACGGAGCCAATCTTGGCAACGGCTATACAGGCTCGAGTTGCTCGCCGGTCACGCGGGCGCGGCAGTGCTGGCTGACGGAGCAGCTCGACCTTTCGGCCTACGTGGGGAAGCGCATCCTCGTACGATTCGAGCAGGTCACGGACGACGAGCTCAATCTGCAGGGCATCGCGCTGAGCGGAATTCGCGTGCCGGAAATCGGCTTCGACGGCGACAGCACGGCGGGCGGCTGGCAGCCGGCCGGCTGGGTGCGGGTGACGAACACGCTGGCTGAGCGGTGGATCGTGCAGGCCATCGTCTACGGACCGCACGGCGTTTCCGTGCTGCAAATGCCGGTGGGTGCCGACGGCCGCGGCAGTCTGCGCATCCCCGCGGGCAGCAGCCGGGTAGTGGTGGCCGTCTCGCCCCTGGCGCCGCTGACCACCGTCGCGAACACCTACACACTCGGCGCGTCGACCGGTAATTGACCAGGCGAGGACACCGTGCCGAGCGAGCCCCGTCGCATCAGCCGCCTGCTGGCCTTGCAGGACCGGCTTTCACCCGCCGCTTACCGTTTCCGTCGATGATCTGGTGCCAGGCATCGTTCTCAGGACCACCGAATATCTCGGAAAGGGCCTTTGGAACAAGTTTGTTGGCGCGAGCATTGCGGTCAGTCTGAAATGCAGGTAGGGCCTTCTCCAAGACACCGATGATACGTCCCCAGAAGCACCCGTCGGCGCGCATGTACTCCATAGCCTGGCGGTCTGCCCGCAGGGCATTGATCGCGCGCCGCTCATAGGCGGCGAGTGCGTCTTGATCGACGTCCACGTTACTGTGAGCGTCCTCACCAGCCATCTCGGCAGCCGTGCTTAGCTCAGCCCGGAATCGCTCTCGTAGCTCGCAGGAAAACGTCGGCACCCCTGCCCTGCCGTAGTGCGGGTCGAGCGGCGAATACATGTTCTCGAAAGACAGAACTCGGATGGCCACAGGGTAGGCCTGTCCGCCAACCGAACTCCAGAAGACGCCCTGTCCCGGTATCGGCTCATTGAGCAAGCCGCTCAGCAGATCGTCACTAAAGTGAGCATTGGCACGCTGCAGGGTCATCAGGTCGGCCGACGATAGCAGATGGAAGACAAACCAATTGTCGCCCTGGCTCAGGATTTCACCTGGAATGCTGCCGGGCTGCTGGGTAACCAGCATTGCACCCAGATCGTACTTCCGTCCTTCCTTGATCCAGGCGATAAAGGGCTCAGACGAGGCATCTCCCTCGTGCAAGACGGATTGCGCTTCCTCAATGACCGCGATGGTCGGGATGGTGCGCGACTCGGCCTCGGTGAATTGTTGCTGATTATGGTCGAAGATGCGGCGCAAGATCAACCCGGACAAGATCATCGCCTGGCTGCCACGCAATTGGCTCACGTCGACAACGCAGAGCTTGCCTTCACGCAACGCAACCAGGAGCATGTCGAGGAACTGGCTGCGGGAATCATGGATGGTGTGCACGATCTGGACAATATTGCTGCGCGCCGCAAGCGCTTCCGCCTCCTGTTTGACCGGGTCCAGGTCGAGAAGCCGGCACATATCCTCGATAGGGGTCTGGTATCCTCCCGCCGCGACAACTTTCACCAGCTCTTCCCATCGCCCCTGCGGCAGAGCACGCAGCTTACGCACGTTCTGCTGGTCTTGGCGCTCGGGTGACACGGCGATAGAGATGACGTCGCCAGCCGACATACGGCGCAGATCCAGCTTGATCGGGCCGGCCACGAACGACTGGTAGAACGGGCTTGGGCCCTTGCGCGACGTGAAGACGACGACCTTGTCCTGGAGATCAGGCACATCGCAGAGGCCCGGCCGTCCTTTATCGTCCGGCCAGAAGTATTCCCCGTCCGGATCGAAGATCACGGTGCCGACCGGGACCTCTCTGTCGCCGCGTTTGCGCACGGTCGGCGTGGTCGCGTACAGCGTGCTGAACAGCAACTTGTTGAGGTTGGACTTGCCGAAACCGGCACGCGCGAAGATGAACGAGCGCCGCGCCACCAGGCTCTGAACAGGAAACTTCACCAGAATCTCGGGCGTCTTCACCTGCATGCCGTCCAGCAGGCTCGCGTCTGCGCTCCGATCGCAGTAGATGTACTCGCCCAGCGCGAAGTGCCCGATTGGCGCCCCATCTACGTTGTGCCCGGCGATCTCGCGCAATACTTCGCCAGTGGGGAAGGCCACCGGGCTGCCGACGTGGGGCAGCCGGCGATGCGACGGCAGAAATGTGATTCCAGGTCTATCCGCAATGGCATGACTGCGCAGGACGCCGAGGATGCGGATGTTGACGCGATACTTCAGATACTGTTCTCGCAGGTCTTCGGGCACCTCACGATGCTCGAGCACGGCTCTAATGGTGAACTCTTCGCCAGAGCCGAACGACAGCTTGCCCTCGCTGGAGAAGGAGGCAATCCGCCCCAGCACGGCCTCTTCGGGTGTCTCCAACTGCACCAACAGGAACTGTCCGTGCATGGGAGAACTCTGGAACTCATTCCGGTATGGCAGAGCCAGCTCGGCATGGAACTCCAGCCCACCCTCGCGGAATCCCCGGAAGACGCCGACGATGAGGTCCTGGCTGAAGAGCTTGAGTGCCGCCAATTGCAGCCTCCCTTCTACGAATAGCGGGCCTGCGCTGGATCTTCGTCGCGTAACCGGAAGATGTCCAGGGCAGATGACTGCAGACCAAGCGACGTCCGGATTCCTTCGAAGATCTCGTCCTGCAGGATGTCGAGGTCGAATCCCACCAAAGCCGCGTGGTCGTGTGCCTGTTGCAAACAGCGTGGATAGAACGGCACGGGAAAGCCCTGCACCGCGTCATACAGCAGCGAACCCAGTATCACTTGCGCGGAGAGTACCTGCGGTTCATACACGTCGACGGGCCAGATGGGGTCACGCGTCGCCGAACCGAACTTCGCCCAGAAGAGCCTGCCCGCCACACGCAGGTTTCCGCCCTCGTGGTCACGTCCGGCATTGAGCCCAATCCTGTACTGCGATCGATGGCCGGCTCGCTCCTCCAGCTCGCGCGGCACCTCGACATAGGCGGCGTACGGCACCGCAAGCACGCCTTCCAATGCCATCGCCAGCCGGTAGCGGTCGAGGACCTTGCTGCGCTTGGCCACGCCGACGAGGTATACGCGGCTGTGGTTGCGCTGCCAGTGGCGGTCAATCGATTCCGACATCCCCTCCATCAGGCGCGCAAAAAGGTCCCGGGCAAACACCACGCTGCGCAAGAGTCCGTCGAACACGATCAGCGTGTCATTGCCGAAGTCCTTGGTCCGCACGAGATAGAACAGCACGGCCCACTCGATAAGCTCGCGATACGTTCTGATCCAGCCGGGATTGGCGGCCCGACCATCCGTACTGGCCTGAATCAGCTGGCTCAGTTCTGAGAGATGGCGGACACCAAGATACGCCATCATCTCGCCCAGCCGGGTGGCCTCTCCCTCACTGCCGAACTGGTGCGCGCTCAGCTCGTCAATGTTGGTGTTCGGCGTGACGACCTCCAGGCAGTGGCTGTTGTTGGCCGAGTCGACCACGCGGACCATCTGGATGAGGAACGGGTCAAACTGCAGCTGATTGTTGCCGCCGTCCGCGGCGACCAGCGAAATGGAGCTGGTATTGCGCTGCTGGATGCGGCGCGTTTCGCCCACCAGCGGCTGTATCTCAGCTCGCAGCTTGTCGAGCAGGTGCCGGTCCGCGGCAATGCTCGCCGCGATGGACCGGCGCAGCTTCTCACGTTCGTCGGTGTCGATCATGCGCGGCCATCCCCCTCGTCACTGAATCACGCGCACAGGCGTATTCGCGACGATTTGCCCCTATCCGTGCCATCGTACGCCTTGGGCGTGTTGTCGCCAATCCTACGAATGGCTGAAGAAGGCGCGGCCTTGCGGAAAAATGGGCTCTACCAACAACGAGCGATCGAGGTACTTATTACCGCGCTCGCACGCCGTCTCGGGAGCGAACAAACAACTGTGGCAGGCCGCGCCGTGCAGGGTCAAGCTGTGCTGGCTCGGCAGATGCTCGGCGCACAGGGGATCGGACGAACACAACCCGGCCTCTTCCAGCGCGAGATCAAGCAACCGGCCAAGCGTCTCAGGTTCACCAAGGCTGACGAGGCCGCCGAGTGTGCCCTCGCTGTCCGGCGCCGCCGTGTAGATCAGCACGCCCGCCATCGGCCCATCTTCATCAAGCGGAGGAAGCGAGTAGATTCGCTCGCAGATGCTTGAGGCGGTGTATCCGCACTCGAGAGAGAGCCGGCGCATCAAGGCGTGCGAGAAGGAATGCAGAAGCACGTAACGCAGACCGGGAAAGTTGCTTCCTGCCGGGACCAGATGATGGCTCGTTCGCCAGGCCTTGTGGCCCTGAAAGAACTCCGCCCGCCAGCTTTCGAGCGCCGGCTGTTCCTCCCACGCCTGTATTGCTTCCTCACGGAAGCGGATGAAGATGCCTTCACCCCGCACCTCCGAGGCTGGGACCCATTTGGGGTCCTGTCTGGAAAGCGGCGCTCTCCGGTCCACCGGCACCTCTTCCGTTTCGGAGATATCGCCGGGCGAGACGATGCGCGTAAAGCCGAGTAGAGCCCGCACTTCGCGCAGACGCTCCACGAGTACGACGCCGCTTATCTGCTCGCTATACCCCGCGGGCGGGGCCACCGGCCGCAAGCGGAAATCTCGCGTCTCCTGGTCAGGATCGGGGTCGGAGAATATTCGCCACTCCGCGGTGCGCAACTTGCCGGGCTTCCGCGACTCGGCCAGTGTGCCGCCGCCGCGGTGCCGCTCAATGGCCTCCCACAATTCGGTGTTATCGACCGAAGCAAATGCCGGCAAATGGCCCAGTTCCCTCAGCAAGGCGAGGCGGTCCGGATTCGTGACCTTGCTCAGCGTGACCCACTGTTGCTCGACCAGCCGCCCCAGCGCATCATGAGCGCTGGGAATGGCCAAAGCCGACACGCTCACAGGGAACCAGAAGTTGGACGCCCCGAGCAGAATGGCCCGATGTTGCTCCTGGCAGGTCTTGTCACTGTAGTCGCGAAGATGCGGTCTGCGGCCGCTGCAGTTGAGATGGTGCAGGGCGCTGTCGGGCCCAAAGGCTTCGGCCATGCTGCGCCGTGCCTGGCAATTCTCACACTCGACCGTCACTTCCGCCGCTTCGCCGGACACACCGAACTCATGGAGCTTCAGCCGCGGTGCCTGACAGACGGTGGCGTACCCCTTGTGCACGTACCAGACCCAGGGGAAGTCGTCGAGGTGACCAGCCTGGCAGGCAACGAGGAACCGCGCCGGAATGGCCGCCGGTTTGGGTGGCTTTCGCGTGCAGTTGTGATGAATATAGCGCGAGCGGTCAGTGCGGTAGGGGTCGATAGTAAGTTTAAAGAGTTCACTGCTCACCGGCGCCAGGCGCCGGCAGAAGGGGCAGACCAGCCAGCGAGGGAAGGTCGCGACCGGGATCCCGACGTCGTTGGCTTGGCCGTAGGGGCCGCCTAGATCCCCGTCCAGCAGGTGAGGTGCCGCACGCATACTTTCCACCTGCGTACCGAGTACCTGGCGCACCGCCTCGAGCAGCCGATCCTCGCCGATTTCCTGTGCGTAGGTGCCGTCCCAGTCCTCCAGGCCCATCACCAACGTGGCCATGTTGGGCAGATCGATAATCGCGCCGACGCCGAACGTCACGAGAGTCTGGCTGGGCCGCACTTCGCCGACGCGGCTGCTTCGCGACGCAGGTTTCACTCCGCTGCCTCCTCGCCGACATCGGGCTCCCGTTCATCAACGAGGCTCCACGCACGAGTTTCGTCCAGGTTTCCTTCTCTGAGGATGAGACCGACTTCCGGCTCGACATCGCGGACGGAGTTGAGACAGGTAAATGGCGGCCAGCTGCCCAGCTCCGGCTGCGACAAGAGGCCGACGGTCACTCCATCCTGTTTCGGCCGATAACCCAGACGCTTTCCGCCCGTCGTATCCGCGGCGCGAGCGATCCACGTTCGGACCAGATCGCGGAGATCGTGCTCAACGCGAGCCCTTGCCAGGCCACCGTCCACAGCCTCAGCGCGAGCACCAACCGCTGCGATTGCTCGCTCAAACAGCACATGCTCGCCGGTGAATGCCGCCGCCCCGTCGTTTGCCGCGAAATCTGGCAGGCTGAGCCGTACAAGGGCAACCAGCACCGATGCCAGGCCGCGGTCCAGCGCCCGGGCGGCGAAGGGAGTGACCGACAGCGCCTCGACATGCCGATAAAACGTGGCATGAAAATGCTCGAAGTGCTCGTAGTGCGAGAGGTCGCGTGGTCTTGCCCAATTGAAGACGGTGCACACAAGCCCAGGAAAGCTGCGTCCCACACGGCTAGTGGCCTGAATGTATTCCGCCGTGCTCTTCGGCTGACCCGCCACTACCATCAGGCCCAGCCGCTTGACGTCGACGCCGACCGACACCATGTTGGTGGCCAGCAACACGTCCAGGGGGGATTGCGTCGCCGACTTCGAGCCGAGCGCGCTCGCTTTCCCACCCGCGGATCCATCTTTCGCCGAGCCGAAGCGCACTTCCAGCCGATCGAGCAGACGCGGAATGTCGGCCGCGCTCTTGCGTGAAGTCAGCTCTTCGAGCCTCGGCGTGCCGCGTTTGGCCAGGCCATGCAGGTCCATGCGCTGCAGGCGCGAGCGTACATCGTCCTCGACCAGCCGTCGCATGCCTCCCAGCTCCCGCATGGAGTTGAAGTAACCCACCAGCGTCATCCAGGGGTCCGTGGCCACATCATATTTCACATACAGCTGCTGGGCAGCCGCGAGATAGGCTACGTAGACCCGAATGAGGGCGGCTTTGAGGCGCCGGCCCGGCGCGCATATGCCCAGGTAGCGGCGGCCGGGGCGCGTGTCGTCAGGCTGGACCTGCCGGGAGAAGAAGTTGTCGCTCGCGTCAAGTCCCTGTGGCGGGAACACCTGCACGCGCCGCAAGAACAATGAACCCATCTGCTCGCCTGCCCGCCGGATAGTGGCGGTGGAGGCGATGACCTTCGGTCGCACAATCCGGCCATCCACACTCCAGGTGGAGAGCTGATCCACCGCTGTCTCGTACAGACCGACCAGAGCGCCGAGAGGTCCATTGATCAGGTGAAGCTCGTCCTGAATGATCAGGTCCGGCGGACGCAACTGCGGGTGCGGGATGGTGCGCACCGCTGAGAGCTGATTGTATTTAGGATGGGAGTCGGAATCGGGCAGGTCCGGCGAGCGGAAACCGTGCCGTGGGCACATGCCTGTAACGCGGCCAAAGAGCATCTGCGTGGCGCCGCGCCAGGGCATCTGGGCGAACTTGTCAACCGTAGCAATGAGCAGTGCCGGCAGCAGGCGATAGATTTCTTCGTCCACCAGCAGCACTGGCAGTCCTTCGCCCTTTGCCTGGTAGCGGGAGAACAGGCACTCGCCCATGACCTGGCCGCAGTAGATGAGCGTGCGACCGCGGCCGGCTTTCAACGTCTCGACGTCGATATCCTTTCCCTGGTCGATAGGGCTTCCACACCAGGGGCAATAGGTTAGCTGTGCAGGCGAGCCGCTCCCACCGCCGCCAAACTGACCGTGCGACTGTTTGATTGCTTCGTTACTCTGGTCCGTGGTATTGGGAGTGGTGCGTTGGCCAACCCAAAGCCCGATACGAAACGGCACCGTGCCCCAGCGGCCATCCCCCCGATCGAGAGCCGCGCGCCGAAGGTGCTCGCAGGCGCAGATCAGCGTCGCGGCGCGCTGGAACTGCTGGAGCGTGAGCAGGCGCAGGGTGTAGCGCATGAGCACCGCCACTCCATGCTCCCCGTCGTACCCGGCGACCGTTCCTTGCAGGCGCCGCATCGCCAGCGTATAGGCGGTGAGACCAAGGTACGCCTCCGTCTTGCCGCCGCCGGTGGGGAACCACAAGAGGTCGGCCGTGGCCTCGGCACCTCCCGTGCGCTCGCTGTGCCCGAGATCGGTGAGGCCAGGCAGGTTCAGCAAGATGAAGGCCAGCTGGAACGGGCGCCAGCTGCGGTTCTCCGGCACGTCGAGGCTTTCAAGACTCGGCTTTTCGCCGCGCCGAACGGCATCCGCCAGCAAGGTGTGAACGCGCTGCTGCCACATCGCGCGGTTCATGAACTGAAAGGCAGACGTCGCATTCCCGTCCCTGCCGAGCAGCTCGACGCCGGCGCCGATCCGCGTGCAGGCCGCGCTGCAGCGGTCCAGTACCTCCAAGGGCACGCTGCCAAAGGCCGTCAGCCCGCGGCCCGGGTCCGCCATCTCACTGCGTCGCTGCTCGATCCACGTGGCGTAGGCGCGCGGCAACTCGCGCAAGGTAGCCTGCAGCGCCTCGAGGGGCAGCTCCGCCAACACCTTCATGTCCAACGTCAGGTCAGCTAGCGCGGGTATCTCCGCGGCCGTAGGCGCCACCGTCTGGGGCAGGTCGTAGCTGGGCACGACCTGCGTGCCGACGCGTAGCGCACGCCCTGCATGGTCAGGGTCGGGCGTCACCTCCACGGAAACGCCGTGACCCACGGCGTACTCGCTGTGGCTGCGGTAGAGCATGGCCAATGCCAGCTCTTCGGCCCGCTCGTCCGGCTTGCCGTGGGCCAATTGCTCGGGACGCAACCGCGAGACGAAGATTGGGGCGCCGTCCGGGGATTCGGCCACGATCTCAGCCTGGAAGAGCCAGGCACTGTCTTTGCTACGCCTGCGCGCCGGCTGGCTATTCACCAGGAAGATCGAGATCACCCAGTTCTGATCGATCTGGCGAACGATACCCTCGAGCCGCACGCCCCTTTCTTCCGGATCGATCTCCAGCCCAATCTTCCGCTTTCGCACTTCGAGCGTCTCCACAACCTCGACCGGCGCGCGCTTCCACACGTGCTTGGGCGCGCCTTTGTCCGTCGAAGCTGTCTCGCTGGGTGCGCGTTCGTACCGTCCCCAGCGGCACGTAACGCGCAACTCAGCCGTTTCCGGGGCCACGGCGAAGGTCAGGCCGATGGAGGACGGTGCGTAGGACTGCGTAACCGGCGTGTCGACATCTGTGGGTCCATCCTCGGGCGCTCCAGCGCCACCCTCGGCATGGTCGTCGTCATCGGACGCCTGGACCTCGCTGTTCCTGGGCGCCAGCATGCCCACGAGGTAGCGGTCGCGCAGAGATCGGTCGTCGACTTCCTCTTGAGGCCCGCCTGCCGGGCCCAGAAGATCCAGGAGGACAGCGCGCTGCAGCTCGTCGCGAATGGCGGCTGGACATGGGATGCCCAGTTGCGTTCTGCTCTCGGGCACGTCGGTAGTACCTAGAGATCCCATAACGTCCAATCAAAAGACTGCAGCAGAGGTGAAGCACCCTCTCCAGGCACAACAACGAGCAGGGGCCTCTTGGGCCGGCGATACGCTGCCGGCCTGCGATGCCACAGTAACCTTAACCCCCGGGTGCTCGTCGCTACAAGCATGTCGAGACGTTGCGGAACGGCGCCCTGCAACCACGGGTTGTACGAAGACGTTGCGTTCATGGCGGCTGGTGCTGCCCATGCGGGCTGGCCGTTTCCGCGCCGACCGTTCGTGGCCTGGCGGCCGGTCAGACGTCGCGACAAGCCGAACAGGGACGAATGGCACTCTCGCCTGACAAGCACACGATGTACCATGGACTGACATGCCAAGAAAGAAGCGCCAAATTCGCAGCGACTACCGGGCAGCTGGCTTCATCGAACGACGGGGAAAGGGCGACCATACCGTGTTCTCCTATCCTGGACTGCCCAAGCATTTCGCAGTGGATGGCTCGGACGGTGCGGACGCCAAGCCGTATGATGAGCGAGATCTGCGTGCGGCCCTGCGAGCACGTGCTGAAGTAATCGCACGGAGGAATCAGGAATGAACGTGGAGTCACGCTATTCGATCCTGATCGAATGGAGTTCGGAGGATCAAGCGTTCGTGGTGATCCTCCCCGAATGGGCTGACCGCTATCAGATGCCGGTGGCCGATGGGGCGACGTACGAAGAAGCACTGGCTCGCGGTCGGAATGCCCTGGAGAACTACATACAGTTTGCTCTTGAGGACAACATCCCTCTGCCCTCACCGCGCGAATTCGTCGCAGCCTAATCCGCGGCCCGCCCGGCCATTGCCAAATCGCCAGGGCGCACGCACTCCCTTACGTGCCACTGCCGGAATCGCCGACAGTGTCGGCGCACAGGCAACTCGCGCCGATCGTTGGCGCCACGACAGATATCGCAACGCCCTGGCGCGAAGGCTCCATCGGTCCATGCACGTACCCGCCCAGCCACCCTGGCGGGGCCGTCTCCAACGGGCTACAATGGGCAGGGCCGCCAAGGTTGACGACGCTGTCTCGCCCGCCACGTCCTACGCACCAGTTTGTCGCAGGCAGCGTTGTGCCTGAGTTGCGTGGCCAGGTGTGAAAGGACACTGTGTGGCCCTCGCAACCGTGCCCGCGCCGGGCCAGCTGGTCGATGTTCGCCAGCGGCGCTTCGTCGTCACCGACGTCTCGGCGTCGCCACTCGGACGAAGCCGCGATGCGCATCCCGGTCACGATCTGCAGCACGTCGTCTCCCTCTCGTCCATCGAAGACGACGCGCAGGGCTCCGAACAGCTTCGCGTGATCTGGGAGATCGAGCCCGGCGTCCACGTGCGTGAGACAGCCGAATTGCCCTCGCCCGAGCACGGCTTCGACGATCCAAGCCGGCTCGACGCCTTCCTCGACGCCGTACGCTGGGGCGCCATCGCCTCTGTAGACACGTCAACCCTGCAGGCGCCGTTCCGCAGCGGCATCGAGATCGAGGACTACCAGCTCGATCCGGTTGTGCGGGCCATCGGCATGCCGCGCGTCAATCTGCTGATCGCCGACGACGTGGGTCTGGGCAAGACGATCGAGGCCGGCCTGGTGGCGCACGAGCTGCTCCTGCGCTACCGTGCCCGCTCGATCATGGTTGTATGCCCGTCTGCCATCCAGATCCAGTGGCGCGACCAGATGCTGGCCAAGTTCGGTCTGGAGTTTCGCATCGTCGACAGCGAGCTGATGGCTCACCTGCGCCGCACGCGTGGCCTACATGTGAATCCCTGGCAGCATTTCCCTCGCCTGATCACCTCCATCGACTACCTGAAGCGCGAGCGCCCCAGGCGCATGCTGCGTGAGGTTCTCGGCGTGGAGGTGACGTACCCGCGCAAGATCGATCTGCTAATCGTCGACGAGGCGCACAACGTCGCTCCTTCAGGCAGAGGTAAGTACGCCACCGACTCTTTGCGCACTCAGGTCATCCGCACGCTGGCGCCACATTGCGAGCACAAGCTGTTTCTCACTGCCACGCCGCACAACGGCTATTCGGAGAGCTTTCAAGCCCTGCTGGAGCTGCTCGACGATCAGCGGTTCACACGCGGCGCCGCGCCCGACCGCAACCAGTTGCGCGCCGTGATGATCCGTCGCCTCAAGTCGGAGCTGCCGCCTGACAAAGTGACGGGCCTCAGCCGCTTCCCCAAGCGTGACGTCCTGCCGCTTCATGTGGCTTACACCGCCGACGAGCGACAAGCACATGAGTGGCTGCAGGAATACTCACGACTTCGCCTTTCCAGCCCCCAGGACGGCGGTGAGCGGTTCGCCACCGAGTTTACGTTGAAGATGCTGAAGAAACGCTTGTTCTCTTCACGCGAGGCGTTCGCCATCACTCTGGAGCGTCACCGTGAGTCCTTGAATTCCGCGCGTCGCAGTACGGCGCACCTGGAGCGACCAAGCATCGGCCTCCTCCGCCGCCAGATCGAGGACGGCGAGGAAGAGTACGAGAATGACGAGCGGTACGAGGAGGCAGCGCACGATACGCTGGAAGCGGCGACGCTGCTGTTCCGACCGTGCAGCGCACGGGAGCGGGACCTGCTCGATCGACTGAGCACCTGGGCGCAGCGCGCGCGCGGCAAGCCCGACAGCAAGGCCGACACGCTGATCGCCTGGCTCACCAGGACGCTTCGCAACGGCTCGGGCCAGTGGAACGACGAGCGCGCCATCATCTTCACCGAATACCGCGACACGCAGCGATGGCTGCTGGAACTCCTTTCGGCCGCCGGATTCACGCGCCGAGAGCCCACAGTCGCGTCGTCGCGCGACGTGGCTCGCTCCGCTGGGACCGGCGGTGGCCGCCTGCTGACCCTCTACGGCGGCATGGATTCACGCGAGCGGGAGGCAATCAAGGCCGCCTTCCAGGCGCATCCGGCAGACGCGCCCGTGCGCATCCTTCTGGCTACGGACGCTGCCTCTGAGGGCATCGATCTGCAGAACCACTGCTCACGGCTCATTCACTACGAGATTCCCTGGAATCCCAACCGCATGGAGCAGCGGAACGGCCGCATCGACAGGCACGGCCAGCGAGCGAGGCAGGTGCAGGTCTTCCATTTCGTGGGCGAGGGCTACGCGCGCCAAGCTCCGGCCTTTGGCGGTGGCGCCGGCACACTCGACGGCGATCTCGAGTTTCTCTGGCGAGCTACCCAGAAGGTCGAGCAGATTCGCGAGGACCTGGGCAGCGTGGGGCTGGTGATCGCTACGCAGGTGGAAGAGGCCATGCTGGGGCGGCCGGCCAGTCTGGACACCAGTCTGACCGAGCGCCGAACGGAGCCACAGAAGCAGCTGCTCAAACAGGAGATCGATGCCGGCCGGCGTATCGACGAGTTGCACCGGCGGCTGCTGCAGAGCATGGAAGATCTCGACCTCTCGCCGGAGAACGTGCAGAGGGTCGTGGAGGCAGGTCTGGAGCTTGCCGATCAACCGGCGCTTATTCCCACGCGCGTGTCGGCGCCGGATCAGCCAACCATCGCCGCGTTTCATTTGCCCGCATTCTCAGGCAGCTGGGCACGCTGCAGCGAGGGACTGCCGCATCCGCACACCGGCGTGCTGAGGCCGATCGTCTTTGACCACCACGTGGCTGCCGGGCGTGACGACGTGGTGCTCGCGCACCTGAACCATCCGCTGGTGGCGCGCTGCCTGCGCTTGCTGCGAGCCGAGGTGTGGTCGCCGGCAGGGCATGGCAAGCTGGCGCGCGTGACTGCCCGATACGTGCCGGCCACAGCGTCGCCGGATGTCGCGGCGATTGCGCACGCCCGGCTGGTGCTGCTGGGCAGTGACAACGCACGATTGCACGAGGAAGTGATCGCGGCCGGCGGCGTGCTGCGTGGCGGGCGGTTCGCTCGCTTCGGCAGCGTGGGCGAGCTGAAGAGCGTGCTGGCCGCGGCAAGCGGGCGCGCGGTGCCGGAATGGGAACGGCAACGACTGGCAGCGCTCTACCAATCGCATAGCGCGGCGCTGCTGCAGGCACTGGAGGCCCGCCAGAAGCAGCTGATCGACGGCATGAGGCTGACCCTGAGCCAGCGGCTGGAACGCGAGCTGCGTGACATCGCCCAGGTGCTGGGCGAGCTGGAGGCGACCATCCGCCGCGCTCTGAAGGACGCGACGCCAGCACAGCTCGAGTTGTTCAGTCGCGACGAGCGCGTGCAATTCGAGCGGAACCGGGAGGCCCTGGAGTACCGGCTAGCGCGCATCCCCGCCGAGATCCAGCGCGAGCAGGATCTGATCCGGGCGCGTTTCGCCGATCCTCAGCCACGGCTATTTCCGGTCAGCATCACCTACCTGGTACCGGAGCATCGCCGATGAGCGGTACGCGGCAGCATGCCGAATGGCTGCAATTGATCGAGATATCCGGACCGTTCCTGTCCATGCCGGTGCTGGAGCGGGTTTTTCCGCAGGGTCTGCCCGTACCGGCTGACGAGCCGGACATTGCGCGCAGCCTGCGACTGGCCTATGCGGAATGGCAGGCCGCGCAGGAGGGCCGGCAGCCAGACCCGGCGATACACCAGGCGTGGCTCCGCTACGTGCTGCGAAACGGATTAGGGCTTGCCGCGGTGCCTGAGCTGGTGCTGGAAGGGCAGACCGTGCCGCCCGGGCTGCACGCTCTGGTGCCCGAGCAACATGAGACCCTGCGGCCCGACCTGGTGCTGGTCGATCCGCCCACGCGCGGCGGCAAGCCGCGGCTGCTCGTCGCCGTCCTGCCGCCGGATCAGGCACTCGAAAAGCCGATCCCCGGCCGAGCCTGGAAGGCCACACCTGCCGAGCGCATGATGGTGTTGCTGCATGGCTGCGGCGTGCGATTGGGTCTGGTGACAAACGGCGAGGCCTGGATGCTGGTGGATGCGCCTGCCGGCGAGACCACCGGCTACATCACCTGGGCTGCCCAGCTCTGGCTGGACGAGCGGTCCACGCTGCGGGCCTTTCGGGCCCTGCTCGGACGCGAGCGATTCTTCCAGGCTGCGGATAGCGATACGCTGGAGGCGCTGCTGCACGAAAGTGCCGGCGCGCAGCAAGAGGTCACCACCCAGCTGGGCTGGCAGGTGCGCCGGGCCGTCGCGGTCCTGGTGCAGGCGCTGGACCGCGCCGACAAAGACGGGCAGCGGGCCCTGCTGGCCGATGTCGACGAGGCTGAACTCTACCAGGCCGCGGTGACGGTGATGATGCGGCTGGTCCTCCTCCTCTCGGCGGAGGAGCGCGACCTGCTCTTGCTGGGTGATCCACTCTACGACGAGGCCTATGCCGCTTCAACCCTGCGAGCACAGCTGCGGGAAGCGGCGGACCGCGATGGCGAGGACGTGTTGGATCTGCGCTATGACGCCTGGAGCCGGCTGCTGGCCACCTTCCGCGCCATCCACTGCGGCATCACCTATCCGGACCTGCGCCTGAGCGCGCACGGCGGATCGCTGTTCGACCCCGATCGCTTCCCCTTCCTGGAGGGGCGTGAGCGGGACAGCTCGTGGCGCGAGACGCCCGCGAAGCCCGTGCCGGTCAGCAACCGTACGGTCCTGCACCTGCTGGAAGCGCTGCAGCAATTGGAAATGAAGGTGAGCGGCGGCAGGGAGACGCGCTTGCTTTCCTTCCGGGCCCTGGACGTCGAGCAGATCGGCCACGTCTACGAGGGCCTGCTCGATCACAGGGCTCGACGCGCCGAAGAACCGATGCTCGGCCTGATCGGCGCCGGCGAGCCGGATGTGGCGCTGAGCAAGCTGGAGGAGCTGGCCGGCAAGGGTATCGACGCACTCGTCGCCTACCTGAAGGAGGTAACGGCCAAGTCCGAGAATGCCCTGCGTAAACTGATCGACGCGCAGGCTACAGGAACGTCATCCCCGGCGACGAGCCAGCGCCTGCTCGCGGCGTGCGATAGCGATGCCGGCTTGCGAGACCGGGTCGCTCCATTCGCCGGCCTGCTGCGCGAGGATACGAACGGCTACCCGATGGCGATCGCGGCGGGCAGCTTCTACGTGACAAAAGGCGTCGACCGCCGGACCAGCGGCGCCCATTACACGCCGCGCAGCCTGACCGAGCCAATCGTGCAGTACACGTTGGAGCCCCTTGTCTACGATGGGCCGGTCGAAGGCAAGCCGAGAGAAAAGTGGGTGCTGAAGCCTGCCGGCGACTTGCTGGGCCTCAAGATCTGCGACATGGCCATGGGCAGCGGCGCCTTCCTGGTGCAGGCCTGCCGGTACCTGGCTGACCGCTTTTGGAAGCGTGGCAGCAGCGCGAGGCGGAGAATCCCGGCCGTGTGGTGATCACGCCGGAGGGCGAGCTTTCCGAAGGGGATTCGTCCGAGCGGCTGATGCCGCGCGAAGCGAGCGAGCGGCTAACCATCGCGCGACGGCTGGTAGCCGACCGCTGCCTCTACGGCGTGGACAAGAACCCGATGGCTGTAGAAATGGCCAAGCTCTCGCTGTGGCTGATCACCATGCAGAAGGACCGGCCTTTCACCTTCCTGGACCACGCACTGCGCTGGGGCGACTCGTTGCTCGGCGTGGACGTGCGGCAGCTCAAGGCCTGGAACATGCGGCGCGACGGGACGGGCACGCCGACCTTCTGGCACCGTTCGGTGGAGGTGGCACTGGAGCGGGCGCTGAAGAAGCGCCGCCAGATCGCCCAGCTCGAAGACCTGGACGCCGCCGTACTAGATAGGAAGACGTCGCTACTGAAGGAAGCGGAAGAGGCCATGGCCCTGGTCAAGCTGGGCGCCGACCTCCTGCTGGCCAGCGCAGTGGCGGGCGAAGCCGACGACGAGGCGACGATGACTACTCGCTTGACGCGCTATGCCATGGCCCTGGTGGGTGCCGAAGAGCATGAAGCGCAGCCGTACACAAAGCAGGGGCTGAAGGGCCCGCGCGAGATCGCCGGCGAGCTGCAAGACGAGGCCGGCCGCCTGCTGAACCTGTTCGAACATCCCGATCGCCGGCCCTTCCACTGGCCGCTGGAGTTCCCCGAGGTGTTCCTGGACCTGGCGGCACCGGAGGAGCCGCTGGGTTTCGACGCGGTGATCGGCAATCCGCCGTTCCAGGGTGGGCAGAAGATCACCGGGGCCCTCGGCACGGACTACCGCGACTACCTCGTCGAGTGTCTGGCTGGCGGAAAGCGCGGCAGCGCCGACCTCTGTGCGTATTTCTTCCTGCGCGGCTATTCGCTGCTCGGTCCGAGAGCGGATCTCAGCCTGCTGGCCACGAACACCATTGCCCAGGGCGACACGCGCGAGGTCGGGCTGGACCAACTTCTGGCAGTCGGCGCCGTCATTCCGCGCGCCGTGCCCAGCCGGAAGTGGCCGGGCGAGGCCAACCTGGAGATCGCGGAGGTCTGGCTGCGGCGCGGCTGCTGGCTAGGCGGGCACGCCCTGGACGAGCGGCCTGTCTCCGGCATTACTGCGGCGCTCACACCGCTGGGAACCGTGTCAGGACAGCCCTACCGGCTGGCCGCCAACGCCGGGAAGTCGTTCATTGGCTCTTACGTGCTGGGGATGGGCTTCGTTCTGGAGCCGGAGGAAGTGGCGGCGCTGCTTAAAAAGGACCCGCGAAACCGCGATGTGCTGTTCCCATATCTCAATGGTGAGGATCTCAACTCCCGGCCGGACCAATCGCCTAGCCGCTGGGTGATCAACTTCCACGACTGGCCCCTCGAGCGTGCTGAGGCCTATCCCGACTGTGTCGCCATCTTGCGTGAACGCGCCAAACCGGAGCGGGACAGGCTGGCGACAGGGGACTCGACTGCCCGTGACCGGGCGCGAAGATGGTGGCAATTCGCACGACCAAGTTTGAATCTGTACGGCACCATCGCCGGGATGGCGCGGGTGATGGTGGCTGCCCGTGTTAGCAAGTTCCTCTCATTCTCTCTATTGCAAGCGCACGTTGTGAGCAGCGAAGGAACTGTCATTATTGCAAGCCCAGACTGGTCTGTGTTTGCCTCGCTCCAGTCCACGATTGATCAAGATTGGGTGGCTGCCCACCAGTCCAGCCTTGAGACGCGAGGACGCTACACGCCCTCAGATTGCTTCGAGACATTGCCGTTGCCCCCCGACTGCGCTCCGCTCGATCAGTTCGGCGAGCGCTACTATGTCTATCGTCAGTCGCTCATGTTGGCGCGCCAGGAAGGTCTGACCACGACCTACAACCGATTCCATGATTCCCATGAGCGCGCCGAGGACATCGGCGAGCTGCGACGCCTGCATGTGGAGATGGACCAGGCCGTCGCCGGTGCATACGGCTGGAGCGATCTCGACCTCGGCCATGGCTTCCACCAGACCAAGCAGGATCTGCGCTACACAATCAGCGAGGCGGCACGCCGCGAAGTGCTGGACCGGTTGCTGGCGCTCAACCACGTGCGGTACGCGGAGGAGGTGCGGCAGGGGCTGCACGACAAAGGGGCGAAGAAAGCGAGTCAACGGTCTTCGGCGAGAACGCGGAGGATAACCACACCGGGCATGCTCGCGCTCACAAGTACCGAGGATAAGCAGCATGAGATTGGTTGAAGGTGCCAGGTTCGTAGAGCCTACCGGCAGGCTTCGAAATGTATAGAGACTTGATAGCGCGCGGATACTTTCCTCGAGAACTACCGCCGCCGTTCCGTACAGACACCCTTGCGGATGCGATCTGCGCAAACGACCAATGGGTCACCAACTGTCGGAAGCACGCTGAACTGTGCACACACAGTCAGGCGCGGCATGGAGCACTACGGCGAAAGCTTGGGATACCCAACCCCCTCTTCTTCTGCAGACTCTGCAAGTGTGTGGCTGATTCCTGGGCGGACCTGGAAGCTCACATTAAACTCTCGCCGTACTCCTCGAGCCAGCCTTCGCATACGCCAGCCGGGGCCAGAGCTGTGTCGCTTAACGTCGATTTCGAGTTGTTGCCTCCCAGGCGGGCCCGTAACCGAGCTGTTGGTAGGTACCTTGTCCTGGCTGACGTCTCGCTATTCTATCACTCGATCTACACGCATACCATCCCGTGGGCACTCCACACGAAAGAACGCGCCAAGACTAATCGATGGGATACCAATCTTGTCGGGAATTGCATCGACAAGGCTGTGCAGAACAGCCAGGACAGGCAAACGCTAGGCATTCCAATTGGTCCCGACACGTCGCTTGTCATCGCCGAGGTCATTCTGAGTGCCGTGGACCAGAAGCTAGCGGGTCTGCTGCGTGCTCAATGCCCTTCGTGCCGCGTCTTGAGATACAGCGACGACTTCGAGATGAGCACGAGAACCCTGTCCGATGCCGAAGTCGCGCTTCAGTGTCTCCAGCAGACTCTGGGAGACTTCGAGCTACGAGTCAACCCGGCAAAGACCAGGATTGTGCAGAGCCCGCATCCCTTCGACGCACCGTGGGTGCTGGACCTTACTAACTATCACTTCCGCAAGGCTCAGACCATTCAGGCCAAGGATCTGGTCAGGTATTTCGATAAGGCATTCCAGCTGTCGGCTGCATTTCCCAATGACGCGGTGCTGACATATGCGGTCCGGCGAATGAGAGGTACCAGAGTCCTGGAAGCGAATTGGCCGCTCTATCAGAATCTTCTGCTACACGCGGTGTCGCTGGACGGTGGCTTGCTTCAGGATGTCCTATACATCCTGCGTCCTGGTCTCTCAGGGCGTGAGCCTGACCTTAACTCTCTTGGAGAACTCGTTAACTTCCAGATTCAGCGTCATGCCCCCCTCGGCCAGCACAGTGAAGTCGCATGGGCGATATGGGCCGCGCTTGTGTTCAAAGTCCCTCTCGAAGAAAAATCGGCTGTTGACATCTCGACTGTTGAGGATTCAGTAGTCGCACTCCTAGCCCTCGACGCCAAGAGCCAGGGACTTGTTCCGACAGGCCTGGACACCTCCCGTTGGGAGGCGTACCAAACGACTGATGAGTTGTACGGCGAGCAGTGGCTCCTTTCCTATCAGGCCGACGCGTTGGGCTTGGGATCGGATAATCACGTTCAACAAGATCCTCAGTTCAAATATCTCAGGGACAATAGAGTCAACGTTTACGACAAGGCAGTGCCGCTAACAATCCCAAGCCCCAGCGCGCCAAGATTGTCTGGAGTCACCTTTGTTTGATCGGCCCTCGAACCGGGTCAGTATTGACATGCACGCGGACCGAGATAGGCGGGAAAGCAGCGACTAGCCGCCGCGTTGGTGAAGGCAATCGGCACGCGCGGTACGACAAGGAGTTCTAATGAACAATCCTATCAACTCTCCGGAGAACATCCTCAATGTAACACTGTCTGGGCTGGAAAGCGGTCTGCACATTCGGCATATTGCTAGCTTTTCGCTCAGTCATTGTGGCCCCGAGCAGCAAGTTGCTCACGTGCTGCAGCAGCCAGAACTGTTGCCTTTCGACCATATACCCGTAATGGAAGCTCACCGCTGTCTCGGTGTCCTGACTCGCTCTTGTGATGGTACTCCCGAGCCGGTGCGGGAGCACATGACCAAACTCCATGAAGGCATGCTTGTGGCCGCCGACATGCCAATCCTGCCATTCCTCTCGTGTCTGGCAGACGAGAGCTATCGACTAGTCGTCGATGGCATACAGATTCAAGGGATAGTCACCCGCAGCGAATCTCCTGAAGTTGCCAGTACGGGTGTGCGTATTTGCATTGATTACACACCTTGAGATGGTCATGGCTGAAGTGATCACCGATTGGTTCGGAGACAGAGATAGATGGCTCGTGTGCCTCGGCGAGGGACGGCGTGCCAAGGTAATGGACAAAATGCTGAAGCTCAAGGAGCAGGGACTCGATTCTACGGCAACCATCGAGTGCACTGACATCTGTGACAAACGAGACCTCATCGCCAAGGTGCTGAAGGGCGACAAGGTGCTGGCTGGCACGGCGCCGGAATTCACCAAGAATCTGAAGGACATTGAATTGCTGCGCAATTCTTTGGCGCACGCCGGCGGATATGCCAGAGATGAGGCGGAGCTTCGGAGCTTTATTGACACTGTCGCGTCGGCACGGAGGTGGATTCAGGTGTTGTCCGATCTGCGGTCAGCGGTGCACATTGACGTGAACGTTTTTGAAGGCGCGCCCATCTTCGGCTCGATCGAGGGTGATATCGCATGAAGGCCACGGAAGCCAAGCTGCTCGACTTCTTGCGCAAAGCGCCGCAGTTTGCGATCAGCGAGGCGGCACGGCGCGAGGTGCTGGACCGGCTGCTGGCGCTCAACCACGAGCGGAACGCGGAGGAGGTGCAGCAGGGGTTGCACGACAAGGGGGCGAAGAAGGCGGGCAAGGGCAAGCAGACGCCAAGAAGTGAAGGGCGGGTTGCCCTTTTCTGAGAGCGAGGTTCGACAATGCCAAGGGTTCTGCCACGCGAGGTCAGGATCCATGTAGACAAGGCACGCGAATCGGCTTTGCTCGCCGTCGAGGTGTATAACAAGCCCCTGACCACGTTTCCTTCAGGCGGATATATCACCCTCATGTGTATCGCCTGGACCGCGCTCTTCCACTCGATCTGCTTCAGAAACAAGACCAACCCATTCTACCGAAATCGCGATCATCCCCGACTGTACGAACGGGTCGACGGCGACTACAAAGCCTGGGACTTAGCCAAGAGCGTCAAGGAATTCTACGGCGGCGGCGACTCATCCATCCGCAAGAATCTTGAGTTTATCGTGGGCCTGCGCAACAAAATCGAGCACCGTTCGATGCCGGAGCTTGACCTGCACGTTTTCGGAGAGTGCCAAGCGCTGCTGTTCAACTTGGAGGATCTCCTGGTCCGGCACTTCGGGCGGAAGTACGCCTTCAACGAGAGTCTTTCTCTGGCCCTGCAGTTTTCGCAGATGCGGGACCCCGAACAGGCTGCCGCAGTGCAAAGCCTTCATCGACCGCTGGCCAAGAACATCGACCGCTACCTGCGCGCGTTTCGTTCGTCGCTCACCACCGAGCAGCTAAACGACCTCAAGTACAGTTACAAGGTCTTCCTTATTCCTGGCACGTCCAACAACAGATCGGCTGACGACCTAACGGTGCAATTCGTCCGCGTCGAAGATATGACCGAAGAGACCGGTGCCGCGCTCGAGAGTGCTATTGCCATAATCAAGCCTATGACGCAGCAGGTCGCCAACGCTGGCAGGCTGACGGCCAAGCAGGTGTGTAGCCGCATACAGCCTATTGTCCAGCAAGTGTGTCGGACCGAAACGCCTGGGTCCCCTGCCGCATGCAGCATCACGGCCAGCACTGCACGGCGGCGGGCATAGGTGTGGCCAACGTTCGCACGACAAGCAGTTGTGCGCCCTGGCTGCCCTTACGCAGTTGCGACCTGAGGGGGCGACCGCCGGGGGCGCCCACTCAGCCAGAAATGCGGATCGCCGACCGCTCAGCTGTGCTCCACGACTTGCTGCTGGTCGGGTCCGAACGTGTTCCCATGTACCAGCAGCAGATCGGCAGCAGGCAGGAGAATGGCGGTGCCGGCAATGGCCGAAAACGCATTGTCAATTATGGTGGGCTGCGAGGCTGTGTCGACGTAAATGCCGCCATTCGGCCCCTGCGCGAAACCGGAGTCCTTGACCGAGATATTGGCGCCGGCGCGAATCAACAGCATGCCGGGCACGTTGTACGACCGGTCAAAGCCGCCGTAAAGGACCTGCACGTTCCTGAGGCTGCTGGCGGCGGCCGACGCGTTCTCGACGCGCAACACCTGCCAATCGCCGGGTTTCGGCTGCGCGGCGGCACTGGTGAACATGACGGGTGCACCGGCTGATCCATCGGCCTTCAGCGTCCCGTCCACCTGGAAGAGCGCACCGGGCCCCAGGGCGATGACGGTGCCGGGCGCCAACGAGAGGATCACATGCGCCGCCAGCGTGACCGTCCCCGTCAGCACCACTGGAACCTCGGACGGCAGCCAGGTGGTCGACGTTGCGATCGTGCCGGGACGCGCCACGATGGGCGCCTGACCTGCAGCGAAGTGCAAGTGCGTGAACAGCCCGAGCGTGTCCACCGAGGCATCTACAGGACTGCCTGCGTCTCCGGCAAACAAACAGTTGGTGATCGTCGGACGCGTGGCGTCGTCGACAAAGACGGCGCCCGAAGAGTCCTGGGCCACCAGCGAGTTGCGTACCGTGATGCTCGCTCCCGCACGCAGCAGGAGGGCGCCCGGGGTGTTGTAGGATTGATCGATGCCGCCGTAGAAGATCTGCACGTGGTCGAGCAGTGATTTCGATGCAGTTGCGTTCTCGATACGCAGCGCTTGCCAATCGCCCGGCTGCGGCATCACAGCGGCGCTGGTAAACGTGATCGGCGCCCTCGCGGTGCCGGCAGCACTGAGTGTCCCGTCCACTTGGAGGAGCGAATTCGGCCCCATGGCGATAATTGTGCCTGGTTTGAGCGTCAAGGTCGTGCCAGCATTGAGCGTCACCGTGCCGGTCAGCACAAGCGGTGGCTGCAGAACGGGCCAGATGGCCGTGTGCGTGATCGCGCCTTGTCGGGCGACTATCGGTGCCTGGCCAGGTGCGAGCCGTACACCCGCCACCTGCCCGAACAGATCGACGGCCGCATTGATGGGACTGCCGGCGTCATCCGCGAACAAGCAGTCCGCGATCGTGGGCCGACTGGAATCGTCCACAGAGATCGCCCCGTTTGAGTCAAAGGCGAAGAGGGAGTCTCTGATCGCGATGTTGGCGCCGGCCCGCACCAGGACCATGCCCGGCACACTGTAGGCGTGGTCGAAGCCGCCATAGAACATCCGCACGTGGTCGAGCACCGAGCCGCTGGCGCTGCTGTTCTCGATGCGCAGCGCCTGCCAGTCACCAGGCTGCGGGTGCGGCGAGAAGCTGGTGAATGTAATGGGCGCCGCGGCCGTTCCCTCCGCGCGGAGCACGCCGTCGACCTCGAGCAAGGCGTCTGGACCGAACTCGACGACCGTGCCGGGGGCCAGGCGCAGGGTCGTGCCCGCAGGGAGGGTAGCCGTGCCCGTCACAAGCACGACGCCGGAGATGGAAGAGCCAATCAGCGTCCCGGTCAGCAGGATGTGCGGCACGCGCCCGGAGGGCGGCGTCTGCACTGGCATCGGCGGGGCCGGCGGGATAGAGAAGACGGGAGGCACCGTGGTCGAGGTCGAGTTGGGAAGCGCCTGTACCCAGCTCACCAGCGTGCGCAGGTCAACCTGCGCCGGCAGGCTGGGCGGCCGGCTGGGGAGCACCGTGGTCTGCTCACCGGCGCCGACCAGGACGGACCGGCCCTGATTGCTCACCAGGACCCGGCCCTCTATCACCGTGACGATGCCAGTCCGCTGTCCGCGCAGGTACCGGATGTCCAGCCGGGCGCCTGCCGTGGCAGCCACTGCCGTGCCTACCTGAACCTGGTGACTGGCGCCGTGCGCGACCTCCAGGAAGAGCTCACCCTGGTTCAGGGTTGCGTTCAGCGGATCCGCGATCACCACGTCCGTGCCGCTATTGAGGTCGGCCAGACTGCCGTCTCGCAAACCGAGGGAGGCCCGCTGTGCGCTCGCAGTGACTGCGTGGTAGTCCTGGAACAGGCCGTCGCCCACAGCCGCCGCCTGCGGCTTGCGGTGCGGCGCCACGATCGTCAGGCCGCGCGTGACGGCAAGCACGGAGGCGGGCGAGCCCGGCACGATGGGAATCTGTTGCGTGAGCAGCACGTAGCCGGGGGCAACGGCCTCCATCGTCGCGGTTCCCACCGACTGCGCATGCACCGTCAGACGCAGTACACCACCATGGGCGCCGCCGATGACGGGGTTGCCTGCTCCGCTGATGCTCACTTGCGCTGCTACCGGCTGACCGCCGGCGTTGGTCACGACGATGCGCAGCGGGACGTCGCGTCCCACGGCTATCTGTCCGGGTTGGACAGCAATGCGCAGGGTGGGTGCTGCAGCGTCCAGACGCGCCGTCGAGGCTTCACCGCTCAGGATCGACGCCTGGGCGGCGGGCGAGGGAACCACCATAAGCAGCAGGAAGGCAAGTAGCACACGGTAGGATATAGGCATGATCACACCTTTCGAGGAGAACTAGCGATTGCGACCGCGCGGCAAACGTCATTGAGGCTGCCCCAACGCTACAACTCGCTTGCTCCGCTGTCAAGCTTGACGGAGAATCAATCGGCCGAAACGATGGTATGGTGTTAGCGCCCACCCTGACCGGTCAGGGCAATCCCCTCTACGATCCAGCGCTGCGCGATCACGTAGACGACAAGCACTGGAATCAAGGAGAGCGACGCGCCGACCATCAGCAGATTCCACTGGATGGTGTACTGGCTCTGAAACTCGATGATCCCCAACGGCAACGTCTTCAACGATTCCGTATCCACTACTACCAGCGGCCAGAGGAAGTTGTTCCATGAGCCGAGGAAGGCGAAGATCACTAACGCGGCGAGCGCCGGTTTGGCGAGCGGCATCACGATGCGGGCGTAGATCGAGAAGTGCCCGGCCCCGTCCAGCAGCGCCGCCTCCTCGAGGTCCGCGGGCAGCGTCAGGAAGAATTGGCGCAACAGAAACGTGCTGAATACGCTGGACACGAAGGGTGCGATCATTCCCTGGTAAGTGTTATGCCAACCCAAATAGTGAATCAGGATGTAGTTCGGGATGAGCGTCACCTGAAACGGGATGATCAGCGTGGCGAGATAGACCGCGAAGAGAGCTCCTCGACCGGGAAAGCGCAGACGAGCGAACGCGTAGGCTGCCAGCGACGCAGTGATGACCTGGCAGCTGGTAATCGCCACGGCGACAATCATGCTGTTGATGAAGAAGCGTCCAATCGGCAATTGCTCCCACACGCTCTGATAGTTCCCCCATTCAAAGGGCTGGGGAATGAACTGGGGTGTCAGCGAGCCGATCTGCGCGTTCGTCTCGAGCGACGTCACGACCATGTAGACAAAGGGCAGCAGTACGATCGCGGCGCCGCCGGCGAGCAACAACCAGATCAAGGTGCCCGCCACGACAGCGCGGGCACGCAACGGCCGCTTCTCACGCAACCGAGGGGCCATCGCAGGAGGCTCAGCGCGGCTAACCATAATGCACCCAGCGGCGCTGCAACGTGAACTGCACCATCGTCACGGCGAATACCAGCATGAACAGCACCCAGGCTACCGCGGAGGCAATGCCCATGTTCGATCCGGCGAAGACAAAGGCCCGCTGAAACAGGTAGCCAACCAGCGTATTCGTCGCGTTGTCAGGGTAGAACTGCCCGCCCGTCATGGCGTAGGCCTGGTCGAATATCTGAAACGAGCCGATCGTCGTCACCACGACCACAAAGAACGTCGTCGGGCTGATCAGCGGCAAGGTGACGTGTCTGAACTGTCCCCACTTACCGGCGCCGTCGACTGCTGCCGCCTCCATGAGCGAGCGATCGACGCCCTGCAAGCCTGCCAGGAAGAGCACGATGTTGAAGCCAATCTGCCGCCAGACGCCGAAGAGTATCAACGCGGGCATGGCCCAGGTCGTGCTGTTGAGCCAGCCGGGAGGATTCGGAACGCCGATCGCGTAGAGCGCACTGTCGATCAGCCCCGCGCGCGGGTCATAAATCCACTGAAAGACGAGCGCGGCGGCGACCAGCGTGGTGATATAGGGGGAAAAGTACGCCGTGCGCAGGAGCAGCGAGCCCGGCAGCTTGAGGTTGAGGCCCAACGCCACCAGCAGCGCCAGGGCCGTGGAAATCGGCACCACGCCCAGCGTGTAGTACAGCGTGTTGAAGAATACCTTGCGGAAGAGATCGTCGTCCCACAGGTACCTGTAGTTATCCAGGCCGGCGAAGCTCGGAGCATTGAGCAGATCCCAGTGCGCGAAGCTCAGGCCAAATGTGGCCAGCACGCCGAGCACCGTGAATATGAAGAAGGGGATGAGATCCGGCAGCAAGAACAGGATTGCCACGCGCCCGTCACCCCGCCGGTACGCCCCGTCCCGATGACCGCGGCGCCGTACAAGTCGCGCGCGAATGGGTGTTCGTGCGTCACGTGGCATAGACGGAGTTGGTAGCGTGCCGGCAACCACGACGGGGGCCGCTCTGGCGGCCCCCGACGCGCTTTTGCCGAAGCGGCGCTTACCCCTTCAGCAGCTTCTGCGCGGCCGCGGCTGCTTTTGGCAGAGCCTCCGCCGCCGTCTGCTCGCCGATCCAGATCGGCTGCAGCGCCGAGTCGATAGCATTGAAGACCGGCCCAACCTGGGCAAAGGATGGGAAGTCATGTCCGAGCTTGGTCTGAGCGGTGAATACCTTGTTATACGGCTTGCTGGTCCATGTTGCCGAGCTCAACGCCTCAGGGCTGAGCGGTACGATGTCGTCGCCGGCCGCAAAAGCGAGTGAAGCGATGGAGCCGGTCATGAAGTCCCAGAGCTGATAGGCAGCATCGGGCTGGGAGCTGAACTTGGACATGCAGTAGCCGGCGCCGCCCGTGGCATTCACCACTTTATGGCCGCTGAAGTGCGGCATACCGACGACAAACCAATCCAGACCCTTCGTCTTGTTGAAGGTCGGGACGAGGGCATGGTTGCCGAACGCCATGGCAAGCTGCCCGCCCGAGAACAGCGACGCGATCGTCGCCGAGCCAGCCATCTGCGATGGCGGTGGCGTAACCTTGTCGACATTTGTCAGGTCGCCAATGAACTGCAGTGCTTGCGCACCGGCCGGCGTATTGAACGTGGCTTTGGTAGGCGTGGCATCGCTGTCGAACAGCTCCACGCCGTTCTCCCACAGCCACAGCCGCCAGAAGTCGGTCTCGTAGGCATAGCCGTACTGGCTGACCCGGGCGCCGCTGCCGATCGTGAGCTTCATCGCGGTAGCACGCAGATCGTCGTAGCTCCAGCCGTCCTTGGGGTATGCCACACCGGCCTTCCGGAACAGCTTGCGATTGTAGAAGATGACTTTCGTGTCATTGTCGCGCGGCACACCGTAAAGGCCGCCATTCCACTCAAACAGGAAGAGCTCGCCCTGCGTGTAGCCGGCAAGATTCTTGCCGTGCTTTGCGGCCATCGCACGGATGTCGAGCAGCGCGCCCTTAGCAGCATAGGTTGGCACGTACGTCAGAAACATGACGTCCGGAATGCTCTTCGTCGCCAGGTCGGCGTTGAGGCGAATGAAATAGCTTGTGAAATCGGTCCATTGAGGCTGCACCTGAATATTGGGGTAGCGCGCCTGGAATACCTTGAGAATTGCATTGGCCGTGATCTGCTCGTCAATGCTACCCCACGAGCCAAAGGTTATCTGTACCGGGCTGCTGGTCGCGGCGTGCGCCGATGCCGGGCCTTCGAGTGCTTCAAGCGCATAGGCAATGGCTGGGATCGACGCACCCAGGGCCAGGGCCCGCTTGATGAACGTCACGCGACTCATTCCCGAGGCAGCGGCGTCGGTGGCCAGGGTCTCCAGATCGCGCTCGTACCGGTCTGCCATGATCCTTACTCCTTACGACCCACATATCCACACGGCTTGTCATCCACATAAGCCGGTGGAATCATTATAGCCTCACGGATAGTAGCCCAACGGATCCGCCTACGCCATACCAGCGCAGCAATTGTGGTATGGCGCTCAGCTATGCGCTTGCCTAGAAGATCGGGCGCGGCGCCTGACCCCTACCGGTAGCCGGCCTCCGGCTGGTCAGAGGCGAGACCTACTCCCTATTGGCGCTGAAGGGGTCAAGCGCGTCCCGCAGGCCGTCGCCCAGCAGATTCACGCTCAACACGGTGACAAGGATCATCAGTCCAGGATAGATGGCGGCCCAGGGAGCGTTAGCCATGTTTTCCTGGGCGTCGGCGAGCATGCTGCCCCAGCTGGAGGTGGGCGGCTGCACGCCGAAGCCGAAGAAGCTCAGCACCGATTCCAGGATGATGTTATTGCCGACCAGAAGCGTGGCGTTCACGACGATCGGGGCAATGGCGTTGGGCAACAGGTGATGAACGATAATTCCCGTGGGACTGACGCCCATCGCCTTGGCGGCCTGGATATACTCGCGCTCCTTCAACGACAAGAACTCGCCGCGCACCAGCCGGGCGATGTACGTCCAGCTTACGGCCATGATCACCAGCACGATCATCGCGATGTTCTGACCGCCCGTGTTTCCGGCGATGAAGGCTGAAAGCACAAACAGCAGCAGGTAGAGTGGAAATGAGAGCATCACATCGGTCAAGCGCATCACGATATTGTCGATCCAGCCGCCGAAGTAGCCGGCGACGGCGCCGAGGAACGTGCCGAGCAGGATGGCGGTAATCATCGAGCTGAAACCGATGAGCAGCGAGATGCGACCGCCGTAGAGAATGCGGCTGAACACGTCGCGGCCCGAGAAGTCCATGCCCATGATGTGCGCGCTGCTGGGCGGAGCGCCGTTGAAGGCGTTGTAATCCTCGAAGTTCGGGTCGTGCGGCGCGATCCAGGGCGCGAGAACGGCGGAGCCGGTGAGCAGCACGATGAGCACGGTTGCAACCAGCGCCAGCTTGTGTTTTCGGAAGCGCCGCCAGGCCAGGTTCATGAGGCTGAGATGCTTGGTTTCTACAGTCTCAATCGCGCTCGGCGAGAAGTCGCGGGCGGCGCCCCTGTCGGACTTCATGGGATCGCTGGTGGTCATGCAATCTCCTGGCGCGTCGAGCTCTGGTGACTCACGTGCGATGCCGGCCGCTACGAATAGCGGATTCGGGGATCGAGCAATCCATAGATGATGTCGGCGATGATGTTACAGGCAACAATGGTCACGGCTGAAAGCTCCATCATGGCCATCAGCACGGGATAGTCGCGCGATGACAGCGAATCGTAGAACAACCGCCCCAGTCCCGGCCAGGCGAAGATCGTCTCGGTGATCACGGCGCCGCCGAAGATGGTGCCAAAGTCGAGGGCGACAACCGTGACCAGGGGGATCAGGGCATTTCGGAACGCATGCCTGAACACGATCGTCAAGCGCTTCGCGCCTTTTGCGCGCGCCGTGCGCAGGTAGTCCTGGTGCAGCACTTCGAGCATGCTGGAACGCAGGTAGCGGCTCCAAGCTGCAATGAAGTTGAGCGACAGCACGATCGCAGGCAAGATCATGTGATGAATCTGATCCCACAGCGTGGCAGGCACGCCTTCCGTAATCTGGCCGCTGGTGGGAAACCAGTTGTGTTGCACGGCCAGTACCAGAATCAGCATCTCGGCGAACCAAAATATCGGCATGGAAATGCCGATGTACGAGAGCACGGTCAGTACGTAGTCGAGGATCGAGTATTGCCTGACGGCGGCGATGATGCCGAGCGGGATAGCGCAGATCAGCGCAAGCAGGAAGGCGGTACCCAACAGCTGCACCGTTGCCGGCAAGCGGTCGCCGATGATGCTGGCGACGGGCTGACCGTTCGTGAACGTGTTGCCGAGGTTGAGCCGGAGCGTGCCCCACAGCCACTTGACGTACTGAATGTACCAGGGCTGGTCGAGGCCCAGGCTGACAACCATGTCGTGACGGGCCTGGGCGCTCATGCGCGGGCTGAAGGCGACCTGCTCCGGGCCGCCGGGAATGAGATGCAGCAGGAGGAACAGGGCCATGCTGATCACGAGCAGCAGCGGAATAGCCTGCAGCAGCCTTCGGACAATGTAGGTGGTCACGTGTGTTGTCCCCACTGGTTGAACTCTTCGCTCAACGTGGTGTATTCGCGGGCGCGCCGCGTCCGCGGCGCGCCCGCCTAGATCATAATCTAGGTCATCGACCTCAACGTGAAAAGCGGTGTGGGCGGTCGTCGCGTGTCGCGGCGCTCGTCGATGGACCGGTGTTCGGCCACAAATCTCGTGGGCAGGGCGCAACCTTCCGTTATGCGGTATGTTCATTGCGTATGGCCGTGGCAGGCAATGGGAGGAGCCTGACAGGCGCCTTGGGCGCGCGTCGACGATGCCGCGCCACCCACCTCGAACGCGACAAGGAGGTGCTATGCAGTAAGGCCGGTACGAGAGGTTCGCCCGTCAGACCGTCGAGAGCCCGTCATTGTTCCCGTGATCTCCAATTGGATTGCCAGCTCTGAGCATTGCAGAGTGCAGAGTATCGACACAATATGGAGTACAACTATATGAAATTCTTCCGTTCCCGGGGAAAAGTGCTGGCAACGCTAGTGACCTTCGCGGCGCTGGTTGCCGGAACCATTGGACCTGTGCACGCGCAGCGCCCGCAGCAAGCCGCTACAGCGGACAGCAACGTGCTGACATACCCCATCGCGACCCAGACCTTATGGGCTGGCACGCTGGATCCCTCGCAGGTTTCCCTGCTCGTCGACAGCGATATCACGCAGAAGATCTATTCCGGCTTGCTGAAGCAATCGTTCAATGACAAGACCCGCCTGTTCGACATCGTGCCCGACCTGGCGGCCGGCATGCCCACGGTGAGCAAGGATGGCCTTACCTATACGTTCAAGATCCGCTCCGACGCCAAGTTCTCGGACGGTACGTCGATCACGGCGCAGGACTTCGTCTCCAGCTGGACGCGCGTCGTCGACCCGAAGGCCAACTCGCCCGTCGAATACTACATGAGTCCGATACAGGGCGCCGATGCCTATGCCGCCGGCAAGGCGAAGACCTGGGGTGTAAAGGCGCTGGACGCCGGCACCCTGCAGGTCACCCTCGTTCATCCGGCCGTGTACTTCCTCTATGACCTGACGTACCCGACCTTCTTTGTGCTCAAGCAGGGTATCCCGGTCGGGGCCAAGCTGACCACCGATCCCTCGTTGACGATCAGCTCCGGCGCCTGGATGATCAAAGATCACACCTGGAAGTACCGCAGCGAGATCTCGCTGGTGCCCAACCCCAACTACTGGGAATACAGCAAGATCACGCTCAAAGAGATCGACATCGTGTTCACGGGCACCTACGACACAATGCTCGCGGCCTACCGGAGCGGCCAGTACCCCATCGCCTGGCTGACTTCGGCCAACCTGGCGACCTACAAGGGTGCCCCCGAGTACCACACCACGAGCCTGCTCGGCGATGTCTGGCTGAGCATGAACTCTCACATCGCGCCCTTCACCAACAAGAATTTCCGCCTTGCCGTGGCCTTCGCCATCGATCGCGACGCCATTACCAAGGGTGTCGATCACGGCGCGAACGTGACACAATACGCCTGGTATCCGCCTGGCATCCTGGGCTATGACCCGAACGTGCAGAAACAGCCCGGCGTGCCGTATTACAACCCGACCATCGCCAAGCAATACCTGGCTGCGGCCATGAAGCAAATGTCGACGGTGCCGACTATCAGCCTCGAGTTCCGCAGCGAGAACCCCGACGTCGCCCGCGAGATGGCCGAAGTGCAGACCAATCTCAAGGCCGTCGGTATCAGCATCGTCCTGCATCCAGTGCCACGTTCCACCTGGGTCAATGATGGCAACGGCGGCAAGACCCAGTTCATCTGGAGCGACTGGTACGACGATTATCCAGATCCGCAGGACTTCTCCGACTACCTGATCCGCACCGGCGCCGGCGAGAACTGGGGCCGCTATTCCAATCCCGCCGTCGACAAGCTCTTCGATCAGGCGAACGTAACCAGCGACACTGCCACGCGCAAGGCACTGCTCCAGCAGGCACAGCTGACAATCCTGCGCGACGCGGGCGTGACCATGATCTACACCTTCGGCAATCAAGCACTGGTCAGCACCAAGATCCACGGCATGGAACTGAATCCGAGCTACGGCGACGAGCCGCAGCCTATCGCCAACGACTGGGCCAACGTAACCGTTTCGTCGTAGGCAGCGCATCAACCCGCACACGGGCCGCGAGCTCATACGCTCGCGGCCCGGCTCTAGGACCTCCGACCGCAGTCTGATGGCAGAGAAGACCGCGGCCGCTCCGTCCCTTCCGCGCGGCCGCAGCCCGAGGCGCTGTTACCCGGCCGCAGCCGGGGCCTGTCTTGAGGCTCGCCAAGGCTGATACTATAAGGCTCATGCGACTACTGAACTTTATCATCAAGCGGCTGATCGCCACGGTGTTCATCCTGATCGGCGTGGCGGCCGTCACCTTCTTCTTGGTGCGGCTCGCGCCCGGCGATCCGGTCAAGCAGATGCTCGGCCAGCACGCCGGGGACGTCGCTACCTACACCCGGATCGCGCACCAGATGGGATTCGATCAGCCTCTCTGGCGCCAATTTGTGACCTACGTGTGGAATGCCGTGCACGGGAATCTCGGCAGCTCTGTAAACCAGTTGGGTGTGCCCGTCACCACGATCATTGGACAGGGATTGCCGGTCACCCTCGAGCTCGGCGGCCTCGCCACCCTGATTGCGCTCCTGTTCGGCATCCCGCTCGGTGTCCTGGCTGCCGTGCGCCACAACCGGCTGATGAGCGACAACGTGAACATGGGCATCATGATGACCCTCTACTCGCTGCCGCCGTTCGTGATCATTCCTATCGTGTGGCTGGTGTTCGGAATCCTGCTCAAGGGCACGATCTTGCATCTGCCGGTCACCGGCTGGGATGGGATCGGCGATCCCCAGTATTGGCTGGCACCCGCCTTCGTGTTTGCTGCCGGCTTGGCAGGCTTTTTCGCCCGATCGATGCGCAGCTTCATGCTCGAGGAGTTGACCAAGGACTATATTCGCACCGCCCGCGCCAAGGGCATGCCCGAGCGTACCGTGATCTACGTCCACGCGCTCAAGAATACCCTCCTGCCGTTTGCTTCGGTCTTGGGCCCCACGGTCGCGTTTCTCGTCGTCGGCGCTTTCATCATCGAGAATGAATTCGGCATCCCCGGTATCGCACAGATTACTGTGCAATCCACGCTTTCCGACGATTACTCAGTCACCCTGGGCACCACCCTGATCCTGGCCACGGCCGTGGTGATTGCCAATGCGCTCACCGACATCTTCTATACGATTGTCGATCCGCGAGTGAGTCTGTAAATGCCCGCCTACGAAGATGCGACTCGCGCCGAGACGCCCAGCGTCGCGGCCTTGACGTCTTCAGGGCCGGGAGGATCGCGCGCGCCGCTTGCCGTGGAGGTCGAGGAGCTGAAGCCCGTCTCCCTGACGCGCCAGGCTGTGTGGCGCTTCATGGATAATCGCCTGGCCGTGGTCAGCCTGGTCGTCCTGGTCGTCCTGGCGCTGCTCGCGCTGCTAGCCAACTTCCTGCCGCTGATCGATCCCACAATCAATGATCCCTTCAACCAGGATTCCTTCCCCTCACACCTGCACCTGCTGGGGACCGACTCATCAGGACACGACATGCTCAGCGCGATCATCTTCGGCCTCCGCCCCGCCCTTGCCGTGGGCATCATCGGCCAGGTAATCGCCACAATAATCGGTGTGGCGATCGGCGTGGTGGCCGGGTATTTTGGCGGCTGGGTCGATGCCCTGCTATCGCGCTTTACGGATCTCGTCTTTGCCCTGCCCACATTTCTCCTGGCCTTCCTCACGGTGGCGGTACTGGGTCCCAGCTGGGATAACCTGTTTGGCGGCACCGGCCGCATCGTTCTGATCACTATCGTGTTTGGCTTCGTGGGCTGGCCGCCGTTGATGCGCTTCGTGCGCGCGTTGGCGCTGTCGATGAAGGAGCAGCAGTTTGTCGAGGCCGCGCACAGCGTCGGCACCTCGCCCTTGAAGATCATCATCCGGCACATTCTGCCCAATACCTGGGGCCTGGTGCTCGTGCAGGCCACCTTTGGCATCGGCAACTTCATCTACAACGAGACAACGCTCTCCCTGCTGGGCCTGGGTGTTCAACCCCCCAATCCGGATCTGGGCTCGCTTGTCTCTATCGGAGCGGAGCACATCAATATCAACTGGATGGAATCGATCGTCCCGGCGGCGATACTGGCCGTACTGGTGGTCGGATTTGCTTTCCTGGGCGACGGCTTGCGTGACGCCGTGGATCCGCGTGCGAGTGAGTGAGATGACGGTGCAAGCAGGTATGGCCAATCCGATAGCGCGTGGACAGGAAATGCTGCTGAGCGTGCACGATCTGCGCACCTACTTCCATACGCGTGCCGGCATCGTGAAGGCAGTCGACGGGGTGAGCTTCGAGCTGCGACGGGGCGAGGCATTGGGTATTGTGGGCGAGTCGGGATCGGGCAAGACGGTCACCGCGCTCTCGATCATGCGCCTGATCCCCGATCCGCCCGGGCACATCGCCGGCGGCCGCATCACCTTCGACGGCCGCGACATGCTCGCGCTCAGCGCACGGGAGTTGCAGCGGATGCGCGGCAGCGTGATGGCCATGATCTTCCAGGACCCCATGACGTCGCTCAACCCGGTCCTCAGCATCGGCTACCAGCTGAAGGAGACGCTCAAGCGGCATCAGAAGATAACAGGCAGCCTGGCGAACCTGCGCGCCGCGGAATTGCTCGATCGGGTCGGCATTCCGGCACCGAGCAAGCGGCTGAAGGATTATCCGCATAACTTCTCCGGAGGCATGCGACAGCGCGTGGTGATCGCGATGGCCCTGGCCTGCAATCCAAAGCTGATCATCGCCGACGAGCCGACCACGGCGCTTGACGTGACGATCCAGGCGCAGATTCTCGACCTTTTGCGAGGCCTCCGCAAGGATTTCGACACCTCGATCCTGCTGATCACCCATGATCTCGGCGTGGTGGCTCGACTCTGCGACCGCATCGTGGTCATGTATGGCGGCAAAGTGCTGGAGACCGGCACCGCGGTGGAAACATTCAAGCATGCCAACCAGCCCTACACCGAAGGCCTACTCAACTCCATTCCGCGCCTCGACCGGACGCGGGGCGAACCCTTGACCTCTATTCCCGGCAACCCACCGAACATGCTGGCCCCGCCGCGAGGTTGCCCCTTCGCGCCGCGTTGCCAGTACGTGCTCGAGCGCTGCATCAAGGAGATGCCTTCGCCAGAGGCGGTCTCGGGCAGTGCCACGCACTTCTCCGCTTGCTGGGCCACCAACCCACCACGCTCGGGCTCAGGGGACATTTAGATGAACGCCTCCGAGAATCGATCGCGGGCTTCTACCGACCAGGACGATGTGCTCGTGCAGATCGATGACCTTCGGGTCCACTTTCCCATTCGAGGCGGCTTTCTGGGTCGCCAGTCGGGCGTCGTGCAGGCGGTCGACGGCGTGAATCTGCAGATTCGCCGGGGCGAGACGCTGGGTCTGGTGGGTGAGTCGGGCTGCGGAAAGTCGACGTTGAGCCGCGCGGTGCTTCAACTGATCAAGCCTACCGGCGGCAGGGTGATCCTCGACGGACGGGAGCTGACCGGGCTGTCCCGTGAACGACTGCGGCCGATGCGACGGCGGATGCAGATGATATTTCAGGATCCCTATAGCTCGCTCAACGGCCGGATGACCGTGGCCGAGATCGTCGCAGAGCCCTTGAAGAACTACCATGTCACCAATCGCTCGGCACGCACGCGCGCTGTGCGCGAATTGCTCACGATGGTCGGGCTCAGCGACTATCACATGAACCGGTATCCGCATCAATTCAGCGGTGGCCAGCGCCAGCGTATCGGAATCGCCCGTGCGCTGGCCTTGCGGCCCGACTTCGTAATCTGCGACGAGCCGGTCAGTGCCCTGGATGTCTCGATCCAGGCACAGATACTCAACCTCTTGGAGCAGCTGCAGCGCGATCTCAAGCTCACGTACCTGTTTATCGCGCACAATTTAGGCGTCGTGCGCCACATCAGCGATCGTGTTGCGGTGATGTATTTGGGTGAGTTGGTCGAGATCGGGACGGGAGACGAGCTTTTCCTTCAGCCGCTGCATCCATACACGCGTGCGCTGCTCTCCGCTATTCCCGTGCCCGATCCGGAGCTTGAGCAACAGCGGCAGCGCATCGTGCTGCAAGGCGACGTCCCCAGTCCCGCCGCACCGCCCAGCGGCTGCCGCTTCCACACCCGTTGCTCCATCGCGCGACCCGAATGTGCTGAACGCCGCCCGTCCCTGCAGGGTCAGCAGCACAAGGTAGCGTGCTGGGCCGTAAGCGGACTCGAGAGTGTAGCACCGTGGGCAGCCTGGACTGTAAGCCCTTAGGGTCACCTATTAATCCGGCTGCTCGTATCCGGGCAAGTCACCCGTAGCACGTATCTCGCTATCGTGTGGGCGAGAGCTGAAGCTCAAGGTAGCTGGCGTCCGGGTGAGGATTGGCGGTATAGGCGGAAATCTCGCGGAAGCCAAGTGCGCCATAGAGGTGGTACGCCTCCGGCATGCGACCGGTCATCGTGTCCAGGCGCATCGCAGCATAGCCGGAGTCCCTTGCGCTATCGATCAGTTGCTCCGCCAATAGGCGCCCAATGCGCTTGCCACGAAAAGCCTGCCGCACATACAGGCGCTTCATCTCGCAGATACCCGGTTCGAGCGGGCGGAAAGCGCCGCATCCGGCCGGGAGGCCGTCACTGCGGGCCAGAAGCAGCCGTCCGGCAGGAGGTGCGTACCTGCCGGGAAGCATCGCCAGCTCTCGATCGAAGTCCTGATAGGCGAGCGAGAACCCGAGCCAGACGGCGTATTCTTCGAATAGCTCGCGGACAAGGACGATGTCCTCGCGGGAGGAGGCCAGGGAGATGTCAATCATCCGCTGATCAGAGGCCCGATCAGCCGGGTCGTGGGGTTGGAGTGGATCGCGCGGGCTTGGCGCCGAGGTGTCCGCCGAAGAGCGGCGAAGCGACGACGGTGCGGAAGGCCGCGAGCGCCGTCTTGGACGTGTAGACGCGCCAGTCCCCCTTGGCTTTGGCCTCAAACCATATCACGGCGCGGATGCGCGGCATCAGGCTCGGCAATTCGTGCAGGAACCCCTGACGGATCCAGTTTGCCTTGCTGCCGCCTCGCTCCACCGATCCGGTTTCGGCGATCATCAGGGGCCGCCGCGTGAAGGCCGTGACTTCAGCGTAGGAAGCGCCAAAGACCTGGTACAGCGACTGCCAGGTGTGCCCCGGGCTGCTGCCCCAGTTGTAGCCGTCCAGCGCCACCCAGTCGACATACGCGTCGCCGGGATAGTCGAGAATGTCAGGTGTGGCGCCGGGATATGTGATGTTGGCGCACCAGACCCATTTCACGTTCTTCACACCCAGGCTGGTAAAGATGCCGTGCACGTGGCGCCATGCCGCGACGAAGTCGGCCGGCGTATTCTTATTCGGATTGCCAACCGTCGTGCCCCAGCTATACCAGTTGCCGTTCATCTCTTCGCCGAATCGCAGGAAGAACACGTAGCCCCAGGCCTTCGCCGCATTGGCAAAGCGACGAATATAGGTGTCAAACGCACCGTGCGCGATCGCGCTCAGCTTGTATTGCGGCTGGGAGAGACCGAGCTCATAGTTCTCGGGTTGCCAGGTCCACATCGGGATACTGCCCCGGAGGCGGACGCTATCCATCACCTTGGGGTCGAAATCAGCGAAATGCACCCAGTCACTGCCGACGTTGACGATCGCGGGCATGCGTCCTACCAGGTGCGCATATTGGTCCATGAGTGATGGATCGTTAGTGACGTACGTACCCTGCTCGCGAATGGTAGCGCCCAGCGCGATCGGTCCATCCGGCACAGGCAGCTTAGCGGCGATCGGGGTCTGACTCAACGCGGGCGCCACGCCGCTGCTGGCAGCGGGTTGATCTGCCAACCTGGTCAACGTGATTACTGGCACCGCTATGGCGATGACGAGCAGTGCCAAGAGTGCACTCTCCCACCAGATTCTCTTGAGCCGGGCATGAGGGACGACGTCAGCGGTCACCGCAGTTGGGGGAGGCATCGGGGTACACATCCTGTCAGTCAAGCAAAGCGTGCTGGTCCACGTGCTTCTATCCTACCTAGACTGCGAGAGTTTCGCTACCCCCCCGGAGGGCGTGCCGCTCGGCATGGGGCGCAACTGGCTCACACACTTGGGCTAGCCCTTTCGTCCTATTGCAAAGACAAGAAACGACCAATTGACTATTGCACCCCGTGCTGCACGCAGAACAGTGCCATCAGTTACCCGGATGGTTACCCATAGTTGCTATCCAAACTGGGCATCCAGAATAGGTGATTGGCTGGCTTCCAAAACTCGTTCACAGTACGACTGTGGCTTTACGGCAGTGTGTTCGACGGGCTGATCACCCGGTTACATGCGGTGCTCGTGGCCGACCACTCGGACTAGGCAGTATTGGAAGGCAAATCCGACATGCTATTCATGAAGTCTCACGGTAGCTTGCGGCTGGCACTCAGTGCGGCCCTCGTCGCGGGGAGCGTCGTCGCCGCAGCGCTACCGCAGGGATTCGCCGCTCGGGCGAGTTCCAGCGCGGCATCAGCGCAGATTGGGGAGAGTTCGCCACTCACCTTGTCCTCGACCACCGTATCAACCGGCGGCCAAGTCACGGCGACAGTCACGCTGCAGAACCAAGGCAGTGCCTCGATTGCGCTGACCGGCATCGTGTTCGCGACACGCACGCCCAGCGGCAGCAACGCCGATTTCGGGGGCAAGTGGGCGACGACAACCCTCGCTGCCAGCCAGACAATCTCGCTTCAAGCGAGTCGAACATTCAGCTCCTCCGATCCTCTCGGCGTATGGACGACCCACGCCAGCTATCGCACCAGTGACGGTGTATGGCACGATCTGGCGCCCACGTTGTCGCTAACAGTAGGCGCTCTGTCGGCGGCCGCGGTCCCGACGCAGCCTGCGCCGACTGCCACGCAACCGGCGCCGACCGCCACACAGCCTGCGCCGACCGCGACTACTTCGGCGACGGCCCAAGTAGTGGAAAGCTCGCTGCTCAGCCTTGGCACGACAGCCGTGACCATCGGCGGTAACGTGAATGCAACGGTTACGCTGAAGAATCAGGGAGATGCATCGATCGTGTTGACAGGCATCGTGTTTGCGACGCGCACACCCAGTGGCAGCAACGCCGATTTCGGCGGCAACTGGGCGACCACGACGCTCGCTCCCAACCAGACTGTCTCGTTGCAGGCGAGCCGAACCTTCAGCAGCTCCGATCCGGTGGGCGCCTGGACGGTTGTCACCAGCTATCGCACGACTGACAACGTATGGCACGATGTTGCGCCTACACAGTCGCTCACGGTAAGCGCTCTCGCCTCAACCGCAATCGCGACACAGCCGACCGCCACGGCTACGAATCCGGCGCCACAGGCCACGGCTACAAAACCGGCGCCGACGGCTACCGCGACGCAGCCAGCGGCCACCAAGCAGGCGCCCACCACGATCCAGCCGTCGCCTACGACCGCGGCCATTCCTTCCTCCGGCAACACCATCGCGCTTGGCGCCACGATTCACGACAACGGACTCTGGGTGGGTCCCGGTACCGGTTTGCTCGAGTCGTACGCCAACATGGTCGGCGGCATGCCCGCGATCGTGAACGCGGGCGGCGGTTCCGCCCTGAACGTTAACTTCGATCCCAATCTCGGGAACTACCTTATCAACAGCGGCACAGCGTTCATGTGGACCATGATGCCGTCGAGCACCGATGCGGCGGTTGTCAGCGGCACCTACGACAGCTACCTGCGTACGTTCGCCCAGGCGGTCAAGACATGGGGACAACCTTTCTACTTGCGCTTCGCTCATGAGGCTAACGGCAACTGGTATCCCTACGGCACCCAGGGTAGCCCCAGCGGGGATAGCCCGGCAGACTACGTCGCTATGTGGAAGCACGTGCATGACATCTTCACCAGCGTTGGCGCCACGAACGTCCGCTGGGTGTGGTGCATGAACGTCACTGGAAGCGGCATGACTCCGTTCTCCTCGCTCTACCCGGGCGATAACTACGTCGATTGGGTTGCGCTCGACGGGTATAACTGGGGCGGCAATCCAGGTCACACCTGGCAGTCGTTCTCCAGCGTGTTCGGCACCTCGTACCAGCAGATCACGGCGGTGACGAGCAAACCCTTGATGATTACGGAGACAGGCTCAGCTGAAGAGGGCGGCAGCAAGGCGGACTGGATCACGCAAGGCCTCCTGACGACCATGCCGCAGTCATTCCCACGCATCAAGGCCCTGATGTGGTTCGATTGGGCCATGGAGCACGACTGGCGCGTCAATTCCTCCTCTGCGTCGCTGGCAGCCTTCAAGTCCGTGGTTGCCTCTCCGACATACAGCGGTTCGATGTCCTGAGGGAACGGTTAGCCTCTGATCCCGGGCTGCCCGAGCGCGGCGCGCGCACGGTTGGCTGACGGCAGCACAGTGCTTGGGGGACCATCGCGGGACCGGCGACGATGCCGGTCCCGCGCCGTTTACCCATTTGTCACATAACGAAACACGCCGAACTGCGTTGCGGCGAGCAAGGCGGGACTGGGGCCTGATGGATTTGCGGAGACTGCCAGGGCCAGGACCGTGTTTTCTACACCGGTCAGTCCACGACCGAATGGCAGCCAGGCCGCGCTTTCCTGCCTGACGTAGACGCCGTAGCCCATAGTTCCGGCATAGAGCACGGGCCGGCCATGATTGGCGAGCGTGACCAAGGGCATGGCATGCCGCTCCGGCAGGCCCAGGCTGATGTCGTGCCAGCGGCTACCTGCCGAACGTTCCCACACGCCACCGCCCATGGTCGTCAGGATGACTTGAGGCGGCTCCGTGTCGAGCGCGAGAAGCGCCTGGGTGGGCAGCACCGCGGGAAGGCCGTCGGTCGCCGCGCTCCACGTCCGGCCGGCGTCGTCGCTGGCTAGCAGCGAGGGTGATTCACCGAACACGCTTGCAAGGGCTTCGCGCGAGCCCTCCGGAAACCACAGGATAGAGGAAATTGAGGCATCTCCGGTGCTTGCGGCATGCTGCCACTGCCATCCGCGCGCGCCTCGAGCGCCGCGGTACAGCGCTCCCGTCGTCCCGGCCAGTACCACCGGCGGCGCTCGTGAGACGGCGAGACTGTACACCGGACTTGTGCCGAGGATCGGGCTAACCGGCTGCCACGATAGGCTGCCCAGGAGATCGCGGCCCGTGTAGACCGTGCCCGTATCGTCGCCGGCGTAGAGGTCGGAACTATCGGAGGCCATAGCCAGCGCGGTAATGAGATGGCCACGCATGCCGGCGCGCACCCATTGCACGCCGCCATCGTGTGAGCTCCACACGCCGTCGTCAGTACCTGCGAGCAGCATGACAGGGTGTGTGGGGTCTGCCAGCAGGACGTTGGTCTGGAGCCGCAGGCTTGTCGCCGTCCACAGGCCGCCGGGAAGCGGCCCTGCCCATGCCGCGTGCGTAGCCGGCCGAGACATTCGGCCGGCTACGTCAAGGACGAGCGCCACGGCCACGGCCGCGGCAGCAAGCAGGAGCAAGAGTCGCCGGTGCGGGATACCGGCCCGATCGCGGGCGCTGCCTCCGCTACTCGAGGGCATCTGCTATCCAGTACGTCAGGACGAGTACGTGACCGAAGCAACCTTCGCGGTTGGTGACACGACGAACTTGTCCCACATACCGGCGAGCGCGTGTCCGGGAACGCCGCAAATCAGCATATACGTGCCGGCTTTATTGGCAACAAACGAGAACGTGATCGGCGCATTTGTGCGAGGAGGGCCCCCGGCAGGCGTGCCTCCGGCGGCACCGGGTCGGAAGCGCGGGAAAGATGAGCGTGCGCCTGAGAACGCGGGGTTCACGCTGCGGCCCGGCGGCGTGGACATATACGGAATGACTACCACGTCGTGGGGCGTTCTCGAATTGTTCTTGAATGTAGCCATGACCGTAGATCCCAGCGGGACGGTCACTGTCATCTGGCCGTGCGCTCCGCCATTGAAGTTGAACCCGGCGTTCGCATTGTTCCATGCTGCCACGAGGGTGAGATCCACCACCTTACCCTTTGTGGTCACCCAGGTCGGCGCGTTGGCAGGAGGGGCTTCCGGCGAGGTTGCTGTTGTAGTACCGGCGGCATTAAACGCTATACTCGCGGACTTGGCGGCAGAGGACACAACCAGCGTGTCCCACATGCCGGCCAGAGCATGCCCCGAGATGCCGCACGCGATCATATAGGTGCCGGCCTTGCTCGCCACGAATGAGAACGCCTCGGCTTTGGCCGCGCGCGCGCCAGGGGCGCTACCTGGACGGAACTGCGGCAACGGCGAAGCGGCGCCCGGGAACGCCGGCGTCACGGCGCTGCCTGGCGGATTCTTCTGGAAGGGAATGATCACCACGTCGTGCGGCGAGCCTGCCGCGTTGTTCATGAAGCTGGCTTCGACCTTGTCTCCAAGCGGGACGGTGACGACCATCTGGCCGTGCGCCGCTCCGTTGAAGTTGAACCCCGCATTGACGTTATTCCAGCTTGCGATCAGCGTGAGGTGTACCACGGATCCTGCTGTGGTTACCCAGGTCGGCGTCTGAGTCGCCGCCCCCGCTCCTGCCGGGCCGACCGCGCCGGCGAGCATGACTCCCGCTATCAGCCCGCCCTGAATGCCGCGTATTCCTGTAGCCAACATTCTTCTACAGTCCTCCACTCCCGTAACGGCCGGGCCCGTCGTGCGGTCGCGGCGAGAAAGCCGAACGCGCGCAACGACGGTCCTTGCCGCTCACTCCGTCTCATGTCACGGCCCACGCGGCGTGACTACTACATAAGCGTAGTAGGATGTCAGGTAAGGATCAACGGTCCAAGCTGCGTTACAACTACTTCGAGGCGGCGGCAATACCGCCGGCCAGCTGTGCGTATGTTTGCTCGCCCGAGTTGGCATACCGGATGATGCCGTTCTTATCGAGCACGTAGATCGTGGGATAGCTGCTCGCATTGTAGGCGTTCACGGTGGTGAAGCTCGGATCGATCAGCGTTGGATGCTTGACGCCGAAGTTCTGGATGAACCAGTTTACATCGGGCTTGGTCACGACGGTGAGGTCCGTGCCGCCGCTGTTGTCGTAGTTCCTGCCATATGGACTGGCAAGAACCGCCAGCGTCCGCAAGCCGTTCGACCCATAGTTCTTGTCAACCTGGTTCAGGATGGTCGATTCGGCCTGGCAGTAGGGGCACCACACCGCGAAGAACTCGAGCAGGACAGGCTTTCCTCGCAGCGTAGAGAGCCTGTAGGGCTGTCCGTCCACGGTGGCGAGGGTGAAATCCGGCGCTTTCGTTCCCGTGCCCAGCAGCTGCGATCCCGTATTGAGCGCGCTCGCGTTCACCAGGCCCCCGGCTGAGCTCGAGGTGGTTCTGCTGACCAGGATCGCCACGACGATGGCGAGAGCGGCCAGCAGCGGCACCCCTGTGGACAGCAGCAGGAGACGTTTGCGGGCGCGTACCGCCGTCGATCGCCGTGTGTGCACTCGCTTCGAAACGACGGTGCGCGGCGCCGTTCGCCGTCCGCCAGTGGCCTCCATGGCGCCACCAAACGCGGCGGTCGCCTGGGCGCTTCTCATGGGCGCCGATCGCTTGCTCATCTCGACCTTCCCTGTTCTTTTGCGGTGCCGCGAGCACGCGCGATGTGGCGGAGCAACCGCCGTGCACTTGGACGTTCCTTGCCGAAGGAAATGGCAGGCGCAAAGTACGGGTGGACATCCTGCCCGCGACAAGAAACCAGCGGTTTCAGCAATTTATACTACGTAAATGTAGTATACCTGCAGTATAATTGACTGGCAGAACCAGTCAAGGAACGGCGCTGTCCGGCAGGGCGGTTGTACGGCTGCTGCGTGGTCGGTAGGATCGAATTGGAGCAGGCGCCTGGAAAAGCGGCACGCCTGGGCGCGCAATGTGCGAAAGGATAAGGCATGATTCGCCGGGGACGCAGGGATCGGCACGACCTTGCCGTGCGTGGCGAGCAGAAGTACCTGGGCGAGCTGCAAGCCCAGATCATGGCGGTAGCCTGGTCCCGCGCCGCGGTGACGGTGCGCGAGATCGTGGAGACGCTGGGCACCAGGCGGGAGGTGGCCTATACGACCGTCATGACCGTCATGTCACGTCTGGCCGCCCAGGGGCTTCTCAACCGCGAGCGCGTGGGCAAGACATACCTGTACCGGCCTGCCTGTTCGCGCGAGGAATTCCGGGCCGGTATCGCCGGCACGATCGTGAATGATCTGATCGTAGATTTCGGCGATCTCGCTCTGTCGCAGTTCGTCGATGCCTTGGAGCGCGCGGATCCCGCTCGTCTCGAGCGGTTGCGCGTGTTTTTCGATACCGCCGAGCAGACTGATGACGGCACGTAGACCCTTTGCCACTCTCCTCGTGGTAGCGGGCCTCGGCCTGCTGCTTGCTGCCGCATTGCTGTTGGTTGCCTTCCCCCCTCCGCCGCTGGGCAACGCGTTCAAACGCTGCACCGAGTCGGGCAGTCTCTGCTCCAATCTGGTGCGTATCGGGCATCAGGTTGGCACCCCGCTCTTCCTCGCGCTACTGCCCTGGTCGCTGTGCCGAGGACTGTGCCGGGGCTTCCGGCAGTGGTGGATCACCGGTCGCGCGGTTGGACGCCTGCGAGCGCACGGTACACGAGCGCTGCCTGCCGGCCTGCAAACCGTTTGCGACCGACTTGGCATCGAGGGACGCGTGACAATTGTCGACACCGACATGCCGATCGCGTTATGTCACGGCCTCTGGCATCCGCGCGTCTGGCTGTCGACGGGCACCCTGGACCTGCTTTCTTTTCAGGAGGCGGCCGCGGTTCTGCGCCACGAGCTCGCGCACGTTCGCTTCCGGCACCCATCCCAGCTCTTGATAGCCCGTTCGCTGGCCGCCGCCTTCCCGTTCCTGCCTGTCTTGCGCGAATTGGCCGCCGCGGTCGCTCGGGCTCAAGAACTGGCGGCGGACCGAGCGGTCATTTGCGCCGGCGAGCGGCACGCTCTCGGACGCGCGCTGCTGACGCTGGTGGACGCGCCGGGCGCTGCGGCTGCAAGGTTGCCGGTTCCCGGCATGATCGGCGCTCTCGATGCTCGGCTCGATCAGCTTGCGGGTGCAACCGATGTCCCACTACGGCTTTCGCGGCGCTCGCTCGCCCTCACCTGGCTGGCGTTCGCGCTTGGGTTACTGCTGCTTCGTCTGAGCGGTTTGGGCATACCGCCCCAGCATACGCTGCTGGGACTGGTGGCACTACCGCCGCTGCGCTTTGATGTGCCCGGGCAGTGCCTGGCAGCGTCCGGCGCGCTCGCGGGAGCCCTGCAGATCGCGTCCGCGGCAGTCGCGCGCGATCGACCGTAGCGCCGTTGCGATTCCTCGCCCAACGGAGGCACCTGCCCTCTGGGCTGACTACATGCTTCCTGAATTGAACTGCCCGGCAACCGCCCCCGAAGGTGGCTGCGCATGGCCACACACCATGGTATCCTTAAAGAAGGATGTTTAGACAGTTGCAGCAATGCATTCCACTCTTCCCTTGAGACCGAGACGAGCAAGCACGCGCCATGCACCAAGGTTGCACTGTAGCTCGACGAATCGCCGCGCGAGTGACCCTCTTTTGGCCGGACCCGAGCAGAATGGACGTCTTTGAAGGTGAGTCTGGAACACGGAGCGTTCAGGGCCGCGGCGCACGAAACCTCGCACGACGGCGCGACCATCTCGGTGATCATCTGCGCCTACACCGATGCCCGTTACGGGCAACTGGTGGCCGCGGTGCAGTCCGTGCGCGATCAGACGCTGCCCGCGCGCGAGATCCTGGTGGTGATCGACCACAATGCCGCGCTTCTCACGCGCGTGCGAGCAGAACTGCCCGACGTCGTGGCCCTGGCAAACCGCCACGGCCGCGGCTTGAGCGGCGCGCGCAATTCCGGCATTGAGTCGGCTCTGGGGACGATCGTGGCCTTTCTGGACGACGATGCCGTTGCATCATCGGACTGGTTGCGGCGCCTCCACGACTGCTACGCCGATCCCCACGTCGTGGGCGCCGGAGGCGCGATCGCGCCGCTGTGGGAAGAAAGCAGGCCTGCGTGGTTCCCGCCCGAATTCGACTGGGTGGTCGGCTGCACCTACCGCGGCATGCCCGTCTCCGTGAGCCCGGTTCGAAATATGATCGGCGCGAACATGTCCTTCCGGCGAAGTGCTTGTCTGGAAGCGGGAGGCTTCCGTGGCGCGCTTGGCCGGGTGGGAGCCTCGGCCGCCGGCTGTGAAGAGACGGAGTTGTGCATCCGCCTCCGGCAGCGCGATCCGCGGCGTGTTCTGCTCTATGAGCCGCGCGCCAGGGTACTTCACCATGTGCCGAGCGATCGTGCCCGCCGCGAGTACTTCATGAAGCGGTGTATTGGCGAGGGTCGCTCCAAGGCTCAGGTTACCACCTCGGTCGGCGCCGCGGACGGGCTGTCCGCGGAGCGCATGTACACGTTGAGGACGCTTCCGCTCGGCTGTGCCCGCGGTGTAGCCGAAGCGTTCGTCAAGCGAGACGCGCACGGATTTGCTCGCGCAGCTGCCATCGCCGGGGGCCTCGCTGCCACTACCTTCGGATACCTGACCGGCCGGCTCATGAAACAATCCACGCCTTTGGAGAGCGTCTATGGCAGTTAGGCAACTTGATGCCACATTCGCTCCCCGTGCGGGAGTTGCGCGCGTGCTGATGGTCACGCCCCGCTACTACCCACTCTCCGGCGGTGTCGAGCATCACGTACGCCAGGTGGCCGAGGGGCTCGCACGCCTGGGCCTCGAGGTCTTCGTGCTGACGACCGATCGATCGGGGAAACTCGAGGCAGAGGAGTCACTTGGCGGTGTGACGATCCTTCGCGCACGAGCCTGGCCGGCTGAACGCGACTACTACTTCGCGCCGTCGATCTACAAGCGTATTCGCGACGGTAGCTGGGATATCGTGCATTGCCAGTCCTATCACACACTGGTAGCGCCTCTGGCGATGGCGGCCACGCTGCAGGCAGGCCTTCCCTACGTGGTGACGTTTCACGGCGGCGGCAGCAGCTCCCGCCTGCGGCAGGCGGCTCGCGGCCAGCAGCTGCGCTTGCTCCGCCCACTACTGGCACGTGCCAGTAAGCTGATCGCGGTAGCAGGCTTCGAGGTTGATCTGTATGGACGGCTGCTCAAGCTTCCACCGGACCGCTTCGCGGTGATCCCCAACGGCGCAGATATCGCTGCCGTGCCAGGCTCCGCCGCTGAAGAACCAACCGAACCGCTGATTATCTCCATTGGCCGCCTCGAGCGTTACAAGGGCCACCAGCGGGTCCTTGCCGCCTTTCCGGCCGTTCTTGCCCGGCGTCCCGACGCTCGGCTATGGATAATGGGCCAGGGTCCGTACGAGGGGGCGCTACAGAAGCAAGCACGCGACCTGCGGGTTGCACACAGGGTAGAGATTCGCGCCATCCCGCCGGGAGATCGGCAGGGCATGGCCGACGCCCTGTCCAGGGCAGCCCTGGTCACCCTGCTCAGCGAGTACGAGACGCATCCAATCGCCATTCTCGAGGCGCTGGCGTTTCGGCGGCCGGTATTGGTTGCGGACACGTCGGGTCTGCATGAGCTTGCGGCGAAGGGCTGGGTCCGGGCGATTCCGCTCCAGTCCAGTCCCCGGCAAGTCGCCGCCGCGGTACTGGCACAACTCGAGCAGCCGCTCCATCCCGTGAACGTTGCCCTGCCGACGTGGGATACTTGCACCAAGTCGCTCCTGGCGCTCTACGATAAGGTATGGCTCGATCACAGGTACGGCAACGGGGGTGCCACGGCCGTTCGATCCGGCGGCCGGGACGTGGCGCTCCGTGCCTGATGCACAGGGCGATCGGACCGGCCCATGTTGGCCAAGAATGAGGCCCGAAAGGGCTAATTCGCCTGACCTCGCGATGGTGAAGGTAACGTCTTGCGCATTCTGATGCTTTCGCAGTTCTACCCCCCGACGCTGGGGGGAGAAGAACAACACGTGCGCGCGCTGAGCGCATCGCTGGCGGCACGTGGCCACACGACAGCAGTCGCCACGCTTTGGCGGCACGGCCTCCCGGAGTATGAAACCGATGGAAGCGTGCACGTGTACCGATTGCGTGGCGTGGCACAACGGATTCCCTTCGCGTATCAGGAGACCGACCGGCGGCACACGCCCCCGGTCCCCGATCCTGAGCTCGTGTGGCGCCTGCGCACGGTGGTGATGCGCGAGCGACCGCACATCGTGCACGCGCACAACTGGATGGTACATTCGTTCCTTCCGCTCAAGGCAATGAGTCGCGGCAAGCTCGTGCTTACACTCCACGATTACAGTCTGATCTGCGCGAAGAAGCGGCTCATGTACGAGAACTCGCCCTGCAGCGGGCCTGGAGCGGTCAAATGCCTGCGCTGTTGCAGCGCCCACTATGGGCCGCTGAAAGGCACGCCGATCGCGACGGCGAACTGGGCCATGGGCCTCGAGGAGCGGCATGCGGTTGACTGGTATCTGCCGGTGAGCCAGGCGGTTGCCGATGGGAACAGGTTGCCCAGCCGACCGCACGGAGGTGCTGCCGAACTTCGTGCCCGACGATCTGGCCGATCTCTCCGGCGATCCGCCACCGGAGCTGGATCAGCTTCCGCCAGGCGACTTTCTTCTCTATGCCGGCGACCTGAGCGTGGACAAGGGATTGCCCGTCCTCCTTGCCGCGTATGCCGGTCTTTCGGCCCCGCCGCCGCTCGTGCTGCTGGGCCGGCAGTGTGCGGATACGCCCGCGACGCTCCCGCCCGGCGTTATAATGCTGCACACATGGCCACGGCGATCGGTACTCTGGGCCTGGCGCCGCTGCCTGTTCGCACTGGTGCCGTCGGTTTGGCCGGAGCCATGCCCGACCGTGGTCATGGAGGCCATGGCCATGGGCAAGCCGGTGATCGGATCGCGCATCGGCGGTCTACCGGATTTGATCGTGGATGGAGAGACAGGCCTGCTGGTTCAGCCTGGCGACGTCGAAGCCCTGCGCGCGGCAATCGTCAGGCTCCTGACTGATGTTGATGGGCGCGAACGGATGAGTCGCGCCGCACTGCAGCACGCGCCCCGCTTTCACGTGAGCACCGTGGTACCGCGCATCGAACGCGTGTACGACAGGCTATTGCAGCAAGTGCCGCGTGCCGAGCAAGGCAGAGATCCGGCCGCCTAGGGGCGTGTAATGGATGGCTTTGGCGAGTAGAAGCACGGAGCACAGTCAGAAACCGGGACCACCGCACGGCGTTCAGGCGGCCGATCTTGGCTGGCTGCCCGCCCTTAGCGTCACCGCGGCCACCGGCCTGCTGGCAGTCGCGCTGTCGGACATGGCTGCGCGCGCGGCAGTGCCGGCAGCCGCTCTGGTGTTCTGGCTTGGACTGTTACTGTTGGTGATTCCAGTTGCCGGACGCCTGTTCTCCAGCTCGGCATCCAGTCTTGAGCGCATCGGTCTTGTGGTGCTGCTCGGCATGGCGCTCTATGGCGTCAAGATGCTGCACAGTCCCACGTCCTTCACGTTTGTGGACGAGCTCGAGCACCTGCGCACAGCCAGCGATATCCTGAGCAGTGGCCACCTCTTTCACGCTAACTCGGTCTTGCCCGTCAGCCCGCTGTACCCCTCGCTGGAGATCGTGACCGGGGCACTTGCCGCGCTTGGCGGGCTTTCCGTTTTCGCATCGGGCGCGATCGTGATTGCCGCCGGACGGCTCATACTGGTGCTTGCGCTTTTCCTGTTCTACCAGCAGATCGGCGGATCGGCTCGGATCGCCGCCCTGGGCGTTCTCCTGTACATGGCGAACCCGAACTTTCTCTATTTCGATGCGCAGTTTGCCTATGAATCTCTAGCGCTGCCGGTCTTCGCGCTCGTGCTTTTTGCGGTTGCCCGCCAGGCCGGCGCCCCGGCCGATCAAAAGGTTGGACTGGCGGCCATGGTTGTGCTGGGAATCAGCATGGTGGTGACAGCGCACCACATAACCAGCTATGTGCTGGCAGCCTATGCCGTGCTCTGGGTCGTCATCGTTTTCGTGAAGAGCGGCTGGCGTGCTGCTACCAGCCCGTTTGGCCCGGGCGGCGCCGCTGCTCTGACTGTCGTGCTTGCCCTCGCCTGGCTGACCGCCGTAGCGACGCTTACTATTGGCTACCTGGCGCCCGATTTCGCGGACGCGACGAAGCAGGTCGTGCAGCTGATCACCCGTGAAGCAGGGCCGCGGCAGCTGTTTCATTCTTCCACCTCGGGCTACGCTGCGCCGGCGTGGGAGCGCGCGACCGGCATTGGGGCCATCCTCTGCATTTTGGCCGGCCTGCCGTTTGGCTGGCTGTGCATCTGGCGGGGACGACCGTGCAGCGCGCCGGTTGTAGCAAACGCGCTTGCCGCCCTTCTCTATCCCGCGACGCTCTTTCTGCGTTTCACCTCTGGGGGGGCCGAGATCTCAAACCGCGCCTCGGAATTCGTCTTCGTTCCTGTGGCCTACGTGCTGGCTACCGGCATCGTCGAATTCCGCGTCTTTGGGCGGCTCGAGCGCATCAAGCCAGCGGCGCTATTGCCGTGGGTCGCGGTAATCTTCGTCGGCGGCATCATCGTCGGATGGCCGCCCTGGGCGCGGCAGCCGGGCCCGTACCTGGTGGGCGCGGACTCTCGCTCGATCGACGCGCAGAGCGTGGACGCGGCGACGTGGGCCGCGAGTGTCCTCGGCCCCGGGCATCGCATAGCTGCCGATCGCACGAACACGCTGCTGATGAATAGCTACGGCGAGCAGCACGTGGTGACACATCTCGAAGACAATGTCGACGTGTCCGGTGTGTATTTCGCGGCAAGCATCGGTTCGGCTGAGCTCGACACGCTCGACGCCGGCAAGATCCGCTATCTCGTCGTGGATAAGCGGCTGAGCACCGGCGTGCCTCAGGGCGGACCGTTCTTCGAGGTGGATAGCAACCATTCACGCCCAATTCCGGCCGCGGCACTGGCGAAGTTCGACCAGTTTCCCCTGATCGATCGCGTATTCGACAGTGGAGAGATTGCGGTTTACGACGTGGGGGCGGTAAGCAATGCGCCCTAGACGTGCGCTTGGTCTGGCGGTGGCGACGGTAGCGGCCGCGGTTGCGTGTACGCTGCCGCTTCCCGGCGTACTTGGGCCCCTCCGTGCGTTGTGCGCGTTGCTGCTCGTGCTGGTGCTACCAGGGCTGGCGGTCGCCGCGGCCCTGTTTCCGCGCCGCACGCTCGGCCCTGCGGCTCGCGTCCTCTTTACCATGGGGTTGAGCGTGTGCCTGACGGCGCTGGTCGGCTACGCGCTGAACTGGACCGGCCCCGGCCTCCAGCGCGCCTGGTGGGCTGGATCGCTCGGCTACCTCACGCAGGTTGCGATCATCGTGGCCGTATTCCGTCTGCGCGATACAGAACGCTTCCAGGCGCGGATGGCCTCGCTTGCCCCGCCACGCGACCCGCTTCCACCACGGCTGGCCCCGCTTGCCCCGCCGCGCGATCCGCTTCCACCACGGCCCGCCCCGCAGGTTCCGGCGTATCGTATCAGCCGGCGCGCGTGCCTCCTCTTTGCGTCGGCGGCAGTAATCGCCACGGGCGCAATTGTCTTGAATTATGTCAACGCTACACTGGAGACCGGCCCCGGCTTCACACAGCTCTGGATGGTTCCGGCGGGGACCGATGCGGTACGCCTGGGGGTAGCGAACCACGAGGGCGCGGCGACTCGCTATCGACTGGTACTGTCGCTGCCCAGCGGAGCGGTGGCGTTGTGGCCGAATATCGCGGTGGGTTCGGGCGCGACCTGGACCGGCAGCGTGACGCTTCCATCGGCGCTTCCCATCGGCGTGGAGCTCACGGCGACGCTGTTCCGCGATAGCGGCACGCGTGCCACCGCCTACCGGCACGTGACCTACTGGACGCGCTGATAGGGCGGCGCAGCGTACAGCTACGGCCGTGCCGAAGGCCGGCCAGCGCTCCAGGTCGTCGAATGCGTGCCGACGGACGACCAACTCACCTCGTTCATTCATGGGCGGTCCTGGCGTGCAGCGAGGAGGTGCCTGAGGACCTCGCCGGGATCATCGTATCGAGCGAGACCGCGTCGGAGGGTTAGGCATGAGCGGTTCGAGCTCTCGTACACAAGTACGACACGTAGCGGATGAACCATTAGTCCGATCATCCTATGGTTGAATGGGAGATCTTTGTGCGAAGCTAAAAGAAGATACGCGGCGAGGCGATCGGGATGCTTCCGGTAATGGCATGCAACGTGCGCAGCTGCTGAGCGCGCTCGATTCGTAAGGAGGCAACGCGGATGTGCGGAATCTTCGTCTACAGGGGAGCCCGTGGGGACGCCGCGGCGGTGGTGCTCGAGGGCCTCAAGCGACTGGAGTACCGCGGTTACGACTCCTGGGGACTGGCAGTGCCGACGCAGGACGGGCTGCGCGTCGAGCGGCGGGTGGGGAAGATTGGTGGGATCGCGGCGACCGACGCGCGGATTGCGAGCTTGAGCCCCAGCCGGGTGGCGATCGGCCACACACGATGGGCAACGCATGGAGGTGTGACGGAAGAAAACGCACACCCACATGTCTCGTGCGACAACCGCGTGGGCGTGATGCACAACGGCATCGTGGAGAATGCCCCCGAGCTGCGCACGGAGCTGCTGGCGCGAGGACATGTCCTCAGGAGCGAGACGGACACGGAAGTCGTGGCGCACCTGGTTGAAGAATCGGTCAAAGAGCATCCGCTCGCGGAGGCCGTCCGGCTGGCGTTCAATCGCTTGCGCGGCCGCAACGCGATCGTGGTGCTGGATGCAAGCAGCGGCGACGTGGTCGTGGCCAAGAGCGGCTCCCCGATCGTCGTGGGGTTGGCTGGGACCGAGGAAAGCCCGGAGTACTTGGTGTCGTCTGACATGCCGGCGCTGCTCAAGCATACGGATCGGGTCATCTGGCTCGGCGACCATGAGATGGTAACGGTGAGCGACGTACTGGCGTTTGCTGCCACCGCGGACGGGCACGAGCTGCAGCCCCCGGCGGAGAGGGTGGGCTGGGAGCCTGAGCTCAGCGAGCGGGGTACGTTCCCGCATTTCATGATCAAAGAGATATTCGAGCAGCGCGATGCGGTGCAACGGGCGATCAACCAACCAGACGCTTTGTTGAGCGACGTGGCCGCCGTGATCCGCATTGCCCAAGAGGTCTGTTTCGTCGGCTGCGGCACTGCCGGCGTGGTGGGGAAGATAGGGACCTACTTCTTCTCGGACATTGCCGGCCGCGCCACGACGGCGGTACTGGGGAGCGAGTTCAAGAACTATCGCCACTCGATGCACGAGCGTACATTGTTGGTGGCGATCTCGCAGAGTGGCGAAACGGCCGACTTGCTGGAAGCGGTGGACGTCGCGCTGGCCCGGGGCAGCCGCGTCGTGGCCGTGGTGAACGTGCCGGGCTCACTGCTGACCCGCAAGGCGCATCACACCCTGCTGGTGCAGGCCGGTCCCGAGAAAGCCGTCGCGTCGACGAAAGCCACGCTGGGACAGATCGCGGTCCTGGCGCTGCTCGCGCACGCCGCGGCCGGGCAGGCCGCGCACGGGCGGGCGCTGCTCACGAACGTCGCATCACATATGGATGTACTGACGACACCGGAGTATCTGCAGCGAATCGAGGCGTTGGCGACGCGCCTCGCGGGCGCCAGCGACATCTACACGATCGGCAGGGGCATCAACTATCCCGTAGCGCTGGAAGCGGCGATCAAGATCCAGGAGGTGAGCTACATCCACGCCGAAGGTCTGGCGGGCGGTGAGCTGAAGCACTATGCGATCGCCCTGATCGGGCCGGGGACACCGTGTGTGATTCTGTCGTCCAACGACGACATGCGCGCCGAGATCTTGAGCAACGCGGCGCAGGTCCGAGCGCGAGGCGGCATGATCATCGGCGTCGGCCCTGAAAACAACCCGCTGTTCGATGAGTATCTTCCGGTTCCAGACGGCGGCAGTCTATCGCCGCTGCTCAGTCTGATGCCGCTCCAGCTTCTTGCCTACTACCTTGCCTGCCGCCGAGGGCACGACCCGGACATGCCGCGGAACCTGGCCAAAAGCGTCACGGTGAAGTAAGCTCGCCGCTATGCTGTGACAGACTGCGTTCAGCAGAAACAGTTGGACGCGAGTACTACATCGTGCTTTTATCCGTGAACACGGCGTAGCCCCGCCCCGGTTGCGCTCTGAAGGTCCCGCCTGTCGGAAGGAGCGCACCCGCACCGTCATGGGCACTGGGCGCCCACCGCCCGCCTGTGTAGCCGTCTATCTCGGCATAGGAACCCCCGTTTGCCGTGAGAAGGCCGGAGAGAATGGAATATGCGTCCGGTCCCGTCGTGCTCGTAGCCTCAGGGAAGCCGATCAGGTTCCAGCCGGCAGAGAGCGGCACATGTTGTGCTCCAACCGCCACCCCGATGACGTCGATGCTGCCCGCCCTGTCGCTGTAGAGCGCATAGCCGCGGCCCATCTGCAGGTTGAAGTTGTTGCTGCTCATGCCAAGACCGTCGACGGTGTCATCATAGACGCCCGCACTCCATCCGCCGGAGCTGTAGCTCGCGATCTCGGCGTAACCTCCAGGCGTGAGGCGGTTCAGGGCGGCGAGCATCGACTGGGCATCCTGCGTGGTAGTGGGCGAGATGGGCAATGTGATCAGGTTCCAGCCGGCTGCAATTGGGATGGTAGCTGCCGACCCGCAGCTGCCTGTGAGCAACGAGCAGGTCAGCGACTGTCCCGCGGCAAGCGCAAGGTGTGCTATTGGTTGGCCGCCGTACTGCTCTGCCCCCGCGGCATTCAAGCCGGTGACGGGGACCGTAACCGGTGTCGTCGCGGTGAGCGTGATCGTTTGCCAATTGCCCGCCGTGCCTCTGGTAATGAAGCCCGCTATGCCGGCGGCGTTATACTGTGCCCGGGCTGCCATGCGCTGGCCGATTTGCTTCATGCTCGGGCTCTCAATGGGGAGGTTGAAGTAGCTCTGGTACTTGTCGATCGTGGCATTCATGAGGTCGGTGAACACCGAATGGGTCCCGTCGTACGCCCTGAGGTTGGCCATGTGGAACATCAACGGATCCATGTCACCGTTGAGCATATATGTAACGATGGTGCTGCTTTCCCGGCTCAGCAGATTCTGGTAGGACTGGGGGAGATCGGCGGGGTCAGAGCCGCCGACGTACCACGAGCCTGACGGGTAGAAACAGTTGTCCTCGGCCACCCACTCGCCCTGATTCGTGACGTTGTAGTACAGGTTCGTGGGATGGCGAGGGATCATCAGAATGCTGGGCGCCCCCCACTGGTTGTAGTTTCCGGTATTCGGCGACGGGTTGTTGTAATCGGTGGGGTCCGTATCATATGTGGTCGCGCCGGTGTGTGAGCTATCGCCCACCACGTACTGTATGCCGAAAGCGACTGCCGTAGCCAGGAACGTGGGATTCGTCAGGCCCGAGTATTCCGGGTTGACCATCTCCCCTTTGTAGTAGTTGGTGAGCGTCGTCGTCATAGCAACCGCGTCGTTGTCAGCCAGCTCCTGCTGGTAGGTAAGAGTCGTGTCTGTCAGCGCGTCTGAGTTGGAAATCGGCACGGTCCAGGTGCCCAGGTTGCCATGGTCGTACGTGTGGTTGATCCAGTTGAAATCCGGCTGATAGGTCGGGAGGGCTGTCGCGAGGGAGTCTGGGACCGTGCCCCCCCAGCCCGTAGGGTTCACGTACCCCGCGCCGTTGAAGGCGAAGCTGATGCCCAGTTGCTGCGCGGTTGGTATGAGAGCATGGGTGCTCGTCAGCCAGCTGTCGAGGACACTCAGATCAGCCCCGGTCATCCTGTAGGCCGCGTTACCTTGCGCGTCCGTAGCCGTGCCACATGCCGGGTACTGGCCTGTCGCCTTCACGAGCCATTCGTCGTCGTCGATGAAGACGTCGTCAAGCTGCGGGCTCAGGTAGACGTGCCGCTCGCCCAGGAATGCGCCGTGCGCCACCCAATTGATCAGGCCGTAAGCGAGCACCAGCGTGTGGGTAAGGACCGGACTGCTGTCGAACGTGAGGGATAGCGTCTGCGCTCCGGCAGGATCGGAGTGGATCAGACCCAGGGAGTCCGTCTCCGTGATACTTCCGGCACTCGTGAGGAGCGGAGTGGAGTGCCCGCCGACCCCCACGCCTTGCAGGTAGGCGTCCGATGCGGCCGGCGCGAGATACGTGTAGGCGAGGCTGCTGATAGGCAACCCCGATACGGTGTTCACGTAGGTGAAGATTCCCGCGCCGTCGCTGGTGAAGGTTGCCGTTGGAGCAAAGAAGCCGGCGAAGGGGCTCAGATCCGGCGACTGGTAGCCCAGGGCGGGCTGTGGATATGCATACCAGACCACTGTGCGCGTGCAGAAGGTGTGCTGGTAGTTGATGAGCGCGCTTATCTCGGGTAGGGCGTACACGTTACTTGAAGCCAGTATGACACCATCGTAGTTGCCCTGCGTCTGGGTCCCGTTTGAGAGCCCGGCAGCGGTGAGAACATCCTCGGTCACGCTGGGTCCGTACTTTACCCCGTTGGTCGAAAGATTAAATCCGGTGCCCGTAGCAGAGCTGTAGAGGCTGGTCGTGGAGGCTATGTACAGATCGTACGGCGCGCCCATATAGTCCATGGCTTGCGCGATCGCGGGCAGGTCGGCTTCCGTGCCGTTGTTCGAGACGACCAGCACCTTCGTCGCCAACGTCTGCTTCGACGCGGGCGCCGCGCAGGTAGCCGGTGCGCCAACTTCCATCGGTCCGATTGCCAGCGGATGTGCCAGGCCACCGCCCGGAGTCGCCGCCGGGGGCGCCAGCGGCTTGGAGGCGATCGGTGTCGGAGGCAGCGGCCCAAGTTCCAGCCTCTCACCTGACGACGCTTTCCGCGTCGTGGCTGCGGCTGCCGCCGACGTCAAGGACGCCGGCGCCGTGCCCGTAGCTGTGGCGACCGGCACCGTTGCCGTGGCAGTAGCTACCGGCGCGGTCGCGGCAGGGACCGACACAGTTGCCATATCACCAGAAGCAGTCGCAACCGCTGTGTCTGTAGAGGCCCGGCTTTGTGTCAATGCGCCGGTTGCGCCGGCCTGGCGTGCCGACGGACCAGTGGTGTAGACGAGCGTTGCCGAGAGGACGAGAAGGACGAGCAGCGAGAATCTTGTCCAATGTCGTGGCGCTGTACTCATAGTCGTCACCCTTCTTCCAATCACACGCCCGGCCCCCAGGAGCATGGTGACAGGCCGGTCGACCCGATCGCGGACCCAGCGGACCTAAATCAATGCAGGACTCCGATCACGCACGAACCGGTCAGAGATTCCCACGCGACGAGCTCTTTGCGGTCCTTTGTAGCTCAGGAAAGTCAGATCTCCGTGAGATTGACGTTTGCGGGCCATAGGCGCAACTCCGGCGCTTCCGCATGGCGCGTTCCACATGAGCACCCGGGTGCGCCCCGCGGCGATCCGCCAATCTCGACGGACGCCAGCCACCAGCCACTCCGCCAGAGACCATGTTCGGTCGGAAATTGCCCACGATGACAATAGGAAGTGCGCTCATCGTGTTCTCATTTCCGTCTCAATCGGTTGCGTACATTTCCTAAGAACAATACGATACTGCAGTCAGCGACCAACCTGCCGACCATACCTGCCTATCACGAGAGCATATTCTGCTCTTGTTGACACTGGCGACGTGCTCATCTATACTTCGAACCGCCAGCACCAATACGGCCACGATTGTAGCACAACTGCACCACGGGCAGCCATGGCCGGGGAATGGCCTATATGGTCGAAACTTCTGGAAAGAATGGCCACTCGGCGGATATGAGCGAACGCGTGTCGCGTTCATACTCGAAGTGACGATGTGCTCGCCCCCGTACCTTTGACGGGGGATGCAGGCTCGCAAAGGAGTACTCGTATGAGTGTGACGGTTGATTCTGGTAGTTGTGGTCCAGATTACCCTTCGCTCAGGCATTGCTCGCGCGCCAAGCGCTTCACGCGCCTTAAGGGCACGACTTCCCCCCAAGCCCCCCTGCCCACCAAGGGCACGCGCACTGCCAAAGACATCGCCCACATACGCGACCTCACCCTTTACGTGGAGCTCCGGCTGCGACGCTCCGGGCCGACTGTGCGAGGCGGTGATGCGCAGCAAATAGGCTTCAGTATTCATGCCTATGCCACGACTGGGCGTAGGCTGCGTCAACACGCGCTGAACGCCTTTGCATGCCGGACATGCGAGATGGCATAGCCACGACGTCCGGTGAAGTGCGGCTGAGCATGGCAGCGGCGCACGGGACGGGGCGGCTTTCTCCTCTATTTCTTCGGAGGGCATGGCAGTGACGACAGATCAGGCCCGAGGTTCTCCAGTGGAGGCTACCGTAGAATCGCCGGGGCACGCGTCCCTGGGGGTGCTTGAAGCATTCCTCGGGGTGCTCTTGGTGACGGGTATTGCGGCGGTGATTCCCGGACATTGGGGGCTGCTGGATGTACAGCCGCACCCCTTGTGGCTCGTGGTGATCGCCATTGCCATACGCTACGGCGTCCCTGCCGGTTACGCCGTCGGCGCGTTCGCGGCATGTGGATACGGTGTCTTGCTGTACTTTCGGCCAGGGGCGGATGGCACCCTTGGACCTGAGCACGAACTCTTGCAGGTCGCACTCTTATTCGTCGGTGGCCTGGTCGCCGGCGAGCTCGTGCAAGCCGAGCATCGACGCCGATTACGCGCCGAGGAAGAACGCGGCCAGGTTGCCGCATCGCTCGAGGAAGTCACGCAGCGATGCCAGGTACTGCAGGACGTGAAAGGAGAGCTAGAGCAGCGAATCGTTGGTCAAACGGCTTCGGTCATCAGCCTGTACGATGCGGCGAAGCACTTGACAACGCTCGATGCCTCCGCGGTCTGCGAGGCTACCGTGAACCTTGTCGTGTCGTTTGTCGAAGCAGAAGCCTGCTCTCTCTACCTGGAAGATTCCAGTGGCCAGTTGCGACTGGAGGCGCACGTGCCACCTCTGCAAGCATTTCGTCGATCCGTGCTCGATCCCAGACAGGGGCTGGTACGCTTGGCATTGCAGGAGCGTCGGGTCGCGACTCTGCGCGAGCAAGTCCTCAACGGCCAGGCGACCGCGGCCGATGGCCGCCAGGCAGTGATGGCAGGCCCCTTGCTGGATATTGCGGGACGCCCGTGCGGCGTCGTGGTGATCGAGCGCATTCCCTTCCTCAAGTTCACACCTGCCAGCGTTCAGCTCTTCGGTCTGGTGGTGGACTGGGCTTCTACAGCACTGCAGAACGCCGACGCCCACCATCAAATGCGCGCGAAGACCATTGTGGATGAGACAACGGGCGTGTTTACGCCGGCGCACACGCTCGATCTGCTGCGGCAGGAATGCCTGCGTTGCCAACGGTATAATCTCCCTCTCTCGATTATTGTGCACCGTGTCCGTTCGTTCTCCCCAGACTCGCCGACGTTTGAGCCTCAGGCGGAGCTGCTCAAGAGGCTCAAGTTGCAGCTGCGACCGGTCGATATACTCGGACAGGCGGGCGAGTCTGGCACCTTCGCGCTGATTCTGCCATTGACGGATTTCGACGGTGCGCAGCGCGTCGCGGCGCGTATCCGCAGCGATGTATATGCTCACCTAGCACAGAATGGTAATGACCTCGTCAGCATTCGCATCGGTGTCGCGGCGTTTTCGTCCGCGCACCCTGAACCTGAAGATATGCTCTCGCGCGCACTGGCTGCAATGCAGGACGCCGCGCCGGAACTGATTGTCGCCGAAGCGGTATCGTGAAGGTCTTTGCGCCCTGAGGACCCAAAATGACTGGATAGCCACGTGCTGCGACGACCATCACGTCAACTCAAGGGGGCGGTTCTCGCCATATGTGGCCTTGGCGCAGACTGCATTGCCGGTGTTTGGTTGCTGGTCGCCGCGGATACGCGCATACTGTGCCTCTATGTCCCTGCGGTGCTCACGTGGGTAGCAGGTATTCGCCTGCTTACCCTGCAGCAGGTCGACGTCGAGACCGACACCTACCGTTCAGCATGGCATCAGGCTGAAGGCGCCCCTCAACCGTCGTCGCCAAGCTGGCAGCAACTTGGGACTCTGATTCGTCTACACCGCCCCGGGGCACCTGAATCTTCCGGCGGACCCTCACGGCGTGCGGACGCTCTGGGGCTGGACGGTTGGACCGCCGTCGCCCTGATGCTTGGGTTATTGCCTTTTCCCGCGGTCGCTCCCCTGGGAATGAGCATTGCCCTGGGCACAATCTGGCTGCTGCGACTGGTTCCCCGTTCACGAGCCGCGACGCACGCCCCGGCGATACGTAGCCTTGATACCGCGCACGCCCCGCGCCTCTCCGCAATTCGCGAGTTGGAGGTGCAGCCTATTGTCGATATCCTTCGCGGGTCAAATCGTGCACTGAAACGAGCTGCCATTCGTGCGATCGCCCAGCAACCGAGCCGCGAACGCGTGCAACTGCTTCGAGATCTCCTGGTCGATCCGGATGCCGACCTTCGCGACGCAGCATCATTGGCTTTGTTCCGGCTGGAAGCAGGATTTGAACGTGCATTGAACCAGGCAGAACATCGCGAAGGAGGGCCGCAACCGACAGAGTTGGCCGACCTTTATATGCGCTACGCCAGCAGCGGACTGCTCGACGATATCTCAAGCACCTTGTACTTGCGCAAGGCATGCGATGTCCTTCGGCAGGCGATTGCGGAAGACTCACCTCACGCGGATCAGAAGTTCCAGCTAGCCTATCTCCTGAGCGATCTTGGCCTGGACATGGATGCACGAGCGGCGCTCGACTATGCACTCGACGACCGCCCGGCCAACGTGCGCAGCTATTTGCAGGGCATGGAGGTTGCCTTTCGCGGTGGCAGGTGGGAGCAGCTTCAAGCACTTGCCCGGCTGGCAGTGCCCGTCGCGACCTCCGACCCCCAGTCCGCCATGCTAGCCCGATGGTGGGCCGGAGTATCCGGCGAGCCCGCATGGAGCGAAGCATGATCGCCGACGTCTGCGTGCTGATCGAAGGGACCTACCCCTACGCGCCCGGGGGCGTGTCTACCTGGACCCATTCCCTAATTGGAAATTTGCCCCAGTTCAACTTTAGCGTGGTGTACATCGGCTCCACGCCCGAGCAGCGGGGAAAGCTCTGCTATGAGCTGCCGAAGAATGTCGTCGACTTTCGCGAGGTCTATATTCATGACACACACGTAACGCGCGGACGTCGCTCCCCCCGACACAATCCAGAACTATGGTCGGCGCTCGCGGACTTCCACCTGGCCGGTGCCAAGGATATCCCTGGCGGCTACGGCGCTTTCGGTCGGTTACTATGTGAGTACGTCCCGAGCGAGATCTCCTCCTCCGACCTGTTGTTCGCCAGACAGAGCTGGGACATAATCACGCACCTCAATGCAATGCGCGCTGCGGATATCCCATTCACAGACTACTTCTGGACCTATCGCTTCACGCACCTCCCGATTCTGAATTTGCTTAACGTCGATATCCCCAAAGCACGGGTCTACCATGCGGTGAGCGCTGGGTACAACGCCCTGTTGGGTGCTTTCGCCAAGATTCGCTACGGCTCGCCATTGCTGCTGACCGAGCACGGCATTTATACCCGAGAGCGTGAGATTGAAATCAGCCAGCTCGATTGGATCCGGAGTCCGCAGCATAGCGGCTACATCATATCGGCAAAGCCGGGCTACTTCCAGCAGTGGTGGATCGAGATGTTCAGGCACATGACTCGTTTTTCCTATGAGATTTCAGATCGCGTGATCTCCATCACCGGCGCGAACCAGCGCTTTCAGCTGCAGAACGGCGCCGACCCCGGCAAGATGATGGTCATTCCCAATGGCATCGATATCGATCGCATGAGCGGTGTGCGCAGGGAACGGCCGAGCACATCGGACTGCTTCACCGTTGGGTTCGTCGGACGCGTCGTGGGAATCAAGGATGTGAAGACCTTTATCCGCGCGATCAGAATTGCCAGCACCGTGATTCCGAACCTGTTGGTGTTGATCGTGGGACCGGAAGGCGAGGAGCCCGACTATGCCGCACAGTGTCATCAGCTGGTCGAGACTCTCGGGCTCTCAAGTGTCATCCAGTTCACCGGCTCTCAGGATGTCCGCGACTACTATGCGCGGATGGACGTGCTGGTGCTGACCAGCCTGAGCGAGGGGCAACCGCTGGTCATCCTGGAGGCGAATTGCGCGGGTGTGCCTGCGATTGCCTCCGATGTCGGCGCCTGTCGCGAGCTCTTGCTTGGCGACGCCGCCGATGACCGGGCGCTCGGTCCGAGCGGCCTGATTACTCCGCCCGCACATCCGCGCGCGACCGCCGATGCGCTGATCCGGCTGTGGCGAGATGAGGGCCTGAGAGAGCAAATGTCCACTGCGGGATTCGAGCGGGTGCGACGATACTACCGGCAGGAGACACTTTATGCGGCATATGACGACCTCTACGCGCAATACGCGCATGCCATGCCCGAAGAAGCCGGACGGTAGAGCACATGGCTGGCATCGGCTTACGCCTTCATCGATTGGTCGAACGAGGAACCTATTTTCAAGCGGCGACTGCCTATCTGGCGTCCGCGGTCATCGGGTCGGGACCGTGGCTCTCTGCCGTGTTCTGGGTAGGGCTGCTCGGCAGTGTCGCTGTCGCGTTCTTGAGCCATGCCGATCGCGCACTGATGCTCACGACAATTACCTATGTTTTCTGCGCCAGTCTGTTGGTGTCCGGCGGGCCACAACTCGTCGTGACGCGCTATCTGTCCGATTGCCTGTACGTGGATGACGAAGATGCGATGGCGCCGGCGTGCACCGGCGTAATGCTCGCGGTACTGCCTCTGCTTGTTCTCGCGCTGCCGTTCATCGTCCTCGCGCCGTTTGACATTCGGTACCGGTTATTGACCGCCAGCTTGTTCGTAACGGTCTCCCTGATCTGGATGGTCGTAGTTTTCTTATCCGCAACACGCAGCTATGCCCGCATTGTCGTCGTATTTGTCTGTACATATGGTCTGAGCGTTTTCGCAGCCCTCGGGCTTGGGCAGTCGTTCGGTTTGCTCGGCAGCCTAAGCGGGTTCATGCTGGGCCAGATCGTTTGTTTGTGCCTGCTCATCGCACATATATATCTGGACTTTCCCCGTTCGCGAGGTCTCAATCTCGGGTTTCTTGCCTATGCGTGGCACTACTGGGATCTGCTTGCAATTGGGCTCTTTAGCACGCTCGGCCTCTGGATTGACAATATCTTCTTCTGGTATTCCGGGAATGGAATCCTCATTGCGCACTTCTACCATGTCTTTCCGGCATACGATCTCGCGAAACTGGTCGGATACCTATCCGTCATTCCGGCGGCAGCCGTGTTCCTCGTACGTTTAGAGACGACCTTCTTCCAACAGTATGAACGTTTCTTCCGTCTCGTCTCCAACCAGGGCATTCTGGCGGAAATTATCCTCGCTAGAAAGGGTATGGAGGCAGCGGTGAGGTCAACCATTGTGACCCTTCTGAAGATTCAACTCGTTGTAGACACGTTCCTTTTGCTGTTGGCGCCAGACATTGCGCATTTCCTTGGGCTATCCGCAAGTCGCGTAGATACAATTCGCATCCTTATACTGGCGGCGACCTGTCAATTTATGTTCATGATCTTGCTGCTGCTGCTGCTGTACCTCGACGCACGCCGGCCTGCGCTGAAGGTAACGCTGGTATTCGCGGCGAGCAGCGCCTGTTTCACCCTGCTCACGCTTGCCCTGGGCGCGCCATTCTATGGCTTTGGTTTTCTCGCGGCTGCGATGCTTGCCGGACTGCTGGCACTTGTCGAGCTCCGCAACCGCCTCAAGCATTTGGAGTACGCAACTTACATGTTGCAGCCGATGGATCCGGCGCAGTGATGTGCCATCGTAAAGCGCAGCGCTCCATTAGACGCGAAGCGGAAGTGCGCGGGCGACCGCGATTCGGCGACACGCGGAGCCGCCGCCGGCTCGTATCATGACTCGGGGTTGAGACATGACATCGAACTTTTCGCGACCCGCTGAGGCCGCACACGGGCAGCAGACAATTGACCTGCAGGTCCTCGTGGTCAGCGCCGACGGAGCTGAACCCGGACTTCTCGCGATAACGCAAGCACTGGATGTGCTCGGTACTCCCTACACCGTGCATATCGCCACGACGCACCGGGGCGGTGTGGTAAGCTCGTTCCTCGCGCACGAGGCGCACGGCTTCTATCAAGGAGTAATTCTCACAACGGGCAGTCTTGCCTACTTTGACGGCCAAGCCTACGTAAGTGCGTTGAGCCCTGAGGAGTGGCGGATTCTCCGGCGCTACGAGACGGAGTTCGGTATACGGGAAGTGGCCTGGTACACGTACCCGACCGCGGAGTATGGTTTCCAGCCGCCCAGAGAAGTGTTTCCCGCATCGAGCGAACCGGTGTTTGCGGCATTTACACCGGCCGGGAGCGCAGTCTTCAACTACTTGAATACGCTGCGTCCCTTCGAAATCTCCCACGTGCATACCTATCTCGCACGGATGATCGCCGATAACATGAATACTCCGCTGCTGCTCACCGACGAAGGCCATGCATTGGCCGTGGTGCACACGGCGAACGATGGGCATCAAAGCCTGGCCCTAACCTTTGATGGCAACGCATACATCACGCACACACTTGCGCTCGCGCAGGGGCTCATCAACTGGGTCACACGGGGACTGTTTCTTGGCGAGCGCCATGTCTTGCTCAGTCCTGAGATTGACGATGTCGGCATTGCGGCCGAAATCTGGCGTCCTGCCACGAGCGAGGGATCGTGCTCCACGTACCGGATCACTGGCGATGATCTGCAGTGCATCGTTCGCTGGCAACGTGCCAAGCAGCAGGCGGCCATGACGCAGGGATTGCGACTGAGCATGGTCTACAACGGCCAGGGGAGCACCGCTACCGATGGTCGGCCTGATTCGCTCATGGCCGCTATCGATCGGTATCAGTCCGATTTCAACTGGATCAACCATACCTACGGGCACTTGAATCTGGATGATTCAAACTACGCCGAAGGCGAGGAGCAGATCAGACTGAACAATGCGGTAGCTCGGGTCAAGGGTTTCGAGCGGTTCAACCCGTTCTGCATGGTCACGCCAGATGTCTCGGGGCTGGCGAATCTGCAGTTCCTGCGGGCCGCCTACGACAATGGGATCCGCTACCTTGTGACCGACACCTCGCGGCCAGGTTATGACACCGCGCCGCCCAACGCCGCGATTCGCAGCACGTGCCACGCCGGCATCCTCCTGGTACCGCGGCATCCTACAAACTTATACTACGACGTCTCCACGCCGGCGGAGTGGCTCGCGGAGGATCACTCATTGTATCCACCGGACCGTAGTGGTCACGCCGCCACGTACGAGCGACTGCTCGATCGCGAGAGCAGCGTACTGTTGCGGTACCTCTTGTTGGGTGACTGGAGCCCATTGATGTTCCACCAGGCGAACCTGCGTGTCTACGACCGCGAGAACACGCTGCTCACCGACCTGCTTGAGGCGACGCTGGCCGCGTATGAGCGCATTTTCACGCTACCACTTGAAAGCCTGCCATTGGAGGAGTTGGGACGACGGATGGCGGAGCGGGCTGCGTTTGATTCGGCAGGGGTACGCGCGTTTGTCACGCGATCGGCGGCGGGGCGCTGGCAGACCCTGGCACTGCAGGCGAAGCAGGCATGCGTAGTACCAGTTACCGGCCTGCGCCATGAGAGTGCTGAATACCACGGCAGCAGGCCTATTGCGCACATTCCGCTGGAGCCGGGAGAGAGCACACTGTACGAGGTGCCGGAGAAAGTGCGGCTACCGTGACCTGGGTAAGACTGCGTGCCGCCGCATCTGCACGTGTGAATGCTGCGCGCCGGAGCCTCGGCCCCGGCTTATGGTTGATGCTCATTCTGGGGTCGAGCCTGGCATGGAGCGGGAAGGGTACTGCCGGTATGGCCACTAGCTCGATCGCCGAACGGCGCCCATGGAGCGCCATTCACAACTGGGTGTACTGGCTCGATGGACCCCGGCTCGATCAGATTGGCGCCTCGCGCTTCGAGCTCGCCGTGATCGATTATTCGTCTGATGGAACAGCTCGCGGCGCGTTCAGCGTTGCACAGATTGATTCGCTGCGCCACTCTACCTGCAGCCGGCGTGTCCTCGCCTACCTTAGCATCGGCCAAGCGGAGGAGTATCGGTGGTATTGGCAGCGAGGATGGCAGCCCGGCGTACCTGCGTGGATTGGGCACGAGGACCAGGATTGGGCAGGCAACTACTGGGTCCAGTATTGGCAAGCCGGCTGGCAAAGTATCGTGCTTCGATACGTTGACAAGATCATCGCCGCGGGCTTCGATGGCCTCTACCTCGATCGCATCGATGCCTACATGGAGCCCTATGCGCGTGGGCACCGTGCGGACATGATCGCCTTCGTGGGCGAGATTGCACGGTATGCCCGATCGCACTCTCCACTTGGTCGGGACTTTGGTATTTTCGCGCAGAATGCTGAGGAGCTCGCAGCTCAGGATCGCGGCTACGCGGAGATCCTGACCGGCCTCGGACGCGAGGAGACATATGTGCAGGCAACGAACATTCCGACATCCGCGACCGATCGCGCCGGTACGGAACTCAGCCTGCAGCAGTTTCGGCGACAGAGCGCGATCGGACTGGTTCTTACGGTAGACTACGCCGACAGTCAGCCGCTGATCTCCCAAGCCTATAAACGCGCAATGAGCAAGGGCTTCGTCCCTTATGTCACCGACGTCGGCCTGGACCGCATGCGGCTCAACCCCGGCTTCCTACCGGAATGCCACGCTCCGACCGCGAAGTCCGCTGGCAAAGGCCCCGGCGCCTGAGATGATACCTGCGGAACGTGGTCTCGCGGCTCGCTATGCTCTCGGCACCTGAGCGATCATCCCAGGCCTCGTCGTGGCTGCCACGATGGTACCGGTGCACCATCGTGCGCGTGTCAGACGGCAGGACGCCAGACAACATGAGACGAATTGTCGTTACCAAGCAGGATCGTCTTGGTAGAAGATGCCACCAGCTTAGCTCCAGCAGGGCGTCCACGGTCCATTGAGATCGAATGTGGCGAGCGCAGAGCTGAACCGCATCGAATTGGCCTGCGGACAGAACTGCGCCGTGGTCATGCCGTCGTCGCTGTATTCGGTCTCGAATACGGCCTTGTTGTCGTTGATGAAGGGTGTCTCGGTGCTGCACTCGCTGTACTTGAAGCACTCCTCGTCGATGGAGAAGTCAAAGCTCGGCTGAAGCGTGGCAACCTGGTCAACGTCGTTCTTGAGCCCTGCTGACAAGCCCAGCGTGTGGGCCGTTGTCGCCAGGAACGTGTTGTATGTGATCTGGTCGCTGGCCGTGGTAGCAAAGCCGGGAGAGTTCTCATAGGAATCAACGTTGTCCCACTCGATGGCATCGAAGCCCTTTGTCTGACACATCTGGGCACGCGCCACCATGATAGATTTGAGCGCACTGTAGTTCGGTCCCGCCGGACGCACGTCGAGCCATAGCTCACCGGGCCAGCCGGAGACGGCGCTCCCCTTGAGTCCTGCGGGGAACAGCGAGTCGTCAGATCGGCCAGGCTCATACGTTCCGGCGTCTATGTAGCAGATGGCGCGGATACCGTTCGCGTGTAAGGTGGCGACGGTCGAGGCCGGGTTGTCGAATCCGTCGATGTCATACGCCTGGACGGCATGCAGGCCACTCAGGCTGGGCGTGGCGCCGATTTCCCAGAACCACGTCGTGCCCGGTGTCGGGTGCCAGACGCTGGCTGCCACGGGCGTACCCGTCGACGTCGGAGTAATGGGCGTGCTTGAGGCAGGAGGTGGAGTCGGCGTCTTGGTGGCGGTCGGCGGTGCGACAGTCGGTATAGCGGTATTCGGCGGGGTTGGCGGGGTGTTGGTGGCGGTCGGCGGTGCGACAGTCGGTGTAGCGGTCTTCGACGGGGATGGCGGTGTGTTGGTGGCGGTCGGCGGTGCGACAGTCGGTGTAGCGGTCTTCGACGGGGATGGCGGTGTGTTGGTGGCGGTCGGCGGCGCGACAGTCGGTATAGCGGTATTCGGCGGGGATGGCGGTGTGTTGGTGGCGGTCGGCGGCGCGACAGTCGGTATAGCGGTATTCGGCGGGGTTGGCGACGCGGACGGGAGCGACCCTGTGTTGGTGGCGGCGGGCGATGCCGTCGGCGAGCTGATCGGGGAGGGCATGGGCGACGGTGTGAACGTTGGTGCTTGCGCGCCGGCACTCGAGCAAGAGGGACCCGGCTGCTGCACCGTCCAGGTGGAGAAGTCTGCATACCAAGACGGCAAGGCGATCGCGGTTGCGCCCGAGGAGGCATACGCGGATGAGTAGTACCAGAAGCCGCCGTTGCCACGGAAGGTCAGCAGCCGGCTCTCGCTGACCGGCGCCGACGATGCGGCCTGAGACGCGGGGTCGCCCTGCACGGACAGCCAGCGCCAGGCGGGGATGCCCCAGCTGGCCGGAAGCTGCTGGTTGTAGCCATTCTCAACGCTGACGATATCGGCGTAGTTGAACATCGAGGCATCCGGCGGCACCAGCCCGGGATCCATGATCACCAGTTTCGTGGCGCCGTAGCTCCTGACGCGAGCAGCCCGCGCGCTCTGATATGCCGCGACCCCGGATGCGGTACTGGCCTGGTCAAAGAACATGCCGTCGTACCCCGCCTGCATGGCCGTGTCGATGCCGGCGTCGACACTCGTAGCCGACGCGGCACCATAGTTGAGCGGGAGATACTGGATTGCCCGTATCCCGCTCTGATGCAGGTAGCCAGGAATATCGCTTCGCGCTGCAAGCCCGTCGCCCACGACGACAAAATTGGGTTTCGCGCGAACGATGGCCTGCAGCGTCGTGTCGGTGGAGGCGGGATTCTGGATGTAGCCGTAGTACAGCGTGAAAAGCCCATTGCCGGCAGGGCAGGCCGTCTGCGACACGACTGCCGAGACTGTGGCCGTAGCGGTGAGCAGGGCCCCTGTCGCGGTCGGAGTCGGCGTGGTGGCCGTAGCGGTGAGCGGGGCCCCTGTCGCGGTCGGAGCCGGCGTGGTGGCCGTGGCGGACACCGTTGGCGAAACGTGATGCCACGCGTTGTACGTAGGGCGCGCACCTTGCCCGTAGTTCTCCGCATTGCTGCTTCCGGGTGCGGCAAATGCCCGTGGGAGCGCAGCGACCACGATGCTGCCCGCGACGAGCATTGCGCTCAAGAGCGCCCGCACTACAAGGTGAGACTTCGCGTATACCGTGGCCGAACGCCGCGCTGGCATCTTGTTATCTCCACTGCTTCTCCCAAGCACGTGCATGCACGCGCGTTGGTGATCCGCTACATACAATGCCGTAAAGCCATAGGGACACTATGACCAATGCTTGCGCCGCAGCCAATCACCTACTATGGATGCCCAATTTGGATAGCCAAGATGGGCGGACCAAAGTACTGGGTCTTGTTGCGGACGCCCGCCGCGCGCTCGTGGCCCGGGAGCCAGCGCACGGCACGGCCCCTGCAAGTCGCGGTTCGCGGGGACGGGGAAGTGCTCAGAGCCATCGTGCTCAGAGCCATCGTGCTCAGCGAGCCGAGGTCCAGCAATGATAAACGATCGCTACGCCAGCCCAAGGATCGAGCTATCGATCTATGCTGAAAGGCCATGCTGGCGCCGGGGCTCCCCCTGCTGAAGAGAGGGCCCGCCTGTTCTCAGGCGACGCCTGTAGCGATTGCCTTTCTCGTCCTCACCTTGCCGTCGCTGATCGCTGTATCCAGCGAGATCTGTCCCTTGAGATAGGGCATGTAAGCTGCTTGCAGTGCGTCGAACTGCGCATTGTTATTCGCCGCGGTCGGGATCGCCCGGCTGGCAGGCAGCACGGCTACGACCTCGTCGAGGTAGCGTGGCGCCCAGGGCTTGAGCACCTTGTCATAGGCCGATTTGACGCAGGGGGGCTGCCCGTTGAACATGGAGCTTCGCCAGAACTGCTGATTGTAGGTCAAGAACGCGAAGAAGTCAGCCACCTCCTGCTTGTGCCGACCATACTTCAGGAGCACGACGCCGGTATTCCAGAACACCGTGGCCCCGGCACCGCCAGCGCCGGGCTTGGGCAGCGGCGCCAGGCCCAGGTTCTGTACACCGAAGGTTTTGGCCCCTCGCACTGCTGCGTTGTAGTATTTCAGCAGCATTGCCGCCCTGCCGGATCTGAACTCGGCCTCATCGGCGGAGCCCGTCACGGCTGAACCCGGCTTGAAGATGTCCGGCGGTGCGTAGGCGACGATCTCTTTCATGTAGGTCAACGCCTTGCGAAAAACTTGCTCCTTGTGAGCCCAGTCCAGGTACCCATCGCGGGTGTAGATATTGGTATCAATGCTGTAGGCGATGGGGATGAACGTGGGCCAGGCGGTCAAGTCGCACGCGCCGCCGTAAACGCGGGGCTGGTGCCTTACCAGCTTCGTGCCGATAGTTCTGGCAGCCGCGATGTAGTCCTCCCAGGTTGCGGGCGGTTTGGCGATGCCGGCCAACTTGAAGTAGTCCTTGCGGTAGGCATAGCCGACGGTATCCAGGAGCAAGGGGAACTGGAAGAGCTTGCCTGCGATACTCGATTCCTTCCTCACGGCCGGGAAGAGGTCGCTTATCAAGGCACTGCTCACATAGGGATCCCAGGGCTCGATCGCTCCCGCGGCATAGAGTTGACCGTTGTCCACGAAGGGCGTGGCGCCGAAGAAGGCATCCCAGTAGCTGGTGTGCCGGCGCGCCTCGGACACGAGCGTGGCGGTGGGAGTAGTCCCCGCCGGTGCCAGCTTCAGCAGCACGGGTTTGCGGTCGGGGTGCATGGCATTGTACGACTTGACCAGCTGGTAGACCACCGGGTTGACGGCGGTGAACCAGCTGTCGCACACAATGGTCACCTGCTCGCTCAGGCTAGCTTGGCTGAACCCGGCCTCGGATTGTGCGGCCTGGACCCCGTCGGGGCGGCGCGCCGGCAGGAGCGCCCCGGCGGCGGCCGCGGACGCGCCGATAGCTCCCATACGGCGCACGAAGTGTTTGCGCGAAAGCGTGCCGCTGGCATCCTGCCAGTGCTGCTCGCAGGTCGCTTCAGGATTCTCCATGGCGATGACCTCCACCAACTGCAACCTCAACGATACGCGCACGGACGACCGCGCGCCGGTGACACCACCTCTTCGACCCCGCTCTGCCCAGTTACCAGTCCCTGTCCGTGAATCGCGGTATATGGAGTACCCAGCTAGCTCCATCCGACCGCGGCGACAACCATACAACCCGGAGCAAGAAGTGCGAGCCACCCAGTGCGGCCCGCGACATCCATGAGCTGGACTAGCTACTCCGGCGATGAAAGGTTCTCCAGGACAGACCCGCGGGAGATCGAGCTGTTCTTCGTGGCAACTGCCCTGATATCCAGGCAATAGTAGTCCGCGATACGGGGCCCGGCCAATAGCATATTCAGCGAGACCCGGACAGCCGCGCCACAGTGCCACCATTGCTGGGCTCGCTTTATTGGAGTAATGTGGAAAGCGAGAAGCGCATAGCCCGGATGGGCTAGGACCTTCTGTCTCCAGTCTGGTGGCGATGCCGCAGGGGCTGGTTAGTCGCTGGACGGTGCAATGGAGAGTGTTCGATCGGTTCCGCTGATCAGCGGTGGGTGTGAGCCCAATGTCCCGGATCTGAAGTCAGGCTCTGATACTGCTTTGGCTGCTGATGCGCAGCGCAAAGCCGATCGCTTCCTGCTGCTGAGTGACGCGTGTCGCGAGTTGATGGTGCAGCGTGCGGTGCCCGATATCTGTAGTGCGCTCTACACCCAGACGAAGCGATTGGTCGACTGTACGGTCCTGTACGTCGGCCTCTATTCGCAAGAACGACAAGAGATAGACATCGTGCTGACGATGGATGCCGGCATCGCCTATCCCCTCCGGTCGGCCCGTGCGGTGGAGACGCTCATCGGCCGGGCAATCACCTCCAGACAACCGTTCGTGTACAGGTCCGGCTCTGGACGAGATCAGGTCCAGCCGTTCGTACAGGAGGCAAGGGGACCGCGATCCGCCCTGTTCGTGCCAATGATCGCCGGAGACAGAGTGGTCGGAGCAGCCGCGGTCCACACGTTCAGAGAGCGCGCGTACGACCAGGGCGACATCGTCGTGCTGCAGGCGCTTGCCAGTCAGGCGGCTGTGGCAATTGAGAACGCGCGCCTGTTCGAGCAGACGCGGGCGTGGGTGTCAAAACTGGAAGCCGTGCAGAACGTGTCGGCGGACTTGCACCGATGCGAGACGGCGGGCGAGCTTGGCGCGGAGACCGCTCGCGCTCTTCGGACGCTGCTCCCCTTCGACACGTACCGCGTCATGCTCGTCGAGGACGCCACGCAGGATCTCGTCACTTTGACGCAAGGCGCGAGCCGCGCGGAGGTGGGTGGCCCGCAGCCCGGCGATCATCGTGTGTGCAAGGGAGAAGGCGCCTTCGGCCGGTGCGCGAGCTCAGGTGAACCGGTGCTCATCAACGAGGCCACCGTGGGAGCGCGGAGCGAGGAGGCTGGCGTCGTCCCTCCACGTGAGCAGTCGATCCTGGCGGTGCCACTGCTTCATGACAAGGCGCTCATTGGCGTTCTTGGCGTGACAAAGCGCGGTTACAAGCAGTACTCGGCCGACCACGTTCGCCTGCTGCGGTTCGTCGCCGACCATGTGGCTTCGGCTGTCTTCACCACGCTGGTGCTTGAGCAGACGAAACAACGGCTCGATCGGCTCAACGACCTCGATCAGTCGCGGACGGAATGCATATCCACGATACGGCATGAGCTCCGCGCGCCGCTGGCCAGTATTGTGAGCTATACCGACACACTGCTGCGCTTCTGGGATCGACTGACTGTCCTTCACCAGAAGGAGATGGTGCACACGATTCAGGTCTCCTCGACTCGCTTGCAGCGGCTGGTGGAGGATCTGCCCTGCCATTCTGGGCTGGACGGCGCGCACAAGTACAGCACCGACGACAGCGCTTCGAGCGCAGCCGTGGACGAGCACACCGGGGTGCCAAAAGCACCAGGTCCGGGACTGCAGCGGGAATCCGCGCAGACGGCAGTTCCGCTCCCAATCCTGCCGACAGCGACGCCAACCGCGGCTCCGGCGAGCGCGACGGTAGCCAACACGTCCCCGGCAACCGAAACAAGCACGCCAACAGCGACCCAGACCGGCACGGCGCCGGTACGTGGAGCGAGTACACCGGTGCTACCGTCCGCAATCCGGACCGGTACACCGACGAGAATCAGGACGGGTGCATCCGCCCAAACGCCGACCATCACGAATACTCTGGTCGTTGGCCAATTGGCGTTCCCGGCTGGTAGCGGATTCTTCGCACTGTACTACGGGTATATTCAGAGCCCTGCGCGGTCGGACGAGTATCTTCAGGCATTTGTTGCGGGATACCCCAATTTTCTGATCGTCGGTGACGGGCTTGCGGCGAGAAGTGATATCCCTGCATACCTGCACTCGCAGAGCATCAAGGCCCTGCAGTACGTTGCCTTGGGCTTCGGGGCCGGAAACGCGGACACGATCGATACCACGGTCGATACCGCGATGGCTTCGGGCTATGACGGCATATTCTTCGATCAGGTGAGCACAGCGTCCGGCGACGGGGCGTTCCAGACCGCACGGTATGGTCATGTCAAGCATCATGGCGCTGGGAAGCTGGTGATCATGAACCCCGGCCTGGTACCGCCGGATGCCTCCATGTTCAGCTACGCCGATATCGTCAGCGTTGAGAACCAGTATGCTGCGAGGATCCCCAGCAGCTGGGGTATCCCGGCCTGGCGCTGGCTTGCAGTGCAGGGCGACCCGGCAACGTCGGCGGCAGCGTCGGCGGCAGAAGCGGAACGTCGTGCCAGCATATTCCGGTCGAATGGCGGCTTCTGGTACTACTCGTCCGGCCATGCGTCCTCCGGCTCCAGCGCGATATCTCCCGTCCCATCCTGGTACGGCGCGTTCGCGACGTGGGTAACCGGGCAAGGCGGGCCCGAGCTGCACGTGGCGCACCCGCAGGGGAAAGCAGCGGCCGACACGAAGGGTGCGGCCCTATTCGACGCGGCCCCGGAGATTGGCTTTTACGCTGCCGCGCCCAGGTAGCTCGCTGCAGACCCTCACGGATTTGCCCGCTTTGGCTGGCGGAACATGTGTTGACTGCGCTGTGAAGGGCCTCGGCCGGAATGGCCAAGATGCCGCCCAGGCAACCCGTGGCTGCGGATTCTCGACGCAATCAATGACCCGGTCAGGGAAGCGACGCATATGGCCCGAACGGGTACTTAAAAGTTGCATCTGCGCGCATATAGTAAAGAGGCCATGGCGCGTCTTGTCGCGTGGATTGGAAGTCTTTCAAAAGCGACACCAGGGAGAATTGCATACGGCTCGACATCGGGCATGGCCGCATCTGGGACAGTCACGCCCCGCGGCGGGTCGCGATCGCGACCTGCTACAGGAGGGCAGGGAGCTGAATGTCCACGCAGGTTGCTTCTTCAGTGACGCGGCGGGCAGGGGCACGATCCCGGTCGCGGCACATCCGTTGAAAACCAGAAAGGGCGGGCTGTCCAACCTACCGCCCAAGAGGATGGGGAATTTCGCGCGATGAAGATGATGCATACAGGTGGAGCTGGCGGCTGGAATCCGCAAGAGCTGACGCCGATCATCCTGCCTATTGCAGCGGAGGCGGAATCAGTTTTGGTCAGGCTCCTGCGCTTCTCCTCCACCGACGGCGGCCGGCATCAGTGGACGTCGCGCCGCATCGGAAACGCTCACTCCGTGCTGCTGACCCTGCAAAATGGGCCGCTGGCCGAGCTGCGACTGCGTTTCGCCGCCTTCGCCGGGGAAGACTTCGAGCGACCGCGCACGGCCGTCTGGGTCACCGGCGAGTTCGCCACCCACCCTTGGCAGCTTGATGGCGTACTGGAGCGGTGGCGCGCGCGGCGTGAGGCCTGCGCACTGCGTGACGAGGTGCTTGAAGCGCTGCAGGCGCTCGCGCGCTCGCAGAGTGCGACTCCAGAGGCGGCCACGCGCGCCTACGCGCGCTGGCAGGTCACTGCCGCGGCCCGTCTCGACATCGGCGGCAGGATATGGCGGGCCGAAGTGATGGACGTGAGCGAGGGTGGCCTCTCTATGGCGATCGCCATCCGGCCGACCGCGGTTGAACGCGACCGTCACTTCTTCTTGGTCGCAACCAGCGCCGACGTGGAGATCCTCATTCAGCGCCAGGTCGAGCGGGCTGAAGCGGCGATTCGCTCCGCCGTGCCAGGCCGGGGCGGCGTCCGCGTGGGCCTGGCTTTGCCGTCCCCCGACGCCACCACGCTGCTGCTTCGCCGCGCTTTGGCGCAACGTCGTTCTGGCGGCGTGCCGCTTCCCTCACCTGTCGACTACCTGGCGCGCGTCGCCGATTTGGAAGAAGACGGGATCGCGTGCAACACGCCGCAAGATCGGGATACGATGCTCGCCCGCGGCGAGCCCATAATCCTCGCACCCCCCGCGCCGACGTTTGTCGGGTTCTCCCCTCGCCAAAGTCAAGCGACCCGCGTGGGATAGGACCTGCAAATTAGTATAGTAGGTAGAAACCATAGTTGCTCCAGGGTCGCCGCGCGATCTCGACCTGTGGCCGCACAGGGTCATTGACCGGAACATGGTGCGGTCAATAGGCGAATTCCCGTTCAACCTGCGTCCGTGTGTTCCGGTATTGCGGTAGTCGAGCGCGGCGGTGGGAAGCATTCACTCACTATATATAGTAGATACGCGTTGGCGAGACCGCCATATCCGCGCCCGGATGCATCCTTTGGGTACTACTCGAACAGGGGATGCTTGGACGGATCGTTTCGTGTTATATGTAGCCTACATCGCAGCCAGCTCCTAGAGAAAACGAGCCGGCGGACTGTGGTGAGGGCCACGCGGGAGTCAGGCAAGGACATGGTTGGGGATACCAACGGCACTAGCGCTTCAGCACTGCTTTCGGGCAGCGATTATCTGGAATGCCGGCCTGGCCCGGACTGCGCTGTTTGCCCGCGCTACGCCGGGCAGCGAGAAGCAGTTCCTCTCGCTCGATCGGGCGAAGGAGCCTGCCCACTGATCCGCGTGCTGATCGCCGACGACCACGTCGCATTCAGGCAGTCGCTGGCACTGATGCTCGATCGCGAGCCGGACATCGCGATCGGCGCCCAGGTCGAGACACTGGGCGCGGCGGCGCGGACGTTGCCGGGCGTGGACGTCGCAATCGTGAGTCTTACGATTGCCGATGCGGACACGGTTGAGCTGGTCCGCGCTCTGAGGGCCGTCGAGAAGGATGGTCTCGCACTGGCACTGTGGGCCGCGCCTGCCGACATGCGGATCTTGCTCAGCGCCGGCTCTGCCCACCACCTCGTGGAGCATGCTCTGACGTCGAGCGCCGTGGAAGTGCTGTCCCGGTCAGTTTGCCTGGGCGAGATCGTGGAGTCCGTGCGACGCCTGGGTGCGCGCCGGCCCAATCGCGCCACACGCAGGATCGCGGCCTTGCTCGATGTAGACGGCGAGCGACGCGCGCAGGATCGCGTGGCCCGGACCATGCTGACCAGGCTCACGCCGCGCGAGCACGAGGTACTTCAGGCACTTGCCGATGGACTGACCGACAAGGATATTGCTGAGCGACTGCACATCTCCAATGAGACCTCGCGTACGCACATGGTCAACATCCTCAGGAAGCTGGAGGTGGATTCCCGCGTGCAGGCGCTCGTCTTCTCCATTCGACACGGGATAGTCCGGATCACGTAGGATCCGCGTCCTGCCTCCCGGCTCGCGACCCGCGAGCCTTCAAGATCCCTCATTTGCACGATTACGCCCGTGTTGCGCGGCCGTAGCATGTATTGCGGTGTCCCGAGCCACCCGCCCTGCCTCCACCACTGACAGGCACGGCGCATCGGGTGAGGTAAACTGAGCATCATGCGCATAGTTGTGGCAAACGAGCCGGCCGCCCATCGTGATGTTTTTGCGGCGGTGCTGCATATGTTGCGTCCTGAGGCGGAGGTCGCGATCGTCGACCCCACCGAGCTCGACGAGGCTATTGGGCGCCTGAATCCCGACCTGGTGCTTTGCAGCAGGCTGTCGGAGGCTATTGAGCGCCTGGTACCGCACTGGGTGGTGCTCTATCCGGACGGCGCCGCTCAGGTCGAGATCGGCAGCGAGGGGCGACGCACGACGAAGTCGGACCTCGAGCTGGACGAGATCCTCTCGATCGCCGACCACGCCGCGGCCCTAGCCCAAGCGTACTGAGCTGTAAATAGTACTTTCGGGTACCGAATACAGCATTTGTGGGATGGCACCACCCCCCTTCTGTTCTAACGTGAGCACCGGACAGCTATGACGCGCAGATAATACCTGGGCACTTTGGTCTGCGCTGAGCGAGTGGTGCAACCGGCCAGATCTCTCTGTATTGGGGGAGATCGAGGCCGTTTTTTTGTGCGCGGCAGGGCGCGGCGCCGTCAAGAATTGTTGAGCAGCAGAGGGTTCAGGGGGGTTCGACGTGAACGGATTATGGAACCGAACGATCAGACGGCATCATGCGCGTATCCATCCGGTGCTCCTGCGGCTGCTAACGGTCCTGGTCATGTTGACCGGCCTCGTCGCCCCGTTTACCCAGTCGGAGCGCGTGGTGGCAGCTGCTGGGTCCGGGGCCATGACGGTGTCGCCGACCAGCGTGACGGCGTCAAGTTCGGGAAACACGCTTACTTTCACCTTCACCAACGTGAGCAACAGCAGCGCTCACAGCATCTCGGGGGTGACTGTCCTTGTCCCTTCAGGCGGATGGACGACGCCCCAGGCCGGTACGTCCACCAACCCAGGCTACGTCTCAACGTCGGGCTTCACAGGCTCGTGCACTTCGGCTAGTCCGACGGTGTCGAGCATGACCATAACCGTCGCCACGACCTGCACCACTGGGGTTACAGGAGGCTTCACGCTCTCGTACGCCAATGTGGCGGCGCAGACCGCTACTGGGACCGCGACATTCACGACGGCGACCGGCGGAACCAACATCGGCACGCAGCCAGCGGTGACTGTGGTCAACGGTCCCACCAAGCTCGCGATTACCACGATCAGCCCCGCGAGCCCGACGGCGGGCGCGTCCTTCTCGGTGACCGTGCAGGCGCAGAACCCGTCGGGCACGGCGACGAACGTGATCGCGGCCACGGCGGTGACGCTGAGCCGGGCGACCGGGAGCGGCACGCTGGGCGGCACGCTCACGGGCACGATCGCCGCGGGCAGTAACTCGGTGACGATCAGTGGGGTGACGTACACGAAGGCCGAGAGCGGCGTGAGCCTCACGGCGACGCGCACGAGCGGCGACATGCTGACGGCCGGCACGAGCGGCACGTTCACGGTAGTGGCGGGTACGGCCAGCAAAGTTGTGTTTGGAACGCAGCCGAGCAGCACGATGGCGGGGGCAGTGATTACGCCCGCGGTGACGGCGCTGATCGAGGATGCTAACGGCAACGTGGTGTCCAGCACCGCCAACGTGACGATAGCGATAGGGACCAATCCGGGCGGCGGCGTACTGGGCGGCACGCTGACGGTGGCGGCGGCAGCGGGGACGGCGACGTTCAGCAACCTGACGATCAGCAAGGGTGGTGCAGGCTACGTGCTGACGGCAACGAGCAGCGGGCTGACCAGCGCCGCGAGCAGCGCCTTCAACGTCACGGCGACCAAACTGGCGATCACCACGATCAGTCCGGCGAGCCCGACGGCGGGCTCGAGCTTCTCGGTCACCGTGCAGGCGCAGGATCCGTCGGGCACGGCGACAAACGTGTCGGCAGCCACGGCGGTGACGCTGAGCCTGGCGACCGGGAGCGGCACGCTGGGCGGCACGCTGACGGGCACGATCGCGGCGGGCGCCAGCTCGACGACGATCAGCGGCGTGACCTATACGAAGGCCGAGAGCGGCGTGAGCCTGACGGCGACGCGCACGAGCGGCGATCTGCTGACGGCCGGCACGAGCAGCACGTTCACGGTGGTGGCGGGCACGGCCAGCAAAGTGGTATTCGGGACGCAGCCGAGCAGCACGATGGCAGGTGCGGTGATCGCGCCGGCGGTGACGGTGCTGATCGAGGACGCGAACGGGAACGTGGTCTCCAGTACGGCCAGCGTGACGGTAGCGATCGGGACCAACCCGGGCGGCGCCACACTGGGCGGCACGAAGACAGTTAACGCGGTAGCGGGGACGGCGACGTTCAGCACGCTGACAGTCAGCAAGGGCGGAGTCGGGTACACGCTGACGGCAACAAGCGGCACCTTAACCAGCGCCACCAGCAGCGCGTTCAACGTCACGGCGACCAAACTGGCGATCACCACGATCAGTCCGGCGAGCCCGACGGCGGGCTCGAGCTTCTCGGTCACCGTGCAGGCGCAGGATCCGTCGGGCACGGCGACAAACGTGTCGGCGGCCACGGGAGTGACGCTGAGCCTGGCGACCGGGACCGGCACCCTGGGCGGCACGCTGACGGGCACGATCGCGGCGGGCGCCAACTCGACGACGATCAGCGGCGTGACGTACACGAAGGCCGAGAGCGGCGTGAGCCTGACGGCGACGCGCACGAGCGGGGATACGCTGACGGCCGGCACGAGCAGCACGTTCACGGTGGTGGCGGGCACGGCCAGCAAAGTGGTATTCGGGACGCAGCCGAGCAGCACGATGGCAGGTGCGGTGATCGCGCCGGCGGTGACGGTGCTGATCGAAGATGCGAACGGGAACGTGGTCTCCAGCACGGCCAGCGTGACGGTAGCGATCGGGAACAATCCGGGCAATGGCCAACTGGGCGGCACGAAGACAGTTAATGCGGTAGCGGGGACGGCGACGTTCAGCACGCTGACGATCGACAAGGGCGGCGTGGGCTACACGCTGACGGCGGCGAGCAGTGGGCTGACGGGCGCCACCAGCAACCCCTTCACCATCAGCCAGACGACCTCGACCACGACAGTGAGCTCGAGCGGCAGCCCTTCGACGTACGGCGACTCGGTGACCTTCACCGCCAACGTCACGCCCAGCTCGGCTACCGGCACCATCACCTTCATGGACGGCTCGACCACGCTCGGCACGGGCACGCTGGCCGGTGGTCAAGCGACCTTCTCGATAGCGAGCCTCACGGCGGGCAGCCACTCTATCACGGCGGCGTATGGCGGCGACACCAGCGATGCGCCCAGCACCTCCTCTTCCATCAACCAGACGGTGAACGGGGCCCCATTGACCGTCACGGCCGACGATAAGAGCCGCGCGTACGGCGCGGCGGATCCCACCTTCACGGCCAGCTTCAACGGCTTCGTCAATGGCGATACCGCGGCCTCGCTGACCACGCAGCCAACGTGCGGAAGCACGGCCACGAGCACCAGTCCGGTAGGCCCCTATCCAATCACCTGCTCGGGCGCCGTGGACGCCAACTACGCCTTCACCTATGCGGCAGGCACTCTGACCATCGGCCAGACGACGTCGAGCACCACGGTGAGCACGAGCGGCAGCCCCTCGGCGTACGGCGACTCGGTGACCTTCACCGCCAACGTCACGCCCAGCTCGGCTACCGGCACCGTCACCTTCATGGACGGCTCGACGACGCTCGGCGACGGCATCCTGAGCGGCGGCGTGGCCACCTTCTCCACCGCGGTTCTCCTGGTAGCCGGCAGCCCCCACGCGATCACCGCAGTCTACGGTGGCGACACCAACTATTCCGGCAGCACTTCCGATCCCGTGACGCAGGACGTGAATCAGGCGCAGACGACGGTCGCCTTGACCACCCTCGACGGCCTCACCAGCTACACATTCCTCACACCGGTAACCTTCGTGGCGACGGTCTCGCCCGGCGCGGGCACGGGCACGGTGACCTTCTCCAACGGCGGCACCGTGCTGTGCCAGGACGTAATAGCCAGCTCCGGGACGGCAACCTGCCCGGATAACTACTTCGCTCTCGGCGACTACAAGATCACTGCGAGCTTCAGCGGTGACGCGAACTTCGCCGCCGGCAGCTCCAGCGAGCTCGACGTCACGGTCTCCAACGGCACGGCGACTCAGCTCGCGTTCATCCAGCAGCCAACTACCAGCGCGCCCGGCGTCGCGATTGCGCCGCCGGTCGTGGTGGCACTCGAAGATCAATTCGGAGACATCATTCCGGACAGCAGTGCGAGCGTGCAGCTAGCGATCACGAGCGGTACCGGCAGCGCCGGCGCCACTCTGAGCGGCGGCGATGCGATCAACTTCATCAATGGCGTGGCCACGTTCAGCAACGTGTCGATCGACATGCTGGGAACCGGCTACACCCTGACCGCGACGTCCGGCACTCTCAGCGGGACGAGCCAGGCATTCGACATCGCGACCGCGGCGCCGTCGTACAAGCTGGCCTTTACGAGCCAGCCGGGTACGGCTACGTCCGGGCAGAGCATGGGACTGGTGACGGTCGAGCTGCAGGACCAGCTCGGCAACCCGGTCGCGGGCGTGGCCGGCTCGGTGACGCTCAGCATCGCCGGCGACCCGAACGGCGCCATTCTGTCAGGCAACACGGCCAGCATCGACACGACTACCGGCGACGCCACGTTCACCAGCCCGATAATCACCGGACCGGCAGGCGACTACGCGCTGACCGCGACGGCAAGCGGCGACGCGGCATCCGCCACCATCGGGCCGATCACGCTCTCGGCTCCGCCGGCGGACACGCTGAGCTTCTGCCAGGCGCCGCCAGACGCCAGGGTTGGCGACGCTCTCGGCGTGGCCGTGTGCGCCGTCGATCCCTCGACGGGCATGACCGACGCGAACTTCCAGGGCTCGGTCACGCTGACGCTCCAGGCGGCGGACGGCACGAGCACGGGCACACTGCTAGGCACGAATCCGGAAACCGCGATCGGCGGCATGGCCCCGTTCGGCGACATCTCCGTGAGCAATGTGGGCAGCTACACGCTGACCGCCTCGGCGTCCGGGCTGAGCGACGCCGTGAGCGACCCATTCACGATCGCGCCGGCCCTGGTGGGTACGACCCTGATCGTGGCCACGGCCACGGGCACGTACGGCGGCACGGCGACCCTTTCCGCCACACTGCTGGCCAGCGACAATCCGTTGGCCAACAAGTCCGTCGAGTTCTACCTGGGCACTACCGACGCCGGCCCTGCCACGACGGACGCGAACGGCGTGGCAACGCTGCCCGGTGTGAGCATGGCGGGGTTTGCCGCGGGCTATTACGGAAACGCAATTGACGCCATCTTTAGCGGCGACACCGCGAACGCCTACGCCGAAAACTTCGGCGACCTGAGCGTGAGTCCGGCTGACGTAACGATTACCTGGACGGCGCCGGCGGCGATTACCTACGGGACGGCGCTGGACGGGACGCAGCTGAATGCGACGGCCACGTTTGGCGGCAAGGACGTGGCGGGGACGTTTGTGTACAACCCGGCGGCGGGGACGGTGCTGGACGCGGGCAGCGGCCAGAGTTTGGCGGTGACCTTCACGCCGACGGACACGCAGGACTACAACCCGGCGAGCGGGAGTGTGGAGATCAACGTCGGGAAGGCGCCGCTGACGGTCACGGCCGACAACAAGGGGATCACGTATGGGGACGCGCTGCCGGCGTACACGGGCGTGCTGCTGGGGGTAGTGAACAAGGACGACATCACGGCCCAGTACGCCAGTGTAGCGACGGGAGCGGCAGGCAGCTATCCGATCGTGCCGACGCTGGTGGATCCGGATAGCCGGCTGAGCAACTACGCGGTGACGAGCACCGAGGGCACGCTGACCATCAGCATGGCGGGGGTGACGATTACCTGGACGGCGCCTTCGGACATCGGGTACGGGACGGCGCTGGACGGGACGCAGCTGAATGCGACGGCCACGTTTAGCGGCAAGGACGTGGCGGGGACGTTTGTGTACAACCCGGCGGCGGGGACGGTGCTGAACGCTGGGAGTGGGCAGACGCTGGCGGTGACCTTCACGCCGACGGACACGCAGGACTACAACCCGGCGAGCGGGAGTGTGGAGATCAACGTCGGGAAGGCGCCGCTGACGGTCACGGCCGACAACAAGGGGATCACGTATGGGGACGCGCTGCCGGCGTACACGGGCGTGCTGCTGGGGGTAGTGAACAAGGACGACATCACGGCCCAGTACGCCAGTGTAGCGACGGGAGCGGCAGGCAGCTATCCGATCGTGCCGACGCTGGTGGATCCGGATAGCCGGCTGAGCAACTACGCGGTGACGAGCACCGAGGGCACGCTGACCATCAGCATGGCGGGGGTGACGATTACCTGGACGGCGCCTTCGGACATCGGGTACGGGACGGCGCTGGACGGGACGCAGCTGAATGCGACGGCCACATTTGGTGGCAAGGACGTGGCAGGGACGTTTGTGTACAACCCGGCGGCGGGGACGGTGCTGAACGCTGGGAGTGGGCAGACGCTGGCGGTGACCTTCACGCCGACGGACACGCAGGACTACAACCCGGCGAGCGGGAGTGTGGAGATCAACGTCGGGAAGGCGCCGCTGACGGTCACGGCCGACAACAAGGGGATCACGTATGGGGACGCGCTGCCGGCGTACACGGGCGTGCTGCTGGGGGTAGTGAACAAGGACGACATCACGGCCCAGTACGCCAGTGTAGCGACGGGAGCGGCAGGCAGCTATCCGATCGTGCCGACGCTGGTGGATCCGGATAGCCGGCTGAGCAACTACGCGGTGACGAGCACCGAGGGCACGCTGACCATCAGCATGGCGGGGGTGACGATTACCTGGACGGCGCCTTCGGACATCGGGTACGGGACGGCGCTGGACGGGACGCAGCTGAATGCGACGGCCACGTTTAGCGGCAAGGACGTGGCGGGGACGTTTGTGTACAACCCGGCGGCGGGGACGGTGCTGAACGCTGGGAGTGGGCAGACGCTGGCGGTGACCTTCACGCCGACGGACACGCAGGACTACAACCCGGCGAGCGGGAGTGTGGAGATCAACGTCGGGAAGGCGCCGCTGACGGTCACGGCCGACAACAAGGGGATCACGTATGGGGACGCGCTGCCGGCGTACACGGGCGTGCTGCTGGGGGTAGTGAACAAGGACGACATCACGGCCCAGTACGCCAGTGTAGCGACGGGAGCGGCAGGCAGCTATCCGATCGTGCCGACGCTGGTGGATCCGGATAGCCGGCTGAGCAACTACGCGGTGACGAGCACCGAGGGCACGCTGACCATCAGCATGGCGGGGGTGACGATTACCTGGACGGCGCCTTCGGACATCGGGTACGGGACGGCGCTGGACGGGACGCAGCTGAATGCGACGGCCACATTTGGTGGCAAGGACGTGGCAGGGACGTTTGTGTACAACCCGGCGGCGGGGACGGTGCTGAACGCTGGGAGTGGGCAGACGCTGGCGGTGACGTTCACGCCGACGGACACGCAGGACTACAACCCGGCGAGCGGGAGTGTGGAGATCAACGTCGGGAAGGCGCCGCTGACGGTCACGGCCGACAACAAGGGGATCACGTATGGGGACGCGCTGCCGGCGTACACGGGCGTGCTGCTGGGGGTAGTGAACAAGGACGACATCACGGCCCAGTACGCCAGTGTAGCGACGGGAGCGGCAGGCAGCTATCCGATCGTGCCGACGCTGGTGGATCCGGATAGCCGGCTGAGCAACTACGCGGTGACGAGCACCGAGGGCACGCTGACCATCAGCATGGCGGGGGTGACGATTACCTGGACGGCGCCTTCGGACATCGGGTACGGGACGGCGCTGGACGGACGCAGCTGAATGCGACGGCCACGTTTAGCGGCAAGGACGTGGCGGGGACGTTTGTGTACAACCCGGCGGCGGGGACGGTGCTGGACGCTGGGAGTGGGCAGACGCTGGCGGTGACCTTCACGCCGACGGACACGCAGGACTACAACCCGGCGAGCGGGAGTGTGGAGATCAACGTCGGGAAGGCGCCGCTGACGGTCACGGCCGACAACAAGGGGATCACGTATGGGGACGCGCTGCCGGCGTACACGGGCGTGCTGCTGGGGGTAGTGAACAAGGACAACATCACGGCCCAGTACGCCAGTGTAGCGACGGGAGCGGCAGGCAGCTATCCGATCGTGCCGACGCTGGTGGATCCGGATAGCCGGCTGAGCAACTACGCGGTGACGAGCACCGAGGGCACGCTGACCATCAGCATGGCGGGGGTGACGATTACCTGGACGGCGCCTTCGGACATCGGGTACGGGACGGCGCTGGACGGGACGCAGCTGAATGCGACGGCCACGTTTAGCGGCAAGGACGTGGCGGGGACGTTTGTGTACAACCCGGCGGCGGGGACGGTGCTGAACGCTGGGAGTGGGCAGACGCTGGCGGTGACGTTCACGCCGACGGACACGCAGGACTACAACCCGGCGAGCGGGAGTGTGGAGATCAACGTCGGGAAGGCGCCGCTGACGGT
>CAVSOU010000018.1:0-28983 GCA_963729625.1 uncultured bacterium
AATGCACAGATACACCCCCATCGGCTCCAGCCTTGGTACACACAATCAGACCCGAGGCTGCAAGCTGTGCCTCATCGAAGCCTTAAGAACCAGAGCGGACTCCATCTCGGCTGGGGAAAACTACGTCTGCTTGAGCAATAAGCCGACGAACCTGCCTCCACGGTCGTGACGGAGGACCGCTTCGCGCCGGAATGCTCGGGCTCAACCGACACTTTGCCGCCAGCGGCCCGAACCCTTCGCGCCGCATCGGTTACCACGTCCGCCAGTGTTGCTCCCAGGGCGATAGCGGAACCTGAGACGTGCAGCCAGCTTGCGCGCTCGGGCAAGTCGCCGAGGTCTTGCAGGCGCGATTGGCCTGCGGCGGCCTCGCGCACATAAAAGACGAAGCTGCGCTCGCCGGTGGCAGCATACGCGACGAAGGCTGCTGCAGTGGGAAGCACAGGATCTATGGCGATATGGTCAACACTACGCCATCCGCCGAAGTCGATCCACGATCATCCGACCAAACCCGTCGTTTCCCACAGCGCCGCACATCTCGGTCTCAGCACCGAGCCGGGCTGCAGCACTGGCGAAGATGGCTGGCGCCCCATGGGTAGTGGGCCGACAAACGTGGCTGTCCGGTCAAACGGCACATCACGATCCGGGCGCATGAATGCAGCGATGATTTCACCGACAACTAACAGCATAGCCACTACTCCCAGCGGGGGAACGGCACAGTCGCCTGGTGCCTCCCGCGGACGCTGTCTCTCGCGAGGCGGCTGCGCCAGCATGCACACAGAATACACTGCTGAGGACGCAGCGCGTATGCTACTCCTGCCGAAGCGCCACGTCAATTGTGCAAAGTGCCGAGGATGTGCGCCGCATTGGCGGGCTACGCTGCGCCACGGCTGAGCGTAGCACGTAAACCTGGCGGGCACTCCGCGGCTGCCGCGGGGTTGCCAGCCACCGCTGGGGTAGCTTAAGATACTGATCGATTGCAAACGATATGGTTAAGAGCAACAATATGAAACAGGAGCGAATGCAGCGACCTGGCAAAGTGGCGCGTGGGTGGTTGCCGCAAGTGATGGGGGGCGCGGCGTAGCAATCCACGCCGTACCACTCTGGCGGCGCGACGCTAGTACACGGCTGAGCAGGCCGCTGCGCGGACGAGTAGTTACGCTGAGGACGCATCATGATCAATGCAAGGATCGTGGACCTAAGTCACGCGCTCTACCCTGGTCAGGAAGAGTACCACCTGAACCTGAGAACGCATAATACAGTCGATCTCTATCCGCAGTACCCGGTGGACGACGGGAGTCTGGTACATCCTCCAGGACATAGACATGTCCTCGCGACTGCGGCACCCACATCGAGTTCCCGTATCACCACAACAGGCATGGCATGGATGCCGGCAACCTTTCCACTGGCCAGTGGCTCATCGGGGACTGTGTCTTGCTTGAGCTCCAGGCACAAGAGAGTCGGGCGACCGCGATGACGCTCGCAGGAAGTCGAGGTCCTACGACAGCGTCATTCGGGCCGTGCGACATGCTGCTGCTCGTACTTCGACTGTGCGAAATAGCTGTACCGGACTGACCATGCCGCACGATCGTCCACGGCTGTCAGCCACGACGCGATCGAAGTGGCTCGTCTTCGCCAAGCACATCGACCTGATCGGATCGGACGCATACTGGCATAGCGCTCGGGGGTGTGCGCAAACCAGCCGAACCATCGAGCTGTTGATGGGTAATGGGATACTGATTATTGAGTGCGCTGCGCATCTTGATCAACTAGAAGCCAGCGGTTCACGTTGCTGGTGCTTGCGAGTACATGGCCTGGATTCGTGTCCCATTAGGCTCATAGCAATCGAAGATCAACAGCCGGGAGGACATTCCTAATGGGATCGTGCGTTCACAGGCTTCCGCACTGCAGCTCTACGGAAACATGGTCCGCATCAGAAAGTTCGAGGAGAAGCTGTTCTTCCTGTTCTCCACGAGGTCGATGCCCGGAACTATGCACCAATACAACGGCCAGGAAGCAGTTGCGGTTGGTGTCTGCGCTGCGCTGAACATCGACGACTAATCACGAGCACGCATAGAGGTCATGGGCATTGCATAGCGAAGGGCGCTAGCCTGAATGCGGTGATGGCGGAGATGTTCGCCAAGAGCACGGGCTGCTGCAAAGGTATGGGCGGATCTATTCACATTGCGGACTTCAGTGTCGGAATGCTTGGGGCCAACGGCATCGTCGGAGCTGGCATACCCAGGCGGCCGGCGCCGCCTGGGCTTGCAAGTATCAAAAGAACGGGAAGGTGGCGGTGGCGTTCTTCGGGGACGGTGCCGCGAATGAGGGAGCTTTTCACGAGGGCATCAACCTAGCGGCGATATGGAGGCTGCCGGCCATATTCGTATGCGAGAACAACGTCTACGGATTCTCGACGCACTACAGACGAGTAACGCCCCTCGAGGACATGGCGGATAGGGCGAGTGCCTATGGAATCCCTGGAGTCGTGGCGGACGGGATGGACGTGCTTGACGTCTACTGCAAGAGCACGGAAGCTGTCGCGCGGGCACGAAGCGGGGGACGGCCCCACCTTACTGGAATGCAAAACGTATCGATTTATGGGGCATGCGCGGGCGGAGAAGCCCACCTATCGGACGCGGGATGAGCTTGAGTCGTGGAAGCTGAAAGATTCGATCATCAGCTTCGGGCGCAGGCTGGTGAAAGACTTCGACGTGGCGGCAAGCGAATTGGCAGCCGTGAACGACGCTGTTGCTGAGGAGATCGAAGAGGCGGTGGCCTTCGCGGAAGCCAGTCCTGCCCGGGAGCGCTGGATTACCGGCGCTACATCTACGCGTAGGTGCTGGGAAACAATATGAACGCGACGAAGATAGTCTAGGCACTGCGGCTCGCCCTGATAGAGGAAATGACCAGAGATGAGCGCGTGGTGTTGCTGGGAGAAGAATTGGGGTGTTTGGTGGCGCATTCCGGGTGACCGAAGGCCTGTTGGATATGTTTGGCGAGGAGAGGGTGTGTGAGACGCCCATTTCGGAAATTGCCATAGTGGGCGCGGCTATTGGCGCCGCCTTAGCAGGGCTGCGTCCGGTTGCTGAGATTCGGTACAAACGATTTTATTCCCATTGGCCATGGACCAGATCTGCAATCAGCCCGCGAATCCACCTGATGATGGGCGGGCAGGTCAGCGTGCCGTTGGTCATACGGGCGCCTATGGGCTGCACGGGCAGGCCGCACAGCACTCGCAATGCCTGGAGGCGTGGTTCATGCACACGCCGGGCCTCAAGGTGGCACTGCCGTCAACCCCGTACGACGCCAAGGGACTGCTCAAGACGGCGATACGGGACGATAACCCGGTGATGATCTTCGAGCATAAGCTGCTCTACGGTTCGCCGTCTCCTGGAGGCGCGTCCGAAGATGGCCGTCGACGACCTGGACGAGACCTTTAAGACCAGCGCCGGACGACGAGTACCTCGTGCCGTTCGGCGTGGCCGATGTCAAGCTCGAAGGCGAAGAGTGACAGTAGTGGCCACCAGCTACATGGTACATACGTCGATCAAGGCGGCTAAGGCGTTGGCTCATAAGGGCATCGAGGTGGAGGTAATCGATCCCGAACGTTGGTGCCGCTCGATACCAGCACCATTCTGCGGTCCGTAGAAAAGACAGGCCGACTCGTAATCGTCAGCGAGGATGTAGTGACCTGCGGTGTGGCGTCGGAGATCGCAGCCATCGTAGCGGAGCAGGCGCTGTTCAGTCTTGACGCTCCAATCAGAAGAGTCTGTGTGCCGCACACGCCGATTCCCTTTGCACCCAGCAACGTGACGGCAGTGATTCCGCAGGAGCATGATATCGTGCGGGCCATAGAGTCGGTACTGAATTAGTTTCGGTTTGAGCCCTCCTGACGGGAGATGACGTGGGATGAATCCGACGCACGACTTGCATGTCGATAGATGCTATTGGTCTTCGGCCCGCGCTGAGCACGCTGTCGAGCTCGGTCCAAGGACCGCCCTCCCCAGTTGCCTGCGTACGGGTCTCGCGCCCGACCGGCCTTCCCGGCAGAGAGCCGGTTCCGCGGGGAAATCCAGCTGCGGTAGCGACATAGCTTGAGAGCATCGCCGTCCCGACGCGGGGCAAGAGGTCCCTGCGCTTTCATGACAGCGATGCTGACGATTGGCGCGGAGGTGGCCCAACATGCCGACGCAGATCATCAGTCCGAGTGAAGGCTCATCAACAGTGCCTGGTTGTGCAATGGTATGTCAAGGTAGGGGACTCAGTCAGCATCGGGGATCCCGTCTGCGAAGTCGAGACTGACAAGACAACCATTGATCTGAGTCCCCCGCTCAGGAACCGTGCTCGATATTCTCGTCGCTGGCGGTACAGAGGTGCCCGTATCCACGCCGATCGCGATCGTGGGCGAGCTCGGCGAGGAGTACACGAGCACGTCGCCAGCCGATCAGCGGGAGGGGGCGTCGAGCGTGGCGGAGCATGCGGCGCCTGCCAACGCCATTAGGGAGAGCCCTGGCCCTGTCGAACAAGTGGCGGAGCGAGCCCGGGCACTGTCATCGCCTAGAGCCAGGCGGTTGGCAAAGGAGAAAGGTGTTGCCCTGCACGTGGTTCGCGGCAGTGGTCCCGGCGGAAGCATCGTGGAGCGGGATGTATCGGCGTGGATTTCTGAGCATCAACTCGAAGGGCGGACTCTTGACTCCGCTGGCAGCCTGGGCACGGCAAATCGCTTGGGTAGCGCAACCCAGCCAAACGCAATGAGACTCCCCGCCGAAAGTGCTGTGCCGCGGCACCGGCAGGTAATCGCGCAGCGGCTCACGCAGGCGGTGCAGACCATCCCCCACATCGTCCTCACTGCGGCCGTCGACATGCGCCGCGCCCGCGCAAACCTGGCGCGGGGGCGTGAGGCCGGCCTGGACGAGCTCACCTACACACACCTACTGCTGCGTGCCCTGGCCCGAGCCCTGCGCGCCTATCCCGCGGTCAACCGCGTCTGGCGCACGGGGGGCGGCGGCACGCAGTACCAGGCTATCGCCGGTGCCCCCGTGGGGCTGGCGGTAGCGGGGGGGACACACTGCTAGTGCCTACCATCACCGATGCCGACCGGGTCACGCTGACAGAATTAGTGCAGGCCACGCACGCGGCGGTGCACCGGGCCCGCTGCGGCGCGCTCAGCGCAGCCGATATGCAGCCGGCGGCGGTCATCCTCAACCTCGGCATGTACCGCGTGGACACATTCCAGGCGATCATCGACCCCGAACAGACGGCCGTCCTGGCCACTGGGCGCGTGCGCGAGCAGGTGGTGGCACTTGACGGCGGCATCCACGTCGTGCCTCAGCTGCAGGCCACCCTGTCTATCGACCATCGCATCGCCGACGGCGCACTGTCTGCGATGTTCCTCGGTGCCATCGTCCAGGAGCTGGAAGATGGCCAGTCCTGAAACCGGTCGCGCTGCGGCTCTGCACGCAGCGGCGCACGGCTCGCTCCTCGGCCGAACGTGCTCATACCGGCTGGGCCACGACCAGCCGAATACCGTGAGCGGCGCACAGCTCTTTCATGGCGGCGCTCGCCTGATCACTTACCAGCACATCCACAGCGCCCAGCTCGCAGACGCGCGCGAAGTGCGTGACACCGACCTTGCTGTGGTCCAAGGGCAGCACGACCCGATGCGCTCGCTCAATCACCGTCGCCTTGAGTTGCGCCTCCTCCAAGTCCGCCACTGTCAGGCCATTCAGAAAAGCCGCTGACGCCGATGAAGGCGAGATTCGCGGTAAACCGCTCGAGATTCTCTGTCGCCAGGCGCCAATGAGCGCGCCTGCCACGCGGCGCAAGCGCCCGCCGACAAGAACATGTTCCACGCCCGGTAGGTCCGCCACCAACTGGGCGACCGCGATCGCATTCGTGAGCACGGTAATGTTCCGACCGGCTAGCTTGGCGGCAATGCGCTGCACGGTGCTGCCACTATCCAGGAAGATAGCATCGCCGTCCTTGATCTCGGCCAGGCAGGCACACGCGATCGCTTCCTTGGCCCCCACATTGGCTTCGGCGCGGACGTCGAGTTCGCGCTCGAGCATCAGCGCACGGCAATCGCACCCCCGTGCGTGCGCTTGACCAGGCCACTCTGCTGCAGGGCCGAGAGGTCCTTGCGAATGGTCGGCTCGGTCACGCCGAACAACGCGACCAAGTCGGCAAGGCGCCCGCGCCCGTGCACCGCTCTGGTGAACTACTCGCCTGGCAGCCTAGTCACGCATCGGCTCCGACTGGTGCGACAACCCGTGCAAGCAGGGGATCGTCTGCATCTCGTCTTGCAGACGCATCAGATCGCGACGCCACCAGGCGAGTAGTTCAACGCGGCCAATCGCGCACGTCGCGAGTATCAGGCTACATGGTCATCACCGTCTTCACATCCATGGGACCGGGCTCGGTGACGATCACCGTGGGCACCTCCTCCAACGTGACGCGGCGGGTGATGAGCGACTCCATGTCGAGACGGCCGGAGGCGACGAGCTCGACCGCACGCCCGTGCGTCATTGGATTGAGGTAGGAGCCGACGATGCGCAACTCGCGCGAGAAGATGTCGTAGGGAGCAATGCTCGTCGTCTGGCCCTCGGGCACAACGCCAAATACCAGGACAGTGCCGCCGCGCCGCGCCATTCTGAGCGCCTGCTCGAACGTCTCCAGCTTGCCAGCGCATTCCATCGCCACGTCCACGCCGCCGGGCACCAGGCCGTCGGCAGCGCTCACAGCGGTCACGGGGTCCTTGGCCTGCGGGTCGATGGCAGCCATAGCGCCGTGCTGCTCGGCGAGCGTGCGGCCGCGCTGATGGAGCGTGGAGAGGACGATTGTGGTGGCTCCGGCCAGCCTAGCCAACTGTACCATGAGCTGCCCGATTGTACCGCCGCCAATGATAGCCACGCTCATGCCGGGCTGGATGCCGGCACGGTCCAGGCCGTGCAGCGAGCAAGCCAGCGGCTCACACAGGGCGGCGTGTGCCGCCAGCATGTTCGGCGGCAGAGTGTACGCTTGTGTGGCGGGCACGACGGTATACTCGGCCATTCCGCCGTCGAGAGTGGCGCCCAGGGCCCGAAGTTGCGAACAGTAGGCGACGCTTCCACGTCGGCAGTCGCGGCAGATGCCGCAGTGGATATTCGGATCCACGGCCACGCGCGTCCCGGGCTGAATCGCCGTCTCGGCCCCCGCTTCGACGACGGTGCCGGCGAACTCGTGGCCGATCGTGAGCGGGAACGTAGCTGGAAACTCGCCGTGCAGGATATGCCGGTCGGTCCCGCACACGCCACACGCCTCAATGCGGACCAACAACTCGCCCGGGCCCGGCGCCCGTACCTCCACCTCGTGCACACGCAGGTCCCCTATCGTCGTGACTCTCGCTGCGCGCATGCTTGGCTCCTCTCCTTACCGTCTCGTCACCTTCGTCCTATCCTCACTGGTAGTCGCTACTCTCGCCGAGCGCCAGACCTACTGAGCCTGCCGATGCGCCAATCCGCGTACCACCCTCGCCGTGGTCAATAAGCTCCCAACAACTCCTCATCTGTTGCCTCGAGCACAGCGCGCTCTCGCGTGTAGAAATACGAAGCAGTCTGCCGAACGAGCTCGTCGAGCATCGCTGCGTCGGGGCTCCCATACATCTGATCGTATGGGTTTGCTCCGGTACCCAGTGGCTAGGGAAGCAGAAGCACCTGTCGTTGTTATAGCCCGCCACGTAGAGGGCCATGATCACGATGTCCAGGTCGAGCATGCCGGTTCCGAGCGCTCTCCTGTTCGTGTCCGCCAGGTGCAAGTTCGTCATCATGTGGCCGTAGTTCAGAATTGTCTTGCCGATGTGCTCCTCGCCAACGAGCATGTGGAATACGTCCCCCGCGATGTGCTGGATGCCTGGATGATTGATGGCGTCGATGAGGTTCTTGGCCTCCGCAAAGGTATGGCAGAGGCTTACCTCGTCTCGCCGCACAGGCTCAAGAGCGCGCGGATCCCGCTCCTGACAAAGTCGTCGCCCAGAACCCTCATGGTGTCTGCAGCACGCTGGAACTCGTTATCGTCGTACTTGTTCGGCCGGCCAACTGCACAGGGGCCGAACAGAATGTATTTACCACCAACCGCGGCACAGAACTCGATGTGCGTCCTCATGTAGTCGATGGCCCGCTGTCTCGCGAAGTGGTTGGTGTTCGCGAACTCATTGTCCAGATATATCATGCCGCAGATACCGCTCACCTTGATCCCGTGCTCACCCAGCGTCTTGAGAACCTCCTCCGGCTTGTAGCCCAGGTCGTTGCCATAGAGGTTGCCGGGCAACTCGATATACCTCACGCCGTTGCGTGCAAGCCTCTCAGCCGACACGGCCAGCGGTTCCACGCCGAATCCCCAATTGCTCCAACCAAGATTCAGTCTGGGCAGCCTCGCTATGTCCTTACTACGCCTGAATTCGAGGAATCTCCGCACCACCTCATGATCGTGCTTCCGGAAGTTCTGTCGCTCCACTGCCTACTCCTCTCCAAGAACACTTCCCGGTCGATACCGGCGGGAACTGATCAGCGGCCTACGCGCGAGTATGTCAGCAGTCGCATCGGCGTGCCTCCGCCGGCGATCGCACGTCGAAGAGGACGAACGCTTCGAAGACATGCCACGCCGAGATGCGACGTGCTTCTCTATCTACGGACCTCCCGTCGTCGGACCAGGCCGGACTGGCCGCGCACCTCGCCATCGGGTCCGTCTCTATTCTGTGGTTGAGCGGAGAAGGGCCGGCGCCTCATCGTCCGCGGCCATCAGCCCGACGAGCTGATCGCGCGTGAGTTCGCCCGTCCGTGCCTCAGCCAAATTGCGACCGTGCCGGAGAACCGTGAAGCGGTCTCCGACCGTGATGGCATGTGTCACATTGTGGGTAATGAAGATAATGGCCAGACCGTCGGCGCGTGCCGTCGCGACGAGCCGCAGCACGATCGCTGCTTCATGCACGCCGAGCGCCGAGGTGGGCTCGTCAGTATCAGCACCGAGGCCCCGAAGTACATGGCGCGGGCAATGGCGACCGACTGTCGCTGGCCGCCGGACAGCGTGCTCGTGGACTGGCGTGCGCTATGCAGGCTGATCCCGACCCGCTTGAGCTCTGTGAGCGTGATCTCTCGGCGGAAGCCCAGTCGACCCCGGCGAAGAGGACCCCAGCCGGTCGACGGCTCGCGGGCGAGGAAGAAGTTGCCGACCACCGACATCAGCGGGATCATCGCCAGATCCTGGAAGACGGTGGCGATGCCGGCTTCGAGCGCGTCGCGCGGTGAATGGAAATTGACCGGCTTGCCATCCAGCTGTATCTCCCCCGAATCCGGGCGGTGGACGCCCGAAAGCACCTTGATAAGCGTCGACTTGCCGGCCCCATTGTCGCCGAGCAGGCAAAGCACCTCGCCCGGTTCAACCTTGAGCGAGACATTAGTAAGAGCGGCGACCCCCGGAAAGTGCTTCGTGATCTTGATCGCCTCGAGCGTTACTTGGCTGATCGCCATCTGGGCCTCATCGCGCGTCTGCGCACGAAGTGGTTGAGCGCGACCGCGCCGAGCAGCATCGAGCCCAGCATGGTCTGGAACCAGTTCGCGTCGATGTTGGTAAAGAAGATGCCCTGGTTGACCATTCCAAACGCGAGCGCGCCAAACCAGGCGCCGATCGCCAGCCGTAACCGCCGGTCAGCAGCGTGCCGCCAATTACGGACGCGGTGACCGCCTGGAACTCGACGTTTGTGCCCTGCCCGACATCGGCCGAGTTCGTCTCAATCACCTGTATAACGGCAACCAGCGCCGCCGCCAGCGCGCAGCAGATATAGAGCAGCACTCGCACCCGGTCCACCGGGACGCCGACGTTCCGCGCAGTGTTGAGATCGCCACCGGTCGCGTAGGTCCAGTTTCCAAACGACGTCTTGCGGAGCACCCAGAAAGCGACGAGCGCCAGGACGACCCACCAGACGACCGAGATAGGAAACTGGCCGATATAGCTGTTGAAGAAGACATGGAGAGGGCTGCCGCCCGCCTTGTCGTTGACACCCTGTATCTGCGTGTTGTTTGTAACGAGGCTGGTTAGTGCTATCGTCGCTCCACGAAGAATGTAGAGCGTCGCCAGCGTCACAATGAACGACGGCAGCCCGGTCTTGATGACCAGGATGCCATTGGTCAGACCGACCACAATAGCGACAAACGCGACCAGGGCGAGCGACGGCAGCACCGGCCAGCCGAGTCGGGTGACCGTGTACGAGAACATCATCGCGGCGACGCCGAGCATGGAGCCTACGGAGAGATTGAATGTCACCGGCGATCATCAGCATCGCTACCGGCACGACGATGATGCCCTAGCTCCGCCGCAACCTGGAAGTAGTTGACCGTCCCGGCCGTACTCAGGAACCCGCGGCCGCTCGCGGCAAAGGCAAAGAAGGCAAAGACCGCTACCACCGCGACCAACGCACCCGTCTCAGGCTGCGTCGTCAGCGTGTAGAACCAGTCGGAGAGCCGGGTACGAAGCCAGCCACCGCGCCGAGCGGCCTGTTCGTTCGACTCAGCGACCAATGGTTCCATCAGCTGTCTCCTTAGCGCCTCACGACGAGGGTGTCGGGGCGCCGTGGCCCAGCGGACATGACGCCCCGACGTTGTAGATATCGTGCGAGTTAGCGGTATCCGGCCGCGGACAGAGCCATGACCGAGGCGGCATCCTTTGCAAGAATGAAGTTTGGACCGCTCAGCTCTGTCTGAACGGGCTTCAGTCCGTACTGCACATTGAGCGCGATCCATATCATCGGCAGGTACCCCTGCAGGTACTGCTGTTGATCGATGGCAAAGAGGACCTGGCCGCTTTGGATCGCCGTCAGCGTCGTCGGGTCAAAGTCGAACGTCGCGATCTTGAACTGCGACTGCTTGTTCAAATCTTTCACGGCGATCAGCGCGGCGTCGCAGTTGGGCTCGGCGCCGAGGCTGAAGATGCCGTCGAAGTCGGTGCTGGTGATCGCGGCTTTGACCGGTTGACTGAGTTCGAGACCGAGTTGACATCCGTCGCGACCACCTTGGTCGTGCCCTTGAATCCGGCGATGAACGCGTTCTGCCGGATGCGGAGCCCCTGCTCAGCCAGATTGTGATTCAGGATGAACGCCTTCTTCACGCCGGCCGCGCTCATCCGCTTGCCGGCTGCGACACCGGCCGCGTACTCATCCTGGCCGACGTAGCCGAGAGCGCCCCACTCTTGCCACTGTCCTATGCCCTGATTGATCATGACAACTTTGATGCCTGCGGCAACAGCTTGCTTGACCGGGCCTTCCATCGCGCTCGCATCCCAGACGCCGGTCACGATGCCGGTCGGCTGCGTGGCAATTGCCGCTTTGACGAGCCGCGGCTGGTCGATCGTGGCGTCGAAATTCGCCGTGCCCCGGACATCCACCGTGATCCCGAGGTCCTTTCCGGCCTGATGCGCCCCACCGGCGAGCGTCCCGAAGAACCCGCGCGCAAGGCCGCCCGTCTGCGGATACTCGATCCGGATCTTGTTCCGTGGCATGATGTCGTTGGATCGATTGAGCATAGCGTCCGCCGCGGACGCGATCTGCTTGTCCGACAGCAAGCCGCCGTACGAGACCGCAGCCGTCGCGATAAGTGAACGCTTCAGGAAACTCGATCGCCCAATGCCACCCTTCGGCTGTGAATTCAACTGGTCGGCCATGTTTCACCTCTCCTAGCTATTTGTGCCCAGCCACGCAAACGTATCGGAACGGACCGTAGGGAACCGGCTATGAGCAACGGCGCATGGCAATCTCGCAGCTGCACCTCCTTTCCACGTCATCTGAGTGGCCATGACCCCGGCTGGACGCTCGGGACGACCTGGCAGAGTGATACCGAATATATTCATGTTCACCCTACCCGTACTCACCACCGATTCGCAACTCGCCCGGTCGCTCCGCTCGCTCCTATTTCAGACTGTTGCTCTTAGGCATATCGGACTCAATCGGTTAGTATCTTATGCCCGCTCAGGAAGCCTGTCAAGCCAGGGCCATGGGCGGGGTCGCGCAGGATGCGGCGCCTCGCGCTTGGAACGAAGCGCCAGAGAAGCAAGGAACGCGTACAATCCATGCGATAGCAAGCGAAAGAGCGAAAGAGAGGGAACCACCGCGCACTCGAAGGTGGAACGCGAACGCGACGTTCGCGCCGGGCCGACGTTGAGGCCAAAGGATGCAGTGGCGCGTGCCTGCCTGATGCCCCTTGTATGCTCATGCTGACGGGCCCCTTGAAATCATACTGTCCCTCGACTGACTGCGTTCAGCAACCATGAAACGTAGTCGCCAGGCGTCCAGACCTTCGGTCCCAGCCTGGTGCCAGAGTATCAGCATATTGGGAAGATGATCAAGAGCTTTCGCCAGAATCCTATTGCTGGATCTAGCGTTTATTGCTGATATTGCGCGGCCCAGCAGCCAGCTCGCCGCACAATGACAGATTGACCAGCCGCGGGCCATGCCCCGCGCGGTGACAGTCGCCGAGATGGCACGTATGGCGGGGTGTGCCTAGATGAAGCAGGGCGCCTGCGTGGCAGGTGCCGGTGCCGACATGACGCCTAACTCACTCGTCCGAGTGCGATAAGTGGAGAGTGAAGGCCGGAGCTGTCACAGACTAGCGAATATGCCTTGACTCCTGTTGCTCGTGCTGATAATCTGACAGCGAACCTGGAACTGTGCAAGTCTCGTCCCGCCCAAGCTTAGCGGTAGACGCCAAGGCGCCGCCGTCGAAAGGGCCTTGGTATGTGGAGCTTGTCACTGTGGAGATGCGGTAGCGTTTGCGGCGTGGCTGGCTTCGAGGACAGGCGACCGAACTCAAGCCACGAGGAAACCCGCAGCACCGTAGGTACTGACCGCCGTGTCTGTCGGCTGGGGCATGTAGGTTCCGGCGTGGCACCACAAGAGAGCACGGCGTCAATTGTGAGGAGGGCAGGAAGGTAAATGGGAGCGGGCTTCAGATATCGCATGGCACGGCTCTTCGGCGAAAGCGGTAACGGTCGCTCTATGATCCTGGCCATGGATACGATATAGCTTTAGGCGCGGTGCCCGGTTTGGACAATCCTCGATCACTGTTAGAGTCACTTCAAGATTCGGGTATCGACGGCACGATACTCTGCCTAGGCATGGCCGGCCAGACTGCAGACCTCTTTGCAAGGCGCGGCGCACCAGCACGTGTGCTCACGGTTGACCTTCCGCTGCACTCGAATATTCCTGGCAACGTGGAAGACTTCAAGGCCTACGACATGGTGGCATCGGTGGAGGACGCCGTCCGACTAGGCGTGGAGTGTGTCAAGGCCATGGTCATCTGGGGCCTGGACCACGAGCTGGAAATGCGCATGCTGGCAAAGGTTGCCAAGCTCCGCCAGGCATGCGCGTTGTGGGACATGCCGCTCATGATCGGACAGTCCTCTGGGGCCAAGCCATCCCTGAGAGCGAGCGCGCCGATGGTAGGCTAATCGCCAACGCGTGCCGCATCTGTGCCGAATTGGGCGCAGACATTATCAAGGCACCGTTTGTGAGTGATATCGACGCGCTACACAGTATCGTCGTTCAAACCCCTGTACCGATTGTGATTCTGGGCGGCCCGAAAGCCGCCTCAGCGAGAGACGTGCTCGAGAAAGCCGCCCTGGCCATGAGCGCCGGTGTGGCTGGAATTGTGTTCGGGCGAAACGTGTGGCAGTACGACGACCCGCCAAGGATCAGCACCGCACTTCGGCACATCGTACATGACAACATGTCGGTCGATGAGGCCATGCAGACTGTCGGTTCTATTCCATGGAGCTAGATATCCTAGCAATCGGCATCTGCACGGTTGACCTTATTGCGTGCGTCCCGGACTTTCCCAGACCGGACGGCCACATGAACATGACCGCTCTGGTGACATCGCTGGGAGGCATTGCTGCGATCGCGGGCGCTACCGCTGCGCGACTCGGCGCACACGTCGGCTACGCCGGCACGGTAGGCGACGACGATGCTGGCCGAGGTGTTTTTAGCGCGCTCAGATCGGACGGCGTCGATGTCACGCTGCTTGATGTTCAGCGTGGCGCAGGTACTCCTAGCTGCATCGTGATCTCGAATAGAGCCGCTGGCACACGCAGCATCCTTAATGACCCCAACGTCGCTTCATATGGGCTGCACGCGCGAGCGGAGGTCCGCTCCATAGCCACACAGGCGCGGTATCTCCACCTTGACTTCTCAGCATTCCAGGGCCTGGCCCAGGATATCCTGCCGTATTGCCGAGGCGCTGGCACTCGCGTCAGTATAGATGCCGGCGTCGACTTCTCCGGGATCTGGGATTATCTCCCGTATATGGATGTATATGCCAGCACTGATGATCAGATCAAGGCAATGACCGGTGAGCCCGACCTAGCCCGAGGCATGACCTTGGTCCGCGCTGCAGGACCCGAGATTGTTGTCGCCACACTTGGTGAGCGTGGCAGCGCCGGGCTTTCAGCTGAGGGTCGCATGATATTCGCTCCCGCTTTCGACGTGCCGGTGATAGACACGCTCGGGGCGGGTGACGTGTTCCACGGCGCATTGCTGTATGCGCTGCTGAAGGGAAGGAATCTGGAGGATGCTCTCGAATTCTCCAATGCGGCCGCCGCGCTGAGCTGCCAGGTGGTAGGTGGCCGCAATGGTTGTCCCACGCTTGGCGCCGTCGAGGCGTTGCTAGCGGCAGGTTGCCCGCGCAAAGGCCAGCTGTGAAGTGGAGACTGTCTGCCCAGTAGATCCCGCGCACGTATTCCCTGTAAACATCCGTGCGCCGCATGAACCGGGTGTCCACTGTTCGCCGGTAACGCCGTGTCCCTCGGCGAGACGCGGGGAGGACTCCAATGGCTGACCCCGTTCGTGACCTGATGGCGTCAGAGCGGCGTCAGCGTATCGCGCTGTTGACGGCGCAGCGTGGTGCCGTGCGCGTGAGCGAGCTGACGGAATTGTTCAAGGTCTCAGCCGCCACGATTCGGGCTGATCTCACTTTGATGGCGCAGCAAGGCCAGCTTCTTCGCGCCCACGGCGGTGCCGTTTCACTCGGTCGCCTCGCTTTGGGCACCGCGCATAATCAGCGCGCCGCCGAGAACGCCGAGGAAAAGAGCCGCATTGGACGGATGGCAGCTAGCCTGGTGCGACCGCATGACAAAATCATTCTGGACGCGGGCACAACCGTCATGGCGATGGTAAAGAGCCTTTCAGTCAGCCCACTGGTGGTCGTGACCGCCGCACTCAACATAGCAATGCACGTTGGCGGACTGCCCGGTGTCCGCGTGCTGGTTGCAGGAGGCTGGCTGAATACCGAGTCGATCAGCAACGAGGGTCCGAAGGCCGAGCACGATATGTCTGATATCTTTGTGGAGAAGACGTTTCTCGCAACGCACGCTATCGATGCGGACATCGGACTGACCGATGCGTCACTCGAGATCGCGCGAGTGAAGCACGCGATGACAAGAGCGGCACGCCAGGTCATCCTGCTGGCCGACTCGAGCAAGTGGGGCCGTATCGCCTTCGCCAAAGTGGTGCCATGGTCATCGATACACACTTTCATTACCGATACGGCGTTGCCTCGCGAGGCGCGGGCGGCGCTCGAGCGGTCGGGGATCGAGTTGATTCTCGTCTAAAGTGAGGCCACGATGAAACCCGCAAGTGAAGCGCGGCTCACCAGCACAACGTGATGTAGATCCCGTCGTGGCTTCGGTATAGGTGCTTGCTAAAGGCAGATCGACAAAAAGTTGTCTATGACGCGACACCGAGATCGGCGAAGAGCGCGTGCATGTCCTCGCGCAGGGTTTGGTAGTGGTCGTCCAGTGGGGTCCAGGGCGTGAGGTCGCGTGCTGCAGAGGGTGGACTAGCGCTGGCAAGCAGTGGCTTGATCACCTGCTCGCGCAGCACGGCCAGCGCGGTGATGGCGCGGACTCCGTCGGCGGGGACGTCGTAGCGACGGGAGCGTGGGAGCCGCACCACGAAGCTCTTGGCGCGTAGCTTGCGCAGATCGTAGGCGGCCTGCCGGGTGCCATAGCTGGCCGCCAACGTACCGAGCCGCAGGCGGACCTGGAACGCGAGATCCCGGAGCCTGAAGCTCACTGGTGCCCGTTACTCTTGCCTGGCAGCCTGACCTACCTCGGCAGCAGCGTGGCCTTCCACCGTTTGGGCGGCAATCCACAGCACTGCCGCTGCTGGGTCAGCGTCACCGAAGACCAGCGATCCTGGCGTCACGCCGTCGGCACCAGCTTTTGCCAGGCTCGGCACGATGGTGCGACGGATGCCGCCGTCGACGAATACTTCCGGACGCCGCGTAGTGCGCGCGCGTTGCTCCACGGTCGCCTGGACGCGTGCGTAGATCGTGGGATCGATGTCTACTCCTTTGATACCCAGCCGTGTGCCCATGAGTAGCACGCGATCCATCCGCTCGAGCAAGGCCCAGGTAGGCTCAAGCGGATCGTCGACACCAACTGCGAGTGCGGGTCGCACACCGAGCGCCTCGATCCGGGCCAACGCTACCCTTACGTCTGCGCACGCCTCCGCGTGGACGGTGAGCATCCCGGCGCCGGCTTCGGCAAACGGGCGAATCCAGTAATCGGCATCGGTCACCATGAGATGGACGTCTACTAAGCGGTGCGTCCGCTGCGTGACCGCGTGCACGAAGTCGGGACCGAACACGAGGTTGGGCACATAGTGGCCATCCATGATGTCGATATGGAAGCCCGCCACGACGTGCTCGACGCGCGCCATTGCCGTCCCGACGGCAAGGAGATCGGCCGACCAGAGTGATACCGATGTTTTCATGTCACCCCCTGCCCGTACTCACTGCCGGCTCGCCGATGGCCTGGTCGCCTCGCTCGCCCGTGTTTCACTTTGTTGTCGTTTATGCATATCGTATTCAATCGATAAGTATCTTATGCCAGCGTAGGGATGTCTGTCAAGCACGGGCCATGCGCGTGTGGCGCGCACAGGCGGCACAGATGTTCGAGTCCAGAGTAGTGCGGCACTGCGGCGGAGGTACGAAGCTGCTACAATTCATACGGTAGTAATCGAAAGCGAGGGAGGGGGCTACACGGTGACGCGGGAACCGCTGCCGGAGCCGGCCGTCTTCGCCGATGAGCGCCAATCCCGCATCGCCGAACTCGTAGCGGTGCACGGGCGCGTGCGCCTTGCCGACTTGGTCGCGTTGTTCGGCGTGACCGAGCCGACCATTCGCAAGGACCTCTCGGCCCTGCAGCAGAGTGGCCTGGTCAAGCGCACGCACGGGGGTGCGATCGCCGTGCGCTCGATGCTCGAGCGCGAACTCGACGTCCGCGCCGAAGCCAATGTGGGGGCCAAGGAAGCGATCGCGCGTGCCTGCCTGGCCGAGATCAAGGACGGCGATGCTATCTTCCTGGATAGTGGCAGCACCGTGCAGCGCATTGCCGCCAAGCTAGCCGGTCGGAACATTACCGTGCTCACGAATGCGATCGCGGTCGCCCAGTTGGTGGCGGACCTACCGGGCGTGGAACATGTTCTTGTCGGCGGGCGCTTGCGCCGCGTGGCAGGCGCGCTCATTGGCGCCCTGGCGACAGAGAATCTCGAGCGGTTTACCGCGAATCTCGCCTTCATCGGCGTCAGCGGCTTTTCTGAGAATGGCCTGACAGTGGCGGACTTGGAGGAGGCGCAACTCAAGGCGACGGTGATTGAGCGAGCGCATCGGGTCGTGCTGCCCTTGGACCACAGCAAGGTCGGTGTCACGCACTTCGCGCGCGTCTGCGAGCTGGATGCCGTAGATGTGCTGGTGACTGATCAAGCGAGCGCCGCCATGGAAGAGCTGTGCGCCGCTCACGGTATTCGGCTGGTCGTGGCCCAGCTGGTATGAGCAGGTCCACGCAAGGAGGGAACAAAACTCATCGCGGTGGCCGTGCTAGCTTCGCTAATGTTTCGAGAGTTGCGCAATGGGCAACGGCGCCCGTTGAGCATTATCACCACGTGGGCCGCGCTATGCAAAGCTTGGATCTGGGGCGGCTGTTGTGCGTACGACAAGTGGCTGGCCAGCTCATTCCCAGTTCCATCACCCCATGGCTGTTGTCTCGTTTAATGCCGTTTGTGCCTGTTCACACAGGGTAACGAGAGTGGGCTGAACAGCAGGATAAAGCCCGCGAAACAGGCTGTAAACCTGATCGTAGCGCCCGGCTGCCTCCGTATTGTGCCGTAGCGCCGCATCGTAGGCCACCGCCAAGCGGCACGCCGTGGTCAAGTCAGGGAACAGTGCCGTCGCGACGCCAGCGAGTAGGGCAGCGCCCAGAGCAGACTGGTCGGCGACGGCCAGCGGAAGCACATCGCGACCCAGAACATCTGCAAGGACCTGCCGCCAGAGAGCCACGCGCATGCCGCCGCCTGCTACGACGATCCGTCGCGGCTGCACGCCAAGTGCGAGCAGAACCTCAAGCGCCTCACGAAGGCTAAGAGCCACACCCTCGAGCACCGCCCGCACCAGATGCGGACGCGCGTGCCGCAGGCCGAGACCGCAGAACACGGCACGCGCGTGGGGCCCCAGGGACGGGGCTCGCTCGCCCAGCAGGTACGGCAAGAAAATCAGGCCATCCGCACCAGGCCTCAGGACCGCTGCGTCGGCCAGGAGCCGGTCGAACACCTCGTCGGAAGGGTCGCCGAGCACATTCTGCCGTAGCCAGCGAAGGGCCAGGCCCGCGCTTAAGGCGGTGGACATGCAGTAGCTTCGTCCCCGTATGACGTGGCACAGGGTGAAGGCACGCAATTGCTCGTCCATAACCGGCTCGGCGAGAGGCGCCACAAGCTGGCCTCCCGTGCTGACACTGATTAGCAGATCACCCGGCTCCAAGACGCCGGCACCCACCGCGGCCATACCCTGGTCACTACCTCCAGCGATTACTGGTATGCCCGGTCGTAGACCCAACGCAGCCCCTGCCTCCTGCGACAGGGCTCCCACCACGTCAGCCGCTTCGCGCACTGGTGGCAGGATACCAGCATGGAGTCCAAGGCAGGCCAACGCTGGCTGCGACCAATCACGTCGTTGGATATCGAGTAGCAACGTACCGGACGCGTCGCTGGCCTCAGTGAGCGGAGCGCCTCCGGTCAGGCGCAGACGAAGGGCGTCCTTGGGCAGCATACAGGTAGCTATCAACTCCCATGTCTGCGGCTCGTGACTGCGCAACCAGGCCAGGGTCGCGGCCAGAAAGCCGGAGGCCACTCGGCCACCTACGTGCTTCGAGAGTCCACGCGCACCGAACTCCGCGTTGAGTGCCTCGGCCTCAACAGCGCTGCGCCCATCGGCCCAAATGATCGCCGGGCGGAGCGGCTGCCCGTCTCTGCCCAGCACCACGGTACCATGCATCTGCCCGCTCAGGCCGATCGCACTTACGCCATGCAGCAGAGCTGGCCCGTCCTGCTGCAGACGCAGGCATCGCACCACTTGGCGGACGGCCTCCCACCACGTGGCGAGATCCTGCTCAGCCCAGCCCGGCTTCGGTTCGGCGATAGGATACGTCGCGACGGCAGTACCACGCACATGTCCAAGACTGTCCACAAGCACCGCCTTGGCTGCCGAGGTTCCTACATCCAGTCCCAGCGCCAGTTCCACGTTCGGCTCTCCTTTACCGCGTCACCAATCAAGCATGCACTTCACTACCGTCGCGCCTGCCACACGCTTCCGCCAAGCCGTATGAGCTTGCCTGGCAAGGGCTGGGTTTGCAGCGGTGGCTGGGCCGTGCCAGGTGCGGCGTGCCGGCGCTGTCCCTGTCCCTGCTCCTGCTGGTGCACAAACACCACCCGCAGCACGTGGCGGAACTGCTCTGGGTACTTGCGCACTATCTGAGATTCCGACCCTGCCTTCGAAGACAGCAGAACTTTCAGCGCGCTGCGACGCTCTACAATGTCGAAGGCCTGCTGCCAATCATCTAGTGTGAACTCAGCAGATATAAGTGGCTCTGCCCGAACCAGGCCTCTTTCCAGCAAGTCTAATGCGCGAGTCCAGGCAGACGGTACCGAGGTGCTGCTGCCGCTGATCGCCAGCTCCTTGTAGCAGATTCTGGTCCAGGTCCCACTGCACAGGCTTGCCGAACAGCCCAACCTGGGTGTATCGACCTCCGCGCCGCACCAGATCCAACAGCGTGCAGGCGGCGGCTCCGGAACCTGAGCACTCGGCCACAAGATCGGCCTCCATACCGCCAGTAAGCCGTTCGACTGCGGCGCGACCGGCCTCACTTGCAGCGACTACGGTCTCTTCGGCCCCTAAGCACGACGCCACACAAAGCCGGTGTTCGTCGGCCTCGGTACCCAGAATAAACACCCTTGCCCCTGCCGCCCGGAGGACCTGCACGGCGAGCAACCCGATTGTCCCGGGCCCGCTCACGACGGCAACGTCTCCCGGAAGTATCTTGCCTCCGTCCAACACCCCATGCACGACACACGCCAATGGCTCGGTCAACGCCCCGGCGCGGAAACCCACAGTATCAGGAAGTCGATGCACGTTTCGGGCAGGCACCTCGACGAGGGGAGCAAAGGCACCATTCACGGCTGTTCCGAGTGATCGCCGCTGCATGCACAGATTTGCGCGCCCTTCGCGACACGACCGGCAGGCTCCGCAAGTGGAGTAGTGCGTCTCGCTCGTCACGCGATCGCCGGCCCTGAAGGCGGTGACGCCGGAGCCCAAGCCCACGATTCTCCCTGAAAACTCGTGCCCCAGAACGACTGGCGGCCAAGAACGGTACTCGTCGTGGTAAATATGGATGTCCGTTCCACAGATTCCTGCCGCCTCAACGGCAATGAGCACGTGCCCCGGGGGTGGCTCAGGGTCTCGGACATCTTGCAGCGAAACGTTTCCGTCGCCGCGCGCCGTCTTGACAACCGCTTTCATGCCCGCTTCCAAACCACAGCGCAGCGCGATAACAGCAGAGTATCCAACTGGCAGTAAGCACACTCCACGAATGGGTGTCAGGCCACGTTGGTCGAGCATCGTGCGCTACATCCCCGGACCTCGCGGGTCTCGGGGGCACAAGCAGGCGCTCACGAGGTGAGCGTGCTCCTTATTGTACGATACCGACCAATGGAGATCGAACGTGTCTGAGCCACGTCCCCAGGGCCATTTAGTGTTTGGCTAGCCGGATGCCCAGGAGGTGGAGCGCGTGCCGTGGTCGGGCTGCCGTCCGCCGGCAGGCGCTGGCGATGTTGGTCTCGCCGGCCAGGCGATGCAGCCCGATGGCGGCGTTGCGTAACGCGGCCAGCACCTGGGGCGTGCTCCCCACGCGCACTTGGGAGTGGTCTTCGTTGAAGGTGACGTCGCGCACATGGTGCGACCGATTCTCGATCGCCCAGTGGCGGCGGACGTAGGCGAGGATGCGGCGGGCATCGGCCTGGCTGGGCGGCAGGCTGGTAATGCCGTAGAGCGTCTCGATCTGCACGACTCCCGTCTTGAGGATGGTCCGCTGGCGGACGAGCTGGAAGACCTGCCGGTGACCGGGCCAGGCCAGGAAGCCGACGAGCGCGCTGCTCAGGGTGAGGGTGCGCCGCTCGAGCCGGCCGTGGCCACGATCCCGGCTGGAGGCGCGGCTCAGGCTGTGTTGGGCCAGGAGGGCGGGGTCGGCAAAGGCGGTGGCGATGGCCTCGCGCAGGGCGGGCTGGTTGTCTTTGACCACCATGACGTAGTCGGCGCCCGGCCGCTAAGATGGCGCGGGCGATGGCCTGCTGCGTGAGCAGCGCATCCATGGTCACGACCTGGCCGCGCAGGGGCAGCTGGCGCAAGCAGCGTGTGGATGGCGGTGGTCTCGTTGGTCTTGGCGGGGACGGCGACCTGGCCCAGCGTCAGGCCCAGGTGGTGGCTGACCGCGCTCAGGAGGTGGGTCAGCGCGGCACCTTGTTGCCGACTGCCGCGTAAGGTCTTGCCATCGATCGCCAGCCCGATGCGGGCCCCGGTCCTGGCTGTGTAGCTGCGCCAGCACCAGCGCCGCCCAGCGGCCCAGACACCCCTCCAGCACCGTCCGGTCCAGCCGCCGAAAGAGCAGGGAGAAGGTCGCGGCACAGGGCATGCGCTCGCCGGAGAAGCCCAGCGCCTGACGCACCACCGCCCCTTGGAGGCGCCCCCACTCGGCGATGGCGCTGTAGCTGGAACAGCCGGCAAGTGTCGCCGCCACCGCCAAGGACAGCAGGGCGACCAGGGAATAGCGCCGTCCACTCCTGGACCGTGGATCGGGCAGGGCCGCGATAGACTGGACGAACGGGAGACCGGGGGCCATTGACTTTCTCCTCACTGCTGGACGTAGGAATCTCAGTGAGTGAGAGGATGGCTTCCTGTCTCCCGCGTTTTTACCTCAACTGTGGAGAACTAAATGCCCCTGGCCACGTCCACCGCGCTCCGGTCGTGGAATTCTCACCTGTCGTTGGTCTACCAGAACATCGCGCCTGCGCGCTCTAGCGAGCTGCCGCGGCCAGGTCACGTCAAGGCATTATAACGGCGGAACTCAGCGACAACCTGTCGTGCGGAGAGCGTCACATGCGACCGTGAGCGCGCCCACGAGTCCTGCCTCGTCTCCGAATCGTGCCACGGCGAAGCGCACAGCGTGCCCAGATGTGGGCAGCGTCCGTTGCCGCACCACGTCTTGCATCGGGTCAAGCAGGAGCGCCCCAGCCCGTGCAACGCCACCACCGATCACGACAATCTCGGGATTAAAGAGGTTGATGAGGGAAGCAACGCCGATGCCCAGCGCACGCCCCGCCCGACCCATGATGTCTCGTGCCACCCGGTCTCCCGCCTGGGCCGCACCGGCGACATCTGCGGCCGTCACCGGCGAACCCTCCCGCCGCAGCGTCGTGCTCGCCCCAGCTTCCAACTGCTCTCGTGCCATACGTGCGATTGCCGTCCCTGAAGCCAGTGCTTCAAGATGCCCCGGGCTACCGCATACGCAGATGGGTCCCTCAACGTCCACCGTCATGTGGCCAATCTCGCCCGCCGCGCCGTCCCGTCCCAGCAACAGACTTCCACCGGTAATGATTCCGCCGCCAATGCCCGTGCTGACGGTCATATAGATGACGTGCTGCGTGCCCACTCCGGCGCCGTAGCGCCACTCGGCCACGGCCGCCATGTTGGCGTCGTTCCCAACATGGACACTCTTGCCCGTGCGCCGCTCAAGCTGGTCGCGCAGGGGCATCTCCCAGATAGGGAGGGTGGGCGACGCGTGCACGACGCCGGTCCGGTGATCCACGGCGCCTGAGGTGCCTACGCCCCATCCCAGTATCGCGTCCTCAGGCACGCCGGCCTCCGCACACGCGCGACCGGCCACCACAATCATCGCCTCGATCAACGCCTCAGTCCCATCGTGCGTTGGCGTCGCCGTCTTGCAGGATGCCAGGATGGTTCCATCACCGCGTCCGACCGCTGCGCGTGTGGACGTTCCGCCGAGATCGATCGCTACAAACACCTGATGACCTCTTCTGCTTGCTTCTCAATGGGCTTGCCGTCGTTGCCCGCCACGACAGCCTGCATGCTATTCCTGAGCTTCGAGGGCTCTCGCTCCGTCTCGCGCTGAGCCTTCCCATGCGCTCGGGCTCAATGTGAACGAGCTCGGAACGGTCCTTGATCATGGCGCGCTGCTCCACTGGCACTGCACGAGTATGGTAGCACGGATGCCAACTTGCGAAGGCGAGTAACAGATGAGATTCGAATTAAGGAAATCATCTTGCCTGCGGAGGCCGAGATACGGATGAAAATCGGGGCTCGGTATGCTTGAGGGCGGGAAGGGGTACAGAGGTCGAGCGGTTTTGGTGCGGAGAGCCCGTAAGGAAATCTGACCGCGGGTGCGTTTTGGCAATGATGCGTGTGGCCATGGCGGCTCTGTTGGGCGCGGCGATGAGCACGGGAGTAAACTGATGCGTATTCCAAGCACCCCCACCCCGGAACAAGAGCGACCAAGCCCGTAGGTTAGGATGGGGATACGAGGACGGAGGTAGTATGCGGGCGGTGCGCGGGGCTGGATGTGCACTTGCGACTCGTTCTCCTGAAATGAGGGTGCAACACGTTCAAGGATGGAGGCTAGATGTCAGCACCTCGCCAGCTACTTACCCGACTTTGGAGGTAGGCGGGGAGGGGCAACCCTCCTCGCCTGGCCAGCAAGCAGAGCGTCGCAGCCTGCGCGCTGGCCGGCGCCTCCACAGGCGAGGCCAGGCAGGACGTGCGCACGATCGGCACGACGACGCGGGACCTGGAGGCGCTGAGCCGTTGGCTGGTGGCAGCGGGGGTTGAGCGGAGATCTTGCCGGAGTTGACGATCATGGTCTCGTGCCGAGGCGCTGCTGGCCGCCGCCTCACAGACCTGGGTAGACTTCGAGGCCGTCCGATCATGCCGCTCCTTCAAACCGCACCAATCTGGCAACGCTCGACCAATGCAGCGCATGCGTTCAAGGAGCTCGTGCTGCGAGATGCGGTAGGCCATGGTCACGAGTATTTACATTGGGAAGGGCACAAAAGATGGGGCATCACAGCGAGGATGGAGGTGGCAAGCCATATCACGCTGTGAGCGTTCAAGACGCCGCGGCATACGCTGCGGCATGCGCGCCACTGCGCGACATCGTGCCCGCCGGCGGCGAGTTGGAGGCCCGGGAGGTTGGCGACGGCAATCTGAACCAAGTCTTCCTTGTCTCCAGCGCTTCCGGCGCCTCCGTAGCTATTAAAAGTAGGCCATTCCGTATCTCCGACTGGTGGGAGAGACGTGGCCACTCACGATGGAGCGAAACACCTTTGAACGCCACGCTTATGCACTCTACACCCAGTGGGTTCCCGATATAGTACCCCGAGTCTACCACGAAGACGCTAAGTTGGCGCTGTTTGTGATGGAGGACTTATCCCGGTTGCGCATTGTGCGTGGTGCGCTACTCGAAGGCCACCTGTACACAGACCTTGCTTCAGCAATCGCTCGCTTCTGCGCCGAGACGGCGCTGCGTCCAAGTGACTTCTATGTCGCGGGCATGGAGAAGAAGGGGCTTGTAGGCGAGTTCTTCATCAATCTCAAGCTGTGATGTTACAGGGTCAAGACCTTGTGCTGACGGATCCGTTCTACAACGCGCCCTCAAACAGCTTTGAATCCGAATTGCAGCCGGCCATCGGTAATCTGTGGGCCGACCAGCGCACGTGCGATGGCGTTGCCAGGCTGCGCTACGCGTTCATGACCCGCGCCGAGGCACTGCTCCATGGGGACCTGCATACCGGCAGCGTGATGGGGAGCGACGCCGAGATCAAGATCCTTGATCCCGAATTCTGCTTCTTTGGACCCATGGGCTTCGACATTGGCATGTTTATCGCCAACTTGTTCATCAGTGCCGTGGCGCATCAAGCGCTAGCGGGAACTGCCTGTGACTTCGCTGAGACGATGCTGGCCGCCGCCTCACAGACCTGGCTGGACTTCAGGTGTCGATCGATGTCGCTCCTTCAAGCTGCGCCGGTCTGGCGACTCTCGACGATGCACAGCATGAATTCATGCATCTAGTGCTGCGAGATGCGGTAGGCTTCGCCGGCACCGAGATGATCCGGCGTACGATTGGACTCGCGCATGTGGCCGACCTCGACAGGATCACGCTGGGCGGAAGTGCGCCTTCGCGCGAAGGCGATGACAATTGCCATCGGCCGTGCCCTCGTCAGCATGCATCAGCAGGTCGATTGCTTTGATGAGGTGCTCACCATGGTTCGCAACTTGAGCAGAGTGACCTTGGCATGAGCGCCAATGTTGCGCTCGAATCCGTCCTGCGGACGATCGCATGGCAGCAGGTATACCATCACCTGGTCATCCTGCATCAAACCGCGCTGCCGGGTGAACGGAGTGAAATACCGCTCTATACTATGCAGCATACTTTGACGGCGATCCAGTCTCTGCAAGTGCCAGGAGCGCCGCTGATAGGCGTGACTGCTGCATTCGGGCTCTACCTCGGAATGCGCGAGGCGCTGGCGAAAGGTGGCGCCGAATCCGCAGTGGAACTATCCCGGTGTGTGAGTACTTGACGAGCGCCCGGCCCACGGCCGTCAATCTGGCCTGGACCCTGCGGCAAGCGACTACGCATGTTGCGCCGTTCCTTCCTGCAGGCACCGCGGCTCTCCTCGCAGCGCTGCTGTCGTTTTCGCAGCACGCCCAGACCCAGGATGTGGCTTCAACCGGGCTATCGGCAAGCACGCACTGCCGCTACTACAAGATTGCACCTCGATCCTCAGGCACTGCAATGCCGGCTGGCTGGCGACGGCCGGCTATGGCGCGGCGCTTTCTGCTGCTGCGGGAACAGAACCGCCGGGTGCCGCACGTGTTCGTAGACGAGACAGACCCGTGTTGTAACGATCGCGCCTGACCGCGTGGGATCGGGGCAGGCAGGAATCCCGGCAACCCTGACCTGTGACAACATGGCTGCGGCCGTGATGGCCGACAGCCGGGTCGATGCGGTGATCGTCGGCTGCGATCGCATGGCGGCGAAAGGGGACTTCGCCAATAAGATTGGCACACGGAGCGTGGCAATCCTGGCCAAGGAGTTCCATATTCCATTCTATGTCGCCGCGCCGACCTCGTCGATCGACTTCAGCTTGCCCAACGGCACGGGCATTCCGATTGAAGTGCGCTCGGCTACTGAAGTGCGCAACATTGGCGGCACAGCGATCGCGCCGGACATGACATGCTCAATCCGGCATTCGACGTGACGCCGCATCGACACGTTTCTGTTTCGGCGGTGGTGAGCGAGCGCGGCACAGCTATGCCGTCGTTTGAGCTGGCCCTGCGCGCGTTCCGCGAAGCCGGGAGCCCGGGAACGCTGGGTTAAGGCAGGGTTGGTCCTAGTTGGCCGTGCGGCGTCTGTTTCAGCCAGATTGCCGGCTGGACCGACTTCCTGCCGGTTACTGGAGGCCTGCATCACCTCATGATTTATGGTTGTGGACCTACGGGTCCGGGTTGTTGCACACGCCTATTTTGCGACACGGGCTATTGCGACCGTTCTCGCGACCCGTATCGCCGGTTTCGTGCGGCGTGGTTAAATGCGCCCCGCCGGTCCGCCGGGACCGTGCAGCATCACGGTGACCAAGAACTGGCTTCACGGCAGTGACGAGACCGTCAATCTCGGCGGCTCGTGCCGGCGCCCATGAGGCAGTTGCACCTTTGGCGATGCGGCGGCCAGGAGCGATGCCAGGGGTGGGCGCGGGTCGGAGAACGTGGCAGAAAGGAGCAGCCGCCATCGACTATGCTATGCTTACGAAGTACGCTTCCATGAGGGTGCAGGCCGATATCAGACGACCTTTGTTCAGGCACCGCGCACGTGGCTGGCGTATCTGGCTCTCGGCTACTACGGCTACGTCATCAACGGTCTCGGGCCGGTGATGCCCTTCCTGCGGTCGGACCTCCACCTGAGCTATGCGCAGGGTAGCCTGCACTCGAGCGATTTGCGCTGGGCATGTTCATCGCCGGACTGCTGGAGCAAGCGCAGTCCATCGTCTCGGCAGGCATCACGCGATGGTATTCGGTCTCGTCGGCCTGGCGGCCGGCAGTGTGCTCCTGGTTGCCGGACGCGTGGCGGGCTTCACGCTGGGCGGAGCCCTCCTGATGGGGAGCTTGGGAACGCTCGTTCTCGTCCTTGTGCCGGCAATCCTTGCCGACGAGCACGGTGCGTCTAGCGCAGTCGCTCTTAACGAAGCGAGTGTAGTGTCGAGCTCCTGTGCGGTGCTAGCGCCCCTGCTCGTCGGCGGGCTCGCGCGCACCGCCTTTGGCTGGCGCACCGGCTTCCTGCTCGGCGGCCTGATACTCGTGCCCACCGTCCGGCAGCTTCGTAGTATCGCAACGCCGATGGGCCCTGCCTCAAACAGCAAGCCGGTGCAACGCCGCCCACTCCCGCCTGCCTACTGGGTCTACTGGCTGCTGCTTGTCTGCTGCGTCTCGCTGGAATTCTCGATGATCTTCTGGACCGCCGATCTGCATCGTCGCCCATGTGCAACAGGACAGCGCGGCGGCCCTGGTCAGCGTCTTTCTTGTGGGGATGGTCGTGGGCCGTGTCGCGGGCAGCTGGCTGGCGCGCCGCTTCAAGGCGCATGCCATGCTTTTGCCCGCTCTGGCAGTGACGGCCGTGGGCTTCCCGATGTACTGGCTGATCGGGATCACACCGGTACGCCTCGCTGGACTCTTCCTAACAGGCATCGGCATCTCCACGCTCTACCCCCTGGCGCTCGGCAGAAGCCCTCGGCACGGCCCCGGGGAGAAGCGCCTCGGCCAGTGCCAGGGCCACCCTTGCCTCTGCGACGGCGATCGGCATTGCGCCATTGCTACTGGGAGAAACTGTCCGATCGCGTCGGGATTAACGCAGCGGGCATGCAACCGTCGGCGTGCTCATCCTTCTCGCGATGGTCACCAGCCAAGTCGCCCGCCAGACAGCATCCGATCTGGAAACAAGACAAATCGAGGACCGCGCGGCGTCCTGTTAGCGAGCGCTGTCTTGTGCCTGTAGCCCGTCTGCCTCGCTTAACCTTGATCAGATTGTGCACGTGCCGGCCGGAGCAGCGGCTGCGCTCCTGCAACTGCGGACAGTGGACGGCACGGTGCTCGGGATACTAGATCGCTGCACCTTGCGCCAATGATGTGCACCAAGCGAGCGCAATCGGTGCAGCGCTCGGGAACTGGCCGGCGTGCGGGCCTCGGCGCCACGCGGCCAGCAGGAGCATTTGCAGCTAGCAGGACATTGCTCTGCCACTACCTAGCTGGCGAACAACTCACTTGAGGTTGCACGCCGGCCTGGTCATCCTCCAGCCTGGAGCCGAACGTCCCGCCGTTATGCCTCGGCAAGTCCGGGTCTTGGGATGTAAACAATAGGCACAATGATCACACGAGCCTGGTAGGCGCTGTTCAGTCGAGCGATGCCGGGGCGGAACGTCTGGCTGCATATTCTTGCACTACCAGGAACCATGGTCTTGGCACGCGCGGATCGCCTACTCCCAAGCATCACTGCCAACGGAGCCGTGCGATCATCGGG
>CAVSOU010000019.1:0-20091 GCA_963729625.1 uncultured bacterium
CGCGATAGACTGGACGAACGGGAGACCGGGGGCCATTGACGTTCTCCTCACTGCTGGACGTAGGAATCTCAGTGAGTAGAGGTTGGCTTCCTGTCTCCCGCGTTTTTACCTCAACTGTGGAGAACTAAATCCCCCTGGCCACGTCCACCGCGCTCCGGTCGTGGAATTCTCACCTGTCGTTGGTCTACCAGAACATCGCGCCTGCGCGCTCTAGCGAGCTGCCGCGGCCAGGTCACGTCAAGGCATTATAACGGCGGAACTCAGCGACAACCTGTCGTGCGGAGAGCGTCACATGCGACCGTGAGCGCGCCCACGAGTCCTGCCTCGTCTCCGAATCGTGCCACGGCGAAGCGCACAGCGTGCCCAGATGTGGGCAGCGTCCGTTGCCGCACCACGTCTTGCATCGGGTCGAGCAGGAGCGCCCCAGCCCGTGCAACGCCACCACCGATCACGACAATCTCGGGATTAAAGAGGTTGATGAGGAAGCGACGCCGATGCCCAGCGCACGCCCCGCCCGACCCATGATGTCTCGTGCCACCCGGTCTCCCGCCTGGGCCGCACCGGCGACATCGCGGCCGTCACCGGCGAACCCTCCCGCCGCAGCGTCGTGCTCGCCCCAGCTTCCAACTGCTCTCGTGCCATACGTGCGATCGCCGTCCCTGAAGCCAGTGCTTCAAGATGCCCCGGGCTACCGCATACGCAGATGGGTCCCTCAACGTCCACCGTCATGTGGCCAATCTCGCCCGCCGCGCCGTCCCGTCCCAGCAACAGACTTCCACCGGTAATGATTCCGCCGCCAATGCCCGTGCTGACGGTCATATAGATGACGTGCTGCGTGCCCACTCCGGCGCCGTAGCGCCACTCGGCCACGGCCGCCATGTTGGCGTCGTTCCCAACATGGACACTCTTCCCGTGCGCCGCTCAAGCTGGTCGCGCAGGGGCATCTCCCAGATAGGGAGGGTGGGCGACGCGTGCACGACGCCGGTCCGGTGATCCACGGCGCCTGAGGTGCCTACGCCCCATCCCAGTATCGCGTCCTCAGGCACGCCGGCCTCCGCACACGCGCGACCGGCCACCACAATCATCGCCTCGATCAACGCCTCAGTCCCATCGTGCGTTGGCGTCGCCGTCTTGCAGGATGCCAGGATGGTTCCATCACCGCGTCCGACCGCTGCGCGTGTGGACGTTCCGCCGAGATCAATCGCTACAAACACCTGATGACCTCTTCTGCTTGCTTCTCAATGGGCTTGCCGTCGTTGCCCGCCACGACAGCCTGCATGCTATTCCTGAGCTTCGAGGGCTCTCGCTCCGTCTCGCGCTGAGCCTTCCCATGCGCTCGGGCTCAATGTGAACGAGCTCGGAACGTCCTTGATCATGGCGCGCTGCTCCACTGGCACTGCACGAGTATGGTAGCACGGATGCCAACTTGCGAAGGCGAGTAACAGATGAGATTCGAATTCAAGGAAATCATCTTGCCTGCGGAGGCCGAGATACGGATGAAAATCGGGGCTCGGTATGCTTGAGGGCGGGAAGGGGTACAGAGGTCGAGCGGTTTTGGTGCGGAGAGCCCGTAAGGAAATCTGACCGCGGGTGCGTTTTGGCAATGATGCGTGTGGCCATGGCGGCTCTGTTGGGCGCGGCGATGAGCACGGGAGTAAACTGATGCGTATTCCAAGCACCCCCACCCCGGAACAAGAGCGACCAAGCCCGTAGGTTAGGATGGGGATACGAGGACGGAGGTAGTATGCGGGCGGTGCGCGGGGCTGGATGTGCACTTGCGACTCGTTCTCCTGAAATGAGGGTGCAACACGTTCAAGGATGGAGGCTAGATGTCAGCACCTCGCCAGCTACTTACCCGACTTTGGAGGTAGGCGGGGAGGGGCAACCCTCCTCGCCTGGCCAGCAAGCAGAGCGTCGCAGCCTGCGCGCTGGCCGGCGCCTCCACAGGCGAGGCCAGGCAGGACGTGCGCACGATCGGCACGATGACGCGGGACCTGGAGGCGCTGAGCCGTTGGCTGGTGGCAGCGGGGGTTGAGCGGAGATCCGCGCCTTGCCGGAGTTGACAATCATGGTCCGTGCCGAGGCGCTGCTGGCCGCCGCCTCACAGACCTGGGTAGACTTCAGGTGTCGATCATGCCGCTCCTTCAAACCGCACCAATCTGGCAACGCTCGACCAATGCAGCGCATGCGTTCAGGCAGCTCGTGCTGCGAGATGCGGTAGGCCATGGTCACGAGTATTTACATTGGGAAGGGCACAAAAGATGGGGCATCACAGCGAGGATGGAGGTGGCAAGCCATATCACGCTCTGAGCGTTCAAGACGCCGCGGCATACGCTGCGGCATGCGCGCCACTGCGCGACATCGTGCCCGCCGGCGGCGAGTTGGAGGCCCGGGAGGTTGGCGACGGCAATCTGAACCAAGTCTTCCTTGTCTCCAGCGCTTCCGGCGCCTCCGTAGTGATCAAGCAGGCCATTCCGTATCTCCGACTGGTGGGAGAGACGTGGCCACTCACGATGGAGCGAAACACCTTTGAACGCCACGCTTATGCACTCTACACCCAGTGGGTTCCCGATCTAGTACCCCGAGTCTACCACGAAGACGCTAAGTTGGCGCTGTTTGTGATGGAGGACTTATCCCGGTTGCGCATTGTGCGTGGTGCGCTTGTCGAAGGCCACCTGTACACAGACCTTGCTTCAGCAATCGCTCGCTTCTGCGCCGAGACGGCGCTGCGTACGAGTGACTTCTATGTCGCGGGCATGGAGAAGAAGGGGCTTGTAGGCCAGTTCATCAATCCCGAACTGTGCAAGATAACGGAAGACCTTGTGCTGACGGATCCGTTCTACAACGCGCCCTCAAACAGCTTTGAATCCGAATTGCAGCCGGCCATCGGTAATCTGTGGGCCGACCAGCGCACGTGCGATGGCGTTGCCAGGCTGCGCTACGCGTTCATGACCCGCGCCGAGGCACTGCTCCATGGGGACCTGCATACCGGCAGCGTGATGGGGAGCGACGCCGAGATCAAGATCCTTGATCCCGAATTCTGCTTCTTTGGACCCATGGGCTTCGACATTGGCATGTTTATCGCCAACTTGTTCATCAGTGCCGTGGCGCATCAAGCGCTAGCGGGAACTGCCTGTGACTTCGCTGAGACGATGCTGGCCGCCGCCTCACAGACCTGGCTGGACTTCAGGTGTCGATCGATGTCGCTCCTTCAAGCTGCGCCGGTCTGGCGACTCTCGACTAGTGCACAGCATGAATTCATGCATCTAGTGCTGCGAGATGCGGTAGGCTTCGCCGGCACCGAGATGATCCGGCGTACGATTGGACTCGCGCATGTGGCCGACCTCGACAGGATCACGCCGGCGGAAGTGCGCCTTCGCGCGAAGACGATGACAATTGCCATCGGCCGTGCCCTCGTCAGCATGCATCAGCAGGTCGATTGCTTTGATGAGGTGCTCACCATGGTTCGCAACTTGAGCAGAGTGACCTTGGCATGAGCGCCAATGTTGCGCTCGAATCCGTCCTGCGGACGATCGCATGGCAGCAGGATCACCTGGTCATCCTGGATCAAACCGCGCTGCCGGGTGAACGGAGTGAAATACCGCTCTATACTATGCAGCATACTTTGACGGCGATCCAGTCTCTGCAAGTGCGAGGAGCGCCGCTGATAGGCGTGACTGCTGCATTCGGGCTCTACCTCGGAATGCGCGAGGCGCTGGCGAAAGGTGGCGCCGATCCCGCAGTGGAACTATCCCGGTGTGTCGAGTACTTGACGAGCGCCCGGCCCACGGCCGTCAATCTGGCCTGGACCCTGCGGCAAGCGACTACGCATGTTGCGCCGTTCCTTCCTGCAGGCACCGCGGCTCTCCTCGCAGCGCTGCTGTCGTTTGCGCAGGACGCCCAGACCCAGGATGTGGCTTCGAACCGGGCTATCGGCAAGCACGCACTGCCGCTACTACAAGATTGCACCTCGATCCTCAGGCACTGCAATGCCGGCTGGCTGGCGACGGCCGGCTATGGCGCGGCGCTTTCTGCTGCTGCGGGAACAGAACCGCCGGGTGCCGCACGTGTTCGTAGACGAGACACGACCCGTGTTGTATGGATCGCGCCTGACCGCGTGGGAGCTGGGGCAGGCAGGAATCCCGGCAACCCTGACCTGTGACAACATGGCTGCGGCCGTGATGGCCGACAGCCGGGTCGATGCGGTGATCGTCGGCTGCGATCGCATGGCGGCGAACGGGGACTTCGCCAATAAGATTGGCACACGGAGCGTGGCAATCCTGGCCAAGGAGTTCCATATTCCATTCTATGTCGCCGCGCCGACCTCGTCGATCGACTTCAGCTTGCCCAACGGCACGGGCATTCCGATTGAAGTGCGCTCGGCTACTGAAGTGCGCAACATTGGCGGCACAGCGATCGCGCCGGACATTGACGTGTTCAATCCGGCATTCGACGTGACGCCGCATCGACACGTTTCTGTTTCGGCGGTGGTGAGCGAGCGCGGCACAGCTATGCCGTCGTTTGAGCTGGCCCTGCGCGCGTTCCGCGAAGCCGGGAGCGCGGGAACGCTGGGTTAAGGCAGGGTTGGTCCTATCGTCGGCCGTGCGGCGTGCTGTTTGAGCCAGATTGCCGGCTGCCGACCGACTTCCTGCCGGTTACTGGAGGCCTGCATCACCTCATGATTTATGGTTGTGGACCTACGGGTCCGGGTTGTTGCACACGCCTATTTTGCGACACGGGCTATTGCGACCGTTCTCGCGACCCGTATCGCCGGTTTCGTGCGGCGTGGTTATAATGCGCCCCGCCGGTCCGCCGGGACCGTGCAGCATCACGGCCTGTACCAAGAACTGGCTTCACGGCAGTGACGAGACCGTGAATCTCGGCGGCTCGTGCCGGCGCCCATGAGGCAGTTGCACCTTTGGCGATGCGGCGGCCAGGAGCGATGCCAGGGGTGCGGCGTGGGTCGGAGAACGTGGCAGAAAGGAGCAGCCGCCATCGACTATGCTATGCTTACGAAGTACGCTTCCATGAGGGTGCAGGCCGATATGCAACGACCCTTTGTTCGGGCACGGCGCACGTGGCTGGCGTATCTGGCTCTCGGCTACTACGGCTACGTCATCAACGGTCTCGGGCCGGTGATGCCCTTCCTGCGGTCGGACCTCCACCTGAGCTATGCGCAGGGTAGCCTGCACTCGAGCGCATTTGCGCTGGGCATGTTCATCGCCGGACTGCTGGGAGCAAGCGCAGTCCATCGTCTCGGCAGGCATCACGCGATGGTATTCGGTCTCGTCGGCCTGGCGGCCGGCAGTGTGCTCCTGGTTGCCGGACGCGTGGCGGTCTTCACGCTGGGCGGAGCCCTCCTGATGGGGAGCTTGGGAACGCTCGTTCTCGTCCTTGTGCCGGCAATCCTTGCCGACGAGCACGGTGCGTCTAGCGCAGTCGCTCTTAACGAAGCGAGTGTAGTGTCGAGCTCCTGTGCGGTGCTAGCGCCCCTGCTCGTCGGCGGGCTCGCGCGCACCGCCTTTGGCTGGCGCACCGGCTTCCTGCTCGGCGGCCTGATACTCGTGCCCACCGTCCGGCAGCTTCGTAGTATCGCAACGCCGATGGGCCCTGCCTCAAACAGCAAGCCGGTGCAACGCCGCCCACTCCCGCCTGCCTACTGGGTCTACTGGCTGCTGCTTGTCTGCTGCGTCTCGCTGGAATTCTCGATGATCTTCTGGACCGCCGACTTCTTGCATGCCGTCGCCCATGTGCAACAGGACAGCGCGGCGGCCCTGGTCAGCGTCTTTCTTGTGGGGATGGTCGTGGGCCGTGTCGCGGGCAGCTGGCTGGCGCGCCGCTTCAAGGCGCATGCCATGCTTTTGCCCGCTCTGGCAGTGACGGCCGTGGGCTTCCCGATGTACTGGCTGATCGGGATCACACCGGTACGCCTCGCTGGACTCTTCCTAACAGGCATCGGCATCTCCACGCTCTACCCCCTGGCGCTCGCAGAAGCCCTCGGCACGGCCCCGGGGAGAAGCGCCTCGGCCAGTGCCAGGGCCACCCTTGCCTCTGCGACGGCGATCGGCATTGCGCCATTGCTACTGGGAGGGCTGGCCGATCACGTCGGGATTAACGCGGCGCATGCAACCGTCGGCGTGCTCATCCTTCTCGCGATGGTCACCAGCCAAGTCGCCCGCCAGACAGCATCCGATCTGGAAACAAGACAAATCGAGGACCGCGCGGCGTCCTGTTAGCGAGCGCTGTCTTGTGCCTGTAGCACCGTCTGCCTCGCTTAACCTTGATCAGATTGTGCACGTGCCGGCCGGAGCAGCGGCTGCGCTCCTGCAACTGCGGACAGTGGACGGCACGGTGCTCGGGATACTGAATCGCTGCACCTTGCGCCAATGATGTGCACCAAGCGAGCGCAATCGGTGCAGCGCTCGGGAACTGGCCGGCGTGCGGGCCTCGGCGCCACGCGGCCAGCAGGAGCATTTGCAGCTAGCAGGACATTGCTCTGCCACTACCTAGCTGGCGAACAACTCACTTGAGGTTGCACGCCGGCCTGGTCATCCTCCAGCCTGGAGCCGAACGTCCCGCCGTTATGCCTCGGCAAGTCCGGGTCTTGGGATGTAAACGATCGGCGCAATGATCACACGAGCCTGGTAGGCGCTGTTCAGTCGAGCGATGCCGGGGCGGAACGTCTGGCTGCATATTCTTGCACTACAGGAACCATGGTCTTGGCACGCGCGGATCGCCTACTCCCAAGCATCACTGCCAACGGAGCCGTGCGATCATCGGGCGCAAGGATTTGATCGTTTGCCGATGACGATCAGCATGGTCCACGCTAGGAGCAGCCGACGGCATGCATACTGGGTGCCTGCGGTACTAGGGCACGCGCTCCAGGGCAACCACGGGAATGGTGCGCGTGGTCTTGGCCTGGTAGTCGGCGAAGCCGGGATAGCGCGCCGCCTGCTCCTGGTAGATGCGGTCCCGCTCGGCGCCGGTCACCGGCGTGGCGGTGGCCTGGAAGGTCTTCGTGCCCTGCTCGACGGTCACCGTGGGGTGCGTGAGGAGGTTGTGGTACCAGGCCGGGTTGGTCGGGGCGCCGGCTTTGGAGGCGAAGACGTAGAGCCGCCCGCCCTCGGCCAGGTACATCATCGGCGTGGTGAGGCGGCGGCCGGTCTTGGCCCCCGTGGTGGTCAGCAGGAGCAAGGGGGCACCTATGAACTGACCGCCGACCTTGCCTCCGTGCGCGCGAAACTCCTCAATCACCTGGCGATTCCACTCGTTGGGCTCAACCATAGCTCCACCCTCCCGGTAGTGACTGACTACACCCTATCTGCGTTCAGTGTACCGATCGGGACCCGCGGGCCCCTAACCGGCCGAACGCTGCCGTCCTGTGGGCACCGTTCTGCATGTCGGATGGTTCACGATTCAGGCACCAGATGGCCAAATTCAGCGCCGCCGCGAAGCTCACCCTGGCAAGGTAGGGGATCAGGAGCAGGGCACCCGCGCGTGAGACACCGCCCATCGCCCGGATCGTGAAGAGGATCGCCAGCCACAATGCGAGGATCTCGAGGAATGCGGCCCGCGGTGCCCGACGCCCGAAGAAGATATAGGTCCAGAGCACATTGAGCAGCAGCTGGAGTCGGAACAGCGCCAGAGCTGGCCGGACCCGTTCGTCCTCGGCCCGGCCCGCCAGGTAGCACGTGACACCAGTGCAGGCATAGAGCGCCGTCCACACAGGACCAAAGAGCCAGTTCGGCGGGTTGAACCCGGGCTTGCGCAACGCCGCGTACCAGGTCGGGAGCGAGCGCGTCGTGAAGAGCGCGCCCACCGCGCCAGCGGTCTCACACGCGACGATGCTAAACTGGCTCATCTCGAAGTCGCCTGACCGGGCCTGTACACTGGGAGACGAAGTCGATCCCGGGGCTGGACATGCAGACGTAGATACTGGCGACGATGCCAGACCAGAGGAATCATGAGCGCGGCGGACAAGCTTAGGCAGGCGATCGCCATCGCCGACGAGAAGGCAGAAACCGGCGGGCGATGGTATACGCGGTGCGTCCAGCTCAGAGCGCTGGTTGCTCTCATCCCGGGACTTGGCGGATCGATTGACGCCGCCCTGTCGACCGTTGGAGGCAACGCCAATGAGGCCCAGACTCGCATTTGGATGGACCAAGTTGCAGCTGAGCTGGGGCGGCAATCGGAACGCATCATCGTCGTAGAAGGTAGGCCTGACAACGAGGCGTTCCTGAGTTCAGAAGCCGGCCAGCAACTACTCGCAGCAGCGGTGCAAGAGAATGAACGATGGCGGTCAGCGGTCGCCTACCCAGGTGCCGCACCGCTCGATGCCCAAATATTGGCTGCGTGTTGCAGCATCTTAGTCCAGACGGGCCAGAGCCTCATTATGGTGGAGGCTTTGAGGACACTTCCAGAGATCTCCGGCATCGCTGACGAGGATCTGGCCATGTCACTGCACATGCTCGAACGCTACGGACTGATCACGGAGGCAACACCAAGGCTACCTGAATTCGGCTGGTTCAAGCTGACTCCCGAGGGTTTCAACCACTATGCTGCTGTAGCAATGCCAGGCTACCGCGAGCTGCGTGGGCGCGTGGTTCGCGCGATCCTGGCGCATCGAGCCGACATTGGCGTGCGGCCATTCGGCAGCCTTACCAGCGCGACCATCGCGGACGAGCTAGGCGATACGGAGGTTCGTGTGCGCATGGTGCTGTTCTGGCTCCGGCAGCAGGACTACATTGGGATGGGTACCCCGCTTGGGCCGGTTGAAGAGTGGGTAACCAGAGTCGACCCAGCCCTAGCGCGGATAGCTGCGTCCCTGTGATGCCCGAAATCTGCCCGTCTAGTTCGTCCCGTCCAGGTTTGGCTCCTGGTAGCTCTGAGGCGTTGTCCTAGTGTCGTGCTCGGCACACGCTGCGGCGCCGCCAGCGCGACGGGGGATCTTGCTGCCGTATGTTCATGCGCTATCGACGCGGATGTTCCGGGGATGCAACGCGCCCGTGTCTGTCATCTGCTAGTCAGAATCGCTGAGCCTGGTATGGGCGCAAGGCTTACGCGGGTACCATTGATGTTACGAAAGCGATGCTGTACTCGACAGCGCCGACTCAATGATCCGGCAAGGTTAGGCTCTCAAGATCACGCGGGTAATAAGTGAGATACTCGACTCCGTCAACGGTGACTGCTACCGTGTCCGAATGCCGGAAGCCGCCAAGGCCTGGCACGTATAGCCCTGGCTCAACCGTGAAGACCATGCCGGGCACTATCTCAGTATGATCGCCTAGGTCCAGGAATGGCGCCTCATGATAGCGCAGACCGATGGCATGCCCGCTGTGGTGTTTCCAGTACTCCATAAGACCGTGCACTTCAAAATAATCCTGTACTGCCCTGTCCACGTCGCTGCAGCGCGCACCAGGCCGGATCGCGCCGAATGCCACCTCCTGCATCGCTTTCATGTGCTCAAACAGGCGGCGCTGCTCCGCAGTCGGAGTGCCGATTACCATGGTGCGTTCCAGCTCAGAGTGGTAGCCCCACATCGGCGCCCCAGCGCCGCTTACGAGCGCATCGCCCGGCTGGAACGTTATGTTATTGGCCAGCCTATGCGGGATCGCTGCGTTGCGCCCGATCTGGCTGCGATAGCCGGCCGTGGCGCCCGCGTCGTGTGTGCTCTGCCCCCGGTACAGTTGGCCAAGCGTGTCCAGCATGGCTAACGTCGCCTCAGTGCCGGCGTGCAGGGCGACGACTGTCTCCGATTCGCCCACGCGTGTATAGCGCTGCAACAACCGATGCGCGAAGTTGCCCCAGCGAGCGCTCTCGCGGATGAGCGCCAGCTCGGCTGCGCTCTTGATCGCCATTCTGTCCTCGACAAAGGCGGCGATCGTGGTCACTCGGCCACCAATGATCTCACTAAGCGCAGGACCCCGGTAACCGAACTGCCACGGATAGCCATCGGAGTCAACGCCCAGGTCCGTTCCGCAACCCAGCTCACGTGCGTATGCCCGTTGCCGGCAGTCGACGCGTCGAGATTGGCGCGCCGTCGCAGGGTCCTCGGCAGCCGCGAGGACGGAAAGCGGCGCTACGATCCGTCCTCCCAGGCGGCCGGGTCCAGCCGTGAACGAAGATCCCTGATGAACGCCTCCCGGTCGTCGACGTTGATCACCAGCTCGCGCACCTTCCAGACAGGCAGCAAGTGAAACACGCGGAATCGCTGCGGCCGGCACAGCCGGATTTCGACCAGGTTCGTAGGCCACAGCACCAGAAACAGGGCATGACGATAGAGACGGAAGGGAAACTCCGTCGGCTTGCGATCCGTGGCATGGACCGAGGCGATATTCCGATAGTCGATTGAACCCCGGAAGTACAGTCCCAAGCTGAGAACGGCCCGGTGCTTCTGCAGCTCATGGTGGGTGAGCCAGGGGCTGCCGAAAAGCGCCGCCAAGGCTACCATTCCAACAAGATGCTGGCGCACGCTCTCTCCCTTGGGCAGCCGGCCGCCTCGCCATGCCAGAACGAGTCCCGAGAGCGGCTGCAGGAGGAGCGCGACGGTCAGCGCGCCCCAACCTCGTGTAGCGGCGGGTGCGCGGTGATAGCTGTAGCGTACGATGTCAGCCATGATGTGCATTCTCTTTCCGTGGATCCGCGCCACTCAGCCATGCGTACTCCTGCAAGGCGCGCACGTCGCGCAGCATCTCGACGAAGAGGCCGGTTAGCGCGAAAAGCAGCAGGATGGCGCTGAAGTGTCCGCACCAGCCTGAACCACAACGGATACGCGGTGCGCCAAATAAGCAGAAGGTCCAGCAGCAGATCGTGCAACACCATGACGTAGAGCACGACCGCACCGCCTTGCAGGCCGCTGCGCGCAGTCTGGCGGCGTAGGCGTCGGCGCAGCTCTCGTCGCAGGTCCGGTGCCTGCGGTACAGCGGCCAACGAGCTGAGCGCGGCGTCGGCGGAACCGAGCTCGGCGAGCTCCTGCCTGCAACTGGCGCAGCTTGCCACGTGCGATTCGACGAGGCGATGCTGCGCTTCGTCCAGCTCCCCGTCCAGATAGGCGGACAGCAGAGGACCGGCTACACCATGCGGATCGCTCATCATGTTCCACCCTTCTGCAACTGTGTATAGGCATCTCGAAAGGCCTGACGGGCTCGGTGCACGAGTGACGTGACCGCCTCCACGGCGATGCCCAGGACCTCGGCAAGCTCGGCGTACGTGAGATCGTGGAACTGGCGTAGCACAAGGACCTGCCGGTAGCGCGCCGGTAGTACGTCCAGCGCCATCCGCACATCTCGTTGTTGTTCGCGTCCAAGCTGTCTCTCGACTGGATCGTCACTCTTGGCAACGCATGGCGAATCCTCCAGCCTGGCGTCGTCCAGCGCGACCAGGGGTCGTCGTGAAGCCATGCGGTGCGCATCGATGCACGTGGTCGTCGCGATGCGGTAAATCCAGGTGCGGAAACCTGCATCGACATGGACGCGATTGAGGTGCAGGAACACCTTGAGAAAGACGTCTTGCGTGAGCTCCTCGGCGATGGCAGCGCCGCCGACGCTGCGGTAGACATAGCCGAAGATGGGCTGCCGATAGCGCGCGAAGAGCTGATCGAAGGCGTGCACGTCGCCTAGCCTGAAGGCCTCGACGAGCGTCTCGTCGGTTAGATCGCCGGCGGAGGCTTCCTCAGTTCTGTGCGATGTCCATGCGGGAAGGTCGGCCCCGAGCCACACGACTTCGATTCCTCTCATTGCTTGACGCCACTATAGGGTGTAACGCCGCCGGCGCCAAAACCTTTCGCGACCTGGCGAGAATCCTCGGTCGCATTGTTTCACCGCCATGCAGATGGAGCGAACGAGGGCAACTGCGGGGTTGTCCGCGCGCTTGGCTCGAATGATGACGAGCGAGACAGCTGAGCCACTCGGGCAACGAGGTGGCGCATACGGCAAGTCTGGCTGACCACGCTGACGCGTCTTGTCGCGCGTGTACGTGACTGGGTTGCCGAGCGCCTCTGGAGAAAGCTCGCAACCTTGCCTGATGCGGCACAGCAGATCCGCCTCGAACACCTGCTTGTCATAGCCGCAGACGCGCGCGTGACTCCTTTGGAACTGCTCCGCCGATCACCCACACATACCACGGCCGCGGGCCTGCTCGGCGCGCTCCAACGGCTCGGGGCGATCCGTGCGCTTGGCGTGGGTAACCTGGATCTCACCGGCATCCCACCCAGCCGAATCGCGGTTTTGTCGCGCTATGCCGCTGCGGCTTGGGCCGCGTCGATCGCCCGCATGCCCAGTGACCGGCGCGTTGCGACCCTGCTGGCCTGGGCACGCGCGTTCGAGGCACGTGCTCAGGACGATGCCCTCGACGTATTTGACGCCGTCGTGTCGACCCTATTCGCGCGCGTGGAGCGTGCCGGTGAACAGGGTCGGTTGCGGACACTCCATGACCTGGATGCTGCTGCACTCGTCTTGCGTGATGCAACGCGCATGCTGCGCGACGAGACGATCCCAGTCGAGGGATTGCGTGCGTTGGCCGAGGAGCAACTCGGCGGCGCGGTCATGGATGCCGCCATGGTGACGGTCGGTGAACTCACGCGGCCGGACGACGACCACTATTATGGGGATGTGTTGGGCCGGTACAGCATGGTGCGCCAGTTTCTGCCTACACTGCTCAAAACCATCACCTTCGACGGCACGACATCCAGCGCCGCGGTCCGCGGCGCAACCGACTATTTGCGCAAAATCGAGGGAGAGAAGAAGCCCGACCTGCTCGATGCACCCCTCGAAGCGGTCGCTCCCGCCTGGCGGCCCCTGGTGGTGACCACGCAGCCGACCTACGCCATCAGCCGGCGTGCGTACTCGTTTGCGGTGCTCGAGCAACTCCAGAGGTGGTCCTTCCTTGCGACGCGGCGTGGTCACCTGCCTGCTCCAGGTGGCGCACTGCCGCGTCCGGAGCCCCCGCGCGCACGTAGTGGTAGGCCAGCACCTCAGGCTCGGCCGTGGGATCTTCCGCCAGGGCCTTCGCCACGCGCCGGTGCAGTGCCGCCCGACGGCCCGTGCCCAGGTCCGTCTCGATTGCTTCGCGCACCAGATCATGCGCGAACCGGTAGGCGTGCGCACCGTCCTCCACGAGCAGCCGCGCTCGGCCGGCTGTCTCCAGCGCGCTCAGAACCTCCTCCTCCGGCCGACCGGACACTAGCGTCAGCAGCCCGAGTGGCAGCCCGGCGCCCGGCCACTGCCGCTATGCCGAGCAGCGCTTGCGCCGCCGGCGGGAGCGCGGCCACGCGCTGGCGCACGCCCTGCGCGATGTCCCACGGCACCGCGGCGCTCGCCGGTCCCAGGCCCTGTGCGCGGAGACCCTGCGCACAGCTCGATCAGGAAGAAGGGCACCCCACCGGCGTGCTGCAAGAGCTGCTCGTGCAGGTTGCTCTCCCGGTCGTCCACGCCAGCCAGGAGTGCGTCGTGGACCTGCCCCGGTTGAGGGGACACCGGTACGCTTGGTGTTGAACCATCTGAGGAGGTGTCCAAATGCCGAAGAGTCACGCGCCGTATCCGCCGGAGTTCCGCGCCGAGGCGATTCGTCTGGTGCGGAGTAGCGGCAAGTCCAGTGCCGAGATTGCCCGCCGTCTGGAGGTCTCGACGGAGACGCTGCGCTTGTGGGTGCGGCAAGCCGATATTGACGAAGGTCGTCGCCACGATGGGCTGACGACGGAGGAGACGGAGGAGGTGCGTCGTCTGCGGAGAGAAGTGAAGACACTCCGGGAAGAGCGGGAGATCCTGCTAAAAGCCGCGGCCTTCTTCGCGACGGAGACCGCGCAGACCTGGCGATGAGGTTTGCGTTTGTGACGCGAGAGAAGGCCAACCATACCGTCGTCATGCTGTGCCGCGTGCTGGATGTCTCCCCCAGTGGGTACTATGCATGGCGCGTGCGCGTACCCTCGGCGCATGCCCAACAGGACCAGGTGCTGACGGCCCACATTCAGGCGTTCCATCAGCAGAGTCGGCAGACGTATGGGGCGCCGCGCATTCATGCCGACTTGCGGGGCATGGGCGTGCCGTGTGGCCGCAAGCGCGTGGCGCGGCTGATGCGCAGGGCCAGGCTGGTGGGCTGCCATCGCCGGAAGTTCACCGTCACCACCCGACGTGAACCGATGATAGATCAGGTCCGGCAACGAGCTCCTGCGCTATGGCTGCATTACCATTTAATCGGCTGCACGGCACCAGAAATGCCATCAGTGTGCGGTGCCGCAGAGTCTATTAGCCTTGCGGCAGAGGGCTGCACACACCACCGATACTCCTCCGGCAGGGATAGCCCGGCCGGAGGAGCCGGAACGCGACCATATCTCACTCAGACTGGCTGCCCGCGAGTGATTCTGAACACATAGGCATGGTCGCAGGGCCGCTCGTTCGGTGTCTCAATAGTCAACCCTTCCGGGCTCAGGCTCCAGACAAGCGCGCTCTCAATACTCGCCTGGATTGGGGAACTGCAACTCGTCGCGCCACGCGACGAGACCTCGTGCCGCCCCCAGAGCAGTGAAGTTCACCAACTCCTGCCGCTCTTCGAGACGGTCGATCAGGCCATGATGGGCACTTTGTCCCCTGTGACGGCGAACTGCAAAGGCTCACCGCGGCTCCAGCGCTTGATTTCTTCCACCATGGCATCACCTTGGCGGCGCAGCGTCGTCAGCGAACGGCCGGCCACGTGAGGGGTCAGCGACGTCAGCAGATCGTACAGGCCTTGCGGAAAGATCTCCCAGTCGGCAGCCGTGACACGTTCCGCATTTCGCCGGTTGCGCGTTGGAAAGCCGGATGCGCCGGAGGGATCCTGGCAGACCGCTCTGCTGTAGTAGTTGACACCGAGAAAGTCGATCGGCGCGGCGATAGTCTCCATGTCGCCCGAACGTATCTCGGGCACGTCGTCGGCGTACGCCTGCCAGGCCGCCTGTGGATAGCCACGCCCCACGAGCGGATCGAGGAACCAGCTATTGTTCCGCTCTTGATAAAGCTGTGTTGCTGCCAGATCGGCAGGGCTCTCCGTGGCAGGGTAAGCCGGGCTGAAGTTGAGAACGATACCGACCTCGGCCTCTGCACAGCGCTCCCGGATGACTGGTACCGCCCGGCCGTGCGACAGCAGTACGTGGTGCGCCACCCGCAGCGCCAGAGCGCGATCCTTCAGCCCGGGCGCCAGCTCACCGAGCTCGTGCCCCATCAAGGACGTGCATATCGGCTCGTTGTGGGTCATCCAGTGCTTAACCCTGTCTCCCAGGCGGGAGACGGTCACGTCGACGTACCGTGCATAGGCATCGACGGTAGCGCGATCGGCCCAGCCGCCGCGATCTTGCAGCGCCTGTGGCAGGTCCCAATGGTACAGGGTGGCGTACGGCTGGATGTTCGCTGCGAGCAGCCCATCGACAAGCCGGTCATAATAGTCCAGTCCGGCAGGGCACACAGCGCCGGAGCCGTCCGGGATGATACGGGGCCATGCCGTCGAGAACCGATAGGCAGTGAGCCCGAGCTCGCGCATCGCGGCTATGTCTTCCGCGTAGCGATGGTAGGAATCGCACGCCGGCTCGCCTGTTTCACCGGTCACGATCTTTCCCGGGGTCGCGGCAAAACGATCCCAGATAGACTCGCCCTTGCCGTCCTCGCGGACGGCGCCTTCAATCTGAAACGATGCGGTAGCGGCTCCCCAAACAAAGCCCCTGGGAAACGGCAACGTCGCCATACAGTGTCTCACTTTCATCGTGTCCGCGATCGCCGCGCACGGCCGCTGCCGTCTTCGCCGAGCATCGCGCAACGCTAGACAATTCGCATTCAGTCGTTTTCCAGCAGCTCCAGAATCAGCCCCAGTTTCGCGGCGCCGTCGCAGTAAGCATAGCGACCGCCCGTATAGTCACCGCTCTGGATGAGCGGCATGTCCTTCGCGGCCAGGTAGGCCAGCTTCTCCTGCATTCCGGCGACGCGGAAGGCGACGTGGTGGATGCTATCGCCGTGCTGTTCCAGCTGATCATGCCACGTGCTGGGCTCGCCAATCGGCTCGATGAGCTCCACCTGTACCGGGCCCATTTGAAAGAATGCCTGCCTGACTCGTGCCGTGGATAGCCGGCCGCGATACTGCGTGTGCGCTTTCGCGACTGGATCGGATGTTATGATCTCGGGCATCGGCAGGCCGAACGTGTCTGCCCAGCCGCGCGCCGTTGCCTCGACGTCCCGTACGACGAGCCCTATTTGTACAATCGTGGTCGTACCCAGAGACTGTTCCGCCATTACCAAACTCCTTGATCTATCGAGCTACTGATGAGTGAGTCGCATTGGCCCGCCCATGCCCTCCCTGCACGCCGCGCTCACACTCACGCCACCCCCACAATCGCAACACCCGCCTGCCGCGCCACCGAGCGAACGTGCTGTGCGGCGGCCGAGTACTCCTCGGCGGAAGACAGGTGCTCGAGCATCAACGGCGTATCCGCATCAAGCTTGCCCAATTCCTGCAGGTAGACGCCATAGTCGAGGGCGCCGAGCCCTAGCCGCACCTCGTCGAGGTGCACGAGCCACTGGCTGTGTAGCGTGACGTCTTTAGCGTGGCAGCTCTTGATGTAGGGCCCAAGTTTGTCGAAACACGCTCTGATCAGTCCAGCATTGTCGAAGAAACGCTGGGGGCTGCAGACCATGTTCACAGGATCCAGATGCACGGCAAATGCCTTGCGGTCGATGGCCGTGATGAGCGCGAGGTACGACTCCGGCGAGTCAGGGTAGACCCAGGGCATGGTCTCCAAGCAGTAGTAGGTGCGCGAGGGTTTGACCGCGTCGATGATCCCTCGCACGGTGTCGACGATGAGGGCAAACGTGTCGGCCGTGAGATTGGCTGGATGCGGTCCATCCCACTGCTCGCCCAGCGAGCCCGCGATATTCACGCAGCAGCGAGCGCCGATGGCGTCAGCAACGGCCAGGCGCTCCACGCACAGTGCCGTGGCGGCCTCTCTGGTGCCAGTATCGGGGCTGATCGGGTTGCTCCAGGCGCCGACCTCGGCGATCACGATGTCTGCACTGGCTGCGGCCTGGGCGTACTCGGCGATCGCGTCGCCATCCTGCAGGTCGTCAACTGGACTGAGCGCGGCGCTGTAGCCGTGGCGATGCACCAGTGCCGCCCACTCCTGGGGACTGTTCCACTCACCAAACAGCGGACCGCCTAACCGCATCTGGTACCCCCTCTCGCGCTGGGAGCCGGGGCGCGGGCCTTCCGATCCGGACCCTCCGTCGCGCCGGCTCGCCGTAATCGTCGCACATCTGCGATTGCTCAGTCCGCACCGCTATGCCAGCCGAAGCGCAGGCAAGATCGTGGTCGTGAACCGCTCCAAACCAACGGTTGATGGAAAATCGGCGAAGCGCAGCATGAAGTGACGCACGCCCAGATCGATGAAGGCCTGCAGCTCGGCAGCTACCTGGGACGGTTCGCCCGTGAGGAAATGGATATCCGGCCGCGGTGCCGGCGCCCCGGCGCCGGTGAGATCGACCGCGCTGAAATACGTGAGCACGAGCTCGCTCGGGTCACGGCCCGCGGCCCGGCACTGTTCAACCAGAAGTTCTTTCTTGCCTGCGAGCGCCTCGGTCGTGAGAAACGAGGCGTTCCACATATCGGCGTGAGTGGCTGCGACATATAACGTCTTGGGACCGTTGCCGCCGATCATGATGGGAATCTTCTTGTCCGGCCGAGGCTCGCAGTAAGCCTCGCGAATCGCGTAGTAGTTGCCTGCAAAGCTCGCCGGGCTCTGCGTGAGCATCGCCTTGATGAGGCCGACTGCCTCTTCGAGCTGCTCGATGCGGACGCCCGCCCTGGGAAAGTCAAATCCATATGCCTTATGCTCGTCTTCCTTCCAGCCGGCGCCAAGGCCCAGAATAAAGCGGCCGCCGGATAGAAGCTGGAGATTGGCAGCCATCTTCGCCGTCAGGGCCGGGTTGCGATAGCGCTGGCCCAGCACCAGGGTCCCCACGCCGAGGTGCGGGTAGAGCGCGGCGAAGAAGGCTGTCGTGGTGATAGCCTCGAGGGTAGGGTCTGCGCCCCACTGAAAATGGTCCTCAAACCACAGAGTGGTGAACGCAGGTGGTAGCGCCTCGATGAAAGCTCGGTTGGAGCCAAGCAAGGCAGCGGCGATTTCGGACGCGGAGCTTGATGCAGTGTCCTTTGCCGATTGGGTAGGCGTAGTTACCCATCCAAACGACACCGTCTGCGTCTCCATGGTGTTTCCCTTCTATTCGTGACCAAGTACTGCCCGGCAGGGTTAATCGCGATAGCGCTCGACCCTGCATTCTCGCGTGTTTCACAGCTTCAAACCGGATGACACCAATCCTTCCACGTAGAATCTCCCCAAGAAGAGGAAGACGATGGCCAGCGGCACCGAACCGATCACGTAGCTGGCGAATACAGGACCCCAGATATCGTACGTGCCGCTCTGGGAATTCAGGGCGTTCTGCGTCAGCGAGTAGAGGCCGACGCTGATCACTTGCAGGTTGCTGCTGCTGATGGTGACGAGCGGCCACAGAAATGAATTCCCAGAGCGGCACGTACGATATCTGGGGTCCTGTATTCGCCAGCTACGTGATCGGTTCGGTGCCGCTGGCCATCGTCTTCCTCTTCTTGGGGAGATTCTACGTGGAAGGATTGGTGTCATCCGGTTTTTTGAAGCTAGTGAATACACTTAAGAATGTAGGGTGAGGAGCGCTATCGCGATTAACCCTGCCGGGCGGTGCTTGGTCACGAATAGAAGGGAAACACCATGGAGACGCAGACGGTGTCGACATTTTGGATGGGTAACTACGCCTACCCAATCGGCAAAGGACACTGCATCAAGCTCCGCGTCCGAAATCGCCGCTGCTTGCTTGGCTCCAACCGAGCTTTCATCGGATGCGCTGCCGCCTGCGTTCACCAGCTCTGTGGTTTGAGGACCATTTTCAGTGGAAACAGGCCCTCGAGGCTATCACCACGACAGCCTTCTTCGCCGCGCTCTACCCCGCACCTCGGCGTGGGGACCCTGGTGCTGGGCCAGCGCTATCGCAACCCCGGCCCTGACGGCGAAGATGGCTGCAACTCCTTACTATCCGGCGGCCGCTTTATTCTGGGCCTTGGCGGCGGTTGGAAGGAAGACGAGCATAAGGCATATGGATTTGACTCCCAGGGCGGGCGTCCGCAGCGTGCGAGCTCGAAGAGGGGCGGTCGGCCCCGTCGAGGCGATGCTCACGCAGAGCCCAGGCGAGCTTTGCAGGCAACTACTACGCCATTCGCGAGGCTTCTGCGAGCCTCCGGCCGGACAGAGAAAGAGTGCCATCATAATCAGCAGCATTTAGGGTCCCAAGACGTTATATGTCGCAGCCACTCACGCCGAGATGTGGAACGCCTCGTTTCTCACGACCGAGGCGCTCGCAGGCAAGAAAACTCTGGTTGAAGCGCTGCCGGGCCGCGGGCATCGTTCCCGAGCGAGCTCGTGCTCACGTATTTCAGCGCGGTCGATCTCACCGGCGGGGGGGCACGGCACCGCGGCCGGGAGTATCCATTTCCTCACGGGCGAACCGTCCCAGGTAGCTGCCGAGTCCCAGCCTTCGTGGATTCTGGGCATGCAGTCACTTGCAGTGCTGCGCTTCACCAATTTTCCATCAACCGTTGGTTTGGAGCGGTTCACGACCACAATCTTGCCTGCGCTTGCGCTGGCATAGCAGTGCGGGACTAAGCAACCGCAGATGTGCGACGATTAGGCGAGCCGGCGCGACGGAGGGGGCCCCGGATTCGGAAGGCCCGCGCCCCGGCTCCCAGCGCGAGAGGGGTGCCGGATGCAGTTAGCGAGATGCCGCTGTTTGGGGCGTGGAACAGTCCCCAGGAGTGGGCGGCACTGGTGCATCGCCACGGCTACAGCGCCGCGCCGTCGTCCAGTTGACGACCTGCAGGATGGCAACGCGATCGCCGGTACGGCCAGGCCGCAGCCAGGTGCAGACATCGTGATCGCCGAGGTCGGCGCCTGGAGCTCTCCAATCAGCCCCGATACTGGCACCGGAGGGGCCGCCACGGCACTGTGCGTGGAAAACCTCTGCGCCATTGCTAGACGCCATCGGCGCTCGCTGC
>CAVSOU010000020.1:0-52080 GCA_963729625.1 uncultured bacterium
TATGAAGTGCAACCACTGGCCAAGCTGGTGCCTGATCGGCGCCATACGCTCTTGGTGGCCTACTTGGGCGAATTGGAACACGAGCTGACTGACCAGGCGCTCGACATGTTCGACAAGATGATTGGCGAATTGCTGCACAAGGGTGAAAAGAAGCAGACCTACCATTTGCAGCACAACGCCCGCGCCTACAACGCCAACTTGTGCGTCCTGACCACGGCGATGGACGCGTTTCTGACCGCCAAACAAGAAGGCCTGGATCCGTACAGCACCGTCTTTGCCGCTGTGCCCGAAGCCACGCTGCACGCAACCATTGGTCGCGCCAAGGCGCTGGTGCGCCCTATCGACCTCGACTCGCTCGACTTGATTGAGCCCAAATACGCCCGCATGCGCAACTCGCTACTGACTCTCTATGCCGCGCTGAAGATTCAGGCGGTGCGAGGCACTGATTGCGCGCTTGACGCCCTGGACTATGTCCAGGACCTGGCCCGGCACAAGCGGCGCGTCACGCGCAAACAACAAACAGTGGCCGGCGAACTCCGGCACGCACCACTCGACCATCTCGGCGATCGGTGGCGGCGCCATGTCGTGCACGGCCGCACGATCAACGCCAACAACTACGAAGCGGCAGCATTCGAGGCACTCAAAGAGGGCTTGCGTTCCGGAGACCTCTTCGTCCTGGGCAGCCACCGCTACCGCAGCTTCGAGAGTTACCTGCTGGCGAAGGACCGCTGGAACGCGTTGCGAGCAGCCGGCGAGACGCGGTTGGCGTTGACCATGACCGCGCAAGAGTACATCGCCGATCGCCACACACAGATCACGGACCTGCTGACTGGCTTGCACCGCGATCTCGCGGACCTGCCATGGATCTCGGTCGATGCGCAGGGCAAGCTGCATCTTGCCGCGCTGAGAGCCGACACGCCGCCCGAGGTGAAGGCGGTCCGCCAACGTGTCTACCGAAAACTGCCGCGCATTCCTCTGGCCGAACTCTTGCTGGATGTCGATGCAACCACGGGTTGCTTCGATCACTGCACACACCTCTCGACCGGGGAAGTACCACAGAGCGAACGCCGGTTGATGGTGCTCGCTGCCATCATGGGCCTCGGGATGAATCATGGCCTGGGGACGATGGCGGCGTCCACGCCTTTCAGCTATCGTCAACTCGCGTGGGCGGCAGACTGGCATCTTCGCGACGAGACGCTGACCAAGGTGCAAGCAGCGCTGGACAACTACGTCTTGCACCATTCGCAGTCCCGTGCCTGGGGTGACGGCACGCGTTCCTCATCCGATGGCCTGCGGATCAGGATCGGCGTACGCGCTGCGAACGCCGATCGCAATGCCGCCCATTTTGGCTATGATCGCGGTGCCACCATTTACACGCACACCGCCGACATCGGCCCACCCTTTGCCCAGAAGGTCATCAGTACGAATGATCGGGAAGCGTTGCATGTCATCGATGCCCTCTGCAGCCATGAGACCGATCTGGACATTCACGAGCACTACACGGATACGCACGGCTACACCACGCATGTGTTCGCACTCTGTGCGTTCCTCGGCTTTCGCTTCGCGCCACGGATCAGCGACCTGCTGGAGCAGTGTCTGTATACGATTGGACGCCCGGCAGACTACGGCCCTTTCAACGCACTGCTCAAAGGGCGTGCCAACACCCAGGTCCTGACACGCAACTGGGATCAGGCGGCACGCGTTGCGGCGTCCATTCGCCACGGGACTGTCTCCGCAGCGCTGATCATGCGCAAACTGGCCGCCTATCCGCTGCAGAACCAGGTCGCACAGGCCTTGCACGAGATTGGACAGATCGAGAAGACCATCCACACGCTGGAATTGTTGCGGGACGAGCAGATGCGCCATCGCATTGAGCGTGGCCTGAACAAGGGCGAGCTGGTGAATAGCGCTGGGCGCGCGCTCTTCATCGGCCAGCGTGGGGAGTTCCGCGACCGGGTAGTTCAGGATCAGGAGCGACGGGCCGGTTGTCTGAATCTGCTCATTGCGGCCATTGCCGCGTGGACGACTGCCTATCTGGGCGACGCGATCGCGGCGGTGGAAGCCGAGGGTGAGGACATTCCTGAGGAGTACCGCGCACACATTTCACCCATTGCTTGGGAGCACGTACATCTCTTGGGATGGCATCCTTTTGACCCCAGTGCGGCACGCTCATTGGACGAACGGCGGCCGCTGCGTACGGGCATCGACTATGAAGATGCTGGCGACGATGAGGTGCCGGTGGCTACCTGAGGCGCATCGGCTCCGTTAAGCGCCTGGATACGAGGAGGGAACGTGCTGCAGCAACGCCAACGGGAGGAGGAGCGTGAAGAACGGATAGCCATGGCGATCCTGGTTGCGTGTGACGGCGAGCAGGAGCGCGCCGCAGCATGGTACGACTACCTCGCCAACACCCTTGCCTTTCCGTTTACCGCGCGTTGCCGCGCCAAGCGCGCTATCTCGCCTCTCCTGATTGGGGACGAAGTGGACGTCATCGGCATGGGACCAGAGGAAGAATGCGCACACGAGATCTTCGTGTTCATGCGGTGGGAACGCGATGGGCTCGCCGTACCACTTGCACAGCTGGCTGTTACCTATGTGGACGAAGAGACGAGACAAGCGGTAGAGGATTGGTCGTACTGGGTCGATCGTGGCTACCGTTTCTAGGCCGTTGCGGACAACTGGAGGAAAGCAATGCCGCGCAAAGGTGCGGATACGAGTCCCGCCTATCAGCTCAAGGTAACCCTGCAGAACACCAAACCCCCTATCTGGCGGCGGATCCAGGTGCGTGCCGGCATCACCCTGCCGCAACTACATGACGCGATCCAGGTGGCGATGGGCTGGACCGATTCGCACCTCCACCTCTTCAACATTGGCGGGGTGGACTATGGTATGCCAGATCCTGAGTTTGCGAACGATATGCGTTCTGAGCAGCGCGTCAGGCTGGGGCGGGTTGTCACAACCGAGAAGGACCGGTTTGTCTACGAGTACGACTTTGGTGATAGCTGGACGCACAACATTCTGCTGGAGAAGATCCTGCCTCCTGAACCTGATGTGCACTACCCGCGGTGCCTGGCCGGCAAACGCACCTGTCCGCCCGAGGATGTGGGTGGCGTTTGGGGCTATGCTGAGTTCCTTGAAACCATCCGCGATGCCGACCATCCCGAGCACGACGACATGCTCGACTGGTGCGGCGGTGCGTTCGATCCAGAAGCCTTCTCGCTTGACGAGGTCAACGCAGCGCTTAGGCGCCTCTGATCAGATCAGCGCGGCCATCACGAGCTTAGCGGGGATTTTCCTTGGAAAGTTGTTGAGACCCCATATGCTGCGCCCAGGCGGCACGTGGCCGAAACAGCCGCAGTTCTATGCGGTTGAGTTAAAACAGTATGCTGAGCTCCGCGCCGCATATCGAGACGCCGTGCGAGACGCCCTGGCGGTCGAGCGGCTAGGCAAGATGCCCAACCTGTGGAGCGGCCCATTACCAAAATCCGGATTCAGACAAAAGTTGGGCACGGCGTTCCGTCAGCGCATACCGAAGCTGAAACGGAAGGCGCCTGGCCAGCTGAAGAAGTAGGTCCGGCGTTTTTGTTGTTGACGGAATCTAGCGTGCCAGATAACAGGGATGCCGTGCTGGCGTTCGGCGTGCTATCAGGGTGCGGCGCGATTGCTGCAATACCTCGCTGTCACCTCCCTCGGTATCGTGCAAAGTGAGAACCTCGTAGGCGCCCTCATCTACCGAGTCTTGATCATGACTCCATTCTTGCTGTTGCCAGATAACTGGCAAATCTTCACTTTCGCCGACAGCGCGTGGTTTTCGACCGGGAGGGGTAGCTTCTCAGGTGAACTGGCGTTCAAACAGGGAGATTGGCCGTGACGAGCGGCCGCAGCCTCGCGCTCATTGACGAGACGGGAGAATGCAGCACGTAGCAACGGGTCAATGTCGGCATACCGCTGCATGTCCACCGGGTAGCCCGCAACCTCCAGCTTGGCAGCTCGGCAGCGAGCTGCTCGGCGATGGCGACGAGTTCCTTGTTCGGCTTGCACTTGCGCATGGCCTCCCTCCGTTAGCGGTCCCAGTAGCCATGGTCCGGCTCGCTCCGATGCTCCGTGTCCATCCGCGCCGGCTGCGTCGCCTGCTCAAGCTGCCGCGCCTCGTCGTCCCGCGCCTGCCGCAGGGCATCTTCCATGCCCTTCCACAGCAGGTCCCAGCCGCCGGGCAGGCGCTCGATCGAGCCCGGCCGCGCCGCCTCCACGGCGCTGGTCAGCTCCACCATGTCCAGCTCGGGGTGCGCACGTGCCAACTCGGTAGCGGCGGCAAAGACCACGCCGCGCTCGCCCAGCACTGCCCCGACCACCCGCCACTGCTGCCTCACCAGGTCCTGGTAGGCGCGGGTCAGCGCGACCGTCGCGGCCGGCAGCGATCGCCTCAGCTCCGATTCCGCGGCCGGCCAGGGATTCCCGACCGGCTTGCCGATCTGCTTCTGTCGCCGCCGGCAGCTCCACGTGCTGCCGCCGGTCCGTTGCCTGGAACGAGCACCGCTCACCGGCACGCACGGCGGGATCGAGGTCGCGGGTGTTGCCGATCAGCAGCGTGCTTCTGTCCGAACGCAGCATGAAGGAGTCGCCCGCGCGGCCGGCCAGCGTGCCGCTGTACGCCTGGCCCGGTGTCGTGGTGGCCATGTAGACGTCGTTCCATGTGAACTGCTGGCTTTCCAGGAACGCGATCGCGCGCCTGAGTGGCTCGATACGCTCAGCATCCGTGATCTCGTCCAGCAGCCGCGCCATCATGGTGACGTCACCCTGCATGGCTTGCCGGCTCGCCCTGCCCATGCGCTCGCGGCTCACCACGTCGAAGTGCAGCTCGTGGCCGGCCTGGTGCGCGAGATCGCTGAGAAACATGCGCTGCGTGCGTCCGTTACCCTCTCTGAAGGGATGCAGGCTGTTCAGGTCCGCCAGCACCTTCGCCCCCTGCTGCGCGAACTCAGGGCGCGAGAGCCCCTGTAGGTAGTGCGCCCGGGCCAGCCTCTCGCAGATACGCGCCGCTTCCTGCTCCAAGCGCTCAGGCGGCGTGAACCACTGCGCGAGCTCGCCAACGACTGGCGCTTTGCCCAGCGTGACGATGCGAAATACACCGGCAAACGCGTACACGTCCTGAAAAATCCAATGATGATAGCCACGGAGGTGGTCAGCGTCGAAGGCGCCGGGCAGCGGCCGTTCTCGCAGCTCGCGCAGTCGCCGGGCCGTCGCGCTCGCCTCGAACGCTGCCAATTCCTGTGGATCGCGCAGGTTGGCCCGGTTCTTAAGCGTCTCGGTCTTCGGGTAGAGGTAGGGGTCCAAACCGTCGCTCCTGGCGGGCGTCAAGCGCGGCGTTCAGGTCGTCTTCGCACATCTCGCCGCGCACATACTGCTGGTAGATGGCCAGCTCCTCCTCGTCGAGATAGAGGCCCTCGAGCCGGAGGCTGGCAAGTGCGTAGCGCACGGCTTCTTCTCGCCTGGCGCGTTCCTGTGCGCTGATCGGGCTCGCCATCGCACTGACCCTCCTCTCGCTCAACCCACCGCCCGCAGCTCGCGCGCGAACGCCAGCACCCGCTGCCCTCTCGCCTCTCGTCGGCCGTCCAGCACGAAAGGACGCTCGCGGCCGGTCCGGCGCCGATAGGCCGCACAGGTCGGACACCGCCCCTGCCAGTCGCGCCGCCGTCTGCGCTGCGGACCTGGCCGCCGGCAGACCTTGCACCGCCGGGGCCTGGCTACGGCCGGCCGCACTCTGCCCAGGTCATCGTCCAGGTGCATGGCGCCCTTCCGCCCGCGCGCTATTCCGCTTTTGGCCTGCCCCTGCCCGTGGCTGACGCGTGCACGAGGCGCACCCCTCGGCCACAATCTGGCTCTTCTCGGCCCCCCGTTGTGGCGAAACGCCTGCGCCATACAGCTCCCCCGGTGGTGTCTTCAACGCCGGTGGAACGAGCCGTCATCCTTCAGGTGACGGTTGTTGCCCTACGACGCAGCCTTCGTCTGCGCTCCGCTGCCGCTGATCCTGATCCCGTGCTCTTGCAGCACGCGGCTAACCGCCTCGCACTCAGGGAGATCGGTGACGTCCACCCCATCAGAGACATTGAGCAGCTCAATGCCACAGGGCTGGTTATCGGTGCCGACGTCGACGCGGCGGGAGTCGTCGAGGTCCTGGCCCCAGCGATAGGGCACGTCGCGCAGCGTGATGTAAATGGCATCGGCTTCAGGGTCGTGCTCAAATCGCATGTTCCTTGCCCTTCTCTTTACGGTGCCAGGAGCTCACCCGTCACCCGTGCGCTAATCACCGACCGTGATCACGACGAACGGTGGACCACCAGCCGCAACCACAACCTTGATACGTCGACCTTGGATGTTCCGCGTGAAAATCGGATGCCCTTTCCGATCGGAGTAGCGCACCTCGGGATCGCGCAAGGTTGCCACGACCTCGGCATGGCTCACGTTGCGAAACGCCATGCGCTGCCGCGCGTGCTGCGTGTAGACGATATCCATCCTGCCCCCGCCGCCCGCCCCGTTCGACCCCCCTCTAGTATATTACAGTACTGTTATAAACTCAAGAGACACCCGGCACTGCCGGTGGACGTTTGGCCGGCCGGCCCCGCCCCCCGGGGTTGCTGGCCGCGCGCGCCTCCGCCACCCATGCCGGCTTCACCAAATGAGGTCGGTTCTTGGCTTGGCCAAACTGCACACTCCGCAACTGCCCGGCCAGGATCATCTGGCGCAAGCGCGCGGCGCTGATGCCGTAGCGTCCGGCAGCCTCCTCCAAGGTCATGTACTCGTCGTCTTTGCCTTGCGCATCCATTGGCAGCGTTTCTTGCGGCTCTGTGAGTAATGTCTCCAGTATCGACTGTTCCCGCGCGGACGGCAAGAGCGTGACACCTACAGGCCTCCCTTTGTCGGCCCCCGTAGTGGCTACGCGCGCAGGCCCGCGCCGCTTCGGTCAGAGCCTCCAGCTGCGCAAGCACGTCGGCCGGACCCTCGCCCATGCGCCGGCGCACGGCCTACAGCGCGGCGATAGCGCCGATCGCAGGCTGCCAGGTGCGCGATCAGTCGAGACCACTCCTCGTCGGTCGGGACTCGCACAGCCATGCTCACGACCCTCCCCCGCCGGCACCGCGCTCGCGCGTCAGGCAATCACCGCTGTGCCACCCGCGACAATGATCGCACCACCGCAGATCGGCGTACACCTTCTGCGCCTCGTCGTGGCCGCATCGATCCGTGCAGAACCTGCTGCCCTTCCGGTTCACCCGCCAAGCGGGGATCGGCTTGCCGCAGTGCAAGCACGTCGGACGCTCCAGCTGCGCGAGCACATCGGCCCCGCCCTCGCCGGTGCGCCGGAGCAGGCTAGCCGCGCGATGGTAGCGCCGATCGCAGGCGGCCAGCTGCCCGATCAAGCCTGCCCACCCCTCCGCCATCAGTGCTCTCGCAGAAACGCCGCGTCGCGCCGCCCGCGCAGATCGCTCGCCCGTCTCTTCGCCTCATCCACAGTGGAGCCGAGTACCAGCGCGCTCAGCTCGCTGAGCGTGTACGCTGCCTCATCGCTGTAGTACGAGAATAGCGTGTGCCGCGTGGCGTCGTCGGCAACACCGACGACCTGGACGTAGCCGTAGACCGGCTGCGTGCCGGATCCCTCGTCGCGCACGGTGATAGGCTCCCAGTCCGCGAAGTCCGGCGTGGCCGTGCCTGTCCGCTCGATCGCGATGATCCGTGTTGCCATAGTGCTCACGCTCCTCTCCATGGTCTCTCTGCTGCCCTTCCTCGTCCCCCGCCAGCCCGGCCTGTACCAGCCACTGTACCGCTGCTCGGGTTCGCTCGGTGGCACGTCAACGCTTTCTGGCCTGCTCCTTTCGGCTCATACGGGGGGGCCGGCGTGGGAGTTGCTCCTTGGCGGCCACAAAGGCCCTGACCGCCTCCATATGGGCGCATGCCGGGTTCTTGACGCTCGGTGAGCAGCCGCATTCCCACTCCTCCGCGGGCCGGAGCGGCGTGCCGATCCACCCGATGCCGTGCAGGACCGTATAGCCGTCAACGGTGTAGCGCGTCGCCGTCGTGGTCAGCGTACGGAATGACTCGTGCTGCGTGATGCGTGGTGCTCTCTTCATGCTTCCCCCCGGTCTGGGGCAGCCGCCGCGTCATACAGCTCTGCCCGGCAGTCCTCGCAGAAGTCTGCGACGGCCATGCACGCGGAAGCCACCTGCAGGCTGCGTACACCCACGATCGCGCCGTGTTCCTCGCACACCACCGCGTACGGCTCGCCGTCGGTGTCGATCCCCTGGGCCTCAGCGAGGTAGGTCGTCATCACACGGCCGGTGAGGCTGTTCGCGCGGCACAGCTTCACGCCGGCAAGGTTGCGCTTGATCTCGACCACCGTTGTGCTCACGCTACACCCTCGACTTCCAGCACCTCGTACCCGGTACATTCGCTGGCTCGCCACGCCGCTTCCCAGTCCTGCGCCGGCGCAACCATCAGAGCCAGATCGGTGGCGGCATCCGCGTCGGCTGCCTCGACCTCGACGATCGTGCTGACCGTGGTGAGCTGCTCAATGGTTACCTGATAGATCGGCATTGCATCCTCCTGGTAGCTGGCCGAATCTGAACGCATCGCCCAAAGTAGCCGCCGGCTGCCCCCTGTCGGACAACCGGCGGCGTGCGTGTCATCCTCTCAGAAGGGAATGTCGGAATCGTCCTCGAAGTCATCAACTGGCGTGGTCTGCGCTCCCCGCCCCCCTCCCGGTGCGTTGTGCGTCCCCGTGCCGGCGCCGAACTCGGGCTGGTCGTCGAGCGCTCCCTTGGGCGTGAGAATCTGCATCTCGTCCATGGTCACGTCGAGCGAGAACCGCTTCTGCCCGTCGTTGCCGACGAACTCCCGTGTGCGCAGGTCGCCGGAGACGAACACCGCCATGCCCTTCTTGAGCAGGTCGTTGACCACTTCGGCCTGGCGCCGCCACGCGCTGACGCGGAACCAGGTAGTTATCTCCTCCGGCTGTGCGCCCTCGGTGGCCTGGGCGCGGCGGTTGTGCTCGTTGACCGCCACGCTGAACGACGCGACGGGCGTGCCGTCCGTGGTGAAGCGCATGACCGGATCGCTGCCAAGGTTCCCGATGATGAAGATCTTCTTGAGGTTTGCCATCTGCCTTCTCCTTTGCCTTCTCGCCGGGTATGCCGCTGCCGCCGGCTTCGTCAGTGCCAATAAGGTGGTTGTCCTACGCCCGAATCCGCTCGCGCTCTCCTGCCTTTCCAGCCGGAATGGCGTCCGGCTCCCCTTGCCGGGATACGGCCGCGATCAGTACTCGTCCGGCCTCAGAATGCACGTGTCCGAGGCCTCACCGTCCACGATGTTGGTGATGATCCACAGCCTGGACCCATCTGCCAGCACGTAGGCGCTGAGCACGCGGCCACTGCCGACCGCGATGTCCTGCCGATTGGCCTCTGCGTCAGCCTCGCTCACGTCGCCGAAGTCGCCGGCAATGTGGCGCTCGATCAGTTGAGCGGCGGTCTTGCCGTTGGCGTTCAGATCGTCGAGCGCACCGGGCGTGGCCACGAGCTGGCCCAGGCCGAAGAGTACGGTGCTCATGCTGATCGCTCCTCTTCCCGCCGGCTGGTTATGCGGCGATAGCCTCTGTGTGTGCGCCGCAGTTGCGTCACCTTGTCGTTGTGCTCATGGCGTGCCCGGAAGCGTGCCCAGCTCAGCGCCCGCAAGGCGTCGCGCGCCGTGGTGATCACGCGGCAGACCTCGCAGTCGTTTTCGATGGTGCGCAGTGCTGCGTCGAGTTGATCGGCCAGTGCCTGGGGAAGCCTCTCCCTGCTCGTCGTCGGTGTCATCATCTCCTGCCCCCTCCATGGGCCGGCCAGGGTGCCCGCATTCGGGTGTCCCCAACCGGCCCTACACTCGTCGCCGTCTCAGGCGTCGCAGAACACCTCGTGCATCGGGTCGGCCTTGGCCATGCCGCACACGGGGCACGTCGCCGGCACATGCCTTGGGTGTCGCGGCCTGCGACTGCGGGCTTCACGGGCTGCACTGCGTACACCCGGTGCTGGCGGGCGAAGATGCCGGCAGCGAGATGTTTGCACGTCCGGTCGTGCTGGCCTGCGAGGCAATTGCACACGAGGTCCTGGGGGCGGGCACCAAGAACGGTGAGGCGGTACGGCTTGGCCGTCCACACGCCATCGACGACGACGGCCACGCCCAGCGTGTTGCTGTCGAGGCGATACACCACAACGCGCTCAGCCGTAGCGCGGTCGAAGGCACGGGTAAGGCGTTGCGGCTTGGGGGGAGAGTGCCGGTGTTGCCATGTACGTGAACCTCCGGGTTCGACTTGAGCGGCTCCATCTTCTTGGTCGGGGAGGGAGCCGTTCGGCTTTCGGTAGGGCACCATCTCGCTCTACCTGGTACTATTGTACTGCTATACCAGTATAATGTCAATGCCTTTTCCGGGTCAAATATGGGCAAATATCGACTAATTTGCAGATACTAGCCTGATAGGACGATGGCCTCTATTCCCCCGCCTGTCCTTTCGGCTTACCCCCCGCTGTGGTTTGTGTGTCCCCCCGTGTGGGTGCGTAGGTCCGCAATACGCGATCCAGGACGTTCGGGTTCGCACCACAGTGATCGGCAATCGTCCGCAGATCATCCGCGAAGGATGGGTGTGCCGGATCCGGCCGCTGGTACAGCCGGAGCAGGGCGAGATCGTCGGCTCTCATGCCCAGCATCTGGGCCATCTCAGACCCGCTGAGCTGCTCGGCAGTCTGCCAGCGCGCCAGCACATAACCGACAAACGCTGGATCGTCGGTAGTACGTGCGGCCAGCACGGTCACCCGGCCTTCATCGAGCAGCCCCTTCATGCCGGCCGGCGCCACATATGCCGGCAACAGTGGCCGTGGGTGCGCGCGCGCGCGCTCCATCAGATACCGGTGCAGCTCGCCCCGCGTCACCACCCAATCCCGGCCTAGCTTTCGTGCGCTAATACGCCCTCTGTAGCACTGCGCTTGCAACCCGTCAGCATTCAGGCCCGTAAGCTGGGCAGCTTCAGCCAGTATCAGCAAATCGTCCGCGCGTGGTCGTGTCTCTGCCACGGCTCTTCCCTTCCGGCGCAGTGGAGCACCGGCAGATTGGCGCCCACCTCTCCGCCGGTGCCCCCACGCCTGTATCTATCCCTCGTCGTCTTCCTCGGGCTCGTCTTCCTCACCTGTCGCCTCGTCGAGAGGCGCCAGCAGATACCATGGATCGATCGTACACGTACCGAGCCCGGAAGTCACCTCATCATCGTAGTACTCATCGCCTGCGTACATCATGGTCCCTCCCCCTGGCTGAACTCACCGCGCGGCCGGCGTGATGTAGGCGACATACTCGTGCTTGGTTCCCTGGATGGTCTCGAAGGCGCCTACCTCCTCGATGTGCAGCAGCCCGTCCAGCGTGTCCTCGTAATGTCGAGCAGCGACGCCTGGCGCGTCCAACCATCGTGCTCGGCAGCGTCGTAGGGCACGTCGTGCACGGGAAACAGGGTCAGGTGGTGCAGCACGCCGTTGATCTCCAGCGAGGCCAGGTAGCTGCTGCCGGCCTCCTCTTCCACGTTCGGCTCCAGCTCGCCGACCTTGACCGTGAGCTCGGGCACGTCCAAGGGCTCGGGATGCATCGCCGTCTGCAGCTCCTGCGTGATGGTGTTGAGCACCGCCCAGGCCTTGTCCGTGTCCGTGTGTACTCGGCGTGCGCGCATGCCCTGTCAAACTCGGCGATCCGGCTGACGATCAGCCTGCCCACGTGGGCGGGTATGCCTCTCTCCATGGTCCTGCCGTTCCTTCCTCTGCAGTGCTGTTCTCTCTTAGCTGCTCACGGCGACGGGCCGCGCCGGCTCACACAGCAGCGGCGTGCCGGGCTCAACCTGCGCGAACAGGTTGTGCGCCCGCCGATGCCCGCCGGCCACCGCACGCCAGTGCGTGTCCTGGTCGGCCCAAGCCTCCCGCGCGGCGGCGCTGGTGCTGGCACGCGCCAGCGCTGTGCGCACTCAGCCACCATGTCGGCCCAGGTGGCCAGCGTATACGTGTCGGTGACGCCGGCATGCAGCGAGACATACCGCGCATGCACGCGTACGAAGTCCTTCAGTTTGCCCGTGTACGTGCGTGCCATCGCCCTCACCTCTCGGCCGGATTTGCCGCCGGCCCCGGCCTCATTGCGTGGTGGTTACCTGGTGGCGTCTGTCAAATCGTCCTCTGCCTCGTCAAGCTCTTCGTCCTCGCCTGCCTCGTCGATGGGCGTCTGGGCGTACCAGGGATCCATCGTGCTCAGCCCACTGGTGATGTCGTCGTCGTAGTACTCATCGCCTGCGTACATCATGATCGCTTCCTCCTGGCCGGTTTCGCCGCCGGCCCCGGCTTCTGGTCGCGACGTCAGGCCGCGAGTCTCTCGCTGTTCGCCTGCTCGGCAGCCACGCCCAGGATCCGATCGACGGCTCGCTGCGCCTTGCCGGCGGCCGACACGATCAGCGACACGTCGCCCTGCAGCCTGTCGATCCACGAGCTGATATAGGCGGCGCTCTGCTCCATGGTCGAGTGGTCGATCCCGCACTGGCTCGCCAGCATGGCGGCGCCGATCTCCGCGATCAGCTCCTCCTTGCTGTAGCTCTCGCTGGCAAAGATCGTGCTGTCCGTGCCGTCGAAGCGGTCCAGGCGCGTCTTGTGGCCTGTGCTGTGCATCAGCTCATGGTTGAGCACGTTGTAGAAGGCTTCCACCTGCGGGAACTGGCCCATGGTGGGTACGACGACCGTGTCCGCCGTCGGCATGTAGTACGCGCGATCCTGGTGCAAGCTGCAGCACCTTGGGGCCGTCCACGTAGCCGGCAACGATGGCCTCGGCCTCCGCGATCGGCTCGTGCTCGACCGGTGCCGCCAGCTTGCTGGGGATGCCCTCCACGTCGGCCAGCGCGAAGACGTTGTAGTAGCGCAGCAACGGGATCGCTCCCCGCTCGTCCCGGTCCTCGGTCGCCTCGCGTGCCGGGAGAAGCCTGTAGAACACCACAAGGTGCGCGTGGCTGCCCCGCTTGATCCGGCCGCCCAGATCCTGCACTTGCCGGAACGTCAGGTACTCGCCGCCCTGCGGCAACAGCAGCGTGTTGATGCCCCGGTACGGCTTGCGGCTGACATAGTTGATCGCTCCATCCGACACCCACGGGCGGTGCCAGGGCACCACGCCAGCCTGCAGCTGGGCAATGATTCTCTCGGTGACGATGCCGGCGACGTTGTTTGCCATCTCTCCTGCTCCCCCGCCGGGATGAGCCGCCCGGCCCGGCCTTCACGCGTGGGTGTTAGTTGTCCCGGCCGGCGCACGTCGGGCCGATGCCGCTGGCGATGCTCTCGGGCGTGGTCAGCGTCCGACCGCACACCATGCACCGCCCGGATGCCTGCGCGTAGGCGAAACCGTAGGCGTGGCGCTGCTCGCCGTCGGCCGCCAAGAGTGCCCGGAGCGCGCGCACGATGCGGGTATCCTGCGCGAACCGTTTCCACACGCGGGGGCTGCCGTCGGTCGCGATAAACGCGAAGGCGATGTAGTCGGTGGTGTTGACCGGGCCGGCAAGGTACTCGGCCATGGCCGCGATGCCGGGCTTGTCGTCCTCGGGGCGGATACGGATCGTCACGTAGTCGTCGGCGCTGTTGGACAGGGTGTAGATGCCGGTCGCCGGCAGCGACACGGGAGCGACCTGGCGGGATGTCTCGACCGTCGTCTGCTGCTCGCGTACCACCTCGGCCTTGAGGCAGTTCAGCACGGCGGCGGCCTGGCGAGGAGAGAGTCCCCACACCGCGCGCTGGCGCATCTCGCACATGAATGGGAAGCGGCCGGTGTAGCCGCTCGCGTACTCCGTCGCTACTTGGGCGAGTTCCGGCGTCTCGGCCACGTGGGCGTCGCTGAACTTCTCGGCATCCCCAAGAGCCAGGAGGAAGTCTTGCGGGGTGATCTGATGGTTGGCAAGTACTGGTACCATGTACGTGAACCTCCGGGTTCGACTTGAGCGGCTCCATCTTCTTGGTCGGGGAGGGAGCCGTTCGGCTTTGGTAGGGCGCCATTCGCTCTACCTGGTACTATTGTACTGCTATACCAGTACAAAGTCAATACATTTTCCGGGTCAAATATGGGCAAATATCGACTAATTTGCAGATATTAGCCTGCTGGGAGATGGCCTTATTCCCCCGCCTGTCCTTTCGGCCTGCCCCCGGTGTGGGATCTGCCTCGCCCGCGCCTGGTCCGCCGGCGCCTCGTGTGTCCGACCATAGGCGTGCCACTGCACGCGTTCGTCTCGCCACGGCAGAAGACCATACCACGCTGCATCAGAATCGGCCCGCACTTTCCGCGTAGCGCGCCCTGTGGCCGTCAATTGAGTCCGCCGTTTCGGCGCCTCGTCAAGGAGCTTGCGACGATGACGATGGCGGCCGATACGGCATCCGCTTGCATACGTCTCGCCACGGACCAACGAGCCGCGGCGGCCCGAGCGTAGCCGGGCCTCGGCGGCGGCGAGTCAGCGGCCATGCTTGAGCATGGGCATCCCTGTTAGGCTGCCGATCGCCACGGCTCCCGCAGCCTTTGCGTGTAGCGTGAGGGCCAGCTCAAGATGATCCGGGTCGCTAGACGAAACGGACATTAAAGTACGCTAAGGGCTCGTTAAGCAATTAGTTCCTGATTTGAGTCTGGCGCGGCCGGGCACGTGGCAACCCCTGATCGGGACGAGAGTGTGTAGTTCCACTTGGTGTAGATCTCATGCTTGGTCAACTGCAAGGCGTCCATGTCGGCATCGGGGACGGAGCGGCCAGTCGGGTAGTCGCCCTCCAGGCGCACTGCCTGCACCGCCAGGCCCGTGCTGGTCGTGGTGCCGCGGATGTAGGCGAGCATGGTCTCGAAGGTACGCAGGGGCTTGCCTGCCCAGTTGAGACTGATCGGACCGAACAGGCGATGCTCCACCGGGTTCCACTTCGAGCAGCCAGTGGGGTAGTGGCAGACGGTCACCGTGAGCCCCAGCCCGTCGCACAGCTGCTCCTGCAGTTGCTGCTTCCACAGGCGGTTGCGACAATCATTGCTGCCACCGCCATCGGCCAGGATCAAGAGTTCCCGGGCGCCGGGGAAGCGGGCCCGGCCGTCGGTCTGCCACCACTGGGCGATGGCCGTGACTGCGAACGCCGCCGTGTCTCCCGAGGAACCGACGTAGACCGTGCCCCGGTTGTGCTGCAGGTCGTAGACGCCATAGGCGGCGTCGGGCGGTTGACTCACACCGACACCTCTGCAGTGCCGACCGTCGATCCCAATAGGGTAGTGCCCAGGGGACCGTAGTACACCCAAGGCGCCCACGCTGCGGCGCCGACCACAGATGGCGTGAGTGTCGCGCGACACAAATCCCGAGTTGCGATTTCCCACGCGGTGAGGAAGGGCAAAAGGCGGTCCTTGTTGCTTTCGTCTCCCTCGGTGGCCTGACGGGAGTCTCTCAGCGCTTGCTTCCACGCCTCGAGTGCACGCGGGACTGCCGCCCAGCTCATCTGGCTTAGCTCAAGCTGTGTCCGGCGCATGGATTCTGCCACGGGCATATCAAACGCGTCAGCCAGTTTCCCATACAGGGTGTCCAGCAGGAGTGCCGCCAGTAGGTCGTCGACGAGTGCCGTGGTGGCGATGACGGCAGTCGCGCCCGCCAACAGACAGGCCTGTACCAAGCCGTGCAACCCTTGTGCTTCGTCGTTCAAGCGTCCATCTGCCGCCGACCCCTGCCGCGTGGTAGACGTGCCTAGCGCTGCGCCGGCGGTGCGGCAGCCATGGAGAATGACGACCGTGCCAGGCAAGACGCAGCGCAGGACATCTGTCACGGTCAGCGGGCCATCAGCCAGCATGATGCCAGTACGGTGCGGCTCTTCGTCGTTCTGGACGCTGTGACCAGCGATCACTAGCAGCCGGACCTGCGCGGCCAGTTCCTGCACCTGATCCAGGCTTGCCTCCCTATCTATACGAACATGCGCCACAGCGCCGGGACACACGCCGCGCAATCGTTGGCTCCCAACTAGGGCCGCGACCTCGGTGAGCGGGGCAGGATCTGCCCATAGGTGCCAGGAGGGCAGTTCAGGCCATGAGTCTCCCACAGTGACCACGTTGCCATACGCCACAAACGCGAGCGCATTGGGGTGCATCGGGCTGGCTAGTGCTTCCGTTACATGGCTGGTGTCGCTTACGGGCGCTGTCGACGACTGGGTGTTGTAGGAACTTGGAGTAGCGCAGCGCTGCCCCAGCCTGGGCAGGAGGGCGCCCTGCGGTAGATGGGCAATCGTCAGATCCGTGCCGCCGACCCCGCTTGCATACGCTGCCGCTGCAACCGGCGCCTCCAGCAGGGATGTATCTAGACTTAGATACATCCTGCGGATGCCCTGGCGCCGTATTTGCTTCGTCCAGGCTGGGCCGGCCAACGATTCCCAAAGACCGTTCAGGGCTACGGGAATGCCCTCGTCTCGCGCGGGATGCCGGACAGATCTCGCGTGAGTCGGGCTCTTTCGCCCCTCTGTTACCCAGGGCAGGGACAGACGCGCATCCTCGACCAACCGCGTAGCATGCCTGGCGGCGGCTAGGAGGTGATCCTTGTTGGGTGGCAGACTAGGTGTGCGCCCTGCCCATCGTGGAAGGCCGCGCCACCACCGGCCGAGCCTTGACACGACCGTCTCCGTCTTTAGCGTCGTATCGGCAGTACACGCAAAACGGCGTGGCGGCGCCAGCAGTCCCCGCGGCCCCAGCAGAAAGGCCACCAGACCCAGTGGCGTCTCCACTACCTCTAGCAGCACTGCCTTGTCCCCGGCCAGGGCCTCGCACACGTCCGCCATTGCGACACCCGCTGGCAACGCCGCGCCCTGCAAAGGGCACGACTGACGGCCATCGGCAGCGAGCTGACGAACCGCCCGATCGAGGAAGCTCCCAGCTAGAGAGAGTACGGCAATCTCTCGTGCGCCAACAGCTGCCCAAAGCTGTGCCTGCGCATCCTCGGTGGCATACAGCGCGCGGAGTGCCTCCTTGCGTTCTACGTCCTCTTCCCCCAGATCCTGTAGTGCTGCCCACTGGGCTACCCACCGACCGCGGAGTTGTGCAAGCTGGTCTGTTTCCTCTCGTGTCAGGTAGCGCAGTAGATCAATCTGCTGCACGCCGACGAAAAGGTCAGCAAACGTGGCGCCTTTGGCTACCTGGCCTAGCACGTAGGCGCGTTCAGCATCCGCTTCGGCGTAGCGCCAACAGGCGCGCAGGGCATAACGTTGGGCCTTAGCGCTCAGGGAAGGGGGCGCAAGGCCCCACCGATATTGCCATCGGCGCTGCAGCACCGCCGCTTGGCGCCGGTAGAAGAGATAATCCCGCCAATTCAGCACCTCGGGCCGCTCGCATACGCTAGCCGCTGCGAGCGCGGCCTCCGCAGCACGTTGCTCGTGCTCGAGAATGCTATGGTCCTCGATTGACTGACGATAGTGATAGAGGGCATCTGGCCATTGTTCCAGTTCGGCGTATGCTGCGCCCATGTCGAAGTGACAGATGGCTAGGCGCTCACTCATCTCATCCTGCTCAAGGATGTCGCACGCTACACTAAAATGCTCAAGTGCGGCGAGGGGGTCTCCATTCGTGACGAAGATAGTCCCAGCAGCGAGGGCGCAGCGAGCGACGTTCCCCCGATCCCCTGTACTCTCAGCCTCCTGCCGAAGCTCTGTGATCAGCTGCAGCGCCCGGCCGCGCTGCCCTTGCCGAGCCAACGCCGTGGCCATGAGAACCTTGCAGTCGTAGACGAGCGAGGGCCGATGTTGCGCTAGGATTGGAAGCGCTTCCACACAGTACCGAAGCGCATGGTCAAACTGCTTCAGCCCGATCATCGCTCTTGCCAAATGATAGGTGCAACTCACCATGTCGTCCGGTTGCTGCAACCGCTCCAGTTCGTCATGGGCGCGGGCAAGGCGTCGTACCGCCTCCTCAAGGAGGCCCATATCTATAAGGCACATGCCGGCGATGCGCTCGCAGTCCGCCGCTTGGTACTCGAGCCCGAGCTCCTTCCACAGTTCACGCGCTCGTTTCGCCTCTCGGGATGCCTCTCGATACCGGTTCAAGTACCAGAGGCTACGGGCGAGATTGTCGCGCGTTCTTGCTTCGTTCTCCTTTGGTCCGTGAATCGCAAAAAAGGTGGCTGCCTGCATACAGTGCTGAGCCGCCGTCTCGAACTGTCCGAGGTTGCATAGAATTCCTCCACTAAACATGTAGCAATCATGTATTTTAGGCGCGTTCTGCTCTGGGTCGAACAGCGAGAGGGCTCGCCTACAGCAACGCAAGGCCAGTCGTGGTCGGTCCAGGCTTGCGAGCGTCTCAGCGGCTCGATAGAGGGACTCCGCAGCGTCGTTCCATGCCTGGCGGCGTTGGAATAGTCTGGCAGCCCAGTAAAGACGGAGGATTCCCAGACGATGAGCATGCACCGGATATCCCGGGATAGTCAGCAGGTGACCTATCTCGTAGTCGCATTGTGCCGCAGCAAGCGGTTGTTGGGAGCTGAGATAGATGCTATGTGCCCGCATACAACGAAAGACGGCCTGCTGCCAGAGGTGCTGTCTGATTAGTAGAGCCCCTGCCAGTTGATGACAGTACGCAGCCTCGAGAAGCAACTGCTGATCCGCGAACAACCGGCGCGCCGTGTCGAGTCGGCGAAGAGCGGCCGGGAGATTCTCGAGGTTGAAAAGCAGGCCGGCGGCATGCCGATGGCACCAGGCGACACTCGCCAATTCATCCTGGCCACAACGATGGAGCATGTGGCGAGCGCGATTGTACAGGCCAAGCCCGGATCTGTGGTTCCCCTGGAGTTTTTGCGCCTGTGCCATCTGGAAGGTGCAGTGCGCTACGTCGCGTTGGCACACGACGCCTCGACGCCCAAGGTCTCTGAAGGCGTTGCGCGCTAGTTCGAGCCGCGCATAGGCCTCCTCCGGTTGATTGCAGTTGAGGAGTGCTCGGCCAGCATAGAAATCCACCGTGGGGCTGCTCCCCCCATCCAAAGCGAGCGCAGCCTTTGCCGCATCGAGCAACCCAAGCGCACGTGTAGGCTCTTCCTCCAACAGGCCGGAGGCTTCGCGGCAGAGTTCTGCCAGCCCGTTCTCCTTCCGGAGGAGGGCCGCCAGTGCCCCTAAGTCAACTTCGTGGGACGTAGCCATCTCAGCCTGACACTTTCTCCGGGGCGACATTCGACTGTGAGAGAGTCACGTCGAAAGGGCCGTAGTAGATCCAGGCCGACGACGCTGTCATGCCCGGCACGGCCGACGCCAGTGCCGCATGGTCGAAGCTACGTATCTTCGCCTCATTCGATTCCAGAGCCTTCACCAGCGGATCCTCCCCACCCTCCTTCTCGATCACGCGACCGCTGCTTTTCACGATCTGCTTCCATCCAGCCAAGGTGTCTAGGACTGCCAACCAGCTCATATGGCTGACGTGAAGCTGGGTCGAGCGCAGGGACAGCGCTACCGGCTGATCGCCTGCTTCCGCCAATGTTCCACACAGCCTGTCCAACAGGAGCGCCGAGTGCAGGTCATCGACCCGTGCCGTGCTGGCGATTACGGCGGTAGCTCCGGCCAGTAGGCACGCCTGGACCAGTCCCTGCAGCCCGGGTGCTGCGACAGACAGGCTCCGGTCTGTCCGGGCCACTTGCCGCGGAGCGGCCGTACCCGGTGCCGCGAAAGAGGTCCGGCAGCCATGCAGAATGACGATGGTACCGGGTAGGACGCAGCGCAGCATGTCGCTTGCGGTGAGCGGACCATCTGCCAGCAGTATGTTGGTGCGAAGCGGCTGTTGATCATCCGGGTGACCATGCCCGGCGATTACGAGCAGTCGGGACGAGGAGGCCAGGCACTGCACCTGGTCCACAAGGGCTTCCTTCCCCACACGCGTCCGCACCCCGCCGGCGGGCAGCGCCTGTCCCAAGCGCCGGCTTCCGGCAATGGCCGCCACCTCCGTGAGCGGCACCGCGGGTTCCCACAGCTGCCAGGATTCCAGATCGGCTGACGATGTTGAGTCGGCAAAGACATTGCCATTCGCCACGAAGGCGAGCACATCGGCACGCGAGGTACCGGCCATCGATTCGGTTGCCTGATTCCCATCGTGGTTTGCAGACGCCGGCGCGCGTGTGCCGGAGCCCGCCGCTTCGGAGCGACGAGCCAGCAGCCTGGGTAAGAGCGCGCCCTGCGGAAGATGAGCGATAACGAGATCTGCGCCACCGATTCCGCTTGCATAGGCCGCGGCTGCAATCGGTGCCTGGAGCAGTCCAGCGTCCATGCTGAGGTAGAGCTTGCGAATGCCGCGGCGCCGCAACAAACTCGTCCAGGCGCGACCGGCCAGGCACTCCCACAGCGCGGCCAGCGGTGCATCGAGGTCGTCGCCTCGGCCGGGTTGCTGAGCAGCGCCTGCACACGCGGCCTCCTCGCTTCTCACGGCTACCCAGGGCAAGTTGAGACGAGCATCCTCTACCAGCTTCGCAGCAGCCACCGCGGCAGCGAGGAGTTGATCGAGATCACCCGTTGGCTGTGTGCGTCGCGCCATCCGTCCAAGCTTGCCCCACAGCCGGCCGCGTGCGGTAGCATGTTGCTCACCCGCCCAGTCTATGTCGCCGGCATGGGCGAAGCGGCGCGGCGGCGCCAACAGCCCATGCGGCCCCACCAGGAAGACGACCATCCCTAGTGGCGTCTTGACCAATTCCAGCAGTGCCTCGTCGTCGGCTAGCGCTTCGGATACGCTCGTGACGGCAAAGCTCGCCAGCAGCCCTGCGGTTCGCGGAGTATGCGCCCTGCCACCGGCGGCCGCGAGCCGGCGTATCGTATCGTCGAGGAAGCTCCCGGCCAGAGAACACAGCGAAAGCTCACGTGCGCCGGCCGCCCGCCAGATCCGGTCCTGCACGACCTCAGTGCCATCCATAGCGGCGAGGAGGGTCGTGCGGTCAGGGTCATCAGTGGCTAGCTCCTGCAGTGCAGTCCACTGCGCTACCCATTGATTGCGCAACGTCTGAAGCTGACCTCTCTCGTCGGCGGTCAGGTAGCGCCGCAGATCGAGATGCTGAGCACCTCCGAAGAGGTCGGCCAAGGCGGCGGCCTTGGCTACCTGGCCCAACGCGTATGCGCGCTCAGGACCCGGATCGGCCGAGCGCCAGCACGCACGCAGGGCGCCAAGCTGAGTGCTGGTACCCAGGGGCGGAGGGGCGAGTCCCCAGCGATGTTGCCAGCGTCGATGCAGGATCCCGGCCTGCTGCCTGTAGTAGAGCGCGCGTCGTCGATCACTCACGCTGGGATGCTCCGCCACGCGTGTTGCGATTTCTGCGGCCTCCGCAGCCTCATTCTCGCGTTCAAGGCTGATCCATCCCTCCATGGCTTGATGCAAATGGCTCAGGGCGAGTGGCCAGTCTGGCAATTCGCTGTACGCCCTTCCCATCGTTTGGTGACAGGAGGGCAGACTCCCGAGGTCTGCGGTTCGCTCATAGAACTGAAATGCCGCACGAAGATGCTCAAGGGCTGCGCGCGGATCTCCCCCAGCAAGCAGGATTACTCCGGCGGCTTGGTTACAGGCAGCGATATGCTTGAGATCGCCTGTTTGCTCGACCTGTCGTCGAAGTTCCGCCAACAACTGCAGCGCGCGACCGCGCTGGCCCCTGTTAGCGAGCGTCATTGCGAATTCGAATTTGCACTCGTGAACACGCTGGGGCATATGTTCGGCCAGGACGGGAAGCGCGGTCTGATAACAATGGAGTGCCGAATCCAGATGCCCAAGGGCCGCTAACGCCGTCCCCAGACGGTAGGCGCATTCCGCCGCACAGCCAAATTGCTCCAACTGCTCCAGTTGGCGCTTGGCCTCGGCCAGGCGCGGTACAGCCTCCTGCGGACGGCCCATTTCGATGAGGCAGACACTGGCGACGCGCGCACAATCGGCCGCTTGGTGTTCGTCCTCCAACTCATGCCACAACTCGCGCGCCCGTTCGGCTTGCGGCAGGGCGGCTCTATGCCGCGTGAGCTGTGCCAGGCTGACGGCAAGGTCCCTGCGTGTCCGCGCCTCGCTCACTTTCGGACCATGGAGTTGGAAGAAGGTACACGCACGGTCCAAGTGTGGCATGGCCATCTCGTACTGCCTCAATCCGAACAGGACCTCGCCGATATTTCTGTGGCATTCGTGGGCTTTCGGCAGGTCGTTCTCTCGCTCGAACAGTGCGAGCGCCCGCCTGAAACAGCGTATCGCCAGACGCGGGCGCTTTAGAGTCAACAGCGCCTCGGCAGCTGCATAGGCGGTCTCCGCCGCACTGTGCCATGCCTGACAACCTTGGAAGACCCTGACGGCTCGATAGAGATAGGCCATGCCTGTGCGAACATAGCCTGGACGGCCGCTGCGTGTCAGGGTATCTCCGATCTCAGCGTCGCATTGGGCGGCAAGTTGCAGTTCCAAAGACCTGACATAGGTGGCACGAGCACGCTCATACCGATAGACAGCCTGCGAGTAGTGGTGCTGTGCGCCCAACACCTGACCCGCCAGCCGTTGGCAGGCGGCAACGTCGCGCTCTTGTTGCAGACGCGCGAATATGCTTTGTGCCGCGTCAAAGCGATGCAGTGCCGCAGGAAGGTCATCAAGCTGGATCAGCAGAACGCCAGTGTGATGATGGCACCATGCAACGTTGCTCACCTCATTCTCGCAGTGCGCAAGCATGTGGCGTGCACGATTGTAGAGGCCAAGAGCAGCTCGGTAATGTCGCTGGCATGCCTGCGCTCGTGCCATATGGAAGGTGCAGAAAGCCACGCCGCGTCTGGCCTCCAGACTACGGGATGACGGAATTGCCTTGTACCCGAGACGACCTTCGGCAAGCAGCTCATATGCGTCGGCCGGGCGATCACAGGCGAGAAGCGCAAGTCCTTCATCGAGATCCACTTCGGGGCATCCACACCCATCCAGCGCCAGCGCCGCCCGCGCCGCGTCTAGCAGCTCAAGCGCGCTTTCAGGCTCTTTTTCCAGCATGCTGTGAGCGTTGTTCAGCAGATCCGCCAACACGGTTTTGTCTCGGAGGAGCGCCGCCAGTGCCTCTAGGTCAACGTCACTGGATATGTCCTGCGGCTCAGGGTTGGCGGGGCAGTCGGGCGCGAGTTGCCCTGACACGCCGTCATCGCCTCGACCAGCGAGCGTTCCGCCCATAATCCCCATCTCCATGGTGTTGTACTCCAGTCGCTGCTTGCAGCCGTCAACCGCCCGGAGTCCCACGGCCCTTGTCACGGCAGCATGACCTGCCTCAGCCGCCCTCTTCGATCCGGTAGGCCAGATTGAGCTTCAGCAGCTGCCCTCGGTTCAGGCCATCGTCGATGGACCACACGCCGCTTTCCTCGCGCGTGTTGAGCGGTCTCTCTTCCTGTGCGATACGGAGCGTTGCAGTCAGCTCCCAGGGGCGAGTGAAGCCTTGCGCGGAACCCAAGTCGATGAGTCTGGCTTCGACGTGATAGCGCTTGTTGGCGTCGGGCGTGGCGGTCACGCGCAGCGTCACGCCGTGAGCCCGATCAGGCACCTGCACCTCCTTGACCGTGGGCTCCTCGCCCAATGCTGTACCAATGGCCAGGCTTGGCTGCTGGTGCGCCTGCTTGAGAGCATCGCCGAAGTGCACCTGCACCCATTCCCCCGACCGCTGGAGCGCTGCCAGCAACCCGCCCTTCGCGGTCGCTGCTGTCGATGGGCCGAGCGTGGGCTTGGGAGTAGGCTCGACTGCGCCAAACCTGCCCCAAACTCGGCTGTCCCGCGTCAACCCCTCTATGCCGCCGGCGCGAAGCACCGATCGGGCTTCAGCTGCGTCAACAACCGGCTGCCCCCTCACCAGTGTCTGGACTTGTGGGTGAAGGCTGAAAACGGCCTCAGGACCGCTCTTCGTGATTTCCGGCAACGACTGAAGCCTGAACAGGTCCCCAACGTTCGCGTCAACCGGCACCAGAAGCCCTATCCTAGCAAGAAGATCTGCCCCATGACCGGCTTCGAGGCGTTCATTGGGCACGCGCCAGATAGTGGAAGGAGGTCGAAGCTGAACCAGCGCAGTGAGCAGTTGACGTTCTTCGGTGCGCAGGCGGTCAAAGACCCATTTGTACAGCAAGTCCAGCACACCACGGCCTCGAGATGCGATAGTATCGCCATCTCCGATTATCCCCCAGTGGCCTTCCTCATCCTGCCCTGCCACGCCGAGATGCGCGAGGAGATCCTGCATGCTGGCAGCCACCGTAGCAGCGTTTCCCTCTGGCGCAGCGCCGACGGCAAGCCTGATCGCCATCGGTAGACCGGAGGTAGCGTGACAAACATGCGCGAGCCACCACCCGAGCTCGGACGTGAATTCAAGATCAGCCGTGCGTCGGCGCAGCAAACCAAGCGCACACTGGATTGAGGCGTTGGTGGCCAGACAGTAGATCATGGGGAACGGGTCTAGGTTGGGTACCTCCAATGGCGCGATTTCGCGGGCGGGAATACCGAGCGTCTTTGGCGGTTCCCTGCTTGTGACAATGACGACCAGTGACGGATAGCGTTCGACAAGCCCCTTGCACAGACTCCCGTAATCAAATCTCGGGAGATCACAGCCATCCGCAACAAGGAGCACGGGCTCCTGCCGCTGGAGCAGCTCACGTGCGGCTTGCCATTGCAGGTTGGTTGCCGGTGCAGTTTGCGGTGCGAGCACGATACGCTCGAATTGCTGCATCTGGGAGATGTCGAGAAGTGCGCAGGGTATGCGCCAAATCCGGAAAGAGAAGCGGCGAGCTAGCTCGCCAGTCACCTGCCGAGCAACATGACTCTTGCCCACGCCACGGTTCCCCCACAGCCAGAGCAGGCGGCTGAGCGGGGGCGAGTCCGAACCCGGTTGCCCTGCGAATGCATAGACGGGCCGGGTATTCTTTCCTGCCGTTGCGTCAGCGTCTCTAATCGCCATCGGTCAACTCCGCCAACCTCGCCACGGAAGGACCTGCCTTTTGCAACAGCTTCTTAAGGATGCGCTCTGCCTGTTCCCCGCCAGCTGATGACCTATACTCTTTCTCGGCCCAACCGAACCAGGTGACAACCGGAGTGACGGCTTCGACAACGTCATGGGGTACGTAGAGCTCTCCCATCACCTGCTTGTAGGTTCGAGCAAGAGGGGGGAAGACATCGAAGTTCCCCGTATTCAGTTGTGACTCGACGTACTGATCATATTCTTCCTTCGCTCTCTCGAGTTGCTGGTTGATGCCGTAGTACGTTATGAGACACTGAAGAGCAGCCGTATCCTCGGGATCCGCATGTATCACTCCTAGGAGATAGGATTCCAATTGTCCGTCTGCCCCGCGTTGTCCGCCTGGATCTTGCGCCGCCGTCGCCAGAAGAAGCTTCCGCCACTCCTTCTTGAGTAGCGTCTGACGAGCTGCAATCGTCCCGACATAACTACCGTCGGGAAGATACTCCTGTTGCCAACCCAGCGCGAGCGCGGCATAGCAAGCAGTCGGATCGCTTCCGGCCTTGTTCAGTTGTCTGACATACTTCCACACGTCCAGCCATTCTCCCTCCTGGAAACTGTCATCCATAGAGGGTTCGTGCACCTCGGTTGCTCTCTTGGCGCAGCCTGGCACACAGAACATGATGATGTCCTGGCAGTAGTGGACGTACCGATAGCCACCGTCGCCAACCAGATGCCTATTGGCCAACTCATACAACGCCTCACGCTTCGCATGAGGGAAGTCGACTGAAGAGTTCGGTGCATGGCGTTGAGCTGAGGGCGGTCTCTTTGTTACCTCACGTATCGACTGGATTACTTCCTGCCTGTCGACACGCGGATCGAGCCGACAGGGGTCGAGCGTGAGTCGGCTAACGGCGACCATGAGCAATTCTTTAAGTGCCCAAGCCCTGCCAAAGTCTACCCGTCGTGGTCCTTCGGCATCGTCAAGCGTTACCACGAACTTGCCAAGCGTTCTCACAGTCAAGCCAGGATGCATGCTTTCTCAACTCCCCTCGGTTCCGTAGCCGAGACCCTTTCTGCGGCAGCCTGAAAAGCTTTAGGCCCACTCGCTAGGAGCATACGGCCGGCAATACGGCTTGTCGAAGGGCCTGGCAACCCGGCCCTATGCCCTTCTGTTTCCGTACCTGGGGCGTGCTTGCCTGCGCCTGGAGACGCTGGCCTCCGGCTGTCGCCCAGGCGATCAGCTCCTAGTATGCCGAACTTCCCGTCAGTACTGACGCTGGGCGGTGTCAGTGTATATACTGACGCCCCCTTCTCTATGACCCTGACGGACTACCGCCTAGAGTAGGGAACAGCTCGAGTGACCAAACGCCCCGGGAATGAAGCGAATCGCCAGAGCATCACGCCAGCGCCTCGGGACGCCCCTAGACGCCAATCGACACGAAAGGAGGGACCTGTCTAAACGTTGACGCCGTAGCGCCCCAGTCCCGCTCGCTCCAGCTCATCCGCCCCGAATCCCCCCAAAACGCGCCAGCCGCGGCGGGCAGCCCCGTCAACTTCCCTCCGACGGACTGTCTTTCGCCCCAACCCACCCGTCACGGCCGGCGCTCTCCCCTCGGCGGCCCCCGCCGAGCCAGTCACCAAGGAGTGTCGTCATGCCTCGATTTTGCTCACCCACCCTCGCCCCAGCCCCAGTCCTTATTCCGCGCTGCGGTTGTGGCAAGGCTGCCACGCACGGGTGCCGACAGTGCCGCCGGGCCGGCTGCCCCGAGTGCCTGCAGGGCGGCATGTGCAGCCTGTGCCGCGTCCTCCAGGCCCAGGAGGCCGCTCGCGTCTGGGCGGCCGTCGTGCAGCGTGAGGCCTGCCAGGCCGTCTGTCTCCGTCCCCGTTCCCAGCACTGGTAACACCAGCCAGCCCTCGGTCCCGCTCATCTTCCCACGCTCATCGGGATGCGCCTTCCCCCCTGCCGGAGGGTCCGCCCAGAAAGGTCACCGCCATGTACAACGTGAAGGTCCTGGTTCTCTTGACGCTTCTCGCCTCCAACCCGCTCTGGGGCGCGCTCGTGGCCTATGCGGTGCGAGGCGCGGCCCGCGTGCTCCGCTCCGGTCGCAGCGCCGCCTTTCTCGCCGCCGGCTTGACCGCCGTTGTGACGCTCGCCGGCTGCGGCGGGGCCAGCAGGCACACGCAGGCCATCCCGCTCCGGCCCGGCGTCGCCCTTTACGCGTGTATCGCCGAGCAGTTCAATACGCGCTACGTCGGCGGAGATCTGCACGTCGCCCTGGTCAGGGCGGCCCTGGCCCTCCCCGCCGTGGGCACCGGCGCGAGCGACGCCGACGCGGAGCGTCTCGACGGCGGCGCGGCCCCAGGCAAGATCATCGCTCGCGGCCACATCGACGCCGTACCCGCCCCCGCCCTCACGCCGGTGCCCAACCGCTACACCCGAGCGGAGTACCGGGCCGCCGTGGCCACCGCCAACGCCTCGGCCGTGGCGGCCAGTGCCGCCGCCCTGCAGCATGCTCGTGTCCAGGCCCACCAGTTCGCGACCGCCCTCTTCGCCAAGCAGGTCGACCGCTCGCTCCAGGGCAGCGACCTCGGCGCGTGCCTGGGTGGCGGGGCCGCCTTCTTCGCCTCCCACCCCGGCCAGACCCCGATCCTGGTGGTGTCCGGCCGTCTCGTGCCCGAGGGCCCGCAGACAGCCCTCACCGGCGTTGACCTGCGCAAGGCAGCCGTGCATCTCGTCTTCTACTGCGAGGAAACCGCGCAGTGTCCGGCCCGTCTGCAGGCCTTTCGTGCCACCCTGAGTCGCCTGGATGCCGGCTCCATCACCGTCTCGCCGCCCGAAGATCTCGCCCTGCTCACCCTGGTTTAGCGTTAAGGAGTTGTCCGCATGTTCAGCTGGCCCCTCTTTCTCGACGTCACCCTCAAGGCCTTGGCCGCCGTCACGCTGCTCACCTTGCTCGCTCTCCCGCTGCGCCTGGCTCGTGGTGAGCGCCTGATCCTCGCCCTGTTCGCCATGCCGCTGGCTGTCCTCTCCGCTCCCTTCGCCGCCCTCGGTGCCGCGATCCTCCTGCTGGCAGCCGTGCTGCGTCACCTGACGGCCGGCCTGCTCGCCCTCGCCCCCCCGGAGCGCCGAGCCGAGGCCGGGGTCTTGAGCTGGTACCTGTTGCTGCCCTTGCTTGAGATCGCGCTGGCGGCCCTCCTGGTCGCCTCCGGGGTCGGGTTCGACTCTATTAAGTTCACGGGCTTGGTGGGCGGTGACGCCGGCACCGTCGACGCCAGCACGTTGGGCACCGCGCTCGCGCTCAGCTGGATGCTGGGCGGTACGCTCTGCGCTCTTATCCTGGCCGACAGCTTCGGCCACAGCCCGCTGGGCAAGGACGCCGACGGCCGGGGCATCAGCATGAGCATGTGGTTCGGCCACGTCTCCGGCAGGCTTCTCCTCGCCGTGCGCGGGCTGGCTCTCATCGCCCTGGCCCTCTACCTCCTGAGCGCGTTCTTCTTCGCCCTCTGGAGCGCCGACCCCAACAACGATCAGGCTGCCCAGAGCTTCATGCTCTGCTACGTCATCGCCGTGGTGCTCATCACCATCCTGGCCGGCGCCACGCTGCCGCACACCGCCAAGGCCCTGGTGATCGTCGCCTTTGCTCTCCTCTGGCTCCTGTGCCACGCGCTGCAGATTCTGGTCTGGATTCCCATCGCCCTCATCGAGGCAGTCCGCGACTTCGCGCTCGTGGCCCTCGCGGTCCTCGCCGACCTGGCCTTGCTGCTCTTCGTCCGCAGTCGCCGCCAGCCGCCTACCGCCACGCCGCCCGAGGCCGAGCCGACCGTCACCTCCGCCTCCCCCAAACCCGTCGCCTTCCGCCAGGCCGAGGAGACGCCACCCGCCACACCGGCGGCCGAACAGCCTGCCACCGCTGCCCTGCCCAGTCAGACTCCGACGCCGGCCGCCCCGAGCACTCCCGCAGGACCCGCCGCGGGCGACACCGAGGACTACGGCCTCCCTGCTGCCGTCGGTCCGCGCGTTCGGGTGGTTCCCACGCTCGCGACCGCCACGAACGGCTCTACCCCGCGGCACACCACCCCGCCCGACGCCAACGGCTGCTGACAGCCACGCTCCAGCCTGTAGCATTGGCCGTGGGCTGGAGCCTGGCCCGCCTCGCATAACCACTCTCTTCAGCCCTGCTTACTCCGGAAGATAGTCCGCGATGAATCAACCGATCTCTACCGCTCACATGACTGGGGCTCTTCCGCATAAAGCGTGACCGACTCTTTGTTAGGCAGGTCGTCACGAGCGCTCCCGTGCGGGCCTCAGTGCTTCCAGCCTACGGTTGCTCCTCCCTCTGGCGGTTGACTTCGAGCACCATCCGCCGCAGCGTGTCGTCACCTCGCTGGACCAGATCCAGCAACGCCGCTGTGATCTCTGTGTCGTGGTAGCGAAGCCGTCCGAGCGTCTGGACGGTCCAGATCTGACCGCCGGCACTGCTGGTGCGCAACTGCGCCAAGAGGTATGCTCTGCACTCGGACAACTGCTCGTTCTCGAAGGCCAATGTCTCGCCACACAGGGTGCGCAGTCGGCGACGATCGGCAGCCTCATCCGGCATGTGATAGCCCCATGCCTCTCTGCACGTTGCGTAGATATCGTCCACAAGCGCAGCCCACCGCGCTCCGAGGTGTCTTTGCGCGAGCGCAACCGCCTCAGCCTTGCTCGCAGCAGCGTCGCCCGACCGCAGGGCGACGAGGACGGTCGCAGCCCAGCACACGACCGCGACAAAGAGCCGCATGGTCGAGGTGCCGTGAGGCGGGCGGGGCTGGAAGTCGTAGCCGTAGAACTCGCCCGCCGGGTCGGGATAGCACAGTGGATAGCTGAGCGGACCGCGTTCACGCCGGATCAGCGACAGGTGGAAGAGAGACTGATCGATTGCCTCCTGGATGAAAAGTCCGAGCGGTACGTGCGGGAGGCGCGCCTTAATGTCGGTCCCGGCGATCAAGCGTCCAGCATTGGCAATGCGCATGTCGCCAGTACACAAGAGTTCATCCGCGCCGAGCGCGAAGAGATCGAGCCGAACCGTCCCTATGGCGTTGCAGCTAGCGGCAAGGCGCTCGCAGTCGTCCACGTCCCTCTGCGTCAGGTGGCCGCGCAAGACGAGGCACACGTCTAAGTCGCTGAGGTCGTCGTAGCGATCCCTGCCCCACACTGCCTTACCCTCGGCGACACTGCCGATTACATAGCTCGCCTCGACGCGTCCCGGGAACGCGAGGTCGGAGAGGTCGACGACACCACCAAGTACGCGATCGACGGACTCAACTCCCGTTGGAAGAAACATGATCAGGCCCTTGGTTGTCTCGTAGTGCTCAGGCCGCATGCAGGACACGCTGCCGGAGTAGATCCAGCTTCATCCTACCGTACGCACTGCGCTTGAGCACCCTGTGAATATGCCCTTCGACCGGCCCGTTCGACCATGGGAGCGTCAGCGCTGCGCGCACCGCAGCGCCGTCCTGCTCGAGGCTCGCTGCGAAGTTGCGGAGTTCAGGTGCGGGCCCTACGGCGCACTCTGCGATCCAGGCCTCAAAGGCATCGACCTGCCGTTGCCGCACCATGGTGGCGAATTGGGCAACCATACCCTGCAGCCAGGCCAGCCCTACGTGCTGCCGTAGCTGCTCCCACAACGCGCGATCGTCTGCGTCCAAGCCGCAAGCAGCAGCAACGCGGTCACGACCACCCGTACTACAGGCATCGGCAGCTCACTTCACCCTGCTCGCCCGCTCCTGCGGACAGGTGGCGCGGGGTACAAGCAGGCGTCACGCTCAAGCATACTCCATCCAGCGCGCCTATCCCGCGCTGTCGCCAGCGGGCTCACGGGGCGCTTGGAGCAGCTTGGCTGCAACAAAGTCGATCTGACGCCTCAACACATCGCGCCACGATCGGCGGCGGGTAAGGTTCCTACCGGTGCCAAGGTCGTGGTCGGGACGACAAGGATTTCACGAGAAGTCGGTGGAACTGTCCTGGCGTGGGCGAAATGCCGCACGACCAACCGGGTCTTTTCGTGCTCTCAAGAACCGACAGCGGTGCTGATCGGCGACAATGGCTCGCGAGATAACGTGCCCACTGTCACGGCCACTAGCTCGGACGGCCAGCCATAGCGAGAGCGAGCGCCCCAATCCATCAAGGCACAAGCATTTTCTGGCCCGCCGACGTGCTGAACTACATCGTTGAGCGACGGACCAGACTGAATGATTTCTAAGTGTGTCAACGTGTGAGCCGTTCTCGGATCGCCTCAGTGACCAGTTCTTGCAAAGTCATGTCGTGCTCGGCTACATAGCGTCGAAGCTCACGCCGAAGAGCTTTCGGCAAGCGCACGGAGAAGATCACCATATCCTCGTCAGGAAGTGCGCGGCGGGGGAAGGACAGGTGTTTCAGCAGGATTGATCAGCCGTTTCGCGGTGTGGGAAGCGTCACTAAACGAGGACATAGGTCTACCTGCTTGCTTCTAGAAGACGGAGCTCGAGCTGCTCCAAGGTGAGTCCATACCGGCGAGCCCATGCCAGGGCTGTAAGAATGGTTGTGGCAGCTCCAGGTGGTGCCAGGAGTGCCGTGAACTCGGCATCCTGCTCGTCTGCTTCACCCTCGTGCACCATGTCATTCTGCGGTGTGTCACGAAGGGGGATCCCCGCTTCGGCATGATCCTCTTGCGCCCATTTACTCTGGTGTGGACGGGAACCGTCCAAGAATTCCATGCCTTTCCGTGTCGTCTGCGATCCCTTCTCATGACGCGCGCTGCGCAGTCTCATTTGCTGGATATCTTCTCGTCGAAGGGGGCCTTGCTCTGCCTGATTAATGAGCTTGGCGCGGTCTCGCTTGTGCGTTATGCGTGCCACGGCGGTCGCAGCGGTAGGCGTGAGAACACCCTTGTCGAGTGCTTGGGCAACGTCGTCGTACCTCAACCACGAGAATCGTTCCTCGACATAGGTGTGACTCTTATGTATGCGGTCGGCGAGGGTGCGGCGGTCCTTAATACCCTCGACGTCCATGAATTCCTTCATCGCCTGCGCCTCTTCCAGCGGGCTCAGGTCCTCTCGAAGGAGATTCTCCGTCAGTTGCAGGATGCGCCGATGTGCCCCCTCGCTATCGCGTACAAGCACGGAGATATGACTGAGACCGGCCATCTGGGCAGCGGTATAGCGGCGGCCGCCGGCAACGACGACGTACCGATATCGGCCATCCGCCAGGGTTCCTTCCCGCCGTACCACCAATGGCTGAAGGATGCCATGCTCGCGTATGGAGTCCGCCAGTTCCTGCAGACTGGCTTGGTCGAAGTGCTTCCGGGGCTGTTCGGGGTCGGGGGAGATCATTTCAATGGGCAGCAACAGGGCGCCGTCAAGCATCCGTTCACTGTCAAGGTGGCGTCCCGCATCTGGTGTGATCAGCGCAGGTCGCTGCCCGCGCCTCATGACGCGGTCGAATTCTTTGGGAGACTTAGTGGCCATGGTTGTTGGAGCGCTCCTTCAGCACACGTTCTGCGAGGAGGCGATAGGCTGCAGCAGGTGAACTCTGTGGGTCATACGTGACGACGGCCATACCTTTATTCGTTGCACGCTTCACAGCCACCGATTGCGGTACTGGTTCGGTTACTAGCTCGCCATAGGTAGCGCGCAAGGCACGCACCCCCTCGGTATCGTGATTGTTGTTGGCCACGCGGCTGGGCACGATGGCGAATAGTCGCGCAGCCTGCAAGGCAGCCAGTTCGTCACGGAGTAATAGCGTATCCTCAAGGGCGTCGAAGTCTTGCTGGGTCAATTCCGTGGGCAAGATCGCAATATTCGTGGAGAGCAGGGCGGCATTGAGCGCAAAGCCCAACGCAGGTGGCGTATCGAGAACGATGTAGGCATACCCCACCACTGAGTTCAGAAGACTGCGAAGGCGCAGATAGTAGGTAGGGTTCTGCGCCAACGCGAGGGCTGTAGTCTCGATGCTCACATCCCCCGGCACGATGTCAATGTTCTGCTTCACGGAGCGGATGAGGTCAGTAATGCCGAGCTGCGGTTTGAGCATGCGATCGCCAATGCCGCCAAGACCGGCGGATCTCCCCTGCGAGAAGTATGCGTGTGAGTGATGCCTGTGGATCCAGGTCAACAAGAAGCACCCGAGCACCTTGTTCAGCGAGGGCACCGGCTAGGTTTAGGGCTGTTGTCGTTTTCCCCACGCCGCCTTTCCTGCCGGCAATAGCGATCAGCAACGGGGCCACGATCTCGTCAGGCACAATTACCTCTCAGGTTGGTGACAATCCAGCATGTCAGCATGTCAACATGATGGCTCATGGCGTGTGGGCATGCTAGAAGGTTTTCCACGAATCTCGGACTGAGTGTGAATTGATCGCCGGTCTGCATCGATTTACTCTGGCGTGGACGGGAACCGTCCAAGATCGGCCACCAGATTCAGCAGGGTGGCATACTCAGCCGACGTGCTCGATGAACGGCGCCCGCGGCTTGCGAGTGTAGATCAGGTCGTGCTGTTCCTGGGTAGGCTCCCCACCCGGCCAGAAATCGCGGTACACGATAAACATGTTGCGGTACGGGGAGTGGTCCTTGTGCTGCACGAAGTCCCGGTAGCACACCGAGCGCCGCGACAGATGGTTGATCATGAAGTCGACCATCACGTCAAAGCGGTCGGCCAGCGTCCGTATCTCCTCCCAACTGCCGAAGGCGGGGTCGACCTCGTCGTACGTCGTGGGCGCGAACCCGCGATCGGCGGAGGATGGGTAGAAGGGCAGAAGATGAATCCCGCCCACGATGCCAGTGCAATATCGGGCGACGATGTCGCTCAGCTCCTCCAAATTGCGGCCCAGGCTGTCGGCGTAGGTGATGAGCAGGACCTGATTCCTCATCCGTTTTCGCGCTTCCGCCGTATGTGCTTCACTCATGACCCTGCTTGCTCCTCGCCCACACGCCCGTGCGACGGCCAAACAGGCGTCATATTCCAGATGTCCAGCGACATGACGCATGCAGGACCGCCCTCGGCGAACAGCGCGATCCCGCCTGCATCCGGGCGCGTGGGATAGATGCGATCGGTCAGACAGAGGCGGCCATTGGCGAAGATCTCCAGCACCGAGCAATCGAGGAAGATGTGCAGGCTGAGCGGCTCACCCGGTGCGAGCAGGAGTCTGCCGCCGCAGGGTTCGCGATCCACCTCCGGATCGAGGCTGGAGCACGCGCGATCGACCCACAGCCTTGAGGCCGCGACGTCGTAGCCGATGCGCGTCTCTTCCCGGCCGTCCGGCGTTCGCCGCACAACGATGCCGCAGGTACCGGACTCGCCGGGCTCGAGCACCATTTGGATCTCCAGGCACGCGCCTGCCACATCATCCAGCACGGTCCTGCTGTCCGACGGCAACGGCATGCTCGACGTCGCATTGCGGGCGCCGCGCAGCACGGCCAGCTCGGGAGCAGGGCTCATGCCGAGGGCACCATCGGCGCGCATGCTGAGCACGCGCGGCAGTGACATCACGCCGGCCCAACCGGCCGCCTGCGCCGCGGCGTCGCCGCGTCCCTCCCTGATCCAGCCCCACATCAGGCGACGCCCTGCCGTGTCGCTCAGCGATCGCGGCGCGTAGAAGTACCGGCCGTAATCGACCACGTCCCGCCGCTCCGGCCGGAAGCGATGATCCTGGTACGGGCCGGCGAACGCCTGCACGACCCGATCGAACTCACTCGAGACGACCAGCACATGGCGGCCATCGAGGGGAAAGAAGTCCGGGCACTCCCACATCAGGCCGCTCGCCCCATCGCCGACCAGTAGGGGACCCACGTACTGCCACTGCAGCAGATCGGATGACCGGTAGAGGAGCACCGCGCCGGCCACGCCGCGCAGGCCGCTGCCAAGCACCTGGTACCAGGTACCGCTATCGCGCCAGACCATAGGATCGCGAAAGCCGATGACGTCCAGCTCGCTGGGCGGTGCTGCAATGATGGGATTGCCAGGATACTTCCGCCAGCTAAGCAGGTCGTCGCCGCTCGTGGCCAGGCACGGCAACTGCTGTGACCCGCGGCCCCCGGTGTAGATCAGGGTCGGTGTCCCGTCGTGGTCGACCGCGCAGCCGGACCAGCAGCCGTCCGCGTCGGCCGAGCCGGGAGTTGGCGCCAGTGCGACAGGCCGGTCGGTCCAGTGGACGAGGTCCTCGCTTACGGCACTCCCCCAGTGGATGTTCTCCCAGGTCGGACCGGAGGGGTTGCACTGGTAGAAGAGGTGGTAGCGGCCGCCGTACTGGATGAGTCCGTTGGGGTCGTTCATCCAGTTGGCCGGCGGCAGAAAGTGGTAGAGCGGGCGGTGGGCGTCGCCGGCCAGCCGGCGGCGGGTGGCGACGAAATCATCATCAGGCATGCGCAGGCTCACTTGAGGCCCGTCGAGGCGATGCCCGCCACGAGGTAGCGCTGGAAGAAGAGGAACAGAAGGTAGACCGGCACGGTGATCGCGAAGGCCGCCGCCATGACCGTGCCCCAGGGGATCGGCGTCTGGGCGTAGAGCGACTGGAGCCCGACCTGCACGGTCCAGTACTGCTGGTCGGTGGTCGAGATGAACGGCCACAGGAAGTCGTTCCAGCGGTCGAGAAAGGTGAGAAAGGCAGCGGTGAGCAGAGCTGGCTTGGCGTTGGGCACGATGATCGTCCAGAAGGTGCGCCAGAGGCTGGCGCCGTCGATGAGCGCCGCTTCCTCCAGCTCGCGCGGCAGCGAGAGGAAGAACTGGCGCAGCAGGAAGATAATCAAGGGGTTGGCCAGGAAGGGCACGATGAGCGCCCAGTAGGTGTTGATCAGGCTGAAGTTGGCCATCTCCAGGTAGAGGGGCAGCAGGATGGCCTCGAAGGGAATGATGATTAGCGCGATGATGGCCGTGGTCAGCAGCGCCCGGCCCGGGAAGCGCAGGCGGGCGAGGGCGTAGGCTGCCATGCCGTTCACGACCAGGTTGACGGGAATGATCACCGTCACGTAGCCGAGCGAGACGCCGATGTACTGCAGGAAGGACTGCGAGAAGATGCTCCGGTAGTTGTCCAGGGTGAAGGGAATGGGGACGAGGGTGTGCCAGCTGCCCACCTCGTAGAGCACGTACTGGGTGGGGCGGAAGCTCGCCGCGAACAGCCACCACATGGGAAAGAGAAAGATGAAGGTGAGCACGACCAGCAGGGTGTAGAGCGGCGCGCGTGTGCGCCATGGGCGGCCGGGCCGGCGATGTCCAGGTCTCATGCTCGGTCCTCCCGGATCAGCGCTCGCTGGATGACCTGAATGAGCAGCACCAGCAGGAAGAACACCACGGCCATCGCCGACCCGTAGCCCAGGCGGGAGTACTGGATGCCGTTTTGCACCAGCTCGAAGATGATAGTGCGCGTGACCCCAAAGGGGCCGCCGCCCGTCATCACGTAGACCTGCGTGAAGAGCTTGAAGGCGAAGGTCGTGGTGATCACCACCACGAAGATGATCGTGTTGCGGAGCTGGGGGATCGTGATCAGCCAGAACTGGGCAAACTTGGATGCCCCATCGATGGTGCTCGCCTCATAGAGCTGCTCCGGAATGCCCTGGAGGCCGGCGAGGAAGAGGACCATCTGGTAGCCCACACCCTGCCAGATGGACATGACCACCAGCGCCGGCATGGCCTGTGACGTATCCTGCAGGAATGGCTGGCTGGGCAGGTGCAGATCCTGGAGGACGGCGTTGAACAGGCCGTCCCCGCTGTAGAAGAAGCTCCAGAGCACCGAGACCACCACCATCGAGGTGACCACGGGACTGAAGAAGGCGGTGCGGAAGAAGGCGCGTCCCCGGAGCGGCTGGTTGATCAGCACGGCCAGCAGGAGGGCAAGGAACGACTGGATGGGCACGATGAGCAGGGCGAAGTAGAAGGTGTGGACGATCGAGTCCCGGAACTCACCGTCGTTGGCCAGGCGCGTGAAGTTGCGCCACCCGACGAAGGTCGCGGCCGACGGGTCCACGAGCGTGGCATTGGTGAAGCCGTAGCGGACCATCTGCAGAGCAGGGTAGACCATGAACGTCACCAGCAGCGCAAGCGCCGGCAACATGAACAGCCAGCCTGCCCACTTTTCCTGCCTGTACACCGTTGCCCCCTTTGCCACGCCCGCGGTTACCCTGTCGTGCCGTTGGTCGACTGCAACCTGCCCGGGAGGGTGCTCGAGCCTGCTGCCGATCACCCTCCCCAGGACAGCCTTGCCGCGCTACTGACCGTTGGACTCGGCTTGATCGTATGCTTGCACGACCTGATCCAGCTGCGCCTTCACGTTGCCGCCGTTCATGATGTTCTTCACGGCGGTGCCGAAGGCATTGGTTAACTCCGGATAGTACGGCGTCACGGGGCGGGCGCGCGCATCCGTGGTGACCTGTTGCTTGACCAGCTTGAGGATGGAATCGGTGGTGTACTGGGGGAACTTGGCGTACGCGGACACACGTGCGGGCGGGTTGGAGTCCGCCGTGACGATCGGAACGACCCCGGTGGTCGTGTCGGTCAGCCACTTCAGCAGCGCGAAAGCGGCATCCTTGTGGCTGGACTGCGCGCTCACGCCCCAGCACCAGGAGCCGCTGGGCGAGACCTTGGTCTTCATGTACGGAATGGGCATGGCGCCGAAGTGCAGGTTCGGATACTTGGTGAGACTGGCGAGGTCCCAGGGGCCGTTGTACTGGAAGGCGACCTTGCCCGCGCCGAACTCGTCGGTGCTTTCCTTAAGCGGATTGAGCCCCTGCGTGACCAGGTCCTGGATGCGCTGCATCGCCTGCACGGCGGCCGGCCCGTTGGTGTAGCCGTCGGCCGTCTTGCCGTCGGGGGAAATGAGCTCGCCGCCGTTGGACCAGACGAAGGGCGTCCAGCCGTAGGTGCCCCATTCGCCGGGCAGGTAGTAGTAGGTGAGGTCGAGCGGGATGACGCCCGGCTCCTTGGCCTTGATCGTCTTGAGGGCGTTGACGAACGTCGTCCAGTCCCAGGCGCCCTGTAGTGTGGTCGGGGGCGTCACCCCTGCCTTGGCCACCAGGTCCTTGTTGAAGAGCATGACCAACGAGGAGCTGAAGGCGCCGATGGCGTACAGGTGTCCGTTGAAGGTGCCCTGCTGGATGATGGAGGGCACAAGATCGGCCTTGTTGATGGTCGACACCCAGGGATCGAGGGGCGTCAGGATGCCCAGATGCGCGTAGGCGGCGACGTAGGGGCCGTCCATATCCAGCACGTCGGGCGCCTGGTGGGCCGCGACGGCCGCGCTCACCTTGGTCTGGTACGAATAGTCGGACGTATTCGCGATGATTTTCAAGGTGGCGGTGATTTTGCCCGCGTTGGCCTTGTTGAACGCGGCTATCATCCCCTGGGTCGCGGCAACCTCCGCGGCCGTGCCCTGATGCGTCCAGACGGTAATAGAGGTCGCGCTCGCCGCCTGCACCGCGATGTGGGGCCCGGCGGCGGATACGAGCACCGCTCCGACGCAAACGGTGCCCAAGAGGCTTCTGATCTTGATCATCACACAACTCCGTAGTCGCGATACTCTCGGATTCACTGCCGGCACAGCCGGCTGATGAGCACCAGTAGCGTACTCCGTCTGCGCGCCACGCTCCTTTCCCGCCGGTCAACCTGCTGCCGTAGCCCGGCGCTACGATGCCCGCGCCGTCTTGCCTGTCTCCTGGACGGCTCGGCGGCTATGTGCTAGACGACGTTTTAGTAAAACGTCTTACTGGACGATACTAGCACCTGCGTGCAGGGTTGTCAATACCCGCGCGACGTGGGTCAGGACGTGAAACAGTGCGGGGGGAGCCCGTTCCGATCCGCGCAGGGAGACAGGGGAATCGGCAGCGTGCGGCTGCGGTCCTGGCGCCCGGCCTACGGTCGCGCCCGCGTGCTCCTCGCTCCATAGCCCGGTGTGCGTCTCGCTCGTGCAGTGACAGCGGCGCCCGACGCAGCACCCCTGGATGCCGGCTGAGAGGCGTGCTACTATGGCGTTGTGACGTTTTACCAAGACCTGTCTGCATGGATGCGGCCGCAAGGTGCGCCGCGCACGAGCACGGGTCGCGATGACGGGGAGAGGCTGTGGCCGACAAACGACGGCAACGCCGCGTGACCATTGTCGACGTTGCACGCCGGGCCGGCGTGTCCCAGACGGCGGTCTCGTTTGTGCTCAACAATGTCGAGAACGTGAACATCCGCGAGGACACGCGCGCGCGCATCCACGAGGCTGTGCAGGAACTTGGTTACCGCCCCAACATGGTGGCGCGAGGTCTCCGAAGTAGTCGGTCCCGTACCATCGGGTTCCTGACAGCGGATGTAGCGAGCCATCAAGTTGCCGGCGACATGCTGCGCGGTGCCCAGGATGCCGCCTGGGAGCACGGCATGGTGCTGATGATCGTCAACACGGGCGGCGATGCCCGGGTGACTGCCGCTGCCATCGACATGATGCTGCACCGCCAGGTCGAGGGCATCCTCTACTCCTATCGCTATCACGACGTCGTGGACCCGCCCAAGACCATCTTCGAGGTACCTGCCGTGTTAGTCGACTGCTTCTCCGCCGACCGATCGCTGCCGTCGGTGGTGCCTGATGAGCTGGAAGCGGGGCGCGTGGCGACGGACTTCCTCCTGCGCAAGGGACATTGCCGCATCGGCATGATCAACATTGACTTTGGCGTGCCCGCGGCGACGGGGCGCTTGGCCGGGTACCGGCTCGCGCTCGAGCAGCACGGCGTACCCTTCGACGACGCCCTCGTCCGCTACGGTGACGGCCACGCGGAAAAGGGCTACGACCTGACGCGGGAACTCATGCAGACGCAGGATCCGCCGACCGCGCTCTTCTGCGGCAACGATCGCACCGCCATGGGCACGTACGACGCGCTCAAGGAGCGGGGCCTGCGGATTCCCGACGATGTGGCTGTCGTCGGCTTTGATAACCAGGAAATCATCTCCGCACACCTCCGCCCGCCGCTCACCACGATGCAACTGCCCTACTGCGAGATGGGCCGCTGGGCGATCGAATATGTGCTGAACAGTTGTGCCGAACTGGAGGTCGGACCGCAGACCCAGCACATGCTGCCCTGCCCGTTCATTCTGCGCTCGTCGGCGTGAGGCCGCCGCAGCCTTGCACATCTGGCACTGCAGAAATCGCAGACGGTGGACCCGATAGTGCAGCTTGCAGGACATCGGCGCCGGTATTGGGCACAGGAGGGGAGGCGCAGAAGCATGAATCACTCGCGTGTGTTGTTGCACGCGCATCATGTCCAGCGTCGTCAACGAGTAGACGGCTGACGGCTGCAACATCGCTCGCAGGCGCTTCGTGTCCACAGCCACTGGCGAGCCACCCGTGATTGCACGCTACGGATGAGGGTGGTAGAACTGTGTTTACCCTGTTGGGAATGCTGTGCTGTCCGCACTGACCGGCCGGTGATCCATGCCTGCAGCCAAACGTCCACGGCGCGCCCTCACCCATGCCTGGGGCCCGATCCAACACTACGTCACCTGGCCGGAGCAAGAAGCCTACGAACTGATCCGGCCGATGAGCCTGTTTGGGGTGACCGCGGCTGAACGGGCTCAGGAGACAGGCATCGCCGAACGCACACTGGCGCGCAAAGCCGACCACTTCGACGCTGCCGGCATGGCCAGCCTCTTCCCCGAGGCGACGCGGTCGCCCGAAGACCGGCGGCAAGTGCCGGCGGAGATTCGGCAGCGCGTCCTGGCACTGAAAGCCACGTATCCTGCCTTTCGCCCGCACGAGATCGCGTCTATCTTGCGCCGCCGTGATGACTGCCGGATTGACCACAAGACGGTGCAGCGCCTGCTGGCCAGCAACCCGCTGCCCGCAGGCGTGCAGCGGCAGTTCCCGGCCTACGCGCAGATGCCTGACGGTGCTGAGCGGCGCAAGGCAATCATCTCCCTGCACTTTGAGCGCTGGAACATCCGCTCGATTGCCGGCTATCTGGAGACGACGCGCACCCGCGTCTACGAGACGCTCTACCGCTTCTTCCAAGAGGACTTTGCCGCGCTGCCCGACAAGTCGCACGCGCCCGAGCAGCCGGCGCGGAAAGTGGACCTGGCGGCGATCGCGGTCGTGCGCCGCTTGCAGACCAACCCCGAGCTGGGAGCCTTCCGCATCCACGCGGCGCTCGAGCAGATGGGCATCCACCTGAGTCCGCGCACCTGCGGGCGGATTCTGGCCCTCAACCGGGCGGTGGGCCTGCCGATGCCCGCTGAGCAAGGACCACGTGTGCCGAAAGACATGCCTTTTGCCGCGACCTACCGGCATGAGTACTGGAGCGTCGACGTCAAGTACATCGAGGATCACCAGCTCGTGTACCGCAAGACCGTCTACATGATCTCCGTGCTGGACAACTATAGTCGCGCCCTGCTGGCCAACGTGCTCTCGCCGCGCCAGGACCTCACCAGCTACCTGGTCGTCCTGCGCGAGGCGCTTCGTCTGTTAGGCTCGCCGGCGGCCATCGTGAGCGATGGCGGCAGCGTCTTCAAGGCCAACCTCGTGCTGCGCATCTACGACAAGCTCGGTATCGAGCGGTACCGCATCGACCCTGGCCAGCCCTGGCAGAACTACATAGAAACGCACTTCAACGTGGCCCGGAGAATGGCTCAGTTCGGTTACTCGCAGGCGACCACCTGGGGGGAGATGCAGGCGGTGCACGCTCGCTTCATGCTCGACTACAACACCCAGAAGCACTTCGCGCACCTGGGGCGCGACGATGGCAAGTACAGCCCCCAGGCCGTGCTGGGCTGGGTCAAGGGCATCTGGTGCGATCCCAAGCTCCTAGCCAGCCTCTTCCAGATCCGGGCTGGTCGCTGGTTCGACGCGAACGGCTACCTCCGCTTCCGCCACTGGCGCATCTATGGCGAACGGGGGCTCGCGGGGCGTCGCGGCGCTGCCTGGCTGTTTGGCGAAGAACTCTCGGTCACCTACCAGGAGGAGCTGCTCGCGCAGTATCAGGTGCGCCTGGCCCCCGATGGACGACACCTACAGGCGGTACAAGCGCCAAAGCTCTTCCCCAACCGCTATCCCTCCCCGCAAGGCTATCTACCCGGGCTCGAGGCTGACTGGCTTTTGGCCGTCCAGTTGCCGGTGTGTGCACCGCGCCGGCCGCGGCCGAGAACGGGTCAGCAAGAAGCGATCGCATTCTCGTAGCGCGGTCCTGCGACAGCGAACGACGCAACGCTGTGGCGAGAGCGTGGGTCTGCAGCGGCCAGGAGCACCACGAGACCCTGCAGCTCGTGCTGGGAGGAAACCCATTTGCCAGAATTACGCCCGGAATGTGTACCCCATCCTCTGGCTCGGTTTGATCTGGGAGTGCTCTATGGTCGCCAGACCATCGTTCGTGAGCTTGTCCACGTGGTGCGAAAGGGTCCAAGGCGCTATCGCCAGCTCGTTCGTGACGTCGGCAACCACCAGCCCACCCACCAGCGGCGCGGCTGTCACCATCCCCCTGTGGCAGTGAGAGTGTTTGAGAGTATGCAGCCTGTTGCTGAGAGTGCGGGACGGCGCATAGTTAACGCGTGCGGGCTGAGGGCATGCTTTCCCGCTCCAGTCCTGTGCAGCTTTCCAGCCAGTGCATCGGAAGGGGGTCGCAATGAGACGCACAAACGTGGACATGCGCGCAGGCGGTCTCTCGCACTGGCCACGCAGGCTGATCCTGGGCACCGTCGTCCTCGGCTTCGCTGTCCTGGTCGGGCTGTGGGCATACGGGTTGGCCATCGATAAGGCGGTCAGCCCGAACGTCGCCGGCACCCTGCTGCTCGGCTGCCTGACGCTTGGCCCGGGCTGTATCCTGGCCCGGCTTGCCTGCCCCGGCGAGGCGAATCCCTGGCGGACGACGGGCATCTGGATCGCCCTCCTCTCCTACCTGGGTGGCATCGCCGCGCTGACGCTGGCGCTGATCGGGGATGCCATCGCGAAGGTCGATTGGTGGCCAGGCGGGCTGGACATGCTGGACCCGGGCGCGCCCCTGCCTGCGGGCCTGGTCAGACTCCGCCGCCGGCACCTTGTGGGGGACAGGCCTCGCGCTGGCCTGGTTGGCGCTGCCGGTGTTCGTGCCTGCCGGTCTGTACACCCTGTGGGCGTACTGGCAGCGGCCACATCGAGGCCCTGAGTCACTGCTGGGCGTGGAAGAGCGCGGGCGCAGGATAGCGGGCGGCTTTGAGATCGGCGCCATGGTCACCGCAACCTGCCTGGCGGCACTCGGACTGGTTGTCGCGCTCTACTTCCACTATGGGAACCAGATGCCCGCCTGGCAGGAAGGGGCACGCGTGCCGGTCTTTGCCGGCGCGCTCGGGCTCGCAGCCCTGCTGGTGGCGGCAGGAACTGCCCTCCACTTGCGCGGGGGGCAAGACGAGCTAGCGGGACGGGCGCTGCTCTGGCTGAGTGCCGTGGTCTTGACGGTGGCCGGGCTGCTGGATTCGTTCAGCACCACCAGTCTGAGCGGCACGACCGGCACCTACGCGGCGAGCACCACAGGCAACTTCAACGGCACGCTGCTCACGCACTGGATCGGGCTGGGTAGCTTCCTGCTTCCCGCCGGGGTTCTGGCTCTGTTCCTGGCGTTCAGCGCGACCCACATCCACCTGCCCCGGCAGCTGCACGTCCCGCGCCACCCCCGCCGCATGTCAACCTTGCGTGCGACGCAGCGGAGCCCAGAGCGCATGCGTCCAACGTGAAGGAAAGGAACACGACGATGAAACTGCCGTGGCGGCTCACCAGGCCGGTGGTACTGGCCACGCTGCTGACCATACTGGGCGCAGGCGTACCCACAGCCGACGCCAGACTATCTGCCGCCCCGAGCGCGCAAGCCGAGCCGAGCTCGCTGGCGGTCGCGGAGGCGGTGAGCCCGGCGACCGGCCACCTCTTCATCCTCAGCCAAACCGGCCCTCCCACCCAGCACGCCAGCGCCGTGAGTATGCTCGATGCGCACACGGGGAAGCTCTTGCATGTCACGCCGGTGGGCCACGGTGCACGATCGCTCCTCGTTGATGACACCTCACACCATGTCTTCATGGTCATGGGCGGGGTGTTCCCGAACGAGACGTGGTCCGAGCCGCTGAGCGTGCTGATCCTGGACACCAGGACCGGCGCGACGCTGCGCACGATCGATCTCGGCCCCGGAGCGCTCCAGGGCGGCTGGCTGGCCGGCTCGCTCGGCCAATTCGCTGTTGCCGTCACCCCTGGTGTGGCCGCGTCGGCGACGGGGCCGGGGGTCGTGCACATCCTGGACACGAAGACCGGTGCGACCGTGCATACGCTACCCTTTCAGCAGGGCGATGCCGAGTTCGACGTGCATCAAGCCACTGCCACCTTGTTCGTACTCAATACAGCGGGTGGCATAGTACGCCTGTTCGATGCCCATACCTGGCAGCTGAAGGCCACGGTGCACCTCGAGGAGCCGTGGGGGGGCGTGTCGGGTGCCGTGGCGGATGAGGCCCACGGGCTGGTGGCGATCGTCACGGGGAAGCAGCATACGACCATCACCTTCGTGAATCCCGCGACGGGAGCTGTGGTCCGTACGCTGCCACTCAGGGCTCCTTCCTGGATCGTGAATCTGGTGCTCGATGATCGGTCGGACCATCTCTTCGCAGTGAGCATGGGCGCCGCCGCCAAGGTGGAACCGTTTACGGGCCAGAGCAATACGATCGCTGGCGTTAAGATCGTCGGCGGGCAGGAAGGCGTGGTCACGACGGTCGACCGCGCCCGTGGCACCGTGCTCCGCAGCCAGCCAGTCGGCTGGCTGGCGTGGCGAGCGGCCGTCGATGCGCGGACGCAGCACCTCTTCGTATTGAGTTGTGGGCGGATTGGCACGCGCACCGGTCGAGTGACCATCAGCTCGTTGTTGGTGAGCATGCTCGACGCCCGCACCGGTGCCCTGGTCCGCGGCACCACGCTGCCGTTTGCTCCGGATCAGGAGTATCACGACCTCGTGGTCGATGCGCAGGTCGGCCGTGCTTACGTCACCTCGGTGCCCTACATGCAGCAAGGACAGGCGGTCTACAACACCGTGGTGCTGCTCGACACCCGCACCGGCGCGGTCGTGCGGACGGTCGTACTCCCGGAACCGGCCGCGTAGGCTCATGGGCCTGCCATGCCCCGCTAAGAGTGCGCCCGTGACCGGCTCACGTTCTCACGGGCAGGAGCGTGGAGAGCAGGACCCTGCCATGGCACGCATACGTTAGGCAGCGGTGCGGCGGCCCGTCACTTGAGAAGAGTCAAGAGACAAGGAGAGTGGCATGAAAGGCCTGCAGGCGCTCGTCATCATCCCTGTCATCGCGCTGGCAGTGGCGGGACCAGCGGTGGTCCAGGCGAGCGGGCACCAGTTCACGCGCATCGATGCGCCAAAGGCGGGTACCGGGCCCGGTGAGGGCACAGCCCTGAGCGGCAGCAACCAGCGCGGGGATATCGTCGGCGCCTACGTCGACGGTAAGGGCGTCACGCACGGGTTCGTGCTGCGCCAGGGCCGGTACACCACGGTCGACTATCCGGGTGCCAAGGTGCACTTCACCCAGGTGATGGCCATCAACGAGCAGGGCGACATCGTGGGGTCCTACGCCGACGGCACGGTGGCGCACGGGTTCCTGCGGCAGCAGGGTCAGTATGTGACCCTCCAGTATCCCAGGGCGGGGACCATCGGCCTGATGTTCGCCAACGGCATCAACACGCACGGGGACATCGTGGGGTCGTACTACGATGACATGCACGTGAGCCACGGATATCTGTTCCACCAGGGCAGGTACACCACGCTGGATGACCCCAAGGCGGGGAGCGACAGCGCAGATATGGGCACCTATCCCATTGGCATCAACCAGCAGGGGGATATCGTGGGCTCCTATGTGGATCGCGCCGGCGCTCACCACGGTTTCCTGCTCCGCCAGGGCCGGTCTACCACTCTGGATGCGCCCAGGGCGGCAAGCGCAAAGGGTACGGCTTGCGCGGGGAGCGCCGCCTCCGGCATCAACCGTCAGGGTGACATCGTGGGGTGCTACGCCGATCGCAACCTTGTGTTGCACGGGTTCCTCCTGCATCAGGGCAAGTACACGGTGCTCGATGATCCGAGTGCGGCGAAGGTGCACGGTCCCGGTGAGGAGACGCAAGCGGGCACGATAGCTCTTGGCATCAGTGAGCGCGGAGCGGTCGTGGGCACCTACGTGGACAGCCAGGGTGTCAGTCACGGCTTCCTGTGGCAGTAGGTCCAGGTCTCTGCGCACGGCTAGGCACGAGCAGGATCCAGGCTCGACACACCCGGTCCTTGGACAACGCAGACGCCACCGCCAGGTGTGCTGCGGGGGTAGCTGCGCCAAGGCGGTTGAAAATCCATCTGCCAGAATTACGCCCGGAATGTGTAGCCCATCCTGGCTCTCCCGCAATCCCGATGACGCGCCGCGGACAGTAGACTAGAGAGATAACAGTCCCGCTGCGCCCTGATCATGGTCGCTGTTCCCCAAGGTTTTGTCATGTCCGCGAAACGTCTCTTTCCGCACCTGCATGCACTGCAGCTTGACGACATCCTACTTACCGAGAGCCTGGTGGTGCTCTCACTGTCGAGTCCACGCAGGAGCGCGCGCTGCCCACTCTGTCAACGCCGGTCCAAGAGCGTGCATTCCCGCTATACGCGCACGGCGGCTGACCTCCCGGCCAGCGGTCGCAGAAGTCGCCTGCATCACACGCCACATTGCTCAGTACTGGGGCCCACCGCTGTCCCTTAGGGAAGCTCCCAGTCTTCCAGCGCGAGCCCTGAGATTCGGCCGAACTCGCTGGTGTTGTGCGTCACCAGGGTCAGCTCTGCCGCGAGCGCGATGGCGGCGATGAGGAGATCATTGGCACCGACTGGCGTGCCACGGGCCGCCAAGTCTGCTCTGATGCGGCCATAGAATCGGGCCGCGTGGTCGTCGAAAGCGAGCGAGACGAAGACCCGAAGGAACGCCTCTTGTCGGGCCAGGGAGCGAGTGGGGTCCTGACTGCGTGCTGCGCCATAATAGAGCTCGGCCTTGACTGGCGCGCAGACTGCGATCTGAGCGAGTGGCACGGCAGCGAGGTGAGTCCGGATGGCGGGAGCCCGTCCGTTCAGATAGCGAATGCAGGTATTGGTGTCGAGTAGAAACCTCAAGCCACGGCCTCACGCTCCTGCGGAGGCTCGACAGTGGCCTCCGGGAGCGGGTCATCGCAGCACGAGCCGTAGGTCTGGGCGAAAAAGTCACTTGGCCAGCCATTGGCGTCACGCTGGGTAGGCTCATCGGTGACGAGCAGTAGGACACGATGGCGCCCGACCGTCAGGCCGGTGAGTGCCTCGAGATGGGCGGAACCATCGGGTTCAATCGTCAGGATGGTCTCAATCGTTGACATCGAACACCTCACCGGAGCCTCAGAGTATCGCGAACCAGCGCATCTTAGTGTACCGCGCGCAAGCCGCAAGATGAGCGGTAAGGCTTCCGTGCCAGGGGCGGTCGCGGCAGCGGTGCACTCCGCGGCGAGTCAGCTAACGACCGCACCCGCGCGTACGCCTGAGGTGTATCTCAGGTGCATCAGACCGCCGACTCCCCTGTCGTCTCCACCACAAACGCTACCTGCACGCCCTCGAGACCGCATTCCGCCAGCGCGCCCGCCACGTGACAGGCCATCTGCCGCGTCCACCACCCCTGCTCAAACGTGCCGGGAACGGCGATCCGGAGTGTGGTACCCGCCTGCCCGGCGACATGCGACGCTAGGCAGCGCTGGAAGTTTCCCGGCGTCACAATACCCTGGAGGTATTCGAGCACCCCCCGCCACACAGGGTGCGACTCGGTGATTTCCGGTGCTGGCTGCTGCTGCGGTCGAGTTGCCGCACCGCCAATCTCCCGGCTTCTTCTTTCGGGCCATGGCCCCGGCTGTGGCCGTCCCTCCAATAGCCGCTGCAGAATCGTCAGGAATAGTGGGAGCGCGTTAGGCTCACCGTCCTTGCCACTCACCTTGACGTCGCATTGCCGGACCTGGAGCACGGCCTCGTGCATCCTGCCGCAGAACGCTGCCGCGGGCAGTCCGGACCGCCGGAACAGGCGCAGTATGCGGGAAGCGGCACTGCTCGGCTGCGCGGCACCCAGTTCCATCGCCAGACGTGCCGCGGCCACCCGGAGTTGTGCCTCGGCGCTGGGCTCTGCCGGCGAGCTCGCCGGCGGTGCCGTCTGCTCCGCCAGGTCCTTGGCCAGTACGGCGTAGAGGTACGCCACGGGGCGCTTGATTGGCGCTAGCTCGTCGGCAGCTGCGATCCGCTCGTCGACTCGCGCCTTCGCTCGATCCAGTGCCGCGACGAACAGCTGCAGATCCAGCGTGTAGCGTTGCTGCAGGCCCAAGAACTGGCCCACGGCTGCGGCCGGGTAGGCCTCGTGGTAGGCGATCAGGATCCGCTGCATAGCGGCTGCTATGGCCGAGCGGTCCGCGTCGTCTCCGGCAGCCGGATCATGTGCCGCCGCATACTCATCCGCTGAACGTGTCGTCCCAACGCGGTCGCTTCCTGTGATTGGCTCCGATGTCCCAACCTCTTCCGGCAAATCGTGCTCAACAGTATCAATGGGGGTAGGGGGATCCTCTCTCGGATCGAGATCTCGTAGATCTCTATCTTTAAGGGGCGTCACACACGACACCCTCCCTTCTGTCGCCTGGGCGTCCAGCTCGTCGATACGCTGCCAAAGTGGTCGTAAGTCATAGCCGTTCGCAAGGTCGGCGCCGGCGGCGTCGATCTGCCGGATCCTTCGCGCATAGCCCAGGACGACCAGACGCGTGATGCGCCGCTGTACCGCGCGCTCCTGGATACTAAGCCGATGCGCCAGGTCGGCGATCGTTACTACGGTGACGGCCTGGCCGCAGCCGCAGTCCAGTAAAGCGAGAATGGTCTGCTCTAGTTCAGGTGTGATCTCCAGCTCAGCCGCATGGCGTCGCAGGCCTGCGGGCACGGGCAGGAAGCCGTGCCGCAGCCCGTGGCCGCCGAAACGACGTGCTACGGGCCCGTCCAACAGTGTTTTTGGCGAAGTTTGCTGACAATCCCCCGGAGGTGATTGACAAGCACCACCGGCACCGCTACGCTGATGCTTAGGGCGGCAATTCTGCGCTGCACAGTGCGGTGCTCAACATTGAACTGGCGCGCAAGCCAAGCGACTGACGGATGCGATCGCAGCCCGCCGTGCCCGCAGCCGCGACACCAGTAGCAGTCCACGATCGGCATAGCGACTCGAGATTACCAAACTTTGGTAACCGGAGAAGGCCGTCCGACGAGTCGATCGGCCCGCCGTTTTGCTACCAACGTGGTATGGTCTGTATCGGTAAGAGTTCAGACTTCCGCGTCCGGGTTGAGCAGACGGGCGCCAGCGAGCCTCCGGTCAGTACCGCCGGCGGCACGGCCATCGACCCGCGCCAACTCACGGTGTCCTGCAATGTGCACCCCACCACGCAAGACATGACGATGATCCACCAGGTGGCGCTCGAGCAGTGGTCGCTCTATGCCAACGGCTGCGGTACCGCCGCGCTGAACCTCGCCACACTGCACGGCCCGCACAAAACCTTCAGCGCGCTCTACGGTATTGCCCTGCAGGACCAGGCCGTGCTGATTGCGCACCTGCAGCTCACCGTGCTCGGCGCGCAGGGAAAGACCGTCCGCCAAGCCACGTTCGTGGCGCGTGTCGGCTACGGCCCACGGCGAGCAGCCATCAGCCTGGCTGGGGGCTCACGCCTGGTCATGACGGAGTCGGACAACAAGCCGCTCGTCGCGTATGCCCTCACGAGTGCCTAACACTCGCGCGTTCGCTCCAGGGACGTCTGGCACCGCGTTCAGCGCCGCCTGCCGCGCGGCGTACGGGCCATCAGCCGCTCAATCATGAGGTGTTGCTTGCGCAGCCCTGTCCCGTCGGCCCCTCCCCAAACGCACCGTGCACGTTTCAGCGCAGTACGCTTTCCAGTTCCCTCATGGCGGCAGTGGCATCGTCAGTCTGCTCAGACGATCTACCTACCATGGAACAGAATCGGTGCCCACAGGGTAGAGCGTGTACACGGTAACAATGAGGGTGTGCGCCCGCGGAGCGCCGTAGGTGCCGATGTCGTGGCGCTGGTCGGCCCCAGACCCACATTGCGTCCGGCGTGACACCCGGATCGCGCCCGATCCAAGCGCTGATCGCCACGTGCCCGGCATACACGCCCTTGCCGTCAAGGGCAGCGTGCAGGCTGTGCACCCAGTTGCGCAGCGCTGCGCCGGCGATGCCGACATTGCCCATCATCGGCAGAGGATGGACCGACGAGCCGCCGGTCGCGCCCGCAGCGCAAGTCGTCGTCTTTGGCTATCCGAACGTCTTGCCGCCCACCCCGCCGATCGGCTGTGCCGCTCTCTACTTGCCGTTTAGCCGCGTCGGGGTCTTCCCGAGTGACGTGCCGAATTTCTATGGTCTGATCGAAAAGCTGGATGAGACCGTCCATCAGGCGGCGAAAGACTCCGGCGTGGCAACCTTCGTCTCCCCGGCACCCATCTTCGCCGGGCACGACGTCTGCTCTGCCTCGAGCTACTTCTTCCCGCTGGATGCTGTGAACTACGCCGAGACGCTGCACCCGAACGCCGAAGGGCACGCACAGCTTGCGTCGCTCCTGCGGCGTGTTGCCGGTTCGCCTCCCGACTGACACATACTCCTGTTCTGTTCGGCGCGTATCTCACGGGAGGCAGGGCATGTCTTCGTCTCGATGCTGGCCGGATAGGTCGAAAGAACACTTACGCCCCGATCGCGTGTCGGCGTGATGGGCCGGCGGCACGGCAGGTCAAGGAAGCGGTGCAGATGATGCCTGCATTCTCATGCACAAACAGGTGAGGCGCCTCAGCCTCGGCGGCCGCACACCACCCACGCCCGCGCCATCAAGGCAATCGTGCCGTCCGCCTGCGCCGGCACACTGGCGCGCAGTCGCTCATGTAGGCGCGCACGACCGTGCGCTTCGAGCGCCGCGACATAGCTCGGCGCCGGTCCTTGGCCGCTGAGAAAGGGCGTCCAGTAGTCGTCGAAGTCGCGACACGTCGTGGCGATCTCAAGCGGCCCAACCGCGACGTCGAGGAGACTCCCCGCACGGAAGAGATCCGCCAGTGCCTGCGGCTGGCAGAGGGGAAAACGCCGGCCTTCACCCAAGCAGGCAGCAGCCGGGTCGAGAGCAGTTGCCGCATCCCAGAAGCAGCGAAGGACCTGCATGCCCGCCGCATAGTCCCAGACATACGCAGCCACCAGCCCACCAGGACACGTGGCCCGCGCCATCTCCGCTACCGCCCGCGCCGCATCCGGCACGAAGTTGAGCACCAACCCGGCCACAGTGACATCGAAGGCGGCCGACTCGACTGGGAGCTGCTGCGCCTCGCCCACGACAAAGTGGACACGTCGATCCGGCAGCGCAGCTTGCGCGAAGGCGATGAACGGCGCTGACGGGTCGACACCAGTGACGGCACTGGGGGCGGCCCAGGCAAGCACCGCCTGACTGAAGGCGCCCGTCCCGCAGCCAACATCCAGCCAGCGCCGCCCCGGCGGTACGCCCAACCTGGGCAGGGCAGCGCGGGCGAGCAGCCGGCTCCAGCGGCCCATGAATGCGTCATAGCCGCTGCCTTGCTGCCACTGCTCACGTTGGGCCGGCTGTGCCTCGGGCGATTCACTCTGCATCGTCGACCCCGCCCCTACTGTCCCACTTCAAGCGTGACTTGGTGCGTAACGTACCATGTGCATGGCGTTGCGACGTGCTTCTTCGAGCAGTTGGCGTAAAGCGCGCCGGCCGCCGCGATACTTGCGCCCCTACAGTCACATTTCAGCCAGCGTGGTAACCTTCTCCAACTGTGGGGAGGGAACGAGCATGGTCGCAGAGCGGTGGCAGGGTGACGAGGCGGAAGATGCAGTCTTGGAACAGGGCACGGCAGCGTGGGAACGACTGCACGAGCGGATTGTCCATCGGTTCGGACGGATCGAGGTACGGAGACGGGTGCGGCGCTTCCTGGCTGGGTTGCTCGGATGGGTGGAGCGCAAGAACGGTTGGCAGGTAGCCGAGGCCATCGGTGAGTTGGGGCCGCAAGGGGTGCAGCGGCCGCTGTTGGGAGCACGGTGGGATGCCGAAGCCGTGCACGATGATCTTCGCGCGTATGTGCTGGAGGAC
>CAVSOU010000021.1:0-42572 GCA_963729625.1 uncultured bacterium
CTGGCGGCTCAGTCCCATTTGGTCAGTCAGCGACATGGCCGAACATGGAACATGATGTATCGATGCGCTGCTAGGGGGAATCCGTCATGAAAGTGAGGTGAAACAGGAATCGGCGACCTGGTTGGGGCCTGAGGCCACGGAAGTCGCGTTCCCGCTTGGGGGCATCGGAACCGGGACCATATCACTCGGAGCACGGGGTGACCTGCGAGACTTCGAAATCTGGAATGAGCCCCGGAAGGGCTTGGTACTGCCCTACTCGTTCTTTACCCTCTGGGCGCAGAGCGGAGAGCCGGCCGAGCGTCACGCGCGTGCTGGAAGGCCGCATGTCGCCGCCGTACAGTGCCTCGCACGGCATTCACCCCAACCACCTGGGCGGTTTGCCTCGCTTCAGCGGCTGCCGCTTTCGTGGGCGCTATCCGGTTGCCGAGCTAGAGCTGCGGGATCCCGACGTGCCGCTTGATGTCGACCTGGTCACCTACTCGCCACTCGTGCCTCTCGATGCGGAGGACTCCGGCTTGCCCTGCATCGTGTTCCGCTGGCGTCTCACCAATCCCGGTTCTGTGCCGGTCGCGGCCACAGTCACCGGTACTTTGCCAATCCGGCCGGCTACGCCGGTTGCGACAGCTTCGGGAATCTGCGGAGCAACCCGCTGGGCGATCCGCAGAACCGCATGTGTGAGACCGACCAGGTGCGCGGTGTGTATTTTGCGGGCCCGCCGACAGGCGCACCGGACCTTGCCTTCGGCAACGCGGTACTGGTGACACCCGAGACGGTGACGACGGCCAAGCCGGCTGGCTGCGCAGTGGCTGGTACGATGCGCTGCGCGAATTCTGGGCTGACGTCACCAGCGACGGCAACCTGACGGAGCCGCGTCGAGCGCGGTGCTGTTGGTCCAGAGTGGCAAACGTGCTCGCCGGCTCGCTCGGCATACCGGTCACGGTTGCGCCCGGTGAAACGCGAACACTGACCTTCCTGCTGTGCTGGTACTTTCCGAACCGCGTCAACGGCTGGAGCGGATCCGTGCCCGGCCAACCGCCGACCAGGCGCATTCGCTACGCGTCGCGCTTCGCGGATGCGCTGGCGGTTGCGCAGTACGCGGCACAACACCTTCCTCGTCTCGAGGAGGCGACGTTGGCCTTTCGGGATGCACTCTTTGAGAGCACGCTGCCCCCACGGTCGTCGATGCCCTGTCCAGCACCGTGGTCGTTGCGCGCAGCAACACCTGTTTCGGGCTCGACGATGGGCGTTTCTTCGGCTGGGAGGGCTGCTTCGATCAGGGCGGCTCTGCCACGGCAACTGCACTCACGTCTGGAACTACGCCAAACCTTGGCGTTCCTGTTCCCGGGTCTGGAAGTCAGCATGCTGCGCACCGCGTTCCTGGACGAGGTGGAGGCGTCCGGTAAGATGCGCTTTCGCTCGGAGACGGCCTTCGGCAGCGCGTTTCCGCTTGCCCATGCCGCGGCGGACGGCCAGCTGGGCTGCGTGATACGGCTGTGGCGCACATTCCTCCTCACCGGTGATCATGACCTGCTTGCGAGCTATGGCCAAATGTGCAGAAGGCCATACGCTACGCCCTTGACACGTGGGATACGGACGGCGATGGGGTCCTGGACGGTCAGCAGCACAATACCTACGACATCGAGTTCTTCGGCCCCAATCCCTTGACCGGCGTCATGCTGCTCGGAACGCTGCGCGCGGCCGAGCACATTGCCGGTCGGCTGGGTGACGCTGAAGCGGCGCTGCCTACCGGTTACTGAGCGAGCAAAGCGCCCAACGCCTTGACAGCTTGCTCTGGAACGGGGAGTACTACCGGCAATCTCTCGACGACTGAATGCACATCCCTACCAGCACGGCGAGGGCTGCCTTTCAGACCAGCTGCTCGGTCAGCTTCTGGCCCATGGCCGGCCTGGGCCATCTCCTGCCCCAAGAGCATGTTCGCGCGGCGCTCCTGGCAATCTACCGCCACAACTTCCGGCAGCCACTCGGTTCCCACGTGACATTGCAACGTACCTACGCGCTGCCCGAAGAATCAGGTCTCGTGCTGTGCACGTGGCCACGTGGAGGCCAACCGGTGCAGCCGTTCGTCTACTGCGACGAGGTCTGGACAGGTGTTGAGTACCACGTCGCGGCCCACCTGATCTACGAAGGCTACGTTGCGGAAGGGCTGGAGGTGGTGCGAGCTGCGCGTGCCCGCTATGACGGTATCCGACGCAATCCGTGGGATGAGGTTGAGTGTGGGCATCACTATGCGCGGTCCATGGCGAGCTGGGCACTGCTGCCTGCACTGAGTGGATTCAGCTGCGATGTCAATCAACGGATCTTGCGCTTCGCACCGCTCGACGGCGGACAGCCCTTCCGCCTGCCTTTCTTCTGTGCCAAGGCGTGGGGTCTTGTTATCCAGGATGCACGTGGTGACGGTCCGTCCGAGCCACGGCTGACCGTGCTTGGCGGACATCTGGAGGGATTCACCGTGGACGTGGGAGGTAGAGCGTGGCGTGTCCACGACGGCCGATTGCATGTGCTGCAAGACAACGAGGGGGGAGCGGCCCACGTATTTCCCGGGAATGTCGGCACCGAGGATACGTTGGCCGAGGTGATCGACCTGCTGGACGCGACAGGCGACACTGCCAGCCAGGGGGCAATCACCTGACGATCTGCCAGGATTCGCTGGCTCTCCCGATGATGCAGGTGTTCAAAGGTTCGTCCCGCCGTAACTCTGCAGGGAACGCGTTGGTACAGAGGCTGCATATGGCGCGCTGCCTCGACCCCATCACAGTTACACGTGGTGCAGCCAACCGCACCGATTTGCGCCTTGCGCCCACGGCGTAGGCGTCGGCGTAGTGTTCTCTGAGGGCGGGCTTGCTGCGTTATCGCCTTGCGCGGAAGCCCGACCCATTGCATGAAGATTCGCAGTCATGAACGGTCGTGCGGTCGGCTGTCCGGCGGTCGCGTGGCGCAATGCCGTGCCCGACGCTGGCGCGTGGCGGGACTGGCGCCGTTCGGTCCAGGAGGAGAAGCCGATCCCGCGCCTCGAGCGCGAAATGCCCCCAAGCAGTGCTCGACACATCCTCCCACGGTGGGGCCGGTCAGCGGTGCCGGAAGCCGCTACTATGACAGGTAGAGCGGTCCAGAAGGGTCGACATGACGGGCAAGAAGGCAGTTGCACGAGCGCACTACCGCATCGAGCACCAGCAGTAGACGGAGCCAGAACGCCGACGCACGGCCGAAGCGGACGCCGCGCTCCGGCAGCTTGTGGAAGCGCGCACCCGGCACACCGCGGTGTACCAGACCGACCACCACGCCGCTGCCGAGGCGGCCGTCGGGGTGGCAGCGGCGCTGCGCACGCTCGCCGCCCTCCAGCCCACTCGGCGCGAGCTGCTCGGCTTGGCCGAGCATTGGAGCGCAACAGGCGCCAGACATATAGCTGCCGGGAGCAACGTTCTGCGGCCGCAGCGCGCGGGGCATTCCACGGAATCTCCCGACGCAAGCCCAACGGAACTCCCCGCAGTGCTCAACGCCGACGACTGACACGGTGTTCAACGTGCGCAAGCCCTGGGCCGTTCTTCGTCGTGTCAACGCGTCGTCATGCGTGAGAATGAACAGGAGTGTAGCTGATGTTCGATGAGGACCCGCCGTATCCCGTGGTGCCGCTGCTCCACGAGCGGCTCGAGGACGAGGAAGCCCGCGCTCGCTCCGTCGCATTCCTGCGCGCCATGCAGCGCCGCCGCTCCGTGCGGCAGTTCTCCCCCGAGCCGGTCCCCTTCGAGCTGGTCGCGAACGCGGTGCGCACCGCCGGCACGGCGCCCTCGGGTGCCCACCAGCAGCCCTGGACCTTCGTTGTGGTGTCCGACCCGGCGGTCAAGCAGCGCATCCGCAGCGCCGCCGAGCGCGAGGAATGGGAGGGTTACCACCGGCGCATGGCACCGGAGTGGGTTGAGGCGTTGCGCCCGCTGGGGACAGACTGGGTCAAGGAGCACCTGACCACGGCGCCGTATCTGATCGCCGTCTTCGCGCGCACCTATGGTCTCGTCCAGGATAGCCAAGGTGTAGAGCGGCAGGTCAAGCACTACTACGTGCACGAGTCGGTGGGCATCGCGGTCGGGCTGCTGCTGGCGAGCTTGCAGCAGGCAGGACTGGCGTCGCTGACCTATACGCCCAGTCCGATGGGGTTCCTGCGCGAGATCCTGCGGCGGCCGCGCAACGAACGCGCATTCCTCCTGATCCCGGTCGGCTACCCTGCCCCCGACTGCCGGGTGCCAGACTTGCGGCGGAAGAGTCTCGACGAGATTATGGTTCGTATCTAGCGATATGGCCCGTGCTGGACACGCTATCCAACCGAGTGCGCGTGCCAGCCAGCGACGGACAGCGCGCTTCGTTGAGCGAAGGGTGCACTCGGCGACAAGCGGCTCCTACGCGCCATCCTCCTCCTGCCGTCTGGACTGGACGAGCGCGTCGAGCTATGTCACAAGCGCGCGCTTATGACGCCGATGCGAGGTATGCGCCCTGGCCTTACGGCTGCGAACGATCGCGTCCGAGTTGGCCTCGTATGCTCAAGCGGGAATGACGGCCCCACGAAACCTGTATAAACTTGCAGTACCCCCGTGAGGAAGAGCGTGCGTGCAAGGCCAGTGGACCTGACGCTGCGTCGCGCAGGGGAGCAGGAGCATCGGTGGGCCAGATGGACAGTAGACTAAAGCCATAGCTGTGCGCGGTGAGCACGAGGAGCAGCGCAGCGCGGGAAGGTGCCCTCCCATGAGTGAGCTGTCAGCCAACCGGCAGGCGTACACGTACGCGGTCGGAGACCTGCATGGTGAGACCCGCCTGTTGGCCAAGCTGCTCGACGTACTCCGGCCGAGAGCAACCGACACGTTGGTGTTCCTGGGCGACTACGTCGACCGGGGCGAGGACTCCGTCGGCATCGTGCTCGCCTTGCGCCGGCTCGCCGACACGTGTCACTGTGTCTTCCTGCGCGGCAATCACGACGCAGCCTGGCTAGAGGTCTGGGACGGGCATGCCTTCGTAGAGACCCCGCATATCCTCGGTGCACGCGACGCCTGGGAGCGCTGCGCTGGCATGGTGCCGCCCGAGGTCGGCATCTGGCTCTCCCACACGCGGATTGACTGGGAGGATGGCTACACCTACTACGCGCATGCCGGCGCGCTTCCGGGCGTGCCCTTCTGGGACTGTCCCCCTGAAACCAAGGTCTGGGGCGATGCGCGGTTCGTGCCCAGCACGTTCGACTGGGGCAAACGCGTGATCTTTGGGCACTACGAGCTTGCGTCGCCGCTTGTCCAGCCGAACAAGGTGGGCATCGACACCGCCGCCTACCGGACCGGGACCCTGACGGCCGTCCGGTTTCCCGGTTGCCAGCTTCTGCAGGTGCACCGCGAGTGAGCTGCCTGCCGGCGCGTTTGCGAGCAAGACAGCGCGGCAGTGCTAAGGCATCTTCGTTGGCAAAGCGGCAGCTGCAACACTTGCGCCCGGAGTGCGCCACATCATCTGGCGCTAGATCCCTTTTGCAGGAAGGAGAGGCTCGGAAGAGAGTACTCTACAACGCAGCGATCGACACAAGCGATCAGTGGAAAGCGAGAAAAGATGACGACTGAAGATACGCCCGTTGCAGGCCCGGATCTTGCTTCGACCTATGACCTGTCCCCCAATCAGACAGCGCGCTATCAGCGCGACGGGCACGTCTTGCTGCGTGGCGTCGCTTCTGCCGACGAGCTTCGGATCTACAGGCCCGCCATCGCCGCTGCCGTGAGGCGTTTGACTACCGAGACCCGGCCGCTCGCGGAGCGCGACACCTATGGCAAGGCCTTCCTGCAGGTCATGAACCTCTGGGAGCACGACGCCGTGGCTCGACGTTTCGTGCTGGCACGGCGCTTCGCCAAGATCGCTGCCTATCTCATGGGCGTGGCCGGCGTCCGCGTGTTCCACGATCAGGCTCTGTTCAAGGAACCGGGTGGCGGTATGACGCCGTGGCATCAAGACCAGATCTACTGGCCGCTGGCGACGACCAACACCGTCACGATGTGGATGCCGCTCGTCGACGTTCCGGCAAGCGTGGGGTCCATGACCTTCGTCTCCGGCTCCCACACCATGGACTACCACGAGATGACCGCGATCTCCGACGAATCCGAGGAGATTTTGCGGCGATTTGTCGACGACCAAGCGCTGCCTCAGAGCACCTACGGCGGCATGGCGGCGGGGGATGCGACATTCCACGCGGGCTGGACCATGCACCGCGCGCCGGCCAATCCGACCGACCTCATGCGCGAGGTGATGACCATCATCTACTTCGAGGATGGTGCCAGACTGCTCGAGCATCCACATCGCTTGCAGGAAGACGACTTCGTTTGGTTCCCCGGTCTAAAACCGGGCGGTGTGGCCGCCGGACCAAGAACGCCCCTGGTCTACACGAGCAATGCGGCCGCTGGCTGACCATACCCCCACATGTGTGAGCGAGCGACGAGTCGATTGCAGGTGCAGGCGGCGCGCGGCGTGCGCATCGGGCTCACACAGCTTCGCCGATACTCGACTTGCCGGAAACGTCCATCCGCCCCTGACGACCGTGTGCCTGCCACGAGAAGCCGTGGGACGAACCGCAACACAGATGCTGGTCGAGCGCGTCGAGCATCTCGGTCTTGTGCCCGTAATTCAGGTAGTGCCGACTTGCGTTGTCGTGCGACCGTCATCTTGCCTCTCGTCCTCCGCGAGCCTGGTTCAAGCTGGCACAACGCCGGCGTCCGCTCGACGATGTACCTGCTCGCCAGTCCCGTGATCAAGGTCTATAGCGGCAGGAGGGCTCCGGCAACCACGTGAAGCGTTCTCGCTACGATGCGGTCATCGTCGGCGCCGGACCCAACGGCCTGGCGGCCGCCATCGAGATGGCGCACGACGGCCGGTCGACGCTGCTCGTGGAGGCCGAGCAGAGCATCGGCGGCGCGACGCGATCTGCCGAGCTGACGCTGCCCGGCTTCGTCCACGACGTCGGTGCGGCGATCTTGCCGTTGGCCGTGGGCTCGCCATTCTTTCGCCGGCTCCCGCTGGCGGCGCACGGTCTGGAGTGGGTCTATCCGCCCGCGGCCGTAGCACATCCACTCGACGGCGGCCGGTCGGTGGTCGTGTACCGCTCCATGGTGGAGACGGCAGCCCAGCTGGGCCAAGATCGAGCACGCTACCTCCGGTTGGTGCAGCCATTGGTAGCCGATTGGGAAAAGCTGGCGCCGACGCTGCTCGGGCCACGTCGCATCCCCCGCCACCCGTTAGCGATTGCGCGTTTTGGACTTCTCGGCCTGTGGCCTGCGGCGCAGCTGAGCCGTACTGTGTTCCGCACCGAGGAGGCCCGCGCGCTCTTTGCCGGGTTCGCCGCGCACGCGGTCCTGCCCCTAAGCCGGCTGTCGACGGCCGGCTACGGCATGATGTTCGCCGGTACTGCCCATGCCCTTGGCTGGCCGTTTCCACGAGGCGGTACGCAGGTCCTTGCTCACGCATTGGGTTGCTACTTCGAATCTCTCGGCGGCGAGATCGTCACCGGGGTTCGGGTCGCGTGCCTGCGTGATCTCCCTCCTTCACCGGTGGTCCTCCTCGACCTCACGCCGCGCCAGGTTGAGCGGATCGCTGGCGATGTGCTGCCGAGCCGGCGGCGCAGTGCGATGCGACGATACCGGTATGGCCCGGCGGTCTTCAAGGTCGACTACGCGCTCAGCGCTCCCCTTCCGTGGGCGTCGCCACCGGTGGCTTCCGCCGGCACCGTGCACATCGGCGGGACACTGGCCGAGATCGCGGAGGCAGAACTCGCTGTAGCGCGACAAGGGCATTCCGAGCGACCCTTCGTACTGTTGGCGCAGCAGTCGCTCTTCGATGCATCGCGCGCCCCTGCCGGTAACCACACTGCCTGGGCATATTGCCACGTGCCACATGGTTCGACGGTGGACATGACGGCACGCATCGAGGCCCAGATCGAGCGATTCGCCCCAGGGTTCCGCGACCTCATCCTGGCGCGTCGCGTCCATACGTCGGCCGACCTCGAACGGTGGGACGCGAACCTCGTCGGCGGTGACATTGCCGGCGGCGCGCAGGACCTTCGGCAGTTCCTCGGTCGTACCGTTCTGCGCCTATCGCCCTACGGTACCTCTCACCGAGGACTCTTCATCTGCTCGTCCGCCACCCCGCCCGGAGCTGGCGTGCACGGCATGTGTGGGTACCACGCGGCAAGAAGCGCGCTGAGACAGAAGCTCACCATTCCGTGAGCTTTCAGACCTCGAGACGCAGGGATCCGTCGTCCACGCCGATCTCGGCGTAGATCGCTACCGCCTGCTTCAAGTGCGCCATGGCCTCCTCCCCGGTGGCGCCGGCATGCAGGAGATCGGCCATCGTGTTGTGCAGCGCCGCCTCCCAGTGACGGTCGCCGAGCGCAGCACAAAGGTCGAGCGGCTCGCGCGTGAGACGATGGGCTGTCGCTAGATCGCCGTCATGCCAGTGCATGCGTGCAAGGTTCGGCAGCGCGGCCACCATTGCACACATCTTCCAGCGCCTTGGCCTGTCCGATACCGCGGTCACGATCGATTCTGCCGTTGTGACCTGAAGGTGTGCTCGCCCATCGCGGACCGGAGTACAGTTGCCGCGCAGTGATCGCCTGCCCACTCCGCCGTTCCCATGGCTGTACCAGGGACCGCATGCGGTGACCTTGAGTGGGTGAGTGAGTGGGCAAGTGGGTGGATTGTTCGTGGCCTGCGGCTCGCGGAACGTTCAGACTAGAACTCATCGGGAAGCCGGACGACAAGAGCCGGTCTGAACAGGAGAGGGAGACCACGATGGGCGCGCACGAAAGCTACAACATCAACTTTGAGATCGCAAAACCCGGAGCGTTGCTCGATCCGCCCCAGCCGAACGGAACAACATCAACTTTGAGATCGCAAAACTGCACCAGCATCAATTCCGATCGGAACGAGCCGAGGACCGTCTCACGTTAGCGGCAGGCAATCCGCCTGCACCTCGATCTGCAGAGCATGCCGCGCCAGCGCACTCCCTGGCGCGGTCGTTGCGGATGTTTGCACAGCGATGCAGGCCCCAGCGCAAGTCCATCGGCACCGCGGATTAGTCACTGACCCATCTAATCAGGGGCGCACTGCTCGAGAGCCATGCGCCGGCCGTCGCCAGCCGGCCTCTCGTCAGCCGTACCGCAACCGCCGTCGCCGCGGCCAACTCCCTCCAGCCGACATCCCGCGTGTTCTGTCTTTGACATCTTCAGGGCACTTACGGCCTTCAGCCGCGCGCTCGTCTGACATCGCGTGCGGGAAGTATGAGCGGCCTCAGATCCCGGAGATTGATGGACGACGCAAACTGTTCGCGTGAAGCAACCGGCTGGCTGAAGGTCGCGTTGCTGGGTGCTTCGGCGACAGCTGACAACGAGCAAGGAGATACATGCCGTGACCGACGATAGCACCAATCATGATTCCCCAGATCCGCTGGCCTCACACGGTTCGCTGCTGTCCCGCTGTGAGGCTCGTCAATGGCCGTTCGACGTTGATAAGGAAATCGCCGAATTACTTGCACTCCTCGACGACACGTGGACGCCGCCCGATCTCCGTCTGTGGGTCCGCATCGCTTGCAGGCGGTTAGCGGCACACTGATGGTATGGCGGGTACGGCACCGATCAGTGGGACCACCGCCCCGGCTCCAGTCCTGGTCACGCGGGTCAAGGACTGGAGCATCCAGATGGCCTACACGCAGGTCGCGGGGACGATCACGGGCGTGACCGGGAATGTGCTCACCGTTCAGCTCACGGCGACGCAGGGCCACAACGTGGCCGCCTTCCAGGTGGGCGAGACGATCAGTGTGACCGTGCCAACGGGCGCGACGATCTCCAGGGCAAGACCGCTACGGCCGTGACCGACCTGGTCACCGGTGTCACCATCCGCACCTGGGGCCTGAGCGACAGCGCGACACAGGCCATGACGGCCAAGGTGATCCACATCGTGCCCAGCAAGGCTGCAGGCCAGACCGACCCCGCCGCCGCCGGCAGCAGCGATAGCGGTAGCAAGTAGCCCTGCCGACAGTCATCGCCAGCCCGCTCTACGCCAGCCTCCCCGGCCGCCGGGCTTGGGGAGGCTGGCTTGCTGCTCGCGATCCGCACCACACATCATGTCCAGCCCTTTGGCGCCAAGAGGAATGATGCCGCCGTCGATGTGCTGGAGGCCAACGCCAGTACAGCCCGGTACACTCCACGCAGGTGTATCGTCACTGAGCAGCCGGATGAGGGAGGAAGACATGAGTGGCGCAGCATCCGTCGACACAGCACACGTTCTCGCCGCGCCTCCAGCGATCTTTGCAATACCACTTCTAGTAGGAATGCTCTGGGATTGGCGACACCGGACCACCAGAGCAGCAGCCAGCGTGGGGCCTGTCACGGGCGTAGCGCTCGCTAGCGTCGGTGCTGCCCGAACGTATGGAAATACCGCGGCGCGATTCGCCATGGACACGGTGGCAGTGATGCCAGCGAGGCGTGCTTCGCCCCCGAAACACCTATTGCTGGCACGGTGTTGCCGCCTGATAATGGGCGAGACTGGCCGAGCCCTGTGGTCACACAGCTGGTAGTGCCGCGCTGCCGGAGGACGCGGCGGCATGCGACCAGTTCGGTATGCTGGCACTCGTGATCCAGGTGATAGGATAAGGACATCGTGGGTTCGCGCACAGCTCGTGGGCAAAGGCGACCACCGGGTGCGTGCAAACGCGAACGGACTGGAGCGCCACGACATGGCTCGCCACGGCACGGCGGCATCGGGCATCTGAATCGGCACGGTGGTGGCAAGGCGCCTCCAGCGAGCCGGCTCGAACAGAACCTGCTGCAGGCCTTGCTCGACCATATGCCTGACCTCATTTACTTCAAGGACGCCGAGTCCCGATTTCTGCGGGTGAACCAGGCACTCGCCGACTACGTCGGGCTGGGTGATCCTGCCGTATTTGCCGGCAAGACCGACTTCGATATATTCCCTGCGGAGATCGCCAAGGAGCTGTTTGCCGCTGAGCAGCGTATCATCGCGACCGGCGTGCCCAGCGTCGGCGTCCTTGAGGACCATCGCCTGCATGCCCATCGCCCGTGCTGGCTGCAATCGACCAAGGTGCCCATTGTGGTGGACGGCCGCGTCCAGGGCATTGTGGGCATTTCCCGCGATGTCACCGACTTGCAACTGGCACCTGAGCGCCTTGAGCGCGAAGCGCTCGTGGAACGCGGCTTGTTGCATACACTCATGGACACCAGTCCCGACTTTATCTACTGCAAGGATCGCGCCTCACGCTTCATGCAGGTCAATCGCGCTCAGGCGCAGTACTTGGGTGTGCAGGACCCGGCCGAGGCCATCGGCAAGACCGACTTTGACTTCTATGCGTACGACGCGGCACTGCCGCTCTATACGCTTGAGCAGCGCATCATGGAGGCAGGCCGACCGCTGATCGGCGAGGTGGAGGACCAATCTGGGCGTGCCGGTCAGCCGTGCTGGCTGCAGTCCACCAAAGTGCCAATCGAGCAGGACGGCCAGATCGTGGGCCTGGTCGGCATCTCGCGGGATATCACCACACTCAAGCGCGCGGAGGAGCTTCTGGCCCGCGAGGCGGCCGCTGCGGACGAGCTGGCCGAGCTGCGCAGCGGCTTCGTGGCCACGGTGAGCCATGAGCTGCGCACGCCGCTCACGGCGATCGTGGGATACGCCGAACTCCTCGCCGCACACTGGGCAGAGTTGACCGATGACGCTAAGCAGGAGCGGATCCAGCGCATCGTCGCGGCTGCAAATAGGCAGCGCGGCCTCGTCGAGCAGTTGCTGCTTCTGAGCCGCCTCGAGCTGGGTGCGCTCACGCCTGTACTCGACCAGGTGGCCATTGGGCCCCTCGCTGAGCGCGCCGCCGACGAGGTGCGCACGAGCTACCGAGACCAGCAGGTGCAGTGCGCTGGACCTGTCGACGTGCTGGTCTAGGCCGATACCGAGCGCACGCTGCAGGTCATGGTGAATCTCATCGACAATGCTGCCAAGTACTCACCCGAAGGCGCCGCCATCGACGTCAGCTGGGCGTGCGATGGTGACCGCGTGCGCGTGTGCGACCATGGCACGGGCATCGCGCCCGAACATCGCGCTCGGCTCTTCACGCGCTTCGGACGCATACCCGGCTGCCGGTCCCGCGCGGGCCGCGTCGGCACGGGGCTGGGACTCTACTTGGGCCGCACCCTAGCGCAGGCGATGGGTGGCGACCTCGACCTGGAATCAAGCGGCGCAGGCGGTAGCGTGTTTGTGTTCACCCTCCCTGCAGCTGAGATGGGCACGGCCGCGTGTCGGGTGTAAGATGCTGTACGCTGCTGCAGGTGCTCGGTGCGACGCCTGCCGATGGGCGACCTCTCTTCGGCGGCTTCGGGCTTGGCGCCAGCAGCGGTTCCCTGTAAGCAGCGCGATCGATGCAGGCACGGCGGGGTGCCGTGTGTAGCGCAGCGCGCTCGTCCATCAGCCCTCCCTTTCGAATTCTGGGGCAGAGTGTGCCCCTGAACTTGTGGCTCGTTACAGGGTAATCCCCTGCTCACGCTTGCCGCTAACGCTGATCGCCACCTGATAGCCTACCCTGCAACTCTCCGAAGCATGGCATGGCTGCAAGCATTAGAAGACAAAGCCAAATGCACGGCTTGCGCCCGTGGCGTGCTCTTCAATTCAGGCTGCCGAACGCCCTGCAAGTCAGCTCAAAAGCTACACGACCTCAACGGCCTCGACGTATGGAAATGCAGTCGTCAGATCGACAACCAAGCGGGCACGACGACGTGCAGCTACCACTTCGCCGCGATCGCGCGGTCGTGTTGCGCGATGACCACGGCGGCTTTGTGTTCGCCATTGAGGAGCGATCGCTCGATGATTGGCTCCCCGAACGCAGCATGCTCATTAGGGATGGTTGCAGGAATTGTGTAGGTTACTTCTGTCGTCGAGAACTCATTCGGATTGCACCAGAGTACAGTGGAAGCAGGAGGAAGACAATGCACTATCGGACACTTGGCAAAACAGGATTGCAGGTTTCGGAAATCGGGTTCGGTGCTTGGGGTATTGGTAAGGCGAACTGGCTCGGCGCAGAGGATGAGGAGTCCCTGCGCGCGCTCAATACGGCAATCGACCTCGGCCTGAACTTCATCGACACGGCGCTGGGCTACGGCAATGGGCATAGTGAGCGTCTGGTGGGACAGGTTGTACGAGCTCGAAGCGAGCACGTCTACGTAGCGACGAAGGTGCCGCCCAAGAACAGTCAATGGCCGGCGCGCGCAGGGATCCCGGCTCACGATGCGTTCCCAGCCGACTACGTGGTTGCGCGCGCGGAGGAGAGCCTGCGGAACTTGGGCATGGAGACGGTCGACGTACTGCAATTCCATGTATGGTCGCCCGAGTGGCTTGGCCAGGGCGACTGGCTTGAAGCCGTGATGCGGCTCAAGGAGCAGGGCAAGATCCGCTACTTCGGCGTGTCGGTCAACGATCATCAACCCGATAGTGCGCTGGGTCTGGTCGAGAGCGGCCACGTCGACACGGTCCAGGTCATCTACAATGTCTTTGATCAGAGCCCTGAAGACCGGCTCCTCCCGACGTGCCTGGAGCACAACGTGGGCGTCATCGTGCGCGTACCTCTCGACGAAGGCGGGCTCACCGGCAACGTAACGCCGGAAACGACATTTCCGGATGGTGATTTCAGAAACAGCTACTTTTCAGGCGATCGCAAGCGCGAGGTGTTTGAGCACGTGCAGCGAATCATCGCAGACCTCGGTATAACGCAGGAGCAGCTTCCGGAGATTGCGTTACGCTTCGTGCTGAGCCATCCGGCCGTCTCCACTATCATCCCGGGCATGCGTACCGTGCGCCACGTGGAGCGAAACTGCGCCCTTGGCGATAGTCGTGGCTTACCGCAGGAGCAAGTGCTGCAACTCAAAGCCCAGCGATGGGTGCGAAACTACTACGGAGCCTAGTGGTTCGTCAACCAAATTCCGATCGGTGCCCCGGCCTGGCCCTAAGGGACCATGGCAGGGTCGAGCTTATCATCCCCTGACCCTGGGCCGGGTGGCCCACTATCACGCCGCAAGGCGAGATCGGCCTGGACAGGAGCCAGTTCCCCGATGCCGACCATCTGGCCTCGTGGGCGGGCGTGGCCCCCGACAACCAGGTCAGCGCATGGTGGCTTGAGCAGCCCGTCTCGGCGAGGCCCGCCACCCTACCTGTAGAACGCCGTCGGTGTCGGGTTACGCTCGGTGAAGCCGCGCTGGTGCCAAAAGGGATAGATGGTATCGGTCTCGCTTACAGCATCCAGTCGCGCAACCTGCTCGGCACTCAAAGCCCATCCAACGGCACCAAGATTGTCCCGCAGTTGGTCCTCGTTCCGTGCACCAATGATCACGCTGGCCACAGTTGGCCGCTGCAGCAGCCAGTTCATGGCGCCGATGCCGAGCCCTACTGGCACATCTACCAGCAGGTGGCGGAGCACGCCGGGTCAACCACGTCCCATGCCGTTCAGAAGCAGTGCCCGCACTTTGGCGTGACCGAGCACCCACTTGATACCTCGCGGCGTGTGGTCGTGCTGGTGAACTACGCTCCTGCCGAGACCGTCACCACTGTGACCCTCAGCTCGTCCTAGAGCGTCGCCGAGGTCTACTACGGCGATGTGCGCGTCCTCCCGAAGCAACCGGTAGAGGTGCGCTTGCGCCGGAACGATGCCGCCGTCTTCGCCATCACGTGCCGGCCAAACACAGGTTACGATCAATGGGACGGAAAGGGGCTCTACGGCGCTTCTGGTGCAGTGGTTTGGCTGGGGTAGGCACCAGCAGTGTGGGCAAGCGTCGTGCCGCAATAGAAGGGGTTGTGGACCCGGGTCGGGAGCTGCAGTGTGTGCATTCGCCACGTAGGCTGCTGTCCGGATTGCGGAAGGCCGCGGGGGCCGCGGGCGCTGTTGCAGTAGCGCACGCGACTTGAGGCAAGCGTAGGCTGTACTGCACCGGAGCGGAGTCGTTCCGGGGGAGAGACGGCCACACGGTGTTGAAGCCGCGCGCAAGATCAGCGGCGGCACGCGCAGCCCCGAGGGCTCCAGGGTGCGCACGCGTCTGGCCGACGACCTGCTCATCCTCGACGACTTCGCCATGCGCGAGTACAGCATGAGCCAGGCGGAAGACCTCTATGAGATCGTGAGCCGCCGCTACCGCCATGGAGCGCTGATCCTGACTGCCAATCGGGAGCCCAAGGACTTCTACCCGCTCTTCCCCAACCCGGTCATCGCGGAAGGGCTCTTGGACCGCTTGCTCAACAGCGCCTACGTCGTCACCCTGCTCGGCCGCAGCTACCGACCGCGGCTGCGACCGACTACTACCGAGGCTCCCGCATGACGGCGTTGACCCGTTGGCCTTCGTGCCGGCTCAGCCGGGCGCCCCCAAACCGACCGCCTTTCGGCGCGCCGCAGTGGGAGCGCGCTCCCACTGCGAAGATTCTGGTCGCTGCTGGTCGAGGCAAAGGGTGGCTAATTAACCTGATCGGGCGGGTGGCAAATAAACGGGCTCTGAGCCACTTCTGATGCTACCTGGTGAAGCGCTATGCTGGAGCAGTCTCGCCTCCCGCTCAGCGTACTCCGCTCCTGGAATCCAGCTATGCACCTCAGTACACTCTTCTTTCCGCGGGCACATTACGTACGTGTGCACGATATCGTCGACGACGGTCACCGGCTGATACTCTTCGCCTCCACGCGTCACACTGCTCGCTGTCCGCGCTGCCGTCACCGCTCCACGCGATTCCATTCACACTACGAGCGCCAGGCCATCGACCTGCCCTGCCAAGGCCGACCCGTCGTGCTGCGCCTGCACGTCCGCCGCTTTCGCTGCTGGTACGCGCGCTGCCCGGTGCGCATCTTCACCGAACGCCTGCCCCGCGTGCTGGCGCCACGGGCACGACGCACCTGTCGGGCGCAGGAGCAGTTGCGCCTGCAGGGCCTGGTCGTCGGCGGCCGGCCGGGAGCGCGGCACGCGCGCCAGCTTGGCCACGTGGTCAGCGCTCGCACCATTCTGCGTCTGGTGCACTCGATGCCCGTCGAACCCGCCGGCCCGGTCCGCGTGCTGGGCGTGGACGACTTTGCTTTCCGCCGGGGCCACCGGTACGGCACAGTACTTGTCAATCTGGAAACGCACCGCGTGATTGATCTGCTCCCCGATCGCGAGGCCCAGACCCTGGCCACCTGGCTGCGAGACCACCCAGAAGTCGAGGTGGTTTCGCGTGATCGCGCCGGCGCCTATGCGGAGGGTGCTCGCAGCGGAGCGCCCCAGGCTCAGCAGGTCAGTGATCGCTGGCATCTCCTCCACAGCCTGTCTGAAGCAGTGCAGCGCCATCTGCGGCGACACCATCGCCAACTCGAGCAGGCCCATGCTGCTCTCCGCGCAGCCACAGGCGTGCAGGAACTCGGTGGCAGTGCTGACGCTGCGCCGCCACTTTCCGCGGCTGAACCGCCGCACGCGCTGACCCGTACAGGACCCGAGCAACAGATCACCCGAGACCGGCGGCAGGCGCGCAACGAGGCCATTCTCGCGTTGCACCGCCAGGCGGTGCCCATCGCCGCCATTGCCCGCCAGCTCGGCTTGACGCGGCCAACCGTTCGGCGCGTGGTGCAGGCTGGCGAGGGTGTCCCTGCCCCGCAAGCCGGCTGGAGCGGCATCCTGCGTGCCTTCGAGTCGTACCTCTGGGCACGCTGGCAACAGGGCTGTACGAATGCCCGCTGCTTGTGGCAGGAAATCGCTGCGCAAGGCTACACCGGCTCGTATGCGCATCTGCGCCTTGCCCTCCGCTGCTGGCGGACGCGGCCGGCTGCACGCGGACGCCATGCCGCAAATGGCCCGCGACCCGAGTCCGAAGCACTGCCTGCACCCGTGCGCACCTACTCGCCGCGGCAAACCGCACGCCTGCTGACCGCAGACGCCGCCACGTTGGACCCGGACGAGCGCCTCTTCCTAGCGCAGCTTCTGGCGAGCGCTCCCAGCTTGGCCGAGGTGCGGCGTCAGGTGCAGACGTTTGGCGCGCTGCTACGCACCGGCACGAGTGCCGCCCTGGCACCCTGGCTGACCGACGTGGAAGCGCATGGCACCGCGGAACTGCAGAGCTTTGCCCGCGGCATTCGTCGCGATCAGGACGCGGTGGACGCGGCGCTCCGCCTGCCGTGGAGCAATGGGCCGGTTGAGGGTGCCGTGAACAGGATCAAGGTCATCAAGCGCCAAATGTTTGGCCGCGCCAGCTTCGGCTTACTCCGGACTCGCGTCCTCCACCGGGTGTGAGAGAGCAGCATCAGAAGTGGCTCAGAGCCAATAAACGTGATCATTGACAGGCTGCATCGTCTCAGGTTGCTGCGGAGACATGGATGGGAGGTCCGGCTCCGCAATGCCAGCTAAGTACCAGTCCTTCGCGAGGCGATCATGGTCCCGAGCTGCGTCAATCCGCTCCTGAGACCACTGCACCGCCCATCGCACTCTGTTGAGTCTGATGAAATAGTGGGACCGGCAGGGAAAACTCCAGTTGCCGATCGACGGGTGCAGCGAAATCGTCTTGCCGTCGAAGATCAGCATCCAGTCAGTCGGCCGCAGCGGCGTGACGACTTTGTTCCTGCAACCACACGGGCACAGGTGGGATGCGGTCGCAAAGCGGATAGAGATGAAGAGCACCCCATCGTGCATCTCATCTGGGATGAACTCGACGAATTCGTGCCTGAAAGTGAGTTCCTGCCTCATTCGGTTCTGTCTTCGTTCACGATCCCGTTGGTCTCGATGCTGAACTGGGTGTGATGCTCGGATTTCATGTCCCGGTAAAAGCCGAACAGCTTCTTCCACTTGATGACTGCCAAGGCGGCGTTCAGGGCGTTGAGATCAGCGATCTGAATGTTACGGTTGTACTCGTTGTTGCCGAGATCGGTGAGGGAGACGCGCTGGCGAAAGTGATCGCGCTGGTTTGGCGTGCTGGTTGTGACCCGCACAGCACCAGCAAGCATGTCGCCATCCAACCGCACGCCCAAACCAACGTCTATGAACGGCACACCGAACTCCTCAAGCGCCTCAACGATCAACTTCTTGGACTCGCCACTGTCTACGCAGGCAAAGACGAAGTCCATGCCTTGCAGTTCCGCCACATTGCTCTCATCTAGATGGGTCGGGTGCTCGACGATCCCGGAATGCATCTTCGCATAGATGCTCTTGAACCACGTCACCTTTGGCATCTGCGCCTCAAGCTCGGCAAGTGATGGCGCGCCCGGAGACCTGAACGCGTTGTGCTGGAGATAGATATCCCCGTCATAGAGGTGGATTTCCCACACAGGCGTTTTGGCGACGAGATCGAGCACGTACGATCCCGTGCCGCCCAGTCCCACAATCGCGACCCGGTTCATCTTCTTCAGCTTCGCTGTGATAACATCGATTTCAGCCCTGCTTGAAGCGCTGTCGAGGTAGTTGAAGGGCGTTTCTCGCTCCCCTTCTTCCGGCGTGAGCACCTTGTAGGTTTGTGGCTTGGCCGCTGGATCAATGAGCTGAGCCGGTCCAGCCAGAAGCGCTGCGTAGGTCGCCATCTTGGCATGGTAGTCCGGATAAGAACCGCGCGGCTTCGGTTTCGCCGAGAACGAATGCTGGATTACCACGCCCTCGGCTAGCGAACGTTCCCCGCTGGTATGTCGTATCTCGGCGATCTCCGTCCCGTCAGCGTTGCAGGGATATTCCCCGGCGAAATACGCAACGTGGTCGTCGGGTCGCATCGTCTTGTCGCCGGCGAGGACCAGCTTCGCGACGAGTGTTCCGCGCTGAACCTCCCTGCGGGAATTCACGTATGGAACGCCATGCACCAGCAAATAGCTGGACTTGATCTCCAGTTCGTAGCCCTCGTTCCGCAGCTTCTGCAGATCCCAGCTACGACTTATCAGTCGGTGTGACATTGAAGATCATCCCTTCCTTGATCCGGACGCTTTGGCCTGGCATGAGGCTTCCCGCCGGGTTCTGGTGCGGGCCGTCCTCGTATCCCACCGTGAACCGTACATTCGGCCCGGTGGGAGGATTGGGGAAGGCGAGCGCGACAATCTGCTCGTAGGTGACGGTCTTCGTCGCCACCACTTTCGGCTGTGCATTCACGTAGATCGTGTAGGTCCGCGGCTCCCCGCTGTAAAAATGCTCATCCTCCTTGAGGTGGAGGGTCTCGGGTCCGTTCGTCACCTCCGAGTCTTCCCGGTCTCCAGTGACTTCGCGAAACAGTTCTAGGCCCGGCCCCACCTTGCCGAGCGCATACAGCGCCGCGCCTGTCGTCGGTGTGGGCGACTCGTGCGGCGCCTGATCGATATGAATGCGGACATGGCGATGGTCCTCGCGTTCTGTGGTTTCCATGATGTGAGGCCTCCTGACCTCCTTGATTCGCGCATGAGAAGGCATGGGCGTTCCCTGGTCGCCCAAAAATGGGATGCAGCATCCAAAGGTTCGATGAGAAGCCGAAGTGGGGCGAGACGTGGGCTACGCGCCGGCTCGAGCCTGCCTGCCTCGGAGATCAGCTTGCGCGACCTCTGGGAATAGTTTACAATACATATTGCTTGAGGTCAACTGTAAACCGCAAGAGGGAGAATGGGATGATTGCTGACCGGCTAAGACTTGCTCGACGCAAGGCCGGTTTGTCGCTGCGGGGGCTGGCAGCGGCCATGGAGGGTCGCGTGACTGCCCAGGCTATAGGCAAGTACGAGCGCGGCGAAGACGTGCCTAGTTCTGGCGTGCTCTCGGGCCTTGCTAAGGCACTAGGTGTATCTCTGACGTACTTGCTGGATACCCAGGGTGTTGAGCTTTCCGGGGTAGAATTCAGGACCAAAGCTAGCACTACGGCACAGGAGCGTGCAATGGTCGAAACGGAAGTGCTCGAAGGGATCGAGCGCTACCTCCAGATCGAGACTATCCTCGATCTGGACAGTGCCAAGTGGCACTGTCCGGTCAGTTGTCCACGCCAGCTGCACCAGGTCAGTGAAGCAGAGATGCTCGCAAATGACGTGCGACGCACATGGGACCTAGGAGTGGACCCCATTCCCAACGTGACCGAACTGCTGGAAGAAAAGGGCCTCAAGGTACTAACCGTGCAGCTTCCACAGCGGGTATCTGGTTTGACCTGCCTCGTTGGACGTGGCTCCGGGCAACCCAAACTTCCGGTCATTGTCGTGAATAGCGTGTTCTCGCTTGAGCGCCGCCGGCTGACGCTAGCCCACGAATTGGCACATCGACTCATCGCCCCTGATAGTCTGGGGGAGAAGGACGAAGAGCACGCAGCTACCGTCTTTGCAGGGGCATTCCTCATGCCGGCCGAGCATCTGCGACGCGAGGTTGGCAAGTATCGGCGTTCCCTGGGCTATCGGGAGCTGGTGGATCTGAAGCGGCTCTACCGCGTGAGTGGGGTAGCACTCCTTATGCGGCTGCGCCAACTGGACGTCATCAGCGAATCGACCTTGGTGTACGCTTTTCAGTCCATCGCGCGAGGTTGGCGTACGCACGAACCGGAGGAGCTTGAGCCCGGAGACGCCCGAGGACAGCTCGAGCGCGCACAGCGCTTTGAACGACTCTGCTACCGCGCGCTTGCGGAAGAGCTGATTTCGCTGAGCAAGGCTGCCGAATTGCTCCGGGAGCCGGTCTCTGCAGTTGAGGCCGGGTTGAAAGGGCCGCAGGGTGCCGATGCGGATCGTCGTTAGCGACACCAGTTGTTTGATTGACTTGAGGAAGGTGTCGCTGCTCGACACCTTCCTCAAACTGCCCTATGAAGTCCAGATTCCGAACACACTCTTCGAGGATGAGCTGCAAAGCTTCAGCGATAATGAGAAGCAAGCGCTGGTGCATGGCGGGTTGAGAGTCATCGACCTCCCTGGTCAGCAGGTTTTGCGTGCCCAAGAAGTTGGGAGGAAGACGCCGCACCTGTCGGTTCACGATACGTTCGCCTTCGCCTTGGCTGAGAGCTGCCCAGGTTGCATTCTGCTCACGGGGGACAACAAACTTCGTGCGCTGGGGAAGCAGCACGGCGTCGAGGTGCATGGCATCTTGTGGGCTGTCGACGAGCTACATAGAAACCAACTGGCAACAGCAGCGATTCTCCTCACGGCATTGCAGCTCTTTGCGAACGACTCCACAGTGCGCTTGCCGCGCCATGAGGTAGCCGCCCATATCAGGCGCTATCAAACAAGCGAAGTCAGCCCTGAACCCTGAGGAGGGCGCCGCAGAGACCAGGCGCTGCGGCGCCGGTCACAGCGGCTTCTGCGTGGCACGGTGTCTGCAAGGATGCCGCATCGGACGCCATCGGCTCGGCAAGCTCGCCGAGGCGCCGAAGCGGGGGCTCTATGGACAAGCACAGCGGGGTGCGCCAAAAGAGACGCCAGCGCGCCACGTTCGTGCTCCATCTACCAACTGCGGTCCGAGCCATCGAGCGCCCGCACGCTGGCCTCGATGAAGCAGTGCCGGTCGTCGGCCAGCAGATCCGCCTCAGCCAGGATCTCCTGGCAGATCGTGTTTTCTAGATCCTCCTCAGCAATCGCCTGTTCGCGACGCAGCAGCAGTTCTGGGGGCGAGGGGAGGCGCCGTCGAACGTGGCGCCCAAGCTGGCAGCCGAAGTGTGTCAGTTCGCGCTGTTGGGCTACCCACTGGCGATGGTCGAGCAGATTGGCGCGCGAGCCGAGGCAGCGCACTCAGAGGCGCTCAGGCTGCTCAATGCGAGGATCGAGCCGTCGGACTAGCAGGTACACTCGTGTCTGTCGCGCGTTCAGCTGAAAGGAGTGGACCATGCGCCGTATTCTGGCACTCTTCCTGGTCCTTTTCGCCTTGGTTCCCACTCACCACGCGGCGGCCGCCGGCCAGCTGCAGCTCGTGATCGAGCCCCGAGACGGCGTCGCCCCGCTTGTGTCGTTCATCGCTTCGGCGCAGGCGTTGGATGGCGAGGTTTATCTCGCGTCGTCGAAGCCGGTTCTGAGCGCGCTGGAAGCGGCAGCGGCGCGCCACGTGACGGTGCGCATCAATCTGGATCCGCATCCCTTTGGCACGAGCCCTACTGTGGTGAAGCGTCCGTACAACCAACTCGCGGCGCACGGCGTGCAGGTGCACTGGACGAGCAGCGTATTTGAGTTTTCTCACTTTTTCGGGGCGGATGTCAAGTCACAGCGCTTCTAGCCCGGCACAGGAGAACAGGTCTAGCGTGCTGGTTAAAAGTGACGTCTGCCAACAGCACTCGTTGTGCGTGTTCAGCCGCATAGGCGCAGGTGCCCGGCTTCGGCCCTGTGTGGCACCTCGTGCTGAAACGGTCGGCGAGTTCATCCACCTGCTCTAGGGAGCCGTTGTCTCGCTGCCTCGCCTTGACCCTCGTGTCACGAGGAAGCCGCCATCGCTTTGATCGCTTGCAACCTCCCGGCTGACTCGCCCCAGGGCCTCGGTGCACCGCTTGCCGGCGCCGGGCCCTGGGGCGGTCTGTGAGTAGCGCCAGAAACACGCTGCTCAGCGGCGAACGGTCGTGTGGACGATTGATCGCGGGCCGGTTCCGTCGAAGGCTATATGTGAATGGGGGTAACCGTGCCGTCGTCGTTATTGGCCACGTAGGCGGTCTTGCCGTCCGGCGTGATGGCGATGGCCGCAGGCGTGCTGCCAACCGTGATCGCGGGGCCGGCCGTGTTGGTGGCGGTGCTGATGGGGGTAACGGTACCCGAGTGTTCGTTGGCCACGTAGGCGGTCTTGCCGTTCGGCGTGATGGCGATGGGCTGAGGCGTGCTGCCAACGTTGATCGCCGGGCCGGCCGTGTTGGTGGCGGTGCTGATGGGGGTAACAGTACCCGCGGCGTTGTTGACCACGTAGGCGGTCTTGCCGTTCGGCGTGATGGCGATGGTCCAAGGCTGGTTGAGGTCGCCAACCTTGATCGCCGGGCCGGCCGTGTTGGTGGCGGTGCTGATGGGGGTAACCGTGCCCGAGTTCGAGTTGGCCACGTAGGCGGTCTTGCCGTTCGGCGTGATGGCGATGCAGCAAGGCGAGACGCCAACCTTGATCGCGGGGCCGGCCGTGTTGGTGGCCGTGCTGATGGGGGTAACGGTACCCGAGTTAAAGTTGACCACGTAGGCGGTCTTGCCGTCCGGCGTGATGGCGATACGCACAGGGTAGGCGCCAACCTTGATCGCCGGGCCGGCCGTGTTGGTGGCGGTGCTGATGGGGCTAACCGTGCCCGAGATCGAGTTGGCCACGTAGGCGGTCTTGCCGTCCGGCGTGATGGCGATGGCCCCAGGGTAGACGCCAACCTTGATCGCCGGGCCGGCCATGTTGGTGGCGGTGCTGATGGGAGTAACGGTGTTGGACTTCGCGTTGGCCACGTAGGCGGTCTTGCCGTTCGGCGTGATGGCGATGGGAAAAGGCACGTTGCCAACCTTGATCGCGGGGCCGGCCATGTTGGTGGCGATGCTGATGGGGGTAACGGTACCCGAGCCCGCGTTGACCACGTAGGCGGTCTTGCCGTTCGGCGTGATGGCGATACCATCAGGCCCGTCGCCGACCTTGATCGCCGGGCCGGCCGTGTTGGCGGCGGCATCGGCCACCCGACCGCTCGGCGCAGCGGACGCCACCGTAGCCGGGCCGACCAGCAACGTCGCGACGAGCACGCCCGCACCGGCGTATGGATGGGCCTGTGGCGGGAAAACGCGGGGATTGTCGTTGTGCGCCCGGGCGGCAGGGGCGGGTCCAAGGGCGAGGACGGCAAGCGTGACCACCAGCAACGCGACCAGCTTCCTCGTGCTTTTCATGTCTTTCTCCTTCCTGCACGGCGCCGAGCACAAGAAACCCGGCGCACGACTATGCCGTCGTGGCCGGGTTCACCAGTTGCTCGCTGCAGTCCAGGGGTGACCAGACAAGAGCAGGCGTCAGCACAAGGGGAACGGTCTCGCCGCTCGCGGTGCTTGAGGCGTCGGACCCTTTCTAGGGCTGCAGGTCAGCGCATCCACTCCGACTCGATCATAGACCTCGTGTCAAGCCACGGCTGTGTTGGCTTGTTCGCGACGTCAAGGCCGTCGCTGGCTCTTGCCGACGGCGTCAATCGAACACGCCGGCGACACCGTACCGGCAAGCGTCAGTCGGTTTCCTCTTGCCACAGCTTCTGCCGCAGGTGTTGCAGCTTGCTTTCGTAGCGACCGACCTCAGCTTCAAGGCGCATGATCCTCTTGTCGGTTTCGGCGCGCTCCTCGACCACCTTGCTCATGCTTGCCTCCAGCGCTTCGCGCTTGGCCATCTCATCTCTTAGCCGCTGGACCAACTGCGCCTTCTTGTAGTTGAGCAAAGGGTCCCGCGGCGCCGACAATTCCCCTGAGTGGCGTCTGCGTTTGCGTCGTGCCGCCAGGAAGCTGCTGTTGTCCCTAAACAGCTTGAGTGCCTCAGGATTCCTTGAGATCGTCGCATAGTCGAGGCCTGTAACGTCCCGGATGCTGCGAGCACTGATCGAGCGCTTCGGGCGAGCCTTGTTCAGCTCTTCAATGCCTTGTCGAAGGCGAGCGACCGTAGCCAGTTTTTCCTCTTCCGCATGCCGACGAAGGCCTGCCAGGCGAGACTTAGAATAGTCGCCTGACTTGCACGCACGCTTAGCCATGCAACTGCCTCCCACCATGCCCCGGTGATGGCAAGTCACGGAATACTGGCTTGAATCCCCTGTCCTCTTCTGCCTGCTTGTAGAGGCGCATCACGTTCAGAATGCCTTCCAACTCCTGGGCCTGTGCTTCCTGCTGCCGTGCGTCTCTGGTGTTGCCCGCGCTCCGCATTTGCGCTGCAAGCGACCGATAAAGGCCCAGCCAGTGCTCGGCCAGCACGATCTTGTCAGGGTTGGGCACCAGGTGCGGGCAGCCAATGCACAGGCCGCGATAGCTACCTCGAGGACAAAGACCGGGTCTCCCGCAGTACCCAAAGAACGTGGGACTGATGGTGCCCCAGCATTCAAAGTAGTTCTGCAGCTTCGTGTCCATGCGCGCGAGCATCACGTCGTCAGGCACGGCGATCTCCAGCGCGTCATCGGCTTTGGCCTCCAGGCTAAGCTGGAACTGCATGGCATAGCGCTGCCTCTCTGATTCCGTCATGCCGCTGTAGTATTCGGTGGCTTCGCCCGCGACAAATCCACCCACGTCCGCTGCTGACCGCCCTGGCCGGTGGTGAAGAACCCAAGCCACCACCTCGGCAGGTACCTGGAACTCTTGGCGCATGGTCGCTGCCATCACGTGGCGCAACAAATGGGCGTTCACGGAGATGCGCTCACCGTCCATCGTGGTCATGTCGATCCCATGCAACACGAAGCGCATCAGTTTGTTCACGTCGGGTGGGTAGAGCACGCCAAGCCGCCCGTCTGGCGTCGCCGCCCACTGAAACACGTACCGTTCGAGTGGTACACCTGCATCTACCGAATGGCGTGTATCAAGTGTCCATTCTTGATCGTGCAGGACCAGGCTTCCCTTATCCGCAGCCAAGACACGGTCGAAACATTTCTCAAGTCCGTGCAGCTTACGCCAGAGGAACTCGCTGCCGCCGAGGACGACCGTGACAAGATACAGGAGACAGTTGCGCGCACGGATGGGTTATCGCCACCGCGCACGCTCTATCAACGAGCCAAGGGCACGGGCACACGCGGCATTCCGCTCAAGGTGCTTCATCGAGATGACGTATAATCCACAAGCGTGAGCGCTAGCCAACAGGCTGCACAGTTCGGTATCTGGACGCTTGCCTGCAATAGGTAACATTCCCCCCAAGGCCAGCGAAGAGCTTCGTGCCAAGCAGAGGCGGAAAGACTGGAGAACACCGCGACGTGGACGAACCGAAGGCGGGTCCGAGTGCGCTTGATCGCCGCGTACCCTTCGTCAGCGCCTACCTGCCCTTCTCGCAAACGGCGGCCGAGTTGCTCTCCCAGTTCTTCGCTGACCGCTGCGAGCGGGCCAGCGTGGGAATCACCTCGAATCTCGAGTTTGCCCAGTGGACGGAGGTCTTTGGCCCTGAGAGGATGACAGCAGCGTTACTCGATCGCTTGGTACACCGCTCGACGATTCTGCTGCTGGAAGGCGAGAGTTACCGCTTCCGGCAGAGTTTACGGCGGCAAGGCGAGGGGATGTGAGCTACGGTGGCGTTGCTCGGACAGCGTCGATGGTGTGGCGACGCCTTCTCGCCCTCCCTGGTGGGTGGGCTCTCCGATCACATCGGCGCGGGGCACGCGGATACTCTGGGCCACCACCTGACCAGCCCTCTGGGATTCACCCTGCCGCCCGTGATCCTGGCCGCCGGTGTTGTCGCGACCAAGGGCCTGAGCTAGACGCATTAGCGCTCAGCCCGCGTTAGCCTGCGATGACGTGACGACGCCGCGACGGTACCGCCCTCAGCAGGCTGGGCGTCAGCGTCGGCCGCGCGACGGCAACGCCCCCACGCCTCGGCCGGCTGGGCGTCTACTACATATTAAGGCCGCCTGAGGCTGCCAAAACGACCACCACGGCGACAACGGCCACCGTGCCAACGCCGAGCAAGAACTTGAGCAAGAACTTGATTACGTTGCTCACGCGACCTCCTCGCTGCTGACAGTAAATGCGGTCAGCGCGCCCAGGCAGACTCCCCCATCTACTGGCGTGCGCGAGGCAGGTCTCGCTCTCTTCGGCGTGGTTCTCATGTTCGCGTCCTCCAGAATCCGCGGAATCGGGCAGTAGCCGTTGCAGGTGCTCATCCTATCCGCACGCCCAGGCTAACGGTCGAAGCGCTCTCAACTCCAGGCCAAACACTGTACGAAACTCTCACATGGGCCGGGAATCGCGCTCAGCGCTTGGCGTGGGCAGTCACCGCCTCGCCTGGCGGCCCCATCTTAGTCCGATCGAGCGAGCTTGTCCATGGCTTGGGGCAATCACAGCGACCAGCTCGCGACCCTGACCGCGGCTGGCGCTAGCTCGCGTCGGCCCGCGAGGGTAACAGCGCGCACACGCCGTGCCTCGGCCGGCAGGGCGGCAACCTCAGCCGGCGTAGTAACGGAGTAATCCGGACTCTCTCCGGGAGCACAGCCGGTGCTCATCACATGCCAATCACCGACTACCATGACCAGACTGTAGAGAAACGTCCCTCCGCCCGCGAGTCGCAAGAATACCCGGGGCGATGACCATCATCGGCATCGGGAGCCGTCCAAGCCACCGAAAAGGCGAAAACCGCCCATGGTTGGTGCAGACGAACTTCTCGTCGACCTAACATAGATAGCGCGTAGGCGTCGGCATGCTTGACAAACCTATTCCGCGTAACGGCGCCGGGGGCGGTGTGCAGCATCAGCGTGCGCTATGCCAGCGGCAGAGCACCGACGACCTATCCCGATCACAGTGCCACGGCGACCTCCAGCGGCACGATCACCGAGCAGGGCCAGTGGCATATGGAAGAGCAAGAGTAGCGGCGGCATGGTGTCGGCGAGCTGCTCGAGCAAGGGGACGTCGGCGGCGGGGACGTTCAGCTTCCAGATTGGCTAAGGGACGGCTTGTATGGACGATCTGCCTGTGGGCAACTTGCGCGACGGCATTAAGGATTTCTTCCCGTGGGATCCACGGACCCCGCTAGCCGGCGTTCGCGCTGTCGGTAAGTACCTCTGGCCGCGACGCAAGTTTGTCGAGCCGTATGAGAATCGAGCCAGCGCCTGCACCGCGATCGTACAGAGTGTGCGGGTCGGGAATCTCGAGGTGGTGTTGACTGCGGGCTTTGGTCTGTGAGCGCGGCTGTGTGGAGGATGAAATAGGACAGAAACAGGGACGCGTGTGATGGCGCGGCTGACACACCCAGCATTTGTGCGCGGCGTCGCCTACGTGCTCAAGAGAATGACGATAATACAGTCATCCGGACTGAACCTTTCGCTTCCTCGAAGTAAGGTCGTGATGATGCCAAGTATTGGACCCGACGACGACTTCTACTTGTCAGTTGATGCGATGATCCGCAGCGTTGCGGTCAATTCCAACTCACCACACACGGTGTTTCTTGGGGCCGGTGCGTCAATCAACTCCGGCGTGCCATCGGCCTCGAGGTGCATCTGGCAGTGGAAGCGTGATATTGTTGTTTCGAATAATCCAACGCTGGCCAGGCAGCTGGACAACATCGCGCTGCCAGACGTTCAGCGTAGGGTCCAGCGGTGGCTTGACGGAGAGGGCACGTATCCTCCGCTCGGCTCCAGTGACGAATATGGCTATTACGTCGAACGCTGCTACCCGATTGCGGATGACAGGCGCCAGTATTTCCAGAGCCTCGCGGAGCTAGCGACACCGTTTGTTGGCTATCGCTTTCTGTGCCTCTTGGCTGAGGCTGACGTAGTCACATCAGTATGGACCACCAATTTCGACGGGCTCGTTGTCAAGTCGGCGGCGAGATCGAGTGTCGTGCCCTTGGAAGTAGGACTCGATACCACCACACGTGTGCGACGCACGCCACGGCGTGGAGAATTGTTATGTGTGCAACTGCACGGTGATTACCGATACGATTCCCTCAAGAACACACCCAAGGAGCTTCAGGAACAAGACGCAGACTTGCGAGAGGCGCTTGTTAACCAACTTGCAAACACGCATCTTGTCATGTCCGGCTACAGTGGCCGTGATGCCAATGTGATGGCGGCGCTGACAGATGCATATAGGCGCTCGGGCACTGGCAGGCTTTTCTGGTGCGGATATGAAGACGACGAAATCCTTCCTGCGGTGGAAGAGTTGCTACGAACTGCTCGAGCGAACGGGCGTCTTGCCTATTACGTGCCAACTCGTGGTTTTGATGACCTTTTCGGCCAGCTAGCGCTTGGATGTTTGCGCGGTACGCTCCGCGACAGCGCCCAGAGCCTCTATGCTCAAGCCAGGGTCGAGTCTATCGTTCCAGCGCCCCCATTCGAAGTCGGAACTTCGCGCGGCAACGTACTGATCAAGAGCAACGCACTCCAGATCCAGTGCCCGAGTGAGGTGCTTCAGTTCGACGTGCCTGATTTTGGAGGAGCGCCCAGTTGGCAAGCGGTACAGGATCGCGTGCGCGGCCATGAAGTAGTCGCTGGCCTTCTGAAGGGCAAAGTCCTTGCGTTGGGAACCATCGAAGAGATCAAACGGGCCTTCTCTCCCCTTGAATTGGGTCTGATCCAAAGAAGTCCGATCGATGATCGGGAGCTCACCTACTCAGATGGTGTAGTGGTTGGATTGCTCACCGCCGGTTTGACACGATCTATTGCGGCCTCACGTGACTTGGAAACCGACATGAAAGGACTTGTCTGGGAGAAAACATCGGAGCAAACGTTGACTGTACGCGGAGAGCGATATCGCGTGCACTCGGCAGCTCTATTGTGCTTGCGCCGATACCGCGGCCTCCAATACCTCATCGTGAAACCGACCATTCGGAGCATTGCTCTCGATGGAAGCGAAGCTCCCGAAGACATCCAACAAGAGCTGCGGCGCTTGGTCCTGACGAAGCAGTACAATCGACAGTTCAACGACGCGCTCAACACCTGGATCAAACGCCTCTTTGAGCCGGGCAATGTTTTCGAGTTCCCTCCTGACTCTGGTTCACCGTTCAGCTTCACTGCTGACCGGGGGCCTGCGCTCGCCACTGTCTCCGTGCCAGGCAATAAGTGGGAACTCAGGCTAAAGCCTGGCATCGCAAAGAAAGTCACAGCTCAGGGCATTCAGTTCCCTGAGCCGCGCTTGGCCTTCTGCAACAGAGACGGCAGCGGTCCCGCGTTCGATTCTCATGCCATTCGAGGGATAACGCAGAACCGGCCGTACGATTTCGCCTTGACTGCAGGGGGGCTTGCCGCTGAGGTCCGCGTCGGCGTTGTCTGTCCGGCGGCGGGCAGCCCGGCCCTGGCTAGATACCTCGGGCAGCTCCATCAAACCAAATCGCCAGACAGTAAGATCGAGTACTTGCTCGAGTATCCCGGCTTTGCGAGTGCGTTCGGCACGCCGCTCATGATCTCTCAGCCGAATGATGGCGATTGGAGCTACTGCCGCGAACCTGCCGAGGGGACCGATCCGATGGCGGGCGGACAAGAACTTGGTCGCTTGCTCACCAGAAGTATCGGCTCCCTTGTAGCCGCCAGATCTCCGAGCGTTGTTGTCGTGTATATTCCGGCACGATGGCAGACGTGGGAACGGTACCACACGGGCGATGAATCCTTCGACCTGCACGACTACGTGAAGGCCTTCTGCGTACAGCAAGGAATCCCAACCCAGTTCATCCGAGAGGCAACCCTGACGAAGCCCCATCAATGCGAGGTGTTCTGGTGGCTCGCGCTTTCGCTCTACGCGAAATCTATGCGCACGCCCTGGGTGCTCCAGGATCATGACTCAAGGACGGCCTTCATGGGACTAGGCTTTAGCGTTGACGCGACTGCGGGCAGGGGAAACAGAGTCGTCTTGGGGTGCAGTCATCTCTACAACGGCGAAGGGCTTGGTCTACGTTACAGGCTTAGCAAAATAGAGAACCCTATTATCAGGGGCAGGAACCCGTTCATGTCTCGGGCAGATGCTCGGCGTATGGGGGAGAATGCGCGCCGCCTCTTCTATGAGTCCGGGCTGCAACTGCCTGAACGAGTTGTGATCCATAAGCGAACACCGTTCTTGAAAGACGAGCGCGAGGGGCTCCTTGAGGGCTTGGACGGTGTGGGATCAGTGGACATGCTTGAGGTGACACTAGAACCCGCATTGCGATACGTGGCCTCCCGGCAATCCGCAAGCGGCGCGTTCGAAGGAGACGCCTTTCCAGTGCGCCGGGGCACTGCGATCGTTCTCGAGAATCGCAAGGCACTGCTGTGGGTCCACGGCACAGCTGATGCGGTTACCCAGGGAAGGAACTACTATCAGGGCAAGAGCAGGATACCAGCCCCACTTGTGGTCACGAGACACTATGGGGAGTCGGGCTTGAGTACTGTAGCACGTGAGCTGCTTGGATTGTCGAAGATGAAGTGGAACAGCTTCGACATGTATACCAAGCTGCCGACGACCATCGAGTCGTCCGGCACGATCGCACGGATAGGAGCTTTGCTGGAGCGCTTTGGCTCGTTGTCGTACGATTATCGTCTCTTCATCTAGTTGTTCGTCTAGCCGATGCGTGCGCCGAACACGTGGCCGTTCCGTTTGTCGGGGCTTCCTCTCTACCTGCCGCAAGTGTGCGTCGCCATGTCGCATGCAAGTTCAGACCTCTAATCCGGCTGCTGTTCTGCGGAGGACGGAGTAAGCAGCGCAGTACCAATCGTATCCGCCAGGGTGTCCCCCTGGGCGGGGCACCACGTGGCAGAGCTTATGGTCGGATACCACATTCACCGTAAGCGAACAGCGTCGGTTGTCATCCTGAGCGGGCGGGCTGCATTCGCGTTAAGCGGCTAGACAAGCCTCCTCCCCCACAGAGTACAGACTCCCATGCGCGCAAATGCTCCAACGATCGGGTTATGCTCGATATGAGGATAATCGTCGCCATTTGGATCGGTACACCCCTGGGCGGATGTGCTGTTGGTCCATTGAAAGACGGCGAGATGGCCTATGAACGACGACAACGATGATGCAGTGGCGCCGTCAGATGAACCCATTGCAGCAGTGATTTTGAAGCGCCGAGCAGTCGAGGAGGCCGCCAATCCTGATATCCGGATGGTTGATTCCGTCATCTTGAAGGATGGGCCAAGAGTGTACAGGGTGGCCACTCACTGGATGATTGTAAATCGACATGCAGGCGAGCTTCATCACCATGCCATTAAGTTGACCTCGTATCGGAAAGAAAAGGGCGGATGGAAACATCTGGATGAGCACTCCATCACCATTGACGATCAAGAGGGAGACGAAATCTCGACCCTCGCGACCTTCCTGGGGGTCGCAAAAAGTGCCGACGTGCCGGACAGCCCCGGGGACTACGTTGTTATCCCGGTGCTGCAAGAGGAGATTGCAGAGCAATCGGTCCATCAGCTGCTAGATGCTATCGCGATCCGGGGAAAGGCGAAGGTCATGGCACACGTTTTGGCTATGGCGCAAGGCGATGCCGAGGTCCTGCGTGCGCTCGTGGACACCGCCGTCCAGAATCCCGATGCTACTAGACAAGCGGCGGCAGCTCTAACGCTCGCAAACTACTCTAAAGCGCTTAGGAAGCTGGAGGAGCTGATTGTCTCGGACGCCGGCGAGAAGGAGTTTCAAAAGCACTTATCGCAAAATCCATGGATGTTTGGCAGCGAATACAGCGAATTGCTCGATCGGAGGATTTGGACAAGAGACGAACATCAGGATTTTGTCCTTCGGCGAACGGCAGACGGGTACTTGGAAATCATCGAAATAAAGACTCCGCTGGGTGGAGAGCCTCTGTTTCTTCGCGATACGTCACATGACACCTACTATGCGCGCAGAGAGGTATCTGTCGTCATAGGTCAAGTACTTAACTACCTCGAACTATTGGATGCGGACCGGGACAAAATCCGTGCCAGAGACGGAGAAGATGTCGGCAAAATACGGGCCAAGATCATTATTGGCCGCGATGCAGACGACAATCAGCGTGCAGCACTTCGCCGGTTCAACGGCCACCTCCATCGAATCGAGATACTTACGTTCGATCAGCTCCTGAAGATTGCACGGCAGGTCATTGCCACGCTTGAGCATGTAGTATTTCCTGCCTCACATGATGTCTGATATACGTCTATGGGGGATTGGCACGCCGCTGCCGTTACCAACAGCGACGAGACCGATTGCGGACTGGAGCCGGCAACGTCCGGTTGGGCGCTCTTACGGCCTTACGGTCGTCGGAAGCCATGGCTAGGTGCCTCGGCAGAGCTGCTCTCCACCCAAGGACGTTGTGCACGCAGGTGCGAAGGGGGTACGCGACTCTGACCGAACGGTGCAACGAACGAAACAACGAACTCGCGCGGGCCCCTCAGCCCGTCCTGGGTGTACCGCTGGACCTCGTGCTCTTCAGCACCCACTAGTGCCATGGTGTAGCGCGTCAAGCGAGAAGTCATCGCCGCTTCGTCATCGGCGTCGCCAGCCACCGCGCTGGCCAGCAACAAGTCGGCACCCAGATTGACCAGGGCCATGGCCTCGTCGGCTTCTTTCAACAGCGACATCTTCTTCGCCAGGACCGCCGCGTCCAGGTCCTCGAGCTGGGCAATCTGGCGCCGCTCTCCCTCCGGCGTGATCACCACACAAACATGTAGTAGTGCAACTAGGATCCTTGCTGAGCGTGCAATGTCTCAGGAGTAAACGGGGCAACTAGGATCTTTGTTGACCGAGCGTTCGAGCTGTGACTACTGTAGGTCCCCGACCTCAGCAGTGCAACAGCGGCCAGGAGCACGCCGGCCACAGCGCGTGGTGGCAGCCCGGTACGCGCGCATGACCTGCCCTATCCGCAGTTCACGACTGCATGGACATGCGCTCCGTTTGCTCTGTTTGGGTGACCAAGAAGCTCGTACTATGTGCTCTTGCCGACGAACTATCCTTGCGTGGCCGGGGCGCATATCGCTCGCCGCAGCCGCCAAGACCGGTAGTGCGGCGGCCTCCGCGGCGCTAGGACGACCCTACGGAGACACGTGCAAGGTTGGCCAAGGCTTTCTCGCCCAGCCTCTCCCGCGACTCACGCGTCCTCCCGGCACTCACCGTCGCGAACATGACGTTGGGCAGATCGCGGAACCACGTGTAGTAGTCTTCGCTCGTCACAGAATCGAAGATGGCGAAGTTGCCGCGATCAGCGATCCAGTGCCGGAACGCCGCTGCATCGAGCACATCACCGACGGCCGTGTCGACCAGGAGCACGCCCGGCCGCATCCGCCCGAATGCCGACGCATCCAGGATGCGCAGTCCCCGCGGCGTGTGGAGCGTGATGATCTCGCTTGCCACAAGAAGGTCGTTGAAGGGCAGGTAGCGTAGGCCGAGCGCCTCCCAGTCGGGCTTCCGAGTCCGACTGCAGTAGAGTACGCGCATCTCGAAGCCCAGCGCCCGCTGCGCCACCTTCTGGCCCACCGCGCCCAGCCCGAGGATCCCGATCGTCTTGCCGTGGAGTTCGCACGGTTCGCTGCGCCACATGTAGGGGCCTACCCCCCGCACCAGCATCAGCAGCTGCAGGAAGATGAACTCGGCCGTCGCCTCGTCGCCGTAGTCCTCCACGTTGGTGATCGTGATGCCGCGCCGCGCGACCTCCGCCGTGTCGATGCAGGCCATGCTTGTGGCGCACACGCCGATGTAGCGGAGTGCCGGGCGGGCTGCGAGCAGGCTCGCGGTCAGCGGCGTTCGCCACGAGACGAGGATGGCGTCCGCGTCGCCGATGCGGTCCAGGATCTCGTGCTCAGAAGCCGGGTCATCTTCAGGAAACACGACGGGTGCCACGCTGAACGCCTGCACCCGCCCGCGATGAGGCGCAGAGAGTTGCAGGCGGTCCACGACGGCAATGTGCCTGTAGGTCATGCGTCTTCCCTGGGAACGCCTGTCTAGTTGATGTCGCGCTGTCCGCAGGCATTCTGCTTTAGCATAGCTTGGTTCGTGCCCGGCAGATGTGCGCCGCACTCCCGCGTACGCACTGTCTTGGTGTTGCATACTGCATGCAACGATCGCGTCGCGCGACCAAGCCAGAGAGCGATGGCAACATGCGACTGCCTGCACCAACCGCTGTGATCGACTGGGGCGCAAGTACAATACCTTGCACCGTGCTGAGCTGTCGCGCACTTCTGACGCTGTGGGCATATGCGGATTTGGGTGGTAGGGGCACATTACGGACCGCGCTGGAAGGCATCGTGTTTCTGGGCCGGTATTGCTACGCCTGCAAGGCCTTGGCAGTGAGGCGAAGATCCCGGCTGGCGGCGGTGATGTCTCGTCAAGGAAGGCCCAGGGTGGGCTGCATTAGGCTGTGCACCAAGATACAGGAGACGTGAGGCGCGCCATAGTGGATCGCAATACTGGCGTGGCATGCACGCGAGTGCACGTTGCTCACGCCGCTGGCAGTCGAAGGCAGAACACGCTGCCATCATGGCTGGTGCATTCAAGCTCGAGGTCACCGAGCATTGCCCGCGCCAACTGCCGGCTCAGGTACAAGCCCAGGCCGGTACCGACGTGGCCGTTGCGACTCCTGCTGCCGTCCAGCCTGCCGAAGCGCTGGAAGAGGCGCTCACGGCCAGTGGCAGGCAGACCTGGGCCATGGTCATGCACGCGCAAGACAACCCAGTGCCCACCAGGTTCCTTATCGTCGGTAGGCTCCTGCGGCTCGAGAGCCCACGTAACGGTGATCGGCTGGCCATTGAACGAGTACTTGGCAGCGTTGTCTGCCAGGTTGACCACGATTTGCACTACGGCGTCCGGATCCGCACACACCTGCACCTCTGAGGAGCCGGCGAATTCGATGAGCTGGCCGGGATAGTTGACGTACACTTCGTCGGCAGCGCGACTAACCATCGGTGCGAGATCCGACGGTGTGTGCACGAGTTGGACCGAGCTGTGTTCCAGACGGCCGAGAAGGAGCAGGTCTTCCACCAGGCGTAACTGACGATGAGCGGAGAGCACTATGCGCCGCACGTAGTCGCGCCGCTGTTCCTGAGCCAGCTGCTCCCAGCGCGCTTCTAGTAATTCGCCGTAGCCGACGACCGCGGCGAGGGGACTCCGCAGCTCGTGACTCACGGTGCTCACGAATTCGTCGCGAAGTTGCGCTAATTCCTGGGCGGCTCGCGCGTTTCCCCGCTCGGCTTCCAGGATCTTGTGCTGCCTCCGCGCATTCAGCACCGCTGTGTCGATCTGGCAGGCCAGGGCCAGTAGCGGCGCAGCGTCACGCTCACTGATAGTTCGCCCGGTGACAAGGTTGTCGACCGAGATAATACCCATCACTTTCTCGTCCGCATGCAGAGGCACCTGTAGGAACTGGCGCGGTGTGCCGTCGAAGCGATAGCGCGACTCCTCCGGCCACTCCTCGTAGGCATTCGCCGAGTAGTAGTACTCGGCCCCACCCAGCAGTGCGGCGACACCTGGCATCGACCACACGCTGCTCTCGCACGTTAAGCTTGAAACACGCGCATTTGGACGTGTCTTGTTCCCTTCAGCATCCGTACCCAGGTACTCCACGTAGGTATTGGCCTCATAATCCAGCGAGTCGATACCCACCCGATCGTAGCCTAAACCTTTACGGATACCGTCATAGACAGTGTCCAGCACGGCCTCGAGCGATCCGCCGGCGTTCACGTCCCTGCTGATCTCGCGTAGCCACTCCAGTTCTGCCACACGCTGTTGCAGGTTCGAGTCGAGCATAGCCACGTGTCGCTGACGATCTTCCAGTGCCTGCACGCTGTGCAGCGCAGCGGCCAGCGCGTTGGCGAAGGCCACCAGCGGCGATGCGTCCTCTGGAGTAATAGCACGATGTGTCAACAGGTTGTCGACGGAGATCAGGCCGAGCAAGCGATCCGGCAGCCGCAGGGCGACGCGCAGCAGTTGGGAAGGATGCCCGTCAAAGCGGGCCACAGCCTCGGCAGGTACATCACGGTACGGGTTGTCGAGCAGAATATAGCCCAAGCCTGATACCTGCAGGCGGGGGTCGGCAAGCAAGCGCGCGTAATAGTCCTGCTCTTCCAGTCGTGAAACCCGTTTCCGCGGATAGAACTTGTCTCCGTGCTCGTCCGTGCCGACATGCTCAACCAATTGGGAGCCATCGGCGTTGACCACACTGAGGCCTACACGATCGTAGTCCAGGCCCTCGCGGAGCGCATCGTACGCTAGGTCGAGGAGCACCCGGAGTGTGCTGCAACCAACCATCCGGTTAGTGGTCTTTAGCAGCCACGCAATGTGGTCGTGTGCCGATCCGCCGCGCTCTTGCACTCGCATTCCTCGGCTGTTCACGCGTGCTTTTTCCAACCGGGCTCGTGGTTACAGTCTAGTGGTCTGTTACTCCTCAAATAAGGGGTAAAGACGCTTGAGCTTGATGCGGGCATCGGCGGTGGTGAACTGCCAACTGACCCTGCCGCCACGGGCATCCCGATCGCGCTGCCAGGCTGCGACCTCGGCTTGGAGCGTGGCGAAGTCGGGGACACGCCGGTTCAGGCACTGCCGGCTGAGCACGCTCAGCTCGATCTCCGCGATGTTCAGCCAGCTGCCGTGCTTGGGCGTATGGTGGATCTGGAGCTTGTCGGCCAGGCGTCTGGCGTGTGCCGGTGGAAACGCTTCGTACAGCGCGGCCGGGGTGTGCGTATTCAGATTGTCCATGACCAGCACGATGCGCTCGGCCTGCGGATAGCGGACGTCGACCAGATCCTGGATCTGGAGCGCCCAGTCGCGTTTGGTGCGCCGATCGGTCACGTCCAGCCAGCGTCGGCCTTGGAGGGGCTCGCAGAAGAGGAAGGTATTCACCACGCCTTCGTGCTCGTACTCATAGTCTTCCCGCGCTGGCCGGCCCGGCGCCATGGGAAGCGGGGCATGGGCATCACGGAGCAGTTGTTTGGCAATCTCATCCATGCACACCAGAGGACGCTGCGGGTCGTAGGGTCGTTGGTAGACGTCCAGCACATCCTCCATGTGCCAGACGAACTCGCCATTCTCCTGCGGAGCGATGCACCACTGCTCCTTCAGCCACGGCTTCAGCTCGTTTTTCTGAGCGTGCGCCGTACCGTCTGGTAGGAGACATCGGCTACCTCCAGCTCCACCAGTTTGTCGGCCAGCAGGCGGAGGGACCACTTCGCCTGCCCGTCCGGTGGTGTGCCACAGGCCAAGGCGATGAGCTTGGCCTCCTGCACGCCATCCAGCTTGCGCGTATACGTCCGCGTGCTGGGCCGTCGATTGAGGGCCGCCTCCAGCCCCTCCTCGACGTACTGCTTGCGGATGCGCGAGACCGTGGGCTGGCTCACCTCAACCGCCTCGGCGATGCGCTCGTCCGTCCAGGCTGGCCCACCAGGGCCTTGGTCTGCTTTGAGCAACACCCGCGCGTGCTGCAATCTGGCGGCAGAGTCGGTGCCAGTCGCTATCAGTCCCTTTAAGTAAGGACGTTCAGCCTCAGTGAGCACGACGGCATAGCGCTTGATCGTCATGGACGGGGATCCTTCTCCGTGGCAGGGGTTCACTTGCTATGGAGAACACCCTACCAATGACCGCGTCACCTATCAACGCACGCGTCACAGACCACTAGCCTGGATTATGCGGGACCCCTGGAGGAAGCGGGCTGAGCGCACCTGGATGCGGACGCGGTACGGCGGCTGGGGCGTCGGGTAAGGGAAGTCGCGGGTAAGGCGAGACGACATGCCAGGGCGTCATGTCCCGTGGTGTGCGTCTGAGCTCGCTTGTGGCGCGGTTGGCATGGGCAGGACGGCGTAGGGGACCGCGCGGCGGTGGAACGGTCGCGGTGGTGGCAGCGGTCGGCAGCGGCGGGAGAGGTCAGCGGTACGGCGGTGCGCGGTCGGGCGGCGGAAGCGCGAGCAGGGCCCAGAGGACCTGACCGGGATGGCTGCTGGCCAGGTGGAGCTGCATGCGGTGCAGTCCTTCCCGCACGCGGCCGCCGATCTTGAGCAGTTGGAGCCGCAGTGTATCGAGCTGCAGACGGGGCAGGCCGCGGGCGGTCAGCCAGCGGCGGAGGGTATCGAGGAGCCAGTAGGCTGCGGCGTGCAGGATCAGGCGGCATTGGTTGGCCCAGAAGCGGTGGTCACTCAGGCGGTCGGCGAAGCAGGCGAGCTTGACGTCCTTGATCCACAGCTCCGGTGTGCCGCGATCGACGTACCAGTTGTAGAGGTCCGTCGGCGCATCGGTGCGGGTGGTGACGACGAAGCGCACATTGGGCCCTTTGGCGAGGGCTTCGGTCTTGTAGACCACACGGCGCGCGCGATCCCAGCTGTCGGCCTGGTAGGTGGTCTCACCGCACAGGCGGACCTTCTCTGCAGCGGTGGCCTCGCGCTGCGCCTGGGCCTGCGCCAGCAGCGGTGCGGCCAGGGCAGCCAGGCGGGCATTGGTGCCCAGACCGAGGGTGTAGCCGATCTGGTGGCGCTCGCAGAACTGGTAGATACGGGGCGTGGCGCCCGCCGCGTCAGCACGGATCTCGATCCGCACGCCGGGCCAGCGCTGCCGAAAGGCCTGGACCAGCACGCGCAGCACCGTGATCACCCCGCGGCTGCCGTGCACGGTGCCGGGACGCAGGATCGCGGTGATCGGCTGGTCGGTCTCGCCGTCGAAGACGAGGAGCGGATAGTACTGGTGCTGGCGGTAGTAGCCGTGGTAGGCCGCCCCTTCCTGGTGGCCGTGCGTCGGGTCGTCGGTGCTGTCGATATCCAGCAGGATGTGCCGAGGCACGCCCGCCTGTTCCCGCGCCGTCAGGTACACCTCCAGGAGGGCGTGGGCCAGGTGGCGACAGGCCCGGCGGTCCACGCTGTTCTCCAGGCGGCTGAAGGTGGACTGGCCGGCCAGGGCAGGACCACTCTCCGGCAGACGCCCACAGACCACCTTGAGCAAGGGGTCGTCGCGCAGACTGTCGGCATCGTTCTGGTCCTCGTACCCGCAGGCAATCTGGAACACTCGCTGCCGGACCAGACTCTCCAGGGCGTAGCGGATGTGCCGGGTGCGCCGCTCCGGCAGGCTGGAGGCCAATCGCTTGCACAGCCCCAGGACGGCATCGGCCTGCGCCAGCCAGGGCAGCCCCCCGTCGCTGGTCAGACGGCCGCCGTCAAAGATGGCCTCGAGCGCCAGCTCGGTCTGGGTGGCAAAATGATACCGCGGTGTGGCAGACTGAATAGCCATGGGGGTCGCTCCGCTTACTGGTCGTTGTGTGAGAACTTGACCGTAACGGAACGACCCCTAGCAATCAACCATCCTCAACTGTGCGCTGCGCCGAGCCGGCCTCTCCATAGCTCAGTTGCACCTTCCCGCATAATCCAGGCTAGAACACCCGCAACCCTGCGCCCATCCCCCAATTGAGGCCGCTCAGTGAACGACTGCAGCAGATGGTGCGGCACGATGCGCGGCGACGAGCACGCGCTCTCGCATAGTCATGCATCAGCTCGCTACTGCTGGCAGTGGTCGCTGGCCCGCGTCGCCCATTCGGCAAGCGGCACCGCAGCACACACGGCCGGGGCGCAAGGCTTAAGCGGCACAAACGGAGTGTGGCTGATATCAGGCCGCGGACCTGAGACTCTCGTGCGGGCGAACCGTAGCCTCTGGATAATGATAGTAGCCGCCAGCAAGCGGCAAGTCTTCACCACTTCCGCAGGGAGGCGCCGACCGCGAGGGATCCTCCTGGCATCGACGGCCGTCGGCGTTTCCTAGCAGAGACCTGTGTGGAGGGGGACTGGCGCAGCTTGGCCGCAAATGGGTGAGGGAGTAAGTGGCACATGGCGTCGCTCACTGGTGCATATTGGCATTGCTGACGGCCGCGGTCATCGGCTCGGTAACATGGCTCCGTTCGGCAAACGCCGACCAGCCCAAAGAGATCTCACAGCAGGTTGCAGCGGTGTATGGCGAACGGCATCCCCGGACTTTGGAGGTCAGCAGAACGGTCACCGACAATAGCAGCGATGCGATGTACGTTATCGTCTTAGCAGGACGGTTTGTGGTGAACGGGCATCCTGCGCACTATCTCCGATTCTCAGCGCTAGCCGATCGGCACTACGTGTGGGCGATATTCGGTTACATGGATCTAAACGGAGCAAGAAAGGGCTTGGCCGACTGGATATGGGCCGACAATGAACTACCGACGGCTAAGCAGGGCAGATCGGCCAAGCAGACCGCGTGAAGTAGTACGTGACATACTCCCGGAGGACACGGAGCAGGTGGGCCTCGCTCAGGATAAGCAGCTGGTTCTTGACCGCCACTCTCACTTCCGGGGAACCGTTCGTATACGAGCGAACGTGACGTGCACGGTGCCGCTCTCGGCGGTTTCGGCTTGCACCTGGTAGCCGTCCTCGAACCCGCGCAGGTCGTCCCACAGATTGATCCCGCGACCAAGCAGGATGGGGGCGATCGCGACACGCAATCGGTCGACCAAACCGGCCATCAGGAACTCTCGTACAGTGCTGACGCCGCCCCCGACTCGTACGTCCTGTCCCCCGGCGGCAGCGGTGGCCTGCGCGAGTACCTGCGACGGATCCTCCTCGACGAAGTGGAACGTCGTGCCACCGGACATGCCGATCGGATCGCGCTTACGGTGGTGGTGAGCACGACGCCAACGGGACGCGGCTCGGCGCGACCGTGTATTTTCCAGAAGTGTTTAGCCGACAATCTCATAGATATCGCGTCGATTGACGGGTGCAAGGCATGAGAGCAAGTTCATCCGCATGTCTCCGCAGATAACCGCCCTCAGCCGTGCGAGAATATTGCCATCGCCCGAGCGTGATACAGTGCACAGCGAGCCCCAGCGCCAACCACCACTGTCTGTTCGGTGGACATAGCTCGGGGCTGCCGGGTTTCTGGATGCATATCGCTATTGCCTACTCCATCTTCAGATGCGAGATGCAGCAGCTCGCTGCTATCGAGGCACCCAGTGTCGCACACGCAGGTGGATCGTGCTTCCTTCAAAGACCTGAGCTGCGACAGGAATCGCGGATCTGGCATGCTCAGTAGAGTGGGTGAGTATTCTGAAATTCCGCTGCGCCGCGAAGTAGACATTGGCCGGAGGCTCGCCGAACAGGCCAAGGATGTCCCACATTACTACAACTGCACCCACGTTTCGATTTTGGTTCCCTGAGAGTGCCTGCTCGGCGGTCGCGACGGTGGCATCAATGCGATCATTAGTGTGTATCGACCCAAACTTGTCAGGGTCGGTTATTGGCACAGGCAGACCTGTGATCGCGGTGATGTCCAACGCAGCCACACCGAAATACTCACCATCTCGAATCTGACGAGACTCGACGGTCGCTCGAACTTGGCTGCTGGTCTTCTTGATAACCTGCTTCAGCCGGTCGGCGCTTGAAGATAGGAGCCGCTTGCAGTCGGCGAACATTGGCACGTCGACGCCAGGTAAGCCGATGTGCTGGTTCGCCATCCCTTCGTCTTGTATCAGCTCCACAGAATGACCCTTCGATAGGTGCCAACCGGCAAAAGCGAACTCGACCATAAGATCTTTGTACTGGTCGGGATCTTCAATATTTCGATTGACTTTCTTGCCGACTCTACCAGGGCTGTCTCGCAGCAGACCGGGAGTAAGTGTCGCGAGGTCCCCGTCACTTATCTGGATAAGGGTCTGTCCATCCAGCACAGTCCTACCGACGATGGCATTTGGTTTGCCATCTGGACGTAATCGATGCGACCGTCTGCGGCCTCCAAGGCTTTTAGCGCCTTCCAGCTGATATAGGCTGATTCTACGTTCTTCCATGGAAGAAGCTGACGGGAAAGAGCCGTTCAAGAATGGCAGCCTGTCTCCGGAAGAACTCATGTGGTTGATACGAGGCCTCTACTGCTGGCATAGCTACAGATTGTCCTCTTCCAGGGCCATCTCGTCGATGCGACTCGCTGAACCGGTCCATTTCACAAGGATTTCACGAACTGTCTCAGCCAAGGATACCCGGACTGGACGGACATTTGCCCAGTCTCTCCTGTTGCCGGGTTGCGATACCTTAGCCAGCGGAGTTCTATCTTCTGCCAACACCATCGACTGATGGTGATGTGCACATATG